>CAVUBR010000031.1:0-21640 GCA_963739705.1 Terriglobia bacterium | reverse complement strand
CACCGAGCCGAAGCGCTGCGATCAGATCGCTGCGCGCCTTTGTCGCCGATGCCGGGCGCGCCGGGAATATTGTCCACCGTATCGCCCATCAGCGCCAGCAGGTCGGCCACCTGCGCCGGCTTGACGCCCATGAATTGCTCAGCCTTCGCCGGGTCGTACCAGATATCTTCTTTCACCGGGTTGTACATTTGACGCGCTCGTTCACCAGCTGCAGCATGTCCTTGTCGCTGGAAACGATGACCACTTCGTTCGCGCTGCTGGCGCCGCGGCGATGGCGCCCGATCACGTCGTCCGCCTCGAAGCCTTCGATATTTCAGGATCGGGATGCGCATCGCTTCCAGCAGTCGCCGGATATAAGGAATCTGTTCGGCCAGATCCGGCGGCATCTCGGTGCGATTGGCTTTGTAATCCGCGAACGTCTCCTCGCGAAAGGTTTTGCCCGCTTCGAATACCGCCGCGATGTATTCGGGCTGGTACGCGGCACGCAGCTTACGCACCATGTTGTGGAAGATGTAGACGGCTTCGGTCGAAAGCCGGTCGTGGTGCGCATCGGCGGCGCGCCGCTGCGCGCCCGGGCGTGATAGGCGCGGAAAATGAAACCGTAGCTATCGATCAGGAACAGGCGGGACGCGATCTGGGCACTAGACATCAGCATAGCGTGGGCATCGCAGTTCAGCATAACGGCGGGAATCGGCACGAGTTCGAAATCGCCTAACTGTGTTACAACCACAAACCTATCCTCAAAGTGTTGCATTCCTGCCACAGTTCAAACTTTACAAGTCTTTTCGAATCAAAAGGCTAGCGAGACGGGTTCACGTTGTTAGAATGGCATTCGATTGGACAGGAGATGCGGAGGAGCGACGAACCTGGAGACTGGCATTGCGGTTTGAGACCACGGTGCAGCGGCCGGTGGAAGCCACCGGCGTGTAGGGCTTCACAGCGGCGTCCCGGTTTCCATTCGCATCCTTCCCGCGCCGCCGTCCACCGGCATCGTTTTCGTTCGCACCGATCTCGACAATTTCGCCAGTCCCGGCCAGCTGGCGCCACGTGGCGCGCGTGAGCTACGCCACCAGCCTGATGCGCCAGGGCGTTCTGATCTCCACCACCGAGCACCTGCTCAGCGTGTTCTACAGCATGGGCATCGACAACGCCTATGTCGAGATCGACAACCTGGAAGTTCCGATTCTGGACGGCAGCGGCCAGCCCTTTGTGGAGCTGCTGCGCGAGGCCGGGCTCAAGCATATCGCCGGCGCAAGCGGTACCTGCGCATCCGCCGGCCGGTCACGGTGGAAGACGGCGGCAAGCGCATCTCGCATTCTGCCGGCCGACCGCTTTCTGCTCACCTGCGACGTCTTTTACGATCATCCGCTGATCGGCCGCCAGTCGCTCGAAATGGAAGTGACGCCCGAGCGCTACGCGCGCGGAAATCGCGCCCGCGCGCACGTTCGGCTTCGATATACGAGCTGGACCAGATGCGCAACATGGGACTGATCCGCGGCGCCGCGCTCGAAAACGCGGTCTGTTTCGATCGCGGACGGCGTCCTGAATCCCGGAGGCTTGCGCTTCGCGGACGAATGCTGCCGGCACAAGGCGCTGGATCTGATCGGCGACCTGGCGCTGATCGGCAAGCCGCTGCTGGGCCACGTGATCGCGGAGCGCGCCGGACACGCCATGCATACGGCGCTGGTGGCGCGCATCATGACCGATCCGTCGCTCTACGAAATTCTGACCTTCGATCAGCTCGCCACGCGCGTGGCGCACGCGCTGGTGTCCTAAAACGTCCCCCGCCGGATGCTAGCTTAAGGGTTGGTCAACGCCGCCAATCTGTTCACGCTGCTACGACTGGTGCTGGTGCCGTTTGTCGCGGCTGATATCCTGCACGGCCAGTGGAAGCGCGCGCTGATTCTATTTTTCGCGGCGGGACTCACCGATGCCATCGATGGATTTCTGGCGCGCCGCTTCGGCCAGCCGACCCGCGTTGGCGCATACTTCGACCCGATCGTCGACAAAATCCTGCTGGTCGCGATCTATGTCGCGCTGGGCGCGGCGCAGGCTATTCCATGGTGGATGGTCGGGCTGGTCTTTGGAAGAGATCTGTTGATTCTGGGCATGGCCGCCTACGGCCTCCTGTTCACCTCGGTCCGAAAATTCCCGCCTTCCGTGTGGGGAAAGATCAGCACTTTTTTCCAAATCGCGGCCGCCCTGGTAGTGATGGGCGACCGCGCCGGCATCCCAGCGCCGGTCCGCCTGGCGCTCGCGCTCATGGTCGCCGCCACAACGTGGAGTGGGATTCAGTACGCCTGGACCGGCATTACCGTACTAAGACAAGACGGAATGACGGGATAGGAGATAGAGCACTTTGAAACTTCCCTCAGGCCCCTATTGGTGTGGTTCCCGGCGGAAACGGGCCGAGAATTTACTACCCAGCACCGCCGACTGCTCGCTTGAGAATCTTGGGGATTCATGAGTCAGGCCAATATTTTGGACCCTTAGGATGAGCTTGTCTTCCCAACAGGGATCGCGCATGTCGTGATAGATGACCCGAATGTTCTGCAGGTCAATGGAATCCTCCGGATTTGAGGAGATCGGAACCAATGGCTTGCCGGGACTTCGGCAGGCCGAGTTCATAGAACATTTTTTTCCATCGCGTTGCTCGTCAACTAGCTTTTGCCGTGATACCTGACCAGTCTGGTTAAAGATCTTTCCAGTTTTGTAGATTTCGTCATCGGCTCTTACACGCTAGCCCTGCCTTGCTAATGGCGGGTTCGTAGATTGCCTTATAATAGCCTCCAATCGGCTCGGCGAAGGGCATCATCATGAAGCAGGTGTCGCCAGTCTCGATCCTCACGCCTTTGCTTATCTTCTTGAGCGTCTCGTCCGAAGCGGCGGACCCGACATCGGCATCGCAGGCTACATCGAGGACTCGTCTCTTACCGCCAACATCATCAATGAGCCCGGCTTCTGCCAAATCTTCAAGAAACACACTCTTAAATTCGTCGACTTTGTCTTCTGGGAGCTTGAACGTGTCAACGAGAGCGTTCGAAAGAACTGCTCATCCGGGATGTTCTCACCCCGGTAGTGCTTGTACACGTCAGATACGGTTGGAGCATTGAGAACGGCCTGACGCAGCCCATCCAGTTCGTCGTTTGGATTCTGAGGCCGCAGAATCCTCTTGGCGAGGTCGGTCACCCCAACGTTCCCATCCGTGGGTCTATCGAGCAGCCCATACTTGATAGACGAACTTATTTCAACACGCGACGGACCGTGGTAGGCAAGGCCCGCGAACTTCGCCGCCTCACGGTCGCTGCAAGCCTTCCCTGCGTTTTGTTCCAGTATTGCCTTAGGTATCCGTAGGGCCTTTTTCACTGAGTGGCGGGGGTACGCCGCGACGCCGGCCGGGCGGCCCTTTTCTCGATTGTGTTTCTTCCCTATAGTGGACTTCTTCGCCTTACGTTTTACTGCCTTGCGAATCTTGCGCGACTGTTGCATCAACCGGCACTCTTTCGCTGTCTCCCATCGCTGTTCCCTCTTCGAACACGGATACTAGCCCGTTCTCTCCTCGATCTCACTTACTCCTGCTGCTATTGTACGCATTTGCTCACATCGTTCCAGTAAACGGTTCTCTTGGTAAGCTACCTCGTTTCGCGACTCGCGAAAAAACATGTGCCTTGTGCCTTCCTCCTACCTTCCTGTTATGCGTGCGCGGCATATGACCTGGCTAGAGATGGACAACACCGATGCTTCCACCGGCAAGAGCGCTGACCAAGAGCAGCACGGCGACCTGCAGGTGGATTGCGAGTGCGTGCACCGCGAAAAATGACGAGTTGGGTCGCATAACGAAGGGACAGAAACAGTGGAAGGTGACCTGCCCTGAAGGAAAGCTGCTACTGCTGCTCTAAAAGCAGAGTGGCCTGTCGCGCGGATGCTGATGGAGGCGCGGGGTGGGGCGACCAGACCAAACCGCACGAAAACCGAACCGCTGACAGCGGTTCTTCATCGACCCGGCTTGCTTAGATGAAGCAAACCTGATTAAGACCTTGGTTCCTCAGTGAGTCCAACCAAGGTTTAACCGAATTTCAGATGCCGGCCACGGCCGTCGAGTAAACGGGTTGCTCAATTTCGGAACTACCAGCGTCGTCGGTCGCAACCGTCAGTGGATCAGATTGATCATCCCCGAAATGTTTTTGGCCATCTTGCTTCTCCGTGTCTGCGACTGGTCCCGGGACGATGGATGAATAACTAACCGTCAAGATCTCCGGCTCGGCGTAGGGATTCAGCTCCTTGTTCGTGATATAGGTAGCGAGCGCTTCCCTGATGATCTCGGTTTTGTTTTTCTTTCTCTTGATCGCAAGAAGCTCAAGGTTCGAGTTCATCGCGCGGGGTAATGCAAGCGTCATCCGGGCAGGTGGAGAAACCAAATCGGGCGATTGATCACCCCGCAGGGAAAAGGTCCTAGAATGTGGCATCCGTTACACTCATTTAATCGTCAGCGCGCCGAAGGAGAAATATATCACTCCACAGGTGTAGAGTCAAGTCCGAATCGACTAGAAGTACTACTACTGACACAAATGTGAAGACACCGAAATGCTTTTCCATTGACACCGATATGCATGTTTCATATGATTCTACCTAGGCCCATTTAACAAAGATACCTGAGTACAGTAGCGGTACGTACTAGGGAGGTTGTGAGTACGGAGATAATGGAGGAGAGGATGAGCAACTCCGGAAAGCGAAATGAACCTGGGCTCAAAACAGAAAGGAAGCCAGGCTTCGCCACAGTGAAATGACGAATAATACTCCAAGCCCCCGCTCCAACGGCACACCAGTGCTAATAATTCCCATGGTCGGGGTGAGCCGTTCTCCATGTTCGCTGCGTCGCCGATGGCCCCGGCTGGGCACGCCGTCTGGAGGCGAACCTTAGGGCAATTCCTCGGCTCCTGGAGGCTTCTCTTTTCGCTATCTTTGTTGGTCTCGGCGCGGTTGCTCTGCTGACTGGCTTCGTAAGAGTTGAGTTCCGGCCACGGCCCAGAGGGCAGCCGGGCGTCTTGTCAAGGCGCATCATCCTTAGCGACGAATCAAACTTGACTCATCAAATTATAACGGGCGAGGTGATAAGAAGACAAGGGGCCGGTACGCGGTGTCCTGATAGACCTGTACTATCCTCGGTACAGCTTGCAGATTCAGGTCACGAGTGATGACAATGGCAATATTGCCTTTCCATCCATGCCGGGTGACATCTATATCGTCCCACACGTCCCGTTCGAGTCCCTCATGAGTCCTCAAGCCAACGGTGCCACTCGGTTCGTTTCGATTCAAGTGCCGGACGAACCAGTCGTGCAGACCGCACCTGCAGCTAAGCGCGCCGCAAGGCAGCACAAATCCACGCAGTAAGGCAAATTGTCGATTGGCCCCGCTGTTCAACCGATACACGATTGACAGCGTGCGAATGAAGAGTGTGCAGTTCGCGGGCCGGGATTGCATTTCGGCTGCAGTAAGCGTTCGGCAACAACTAAGGAGCCCTCACTGCTCACAAGAACCACGGTCGCATCGATCTTTTTCGCCGGGCAGAATCTCGCGCAGACACTGCCCGAGGGGGCACTTTCAAAACCTCCTATCTCCTATCCCAAAGACGCAGCGCATTGACGCGCGCGCTCCCTCAAGGTAGTCTGAAAGTGTGCCTGTGCCGATCTCACGCTACCGGGTCCCTCGCCATTATGCATGGGCCGGATTGGCAGCGTTGGCGCTGAGCGGATTCTCCGCTTGGCTTTCTTTGACGTCGCCGCTCTGTTGGATTGCGACGGCTCTCTCTCTTGTAACCGCCGTGCTGGTCCTTTACCTGGCTTCGCGCCCGGCCGTCGAGATCTACGAGAGCCACATCAAGATCGGCCGCACCGCCATTCCCTGGAAACAAATTCGACGGCTGGATCGCAGCGCCAACACTCCTCTAATGGTCCGCCTGACTCTGGCCGACAAAAGCAAGCACCTGGTTGTTTTCCCCGGTGATCCCGAGGCATCCAGCGGCCTGCTTCGCAGCCTGCGGCGCTACTCGCGCGAAGCGTTGATCGATGGCGTGCCTTACCGGCAGTTCTGGGGTGAAGCGATAACGGCTGCCTCCGCCCGCCGCCAGTTGCCCGTTGCGCGTCCTCCGCTGTTGCTGCCCGGAAGACGAAGCAGAAGTCGAGCGCATGTTTCAGAAACTGAAGTCGGGCAATCTGGATCAGGCTCCTTCTTCGGAGGACAAGTAGCGCGGGCGTGAGCCAGGGCCGCAGCCGTTTCCGCTGGCTTCTCGCCGCGGTCTTCCTTCTGGTTCTGATCCTGCTAACTTCCCGCGTGTGGCTGGCCCTGTTGGGCGGCTTCCTGGTGAAGGCGGATGCTCCCGCGCCGGCCGACATGATCGTAGTGCTGGCGGGCGACTTTTCAGGCAACCGCATTCTGACCGCGGCCGATCTGGTGCGCCAGGGCCTTGCGAGGCAAGCTTTGATCAGCGGACCTGGAGAGATTTACGGCCAGCACGAATCGGACTTGGCCATCCCATTTGCAACCCGGCGCGGTTATCCTGAATCCTATTTCGTAGCGCTTCCGAACGACGCGCGGTCCACCGTGTCGGAAGCCGACGTCGTGATCGCGGAACTGCGGCGCCGCAATGCGCATCGAATTGATATCGTGACCAGCAACTACCACACCCGGCGCGCCGGCAGCATCTATCGGTCCAAGACGAAGGATCTGGAAATTCATATGGTGAGCGCGCCCGACCAGTTTTTCGAGCCCGCTACCTGGTGGAAGAACCGCGACGGACGCAAGACGTTCGCCATCGAGTGGATGAAAACCGTCGCGACCTGGTTGGGAATGTAGCATGCGGAAAATCATCAAGACCGCCGGGCCGTATCTGTGGCGTCATCGCGGCGGCCTGGCGCTGGGTATGGGTTCGCTGCTGGCGCGCGATCTTCTGCACGCGTCGCTTCCATTGGTGATTCGCGCTGGCATTGACTCGCTCACCAAGGGATTCCGCATCAGCCTGCTGTTCGAATTCGCCGCGCTGCTCATCCTGCTTTCGGCCATCAAGGGAATTTTCCAGTATTGGATGCGCGTGATTCTGATCAGTATCTCGCGCGACATCGAATACGAACTGCGCAACGATCTGTTCTCGCACCTGGTTCGGCTCTCGTCCGATTTCTACGCCAAATACCGCACCGGCGACATCATGGCGCGCGCCACCAACGACCTCAACGCGGTGCGCATGATGCTCGGCCCCGGCATCATGTATTGGACCGAGACCATGTTCCTTTCGCTCTTCACCATCGCGGTCATGCTCTCCACCGATTGGAAGCTGACGCTGATCTGCCTGGTTCCGGCGCCGTTGGTCAGCGTGGTGGTGATTCTGTTCGGCAGCCGCATTCATGACCGCTTTGAATCCATCCAGAGGATGTTTTCCGACATCAGTAGCCGCGTTCAGGAGAACCTGTCGGGCGTACGCGTGGTCCGGGCGTACGCGCAGGAGAAAGCCGAGCTCCAGAAATTCGAGCTGCTGAATCAGGATTATGTCCACGAGAACATCCGGCTGGCGCGGCTTTCGGCTCTGTTCATGCCGCTGTTGCAAGCCCTGATCGGAATGAGCTTCCTCTTGGTGCTGTTCGCCGGCGGCTACCAACTGCTCCAGCATCGGATTTCGCTCGGAAGCTTCGTGATGTTCAACACGTACGTGGGAATGCTGGTGTGGCCGATGATCGCGCTGGGCTGGGTGGTGAACCTGATGCAGCGCGGGACGGCCTCGTGGAGCAGAATCATGGAGCTGATGCGGGAAAAGCCCAGCATCGCGGCCTCCGCATCCGCGCTCGTCGAGCCACGGGGTGAAGCCGAGGGCACGTTGCTGTTCTCTCAGGTCGCGATGAAGTATCCGGCTGGCGACGCGCTGCGCAACATCGATCTGGAGATTCCCGCAGGCAGCACCGTGGCGTTAGTGGGACACACCGGAAGCGGCAAAAGCACGCTGGTCAGCCTGATCCCGCGCTTGATCGATCCCACGCACGGCGCGGTCTTTCTGGATGGCGTGGATCTTCGCGAACTGGATCCCGAATGGCTGCGCCGTCAAATCGGTTTCGTTCCGCAGGAGACCTTCTTGTTCAGCGCAACGCTCGCCGAGAACATCGCCTGGGGCGTCGAAGGCGCGTCGGAAGAAGACATTCAGCGCGCCGCGGAGCTGGCCGGACTTGGGCCCGACATCGCGGGATTCCCGACCGGTTATCAAACCGCGATCGGCGAGCGCGGCTTGACCCTTTCGGGCGGCCAGAAGCAGCGCGTGGCGATCGCCCGCGCCATTCTGCGCAACCCGCGCATTCTGATCCTGGACGACGCGCTATCGAGCGTCGACACCCTGACCGAGGAGCGCATCCTCACCGGCTTGTCGAGCGTGATGCAAGGCCGTACCACCATTCTCATTTCGCATCGCGTCTCCACGGTCCGCAGCGCCGGACGGATCTTTGTGATCGAGCACGGCGAAATCGTCGAGCAGGGCTCCCACGCCGAGCTGGTCGCCAACGGCGGCTACTACGCGGACCTGTACCAGAAGCAATTGCTGGAAGAAGAGCTGGAGACGATTTAGAACGAGATCAGGGTCTCTTCAAACGATTTCGGTCCATGATGCAATCGAGGATCTCGGCTGAAGTGCGATCCATCTTGTAATATTGCGCGGCGGCTCCGAAAATCGTTTGCGATCTCCAGTAATTGTCGTGGCCAATGTGGCCGCGCGCGTCGACCACGCCGTCTTCGTACATAACCTCGAAGTACTCTACGGACGTCCAGACGTTGGAATCGCTTGGTGCGCCGAATGAGTACAAGGGACCGCGCCCGCTGATAATTCCCTTCGGGCCGTCCTTCGTCTCGATATAAGTCCAGGTGGCGATGTAGTCGATATCGTTGGCGTCTTTCGTCTTAACGTGCGGTACCTCGACCGGGCATTTGGAAACGGGCTCGATGTGTCGCAATGTTATCCGCACGTCCATATCCCGCGACACTAAAACACGCTCACTGATGAAACCGGGCTTGCGGATTACGATCGCGGGCGAGGTGACGGCGACCTGGAAACGGCCGACTTTATCGGCGCGCATTTCCTCGGCGTCGGGAGACGCGCCAGTCCTCGGGGCTGCTGGCCTCCCGATGTGAGCGACAATCGCATCAGCAATCGGCTGTCCGGAAACCTCCGATACGACACCTGTGACCAAGAACTCAGCGGCGTGGGCTGTGCGAGAGACCAGCAAGGGCCATGATGCAAGTCGGCACCAGTCGCGAAGCTGCAATTCGAACCACCATGCAGTCGTACCTCAATAATGGAATGACGCCGACAGCACCCGGTTGAGCGCGTCCACCTTCACGCTGGCGGCGAACGGGAACCGCCAGTCGCTTACTTCCACCAACCGCGCTCCTTCCGGCTCCGCCACTGGCATCACCTGCCACAGCGGATATTGCGCGAACTTCAAAAATGCCTCCACCGGCTGCACCTCGCGTGCGGCCGCGATCGCCGGACTCGGCTGGGGTTTGTAAATGATCACGCCCGAAGCCGGATCGAATTCGTCGCGCAAGTTCATCGAGAAATGCATCACAAAATCAGGCCGTTCTATCCAACCCGACCATTGGAATGGATTCGCGAACGATACCGGGAACGCCGCCGATCGCAGAGGCGCACCGCCTTGATACACGCGCGAGTTCAGAGTTTCGAGCGCGCGCTGATGCGCCAGCCATCGCCCAAAATCGTACACCAGGATGAACGACAAAGCGAACATAGCCAGCGCGCGGCCCGATCCTGCCGGCGCACCCATTTCGGAACTGACCAGCCGCCCCAGCCACGGCCCCACCCAAGCCAGCAACAGCACTCCCCAGATCCAAAGGTCGCCCAGGTTGTTCAGGTCCAAATGCAGCCAGCTCCCCGAGAATGGCAGCAGCAATCGAATGCCATAAGCATTGGTCCAATCGAGCAGCAGATGGCTCGCCACTCCGATCAGGCACAGTCCCCAGGCCGCCTTCCAACCGCGCAGGCTGCGGCTGAACGCGCCCACCAGCAAAACGCAAAGCAGCGCCATCACCGGCGCGGACACGATCGCGTGGGTGATTCCGCGGTGCGCCTCAAAATAGGACAACGATCCGCGAGAAGCGGCAACGATATCGCTATCGGGAGCGTTGGCTGAAAGCATCAATAGCACCGCCGCGCGAGGATGCCAGCGGCTCAGCCCGGCGCGGCTCAGAGCCAGGCCGGTCAGCGTGTGGGTGAGGTTGTCCATGCCGCATCTTCGGCGCGAGCCGGTCTGCGCGCCCGGAAGCCGGGAGGCACCAGCAGCGTCAGCGCGCTAGACGCCAGCTCGACGCTCGCTGGAATCACACCCGCGGATTCGCCATCCACCTGGACGTATACTCTGCCTTGCTCGGCGCCGGTGAACAGAACTTTGCGCGTGCGAAATATTCTGACGCCGTGCATTCCTTGGATCCGATGCGCCAGCACGCCCAGAAAGTATTTCATGTAGGGCAGCGTGGAGCTTCCTTCGAACAGCACCACCTCGAACTCGTCATCGAGCAGCGAAATGGAGGGAGCGATTTCCAGGTCACCACCGTAGTTGCGCACGCGGCTCACCAGCGCGAAACTCGCCCGGTAGGCGCCACTCTCGGTTTCCACCGTGAACTCCGGCAACCGGCGCCCGAACCTCGCCAAGCCAGCCACCCAGTACGCGACTTTCCCCAGCAGCGTCCTTCAATCCGCCGTTCAGGTGATACACAATTTCGGCGTCCAGCCCCGCGCCCGCCATCAACAGGAAGTAACGCGGCGCATCTCCCAGCGCAGTCGAGAGCAAGCCTAAAGAAACGCGCTCCGGAACGGATTGCAGCAGCGACTTGGCGGCCCGCTCCATGCTCATCCCGATTCCGAACTCGTTCGCCAGCACGTTGGCGGTTCCCGCCGGTAGAATACCCAGCGGGACGTTCGAGCCCGCCATCCCGTTCACAATCTCGTTGATGGTCCCATCGCCACCGGCCGCTAGAATCAGGTCCGCGCCGCGATCCACTGCCTCGCGCGCCATATGAGCGGCCGCTCCCGGACCCGTGGTCGGCATCGCCTCCACCGCGACCCCTCGGGAAGCCAGCAGTTCGAGCGAGCGCCGTAGCGCATGCGACCTCCGTCTGAGCCCGCCGGCGAAGGGATTGTAGATCAGGAACGATTGCTGGTAGGTCGCGATAGTACCCTAATTATAGTAAATGGCATCGAAGAACGTAGCCAAGGAAATCGACGAACTGCGCGACACGCTGCGCCATCACGAGTACCTGTACTACGTGTTGGACAAACCGGAAGTCAGCGACGCCGAGTTCGACCGTCTGATGCGCCGGCTGCAAGAGCTGGAGGCCCAGCATCCCGAGCTGATCACGCCCGATTCACCCAGCCAGCGCGTCGGTGGAAAGCCGCGCGAAGGCTTCGTCAAGGTACGGCACAGCTCGCCCATGTTGAGCCTGGATAACGCTCTGAATGAGGACGAGCTGCGCGAATTTGACCGGCGCGTGCGTACGCTTCTAGGCGGCGCGCCCTACGAATATATCGCCGAACTGAAGCTGGATGGATTGTCGATGGCCGTCCAGTACCGCGAGGGCGGGATGCACCAGGCCATCACGCGCGGGGACGGCGTCGTGGGCGAAGAGGTGACGGAAAACGCGCGCACCATTCGTTCTCTGCCGCTGCGAGTCAAGTCCAACCTGGATGCGTTTGAAGTCCGCGGCGAGGTGATCATGCCGCGGAAGTCTTTCGACAAGTTGAACGCCGAACGCGAGCAGCAGCAGCTTTCGCTATTCGCCAATCCGCGCAACGCCGCGGCGGGAGCACTGCGCGCCCTGGAGCCGTCGGTCACCGCGTCGCGCCGCTTGGAGTACTTCGCGTACTTCCTGATGGTGGACGGCCAATTTCATTCCGCCACGCAATGGGAAGCGCTCCAAAGCCTCGAAAAGATGGGATTCAAGGTGAATCCTTACAAAGAGAAGTGCGCCGATCTGGACGAGGTGCTGAAATTCTACCGGCATTGGGAGACGAAGCGCGAATCGCTGCCATATGAGATCGATGGAATCGTGCTCAAGGTGGATTCCGTCGCCCAGCAGGCCGCACTCGGTTGGACCGCGAAAGCGCCGCGCTGGGCCGTGGCATTCAAATTCGCCGCGCATCAGGCCGAGACCGTGGTCGAAGATATTCAGGTCTCCGTCGGCCGGACCGGCGCGTTGACGCCGGTGGCGTTCCTGAAACCCGCCAATATCGGCGGCGTCACCGTCTCACGCGCGACGCTGCACAACGAAGATGAAATCGAACGGCTGGGGGTCGAAATCGGCGATCGCGTCCTGGTGGAACGCAGCGGCGACGTGATTCCGAAAGTGCTGCGCGTCGTGAGCCAGGGCCGAGAACGCCGGCCATTCCGCATGCCCAAGCATTGCCCGGTCTGCGGCGGCGAGGTGGTGCGCGAAGAAGGCGAAGCGGCCAGCCGCTGCATCAATACCAACTGCCCGGCCAGGCTCCAGCAATCCATCCTGCACTTTGCCGCGCGCGGTGTCATGAATATCGACGGCATGGGCGACGTGCTGGTGGACCAGTTGGTTACGCGCGGCATCGTGAAGAGCGTGGCGGATATTTACAAATTGACCAAAGAGCAGCTGCTGTCGCTGGAACGCATGGGAGAGAAATTGGCCGACAAAATCCTGCGGAACATCGACGCCTCGCGCGCGCAACCGCTTCCGCGTGTTCTAAATGGTCTGGGAATTCCGTTCGTCGGCGAGAGAACCGCGCAGATTCTGGCCGACACGTTCGGCGGCCTGGACGCCATCATGAACGCCGACGAAGAAGCATTGCAGGAAGCCGAGGAAGTGGGCCCGAAGGTATCGGAAAGCATTCACCACTTTTTTCATGAACAGCGAAACAAGAAACTGGTAGAGGAGCTGCGTAAAGCCGGCTTGACCTTCACGCATGCGATCCGTAAGAAAACGGGCGGCGCGCTCACGGGCAAGGTCTTTGTCCTTACCGGCACACTGCCCAGCCTGGCGCGCGAAGAAGCCAAGGCGCGCATCGTGGAGGCCGGCGGAAAAGTTACGGGTTCGGTGAGCAAGAAAACCGATTACGTCGTGGCTGGCGCCGATCCCGGCTCAAAACTCGACAAGGCCAATGAGCTCGGCGTGCCGGTGATCGACGAAGACCAGTTGCTCGAGCTGCTAGGAAACCGGAGCGCCACTGTCTAAGCTCGTTGCACTCTTGATTTCGTGGGGGCCGCTCGGCGTTTTCTTCGTCGCCATCATCGATTCCGCCGGCCTTCCCATATCGCGAGGCGTAGACGCGTTGGTGGTCCTGATTGCGTCCTTGCATCCTGCGCAAGGCTATTCCGCGGCAGCTATGGCCACGGCCGGATCGTTCGCCGGGAACCTGCTGCTGTTCTTCATTGGGCGAAAGGGCGGCGAGGTGTATCTCGCGCGTCATACCAGAACCGGCAACGGTGCGCGCCTGCGCGCCTGGTTTGTCGAGTACGGGCTGCTAACCATTTTCGTGCCCGCTTTTGCCGTAGTGCCGTCTGCCGCTGAAGATCTTTGTACTCTGCGCGGGAGCGCTGGGCGTCGGGACGCGGCGTTTTGCATCGGTTCTGCTTACCGCGCGCCTCCCGCGTTATTTTTTCTTGGCTTGGCTGGGAACGCGGCTCGGAAAAAATACCATCCCTTATCTTGAGCATCACGCCTGGGAATTTGGCCTGTTTGCGGTGCTGCTCTTTGCGGCGCTTTACCTGGCCATCCGGCTTCTGCACCGGCACAAGCGGCATCTGTTTACCGACCTAGCGTGAAATATACATCGATGGGCGCAATTACTTCCACCGGCTCGCCACTGAGCAAGGTTGGCTGGTAGACCCACTGCTGAACCGCTTCGAGCGCGGCCCGCGCCAGCAGAGGATGGCCGCTGACTAACTGCAGATTCCGAATTGTTCCATCGCGGCCAATTATACCGATCAAATGCACCACGCCTGAAATGCGCGCTGATTTCGCTAGCGGCGGATACTCGGGGATCACCTTCTTAACCAACTTCGCCATTTGCACGCCCGCGCTGACGCGCATCGGTCCGGTGGGCTGCGTTTGGCGCGGTGCCTCGTGCATCGGGGGCGGCGGCGCCACCGCATCGACCTGGCCAGCGAGGTCGATCACGTGGCTCGAACCTTCTCGAAAGGCTCCGCCGACTCCAGGTTCGATCGGAGGTGAATCCCAAGACTCCGGCGCCAGAATTGCGCTGGTCCCACGATGAGGCTGCAACAGCGAAAAGCCGGCAAAAAGGCGAGGAGCCGACACGCCGCTCGATACCTGCCGCAACAAATGCGCGGGTATGGGCTTGGGCGTAACCGGCTTCAGCGGCGTTTCCACACCGATGCTCTTCCAATGAAAGTCCGGTAAGTGCTCGTTATAAGTGAGTGGAATAATAATTAGCGCACTTACTATGATTAGCTCCGCACTTATCGACGCCACAAAACTCAGCGGCCGACTTCTTCCTTCCGCTGGGAGTACCGATTGTTCAAACACGTCTAAGTAGACACCGCGGCTTGCCAAATGTTCCCATCCCTTGTACGCCTCGCCCAGCCCTGCCGAAGACTCGGCAGGCGCCGATAGATCGGCACATGTGCGCGTCGCAAAATCACCTAAGAAATTGAAACTTAAGCGAGAAATGTCGGACCGCGCATTGCACATTAGCTTCTACGGGGATCCCGGCGATGTTGAAAATCACCACGCACGACAGCGCGGCCGCTGTGACGTTTCAGGTCGAGGGCAAGCTGGTCGCCGCGTGGGCCAAGGAGTTGGAGCAGGCTTGGAATACGTGTCCCGTAGAGCGCAAAGCTCGCGTGGTCGACTTGACGGGCACACTATTCATCGACGAAGAAGGCAAGCGCGTACTTACTAAGTTGTTTCGCGAAGGCGCGTTCTTCCGGACGGCCGGACCGCTGACCTGTTCTATCGTCGCTGAAATCACCGGCAAACGGCAGCGCCCGCGGCGTGGAGTTCTGGTTCAATCCGTATTGCTGCTGTTGGCGGCGGGCTGGGTTGCCAGGGCCGCCGACCCGCAGCCCTTAAAGCTGACCTTGCACGATGCAGTCGAGATGGCTCTGAAACAGAATCCTCAGGTGCAGATCGCGAATCTAAATATAGCTGAGAGTTTGGAGAATCAGAATATCGCGAGGTCGGGGTTGTTGCCACAAGTGAATTTCGACGGATCGCAAATCGTTCGCCGCGCCAACCTGCAGGCGCTCTTCGGCTCGGCCGTTCCAGGCTTTCCGGGACACATCGGGCCGTTCTGGGTGACGCAAGCGGGCCCGGCCGGAACGGCGCCCATCTTCGACTTGACGGCCTGGCGGCGCTGGCAAGCATCTAAGGAAAGCGTGACCGAATCCCGCGCGCAAAACCAGAGCGTACGCGAGCAGAACGTGCAGCTAGTCGTATCTCAATACCTGGGCTGCCTGCGCGCGGCCGCGGACGTGAAAGCGGCGCAGTCGCGCGTGGATCTAGCCAAGGCGCTCTTCGATCAGGCCAGCGACATGCAGAGCAACGGTGTGGGAACCGGCATCGACACGTTGCGCGCCAATGTCCAATATCAAAATGAGCGGCAGCGCCTGATCGACGCCTCGACCGAGCTGAAGACGTCGCTGTATGGCCTGGCGCGGCTTTTGAATCTCGACCCGCATCAATCCGTCGAGCTGGCCGACGAATCCCAGTTCTTTCGCACCGAGGAATTCAACTCCGATCAAAGCGTGGAACGGCGCCTTCACCGAGCGGCCCGAGATGAAGGCGCTCGCGTCCCAGATCCGTTCCGCCACCTTGCAGAAGCAGGAAGCCGGGGATCAGAGATTGCCCAAGGTGAGCCTGACCGGCTCCTGGGCGCTCCAGGGGCTTACTCCCGTTAGCATGATTCCCACCTATGAGTACGAGGCGAATCTCCAAGTTCCGCTCTTTACCGGCGGACGAATCAAGGGACAGATCGCCGCGGCTGATATCGAATTGAAGAAGCTCGCGCAACAGCAGGCGGATTTGCGGGATCGGATCGCGCTGGAAGTGAAGACCGCCGGTGCGCAATTGGAAGCAGCGCGCAGCGAGGTGGATGTCGCCAATCAGGGCGTCGATCTCGCCGGGCAAGAAGTGACCCAGGCGCGCGACCGTTTTCAAGCTGGCGTAGCCAACAACATCGAAGTGATAACCGCACAGGACGAGTTGGCCCGCGCCAACGATAACCAGATTGCGGCGTTGTACCGCTACAGCCAGGCCCGCGCGGACCTGGCCCACGCCACCGGCCAGATGGAGACTTTGTATGCCAAATGAAAAGCAAGCCACAATAGAACCGGAGACGCTCGAACGCCCGATGGATACGGAAATCCAAACGCCGTCCCGCGAGAGACTGACCGCGGAATCGACGCGGCGGACCAGAAAGCCGAGCCCGTGGCCGCGCCGGTTGCTGATCCTCGGCGTCATCTTAGCCCTGGCTGCGGCCGGTCTGGTGCTGTGGCTGCGCTCCCTGGGCCACGTTTCTACCGACGACGCTCAGGTGGACGGGCACATCATTCCGGTGTCGGCCAAAATCTCCGGCAACATTGCTGAAGTTTTGGTCAATGATAACCAGGAGGTCAAGCAAGGCCAGGTGCTGGTGCGCATCGATCCGCGCGACTATCAGGCCAGAGTCGATCAGGCCCGCGCCGCGCTGGCGTTCGCCGAGAGCCAGGCCAAAGGCGCTACCGTCAACGTACCGCTTACACGCGAAACTACGCTCAGCGGGACATCCGGCGCGGAGGCCCAGTTGAATGGAGCCGACGCGCAATATCAACAGGCCAAGTTCGATTACACGCGCGCTTCCACCACCGACATCGCCTGGGCTCGCGCCAACGTGAACACCGCGCAGGCGAACTATGATCGCGCACAGGCCGACCTGGCACGCATGCAGCCGTTGGTGGAAAAGACCGAGATTTCCCGCATTCAATACGATTCCTACGTCGCCGCGGCTCGCATGGCCGAGAGCGAGTTGCAGGCCGCCAAGGACAAACTGAATGGCGCGATGCAGGACGCCGATACAAAGAAAGCCGCCCTGCTTAGCGCTCAAGCTCATGTCGAGCAGGCGCGCGCGGCCGTCACCGAAGCGAAGGCCAACCAGCAGCAAGTGAATGTCCGCACTGCCGACGTAGCGTCCGCCGAGGCCAACATCGCCCAAGCACGCGCCAATCTGGAAACTGCCGAGCTCAATCTCAGCTACACCACTGTCGAGGCATCCATGGACGGCGTCGTCACCAAGAAGATCGCCGAAGTGGGGCAGATCATTCAACCGGGCCAAGGCCTCATGATGGTTGTTCCGCTTCAGGATGTTTGGGTGACGGCCAACTTCAAAGAGACGCAACTGGCCGATGTACATGCCGGCCAGCGGGCCGAAGTGAAAGCGGATTTGGGCGGCGAGAAATTCTCCGGGCACGTGGATTCCATCGCCGGCGCCACCGGCACGCGCATGAGCCTGCTGCCTCCCGAGAACGCCACCGGAAATTACGTGAAGGTAGTGCAGAGAATTCCTGTCAAGATCGTGCTCGACCCCATCCCCGGCGGCAATAAAACCTTGCGCCCGGGCATGAACGTCGAAGCCACTATCAACATCAAGTAAGGCTCCGGAACAAGCATGGCAACGCAGGTCTTGACGCTGGGAGCACGCGACCGCTCGGACATTAATCCGTGGGTGATCGCCGGCACGGTGATGCTGGCCACCTTCATGGAAGTGTTGGATACCAGCGTTGCCAACGTGGCTCTTCCGCATATCGCCGGCAGCCTTTCATCCAGCGTGGACGAAGCCACCTGGGTGCTCACCGCGTATCTGGTCGCGAACGCGATCGTGCTGCCGCTGAGCGGCTGGTTTTCTTCTTTATTTGGACGAAAGCGCTTCTACATGACGTGCGTGGCGCTGTTCACCCTGAGTTCCGCGATGTGCGGCCTGGCGCCCAGCCTGACCACGCTGATCGTTTTCCGCGTGCTGCAAGGGCTCGGTGGTGGCGCGCTGCAGCCGGTTTCGCAAGCCATCCTGCGCGAGACATTCCCACGCGAAAAGCAGGGCATGGCCATGGCTGTCTACGGAATGGGTGTAGTATTCGCGCCTGTGGTCGGGCCAACCTTGGGCGGCTGGATCACGGACAACTATACCTGGCGTTGGATTTTCCTGATCAACATCCCGGTCGGAATTTGTTCTTTGCTGTTCACTTCGCTGCTGATCTTCGATCCGCCCTATCTGCCGCGCAAGAGCATGGCTGGGCTCCGCATCGACTACATCGGCCTGGGGCTGCTCGCCACCGGACTAGGCGCGCTCGAAATCATGCTGGACGAAGGCCAGCGCAACGACTGGTTCTCTTCGCACGGGATCGTCGCCGCCGCGGTCATCGCCGTCGTCGCGCTGGTCTCGGTGGTTTTCTGGGAACTTCGCCAGAAGGATCCGGTGGTCGATTTGCATCTGCTGAAGGAGAGGAACTTCGCCATCTCCACCTTCACCATGTTCGTCCTGGGCTTCGTTCTGTACGGCAGCACCATGGCGCTTCCGCTGTTCCTTCAGACGCTGCTCGGCTACACGGCCACGCAAAGCGGCATGGCGCTTTCACCCGGCGGCCTGGCAATCATGGTGATGATGCCGATGGTGGGCCTTCTGCTTTCGCGCTTCGAGGCGCGCTGGCTGGTCATGTTCGGACTGCTGGTGTCCTCCCTTGGCCTGTATCAAATGTCGCGCTTCGATCTGGAAATCGACTTCCGGCACGCGGTGATGGCTCGAATCGTGCAAAGCCTGGGTTTGGCGTTCCTGTTTGTGCCCATCAACACCACGGCGTTCTACTTCATCGCCAAGCAGAACACCAGCTACGCGACGGGTCTGATCAACCTGGCGCGCAACATCGGCGGAAGCACCGGCATCGCGCTTTCCACCACGCTCATCGCGCGCCGCGAGCAATTCCATCAGCAACGGCTGATCGAGCATCTGTCGCCGCTGGACGCTTCCTATCAATCCACGCTCGAAGCCGCCAAGCAGATGTTCCTGGCAAAAGGCGCCGATGCCGCGCACGCTGCGCAGCAGGCCCAGCAATTCGTGTACGCCATGGTGCAACGCCAGGCCTCGATGCTAGCGTTCCTCGAAGATTTTCGCCTGCTGGCGATCGCGTTCCTGGCCTTGATTCCGCTGATGTTTCTAATGAAGAAGACGCGCGCCGGGCGCGGCGCTTCGAGTTCACTGGCGCACTAGGGGTCTACCGGGCTACCGGATTCGCTCGTCTTTTTCCACTTTGCCGTCGCGGATGTGGATCACCCGATGCGCGCGCATGGCGATGTCGGCTTCGTGCGTGACCACCACGATGGTATTTCCCTGGTTGTACAAACGCTCGAACAGGCCCATGATTTCGTTGCCGGTGACGCTATCCAGCGCGCCGGTCGGTTCGTCGGCCAGCAGAATGGAGGGATTGTTCACCAGCGCCCGCGCCACGGCGACGCGCTGCCGCTGGCCGCCGGAAAGCTCGTTGGGCTTGTGAAGCATGCGCGCTTCCAGGTCGACTGCCTTCAGGGCGGCCTTGGCTTTCTCGGTTCGCGCCGCCGATGGAATCCCGGCGTAGATCAGCGGCAGCTCGACATTGTGCAACGCGGTGGCGCGCGACAGCAGATTGAAGGTCTGAAAAACGAACCCGATTTCCTTGTTCCGGATATGCGCCAGCTCGTCGTCCTGCATATCGCTCACCAGCGTCCCGTTGAGGTAATACAGGCCTTTCGAGGGCGTGTCCAGGCAGCCGATCAGATTCATCAGGGTCGATTTTCCGGACCCCGACGGCCCCATGATGGCCACGTATTCGCCGCGCCGGATTTCGATGTCCACGCCCGAAACAGCGTGGATTTCCTGATCGCCCATGACATACGTCTTCCACAAATCGTACGTGCGGATAACGATGCCTTCGCGCTTCAGAGTCTCGCCGCGCTCGACGAGTTCCGGTGTCGCTGTCGTCGCCATTTCTCGACTTAGCTGCCCACGCCTACCACGGGCGGCTTGTTGTCCACCTTGATCTTGACGTCGTTGCGCAGGGTGCGTATCACTTTATAGGGGCCGGTGACGATGCGGTCGCCATCGTTGAGCCCGTTCATGACCTCGATATCAGTCGTCCCGGTGATGCCGGTGGCGACCTGAACGAATTCCGCGCGCCCGTTGCGAATCACAAAGACGCCTTGCAGCTCTTCCTTTTTCGCTTTCTCGGCGGCCGGATCGGTCTTGGAAGCCGCCTCCACGCCTTTATTCTTGTCCTGCGGCTCCAAATCCCCGCGCTGGCGTACGGTCAGCGCCTGAATCGGAATGGTCAGCGCGTGCAGCTTGGTAGCCGTGACGATTTTGCCGGTGCAAGACAACCCCGGACGGATATCGTCGGGCGGATTGTCAATCGCGATCACGACCTTGAAGTCTTTGGCCTCCTGATTGGCGGTGGTGCTGGTGGACGCCGCCAAACCGGTGGAGCGCAGAATCGCGGTATTGCCGATCTCGACCACACGGCCCTTGAACGTCTGGTTCGGCATCGCATCGATGGTGACATCGGCCGGCTGATCCACTTTCACGTTGACTATGTCGGTCTCATCCACCTTGATTTCAGCCGTAATGAGCGACATGTCGGCGACCGTCATGATGGTGCTGGCGGCCGAATTTTGCACGCCCGGAACCACCGTCTCGCCCACGCGCACGGGCAGGTCCGTCACGATACCATCCAGCGGCGCGCGCACGTAATATTTTGCGAGCACATCGTTGAAGCGATCCAACTGCGCCTGCATTTGCGCGATGCGCTTTTGCGCCGAGGCCGTTTGCTGCCGGGCCTGACTCACCTGCGCCTTGGCCTGTTCCAGCCGCGCCTCTGCCTCGCCGATGGCGGCGACCGCGGTATCGTATTCCGCTTTCTTCTGATCGAAATCCTGCTTGGCCATCAGCTTGGCGTTATACAGCTCGGTAGCGCGGTCCAGATTGAGCTTGGTGCGCTGGAGTTCAGTCTTTTGCTTCTCGAGCGTGGCCTGATTGGTCCGGACGCCGTCCTCCATGGCGACGATGTTGGCTTCCGCCGCGGCCGAGTCGGCCAGCGAGGTGGCAATCCCCGCCTTTTGCGCCACCACATCGGCATCGGCCTGGACGGATTGCAGTTCGGCCACCACCTGGCCCTTCTTGACGTGGTCGCCTTCCTTGACCAGGATCTGGGTAATCGGCGCGGCGCCGGCGGTGTTAGCGCCCAAAGTGATGTAGTTCTTGGGTTTAATCTCGCCCGATGCGGTCACGATCGCGGTCACGTCCTCTCGTACAGCCGTCCCGCTTTGCACCGTGACGATGCCTCGTTCGTTGAGCTTGATACTGGCGAAGACTCCGCCGCTGACCAGCGCGATCAAGCCGAAGGCAAGCAGGATCTTCCATTTAGGCTTCACTTGGGAACGGTTCCTCTCACCGGGTTTAGACGTGGAAATCGGACGCTTAGTTCGATTAAAATATTCGCCCGACGAAATATTATGGTAGCACGATGAATACGCTGCCGTCTGGCTGGGACCTACTGGATTCCCATGTAGATGTTGCCCGGACTGCCCTTGCCGGCCACCGAAACGACCACCG
>CAVUBR010000030.1:0-48506 GCA_963739705.1 Terriglobia bacterium | reverse complement strand
ACGCAGCGGTCGTCGCCGAAGGCAAACCAGTGGATGCGCGCAGCGACATCTTCTCTTTCGGGGCGGTGCTGTATGAGATGGTCAGCGGAGAGCGCGCCTTCCACAAAGACTCGATGATGGCAACCATGGCGGCGGTGCTGCACGAGGAACCCGACCCACTGCCCGCGAGCGTCCCACTCGATCTGCAAAAAGTGATTCTGCGCTGCCTGAAGAAAGATCCGGAACGCCGCTTCCAGACTATGGCCGACCTCCGCGTGGCGCTGGAGGAACTGCGTGAGGAATCGCTGACGGGGAGTCTGTCGGCGGCGCGGGCAACGCGAGGCGCCTCCAATCGAGACTTGGCTGGCGGAGAGCCGCGCTGGTTGTAGCCGTGGCGGCAGCAGCCGTGACCCTGACTGTCTTGGGAACTCGAGCGCTCCGTCGTTCGCCCGAAACCGTTCCGCTTCGCACGGTCAAGTTCACCATCACACCCAAGCAACTGGTGAGGGGAGGCGACATTGACACCGAGGTCTCCATTTCCTGGGATGGCAAGCACATCGCGTACGTAGAGTCCCAAGGTGGGCAACTCTGGGTGCGCGACATTGACGAGGAACAAGCTCGTCCCGTCCCTGGAGCCGTGGGCGTCTATCAGGCGTTCTGGTCTCCCGATAACCAGTCCATCGGATATTCGGATTGCGGCTTCCGGCCGGGTTGTGGTCTGGTGAGAATTCCGGTGCAGGGAGGAACGCCGGTTCTGATCACTAAGCTCGCAGGTTCCTTCCGGCGCGCTAACTGGAGCTCGGACGGCCAGACGATCGTTTATTGCGACACCTCTGGGATGTACACAATTCCCGCGCGAGGCGGATCGCCTACTCTGATCCTCAAACATCCTCACATCGAGCACCCTTCTTTTCTCGATTTGCCGGGCGGACGCAGGGCGTTCCTGTATGCGGCGCTGGATCCGGACCGGCCCGGGGGGCACGGGATCTACGTTCAAGCGGTGGGCGAGGATCGACGCCGCCTGATCACGATGTCGTCCTCAGGGAATCCTTACCCGGCCTACAGTCCCACTGGACACATCATTTATGTAGATGGTTCGGCCGACCTAGGTATGATCATGGCCCTGCCATTTTCTCTGGCGACACTGCAACCCAGCGGCAAAGCTTTCCCGATCGCCCAGCACGCTTCGACGCCGCAGGTGTCGCGCACCGGCACGCTGGTCTATAGCGATTCACCTTCGGGACGGTTGCAATTGGCGTGGGTCGATCGGTCGGGCAATACCCTTTCGGCGGTCGGCGAACCTTTTCGTCAAAGCAGCCCGGTGTTGTCGCCGGATGGCCGCAGGCTGGCGGTGGAGGGGCGGGAAGGCGGCTCGGACATTTGGGTATACGACGTGGAGCGGGGCAGCAAGGGCCGGTTCACATTCGATAAAGCTGGAAAAACGCCTTGGGCGTGGACACCCTCGGGAAGCGAGATCACGTATGCGTCCTACCGTAGCGGAAGCGCCGACATCTTTTCTAAACCAGCCAGCGGAAATGGCGAGGCGAAGCTGCTGGTAGGCACGCCGGTGGACGAAATGGCTCCGGATTGGTCAGGGAACCAGCGATTCCTGATTTACGCAGCTTCCACGCGCGACACCAAGAGCCAGCTGCTCTATCGGGAACGCCTTAAGGACGGAACTCTGGGTGAGCCGGTGGTTTTCCTGAGAACTGCCTTCAACGAGCGCGGTCCACGATTTTCGCCGGACGGACGCTTTGTCGCGTACGTGTCCGACGAATCAGGTACGAACGAGATTTACGTCCGCGACTTCCCGAACGGGGGCGGTCAATGGCAGGTCTCGGCCAAGGGAGGAATCGCACCGCGCTGGAGACGGGATGGCGGGGAAATCTACTATCTTGAGCCGGGCGCCGGGCTGATGGGGGTGAGCGTCGCCACGCGGCCGACCTTTTCGCCGGGGACGCCCAAGCTGTTGTTTGGCAAGCGGGTGCTGGGCGCCGGATACGATGTCTCGGCCGACGGCAAGCGGTTCATCATTCTTGACAGGCCCAGCGATGAGCCGCCGTTGTCGATCCACGTAGTGCACAATTGGTTCGAGGACTTTCGTGGGCAGCAGGCCAGCGCGGGCAAGTGAAGCCGCCTTGCCGTCAGTTGACTCGTAACCGCCGAGTTGGACATGTAGCCGGAAAGCACATTCGGCTGAAATGTGAGGCACTACCGAACCTGTGACGCAGTCATCACGTCCGATTGCCTGGAGATCCGTTTTTCGACCCTTCAGCCCAAAAGAACCTGTGCTATTATGCCTTCGCGACAACGGATCACTGCATGCGCGAGGCACGCTGGTGCTTCGAGCCGCGCAGGCGATTGCGATCAACGATCAAGGAGGATGCCGATTTATGGGTTCGACCAGACGCACCGTTCTGGCAGCGGGAGCTGCGGCAGCGGCAACGGCCGCCGTGCCGAGGCGTATTTGCTCAGCAGCCGGGCGAAAGAGGAACTGGCAAGTTCTATGAAAGAGGCCCGGTTCGTATCTACTATGAGGAGGCCGGTTCCGGCTTCCCGCTGTTGTTGATTCCGGGCGGAGGGTTGAACGCGACGATCTCCTTCTTCACCGGCAACTCGCCGTTTAATGCGATCGAGGAGTTCAAGGGAGAATATCGTTGCATCACGGCGGACCTGCGCAATGCCCCCAGTGGCCAGTCCACCGGCCCGGTCGAGGTCGACCGGCCGTGGGAATCCTATGCCGACGACCAGCTCGGCCTGATGGATCATCTGGGGATCGACAAGTTCGCGGTGATGGGTTTCTGCATCGGCGGCCCTTTCATCTGGAGTCTTTTGAAGCGCGCGCCCGATCGTATTGCCGGAGCCGTGCTGGCGCAGCCGGTGGGTTGGCGTCCGGAGATGCGCGACCGTAAATATCCAGGCGCATTTTGGACAAGTTGGGGTGCCACGCTGACGGCTAAGAGGCCCGAGATCACGATGCAGACGACGGATCAATTCGTGACCAGGATGTTCGAGACGAACGCCGACTTCGTCTTCACTGTGACGCGCGATTTCGTGCGCAGTTGCCAGAACCCGGTGCTGATCCTGCCGGACGACGTTCCCGCGCACCCATACACGGTCGCCATGGAGTGCGCGATGCTGGCGCCCAAGGCCGAGGTAAGCATGTTCCCCTGGAAACAACCCAAGGAGCGAATTCCCCTGGCGGTGCGCCAGATTCATTCCTTCCTGAAGGCGCATCGGCCTGCTTAGGCGGCGATGTCCAGAGCCCTTCTTGCTTAGGAAGCTCACTATGCGAGGGAACGCCTCCAGCCGATACTATCGCTCAATGATGATCAAATGATCCTGAGAATTGTACAACTCAGCAATGCGGATCGCGTTCCGCCGAAGTACCTCGGCGGCAACGCCGGTCGGATAATTGCAGGACCTGAGAATGACGGCCTTCGCACCACTGAACCTGCTCACCAGACGCTCGAAGTCCGCATCTGTCGAGAATAGGACGAAGCCGCCCGACGACGCGTATTCCAAGAATTCTGAGATCGCCGGCTCTCGCCAGTCCGTTGCGAAGCGCGCTTTCGGAGTCGGGGAAAAGGTCATGCAGCAGTTCAACGAGCCTTGGCGAAAGGCTCTCGTCGAACAGAAGTTTCATCCCTTCGAGGCTTTAGGCTCGCCCGCCAACTCCGCGGCGTAAGCGTACACGGCCAGCAAGTCTTCTGGCTCGAGCTGGGGATAGTCGGCCAGGATTTGTTCCTGGGCCGCTCCGCTGGAGAGCCATTCCAGAATCTCCTGGACCGTGATTCGGTGGCCGCGAATACAGGGCTTCCCGAACCGCACCTCAGGATCAATCGTGATCCGCTCCAGCAGTGAACCATGGAGTGCCGACATTGATATTGCCCTGCATGTATTGTATATCGGAGTTGACGCGGGTCGAGCCGGCAACGCCTCGGTCGTACGGAGTCATTGTCGATGAAATCGGAGGCCTCATATGGGCAGATAAACCAGTTAGCCTCACCATTGATCGCTTCAGGGACTGCGAGGGCATCAAAGGCGAAGTTGAAGTGTCAAGCCTCTCATCTGGATTGCAACCGCGTTGCTGACCACACGAGACGGTTCCTCGACGCTACGCCTGAGGTGGAGCGGGCGTGAGGCCGTGGCGGCGCATGATTTCGGCCATTTTGGCGCGGTCCGGCGGCGCGCCGGCCGCCGCGTTGATCACCTCGGCAGACTCGCGGAAAAACTGCGGGCCAATTGCGGCCGGTGTGATTACGCACAAGGCCTTGGCATCGCGGCTTGCATTGTTGTCGAACCGGTGGATGGCGCCTCGCGGAATACAGAGTGCCTGCCCGGGCCCGATGTCGATAGGATTTTCCATCGACAGTCCACGTCAAAACTCCGTCCAGACCGTAGATCGTCTCCTCATAATGGTCGTGGCTATGTGCTGGACCCGGCAGGCGCTGCGCCTCTGGGAACGACAACCTCAAAGGCCGCGATGCTGGGAATTTGAGTTGTCCCTGGTGATCAGGAAGCGTACTGTGAGAGGCCCCAGGCGGATGGTCTCGTCGGAAGGATTGGCCTGAAGGTCGAAGGTCGGCTGCGTCATGTGATCTCCTCCGGTAAAGGTAGTTTACCGTTGTCTCCGATGGTAAACTGGAATTTACTTACAATGTCAATGCCCGCATCGTCAAAAAGGCAGCCGGCAAAACGGCAGACATGTTGATCGGCGCACTGCTGCGCGCGCCCGCTCACGCCATCCATCGCCGCATCATCAAAGAACTCAATGCGGCCGGCTTTGACGAGTTGCGCCTGCCGCATATCGCGGTGCTGCAGTTTCCAGGTCCGGATGGCGTTTCACCCGGGGACTCTGGCCGAGCGCGCGGCATGAGCAAGCAAGCCATGAACCAGCTTCTCCAGAGCCTGGAAGGTTTTGGTTATATTTTCCCGGTCGGCAGCGCCGGGCGAGGGCCGCATGCGAATTGTCCACTTCACGAAACGCGGGCGGGCCGCATATTCAAAAATCCACGAAATACTCCGCGATGTCGAGCGCGAATGGAGCGCCGAGCTCGGATCGAGGGATTTCGCCCGGCTCAAAAAACTGCTATTCCGTGTATGGGAGAGCCCGCTGAGCCGCTAGCCTCGGGCGCGCTTTGGTTACGGATCAGGAAGAAGGTAGCGTTCGACCCGGTTCTGGCGATCCGCTCCGAATCGGCGAGTCGGGTAAAATCACATCAAATGAAGATGCGACATGTTTTGTTGACGCTTTCCTTGGGTCTCGCCGCGCTCTGGGCGCAGAATGGCGCGACCAGCGCTGATTGGCCTTCCTATGGCGGCACGCAGTTTGCCTGGCGGTATAGCGCGCTCGATCAGATCAATACGTCGAATGTGAAGAAGCTGCTGCCGGCCTGGCAGTTTCAGACCGGCGACTATGCTGCAAGGGTTGCAATCGACGCCGATCGTGATCGATGGCGTGCTGTATCTTTCGACCACGCACAGCCAGGTTTTTGCGCTGGATGCCGCGACCGGAAAGATGATCTGGCAGTACAAGTATCCGATGCCGCGCGGGGCGGGAGGCAACATTCAGAATCGCGGCATCGCCGTGGGCGCGGGCAAGGTGTTTGTCGGAACTTACGACGATTACGTGGTGGCGATCGATCAGAAGACCGGGGCCGAGGCGTGGAAGACCGCGATGGCCGATTCGAGCCAGTGCGGCTGCAGCATCACCGGCGCGCCGCTGTTGGTCAAGGACAAGGTGATCGTCGGGAGGCCGGCGGCGACGGCGCGTTTCGTGGATTTCTCACGGCGCTGGACGCGAAGACCGGGCGTCTGGCGTGGCGCTTCTATACCATTCCGGGCCCGGGCGAAAAAGGGAACGAGACCTGGAAGGGCGATAGCTGGAAATATGGCGGCGGCGCGACCTGGATGACGGGCTCGTTCGACCGCGATCTCAATCTGGTTTATTGGGGCACGGGAAATGCTGCGTCGGATATGTATTCGGCGAATCGGTTTTCCGGGCAGGGCGAGGGTGCGAATCTTTATACCGGACAGCGTGGTGGCGCTGGATGCCGATACAGGCAAGCTCAAATGGTATTACCAGGAGATTCCGAAAGATGTTTGGGATTACGATTCGGCTTACGAATGCCTGCTGATCGACCGGCCGGTGCGCGGCGTGATGCGGAAGCTGCTGGTGCATATCAATAAGAGTGGATATGCGTGGGTGCTGGACCGGACCAATGGCGAGTTTATCGGCGCGTTTCCGATCGTGGATAATCACACCTGGCTGAGGGCATGACGGAAGATGGCAAGATTCTGGGGCGCGTGGAGCCGGTGGAGGGCAAAGCGACACTGATTTGTCCGGGGCCGGATGGCGGGAAGAGCTGGAATCAGGTGGCGTATTCGCCGCGTACTGGTTTCATGTATACCCCGACGCTCGAGATTTGCAGCGACTCGGTGGCACGTGAGCAGACGCCGGTGGAAGGGCGCGGCTTTTTGGGAGGGACGTGGAGTCATCGCGCGCCGGCCGAGGGTCCAGCGTATAGCCATATCGATGCGTACGATCCGGTCACGGGGAAGCGCATGTGGTCGGTGCGGTACAAGTACGCGTTGCTGGCGTCGATGCTGGCGACCGCCGGCGATCTGGTGTTCACGGGCGATCCGGAAGGTTATTTCTTCGCGCTGAATGCGCGCACGGGCGAGAAGCTGTGGAGTTTTCAGACCGGCGGCGGGAATCGCGGGTCGGCGATTTCTTATAGCGTGAATGGGCGGCAGTACATTGCTACGCCGACCGGCTGGGGTTCGATCGCAGGGCGCTCGCTGACTTCGATTTGGCCGGAGGCGGAGAATTTCCGGCCGGGATCGACGCTGATGGTGTTTGCGCTGCCGGAGGCGGGTCAATGAAGACCCTCGCAGGGCTGATGTTGATGGCGGCGCTGGCGGCGGCGCAGCAAAATGCGCCGTCTCCTGCGATGCGTGGGCTGGATGTGTTCAATAAGAGTTGCGCCACCGGATATTGTCACGGCGTCAAGGGGACTCCGGGCGGTGCGCCGAGGCTGGCCGCGCGCGGATTCGACGATGCGTACATTTCGCAGACGGTTCGAAACGGGATTCCGGGGACGGGCATGCCTGCGTTTGGGACATCGCTTGATCGGGAGGATTTACTGGCGGTCATTGCGTATGTCGACAGCTTGAATGGCGTCACGCCGCCGCCGAATCCTTTTGCCATGGTGCGGGAATCGCGCAAGCTTCCGCCGGATGCGCAGCGCGGGCGGCAGTTGTTTGCCGATCAAGTGCGGGGGTTCCAGCGCTGCTCGACGTGTCATCAGGCGGACGGGATTGGAATTGCCGTGGCGCTGCCGTTTACATCGGTTCCAGAGAGTGTGGCGGCGCTGCGTCAGATCGCGACGCCGCAGGTGGAGACGGCGACCGCCGAGGGCGATTCGTTTCCCGCGCTTCCGTTGAACAAGAGCGGCGCACAAACGAAGCTTTACGACTTGAAGACGCTGCCTCCGGTGCTGCGGACCTTTGCGAAGGGCGAGGTGACGTTCAAAGAAGGCAGCGCCTGGCGGCATGAGGCGATGCTCGCGTCCTATAACGATCAGGAGCTGGAGTCGATCCTGGCGTTTCTGCGCGCGGTGGTCAAGCCGTAGCCCTCACTTCTTCGGCGGCAGGAACTTCTTGTCGATGGACGCCACGACTACATAATTGGGGTCGACCATTTCATCCAGATGGATCTTCGCAACTTTCGACAGTAACTCATAGGCGTCCAGGCTCGACAGGCCGTAGTCCTTGTGGATCCAATCCACCAGTTCGGTGAAGGCGATTCGCAGGGCGTCGTCTAGCGGGCGATAGGCGCCGACGGTCATGATGGAATTGTCGTTTTCAAATTGGGGCCAGTTGATCTTCCGGCCTTTGATGACGCTGACCTGGACCCGTGCGAGCAGCGGGACCTCGATGGCCGTGCCGTCCACTTCGCCGTCGCCCATGGCGGCGTGGCCGTCGCCCATGTAGAGCAGCGCGCCGGGGACGTTCACGGGAAGGTACAACGTATTGCCGACGCTGGCCTCGGGTGCGTCCATGTTACCGCCGAATTCGGCCGGTACGATGGAGCTGCGCACCTCTGCGCGGCGGGGGCGACTCCGATGCAACCGAAGAAAGGATGCAGCGGGATTTTCACCGAGAAGTTGGAGTCTAGCGCTTTGAAAGTGGCGGTGTTGCTCGCTTTGTCGATCGGATAGAACCAGGTTTTTTCGGGCAGCGGGGCGTGGAGCATGGCGGTGTAGTTGGTTTGGTTCAACGCGCCGAAGCCTGGCGCGAGGTTGCCGACGCCCTGGTTGCCGTCCACCTGGAGGTCGAGGAACTTTACGGCCAGCGTGTCGCCGGGTTGCGCGCCATCTATATAAAAAGGTCCAGTGAGCGGGTTGTCGCCTTTGACCATGCTCAGCGTGTCGCCGGGCTTTTTGAGCGCGTTGCCGAATGCGTCCAGGGTGTTGGTTTCGATGATATCGCCCGGTTTGACGTGCGCAACCGGGGAGGCGGGGCCGTAGACATACTTCACGTTGTTGATGGTGGCGTGATATTTGACGACAGTCTGGGCGGCGGTGGTCGACACTACGAGCAAAAGAAGGTAGGCTTTCATATCCTGGGTTCCTCTGATCTAATGTAGCTGAGGAATTGCCAGGCGGCTCAAATTGGAAATTGGGGAATGAGTGTACTGTCCCCGGTTTTTTAGTGGAAGCGGGTGGAAGAGAACGCGGCGGTCCAGGCCGATTGCCAGCCAGTGGCGCCATTAGCGGGCTCGGGCGAACCGTTGGGTGGAACGTCGGTTGGGATAGGGATTGAGGGCGGAGGCGGAGAGTCGATCTCCAGGTAGTTGCCGTGCCCGAAGCTCCAGTTGTCGGGGATTTCAAAAGGCGGGCGAAAATTGGCGGGCCGCGGCGAGGAAGGACCGGTATGGCCCAGAGCCGCGTGCCACCAGGGATGTCCGGCGGCCAGGATTCCTCCCAGGAAGTTGCCCAGCGGAAACAGCGCCGAGAGCACTTCATCCTTTTTAGAGGCGAGAACGGAGATGGTTCCAATTTTGGCGGCAGAGGGCTGAAATTCGGTAGTCAGGCAGTTGTCGTCGATGGCCCCGGCCATCAAAGTGAGGCGGCGCGCGGGGAGATTCATTTTGGAAATGGTCTCGAGCACAACGCGAGCGCCCAGGCTGTGCGAGACAAATGAAATGCTTGCCGCGCCGGTGAAATTCGCGTCGAGGAACGGAGCGATCAGCGCGCCTGCTTCATCGGCGATGCGCGGCTCTTCGGGATAGTCGAGGCCGTGCGCCCAGATGGAATCCCCGGGCCAGAGCAGACCCACTAAGATAGACGGCGGAGGGAGCTGAAGCTGCGTTTCCCAGTTGGAGAGTTGCGCGATTCCATCGGCGCGGTTGACATTGAATCCGTGCGTGGCGATTAAAACGTTCTGACCCTGGATATCGCGAACGAGCCGGGCTTGGTCGAGGCTCTGGTAATTACCGATGGCGGTGCCCTGGTTGATGGCTACGGAGGCAGCCAGATCGCCGCCGGTGGACGAGAGGCGGACATCCAGGAAGCGCGGCATTTGTCCTCCTACTTTTTCACGAGCTGCAGCGTGTTCACGGCGGTTGCGAGCGCGGTGGAAAGGTCCTTGGCGATGGGCGCGAGGGGCGTGGCGAGAATACCAACGAGCACAGCCTCCCCGATATCCTGGGCCCAGGTCAATTGGCTTCCGGCGGTATGTAGAACGACCGCGCCGATCAGTGCGAGCAAAATGGCGAATGCCATGGCCCAGGCTTTGGTCGCATTGCGGTAGACCTGGTCGCTGCGCTGGTAGGCCTCGTCGAGCAGCGCGGTCACGATCAGATCGAAGCGCGAGTAGACGTCTAACTGAGCTAGGGTGAGCGGAGTGCCAGCGGCGATGTTGGTGGCGACGGCGGTGAGAACGGCGGGGTCCACGCCGGTTGCGGTCGCGACTGCGGGAGCGTTGGCGGCATCCAGGCTGAGCTTGATCAGGGATTTGGCGATGGCCTTCTGGCTTCCCAGATCCGTTCCATTGAACCAATTCGCTTCGAGCGTCGCGATTACCTTCTGTGGAGGGAGCGCATTGGCGCCGGAAGGTATGAGCGGCGTAACAGCCGTCCTGATTCCTTTGAAGCCGATGTGGTTTACGCCGCCCCAGAAGACTTTGGTTGCTTCGACTAAACCAAACGCAGCGGTGCCCAATCCTCCGATGGCGGTGATAATTTGCGGAAGATTCTGCAGGCCAATCATTGCGCGCCGATGTCCGAGTATACATCGGCCGGGCGGGGATGAACTCAGTGCCGTCGGTGCTTGCCGCCGTCGGCGTGCGCTGCCATGGACGCTTCATTGACGTGGCCGTCGTGGGCGCGCAACAGATCGAGCATGTCGTTGGCGTGTTCCTCTTCGTTGGTCAAAATGCCTTCCATCATGACGCGGGTAGTTGGGTCTTTGTCGGCAAAGAAACGGATCAGCTCGCGATAGTGCTCGCAGGCGATGCGCTCGGCCACCAGGTTTTCCTGGATCATCTCCACCAGATTCGATCCCTCGGAGTACTGCGAGGCGGACCGCGTCGCCAAGCCTTCCGGATTGAAGTTGGGCGTTCCGCCCAGTTGGTTGATGCGCTCCGCCACGGATCGCATGTGTCCTTGCTCTTCCTTGGCGTGCTGCTCGAACTCGTCCTTGACGCTTTCGCTGGCGAGACCGGTGGCGCAGACGGCGTTCATGGTGTAACGCAGCACACAGACGATTTCGGTTGCGAGCACGGCCTGGAGCACATCGATGGTTTGCGTCACATCGCCCTGGTAGGCCGGGGTTACGGCGCCTTGGTCGATGTGGGCGCGGGCTCTGGCGCGCAGGGTTTCGACGTCGGTTAGAAACGGTTGATCTTGTTTCATGGTGTCTGTTTGATCGCGCTGGTGAGGAGTAGTTTCAGGTGTTTGCCACTCAGATGGCAGGCTGGCAACGGTACCGGGAAGGCTTGAGTACTAAGGGCTGGTTCACTTGATCGGCTTCTAGTGTATGCCCCCTGAAAATAAGCGACAATTGAACGCTGTTTACAGACTTAGCGGACTGTGGTCCCGGTTATGATGGGCCGATGGTTGGCTGATGACTTCTCTGACCGCAGACATTTGCTCGGTGGTCGGCCTGCTGGCTTTGCTGGTGTTTGTGCTGCTCAGCACATTGCGGATCAACAACAACCGCAAGGCCCGCGACCGCAGCCGGAGGCTTACCTCGCGCTTGCTGAACTGGAAATAGCAGGCCGCGGTTTTAGCGAGGCGGCAGCGTGCCCGAGACGAACAAGGTAGTCCATTCGGGAGCGCGGCCGCGACCACCCGGCGTGGGGCGCATGATGCGGAACGCGACGGCGTCGCCTGGCTTGAGCGAAGACTGGATGCGGATCACGTCGTCGACGCTCGAAACCGGCTGACGATTGATGGCCAGGATCACGTCCTTCTCCATGAGACCCATGTCTTCGGCGAAAGAGCCTTCATCGACGCTGCGAACCACCAAGCCGCCTTTGCTCTCGACACCCATGTTGGTTCTTTCGGCATCGGTGAGCGAGTGGAGCTTGATGCCGAACTTATATTGAGCTTCTTCGGGCTTGGGCTCGTCGGCGGCGGGTTGCTGCTGCTGTAATTCGGCGAATTGAGGCAGCTCCTTGAAGACCTCGGCGCGGTCCATGATGGTGACTTTGAATTCCATCTTCTTACCGTCGCGGTCGACGGTGAGGGTAACGGGGGTGCCTATGGGGGTGTCAGCGACGCGCGCCACCAGGTCATCGCCGTCCTTGACCGGCTTTCCGTTCATCGCAATGATGATGTCTTCGGGCTTAACGCCAGCTTTCTCGGATGGGCCGCCCTTTTGGACAGCGCCGACCAGCACGCCCTGATTGGTGCCGAGGGCTTTGAAAAGATCCGGCTTGTCGTTCTTGGACCAGCTCACGCCGATGGAGCCGCGCGTGACTTTGCCGGTCTTAATAATGTCGTTATAGACGCGCGCCACCATGTTGATGGGCAGGGCGAACCCGATGCCTTGATAGCCGCCGCTCTGGGTGGCGATCATGGTGTTGACTCCGATTACTTCGCCGCGGATATCCAGTAGCGGTCCGCCGCTATTGCCGGGATTGATGGCCGCGTCGGTTTGAATGAAGCGCTGGAGCTGCAATTGGCCGCCGATGTCGCGGCCCAGGGCGCTGACGATTCCGGCGGTAACGGAGGCTTCCAAGCCGAACGGAGAGCCGATGGCAACCGCCCAGTCGCCTACCTGCACGGCGTCGGAATTGCCGATGGAGACTGGGGTTAGCGGACTCTTAGGATCGATCTTGAGCACGGCCAGATCGGTTTCCGGATCGATGCCGACCACGCGCGCGCGGTATTCGGTGTCGTCGGTGTGCAGCTTCACTTTGATGTGGTCGACCTTGGCGATGACGTGGTGATTGGTGATGATGTAGCCGTTCTTGTCGACGATGAATCCGGTGCCGGACTGTTCCTGGCGGAAGGAGCGTGGGGGCGCATCGCTGCCGAACGGGCCATTGCGGAAGAATTTTTTCAGTAAATCGTTACCGTTGTCGTCGCCATCGCCGGGGTCCGGTTGCGGATTGCCGCGGCCGCGGTGCGGGTTGTCGGCGGCGGCATGCTCGGTGTAGTCGGCCGTGATGTAGACCACGGAGGGCTCGAGCTTCTTGGCGAGCGCGCTGAATTCGTTGCCGAGCTTGACCGGGTTGGGAACCACCAACGGGCTAGCGTCGGGCGCGGCGCCGCCTTGGCCTCGGGCTGCATGGACGCCGGTGTTGATGAGCGTGCCGATCACGATCCCGATGGAGAGCGTGATGAGCAGGAGACTCAAAGACAGCAATTTCTGCTGCCGCATTACCTTGTACCACCGCATGTTCTGTTGTTCGCCTTTCTGGACGCTCCAGCCGACTAACTATAACCAATATACCCGGTTTCGGCTGGGGTGGTCGCGCGAATTTAGAAAGGGGGCGTAGAGGCTTCACCAGCATCAGCTTGCCGCCGAGGTACGCCTGCGGGGCCCGACCGAGAACTTTGATCGTCACCTGGCCGGTGTGTAGTCCACTTTACGATGCGCTCAGAGCTGCCGATCAGTTTCCCGTCGGCTGTAAGGGCCGGACGCGAGTGAGGCTGTTCGACAGCCGGTAGCGCGGGGAGCACATCCTTAACTCCGGTAGACCTCTTTGCGATGGCCGACTCGCAGTATCCGGTACGTGTCTTCTTCGGCCATTTCGAACCGCACCCGGTAATCGCCGACGCGCAAGCGCAGATCTCCGCTGCCTTTCAGTTTCTTGATTTGACCCTTGCCGCTTGCGGCGTACTCACTGAGCGCGTGCAGGATCGCAAGCGCCTGCTCACGATCGATTGCGCGGATTTGCTCCTGGGCGCTCTCGGTCCAGATGAACTTGCTCACAGACCAAACTCGCGCAACACTTCCTCGTGCGATGTGCCGGGTCCGGTCTCTTTTCGGGCTGCTTCCACTTCGGCCCGTTCCTGATTTGTTTCCGGCTCGTCGTCGAGGGGTGCAGCGAGGAGGGACTGCCAAACGGGATCGGCTAGCGCCCGCAGGATCTTCCGGGCCGCGGCCACGTCGGCTTCCGGGATGTGATCCACCAGTTTATGCAGCTCTTCGCGCGAGGTCATGGATTCTGATTCGATCATAGCTCCTCCCGGGGGGTGGGCTGCGCGCGCGGCGAGCGTCTGGGCTTCCACCTCGGCCTCGCGGGCCGAAGCTTGTCCTGTATAATTCAACGTCTTCCTGTTAACCCGCTCATGGACGTGCGAAGACGCAGGGGCTTCAGCTCAACCAGCAGAATGCCTACGAGACCGTCAACACGTTTTTAGAAAAACGCGGCGTTTCGCGCCGCCGCGGTGAGAGGGGTTTTCAGCGAGCGTACCGGTACGTCACGGCGTCGTCGGCTGAGCAGGTAGGGCTGGGAGTTCTGGCTGAGCTTGCGGTTGTTCTCACTTATCTAAGATTGCGTCAAGGGTTATCAATCCTTCGAGCATGTCGTCGGGAGCCGATAGACCGTGAGCTCATTTAACGTCGCTACCGCAACGAGGCCTCCGGATGGCGACAGGTCGGCATGGTACTCGCCAGCTTGGCCGAACAACGCGCGAGGGCTTTCGAGATTGAAACAGACGGCACCGGTTATTACGTGGATGACTCGGACAATCTCAGCATTGGCCTCCTCCTCCAACGGCGACCCCAAGGCATCGGCGATTGCCTCAACCACGCGTGTGCCAATTCCGACGTTATGTTGATACTGGTCGAACAACAGCCGGCTGCCATCTGAATTCCATCCATGGCGAAGACCCCATCCATCTGGCGGCTTCACACGAACGATCATTTTCCCAGCGAGATCCGTTATGTGTTCATTGCCGGCGGCTGAAAAATAAAGGCGAGCGGGTCCGGCAACTTCCACGCTGTTGAAGTAACGAGTTCCGGGCGTGATTTGAATCGATCCCCGCGTAACGCCATCCGCCGTGGTGGTCTGAATCGCATCCTCCGTTTCATACACCAGCATGTCGTCAGACACAGCCAGAAGTTCACCAGCGGCGCGATCGATCTGGATCGGGGGAGCGGTCAGTCTGAAGAGCTTTTCTCCTTTCGCTCCGGCTTCACCGATGATCTCCGTTCGCGGGAACTGGTTGCTAAGGACCTTCATCGCCAAGTCCCATTTTTTGGCGCAAATCCTGAGCGTACAGAATTTTCTGTCGTGCTCCGGCAATGAGAAGCCGTCCATTCGACACCGAGAAAATTCGATCTCCCTGATAGCCTCCGTCGGTCTCGGCTAGAATCTGTAGTTGCCCGTTCGCAAGGCGCAATACAGCAAGCTTTGACCTCCCAGGCCGCTCCGCCGACCGCACCAGGAGAGCGAGAGCATCTTCCGAAAGGAAGACGGGCGACGCATTTTTCACTGTTCCACGTACCAGGTGTTCGAGGGAAAATCTTGCTACGACAGGCGGTAAACTCGCGGGCAGCACCGGGCCTGCCAAAAGCAGCAGGGTTAATGCGGCGCCCAAATCACAGCGAATCCGGCTCATTCTGGTAAAATCCTCGAAGTAACAACCTCTCTGGGCCCACTCGTCAAGAGATCCAACCAACAGAAACGATCGAAGCGGCCGGAGACCGGATTCAGGGACCACCGTAGTACTTAGGCGGCTGGTGCACAATAGCCGGTTTTGAGTACGAGTCTCCTGTGGTCACCCCGTCTGCGCATTCATCCATCAGACACCCAAAGTCGTGGCCACAATTGTTATTGTCCGTCAAAACGTTGTTTGGGTTGATCCCAGTAAAGCGCAAGACGAGATTGTTCAAGGCACCGCCACCAACGAAAGTAACGTTGCCGTTGTTGTAAAGCGACCCGACGGCACCCGGCGCTACATACCTGCGCAGCCGCATCATGGAATCGTAGCTGTAGCTGTCCGCGAGGGGACGGAAGTGCCGATGGATAACGCGAGTGAGGCTGTTCGATAGCGCGGGAGCGCCGGGAGCACCTTCAATCAGCGGTAGGCTTCACGCCGATGCTTCACTTGCGCGATGCGGATCGTGCCATCTTTCAACGAGCGCATGCGGACCCGATAATCGCCCACTCTCAGCCGGAAGTCTTTCGAGCCCTTCAATTGCTTCACGTCGCCTTCACCTGTGTTGCCAAAGCGCGTGAGAGCGAGCAGGATATTCATGGCTTGCTCGCGGTCGATGCGGTGTAGATCTGCTCGGGCCGCTTCCGTGAAGCGGAACCGGTTCACAGACCGTACTCGCGCAAAACCTCTTCCATGGAGACATCGCTGCGGGGATCGCTCAACGCTTTCTCGACGTCGGCGAGCTCTTCTTCGGTCTCCGGTTCATCGTCGAGCGGAGCTGTGAGCAACGCGAGTTCGACCGGATCTACCAGAGAGCGCAGGATCTTCCGGGCCGCGGCCACGTCGGCTTCCGGGATGTGATCCACGAGTTTATGCAGCTCTTCCCGCGAGGTCATGGATTCTGATTCGATCATAGCTCCTCCCGGGCTTAGGCTGCGAGCAGCTCGGCTCTAGCCCGGCATCGAGGGCCGAAGCTTGCCCTGTATAATTCAGCTTCTTTCTGTCGACCCGCTCATGGACGTGCGAAAACGCAGGGGCTTCAGCTCTACCATCAAAATGCCGGCGAGAATGAGCGCGGCTCCGATGGTTGCGCGGCGGGAGAGCAACTCTCCGGCCAATGCGAAGGATGTGACCCAGGCGAACACGGGCTCGGTGGAAAAGATCAGGGCGGTGCGGGTCGGACTGGACCAGCGCTGCGCCCAGGTTTGCACGGCGAAGGCCAGGGCGGTGGCGAGCAGGCTGGTGACGGCGAGCGCGATCCACAGGTCGCGCGACCATTGGATGCGAATCGGTTCGGCCCACCAGAACGTCAACGAGCTGAGCACGGCTGCGGTTGCAATTTGCACGACGGCCAGCGCGCCCGGATTGGCTGACTTTGCGAAGCGGCCGAGGACCAGAATGTGAAACGCGTAGGCCACCGCGCAGCCGGCCACCAGCAGATCGCCGCGGCTCAAGCTAAGCAGGTCGCGCTCGACGGTCATGAGGGTCAGGCCGACGAAGGCCGTGGCTACTCCGGCGAGTTCGGCCAATTGTGGAATGCGGCGGTACAGCAGGCTGCTGAATAGCGGCACCAGCGGAATGTAGAGGCCGGTGATGAAGCCGGTTTTGGAGGCTGAGGTGTATTTGAGGCCGAAGGTTTGCAATACGTAGCCCAAGAACAAGCACGCGCCGGCGATGATGCCTCCGCGGAGGGCGGGTGCGAGAAGGGGCGCGCGCAATTGTTTGCGGAAGACGAAAGCCAGGGCGGCCGTGGCTGCGGTGAAACGCAGGGCCAGGAAGAGGAGCGTGGAGACGTCGGCGAGCGCGCGCTTCACCAAAACGAAGGTCGCGCCCCAGATCATGGCGATGGCGACCAGGCTCAGGTCGACCATCCAGCCGGGCGGCTTGTGCCCGGTCATCCTCCGTTCCGGGAGAGGTGGCCGGCGAGTTGAGATAATTCGGGGCCGGCGGGCGGTTCGGCGGCCAGCAGGAAGAGCGTCAACAGGATGCGTTTCAGGCCCAATTCGCGGCCTTCGGGATGGAACCACTCGCGTGGCGTGTGCGCGCCGCCGCCTTGTCCGCCGGCGCCGATGGAAATGGCGCCCAGACCCATGGAGAGCGGAATGTTGGCGTCGGTGGAGGCGCAGTCCAGGTGGGAACGAATGCCCAAGTAGCGCGTCCACGGCGCGGATGAATTGCAGAATGGGCGCGTTATTGGCAAGCGCGCCGCCGGGCCTGGTCCCGATCTCCTTGATCTTGGCGGTTACCTTGCCGCCGCTGGCGCGCTGATTTTCAACTTCCAGCGCGCGCTCCACCGAGCCGGTCAGCAGGTTGGCGATCTCGTCCAGCTTAACTGCGCTTTCCGATCGCACGTCCACTTTGGTGCGCGCCTGAGTGGGAATCGAGTTGATGCTGGAGCCGCCCTCGATGATCCCGAAATTGCAGGAGGACCGGGGGCCGCTGTTAGCCGGCAGGCGATGTTCGGTGAAATAGGCGATGGCGCGCGCGACCGCATGCACCGGATTGGCGATGCCGTAGTCGCTCCAGCTATGGCCGCCAGGGCCTGTGACGGAGATGTCGAAACGCCGGCTCGCCAGGGCCTGGGAGGTGATGTGGTCGTTATTGGGGCCGTCCAGAATTACGAAAGACTGAATCTTGCCGCCGGTGCTGGATTGACGGCACAGGTAGCGCATGCCGTTAAGATTGCCTTCGCCTTCTTCGCCCACGTTGGCGATGAAGACCAGGCGGTGGAAGATTTCCGCGAGTTCGGCGGAGCTGGAGATGACGCGCGCGATGGCCAGCAAGGAGGCCAGGCCGGAGCCATTATCGGAGACGCCCGGGCCGTGCAGGCGTCCATCGGGGGCGACGAAGATTTCCTCGTCGCTGCGGGGCGCGAGCACCGTGTCGAGATGGGCGGTGAGGGCGAGGTAGGGTCCCTCGCGGTTTTCCACCGGATGGGCGATGACGTTGCCGCCGCGATCGATGCGGGCGACACAGCCGAGGGAGCGGAATTGTTCCAGCATCCACTCGGCGCGGCGTTGTTCAAAGAACGTGGGTGCGGGGATGCGGCACAGTTGCAGATGCTGTTCGTTGATCCATTGCTTTTCGCGAACGAACCATGGCAGAGCGTCGCTAAGCGTGGGGTGGTTCGCGGCGGCCGCCACGCGTTTGGCGAGCGGGACCGGCTCGGCGCGAGGGGACGCGGGCTTGCTGGAGGCGGCCAAATGCCAGTGTAGCGCACGCAGTTCGGCAGGCTGCGTTTAGTCAGGCACGTGTGCGTGCGCCACGGCCTACGATTTCGCGGTGGCGGGGAGCTCCATGGGCTCGTCGGCGCTGCCGCCGTAAATTCGCGGTACTTTGGCGCCCATCGGCCGGAGATAGGTGGCGAGCTGGCCGCGATGATGAATGGAATGGTTGTTCATCAGGCCGAGATAGACGATGGCCGGGAAGTTGAAGACGCCGCGGAAGTCGATGTTACTGGTGAGGGCGTCGCCTTTCAAGGTGCTGACGGCCGCGGTGGCCTTGGCGCTGTTTTCGTCGTACCACTTCAGCACGTCGGCCGAAGTCTTGATGTTTTCGGGCATGGAGCCGCCCGGTTCAAATTTGCCGGCCGCGACGCTATTGAGGAAGAAGCATTCGCTGGAGGCCAGATGCCAGGCCAGTTCAAGAGCTGTATGCGATTTGGCATCGGGCCGATAGCCGGACTTGTCCGCCGGAATGGCTTCGATTACGCGGCGCGTGGTTTTGCGTTCGTTCTGGAGCTGCGGAAGATAAATCTGTGTCAGGAGAAACTCGGCTTGGTCAGGTGTCATGCCGCAAATTTATCACATCGGCGGTTGGGAAGCGAACCGGTGCTCCATTGCCTCACCGAGCGAAAGCAGCAGAGCTTCCTCGTAGGGGCGGGCGATCATCTGCAAGCCGATGGGCAGGCCCTGTGAGGATGTGCCGCAGGGCAGTGACAGGGCGGGGAAGCCGAGCACGTTGAATCCGCGGACGAAGCGCGTGGTGGCGAGACGAGTATCGACCATCTGGCCGTCGAGCTCCACCTGCTTCTGGCCGATGCGCGGCGCGGTGATGGGAGTGGTGGGCGTGAACAGGCAATCGATGGAGGCGAACAGCGCGTGGAAATCTTTCAGCAAGGCGCGGCGCAGGCGTTGCGCGTTGACGTAGTCGGTGGCGGGGACCAAGCGGCCCTGGTCGAGCAAAGCGAGCACATCGGCGCCGAAGTCGTCGCGGCGTTCCCAATACGGCTCATACAGCGCGGAGGCTTCGGCCAGCAGGATCACGCGGCCCGCGGTGTTCAGCGCCTCGACATCTGGAACGCGAACTGGGGACACACGCGCGCCCAATTGTTCGGCAACGCGCGCGGCGCTCTGGACGGCTTGCTTGACCTCCGGGTCGACGCCGGAAAGATAGAAATTCTCCGGCAATCCGATGCGTATGCTGGGGACGCTGGCCGGGGCGGGGCGGGCGCGCGGGGGTTGCGCCATGGCGTGATAGGTCAGGCCGGCGTCGGCCACTGTTCGGGCGAGTGGGCCGATGTGGTCCAGAGAGAAGCCGAGTGGCTGAATGCCGCTGCGATCCACCGCGCCGTAGGTGGGCTTGAGTCCAACCACGCCGCAGAAGGAGGCAGGAATACGAATGGAGCCGCCGGTGTCGGTGCCGGTGGCCATGAACGCCATCTCCGCGGCGACTGCTGCGCCTGAACCTCCGCTGGATCCGCCGGGCGAGCGCTCCAGATCGCGCGGGTTTCGAATGACGCCGAAGTGAGGATTCTCGGAGGTGATGCCGTAAGCGATCTCATGCAAGCCCGTTTTGCCGAGCATGACTGCCCCGGCCCGGTTCAGCTTTTCGACTACGGGTGCGTCGGAATCAGGCACGAAATCGGTAAACAGTTTGGAGCCGGAGGTGGTGCGGACACCGCGGGTCCAAATCAGGTCTTTGTGGGCGATGGGGATGCCATGCAGCGGGCCGTGATCGATGCCGTTGGCGAGGTCGCGGTCGAGTTCGGACGCCCGCTTCCGCGCGGCATCCTCGGTGACCGTGATAACAGCGTTCAGACGCGGATTGAGCTTGGCGATCTGGTCCAGGCAGCGGTTGGTGAGCTCCAGGCAGGATACTTTGCGGGAGCGCAGGGCGGCGGCGGCCTCGCGAATGGTCACGAGCCGGCCTCGGGCTGGTATTGGAGCGGCAGGTCGATTTCAGGGGTAAGTGTCTTTGTTCGCTGGCGCAGATCGGCCAGGAGTTTGTCCACGACCGGTTGGATTCGCTGGAGTTGCTCGTCGGGGATGGGAAGAGGCATCTAAAGGGTACCAGCCTAAGATTCTAACGCTGATCCGCCGATAACACTTGAGGATAGGTCTAATGTCACAAGTTACCGAGCGCCGCCGAAGAACGCGCCAAGCGCACGCACGCGGCATAGAGCCCAAATGGGTCATGCTGCAGAACGTCCCTGGGCGGTCCGGCGAGGTGCGAGCCCGGATAGCGGACATGAGCGACGACGGATTGGGTTTAGTCCTCCCGTTCAAGCTGCGAGAAGAAGAGGTCATCGTAATAAGGGGTTTGCCGGGGACGGCCGGGCAGGTCAAAGCGCGGGTGGTGCACTGCTCGTCGACTTCCGAGGGCTATCTTGCCGGGCTGGCTTATGAGGAAAAACGCGAGTCGGCCGGCGAACTCGACGAGACGGTGCCGGATTACTACGAGATTCTGCAAATCAGCAGCAAGGCGGATCCGGAGATGATTCATCGCGTCTACCGGATCCTGGCGCAGCGTTACCATCCCGACAACGTTACCACCGGCAACGAGAGCGCCTTCCGCGCGATCACCGAAGCCTACAGTGTGCTGAGCGAGCCGGAAAAGCGCGCCGCCTACGATGTGAATTTTCAATCCAACCGGCAATTGCGCTGGCAGATTTTCGATCAGCACGAGGCGGTCACGGGGAAGGCCGCCGAGAAGGCCAAGCGGCGGGGAATTCTGGATCTTTTGTACACCTCACGGCGCAACCAGCCGGCGGCGCCTTCCATGACGCTGCATGAGCTGGAAGATCTGTTGGGTTGTCCGCGGGAGCATCTGGAATTCAGCCTGTGGTACTTGAAGGAAAACGGCCTGATCACGCGCAGCGACAACGCGCGCTACGCGATCACCGCCAAGGGAGTGGACTTCACGGAAGGCGATTCATCGGAGCCGGGGCGGCCGTCCAACTATTTGTTGCCGGCAGCACGAGGAGTACACGACGAAGAGCCAGTGGCGCAGGCTGGGTAAATGGGTGGTTCAAACCCGACGCTAAAATCGTCCTAATTCCCTTAGGTTGCGTTTATCTGCCGGAACGCGATACACTCAACGCACCTGGGTCCTCGTGGTCCCAGCGCCAAGGGAGGCAAATCATGAAAAAAGTACTAGCTAGCTTCGCATTGACGGCTGCAAGCGCGATGGCGGCCAACGTTACTGGTTACGTTATCGATCAGGCCTGTTCCGATAAGCCCGCCATGAGAGGCAACGTGCAGTGCGCGCAAAGCTGCATGAAGAAAGGCAGCCCGGCTGTTCTGGTCACCGAGGAAGGCAAGGTTTATAAATTCGCCGATCAGGCGAAAATGGTCGATCACGCGGGTCAAAAAGTCACCGTGACCGGTAAGGTCGACGGCGACACGATTACGGTCGACAGCGTAAAGTAAGGACCGATCGAAGATCAGCAGGCGTGGCGCAGATCCTCTTTGCGCCACGCCTGTTGTTGGACAAAAAGAACGGCCGGCGCCTCTGCCGATGCAAGAGTTGTGGTGTGTCTGCACTTCCCCTTCGAAATCTTAACTTCACCAACCCCGTGCAGCTAGTGTGCTAGCTTGGCAAGATGATGAGCCGCCTCGGCGCACTTCTTTTCGTGTTTGTGGTTTGGCCGCTTGCGGCGGCGGGCCCCGATTTTCGTTTGCAGCAAGTCGGCAAAGGCGTTTGGGCCGCGATCGTGAACGATGCAGGGCTGGCGGGTGGCAACGCCGGATTCGTGATCGGCGACGATGGCATCGCGGTGATCGACACGTTTCAAGATCCGCGGCCGGCGCGGGCGCTGCTCAGCGAGATCCGGAAACTCACGCCATTACCGGTGCGGTTTGTCGTCAACACGCATTATCACCTGGATCACGTGAACGGCAACGATGTGTTTGCCGCAGCGGGGGCAACCATTGTGGCGCACCGCAACGTGCGGGCGTGGATGCGAACCGAGAACATCAAGATGCTCGATCCGCCGGTGACGCCGGAGAAAAAAGCGCGCGTGCAATCGCTTCCGTTACCGTCGCTGGTGTACGACAGCCACATCGATCTGTATTTGGGATCGCGCAGGATCAATGTCCGCTACTATGCGGGACACACGGGTGGCGATTCCGTGGTCTCGGTGCCGGATGTTCATGTTGTATTTTGCGGAGACATGTTATGGAAGCAACATGTCCCGAATCTGATTGACGCCTCCACTGGAGCCTGGGTCGAATCGCTGGATGCGATGCAGAAAGACTACGGCGCATCCACTTGGGTTCCGGGTCATGGCGATGTGGCCAACGGTCAAGACGTTCTGATTTTCCGGAAGTACCTGGCGGATCTGCGGGCCGGAGTGCGCCGCGAGCAAGGGGCGGGGAAATCGGGAGCCGCGCTAGTGGATGCGCTCATGCCTGGCTTGCGATCGAGTTACGGCAAGTGGGGCTTCTTCAACGATTACGCCAAGGTGGGCATCGAGCAAACTGAGCAGGAACTTTTGGGGAGAAAGCGGCTTCCTCCCGTCAGCTCCGAGCGGTGAGCTTCGAATCCCAAGAGCGCCCGCAAAGAAAGCTTTTCGCGGAGAGGCGAAAAGTGTATGATATTCGGATAAGGTTATGAAACTCCTGCTTGCGTCTCTTCTGGCGCTTCCTCTGATCGCGCAAACCCAAAACGGGCCAGGGTCCGCGGACGCGGCCAAGCCCGCACCCGAGGAGGGGATCCCGGTCACGAATCAACTGGTGATCTCAAAGTGTGGCGGCTGCCATGCGCGGGACGCAAACGGCAACATGTCGCGGATTTCCTGGGAGCGTACGACGCCGGAAGGCTGGGAAGAGGCCATCAAGCGCATGGGGCGCTTGAACGGTTTGCGTCTGGCTCCCGATGAGGCGCGGGCGATTTTGAAATATCTCGCCACCGATCATGGCCTGGCGCCGGAAGAAGCCAAGCCGGTGATGTATTACGCCGAGCACCGCATTCAGGACGAGACGAACATTCCTACCGACAACGTGCGTGGCGCATGCACGAATTGCCACGCCATGGCGCGCCCGCTGTCGTGGCGGCGTTCGGCCGAGGACTGGAAGTACCTCGAGAATTTGCATGTGGCGTTGTATCCACAGGCCGATGAAGCGTTCCGCTTGGGCATGAATGCCGGTGGATTCGACGAAGAGCGGCATCACCGCGAACCCGGGGCGCCGCTGCCGGTGGACGAAGCGGTTGCGTATTTCAGCAAGACCGCGCCCTTGCACACTCCCGAATGGGCGGCCTGGCGGGCTCGCATGCGCGCGCCAAAGCTGACCGGCCGGTGGCTGGTTTCGGCTTACATCCTGGGCAAGGGGAAATATTACGGCGATATGGAAGTGCAGGCTGGCGGCGCTGACGATGAGTTCACGACGCGCGTGACATTGAAGTCCATGAAGGATGGATCCACCGTCACGCGAACCGGCCACAGTTTGGTGTATGCAGGATATGCGTGGCGCGGCCGGTCCAAGGGAACGCCCGCGGCGAACCCGGCTCCGAATGATCTGGGGAGCGACATGCGCGAAGTGCTATGGTTTTCGCCGGATCAATCCAGCGCGGAAGGGCGCTGGTTCTGGGGCCAATATCAGGAATTCGGCTTTGACGTAAAATTGCGGCGGCCCTCGGCGGACCCGACCGTCATCGGAGTAGACCGTTCGGCGTTGAAGACCGGTTCGCAGGGCAATCGCGTGCGTTTGATCGCCGAGAGTTTGCCGGCGCAAGTCGCGGCGGCGGACCTGGACTTCGGGGCGGGCGTTACGGTGCGCCGCGTTGTTTCGCACACCGCTACGGAAATCGTGGCGGAGGTCGATGTAGCGTCGAACGCAATATCAGGCAAGCGCGATATCGCCTTCCGGCGCTCGGTGCTTCCGGATGCGATTGCGGTTTACGATCACATCGATTATCTAATGGTGGTTCCGGACTCGGCGCTGGCGCGGCTGGGCAGCACGCCGCATCCCAAGGGCTACCAGCAGTTCGATGTGATGGCGTATCATCGCGGCGCGGACGGCAAGCCGCACACCGCCGACGATGTCGATCTGGGGCCCATCGACGTGACCTGGTCGGTGGAAGAATTTTACTCGACGTATGGCGACGATGACCGGGAATTCGTCGGATCGCTCAGCGACAGCGGGTTGTTCACGCCCATCGTCGGACGGCCCGAATCCGCAGCGGAAGTTCAGCCGCAACAACTACGGCGATGTCTGGGTGGTCGCCACGGCCAAGAACGAGAAGGACAAAGACGGCAAGCCCCTGCAGGGCAAATCGTACCTGGTGGTGACGGTCCCGGCGTACATGCAGTGGGATCAGCCGGAGGTGGGACAATGAGCACGACCGGTGTGGCTATCGACGCCGCCACGCGTGTCTATCGTCTAGGCGAGTTTCATCGCTTCGACGCAGGCGGTGCGCATTTCTTGTATCTGGTGCCGGCGGGCGCGATTTTCGCCGTGGACCAGACGGTGGAGAAACTGATCGACTGCCTGACTCCCACGCCGCTTCCGCATCAACAACTGATCGAACGGCTACAAGCGCAGGGTGTGGACCACGACGCGGCGGAGGAGCTGGTCGCGGAGATGTATCACGCCAATGTGATCCTGGCGGAGGATTCCGCGCCGGAAAAGCCGCAGGCCCTTCCTGAAGTATTTCCCATCCAGACGCTGGTGATGAATCTCACCAACCAGTGCAATCTGTCGTGCCAATACTGCTACGAGTTCGGCGCCGACAAAGTGGCGACGCCCGAAGGCAAGCCCAAGTTCATGGACCTGGAGACGGCCAAGACGTCGGTGGACTTTTTGCTGGCCCAGTCAGGCGATCGCCGGTCGATTCACATCACGTTCTTCGGCGGCGAGACGCTGATGAACTTCCCGCTGCTGAAGCAAGTGGTCGGCTACGCGAGCGAACGCGCCAAGGAACAGAAGCGCAACATCGATTTCAGTCTGACCACCAACGCCACGCTGCTCACGCCGGCCATCATCGAGTTTCTGTCCGAGAATCACATCGGCGTCACGGTCAGCATGGATGGGCCGAAGGAGATGCACGACCAGCTGCGCGTTTTCGCGAACGGCCGCGGCAGCTACGACATCATCGAGCCCAGAGTCCGGGCGCTGATTGAGAACCACCGCACGCGGCCCATTACGGCGCGGGTCACGCTGACGGCGGGCGTGTCCGACGTGATCCGGATTTTCCGCCATCTCAAGCAGGATCTCGGTTTTCACGAGGTCGGCTTCGCGCCAGTCACCGCTTCACCCAATCAGCTTTACACGATCGGCGCTAAGGGCATGGACGGCGTGCTGGAACAGTTCCACGCGCTGGCGGACGAATATCTGGAATACGCGCTACGCGGCGAAGCGCACGGTTTCTCCAACGTCAGCGACACGCTGGCCGAGCTGTGCCAGGGCGTCAACAAGTCGCATCCTTGCGGAGCCGGCCTGGGATTGCTGGGCGTCGGGCCTTCGGGCGACATCGCGCCTTGCCACCGGTTTGTCGATTCCGATGTCCACGCCCTGGGCCACATCAGCACAGGGCATCGATCGCGAGAAGCAAGCCGATTTCCTGCGCCGCGGCCACATCGATTCCAAGTACGATTGCCACACCTGCTGGGCGCGGCCGCTGTGCGCGGGCGGCTGCCATCACGAAGCGTTCGTGCGCTACGGCGACACCGGCCACCCCAATCTGCACTATTGCGATTGGATCCGCGACTGGACCAACACCTGTCTTGAAATTTATGGCGCGATTGCCGCCAAGAATCCCGCATTTTTACGACAGTTTGCTGAAAGGAAAGCAGTGCAATGAAACACATGCGACCGCTAAACCAGAAAGCCGCGCGCATCGACGATCACGTCGTGTCCCGCACTGAGGACGTAGTGGCCCTGCAGAACCCGCCCGGAGGAAACCAGGCGCAGCGCCCGCATGTTCCCATGGGGTGCGCGTTGATGTTCACGCCGGGCTGGGAAGTGGATGCCGCCGGCGGCACGGCCGGGCTGTGCCAGCCGGTTGAGCGCGACATCTACGACTGCTTCGTCAGTTGCTACTGGCCGGCACAGGTTCCCGATCACCTCAACAATGCGCCGGACTGGACCAGCAAGTGCGCAGCGGCGACCAAAGACTGGCGGAATCTCGACCTCGTGTTTCCGTAAAAAGTTATGCAAAGAATATCGCTCTTAGCCGCGCTCGGCGCGACGTTTTCCGCTTTGGCGTGCGCCGGTACGCTGTATCTGCCGGCTTATCCGAATTCCGTTCTGGTGTTTGACGAGGGCAAGGGCCAGATCGTCGATCGCATTCCGCTCGCCACCGGAACGCCCATGGGGATCCGGTTGTCCGGCGATCACAAGACCATCTACGTGACCACCATCGACCATAACGGGATCGAAGTGATCGACGTTGCGACGCGCAAAGTGACCAATCACTTCGAGCTGAATACGCCGACCAAGCAATTCCGGATGTTCACCGGCGCGGCGGATCCGCAAGGCAAGCTGTTTTACACCGTGACGAAAGAGATCACGAAGTTTCCGGATCACTTCGAAGTCGGCCAGCCGAAATACACGCTGATCGATCTGGCGCAGCAGAAAATCGTCAAGACGGTCGACATACCGAAGGAGGAAATGCCCAACAATGAGGGCGACTTCGGCGCCGGCCAGATGGATGTTTCCCCCGACGGCAAGTATCTGTACCAGTTTGGCGAGAAGATCACGATTCTGGACGCTGCGGATTTCAAAGTGGTGGATCACGTCGACCTTTCTCGGCCCGACGCGCCCGGTATGGAGAATGTGCACTTCGGCGGCGACCTGGACTTGATCAACGAACCGGGCGAGCACACCGCGCTGTTCGTTTCATCGGATCCGATCGTCCACAACCGCGTGTTTGGGCTGGCGCGATTCGATCTCGACACCAGGCGCATGGATTTCAGCCCGATTGGACCGGCGCCGCCCGGCATGGCGGGCATCGAGGTAACGCCGGACAAGAAATGGGCCTACACGGTGGTGGCGAGCGGGATGCATGGAACCAAGCGCTGCGAATTTTGGCGCTTCGATTTGACCACGGACCGGATCGCCAACCGGGCCGAGGTTCCCTGCCGCACGCGATTCACGCTGGGCATTTCCACCAACGGCCAGAAGCTCTACATCTACGGCGCGGGATTTGATATCGAAGTTTACGATGCCGCGACGCTGAAGTACGAGAAGACCTGGGATCTGAACAACGACGTCACGTACGCCGGAATCGTCGTTCTGCCGTAGGCCTCCGAACGGCCGGCGCTCCTACGTCAAGGTTGTGCGCTTCGGTGCGGTAAGCTGGGCGTGAAGCCGTGAGAAGCACTCATCTTTGTCTGTTCGGCTGCCTGTGCGCTGTTAGTGCGCAGAATGTTGGCTCAGAACAGGCGCATTTTCCAACGTTCAGGGTCAGCGGACAACCGTTGTTGTTCGGTGCCTTATGGGAGCGGTCTCCCATCGTGGCCGTCGGAGACTTAGCGGACGTCTCCGAGTTTGCGGTGCAAGTCGTTGATCGTCTTCCGCCGCCGATACCGGAAACCTTGCACGCTCTGCACTGGTGTCAGGGGACATTCCGCCCCGTTGCGGTGGTTAAGGGGAGCTTGCCGAAAGCGAACAGGTACGTTTGGGGCGCTATTGAGCCGGGCTGCAGACTGTTCTATGGAAATCGAGAAAGCTACGAAAAGCGCATTACGCGGATCTGGTTTCTCCGCGAAGAGGAAGGCTTGCTGAGGCCATTGCTCGACGCTGGCAGCGCTCACTTTCATGGGATATTTGCAAAGTGGAGCGAAGGCTCCGATCTGCCGCCCAGGCAGAGGTTGGGCATGCTATTACTCACGCCGGAGGCAGTAGCCTCGAGCCGAAAGGAATTCGCGGAGACTATGTGGGACGACGCAGATGTTGCATGCTCCCTGCTGGGGAAAGCAGAGTGCATAAATCGCATCAAGGCCCTTACGACACTTGGCGAGCCTGTTCTTAGCCGAGCCGCCTGCGAATACCTACGAGCTCAGCAGGGCGCAGACTGCGAGACCCAAGAACGGCAATAGGCGACTCGCAGGTACCCTCCGCCCTGGAATTAGTTCTGCGGCTTGGTCCGGGACGCGGTGGTTCCCGCGCTCTCGTTGCGTGCACCTAGTAATGCGGCGGTGGCATAGCCGGTGGCAGCGTCGCTCATGAATTTCTCGGGTACGCTGCCGGCCTCGTGCTTGTGGTTCATCGAGTCGGCCGGCCAATAGCCCTGTTGGTTTTGGTGGGTTTTCAGCCACGCCAATGCGCGTGACAGACCGGGCTGCGCAGACGGTACGCCCGCCTGCTCGACTGTGTATGCCGCCAACGCGGTTGCGTAGCTGTTCGAGCCGACCGAAGGCGGCGCAGCGTCGCGCTTCTTCCACGGGCCGAAGGACTGAATGGTCCAGCCGCCGTCGGCTTGCTGCTGGCGCCAGAGATCGCTCAGGATTTCTTGCCTGGTTGACTCCGGCAACAGGTCGCGCAGCTTAGATGAGGCCCACAACAGGAACAGCCGGTTATGCAGCGGCTGTGTTTTCTGACCTGCGCGGAGATATTCCGCTAACGTCGCAACGTTCTCGCGTATGTCGGGGCGCGATTGATAGTCCGCCGGCGCAAGACCCGTAGCCAGGGCCGCCAGTGCCGCACCGTAAAACGCGGCGTCTTTGGTCTCCCAGGGGTCCAGGTCAAAATCGGACCAGAGCCACGCTCCTTTGTCCGCGCCCGTTTTCAGTTGGATCGACCACATGCGCTCGAACGCCCTTCTCGCCCTCCGGACTGAGCTTGCCGTGCGGCGCGTCGTCCATGGCGATCACCAATGATCCAACGATCACCTGCGCGCCATAAACCTGATCGAGTATGAGGCCTTTGAGGCCTCCGAACAGATCGTTGGCGTCGGTGCGGGTGACGGTCGCGCGCATGCTGTCCACCAGCAGTCGCTCGTAGAGCGTGGGGCCGGACTTCTCCCCGAGCGACTGGCGCAGGGCCGGGCGCGAGACCAGATATGGCAATCCAGTGTGGCAGGAAACGCAGGCCACGCCGGAATGCATGGCTGGCGGCCAGTTCAGCCACTCCTGTTGGCGAGAATCCATGTACTGGGCGGTCAGAGCTGCGTTCCAATCCGCGCACAGCACTGGGACGGCGGCAAAAACAAAGAGAACGGCGCAACGCATAGGCCGGGGGCCTCCTTATTGGTTGGAAGTATAGCCTGGATTGCTGGCAAGGTCCAGCCCACAACTTTGCACAACTCCGAATAGGTTTGAGTAGCTTTTGCATTGACTCTCCCACGGGCCTTGGTTATACTAACCTCATTTCATCCAACCCATGTCGGTTGTGTTAAAAGCTCGGGGGCGAGCGGGCAGTATCGCGAGCCTCAAAATTTTTAAGCAAGTTAGCGTTTTGAATCCATAGCTGTATCTATAGGCTTAATCAAAAATTTTGATGAGCCTGGCTTAGAGATCGTAACGGTAATCAAAGGAGCAACCGAATGTTGTTTGGATCTTTCCTGGAGTCACTGCGTTCGATTTTGCGACGTCGGCCACGTCTGGGCTTCCAGCTATTGCTTGCAGTCGCTTGGCTAACATTCAGTCTGGCGAGCTACGGCCAGTCTACTTTCGGAACCATAGTTGGTACGGTCACGGACCCGTCGGGCAGCGCGGTTCCCGGGGCGAAGGTGGATCTCACCAACACCGGCACCAACGTCACCCGAACCACCACCACCGGTGATTCCGGCAACTATCAGTTCGTCAACGTGGAGATCGGATCGTATCAGCTCAAGATCAGCGCTACCGGGTTCCAGACCATGGAAATTACCGGCATCGATATCAGTGCGCGCGCAGCACCGCGTTACGACGCCCCCCTGAAGCTGTCGCAGCAAGCGACGGTGGTGACCGTGGAGGCCACCTCGATCCTGCAAACTGAAACCTCCAGCGTAGCGGAGACCAAGGGAAGTCTGGAACTAACCGATCTGCCGGTCGCGATTGGCAGCCGCTCTTCCGGCTCGACCAGCGCGTTCTCCACTTTGACCACGCAGCCCGGCGTGCAAATCGATAACAACAACAACATCAGCGTGGCGGGAGCCACTACCTCGCAGCTTTCCTTCAGCATCGACGGCATCAGCTCGATTGGCCCGGGCGCGAGTGCAGGGCCGCTGACGGAGATGTTCCCATCCTTCAACGCGATCGAGGAGATCCGAATCAGCGAAAACCTGAATCCGGCCGAATACGGCGGCGTGGCCGACGTGACCACGGTCTCCAAATCGGGAACAAACACGGTCCATGGCGGAGCTTTCGAGAACGTGGAGAACAACGACTTCAACGCCGCCGACACCTTTGCCCATGTCACCCCTCTCATTCGGATGAACGATTACGGCGTCTATTTGGGCGGACCCGTGGTGCTGCCCAAGGTGTATAACGGGCACGACAAAACGTTCTTCTTCGGCAGCTTTGAAAGACTCTCCCTGCCCAGGGCGACAACCGCGATCTTGAGTACGCCAACTGAGGCCATGCGGAACGGCGATCTCTCGGAATACCTGCTGCCTCAGAACGGCGGCGCAGCCAATGCATTGACTGGCTATCCGGGAAATATCATTCCGCAGGGCCAGATCAATCCCTGGTCGAAGGCCTTGTTGAATACCTTCTACCCGCTGCCGAACTATGGACCGCCCGGCGCTGTTGCGAATAATTATCTCGGTACGTTCCAGATTCCGATCATGAGCGCCCAGTTTGATGGCCGAATTGACGAGATTATCAATTCGAAACACTCGGTCTTTATTCGCTACACCTACAAAAACAGGCGCGTGACGAATTACCCCAATTTTCCAAACACCCCCGGTACTCCCTTGGTCGGAGAGACCTCGCAGCCGGAAATCGACCAGGCGCTGACCGGAGGCTACAACTGGATTGTTTCTCCGAGCATAGTGAACGAACTCCGCGGCGGGTTCACAAAGTATCGCTCCAACGCGAGCTTCGCGCTCACGACCCAGCAGGTCGCCAATGATCTGGGTATCACCGGTCCACCTAACGGCTTCCCTCAAGCTCTTCCCATTTCGACTCCCACTTACCCGCAGGTAACATTGGCCGGGTTCATGAATATTCCAGGTTCTCCGAACAACGACATCAATACCAGTCAGGGCACGATACAGTTCACGGACACGCTGACCTACACCGAACAAAAGCACACATTTAAGTTCGGAGCTGATTTCCGGCACCTGAACGCTCTTTTCACCAACGTATTCTTAAACGCGCGCCTGGGTAATTACAACTTCAATGGCCAAACGCAAAATGCTGACGGCAATCCCTGGCTCGGCTCCGGCTCCGCGGCTCCTGTAGCGGGGCTGTTGCTCGGCTACCCGGATTCAACCAACGTCTCGACTGTGTTGAATCCGACCACGAACTCGTGGGCCAATCATTACGCGTTTTTCGTGCAAGACGATTTTAAGGTTTCGCCGACCTTCACGCTCAATTACGGTCTGCGCTACGAGTATCATCCTGTGTTCCAGGACTACAACAATAACGTCGCCAACTTCGATCCCGCCTACAACAGCGTCCAAAATGGCCAGCTAGTGCATGGCGCCGTTATTGTTCCAGTTCAACAATCACTCAGCTTGGTCAACCCGGGATTCGCGCAATCCATTGCTCCGACTCCCATCTTGACTGCCGCGCAAGCCGGACTCCCGGTAGGGTTGCGCTATTCCCAGAAGACGGACTTTGCGCCCCGCATCGGATTCGCCTGGCGTTTGGGCGACAAGATGGTGCTGCGGGGAGGCTATGGACGGTTCATCGAAGCCCCGCTTTCTCTCTCGGCCATCGACGGATGGTCGGTCGAAGCCAGCGACTTTGCCAGTTTCTCAAACTCAATCGGCGGCAACGGAGTCCCAACGTTCCAGGCTCCATATTCCTTCCCCTCCAACATTGCTCTGCCTGGCACCCAGTGGTACGATCTGGCCACCGATATTCACTATAAAGATCCGTATGTGCAGGAGTGGAACCTCACCCTGGAGCGCGATCTGGGTAAAGGCTTTGCAGTTCGCGCCGGTTACGCGGGCAGCCATGGGAGCAATCTTCCGACCGACATCAATTTGAACCAACTCCCGCCCAACACGCTCGGCTATTCTGCATTCGCGGCCAACGCACCGTTCCCCCAAATGTATGCGATCTCCTACCAGACTAGTTTGGGGTTCTCCAATTACAATTCCGGGACGGTCTCGGTGAAGAAACGCAGCGGCGATCTGACGACTCGAGGCCAGCTATACTTACACGAGGGACCTGGCCAATACGCTGGGCGCTCCAACCAATAACCCGGCCCAGCCCAACGTGAATGAATTTGGCAACACGTTGCTCAGCGATCCACAACATCCGGGACTGGACTACGGCAATGTCTCCTTCGACCGCCGTAACCGGTTCCTGATGACATTCTTGTACAATTTGCCCTTCGGCAAGGGCAAGAAATTCATGAACAGTTCTAACCGCTTCGCGGATGCGTTGTTTGGCGGCTGGGAGATGAGCGGTATCTGGACCTGGGAAAGCGGGCCGTTCCTGACGGTATCGACATTCTCCGATCCATCCGGCACCGGTTACAACCTATGCCCTTGCAACTATAACGGCGGCCGCGCGGACACTGTTCCCGGAGTGAATCCATACGCCGGCCAATCCATCAACCAATGGATCAATCCCGCGGCGTTTGTCGACCCGGGAAACAACATCGGAAGGTTCGGAGACGCTTCCCAAGGTGACGTCGTGGGGCCCGGACTATTCGTTCTTTCGGCCTCTCTTATCAAGAGCTTCGCCATTACAGAGCGCATTCGCATGGAGATCGGCGGGCAAGCCGCTAATCTGACCAATCACCCGAACTACCAACCCCCGGCCAGCTTAAACACCAGCGTGCCGGCATTCGGAGTGATTAATGCAATGGCCCCGCAAGCGGCTGAAGCCGGCGGCCCGCGCCAGATCATGTTGACCGGGCGCCTTACGTTCTAGACTGCTCGATCCCTTGGCCTGCCACTCGCGTTCGGGCGGCAGGCGTCCGGGTAAGCATAGCGGATAATAGGACAGATGAGACCTGCACATGTCTTAGCCGCGGGCGCCTTTCTGCTGGCTTCGGTGGCTGCCTGGGGCGCCGAACCGCTGGTGGGAGTGTGGCGCCTGGATCACCAGGAGGTGAACGGCCAAGAAGCCAATTCCGAGCCGATGACCCTGAAGATCACCCAGGCCGGCGATAAGCTGGCGTTTGCGTTCTCGGTGCCGGTGAACAACATTTACTTCGTCAGCATGTCCTACACGGTGAAGCTGGATGGCACCGAGGCCGACGTCAAGAATGCTCAGGGAGATAAGGTAGGCTCCATCCGCATAACTCCGGGCGGACCGTCGCAGTACAAGATGATTCTGAAGTCGCCGAACCAGCCCGGACAGCAACGGCAAGCTCACCGTCTCGCCGGACGGCAAGACGCTCATCAGCGAAGCGGAAACACAGCAGGGCGGGCGTACCCTCCATTCCAAGCAAACCTTCTCGCGCTACTAGCACGCGCCGTGCCATGGGCTTCTTCCAGAGTTTCGTTCGCCGGCCGCAGCAAGTCGCGCTGCGCCGGCTGAATTTTGTGATCCATCTGTGGGTGGGAATCGTCCTGGCCATTTACCTGATCGTGATCGGCGTCACCGGCTCCATTCTGGTGTTTCAGTCCGAAATGAGCGGCGCGCGGTTTAAAGCCGTGGCAGGGAATCCGCGTTAATGGCCCAGGCGCGGACATGGCGGCGGTGGTGACGAATCTGAGGCAGCGCCTATCCACACTGGCACCTGGTTTCGGTGCATGGCTCCGAGCGATTCCGACGCCACGTTTGTGGCCGTTCTGGAAGGCCGCGGGCGCATCCGCGTGGCGTGCGATCCGTCGAGCGGCAAGGTGTTGGGGGAATTTCCGAACGAGACGCACCTGGCTGGATTTCACGCGGGAGCTGCATGAGACCCTGCTGCTGTCTGGCCATACCGGGCGCCTGCTAAACGGTATCGGCGGCGGGCTCTCCTGCTCTTGCTGAACGCCACCGGTCTGGTGATCTGGTGGCCGGGCATCCGGAATTGGGCCCGTGCCCTGAAAGTGGATTTCCGAAGAAGCTGGCGGCGGATCAATTGGGATCTGCATAGCGCCGTGGGTTTTTGGACCCTGGCGATCGTCTCGATTTGGGCGATCACGGGAATGTACTTCGCCTGGCCGCGGCAGACTTTTCAATTCGTCAATTCATTTTCCAGGATCGTTTCGGCCCGGCCCCCGGCGGTTATTGTTGCGCCGGAGAATCCTGCCGGCGCTCTGGATCTCGATAGTCTGGTGGAACGGGCGCGCGCGCTCGATCCCGGAACCAAGCTGGCTGGAATCGCATTTCCTTACAGCCGCAGAGCGCCGCTCGCGATCCTGATGCAGCGCCGGAGCAGCCCCGGGCGCGAATACGACGACACGGTGTACTTCAATCCCTACAGCGGAGAATATATTTCGACCTGGCGCTATGGTGTGAATCAGAGCCTGGGCGACTGGCTGATCTGGCTGCAAGTGCCCTTGCATTTCGGCACCTATTGGGGACTGGGGGTAAAGCTGGTCTGGGCCGCGGCGGGGCTGGCGATCCCGCTGCTTACCGTGACCGGGCTGCTGATGTACTGGAATCGAGCGCTGCGCAGAAAATGGAAGCGGCTGCACACGCGCGCGACGCCGGATTTGCACGCGCCCGTTGCGGCGTCTTAACGCTAATTCTAGCAACCTTATTCGTGTTTATGTAACCTTATGGCGGCTTCCTTGTGATAGTCTGAAAACTATGCCCACACTTCCAATCGGCACTCCAACACCCGCGTCGAAGCATAAGGAAACAGCCAACCGCGATATCGCGACCGCCATCCATCCTTATACCAATCTCAAGCTGCATGAGGCCGAAGGTCCGCTGGTGATCACCGAAGGCGAAGGCGTTTTCGTTCGCGACGAGGACGGCAAGACGTACCTGGAAGGCCTGGCCGGACTGTGGTGCGTGAGCCTGGGATTTTCCGAGCGCAGGCTGGCGGAAGCCGCCTATCGCCAGATGCTGAGATCTGCCGGCGTATCACATTTTTGCGCATAAAGCGCACGATGTGGGAATTGAGCTGGCGGAAAAGCTGCTGAGCATGGCGCCGGTTCCGATGTCCAAGGTCTTTTTTGTGAACTCGGGATCCGAAGCCAATGATACGGCCGTGAAGCTGGTCTGGTATTACAACAATGCCCTGGGCCGCCCGCGCAAGAAGAAAATCATCAGCCGCGCCAAGGCCTATCACGGCGTAACGGTGGCCAGCGCCAGCTTGACGGGCCTGCCGAACAATCACCGCGATTTCGACCTGCCGATTGCCAACATCTTCCATGTCGAGTGCCCGCATTATTACCGCTTCGGCCTCGCGGGCGAAAGCGAAGAGGCATTCGCCAGCCGGCTGGCCGATTCGCTGGAGCAACGCATTCTCAAGGAAGATCCAGACGACCGTGGCGGCCATGATCGCCGAACCGATCATTGGCGCAGGCGGCGTGTTGTTCCCGCCCGCGACTTATTGGGAGAAAATCCAGGCTGTTTTGCGGAAATACGATGTAATGCTGATCGCCGACGAAGTGATCTGCGGATTCTGCCGCACCGGACGACATGTGGGGAAGCACAACCTGCGGCATGCAGCCGGACATGATCACTTGCGCCAAAGCATTGTCTTCCGGCTATATGCCGATCGGGGCTCTGATGATCTCAGGCCCGATTTACGACGCGCTGGTTGCGCAATCGGAGAAAATTGGGATCTTCAGCCACGGGTTCACGTACAGCGGGCATCCGGTTACCTCGGCGGTGGCGCTCGAAACGCTCAAGATCTACGAAGAGCGCGACGTTCTTTCGCACGTGCGGGCGGTTGCGCCGCGGATGCAGGCCGGGCTGCGGCGGTTCGCGGATCATCCCCTGGTGGGCGAGGTGCGCGGGATCGGGATTGATTGGAGCTATCGAGCTGGTGGCCGATAAATCGACCAAAGCTTCGTTCGATCCGGCCGAAGGCGTGGGGGCGTTTCTCAATAAGCGCGCCCACCAGCATGGCCTGATCCTGCGCGCGCTGGGCGATTCCATTGCGTTCTGCCCGCCGCTGATCATCACTGAAGCGGAGATCGATTTGATGCTGGAGCGGTTCGCGCTGGCTCTGGAGGACACTTTCGCGATGGTCCGGGAGCGCGGGCTGATGAAGAGCGCCTCGGTTCCCGCACTCGCCAATTAGCCGCGCTCTAGGCGTGCACCGGCGGGATGCGGCCGCTCCAGGGACGCGCCTGTTCGAGCTGGGATGCTACGCGGATCAGCACATCTTCGCGTGCATAAGCCGCTCCCAATTGGACGCCCACGGGTAATCCTTCGCGCGACCAGTGCAAGGGAAGGCTGATGGCCGGTTGTCCCGCCAGATTGAAGTAGGGCGTAAACGGCCAAAATTGGCTGAATTTCTTCAGGCGCGCGGCATCCGTGCCCAATTCGCCGAGCTTGGGCGTCACAAAACCGGTGACCGGCGAGACCAGGACGTCGAAGCCATCCTGCCACCAACTCGCGAACGCGCGCGTGAAGGCGTCCATTTCGTCCAGCGCCAGCAAGTAATCGGCGGCGCTGGTGGCTCGCCCGCGATCCAGCCAGTACATCGTATCGGGGTCCAGGTTGTCCGGGCCCGCTTTCTTTCCCAATTTGCGCTCGAAGGACTCCAAGGCCGCCAGCAGCCGGACGGGCCAAATGCGATTGAAGATGGTGGATGTTTTCGGATCGTCCAAGACCGCGGGATGCGCAAGTTCCACGTGGTGCCCCAAGGATTCGAGCAGCTTCCCGGCTTCTTCGACCGCCTGGCGGCATTCCGGATCGAGCGCGGTATCGAAGTTTGGCGGCAACTGATTCCAGAGGCCGACGCGGAGTTTGCCTGGGTTCGTGCTGAGTTCGCTCACGTATGGCCGGGCCGGCGCGGGAGGCGGCATGGGATCGCCGGGCAGCGCTCCGGAGGCGAAATCCATGCAGGCCGCCAAGTCGCGGATGGTGCGGGTTTGAAATCCTTGCACGCTGACCGGAGTTACCCATTCCGAAGAGGGCCACATGCTGATGCGGGCGCGCGTTGGTTTCAAACCCACCAGGCCGCAAGCCGCCGCGGGCAGCCGAATAGACCCGCCGCCATCGCTGCCAGTTGCCACGGGAACCATGCCGGATGCGACGGCGGCGCAGGAACCGCCGCTCGAGCCGGCCGGGGTGCGCGTCACGTCCCAGGGATTCCGCGTCGGGCCCCACGCGAGCGGCTCCGTGGTTGGAAGCGCGCCGAATTCCGGCGAATTAGTTCGGCCGAGATTGATGAAGCCTGCGGCATGAATGCGCCGCACGAACTCCGTGGTGACGCTTGCGATATAGCCGTTTTCCTTGAGAAACCGCGAGCCGCCGGAATCGGGCTCGCCGGCCGTGGTGCAGCCCAGATCCTTGGTCAGAAACGGCACGCCGCGGAACGGGCCGCCGGGCAAGCGATCCGAACGTGCTTCCTCGCGCGCCCGGTCGAAGCGCTGCCACACCACGGCGTTCAATTGCGGGTTCAATTTCTCAATGCGGGCAATGGCGGCGTCCACGAGCTCCAGCGGCGAGACCTCGCGCCGCCGGACTAATTCGGCTTGCGCCGTCGCATCTAAGTTTGTCAATTCAAGACTGGTGTGTTCTCGCGCCGCACCCATGTGCATGGTACTCTATCATGTTTTCGCAAAGTTTGTGGCCACCGTCAAAAGCTGTGTTTTGGGCGGACCTTGTGAGATGGTATTCCGAAAGTGCTGGGGATCAACCGCGGCGCAATCGGAAATTGGCTGAAGCGTTCGACGCGGAGCCGAGGTAGAATACTTGTTCGGTGAAAATATCCTGAATCCAAGTAGAAAGGGAATGACGTTGGGGGGGCTGACTCGAAGAAACGATAGCATTCGAAAACGAACCAAAAAGAACGCAGGCAAGCAGCAATTCGTGATTCGCGAGGCGCTGAAAATCGGCACTGTCGCGCGCCGCCTGGGAATTTCGGCTTCTCTGCTTCGCGCCTGGGAGAAAATGGGTTTGGCCAGTCCAGTGCGGACGGACAGCAACTATCGCATGTACACGAGCGAGGATCTTCGCGTACTGCGCCGCGCCGTATATTTCCGCCGCATGCGCGGCCTCAACGCCCCGGCCATCCTGGACCGGCTGCGGCAGGAAGGCTTGCTCAATCACCACCATTCTAATTCAGCGCCGGAACAACCCTCACTAGGCCCGCACTTGCGGAGATTGCGCTTGCAGCGAGGCGAATCGTTGGCTACCGTGGCCAGCGCGGTGGACGTATCGGTCGGATTTCTGAGCAATCTGGAGCGGTCCCAAAGCGGCGCCTCGGTGGGGATCATGCGCCGGCTGGCGCAATATTACGGCTTGAATATTCTGGATTTCTTCGGCGACGGCGTCGCGTCCTCGCCGCTCATCCGCCCGAACCAGCGGCGCGTTCTGCCAGGCGGCGAAGGTGTGCAGATGGAACTGCTGGCCTCCGGCAAGATCACCATGGAGCCGCACCTGTTCCGCGTCGCGCCCGGCGGCGGCAGCGGAGATCGCTACTCGCATGACGGCGAGGAGTTCCTGTTCATCATACGCGGGCAGTTGGTGATCTTTCTCGAGAACGACGAATATCGCCTGCGCGCCGGAGACAGCTTTTACTTCGACAGCAAGACCCCGCACCGCTGGCATAATCCCGGAAAAAAAGAGACGACGATCGTTTGGATTAATACCCCGCCGACTTTCTGACGCCTCTCCGATTTAAGCGCTCATCAGTTCGTTTACCGCCCGGTACGCCTGGTCAATGTCCTGCGCGGCGGCTTGGGCGTTACGCGGATTCATCGAGAAATGTAGCGCGGCGACAACACTCCTGTTAAACGGGAGGGCACGCTTTGTCAAGTTCGCGAACCATCATCATGCTGATGCTAGCTGGCTGTCTCGCCAGCCCGGTTAGAGCTTCTAACTATGCTCTTGTAACCGAACCGGACCAGGGACTTACTCCTGTTTACAACCTCATCGGTTCGGCGAAGAACACGCTGGACATGACCATGTATGGACTGACCGACACGCAGGCTGAACAGCTGCTCGCACAAGCGGGCGCCTCGGGCGTGAAGGTGCGTGTGATCTTGGATCAGAATCTCGAAAAAAGCAACAATACCGCTGCTTACAACTACCTTGCCGCCCACAACGTGCAAGTCCACTGGGCCAATCCGAAGTACTCCGCGACCCATCAAAAGACCATCATCGTGGATGCGTCCTCGGCCGCGATCATGACGCTGAACCTGACCTCGCAATACTACTCCACCAGCCGCGATTTCGCGGTGATCGAGAACGATCCCAACGATGTCGCGGCCATCGAAGCAACCTTTAACGCCGACTTCTCCAACGGCGCGATTGAGCCGCCGGATGGAGACGATCTGGTATGGAGCCCCACCAATTCGCAATCGGTCATTCTCAGCGTGATCAATTCCGCGCAGCACAGCCTGCTGGTGGAAAACGAGGAGATGGGCGACAGTAACGTCGTCAATGCCCTGGTGAGCGCGGCCGGACGGGGCGTTCTGGTGCAGGTTGCGATGACTAACACCCGCAACGCGTACTCGGCCGAGTTCAGCCAGCTGGTAGCCGCGGGCGTCGAGGTATCCACATACGCCTCCAACGCGCCGCTTTATATTCACGCCAAGGTGATCCTGGCGGACTATGGCAGCGCGGGCGCTCAGGTGTTCATTGGTTCCGAAAATTTTTCCAGCGCTTCATTAACGAGAAATCGCGAACTGGGCCTCACCACTTCCGATCCGGCGATCATGCCATCCATCTATGGAACACTTGCCAGGGATTTCAACAGCGGTACGCCTTGGCCGGGAAGCAAAACTGGACTCGCAGTGGTCAGTGCGGCCAGCTTGCAACCTGGCTTTTCGTCCGGTGGATGGATGACAATTCTCGGCGCCAGTCTCGCGCCAAGCACGGACGACTGGCGAGGTGCTGTCATCCATGGAGACCTGCCCATATCATTGGACGGCGTTAGCGTGACGGTGGACCGCCAGCCTGCGTATGTGGCTTACATCAGCCCGACGCAGATCAACGCGGTAGCTCCGGAGGTGAACGACGGGCCCGTATCGGTGATTGTGAATGGCCCCAACGGAGCCAGCACGCAAGCCATGGCCGCTGCCTATCCGGCCCAGCCGGCTTTCTTCCAGTGGGGTGGATATGTAGTGGCTACGCACCAGGATTACAGCTACGCTGTCAACAACGGCACGTTTTCGCAAAACACGGCGCCGGCCGCGCCCGGCGACGTGATTATTCTCTGGGGCACGGGCTTGGGTCCGACGACTCCCGCCGCACCCTCGGGCGTCGCGGTTCCTTCCGGGATGCCGTACCAGACGGCCAGCCCAGTTACCGTGACGCTGGGAAACACGCCGGTCACCGTCTTCGGCGCCGCGCTGGCGCCTGGATTCGCCGCACTGTACCAAATCGCCATCCAGATTCCCGAATCCTTGGCGGATGGCGACTATCCCGTGGTTGCCGCGGTTTCCGGTGCGCAATCGCCTTCGGGCGTACTCCTGACTGTCCGGAAGTGAGGCGGCCGTAACCTCGTCGAACTCCGCGAGAGAGAATTCCAGCGCGTGACGCACTCACCGTGGCATGAAGACTTGGTTCCTCCGCGCCGCCGCTTTAGCGCTCTTCTGTGGCTGCCCGCTCTCAGCTCAACCCGTCGATGACAGCCAGCTCAAACAGGTGATTATCTTCGGCCGGCATAGCGTGCGAGCTCCCGTTGCGCCCAACGCCTACCTCAACAATTTCTCCGTGCAGCAATTTCCGGACTTCGGCGTTGCGGCCGGCATTCTGACCTCCAACGGCGAGACAGCTGGAGACGATTCTTGGCGGCTACTACCGCCAATGGCTCACCCAGGAGGGAATCCTGACCGGCAACGACACCGCCGACGCCAACTTCGTTTTCTTCCACGCCAACGCGATCCAGCGGACCGTTGACACCGCGCAACACCTTTGGACCGGCATGCTGCCGGCGGCCCCTATAAATGTTCAATACCTAACCCCCGCAACGGCCAACGATCCGCTTTTCAACCCCGTGGGCGCAGGCGTCGCGCTGCTCAATTCACAGATGGCGATCGCTTCCGTCATGGGTCGTTTGGGCGGTAATCCGCAGTCGTTGACCTCTGCCTACGCGCCGGAGTTCGCCCTCACCCGCTCGGTTTTGCTTGGCTATCCGGCCAGTGAGATCCCGCCACCACTGACCCCGGCAAATGTGACCGACGTCACCGATTTCGCCGCCAATCCCATCGCCGTCACCGCCGGAACGCAGGGGGCACCCATCGCGCTGGGAGGGCTCAGCACGGTTAGCAATGCCGTCGATCCGTTCATCATGGAGTACGCAGATGGGCGGCCAGTTGGTTGGGGTCAATTGACTGCCGGCGGGGTCAGCCAAGTCTCCCGCATTTCCAACCTGGTCCTCAATCTGGAGTTCCGGACGCCCTATTTGACCAGGGTGCAGAGTTCCAATGTGGCCTCGCACATCGTTCGATCCATGGTTCAGTCAGCCACCGGGAATGCGATGACGGGCGCGCTGGGAACTCCGTCCACTAAGCTCGTTGTTTTGATCGCTTCCGACGTCAATGTCTGCGGGTTCGCTGGCCTGTTCCATATCGACTGGCTTCTGCCGGGATACCAGCCGGACTTCTGTGGTCCGGGCGGCGCAATGGTGTTCCAACTCCGCCAATCTCAGAGCACCGGAGAGTATGTCGTCCGGGCGTCTTACATCGCGCAGACTTTGGACCAGTTGCGTAATCAAACGCCTCTGACCCTCGATGCTCCACCGGCTGTCGCCCCGGTGTTCATCCCCGGCTGTAGTATCGGCAACACGACCTTCGACTGCCCGCTCGGGAGATTCGTCGAAATCGCAAACCAGCTGATTGACCCGCATTCCGCCGACCTGGTGAACTAAGCTCTCCGGCATCAAAATCCCTGAGAGCAAAATCGCGCACGCAGCACTCGCTCATTAAAGTACATGAAGATTCATTCCCTCCGGCTCGTCACATTGGCTCTCTTGTGCGGACCCTTCCTGGCGGCGCAGCCCGCCGATGATACCCAGCTCAAGCAGATTATTATCTTCGGCCGGCATGGTGTGCGAACGTCCGGTTTTGCCTAACAAGGCACTTAACTTTTTCTCTGCGACATTATATCCGACCTTCACCGACACCTCGGGCAATCCTCTGGGTGTTGCGGTCTTGACCCCCAACGGCGGCACGATTGAGACTCTCTTGGGTGGCTACTTCCGTCTCTGGCTCAAGCAAGAGGGACTGCTGACCGGCAATGACTCGGCTGACGCCAACTTCGTATATTTCCGCGCCACCGACACTCCGCTGATCACTGACACTGCCAACGCCTTCTGGACCGGCCTGCTGCCGGCGGGCGGGGCGCCCAACGTTAATGTCGTTCCGGGCAACGACCCACTGTTCAATCCCGTAGGCGCGGGCGTCGCGCTGCTCGATTACCAGATGGCGCTCGCGGCCGTGAACGGACGTCTGGGCGGTAATCCGCAGGCGTTGGCATCCGCCTACGCCCCCGAGCTGGCGCTCACGCGCTCGGTTTTGTTCAACTATCCCGTCAACGCAACTCCAATTCCCTTGGCTCCAGCGGGTAAGATAGACGCCACCGAGGATCCCATCACTTTGGCAACCGGAGATAGCACCTTACCGGTGAGCATCGGAGGGCTGACCGATGTCATTGCTGCCATCGATCCATTCGTCATGGAGTACGCGACTGGCCTGCCGGATGCGGAAGTTGGCTGGGGCCAGTTGAACGCCGGCGGCGTCAGCCAGACCTTCCGCTTGTACGACCTGCTCCTCGATTTGGAATTTCGCACGCCCTATCTGGCTCGTGTGCAGAGTTCCAACCTGGCCTCGCACATCGTCCGATCCATGGTTCAGGCAGCCACCGGGAATGCGCCCGGGGGTGCGCTGGGAAGTCCGTCCACTAAAGTGATCGCGTTGATTGCTTCGAACACCAATATCACCGGGCTGGCGGGCCTGTTCCATATGGATTGGCTGCTGCCGAGTTACGAGGCCGACGTGGCTGCTCCGAGCGGCGCCCTGGTGTTCGAACTTCGCCAATCGCAGTCGACTGGCGAGTACATCGTCCGGGCCTCTTACATCGCGCAGACCATGGACCAACTTCGTAATCTCACGCCACTAACCCTGAATGCGCCGCCGGCTAGCGCCCCTGTGTTCATCCCCGGCTGCAGCGTCGACAATGCGACCTTCGACTGCCCGCTCGGGAGATTCGTCCGGATCGCAGACCAGGTGATTGACCCATTTTCGGCGGACTTTGTGAACTAGAAGGTCGAACCAAATGAACGACCCTTCGTCCGGCACGCGAGACGCCGAAGTCCGGCTGCCTAGAAAAAACTTTCTCCGCATGTTGCTGGCGCCAGTAATCCGGCTCCAGAATTGCGCACAGCGTCTTCGAAACAAATCGGAAAAAAAGCCAACAAGCCTGTTCAAACTGAGTTAACATGAGCTTAGCTCCGTCCGGAGTTGCACGATAATCGAGCGCCGAAGCCTTCGGCTGCTTGCCAGAATCCACGCGAACTTCCCCTGCGGCTGGAACCTCGTGCCCCAAGGAGCCTCAAACAATGACAAGGATGGGCGATCGTTTTCCGTTTCGATCGGCGGCCCTGACGCTCGCGCTGGCTGCCTCCAGCGCACTGGCCTATGCGCAATCCACCACTCCAGCACTCCCCAATACCGGCCAAGACCTCACACCACTGGGCACGCTGGTCTCGTTGAACCCCGGTATAGCCGACGATCCAAATTGGGTGGCCACCGGCGCCGTTACTTCCGTCGTGAGCCCGCTGGGCGACATCATGCTAGTCCTGACTAGCGGGTTCAACCGCATCTACAACAACCCGCTAGTGGGTCTGCCACTGCTCGCGGCATGGACTGCCGCGGACTCGACCGAGCACGTGTTCGTCTACGACATTACGGGGCAGACTCCGTTCCTGAAGCAGGTAGTGCCGGTCTCAATTACGATTCCTTTGCCGGGCGGCGTCAGGATACTGGGAAGTACTTTCAACGGGATCGTCTTCGATCCAAGCGGCCTGGCTTTTTACGTGCCCGGCGGCCCGGACGACATTGTCCACATCTTTACTCTGAGCGCCAGCACCGGACTGTGGAGCGAAGCTGGAAATCTCCCGATTAACCTCGGCCACGGGCCGTTGGGAGGTCTGGGACTGAACGCGACCAGCACGACTGGACCAATACCGATAAACGAACAAGTTTCCGTGACACCCTGTGCCGCCGGAGTGGCCATTTCGAGCGATGGCAAGACACTGGTGGTGGTGAACTATGCCAACGATTCGATTACGGTGTTCAATCGGGGGACTGGAAATTACACGAATTGGGTGAAGAGAGGGGAACTCGATCTGCGCCCCGGCAAGAGCGACCCCGCGCAGGCGGGCGTGCCGGGCGGTGAATATCCGTTTTGGGCGGTCATCAAGGACAAGGATCAGGGAGTAAGCCCGACAGCGTATGTGTCCAGCATTCGCGATCGCGAGATCGACGTAGTGAGTTTGACCGGGAGGCCGGCGGTGATCGCCCGAATCCCAGTAAAGGGCCAGCCGAATAAGATGACGCTGAATGCGGCCCAATCGCTTCTATACGTCGCCGACGACCAGTCCGACACGGTGGAGGTGATCGACACCGCGAAGAACGCGGTGGTCGAAAGCATCCCCGTCATTGCGTCCCTGCTGCCTTCCAGCCTGGCGCATTATAAGGGCGCGAACCCCAACAGCGTGACACTCTCTCCGGATGAGAAGCAACTCTATGTGACCGACGGCAACCTGAATTGCGTCTCGGTGATCGCGCTGGGCGGAACCAACAGCGGCGACCAGGTAATTGGTCTCATTCCGACGGGTTGGTATCCGAACTCATCCAGCTTCAGCCCCGACGGCAACTCCATGTACGTGGTCAATTCAAAGTCGCCGACGGGCGCGAATCCCGATTGGTGCTATGGCGGCTATGGGCCGGGCCCTCCTGCGAAGAATTGCATGACAACGAATGAGTATAATCCCCAGCGGACCAAAGCCGGCTTGCAGAGCTTCCAGCTTCCCAGCACAACCGACCTCACAGCGCTGACGGCGCAGGTAATCGCCAACGATCGTTTCACCAGCACCGAGAGCGATAGCGACGCCGCGGTGATGGCAGCCGTGCATAGCGTCATCCAGCACGTAATCTTCATCCTCAAGGAAAACCGGACTTACGACCAGATTCTGGGGGACCTGAAAACGCTGGACGGTAAACCAATCGGCAATGGCAATTCTGCATTGACTGAGTTTGGAGAGATGAACACGCCCAATCAACATAGCCTGGCCCGAACCTTCGTCACGCTTGATGATTTCTTCGACACCGCCGAGATCAGCGTTGACGGCTGGCTGTGGAGCACTTCGGCTCAAACCCCCGACGTGGTTGAACGCTACTGGCCGATCGTCTACGCATACCGCGGCCTCAGCGTGGAATCCGAGGGTTTGAATCGCAATGTGAATGTCGGAATTGCGACCGTCGCCGGCCGCCAGGCGGCCAATCCCCTGACACCAGCCGATCCGGATCTGTTGCCGGGCCAAACCGACGTGGCTGCGCCGGATGGACCGAACAATCAAATCAATACCGGCTATTTGTGGGATTCCGCGCTACGGGCGGGTCTCTCGGTTCGCAACTATGGCTTCTTCGTGGATACCACTCGCTACAACACGCCCACCAACCAGATTCCTCTGTCGCGCAACCCTACCCAAACCGGGACGATCATGGGCATCTCTACCAATGCCGCCCTGGCCCCATACACCGATCCGTACTTCCGCGGTTTCGACAACGCGTATCCGGATTTTTACCGCTACCAGGAATGGTCGCGGGAGTTCGATTCCAACTATGGCGTCAGCGGCCTGCCGGCGCTGAGCCTGGTGCGCTTCATGCACGATCACACCGGAAACTTCGTGGCAGGGCAGCGGAGGCACACCGCCCGGCGCGATTGACGGCCTGACTACTCCGGAACTGCAGGTAGCCGACAACGACTATGCGGTAGGCATGCTGGTGCAGAAGATCGCCGGCAGCCGGTACGCGAACAACACGCTGATCTTCGTGGTGGAAGACGACGCGCAGGATGGCGGCGACCACGTCGATTCGCACCGCAGTACCGCCTACATTGTGGGCCCCTACGTGAAGCAAGGCGTGGTGATCTCCACGCCCTACAACACCCTGAACTTCCTGCGCACGATGGAAGAGGTTCTGGGCCTGCCTCCGATGAACCTGAACGACGCCCTCGCCGCGCCCATGGCCGATGTCTTCAACATGACCGACCTTACCAATAAGCAGCCGAGCCCGTGGGGTTTTACGGCCGCTCCCTCGGCGCTACCTCTACAATTCGCAATTGGTGCTGCCTCCCCGGCCCGCCGGCTTGATCGTGCCCAAGCCCACGCACAATGCGAAGTACTGGGCGCGCGTCACCAAAGGAATGGACTTTTCGGACGCGGATCTTGTCGATCCCACGCAGTTCAACCGCGTTCTCTGGAAGGGGCTGATGGGCAACAAGCCTTATCCTGCTGCGTTGATCGGACCGCACCCGCGCGCAGGACCGCGACGACGACCGATAAGCGGCTGGCCGCGGCCCGCCAGAATTACCGTCGGTCACAATAGTACGGCTCGATTGAAGGGCGTGGCGTTGGGTTATATACTCGCCTATATGCTGAATATGCGGTCACGCTCTTCTGCTGCTGCCGTGCGCGATGTTCGCGGCCTCGCCTTCCGGAGAAGCTGTATATCAGAAGCGCTGCTCGGTCTGCCATGAGCAGACCAGCCCGCGCATTCCGCATCGTGAGGCGCTGCAGAAAATGCCTTCCACGCGCATTCTGCGCGCACTCGATTCCGGCGCGATGATGTCCATCGCGTTCACCATGAGCCGCGAAGACCGGATCGCCGTGGCTTCCTATTTGGGAACCGACGCGCGCGTTCCGGGGCCGCCGGCTTCCGCGTTCTGTTCGGACCGCAGCGTGAAACTCGCGGCCACGCCAAAGGTCGTATGGAACGGATGGAGTCCCGGCTCAGAGCAACGCGCGCTTTCAGCCGGCCGACGCGGCCAGGTTGAGCATCGATCAGGTGCGCGGGCTCAAACTGAAATGGGCCTTCGGTTTCGACGGAGACGCCACTGCTTTTGCCCCGCCCACCGTTATCGACGGCCAGATGTTCATCGGCAGCGCGGGCGGACTGATCCACGCCTTGCACGCCGATAGCGGGTGCTTGCAGTGGGTGTTTCAGGCCAACGGGCCGGTGCGGTCCTCGATCGTATCGGCGCCGCTGGATGGGCAGCATGCGCTGCTGTTTGGCGACATGACGGGCTGGTTTTACGCCGTTGAGGCCGAAACCGGCAAGCTGCTGTGGAAGGACCACATCGAAACGCACGATTCTACGCGCCTCACGGGCGGACCCGACGGCGTACAACGGAACCGTGTACGTCCCGGTGGCATCGTGGGAGGAAACGCGCTCCGGCGATCCGGATTACGCCTGCTGCACGTTCCGCGGCAGCGTGGTGGCGCTGCGCATTCGCGACGGCGAGCAACTGTGGAAGACCTACATGACCGGCGAGCCGAAGGAGACCGGAAAGAACGCGCGCGGGATCTCGCGGTTCGGGCCATCCGGCGTGGGCGTCTGGTCCGCGCCCGACGCTGGATGCGAAGCGCGGCCTGCTGTATGTGACCACGGGCGACAACTATTCGCTGCCGGCCACGGAAACCAGCGACGCGGTGATGGCGCTGGATCTGGCGACCGGCAGCATCGTGTGGTCCAAGCAGATCACGGCAGAAGATATTTTTAACGGCGCCTGCGGGCGCGACCCCGGCAGTTGCGGCGAGAAGCCCGGTCCGGATTTCGATTTCGGCTCCTCCGCGATTCTTGCGACCGCGCCGGGCGGCCGCGAATTGCTGCTGGCCGGACAGAAATCGGGAATCGTCTGGGCGCTCGATCCCGCCAAGAAAGGCGAGATCGTTTGGCAGACGCGCGTGGGCGAGGGCGGCTTGAATGGCGGCGTCCAGTGGGGCATGTCGACCGACGGCCAGCGCGTCTATGCCGCGGTTTCCGACGTGCATCGTTCGCGCAATAC
>CAVUBR010000029.1:0-16049 GCA_963739705.1 Terriglobia bacterium | reverse complement strand
CGTCCACCTTCCGTCTCCCGACGGACGCTGGGATCGGGAGCGCAGTTCCTGATCGCGTTCGGTGCGGCTGCGACGCCGGGCTGGCGCTGCTGGCCGCACTTTTACCTGCACGCCGCGCTGCTCGGCGTCGACCCGATGAACGCTTTGCGGCACGAATAAGCCCCGCGGTCTCAGGCTGTCCTACCAGCTGGCTAACCCCAAGGCTGAGCCCATTTTTGCGTTTTGCCTCGCTAAGATCTGGTCGTTTGGGTGCGTGAGGGTGCGCACGTCATTTCGCATCCCATTGAGAAGCTGGAGGTTGCAAGATGGCATGCCATGCGCAATTCCACTAGCAAGTTCCTCCACTCTGACAAGGAGTAATCAAACAAATGCTCATACGAATCGATAAGTGTATTTCCGCCTGCGGTACATGCCTGTTAGTAGTACTGCTGGTGGCCCTGTGCGCGGCCAACGGATACGCGCAGACCTTGAACGCTCAACTTAATACCGCGGCCCATGACGCCTGATGACATCGCCGCTTACAATCTTCCTGCGACTACGGAGAACAGCGGCGGTCTGACCACGGTCGGTCTCGGCCAGCCCGCGTATCTGGAGGCGGACGTCGACATCAAGGTTCCTGCTTCGCAAATCTCCAGCGTGACCTGGACGCTCGCGTCGAAGCCAGCCGGCTCGAACGCGGTGCTCGCAGACAATCCGCTGGGTTCAAATGTGCCCGTCTTCCTGCCCTCCGATCGCTTGACCTATCAGGTGGCTGGACGGAAACTGTTACGCCCGGATGTCGCCGGGATCTATAACATCAACGCAACCATTACGACCGCCGGATCGGGCGTCGCCACGGTCGCAGTGATGATCACCGCCAGTTCCTACATGGGGATTTCGGCGTGTTCGCAGTGCCATGCCAATGGACCTGCGGGAACCGCTGGTCGATGGTGAATGACTGGTCGAAGACCGCTCACGCCAGCATCTTTTCCAACAGCATCGATGGCAACGGCGCCATGGTAACGGCGTCCCGTATCCCTACACCAGCGCCTGCTGGGGTTGCCATACGGTCGGCTTTGACACCGCGGCTACCGTGCCTAACAGCGGATTCAGCCAGCTGATGACGACATTGGGCTGGACTGCTCCGACGGTTTTGCAAGCGGGCAACTTTGCAGCCATGCCCGCGGCACTGCAGAACGTCTCAAATATCCAATGCGAGAATTGCCATGGCGCCGGCTCCACGCACATTGCATCGGGTGGCGATCCCCGGCTGATCTCGAGAGCTCTACACGCGGCGATTGCATGCAATGCCACTCCGAATCCCCGCATCATGTTAAGGGTATGGAGTGGAGCAACTCCGCTCACGCCATCACGACCACGGATCCTGCCGGCAACGCCGGCCTGCGTAGGTTGCCATACCAACAACGGCTTCATCGACCGGATCAATGGGGTCGGACCTGCCGATTTGTCCTACGACGCGATCAGTTGCCAAACCTGTCACGAACCGCACGGCGAGACCACGCCAGCACCAATACCCACCTGGTCCGCACCCTGGCGGCGGTCACGCTTAAGGATGGAACCAAAGTCACCACTGCCGGCATCGGCACGCTTTGCATGAACTGCCACCAAGCCCGGCAGAACGCCGCAACGTACGCCGCCAACACCGCCGGCAGCGCGCATTTTGGACCGCATGAAGGCCCGCAAGCCGACATGCTGATGGGCACCAATGGCTTCACTTATGGCCAGGACATCCCCAGCTCCGCGCATCAATACATAGTTGCGGATACCTGCGTCGACCTGCCACACCCAAGCGCCCGCTTCCACCGACCCGGCATTAGGTCTGGTGGGCGGCCATACCTTTAAGATGAGCTTCGCCGGCAACGCGACCATTCCCGCCAAGCAAATGGCGGGAGCGTGCCAGACCTGCCATGGCCCGGAGATCACCACGTTCAACTTCCCACTGATGGATTATGATGGCGATGGCGTCATCGACGGCGCGCAAACCGAAGTGCAGCACCTGCTCGACCAGCTTGCGCTGATGCTGCCGCCGGTGGGCCAGGCGAAAACTTCTCTTACCATCGATTCCACCTGGACGCAGCCTCAACTGGAGGCCGCTTACAACTACCTCTTCGTACAGAAGGATGGCAGCCATGGAATCCACAACATGGCCTACACGGTGGGCCTGCTCAAGGCTTCCATCGCCGATCTGAAGTCCAAGAGCGCCAGCCAATAGCAGCTTCATCGATTGCGGCCAGCCCCGCAATTGCAGCCTTCGGTCCGTCTCGCGGCGGGCCGAAGGCATTTCCGTCTTGCTCAGGCTCTCGAAATAACCTCACGAGAACTTTCCTTCATTCTAGGCTTTACGTCACAGGCGGCGTCTTCGCGTCACCGTGGCCGGGAGACAAGTGACGTCAGAGCGTTGTGTACAATGTTCCGCAATCAGACAAGGGCGTTTACCCGGTAGTGATCATGATCGCGGGTCAGGCTTCCAACGGGCCGGTGATGAACGTCTCGAACTTGACGCTACGCCTTCTTCAGAAACTGTTGAATCGATTTGGTGGCCTGCCGGATACGGTGCTCGTTCTCGATCAGCGCGAACCGCACGTATCCTTCGCCCAGCGGGCCGAAGCCGATGCCGGGCGAGACGGCCACCAGCGCCTTCTCCATCAGCAGTTTCGAGAACTCCAGCGAGCCCTGCGCGCGGTAGCGGCTCCGGAATCGGCGCCCACACGAACATCGATCCGCGCGGAGGTTCCACCGGCCAGCCCGCGCGCTGCAACCCGTCGACCAGGACGTCGCGCCGCTTCTGATACGTGGCGCAAATCTTCTTCGGTCTCCTCGTCGCACTCGCGCAGCGCGATGATCGACGCGATCTGAATCGGCTGAAAAACGCCGTAATCCAGATAGCTCTTGATGCGCGCCAGCGCCGCGATCATCTTCGCGATTCCCCAGGCAAAAGCCCACGCGCCATCCGGCCATGTTGTAGCTCTTCGACATCGAAAAAATCTCGACCGCCATTTCCTTGGCGCCCGTCCACCTGCAGGATGCTGGGCGGCTGTAGCCGTCGAAGCCGAGATCGGCGTAAGCGAAATCGTGCACCATCCAGGTGCCGTGCCGCGCGCCAGACCCACCATGTCTCGGAAGAACTGCAGATCCACGCACTGCGTCGTCGGGTTGTGCGGGAACGAAATCAGGATCATCTTCGGCTTCGCCGACGACGTATTGTACAGATCCTCCAGCCGGTTGAGGAACGTCGCCGGATCCGGCATGGGCAGCATGCAGGCGTGGCCTTCGGCCATGATCACGCCGTATTGATGAATCGGATAAGCCGGATTCGGCGACACCACCGTGTCGCCCGGCCCGATCACGGCGAACAGCAGATGCGCCAGCGCGTCCTTGGCGCCGATGGTGACGATCGCTTCCGTCTCCGGATCGAGCTCCACGCCGTAATTGCGCGCTGTAACGCTTGCACGATCTCCTGGCGCAGCTGCGGAATGCCGCGCGACATCGAATAGCGATGATTGCGCGGATTGCGCGCCGCCTCGACCAGCTTCTTCGACCACGGCTCGGGCGTCGCGCCGTCCGGATTGCCCATCCCCAGATCCACCACGTCCAGTCTGCGCCGCCCGTGCCTTTGCCTTCATCTCGTTGATGACGGCGAACACGTAGGGAGGCAGCTTCTGGATGCGATAAAAATCGCCCGAAACCGAGGCCATAATCTATTGTATGGCGATGCTCACGGATTTGGTCCAGATCGACCGGCTGGGCCGGCAGAAAAAAGCCGAGAATGCGCGCTTTCGCGTGTACCTGAAGAGTCACGATTACTCGGACCGGCGCTTGCGGCGGCTGGGCGAAGAGATCGAATCCCAGATCGACTGTACGCAATGCGCGAATTGCTGCCGCGTCGCCGAAGCCGGCGTGAAGGATCGCGACATCGAAAAGCTGGCCAAGTTCATCGGCGTGTCGCACGGAAGAATTTCTGCGCGACTATACCCAACGCAATGCAGCGGACGAATTGATCCTGAAGCGCACCCAATCCGGCTGCGTATTCCTCGAAGGCAACCTCTGCGGCGTCTACGAGGCGCGCCCGCGAAGCTGCGTGAATTTTCCAAACCTGGTGCGCGGCGACGGCTCCATCGCCAGCCGCATGTGGCAGTTCGTGGATCGAGCCGCCTATTGCCCGATCGTCTACAACTGGATGGAAACCATAAAGCAAGAGATGGGATTCCACTGAGGAGCGATGCCGGCGCCTTTACTGAATGAATGTGATTCCCATCGGGTGCTGGAGTAGCTGCAGGTTGATGGTCCTGATCACCGTGTTGGTAGCCGTGCTGATTTCTGAAATCGAGTTCGAGAGAGCATTGGCGACGAAAAGGTGCCGGCCGGTTGGTGAAACCGCCATGGCGTGCGGAAGATTACCCACCGGAATGGTGGTCTCAATGGTGAAGGTGGCTGGGTCGATGACGTCGATCCGTCCGCCCGCCGGGTTTCCTTCCGCTACGTAAACCGTGGCGCCGTTGGGAGCGAAAGCGATCCCGTCGGGCTGATAGATGTTCTCCAGGAATGTCACCACGGAGTTGGTCAGAGTATCGATCACGTAGACGGTGCTGTTGCCATGGCAAGGAACCCAAACCTGGGAGCCATCCGGAGAGACGGCGATCGAAGCCGGCAAAGGCCCCACGCCGATTTGGCCGATGACGGTCCGGCTGGATAGATCGATCACCCACACGGTCGAGCCCGGCACCGAACTGTAGTCGTTGACATAGGCGCGCGATCCGTCCGGCAGGATCGCGATCGCGCTGGGCTGCGAGCTGAGGCCATTGCCCACCGGGAGCGTCAGTGTCGTGGTCAAGGTTTGGCTGGCGACATCGATGAACGACAACGTTCCCGAACCGGCGTTCGCCACGAGAGCGGTTACACCGTCCGGGGTCTCCGCCACGGCCGCGGGGGTTGTGCCGGTTATGAGGCGTTTGGTCACTAGATAGGGGCACGTGTTCACGAAGGCCACGGTGTTCGATCCCGACTCCGGAATGATCAGCTTGGATGCCGTCGACGAATCGCAGACGCGTGCCGTGGGCCCTGGATTGACGCCCGAATACGCGGGATGAAATGGCAGCCACATAGGGTACGGCATCAGTTCCGTCACGATGTTGGTGGCGCCGGCGGCCGAATTCGGATTGGTCAGAAAAGACGCAATTCCAACGCCCAATCCGAGCTCGCCCGAAAATTCAGAAGCCATGGAAGGGAACGGGTCGACTATGCTGAGCGCTGGAAGGACCGCCACGTTCAGAAGCGGATCGTGGAGCGGGTCTTCCTGCGGAAACGGAATATCCAAGGGCGCCGGGACCTCCGACGCATAGAAAGGAATGGCAAAAAAGTCCGGAGGGTCGTTCACGTACGGGATGACGACCGGTAGCGGATTGGACGGAGGATTGTATTGGAGCGACTGGCTGCGGGCGTCGACGCCGCTGAAGCTCAAGCCGATCATCAGAGCGCATACAGCGTGGAACTTTCCAGAAAGTCTCATGGCCGTGCTCCTATTGGAAAATCACTGTCTTGCCGAAGAACGCCCCCGGTAGGATCGCGCCTACGTCCAGACCGGTTGCCGTGAATGAAGCCGGGCTCGAAATCGGAAGCGCGCCCACGTACACCACGCCTTTCGATTGCAGCAGGTTCGGGCGCGTCGGCGGTAGATTTGCGAGGATCTGAGACGGCACCGTGAAACTCGAAGACGTGGCCGGCGCCACGCACACGAACATGGCCGTCGCGTTGGTAGGAACATCCACGCCCGCGCCGAAAATGATCACTGGTTGGCCGCTCGGCGCCCCGGTCCAATTCAGAGTGAGCGGTTGACCGCGATTGACGATTTCGGTCTGATCGCGGTTGGTCCAGGTGAGCCCAAACGGCGCGGAGATCGGGAATCTGGCCGTGAATGGACCGACATCGGCGCCGCCCAGCCCCACCACAGCGTAGTTGTTCGGGACCAGATACAGCGTGGAGGGAACCAGCGAGCCGGTGAACGAGTAGCCGAGCGGCTGGAAATTTCGTTCGTTGGTAGTTGGCCTTTGCATGTCTCGTTGGCCGCCGGGTGAGTTGAGATTGAACGAGCTGCCGGCATCGAGAAAACTTCCGGTCGTGGGCGGGCCCGGAAACGAGTCGCCGCCCAGCAGGTCGCCTGGCACGGTGTATGCGGTGCACGCGCCCGCCGGGGGTAGCGAAAAGATCGGATGGAACGGACCGAAAGTGGATGGCTGCTCCTGTTGGAAGGTGAGCATGGCGGACTCGGTCACCACGCTCTTCGACGACGAGTAGCCGATGTCCTCGGTCACGTCGGCGTGCAGCAGCGCGATGGCGCCGATCTTCTGACCGCCGAGAAACGGTTGCGAGAGCGCGTTGGCCGGATCTGAACAAGGTGAGCCGCCGGCGGAAATCGCCATCGTCACCGTGTTGCTTACCACTGCGCCGTTGATGCGAGCCTGCACGGGCACCCAGCACCCCACCGGCGCCGCGCTGGGAACCTGGAAATTGATTTGATCCAGGCCCGAGCAGCAACTGCTCCGGCCGTGATACAGAATATTGGCCGCCTGGCCGCCTACGAACACTTCCACCTGCCCAAGATTTCCGTTGGGAGGCGGCTGGTTGTCCGGAGCCTGAATCGGCCCCAATCCGGTGCCGTACAGGATCACGAGTTGGCCTGGCTGCGCCGGCGCCGAAGGTGAGTTCAGGGGCGTCTGCTGCTGGGACACATATTGCTGCATCAGACCCGGACCGTATCCTCCGTTGCCTGCACTGAAAATACCGAAGCTCGCGCTCACGACGGTGGCCGGCGACACTGGCCCGGTAACCGGTGCACCGTTTATGGTGGTTATCACTCGAACCGATACTCGTCCTACCGGCGCGTTGGAGGGCATGATGGCGTTTATTTGTCCGGGACTGACAAACACCGGGATCGCGTTCACGGACGTCGCTCCTTGTGTCACCTTCACCGACACTCCGACCAACGACGCCGACAAGGGGAACGTGAGCGGGGGGCTGGCGGTGGGACCGAGGTTCACGCCGAAGATCGAAAAAAGCGAACCCTGCGCGATCGGCCCGCCCGGCAATCCCGCCGGCATGAAACTCGCGGCGTTGACGATGCCGCGGGGAGCGATCAGCTGTGCCGAACAGACGCGGGCGGTTGCGAACAGAAACAGAGTAATGATAGCCGGCTTAGAAAGACTGGTACTCACGAACTCTCTACACTCCTATCGCGAATAATATAGCACCAGTCCGCGAACACAAACCGGGCAGGCGTGTCACTTCAGATGGAGAGTGCCCATTTCATTCGGCAGCGCGGAAGCTATCGACCGCTCAACTCCTTCTAAGAGCCGTCATTCGCAAAATGTTGCGAGTCGCTGGATGCGCCTCCATGCTTGGCTCAGCAAGTCCGCGACGCGCAGCCTCTGGAAACGAGCGCGCCGCCTGTCGTAGGCTTTGTAACGTCGCTTAACGCGGCAGCGTGCACTGCGGTCCATCCTTGCATCCCGGCGTTCGGGACGAACCCACCAGCAGTCTCATCTAATTAAGTAGAGCGTTATGGAGGTGAGCATGTTTTCAATGGCTGGCATAGCAGGTACTGTTCTGCAGCGTGGTGCCCTTATTGCTCCAGGGTGGGTCTTAATGCTTTTGTTGCTTCTGTTAACGCCACCGATGGTGATCTATTTGACGGTGCGTTTTCGGAGCTGGCACGAACTGGAGGCATGGGCATCGCGCGCGGGCTGGATTATGATGACGCCATTTCGGGACATTACGGAGAAGCTGCATTCGCACAAGCCCCGACACGCCTGAGTAAATCGCAAACGCGGCTGCACAGATACTCGCGGCTGTTCTGAGGCCTGGTTGTTCCAGTCGCGATCCGGCAGCGGATCTGCAAACGAAATCCAGTCGGACTTGTCCGAGAGGATCTTGATGTGATCCTCGCTCACCGTCGTGAACAACGCGTTTTCGAGCGTGTTCAGAAGCGGGTCGCGCGAAAAGGGCTTACCGGCTTATGCCGCCGCCTGGCGCTCTAATGACCCCAGCATGTGGTCGGGCGAATTTACGTGAGCGCATGGGACAGGCGGTCTTAGGGCCTTTGGGCGGCAATCCTAGGACATCGGGAGCGGCTCAGGTTCCTACCCGTCGCCGTTTTCCCTCGGTTGGAGTATGATTTGAAGGAAGTTCGAAAGCAAAGGGAGGGAGCATGAGCACCAAGCGAAGATCACGACGGTCGTTCCTGGTTGATTCCGTAACGGGCTTGAACGCGGCATGGGTCGCAGCCAATTACCCTGGCATCCTCGCCGCTCAGAATTACGTCCGAAAAGCAACCGAGGCGGGGCAATCCCCGCGCTTCGCCTTCTTCACCGATGCGCAGGCCGCGGAGATCGAGGCCATGACGGCGCAGATCATCCCCACCGACGAAACCCCCGGCGCGCGCGAGGCCCACTGCGTCTACTTCATCGACCGCGCTCTGGCCACTTTCGCCCAAGACAGCCAGCCCGCCTACGTTCAAGGGTTGCAGGATCTTCAGGCGAAGACGCAGCAGCTCTATCCCGACGCCGCCAAATTCTCGGCGCTCACTTCCGAGCAGCAGATCAAAGTGCTCACCGCGATCGAGAAGACGCCGTTCTTCAAGATGGTCCGCACGCATACGGTCATCGGATTCTTTTCCCGCCCGGTGCATGGCGGCAACTACGACAAAGTCGGCTGGAAGCTCATCGGCTACGACGATTCGCTGAATCACAAGCCGCCGTTCGGTTACTACGACGCGCAGCACCAAGCCACCGGCAGCGTGAAGGAGAAACGACGATGAAACATTATTCCGACATCAACCGAAGTCGACTTCGTTGTCATCGGTTCCGGCGCCGCCGGCGGCATCATGGCCAAGCAGTTGTCGACGGCCGGCTTTTCGGTCGTGGTCCTGGAGCAGGGCGGTTGGGGCAAGTACGGCCGCGAGCACGAATACAACAAGGACGAATGGCTGCAATCGCAATCTGAGCGACGACGATCGCTTGATGAGCGACCCGTCGCGGCAGCGCAACACGTTCCGCCCGAACGACAAAGTGAAAGCCGTTCCCGGCACGCACAGCTACGGCTGCGTGGTCGGCGGCGGCACGGTCACTTACGGCGGCAGCAGCTGGCGTCATCTGCCGTATGAGTTCCAGGAAGCCTCTCACGATCCGACCATTCCTTCGGGCACCGGCATGGCGGACTGGCCGATCACCTACGAAGAGCTCGAGCCTTACTACACGCAGGCCGAATGGGAAATGGGCATATCCGGCCTGCGCGTCAATTCGCCGTTCGTTGCGCCGATGTCGAAAGATTATCCGGTGCCGCCCGTGCCGCTCAAGAGTTCGGGCGCGCTGTTCCATACCGCGGCGCGAAACTGGGATTGACCGTCGTTCCCGGACCTCTCGCGATCATCACGCAGCCCTATATGGGCCGCGCCGCGTGCGTCAATTGCGGAATCTGTTCGGGCTACGGCTGCCAGGTGCGCGCGCGATCCAGTTCGGCGGTCACGATGCTGCCGATCGCCGAGAAGACCGGCCGCTGCGAAATTCGCGTGAAGAGCTACGTGCGCGAGATCTCGCGTCGACAACAGCGGCCGCGTCGACCGGCGTCATTTATTTCGACGCGCAAAAACGCGAGGTGCGTCAGAAGGCGAAGGCGGTCATCCTGTCCGCCAATGGCTCGGAGTCGGCTCGCTTGCTGCTGCTGTCGAAATCGGCCGTTTCCCCGATGGGCTGGCGAACTCGAGCGGCATGGTCGGCAAGATATCTGATGTTCGGCAACGGCGCCAGCGCCAGCGCGCTTTTCGAACATCCGCTGAACGAGTACAAGGGCGTCATTTCCGGCGCCGGCATCGTGGACTACGTGCCCTCCGATCCGAAGCGCGGCTTCTATGGCGGCGGACGCATGACCGCGCGCGGTTATCTGACGCCGCTCGAACTCGGCCTGGACGGGTTGTCGCCGGAAGCCCCGCGCTGGGGCGCCGGATACAAGAAGGCGCTGCGGGAAGAAGCCAACCACCGGATGACGATCACTTGTTTCGTCACCCAGTTGCCGCTCGAAACCAACCGCGTCGATCTCGATCCCGACGTGAAGGACGACTGGGGTCTGCCGGCCATGCGCATCACCTCGTCGGCCCATCCCGACGACATCAAGAACATGGAGTTCTTCCGGCAAGAAATCCATCGAAGTTCTGGAGGCCGCCGGAGCGAAGAAAGTCTGGGCGCCTCCAGTCAACGAAAGCCGCGGCGGCGCGCACAACCGCGGCACTTGCCGCATGGGGAACGATCCGAAGACATCGGTGGTCGACAAGTACCACAAGGCTCACGATGTGCCGAACCTGTTCATCGTGGACGGCAGCAGCTTTCGTCACCGGTGGCCGCAATCACCCCACCATGACCATCCAGGCGCTCGCGTTCCGCGCGGCCGACCACATCGTTCAGAACGCGAAGAAAGGCACGCTACGGACGAAAGCGTAAATGCCTGAGACGTTACCCGGTCTGGACGTCGCAGACCGGCGCGTCAGTGTGGGCGAAGTCGTCGCCTTTGAAGAGCAGCGGCTCTCCTAGACTGATGGCGGCTGCATACGAGAAGCAGTCGCCGTAGTTGAGTCCAGCGCGATGACGTCTCTTGCCGAAGCGGCTAAAAGCCGAGCGGGCCAGTTGCCCTTGCTCGGTGTCGACCGGGATCAGCTCGATCGCGGCTCGGGAGACGAACCGGTCGAGATCACGCAATCCTTCCGCGCCATATCTCGACTCGATGACAATCGAAGTCTCTACAAAACTCGCGACGGACATTCGAGTAGAGTCGGCTGCCTCGATCGCCTCAATGAAACGACGGCGCTCCGGCTCCCGCTGCAGGATTGCCACCAGTGCAGAAGTATCGATCACCATCAGCGTGGCAGGCCAGCCTCGTCGTATCCCAGGATCTCCTCAGCCGGCCTGTCATCGAGCACTGGCAAACTCGCGCAGTGTTCGGCGATCTCCTCCAGTTCATCAGCCAGACGACGCCTGGTACGCTCCCGCCGCACTCGCACCAGCCGATCCCGCAGCGCTTTCGTAACCGCTTCTGTCTTGCTTTCACCGGTCGTCCGGGCAAGTTCCGCTGCCAGTCGCTCCGCCTCGGGATTACGAATGTTGAGCGCCATGAATACGTGTAGCCTACGGGCTACATTGTATCATATATAGCCGATCAAAGACTCACTTCGTGAACCGGCCCCTGGAAACCATGAGGTCCAAAAGCAAATCGCTAGCCGGATAGGGTCCAGCTAGCGAAGGAAAACTTCTTCAAAATCTGGTGCGGAGAGGGGGACTTGAACCCCCACGAGATTGCTCCCGCTAGCACCTCAAGCTAGTGCGTCTGCCAATTCCGCCACCTCCGCGTGGCCGAAGCTCGTTATTTCTTGGGCGCCGGCTGTTGCTTCCCGGCCGGTTGCTCTTTGGGCGGCGCCTTGGGTATGGTGATCGGCGTCGTAGTCTTGGTGCCGTCGGGCCGGATCACAGTGAGCGACGGAGTGCCTTGTCCCGGCGCGGCCGGGGCGGCCTGACCTGGCGCGGCCTGACCTGGCGCCGCTTGGGCTGGGGCCGAGGGTATGCCCGGTAGCGGCACCGACGTGTTGCCGTTCGGCGTTGTGGCCGGCGCAGGCGTTGCAGTCGTCTTAGCCGGAGCTTTCTGCTTTTCGAGAACGCTGCCGGTAGTCCCGGAGTTGCGTGTCGCCAGGATCGCCAGCGTCAGAGACGTCACCATGAATACCGCGGCCGCTATCGTGGTGGCACGGGAGAGCACCGTTGCCGATCCGCGCGGGCCGAACGCAGTCTGCGAACCCATTCCGCCAAAAGCGCCCGCCAGATCCGCGGCCTTGCCGCTCTGCAGCAGCACCACCACCATCAGAAAGAAACAAACGATCACGTGAATTATTGTCAGTATGACTACCATACGGTTTCCCCGGGACGCTTCGATCTTCCAAAGATTGCGGAAGGAATCGGCCTTGGACTCTTTTTCAGTATAAACTAAAGATGCGGCGAGTTGCCGTGATTGTCGTGGTTCGCAACACCTTCCGTTTCCTGGCGCTTTCGATGGCGCTCTCGGCCGGAACACCCTCTTCCCCGGCCGACGCCCTGGAAACAATTCGCGGCGCCACCTACTCGCATTCCTCCAGGTTCCAGCCCAGTGCCAAGATCCTGAACTGGAATATCGACCGGGGCGAGCATCTGGCCGGTTTCGAGGCCGCCATGCGCGAGACCCGCCCGGACTTGTGCATTTTCCAGGAAGTTGATCTGGGCGCGCGGCGAACCCATGGCCAGGATGTCGCTCAAGAACTGGCGGAGTCCTTCGGAATGAATTATGCCTGGGCCCCCGAGTTTCAGGAACTGAGCCAAACCACCGCGGCCGGAGCGGCGTATCATGGCCAAGCCATCCTGACCATCATGCCCATCCGGTCGACGCGCATTCTGCGGTTCGCCAATCAATCCGGATTCTGGAAACCGCGCCCTTTGCTCATCGCTTCGCTGCCCATCCTGCAGCGGCGCGAAGGCGGCCGGATCGCGCAGATCGGCGAGCTGGATAACGGCGGCCGGCTTCTAGTGATCTATAATCTGCATCTAGAAAGCCGCGGCGACGAGCAACTGCGGTTGCGCCAGCTGGACGAAGTACTGGCCGACGCGCGGCGGTATCCGCAAGATACGCCCGTGATCATGGCTGGCGACTTTAATACCAAGACCCGCCACTCCCCACTCATCGACCGGCTGAACCAGGATGGCTATCGTAGTTGCTTCGACGGCCGCCGCATTCGAACGCACATCATCATTGGCGATTGGCGCGCTGGACTGGGTATTCGTGCGAGGACCCATCCAGGCGGAAGACGCGCGAGTCATCCGGGATGCGCACTCTTCGGATCATTTCCCGATTGCGCTGGAGGTGCGATTTTAGGCGCAGCACGAGCTAGCGACGGATTTGTATTTCATTTACGAAAATGGATGCCCTGTTCGGCAAAGGCCGGCAAGATTTACGTGCCCTGCCGGTACCCGCCGGAAAACAGGACAACTTGAGTGATTCTTAAATTGGCATGCGGTTGCACGCTTAATTCGAGTGATAGGGTTTCAGAGGATCTGCCTGATTGCGGGGGCAGCGGGGATAAGCTGGGCCGCAGCCATACCTTCGCCAAACGTGCAACAGCTTGTTGAGCGCTCCGAGCAGGCCATCGCAACGGATTGGAGCCGCGCGCCCGAGTATTCGTTTGTCGAGCGCGACGTCGAAAGTAAGCGTGATTCCCGGCCGTCGGTGAAGACCTACCAGGTCCTCATGATCGATGGCTCCCCTTACAGCCGTCTCATCGCAGTGGATGATAAGCCCCTTTCTTCCGTCGAGCAGGCTGAGGAACTGGGGAAGCTGCAGAATGAGATTCACGAGAGGCAGGAAGAGTCCGATCGTGCGCGCCAGAAGCGTATCGACAAATATCTCAAGGAACGGCTCCAGGACAGCGCTTTGCTGAAAGGCATGCTGGGCGTGTTTGACTTCCGGCTGGTTGGCCAGCAGACGGTGGATGGTCACGAATGCTGGGTGTTGGATGCCCCGCCGAAACATGGCTATGAACCAGTCAGCCGCGAGACCAAAGTGCTGAAAGGCATGCGGGGCCGGTTATGGGTTGACGAGGACAGCGGCCAATGGGTCAAAGTGCAGGCGGAAGTGGTTCGAACTGTCAGCCTGTACGGCTTCTTCGCCAAAGTGCGTCCCGGCACCCGCTTCTTGCTGGAACAGGAGCCGATCGCGCCCCATTTGTGGTTGCCTAAACACTTCACTACCCGCGTCAGCGCTTCGGCGCTTGGATTCTTCAACGAAGACTCCATGGACGACGAGACTTACTCCAAGTACGAGCCGATGTCCCAAACTCTGTCCCAACTGGTAAGGCATTAGGCGCGGCCGAGCGGTCTCCAGGTCGCTGAAGACCAAGTATTAGACCGGCTACTCTCGCCGGAAACTCGTACAATCAGGACGTATGCCGGACGAGACGGTCTCCTGCCAGATCCCCAGCATCGTCGACGCCAACGGAAACGCCGCGGACCACGTTTTCGGCTTCAGCACTCGTGCGCTGCACGCTGGGCATCGCCCCGACGCCGAAACCGGCTCGCGCGCAGTGCCCATCTATCAGACTACGTCCTACGTCTTCGAAGATACCGAGCATGCCGCGAATCTTTTCGATCTGCAGCGCTTCGGCAACATTTACACACGCATCATGAACCCCACCACGGCCGTGTTCGAGGAGCGCATGGCGGCGCTGGAGGGCGGCGTGGGAGCGCTGGCCGTGGCCAGCGGCAGGCGGCGCAGTTCATCGCCATCGCGAACCTGCTCGGCCCGGGCGACGAGATCGTCGCTTCCAAGACCTCTACGGCGGCACCTACACGCAGCTCGACGTCAGCTTCCGGCGGTTGGGGATCAATACCACTTTCGTCGATCCCGACGATCCGGAGAATTTCCGCCGCGCCATCACGCCGCGAACGCGCGTGATCTATGGCGAAACGATCGGCAATCCGGGGCTCGATGTCCTGGATATTGAAGCGGTGGCCGATATCGCCCACGCGGCCAATCTGCCGCTCATTATCGACAACACCTTCGCTACGCCCTACCTCTGCCGGCCGATCGAGCACGGCGCCGACATCGTGGTGCACTCCGCCACGAAATTCATCGGCGGCCACGGCACGCCATCGGCGGAGTCATCGTCGACACGGGCGTTCCATTGGGACAACGGGACGTTTCCGTGATGACCGAGCCCTGCACGGCTACCACGGATCTGGTTCTACGATACCTTCGGCGATCACCTTCCTCATCAAGGCGCGCGCGAGGGCCTGCGCGATCAGGGCCGGCGCTCAGCCCGTTCAACTCGTTCCTCTTCTTACAGGGGTTGGAGTCGCTGACCCTGCGCATGGACCCATTCCGAACGCCCTGGCGGTGGCCGATTTCCTCGAGAGCATCCCGCGGTCTCCTGGGTCAGTTACCCCGGACTGCCCTCCAGTCCGTACCACGCGCTTGCGAAAAAGTACCTCCGAGTGGGGCGGGCGCGGGCATGACCCTTGGGAATTCGAGGCGGCCTGCATCCGCGACAGCGCTTTATCGACAGCGTGAGCCTGTTGTCCCATCTGGCCAACGTCGGCGACGCCAAGAGCCTGGTGATCCATCCGGCCACCACCACGCATCAGCAATTAAGCCAGGAGGAAAAGCAAGCGTGCGGGATCGCGGATGACATGGTCTGGCTATCTATCGGGATAGAAGACATCGAGGATATTCTGTGGGATCTGGATCGCGCGCTCTCGGCGGCGGCCAAGACGTGACAGCCGGACGCCATGTCTTGCTGACGTATACTGGAACCGGGAGAGCCACGTGACGGCGGTCTTCGCAACGCAGATTGAACTCGACAGCAGAGGAGTCGCCTGGATAGCTGGCACGAAGGTGAAGGTCACCGAAATCGTCCTGGACAAAATCGCCCACGGATGGAGTCCCGAAGAGATCCATTTTCAGCACCCGAATCTATCATTGGCTCAAATTCATGGAGCGCTTACGTACTATTACGAGAATCAGGTTCGGCTCGATGAGCAGATCCTGGAAGGGCTGAAGCAATCTGCCGAGCTCTCGGCTCAGTTGTCCGACCCTGGCTTGCGACGCAAGCTGCTCGATCTAAGACAATCGCGTTGAGCGTCGGGTTCTACATGGATGTGCACATCCCCCGTGCTGTTACGTCCGCTCTTCGCTTGCGCTCGATTGACGTGCTGACGGCGCAGGAAGACGGAACCTCGGAACTGGACGATGAAGGCCTGTTGCAAAGAGCAACAGAATTGCGGCGTGTTCTGGTATCGCAAGACAGTGACCTGCTGCGTGAGGGCGCGCGATGGACAAGGAATGCCACGACCTTTTTCGGTATCATCTATGCGCACCAACTTCGAGTCACGATTGGGCAGATGGTGGATGACCTGGAACTCATCGCGAAGGCGACATCTTCGGAGGACTGGCGGGGAAAGATTGAATACTTACCCCTGAAAGGCGTGACGGCCACT
>CAVUBR010000028.1:0-30611 GCA_963739705.1 Terriglobia bacterium | reverse complement strand
CGTTTGGACCTGCCGTCTTCAAAGTTGCGCTATTGGCTTATTCCGCCAGCGTTTCTTCGCCTGGCTCTTCGGTCAGGCCGCCGGTATAGACGCTGCGAGCTTCGTCCTCGTAGCCGCCCAGGTCGCCGGCGAGCGAAACTTCTTCCGCGATGGGCTCTTCTTCCACCACGTCCTCGCCGGCGATCTTCACGGCGCGGTAGTATTCCATGCCGGTTCCGGCCGGAATCAGGCGGCCCATGATGACGTTTTCCTTCAGGCCGCGCAGGTAGTCGACCTTGCCGTTGATGGCGGCTTCGGTCAGCACGCGCGTAGTCTCCTGGAAGGACGCCGCCGAGATGAACGAATCGGTGGAGAGCGACGCCTTGGTGATACCCAGCAGCACCGGCTTACCGGTGGCCGGACGGCCGCCCGCTTCCACCACGCGCAGGTTCTCTTCGCGGAACTTGAACTTGTCCACCACCTCTTCGGGCAGGAACTCGGTGTCGCCGATATCGTCGACCTTCACCCAGCGCATCATCTGGCGCGAGATGACTTCCAGGTGCTTGTCGTTGATATTGACGCCCTGCAGACGATAGACTTCCTGGATTTCGTTGACCAGGTATTTCTGCAGTTCCTTTTCGCCGAGCACGGCCAGGATGTCGTGCGGATTGCGCGGGCCATCCATCAGCGGATCGCCGGCCTTCACGCGCTCGCCTTCCTGGACGTTGATGTGGACGCCGCGCGGGATGGCGTATTCTTTCTGCTCGCCATCGTCGGCGATGATGCTGATCTTGCGCATGCCCTTGGCGACTTCGCCGTACTTCACGATGCCGTTGATTTCGGCGATGATGGCCGTTTCACGCGGCTTGCGGGCTTCGAACAGCTCCACCACGCGCGGCAGACCGCCGGTGATGTCCTTGGTCTTGGTGGTCGCGCGCGGAATCTTGGCGAGCACGTCGCCGGCGTGGACCACATCGTCGTGGCTCACCATCAAGTGAGCATGGGTCGGCATCAGGTAGCGCTTCTCTTCGGAGCGCGATCCGCCCTCGGGACGAACGATCAATCGTCGGAATGCGCTTTTCGTCGGGCGAGTCCGTGACCACCCACTGCGACATGCCGGTGATTTCGTCCACCTGCTCCTGCAGGGTGATGCCTTCGCTCAGGTCCTTGAAATGGACCTTGCCGCTGACTTCGGTCAGAATCGAGAAGGTGTAGGGGTCCCATTCGAGCAGAATGTCGTTGGTCTTCACCTTGGCGCCGTCTTCAAACAGCATCTTGGCGCCGTACACGACCGGGTAGCGTTCTTTTTCGCGGCCCTTGTCGTCGATGATGGCGATGATGCCGTTGCGGTTCATGGCGATCAACTCGCCCTTGGCGTTCTTGACCGTGTGACGATGTTGAGGAACTTCACGAAGCCGTCGGACTTGGCGTCCTGCTTGGATTGTTCGCTCGATCCGGTAGCCGTGCCACCGATGTGGAACGTACGCATGGTGAGCTGCGTGCCGGGTTCGCCGATGGACTGAGCGGAGATGATGCCGACCGCCTCGCCGCGTTCGACCATGCGGCCGGTGGCCAGGTTGCGGCCATAGCAGAGCTGGCAGACGCCGCGCTTGGATTCGCAGGTCAGCACCGAGCGGATCTTGACGCGCTCGATGCCGGCGGCCTGAATGGCGCCGGCCAGATCCTCGGTGATTTCCTGGTTGAGGCCGACGATCAGGTTGCCTTCGTAGTCGTGCTGATCTTCGAGCGCCACGCGGCCGACGATGCGGTCGCGCAGAGGCTCGATGATTTCGCCGGATTCGATGATGGGCTCGACGTAGATGCCGTCGCTGGTGCCGCAATCGGTTTCGGTGACGATCACGTCCTGAGCCACGTCGCAGAGGCGGCGGGTCAGGTAGCCGGAATCGGCCGTCTTGAGCGCGGTATCGGCCAGACCCTTGCGGGCGCCGTGCGTGGAGATGAAGTACTGCAGCACGTCCAGGCCTTCGCGGAAGTTGGCGGTGATGGGCTGTCTCGATGATTTCGCCCGACGGCTTGGCCATCAAGCCGCGCATACCGGAGAGCTGGCGGATCTGCTGTTTCGATCCGCGCGCGCCGGAGTCGGCCATGATGTAAATCGGATTGAGGTAGCGGCCGGTGCGGTCGTCCTCTTCCATGGTCTTGAACATTTCTTCCGAGACGCGCTCGGTGACCTTGGACCAGATTTCGATGATCTTGTTGTAGCTGTTCGCCCTGGGTGATGGCGCCTTCCTGATACTGCTGGCCTGACCTCGATGACGGCCTTCTCGGCGTCGCGCACCAGTTTGGCCTTTTCGCCGGGCACGACCATGTCGTCGATGCCGATGGAGATGCCGGCGCGCGTGGCGTAGAGGAAGCCCAGCTTCTTCACTTCGTCGAGCATTGCCACGGTGATCGGCAGGCCGAACTTCAGATAGCAATACTGCACCAGCTGGCGTGAGGCCCTTCTTCTTCAGCAGGCCGTTGATGAACGGCATCTCTTCGGGCAGAACGTCGTTCAGGATCACGCGGCCGACGGTCGTGTCCATGTACTGCTTGTTGAACTCGATCGGCTCGGTGTGCATGACGTTCTGGTTGTCGAAGGCCTTGATCAGGTCGATGACCTTGCCGGTGTAGCGCAGCTTGATGGGCGTGAGCGTTTCGACTTCGCCCATTTCGAGCGCGATCAGAACGTCGTCGGTGGAGGCGAACGTGCGGCCTTCGCCCTTGGTGCCCGGACGCGCTTTGGTCAGGTAGTACAGGCCCAGCACCATGTCCTGCGTGGGGACCGCGATGGGCGCGCCGTGCGCGGGCGACAGGATGTTGTTCGACGACAGCATCAGCGTGGAGGCTTCGATCTGCGCTTCGGGCGACAGCGGAATGTGGACGGCCATCTGGTCGCCGTCGAAGTCGGCGTTGAACGCGGTGCAAGTCAGCGGGTGCAGCTTGATGGCCTTGCCTTCGACCAGCACGGGCTCGAAGGCCTGAATGCCCAGGCGGTGCAGCGTGGGAGCGCGATTCAGCAGGATGGGATGATCCTTGATGACTTCTTCGAGGATGTCCCACACCACGGGATCCTGCTGCTCGACCAGTTCCTTGGCCTGCTTGATGGTGGTGCAATGGCCGCGCTGTTCCAGGCGATGATAGATGAACGGCTTGAACAGCTCGAGCGCCATCTTCTTGGGAAGGCCGCACTGGTTCAGCTTGCAGCTCGGGACCGACCACGATGACGGAACGGCCGGAATAATCGACGCGCTTGCCGAGCAGGTTCTGGCGGAAGCGGCCCTGCTTGCCTTTGAGCGTGTCGGAGAGCGATTTGAGCGGGCGATTGTTGGCGCCGCGCAGCACGCGTCCACGGCGGCCGTTGTCGAACAGCGCGTCGACGGCTTCCTGCAGCATGCGCTTTTCGTTGCGCACGATCACGTCGGGTGCGTGCAGCTCGATCAGCTTCTTCAGGCGGTTGTTGCGGTTGATGACGCGGCGATACAGGTCGTTCAGATCGGAGGTCGCGAAGCGGCCGCCATCCAGTGGAACCAGCGGGCGCAGCTCCGGCGGGATCACCGGGATCACGTCCAGGATCATCCACTCCGGCTTGTTGCCGGACTTGCGGAAGCTTTCCGCAACGCGCAGGCGCTTGGCGTACTTCAGCTTCTTCTGCTGCGAAACCTCGGTCTTCATCTTCTCGCGGATTTCGAGGCTGAGGCCTTCGACGTCGACTTTCTTGAGCAGTTCCTTGATTCCCTCGGCGCCCATCATGGCGACGAATTTGCCGGGGAATTCCTGGTCGAGCTGGCGCTTGCGCTCGTCGGTGATGACTTCGCCCTTGCTTGAGGTCGGCGACTTCGCCGGGATCGACGACCACGAAGGCTTCGAAATAGAGCACGCGTTCGAGCTCGCGCAGGGTGATGTCGAGCAGGTAGCCGATGCGGCTGGGCAGGCCCTTGAAGAACCAGACGTGCGAGCAGGGGCTGGCGAGCTCGATGTGGCCCAGGCGCTCGCGGCGCACGCGGGACAGGGTGACTTCGACGCCGCACTTGTCGCAGATCACGCCGCGGTGCTTCATGCGCTTGTACTTGCCGCACAAGCATTCCCAGTCGGCGATGGGTCCGAAGATGCGGGCGCAGAACAGCCCGTCGCGTTCCGGCTTGAAGGTCCGGTAGTTGATGGTTTCCGGCTTGGTCACTTCGCCATGCGACCAGCTCCGGATTTTTTCCGGAGAAGCCAGCGAGATGCGGATGGAATCGAAATCGGCGATCAAATTTGCACGTCGTATGGAGAAGAACGGTACATTAATTCTCCTTATTTGGCCGCGGAGGAACGCCGAGGCGGTCAACCGCGGCTCATCATTGATTAGTCAGCCGCCAGCGCTGTTTCAGGCCCTCGCGCGGCTTCTTCATCAACTCCACGTCCAGACACAGCGACTGCAGCTCGCGGATCAGGACGTTGAAGCCTTCGGGCACGCCGGGCTCGGCGGCCGCCTCGCCCTTTGACGATGGCTTCGTAAATCTTGGCGCGGCCGTAGACGTCGTCCGACTTGGCGGTGAGCAGTTCCTGCAGAACGTAAGCGGCGCCGTATGCTTCGAGCGCCCAAACTTCCATTTCGCCGAAGCGCTGTCCGCCGAATTGAGCCTTGCCGCCCAGCGGCTGCTGCGTGATCAGCGAGTACGGCCCGATGGAGCGGGCGTGGATCTTGTCGTCCACCAGGTGCGACAGCTTCAGCATGTAGATGTAGCCGACCGTCACCGGCTGCTCGAACGGCCTGGCCCGAGACGCCATCCCAAAGCTGGACCTTGCCGGAGCTCGGCAGGTTGGCCGCCTTGAGTTGCGGCTTGATGTCTTTTTCGGTCGCGCCGTCGAACACCGGCGTAGCGAAGTGCACGCCCAGCGCCTGCGCGGCCCAGCCCAAGTGCGTTTCGAGAATCTGGCCGACGTTCATACGGCGAAGGAACGCCCAGCGGATTGAGCACGATCTCGACCGGCGTGCCATCGGGCAGATACGGCATGTCCTCTTCAGGAACGATGCGCGCGATCACGCCCTTGTTGCCGTGGCGGCCGGCCATCTTGTCGCCGACCGAAAGCTTGCGCTTCATGGCGATGTAGCACTTGACCTGCTTGATGACGCCGGGAGGCAGTTCGTCGCCCTTGCGTAGCTTGGCGATTTTCTCTTCGGTGATCTTTTCGAGCACCGCGATCTGGCGCGAGGTCATCTCCTCGATTTCGTCGATCTGCTCGTTCAGCGCGGACGTCCTTGTCCTTGCGAGCTTCATGCGCTTGAGGTCGCGAGCGCGCAGTTTTTCGATCACGTCGCGCGTCAGGTCGATGCCCTTGGAGAGCAGCTTCTTGTTGGTCTTTTCGTCGTGCAGGTCGGCCAGGACTTCCTTGCCTTCGAGCAGATCGGCGAGGCGCTTGGCGCGCTCGTCATTGAGAATGCGCTTCTCGTCTTCGAGGTTGCGGTGCAGGCGCTCGATCTGCGATTCCAGAATCGCTTTGGATCGCTCGTCCAGGTCCGCGCCCTTGCGCGAGAAAACTTTGCAATCGACCACCGTGCCTTCGATGCCCGGCGGGCAATAGAGCGACGCGTCTTTCACGTCGCCGGCCTTTTCGCCGAAGATCGCGCGCAGCAGTTTTTCTTCCGGAGTGAGCTGCGTTTCGCCTTTGGGCGTCACTTTGCCCACCAGAATGTCGCCCGGTTTCACGGTGGCGCCGATGCGGATGATGCCGCTTTCGTCGAGATTGCGGAGGAACGCCTCGGCGATGTTAGGAATATCGCGCGTGATTTCCTCCGGACCCAGCTTGGTGTCGCGGGCTTCGATTTCGAACTCCTCGATGTGGATCGAAGTGTAGTAATCTTCCTTGACCAGCTTCTCGGACACAACGATGGCGTCTTCGAAGTTGTACCCGCGCCAGGGCATGAACGCCACCAGCACGTTTCGGCCGAGCGCCAGCTCGCCCTGATCGGTGCAAGGACCGTCGGCCAGCACGTCGCCTTTCTTGACCTTCTGGCCCTGGTGCACGATGGGCTTCTGGCTGATACAGGTGTTCTGATTCGAGCGCTTGAACTTGGTGAGCTGATAAATGTCGGCGCCCACCTCGCGCGAAAGCTGGCCTTCGTGGGCTCGCCACCTTCGACGCGCACGATGATGCGTTCGCGAGTCGACCGAATCGACGATCCCGGAGCGCTTGCAAATCACCACGGCGCCCGAGTCGCGGGCGGTCACCTGCTCCATGCCGGTGCCGACGTAAGGGCGTTTCGGCGCGCAGCAGCGGAACAGCCTGGCGCTGCATGTTCGAACCCATGAGCGCGCGGTTGGCGTCGTCGTTCTCAAGGAACGGAATCAAGCTGGCCGCCACCGAGACCAACTGCTTGGGACTGACGTCCATGTACTCGATTTCGTCGCGATGCTTCAGGACGAAGTTGCCGGCCTGGCGGGCGTTCACCAGGTCGTTGACGATGTGGCCCTTCTCGTCCAGCTGGACGTTGGCCTGGGCGATGATGTACTTGTCTTCTTCCCAGGCCGAGAGATAATCGCAGTGCGCTTCCAATTCGATGGGCTGCTTCTTGGCGCCCAGGTCGCGATTGGCTTTATCGGCTTCGTCGCGCGTCATCACGTCGCCAACCTTATGGGAACTGTCGCCGGGATTGAGAACTTTGATTTCGTCCACCACCGTGCCTTTTAGCACCCGGCGGTAGGGGCTCTCGATGAAGCCGTATTCGTTGATGCGGGCAAAGCACGACAGCGACGAGATCAGGCCGATATTGGGACCTTCCGGCGTCTCGATAGGGCAGATGCGGCCGTAGTGGGTAGGATGCACGTCGCGCACTTCGAATCCGGCGCGTTCGCGCGACAGACCTCCCGGTCCGAGCGCCGACAGACGCCGCTTGTGCGTGATCTCCGACAGCGGGTTGGTCTGATCCATGAACTGCGAGAGCTGGCTGGACCCGAAGAACTCGCGGATAGCGGCCATCACCGGCTTGGCGTTCACCAGGTCGTGCGGCATGGCGGTGGACATTTCCTGGTACACCGACATTTTTTCCTTGATGGCGCGTTCCATGCGCACCAGGCCGATGCGGAACTGATTTTCGAGCAACTCGCCCACCGCGCGCACGCGGCGATTGCCCAGATGATCGATGTCGTCCACCGAGCCGATGCCCTTGCGCAGCTTCAGCAGGTACTTGATGGTGTCGGTGAAGTCTTTTTGATCCAGGGTGCGTTTGTCGAGCGGGGATTGGTCGATCTTGTCGTACAGTTTGATGTTGAACTTCATGCGGCCCACGCGCGAGAAGTCGTACTTGCGCGGGTCGAAGAACATGCCCTGGAAAAGCTGGGTGGCGGTATCGAGCGTGGGCGGATCGCCGGGACGCAGCTTGCGGTAGATTTCGAGCAGCGCGTCGTTCTGGCTCTTCACCGGATCTTTTCTGAGCGTGACGGAAATGACGTTGCCCGCGTCGTCGCGATCGGGGAAGAACACTTCAAACGAGGTAATGCCGTTCTGCTGGAGCTTTTCGATGTTGGTGAGCTCGTGGTTGGCTTCCACCAGCACTTCGCCGGTGGACATGTCGATCACGTCGGAGGCGATGAAGGCGCCCTGCAGATCGGTGCGATCGATTTCCACCTGCTCGATTTTTGCCTTTTGAATAGCATCGTACAGCGATTTGGTGATCTTGCGCCCTTGCGGGACGATGGTGTCGTTCTTAGTTCCGATGGCCTTGGAAAGCTTCATTCCAACGAGGCTGTCGGTTTTTCCCTTGTCAAGGTCTTCTTTCGTCGCAAGCTTCCAGAAGAGCTTCTCGCCCTTGATATTCACTTCACTGACGTTGTAGAACGCCTTGAGAATTTCAGAGTCCGTCTTGAGTCCCAGCGCGCGCAGGAACACGGTGCCGTAGAACTTGCGTTTGCGGTCGATTCGGACATACAGCAGGTTCTTGTTGTCGAACTCGAATTCCACCCAGCTTCCGCGATAGGGAATGATCTTGCCGAGGAAATAGCCTTGCGCCGGGACGCGCTCGAAGAACACGCCGGGCGAACGGTGCAACTGTGACACGATGACGCGTTCGGTGCCGTTGATGATGAAGGTGCCGTTGTCGGTCATCAGCGGAATTTCGCCGAAGAAGACCTCTTGCTCCTTGATGTCGCGGACGCTCTTGGCGCCGGTCTCGGGATCCTTGTCGAAGACCGTCAGGCGGATGGTGACCTTGAGCGGCGCGGCGTAGGTCATGCCGCGCTCTTCGCATTCGGCGACGTCGTATTTCAACTGTAGGCCGACCGGGTCGCCGCAGCGATTGCAGAAGGTGACGATGTTTTTGTTGAAGGTTCCGCAGCGATGGCACAGCACATCCCCCACATGGAACGGGTCGGTGCGGATGGTGCCGCCGCAGCTGGGATTGCGGCAAGTGGAACGCAGATGGTGCAGCCCCTTCAAGTTGCCGCACTTGCATTCCCAGTTGCCAATGGCGTAGTCGACGAACTCGAGCTGGCTCAATCCCCGGAAATCGGAGATCGGGAACACGGAATTGAACACGCTTTGCAGGCCGGTGTCTTCGCGTTCTCCGGGGAGCAGATCCATCTGCAGGAACCGCTCGTAGGATTTCTTCTGGACCTCGATCAGGTTGGGGATGGGGATCGAAGTCTTGATCCGGGAGAAATCAACTCGCTCGCGCGTAGCGCCGTTTGCCAGATTTTCCATTTTCACTCCTACGGCCGATGGGCTCGCAAATCAAATGAAGACTAAAATACCGCTGCCGTTGCTCCCTGCCGGCTCATCCGCCGACCGCGTGATTGGCGTCGTCGAGGTCCAAGACCAGCTTAGGGAACGAAGGACAGCGGGAGAATGTCAGACCGCTATAGCCGGCAGATCGTATCCATGCACTCCGGGCGGGGAAAAAACGAGCATAGCAAAGCCCGGTGCCTGTTCCGAGGAACGGCACACCCATTGCGCAGGATGTTTGATTCACAAGAAGAATTTCGGGTCGGTCTCCGGCCAGTATCTATATCAATGTAGCAGACCGGCGACACTTCGTCAAATCCGGTCTGAGGCAGACGTCGCCGCGCGCTGCAGAGAACTCGCCTGAACGCAGCTTCGCCGCCGTAAAGTGAATAAATAAAGGTACTTACTTCACTTCGACGGAAGCGCCGGCGTCGACGAACTTCTTCTTGATGGCCTCGGCTTCTTCTTTGTTCACGCCTTCTTTGATCGGCTTGGGTGCGCCATCCACCAGATCCTTGGCCTCTTTGAGACCCAGATTGGTGACTTCGCGAACCGCTTTGATGACGTTGATCTTGTTGGAGCCGGCCGCCGTGAGAATCACGTTGAACTCGGTTTTCTCTTCAGCCGCCGGAGCCGCAGCCGCGCCGCCGCCACCGGCCGGAGCCACCGCAACAGCCGCAGCCGCCGCCGAAACCCCCAGCTTCTCCTCCAGCAACTTGACGAGCTGCGACGCTTCGAGCAACGTCAGCCCTTGAATTTGTTCCGCTATTGCGTTGATGTCCGCCATTGTCTTGTCTACTCCCTTATTGTGAGAACTTGTTTTCCTTGACGCCCTGATCAACCACTACCGCGAGATTGCGTCCCACGCCGCCCAAGGCAGTGACCAGGCGCTGCGCCGAGGCTTGAATCAAAAACAAAACTTTCGCCAGAAGCTCTTCGCGCGACGGCATCGAGGCCAGCTCCTGGATGGACTTGACTTCGATGACGCGGCCTTCCACCAAGCCGGCCTTGAAGGTGAAGCTGGGGTTGGCCTTTGCGTAGGCGGTGAGCGCTTTGGCGAGCGCCACCGGATCTTTCATCGTGTAGGCCATGGAGGTCATGCCCGCGAGATTGTTCGTGATGCCTTCCGCCGGCGTTCCTTTCGCAGCCTTCTCGGCCAGGTTGTTCTTCACCACTTTGTAGCTGCCGCCGGCGCCGCGCACGGTTTTGCGCAGCTCGTAGTCCTGCTGCACTGTCAGCTTCTCGAAGCCCGTGAGGAAGATGTTGTTGATCTTTTCGAAGTCCTTCTTCAGAGCTTCCAGATCTTTTTCTTTGTCCGATTTCTTCTTCATGTTGTTCCCGGCTCCTTCGAGGCTAGATCTGTTTGGCGTTATAGGATGTGACGTCCAGATGGACTCCGGGCCCCATGGTGGAGCAGATGGTGACGCTCTTGACGTATTTGCCCTTGGCCGCGGCGGGTTTGGCCTTGATCACGGCCTGGATGAGACTGGAGGCGTTTTCGAGCAGCTTGGGCGTTTCGAAACTCACTTTGCCCACCGGCACATGAATCACGCCGGTCTTGTCGACGCGAAATTCCACTTTACCGGCCTTCACTTCCTTTACCGCGTTCGCGATGTCCATGGTCACGGTGCCGGTCTTGGGGTTGGGCATCAGGCCGCGCGGGCCAAGCACTTTGCCGAGTTTGCCGACCGAGCGCATCATGTCGGGCGTGGCGATTACGGCGTCGTAATCGGTCCAGTTCTCGCCTTGGATCTTAGCGACCATGTCGTCGCCGCCGACGAAATCCGCGCCGGCTTCTTGCGCCTCGCGCTGCTTGTCGCCGGAAGCGATGACCAGAACCGTTTTCTTCTTGCCCAAGCCATTCGGCAGGACCACGGTGCCACGCACCATCTGGTCGGCGTGCTTAGGATCGACGCCCAGGCGCAGATGCAACTCCACGGTTTCGTCGAACTTGGCGAACTTGATTTTTTGAACCAGCGGAACGGCTTCGTTCAGAGGGTAAGGCCGCTGTTCGACCTGTTTGGACGCAGCTTGAAACTTTTTACCTTGTTTCGGCATGTCTCCTCATTGGTGCAGACGGCAGAGAACCAAAAGACCCCTGCCTCCCACTGAGTATGAATCTTTAGCGTTGGATCGCTTTATTTAAGATAGCAAAGGGAAAGCGGGTTGTCCACCGGGCTTAGCGGGCCGCTCGATCTCTACTCGTCACTCTTGGACTGACCGACTGGCATCAGACTCGAGGCGATTGACTCGATCCATTTGCGTTGCTCCGACGTTTCTGGGACAGGCGAGTGTCTCGCCCTGCTAATTCGATTCAGCGCCTCTTCGGTAGGGACACTTCTGGCGATCAATAGGCCTGCGGCGATCAGGGCAGACCGGCCGATGCCCTGCCGGCAGTGGACGTTGACGCTCTTTCCGTGCGCCAGGTCTGCCTCAATCTGGTGAACCAGCTTCAACGCGGCGGCTCGCGATTCAGGCACGCTCCGATCGACGATTGGGAAAGAGACAAAATCAAGGTGGTTCTCCTGGCAGTAATGCTCTTCCTCTGCGAGGTCCATCTCCTCAACTTCCTGTTGGGTCAGCAACGACACGATCACATCAAACCCGGAAATGCGCCAGCTCTTTACTTCGTCCTCCAGCCAGTCCCCACCCCGTGGGCGCGCGGAAATGGCCAAGCTGCCAGGCCATGGACCGTCGATGCGATAGACTTCGGTGGACATTTACTCTCCGCCTTCTAGATTACCTTTATTAACTATTTCTCTCGGTAAGGCGTTCACGTCAACGCCGCGGGACCGCAGGACGGCAAGGCGGTGGTGGCCGTCGAGCAAAGTCCCATCGGGGCGTGACTTCAGGCTGCCGGGGCGGCCGGGCAAGAGCGACTCCAGCAGGTTCTCGCTTGTGAATCGCTCAAATTGAGCGAGCTTGGTTGCGTTGATCAAGTGGTCTGCATGTAGAGACTTCAAAGGCGGTTGATTGCCGGCGATTCGTAGCACCGCTTCTTCCAGTTTGTCCAGCCCGCCTGCGAAGAAGTGGTCGGCGGCTTCCACCCAGACTAATTGCTTCGGCTCTGGCAGTGTCGCGAAGTAAGCCTCCATCGCCTTGACCGGGCAGAATTCGTCATGCGTGCTTTGGATAAACACGCGGGGCGTCTCGCACTCGCCCAGGCCCGCGCTGTCAGGCATGCTCGCAGGGAACCCAACCGCCAGGAGTCGCGATGCGCCGCCCAGTTCGCAGCCCAGCCTGAGAATGATGCGCGAGCCGAACGAAAAGCCGGCCAGCGAAAAAGGCAGGTCCGGATACCGCCCACGCAGAAACTCCAACGCCGCGCGCGCGTCTTCCTTTTCGCCGATGCCTTGATCGTAGCGGCCCTCGCTCATGTTCACGCCGCGATAATTGAATCGCAGCACCACGGCTCCAGCCCGGCGCATCCCGCGCGCGATCCGGTACACCACCTTGTTATGCATGGTGCCGCCGTGCTGCGGGTGCGGATGGCAGACCAGCACCGCCTCGCGCGGCGCACCATCCTCGGGCTCCTCCAGCACAGCTTCCAGCTTCCCCGCCGGCCCGGCCAGAAACAGCGACTCAATCTTGCGCGCCATCAGTTGCTGCGGTAGTTGGTGAACTGCATGTCGATGCCGAAGTCCTGCCCGCGCAGCAGTGCGATCACTTCCTGCAGCGTGTCTCGATCCTTGCCCGACACGCGCACCAGATCGCCCTGAATCGACGCCTGCACCTTCTTCTTGTTGTCCTTGATCAGCTTGACGATCTCGCGCGCTTTCTCGATCGGAATGCCCTGCTGCAGCGAAATCTCCTGCCGCACGGTGGACCCCGCCGCCGGCGTCACTGCGCCATAGGTCAAGCCTTTCAGCGGCACTTTGCGCTTCACCAGTTTTTGCTCCAAGACGTCGTTCACCGCCTTGAGCTTGAATTCGTCCAGGCTCTCGATCAGTATCTTGTGATCCTTCTCGTTGAGCTGGATGTCGGATTTCGAATTCTTGAGATCGTAGCGGGTGATGATCTCCTTCAGCGCTTGCTGAATGGCGTTGTTCACTTCCGCCAGGTCGATTTTGGAAACCACGTCGAAACTGTTATCAGGCATGTTGGTATTGAGCTAGCTCAATGACCCAATGCTATCAGCACTCGCTCGGTGATTTCCCGGATCATGGCGGGGAGCGCGGCGTCGAGCGCCAGCGTGATGGCCGCCCGGACGCGCTCCGGGTCGATGTCGGGACGAGGTGCTGCCGGAGCTGGCGCCGATTCACTCGTAACCGGCGAAGCGGGCGCCGACGCGAATGCCTCGGCAAACAGCCCGCGCGCGAGCTGCGCCTCCTTCACCAGTGGCTGGATGGTCTCGATCAAACGGGACGCTTCGAAGGGCTTCTTGAGAATCGCATCGCAGCCGGCGCGCCGGGCTTCCTCTTCGTCAAACGGCTCCAAGAGCCCGGCCGTGAGAACCACGCGCATATGCCGCAGCGCCTCATCGTTCTTGACGTGGCGGCAAATCTCCAGGCCCGACTTGGCGGGCAGGAACACATCGGCCAGGATCAGATCGGGGTCGAAATCGCTGAGGCGTTTTAGCGCGGCTTCACCATCGGTGAGGCTGACGACTTCAAATCCTTCCTCCCGCAAAATCCGCTCGCCCATCCGCTGCGCGTGCGGGCTGTCGTCGGCCAGCAGGACACGGCTCATCAGGGCTTGCCGGAGCTGGAGCCGGAGGCCGGCTGGGAGACCGGGTTGCCGGGGATCACCTGCTGCTGCTGCTGCTGTTTTTGCTTCTTGTCCTTCTTCTTTTTCTTGCCCTTTTGCGTGTCATTCGAGGAAGCTTGCGAGGGTTGCGCCTGGGCGGCATCAGGCGAGGCTGTGCTTCCAGCAGGCACGCTTCCAGCAGCCGAAGACGCACCGGCCGCGGGCGCGGCAGCATCCGGCTTGGTTTCGGCGGCGCCGGGCGGGTTGGCGCGCGCGTCCGGCTTGCTATCCAACGCCGAAGGACCGCTCAATTGGGTCGCGGTCACGTCGCCCGTAAAGGCGCCAGCGCCTGCGGCCGCAGTTTGCGGAACGGTGGGCGGAACCGGCGGACGAAGCGTGGTCATCGCGGGCGCGCCGCTGCGCGCGGCATCGCTCACGTCGGGGCCGCGCCGCAAGAAATCCGTATAGCGAGAAATCATGCCCGCCTTTTGGCGGTTCTCTTGTTCCCATTTCATCCGGTTCGCGGCCACTTGATCGGCTTCCGGTATGGGAAGCTCCATGTCGTTCAACTTTTTCTTGGCGTCGTCGGCGAAGCTGCTCAGCGGGTAGTCCTTTACGATGCGGGCGTAGGCATCGCCGGCCTGTTTGCGGAAACGATTACCCTTGCTTCCGTCCAATCTTTCGTAGGACTGGCCCAGATTCCACAACGCCTCGTCAGCTTTGCTGTAAAGCGGATACTGCTCCACCAGATGGCTGAACCGGCTGCTGGCCGCCGAGTTGTCCCCGCGCTTGAGATAGAAGGCTCCCACTTTGAATTCGCCATCGGCCAGCGCCTCCTGAATGTTGCGCAGGAGCTGCTGTGTTTGCGGAATGAACGTGCTATTGGGAAACTGCACAACCAACTGGCGGCACTCATCTTCGGCGCGTAAGGTCTGATTGGCATCCCGGTCCGATTTTTCCATCTGGCGATAGTGAATCAGACAAATCTTCTGCTGGGACTCGGCCGCTTCCTCCATGGTGGGATAGAACAGGATGAAGTCTTTGTACTCGGCCTCGGCCTGCGCCAAGCCAGCGGCGCCACCTTCCCGATACCAACTGTCGGCCACCGCGAGCTTGGCCTTAGCCAAGAATTCGCTCTGGTCGTAAGTATTGATCAGTGTGTTCAGCGTGATGCGCGCCACTTCGTAACGGCCGTGCTCAATGTCATTGATGGCCCGGTCGTAGAGCACCTTGTCGGGTTGCTTGGTGTCCTTGGTGATCGGATCGTCGTACTTGTGGCGGCGGAAACCGCAGGAGGACAACAATCCCGCCATGAGCGTCACAATGAGCGCACAGGACGCTACGGCATCCTTGTTCCGCCAAAACGCGCTGCCGCAGCGTTCCGTTGTGCGCGTTCTGGAATGAATGTATCGAGCCATAGTGAAATTAACCTACCAGCTTACCCTAAACTCTGACCAGCGCGGCCTCCCGAGCCGCCCGTTGCAATTCTGAGAAAGCGGCCTCCGGGTTGGGGGTGTGAAAAATGGACGACCCTGCTACCAGCCATTCACACCCAGCCCGCACAATATCAGCCGCGTTTTCCCGTGTCACACCGCCATCGATCGCGATGGCGAAATTGAGGCCTAACTCCTTGCGCTTCCAGGCCAAAGCCCGCACTTTGTTGAGGGCGTTAGGGATAAACTGCTGCCCTCCAAAGCCCGGATTAACACTCATGACAAGCACGTGATCCACCAAATCGAGCACCTCGCTCAAGGTCGCTATGGGTGTGGCTGGATTCAAGACCACGCCCGCCAGCGCCCCATGATCACGAATCAGCCGCAAGGTCCGGTCCAGGTGCGGGCACGCCTCCTGATGAACCAACACATGGTCGGCTCCGGCTTCAATAAACCGGGGGGCGTAAGTATCCGCGTCCGAGATCATGAGGTGAACATCCATCTTCAACCGGGTGCTTTTCCGGATGGACTCGACCACCGGTATGCCAATGCTGATGTTGGGTACGAAGTGTCCGTCCATAACGTCGACGTGCAGCATCGAAGCTCCAGCTCGCTCGACACTTGTGATCTCCTCACCCAAGCGGGCAAAGTTGGCCGCCAGAATGGACGGAAGAACCTCAATACTGCCCGTACCCCGGCGCATTGAACCGATGGTAGCACAGCAAGATGCAGGCCATCGCCCGATGCGGGAAGCCTTTGTCGGCGACTCAAAATAGCGTTTTGCAGGCCGATGAGGGCTATGTGAGTGGGCGGCTTCTCATCGCGCTGGCCCTGACAACGGCCGGGATTGTTTCGGCGCAGCGCGTGGGCGCGCCGACCGCGGCCGCGCCGGCTGATGAACGGAACCTTGCCACGCCGGACACGGTCCCGCTATCCGCGTTGCCCAAGCTGCACGTATTGGTGGCCGAGGACAACATCGTAAACCAGAAGGTGGCCGCGGGTATCCTGAAACGCAGAGGCTGGACGGTGACCGTCGCCAGCAACGGCCGGCAGGCACACCAGGCTTTCCTCACGAGTCATTTCGATCTGATCCTGATGGACGTGCAAATGCCCGAGTTGGACGGCCTGGAGTCCTCCACGCTGATTCGCCGGGAGGAGCAGTCGCGCTCGCTCGCGCGAACGCCGATCATCGCCGTCACCGCGCACGCCTCCAGCGCGCAACATGAGCAGTGCATTGCCCACGGAATGGACGCCGTAGTCACCAAGCCAATTGATATCACGGCGCTTTTCGAGACCATCCACCGCGTCGTCGCTCCGACCCAGACGCCGCGCGCCAGCCCCCGATAGCTCGCCTGGGCCGGGCGATTGCCGCCTTCAGCCCCTACAATGAAAAGGCATGGTCGAAAACATCAGGCCGGGCGCTTCGGCCCGAAACGCCCGAGTGGTGCTGTTCGATTTCGATGGGACTCTCTCGCTGATCCGCTCCGGTTGGATGAACGTCATGGTCCCCATGATGGTGGAGATCCTAGCGGAATTGAAAAGCGGTGAGACGGAAGAACAGCTGAAATCCGTGGTCGAGGATTTTGTCTGGCGCCTGACGGGCAAGGAAACGATCTATCAAATGATGGCGCTGGCCGGCGCCGTCGAGTCACGCGGCGGCCGCCCGCTGGCGCCACTGGCCTACAAACAGATGTATCTGGACCGGCTCTGGGACAAAATCAAGGGCCGCATCGACGCGCTCCAGAAAGGCCAGGCCGATCCTGAGAACTATCTGGTACCCGGATCGCGTGCGCTGCTCGAACAACTCCGGGACCGCGGCCTGAAGATGTATTTGGCGAGCGGAACCGACGAGGTCTTCATGAAGGAAGAGGCGCGGCTGCTCGGCGTGACGCAGTATTTCGAAGGCGGCGTTTACGGCGCGCTGGACGACTATAAGAGTTTTTCGAAAGCCATTCTGATCCAGCGCATTCTCTCGTCGGCTGAATTCCAGGGGCACCAGTTTCTCGGTTTCGGCGACGGTTATGTCGAGATCGAGGAGGTCAAGAATGTCGGCGGCGTCGCGGTGGGCGTGGCCAGCGAAGAACCGGCCTGCACGCGCGTCGACGAATGGAAGCGCCAGCGGCTGATCGGCGTGGGCGCCGACTACATCGTGCCCAATTTCCTGTGCCGCGAAGAATTGATTTCGTCGCTCTTTCAAGCTTGAGCCGCCCGCGTCCGGCGATGATTACACTGGCGATCGATATCGGCGGCACCAAGTTCGCCCTGGCGCTGTTTGAAGACCAGCACATGATCGAGCGCGCGAGCGGGATCACGGACCGGGCGGGCGGTCCACATTCGATGCTGGATCGAATTGGGGCGATCTGCGCGGATTGGAAAGCTCGCTATCAAATCGGGCTCTGCGGCATCGGGTTCGGCGGGCCGGTGGACTTCCCGGCACAGCGCGTGGTCCAATCCACGCACGTACCTGGCTGGGACAATTTCGATCTGCCGCACGAGATCGAAAAGCTGGCCGGCGTGCGGCCCAGCATGGATAACGATGCCAACTTGGGCGCGTTAGGCGAGGCGGTTTATGGCGCCGGACGCGGCTATCGGCCGCTCTTCTACATGACTCTATCGACCGGAATCGGCGGCGGGCTGATCCCGGAAGCTGAGACCGTTTACCGCGGCGCAGATTCCTACGCGGGCGAAATCGGACATCTCACCATCCGGCCGGACGGCCCCGAATGCCTGTGCGGAGCGCGCGGCTGCCTGGAACGAATGTGCTGCGGCCTGTGGCTGGAGCGCGATCACGGGCGTCCGGCGCAGGAGCTGCTGCGCGATCCGGCCTTCGCTCAACGATACGCCGTGGATCTGGCGCTGGGACTGAAGGCCGCAATTATGCTGCTGAACCCGGCGCGCATCGTGATCGGCGGCGGCATCAGCAAGGCGGGCGAGGCGCTGTTCGTCCCGTTGCGCGCGGAACTGCGCCGCCAGATCACCGCCTGGTCGCGCGCGCGCATCGACGTAGTTCCGGCCGAGCTGGGCGACGACAGCGTGCTCTACGGAGCTTTGGCGCTGGCCGCCCGCGAAGGGCTCGCATGAACGGCTTCCGGCTGCCGGCGTTTTATCCGGTGCTTGATACCGGCGTGCTGGCCAGCCGCGGCCTGAGCGCAACTGCGGCGGCCGAGGCCATCCTGGATGCGGGCGCGCGCGTCCTGCAATTCCGGCACAAGGAGTTTTTCTCGCGCGCCGTGTTCGAAGAAGCCGAGCGTGTGGCCGCGCTGTGCCGCGCCGCAAATGCTCTCTTTGTGATGAACGACCGCGCGGACCTGGCGGCTCTGCTGGGCGCCGCGCTGCATCTCGGCCAGGACGATCTCGCACCCGCGGATGCCAGAAAGATTCTAACGCCCGACGGCGTCATCGGCTTTTCAACGCACAACCGCGAGCAGCTTCGCGCCGCGGATGCCGAACCAGTCGATTACCTGGCCATCGGTCCCATCTTCGCGACCGGATCCAAACAGAATCCAGATCCGGTGCTGGGAGTAGACGGAACTTTGCAGGCTTCGCGAGATCACGAAGAAACCACTGGCCGCGATCGGAGGCATTACACGCGAAACCGCGCGCTCCGTGCTCGAAGCCGGCGCCGACTCGCTGGCAGTGATCGGCGACCTCTATCCCCAGCCGCTCACCACGGCTGCGCTCAGAGCGCGCACTAAAGAGTGGCTAGCTATTGCCAGCTAGCTTGATTTTTTGGCAGTCACTGTCTGCGGCCCGCCGCGCGGCCCTTCGATGGTCAAGTTGATGCTGTCCCCGGAGACCTTGCCAGTGTACTTGGTAGTGAACTGGTTTCCGTTGAATTCGCGGACCACGCTAAACGAAATGTCATCACCATTGACTTTGCCGTCGGAAATATCCACCGGCCCGCCGCGCCCGCCCGAGATTGAGCCGGTCAGCGCGTCACCGGACGCTTTCAACGTCAACGTTACGGTTTGCGGGCCGTTGCGCCCCTGTGTCTCGTAACTCCACTTGCCGGACGGATCAGCCGCCAACACGACCAAAGCCGCCAAGCACACCAACACACCCAAGTAGATCTTGATCTTCATTGTCCTCTCCTTAAGGATTCTAATCCCAGTGGGTATGATGACTGCCGGCTAGCTGTTGTTACACAGCGTGAATGTAAAGAAGAGTAAGGGAAGCCGTCAGGACTCGTGCTCGTGCTGGTGCGCGGTCACCAAGAGCGAGCAAGGCGTCTCCGACAGCGCGCAATTGGTGTGTTCGAATTGAATGGTCGTATGGTGAATATGAAATTTGCAAAGCAGATCATTGATGCGATGAAGGATGGAATTGCTTTCCGAAGGAGGCATGTCCTGGATTAAAACGTGGCAGCTCAGCGCGTGCGCGCTCGATCCCAGGCTCCAAATGTGCAGATCGTGCACGTCCATGACGCCCTCGACGCGCTGCAACGCCTGGGTCACCTCGGCCAGCTCCATTCCGCGGGGCAGGCCTTCCAGCAGCACGTTGAGCGACTCCTGGATGATGTCCCAGGCGGTCCAGATGATCAGCGCGCCGATCAGGATCGACAAAATCGGGTCAATCGCGGTCAGGCCGGTAAAGTGAATCAGCAAGGCGCCGGCAACAATGGCCATCGAGCTCACGGCGTCGCCCAGCATGTGCATGAACGTGGCGCGGATGTTAAGGTCGTGATCCTTGTCGCGATGCAGGCCCCACATGATCCCTGCGTTGAGAGCCACGGCAGCCGCGGCCACCCAGAACATGGTCCACTCTTGAATCGGGCGCGGATGCAAGAAGCGCTGCCAGCCTTCGTAAAAGATGAAAATCGAGATTCCCACCAGCGTTAAGGCGTTGACGAAGGCGGTCAGGACGCCGGCACGATGATAGCCGTAGGTCTTGACGCTGTCCGCGGGCCGCGATTCCAGGTACAGCCCGATGGCTGCCAGCACCAGCGACAACGCGTCCGTGAAGTTGTGGCCGGCATCCGAGACCAGCGCCAGGCTGCCGGCGCGCAGTCCCGCGATCAGCTCCACTACCACGAACAGAATGGTGGCAGCGAGCGACCACTTCAACACAAGCCCGGTCTGATGCTGGTGGCTGTGATGATGCACACTCATGCCTGCTGCTTTCATTCTATCGCCCAGAACCTGGAATGAAAATTGGGGAATGAGTGTACTGTCCCCGGATTTTTCAGAAGCGGGTCACCTCGGTGAAGTTAAAATCGTGCGCCTTCATGGCCGGCACCACCATGTCGAAAGCTTCTTCGCCGGATGCACGCACGGACGCAGAAAGCGCCTCAACCTTGTTCAGCAGCTCGATGATCCCCTGGTTGAAGCGGAAGTTCTTAAGCCCGCAACTCAAGCGGCCGTCTTCGATCAGAAACGTGCCATCGCGCGTCATGCCGGTCATGATTTTCTCGAATGGATCAACTTCGCGGATGTACCACAGGCGAGTCACCAGAATGCCGCGCTCGGTGGAAGCGATCATCTGCTCAACGGGAGTATCGCCGCCGGCGATGACGATGTTCAGCGGAGCCTCGCCGACGTCGTTGGGCAGCGGAAAACCGTGTCCGGTGGGTGCGACGCCCGCGCGCTTGGCGCAGGCACGCGAATAGGCCAACTCGTGCGGCACGCCCGCATCCACCAGCGTCAGTTTGCGCCGCGGGACGCCTTCGCCGTCGAAGGGGACGCCCGCCTGAAGCGGATGCGCGACATCGTCGGAAATATGAATGTTGTCGCCGAACAGTTTGGTGCCCATGCGGCCGGTGAGGAAACTGCGCTGGTCGTGCATGGCGGTGGCGCTGAAATCGCCGAACATCTGGCCCACCAGGTCCAGCACGGCGGCAGGCTCCAGAATCACGGTGTATCGGCCGGGCTCGATCTCGCGCGGATTTTTCGACAGACGCGCCTTGTTGCTGGCGCGCCGTGCCAGTCCAACCGGATCGAAGGCGTCATGCGCCACCGCCGACGCTTTGGCCCAACCGGAGCTGTCCGCGGCCATGGCGGTTATCGAAAACTGCGCCAGCGTTTCCCGGTGCCAGGCTCGCAACGCCGCGTGAATTGAACAGGGCCTCGCAGCTCTGGCCGGTGGAATAAATTCCGGCCGCGGTCTGCCCTGCCCCCTCAACCAGCCGGATCGCTTCGGCGACGGCCCGCGCGCGATCCTCGGGCGAGACTGCAGCGGTTGACTCGTAGAAGCGCTGGATCTCGGGCACGGGCGCGGGCTCGGCCAGCGGTAGTAGCTCCGGGTCGGGCGCGACGGACCGGGCCAGCACGATGGCCTCATCCACTGCCCTGCGGATCGAATCGGTGTCAAACCGGTTGGTGGTGGCGCGCGCCGTCTTCTGATCCACGGCCACGCGGACCGACAGCCATTGCGCCTGCTCGGCCACGTTCTGATGTATGGTGTTGTTGGCGAAACGCGTGAGCGCGGCGCGATGCGCGGCGAACAACGCCTCGACGTCTGCGATACCCGCCGACCGCGCGGCTCGCTGCACCTCCTCGAACGCGCGGCGGCACTGCAGCATCGTCAGAACAGACACGGCCCCCGCTTCATCCACCATACGCAGCTCCGACGGCGACATTGTGGAAGCGCGCCGGGCTGGCGCCGTGGCCCGTGCCGATCACCTGTTCCGGCTGCCCCTTGCCGCAATTGGGCACGCCCCACAATACCCAATGATCGCGATTGGCGATAGCCGCGCACGAGTTCCAGAATTCCGTCGTGATCCCGCTGTAGGTGGGATTCTTGAGCATTCGCACGCGCTGGCCGTCGCGAATTTCCCAGCCGATCTCGCAGCCGAACTGGAAATTGTAGCGCTTGTCGTCGATAGACCAGCTCCGGTTGGTCTCCATGTAGATGGCGTGGCTCACTCCGCCGAAAACCTCTTCCAGCGTCTGCTCGCCGGGAAGCAGACTGACGTTGGTCATGCGGATGAGCGGGAGGCGCGCCCAACTGGTGGCGCGCATGGTTCCATTGGAGCGCTCCTGACCGATGGCCGCCGCGGTCTCGCGCGAGGTCATGTATCCGACGAACTTCCCGGCGCGAATGATATCGGCCGATTGCGCCGGAACGCCCTCATCGTCGAACGCAAAGGTCCCCAGCCCCGGCCCATGCTCCAAGCGCGCATCGCACACCGCGTTCACAATATCGGAGCCGTAGCGTAGCTGATTCAGCTTGTCCAAAGTGAGAAAGCTCATGCCGGCGTAGTTGGCTTCAGAACCCAGCACGCGGTCCAGCTCGATGGGATGGCCGATGGATTCATGCACCTGAAGTCCGAGCTGGCTGCCGTCCACGATCAGGTCGAACCGGCCCTCGGGACATTGTTGAGCCGAATGCAGCGCCACGGCTTGCTCGGCGATCGCGGGCGCGTGGTCCAGCAGCGCCAGCTCCTGAACCAGCTCATAGCCTCTCAATTGATGCTGGCCGCCGAAAGAATTCGGATACGACCGCTTTTGAATCTCGTTCTCGCGGAAGCTCAGCGCTTCGAATCCCGCGCCGCTGGAGGTCCGCGTCTGATCGATGATGCTTCCGAGCGAAGAGACAAACACCTGGCGGGTGCGGCTAAAACTCATGGCAGTGGAAGCCAGCGTTACGCCCGGATTGTGCCGCAGCTCATGATCGACAGCCAGAAGCAGCGCGAGTTGTTCTTCGACGCTGACCGAGAAAGGATCGATCCGGCAGGGCGAGACCCAGACGGCTTCGTATTTATTCTCCGGCGCCAAGGTTACGTCGCGTTTTTTGGCCAGAGCGCTGGCGCGCGCGATGCCGATGGCCAGACGAGCGGCGGATTCGATTCCGGGCTTGGTCAGTTCGTCGGTAGCGGCGAAACCCCAGCAGCCATCGGCCAGCACGCGGATTCCAAGGCCGGTCGATTCGGCGCTCGAAACATTTCCCGGCCGCCCGTTCTTGGTGGAAAGCTCGCGCTCCCGGCTCTCGATCACCCTGACATCCGCATACGTGACGCCCGGCCTCAACGCGAGATCGAGTGCATCCAACGCCAGTTGTCTCATCTCTTCCAGGATACGCCGCTACTGAGGAACTCGCGCAAAACGGAGCGCGGCGCGAAGCAGTTCCTGATATGTATTGTGGTGCGCGCCGCACCCTTTGCGCTACTGAGTAACAGCCCACAAAACGGAGCGCGCGGGCTGCTTACCTGGTGCGTCTTGAGGGTGCCCGCGCGCCCTTTGCGGGCTGGCTCCGGCGCCCGTGCTAAAGTCACGGTCATGTATAGACTGGGGCTTCTTTTTGCCTGCGTCCTGGCAGCTAACGCCCAAAAGATCAACGTCGAGTTCGACCGCGCCGCCGATTTCGCGAAATTCAAAACTTTCGCCATTCGGGCCGGCAATTTGAACAGCCGGAATCCGGCGCTCAACAGCGAATTGGTCAAGAAGCAGATCGAGGCCGATATCGAACGCAGCCTCAGCGCGAAAGGACTGGAGATGACCACCGGCCGATCCGACCTCAACGTGCGCTACACGCTAGGCTCGGCCCGCAGAGTGCAGACGGAAGCGTATCCGGCCGGCTGGTACGGTTGGGGCACGCGAATCGTGCGAGTGCCTTACGCCGAAGGAACGCTGGTGATCGACCTGCGCGACCCAACCACGCGCTCGCTGGTGTGGCGCGCCATCGCCACCGATGCGCAGCGGGATCCCACCAAGCTACAGGGCAAGCTGGACAGCATGGTGAAGAAATCGCTCGACAAATATCCGCCCAAGATCAAGTAAACCGGCGCTTGAGACGAGCGCCGCCATTCAGTAGGTGTGCTTGTCATAGCCGGGCTGCATCTGGGGAGGCAAGTGGAAGCGGACATATTCGACGTGTCGGGCCTCGTTTTGACGCAGCATGCGCTCGGAGACGCGCTCGACTTGTTGTTTGGTGAAAACGAAGCCATGGTCGGCGGGTTCCCAGGGTTGTTGTTTGTGCTTATAGAGTTCCAGCAGCGCGGCGGCGTCTCTGAGGTCGCGGCGCTCGCAGTCCTGGCGCTCGGCCTGGATCTGGCGCAGTTTGTCGAGGGCTTTTTGGAACTGGCGCGACAGGCGCGTGCCTTGCAGGTTGATGCCGGCGATGAGGCGGTGGGCGTCGACGATGTCGAAGTCGATACGGGCTAGTTCGTCGGGCGGATTGGCGGCGCGAGCGAGCAGGTCGGCTTCGAGCAGCGGGATGCGATTGAGGCGCCAGGAGGTGTCGATCAGTTCCTGGACGAGCTGAGTTTCGGTCGGTGTGGCTGGCTGGTATTCGGAGAAGAACTGGCGGCGGTGGGATTGGTAGGCGGCTGGGTCTTCGGAGGGCAGGACGGCGGTTTGGGCGGAGAGGCCGTGGCGGATGGCGTTTAGCGAGGAGCGCTGTTTGCCGGCTTCGGTGCGCGGGCCCGTGGAGTGCTGGGCATTTGCGCGATTCACGGCGGCGCGGTTTATGGCAGCGTGGCCGGCGGCGGTGCTATCGGTGGCTGGGCTATCGTAGGCCGGGCTGGCGGCTGCGGCGCGGTAAGCGGCGGCGCGCATTCGGTTTTCGTACATGGCGCGGTCGTCCGCGCGGTCCGGGACGGGGCTGGGAAGTGCAGACATTTGTTTGGCCTCGGTTTGGACATAGCATGGGGCGCCGGGCGGGCGGGTGGGTGGGGCGAGCGAAATGGCTGAGGGTCTGGCGATTATGCGAGTTGGAAAAGTGTCACTGGGGACCTGGGTTGATCCGGTCGTGGGCGCAGGCTCATTGTCCAGAGTCTCTGCGTTTGGCCCGGGCCAAGATTTCGGACTCCCTGGACCGGACTCGTCAGATACATGTGTACACAGACGGTCGAAGCGCCAGGTATAGGGTTGACGAATGGGCGCGATATCCGTAGACTGAAAGCGAAATCACGCTTCGGCGGTGTTACTTACCATGAAAGCCTACACGTTCAAAGTCGTTGTGGAACCCGATGAAGATCGCTGGCACGCCTACTGCCCGGCCCTGGAGAGCCAGGGTGCTTCCACATGGGGACACACGAAAGAGGAAGCGCTGAAGCATATCGACGAGGTGGTCCAGTTGGTCGTCGAGAGCATGGTCGAACAAGGTGAGCCGCTTCCAGAGGAGAGCACGCAGGACGTGCAGATTACGGTCGAACCCCGCGTCACGGTTAACGTCTGATCGATGGGCATCAACTATGCGCAGCTGCGCAAGCTGACCGCCCGCGAAATCATCTCCGCCCTTATACGCGACGGGTTTGGATTCGACCGCGGCGCGGGATCGCACCAGATCTATCGCCATCCGGACGGTCGCAGGGTGACGGTAACGTTCCATGCGCCAAGCGACACCTTCGCGCCAAAGACGCTGAAGAGCATGATCGAGAAGGAAGCACGCTGGACAGAGGATGACCTCAAACGCCTGAAACTTATTTAGCGCGGGTCATGGACGAAGCTTACTTGATCTCCTGTTAGGAACGGCGCGGAGCCAGGTCCGTGACATGGTCGTTTCGATGAATCGGATTGTATCCACCGATTTCTGACGGAAGACGCGGCATCCGGAAATTGGGGCGTCCTCCTTAGGGTACTGGCGGCGCGGCATTGGCGCACGGGTTTAAAGTCCGTCACGGCGCCCTAGCGGCGCCGGCGTCGGTGGGGGAATTCGGCCGGCCCAGGTCCGGGACAAGTCCGCTGGCGGGAACGAGTCGTGCAGGCCACCGAAAGCCCGGTATTAGGGCAATATTAGAAGAGCGAATCGCGGCCTGGCTCAGCGCCAACCATCCGCGGTATCGGTGCAACGGAAGTTCAGAAGAATGACAAAGCTCGAAACGGGCATTCGAAAGTCACCTCTGGTGGCGCTGGCTATCGTTTTGACGGCGGTGAAGAGCGTTCAATTTGCCGTGGACTCCACGGCACTGTTTTACTATGATTCCGGCGCCTTCATGGTGAATGCCCTTGGATTGGGTTTCGTACCGCAACGCTCTTATGTTTATTCGTGCCTGATTCGCATTTTCGCCGTGCCGCTCCACTCGCTGCGGGCCATTGTCGCAATGCAAGTTGTCATGGGGGCCGTGACAGCAGCGTTGCTGGCCTTGGCGCTGTCTCGATTTCTGCACGTCCGCACAGGGATTGCGGTACTGGCGAGCCTGGTGTTCGCGGTCGATCCGGTGCAGATTGTCCACGAGCGTATGGTGATGACGGAGACGGCCACGTTACTGGCGATGGCCGTCTACCTGGTGGCCGCCAGCGCCTATTTGCAAAGACCCGACTGGTGGCGGCTGGTGATTCTCTCGTTTATCGGCGTTTTGCTGGTCAGTTTTCGATTGGTGTATCTGCCGGTGGTGTTAGCTGCCGCGGTGCTGCTGCCGGCCGGAGTTTATTTGTGGCCGCGGGCGAGTTACCAGCCGCGCCGCTCAAGTGGTTTGGCGCTGGCGCTGGTGGTTTCTTCCGTTTCAACGCTCGGCTTTCAGGTAGCATACCGGCATTGGATAGGGTGGCTGGGGCACCGCGAACCGGCGTATCATTTCGTAACGGGCTTCTTCATGGTTAGCGCGGTGGCTCCGATCATTACACCGGCGGATGCCAGCGATGCTCGCGTAGCCCGGGCGGTTGTGGAGCAAAACCGGAGCATCGATCCTCTCTGGAAGCGAGATATTGGCAGCGCTCAACTCTTCGACCCCGAAGGTCTGGTAGCGAGGATCAGAACAGCGTTCGGTGAGGACGGCGCTGCCGCCAATGAGGCCGCCCAGCGGCTGGCGCTACATGCGATTCGGCGCAATCCACTCGGCTACCTGAAGCTTGGCGTGCACGGTTATCTGGGGTATTGGAGAGGACTTCCGAAGTTGCGCCGGACCTTACCGTTGGACAACGGATCCAGTCCGGTTAGCGAGTTGTTCCCTTACGAGATCGTCGCGATTCGCTCCGCGTTCGGCGCGGATGTTTCAAATAACAACCTGGTCCGAACGCTAAGCCGCCGTTATCATTTCCGGGCGCGGGACTGGTATGTGTTTCTGCTCGCGTCACCGTTCCTCGGACTAATCGATCTGTGCCTGGTCTGGCGCGAAAAGAAACCGGGGTTTTTGCAGCGCGCCTTTTTCGTCTTGTGGACTTGGTTGCTGCTTACAACGACCTGCCTCGAATGGCCCCAGGCGGAGTATCGATATCTGCATCCACTCTCCTTTACCGGTCTGGCGGCAGCGGGCTGCCTGGCTGAAACGGTGTATCGCCGCATATCGGCTCGGCTTGAGTTTAGCCACGTCAGTATGCCAGTGACATCCAGATCGACGGACGCGCTCTCAAATCGAGGTGGATAGGGCCGGCGGGATGCTCAGCTGGCCTGCTTGGCCGAAACGCCCGGGCTCTTGCTGAGCGCCTCAAAGGCGGCCTCTTCGCTGGGGTAAATCGGCATGACGTTGGCCAGGCGGGTGAGCTCCAGGACCTCGCGAACCCGGCGATTCAGATTGGCCAGCACAAAGGAGCCGGCGACATTTTTTAGAACGCTGGTATAAACCTCGATCAGGAACCCAATACCGGTGGAATCCAGGTACTCTACCTGGGCAAAGTCCGCCAGCACGCGCGAGCAGCCTGAATTCTTGACTTCCAGGGTCTTACCGCGCAGATAAGAGGAATCTTTTCCGGTGGCGAAACGCCCGTGCAAGCGAAGCACACAGATGTCGCCGCGTTTCTCGAGTTCAACCAGCATGACTATGCAATCGTACTACAAACGAGCACCGGTTGGCCGCCAGTAAGGCGATGAATTTGACTTGTTAGAAGCGCCAGCGGGCTACAACAGACGGAAGTTGACTTCGATGGTGGCCTGAACCGCGACCGGCTTGCCGTCTTTCTTACCAGGAGCGAACTTCCATTTTTCGACCGCTTCGATGGCCTTTTGGTCCAGGCCGAGGCCAAGCGGGCGAATCACTTTCAGGTCGCGCGGCTTGCCGTTCTCGTCCACAATCACGAAAAGAACCACGGTTCCCTGGAACTTGGCTTTGCGCGCTTCTTCGGAATATTCGGGCTCCACTTTGAAGAGCAAGGTGGGTGGGGAAACGCCGCCGCCGATGCGGTACGCGCCGCCGCCCATATTGCCGCCCGATCCAGGGCCAAAGCCCGCGCCGGAGCCAGGACCAACGCCGCCGCCATGACCGGTGCCGATACCGCCGCCATAGCCGGTTCCGTTAGATGCCAAGCCCGACTTCGCCAGCGGGTCGCCCAGCGCGTCCATGTTGATTTTCGGAATGGGCGCGTCCGGCTGCACGATGATGGTGGGTTCCATCACCAGCTTCGGGTCGGGATTGCGAACCACCACTTCAGGCGGCACAAACTGCTTGGTTGCGAGCTTCGGGAGCTTACCTTTGCTGGGAGGGGTGGGGGATCGGTCGCCACCGCCGCCGCCGCCATGCATCTGATCTTTTTTCACGGTCGGCTTGTAGGGGGCAATATCCGGAGCAATCAGATCGATCTGCGCCTTGACTACTTTTTGAATCGTCTTGTTGGTGCCGATCGCGAAGAGCAAAAACACCACCGTCACGTGAATCAAGACCGAGCTGAGGCCGGCCTTCTTCTTCTCGCCGCCATAGAAGCCCCAGATATCCTTCACCGGTACCGGTTTGGAAGTGACCTCCAAGGGGGGAAGCTTGGGAGGATGAATCACTTCTTTGACGTTCCGGATGAATGAACGAATGAAGGGCTCGCCCTCTGCCGCCAACAACCGATTCAAATGATCGTCAGCGTCGGAGCCGCCCTGCGGATTATTCGCGCCGGAATATCCCATTGGTCCGTCGTGAGCTGCCATATCCTCTACAACACCTCTCGCTTCAACGCAGCCGCCTCCCTTGTGTAGACGTTTCGATGCTGCACAAAGGTTGCACCCTCAACCAATTCTATCACTTCCGTAAAACGGTTCACAGTCCTTATGAAAACTAGAATGCCTGACAAGCCACCGATTACACTATTAAAGCATGCCCGCAAAGGCACTGCGTGTCTTGGATGTTTTTCCCTCGCATTTTGAGTCGACTACGGGAAGCAGATTTACCGGAAGCTCCCTGGACTTTGCTTGGTTTGCGAAACTTTCAAGAACCAACGACTCGACGGAACCGACGAATGCGAACTTCATGCTAGAATCTGCCTCGTATGAGGTTACGATGATCCGTTCCTGTTTGCGCGCAGCGACTGCTCTTATTTTTGCGATTGGGCTTCAGGCCAAGCCGGCTATTTACCTTCACCAGGTGGTCAATGCCGGCAGCTACTACGCCCCGGGACTTCCCGCGGGATCGATCGGCCAAGGCTCCCTTTTCTCGCTATTCGGCTCCGCACTGGGGCCACAGCAGGGGACCTCGCAAACCAGTTTTCCGCTCACCAATAGTTTTTCGGGCGTCTCCATCCAAGTGACTCGGGGATCGACGTCGGTGAATGCGATCCCTGTATATGTGTCGGCGAGCCAGATCAACGCCATCATGCCGTCCAACGCGCCTTTGGGTTGGGTCTCCGTTTCGGTGGCGTTCAACGGCACGAGCAATCCCGCGCCGGTGTACATCGTGCACGACAGTCCCGGTATCTTCACCTTCACGGGAACCGGAATCGGACCGGCGGCGCTGCAAAACGCGCTGAACAGCGGCGGCCTGGTCAACAATGGTTATCAGGCTTCGGCGACGCCGGGTCAAACCGAGCAGCTCTATTTGACCGGACTCGGCCCGATCTCCACTCCCGACAATCAGCCGCCACCGTCCGGCAATCCTGCAACGCCGGTAGAAGTTTGGGTGGGCGGCGTTTCGGCCACTGTCGTCTACAGCGGCCGCTCGCCGTGCTGCTCCGGTTTGGACCAAATCGATTTCGTGATTCCCGCCAACGCCCCGCAGGGCTGCTGGGTGCCGGTGTACGTCCGGACTTCACACAACACCGTGAGCAATTTCACCAGCCTAGCCATCGGCGCGAACGGCGGGGCGTGCTCGGATGCTTCCAATTCGCTCTCAGCGGCGGTCCAGAGCGGCGGCTCGTTCGGCACTGCCACTTTGATGCGCATGGCGGTGCACGAAGATGTCGGCGTCAATGCACCAGTGGACGTCTCAGACGATTTCGCTACCTACTCGGCTTCAAATATTCCGAGTGGGCCTTACACTTTTCTGCCGTTCGTGTCGGCGCCCCCGGCGGGAACCTGCACCGTTTATCCCGGCACAGGTGACTATCTCCAAACCGGAGGCGTTCCCGAATCCCCACCCTCGGCCCTCGATGGCGGAACGCAGTTGACCATTTCCGGACCCGGCGGCCAGAAATCGGTGACCATGACCGGCACCGGGGCTCCTCTGGGATCGTATCTGCCGCTCTACTCTTTGGCCAATCAGCTTTTTCTCTCGCCGGGTACGTATACCGTAACGACCAACGGCGGCACCAACGTGCCGGGGTTCACTACTTCGGTCACCGTTCCGCCTGCTCTTAATTGGACCAATCGCGATCAAATCACCGCCGTCGACCGATCGCAGCCGCTGACCATCAACTGGTCCGGCGCGGTGTCCAGCCAGCCGGTGGAAATCCTTGGCGTCGGTTCCGACTTGCCGACCAACTCGAGCGCGCTGTTCTTTTGCGTTGTTCCGGCCGGTGCGACAAGTTTCACGGTGCCAGCTCAAGCGCTGTCCCCATTGCCGGCCGCGAGGCTGAACCCGCTGGCATCGAAGGATGTCATCTACGTGATGACCTCCAGCCCCTCAACCTTCAACGCATCCGGCCTTTCCACCGCCGTAACCAGCGGCGGATATATAGCGGGAAAAACGGTGACATTCCAATAAAAGGGCCAAGCAATGAAAAGACTACTGCAGATCCTCGCCTTCGTGGTTGCGCTTACAGCCGTTTCCGAGGCCCAGAATGTACCTGGGTTAGGCGGTACGTT
>CAVUBR010000027.1:0-78837 GCA_963739705.1 Terriglobia bacterium | reverse complement strand
CTGCTCGATATGATCGATGTGCGACCGGTTGGAGCCATGCACCAGGTAAACCAGCGGCAGGCAGATGATGGGGAGCTCCCATTGAACGCTGTGCGGCACGGTTCCCACCAGCCAAGCCATCGAGCATCCGACTACATAGAAGGGCAGCATCCCGCGGTACCGCTGCCACACGGCCAGAATGGATTTCTTTTCGGTCAGGCCGATGATGCACGCCACTGGAACGGTGTTGGCGGCAAAATAGGTGACCGCCAGAAAGGCCAGACTCGCCAACTCACCCAACCTTGAGTGCGTGTACTCGACCACCAGCGTCGAGAGCAAAATTGCGGTACCAGTGTTCGCAACGTTGAATGCAACTTGAACCAATCGCGGCCGGACTTGGACTCCCCATACAGTCTGGACGAGCAGCGACACCGCCCCTACGACGAGCGTCTCGCTCAGGCTGAGGTTTACGATCCCGACCAGCACGAACAACGCACTAACCGACATCGTGCCGCTGACACCGGGCAGCCGCACTTTCAGCGCCGACGCCAGCGCGGCAGTCAACAGGAAGGCCGCGAATCGCAGAGGATCGTGGCACTCCCACCGTGTCAGCCCTCCCAACAGCGCGGCCGATCCCAGAGCAATGTGCGCCCACAGATAGATTTTCGGCATCAGAGTGCGCATGGGAACTCGCATCGGTTTATCCTACTTTTCACCCTGCGTGCTGGTTCCCCAGGCCGCATTGGTGCCCCAAGCCGCATTGGTTCCCCAGGCTGCATTGGTTCCCCAGGCAGCATTAGTGCCCCAAGCTGCATTAGTGCCCCAAGCGGCGTTGGTGCCCCACGCTGCATTGGTTCCCCAAGCCGCGTTGCTGCCCCAGACCGTAGCGCCTGCGGCGCCGTTCGTCAACACGTGCGGGCCCCAAACCGTGGACAGGAACCAGGTCGGGCTGCTCCACCAAGCCGCCGCCAGATTCGGAATCACCAGGGCGGTTTGAAGCAATGAATTGTAGAAGACCTTCGGCGATAGAGCAGCGCCGTAGGTCCTATCGTAGTTCTCCAGCGCGGCGGCAATGTCCAGATAGCCTGCGCCCACCGTAAACATGTCGTAGGTGTCGGTATACGACTGGCCGGTAGTCGGATCGTAGGCAACGCTGGCCGCCGGAAAGCTCTTCGTCGCGGTTTTCATGAGCCGCGCTTTGACCGTATCGGGGCTCAAGGTCGGGTCCCGCTCGATCATGAGAGCCGCCGCGCCAGAAACCACGGGCGTCGCCATGCTGGTGCCGCTCAGCCGGAAATAGAGAGGCGGCGCGGGAGCTGTAGAGGTCGTATACTCCGAAGTCGCCACGACATTGGAGGGAAAATCATTGACCAGCGTCGATCCGGGCGCCAGCAGAGAGTCCACCAGATTGCCGGGAGCCACCAGGTCGGGCTTAACCGTCAGATCGATGTAGGTGGGACCGCGCGAACTGTAGCTGGCGATCAAGTCGTCGGCGCGGGTTACCGTGAATTCCGTCTTCATCGCGCCCACCGTGATGGCGTGCGGGCTGTTGCCCGGCGACAACACAGTCGCGTAGCCGTTGCGTCCCAGATTTCCTGCCGCCACCACCACCACGATTCCGCTCTTCCAGGCCGCTTCCACCGCCTGGCACAAGGGATCGCGGGAGCAACTCTCATAAATCGGCCGGCCGAGCGACAGATTGATCACTCGCACGTTGTAGCGTTGTTTGAGCTGCACCGCTTTCTCGATGGCCGCGATCACTACGCTGTCATTGCTCGCGCCGTTGCTGTCCAGGACACGCAGATCCAGCAGATTCGCAGCCGGAGCGATTCCCTTGAAGGTCCGGAACGCGCCCGGCTTGGCTGAAGAGGCTCCGTTCCCGGCCACGATCCCGGCCACATGCGTACCGTGCCCGAAGTCGTCAGCCAGCGAACCGCGGATAAAACTCTGCCGGTAGACTACCCGGCTCTGATTGGAATTGGCAACGTTCAAGTCGGGATGCGCAAAGATTCCGCTGTCGATCACCGCTACGCCCACACCGTGCCCGTCCCATCCAGAAGTCCAGGCCTGCGGCGCATTCACCGCGCCCGCGGAATAGTCCAAAGAGGCGCTGAGCGACCGATCCAGCGAAATGTAGGCCACGTTGGACTGGTTCGATATGGCGATCAAGCTGGCCGGCTGCACGGTCGCGGAAACCGCGGGAATCAACGAAAACACCGCGTTCACCACGCCGCCCACGAGATTCAACAAGCCGCCCACCAGCCCGCCCAGCAGGCCCCCTGAAGACTGAGGCGGCGTGTTGTACTGCACAATCACGTTGATGTTGTTGGACGGATTTGCCAGCAAGGGCTGCAAATCGGGAGAAATTTTGGAATTGTCGGCCAGCACGGCGCTGCCGGTCACACACAGGGCCAGCCACAGCGCCACACTCCGTTTAGAAAAGCTTCGCATGGCCGATTGTTTGGCACCTGGCGGGCCAACCAACTCCGAGAAGTTAACTTTCCGGATATCAATTATTTTGGGATCGCCTTAGGACCGCCGCGGGCTTAGTTCCAGCGTCAACTTGTCTCAAAAAATTGACAGACTGGCATCCGCCCGCCTAACCGCGGCCCACGGGTTGGAACCGATCGAAGTGCTGCGGGACGAGTAGGCTATTCATGCCGCAACGCATCCATAGGATCCACTCGCGTCGCGCGCCGCGCCGGGATGTAGCACGCCGCGAGCGCAGCCGCGATCAAAACCAGCGCGGTTCCGGCAAATGTCAGCGGATCGAACGCGCTCACGCGGAAAAGTTGATTCTTCAATACCCGGCTGAAGATCAGCGAAACGGCCAGCCCGGCGGCCGCGCCGATACCCGCCAGTTGCATGCCTTGCCCGATCACCAGTCTGAGCACTTCCCCAGGTTGCGCGCCCAGCGCCATGCGGATGCCTACTTCCTGCGTCCGTTGCGTCACCGCGTAACTGATCACTCCATACAGGCCGATCACCGCCATGACCAGCGCCATCGCGGCGAACACTCCCAGCAGCGTTACTACGAAGCGGCGCGAGGCGAGCGACGCCGAGACCATGTCCGGCAACGGTTTGATTTGCGAGACCGCCAGCCCTGGATCAATTTCCCGCACGCTGTCCTTAACGCGTTCGTCAGCCGCACCGGGTCCGACCCAGATCGCACAACAAAGGTTGTGAACGGTGTGGGCGTTTGATAAATCGAGTAGTAATACTTGCCCTTGACTACATCGCCCGCCAGGTCCGATTGCTTGGTATGCCCCACCACGCCGACAATTGTCGACCAAGGCCCCTGTCTTCCGTTACGCAGATGCTTGCCGATGGGATCTTCGTTCGGCCAATACTCGCGCGCCAGGGTCTCATCGATGACCGCCACTGGCGATGTCGTCTCGCGATCCTGGTCGGTGAAAACTCGCCCGCTACGAATCGGAATCTTCAGCGCCGCGAAATAATTGGGGCTCACATAGCCGATATCGCCGTGCGGGCCAGGATCGCCGGGCGGGAAAGCTCGTCCTTCGATCGCGAACGAAGCGGAACCGCCCAGGCCGCTGAACGGCACCGGCATCCCCGCCGCCACAGCAGTTACGCCCGGCAAGCGTCCCAGCCGTTCCAGCGCGCCGCGGTAGAATGCCATCTGTTTTGCCGGATCGCCGTACTGCGCTTGCGGCAGCGTCACGAACGCCGGTGATCACTCCGTTGGCCTGAAATCCCGGATTGACATCTTGGAGCGAAGCCAGGCTGCGCAGAAACAGACCCGCGCCCACCAACAGGACCAGCGCCAGCGCCACTTCTCCGATCACCAGCCCCGCCCGCAGCCGTTGCCGCGACAATCCCGCCGTGCCCGACCGCCCGCCTTCCTTGAGCGCGTCGAAACGGTCCAGCCGCGAAATCTGCCAGGCCGGCGCGATCCCGAAAAGGATTCCGGCCAGGATCGCCGCCAGCGCCGTGAACGCCATGACAGTGGTGTCGATGCGAACATCGAGCGACACTGCGCTGTTCTCCGGCGCCATCAGGATCAGACCCCGCGCTCCGGCGGAGGCCAGAACCAATCCCAGCGCCGCGCCTGCCAGTGCCAGCACCAGGCTCTCGGCCAACGTTTGCCGGATCAAGTCCCATCGGCTGGCTCCCAGGGCTGCCCGCACCGCGATCTCCCGGCTGCGTCCGGACGCTCGCGCCAGCATCAGACCGGCGATATTGGAGCAGGCAATCAGCAGCACGAAACCCACCGCGCCCAAGAGCACCAACATGGGAGTCTTGGTATCGCCCGCGATGAAATCGGTAAACGGGACCAGAAACATGCCCCATAGCGAGTCTTTCGCGAAGCCGCCAAGCTGCGTGCCGTCATTTCGAACCCGATTATTAAGAAGCTCGCACCCACGCGCTGGCTTGCTCGATCTTGACTCCGGGTTTTATGCGTACAAAAGCATTATAATTTTCGTTGAAACGATTCTGGGGATTGTAATCGTCTGTCCGCTAAACCGAGCGGAACCCAAATGTCGACATTGGCCGGCCAGTTAAACTCCGGCCCCATGACCCCGACGATGCGATACGGGACCTGATTGAGTTCGAGGGTCCGGCCCAAAATGCCAGCATCCTCGCCAAACAAACGTTTCCAAGCGCCAAAGGACAGCACTGCTACGCGATTCCGGTTGGGCTTGTCCTCTTCAGGCTCAAAAACTCGGCCGACCCGTGGCTTGGCGCCGAACACATTAAACCATTCCACCGATACGCTGGCGCCTTCCAGACGCTCGGGCACGCCCGACGCCGTGTAGTTGAAATTCCCCGGCTGCTCCATGGCCGCGGATTCGAACAACTGCGTACTCTTGTGCACATCCTCGAAGTCCGGAACCGAAACCGGAGATGCTCCGCAACGCCAGTTTGTCGTATTTCGCTCGCAGCGCCACCACGCGATCCGGATGCGCAACGCCGGCGGGGTTCAAAAGCACTTCATTCACCACGCTGAAAATAGCCGTGTTCGCCCCGATGCCAAGCGCCAGAGCCGCCACCGCGGTCAGGCTGAAAGCCGGGCTCTTCAGGAGCGTCCGGCAGGTGATGCGCAGGTCAGAAAGAGTCAACATACCGCCTCTTGGTATATTACGGACGGTTTCGCGGAAGGTTACGCTTTACAATTGCTTTAGCGCCGCGATCCGCTTTTGGAATTCGGCGCTGAAGCCGTCTAATTCCTCGCCTTCATAACCAGCGGCGCGGAACGCATCGCGTATCTGATCCGCGGACAGTTGGCCCAGCAGATCGCCGATCCAGCGCGCGTCGGATCGGGGAATGGCGTCGCCAATCCATCTCATTCCCATCCGCTCGGCATACTCGCGCGGATTGAGAATCACTGGCAAAGAGGGCCGGCCGGGCAGCTTGAAATCCACATAATCGGGCTCTACCTTGGCAATAAACGTGGAGCTGGCGTAGGATTCGAGATTGCCCTTCGACTTGGTATGCGAAAGCTCGCGATTGGTAGTGCCAAAGCTTGCGCCTAAGTCGCTCACTTCGTATTCCCGCGTGTCGCCGTTTTCATCGCCCTTTTCGTAATCCCGGATGGCGTTGTTTATGTCTTTGAGGTCCCAATTGTTGATGACGGCCATCATGACACGCAAGCCGGCCAGCTCGCGCGTGCCGGCGAACGGATTGTCTCCCCAACTCCAAGTCCCTACCTTCTTGCCCTCTTCGCGCTTGAGGCGAACGTCGCGCATCACTCCGCCAGGCTCGATCATGTCCTGCCCGCGATGAACGCGCTCAGGCAGGCCCATCACCTGAACGGCCGGCATGAAATAGTCTTCGTTGGCGTGGTAGCCGACGGCCCAAACAAAACGGGATGCCACCGTCTCGGGACGCGCCTCCGCTCCGAGCTTGATCTTCCACTTCACGCCGTCGGGACCGCGCACGTCGAACTTCGGATTGGTACCCTCCATATCCTCGCTCTCGAAAGTGAACGGCCCATGCGGGGCATGCTGCTGGCCGCCGCGCCCGTAAAATAGGTCTTCCGAAGCTACATCCTTCGGCTCACGCCACAGGTAAGCGATGGGCGTCCGTGTAATTTCTCCTACCGCCAACGGCCCCATGTAACGTTTTTGCTCGATCACGGCCGCGGGCCAGGCGGCCAGCGCTAAGCTGAAGACAATAGTAAGTTTTTTTGCTCCGCTACCCATAAGCCGCACTCCTCCCCGGGATGGCACTGAACTTATTCGAGCAAAAGCGATGCCAGTTAATTGGACGTCAGCTCCGGCTACATCTGCCAGCGCCAAAGATTCGCGCCCACGGTGAAACCCGCGCCCACCGCGGCGAACAGCACCATATCGCCCTTCTTGAGCCTTCCGCTCTGGATGGCGTCGCGCGTCGCCAGCGGAATGGTGGCGCCGGTCGTGTTGCCGTAGCGGTCGATATTGATGATCACGCGGTCGCAATTGATCCCCAGCCGTTCGGCCGCGGCCGTGATAATCCGGCGGTTGGCCTGGTGCGGAATGAATGCGCCTACATCGTCCACCGTGAATGGTTGCGCTGGAGAAGATCGCGCGTGGTTTCGTACATCTTGCGCGACGGCATACTTGAAGACCTGCTGGCCGTCCTGTTTGACATAGTGCAGCCGCTGCGCGACGGTCTCGGCGCTGGCGGGCATGCGGCTGCCGCCGGCGGGCTGCTTCAGGTAGTCGCCGCCCGAGCCGTCGATTCATTGAGGAAATCGATGAAGCCGGTTTCGCCTGGTTCGGTCGGTTCGATCAGCATCGCGCCCGCGCCGTCGCCGAACAGCACGCAGGTGGCGCGGTCGGTGTAGTCGATGATGCGCGACATGGTGTCGGCGCCGATCACCAGCACCTTTTGTGCGAGCCGGCCGTCACCAGGTGCGCCGCCGTGGTCAGGCCATAGATGAAGCCCGAGCATGCGGCCACCAGATCGAATCCCCAGGCATGCTTGGCGCCGATCCGATCCTGCACCAGGCAGGCCGTGGAGGGAAACAGCATGTCGGGCGTGACGGTGCAGACGATGATAGCGTCCAGTTCACCGGCGGCGATGCCGCGCTGCTCGAGCGCGATCCGCGCCGCTTCCGCCGCCATGTCGGAGGTGGCCATCTCGGGCGGCGCGATGTGCCGCTCGGAGATGCCGGTCCGGGTCAAGATCCATTCGTCGGTGGTCTCGACCATCTTTTCGAGATCCTGATTGGTCAGCACGCCCGGCGGTGTATAGCACCCTAGCGCGGTGATTTTAGCCTTGTACAATACTCCCCCAACTTCAACACGATACAACAAAAAACCGGGGACAGCGTAGAGCGATGAAGCCGAGCTTCACCCGGAAGCATGAAAATCGCCGAAGTAGTCTGCCTTGCAGGATCAACGTTTTGCGGCGATTTACAAGAGAGTACACTCTGTCCCCAATTGTTCGGGTTACTGTAATTTCCCGCGGGCTTCGACGCGCCAGACCTGCTCAACTACGCCTCCTCGAATTCCATAGACGCACTCGTGCAGGTTCATGGCGACGCAGACGTGATTGGGGATGATCCGCACGCGGTCGCCCACCGCAAACTGCCGGGCATCGCGAAGCTCGACGAAGCCGTGCTCTTCATTCATGCGGGCAAACACCGCTTCAGGCGCTTCCACCACACGTCCGAAGCTCACTTCCGCGCCCGACGAGGGCCGGTCGGACGAGAACGTCTTCGAGCCGCCATCCACAATCATCTGGCCAGGCTTGGCGGTGGAGACGACAGTGACCAGGATCGACGCCGCGCAATCCTCCCACGCGCAAGCCCCCGACAAGACAGTATTGCGATCGTTGAAGATGTACGTGCCCGGCCGGACTTCGTTCACGCCCGGCAACAGATGCGAACAAAACAGCGTAGGCGTCGAGCCGCCGCTTACGATACGCGGCTTCAGAGCGGCGCGGGCCAGATCGGACAGCATTTGATCCAGTAGCTCGGCCAGTTTCTCCAGCTCCCGCTCGCCCGCCTCATCCAGCGTCTTGATCTGTCCGGGATAGAAGGCCACGCCCTCCCAACGCAGGTTCGGCAGCCGGCGGATTTCTTCAATCAATTGCCGCAACGGCTCTCCAGGCACGACTCCCACGCGCCCCAAGCCAACATCGGTCTCGGCCAGCACGCCGATGTCGATGTGTGCGGCACTCCGCGGCTTCGGATAGCTGCCGGGCAGCTTCCAAGCTATCTAAGGAAACGGTAACGGAGGTCTTGCGCGCCACCTGCATGAGGCGTTCCAGCTTCTTGGGCCCGACGATCGGAAACGCGAGCAGCAGTTCCGGCGGTTCAGCCTGGAGCATCACCTCAGCCTCGCCTACTTTGGCCACCGTGAGTCCGGCGGCGCCCAATTGCAACTGATTGCGCGCCAGCGCTGGAATTTTGTGAGTCTTGGTGTGCGGCCGCAGCCGTAAACCGTGCTCTTGCGTGTAGCCGGCCACTCGCTGCAGGTTGCGCTCCATCACGTCCAGATCGATCAGGATCGCAGGCGTATCGAGTTCAGCGACGCTGGCCGGAAGCCCCACCGTCATGGGTGAAAGCGGAGCGCCAGTTGACCGGCCGGCCCCTTGTAGTGAAATTCCAGATCCTTCGGTTTAACCTTGCCGTCTATCTGGAAGTACAACAGCCCCGAGACTTCTTCACTGGCCTCTTTTTCGGGCAGGCATTTCGCGGTCAAGACCGCCAGCAGGGGATTTTCTTTATCCGACTTGGTGGCTTCCACCTTGGAGTCAGAAGGAGGCTTGACGCCCGAGCCTACACCGACCATCCCGCCCAGCCCAAATCCACCGAAGGTGGGACGATTGTGTCCTCCGTTTCCTGACTTCCCGTCCTGCGGAGTAATCACTAACGCTGCGCTGCCGGCGATCTGGCTTGGGGCAAGCGGCTGCGCCCGCTGAAAATACCCCTTCTCGGAAATCAGCAAAAAATCATCCAGGCTGATCTGGATGGGCTTATCGCTGACCGGCCGGACCGTGACCTTTACCACCACCATGTCGGGGCCCAGATCGCTCCCAGTTCCTTCTTAATCTGCTCCCGGTCGGTGATCGCGGTCGCCGAAACACTGACCAGATCATTGGAGGTCTGCTCGATCGGCAGCTTTTTGTCGACGGCTAGCAACGTCATGCCGCAAAAAAGAGCGATCCAGCCCGCCCAGGAAAAGCGCATATAAACTCCTAATGGGATTATACGGCAATAGGATAGAACCGGCGGCCATTCGATCAGCCGTGAAATCCAACCTAAAGACCCTCCGTACTACTGCCGATCTGATTCCTGGTGATGTCTATGAATCGGCTTTCCCTACTGGTCCTTTTTTTCTTAGGTGGTTTTGGTCTGCAGGCGCAGACTTTCAGTACCATCACCATACAAACGGTGCCCACCGGACCGACTTTCTATGTAGACGGCCAGCAGTATAACAACGCCGCCACGCTGGTGTGGCCGACGGGCAGCAAGCACATCGTTTCATTCAAGCTCGACCCCCCGCAGCCGAATGTGCCCGCGAACACACAGACTTCGCAGAACGGGGACACACAATGGGTGTTCAATGGCTGGGTGGACAACGCCGGCTTGCTGGTCCCCACTACCGATCCTGTTCAGACCGTTACGGCCGATCCTCGGATCACCACGCTTACCGCCAAGCTCGCGGTCAGCTATCGCGTGCTGGTTAATTTCTTCAATACTGGGAATTCCAGCAATCCAGTGAGCCCGCCGGCCTGCGGCTCTCCCGGGTCCAATCCCAACGGACAGATTTACCCGGGTGTCGTGTTTGTCGGTTCGACGTGTTACTGGACCACGGTGAGCGTGTTTGTCTCTGCCGCTTCAGCGGTCAACTTGAATGCCATCCCTTACCCGGGATTTGTATTTACCGGCTGGCTTTTTAATTCCGGACCGCTCAATACATATTTGACCAGCATCACTGTCAACGGGCCCATCAGCCTCACGCCTGTATTTGCGCCGGCCAAGCGCGTTCATTTCCTCACCAATCCGCTCGGAATGAACGTGCTGGTGGATCATAGCGTCGTGCCGACCAGGATCAGTGACGATGTCACTACGTGCCCGTCCAATGAATACCTGGCCGTCGCGCCGCAGTTCGGCATTCCGCCTATGTGCTTCGGCGATTTCGATTTTGCGGACGGCTCCAAGCACATTATCGGCGCACCCTCTCCGCAGGCGGATAACCATGGCCACTGGTGGGTCTTCGATTCCTTCAGCAACGGCATGAAGGCGAACGCGATTTATACAACCACCAATATCTCGGCCCAGGATACGCTGACCGCCACCTTCGATCCGGGCGCGACAGCCAGCTTCGCGACTAACCCGCCCGGCTTACAGCTCAACGTCGACGGGCGTCAAAACTGGCCTTCCTACAATTTCGTGTGGGCGCTCGGTTCCACTCACCAAGTCTCTGCGCCCAGCTCTAATTTCTCGGCCAAAGGCCGGCAGTACACGTTCCAGAACTGGTCGAATGGCGGCAGCGCGGCACAAACTGTCACCATCGATCAAAATGCCGTCAACAGCGGCATCCGAGTGACCGCGAACTACAGCGTTCTGAGCCGGGTTGTGGTTCAGAGTGCGCCTCCGGGCTTAACCCTGCAGGTGGATGGCACCAGTTGCCAGACGCCCTGCACGCTGGATCGACAGAGCGGCGTGACCATGCACGTCACGGCGCCCACGCAAATTCCCATGGGAGTTGGCGGGCGTCTGGATTTTGCATCCTGGTCCGATGGCGGCGCATCCGACCATACCTTCCCGGTGAGCCAGGATTCCACAACTCTTACGGTGAACTACACCAGCTCCTATCAGTTGAGCGCAACGTCCACCCCCGCGGGCGGAGTTGCGTTCCAGTTTTCGCCCGCTTCGAGCGACATGTTCTATGCGCAGAATACCCAGGTCACGGTCACAGCCGTTCCCAACCAAGGCTACAAGTTCCTGCGATGGGGCGGCGCTCTGAGCGGGACGTATCCGTCTGGAACAATAACCATGACCGCTCCCGAGGGTGTGGTCGCTCAAATGAACGCCATCCCTTACATTCCGCCGGCCGGTGTTATCAATGCAGCCGGTTCAACACCTAGCTCGGCCGTGGCTCCGGGTTCGATAATTTCCATTTACGGCCAAGGCTTGGCCCCCACTCTCGCCGTTGGCCCGGTAAACCCGCTGGCGCAAACGATCGGCGGAGTCACTGTCACTGTCAACGACCTGATTCTCGGATTGATGTTTGTTTCGCCCCAGCAGATCAATGCGCAAGTGCCGTCCAGCTTGCCGGATGGCCAATATACGTTGAGCGTGCAGGTCGCAGGCCAAGCGCCTGTAACCGCCAGTTTTACGGTGTCCCGCGACGCACCGGGGCTGTTCTTCAATACGGTGAACTCCCAAGATTACGTCCTGGCGCTCCATCCGGATGGCTCGCCGGTCACCACGGAGAGCCCGGCGGCCGCCGGGGAGACGATCTCATTGCTGGGTACCGGCTTCGGCCCATATGGCGCAACCGTGGTAGATGGGTTCTTCCCGCCGAACCCGGCGCCCTCCTTGAGCGATTCGCTCACGATCACGATCGGAGGCCAGACTCCGGCTCCAACCTGGTCCGGCGCAGCAACAGGTTTCGTCGGAATCGCGTGCACGAATTTCCAAGTTCCCAGCGGCTTGCCGTCCGGAACCAGTGTGCCTCTGAACGTCAGCGTTAACGGGACAGCCAGCAACACGGTGATGCTGCCGATCCAATAAGCGAGGAACCCGCGCCCCGCGCCTATAGAGGTCGTGCCGGCAGCGATCCGAGGATCAACGCCACCAGGTTCCAGGCCACCAGCGTGGCAAACAACACGTTGATATACCAGAGCAAGCGCTCGCGGCGCAGACGCCAGCAATAAATCCCAAGCAAAAGAGCCACAGATTTCACCACCAGCAGTCCCTCGATCGGGTTGGGAACCACGCCCAGCACGAAGCGCACGAATGGATTCGCCTCCGACACACCGTTGATTAAAAACGCGATTGTCGTCAAAAAATCAAGGACTTGCAGATAGGTGTACTCCACCAGCAGCTGATGGACTGAAGCGGTTCGGTCGGCGACCTTAGCATCTGCATAGGCCATTTACCGTAGAGTTTAAACCAAAAATGAGGTGATCACTCAGTACTGAGGTACTATCACTGGACCATATGAGTCCCCAGTACTTGTACGCTGTACCTTTACCTTATAATTCGAAACTCTGTCCCCGCTCCGGCGCCACCACGTCTAGGCCATAAAGCTTGCGGATGGCGGCAGCAAAAGCATTTTGCTGGTCTGGTTCCCCGTGCACCAGGAAGACTCTCTTAAGCCCGCCTGCGATCGGCTTCATCCAGGCCAGCATCTCCTCCCGATCGGCGTGCCCGCTGAGCGCGTCCAACTGCTGAACTTCCGCTCTCAGGCGAACTGGCTCGCCAAAGATCGGCACTTCATCCAAGCCTTGCTCGATTTTGCGCCCCAGGGTGTTCTCGGCCTGATAGCCGGTGAGCAGGATGGTATTGCGAGGATCGGAAATGTTGTTCTTCAAGTGGTGCAGGATGCGCCCTCCTTCACACATCCCTGACGCCGAAATGATCATGAACGGTCCTCTCAGGTCGTTGAGTGCTTTGGACTGGTCCACATCCCGCACGTAAGTCAGGCGTTTGAACCCGAACGGGTCCTCGTGGTTGCTCAGGAAGCTGCGCGCTTCTTCATCGTACAGCTCTGGATGATTTCGAAACACTTCCGTTACGTTTACCGCCAGCGGGCTATCGACAAAAATAGGAAACGCGGGGATCTTATTTTCGTTCGTGAGCTGATGCAGGATCAAGACCAGCTGCTGCGTTCTTCCGACGGCGAATGCCGGCACAATCATCTTCCCGCCACGCCGGTAAGTACGCTTCACGAAATCGGCCAGCCGGTCGGCCACGGACTGAATCGGCTCGTGCACCCGGTCGCCGTAGGTGCTCTCCAAAATCAGGTAGTCGGCGCCCGGCAGCGGCTCCGGATCCCGAATAATCGGCAGCCCCGGCCGGCCCAGGTCGCCCGTAAAGCCCAGCCGCACTTTGCGTCCGCTCGATTCCAGGTCGAGCAGCATGCAAGTGGACCCAAAAATGTGCCCGGCTTCGAACGATTGGTAGCGCAACCCCGGCCCGATCTGGGTGGGCGTGTGCATCGGCACGGGACGGAAAAGAGGAAACGTGGCTTCGGCGTCTTCCACCGTGTACAGCGGTTCCACCATCCGATCCGCTGCCGTCGCGACATTCAGGGATTTGCGGCGCATATTGCGCTTGTTGAGAAACTCCGCGTCTTTTTCTTGCAGCGTCGCCGAATCCTCCAGCATGGGCTGGCATAGATCGGCCGTGGCGGGGCTGGTGAAAATGGGTCCATGAAACCCGCATCGCACGAGGCCAGGCAGATTGCCGCTGTGGTCGATGTGTGCGTGCGACAACAACACCGCCGATATCTCCCGGCACGCGAAAGGAAAATTCCTGTTGCGCTCCTCGGCCTCCTTACGCCGTCCTTGAAACAGGCCGCAGTCGAGCAAGTAATCGTGGCCCTCGATGTTGAGCTGGTGCATGGATCCGGTTACGACTTGCGCGGCGCCCCAAAAGGTCAGTTTCATCTCATTCATCATACGGTCTCGTTGTGGGGGAGCGGCGATATACACAAACAAGAAGCAACTTACTAAGGTCAAACCCCGATCCGGCTGGCTCGGTGCCTACCGATAGATTCAGGTAGGATGCTGAGCAGCGCCGCAGCCCGACGCGGCCACTTCATTTCGGCAAAAGACCCCTGCCGCGGCGTTGCGTTGCGCCGCGAGCTTCTGAAAAAGCTGGCTGCCACCGGTGTGTTCTTACTCGCCCTGGCGCCCTCGGCTTACCTGGCCTTCACGCTGCGGAGCATGCCGCACCTGGGTTTTTATCACGACGATGGCATCTATTGGACCTGCGCGAAAAGCCTGGCCCAGGGAAGCGGCTATCGCATCGCCAGCCTGCCGGGAGAACCGTACCAGACCAAATACCCGCCGCTCTATCCGGCGTTGCTGGCGGGAATCTGGAAGCTGAATCCCGCTTTTCCAACCAACCTGCCCGCCGCAACGCTGCTGGCCTGGCTATTGCTGCCTGTCTATCTACTGGCGGTCTGGTTATTTCTTCGGCAATACGGCTTCCAGGGAAGGCGAGAGCTGGTGCTCATCCTAGCCGCAACGCTCAGTCCCGTCGCGGTCGTCTTTAGCTTTTCGCTGATGCCCGAGTTGCTGTTCACGGCCTTTTTGCTCGCGAGCCTGCTGCTGGCTGAGCGGGCCCTGGAGCCCGGATCCTCGCGTTGGCTCCCGGTGCTCGCGGGCGTCTGCGGCGCATTGGCGTATCTGACCAAATCCGCGGCTCTACCGCTGCTACTCACTGTTCCGGCCTGCTTCCTGTGGCGGCGTCAGATTCGCGCGGCCGCGCTATTTCTGGCCGCGATGCTGCCTGCTCCACTCGCCTGGCAATGGTGGGTTTCCCAACATCTTTCCCGCTCTTGGGACCTGGTGACTCTGTATTACACCAATTACCTGGGGTTCCAGATTTATAACGTTCCGCGGCGCGATCTCCCGCTGGTGGTTTGGCATAACCTCGACGCCTATCTCATCGGGATAGGTAAGTTGCTGACCTTCGACGTTCCTTATGGTTCGATGCATCTGGAGCGGGTGGTCGCAGTGGGCGCCATTGCGGGAGCTGTTCGCCTGGCCCGGCGCACACGCCACTGGCAGTATCCTTTCGCCGCGCTGGGCATGTCGGCGCTGCTTCTGGTTTGGCACTACACGCCCGACCAGCGCTTCGTTTTCCCGCTGTATCCGCTGCTGCTGGCCGGTCTGTGGACCGAGCTTGAAAACATTGGCCGCGTGCTTCGGGCGTCATGGCGTAAGCCGGCGCATGCCGATCGCGCCGCCGCACGGGCGGGGGCGGGCCTGATCGCTGCATTCGTCGCGTTCGTCGTCTTCACCACGGCCTTCGGGCTGTTTCGCTTCCTGCCCAGCCTGTTTGAGGCTTATCGCGCGGACCTCGCAGCCCGGCGGCCCGCCTATGCCTGGATTGCCGCGAACACGCCCGCCGGCGCCAGTGTCTACGCCTACGACGACCCGCTGCTTTACCTATACACTGGCCGGAAATCCGTGGGCCTACCCATTCCACCAAAGTTGCAATATCACGATGACCGCGCCGGGATCGACAGGCTGCTCGACTCCATTCCCGACTTCGCGAATCGCTACGGCCTCAGCTACGCGCTGGTGACGCCGGGAGACTTCTACCGCGATCTTCACGAGGCGGGCGCACGCCGGGAGCGGGATGCGGTCCGCGGTGCACGCCCGGTCTTCAATTCGCAAGGCGCATCGATCTACGAATTTCGCGCGAGCGCGGGCACTTTGGCAAGCGCGCGGTAAAGCTCCAACTCAGGCTCAGTTGCTACAATCACAGCAAATGCCCCTCCGCCGCGCTGTGCTCATGCTGGCTTGCGCGTTCCCTCTCCTGGCGCAGAAAAAGCCCATCACCATCGATACCGTCATTGAGCAAGGCCGGGCTGCGCGGGAGGCTTCCCCGGCTCCCCGGTCTGGGCTCCCGACGGAAAACGCTTCGCGCATCTCCAAGGCAATCGCATCCTGCTGTACGACCTTGCCTCGAAGTCCGAAAAGGAGCTGCTATCGCTGGAGGACGTGGAAAAGGCAGCGGTCCCGCCGCCGGCGCGAGAAAGGTTCGATTGGCAGAATCGCCGCGTGAGCGAAAACAGCTTTGAGTGGTCCCCCAACAGCCGGCAACTGCTGCTCAGCGTTGCCGGGGACCTGTTCCTGTATTCGCTCGAAACCGCCAAATGGGACCAGCTCACCGCGACTCCGGAGGCGGAACGCGACGCCAAGCTCTCGCCCGACGGAACCCGCGTCGCCTTCCGGCGCAATCACGATCTCTACACGCTCGAAATCGCCTCCCGCAAGCTGGTGCGGCTCACCGAAGACGGCAGCCCCACGCTGCTGAACGGCGAATTGGATTGGGTCTACCCCGAGGAACTGGATTTGGGCACCGCCTTCTGGTGGTCGCCCGATTCCCGCCACATCGCCTATCTTCAATTCGACACGGCCCGCGAGTTCGTTTACCCGCAAGTTGCATTGACCGGGCTGCGCGCCCTCGCCGAGCCGGAGCGCTATCCGCAGGCCGGCACACCTAATGCCGACGTCCATCTGGGCATCGTTTCCGCATCCGGCGGCAACACACATTGGATGGATCTGGGCGACGCGCGCGGCGCTCTGTTCGCACGCGTGTACTGGACGCCGGACTCCTTGAAGCTCGCCGTCAAGCGTTTCAATCGAGTTCAGAATCAGCTCGATCTGTTGCTGGTCGAAGGGGCCTCGGGAAGTTCGCGCTCCATCCTGCATGAAGCCGATCCGTACTGGATCAACAACAACGACCTTTTCCAGTTTCTCGCCAACGGCGACTTTATTTGGGGCAGCGAGCGCGACGGCTTCCAGCATCTGTATCTGTACGGGCAGGACGGCAAACTGCGCAAGCGCCTGACCGAAGGAAACTGGGAGGTCACGGAGCTCGCGGGCGTCGATGAAGCGCATCAGAAGAGTCTACTTCGTCTCCAGCGAGTCCAGCCCACTGGAGCGCCAGTTGTATTCCGTCAAGCTGAACGGCAAGGATCGCACCCGAATCAGCCAGGGTGCTGGAACCCACTCGATCTCCATGAGCCCGGACACTGGGCTACTATTTGGATACTTTCTCCAACCTTGCGCAGCCCTCCAGCCGCACACTACACTCCATCGATGGCGCCGAATGGGCCGTGTATCGCGCCGCCGATCACAGCTCTGACGGATGAATATGAGGTGCTGCCCAGCGAAATCGTCAGCTTCAAAAATTCCTCGGGTACGCTTCTGTACGCGCGCCTGATCAAGCCCGCTAACTTTCGCGCCGGCGTAAAGTACCCGGCCGTCGTGATGGTGTACGGCGGGCCCGGCGCGCAAAGCGTGCGCAACTCCTGGGCCGGCGCGAACTGGGACCAGGTTCTGGCGCAGCAAGGTTACGTCATTTGGCAACTCGACAATCGCGGCTCCAAGGGGCGCGGCCATGCCTTTGAAACGCCGATTTACCACCGCATCGGCAAAACTGAATTGGCCGACCAACTGGAGGGTGTCCATTACCTGATCGAGCAAGGCTTCGTCGACCCGGCTCGCATCGGAATCTACGGTTGGAGCTACGGCGGCTACATGACCTTGTATTCGCTGCTCAATGCCCCCGATACTTTCCGCGCAGGCATCGCCGGCGCTCCGGTGACCAGTTGGCGCAACTACGACACCATCTACACCGAACGCTACATGGGTCTGCCGTCGGAAAACGCCGAAGGCTACACGCGCCAGTTCCGCTGTCCACCTATGCCGACAAGCTTCAAGCCAAGCTGCTCATGCTGCACAATATCGAGGACGACAACGTGCTGTTCCAAAACAGCCTGCAGATGGCGGCGGCGTTCGAGCGGGCGGGCAAGCTCTTCGACATGCTGATCTTTCCGCAGAAGACCCACGGCGTAGGCGGAGATTTCCAGCGAGAACTGCTGGAGAAAAGCACGGACTTCTTCGAGAAAAACTTAAAGGCCGCGGACGGACGCCGTTAGACGTCTGCCGCGGCCTGAATTACCCGAAAGGCTTGGGTCTACCGGTGGCCTCCGCCGCCATGTCCGCCGCCGGAGCCGCCGCTTGCCATTCCGCTGTGGCCGCCAGACACGCCACCGCCGCTCACTCCGCCGCCGCGAGCCAGGCCGCCGCCGCCCAATCCGCCGCGGGAGAATCCGCCCCGAGACGCAGAACTATTGGCGAAGCCGCGCGAACTGCCTAGGGATGCGATCTGCGAGGCAGCGCGTCCGCCGGAGTAGCCGCCGTAGTAACCGCCACCGTAGAGACCGCCATAATACGGACTGTAGTAGCCGATGGTGTACGGGCTGTACCAACCGTAACCGAATGGGCTATAGCCGAAGCCCATCATCGGCACGAAGGTGAACATTCCGAACATCGGATTGAACTGCCAGCCGCCAAAGCCCATTAAGCCGCCGGAGTAGCCAGAGTAGCCAGAGTAGCCGGAGTAGCCGGAGTACCCGGAGTAGCCGGACGAGCCGGAGGAGCCACCGCTGTTGCGCATCGTCATCGCCGATGAGGCATTCGCCGTCGACAGATAACTGGCGCGCCGGCTAGACCAGCTATACAATTCGTCCGAGTCTTTCTTGTCGAAGTTCTCGGCCATCAGGACGCCGCCGAGCGCGGTCTCTTTGCCGGGCTTCAACGTCAACTGGCCCGACTCACCCTTCACGATCGCCTCACCGTCGTAAACCTGTAAGCGCGCCGCCGGTTCGGTATTCACGCGATACAACCCGTGCTTGACCAGCATCATCGTGCTGTTCTTGTAGAGCAGCTCGATGGAGTTGTCTTTCGGGATTTCGTCGGCTTCCACGATGACTGAACCGCCCAGCACCTCCACGCGCGTATCGGTCAAGGCGTTCGAGACCATCTTGATGGAGCTGTTGTCGCCCAGCCGCAGGAAAACGCCCGGGGTCAGCAAAATTTCCGCACGGCCGTCCTCGGTGCGAAATTCCTGTCCCTGCTTGATATCGGGGAATTGCCCGAATTTTGTCTCGACGGCTTTGTCGTTCAGAAAGGCTTTGCCTTCCACCACCTGAATGACGCCGGAATGCGCGGAAATGACGTACTGGGCGTACGCCGAACCCGCTATCAGAACTCCTATAGTTAGACCCGTGAGCCTTAGCTGCATGAAGAAACTCCTATTGTTTATGCTGCACCTCTTTTTGCCCTCTGTCAAGAGTCGCGTCAGACGCCGCTAACCCGCATTTCTCACAAACCCTCTAGCAAAAAGCCGCCGACTCTGGCATAACTGAGTTTCCACACAGCAGTTAAGGCCCAGAAGAAAGGCGGCTTTCGCTATGACAGAGTGTAGCCAAACTCAGTTCACATTCCAAGCCCATTTTTCGCGCCAGGTGACTGGTCAGTTTGACGGCGGCACGATGACTTCGGACGCAGGAGGTCTTCTGCTACGGGAAACCGATCGGCGCATGAATCTGTTGCCGCGCTTGGCGCAATGCTTTCTGGACAGACGGGCTCCGGCGCGCATTCAACATTCGGTGGCGGAAATGATTTCGCAGCGCGTTGCGGCTTTGGCGCTGGGCTACGAAGATTTGAACGATCACGAGCAACTGCGCCAGGACCCGGTGTTGAAACTGCTGGCGGGCCAGGAGGACTTGGAGCAGCCGCTGGCCGGCAAGAGCACGCTCAACCGGCTGGAGTTGGGCACCGGCTCAGCAGACCGCTACAAGAAGATCACCTTTTGGAAACAGGGCATGGACGAGTTGCTGGTGGACGTGTTCGTCGAAGCGCATACCGCGGCTCCCGAAGAGATTGTGCTGGACATCGACACCACCGACGTGGCCTTGCACGGCGATCAGGAAGGCCGCTTCTTTCACGGCTACTACGATCACTACTGTTACCTGCCCTTGTACATTTTCTCGGGCGAGCACCTGTTGTGCGCGCGCCTGCGCTGCGCCAACATCGACGCTTCGGCCGGAAGCCTGGCCGAAATCCGGCGCATCGTCGAACAGATTCGCCGGCACTGGGGGCAGGTGCGCATCACGCTCCGCGGCGACTCCGGTTTTTGCCGCGACGAGTTGATGGATTGGTGTGAGAATAACCGCGTGGACTACGCTTTCGGCCTCGCACGCAACCCGCGCTTGCGCGCGCTGGTCGCCGATGCGTTGCTGGAAGCGCAACGTCAGTGGGAGCAAACCCGTCTGCCCGCTCGGGTCTTCGTCGAGTTCTCCTATCAGACCGTGTCTGGCTCCTGGTCCAGGCCGCGACGTGTGGTGGCCAAAGCCGAACACATCGAGGGTAAGCAGAATCCGCGCTTTGTGGTGACTTCGCTGGCGGCTGCGGATTGGCCCGCGCAGAAGTTATATGAACAGCTGTACTGCGCCCGCGGCGACATGGAGAATCGCATCAAGGAACAGTTCGTCCTGTTCGCCGATCGCGTCAGCGCCGAATCCATCCGCGCCAACCAACTCCGGCTGTATCTATCCGCGATGGCTTATGTGCTGGTCTGCGGATTGCGCCGCCTGGGATTGAAGGCGACCGATCTGGCCACCGCTCAAGCTGCCACGATTCGTCTTCGACTCCTGAAGATCGGCGCGCTGGTGCGGATCACCGTGCGCCGCGTGTGGATCTCCCTGCCGCGCAGTTACCCTTGGCCGGACCTGTTCCAACGCGTGCATCGCGCACTCACCGGCTGAGAGAATTCTGCGATCTTTGAAAATCTATTGTGCCGGCGGTCGTTGTGGCCCCACCACGTCCACACACTACCTGAAGTGCCCCGGTTTTCTCATCCTCCAAAAGGCTGACCCGTCGCTCGTCACAATTCAGCGGGCCTAACTCACTGGTGAGAAATGCGGGCTAACGGATTGCCCCGTAAAGGAAATGTAAATTCTTCGAACCGCAGGAGGGACAGCGTCCAAATGCTACGATGGAACTGAATTTGATTCCTTCTACCCCGATGCACCGAAATCTCCTCCGGCTCCTGATCTTTCTCGCCTGCCTGTGCGGCTTTCTGGAATCCAAGCCACCCAAGTTCGTCGTGACGCCGGAGATCCAGGGAGCGCTGGATGCCATTCGGCCGGATCCACTGCGCGGCGACCTCTCCTTCCTGGCGTCCGACCTGCTGGAAGGGCGCAACAGTCCTTCCCGGGGACTCGATATCGCCGCCGAATACATCGCCGCCCAGTTCCGCGCCGCCGGGCTCGAGGCCGGAGGAGACGACGGTTATTTTCAGACCGCTCACATGGCCGTGAACTCGCCCGGACCTCACCGGATTTGAGCTGCAGCTCTCGCACGGCGAGCGCAGCCTGAGCGTGAGCGCGAATGACGCATCGGTCTCACTGAGCGCCGCGATCGAGCTCAAGAACGCCCCGGTTTTCAAACTCGATCTGGGCGATTCCAGCCAGGTACAGGCGTTGACGCCCGCTGAAATCAGCGGCAAAGTCGTGCTGATCGAGCTACGACGCAACGCCATGCGCAACTATCGCGCGGCGGGCGAGAAACTGCGCGAAGCAAAACCGGCGCTGGTCCTGAGCATCGACACGGCCGCGGGCGCAGCCACCAACGGCGAGCGTTTGATCGATCCCGAACAGCCCGGCGGTTCGCCCAGAGTCACCTTGACGGCTCTGCCGGCCGCCGATTTCTATGCTTCCTTGAAACCCGGCCTGAGCGGCGCTACCGCCTCCATTCACGTTGCGGCACCCATCCAAAAACCGGTCCTCCTTCACAACGTGGTCGGGATCCTGCGCGGCTCCGATCCGGCTTTGAAAGATACGGCCGTGCTATTGACCGCGCACTACGACCACCTGGGCGAGAAGCCGGAAGGCCAAGGCGATCGCATCTACAACGGCGCCAATGACGACGGCAGCGGCACGGTCTCGGTCATCGAGATCGCCCGCGCGCTCTCCACGCTCAAGCAACATCCGCGACGCAGCATCATTTTTATGACCTTCTTTGGCGAGGAAGAAGGCCTCTTCGGCTCGCGCTACTACGCGCATCACCCCGCCTGGCCCATCGCCAAGACCGTTGCCGATGTGAACCTGGAACAGGTGGGCCGGACCGATTCGAGCGAAGGCCCGCAGATCTCCAACGCGTCGGTTACCGGTTTCGATTATTCCGACGTGACCGAATATCTGCGCGAGGCCGGGGAACTTACTGGAATCAAGATCTACAAGCACCCTCGCAACGACGATCTATACTTCGGCGCGAGCGACAATCTCTCGCTCGCGGAAGTAGGCGTGCCGGCGCATAGCCTCTGCGTCGCGTTCGAGTTTCCGGACTACCACGCGGTGGGCGACGAATGGCAGAAGATCGACTACGCCAACATGGCTAAAGTGGACCGCGCCGTCGCGCTGGCCGTGGTGATGCTCGCATCGAGCGACCAAGCGCCGCATTGGAACACCGCCAATCCCCGAACCGCCCGTTTCCGGAAATGAACCCCTCGCACGCCGCTACTCTACCGGTTCGACACTGCGCACGCCGCGCCCGGCCACCGCAACGCTGATACGGCAATCCGTCCCCGGACACCCCGGATTGGCGACTTGAACTGCATCGCTCGCTAATCCAAGCACGGGGATGGCTTCGCTCCCTGGCTGGGCGGTTCCATACAGCACCACATTGCGAATGGCCCGCGTATCGTAGGGATGCATGGCGCCCCACCGAGCCGCCTGGTGCACGCGCTCAGCCAGCGTCTGCCTCTCAAACAGCAGTTGCCCCACGTCCACGATCCCGAGCACTAATCCCAGAAACGCAGCCAGCACCAGCGCCGACTCGACCAAGGATTGTCCTCGCTCTGCCCCTCTTCATCGCGCCGCTCCTGCCGCCACCGGAAATGTGACGGTGGGTCTTCCGTCCAGCCGAAATTTGGCGAACAGCGCATCGATCACAAATCCGCGCACCGAGACCGTAGCGGCCGCGGGCTCCAGGATCACCTCGACCTGTTGCGGTGTAAGCCCCGGTACGATGGGCCTGGCGTCCAGCGCGTGCGGATCGCCATACACCACAAGATTCCGCACGGACTTGGCGAACTCCGAATCATTGCTCGATCCATGCGGGGCGAGCGAGGCGTATCTGGCTCCCGCCCGTACCGCGTGGACCAGGTTTTCGTAAGTGTAGAACGTATAGCCGGATTGAAAAATGCCTGTGAGAAGAGGGACCAGCAAGATCAGCGATCCAGCCAGTTCGATGAGCGCGCTGCCCGCCTGAGCGTTCCGCCGCTTCATTCCATCAACCTCGCGGCAGCCGATGTTTTCGTGGCCACGCTGGACGCCGCGACCGTCGAAGCATCGCGCGGCTCAAAGATGCGCAGGAAGACCAGCGGTGCGGGCGCGCTCGCCGTTACGCGAACAAAATGGTAGCTGAGCGCGTCCTTGGGGTTCGCTGTCCACGTCCGCGGGTCAGGCGACTCGGAACCCTCCGCAAAGCTTTCGGCGATCTCGGAAATTGGCTTGGTCCCCATGTCCCATTTCATGGCGTGCGGTCCGCTGGCCAACCGCGGCGCGGCTTCGCGGGCGCGTTTGATTCCGGCCGGGCCGCCGTCCAATTGCAGCGCAGCCCCCAGCGCGGCCGCATCCGTGAAAGCTTGCAGCTCGCTTTTGATGACGTACATGCGCGCGATGTCGATGGCCAGCGCGGCAAAGCCGAGCAGGATCGTCAAGGCGACACAGGTGACGATCAGTACGAAGCCGTTCTTGGGGCGGCGGATTGCCACACTCGTTCATCGGCAGTCCGCGACCATTGCGTTAGTTGGCCGGTCGTTAATTGGCCAGCACCACCGGGGCGCGCAACGTGAACGCCAAGGGAGTCTCAACCGGTAGCCGTACATTCTTCTTGCCGGTGAATACAGCTCCGGCCGTGCCCGCACCCGCGCCGGCCCCTGCGCCGATCAAAGCGCCCGCCGGTCCGCCCGCGATGGCTCCCAGCGCCGTCCCCAGGCCGGATCCGCCACCAATCAGCGTCCAATTCCGCTTCTTGTGCCCGCCGCTGGCGCGCGCCACGTGCGTGGTCCTGATTTCGTAGCTCCGGCCATTCAGCTCGAACGAGTCCAGGCTCAGACTGAGTTCCGCGCGGCCTTTCAGCCGGCCCGACGGCTTGGACTCGATCAAGTGTCCAGTGAAGCGTGTTCCTCTCGGGATCACGGTTTGCTGATCGACCAGGATGGCGTGCGTCAGAGTGGCATCGAACGGATCGCCCGCCCGGTTCCGCTTGGTATCGATGGTCTCCTGGAGCCGGACATCGATCGGAGTGCCGGCAGGAATCGAGATTTCGGCGGGCGCGCGCTCCTGGCTCAAGCGAGCAGCTTCGCTGGCTCGAGCGGCTTCACTGGCTCGAGCATCTTCCGCGCGTGCATCGGGTACGCGCTCATATCGAGGCGCCGGTGTGGGCGGCTGCACGGCACCGTTTCCGGCAGGCTGCGGCGTGGTGTATCCGATGTTCGGAGGCGTCTGCGCGGGTGGATTATCGGGTGGGACCACCGCCTGCTGGATCGACGCAGGCTGGTCGCCAATTAACGGCTGAGCCGTCTGCTGTGCCACTGGCTGCGCTGGTTGACGGCTCCCGCAGCCGATCATCAGGGCACAACTTACTAAGACTGGCACTAAGTAGCGAGTCAGTTTCATGCCGCTCTCAGCGCGCAAATCGACTGCCGACCGAGTGACTGAGTGAATCCCCTTTCCTAACCTGGACTTACATGCACGTAAAAGAAAGATTCCCGATCGGCTAGGTATGGCAGTTTTTATCTAGGTGCGGCAAGTTTTACCCAAGCTTGGCGGCCGCGCGTGCGAGGATGGAGCAATGAAATCCGTCTTTCTGTTCGCGCTCGCTTGCTCTCTCGCAATCGCTCAGCCTCCCCAGCAGCCCGGCACGAAGTGGACCGAGGACCAGCTTAGGGCCGCAGTGGCGCCCGCGCGCGCCGGCCGCAAACTCACACCTCGCTCGTGGCCCAACGGCGCGCGCGTGGCAGTCTGCTTGAGCTTCGACGTCGACAACGAATCCTACCTGCTAGCCGCCGGCCAAACGTCCCCTACCACGCTTTCGGCCGCCGACTTCGGCGCGCAATCCGGACTACCGCGCATCCTGGCTTTGCTCGACAAGTACCAGCTTCCAGCCTCGTTCTTCATCCCGGCGGTCAGCGCACTCCTGCATCCCGAGATGATTCCGGCGATTGAAAGAAGCGGACGGCATGAGATCGGCGTGCATGGCTGGATTCACGAATCGCCGCCCGCCATCAACGATGCCGCCGAGGAAGAGCGCCTGCTGAATCAGGCAATCGACTATTTGACGAAAGCCACCGGCAAGCGCCCGGTCGGCTACCGCGCTCCCGGTTGGGCCTTCAGCCAATACACTCTGGGCCTGATCCGCAAAGCCGGCTTTCTCTACGACAGCAGCCTGCAAGCCATGGACGAGCCGTACGAGATTGTCTCCAACGGCCAGCCCACCGGCATGGTGGAACTGGCCATCGATTGGACGCTCACGGAAACGCCGTACCTCGGCCGCGGCGGGACCATGCCGTCGCCCGAGCTGCTCTACCAGCTATATAAGGATGAGTTCGACGGAGCGTATCAGGAACGCACGATGTTCGTCCTCACTTTACATCCGCACGTCACGGGGCACCGCGCGCCCATCCGGCACCTGGATCAGTTCATCGCCTATATGAAATCCAAACCGGGTGTTTGGTTTGCAACCTGCGAACAAGTAGCGCGCTACGTCAAGACCGCCCAGTGACTGCGCGCCTTACGGCATCCGGACGCCTTGCTCGCCGCAGATAGCGAACACCGACAGAAGATGAGTGACGCCAAGTAGATCCCGGATGCGCTTGCCGAGGTTGATCAGTTCCAAAGTGCAGCCGGCGGACTTGGCCGATACATACAGCCGCACCAGCGTTCCGATGCCCATGCTGTCCATGTCTTTCAGATCGGTGAGATCGAGCACAATGCGGCTGCACTCCGGGATCAGCTTCCGCACATTGTCGTACAGGAAGCCGGTTACTCCCAACACCAGCTTGCCGCTGCACCGCACCACGGCCACTCCGTCCTGGCGTTCGATGTCGAGTGTAAGACGGTCAGTCTCTGTTTCTTGCGGCTCAGGCATGTATGCCATTGTCGCAATTTGCAGCGCAGTTGGCGGCGGGCCTGCGTCAGTTGGTCTTGCTGTAGTTCTTTTTGACGATGGCGATCAGAATCAAGAGAAATGCAAAAAGGCGCACCAGATAAATCCAGCGATTGCCTTCGTTCGGGTGAGAGAGAAGCAGGACGGCGGTCCGATTCAGGCTTTCGATGAAAAATGACGCGGCAAACAACAGGAAGAACGAATCCCGCGTCTTGCGCCAGAATTTCAAGAAGAACAGGGCAGCCGCGAAGGAAGCAGTCGCAACGACACCCAGCAGAAAGCCTTCCGCCATTCAGTTACTCGCTTTCCCAAATAAGTCCAGAGAGCAGCAGCAACATCGACAGGGCCGACGTACTGAGCCGCAATGGATACAGATCAACCTGTGGAATGATCACCAGGTCTAGAAAGATGAAGAAATTAGATAGAGAAAGGCCCAGGAAGCAGAGCCCGCTCCACAGCAGCAAATTCTGGCGGACCCGCGTATAGCCGCGTAGAAGCAGGATGGCGCACGCCAGCATTATAAAGCCCCCACAGAGATAAGCGGCAGTCGCCACGTTATTCCTTTTCCTTCGTAAATCGAAACGCGCGTGCGAACTCGCGCACCGCGGGCGAAGCCTTAGCGTGAATCAGACTCGAGATCCGAACCAGATCCCGGCTATAACTAGTCGCGACCAATTCTATCAACTGGTCACGCGTAACCGATTTTGCGTTGTAACGGAAGAGTTCCGGCGATTCAGACAGCGTCACCACCAAATCCTCCCGTTGCAGGTCCCGCAGTATCTTACTCGCTTTCGCCGGCTCTACGTACAACCGCGCGGCGAGGTCTTCGGCAGACCATGCTCTACCGCGGTGATTCCAGAGCAGCAGCAGGGATTCCAAGTGGGGAACGCTGTCAATGTGAGCCAGGATAAACTGATCTACTTCACTTGGTGAATGGGCTCCTCCCGCCATCATTGGTTGGCGCACTGGCTCTCTGACCGCGGCTTCAGACCGTTTGGCCCGCTTCGGCCAAGTGTGTATGACTCGCGGGAGGGTGTTCCTGTTTCGCAAAAACTTACTCGCGAGCCGCCGTTAGTAGATCTTCTTCCACACGATGTCTTCGTTGTTCCTCCTATCGACGATGGCGCCCACCTGGCCTCGATCATCCCGCTGGAAGACGGGCCGGGCAGCGGACGCGCAAGCACGTTCGGACGGCGTCGCGAGCAATCGGGCGGCTGGCGTCCCCCGGGTGTGGGTCATACTATGAGTATGAAAACGGCGGTGTCCATTCCAGACGAGGTATTCGAGCGGGCCGAGCGGCTCGCCCGCCGGACCAAGAAGTCGCGTAGCAAACTATTCAGCGACGCCCTCGCGGAGTATGTCGCGCGGCACGCTCCAGAAGAGGTAACCGCAGCGATGGATGCGGCACTTAACAAGTTGGATCGTCAGCGCGACGACTTCGCCTCGTTCGCTGCCCGCCGCTCCTTAGCGCGAAGCGAGTGGTAATCGGAAGAGGTGGATTTCCGAACGTGCTCATGTTTAGTTGGGGCTTTCCTGCCCGCGAGCTAGCCTCGGCGGCGAACCGCAGTCAAGTGTTCCAGGCCCTTGGGCAGCCCGGCCTTCGCCAACGCACCGTGCAGCGGAACATCCGGCAGCGCGGCGCGGATGATCTGGCGCACTTGAAGCAACCGGTTCAGGTCGACGCCCGTGCGCAGCCCGGCGCTCTCGAGCAGAAAAACCAAGTCCTCGGTCACGATGTTGCCGGTGGCTCCTGGCGCCCATGGGCACCCGCCCATTCCTCCCAGAGACGCATCGAAACTGCGCACGCCCGCTTCGAGCGCGGCGTACACGTTCGCCAGCCCAAGCCCGCGCGTGTCGTGAAAGTGGGCCGTCAAATCCAGCGCGCCCAGCCGCTCTCGCAAGCGCGTGAACATGCGCTTCACTTGCACCGGATTCGCATAGCCCACCGTGTCGGCGATGCTTACTCTGTCCGCGCCCGCCCGGGCGTATTGCTCGGCCAGCCTGAAGACGGTATCTTCGTCAATCGCGCCTTCGATGGTGCATCCGAACGCGGTTGACACCCCGCCGCAAAGCTGGATGCGCCGCCATTCCGGTTCGCGAATTCCGCAGCTCGACGATGCGCCGGAAATCCTCGAGCGATTCTGCCGTCGAGCGCCGCACGTTTTGCTGATTGTGGCTCTCCGACGCCGATAGAACGAAATTGATCTTGTGCACGCCCGCCTGAAAGGCGCGCTCGGCGCCACGCAGATTCGGAACCAGCGCCGTCACCGTCAAGCCCGGATGCCGGAGTGCGGCTGCCGTCACTTCCTCGGCGTCCTGGAATTGCGGCAGCAGCTTGGGAGGCACGAACGAGCAGACTTCGATTTCGGGGATTCCCGCCGCGGCTTCGGCAGCGATCCATTCCAGCTTCGCCGCGGTCGGCATGATTTCGGCGATGATCTGGAGCCCGTCGCGCGGCCCGACCTCGCAAACCCAAGCGTCTCGATCTGTGCTCTCTGTGTTCATTCGCCTTTGAAGTTCGGCCTGCGCTTTTCGTTAAAGGCCCGGATACCCTCCAGCCGGTCGCGCGTGGGGACGAGCTGGTTGTAGGCCTCGATTTCGAACGCGTAGCCGGCTTTGAAAGGCAGATCGGTGGCCGCGCCGATCGATTTCTTGGCCTGCCGAACCGCCAGCGGCGCATTCGCGGCGATCCGGCGCGCTGCTGGCAGTGTTTCGTCCATCAAAGTTTTATCTTCGCAGAGTTTGTTGACGATGCCCCACTCCAGGGCCTGCTGCGCGGTGAACGCCTCGGCCGTGAAGATAATCTCTTTGGCGCGCCGCACGCCGCAGGCACGCGGAAGATTCTGCGTTCCGGCCGCGCCCGGCATGATCCCCAGGCTGGTTTCGGTGAGCGCGAAGCGGGCCGATTTCGCGGCGTAAATGAAGTCGGCTGTGAGCGCGATCTCCAGTCCTCCGCCGAAAGCGGCGCCATTCACGGCAGCGATCATCGGAATCGGGCAGTCCGTCATCGCCAGCACGTGCTGCTCGAAGATCGCGTGCTGCTCCCGCCAGGCCTGGTTGGTCATTTCGTTGCGCTGTTTCAAATCCCCGCCCGCGCAGAAGGCCTTGACGCCCGCGCCGGTCAGGACGATGCAGCGGATGCCCTCGGCATCCACGTAGAATCCGCTGAACAGATCCCGCAGGTCGCGGCCCATCTGGGTATTGATCGCGTTGCTGCGGTCCGGACGGTTCAGCGTGACCACCGCCAGATGCTCTTCAGGACGCGTCACGAGCAGCGTTTCGTAATCAGTTTGCAACCAACCTCCAGTCGGCTTCCGACAGCGGCCGTCTACTGTTCATCCTACAAAACGGCCGTTGGTCAGAAAAAAGCAGCGACCCCGCACCGTCTGGGCAGCATCCTTGTACAAAAGGAGATTCCGTCCATGAATCGATTCAGTCTCGCTGTGCTCGTCTTGCCAACCATGGCTTCGCTGGCGTTGGCCCAACCGGCCGCGCGGCCCAATCCGATCAGCAACAGCACCAAGGCTATTTATACCCTGGTGAAGGCTAACGTCATCAAAGCCGCGGAAAAGATGCCGGAGGAGAACTACGCCTTCCGGCCGACGCCAGAGGTGCGCAGTTTCGGCCAGATCGTGGGCCACATCGCCGACGCGCAATACATCTTCTGCTCGATGGCCAAAGGCAAGCCTGACAACGGCCCCGGTATCGAGAAGAGCAAGACTACCAAGGCCGATCTGGTAGCCGCGCTGAAGCAAGCCTTCGCGTACTGTGACGAAACCTACGACGCCATGACCGACGCTTCGGCCGCCGAACCTGTCAAGTTTCTGGGCCGCGACGCGCCGCGGATCATCGCGCTCAACTTCAACACCGCCCATATGGACGAGCATTACGGCAACATCGTGACGTACATGCGCATCAAAGGGCTGGTGCCGCCTTCGAGCGAGTCGGAAGCGGGAAGCCGCTAGCAATCCGCACCGGCAGTCTAGCACCGCCGGATTCGCGCCGCCCCGCAGGCCAACATTCCCGCTAACATGGAATGCCGGCCCTGGTCGCCATGAACAAGCTGTGGGGCATTTTTCTACTTTTGGCTGCATGGAACGAAGGCTTTGCGCAGCCGGTTCCCGCGAATGTCCCCGAGCCAGCCATCAAAGTGGATGTGGATGTCGTAAACGTCCTGTGCACGGTTTACGACAAGCGCGGCGCGCTGGTCCAGGATCTGGCGAAAGATGACTTTGAGGTTCTCGAAAACGGCCGGCGCCAGGAGATTCGCTACTTCGCGCGCGATACCGACTTGCCCCTCACGGTCGCTCTGCTGGTGGACGTCAGCGGCAGCGTCCGCGCGCTGATCCGGGACGAGAAAGATGCCGCGGCGAAATTCCTTCAGGCCGTGATCCGCGCGTCCGACCAGGCGCTGCTGGTTGGATTCTCCAGCAGCATTGTCCTGTGGCAGGACTTTACGCCTTCGGTGGAGCGCCTCAGCAACGCGCTCTCGCGCATGCACGCAGTTCCCTTCCACGGGTTGCCGCCGCAGGGTCTGCCAATGCCTGGGACGCTGTTGTACGACACGGTGCTGGTGACGGCTCGCGATAAGCTGGGCGGCGTTTCCGGACGCAAGGTGATGGTGATCATTTCCGACGGCCTGGATAACGGCAGCCTGAACCATTCGCAAGATGCCATCGCGGCCGTTCAGTCAGCTAACGCGGTGGTCTACGGCATCTGTTACCAATCCGGCTTTTCGGGCTGCGACTTTCTTAAGGACTGGCCGTGCCCACCGGTGGCCGCATGTTTCAGGCCGGAAAGAAGACGCCGCTCTCCGACATCTTCCACACCATCGAGGACGAGCTGCGCAGCCAATACGCGCTGGGCTATGCACCCGAGGATCGGACGCACGACGGCGCCTTCCGGAAATTGCAGATCAGGACGCGCCAGCGCGGGCTGCGCGTGCAAGCGCGAAAAGGCTATTACGCCAGGCGAGACGAGGAAAGCGGGGCGGATTCGAAACCCGCCCCGCATCGCGATCAGAAGTAAATCTTCGCGCCCAGCTGGATGATACGTCCGCTGGCTGCGACCAGCGTACGGCCGAAATTGGCGGAGTTTACGTTGCTAATGACTGCGGTAGTCCCCGGAGCGCTGAACTGGGTGTGGTTGAAGGTGTTGAACGACTCCAGGCGCAGTTCGACGAAGCGTGCCCCTTCCCCGCCGAAATGGAAGCGCTTGAACAGTCCCAGATCGGTATTGTTGATGCCAGGTCCATGGAAGTTGTTGCGGCCCTCATTGCCCAGCACGCCATAAGCCGGATGGCCGAAGGCGTTCGGATCGAACCAGTAGTAGGGCAGGTTCTTCGTATTCGGCGTTGCTGCGGTTTTGCTGTTCACCGAGGTGCGGGCGTCGTAGGTAGCCACGCCGCCGCTGCCCAGGTACTGCGCCGTGTCGGCGCACCCGATGTTCTGAAGAGCGATTCCGTTGCAGAGCAGTGACCGGTCGGAGCTGTCGTAAACGGTTAGCGGGAATCCCGTTTGGAGCGTCGTGACTCCGGTTATCGTCCAGCCATCCACGACGCTGTGTAAAATCCCGTTGCTGTGGAAGGCCGAAGGAAGCTCCCAAGAATAACTGGCCACGAACCGGTGCCGGGCGTCAAAGGCGGAATCGCCGCGGTCGAGCGCGAAGTTATACGGATTCGTGGTCAGGTTCCCAGAGCTGTTCTCGTACCCGGACGTATCGTCGATGGAGTGGCTGTAGGTGTAGGAGACTTGGTAAAACACGCCGTGACTCATGCGCTTGTTCAAACTCACCTGCAGCGAGTTGTAGCTGGACACCCCCGCGGTTGCTTGCGTGGCGACCGATCCGAAAATGTTGCCGGGAGCGTACTCAGTGTGGGTCGGATACAGGTATGCCTGCAGGGTGCGGTTGGCAATACAGGTTGAGCTGGCCGCGCAGGCCGCTTGACCGGCAGGCGTGATCGGATTGCCTTCGTAGACTATCTCCAAGTGACGGCCCTGGGCGCCGAAGTAACCCACTTGCAGGATCATCGAACCCGGCAATTCGCGCTGAATATTCAGATTGTAGTTCATCGCGTAAGGCGACGTGAAATTTGGATTGATATTATTGATCGCCATCGGCTCGTAGAACGAGAAGTCTATGTTGCTGCCCTTCTGCGGGACCGCAAACGGGAACTTATTGGGAATCGACTGGCCCGTTGAAATATCCGTGTAGGGCTGCGCGAAGCTCGGGCTTCCGCCGATATCTCCGATTCCAAACGAGAAAATCGAAAACGGTGGCGCCAGCAAGTTTTGAAGCGTTAGCTCTTCTTCAGAGCGGTTGAAATAAACACCAAAGCCGCCCCTTATCACGGTTTTGCCCGCGCCACCAGTCAGCCAACCCATATCAGGACTGTAGGCGAACCCAAAGCGCGGGCCGAAGTGATCATAATGCTCGTGATAACCCGATGACGTGCACCCGGATCGCCTGGGAAATCCAGCCCGGCGGGTGCGGTGGGAAAGATCTTGGATTGTTGGCCGGGAATGAAGCAATTCAGATCCAACGCCGCCGTCATTGGTGTTCACCAGCGGCTGTCGATCTGATAGCCGATGCCATAATTTAGAGTGAGATTGTTATTCACTTTCCACTATCTTGTGCGTAAAATAGTATTCGTAAGTTCTCGCGTAAATCGCGCCGCCGCTCGATTGTGTGTAGTTGTCGGGGACTCCAAGCAGGAAGTCCGCGCCCGTATCGCCTGTGGTATATGGCGCCGGTACCTCCGTCAAAGCTGTAGATTGCCGTTGTTCACGAATGCGAACGGATTTCCACGTCATAGCGTTTGCCATCGAATCCGAATTTCATGGTATGGGAGCCGACCACCTTCGAGAAATTGTCCGCCAGCTCATAGGTCGAGTCGATTCGCGGCTGAGGGCCATCTGGCTGAATCCCAGGTTGAAGTAGCCGGTCAGACGAAATATAAGGCGCGCTGGCGATATTGAGGAAATTGTGGAGTGATGCCGGTGAAGCCGAAGCGAGGAGGGCTGCTGGCACCTGCGACACGCCCACGGAATTGTAGTTAAATCGGAGCCAGTTGGCAACGCAGTTCATTCAAGCGTGCTGGCGTTGAAAGTGTGGGTCCAGTCCGCTGCATATTCTTCCGAGCGCGGCCGTCCATCTCACGCGAACCCCGGCAGCGACGAGCCAAGAAACGGCAGCGTGGAGGTGGAGGGATTGTTCTGGAAGAACAGGTTAGCCCAAATGGCATCGTGCGACATGGCGTGGTCTACTCTCGCGATGCCCTGGTCCACCGTGTTGGTGATAACCGGGTTAAACGAATAGAGATTGCTGCCCGCGACATTGGGAAGGGGCACATACGTAGAAAGCAATTTGGCAGCTATTGGGTTGATGTCGGCTGCCGGGATGTGGCCAGTGGGAAAAATCGTGCTGTACGGAGTTCCGGCCGGATAGCTAGTGCCGTTCTCTCCAACCAGGGCGAAAGGCGAGGCGCGCCGGAAGTGGTCGCCAGATCCGGAAAGTCTCCCGCACGTTGGCCCGCCGTGAACACGCTAGTAGTGTTGCCAGCTTGCGGCGCTCGGTTGCGGGTGCCTTGGTAAGAGAAAAAGAAGAAGGTGTGATCCTTGACGATCGGGCCGCCTAATATGCCGCCGTACTGGTTCTGATGAAGACTGGCCACTCTGCTGAACATGTTCCGGCCGTTCAGGAACGTGTCGCGATAGAACTCAAACGCATCGCCGTGAAACGCATTGGTTCCGGACCTGATAATTGCATTCAAAATCAGCGCCCGAGTTCCGGCCGTATTCGGGATTGATCGTGCTGGTAATCATGTTGAATTCAGCAATCGCGTCCGGACTCGGAATGGTGCTCGGGTTATTCAAGGGAAGATCGATCGCATCGGCGCCGTTGATCAGGAATGAGTTCTGTTGGGACTGGCTGCCGTTGCTGGCATAGTTTCCAGCTCCCATGCGGTCGCTGCTGGCCACCACGCCGGGAGCCAATTGCTCCATGGTCGTCCAATTCCGGCCGTTGAGAGGCATGTCAACGATGGCTTGCGATTGGATCACTGTGCTGATCTGAGTATTGGTCGTTTCTACCTGAACCGGATTGGCTTCCACTTGGACCGACTCCGTTAACTGGCCCACCTGCAGCTGAGCAGACGCGTCGTAATCCTGGTTTAAGACCAGGAGGATACCGCGCGAGGTGAAAGTGCGAAAACCGGTCTTTGTGATTGTGACATCGTAGGTTCCCACCGGAAGGGCCAGAAAACGATATGTACCGTCACCCTCGGTGGTCGTCGTGTAAGAGGCCTGTGTCAGCGTGTTGGTGGCCTTGACGTCTGCTGCCGGGACCCCACCGCCCGAAGCGTCGGTTACGGTCCCATGGATTCGGGCTGTGATTTCCTGAGCCTGGATGCTCGACAACAAGATAGAGCAGAATACAAGGATCCCGAGAAAAGTCAGTTTTCGCATATTCTTTTATCCCTTTCCCCTTCTTCTGAGTTAAGCAGCTCCCTGAACGAACCAATCTTCCGAGAGGTCAGCCGTTCTTTGCATCCTCGGTACCAAATCTTACGGTTGCATGCTCACGATAGAAGTTCTTTATTTTCGATAGACTTGGCGGCATCGAGGCATTGCCGCCCACGGGCTTTATTCTAGAAATTGGAATCTCATCTATCAGAAGTTGTATGCACCAGCCAGTGGTGTAACAGAACAAGACTGATTTTTGTAAGGCTTGTAGCGGCCCGTTCTTGGACCTGGCTTGCTTAAATTGAAACTTGATGCCCTAGCGTGGCCGTGTGCAAGGCATCAACTTCGACCGGCGACAAAGATCGCCAGAGGCCAGCCAATCGTGTATTTGGCTCCCGGAGGCAAAGCGAGATACAGTTTGCGGAGTCGGCGGATTCATAGAGTAGTGCTGCTACTTGTGTTCTAGGAATGCTCAAAAGATCTTATCCTTGGAATCGCTAAAGTTGAAAATCTACGGAATTGCATAGGAGCACCACCAGCTTGTGACTCCTAACTCTTTGTTAAACCACGAGCGTTGGTTGCGCTGGCTTAGCGTAACGGCCTGGTAACAAAGCTGCTGAGTATAACCGAACTCTCGGGGATAAGGGTGTTTGTTAAGTAATCGGCCCTACATAACTGGGCTGGACCTCCGAGCTTCTAAGTTTGGGACTTCTCTTGAGGTGAAGGTTAATGAACAAACAAATTTTGGGACTGTTTTTGGCTTTGGCGGTCTTACTAAGCCTCGCGTGCGTGCCGGCTTCCGCACAATTGATCAGCGGTAACCTCACAGGCAACATTCTCGACGCCACAGGAGCGAGCGTGCCGAACGCTACTGTGGTCGCGCACAATGATCTGACTGGCGTCGAGACGACCACAACTTCGACATCCGCCGGCGAATATCACTTCTATAACTTGCCGGCCGGAACTTACAGTGTCTCCGCGGTCGCCAATGGCTTTTCCAAAGCACAGCTCAGGAATGTGTCGATCTCGCTGAATGTGACTTCGACCGCCAACATCACCCTGCAGGTTGGCGCTACCACGACGACGGTGGAAGTCAGGAAGCGGTGGCGTATCGATCGATACCACCACGGCGCAGCTTCAGAACACTTTCACCACCCAGCAGATGATGGACCTCCCGACGGCCTCCGGCGGCTCGGGCGTCATCAACCTGTCGCTGCTGGCGCCTGGCGTCGCCACTAGCGGCGCCATTGCCTTAGGAACCGGTCCCAGCGTCGGAGGCCAGCGCCCGCGCAACAACAACTTCACGATCGAGGGTCTCGATAACAACAGCGGGAGCGTAACCGGCCCGTTGGTCCAGGTTCCCAACGACGCGGTGGCCGAATTCACCTTCTTGCAGAATCAGTTCGGCGCGGACTTCGGCCACTCCTCCGGCGGCCAGTTCAACCAGGTGGTGAAGAGCGGCACCAACGAATTTCACGGCTCGGCTTACGAGTACTTCATTAACCGCGACCTGCTAGCCGACGGATAATCTGAACGCTGTGGCGGGCGTCCCGCTGCACCCGCGGTACGACAACAACCGCTTCGGCGGCACCTTCGGCGGCCCGATCAAGAAGAACAAGCTGTTCTTTTTCGTCAACTACGAGTACAACCCGGTGGGCACCGTCGGATGCAACGGGAGCGCTTTGCGCTCCAACCGCCGCCGGGTACAACGCCATTACCGGCTAGCCGGAATCAACAAAACCAACCTGGGCCAATTGCAGAAGTATCTGGGAACAGCTCCGGCAGCCTCTTCGCCCGCGGCCTGCGATGACAGCGCCTATCCTCTGGTCGGGCCTGGCAATCAGAGTCTCGGCCAGCAGAGCCCAGGCGCGGTGTCCGTGCCAATCGGATTGGTTTCGTTTGCATCGCCCGCCTATCACAAACTACGAAAACGCAGTGGCTGCCCTCGACTACAACATCATCCGACAAGGATTCTCTCCGGGGCCGTTTTATCCTGAACCGCACTGGATTTCATCGATACCACCGGCTTCCCGTCGGTTTTCTACCAAACCGTACCCTACAACTATTATCTTGCAACGTTCTCGGAATACCACACCTTCAGCCCCACGCTGGTTAACGAGTTCCGGTTCGGTTACAACCGTTACTCCAACGCTTATACCACTCCCAATATCAGTTGGCCGGGGCTGGATGCGTTCCCGAACATCGATGTGTTTGAACTCGGCGGCGTAAATAATACATTTGGCCCCGACCCCAATGCACCGCAAAGCGGCATTCAGAACCAATACCAGATAGCCGAGAATATCTCCTGGACGAAGGGTGCTCATAGCTTCAAATTCGGCTTTGATGGCTGGAAGCAGATCTCGCCGCAAACCTTCACCCAGCGAGCGCGGGGCGATTACGAGTGGAGCTATCTCTCCGACTATCTGTTCGACTACAATCCCGACTACCTCGCCCAGCGCTCGCTTGGTAACTCGAAGTATTATGGCGACCGGATTCTTTCGGGCTTCTTCGCCAACGATACCTGGAAAATCCGGCCGAATCTGGCTTTGAATCTCGGGGTGCGCTACGAATACCAGACCATCCCGTACAGTGAAAGGCTGCAAACCGAAAACGCGATCTCCAACGTTCCAGGACTGATCACCTTCGGAGAACCGCAACCCCAAGGGAATGCGATTATGCCCCGCATCGGCATTGCATACTCGCCTGGCACCAGCGGTAATACCTCGATTCGCGCCGGTTATGGTTTGTTTTACGACGTGCTCTACGACAATCAAGGGCTGCTCACGCTTCCGCCCCAGGCCGTCACGACCGTCGACGTGACCGGATTGAATCAGGGCAACTTCCTGGCTAACGGCGGCATCCCGCCTAACGCATCCGGTGCGGCCCTCACGCAGGCTGAGGCTCGCGCGGGTACTGGTGGCTACGTTCCAAACGGGACTCGACCTGAGACCACTTCCTGGAATGTCGGCATCCAGCACACCTTCCATAACAACTATATCTTTGAGACCCGTTATGTCGGGACGCATAGCGTCTTCCTTTCCGTGCAAGATCAATTGAACCGGCAGTCGGTGGTCAACGCCGGTAATGCGCTGCCGTTGTACCTGACTGCCCCCAGCCAGGCCGTTTTGAACGGCCTCACCAACACGCTTGCCCCTCTGACAGCCGCCTACAATGCCGGGGGCAATATCGTTCCTGGCTACCTGAACGCCGGCTTCACCGGCATCATCACTTCCTACCAACCCTGGGGTAATTCCATTTACCACGGCTGGCAGAACTCTTTGACTCGCCGTTTCTCCAATGGGTTGCAATTGGATGCAGCCTACACTTGGAGCCACGCGATTGACGATTCCACAGCCGACGTGTTCAGCACCTACACGACGCCCCGCCGCCCGCAGGACGCGCGCAACGTTGCTGCTGACCGGTCCAGTTCCGCGCTCGATCACCGCCAGCGCTGCCACGTTAGAGACTCTCTACGACCTGCCGTTCTTCAAGAATGGCAATTGGTTCATGAAGAACGTCGTCGGTAACTGGGAATTCGCTCCCGGTATACACTTATCAGACCGGCACGCTGGTCGACGTCCAGAGCGGAGTTGACTCCAATCTGAACGGCGATTCCGCCGGCGACCGGGCATTCGTCAACCCGAGCGGGACGCCGGGCGTAGGATCCGGAGCGACGGCGCTCAAGAACAGCGCTGGCCAAACCGTGGCTTCCTTGCCAACAACCCGAACGCCCAATACATCCAGGCGCCCAAGGGCACGCTTCCCAATGGCGGCCGGAACACCGCGCAACTTCCTCCCATCGATGATGTGGACATGACCATCGCCAAGAACTTCAACATCACCGAAAGCAAGAAGCTACAGTTCTCGGCGCGTTTCATCAATATCTTCTCAACCATCCCCAATATATCGGCGGATACATCAGCGACGTCGCGCCGGCCGGTGCTTCTCACCAGCCCCGCCGGCATTAACACCGGCCCCACCTCTTCGGCGATGCACAGCTTCCTGGAACCCCAATCTGCGATCTTCTTGGACCCGTCCCAGGCGTTCTCGAGCAACCCGCGTCAGTTAGCGCTCGCGCTCAAGTTCATCTTCTAGGAAGCCTGCCGGGCATCCCGGTATTTGCTTTGCTGGCTTTTCAACTGGGGAGCCTTCGGGCTCCCCAGTTCCGTTTTTCAGAAGTAAACCTTCGCGCCCAGCTGCACCACGCGGCCGGGCGCGGCCGTCAGACTCCGGCCGAATTTGCCCGACTTGATTTCCGAGAATGAAATGATACTGCTGCTGGATGAGGAATCCGGTCGAGGGTGAACGCGATTCCGCGATGAAGCCGAACAGTTTCAGGCCGATCCCGGAACCGCGTTCGGCTTGATCCCGGAATAATTTCCGCAGGCCAGCGGCACTGGACATCACAACGGCAAGCAGCCTCCCCGAGAAAGGGAGATTGCTTGCCAGCCAGGAGATTGTCCGTGCGTAAGATCAAAGAAGTTCTTCGATTGAGATTTGAACTCGGCTTGGGGCTGCGAGCGATCGCACGCAGTTGCTCGATTGGCCTTGGAACCGCTCACGAGTGCCTGCGACGAGCAGAAGCTGCCGGAGTTGACCTGGCCGCTCGGGGAGGATTGGGATGAGGATCGGCTGGAGGCTGCTCTGTTCGGTGGTCCACCACGATCTCGGCCAGCCGTTCGGCCGCTGCCAGACTTCGCCGAGCTTCACAAGCAGCGGCAGTCCTCTCCCTGCTGACGGGAGCTTGCCGCTATCAGAGCGTGAAGTCGATTCTGAGAAACTCGCTCGACGCGTTGCCAGTCGGCGAGCCCCTCGTCGCCACCGCCGCCACACGATAACATCCGCGGCGCAGAGTCCTTCGACTAAAGAGATACACTCGGGCTAACAAGCCCAATGGCTACCCTCTCGGCTCATACCGCATCGCCATCGCCCCCGAGCCGAACTCCAGCCGGCTCACGAGCCTCAAGTCCACACGCTTCGATAGCCCCGCGAACAACGTCGGCCCGTGGCCCGCTAGCCTGGGCTGGACCACGAACTCGTACTCATCGATCAATCCCAGCTCCGCCAACGCCAGCGGGAGCTTCACGCCTCCCACCAACAGTCCCTTACCCGACTCCCGCTTGAGCTGCTGAACGGCCTTCCCTAGATCCCCGCGCACGAACTCCGCGTTCCAATCGACCCGGTCCAGGGTGCTCGACACGACGTACTTCTTGGCCGCGTCGATCGTCCGGGCGAAGGGTTCCATCCAATCAGGCCTTGCTCCCGTCCGCGCCGGCGGCCGAAACGCTGCCTCCATCATTTCGTAAGTCACCCGGCCAAAGAGGAGGGCATCGGCCTGGTTGAGGTTCTCGATCGCGTGACGATGCAAGTCTTCGTCGGGGAGTATTACACGATGATCGCAGCACCCGTCCAATGTCACGTTGATGGAATACCGAAGGGGTCGCATTACGCAAGAGTACCGCCGCTGGGGTAGACCAGCAAGGTTTAGCCCGCTTCAGCGCTAGGAGCCACTCACGTAAGGCATGACGATGACAATTTTAGAGCTGCTAGTACTTCTACAAGCGCGGCATTCGCATCGTCCGACCGGTCAATGCGATGGCCGAACTCCTGGGGACGAGGGCTCGACCGGAGCGCTGGTCGCGCTCCGGGTCACTGTGTGCTGAGGTGGGGATAGGACGTGCCTTCCCCCCGCCCCTTTCCTCGCTGCGGCTCTCTTCCTCCGCTGCGCTTCGGACAGTTTTTCCTTGACGAAGCCGAACACTTCTTTTTTGCAAAATCGAATGGCCAGCGTCGCTACGCTCCGAGGGTGTTCGGGTTCATCCCGGAATGCCGTTCGGCTTCCCTTCGGAAACAGTTCCAGCCGCAGCTCGAGCGAGCGGCTCTCATCGGAGGCCGAATTCAGGCTGGCCTCGCAGCGAAGCGGAGGCCGGTATCGGCCTCGCGTCCGGAGTGGGACGCACGGCTCGCGCCCGCTGCGTTACGGAGTGACGGTGACTGTGATGTCTTCGTCCGCCCACAGCGCGCCATCGGTGGCATGCCAGCGCAACACGTAAGTTCCCGGCTCGTCGAAGGTCACCTGGGCGTTCCACTTGCCGTCCTCCGGCGCCTTCGGAGCTTGCCACAGCGGCGACCACTGCGAGTTTCCTCCCGCGCGTGTATCTTCCCAGGTCTTGGGCTGGTCGGGTGTGATGTGCACTTTCGCGTTAGGACCTCGGTATAAATAGCACGCCACCCACAGCCCCGTTGCGCTTCCAACCGTGACCTGAATGGGCGGAATCATGCGCAGATCTTTGAGGTCGGGGTTGCGAGCCCGATCCAGGAATGCACCCCGGGGACGCGGCTTCGGTACGCCATCATCCGTCACATTCGCCGACAGAGCCAGCACCTCGCCCACTTTCACCGTCCGGTTGCGATCGCCCGCGGCCTCCAGCACCGGCGGCTTGTTGGCGCGAATTTCAGGACTGCTCACGCCCGCGCCGATCGCGCCGGTCTCCGACGTCAGCACCATGTTGTCCAGGAAGTAATCCTGCCGCGTCGTAGCGTATGCTTTGGAGGTCTTGCCGTGTATGGTGAGAGTCCAAACCAGTTCCTTGTTGCCGAAATCCTTCGGCACGGTTACCCAAAACACAAAGCGGTTGCGCCGCGGAAAGAAATGCGTCGGCTGTCCCTGGTCGGGACCGCCCGGCTCGATATTATTGTCCGCCCCGACCGGTACGTCAAACTCTTCTTCCCAGTTCTGATTCATGTAGCCGAACAGGAATTTGTACGATCCGTCCGGGTTTTGTTCCCACCCTTCGTAAGCGGCGTAAACGGGTTGCCCTTTGAAATAGGACTGCGCGGCCGCGGGACGGCAAATGAAAAAGGCCGCCGCCGCAAGGGGCAGCCCAAGCAAAATACTACGTGCGTTCATCTTGATCCTTCGTGGGCGCCCGCCGGAACGCCCGCCTTATTGCCCTCCGGCTCCGGTCGGCGTGGCCGCCTTGGGTTTTCTCATCGGAGGAGGCGGAATCGGATCGCCGTTGCAAAGCGGGCAGCCGATCAGCATGTCGTTCGGACTCAGCTTCAGCTTCTCGCGGCGTTTGGCCATCTCGGCATAAAACTGCTCGTCGGTGAGGGCCAGGCCCTGGCCCAGGTCGATAAACATGTTGGCGATGGAGCGGTTCCCGGCGCCCGACCAGTTTCTGCTATCCGGCACGTTCCGGTTCGCAGGCGTGGTGTCCATGTAGCCGATGATGTGCAAAATGGTTCCCTTGGGCAGCAGCGGCGCGTAGTCGTCGTCGTAATCGTAGACGCGAACCCAGTTGTGGTCGTAGCCGGAACAGGAGAGCGTCTGGATGTTGTCGCCCCAGATGTATTCCAGGCACATGCGCACACCCGGCGCGTGCATGTGCGGCTCATAGGAAGTGATCTTGGTGTTTTCCTCCAGCACTTTGTAAGCATCCAGCCGCTGGTTGGCTTCGTTCGGCCGCATGTCGATGTCCACGCCGTTGCCGAGACCCCGGCGGGCGTATCTTACGGTCGGCTTATAGTCCTTCGGGAAAAACTTGAATCCAAACAGGAGGCGCGCCTTGGTATCGCGCCCATTGGAGTGGATGTGCGCGGAATTGAATACCAGCACCGAATTGGCTCTGAGCAGCTTGCCGGCGTCATCGGGGAAAATATCCGCGTTGCGGCCCACTTCGTGAATCGGCCAGCTGCCGCTGCCCTCGCCGACGTCTTCGCCCAGCGCTGCCTGCTGGCCCGGAACCGTGGTGGTCCAGATCATGTGATGAAAAACGAAGCGCGCGCCGACTGTGGGTCTACCGCCATCGGTGGTGGCCGGGATGTCATTCACTTCGCGCATTTCGACCGATTTCACCCAGCGGTCCTCTTTGAGCCCGGTGGGCGCCGATTCCAGTTCGCCCCACCAGTCCGGAGCGCCAGCCTTCACGGTGATCTCGGGAGTCGATACCACCAGATCCGGTTCGCCTAAGTTCCACTTGGTGCCGTCCTGGAGCGGGACCGGTGGCGGGAGGTCGGCCGGATTGCCTTCCGGCGCGCCGCTATCGGCCCACTTGGCGACCTTGGCGATTTCCAGATCGCTGAGCGACGGATCATTCTTGTAATGCTGGATGCCGACGTTCTTCTCGATGAACCAGGGAGGCATCGCGCCGCGTTTGTCGCGCAGAGCCGTCCGTTCCTTGATCGCGCGCGCCCACGGCCGGACCTCTTTATAAGTGATCAGCGACATCGGCGCCGCCGAATTCGGCTGGTGGCAGTTCTGGCAGCTCCTCTGCAAGATGGGAGCGATGTCTTTGGAGAACGTCACTTCGCCCTTTGATCGCCGGCGTATCGTCGGCCTTCAAAGCGGAAGACAACATCACAGAAACTGCGGCGGGGGCGAGCAGGGCCAACCCGATTTTCAATTGCCAGCGGGACTTACGAGGATTCATCGCAGCGCTCCTTGACGGCACAATTCTCCGTCTAATGTAACTCTTTTCATCGTAATGGAATACCGCGATGCGATCAAGGGGCAGTCTTGGCGACTTCGCTGGGAATCTTGGGGTGCAGGGAGCACAGATTTTTCTGTAACACTATGAAACTAAATTACTTGGTTCGGTGCTAGTGGAACTAGATGCTACGCCGATAACGATGCGGCGTGGTCCCAACGATTTTCAAGAACTGAGCAGAGAAATGACCTTTGTCGGCGTAACCGACTCGGTTGGCGATCTCTTCAACTGATAGATCATCGCTCATCAGGAGGTCCCGCGCCTTCTCCATGCGAAGCTTGACCAAGTACCTGTGCGGAGCGATTCCGACAGCTCGCCGAAACGATTTGGCGAAATGGTACATGCTCATATTAGCTGCCGCGGCGATCTCGCCCAAGGAAACGTCGGCATGCAAATTCTCGTGAATGAAGTCGATGCTTCGCCGTAGCTGCGTCTTGCTTAAACGGTTCCCAGGTAACTGCGGCGAACTTTTACTGGAGTACTTCGCCAGAATATGCGCCGCCAACGCACTGCCGAGCGACTCGGCGTAGATTCGGGAACCGGGCCAATCCGAAAGTAGTTCGCAATCCAGAGCGGTTCCAATCTGGTAAATAAGCGAATCACGAATCGCGAACTGTGGCGGAATCTCGAAACTCTCAATTTCAGTTTGGGCCCGGGCGATTTCCGCGATGGTCAATGGATCGAGAAAAATCGCAGTCACCTCCCCGGATCCTTCCAGCTTGGCGCTACGAGGCACCCCGGGCGGTGCGATGGAAATGAGTCCCTCACTCATTTCCGCGATGAATTTTGAACCGGCCAGGCGCATTTCGACTTTCACCGGCCTCACCGTATGGGGCAGAAAAACCGTCAATTGGGGATAGGTGTGTTCAGGCGCTTCGTGTGGCTGGAGACGGTAGCGATGAACTTCGATGCCGCACCAATTCAGCCGGCAACTGGTTTTATAAGGAAGCGCATGTGCGATCTGAAAGATGTCTTCTTCCTTCATTGCTCGCACCGGTTCCCGGACTGATTTGCCGGCATATTCCCTCCCCAAACCGCTGACTGCCACGGCACACGTGGTTTCGCCAGACCGGCTCAGCACAGTATAGCACGGGTTTCAGTTCCTGATCTCGCTCGTCTGGCAAGACGGCCGCCGCCCATCTTTGCCAAGACTTCCACTTAACTTACCAAGAATGGCACCTGACAGTTTTCCGACGTTGGGCCATTATCGGAAGATTGGTCTGACACACAGCGGTCCCCAGGTTGGGGACCAGCGGAAAGAAGAGGTTTGGGTAATGACTAAGCGCATCCGTCCGTGCTGCTCGTCGCTTTCTTGTTGTGTATGGTACAGCGTGAGCACAGTCGCTAGCGCCAGGATACTGGGCTCATTTCGGGGACTGTCACGGATGAATCCGGAGCAGTGATCCCAAATGCTGACACTCACTATCACGAATAAAGCCACTGGCACTACCCGAAACGTGACCAGCAACACGAAGGCTCTGTTTAGCGCTCCATCGCTCTGCTGGCCGGCGATTACCAGGTCCGAGCTGGAATGCAGGGTTTTCGTACCTTGGAGCGCCCGACGCAACGGTGCAGGCCGGCACCAGCACCACCGTCAATATTGCGCATGTCGCTAGGAGCGACGCGAGAAGTCGTAACGGTCGAAGCCGCGACGGCTCAAATCAATTACGAATCCACACTGTCGCTGGTGTTGTGACCCGCCAGACCGTTGAGGACATCCCGCTTAACGGCCGCAACATGCTCCAGCTTGCGACCCTGGAGCCGGGTGTCACCAGCACGCCGGCGTCGGTCGGCAGTGTTCAATGCGCAATTTAATCTTTCAGTGCTGGGCGGCGCGCAGCCGGAACGTGGTCACGGTAGACGGCGGGAGCATTGTGGACAATGTGGAAGGCAACACCGCTATGAATTTGTCCAATGAAGTGGTGCAGGAGTTTCAAACTTCGACAGTCAACTTCGATTTAGGAACCGGGATAACCAGCACTGGGGCGATCAACATTGTGACACGATCCGGCAGCAACGACTTTCATGGAAGCGGATATTTTTTCTATCGTGATCACAACATGGCCTCTTATCCCGGCCTGAACCGCAGCACGCTTGATCCAAATCCGTTTCTTTGCGCGGAAGAATCCGGGGGTCTGGTTTAGCGGGCCGATCATCAAGGACAAATTGTTCTTCTTCTTCAATTACGAGTACACCAATCAAGTGCAAGCCATTCAGGTGCAGCCAGACCTGCCCTCGATCCGCGGACTGGAAGAACGTGTACAGCAGCCCTTACGTCCAAAAGAGTCTTACCGCTCGCTTCGACTATCGACTCTCGAACAAACACAATCTCTTTTTGCGCTATTCGCACGACGGCAATAACGGCTTCGGCCCGCAAGGGTTGGCGCCCCGGAGCCTTCCTACTGGACCAGACCAATCAATTGGGCCGATCAAGGTGTTTTCGGGGTCACCAGCGTCCTTACGCCGAACCTGGTCAATGATTTCCGGTTCGCGAGTTTTACTGGGAACGCGTTAACACCCTGCCATCCCAATCACAATGTCCGCCCGCCCTGTGTGGGTGGAATTTCCCAGGCAGCTCGCCTTTGTCGGGTCGTCGCAACTTCTCGTTCGGGAATAACCCGATCACGCCCCAGATCGGCAATCAACACCGCTACCAATATATGGATACGTTGAGTTGGCAAAAAGGCAATCATCGCATCAAATTCGGCGGCCAGTTTTATCGAGGACGAGTCTCCGATCGCCTGGGGCTTTTGTACCCCGGCTTGTGAGGGCACGATTTCGCCGGATTATGTGAGATCGGTTTTGCCCGCCGGGGTCGTTGCCACCTATTTCCCTACCTTGCCGACCAAGATCGCTTCGAATGCCGATCTGCTGAATGTGCCGATTTATAGTCTGCAGGCCAGCGCAAGCGGAGGAATCGGACTAGGGTCAGCCAACAACCCTGGGCCCTATCAGAAAACCGGTTTTGAAAATTACCGCCCGGACATGTTTGTTCAGGATACGTGGAAAGTTCGGCCCAAGCTCACGTTGAATTTCGGTCTACAGTATGAGCGTGAAAGCGGTCTTTTCAATAGTGACATTCCCAAGCCTGCATTTCTTAGCGCCAATCTACGGATCGAACCTCAGTCCAACTCGAGTGAATAACGTCGAGACTGTCGCCCTCGGTCGGCTTTCGCCTGGAGCGTAGGAAAGAACAACAAGACTGTGATCCGCGGCGGCGCGGGCATATATTGGACACCCGTCCCAATATCAGCGTTACCGGGATCGGAGCGCCATTACTCCGCTCGGAAATGGGCGTCTGACGGTATCGTCGAATGTTCTACTAAACACGTTCCCCGGGATCGTTCAGGTGCTGCCGGGCGTAGGCGTCGAGCCGCTGCCAGTTGGTGGCTCCATGCCGACCGGCACGCTTACAAATCTGACGTTGGGCCAATTCGTCCAATTACTCAGCCAGCAGATCCCGGCTTTGATCCAGCAGTTCTCACCCACGCAGCAAAGCAGTGGGCCAATTGCGGTTTCAGCCGATTGATGTTCTCAAATCCAGCGCCGAATTGTATCCGCGGAATTACCCCGCTGCCGCGCAGCTATCAGATGTCCATTGGCGTTCAGCGTGATCTCGGACAGGACATGGTTTTGACCGCCGACTATTCGAGGAAGATCACCACCGACCTCAGATCGGCGAGGAAGACCTCAATTACTACAATCGATTTCGTGAGACGGAGTCCGGTCTCCTGTGATCCCAGCGTGTCCCACCCCGACTACACGCCTGGCGTGGAGTGCTCCAACGGGCCGATTACTTTCTGGGTCGATGGCGGGCCGCAGCGATTACGACGGATCTGCTGGTGAAGCTGAACAAGCGGCTCTCGCAACAATTTCAGTTCATCGTCTCCTATGCATTGCAGTCTTTCGACACCATTGGAACGGTGTTCAACGGGAACAACTATTTTCGATCCTTCGGCCCGGGCCTTGCCCATCACAACTTAAATGTCGCCGGCATCGTCCGGCTCCCTTGGGGATTTCCAGTTGAGCGTCAACTCCTCGTTATTAGCCGGACCCCAGTTGAAGCGCTGTCCCTGGCGGCGATCTGACAGGAACTGGCGCAAACGCTCTCTCGAGTGCGAGCAGCATGCTGCCGGGCATCACTTACAACTGCTTCAACGCTGGGTGCGGCAAAGCGCAACTTTGACTTCGGCGGTACAGTCCTTTAACGCCAATTACGCCGGCAAGAAGTATCCCAACGGCAATCCGATCCCCACGCTTAGTTCTGCCTTCGGATTATCAATTCGGCGATCCGACCTTTTCGCAGAATTTCCGTTTGAGCAAGGTCGTTCACAATTAAGGAGCGCTATCGCTTCCAGATTTTTGGTGAAGTCTTCAACGCGTTCAATATTGCCAATTTGAGCACTTATGGGTCTGCGATAGACACCCTGGCGGCCGGATGCTCGCTGCACGGCGCCCGGGGCAGCGACGACAAACTTGCGCCAAGCAAGCCTACAAATTCGGCCAGCCCACGCAGCGGTCGATTCAGACCTTCGGACAAAACGGCCCCAGGGCGATTCAGGTAGGCGGACGCTTTACGTTCTGATGCCCGGAGCTATCGCCGCCATGCGGCGGCATGCATGCCCGCCGGCAACTTGGCGTGCACCAGATCCAGATCGTCGCCTTCGAGCGGAATCAGCACCTCCAGCGTGTTTAGCTGGGATGGATAATTTTCGCTAAACGACAATCTGAGCGCGCGCGACGGCTCGCCCGGTTTGCCTTTTGCCGCGGAGGCCTTAGGCGGCGGTCCTTCGATCATGGACACTGTTCGCGTCTCATCGGCATACGATCGCAGCTGCGATCCGGGAGGCGTAGGTCACCACCGCGACCACGTTCGGCTGCTTGAGCCGTGCATCACGCGTGTCGTCGGGTGGCGCCTCGAACCCCACGTAACGCGTCGTGAGGAATTCTTTCGAAATGGAAAAGCTGACCAGCGGCACATAAGTATCGAAAGGTGCTGGCCGTTGCCCAGCTTGTAGACCGACCACCGCTCCACTTCTTCGAGCACCACGCGAGGCGATGAAAATCGCGTTGTCCATCGTGCGCCCGTCCGTTCCGGTAGCGGTGATCGTATAGAGCGGCTTCTGGCGAAGGTCGTTGCCGAAGCGCCAGGCTTCGAGCGTGACGGTCGCATCCACGCCGATGTCGCACACGGTTTCTTTGGAACGCGTGGTCTTGCGCGGCAGCAGGCGATCAGATCGCGGATGGCCCGGGATAACGGGATCACTCAAGCTCGTAGGTTACGTTGCGGATCTCGATGATCTGGGAGCCGTCGGCGGCTGTGCTCGAGCTGATGCTCGATGAAGACTGCGCCTGAATAGCCTTAGGTGGTTCGCCGAACAGCGTCTGGACCGAGGCTCGCGGCCGCAATTCCGAGCCACAATGACCTAGCGCAAAGCATGGGGCTGAGCCGCCAATCCCGCCAGCCGCGCGCTCTCCTGCCACAATCGCCGAGCCGCTTCGTCGTCTTGGGCTTCTTTGGTTGGTGCGACTGCCCGGCATTTGTAGAAATATTCTCCGCTGACCTTGGCCGCTTCGCCGGACGACGCCAGGTACACGATGGTCTCGGCGCCTTTCTCCGGGGAGATGGCAAAACTCTTTGCCAGCCGGACCATGACCGAGAAAGCCCCGCCGCTGTGGTCGCCGAAGCGTGTGGCGACAAAGCCGGGATGCAAGGAATTGGCCGTCACGCCGGTTCCCGACAGGCTGCGTGCGAGTTCCCGCGTGTAGAGAATATTGCAAAGTTTGGAACGCCCGTACACTTTGAAGCCGGCATAACCATTCGCGGACTGGAGGTCATTGAAATCGAGCTTGGCCCGCCGGTGCGCATTCGAGGACGTGTTGATCACGCGCGCGGGCGCGGAAGCAACCAGCCGCTGCCGCAGCATCTCCGTCAGCACGAAGTAGGACATGTGATTGGTGGCGAAAGTCATCTCCAGCCCGTCGCGCGTCAGGGTGCGATGCCCGAACAATGCTCCCGCATTGTTGATGAGCACGTCGATGCGGGATTCGGAGGCGGCAATCTCGCGCCCCACGCGCTGCATGTCCTCCAGGAGCGATAAATCCGCGTAGTGTACGCTAGGTTGCGGGCCGGTCGCCTTCTCGCGCAATCGGGCGAGTTCCGCCTCTGCCCGCGTCTTGTCGCGCGCCACCAGCACGATGCGCGCGCCCATGGCCGCTAATTGCTCCGCCGCAACGGCCCCAATGCCCGAGGTTGCGCCCGTGATGACCACCACTTTCTCTTGCATGTCTGGCATGGTCATGATTTTCCCATGGCAGATGCGGCGCACGCTGCTGTGGAGCGTGCGCCGCGGGCATCAATAGTCGACCGAAACCAGGAACAGCCCGCGGGCAGGCGCCGTGGGTCCGGGCGGAATCGAGCATCCCGGCTCCAGGCGCGCCAACACTCCGCCGCGATCCACGTTTCCCTTCCCCACTTCCAGCAGCACGCCCACCATATTGCGCACCATGTGCTTCAGGAACCCGCTGCCCGTAACACGATAGATGAACCGTTCGGCTTCGAGCGCGAGCTTTGAGCAGAACACTCTGCGGACCTTGGATAGGCCCAGCTCATCGCGATCGTCACTCGCCGCGAACGCTGCGAAATCGTGCTCGCCTTCAAACAGCAGCGCTGCCGCGATCATCTCTTCCATCCGCAGCGGATAAGGATGATGCGTAACGTAGCGGCGCTCGAACGGCGGGCAAATCTCGCCGCGAAAAATCCGGTATTCGTAGGTCTTCGCCCTGGCATCGTAGCGCGGATTGAAAGCGGCCGCGGCTTCTTCGACGCGTGTGACGCGAATGTCGGGCGGAAGCAGCCGGTTGGCGGCGCGGCGCAGATTGTCCATCGGAATCGGATTCTCCATGTCGACGGCGGCCACCTGCGCCAGTGCGTGCACCCCGGCGTCGGTCCGGCCTGACCCGGCCACATGCACCGGCCGTCCTTCGATTTCGCCGAAAACCTGTTCGAGCGTGCCCTGAATGGTCTGCAGTTCCGGCTGCACCTGCCAGCCGTGATAATCGGTTCCGTCGTAGGCGACGGTAATTCTAATTCGCCGCATGCACCGGCCGCGATCCCGGCTTCACCACGGGACTGCCGGCGCGGCACAAGGGACAATCCTCTTCGCGGTAAGCGACGACTTCCAGCGTCTTCAGCGCCACGCGCGGAATCCCGAGATCCACGGCGCCGCCGCTGCGGTCGATGATGGAGCCCGCGCCGATCACGCGTGCGCCGGCGTTCTTTAGAATATCGATCACCTCGCGCGAGCTGCCGCCGGTAGTCACCACGTCTTCCACCACTACGGCGGTCTCGCCGGGCTCGATGGAAAATCCGCGGCGCAGAACCATCTTGCCGGAGGCGTCGCGCTCGGTGAAGATGAAGCGCGCGCCCAAAGCTCGCGCCACTTCGTGGCCAATGATCAACCCGCCGATCGCTGGTGACGCTACCACGCCGACATCCAGCGTTGGCTCCAACCGGCGGAACTCGGTGGCCAGCAGACGGCCGAAATGCTCGGCATGCCGCGGATACTGCAGCACCAGCGCGCACTGCAGATACTCCGGGCTATGCAGGCCGCTGGTGAGCCGGAAGTGGCCCTTGAGGTAAGCGCCCGTTTCAAAAAACGCTCCGAGAATTCCGTCCGTGGGCTCCATCTCAATCGCCACTATAACAGGTTCGCCCTCAAGCGATTACAAAGCATTACGTGCTTTTGCCGCGCGCCTGCGTCAAAAGAAATGGAGACACAAAATGAAGAAGCATCGAAAGTCTCTGGCGGTGGGCACGGCGCTGGTCGCCGCCGGCCTGGGACTGTGGTTTTACTCGAGCCGCGATAACAAGGCGCTATATCAAACCGCTACGGTGGAACGCGGCAGCGTGCAGGCCAGCATATCGGCCACCGGCAACTGCAACCCCGTGGTTACCGTTCAAGTCGGCAGCCAGGTTTCCGGCGACATCAAAGCGCTGTACGCGGATTTCAATACCAAGGTGAAGAAGGGACAACTAGTGGCCGAGATCGATCCCCAGCCGTTCCAGGCGCGTGTCGATCAGGCCCAAGCGTTCCTCGACAGCGCACACACAGCCGTGGCCAGCGCGCAAGCACAAATGGCAAAGGCCGATGCCGATCTGGCGAGCGCGCGCGCTTCGGTAGCCAATCAGAAGGCAGCCATCGCCAAGGCTAAGGCGGCGGCCAGCGATGCTACGTCCAAGCTGGCGTCCGAGAAAGCTCTGTTTCAGGACGGCATCGTTGCGAAACAGGATCTCGACACCGCGCAGTCTACCAATGACCAAGCCGCGGCAGAGCAGGATGCGGCCGTGGCCCAACTAGACGCGGCCAATCACCAGGTCCAGTCCGCGCAGGCTACCTACCAGCTAGCCAAGGCCCAGCTCGCATCCGCGCAGGCGCAGGTCGCGCAAGCTCAGGCGTCGCTCGCCCAGTCGCAACTCGATCTGGATCACACCAAAATCATCGCGCCGGTGGACGGCACCGTGATCGCGCGCCAGATGGACGTCGGGCAGACGGTGGCGGCTTCCTTCCAGGCCCCGACCATTTTCCAAATCGCGCAGGACCTGACCAAAATGCAGGTCGACACCAACGTGGATGAAGCCGACGTCGGGCAGGTGAAGATGGGTCAGCCAGCCCGCTTTACCGTGGATGCTTATCCTGGAACCACCTTCCAGGGCGCCGTGACGCAGATACGCGAGGCGCCCATCAACGTGCAGAACGTCATCACGTATGACGTAGTGGTCGGAGTTCCGAATCCGGATTTGAAGCTGTTTCCCGGCATGACCGCCAACGTGAAGATCCTGACCAACGAAGCGGATGCTGCCCTCAAGATTCCGAACGCGGCGCTGCGCTTCCGTCCCGCGGACCTGCCGGCGCCCACCTCGGTGCATGCCGCGGGCCGCAAGCAGCAGGCCGATGGAACTACGGTGTGGGTTCTCGGACAGGACGGTAAACCCAGGCCGGTAAACGTCACACTCGGGATCAGCGACGGTTTGTACACCGCGGTGAACACCGGCGATCTCAAGCCGGGCGACAAAGTGATCACCGCCAGCCTGGCCAAGACCAGCACCAGCACGCCGGCGCCACGTTCGTTCGGGCCGAGGTTTTAAGCGAACAGCGCGCGCCGCGCACCATGGGAACAGAAGACGCTCGCGGCGCGCTGCGTTGTTCGTGTTTAGTGAGAGAGGCGATTTATGACTGACCAGCTCATCGATATTCGCGACCTGGTGAAAACTTACAAGCTCGGCGACGTCGCCGTCCATGCATTGCGCGGCGTGTCGCTTGCAATCGAGCGCGGCAGTTTCGTCGCCATCATGGGCCCGTCCGGCTCCGGCAAATCGACCTTCATGAACGTCATCGGCTGCCTGGACAAGCCCACGTCGGGAACCTACGCGCTGGACGGAGTGAATGTCGGCACGCTCGATCGCGATGAATTGGCCGAAATCCGCAACCAGAAAATCGGGTTCGTTTTCCAGCAATTCAATCTGCTGTCGCGCACTTCCGCTGTCGAGAATGTCGAGTTGCCGCTTCTCTATAGCAGCCGCCAAATCGACGCCCGCCACGAGAAGGCCATGCAGGCGCTGCAGTGGGTAGGGCTGGCGGGCCGCGAACATCACCATCCCAATCAGCTCTCGGGCGGACAACAGCAGCGCGTAGCGATCGCCCGTGCCCTGATCAACGATCCACGCATCATCCTGGCCGACGAGCCCACGGGCGCGCTGGATTCCCGCACCAGCGTCGAGATCATGGCGTTGTTTCAGAAGCTCAACCGCGATTCCGGCCTGTCCATCATTCTGGTGACGCACGAGCCGGACATCGCGCAGTACGCCAACCGCATCATTCGCTTCAAGGATGGACGGCTGGTGAGCGACGAGCCGGTGCCGCGTCCGCGGGAAGCGCAGCGAGAGCTGGCGGATCTGCCTGTCGAGGAAGCCGAAGAACAGGAGGCCCTGGCGTCATGAACAAGATTGTGCCCGCCATGAAGATCGCCTTTCGCGCGCTGCGCATCAACAAACTGCGTTCGTCGCTCACTATGCTTGGCATCATCATCGGCGTCGGGGCGGTGATCGCGATGGTCGCGGTGGGCTCCGGAGCGACCGAGCGAATCCAGGAGCAGATCGCCAGCATCGGCAGCAACGTGATCATCGTTTTGCCTGGCAGCATCACGGCTTCCGGTATCCGTTTAGGCAGCGGCAACGCCGTCACGCTCACCACCGACGACGCCAAGGCCATCGCCAACGATTGCCCGTCGGTGCAAGCGGTCGCGCCGAGCAGCCGCCAGGGCGCGCAAGTGGTCTACGGAAACAGCAACTGGGCCACCTCCATCCAGGGCACTACGCCCGATTACCTGGCGATTCGCGACATCGGAATTCAAAGCGGGAGCGCCTTTACCGACCAGGACGTTGACGCTGACGCCAAGGTCGCGCTGCTTGGACAAACCGTGGTCAATAACCTGTTCAACGGCGCCGATCCTGTCGGCCAGGTGATCCGGATCAAGCAGGTGCCGTTTACTGTGGGCGGGACGCTGGTTCCGAAAGGCCAGTCGCCCACCGGGCAGGATCAGGACGACATCATCATAATGCCCATCAGCACCGCGCAGAAAAGGGTGTTTGGCGTGAATCAGGCCCGGGCCAATTCCGTGGGAGCGCTGATTGTTCAAGCGCGCGGCCCGGACTCGATCCAGTCCGCGCAAGATGAAATGCGCGCCGTGCTGCGCCAGCGGCATCACCTCCAGCCCGGCCAAGATGACGACTTCACCATTCGCAATCTGGAAGAAGTCTTCCAGGCCCAGGAAACTTCTTCCCGCGTCATGTCCATTCTGCTGGCCGCCATCGCCTCGGTTTCGCTCATCGTGGGCGGCATCGGCATCATGAACATCATGCTGGTGTCGGTCACGGAGCGCACGCGCGAGATCGGATTGCGCCAGGCTGTCGGGGCAAAAACCAAGGACATCCTCACGCAGTTCCTGGTGGAAGCCGTTACGCTCTCCATCCTGGGCGGGGTTGTTGGCATCCTGTTAGGTGTCCTGGCTTCCAAGCTGATCTCGGTCTTCGCCCAATGGTCGACTTTGATTTCGCCCGGCGCTATCTTGCTGGCTTTCGTCTTCTCGGCGCTGGTTGGAGTTTTCTTCGGCTTTTACCCTGCTCGAAAGGCGGCGCTTCTGGACCCTATCGAAGCGCTCCGATTCGAATAACGGCTTTTGAATCGGTCATCTCATTCCGGCGACGCCAGTTCCGGATTTGCACATCGGCGCGTTCCGATCTGGTAATTTTTGCTGGTAACAGGGCCCTCTCACCTGCAGAAACAAGAGCTTGCAAGAGCTTGGCGCTTTGGAACAGCGCTTGCATTCCATGCCAGCGATGAAATCAATGAAAGGTCAAGGAGCAATGGCTGTTCCGCTAGGCTATCCCCGATAACCTCACCAACCTTTGTAACTTCTATTGAATCCCCTCTAGATTCCCTCCCAGCCAGCTCCTTGAGACCTTTCCTCCCTGACCAATGGCCGCCGTGCGCGACCAATATTCGCCACTGAGATTCGCCACTGACAATTCCTTGGCACTTGCCCTAGAGTGGAAGGGTGCGAATTGTCTCCTTGATCGCCAGCGCGACCGAAATCGTCAACGCGCTCGACCTGACGCCGTGCCAGGTCGGCCGTTCCCACGAATGTGACTATCCGCCCGCGATCCAAGCTCTTCCCGTCTGCACTTCGCCCAGCTTTTCGGTGGATGGCAACAGCGCCGAGATCGATGCGCGCGTCAAGCACCAGGTTGCCAATGCCCTTTCGGTCTATCAGGTTTTCGAAGATGTGCTGGACCGGCTGCAGCCCACGCATGTAATCACGCAGACACAGTGCCGGGTGTGCGCGGTCAGCCTCGAGGATGTAGAACGTGCACTGGCCGGCTCCGTGTCCAGCCGGCCGAAACTGGTCGCCCTGGAGCCGAATGCGCTGGAAGATATCTGGAACGACATCCGGCGCGTAGCGGTCGCGTGTCATGTTGCGTCGAAGGGTGAACAAGTAGTCGCGGCTCTCGGATCCCGGATGCAACAGATCTCTGCTCGGGCGAAGCAGTCGCCGCGCCGCCCTAGAGTCGCTTGTATCGAATGGCATGAGCCGCTCATGGCTGCCGGCAATTGGGTCCCGGAATTGATCGAGCTGGCCGGAGGCGAAAACCTGTTCGGGAAGGCCGGGCTGCATTCGCCGTGGATGAGCTGGGAGGATCTGGCCGCCTCTGATCCGGACGTGATCGTGACCACTCCCTGCGGCTTCGACCTGGAGCGCACACGCCGCGAGATGTACTGGTTGACCAACCGGCCCGAATGGGGAAAACTGCGCGCGGTCCAAAACGGCGAAGTGTACTTAGCGGACGGCAATCAATACATGAACCGTCCCGGGCCGCGGATCGTCGAGTCGCTTCAAATCTTCGCCGAGATCCTGCACCCGGACGTGTTCGAGCCCGTGCTCGAGGGCTCAGCCTGGCAGCGGCTTGCAGTGTAACGTGCTACACTAAGACGTACACAGAGTGATGTGTAAATATGCCGACCAACTTAGCCATCGATGACAAGCTGATTGAAACCGCACGTCGCATCGGCCATCACAAGACCAAGAAAGAGGCGGTGACCGCGGCTCTATCTGAATATGTCGCGCGCCGCAAACAGCTTGAGATTCTTTCGCTCTTCGGCACCATCGACTTCGATCCCACTTATGACTACAAGGCGGAGCGGCGGCGCAAGCGCTAGTGCACGTCTTAATTGACACCAACATTTGGTCACTGGCGCTTCGCAGGACCAAAGCGCACTTAAGCGTTGGAGAGAGTGCGTTGGCCACCACTCTGGCGGAACTGGTACGCGAGGGCCGGACCAAGTTGATCGGCCCCATCCGCCAAGAGGTCCTTTCCGGCATCCGTGAAACCGCCCAATTTAATCGGCTTCGCGGACATCTTCAGACCTTTCCCGATGAGCCCCTCGCCACTGAGGACTTCGAGTACGCGGCTCAATGCAGCAATCAATGCCGGTCGAAGGGCATATCCGGCTCACACACGGACTTTCTAATTTGTGCAGTCGCGCTGCGTCGAGGGTGGCAGGTCTTCACCACCGATCCGGACTTCGATTCATACGCTGCAGTCTTAGCGATTGGCCTGCTCCGGATTCCAGGTCAAAGTTAAAACTCGGGGCTGTGGTTTCGAACCGCGTTACGGCGCGCTGGGCGGCGGCACACGCCGCTTAGTGGACTGCTCGAACGCGTAGGCCAGTTCAATCAGCCGCGGCTCGCTGCATGCCATGCCGGTGAAGCTCACACCCAACGGTGACGGCTTGGCATCAAAACCCTCCGGAAATGGCTGCTGCAGTGACGCGTTCGGCACCATGCCGAACGGCACGATCACGCTCGGATAGCCCGGCTTGGCTGCAATCGCTGCCCCGTTGGCTCCTGGAAACAGCAGCGCGTCCAGATTGTTGGCTTTCATGACCTCATCAATCCCGTGCGTGCCGCCGAGCGCAATGTCCTTGGCGCGATCGGCCTCGTACCGCGCGCGATCCGCCTCCACGTCCATCTCGTCGGAAATATCCAGGTTCGACTGGCCGTACTTAATCGCGCCCGCCTTGGTGTGCGTGATGTTCCACTCGCGCAGCTCGGTCAGCGTCTTCACCGGCGCCGTCGGACCCAGCGACTCCAGCCATTGGTTGAAGTCGCGCTTCATGCCGTATTTCAAAACCACCGAGCAATTTGCGTCCTGGCCCTTCGCTCCGTCGATACCGCCGCATTGGTTCCACAGCAGGAGATTGTTCGCCGGATCCTGGCTGATCACGCTCGGAATATCGGCCGGGTCTACGATGATCGCTCCCTGTTTTTTCAGAATGTCGATGGCCTCCTCCATCACTTTCGCCTGATCGGGATTCAGACCTCCACGTTCCTTGGCGCCGGGCGGCGTGACACGGTCGTAGTAGAACGCGCGAGGGACGCCGATGCGCGCGCCCTTCAGTCCTTCGGCCCTGAGGAAACGCGTATAATCGCGGCCCGCTGGCGGCGTGCACTTGGACGTCGCGGGATCGTTCGGATCCGGCGCGGCTCCTTCCAACGCTCCCAGCATGATCGCGACGTCAGTCACTGTTTTCGCCATCGGCCCCGGCGTATCCTGATCGGCCGTGATCGGAATCACGCCGTAGCGGCTGACGCGGCCAACCGTGGGCTTGATGCCCGCCAGCATGTTCTGATTGGACGGGCTCAGGATCGACCCGGACGTCTCGGTGCCGACGTTGCCGGCCCAGAAATTCGCCGTGGTTCCTACTCCGGAACTGGAGCCCCCGGTTTGCAGCGCCGGCCGCCCGTCATCGGTGGCCTCGCGCGGGTCGCGGCGCGGATCGTAGGGGTTGAAGCCGAAGCCGCCGACAGCGTTATAGTTCCCGGGCATCGGAGTCGGGCCGCCCGCCACCCAGTTGGCCAGCTCCGTCATCCCGGTCTTGGCGATGATGATGGCTCCGGCCTGGCGAAGATTCTTCACCAGCGTGGCTTCGTAGGGAGGCACATAATCCACGAACGCCAATGCGCCGCCCGTGGTGGGCATGTTGGTGGTGAGGATGTTGTCCTTCACCGCGACCGGAATGCCATGCAGCGGGCCTCGCACCCGACCCGCGGCCCGTTCGCGATCCAGCGCGTCAGCCTCCTGGAGCGCGTTCCGATTCACTGTCAGCGCGGCGTGCAGCTTGTCTTCATACGTCGCGACCCGCGCCAGATACTGCGTCACGAGCTCGCGCGAAGTGACCCGGCCTTGCTCGAGCGCGGCCCGCATCTCGGAAATGCTCGCCTCAACGACCGAAAACTGGTGCTCGGTGCGCGCCTCGCGTTTGGCCTGCGCGCGGAGAGAAGGCAGCGTCGCAGCGGTGAGAAGGCCCGCCAGTAGAATACGATTCATTGCTCATTCTACTATCTGCCGGCGAAATGCGTCGCCCCTCCCCAGCGCTCAACTATGCAAGGCTCGCAGTTCTGCGCTTCTCGATTTGCTTTTCCCCTCCATAGAATCGCACTCGATGCCGTACGACAGCACGAATAGTCTTGTAAGGTCGCATTCCGGCGTCAGCCCGAATAAGCGGCCGGCGCACAGGTGCAGGTCTTCCGTTCTCAGGTTATGACAGGTGTGCGCCACTTCACAGGCTACGGTCTGGATGCGTTCGACAATCGGCGCTTCAGGCTCCGCAATCTGGTCGAGGTATTTGCGAACGCAATAATCCTCATCGCAACACGGCCTATGGCCGGCCGGCTTTGCGCGTGGACCTCCCGGTTCATCGTGATTCATTCTCTGCTCCGGTATCGAGCTGTAGCTGCCGCCTCGATACTCCTGTAGTTTCGGCTACGCGAGAAGACTCTCAAGGAATAAACAATCGTTTTCCGCATCGCTCTGAACGCTGCTAAAGTAGGTGCGGAATGGACGATTACAAGCCTTGATACTCAAGCTGAGCGTTCTCGCTTCAGGCGAGGTATTGCTCGACGGCAAACCCATCGAGATGAGTGCCCTCGACCGGACGCTTCAAAGCGCGGATAAAGGGACCACAGCCGTCTGGTATTACCGCGAGGCCGCGTCCAAGGAAGCGCCTCCGCACGCCATGGCGGTCATCCAACTCGTCGTCCAACATAAGCTCCGGATCAGCATATCAAGCAAGCCGGATTTCTCCGACTATGTCGACGCCAAGGGCGTTTCCCATCCTCGGGTCGCGCAGGCCATCGCGCGAATGCCTGACGTGGTGGTCCCAGCCAACATCGGGGAGATCTTCGAAAACGTACGAAAAATCGCGGCCGGCGACAAGGGAGAAGGCGGCCTGGTGATCCTGCGTCCCAATCGTACGTACCTGGTGGTTCCGCCGATGCCCGAGAGTCCGGAACTGAAGAAATTCGCCGACGGCCTGGGTCACCTGGTCCCCGCCGGCGTTCAGCGCAACGTAGCGGTGATCAGCTCGACCGAGTTCGGCGCGGGACCGATGCCGAGTGTCGCGGAAGTCAACAACGCCATCCCCTTTTTTGGCCTCTTGATGGGCTTGAGTTATCTCGGCCACGCGGTTTGGGTTTTTGAAGGGCATCCTTCCGCGTTCCAGGCCGGATGTTGGAACGCCGACGCCCTGCTGGTGGATAGCGCCATAATTCCCTTGCTTCCGCCAGACTGGCAGGAGACGGCGCGCGCAGCCATGCGAAACGCCAACATCCTGGTGCATGACCGCGCCACGTTCCAACTGCGCCTGGTTTCTAAAGTGGGCGACGCGAGCGATCGGCTGGCTTTCGCCCCTCAACCGGCTCGCGCATAGCGCCGGATGCCCGTGGCGCGTCCGGTCTGCGGGTCAACGGTAACAATGGTCGCGTGCAGCTCCCCGCCCCCCTTGGCGCTCTCTAGCCGGATCGGCATGGCAGTCAGAAAGCGCCGTAGCGCCAGGTCTTTGTCCGATCCGATCACAGAATCATAAGGTCCGGTCATTCCGACGTCGCTCTGATAGGCCGTGCCTCCGGCGAGAATGCGTTCATCAGCCGTCGGAACGTGCGTATGCGTGCCCAACATCGCCGACACGCGCCCGTTCAGATACCAGCCCATCGCCATTTTCTCGCTGGTCAGCTCGGCGTGAAAATCCACGATCCGGACTTTCACGGACTGGTCCAGCGACGCCAGCAGCCGGTCGGCTTCGTGAAACGGGCAATCCGTCGCCGGCATGTGCGCGCGGCCCTGCAAATCCAGAATCGCGGCTTCGACCCCATTCCTAGCCTTGATGACTAGAAGGCCCTGGCCTGGCAATTCCTTGCGATAATTCGCCGGACGCAGCAGCCGCGGCTGGCGCGGAAGATAGTCGTAAATCTCCTTCTTGTCCCAGATGTGATTGCCGGAGGTGAGCACATCCAGCCCCATGGAAAACAGCTCCTCGGCGATCAGCGGCGTAATTCCGAAACCGCCCGCGGAATTTTCGGCGTTGGCGATAGCGAGCGATATCTTTTCGGTCGAGATGATTTCCTGCAAGTAGCGCGCAACAAGACTGCGGCCGGTGGAGGCGAATATATCGCCGATAAAAAGAATGTTCATCAGTGCGAGCTGGGCTGGTGGGAAAAGGAGCGAACCACCAGCGAACCGGCCCCGTCCTTGACCCCAGAACTCAACAGGGGCGGAGCCCCCCGAGCGTCTTCAGGCTTCTCCATGGCGGGTTAGAGCCGCCGGAGCTTGCTCACCAACGCTTAAACCGAGTCGGACCCCAAGACAATTGACTGTCGGATCAATTATAGGAAACCGGTCCCAACAACCCGTTGGAACGCTCCTCCGCAATCATAACAGAAGGTTGTGTTTTCGCCTAGAACTAGGCTGCATCTCCTTCATTTCTAGAGACTTAGGCTAGCGCCTCAGACACCATTGACATGCGCCCCCGCTCGGCATAGCATCAACAAAAGGCTCACGAGGAGGCCGCGCAGTCGTGAAATTCCATTTTCGAGCTGTGCTTGTCGGAATCGCGTTGGTGTTGCCGGTGGCGCTGCCGTTACTGGCGCACCACTCGTTTGCAGCGGAATTCGATGCAAATCAACCCATCACTCTGAAAGGCGTGGTGACCAAGGTCGAGTGGATGAACCCGCACATCTACTTCTACTTGGACGTAAAGGACGAAAACGGCAAGGTGGTGAATTGGGCCGCGGAAGGCGCTCCGCCGAATGCGCTGTATCGCAACGGCTGGCGCAAAGATTCGCTGAAGCCCGGAGACGTGATCACCATGAATGCGTTTCGCGCCAAGGATGGATCGTCGACGGTCAACGTCCGAGTAGTTATTCTGCCGGACGGCCGGAGCTTTTTTGCAGGCACCACGGACGATGGCGGCCCGAAAAGCCCGGCCGCGGTGACGCCCCGATGAAGAAGCTTGCGATGCTGTGCCTGGCCGCCGCACCGCTGCTTGTGCAATCCAGCGCGGCCTCGACGCCCGACATCGGCGGAGTGTGGCAAGGTCCTTACACGCCCGATTTGACGAAACCTCTCGGCCACGACCTCCCGTACACGCCTTACGGACTGGAGCAATTCAAAAACGTCGTACACGCGGACGACCCGACCTCGTATTGCTTGCCGGTGGGCCCGGCGCGCGCCATCCAAGCCCCCATGCCGTTTCAGATCATCCAATCCGCCGGAACGGTCGTGCTCCTGTTCGAATACCAGCATACCTACCGGCTCATCTATACCGACGGGCGCGGCCACCCCTCTGATCTCGATCCGTTCGGCTGGTTTGGAGACTCCATCGGCCGGTGGGAAGGCCAGACCCTGGTGGTCGACACGGTCGGGATCGGCGGAGACCGCACCTGGCTCGATACCGCCGGCCATCAGCACAGCGATCAGTTGCACATCGTCGAGCGTTTCCAGAGAATCGACGCCGGCAACATGAAGTGGACCGTCACCTTCGAAGATCCGAAGATATACAAAGAGCCGTTCACCGTTACGTTGCCCCTCAAGCGCAAGGATACAGTTCTGATGATGTATTCCTGCGAAGAGAACGAAAAAGATCGCAAGCATCTGGACGCGACCAAACAGTAGCTGACATTGCGGGATTATCCGGATGGGGCTGGACCGCCCGCCCGGCGACAAGCTATCATGCTCTATACCTATGAAGCTTGCATGCACACTCGCTCTTGCCTTACTCGGCGTCGCAGGATCGTTGAACGCGGAGAAAAAGATCATTCAACCTAAGGAGATCGCCCCCGGCGCTCCTTTCAGCCCGGGCGTGCTGGTGGATGGCACGTTGTACGTGGCCGGCCAGACCGGCCGCGATTTGAAAACCGGCAAAACGCCCGACAACTTCGAAGACGAGGTCAAGCAGACCTTGGAGACCATCGGAATTATTCTGCGCGAAGCCAAGATGACCTATTCCGACGTGGTCTCCGTGCAGGTCTACCTCACCGATATCAGTCTGTTCCAGCGAATGAACGCTGTGTATCTGACTTACTTCAAGACCGACCGGCCGACGCGAACCACGGTCGGGGTCGCCGCCCTGGCCGGCGCGGGCGCGCACATCGAGATTACTGTCACGGCTCACCACTAACGTGGCGAACATTCCCATCGGCGCCAAGGGCGAGACCAAGCTTCGTGTAACGCCCGACATCGCAGTCGACTTTCTCGGCGCGGAAGGCGCGCGAGTCCTCGGTACGCCGTACTTGATCAGCAATCTGGAATTTACAGCACGAAATTCCGTGCTGCCGTTTCTGGACAAGGGCTTCGACACCGTCGGCGCGCGCGTCGATGTCCGTCATCTGGCCGCGACGCCGCTTGGTATGGAGGTTACGTTCCAAAGCGAGCTGATCGCGGTAGAAGACCGGCGTTTGACATTTAAAGTGCGCGCCTTTGACGAGAAGGAGCTGATCTCGGAGGGCACGCACGAGCGCGGCGTGATCAATGTCGAGCGCTTCGCCGCCCGCGTTCAGGCCAAAGCCGGTTCAGCATAACGCCGCGGGCAAGTGAGCGCGCACAGGAGGACGCCGCGGCATCCTCGTTCGGCCCAAACGCACTGCCGCGACGGTCCGTTGTGCGCGTTTTGCAGGGAATCCTGCTATTCTGATACATCGCAAAGGAGCGATTCCATGAAAAGAATCTTGAGCACCTCCGCAATTCTGCTGACTGCCGGCTTGGGCCTGGCGCTTGCGCAACAGCCTAAGGCGCCGCCGCGGCCCGGCCTGACGCTCACCACGACCGCGTTCTCCGATGGCGGCGAGATTCCCGCCAAATACACACAATCCGACCCGAGCCCTGTTTCGCCCAAGCTGGATTGGACCAATGTGCCTCCAGGGACCGTCACGTTTACATTGATCCTGCACGATCCGGACGTCGCCATCCGCAGAAACACCGATGACGTCTTGCACTGGATGGCGTTCAATATTCCCGGCACCGCTACGTCGCTTCCCGAGGGTATACCCGCCACGGCCACGATGCCCGATGGAACCATCCAGGCGAAGAATCTTTCGCAAAGAGTTGGCTTCATGGGGCCGGGCGCGCCGCCCGCCGGCCCGGATCATCACTACACGTTTGAACTATTCGCGCTCGACACCAAGCTTGACTTAGGACCGGACGCCACGCGCGCCGATGTTCTGAAAGCCATGGACGGGCACATTCTGGGCAAAGGTGTTCTGGTGGGCCGTTTCCACCGTAAGTAAACCACGCGCCAGCAGCTACTTGTTGAAGTACAGCGTCACGTCCACGCTGTGATCGGGGTTGATTTTCGTCTCCGATCGCGTCGTTTTCAGATTATCGAACACGCCGCCTTTCTTGACGCGATCCAGAAAGTGATCCGGATACTCCGGATTGAAAGGTTTTCCCGGCGCGATGGTCCACATCTTGCGGATCGTTGGCTCGCTTTCGATGTCGAGGCCGACAATATCCAGCTTCCCCAGCGTGAATAACGGCCCCGGGATGACATTGATTACGATGCTGACCTTCTGGTCCTTGTCATTCACGTCGCGTTTGACCTCGGTGCTAGCCTGCAAGTAGCCGCTGCTGCGCATGCTCGCGACAATACGCTCCCGGCCTGCCTTGACGTCGTCGAAATTCGCCGTTTGGTTGGTCTTGAGATTGGCCAGCTTGGCGAACGGCTCGCGGGGCGCTTCCGCGCCGGTGAACGACACGTGTTCGAGCGTGTAAACCGGTCCCGGTGCTACTTCGACGCTGACCACCACGCCATCCACATCCTTGGCCGGCTCGGTTGTGACCTTCGGAAACGCGGCACGAATCATGCCGCGCGCCTCGAAAATCGGACGGATTTGAGAATCCAGCAGCAGCCGAAATTCCGCTTCCTCGTAAGGCATGCCTATGGCTACGCCGTAGATGGCGGTTTCAAGAATTCCAGCGGGCAGATCGCCGGTTTGCGCGAACTTGACGCGAGCGATGTTGGGCCGCGCCTTGCCCGGCCGAAACACGATGATCAAGTCGCTGGTGGCGTCCGACGCAGGCTTGCCGATGATCGGCTCATGATAGTTCTTCGCGGCCAGGAATTGTGAAATCCAAGCGGCGTAGCGATCCAGCACCGCCTTGGTGGCGGGAATTTTATCGCCGAACAGGGGATCTTTTTGCTTGAGCTGGGCGCGTAGCTCCGCGTCGGTGGCCGGAAGATCCTGGAAGCGCACCGGGTAGACCTGCGGCACTTCGGTGACCTCGATCGCCGCGTCGTAACCCTTGCCGTCGGGAGCGGGGGCGAAATGGTAACCGACATTGTCAAACAGGCCGGTGGCGTTCAAGCGGTCGCGGGCGGCTTCGAACGCCGCCTTGCCCGCGACTTGCCCGGGGCGCAGTCCGGCTACCGCAAGAATCTGTTCCGATTTGTAGAGATGATTCCCTTCCACCGTCAGTGTCTCGACCGGCCACGGCGTGCCGGGCGGTGGTGGTGCGGGCGTTTCCTCCGTAACGGGAGCAGCAGCGGGCTTGCGGGTGTGGCGCGTTTGAGCTGGACTCGCAGCCGCCAACATTAGCATCGCGAGCGCAAGTACGAAAGGTTTCATTCCAGCTCGATCGGTATGTACGTCAACCGGCCCGAGCGCTCGATCTGCAGCACGATGGACGAGCCGGACTTGAACTCGTCCAGCTTCTTCTTAAAGGCTTCGATGGTGCCCATGGGTGCGCCGTTCAGTGAATAGATGATGTCTCCAGGCTGGAGCTGTGCCCCGCTCTCGAGATCGCTGGCGGAGCCGGCCGCTACCACCAGTCCATAGCTATTGCGCAGTTCGGGCAGCATCTGGGCTAGCTTCTGGTCGATGGCAATTACCAGGATACCGAGTCGAGGAATGAGATTGTTTTCCGGAGTCACCATGTCGGCGAAGCGCTCCGGATCATCCACCGTATCGATTACAGGCACGTCGATGCTCACCTGGTCTTTACCGCGCAGAATTCCGAGTGTGACCTTCTGGCGCATGGGCGAGCGAAAAATATAGGCTTCGAGTTGGCGCGCGTTGCGCATGGTGCGGCGGTTCAGCGTAAGCACGATGTCGCCGACCTTAACGCCGGCATCGTCCGCAGGCCCGCTTGGCAATACGTCGCTCACCACCACGCCCCAATCGCGCGGCAATTGCAAACCTTCCGCTAGGGCCGGCGTTATGCTCTGAACGGAAATTCCGATGCGGCCGCGGTGCACGTGGCCCTCCTTGCGGAGCTGCGTGTACACGGTGTTGACGATGTTGCTCGGAATCGCGAAGCCCAGGCCTTCGCTTCCGCCGGACTGCGTCAGGATGAAGGTATTGATGCCGATGACGTGCCCCTCTGAATCGATCAGCGGCCCGCCGCTATTGCCCGGATTGATGGGCGCGTCGGTCTGGATGTATGCCAGCATCTCGTCGGGATGAAGCTCGCGCGTGGTGGAGCTGACGATTCCCATGCTCACCGAGCCTTCCAGCCCGAGAGGGTTTCCGAACGCCATCACCAGCTCGCCCTGGCGCACTGCGTCGGAATCTCCCAGAGACAAGTGCGTCAAGCCGGTGCGCTCGATCTTGATCACCGCGACGTCCATTTCGCGGTCGCTACCGATCAGCTTCGCGTCCAGGAGCTTGGGCTCGGGCTCGATGATAGTTCCGCGCCCTCCCGCCACCCGCCGGACTTCCGACAGCCGCACCTGAATGTGCCGCGCTCCTTTGACCACGTGGGCGTTGGTGACGATATAGCCATCGGCAGACAGAATGACTCCCGACCCGGTGCTGCGCTGTTGGGAAAGCACGGCCGCGGCGTTGCCCGATTCGGTGTCATCGGCGGTGACATATCCGGTGGAGAAAATCTGGACCACGGCCGGATGAATGCGATTCACCAGCTCCTCCAGACGCGTGCTCAGCTCGTTCAGAGTGAGCGCTTGCGATGACTGCGCGGCTTGCTGCGGCGCCGGAGCCGCTTGTGAGGTGCTGGGCTGGGGTGCGGTGGCGGGAGTTTGTGCGGCCAGGACGCCGATGCCGGCAACGGCCGCGATACAAAGCAATGAATATTGCCTCATAGCTTTATTCTCCCCCAAAAGTGCCAGCTTAAGCTTTCGTTATCTTTCCGCCGGTGATCTACTGATTCCCCTGAGTATCAATGCTTTGCGGGTTCCGGAAAATAGTACTAGCAACCATAAGGGCGATAGGAATTTTCGATTGGACCACGGTTCGCCGCTCGCCTACGCTTGAGTGTATGGCAACCGCACATATCATCGAGCCGGCATCCTCACAAGTTGGACTCTTACACCGTATCAGCAGTATCGTCAGTTCTGAATTGTCCCTGGACGAAATGCTGGGTGAAATCATTGGACTCACGGCCCAGGTAACCAATTGCGACGCATGCCTGGTGTACCTGATCGAGCGTCCGACGGGCGAAATTGTCTTACGCGCCTCCCAGGTGCCGCATGCCTCGGCGCTCGGAAACCTGCGGATGAAAATGGGAGAAGGTGTAACCGGCTGGGTGGCGGAACACAAGTCCATCGTCGCGCTGTCTTCCGATGCCTGGTCCGATGCGCGCTTCAAGCGCTTTCAAGTTCTAATCGAAGATACCTATGAGGCGTTTCTTTCTGTTCCGCTGATCAGCAGCGGCGATCTGATCGGCGTCATTAACGTGCACCATCGCCAGGCGCACGAGCACACCCCGGACGAAATCTCGCTGCTTACGTTTGTTGGCGAGCAGATGGGCGGCGCCATATCGAAATCCATGCTGGCCGAGCAAAACGCGCGCCTGTTCGAAGAAGCGCAGGAGATGAAGCGGCAGCTGGAGACGCGCAAGGTAGTGGAGCGCGCCAAGGGAATCTTGCAGCAGCGTTACTCGCTCACCGAAGAGGACGCCTATCTGCGGCTCCGCAACGAGAGCCGCCGCCTGCGCCGCCCGATGAAGGATCTGGCCGAAGCCATCATTCTGTCCGAGGAACTCAGCCGCAAAAACGAAGCCGCCGCAAGCTAGGCGATTACGTCAGGCAGCTCAGCAGCTTCCGCAATCGGGTATGGTTCCGCGCTCGTCGGCGTTCTGAGTCCCCAAAGGCACATTGACCTGCCGGGCGGCGGCTCCTATCCAGGCATCCGCGAACGTAATCGACCGCCCTTTCTTCTTACTGTGATTCTTGATCCGGTTGAGAAAACGGCGCATCAGATCCCGTCGTATTGAGTCTTGTCTTGCTTGCATGACGGCAGTGTATTACACTCAAGGCATGAAATCCCTGACGGTGCGGCTTCCGGATCAGCTAGTGAGGGAAATCGAGGCGGAATCCCGCGAGCGCGATTGCGCAAAGTCGGATGTGATACGCGAACGCTTGCGACGCGGCGCCACATCCAGTTCGTCCGCGCGGCTGAACCTCATCGCCGACCTGATCGGCTCGGTGGACGGCTTGCCAGCCGATATGAGCGGGAGAAGGAAGAGATACTTGAAAACCACGGGCTATGGCAAGAAGCGTCCTCGTTGATGCCGGTTTTCTCGTGGCGATACTTAGTCGCCGCGACTCCCACCATAAATGGGCGGTCCAAGAGGCGTCTGAGAATTCGCCGCCTTGGTATACCTGCGAAGCGGTGCTGTCTGAAGCCTGCCATCTGCTCGGCGAACGGGGCGCGTCTGGATTAAGCGCGATGCTTTCGCGCAGAGCCGTGGTTGCTAGGTTCAATTTGGACGACAACGTGGAGGCAGTAGTAGCGTTCTTGCAAAAATACGCAAGCGTACCGATGAGTTTTGCTGACGCTTGCCTGGTGCGCATGTCTGAGACAATGGCCGATCCGTTGATACTCACGACGGATTCCGACTTCCACGTCTATCGCCGTCATAGCAGGCAGGTGGTGCCTGTATTGTGCCCCCGATGATCGGCCCAGTTGAGTTCGAATCCAACCTGAAGTTTGACAGTCTGGCTCCCCAGGTAGGACTCGAACTTAGTGGAAAACCTGCGCCGGCTTTAGCAAATTCTCGGGTTTTATCTCTTGACAGGCTGATTAATTAGACCGCCAGCGGCTTGACCAGCAAAGCCTGATACTGCGGCGTCAAGGCATGGCAGGAATTAACGTCGGTGCCCACAACCACTGGCGTTGCGGGATCCCATGGTCGTGGGCGGCGCGGTGCTGACCATGGCGCTGCTCGGCTTGGCGGCCGCCGCCATTCCAGCCCGGCGAGCGCTGGCCGTCGATCCATCCAAACTCATTCGGGAAGAGTGAGGCAGGTGGCGGCTGTTTCGGTCTCAGAGAGAAGTGAAGCGGCTGAGAAACCAGCGCATCAGATCCCGTCGTTTGCTACCCCAGTCAAACAGGGCGTTGCAAAACCTCGGTAGTTATGTAAAAGTACCTAGGAAACGTAACACCTATGAAAACGTCCAGCGGATACGCATCTTTAAGAGCGCAACATCTGCTCGAAGCGGGCGTCCATTTCTTCATCCTCAATGAACTCGCCACGGTCGGCCTGCGCGATGCCTTCCCGCACGGCGGCGCGGAACCGGGCGTCTTCCTCAAGTAAGCGCAAGGCGGCGTCCTTCACCAAATGCGGGGCATCCATCCCTGACTTGCTGGCCATCCGCGCTAGCTGCGCTTCCTGCTCGGCGGTGAAAGGTACTTCCACGCTCCCAACATACGGAAAAACCAGCTTTGAAACAAGCTTGGCGCTCTCAAAACCTAACCTTTGTGCAGCGTGGCGCAAAGGATCCTTTGCGCGATAAAGCGAAGAGCCAGGAAGCGCTATAAGGCATCGCCGCGCCTCGAGTGATCTTGCAGCATCCCCAAAATTCGCCGTTTCCGCCCGTGACGCCGCCACCGATCCGTGCTAAAAAGCTACGATGAAAAAGCGGAACACGGGAGAACCGCCATGAAACCTTCGGAAGCCCTCACAGCGCACCGCGACGAATTGCGGCAACTTGTCAGCCGCTACGGTTTATCGCGCCCCCGCGTGTTCGGGTCGGTCCTCAGCGGCTCCGACACGGACGACAGCGACCTTGATTTGCTCGTTGAACCCGGACGATCCACCAGCCTGCTTACGATTGCCGGTTTAAAGATCGATGCGGAGAAATTGCTCGGAGTGCCGGTATCTGTTTTAACTCCGAACGGATTGCCGCCCAAATTCCGTCAAGAGGTGCTGCAACAGGCGCAGCCCCTATGAAGCATCCGGAGCGCGTCGAAGAATATCTGGAACACATTGCGGAAGCGATTGACCGGGCGACAGGCTACCTTCAGCCCGTACCAGACCTCCAAGCCTTTCAACAGAATCGGCAGGTTCAGGACGCGGTTGTCCGCAACATAGAAATCATCGGCGAGGCCGTTAACAAGATCAACAGCACCGCGCCGGACTTCATCACAACAGCATCCCGAGCTTCCATGGGCGCAAATGCGCGGGATGCGCAACGTAGCCATCGCGAATTGCACGGCGCGCCCTGCACCCCTGCCCTTGCCGTGCTAGTCTTCTCCCGGTTTAAAATACGGAGAGACGCTATGAACACGGTTCAAGAGATCGAACGCGCAATACAGGCGCTTACGCCCCGTGAACTGGAAGAACTGTACTCATGGCTCGACCAGAATTGCCCGCAACCCATCGACACCCGCATTCAATCCGACCTTGCCGCTGGCCGTCTCGATAAAGCGATTAGCCGCGCTTTGGACGACGAGAAAAACGGTCGCGTTAAGCCGCTTTAAGAACGCAGCTTGATAGAACACCGCGCCACTTCCGAATTTTGGCAGCACTATCACGCGCTCCCCTCGCACATCCGCACCAGCGCCGACAAGCAGTTTTCCTTGCTCAAGGGAAACCCGCAGCATCCTTCATTGCAATTGAAGAAAATCGGTGAACGCCACGGCGAGGAAATTTATTCCGCTCGGGTGACGTTGAGTTGTCGCGCCCTTGCGGTGAAACGGTCCTATGGCTTCTTGTGGTTCTGGATTGGCGACCACGAAACCTATGAACACTTCATCGCTTAGTAACTGAAAAGGGAACTTTGTGAGACGTGTTGAATGCCCACCCGGTCGGATAACGCTCTATCAGCCGAATTACCGGCCGCCCCGGTACGGAATTTCAAACTCACGCAGTACTCAGCTAAGGAACCGGTGCGTCAAATCCCGTCGTGCGCTGCCCCAGTTCTTGGCTTCCATGCCAGAGCCGCTTCTTAAAAGGGAGTGGTTCTTGAAGAGGAAGGAAATAACGTGTAATAGCTTGAACTCGACCTGACGGACATCGCACTCACGGCTCAACCCGTCGGACACATCCCCTGCGTTGCGACACCAACCGCCTTCACAAGCCATACTTCAGGATTACCAACGTCCCAGGAGTTGAACGGACGCAGGCGCGTTTAGCAGGACTTATTTCCGCGATGGCGACTTCACGGGAGCAACTTCCCAGACGTAGTTCGGGACGTTGAGTGTGAGGAGTTGCGCGTTGCCGACCTCGTCGCGAACGATCCTCCCTGACCCGCGTGATGCACGCGGCACCAGACGGCGTGAACGGAATTACGTGGCTAGTTCTAGCTTCGTTCGTAGCGTGGTCCGTCTTACTGGTTGTGCTAAATCTGGCTCCCCTGCAGGGGCACTTGCGCTACTGGCACGGTGAACAAAAGCCGCTCTTCTTGGAACTGTACTGCTGGGCAGCGCTCGGGGGCACGCTGGCGGCCTATGTGTTTATGGCGCAGGACAAGGAGTCAAACGAGGTGGAGTCTCTGAAAGCGCCGCCCGATCCAACGAAGCTCAGGTATCCTGATTCCATCGATGTAGGCCTCTACGGCTTACGAATAATTTTCAGCGGCATTCAAGGAGTCGCTGGCGCCCTTATCCTTTATGCTGGGTTGATTTATTTCGATGTACCGGCCGGGGATGAACCGGTCAAGCGAAAGGTACTCTTCTCCTTGTTTAGTTTCTTGGTTGGTTTGAATCAGAAAGCGTTCCTTGCGTTTCTGGGAAGACTTGCGGAGCGCTTCTTTAGGGATAAGGCCGAGAAATCATAGCAACGTAATTCTCGACCTTACCGGGCATCGTTAAGTCGTCCTCGCGCGCAGCGGAGTCGCAATTGGAAAGTATACTACTAATTGTTGGCGAAGTTGGTCCAAAACAATCCGAAACAGGCAGGGCCGCGAAAGTTCAATACGGTTGGACGAGTGCGCCTCGGTGATCACCTCAAAACCGGCCATACATGATCACTTCAAAACCGGCCAACGGAACTACTCAGGACAAGAAGTGTTTTACCGCGATTTTCATTCGGAAGTTTTCGCCAGTCTCTTTTTGACAGCCAGCCCGTCCCGACAACGGGAGGGCGCAGGGGGATGTTCAGAGGAAGCTTTTCGTTTTAATCCTTCTGGGGGGGGATTTGCCGCGATTTTGGCGGGGTGGCGGGGCACGCCCCCGCGGGGGGCGGGGCGGAGACCGGAGCAGCAGCGGGCTGATCAGCCGGAATCACTGCGCGCGTCTGCGACGGTCGGTGGCCGCTGTCTTTGGTGCGCCAGCTTCGCGGGCCGCACTTGAGCACGTGGCCGTGATGAAGGATGCGATCGAGCATGGCGGTCACCGCCGCCACGTCGCCCAGCAGCTTTCCCCAGTCTTCAACCGGACGGTTCGAAGTGAGCAGTGTGCTGGCGCGTTCGTAGCGGCGCATGACGATCTCCAGCAGATCCTCGGCTGCCGTTAGCGGCAGTTTGCGCATGCCGAAGTCGTCGATGATGAGCAGCGGAACGGTCGCCAGCGATTCCATGAACTCCTTGCGCGTACCGTCGGCGACGGCCTCGGCCAGTTCGTCCAGCAGCACGTGCGTTTCCCGATAGAGCACGCGATAGCCCTGCTGAATCGCGGCCTGCCCGATGGCCTGCGCCAGATGGCTCTTGCCCGTGCCGCCCGGACCGAGGAACAGCGCGTCTTCCCGCTTGCCGATGAAGGCGCAGGTGGCCAGGTCGAAGACCAGACTGCGATTCATCTTCGGGTTGAAGGTGAAGTCGAAGTTGTCCAGCGTTCTCTGCGGGTCGCGGAAGGCAGCCTGCTTGCGCCGCCGTTCCAGCAGGCGGTCGCTGCGCCGGGTCAGTTCGTCGGCTGACCAGACACGAGATCAGATCGATGGGCGCCATGGCTTCGGCCTGAGCCTGGCGCAGTCGTGTTTCCAGCACGGCGGCCATGCCGCCGAGCCGCAGTTGTCCTAATGCACGTTGTAATTCAATGAGGTTCATTCTTTACTCTCCTGATTGGTCTTGTTGTCGATGAAGTCGCGATACAGCGTGAGTTGGCGGATCAGAGGATCGACCTGCCGCAAGCTCAGCGGCAGTTGTGGATTCCGCTCCAGATAGCGGCGCACGAAGCGGTAATCGCAGACGCCGACTTCGAGGGCGGCGGCGCAGGCGTCGTCCACGCTGCGCGACGCCGTACTTCTTGGCCAGCGACAGGACGCCCAGAATGCGGCGCACCGCAGTCTCGCCCGTGCCTGGTGCATGCCGCGGCAGAGCGCGCCGATCTGCGATCCGGCCTTGTCGGCGCGGCACAGCAGTTGCTGCGTGCCGAGCGGCGTCTGCTTGGGAGCGGTCCTCCTCTTTGATGCGATGGCCGCCGCGCGCCTGGCGCAGGTGTTCGCGCAGCAACTGGCCGGTCTGCGGGTTCGAGCAAACGGACCTGCCGGGAATCCCACTGCACCTGCACGCGCCTGCCGATCCATCCCGGCGGCGCGCCGTAGTAAGCCGCTTCGACTTCCACGCAGCCATCCAGATGGACCGTGCGCTCGCCGTATTGGTAGTAGCGAAAGGGCTCGACGGGCAGCGGCAGCAGTGCCGGCCGCTCTTCGGCGAACATCGCCGCGACCTGCCGCTTGGTGGTGCCGTGAATGCGCGTGTCGGCCCAGCGCTCTTCCCAGTGATCCAGGTAGGCCTGCGCCTCCTCGAGAGCTTTCGAAGCGCAGGCCTTTCAGCGGCGTTTTCTGCGCATGGCCGACGCCGCTCTCGACTTTCCCTTTCCGATCCGGATGCCGCGACGCGGCAAGGCAGTGGCGACTGCGCCGTAATGCCGGAGCACGTCGCGGTAGAGCGGGTTGAGCGTGGGATCGTAGATGTCGGGTTTGAGCACGCCCTCGCGCAGATTGTCGAGCACCACGACGCGCGTGGCGCCGCCCAGCCGGCGAAAGGCTTTCTCATGCAGTTCGGCCCAGATCTGCGAGCTGGAGTGGAACACCAGCAGACGAACCGACTTGCGGCTGTAGCCGAGGGTCAGCACGAACAGTCGCGTGCGCCGATACTTGCCGGCTTTGCGGGTCGCGGACCATCGGACCTTCGCCGTAATCGACCTGCGCCTCTTCGCCGGGCGCGGTTTCGATTACCGCGCAAGCTTCCGGTGCATGGCTGCCCTGAAGCTTGCCGACGAAGCGTCTGACACTCTGGTAGCCGGCGGCGAAGCCGCAGGTGTCCACCAGATCCTGCCAGATCGCCATGGCGTTGCGGCCACGCGAGAGCCCGCGTCAATGACTTCGCGGTAAGGCTCGCAGGCGCTTGCCGAAGGGCTGCGGCCGGGTTTCGGTTCACCGGTCTCGGCGCCGTTGAACTCCGCGCCAAAGTCGGTGGTCACCTCATTGGCCGGTTTTGCCGGAACGCCCTGCATCGTCGGGCGCTTCGGGCGATTCTTCCGGCGCAGAGTCGGTGATCACCTCTATGGCCGGTTTTGGATCGTGCCGTCCCCAGCCGCCCGGCGGCCGCAACGGAACGCCTGCCGCCTTCAGGTAAGTCGCCGCAGTCTCGCGCCGAACTCCGGTTCTGCGCTCGATTCGGCGCAGCGACCATCCCAGCCGCCCCAAGGCTATGACTTGCTGTTTCTTTTCTTCGTTCAAGACGTTGCTCACATCGACGGAGGGTATCGCCCTCGCGTCGAGTTCAACGTCCTGAGTGTGGTTTATCGTTGGCCGGTTTTCAAGTGATCACGTATGGCCGGTTTTGGGTGATCACCGAGGGCGGGTCATCGGAGTCTTCGAAATCCTTGTGGGGTATGCAGTCACTACGCCGACGAAGCTGATTGCCACGCCAGGTTCGTTGATTGGCGAGGTGGACACTGGTCTGAAGCGCGAAGCGGATGAGATCGCCTCCAGGTTGGCAACGCCGAGAGAGACGGCTCGACTCTCTGGGAAGGGCATCTCCGCTTACGCATTCGAAGTGGTGGACCCCGAGTACGAACGAAGTTGTAGGCAGAATCCGTGGGTTCCGCGTTTCTACCCAACGGTCTCTCGTTACCGACTTCGGGTCTTAAGCTTTGGACTTGTATAGTGGCAAAATCTACGTAGCCCGAACGGACACGAACGGACGGTTGTTGGCCCTTTCGTTCAGTTCCGTCGGTGGCATCGGGTGGATTGTGGGTTCGTGTGCTGTAGGATTTCTCTCTGCGACCATCTTGGCCCGTTTCCTCAGCCGACGGTTTCTGCGAAACTATTTCGCGTTGACCGGAATACGGGTGCCACGCCTCGACGCACAGCACATCGGCGAGGGCCAACAGGTTGAATTCAAGCGTAGTCTCTCTGATGACGTTAGTAGATCCGGTGCTGTCGACGATGAGCTGCTGAAATCAGTCGCAGCGTTCGCCAACACAAATGACGGCGTGATTTTCATCGGGGTCGACGATGCAGGGCACATAAAAGGCCTTGGGCTCGATTTCAAGCAGCGGGACAAGCTAGAACAGAAGGTTAGCCAGCTCATACGTACCCGCATAAGGCCAGTCCCGCCGTTTAGGGTCACATTGAGGACGTGCGCGGGTTTGTAGTCGCTAAGATTGAGGTCGGAAGAGGTGAGTCGCCGGCGTATATGAATGGGCGGCACTATTTATGTACTCAACGGCTCCTCGGACGTGCAAGCTCAAACAGAGGATGTCGTCCGACTCGTGTCCCAGTATGCACTCTAAACCGACGCGTTTCATAAGTGATCGAAATAGACATGAAGACACAACGCGCCAACGGATTATTGGAGTGGCAGCCCTTGATCTCGTCAGCCCCCGGGGAGATGATCGGGAAGCTGATCGAGCGGTGAAGGCGCGATTCCCGAACGGGGTGGGTGGCGTGGAGACGCTGTTTGTCTCACGCGGGGCAAAACTGACCTATAGGATCGAGACGAGGGAAGATCGGACGCCCGCGGAATGCGCTGTGAGGCTCACGATTGACGTCCAGGGTATTCGCCGCCAGCGTAGACCGAGGAGTGGCGAGGCTACGTTGAGCGCACCTGCACGGCCCCATGGCGCGTCAGCGAGAGGCGGTCCCGATCTGCCAAGATCCAGGTTTCGGAGTGCTGCAGTTCGCCCAGCATCCGAACACATTGGCGCTATCTCAGCCTACTCTGAAGTGCTGCTAGTCTATTTTCATGTCGGTTAACATCAGCACGAGACTCAATGGGTCCTTGGCAACCTCGTCGGCCGATGGACCAGCGAAAGACTTTACGGAAGCACTCAGCTTCGCAGTGGTATCGGCCTTAGTCAGGAGAGCGATCAGGTTGATGCCTCCACCGGTCGCTCCCGCGGTCATTCCGAGAGCGTACGCGGCGTGCCCAACCTGCGGGTTGCTGATCAGCTTAAGCCCACTGCCCAGGCCTCCTCCTATCATGCCGATAATGATGCCAGCGATCTGCATGCTCTTTGTCTCGCGAGCGGTCGCCTTCCGGATCTTAGATTCCATGCTGACAACCTCCTGGCTCAGCTCACGGATCTCACCCAACTCTTCCGTGGCCCTCGATCGAATGAGACTTTTATCGGAAGCCTCAGTTGCAGTTGTTCCTGAGTAATCAAAGGCTCGCAGGCCGATCTCCCGCCCAGTAACACGGCCGACCTGGACACAGAGGTCCAAAGCTGCGGTGATTCTCGCAATGTCCGCCGGAATCGGTTCCGTGCAACTCTTAACTTGACCCAGGGTGCGCCCGGCGGTGGAAATCAAGAGAAATACGACGAGATTGTGGAAAACCAGGGTTCGCCTGTAAGAGCGGCAGCTCATTTGTTTCTCCTTGTGTCCAAAAAGTGTCTAATAAACCAATTCTGGTGTACCGGTGGAATCTAGCTAGTATAGTTCCTGACATCTCAACAACGAAATTGGGAATGCGGGTTCAGTTACTTCCGCCGACCGCTCCGACTAACAAGAGGGGCTATCCTTCGCCCCAGCCCCTGCTTGCAGAAGTCTGCTTTCATCGTGGCCCGGCAAACCTGTTTCGGTCAGCATCACGAACGCAGGTGCAGTGAGTAATAACGTCGCCGTCACGATTCGGACGGCGGCACCCAGCATATTCGCCTTGACGGCAACCGAGCGATCGTCCCAGAACCAGGATGGTTCGCTGAACTCGACTTCCACGCCCGCTCATCCAAGTGATGTTCTCGTGGCGTATCTCACGGGTGGCAGTGCGGTTAGACACTCCGCCTATCGTCACCACCACAGCGTACGTCCCCGGTGCAAGTGTCGGCAGCGTGAAATTCGTCTGGAACAACCTGACGACCCCTGGCGTGAGTCCGACGTATCTGACCTGTGCCAGTTTGCCCACCGACCGTGGGGGAATATGGAGCCGTTGCGCTGGAAGGTCCAGCAGGTGGCACAGCACCTGAGATCCACGAGCCGGAAGCGTTAAAGCAACGCCGCGTCAGTTGCGGTAGGTGGGTGGTGTCCGTCAACGCCTCGTCGTTCGAAACCATCGAGCAGATAGCGAGACGGTAGGTTGCCGGTGACGGTGTTGTCCGACTTTGCCAGTTTCAGGAAACGGACGCGATCTCAACGGTGCCCTGACAGCGGCTTGATCGACACTAACTTGGTGCTCTGATTCCGGTAACGACTACCATAGGGACCGGAACCGGCTCGGAGCGAAGTGAGAATCGGCAACACCACGCTATCGCGCAAGTGCGGACAGGCAAAGCTGTCCTGCCTTCCAGCGGCGGCGATCTCATATCGGCCCGGTCTTCTTTACGAATACGGTCTCTTTTCTTGCAATAAGTTCGAGGTTTTTCTCGGCTGCCGCCGGGCGTATGTTCTCGTACACTCCGCGAACTTTGGTCTGGTTGCCATCAAGTCTGAGGTACCAGGGGTACTATTTCAAAGTTAGTGTGGAGAATTTTTCTTCTTGCGCGGGCGCGCCGCCGGAGTTATTCTTTACAGCGAACCCCTTAGAGCTTTACGACGGGCCATTGGCGCTGCGTGACGGTGGCATTCGTCCAAACTCGTGGCTTTTGCGTTCGGAGGACGTAACAATGAAGATTCTTTGGTTATTCGTAGCGCTGAGTCTCGGTGCGAGCGCTCAGGATATTCTGACCAACGACTCTGTACTGAAAATGATCAAGGCCGGGCTGAGCGACGGAATTGTGATTGGCACGATTCAGAGCCAAGCAGGAAAATATTCCCTGACACCGGACGACCTGATCAAATTGAAGGGGCAAGGCGTTTCAGACAATGTCATAGCCGCAATGGTTGCAAAGGGCTCCGGAGGTTCATCAGGCGCTGCCGCTAGTGGGACTTCCGCTGATGCTGACATCCCTCAAGGTGTAGACATCGGCGTGTATTTCAAGAAAGGCGGCAAATGGGAGGAGATGCTTCCGGAAGTCGGCGGCGTGATCAAGAGCATTGCGTCAGCGGGAATCGTGAAGGGTGATGTTAACGGACACATCGCTGGAAGTCACAGCCGCAATTCGGCCGCGTCGCCCCTCGAAGTCCTGATTTACGCCACAGAGGGAGTTGCGATCACAGAATACCAGCTCATTCATCTTCACGAAGAGAAGGATTCGCGGGAGTTCCGAACCGTCACGGGTGGAGTCATGCACGTTTCGGGAGGCGCAACTAGGGATGTCGTTCCATTTGAGGGCAAGAAAGTCGCCAATCGAATGTACAAGGTGCTGCTGCCGAGTCTCGGAGCGGGCGAGTATGGCTTTCTGCCGCCAGGAGCCGTGACTTCTTCGAACAGCGCCTCGATCGGCAAGATGTACACGTTTCGGCTGATTGAATGAGCTTACCGATTCGGCCCCGAGCTTATCCGAGATCACTGTTCATGTTCTGTGTTGGTACTTCATTTGGACCAGATGCGATCATCTCAGCGACATTCGGCGAGAAGTGAGGCGGTGAATGCTCTGTCGGCAGCGATTTTGTTGACTTGCTTTGCGTCACCAAGAGTGGTGCTAGCGCAAGGCTTCACGATAAGTACGGTCGCTGGAAATGGCCAATACGTTTTCTCAGGAGACGGCGGCCAGGCTACCACCGCGCAGCTTTTTTATCCCGCCGGTCTGGCGATCGATGCTGCCGGGAATCTCTATATCGCCGACGCCGGGAACGATCGTATCCGCAAGGTTTCCACGAACGGGATTATCACGACCGTGGCCGGAAATGGCATAAGGGGCTTCTCCGGCGATGGCGGCCCGGCTACCGACGCCGCACTCCAGATTGAATACCTCAACCCTACATCGGGACTGGCCGTGGATTTAGCTGGCAACCTCTATATCGCCGACTCGTGGAACAATCGCGTGCGCAAAGTTTCCAACAGCGGCATCATCACCACCATAGCGGGCGGCGGCGGCAGTTCGTACGGCGATGGTGGCTTAGCAACTAACGCCAAGGTCATTGATCCCGCTGGATTGGCGTTCGATTCCGGGGAAACCTTTACATCTCGCAGGTTTACACATTCGGCTGTGTTGTTCGCAAGGTAGCCCCAAATGGTCTGATCACAACGGTGGCTGGCACGTCTAATTGCGGCTATGCCGGCGATGGGGGGCCTGCCACAAGCGCCTTGCTAAGCGATCCAGAAGGATTGGCTGTGGATTCCGCAGGCAATCTTTATATCGCAGGAAATGACGGCAGAGTCCGCAAAGTGGCACCGAACGGAATCATCACGACGGTCGCAGGAAATGGAAATTCCACTTACGATGGAGATGGCGGACCGGCAACCAGTTTTTCGCTCAACTATCCGTTCGGCGTTGTGCTGGACGGCGCAGGAAATCTCTACATCGCCGACGCGAACAACCACCGGATACGTGAAGTCTCCGCGGATGGCACGATCACCACCATAGCCGGGAATGGCAACTACGGCTTTGCAGGTGACGGCGGAGCGGCTACGAATGCCGAATTGAGCCAGCCGGACGCAATTGCAATCGATTCCGCAGGAAATCTCTACTTCTCGGATCTCGATAATGGCCGTGTGCGCCGTTTGACTTCGACCTCGGGCAGCGTGGCTACGCCCCCAAAAGACCTGCCGATACTTTTCGTTCACGGTTTTTGCGACACCGCAGATAGCTGGGACGTATTGGAAAGCCAAGTGATCGGATTTGTGGGCACTACGAGCACGCACGATGCACAGCTTTATACAGACAAAACAACGGAGACCTTATTT
>CAVUBR010000026.1:0-26336 GCA_963739705.1 Terriglobia bacterium | reverse complement strand
CAACGGTTTGAGGGAACTGGAGGCGCCGCGGTTTCGCGAGATAGCTCAGCTATCGCGCAATGCAGCCATGGGGTCGATCCGCGTGGCGGAACGTGCCGGAAGGTAACAGGCGACTAACGCCACTACAATTAGCACCAGAGTTGCCGCCGCGAGGCTCACCGGATCGGCGGAACCGATGCCGAAAAGCATTCGCGAGATAACTCGGCCAACCAGAAGCCCGCCGCCAAGCCGGCCGCGATTCCATAACACACCAGCGTCATTCCTTCGCCGAGAATCAGCTTGATCACGGATGCGGGTGACGCTCCCAGCGCTGTGCGCACTCCCATTTCGCGGCGGCGCTGCGACACCGAATAAGCCATCATGCCGTATAACCCTACGCTCGCCAGAAGCAGAGCCAGCGACCCGAAAACTCCGAGCAGCGCCACGCCTATTTTTGGCGCCCACAGCACCTGCTCAATCAGTGTCTGTCCGGTCCGCGCATCGCTGATGCTTACGCCGCTATCCAGGTCCCGGATCTCGCGGCGGACGGCGGAGAACACGGCCGGGTTATCTCTGTCGCTCCGGACGTACAGTGTCATGCCCGCGGCGAAGTTCTGCCGCAGAGGGAGGTAGACGCACGTCTGGGGCGCCTCGCCTAGCGTCGTGTAGTTGGCGTTTCTCACTACGCCGATGACCTGCCGCCAGGTTTTGTCTCCCGCGAATTGCAGCCGATGGCCCACGGCGTCACCGCCCGGCCAGCGTTCCTGTGCCAGCGCGGCGTTGATCACCGCCACCGGCAATGTTTCCTCGCGATCGCGAGTGTCGAACACGCGCCCCTTCTCCAACGCAATCCCCATGGTCCGAAAATAGTCCGTATCCACCGTGAAGGCGACGCTGGCGGTCAGCTCCGGCTTCTTGCGTTGCTCGGCTCCCTCAATGATGACCGAGTGTCCGGCACTGTTCCAAAAAGGCAACCCGGAAGCCCACGATGCCGACACTACGCCAGGCAGAGTGCCCACCCGGTCGCGCGCCGCGCGGTAGAATTCCTTCACTCGTGTTTGGTCGTACCCTGACTGCGCCGGGTTCATCATGAAAAGCGCCAGGCCCCTGGTCTCAAAGCCCGGGTCGATGGCGTAAGCGCGTTGAATGCTTCTGAAAAAGAGCGCGGCGATGATCAGGCAAACCAGCGAGAAAGCCACCTGGCCGGTCAGCAGCAGGCTGCCGAGGCTGGCCGATCGCCGGAAGCGGCCCACCGTTCGAGTCTCCTCCTTCAAGCCGCCGACGACGTCCGCTTTGGAGGCCCGCAGCGCCGGCGCCAGGCCGAAGAGAAACGCGGTCAGGAGGGAGACGGCGACAGAAAACGCCAGAACATTTCCATCCAGTTTCGGCGCGACCATATTTCGCGCCACTTCGGCCGGCACAAAAGACCAGACAAACTGGCAGCCGGCATACCCGGCCGCCAATCCCGCGAGACAGCTGAGCAGGCTCAACAGCACGCTTTCGGTGAGCATCTGGCGAATCAGCCGGCCTCGATCCGCGCCGATCGCCAGCCGCACCGCAACTTCCTGGCGCCGGGCGCTTGCGCGCGCCAGCAGCAGATTGGCGACATTGGAGCACGCGATCCCCAAGATCAAGGCAACGATCACAATCAGCACGGCGGTGCCAAAGGCCAGGCCGCCCGAGCCGCCGGCATTGGAGAACAGCTCGTCAGTGATAGGCCGCACGCTAATCTCGCGTCCTTCGTTGGTGGCCGGATATTCGCGCCGCAGCGCGGACGACACGGTTTCGAGCTGCGCCTGTGCACTCTTGAGAGTGAGTCCTTCTTTGAGCCGAGCGGCGGTGTGGAACAGCGGCTTGCCGCGATCCGACAGCGCGCCCGCAAATGCCACCGGGTAGGCGGATTCCAACATAGTCGCAGGCAGCCAAAAATCCGGACCGAACACAGCGCTTACACCGAGAAAACCTTGCGGCGCTACTCCCACCACCGTAACCTCGGTGTTGTTGAGGACCAGCTTGCGGCCGATCGCGTCTACGTATCCACCGAGCCGCGACTTCCACGCGTTGTAGCTCAGAACTGCGACGGGAGCGGAACCCGGCTGCTTATCTTCCTGGTCGAGAAAGAAACGTCCGGCCGCGGGCGCTAGACCGAGGGTGTTGAAATAATCCGCCGTTACGAATTCACCGAAGACGCGCTGCGGGCCGGTAGATTCCTGGAGGGTCATGACCAGGGGCGAAGTAAACGCAGCGATGCCCCGGAAACACAGCTGCTGCCCGGCATAATCCTGGAAATTCGCGTAAGACAAGGGCAGATGACTGCGAGCCTGCTTCGAACCTTTTGCGCCGGTTTCGTATAACGTCACGAGCCGGGAAGGATCGCGCGCCGGAATCGGATGCAACAGCAGTGTATTGATGATCGTAAACACAGTGGTGTTTGCGCCGATGCCGAGGCCGAGACTTGCCACTGCGAAGAAAGTGAGAATGGGCGTTTTTCGGATCACGCGCCAGCCATAGCGAAGATCGCGCACCAAGTCCGCCAGGACGTTGCCCGACCGCTGGGCGCCGGCTGGGACGGCCGCGGATTGCAGGCGGTGCGTCGAATGAGGCCGCAGATGTCCCAGTTGATCGAGCTCCGCCAGGGCAGCCTCGAACGCGGCGTTCTCATCGCTCCCGGCGGCCAGCAGGTCCCGATAGCGATCTTCGAGATGCTGGGCCAGCTCACGAACGAGATCGCACTCGGAGGCGGGATCGATCGCCGATGGATCCAGCCGCCGCTCGATTTCGCGCTTCCAGTCAGGCATTGCGCGGCTCCATGACGCGGCCGATCGCGCTCACAAATTCGCGCCAACCCGCTCGCTGGCGGGCCAGGACTTTGCGGCCTTGCGGCGTCAGATTGTAATAGCGGCGCCGGCGCTGCTCCGCTTTTTCGATCCACTTTCCCTGCACCAGCCCGCGCTCTTCCAGGCGAGCGAGCAGGGGATACAGAGTGGTTACGTGGAAACGAAGCGCGCCGCCGGAGCGGGCCTCAATGAGCTTCGAGATATCGTAGCCGTGACGGGGTTGTTGTTCGAGTAGGGAGAGAATGAGTAGTTCCGCGCTGCCTTTTTTCCACTCTTTGCTTTGGTCTTCGAGAGGCATATGTGTGACTCCAGTATATACGTGAGTCCCATAGGTTGTCAACCAGCCTTGCCTTCACGCCAGTGTGAACGCGGCGCGCACGAGCGCGTACGCCACGATATATCCTAGGCAATGGACGTTTATTAACATTTATGGGAACTCACGCCATCGACACCGTGCTCAAGGAGCAGCGGGTCTTCGAACCTTCCGAGGATTTTCGTTCCAAGGCTCACGTCAAGAGCCTGGCCGAATACGAAAAGCTTTATCAGCAAGCCGAGCAGGACCCGGACGGCTTTTGGGCCGGCATCGCCCGCGAGTTGCATTGGTTTAAGCCCTGGGAGCGCGTCCTCGATTGGAACCTGCCGTTCGCGAAGTGGTTCGCCGGCGGGCAGTTGAATCTGTCGTACAACTGCCTGGACCGGCATGTGGCAACGTGGCGCAAGAATAAAGTCGCGCTGATGTGGGAAGGCGAGCCGGGCGATTCGCGCGCGATCACTTACCAGCAATTGCTGCGCGAAGTTTCTAAGTGCGCCAACGTGCTGAAGTCTCTGGGCGTGAAGAAAGGCGACCGCGTCGCCATCTACATGGGCATGGTCCCCGAGTTGCCCATCGCGCTGCTGGCGTGTGCCCGGATCGGCGCGCCGCATACGGTGATCTTTGGCGGTTTCTCGTCGCAGGCGCTGATCGACCGCATCAACGACTGCGGCGCGTCGGCCGTGATCACGCAGGACGCTGGCTATCGCCGGGGCAGCGAGGTGAAGCTGAAGGAAGCGGTGGACCAGGCGCTGCCGCAATGTCCCACGGTGAAGAACGTCTTGGTGTATAAGCGCACCGGTTGCGAAGTGAAAATGGAGCCGGGACGTGATCACTGGTGGCACCAGCTCATGCAGACTGCCTCCGCAGATTGCCCGGCCGAGCCCGTGGACGCCGAGCACCCGCTGTATCTGCTCTACACGTCCGGCACCACTGGAAAGCCCAAGGGCATTCTGCACACCACCGGCGGATATTCGGTCCAGACCTATATCACGATGAAATGGATTTTCGATATTCGTGACGAAGACACGTTCTGGTGCACGGCCGACATCGGCTGGGTGACCGGCCACAGCTACGTCGTGTACGGACCGCTCCAAAGCGGCGCCACGTCGCTCATGTACGAAGGCGTTCCCACCTGGCCTGAGCCGGATCGCTTCTGGCAGATCGTCGAGAAATATCAGGTCAACACTCTGTACACCGCGCCTACGGCGATTCGCGCCTTCATGCGCCTGGGCGAGCAATGGCCGCGCAAGTATGAGATGAAGAGCTTGCGGCTGCTGGGCAGTGTGGGCGAACCGATCAATCCGGAAGCCTGGATGTGGTATCGCGAGGTGATCGGCCGCGGGCGCTGCCCCATCGTCGACACCTGGTGGCAGACTGAGACCGGCGCGGCGATGATCAGCCCGATGCCGGGCGCAATTGCGACCAAGCCGGGTTCGGCGACGCGCCCGCTGCCGGGAGTGATCGTGGACGTTGTGAATCGCGAAGGCCAGACGGTGCCGAAGGGGGCGGGCGGTTTCTTGGTGATCAAGCGGCCGTGGCCGGGTATGCTGCGCACTATCTACGGCGATCCGGAGCGGTTCCAGCAGCAATATTGGTCGCAGATTCCCGGCGTGTATTTCGCGGGCGACGGCGCGCGCATCGATGACGGTGGCTACATCTGGCTGATGGGCCGTGTGGATGACGTGGTGAACGTGGCGGGGCATCGGCTGAGCACCATGGAGATCGAGTCGGCGCTGGTAGCCAACCCGATGGTGGCGGAGGCTGCCGTAGTGGGACGGCCGGACGAGATCAAAGGGCAGGCTGTGTCGGCGTTTGTCACGCTGAAGGCCGGACAAACCGCGAGCGACGAGCTGAAGAATCAGCTGCGCCAGTGGGTGGCGCACGAAATTGGAGCGATCGCCAAACCCGACGATATCCGGTTCACCGATGCGCTCCCCAAAACCCGCAGCGGCAAAATCATGCGGCGCCTGCTGCGGGAGATCGCGAGCGGCAGCGAAGTGAAGGGCGACACCACTACGCTGGAGGATTTTTCGGTGCTGGCGAAGTTGTCGAGCGAGGAGGAGTAGTCGTTAGCGAACGGCGGGAACTTCCGCCGTTTCGCCCACCTGCGATTCGAGGTACCGTTCGAAATCCTGGAGGCCTTCCGGCGAGCCGATTTCGTAGAAGCGCTGATCCACTTCAAATCCAGCCAGCTGATCGCGCAGGCTCAATTCGTGGAAGAGCGTGGCGAGGTCGAAAACCTCAGCCGTAATGCCATCCAGTACGTCGCGTCGTAAGGCGGACAACCCGTAGTCAATGTAATGCATCGCAAGGTTGCCCGTCTTGTCGTACAGCAGAACTCGGCCATCGCGATAGATGGCATTGCTGCGGTCCCACTGGCCTTCGTTGCGGAGAACAGTCATCAGAGCGGGCATTCCGCTGCAACGGAACGCATCCCAGATTGGTACGAATCGGACGGGCAAGAACGAATCGCCGTAGATCACAAAGAAGGATTCCTGGAGCACGCCCGATTCGAGCGCCAGCCGGAGCGCGCCGCCGGTTCCACGCAATTCGGTTCCTTCATCAACGTAACGGATCGACGGTACGGGCGACAGCCGCGATTCCCAGTAGCGGCGGATCATGTCACCGTGATAGCCGATGGAATACACCACGTCCGTAACGCCTTGCGAGTGGAGCCAGTGCAACTGGTAAAACGCGAACGGCCGGCCGTGCACCGGAAGCAGGGTCTTGGGGCAGGTTTCGGTTAGCGGACGCATGCGCGTTCCCAGGCCGCCGGCAAGAATTACGCACTGCATCGATCACTCCCGGGCCATGAGCTTCGAACCTTCATGATCGAAGGCGAAGCGGACCTCGCGCAGGCCTTCGCTGGTCATGGCCTTGCGGAGCGCGTTGCGATCCTCGGCATAGAACAGCAGGAAGCCGCCACCGCCCGCGCCCACCAGCTTGCCGCCGATGGCGCCGTTTTCGCGGCCAAGCTCGTACCAGCGATTGATCCCCTCGTTGCTGGTCCCCGGCGAGCGCTGCTTCTTGTGCAGCCAGTGCTCGTGCATCAACTCGCCGAAACGCCGCGTATTGCCCTGCTCGAGCGCCAGCTTGATGCAATGGCCGAGCTGTTTGATGAAGTGCAGATTGTCCAGCATGGCGGTGTCGCCTATCTCCGAACGGACTTTCTGGTCGTCCAGCACCACCGAAGCATTGCGCGAGTAACCCGTGAAGAACATCAGCAAGTGTTCTTCCAGATCGTACAGGGTGCTGTTGCTGATGTTGAGCGGGCTGACGCTGACCTGGCCGTCTTCGTGAAACTCGAAGCAAGCCAGCCCACCGTAGGCCGCGATGTACTGGTCCTGTTTGCCCACAGGCTGTTCCAGAATCTCGATTTCGATCTTGCAAGCTTCTTCGGCGACCACGCCCGGGTCGACATACTTTCGCTTGAGCGCGTGCACGGCGCGCAGCAGCCCGACCGTGAAAGCGCCCGATGAGCCGAGGCCAGTGCCGGCCGGAATGTCGGCCATGCTGACCACTTCGATGGGCGGAGGCACGTCGTGCAGCCGTAGCGCCTCGCGGATCAACGCGTGCCGGATCTCATCGATGCTCATCGCATGCTCCAGTGAGGAATATTTCAGAAAATATCCGCCGCTGAAAGTCTCGTTGATGCCGACGTAGATGTGCTTATTGACGGCGGCGGCGATGACGAATCCACCGAAACGGCTGTAATAGGACGGCAGGTCGGTGCCGCCGCCGCCGATCGAGATTCGAAGTGGTGTGCGTGTAATAATCATGCGGACAGAGGAGTCCACTTGTTGATCGGCCAGCGCCCGGGAACTCTTTAGCGGACTATGGCGGGCCTGCCAACATATTAATATGCGTTTTCCGCGTTCCAGTGGGATCTTGCTGCATCCCACCTCGCTACCCGGGCCGTTCGGCATCGGCGATTTGGGGCCCCAGGCGCGGGGCCTTGTCGATTTCCTCGCGGAAGCGGGTCAGACGCTGTGGCAGGTGCTGCCGCTGGGGCCGACCGGGTTCGGCGATTCCCCGTATCAATGCTTTTCCGCGCTCGCTGGGAATCCTCTGCTGATCTCGCCTGAGCGGCTCGCTGAACAAGGCTGGCTGGATCGATCGGCGCTCGGCAGCGTACCCCGGTTTCCGGAATCTCAGGTGGACTTCGCGCGCGTCATTGGGTGGAAAACGGCGTTGCTTGATTCGGCGGCGAGCGTCTTTCTGCGCCGCGCCTCGCCCAGCGACCGGGCTCGCTTTCAATCATTCTGCGATCTGAATCACGACTGGCTGGACGACTTCGCGCTGTTCATGGTACTCAAGCAACGCCACGGATACGCGGTCTGGAGCCAGTGGGAGCCTGAGATTCGATGGCGCGATCGAGCGGCGCTGGCGGCTTGGGCGGAAAGATTGGCCGAGCCGATCGCGATTCAGAAATTTCTGCAGTTCGCTTTTTTCAGTCAATGGCAGGAGCTTCACACCTATGCGCGCGCGCACGGTGTGCGATTGATGGGCGACCTTCCTATCTATGTCGCGCACGATAGCGCCGATGTGTGGGTGAATCCGCAATATCTTCGAGCTGGATTCAGAGGGCAATCCAGCCGTGGTGGCCGGAGTCCCGCCAGATTACTTCAGCGCCACCGGGCAACTCTGGGGGAATCCGATTTATCGCTGGAGTGCGCTGGCGAGCGACGGATATCGCTGGTGGCTGCGGCGCTTTCGCGCGGTGTTGGAGCTGGTGGATATGATCCGGCTGGATCATTTTCGCGGGTTCGAAGCTTACTGGGAAGTTCCCGCACGCGAGACGACCGCGGTGCATGGGCGATGGGTGAAAGGGCCGGGCGCGGAGCTTTTTCGAGTGGCGCGGGAGGCGCTGGGCGAGCTGCCGCTGGTGGCCGAAAATCTGGGCGTGATTACGCCGGAAGTGGAAGCCATCCGCCACGAGTTCGGCTTTCCCGGCATGACCATTCTGCAGTTCGCATTTGGCAACGATCCGCAAGCGTCCAGCTTCCGGCCTCACAATTATCCGCGCGAAGTGGTGGCTTACAGCGGCACGCACGATTGCGACACGACGGTGGGCTGGTGGACCAGCGAGGGCCGGGGCGAGAGCACGCGCTCGGCTGATGAGATCCGGCGCGAGCGCGAGTTGGCACGGGCGTATCTGAACACCGACGGCAGCGAGATCCATTGGGTCTTCATTCGGACGCTGCTCGCCTCCGTAGCCGATACGGTGCTGATTCCCTTGCAGGACGTACTGGGGCTCGGAAGCGAGGCGCGCATGAATCAACCGGCTACCATCGGCGGAAACTGGCGCTGGCGCTATAAGCAGGAGATGCTAACGGCCGAGATCGCTCAGCGGCTGGCCGAACTCACGCGAGTCTACGAGCGTTAGGGTTGCTGCCGATTGGGATCATCGGGCTGCGGGACCTGCGGCGTTTGTTGGAGTGGCACCGGGCGTTCGGTTACGCCGCCATCGGCGGTGAAATCGAGATCCACCTCTTTCGGAGAGCATTGGGTAGTTGGCTGTGTGCCGGCGATGAAATACGACGTCACATCGGCGGGGCAACCGGGGCCGGCCAATTCACCGGTCTCGAGATCCACGGAAGCCTTCACGACACCGCGCGGAGGATCGAAAGGCTTGGCGTTCCCATATTGCTTGTAGCTCGCGGCGTGCAGCATGAAGGCGGTCCAGATAGGCAAGGCCGAGCGCGCGCCTTCCAGGCCGAGGTCGGTGTAATCGTCGAAGCCAACCCAGACCACGCATAACAGTTGCGAAGTGAAACCTGCGAACCAGCCATCATGGGAGGTTCCAGTTTTTCCCGCCGCAGGCAGATAGAATCCGCGCGCGCGAACGCCGGCGGCTGTTCCGCTGCGCATGACTTCTTCGAGCATGTCCAGCATGACGTACGCGACGCGCTGATCTATAGCAGGCTGTACTCTCAGAACGTGGGAATAAAGAACCTGTCCTGCGCGATCACGCACGGTAGCGACGAACGCAGGTTCGACTCGCCAGCCGTTGTCGGCGAAGATGGTGTAAGCTCGCGCGATCTCGAATGGCGTGACTTGATAAGCGCCCAGGGCGACGGCGGGCGTGGGTTGGATGCCGTCATTCATTCCGGCCGCGCGAGCTACTCGAACTACGTTCGCAAAACCCACTTGTTGCGCGAGCTTCACTGTAGCGACGTTCAGCGAGTGCGCCAGCGCCTGCCGCAGGGTGACGGGGCCCATGAACTCATTTTTGAAATTGGTGGGCGAGTAGGTCTGGTTGCCGAACTGAAAGGTCGCGGGTGAATCGTCGATGACCGATAGCGGTGTCCAGACGGTGCCGGCGCCTGAGATGGCGCTGTTCAGCGCGGCCGTGTAGACGAAGGGCTTGAAGACTGAGCCGGGCGGACGCTTGGCGAACACGCGGTCGAACTGGCTGCTCCATAATTCCGGCCACCGCACAGCGCTTTCACTTCGCCGGTATGGGGATCCAAGGCGATCAGGGCGACCTGGGGATGGCGCCCGCGGTTTCCCCTCGCGGCCAGCTGTTGTTCGATGGAAGGCATACTATCGGCGATGGCCTGTTCGGCGGCCCGCTGCAGGCGCGAGTCGAGCGTGGTGTAGATGCCGGCCAGGCCATTGACCTTGGTTTCGCCGAGCGCCTTGGAAGCTTCTTCTTCGGCGACATCCAAGAAGTATTGCGGCTGCGATGTATCCACCGCTCCGGGATGGAGTCCAAGTGGCGCAGAGATGGCGCCCTCATACTGCGCGGCCGAGATGTAGCCATTCTCATGCATCAGCCGCAATACGACGTTGCGGCGTTCTATGGTGCGGTCTGGATAGCGAAAAGGATCGAAATAGCTCGGCCGCTGGATCAATCCAGCCAGCGTGGCGGCTTCGGTCAGACTCAACGCGCGGATGTCTTTGTTGAAATAGGCCTGCGCTGCTTGTGCGAAGCCGTGGAAGCCGAATGTGCCGCGGCTGCCCAGGTAGACCGTGTTGCAATAATCTTCCAGGATCTGTGGTTTGGTCAGGGTGCGTTCCAGGCGGACGGTCGCCAGCATCTCGGTCGCTTTTCGCTTCCAGCTTTTGTCGTGCTGCAGCCAGAGATTGCGCGCGAGTTGCATCGAGATGGTGGATGCGCCCTGCTCCTTGCGCCCCTCGCGCAGATCGACGTACATGGCCTTGAGGATGCGGAGAACGTCGAAGCCGGAATGCTCGAAAAAGCGTTTGTCTTCGGCGGACACAATGGCCTGGATCAAGACTGAAGGAAGCTCGGAGTAACGGACGAATGTGACCTTGATGCGCTCATTTTCATTGGCGCTGGTAATGAGCTGCGGAGCGAGCTCGAATTGCGCCAAAGCTCGCCCACTGGTTAGATCGGTGAAGGAAAGGATGTGGCCCGCGGCGAACTGGATTCGCACAGGCGGCCGGGAATCGACGATGATGGTGCCGGCGCTGGAGGTGAAGCTGTAGCCGGCGCGTTTGAGCACGGCGCCAAATTCAGCGGGCGTCGCCGGGTCGCCGGGGAACAGCGATTCGGGGCTGGTGTAGTAGCTGAAAGTGTTGCGCCAGAGCCCGGCCGCGAGCTGTTGGTCGATGTGTTTGGAGAGCTTGTAGTAGGGGATCGAAAACGCAACCAGCAGCGTCAGAAATAGAATTGAGAGCGAGATTGCGACCCGCTTCAAGAATCGTTGGGCTCGGATGGCCGACTGCTGGGACGGCTGGGCGCGGGTTTCGTTCTGCGGGGGGATCTCCATCTGGCTTGGATAGTGTGCACGTAGACTTCCGCACGTACTCAGCGTGCTTGAATGGGGTTACCTTTTGTGAGCAGGAGAAAAGCGGTCGATTTTACGTTGGGTCTTGGCTTGCGATAGGTTACCGAGAGGTGAGGACGGCTCGCGCGAGGATGGCGAGGTTCTCCCAACCTGGAACCCATGCGAGCTGCTTCCCTGCTTCATCGGGCCCGCGCGTTGGACTGCATCTCGCGGCGGAGGACCTCGTTCATGTAGGTTTGGTAGCGCTTGCCACGGCTTCGGAACCAGGCTAGGACGTCGGCGTCTACCCGGATGCTAACTAGCTGTTTAATGGGCCGATAGAAGCGGCCGATGTGGACCTCGGACGGGGGCGTGTGCTTTTCGGGTGCGTCCGAGTAATCGATCTGCTGGTCGGGTTTGCGGGCCAGTCGTTGCAGGTCGCGGCGTTCTTTGTCAGTGAGTGGGGTGGTAAAGAGCGCGCTCGCGGCGACTCGCTTTTCTTGCCGAGATGATACGGGTTTTTTCTTTGTCATTCTCTTTCCGTGGTTCAATCAATCGGTCACTTTGCTTGCCCGGCCACGGTACGTGCTCCAAGTTTAGCGTCCACGCGAGTGTGCACGCGGCACGCCGAGGGCGTGCCCACAAGCGGTGCGGGGTTATGGTCGCAACTGGCAACGGCAAGGATGGCGAGCTTCTCCCAGGTGGGGACGCGGATGCGGCTAGCCAGCACGTCGAAATTGGATCGCTCGATGCGGTCGAGCAGGCGGCGGTAGATCTCGATCAGCGCCCATAGTGACGCGCGGCTGCGCGGGGCTACGAGCGAGAGCAGCGGGCGGGATTGATCGTAATATTCGCGGGCGCGCTGCGGCCTCGAAGCTCATCAGTGCCACGAATCGGTCGTCGTGTTTGGAGAGATCCGCGCCGAATCGCGCGATGTCTTCCGCCGGTATGTAGACACGGCCATTCGGCGGATCCTCGCGCACATCGCGCAGGATGTTGGTCAACTGGAACGCGATGCCGCATTTTTCGGCGAGTTTCAGCGCTTCGGGCGATTCGAAGCCGAAGATGTGAATGATGGTCAGGCCAACGACGCTCGCGACCTGGTAGCAGTAGCGATAGAGCTCGTCGAAGGTCTGGATGCGGCGCGGCTCCAGGTCGCCGACTGACGCCGTCGATCATCTCGTGGAAGTATTGGTGCGGGATTTGGTAGCGCTGCACGGTGTCGTGGAAGGCGGGCCAGAGCGGATTATCGCGGATATTGGCCGATAGCGCGCGATCCAGATCCTCGCCGCCAGCGCTCGATTGCCGCCCGCGGCTGCGCCTTCGGCTTCGCTGATGTCGTCGCAATAGCGCATGAAGGCGTAGATGGCGCACATGGCGTCGCGCTGATCGCGGGAAAGCAGCAGAAAGGAGTAATAGAAATTGCGGGCGCGCGTGCGGGCGATCTGCACGGCAGAAGCGGTAGGAGGCTTCGAGATCGGCGGCGCGGTTCATCGGACCATGCGTTCACACGTGAGTGAACGCGGCACGCACCAGCGCGCGCCACCAGTAGCCCACGCCGCTCTACTTTGGAGACTTGCGGGGCGCTCGGCCAGCACGTTGTAGTTCTGCCGCTCGATTTTCTCCAGCACCCGCATGCCGCCGCGGCTGAACAGATCCAGATCGAACGCCAGGCGGCGGTCCACCTTCTTCACCAGCGGCAGGCCTTCGAGGAACAACTTGCGCGCAACCCCCACGGCGTCGCGCATCGCGGCTTGGAACGCCGGATTGAATTGCGCGTCGCGCAGTTCTCTCGACCGTGTAGCCGTGCCTGGCCAGCAGGTCCAGCGGCAAGTAGACGCGGTTCTTTTCGTAGATCCACGGTGACGTCCTGCCAAAAATTGGCGAGCTGCAGCGCGGTGCAGGTGGCGTCGGACAAGCCGGTCGCGTTCCTCGTCGGCGTAGCCGCACAGCCGCAGCACCAGCCGGCCCACGGGATTCGCCGAATAGCGGCAATAGCGCGAACAGATCGGTCCAAGTTCTGGTAGCGGGTGACCGCTGGTCCTGCTCGAAGGCGCTGATCAAATCGGCGAACAGCTGCATCGGCAGATCGTATTTGTGAACCGTGCCTTCGAGTGCGACGAACACCGGATGCTGGACGTGCGCCCTCATACATGGCCTCCAGCTCGGCGCGCCACCAGGCCAGCAGGCGCAGGCTCTCGGCGGGGTTGCCGATTTCGTCGCCTAGATCGTCGGCCCAACGGCAGAAGGCATAGACGTTGTAGAAGTCCTGATGCAGACGCTTGGGCAGCAGGAAGGTGACGACGTGGAAATTCTCGTAATGGTGCGTGGCGAGCCAGCGCGTGTATTGCTCGGCTTCGGCTTGTGTTGTAATCGCCGCTGAGCGCCTCCGGCGGAGTAGACATACTCTTTGGGGGCGAGCAAGCGGCACTAGGGTATGATAGCGGTCTTCATGTGACCGTTGTGGCTCATCAGGTGCCGCATCACTTCCAGCAGATTGGTGAGCGGCTCCACGCGGTTCACGAAATCGGCGGAAGTGATCACGCCGCGGCGCACGAAATCGAGCGCTTTCCGGATATGCGCGGGCGTGTGGTGGAAGCTGGCCTTGCAGGTGATTTCGGAATAATGCAGCAGCGAAGTGTCCAGGCTGATGCGGCTGTCGTTGGGGCAGCCACCGAAGAAGTTCACGATGCCGCCGCGCCGCAGCAGCCGGACCGCCATTTCCCAGACGTCGGGATGGCCCACTGCCTCGATGGCGATGTCGGCGCCGCGGCCTTTGGTCAGATCGCGAACCTCGGCGCACGGTCTCGTCGATATCGGCCGAGACGATCACTTCGTCGGCGCCCATTCTGGCGGCGCGATCGAGTTGGGTCTGGCGGCGGCCGATGGCGATCACGCGCGCGCCATAAGCCTTGGCCAGGCGCACGAACATCAAACCGATGGGGCCCAGGCCGATGATCGGCGACGCTGTCGCCGGCTTCGAATACCGGTCTCATCCAGACCGCGCAGCACGCAGGCCAGCGGTTCCACCAGCGCGGCGTCCTTGTAGCTGACGTGGTCGGGGATCTCGTACATGTTGTGCTCGACGATGCGGGCGGGAATGCGGATGTACTCGGCGTAAGCGCCGTTGTTGAACAAGCAGATCTTCGCAAAGATTGTCGCTGCCGCGCCGGCAATAGAAGCATTCCATGCACGGGGCGGAATTGGCCGCCACCACTCGCTGGCCGACGCGGAACTTGCGGACGTCTTGGCCGGCCGCGACGATATCGCCGGCCAGCTCGTGCCCGAACAGGGCGGGAGGGACGATCATGCGGGCGTGGTAGCCGCGGCGAAACACCTTCACGTCGGTACCGCAGGTGAGGGCGGCCTGCACGCGCACCAGCACGTCGCCGTCATCGATTTTCGGTACCGGTACCGCCTCTATCTGCAAATTTTCTTTGCCATAGAGCACGGCGGCCATCATCTGACTATTCACTAAGACCACCTCTTACTCACTAAGACCACCTTTGGGGCTGCACTATAATTTTCAACGATTTAGGCTCGGGATGCAACGCCAGGTCGATTCCCGCGCGGATCTGGCTCGAGCGGGAAACGATGAGAGATGAGGTCCTCGACCGGGCAAGGCGCCGCTGAAGACCAGATCCGCCGATTCCTTCTGGAGGTCGACGGAGGCGCTGTAAGAGCCGAAAATAAGCGCGCTCGCCGACGCAGACGTCCGCGCCGGAGATCTCGATCCGTTCCTGATGGGAGGTTTGGGCGAACAGAAGGATGCGGCTGCCGGGGCGCGAGTAGCGCACGGCTTGCTCGACGATGCCGGGAACCGAGGCAGCGACGATCACGCGTCGGCGCCGCGGCCGCCGGTCATTTCCAGGATGCGTTCTTCGAGACCAGGCTCGCGAGGATCCAGCGCCAGAGCCGCGCCGAATTTCAGCGACAGCTCGCGGCGGTAGGGCATGGTGTCGGTGGAGACAATGGTGGATCCGAAGCGCTGCACGAGCATGGTGAACATCAAGCCGATGGGGCCCTGGCCGAGGATCACCACGACATCCTCGGGTTGGGGCTCCAGTTGGACCACGCCTTTCAGGCAGGTGTTGACCGGCTCGACGAAGCAGGCGCGATCGAACGAGACGCCGTCGGGGATTTTCTCCACGCCGCGCCGGACGATCCAGTCCATCACGCGGACGTATTGCGAGAAGCCGCCGCCGGCCGGTTCGTATCCGGCGGTCACGCCGACGCTTCTTGTAAACCGGGCACTGCGCGTACAGCTTGTGGCGGCAGTAGAAGCATTCCAGGCACGGGATGTGATGGAAGACGATGACGCGGTCGCCCGGCGAGAAGCCGCGGACGCCGGCTCCGGTGGCGGCGACCACGCCGGCCGTTTCGTGGCCGAAAATGCGCGGCGGGGCCAGCAGGTTGTATTCGATCTTTTTGAGATCGGTATGGCAGATTCCGCAGCTTTCCACGCGGATCAGCAGCTCGCCTGGGCCGATCGCGGGCGTGGGTATCTCTTCCACCGACACCGTGCTGTCGCCGGTGTAGACGGCGGCCCGCATTTGCGGCGGAGCGGTTATCGGTTCAGAATCGAGCGTCGGCAAGAAAATCTCCTAAGGTCTGGGCGGCGAGATTGCATCTTCGATTCAATTTTAAAAGAGCCGGGAACACGGAGGGCCGGCGCAGGGCCGCTGCCATGATCTTGGAACGGCTGAAGCGGCCTTCCCGGCTCGCGGAGGCGGTTGAAATCCAGCGGAAGGCTTTCGAAGCCGTGTCGGTTACGACTTTGACCGCGTAATACGGGATATTCCATTGGCGCGCCTTGCGGCCAGGGCCGCCGCTTCCATTTCGATAGCGCCGGCGTGGGTTTGGTCGAAGAGAATGCGCTTTTCTTCGGCCGTGGCGGCCACGCGGTCGATGGACAAGAGTTTGCCGGTCTTGCGCTGGCAGGATTGCGAGCGCGGCACGCTGGGAACGAGCGTCACATCGTGCAACTCATCGGCCACGAAGACGTCGCACGCGCTCAGGGCGGGCGACAGCGCGCCGCAAAAGCCGATGCTTACCAGTCCTTCCAACTCCTGATGCTCCTTTATCACTTCAGCCGCCCGCGCCGCCAGCTTCGGGCCGGGCCCGTTGGCCGCCAGGACGACCTGCCGGCCGTTCAAGCGAGCGGTTCGCGCGAAATCGAGCGGCCAGTTGAGCCGCGCCACCTGCTCGCAATGCCGCAGCAGTCCGGCGAATTCCCGAGCCTCGGCGGCAACCAAAGCCAGCAATCAAACGTAACCATTCGCCCGGAACCAGTCGACTGCGCGGCGCAGCGCGCCATCCACCGGCTGGGGATTGAAACCCAAATCGCGCTTCGCCTTGTCGAGCGAAACGAAAACTTTCGTGCGAGCCATTTTCACCGCATCCAGCGGCACTCGCGGTTCGTGACCGGTCAGGTTGGCCCATCCGGTGCTTGCCACGCCGGCCGCGTAGGCCAGCGCATGCGGGATTCGCCAGCGCGGAGCGTGTCCACCGGTAACGGCAGCCAGGCGCTCCAGACATCTGTTGCAACGTCAAATTCTCCGACCCCAGGATGTAGCGCTCGCCCGGGCGGCCGCGCTCGGAAGCGAGCAAGTGGCCCTCCGCCGTGTCCTGGACGTCGACGAAGTTCAAGCCCGTGTCGACGAAGGCCGGCATGTCTCCCTTCAGAAAATCCAGGATGATCTTGCCGGTGGGGGTGGGCTTGAAATCGTGGTCGCCGATAGGCGCGGTGGGATTCACGATTACGACCGGGAAGCCGGAGCGCGCGAACTCGATTGCGACCTGTTCGGCCTCGAACTTGGAACGCTTGTAAGCTCCCTTCATATCTTCTAAGCGCACCGCAACATCTTCGCTGCCCAGCCCGTCGTTCGGAATTCCGATACAGCCCACGGTGCTGGTATAGACGACTTGGTCGACACCGCATTTCCGTGCGGCAGCCAACAGGTTGCGGGTACCTTCGACGTTCGAGCGATACAGATCACTCGGGTCCTTGGCCCACAGCCGGTAATCCGCCGCAACATGAAAGACCACCCCACATCCAGCCGCCGCTCGTTCTAATGATTCCGGATCGCGCAGGTCGCCCCGAACGACCTCGACATCCAGTTCCCGAACCTGGCTCGACGGCCGAGCCAACGCCCGGACCTTATCGCCGCGCGCGAGAAGCTTCCGAGCCACATGCCAGCCGATGAAACCGGTGGCGCCGGTGACCAGTCTTTACCGCACACCGGAACGCCGCGCTATCTTTGCCCTCCATGGTGGCAGCTCGTCCTGTGCGCTCCGCAGGTTCCGGGCGCTCCCCTGCTTCTACCGAAACGCCCAAGTCATCAGCTTGAACATGTCGCCCGCTTTGGAATTAATTCCCAGCGCAGCGGATGGCTCGAATCCGCAATGGACCATGCAGTGATCGCAGCGCGGATCATTGCCTGCGCCGTAGCTTTCCCACTGGGTCTTGGTCATGAGTTCTTCGAAGGTCGGGTAGTGCGCGTCGGTGATCAGATAGCACGGACCCTTCCAGCCCTTCACGTTATAAGTCGGATTGCCCCAGGCCGTACAAGGATAATCGCGCTTGCCCTGCAGGAATTCAAGATACGTGGGCGTGCTGAACAAGGGGAAGCGCGCCGCCAGCTTGTCGATGGCCTTGAACTTTTCGTGGATGTCGTCGCGAGTCATGAAAATCTCGCGATCGTTCACGGCCGAGTAGCCGTAGGCCGGCGAAATGGTGTGGCCATCCACGTTAAACTGCGCCAGGTACTCGAACAGCTCTTCGATTTCGTTCATGTCCGTCTCTTTGTAGACGGTGGTGTTGCTGCAGACCCGGAAGCCGGCTTTCTTGGCGGCCTTCACGCCTTCAATGGCCTCACGGAACACGCCTTCGCGCTCGACGGCGATGTCGTGGTTCTTTTCCATGCCGTCCAGATGGACGTTGAAGAAGAACTTGTCGGCCGGTTTGAACTCCTTCAACTTCTTGACGATGAACATGCCGTTGGTGCACAGGTAGATGGTCTTGTTGCGCTCGACCAGCGCGGCCGCCAGCGGTCCGATGTCGGGATACAGCATGGGCTCGCCGCCGCAAATGGAAACGATGGGCGCGCCGCACTCGTCGGCCGCGGTCAGGCACTGCGCGAGCGAGAGCTTTTGCGTGATGGTGGACTCGTACTCGCGGATGCGCCCGCATCCGGTGCAGGTGAGATTGCAGGTATGCAGCGGCTCCAGCATCAGCACCAGCGGGAAGCGCTTGTTGATCATGGGATGCGGCTTCCGCGGCGCGTCGGTGTGCGTGTAGACGATGTGGAATGGATTGGCGGCGTCGGCGGTGGAAGCCACGGTCTTTTGCCATTCCGGCTTGGGGCGGAACTTGTTGCGGGCGATATAGGACGCCATGCCCGCCGTCATTGAAAGGGGGAATCTCATTTCTTGTGGTCCTCTGGAGCGCAAAGGGTGCGGCGCGCACCATCGGGAGGGTCAGCAGCCGTTTCGCGCCGCACTCCGTTTTGCGCCGATGTTTCGATCGCGGTCTTAGTCTTGAGGAAGGTATTCATGGCCAGCAGCGGGAACGAATCGCGGTACAGGTGGTAGCAAAGATAAAACACCTGCGGGAAGCCCGTGCCGGTAGCCAGCTGTTCATCCCAGGTTCCGTCGCTATTCTGCGTACGGATCAGGTACTCGACGCCATCGTGCAGGCTGGTGCTGGTTGTATCGCCTCCGGCCAGCAGCGCCAGGATGGCCCAAGCGGTTTGGGAGGGCGTGCTGGGCGCCGCGACATAGCTGCTCAACCGGTAACTGTCGCAGCTTTCGCCCCAACCGCCGTCGAAATTCTGGATGGAACGAACCCATTCGAGCGCGCGCTGGATATAGGCTTCCCGGTCGCTCACGCCGGCCGCATGCAGGCCTCGCAGCGCCAGAAACGTACCGTAGATATAATCGACGCCCCAGCGCCCGTACCAGCTTCCGTCGGCTTCCTGCGTTCGCACCAGATACTCGACGCCTTTCCGGATAGCCGGATGGGAGCGAGTGTAGCCGAACGAGCACAATGCTTCGAGCACCCGCCCGGTGATGTCCGGACAGGTGGGGTCCAGCATGGCGTTGTGGTCGGCGAAGGGAACGAAACTGAGCGGACGCCAGTTGTTGTCGACGTCGAACGCGGCCCAGCCGCCGTCTTTGGACTGCATGTCGAGCAGCCACTGAATGGCGCGGCGCTCGGAGGCTTCCTGCTCCGATCCGCTGGACGCCTCCGAGCGGCTCAGGGCCAGCAGAACCATGGCGGTGTCGTCGATGTCGGGATAATATTCGTTGGCGAACTCAAAATACCAGCCGGAGGGCTGCGTGTTGGGCCGCTTCACGGACCAGTCGCCCTTGCGGCGCACTTCCTTGGTCAGCAGCCAGTCGGCGCATTTGCGCAGGGAGTCGCGAGGAGGTTCGGCCGACTCGCCCATGGCGTACGCCGCGATGGCGCTGTCCCAGACCACTGAAAAACACGGTTGGAAGAAGAACCGCCGGCCGTCGTTGACCATCAGAGCATCGAACTGCTTCTGCGCTTCCACGCGATCGGGATGCTCGGGCGGGTAACCCAGCAGATCCAGCGCCATGATCACGTACATCATGGGCGGATAGATGGCCGCCAATCCGTCAGTGGATTTCGTCCGCTCCAGCATCCACTGCTCGGCTTTGCGGATGGCTCGCTGGCGGATGGCCTTGGAGCCGTACTTCTCCCACAGCTTCAAACCCTTATCCAGCCGCAGGAAAACATTGTGCCAGGTGAAACTGTCGCGGGAGCGCGCGTACTCGGGATGGCCGCTGTCGAGGAAAAGCTCTTTCAGATCGAAACCCGCGGGAACGGGACGGCGCGGATTCATGGCATGCACAATGGCCAACGGGATCACGATGGCGCGCGTCCAGGAGGACATCTGGTAGATGAAGTTTCCGAACAGGACGATCTCGGGAGGGATAGCCGGCGCATGCTCGCGCGGGTAAAGATCGAAGAGGCTCAGGTTGATCTTGACGTAGCTGTTAGCCGCGTGCAAGCCACCCAGCGCCAGGATGCGTTCGCGAGCTTGCGCCAGGCGCGGATGATTGAAATCCAGTCCCGAGACCTTGAGCGCGAAATACGCCTTCACCGTGGCGCTGATGTCGGCCGGACCCTGGGGATAGATATTGAACCCGCCGTCCGGCAACTGGCGCGCCAGGATGGATTCAACGGCCTTGTCGATCAGCGGGCGCGTGGGCGGATTCCATACGCCGTTCACGGGCGGGTGCAACCAGAGTTGCAGCAGGATGTAGTCCGATTCCAGCGTGGTGTCGGCGGTCAGATCGGCCAGCCAGTAGCCCTGGTCCTGCTGCGTCCGCAAGAAAAAATCGAGCGCGCGTTTGGCCGCCTTGGACGTACTGGACAGCAATGAATCGGCAACCTGGAGTTGCGGCATCATGCGCGGGCGATGGTAGTGAGCTGAAGCGCGGATCGCTCCAGGTCTGAAGGAAGATGGAAGCGCACATCTTCCTCCTTGAGTTCCATCTCTTCCATGAAGTCAAAACCGAATTGGGTTTCAAGCGACTGGATCAATTCCTGGACCAGGTTTTCCGGAGCCGAAGCGCCCGCGGTCACCGCCACGGTCTGCACGCCTTTGAGCCACTCCGGGTTCACTTCCCGGCTGTCATCTAACAGATAAGCTGGAACTCCTTCGTTTTGACAAACTTCAACCAAGCGGCGGGAATTGGAGCTGTTCTGCGATCCGACCACCAGCAGCACGTCGGTCAAAGGCACAACGGCTTTGACGCCCAACTGGCGGTTCTCGGTTGCATAACAAATGTCCTGGCTTCTGGGGCCCTTAATGGCAGGGAAGCGCTGCTTTAGGCGCTGGACAATGTCTCTGGTTTCATCCAGGCTGAGCGTAGTCTGGGTGAGGTATGCGATCTTGGCGGGGTCCTTGACCTCGCAGCCGGTCGACGTCGTCGACGGAAGAAACCAGGATGGTCGATTCAGGCACCTCTCCCAAGGTGCCTATGACCTCATCGTGGCCGGCGTGGCCGATGAGTATGATGCTGTAATCCTGGCGCGCGAATCGGACCGCTTCCAGATGGACTTTGGTGACCAACGGACAGGTGGCGTCGATCACTTGCAGATTCCGCTGTTTGGCCTCTTCCCGGACGGCGGGCGAGACGCCGTGGGCGCTGAAGATCACGCGCGCGCCCTCGGGAACCTCGGTGAGCTCCTCCACGAAAATGGCTCCAGCCTGGCGCAACTCGTCCACAACGTGGCGGTTGTGCACAATCTCCTTGCGCACGTAAACCGGCGCGCCGTAGAGGTTCAGAACGATCTTGACCACATCTATGGCTCGCACCACCCCGGCGCAAAAGCCGCGGGGGCGTAACAAGATGATCTTTTTGACAGTACTACCCTGGGGGACCTCACTCATCGGTTCCAATTATAACAATAAGCGGCCATCTGCATGTGAGAGGGAAAGTTACATCCTGGTTGGGGCCCGGTTTTGAACGGATTCAAAAATATCTTGACAGGGGCGGAACCAAACGCCTGGCGGACAAGAGTCTGGGGACTTTGGCCCAGCCTGCTTAAGCTTTCCAGGTCACCCTTCTTGCGGCCGGGTCGAAGGACCGCCATCGAGCTCTTGCAGACGTTATCGGCAGCCTAGGGATTTGTTAGGGCGAGTCTGACGGCCACCGGGTCGATTGCGTTTAGTACTAGCGCGGACGCACCCATAGTACCCTGCCCGGTTAGTTTTGAACCTAAATCTTCATGAGATACCAGCGCCCAGGTGTATTCTGGAGCCGGTGGGAGCCATCAGTCCGGTGGACTGAGATGTGGGGGCTCGACCGCCGTGAAGAGAAGTTTAGCGTTCCTCCTGGCCGGCACAGTTGGCGCCGGCGTGATCGCCGCACTGGCGAGTTGGCATGGGTCCTTCGATTGGCCGCCGAAGTATCCAGTAGTAGCCGAGAAGCCGGCCATTCGCGGACCGACACCGGTCTACATCATCGAAGAAAAACGCAAGGTTTATCCGTATTCGATCATTGCGGGCGGCGCGCGCACCGTCGAGGAAGCCCGGCGAGCCATGAGCGATCCGGCGGTACGCGACCATTATGGCGCCTTCGACCTCAAGCAGCTGAAGCAGGTAGTCCTGACCGCTGACATGTCCGGGTACGTGTCCTATCGGTTCGGCGAAAAAATTTACTGGACGTCGAAAACGGTGCATCTGAAGGCCGGCGAAACGATCTACACCGACGGCCAGCACATCGCGCGCGGCCGATGCTTGAATTGCTATTCCGCTCATCCCATGATGCCTACGCGGCCTCATGAGCCCACGGAAGTGATTATGGACACTTCCGTCGAGGTGCCGATCATCGCCATGACTTCTCCACACCTGCCGCTGGAGGAAGCTCCGGTTTTGCCTGCGCCAGACGGGGTAACGACAGCCTCCGGGGGGTCCGCGCCTGGCCACGGCGGCGGAGGAAAATTTTTCCCGATCATTCCCATCATCCCGCCGCTGCACAAACGCCACCCCAATCCGCCCAACATTGTGCCGCCGACGCCGCCGCCAACTACGGCGGTGCCGGAACCGCGATATGGCTGGATCGTTGCGGGGGCGGTGCTGATGCTCGTTTTTTTGGGACGGAGTTGGAAGCGCCGGCGGTTGACTAGATGCGGTTCAACGCTTTAGCCCGCATATCTCACCAGCTATTGGCAAAAGGCCGTCCTTCATGGCATAACTGAGTTTCCACACAACAGTTAGCGCCAAAAAGAGGACGGCCTTCGCTATGACAGAGTGTAACCAATCGAGCTTCGGATTTGAAGGGTCGGGGAGACGGGAGATCGTGGCCCGTTTCGACGGCGGGACGATCAGTTCCGATGGAGGGGCGTTTCTGCTGCGCCAGACGGACAAGCGGCTGAACCTGCTGGCGCGGTTGGGGCAGTGTTTTCTGGACGGCCGGAATCCGGCGCTGGTCGAGCACACGATTCCGGAGATGCTTTCGCAAAGGATCTACGGGCTGGCGTTTGGCTACGAAGACATCAACGATCACGAGCAACTGCGGAGAGATCCGGTTTTCGGCATTCTGGCGGGGCGGGAGGAACTGGACGAACCGCTGGCGGGCAAAAGCACGTTGAACCGGATGGAACTGGGCACGGGCATAAATAACCGGTACAAGAAGATCACGTTCTGGAAGGAAGCGGTTGACGAACTGCTGGTGAAGGTATTCCTCGAGTCGCACGAGAGGCGCCCGCCGAGATCGTGCTGGACGTGGACACCACGGACCTGCCGTTGCACGGCAAGCAGGAAGGCCGCTTCTTCCACGGCTACTATGACAGCTATTGTTATCTGCCGCTGTACGTCTTTTGCGGCGATCACGTTCTGTGCGCACGGATGAGAGAAGCCAATCACGATGCCTCCTTCGGCTGCCTGGCGGAGATTGGCGCATCGTGACGCAGATTCGGGCGGCGTGGCCGGAAGTGAAAATCGTGCTGCGCGGCGATTCCGGTTTCTGCCGCAACGAGCTGATGAGCTGGTGCGAAAACAATGGAGTGGACTTTGTATTCGGTCTGGCGCGCAATCAGAGGCTGCGGAAGATCATCGGGGCACAGATGCATGAAGCGACCCGGCAATGGAACCAGACCGGCAAACCGGCGCGGGTGTTTACCGAGTTCGAATACAGTACGAAGAAGACGAAGAAAGGCGGCTGGGACTGCGAGCGGCGCGTGGTGGCCAAGGCCGAACATATCGACGGGAAAGAGAATCCGCGCTTCGTGGTGACCTCGCTGACCCGTGAAGGATGGGCGGCACAGGAACTGTACGAAGAACTCTACTGTGAACGCGGCGACATGGAGAACCGCATCAAGGAGCAGTTCAGCCTGTTCGCCGACCGCGTGAGCGCAGAGACGATGCGGGCCAATCAGATGCGGCTTTATCTGTCGGCGATGGCGTATATTCTGGTCAGCGGACTGCGGCGGCTGGGGCTGAAAGCGACGGAACTGGCGCAGGCGCAGGTAGCGACGATCCGCACGAAGTTGCTCAAGATCGGCGCGCAGATCCGGGTTACGGTTCGGAAAGTCTGGGTTTCGATGGCATCCAGTTATCCCTGGCAAGACCTCTACCAGCAGGTCTGGTCGAACCTGCGCTGCTGAGACGCCAACAGCGGGCCTCGACCTTTCAGATTGCGGTCAGCCGCGCTGCCCGGCTCGGATCAGTGCGCCACCACTAACCCTCACAGGCTGCGCGCGCCGCCGGCCAGACCCGAATGCCCTTACCATACGGCCAAATCGGCCACCATTTTCTCATCTCCCGAAGACTGCGCCACTCGCGCCCACTCATCGCTTCCAAAGTTCTTCCATTCTGACCAGCCTGTGAGATAAGCGGGTTAGCGGCGTCGCGCCGCGCCAACAACGTCAGAACCAGCGCCAGAGCTACCAGCAGCCCGTCGCGCGCCAGAGTTCCGGCGGTGATCGCCTCGCCCAGCCCGAAACAGCCGCAATCGATGGCCATGCCTTTGACGAACGCGCGCGCCATCAGCGTGAAGAAGATCAGAAGCAGGCCGGCGGCGCCAGCGGCGATGTAGCGAAGTAAGATGCCGGCGGCCAGGAGCACGCCGATCGAAAGCTCCAGCCAGGGAAGCCAGTGGCCCAGCAACAGCACCGCCCACTGGGGAAGAATCTGGTAGGCGTCGATGGACATCGCGAACAGCATCCACGGCTGCCGGAGTTTGGTATAAGCGGCGTAAACGAACACCGCACCGAGCAACAGCCGCAGCGGGAGAATCAGGCGCCGCACGCTAATTGGAGAGCAACTGATCGATGAATCGCGCCAGGATCTGGTAACCGGCGCCGGTGGGAATGCGGTATTGCTTGACTCCGCGCTTCAGGAACACGGTTGGGGTTCCATCGACATGCGCGGCGACGCCGGCCTGAATATCGGCCTGCACCTCGGCGACGACGGTGGGGTCCTTGGCCAGAGCCTGCACTTCTTTAGCTTCCCCGAGCGTCAGAACGCTGCAAGCGGTCTCGCCCACCTTGCCGGTGGCCGACCAGTTCTGCTGCTGGCGAAACAGGATATCCGCTACCTGATCGTACTTGCCGATGCGGTGCGCCGCACGGGCGTAACAAGCGGCTTGCATCGCGAAGGCGTGCATCGGGAGCGGGAAGTCGTGATGCACCAGGTAGACCTTGCCTTTGTCGACATAGTTGTCGATCAGCGGCCGCAAGGTGGATTCATACAGCGCCTTGCAGCCGGGACACTGGAAGTCGCTGTAGACGTCCATCGTAATCGGAGCGGAAGCGGAGCCTCTGCTATTGATCTGCTGGTTGCCGGCGCCCGAGGCCAGGGCAGCGAACGCAATCGCGGCGAGGATGGTTCTCATAATGAACCAGGATATCGAAAATCGCCAGCCGAATCCCGCGCGTGGACGTGGCGAACTTCACCTGGTCGTAGGGCAACTAGCGCAATCTTGATGGGTAGTTAGGCTTGGTAGAAACTGGTTCGCGGCAACAGCCGTGGTCGATAGCGCGATCGAACGCAGCTGCGACTTTCTCTGGCACTCGCGAGTACTCAGCGTAGCCGAATGCATAACCAATCCATCTGGACCGCAGGCCCCCTTCGGACACGCCGCGGAGGTCTATCTCTTGCACGGCACCGCATTTAACGCTACCTACGGTCAAGGAAGACAGACCTTTTACCCAATCCGGCGTCAGAGTAAGTCCTGCAACATGAACACCAGTCATGCTGGCGAGCACTCCCGAAGGTTTACCATTCGCTCTATAGGTCGCTGTGTAGCCTGCGAAGTCTACCTCCCCACCGTGTTTGACCTTGACGTTAGAGGCCGGTTCTAGTTCCAGTTCTGGGAACAGCCCTGTACCCGGTCGCCTGCAAGCCCGGATGTTTAATGCCGCATCGGTGTCACGCCGCATAGTCACAGTCTGTTCACCATCCCTTTCGGACCCTGTGGTCGCGATGATTTCCGGTGTATAACCGTCCCGCGCTAGTAAGAGTGCCGCTGGTTCGCCCAGAGGGAAGGAAAACACGCCGTCGGCTTTAGTGAAACTTCCCTTCCAGGTACCCAGTTGCTGAACCCAAACCCTATCGAGTGGTGCGCCGGCCGTGGACTTTACCGTTCCGCTCACCAAACGCTGAGCCTCGAGCGGCCTTGCGACTAGCGTCGTAAAGGCTACTAGCATTACCGAAACGGTTTGTATGAGGAGCGGCACTTTAATCGGTTGTCTCATTACTATCCTACGGAAGAAGAATCGGTGTAAGAGCTGAGACACAATCGTCTAAAAGCTTAACCGTAATGCAATCTGTTCCGCTACCGCATTGAGCAGCAGTTAGGCCAAGCGCATTCTCAACTTGAGTGTCGGTTAGACCCAGGTTATGGAGGGCCTCATGGGTAAGCAGCCCTGCATCAAATAAAGCTTGTACCTCAGATTCGAGGAGGACCGGGTTCCCGTCAACTTCCGGGCAG
>CAVUBR010000025.1:0-1346393 GCA_963739705.1 Terriglobia bacterium | reverse complement strand
CGTTCTCTTCCACCCGCTTTCGATAAATCAGTTCAGCGGCTCCAGCTTCACAATCGACGCGCCGTGATTGTTGCCCACCCAGAACGTGACCGGCGTGGTCGAGTTGTCGACGAACACCCGGCGGATGTTAGTAAACCGCGGCAGCAGATACTCGACAAACTCGCCGGTCTTCGGATCCAGCCGCTGCACCGTATCGGTGAACTCGCCGCCCGCCCATGCCTCGCCGTTCTTGTCCGCCGTCACATCGTAAGGCCATGTCCCGGCGTCGGCGCCGCCCACTCCTTGAATTGCTCCGTCTTGGTATCCAACATCCCGATGCGATCGCCGCGATTCTCGCCGAACCATAGCCGCCCTTGCTGATCGATCATGCCGCGGCGCGGTGCGGACCCATGCGTGGGCGTCGGCACGATAGTGATCTTCCCGGTCTTGGCATCGATCCTGCCGATGTGCTCTTTCCCCATGACAGTGAAGTACGCGTTGTTCTGCGCATCGGAAATCACGTCGTAAATATTGGGCCGCGGAATCGCGAACGGCGTGAACACCTCAAACTTGCCCGACTTCAGATCCAGCCGCAGCACCGTGTAAGTGCCCGCGTCCTGCAACCAGACCTTGCCATCCACCTGAGCGTGTTCCGGGCTCACCTGGTTGATCTGAACGTAGTCGCCGTTCAACTCCGGCGGCAGGCTCCAGGTCTGAAATTTCTCCGTCTTGCGGTCGAATTTCGCGATGCCGCCCTGAAACTGCATCCCCATCCACAGGTTTTCATCCTTGTCGAATCGCAGCGCCAGAATTCCGGTCGGCAGATTCGCTTTCAAGCGCGGAATCTGATATTCGGTGGCCTTGCCGGTCTTGGGATCGATCTTGCCCAGAATCTGCTCGCCGAAGCTCGCATACCAAGCCATGCCGTCTGAATCCACCACCACATCGTGCGGCTGCCGCGTCCGCGCGGCAGATCGTATTCGGTATAAATCACCTGCGTGGCCCTGCCCTTCGGCCGGGGATGAATCTGAAACGGATACTTCCACTGATCGGCCGCACTCAGATTGACGGTGCTCAGATATTGCGCCTGCCTCCGCCAGCCCTCCATCCTCTGCTCCAGCGGATCTTCGCCACCGCCAATCCGCGGCGCCACCAGCTTCTGCGGCATCAACGGAAACGAGAGCTGCGGATAGGTCGACATTCGTTCGACGATCTTCGCCATCCCGTCCACATCGGCGCGCGACCGCATGATGCGTTCCAGCGTATGGCAGTGCGTGCAATTCCTGATGGAAGCCTTCTGCTGCTCGGAACCCGGCATGCTCGCGAGCCACTCGGCATTCGAAAGCTGCGCGGCCACATCGGCAGCCTTGCGCAGTTTCAGATCCGCTGTCGTGCTTTTGCCTGCCCCAACCTCCACCGTGCCGGGCCCCTCCAGATCGTATCCGACGGCCCGAATCCTCAACGCATATTCGCCGGGCGAGAGCTTCGAGGAAGGAAACCGGTACCGCCCCTGCTCATCGCTGACCACCGTGACGGTTATGTTGGAGCCGGCCTTCTTGGCCCCCACCAGCACGCCCTCCATCCGCCCTTCCTCAACCGAACTGACGTGCCCCGACAGCGCCACCTGCGCCATCACCGGAAAAACCGGGGACAGTACACTCATTCCCCAATTAATGAATTTGAGCCGCATGCCAATTCTTCCTCAGCTACATTAGATCAAAGGAACCCAGGATATGAAAGCCTACCTTCTTTTGCTCGTAGTGTCGACCGCCGCCGCCCAGACCGTCGTCGAGTATCACGCCACCGTCAACAACGTGAAGTATGTCTACGGCCCCGCCTCCCCCGTCGCACACGTCAAACCGGGCGACATCATCGAAACCAACACCCTGGACGCATTCGGCAACGCGCTCAAAAAGCCCGGCGACACGCTGAGCATGGTCAAAGGCGACAACCCGCTCACCGGACCTTTCTATATCGATGGCGCGCAACCCGGCGACACCCTGGCCGTCAAGTTCCTCGACCTCCAAGTAGACGGCAACCAGGGCGTCGGCAACCTCGCGCCAGGCTTCGGCGCGTTGAACCAAACCAACTACACCGCCATGATCCACGCCCCGCTGCCCGAAAAAACCTGGTTCTATCCCATCGACAAAGCGAGCAACACCGCGACTTTCAAAGCGCTCGACTCCAACTTCTCGGTAAAGATCCCGCTGCATCCATTCTTCGGTTGCATCGGCGTCGCCCCCGCCTCAGGAGAAGTGCGCGCATCCATCGTCCCGGCAGAATTCGGCGGCAACATGGACGCACCCGAGGCCAGCGTCGGCAATACGTTGTATCTTCCCGTGAACGTTCCCGGCGCCCTGCTCTACATGGGCGACGGCCACGCCGCGATGGGCGACGGCGAAGTGGACGGCACGGCCATCGAAGTTCCGCTGCTCGCACGGGTCCAGGTCAGCGTCATCAAGAACAGGAAAATCGACTGGCCTCGTTTTGAAAACGACAACTCCATCATGACCGTCGGCGCTTATCGCCCGCTGGACGACGCGCTCCGCATCGCCTTCACCGAACTGGTGGATTGGATCCACAAAGACTACGGCCTCTCGGATCTCGATGCCTATGAACTGCTGTCCAAAGTGGCGAAGATCCACCTGGACGAAATGGTCGACCCCAACTACGTCGTCGTCGCATCCATCGACAAGAAGTTTCTGCCCCCGAAGAAGTGAGCCCTACGGCTTGACCACCGCGCGCAGAAACGCCAGAATCGACTCCAGCTCCTGATCGTTATAAGACGCGAGCATGGCCTCATGCCGCCACGCGCTGCCTTCTTTGAACGTCACCTCACCCTTAGGAAAGGTCCGCAGCACCGGTGGCAGCGTCTTGAAGTCGTAAAGCTTAGCTTGCGCGCCGCTCTTGTTCAACGGAAGCGCGGGAAACGAATCGCCCTCGGCTGTCGCGGTCTCCACCTGCGGCGTAGCGACCTGCCGCAGCGCCGCCACACTGTCTGGAACCGATGTAAACGGCAGCGCGACGGCGATCCCAATCCCGTCCGCCTGATGACACGTCGAGCAGCGCTGGAACGCCCGCACTTGATCGGCAAACAACTGCCGGCCGCGCTGCGCCTCCGGCGGAAGCTTGCGCGATTCCCGCACCATAGCAAAAGGATTCGGCGGCGGCGTGACTCCATTCAAGCTGTCGACATACGCAATGACCGCCAGCAAATCCTCCCGATCAAGCGACGTCCCAAACGCGGGCATGCCCGTCCCCGGAATCCCGTTTCGAACCGTCTGCGAAACATAGGCATCGTCGAATCCGCGCGCGGCCAACCTCGGCGCACCGCCCGGCGTCCCCTTCACTCCATGACAATACCCGGTGGCGCAACTTTTGTTGAAAACATCCAGCCCGCGCGCCGAAGCAGACCCGGCGTTCTGCTGCGCCACAACCAGCGCCGGAGCAGCCAACATGAGCCAGACCAGACCGCTCTTCATTGACCCGCCTCCGGCAGCGCGAACACCATCAGCGTGGATCCCGGCCGGAAATTCTCCGCCTCCGGCCAAATCGACGTCAGCGCGCGCCCCGCGATCGATCCCCAGCCGGTGGGCGTCGCAATGTACTGCCGCCCATTCACGCTGTAAGAAATCGCCGACCCGCGATGCCCGCCCCCGGTCTGAAAACTCCACAGCTTCTCGCCCGTGCGCGCATTCAGCGCGAAGAAATTACCCTCCGGATCGCCCGTGAACACCAAGTCTCCCGCCGTCGCCAGCATCGATGCCAGCAACGCGTATTTGTACCGCACCGACCACAGGCGCTTTCCCGTCACCGGATCGTACGCGTCGATATGGCTATACGCCGGGCCCTCCGCCGGCGCGCGATGGCTCCACGTCCCTCCCAAAAAGCCGCGCCCTTCCACCGGCGTCTGCTCGCGCGCCACCGAATCGCTGCAGATTTCCAGCGTCGGCGTATACATGAAACCGGTCCGCGGCGAATACGCCACCTGATTCCAGCTCTTGCCGCCATCCGGCCCCGGACAAATCAACGTAGCCTTGTCCTCGGCCGGTTCCACGCGCCCTAGAATCTTGCCATCCTCGGTCATGCCGCTCAACCAGGTGTGATTATCCACGATCGGAAACGCGCCCAAAAACTCGCCATTGGTCCGATCGAGCACCCAGGCATATCCGCTCTTATTGATATGCACTAGCAGCTTCCGCATCACGCCGCGCACCGGCCGGTCGATCAGCAGACATTCGTAAGCCGAGTCGTAATCCCAAACATCCTTGGGAATCTCTTGGTAATACCATTTGAGCTTTCCCGTATCCGCATCCAGCGCCACCACGCTGCCGGTATAAAGATTCGCGCCCTCGCCTTGCCCGGAAAACCGATTCGCCGAATACATATCCGACGCCGCATTCCCCGTGCCCCAATAAACCAGGTTGAGATCGCGGTCGAACGAGCCCGTCATCCAGGTCGCGCCGCCGCCGTACTTCCAGCTATCGCCTTTCCAGGTCTCGTTCCCTTTTTCGCCTGGACCCGGAATGGTGTAAAAGCGCCACGCCACGCGCCCGGTCTTGGCGTCCAGCGCCGTGAGAAATCCACGAAACGCGCCGTCGCCGCCCGCCTCGCCGACGATCACCTTATCCTTCACCAACAGCGGCGCGCCGGTGATGCTGCAGCCGCACTGGCTCGAATCGGCCATCGCGGTCTTCCACGCCTCGGCCCCGGTCTTTTGATCGATCGCCACCACGTAATCGTCGTACGTCCCGACGAACACCTTCCCCAACCCCACCGCGATGCCGCGATTCTGAATGTTGCCTCCCGCCCCGCGCGGCATCGGATACTTGTACTGCCAGATCATCTTCCCGGTCGCGGCATCCAGCGCAAACACCTGGCTGTGCGTGGTCGAAAGATACAGCACGCCATCGATCACGATCGGCGTCGATTGCAACCCTTGCGCATAGTCGCCGGTCTGAAACTGCCAGGCTGGCAGTAGCTTCTTCACATTCGACGTATTGATCTGATCGAGCGCGCTGTACCGCCAGGCAAACTGCGTGCCGCCATAGGAAGGCCAATCAGCGCTGGTCGCGCCATTCTGCGCCCAGAGCGCGCCGAGACCCAAGGAAAGCGTCAACAAAACATATCGCGTCTTCATTTGATGTGATTTTACCCGACTCGCCGATTCGAAGCCGACCGCCAGAACCGCGGTCGAACACCGCCTTCTTCCTGACGCGTTATCAAAACGAGGCTAGCGGCTCAGCGGGCTCTCCCATACACGGAGCAGCAGTTTTTTGAGCCTGGCGAAATCCCTCGATCCGAGCTCGGCGCTCCATTCGCGCTCGACATCGCGGAGTATTTCGTGGATCTTTGAATATGCGGCCCGCCCGCGTTTCGTGAAGCGGACAATTCGCATGCGGCCCTCGTCCGGCGCTGCCGACCGGGAAATATAACCGAAACCTTCCAGGCTCTGGAGAAGCTGGTTCATCGCTTGCTTGCTCATGCCTGCGCGCTCGGCCAGGGTCCCCGGGGAGACGCCATCCGGACCTGGAAACTGCAGCACCGCGATATGCGGCATGCGCAACTCGTCAAAGCCGGCCGCATTGAGTTCTTTGATGATGCGGCGATGGATCGCGTGGGCGGGCGCGCGCAGCAGTGCGCCGATCAGCATGTCTGCCGTCTTGGCCGGCCGCCTTTTTGACGATGCGGGCGTTGACATTGTAGTAAATGCAGTTTACCATAAGAACAACGGTAAACTACATTTACCGAGGAGATCACATGACGCAGCCGACCTTCAACCTTCAGGCCAATCCTTCCGATGAGACCATTCGCCTGGGGCCTCTCGCAGTACGCTTCCTGATCACCGGGGACAACTCGAATTCCAGTATCGCGGCCTTTGAGCTGGTCGTTCCCGGAGCGCAGCGCCTGTTGGCCCCAGCGCATAGCCACGACCATTATGAGGAGACTATCTACGGTCTCGACGGAGTTTTGACGTGGACTGTCGATGGAAAATCCATCGACATCGGGCCAGGGCAGGCACTCTGTATTCCGCGGGGCGCCATCCACCGGTTCGACAACAATGCAAGCCGCGACGCCAAGGCCTTGTGCGTAATCACGCCGGCCGCAATTGGCCCGCAGTATTTCCGCGAGTCTGCCGAGATGATCAACGCGGCGGCCGGCGCGCCGCCGGACCGCGCAAAAATAGCCGAACTCATGCGCCGCCACGGCCTCACGCCCGCTCCACCTCAGCCGTAGCGCCGAAGCTCGTGTGGTCTACAACGCGGTGGCAATCCAGATGAGAGGCTTGAACGTAGATCCCGTGCCCCGGGCCGGTCTTTAAGCAGGCCGATGCGCCTTCAGGAAGGAATGAATTTGGCGCACCGCCAGGGGAATTCGCTCCTCGGGTTGTTTCCAGGGGAACATGCTTACCTCGGCCTTGGGCGCCAGCATCGCGCACTCCATGGCGACCGCGTATGGGTGCGCGGGAATGTCGTCCGGCAGGATCAGCACCGGGTTCTGGCAACTGCGCACGAAATCGCGCGTCACGGTGAAGACGAAGTCGGCGTTCGTCTCGAACATCCTGGTCACGAATTGATCGGTCGTCTGCATCGTGATCTCGGGCCGCTAGCCGTCAGCGTCGGAGGCCAAGTCTTCCAAAATGTGCTACTGAATTCCATGGCGCTTATCAAGGCTTCGATACAATTGTGAAAGGTTATGTTTCCGCGCGGGAAACCGGTGGGGAGAAAATGACTTTTGAGCAGTTTGAAAAGCTGGGCCAGCACGCCCTCCGACATGAAGCGAAAATGGCTTTTGATCGAGCTTATGAACACAATGCGGCCGAATTGCGTCTCATTGCTTTAACGGAGGCTCAGTTCTACATGCAAGAGCTGGACCGCCGGCATGATAGCTCCGTATCCATAAGAGATCTGATTCTTGAACTTATTGTGATTGCCCTCATCGGAGTAGAGATTTGGCTTGGGTGGAAACAGGGCGTGGATCAGGACAGCATGATGACCAAGCAAAACGCGATACTCTCCAGTCTTCAGACGGCGACGCAGGCAACCGCTGACCAGATGAAAGAACAACTTGCAATGCAATACAGCGTGTTCATAAATCCCCAGCTCAACGGAAACACAGGAATCGTCGTATATAACAACTCACCCGCAGAAATCTCATTGTGGGGCGTAAAAATTGGCAACAGGAGGCCTGCTATGAACGCCTCCGGACCAGCGGTGATTTTCTCACGCGGAGAGGGCAGCATTGAGTTCAAAAAGCACTACGGCTTGGAACTGAGAGACGAAGAAACAAAGGCTCCACTTCCCATCAATCTCTATTTAACGAATGCCGCCGGTCAAGAGTTTGTCTGGTCCGGAAGATTAAGGCTTGGTGGAGATATATTTGCGCCCCCCGATGGAACCCTTCGCGCCGAAAAGTGGCGAGGACAGATTAGCGCCTCGACAGGGCCTTCAAAAGCTCCGTAATGGGTTTTAGGTCACTGAAGTCTCCGATGATTTCAACCGGCGCGTTCATCTTGTGCATCCGCTTGACACTTCAACTTCGCCTTTGATGCCCTCGCAACCCCTGAAGCGATCAATGGTGAGGCTAACTGGCTTATCCGCCCGATATGAGGCCTCCTATTTCATCGACAATGACTCCGTACAACCGAAGCGCCGCTCGACCCGGTCAAGTCCGATATACAATACATGCGGGGCAGTATAAATGTCGGCACTCCATGGTTCACTTCTGGAGCGGATCACGATTGATCCTGAGGTGCGGTTCGGGAAGCCGTGTATTCGCGGCCACCGAATCACGGTTCAGGAGATTCTGGAATGGCTCTCCAGCGGAGCGTCCCAGGAGCAAATCCTGGCCGACTATCCCCAGCTCGAGCCAGAAGACTTCCTGGCCGTGTACGCTTACGCCGCGGAGTTGGCGGGCGAGCGTAAAGTCTCGAAGGGATGAAACTTCTGTTCGACGAGAGCCTTTCGCCAAGGCTCGTTGAACTTTTGCGTGACCTTTTCCCCGATTCCGAAACTGCGCTTCGCAACGGACTGGCGAGAGCCGGCGACCTCAGAATTTCGAGCGTCTCGTGAGCAGGTTCAGTGGTGCAAAGGCCGTCATTCTCGGGTCCTGCAACTATCCGACCGCGGTTGCGGCCGAGGTACTTCGGCGGAACGCGATCCGCATTGCTGAGTTGCACAATTCTCAGGATCGTCTGATCATCATTGAGCGATAGTATCGGCTGGAGGCGTTCCTTCGCGTGGTGAGCTTCTTCGCAGAAAGGCTCAGGACACCGCCGCCTAAGCAGGCCGATGCGCCTTCAGGAAGGAATGAATTTGACGCACCGCCAGGGGAACTCGCTCCTTGGGTTGTTTCCAGGGAACATGCTTACCTCGGCCTTGGGCGCGAGCATCGCGCACTCCATGGCGACCGCGTACGGGTGCGCGGGAACGTCGTCCGGCAGGATCAGCACCGGGTTCTGGCAAATACGAACGAAATCGCGTGTCACGGTGAAGACGAAGTCGGGGTTGGTTTCGAACATCTTGGTCACAAATTGATCCGTCGTCTGCATCGCGATCTCGGGCCTCTCAGCCGTCAGCGTTGCACCCCAATTCGTCCAAAATGCGCCTGGATACTTATGGTCGCGCATCTCCGGACGCCAACCCACCGGCTGCGCCAGCACGGCCGCGGCAATACGATTGGGCGCGCGCTTCAAAAGACTCCAGATGAAAGGGCCGCCGATGCAGAAACCCATCACCGCGAACTTGTCGATCCCCAGATGATCCATCACGCCGAGCTGGTCGTCGGCATAGGATTCCCACGGCCTGTCGACCTCGACCGGGCCGGTGGACTGGCCGCTGGGGGCATTGCGCAGATCCGCCGCGATGCAACGATATTGTCCCTTGAACTCCTCGATCGCATTAAACGGAGAGTTGCCGGTGAAGAACGAGATAGTCGCGTTCAACCCTCCGCCCGGAAGCTGTAAAAGCGGGAAGCCGGAACCGGCCTCCTCATAGTAGATACGAACAGGGCCTCGTTCATAGAACTTGCCAGTCCCTCTTTCGCCCGGCTGCTGAGCAAATACCCTCGGCACGGCGGCCGCTGCCGCTGCTGCAGCTCCCACTGCCAGAACAGTGCGTCTGGTCGAACCCATAAATCGGCATCCTCCTTGGATCATCGATCGCAGTCGCCGGTGCGGCTCGAAGCCCCGGCGTGCCGCGCGGATCGAGTGATCCGTTAGCGCGAAGGCGTCATAGCACAGGTTCTTTTTGCGTTGAAGGGTCGAAAAACGGCCAGGTCAGAAAACGGTCAAAATCAATTCCGGTAATATCCCGCCCTGGCTAGCACTTTCCACTCCTGCAGCCTCAACGCGCCCCCGGGCGCGAGCGACACCTGTATCTTGCAGAATGTTCCGGCCGGCTTTTCATCTGCCGGCCGGTATCCGATGGTATATCGCGAACGCAGATCGTCGATCAGATCGCCCAGCCGCTCGTCCACTCTTTTACCCCCCAGCCCGATCGCCTCGCCGCCCGTGAGCTCCGCGTATTTGTGGGCGTCGCCCGGCGGATGCGAATGCCGGAAGGGCGCTTCGAAGGCCAGCACCGGCCCCGCCATCGCCATCGCCACAGGGCTGCGCAGCAATAGCGGAGCAACCACAGTTCCCGATTCGTGCAGCTCGCGAATCGCCTCGCTTTCGGTGTGGACCGTGTGGCTTTCGCCGTCGCTTCGATCCATTCGCGAAATCGGCACGTTCGGCAGATTGTCCGTGAGCCAGATCACCACCCGCCTCCCGGATGGGCTGCCCGATTCCCGCAGCAGCTCGGCGGCTTCCCATACGGCTTCGTTGAAAAATGCGCCTCCCGGCTGATCCTCGCCCGAAGCGCGCGCAATCGCGGCAGCTGTCCGCTCGCGGTCTGTCGTGAACCCGTCCAGCATACGCCCGTGCGCGGCATACACCATCACGGCAACTTCATCGGACGCCTTCAAATGTCTCAGCGCGGATTGCGCCCCTTCCGCCAGACGTTTCAGCACGGCCTGCGACGTGGCCGTCATATCGAACAGCATTACGATCGATAGGGGCAACTCGTCGCGACTGAAGAAAGCGATCTGTTGCGGCTTACCGTCTTCAAAGACCTGCAGGTCCTCCCGCCGCAGCGCCGCCGTCGAAGTGTTGGTCTTCTTTTGAATCACCTGGACATCCAGCAGCACCAGCTCGGACTTGGTCCGGAATACCGGCGTCCCGTCTTGCCCGGCGGCCGTTGCGGCCAGCAGCGTGCACCATACCGCAGCGACACATGGCCGCACGAGATGGCTCATGCCATCGCAGACGTGCGTCCTCGCAAATCCGTTACGTCCGAGGTCACTCCACGTTTCGTACGTGGTTCACCGAATCGTTTAGCGGCTCGAAACTCAAGTGCACCGGCGCCCGCCGGGACTGTCCGACCGGCACGTCACTCATTGAGGGCCGTCAGGTGAAGCTCGCCTAGCCGCACGGGATCGACGATACAGCGCTAGCGCTGGGAGAGTAGCGCCTTGATATTCACCTCGACCTCGTCTTTGTCCACGAGTCGCGCCCTATAAGCCGCCGCCACTCTCCCCTCTCGGTCTATAAGGAAAGTGTCCGGCAGGCTCGCGATTCCATAACTTTGGGCCGTTGCTTCGTTTCCCAGAAGCATTTCGTAGGGCACCTTGTTGGCCGCGAGGAATGGACGGAGAACCCTCCAGCCGCCTTCATCGAGGGACACGCCGATCATCGCGAAACCGCTACTAGCGTACGTCTTCTGAAACTGCGAAAACCACGGAATCTCCTGTTTGCACCCGGTACACCAAGTGGCCCAGAAATCGAGCAAGACGACCTTGCCACGGTATTCTTCGAGCTTTACAGTGGCGCCTGAGCCGTCTTTCAGCGCGAAGCTGGCAGCGGGCTTCCGCTGTTTTGCGGGTTGCAGAGTGGATTGATCCGTAGCCACGGCGACAGCGGCCAATATCAGTAGCAGGGCCACTGCACGCTCCGGACCGATTCGAACTGAGGTAGCGCTCATACTTCTCCTCCTTTTCTAACGGGCCTAGGCTGCACTTGGATGCCAACGTTTCCAACTCGCCATTGAGATCCAGTACATAATTGGCCCTGCGATAGCAAATGATAAGGCCGGCATTTGCCAACTTCGCAGTAACCAGACTCCGTTATGGGTCTCCAGGGCAGCCCACCAAACTCCTTGCCAGGTCGCCAGCACAGCCATAATCGCGATGGCGGGAGCCCATATGATCGCGCGCAGCAGCAGTGGCATTCTGATCATTCCGAGACCATTGCATATTCCCCACAGGGAGGGAAGCAGCACCAGGATTACTTGCACTAAAAGCGGGAACATTACCCTGTAGAATGTCAGCGCAAACACGGCATCGTTGTCATGGAGGTGGTTTGCACCGTGTCTTCCGAGCGCGCCCAGGAAAAGATGTTGCTGTAGTTGTGCATACCACGGAGCCGCCACCAATTCCCCAAACAGCAACACCAGGCAAAACAAGGCGCCGTTGATCGGGATGGCCCGTCGCGAGAGGGCTCCAAGCACGGAACCGATGGTCCACGACAAGCAAATCAGTGCCACGTTGTTGAGGAGAAGAGACGGGATCGTCTGAGCGAGAATAATCCAGAAGGCGCGGTGCTGAAGGTAGGACCAGTCCAAGTTGTTGAGATACATCCAGGCATAAATGGCGGTCGAGTCGGCGACGCGCCTTGAGACCAAGCTGAGCAGCATGCCGAGCGGCGCGACCACACCCACGAGAACCAGCCACAGCGGCCAATGGCGCCACAATGCCATCTGGCGGCGAACGACTAACCCCAGTACGTCGCGTAGAGCTTGAGCTCCCGTTTCGTGTGACTCCGCGAAGTCGCCGCACACTACGTCTCTTTCGATGGGTTCCAGAACTCGGGACAGCTTGTCGACCAACCACCAGCAGATTCGTGTCATGATCGGCCCTCGGTGGGGTCTGAGGCTCGCTCTGCCGCCCAGGAGACACCGCGGCTGGCTCGCATCATCGCCGCGTAAAAATCTCGGGCCGCTCGGGTGCCCTTCGCCGTAACACGCACCATTCGCTTGGGTCGGCCGCCGCGTTGCGGCGTTGGGTCGCCCATCCAGGTGCTGATGAAACCCTTCAGCTCCAAACGGTCCAGGGTTGTGTAAAGGGCTCCGATCGAGCAACGGCGCCCTATGGAGCACTCGATCTCCTGTCGGATCGCCGCCCCGTAAGCCTCTTCGCCGAGCCGAACAGCCGCAGTAAGCAAAAGATATTCGAACTCGCCGAGCATTACTACTACATTGTGATTCTAATCGCTTTCGTTGTCAAGGCTGAATGGCTCTGAGATACGAAACCAGTCCCGGAAAAAATGCCGCAGCCACCCTGAGCCGGTCGGTCGAAGCGCTTATCTGCGCGCCCGTGATAGCCGTTGCCGCTAGCGCCTTTGCACCACGAACTCGGCGCGGCACCCTCGGTCCACCCAGATGCCTCTGCCGTCCCAACCCCAAGTCTCGCCTTGCCGGCAAGGGCTGCCGCTGATCTGCCGAACCATTCGAACTTCGGCGTCGCGTGTATCCACCTGGCAGTAGGCTCGCCGCCCGTCGTTGGAAGAGCACGTGACGCTCCCGCCCCGGCCACGTTCACGGCCCGCATCGCGGCCCCGGTTCTGGTCCCGGTCGCGATCCCGGTCACGCTCGCGATCCCAGTCCCAATCGCGCCCAGCCACGCGCCGGAAGATGAAGCGCTGATTGGAGTCGCCGTTCTGATCGTAAACCTGCAGGCGCATGCCATCGCGACTGCTGCCGTTGGGAACATCCAGCGTGCGGCCCATGCGCGAGATAATCAATGGGTTTCCGTCCTTGCCCGGCTGAATCCGCCATTGTTGCGCGCCGCCGCCGTTGAACGGCACTGCGCGCACCGGCTCGCTCCTACCCCCGCCACCCGCGTCGAGCGCGTAGCCATTCATTCCGTTGCGTAGGAAAAAGAAGCCATCCGGGCCGGGCCGGATGTCCCAGATCTGATCGTCGCCCTCGCGCGCGCCAAATTGCAGGACGCTGCTTTGATCGCGGCGGTCGACAGTCAACGTTCTGCCGGATTTGAGATTCGTGATTTGATAACACCCCGGACCGTCAAATCCACCCTGCGCCAGCAGCAGCCCGCTCAGGAGCCCCAATACACGCCCGTGCACCTGTGTAGTCATGCTGTTCTCCCGGTTTCGGGACCGTGGTAACTCGCAGCCCACCCTGGATTCGCCTACTTCAACGTGAAGTTGAATGACACCCCCGGGCTTGAGATTTCGACTTCGCCGTCAATCAGACCGGTGGCGATGATCGGAACCTCCGGCGCGAATTGCCCAAAACCGAAGCTGCCGTAATTGCCGGCTGGAAGCGCTGACAGAATGTAGCCAGGAATCGTGAACGTACCCGCGCTTGCGGGCACGTCGCATTTTATTTGAGCGCCGGTCAACCCCGTGTTATCGGTGGCGCCGAATAGCTGGATCCCCACCGTTGCGTTTGCGCTCCCTCCCGTCCAGGCAACGGTCAATCCGCTGGAACGGGTAATGCTCGCCGGAAAGTTCGACGGACTCGGAGTGGTCAGGACCGCCGCAGGAGGAATGGTCACGTTCGCCTTGAATGCGCCAATATCGGCCCCCCCGGCTCCGCTGACCGTGTAGGCCCCGGGCACCAGAAAAGTTCCGTTCGAGTTGAGCTGTGAGAAGCCCGATGGCTCGGTAAGCGTGCCATTCGGCCCAATAATCATGAAACTGGATCCCGCGTCGGCGTTGCCAAAACCCGCTGGTGCGCTCACGGTGGAGAGGAGGTTGTTGTACACTGCGCACGTGCCCGGCGCAAGATCGTCGATATAGGACACAAAGAAAGGCTGAACCCCCGCGTTGTACGAAGTAATCTTGCCAAAACTGAACTTCGCACTGTCGGGGTTCCCGGTTCCGCCCGGCTGCAGCGCTATATCCGCGTAGCCTCCCACTTGCCCGGCAGCGGCTGCTTGCGCCAGGTTTTGAGATGCGTAGGCCGGATTCGTGGCAGTGCAGTTGCGGCTGCCATTGGCCACCGGCATCAGAACACCGTTGCTGACTTCGTTGTTGATCTGAACCAGCAACGGCACCGCGCATCCGGTGGGAACGTTGTTCGGCACCGTAAAAACGATCTGGTCCTCTCCAATACAGCAGCCGGACCGCCCCTGATAGCTCGGGGTGATCGCGACGCCGCCCAGAAACAGGGTCAGGGGAACGTTGATGGCCACGCCCAAGCCTGCTCCGGAGGCGTCGTCGCCGTTGACCGGGCCCAATCCCGTCGCCCACAGGATCAATGTGTCGCCGGGATTCGCTGCGCCGCATACGGTGTTCGGCCCACCGCAATTAGTGGCTTTGACGTCCGACACCAGACTGTAGTCGGCATAGGTGACGATGCCCACCCCATCGCCACTCGAATTGATGGTGAAGATGCCCAGGTTGTTGGCCACCACGGTGATCGGAGCCGTCTGGCTGGTGCTGCCGGCGTAGGTAACTGCTATAGTGCCCGTGCCAGTGGGGATGTTCGATGGCAGCAGCGCGGCAACTTGCCCTGCCGAAGAATAGTACAGCGGAACGTTCACCGACGTTCCGTTCATCGTCACTGCCACTGTTGTGCCACTCAAATTGGTGCTCTGAAAGGCGGCCGGCGCGATGGAGATGTTCGCCGGACCCAGGTCGCTCCCCTGGACGATAAAAATGGAGCCTTGGGCGATCTGCGAATTCGGCAATGCCTGTGAAATGTTGCTGGCCGAGTTCTCCACGTTGGTGATGGCGGGACTCGCCAGCGCGGCTTGAAAGGTCGGGCTGGGGCCGTTCTGCGTGTTGGCCACGCCGCTGAGCGTAATCGGAAAACCGCTTGACTCCGTGATCATTCCCGCGACCAGAACATTCGGGCCGTTCAGCGGTCCAATGGGAGACGCCAAATTCCACGAGGTCAATGAGGAGCTGGTCAGCCCGATTCCCCCGCCGGGAATATTGCCGAACGTAACCGTGCCCGTGCTGGTGTTCAAATAAACCGTCACGCCGGTGATCCCCGTCGTCTTCACCCCGGCAATCACCATGCTGCTGGTTATCGCCGGGAGCTGGTATAGACCTTGCGAAGGATTGGTGATGCTGCTGGTGTCCGCATTGACCGTCCAGGTGAAGGCGATCGTATTCGGAGTTGGCCCGGTCCCACCTCCCGTTGGCTTGAGCATACCCGGTCATCGTATAAGTAATGGGTACAGCGAACGCCTGCGGAACCGCTGCGCAGGCCAGAAGCAGGAGCAGTCGCGTCGTTTTGGACATACGGAATATTCTACGAAATTCGGCAGCATCGCACACGCACGCACCCAATTCTTGTAGAAGTTAGATATGACCAGATTTTTGGTTGTCATGTTATTCGCCGGTATTCTCCGCGCACAGACGCCAGTTCCGGAACAGAAGGATCCGTTGGGCCGGGACACGCCCCAAGACTCGGTCTTTCATTTCCTGGAAGCTTGTCACGCACGGGATTACATCAAAGCGCTTCGCTATCTTGACTTGAGAAGAATGACTCCGGCCGATCGCGCCAAACAGGGTCAGGATCTGGCACGCCAATTGGAGGACCTGCTCGACGACACCCCCTTCGATATCACCATGCTGAGCCGCGATCCACAGGGAGACCAATCCGACAGTCTTTCGGCCACGCGCGACCGGCTCGACACGTTTCAAGTCAATGGACAAACCCTGGAGCTGCAACTGGAACGCGTCACACTCGGGCCTGGCTCCCGCGTCTGGCTGGTGGCATCCGACAGCATTCCATTGATCCCGAAGGCGCATCAAATCCTGTCGGAGACGCCGTTCGAGAAGAAGCTCCCTCGGCAATTGGTTCAATTCGAGCTCGCCGATACGCCCGTGTGGCGCTGGATTGCGCTCACCATCATGGCTTTCGCAATCTGGATGCTGGCGCGACTCATAGCATGGGCTCTCGTGATGGTGGTTCGACCGGTGGCCAACGCGTCGGCGTTTCGCGGCCCATTGCGAACTGCTTTGGCCGTCACCGGATTCAGAGCGGCCATGGAACTCGCGCCCTTAGCCACGCTCGCCCGAGTGTACGTCGAAAGGGGGCTAGCTCTGATATTCTGTCTCGCGCTCGCATGGGCTGGAGCGGTCTTGATTGACCTCGTCGGGGAACGCTGGCGTTCCCGGCTAGACCCTCGCGTCCAGGCACTCAGCTATTCCGTGCTGCCGCTGGGGCGCCAAATCGCGAAGGTGTTGATTTTCCTTTTCGCGATTCTTAGCGTTGTCAGCGCCTGGGGGTACAACACCTCCGCCATTCTGGCAGGCCTTGGAGTGGGCGGGCTCGCAGTCGCATTGGCCGCGCAGAAAACCATCGAAAACCTGTTCGGCGGTGTGTCCATCATCGGGGACCGTCCGGTATTGGTCGGCGACGTTTGCCGCTTCGGCGACCGCACCGGCACAGTCATGCACATCGGGCTTCGCTCAACTCGCATTCGCACGGCCGATCGGACCATAATTAGCGTGCCCAACAGCCAATTCTCGTCGGTTGCGCTGGAGAACATTTCCGGAAGGGACAAGATTTTTTTCCATCCGACCTTTAGCCTGCGGAGGGACACAACCTCAGACCAGTTACTGAAGGTGCTATCGTCGTTCAAAGAAATCCTGCTTAGCCACCCAAAAGTTGAAGCGGGAGCTTTGCCGGTGCGATTCGTTGGCGTGGGCCCCTATTCGCTGGATATCGAAGTCGCGGCCTACGTGAAGACGGAAGACTACGACGAATTTCTCGCACTCCAGCAGGAACTGTTACTGAAGATGTTGCATGCTGTCGAACAGGCCGGGACCGCGCTGGCGGTTCCGCTGCAGGAGAGCTTCGCATTCCCGCGGTCGAGCGCAAACTGACCGGACCCGCGTCAAAGTGCTGCCAGGTGTGCATCTCAAACCATTCGTTGTCTGGTGTAGGCGCGTTTGTGAGGCGGCAGCGGTGTCCATCTCGGAGTTACGACCCGGGGACAGCGGCACAGGGCCCTCCTGGTTCTTTTTCGCTTGGATTGCCAGGCGCGGAGACGCCTCCATTCGGGGCTATCTGGCAGACACCGTTCCCCGCTGCGAAAACCAGCTTTCGAAGAAGTCCGCCTTCGCTTTGCTGCCCGTGACCGGGATCGTGCCGGTTTTGTCACCGACCTCCATCGTCATCTTTGGCGCATCCGCGGCTGAGGGCCAGTGCGGCAACCCTGCTCCGTTGGGGTCGCCCGTCCGAATGAAGTTAACCCAGTAGGACGACATTGTGTCCGCGATCTTGCGGTCGGCCTCGGTAAAGGGCCGGTCTGACATATAAAGAGTATTCATCGCGTAGGGCACCTCCGACGTGTGAAACGCGCCGAACCCGTCCGCGTCCGGACCCGGCATGGTGTGGTCCCAGTAGTACGTGTACGCCTTCGTCTTCGCGGCCGCGCCACGCCGCAACGTCCACAGGTACATCGAGGCGCGCATCATATCTCGCGCGCTGTCGTTCTGCGAGGCGCGCGCCTGCTCGTCGGTCGCGGACGGATATAGTTTCAGAAACTCGGCACTGCGTTCTCCATACCGCCGCACCGCCTGCTTCTGGAATTCATCGGCCGTAATCGTCGGGTGCATAACGCCACCGCCCAGGTCCTCCTTATTGCATCCGGTGAGAATAGGCACATCGTTCTGGTTGCCTTGTGCGAAGATCGTGGCAATGGATGCCGGCTCGACGTAGCCATCGACCACGGGCCCAAACCGCGTCTGGAGGCCCGGCACTTGCGCGCTCAGTCCCTCCCACGACATCTTGCGAAGATCGGCCAGTGAGTGCGCGCCCTTGGCCTGCGCGAACTCGACGCCGAGTTTCTCCTGCTCGGACAGAGTAGGTGTATTCGTTAGCCTTTCCACGCTGGACCCGCTTTCCGCGATCGCCGCCTGGAACAATCCCTTGGCAAGCGGCGATGCAACCAGGCTATGCACATTCGAGGCGCCCGCTGACTGGCCTCCGATCGTCACCCGGGCGGGATTGCCTCCGAATGCCGCGATATTGTCATGCACCCAGTGCAGCGCCGCGATCAAGTCGAGCAGAGCATAGTTGCCCGAAGTATGCGATTCCGATTCCACTGAAAGGTCAGGATGCGTGAAAAATCCGAGAATCCCAAGACGATAATTGACCGTCACGACGATGACGCCCTTCTTTGCCAGACCCTCGCCATCGTAAACGGGAACAGCCCCGGAGCCTTCGACATTCCCACCGCCATAAAAGTAGACGTAAACGGGCCGCTTCTCCCCCGCCGCCTTCGCACCCGTCCAGACATTCAGGAACAGGCAATCCTCGCTGATGGGGGTATGCGTCATGAACTCATACGTCCACGGCTTGCGCTCCGCGACGATGATCTGCATGCAACTGTTACCGAACCGATCCGCTTTCCGAACGCCTCTCCATGGAATGACCGGTTTCGGCGCGCGCCATCGCAGATCGCCTATGGGAGGGGCCGCGAAGGGAATGCCTTTAAAGACGATGATGGAGGTGTCCTGGCCGGCGATGCCGGATACCATCCCACCACTGACTTTGACGGGGCTTTGGATGGCCCCGCAAAGCGGTAGCGATAACAGAAGTGCAGCACCGATTTTCAAGCCCGGATCTTATCACGTCCAGGACCGCCCGGTGGGCGGTAGTGCGTTAAGAGCTTTCCGAAAAACGACCATGGGCATTATCGCGCGGTTGCGCCGCACATCCGTGCGGGCCGTGCCGCTGCAGGAGAGCGTCGCCGCCTTTGGCTCCGATAGACTTAAGGAGAGTGGAACGAAAGATCTTCTGGGTCACTTTTGCACTGTTGGGTTTGGTGGCTGATTTCGTGCTGCCGCTATGGTGGGCCCTGGGAGCCACGATCCCCATTTTCTTCGTGAGCTGGTGGGTGGCCTATCGCAGCGATTGGTTCTAGCTCAGCCGGTCCAGCCTGCCCTGGCTTCAATACTTTCTCGAACTGCCTAACGCCGTTTGATCGAGTAACCTTAATTGGACTCCTCAGATGCCACTGTCTGTGGGCAATAAACTAGGACCGTACGAAGTCCTTGCGCCGATCGGCGCAGGTGGTATGGGCGAGGTCTACAAGGCTCGCGACATACGGCTCAATCGTCTGGTCGCGATCAAAGTCGCCAAAGAGCGGTTCTCGGAGCGGTTCGAGCACGAGGCGCGCGCAGTGGCCGCGTTGAATCATCCACATATTTGCCAGCTTTACGACGTCGGGACTTTGCCTGACGGCGCCGGCTACCTGGTGATGGAGTTCGTCGAGGGCGTGCCGCTAAAGGGCCCGCTTACACTCGACAAGACCGTCGAATATGCAACGCAGATTCTGGATGCTCTCGACGCCGCGCATCACAACGGCATCACCCACCGCGATCTGAAGCCCGACAATATCCTAGTCACGAAACAAGGAATCAAGCTGCTTGATTTCGGGCTGGCTACCCAACACAGCCCCGAGTTTAACGAAACCGATCCGACGGTGACGCTACTGACGAGGCGGGGACAGATCGTAGGAACCTGGCAATACATGTCGCCGGAGCAGCTACAGGGGAAGGAAGCGGGCCCGCGCAGCGATCTATTCAGCTTCGGCTGCGTGCTGTGCGAGGCGCTGACGGGGAAGCGTCCGTTCGAGGGTGGGAGTCCGGCGAGCGTGATGGCGGCGATTCTTGAACGCGAGCCAGCGCTGCCGGCGACCGCACTGCCGTTCGAGCGAATCCTCAGGCGATGTCTAGCCAAAGACCCCGATCAGCGGTTCCAAACGGCTCGCGATCTGAAAGCCGCGCTGCAATGGGCGCTGGAACAACCACCGGCTGCCGGAGTACCCGCAAGGCCGCGGCGCGCGGGTTGGTTTCGTCTGGTGTGGACGGGGGTCTCCGTGCTAGGGGTCGCGGGCATCGCGATGCTAGGGTGGCGCGAGCTTGCGACGGGCCCCGAGCCTGCCTGGGCTGGCGTCTTGTTAGGTGGCCCCGAGATCGCCCTTGCTCCGCGCATTTCCCCCGATGGCCATACGCTCGCCTTCCTGGCCATGGAACAAGGCCTCACCCAGGTCGCGGTGATGAAGCCGGACACGGGCGATTGGACCATACTCACCCACAAACGCAACGCCGGGCCCGCGGTGGAACTCAACTGGTCCGCCGACGGCAACAGAATTTATTTCGATCGCCAGGCGGACATCCCACTTGGCATTTTCAGCGTTCCCGCCCTGGGCGGCGAGGAACAACCCGTACTGGAGGACAGCGACCAACCCGAACCGCTGCCCGATGGCAGTCTGTTAGTGGTGCGTCTGAACGCCGAGCGCGAACGTCAGGTCTCGCGCTTTTGGCCCGAAAGCGGCCGCCTGCAGGGCTTCCCGGTCAAAGTGATGTCATCGTTCGCACACGTGCGGGTCTTTCCGGATGGCCGCCACGCGGTGATATTGGGCGACCGGCTCGGCCCCGGGCAGCTGGGCGTGCCTCATTTGTACGTTCTAGATCTCGCCAGCGGGCAAATCCGCCCGCTCCCCACTGGAGCAGCCGACGACTCTTCCGCTCTCGCATTGGCGGTGAGCCGCGACGGCAAATCCGTGCTCATCTCCAGGGCCGCCGAAGATCGGACCGAGATCGTATCGCTTCCCGCTTCCGGACGCGGTCCTGCGCGCGTCCTGTTCGGCTCGTCCAATGCCGTGCAATACCTGGACGCCAGCCCGGACGGTGCGATCTACCTGGATGAATGGGACGAGCCCGTGCACATCCTGCGTACTTCGGCCACAGGCGGAGCGGCAACACTGATTTCGACTTTACCGAGTCAGGCTGTGCTTAGGAACCGAACTATCCTTTTCCTTTCGGACGGGCGGGCCGTGGTGACAGCCCGGCGCGCGGGCCGAGCGCGATTGATGGTTATCGAGGAAGGAAAGGAAGCGGTCCCGCTGGTCAACACCACCGAGGAGACCTCCAGTCCGGCTACTGCCGCCGGACCTGGCCAGATTGCTTTTGCCATCGGAGGGGAGCCCCACCGCACGCTGGCCATCGCCAGCCTCTCCAACGGCCGAGTCACGCGCCGCATTGCATTTGATAAAGGCGAACCGCAATCCTTGGCCGCGAGCCCGGATGGCAGCACGCTCTACTGCGCCGCCGCGGGAACCATCTGGTCCATTGCGGTGGCGGGCGGAGAGCCGCGCAAGCTACACGCCGGCGAAGCCGTCGCGGTGATGCCCGGCGGGTTGTCTCTTCTTGTGGAGTTGGTCCAAAGCGGGAGGACACGGCTTCTCGAAACACAGCTCGATGGTAGTGGCGAAAAGGATATTCCGCTCAATGGGCCATTCCACCTCGCCGATGCCGCGATCACTTCCAGCAGTATTCTTAATGGCAAGCTGGCCGCACCGTTGGCCTCGCTCGATTCGTGGTTCTACCAGCCGGGCGTGGTGGATCTCGCGACCGGGCGTATGACGCGCATCCCCGTCAATTTCCTGGGCGACTTTCACTTTGAGGCCTGGACCTCGGATGGACATCTGCTTGCCTGGGCTCACGAGCTGCGATCCACCATCTGGAAGTTGACGCAACCGGCGGGCCGATAACATGCTTCGGACGAGGCTTCGCAGTGCACGCCTAACGCGGCTGTCCGAGATATCGCTTGCGCATCTTCGCTACGATGGTGAACTCCGGATCCACTACGTTCGAGATGTCGTACTCCATGCCCTGGCCAAGCAGGAGGCTAGCGCCGCGCTCGTCGAATCCGTAACTCTCCATGAGCCACCGCATCAGCTCGGTGGTCGCGTGCTGCAAGGCTTCATTGAGGGCTCGCGAACTCGCCAGCACCATGATAAAGTCCTGGTTTTCCAGGCGCGGCCAGTTGATCTTTTTTCCTTTGATGAGGTCCACAGAGAATTCGACGTCCATGGATGTCTCGATGGCGCTTCCGAGCACTTCACCGTCGCCTTGCCGCGCGTGCCCGTCGCCTAAAAAGAAGAGCGCGCCAGGCTCGAACACCGGCAGCATCACCGTCGCCCCGGCCCCCATGCCGTTGTAGTCCATGTTGCCGCCGAAGTTGTCCGGAAAACTGGTCGGGATGGCGGCCTGGTTGGCCGGGGCGGTGGCGACGCAGCCCAGCATCGGGCGCAGCGGCAGTTCAAACCCTGGTCCTTTATACTCGCTCGGGTCAAGAAAAGCGACGCCTTTTTCCTTATCGATCTTCCAGTTCGCTGTCTTCGGTTCTCGCAGCGCTTCCAGGCGCAAGAACCCGGGGTCGGCGGTGTAGGGCGCCAGAAGCGACGCGGAAAAGCCCGTGGCGCGGTTGGTCTCCAGGCGCAACAAATGAACCACCAGAGTGTCGCCCGGCTCCGCCCCTTCGATGTAGAACGGTCCCGTTTCCGGATTGGGACCCCGGCCCCGCTGCACGCCCGCGGAGTCTATGCCGCGCGCGTCGATCGTGTACGTCACCACCTTATCGCCCGGCTTGATGCGAAGCACGGGTGCATGGGCGGCGGAGAAGGTGTTATAGAATTCCTTCGGTTCGAACCGATGGGTCTCGCCGAAAACCGTTGCAGCCAGCGCAAACAACACGAGCACCTTCATACGCACCCTCCAGATTAGACAAGTATATCGGAAGGGTTGCGGCCCACTGCCACGTCCGCAAGTCCGACCGCAAGTCCGACGCTTCATAGTTGGCCGCACGGGTGTATGATAATCGGAAACCAGAACCAAGAAGTGAGCTCCAGCGGAGGAACCGTGATTAGTCCACCAAGATTCGCTTGTCTTGCGCCAGCGCTCGTGCTCGCAGGCCTGTGTACCCCAGCGCCGGCAGACGCTCAATCCAGCCAGAACCCCGGTTTTGGAGTAGGAAACATTCACCAAGGACTCGCAATAGGCGTTGTCGTGGGAGCTGCCGCGCTTGTGGGAGTCGGGATCACCTTCCTTGTCCTGCACAACCGCGGAGTTGCCGAGGGTTGTATCGCCGAATCTGGCGGGAAGAGGACTCTGACAGGCTTCGATAAGAAAGTCTATTCGCTTCTTGACACCGGCCCATCGCTACCGGTGGGCGATCGCGTAAAGGTGAAAGGCCGTAGGTCGGGCCCTGCGTCAGATCCTTCGTTCCAAGTCAACAAGGTCCTTAAGGATTTCGGCCGCTGCCAACCTTAGACGCAGCCGCGTCCTTCGCTCGACAAGGCGGCGTTGGCCGAACCTCGGCTCTACCGCTAAACTAAGCTGAGACAATCCAATGCCGCCGACGGGTAGTTGGGTATTCGATGGGCTTGGCTGGCAGGTTCTTTATTAGGCTGGCTCGCCCCTTTTGAAGGGCGCGCGAAAATCAGGGGTAGATTGCTTGGCGAGCCCTAACCGTTGCAACCGCCAAATAGGTTTATACCCGTTGCCACGAATCGGAGGACCAATGATGTCGTCGTGTTATCGAAACCGTTGCCTGGCGGTCGCCGTTTTGGCGACTGCTCTTTCTACTGCTGCCTTAGCCGATCAGTCCGGCATTGCAGCGCTCACGGCGAGTAGTTACTTCAACCTGGACACCGGCACTGTGTCCAGCACAGGCGGCGACATCCTTTGGGACGGGACGGCGCTGGCGGCGCAAGGCCGCGCGAGACTTTACAACCTGGGGAAATATGGCACGCGCGTCTTCAAATCCATTGGCGCGCGCTCCGCGGCCGGCGCGCGCTTTAGCGCGGCTCCGATTCCCGCCGGCGCGCTGGTAGCGGGGGACATTTTCGGAGTGCGCACCGGAGGCAGCCACTATGCCAAAGTGCTGGTCACCGAGGTGAACGGCACCCTTCTCACGCTTCGGTACACGACCTTCATGCCGGCCGGTTCGAGAATGGCCGATCACCCGGCGGCCGGGGGCCCCCCGGTGTTCATTTATCAGGTGCAGAACAACTACAGCTTTCTTTTGCCCGGGGTGCCAAACTACGGCATCGCGCCTGGCAGCCTGTTCGCGATCCAAGGCGAGAATTTGAATGGCAATCCGTCGCCGGTGTTGCAGTCCAGTGCCGCGCCCGGTCTACCCAAGACGTTGAATCAGACCAGCCTTTCGGTAACGGTCAAGGGCGTCACCACCACCCCGGCGCTGTACTACGCATCGTCGACCGCCCTGGCTGCAGTTCTACCCTCCACCACTCCGGTGGGGACCGGAACCATCACCGTAAACTACAACGGGCAAAGCTCACAGGCCCCAATTCAGGTGGTTGCGAGCGCGGTTGGGCTGGATAGCTTGTACGGAACCGGAACCGGTGCGGGCGTCGTCACCGATTCGAACTTCAACGTTCTTGGACTCACGAACTCCGCTATGCCGGGAGAGACTGTGGTCCTATGGGGCTCGGGCATCGGCGCCGATACATCCAACGACGATACCACCTACCCGCAAAATCAGAACAATCTCACCAATATCCCGATGCAGATCTATATCGGCGGAATCTCCGCGAATATTCTCTACCGCGGCCGGTCCCAGTATCCCGGCCTGGATCAGATTGATGTTGCGATCCCGGCCGATGTTTCCCCCGGTTGCTACGTTTCCGTGGTTGTGGAGACTGGTTCGATCGTCAGCAACACGGTCACTGTTCCAGTGAGTCCGAAGGGTGGGGCGTGCGCCGATCCAGCCTTGGGCTTGAGCGGCACTCAGCTTCAGTCGCTGGCCGCCAAGGGCGCCGCTCCAGTTAGTTCCGTTGCCATAACTGTGTCTCAGTACACCAACTCGGCTGGAACGGTTTCCGACCAAGCCTTCGTTCTCTCCGCGTCCATTGCGAGCGCGGAATTCGGGTCGGGGAACTACTACGCTTCCGAAGGAAGTTGCAGCGTCTTTCCGCGCGGAACCGGATTTCCCATCCAAGCGCCTTTAGACGCGGGGACAATCCAGTTGAGCGGACCCGCTGGCGCGTTGGGTTTGGGAGCAGGACAGGGCTCTTACTTGGCGCAATTGCCGGCGGGCTCGCTGACCAGCAGCCCCGGCACCTACACTTTCAGTGGGTCCGGCGGAAAGGACGTGGGAAGCTTCCAGGTCGCCATCAACGTGCAAACGCCGTTTTCAGTGACCAACCAGAGCGCTTTGGCATCGATCGAGCGATCACAGGGTGCGACCGTCACCTGGATTGGCGGCTTTGCAGGCGGCGATGTAATGGTTAATGGCGCGGACCCGAGCATCAATTTCTACTGCCATGCCCCCTCCGGCGCTGGGCAACTCACGATTCCATCCGCGGCCCTACTGGCGCTGCCGCCGGGAGCCGGCAAGCTGATAATCATGAATGCTACTGCTCCGCAAACAGTTTCAGCCTCGGGTGTCGATGTGGGCCTGGCAACCGGCGTCGTGTCCTTTGATGTGCCCACCATTTTCAGGTGAGCTGATTCATCGGCGTGCGTCCCAAGGAAACTCTAGTGTCCCGGGTAAAACGGCCATTCTAATTTGATAGTCGACGTTTTCGTCTTGGTGTTTCCAGAACCAGCAAGCACGACATAAAATTGGCATGAGATTTAGTTACATCCGGGGACATCGATCAGATGTCGTTGCGATAGCGGAGATTTCCGCGAAAAACCTCATTTGAAAACATGCTGGACTGGATAGTGGACGTGTGGTCGGGCATCCTTCCACTACTTGTAAGCTGGTTTTGGCCGGATCATGGGCAACCGATAGTTTCCGAATGGGCCGTCCAGGCGGAAAACCCGGTGGACAGCAGCGTCACAACCACACGGTGCCTGCTCTACGGCCACGCCGAAGACTGTGCGCCATCTTAGTCTCACTCCTCGATCACGGCGCTTCCGAAAATAGGTCGCCCCCCCAGGGAGGTGTAGAAGCCATAGAACGCCATCGCGGCCATCAGCAGAATCCCGGCCAGACCGAGGCCCGCATACCACACCGACGCTTGGGTCGTCATAGGAAAGCCGTCCAGCAAACACTTTCCGAAGACGGATCCAGCCACCGCAGCCAGCAAGCCGAGGCGTCTCAGCAGAAACACGGCCGCAACGTAGGTGATCAGATTCGACACCAGGACAACGGGGCTCCCATTAGAGAAGAGGACCGAGAAAAAAAGAACGAATGCGACGGTTGCCGCCCACTCCTTGCGCAACAAGATCCGGAAAAGGAACAGGACAAATAGAAATAAAAAGGCGGCCAGGAGCGAAAGGATCAAACTGTTCGATATGTTGGCAATCATCGTGCGGGCTCCCAGCAATTGCCAATCCGGACCCGTCAGGGGTCGCGGCGGAGGCTCGCCGAGCCAGGAGGGGACAAACCAAACCAGTCTGTTAAGATTATCCGCTAACGCTCCCCAAAGACAACCCGCAAGCACATCGCGTCCCACCAGCGGATCTCGGAAGCCTCCTGCCAGCAAGCGGCTCCAGGAGACCAGCGTGGCGGGCCAGCGGCGCCGCACATACGGTTCCAAGGCAATGTAGAGAACCCAAAAGAAAGAGGAAAACACGAGCCCGAAGCCCAAGAACATTAAGAAGAGGGCGAATTCGGAAGGATTCGGGACGTGATGCGCGCAAAAACACCACACCACAGCGGCGGCCGCGAAAACAAGAATTGCCAAACGAGAAGCTCCACGACGATCACCCCGGCCCAGGCGCACGTTCCTCCGGGCAAGCATCGCGCCGACCACCAGCATAGAAAGCACTACAACGATGACAATCAACAGAACCGCCAGATCGCCGGCGGTCACCCGATAGGGCTGCATGCGATCGGCGTTGGTCCACGGGCCAATCAACTCGAAGTAGACCGGCTTGCCGCGGTATGCCGCGGCCTCGATCCGCATCGGGATATCAGGGCGCTCGGCCAGCGATCCTGTCCATGCAGCGCGTGCGTCGCTGTAAACAGGGGGAGTCCAGGCCGGCTGCGCTGGCGGCCACTTGGACGCATCGAGTCCCGCGGCAGAGAAGAGCGGCGCCCAGTCAGGTGACAATACGGCTTCTGCCGGCTTCTCAACCTGGGGAGGAACTGCGATGAGCTGCGTAAGGCGACCTAGCGGATTGAGCTTGACAAGCGTCATCCCGGACACATCCAACGGTGGGTCGTCCGTAAACACGAATCCCACGACGGGCACGAGTAAACCGAAAAAGGGGGAATGAGCGGCGAGTGGCCGGGGGCTACCGCGATACCAAAACACCAACGCTCCGGTTTCGAGGCTGTCCCAACGCGTCTTCGATTTGTCGTGGTCCTCGATATAGCGTAGAAACCTGGTCCCCTCGCCGAACCCCATCGCCGTGTCCACCGGCGGCTCGGAATAGCCGATACTCTGCAGAATATTCCGCGCACGCTCGGCCAGCGCTTCCGGCGGCTTTTCGAGCGGCACGCGCCGGTACAGCATCGTTTGCGCACTCAACAGAATCGCGGCGGTAACTGACACGATGACTCCAGCCAAGCAGCGCCCAAGCTACCAGCGGGACGCAGGCCCTCGTGTTCTCCCGCAGCGGCGACCATCTCGGGCGACGGCGTTTCCCCTGCCGCCAGCGCAGCGGCCAGCGGGTCGCCTCCCGGCAGCGCGGCCGCAACTTGCAGCGCCGAAGCGGGACGCTTCGCCGGATCCTCGGCCAGGCAGCGTCGGATTACGCGATCCACTTCGGGTGCCAAGTCCGGGTGTGTCGAATCCGCGGAGGGGCGTTTACCAGTGAAAACCTCGTGCAGAACCACGCCCAGCGCATAAATGTCGCTGCCAGCTTCGTTACCTCCTGACCCGATCGCTGCTCGGGCGCCAGGTACCCCGGTGTCCCGCTGCGAATGTCCTTTACTTCACCAGCCACGCCCGCCAGACCGAAGTCGGTGATGCGCAACTTGCCTTGCCCGTCCAGCATGATGTTACCCGGCTTCAGATCGCGGTGCAGCACGCCTTTGTCGTGAGCGGCGGCCAACCCGGCGCAGAGTTGGCGCGCGATTTCCAGCGCCTTGTCCTGCGGCAATCGGCCGATGCGCCGCAACAGCGAGGCCAGATCCTCGCCATCCACGTATTCCATCGATAGATAGGTCGAGCCCTCGGCTTCGCCGATGTCGTACACGCGGCAAACATTGGGATGCGATATCTGTCGCGCGATACGCACTTCGTTGCGGAACCGTGCCAGCGTGGGCTCATCGGAGGTCCATTGGGCAGGCAGGAACTTGAGCGCCACCGTCTGGCCCAGCAGAAGATCGTTGGCGCGGTAGACCTCGCCCATGCCGCCGCGGCCCAACAAACTAACCACCCGGTAGCGTTGCGACAACAGGGTTCCCGGTGGAAAACGGCCCTCGTCCATGTTCTTGGAAGAAGAGGAGGTGAGGTTACGGGGCGGGTGTATGTTCTCGGTGGCAGCGCTAGGTACTCCGTCCATGGGCGTTCCGCATTTCCCACAGAACTCATTGTCCGGCGGTACGGCTATCGCACATGACGGACAAAGCCTCACTGGCTTCCTTTCGAGCACGGCTAATATCAGAGACCAGATTGCTTCCGCGATTGTACAACGGAATCCCCCGTGTGGAACGGTTTGACAGACGCAATAAGCACCGGGACGAATGGTCGGTTGCTCGCCAGTTGGCCATGCGGCGCATTGCCTCTACAAGTGGATGCTCACGAGTATTGGTCCGGTTGATCGGCAACCCGTAGTTTCTTTTTTCTCGGATCGACGTCGACGGATAGTTTCCGTATGCCCGTAATCCAGGCACTATGTACTTCTTGATCGGCTAAACTTAGCTGAACCGGTCATATGCCTCTCTCTGTAGGCGATAAGCTCGGGCCTTATGAGATCCTCGCACCCATTGGCGTTGGCGGGATGGGAGAGGTGTATCGAGCCCGCGATCGAGGTTTGGCCGTGAGGTCGCCATTAAGTGTCTGCACGCGAAGTACTCGGACCGGCTGGAGCGCGAAGCCCGAGCGATCGCCGCTCTCAATGACGGGGCGTACCGCCGACGGTCAGCGCCACGGCTCACCGACTCGCGCTCTGGTTATCGTTGCAGGTAGCCCAGGACGGGCACAGGTGCTGGGCAGTTACCGGCTGGCTGGACCCCAAGTTAATCGGTGTCGAGAAATCCTGCCTTGAATAAAGGACGCCCAGCGAGTGCGGTGTATGAGGCGTACGCGGTCAGCGCGAGTACGCTCGCGATCGCGAAAAGAGAGCTGCCCGCGTACCATGCCGAGAAATCCGCAGTGAGCGGGAAATTATGAGAGCCAGACCAACTGAGAACGCGACGATCAGCGCCAATACTCCGAATCGGATCATGATGAATACCAGAAGCGCCGACAAATAGCGGGTCGGTAACCCAGACGAAAAGACTCAACTGACCGAATCCTACTGAAATATAGAGGCCGAGAGTAAAGACAACAATGAAGGCGCCGGCAGCAAGCCACATCCGCCGAAGCATCGTGCGGAGCAGGAAAAAAAAGAGGAGCAGAAATAGTGAAATTAGAATCGAGTCCACCAACGCTCTGTCGAGGTCCAAAGTCATGTGTCGCGCGTCCAACAAAGAATCTAAGTTCAGCCCAGTATCGAGGACCCCGGATTGCTCGACATGGAGGCGAACGACGAAGATCCAGGCGGCGAATCCAACCCCGAATGCAGCACCGATCAACAGATGGCCTCCCACTAAAGGATCGCGAACTCCGCCGCCGAGTAAACGGCTCCAGGTAATCATGATCTGTGGCCAGCGTCGTCTTACATATGGCTCGAGCGCAACGTAGACGATCCAAAATATACCTGCACGCAAGAGAGCCCAGCTTAGTGTTCTGAAGAAGCTGTCGAGTTCGTGAGGCGTCGGGACGTGGCTCGCACCGCACACCCACAACAGCATATCGAGAAACAAAGTAAAGACGACCAGGCGCGACGCGCCGCGAGTGTCCCCTCTGTGGAGGCGGATATTGCGCCAGGCCAGAAACACAGCCAGGATCAGCATGCAGATGAAGAACGTTAGAACGAAGCTCAGCCCCGCTGGCCACTGACTGGGCTGCATCCTTTCGGGTTTCGACCACGGGCCAATCACCTGGAAATTCACCGGCCTTCCGCGCCAGGACGCGGCCTCGATGCGTATTGGGACCTCCGGCGCGTGCGCGTACGAGCCGGTCCACGCCGCCCGAGCGTCGAAGGCTACCAATGGTATCCAGAGTGGCTCGGCAGGCGCGAAGCGCGTCATGTCCAGGCCGGCTGCGGTCAACAAGGCAGTCCAATCAGCCGGGCGCGGCGGAACCGGCGTTTCTTCCACCTGCGGGGGCACGGCGCTGAACTCGATCAGCCGGCCCTGCGGATCAAGATTCAAGCCGACCATTCCAGAGTGAGTCGGCGGCGGATTGTCGGGGGAAACTGCGGGAATGCGAGGGTCGCCGGTACTCGGAGCCTCGAGATATTGCGGACTCTGGCGATACCAGAAATAGATCAGGGGCGGCTGCCCTTTCGCCAATTGCGCCTGATAGGTGGCGCGCTTCTCCTGCTTCTCCTGCTTCTCCGCGTAGCGCTGGTACTCCTCGGCGTAAAGAAAACCGTACGCACGATCGGTGGGCGGCTCAGTGTACCCGAGGCTCTGGATCACGTCCTGCGCCTTCTGCTCCAGAACCACCGGCGGCTTCGGGAACGGAGTCTTCGTGAGCAGATTCGTCTTGCCGCCCAACACAGCCGCTGCAACTAGTCCGGCGAGGATGAGCGCCACCGAGATGCCGATGGTCCGCAGCGAGATGCTGTCTGTGTCCCCGGCCGCAGCGACCATTTCGGGCGACGGCGTTTCCCCTGCGGCCAGCGCAGCGGCGAGTGGGTCGCCTCCCGGCAGCGCGGCCGCAACTTGCAGCGCCGATGCGGGGCGTTTCGCCGGTTCTTCGGCCAGGCAGCGGCGGATCACGCGATCCACCTCGGGCGCCAAGTCCGCGTGTGTCAAATCCGCGGAGGGGCGCTTACCGGTGAAAACCTCGTGCAGAACCACACCCAGCGCATAAATGTCGCTGCGCGCCGTTACCTCCTGGCCGGACTGCTGCTCGGGCGCCATGATACCCGGGCGTTCCGCTGCGAATGTCCTTTACTTCGCCAGCCACGCCCGCCAGGCCGAAGTCGGTGATGCGCAACTGGCCTTGCCCGTCGAGCATGATGTTGCCCGGCTTCAGATCGCGGTGCACCACGCCTTTATCGTGCGCGGCGGCCAGACCGGCGCAGAGCTGGCGCGCGATTTCCAGCGCCTTGTCCTGCGGCAATCGGCCGATGCGCCGCAACAGCGAGGCCAGATCCTCGCCGTCCACGTATTCCATCGATAGATAGGTGGAGCCCTCGGCTGCGCCGATGTCGTACACGCGGCAAACATTGGGATGCGAGATCTGCCGCGCGATGCGCACTTCGTTGCGGAACCGTGCCAGCGTGGGCTCATCGGAGGTCCATTGGGCAGGCAGGAACTTGAGCGCCACTGTCTGGCCCAGCAGAAGATCGTTGGCGCGGTAAACCTCGCCCATGCCGCCGCGGCCCAACAAACTAACCACCCGGTAGCGTTGCGCCAGCAAGGTCCCCGGCGGGAAGCGGCCTTCGTCCATGTCCTTGGAAGACGTGGGAGTGGAGCTGCGCGGCTGGTGTACGGTCTGGGTGCCGGCGCTTCGCGCTCTGTCCAGCGGAGCACCGCACTTGTTGCAAAACTCGCTGTCTTGCGGAGGAACGGCCGAGCAAGACGGGCAAAGCCTCAACTGGCGCTCCTTTTCAACACAGCTAATTCATCAGGGCGGACGGCATCCGCGATTGTACAACGGAACACTCAGGTGGGTGGCTTGAAGACCCATGAAGGTCAAATGGAGAATACCGACTGTGGTTAACCAAGTCGCCTTCTGCCGCTTGGCCATGCAGCGCAACGGTTATTGTGGACGGCAACCCTTCTACTACTTTTGGGCGACCTCCGACGCCAAACCACAAATAACGATCGGTTCAGGATGGGATCGAAGGGTCAGAAGCCGACATCTGCGTCGACCTTCGCCCCTCTGGTTTCAATATAGCAAACCTAAACCATTGAAAACAAGACTAGATTTCTATTTTTTATTCGGGTAGTATCAACAAACGAAGCAGCATTTGTTAGTCGTGAAGCATGCTTTCCAGAGGCCTAGCCGCGGACGGAAAGACCGAAGGCACAGCCGGTACGCAAGAGCGAAAAAGGAGGATCGGCATGTCAGAGCTAATGAACGGATTCGATAGTTCTATCGTGGACGAGAAGGCGTCCAAGGTGGGACCAGCCGGGATCGACATCGTCTACCAGCGCCTCGGCAACCCCGATGCGCCTCTCGTGCTACTCATCATGGGCGTCGCCGCCCAATCCATTCATTGGCCGGACCCGTTTTGCCATGCGCTGGTCGAAGGCGGCCTGCAAGTCATCCGTTTTGACAATCGTGACATAGGGCTCTCCACACACCTGACGGGCGCCCCGCCTCCGAACCTGCCCGCGGCGCTTGCCGGCGACCTGTCGTCGGTGTCGTACACGCTGTCGGATATGGCCGCCGACACGGTGGGATTGCTGGACGCGCTCGGCTTTAAGCAGGCACATGTCGTCGGCGCGTCCATGGGAGGCGCGATTGCGCAAACCATGGCCATCGAGCATCCGGACCGCGTGCGCTCTCTCACCTCGATGATGTCGACCACCGGCAATATGTCGGTCGGACAGCCCTCGCCCGAGGTCCTCCGCGCAGTGTTCAGCGGCCCACCCGCAACCACCCGCGACGAAGTGATTCAGCAGATGCTCCGGGCTTTCCGCGTGGTCGGCTCGCCCGGATATCCAAGCGACGAGAATGAAATCGCCGCGCGAGCAGGCCGCGCCTATGACCGCTGCTACGATCCGATGGGCGTCGCTCGTCAGGCGGTCGCGTCAGTCGCTTCCGGCGATCGCACCGAACGCCTGCGGCATCTTCATGTCCCTACGCTCGTGATCCACGGCCTGCCTGACCGCATGTGCGACGTGAGCGGCGGGCGAGCGACCGCTGCCGCCATTCCCGGCGCGGAATTGGTACTGATCGAGGGAATGGGACACGACCTGCCTCCCGGTTTGCGGTCCCAACTGGCAGCGCGCATCGTTGAGTTCGTATGGCTCGCGGAGGGCCGCACAAAGACTTGACGCAACCGCGCCGCTGGGCTAGCGTTGAACGCATGCTTACGCTGCAGGAGCAATTCGGCCAGATCGACATCTATCTTTTCGACCAGCTTCTGAAAGGGCGCATCTCACCCGGAATGCGAATTCTCGACGCCGGATGCGGTTCCGGCCGAAACCTGGTCTACTTCCTGCGGGAAGGTTACGAAGTTTTCGCCGCCGACGCCGACCCGCAGGCCTTGGAGAGCGTCCGTTCCCTGGCGCGCATGCTCGCCCCCGCGCTCCCTTCCTCGAATTTTCGAGTCGAAGCGGTCGAACATATGTCTTTTGAGGATGCCTGCGCCGACCTGGTCATCAGCAACACCGTCCTCCATTTCGCTCGCGACGACGCGCACTTCGAGTCCATGTTGCAGGGATCCTGGCGTGTTCTCAAGCCCGGCGGGCTGTTCTTTTGCCGCCTCGGATCTTCCATCGGCATGGAGAGCCAGGTGCAACGTGTCCGGGGCCGCCGCTATAGGTCGCCGGATGGTTCGGAGCGCTATCTGGTGGACGAAGCGCTGCTCGGCTCGGCCACCGCACGGTTAGGCGCCGAACTGGCCGACCCCTTGAAGACCACCGTTGTCCACGATCAACGCTCGATGACGACCTGGGTATTGCGCAAGAACTTGGTCTGACGTGCCGCAGCAGGCGGATTGCCAGCAGCCCGACGGGTATCGCACCGAGTTAAATGGGCCGAAAATACTTCCGGCTAAGGGGTAGGAAACAGCCGAAATTCTGCCGATAACAAACATGTAGAGGTATCGGATGACCTGGAAGTGTCGTGCCATTCTGAGGGTGATCCCGAGCCTCGCGTTCCTCGCTGTCACCGCATTTGCGCAGCAGTACAGCTTCCGCCACTACGGCACTGCCGAGGGACTCCAAAACATGGTGGTGCTGTCACTGGCCCAGGACCATGACGGTTATATCTGGGCTGGGTCCGAAGGCGGGTTGTACCGCTACGATGGCACGCGCTTTCATCTGATGGGGCTAGCCGAAGGGCTGCCCTGCGCTACCGAGATTCACACGCTCTATGTGGCGTCCGATGGCGCCCTTTGGACTAACGCCTGCAACCAGATCTTCCGTTTCGATGGCCAACGCTTCGACGCCATTCCTGGCCTCGCCGGCCCCCTCGGCGGGGTACAACGCATTTCTGAAGACGTCCATGGTCATGTGGTGGTCTCGACCAGCGCGGGTCTCGAAGAGGTCATTCCGGCTGGCGCCAGTTCCTTCGTCTTGCGACCGTATCCAAGCGCCGCTCTAGGAGGCAAACCGACGCACGGAATTCTGCGGCACGGGTCCGAACTCTGGTTCGGCTGCGACCTCCATCTGTGTGTCGAAGACCGAGGCCGGATTTCGATTTTCGGAGTTGAGAGCGGATTGCCGGAAGACTCCTGGGACGGTATCGCAATTTCGCCCGATGGGACGGTATGGGCTCGCAGCCCCAGCCGGCTTTATCGCAAGCCGCCAGGCCAAGCTCGCATGCTCGAGGAAAACCAGAATATTGGTTCCAGCTATTTCTGGGGCGCAATCACCATCACCCGGGATGGATCGGTGATGGTTCCCACCGACCAGGGGTTGGCGATCCGGAGTTCCACGGGCTGGACCCTGGTGGACCGCGGGCGGGGTCTGCGCAGCGCCATGACCAGCGCGGCGCTGGAAGATCGCGGGGGTTCCTTGTGGATCGGTCTGATCGGCGGCGGCCTGGCCCGCTGGCTCGGCCGGGGCGAATGGGAATCCTGGACCGTGGCGCAGGGCCTGCCCTCGGACTTGATCTGGAGCATCCTTCGGGACCGGAAAGGAGCGCTGTGGATCGGAACTTCCCTCGGCTTGGCGCGCCTGAATGGGCACTCGCGGCCAACCATCTGGACCAAGCAGGACGGCCTGGGAGGCGACAACGTCCGATGGCTGGGCGAAACCCGCGACGGGTCCATCTGGGCGGCGATCAAACCCGGCGGTTTGGCACGCCTCCAGCCGGCCACCGGAAAAGTCTATCTGGTTAGCCCAGTGGACCTGGCGTGCGCAGGCGTGAATCGAGGCTTCGTGGACCGTCTGGATCGTCTGTGGCTGGCGACCTCCTGCGGAGTCTTCCTCAACAGCCGGCCGGCCGTTTCGGACCGCTTCGTCCGCATCGATCAACCCCAGCCGTTCGAGCACGGCGCCTGGGCCGTCAGCATGGACCAGAGTGGGGCGATGTGGATCACCAATCCCGATGGGCTCTGGCGTTTGCGCGACGGCCTGTGGCGTCACTACGGGAAACCCGATGGCCTTCTCAGCGGCGATGCCTACATTCCGGCCTTCGCGCCGGACGGAACCTTGTGGCTGCGTCACCGCGTGGATGCCGGAGTCGAACGGTTGCAGCTTTCCGGAGATCGCATTGTGCGCTCGGATCCGATGGTGCCGGCCAACCCCAACTCCAATGACGTAACCGCGTTTCACGGCTTTGACGCGTCTGGCAATTTCTGGCGTGGCAGTGCCAAGGGCGTAGCGCGCTTGAGCGCCAACTCTTGGACCCAGATGTCTACCGAAGACGGAATAATCTGGAATGATTGCGACGGGGAGGCGTTCTGGGCGGACCCGGATGGAAGTGTATGGATCGGCACCAGCGGCGGATTGGCGCACTACCGGCCTCCCGCTTCAACCGGAGCGCCCGTGGCCGATCCAGTCATTTCAACTCTCAAAGTCAGCCAGCGGCCGCGAATTATGCGGGCGGAATTCTCCACGCTCAACTACAAGTACGAACAATTGGTCCACTTCGCCTACCGGCTGGATGACGGTCCTTGGAACGATACCGCGGAGCGCGGTGTGTCCGTCGCCGGACTCGGCGCAGGCAGCCACAGGCTGGAGCTTCGGTCGCGCATTCGCGATGCTCCGGCTTCTTCCAACATAGCGGCGGTGGACTTCCAGATGGAGCCCATGTGGTTCGAAACCTGGTGGTTGCGGTGTCTGGCCCTGCTGGCGGGTTTAGCCGCCGTGTGGGGTATCGTTCTATGGCGGCATCGGCTGCTGGAACGCCGCAACCGCGAGCTGGAATGCGCCGTCCGGCAACGCACCGCGGAACTGGAAACCGAACGCGGCAAGGTGCTCGAAGAGAAGAAGCGGGCTGACGCGGCTAACGAAGCCAAAGGCCTTTTTCTGGCGCACATGAGCCACGAGATTCGAACGCCGTTGAATGGCGTAATCGGGTTGAGCAGACTGCTCGAAGAAATGCACGATCCCACCGAGGCGTTGGATACCATCCGAGTGATTCACTCTTCCGCCGACACCCTGCTGCGGGTAGTCAACGATATTCTCGATTTCTCCAAAATCGAAGCGGGGAAGCTGGACCTGGACGCGGCCCCCTTCCAACTCCGGCCCTGCATAGAGGACAGCATCGAACTGTTTCGCGCCAAGGCCACCGAAAAAGGCTTGCGGCTGGAAAGCAGCTTTGCGCCGGACCTGCCCGCATGGGTGGCTGGAGACAGCACACGATTTCGGCAAGTGCTGCTCAACCTTATGTCCAACGCGCTGAAGTTCACCAGTTCCGGCCAGGTCATGATTTCCGCGGCGGTCGAACGGCACAGCCCCATCTCGTACCTCATCGCCCTCGAAGTGCGTGATACGGGCATTGGAATCGCTCCGGACCAACTGTCCCGGCTGTTCTCGTCATTCAGCCAGGCGGATGCCTCGATCAGCCGCCGTTTCGGCGGTACCGGCCTGGGGTTGGCGATCTCCAAGCGGCTGGTCGAACTGATGGGTGGTGCTATGAGTGTTGAGTCCCGGCGAGGCGAAGGTACGAGTTTCCGCTTCACCGTCTCGCTGGCCGCCGCTCAAGAGCCGGTTGAAGTGCACATCGCGCCGGCTCCCATGCGAAACGCCGGCAGGCTGAAAGTGCTGGTCGCGGAAGATAACCCGGTGAATCAGCTCGTGGCTGTGAGGATGCTGGAAAAACTGGGCGTGTTCTCCAGCCTCGTAACCGACGGCAGGCAAGCCTTTGCCGCAGTGTCAAAAGCTCGTTACGACCTGGTCCTGATGGATGTGGAGATGCCCGAAATGGATGGTCTAACCGCGACCCAGCAGATTAGGTCGAGCCTGGCTGCCGATCTTCAGCCTGCCATCTTCGGCCTTACGGCCCATGCGGAGATAGAGTATCGCGACATCTGCATGCGCGCGGGCATGAACGGATGCCTGACCAAGCCGCTTGAGCCGGAGAAGCTTCAAAGCGTTATCGCAGAACTGTCCAGCCGGATCTATGACGGAACGGCTGGCCATACTCCAACGCCACTGGACGCCGAGCCTTCCGTTCGACGATGAATATCCGGGGCCCGCGAGGCCAGGTGCACAGCCTCAAGCAGAATCGCGCGCCGTAGTGCGGGTCAGCGGAGAAGCCCAGCACGAAGCCAGCGAAAGAATCACTCCGCCAAACAGAAGCGTGTCGGCGAAGTAGCTAATCCCTTCGGACTGCACATCGGCACTCGGGTCGGCCAGCGCCCCGATCATTACAGGCCCGTAGATGACCACAACCAGGAGCACAATCCAGGCGCCCAGATACGTGGCCGCCAGGCGCGTCTCGCGGGCCAGCAGAAAGCAGACGCCGGCAACGATGAGAAATGCGCCCGTCAGATAGTCGATGAAGGCGCGAGCCGGAATCCACGTGGGCATCTGTTTTTGGAGCGGAACTACGGGCAGTCCCAGCGGATGCAGAAAATGCTGAACGCCGAAAAAGATCGCGGCGATCGCGATCAGCACGCGGCCCACAGTGATGAGACTCCTACCCTGCACATTGCGATTCCCGCCCAGCGCAATGCCCGCCAGAACCCAGCCGGCGCCGCCGAACGACAATTCCCGGAAGACCACCGTCCACGCGAATCGGCCGCCCACCCTGACCGCTCCCGGGAGGTACAACAGCGCCACAAAGAGGAACATCATGATCCCGGCCAGCAGGCCCGACCACCGCACCTGAATCTTAGTAACGATGCTCAACGCCGCGGCGATCAGCGCAAAGCCGACGAAATATACCCAAAACAAACGCCACGGCATGTACTTAGGCACCATGTTCAGCAGGAACTTTTCGCCGCAAAGATGTTCCGCGCCGAAGACCGCCAGCGGCATGCCGAAGCACAAGTAGGTCAGGGCTACGATCTTGTCGATGCCACGAGCCTGGGCAATATCGTTCTTCGCGGCTAACAGGCCAATCACGAGCAGCGCCAGGCCGGCGGCCGACATTGACAAAGCGGTGCGCGAGAGTTCAAGAAGGTACAAGCTCCCGAAATTCTACGACAAAGTGCGGTTCAAGAGCGCAGTCGCGGCTTCAGTCTCAGGGTCTGCAGCGTAGCAACCATGAAACAATCCGTCGTCTCCGCATGGCGCATTAGCGATCTTTAAAAAAATGAGGCTCCTATGTCGGTTCGCCGCAAGCATGGGTGCGATCTGTCATGCACAGTTGACAGCGCTGCGCTCTATCGTGACCCAACCCAGAGCGGGCTCGATTTCGACCCTCAGCATTCACTAATTTCCCCAACTCTTACTCAGTAGGTTGAAGGTTCGATTCCTTCCGTGCTCACTCTAAATTAGCAAGTTCTCGACCCACATCGGAAATGCATAAAACGCCCGTCTGATGCGGGTTTGCCCGCAAGTGTGTTTCTCGCTGACAAGCAGCCGGCCACGGCAATTTTCATACTGAGTTCCTGAATCCGGCTCACAACGGTGACGGGGTCTTCCGACACAGCCAATGCCCTGGATTCGATGTTATCGCCAAAGCCGAAACCCGTTTTTACGGGTTGGCGGCGGACCAGCTGGGGGTCCCTTAAGGAGCAATGCCGCACGACGTAGTCAAGCAGCGACGGTCGGACGCTTAACTATTTCCGCTAAACAGCGCGATGAGGTAGACTTCGCCGAAGAATCATGAACAAGAAGGCGGCGGCCAGCAAGCCCGTGGCTACGGGTTCTGGTGTCGCGGTTGAGGCGACGCCCTCGAACCCTGGATTGTCAACGCCGTTGAAGTTGTCTGACCCGGTATATGGCGATCCCCCGTAACCATCGAAGGTGTAAGCGAACCAATTGACATTAGTCGGGGCGGCCACCGAAGTATCAGTCACCAAAAACCCGCTCAGCGAGCCGCCAATGGGAACGCCGTCAACTCCGTTGATCAGTGTAATCCAGGTGTTGTCGTAGGTTATCCCTGAGCCTCCACCTGACCCGGTATTCCAGGTACCATCCGACCCCCAGCCAGTGGGACTGCCGGTAAGGTTGCTCGGAAGCTCAACACCAAAGAAATACAACAACTGATTGGTTGTGTTTTGCACATTGAAATCCAACAGCCAATCGGCCGACGAGCCACCTACCGTGTACGTTACGATCGGTGCGGCGGAGAGAGTGCCAACTCCGAGCGCCAAGAAACAAATAGCCATGATATGCTTCATTCCCATCGCCCGACCCCCTATGTTCAAAACAGACCGTTCTAAGCTGAAATTTAAACGCACAACGATTATACAGCCGACCGGCAGGTGTGCAACTGGATTTCGCAGCATATACGGCGACCCGGTACTAGTACGTGTCTCGCAGTCGTCTCCGCATGGCGGGTTTTGCCGATCATATTGTTGATTCGGAAATGGGCCGATCTTAAGGAAAATGATGCTCCTATGTTGGTTCGCCGCTACTAGCATGGGCGCGATCTGTCATGCACAATTGACACCGCTGCGCTCCTATCGTGACCCAACCCAGAGCGGGCTCGATTTCGATCCTCAGGATTCACTTCCAAGAACTGAAGTACGGGCACGAAGGCCCAGGCTATTTCCGGATTCAGCATGCGCCGCATCGTGGAGAGTTGGCGCTCACCGAAGTAACGTTGTACGGTCAGGACGCCATTCATAGCGTTCAATTCGAACTAGTGGATCAGTACGGCCTCCGGCTCGCCACACCGGTTGCGGTTCGCGTTGGAAGCGGCGCCGATTCCGGCCAATATTCGCTACAGCTGGACGTTCCGTTGCAGCCCTTCCGCTTCGGGATCAGAGGCGAGTACTTTCGAGGTCATCCGTTTCAGCAGGTAGACCAGCAGTTGTACACGCCCATCGAGGGGGAACGTGCCGCTGCCCACATTGCCTCCCGATCTGCCAGCCGCTGAGGCATCGGCAATGCGGCGCTGGCTGGACAGCTGTGCCAACGATGACCAAGCTCGATTCGAGACAGTGCGGCAGGCCCGCGCGGACGGCACGATCGTTCTTGCGCGGGCGGAAGTTTTGGAAGCTGGAGTATGAGCCTCTGTTCTCGTCAGCTAGCCACGAAATCGGGCTGCGGCTGCACTTGGCGGTTCGATTCGGAGCCGAAGGGGATTACGCGGTCACACCTACCTTTTTCTCGCAATATGAGAATACCGGCTGGCGGCAATTCACGTCGCAAGTACTCGATGGCTCCGCGAGCCCACGGCCTATCAACATTGCCGCCGAAATGTTGGATGACGTGCTTCGCTATGGCGGAGCCGCCCACTATCTGGAAGGACACGTCTACCTATCTTGAAAGCTTCCGTCGCGAGGGCAGCTCTGATTGCGGCCCGACGCCGGCCAATCGTTTCCGATCTGGCTTCATAAGATTGACACAAGGAAATACTTCCTCTACTTTTTAGCGGAGCCTCGACGCTGCGCCAAACGCCAGTTCTAAAAAGCAATTGACGGATGGGCCGTTACTCAGCGGCAGCGCCGCTCGACTGCAACTGGCTCCCTGCGCCGTGCCCCGGTCTCACATTTTCAAAACGAATACCCAATTATGATGCACGGCCGCCACGCTACGGCGTCAGGCGCATCGATCTTCAGAGCCGCGTTCCGTTCCTGAGGATCGACGCTCTGCCAATCTGCGCGATGGATGGCGTCCCGCATTGCCGCATGGTTAGCGTCAGTTCGGCGCGGAAGATGTCGAGTACTTGCTCGACACCCGCTTGTCCGAATGCCGAGAGGCCCCAGATATAAGGCCGGCCGATGCCCACGCCACGCGCGCCGATGGCCAGCGCCTTATATACGTCGGAGCCGCGCCGAAAGCCGCCATCCACGAAAACGGGGAACTGTGGGCCCACGGCGTCCACTACTTCAGGAAGTATATCGATGGTGCCCCGCCCGGTTTCCGTTGAGCGGCCCCCGTGGTTCGACACAACCACGCCATCGGCGCCATTTTCGCGCGCGAGCTTGGCGTCCTCGGCCGTATCGATGCCTTTCAGCACCAGCTTCATGCGGGTCAATTGTTCAGCTAAACGTAAACTGAACAGGCTGGAGAGCCTGCTCCCAACGATCGAGACGCTGCGACAAAAGATTTGTCGAGACCGTGCCAGTTCTTCCCTGGCGATTGCGTGTTCCCGGGCAGGAGGGAACGATGCGGATCGCGGCGATGGTGGTATTGGCTGGGCTGGCCGGAAGGAGCGCGCGCGCCGGGCAAGCGGACGAGACGGTAGCAGTCTTCCTGTCCAACAGTGTGATCGTGCCAAGTCCGGTGCTGTTTAATTCCATGAACCTCGCGGCAAAGATGTTCGCTGCCGCAGGTGTGCGAATCGAATGGCGCTTCGGCCTGCCAGCCGATCTCGGGTCGGGTCGCGAGCGAGCCATCGTGGTCCGGATGGCCAAGGATACTCCAGTGAACTACCTTCCGGGCGAGACGGCCTTCGCGCTTCTGTACCAGGGGCAAGATATCACTGTCTTCTACGACCGCGTCAAGCAAGCCGGCGTCCCTGGGGCGATGCCCACGCTCCTGGCCCACGTGCTGGTGCACGAGATCACGCATATGCTGCAAGGGATCAACCGGCATTCCGACAGCGGGGTCATGAAAGGGCATTGGGCGGCGGGAGATTACATGACGATGTACCAGAAGCCGCTGCCGTTCACCGAAAAGGATGTTGACCTGATTCATCGTGGTCTCGCGGTTCGGGCCGGACGGGAGGGGACACGCGCTGACGAAACCGATCGAGCGCGATGATCACATGAGCCGGCACGAGAGACAGCCGGCACGAGAGAAAGAGGCTGTTACCCCGCCCGAGTGATATACTTCGTGCAGGTTTCACAGGCTGGGGTAATGACGCCTGCGCCGCGCCACATCACGCAACTACTGAACGAGTGGGGCAACGGCGACCAAGCGGCGCTTGATAAGCTCATGCCGCTGGTCTATGCGGAGCTGCGAAGAATGGCCCGCCGCCACATGAACCAGCAGCGTCCTGGCCATACGCTCGAAACCACCGCCTTGATCCATGAAGCCTACCTGCGGTTGGCCGGCGACTCCGCCAGGCAGTGGGAGAGCCGCAGTCACTTCTACGGAGTTGCAGCCAAAGCGATGCGGTGTGTTTTGGTGGACCACGCGCGCTCCAGGCGCTCGGCCAAACGCGGTGGTGCGGTGCGTCCCGTGACGCTGGATGAAGGCATCCATACTTCCGGGGAACGAATGGCCGGGCTGATTGCGCTGGATGATGCGCTCACGGACCTGGCCAAGTTGAATCCGCGGCAGTGTCAAGTCGTCGAGCTGCGCTTCTTTGCAGGCTTGAGCGTGGAAGAGACGGCAGCGATCCTCAAAGTCTCTCCGGACACGGTGATGCGCGACTGGCGCGCCGCCAAGGCCTGGCTCGGGCGCGAACTGGAAGCACAGCCATGACGGCTGAGCGCTATCAGCGAGTTGTTGAACTGTTCCACGCAGCCTTGGAACTCAAGCCGGAAGCTCGGTCCGCTTTTCTGGCCGAGGCCTGCGCCAGCGACGAGGAACTGCGCCAGGACGTGGAGGCAATGCTGGCCGCCGACGCGAAGCCCGGTGGATTTCTGGACCAGCCGGCCGATGATCTGGCCGCCTCGGCGATGCGCCCTGGCGATCACAGGTCGCTGATCGGCCGGCGGTTCCTGAGCTATGAAGTGGTTTCCCAGTTGGGCGCCGGCGGCATGGGCGAGGTGTACCGAGCCAGGGATTCAAAACTCAAGCGCGAGGTAGCGATCAAGGTTTTGCCCGCAGCCCTCGCGAGTGACCCCGATCGCATGTCTCGATTCCAGCGCGAGGCCCAGGTGCTGGCGGCGCTGAATCATCCCAACATCGTCACAATTTACGATATCGACGCGTGCGAGGGCATGGATTTCATCGCCATGGAGTACGTCTCCGGGCGTACACTAGACCAACTCATTCCCCGTCGCGGGATGAAGACGGCGGAGGTTCTGCGGTGCGCGGTGCAGACAGCCGACGCCCTGGCGGCGGCCCACGCCGCTGGCATCATCCATCGCGATCTGAAGCCGGGCAACATCATGGTGGGAGATAGCGGTTTGGTCAAAGTGCTGGACTTCGGATTGGCCAAGCTGACTGAGAAGACCGGTCCGGAGGAAGCAACGGAGACGATGCGCCCGCCGTCCACCGAAGAGGGACACATCCTTGGCACGGTCGCCTACATGTCGCCCGAACAGGCGCAAGGCCTGAAGGTGGACGCGAGATCGGACATCTTTAGTTTCGGCACTGTTCTATACGAGATGCTCACTGGCCGGCGGGCATTCGCAGGCGACACCAACATCTCCACGCTGGCGGCGATTCTCAATCGTGAGCCACAGCCGTTGGCAGCGACTACACCGCGCGAACTGGACCGTATCGTCACGCGCTGTCTGCGGAAGGATCCCGCACGCCGCTTTCAAACCATGGCCGATCTGAAGGTGGCCTTGGAGGAGTTGAAAGAGGAATCGGAGTCTGGACGCCTCGCGGCACCGCCTATGCCCATCAGATCGCAGCGGCGTTGGCCGTTGGTAGGCGCTGGGATGGCATTCGCGGTGATCGTTACGGTGGGCGCATGGTGGCTATGGAGTTCTCGTGGAAAAACGGTGTCAAGCCAACCCAATCTGCGCCAGCTCACTTACGACGCAGGCGACACAGGGTTTCCAGCGCTTTCGCCCGACGCAAAGCTGGTGGCGTATCAGTCCGATCGCGCTGAGCCGGGCAGGTACGACATTTGGGCGCAGCAAACTTCGGGCGGCCCCGCGATACGTCTGACGAAGGGTCCTGAGTCCTACGTCGGACCGGTGTTTTCCGCCGACGGCTCGAAGATCTACTTCTATTCATGGTTTTCGGGGATCTACGAAGTTTCGACATTCGGCGGGGGCATGCGGTTGATGGTAGCCGATGGCGTGAATCCCAGTGTTTCGCCGGATGGGCGCAGTATCGCCTACCTGGGAGGACCCACGCGCGGTGATCTCTACGTCATGCCGATCGGTGGGGGGCGCCCTCGCGCGGTCGCGGTTGGATATGAGCCGGGTATCTTCAATAACAATGACACGCTGATCTGGTCCCCCGACAGCCGGCAGATCGCCTTTCGTGGGGAGAAGAATGGTCAACCGCAAACTGACGACTATTGGGTCGTGCCTGCCGATGGAGGAAATCCAGAAAACGTGGGATGGGTGCAATGGGCGATCGCCCGCGGAGTAGTGGACGGCAGCGTTGCCGCGTGGCTTCCAGGCGATGTGTTGATCTTGTTGGCTAACGACAGGCGATACCACTCGCATCTATCGCTGGCGATTGGTTCGCCGGGGCTGGCGCATGCAGGGTGAACCGGAGGCTCTGACACTGGGGACGGCCCTTGATACGTGGCCGTCGGTGGCCGCAGGTAAGGTAGCGTTTCAAAGCGGAGGCTCGTCAGAGGGAGTTGCAAGCGGAGGCTCAGCATATGGAGTCTGGAGTCTCCCGGCTGATACCAATCAGGGCCGGGCCACCGGATCGCTGGAGAAGCTCACGGCCGACAAGGCGGCCCACTGGGATACGTCACTGACACCGGATGGAACTACGCTGGTATACAGCTCGAAGCGAGCAATCGGCATCGACATCTACTTGCGGGACATGCGCAGCGGCGAAGAGCGTGTACTGGTAGCCGACCGCGAACCAAAAAGTGGGCCGCTGGTCAGCGCGGACGGATCTAACGTGGTGTATTCAGTCCGAGTTTTCCAAAGTGATTCCTGGCCTGTGTACATCGTGCCGACCGGTGGTGGTCCGCAACGGAAGATTTGCGACGACTGCGGACCTGCACGCAGCCTGTCCCCCGACGGCAATCGATTTCTCGCGAGCAGGACAGACCCGCAGGGCAAGAACATTATCACTTTAGTGAACATGGATTCCGGCAAGTCGACTGTGCTACTGCATCACTCTCGGTATTACGTACTCGATCCGCGCTTCTCGCCGGATGGAAAATGGGTTGCGTTCCTGATGGGAGGTGATCACGGTACTCGGAGCGTTGCCGTGGCGCCGTTCCGAGGCGAAGAGAATATACCCGAGCAGGATTGGGTCGGCCTTGCCTCAGCGCCGCGCAGCGTCAGCTACTCTCCATTCTGGTCCCCGAATGGTGAACTGCTCTACTATGTCAGTAGTGCGGCCGGCCAGAGCTACATAATGGGGCAACGCCTGGACCACGGCCGCCACCCCGCAGGCGCTCCGTTTCGTGTTTACCAGTTCTCGGGGCGACTTCGTCTGACGCCCTCCTCCTTCGGCCCGTGGTCTGACCGTCTCACCGCCGTTCCAGGCCGCATTGTCGGCAGCATAGGGGAATTCACTAGTAACATCTGGCTGATGGACCTGCCGAAATGACGCAGATACTCGTGGCGTCTAACTTATCGGTCGCCGGGAAGCGCTGGACAAGCGCGCCGATCTTCAGAGCCGCGTTCCGTTCCTCAGGATCGACGCTCTGCCAATCTGCGCGATGGATGGCGTCCCGCACTGGCGCATGGTTAGCGTCAGTTCGGCGCGCAGGATGTCGAGTACTTGCTCGACACCTGCTTGTCCGAATGCCGAGAGGCCCCAGATATAAGGCCGGCCGATGCCCACGCCACGCGCGCCGATGGCCAGCGCCTTATATACGTCGGAGCCGCGCCGAAAGCCGCCATCCACGAAAACGGGGAACTGCGGGCCCACGGCGTCCACTACTTCGGGAAGTATATCGATGGTGCCCCGCCCGGTTTCGGTGGAGCGGCCCGCCGTGGTTCGACACCACCACGCCATCGGCGCCATTTTCGCGCGCGAGCTTGGCGTCCTCGGCCGTATCGATGCCTTTCAGCACCAGCTTCATGCGGGTCATCTTCTTCAGCCGCTCGACGTAGCTCCAGGTGGCGCCCGGCGGATTCATGTCGCCCGAAAGCCCCGCGAACATCGGCTTGCCTTGGTTGCGCTGGGTGTTGGCGCCGGCTTTCGGTGAGGTGGCGTGACAGGTCAAACAATCCCGCTGGTCGGCGCGGGCGAAACGTGTCGCGGTTTCCGTGTTGCGCCCGGCCAGCAGATCGATAGTCCACGCCAACACGGGGCATCCGGCGGCCTCCGCGCGCTTCACCATTTTCTCCGTGTCGTCCCAGGTTGTGGGCATGTAGAGCTGATACCAGGGGGCCGTGCCCAGCGCCTGGGCGACTTCTTCCACCGCGACGGAGGTGACCGTGGAAAGCATCTGCATGGTCTTCTTGGCCTTGGCAGCTCGCGCCGTGGCGAGTTCGCCTTCCGGATGGAACGCCTTCTGGCTGCCGACGGCGCTGATGTAGATGGGCGTCTCCCAGGTCGCGCCGAAAACCTCGGTCTTGAGATCGGCATGAGAGACGTCGACCAGGCGGCGCGCGCGAAGCTGGTAGTGATCGAAGGCCTCGCGATTCATACGCAGCGTCTTGTCGTCGTCTACGCCGGTCGCCATATAGCCCCAGTGCGCGGGCGGAAGAGCCTTGCGGGCCAGCGGCTCAAAATCCATGATGTCCAGCGCTTCCTTGGGACGCGTGATGGTGAGCACGGGGTCCTGCGCCCAAGCTCGGGCCGGCCAAAGGACTGGCGGCGAGAAAGCGCAAGAAGCGGCGGCGATCGGAAGTCATTGCTCCATTCTAGCCAGCATTTTTTAACGCGGTGGATCTTTCTGCTCTGGAGCCGCCTCAGTATCAGAGCTCGGCTCGCGGCGCTCTGTTGCCCGTGACTGGCCGCCGAGGGGCGCCTAATCCTGGCTTGCATCAGATGCGGACGTCACGCGGGTCATGGGTTTACCCTTCGTCAGGGAGGAGGAATCCCCGCGACCAGCGGCATTTGGAGTTCAACTTCCGAGCGTGCCGCGATCCGGTACCAGCCAGCTACGGCGAGGGCGGAGAAATACTTCTCCGAACCCGAATTCGTTCGAGGTCTCTCAGGACTGCTGTTTGACGGACCGCTCGCCAGAATGGCCGGCGAGGATTTCAAGAGCAATGACGAGATCGAATCGGCGATCGCGGCCAGGACCGCTTCACGGTTTTCAGAATAGTGATAAGGGCCTGATGACTAACGCCGGCTCGGTGTCTAGCTTTGGGTGGACAATGTCAAGACCAGCAAGGAGCGCGCATGACCGATGCAACCAAATTGATGGCAGGCCTTCTGCTGATCACCGTGCCGACGATTGAGTATAGCGGCACATTTCTCCTGGGTATCCTTTCGGGCAAAGCAGCCCGAATTCACCGACTTTCAACGCTCGATGTTCCGAGCCGGGCATGCGCACGCAGGATTGCTGGTCATTCTCGCGCTCGTCTCGCTATTGTTCACAGAGCAAACAAAGTTATCGACACCCATCGCCTGGACGGTGCGGATTGGGTTCGCGACAGACCGGTCACGGCATGGTCCGGCGATAGAATAGCCGTAGAGGCTAACGTGATCGGAATCATATTTGAAGTGTGGCCCGCTCAGGGAAAGAAGCAGGAATATCTCGACATCGCCGCGCGACTGCGGCCTCTTTTGGATCAAATTGACGGCTTCATATCCATCGAGCGATTCGAAAGCCTCTACGAGCCAGGAAAGATCTTGTCACTCTCGTTCTTTCGAGATCAAGCGGCAGTGGAACAATGGCGAAAACTGGAGGCGCACCGCCTCGCCCAAGCGGTGGGACGAGCGGGAGTTTTTCGTGACTACCGGCTGCGCGTTGCCGGCGTAATTCGGGACTATGGCATGTCTGACCGGGAGCAGGCGCCGGCCGATAGCCTCGACTACCACCACAATTCCTCCGAATCGAAATAGCGCCCTCTAGTAACACGCTTGTCATGCGTGGGGCGTCCAGACTAAACCGAGTGCAGAAACTTTAAGAGGTTCTCGAAATAGAAGCCTTGGTCGTCCCACATGCAAAGGTGACTGCCTTGCCGGCAAATGAATGAGCTGGCGTTGGGCATCAGGGTTGCCATTTTCTGCATGTCTGCAGGGTCCATCTCGTCATATTTCGCGCCAATCGTTAACGCGCGGGTCTTGATCTCGTGCAGGCGGTCCCAGCGCTCCCAATCCTTCAAGTTCCCGGTCACCAGGAATTCGCTCTTACCCTGCATCTGGACGTAGATTTTCTGGTTGGAGTGACGGAACGCGCGCGTTACCGGTTCGGGCCACGGCTTGGTGCGGCAGATCATCTGTGGGTACAGCTGCTCCATCATGATTTTTCCGTACTCCGGGTTGTCGTAATCGCTTTTGGCTTCGAGCGCGCGCAATCGAGCCAGCGAGGCAGCCGGAAGCATTTGAACCTTCAACGCCGCCGTTCTCTTGAGATAAGCCTGGGTGCCGGCACACATGTCCGAAATCACGAGTCCTCGCAGGTGGCTTGGATACTTCAGCGCGTAGTCGATTGCGAGAATGCCTCCCCAGGAGTGGCCGTAGAGCACAAATTGCTCCAGGCCAAGCCCGCGCCGCACTTCCTCCACCTCCTCGACATAGCGTGGAAGAGTCCACAAGGCGGGGTCGTCGGGCTGATCGGAATTGTTGCAGCCGAGCTGATCGTAGTAGTACATTTCAATCCCGGCCTGAGGCAGGAAGGACTCCATGGCCTCGAGATATTCATGGCTGAATCCCGGCCCCCCGTGCAGCAACAGAACCTTGATGGAGCCGCTTCCTAATTTCTTGGTCCACACCTTGTATTTGCCATTCACCACGGGGAGCATGCGAATGCCGGCGGTGCGAACGCCCGGCGGATTGAGATCGTCCCGCTGCGTTTGCGGAGCGGTATCGCATAACCCAAAGCGCGCATTACTCACGCCGGCGGCGATCAGGGATGCAGTGCTGGTTCCTAGGAAGCTTCGGCGATTCATGTATTCTCCTTGAACAAGATTAAGTGCGCCGATGGCCTTGGCTTCTCGCTCGGGCGTTGGATCGGCGCGACATTTTCGGACGGCACGAGTTTTTCGCCGGCGGAGAGCGGCATGTTCTCGATCTAGCCTAGTTTAATCGATCACACAATACATAGGTCCTAAATCAAGGCACTCAGCCACGTTCCAAACCGCAAGTTTCAGGGTCAAGTGACGGGAATCGGACTTTTGATACCCAATCGAGTCCAACCATCCTACGCGACCCGTCTCCGCTCCAGACATCGGGCCAGCTACCTTGCGTTCCGGGTCAATCCGGTTCTAGGAAGCCTGGCTTGAACAGCGGACGCCCGGCCACGGCGGTGTGGAACGCGTAGGCGGTCAGGGCGAGGACGACCACCAAAACGAAGAGGGTTGTGCTCGCGTACCAGCTAGAGAAATCCCCAATCGGAAAGTTCCCGCGAAAGTTGCCCAGAGTGTTGCCCACGAAAATGCAAACGATGGTCGGCACCAAACCTCCAAACCGGAGCAGGGTGGCGGCGAACAGCGCAAAGAATGAGATGTCGCCTACGGCGCTGATCCAAGGATGAGCGTTTCCGAATGAAAATGAAGCCCCGAACAGTACGAAAGCGGCCGCCGCGAGCCATTGCCGCCGCAGCAGCACGCGGAGCAACATAAGCAGGAACGTGAGCGACATTCCAACCAGGAGCGCACTGACCAGCTCAGTTAGCAGACTGTCGGCCACGCCCCGCGCACCCAAGAGCGACAGTATTCGAGAGTTGGCAGAGCCGTAGTGTTCCAGAGCGAGCCGGGTTCCTGAGTTCATGAGCGCAAGTCCCATGCCCAAAGCCACACCGAAGAGGAGATGTCCACCTACCAATGGATCGCGAAATCCACCGCTGAGCACGCGGCTCCAGGTGATCATGCTCTGAGGCCAGCGCCTTCTAACATAAGGCTCGAATGCCAGGTAAAACGCCCATGTGCTTGCGGCAGGGATCGCCGCGTTTAGCGCACCCAGAACGAATACGTTCCCTTCGCTCGACGCGGCAACATGGTGGGCACTCAGCATGCCCTGCAGCCAGGCCGAGCCGAAGACGAAGGCCGCCACACGGTTGGCTCCGCGGATGTCACCTCGCTTGGCCCGGAAGTTGCGCCAGGCGAGAAAAGCACCCAGCGCAAGCACAACAAGGACGAACGTGGGGACGCCCGCGGACTGCTCCATTCGTTCGGGTTTGGACCAGGGCCCGAGTAACCGGAAGAACACCGGCTTCCCGCGCCACGAAGCAGCTTCGATCCGCATCGCAATCTCGGGGGCGCTCGCGTAGGATCCTGTCCATGCCGCTCGCGCATCGAAGGGGGCCGGCGAAATCCACTTCGGCTCCGCGGGCGTGAAACGAGTCAGGTCCAGGCCCGCCGCCGTGAATAGAGCTTTCCAGTCAAAGGGAGCAGGCGCAGAAGATTTTTCCTCTATTTGTGGAGGCACGGCGTCGAGCTTAAGCAAACGGCCCTGCGGATCCAGACTCAGCCCAATCATCCCGGAGACGATGGGCGGCGGGTCCTTGGGGGAGACATCGCCGAAGGGACTGTTCACGACCAGAGCATGCGGGCTCTGCCGGTACCAGAAATAAATCAGCGGAGGCTGGCCTTTGGCCAACTGATCCCGATACGCGGCAGGTTTCCCTTGGTTCTCCGCGTAGTTCTGGTAGGCAGCGTCATAAGTAAACTCGTAAGCGCGGTCGGCGGGAGGGGCAGAGTACCCGAAGCTCTGGATCATCTCGCCCGCTTTCTGCGCCAGGATCTCCGGTGAGTAGGGGACTGGCGTTCTGTGGAGGACATTGGATTTTGCGCCCAGGATCACCGCCGCCACCAATCCCACCAGAATCCATGCCAGACAGATGCCGGCGGTGCGCACCGAAATTCCTTGCGTGTCCCCGGAGGCAGCCACCATGCCGGGCGTGGGCGTATCCCCTGCGGCGAGCGCGGCGGCCAGCGGATCACCACCTGGCAATGCCGCGGCCACCGCCAGCGCCGAGGCTGGACGCTTGCGCGGGTCCACATCCAGACAGCGCAGAATCGCGCGCTCGACCAGGGGATCGATGTCTTTTGCGAGAGAACTTACGGCGGTGGGCGTGGTGCGCTGGGAGCCGTCCTCGAAGGCCCGCTTGCCGGTGAACATTTCATGCAGCACCAGCCCGAGGGCGTAGATATCGCTGCTGACCGAAACTTCCTTCCCGGCCAATTGCTCCGGCGCCATGTAGGCGGGGGTGCCGTCGCGGAGTTGTGCTCCGTCCAGTTGTCCGGCTAGCGCGGCCAGCCCAAAATCCGTGATCAACACCTGCCCGCGGCCGTCGATCATGATGTTGGCCGGTTTCAGGTCGCGATGCAGCACTCCTTTGTCGTGCGCCGCTGCGAGCCCCGCGCACAGCTTGCGGGCGATCTCTACCGCCTTGTCGGGCGGCAAGCGTCCGATGCGGCGCAGCAGCGAGCGGAGATCCTCGCCATCCACGTACTCCATCGAAAGGAACGTGGAGCCGTCCACTTCGCCGATGTCGTAAACCCGGCAGACATTCGGATGCGAAACCTGGCGCGCGATGCGCACTTCGGCGTGGAACCGATCGAGCAGTTGTTGGCTCTTCCCGGTGGCTGCAGGCAGGAACTTAAGGGCGACCGGCTGGCCCAGCTTCAAATCGTTGGCGCGGTAAACTTCGCCCATCCCTCCCTGGCCCAGGAGTCCAATGATACGGTAGCGGTTGGCGAGCACCGTGCCGGCAGGGAATCGGCCTTCGTCCAGGGAGCTGGACGGAGCCGGTGTGCTGGGAGGGGGCATCACGGCCGTGGGCGCCGCAGACGCCGATCCTAGCGCCGCGCCACAAGTCAAACAAAAGCGACTCTGCACCGGTATTTCAGCGGAGCAAGACGGGCACCGGGCCATTGAGACTTACTCTATCATCGCTGTGATGCTCTTAGGTTTTTTTGGGCGCGCTTTAGTCCCGTATCACGCCCATCTGGAAGTTGACATCGGGGACAATTCGCAAAACAATAGCGCACTCCCCGCATTGCCGGAGCGGCATGTTCTTGATCTAGCCTAGTTTACTCGATCACACAAAACATAGGTCCTAAATCAAGGCGCACAATTCCGTTACTTTTCAAAATGACCGTTTGGCGTAGAGTTGAGCTTGCGCAAGAAAAGTAGTGGAAGAGTGGCTGACCATACGTCCAGAACCGATGGCATCTGTCCGACTCAGAGGTTATACGACAAGTTGGATTACCTCCGGCAGCGGTCCGCGAATCTCAGTGTATCGCCGGACTAGCTGACGGTGGGGAGCAGGTCTTAATGGCCCGGCGGTTCCGACCGCGCGCGGCGGCCTTTGGCAAGTCACGCGCTGTGGACCGCACTGCCTGCGCCATGCCTGTGCTGGCCGTTTGGTGGCGGAAGGATTTTCGCGGAAAGAGATGGGAGATCAATCTCGGGCACCGGTAGTAAAGGGCCCCCGTATCTACACCAAGGTGGATCTGTTTGGATTGCGTGAAGCAGCGAACTTAGATCTGCAAGGTCTGCGATGAACTGTCCGCTCTTCAAACGTCATTTGGCGCAGACGCTGTACAATTATGATTCGATCTCACCGGTCGATTAGAGATGAAAGCACTCTACCTCTTTTGTATTTTTGCAGCCTGCGGGCTTGCTTTGGCGGAGGAGCCCGACGGGTTGATTTTGCCGTCTGGTTTTCACGCGGGCGTCGTGGCAGAAAGTTTGGGTCCGGTGCGGCATCTGGCCGTCCGTGAAAACGGCGACATTTATGTTTCCACTCCGGTAGACAAACAAAATAGCGGAAGCGGAATCATTGCCCTCCATCTGGATGCAAACCATAAAGCCGTTCAGGTCGAGCATTTCGGCACAGTGGCTGGTGGTACGGCCATTCGTTTTTACAACAGTGCCCTGTATGCCGCTTCGCCTTCGGGCATCTATCGGTTTACCTTCAGCGGCAGAGATACGCTGCTGCCTGGCAAGGACCCCGATATCATCGTCGATGGGATACCTGCGACCCACCCTGGCTTTAATCGGGCTAACATCGCTTTGGCATTCGACGGGAAGGGTGAGATGTTTGTTGCACTCGAGGGGTCCGGGAATTTGTGCACCGCGCCAAACACACCTGAGGGCACGCCTCCAGTTGGGCTGAAGCCTTGTCCAGATCTAGGAACGCGCGCCGGCGTGTGGCGCTTCAAAGCAGATAAGTTAGGCCAGAAATTTTCCACGGACGGCGGGCAGATTGCCACTGGCATCCGCGACATCAGTTCCCTCGATTGGTCCCCTATGGATGACCACCTCTACGGCGTTATGCATGGCCGCGATAATACACACCGCTTCTGGCCCGACATGGTCAGCGCCGAAGACGACGACCACATCGCCGATGAGATGCATCGTATAACCAAAGGCACCGATTTTGGCTGGCCCTATACGTATTACGATGGCCTGCGAAAGGTTCGCTTGATCGCGCCGGAATACGGCGGGGACGGTAAAACTCCAGCGCAAGCGGATGTCTATTCCACACCGGTTCTTACGTTTCAGTCTCCGCGTGCGGCTCCGGTTGACCTGGTGTTCTATTCCGGCAACAAATTTCCGGCGGAATTTCGGGGCGGGGCATTCGTGGTGTTGCACGGGACTCGCAATAAGAATGGTTATGACGTGGTCTTCGTTCCGTTTGGTAAGAATGGAAAGGCCGGATCGCCCACAGTCTTTGCCGATGGATTCGCCGCCTTCGATACCTCCAGTAAGACTCCCGGCCGCGCGAAATATCGCCCCATCGGTGCGGCGGTGGGACCAGATGGGGCGCTCTACGTCGCCGATTCGCAAACCGGACGAATCTGGCGCATTGCGTATGGCACAGATTAGCCCTTGCCCACGTGTTGTTAGGAGAAGACAACGCCGGTGCCGCGGGTCATTTTCCCAGCGGTATTGATTAGCAAGCCGATGGAACGACCGGCCCTAGTTTGGGAGCACCCCCGAGAGAAGCTAAAACATTCAGGAGGAGCCTACATGACAGGTTTTTGCATCGTTCGAAGATTAGTCTATGTCGTTGCCGCAGCTGCCATCTCTATCATTGCGGCCCCGGCGCAGGACGCTGGCAAGGTCATCGAAAAGAACGACGTAATCTACGGTCGCGCCGACGGGGCCGCTCTTCTCGCCGACATCGCTTACCCGAGCGGTAAAGCGCAACTGCCCGCGATTCTGATGGTTCATGGCGGACGCTGGCGCGCGGGCTCGCGCAGCGACGCAAATTACGCCAAACAGGCCCAGTGGGCCCAGGACGGCTTCTTCGCCATGAACATCGATTACCGCCTGGTAAACACCGCGCCGGCGCCGTCCTGCTATCAGGATATGTACACGGCGATCCGCTGGCTGCACGCACATGCTGCCGAATACGGCATCGATGTGAATCGAATCTACCTGATGGGTAACTCCTCCGGCGGGCACGAAGTGGCTCTCGCTGCGACTCTCGGCGAAGGTCCGTATGGCAAAACCGGCGGATGGGAAAAGGAGTCGGAGGATTTTCGCGCCGCCATCAGCTTCTCTGGCGCTTACGATCTGAACACGCTGTCGTGGGGAAATCTCTGGACCCCGCTCACCGGTAGCGCCAACACCGGTTTCACCACCCTTGCTGGTCCAGTGCTAGAGGACGCCCGGCGTATCGCGTCGCCTCTGCACAACGTCAGCGCGCAATCCAAACCGATCTTGCTGCTGCACTCCGATGACGACCGCTCGGTTCCGATACAGCAAGCCGTCGACATGGATAAGGCGCTCACCGCGGCCCATGTCTCTCATAAGTTCATCCACTACACCGACCGAGGCCATATCGGCTTTACGGACGAAGCGATGCGTGAAGCGCGGTCGTTCATAGCCTGGCTGGAGCCCGGAAAGGCATCCGCCGCCCGGCGTTAACTGCCGGAAAAAGGCGGCTGGCGGCGGGATCAGTTTTCGGACCTTCGTGGTCGATGTACTCGCCCGAAGTATTTGCCACCGCTGACGGCCAGAACGAATCGATACCGTAGCATCTAGGTGTTGGATTAATGGTCACTGTACAGCCGGCCAGCGTCCTGCGTGCTGTACTAAATGCGGACTGCCAAACAGGCTGTTGCCAACCTCGTCACTGAGCGAGAAGTGGCCGACTCGGACAAATGGTTTGATCTACATCCGCCGATTGTGCCTGGTTTACGGGCTAACCGGACAGTACTCTTCAAATTCGAGTTTTGACGAAGGGTCGACGCTCCGCCGAAAAGTTTTCCGACGCAACGGGTCTTGTCGCCCCTATAAAGGGGGCCCGTAACCGTCCATTGAGCTGGTCTCGGCAGGAATGCCCATGGCTGATGAAATTGCACACCTACGGACTGCCGCGCGATTCATGCCGGCTGGTGCACGAGCTGGAAAGTGTGCGCGCGATTTGGCGACCGCGGGATCGGCACGTCAAGGAAAAACGTATGAGGATCACGGGCTATTTAATTCTTCGTCATCGTCAGACCGGTGACCATAACATCCGTGTTGTGCGCGAAGCGCAGACCATACATCCCGTCAGTTGATTTCAGTTTGGCGCCGGTGACCAGTAGCGCCTTGTCATAGCTGGCCACCACCGTCCCGTTGATGGAGCATTCCACCTTGTTGCCCTTCACCGAGAGCGCGACATCCTGAGTGACGGGCTGGCCTTTTCCCGCAGCCTTGTGAACGGCAGCATTGGACTCGCCGAGAAAGCCATTCATTTTGAACGGCGCCGGTCCGAATCCGCGCACGATGAACTTGCCGTTTCCATAGGCCGCACAGTAAAGGTCGGTCTGGCCCGGCGTTCCCATGTCATTGCCGCCGATGAACACCCCATAGGGGTGCGGATGCGTGTTGAGGTTCATGTACTTCGGCTCAAGGAATGTGGCCTTCACCGTGTAGTCCCCGGAGGCGTTTGCACCGTTCATCCAGTAGGTCGCGGCGGGACCCGTGGTGGCGTGGAGGGAGTCACCTTCCTGCGACAGCTTCGCATCTCTGATGCTCATGCCCGCTTTTTCTTCTGCGGCATCCACGTCGCCGTTCCAGCCCGCAATTTTGACGCCCCCGTCGCTGACGGCGCGCGAGCCATCCGCGGTACCGCTCCCGGCAAAGCCGACGAAGGGGCCCCTTATGTAGAACAGTCCTACGAGCACCGCAACAACCGCGAACAAGGAACCGAGAACGATCAGGATGATCTTTTTCATTTGTGCCGAGTCCAAAATATCCGCATCAGGAGATTAGTCCTCACCGCAGTATAATCCGTTTCGGCCTCCGCCGCGACCAACGGCTCGATTTCACCTTCCCCTATTTGGTAACGGCCGCCCAGCTTGACATGCGGGCGTTTCCAGATTCGAACGCTACAGGTGATCGACCCGCTACGTACACCTTCTCGAAGCCGCTGGTGGCTGAATCAAACCAGAGGCGATGTCTCAGCACGTGGTCTGACTGGTACATTACAAGGATTCCGCGCGGGGAAGGTGCGGAGTTTGGGGGTCGACGTCTCCCGACCGTGGCACTGAAAAGAGAACTGTGCCCCCCATTGCCGGAGCGGCAGGTTCTTGATCTAGCCTAGTCTACTCGATCACACAACACATAGGTCCTGAGTCAAGGCTAGCGGCCACTCGCGAGTTATCCCGCCTTCGCTACTGCTGGCGGCTGCTGGAAGTCATATCCAGGCGAGCGTAAGCCGGTGGCGAACTGGGCTGCCCGGACGACGTTCTCCATCAAAGCGGCCACGGTCACTGGACCCACTCCCTTGGGCACCGGAGTGATCAACGATGCAATGTCCTTCACGCCTTCAAAGTCAACATCGCCATGCAGCTTGCCGTCCGTGCCCACACGCGTCGCGACGTCGATGACCGCCGCTCCCGGCTTGACCAGGTCCGCTGTAATCCGGTAGCGCTCGCTGCCCACTGAGCTGATGATGATGTCCGCGGACCGCAGGAACATGTCGTGGTCCGCGCGACGCGTGTAACGATGGCACCATACCGCGGTAGCATTGCACATGCGCCCCCCGAGCATGTGATGAATGGGTTTGGCCGTAATGTCATTGCGGCCGACAATGACCGCTACTTTGCCCTCGGTTTCGATCCCATAGAAGGCCATCATGCGGCGGACAGCCAGTGCCGTGGCCGGCAGATGCAGCATATTTTCACTCTGCGCGCGATACAGTTCAGGAACGGTAGCACGCGAGATCCCATCCACGTCTTTTGGGCCAGGAATGGCGTCAAATACGTCAAACTTGTTCAGGCCTGCGGGCGGCTCTTCAATATGGCGGGGCAACGGCAGTTGCACAAGAATGGCGTGGACGGCGGGGTCGTCGCCGAGACGGCGCACGTAGTCGCGCAGCGCCACAGCGCTGATGTCGTTATCCAGGTTGTGCAACTCGGCATGCATGCCCATCTGCCGGCAAGATTCCATTTTCTTTCCGACATAACGCAGCGAGGCCGCGCTCTTGCCCACCAGCACCACATCCAGGCGCGGGATGACGTTGTGGTTTTTTAGCAGTTCCTCTGTCTCGGCCCGGACGCGTTGCTCAATATGGTCGGCAACCGGCTTGCCGTACATTATTTGTGCCATCTGCATCGATTATAAGGCGAGAGCTGAAAGCGCCCAGTGCGCGAGCGCTGAGCGCGGGTGGCACGGCGCCTTCGAAAGTTGACATCGGGGACACTTCGCAAAACAATAGCGCTCTCGCGCCCGCCATTGTCGGCGGCGTCACTCGGCCGGACTATCTGTTAATCGGAATCATGATGTGCGCGCCGGGCGTGCCGGACAACATCAGCCACGGGCGTCCATCACCGCCAATAGCCGCGTCGCGTTGGCTGCCCTCCGAAACGCCGATCGACTCGGGAGTGGCGCCGGGCACCGACAGCACCCACAGCAGTTGAATCCGATCCTTCTTTCCGTATAGCCGGTAGGACATTGTGCCGAACGGCGTCGCCGCGAGCGTTCCCGCTTTGACCGCCTCGGCAACCGCATCCCGGATTTCTTTTTCGGATTTGCCCTGCGCGCGCAGCTTAGCCGACAAGTCCCGGCGCGGGGCCGAGACTGTGTTGTAGCACCACGTAAACCCATCCTCGCCGCGAGGCGTGCATTCGACGAAGTTAGTGCCTCTTCGCAACACCACACGCTCGCCCGTCTTGACGTCGTACTTGTAGACGGTCGCGGCGGCGCGCAAATCCTCGGGCAGCGGCAGGGTGGCTTGTGTGATCTCGTCTGGCGCAACGTCCGTGATGGACGACGGCCTGGCCGGCGGATTGATCGGAATCATGATGTGCGCGCCCGGTTTGCCCGGCAGCATCATCCACGGCAGTCCGTGCCCTGCCAGGGCTGCATCACGCTGGCTCGCGGTAGACACGCCCACCGATTCAGGAGTCGCGTTGGGCAACGACATCACCCACAGGTTCTGGATGCGGTCGCTCTTGTCGAACCCCCGGTAAGACATCATCGCCTTAGCAGGCTGCGGAAGCGTGCCCGCCTTCACTGCCGCCGCCACTGCATGCTGGATTTCCTCGTCGCTCTTCTTCTGGGCTCGCAGCTTCGCCTCCAGATCGCGGCGCGGGGCAAATGACTTGTTGTAGCACCGCTCGAAACCGTCGGCCATCCGAGGCTGGCACTCGATGAAATTCGTGCCTGGCCGTAGGACCTTGCGCGAACCAGTTGCGGCGTCGTACGTTACTACCGTTGCGCCGGCTCGCAGATCCTGGGGCAGAATCTGTACGGCCTCGGCAATTTGTTGGTCGGCCGTTCCCGGCTGCTGGGCGGCCACAAAAGCGGCCGGCAGCACCATCGCTGTCAGGGCCATAGTGACGCATCTCATGATCTGAACCTCCCGAAAGCGATTCGTCGCGCTACTGACGGTCATACCTGCTGCCGGACTGCTGGGCTTTTCTCGAATCCGAGATTTCCATGTTGCTTCCCAGATTCGTCAAGTATACTGCACTCGCCTGGCCTGCGGCCAAAGTGCCGGCGACTCGTTTGAAACCCGCCGCCTGGCCGTCCGGCATCGACACTTTGATGATGCACGAAGCGTTCGCGCCCGGTGATCGCCACAATACAATTTGAGCCCTATGCAAGATGCGCCTGTGCGACAAACCTGGATCGCGCTGAAATTCTTCCTCGCCGCGCTCGCTATATTTCCAACCACCGCGGCTGCGCAATGGAAGACACCCTGGAGCTACCAAGGCCCTGATGGCCCCCAACATTGGGGCGGCCTCGATCCGGCATACGCCGCCTGCCAGGCCGGCAAGGAACAGTCCCCCATCGACATTCGCGCCGCCCAAAAAGCCGTCCTCCCCGCCCTGCGCTTCGAATACCAAAGCACCCCGCTGAAATATCTGATCAACAATGGCTATACCATCCGGGTGAACTACCACGCGCCCATCGCCGGTGGCTTTCTCACCGTCGGAAATGAGCGCTACCAACTCACGCAATTCCACTTTCATCGCCCCAGCGAAGAGTTCATTCACGGTAAGCCGTACGATATGGTGATCCACCTCATGCACGAATCGAGCGGCGGAAAAACGGCCGGCGTCGCCGTTCTTCTCAAAGCGGGCCGACCCAACGCCACGATCCAGCAGCTCTGGGATCATATGCCCACCACCAAGGGCGATGAGCGGGAGATCCCCGGAGTCGAGATCAATCCCGCCGGCCTCCTGCCTCGCGACCTGGCTTATTACACCTACCTGGGATCTCTGACGGCTCCGCCCTGCGATGAGCACGTCAGCTGGTTCGTCCTGAAGACCCCGCTCGAGATCTCGCCCGCTCAGATCCAGGCCTTCGCCAAACTCTACCCGCACGATGTCCGGCCAGTTCAGCCACTCAATGGCCGGGTCGTGAAGGAAAGTCAATAACCAAAACCGCCTCCCTGGATCTACCGCCTGACGGATGCAGCGTCTAACAAGGCCACGCGCGGCGTCTAACCATTAATGCCGCACCGCCTGCGCAATCTCTGGACTCTCGGAGGCCTGTCGCTCCCAGAACTGCTTCGCCGCACAGCTCGCGAATCCTGGCAGGATGCCGTTTTCGGCCAAGGCGGGCGCATGGCGTTCTATCAATTCCTTGCGATCTTCCCGTCTCTCCTCATCTTGCTCGCCATTAGCGCGCGAATCCCCCACTTCGGCGTCCAAGTGAAAAATACACTCCAGGAATTGTTAGGCCAGGTCTTGCCCGATCAAGCCGCCCAGCTCTTCAACACCATGGTGGACGAACTCTACGGCCGCGCATTTTCCTGGATACAACTTCTCGCCGTCGTCGCCGGAACGCTGTGGGCCGCCCTGAACGGCACTTATGCCATGATCTGGGGACTCAATCGCGCCTACGAAGTTGAAGAGCGGCGTCCTTGGTGGAAACTAGCGCTCACCATTGCCGGCCTGACTTTTTCCACGGCGATCACCGCTTGTGTCGCGCTGTTCTTCGTTTTCTTCGGCACGCAACTCCAAGCTCATTTCCCCGGCGGAGCCATCGCGCTCCGCGTCATCGAATGGCTGCTGGTGATCGCCTCCCTGTCCCTCTCGTTCGCCCTCCTATATCGCTTCGCTCCCAGCGCCCCCAATCATCAATGGCGCTGGAGCACGCCCGGCGCGCTCTGCGCCGTCATTCTATGGATCACCGCTACCTTCGGCGCCCGCATCTATTTCGATCACATCAACAACTATTCCCGCGCTTACGGCCACTTGAACGGCGTCGTCATCCTCCTCGTCTGGCTCTACGTCACCAACGGCGCCATCCTGATCGGCGGCGAAATGAACTCCGAGATCGAAAAGAACGCCGAGCCGCGCAACGGTCACGCGTCTTCCGATAAAGTCTCGCGCTCCTGAATCAACAACCTCCGCCCGCCCCAGAGTCCGCCGCCCCAGCGCCCGTGCTATCCCAAACTCGAAAGGAACCATCCCCATGTCAGCTCTTCCAGCCATCCACCGCTCGGCCATCAATCGCGCCAATTCCCAGCATTCCACCGGCCCCCGCACCGCGGAAGGCAAAGCGCGCTCGTCCCAGAACTCCCTGCGTCACGGCCTCTTGAGCCGCACCGCCCGTCTTGCCTTCTGAAGATCCGGCCGCCTACGAGCAACACTGCCGCCAGCTCTTCGACGAGTATCGCCCCGCAACCCCCACCGAAACCCAGCTCACCCAGGAACTCGCCGACACCGCCTGGCGCCTGAACCGCGTCCCCGCCCTCGAAGCCGAATTGCTGAACCGCGCCGCCCATCCGGCCAACGAGGAAGCCGCCATCGCCTTTGTATCGTCGACGCCCACCGCGCCATCTCCATCCTCAGCCTCCACGGCGCCCGCCTCTCGCGCCAGTTCCAACGACGCTCCAGCAGCTCCGTGAAATCCAATCCGCGCCGCCTGCCCGCCGCGAACGCGACCTCAAGGACGCCGCCGCGTCTCCGAAGTCCGTAAACACCAAGGCATTCCTTACGACCCCGCCGAACATGGCTTCGTTTTTTCACGCCAGGAAATCGACGCCTTCGCCCAGCGCCAGATACACATCGACAAGTCCACGCGCGCCTTCGATTATTCGCGTACCTACGAGGCCCGCACACTCTTCGGCGCCATGCAGGCCGGAAAATAATCAGTCTGTAATATCCGCCCCGCACGCCTGAGGTGTATACTTTCGATAATCGAGCACGGCGCCAGTAATCCCGACGCGCGGAGAGGAGCTTCCAGCATTGTCGAATTCCAAGAAACCTCGCGTGGATCGCCGCGGCTTCTTAAAAGGCGCAGCCGCCGGAGCCGCCGCCATCGTCGCCAAACCTCCCGCCGCTCAGGCGCAAGTCGCTCAGGAACGCCCCAGCACTCCGCTCCCCTCCGCCCGCCAAGTCGCCGCCGAAACCAGCCCGCCGCAGCCGCGCGCCGATGTCTACACCACCGACCGCCCCGGCTCCGACTTCATGGTCGACGTCATCAAGTCGCTCGGCTTCGAATACGTCGCCGCCAATCCCGGCTCCAGCTTCCGCGGCCTGCACGAATCGCTCATCAACTACGGCGGCAACAAGAGCCCGGAGTTGATCACCTGCTGCCACGAAGAATCGTCGGTCGCCATGGCGCACGGCTACGCCAAGATCGAAGGCAAGCCGCTGATGGTCATGGCGCACGGCACGGTCGGCCTGCAGCACGCCTCGATGGCGATCTACAACGCCTACTGCGACCGCGTGCCGGTCTACATCGTGCTCGGCAACATCCTGGACGTCGACCTACCGCCGCGGCGACGTCGAGTGGGCGCACAGCGTGCAGGACGCCGCCGCCATGGTTCGCGACTACACCAAGTGGGACGACGCGCCGGTCTCGCTCGCGCACTTCGCCGAGTCCGCCGTGCGCGCCTACAAGATCGCGATGACGCCGCCGTACGAGCCCGGTGGTGATCGTGGCCGACGGCGACTGCAGGAAGAGCCCGATCCCCGAAGCGAACGCAATCTGCGCATTCCGAAGCTCGACGCTGGCCGCGCCGCCGCAGGGCGATTCCGGCGCGGTCGCCGAAGCGGCGCAGATGCTGGTCGCCGCGGAAAATCCGGTGATCGTCGCCGGACCGCGTCGCGCGCACGCCCGCAGGCATCGAAGCTGCTGGTCGAACTCGCGGAACTCTGCAAGCCCCGGTGCATGATCAGCGCGTGCCGCATGAATTTCCCCTCGCGCCATCCTCTATATCGGACCGAGCGGCAACGCGTCGATCACCGACGCCGACGTGATCCTCGGCCTCGAAGCTCCGCGACTTCTGGAGCATCGACGCATACGCATGACGCCGATCAACCGCATGGGCATGGAATCGCAGCTCCATCACCAAGCCGGGCGCGAAGCTCATCAGCATCTCCGCCGGCGATCTGTTCGTCAAGAGCAATTATCAGGATTTCGGGCGCTACACCGAAGTGGATCTGGCCATCGCCGCCGATGCCGAAGCCACGCTGCCGTCGCTGATCGAAGCCGTGCAAGCGCCTGATCACCGCCGACCGCAAGCGCGCGTTCGCAGGAGCGCGGCGCGAAGCTCGCCGCAGCCGCGCAACAGACGCCCGCGAGCGCGCCCTGCGAACAAGCCGCCATCGGCCTGGGACGCCAGCCCCATCAGCACCGCGCGCCTTTCCGCCGAGATCTGTGGAACCAGATCAAGAACGAAGACTGGTCGCTGGTCTCGAACGTCGCGCTTCGTCAGCTCCTGGCCCACGCGCCTGTGGGATTTCAACAAGCACTATCAGTACATCGGCGGCGCAGGGCGGCTTACGGCATCGGCTACGGCGCTCCGGCCGCGGTCGGCGCGGCGCTGGCCAACCGCAAACACGGCCGCCTGACCGTCAACATCCAGTGCGACGGCGATCTGAACTACGCGCCCGGCGTCCTGTGGACCGCCGCGCATCACCAGATCCCGCTGCTCAGCGTCATGCACAACAATCGCGCCTATCATCAGGAGCGCATGCACGTCCAGGACATGGCCGCCGCGCACCAAGCGCGGCATCGATCGTGCCGACATCGGCACCGCCATCACCGATCCCAACATCGACTACGCCACCATGGCGAAAGCTTACGGCGTGTACGGCGAAGGCCCGATCAAAATCCCAACGACCTCGGCCCCGCGATCCAGCGCGCCATCGAAGTAGTGAAACGCGGCGAGCCGGCGCTGATCGACGTCGTCACGCAGCCGCGCTGAGGCGGCATATGAAATACTTCCTGCCACTGATCCTCGCAGCCGCCGCCTTGGCCCAAGCGCCCGCCGGCAACGCCGAACGCGGCAAGCAGCTATTCGAGAAAGACGGCTGTTACGAATGTCACGGCCACCTGGGCCAGGGCGGACGCGACGGCCCGCGCATCGCCGCCACTCCGCTAAGCGTCCAGGCTCTGATGCGCTACATCCGGCGCCCGCTGGGATCCATGCCCGCATTCACCGAGAAAGTGCTCCCCGACCCGGAGCTGCGAGACATCTACGCGTATCTGAAATCAATTCCCGCCGCGAAGCCGGTCAAGGACATTCCGCTGTTGAATCAAATCGAAACTACGCCGTCGCGCTAGTCTCCAGCTTCAGTAAACGCAAAGCATTCCGCCGGTAGATCCGATCTTTCTGCTCGGCCGTCAGATCCAGACTCTCGATCACCCCAATCGTTTCGCGAATGTACAGCCCGGGCTGAGGCTCGAAAGGAGCATCGGAAGCAAACGCCACATGATCGACACCGAAAAATTCCAGTCCGCATTTGGTTCCGGCCAGCGCCCCGAACAGCGCCGTGTCGGCATAGAACATTCGAAAATAATCGATCGGCCGTTTCTTCAACGACCGCAGCAGCGCGAAGTAATCCACGTCCGAGGTGCGCGTACCCAACTGATCCCATCCATAGCCAACGCGCCCTTCAAAGTACGGCATCATTCCGCCCATATGATGCGTGATGATCTTCAGATTCGGCAACCGGTCCAGCAATCCCGAAAAAGCCATTCGCGCCATCGCCACGCTGGTCTCATACGGCCACCCCAGCGTCCACCAGATTTCGTACAGCGACTTGTCTTCGCTCTGGTAGTCGGGAAAATTCGGCCCGCGCGCCGGATGCATCAGGATCGGCAAATCGCGCCGCGCGGCCTCCTCGAACAGCGGCGTAAATTGCGGATCGTCCAGCGGCTTCCCATTCACGTTGGTGAAGATCTGGATTCCCCGCGCTCCCAGCTCCGTCACCGCCCGTTCCATTTCCTTCAGCGACTCGTCCGGATTGTTCAGCGCGAGCGATGCCGCAAATCCGATAAACCGTTCCGGGTACCGGCTGACCAGTTCCGCCAGCCCGTCGTTAGCGACGCGCGCCAGCGTCGGCGATTCGCCGGGCCCGGCCATCACTTCCAGAGGAGGCGAGGCCAGCGAGAGAAACTGCCGGTAGTCCCCAAATTCGTCCATCACGCGAAAGCGCGCATCCAGATCGTGAATGCTGGGGATGTTCTGCACGCGCTTCCCCATGTCCTTGAAGCTCGCGCCCCGATGCACAAACTCGTCCCAAAAGCGCTTTGGGAAAAAGTGATTAAACAGATCGATCTTCATCGAATCCTCCCCGCCCCGCCAAAAACGCCCCACCCGCCGCCAGCAAAACCGGAACGGATGCAGCCAGAAACAAGCTGCTGGTCGCCGGTTCGAGCGCCACCAGCATGCCCCCCAAAAGTGGACCGGCGATCGAGCCGATTCTACCAATCCCCAGTGCCCAGCCTACGCCGGTCGAACGCAGCGCCGTCGGATAATATTCCGCCGCCAATGCATTGGCCGCGCTCTGCCCGCCAACCACCAGAAATCCCGCGGCCGAAATAGCACACGCTAACAGCGCGATAGACTTTCCCGCAATCCCGATGAGCGCTACACAGACGCCCGCGCCCAAGTAAGTCCAGGCCAGCACGCGCGCCGACAAGTACCGGTCGATCAGCCGGCCAAGCATCAGCGCGCCCGCCGTTCCACCCACTTGGAACAGCGCCGTCAGAATGATCGCGCGCTCAACCGCAATCCCGGTGTCATGGATCACCGTCGGCAGCCAGTTGTTCAAGAAATACAAATCCAGCAGGCTCATAAAGAAGATGATCCAGAGCAGCACCGTCATGCGCGCCCGCCCATCGGCAAACAGCCGCTTCACCACCACGCCGGCTTCGGGACGAGATTGCCGGAACTCGACCGACTCCGGCAGCAGCGCCATCAGCAACACCGCGACCAACAAAGGCGTGATGCCTCCGGCGATGAAAACCGATTGCCAGCCATACCGCGAGATCAATCCCGCTGCAACAAACCCGCCCGCAGCCGCCCCAATCGAGAATCCGCAGAACATGCCCGTAACGGCGGTGGCGCGAAATCGTTTGGGCGCGTATTCGGCGGTCAAAGCGATCGCATTCGGCATGGCGCCGCCCAATCCCAGACCCGTCATCAGACGATAAATCAGCAGCGATGCGAGCGAATCCGCCCTAGCGGTCAGCAGCGAGCACAGGCCGAACATTACCGTGCAAGCAATGAGAACCGGCCGCCGTCCAACCCGATCGGCTACTGGCCCGAACAGCAGCGCTCCGATCATAATGCCCACCAGCCCGCTCGAAAACACCGGCCCCAGCGCCTGCCGCGCAATGTGCAACTCGGGAGCCAACGCGGGCGCGACATAGCCCATGGCCTGCGCGTCGAATCCATCCATGAACAGCGTCGCTCCGCACAGCGCGATCATCAGCAGTTGAGTGCGATTGAACGGCGTTTGCTCCATCGAGGCGAGCCCGGCTTGCGCTGCTTGGCCCATACGGCTTCCTTAGATCATAGAACGGGATGGGAGAGCCTCGTCGTCGGTTGACACCAGCCTGCCGTGACTGTACGATCAGAGCGACGATTGTGCAGATCCGGGGAGACTACTGAAAATGAGCAACCGTCTGTTTCTTGCGTTGATCTTTGTTGGAGTAGCCGCATCGCTCGTAATACCGCCGTCCGCCGCGGGCCAAAGTTCGTCAAAAGGCTGGACGCTTCCTCGAACCCCCGACGGCCACCCCGATCTTCAGGGCGTCTGGACCAACTCCACCATGACGCAACTGGAACGCCCCGAGCAGTTCACTGGTAAGCCAACCCTTTCGGAAGCCGAGGCCACCGCCTACGAGAAGCAAGCCATCGTCCAGCGCGACCGCGACCGCCGTGACGGGGGCTCGGAAGTGGACGTCGGCCGCGCCTATAACGAGCTCTTCTTCGATCAAGGCAGCCAGCTGGCGCGAGTAAACGGAACCATTCGAACGGCGATGATCGTAGACCCGCCGGATGGGCGCATCCCCGCTTTGACTCCGCAAGCCGAAAAGCGGCAGGAGGCGCAGCGCGCCGAGGCCCGCCTTCATCCCGCCGATGGCCCGGAAAATCGCTCGCTCGCCGAGCGCTGCCTCTTCTGGGCCACCACGGGCCCGCCCATGCTTCCGGGTCCATACAACAACATGTATCAGATCGTTCAAGCGCCCGGTTACGTCATGATACTGAGCGAAATGATCCATGAGACGCGCATCATCCCAACCGATGGCCGTGCGCACTTGCCGGCCAACATGCGCCAGTGGACTGGCGATCCCGTCGGCCACTGGGAGGGCGACACGCTGGTGGTCGACTCCACCAATTTCACCGCGAAGACCCGCTTCCGTGGATCCGATGAGAACCTCCACGTTATCGAGCGCTTCACGCGCACCGGCCCCAATACCATCGACTACAAGTTCACCATCGATGACCCGAGCGTGTTCACAAGACCGTGGACCGCGGAGCTTCCCTTTGCGGCCACTGCCGGACCCATCTACGAATACGCCTGCCACGAGGGCAACTACGCGCTGGTGGACATTCTGACGGGTGCACGCGCGCAGGAGAAGAAAGAAGCCAATCAGACAGCAAAATAGCGGCCGGCGTCACCTGCGCAATCAAACTAAAAGTGTGCGAGGATGATGGGAACCGGTCTGCGGTTCAAGCATCACCAATCATGAAGAGTTCGCGTTATTTCCCCCTGCTCCTGCTATTGTTCGCCTTGAGCGGCTGCTCGGCGCTGATCTACGAAATCGTCTGGTATCAATTGCTGCAATTAGCCATCGGCTCGACCGCGGTGTCGCTGGGAGTCTTGCTGGCGACCTTCATGGGAGGCTTGTGCCTGGGCAGCATCGGGCTCCCGCGCCTGCGGCTGTCGGGGATAAACCCGCTGCGAGTCTACGCCGCCCTGGAACTAGGCATCGGGATTTTCGGAATCCTGGTGCTGTTTGCGTTTCCTTTTATCGACCGCGTGTACGTCGCGGCGGTCGGATACGGCCTGCCCGGCATGCTGCTGCGCGCGCTGATGGCCGTAGTCTGCATGCTGCCGGCTACCGTGTTGATGGGTGCGTCGTTGCCTGCCATCGTGCGCTGGGTGGAACGGACGCCGCGCGGCGTCTCCTGGTGGGGATTGCTCTATGGCGGAAACACTGTGGGTGCGGTGATCGGCTGCCTGGCAGCCGGATTCTATCTGCTGCGTCTGTACGATGTCGCGGTCGCAACCTACGCCGCGGTTGCGATCAATTTCGCCGTAGCTGCCGTCAGCTATGCGCTGGCCGCGAGAGCCCCGGCCGAGTCCGTCGCGTCGGAGCCCGCCGAAAACGCAGCGGCTCCCGTGGATTCGCCCGATTCGCAATGGCCGATTTACCTCGCGATCGCGCTCTCCGGCATGTGCGCGTTGGGCGCCGAAGTAGTTTGGACCCGGCTATTAGGCATGATGCTGGGCGCGACCGTTTATGTATTCTCGATCATCCTGGCCGTGTTCTTGATCGGACTGGCGCTTGGCAGCGCGGCCGGATCGTGGTTGTTGCGCCGCATCAATCCGCGTCTGGCTTTGGGCTGGTGCCAGATCCTGCTGGCGCTGGCCGTTGGCTGGACAGCCTATGCAATTTCCCAGGAACTGCCCTACTGGCCAGCTTTGCTGAACACAGGTCCGTGGAAGACGTTGGCGCTGAACATGGCGCGCTGTCTCTACGCGATCCTGCCGGCCGCGCTCCTATGGGGCGCGAGCTTCCCCTTCGCGTTCGCTGCAGCCGCGCCCTCCGGAAAGGAATCCGGACGCCTGGTCGGCGGTGTGTACGCGGCCAACACGCTGGGCGCCATCGCGGGCGCGCTCATCGTAAGCCTGGCATTGGTTCCGTGGATCGGAACCCAACAAACGCAGCGCGTTCTCGTGCTGCTTTCGTGGGTCGGTGCGGCGGCGGTTCTGGCGCCGTACGCGCGCCGCTACCGCTCCCAGCCGGTCGCCTTGGGGCTCACGGTCTCACTGGTTGTGGCCGGCCTGGTTGCTTGGCGAGTGCAGAAAATCCCCGGCGAGCTGATTGCCTATGGACGCCGCGTCCAAACCGCGATGGACCGCTCCAACATTCTCTACACCGCCGAAGGGCGGAATTCCTCGGTCGCGATTTCGATCGGCCAGGACGGATCGCTCGAAGTGGACGTGAATGGCCACGTCGAAGCGACCAACGAACCGTTCGATATGAAGCTGCAACGCATGGTCGGCCATCTTCCGGCGCTGCTGCATCCCAATCCCAAGTCCGTGCTCGGCATCGGATTTGGCGCGGGCGTCTCGGCGGGCACGTTCACGCGCTACCCCGGCATTCAGAAGATCACGGTGTGCGAAATCGAGCCCGTAATCCCGCCCACCACCACTAAGTATTTCGGCCAAGAAAACTATCGCGTGATGCTCGATCCGCGCACGCACATCGTCTATGACGATGCGCGCCATTTTATGCGGACTACCACCGAGAAGTTCGACATCATCGCCTCCGATCCGCTGGACGTGTTCGTCAAGGGAACCGCCGCGCTGTATTCCAAAGAATATTTCGAAACCGTCAAGCAGCATCTGAATCCCGGCGGCATGTTCACGCTCTACGTTCCGCTTTACGAGACAGATCTGGCGACCATCAAAAGCGAAGTAGCAACCTTTCTGGAGGTTTTTCCAAATGGCACCATCTGGGCCAACACGCGGCTGGGAGAAGGCTACGACATGGTCTTCATGGGGCAGGCCGAGTCGCTCAAGATCAACCTGGATGAGGTCCACCAGCGCTTCGCGCGCGCCGATTACGCGAAGGTGGCTGAGTCGCTGCGCGACATCGGCGTCAATTCGCCAATCGACTTGCTGGCCACCTACGCCGGCCAGCGCTCCGACCTGAGTCCCTGGTATCAAGGCGCGCAGCTCAACCGCGACAAGGATCTGAGGCTGCAGTATCTGGCCGGCTGGGGGATTAATTCGAACCTGGAAGCCGAACTGTATCGCGACATGATGAGTCACGTGCGTCCTCCGGCGACCTTGTTCGTGGGCTCGCCGCAACTGGTGGCAGCGCTGATGAGCGCCATAGCCGCTGAAGCCAATGGCGGCGCCCAGCCATAGAATTTGTTGCCTGTCCTGTATAGTGGGATTTGAACCGAAATTCATCCGATTTGCCGCTGGTCAGTGTCGTAACGCCGTGCCGCAACATGGCGAAATATCTGCCGGAGGCGGTCGAAAGCGTATTGAGCCAGGATTACCCGCGCATCGAATACATTGTGGTCGACGGCGGATCCACCGACGGCAGCATCGAACTGCTGGAGCGCTACAAAGATCGCTTGAGCTATAGCTCCGGTCCCGATGGCGGCCCTAGCGACGCTGCTTTTCAAGGTTTACAACGCGCCCGCGGCGAGATCCTGACCTGGCTGAACGCCGATGACAGCTTTCTTCCCGGCGCGATCAGCACGGCAGTCGCGTATCTCGATGCGCATCCAAATACCGACGTGGTCTATGGGGAAGGCTGGTGGATCGACGAGCAGGGCGCCATCATCAGCCGCTATCCTACGCTGGCCTTCGACTCCAAAGTGCTGGAGCGCGACTGTTTCATTTGCCAGCCCGCGGCGTTCCTGCGAGCTTCGGCCTACCGGCGGGTGCCACTGGACCCCCAGGTCGAGAGGTCGTTTGACTACGATCTCTGGATCCGTATGGCGAAAGCCGGCTGCCGCTTCGATTCCATCCCGGACTATCTGGCGAATTCGCGCATGCACCGCGGCGCGAAGACCATCTATGAGCGCGAGGAAGTCTTCCAAGCTTCCATGAGCCTGTTAAAACGCCATTACGGTTACGTGCCGCTTTCCTGGATCGTCGGCTATACTACCTATCGCATGGACCACCGGGATCAGTTTTTCGAGCCAATGCAGTACTCGCCGTGGAAATATCTGGCGAGCCTGCCGGTCGGTTTGTGGTTCAACCGGCGCAAGCCGCTGCGCTTTTTCGGCGAGTGGTTCAGGAAGGGAGCGCAAGGGTTAGTGCGCCGAGGCAACGCGGTTGAAGCCCGATAAAAAAGCGCTCATATTGGCCGGAGCGCAAACCGCATGAAGGCTTTCTTGCTGGTCCTCGCCAGCGTTATTTTCTGCCTGGTCTTGTTCGAAGCCGGCCTGCGTTTGTTCACCGGCATCGGCGCGAATCGTGCGATTTCCGCAACGATCTCCGACAAACCGGTGAACACGCAAGAGGCGCTGCGCTATCTCGACCGCATCGCAAACGCGCCGGGAACCGACCGGCGATGGTTTAGCGAGGACCCTCCGCCGTTGACCAACCGCCGGCCGCCGAGTCCGGAACAAGTAGCCCGTTTCAACGACTACAAGCAGCGCGGGTTGTTCGCCGATCAATCCGACTACATATGGAATCGCTATTTCGTCGAGGGCACGCGTTGCGCGCCGGATAATCTGTTCACGAACTACCCGGAGAAAGTGCTGGCGTTTAACTCGCCCTCGCTCACCGTTCACCCGTTCTATCGCTTCCCGCCCAACACAACTGGAGTCGGGGGACTGGTCACCAACGAATTCGGCATGCGCGGGCCGCCAATCACGCTGGCGAAGCCGCCGCGAACTATTCGCATCGCCTTCATCGGCTCCTCGACGACGGTGGATTACCACACTTTTGCGTTTTCCTATCCGGAATACGTGACGCATTGGTTGAACCGCTTCGCGGAGTCAAACCATTGGAATGCCCGCTTCGAGGTGATCAATGCCGGCCGCGAGGGGATCAACTCGACCGATATTGCGGCCATCGTCCAGGATGAGCTGCTGGCGCTCGATCCGGATCTGGCGATTTACAACGGAGGAGCGAACCAGTTTCCCAGCGCCAATCAGTTGGTATCGCCGCGCGTGCCGCCTCGCACGAAGATCGATCCGAATGATCCCATAGCCAGGCACGTGGTGCCGGAGTTCATACGCACTCACTTTGCCGTGGGCGATCTGGTGGATCGCGCAATGAACGGCTTCAGCGCGGTCGGCGAGCCTCGCAAGCCGGCCTACCGGCTGAGATGGCCGCACGGCGTGGACGAGCAAAATCCGGATGTCGACCGCACGAATCTGCCGCTGCAATTACCGGCGATCGTCAAAGATCTGGACTCCATGCGGCGGAGCTTGACTACGATCGGCAGCGAATTGGTGGTGTGTTCGTTCGAGTGGTACGCAAGTGACGCGATTCCGCTTTCGCCGGTGCGTCATCGCTACATCTACGAGCAATTGAATACATTGCTCTGGCCGCTTCGCTATGCGGATATCCGGCGGCTGGCCAACTTTCACAACCGTGTGCTCCAGCGTTATGCCGCGTCGCGCGGGCTGGTCTTTTTGGATGTCGCCAAACAGATTCCGGAGGACCCGAACCTGTTTGTCGATGCGATCCATATGACCGAAACCGGCGAGCGCTTGAAGGCCTGGATCGTCTTCCAGCAGCTTGCTCCCGTTGTGCGCCGCAAGATCGAGAGCGGCGAGTTGCCGCGCCAGTCGGGCTCCCATCCCATCCCGCCCGCGCCGTCCCTGGCGGCGTCCGAGATGTCGACGCGTTGCGAAGATCCTCACGGCCCATTCACGCGCGTGGATGGGGTCGTATCGCTGGATGCAATCGAGCGCCACAACAGCGCGGTCATCGAGAAAGGATCTCCCCTTAAGATCACCACGCCCGCCGAGCAGGGGGCTTACGCGGCGGAAGTTCGCCTTAGTATGCCCGCGAAGCTGGCCGGGAAACCGTGGATTCATCTGCGGGGACAGGTGTTGACGGGCCAGGTTGCGGTGGGAATCATAGACAGCCAGACCGGCGAATTTCAGGCGCAGAAGCGTGTGGCCGCTTCATCGGAACCGGTCGATATTTACGTGCCGGTTGTTTTTCCGAGCCGCGCTTCGAGCCTCGTCATCCGCAACACTGCGGAGGGAAACATCCGTTCAGAGATGGTGATCCAGGACGCCGATCTGTCGCTGGCCCGATTCTAGGGCAGCTTCCGGATTTCGATTTTTTCGATTACGGCTTTGGAAGCTTCCGTGTTCGGTCTGACATTGCTGATGATCAGATCGCCGATCACCGCAGGCGATGGAACCGGCACAATCAGGTCCATGGCGCGCGGCAGCGGCCAGACGGGCGTGTTTATCAAAAAGCGCTTACCCGATGGATCCAGGATGCCGACCGCAACCTTGCCTTCGATCACGCGCAGGCGCACGAGCACGGCGAATTTTTCCCGGGTGTTCGGGTCCAGGCCGAGCTTTAGGCTGCCGGCATAGGCGCCGAAGCCGCGAATCGTTTGTACTTCGAGCCCTTGGGCGGTGCGACGCAGCACCGCGTTGTTAGTGGCCAGCTTCACTTGCTCCAGAGGAACGGACCTGAACACCTCGCCTGGCGGTGGAAGAGTGGACGCCGTGGGCTCGACGCGCAGCATCGTCATGGTATAGGGGCGCGGGTCGCCGCTGATCACTTCCTGAGATTCGAATACGGGACGGACTCCAAATGGCAGCCAGCAATCGGTAAGCGCGGCCTGAGCCAATTCGCTGGAATGTTGTCTCTCGGAGGTTACCACCACCAAAGTGCCAGGCTCGGCTGGTCCGCTGCAGCCGCGCGGGAAGGTCTCGTTGATGCGCTCAAATTCAGCGATGTAAGTGGCGTTCAGCGCAACGTACTGGAAAAATGACGCCGACTCTTGCCGGTCATACCAGAACAGAATGGGCGCGCCCCCGCGACGGTCTTCAATTCGCTGGCGGGCTTGCATCACGCGCGCGTAGTCATCCCAGGTAGCGTGCAGGTTGGTTCCCACGGTCAAATAGGTTTGTGAGAGTGCGGCAGCAGTGAAGACAACGAAACCGGCGACGCCCAGAATCGTCCCGGCCGTGCGGTAACGTAAGGCCAGCGCAATCGCCAAAATGAAGGCACTCACTGCTATGGCCTCTTGCGATGCGGCCGCCGAAGTTAGCACTGCATATCCGTTCGGGTTGTACCAGAGCGCGCCAAAAGCCAGCGCGGCGGTACAGCAGATCAGAAAGTAAGTTCGGCGGGGCATGCTCTCGACGGCCGGCCAAAACGAACTTCCCATGACCAGGAACGCGAACGGAAGCAGGTAGCTGACGTAAGGATGATGCCCCAGGACGGTGGTGCCGCGAGACTGCAAATAGAGCATGTAGGCGAACGCCAGCAACAGCGGCGCCGAGAGCACCAGGCCAGTGCGATTCGGTGGAGGCGTTTTTCTTTTCCAGCGCGACGCGAGCAAAACCAGCGCGGTACAGGACCCAAAAACAGCGGGCCAGAGCCACGGCACGAGTTCGCGCGTTCGCCAAATGGAACGAACGAACTGAAAGTCCCCGGCCATGCGGAAGGCGCGGTTCACCGACGGAGCATAAAACCAGAAAGTCCCGTCGAGAAAATAATTCACGCCGCAGAGTCCCAGCGTTGCGATGGCGGCTCCTGCTCCAATGCACAGGCACGAAACGATCACGGGCCGGAATGCCAGCGGGCCGTGCCACACCCAGACCAAGCCGAAGTAGTACAGCACTAACAGCAGCGTGAAGGTTCCCAGAAAAAGATGCGTATAGGCCATCCCCGCCATGGCGACTCCCGCCAGGAGCAAACTCCACTGTCTGAGCGGCTGCGCGGCGGACCGAGTCAGCAGCGCCATGGCTAACAGGCGAGTAGGCGATGCCTGCTCCATCCGGATAATCCCACCCGGTGGCGGCCCACAGCCACGGATCCACGGAGAAAACCAGGGTGGCGAGGAAAGCAGTGCGAACACCGGCCAAGCGGCGAAGAACGGCGAAAAACGACAGCGTCGCGGTCAGATGAACGGTCAAATGCAAGACCAGGTTCGCGACCACGGGTGAAAACAAGGAGTGAATCAGAAAGCCGGGCAGAACCCACGCGAGCCGGCTGCCATAGTACGAACCAAAAAACAGATCGCGCTTGTAATTGACCAGATCTCGAAAATATCCCAGGTAGAACCATGGATCCGCGTACCACAGTGGGGAGAACAATGCATCGGCGCGATGCCACAACACCAGCAATGGCAGCAGGAGCACTGCCAATATGTAGGGAAGCGTGCGATCCGACGAGGTACGCGGCCCAGTCTGAGCCGCAATCTGATTCGGACTTGGTGCGACCGTTTCTTCGGGGACTGGCCGGGAGCGGCTCATCGCTTCAGCACTCCCGGAAGCTAGAAGAGGGTGTAGATGAATGGTGCAATGGCGGAACTCTGGGCCACCATTAACAACGCGCCGAACATCAGGGCCATCAGAATGATCGGCAACAGCCAGAACTTCTTCCGCACGCGCAAGAAGGCCCACAATTCGCGGGCAAAGGACATGCACTCCTCCTGAAACGAATCAATTCGCACTCGATCTTGGGAAGGACAAGAACAATTCTAACGCACTGCGTGCGGGTCCGGCGTTGAACGGCTTGCTTTGCGCAGGACCCAGGGCAAGATTTGAGCGGCGATCAGGGCATTGGCTTTGGCGTTGGGATGCGGGTCCGTGGGCGTGGCCCACAAGGTGTTTTCCGGGCCATGGCCGCGCAGGCCGTCAATGAGGTCAATGACAGGAACATTGAGCGCCGCGAGGATATCTTTAATTTTCTGCTGCTGGTGACTGAAAGGATAGGATGCATTGATCTGATGCAGTTCGGGAATCATGGTAACCAGGAGGTCGCTGCCATCGGCGCGCGTGGCGTGAGTCAACTCGGCCAAGGCGGCTTCCGCGGCCATCAATCCCGGGCGTCCATCAACGTACAAGTCGGCGTAGTAATCGTTCCATTTCGGGCGCAGCCCGGCGAACTGCAGCAACGCATCGTAGCGTGCATATCACGAAGGCGACCAGGTACGACCTGCAGAGCAACGCGGTGTGGCGCTCAATCGGGACGGGCTCGGCGTCATTGATGAAATAGTTGAGGATGACGAGATCGGGATGGAAGGCCCGGTCGTAAGTGCGGTAGTGCGCCACTTCCTGGACGGTGTCGTAATTCCCTACGCCGGCATTGAGGACCTCGCAGTTCCGATAGCCGGGGATGCCGGAGCGGTTTAGCTCGCGTTCCAGGATTTTGGGAATGGTTTGATCCTGGGGATCACCCCATCCGAGTGTGGTGGAGTCGCCGAGCATTACGATGCGATAGGTGTCGCGCGGTTTCTCTACAGAGTATTCGCGATCCCGCAAGCCGTGGGAATTGGTGGAAACCTGCACTCCCATCAGGAAAGCAGTGCCATTGGGCGCATGCACGAAACTGAGCCGCGGATCAGCTACCGGGCGTTTTAGCTGAACCGCGTATTTCCACATCTCCATGGAAAAATCGAGGCTGCGGGCAAAGACCACCCGCAGCGCAAACTCAAGAAACAGGCCAAAGGAGGTTACCGCAATTGCCAACAGGAGCAAGTTTGCTACAATCCGGAAGCGAGATCCAGCCGGACTGATCACAGCTTCACTCCCTGTGTTGTGGCTGAAAAGAGTGAATCGAGACGCAATCTTAAGTCTACAATCACCCGGCAGCGCTCTCGACAATACCTGCGGACAGGTCTATTTCTATTGAGTACTTTCGCCTCGCTGTAACATCGTTAAAACTGCATCCGATGGGCGGCCGCCGATGAAACACTCTTGTGGGCGTCGACGTCTACCAACTTTACCGCGCGTCCTTCTACAAAAACTGCAATCGGGATTCCCGCGATAACAATTCCTGGCGGCCTCGATTATGGAGCATACTACGCTTGCGTCAACATCACGTTATTTCATATTTCAAGCCATTCTCCGGCTATGTCCCGGCGCTTCGAGAAATCGATTTTCTGGGCACTCTTACACGCCATGAGTTCGTAGCCGGTCTACATCCGGACCCGCCGGGGCCGCGTCAGGTCTCGGACTACTATCCGCAGTTCGATGAAGAGTACTTCGAATGGATCGACCTGCTGGAAGCGGTGGTCGCGGCACGTGGATCTTTTACGATGATCGAGCTGGGTGCAGGGTTTGGGCGATGGACGGTTCGCGCCGCAGCCGCGTGGCGCCAGCGCAATCCAGGGCTGCCACTCCGCCTCATCGCGGTTGAGCCCGAGCCGGTGGTGTTCGGATGGATGCGGCAGCATTTCGCGGATAACGACGTGGATGAGCGGGGTCACTCCCTGATCCACGCGGCCATCAGCGATTCGCCGGGGTCGGCGATGTTTTACATCGGGGGACCCCGGGGCGGAACGTTCGATCGCCATCCGAATGGCTGGTACGGACAGCATTTGACAAAAGATTATGACGTGGCCAGTCTCAACCGGCCGGATGGAGTGTATGCGGGGTTCAAGGTGATCGAGCACAGCAGCGGCTGGCGATCCATCCGGATCCCGACCCTGAGCTTGCGTTGCATTCTCAAGGACCTGGACCGGGTGGATCTGGTTGATCTCGACATTGAAGGCCAGGAGCTGATCAGCCTATCGCACGCGATCGACGACGTCGACGCCAAGGTAAAGAGGCTTCACATCGGCACCCACAGCCAAGAGATCGAGGCCGGTCTCAGGCAACTGCTCGGGGCGCACGGCTGGCAATGCCTGGCCGACTACTCTTTGCACTCCACTAGCCAGACTCCGTGGGGCGTGATCGGCTTCGAGAATGGGGTACAGAGCTGGGTGAATCCGAAACTCAGCTAGGCTGGCGGTAGCGGGCGAAGAAGCGGTTGCTCCAGTTATAATCAAGGTTCTTTCCGTAACTAAGCGGAGCTCCGCAAAATCATGAAGACCGCAGCCTCATTTGAGGACACGCCGCTTGCCAAGGTCAGCGAGTATTGGAACGCGCGTCCTTGCAACATCCGCCACTCGCCTAAGCCGGTGGGGTCGCGCGAGTATTTCGAGGAAGTGGAGGCACGCAAGTATTTTGTCGAGCACCACATCCCGCGTTTCGCCCAGTTTGAGCGCTGGCAGGGCAAGAAGGTTCTCGAAATCGGCTGCGGGATCGGCACCGATACCATCAGTTTCGCGCGGAACGGGGCTCAGGTAACGGCGGTCGATCTCACGGAGAAGTCGCTGGAATTAGCGCGGCAGCGGGCGCGGGTATTCGGATTGGACGATCGCACGACGTTCCTCCAGGCCAACGCGGAAAAGCTGAGCGACTACGTTCCGGTCGAGCCTTACGATCTGGTTTATTCGTTCGGGGTCATTCATCATACGCCGCATCCTGACCGTGTGCTGGAGGAGATCCGCAAGTACGTGACGCCCGACAGCACGGTGAAGATCATGGTGTACAACCGCTGGTCCTGGAAGGTGCTGTGGATTTTGTTCATCTACGGCAAGGGCCAGTTCTGGAAGTTGAATCGGCTGATCGCGGAATACTCGGAAGCGCAGACCGGATGCCCGGTGACTTATAGCTACTCGCGTACCAGCGGCCGGCGCTGGCTGGAGCAGCATGGTTTTCGCGTCACGGACGTGATGGTGGATCATATCTTCCCGTACAGCATTCCCGAGTACGTCCAATACCAGTATCGAAAAGTCTGGTATTTTCGCTGGATGCCGAACTTTCTTTTTCGCGCGCTGGAGCGAGCCTTTGGTTGGCACCTGTGCCTGACGGCAAAGCTGAAGTAATGTCCGGCGTGGACGCCCCGTATCTTTCTTTAGTGGTGACGGCGCGCAACGACGATCACGGCGGGAATCTGCTGGATCGGATGCAGGCGTTCGTGAGCGGCTGGATCAGCCAGGCGCGGCGTTACAGCATTCCCTCCGAGCTGATCATCGTGGAATGGAATCCGCCGCCGGACCGGCCGCGTCTGGCGGAGGCGCTGGAGTGGCCATCCGATTTGGCCCGTGCCGGGTGCGGTTGATTGAAGTGCCGGCCGAGCTGCATGGGCGCTTCCAGCATGCCGAGGCGCTGCCGTTGTATCAGATGATCGCCAAGAACGCGGGCATCCGGCGGGCGCGCGGCGAATACGTGCTGGCTACGAACATCGACATTCTTTTTTCGAGCGAGCTGGCCTGCTTTTTCGCGGCGCGGCGGCTGCAGCATGGACGCATGTATCGCATCGATCGTCATGATGCGATGAGCGGTGTGCCGCGCGGGGCGTCCATCGAGGCGCAGCTAGAGTACGCTAAGACGCACCTGATTCGCGTCAACATGCGCGAAGGCACTTACAATGTGTCGCCGGATGGCAAGCCGATTCTAAACAGCGACGATATCGCTTCGGCCGGGTCTGGGCTGCTTTTTGGAAAAGGCTGGCTGCCGGTGGAACGCTACACGGCGAATGAGCCGTTTCGGTGGGCCGGCCAATACGCGGAACTGTTGCTCGAAAAGCCGCCCGATAACGTTTCGGCGCTGCTGGTGGAGTTGGAACCGGGGCCGGGGACAGGCAGCGCGCCGCTCGACCTGGAAGTGATCGCCGAGGGCTACCGGGTACTGGCGCATGTCAACGTGGGACGCCGCAGCCGTTTGCGCTTGCCACTCGGAAAAGCCGTTGCCTGGGCGGTTGTGGTTTCGCGTTCATCAGGGCGGATTGCCGGCCGAGCACGATCCGCGCATTTTGAACTTCCGGACGTTTCGGATCGACTGGGCGCGGGATACGCGCGGCGGTGAGGGGACGGCGAGTGTACAGCCGCTGGGTGGTAGAAATCTGATCGCGGCGGCTTGGTTCGCTTTACAGCACCTGATCGACCGGCTGGCCAAGGGCGGGCGGCTGGTGCGGCTCACGGTTCCAGTATCGCCGCGCATGCAGCGGCGGCTGAAAATGTACATCGACTACCGGGGCTTCGTGGGGATGGTGCGGCATTCATTTTCGTATTTCAAGCGCCGCATGTCGTTTCACGCGGCAGCGCAGCCGGGCGAGGACGTCTTCCCGCCGGGTTCGGGATTGTCGCCGGGAACCGGATGGCAGCCGCTGGAAGATTATCGCGGCGAAACGTTCCGGCGCGCGCGGGATGGCGCGGAGATTATCGTGGCGGCTTCGGCCTCGGGTTCGAACGAGCTAGCGCTGCAAGTGGAACCTTTGGAGAAAGGATCGGCGGGTGTCGAACTGGCCCTGCTGGACGCCACCGGAAAAACGATTGCAAGCCAGCGTGCCAGCGGGCTGAGCTTCGTGCGTTTCGCCATTGATCGCGCCGTGCAAAAGACGCAGATTTTTCGCCTGGGGGTTCAGGACGCATCCGGCGGGGCTACTGCCTCGGAAGTGAAGGTGTTTTGGTGCGGTTTCACGAACAGCGCCGCGGGCCAGACCGTGACTTTGTCGCAACCGTGGGGGGCAGGCTGGCGCTGGGAGCCGGAGACGGACGCCATGCTTGCGACCGGTCCGGCGGAGTTGGTGTTGCGCGCTCCTTCCGGACCGGTTCGACCGCTGTTCATCGATCTGGAAGCAGACTCGCCGGTGGATTTCGAAATTCGCGATCAAAGCGGCAAGCGGCTGGCGACGGCGCGGGCTTGCGATCGCGCCGTGCATCGTCTGGATCTTGAACTGGAACCGAATCGGACGCACGTGCTGGAATTGACCGCCTCCGGCCCGGTGCGCGCATATGGCTGCGATTGGAAGGAGGCGCCGGCGGCGCACGCGAATTTTATCCACACCAATGCCTGCGGCGACTTCACCCTGCTGGCGCGGGAGCACTGGTTCGACCTGCGCGGATATCCTGAATTTGATCAGTTCTCGATGAACCTGGATTCCATCTTCTGCATCGCGGCGCATCATGGCGGGGCGCCGGAGCAAGTGCTGGCGGAGCCGATGCGCATTTATCATATTGAACACGCCACCGGGTCGGGCTGGACTCCGGAGGGTCAAGCGAAGCTGTTCGACCGCATTCGCGCGCGCGGGCTTTCCTTCGTCGACAACGAAGAAGTCCTGGTGTGGGCGTCGCAAATGAATCGGCTCAACTCGCCCATGATCTTCAACCACGAGAACTGGGGGCTGGCGGATTTCGAGTTGAAGGAAACGGTGGTCTCGGGCGGCCCGGACCAAAGCGCAGGCTGACACGGAATGGTCTCTGTCGTTCTATACGGCCGCAACGATTCGCATGGCTACAATCTGCATAAGCGCGCCGCGATCAGCCTGAATTGCATCGCGGAGGTGTTGAGCGACGCCGACGACGAGATTCTGTTCGTCGATTGCAACACGCCGAACGATCTGCCGACGTTTATCGAAGCCATCTACGATACGTTGAGCCCCAGGGCCAAGAAGTTCCTGCGAGTATTTCGCCTGAGGCCGGCGCTGTATGCCCGGCTGGTGGGGCAAACGCACCTGTTCGCCACCGAGCCGCACACCAGAAACATCGCGCTGCGCAGATCCAATCCACGCAATCGCTGGGTGCTTTCGACGAACACGGACATGATTTTCGTCCCGGAGAACGGCTTCTCGAGTCTATCGGAGGCGGTGCGCGATCTTGCGGATGGACACTACGTGGTTCCGCGATTCGAATTGCCGGAGCCGCTGTGGGAGTCGTTCCCTCGCAGCAGCGGGCGCGAGGTCATGCAGCTTTGCGAGGAATTGTGTCCCAGGCTGCACCTCAACGAGGTTGCCAAGCGCGTACCGTATATGCGATTCGATTCGCCGGGCGACTTTCAACTGATGCCGCGCCAGGCGTTGTTCGACATTTGCGGTTTCGACGAGCGCATGACTCAAGGCTGGCACTCAGACTCGAACATGTGCAAGCGCATGTACCTGTTTTTCGGCGGGCGAACCGAGAGCTTGGCCGATCGAGTGAGGGCGTACCATTGCGATCACACGCGCGTGGCGACGCTGGCGCATCGGGCGGATTTGAAGCTGGACAACAGTCTGCAGGAGTTCGTGTGGGATCTGACGGATCCGGTTGCGCATCACCAGGCGGAGACATGGGGCGCGCCCGAGGAGCACATCGAAGAACTGGATTTCGCGCAGGATCCGCCGGCACGATACTTGTGCGCTGTCGAACGTGCTCTAGGGGCGCCGCAGCATGCGCCGTACTTCACGGATTGCAACGACGCGCGTAATTTCGTGTACTATCCCGCGGACCGCGCGCTGCCGTATCTGGCGGCGAACTTCACGGTGTATCCACGCGAGGCGCGGTTTCTTTACGCCGGCAACAATCCACGGATGCTGGATATGATCGCACGGTGTCTCGGCGAGATGGGGTTTAGCGAGCCGCTCAACTACGTGTCCGATTTGCTTGGAGCGGGAGCCGCGCCGGGCCGCGTCGTGGCGATGGATGGGAATGGCGCCGCAAAGCTTAGCGCCATCATTTTTGATTTCGGGTTGGATCCGGCGGGCCTCGACGTAGGGACCGTGAGGCGAGTGACGGATTGGCCCAGGGATCTTCGCTACAGTCTGGGAGCGGTGGCGCGTTTTCTGGAGGCTTGCGCGCTGCGGGAGGACACGGCAGCGGACTTCCTGGTGTTGAACGCGAATCATTACATCTTCAAGAGTTTTGTGGAACAGCTTTTGCTCTCCACCGAGACGCCTTATCCGATTCACGTCAGAAAGGGCCGTGCACGGAAGAGCGAGGAACGTGATTATCGCGGGGCGGGCTGGAAGTACAATCTCGATCTGCTGTGTTCTTACTTTGCGTATGACGAGCTGGATCATTCGCTCGCCAGCGTGGGGCCGGGGCATGCGATCGACTTTACGAGCGAAGGGCATCCGGCGCGCTACAAGGATGGGCATTGGGGCGCGATGGATTTCAGCGGGACGTGGACCGACGGGCACACGGCTGCGATTCTGTTTGCGCCGGCGGAGCCACTCGACGACGATCTGGTGGCCTATGTTCGGATCAACGAAGCGTTCCCAGGGCTGGATGAACAACCGATACGGCTGCGTGTGTCGTTCGAGGGTGAAGTTCTGACTCGCTGGACGGTGTATACGCGTTTTGAGGTGATCGTTTGCAAGGTACAGTTGCCTCGCCGGCTCATGGCCGGGAAGAAAGCCTGCCGGCTGGAATTGCAGATTGAGAATCCTCAGTCCCCGCAGGCGATGGCGGAGGCGCGTGGGGAGCGGATTGTGAATGAAGATCCGCGCGAGTTGGGCGTGAAGGTGCAGACCGTCACGTTTCTCGGCACGGAACGGCTGAAGTATGCGCCCGGCGAGGCGTTGGATTTCACGGAAGCCGGCAGGGGCGCGGACCACACCAACGAATGCTGGAGCCAGCCGGACAATTACGGGCAGTGGACGCTGGGGCCGGAAGCCAACCTGACCTTCTTGTTAGGTGCCGCGGTTGATGAACCGGTGCGCGCAACGTTTACGGTGACGGATGTTGCGGTCAACTCCGAACATCCGCTGCAGCACGCCGAGGTGCATATCAACGGCCGGCATGTTGCCGATTGGACGCTGGGTCCGGCGCGCTCGCGCGACGAACGAACTATTCTTTTGCCGGATGGGCTGCCGGCCGGCCCGCTGGTGATTTCCTTCCGAATCCAGTCGCCGCGGTCGCCGGTGCAATTGAAGTGGTCGACATGGGACAAACGGCCACTGGGTTTCCGGCTGACGAGTTTCCGCATGGAGCCGGCTGGACGGTTGAAATACCGGCTGGGCGATGTGATCGATCTCAGCGCCAGTGGCAACTCGGCGATGTTGGTAGGCGATGCGCTGGGGATCGAATGGGCGCAGCCGGATCAGTTCGGATCGTGGACCATCGGAAACGCGGCCTCGTTGAATATCGTTTTCGAGCAGCCGCCGCCGTCCGGCGTGCAGGCATCGTTCATCGTTTCGGACTGCATGGTGTCCAAGAGCGCGCCGAATCTCGGCATTCGCGTCAAAGCCAACGGGCAGGCGGTTGGGGAATGGACGCTGGGGCCGGCGCGAGCGGTGCAGCGGCGATCTCTGGACCTGCCCTCGGAGGTTGTCGCGGGCCGGGCTGAGTTGACGCTGACGTTCGAAATCGCCACGCCGCGTTCGCCCGAATCGTTAGGTTGGGGCGCCGATTCGCGGCCGCTGGGGCTGCGGCTGGCGCGGGTTTCCATCGGCCGCGGCGACGTTCCCATGCCCGCGTTCGGAAAACGGCTGTACATTGTGCGCCGCCTGTTTGGGCGCGTGCTCGGCGTGCCGAACTTCGCACTGCATTATTTGCGCCGGCTGGTGAAGTGGTGGTACGAGCGATGAGCGCGCCACTCAGCGGGCTGCGGATCGTTACCACCATTCCGCCGCATCCATGGTTTGGAGGAATCGATTACAACTTCGCCATCGAGATGACCGAGGAGCTGCGCATTCTGGGCGCGACGGTGTTCGAGCTGCACATCGGAAGTTTTATTACCAACAACGACATCTATATTCGCGATGCGATTCAAGCCTTGAGGGCGTTCCGGCCGGATGTCGCCATCGCGCTGCCCAATGCTTTGTACGCGCTGCTCTGCCGGGATGCGCAGCAGAACAATATCTTCAAGGACATTCTGCAGATTCCCACCGTCATGCTGTGGGATCACGGGCTGCTGCAATTGCCGCAACAGATTCTGGGGCCGCTGCCCAACAGTCCCGCGGAGGCTTCGGGAGGCTGCATCCGGCGGCTGAAGCGGGCCTTGAATCATCCGCTGTACGTGCATTATTCTCCGGACCGCGGCCACATCGAGGCGCTGGACAAGCTGGGAGTCATAGACCGCAGCAAGGTTCGCTTTTTTCTGCAGCCGGCTTATCCGAATTATGTTCGCTACGGTTATCGGACGCCGCCCGCGAACGCCTATCGCACGCGAGTGGCGTTTGCGGGCAATGTGTACGTGAAGGGCGCCCAAGCGCTTCCTTTTCGCAATGAGCCGGGTCTGGCGGAGATTGAGGCGCGTGTGCTGGCGGCCAAGAAGAGCCGTCTCACCGATTGCCTTTGGGATCTGATCACGGCCGAGATCGGGAGGCTGGACGGGGCGAGCCGCAAACGGCTGCGTCTGGAGCCGAACTACAGCTTCTTCTGGCAGTTCATGCACGAGGAAATCGAAACCGTGGGAAATACGGAGGCGCGCCTGGGTGTGTTGACGGCGCTCAAGCGCGAGTTCGATTTCTTCGGCAATTTTGTCGAGCCGGACAGTGTGTCCACGTTGCGCGAACGCTATCGCATGAAATTTCGCAAGTGCCTGGACTACTTCACCGAGCTGCCGCTGCTTTTCATGAATAGCGACGTGATCGTGGACGTGGTCAACCTCGGGTATAACACCGGGGTTTCGCCCAAGATCATGGGCTGCTTCGCCTGCGGCGGTCTGATCCTGTTCGACTACAAGAGCGACTTTCACGAGGGCATGGGGGAACTGGGCAACCAGGTGATGTACCGGAGCCTGGACCAGCTCAACGCGATGGTGGAAGAGTATTTGTCGAATCCGAGAAAGCGGCGCGAGGTCTCGCGCTACCTGCAGCATCGTGTCGCGACGGAATTCAACTTCGCGGCGCTGAGCAAGAAAGTGCTCATCGACGAGCCGGCCTGGCGAAACAGCGCTTAAGTTTCGAGTGGTTCCTGCAAACCGACATCATTCCGTTTCTTGTTTGTAACAGTTCCGTGCTAGAATGTTTTCGGTGTTCACGGACTTCGACAGGATGGGAGTCGAACGGTTCAAGCAAGTCACGGAGGAGAAACTGCGCGACGTCCGTTGTCCGGATCACCACCAGGCGCCGCGCATCCGGTTTCACGGAAGCTCGCTGCGCGACATCAGCATCTCGGTGAGCGGCTGCTGCTCGAAAGTAATGGAAATCGCAAACGCACGGATCGGACGATCCCCGGCGGCCGCGGTTGAAGCTGCGCACACAAATTCCTAGCTGGGCGAGGAGCGCGTCAAGGCGCGGAGCGCGATATCGAGGGCTTCGCACTTTCCGCGACGCGCCCGGCGCGGCTCGCGCAACAGATCGGAAGGAAGTTTGCCGATCTACGGCCGCAAGGAGGCGGCGATGTGTCAGGGATGGACGCTTATAGCGCCTGGGCCAGGATTCGATCGACACCTTCTTGAAATGTCTCAGGGATGGTGAGCAGGCTGAGAATCAGAAAGGCCTCTTTTTCGAAATCGAAAAAGAAGCCAGGCTGCACCAGGACATTGTTCTGGTTGAGTAAGCCGAGCACCCATTGCTCTTCGGAGTAAATTCTCGGTGCTTCCAACACGGCGTACCAGCCGCCTTCGGTCTCCAGAACCCGCCAGGGCGAGGCTGGTCCGATGCGGCTGGTTAAGAGAGCGCGGTTCGCTCGAACGCGCTCCAGGATCTGCCGCTGGATTGGCTCTCGCGCGCCGAGCAGCGGGCCGGCCGCCCATTGAACCGGGGTTCCCACCGAAAGATAGGTATCCTCGATCAATTCCAGACGCTCGATGGCCGGCTGAGCCTCGGGGCCGCCGGCGACGATCCAGCCCAGCTTCAACTGCGGCAACCCTAGCACCTTCGAGAAACCGCTCAGCACAAACGTCAAAACGTCTTCGACAGCGCTGAGTGATGCGACGCGGTGCTCGTCCGGGGCGAGAGCGTAGTCGGAGAAAACCTCGTCGGAGATGATCGCAATCTGATGAGTCTGGCAGAGCGCGATGAGCTGCTGGAGCTCGCGCTGCTTCAGGAATGAGCCGGTGGGATTGTTGGGATTCACGATTACGATGGCGCGCGTTCTGGCTGTGATGCTGTGGCGAAGCGCGTCGAAATCGATGGTCCAGCGGCCTTCGTAAATCAGCGGATATTGGACCGGGCAGACCGATTCCAGCGCCGCCAGAAACTCGAACAACGGGTAGGATGGGCGGGGAACCAGCACCTGGTCGCCCGGATCAGCCAGCAGCTTGAACAGGAGCGCGTAGGCTTCGCTGCTGCCGGCGGTGAGCAAAATTCGGCCGGGCGCGATGTCATTGTTCGGAGAGACGTCGCGATAATATTCGGCCACCGCTGCTCGGGCCGTTGTCAACCCGGCCGGATGCGGTTCGTAGCGCAGTGAGCGCGGATCGGCCAGCGAAGTGAGCAGCAGATCTACTGGATAGGAAAATCCCGCGGCGGTTGGATTCGATTGAGTCAGATCCAGTACGGCGTCGCCGCGTGATCGCTTTTCAGCGAGCAACCTGGTGAGAGGGTTTTCCTGTGCGCTCCAGTTGAGGCGCGAAGAGAACATACCGCGAGTCTACTCTACTCGCTGGCGGTACCCCGGGGCGGTTAGTTTAGCGGCCGGAGGTCTTAATTTGAAGGAACGTTGCCGCGCGTTCTGCCTGAGCCGGTGCGATTGGTCGAGCTGCGATGCTTGCCGTTGCTGTGCCGCTTGGAAGTGGAGTGGGTTCTGCCGCCGGAGCTGTTCTTGGAACTCGCGAAGGCGGCGCCGCCTGTCAATAGGGACAATGCCAGGAGGGCGGAGAGAATAGTTTTCATGCCTTATCAGTGCTGCCGGCACGGGAAAAATCGCAGGCGAAATTTGCCGGGATTGATCCGCGCTCAGCCGCGCTCCTCGATATGCTTGAGCCGGGCGTCCAGCACTTCCTCGACTCGATGGAGTTCGGCGCGCCAGAGGTCGCGGATTTCGTCGAACCGGCGATCAACCTCGCCGAACCGGCGGTCAATGTCCCCGAACCTGCGATCGACGTCGTTGAAGCGGGAGTCCATGTGGGCGCGCAATTCGCCGATGCGCGCGTTGGTATCGTTCAATCTGGAATTGTTGACCAGGATGCCCACCAGAACGGCGAGCATAGTCGGCACGGCGGCCAAAGCAATCGTAAGAAGCTGGGTGTCGCTTATACCCACTCTCCTAGTATCGCTATAATTTGTGAAACGCAGCAGGAGGCCCGCTATGCCGTCAACCAGACGATTCGCTCGGATTAAGACAGCGCCTGCCATCATGCGGGCGGCATTCGCCATGTGCGCGGCGCTCGGGGTTCACGCTCAGCAGCCCGCCGCGCCACAAGGTGTGCCCGAGAACTCGGTGACGCGTGTATCAGACCACGTGTATGCCATCATTGGCTTTCCCAATATCGGCATTATCGTGGGGGACCGCGCCACGCTGGTGGTGGACACGGGCATGGGGCCGCCCAACGGCGCGATCGTGGTCCGCGAGGCAGAGAAGCTCGCCAAAAGCCCCAATCTTTACCTCACCACTACGCATTTCCATCCCGAACACGCTGCTGGGGCACAGGCCTTTCCGCCGCGCACGGTGCTCATCCGGCCCGCGGTCCAGCAAGAAGAAATGGAACAGCATGGCGCGGAATTTATCGAGATGTTCCGGTCCAGATCCGCGTTGTTCCGCGAGCAGCTCAAAGACGTGAAGCCGCGGCCGCCGGACATTCTTTTCGATCACGAGATCAAGCTGGACCTGGGCGGCGTCACGGCCCGCCTGATGTGGTTCGGGCCGGCGCACACGCAGGGCGACGAGCTGATCTTCGTTGAGCCGGATCGCACGCTGCTTCCGGGCGATATTGTCGAGAACAAGCTGGTGCCGAGCATGCCTAATGCGGAGGCGAGCGCCAAAGGCTGGCTCGCGGTTTTGGATAAGATCGCGCCCTTGCAACCGCGCTATATTGTGCCCGACCACGGCGCGCTGGGCGACGGCTCGCTGATCGCGCAGGAGCGCGCCTTCCTGCAGGATCTGCAGACCCGCGCGCTGGATCTCAAGCGCCAGGGAGTTTCGGTGGACGACGCCGGGAAGCGCCTGGAGACCGGCCTTAAAGCCAAGTACCCGGATTGGGGCAGCACGACGGCCATCCCGAACGCGGTGCGTCGCGTGTACGCGGAATCCCAGTAGCGGGCCGGTGCGCGGCCCTTTGGTAAACTGAATCTGATGCCATCCGCTCCCACCAAATCCGAGGCGCAGCCTCAGCCCACCCGCTCGTGGTACCCGATCGTCGGGCTCGGCTGGCTGATTCCTGGAGGCGGCTACTTCCTGCTGAAACGCCCCGGCCGAGGTGCGCTGGTTCTAGCTTCAGTGCTGTGCATGTTTCTGCTCGGCCTAATGATGCGCGGGGCGATGTTCCAGCCGCAGACCGGGGACATACTGACCACGGTGATCTACGTCGGTGGCTTCATTGGCGATCTGGCTTCCGGCCTGCTCTACCTGCTGACCATCTGGCTCGGATATAACCAGCCAGACATGGCCGGGCACGTCCACGATTACGGCACCAAGTTTCTGGTAGCCGCGGGTTTGCTCAACATTTTGGGCATGGTGGACGCCTACGAAATCGCGATCGGGAAAAAAGACTGATGCCGAAAATGAATCTGACTCACTTTGAAGCCGCGGTGCTGTTCGGGCTGTTTTCTTCCGTGGTGCTCGGCGTCATCACCAAGCGCACGGATGGCGAACGTCTGCGCTACGGCCTGCGCTGCTTTGCATACTTCGTTGCGGCCTTAGTCGGGTTAGGCTGGCTGATGCATTTAGGCCACGGCTAGAAGCCCGCGTTCAGACGTTTTAGCGCGCAAAACGGAGCGCGTCGCGAGTTGTCTCTGATCGGCGGTACGCGCCGCGCCCTTTGCGCTCAGGGCTTGCAGTCCCCTTTGCAAACCGTTTGAGAGAGCTGCCGCGCTGGTCCCAGCGTGTTGGGATCGGACACGGTGGGGCGCCGCACGCTGAGCGTTTGGGTGACTGCGCCGCCGGGACCCTTCTGGCTGTCAACGAGCTGCTGTTCCTGTAACTTCAGCGCGGAGCCGGGCGCATCGACCGTGCCGGGAACGTTGGTTGCGTAGATATCCACTACCGAATCTTTGGACCCGTCCGCCGCGGTGACGGTCTTGGCCACGGTCTGGCTGTGCATCTGCAGCGCGCCCGTGGGACTAGCTTCGTACTCGACGGTGTTGTCCGAACTCTGGCCGTTTTTCTCGGTGTGATCGGTCACGGTGCGCGCGGCGGCATAGAATCCGCCAGTACCACTGGGGCGATAGGTGGTGGTCTCGTCACGGTATCCGTTGGGCTGGGAGACTTTCACCTGATCCTGCTTTTCCACGGTATCCAATGAGCCGTTGATAGTGGGCCGCTGGACCACGGTTTCGGACCGCTCCTCGGCGCCGCTCTTGCGCGTCTCGGTGACGGATTTTTGGGCCAGCTGCGTGTTGCCGTTGAAGTCGGTTCGATAGGTATTGGACGTGGTGGTGGAAGATCCATCCGAACGTTTCGTTTCCTCGATGGTTTCGCGCGTCGGCGCGGCGGGGTTTCCCTGGGAGTCATACCGCTGCACAATCCGCTCGACCACGCGTCCGGAGGCATCATCGCGCAGCACACGCTGCTCGACGCGCTCCAGGGGGACCATGCGGCCATTGATGGACTGCATGGTTTCGGTGGTCACCGTGCCGGTAGGGGTTTTGGTAGTGAGCACTTCGGGGCCGTTCTGGACCCGGTTGCCGTTGATGTCCACGCTGGTAGTGGATGAAACACTGGTGCCTTGGGCGCAAAGCGCGACGGCCGACACAAACACACTGGCGAGCAGGTTCCTCACAATTCCAGCCTAACGCTGCCGGCCTGAGGCGACAATGCGGCGAACGCCTTAGACCGATACCCGTCTTTGGGGGTTGAATCTCACGCGTCTATTCGCCGAAGACGCGCTGGAGCCAAGGGCGAACGATGGCTCCGGCTTTGGATGGGAAGCGATGCTGGCCGGGGAGCATGTGGAACTCGACGTCGCTGGCGCGCTGGCGCAGGCGCTCGGCGAAACCGGACGCCGTGGCGACGGGATAAAACTCATCCTGGTCGCGCGAAATGTGGAGCAGGGCCGCGGTTACGGGCTTGTATTTGGGCTCCTGCCAGTCGCGCGGCACGCCGCCGCAAATGCCGATGACACCGCGAATCTGGTCCGGATGAGTGGCGGCGAAGCGGTAATTCAAACCTACGGGCTGGGAGAATCCGGCTAGGGCGCAGCGGTCCTGGGCGATGCCGAAGCGCTTTCGGAGCAAGGCCAGAACCTCTAAGACCATGTCGTGATGCAGCCGCACGGTAGAGTCCCAGTGCTGGCTGATGCCCCAGTTGTAGCCAGGAACCGGGGGTCCATGCTGGGGGCGCTCGGTAAGGTAGTGCTGGTTGGGGGCTTGGATGGAGGCAACCAGCGGGTTGGCGCCAACGGCCGCGCGGGTGAGCCTGAGCATGTCCTCGGGGTTGGAGCCATAGCCGTGGAGGGCCACGATGAGGACCGGTTTGGCGGTCAGATCTTTCGGCACGTCATCTTTTGGCGCATCAAGGAGATAGTGGCAATCCAGGCGAGCCGGGAAGAGGTGTTGCTCCCATCCATCGATAACCATAGGAATACTCATAATAATCCGGTGAACAGCCGATAACCAATCTGAGGTTAAATGCGCGACCGGTGGACGAACTAGGTCACATATTGGAGCAGGGTCCGGCCGGCGAGCGCGCCGGCTTACTCTGCACCGCTCTCGAAGCCTCGGCTGCACTGGTGGTGTTGTCCGATGCGCAAGGCAGGATTGTTCACAGCAACCGAGGGTGCGAGCAGTTGACAGGATATTCGAGCCAGGAACTGCGAGGGCGGGTGCTGTGGGAGGTGTTCGTCCGGCCGGAGGCGCAAGCGCTGGCGCGGGCGCATTTTGGGGCGGTTTTTTCGGTTGGCGGTGCAGCGGCGTTCGAGAGTGAGTGGGTGACAAAGTCCGGTGAAGTGCGCCGCATTGTTTTTTCTCTTTCTCTCGCGCAGGGCGAAGGCGATGCCGGGCGATTCGTCATCAACACGGGAATTGATCTAGCCGCGTGCGACCATATGGCGCGGGAGCGGGCTCAATCGGAAACGATCTTCCGGTTGATTTGGAACGCATCGCCGGAAGCCATGTGCCTGCATGACGCGGAAGGCACCATTCGAGAGGCGAACCAGGCCTTCGCGCGAATAGTTGGAAAGGCGGCGGCGGCGCTGGAGGGTACGGGCATTGCGGGCTTGTTCGGCAGCGAGCCGGAGAGAACGCTCGAGGCTTTTTACGCGAGCGTGGAGGAGCGTGTCGGCTCATCCGTAGTTTTTTCGCTGCCTTTCGGTTTCTACGAGATCGTAACCTCGCCGTTAGAGGCGACCGGCCAAGCGGCGCAATTTCTCAGCGTGTTTGGAGACGTCAGCGAGCGTGAAGCCTACGCCCAAGAGCTGGCGCGCGCCCGCGAGATGGCAGCCGGCACGAGCCAAGATCTGAAGGCCGCCAATCAGTATCTGCAGGAAACCGGGACGCTGGCGCGGGAACTGGCGGAAGACGCCGCCGCGCTCAAAAAAGCCAAGAGCGATTTTCTCTCCAACATGACGCATGAGATCCGGACGCCGTTGAACGGAATCCTGGGAATGCTGGAGTTGGCCGGCTACGACGCCTCGGGGCCGGAGCAGAGCGAGTATCTGGACTTGGCCAAGCAGTCCGCGAATGCACTGTTGAATTTGGCCGACGATGTGCTGGACTATGCCCGCTATGAGGCCGGCAAACTGAGGCTTGCCACGGAGGAATTTTCGCTGGAGACATTGCTCCAGCAGGCGCTCGGCCCATTGACGCGAGCGGGCGGCCGCCAAGCACGTTCCACTGGAGTGGTCGCTCGAAGGCGAGGTTCCGGGCGTTTTAATCGGGGATGCGGAGCGGCTGGCGGAGGTGCTCACCAAGCTGGTGTCCAACGCGATCAAGTTCACCGCGGAGGGCCAGATTTCGGTGCGTGCGCGGGCCGTCTCCGTCAGGCCATGGAGCGTGGAGCTGTACTTCACGGTGGCCGATACGGGCATTGGCATTGCGCCAGAGAAACAGGGCGCCGTCTTTCAGCCTTTCACGCAAGCCGACGGATCCACGACGCGGCCGTATCAAGGGGCCGGACTGGGGCTTTCGATCGCTTCGATTCTGGTGGAGCTGATGGGCGGGCGGATCTGGCTAGAGAGCGCGCCCGGGCGGGGCAGCAAGTTCCATTTCACGGCGATGGTGGAACGGCCGAGCCTGGCGAAGGCGCCCCATTGGCGCGGGGGCGGCAAGAGCAAACAACACATTCTGGTGGCGGAAGACAACATCGTCAACCAGCGCCTGGCGTCCCGGCTATTGGAGCGCGAAGGGCACCAGGTGGAGATCGCGGTGTCCGGAAGGCAGGCGCTCGAATTGCTGGAGCGAAAGCGGTTCGACCTGGTTCTGATGGACCTGCAGATGCCGGAGATGGATGGTCTGGAGGCGGCGCTCGAAATCCGCCGGAGAGAACGCGGCTCCGGCAAACGCATTCCCATCGTTGCAATTACGGCGCAGGCGTCGGAGTTGGACCGCCAGCGCTGTTTCGAAGCAGGCATGGACGCCTACGTCACCAAACCGGTGCGAGTGGCGGAGCTGATGAGCATGATCGAGTCGGTAATCCCGGGAGGTTCTCTTATGAATATTGACGCTGATGGCCGTGGAGTGTTGGAACAGCAGTTACAGCAGCTGGATGAATCCGTGGCACTGAGCCGCGTAGGAGGCGATCGCGGCCTGCTGCGGGAAGTGGTGGAGCTGTTTCTGGATGACTACCCGAGCGTGCTGGACAAGATTCGCGCGGCGGTGTCAACGCAGGACGCGAGCGCGTTGGAGCACCATGCTCATAGCCTGAAAGGCTCGGTCTCGACGTTCGGCGCCAAGGGTGCGTTCGATGCGGCGCTGGTGCTGGAGCGAAAGGGGCGCAGCGGCGATCTATCGGGTATTGAAGAGGGGCTGGGGCAGCTCGAGAGCGCGCTGGGCACGCTCCGGCCGGAACTGGAAACGCTGCAAACCCGCTAACGCGGCGCGCGATCACGGGGCGCAATCGCGCTGCGGCGCACCATGGGAGTTCGCAACGAAGTGGCCGACTCGCTTAACGTGACGAAACGCAACTGGGAGCAGAGCGCCGCCTCAAGATTTTAACGACTTCCCGAAGATCCGCATCATGCTTGCCGAGCTGCCGCTCGATTGCCTCGATCGGCTTTACGCGGGGTCCTTCAAAAACGATTTGGCTCCCCAGTCTGGACACGTTTCGAACTCTTGCCGCCTAAGACGGCTCCCGCTCGAACCAGTCCAATTGCTTGCATCGGCCTGAAAAGAGGCCAGGACAAAATGCGACAACGGACCATGGCGATCGAGAGTAGACTGGTAGCGCGGGACCGTTAGATGGTGGGTCTTGTCACGACAGCCGGGGCTAGGAGGACATTTGAAAACGCGATACCTGGTGGGGGTTGTCCCGTTCTTAATGGCCACGAGCGCCCTTCCGGCGTTGACGGACACGTTGCCAGCTTCTTGCGGCGCGGTCGGCGCGGCAAGCTATACGCCTCCCCAGGTGACCATACCCGCCGTGGTGCTCAATCGCGGCACGGTGATCACGGTGACGAACGCCACGGTTGCCGTCAATGGCGATACGTCCTCGGTGGCGTCGCTGGTGGCCAATCCCGGCCCGGATGGAATTTCCATCCAGGAAGCGATCATGGCGACGAACAATGATCCGGGCACATGGAAGATCCAGTTCGCCCCTGCGCTGAAGGGCTCCACTATCGACACTGGGATGTCGGGACTGCCTGGCCTGACCGGGGGCAACGTCACGATCAACGGTGACATCGATGGCGACGGGCAGCCCGATATCACACTCACCGCCACCAGCCAGCCTACTCGTACTGTGGGTGTTTCTGTCTATTCCGGGGGCAACACCCTCTACGCGCTGGCTCTCCAGAACTTTTGGTTCGGGGTTTGGATCGGCCCTCCGCGATTGGCGGTGCCAGTAACCGGAGCGACCTTCTCCAACACCACCGTCAGCAACCTGGTGCTGACGGGCATCCAGTTTACTGGAATCGGAGTCAATCCTGGCTCACCTTCCAGCGCGGATAACCAGAGCAACTGGGACCATATTCTGATTACCGGCAACACCATCTCGGGCAATGCCGCTGGCCCGGCGCTAGGTATCGATATGGAACTCGGCAGCGCGGCCGGTGGCGATATGTGGCAGCACACCACCATCGCCAATAACAAAATTGTGCTTCCCATGCCAGGGGCAGAAACGGTCGGCATTGCGATGAACGTCGGAACCGGGCTTGGGGCAAAGAACAACCAGGCGCTCGATACCTTGATCGCTAACAATATCATTTCAGTCGCTCCTGGCACAACTGGGATTCGCATTGCGGCGGGCGTGGGCAGTGGATCGGCCAATTTGATCGACGGCATGCAGGTGATTGCCAACCAGATCGGCGTCATTGGCCAGACCGGGTCGGCAAACGGATTGGCGAGCGGCATTAACCTAGTGACCGGAGATGCCGCCAGCGACGATGTCAATGGCTACCCGTCCCTGCGGCCAATCCAGTATTCAGAGAACAACATCGCTCGGAATATCGCCATCCTCTCGAACACCATGGGCTGGTTTCCCAATCTTCGCTTCAGCGGCCTGCTGCGGGAACGCCAATAACACGATCGACAATCTCTCCATACTGGGTAATACCCTGGCGGGCATGCAACTGGTTGGCGGAGCCAGCGGTGGCTACTACAGCAGGCCCTCGACCGGGAATATGCTGTCCAACGTCCTTGTCCAGGCGAACACCATCCAAAGCCCACCCCTTCCCCCAAGCCCCCCAGCCCGCTCCCGCAACCCTCGCGGACGCAGTCTCCCAGGGCGGGGCGATTACAGTCATAGCAGGATTGGGGGAACCGGGAAATACCATCAACGGCATCTCGATTGCCAATAACGATGTGAACACGCAGCTCATCGGCATCAGCATTTTCGGAGGATGGGGCTTCCCGCCACCACCGCCGGTCGTCGGCTTCTCTGCCGATAATAATGTCGTGTCCGCCGCGCAGATCTTCTGCAACCAGATAGACCAGGCGGCCACGGCTGGTCCCGGGGGGCCCTACCCGCAGGGAGTCGAGAGCATCAACATCGTGGCGGCGCTCATGAACGCGAACGGGAATCAGGTGCAACAGTTGAGCGTGTACGACAATCCAGTGGCGGGGGTGCTTGCCAACCCGTCCCTGTTCACGTATCTTGGCGACGGCGGGTCGGGGAATTCGATATCGCTTTTGCAGCCATCCGGTCCCGTTAGCGGACCTCAGATAGCGGGCCTGGTCAACGCCGCCACGTTTCAGCAGGACCCTGTGGTTCCAGGTTCGCTGGTCAGCCTGTTCGGTATGAACCTGAGCGGAGCGACGGTGCAGTTCAGCGGCGTTCCGGCTCCCATCCTCTATGCCTCATCGTCGCAACTGAATCTGCAAGTGCCGTGGGAGTTAGAGGGGATGTCGAACTCGACAGTCACCGTAACGGCGAACTCCATCAGCACCGACCTGGAGTCCGTTCCCATCGGGCAGGCCGACCCCGGTATTTTCTCTTTGGGAGCGCCGCAGGGCGGACAGGGCGCCATCGAGAATGTCGCGGGAGCCGTGGTGAACGCCGGCTCGCCGGCCCATGCCGGGGACTACATACTGATTTTCGCCACAGGGCTGGGAGCGGTGACCAACACACCGCAGACAGGGGCCGCAGCGCCGCAAAGTCCGCTTTCCATTGTGATGCGGATGACCTACCCGACAGCGACCGTCGGCGGCTTGGCGGCTTTCGTCGGTTTCGCGGGACTGGCTCCCGGCTATATCGGAGTCAACCAGGTGAACGTGCAGGTGCCGCAGGGAGTAGCCGCCGGGGACGCGGTGCCGGTGACGCTTTGGCCGGCGGTCTCATGTCGAATACCGTTACTATTTCCGTTCGCTAGCTCTTGGTCGGTGGTTGAGACGGGCGACCAAAGACGTAACGGTCAACCGGGTTGAGATGATTTGGACCGATTGCGGCTCCAAAACACCAAACCGAGGCATGACCGCCGCCCCGATGGCGTCCGGATGGTCGCTCAGAATGTGTGGTCACAAATGCTCAGCGAGTTCGAGTGCGAAATTGGGGCCGCCCGTAATCGCACGATTCGAAAGCGCGATTTTTTTGGCCCTTCGGAATGGATTCGAAATCGCCCTACTGTTGCAGTCGCCGGCGGGCCGGACTGCGGTAGTGCGGACCGGTCCCAACGCCAAGAAAGTTTCGGTCAGCCCGCTGGCGCGTGGTCACAGGGCGCAATCGCGCTGGCCGGCGCGTCCCATTCGAGCCTCTGTCGCGGTCCTCACGTCATCGCATCGAAACATTTCGCGCGGGAGAGTTTGGGCGGCTCTGCTATAGTGAAAGTCTGCTTTTTTTCTAAAAGTCTGCTTTCCTATGTCAAGCACCTCTGTAACGGAAATCGTCTGCGCCCACAGCCCGGACTCGGACGACGCCTACATGTTCTATGGTATGGCGACCAAGAAAGTCCGAACCACGATGGTCAACTTTCGGCACGTGCTGGAGGACATCGAAACGCTCAACCGCAAGGCCACCGAAGGCGCTTACGATTTAACCGCGATCTCCTATCACGCCTATGCTTATGTAGCCGACAAATACGTGCTGATGGCGAGCGGATCGAGCATTGGCGACGGGTACGGTCCAATCCTGGTGAGCACGCGGCCCATGGCGCCGGAAGAAATCAAGGGCAAGAGGATCGCGATCCCCGGGCGGATGACCAGCGCTTATCTGGCGCTGCGGCTGTTCGAGCCGGACTTCGAGGAAGTGCCGATTCCCTTCGATAAGATCCTGGATGCGGTGGCCGAGCACGCGGTGGACGCCGGGCTGATCATCCACGAGGGCCAACTCACGTATGGCAAGAGCGGTTTCCAAAACGTGGTGGATTTGGGACGATGGTGGAAGGCGACCTATGATCTACCGCTGCCGCTGGGCGCCAATGCGCTGCTGCGGTCGCTGCCGGAGGAAGTGAAAAGCGAATGCTGCCGTCTGATGCGCGAAAGCATCCAGTATGCGCTCGATCACGGCGAGGAATCCTTGAACTACGCCATGCAATTCGCTCGCGACCTGGAGCCGAGGCTGGCCGAAAAATTCGTGGGAATGTACGTGAACCATTTCACGCTGGATGGCGGGGATGTGGTGCCACGGGCCGCTCAAAAGCTGCTGGACATGGGTTACGAAGCGGGGCTGATTTCGAAAAAAGTCACGGTAGAATTTGTTCGTTAAGGTACGCCCTATGTCTCCCTTAATGAGGAGCACGGTTTGTCTTGCGCTGGCGACGCTCACGCTGGCGGCGCAGGACGACGCCAAGCAGCGGGCCAAGGCGGTTCGCGAGTACGGCAAGAACGCCTCGTCGGACACGATTCCGAAGCTGGAAACGTACGTGGCGGATCCGGACGTGAACGTGCGGCGGGAAGCGGTGAAGGCGATTGTCGATATCGGCACGCAGCGCAGCCTGGACCCGCTGGTCAAATTCTGTTCGGACAACGACCCAGAAATCCAGATTCGCGCCGTGGATGGCCTGGTGAATTTCTACCTGCCGGGCTACATCAAGACCGGCATGACGGCATCGCTGCGGCGGGTGGGCACTAGCATCAAGAGCAAATTCACCGACACGAACGACCAGGTGGTGGACGCTTACGTCGAGGTCCGGCCGGAAGTGCAACAGGCGATCGGAAAGGTGGCGCGGGGCGGGGCGAGCGTGGATGCGCGGGCGAATGCGGCGCGAGCGGCCGGAATCCTGCGGGCTAAGGGCGCCGTACCGGATCTGGAGGAGGCGCTGCGCTCCAAGGACTCCGAGGTGATCTACGAATCGCTGGTGGCGCTACAGAAGATCCGCGACCAGAGCGCAGGGCCGAGCGTGGCCGTTCGGCTGAACGACTTGGACGCGAAGGTCCAAGTTGCGGCGATTGAGACCACCGGCCTGCTGGACAACCGCGACGCGCTCAACACCCTGCGCGGGATTCTGGACCGCAGCCGCAACATGAAAGTGAAGCGCGCGGCGCTGACCGCCATGGCGCAAATGCCGGACCCGCAGTTGCATGGGGTGTACACGGCGTATCTGGAGAACAAGGACGAAGGGCTGCGCGAGGCGGCGGCCGAGGGGCTGGCGCGGCTGAACGATCCGGGCGATAACGCGAACCTGGAGCGGCTGTTCTCGGCCGAGACCAAGACCGGCCCGCGCCTGTCGCTGGCGTTTGCGCTGGTAGCGGTCGGCAAACGCAGCATGGGCGAGTTCGATCCGCTGCGGTATCTGGTGAACAATCTGAACTCGGCTGCCTTTCATGACACGGCGCAGCCGTACTTGATTGAGCTGGCGCGTGAGGCGCAAGTACGTAGCGCGCTTTATCCGGCGTTGCAGGACCCGATGGCGACCAAGGCTGAAAAGATCGGCCTGGCGCGGGTGTTGGCGGCCAGCGGCGGGAACGATTCCATCGCTCCGCTCGAGACGCTGTCGTCCGATCCGGACACCGAAGTAGCCGACGAAGCCCGCCTCGTCGCTCAAGAATCTGCACGCCCGGCTGCCGTAAGCGGCTGCTCCAGTATACTAACCTTATGCGAATGCGATTAGCCGCCGGATTTGTGTTGTTTGTGCCTCTATTATTGGGGCAATTGGATACGAATTCGGTGACGGTTACGGCGTCCAACAGTGCGACGCTACAGCCGGACCAGGTGGTGTTTCAGGTTCAGGTGACTTCCGGAGTAAACGCGAGCTTGAACGATATAGTAGCGGCGCTCCAGGGGACCGGGATCACCGGCCGCGAATTTCACAGGGATTAATTCCGCAGCTGTCGACCGGCATCGTGACGGTGCTTCCCCCGTCCCAATGGAGACGCTGGCTTTTCACGTTGGCTGCACCGCTGGCCAAGATCAAGGACACTGTGGCGCAGTTGACCAACCTGCAGCAAACGATCGCCAAGCAGAACAACGGGCTTCAGATGAGCTTTTCGGTCCAAGGCACTCAGGTTTCACAGCAGCTACAGCAATCGCAGCCGTGCGTTCTTTCGGACTTGCTGGCGAATGCGCGGACGCAGGCTCAAAATCTGGCGAACGCCGCGGGTTTTACGTTGGATGTGATCCAGGCGATGTCGAGCACCATTTCGACCTCGGTTTCCGGCCAGGGTCAGAGCTTTGGTTCGTTTCGTCTGGGCGCGGCAGCGGCGCCCTGCACGGTAACGGTGAAGTTCGGATTGGTTCGGCAATGACGGGCATGTGGAAAGCTCTCCCGATTCTGCTGGTGGCCTGCGCAACTGCTTTCGGGCAACTGCAAACCGACACGATCACGATAACGGCCACGCGACAAGTGAGCCTTCAGCCGGATCAGATCATTTTCAATGTGCAGGTGGTTGCGCCGGAGAGCGCGGGAATTGACGATGTGGTGGCCCAAGTAGCCGGCGTGGGGATCAGCGCTGCGAATCTCACGGGCGTGTCCTCGTCCGCCAACGATGTATTCGCCTGGAATTTTGCTTTGGCGGTCCCGATTTCGCAGGCCGGCGGCACGACGGCGTCATTAGTCCAACTCGCGCAACAGAGCAAACAGGCTGTGACGTTCTATGTGCAGGGGACACAGGTCTCGCAGGCGATCGAGCAATCGCAGCCTTGTTCGCAAGCCAGTCTCATTTCCGATGCGCAAGCGCAGGCGCAGAGTTTGGCTGCGGCGGCGGGGTTTACGGTGGGGCCGGTGCTGGCCGTCTCGGATGGTAGCGGAGGGCAGTCGAGCCGCATCCGTCGGATATGCGTTTGATCGCGAATCGTTCTGCGCGCTAGGCGCGCTTCGTCAACTTCGCCTCTTTCGTTGTCGCCAACTCCGCCGATCACCTGCACTGCGGTCGTGAAATTCCAGCTCCTCCGCTACCACTGAGTACGGTCTACACTGGAGTTTTGACCGAACGGAGGAACACGCACTAATGCCTGAGGATAATGCAAAGGCCGAAGCGCCGCACACCAAGGATGAGGTTGCCCTGGAGATGATGAAATTCATCGCCGTGACGACGGGGTACGGGAAAGGTACGGGCACGGCCGGGTTCACGGGGAAGGCCACCAAGACGCCGGAGGAATACGCCGAAGCGTTGTTGCAATTGTTCGAACGCTGCCGGGCGTTGGTTCGAAAGGAATAGAGCCAGATAACTCAACCGGGCAAGCGGCGCGAGGCGCTGCCTGCCCGGAGCCTAACAGAACTACTTCTTGCGAGGAGCCTTCTTGGCTTTTTTCGCCGGAGCTTTTTTGGCCTTTTTGGCCGGCGCTTTTTTGGCTTTCTTGGCGGGCGCTTTCTTGGCTGGCGCCTTCTTCGCTTTTTTGGGAGCGGCTTTCTTGACGGCCGCTTTCTTAACCGCCTTGGCGGCCTTCTTGGCGGGGGCTTTCTTGGCTGCTTTGGCCGGGGCTGCTTTAGCCGGGGCTGCTTTCGCTGCTTTGGCCGGGGCTGCTTTGGCCGCGGCCGGTTTGGGAGCCTTGACCACCGGCTTCTTCTTGGGTGGTGCTTCGGCGGGGGGTGGTGTTGCGGCTGCCGGAGCAGGCTCCGGAACCGGTTTTATGAGTTCTTCCTCGTCTTCGTCCTCAGGACCGTATTCGCCAACGTCGGTCGTCACATCCAAAGTTTCTTCTTCATATCCGAAGTCGTCCACATCGTCGTCCGGGGCGAAGCGATAGCTGTCAAGCATTAATCATGCCTCCTGTAGGGCTTAACCACACCCTAGAATAACTCGTTTTCTTCGGAAGGCAAGGGGGATGTGCGCACTTTTTGGCGCGTCGCGAGGATCAGTTTATGGTGGCGCTCAGTTTGTCGTGACGGAACGTTTCGAAGCGAGGCTGGCGGTCTTGTAAGGAGTAGCGGCGGGTTTGTGGAGCGAGATGGGCGCGCTCTTGTGAACGCCCGGTGCAGCGGCCTTCTGAACCCCGGCCGGGACGGTCTTGTGAACGGAGGCTTTCCCGGTGGCCGCGGAGCCCGTAGCGTGGTGTACTGGACGGGTCGCGGCAGCCGCGCGGCTGGTATGAACAGCGGTCCGAGCCGGATAACTTACCGGGATCACTAACGTGTCCCCCGGTTCCAGATGGGCGATGGGCCGCTGATTGGCGGCGGCGATGGAAGCCACCGGCGTAGCAAAGCGATGTGCGATCTCGGCCAGCGTTTCATCCCCAGCTACACGGTGAAGCCGCCAGGTGGCGCGATGCTCGGAGGGGACCTCTTCGAGCGCCATACGAACCAGGTCCGAGCTTCCTTTGGGAACGCGCAACTGGTAGCCGCCCGGAGCGGTCGTTTTTAGCAGAGCGGGGTTGAGTTCCTGAAGTTCCGGAATGGGACGGTCGAGGGCGTCGGCAATCAAAGCGAGGCTAGTGGGCGCATCCAGGTCAACGGTGTCGTACTCTACCGGCAGATCCAGGTCCAGATTCTCCAGATTGTAGTCTTTCGGGTTCTTGGCCATGATGGTGACGGCCAGGATCACGGGCACGTAATTATTGGTATCGCGGGGAAGGACATTGCGCCTTACCAGTTCCCAATAATCGGCGTAGCCAGTCCTTTGGACGGCGTGATCGACGCAGTTGGGCCCGCAATTATAGGCCGCCATCGCCAGATACCAGTCCCCGAACAGGGCATAGAGATCGTGGAGGTGTTTGGCGGCGGCTCGCGTGGCTCTTTCCGGATCCAGCCGATCGTCGCTGAAGGGCGTCTGGTTGAGACCGTATTCGCGGCCGCGGAACTGAACAAACTGCCACATCCCCACTGCTTGCTTGTAGGAGCGGGCGCGGGGGAGGAAGCCGGATTCGATTTGAGCCAGGTAGATCAATTCCTGGGGAACGCCTTCATCGTCCAAAATGCGTTGGATCAAGGGACGGTAGCGTCCGGCGCGGCGCAAGCCAGACTCCAGGATCCGGTGGCCCCGGTCGGTGGAAAAGTAATGGATATAGCTAAGAACGGCGTCGTTTTCCTCCAGGGGCAGCTGCGAGACGGTGGCTTCCAGCTCTTCTTTTACCTTGGGGCGGAGATTCGGATCGGTGGGGAAGGTCAGGTCCAGGATGCTGTCTTTCGGCGCGCTTTGGTAGACCACGTCTTGTTGCGCGGTACCGGCGCCCAGGCCATCCAGATCGTAGCGGTAGATGTCGTCCACCATCTGATCCAGCCTGCGCTCCAGGCGCTGGCGGTCCGGGATGTTTTCTGGTGCTGCGAGGAGCAGGTCAACGGCGCGATCGAATTCCTGCCGCGCACCCGCCATGTCGCCTGCCTGATAGAGTTTCTTGCCGGCTTCAAAGTGGTCCTGGGCTCTGACGATGCGGGATTCAACCTCGGGAGGACGCACGGGCGTGATCAGCGTCCGCTCCACCAGGTTGGGCGATTCCTTCGCAAAGAAATTTACGTCAACGGCGGGCGGCTCGATCACTACCGGGTCGATCGGCACGGGGGTCGCAGGCAGGAAAGATAGCTTGAATGCCTGCGGCTTGCTGGACACACAACCGGTAAGCACCAGCAAGAGCAAACAACCAAGGACGCAGATCAGGACCGAAAAGCGGTGACGTGATGTCATCAGACTTGAACTAGTCGGTTCATCAAAGTAAAACTCTAAGACTTTATAATAGCCGAGGGCTTAGCGTCAAGCGATATCTACCCTTGGTGGTAGTAAGACATCTTACATACAGATCGGCTGTCAATTATTCTATCGGCAGAGTGCGGAGGAACCTGCAACAGAGGTGGGGTAGAAGGCAGGCCCTGCGTTACGATGCTCTTGATGGCATTCATCAGCATCTCGGGTGAAGCAGGATGCCGGCACGAGGAATTGGCGCGCATGGCGGCGCAGCGGCTGGAATGCGAGCTGGTGACCGACGCCAAGCTGAGCGCCACGATCGCATCGGAGTTTGGAGCGCAGAATGGAATTCCAGAGAAAGCGTGGCCGCATCTGGCGACATCGATTGTGGCGAAGCTGGGGGCGCAACAGCATTTGGTGATCTCGAGCATCGGCTCGGAGCTGCTATTGCGCAATATTCCGGGAGTGCTGCGAGCGCACGTGGTGGCGCCGGAAGCGCGGCGGCTGGGCAACATCATGCTGGACCGAAGGCTGGAGCGGGCGGAGGCCAAACAGCAGCTGCGCGAGATGGAGAAAGAAACGGCGTTAGCGCGCAAGAAGCGATTCGGACGGGCGGGCAGCCGCGTGCAGAGCTTCGACCTGGTAATGAATGCCGAAGGGCTCGGGACCGAGCAGATGTCGGACGTGTTGGACGCCGCGGTGCGAGCCAAAGGGCTGCTGGAAGGGGGGCTGCTGACGGCGGCGGCGGAGGCGCAGATTCAATTTCAGGTCCGCTTGAAGCTGGCGCGCTATGGGATTGTTCCACCGGACCGGCTGCAGGTGAGGCACAAGGAGTTCGGGCATCCGAGCGAGGAAGTGTTCGCCAATCTGCTGGATTTTTACCGCATCGCCTGGGATTACGAACCGCGCAGCTTTCCGCTGCAATGGGACAAAGACGGCAAGGTGCAAGAAGCTTTCACACCCGACTTTTATCTGCCGGAATTCGATATGTACGTGGAGCTGACCACCATGAAGCAGGCGCACGTGACCAAGAAGAACCGCAAGATCCGGCTGTTGCGCGCCATCTATCCGCACGTGAACATTCAGGTGTTTTATCAAAAGGACGTGCAGGATTTGGTGATCAAGTACGGGCTGCCGGAGCGGCTGGCACGGTGAGCGGCGGCCAATGAGCGAGCCGGCCATTGAGCGCATTCTGTTCAGCGCCGAGCAGATCGATCAGCGCATCCGGGAGGTGGCGGCGGAAATCTCCGCCAAGTACGCCGGACGCGAAGTGAAGCTGATTGCGGTGTTGAAGGGTTCGGTGTTTTTCCTGACGGCGCTGGCGCGGGAGTTGAGCGTGCCGGTGAAGGTGGATTTCCTGGCGGTTTCGAGATTCGCCAATCAGAAGGGCGCGCCCGGGATGGTGCGCATCGCCAAGGACCTGGACGACAGCATCGAGGGCGAGGACGTGATGCTGGTGGAGGACATTGTCGACACGGGTTTCAGCGCGCGTTATTTGATGCAGCACCTGGCGGCGCGGGAGCCGAACTCATTGGCGATTTGCACGCTACTGGACCGGACGCCGCGGAGGATCGTGCAGATTCCCATCGATTATCGCTGCTTCGAGATTCCGGACCGGTTTGTGGTGGGGTTCGGCTTAGACTACAAGCAGCTCTACCGGAATCTGAAGTATGTGGCGGCTTTGAATCTGGAGGCGCCGGGGCCGGGCGCGTAGGCTCACGAAGCTCGAAAGACGCATTTGCCGTCCAGGTAGGTTTCGAGAATGTCGATTTGGTGCGTGGCTTCGTCGAAGCGGAAGCGCACCAAGTCCGCGCGTTCGCCGGGGATGAGGCCGCGCTGGCGGGAGGAAATGCGTCCCAGGCGGGCGGGATTTCGAGTGGCCAGCGAGACGGCGTCGCGCAGGCTGAGACGGGCTTGCCGGATGACGTTTTCGATGGCGCGGTTCATGGTGAGGGCGGAGCCGGCCAAGCGCGTGAGGCCAGAGAGGCGAACGCTGCCGTCGGGGTGGAGCTGGACGTCTACTTCTCCCAAACGATAGGGGCCCGGCGCACAGCCGGCCGGCATTACGGCGTCGGTGATCAAGATGGATCGCTCCAGGCCTTTGGCGCGCAGGGCAACGTTCAGAAAAGACGCGCTCAAGTGGAAGCCATCGACGATGAAGCTGGCGGCGAGACGGTCGTCGGCCAGTTGGTCCCAGATATAATTCCAGCGCGGGAGAACCTGGTGGGCGGCGTTGCCGAGGTGCGTGGAAAGCGTGGCGCCCGCACTCACGGCGGCGGCGATCTCGGCGGTGCTGGCTTTGGTGTGGCCGATGCTGGCGACGACTCCTTGTTGGACGACGGCCTCGATGAAGCGCGGCGCAGCGGGCCATTCGGGCGAGAGCGTTACCAGGCGAATGTGGCCGCCCGCGGCGTCTTGAAAGCGGCGAAACTCGTCCAGATCGGGAGGACGGACCCAAGGGGCCGGGTGGGCGCCGCGCGGTCCATCGTCCGGCGAGATGTAGGGGCCCTCCAGATGGAAAGCTTCCATGGCGGGGCCTTCCGGTATTTGTTCCTTGGCTTGCGCCAGGTTGCGGAGCGCGGCGATGGTGGCCGAGGGCGATGCGGTGATCACGGTGGGGAAAAAGCGCGTGACGCCGGTCCGGAACATTTCGCGTATAGAATGTCCGATCTGTTCAGGCGTGGCAGTGGGCGAGTTGTAATCGACACCGGCGAAGCCATTGACCTGCAAGTCGATCCAGCCGGGGGAAAGGTAGACAGAAGAAGGCGCCGGCGAGAGCAGAGGGTCGACGCCGTGGATCAAATTATCAAAGGAGATTTCGATCTGTTCGGCGGAAGCAAGATGGATGCCGCTACATTTCATCGGGGTGTCGATTTATTCACAAGTTTCCCACAGCCTGTGGAAGCTAAGTACAAGACGATGCACCCAGAAAAAATTTGTTGAAAAGGGTGCGACTAAGTACAAAATTGTCTGGCACTTTGCGCGAACCCCTGCTAAAAAGGAATGCATGATCCCCTGCGAGTGCGGTTCTGGCGGTTAATCTCGGGGGAGGTAATCGTCGGAATCGCACTTGCGGATCGTCCTTCCGCAACGTCCAATTGCAGGGTTTTCTCGAAACCCGGGCCCGTGGCCTTAAACGGTCACGGGTTCATTTTTTGCGACGGGCGTGAGCCAACCGAAGCGGTCGGACGTTTTGCCATCCACGATGTCGAAGAAGGCCTTCTGCAATTTTTCAGCGACGGGACCGCGCGCTCCCTTGCCGACCACGATGCGATCCACGGAGCGGATGGGCGTGATCTCAGCCGCGGTGCCGGTGAAGAAGACTTCGTCGGCGATGTAGAGCATTTCGCGCGGGACCAGGGTTTCGACCACCGGAATCCCGACCGACTCGGCGAGCTGAATGATGGTATCGCGCGTGATTCCGGGCAGCACCGAAGCGCCTAGCGGCGGGGTGAGCATCTTGCCATCGCGCACCACGAAGATGTTTTCGCCCGAGCCTTCGCTGACGTAACCGGCGGAATCGAGCGCGATGCCTTCGGCGTAGCCGTTCTGGTGAGCTTCCATGCGGATGAGCTGGGAGTTCATGTAATTCGCTCCGGCCTTGGCCAGCGCGGGAAGGGTGTTGGGAGCGATGCGGGTCCAACTGGAGACGCAGACATCCACGCCTTTGGCGAGCGCGTCTTCGCCGAGATATTTGCCCCACTCCCAGCAGGCGATGTAGGTCTCGGTGGGATTTTGGTTGGGAAGAACGCCGACGTCGCCATAGCCGCGCAGCACCAGCGGGCGGAAATAGCAGGAGTCCATATGATTCAGGCGGACCAGCTCGGCCATGGCGTCGGCCAACTGGTCGATGGAGTACTTGAGTTCGATACGATAGATCTTGGCGGAGTCGAGCAGGCGGCGCAGATGTTCGCGCACGCGGAAAATCGCCGGGCCGGCTGGTGTAGAGTAACAGCGCACGCCTTCGAATACGGAGCTTCCGTAACTGGTGACGTGGGAGAGAACATGAATTTTGGCGTCATCCCAGGCGATAAAGCGTCCGTTATGCCAGATCTTTTCCGTGGGCTTTAACATACCGTAATTATAGCGTTGCGATGCACCCGAAGAATAGAGAACAGAAGCGCGCGAGGGCGGCCGGTACAGCGATTTTGCTGGCGATGATGGGCGCCGCCGGCATGCGGGCGGAGCTGCGCGAGTTACGGCCGGGGTTCAATCTGTTCACTACCGAGCAGGACATCCAGATTGGAAGAGAAGCGGCGGCCGAGGTAGCGAGGCAGGCGCCGGTGGTGCGAAATCCGGAGCTGGACCGCTATTTGAACGTTGTGCTGCGGAAGCTGGAAGAATCGCGCTACGCGCGATCGCTCGGGAGCGACGGTGCGCGCGCCGGGATGTTTCCGTTCCAGATTCACGCGCTGGCGGACAAGAACATCAACGCATTTTCGCTGCCGGGGGGTCCCATTTTCGTGAACACCGCGGCGATCGCGGCGGCCGAGAACGAAGCGCAACTGGCCGGCGTGATCGCGCACGAGATGTCGCACATTGTGTTGCGGCATCCGACCAATCAGGCGTCCAAAAGGAACCTGGTGGCGCTTCCGGCGCTGCTGGCGAGCGTGCTGGCGGGCAACAGCCTGTTGGGACAGCTGGCGCAGATCGGGATCGGATTCACGGCGAATTCGGCGCTGCTGAAATTTTCGCGGACGGACGAAGCGGAGGCGGATTACAACGGCGCCGAGATTATGGCTGACGCCGGATACAATCCGATGGAGCTGGCGCGTTTCTTCGAACGTCTGGAGGGCAAGACCGGACGGCAGGGCGGTCTGATTCAATTTTTGTCGGACCATCCGAATCCGGGCAATCGGGCAGAGGCTATCGCGGACGAGATTCGCGAGCTGCCGCGGCGGAGATACGTGGCGGATGAAACCGGCCAGTTCTCTAAGATTCGCGAATTGGTGCAACATCTTCCCGCGCCGGCGCCGCTCGGAAGAGACGCCGAGGAGCCGGTGCGGCCGAGTGGCGGGTTGCGTTCATACATCGGGCGAACATTCTCGCTGGCGTATCCGGACGATTGGCAGGCACACGCCGGCGCGCAGGGCGACGCAGTGACCATAGCGCCGCCGGAAGGGCTGGTGCCGGGAGCTGATGCGCAGGTTTCGATAGGCTACGGGATGGAAGTGAACTGCTACGTTCCGCAGGGCCACGCGGCTGAACTGCAGCGCGACACGGATGCGTTGATCCGGCAGCTCGAACAGAGCAACACCGAGATGCGCATCGGCCGGGAGGCGCGTAGCATTCAAGTGGCTGGTGAGACGGCGCTGTTGTCGACGCTCTACTCGAGGTCGCCCTATCGCAACCAGCGGGAAGTGGACGTGCTGGTTACCGTAGCCAGGCCGCAGGGGTTGTTTTACGTCGTGTTCATCGCGCCGGAGAGCCAGTTCGATTCGGTTCAGGGGACCTTCGAGAAAGTTGTAACATCGATAAGGTTTGAGTAACTCTCTCCTGCCGAATTTCTTTATCGTGGGAGCGCCCAAAGCAGGGACAACGTCGCTGTGCCACTATCTGGATCAGCATCCGGAAATTTTCATGAGTCCGGTGAAAGAGCCGAATCACTTTGCCTCGGAGATCCGGCTGGAGGGATTCACGGAAGCGCTGCAGGAGCGGACTCGCCGGGATATGGAGGAGATGCAGAAGTATCTGGCGGGACAGATGGTGGAGAAGCGCTTTGGAGCAGTTGGGCTGGAATGGGTGGATTACTTGAAATTGTTCCGGAACGCGAGGCGGGAAAAAGCGATCGGCGAGGCGAGCGTGTGCTATCTGTGGTCGCAAAGCGCGGCGGGCAACATTTTCGCGCGAATCCCGGAGGCCAAGATCATCATGATCCTGCGCGATCCCCGCCAGCGGGCGTTCTCGCAGTACCGGCAGTGGGCGGCGAAGGGCAAGATGCGCGACACGTTTCTGGAGGCGTGCGAAAAGAGCATCGCCAACGCCGGCGGGAAATTCCAGGCGATGAGCCCGTTTCTGGAGATGGGGTTATACGCCGATCAAGTGAAGCGATACATCGAGCGATTTCCGCGCGAGAACATTCGCGTCGTCTTTTACGAAGATTATCAGGGCGACCCGATTGAGACGATGGCCGGTACGCTGCGCTTTCTGGGAGTGGACGCGAGCTTTCAGCCGGACATGAGCCAGAGGCATCTGACAGGGAACGGGGCCGGATGCGCGATGAAAGACGGGGAGAGAGATTATCTGACCAGCTATTACAGGGAGGATGTGCGGAAGCTGTCGCGGATTCTGGACCGCGATTTATCGCACTGGGAGCGCTAGGGCGGAATGCGGGCAGGTTTGTGCGTTTGGTTTACGGGATTGCCGTGCGCCGGCAAGAGTACGCTGGCGGCGCATCTGGCGCGGTGCCTCGAAGCGCAGGGGATGGAAGTGGCGCTCTTCGACGGCGATGTGGTGCGGAGAGATGTTTCGGCGGACCTGGGGTTTTCGCGCGAGCACCGGCATGCGAATGCATTGCGGGTGGCGTCGGCCGCGCGCACGGTGGTGGAACGCGGGGCGGTGGCGGTGTGCGCGCTGGTGAGTCCGTACCGGGAATCGCGGGCGCAGGCGCGGGAGTTGGTAGGCGCGGCGAGGTTTGTGGAAGTCTACGTGGACACGCCCCTGGAGGTGTGCGAGGCGCGGGACGTCAAGGGGATGTACCGGATGGCGCGCGCCGGGGAGTTGGAGCATTTTACGGGAGTGAGCGATCCATACGAAGCGCCCATCGATGCGGATGTCCGGGTGATTGGAACAGGGACTCCGGAGGAAGCGATTGCGCCCATCGTGGATGCACTGCGCGGGCGCGGCGGCGGACGGCTCTGAAAATTGCGGTGATCCCCCTCCTCCTCGCGCTTGTTTGCCGGCGGGCGTTGCACGCCTACGCTTACGACGCTTGGAGGCGCCGCCATAGTTCGGTCTAGCGGATGTCCTGAGCGCCGCCAGGCACGTCCATGAATCAGTGCGCTTCCAGCCCAGAATTTCGCGGCATGCTCATCAATCGTTCACTCCGCGTCACCGGATGCTGAGCTCCACGTGTCTCGGCAATCGAGTTGAAGCGCGCATGCATCTTCCCGAATTCAGGTCCTCGCATACGTCGTCATTACTGTTAGTGCGGGCGAGATCTCCTTTTCGTCCTCAGGCGATCGAGATTCGCCTTCAGACTAGTTTGTTGCGCTTTCGTCGCCATCGTCCTTGGCAGGCTGATCAGGCTCGCTCTTCGCTGCCATAGCTGCCCTCGCCCAGAACAGCATCACCGCGATGGATTCGGTCCCGCAGTCGTCGAAGGCATGCAGGCGCTCTTCCCAACCTCTGAAACTCCCCGGGTCTTCGAATGGCCAGTGGAGCCGCTCCGTCTCTCCAGATAAAACAGGCACTCTCGCGCGCCTTGTCGCAACGGTAATGATGAAATCGAATTGTTCTCCTTCAACTCCGTCACGGGCTTGGACCGCTGCGCGGAGATGTCGACGCTAATCTCACGCATGACGTTCACGGCTTCCGGGCGGACAGCAGCCGGGTCTGTGCCGCCCAGAAGACCTCATACAGGTCACCAGCCTCATGTCGAAGCAAGCCTCGTCATCTGACTCCGCGCGGAGTTCCCGGTCAAATGATCAATACTCGTTTCTTAACCACGAGCTCTCCTGTGGTGAGCGCTCGCCGTAGCGGCTTGGCCGCGATAGAAGACCTTCACCCGCTCATGAGCTGATCGCGTATGTTCGAAAAACAGCCAGCGTTCTTCCTCAGTCCCCTGCACGCCGCAGGGTCCTCCAAGCTCCAGTGGATTCGCTGAGCGCTGCCGGGAAAGATTGGACAGTTGTCGCGAGCGTTGTCGCAGACGTGACCACGTAATCGAAGACTGACCTTCGACTCGCTCACTGATTTGGACCGCTGGCCCGAATGTCGATCCCCAGTTCCTTCATAACAGCGATCGCTTCGGGACGCACCGTGCTCGGATTCGTGCCGCGCTGCGACTTCATAAAGTCCCGCCTTCATGCCGGAACAGCCCTTCGCCCATTTGACTTCGAGCCGAATTGCCTGTGCATAGAACGAGTATTCGCTTCATGTGTGACATGCTCTGCTTGCCGATCGATAACCGTCAGCGTCAATTCCGTACCGACATCTCGACCAGGGCCTTCGCCGCCGATAGCTGCCAACACGTCGAAAATTCCCTGCACTCGGTACAGCGATCCCATTCCTCCAGGTCCACCGAGATTCCGGGCGGAAGGGCCACGGTTCCCGGCTGTTGATACACGTACCCGAAAATGCCATCAGCGCGCTCTTTCCCAGACCCGCGCCAGGATCTGGACGGGAAGAGTTTCCCGTAACAGGCCTTGTGGTCTTTCATAGATGCCTCCTCGGCTATTAAGCCCTTTGTGTGTGACATGTCTCCACCCCGGAAAACACGTTGCCAAACCATCTCCGGTTCATCCAGAGTGCGACGTTAACCAGTGAGATCAGTACCGGAACCTCGACCAGCGGCCCGATCACAGCCGCAAAAGCCGCTCCGTGGTGGATGCCGAATGTGGCGATGGCCACGGCAATGGCCAGTTCGAAATTGTTGGATGACTGCCGTGAATGAAAGCGTAGTCGCCTCGGCATAGTTGGCGCCAACCTTCTTGCTCATCCAGAACGAAGCGAAGAACATCACGACGAAATAGATCGTGAGCGGAATGGCGACGCGAACCACATCGAATGGCAATTGCACGATCATCTCGCCCTTCAGGCTGAACATCACGACGATCGTGAATAACAAGAGCAATCAGCGTAATGGGGCTGATCTTCGGAATGAAGCGCTTCTCGTACCACTGGCGGCCCTTGGCCTTCTGCATCACAAAGCGGGTGAGCATCCCTGCGATGAACGGTATGCCCAGGTAGATGAACACGCTCTTGGCGATTTCGGCCATGGAGATATTCACCTCCACCGACGTGAGGCCCAGCCAGCGGGGAACGGTGGCGAGGAAGAAATAGGCGTAGACCGAAAAGAACAACACCTGGAAGACCGAGTTGAACGCGACCAGGCCGGCGGCGTACTCGCGGTCGCCGCGCGCCAGGTCGTTCCAGACAATGACCATCGCGATGCAGCGCGCCAGGCCGATCAGAATGAGGCCCGTCATGTACTCCGGCTTGTCGCGCAGGAACAGCACGGCGAGCGCGAACATCAGAATCGGTCCGACCACCCAGTTCTGGATGAGCGAGAGGACCAGGATGCGGCGGTGTTGGAAGACCCGTCCCATCTCTTCGTACTTCACCTTCGCCAGCGGCGGATACATCATCAGGATCAGCCCGATGGCGATCGGGATGGATGTCGTGCCGACGCTGAAACGGTCGAGAAAAGGCACCACGCCGGGGACAAGGTAGCCAAGTCCGACCCCGGCCGCCATAGCCGCGAAGATCCACAACGTGAGGTAACGATCCAGAAATGAAAGTCTGGGACTTGTTGTGTTCTCCATATCCTTTTCAACCTTTCAGAGCACCCCAAGTGCCAGTGAACTCGCCGCCAGTTCCCTTAGCCGCTCCGGTCCCACCGGCGCCTCGGGCTTCCAAGGGATGACGGCAAATCGGGTTGCGAGGCGATCGCGCACTTCGGCGACAAACGGCTCTTCTCTCGACCCGCGCTCCACCAGAACCGGATCCCGGAAACCGTCGGACGCGAAGCTCTGGTTGATAACCCAGGCGTAGGCTTGAATGCCCGCCCGCCGCAGGTCGTCCTGCAGTCGCGCCGCCTCATGGACCGGGGTTGCCTCGGGCAGAGTCACCAATAGAACGCGCGTAAACTCAGGGTCCCGCAGCCTTGGAAGCAGTCGCCGCACTGAGTCCGGCAAGTCGCTCATCGTTCGAGTGACGTCGCGGTGGTAGGCCTCGGCGGCATCGAGCAGCAGGATTGTATGTCCAGTGGGCGCCGTGTCGAGAACTACGAAACCGTTTTCCCCTTCAGCCACCGTCCGCGCGAAGGCACTGAATACCGCTATCTCCTCCGTACACGGCGACCGCAAGTCTTCCTCCAACAATGCCAGCCCCTGTGCATCCAATTCGTGGGCCGCCTTGGCTAAAACGGCTTCTGTGTATTCGCGAGTCTCGACGGCTGGATCGATTCGGCTCACCGACAAGTTTGGAACGACTCCTCCGACCGTGGCCGCGACATGGGCTGCGGGGTCCGTAGTACTCAGATGTACGGCATGTCCACGATGGGCTAGTTCGATGGCGATCGCCGATGCGACCGTGGTCTTGCCGACGCCGCCCTTCCCCATCGTCATGACCACGCCGTGTCCGGCCTTTTCGAGTTGGTCGATCAGGACAGAAAGTGGAAGTCCGGATTGGATCGCATCTGTTCCGCCGTGGCGTTTGGGCTTTCGCCCTCGGGAAATTCCGTTGAAAACCGACAGAAGATGATCCACACCCATCGGAGCGTACGGAAGAAGTAGGATCTCAATTCGTGGAAGTCTTGCCAGATCCGACGGCATGCCGGCTATCGCCTCCTGGCCGCGCGCTTCGAGAGAACATGCGGCGGCGTCACTTCGATCTTGCGCGACAAACACGCCGTTGAGGAACAACATCTGGTTGGTGACGCCCATTTCAGCCAGCTCGGCTCTCGACCGATCCGCCTCCGCGAGTGCGGCTCGCTCCGGCCGGCTCACCAGAACCAACGTCGTTGTGGACGGATCTGTAAGCGCGCTCAGACTGGCGTCATAAAGCGATTTCTGGGTTTCGAGACCAGACAAGGGGCCCAGGCAAGAGGTTCCAGTCGTGTTGGTGGCGATGAAACCTGTCCATGCAGCCGGCAGCTTCAAGAGGCGAAGCGTGTGGCCTGTGGGAGCCGTATCGAAGATGATGTGATCGAATCCCGCCGTTGTCTGTTTATCGCCCAGCAGTTTGGTGAACTCGTCAAACGCGGCGATCTCAACCGTGCAGGCGCCGGACAACTGCTCTTCCATGCTGTTGACCGAAGCGTCGGGGAGCACGCCGCGATAGGGCCCCACCACTCGTTCCCGGTACGCCTTCGCAGCGGCCTCGGGATCGATGTTCAGCGCCGATAGTCCCTCGGCGCCAGGAACCGCGGTGGGGGCTCCGGATAGGCTCACGCCCAGAACTTCATCGAGATTCGACGCGGGGTCGGTACTGACCAGCAACACCTTCTTGCCATGCTGGGCCATTGTAACGGCCGTGGCGCAGGCAAGCGAAGTTTTTCCGACGCCTCCCTTGCCTGTGAAAAACAGGATACGGGTTGCGTGTTCGAGGAATGTAGTGTTTGTCATGGCAGCACCTATCCACAGCAACCCCGGACAACTGGAAGCGCGGCAGGATCTCCTTCCAGGATGCGGTTCGCCAGTTCCAGCATCGCCTTCGCCGGCGTCTCCTTAACACTCTGGGCCGTCTTGACGGCGAGCATCATGTCTTCCCGTGAGATGCCCAGTTTCTTTGCCTGCTGGAAGTGATGTTTGAAGCAAGGATCGCAATTCGCGGCGATGGCGGCTCCTATCGCGACGAGCTCGGCCACCACTTCTGTGTAAAGGCTCGTCGGGACTTCCTGAACACCCACACCGTACAGCTTCGCGAGTTCTAACCGCTGTGGATACGCCCCTTGACTGGCAATCCGCCCGTTTACCAGGATCAGAGGCAGACACTGGTTGCCCTCTTTGGCGAGCGTCGCCTTTACGAGCGCGTTAGCGACGAACGCCTCTGGCTGCTGAGCCAGGTTGTACCGTTCTACGTGGACACCTTCGCTGGCCAACCAATTCAGGTCCGCGCTGAAGCGGGCCAACGCCGGATCGACACTCGGGCCGCAAACCCCGGTCGAGCAGCACATCGGGGGATCGAAAACTTCAACTGTGGTCATTTGGAAATCTCCTCATTTCGTATATCGACGAAAGGCGATGTTATGGCCATAAAAAAACGGCCCTCATAAGATTGCCACCAGCCCCTTTAGCCGGCGCAGGCCATTGAAATCGATGCAGTAGCCAACGCGCGGACCATCCTGCGAACTCCGTACCAAACCCGCCTCTCTCAAAATGCGAAGGTGCTCTGACACAGTCGATTGCGCCAACGGCAATTCGTCTACAATCTGACTGCAAACTCGGGCTTCTCTACGGGACAGCATCCTCACGATGCGAACTCGAGCGGGATGGCCAATCGCTTTCGCGAGTTTTGCCAACTCCTCATCCGCCTCCGCCCCTTCGAGCGCTTGGAAGCTAAGTTCAGGCTCTTTTGCTTCGGGCTGGCAGCATATATCGTCCGTCAATGGTTTTAAGTCGCTCATTGTTAATCGTCGATTAACGATAACATGAAAACCCACTGGTGTCAAGAGTCTTGGAACTGCTCTCTGGAAACCCGTCCACACTTCACGGCGAGGACCTTTCCGCAAAAGATGCCGGGGGGAAAGGAAAGGGAGCCGATCGCCCGCAGTCGGATTGATGCTAGATCAGATCAAATTCAGGTCTGCTTCCGATCAATCCACTTATCAACCAGGGGCACTTGGTATTCGAGCAGGCGGTTGATGAGCGGCGCGGCGCGAGTGTCCGAGAGCACCATAAGGCGGTGCGCGGGCTTGACGAACTGCTCGGCCACGGCGTGGTCGAAAAGCATCAAGAGGTGGTCGAAATACCCTTCCACGTTCAGCAGCCCGCAAGGTTTCCGATGCAGGCCCAGTTGGGCCCAGGTCAGGACCTCGCAGAACTCCTCCAAGGTGCCATAGCCTCCCGGCAGCGCGAGGAACGCATCGGATAAGCCGGCCATCCGGGCCTTGCGCTCATGCATGGAGCCGACCACATGCAAGTCGGACAGGCGCGCATGCGAGAGCTCCTTGGCGGCCAGAGCCCTTGGAATCACGCCGATGACCTCTCCGCCGGCCTCCAGCGCGGCGTCGGCAAGAGTACCCATCAAGCCGATGTTGCCTCCACCGTAGACCAGTCCGATTTTGCCGGCCGCCAGGCAGCGGGCCACGGAAATGGCTGCCTCGGCATAGGACGGGCGGGCGCCGGAACTGGAACCACAGAACACGCAGATTCGTCTAGTCATTGGGATCAAGGGTAGCGAAGTAGAACACTGTGCCGCGGCACGGAGAATGCGCGCGCCTGGGAGGCATGAGAAGATGGTAGTGGCGTGGCAGTAAAAGTTCAGGTCCCCAAGAAAGCTTCCGCAGTCCATTTTTTCCTGCGCCCCGGGGGAAAAGTCCTCATTGCAGTCCTGGCGCTGGCAATCACGGCGGGGCTGGGGGTCTTCACTTATTACTATTCGTATTACTCTCACCGGATCGAAGCCAAGCTCGCGGCGGGACCGTACGCCAATACGTCGATGCTGTTTGGGGCGCCGCGAACCCTGGCAGTAGGGGACGTGGCCGGGCCGCTGGAGATCGCCGGCGAGCTTCGCCACAGCGGATACAGCGAATCGCACAACAACCGGATGGGGTACTTCTCGTTGAAGCCGGACGAGATCGATATTTATCCGGGGCCCGATTCGTACTTCAAGCGTGACGAGGGCGTGATCAAGTTTCGCGCAGGCAAGGTGGCGAAGATTATTTCGCTGGCCGACAATACGGATCGCACCGAGTACACGCTGGAGCCGGAGCTGATCTCGAATCTGTTCGATAAAAACCGCGAGAAGCGGCGGCTGGTGAAGTACGAGGATATTCCGCCGGTGCTGGTGCATGCGGTAGTTTCGGCGGAGGACAAGCGGTTCTTCCAGCACTCGGGATTCGATCCGATTCGCATTATCAAGTCGGCTTACGTGGACGTGAAGAGAGGGCAGAACGCGCAAGGAGCGTCCACGCTCAGCATGCAGCTTGCGGGCATGCTGCTGCTCAATCGCAGCGATCGTTCGTGGCGGCGGAAGCTTCCAGAAGTTTTGATTACCCTGCACCTGGAGCAGAAGCTCAGCAAGGAGCAGATTTTCGAGTACTACGCCAATCAGGTGCCGTTGGGCAATCGCGGAAGCTTTGGTATTCGCGGGTTCGGTGAAGCGGCGGAAGTCTATTTCGGAAAAGACATCTCACAGTTGACCTTGCCTGAGGCAGCGACGCTGGCGGGATTGATCCAGCAGCCCAGCTACATCAATCCATACCACTGGCCGGAGCGGGCCAAGCAGCGCCGCAACCTGGTTCTGAAGCAGATGTGGGAGAACAAGTACATCAGCGAGGCGGAACTGGAGCGGTCTGCGGCCGTGCCGATGACGCTGGCCAAAGGCGGGGGCGAAGCGGCGGAAGCACCGTATTTCGTCGACCTGGTGAACGATCAGCTGGAGAAATTTCCGGATTACAATTTTCAATCCAACACCTATCGCGTTTACACCACGCTGGACATGAACCTGCAGCGCGATGCGGCGGAAGCGGTTCGCATCGGGATGGAGGAAGTGGACCAGCACATCAAGAACCGCAAGAAGCGGGATCCCAAGTATCCGGACCCGCAGTGCGCACTGATCGCGCTCGATCCATACACCGGTGAGGTGCGGGCGTTGATAGGCGGGCGAAATTACGGGATGAGCCAGCTTGACCACATCCTGGCGAAACGGCAGCCGGGCTCGTCGTTCAAGCCGTTTGTCTACACGACGGCGTTGAATACCGCGCTTTCGGGGAGTGGTCCAGTGCTCACGCCGGCGAGCATGGTGCAAGACGAGGCAACGACGTTTTGGTATGACGGGAAGCCGTACGAGCCCAGCAATTTCGAGCACAAGTTCTACGGAGCGGTGACGTTGCGCGATGCGCTGGCGCACTCCTTGAACGTGGCGACGGTGAAAGTGGCGGAAGAGGCGGGCTATGGCGCGGTGGTGGATCTGGCGCGGCGGGCGGGCCTGAACCTGAACATCCAGCCGACTCCGGCGGTGGCGCTGGGCGCTTATGAAGTGACGCCGCTGGAGATCGCGGGCGCTTACACGATTTTTGTCAACCACGGCATTTACACCAAGCCGCATTTCATCAACACCATCGCCAACGGCGGCGGGTCGCAAATTTACGACAATCAACCGGAGCACAAAACCGTGCTGGATCCACGCGTGGCATTCCTGATGGATCAAATGCTCGAGGAAGTGACGCGCAGCGGAACGGGCGCGGGCGTGTGGGGCCGCGGCATCAATTTTCCGGTGGCCGGCAAGACCGGAACTTCCGATCATGACGGGTGGTTCGCCGGATTCACGTCGAAGCTGTTGTGCGTGGTGTGGGTAGGTTTCGACGACAATCGCGAACTGAACCTGGAGGGTGCGAAATCGGCGCTGCCGGTGTGGGCGGAATTCATGAAGCGCGCGCATGAACACCGTGAGTACCGCAACGTCAACGATTTTGAGGCGCCGGCCGGAGTGGTGAGCGTGCCGATCGATCCGCAATCGGGACAGATTGCGACGGCGGCCTGCCCGAAGGTGCGGACCGAGTACTTCATCGAAGGGACGCAGCCAGTGGAGCAGTGCAAACTGCACGGCGGAGGCGCGACGCAGGTAGCCAGCTGGGAAACGACGCCCGGGACGCGAACCGGGGACCAGGCGCCGGCGGCGCAAGCCGTTCCATCCAGCCAGCAGCGCGTGTTTCCGGTGACACCGGCGGCTACGCAAGACCCGGACGCGCGTCCGGACGATCAGCCGAAGAAGAAGAAAAAAGGCTTCTTCGAGCGGCTGCGCGGGATCTTCCACTAGGGTCGGTCCAGACCTGCTAGTCTAATAAGAAGCATTCCGGTAGGGCATAAATGTCCGGTCCAACGCAGCCGATTGTTGTTCGAGGAGGCTGGCCGTGTATACCAAACTCTGGTTGATTGCAATAAGCATCGCAGGGGCGCAGGCTTTTGCCGCGGGCGCGCAAACGACGCAGGCGGAGAGTAACTTTCGCGACGCTTCGCGGGCGTCGCAAGCGGCATCGCCGGCGCAGAAAGCCGCGGCCACAAATGTGACGCCGGAGATGCGCGGCGACATCTTCATGGCGCGGAAAATGTACCGGGAAGCCGTGGGGGCATACCGGGAAGGTCCCAAGAATTCGGCGGTATTGCTGAATAAGACCGGTATCGCATACCACCAGATGCTGGACTTAAACACAGCCGAGAAGTATTACCGGTTGTCGGTTCGAGCGGACGCGCACTATGCCGAAGCGGTCAATAATTTGGGCACGATTTACTACACCCGCAAGAGCTATCGCCGGGCGATCACCGAATACAAGCGGGCGCTGCGGATCAACCCACAGTCGGCTTCGGTTTTGAGCAATCTGGGAACCGGGTACTTCGCGCGCAAGGATTATAAGCGGGCGGCGGAAACCTGGCAAGAAGCGCTGGCGATCGACCCGGAGGTTTTCGAGAGCCGCAGCACGCAAGGCGTTTTGCTGCAGGAACGCACGGTAGAGGAGCGCGGGAAGTTCCACTTCATGATGGCGGAAGAATATGCCAAGAAGGGCATGAACGACCGCGCACTGCAATACATCCGCAAGGCGCTGGAAGAAGGCTTCAAGGAGCGCAAGAAGATCGCGGAGGACCCGGCGTTTGTGGCGATCAAGGATTTGCCGGAGTTCCAAGAGCTGCTGTCGGCGGAGCCCAGAGTTTTGTAGGTTAGCCGCGGATGAAAGCAGACGAACGCAGATAACGCATTGCCTCATTCCCGCTCCTTTCGCCTGTTCTGTACGATCGCCCTAACAGCCTGTTTGGCGGGCTGCACCCGGAAAAACACGGGCGCACCCCAGCGGCTGGCCATAACGCCGTTTGAAAATCTGAGTTCCAGTACCGGGCAGGATTGGATGCGGCGCGCTTTGAGCGAAGCGGTGACGAGCGATCTGGCCGGGGTGACAAGCGTGTACGCGGAGGGCGTGGATTCCTTCAATGGGGCGTACGCGGTGCAGGCATCGCGGGTGGTGGAAGGCTATTTCGTCGAAGGCAATGGGCGGCTCAAGATTCGCGCCACTGTAATGGATCTGGAAAACAGGAAAACGGTGCAGAGCGTGGACGTCGATGGGCCGGCAAGCGGCGCAATCCCGCTGGCGAACCAGCTAGCGAAAAGGCTGAGTCCGGGGGCGCGGCTGTTTCCGACTGACAATGAGGATGCGTTTCGCGCCTATGGCGAGGCGCTCAGCGCAGGCGATCGGGCGTCAGCGGCGCGAGGGTTAGAGGCGGCCGCGAAAGACGACCCGCGATTTGCGCTGGCATACCTGGACTGGGCGAAGCTGCTGCTGAGCGAGGGCGACCGCGCCGGCGCCCTCAAAGTGATTGAGGCGGCGAAGGGCAACCAGATGGATGCCATCGATGGCACGCAACTGGACTATCTGGCAGCGCTGGCGCGAGGGGACGCGATGGCGCGAGAGAAAGCTCTCGAGACGCTAACGCGGCTGACGCCCGCGGATGCGAAACTGTTCAGCGATCTGGGAGACCTGGAACTCGCTCAGAGGAAATATGCGGACGCAGTGCGGAATTATGAAACAGTGACGCGGCTGGCGGGGGAGCAAGCGCAGATCTGGAACGATATTGGATATGCGCGGGCGTATGAGGGGGATCTGAGTGGAGCACGAGCCGCGCTGGAGCATTATCGGACCTTGCTGCCGCGGGATAATGTGAATCCGCTAGATTCCTTGGGAGAAGTCAGTTTCTATTTAGGGGATTTCGCGGGGGCGGAGAAATATTTTCTGGAGGCAGATGGGAAGAATCGCGAGGAGTTTGGCGGCGCGGACCTGCTCAAAGCCGCGCAGTCCCGGCTGCTGGCCGGCGATCTTGCGGGGAGCGATGTACTCTTTCAGAAATATACGGGTTTCATTGGGGCGCGGGATCGCGGACGGGCGGCCTACCTGCGGGCGCAATGGGATTTCTTGACGGGGCGACGCAAAGCGGCGATGGCGGATCTAGAGAAGTTGGCGCCGTCGCTCGAAGGGGACGGGCGATCGCTAGCGTTGAGCCAGTGGTCGATCTGGAAGCTGGAGACGGGCGATGCCCAGGCGGCGGAAGAGCTGGCGGCTCAGGCCGAGAAAGCAGCGGTGAGTCCAGCGGCGCACAATGTGAGCGCGCTATGCCGAATTATCTTGCAGGCGGGCGCGAACCCATCCAGTTCGCGGCTGGCGGATGCTTATGCACTTTTGTCTGCGCGGAAGTATGCCGAGGCGGCGCCAGTGCTGGAAATGCTGTATCGGGAGACGGATCCGCGCACGGATGGACAGATTCGAACACTGCTGGCTTGGGCCTATGTGGAAACGAATCGCGCGGCGGATGCGGCGCGGCTGGTGGGAACGTATCCGATACCGCTTTCGTCCGGCGAGCAGTTGCTCGCTTCTCTGATTTTTCCACGCTATTTATTCGTTCGCGGAGTTGTACTGGAGCAGCAGGGCAAGCGGGCCGAGGCCAAGGCTGCCTATGAGTTGTTCCTGAAATACGCGGGTGATATTCCGGACATCTTTGGGGACGACGTGAAAGCGCGGAAGAATCTGGGCGCGCTGTAGATTTCTACGCGCTAACCTTGCCTTCCCAAGGTTTGTGGATCCCCTCATCGCGATCCTCGACGCGATCATAAAGGTGTAAGTCCGAGGTGGTGCCGAGGGCCTCGTTGTAGAGACTGGGCAGGCCGAGACCTTCCTTCAAATCTTCCTCGAAGTTATGCAGCGCCTTGAGCTGGGTCGAGAGCGCCGGCGCCTGCTTGGCGGAGGGCGTTCGCCAGAAAACCTGGTAGCCGCGGTTAACCAGGAGCGCGATTTGGTCGCCGATCAGGAGCCCGGCCTTGTTGACGTGCGGGCGTTGCGAGGGGTGATCCTCGACGATGGCGGCGATTCCATGGCGCGTGACCTGGGCGCGCTGGGAGTCCAGAGACTTGATCGAGAAGCCCAGGGCCTTGAGTCCCGCGATTCGCTCGGCGAAGCTCGGCTCATGCGGTATCTCTCTACGGAAGAACATGTCACTTACTATAATGCCAGAGTGCCTTTTCTCTTGTCGCTGGATGAAGGAACCACGAGCGCGCGGGCGGCGCTGTATGACGAACAGGGGCGGCGGGTGGCGATGGAATCGGCTGCCATCGAGTGCCGGTATCCGCATCCGGGTTGGGTTGAACAGGATGCCGAGGCGATCTGGCGGGCGCAGGTGGAGTCGGCACGGCGGGTTTTAGAGCGAGCGCCGGCGGGACCGCGATCGATCGCTGGGCTGGGAGTGACGAACCAGCGGGAAACCACCATTGTGTGGGAGCGCAAGACGGGTAAGCCGGTGGCGCCCGCGATTGTTTGGCAATGCAGGCGAACCGCGCCGTTTTGTGACGCGCTGGCAGCCGGGCCGCAAGCCGCGGAGATCAGCCGAAAGACCGGCTTGGTAATCGATGCGTATTTTTCGGGCAGCAAGGTCCGGTGGATTTTGGAAAATGTTCCTGACGCGAAGAGCAAGGCGCGCGATGGCGAGCTGCTTTTCGGCAATGTCGATACGTGGCTGATCTGGAAGCTGACGAATGGAGCCGTGCATGTGACGGATACCTCCAATGCGTCGCGGACCATGCTGATGGATCTGGCGAGTGGCGAGTGGGACGCGGGACTGCTGGAAGTTTTCGATGTGCCGCGAGCGATGCTTCCGAAGATTGTTTCATCGAGCACGGTAGTTGGGGTGGCGGCGGCGGAGCATTTGGGTTACGAGATCCCGATTGCGGGGATCGCGGGCGACCAGCAAGCGGCGCTGTTCGGACAGGCGTGTTTCCGGCCCGGATTGTCCAAGAACACATACGGGACTGGATGTTTTGCTTTGATGCACACCGGATCGCATCAGCCGGTTTCGAAGAACAGGCTGCTGGCGACTCGGGCGGCGTCGACGGATGGTCCGCAGTTTGCGATCGAAGGGAGCGTTTTCATCGCGGGCGCGGTAGTGCAGTGGCTGCGGGACAAGCTGGGGATTATCGGGACGGCGGCCGAGAGTGGCGAGTTAGCAAGCACGGTGCAGGACACGGGCGAGGTTTATTTTGTGCCTGCGTTCGTGGGATTGGGAGCGCCGCACTGGGATTCGTCGGCGCGCGGGGTGCTTAGCGGAGTCACGGCTGCCACCGGGCGGGCGCATATCGCGCGGGCTGCACTGGAGGCGATCGCCTATCAGACGCGGGAACTGGTGGAGGCGATGGAGGCGGATAGCGGAGAAAAGTTGAAAGAGCTTCGCGTGGATGGCGGGGCGGCGGCGAGCGATTTCCTGATGCAGTTTCAGGCGGATATTCTGGGCCGCGCCATTGTGCGGCCGGTGGATGCGGAGACGACGGCGTTGGGGGCGGCTTATCTGGCGGGACTGGCGACGGGGTTTTTTAAGGGGCTCGAAGAACTGGAGCAGTTTTGGAGAGCGGAGCGGACGTACGAGCCGAGGATGGATGCGGGTCGGCGCGAGGCGTTGTTTGCCGGGTGGAAAAAGGCTGTGGCGCGGTGCCGGTTTCAGGCCTGACGCGTCAGTCTGCTATTGCAAGTGCTTCGACAAGAAGCCGGCCGTTGCGTGGTAGGCGTCCAGCCAGCGTTTTTCGGTCAGGAAGCCGTGGATTTCGTCGGGGAAGATGAGTTCTTCCATTTCGACGTGTTGTTTGCGGAGGGCTTCGGCCAGGCGGACGGTCTCGTGGAATGGGACGTTGCGGTCGTCGTCGCCGTGGATGAGCAGCACCGGTGAGCGCCAGGTGTTGATGGAAGACATGGGCGAGGATTCGAACGCGATGCGGGCGGCGTCAGCGTCCTTGCCGGGGTCGTAGGCTGGGACGAAGTTTCGGATGACGTCGTTCCAGTCGTGGACGCCGTGGAAATCGACGCCTACCGCGAAGAGGTCGGAGGCGCGGGCTAAAGCCAGAGCAGTGAGATAGCCGCCGTAGGAACCGCCCCAGACACCGATGCGTTTGGGGTCGACGTCAGGGCGGCTGCGGAGATAGAGGCCCGCGCCCATTACGTCGTTAAATTCGCTTGCGCCGGTGGCGCCGTAGTTGACGGCTTCGCGGAAGTCGAGGCCATAGCCGATGCCGCTGCGGTAGTTCACCGCCAGGACGACGAAGCCGAGGCTGGCGAGATATTGGTTCATCGCGTAGGCGTTGTTGTAGTAGTCCATGTAATGCCAGCCCAGCAGCATCTGGCGGCGCGATCCACCGTGGAAGAAGATGACGGCGGGGCGTTTCTCGCCTGGGGCGAGATCGGGCGGAAGGAAGATTTGGCCGTGAATGCGAAGGCCGTCGGTGGAAGAGAGAATTACCTGTTGTGGAACGACCAGGGCCGATGCGGGGAAGTCGGCGGGGATGGAATCGGGAGCTGTGTCGCGGACGTTTTCGCCGTCGATTTTGATGGCGGCGCGCGCCGGGTTTCTGACATCGGAATGAAGCATGGCGACCGCGTGGCCGTCGCTGGTTTCGACCGGGGACCATTCGAGGCTTTCGCCGGGAGTCAGTTCCGTCAGGTTATCGCCGGTGACGGAGACGCGCCAGAGATGACGGCGGTCGATGTCGTTTTGATTGGACGAGAACAGGACGGTGCGGCGGTCGGCGGACAAGGAGACATCTTCGATTTCAAATTCGCCGTTGGCATTTACCGGAGTGGGCGTGTCATCGTGCGTGGAGATGGAGTAGAGGTGCATCCAGCCGGTTTTCTCCCAGGGGAAGACGATGCGATCGCCGGCGCCCCAGAGCAACTGGTTGTCCGCGACCATGTCATGGAAGGCGCTGCCGGGGCCTTCGGAAGCGCGCCAAAGCTGGCGGCCTTTTCCTGAAGCGGCATCGGCGAGATGAATGGACCAGGGCTCGGCGGTGCGAACCGGTCCGAAAGAGAAGGCGCGGGTGGAGGCGGCGACACGGACGAAGGCGATCTGCTTGCCGTCGGGGGACCAGACCGGGTTGGAGTCGCGATCGACGCTCGGTTCGAGGTAGGTGAGGCTGGGCTGATCGACATTGTAGATCGCGATGAAGGCGTGGTCGTTGCGGTTGGTGGAAAAGGCGAGGCGCGAGCCATCGGGCGACCAGCGCAGCTCATCGGCTTGACCCTTGGCGTGGAACATTTGCGCGGGCTTGGCGTTTTCCTCCAGGCTGATGGACCAGACTTCGCCTTTCTTGAGATAAGCGATGCGGTCGCCTTTGGGAGAAATGGCGGGGGAATTTCCTTCGGCCACCTTGCGGGGCGAGCCACCGGCCAGCGGGATGATCCAGATGTCCTGCTCGACGCCTTGCGGGAGACTGGCGGGATTGGGATTGTCCCGATGCATTTCGAAATCGCCGCCGCGGACGAAGATGAGGGAGCGGCCGTCGGGTGTCCAGGTGATTTGGTCGATTTCCTGGCCGTCGTCGGCGCGATAGTCGGTGAGGCGGCGGCCTTTGTAGGCGGGGGCTTCGGCGACCCAGATGTTGCGGGCTCCCTGCTGATCGAGAACCCACGCGACGGCGCCGCCTTTGGGAGCCGCGGTGAGGTTGCTGGGAAAGGGAGCGCTCGTGACTTGTTCGAGTGTGAAGCGCTTAGCGGGAGCGGCGTCGGCCACGGCGGCGGCGAGGGCCATTGCGAGGAGAACGCGGAAGTTCATAGCCTAATTGTTATACACTGAGACGCAGATTTGGAGGCAGTTGGTTGCATGTTGAGCTATACGAAAGGGCCTGAAGCGCCGCTGATCGAGAGCACGATTGCGGAGATTTTCCAGAAGACGGCGGCGCGATGTCCGGACAACGATGCGCTGGTGGTGCGGCATCAGCAGGCGAGGTTCACTTTTGCGCAACTCGCCGGCGAAGTGGAGCGCGTGGCGCGAGGGCTGACGGACCTGGGGCTGCGAGCGCAGGACCGCATCGGAGTGTGGTCGACGAATTGTGCGGAATGGGTGATGCTGCACCTGGCGTGCGCGCGAATCGGCGCGGTGCTGGTGAATGTGAATCCGGCGTATCGGGCTTACGAGCTGCAGTTTGTGCTGCGGAAATCGGGGATGAAGGCGCTGTTCCTGTGGGAGAAGGATGGCAGGTCGGATTACGCGCAGATTCTGCGGGAGGCGAGGACGGGGCAGACACTCGCGCTGGAGCATGTGGTCTTTCTTGGGACTGAGCAGTGGAAGAGCTTGCTGGCGCGGGGGGGCGATGTTCCGGAAACACGTATGGGTGCGGATGATGTAACGAACATCCAGTACACGTCGGGCACGACGGGGGCGCCCAAAGGCGTGCTGCTGACGCATCGCAACCTGCTGAACAACGCGGTGGTGATCGCGGACGGGATGAAGATCACCGAGAAGGACAAGATTTGCGTGCCGGTGCCGCTGTATCACTGTTTCGGATGCGTGGGCGGGACGCTGGTGTGCATGCTGACGGGCGCGACGATGGTTCTGCCCGCGCCGACGTTCGATCCGCTGGCGACCATGCAGTCGATTCAAGAAGAGCGCGTCACGACGATTTATGGCGTTCCAACCATGTTTATCGGGGAGCTGGAGCATCCTGAGTTTTCGCGAATCGATTTCAGTTCGCTGCGCACCGGCGTGATGGCGGGCGCGCCGTGCCCGATCGAGGTGATGAAGCGCGTGGCGAAGGAGATGCATTGTCCGGAGATGACGATCATGTACGGGCAGACTGAGAGTTCGCCGGTGATCACAATGTCGGGTGTCGACGACAGCCTGGAGCGGCGTGTGTCGACGGTGGGGAAGGCTTGCCTGAATACCGAGGTGAAGATTGTATCGGGCACGGGCGAGATGGTTGCGGTGGGAGAGCAGGGCGAGCTATGCACGCGCGGATACCTGGTGATGAAGGGCTACGATCAGGAACCGGAGGCAACGCGGCGGGCGGTGGATAGCGAGGGTTGGCTGCACACCGGCGATTTGGCCACGATGCGGCCGGATGGATACTTTCGCGTGACGGGGCGAGCGAAAGACATGATCATTCGGGGCGGTGAGAACATTTATCCGCGGGAGGTGGAGGAATTCTTGTATACCAACCCGAAGGTGGCGGATGTTCAGGTGGTTGGAATCCCGGACGCGAAATTGGGCGAGACGGTGGCGGCGTGGATTCGCCTGAAGGAGCCGGCGACGGAGGAAGAGATTCGCGAGTTTTGCAAAGGGAAGATCGCCCACTTCAAGATTCCGCAATATATCCGGTTTGTGGACGCGTTTCCGATGACGGTGACGGGGAAGATTCAGAAGTTTCGAATGCGCGAGGTAGAGATTAAGGAGCGAGGGCTGGAGGCGGCGGCGGAGATACAGACGGCATGATGTGGCGCGGGCGGAAAAAGCGATGACAAATATTGGTCGGGGAATGTGCGCAGCGTTTTCAAGCGGTTAAGCACATCGCCGTGACCGCTGTGAATTGACCGCTGATAGATTTCTGGCAGGAGAGAGTTGTTTGGGGCGCTTCCAAAAGGAGCGCCCATTTTTTTGTGCCACGGAAGCAGGGACAAAGCGGTGGAACACGCAGGAAGCGAATCACGCGATTGCTGGCGAAGGTAGAGAAAAAGCTGAAGGCGGAAGAGATGAAGGTCACGCTGGCGGATTTCATCCGGCTGACGCAGCTTGAGAGAGAGCTGGAGCAGGACGAGCAGCCGAGGGAGATCATCGTTACGTGGAAAGACGCAGCGGAGGGACGCTCCGACTCGAAATAGACTACGTGCCGCTCGAGTCGCAGCGGCGGTTTCACGATTCGACGGCGAGGTTCAAAGGATTTTCGGGGCCGATCGGATCGGGCAAGAGCCAAGCGCTGTGTCAGGAAGCGATCCGGCTGAGTTATTTGAATGCGGGGAGACAGGGGCTGATTGGCGCGCCGACGTACCCGATGTTGCGGGACGCGACGCTGACGAGCTTTCTGGAGGTTCTGGGAAGCAATGGAATCCGGCACGAGCTGAACAAATCCGAATTAGTGCTGGTGATGAAGGATACGCGGTCGCGAATTTATTTTCGCGCCGTGGACGATTTTGAGCGGTTGCGCGGGACGAACCTGGCGTGGTTCGGCTTGGATGAACTGACGTACACCAGCGAGGACGCGTGGCTGCGGCTGGAAGGGCGGTTGCGGGATCCGCTGGCGAAGCGACTGAGCGGGTTCGCGGTGTGGACGCCGAAAGGCTTCGATTGGGTGTACCAGCGGTTCATTCGAGACCGAGTGGACGGGTACGATGTGGTGCTGGCGAAGCCTTATGAGAACCGCCACGTGCTGGACCGGATTCCAGATTTTTACGATCGCCTGAAGAGCAGTTACGATGCGAAATTCTTCGAGCAGGAAGTTTTGGGAGAGTATCTCAGCGTTCAGGCTGGGTTGGTTTATGAGGGCTTCAAGCGGGCGAGGAACCTGCGGGAAGCGCCGATTGACCGGAATGCGACGCTGCTGTGGGCGCTGGATTTCAACGTGGACCCGATGAGTTCGATGGTGGCGCAGAAAAGCGGGGAAGACGTCCAGGTACTGGATGAGATTGTTTTGAGCCGCGCGAGCACGCTGGAAGCATGCGAGGAATTTCACGCGCGATATGCCAACCATCAAGGCGGCCTGGTGATCTATGGGGATGCGTCGGGACAGCGGCTGCAGACAGCGGGAACGACCGATTATCAGATCATTCGCGAATTTGTCAGAAGAACGGGCTATGAGAACGTGAGGTTCCGGGTTCCAGCGAGCAATCCGAGCGTCCGCGAGCGGGTGGGACTGGTGAACGCAAAGTTATTTTCGGCAAACGAAGAAGTGCATTTGTGGGTGCATCCGCGGTGCAAGGGGCTGATCAGGGATTTTGAAGAGGTGATGTACAAGGCGGACAGCAGCGTAATCGACAAAGACAGAGATCCACGGCGGACGCACTTGTCGGATGCATTGGGCTATCTGATCTGGCAAGAATGCCGGCCACAGGCCGCGTTTGGGGAACAGAACAGGCGACTGATTTGATGCAACTAATACAAACAAGCGGGGCCGGCGGTTTCGACATCGATCAGGAACATCCGGAATATTCCGTGCGGCGCCGAGTCTGGCACCAATACCGGGACCTGTACGTGGGTGGGGAACAGCTCAAAGCGCGTGCGGACCGCTATTTGGTACGCCGTCAAAAGGAGCCGCTGGACGTATATGCCGAGCGTCTGAGCCGGAGTTTCTACGAGAACTATGTCGGGTCGATTGTCGACTGGTACGCAGCGACGCTTTTCCGCCGGGAGCCGGTGCTGACGTTTGAGGGTAACAACGAGCGTGCCAAGCAGTTTTTCGGGAAGTTCATCGACGACTGTGACTTGAAAGGCGCGAGTATTGCGGAGTTTTTCCGGCGCCAGTTCGTGGAAGCGCTGATTTGCGGAAAAAGTTACGTCCTGGTGGACTTTCCGCGACAGAGCCAGCCTGCCGGAACGAGGGCGGAAGAGGACGAGAGGGGCGCCTCGAGGGCTTACCTGGTGAGTTACTCCGCGGACGAGCTTATTAACTGGAGTTACGACGAGCACGGGCACTATCAATGGGTGGTACTTCGGACGGAGAGCCTGCGGAAGGACCGCATCGAGGACGCGACGTGGAAAAGGCAAGTCCGGTGGGTGTATTACGACAAGGAAAACTTCAGGATCTATGAGCAGGCCGAGCACGGTAATGAGCACGGGCGGATCGAATTGGTATCGGAGGGAAAGCACGGGCTAGCCAAGCAAATGAGGGTGCCGGTGGTGGAAGTTCGAGTGAGCGAAGGGCTGTGGCTTTTGAACAAAGCGGGCACGCTGCAATTGGAGCACTTCAACAAATCGAACGCGCTGGGATGGGCGCTGACGATGGGGCTCTTCGCGATGCCGGTTGTGTATTCGGAGCGCGATTGGAATCAAGTGATGGGGGAGTCGTATTACATCCAGCTGGGACCACAGGACCGTTTTGGCTGGACCGAGCCGCAGGGAACCGTCTACCAGATCGCGGCCGAAAACCTGACCAGGCTGCAGGAAGAAATCTACCGGGTATGTTATGCAACGCACGCGGGCGGAGCTATTTCGGGGAGCGTAGCGCAATCGGGCGCGAGCAAACAGAGAGATTTCGCCATCACGCAAGAGGTGCTGCGAGCGTACGGCGATGCGGTGAAAGACGCTATGAAACGGGTTCTGCGGGCGGTCGAGAGTGCGCGGCAAGACGAGTTGAGCATCGATGTTTCAGGGATGGACGAGTTCGATATTGGGGACTTCGGGACGGAGTTGGCAGACGCGCAGAGTCTGCTGGCGTTGGGGATCGATTCGCCGACGCTGAAGAAGCAGGTTTTCAAGAAAGTCGCGTTTCAATTTCTCTGCGATGTGAGACAGGAAGTGAAAGACCGGATCGGCCGCGAGATAGATCAGGCGACGTAAGGAGACTTATGGACGACACAAACACTGAAGGGACGGAACTACGCTCCCTAATCCGGGGAGTAATCGAGGAGTTCGTCAAGGAGGAGCAAGTTAAGGCGGAGCCAGCGTACAAGACGGAACTTCTCGATGAACGCAGGCGAAGGGAGGAACTGGAGACACGCGTTAACGAATTGGTGAAGGAGAACCACCGAACCCGGCAGGTCGCGGAAGAAGCGGAGCGAAGTGCGTCGATTCGCACGGAGCTACAACGACTGGGCGTTGCCAAGGTCGATCTGGCTTACCGCGCGGTGAAAGACGATGTCAAGCGCAGCGAGGATGGACGGCTGGTCGCACGAGCGGATCAGGGCGAGGTTCCACTGCGAGATTATCTGGCCGGATTCGTCCAGGACAATCCAGAACTCCTGCCGGCCCGCATCCCCGGAGGCTCGGGCATGGGGTCGGGATCGAAAGCGCCGGCGACGCCGGCCGGAGTGGATCTGGACAAGATTCGGCCAGGCATGAGCGAGGAAGAACTGACGAAGGTTCGGCAGGAAATTTCGCGCGTAGCCATTCAGGCGATGCGAGGGTTGTGACATGCGCGGCGCGGACGGAGAGAAGTAGAAAATCGGAGACGTGAAAAAAGGAGAAGGACAATTCAATGGGAGCAATAACTTCAGCAAATGTCGCGAATGCGATTGTGAAGCTGGTCGCAGTAGATGCCTTGCCAGCCCTGGTGAGCAATCTGGTTATGGGCAACCTGGTGAACAGGGACTATGAGCCGACGTTGGCACACGCCGGCGACACCGTCAACGTACCGATTCCACCGACTCTGGTCGCTAACAACATCGCAGAGGGCGGCACGGTACAAACGCAAAATCCGAGCTTAGGGAACGCGCAGATTGTTTTGAACACGCATGCGGAGGCGACGTTTCAGATCCCGGACGTCACCAAGGTTCTGGCGGTCCCGGACCTGCTGAGGCTGTACATGCAGCCGGCGGTGGTTGCGATCGCAGAGCGAATCGAAACAGATATTCTCAGCTTATATTCCCAATTCACGGCGAACGGCGCGATCGGGACAGCTGGAATGCCGTTGACGGAGGCGGGGATCGATTCGGCGGAGACGACGCTGTTTCAGGCAAAGGTACCGCCGAGCTCGGGCAAGTATCTGGTTGTCGATCCCGGAACGTACTCGGTGGTGAGGCAGATCCCACGGTTTAGCGAATACTATTCGGCCGGTGATGCGGGACTTCGGGCGCTGATCGAGGGGGCGGTTGGCAAGATCAAAGATTTCTTCGTGTTTCGTTCGCAGTTGGTACAAAAGACCGGAAGCGGGCCCGTGGCGACGCACAACCTAGCGTTTTCGCGCGATGCCGTTGGTTTGGTAATCCGGCGACTGCCTCAGCCGCTGCCCGGGACGGGTGCGATTGCGGAGTACGCCGAAATGGGGAATTTTGGAATCCGCGTCGTCATGAGTTATCAACCGAACACGCTGGCGCAGCAATTTACAGTCGACGTGTTGTACGGGACGGCGGTGCTTCGCAACTCCTTCGGAGTGCAAGTGAACTGCTAGGGATAGAGACGGTTGATTGCGGGGCGCGGGCTCGCGCCCCGACGTTCTTATTCATAAGGAAGAATCATGGATTTGAGAATGTTCTATCAGAAACTGCGGAAGATCGAGCATGAAATTGCCGACGCAAACGTCATTGTGGTGAGCAGCGAGACATCGGATGGCGGGAAAGCCGGGCGGAAGGCGGAAGTGTCACGACATATCGCTGCGAGATTGATCCTAGAAGGGCGCGCTCTGCTCGCAACAGCCGAGGAAGCGGCCGAGTATCGCCGTGGCGTTGAGACCGCGTTGCAAGAAGCGGAGCAACGGGCAATGGCGGAAAGGGTCCAGGTAAACGTGATCACAGACTCGGATCTGCGGGCGATCAAGGGTAGTTCAAAAGTGGAAAAGCGTTAGAAACGGCTCGGCCATGGCTCTATTCAACGACGGACCCATCAGCACCATCATGGACGTCCAGAACTATGAGAGCGGCATCCTGGGAGTTGCGAGTACAGAGGGAATCGACCTGTCTGGAAAAATGGTTCTGGCCCAAGACGAGATTGCGAACGACGTGCTGCTTTTTCTGCTTCGGCGTCTTCCGGTTTGGGATTTCCTGTGGAGCCAACGACGCGTGAAAGGAACTAGCGACGTGGTTGTTACGACGCCGCTCAAGCAGTGGCACGTGCACAAAACTCTTGCGTTGGTATATCGCGATGCATACAACAACCAACTCAATGACAGGTACTCGAATAAGTGGAACGAATACGTGAACCTGGCGAAAGCCAGCTCGGAGACTTTCTTTCAGATCGGAGTGGGCTTAGTGGCGGATCCGCTTCCGAAGCCGGCTGTTCCTCTGTTGTCGGCCGCGTCCGGTCCAGGGAATGCGGCAACGTACTACGTTGCAGTAACGTGGACGAACGCAGCGGGACAGGAAGGCAATCCGAGCGACATTTCGACGATCACGACGACGGACGGACAACAGATGGTGGCCGCGGTAGTGAATCCGCCGGCGAACGCCTCCGGATGGAATATTTACGCCGGGCAGTCACCGCAGACAGTCAGTCTGCAGAACGCTACGCCGGTCGGCGTGAGTGATAGCTGGACACTGACGACGCTGGTGCAAGGCAGCCCGGCTGGAACGGGGCAGCAGCCGACCTGGGTGCTGGTGGACCACAGGGTCATCGAGAGAGGTTAGGAATGCTTTCTATCGCGAGCGTGGCGACGCAAAAGTTAGCAGGGATTTTAGCTGCCAGTAATGGTGTTCCGGCAGCCGTGGAAGCGCTGACCTCGCAACAAGGTGTCACTTTACCGCAGATCGGGCCGCAACAGATTGTCGCTCAAAATGTGGGGCCGGATATCGCGGAGAAGAGCGTGATCAGCAAGTACCCGCTCATTTATGTTTACTGCAGCAAGCTGGTGAATGATCTCAGAGAGAAATTCCGCACGTTCTCGGGCGACGCGCAAATGTCGGCCGAGGCCCGGGTATCGCAAGATCGACTGGATGGCTTGGAATCAAACTTACACGTGTACGTGGATGCCATAACGTCGGTGCTGGACGGAAATCGCGGGGACTGGGGAGACGGCTTTTTCTACGGTGGCGGCTACGAAATTACATTCAGCAAGGTAAAGCACGGCGGGCGCAATTTTTTGCAGACGGCCGAAATATCGTTTGCTTTGGAGATCAGCGCGGACTAGTAACACAGGCGACCGGAAAGCTATGTCATACATCTCATCGAACAATAATCGATTCTACGTTGCTGTGGAGCAAAGCTACGGCAGCGCCGCGGCTTTGGCTGCGAGCAATCGAATACCAGCAGTCAAGTTGACGGCCAAGCAACGACCTGAGAGAGTTCAGCGGAAGGACAAGACGGGATCGCGGACGTTTGCTGGAAATCCAAGCCAGCTCAGGAAGGAGACAACGTTCGAACTGAGGACGTACATGACGAACTGGGCTGACCAAACGACGCTACCTGCTTACTGGCCGCTATTTCAAGCCTGCTTGGGCGGTAGTGCAATGCAATCGCCGGGGGGGACGATTGCATCAGCCGCGAGCCTTTCCACGATTGGATTCACGGGCCCGCACGGCCTAGTTCCGGGGCAAGCGGTGGTGAGCGGAGGTGAGATTCGGTTCGCGGCGGCCATCGTAGATAGCCAAACAGTACAAGTTAATGCCCCCTTCAGCGCAGCGCCAGGGGCCGGGTCACAAACCGGTACGACATCGGGGCTTCAGCCGGCCGACAACCTCAGCAGCGTGACGATTTTCGACTATTGGAGCCCGGGGGGCTCGGTGCAGCGAATCTTGCCGGGGGCGGCGGTGGACACTTTCACAATTGCGGTGAACGGAGACTTTCACGAGTTTCTGTTCGCAGGGCAAGCGCAGGATTTGGTGGACAGCTCCAGCTTTGTGGGCGGTCAAGCAGGGTTGGCGGCTTTTCCGGCGGAACCGGCGGTCTCGGGCCTCAACTACGCGATTGTCCCGGGCCACCTTGGGCAGGTCTGGCTGGGTAGCGCACCGAACCAGTTTTTCACGTTGACAAAGGCGAAGGTGTCTTTTCAGAACAATCTGGATCTTAGAGCGCGAGAGTTTGGAGCGAGCTTGCCGCTGGCTATCGCGCCTGGGGAGCGGACGGTAACGCTGGACTTTAGCATCTATCAACAGGACGATACGGCGACCGCAGCTCTGTATCAAGCGGCGCGACAGAGGTCGCCCATCGGAATTATGCTTCAGCTTGGCCAACAACAGGGGCAACTGTTCGGAATCTACATGAAGAGCGTGATCCCGGAAGTGCCGGAATTTGATGACTCCGATAAGCGCCAGCAGTGGCAGTTTCAATCGTGCCGGGCGCAGGGGGGCATGAATGATGAAATTTTTGTCGCGTTTGGCTAAGAGCAAGCGGGACGAAGGCCGGGAACTCCGGGGAGAGGTATTCGAGAACGGGACGGCGATCTACGACAGCATATTGAAAATCGAATCTAAGGCGATGCCGGGAGTCAAATTCGCGATCAACCGGGTTTCCTTCGGACGGCGGATGGACCTGGCCAGGCGAGTGCGGGAGATCAGCCAACGAGTAGAGTTTCTCGAGGCTGGGAATCAATTGCAAGAGAAAATCGAAGCGAATCTGCTGAGGCAGGAAATTGAGTCTACCTACCTCCGCTGGGGCTTGGCCGGGATCGATGGCTTAAGGATTGACGGAGAGCCTGCGACTGTGGATTTGTTACTCGATAGGGGCCCAGAAGAGCTCACGCAGGAAATCGTTATAGCGATCAAAGCCCAATGTGGGTTAAGTGAGGACGAAAGAAAAAACTGATCGTCGCTTTCCATTTTCAGTTTGCGAATCAAGCCGCGTGGAAATGCGACACATGCAGGGCCAGCGGCTTGGAGTCGCGCCGGCGTTGTGGATGGTTAGCTAAGGAGCCTGACGCGCCGTCCAAATCGATCGTTTGGGCGCGCGGCAAAGTATCGGCGCCACGTTGCCCCGTCTCTTACATTACGCCCGAAAGCATCTCGCTGCTGGAGGAGTATCACGTTTGGAAACTGTTTGGGAGGACGGACTACGAGCGCCTGCCGGCGCGCTTAGTGGAGGCGATGTTCATCCTGGAAAACGAGCTGAGAATGGAGCAGACCGATGGCGAGGAGTGAATGGCAGCAGTTATTGAGCCACAGCGGAGTCCGCAACACCTCTATCAGTGACATCGCCCGCCAAATGGAGACCAGCACATCGCCGGCTCTGACCAGCGCCGGCAACCTGAGCGGGATCGCCTCGGGCGGAGCCGGCAGTTCCACCGCTTTGCAGCAGAGTTCGAGCAACGAAATGGCGCAGCAAATGTCATCGCTTGTCTCGCAGATAACGGGCCTCAATTCAACCCAGCAAGCAGCCATCACGGCCATTCAAGGCAACACGCAGGCGGTAACGCAGAATACTTCCACGAAAGGGAGTGGGAGCTCCGTTGCGAGCCAAGCGGGAGGGATAGCGGAGAGTTTGTTCGGAGGGGCTCTGAGTTTGTCCCCCATCCTAAGCGGGATTATGTCGCTGTTTATCAGGGGGCAGCGGCGCTCCAGCGGCACCGATGTTGCCCTTCATGCTGCCGGCACCCGTTCAATACCAGGCTGGCCTGGCGGGATCTTCCGGTGGATCGGTGACGCCGGCGAGCCACGGGGAGGGCGGCCAGCCGCGGGCGCAGACGACCATACCGGCACCGCAGGTCACAGTCCAGGTGAACGCGATGGATAGCCAATCGTTCCTGGATCACAGCGATGAAATTGCGAATGCGGTTAGAACGGCGTTGTTAAACTCGAACGCCCTCGGTGACGTGATCTCGGGCCTCTGACATGAGCCAGTTTCCCAGCTTGAAGACGGGCGCGGTGATGCAATATCCAGCGCGCAAGAATATCTACTTTTCCACCACGGTGGTGCGATTCATGGATGGCTCCGAGCAGAGATATGGCCTGTACCAAACGCCACTGCATCGGTGGACGGTCCAACTGGATCTACTCGACGACAACGAACTGCACCAGCTTCGCGAGTTCTTTCGTAGCCAGGGCGGCCAACTTAGCAGTTTCGCGTTTACCGATCCCTGGGATGGAACGGTCTACTCAACCTGCACGCTGGCGGCTGATGAAATGAGCGACACGCTTAAGGATGTGTTTGACGGAAGAACTTCCTTAACGATTCAAGAGAACCGAAGCTGAAATGCTCTACTATCCACAGCTCGCAAGCGGCACGCTGTCTCAGTTCCCCGTCGGCCGCGCCATGCAATTGCGGACGATCACCAATCAGATGTTGGGGGGAGACAACATCAGAGCGGCCGATCCGGGAGCGGGAGCGATCCGCTGGCAGCTGCAATACGGAGGATTGACCGATGCGGAATGGGCATCGATCGATCAACTCTTCGAAGCGGTCGAGGGCCGGCTAAACACTTTCACGTTTCTCGATCCCACCGACAACCTGCTTTTGTGGAGCGAGGATTGGACGCAGAAAGCGTGGAGTCCCGATCCGCTGATATCCATGGGAACGGGCTTGCAGGATCCATTCGGCGGGAGCAATGCGATGGAGATTACTAACAACGCGCAAGCGACGCAACGCGTTATGCAGGCGACGGCGGGCCCGAGCTGGTTTCAATACTGCTTCAGCGTGTTCCTTAGGAGTGACGTGCCCTGCGCGGTGCAACTAGTCATTTCCACGACTGGCCAAGATTGGACCAGTCCGGTCAATGTGGGGCCGACCTGGAGCCGCGTGACCGCCAGTACAAGCCTTTCGACGACTCAGGACGGAGTTAGTTTTGGAATTCAACTCCCGGCCGGAGTTCGAGTCTACGCATTCGGGGGCAGGCGGAGGCACAACCCGGCGCAGGGCCCTATAAGAAAACAACCGACTTGGCCGGCGTCTATTCGAGCGCTCGATTCGACTCCGACGCACTTTCGAGAACGACGGATGCACCCAATCAGAATTCCACCGTCATCAAGCTTGTGAGCAACCTGTCGTGACGAAAGCAGGGCAGTGACTGCGATGGCGACAACGATCAACGACCTAAAGGAACAGGAAACGCCCGGCACTCCGCTCTTCATTTTTGATTGCACATTGACGTCCGGGGATCTTCAGCAATGGAGCACTCACAACGTGACGATCAATGGCAAGAGCTACTCCGCCCGGGTGCTCCGGCACAATGTTTTCGATCTCGCTTCATCGCCGGAAGCCGCCACGGATGGCGTATCACGGATTTCGGTCACCCTTGCAAACGCCGACGGGATTCTGTCGGAGATCGAACGCAACATAGGCTGGAAAGGCGCTCAGCTCACAATCACGTTTCTGTTTTTCGACTTGAAAAACAGCGCTGCTCCTCCGATACGCAGATCGTATTTCGAGGCGTCGCCAACGCTCCTGACCAAAGCACGGAGTCGACGATGCGGCTCAGTTTCACCAACCGGCTGAATCTGCAGCGAGTCTATCTTCCCGACATCACGATTCAAAAGCGCTGTCCCTGGACCTTTCCCGCTACGGCTGCTCAAAGGCAGGAGGCAATCGCGGGGGGCAGCAAGGGGCAGTTCTCGCCATTTTACAGGTGTGGCTATTCCGCCGACCAAACCGGAGGAGCAGGACTCTAGCAACGGGCGGGCCGTATACGAGCTGCGATTATTCGCGAGCGCAATGCCAGCAGCGCGGCATGTTCAGCACTGACGCGAACAATCAAGTTACACGAAGATTCGGCGGCATCGAGTTCTTACCGCCTGCGATCCAAGTTCGGAGCTACGGTGAAAAAGGATCGCACTTTGCGATCCCGCTCCCAAACCAGGCGCTCTACAACGACTTCGTTCCGTTAGTTTACGGCACCGGCTGGTATGAACCGCCGATCGTTTTCGCGCGCAACGATGGAAACCTCACGCACTTCGAAGTGCTATTAGGAGCGGGCCAACTCACCGGCGTCCTCAAAGTGGTGGTCAATGATATCGAGATCCCGGCGGGGTAAGTGGAAGCAACATGACCGCGACAGGGTGGTACAACGTGGTGACGCTTGGCGCCCGGAACGGTAACTTCAATCCGGATTTCAGCGATTCATCCGGAAACCCGCTGGGGGATCCGTACGGAAGCATGGGCATGATGGCGGTTGTGGTGCCGAACGGTATTTCCAATGGGACTTCTCTCCCGGCGATCGAGATTCTCATTCAAGGGATGCAACTCGCGACCTTCGACTCGAATGGGAATCCTCTCGGAAATTCGTTTACAAATAATCCCGCATGGGTTTGCTCGATTTCTCCCGAGAAGCGGGTGGACGACGATTGCTGGACCTGGCCAGCTTCGCCGCGGTCGCTCAACGTTGCGATGCCCTGGTCCACACGACGGATCTGAACGGCAACGATACATTAATTCCGCGGTATCAATGCAACCTGATCCTGACAGGACGGCGGAGCGCCGGAGATGTCGTGCGCGGCATTCGTAATGCCTCGGCGCTGTATCTCAGCTTCGACACCAGCGGGCTGCCTTCAGCTGAATGCCGAAGACACGCTAGCTATACAGCAACCTACGAAACCGGCAGGAAGCAACAGCAGGAAGCGCTCAATGGCGGCTGGCCGGCATACGAATTTGGCGACAACGCGTTCTCCGGCATCTTCGCGTCAATGGCGGCGAGCGTCTCTTGACGTGTCATCTCGCGCAGCACGGCCGATACACCGAACCAATAGACGGTAGAATTCCAAGATGAGTTTAACGAATATCAACAGGACAGCCTTTCGATAGTGGACGTCGATGATCGCTGTGAGCGGCAGGGCAGTAGACCGTCGACGCTTGACGGCGCTCGGACTGCCTAATTTCGATCAAGCGACGAGGGCCGCGGCGCTACAGCTGTACAAGTCAATCGACGGAAACACCTATGTGGACTTTGAGACCAGCGTGAAGGGTGTAGGTCTGGGGCCGGGCGATCTGATCACGCTCACCTATGCGAAGGAAGGCTTCAACCGGCAGCCGTTTCGGATTACCAAGATCTCGCCCGGGCTGAACTTTCATGACGGTCGTGATCACGGCGCAGATTCATGACGATGCCTGGTATACGGCCGTAAACGCTGGTCGGCGGGTTGGGCCGGCAAGCAGCCGTGAAGTTGGGGTGCCGCGGCCGCTGGTGGGCAGTGTTCTCGACAGCAACGGCGTCGAGCAGTTCGGAATAACCGAATCATCCGCGACCAGCAGCGATGGAACCATCGAGCCGCCTAGCGGTGGCATTTTCTGTTCCCGCGCAACCTACAGCGAGCGCTGCAGGAATTCCGTTGGTGGGACTGAATCCTCAAATCAAACACCGGCGGCACGCTGGCGGGCGGCCAACCTGTACTACGCCCTGAGCGCCGTGGACGCAGAACGGCGCGGAGAGCGGGCTTTCGTTTACTGTGATGGCGAACATCCCGGCCGGAGCGAACACAAATCAAGTGACCTTGGGCAGCCTTAGTTTTTCGTCTGCCGCGAGAGTTTTCACGTCTACCGCGGCACGAATCCAGCCCAGTTGTTGGGATCGCCTCGAACGTGGCAATCGCCTCGCAATTCACGACTCGGGTCCCACCGCGATCTTGCAGGGTCCCCCGGACTACAACTACGATCATGCCAACTTCTATTGGCGTTTGGAACTGCAGCCGGCGGAGAGCGTGGACATCTTTTCAGCAACCACGGTGGGCAACAGCACGCTCAATATGCTGGCGAACGAATATACAGGAGCGACGGTGCGAATCGCCAATGGAACGGGCGCCGGGCAAGAGCGGACCATTGCCTTGAATTCCGCAACCACAATCACGACGACGACGAACTGGGGTATCGTGCCAGATGCAACGAGTACCTTCGTCGTGGCGGACTCCACCTGGCAGTTCGGAGCTACCAGCAATGCTTCTCCGGTCTCATTCTCCGTACCGAATCGGGAGGGCGTGACAATTCAGATTTCGGGCCGGGCGGCGAACGTGCTCGACAAGAGAGCGCATTCGAGTTGTCGCCCCTTACCGACTGGCGAATTTCCGGATCAGCGGGCGATAATGTGGACACCGATGTTCCGGGTGTACCAACGTTCGGACTATCCGTGGCCGGCCAGGGGACGGTGGAGATTTCGGGCATCGGGTTTACCAGTCTGGACAACACCCGCACTATCAGCGCCGGCACCTTGACGCTGGCTTATTGGGATGAACTGAACGGGCCGTCTTCGATCACTCTGGGCGCGGCGATTGCGGCGACCGATGGAACGTTGAACCTGGCAACCGCAGTTTCGGCGCAAGCCGGCGACTTGATCCAGATTGACTCAGAGATTTTGTCCGTCAGCGCCGCGGCGAGTAATGCAAATACCGTCTCCGTGACACGCGGCGCAGAGGGGACCACTGCAGCCGCTCACGCCGCTCAGAGCTGGTCTACTTTCTGCGAAGAAGATCTTCGTCATGCCGTTCGCGCGGGATTTTATTGGCAGTCCGGCGAGCGGCAGCTATGCGTTTCCGGTAGCCATTCCCGATGTACGCATTGCCGCAGCGGAGCTGTTCATGACCAACAGCCAAGGCAATAGCGGTGTGGCGCGCGAATCCTTTACCGGGACGACCGACCTAGGGCTGCGGACGCTTTCAGGCGGCCAGCTTTCCATTCAAATCGAGGGGCCGCTCGCGATCCAAACCAACGCGGCTCCGCCGCTGATTGTAGATACTGCGCACTCCGTACGAGACGTGTATGCCGTGGTCGGGGCGCCACCGACAGGCGCGCCAGTTAGTCTGCAGATCACACAGAATGGCCAACCGTACTGCCAGCTCACGATTCCGGTCAATGGGACGGTCTCCAACACCGCGGATGGTTTTGGGCTCGGACCTTTGCAGGCCCAGGCGCAGCTCGGTCTCGACATCACGGCCGTCACGCAAACGGCGAGTACCGCGCCTGGTAGCGATCTGACAGTGACCATTCGACTGTAGGCGGCATGGCTGACACGCTCCAGAAACTCCAGCCGGATCGCGATCTGCAGTGTTACTTCTTTGAGCCATCCGCCATGGCAGCACTTAGCAACACCAGCCCTGAGGGATTCACGGTCTCCGGTTCATGGCGGCAACAATTCGACTGGGCGGTGATCGAATGGAACCGGGACAACGTCTTCGAGCATCCTGCTTTTCGGTCGTTGCCCGATGGCGACCTTAGCGGGCTAACTCTCAGTTACCGCGAGACGCGGCAAAATTGTATTCCGCTCGATTCCGATTTGTATCCGACCGTCGACTGGCCGAATCTTCGAGTCTGGGCCAACAACGGCGCGGGCGAACAGGTCTACAAAGTCCCGCTCAAGAACTATGCCGCAGCGGTTGCCGGCAGCTATCAGTCTGCTACGGTTCAATTTCAACTCGGCGGCACGGTAACGGCGGGCGACTATGTCGGCCTGGCCTTTCTCGGCGAACATTATCCATATCTGATGAATCCGGGCGACACCTTGGAGTTCGCTATTCAGAACATCGTCGCCGGCGTGAACGCCTTTTCCCCAACCATGAAAGCTGCTGGAAACGGCACATCGATCACGCTGACCTATGTCGGATCGGGTCAGACCGCGCAGAATTCGACTACCGGAGCGAACGGCAACCGGATCGGAGTGTATACCTATGTTTCTGGGACGATGAGCGAACAGTGGGATGCAGCATGGAGATTGTTGAGCGGCGGCACGTCGCCGTCGCAATGGCAGATTACTCTTCCATTTGCTTCTCTGGCGGACCCGGTCTTGGGAGTCATTCCCGCGAACGCAGTCCGCAAGCTTCGATGGACTTATTCCGCCGATCTTCAGGCTGGCGCATTCTCGCGAAGCGAGTTTCAAGTGGTGGTATCGAACTGGACGGTCACCGGGTCGGGCCGGGCGTATTCAGTCGCTGGGCCGGGGAGCAGGCGGATCGAGGACGATTCCAATCAGGTCCAGTACACGGGCGCTTGGGCGATCGCGGCCGGCAATTTTTCAGGCGGCACCATTCACTCCACGAGTACGAACCAATCCAGTGTGACTTTGAGCTATACCTCCGCCCAGCAACATTCTTTGTATTTCGGCACTAGGCTGGTCGATGGCGGAACGGTGATCTCGATTTCCGTCGATGGACAAACGCCGGTCACAGTAAACCTGAACGTGCCCGGGGAAGATGTCCTGATCCGGACGCCGCTCGGCCAATTTGGCCGCGGGCAGCCATACGATTACTGGGACCCACGTAGGAACCAACGGCACTTACTTTTACTTCGATTTCCTTGAAATCGCGATCCCTGCAGCGGAACTTCCCAGCGAGCCCATCGAGACGACACTGGCGCTGGCAACCGACTGGGATACCGAACATTCGCTTGCTCTTGCTCCGGAGCGCACGGCGTGGATGATCAACAGTCTTGGATTCCACGGCCGGGCGAATCACTATGTCGGCGCGTTATGGTTCTATGAATTAGTCAACGCGGGTAACCAGTATGCCTCAGCTACGATAACCTTCACCGGTGCGCCGGATCAGAACCTGATCACCGAAATCATCATAGGCCGAACCGATCAGCCACCCTCAACGCAAAATGTAATTCAACATCTGAACCTCGACGGAGACACGATACAGACATTGGCAACCTCCTTCGCGCTGCTGCTGAATGGAGGTTACACCGGGGTGCGCGCGGAGGCAAGCGGCAATCAGTTAACTATCTATTCCCGTTCACTGGGGTCACGACGGAAATGCGATCACTATTTCGACTAGCCCAAACACAGCCAACCTGACGATTCAAACTTCAGGCGCGACTCTCTCGGGCGGAGTGGATGGTAACTGGCTCACGGACCTACAAGCTTCGCCACGGCTCAATCGGGCAGCGCGAGATTGGAGCCTGAGTTTTCTGACGGCACTGAGAGGTTACGGCATCGATGGGGTTGCGTCCTTCAGCATGGAGTTGGGAAACGGCGACCCATCCGCTAGCCGCGGGAATCGCGCAACGCTATCCAAGCCAGTCCCCAGTTTTGCTCACTACGCCATCGTTGCAGACCAACTTCTCCCCCACCAGCATCGCTTTCTGGCAGCAGGTTTATCAGGACATGGCCGGCATTCGATGAACTGCCGCCGGTCTGACTCCTTACTTGCAATTCGGCGAAGTCCAGTGGTGGTATTTCCCGGATGACGGCTCTGGCATGCCATTTTACGACGCTTACACAACCAGTACGTTCCAAGCGCAGTACGGGCGCGCGATGACGGTGATCACCAGCAACACTGTCGATCCGCACACGATCCCGCAAGAAGCCGCATTCCTGCCCGGGCTAATCGGCGCCTTTCACCAGCCAGATCATCAGCTATGTTCGATCAGCTTATCCCAATTGTCGGTTTGAGGTTCTGTACCCGATTGACGTCAACGACACGCCGCTCAATCAGGTGATTAACTATCCACGGTCCGAGTGGACATCCGGCGAATCTGAACTGCTTGAAAACCGAAAGCTTCACCTACACCTACGAGCAGGAACCTCGACTTGAGCCGGACCAGCATCGAGGCTGGCGGCGCCTTCGGTTTTCCGCCGGCGGAACGAAGCCACCTGGTCGGGATCAGCGATCCTTCCACGGCCTGGCTCAAGGAAGCGCGGATGGCCGAAGGCGACGGATTTGAGTCGGTGGTCCTGTTCGCGTTGGACCAATTCTGCTTGATCGGCTATTCCCTGCCCCTTTCGCGTGGCCTGCGGCGCAGCCTCTGGCATGGCTAAGTGGCGCGCTTCACTCAGACGTTCGCGGTACATTGATTATGCACCGTGATCTCAGTTCAGAACGTTTCCAAGGTTTACCATCTCTATCGGCATCCGATCGACCGCATTCTCGGCAGCTCTCGGAGGCGCGCCGAGAAGCACGGACTTCTAGGCGTTGCGCAATGTGAACTTCCGCGTCGAAAAAGGCGAGGTGTTCGCCTTGATCGGCCCCAACGGCTCCGGCAAAAGCACTCTGCTTCAAATCATCAGCGGGATATTGCAACCCACCACGGGACGCGTGCTTCGCGCCGGACGCATAGCGGCGCTGCTCGAACTGGGAGCGGGTTTCAATCCCGAATTCAGCGGACGCGACAACGTGCTCCTGAACGGCGAAATCATGGGCCTCTCGCGGCGAGAAATGGAGCAAGCGTTTCCCAAGCATTGAAGCCTTTGCCGAGATCGGCAATTTTATCGACCGGCCGGTCAAAGAATACTCCACCGGCATGTATGTTCGCCTGGCTTTTTCCACCGCGATCCACGTTGATCCGGAAATTCTCATCGTCGATGAAGCGCTGGCCGTCGGCGACGCGATCTTCGCCAGCCGCTGCATTCAGAAAGTTCGAAGAGCTGCGCCAGCGTAAAGTGACCGTACTGCTGGTCTCCCATGATCTCGGCCTGGTCAAGCGCTTGCCGATCGTGCTGCATTCATGTTGCGCGGCGAACTCGTGATGGAAGGCACGCCGAAGGACGCTGTGAATCGCTATGTCGGCTTCGTCCTGGACCGCAGCGAGCGCCACGGAAGACCGAGCGCTGTCCAAGGCGCAAGCCCTGCCGCCACGAGTTCTTTCCGGCACGGCGACGGCGCCAGCCGCATCCTGGATGTTCAAATGCTAAACACGGCGCCGCCGAGCACTGCCGCGTCTTTCCGCCCCGGCGAATCGCATGATCATCCATGTTCAGGCCATCTTCCAGCAACCCGTCGTCGAACCCGCTGGTGGGAATCCTCATTCGCAACCGCATCGGCATGGATGTCTTCGGAACCAATACCCGCCTGGAGCGGCGTCCAACTCGGCGATCCTTCGCAGCGGGGCGAAACTTTGAGGTCGAATTCGAGCTGGATTGTCTGCTCAGCCGCCAAGACTACACGCTCACTGTCGCCACGCAATATTGGAATGGCCTTAGCCAGGACTGGCTGGACGATGTGCCGACTTCCAGGTCATCGATACCAAGGACGTGGCGGGCGTGCTCAACTTGAACGCTCGAGTGCGCTTTCAAAAATCCGTCCCCGCCTGGCTGCCGAAAGCAGTGGTGTCATTCGAGATGATCTACGCCAAAGTTGAAAACAATTTCCGAGGTTGATCATGCACATAGACGATATCCAAACCGCGCTGCGCGACGAGAAACCTCGACGGCTGGCTGTTTTTCGATCATCACCAGCGCGATCCTCTCGCTTATCGCATTCTCGGCCTCAACCTGGGCCGCATGTCACGCGCCGCTGGTATTACTTGATTCCGGCGCAGGGCGAACCAAGAGGAATTGTGCATGCCATCGAGTCTGGCGTTCTGGATGGCCTTCCTGGCGCATCCAGAAATACTCCAGCTGGGTGTCTCAGCAAGAAGGTCTCACGCGAGCTGCTCGCCGGATGCCGTCGCATCGCCATGCAGTATTCTCCCAATTGCGCCATTCCTTATGTATCCCTGGTCGATGCCGGCACGCTGGAGCTCGTTCGAGGCAGAGGCGTCGAAGTCGCCACCTCCGCGAACTTGATCCAGCTTTTCGAAGCTCGCTGGACCGCCGGCCAATTGGAAATGCATCTGGAGGCCGGCCGCCGCGTGGATCAAGTTCGCGCGGCCGCGTTTGAAAGGATTGGAACCGCGTTGCGCTCCGGAGGATCGATCACCGAATGGGATGTGAACAGGTTCATCCGCGACGGCTTCGAAAAAGCGGGGCTCGTCACCGATCACGGCCCTATCGTGGGCGTCAATGCGAACATGTCGAACCCGCACTACGAGCCGCTGGCGGACTCGAGCCAGCCGATTCGAAAAGGCGACGCGGTCTTGATCGACATGTGGGCCAAGCTCGACCGGCTCGGTGCCGTCTTCTACGACATTACTTGGACTGGCTATTGTGGATCGCAGCCTCCTTCGGCGATCCAAAATGTCTTCCAGGTGGTACGCGACGCCCGCAAGCGCGCCGTCGCCTGCGTGCAAGATGCGGTCTCCCGCAAACAGACTCTGCACGGATTTGAGGTAGACGACGCCGCCCGCGGCTACATTCGCGACCGGGGATTTGCTGAGTTTTTCATCCATCGCACCGGCCACTCCATCGGAGAAGAAGTGCATGGAACCGGAGCTAATATGGATAATCTGGAAACCCACGACGAGCGCCGCGTGATTCCGCGAACCTGCTTTTCTGTCGAGCCCGGCGTCTATCTTCCCGAGTTCGGAATCCGCTCGGAAGTGAATGTTTACGTGGGCGAGGATTCGGCCATGGTGACCGGAGAAGCACAGGATAAACTTGTGGAGATCGGATAAGGGGCGGGCGGAGCGCTTCTGAAGTGTCGCCGGAAATCGGTTACCAACGTTCGTCCGGCCGCGAGCCATCAGCGGCCCTGCTAGACTTCCGTCACGTCTCCGTAATGCGCGGAGACAAAACCGCGCTAAACGATATAACGCTGAGCATCCCGGCTGGCGAACACGTCGCGATCCTGGGACCGAACGGTTCCGGCAAATCGACGCTCATCAAGACCATCACGCGCGAGTGCTACCCCTTGGTTCTTCCCGGCTCTTCGCTGACGATTCTGGGGAGAAATTCCTGGAACGTGTTCGAACTGCGCCCTCTCCTCGGCATCGTCTCCAACGACCTGATGAGCGCATCCACGCGCGATATCACGGGACTCGAGGCCATTCTCTCGGGATTCTTCAGCAGTATCGGAATTCAGCCCTATCATCACGTCACGCAAGAGATGCTCCAGAAGGCGCGCGCAGTGCTGGATCTGCTGGAAGTGCCGCATCTGGCCGAGCGCGAGATGACCGCCATGTCGTCGGGAGAAGCGCGGCGCATTCTGATCGCCCGCGCCCTGGTGCACGATCCGCTGGCATTGTTGCTGGATGAGCCGAGCAACAGCCTGGACCTACGCTCCGCGCTGGAGCTGCGCGCGATCCTGCGCAAGCTGGCGAAGACTGGCACCGGAATTCTGCTGGTCACACATCATCTGGCCGACATAATTCCCGAGATTGACCGCGTAATCCTGCTTCACGATGGCCGGATCTTCGCCGATGGCGGCAAACAAGTTGTCTTAACGACCGAGCGACTCACGGAGCTGTTCGGCCTCCCGGTGGAGCTGATGGAGCGCGACGGCCACTACCACTTATGGTGAGTCCGCATGGGGAATAGGCTGCTGGAGGATCTGCGCTTCAGCGCGCGGCTGCTGGCCCGGAGTCCAGCGTTCACGCTGGTCGCCATCCTGACGCTGGCGCTGGGCATCGGCGCGAACACCGCCATCTTCAGCATCGCGAACGCTGTTCTATTCCGTTCCCTCCCTTACCCCGACGCCGGCCGTTTGGTGATCGTGACTCACGCGCGTGGGCCTAACCGCCGCCCATTCACCTACAACCGAGCGCGTTTCATCGAAGACCGCGGCCGCGCTTTCACCGCTTTTGCGCCGTTTGTGACGGAAAACTTCAATCTCACCGGCCGCGGCGAGCCCGAATTGCTCGCTTCGGCTCGCGTGGCCTCGAACTTTTTTGACGTACTAGGCGTCCGTCCCGCGCTCGGCCGCGTCTTCCGCGCCGAAGAAGACCGGCCGGGCGCACGACCGGCCGCGATCATCAGCGACTCGCTGTGGAAGCGCAGCTTCGGCGCGTCTCCCGGTATTGTCGGCGAATTCCTGACGCTCGATTCAGTGCCCACCGCGATCATCGGAGTCATGCCTCCGGATTTTGAATTCGCACCCCTCGGCCGCAGCGTCGATGTCTGGTCCACTCGAGTCGTATGAGACCAATTCGCTCACGGCGCGAGCAGGTTCGCGCCGGCGCTATCTACTTGATCGCCGTTGCGCGGCTTGCGCCTACCGCTCGAACAGGCGCGGGCAGAAATGCGAGTGCTGGATGCGGAATACAACCAGGAAAATCCGGGACTGGCCGACGCTGATCCCCGGCGCAACATCAGTTTGAATCCGGTGCAGGATCTGATGGTGGCGCCAGTCCGCAACGAAGTGCTGCTGCTGTTCGGCGCAGTGGCATGCGTGCTGCTGATCGCCTGCGCCAACGTCGCCAGCCTTCTGCTCTCGCGCTCGGTCGCGCGCCGCAAAGAGATCGCCATCCGCACCGCCTTGGGCGCCACCCGGAGTAGCCTCATCCGGCAGCTTCTCACCGAGAGTTTGTCTCTCGCATTGATCAGCGGAGCGCTGGGCGTAGCTCTGAGTGCCTCGCTCATCCGGATCGCCTCCAGTCTGCCCGCCAACACACTTCCGCGCATCAATCCCATCCGCATCGACCTGCGCGTCCTGGCTTTCTCGGTGGCCGCTTCGCTGCTCACGGGCATCCTGTTCGGACTGATACCGGCTCTCGAAATTTCCAAGACCGACGTCCAAGGCGCGCTTCGCGATGAGAGCCGCGGCTCGACGGGAGGCCGCTTCCGCAACGCGATGCGACACGTATTGGTTGTTTCCCAGATCGCAATTTCCATGATGCTGATGATCGGCGCTGGTCTGCTGATGCGCACTTTCATGCGGCTGGAGAATGTCCCACTCGGTTTCAACCCGGATCGGGTGCTGCTGATGAACATCGCGCTTCCGCCGGCGCGCTATTCCAGCACGGCTCAAATCGCTGGCTTTTTCGATCGCGTGCTAAAGCAAGTCGCGAGCAAGCCGGGCGTCCGCTCGGCGGCATTCTCCTCCGCGCTTCCGTTGCACCCTTGGCGTTACACTCCCCTGCTCGCCGGAAGGCCAGCCGGATGTACCGGTGCCTCAGCGCCCGCTCCTCTCCACGCAGGCGATCAGCCCGTCTTATTTCGAGACTATGGGCATACCGTTGCTCCAAGGCAGAGTCTTCACGGAGGGCGACAACGAAACCGCGCCGCCGGTCGCCATCGTCAACCAGGTTTTCGCCCAACGCTACTGGCCCAACCAGGACGTTGTTGGCAAACATGTCAGCGTGGGAAGCTCGCAGCAGCCGGTCCGCGTGGTCGGCGTCGCGGGCAACGTCAAGAACATCACGCTAGCCGCGATCAGCACGCCTGAATTGTACTATCCCGTTGCGCAGCGCGCCTCGCAAGCCATGAACCTCATTATGCGTTGCGCAGTCAACCCGCTGTCTCTTTCGGCCGCTGCGCGCTCCGCGGTGCTGGCCATCGATCCGGACCAGCCTGTCACTGACGTCCGCAGCATGGAGCAACACCTCTCGGGCTCGGTGACGCGCACCCGGCTCACCATGCTACTGCTCGCCGTCTTCTCCGGGATGGCGATGCTGGTAGCTACCGTGGGTTTGTATGGCCTAATCGCATACTCGGTGGCGCAGCGTACGCAAGAACTGGGAATCCGGTTGGCGCTCGGCGCCGCGCCCGGCAGAGTCCTGCGGCTGGTACTGAGCCAAGGGTTGACGCTGGCGATTGCCGGAGTGCTGATCGGCCTGGGCGGTGCGCTGGCGTTAGCGAAATTCATGCAAAACCTGCTCTACGGCGTCAGCGCTACCGATGGCTGGACCTTCGGCGTCTGCGCTTTATCCTTCATCGTGATTGCCCTGGCCGCCAGCTACGTCCCAGCGTCGCGAGCCGCGCGGCTGGATCCTACGGAAGCGCTGCGGCGCGAGTAGCCCTTTTTGGCGTGCCCGATTGGCACATAATGTATGCGAAAGAGTGTTTGCTATGAACAAGCTTTCCAGGGCGCTTCTCGCCGCATCTCTGGCCGGCGCAGCGTTCGGCCAAGCATCGCGCCTGAGCCCGGTTTCCAGACCATGGTCCAAGATGCAAAGACGCGCATCAAGGAAATGAACGTGGATCAGCTCAATGCGCTCCAGGCATTGGGCGAGAAATTTACGTTGATTGATGTTCGCGAGGACAACGAGTGGACTGCCGGACACGCCACCGGAGCCGTGCACCTCAGCAAGGGCGCGATCGAGCGCGACATCGAGTCCCAGACTCCGCGGAAGAATGCCAAGCTGGTCCTCTACCGCGGCGGCGGTTCGCCACTCGGCGCTGGCGACCGATTCGCTCATGAAGGTGGGCTACTCCAACGTGTTCCCGCTGGTCGGCGGCCTGGGGACCTACGAAAAGGCCGTGCTGCTAACTGAAAAGCCGGCGAAATAGCGCTACTGCGTGATGGTCAGCAGAGCGGCCTCACTTTGCACTACGCCCACGCTAACGACCACCTGCTGCGGGCCCGGCGCTGCATTCTGGGGGATTGTGAAATTGATCTGCGTGACGCCGGACAATCCAAATGGGACGCCGAGGAACAGAATCTTTGCCGTCAATCCGCCCACCGTTAACGTGACCGGCTGACGCGGCTGCGGCAGGTTATTGAGAGACGTGTCCGATGAAGGAGTGTTGCCCGTTGGCAGGGTCGGAGTCAAGTCTCCATCGCCGGTTACGAATAACGGCAGAGTATCGCCTGGCTTGGCGTTCGCAAAGGGCACCAGCGCTCCATTTTGGTCCACAAAGATTCCCGGCGCGGTGATTGCGACTTCGAACGGGAAGGAGGCGATCTGGCCGTTGTTGTTCACACCGATGACTGCGGCTCCGGCGCCGGTCTCGTATGGGATCTGCACGTTCAACTGACCGGGGGAAACATAGTAGAGCGGCGCAGTCACACCGTTGACCGTGGCCGACACGCCCGCCAAGCTGATAGGCAGCGGCAGGACCCCAGCCGCCTGAGCCGTGCCGGCAGGCGCCAGTTGAGAGCCAAACACGCTCATCACCATGCCGGGAGCGAAGGTAGTCTTGAACGATGCACCGTTGGACACACCGGCGATCTGAGTAGAGGTGGAAGTTCCAAGAACGAAGGCCACCGGAATGTTGATGTATTGGGGAAGTGCGTTGACCGCTTGCACGACCAGAGTCGCCACGTAGACGCCGTTTTCCAGCGCGGCACCCGACGCATGTAGGCTCAACTGCGCGGCTCCCGTCCCTGAAAGCGGCGATACGGTGAGCCAGCCGGCCGAGCGGCCCGGCAGCAGCGTAACGGTCCAGGGTGTGGCTGCACCTCCGAAATTCAGAGCTAGCGCGGCGTCTCCCGAAGCCCCCGAGGGAGCCTGAATCGTGGCCGATGAAGGCGATACCGTCGGCGTTGCCGGACTCGCCACCGGTCCGGCGAACGATGCGGACATCGTGGTGCTGATTCCAACTCCCTGATCCGTGGTCGCGTTCAGTTGGTAATTTTGCGTTACTGGCGGGCGGACGTCTGCAAAACAGACTCCGCCCTCCAGGCTTCCATATGCCGCCAGGCGAGTGGTACCGAAGATCTGCTGAATTTGACTGGAGAGATCGATGCCAGCCGCCGTGAGCTTGGTCAGCTCCATCGTGTACCCGCTCAACTCCTGCACCGTCAATTGCTGCAACCACGGGCAGGACGGATCGGCCGAGGGATTCTGGAGTACCGTGCCTGGAGTGCTTGCCAGGTTAATGGCAGGCGCCAGAATCGTGGTCGGAAGCAACTGTACGGTTACCTCCTGCGACCAGCCATTTCCTTTGGCGTCCGTACCCGCGATGACAAAGGTCTGGCTCAACGGCGCGTTGACGTTTCGGGTACCGATCCCGGCCGAAACGCTGCCATTTGCCGGGATGGTGGTGGTATCAAAAAACTCCATGATGTTCAGCGGCGCGCCATTCACCGTGAAGCGCGCAATGGTGGCGGCCACACCCGCTTCCTCGGTGAGTTGAATTGCAAAGACCCAGGTGTTCCCAAGAGCATCCGGATTGCGCTGATACACGGGGTTGGGCGAAACGGAAGCCGCCACAGCCGCACCCGCCGGTGGGGTTACCGTCACTGCCACAGATCCGGACGAGCCGCTGAAATTTCCGTCGCCGCTATAAACTGCCGTGACGCTCGGATTGCCAAGCCCGAGCTGGGATGCATTGGCCGTCACGCTGGCGGTCCCGCCCGCCAGATTGGCGCTTCCGAGGTTCACATCCTTGGCGACAAAGGCGACCGTGCCGGTAGGCGTCCCGCCCGCGGCGCTGACCGCCGCGGTCAACTGGACTGAGCCACCGTAAAAGCCGATGTTGTTCGGGTTTGCTGTGAGCGTCGCGTTAGTGGGGAAGGGGCGGCGGCTACCCACATGGTCACAAGTTTGTATGCATCCACCGACCCCAGGCCGGTCACTAGGTCATATCCGGACCCAGCCGTGTATCCGAAAAAGCCCGTGGTGCAGTCGGGCGAACCCTGCGCGCACGGGACAATGTTATTGCCCGTCGTAATGTCATGAAACACGTTGGAAGTGGTCTGGGCCAGCCGATACAGAGCCGGGTTGATGTTGCCCAGCCTGCCCGCAGTCGCGGCGCCTTGCGACAGTGAATGGTTCAACAGTGCCACGATGCCTGCGAACTCGGGTGCCCCAACCGACGTGCCTCCGGCGGCCAATGTGGTTCCCTCGCTAACGGCCAGATATCCGTCATGCAGGAACGAAGCGGCCAACGCGACATCGGGGACATCGCGAGCGCCATCGGCTGGCATTCCCGGGCCCTGCTGCCATGCCGGCTTGGAGAAAAACACACTGGACCCGCCACCCGTCGACCATAGCTCGTTCAGGAGTGAGATATCGTTCCAACCCGTCTCCGGCATGTAAGAGAGAGCTGACCCGCCCGTCGCCGTGTTGACCGGCGACCAGTAATTGCCTTGGCCCTCGGCGAACGTCGTGCCTCCAACCGCCGTTATTTCCGGGACACTAGCAGGGAAATTGACCGATAGCCCACGCGTGGCCTGCGAAACGTACGAGTTGTGGTCGCAGCCGGCCGCACCCGCGTCGCCGGAACTGGACACCCAGGTGATGCCTTGGGCGCTGGCTTGTTGTACAACCGAACGGAAGGCGGGCACAATCTCGTGCTCGCAGTAGCCGAAGCTGGCACTGATGACCGGAGCTAGATTCTGATCTACAGCATATTGGCCAGCCGTGAGAAAATTCCGTGCGTACACGTAGAAGATAGTTGCATTGCGCGCAATCGCGCTGGACCATTCGAGGTCGACATCGGCTTCCAGTTCGGCGCCGTTCTTGCCCGGGTCACCGCCCACCAAAATTAGCTGGGGATCATGCGGCGGCAGACCGTATTGCTTACGGAAGGACTGGACGTCAGCGAGATTGATATCGCTAGCGCCGATAATCGCGATACTTTGGCCAGTCCCATCGATCCCCTCATTGTAGAGCGGTTGGATGTCGTAGATCGTGGCAATGTCACCGGGCGCCAGGAAATGGTTCCCACCGCTATCGTTGTACAGTGGTTTTCTCAAACTGCGGAGGCTTGCAGGTGCAAAATCGTTCAGGCCATTGATCGCGCCGATAATGCCCGCGAATGCCTCGGGGATCGCCGGATCGGTCGCATTCGCAAAGTGCGACTCGCCATTTGCGACATAGCGATGTATTTCGGTTCGGAAAGCGCCCGCCACACTCTCGGCTGTGCCGCTGAAGGTGATCCATCCGCGCCCCCGCCCGATATCGTTGATTCGCAGGCCTTGCGATTCAAGCCAGGCTTGGATTTTCGCGATATCGCCAGTGCTCGCCCCGAAGCGGTTCGCAAACTGTTCGGGCGTCAGCCAGCGATGATAATCCGGCGAGGATGGGTTCTGTTGGTCTGCCAGCAATTGATCGAGCGCTGCTTGTTGTGTGGCCGAGGGCTTCAGCAGCACCGTGAGCATGTCGAGCTGCATGGCTGGATCGACAAGACCTTGATCGTACTGGACCTGCGCCAGCGGATGGACGTGTCCTCGAAGGCGAACCGTGCGGTTAAGATCGACTTGACCGGTAATGCGATCCTGCGCTAACGCAGTCCCACACGCCGCACATAGAAATATCGCGTACAATCCCCATCGTAGATGCATCTTTTTTCAGAAATGGTATCACGATTTGTGAGAGCGAACCGGGAATTGCGCGATTTCCACGAGATCGCTGAAGAGACCGTACGCGGTCTGGTCCACACCACCCGAAATTCCCATGACGCCGATCGTACCCATCAGATCGGTGTGCAGAAGCAGCAGATTGGATGTGCCATGTACGGCCGCTAAAGGATCCGTTTCATTCAGCACCTCGGCTCGAACCCGCAGACGGACTCCCGCCGCGCTGGAGCGGCCACGGCTCACCAGGCACACCGTCTTGCGATCCTTGGCAAGCGCGATCAAGCGCTCCGGAGTGAGGCGTCCGATGCCGCGCCGGTCGACATCCAGAGGCGTGAGGCGTGCGTCCATCAGTACGTTGGCGAGAACCGCGGCCTTGGCTGCCGCATCCCATCCGTCGATGTCGTAACTCGCATCGGCCTCGGTGATGCCCAGCCGGCGCGCCGCCTCGATCCCATCCTGCATCGACCTCCCGGCTCGCATCGCTTCAATGACAACCTGACAAGTGGAATTCAAGACGCCGGCGAAGCCGAGCACCTTGACGCCGGGAAGATTCTTGCGCACCATATTGAAGATCGGAACGCCATCCATCACCGTGGATTCGAAGCGGAAGGCGACGCTGGCGCGTTCTGCCCCAGCACGCAGCGAGGCGTAAGCATGAGCGATTGGCCCTTTGTTGGCCGTAACCACGTGACGTTTGCGAGCGAACGCCGCCCTGATATGCGAGATGGCAGGCTCTCCGGTGGCGGGGTTCAGTGTGGTGATTTCACCGACCACATCGCATTCCGCGCGATCCAGAAACTCGCTCACGGACGAAGCAGCGGGGCCGAACTTCGGTTCGAGCGGCACACCGGCCGGATCGTAAACCGTCCCGTGCCGCGCCGTGTGAATGGCGACGATCTGAAACGGAAAAGCGCGGCGCTTGCGTTCGATCAGCTCGGCCAGCGCGCGCCCCACGTGCCCGTAACCGATGAGAGCCAGTCTCAAAGGTTCATTGTAGCCGCTGGCCTCAGAACTCCAGCTTCGCGATCAGGTCGTTGAGATTTGATTCCTGCGAGGCCTTCTGTTTTCGCACGTCGCTCAAATGATCGCGACTGGCGGCTAACCGGCTCTCCTGATCGGCAAGCTGGCGCGCATATTTCTGGACTTGCTCCTGCTGCCCGCTCACGGCGTTCAGGCTTTGGATGTTTTGGCGAATTCGCGCTTGATCGTCGACCAGGCTGTTGATGTCGCTCTCGGCTTGCCGGATTTGACCGTCAAGCTCCGCGATCTGGCGCTTCAGGTCGACGATCTGCTGCAGCCGGCGGCGCCCCGCATCCGACATGGCTTTGTTCTGGACATAGGCGAGCAGAACGTCCGGCGTCAGGCTCGAAACGGCGGTAGTGGTGTCGTACACGCGTTCCTCGCTGACCGGAAATTTCTCGGTGGAATCGGGTCCGAGCTTCACCTCGAACCGATTCGCTGTCGTGGTGGTCTCGGTTGGCTTAGGGTTCAACACCTTATACTCCGGCCGTTGAGTCTGCTCGATGATGAGCGTTTTCGGCCTGGCATCGACATTGCGTATGGTGTAGGTCCGGGCTTCCTCGATGGCCGACCGCGTGGTCAGCATTCCGCGATTGACGTGAATCTCGCGCACAGCGCTGCGGCTGGAGTCGAATGCCGTGGTGACCCGCGTTCCCAGATCGACCGCGTAGCTGATGAGCCGTTTGTCGGCGGCTTTCAGCGTGGTCATCAGCGCTTCGCCCGAGTAGCTGGCGCCCTCGAACACGGTGATCGGTCCGCCATCCAGCGTTTTGCCAGTGGAGTTGGTCAACTCCGCCGCGCTCATGGGATGCTCGCCGTAGTTTTCGGAATAAATCAGCAGCTTGCGCGCCCCGATCTTCTGTTGCAGGAACGGGAGCATGGCGGATTCGTCTTTCTTCACGGTGACCGGCGTGGCGAAGCGATATTCAAACAACTCGCCGAGGTCCGTCGAGGCGACGTCTACGGCCACGCTGCTAAGCACGTTCTGCTCTGTGTCCCGCTGCAAGAGTGACTCGGGTTCCTTAAGTTGCGGAGGCGCCGGGGCAGCTATTGACCCAATGATGCCGCTGCGGTTCACGGCACCCCCGACACCGGCCATCGCGCCGCTGTAAACTTTCGGGGCGGCGGCACGATCCTCGGGCAGTTCCACCGTCGGCCGCGGCACATACTTGGGTTCGTACAGCTTGCTGATGAACGATACGGGGCGGCCTGAAACCACCGATAGCACGACGTTGGTCCAATCCTCTCCCGTAGTGTTATCGATGATCGCCCAGCCTTCCAAGGTCGGATCGGTTTTGTCGTTGAAGATCAGGCGGTAGCTCGATTTCCAGACCGGTGTCGGAACCATGTAGCTCGCCGCGATCTGCCGCTCCCTGGCGTCCGAGGAATCGATGTAGATGCTGCGCTTATCCTGCGATCGCGATTGATTCACAACGGTGAGATAGTCGCGGAGCTGGCTCTGCAGTTTTGAATCGGTGAAGCGGATGGCGCTCGCCGCGGCCAGGTCAAACGTTCGCAGCTCGCCGGAATCAAGCATCAGCACCAACTGCTCGCGCTCAGGATGCTTCTCATCGGCGCCCACCAGACGCCCGCTTACGATCGCGCCGCTCACGGTCTCGGCTCCGTATTTGATCTCGATCTTGGCCCCCTTCATCTGGTCCACAAAAACCGCCAGCGAGGCCTGCCCGCCGATCTTGAAGGGAAAGTCCGCCAGCTTCCGGTCCAGCGGCTCGCTCGAATCGTAGCGCAGCCCGGTTACTTTGCCTCCGTTCCGATCTTCGATGGTGAGCGACTTTAACACGTCGTTCATATCGGACGCCTTGAAGTCGAGCCGCGCCGATTCGCCCGGCCCAAGCTGGCCGGAGCGCCCGAAATAGCCCACTCCGCTTTTGTACAAGATCACTTGTCGAATCGGAATATCGGCGGCCGCCGCGCTCGCCAGGAAAACACCGGCCAGAAGCAGAATTCGAGTCATATATACCTCATTAGACAAATGCCGCGGCGCGCCGGTTCCTTTCGCCCCGGACTCACTCACCCATTACTTTAATGATGACGCGCTTGGGCCTCTGTCCGTCGAATTCCGCGTAATAAACCTGCTGCCAGGGCCCGAAATCGAGCTTTCCGGCAGTCACAGGCACGATCACCTGGTGGTGCACCAGCAGGCTCTTCAGATGCGAATCGCCGTTGGTTTCCCCGGTTCGATGATGCCGGTAGTCGTCGCGATAGGGCGCGAGCTTCTCCAGCCATTCGTCAATATCGGCGAGCAGTCCATCCTCGGCGTCATTCACCCACACGCCCGCTGTGATATGCATGGCCGAAACCAGGATCATTCCTTCCTGAATGCCGCTTTTCTTGAGGGCCGCGTTCACCTCGCCCGTGATGTTGATGTACTGCCGATGCTGCCTGGTGTTGAACGTGAGATATTCGGTGTGAAACTTCATACCTGCCGATGATAGCTTGACACTCTCCTTGCACACCCGTCACACTTGAATAAGCACCGCTCGCGGAGAGTTCAGAAACGCGTTTTCTCTCGCTCGCTCTGCTGGCTGCCGGGTTCGTTCCGGCGCAAGATTCGCCGCCCGACCCGCGGACTCAAAGCCAGCCGGGTCAAAACCAAAGTTCGGATGATTCAGACACGCAGGACGAAACCGCGCCCGATCTTGCCAACGCAGGGCCGTCCGTGCTCAGCCGCGACAACGGCCTGCTTGCGCAGCGCGGCGGCAAGCTGATCGACCTTCGGCTGTACGGCGAAATCGCCGGCGTTTACGACTCCGCTTTGGCGCTCGCTCCGGCGCAGAACGGGTCTACGAAAGCGCTCCCGGATTACGGAGTCGAATCCGGCGCGGGTCTCATCGGAACACGGAGCTGGCGGCATGCGCGGCTCAGCCTGGAATACAAGGGAAGGTTTCTCGAGTACGCGCGCAATTCGCTGTTCAACGGCTCGGATCAGTTCCTGGACCTGGCCTACAGCCAATTTCTTCGGCCGCATCTGACCTTGGATGTGAAGACAATCGCCGGTACCACGACGCTGGCAAACGGCGAGTTCTCGTATCTGCCGCTCACCAACACCGATCTGTTTGCGTTGCCGGCGAACGAACTGTTCGACAGCCGCACCAACTACGCTGAGCCCCGCGTTGGCATAACCTGGCAGAAGACTCAACGGCTCTCGTTCGAGGCGGATGCCGAAGGCTTTGTGGTTCGTAGACAATATCTCGCGCTGGCCGGTCTGAATGGCTACAGCGCGCGAGCAGGCGCCGCTTACCGGCTGACGCGCCGTCAAACCGTTGGCGTAAGTTACCAGCAGACTTATTTCGACTTTCAGCGCGTGTACGGAGACGCCCAGCTCGAAACCGCGGCACTAGATTATTCCATTGCCCTGAGCAAGACCCTGGATTTGGAGATGGAGATTGGCGGCAGCCGCCTCAATATCACGGGCCTCACCCAGGTTTCGCTCGATCCGGCGATTGCAGCCATCGTGGGCCAGAACCTCGCGATCGTGACATTCTCGAGCCTGTTGTATGTCCCGCTCGAGGCCGCGCGCCTGGTGCGCCGTTTCAATCATTCATCCATCATCGTTTCGTTTTCCAGCGGCATCTCGCCGGGAAACGGCGTTTACCTCACGTCACGGGAGACCACGGCCACGGCGGGATTCTCCTACACTGGCGCCCGCCGCTTCACTGCCGCCTTGAGCGCCGGTTTCACGCGCCTGGCTTCGCTAGGCCAAACGCTGCCGCTCTATACCAACCTGCAGGGCGGAGGAGGTTTGACGTACCGGCTATCGGGCGATACCTATCTGGAGTTGCGCTACGACTATCGCCATTTCAGCACGCAAAATCAGCTCTATAATCTGGACTCGAACCGCGTCACCCTGGGCGTGGCCTTCAGCCCCGGCGCCACGCCTCTGGCAATCTGGTAAGGTGCCCGCTCGAAGAATATTGATCGTAGAGGATGAACCGCAATTGCTGCTGTTGCTGGAACGGCACTTGAAGCGCCTCGGATTCGAAGTGGACCCTCATTCGACCGGCTCGGCCGCGCTGCGCGCCTTGGAGAACGCCGCGGTTCCGTACGACCTGGCGGTGGCCGACATGGGTTTGCCTGACATGACGGGCGAAGCGCTTCTCGCTAAAATCGTCGCGCTCCGGCCGGCCCTGCCGGTCTTGATCTGCAGCGGTTCGGAGTTTTTCATCTCCAGCCTGCCAGAGGATTTGCAGCGCCGGACGCGATTCCTGCAAAAGCCGTTTCTTCCCAAGGAACTGGCGCAAAAAATCGATGAGGCCCTGGGCGGTTAACTCATTCCACGGCTGCCGACAGCGCTTCATGCAGCTTCTCGGAAAAGTTCTCGCCGGACTCTGACCAGAGCCGCCGCGTCTCAACCGGCAGCGCGTCGTCCAAATCGTGAACCAGCTTGAGCAAGCTTTTGATATTGGACTGCACCATACGCATGCCGTTCGGCGTGCCGGGTTGTGGCAGAAAGTGCGCATCGATGCCGAATTCGATAGTGAGATGATCGTCGCTTTCGTGCTCGAACTCGGGGCCAAAGCAGGACAAGGCCACGCGCGACGGAGCCAGCTTCCAATCCGCCTCGAACTGCCACAGGTCCCACCAGCTTTCCAGGCGATAGCACGCATCCGGATTCTCAAAATCCTTCGCGGCCGCCAGCACACTATCCAACGCAATGGGCGGAGGGAACGGAATCTCCAAGACCACGGGCTCGTTGAAATCCACTGCCAGCACCTTGAAAGTGCCCGGCTGGCGCACCAGGCGCGAGAACGGGAAAATCCGCAGCATCTTCTCATAGTGCCGGAGCATGTTCTGCGCGTTGAAACTTCGAAGCCGGTAAGAAAGATAAAGTTGCTCAGCCATGGCGCCGCGCGCGTGACACTGGAGAAACGCCGCGATCCTCTGTTACCATCGTACTGACTTTCTTGCTGAAATCGCCGCTCCTCGCCATCTTCCTGATCGTTTCCGTGGACGTGCTGGGGCTGACCATAATCCTGCCCCTGCTGCCTTTTTACGCCGAGAAACTGGGCGCCAGCCCCGCCGTGGTCGGGATGCTGGTCTCCACCTATGCGCTGTGCCAATTGATCGCGGGCCCGATCCTGGGCCGTATGTCGGACCACACCGGCCGCCGTCCGCTGTTGCTGGTAAGCCAGCTCGGCACTTTCATCGGATTCCTGATTCTGGCTTATGCCAACGCCTTGTGGCTGGTGTTCGTTTCGCGCGTGATCGATGGCCTAACGGCGGGAAATCTCTCGCTGGCGCAAGCCTACATCTCGGATGTTACCAAGCCGGAGGACCGCGCCAAATCGTTCGCCTTGATTGGCATCGCGTTCGGCATGGGTTTCCTGATCGGGCCGGCGATTTCAGGATTCCTGGCCCAATTCAGTTATCAGTACCCCATCTTCGCGGCCGCGGCGCTTTCGGCCACCAGCATCCTGGCAACCTATTTTCTGTTGCCGTCCAATGTCCCTGTGGCCGCCGACACGCCGCGCAAGTTCACGGTACTCGATTGGGGCAACTATCTGCGCTATTTCCGCGACCCCGGCCTGGGCCCGCTGCTGTGGCAATTCCTGGCCTTCGCGCTGACGTTCTCGCTCTTCATGACCGGTTTTCCGTTGTTCGCCGAACGCCGCTTCCTCTGGCACGGCCATCCGTTCGGCGCCAAAGAAGTTGGGTATGTGTACGCCTATCTCGGATTTCTCGGCGTGATCCTGCAAGGCGGCCTGATGGGAAGGCTGGTTAGAGCTTTTGGAGAAATCAACCTGGTGCGCGCGGGATTTTTCGTCGCCATGGTAGGGCTGGCCGCGCTGGCCTTCACTAGTACAATTCCGCTGATGCTCGTGGTGGCGGCCGCCGCTTCGCTGGGAACCGGCATGAACCGGCCGGCTCTAACGAGCCTGATCACGCAAAGAGCCTCGCGTTCGGAGCAAGGTGCAGTCCTCGGAATCACGCAATCCCTCAACTCGCTGGCCGCGATCTGCGCGCCGACGGTGGCGGGCTTCTTGATCGATCACTCGTTGCTGGCTGTTTGGGCGTTGCTTGCTGCCGTGATTAGCGGCGCGGCCCTGCTGTTCAAGGCAGGCCAACCGGAGCTGCATTCCTCCGCGGCACAAACCTAGATTGTCATTTCTCGGTGAGTGCGGCCACGCCGGGCAGCTCCATCCCGGCTAAGAATTCCAGTGAGGCGCCGCCGCCGGTGGAAATATGCGTGATCTGCTCGGCAACACCAGCCGATTTGATGGCTTTCTCGGAGTCGCCGCCTCCCACTACCGACACTGCTCCGGACGCCGCCACGGCTTTGGCCAGCGCGACCGTCCCACGGTCGAAGGGAGGCTTCTCGAATACGCCCATCGGTCCGTTCCAAATAATGGTCTTGGCTTTCGCTATGACAGCTTGGTAGTCCGTCACCGTCGCGGGGCCGATATCGACCGCCATCATCCCGTCCGGGATTTTCGAGACGACCTGGGACTCGGCGCCGTCTTTCAGCTCCGCGGTTACCACATGATCGCGCGGCAGCAGTAATTTGTTTCCGGCTCGCGCCAGCAGCTCTTTTGCGAGCGCCACCTTGTCCTCTTCGACTAACGACTTACCAACTGGTTCGCCGCGCGCCTTCAAGAACGTGTAAGCCATGGCGCCGCCAATTAGAATCTGGTCCACAATCTTCAGTAGATTCTCAATCACGTCGATCTTATCGGACACTTTCGCGCCGCCCAAAATCGCGATGCAAGGCCGGTCCGGGTGCTTAGTAGCTTTGTTCAGATACTCCAGCTCCTTGTCCATGAGTAAGCCGGCCGCGGCTTGCGGCACGAACTGGATCATTCCCACGGTGGAGGCGTGGGCGCGATGCGCGGAGCCAAATGCGTCATTGACGTAGACATCGCACAAGGCCGCGAGCTGTTTGGAAAAGCCCGGGTCGTTCTTCTCCTCCTCGGGATGAAAGCGCAGATTCTCGAGCAGCAGCACCTGGCCCGGAGCGGGCCGCATCTTTTCTACTTCCGGACCCACGCAGTCCGGCGCCATCTTTACCTCCATCCCGAGCAGCTCGGCCAGGCGCTTGGCTGCGGGCTTGAGACTCATCTCGGGATTCGGTTTACCTTTAGGCCGTCCCAAATGGCTCGCCAGAATCACCCCTGCTCCGTGGTCGAGCGCATAGCGAATGGTCGGGAGTGACGCCCGAATCCGCTTATCACTGGTAATCTCCTGCCCTCCCGGAGCGAGCGGCACGTTGAAATCAACACGGATGAACACCGTCTTGTTCTTGAGGTCTAAGTCGCGAATCGAAAGCTTTGACATATTACACACAAAACGATTCTGTTATGCATGCTACTCGCCCTGCAACCACAAAATCTGATGCTAACATGCAGTAACACGCTCCACTCACGCTGGCTTTAGTACGCGAACAGACTAACGGGCGCCAGAAGAGCCTCGCGAAGCACAACTGAGCAAGGCGAGTCATCGTCGAACGTCTTTTGGCGAGTGTAGGGATCAATTCGACCCGCAGTCGATCGTGGAGCGAGGCTTTGATGGGCGTGCAAACGCACTCCTCCGAACCGGCTGCGCCAGCGGAGGAAGCATGTCAACAAAGCCGGTCCCCGTGTTGCCGTTCAGCAGCGCAAGTTGGTCCAGACCTGCTGGTACAGACCTTGCCAGGGATAGCTGGAAGCCATGGAAACCCAGACTTTGCGCACCGTGACCCGGACCTGCGCGCCGATCTTCAGCAGCTTGGTGCGGATAGTGGAAACCTGCGCTTGCGCCAACTCGGTGGCTTGCAGTCCCAGCCGCCGCAGTCCGCTCATCAGCACATAGGCCATCGTGGACAGATAGAGGCGCATCTGATTGGCTCGCATGGTCTCGGTACTCACCCGATCGGCAAATAAGCTGAACTGCTCCTTGATGCGGTTCTCCATGTCGCCGCGCGCGCAGTAGAGTTTTTCATACAGCGCTTGCACCGCCCACTCCTGGCTGCTCAGTGAGGTGACCACGAAGCGCGGGTTCTCTTTTCCGTCGAGGTGCTCGGCCTTGGCGACCACGCGCCGTTTCCGGTCCCAGCCACTCTTCTTGGTCTTTCTGGTCTGATAGTCAAACTCGGCAAAAACCCGCGCTGGTTTGCCGGTCTGATTCCACTGTTGAGTCGCCTCGTGCATCTGGGCTCCAATGATCTTCCGCAGTCTCTGATTGCGCGCCAGACCGAACACAAAGTCCACCCCATTGTTTTCGCACCAGCTCATCAACTCGTTGCGGCAGAAGCCAGAGTCCCCGCGCAGAATGATTTTCACTTCCGGCCAACTCGCCCGAATCTGCGCCACGATTCTTTGTATTTCCGCCAGGCAGCCGAAGGCAGCGTCATGATTGGATTCCCGCAGGCGCGCGCACAGCACGTGCTCTCCGCAAAAGATGTAGAGCGGCAGATAGCAATATTGGTCGTAGTAGCCGTGGAAGAATCGACCCTCCTGGTGGCCGTGCAGCGGCAGGTCGGTGGTGTCCACGTCCACAACGATCTCCTCGGGAGCCGTCTGGTGCGACTCCAGGAACACTTTCACCAACAGTTCGTCTACCGCTTCTTTCCAGAACGTGATCTTCTTGTACCGGTCCGGCCCGCCGCTCCCCAGTTCCATGCGGTTCAGGGTGCTCTTGCCCGCCAGCGGTTGCTCCAGTTCTTCCCGTCCTGCCAGAACTCCGAACACCGGATCGTTCCGTAGTTGCTCGTGATCGTTCAGGTCTTCGTAACCCAACGCCAGACCGTAAACCCGTTGCGAGACCAGCTCCAGCACCGAGTGCTCCACCAGATCCGGATTCCGGCTATCCAGAAAACACTTCGCCAGACGCGCCAGAAGATTCAGTCGCTGGTCGGTCTGACGTAATAGGAAGGCACCCCCGTCGGAACTGATCGTGCCCCCGTCGAAGCGGGCCACGATCTCCCGTTTTCCGCACGCTGCAAATCCGAAGCCCGATTGGTTACACTCTGTCATAGCGAAGGCCGTCCTCTCTTGGTGCTAACTGTTGTGTGGAAACTCAGTTATGCCATGAAGGACGGCTTTTTGCTATAGGGTCTGTGAGAAATGCGGGTTAGTACGCGGCATAACGGTCAGCCAGCGAAACTTCTTCTCCGGACTCGTGTCTAACGATGCGTGGCAGCTGGATTGCCACTAGTGAGGGTGGGCCACGCCCCGTCTTCTCCCGCGTTCAACTTAATTCTTTGGAGTAAGCCGTGAAAACCTTGGAAAAACTGCCGTTCCGTACCGTGCTTCTGATGGGTGCCCTGCTGTGTTGCTTTGACACGGCACATGCGCAGAATGCTACGCTGACCGCCACTCCGCCACAACTCACGTTCAACACGCAGAATGGCGTGAGCGCGCCCCAAACGGTGTTGTTGTCCTCTTCCATGAGCCCGGTGAGTCTTTCCGTTTCGGCTTATTCCGATAACAACTGGCTCCAGGTCACTCCCAAATCCGGCCCGACACCCCTGTCCATCTCGGTGTCCATTGGCGCGGGAGCTCCGGCTTCCGGTACGGACGTGGGTTTCATCAATGTGACCGGACCAGGCTCCAGCTCGGTCACGATTCCAGTCACTCTGAATGCGAATTCCTCAAGCCCGACCAGCCTGTCAGCGACGCCAAATTCGCTGAGCTTCAATTTTGGTGCGGGAAGCACGGTTCCAGCCTCGAAGACGGTGACCGTTGCGAGCAATACCGCGAGCATAACTGCATTCACGGCGGCCGCGATCATGGACAACGGCGGAGCGTGGCTATCGGTATTTCCGACCTCGGGCAGCGTGCCCGGATCGTTCCAGGTAACTGTAAGTCCTGCCGCGCTCAGTGGTTCCGGAATATTTAATGGGGCCATCGCCATTAATCCGCCCGGCACCACCGGACTTAGCCTGCCTGTATTAGTGACCATAGCCGGAACGCCCGCCCTCGACGTAACGCCGGCCCAGTTGTCCTTCGCATTCCAGATCGGTCAAGGCGGTCCGGCATCCCAGAATCTTACGCTGACCAGCACCACGGGAGAGAACGTCAGCTTCACCGCCACGGCAAAAACGAGTTCGTGCGCCGGCGGTTGGCTGGTAGTGTCGCCAACTCAGGGCGCTACTCCCAGCACGCTGAGTGTGCAAATCAATACGTCGGGTCTGACTGCGGGTCCGTGTAACGGAGAGATCGATATTTCAGCGCCCGGCGCGTCAAATCCCAGCACCGTCGTGAACGTGAGCCTGCTCGCCAGCACGAACCCCTTACTGCTGGTTCCCACTACCGGCCCAACATTCAACTATCAGATTGGCGGCACTGTGCCGGCGTCGCAGAACGTCCAGATCACCAGCTCGAGCACCGCCTTGAACTTCACTGCTTCCGCCGCTCCAGCCAACAGCGGACCGGATTTCCTGGGCGTTTCCCCGCTAAGTGGGGCCACACCGGAGGCTCTCGACCTGGCGGTCAACGCTGCCGTCGTCGCGACGCTCGGCCCGGGCACGTATGTCGAAAACGTAACCGTCACGTCCACTGGAGCCGGCAATTCGCCGCAGATGTTCCCCGTCACTCTCGAAGTGAGCAGCAATTCCGTCCTTACGGCCACAGTTCCTTCGCTCAACTTCAATTTCCAAGTGGGGCAGTCGGCGCCGCCCAGCCAGACCTTCACGGTGAGTACCACCGGCGCGCCGCTGGACTATCAAGTCGCAGCCATTACGACCAATTGCAGTGGCTTCCTGTCGGCCACTCCTGCGAATGGGATCACCTATGGAAATCAAAACCAGGTGGTCGTTTCGGTCAGTACAACCGGGCTGACGACCTCGCAAGTCTGTAACGGGAGCATAAACCTTACGGTGCCTGGCTCCACTAACGCGCCCCTCGTAATACCGATCACGATGAATGTAAGCACCACCGCGCTGCTCAATGTCAGCCAGTCCGCAATTAGCGTAACAGCCCTGACGGGCGCTGGCGCGACGCAGCAGACCGTGTCCGTCACCAGCACTGATCCGGGCGCTCAACTGCCGTTCACTTCCGTTGCGGCTACCAATCCTCCGGGTCTGACTTGGCTGGCAGTGACGCCCAACAACGGCAACACGCCGAACAACCTGCAAATCACGATTAATCCTGCGAACTTGGGTGTTGGAACGTACACCGGCACTGTCATAGTGTCGAGCACCGCGCCCAACGTTCCAGCGCAGACCATTTACGTTACGTTGACGTTGGTGTCTTCCAATGTCGGCTTCACTCCTACGACGGGCGCCTCATTCACCGAGACCGTCGGCGGCCCGGCTCCAGCCAGCCAGGTCGTTCAGATCAACGGTGTCCCGGCGGGCGCAACCATCGGCGCTGTCAGTACGACGCTGAATGGCAGCGGCTGGTTGAGCGCCACCGCCGCGGGCAATACGGTAATGGTCAAAGCCAACGGCTCGCAGCTCCCACAAGGCTCCTACGCGGGCATCGTGACGGTGATCGTGCCTGGGGCTGGCAACAGTCCGCTGTACGTTCCTGTGACGCTGACGGTAGGCGCGGCGCCGACGTTGGTGGTGTCATCGAGCACCGTAAACCTGTCGGCGCAGCTTGGAACCACGATCTCCGGCTCGCAAACGGTCAACGTAACGAGCTCGGGCGTCAACGTGCCATTTACGGCGTCTTTCGTTCCGGGCACCGGCGGCGCATTCGCAACTGTTACGCCCGCTAGCGGTAACACGCCGGGCACACTAACGATCGCGCTGAACTCCGCGGTGATCACTACCCTCGTCGCCGGGAATTACAAGGGCACGGTCACCGTGTCGTCGCCCAACATCGCCGGCGGCAGCCAGAGCATTACCGTGAATCTGGCATTGACCGCCGCCACTACACCGGCCATCACCTCGCTCGAGAACGCCGCCAGTCTGCAACCGACTAACACGGTCTCTCCGGGCGAAATCATCAGCATCTTCGGCAACAATCTCGGGCCAACGACTGCGGCCAACTTGACGCTGACCTCCGCCGGTACGGTACCCACCAATCTGGGCGGCAGTTACGCTGATGTTCAATAACGTCGCGGCGCCGATCATCTATGCGTCGGCGACTCAAGTCAACGCCATCGTGCCGTACGAGATGGGCAGTGTCGCGACCGCGAATGTCACGGTAGCGTTCGAGGGCTCCACCTCGGCTAACTTCCAGGTGCAAATTGCGGCCACCGAGCCGGCCATCTTTTCTCTGAGCCAGGGCGGCAGCGGGCAAGGCGCGATCCTCAACCAGGACGGCAGCGTGAACGGCTCGTCGAATCGCGGCGGCCATCGGACAGCTCGTCATCCAGATTTTCGGCACGGGCGAGGGCGGATCCAAGCCCGCAGGGACGACCGGCTGCGTCACGCCAGGCACGCCGCCTTCCCGGTACCGGTCGCGAAACCGATCACCTTAACGATCGGCGGCCAGCCGGCCAACATCGCCTACGCGGGCGAAGCACCGGCGTTGGTGTGCGGAGTAATCCAAATCAACGCCACGATTCCGGCTGGACTCAGCGCCGGGCCACAACCAATCGTGCTGACGATTGGAAGCAACACCAACGTCAGCCAGAACATCACGGTAGCTGTGCAGTAGTTATTACGCGGGACGGTCAGTGCACGCTGATCGTCCCGGTGTTGCTCGCAATTCCGCCTACTGTGATCTGCAGGGCGTAATCGCCAGGTGCATGCTGCGGGACCGTGAGATTCACCTGGTACAAGCCCGCAAAACCGGGCGCGAGGCCGGCGAATAGATACGTTTGCCGGCTGTCCTCCGATGGTGGCCGCGACGGGACTGGTTACGCGGGACAAAGGATTCGCCGGAGTGGGCAGACCGGTGGGAACTGGATTGTCCACCGGACCCAAGCCGGTCATAAAAGCGGAAATGTAGCTGCCCGCCGCGGCCGGTTGGTTTTGGCCGTTGATGCTGTAGTCCGCGTTCAGCACCGCCGCGCGCCCCTGACCAAGCAGAAATAAGCCCGGCGCGACAGATTGAACCACAAAATTCGCTGAACCGGCTACCGTCCCGCCCGAACTGATCGTCATGGCGCCGGCGCCAGGGGAAATTTCAAAAGGCACCTGCGCGTTGATCTGCCCGCCGCTCCCGAACAGCAGTGGCGCCAGGACATTGTTGATGCTCATCGTCACGCCGTTGACGTTGGTCGGAATCGGAAAACGCGCGGGCGGAATATCGATGCTACCCGTTCCATACACTGTTATCAAAGACCCTGGCGCGATGATATTTGGCTGGCCGCTGGCAGCGTTCGTGACGCTCAAGGAGCCCAACAGCCCGTACGCCACGAGAGAATTCGCTGTCCCGGTGTAGACCTTGCCATTGGCCACCATGGGAACGGAAAACTTGACGTAGGAGCCCAGCGCGTCGCGCGCAACGTTCTGGTTGCTGTTGTACAGCTCGTCGGACAGATTCGATGCATCGTAAGCATGCAGAATCGCGGAGCTCTCAAGAATCCACACGATGCCGTTCGACGCGCCACTCGCCGAGATCGACGGCACGCAGCCCGGATAGCCAAAGCTCGCCTGGGATCGCGAAGCCGGAGTTTGCGCGAGCGTCGCGTTCGACACAGGGAAAGCCTTTAAACGATCGCCCGAACCACAGAAATATACAGTCTTGTCGAAGTAGGCAGGGTTCCCGAAAAGTCCTCCGATCGCTCCCGCCACGGAGCCAACGATCTGGCTGTCCGATCCCGCTTGCCAATGTCCCAGATTGTCGCGGTCGAGAAGATAGATTCGTCCTTCCTTACCCGCGCCGGCCATCAGGTGCGGATGATTCGCGTTGCCCGCTTCGTCGCCAAGCAATGCGACGCCCGCCGAGCCCACATCGAGATCCTGGTTGTTGAGCGCGTCGAAATTGAAGGGCGCGAAATAATCCGCTACTTGGTGCACCGGGGAGAACCACCGGGTTGGAGTCGAAAGCTTGATGAAACTTTCGCCCAGATCCACCCCGCCGCTTTCCGCATCGAAGGTGCCGTTGCCCGAAACGAGATAAATATTCCCGCTCGAATCCGCCGCGGGCGCCGCGCCGCCGGCCCAGAACGAGCCTTCGTTGCCGTTAGGCGTGTTGTTGTATACCGCGACTTGCTGCAACGTCTTGGCGTCGTATCCGATCAGCCAGCCGTGATAGGCGCCGATGTCGCAATGCGACGACCAGGCCGTGTAGACCACGCCATTCAACAGCAGCAGCCCCGGGCGCTGTTTGTAATTCCTCGGCTGGAACACAACCGTGTTCCCGCCTTCGCCAGTTCCAGGGAAAGAGGCCTGGATGGTGACCGGGCTGCCCGGACGTTCGGCGCCGCTGGTCACGTCCAGTGCGTGGAGCTGTTGCGTGTACGACGTCGTCACACCGATGATCTTGGTCATCGCAACGACGTAGATGGTGCCGCTCACTGGATCGATGACCGGCGTACTGGTGATGCCGATCTCGGGTTCGATCTGCCCGCAATTCACGTCCGACGCCGGAACCGTAGTGATGCTGGTTCCGTTGGTGAAGTGAACTTCCCATAGCGATGCCGCGTTCACGCCCGCGTTGCTGTCGGCGTCGAACGCGTAGACGCTGTCGTGCTCGGTCGCGACAAAGGCCACGTTATGGAAGCCCTTGCCCGCGACGCTCAAACCTGCAAGATAAAGCGGCTGGCCGTAGATCTGGCCGTCTACGGGATAAGAAAAGAGCTTCCCGAATTGGCTCGCGTTCACGTTGGCTTTGGTCAGCAGCACCTCGTTGAGGTTTTGCCCCGCGCGGGTGTTGTCGTATTGATAGGTCAGAACGTTGACCTGGGCGAGCAATGGAAGCGAGAAAATAACGGGTGCAACTCCCCGAAACATCTTGCTCTCATGGTAGCGCTGCCGGCTAACTATAATGAGTAGGGATCATCATGACCGGAGCACAAACAAAAACCACGGACTATCGCAACTTATACATCAATGGCGGCTGGCAGCCGCAATCGGGTCGAGGCTCGATCGACGTTCTCTCGGCCTCCACCGAGGAGGTCATCGGCTCAATTCCCGAAGGCACGCCGGAGGACGTCGACAAGGCAGTTCGCGCGGCCCGCGCGGCATTCGACAACGGTTGGAGCCAGACCGCTGCCGCCGAACGCGCCGACTGGCTTCGTAAGCTTTCAGGCGCACTCAAGGAACGCGCCGAGGCGATCGCCAAAACCATCGCGCAGGAGGTCGGCTCGCCCATCACGATGGCGACCCAGGTTCAAGCCGGCCTGCCCGTCATGGTGACGGCCGGCTACGCGCAATTGATCAGCGAGCTGAAGCTGGAGCAGGAAATCGGCAATTCGCTGGTGGTGCGCGAGCCCTATGGCGTAGTGGGCGCCATTACGCCCTGGAATTATCCGCTGCACCAGATCATGGCAAAAGTCGCGCCCGCGCTGGCCGCCGGATGCACGGTGGTCTTGAAGCCGAGCGAAGTGGCGCCGCTGAACGCATTTCTGCTGGCCGAAGCGTGCCAGTCAATCGGTCTGCCGACGGGCGTGCTGAACATCGTGACGGGCTACGGCCCGGTGGTTGGGGAAGCCATCGCGTCGCATCCGATGGTGGACATGGTCAGCTTCACCGGATCGGTCCGCGCTGGAAAACGCGTGGGCGCGCTGGCGGGCGAAGGAATCCGGAAGGTCACGTTGGAACTCGGCGGCAAGTCCGCCTTCGTTGTGCTGGACGACGCGCCGTTCGACAAAGCCATCCCCGCGGGCGCCCGCAACGCGATGCTCAACTCCGGGCAGACTTGTTCGGCCTGGACGCGCATGGTGGTGCCGCGCAGCCGCTATCAGGAAGCGCTGGACCTGGCGGCGCAAGCCATCGGCTCGCTCAAGCTGGGCGATCCCATGGATCCGGGCACGCGCCTGGGCCCGCTCATCTCCGACACGCAGCGCCAGCGCGTGGAAGGCTACATCGCCAAGGGCAAACAGGAAGGCGCGCGCGTCGTGCTGGGTGGCGGACGACCCGCGGGCTTCGGCAAGGGCTACTATGTCGAGCCGACTATTTTCGCTGACGTGCAGTCCAAGATGACCATCGCACAGGAAGAGATTTTCGGGCCGGTACTTTCGGTGCTGCCGTACGACACCGAAGACGAAGCCATCCGCATCGCGAATGACACGATCTATGGCCTGGCGGGCGGCGTGTGGTCCGGTGACGCGGATCGAGCCATGCGCGTGGCGCGGCGCATCCGCACCGGCCAGGTGGACGTCAACGGCGGAAGGTACAACCCGCTCGCGCCGTTCGGCGGCTATAAACAATCCGGCATCGGCCGCGAACTGGGCATGTTTGGGCTGGAAGAATATTTCCAGATTAAATCCATCGCGCGGTAATCATGAGAGCGTCGATCCTGCTCCTTGCCGCCGGCATCTGCTGGGCGCAGGGGGCTCCGCAAGGCCAGTTCGCGCACTTCCATCACGTTCATCTCAACGTCACCGATCCAGCCGCCGCGATCGCATTCTACACTTCCAAGTTCGACTGCGAGAAGGCCAGCTTCGCCGGGATGCAAGATGCGGTCTGGGCGCAGAAATCCTGGCTGCTATTCACTAAAGTCGCGACGCCGCCGAAGTCAGAAATCACGTCCACGATCTGGCATATCGGCTGGGGCGCCGAAGACATGCAGGCTACCTATCGGAAGCAGCTCGACCTGGGGACGCAGTTCGAGACGCCGCTCACGGATATCAGCGATCTGGTGGGTTCAAAAGAGCCCGGAGTCTTCTTCTATGCTTACGTCGATGGCCCGAACCATCAACTCATCGAGCTGAACACCGCCAACCATCACCACTTCGGCCACATCCACATGCTGAGCAAGGACCCCATTGCAGCGGGCGAATGGTACGTCAAGGAATTCGGCCTCACGCGCCTGGGCCGCGGCACTCCGTCGCGCGAGCCTCGCATGTACAAGGGTTTTCAGGTTTCGCCGTCGATGTCGCTGATGATGGACAACGTCAACATCATCATTTTCCCAATGGAATACGCCAAGACGCAGTGGCCCGAACTGTGGAAGGACCGCACGGATTTGGAATCGACACGCGGTCACACCACCGATCACATCGGTTTTGGCGTCGACAACTTGGATGAGACGCTCGCGCGTTTGCGAAAAGACGGCGTCACGGTGACCGATGAGCCACGCGCGGTCGCCGGCGGCAAAGTGAAGTTCGCCTTCATCGAGGGCCCCGATCACGTGCGCATCGAGCTGGTGGAAGGCCAGGCGCACAAAGAGTAACTGGCTAGCGCTGGAACATCACTTTCCCGCCGATGATCGTGTAGTCCACTTTCGCCGACGGGATCTCATCTTCCGGGATCGCGAGTATGTCCTTCGACAAAATCGTCACGTCCGCCAGCTTGCCAACCTTCAGCGAGCCCTTGGTCTGATCCTCGAAAGCCGCGTAGGCGTTGTTCATCGTGTATGATCGCAGCGCTTCCATGCGGCTCATGCGCTGGTCGGGGAAGAACGCCGAGCCATCCTTCAGCTTCCGGCTCACCGACGCATAGAAGCCCGCGATCGGATCCACATCCTCCACCGGCGTGTCGGTGCCGTTGCCCACCACCGCGCCCGACTTCATGAGCTTTTGCCACACATATGCACCTTCCTCGGCGCGCTTGTAACCCAGACGTGCGATTACGAACGGTCCATCGGAAGTGCAGTGGACGCCTTGCATCGCCGCGATCACGCCAAGCTGAGCGAAGCGAGGAATATCCGCGGCGTTCAGGTGCTGCGCATGCTCGATCCGCCAGCGCAACTGTTTCCCATTCTTCTCGGGATGCTCTTTGAATACTGATTCGTAAAGATCGAGCACCTCGCGATTGGCGCGGTCGCCGATAGCATGCACACAAAGCTGAAATCCGTTGGCGATGGCGAGTTCGGCTGTCTCGCGGATGTCAGCCGGATCTTCGGTGTGCAGCCCGGAGCGATTGGGCGCGTCCGGCGCGAGGTCGGAATAAGGTTCGAGCAGCAGCGCCCCGCGCGACCCCAGCGCGCCATCGATCTGCCGCTTGATCGCGCGCACCGTCAAGTGCTGATCGCCCACGCCGATGAAGTAGTATTTCATCAAGTTCGGCGCGATGTCCGCGTTCGGTTGCCGCAGCATTACCCACAGGCGCAAGTCGAGCTTCCCTTGCTCGGCCAGTTGCTTGAACATGTAGATGGTCGCCATGGGCGATCCGGCATCCTCGAAGGTCGTGATCCCTTTCGACAGACTCTCCTGCTCAGCCAGCTCCACCTGCTTGTGCGCTTCGGCTACCCGTTCGGAAGGACTCATCTCGGCGCGATAAGCAGAAAGCGCACGATCCACCAAAGCCTGCGCTTTCTCGTTCAGCAATCCAGTCGGATTGCCCTGCGCGTCCTTGAGAATCTGGCCTCCTGGCGGATCGGGAGTGTTCCTATCGATGCCGGCCAACCGCATCGCCTCGGCATTGGCGAAGCTGGCATGACCGCTGGCATGCTCCAGCCACACCGGATTGTGGGGCGAAACCTCACTGAGCGCGGCGTGCACAGGAAAGCCGAGGACGTTCGGAGACGGAGGTTTGTCCCATTTGGCCTGATGAAACCCGCGGCCCAGAATCCAAGTTCCGGGCTTGGCCTCGCGCGCCGCCGCCGCAACCATGGCGACGATCTCGTCCCAGTTCCTGGCATCGCGCAGGTTCAGTTCCATCTTGGAAGCGCCCAGGCCCATGAAATGGCCGTGGCCTTCGATGAATCCGGGGATCGCCAGCCGTCCGTTCAAATCGATAATCTTGGTGGAGGCCCCGATGTAGGATTGCATCTCCTGATTCGTTCCCACCGCAACGATCGTGCCGCTTCGCGCGGCCAGCGCCTGCGCCGTTCCGGCCTGCTCCAAGGTGACGATCTTGCCGCCGCGCAAGACCAGGTCCGCCGGCTGCGCGGCCAGCAGCCGCAGGGCCAGCGGCAGCACGCAGCAAGCCCGCCGCAATGCAATTACAATCATAGTGTTCCGCCTACGCCAGGTTCGCCTTATTATGGCGTGCGTAGAAAGTTGAATCAAGGAGGACCCATGAACACTGTTTGCACTCGCCGCGAGCTGCTGGGCGCGGTAGGCTCGGCCGCGCTGCTCTCTCGTTCCACGGCGCTGGCTGCTCCCAGCATGCCTCCGAAATCGATGCAAGGAGCGTTCATCATCCTCTCGACGCCCTACACGGCGGAGAAGGATGTCGATTGGGAAGATCTGGCGCGGGAAGTCGAGTACATGGACCGGTTCGGTGTTCAGGGCCTGGTGTGGCCGCAGCTTTCGAGCGAACTGCTGCAACTCAGCAAGCAGGAACGTCTGCAGGGCATGACCGTACTCGCCAGAGCGTGCCAAGGCAAACGGCCGGTGCTGGTGCTGGGCGTGCAAGGCGATGACACCGCCGAGATGATGCAATACGCCGAGCATGCCGAAAAGCTGGAGCCGGACGCCATGATCGCAATCCCGCCCAATAAAGCCAAGTCCATGGACGATTACCGCGATTATTTCCGCGCGCTCTGCAAGCTCACCAAGCGACCGGTCTTCATCCAAACGTCGGGTGGCGCGCCGAATCTGGCGCCCAGCATCGACATGATGCTCGGTCTGGCGCGCGAGTTTCCCAACTTCGGATATGTCAAGGAAGAGCACGACCCGGTGGTCCCGCGGATGAAAGAATTGATCGCGCACCGGCCCGATCCGATCAAGCGCGTCTACGGCGCGCACTTCGGCACGGGCTTACTCTATGAAATGCGCCTGGCTTCGGACGGCGTAATCACCGGCGGCGCCATGTATGGCGATATCTACGCGCGTCTGTGGGACCTGCATCAGCAGAACAAGCTGGAAGAAACACGCGACCTCTACGCCAAGCTCCTGCTCATGTTGAATCTGGATCAGGAAATTCCGGGCACGCGCTTGTACATCATGAAAGAGCGCGGAATGTTCAAGACTTCAGTGTCACGCCAGCGAGAATACAAGCTGACGCCGGAAGAAATCGCCGAAATCGAGTACCGCTTCGATTCGCTGAGACCGTATCTGAAGACTTAGTTAGTCACTGAATCGTCAAGCTCGCCGGCGGGCTGGAAATGCCGCCGATGCTCACCACGACGGCTTGCGTCCCGCGGGCCAGGCCGGTGGGAACCACAAAGTTGATCTGCGTCACTCCCACCAACGTCGGAGGAATACCAACGAACTGGATCTGAGCCGGTACTCCACCGACCGTCAGCTTGACCGGCTGTTGCGGAGCGGGAAGATTTGCCACTGACGTGCCCAAGGGAGGCGCTTCACCAGTCGCAATCGTCGGTGAAACTGCGCCTTGGCCGGTCATGTACAGCGAAATGGTCTGGCCGGTCGAAGCGCGATTGACAGGGACCAGACTGCCGGCCGCGTCGATAAAAATTCCGGGTGCCGTCGCCTGGGTCGTGAAGGCGGTGCTGGCGATATGCCCGTTGTTTGTCACATGCAAGGAAACCAGCGCGTTGGCCGGAACTTCAAAGGGAATCTGGATGTTCAATTGAGTCGGCGAAACATAATAGAGCGGAGCACCGATGCCGTTAATACTGACCGAAACTCCGGCCAACTGCGCCGGTAGAGGGAGCGTGGAGGCGCTCCAGGTGGAAGGAGCGAGACCGGATCCGAAGACTGTCATCGCCATGCCGGGCGCAAAGGACTGCCGGAACGATGCGCCGTTAGCGAGTGCAGCGATGGAAGGAGCGCCGGATGTAGAATCGCTTACATTGATCACGACCGACGCCGTCGCACCCGCATAAGAGGTATCACCGCTGTATTGCGCGGTAATCGAGTCCGCGCCCACGGGCAGATCCGCTCCGGAAACCGTCACGCTGGCGGAAGCCGAACCGCCCGCGCCAGCCAAAGTAGCCGAGCCCAGCGAAACACCGCCGAAATAAAACGTGACCGCGCCGGAGGGTGTACCGCCGTTGGAGCTCCTCACCGTGGCTGTAATAGTTGCGCTCGTGGAGGACAAAATGGAGGCAGCGCCGGAGGAAAGAGTCATGGATGGCGTGCTGCGCGAGATGAAGCCCGACTTCCCGCTCCAGGCGGTGAAGAGTACACTTACATCCAGAGAACCAAGACCCGTAGCTTGGTCGTAGCCGGGCCCGGTAGCGAAACCAAAAGATCCGGAAGTACAATTCTGCGACCGTGGGCCGCACGTCACGGTCACGATGTTATTTCCCGTAGTGATGTCGTGAAATGCACCCGGTGCGGTCTGGGCCAGCGCGTATAACTTTGGATTCATATTGCCAAGCCCCGGACTGGATTGCACTCCGTTCAGTACCACATACTGATTCAGCAAGGTAGCGATTCCCGCAAACGAGGGCGACGCCACTGACGTTCCTCCATAGATTTGAAGCTGACCGCCGGTATAGATCATGAATCCATCATGCTCGGGGGATGCTGAGAGCGATATGTCGGGCACGTCGCGAGCGTTGTCATTGGGCACGCCGGCGCCGGTTTGCCAGGGCGGCTTCAAAAAAATCACGCTGGCTCCGCCGCCGCCGGCCCCAGGATTACCCGACGAGCTGTCGTTCCAAGCCATCTCCGGGATGTAGCTCAACGCGGAGCCGCCGTTGACGTTGTTGGTAGTGCTCCAGAACTGCCCCAGTCCTTCGTTGAACTCGGTGCCGCCCATTCCCGTGACCTCGGGTATGCTGGCGGGAACGTCCACGGAGGGTCCTCCGTCGGTGTTGTCGCCTGGCGCGATGCAGTCAGCGCCGCCCGAGTCGCCAGTAGCCGCAACCCAAGTTATGCCCTCGGCGTTTCCTTGCTGTGCCCAGGCCTGAAAAGTGCGAGCGTCGGTTGTGGTGGTTTCGGTTTCGCAGGATCCGTAGCTGATGCTCAATACGGGCGCCAGATTTTGATCGATAGCATATTGCGCGGCGTTCATCACGTCGTAGGAATACAAGAAGGTGATGCTGGCGTTCGGAGCGGCCGCGCCGGACAACTCCAGATCCAGGTCCGCCTCGGCAACGTCATTGGACGAGATACCGGGATCGCGCGTGTTGGGAACCAGCATGACCTGAGGATCGTTGGGCGGCAGATTGAATCGCGTGCGAAACTGCTCGATGTCGGAAAGATTGATCTGAGTCTGTCCGGTCACCACCAGCTTTTGCCCGGCCCCGTTAATGCCGGCGCCGTAGAGGGGCTTCAGGTCGTAGATGGTTGCGAAATCATCCGGACTCAAATAGTGGTTCCCGCTGGTGCTGGAAGTGTAGGCGGGCTGTTGCGGTGCGGCCACCGGAGACGTGCGAGGCCTCAGTAGCGGTTTCATCCGGAAATCGCTCAGTCCGCGGATTCCCTGCACGATCACGCTAAAAGCCTCGGGAACGGATGGCTCGGCGGCGTTGGCAAAATGCGTTTCGCTGTTGACCTGGTAGCGATGAATCTCAGCGCCGAAAGCCGACGCCACTTGTCCAGCCGTGCCGCTGAACGAGATCCAATTGCGAGCTCGCGCTATGGCGGTTACGTGGAATCCTCGCTGCTCCAGCCATTGAGTAACCTGGCTGATATCGCCGGGATTGGCGCCAAACCGGTCCGCATACTCTTCCGGAGTGAGCCAGCGATGATAGTCGGGCGAGGACGGGTCCTGCTGCGCAGCGAGCAGTTGATTCAGCGCTTCCTGCTGATTGGCCGAGGGCTTCAGTATCAGGTTCAGCGACTCCAGGGGCATGGAAGGATCCACCCGGCCGCGATCAAACTCGGCGCGCGCCAAAGGATGCATATGCCCGCTCAACCGCACGCGCCGGCTGTTGTCGATCGCCTCGGTGATGCGGGCGCGCTGGGCCAATAAGCCGGTAGCAAAACAGCCAAGCACAACCGCCGCGGCGAGGAAATACCGGAAGGCCTTAGGGAGGGTGAACAACCAGGAGTTGGTTCGGAAATGCATGCGGATGGCGCTGAATCTAAAAGGCTTATGGGAATAGAAACCCCTGCGGTACCCTGCGCAGGGCTTTGTTCTTATCTACAGACGAAATCTGGGCGATGGCCGTTTCTCACGACTTCTAGTTTAAGGCAAATTTTTCCGCGGACTAAGCTGCTCACCCGATGCTTCAGGAATTCGGGTTCCAGATGTCGACGTCCCACTTCCAAGCGCCGTCCTCGCGTTTCCAGACGACGACATATTTCATTACCGCGGGCGAGGAACCGGCAGCGCGAAACACTAGTGTCGCGCGCCCGATCTCGATTCCTGTATCGGCGAGCGGCTGAAAATCCAGGGTCTCCAGTTTTACGGCCGCGAGACCCATGCCCTCAACGGCACTATGCCAGAACGCCTTAATGTTCTCACGGCCTTCTACCATGGGAGCGCCCGGCGGCATGACACGGGCACGGCTTGTATATACGCGATCCAACGCCCCCATGTTATGTTTGCCGATCACTTCCTGTTCGAAGAATCGGTTTGTGGCTTCAATCTCGTGCGTCATGCTTGGACTCATGCTAGTCACCTCAGGCCTGTGAGCTTATCACATTGACTGGCGTATGCCCGGAATTCGCCGCTGCACTGCTGTACAATCGAGGCGTGCAAGGAGAACTCACATGCAGCCCGCTTTCGATGGCCTAGGAAGGCTGAAACAGAGAATGCGCCAAACCTGGATGGCCGGAGACTTCGGACAGATCGCCCGATATTCGGCCCGATGCGCGGCCGAGTTTGTGGATCGGCTCGACATCCAATCTGGCGCACGTGTTCTCGATGTCGCCTGCGGCACCGGTAACCTGGCGGTTCCAGCCGCGCGAAAAGGGGCGTTGGTAACTGGCGTGGACATTGCGACCAATCTGTTGGAGCAGGCGCGGCAGCGAGCTGCGGCCGAGAATCTGCAGGCTAGTTTTGAAGAGGGCGACGCCGAACAGTTGCCGTATCCGGACACGCAATTCGACATCGTGATGAGCATGTTTGGAGCGATGTTCGCCCCGCGCCCCGAGCTCGTCGCCGCGGAAGTCAGCCGCGTCTGCAGACCGGGCGGCACGATCGCGATGGCAAACTGGACGCCGGGCGGATTCATCGGGAACTTCTTTAAGGTTGGGGCCAAGTACATCCCGCCACCGGAGGGCATTCCCGCGCCCGTTGAGTGGGGCGAAGAAAGCGTGGTGCGTGAGCGATTCGGAACGCATACCTCTGAAATCCGCACTGCACGGCGTATGGCGGAGTTTGATTTTCCATTTCCACCCAGCCAGGTGGTGCGTTTCTTCCGCGAATATTTCGGACCAACCAAACTGGCTTTCGAGCGTTTAGACGCCGCAACGCAAGTCTCCTACGCTGCCGACCTTGAAAATCTCTGGCGGGAGCACAACGAAGGCGATTCCGACCGAACACGCATTCAAGGCGAGTACCTGGAAGTGGTCGCCAAGCGGAGCTAGTTGAATCATGAGAATGCGGCGCCTAGGTTGGTTCGCCGTCCTGGCGGCTTCGGCTCTGCTGGGCGCCGAGGCCGGCGACACGGTGGCACTGGGCCGCAAGGCGCTGCGGAACGACGGGGTCGCGACCGCTTGGAAGTTGGCTCAACAAGCCACCAGCGACGCGCCCGATTCGGCGGCCGCGCACGAATTCGCCGGCGAAGTAATGTTCCGGCGCGGCGAGTTCGCGCAGGCCGAAGCCGAATTCAAGCGCGCAGCGAAGCTGGACGCCAATTTCGCTCTCGCCTGGTGGGGGCTGGCACGCGTGAGCGAATGCTCGTCCATGTATAAGACCGCGGCTGAATATTTCCGGCGTGCGTACACGCTCGATCCGAAGGATCCGCGTATTGTTCGTGATTGGGCCATCCGATTATCAGTCCAACAGCAGGCCGAGGCGCTCGAAAAATATTCCTCGATGGCGGGAAGAAGCGACAGCGGCGCCGATCTGGAGGATCTGCAGCAGCGCTTGCAATTCGCGCGCGTAGTGCGCGGCCGCGCGCTCACCGTGCTCGAGAGCCCCTATAAAGCAACCGTGATCCCACTGGCGGGCTTGGTCAATGAGAAGAACCACATGCGCAGCTACGGGCTGCAAGTGAACATCAACGGCAGCCTCATGAACCTGGTGCTGGACACCGGCGCGACCGGCGTCGTGATTCCGCGCAGGGCGGCCGATCAGGCCGGAGTTACCCGGCTGTCGCAGGCCACCATGCGCGGCTTCGGCGACAGCGCGAAGCTCTCCGGCGGGTACCGCGGTGTGGCCCGGCGCCTGAGCATCGGAGACATTGAGTATCGCGATGCTTTGATCAGTGTCGTCGATCAGGACTCCGTAGGTCCGGCCGATGGGCTGATCGGAACCAATGTCTTCGGGGTGTTTCTCGTCACGGTGGATTTCGCCGGCCGGGAGCTGCGTCTGAATCCACTTCCCGGCTTCCACCCCGGTGAAAATCCGATCCAAGACCGGACCATCCCGGCCGGGATGGAGAAGGCCGCGCAAATATACCGGCTAGGCACTCTGCTTTTGATTCCCACCCGCGTGAACGGCTCGCGCGAAGCTCTGTTCGTGATCGACACGGGAGCGGACCGTACCCTAATTTCCTATGATCTTGCGGCCGAGGTGAGCAAGCTCAGCCGCGACCCCAAGCTCCGCATGACGGGCGTCAACGGCCAGGTTGCGGATCTTTATCAAACCGGAACTATGCTCCTGCAATTCGCCGGGTTCGAGCAAAAGAATTTGGCAATGACGTCCGTGGATACCTGGGAGCAGAGCCGCCGGATCGGAACCGAAATTTCAGGGTTCCTGGGTCTGCCGGTCCTGGATTTGTTCACCCTCACGATCGACTATCGGGATGGGCTGGTGAACTTCGAGCGTAAGGGGCCTTAGCCGGATCAAGGGCGCGGCTGATCACGCCCAGATTTCTGAGAGAGCCCGCTGAAAGTTTCCTCCCAGAATCAGCTCGATGTCGCCCGAGGAATAGTTGCGGCGCAGCAAGCCTTGGGTCAAGTCGAAAACTTTCCTGGCATAGTCGATGCCGTCCAGGTCGTTTCTCTTGGGCGCGTGAGGACCCCGGTCACGTCCGTCCAAATCAACGTCGCTTCCCAGGCCGACATGCTCGACGCCGCACAGCTTCACCACGTAATCGATGTGATCCAGGACATTCTCGATGGTTGCGCTCTCGCCGGCGTGTACGAAATATCGGACCATGGTGATGCCGATGACGCCGCCCTTCGCCGCAGTCCGCCGGATGGCTTCGTCGGTTTTACAACGGCGGCTGCCTGGCACGAGAGCGCGGCAATTGGAGTGCGTGATGAGCACGGGCTTGCTGGACGCTTCGATCGCATCCAGTGTCGTGCGGTCGCCGCAGTGCGAGATGTCCACCGCCATTCCGAGCTGGTTCATGCGCTCGACAACTTGCGCGCCGAAGGCGCTCAAGCCCGAATCGAAGGCGTCGGACGATCCGCCGCCCAGGCGGTTGTGAACGTACGTGAGTTGAGAGACGCGCTGGCCGAGACCATACCAATCGTCGACCTCCTCGACCGTGCGAAAATGCTGGGAATTCTGCTGGCCGATCAGGATCCCGAGCTTGCCCTCCTGCTTGGCGCGATCGAAATCGCCAGGGCAATCGACACGCAAAAACCGGTCCGGGTGAGCGGTGATGAACTCGTTCAGGCCCGTGATGTCGCGCAGCGAGCTCGAATATACGTCGCCCTCGGTGAAACCGACCGCGGGATGAAAAATCGTGATACCGGATCCCTTCAGCTTTTCGTAATCGACCGGGCCGAATGAGGCCGGCTGGACTTCCCAGCCGAGCAGCTTGCGGTAATCCAAAGTCAGCAGACCCAGCATGTCGATGACTGTGGAGCGACGAACCAAATCCAATGTGAGAGCCGAGTAGGCCGCCGTGGAGGGGTCCTGCGCGAGCAGGCGGAAATAGCCTCGATTGATGAATGGCGCCGTTAAACCGAGCGCCGCACTTTTCAGAATAGTACGACGGGACTGCACTTCGGGAAGTTTCAGTGTAACACGCTGGTTGTCACCGGCCGCAAGGAAGCTGTATCCTTTGGGCAATGCTGCGGGAAAGCGTGGAAAAGCCGTCCCTCCGCGCGCGCGAAGAACTGCTGGAGAAGCTGCGCGAAAGGATCGTCGGCTTTGCGGCATCCAGAATACAGAGGGACGCCGCGGAAGACCTGGCGCAGGAAGTGCTGCTCCTGCTGCACGAAAAATACGGTCATCTCGATCGGTTGGAAGATCTGCTTCCACTTTCGCTGCAAATCGTCAGATACAAAATGGCGGCGTACCGGCGGAAGGCGCAAAGGCGCGGGGAGTACACGCAAGTGCCGGTGGATGAAATTCAACTCGCCGGGGATGGTGTGGATCCGCTGAGCGCGGCCGAACAGCGCGAGATGCGCGAGCGGCTGCTCACGGCCGTATCGCAGTTGGGCGAGCGCTGCCGCAAACTTTTTGCGCTCAAGCTGGAGGGTAAGACATTCGCCGAGATTCAGGCGGAACTCGGCGCGGCCTCGCTCAATACGGTTTATACCTGGGATTTTCGGTGCCGCAAGCACCTGCTGGAGTTGATGGGCGGAAGTTGGGAGAAAAGCGGATGAGCAAGGAAGAAATCCGCAAGCTGCTGGGCGGGTACTCGACCAACACGCTCACCGAGAGCGAACGCAGTGCGCTGTTCGAGGCAGCCCTCGACGATCAGGATCTGTTCAATGCGTTGCAGCAAGAGCAAGCGCTGAAAAGCTTGTTGGACGATCCGGCGACGCGCGTTCAGGTGCGCCAGGCGTTGGAAAGACAGCCTGCCGGCCGGCAGACCGGCCCGCGAATGCGCTGGTGGGCTTGGGGAGGTGCGGCCAGCGCGGCCGTCGTGGCCAGCATACTGTTGGTGGTGTTCCGGCCGAATCCACTCCGGCCCGCCAAAAAGCCAGTTGAGATCGCCTCCCTGGAGAAAGCGCCGAGCCCGGCGGCTCCAGAGCAACCCAACGAGCAGAAGCGCACCGTGGTTGCGCCGAAAGAGCGGCCGCGGATGCGGACGAAGGCCGCCGATGAACCAGCCCCGGTTCGAGATACTCTACCCGCTGCTCCAGCCCCAGCGCCTCCGCTGGTTCCTGCGCCGGTTCAGCCGCGAGCGGTCGGATCTTTGCGCCAGCAGGCTGGTGCGCTGAATGCTGGGCAGCCGCAAGACCGTGTCGCACTCGCGCGCGCGCCAGTCACGAAAGCGGTTAGCGGCTCTCTAGAGCCGCTTTTACGGTATTCATTGTTGAAGCGCGAGTCTAACGATAAGAACTTCGGGCTGGCATCGGATGCAGAGCTTAAGCCGGGCGATTTCGTCCGCCTCCAGGTTTCAGCCACGCTGCCGGGCCAACTCACTTTGACGCGCCAGGATGATGCAGGCCGATGGCAGCGAATGGCGGACATCAGTGCGCTGGCGAATTCCAGCTACACGATTCCTGACTCGCCGATCGAAGTAACGGCCACGCCGCAGCGGTACCGGTTGACGCTGGAAACGTTCCCTCCTCAAGCAGGAATCGTGGGCGGAATCGCAGGCGGGCCTAAGCGAGAGATGCGCGCCGCATCCGCCGCTCAAGCGCCCGTTGCAGCGCCGCCGGCGGTGGTCGAAATCACGATTGGCGGAAAAGCGGGAAACTAGGGAACTGCCTCAAGCCGCTCGAGCAACTGCACGATGCGTCCAGCGGCCTCCGCTTGGCCGCCGAATCGCAATTCGTTGTAAGCGCCGGTGAGATCCTCAACCAATTGAGCTAGCTCCGGCTCCTGCAGGACGCGCGCAAACTCGAACGGCGTCAGCCAGAGAGGTTTTTCGATTCCGCGTTTGGTGAGGACGGTCAGCATGCGCTGGTACAGCAGCGTGGCATCGGAAGCCTGTGCTTCGCCGCGCTGGACCTTGAGCACGCGCTGCCGGGTTTGCCACCATCGCCACCCGTCGCGACCAAATAACCGGCCGGTCAGGGCCAGCACGAGGAATCCGAACAGAAGGAAGCCCCAGTGTTTCGCGAAACTGACGGCGGCCGGCCACACTTTCGCGCTCGATAGCGAGCTGAAGTCGTACCATTTCAGACCCACGTTGCGGCTGGTTTCGCCCACCCGGCTGGCGAGCTGCAGTTGGCGGTCTAAATTGTAGTTCAACACCCAGTCGTTCCAGAAAACTTCAGCGGCGTCGGTATAGAAACCAAGGCGCGTCAACCAGGAAAGCTGCGGGGGATTTGGATCCGGCGGCGTGGGATCGAAGGTAGTCCATCCGCGCTGCGGCAGCCACGCCTCCACCCAACTGTGCGCATCGGAGGTTCGGATCAACTGCGAACCGCTGATGGGGTTGTAAATGCCGCTTTGAAAACCAGTGATCATCCGCGCGGGAATGCCGAGCGTACGCAGCATCACCGCCATCGCGGAGGCGAAGTATTCGCAATGTCCTTTCTTGCGGTGAAAGAGAAAGAAACTGAGCGGGTCGGCTGGCTCGACCGGCGGCAATTCCAAGGTGTAACCGAAGTGTGTGCGCAAGTAGTTTTCGATGCGCCGCGCTTCGGCGCCGGGCGCGTTCTCCGCGCCGACAATGTTATGCGCCAGCTCCGGGATTCGAGGATCCAGGCGCGGCAGTTGCAGATAGAGCTTTCGGACCGCGTCGGGCAACGGGTCAACAATCTCGTCGGCGTCTCTGGAATCCCGAAACGGCAAATCGACGCGGCTGTAGACTTGATACCAGATGTTGCGCGCCTCGCCGTATTGCACGGTGTAATTCTCGAAGGGGCGGCGAGTCACCAGCGAGTCGATGCGCAGGAATTGCGGCGTTCCGGCGAAGAACAAAGTATCCGAGCCCAGCTCGTTCAAGTGGACGGCGTAGGAGATGTGGCGCTCATTCCGGCGCGTGGGCAACTGGTCGAGTTGCATCAGGCCTCCTGGGCCCGGATGCAACGAGTCACCCAGGGTGGGCCGGTTGAACCACGCCCGGCCGTTGAATTCCGCCAGCGTGGCGCCACGCCACTTGAGTTGCAGCCCGCGGTCTTCCGGTTGATCCATCTTCACATGCATCACCGGAGTATTTTCCTTCTTGATCTCGCCGATCTCGCCGAGGGTCACATGGTTTGAAAAGCCCGCCAGGTAATAGCGGTGCGACACCAGATGCTGAAAAGCCGCGCGCGCGGTGCGCGGCAGAAAGAAGAACAGGCCGGCCGTGATGACCAGGATGCCGAATGAAACCGACAGCACGACGCCGGTGAGGCGAAACGAAAGTCCCACGCCGGAGACGCGCGCCGCCGAACACCGCCGGTCGCGCGCATGCCGGATCTCGTCGCTCGCGAAAGTCGCGACGCCGAGCACCAGGAACAGCAAAAGGAAGACAAAGAAATTGAACCGCGTCGAAAGCACGCAGGCCGCCAGCAACTCCACAAATGCAATCAACTTCAGAAACAGGTAGTCGCGGTTGGTTCGGCCGGTAACGATCTTCACCACCGCCACAAAGAACACCAGGTGTACGGCGGCGGGGATGAAGGTCCGGGAAATGAAGAAATAATCGATCGGCCAAAAGCCGATGTACGCCAGCGTCACCGCGGTAACGATTGGGTCCGGCAATTGGAAGCGCAGAACACCGGCCGCGAGCAAGGCACGCAGCGCCAGAGCGGTTGCGGCCGCAAGCAGCGTAGGCGTATCCAAGAAGCCCGAGCCGGCCACGGCCAAAAACCCGCTGGCCAGCAACCCCAGGAGCGAAAACTCGAAGAATCTGTCCACCGGCGAGCGCGGCGCGGCGGCAGTTGACTCCATAAACCTATTCTACGCCGCAACCGATTGTTATCATAAAGAGAACTGGAGGCGTATTGAGCACCATTACTGTCCCCCCGCAGGCGCCCGTTGTGGATCACGAAAAACGCCGTCAGGCGGTGCTGATTATTATCGCGGGCACGTTCTTGGTGGCCGTGGCGCAGATGCTGATCAAGTCGGGCGCGAACCGGCTGGGTCACGCGGACCTCATTGCCACCGCGATCGGCATCCTCACAATTCCACCTCTATTCGCCGGCTATTGCCTGTATGGAATCTTCGCGGTAATGATGATTTACGCGCTGCGGTATGGGGAGCTTTCCGTTCTGTTTCCCCTCATTTCCCTGGGTTTCGTTTGGGTGGCAATTCTTTCGGTGCTCATTTTTCACGAAGCCATGAACCCGCTGAAAGGCGTGGGGATCGCGATCATCGTCTGCGGGGTCGCAACCTTGGGACGGGGAAGCAGCCATTGACCACTCCTGTTTCTTCGATGGCGTTGGTGCTGGGCGGGTCGGTGATCGGCTCGGTCGGCGCCGTGTTTCTTAAGGCTGGCGCGGTCGAAATAACCCGGCACTGGTCCACGATCCTCAAGAATTGGAAGTTGGCTTTAGGCGCGGTGACGTATTTGATTTCGTCGGTTCTATTCGTCAAGGGAATGTCCCATGGCGAATTGTCGGTTCTGTTCCCGATGGTGTCGTTGTCGTATATCTGCTCGCTGGTATGGTCCCGACTGATGTTTCAAGAAGTCATTACGAAGGCGAAGCTTTACGGCGTAGGGTTGATCCTGGTGGGGATCGTGTGCCTGGGGCTGGGCAGCGCTTAGGCACGCTTCGCACTGGAGAGGCCGGCCACCCGGGAGGCCGCGGCCCTGGTGCTCGCACAGCAGCCACAGAAGGACAAGATGACCCATCGCGCCACCGGACCCTTCGAGGTGAAGCTCACGCAGCAGCCGCCCGCAGCCGGGAACACAGCGCTCGGACGCATGACGATCGACAAGCAGTTCCACGGCGACCTGGAGGCGGTGAGCCAGGGCCAAATGCTCTCCGTGCTGACGAGCACCAAGGGATCGGCCGGCTATGTCGCGATGGAGATTGTGAACGGAACGCTGGGTGGGCGCACGGGGACATTCGTGTTGCAACATAGCGCGACGATGGATCGCGGGCAGCCGCAGCTCAGCGTCACGGTAGTGCCCGACTCGGGTACGGGTGAGCTTCGCGGGATCAACGGCAGCATGCAGATCCGGATCGAGCCGGGCGGCAAGCACTTTTACGACTTCGATTACGAGATCAAGGAAACGCCTTAGGGGACGTGCCTGCCAGCCGGTGTTTGCGGGAAAACCGATCCACTAACTCGCGCTCAAGTAGCGATTCAATCCTTCGGCTGCCTGGCGGCCTTCGGCGATAGCCCACACAATGAGGGACTGGCCGCGCCGCATATCTCCGGCCGCGAACACGCCGGGAACGTTGGTGCCGTAGTCGGCGTTGGAGGCGACATTTCCGCGCGGATCGAGCGTGATGCCGAGCTGATCGAGAATGCCGCCCGTGCGCGGTCCGGTGAAACCCATCGCGAGCAGCACCAAATCCGCATCGAGCGTGAACTCCGAGCCGGGCAGCGGTTCGAATTTCGGCGGCGGGCCGACGCGCACGGCGTGGAGCTTCTTCACATTTCCTTTTTCGTCGCCGGTGAATCGCATAGTGGCGAGACTCCAGTCGCGGATGCCGCCTTCTTCGTGCGAGCTTTCTACGCGCAGTTGCAGCGGCCACAACGGCCAGGGAGTTTGCGGCGCGCGTTCCTGGGGAGGCTGCGGCAGAATCTCGAATTGATGCACTGAAGCGGCCTTTTGACGGTGCGAGGTACCGAGGCAGTCCGCACCGGTGTCGCCGCCCCCGATGATCACCACGCGCTTGCCGGTAGCCAGGATCTGGTTGGGAACCTCGTCGCCCGCGCAGCGCTTGTTCTGTTGCGGGAGGAACTCCATGGCGAAATGGATGCCCTTCAATTCCCTTCCCGGCACCGGGAGATCACGCGGATTCTCGGCGCCGCCGGTCAGCAGGATCGCGTCAGATTCCGCCCGCAGCTGGTCGCCCGTGATGGTGTAGCCGACGTTTACATTCACCTCGAACTTCACGCCCTCGGCGAGCATCTGCTCGAGACGCCGGTCCAGCACACGCTTCTCCATCTTGAACTCGGGAATGCCATAGCGCAGCAGGCCGCCGATACGATCGGCCTTTTCGAAAACCGTTACGGTGTGGCCGGCGCGGTTCAACTGCTGCGCCGCCGCAAGTCCGGCTGGGCCAGAACCAACGATGGCCACGCGCTTTCCGGTGCGCGCCGGCGGCGGTTCCGGACGAATCCAGTTTTCACGAAAGGCGTGCTCGACGATCGTTTTCTCGATGACCTTGATGGTTACAGGAGGCTCGTTAATACCGAGCACGCAGGCGGCCTCGCAAGGCGCCGGGCAAAGACGTCCGGTAAACTCGGGAAAATTGTTGGTGGCATGCAGCGCACGGATCGCGTCGCGCCAGCGATTTTTGTAGACCAGATCGTTCCAATCCGGAATCACGTTGTTGAGCGGGCATCCGGTATGGCAGAACGGCACGCCGCAATCCATGCAGCGCGCACCCTGAGTCTTGACCTTCTCTTCGTCGAAGTCCTGATAGACCTCGAACCAGTCGTTGATTCGCTGGGCGGGAGGCCGGCGCTCGGGAAGCTCGCGCGTGTATTCTAGGAAGCCTGTCGTTTTACCCATGGGCTAGTTTTGGCTGCGGCGGTGTCAATACAAGGCGCGCGGTCAGGTCGGTTACGGCCGGCGGCGCGGCGCGCTTGATGCCCAGCACTCGCTTAAATTCGTGCGGGAAGACTTTGACGAACTTCGGCGCCATACTAAGCCAATTTTCGAGAATCCATTGGCCGCGCGGACTGCCGGTGGCTTCGACGTGCTTCACGATCAGGCTTCGGACCGTATCGAGATCGGAAGCATCGGTGACCGGCTCCAGATCGACGCCGGCTTTGTTGCACATCACGTTGGCGAACTCGCCGTGCTCGTCCAGAACGAAAGCGATGCCGCCTGTCATGCCGGCGGCGAAATTGCGGCCCGTGCGTCCCAGCACGACCACCAGGCCCTTGGTCATGTATTCGCAACCGTGATCGCCGACCGCCTCCACCACCGCGGTCGCGCCGGAGTTGCGCACGGCGAAGCGCTCGCCCGCCATGCCATTGAAGTAGGCTTCGCCGCTGGTGGCGCCGTAAAGAACCACATTGCCCACCAGCATGTTCTCCTCCGGCAAAAAAGTCGAGGTCCGCGGCGGGTAGACGATCAGCTTACCGCCCGAGAGCCCTTTGCCGACGTAATCGTTGGCGTCGCCTTCGAGCGTTAGCCTGACGCCATGGGCGAGAAACGCGCCAAAACTTTGGCCGGCTGATCCGTTAAACTCGAACCGGATGGTATCGTCCGGCAGGCCCTCGGAGCCGTAGCGGCGCGCGATTTCGCCCGAGAGCATGGCGCCCACGGTGCGATGCACGTTGCGAATCGGCATCTTGAATTCGACCCGGGTGCGATTTTCCAGCGCGTCCTTAGCATGGTCGATCAGCTTGTAGTCGAGCGCCTGCTCGAGGCCATGATCCTGCGCGATCAGGCAGCGCCGGCCAACTTTGCGCGGCACCACCGGATTATAGAGGATGCTCGAAAAATCCAGCCCGCGCGCCTTCCAATGCTCGACGGCGGGACGCATTTCAATCTTATCCACGCGTCCGATCATTTCGTCCATATTGCGGAAGCCGAGTTTGGACATCAACTGCCGCACTTCTTCCGCGATATAGAAGAAGAAATTGATCACGTTTTCGGGCTTGCCTTGGAACTTCTTGCGCAGCACCGGATCCTGGGTGGCAATGCCGACCGGGCAGGTATTCAGGTGGCATTTGCGCATCATGATGCAGCCCATCGAAACCAGCGGAGCAGTGGAGAAACCGAACTCCTCGGCGCCCAGCAATGCCGCGATGGTGACGTCGCGGCCGGTTTGCAGCTTGCCGTCAGTCTGGACGCGGATGCGGCTGCGCAGATCGTTGAGGACCAGCACTTGTTGCGTCTCCGAGAGGCCCAGCTCCCAGGGAATGCCGGCGTGTTTGATCGAAGTGAGCGGCGAGGCGCCCGTGCCTCCGTCGTGCCCGCTGATCAGAACCAGGTCGGCGTGCGCCTTGGCCACGCCCGCGGCCACGGTGCCTACTCCGACTTCGGCCACCAGCTTGACCGAGATGCGCGCCTTCGGATTGGCGTTTTTCAGATCGTAGATCAACTGCGCCAGATCCTCGATGGAATAAATGTCGTGGTGCGGCGGAGGCGAGATCAACTGTACGCCGGGGATGGAGTGACGCACGCGCGCGATCACTTCGTCAACTTTGTGGCCGGGCAACTGGCCGCCTTCGCCGGGTTTTGCGCCTTGGGCGATCTTGATCTGCAGCTCGTCGGCGTTGACCAAATAATTCGTGGTGACGCCGAAGCGCGCTGAAGCCACTTGCTTGATGGCGCTGCGCCGCCAATCCCCGTTGGGATCGCGCTGGAATCGTGCTTCGTCTTCCCCGCCCTCGCCGGTGTTGGATTTGCCGCCGATGCGGTTCATGGCGATGGCCAGCGTCTCATGCGCTTCCTTGCTGATGGATCCGTAAGACATGGCGCCGGTGGCGAAGCGCTTCACGATTTCCGGTGCCGGCTCGACTTCTTCGATCGGAACCGGTTTGGCGCCGAATTTGAATTGCATCAAACCACGCAACGTGCAAAACTCGCGGTTCTGGTTGTCGATCAGCTGCGTGTATTCCTGGAACGTCGGGAAGCTCTCCTGCCGCACCGCGTGCTGCAGCTTGCTCACGGTGAGCGGATTGAAGAGGTGATATTCGCCGCGCGCGCGGTATTGATAACTTCCGCCAACCGCCAGTTCGGTATCGGAGTCGGAGAGCGGACGGAAGGCGTGATCATGCTTCATCTTCGCTTCGCGCGCCAGAACCTCCAGGCCGACGCCTTCGATGCGCGACGCGGTGCCGGTGAAATAGCGCTCGATCAGAGATTTGTTCAGGCCGATCGCTTCGAAGACCTGGGCGCCGCGATAGCTTTGAAGCGTCGAGATGCCCATCTTCGAAAAAACTTTAAGCAGGCCTTTGTTGATGGCCTTCTTGTAGTTCTTGAGCGCGGTTTCAAAGTTCACGCCGCCGGGAAGGGCGCCCTGCCCGGCCTGATCCTCCAGCGTCTCGATGGCGAGATAGGGATTGACTGCGCTCGCGCCATAGCCGATGAGCAGACAGAAATGCATCACCTCGCGGGGCTCGCCGGATTCAATGATCAGCGCCACCTGGGTGCGCGACCCCTCGCGGACCAGGTGATTGTGCACCGCCGAAAGCGCCAGCAGGCTGGGGATGGGCGCGTATTCCTCGTCGATGCCGCGGTCTGAAAGAATAATCAGCGTGTAGCGGGATTTGACGGCGCGTGAAGCGCTGCGGCACAGCTCATCGAGCGCGCGTTCCAATTCCTTCTCGCCGCCCGCGACACGGAAATGCATCGGCAGCGTAGTGGCAAGAAGGTCGCTCGTCGAAACGCGCCGCAGCTTCTCCAGATCGCGATTGGTCAACAGCGGATGCGGCAGCTTCAGCGTATGGCAATGCGCCGGCGTTTCGTCCAGGATATTGCGCTCGGTGCCGATGTAGCTGGTCAACGACATCACCAGCTCCTCACGGATCGGATCGATCGCCGGATTGGTGACCTGCGCGAACAATTGCTTGAAGTAGTGGAATAGCGGCTGCGGCTTGTCGGAGAGGCACGCCAGCGGCGTGTCCGTTCCCATGGAGCCGACCGGTTCGTCCCCCGTGCCAGCCATGGGAGCCATCAGCACGCGAATATCTTCATCCGTGTAGCCGAAGGCGCGCTGCCGCATGATGATCGTGTCGAGATCCGATTCGTACACGCGCGGCGGCTCGGGAAGGCTGTCCAGCGTGATCTGGTTCTCCTTGATCCACTCGCCGTAAGGTTTTCGGCCCGCCAGGCGCTGCTTGATTTCCTGGTCCGGAATAATGCGGCCTTCGCGCGTATCCACCAGCAGCATGCGGCCGGGCTGCAGGCGGCCTTTGAACTTCACTTCCTCCTGCTTCACCGGAAGCACGCCGGTCTCCGACGCCATGATGACCAGGTCGTCGTGCGTCACCAGATAGCGGGCCGGACGCAGGCCATTGCGGTCCAGCGTGGCGCCGATCACGCGGCCGTCGGTGAAAGCGATCGCCGCCGGGCCGTCCCATGGCTCCATCAGCGAGGCATGATATTCGTAGAAGGCCTTCTTCTCCGCAGGCATGGTGGTATCGGCGTCCCAAGCCTCGGGAATCAGCATGGCCATCACGTGATGCAGGTCGCGCCCGGCCAGCGTCAGCAGTTCCACGGCGTTGTCGATGGAAGCAGAATCGCTGCCACCCGGCGCGATCACTGGCAACAGCTTCTTCAGATCGTCGCCAAAGACTGAAGAAGCCAGAATCTTCTCGCGCGCATGCATCCAGGCGATGTTGCCGCGGATGGTGTTGATCTCGCCGTTGTGGCAGAGATAGCGATACGGATGCGCCAGTTGCCAGGACGGGAACGTGTTGGTGGAAAAGCGCTGATGGACCAGGCACAGCGCGCTTACGGCGTCCGGATCGGTCAGCTCGTCGTAAAACTCGGCGATTTGCGGCGCCAGCAGCAGGCCTTTGTAAACGATGGTGCGCGCCGAAAGCGACGGAATGTAGAAAAAGCTCTTGTCGGGAAGATCGGAAGCCGCAATCTCCGACTCCGCGCGCTTGCGGACCACGTAGAGTTTACGCTCCAGCTCGTCTTCCGTCATTCCGAATGCGCCGCGGATGAAGATTTGCTCGATGTAAGGTTGCGAGGCGCGCGCCACACGCCCGATGGCGTCGACGTTGACCGGCGTATCGCGCCAGCCCAGCACCGTGAGCCCTTCTTCGCGCGCGATTCGCTCCAGGATGCCCTCGGCAGTAAGCCGATGCGATGGCTCGACCGGCAGAAACACCATGCCGACGCCGTACTCGCCCGGAGGCGGCAGCGTGAAGCCCAGCGTTTCGCACTCGCGCGCAAAAAACTTGTGCGGAATCTGGATCAGGATGCCGGCGCCGTCGCCCGTCTCCGGATCGCAGCCGCAAGCGCCGCGGTGCGCCAGGTTGATGAGGATCTGCAGTCCCTTGGAGATGATCTCGTGCGACTGCTCGCCCTTGGTGTTGACCACGAAGCCAATACCACAGGCGTCGTGCTCATTCTGAGGATCGTAGAGACCTTGCTGCGCGGGAAGGCCGACCATGCTTGACTGTATCAGAATTCGAAGTATTAGTCTAGCGGAAAACTTGATTGACTTAGTATGAGTACAGCTAATATAATCTAGCTACGGATGGACCTGGATCACATTAAGCTTTTCAAAGACATAGCTCACGCCAGAAGCTTTAGCCGGGGCGCTTCCGCCAGTGGAATCAGCCAGTCTGCGGCGAGCCAGCACGTTCAGGACCTGGAGGAACAGTTCGGCGTCACACTTCTGGACCGAACCACACGGCCTCTGACGGTTACTGAAGCGGGCAAACTGTACCTGGAAATGTGCCGCGAAGTGTTGGGCACGCGCGACGAGTTCCTGGTGGCGCTGGAGCGGATGAAAAGAGAGGTGGAAGGCGCCGTTCGCGTGGCTTCCATTTATTCGGTCGGACTCTCGGAAATGTCGCGATTAGAAGAGGAATTCTCGCGGCGTCATCCGCAGGCGCGGCTGGAGGTGGAGTACCTGCGTCCTGAGAAGGTTTACGAAGCCGTGGTCAACGATCAAGCGGACCTGGGCCTGATGAGCTACGCGGAGCCGAGCAAAGATGTCATGGTGCTTCCGTGGCGCCAGGAGCAAATGGTGGTGGCCGCTTCGCCTCATCATCCGCTCGCGGATAGGTCTGAGGTGCGGCCAGAGGAGCTGGAGGGGCTGGATTTTGTCGGCTTCGACGAAGACCTGCCGATACGGCGCGACATCGATCGCTTCCTGCGCGAGCACCGCGTGCACGTGAACCTGACGTTGCACTTCGACAATTTGCAGATGATCAAGGAAGCGGTGGCCCACGGATCGGGCGTGAGCATCATGCCGGCGCGAATCATGGAAGAAGAAGTACGCCAGGGCCGACTAGTGCCGGTTCCCATTGCCGGCTTCCGGCTGTTCCGGCCGGTGAACATCGTGCACCGGCGCAAGAAGCGGTTTCATCGCGCGGGTCAGGCGTTTCTGGAGTTGTTGCAGGAACCGCCGGCCGGATGGACGCCGACACGCGCGGCGGACTGAACCAGTTCCCGCCTTAACAGACGGTAACCGATCGCGCTAGACTCAAGTTGCGAGCAACTCCCCCGGGCGGCCTTCGGTATTCGGATTTCCGAAGTGCCTTGCGAGAATCCAAGAGTGTACCTGCAACAGCACTTAAGAAATTGTTTTCCTGCGCCGGTGCGTGAGCGTGGCGCGGCGCTCTATGCTAGCGGTTGCGTAAGCCGTCTTTCCGGCAACCAATGGAAGGCGGCCGCCGTCGTTCGGGGGTCGTTTCTCTATGAAGTCAACCTTTCCAGAGACGGCGATGGGATGCAGGCCAACTGCGCTTGCCCCTATTTCGAATCGGAGGGATTGTGCAAGCACATCTGGGCCGTCATCCTGGCAGCCGATTCGAAGAACTATCTCCTTGGAAGAGTTGGGTCCAGACCTCCAAGAATGATTCAGGAGGCTCGCGCGGATGAGGACTTGACTGAAGACTTTGTTCCATACACCAGCGACGACGAGGAGGATTTCGACGAGACGCCTCCGAATCGGCGCGTATATCAGTTTCCGTCCGCTGACCCGGCGCGCAAACCGCAGCCCAAGTGGCGAGCGGCCTTGGCCGCGTTGAAGTTAGCCCGCACGGTCCCCGCAAGGGCGCCGGATTGGAAGCAGGACCACGAAATCTACTACGTAATTGATGCGCCGCGGACCATGACGAACGGCACAATTATCCTGGAGGTCCTTTGCCGGGATAGGCTGAAAACCGGCGCCTGGGGCAAATTGAAGGGTCAGGGCATAGAGCGCGCGGCGATTCCGCACATCCCGGACGAGCGCGATCGTGAAATTCTGCTGACACTGTGCGGCGCCCCAGATGCGTACTATTACTACGCCGCGTCCCGCTCGTACGTGTATCAGTTGCCGGCTCCCCTGTCGGGCCTGTTGCTCCCGAAGGTTTGTTATACGGGCCGGTGTTGCGTGCGCGCGGAAGCCGGCAGCACGCTGGATAACATGACGCGCTTGAGCTGGGATGAAGGCCCGGCATGGCAGTTTCGTCTCCGCGTGGATGCCAGCGGCAAGCAATGGGTGATTCGAGGCAGTCTGCATCGCGGCCAGGAGATGATGGACCTGGCGGAGCCGGCTCTGTTGCTTAGCGAGGGCTTGTTGTTTGCGCGCGGGCAGGTTGCGCGGCTGGACCACGGCGCAAGTTTTCCTTGGATCGCTCTCCTGCGAGCCTCCGCTCAGATCGAAGTGCCGGTCGCGCACGGCTCCGACTTAGTTGTGGAGATGCTCTCTCAACCATCGCTTCCGCCGGTGGATTGGCCCGAAGAGCTGCGCTTTGAAGAGGTCACCGATACACCCCGTCTTTGCCTGACGCTACGCAAGCCTACCTATACGTGGCGCCGTCAAGATTATTTGTGCGCTACGCTTTCCTTCGATTATGGCGGGACTACCATCCCCGAGAGCCAGGCTGGTCCGGGGATCTACGAACCGGGCCGGCGCCGCTTCTGGCGGCGGGATAACGGCGCTGAACAGAGAGCCGCACAACGTCTGCTCCAGTTGGGCGTGAAGCGGAGTAGCGGTGGCTATCCTGGCGAAGATCATCCGGGCTGGGAGTGTTCTTCGAAGAAGGTTCCCAAGGTGATCCGGGAATTGCTGTGTGAAGGCTGGCACATCGAGTCGGAAGGAAAGCTCTTTCGCAAAGCCGCTGGATTCCGGGCCGAGCTAACTTCCGGCATCGACTGGTTTGAGCTGCGCGGCGGCGTCGACTTCGGCGCCGGTTCCGAACAGATAGAGCTGCCGGACCTTCTTCGGGCGCTGGAACGCGACGAAGACCTGGTCCGGCTGAGCGATGGCTCTTACGGAATGCTTCCGGACGAGATCCGCGAGAAATACGGTTTGTTAGTTCGTCTTGGCAGAAAACAGGGCGATCACTTGCGTTTCTCTCGCGCCCAGGCCGGCATCTTGGATCTGCTCCTGGCCGGACGCGAGGAAGTGCGCGTCGATGAGCTATTCCAGCGCGCCCGCGCCGAGCTGCGGCAATTCGAAAGGATTGCGCCGGCAGCTCAACCCTCGGGCTTTGTAGGCCGCTTGCGTGGCTACCAGTTGGAGGGGCTGGCTTGGATGCACTTCCTCAGGCAGTTCGGTTTCGGCGGCTGCCTGGCGGACGACATGGGCGTGGGAAAGACCGCCCAGGTGCTGGCGTTGCTGGAGACACGCCGCGCCTTGCCAGATGGCGAAGAAAACGGTCGAGCCGGCCATCCGCGCGCGGCCTCCCTGGCGGTGGTGCCGCGCTCGCTGGTGTACAACTGGAAACGCGAAGCCGAGCGCTTCACTCCGCGCTTGCGCGTACTCGACCACACGGGCGCCGGGCGTCAAAAAAACACCGGCGCTTTCGATCAGTACGACCTGATCTTGACCACTTACGGAACGCTGCGCCGCGACGCCGCGGAATTTCAGGCGGCCCACTTCGACTACATCATTCTGGATGAAGCGCAAGCCATCAAGAACGCCGTCAGCGAATCGGCTAAGGCGGCCAGGCTGCTGAGGGGCGACCATCGTCTGGCGTTGAGCGGCACGCCGGTGGAAAACCACCTAGGCGAACTCTGGAGCCTGTTCGAGTTTCTGAATCCGGGCATGCTCGGCGCAGCGCAGGTTTTCCAAATGGCCGGCGACACCTTGCGGAAACCCGACGAAGAGACCCGGCAGGTGCTGGCTAAAGCCGTGCGTCCGTTCATTTTGCGGCGCACCAAGGACCAGGTTGCGTGCGAACTTCCCTCCAAAATCGAGCAGACTCTTTACTGTGAGCTGGACGACGCAGCAGCGAAAACTCTATAACGAACTCCGGGATCATTACCGCGCCTCGTTGATCGGCCGGGTCGAAAGTCAAGGCATGGCCCGGTCGCGCATCCAAATTCTAGAGGCTCTGTTGCGTCTGCGCCAAGCGGCCTGTCACCCGGGGCTGATCGACCCGAAGCGCTCCGGCGAGTCGAGCGCGAAACTCGAGGCCCTGCTCCCGCAACTAGAGGAGGTAATCGAGGAGGGACATAAAGCACTGGTCTTCTCTCAGTTTACGAGCCTGCTGGCCATTGTTCGAAAGCAATTGGACGCCGATGGCATCGCCTATGAATACTTGGACGGAAAGACGCGTGACCGCGAGGCCTGCGTCGATCGCTTTCAGAAAGACCCGGCGTGCCGCTTGTTTCTCGTGAGCCTGAAAGCCGGAGGCGTCGGGCTCAACCTCAACGCCGCCGAGTATGTGTTTTTGCTGGATCCTTGGTGGAACCCCGCTGTTGAGGCGCAGGCTATCGATCGAGCACATCGCATCGGGCAAACCAACACCGTTTTTGCCTATCGGCTGATTGCTCGCGAAACGGTGGAAGAAAAAGTGATCGAGTTGCAAAAGAGCAAACGCGATTTGGCCGATGCGATCATTCGCGCGGACACTCGGCTGGTGAGCAATCTGAATCGCGAGGACTTGCAACTGCTGTTGTCGTAGCGTGACAACGCTGGGAGACTCCGCTCAGCCCTTCTTCCCAATCACCGTGGCTGGGTCGGACATGTCCGCTAGCGGCAACACTTCGTAGTGCGCGTAGTTGTAAACCGGCGACATGGCCAGCAGCAGATCCAGTTCTTCGTTGGATTTCACGTTATAGATCCACGCGCCGCCATGTTTGCCGATCAGGTGATAGCGGCACTCCAGCTTTCCATCGGCCTGAAGTTTCTTGGCATAGTTAGGCGTCTGAGCGACCGCCTTGACGAGATCCGGACTAGGCTGACCGGCCTCCAGATGCCAAAGCACGAGAAATTTCATGCTGTCCTCCTCTTGATGCGGAAGTGATAAATCGCCGCGCCGGCGGCCACCGTGAAGATCGCAATCGCCGCCGTCACCGGCTTGTAAGTGATGCTGAAGATGGTCATGCCGATGCCGACCAAAATAAAGAATACCGGAATCAAAGGATAGGCGAAGCTCACCACGCCGAGCTTCTTCCAGCCCGCGCGCCTGCGAAATTTGAACAGCGACGCTACCGACAGCAGAGCGAAGAAATTCAGCAGGAACCCGATGTAGAGCAGCAGGTCCACGAATGACCCGAAGGTCATCAGCATGGCGCACAGGCCCTGCCAGACAATGGCGATCGCCGGCGTGTGCCAGCGTGGATGGACCTTGGCGGCGCCGGCGAAGAAGGCTCCGTTCTTTGCCATGGCGTAATAAACGCGCGGGCCGATGGTAACCTCGGCATTCATAGTCGCCAGTAGCGATAGCGCCATCGCGGCGGTAAACGCGCCCGCAACGGCCGGGCCAAACAAATGCGTCGCGGCCTGTGCGCCTACCGCCACGCTCTTCATCGACTCCAGCGGAATCGCATAGATGAACAGCACATTCAGGCCCAGGTACAAACCACCCACCAGCAGAGTTCCGCAAGCCAGGGAGTACGGCAGAGTGCGTGCGGGCTGCTTCAACTCTTCGGCGATATAAGTGGCTGCGTTCCATCCGCTGTAGGCGAAGTAAACCAGCAACAGACTCACGATGAACTGCGCGTATAGCGGTGTGCTCGTGGTGCGCACCGCGGCATGTGCGAAATTGTCCCAACTTCCGTCACCGAACGCCAGCCCCGCTGCCAAAAAGACGAAGATGACCAAAACCTTGATAAAAGTAAGCACGTTCTGCACGCGTGCCGTCAGCCGCACTCCCAGGCAATTGACGATGGTAAAGAGTGCAATCATGGTGCACGCGGCTGTTTGCGGAAGGCCGAACTTGAACTCCAGCGCTCCCGACCCGATCAGATGGCGCGAGTTTTCGAGTTGGAAGACCGGGAAGAAGTGCCCGAGGTAATCGGAGAACGCCAGAGCCGCCGCCGCGATGGGGGCTGAGAAGCCGGCGAAGAAGGAAACCCAGCCGGTCATGAATCCCCAGGTTGGCCCGTAGGCCTGCGTCAGGTAAACATACTCGCCGCCGGAGCTTGGAAAATTCACGCCCAATTCGGAATAACAAAAAGCACCAGCCAGTGCACAGACCGCACCGACACCCCACACCAGAAGGATCATTCCCGCCGAGCCGAGCTGACCGGCCAGGATGCTGGGCGTGCTCCAAATCCCGGCGCCGATCATGTTGGAGATCACCAGCGCCGACGCACTGGCGATGCCGAGTTGGCGAAGGAGCGTTGTGGTTTGGGTGGTCAATGATTTTCCGCGAGCCGCAGGCTGGATCGCACCAGCGATTGTCCGCCATCACAGACGCACACTGCGCCGGTAATGTAGCCGGCGGCGTCCGAGCACAGGAATAACGCCAAGTCGGCCAGCTCGTCCTTGGTCCCGAATCGGCGCAGCGGAACGTTCTCTTCTACTTTTCGCCGGATCTCGGGCGTGGGCGCCAGCCGGCGCATGCCCTCGGTCTCGTCCGTAGGGCCGGGTGTGATGCAGTTGGCGCGAATGCCATCGGGTCCCCATTCGATCGCCAGCGTGCGCGTGAGCAGGTCGACGCCGGCTTTGGCGGCGCACACATGCGCCTGCCAGGCCACGGGCATGCTGGCGTGGCTGGCTGAAATCGCGATGACGCTGGCTCCGGGCTTGCGCAGATACTGGTGCGACGCGCGGAAGGTGTTGAACGTTCCCAGCAGATCGATATCGATCACGGCTTTGAATGCATTGGCCGACATGCCTAGCACCGGCGCGGGAAAATTGCCGGCCGCGCCCGCGACCACGATATCTATTTCGCCGAACTGGTCGCGGGTTTTCTTGAGAGCCGCTTCAACGGCTGGATATTCGCGCACGTCGAGAGCGGCCGTGCTGGCAGTGCCTCCAGCCTTGCAAATCGCCGACGCGGCGGCGTCCAGTTTCTCCTGCTTGCGTCCCACCAGCATGACTTTGGCGCCGTGCTCGGCAAAACGCTCGGCCATACGCTGTCCAATGCCGCTCCCGCCGCCGGTCACGAATGCGGTTTTGCCCGTTAGTAAGTTGTCGCGAAAGATGCTGGCCATCGTTGGCACTGTATCACACGTGTTCGTTCAATCGCTCCTCAAACCTGCAACTCAATCTAGCGATTGAGCCAGGGGCGGCCGACGCGATACTCGGGCACCGCGGTGGCCGATGCCCGATGCACGCTCACCAAGTGGCGGCGGGCCAGAAGCCGCATCCCATTCTGGACCGCGCTTTTCGACAGCCCGGTTGCATCGGCGATGGTCCGATGGCTCAGACAAACGCTTTTCCTGCGGCGGCCGATGGTCTGGCTCCACAGATGCAGGTAGACCAGAAAGGCCGAAGGGGAGCGATCATGACCGATCAGATCCCGCATCAGGACTTCGAAAATGTAGTCATCGACAACTATAGTATCGATCACTATAGCAAGAAAAATCGGATTGCAAGCCGCTCCGAAGTCCTCTACTCTACTCGCATGATCAAATCCGTCAAGTTCGTCAGTATCCCGGTGCGAGACCAGAATAAAGCGCTCGAGTTCTACACCAAGAAGCTCGGCTTTCAGATTATGACCGATCAGCCCTTTGGCGGCGGCCAGCGCTGGATCGAGCTGCGCATTCCCGGAGCCGATACCGAGGTCGTGTTGTTCACGCCTCCGGGCCAGGAAGACAGGGTCGGATCGTTCACCGGCATCTCATTCGTCACCGACGGCGTGGAGAAGACCTTTGACGAGTTGAGCGCTCGTGGGGTGGAGTTCATTCAGCCTCCCAAAAAGGAGTCTTGGGGCACGTCGGCCATCTTCAAGGACATGGATGGCAACCAGTTCGTGCTTTCGTCCCGATGATCGATCCTCACTGCTCGAAGGCGCTGAGAAATAACTCGCCGGAATTCAGCGCCGTCGGCCCGGAGTGCGACGCGAGCGTTCGTGCGGCCGGGCGCCGCGAGTGTCCTGCCTTCTTCCGGCGCATCCTCGCGAATCTCGATGTGGAGCGGCACCAGCTTCACCACGGCGGGATGCAACAACGCGACGGCGGCCAAAGGATCCCAGGCATAGAAAAATCCCTGCTCAATCCCTTCGTGGTCGGACTGAAGAACCTGTACCACAAACCGGCCGAGAGGCGTGCGTGCGTGTGACTCAAAACTATGGAGGAATTCAGTTTTGATGGGGACCGTGTTGGTGGCGTCGAGCGCAATCAAGCGTATGTTGATCCCGGACTGGAAAACGATGCGCGCCGCCAGCGGATCGACGAACATGTTCCATTCCGCGGTCGTGTTGGAGGTGTGGAAGACGCCGCCGTCAGCGAGGTTTCCGGGCACGTGAATGGCGCCACCCATGATCACGATCTCTTGGATCGCGCCCGCGGAGGAAGGTGCGCGCTTCAACACTTCCGCCAGATTCGTCAGCGGGCCGAGCGCCAGGATTCGAACCGGGCGATCAGGTTGCTTGAGCCGCTCGATCAAATAGTCCGCCGCGGGCCGCGTTTCCGGCCGGCGCTGCATGGCCGGAAGGGTCACGCCCGGAAGCTGGTCGGCAATCTTGCGCCAGTCAGAGGGAAACTCCGCGTTTCCCCGCAAGGGCTGGTTGCGGCCGGCGAAAACGGGCACGTCGCCGCGCCCGGCGAGTTCGAGCAATCTCGCCACATTACGCGCGCCCGCATCCACGTGCGCCAGGCCATTCGCAACCGCGATGCCATCGATTCGGACGTCCTTCTGCGACAGCAGGAAAGCGATAGCCATCAGGTCATCCGAACCGGCATCGGTGTCGATCAGAATGGGGGGCTGCTGCGCCCAAGCCGCGGCTGCGGTGGCGACGATTGCACAAACTAGCCCACAGAGGCGCGGGTGCACCTCATTGCGTCGGAGTAAGCTCGCCCGCGCCTTCGTTGTGGGCGATTTACTTAGAAGCGCAAAGGGTGCGGCGCGCACCGCAATACGTGTCAGGAACTGCTTCGCGCCGCGCTCCGTTTTGCGCGAGTTCCTCAGTAGCGCTGCCTTCTGAAACATGCGCATGCCCAGCATAGCAGGCGCGGGCTGCTACTTGGTCTTGGAACTCAGCGCCTTTGGATAGACCATCACACCCGCTTCGGACGCGCGGAAAATCTTATGCAGAATTTGATTGTCCGGCAACTCGCTCTCCAGGTAGTCGACTCCTTCGGCGCTGATGATGAAGCTGCTCCGGTCGTCCTGTAAAACGTAGCGCTTGGATCGCAGATACCACAGCGCAAACAGCAAGCGTTCGCGCGGAAAGGCCATGATGTTTTCCATGTCGAGCAGGGAGAGCGCGGCAAAATCGGGATTGGCGCGCCGCTTGCTGTACAACAGACACAGCACGCCGATGCGAATCTTGGCCTCGGCATCGATGCCGTCGGTGAACTCTTTGCCCAAGAAAATGGGCAGCGGCTTGGCGGCGCTGGTTTCAAACTGCCGGTCGTATTCTTTGCGACTTACCGGATTGCGCAAAACCTCGCAGGCCTCGGCGATCAGACGGAAGCGCTCGGCGTCACCCGTTTCCTGATTGTCGGGATGATAGCGCGCAGCCAACAATCGATAGACGCGCTCGATGGTCTCCCGCTCGGCTTGCGGGCTGATTTGCAACAGGTCGTAATAATTGACGGCGGACGAAAGCGGCATCCTAAACAGCTATCGGCCAAACCGCGGTAAGCCAGATAAGGGTTCTACCCTAACTGGGGCAGAGCTTGCTCCAGAGCCTCGACGAAAAAATAATCGCCCCACATCACCGACTCATCTACGCCCAGTTCCTTGGGCAAGTGAAACACGCCGCCCTTGAGGATGCCCTCCCATTTCTTATCGCCCTTAGCCAGATGCTTCTCGCACAGGGTGCGGAGGATCAGCACGGCGGTCGACCAATAGAAGTGGCCTTTCATGGGGTCGGGCAAGAGGCGGCACAAGCGCAGCAAGCCGGATGCGGCGATGGCGGCCGCGGAGGTGTCCAGCAGCTTGCGGCTCTCGAGCGGCGCGTTGAAATCCCAGGGCGGAATGCCGTCGCCATTGGAATGCGTCACGTAGTAATCCGCGCACGCTTCGGCAGTTTCCAGAAAGCGAGGATCGCGGCTGTACTCATGCGAGACGCTGAAGCCGTATAGCGCCCAGGCCAGGCCGCGCGACCAACAGGAATCGCCGCGGTAGCCTTGCTGAGTAGTCTGGCGCAGAAACTCGCCGGTGGCCAGATCGAATAGGCCTTCGTGCGCGGTGGAACCATCCCCGCGCACCAGAAAACGGCGCGTGGTCAGGCAGTGCCGCACGGCGATGTCGCGCAGCCGCCGGTCGCCGGTCTCGCGGGCCGCGTAGAAAATGATGCCGACGTTCATCATGAGGTCGATGAAGATCGAGTTCTCGCCGATCGACGATCGCAGATACTGGCCATTCTCGCGGAAATGCAGCGCCTCGGTTCTTCCCGCCTCGACAATCACCTCTCTGAACTTCGGATCGCGTGTAAGCCGATACCAGCGATAGTAGGTGGAAAGAAAAATGAATCCCAGATCCGTGGCCTGGGGATCCTGCTTGCGCTCCTCGAGCGGCGTGGTGTAGCGAACGGCCTGCTCCAGCCAGAACGTGTCCTTGGCGTTCCTGCCGCCGTTGCGTTTGTGAAAAATCCACATCAGCCCAGGCAGGAAGCCATCCGTCCAGCTGGACCACGCGGGCCCATCATGCTTCCAATGCCCGTCCCGGGTGTACATGGGATAAAAATCCGGATGCGCTTCGATCAGCCTGCGCACCTGGTGCTGGGCGAATCGGAGCGCTTCTTCGAAGAGCTCGCGATCGGGCTCGAGAACGAATTGGATCATGTCGTTCGGATCTTAGACCACGATCTTGGGCGGCGGCAGGTCGCGCGCCGGGCAGCTCGAATCGAAGCCATTGATTTTGTGCTGGCCATCGCAGAACGGCTTGTTTTGCGAGTGCCCGCACCGGCACAGCGAGATCGCCTTGCGGCCGGCGAGCCCGTACTCTTTACCCTCGGCGTCGTGGATGGTGAAATCCCCTTCGATGCGGATCGGTCCATTATTGCTGACTGTTACTTTCGTAGCCATCACAGCGATGGTAGCAGATGAACATCAAGACTGGTTCTAAAAAATCTTATGGACAATCCCTAGCCCGCTTCTCGTCCTACCGGCAAATTGCAACACGTAATCTTGTTGACCTTCACGGTTACTAGCGCGCCATGACTGAGGTTGTCTCCAAAATCCGCGAGAACTTCCTGCATCACGCTCGCGACACCAAGAGCGTCTAAAACCTTGCACGCGCAACCGCACCACCGAGGGCCCGGCGGCTCCGGTCACGGCAAGAATCGTGTGAAAATCAGCATCCAGCGTCACAACGGCTGCATTCTGCTTTAGTGCCCATGGGAGAATGTCGACATCCCTGATCCAGAAGCAGACGCATCAAAGCGCAGCGCGATCAAGCGACGAAGTGAACGTCTGTGGCTTTGTTCTCTAGGTTGGCCACATCATTTGGTCCGGATCCCACGTAATACGGTCAAAGGGCCCCATCACGTTTATTGTCTAACAATTTCGCCTTACCAACAAACTACGCCTCGCTCAGCACGCAGATGTCGCCCAGGTTGCGATAGTCCTCGGCGAAATCCAGGCCATAGCCGACCACGAACTCATCCGGGATTTGGAAGCCGACGTAGGAAACTTCCACCGGCCGCAAGCGCCGGTCGGGCTTGTCGAGCAACGTCGCGATGTGCAGCGATTTCGGGCGGCGCTGCTTGAGGACGTTGATCAAATAGGTAAGCGTGACGCCGCTATCGACAATGTCTTCCACGATCAGCACGTGATGGCCTTCGATGGAAACATCCAGGTCCTTCGTCACTTTGACCTGCCCGGACGTCGTCTTACCCCGGCCGTAACTGGAGATGCCGATGAACTCGACGCGCGAGGGTGTCTTGATGGCGCGCGACAGGTCCGCCAGAAACATGAAAGCGCCCTTCAGGATGGCGATCAGATAAATTGGGCCTTCCGGAAAATCCGCGCTGATCTGCTGGCCCATTTCGCGGACGCGATTCTGAATCTGTTCCGACGTAAGGAAAACGCGCGGAACCAAAGCCATCGGCTAGTCGGCTTCAGTCAGGCGTGTGCTTCCGAGGCCGATATGGATATGCGCTCCCGTCGCCTTGCCAGGCATGGCGTGGGTGAAGGCATAGTACGGAATGTCGCGGGACTTCAAATAGCCTCGCAGCCAGATTCCTTCCGGAGTATTCGGAGCCACGGCCACATCCACGCGCCCGCGGTGATCGAGCCCCAGCGCGCGATGCAGGCTGGTCTCGCCGTCGGCGCTGATGGGCAACTCCCGGTCGAACTTCTGCTCGAAGGCCATTTCGATCGGCCTTAAATCGCGAGCCTCCCGGAATTGCCCGCTGCCTTCAAAATGCTCCATGCCGTCGAGCACCAGGTCGTTTTCATTACCGGGCGCAGCCTCTTCGCTCTGGACGATGGATTCCTCGAGCTTGGCCAGAGAAGCGAGACTGCTCAGTTGCCGGGACTGCAGGCGTGCCAGATCCAGCTTAGTCTGGCGCGTGGTTAATTCTACTTGCAATGGCTCAAGCGCCGACTGCGCTACGAATCCCTGATCCACCAGTTGCCGGGTCTGCTCGACTCTTTCTTGCTGGCGTTCGACGCGGCGCGCGGCGGCCGCGACTCCCTCTTCGGCCATCTGTTCGGTCCAATCCTTGGCCGGCAGATCGCTGTACAGCGTGCGGGCCAGGATCGCGTCGTCCTGGGCATCGCCCAAATTCTGCTCCGCTTCGGTCAGTTTGACGCGCGCCAGGGCACCCATCTGCACCAGTTCTCGTACCCGGTCCAGATCCTTCTGGGCGAGCTCAATCCGTTTATTCGCATTGGCTTCCAGAGCGGCCTGCGGCGTTTGAGCGAATAGCGCAACCGAAATGAAACACAACAACACAACGGCCGTTTGTCGCATGGGAACTTTCAGTGTAACATACGATAAGGAGACTCTGGAGCACTATTCAACAACAACTGAACCCCGCAATTGAACCTGTCGCCCCTCCGCTTGAGACCCCACCTTGGCTGACTGCCGTCCATGCCGCTGAATCGAAAAAAGCGATCGACATCCGTGTGCTGGATCTGCGCGATGTCACTTCCTTCGCCGACTTTTTCGTGATCTGCACCGGCTCGAATCCAAAACAGATTCAGGCTATCGCGGAAGAGATCGCGCAGCAGATGGAGCTGCGCGGCGAGTATCCGGTTAGCGTGGAGGGCTTCGCCAATGCCGAATGGGTATTGGCGGACTACGGCGATTTGTTGATCCACGTATTTTCCGCGAAGGCGCGCGCCTACTACGAACTGGAGCGCCTCTGGCGGCACGCTAAGGTGGTCGCGATTCCCGAAGCGTCGTAATCGGCCGTTCATCCGTCCGGCGCGGCCCTTCGTCGCGGCTCGATTGACTTTCGCGTCTCTGGGGACGTAGGCTTCCCACATGACCGCAAATTTCGCGAAGATGCGCGTGTACTCTGTTCTTGCTTTGTTGTTTGCAAGCTCGATTCCCGCAGTCGCCAAAACCATGGAAAAACCGATGTTCAAAGACAAGTACGTCCACGTCAACGGCGTGCGGTTGCACGTCGTGACCGCGGGAAAAGGCCCTCTCATCCTGTTCCTGCATGGATTCCCCGAGTTCTGGTACGAGTGGAAGGACCAGCTCGCCGAGTTCGGTAAAGATCACCTGGCGGTTGCGCCTGATCATGCGCGGCTACGATCTTGTCGGACAAGCCGAGGACGCTTGATCAATACAAAATGAACGTGCTGGTGGAAGATGTTCGAGCGCTGGGCGATCATTTCTCGCATCAGAAAAAGTTCATCCTGGTGGCGCACGACTGGGGCGGAGCCATCGCCTGGGCCTTCGCCATCGCGCATCCCGAGATGCTCGAGAAGCTGGTCATCGTGAACGCGCCGCATCCCGGCGTGTTCGGGCGGCTGCTGGCGACGGACCCGGCTCAGCAGAAGCCAGCCAGTACATGCTGATGTTCCGCAGCCCGCAGGCCGAGCAGACCCTGTCGGCCAATAATTATGCCTGGCTGGTGAACGCCGTGTTGGGCGCAGGCCTGAAGAACGGCGTGTTCACCGAAGAAGACAAGCAGGCTTATATCAAAGCCTGGTCGCAACCCGGCGCGTTGACCGGCGGATTGAATTACTATCGCGCCAACGAAGTGGGCCCTCCGGCCGCGGGGCAAGCTACGAGCAGTGGACGCGGTAATTCCGCCATGGACCCCAACGCGCTGATGGTCAAAGTGCCGACGCTGGTGATCTGGGGCGAGAAAGACACCGCGTTGCTTACGCAGAACCTGGACGGCCTGGACAAATTCGTCCCGCAATTGACCATCAAGCGCATCCCCGACGGCTCGCACTGGGTGATTCACGAAAAGCGCGATGAAGTGAACGCCGCCATCCGCGACTTCATCCGGTAGCCTACGGGTCCGCTGTCCGAAGCTGCACGGTGCTGGCGCCGCCGATAACCGTTACGGCGCGGGCGTAGCGAGCGGCTTGCCCTTCTCCACAACGTACACGGCCACCAGCTTTAACGGCTGCGTTCCAGTATTCCGCGCATCGTGCTTGGTGCCGCCGGGGACAACGAATCCGTCGCCGGCCTTGACCTTCAGCGGCGCCTGCCCTTCCATCAGGATTTCGCCTTCGCCTTCTTCGACGTAGCTGATCTCTTCGCCCGGATGCGTATGCCGGCCGGCCGATGCGCCCGGAGCGATTTCGACGCGCGCGATAATCGCTTCGCGCCCGGGTACCGTGGTGTCGCCTCGTTTTACAATCGTGCGTTGAATGCCGGAGTTCTGGGCCCAAAGCGCCGCACCAAGAACAGCCATCAAGGCCAGCCAATTGCGTTTTCGCATAGTGTGAATTGCTCCAGGCTGCCCGATGCCGCGCGGGCAGACCAGAACATCGTAGCACTCAATTCGTTACGGGATCCGAATGCGAGAGGGAATGCTTGAAAGGGATTGCGCCGTTTTTTGACACCAGCGGTTCCAGAATGCCGGTGATGGCCTCGAAGACGTAGCCGGGTGACCGGTCCCCGCGAATCGCGTGATAGTCCGCGTCCTGGTAATGTGCCAGAACCGGACGGCTTAACGCCAGATAGTTCTTCAGGCGCTCTTTGACCACGTCTTCCTGGTCATCTTTGCGCGTGACCAGCGGCGTGCCGTCGTTATCGCAAAACCCGGCTTTCTTGGGCGGCTGGTGCAGCAGATTGTAAATGGTCCCGCACTTGGGACACTGGCGGCGCGATGTGAGCCGGCCCACCAGCGCATCCAGCGGGACATCCAGATGCAGAATTACGGGCTTCGACAAGTGCCGCTCCGCGATCAGGCGATCGAGAAACTCAGCTTGCTCGACGGTGCGTGGATAGCCGTCCAGCAAGAACCCGCGTTGCGCATCGGGCTGCGACACCCGATTCGCCAGCATCTGGTTCATGAGATCGTCGCCTACCAATCCCCCGCTGTCCATGACCGCCTGCGCGGCGCGGCCCAATTCAGTGCCGGCCGCAATCTCAGCGCGCAACATGTCCCCGGTCGAAATCCCCGGAATCCCCAACCAGCTAGTGATCAATCGCGACTGCGTCCCTTTGCCGCTACCGGGCGGCCCAAAGAGCAGAAGGACCAAGTTACCTCCGTCGTGAAATAAACTTAAAGCTAGCCTACTGAAACGCAACTGTCGGGTCAAGTTATGATTACCCTAGGACCCCGATGAAAAAACTTCTTCTATTCTGCCTCATTAGCGGCGCTCCGTCGAGTCTGGCCGAGAACTTTGAACTGAAAGCAAGTCCTAGCACTGTGGTTTGGGGGTACTACTCAGCTTCCGCCAAGCCGGTGCTGCGCGTCCATTCCGGCGATACCGTTCGAATTGAAACGGTCTCCACCGGGAGTCCCGCGCGATTCGAAGCACTTGGAGTGCCACCGGCCGATATTCCCGACTCCTTCCGGACCATTTACAAGGAAGTGACCGAAAAGGGCCCAGGCGGCCACATCCTGACCGGGCCGGTGTTCATTGAAGAGGCCGAACCGGGCGACACGCTGGAAGTCCGCATTCAGAAAATCGAAGTGGACTATCCCTTTGCTTACAATAGCTTTGGGCCGACCTCCGGCTTCATGCGCGAAGATTTTCCTTACGCCAAGACCAAGATTATTCCGCTGGACCGGGCTAGGAAAATCGCGCATTTTGCCGAGGGAATCGATATCCCGATGCACCCCTTTTTCGGCAGCATGGGTGTCGCACCGCCCGAATCCTATGGGCGCATCAGTAGCGCGCCGCCTTGGATCCATGCCGGAAACCTCGACAACAAGGACCTGGTGGAAGGAACCACGCTTTACATTCCGATCCACGCCAAGGGGGCGCTGTTCGAAGTGGGCGACGGCCACGCCGGGCAAGGTAACGGCGAGATCGACATCACCGCCATGGAGACCGGCCTAACAGGAACTTTTCAGTTCATCGTCCGCAAGGACATGCATCTGAAATGGCCGCGCGCCGAAACTCCGACGTACTACATCACCATGGGGCTGAATGAGGATTTGACCGAAGCTACCAAGCTGGCGATTCGCGAGGCCATTGATTTCCTGGTGGAGGAGAAACACCTAAGCCGCGACGATGCCTACATGCTGGCGAGCGTGGCCGTGGACTTCAACATCACGCAACTGGTGGACGGCAACAAAGGCGTCCACGCCATGATTCCGAAGAATATTTTCGTGGGAAACAGATGAAGGGAGTGGGAGGCGAGCGCCTCCCACTGATCCTGACTACTACTTGCAGCAGGCGCAGTTGTCACAGCCGTCCTGGCAGCAAGCCTGGTCACCCTGGCAGCAGTCGCAGCAGGTACCTGCCATGAGAGAAATGCTACCGGCCAGCAGCGTCCCAAACAATCCGAGCATCATGATGACTTTTTTCATTGCAAATTCTCCTTTTTCTGAAATCTAAGTTCCTGGTTCAATTGGCTGTTTTGATCGAACCGAAGCTCAGATTAGAAGAACTCGCAGGTGCAGGTAGGTAGCGGACAAGTCGGCTTCATGTGCCCGCCGAGGCAGCGCAGAAAACCACACTTTTGGGCGATTTGCCTCAGCCCGAGCACTGCAAGCCGGCGCCAGCGGCGGGGCCAAAAACGCAAGTTTAGCCTGGGATTTCTCCAGCAAGCTGTACGGGCACGCATTCGAAGTGTTGTCCGTACACGGAATGGAGTGCCGTGTAGAATGCTCGCAACAGGCATGCCCTATAGGGACTTGGTGCGCCAGCACCGGGCACACGGTAATTACGTTCAGCAGCGCAAATGACATCATCCACGCCAGGACCTGACTCATTCCGGATTTGGATGTATACCAAGCCATTGCGAAGCGTCGGCGGTCTGCCTACGATTCGCTTCGAAGCACTTTGTGTGCCGTTTCCGCGCCACACACCGGTAACGCCGGATCGTTCAGCAGACCGATCTGCTTCAAGACCGAGGCCTGGTCCCAGTAGATGTGTTCGTGCGCCAGCTTCCCGCCGCGGAAATGCACGATCGCAACCAGGGGAACTTCCACGCGTTTGTTGGTAGGCGCGACGCCCGGCAACATCCACGGCATTTCGATGCTGTGCGTGAACGAGAAGACCATCTCATCGACGAGCTGGTCCCGCCCGACCGTCCGCGATACCGGCGTGAGCTTTGTATCGGGCGGCATTTTCGGAATGAAATCCGTCGAATAGAACCGACGCAGTTCCGCCTTGCCGCGTCCTCCGGTCAGGACCGGGATGTGATTGACGTAAGCGTCATCCACCATGGTCGCGAGCGTCGCTTCGGTGTCGCGCGTGGAAAATTCATGCGCGGTGTGTTCTTCCCACAGCGCGCTGAGATCGGGATGCGGCATGAGGCCATGGTACCCTCTGAAGGCGGGCGTCGCCTAGGCGAAGACAGCAACAACCTTTCAGCGGTACCCTCGGAATTACCCCCAAGCGTCAAACGAACCATTATGCAAAGCAGTACCAGCACCACGGCCAAAGCAGCTTATATTTTGGCCTTCTCCCTCGCGAGCCTGACTGCGGCCGACAAGGCGGTCTCAAAGGCTCCCGAGGTTCCCCTGATTATCCCGGCCGGCGTACCGTTGCGTCTGTATTTGACCAAGCGTGTCTCGAAACGCACCGGCGCGCCGGTCGAGGCCAAGGTCCTCGATCCGGTCTATGTATTCGATCATCAGGTGATCCCGGCCGGAGCAGTTGTTCTGGGCCAAGTCGGCCAAGTGCAGGCTGTTTCTAGAGCACTGCGCACCCAGGCCATTCTCAATGGAGATTTCACGCCGCTGCACACGGCCCCAGTGGAATTCACCACCTTGATCATGCCGGACGGCCGCAAGATACCGATGCGCACGGCGGAAAGCGTCGGGCTCGATTCCATAGTTTCATCCAGGCAGAGGAAACCGCAAAGTTCCACCGCCTCTCAGAACACAGGCGTGCTGGGCGCGGGCAAACAGCAGGTCAAGGACGCCATCCAGGCTCAAATCGATAGGGCGAAAAGTATTCCGGATCTGGTGCGCGGGCCGGACAAGAAGGAAGTGGTCGAAGATTACCTGGTGGCAAAGCTGCCGTATCACCCGCAGTACGTACGCAAGGGAACTCGCTTCGACGCGGAACTGTCGGAGCCACTCAGCTTCGGCGCCGAGCCTTTTGAGGCCGGTGCACTCGCCTTGGTGGGAACTCAGCCGAAAGCCGCGAGCGTGGCGCACGCCCGGCTGATTACACCCGTGGACTCTTTCTCCTCGAAAGCGGGTGAAGCGGTACAAGCAGCTCTCACTGAACCGGTGTACTCAGCCGATCACAAGCTGATCTTGCCGGAGGGCACGCAACTGCAAGGCGCCGTCGTGGTTTCTAAGAAATCCCGCTGGTTTCATCGCAGCGGTCAGGTGCGCTTCAGTTTCCAGGATTTCGAATTACCAACAGAAGTTGCGCGGCTGCGGGCTGCGACGCCTGTTGCCGAGCAGCAGCAGCCGGCGCAGCAAGCATTGAAAGTCCGCACAGAGGCCAATCTACAGGCTGCGGAGAGCACCGGTAAGGCCCGCCTCAAAGTGGATCGGGAAGGAGGCGTGCAGGTCAACGAATCCAAGACGCGTTTCCTGGCGGCCGCCGCGGCTGTCATGGTTGCACGCCGCGCCGGTGACAACGATCCGCTGCGCAATCAAAGCCACCAGATTATCGGCCAAAGCCAGAACGTTGGCGGCAGAACCATCGGGGGCGGCTTCGGTTTCGGATTGCTCGGGGCCGGCATCGCGCAAAGCTCGCGTTACGTAGGAACCGCCTTCGGATACTACGGCATGGCCTGGGCGCTTTATTCGACTGTGATCGCGCGCGGGTCGGAGGTACATTTCCCTAGGAATGCGGTAATCGATATCCGCTTCGATACGCCTTCGGATAAGGCGTCGGCGCAGGGCGCGGCGGTCCAGCACTGAAGCCTTCAGGGCTTCTTTACCGCTAGCGTGACGCCGTCGCGGATTGGCAACAGGCTCAGCCAGACTCGTTCGTCGGCGAGCAGCTTCTGGTTGAAGGCGCGAATCGCCCGCGTGTCCGCGTCCTCATCGGCGGCATCAATGACGCGGCCCGACCAAAGCACATTGTCGACAGCGATCAGGCCGCCGGGCCGGACGAGCGTCAGACAGCGCTCGTAGTAGTTGTCGTAATTCTCCTTATCGGCATCGATGAAGGCGAAATCGAAGCTCGCGGCCTGGCCGAGCGCAATCAGGTTGTTCAAGGTTTCGAGCGCGGGCCGCAACCTGAGGTCGATCTTGTCTTCGACGCCCGCCTCGCGCCAGTACCGGCGCGCCACCGCAGTGTATTCTTCGCTGACGTCGCAGGCGATCACTCGCCCATCCTCGGGCAGCGCCAGCGCCACTGCCAGCGAGCTATAACCGGTGAAGACGCCGATCTCCAGTGTCCGGCGCGCGCCCAGCATGTGGATCAGCAGAGCCATGAACTGGCCCTGTTCCGGCGAGATTTGCATGCTGACCCGGGGATGGCTCGCAGTCTCTTCTCTCAGGCGCCTTAAAATGTCCGGTTCTCGCAAGCTGACGCGGCGGATGTAGGCTGCTAGCTCGGGACTGACGGGAATGTCGACGGGGAGCATAACCCTCTATTGAACACCACTCCCCGCATTGGAGGGGACAGGGGCTAGGTCTGGTTCTTCCTGAGCTGGCTGGCGGAGCTTTTGACGAATAAGAGTATAACGGTCACGGGAACGCAGACCGAGAGCGGCGGAGCGTAGTTGCTGAAGATCGACAGTACGGTCAGCCCGAGCGAAATGTAAAAGACGATGGAAGCCAGCGTGTCAAAGCCGCCACCCTTAGGTTTCTCGCCCGCCCCGGTCTTCTCGCCGCAGCTATAGCAGACCGTTTCGGACTTGGTCAGGATCCCATTGCAGGAGGTGCATCGCAGCATGCCTGATTAAACCGCGAAAGCGCACGCGTGTCTATCGCGTGATCGTACCATTGGGCTCGGTAATTTGCCGGAGACGAATAGTGCCGGAGCCTTAAGAAAGGCTCCGGCAGAGGGACTACGGCAAACCAGAACCTTAGAACGTGAACTGAGTCGAAAACTGGACCTGGCGCGAAGTGCCGAAGTCGCCCGCCGGGAAGCGCGTTCCGGCCGTGATCAGGCCGAATGTCCCGGTAGGCGAAATGGGCGCGCCGGGAACCAGGCCGGTTGGAACCACCAGGTTCGGATTGTAGAAATTGGCGTGATTCAGCAAGTCGAAGCAATCCGCGCGGATCATCCAAGTGAGGCGCTCGGTGATTTTAGTTTCCTTCCACAGCGCCAGATCGACGTTCGCAAAACCTGGCCCGGTGATCGCATTACGGCCGAGGTTCCCAAACGCCTTGCCCTGATCGTAGAACACGCCGGGATTCTGAATGTAGGTCACCGAGGTCGCGCTCTTGTTGGTGGCCGGCGAGAAGCCGGTCTCCGGGGGGCCCGTAATGCTCGCCCTTACCGTAGGTAAACCGGTCAGAGAAGCGTTAGTGGTATGGATGCTCAGCGGGCTTCCGGTCTGCAGCTGCACGATCCCCGACACCTGCCAGCCTTCCACGAAGCGATTGCCTTTGAACGGCAGCATGTAAACCGGGTCTAGCGTGAAGCGGTGCGCGACATTGAAATCGGATGGGCCCCACTCGTTGCGAATGTCGTAGCTGTTCTGCGGCAAGAAGGTCGCTCCGCCATTGTTGTTGCGGGAATTGTCGTCCATGGACTTGGACCAGGTGTAGGTGCCATTGATCTGCAACCCATGCGAGAGCTGCTTGGTCACGGTAAGCCACAGGGCGTTGTAGTTGGAGTTGGCAACGCTTTCCTCAGTCAAGATATTGCTGAGCGCCTTGCCTGGGAAGATCGGGCTGGCGGCCGACAAAACAGGGTACGGCTTGGCGCCATTGATGGGCTGGTTCTGATTGACAATAATGTTCAGGTCCGTGCCTTTACTTCCGAAATAGCCGGCCATGACACCCCAGTTGTTGCCCGAACTCCTGTTGGACGTTGAAGTTGTAGGACTGTACATACGCGTCCTTGTAGTCGGGCGCAATCGACCGCGGCGCGACGGCGCCGCTGGCCAAAGCGAACGCATTACCGAAGCCCACGGACGGAACAGCGGCCGTAGGCGCGAAAGAAACGGGGAAGGCGTAGGGCGGATTGGTTGCCAGGGCCCCCACGATCCCGGTGATGGGCTGATCGGTCATGATGGCATACGCGCTGCGAATAACGGTCTTGCCATTCTTAAACGGATCCCAGGCGAATCCGACACGAGGCTGGAAGTTCAGAGCGCTCTGCTGGTACGGCTGTTGGCTTGGCTGGAGCGTCGAGTTGGCGGGATTGAAAACTACGAAGCGATTGCCCGCCTCGCTCGGAGTTCCGTACCAGTCATAGCGGACCCCCAGGTCTAACATGAAGCTCCGCGTGACTTTCCATTGATCCATGGCGAAGCCGCCTATCGAGTTCACATAGATGCGGCTGGCCCCATTGGAGGGATTAGCGCCGAAGCTCGTGGCTTGATCGGCGATGAAAGCGTTGACGCTGGGGAACGTGAACGTGCCCGGAGTGTAGGAGAAATTGTTGTTGTCGATGCGCCGGTACTCGCCGCCGAACTTGAAATTGTGTTTTCCATGCGTCCAGCTTAAAGTATCGGAGGCGACCGCCGAATAGTCGCCGCGACCTTGCGGGAATCCGCCGACGCCGCCGAATCCCAAGTTGATGCTCGGAATCGAAATCTGCGGCAGACCGATCGAAGAAGTAACGCCGTTGCTGATTCCCAACGCCGAAGCATTCGCGGTGTTGTCGGCGTTGAAAGTAATGTGAATGCGGTTGTAGCCTAAACGAGCCTCGTTGACCAGGTCGGGATTGACGACGTCGATGTCATTGAGCGTGAAGATCTGGCGATGTCCCTGACGAATGTCGCCGTACCCGGGCAGCGTATTGCCGTCCGTGGTGGGTGGCTCCCCGCGCAAGTCAGCCTGGAAGGCGTAGTAAAAGTTCAAACGATTCGAATCGGTCAGGTTGTGGCTGACATTGGCGGTTCCCTGATCGATATTTACGTTGGCCGTGGCGCCGGAGACGAACTGATTCGTCCCGGAGTTCGGAAGCGGGATCAGGTTTAGCAGGTTCTGAATGATCGGATCGCCCGTGGCCAGAGCCTGCGAGCGCTGCGCGGAGGTCAACACCCCGCTCGTCAGTGGAACCGATTGCAACTGCCGGAGGCCTTCATAGCTCAAAAAGAAGAAGGTCTTGTCCTTCTTGATGGCCCCACCGCCGTCGGCGCCGAATTGATTGCGGTTGAAGGGTGATTGATGTTGGGAAGTGGGGTTAATGAAATCTCGCGCGTCGAAGTAGCTGTTGCGCAAATATTCGTAAAAGTCGCCGTGCCACTCGTTGGTTCCGCTGCGCGTTGCAATGTTGACGATCGAGCCCGCGTTGCGGCCGTACTCGGCGCTGTACGTGGAGTTGTCCAGCTTGAATTCGGATACCGTATTGATGGTCGGCTGGAAAGTGATCTGATTCTGAACGGGGTCGCTGAGATTGACGCCGTTGATCATGTAGTTGATTTCGTCTTCGCGGGCACCGCCGCTGTTGAAGCCGAATGAGCCCTGGCCGCGCAGCGGGGCCGTCAAAAATCCATTCGCGGGCGGCGTCACAGTGCCGGCGGTCAGCAGCGTGAGGTCGATAAAGTGCCTGCCGTTCAAGGGAATCTCTTGCACCGTAGCTTGATTCACCACCGAACCGACCGAGACTGTGGAACTCTGTATAACCGGTGCGGCGGCGGTGATTTCAACGGTCTCGGACGTTGCAGCCACCTTCAAGCTAAAATCCTGGCGGACCGTGGTGCCGACGTCCAGCACCAGGTTGGGGGCCGCGGTAGTCTGCATTCCGGACGATTTCACCTCCACGCGGTACGTGCCAGGGGACAGCGAGGGGACAGCGTAGATTCCGGCTGAATCGGTCTGCATGGTGCGTTCTTCACCCGTGTTTTGGTTGCGCACCGTGACCGTGGCATTGGGCACGACCGCGCCCGTCGCATCCGTTACTGTACCGGTGATCGACGCAGTCGACTGGGCTGACAGATTGGGCGTGACAAGCAGACAGGCTGCCACGGCAAGAATCAAAACGGCGCCGAAAGACAAAACTGACCTGAACATTCGATCCTCCCGGTTGTGGCAGGCCATGGGCACACGTCGCCTCAGGCCTGACGTTGGTTCGAAAACCATTTTCTAAGACTCCTCCCAAAGCTTAAGTTGCTGGCGCGTGCAAGAACACACTCCAGCAGCGAGAACAAAGTTGGATTCAGTCTACCACGTGTCTGTGGGGCTTAGAAAGACCTGATTAGTATCTAATTTGTGATGAGGTTAACGCTCGGAGCACCAAGCTGTTGGCTTGATTACCGAGGTTACCGTTAGAAGCTTCTCGAGAAGCGCAGCTTGAGCCGCAGTTCCGATGCGAGCACTACTGCAGATCGGCCACTTCGGATGCTTTGACTTCTTTCACCGAGCCCGTAGCGGCCCAACGCAGAAAGCTGATCAGATCAGCCAGTTCTTGCGGCGTGTAGTCTACCGAAGCTGGAGGATGCTTCCAGGTCTGGTCGCGCACCACCGACACAATCTCGCTGTTCGGCAGCTTTCGAAGCACCGGCGGCATCTGACTCAGGTCCCAGATTTCGGTCTCGTCCTTCTGCTTTTCCTTGAGCATCCCAGGGAACGTCCCGCCGTGAGCCGTCTTGAACGACTGCACATAGGTGGTCATGCGCATTCGCATCGTCATGACAATGACGTGCGGGGTTCCCATCGAACCCATCGTGGTCAGGTCAGGGCCGATCGCCGTCCCCTCGCCAGCCATCTGGTGGCAAGTAGCGCAGGCGGTGCCCTTCCCAGACTTTACGAAGAGGTCATGCCCGCGCTGGATTTGCTCGGTTGGCGGGCGGTTGTTGTCTTTGGCCAGGATCGGCAGGGCCAGCGCCAGAGCGAGGCCGAATGAGAGAGCTGTTCGCATGGTCTTCCCCTCGCAGGCCACGAGATGCAATCCGGTGTCCAGGCGGGAAGTCCTTGGATAGCTCAGCAGTTCGGCTCGCCCTGCGCGGCTACACACGACGTCTTGGGTTTTATCGCTCAGATAAGCGCTAGGCTATCATGCGATTCGGCCCATTTTCCCCGAGCGGTAGTCCTCAAACGCCTCCACCAGCTCCTGGCGCGTGTTCATAACGAATGGGCCATGCCGAGCCACCGGTTCACCAATCGGTTCACCGCCGATCAGCAGTATGCCGGCTGGCGTTCCACCTGGGTTGGCGACACTGATCGCGTCCCCGTCGTGGGCGAAAACCACGAGCCGCTTTTCGCCTTGGACCGGCGATGCGTCCCCGAACTGAGCCTGGCCGCGAATCACGTAGGCGAAAGCGTTGAACGTCTTCGGGATCGGCTGCGTGAACCTGGCGCCCGGCGCCAAGGTCAGGTGCAGGTAGAGAATCGGCGTCCGGCTTTCGATGGCGCCGCGGACTCCCAGCGATTCGCCCGCGATCACCTTGACCTGAACGTCCCCGGATGCACTGGCGGCCTGGGGTATCTGGGCGGCCTTCAATTCCTGGTAATGCGGCGCGGTCATCTTATCGCGGCGCGGCAGATTCACCCAAAGCTGGAATCCTTCCAGGCGTCCGCCCTGGCGAATCAGATCGCTTCCCGGCATTTCCGAATGCACCAGGCCGGAACCGGCCGTCATCCATTGCACGTCGCCGGGGTTCAACGCGCCGCGGTTGCCGAAGGAATCGCGGTGCTCCATTTGACCTTCCAGCAGATAGGTCACGGTCTCAAAGCCGCGATGGGGATGGTCCGGGAACCCGGTATTGTCGCCCGGCCGGTAATCGATGGGCCCCATGTGATCCAGCAGCAGAAAAGGATCGATGTCCTCGATTTGAGGGATGGGGAAAGCGCGGTGGATCTCGACCCCGCCGCCTTCGAGGGTGCGCAGGCTCGGAACGGCGCGGGCCAGGCTACGGAACTGAGTCTCTGTTTTGGTCATTGCCGGAATCTCCTTTTATCTTGATATCAAGATATTCGATGTCAAGACAGGCAAAAAGATTCAACCCCGCCCGTTACTCCTTCCACAGCCGGATCCTGTGATTTTCGCTGTCGGCGATGAAGACGGCTCCGGCCGGATCGATGAAGATCCCATGCGGGCGCGCCAGCAGACAGGAACGCGGCGCCCCATCCGGCCCGTCGCCGCGCGTTCCGTTGCCAACCACGGTATCGATGATGCCCGTCTGGGGATCGATGCGCCGGACGGTGTGGCTCTCGGTATCGTCGATAAAAACGCGGCCATCGGGCGCGATGGCGATACCCTTGGGCCCGGATAGCTGCGCCTGAACGGCCGGCCCGCCGTCGCCCGTGTACCCGGTGGCGCCCGTCCCAGCGATGTGATGAATGATGCGGGCGCGCATGTCAATGCGATAAACCGCATTGCCTTCGCGCAGCACCAGGTACATGTCGCCGCGCGCGGTCGAACGCCATCGCGCGTGGCCCATTGAGCGGCGTGCCCTCGAGCGGAGCGCCATCCGGCGTTGGCTTTCGTTCGCCCGTTCCCGCGAAGGTGTCGATGAGACCGGTCTTCAGATCGACCCGGCGGATGCGGTGATTGCCGATGTCGGCGATGTAGAGCCAGGCGCCGCTGGGATCGATGGCGATGCTGTGCGGCTGGCGCAGCTGCGCCTTGTTGGCCGGGCCGCCGTCGCCCGAGAAGCCGGGCTCACCGGTGCCGGCTAGCGTCGAAATGATGTTGGTCTTGGCGTCCACGCGGCGCACCACGTGACTCGGCATGTCGGCGAAATACATGTTCCCCGAGCGATCGAAGCGAATCTCGTAGGGCTGATTCAAGGACGCCGCGAGCGCGGGGCCACCGTCGCCTGAATATCCCTTTTGACCGTTTCCCGCCACGGTGGAGAGCGTGTGGGTCTTCAAGTCCAGGCGGCGAATGACGTGGTTATCAACTTCGCAAATGTACAGGGCGCCGTCGGGGCCGATGGTCAGGCCGTAAGGATTGTTCAACTCACCCGCGGTCGCAGGCCCGCCGTCGCCGGAATGGCCGGGTTTGCCGGTGCCCGCGATGGTCCGGATTTCCGCCGCGTGCGATAACGCCCCGCAGCAGGCCAGCATTGCCAGCGCGAAGCCCAGTCGAGGTCGCGTGATCATATCAGCCTGCTATTGTACTTGATGCGGTTTCGCGGCTGTTCCGGGGGCAGCGCGCCTGTCACGGTTACTCGCGGGCGACGCCACCGCGTCTTCGTCAAATAATTGGCCGTGATCCAGCAAGTTGGTGCTTTCCAACCGGCCAGGCCAGAAACGCAGCATGAATCTAAGCCCTGTGATTTTAAGGGTTTGCCAATTGGCCTGGGACGTGCCTTATTCAGAGCGGAAGCCTCCGCAAATGATGCGGAAGCAAGGGAGGTGGCAAATGAAAAACGCGAGGTCCATCCCCGTGATCCTTCGGCAGGCGGTTTCAGGCGTGTGCGTCCTGCTGATGCTTTTATTCCCCGGCGGCGCCATTTTGTTTGCGCAGGATATTGCGCAAACCGCTCCGCCGCCCCCGGCGCAGGGCGCACCCCCGCCAGCGCAGCTGCTTTCCCCCGATCAACTGAACGACTTGGTGGCGCCCATTGCGCTCTATCCGGATAATTTGCTGAGCCAGGTGCTGGTGGCGTCCACGTACCCGCTGGAAATTGTGGAAGCCTCGCAATGGTTGCAGCAAAATCGGAATCTGCAAGGCCAACAACTGGTTGACGCGGCGCGCCAACAGAATTGGGACCCGAGCATCCAGGCGTTGGTGGTCTTTCCAGATGTGTTGAATCGTCTGGCTTCGGATATTCAGTGGACCACCGCTCTCGGCAATGCGTTTCTGGCCCAGCAGCAAGATGTCATGAATTCGGTTCAAAAGCTGCGCGCTGAGGCTAGCGCATCGGGAAAACTCAATTCCAATGCACAGCAGAACGTGACAACCCAAACGCAAGACGGGCAAAGCGCCATTGACATTATGCCCGCCAACCCCCAGGAAGTCTACGTGCCCGAGTACAATCCCGATTACGTCTGGGGCCCGCCGCCGTGGGCTACTATCCTCCGCTTTACTATCCGCCGGTCGACTATGGATTCGGCTTCTATCCTGGAATTTTCTTAGGCGGCTTTTTCGGCGGCCTCGGTTGGGGTCTTGGATGGGGCGGCTGGGGTTGGGGCTGCAATTGGTTCGGCGGTGGCATTCTCACCAACGGATTTTTCTTCAACAATTACGGATTCGGTGGCTGGGGCGGCGGCTTTGGCCGAGGCGGCTTTGGACGAGGCGGCTTTGGACGGGGCGAGTTTGCTGGCTCCGGCGGGTTCCGAGGCGGTGCGTGGAACCATAATCCGGCACATTCGCCAGGGCGTTCCCTACGGCAATCAATCGGTAGCGAACCGGTTTGGCGGAACCTACGCCAGGGGTGGAAGCTACGCTCGTAGCGGACAAACTGGTGGATTCGCTCGCGGCGGACAAGCGGGCGGATTCGCTCGCAGCGGACAAGCTGGCGGATTCAGCCGTAGCGGACAAACTGGTGGATCCGCTCGCGGCGGACAAGCTGGCGGATTCGCTCGCAGCGGACAAGCTGGTGGATTCAACCGTAGCGGACAAACAGGTGGATTCAACCGCAGCGGGCAAGCCGGCGGATTCGCACGTAACGGACAAGCTGGTGGATTCAATCGGAGCGGCGCCGCCAACAGCTCAGGCGCGGCTGGAGCCAGGTCCTTCGCGCAGGGCGGTGGTGCCCAAAGCGGCGGCTGGCGGAGTTTTGGCCAATCCGGCGCGGGAACCGCGGCAGGACGTCAGGGCTTTAACTCAGCCTCGCGGGGTGGTGCGGCGCAGCCGGGCTTCCGCTCCAGCCCGTCCTACGGTGGCAACCGCGGATTCGGCGGCAGCAGCGGATTCCGCTCAGCCCCGTCGTATTCCGCGCCGGCTTATCGCGGCGGCTCGGGCGGATTTTCTGAGCGCGCCCGCTTATCGGTCCAGCCCGTCGTTCGGTGGTGGTGGATTCCGCTCCGCTCCTTCTGGCGGCGGCTTCTCGGCCCGCAGTTTCGGTGGCGGAGGCTTCCATGGCGGTGGCGGCGGTGGATTCCACGGCGGTGGCGGCGGCGGCGGTGGATTCCACGGTGGCGGTGGTGGCGGTGTTCCACGGTCGGTGGCGGCGGCCACGGTGGTGGCGGGCATCGCTAAGTCTGCCTGATACCAGAGTGACTAAGGCGCAGCCGGTCGTGTCCAGAACACACACCGTGCTGCGCTTTTCGTTTGTACTGGATTCGCTGAGGCTCCCGCGAACCCGAGTCTGCTAAACTCCAGGTCTGAATGGCAGCGCGCGGGGAACCCTACCTCTCTTTGGTGGTCGCAGCCAGGAACGACGACCATGGCGGCAACATGCTGGCACGGATGCAAGGGATGCTGGATTCCTGGATCGGTCAAGCAGAGCGCTACGGTTTACAGTCCGAAATCGTTGTAGTCGAGTGGAATCCTCCCGCCGATCGTCCACGCCTGAAGGACTCGCTGCGCTGGCCCTCTCAGCCGAAATATTGTGAAGTCCGGTTGATCGAAGTTCCAGCCGGATGTCCATGCGCGATTCAGGAACGCGGCCGCTATACCGCTGCATCAGATGATCGCGAAGAATACGGGCATCCGTCGCGCGCGCGGCGAGTTTGTGCTCGCCACCAATCTCGATATCATCTTTTCGGCCGAGTTGATGGAGTTCCTCGCGGAACGCCGTCTGGAAAGCGGCGCGATGTACAGGATCGATCGCCACGATGTCGCCAACGCTGTCCCCGCCGGCGCATCGCTCAGCGAGCTCCTGACTTTCTGCGAAAGCCACATGCTGCGTGTGTTTGCGCGCGAAGGAGAATTTCAGTTGTCGGCCAATGGGCAACGGGCGCTGGACCGGCAGGACATTGTGGCCCAGATGCGGGGGTTCGTTTCGGCGCCGGATGGTCCTCGGTGGAATGTTCCGATCGGCAGCGCTATCGCTGGCTCGAATCGGAGGCGGAGCTTTATTTTGAACGGCCGGCCGCGGCGCCCGGGCTTACGCTTCACGGCGGAAGTGGGACCCAGCGCCGGTCAACAACCAGTCACTCTGCAGATTCGGGATCCCGACCGGCGCGGCGCTTGCAGTGGCGCCGCTAACCGGCCGATGTCAACTGCGGCTCCAAGTGCCGGAACAGATTCTCTCGAGCAAGCTGCGTCTGGGTGTGCAAGGCAGCGATCTCCCGCTCACTCGGAATCCACGAATCGTTAACCTTCGGATTTTGGGATTGCAGTGGGAGCGCGCGCCGGCCGTCGACCGACGCTGCGCCGCAGGAGTGGCGGCTGGATGTTCTGGACGCGCGCCCGGCGTTCGATTGGGCCGCGTCTTTCGATGCAGCCAGCCCGTTCGCCCCAGACATCCGGAATGCAGCCTACCTGCACACCAACGCGTGTGGGGACTTCACGCTGCTTTCGCGCGACGACTGGTTCTCGTTGCGAGCCTACCCGGAGTTCCCGATCTGGCCGATGCATATCGACGCGCTGTTTTGCTATGCGGCCCACCATGCCGGCGTCCGGGAGTCGATTTTGCGCGAGCCGATGCGAATCTATCATGTCGAGCACAGCTCCGGCGCGGGCTGGACGCCGGAAGGGGAGCAAGAACGGGTAGCTCGCATTCGATCAAAAGGACTGTCGGAGTTGAGTTATCCGGCCTTCGTGAAATGGGTTGATCTGATGAGGCGGTACGATTCCCCACTCATATTCACACGGGAGAATTGGGGGCTGGGCGATTTCGTGCTTCCCGAGGAGTCCGTGTGACGGTGAGGGCTCCGCACATCCGCCCGGATTCAACTGCGCGTACTCGCGCGCGAGCCAGCCACCCGGAACCACAGCCGATACGCGCCGAACGCGAGTTTTTTTAGCACGCCAGGGATGGGAATGCTGTGCGCCAGGTCAACGGCCAGTTGCGTTCGTTCTTGCTGTGTCATTCCGGCGAGTGAAAAAGCAGCAGGCTGCGGCTGCTGTTGTACCGTCTCCGGCTTCTTAGACTCAAAGACCTTGGGAGAGAGATCCAGGAGGATCTCCCGCTCCAATTCCAGGGGAACCACCTGATCCACCTTGCCGGCTAGGACGCCATCTGCCGACACAAGCGTGCATCGCCGCGTCGGAACATTCTTGCTGGTTCCCAGGAGAAGATGCATGGGCAGCGCGTCCAGATAAGGGAGCGCGGTCTGGATGCGATCCTCAACGGCAGACATCCGGAAGAGAAACCTGCCGAACCCAAAAGGCTGATCGTCCGCAGCGTCGCTGACATCCGGGTCGTCACAGACGTCGGCGTGAGCTTTGTCTTTGCTCTGGCGCTGGTGGAGCATGTCGGACCAGGCACAGCCCGCTTCCGGGTAGTCCTGAAGCGTCCGCAAAAGCGAACACAGGTGATTGGAGAAGAGGCGCTCGTTGGGGGCGACCACGCATACATAGTCTTCCTCCACCAAACTGCGAAGCACTTCGAAGAGGGTCTCTCCGAGTGGCCTGCGGCCTCTGACCGAACCGTCCGAGCGGCGTTCCGTGAAGTGGACCGGCGCGATTTCGAGCGGGGTCTGTGAAGCGCTGAGCCGGCAATCTACCCTCGGCCCGAATAGCTCCGCATCTCTCGCATCCATGGCCACGATGCCGCGGATGGCGACGTTCTTCTGCGCCAGACAACTGGCGATGTGCTGTTCGAGGATCTCGGAGTGAAACTCCGGCATCAGGAAAACGACACAGATCTTCTCTTCGGGCCTCTTGGGCACATAGGCGCGCGCGAGCTGCGTCTGACGGGCGGATAGCCCCGCATAGATCGTTTCCAGGCACGTATCCAGCCGGAAGTTCTCACGGAATATGCTCTGCGAACGTCTGGCGAGTTCCAGCGCTTTGGCCGGCTCAGACTTGATCCAGGCCAGATGCGACCGCACCTGGTCGTATGTTTCTTGCGGGGGCAGAGTCGTGTCGATATAGAGCAAGGAATCACCGAAGTGCCGGCGCGCGAACGGATTTTCGTTGCAAATGATCACCGCTCCCGCCGCCGAGCTTTCGAAAATTCTGCTCGACATCATCTCGGTTTGCGCGTGCGCCCGCGAAGATAACACCAGGGAGATTCCGGCCTGGTTGATCAAGCGGACGACAGAAACACCGTCAAAAGGAATGGAGCCGACGTAGCTCTGGAAGTCTTTCCAGATCTCCACTCCTCCGTAAACTTTGGGACCGTAGATCCGCAAGTCGCCGCATTGATCGAGCAAGCCAAGAAGCCCGTCGTGGCGCCCCGGCTGTTTCGATGACTTTTCCCAATTCATGCCGACGTAGAACAGTTTCTTATCACCCAGTGTAGGCTCCAGCAAAGGTCCGGAAAGAGTGGGATAGAAGCGGAACAGCGGACGCTCGCGCGGCGGACCATTGGAGATCGGACGCATGACGTGATCGTCCCCCGAGACGGAGTCGCAGCTGAGAAAATCGTCGTGGGTCAGAAGATTACGCGTGAACTTGCGGTAGCCCCACTCGTGATAGAACTGCAGCGGATTCCAAAGGGTGACGAAGGAAAAAATGTCGAATTGCTTGGGCGCTTCGAAGTGCAGGCTAATTACGAAGTCGACGTCATCTTGGGTGAGTTGCGTATGCGGGGGGTGGATCAAGCGGGCGAAAGGATCGACCACCAGGCACTCCAGATCGAGAAGCTTGGCGGCAACCTTCAGGCGCTCGATAACTTCGTCTTCAGCCGCTTTTTGGCCGGGCCAGAACTTGATTGCGGCGAACCTGCGACGCAGCATCTTCTTCTAAACCTCCCAACGCCTCCCCGGTCTGACCTGAGAAGAATCCCCTCAATTTTTCCCTGGTATTTGAAACTGTCAGTATAACGCGAGAGTGCAGGCGTTGAACGAATCGTGGACCTGTGTGTTTCTATTGGCTAAATACCTGAACTTCCGCCAGGCTCAGGTACCCTGCCCCGCTGAGTTGGACGCGAACATAGCGGCCCGGCGCCCCGGGGACAGTGATGGCGACATTCGTATCCGGTGCGGCGGTCTGATGGCTGCTCCAGGTGCCGGCCCGGCTCTGCAGCGTGGCGGGCGTGTCAGCCGGACCGAAGGGCGTGTCCGACACAAAGACCCAGTAGTCGTCCAGCCGGCTTCCACAACAGTCGGTCCGGTTCCAGATTACAATTTCACCAACCGTGGCCGACTCCCCCAAATCCACCTGCCACCAGGCGCTCGTATCCAGGTTCGTGTGCGTCAAAGAACCGCCAGTGAATGCTCCATCGGTGTTGCCGTCAACTGCGACGGAAGCATCGGTCGCGCCAGGTATAAGTGTGCTGCTTTGCTCGGCTGTGCGATTTAACGCGAGGTCCTGGAGAATCGTGCCAGCCAACACGCCGAATACTTGCACCTCCGCCAGACTCAGGTAACCCGAGCCGCTGAGCTGCACGCGGACGTAACGTCCCTGCGCACCCGGGATAGTAATGGTGGAACTCGGATTGGGCGGCAGCGTCTGATGGCTGCTCCAGGTTCCGGCCCGGCTTTGCAGTGTAGTGGGTGTGTCGCCGGAGTCGAATGGAGTATCAGAAACAAAAACCCAATAGTCGCCGAGACGCGTCCCACAACAGTCCGTGCGGTTCCAGATCGCGATCGAATTCAATGTGGCGGAAGCGCCCAGGTCCACCTGCCACCAGGCATTCGGATCCAGATTGGTATGCGTCACCGAACCATCCGAATAGGCCCCGTCAGTGTTGGCGTCCACCGCTTTGGAACCGTCCGTCTGGCCTGGAACCAACGTACTGCTTTGCGTCGCGATTCTACCCAGCGCAAGGTCCTGCGCCACGGGGCCCAGCAAGGTTCCGAAGACCTGCACTTCCGCCAGGCTCAGGTAGTTAGATCCGCTCAGTTGGATACGGACGAAACGGCCCTGCGCTCCGGGGATGCTGACGCTGACACTGGGGTTCGGCTGCCCCGTCTGATGGCTGCTCCAGGTACCCGAGCGGCCTTGCAACGTGGCAGGAGTATCGGCCGGGCCAAAAGGCGTATCCGAGACAAAAACCCAGTAGTCGCTAAGCCGCCCGCCGCAACAATCGGTCCGGTTCCAGATCACGATCGAACTTACGGCCGCCGAAGCGCCTAAGTCGATCTCCCACCAGGAGTTGGCATCCAGGTTGGTGTGAGTCACGAACCGTGGGCATAGGTTCCATCCGTGTTGCCGTCCACGGCTTTCGAGGCATCCGTGAATCCCGGAACGAGAGTGCTGCTCTGTTGCGCCGTCTTATTTACCGCCAGGTCGATGAACCCGAAGACGCCAACTCCGTTCGTGGTCCCAACGTAGACCTTTCCGTTGGCCACCATCGGAACGATAAACTTATCTCCCGCGCCGAAATTATCCCGCCCTCCGGCGGCCTGATTGCTGTTGTACAGTTCCTCGGCGAGGTTGCTCGAATTGTAGGCGTGCAGCACGGCGGGATTGGTGTTTTCGGCGACCCATACAATGCCGTTGGACGATCCGTTCGCCGAAACGGAAGGTGTTGCGCCCGGATACGGGAAAGCGTGCGCGGATTGTGAAGCGGGTCTTGAACCGAAATCGCCCGAGAACGAAAAGGCTTTCACGGTATCGCCGACACCACCGTAGTACAGAGTTCCACTGAACCAGGCAGGGCTCGAAAAGACCGAGCCGACGGCGGATGGCAGCTCTTCGAAAATGCCGTTGCTGTTCACGTTGAACTTGCCCATGTTGTTGCGATCGGTTATGTACACATTGCCGTCCTTGCCGGCCCCGACACCCAGCATGCGCCAGTTGCCCTGCGAGTCGATCAATTGAGGCAGTAACAGGGGTCCGCCCGAGCCCAGATCCTCGTCGCTATTGGACTCCTGAACCGTATTTTTCATGGTGAAGTAGTCGGCTACCGAAGCGCCCCCGGATTGAATCTTCACGAATCCGTTGCCGTAGTCGCCGTCGATCGGCAGCCCTGCGCCGTTGAGCGTCGTGTCAAAAGTGCCGTTGGCGAGCAGAACAAAGATATTTCCGCTGGCGTCCGCGGCCGGGCCTGCGCCGGCTTGCCATACCGACCCTTCCGTTCCATTCGGCGTCAGGTTCAGGACACTCGTTTGAGCGAGGCTCGTCTCGTTATAGCCGATGATCCACGCGCCGTACGGCTGAATGTCACAATGCGAGGCCCAGCTGGTATAGATCGTTCCATTCCAAAGGAGTAGGGCGGCCCTTTCCTTGTACTGCTTGGGGTCAAACGTCGCGGTGCCGCCCCGGGCCTTGGGAAACGACGCCTGCACATCGACCGGGCCTCCGAACTCCTCGGCGCCGGCCGTCAGATCGAGGGCGTGCAAGCGCTGATGGTAGGTGGTTCCATTCTTCGACATCGCCACCACATAAATGGTCCCGTGCGGGCCCGCCAGCGGATCGATGACGGGCGTCGATGTGATCCCGATCTCGGGCGTGACCTGCGAGCACCCCCGATCATCCGAGGTCTCCTCGCCCGCCTGGAGCAACGACACCTGCCAAAGCTGCGCCCCTGTGTCGGCATCGAAGGCGTAGACGCTGTCATGTTCGGTCACCACGAACAGCACGTTATGAACACCCTGACCTGGGATGGCAAGCCCCGGAACATACAGCGGCTCCGCGTCCACCAGTCCATCGGCCGGGATTGTGAACAGTTTGCCAAAGCTGGACGCATTTACATTGGCGCGGGTCAATTGTGTTTCCTGGAGGTCTTGCCCGGTACGCGCGTTGTCGTTGTGCCACGTCAAGACACTGGGCTGGCCGCACACCACGCTCATGCAGCTCAACAGGACGCACAACGCTGGTCCGATCCGTGGTGTTTCTAATACGCTGGATTTAGGCACAAATTCTCCGAAGCGAACAGTTGTCCTCCATCATAAGCTGCCGAATCCGGCAGCGCCATCCTGAAATGACCTGACGTTCGCTGTGAGTAATTACTAAGCGGAAAATATGCTGTAACCCGTTGGTCTTAATCCCGCGGCCGCGAGGCGCTGAGACCGGAGCGGGCGCCTGGAGATTCATCGCTTCTCGGGATGCCCCTTTGACAGCTCTTGTGGTACCTTAGCTGGTTGAACTCGAATTAACGAATGAAGGCTGCACTCGCTCCAGGCAAATCCTCCTCAGCCGGGGTCAGGGAAGATCCCCGATCGCATCTGACACCCAGGCGCATTCGGCAGATTGTGTTGCAACAATCCAAGCGCGCCAACGTCGGCCACATCGGCTCCTGTCTCTGCGTGGTGGAAATTCTCTGCGCTCTTTATGACCGTGTACTTCGAATCGACTCTCCTTCCGATCCGGACCGGGACCGTTTTCTGCTCTCAAAAGGCCACGCCGCGCTGGCGTTGTATGCGATTCTCGCGCTCAAGGGCTGGATCAGCGAGGAAACGCTCCAGTCCTTCTGCGGCGATGGAAGCATGTTGGGCGTTCACCCGGAAGCTGCTGTCCCTGGAATCGACTTCTCCACCGGCTCGCTCGGGCATGGATTGAGCATGGCCGCCGGAGCGGCCCTGGCGGCGCGCCTGCAGGCGTCAGACCGCCGCGTTTTCTGCCTTCTGAGCGACGCCGAATGCAACGAAGGCGCGGTCTGGGAAGCGGCGATGTTTGCGTCGCACCATCAATTAGGGAATCTGACCGCCATCATCGATATGAATGGCCAGCAGGCCCTGGGATTGACCAGGGATGTCCTCGACCTCGGCAATATGAAACAGCGCTGGCATGCCTTTGGTTGGCGGACCAGTGAGGTGAATGGGCATTCGCTGGAAGAGCTCACGGCGTCTCTGCAGAGCTCGCCAGGAGGGCGCAGCAAGCCTCATCTGATTCTTGCCCGGACTACCTTCGGCAAAGGTGTTTCCTACATGGAGGAGGGCCGGCCAGTGACCCAGTCGCACCTGCAGACCCAGCCCATCAACTGGCACTACTTGCCGATGAGTGACGAAGAATACCGCCTGGCGATGATGGGAGTTGGGGCCGAAGATTGAGGAAGGCGTTTGTAGAGACCCTTTGCCAGGTAGCGCACCGCGACCAGCGCGTCCTTCTTTTGACAGGCGATCTTGGGTTCATGGCATTGGAGCCGTTTCGCGCCAGTTTTCCGACCCGCTTTTTCAACGTTGGCGTGGCGGAGCAGAACCTGGTCGGCACAGCTACAGGATTGGCGGAAGCAGGGTTCATCCCCTACGCTTACTCGATTGCAACCTTCGCGTCTCTGCGGCCCTTCGAATTCATTCGCAATGGCCCCGCTTTGCACCGGCTACCGGTGCGCATCGTCGGAATGGGGATGGGGTTTGAATACGGCCATGCCGGACCCACTCATCACGCGCTGGAGGATGTTGCAGTTCTAAGAACGCTTCCCGCCGTCACTACTGTCATTCCGGCCGATTCGGCGCAAACTCGTTCCGCTATCGAACAAACCTGCGCTCTGGAGGGGCCAGTCTACTATAGCCTGGGCAAAGACGATCATCTTACGGTTCCCGGACTCGATGCGCGGTTCCAACTGGGACGGGTTCAGGTGGTCCGGTCCGGCCCGGACCTGGCGATTCTGTCCATGGGATCGATCACGGTGGAAGCGGTCGCCGCCGCCGACGAGCTCGCCAAGCGCGGGATTCGCGCCACGGTGGCGGTGGTTTCAAACTTCCATCCTGATCCGGTTGAGGACCTGGCGTCCTTGCTTGCGACGGTGCCCCATGCCATCACGCTGGAAGCGCAAGCCGCCTCAGGCGGATTGGGAGCGCTTGCCGGCATGGTGATCGCTTCACGGGGCCTCGGCTGCCGTCTCTGGCCGCTGGCTGTTACGCAACCGCCCGACGGAACCAGCGGGAGCCAGCGCAGTTGCTGGAGCCGGCACGGCTTGGACCGCGCGGCCGTCATCGAGTGCGCGATGAGGGCCCTGGGGAGACAAAGCTGTGGCGGGTGAGTTGGCGTCCATTGTCTTACCCGTGTATAACCAGGCCGCCCATATTCAAGAAGTCATTGAAGGATACATTGTGAGCTTGCAGCAAGCGCCTCTGACGCTTGAAGTGCTGCCGGTCATTAACGGCCCGCGCCGCGACAATTCCTTGGAAGTCTGCCGTGGCCTGGAGTCACGCTTCCCCTGCGTGCGCACGCTCTGCATTGAGGAATCCGGGTGGGGACGCGCAGTCCGTTTCGGCTTGTCTCAAGCGCGCGGCGATTTGCTTTGCTACACCAACTGCGCCCGCACGACGCCGCACGATCTTCTGCTGGCGCTCATTTACGGTTCCATCCATCCCGATAGTGTGATCAAGGCCAACCGGAAGATCCGCGAGAAAGCCAGCCGCAGGCTTGGCTCGCTTTTGTACAATCTCGAATGCCGGGCGTTGTTCGATCTTCCTTACTGGGACATCAACGGAACGCCCAAGGTGTTCTCGCGGAAGCTATCCAAGCTTCTGGAACTCACCCGACACGACGATCTGATCGATCTTGAATTCAATATTATCTGCCGCCGGGAAGACTATCCGGTGATCGAAATTCCGATTCTCAGCTCAAGACGTTATTCCGGAAAGAGTACTACCTCGCTACGGTCGGCATTTCGCATGTACTGGGGCGCTTGGCGGCTGCAGAGGACGTTGGCAGGCAAATGAGGAACGAGCCGGCGAAGCCCTCCGCGATCTGGGGCCGGGCCGCCCAGGAATGGCGCGAACCCGCCCAGATCGTCAGCCAGTGGAGGGAGGCCAGTGCGGTTGAGCCGCGCTTCCTCGAGAGCCGCGCGCATGGTGATTGGTGGGATCTGCTCGACGGCCTCGGCTTGACGCTCTTCGTCACGCGAGAGTACGAGCACCTGGTAATTGCGTTGAGCTCGCGGCGTGGCCGTCCCTTGATAACTTTCTTTCCCGTGCCCCACCCATCGGGCTTGGCGGTGGACCACGGTCGCCAGCGGCTTTTTATGGCCAGCACTCGAAACCCCAACCAGGTCTACGTGCTGAAGCCGGCTACGAGATTGCTTGAGCGCAGCGACACCAACGTCAAGCCCGATTTCGCCGAGCCCCTCGTACCAGTCTGCTCTTCGTTTTATCCAGGCAGCCTCTACATACACGACCTGGCGCTGATCGGAGGAAACCTGCACGCCAATGCCGTGGGCCATAATTCTATCGTGCGGCTGCGCGGCGAGGGACGATTCGAAAACGTATGGTGGCCGAGATGCGTCGAACGCCGGGGAAAACCGGAGTTCAGTAAAAACCACATCCAGCTCAATTCAATCGCCGCGGGCAAGACGCCAGAAGACTCCTACTACACGGCCTCGTCTTGCGCTATCGGCCGGCTTCGTCCCGGCCACCTCAGATACAAGGTGGATCGCCAGGGTGTCGTCTTCTCGGGCCGAACCAGGGAACCGGTTTGTCATGGTCTCACCAGACCGCACTCGGCGCGCCTGTGGAAGGGCAAAATCTGGCTCGCAAACAGCGGTTATGGTGAAATCGGCTATGTGAATGACGGCCGGTTGGAGGTAGTTTGCCGGCTGCCTGGATGGACGCGTGGGCTTTGCCTCACCAAGGACATTGCCTTCGTGGCAACCTCGCGAGTTATACCGCGCTTCGCCCAGTATGCGCCGGGACTCGCCGGCGACAGTAGCCGCTGCGGCGTTCACGCGGTCTCAACGAAGACCGGCCGCGTGCTGGGCAGCCTGGAATGGCCATCGGGCAACCAGGTTTTTGCGATTGACTGGATGGACGCGGCGGCTAGCTCCGGCTTCGTGTTCCAAGCCGCGCGCCGCAAGCCCAGGCAGGAAATCGCACTTTTCTATCGTTATCTCACTCCAGACAATGCGGGAGCCGAATGAATAGCAATTTTCGACTGTTGATGATTGGCGCCATGTATGAGAACGGCGGGAACACGACCCATCGTTTTCTGGACGGGCATCCACAAATGTTCGTCTATCCCTTTGAGTCCCAACTCGGCACCAAATACGTAAACGACATGCTCGCCAGTATGTATCCGGTAAAATATCGGTGGCCGGTCTTCCCCTTGGAGGCATCCGCCCGCCAGGATTACGAGGCAATCATTGACGAGGAGTGCAAGGTGCGCACTCGAACGCCGCACGTTAGCAAATTTCGTCACATGCCGTTTGATCTACGTGACGACGATCGCCGCGACCGGTACGAGCAATATGTAAAGCAAACAGGACGCAACACCGCAGCCAACGTCAGCGCCTTTTTCCGCGCTACCTTCGATGCCTGGAAAGATTTCCGGCGCAGCGGACGCGAGACCGTTTACGTCGGCTATAGTCCCATCGTGACCGTGGACGCCGACAAGATCCTTCGCGGCCTGCCCGAAGCGCACGTTCTGCACGTTGTCCGGAACCCGTGGTCGGCTTTCGCCGACACGTCCAAACGGCCTGTTCCCATGTCGCTAGCAAATTACCTTCTCGGTTGGACGCTGAACCAGTACTATGCTCTCCTTTTCAAGGAGCAGTTCCCGGAGCGGATGCACATTGTGCGCGCGGAAGATGTAATGGCAGACTCCTACGCCACTCTCGGGAAAGTGTGTGAAGAACTCGGTCTTGAGGCCGCCGATTCGCTCCGTAAGATATCCTGGAACGGCGCGGAACTGGAGCAGGTCTATCCATGGGGAACGATTCGCACACCGACGCCCGAGGCGAACCGGCGCACCGCTCAAGAGTTAACGGCCGAACAAATCGCAGAGATACGAATGCGCGCGCGGCCATACCTGGAGACGCTCGATTATAAGAATTTCATTTGAATCGCTCGCATGCCTTAAAGAATGAAGCGCACGTTGATCACCGGCGCGGCCGGATTCGTCGGCGCCAATCTGGCGCGCCGTCTGCTGCGGGATGGCTACGAAGTCCATCTGCTTTTGCGTCACACCAAAGATAATTGGCGTCTGCGCGAGATCTGCGAGGAGTGCCGCATTGTCGTCGGGGATATCAGAGACCCTGAGGCAGTCCGATCCGCAGTGCGCTCGGTAAAGCCTAAATGCGTTTTTCATCTGGCGGCATACGGCGCTTACTCTCAGCAAACCGGATTCCAGGAGATGGTGGCGACCAATCTGTTGGGTTGCGTCTCCCTGTTGGATGCCTGCGTGGAAGCGGGAGTTGAGCGGTTTGTTCAGGCCGGCTCGTCATCTGAGTACGGCTATAAAGACCACGCCGCCGGCGAACTGGAGGTCCTCGATCCCAACAGCCACTATGCGATCACGAAAGCGTCGGCCACGCACTATTGCACTTACACTGCGCGCACTACGGGGATCCGCGCAGTCACAGCCCGCCTGTACTCAGTGTACGGACCTTACGAGGAGCCTTCCCGACTCATACCCACTTTGTTGGTTCATGGACTGAAAGGCAAGCTTCCCCCGCTCGTTTCTCCGGCCACGGCACGCGACTTCGTCCACGTGGATGATGCCGTGCGCGCCCTGATTCAGCTGGCAACGAGCGAGCACATCCGTCCCGGTGCGGTTTACAACGTTGCAACTGGCACTCAAACCAGCCTGGCCGAGATCGTCGAGCAGGCACGAGCGATCCTGGGCGTCGCGGCCGAGCCGCAATGGGGCGTCATGCAGCGGCGTTCCTGGGATACCGACATCTGGGTGGGGGATAATGCCGCGCTCAAGCAGGCCATTGGATGGGTGCCGGAAGTCCCACTGCGAGACGGCTTAGTTCGCACGCTGGAATGGTTCGAGGCCAAGCCTGAGTGGTTGAGTTTCTACGAGTCAAGGATATTCCCGCCTGGATCAGCGCCAGGCCGCCATTCGTGATCGTGAGATATCGCGAATTTACCTGCGGCTGCGAGCGGATCGCGTGATAGAATGGCGAATTCGGTGGCATCGCTTCTTTCTCTCGCGTTGTTCCTGTTCTTTTCGTTTATCGGGCTTGCGCTCCTGCAGTTGTTAGGGTCCCGGTGCAACCTTTTGCGAATCGCGCTGATGGCGCCAAGCGCCGGAGTAGCCGCCCTTGTGCTGCCGCTATTCACCCTGTTCCGGCTGAATTACCCGATCAGGAAAGTCGCCCTCCCGGTCACCATTTTGCTCGCCGTGGCAGCAACCGGCGTGCTTTGGCGATATCGTCCAATCATCCCGTTCCGCAAGCTTAGGCCGTTTCTGCTCATCCTCGCCGTGGCGTTTCTCTTGACGGGCTACCCGCTCCTGCTATACGGCTTTAACTGGGTGAGCTACGTGAACGACGATATGGCCACCTACGTTCAAGCCGGCCAGTATTTCACGGACCACGGACTTTATGACCTTCCCGACGCACACGGCCTGCTGGAAGGCACGGATAACAAATCGACCCAATGGTTTTTGTACGCAATCGGAGGAGCCCGCTGTGGAAGCGACCTCTTAGTGGCCTGGCTCGTCAGTCTAACAGGGCTCACGGGTTACCAGATTTACATGCCCTTGATGCTCGTGTTTCATGTCGCGCTGATCGCCGCACTCGGCGGGTTTCTCTTCCGCAACCCGCAATACCTGTGGGCTGCCGTCGCCAGCTGCGCGTGGCTGGCTCTTTCCGCGCTGAATACGCTAGGCACCGCGTATCAGCTTATGCCGCAAGTCTGCGGAGTCATGCTCCTGATTGCGACAAGCACGATGTTGTTGGATCGCTTCCACGATCAGACGCTCCTGCGCTCCATCCGGTGGGGAGTGCTTACGGGCGTGCTGTTTAGCGCGCTGATGATCGTTTACTACGAGATCACTCCGTTCCTGGCAGTTTCTTTCGCAGCCTATCATCTTATTCTGCTTTTACGGAAGCGTGAGGCCATAACGTCGGCCATTCCCGCCCTGACCGCAGCTCTCGTCGTCGTAGTCGTTGCCTTGCGAACGTGGGCGTTGACAGCAATCGTTTTCATAAATTGGCAAGCGTCCCGGTCTCTTAACGGGCAAGATCTCGACATGAGCCTCTTTCCCTACTATTTGGTGCCCAGTGGGCTCGGGAATCTGTGGGGCTTTTTGTCAATTGGAGATACAAACTCGAGCTTAGTTATCGATTTAGCCATTGCGCTCGGGTCGTTACTGCTCTTGATCGCGATTTTCGCGGCGGCCTGGCAAGCATGGCGAGCTGAGCCGGCCGCCGTAATTGGATTCGTGATGCTTGGGCTCGCAGCACGCCTGTTCGCGGGGAATGCAGACTATGGCTTGTTCAAACTGGCAATGTACATCCAGCCATTCCTGCTTTCTTCCGTAGTACTCGGTTGGTTCGGCTTGACGGGCCGATGGTCCATGACCACGAGCTTGCAATGGAAAACCCGTTTGCTCCCCCTAATTGCGATCGCTGGTCTTGGTTTGCACGCACAGCTATTTTACGTGATGCGGAGCGGCGGATGGGCCGGAAACGGGTTGGCGGAGGTCCCGAACGCCTCTGACGGCCGGCTATTGGACCAACTCGGCCGCCTGCGCGCCACCGCACATAGTTCGGTCTTGATCTCAGACACGTACAACGCAGAGATGGCGAAGGTCCAGGCTCTCTACTTAAATCCGGCCCGCATCGAGTTCCCATCTGCGGATTTCTTCGAAACGCGGATGGATCTTCGATCCCAAAACCTGCAGTTGATTCAAAAACTCCAACCGAACCTGACCAGCGAAGCAAACGCTTTGGTTCAAAGCCGGGTCACCGAAGTCGACGACGCACGCGCCTTCGATATGAAAACAGACGGGCCTGGCCCTCGTCGAAACCTCTTCTATCACGTCAGAAGTCCTCTTCCTTCCGAGCAGTGGGACTACGAACTCGTATGGAGCGGCCCCGGCCAGACTTCACTGAACCAGCGCCATCAGCACCCGTCCGACAGGTCACTTGTCCAGTTCAGTTCGGCGAGGTCGGTTTCTAACTTCTTAGTCCTGATCGCCTCGGAGCTTGGCGCGAGCCACTACCCCACGGTTGGTTTTCCGCACCAGAAAGGGCAGGTCTCGCTCTCTCCTCCAGAACCGGATTATTTCTTCAAGAATCGAACCATGGCGGCGGTTGGAAGGTATTTGTTGTTCCTTGTGGTCCATCCCTTGGCAAAGGTTCGGCTCGTTGCGGACTACACCGCTTCGTTAAATGCCGACGGCGAGAATCGAATTCCTGCGCCTGTCGCCATAGGGACTGAACGCGTGAGCTTCGCGACCGCGGGCCGCGGTTCCGGACGTTTCTTTTCCGGTCCCGTCGAGCCACAGACCATCGATGGAGAGCAGTACTTGATGGTGGACATGGGAGGCCAGCCAATCCGGTTTCCGAATGAGAAGCCCGGGCTGATGGCCTGGTACGGCCGGCCGATCCGACTGGATGGGCGATTTCTGGTGGGCTTTCTGCGTGACATCTCGATCATTACCGAGGAGGAATTCCAGGCCATTAAGCGGCCTGCCGCGCTGCAGCGCTTCCCGGAGGACCTGGCGAATCCCGGCCTTGAATACTCCGGCATCTATGAAGACGGTTGGGCCTCCGAGGATTCCTTCGCGATCTTACAGGCTCCTGCGACAGCCTCTCGGCTCCGCGTTACAGGCTCCGTACCGCGGATCGCCGCAAGGAACGGCGACGTGATTCTTAAATTGATTGTTGATGGCACGGAAGTAGCGCATAGTCACCTCGCCGAGGAAGACTTTACCCTGGAAGCCGATGCACCGCCTCAGGGCCTACCGCATCGCGTTGAGGTTCGCGCTTCGGGCGCTGAACGCCTGCCGGCCCCGGACAGCCGTCCGGTAACATTTCTGATCCGATATTTTGGGTTCGACCCGGTGCAGCCGGCCGGCGCTGAAATTACCGGCGATACGATTACAATTGGCCAAGGCTGGTACTCGCTCGAAAAGTTCGCCGGCCAAACCTTTCGCTGGGTTTCAAACGACGCGGCATTCTCGATTCACTCGCCTAAGGAAAGCGCTGGGGAAGTGGCCCTCGATCTCGAATCCGGACCGGGCCTGAACATCTCCGGATTCGACCTGCTTCTGAAGGGGCCGACTGGCCAGATCCAAAAGCGTCATGTGGCGGCTGGAAGACACATAATTCAATTCAATGCGCGCCTGGCCGAAGGCGAGAACACATTCCAACTTCACGTAGGGGGAGGAGGCCGGCGGTCAGCGAATGACCCGCGCACGCTCAACTTCCGCGTGTTTAAACTGGACTTCTTTGCAAGCCGCCCACAGATGGACAATCGGAAGTCAACGCAGCTGGAACATCGCGCTCGGTAGTCGGTCAGTGTTACTGACCGAAGACCTGCACTTCCGCCAGGCTGAGATAATTGGAGCCGCTCAGCTGCACGCGCACATACCGGCCTTGCGCGCTCGGGACTGTGATGCTGGTGCTCGGGTTCGGCTGCACCGTCTGATGGCTGCTCCAGGTCCCCGCCCGGTTCTGCAGCGTCGCCGGTGTATCGGTGGATAGGAAGGGCGTGTTCGAAACAAACACCCAATAGTCACTCAGGCGGCCGCCGCAGCAGTCCGTCCGGTTCCAGACCACAATCGAACTCACCGTCGCCGAAGAACCCAGATCCACTTCCCACCATGCATTGGCATCCATGTTGGTGTGGCTCACCGAACCATCCCCAAAGTTGCCGTCCGTGTTGCCATCCACTGCCTTGGAGGCATCGGTATAACCTTGAACCAACGTGCTGCTTTGCGTACAGGGCCTGTTTACCGCAAGATCCTGAGCGGCTTGGAAATTGCCGAAGATCTGCACCTCTGCCAAGCTCAGATAATTGGTGCCGCTCAGTTGCACCCGCACATAGCGGCCCTGCGCTTCCGCGATGGTGACGGTGGCGCTCGGATTGGGGGCGGCCGTTTGGTGGCTACTCCAGGTCCCCGCGCGACTCTGCAGCGTGGCCGGCGTATCTATTGCCCCGAATGGTGTGTCGGAAACAAACACCCAATAGTCGTTCAGCCGGCTGCCGCAACAGTCCGTACGATTCCACACCACGATCGAACTCACGGTAGCGGATGCGCCTAGATCGACCTGCCACCAGGCATTCACATCCAAGTTAGTATGTGTCAGGGAACCATCTGCGTAGGCTCCATCGGTGTTGCCATCCACTGCCTGGGAGGCATCGGTATAACCTCGAACCAACGTGCTGCTTTGCGTACAGGGCCTGTTTACCGCAAGATCCTGAGCGGCTTGGAAATTGCCGAAGATCTGCACCTCTGCCAAGCTCAGATAATTGGCGCCGCTCAGTTGCACCCGCACATAGCGGCCCTGCGCTTCCGCGATGGCGACGGTGGCGCTCGGATTGGGGGCGGCCGTTTGGTGACTGCTCCAGGTCCCCGCGCGGTTCTGCAGTGTGGCCGGCGTATCCGTTGCCCCGAATGGTGTGTCGGAAACAAACACCCAATAGTCGTTCAGCCGGCTGCCGCAACAGTCCGTACGATTCCACACCATGATCGAACTCACGGTAGCGGATGCGCCTAAATCGACCTGCCACCAGGCATTCACATCCAAATTAGTATGTGTCAGGGAACCATCTGCGTAGGCTCCATCGGTGTTGCCATCCACTGCCTGGGAGGCATCGGTATAACCTTGAACCAACGTGCTGCTTTGCGTACAGGGCCTGTTTACAGCAAGATCCTGGGCGGCTTGGAAATTGCCGAGGATCTGCACCTCTGCCAAGCTCAGATAATTGGCGGCGCTCAGTTGCACCCGCACATAGCGGCCCTGCGCACTGGGAACAGTGATGCTGGTGCTGGGATTCGGCTGCACTGTCTGATGGCTGCTCCAGGTTCCGGCGCGATTCTGCAGTGTAGTGGGCGTATCGGTGGACGCAAAGGGAGTGTTGGAAACAAAAACCCAGTAGTCGCTCAGACGATTCCCGCAGCAGTCCGTCCGGTTCCAGACCACGATCGAACTCACCGTGGCCGATGAACCCAAGTCCACCTGCCACCAGGCATTCGCATCCAGGTTGGTGTGGCTCACCGAACGATCCCCAAACCTGCCGTCGGTGTTCCCATCCACTGCTTTGGGGGCATCGGTAACACCCGGCTCGTAGGTGCTGCTTTGCGTGGCGGTTTGATTCACCGCCAGATCGCTTAATCCACCCGTTCCCCCGCCGGCCGCGATCGTGGTCGAATCAGTTACGGCCGCCGTTGCCGACGCGCCACCTGATACCGATACTAGATTTACCTGCGGCGAGGTCGCACCGGCGCTCACGTCAACCGTCACCGTGATCGCCGGATAACTCGATCCTCCTGACAGTACGTCACTCCTCGAACACGTGGCAGACGAGCATGACCAGCCCGAGCCCAACATCGAGACCAGCGACAAACCCGACGGAAGCGTCTCGGTCACCGTCACGGTGCCGTTGGTCGGGCCGGCGCCTGCGGCGTTCGATACGGTGACGGTGTAAGCCGCATTCTGCTGTCCCTGAGTGAAGTTGCCCGAATGCGTCTTACTGATGCTGAGAGCGGCGGGAACGACCCCGGACACTTCGACCAGGAACGCGTCAGGAGCAACGTTCAGCCCGGGTTGCATCGCGGCCACCGTTGGAAAATTCCCAGACAATGTAAGCCCCGCCAGATAGAAATTGTCGCCCGGCAAAAGGGAAACCGCGTAGCCACGGTCATCCCCAGAGCCGCCGAAATAACTGGAGAAAACGAGACTCGCGCCCTGCGGATCCAGTACGCTCGCGAAGGCATCGTTAGACCCTTGAAAGGCCGAGTGCACGGCATTCGCTAAGGGAAAATCGGGTGAGGATGTGAAGCCGCCGATGATCGCTCTACCCGCCTGATCCACGGCAATTGAGGTCGCAGTATCCGATTGAGAGCCTCCAATCAAGGTGGAGTAGGTCAGACTGGACCCGTTGGCAGCCAGCTTTGCGACGAAAGCGTTATGAGTGCCCTTCAAAGTACCTTGAAAAACGCCCGCCGTCACTGGAAAATCGATCGAAGTCGTCGATCCCGCAATGTACGCGCTGCCGGTTGGGTCCACGGCGATCGCGTTGGCTTGATCCATGTTCGTCCCACCGACGAAGGTAGAAAAAACCAGTGCCGAGCCCGACGCATTGATTTTGGAAACGAAAGCATTGGCGGTCCCGAGGAGCGCCTGAAAAGCGAGCTGAGTTGGAAAATCCGTCGAGTAAGTCGTTCCGGTGACGTATGCGTTGCCCGCCGAATCGACCGCTATGCCAGCGCAGGCATCCAGTCCTGATCCGCCGAGAAATGTAGAGTAGATGAGCGCGCTGCCGGATGGGTTCAGCTTGGAAACGAAGCAGTCGGAACTGCCGCCGTGATATCTGTTTTGGAAGGCACCCGCGGTAACCGGAAAGGTGGGCGATTCAGTCTGGCCGGCAAGATACGCGGCGCCTGAGGAATCAATTGCAATCGCAACCCCGAAATCCGGATTTGCGCCACCCAGGTAGGTTGAATACTGTAATCGGCCCATTGAGTCAAGCTTCGCAACGAAAGCGCTCTGCGTCCCGGATAGGGAGGTTGAGAACGCCCCAGTGGTGACCGGAAAATCGGGGGAAGCAGTTACCCCCGTCACGTAGACATTGCCTGTGGCGTCCACTGCGATCGCTCGCGCCGCATCGTCCCCGCTGCCTCCCAGGTACACGGTATACAAGACCTGGGTTGCAGTGCTGTTCATTTTCGCGACAAAAGCATCGCGACTCGATCGGGCAGGTAAAGCGTTGTTCCACAGGCCACCCGAGCTGGTCTCGCCAGCCACGTACAAGTTGCCAGAGGCATCAGTCGCAATTCCGTAGATGACGTCGAAGCCCGATCCTCCGATATAGGTGCTGAAACTAAGCGTGGGATCGATGGTGAGCGGCGCGTTGCGATCGTAAGGGCCGGTATGCAGTCTGGCTTCCTGGCGGCTGGCCAGAACATAGCGGCAGGCGACCGGGTGCTCGTGATCTGCGCCGCTTTGGAATGCGCGCGGATGCTGCTGTACTATTGTGAGGCTCGGCGCATGAATTTCCACATCGCCCTCCCGATCCAGGGAAATCGTCGCGCCTTCGATACGGATGCGGATGGCGCGGGGGTCAGCATGAGGGGCGACTTCAAAGTTGTACTCGAGCAGGCCTGCATTTGTGATGAAGACAAGATCAATGCCCGGATAGATTTCAGAATAACGGACGCGTTCGAAATGCGAGTCTTCCCGCCAGTCTGTTTCTCCTCCCAGATAAAACCGGCTCTTGCGCTCCAACATCGATTCGCCAGATGGTCTCGAATGAGGATCTGCATCGGGGAACGTGATCTGGACACTGACTCCCCCGGGCCCCTCCACGGCCACAATTCCGCCGGCCGAGAGAGTCGCGGTGACTCCCGAAGTTCGCCAGATGTACTGAGTCGCGCCGGATGCTAAGAGCTGCTGTTCAAAACTCAGGGCGGTGGCGCCGCAATGGCTTAAAGCCTCCCTCGGCAAATTCTCGCGGCCCGCGAAACTTGTAGACCCGGCAGCCAGCAGTATGAGAGCCGCCCCGAGAAGAGGCCGGGCGGCTGAGCCTGCGGGGATAAGAACCACGACATATTCGTGCTTGCTTTGCCAGATTCTCTCACACGAGCCACGTTAGCAAGCCTGGAAACCCGTCAGAGTTGTTCCAACTTCTGAGAATAAGCCTTTAACTCGAGAAGCTTCTGCTCGCGCAACGTCAGTTCTGCGTAGAGCCTGCCGAGCTCTGCGTGGGCCTCTTCCAGCGCGACGAGCCTATCCTCAGCCGCCTGTTGAGAGGCCTTTAACGCCTCCAGATGAGATATGTCGCGACGCGCTTTCTCGTGCAAGCGGAATACAAGACCAGGAATTCGAAGGTAGGAAACGACAGACTGCTTGCGTCGTTCGAAGGTGGGTAGCGCCGGTCTTTGCAACGGCGGCTTTCCTAAGAATAGTGCGCCAACTGTATAAGAGACGTCCGCGGATCGGAACAGGCTCCCCGGAACCGGATCCTCAAGCCTACCGTCTCCTAGAACCTCCAGCCCGCTGTGAACGTATCGGCTGCGCACCTCGTCGGCATTCGCAGGCGGCTCATGCGGAGGCGGTAAGTAAACGCTGGTCCCAGGGGCGCCCGCCCCGTAGTCGAAGGTAAGACCAATGATTCCACCCGGAGCGAGGACCCGCCCCATCTCTGACAAAGCTTTCTTCTGATCGGGCCCGGTGAGATGCTCCAGCACCGAACAACAGACGATCCGGTCCACACTGTTCGAAGCAATGCTCGACAAGTCGCACATGTCTCCTACCTCGGCGGAGTAATTCTCCAGGCCAAACGATTGGGCACAGTGCCTTCCCGCTGCCACAATCCGAGGATTCAGATCGATGCTGTGAACCTGGCTGCCTGCCAAGGTGGCCGCGAGGACTACATGGGAAGCTGGACCGCCTAAATCGAGTACTGATTTCCCGCCTTCGGCAAGCCCAAGAATTTTGTAGAGCCAAACGTATTCCCAGAGACGAAAGGGCCGAAGGGCAAGATCCGCCACCTCCTCCACCTCTCCGGTGGAGCTGATCTCGATACCTATCTCGACACCCATCAGGTCCAAAAGCAGAAAATCCTCAAGGTCGGAATCGCTCTGGAAATGCTGAAGAAATTCCGCCAGCCGCTTCCGGTTGAGAGCCAGATTAATGGAACCCAGACCACCCGGCAAGCTGACATCATCCGGCGAACATTTAGCAACTTGTTGGGCCCAATCGCTAAGTTCGATGCCTTCGGCTTGCATGCGCGTCACGAATGTTTCACCTGTCCTATGGTAACGTGCGTCCTCATCTAGAGTGCACGCTGAAACAGATTTATCTGACTACCGCCCCCTTGGTAATGTGGTGTTAGGGGGGACATCACCACCGCCCCCTTTGATTTCGGGCCCGAACAATGCTACCCATGAAGATGCCGTGCCATCATTCTTTATCACGGCAGGAGTGATGCGGCAGATTCTCCTCAAGACACCTTCAACTATTACGAGAGTGTCCGCAAGACGATGGGCGACCAAAACACAAAGCAATTCGTGCGATTGTTCATGGTCCCCGGAATGGAGCACTGCAATCTCGGTACGCCATGAGACCCCTGCCGCCCACATCGGGGAAACCGGCTAATGCGTACGAGGCCGCTCTGCCCATATCCGAAGGTCGCCCGCTGGAAGGGGCAACGCGGTACCGATGAGGCAGCGAACTTCGCGTGCGTGGAGCCTTCGGCAGCGTCCGCCGCAGCCGCACCGAGTCTGCAATAACAGTGACCCTGGCTAAGCGGATCTATCTAACGACGTGTTGTTTCGCTCTCGCGCTGACTGGAGGTGCGCGAGCTGAGACCGTGGTGCGCATCACTGCAGGGCTGATCCGCGGCGCCGAGCAAACGCCACCCGCGAACGGCGCCGTGTTCAAGGGGATTCCGTTCGCACAGCCGCCGGTAGGAAGCCTCCGCTGGCGCGAACCTCGGCCGGTCGTGGGCTGGCAAGGAACTCGCGACGCGACGCGCTACGGTCCTGCCTGTATGCAGAATCCGCTCGGGACTGGCGTCTTCCTTGCGCCACTCGCGAAATTATACGGTCACGATTATCCGCGGCAGAAAATCGATATGTCCGAGGACTGCCTTTACCTGAACGTCTGGACAACGGAGTGGCCAGCGAAACACGCCGCACCGGTGATGTTGTGGATCCATGGCGGATCGAATGTCATGGGAAGCGGCGCCGAAAGCTCCTACGACGGAACAACGCTTGCGGCCAAGGGGGTCGTGGTGGTCACCATTAACTACCGGCTCGGCATCTTGGGATCGTTTTCACATCCGCAACTGACACAGGAATCGCCGCATCACGCTTCGGGAAACTACGGACTGCTCGACCAGATCGCGGCGCTCCAGTGGGTGCAACAGAACATCGCGCAATTTGGCGGCGATCCCGGTCGCGTGACTGTGTTCGGAGAATCAGCCGGGGCCATCGACGCCGGGCTCCTGCTGTGCTCTCCGCTCGCAAGCGGGTTGATGCAAAGGGTAATCATGGAGAGCGGACCGGCGCTGCTGGGGCATCATCCTGCAACGCTGGCTAAAGGCGAGCATTTTGGCGAACAAATGTCACTTGCACTCGGAGTGAACGGCAATCATGCGATCGAGAAGCTGCGTGCATTACCGGCTGAAACGTTGATCGCGAAGTTCAACGAGAAAGCCAAAACAGCCACAAATCCCGGGCTGGTAATCGACGGATGGTTTCTTCGAGAGGCGCCGGGAGATTTATTCGCGCAAGGCCGGCAACTTCCTGTCGACTTTATCATAGGCAACAACGGGCGAGAGATGAGCGCATTTCGCGCGGGTTCCGGAGCCGCCGGCAGCTCGTCGGCCGGCCTTGACGACTCCGCCATGCAGACGGTCAAGATCTTCTACGGCCGATCAGCGACCCTGGTCGTGGGATTCTTCCTGGTGGACAATCTTCTGCGCCGCACCGAGGCGGCTGATAGCTGGCTAAATGACGTTATTGGCACTTGTCCCGGCATGGCCATGGCATCGCTTCACGCCAGTGCCGGGCATCACGCGTATTTTTACTTGTTCGAGCGTGAAGTACCGGGTAAAGGGCAACAATCCCTGGGATCCTTTCACAGCCTGGAAGTCCCCTACGTGTTCGGCGCGCTACGCCAATCCACCTGGACTTGGCTGCCGTTCGAAGAGACCGACCATCAGCTTTCCGAAGTGATCCAGGGTTATTGGACCAACTTCGCGAAGACAGGTAATCCTAATGGTACGAACTTGCCCGAGTGGGGCGAATTTGACAGCCGTGGACAGGTTGCGATGGAGTTCGGGAAAGACGGCACGGTTGCTCTTCTAAAACGCAGCAGGCCCACGTACTGTGATGTGGACGCGGCCGACCTGAAAGCTCGACTGACCTCCACAAAACAGTGAGACCGGCCGACACTTTCTCCGTCCACCCTGCTGAAGATTGGCTGAATAGCCCGTCGTGCGGGCCATGGCAACATCCAAGGATCGATGCTGCGCCGATGGTGGCTCTGATGAGGACCTTTTCTCGGAACCTTAGCTTACTGAAACCGGTATCCTGTCTTCAATTCGCACCGGTAAAGTTTCGTTCGGTCGGCTCCGACTTGCAGGCTACAAACGGCCCATGGCAAAGTTAGTGCAGGGCCTAAAGGAAAAACGATTTCGTCTCCATTGATATCAGTCTCGATGCTAGGCCCTTCCGCCGCCGGAGGAAGAGTAAAACTCATTTCGCGCCCGAAGATGATGGGATAAGCGTTACGAATCGCGTCGCTGGGTATCGTTTGCATCACCTCCGCCTCCGCCAGAAATGTCACCGTGTCGGACCAGTTCCGCACCTGCACTTTGATAACGCGGCCGCCGCTGGAAAACTGGTCGGAATCAATTCTTGCAAACGGACAGGGCCCCGCGATGCACGACATTCTGACATTCCGATACTCATGGCCCTCGCCTGCATCTAGCGTCAATCCGCCAATCGACGCCTTCCATCTACCGTTCGGCGAACAGACCGGGGCATGGTTACACGGAACATCCCCAACATTGGCGACTTCAAAGGTCTTAGCGACACTCCCAACATTGATTGGTGTCGTGGCCTTGGTCGCATATCTGACGCGGACATCCTTAAGGGTGGCTTGCGCGCCAGTTGGCTCGGGAACAGACTGGGAAGCGGTTGCCGCCATTCGGACCACGTAAATCTGTTCGGCCGGCCGTTGGGTGAGGTGTACGGATCGATAACCAGGATGGCGAAAATCGAGGCTGTAGGTCTCACTTCGCCAAAGTGATAGAGGTACCCTCAGCCGGAAAGATCCTGACGCATCCGACCGGCTCTCCACCTTCGCCGCCCCAACGGCAGCCGTGACCTCAACGCCAGAAATCGGTAATTGTTTTCTCGGATCCGTATCTTGCATGAGAACGGCGCCCTCGATCAAAGCGCTCTTCCTTGGCAGGCTGCTACGGATGAGCGTTACCAAAACAACAGCGACCATCAAAGCCGCCGTCCCCAAAATCGCTGCTTTCTTCCGCATTGTTCTGTCCTTGTGTCTGAGACCGCGCTGCCACCACCGGCGGCATGCTACTCCACTACATTAGATAGTAGTGGGCGCCGAATATCTCGGTTTACATGCACCTTCGCGCAGGCGAATTCTTCAAGCGATCGTCAGAAGCGCCACGTGGCCACTCGCTGGTGCGCTAGCGCCTGCTTTGATTGCCGCGGATGAGAACTCGGTAAGACCACCGGTAGCTTCGGGGAAACCAGCAACCGAAGGTGTGCCTGCTACTTTGTCGCCGGAGGACGATGCATTCCTGGACGAATTGGAAAAAGCCAATTACCTCTTCTTCTGGGAACAGGCGCATCCGGAAACAGGCCTCGTCAAGGATCGCTGTAATACACGTGCGACGGATACCGGCATTGTAGCCAGCATCGCTGGAACGGGCTTCGGTCTGACGGCACTTTGCATCGCACAGCAACGCGGATGGATATCACTTTCCGATGCACGCGCTCGCGCGCTCACAACCCTTCGATTCTTGTGGGAAAAAATGCCAACGCATCGCGGTTTCTTTTTCCACTGGGCCAATGTGGTAACCGGTGAGCGGATCTGGGATGCGGAAGCCTCTTCCATCGACTCAGCAATTCTGCTGTGCGGAGTGCTCACTTGCCGTGAACACTTCCACCACGCCGAAATCAGCCGCTTGAGTTATAGCATCTTCAACCGGGTTGATTGGACGTGGCTCTCCGAGGACACCTCTTTGTTGCCGCACGGGTGGAGACCGGAAATTGGTTTCCTCCCTTACCGCTGGGATTTCTACAGCGAACAGACCATGATGTACCTGCTCGGTTTGGGATCTCCTTCGTATCCGTTGCCACCTGAGGCATGGAACGCTTGGAAACGCACCAAGTTCGAATATGATGGGCTCCTCTACATCGGTTCGTTTGCACCGCTGTTTGTGCATCAGTACCCTCAAGCCTGGTTTGACTTTCGCGGAAAGCGCGACCAATATGCGGATTACTTCCAGAACTCGACCGTTGCCACAGAGGTTCATCGCCGCTTTTGTCTAGAGCTCGCGAAGCAGTTTTCCGATTACAGCGTTGACCTGTGGGGAATCACCGCCTCGGATTCACGAAACGGATACGTGGTTTGGGGTGGTCCGCCTGAGATCGGTCCAATAGATGGAACCGTGGTGCCGAGCGCAACAGCGGGCTCACTCCCCTTTTTGCCACAACCCACCCTTCGGGTACTGAAGAATATCAAGCATCGCTTCGTACCAAACGTTTGGAGCCGCTACGGTTTTGTGAACGCGTTCAATCCGCTAACCAAATGGTACGATTCCGATGTCATCGCCATCGACACAGGCATTACCATGCTCATGGCCGAGAATCTTCGCACAGGCTTTGTATGGAAAACATTTATGAAGAGCCCGGAAGCCAGACGCGGTCTTGAGCGCGCGAAGTTCAGGACTGTTACCCCTTAGTGGCGCCTCTCATTTCCGATAATCTCCGCTATCCTCATTCTCAAGCAGACGAAGGGTGCAATGGGACCGCCGCGGCGAATGGGGAGTGCTGAAGCGAACAGATCGTGGGGGACAAGGATAACGTCGGCGTGAACACTGCCGATAGAATGCTCTTCGTTAACGGCAAGCACCGTCGCGGTTGAATGCCAAGGTTGTCCTGCCTATTGCGGCCCAGTGCGATGGTAGTTCGGAAAAGCCGGACGGCGAAGCTTCGGTGGTGGACTCTTTGTCAACTCGTCCAACACCACTTGAACTGCCTTTTCCAGTTGCGGATCGCGGCCCTTACGTACTAAGGCCGGATCTTGCTCCACCTCGAAATCCGGCGGTATGCCGATATTCTCGACTTCCCACTCTCCCGTCAGCGGATTGTAGATACCGGAGCTCGGCGCGCCCAAAAATCCGCCATCCATCAGACCCGGCCCGCCCGCCATGCCGACGAGCCCGCCCCAGGTTCGTGTTCCGATGAGTTTGCCAACACCGGCCCGCTTGAAGTACCACGGCATCGCGTCGCCGCCCGAGCCCGCGCGCTCATTGATGATCATGACCTTGGGGCCGAAGATTCCTTGAGGCTGGATCAATGGATCTCCCACGCGATTCGAAGCGGCGCTGAGCACCTTGCGGTTCAAGATTTCAGCGATGTCGGTGGCGAGCAGACCGCCTCCGTTGAAGCGTTCGTCCACAATGGCAGCCTCCTTTCCGATCTGCGCATAGAAATAACGGTTGAACGCCGCCAGGCCGCCGTTCGCGGTATCGGGCATGTAGATATAGGCGACTTTTCCGCCGGTCATCTGATCCACTTTGCGGCGGTTGTCCTCGATCCATGCCAGATTGCGCAGCCCCGTTTCATTCGCAACCGGTACTACGCTCACCTCCCGCGCTCCTGTGCCGTTCGGATCCGGCCCCACGCGCAGCAGCACCGTTTTGCCGGCCAGCTCCTCGAAAAAGCTGTACACGTTTTCCGGCGGCCGAACGTCGCGGCCGTTCACCGAAAGCAGATACTCCCCGGCTTTCACGTTTACGCCCGGCTGGGTCAGCGGAGCGCGAAGCTGCGGATTCCAGTTCTCGCCGCTATAGACGCGCGCGAAGCGATAGCGGCCGTTAGCAACCTCGTAGTCTGCCCCGAGCAATCCAGTCTGGATGCGCTTCACCTCCGGAAGATCCCCACCGCCCGTTCCCATGTGGCTGACCGTAATATTGCCCAGCATCTCCTGGAACAGGTACGTCAAATCGCTGCGCGAGGCGACGCCGAGAAGATACGGCTCGTACTGCTTTTCGGCGGCTTTCAAATCGAGTCCATGCGTGTTGCGATCGTAGAACCAGTCGCGCTCTGTGTGCCAGGCCTCGTGATACATCTGCTTCCACTCCTGGACTGGATCGACGTGTACTTCGATGTTGGCCGTCTTCAACGCTGTCGGCGCGGGTCCTCCGGCAGGCGGAGCGGCCGCCCCAGGACCGCCCACGGGACCGTTCGGCATCGGCCGCAGAGCCGCGATAATCCAGTTGTCTCCCTGCTGGTACAGCGCCTTCTCGCCGCCGAACGACATTGTAAAATTTCGAACGACGGAAAGCGGAACGTCACTCTTGCGAGCTTTCAGGTCGTAGCGGTGGACTGAAATTTCCGGAGGGCCGGGAGGGCCATCCGCTCGGACCTGTGACCGGTGCAAACTCCAACGCGAGCAGCGTTCCCGCCCTTCCCACCTGAAGTCCGGCATAGCGCCGCGGCGGCATGGGGACCGCCAGAGTGCGCTGATCGATCCCGTCCAAGTCGATCTTAACGTCTGGTGTGCCGGGCTTTGCTTTAGCGGCGTCGGGATTCGCGGCATCGGGCTTGGGCGGCTCGGTCTTCTTCTCATCTGCGATCTTCTCTTCATCGCTCTCCGGAGCAAACGGCGAAGGCTGCGACTTATCGAGCACGATCAAATAAATCGAGCTGGTTGAACTGCTGCTGGCTGCGTGAATATCCAGTCCCAGGCTTTCACCGGCATTTGTGCTGGCGGTGAAGTACAGATATTTTCCGTCCCTGTCGAACACGGGGTTATCGGCATCGCTCATTCCGTCGGTGACGCGGGTTGACTTGCCGTCGCTGAGCGAGAACAGATGAATCGCGCTCAACTCGTTCGCCAACACTTTGGAATAAGCGAGCCACTTGCTGTCTGGCGACCAGGCCCCCGCGATGTCGCCGCTGCGCATCTGATAAGTGTCTTGATCCACTTCGATCTGCTTCTTCGTGTCCAGATCGACGTACCAGAGCTTCTGGAAACTATCGACCAGCGCGATTTTCTTGCTGTCGGGTGAAAATCTTGGCGAGCGGTAGAAGCCGGGCTTTAGCTCGATCTTGGTCACATCGCCCTCACCTTTCTGCGGCGATATGTGGAGCGCGTACTCCCCCGATTCGTCGGAAAGGTAAGCGATGCTCCTTCCGTCGGGCGACCACTGGGGTTCGCGCTCCATCACACCCGGGGTATTGGTCAGATTGCGCGGATCGCCTTTCTCCGCCGGCACCGTGACAATATCGCCCCGCGCCGCAAAAACCGCACGAGCCCCGCTCGGTGAGATGGCTGGGCTCCCCAGCGTTCGCGCAACGTTCACGAACTTAGGCCGCAGTTCAGGAAAATCGCCTTGCACGCGAATCGGAACCGCTTTCGTCTTCCCTGATTTCAAGTCGTACAGAGAAATTCCCCCGAACTGTTCATACACGATCGCATCCGGCCCGAGTGAGGCCGACTTAAGATCCAGGCCCGTGTTCGGAATCGCCTCTCGGACGACCTGCGAGTTCGCGTCATATGAAAACAGTGTGACCGGTCCGTTTCGGTCCGAAAGGAAATAGACCCTTTCGCCGGCCCACATAGGATTAAAGTCGTTCGAGTTGGTTCGCGGCACCTTCGTGATGGTGCTATCGGACATGCGTGCGAGCCAGATGCGCGACGTCTGTCCGCCACGATATTTCTTCCACATGCTGAACGCTTTGCCGATCGGTTCGTAAGCGATCGACTGGCCATCGGGAGACATCGACGCTTCGTAGCCGGAGGGGAAAGGCAGCTTTTCCTCGACTCCTCCCTCGGCGGGGACAGTGAACATCTCGGCGAATCGTGAATAGGCGGTTCGGGAGGAACTGAAGATGATTCGCTTGCCGTCCGGCGTCCAGCCCAGCACGCGATCTGGCGCCGGATGCCACGTCAATCTTTTCGGGACGCCACCGGACGCAGGCACGACGAAAACATCCACGTTGCCGTCATACTCGCCCGTGAAAGCGATGAGCTTCCCATCTGGCGAAAACGCCGGATCGGTTTCGATTCCAGGCGCGCTAGTGAGCCGGACGGCGTCGCCGCCTTCGCGGGGGACACTCCACAAATCGCCGGCAAAAGCGAAGACGATATGGGTTCTGCTCAGGGTTGGTTTTTGAAGCAGCAGCGGCGCGTTGTCGGCAGACGCAAATGCAGACAAAGCGACAAAGGCGAACAGCAGGCGCATAGATCCTCTTTTCCTCCGTGAACTCAGCATACAGCAGCGTGATCATCGCCACGGAGGCGTCATGCGCGAGTCCATTTTCGATCCGAACGCTCAAACTGGATGTGCCTGTTATCACCATTAGCGGACACTATTTCACGGAGTAGGGCGGCACGACACGTTGCAGCGCTGTCCGCAAGTCAGCAAAGCTACGCGACCAGGCCGTGGGCATCAAGGAGGTCGATCCCGGTATCTGGCTCGTCAGCTTTATGGAGTATGATCTCGGTTATATCGATCTGGAAGACAAACCCTGCAGCCCCTCGACAACCCTTTCGGGCCAAAAGTGTCACCCATGTCTTAGGAACAAACGGTTACCTATGTGTCCGGTCCGGGCAATTGAAGCAATGGAGCTGGCGGAGGGATTTGAACCCCCGACCCTCTGATTACAAATCAGATGCTCTACCAACTGAGCTACGCCAGCCTGGCGGCGAGTTCGCGCATCCGCCGCACTCGCCTCGCGAGAATAATCCTGTCTCATCGTAGCAAGCACGGTTGAGCGCCGCAAAACTTCGCCGATGCAAGTTCGCTTTGGCCTTCTGGCTCGGCTTGAGCATCACCGGTATGCCGCAGCTTGGATGTTATAAAGTTCGGCATACTGCCCGCGCTTGGCAGCAATTCTTTTTTGCAAGTTTTCGCTCCCATCCCTCATTCACTCCCAGGACCACATGGCTAACCAACCGAAGCGAGTGCGCTACCTAGCTGCGGGCGCAAGCAAATCCGGCCCGCTTCACATCCCAATCCCGGTATCGAGAATCCTTCCGATAACCGTGGCTCTCTACGTGGCTGCGACCTCATTGCAGGCCCAGACCCTGCAAATGAATACAGTTTATCAATGCCAGGTTCCACTCAGCTTCAAAGTGCTGTCTTGCACGGGCGACCAACCCAACGACACGTGTGACGTGCAATCTTTCAACGCGGGGCGTCCTTTTCAGCGCGGCAAATCGACCTATGCCCAGGTAATGACGCTGGTTCCGCGCTGCCACGTGCAGACTCCGGCGGAAGCGCAGGCGGCGGCGCGCGGCGAAGTGGCGCCGGGGGGAACGGGCCCCGGCGGTTTCAAAGTGGGCGATCGGGTACGCATCCTTTCCAACGGCTGGCAGGAAGGCACGGTCGTCCAGATCCGGGGAAATATGTACGTGGTTCGCCTGCCCGGGGGCATCGATGTTCCGAAGCCCTGGCCGGTGGAAGTACGGAGAATCGGCAAACTCACCGCCGAGGACCACGCGGTTGGACAATACGACACGCACGACCGCGTGCAGGCGCTTTTCAACGGCAGGTGGACCGAGGGCGAGATCGTTGGGCAGCAGGGAAACATGTATACGGTCAAGCTGCCGGGCATCGTGACAAGTACGGACTTCGGGGTTCAGGACACGATCACTACCACTCCGGAGAACATTCGTATTTCGAACACGCCGCCGCCTCCTCCGCCAGCTAAGCGCCCGACGGGTCAGATTCCGAAGGCCGGGCTCGCAAGTTGTTCCGGAAAGTTCGAAGGACGGTATGAGATGTCCAACGGGATGGGCGGCATGCGGGTGGTTTTCAGGTCCGGCAACGTCACCGTGAACGAGGCGCTCGGGGGCGACATCGAATACGAATGCTTCACTGGCGGCGGCAAGATCGTCCTGTACAAAGCCGGTTCCTTCACCCCCTACGACACCTACGACCTGAACAGCGACGGAACCATCCAGACACCGCTGGGCGAAATCAAGAAAAGAGGAAATTAACATGCGTTTGCGTTTTGATTTTTTGGCCTGCTGTACTGTATTGGCCTTTGGGCTGGCCAGCTGTGGAGGAGGAGGCTCGGAGCCCTCCGAAGGTCAGATGAAAGCGGCCATGTTGGACGAAATGAATCATCCCCCGGGCGACACCGTCGCCGAGCCCGTGTCGATCACGTTTTTCAAGAAGGGCGCTTGCGACAAACCGACGCCGCAAGGCTTCAACTGCACCTTTACAGTCAAGGTGGCATCCACGAACATCGGCGCCGGAATGTACAACAATATACCGATGGGCGTGTTCTACAAGGAATCGGGCAAGTGGATGATGCGGCCGCCGTTTTGATCGATCATGCGGTTCGGCCGAACCTATGCCTTCGACGCCGGACCGTTCACAATCTGCGGAATCAGCTCGCCGGCGACGTCGGTCAACCTCATGTTGCGGCCATTGAAATAATACGTCAGGCGCTTGTGGTCCATGCCGAGCAGGTAAAGCAGCGTGGCGTGCAGGTCGTGGTTGGTGACCGGCTGTTCCTCGGTCTTGAATCCAACGTCGTCGCTGGTGCCAATTTGCTGGCCACCCTGGATGCCTGCGCCGGTCATGAAAACCGTCATGGCGCCGGGGTTGTGATCGCGGCCCAGCCCGCGCTGTGAAATCGGCATGCGGCCAAATTCGCTGTGCCACAGCACCACGGTTTCATCCAGCAACCCGCGGCTCTTCAAGTCGGTGATGAGCCCCTTGATCGGCTTGTCGACCTCTTTGGCATGCAACTGGTGGTTGGAAACGATGTTCGCATGCGCGTCCCAGGTATCTTCGATGCTCACGTAGGCGCCGCTGATCACTTGGACGAAACGGACACCACGCTCGATCAGCCGGCGGGCCAGCAAGCACTGCCTGCCATAGGGCGCAGTAACCGGGTCATCCAATCCGTACAATTTCTTCGTATCGTCGCTCTCTTTTGAAATGTCTACCGCCTCTGGCGCGCAAGCCTGCATCCGATAGGCGAGCTCATAGGAAGCAATCCGAGCCGAAAGTTCCGAGATGCCTGGATACTTCTCGTCGAAGTTCTGATTCAGCTTCGCCAATTGATCCAGCCGAGCCCGCTCCTGTTCCGGCGTCATATAGCCAGTTGGAGCCGACAAGTCCAGGATGGGATCTCCCTTGGAACGAAAGACGGTCCCCTGATACGCCGCGGGCAGGAACCCAGACTGCCAATTCGGCGGGCCTGCGTACGGACCGCCTTTTTGATCCAGCAAAACCACGAAACCGGGCAGGTTCTGGTTCGACGTGCCGAGGCCATACGTGACCCAGGAACCCACGCTCGGGTAGCCCATCTGGATGGACCCCGTGTTCCACTCGTAGTGCGAAATCACGTGGTCATTGGACAGGCCCTGGCAGGAGTGAACGAAAGCCAGGTCGTCCACCATGCTCGCGATATTGGGGAAGATCTCCGAGACCCACGCTCCGGATTGCCCGTATTGTTTGAAGCTGAACGGGCTCTTCATGAGTGGGCCGGGATAACCCTGGCGGACCTTGATCTCGCCTTTTCCCTCCATGGGCATGCGGTTGTACTTCATCAGCGCAGGCTTGTACTGAAAGGTGTCGAGATGGCTGACGCCGCCGCTCATGAACAGCGAGATCACGGCTTTGGCGCGCGGTTTGAAGTGCGGGGGCTTTGGAAGCAGGAGCGAATCTGTGACACCGGCGGAGCCTAGGCAGGATGCCGGAGCGGTCGATGTCTCCGCAGCCAATAGACGATCCTGGTTCAAGAGATCGAGCAGGGCCAGCCCGCCGATCCCCATGCCCGCTTCCATCCAGAATTTCCGACGCGAGATGAACTCCCGCCTGCAATCGTGATCGCTGGAACTGTCGATACTCATTGCAATTTCTCCTATTGAATGTAAGCGAACTCGTTCAGGTTAAGCACCACGTGAGCCAAGTCGGTGAGAGCGGCCAGCGCCGTTTCCTGTTCGCGCTGCTTATTCAAGAACGTGACATTGCTGTCCAGTTCCTTGGTAGAGGGCTCGCGGCTCAATGCAATCCGGTACATGGTCTTCACCTGCTCGTCAGGCGTGTCGCCCGCTTGCTCAAACACCCGTTGAGCAAAATGATCGGCCTGGATCAGCATGAATTCGTTGTTCAGCATTGTCAGCGCCTGCGTGGGAACAGTGCTGACCGCGCGCCGCTCGCAGGTGGTGTTCAGATCGGGCAGATCGTAGACCTCAAACATCGGGTACTTGAGCCCTCGCTTGACATATGCGTACACGCTGCGCCGCCAGGTATCCGTGCCTTCCTTTGTCAGCTCCCAAATGCCGCGGGGCTGATCCGCGCGAACCGACAGCGGAATCGACGGGAAGAATGGCGGGCCGCCGGCCTGAAGGTTTAGATCACCGCTGGCGTCCAGGACCGCATCCCGAATGATCTCCGCTTCCATGCGGCGAATCGGAAACCTCCACAGGTAGACGTCGGTCGGGTCCTTCTCCAGGTCGGTCGCCTGATAGAAAGCGGAAGCCATTTTGTAGGTTTCCGACGTCATGATCAACCGCTGCATTTGCTTAACGCTCCAGCCTTGGCGCACGAACTCGGTGGCAAGCCAATCGAGCAGCTCCGGATGCGAGGGCAACATGCCCATTTTTCCGAAGTTGCCGGGCGTGCCGACGATGCCTCGGCCGAAATGCCAACCCCAAATCCGATTGACCATTACTCGCGCTGTCAGGGGATTGTCCGGCGAAGCGATCGCGTCCGCAAGCGCGCGGCGGCGGCCGCTGGTCACATAGCCGGAGCGGTTGGGCGGATGTGTCGCGGGCGGCGGAGTGCCTTTGACCAACACCGAGAGGAAACCCGGTTCAACCGGAAATGTGCTTTCGTTGAATTTGATGTCATCACCGGCCGCGGCGAAATAAAGCGGCGGCACTTCGTACTTTTGGCTTGGTTCAGGAATATAGCAACACTTCACGTCGTAGGTCGGCCGCCCGGTTCCAGGAATGGTCGAGTCACCCAAGCCGTCGGGCGTCAACCGGTAGTCGCCGTCGCGAACCCCATCGGCAATTGGCAAAGGAGCCGGCAGGTTCTCCTCAATCTTCGCGATCCTGGCGCGCAGGTCGCTGCGCTTGGCCTCGTCCTCCGGGCTGAGTTTCAAACTGCGCGCTCCATAATCAGTGACTCCGAAAACCTGGTTCGCCTTGGCCTCTGCTTTCGATTTGGCTGAGGCGTCGAGGTCGGCCTGGATCATGTCCGGGTTCGCTTCTTCCGGACTGATGAGGACTTGCGCCACAAGCAGTTTTTGGCCAGTGGTCCTTTTGCCCTCCGGCGTCTTGATGGCGATTTGAATATCTTCGGGATACTTCTGCAACGCTGCCTGAATCTGCTGTTCGCGCTGCTTGTCCCGGTACGGCTTCTCGATGCGGGCGATTTCCTGCTGCAGCGGTGTAATCTGGTTCTCCAGGTCCTTCTTGATCCGTTCGTACTGGTCGACCTTCTCCTTCGGCGCCAGCGGATGATCGTAATTCACGTAGCCCCAGAACGCCGCCGCCGAGCGGTAATAGTCCATGCGCGTGATCGGGTCAAACTTGTGGTCGTGGCAACGCGCGCAATTCACCGAAAGTCCCATGAATCCCTGGAACGTGGTTCGGATCATGTCATCCATGTAGTCGTAGCGATAGGACGGATAATTCTTCTCGCGGAAACGCACGCGGGGACCGATGCGATAAAAGGTAGTCGCGGTCAAACTGTCATAGGTAGGGTGGTCGAGCTCATCGCCCGCCAGTTGTTCGATGATGAACTGATCGTAGGGCTTGTCTTCGTTGAAGGCCTTGATCACGTAATCGCGATAACGCCAGCCGTTCTCCACCGTGATGTCGAACTCGAAGCCTGAGCTGTCCGCGTAGCGAGCCACATCCAGCCAGAAGCGTCCCCAGCGTTCGCCGTAATGCGGCGAGGCGAGCAGCCGGTCAATCAGGTTTTCATAGGCGCGGGGCGATGGATCCTGGACGAATTTCTCCACTTCCGCGGGAGGTGGAAGCAGGCCCGTCAAGTCCAGGTAAGCGCGGCGGATCAGAGTCCTTCGGTCGGCCTGTGGTCCCGGTTCCAGGCCCTTCTTCGAAAGCATGTCGCGGACGAAGGCGTCAATCGGATTACGGCTCCAGCGTACATCGCTAACTTGAGGGGCAGGATGGCGAACCGGTTTCTGAAACGCCCACCATTGCCGATCCTCATCCGTGATCTGTTTCTCCTTGTACGCGTCTGAGGCAGATGTTGCAACGGGAGCGGGCGCGTCCGAGGAGTTCCATTCGGAGCCCTGGTCGATCCAGTCCTTCAGGATCGCAATTTCTTTTTCGTTCAGCGCCGGGATCGGAGCCATCGGCATGACGGGCTGAACCTGACCAGTCACTCGCTTGTACAACGAACTGGCGGCCGCGTTGCCAGGGAGGATGGCCGGACCGCTGGAACCGCCCTTCAGAATTCCTGCTTTCGTATGCAGATCGAGGCCAGACATCTGCACCTTTTCTCCGTGACACTGGAAACAGCGCTGGATGACGGGCAGGACATCTTTTTCCGTCAGATGAGGCTTCTGTGCGGAAAGTCTGGTGTTCAGAAGCATCGCCACCGCGAGAACGCCAATCGCAGCCGCGCCGCGGCGTACCAGATCCGCTTTCGTTCGAGGCAGCATGCTCCCTCCTGCCCGGATAGACTTCCCTCAATTCTACTCCTCCCGGAGGGCCTGCGATGGCTTTGCAACCGGCGTGCTAAGCTTGCTTCGAACCGAGCGATGCGTTCCGCACAAACGATTATCGCCATCTGCATTTCCCTTGGCATTCTCGCTCTTTCACTCCCTGGCGCTGAGACCTGGGACGTCGGACTGACCGGGAAGGGAGTCGTCATTGAGGCGTCCGCCGTACCCGATTTGTCCGCGGCGATTCCCACGGTGCTTCTCGTCGGCGGTCTGGCTGGCGCCGATGACACAGCCGGCATAGTCGGGCGCGAAGTTCAAGCCTTCGAGGCAATCAAACCGAAGCAGCGCCGTTTCCGTCTGCTCGCCGTTGCTCAAGCCAATCCTGACGGAGCCAGTCTTTCTTTCCCGCCTGCCGGAATCGCGTATCGGGAGAATCCTGAATCGCACGCTCTCTGGCGCTGGATCGGGATCCAGGCGCCGGATCTGGTGCTGATCGTTGGCAACCAAGACTTCGGTCTCGCAGACGCGTTGTCTCACGACGTGGTCGCGGGAGTCGGCCGCATCCCAGCTCGGCTTGTGCCGCCGCAGCCTGGCATTCTTCGCTCTTTGAAAACGATACCGCGCTCGGACGCACATCAGGAGATCGAACGGCGTCTAAGCCGCACACCCCAGCAACTCGCCGGTGAACTGGCGCAGTATTATGGCCACGATTTCGATCAGCCGGCCTACATTCAGGCCGTCGCTCTGATTGGCCAGCTGCGCCTCGGACACCAGGCTGAAGTCGAACGGCTGGTTGCCCCGTTCGTCGATGGTTCGAAGGACAGCCTGGCACGGCCCACGTCACCCACGCTGGCGGGCCAGCTTGTGTTCTCTGCGCTGGCTGAGCGCACCCACGATGATCGTTACGTGCGCCTGGTGCGAAAAACGGCTGATCTCGCGTTTACGCCATCGGGGGAAATGAAAGAATCGATGCCACTGCACGAAGAGATGAGCGATTCGGTGTTCATGGCCTGCCCTATCCTGGCAAGCGCCGGTAAGTTGACGGGAGAAACCAGGTATTTCGATATGGCCGCCCGCCATTTCTATTTCATGCAAAAGCTTTGTCTCCGCACTGACGGCCTATACCGTCATTCACCGCTAACCGAGGCAGCCTGGGGCCGCGGCAACGCTTTCCCCGCATTGGGTCTGGCGTGGGCCCTCTCCGATTTTCCCAAGGATCACCCGGAGTACAGGCGGATGGTGCGAGCGTTCCAGGATCATACGGCCGAACTGGCGCGGTTCCAGGACTCGGACGGAATGTGGCGCGAAGTCATCGACGAGCGAGGCGCATATCCTGAGTACTCGGCGACTGCTATGATTGCGACCGCCATGTTACGGGGAATAGAAAGAGGCTGGCTGGACTCGGCTTCGTACCAGCCGCGGGTGGATCGGGCGTGGCGCGCCATACTCGCACGCACCGGCGCCGATGGCCGATTGGTGGATGTGTGCGAATCCACGGGAAAACAGAAGACGCTCGGAGATTATCTTCGTCGCGCAGCGATCTTAGACCGAGACGCACGCGGCGGAGCGATGGCCTTGCTCTTCGCGACCGAACTAGCCAAGTCTCCGTAACCGCGGTGATGTCGGCGCGTTTATTTTGCCTGCTGACGGGGGACGACCCACAGATAAAGCTTGCGGCTAAACAACTCCGCGCTTGGGCCATCGAGCGTGAGTTGTTTGTCAGGCTTCCAATCGTACATATCGAAGGTGTTGGAGACGATCCGCGCGCCCGGTTTCAGGTCTTTGAGAAGTTTGGGGCGAAGCCGCAGGTTGACGTCTTCACGTAGAAACAACGTCACCACGGTAGCGTCGTGAAAGTCGGCTTCAAACAAGTCCTTCTGTTCGAAACGGACCAGCCGCTCGACTCCAGCCTTCCTGGCGTTGTCGTTCGCTTCCTGAATGCGCTGCGGATCGATGTCGATTCCGACACCGTGAGCCCCGGCAACCTTGGCGGCCGCGATCACGATGCGTCCGTCCCCGCAGCCGAGGTCGTAAACAATGTCGCCCTTCTTCACGTCCGCGAGCTTCAGCATTGCTTGGACGGCTTCGTCCGAAGTCGCAACGTACGGCACTTGCGGCTCACGCGGGGGCTGCCTCCTTTGAGCGATGGCTAGCAGGGCCGACAGGACAAACGCAGCTACGAGACTGGCGACGCTACATCGTCGAAGGAACACAATAACCCCTCTATGAAAAGGTACCCCACTTCGTCTACGAGGCGATGTTCGCTGGTTTTCTCGAAAGCAAGCGGAACAGTACCAGTACTCGAAAATTGTTCCAAGCGGTTGCAAGAGAAACAAATTGAAGTATCCTATCAAAAAAGGCAAGCGTTCATCATGGAAGTCCTGGTCCATCCTAAGATGGCCCTGCGAAGGAGACGGCATGTCACACTCAGGCATTTTCGGTATATTGGCGGCGGGTATACTACTGGCCGCGTCGGCTTCGGCGAATCAAGTCACCTGGGACATTACCGGCCAGTTCGATGACGGCGGAACGATATCTGGTTCGTTTGTCTACGACGCCAACCTGCACCAATTCAGCTCGATAGATGTGACCACCTCCGCTGGCTCGGTGTTGAGCGGGGCTCTCTACACACTACCTGACCCCTGCTGCTCATCGGTGTCAAACTTTCTACTGTTCGTGACTACCACCGGCAATCTGACGGGTACGCCGGTGTTCTCGGACTTTCTTGTGTCTCCGATGACGGACGCTGGCGGCACAATCGATTTGGCCACATCCGGGGCCCCGGATTTCTCGGAGGAATCCTGCCTCGACGCAAATTGTACTGGTCCGGCAGGACTTGAGAGGTCCGTGATTTCGGGCAACGTGTCCTCTGTCCCAGAACCCAGCACGCTCCTGCTGGTGTTGCCGCTCGGTGTCCTGATCGCTGCGTTGCGCCGGCAACGTGACAAACGCTTCGGCAGCCGATCGGCAGCGTAGAGTCGTTTTTGACAGCGGAAAACTCCCATCGCGGGACCTTGCGATCATTGGAAGTTGAGCCCTACGGAGTCGTGGTACGCTGAGGCTCTGGACTTCATACCATTATGGAGCCACGTCTTTACACGACTTCCGCCGCGATCATTCTCCTGAGCGCCGCAGCATCGGGCCAATCGCCCGAAAGTGCGCCTATTGTGCAACCCGGTGCGCCGGGGCAAAGCAGCAAGATCCTGACGCCGGCGACTGCCGCTGCACCTCCGCGCGCGCCGTCAGCGGCTGACATCAGCTTCATGCAGGGCATGATCATGCACCATTCGCAGGCCGTTGAGATGACTGACCTGCTTCGCACGCGGACCCGCAACAAAGACCTCCAGGAATTGGGGAAGCGCATCAGCATCTCACAAACTGACGAGATGAAATTCATGAAGCAGTGGCTGGAGGATCGCGGCCAGCCGGTGTCCATGGAGCATAGCCACATGGGCGACATGAAGAGCGGCAATCATATGAACCACATGAACATGGATTCCATGCCCCTGATGCCCGGCATGCTGACTCCGCAGCAGATGAAGGCCCTGGAACGGGCGCGCGGCGCGTCCTTCGATCACCTGTTTTTGACGGGCATGATTCAGCATCACACCGGCGCGCTGGTTATGGTCCAGGATCTGGTCAACACGCCGGGAGCGGGCCAGGACGCAGTGCTGTTCGACTTCGCCACGGATGTGGACAACACGCAGCGCGCGGAAATCGAGATCATGCGGAACATGCTTCTGAAGGAGAAAAAATGATTGACGAACGAGCTACACGGCGGCCGCGGCGCAGCTTGACTCTGTTGCTGGCCGCATCGGCCTGCTTCTCGCTGGTCTGCGCCGGCCAAACCAGCGCTCCTGGGTCACCCACGGTTTCAATCGAATCCGCGCGCATCGTCGGACGACCCTCGGGTGGGGCTCAAGGCAGGATTGTACGACGCCGGGGAGGCGGTATTCGGATTGGAGAAACTGGCTTCGCTGCCGAAGCCCCCTGGGTTTGCGCCGGGCAATTTCATTGCAAACGTCGCACCGCCCGCGGAGCCTCCGGAGCCGCCTCCTCCCGGTCAACCGCCTCGGCCTCCCTCGGTTCAATTCGGCTCGACCAACTCGGATCTTGCCTTCAGCGGGAACTACGTCTTTGTTGGCAATTACAACGGCATTAACTTTTACGACATCGACAACCCGGCGCAGGTGAAGCTGCGGGCCTCGCTGGTCTGCCCTGGCGGTCAGGGAGACGTTTCGGTGTACGGCCATCTTCTTTTCATGTCGGCGGAGGCGCTAAACGGGCGCCTCGACTGCGGCACTCAGGGTGTACCGCTGCCGGCCGGTTATGTGCCGCCTCCGCTGCCACCTCGGCCACCCGTTGTCCCGGGAGTTGAACCGGAGCCGCGCCAGCGTCCGCTTCCGCCTCCCAATTCCGACCGGTTCCGCGGTGTGCGCATCTTCGACATCAGCGACCTCTCGAATCCCAAGCAAGTAGCCGCCGTGCAGACCTGCCGCGGGTCCCACACGCACACGCTCGTAGTCGACCCCAAGGATAAGGACAATGTCTATATTTATGTCTCCGGCACCGGGAACGTTCGTCAGGCGCGAAGAACTGACTGGGTGCCTGGGTGGGGACGACCCGGCCGCAACGCCCAACACCTCGTTATTCAGCATCGACATCATCAAGGTGCCTCTGGCGCATCCGGAGTCGGCGAAGATCGTTTCAAGCCCTCGGATATTTACCGACGCGCAAACCGGAGCCATCAATGGTCTCTGGAAACGCGGCAACCACGGCCAAGGGACTCAGACCACGTCTGGCACGGATAAGTGTCACGACATCACGGTCTACTCCGCCATGGGGCTGGCGGCGGGGGCGTGTTCCGGAAATGGACTCCTGTTGGATATCCGCGACCCGGTGCATCCGGTCCGCATCGACGCGGTGAGCGATCCGAATTACGCCTTCTGGCATTCGGCTACCTTCAACAATGCCGGCACCAAGGTGTTGTTCACCGATGAGTGGGGTGGCGGCGGCCAACCCCGTTGCCGCGCGACCGATCCAATGAACTGGGGCGCGGATGCCATCTTCGAACTGTCGAAGGGAAAGCTGAAGCTCGCCTCCTATTACAAGATGCCGGCCGCGCAGACGGAGCTCGAGAACTGCGTAGCCCATAATGGATCGCTGATTCCTGTTCCGGGGCGCGACATCTTCGTGCAGGCTTGGTATCAGGGTGGCGTCTCTATCGTGGATTTCACCGACGCCTCGCATCCTTTTGAGATCGCTTACTTCGATCGCGGACCCCTGGATGCGACAAAACGCGGCTTGGGCGGCTACTGGTCCGTCTACTGGTACAACGGCTACATCTACGGTTCAGAGATTGCGCGCGGGGTTGACGTGTTCAAACTCGTGCCGAGCAAATTTATCACCCAGAACGAGATCGACGCCGCCAATCAAGTGCATTTCGACGAGCTGAATGTCCAGAATCAGCCGAAAATCACTTGGCCCGCGAATTTCGTCGTGGCCCGCGCCTACATCGACCAGCTGGCCCGCAGCGGCTTCCTTGCGCCCGTGCGGATTGCGGCGCTGAACGCGCTCATGACTCAGGTGGAGGGATCAAATCCCAACCAAAAGGACGTTGCACAGCTCAAGGCCACAGCAGCGGACCTGGAGAAGGACGCTGCCGTTGCGAAAGCACCTGCGGACGCGCAACGTCTGCGCGCGTTGGCCGCGATTATTGCGGAGCGTGGAAATCCTCGTCCCTAGCCAGACTGCTTCCACGTAGCCGGGCTAACACCGGATCACTTCGAGCGGCGATGTGGTAAACACGGCTCACCTGGCTCGAAAACGGCAACGTAGGCTGCCGGCATGAGGCTAAACGGAGTAACGGCGGAAAACTCAGGGTTCTGCAAGTCCAAGAAAACGTGGAGCGGGAGACGGGAATCGAACCCGCAACCAACAGCTTGGAAGGCTGTGACTCTACCATTGAGTTACTCCCGCACTCAAGCGTAGCCAATGGCTCTACGCACCTAAACATAACACAGCCTCCTCGCGTTGCTCTACTTGTCGACACGCGGCAATGAGCCCCTCTGGCTGGGATGTGCTATCCATCGAGGATCGCTTCGATCAGGCTATCCTTATTGAAGACAGCTTTGGAGGTTTCTTGCTTTTTTCTGCCTGCTTTGCACTCATTTTGCCGCTAGCTTGCGCGTTGCCACAACAGGACGATTCGTCCGCAGCCTCGCCGGCGCGCTCCGAATCCGCTGAATCTGCCGCGGGGGACCCGCAAAACCCGCCGGCAACTTCACCTGCGAATCAGTCCGATTCTTCCAGCTCATCCAGCTCGCAGGCCCAAACGGACGCGCAATCCACGGTTGACCCATCCAAACAACAGCCCAAGCGAATCCTTGGCGTAATGCCCAACTACCGCGCGGTGAGCGCGGGTGCAATTCCGCCGCCCCCCACAGCCATGGAAGCGTTCAAAATTGCCACCGAGAACAGCTTTGATTACTCGTCCTTCGTCTTTGTGGGGATCACTTCACTCCTGGCGGAGGCCACGGACGCGCATCCACAACTGCGGCACAGCATAACGGGTTATGGGCGATACTACTGGCGCGGTCTGGTTGATAAGACCGACGGCAATTATCTTGTTATCTTTGCCTTGCCCACCATCTTGCATGAGGATGAGCGCTATTATGCCAAGGGCGAGGGTAAGATTTTGAACCGCGCCATTTATGCCGCGTCCCGCGTCCTCATCACGCCGGACTATCACGGGCACAACACGTTCAACGCTTCCGAACTCTTAGGCCGCGGGATCGCGCAAGGCATTTCGGCCGCGTACTATCCCAGCCAAGACCGGACCATCGGATCGCTGGCGGTTAAATTCGGATACGCCGTGGGCCGCGACGCCCTCACCAATGTCTTTCGCGAGTTCTGGCCCGACATCGCCACACACGTGCTGCACCGGCATCCGTAACCCACTCAACGTCCAGACCCATGAACAGAGAGCTCATTCGCGCACGGATCGAGGAGGTCGGCATTATCCCGGGCGTGCGCGTTTCCAATCCGGAGTACGCGCGCTACGCCGCCGAGACCCTCTACAACGCTAGAATCCCGATCGTTGAAATCACCATGACCGTGCCCGACGCGGCGCAAGTGATTTCGCACATCGCGAAGAGCCTTCCGCATATGATCGTGGGAGGAGGTACGGTTCTGGATGCCGAAACGGCGCTCCGCTGCCTGGACGCCGGGGCGAAATTTTTGACCAGTCCCGGCCTGGTAATGGAAGTCGTGGAGGTTGCAATCAAGCACAACGCAGTGGTTTTCCCGGGCGTTCTCACTCCCACCGAAGTTATCGCCGCCTGGAAAGCGGGTGTGGACTTCGTCAAAATATTTCCGTGCTCGCAGGTCGGCGGACCGGCCTACATACGGTCCCTGAAAGTGCCTCTGCCCCAGATTCCGTTGATCGCCTCGGGCGGCGTGAATCAGCATAGCGCGACGAGTTTCATCTTGGCCGGCGCCAGCGCGCTTGGCATCGGGCAGGAATTGATTCCGCAGGAAGCTCTCCGGAGGAAACAGGAAGAGCAGATTCAGGAACTTTCGCGCCGATTCTTACACATCGTGAAGAGCGCGCGCGCGGCAGGTGCGCCGGCGCGGAACTCGCAACAGGACTGACTCCATTGAGCGCCGGCCGAATCCTGGTAGTCGACGATGAACCGCAGATTCGCCGGACCCTGCGCACCGCCTTGACCGCGGCAGGCTACGAAGTGGACGACGCCAAAAACGGCGAGCAAGCACTCGAGAAGGTCCGCGAGTATCGCCCGGACCTGGTCTTGCTCGATATCAATATGCCCGGCCTCGGCGGTCTGGCCGCATGCCGCGCCATCCGTGCCGATGCCGGCGTGGGCATTATCATGCTGACCGTCCGCAATTCCGAGGAGGACAAGATCGAGGCTCTGGACGCGGGCGCGGACGATTTCATCACCAAGCCTTTCAGTACCCCCGAACTCCTGGCTCGGATTCGGGCCGCGCTCCGGCGCATTCCGGCTTCGGCGCAATCCGCGCAAGCCCGGCTCCAGGTCGGGCGCCTGGTGATCGATTTCGCCGCGCGCACGGTCTTCAACGGTTCGACTACCAGCCACCTGACGCCCAAGGAACTGGATCTCATCCGTTATCTTACCCAGCACGCCAATCAAGCGGTACGCCATCGCGAACTGCTGCAAGCCGTCTGGGGGCCGGATTACGGCGATCAGGTCGACTACCTGCGCGTCTTCATCCGCAATTTGCGCAAGAAAGTGGAGACCAACCCGGACCATCCCGAATACATCACCACCGAACCCTGGGTCGGCTATCGCTTCAACGGCCAGCCTGAGGCGATGTGACGCGGAGCGCTTTCGGCCGCAGCTCGCTCGCACACCGGCGCACTACGTGATGCAGATCCCGCCGTCCACCGGAATCACAACTCCGTTCACATACGAGCCGGCGCGCGAGGACAGATAAATCGCCACGCCCGCCATGTCCGCCGGGCAGCCGATGCGATGCAGCGGGCACTGCTTCTCCAGCGACTCCTGAAAGTGCTCTAGCATCCACTCCGTCATCCGGCTCTCGAACGGCCCCGGCGCGATCGCGTTTACCGTAATGTTACGGCCCGCCAGTTTGACGGCCAGGTCGCGCGTCATATGATGCACCGCAGCCTTGCTGGGACCATAGGCGAAATTTTCGGTGAACGCCACTTTGATTCCGTCGATCGACCCGACGTTGATCACGCGCGCCGGATCCGCCGCAGTGGCAGCTTTGTCGAGCAACGGCAGGAGATCGCGGGTGAGAAAAAACACGGACTTGAGATTCGTGTCCATCACTTTGTCGAAGCCGGACTCGGGATACTCGGCCAGCGTCCCTCCCCACGCCGCGCCCGCGTTGTTCACCAGGATGTGCAGCCGTTCTTCGCGCGCGGCGACCTCCTTGGCGAGAGCGGCGCAGCCTGCCGCATTGGAAACATCGGCCGGCAGCGAAATGCACTCGCCCGCTTCGCTCAACTGCCGCGCGACCTCGTCGCAAATCTCTTTCTTGCGCGATGAGATGTAAACCTTGGCGCCCGCTTCCAGAAAACCCCGCGCAATCATCAAACCGATTCCGCGCGAGCCGCCAGTTACTAGCGCGGTCTTACCCCGGATCGAAAACAGGTCTCCTACATGGATGGCTTCTCTAGGTTGCATACTCTTAGAGTGTCGGCGAAGGGGAGGTAGGGACACAACCGGTCTATGGCGTAACCTAAGTCGGCCGCCCCCGCATCTAAGGTTCAAGTACTACCTACATTTGGCTCTTGAATTGATTGATTTCTTGTATTAGAGTGGATGGGTTAAGAAAACCGCACCGGGATGCCGGAAGGTGAGGACTGTCGAAGCCGCCGGTTCCGGTGCGGTTCGCCCAATAGGGGCCGAGAATCTAGCGTCGGCTCGGCTGGCCGATTTCTTTTCCAGACGAGGCCCGCGTCCTTCTTTCCCCGTCCAGACCGCCAATCGAAGCCGATATCAGACTCTCATGTGAGACCGAATCGACGCGCGACCAAAAAAACCCCTCTGTTGCAACTTGCCGACGAGAGCAAGAGCGGTCACAAATCTAAAAGTCGCCGGTTCCCGCAAGCACTTCCGTTCACCAGCCCACTCCTGACCCCTATCTGCCCGTTGCAATCAGAGGGCAGGTTTCAAAAGGTCACTTCATCAATTCGGACCCTTTCCTGCACGCCTCTACCCATCAGTTTCTCTCTGTGAATGAATGACTTGCAAAGCATACCGGAGCACTTCTGGGGCCCGGCGCTGCCGTGGGTGTGTCGATGTGACACAATGGATTCTTTGCCGACGTTGCGAGCCACCTTGTTATGCGGTTGCCTCCTGGCGGGCAGCTTGGCGGCCCAGACCACGCTGGAAGAATATCGCGTCTACAATCCTCATCCGCGCTTGCTGCTGACGGCACAGCGGCTGCGCCTGCTCAAACGCGAACGGGACCGCGATTCCATGCGCTGGCACCAGTTTTCGCTGCTGGTGCGCTCGGCGGCCGAAATGCCGGAACCCGGATTCGCGCTCGCGCTCTACTATCAGGTCACCGGCGATGAGGCGTTCGGTAAGCGCGCCGTGGATTGGGCGCTGGGGCCGGGCACGGATCTGCGCCAGTTAGCCGTGGTTTACGACTGGTGCCAGCCGGTCTTGAACGCGGCACAATCCAAAACGCTGGCGGCGAAAATCCAACGGTTGGCCGATCAGCGTCCGCTCGATTCGCTCCCCGCCCGGCGCGATCGCGTGCTTGCGGTGATCGCGAGCGCCGATGAGAATCAGCATGGCGAGGAGGCGTTCCTGCGCGATACGGTCGAAAAATGGTGGCGTGTTCAATTCGCGCCCACCCTCGCCGATGGCCGGACCGTGCCGCCGCTCGATGAACTGTACGCGCTGGCCGAACTGCTGCACGCCATTCGCGACAACTTAAAGATCGAGCTGCGGGACGACATCCCGGAATATTTTCGGGACCTTCCGAAATACCAGGTCCTGGGAAATTACCCGGCGCCGCTGGAGGCGACGGAGAACGAGTATCGTATTCCAGTCTTTAGCGGGGCCGGCCAGCCTGATCTGGATCAAGCGGCGCTGGCGCGCGTGGCCGGCCTCAGCATGGTGGCCTACGACAACAACGCGCTCGAGAACCAGTTCTTGCAAGGCTGGCTGATCCAGGACCGCTTCATGCTGCAAGGAACCTTCGGTGCGCCCTACGAGTTTCTGTGGGCCAATCCGTACCAGCCCGGATTGAGTTATTTTCAATTGCCGGTGTTGTATCACGATCCTCACTCGGGCGCGCTATTCGTGCGGTCCAACTGGGAAGACGACGCGGTGTGGTTCGGTCTCTATCGGGGAGAAGCTCAGTTGTTCCGCGATGGCAAGATCACGGTGCTGAAGCAGCCCGCTCCCGGCACGGCCGGCCCTAAACCGATCGAAGTGGGCGATGCCAGCGTGATGTGGGGCGCCGCACCCCTCAAATTTTCGATAGAAGGCGGTAGCATGCTGGTAGTAGGATTGAAACCGCTGCATCAGTATCTCATCGAAACTGACGACGAGGAACTGCGGGAAGCCGAGACGGATCGCGTGGGAACTCTGGTCTTACTGTATGCGGCGGACCGAAGCGCAGGCGTGCGAATTTCGGAGTCAAACCAAAACGGGGTGAACCATGCAGCAAGCGGAGCGGGATCGGATCTGCCGGCACCTGTCGCAAAGCCGTGAATTGTTGCGGCAAGCCGTGAGCGGCTTATCAGCGGAGCAGCGATCCTTTCGGCCCGCGGCGGACCGCTGGTCGGTGGCCGATTGCATCGAACACCTGACGGTGGTTGAAAATTTCACTCTCAAGAGAATCCAGCAGCTGCTCGATCAACCACCTGACGGCCAGCCTGACACCAACGGCAAGGATGAACTAATCATGGATCGCGTGCCCGCACGTACCAGGCGAGTGAAAGGCCCAGAGGCGGTAATGCCGAGCGGGCGATGGGCGGACTTCGATGAGCTGCTGCGCCAGTTCGAAGCGGCGCGTCACAACACTATGGGTTTCGCTGAGGCCACGCAAGCCGAGCTGCGCGCGTACGCGTTTCCGCATCCATTCCTAGGCCCGCTCGATTGTTATCAGTGGCTGCTCTTCCTAGCCACGCATTGCGAGCGCCACGTCAGGCAGATGGAGGAAGTGAAGAGCGATCCGGCATTTCCAGGCGAGGTCGGCTCGGCAATGGCTTGAACTATCGGAGCCTATCTCTGCGCTAGCACTTTAACCGAAACGCCCGCCCGCCAGATTTCTTTGTCGTTTCGATCCAGTAGAACGACGGTCTGATTCTGGCCCGGCTTCGGCGGAATTGTTGAAGCCGTGAAGGTGCCGACGACGTTGTTCTTATCGTCCACCAGAACGAAGCTTTGCGCCCGGAGCTCTTTCGGTGGGCCCGCTTGAGCAAGAACGGGCAGTGGAGCAATGTAGCGCGACAGCATGCCGCCCAGTAAACCAGCGGCCAGCGCAAGCGAAAGATTCAGTTTTCGATTCATAGCCTGACTTTCTCCTTGTTCGATCTTACTTCAGGGTAATGCCGCCGGCCGGTAGTGTCCTAAGAGCGTGTGGCTTCACCTGGTTCGAGCCCGGGGCTGCGTTGTTTCTCGGCTTGTGACGCAGTCCGATCAAGCCGCCCCCGTGCCAACGCCAACACTTTGTCGACCTTTGCGCGCTATGCCACTGCCTGCTTGCTGGTGGTGACGTCTCCGGCTCTGGTCTTGGGTCATCTTCAGTGTCCTCTTCGACAAACCGACCCTCAAAGGCCGATTGATCGAAGGCTTTGTCTGATTCGGCTTGCAGGAGCTGGTCCAATTGTTCGATGCGCTCGTTCCACCCGCGGTCGCGGATCGCGCAGTCGCATAAAAAGCCCAGGCAATCGGCTTCATTGGTCTCGAGCTAACCTCGAACCAGTGCGTTGGCGGCATCACACGCACCGGCGCTCGCTTGCGGCCACCTTTGCTTTGTGACCTTTTCCAGTATGCACACACTTCAGGATCAGGGGAGTGGAAATAACACAGCTCCGATCCCCGTAGCGCACGAACCGTGCACGGCTGGCCATCGGGTTTTTTTATGGGTGGCATAGATGGCGCGAATAGACTGGTTTAAACTAGTTTATGCTAGATGATATGGACACCATAGGCGCTTTCGAAGCCAAGACCCATTTGGCCGCTCTGCTCGACCGCGTGGCGCAAGGCGAGCGGATCACGATTACCAGACACGGTGTTCCCGCTGCCATGCTGGTCCCGGTAGGGCCGGGCGCGCAAAAACTCACGCATCCGGAGATTGTCGAAGCCCTGCGGGAGCTGCGCAAGCAAGTCAAGCCCAGCAAAATGAGCGTGCGCGAAATGATTAACCAGGGACGGCGCTTTTGAGCACTGTCGTCATCGATGCTTCGGTGGCTCTGGCCTGGTGCTTCCCGGACGAAGATAGCGGCTATGCGGATGCGGTGCTGGTGCAGCTAGAAGGACATTCGATTCTAGTGCCGTCCGTCTGGACCCTGGAAGTTGCCAACGGCGTACTGGTGGGCGAGCGCAGCAAGCGTCTCGGCCAACCTGAGATCCGGCGATTTGCGAAGCTGTTGGAAAATCTCTCCCTCGTTCAGGACTCCCAGTCATTGAGTGAACATTTGAGAACTGTTTTGCCGCTGGCGCGCGCGCACGGTCTCTCGGCCTACGATGCAGCCTATCTCGAACTTGCGGCCCGGCACGGTGCTCCCCTGGCCACTCTGGACCGGAAACTGCGGAAAGCGGCCGAGACAATTGGGGTACAGATCTTCCGTAAAACCTGACTGACGGTCGCGCGACCGCTCGGCTAAAACACAGACTGTCGACTCGCCCAAAGGCTGGCAGAAGCTGCTTCATTCCACGTGGGACGGTTGTGCTCGCCGCGCGGCGTGGCGAAGGAGTTTACGGCGCTTAAGGCCTCGATCGAGGCGTTAGCTGGATCAGCGGCCGTGGCCGAGTGCTACGGCATCCTGCGCTGATTTCACAGTGTGGCATAAGGCCCACCGGATAGAAGCGACCGGAGGTTCTCGGATCCTGCGCCTCCAAAGGCCGCGTGGGCTTGGACGTAATTTTGCTCGGGTCTCAGACTATCGTGCGGTTGTATCTAAACCTGTACCAACCAGCAACAGCAACCGGTTCAAGTTCTGCTCAAGATCGCTTGCGGGAACGTCTCCAAATAGTACTTCCGTACCGGCTCAATTAGGCACCCGTACCTATTCTCGCGCGGTGCGTTACCGTGTAATAGTAAGCAGAGCAGGGATGATGCCTAATGCCGCAGGTCCCCAGGCAAGGGAGTCGCAGGGAGCGGCCTCGCCGTACCTGTGCGTGGATCTGGATGGCACACTGGTCCGGACCGATACTCTGTTTGAGTCGCTAATAGCTTACCTGCGCGCCAAGCCGTTGCGTCTGTTTCGCGTGATCGGCTGGCTGTTCTTGGGCAAAGCCCGCTTTAAACAGGAACTTGGCCGCGCCTTCCAGCTTCAGCCGGATACCCTGCCCTACTCCGTCCCATTCCTGGACTATCTCAGAGCGGAGGCCGAGAGCGGACGACAACTGCTGCTGGTAACCGCGGCGGATTCCTCGATCGCTCATGCCGTGGCCGATCATCTGGGGCTCTTCACCAAGGTCATCTCGAGCGATGGTCAGAAGAACGTTTCTGGAAAAACAAAGCTGGCCGCGATTCGGCAGACGCTAGGAGACCAGCCGTTCTCTTATGCCGGGAACTCGCGGAAGGATGTCGCCGTCTGGCACGGTGCCTCGGGCGCGGTGATCGTCGGGGCCGGCCCAGGAATACGCCGCGCCGTGGAACGCTCCGGAGTCGCGATTGAAAAGGTGTTTCCCGCCCCTCCGTTCTCCCTACGCGCCCTGTTGAAGGAAATGCGTATTTACCAGTGGACCAAGAATGTTCTAGTGCTGTTGCCCATCGCCTTGGGACACCACCTGCGGGATCCCTACACGCTGGTACGGGGACTCCGGGCGTTTCTGGCGTTCTCGCTCTGCGCCTCCGCCATCTACCTGGTGAACGATTTACTGGACCTGTCGACGGATATAAGGCACACGAAGAAACGGCACCGGCCATTGGCGGCTGGCCAGGTCTCCGCTACCACGGCAGTCGTGATCGTTTTCATTCTGATTTTGAGTGCTGCCCTGCTCAATCCTACCGGTGACGCTGCCATTCTGCTGGCGTTGTACGCGGTCTCCTCCATCGCTTACTCGCTTTACTTGAAGCGGCTTCTCATGATCGACGTTATCATGCTGGCGGGCTTTTATACCTTGCGATTGCTCTATGGCGGAACAGCTGAGGGTACCGGCATATCCGTCTGGACCTTGGCATTCTCGATGTTCATGTTCTTGAGCCTGGCCTTGATCAAACGAATTTCAGAATTGCGTAATCGTACCTCCGATGAAGGATTAACCGCTTCCGGCAGAGGCTATCAAATTGCCGATCTGCCTCAACTGACCATCGCTTTGCGCCGCTAGCGGTGCTGTAGGCGCTCTGATCGTGATTCTTTACGTCCGCAGCCCGGACGTTGTGGGTTTGTATTCCCGACCGCAATTCTTGCTCGGGATCTTTCCACTTCTTGCCTACTGGCAGAGTCGCCTGCTCATCCTCGCCAATCGCGGAGCCATTCAGGAAGATCCGATTATGTTCTCGCTATTCGACCACGCCAGCCAGGCGGTCGCGATCGCCCTTTTGGTGGTTATCGCGGCGGCAGTGTGAGCGGCTCAAGGCCAAGCTCCTACCACGAGACAAAGAAGTTACTATTATTGAGGCGGGGAATTGCATCGCATCATTGCAGCGCTGCCCCGCTGAGCGTGACGTTGCCCGTACCGGAACTCATCTTCCAGATCACTGTCAAGGTCTGGCCGGCGCTGGCCGAATTGTAGGTCAGTGTGTAGTTGCAGTCATACTGCCCGCTGGTGCTGGCGCGTGATAGCGGTGAAATCAGTCGCCGATGAGTCCGACAGATGCGCAGTCAGAGTCCCGCCACTGTTCCAGCCGCCAACATGCACCATCAGGGTGCGAGTCGAGGTGTCCGCCGGCGCGGTGAACGAGAAGCCGTTGCCGGCGCCGTTGATATAGAACCCGTGGGTGTTGTTGGTGGCTGGAGGCGGTAGGCGTGCCATCGGTCCAGCTTAATGGACGCAGGTCGTTGTGTAAGCATTACGCTCCCCCAACACCGACTACGCTATAGCTGCTGAGCTGCGCCGTTACCTCGGCTTTGCGGTTCAGGCTGCTGTCTCCCCAGTGCACCCAGTCTGACGTTCCTTCCGTGGTCAGATTGTCCGCCGCGGTGCTGTTATTTGCCTGCGCCCGACAGGGCGCCGCCGCCGCATTGTCGCCGTATTCGTCAGGCTGAAGCTGGCCGGACTAGCCACTCCCGCCACACTGGCAGTCACCGTATAACCGCCAGCCACTGAATTGGCGGTGAACGTCGGCGCCGTAGCCACGCCGCTGCTGTTGGTAGTCACCGTCGAGGAGCCGTTGAAGCTTCCACTGGCGCCGCTGGATGGCGCCGTGAAAGTCACCGCAACTCCGCTCACCGGATTGTTGCCGCCGTCCCGAACCGTGGCCTGCAGAGTGGCCGCAAAGGCAGTCCCCACCGCCGCGCTTTGCGGCGTTCCCCCCGTGGCTTGAATGCTGGCCGGACCAGAGCTCGTTGCCCCCGATAACGCTGCCCCGCTGAGCGTCACGTTGCCCGTACCGGAACTCATCTTCCAGGTCACCGTCAGGGTCTGGCCGGCGCTGGCCGCGTTGTAGGTCAGCGTGTAGTTATAGTCATACTGCTCGCTGGTGTTGACCGTCGAAGCGGTGAAGTCCGTCGCCGACCCGTCCGACAGATGCGCAGTCAGAGTCCCACCGCTGTCCCACCCGCCGACATGCACGATCAGCGTGCGAGTCGAGGTGTCCGCCGGTGCGGTTAACGAGAAGCCGTTACCCACCCCGCTAATGTAGAGCCCGTCGGTGTTGTCGGTGCTGGAGGCGGTAGGCGTGCCATCGCTCCAGCTTAACGGCCGCAGGTCGTTGGTGTAGGTATACACCACTCCCGCACCTACTTCGCTATAGTTGCTGAGCTGCGCCGCTACCCCGGCTTTGCGGTTCAGGCTGCTGTCTCCCCAGTGCACCCAGTCTGACGTTCCTTCCGTTGTTAGATTGGCCGCCGCGGTGCTGTTATTCGCCGTGCCCGACAGCGCGCCGCCCCCCGACACTGCCGCATTGTTCGTCAGATTGAAGCTGGCCGGAGTAGCCACTCCCGCCACACTGGCAGTCACCGTGTAGGTGCCGGCCACCGAGTTAGCCGTAAACGTCGGCGCCATGGCCACGCCGCTGCTGTTGGTAGTTACCGTCGAGGAACCGTTGAAGCTTCCACTGGCCCCGCTGGATGGCGCCGTGAAAGTCACCGCAACTCCGCTCACCGGATTATTGCCGCCGTCCCGTACCGTGGCCTGTAAAGCGGCCGCAAAGGCAGTCCCCACGGTCGCGCTTTGCGGCGTTCCCCCCGTGGCTGCAATGCTGCTTGCCGGACCATTGTTGGTCAGATGGAAGCTGGCCGGAGTAGCCACTCCCGCCACACTGGCAGTCACCGTATAGGTGCCGGCCACCGAGTTAGCCGTAAACGTCGGCGCCATGGCCACGCCGCTGCTGTTGGTAGTCACCGTCGAGGAGCCGCTGAAGCTTCCACTGGCCCCGCTGGATGGCGCTGTGAAAGTCACCGCAACTCCGCTCACCGGATTATTGCCGCCGTCCCGTACCGTGGCCTGCAGAGCCGCCGCGAAGGCAGTCCCCACCGCCGCGCTTTGCGGCGTTCCCCCCGTTGCCGAGATGCTGGCCGGACCAGAGCTCGTTGTCCCCGATAACGCTGCTCCGCTGAGCGTCACGTTGCCCGTACCGGAACTCATCTTCCAGGTCACCGTCAGGGTCTGGCCGGCGCTGGCCGCGTTGTAGGTCAGCGTGTAGTTATAGTCATACTGCCCGCTGGTGTTGATCGTCGAAGCGGTGAAGTCCGTCGCCGATCCGTCAGACAGATGCGCGGTCAGAGTCCCGCCACTGTTCCAGCCGCCGACATGCACGATCAGCGTGCGAGTCGAGGTGTCCGCCGGTGCGGTCAACGAGAAGCCGTTGCCCGCCCCGCTGATGTAGAGCCCGTCGGTGTTGTCGGTGCTGGAGGCGGTAGGCGTGCCATCGCTCCAGCTTAACGGCCGCAGATCGGGTGCGTACCTATATACCGTTCCGGCACCTACTTCGCTATAGTTGCTGAGCTGCGCCGCTACGCCGGCTTTGCGGTTCAGGCTGCTCGTCCCCCCAATGCACCCAGTCTGACGTTCCTTCCGTTGTCAGATTGTCCGCCGCGGTGCTGTTATTCGCCGTGCCCGACAGCGCGCCGCCCGTCGATACCACCGCATTGTTGGTCAGATTGAAGCTGGCCGGAGTAGCCACTCCCGCCACACTGGCAGTCACCGTGTAGGTGCCGGCCACCGAGTTAGCCGTAAACGTCGGCGCCATGGCCACGCCGCTGCTGTTGGTAGTTACCGTCGAGGAACCGTTGAAGCTTCCACTGGCCCCGCTGGATGGCGCCGTGAAAGTCACCGCAACTCCGCTCACCGGATTATTGCCGCCGTCCCGTACCGTGGCCTGTAAAGCGGCCGCAAAGGCAGTCCCCACGGTCGCGCTTTGCGGCGTTCCCCCCGTGGCTGCAATGCTGCTTGCCGGACCATTGTTGGTCAGATGGAAGCTGGCCGGAGTAGCCACTCCCGCCACACTGGCAGTCACCGTATAGGTGCCGGCCACCGAGTTAGCCGTAAACGTCGGCGCCATGGCCACGCCGCTGCTGTTGGTAGTCACCGTCGAGGAGCCGCTGAAGCTTCCACTGGCCCCGCTGGATGGCGCTGTGAAAGTCACCGCAACTCCGCTCACCGGATTATTGCCGCCGTCCCGTACCGTGGCCTGTAAAGCCGTCGCAAAGGCAGTCCCCACTGTCGCGCTTTGCGGCGTTCCCCCCGTGGCTGAATGCTGGCCGGACCAGTGCTCGTTGCCCCCGATAACGCTGCTCCGCTGAGCGTCACGTTGCCCGTACCGGAACTCATCTTCCAGGTCACCGTCAGGGTCTGGCCGGCGCTGGCCGCGTTGTAGGTCAGCGTGTAGTTATAGTCATACTGCCCGCTGGTGTTGACCGTCGAAGCGGTGAAGTCCGTCGCCGACCCGTCCGACAGATGCGCGGTCAGAGTCCCACCGCTGTCCCACCCGCCGACATGCACGATCAGCGTGCGAGTCGAGGTGTCCGCCGGTGCGGTTAACGAGAAGCCGTTACCCACCCCGCTGATGTAGAGCCCGTCGGTGTTGTCGGTGCTGGAGGCGGTAGGCGTGCCATCGCTCCAGCTTAACGGCCGCAGGTCGTTGGTGTAGGTATACACCACTCCCGCACCTACTTCGCTATAGTTGCTGAGCTGCGCCGCTACCCCGGCTTTGCGGTTCAGGCTGCTGTCTCCCCAGTGCACCCAGTCTGACGTTCCTTCCGTTGTCAGATTGTCCGCCGCGGTGCTGTTATTCGCCGTGCCCGACAGCGCGCCGCCCCCCGACACTACCGCATTGTTGGTCAGATTGAAGCTGGCCGGAGTAGCCACTCCCGCCACACTGGCAGTCACCGTGTAGGTGCCGGCCACCGAGTTAGCCGTAAACGTCGGCGCCATGGCCACGCCGCTGCTGTTGGTAGTTACCGTCGAGGAACCGTTGAAGCTTCCACTGGCCCCGCTGGATGGCGCCGTGAAAGTCACCGCAACTCCGCTCACCGGATTATTGCCGCCGTCCCGTACCGTGGCCTGTAAAGCGGTCGCAAAGGCAGTCCCCACCGTCGCGCTTTGCGGCGTTCCCCCGGTGGCTGCAATGCTGCTTGCCGGACCATTGTTGGTCAGATGGAAGCTGGCCGGAGTAGCCACTCCCGCCACACTGGCAGTCACCGTATAACCGCCAACCACCGAGTTGGCCGTAAACGTCGGCGCCATGGCCACGCCGCTGCTGTTGGTAGTCACCGTCGAGGAGCCGCTGAAGCTTCCACTGGCCCCGCTGGATGGCGCTGTGAAAGTCACCGCAACTCCGCTCACCGGATTATTGCCGGCGTCCCGTACCGTGGCCTGCAGAGTCGCCGCGAAGGCCGTCCCTACCGTCGCGCTTTGCGGCGTTCCCCCCGTGGCTTGAATGCTGGCCGGACCAGAGCTCGTTGTCCCCGATAGCGCTGCTCCATTGAGCGAGACGTTGCCTGTACCGGACGACATCACCCAAGTCACGCTGAGAGCTTGATTCGGCCCGGCCGCGTTGTAGGTCAGTGTGTAATTGCGGTCATACAGGCCACTAGTATCGACTGTTGTATCAACGAAGTCAGCCGCCGAGGCGTCAGACAGGTGCGCAGTCAGAGTCCCACCGCTGTTCCAGCCTCCGACGTGAAGGGTCAGTGTGCGTGCAGTAGAGTCCGCCGGTGCGGTCAACGAGAAGCCGTTACCGGCCCCGCTGATGTAGAGCCCGTTGGTGTTGTTGGTGCTGGAGGCGGTGGGCGTGCCATCGCTCCAGCTTAACGGGCGTGAGTCGCCGCTGTACATGGCCGCCGACCCGCCCCCCACGGTGGAATAGCTGCTGAGCTGAGCGCCAACGTTGGACTTGCGGTTTAAGGAGCTATCTCCCCAGTGCACCCAATCGGTTGTTCCTTCCAGCGTCAGGTTCGCTCCCGTTTGGGAACTGTTTCCCGATCCTGCCAGAGATCCTCCTCCGGGCGAGAGCGGACCAAAGACGTTGAATACTCCACCTGATGTAGGCAGGTAAACCCTTCCGTTAGCGATGGTTGGTGCGGACCACTTAGCCCACGATCCCGAATTATCGCGGTTTCCATTGAGGCTGCTGTTCCAAAGTTCCTTGGTCAGATCAGCGCCATCGAAGGCGCGCAGTATTCCAGGGTATGGAAAGCCATCCGCATCGCCGGACAGGGAATACGTGGTCCAGACGATCGCTGAACCCGGAACGGTTCCGTTGGCCGACAGTGACATCGCCGGTTCACTAGAGTACCCATACGACCCCGAGGCGGCGGGAGCCAGAATGGTACCCACCGAGGCTGGAGTGGTGTTAAAAGTCGACCCGTTAAACGAGAACTTGCGAAGGTAGTCCGCGTGCCCCCAGAGGTATAGGTTCGAATTGTAATAGACCCAGCCGGTACCGAAGTTGCCACCCTGTCCGCTTTGTAGGGCATTTGTGGTGGCCTGCCACTCCTGGACCACTTGATCGGTGGCGTGGTAGCCGCCCAGATTGGCCGTGTTGAAGAGAAAGACTCTTCCGTCTTTCCCTGAAGTGACGCCCAATGCAGTATCGGGGAGCAAAATTGGGCCGCTCGATCCTAAGTCTTCGTCGGCAGCCTCTAGACTTGCTTGATTCGATGGTGCGAAATAGTCGGAAACGGCTAAACCGTTTGAAGTATCCAGCTTGATGACGCTGTCACCAAAATCGGCGCCACCCGAGTTAGCGTCGAAGGTTCCATTTCCAGTTGTTGTGTAGAGGTTGCCGGACGCGTCGGCGGCCAGACCCATTCCGCCGGTCCAGACTCCCCCGCCATCGCCGTTCGGAGTCAAGCAAAGATGCGTGACTTTCTGGAGCGTACTGGCGTTATAAACAAAAATCCAGCCGTGCCACGGGACTTGATCATTGCCGTGAGAGCCAAACGCGACATACACGTTTCCATTGGCGAACAACAGGGCCGGCCTTTGAAAATGCATACTGGGATCGAACACTAAGGTTCCGTTGCTGCTCCCGCCGCCCGTGCCTGCGACACTACCCTGAATCGTTATGGGACCATTGAATTTTTCGCTGCCAGTCGTGAGATCCAGGGCGTGCAATTGGTAAGCCATGGAGCCGTTCAAAATAGTAGCGTCGGCCACGTACAGCGTTTCTGTCGTGGTGTCAATGACGGGTGTCGACGTGATTCCAACTTCGGTTTCAACTGAGCCGTAAACGCCCGCCGTAGAAGGGCCGAAATTCACATGCCAGAGCGGCGCCCAAGCTGCCGCGTTGTCGGCGTCGAAGGCGTACACGCTATTGTGCTCAGTGCACACGAAGACCACGTTGCGGGTCCCTTGGCCGGGAATAGCAAGGTTGGGAACGTAGAGAGGCTGGGCGTAAATCTGACCGTCGACAGAGTGCGAAAAGAGCTTACCGAACGTATTGACGTTGACGTTGGAAGTGTTGAGGACCGTCTCGCTGAGGTCGGCGCCTGTGCGGTTCAGGTCGTTATGTTGAGTTGTTACAGCTACTTGCGCGGAGAGAGCAATGGAGGCAGCCAACAATGGTATGCATCGTTTAGGCCACATAATTAAGACGCCAGAATTTAATCGTGCCAAGAGCTTTGTTTCACCGTCAAGTTATGGATAACCCAGTACTTGCCAGTACTTGTTAGATACTTAATGCCTCGGCTTGTGTCATCCAATTCAGCCTCTGGAATGCATATGAAATCCTTGAATCGGCAGGAGACATGCAAAGCGTTACACCAGGACGAATTGCAAACCGGCTGGGAACACGCCTCCGGGCCGCACCCAACAGACGAGGATGAAGATTTCAGGAAAGTCGCTCGGGTAGCAGCCGAGCGCGATTACAGGCTTCTTAATTTGGATGAGTTCTTCGACCCACGTGCGAGCCGATGAAGCGCGACGCCCCGTTACGCAGAACCGCTCCTTTTGGGGCTCCTTTACTCTGTTCTAACAAAGCATGCGATTGCCGCGCAAGGCTTGCAAGAAAAAAACGGTGAAATGACGATCTGGACGGTTCAAGAAGACGGTTTAAGCAAACTGTTCTTTGGCTGTTTTAAAAATCACAAACTCATGGCCGTACCAGAACTTGCGGATGTAGCCAACATCCGCAATCGGCGCTATCCCTGCATTTGTAGGTTGTCACAATTAGTGGCACAGTTCGCCACAATTAATGGGCACGACTCGCCGCAATTGGCGGCGTAATCCTATTGGCATTGATCCTAACGAAGATCAACGTTGCTGTCGGCCCTTCGTTACTTCGAGGAGGCGAAAGCACGCGGAACTCGCGAGTGCTGCGGCGCGTAGAAGTTGATGCGAGCGTACTGATCAAGGCTACCGATTTGGCTCCCAGTCCTCAGTTGCCGACGAGAACGAAGCCGCTGGCACGGCGGACGCCTGCGGCGTGCGCGGTAGTGGGCCTTTCGCGCTCTCAGCGATAACGTGGGTTACAGAGAAAGGGAGATCTCTGTGACCACACTCATCCAGCGGATGCGAGAAGAACTCGTACGCCGCAACTATGCCGAATCGACGATCCGCAGCTATCTGCACACCATCGAGGATTTTCGGCGCTACGCTCAGAAGCGGTTGGATCATTTGGGACCGGACGACATCCGGGCGTTACCAGTCTACTTAAGGAAGGAGCGCAAGCTCGACATCGGGACGGCGGTGAACTCTGTTGCCGCCCTGCGCTTCTTTTACGTTAAAACGCTGAAGCGTCCTCAAGTGAAAGAGGACCTACCCTCACGGAGCGTTCAAGACGGAACTGTATGCCGGTGAACTATCATGGCTTCCAGTTCGAAAGGCTGGCTTATACCGGTTTTAAGGTGTATAATCCCCCTGACTTGGAAACGAAATAAGCAGTCCCCTTCGTTTTTTCGTTAGCGAGGTAACCAATGGCAAAGACCGCATTCCTCCCGTCCTTGCACGGATTTCATTTTAGGAATGATTTTCCGAACATTTTTCTGAACACGCCTTTTGCTTCCTTGACTGGCGGCGGGCGCTGCGGCGGGATGGCGTACGCCTCGCTCGATTATTTTTCCCATCAGACCCCAGTGCCGAATTGCATCTCGAATTCCCCGCTTTCGGCATTTCAGGACTTTTCCGCATCGGGCGGCGTTCCTCCCGATGGCACGATTCTCGCCGACTTTATTTTGATTAGGCTGATGGCTACTTTTGCGCAATACGGCTTCACAAGCTTCGCATGGAACTCGGCCTCGGATCACGCTACATGGATCGGCCCCGGGCGGGTTGCTGCAACGAAGATTAACGAGTGGCCCAAGCTTCAGGCCCACCTGGACAACGGAGCGCCTGTAACGATCGGGTTGGTCAGCTCCACCGGCAGCCTCGGAGACGCGCACCAGATCGTGGCATACGATTATAGTCTTGGACCCGGCCCGAACGGTACTCAACTCATCACAATCAGCGTCTACGACAACAATTTCCCGGACAACGATAATGTTACGATCCAGTCCACTGCCGATCTGTGGACGAACCCTCACTGGAATGAGGCCATATCTGGCGTTCCGGCCCAAAATAATGGACGACCAATCATATGGTCGGGATGGTGGGTGGAGGATGGCGCTCCGGCTTCGTGGTGGGGAGTTCCGCCCCTGATGGTTCAGCCCATCGCCTTAGCGCTGGCCGGAGCGGTCACGGATATGATTGGGATAAGCGAATTGGCAGCTCTGTTTTTGGCGTCTTTCACCGTTCCTCCGCCAGCTAGTGAGGACGCGCTACTGAACAGTGTGTTCCAATTGCTATTTTCCGTGATTCCTGGCGGCCAAGCGAGGCCGCCTTTAGTCGATTTAGTATTGGCTCAGCCAATCACTCCCAACCCGGCTAATGAATTCCTGGGCGAGACTTACCAACCGGCCTTCACGGTCATGAATCAAGGCCCCTATCCGGCCCACGCGAATTTCTTGCAGTTGCTCAGCGGCGACAATCAACTCAACGCTCTTTTGCAAGATCCGACGAGTCCATTGACTCTGGCGGCCGGCCAGTCATTCTCGCCGTCGATCCAATGTCAGATTCCCGCAGCCTTAAATCCCGGGGCATTCAACCTCACCGCGGCTTACACGACGGTGCAAAACGAATCCATCGTTCTTCCGGTCGCTGCGGGGGTTGTGAACCAAGCTTCCTTATCCGTGTTTCCCGATCCAACGGTCACCATTTCCGTCCTCTCTGAAATGCAGCAGGAGAATATTCAAAACAGCGTGATAACCGGAGGATGGAACGTGGTGCTTCAAGCCGTGACCCCTTCGGCGGGATTCACACCTGTCAGTTTCAAATGGATTATCGATTCAGGTACTCAAACGGCCGAAGGGGCGATCGTTTCCCTATTTCTGCCCGTCGGCGCGGTGGGGCAACCGCTGGTCTACACTCATACCATCCTGGTGACTGCATCCAACGGTCAGGGAGAAAGCGTAAGCGCGACTTACACTCTGATCCTTCAAAACACCTCAAGCAACTCTAGCGTCTCAGCGCGACCCACACAGCAAGAACGCCGTAACAACTCATCGTACCGGTTCAGGGACAAACTGGGTTGCGACTACCGTCACCACGCCGTCTTTGGAAGACGCGGTACTTACAGGTTTGGCTTACTTTTCGATCCTGTTGCTGTGCAATGGTCGCCCCAGCCGGAGGGGTTGAACGGGAGCCTCACCGCAGTTTACTCCATGGACGGAAGTAGTTTGCAGGTCACCGCGACGATCACGGACGCGATCGGTCAAACCTTGACCCGGGCCGTTACGCTCCCCGGCGCGATTATTTCGAACACATACGGACCCACCTATTCGTTTCCGGCAAGCTGGGCAGACTCCTAGTCCGTCTCCTAGGGTGCTTAGTCTTTCGTCTTACCACGCCATTGGCGCTCACTCCTTGGCGACGATGCCGCCGAAACTTCGAAAAGGCGCACTCGTTACTGGCAGTGATTTGCAGGACCATGTCATGCTCGTTCGGCAATTTGCCAAAGACCAACCCAGAGCCAGGGCTGGCAGGGCCGCAAACTAGCACCGAACAAAAACCCCGCGAGACCGAAGTCCCGCAGGCAAAAAGGCTGTGCTCGCGCCCGATTAAAACTGGAAGCGCGCCACCAGTTGCCATTGCCGCGGTAGCGGTTGCGGATTGATGGAGCGGGTACCCGGATTCACCTAATTGAATCCCGAGCCCGTTCCATAAGTGCCGGGAGCGAGCGGCGCTTGCTCTCGCCTTCATCGAAGAGTTCAACAACGACCGCCCGGATGAAGCGCTGGACATGAAATTTCCGGCGGAGATCTCATATTTGTTGCTGCCGCCCTGATCAGTGCTACATAGACATCGCAGAGCTATCGGACAATGAAGTGACGCCGATGATTTTGTGCGCCTTGAGCTCGTTCGCCGTTTGACTGCTTCCCTTTGTTAGCTCATCCCTTTCGTCTGGAAGCATTTGGCTCTGGTGCGTGCGTTTCACGCCCCGAGATACGCACTGTGGGAGATCGCTCCGAGTGTATATCGTCAGCCACTCGGAGAATGCTCCCCGGCCTCGGAGCTGGCTTTCTTGGACATCGGTCCTGGGAAGTCGACGCCACGTAAACCAACGCATCAGCGGGCCGGATATGATCATCAATCCTGAACTCCGTGGAGCGAAGAAGGGCAGCAGTAACACTTGGCATCTTGATCGTCCCGTCGTGTAGGATTGGCAAACAATCGTGGCAAATGTGGGATCTTGCCATTTTCAGTGACACGTTTTCTCACGAATCCTGGGCACGAACACACTGTTTCCCCTTTGCTTTCAACACGTGGAAAATCACTTATTCGAGCATCCTACAGCATACACGGCCCATTCTGAGATCTTTTTCCATCGGAACTTCGTGGATCCATTGGCGCGCCATCACGAGGTCATGGAAGCGGCTGCCCGCGACCTGCCACAGCGGTTCATCGACGATGTCCTTATTAGATTAATGTACCGCCGGGGGGCGGCCGGGGGCGACGCGGCTCGCGACGTACTCGAAGAACACGCGTTGATCCGCCGGGGGAACGTGGTGCATGACATCGATCACAACCACGCATCGAAACGTCCGGCAGGTAAGGGCTCGCCCGGCGCCGTCATGTGAAATTCCAGCTGACTACCGATCTTTCGAGCGTTCACTTCGGCGGCCATTTGCCGCGCCGTCCGAGCGCCGCGAGCAGCCCAAGAAACAGTCCGCAGCCGCAGCCGACGTCGAGAACCGATGACCCTTCCTGAATGTCGGGGACGAGAGATTCGAACGGACAAATGCAGGGACGATAACGCTGCAGCAAGCGCATGGGAAGTGGCGCATTGCAAAACAATTCGCGCGCGATGCGGCTGAATTCGCCAGGGGTCGATGTGCGCACGGTAAGCACCTCCTCCTGTACCGCTAGGAGATTTTACCCTACCTGCTGGGTGATAAGCAGCTCGTATCCGCCATCTGCAACGAAGTAACATTGAGACCGGTTTCTTCCGGTCGTGGGATAAGGATGCCCTTCACTACCACTTTCTCTCCGGCGAAGTCGTGAGGACGGAAAGAGCTCGCGCCGAGAAGCCGGTATTCGTGATCGCCTAATGCTTTGGCCGCTGACTCCTTGACGGCCTTGGATGTTGTGGACTGAGTGGATGTGGTTACAGGAGTACTCGCCTTGGCGAGCGTCCAGGAAACACCTGGCCCTTGCTCCAGGCAGCCAACGACCGCGACCACCGGTAGTGTCTCAACGGTTGACGACGCTGGATCGGCGGACTTGCTGAGATCCTGGCTGTCGATACTGTACTGGATGAACGGTGTGAACATTTCGTCCCAGCTTTGATTTTGATCGCGAAAATACACGGCCGTGCCGGGCGCTGGGTTGTACTTGTTCTTCAGCGAATTATCGTAATGGGCTGTTACCACCAGCTTGCTGCCGGCCGGCAGCTTGAGCGGCCTCTCGAGTTCATATGCGAGCTGCCACCGGAAATCGTACCTTGGCACGCTGAGGAGCGACAGTTCGTGTCCATCCGGGTAGACAATCATGTATCTGAAATCCTTAGCGCGCAGGTGAGCATGGGGTTGAAGCTGGTAAATAGTCACGGGGTCGGGGTATCCGGTCACGCTGACGAGTTCGTATTTTTCCGCGAAGGGCGGGATGGGGGGAATTACGACGCGCGTGCCTTCGGCTTTGACACCAGGAGTATCTGTGAGCAGCTCCTGGCCATTGGCGATAATCGTTTCCGCCGAAGCGGGGACGCGGAACAACTGGTGTTTCGGCGATCCCTTGCGAAACCAGAAGCCAATCATCGACCGGTCAGTCTCCGGCTTTCCGGTAGCTTGATAGTGGACGTTGAAGTCGAGGTACATGGTCTTGCCGCCGCGCAGCAGCTTGGCGCTGTCGTCCGGGTACATCTCGAAAGCCGTGCCAGGCGTATAGACACCGAGCATGTCGAAGGCGGAGGAATTTGAGGGAATCGTTACCACCGGCCGAGCGCCGGCCAGAGCGCTTGAAAGGCCCATCTGGCGGGCGAGGAGAGCGATGGGACCAAGATCTTCAGGAGTGACTCCATTGTCGAGCGCGACCTCGGTGATCGCCATGTGATGCACTATGGCAGGATTTTCCGGACGCGCCTGCGCCCCGGCAACCCACCTGTCCTCCAGGAATGGGACTTTGGCAAGGAAGCGCACATAAGGAATCTCGCCCTTGGCAGGAGCGTGAAAGTCTCCCGGCATGGAGATCACAAGATCGGGCTTTAGCCCCATGGGGTGGAGCCAGCCATCCGCAAACGTTGGCGCGGCGGGAAGGTCAGCATCGTTGCCTCGCGGGGCGCCTCCGTTGATCCATGCAACGAGAGTATCGATGTCGCGGCGGCTGAGGCGCGGGTCGTTGCGGAACTCAACGCTGGCGCTGGGATCGGCGCCCCAGGGGGGCATCTCGCGCGACAGAACTTTTTGCTTGATTGCCTTGGCCCACGGCCGCACCATGTCGTATGAAAGGAACGGGGCTTCTGACGCTATATCTCCGGGCCGATGGCAGTGCACGCAGTGTTCGAACAGTATCCGGGCAACGTCGTGACTGAAGGTCGGGACGGCCGCCGCACGCATGGATGCGGCCGTCAAGGAAGCCCACGCCAGAATGGTCATCCATCGAGCCGGCCACGAGACGCTCCGGAGCGATCGCATCAACAGCCGAATAAGCAACATGCGTTTTTCAGTTGAAATCACTCGTCCGGCGGTGCGCCCGTTGCCGCCAGGCCAGCACCGCATACACCAGTGTAGGCTGCCGGGAAGTGGGAACGGATAAAATCAAAATATGCTTCGTCCCGCCGGTCAACGACTGGACTCTCGCCCGCTCTGGCTGTCAGCCAATGGCGCGCTAGCCGTTCTTGGTTTCCTAGTGGTTTGGTATTGCGGTCATAGGGGAATATTTTTCAACGACCAGGCCATGATCTTCGACGGGGGATGGAGGCTTTCGCAGGGCCAAGTGCCCTACCGGGATGTGATCTTCCCGTTTGGGCCGATGGCGTTCGTCGTGCAAGCGCTATTTTTCAAAGTGTTCGGTGTGAATTTTTCCGCCACGGTGCTGTCGGCAGCCGTGCTTAACTCGATTGCGGGCTTACTGGTGGTGCGGATTGTCAGCCGTCTCTTGCCACATGCCAGGCTGATCGCATTGCTGGCCGGAGTGGTCACGGTGTGCTGGTTTCAAGCGCCTTTCGGCACCCTCTGGTTTGAGCAGACGGCGTTCTTTTTTGGGCTGGCCGCACTTGTAGCCGCGTTGGAAGGTGCGCTAGCTTTCGGCGCACGCCGCGATTGGCTTCACGTCCTGGCAGGCCTATTTGCCGCAGTGTCGGTTTTGTCGAAACAGAATGCAGGCATCCTCTTTTATCCCGTGGTTGCCGGTGTCCCTTTGATCGCCAATATCCGGGCGCCGCGGACCGCTTTGACTAAATTGGCGCTTCAACTGTGCGGCCTGGCTGCCGGTTTGGGCTGCTTCGTGGCATGGGTCTTCCTTTTTTCAGACCCTCGTCAATTCTTCCACTATTCGATCGAAATCACACGCAGTTTGGCCGCGGAGCGCGCGCCGAGAAATCCTATCCAGCTGGTAGCCGGACTTCTGACGCTATCGACGTACCCATTGTCGATTCGATGGTGCGCACTCATCGCGGCCCTCGCAGGTTTCGGTGCGCTATTGGCGGCGCTTTTGCCTTGGTCCCAGAATCGCAACCAAACCGTCCGTTTTGCTCTGATCGGTTGGGTTATTATCGCTTGTCTTGGATTTCAACAACTCTTTATTCAAGATACGATGAACGAAGCCGACAACGGTCTTCCCTGGCTCGGCCTGGTCACTGGCCTGGCGTTCGGTTTTGCGGCTGAGGTGTTGCGGTCGAAGGGCCGGCTTATACTGCATTCCGAAACCGAACAACTCGATTTCAGCTTTTCAGCGATTCCGGTCCGCAAACTCGTTCTGGCAGTCTCGGTGCTGTTCTGGTCCGCTATGATTCTGCAAGGTACGCGCACTAGCTGGAAACGATACGTGCAGCAGTTTGGAGGCGACAGCCGCTTTAATCAGACCGTCAACGTTCCAGGCCTGCGGGGGTTGAAGTGGGCCGATTTCTCCTACGCTGATTCCGCACAAGCCGGCCGGCTAACGTCGGAGCCTTTGCCGATACTTCGGAAAGCCGACTTTGAAGCTTTGAACGACTGGTTGGATCGGAACCCAGAGGACTTCTTTGTATTCGGGGACGCAACTATTTTGTACGGACTGCACCGGAAAATACCTCCACAACCGTGGCTCTACTTTATCGACGGCCATAGCTATCTGAACAGCGATTTGCCGGTTGTTGACGAGGTGGTGACCACGGCACTTCGCCGCCATGGAATTAGAACGGTCGTCATCGAGAAAATCTCGTATGCCGGCGGCCAGGACGCTGCCTGGCTGATTCATTTGCCCAAGCTGAACGCATGGATTCACGACAACTTGTATAAGAACAGAGAATTCGGGATATACGAAGTGTGGACAGCCAAAAAAGATTAAGCGGAGGAGGTTCTGCCTACGAGCTCGTATCCCAAACCATCTGCAGCAACTCTTCGTGCCAGCCGAGCTGCTTGTAGAAGCGGATTCCGTCGGGGTTTCCGGCGACTACTTGAAGTTCCACACGCTTGATCTGCTGGGCCTTGAACCATTCCAAGGCGAAAGCCAGAAGACGGCGTCCGATTCCGCCGCTGCGATGCGACTCGGAAACGAATACCTCGCTGATGGCGCCAATGGTCGAGGACCCGAAATAAGGCGGCAGCGTACGGATGCGGCCGGCGACGAAGCCGATGATTTCCCCGTTTAGTTCCGCCACCACCACGTTTGCGAAGCGTCCGAGGAACGGACTAATTGACTGCACCCAGGCATCGTACGCCCCTTCTGGCAATTGCAAGAGCATGCCATGCTCGAACTGGTGCTGGTAAAGAGCGTGCCATAGAGGCTTGATTCGCTCCAAGTCCTCCGAAACCGCGTTACGGAGAATCGGATTCGAGAGAGGGTTCCCGGTGGCCATGTCAGGCAACGGTTCGAACCGCATCGGCGACCGCGCGAGGCCACTGGTTTTCTTCCAGGCCGTGCTGCGCCAGGAACGCCAGCGCCAATCTCTCGTAGCCGAAACCGAGGCAGCCGGTGTGGGCGGGCTCGTTGCCGGCCTGAATGTTGAAGGAACGCCCAAAGAAGTCTTGATGATAGTTGATGGAGCCCACCGCCAGCTTCTTGTTGCTGTAGGGCAAAGGCGCCAGGAGCTCAAACTTAAGCTCGAAGCCTTGCTGGTAAGCCGCCTGCACCGCGTAGCTGTCCACGAAAAACGGATCCGTGGCGGTGCTGATTTCATACGCCATTTGCAGCTCATCGAGATACGCAGCACACAAGCCGACCAGCTGGTCTCGATGCTCGAGAACGTACGCGGCTGGTCCTACGAAGACGATTTCGCGCATGGTGAAATCCCACAATCTTTCGAGCCCCGTAAGATTGCTTGATTCATAACGAAAGCACTTGCCGAGCGCGGTGATGACTCGCGGCTGCTCGAGACGGGTATCGCGCAGCCACCGGTACCAGTGAAAACAAACCGAGGGAGAGAGAAGACATTCCACACCACTACCGCCGGCGCGGTCATAGACCAACTCCCGGCCATCCCACTCGACGGAACGCGCAAATTCCTGCAACACCGCATGGTCTTCACGCAAATGGCTCACCAAGTTCAAGGAGCTTGGAAAATTCTTAAGGTAGCGGCAGCGATCCAGCACGTCGGCGCCCACCAGCGACGGGAAGAGGTGAGGTTCGGCCCGGAATCGCAGCGCCATTTCGCGGGCCCGGCGATCGAAGTACTCCATCAGACTAACCAGCCTCGGTCCAAATCCATACCGCCCCCGCCCGAAAGAAACGATGTCACCCCGCTCCAGCAAAAGCGGATGGGGATCATCGCGGAAATGGCTGGGAAAGGCGTCTCGTTTGGCCAGGGTTCTGGAAGCTCCAGGGCGGTAGTTGAAGCACAATTTACCGGCCACCTCGGAGAGGCGGGACGCCACCACATCTCCTTGATCCTCGAAGCCGGGCTGCAACTCGAAGGCTACTTGGGCCCCGCCGGGCAGAAGCCGGACGTTTACGATGCCTTCCGAGACGTAGGGAATGCGCTTCAGAAATTCCTCGGCCAGCTCGTCTGGAATGGCGGTGTGTAGTTGAGTCTGTAAACGCATGGATCTCAGTCGGGCTTCCGCAGCGCCTTGGCGATGGAAGGCACGTCCAAAAGCTGTGGCAATACATAAGGAGGGAATCTGGCATCAAACTCTTTCTCGAGTTCCATGACCACCAGCATGTGTCCCATGGAGTCCCAGCCCGGGGTCGAGCCCATGCGAAGAGGGGTGGAGGAATCCCGCGCAGTCATTCTAAGAGCCCGCGCGATGGCTTGCTCTATGCGTCGTTCGATCGATGGTTCCGGAGAAGTGGTCATGGAATGCTCCTGGGCCGCGCTTTCATATAGCGGACAGCCTTTGTAGGATTTTGGAAGGCAGATACCAGCACATACACACGCTGAAATAAGTCAGTAGGCGAGCCGCGGTTTTGGACGCGGAGGTTCCACGCAGTGGAAGGTTGCGCAGCCGCTGGCCAAACTTCCGCCACAGCAAAAAGGCGACGAAGAGCAGGCCGTGCAAGAATCCCCAGAGAACCCAGTACGCGTTGGCTGCATGCCACAAACCCACCAGCGTGAACAACAGGATGGTATTGACGTATATGTTGTACGATTTTCGGCCCCAGCGATTGTAGAACAGGTAATCGCGGAACACGAAGGTGGCCGTCATGTTCCAGTTCATCCAGAAGGCGGAAATGTTCTCGCGCCCGATGGGGTAGTTGAAACTCTCCGGGAGCTTAATCCCGCACGGTCGCCCCAGAAGCACCATCCAATCGAGGTACCCCGCGGTGGCCAAGTAAAAGCCGAAGGGCCCGGTTAAGAAAGTCGCAACCGCATTGTTTCCGAAATGAGAGTGCCAGTGGCTCGCCAGGAACGCCTGGGCGGGCTGAAGCGACGCACCCAGTATCAGTTTCGCCGTGGCGGCAGCGCATCCGCGCCACCACTCCGCCGACTTGAAGATGGCCGGATTTGCAATTAGCGCGCCGGGCATTTGCGACCAGCGTAAAACGGGGCCGCCGAGAGTAAAGGGAAGGCAGGTCCATATCACGTACTGGGACAGGGAAGGCGCGGCGACGCTGCCGGAACCGACTTCCCAGAATAGGGTTACTAATTTCAAGGCCGGCCACATGCCGAGACTGTAGAGTGCCAGAGGCCCTGTGATCGGGAAGAACCATAGCCGGTCCCAGTGCTCTAAGCGGCCCAGGGTAAACACCAGCGCCAGAACGATCATCGCCAGGCACGCCCAGCTCCAGCGGCGAGCCGGCACACTCTGCTTGGCGAGCCAGCGCACCAGCCAGTACGCAATCCCGCTCACCAGGACAAAACCAACGAATTCCCGCCAATAGTAAAAAGCGGCGGCGAGCAAGGTGAGGAGCCCCAGAGCCTTGGTTCGCGCGATCCACGGCAGAGCCGTGAGGGCCAGCGAAAACGCAGCGGCGATCGTCAAACCGCTGATACCGTGGGTGTCAAGCGCCAGCGTCAACATACGGACCCGCCTCGTTCGGCTCCTAGAAGACTGAAATCGGCAGTCCACGTACGTTCCTGCACTAGCTAACAGTTTGGCATAGCCGAACGTTTGGAGAATCGGCCATCGGTTCTAGAACTTTTAAAATTCGCACAACGCGGACCGTGATTTTAAGGCTTAGTTTGCTGCTTCATCCGATCCAGGCGGCTGCGGCGCTCCTGAAAAGCAGCCGCCACGGAAGCCATTTCCGGACCAGTGAGCAGGGATGGATCGCAGGTAGGCAGACCCCTTTTGCACGCGTCCACATTGCGCTCCCGGAAGGTCGCCTTGGCAGTGTTGAGGTCGGTCTCCTTAAGAGTGAGCGGGTCACAATTGGCGATGCCGTTCTGGCAATTGGAGAAATTGCGGCGCTGGGAAGCGGCTCGAACTTCCTTGCTTTCTACATCGGTCAGAAGCAGTGGATCGCAGCTAATCGATCCATCCAGGCAGCGATCGTGATTTCTTCTGATGAAGGCGGCGTGCACCGGCCCGGTCTCGACTGAAGTCAGATGCGTAGGGTCGCATAAGGACGAGCCGCTAAGACAGCGCTCCAGGTTCCGTCGAGCAAAAGCGCTCTGAACGGACGCATTTTGTTCCTTGGTGAGGCGGAGCGGATCGCAAGTGGGGGAGCCGTCGACGCACTTCTCTAGATTGCGTTTCGAGGAGGCCGCCGAGACAGCTACCAAGTCCTTTGAGGTTACTAACATGGGATCGCACCCAGCGATCCCATTCATGCATTTATCCAAGTTTCGGCGATAGCGGGCGGATTGAACCGAAGCAACCTCGCCGGCTGTTAAACGGGTTGGATCACACAAGCCGGAGCCCTGCAGACAGTAATCTAGATTTCGTTTCTTGGACTCTGTGCTGACCTTTGCCAGATCATCCGTGTTTAGCGCAGAGACATCACAGCCGGAAAGACCCCGGATGCAGTTGTCGAAATTTGTGCGATCCAGGGCGGGCGCCTTGGCCGTTTTGGATTGTGCGAGTACCATTGCAGGCACTAGCCCAAGAGCCAGGAGAACAAAGGATCGAACAGTCTCCATTTCTCTAGTGTGGCCTATTTTTCATGAAGATTGCTAGTACTGGTACTTGCCGCCGGGGATCTAGAACCCAAGTTCATTGACACTTGTCATAGGTATCCGCCATACTCCGAAGTGCGCACTGACAATTGTCAGAGGCAGGCTGCGGTTGATCGGCAGAGGGATCGCAAACGAAGTTTTTCAGTCGGGAACCGAAAAGTGGGACCCAAGGGGCGGTAGCTTGTCTAAACAGTGCGTCATCTGGGTCCAGGAACGGCCCGAGGGACCAGGAATAGTGAGGACGCTGTGGCGGTATTGAAGCCAAGAGAACGCTTAGTTTATTTCCGGATATCGGAAGACGAATTTCGTCAGTTCATCAGTGTCTGCGAGCAAGCCGGCGCGCGGAGCGTTTCCGACCTTGCCCGGAGCGCGGTTCAGCGTCTGATAGCGGACGGAAACCGGCAACGTGAGGATGAGGAACTGACCAATAAAATGTTCAGACTAGAGCGATTGATTGCTCAAGTGACGGAGCAGTTGCAATTGCTGAACAACCGGACGCAGGGCGGAGATCTAGATGGCTTCGCACCGGCTGGGGCGCTTGGCAATTCGCCCGAAATGAACGGCGGGAAAGGCGAATAAGTCTATGGAACTGCTTCCAAGTGGTTCGGATGAACAAAATCAGATCGTGCCGTATGACGACAACCCGATAATCCTGGGCCCTGACCGGAATTCCTATTCGCCTGTAAACGGTGCCGGCGAGGAGACCGGTGGACGCGTCAAGGTGGGGCTGCTGGTGCGGAAATACTGGCTGCTGTTGTTAGCCTTCTTGGTGCTGGGAGCCGCGGGGGGCTTTGCGTCCGTGGTACTGAGTTCCCCGAGTTATCAGGCTCGCTTGCTGCTGGAGGTACAAAGCACCAACGCGGCCTTCCTGAGAAACGGCGCGGCCAGCAGTGACAATAGTGACTCCAGTGAGATCGGAATCCAAACGCAGATCAGCATATTGCGCAGCAGCTCTTTCCGCCAGCGCGGCGCCGAGCGTATGAGTCAGGATGGGGTTCCCTTGGCGCCAACCGGACGGGACATTTTCTCGCGATTGCGTCAGCGGATTCATCCCGCCATCCAAGATCCCCAGGAAAATGAGCGGCAAGGATTGAACTCCGCCCTCTCGAGCTTTGATGCCAAGCCGGTGAATCGCACGCGGCTGATTGAATTGACCTGCGAGTCCAGCAGCCCGGATGTGGCCGCGCAGTTCCTTAATTCCATGGCGGCGGAGTTCGTGGATGACTCCACCCGATCTCGTATGAAGACGGCCCAGGCCACCAGCGAGTGGCTGGCGCAGTCCATCGAGGACACCAAGGCTAAGATGCAAGAGGCGGAGGAACACCAGCGGGACTTCGTGCAAGCATCCGGCAATATTTTTGCGGGGCAGGACGCCACGCTGGACGACACCAAGCTGTCTTCTTTAAAGGCTGATCTGGCAAGGAGTCAAGCCGAGGCAATCGTCAAGAAAACGCGTTATGAACTGACCCTCAAGTACCCGCCCGAAGCACTGGGCGAGGTATTGGATGACGGAGTGCTGCGGGGCTATCAGCAAAAGATCAACACTCTCAAGGAGCAAGAGGCCGCGCTCGAAGTGAAATACACTCCCAAGCATCAAAAGGTGCGCGAAGTCGATGCTCAACTGGCCAGCGTCGAAAAAGATTATCAGAATGAGATACACAGCGTTGTAAGCCGGATCAAGAACGACTATGAAGCCGCGGCGCGCCAGCAGAAATTGCTGACGGACACTTACAATTCCCAAGCCCAGCGCGTCGGCGCGCAAGCAGCCAAAGCCTCGCAATACAACGCTCTCAGGCGCGAAGCTGAAACGCTGCACCAGGTGTATCAGTCTCTTCTGATGCAACAAAGCGAGGCTGGATTGAACAGTTCCGTCCCGGTGAATCCGATTCGAATCGTAGAGCAGGCCGCGCCGCCGGCGTTTCCGTACAAGCCCAAGCCAATACTGAACATTTCCTTCGGCTGCCTGTTGGGCGCGGTGCTGGCGGTTGGATTGGCATACCTGCGGGAAAACTCGGATCACAGTATCCGGGCTCCCGGCGCTTCCCGCCGGCTCTTCAATGTGCCCGAGTTGGGCGTGATCCCGAATCTCAGCAATGGTTACGGAGCTGCCGCTTGGCGGGCGATTGGCGGGCCGAAATCTCTGACGCTAAACGGCCACGCGGATGAAGCGGCGGCTGCCCTGGTCAACTGGCAAAGCGGCCCGTCATTCATCACCGAATCTTTTCGAGGGACGCTCACTTCCATCTTGAGGAATCAAGCCAGTGGAAAGGCGCAAAAGACCATATTAATTACCAGCCCCGGTCCTTCAGAAGGTAAGACTACAGTCATTCAGAATCTCGGGATCGCGCTGGCGGAAACGGGACGGCGCGTGTTGTTGGTGGACGCGGATTTCCGGCGGCCTCACCTGCACCGAAAATTTGGGCTGCCTAACGAATGGGGCATGATTAACCTGCTGTCGGAGGACACCTCCCTCAGTGATTACCAGGCCAGCCGTTTGGGCGTGGAAACTGGTGTTGCGGGGTTGTCCTTGCTGACTAACGGCCCCACGGCCGAACAGGCCAGCGTCTCCCGGGCGCTGTATTCACCGCGGCTGCGCGAGATTTTCAAGCTACTTACCCGGCAATACGACATGGTGCTGGTGGACGCTCCTCCGATCCTGCACGTAGCGGATACCCGCATCATCGCACCGCTCATGGATGCCTTGATTCTGGTGTTGCGCAGCGGTGTGACGGATCGCGCCAGCGCGGTGGAAGCTTACCAGCGGATTCAGGAAGACGGTTTGACTCTGCTGGGAACGGTTTTGACCGACTACGATCTGGCAGGCGACCGCAAGCGGCAATACTACTACGATTATGGCGACACCAACCGAACCTAAGATCGAAGAGACCCTGCGGATTGGCCCTGAAGGGCGCTGGGCTAAGCGGTCCCCGCTCATCGCAGTCGCCGTCACGGGCGCACTATTGCTGATTGCCTTTTGGCCGATCCTGACCAGCATGTACGGCAGCTGGTTTGACGAGTATCTGTACATGGAGCATGGCATATTAGTCGGGCCGGCTGCGGCTTACATGGCATGGACCAACCGGGAGCAGTTGCGTAAAATTCCGCGCGAGCCTTCCATTTGGGGCTTAGCCTTGCTGGCTTGGGGTGCATTGCAAGCCCTGTTAGGGACAGCCGCTCAATGGGTGTGGGTAACCCGAATGTCATTCTTGATTTCGTTGACCGGTTGCATCGCACTTCTGTTCGGATTGCGCATGGTGAAAGCGCTCGCCTATCCCCTGTGCGTGCTGATCTTGATGGTTGCTCCGCCGACGTTCATTTATGAACGTCTTACTTTGTCGCTGCAATTGTTGGCCAGCCGGGTAGGCGAGAGTTGTTTGAACCTGCTGGGATTTTCGGTGCTGCGCGAGGGCAACGTGCTGGAAATGGTGGGTGTCAAATTGTCGGTGGAAGAGGCCTGTAGCGGCATTCGATCTCTACTGGCTATTCTGTTCATGTGCGCTCTGTACAACTACTTTTTTGTGGAGGGCCGGCCCATGCGGCTGCTGATCTTCGCGATGGCGATACCGATCGCAATTCTGGCCAATGCGGGGCGAATTGTCGCGACGGCCGTCGCCAGCCAGTACGATCGAGCGCTAATCAGCGGGACTGCTCATGAGACGTTCGGGTATGTAAGCGTTGCATTCGCTGCGTTGGGATGCATGGCGCTGCACGTTGTGATGCTCGGTATCCAAAAGGCTTGGCGGGAGAAACATGCCTAAACTTAGCGCTGCCGGCAACGGTCTAATCGTGGCGGGCTGTCTGTTACTGGTGTTCCAGCTGAGCGCGTCGCGGATGTTGAATTTTCGCGAGGGCCATCTGGCGACGCCGGGGCTGCACCAAATCCCGCTGGAGCTGGGCCAATGGAAGGCCAGCGGGGAACAGTCGCTGGATCCTTCGGTCGAGAATTACTTGAAGCCGGACGATTATATTTTGCGCGATTACGCCGGCGCCACGCCGATCAATGTCTTTGTTGCGTACTTCAAATCGCTGGAAAAGACCTATGGCCCGCACGCTCCCCGGATCTGCCTGCCTGGCTCGGGGTGGCTGGAGACTTCCTCGAAAATATCGTATCTGGCTGTTCCCGGACGAGCCCAGAGCATTCCAGTGAACGAACTTACGTACGAAAAGCAAGATTCGCACATCCTGGTGTTGTATTGGTATCAGAACGATCGCAATGTCTGGGCCGAAGAGTTTTGGGCTAAGCTGCGGCTTTTGCCGGACTTGATTAAATACCATCGGTCCGACGTAAGCCTGGTCCGCTTAGTTGCGCCGGTGCGCGGTCCGACGGCGGACCAAGAGCTGCACGATTCCACTGCGCTGGCCGATTTGGTCTATAGCGATCTTTCGCAGCGATTTGCCGGGGTTCACTAGAGGCCCGGTAGTGTGCGGATCGTTTATCTGAATCCCTGCGGGAATCTGGGCGGCGCGGAAACGAGCCTCCACAGCCTGCTGGCCAGTTTACGGGAGGCGGAACCTTCCTTCGATCTGTGGCTGGTGCTGGGTGAGGATGGTCCCCTGGCCGATCTGGCGCGCGAGTTGGGGGTCGAAGTCCGGGTGCTGCCCTTTCCACGTTCCCTGCGCCGGCTGGGCGACGCGGGAACCGGGCCGCTGGAAGCTGGTTTGGCACTGCTGATCGCGGCGCCGGCCGCGGCAGGATACGCTTTACGCCTGGCGGCCTGGTTGCGTAAGGCGCAGCCCGATATCATCCACACCAACGGGCTGAAGATGCACCTGCTGGGCGCCTGGACCCGCCCGCGCGGAAGCGCGCTGGTTTGGCACATCCACGATTACGTGGCACGACGCCGGATGATGTGCGGGCTGTTGCGCCGCTTTCGCAAAGCTTGTTGCGGCGTCATTGCCAACTCAAAGAGCGTGGCGGCGGAAATCGCCGCTGTATTTCCTTCGATTCCGGTAACGAGCATCTACAATGCGATTGATTTGCAGCGCTTCTCGCCGGCCGGAAGCAAGTTGGACCTGGATACGCTGGCGGGTCTGGCGCCCGCCGTTCCGGGCACGATTCGAGCCGGCCTGGTAGGAACATTCGCCAAATGGAAAGGGCACAAAGTATTCCTCGAAGCGTTGGCACGCGTGCGGGAAACCCTGCCGGTTCGCGGCTACATCGTCGGAGGGCCGATCTATCAGACCAGCGGCAGTCAATGGGCCAGGGAGGATTTGCAGCGGGAAATCGATGCTCTGGGTTTGCGCGGTGAAGTTGGGTTCACGGGCTTCCTGCAGGATGTTGCGCCGGCCATGCGTTCGCTGGATATAGTGGTGCACGCCAGCACCGAGCCTGAGCCATTCGGCATGGTCATCATCGAGGGAATGGCGTGCGGCAAAGCGGTGATTGCCAGCCAGGCTGGGGGAGCCTGCGAGCTTTTCCAGGACGGCGAAAATGCGCTGGGACATCCGCCGGGCGACCGCGAAGCCTTGGCGCGCCAGATGCGGCGTCTGGCAAGCGACCGCGATTTGCGCGAGCAATTGGGCCAGGCAGGCCGCAGGGCGGCCGTGGCGCATTTTCACGGCCAGCGTCTGGCCGAAGAGTTGCTGGCCGTGTATCGCGGGATTGATGGCGGCGCCGCTCACGTTCCTGCCCGGGCGCTGGCTCGCTGAAGTGCCGGAGGAGCGAAGACCACGGATTCGCTGAACGATGAGCCGGCGTGAAGCAGCCCGAGGATGAGGAGCGCCGGCGGCCACACCGGAACCAGGACGGGAAGCTTGAAAACAACCATGATCGCGAGAATCTCCGATAAGCCTTACCGCACGATAGAACCCAGCCGGAAATGGGTAGCGATAGACTTCAAAGAATTCTACCGCTCTCACGAACTGCTCGTTCTGCTAACGCTTCGCGACGTGAAGCTGCGCTACAAGCAGACCGCGCTGGGAGTGATCTGGGCGGTATTACAGCCACTGCTGACCATGATTATTTTCACCGTTTTGTTCGGGAGAGTAGCTAAAATCCCTTCCGATGGCGCTCCCTACGCCATTTTCGCGTATAGCGGATTGCTGCCCTGGACGTACTTCGCCAACGGAATCACCAACAGCAGCAATGCTCTGGTGAACAACGCGAACCTGATCTCGAAGGTGTATTTTTCCCGGCTGGTCATGCCGACCGCGGCCGTGCTGTCGGGACTGATCGATCTGGGGATTTCGTTTGCCTTGCTGTTTGTGCTGTTTGTCTATTACCGGGTCGCCCCAACCTGGAATCTTCTGGCGCTACCGGTGCTGATATTGTTCGCGACGCTGCTGGCTTTGTCGATCGGCCTGTTCTTTTCAGCGTTGAACGTCAAGTACCGGGATGTGCGGCACGCCTTACCCTTCGTGGTTCAACTCGGCATGTTTGTCACTCCCATCATTTATCCGCTCAGCATGATTCCCCATCGTTGGCGCTGGCTAGTGAATCTGAACCCGATGTCGGCGGTGGTGGAAGGATTTCGCTCCGCTTTGCTCGGCACGCCGTTTAATTGGTTGCTCCTGCTGCAAGGCGGCGTTATAACGCTGCTGCTTCTGGCCGCGGGGGCGTTCTACTTCCGCGGAATGGAAAAGAATTTCGCGGATGTGATCTAAGGATCTCGCAATGCAGCCCATGATTCAGGTAAGCGGCATCAGCAAATCCTACCGGCTGGGAGCGCGCCAGAACTATGCCACCTTGCGCGAAGAGGTCATCAAAGCGCTGAAGGCCCCGTTCGCCGCGCTGCGCGGCCACAACCGGTCAAAGCCCGAGACGCTGTGGGCGCTGCAAGATATCAGTTTTGAAGTCGGGCCGGGCGAAGTGCTGGGGGTGATCGGAAGAAACGGCGCCGGAAAATCCACGCTGCTCAAGATTCTTTCCCGCATCACGGAGCCGACCGCCGGAACAGCGAAACTGTATGGGCGCATCGGGAGCCTGCTGGAGGTCGGGACCGGATTCCACGGCGAGCTGACGGGCCGGGAAAACATTTACCTGAACGGAACGATACTGGGAATGAAGAAGCGGGAAATCGATCGCCGCTTCGATGAGATTGTCGCGTTTTCGGAGGTAGAGCGGTTCCTGGACACGCCGGTGAAGCACTACTCCAGCGGCATGTACACCCGGCTGGCGTTCTCGGTGGCGGCTCATCTGGAGCCTGAGATCCTGGTGGTGGACGAAGTACTGGCGGTGGGCGACGCAGCCTTCCAGCGCAAGTGTTTGGGCAAGATGGGCGATGTGGCGCGGCAAGGCCGCACCATCTTGTTTGTCAGCCACAACATGTCCGCCATCCAGCAGCTCACGCATTCCTGCCTGGTCTTGGAAGCGGGCCGCCTGATTTATCATGGTCCGACCGAAACGGCCATTGGCAAGTATCTTTGCAACTCGCGCGAGCTGGCCTCGGCGGTGTACGACGTGAGAAACACGCCACGGAGGTTTCCGGAATTCAAAAGGCAAGTTGAATTCTTAAGCGCGGAGGTGGCCGGGCCAGCGGTCAAGTTGGTCGCCGCCGATCAGCCCATTCGGCTTAACGCGCTGGTACGCGGCAATGAGAATGTCGATGGTTTCCGCTTGAGCGCCACCATTTATCGAGCGGACGGTACTCCGATTGGGATAGGTTTTGGCCCGTGCATACATTCGATCCGCAAGGGCGAGGAAGCCGCGCTCGATTTCGCCATCGCGGAACACAACCTTGCTCCCGGGCAGTATCATGTTGCACTGGCGGTCGGGAGTGGCAATCACTTGGAAGGACACACCGAGTTCGACGTAATATTCGACGTTTGCCACTTCGAGGTGATGCCGCTGGAGGGAGTGGGAGGCGTGCAAGCTACTTGGGTTTCGGTTTGGGGCGCTATAAATTTCAGCAAAGTTTCAAGCAGCGAGTGCGGCGCAGCGGTGCGATGATTCTCTGGGCCGCACTGGTGTGACCCGCGACGCAGTTTTCAGGCCGAACTCTCAACAACTGTGAATATGCCTCGAAGGAGCGAGAAATGCGAACTGGGCGTCAGCATCATGATTTGCTGCCACAACAGTTCAGCCCGGCTGCCGGAAACTCTGGCGCATCTGTCGCGCCAGAAGGTTGATCCGGGAATTCCGTGGGAAGTCCTGATCGTGGACAACGCGTCCACCGATGACACCGCGCAACGCGCCCGCCAGTTGTGGCCGGAATCGGCCCCCGCGCCATTGCGAGTCATTCCGGAACCCCAGAAGGGCAAAGCGTATGCGTGCCTGCGCGGTATGGAGGAGGCCCGTTACGAATTCATCGGCATTATCGACGATGATAATTGGGCCGCGGAGGATTGGGTGGAAACCGCCTATCACGAGATGCTGGCTCACCCCGATGTAGCCGTGTTGGGCAGTTCCAGCAGCCCGGCATTTGGAGCACCGCCTCCGCCCTGGTTCCACCAGGTGGAATTGATGTATGCAATCACTCCCAAGGCCTGGAAAGCTGGAGATTTCACACGCGATCCGGGCGCACTATGGGGTGCCGGCATGGTGGTTAGAAAATCCGCCTGGCTGGCCGTGCGCGAACTGAATTCTCCGCATCTGATGTCCGGGCGCCTCAAGAACTCCCTGGCGGCTGGCGAGGACAACGAACTCTGTTATCAGCTTCGGCTGGCCGGCTGGAAACTTTGGTACGAACCGAAGCTCCATTTCCAGCACTTTCTGCCGGAGGGCCGTTTGAAATGGGAATATGCGCGGCGGCTCTTTTACGGGGGCGGCGTGGCCAGCGCCATGCTTCACCCTTACCAGTTAAGCCTAGATCGAATGGGCGCTGCGCAACCGGCATCTTATTACAAATCGGGTTGGTTTTGGGCGTTGTGGATGGCTGTCAAGGATCTCTTGCGCCACCCCTTGGTTCCGTGGCGGGCGTTGGTATTCCGCAACGAAGGCAACCATGCCACGCTGGCGCTCGCCTCTGCTTGCGGCCGCATAGGCATGCTTCTGAAGCTTCGGCCGGTTTACGAAACCAATCTCCTGCAGGTCCAGAAATTCGCCGAGCGCGTTCGGGGTCAAGCGGAGAAAATCCGCCAGGCTGAGAATACGGCCGGAGCCGCGGAGCTGTCGGCGCGGTAACGGCTGGGCACGATGCCAGAGCACAGCATGCTTTCAGTGTCCAGCAAGGCTGCCGGGCTGACCTCCGGGGCTCAATCCAATGAGGCTCACCCCAATGAGAAGCCCGTCCGGGTGCTGCATGTCATCGGGGGCCAGCTCTACGGCGGGGTGGAAACGCTGTTGCTGACGTTGGCGCGTTTGCGGCATTTGTGCCCAGGCATGCAGCCCGAATTTGCGGTGTGCTATGGCGGGCGTCTGGCCGATGAACTGCGGGCCGCGGGCGTGCCGGTGCATCTCATCGGGGCCGCCCGATTGAGCCGGCCGTGGACCACTTGGCGGGCGCGCCGCCGTCTGCGCGCGATTCTCGAGCGCGAGCGCTTCGACCTGGTGATTTGCCACATGGCTTGGAGCTTGGCGATTTTCGGCGCCACCGCCCGAAGGATGGGTTCGAAACTGGCTTTCTGGGCACACGGCTTTCAAAGCGGCAAGAATTGGCTGGAACGAATGGCGCGGCGGGTTACGCCGGATCTGGTAATTTCCAACAGCGCCTTCACGGCAGCTTCGGTTCCCAATCTTTGGCCCAGCATTCCTAGCCAGGTACTGGCTTGCCCGGTGGCGCTCGCCCCCGTCCCGCAAGCCGCGCATTGGCGTTCGGAACTGCGCCGGCAATACGGCGTGCCGGACAGCAGTACGGTGATTGTTCAGGTCAGCAGGTTGGAAGCCTGGAAGGGGCATGGGCTGCATCTCGGCGCTTTATCTTTGCTCAAGGATCTCAGTGGATGGGTGTGCTGGTTCGTGGGTGGGCCGCAAAATTCCGAGGAGCAGCGCTATCTTGACGAGCTGAAGAAGACGGCTGCCAAGTTGGGCATCGCCGGCCGCATCCACTTTCTGGGTCAGCGGCCGGACGTAGCCAAGCTGCTGGCCGCCGCCGATGTCTTCTGCCAGCCTAACGAGCAACCGGAACCTTTCGGCATTGTGTTCGTCGAGGCCTTGTGGGCGGGGCTTCCGGTGATAAGCACTGCGTTGGGAGGTGCTTTAGAGATCGTGAATGAGACGTGCGGTTTTTTGGTAAGACCGGACGATCCCGAGGCCCTGGCGCAGTCACTTCGCTGCCTAATTGAGTCACCGGAACTTCGCCGGCGCCTCGGTCAAGCCGGACCCGGCCGCGCCGTCGAGCTTTGCGATCCGGCTCCTCGGATGCGGATACTGGAGCAGTTGACGCGACAGGCCGGCGGGAGTATGCGGGTTTCATGATTGCTTTAGCACTGTGTCTGATTGCAACGGCCACTTGTTACTGGGCCGGCCGGCGTTCGCTCGGCCAGGGGCTGGTCGCGCTAGCGTTCTTCGGTTATTTCTACGGCATACTGCGCGCGAATTTGTTGACCAGCTTCTCGCATTTCATTTTCGACGCGGGGATGCTCGGGCTTTATCTGGCATTCTGGACGCGTCCCTCGGACTCGCGCGACAAGCCGCGCCGGCAAGCGCTGCTGTTGTGGAGCGCTTTGCTGATCGGTTGGCCCTGCCTGCTGCTGCTGCTGCCGTTTCAGCCTTTTCTGGTAGCGCTGGTGGGCCTGCGGGGCAGTGTCTTCTTCCTGCCCATGCTTCTGATAGGATGTCAACTCCGAAAGCGTGATCTCATTGAGCTTTCGGCGGGATTAGCGGTCCTGGACTTGATCGCGCTGGGTTTCGGAAGCGCGGAATACTTCTTGGGCGTGCCTCGGTTCTTCCCGAGAAGTCCGGTAACCGAACTCATTTATTTGAGCGGCGATGTGGCCGGAGGTTTTTTCAGGATCCCGGCCACTTTCACGTCGGCGCACGCCTTTGGCGGCACGATGGTCAGCACAATTCCGTTCTTGGTCGGGCTATGGACGGTGGCGCAACAGCGGATCTTGAAGACTCTGGCGCTCATCAGCATTCCGGCGGCTCTTTTGGGCGTGCTCATGTCGGCGACACGCCTGAATTTCGTGCTGGGCTGCGCCATGATCGGCTTTGTGATCTTCACCACCCGGTTACAGACCAAGTACCGCTTGGCATTTCTGCTTATTATAGGCGGGATCGCCGCGGCGGCGCTTTCCAACGCGCGATTCCAGCGGTTCAAGTCCTTAAAGGACACCGATTTTGTCCAAGAACGCGTGGCGGGCAGCGTGAATCGCGGATTCCTTGAAATCCTCTCGGATTATCCGATGGGCAACGGGTTAGGTGGCGGCGGCACCAGCATTCCTTACTTCCTGCAAGGGGAAGTGAGGAACCCGATTGGGATGGAGAACGAATACGCGCGCATCCTCGGCGAGCAGGGCATTATCGGATTGTTGCTTTGGCTCGGGTTCGTGATGTGGTTGTTAACTCGAATGCGCGTTGCTTTTGCACCCGGCGAGTGGTCCAGCACGCGAAGACTGGTTTGGTGTCTGGTGGTGTTCGACTTTGCCACGGCTTGGATCGGAACTGGTATGCTGACATCGATTCCCGGGACTCTGTTTCTCATGCTGAGCGCAGGCTGGACCGCGGTGCCGGCCGTTTCCGAGGGACAGATCTGGCCGAAAATGCGCCGCCAGAGCATGCCCGCTGGCCGCATATCCAGTATTCCAGCACTGCGTTGATTGGCGTCTTCGGTGATCGAGATTTTCCATGCGGAATAGCCTAATCCTGGCCGCCAACGCCGCTCCTCCGGAGGGAGGACAAGGCCTGAATCTTTATCACATGGCGACCGAACTCGGCCGGCACTTCGACTTGCGGCTGTACTGTAAAAAACCGCTAGGGGAGGTGGACAGCCAAATCGTCCCGCCGGACAAGTTGAGCAGCTGGATCGGCCGCACACCGGTCCTGCGGAGCATGGGCGCCTTGCAAACCCTGCTTTCGGACCGGCACTTTGACCGCTACGTGGCGCAGCACCTCCGGCCAGCCGACCTGTTCCAGGGAGTCACCGGGCAATGCCTGGAAAGCCTGGAAAGCGCCCGGAAAATCGGATGCAAGGTGGTGGTGGATTCGGTGACCGCGCACATCGACCACTTTATCGAGCAGCAGAGGCGGGAGTGCCGCGCCTTCCGGATTGCGCCGCCCTTCAATGAAACGGTTCGCCGCCGCATGCTGGCCGAATACGAAAGAGCCGATCTCATCCGCGTGATGTCGGAACATTCCAAGGCGACTTTTGCCGAGCGGGGAATCGGGAAAGTGGTGGTGGTGCATCCCCCGGCCGATATATCGGAATTTCCCCAGGCCAGGTTTCAAGAACCTAAATTTCGCATCAGCTTTGTGGGGATGCTGGCGCCGTGGAAGGGGTTTCATTACTTGATCCGGGCCTTTCACGCGCTGAATCTGCGCGAAAGCGAACTAATCTTCTGGGGCGGAACGGGAAGCCGTGCGCTGGCGCGATATTTCCGGGAGCAGATGCGGAAGAATCCCAACATTCAGATCCGCCCCGCGGAAGTGCGCCGGTGTTACGGCGACGTGTACGCCAAGTCCAGCGTGCTGGTGCATCCTTCGCTGTCAGACGGGTTTGGATATAGCGTGGCGGAGGCCATGGCCAGCGGTATTCCAGTCATCGTAACGCGCAGCACCGGAGCTGCCGATCTAGTGGTGGATGGAGAAAACGGGTACGTGGTGGCGCCTCAGGACGCCGAAGCCATTCGCGACCGCCTGGCGCACCTGGCGGCGCATCCGGCCCTGTTGCGGCGAATGGGGCAGGCGGCGCGGGAAACAATGCGAACCCGCAACGGCTCTCATTGGGAGCGTTACGCCAGCGCAATGAAGCAACTGGTCTCCTGAGTATCGGAAAACATCGACAGATTAGCGAACTATGGCAGATTTGACGGCGGTCATCTTGTGCGGTGGCAAGGGCGAGCGGTTGAAGCCTTTTACCGATCATCTGCCCAAAGCGTTGGTGCCGCTGCGCGGACCAGCCGCTGCTGTATCATTTGATGAATTACTTATGGCAATCGGGTGTTTCGCGATTCGTGTTGTGCGTCGGCTATAAGGCCGAATGCATCGAGCAATTCGTGCGGGACCAGGCCAAGCCGCAGTGGAACGTAGAGTGCGTCAATTCGGGAGATGCGAGCATGGCGGACCGCATCCTGGACGCGCAGCCCTACATTCCAGGCCGAGGGCTGATTTGCTACGGCGACATTTTGGCCAACGTCGATCTGGCGGCGCTTGAACGCCAGCATGACTCGGGCGGCGCGCTGGCCACGCATGACGGTATATCCGCTGCACAGCCCGTTTGGAATCGTTCACTTCAATGACGCGCACCAGGTAACGGAGCTGGCCGAAAAGCCGGTGCTGCCGTACTGGATCAATATCGGTTTCATGCTGTGCGAGCGCCGAGCTTTTGGATTTTTCCGGCGGCAATCGGACATGATGGATTTTTCGGGCGCTCTGGCGCGGGAAGGGCGGCTCAAGGCTTATCAACACCGGGGCCGACACCTTACAATCAACACAGAAAAGGAGAGAAAGCTGGCGGAAGCGGAGATGGCGGATTTTGCGACCGTCATGGACTACCGTTCAATATGAAGAATAAACGCATACTGGTCACGGGAGGTTCGGGATTTATTGGATCGCACCTGGTGAAGAATCTTGTTGCAGGCCGGCGCGAAAGTGGCGATCACGGTACGCTACAGCAATGTGGTCCAGAACGTCCGGGTCGCGGATTGCTGGCATCGAACTCGAGGTGATCGAGGCGGATCTGCGGAACCGCGGCGCCTTACAGGCCGTGCGCCGCTTCGATCCGGAGATCGTATTTCATCTGGCGGCCTACCAGCACGTGGGCCAAAGCTTCGTCCAGGTGGAGGAATGCTTCGATGTGAACGCCAAGGGCACCGCCAACGTAGTGGACGTCTGCGAGAACGTGCCAAAGTTCGTTTATATCGCAACGTCGGAGGTGTATGGATACCAGGAAGGCGTGCCGTTCGTCGAAACGATGGTGCCGAATCCGCTGTCGCCCTACTCGATCACCAAGTATGCCGGCGAAATATACTGCCGCATGAAGCAGCGCATGGGCTCGAAAACCGCCATGGTTCTGCTTCGTCCCTTCAACGCTTTTGGTCCGTATCAAAGCACGAAGGCGATCATTCCCGAGCTGATTCTCAGGTGCCTGCGGGACGAACCCATTCTCACCACGCCCGGCGAGCAGACCCGCGAATTCAATTTCGTCACCAACTTGACTGACGGCATGATCTATGGCGGCCCAGCATCCGGACCAGATCGAGGGGCCGATGAATATCGCCGGCGGCGAAGAGGTGGCCATCCGAGATGTGGTTCGCAAGATCGCTGAGCTTACCGGGACCCGGTCGCGAATCGAGATTGGGGCTCTGCCATACCGTCCTAACGAGATCTGGCGGATGCGCGGCGATTGCACGAGAATCAATCAACTGCTGGGCTGGAAACCGAAGGTGAATCTGGAGGAAGGATTGAAGGTCACCGTCGACTGGTTTCGCGACCAGATCGCCCGCGGGAACCCGGCGGTGGCTACATCGTAACGTCTGCGTAGCTGCTTGACAGCCGGCTCGCAGCCGCCAGCGGAATTCTTCGATTTCAGGTTTGGCTTGAAAATACTCATCGCCACAGCGCACCCCAACATCGTGGGCGGCGCGGAAACCTATGTGCAGGCTCTGATCCCGGCCTTGTCCGAGCGCGGGCATGAATTGGCCGTGCTCTGCGATTACCCGAGCCGGGATGGGAGCCCTGGCATCGATTCAATGGGCCACGTGCGCCGCTATTGGTATGGCACGGAACTGCGCAGCGGGAGCCGGGAATTTGCCGAACTGGCGGCCTGGAAGCCGGACGTGGTCTACTCGCAAGGCTTGGAGTCGGCGGACATCGAGCACGAACTGCAACAGCATTTTCCTACGGTTCTGTACGCACACGCCTATTTTGGAGCCTGCATGACCGGCCGGAAGTGCCATACCTTTCCTGTCATTCAGGTCTGCCGGCGAAAATTCGGAGCGGTCTGCCTGCTAATGCACTACCCGCGCCGCTGCGGCGGCCTCAATCCTTTGCTCACCTGGAAACTGTATCAAGAGCAAAGCCGGCGCCATGCTCTGTTGCCCGGCTATCGGGCGGTGCTGGTAGCCAGCAGGCATATGTACTCGGAATTCGAGATCCAAGGAGTAGACGCTCGAAATCTTCACGTGCTTCGCTTGCCACTCCTCGACCCGCGGGCCCCATCCTCGCCCGAGCGGCGCAGACTTTCCGGCCGCTTGTTATTCCTGGGACGCCTGGTTGACACCAAGGGCGCGGAAGTCTTGATCCGGGCCGTGCCAGGCGCGGAAAGCCGGCTGGGGCGCAAGCTGCATCTCACCATCGCGGGAGACGGTTCGGAGCGCTCCAAACTGCAGAGCCTGGCCCAGAAGCTCGGGATTTCCGCCGACTTCCCCGGCTGGGTCCAAGGATCCGAGAAGGTCCAACTTCTGCGCGATGCCGACCTGCTGGTGATGCCCAGCCTGTGGCCAGAGCCGTTCGGATTGGCTGGAATCGAGGCGGGCAACCTGGGTGTTCCGGCCGTGGGATTCGCACTGGGTGGAATCCCGGATTGGTTGATCCCTGGCGAATCGGGGAGCTCGCTCCGGCTGATCCGCCGACAGTCGAAGGCCTGGCGGATGCCATAGTTCGGGCGCTGGAGAATCCGGAACATTACCATCAGCTCTGTCGAGGAGCATGGAAAAACGCCGGTCGCTTCGACTTGGACAGCCACTTGGCGCAGCTCGAGGCGATCCTGGGACCGGGCGGGCGGCGGCGGGCTGACGAGTTCGCTGCGGCAGAAACCGCCGCCACGGAAGAATCTTTAAGCTCCAGCAAGGATCACGTAGCATGACGGTTCGCGCGCGGAGACCCTGGCGCTTTAGGGTTTCGGAGACGGGGATTCAGACTTATCGCCGCTTTGCAGTCGGCACCGCGGCTGTGTCCTGGATGCTACTAGCATGATCTGCCCTATTTATGCTGTGCTGGAACAAAACGAGGAAGGTCTCGCCACATTCCAAGCGGCCGGTCGCCAGGAAAGTGTCGCGTCTGAGCCAGAGTGCGAAGCGCCGCTGAATGGCGTTTCACCAGTTGGACGTCTCACTGGTCTAGACTTTTCAGGCTGCGGATTGGCGGCCTCCATTGGGAACAGGAGTTCGATTCACGAGTCGTGGCTTATTCGTCTTCCTTAAGCATGCATCGTGAGTCTACCCGCCGCGTGGGCAATCCATCAGGAGTAGGTGGAAGTCCTCCGTGGCACATCATTGGCGAATATCCGCCTCAGACGGGAGGCGTCAGCGACTACACCTACCTGGTCGCAACGGGTCTAGCGGATCAGGGCGAGGAAGTGCACGTCTGGTGCGGACCTTGCGAAGGTCCATCTCCGGAGGCGCATGGCGTCACCGTTCATCGAGAATTGGGCGCTTTTTCTTGTGCTGACTGGCGCCGCGTGGGCAAGCAACTGGACCAGTTTCCCGCGCCTCGACGGCTTTTCGTTCAATGGGTCCCTCACGCTTACGGCTACAGGTCTATGAATATCGGATTCTGCTTCTGGTTGTGGAGGCGAGCGGCAGCCGGAGACCTGGTGGAAATCATGGTCCATGAAGCATTCCTTCCGTTTGCTAGAAACGCCCGACAAATGGCCGCCGCGCTCATCCACCGGCTGATGACCGTCTTAATACTCCGCTCTTCGGCTCGGGTTTGGATGTCGATCCCTGAGTGGGAAGCTAAATTGCGGCCCTATAAGCTAGGCCGCGATTTGTGTTTTCGATGGCTGCCCATCCCCAGCAGCATTCCGGTAGTGAACGACTCGAGCGCCACGGAAGGGGTCCGCAGGCGTTATGCCCCGCAAGGCGAAACGCTCATTGGTCATTTCGGAACTTACGGATGGCCAGTGACCTCGGTCCTGGAGCCGATCCTGGTGGGACTGAAAAATGAACCCTCGCAAGTTCTCCTAATGGGGATTGGCAGCAGGGAATACCGGGAGCGATTGGTCCAGGCCAGGCCGGAGCTCAGCGCGCGCGTTCAGGCCACCGGTCCTCTTAGCCCGGAAGATCTCTCTTTCCATGTGGCAGCCTGCGATCTCCTGATCCAGCCCTACTCGGACGGTGTGAGCAGCAGGAGAACGAGCACCATGGTGGGGTTGGCCCATAAAAAGCCGGTGGTAACGACCTACGGGCCGCTGACAGCCCCCTTCTGGAGGCAAACGGGAGCACTCGCCATGGCGGCCGCCGGAGAAACGCCTGCTTTCGTGCAGTGTGTCCGGCAACTCTGTCAGGATCCATCGGAACGAAAACGCATGGGAGAAGCTGCCGGGGAATTGTATAGCCAGCGCTTCGATCTGTCCTACACGGTCACGGCCCTGCGACAGGCGGCTGCCGCTCCGCCAGGGCCGCGCCAGTGGCAAAGTTATCCAAATTCACTAGGAGGCAATGGATAAGGTGAAAAAGGCATTAATAACTGGAATTACAGGCCAGGATGGAAGCTACCTGGCCGAGTATCTACTTTCCCTCGGCTATGAAGTTCACGGCGTGGTAAGACGCGTGGCGCTAGAAGACCCGGGACAGCGGCTGGGCCGCATCTTCCATCTTCGGGACCGCCTGCATTTGCATCCCGCCAGCCTGGAGAGTTACCCCAGCCTCTTCCACATCTTTAGCCAGCATGACTTTGATGAGTGCTACCATTTGGCGGCGCAGAGCTTTGTGGCCGAGAGTTTTGGCGACGGCTTTTCCACCATGGCCATCAACGTTAACGGCACACATTATGTACTGGAGGCGATTCGAAACTTGCGGCCAGCCTGCAAGTTCTATTTTGCCGGCTCCAGCGAGATGTTTGGAAAGGTGACGGAAATCCCGCAACGCGAAACCACACGATTCCATCCGCGCAGCCCGTACGGGATCAGCAAGGTCGCCGGATTTTATCTCGCCATGAATTACCGGGAAGCCTACCAGATGTTTTGCTGTAATGGCATGCTTTTTAACCATGAGAGCCCCCGGCGCGGATTCGAGTTTGTCACCCGGAAGATCAGCTACGGCGCAGCCCGTATTCGTCTGGGCTTCGATCATAAGCTTTACCTGGGAAACCTGGATGCGAAACGAGATTGGGGCCATGCAGGGGAGTATGTTCGTGCCATGCACCTGATGCTGCAGCACGACCAAGCCGATGATTATGTCATCGCAACAGGAGAAACGCATACGGTTCGGGAGTTCTGTGAACTGGCATTTGGGGAATTGGGTTTAGATTACCGGGAGCACGTCGAAACCGATCCCCGCTTGTTTCGGCCGGCCGAGGTAGATACCCTGATCGGCGATGGCTCGAAAGCCCGCACAGTGCTGAATTGGGAGCCCGCGCGAACCTTCCGTGACCTGGTACGGGACATGGTGCATTCCGATCTGCAATTGTTGGAGCGAGCCGGGCGCCGCGATGCGATTCCAGTCGCAGTCTGATAAAGCGATCTGAATGTAATCCAAAATAGCCCTCTGGCTTTGTTTGAGAAGCCTCGATGCGAATTTTCATCTGGTTCCCGGCAATGAACAAACGACGGCCCCGCATTTACGCAGCCGGGAAGCAGTCTCGGATGCCGCGGCGCCAAGTGCATCCGATGGCGGTGCAGCGGAGCGAACAGGGGGCCATCGCATGGAGATCGAGGTGAGGAAATACATTCAGAGCGAGGTCGCCAAAAGTTTGGCGGCTTTGGAGCGGTTGGCCAGCGACGATGGCATCGCAGCGGAAGTGGAGCGAATTGCCCGCGCCTGTTGCGCGGCGCTCCGGGCCGGTAACAAACTCCTATTTGCCGGCAACGGCGGAAGTGCCGCCGATGCGCAACACCTAGCGGGGGAATTGGTCAGCCGTCTGAACTTCGACCGGCCCGGCTTGGCTGCGTTGGCCCTCACGACGGATTCCTCAGTCCTAACCGCCGTTGGCAATGATTACGGGTACAACTGCGTGTTTGCCCGGCAGCTGAATGCCCTAGGGGTGACGGGCGACATCTTTTTCGCAATATCTACGTCGGGACGGTCTCCAAACATTTTGCGGGGCCTCGAAGAAGCCCGCTCCAAAGGCTTAGCTACAGTGGGCCTGACGGGAATGAGCGGCGGCGATATGGGTGGGCTCTGCGACTACTTCATTCGCGTTCCCTCATCGGAGACACCGAAGATCCAGGAAGCGCACATCGTTGTTGGGCATATCATCTGCAGCTTGATTGAGAGGGAGATGTTTGGTGGTAACTGAACATCCCCCTGTGAGCACAACACAGTGCCAGACGGGCCGTCAGCCACTGCGCTTAGCCTTGGTGTGCGATTTTCTAGAGGAGCAATGGCCGAGCATGGATTTAGTCGGAGACATGCTGGCCAGGCACCTGCAGGAGGGCCTTTTCGAAGAAGTCCAGCCCGAGCAGCTCCGTCCGCGGCTGCGTCCCCGTTTTTCCCGACTCCCTCTGATCGGCGGCCGCGGAATTTTTCGAAATGCCGACCGGCTGATCAATCGTTTCGCCGATTATCCCAACTGGATTCGAAGCCGGACTAGCGCATTTGATCTCTTTCACCTAGTGGATCATAGCTATTCGCAGCTGCTGCATTATCTTCCGCCGGCCAGCACGGTTGTCACTTGTCACGATCTGGACACCTTTCGATGTGTGCTCGAACCGCAAACCGACGCGCGGCCGCGCTGGTTTCAAGCGATGGCGCGGCGCATTTTGGCCGGGTTCCAAAAAGCGGCGCATATTATCGCGGTAAGCGAGTCAACCAGGAACGACTTGATCCGATTCCAACTTTTCCCCGCCGATCGAATCACCGTGATTCCGAACGGTGTCCATCCATCCTGCTCGCCGCAAACCGGTGCGGCCGACCACGAACTGGCCAAGCTGCTGAACACCGAACCTGGGGTCCCGGTGTTGCTGAGCGTTGGAAATACTATGGCTCGCAAACGCTTGGATGTCCTGTTGCGAGTTTTCGCGTCCGTGCGAACCGAATTTCCCGACTTGAGGCTGGTGCGCGTTGGCGGCCTGACGATCCAGCAACGCCAGCTGGCGCGCGAGCTGGGAATTCTGGATGCCATTACGATGCTGCCTTTCCTGGAACGGGAGTTGCTGGCGGCTATGTACCGCCGGGCCACTCTGCTGCTGCAGACCTCCGAGGCCGAAGGCTTCGGCCTTCCGGTGGTGGAAGCGATGGCATGCGGTTGTCCGGTGGTGGCCAGCGATATTCCGATTCTGCGCGAAGTGGCCGATGCCGCGGCATCCTACTGTGATGTCGGCGATATAGAGGCTTGGAGCCGCACCGTGGCCGGCCTGTTGCGAGAAAACGTAAACGAGCCGGGCGCCTGGAGGAATCGCCGTGCGCCGGCCATAAAACGCGCCGCGCGATTTTCGTGGACTGAAAACGCGCGCCAGACGGTGGGTATCTATCGAATGCTCGGGGAGCGACAGGCTAGGTGATGGCGCCATGAGCTTGCCAAAAGTCTTGTTTCTGGTCGAGGGGAATACCGACATCCGTTTTGTGACCGGTCTCAGCGAGATTTCTGACCTGACCATGGCGGTACCGCAAGAGGCGTATCGCTCAAGCGGATTGAAAGAACGCGTACGCGCTAGCGGAGCTCGCGTGCAAGTGGACGAGATTTCCGGCGGACGCCTGCAATTTCAACTGCGGTCGTTTCAGTACCTGCTGCGGCGCGCGCGCGATTTCGACGTCTTGCTGTGCCAGGAGGTCTTGCGCGGCGCTTTCAGCGGCACTCTGGCCGGACTGATCACCAAGACTCCGGTCGTCACCTACATGGGGATCTCGCCGCTCGAATACTTCCGCTGCCGGCGCGAACGCCGGCAAATTGGTCCGCTCAAGGCGTTTCTGGGAGAAGCGGTAATTCGCTTCTTCTTGGCGTTTAACGGAAGATTTTCCAGCAAGTCCCTGGTCATGGGACCGTACCTCAAACAGGTGGCCGCCCGTTACTCGCGAAACGTGGAGATGGGGCGTTACTATGGCGTGGACATCGATTTGTTCCGGCCCGCCGATAGCGGCCGGCGCGCCATCCTGCGGAAAAAACACGATCTTCCCCCCGCCCAATTCGTCATTTTTCTTTCCAGCCGCATCAGCCACGAGAAGGATCCGGAAACGATATTGCGGGCCACGGCACTGGCCCGCAAGAAGGGGCTGGACGCAATCGTTCTCAACCTGGGAGGCGGATACCAAGACTTCCTAAAATTGGCGGGCGAGATGGATCTCGATACTCCGGAAGATTGGGTGCTAGGGCGCCCGGCGGCGCATCCGATGGGGGATTTAGCGGAATACTACCAGGCCGCCGATTGCCTGGCTCAGGCCTCCTTAGCCGAAGGACTGGGCTTGTCGCCCCTCGAGGCCCTGGCCTGCGGCACAGCGGCTGTCTGTACCGCGGTGGGAGGCATGCAGGCGCATTTGGACGGCTTGGCTCGTCTGGTTCGACGCCAGGACGCCGAACAGATGTGCGAGCAGTTCCTGTGGATCGCTTCTCATCCGGAGGAAGCGCGGGCGCAAGCGTTGCGCGGCCGGGAATACGTCGTCAACAGCTGGAGCCGCAACAGAGCCTTCGCCGAATTGGCCGCGGTTCTAGAGAAGACCATTGAAGGGCATGCCCGGGTGGCGGAGCAACCTGCATGAAGATCGCGTTTGCCGTGCATGACTATCGGCGCCGCGAGGGACACAGCCGTTACGTCGTAGAATTGGCCACGCGCTTCGCAAAAGCGCACGAGGTTCACGTGTTCGCCAACGAAATTGACGCGGAGGCCGGCAGCGGCATTCACTTTCATCACGTCTCGGCCTGGCGGCCGAATGCACTGGCCAGCATCGTCTCGTTCGCGGTGATGGGGACGCTGCAAGTCCGCGGCAAATTCGACATCATCCACAACCAAGGTCTATGCGGGTTGCGGGGAAATGTATTTACGGCTCACATTTGCAACCATGCGTGGCACCAAGCCTTGCAGGATGCCGCCGGCCGGCTTTCGTTCCGCGAGTGGCTTTCGGGCACGACGCTCAGCGCGCTGGAACACGCCTTTTACCGGCTGGCTGGAAAGCGTCACATCATTGCCGTTTCCAGGCGCGTCGCAGGCGACTTGCAAACGTCCTACCATCTGACGGCGCCTACCAGCGTCGTATATCACGGAGTCGACTTAGACGCATTCCGCCCCTCGAAAAACAATCCGATACGAGCCCGGGTTCGAGCCGAGTGCGGCTTAAGTGAACAGGATATGGCGTTCCTGTTTGTGGGAGACATGCGCAAAGGAGCCCGGCAATGCATCGAGGCGCTCGCACGTCTCCCGGCCGCGAAGCTCTTGTTCGTGTCACGAACCCCGGATGCGCCCTATCGAGCGCTAGCTGCGAGTCTCGGGCTGGATGGCCGCGTCCAATTTCTGGGCACGAGCCGCGAGGTTGAGAAGTATTACGCCGCGTCGGACGCGTTTCTGCTTCCGTCTCACTACGATTCTTTCGGCATGGTGGTCACCGAGGCCATGGCCAGCGCGCTGCCGGTGATCGTCAGCCGCGAGGCCGGCGCTTCAGAACTCATTGAACCGGGAGCGAATGGGCTTCTTCTGGAGGATTTCAAGGATTCCGCGGAATTAGCCGAGAAAATGCGGCTGCTTTGCGAAGACCGGGTGTTGGCCGAGAGTCTAGGCGCGGCCGGCCGGAAGACAGTGGAAAGCCATTCCTGGGATGTCGCCGCGGCCCAAACCATGGCCGTTTACCAAGAGGTACTCAGGGGCGCCCAAGCCGGTGCGCCAAACCGCGTGAAGGTGCCGGCTAAACATGGCGCGAGCACAGCGGACTAATGCAGGGATGCCGCTGAGCCGAAAGACGATCATGGACCTGGTTCGGCCAGGTGTGTCGAACACAATCAGAGGGAGGCAATGCCAATGAAGACCATCATTACCGGGGGAGCGGGTTTTATCGGCTCCAACGCCGCCAGCCGCTGCCTGCGGCGGGGACATCAGGTCGTGATTGTGGATAACCTGTGCCGCGAGGGGGTGCGAAAAAACCTGGAGTGGTTGCGCTCTCAAGGCACCTTTGAGTTCGCGCCCCTCGACATCCGGGATGCCGGCGCCATCGAAGCACTCTTTCGCCAGCATCGGGATGCGGACCAAGTCCTGCATCTGGCCGCGCAAGTTGCGGTGACCACCTCGGTAACGGAACCGCGCGCATGATTTCGAGGTCAATGCGCTCGGCACCTTCAATGTTCTCGAAGCCATGCGGTTGGCCGGAATGACGGCGCCCATTCTCTACTCCTCCACCAATAAGGTCTATGGCGAAATGACCGGATGTCGGGGTGATCGAAAAGGACGGGCGGTATTCTTACCGGACGCTGCCATTCGGGGTTTCCGAAGACCGCAATCTGGATTTTCACTCGCCCTACGGTTGCTCGAAAGGATCCGCCGACCAGTACGTAATCGACTATCACCGCATGTACGGCCTGCGCACGATTGTGTTCCGCCAGTCCTGCATATATGGTTACCGGCAATTCGGCGCCGAGGATCAGGGCTGGGTGGCCTGGTTCATGATCGCCACTCAATTGGGACGGCCGATCACGATCTACGGCGATGGTAAACAGGTGCGCGACATTCTTTTTGTCGATGATTTGCTGGACGCTTATGACGCGGCGTTCGCGCGGCCGGAGGCGGCCGTCGGCAGAGCATACAATATCGGCGGGGGCCCCGAGAACGTACTCTCTCTGTTGGAGCTGGTCGCTTACATTGAGAAACGGCGGGGACAGAAGCTTTCCCATGGCTACTCAGACTGGCGGCCGGGCGATCAGAAGGTCTTCGTGAGCGACATTCGCCGCGCCCAAGCCGAGCTCAACTGGGCGCCGAAAATCGGCTGCCAGCAGGGACTGGGACTGCTTTATGACTGGGTGAGCGAGAATAAACAACTATTCGTCGAACCTGCGGCGGTCATGGTATGACTGCAAGAGGCCGAGCGGGTCGAACTTCACCCCGGTGCCGGCGCCGCGGGCGGCGCGCGTACGCGCTCCCCGCGGGTGTTGCACGTGGGCAAGTTCTATCCGCCTCACATGGGCGGGATCGAAACTCACTTGCAAGCGCTCTGCGCGGAGTTAAGCAAAGAGCTGGATCTTCGGGTGGTTGTGTCCAGCGATAGTCGCGAGCGGATTGACGAGGTGCTGGGAAACGTGCGGGTCTCGCGAATTCCCACCCATTTTACCTTGGCCTCTACGCCGCTTTGTCCGGGGATGATCTCGCAAATCCGCGGCTCGGAAGCCGACATTGTGCATATTCACTTGCCCAATCCGATGGCTGTGCTGGCGTATCTGGCGAGCGGGCATCGCGGGCGGCTGGTGGTCACCTACCATAGCGATACGGTGCGGCAAAAAGTTTTAGGAGCGCTGTTCGAGCCTCTGCTGCATCAGTGCCTGCGCCGCAGTTCCGCCATAATCGCGACTTCACCGGATTATCGCCGCACGTCCGAGGTCTTGGCGCGTTATCAAGACCGCTGCCATGTGATTCCTTATGGCATCGCGCTGGGCCAGTTCGAACAATCCGATCCCGCCGCCGTGGCGAAGATTCGGGCCGAGCTCGGCGAGCGGGTGGTGATAAGCGTCGGACGCCTCGTGTATTACAAAGGTTTTGAATACTTGATCCAGGCCATGCGGCAGGTCGCGTGCCGTTTGGTGATTATTGGCGATGGGCCGCTACGTCCAAAGCTGCAGGAACTGGCGCGCGAGCTGGGGCTTCAGGACAAAATCGTGTTTGCCGGAGAAATTCAGAATGAGCGGATCGTGCCTTACTACCACGCCGCGGATGTTTTCGCTCTGGCTTCCGTGGCGCGCAGCGAAGCGTTCGGCATCGTCCAGATTGAGTCCATGGCGGCGGGCCTTCCGGTAGTGAATACGCAGCTCGATTCCGGCGTCCCGTTTGTTTCTTTGCACGGCCAAACCGGTTTGACCGTGCCGCCGCGAGATCCGGAAGCGCTGGCGCAGGCGATCAACCGACTGCTGGACGATGCGCCGCTGCGCCGCTCGCTCGGCAGGGCGGCTCAGGCACGTGCTCGCCAGGAGTTCTCGCTGGAAATCATGACCGCAAGGACATTCCAGCTGTACCAGAGCGTTCTGGGATCGCCGCAATAGCTGCGAGAGATTGTTCACCAATCGAAGGTCGATCTGGGAGGAATAGCAAGTGCCGCTTCAAAACGAGGATTCAGGCCGAAATAGTCGCCGGGCCGAAGCGGCCGCGGTCAGCTTAGATCAGGCCATCGGGCAGGGGCACTACGCCAAGAAGCAGCTTTTCTCCAAGGCCGGGATCATCTCTTGGAGTCATCGCCGCCGGTTCCAGATCGGACTGGAGCTTGGCCGCCAGTTCGCCGGACAATCCGTTTTGGACTACGGTTGCGGAGATGGTACCTTTCTCGCCATGTTGTTGGCGAGCGGATCGCCGCCGGAGATGGCCGTGGGCAGCGAGTTGCTAAAGCCCACCGTCGAGGAGTGCCAGTCGCGCCTGGGCTCTCCTAACCTCCAATTTGTGCTGGTGGATGACCTGGAGGATACCGGCACATTTGAAGGAATCTTCTGCATGGAAGTCTTAGAGCATATAGTTGAGCCAGACACGATCCTGCAACGCTTGGAGCGGCGGCTGGCTCCGAATGGAAAACTGCTCATCAGCGTTCCCGTGGAGATTGGCCTTCCGTTGATGTTCAAGCAAGTCATTCGCCGGGTGGCCGGCTGGTTCCATATCGGCGACTACCCTGGAATACAGCCCTACACGACGGCTGAATTCATGGCAGGCTTGTTTGCGGGCCCGCGTCAACATCTTCGGCGCCCGGTGGTTTCCAACCAGTGGGGCTTATCGTTCCCGGATCATAAAGGATTCAACTGGCGAACATTTCATACCATCCTGGCCCAGCGATTCGAAATCGATCGGATCATCGGCTCCCCGCTTTCCTGGCTGCCGCCTCAGTTGGGTAGCCAGGTTTGGTTTATACTGAGCAAGAAAACCACTCCTTCAAATTAAAGTTGCGGCGCGCAGCCGACTCCTCCCCACCCCCCCCGTTGACAATTCTCCAGCAGGCATTTCTCCCTTATTTTCACTTCGATGCTCCGTTCGGCGCGTCCGCGGCGAGAATCGGATCGCGTACGCTTAGGCCGTCCACGTCACCGCGCACCGCGCGGCGAAGACGTATGCCCGGAGAACTGAAGTGAAAATGGTATTTATGAGGTGGAGTGCGTTTCTGTGTGGCAGCTTGTTCTGCGCCACAACTTGGGCTCAAAGTCCTTCCTGCAGCATCACAACCCCAACGGGTTCAGCGACCATAAACGGGTTGGCTTATGCGATAACCGGCAGAGTCGCGGGCTATCCTTCGGCCTATTTAGTTCAAATCCTGTTCAACGGTGAGGAGCAAGGCACAGTCACGTTGCAAACAGGCCAGTCGCCGCAAAACTGGTCAATGAATTGGAACACCAACAAAAGGTTCGACACTCCGGCAACCGGATTCATCACGGCCAACGTGCTGGACATGACCGGCGCAACCATCTGCACTTCCACCAACAACGGCATCACGATCAACAACGCCTTCCGCTACACGACTTCGCAAATCAAATTCACCGGCGTTCATCTGAACTCGATAAACGGCGGGACTTGCCCCAGTATTACGGCAGGTTCGACGTGGACCGGGGAGTGCCAGATCGTTGGCAACTTCAGCGGGACTAATTCTGGAACCGATGCGCTTAGCGTCCATGCGACAGTAGACGGAGCCGACACTATCACACTGGGTGTCGGTAGCCAAACCGGCCCGGTCGTTTCGACTTTCCGGTTTCCTAACGGCACCCACAATCTATGCGCTTACGCATGGGATAGCAGTATCCTCGCAGGTGCCGTTCTTCCTGTCGGAGAATGGTGCGCTCCGATTACGTTCTCGAACGGCAGCGCTGCGTCAGAGATCATCCTCGGTCCCAAGAATTGGACCATCGCGCCGAGCGGTACGATCCAGCTTACCTGCACGATACTGAACGCCGATGGAACTAGCGGCGGTGCGTGTTCGTCTCCAACGTGGGATACGTTCGCCTACAATACTGTCGGTGCAACCCTTCCCCATTCAACACAGTTCTGCTCGGTATCCTCGACCGGCCTTGTCACGGCGACCACGGGGATCGCTTGGGGCGGCTGTTTCGTAACAGTTTCCGTTTCCGGGCTACACCAACGTTGGATTGCGGGGCAGATCGGCACCACCGGGCCTATCCCACACTTCGGCTCAGACGGCCAGATCCATACGACCTGCACGAGCGTTTCCGACTGCATGTGGGTGGCTACCACATTCGAAACCGGGCCGACCATCTCCACATCCGTTTCGGGAGCCGAGGGCTTCCTAGACCAGCAGATTCAATCCAGGCTTTCCTTACTCGGTAATCCGTTCAACCAGGTCGGCTACAACACGCTAGAACCTGGAGCGGGTGGGGCCCCGATGCAGCTCACCCAAGCCCAGTTCAACTCAGGCATGACGGCGCAACTGAACACCTACAACAATATCGCTAGCCTGTTCAGTCTGTACTTCCATCCGAATCTTAGTTCGATAGTCTCATGTGCTGGGGGCGGCACACATGATGACGCTTTCTACTCCTGGGTGCTCGGGGAAGGCGCGGCCCTTACCGGCGGTCCGGCCTTATCGCAGGTCGCCGCTGCGTGGCAGGGCACTGGACGGACTATTGGCTTCGAGAATAAGGACGAAATTAACTACGCGGGGCCACTGAACTATCCAGGCGCGATTGGAACCATCGGCGCAACGGGCGGCCCGACCAGCATCACTACGGACGGCTCCGGCAACGCCACGATCAATTGGCCTCCGCAAACCGGCAATCTATGGGGGCCCGATTTTCCTCCGTGCGCCTATAAGGTTCAGATCAGCGGAACAGGCACTGCGCTCGACAATACAACGTCGCCCTTCACTACTTGGGGAACGGGTGGCACGAAGACCGCCTCCTCGGTCGCGTTGAGCCCCGCATCGACGGTGCTCAACGCGACTATTACCACCGGTACAGTCAATTTCTTGGCCTACCGGGATCAAACCGGCTCCGGCGGCTTCACTCCCAACAATGCGTTCGACACATTCATGAGCCAGTTCCGCGCTGCCAGCCCGCATCCCACTCTTGGGAATCCGATGCAGGCGGGAGCAAATGACACTTTGTCTCCACAATGGTGTGGCAATCAGTCCTATTCGGATTTCTGCGTGATCTACCAGAACACCAACCCGTTCTATGAGCCTCAGAACATGTCTATAACAGAGGCGTTCATGGAACTTGCTCCTGGCGGCTCCGCGAACACTGGTACGCCTGTCTACCGCAACCGCTCGGTGATGGCGAATGCGGGGAGTCAGCGTGCCGCGCTCGGGTACACGTCTTCCGTCCAAAATAACTACTTCTACAACCAACCCAACTATTCGACTCTGACTTGGACTTGTAGCGGCGACACCTGCACGTCCTCCGGCGATCACGGCATCCGCAACGTTCTTGCGTCTTGCGGGACAGAGCTTACAATCTCGGGTTCAAGCGATCCACAGTGGAACGATACTTTCTGCGTCGTAGCCGCGCCAACATCCACCACACTAAAAGTCGCCAAGTTTCGGAGCACCGATCTCGCGATTGATGCGACGACCAACACCAAAGTGACCGCCGCTTCACACTCCTTCACGTCGGGAGACGTAGGCAAGTATGTCAACGTTTACAGTGGCACCGGCTTTACGCAGGGCGCATACCAAATCAGTTCGGTATCGAGCGGCGCGGCAATCCTGACGACTTCTCCTGGAACGGCCGGATCGACCGGCGCCCAATGGTTCTTTTCTCCCTACCCGGCGACCGCCGACAAAACCGACGGCACGATCACCTGGGACGATACAACAACCATCGGCATCGGCACCCTGTCGGAAAAGGGCAGCATAATAAAAACCAGCAACGACCAATGCGTGCATCGCGGACACGACTTCACGGTTTCTGTCGGCAGCACGGGCGGCGCGTTCTGGTCGAACACCACGTTTTACAACAGAGCTTGGCAGGATGACGGCCTCCCGTCGCATCAATGCGCCGACCAAACCGGAGCGGCGAACGATAGTTGGCTCTTCTACCTGCCCTCGGGCGAATCGTCCGGCACGATCAACGTCAAGCTATATGCCGATCTGGAATATCATCGGGGACTAACCGCCAGTCAGGGGGAAAATCTCTCGGGACCGCTGCCGGGCGCCTGGAACGTTCTCAATGCCGCTGTGACAAGAATGTCCGGCACGCGGATGTATCCCAACGTCGGCCCTCATTTCTCTTTCAGGGCATTCGGGCTGTCTCCAGGATACGGACAAGCCATCGTCAACGGAAATGGACAGCAGCCCGGTGCGACCCCGCTCTACAACAACGGCGACGGCGGGATGATCCCGGGATTCTGGGCTTACGGGCCGCCGCAGCTATTGCTGGAGAGCCTCGCCAAACGCGGCTATCTGTATGGCACGCCAAGCGCCAATGGCTGCCCGGACTCTGGTTTCGTGACGGACTGCGATCTGCGCTCGTCGGCTAAAGGGAATCTGCTGCTGACTCTGAATGGCTCGAACACGACGCTAACACGGGCGGTGGACATCTCAGGCTGCGCTATTGCGGGACAACCGACCATCCGTTACACGGTGGACATTACCGGGATCGTGGTGAGCACCATTTCCGCGGGAACCACCAGCGATACCCCAACGTGGCCTGCCGGCGGCGCAGTGATCTACCTGTGCTCTAACAACGAAGCCGCCGAGTACTCGCAGCCCCAACTTGGCTTTAATCTGGCCGATGTGCCGAACGCTACGCAAATAGAAATTCAGTACGCGCCCGAGCCGTGGCTGCTGAACCAGAATTATTATCTAGCCATGCACGCATTCTCTTGCGGGAGCGGGAGTTGCCCGGCGCCCTGGGACCTTAACATCGGGCCGATGTACTTCCGCGCGCTATATCTGAATTCCGCCAATCAGGTCCTGGCACAAGGCGACGTGCAGCAACTTGCCGGCCGGTGATGTAGGGTCCTCTAAACTTGCCGCGAGCGGCCAATGGGCCTAGCCACACGGTCACCTGCTACCAGCCGTGTCACCGCCCAGGAAGTCCAGCATCTCCGCAAGCATCCCCTCATCCCTCGTCTTGATCACACAAGTGATCTGGGATGTGGGTCGTCAAATTTTCTGCAGGGAGCAATACGCTTAGATCGCGGTCCCCGTGACGCAGGCACTGCCGTTGGAGTCGATCACCAGGGCGTTGTTCACGCCAGACGGCCTCACCGCCGAGATAGCAAGGGTAAGTCAACCATCGGTCCTTATACCTCTTGCTTTGATCGCGCTGGCAGGCGACAGTAGGAAGCGGCACCCGATGTTGGCGACGGCCGCCCCAATGAATCTCCTCCGTGATCCGGTGTTATTTGGTGCGCGGCGGGCCGACCTTGGATTCCCCGGTCAGGCGCGCAGGCCCCTGGTATCGTCGCCACCCAGTTGCCATTGGGAAAACAATGATAACATCGACCTTGTGATTCGGCAGAGGCTCTGGACGGCTGAGGGGTTACGACTGTGCGCACTCCTCGGTGTATTTGGCGCGGGCTCGTATCTGCGAGTCCGCTACTACGCGGCTGACTTTTCCTTGTTCTTGGATGAGTGCGCGCTCACGCTCAATCTCCAACACCGCTCGTACACGGCCCTTTCACAGACCCTGGACAATAACCAGGCAGCTCCCCTGGGTTTTCTTTATGTTCTAAAAGCGCTCACCGGTTCATTGGGATTCCGCGAGAACGTGCTCAGACTGTTCCCTTTGATCTGCGGACTCGGCACAATCGCGGCGTTTTACCTGCTAACCCGCCAGATTTTCTCGGGCTGGGCTTTGGTGGCGGCAAATCTGTTGATGTCCGTCAACCAGACTGCTATTTCATACTCAGCACAAGTCAAGCAATATTCGCTGGAGTTGATGGTCGCGGTGCTGATGTTGTTGTTGAGCCGTCCGCTCTTCGATCGCAATTGCCGATCACGGTTTTTTTGGATTAGCTCACTGGTGCTGGGCTTACTGCCGTGGTTTTCCTTTACCGCTGTCTTCGTACTGGCCGGGATTGGTCTCGCTCTCCTGCTCGGGGAACTTTGGAGCCCGGGCGGAGCCGGCGTCCGTAGAACCGTCGGAGTGCTCTTGCTCTGGGGGGTACTGCTCATTCCGGTCTACGTAATTTCGATTCGTCCCAGCACGGCCAATCCGGCTCTGCGTGCCTTGTGGAGCCCGGAGTACTTTCCGCTCCACGCTCTGTCCGCGGTGCCTCACTGGATAGCCGCCAAGATGGAAGAGGTCTGCACGATGAGTTTCAACAAACGGCTTTGGCCACTGGCGGCAATCGGTATAATCTTCGGGCTGGTGGCTTCAATTTTGCGCCGTAACCTGTTGCTTCTCGCGGCCTCCGGGGGAGTGTTGGCGTGCCTCGGCGCGGCGGCCCTACAGAGGTATCCCTTCGGCGACAGGCTGATCCTGTTCTTGATGCCGGCTTTCATTCTTCTCGTCGTGGCAGGATATCAATGGCTGCGCTGGTTGTTTCCACGGAACATTCGCATCGCTTCAGATTTGATCGCTGCGTCGGCATTGTTGTGGTGTTTGGCGTCAGCCGTTAAGACTTATGTGGTCCGGCCCTCCTTTATCGACGAGCCCCGCGAAGCTCTTCGATTTGTGCGCAGCAACTGGCAGGATGGTGACCGCCTATACGCGACGCCGCTTTCCACCCCGTGCGTGATTTACTATGGGCGCCTGCTCGATCGGCCTAACTCGGACGTCGCGTTAAACGTTTTCGCGCTTGACGGCGCCCAGCACAGCCCCACCGCTCTGTCTGTCCCCGTTTCGCCTGGCCGAGACTGGCTAGTTGAAATGCGCACGGATTGGGAGAAGCGCGGCGAGTCCGTTCCGGTCCGCGAATATTTTGAGGCCCGAGCTAAGCGGCTCGCACGCAAGGATGTGGAATATACATCCGCGACACTGTACCAGGTTCGTTAGGGACCAGGGCAACGGGGCGTAAGCGATGAACTAATGACGCCGGTAGCGCGTGATAGGAATATCGCGCCCGGTCGCCGGTTGGGCGGTCATAATCTCTGCGAACGAAGGCGGGGACCAAGCTTTTGCCAGGCACCGAGAATGTGTGCATGCAGCAAGGTATGCCGGCAGCGTTCTCGATAAATACTTAACTTTTAGGACGACTTTACATCCGCCTCCCGGTACGAAGTTCCAGACTTTGACCGCCCAGTTGGGTTGGAGCAAATCGCCCTTCGTAATACAGTTTGAGGCTTATGTCGCTGTGTCAGACCACACCCGGTATCAGACCCGCTAACGGTCGATATAGAGACGCTCTCCCTCCGAATCGTCCACTCCTATTCGGTGCTGCAGCGGGCGAATCTGGGATCCGAATCGGGTGCACACGTGGCTGTGGTTGTGGCGGCCCAATTGCCATTGGGGAAAATAGTCTTAGCCCAGGCAGCCAATTGATCGATCAGCGTCTGCTCCACGCCGTAATAGCGGAATTGCGGAATCATGTAGAACAGGCGATCGGCGAAGCTTGCGTTGCCTGGCCGCCCATCCGAGGCCGGTTGCCCGGGTATCGGGACAGCTGTTCGATCATACCCGGCGGCCCAGAACTGCTGAGGCGTGAACTGTTGCACTTCGCTCAGCCAGGATTGTGCCAGTCCGGTATATATTGCCGTGCGCGTGGCCGGCGATATTTCTGGCCATATGCCCCTGTAGGCTGGGCTGGTCAAAACGCTGATGTCCGGGTTTTGCCAGAACCAGCCCGTTACTTGAGTGTTGGGTGCAATCCCATTGTTCGAAATCTGAATGGACTTTGTCAGCCACTCAGTTAGTAAACCAGCCTGTGGAAGACTATCGTTCCAGCTCAGGGCCTCGATGAACCCATAGACATACTGCCAGGTGATTGGACCGGTGCCGGCCATTTCATATTCCGAGTTGTTGAGAATCAGTTGCATGTTGTACCAGATGACGGTCAGGTATTGCCAGGTGGTCTGCAACCCATTCTCGAGCAGGGCAGGGTTTGTGATGTGCGACCGGTCGGGCGCCGTAAAGAACGGGAATTGCGAATCCCAGGCGCGAGCTTCGGCTCTCGGATTCGTGAATACCGTCTTGGCCAGGCCCTCTAATTCGAACTCGTGATTCAATTCCCAGTTCTTTACCATCGACCAAAGCATCATCGAATAAACCTGCTGGGCAGTCGTGGCGTTCCAGCCACCCTTATCGAGGACGGCTTGCTTGGGACCGAAGTAATTCGCATAGTGGCCGAACCAGAGGCTGAAATCTCCCGCGGCCCTCGCGTAAGCGCTGGCGCTTCCGGGAACCAATTCCGAGCGAAGCTTCTGATACGTGGCCACGAACGGCGATCCCTGAAAATCGCTGAATGCGTCCATGGGATGGATCACCGGCAGCCAACTGTTCCAATCGGGCAATTGCAGCGCAATCGGAGTTTCGCGAACGTTCAAAACTCCAGTGGCCGAGAAAGAGCTGGGTTGTACCCCGCCCGGGAACATCGCATTGAGCATGTCTTGATCGCTGTTAACAACTGCGTTAATTCCCGCTCCGGCCGACCAATTCTCAACCGGTTGGGAATCCAGCCCCGGGCCGGGTTGATAGGGAGGATTCCAGGGCCTTCCGGGATTAGGCACATTCAGAGACCGGATATAGCTGGCGATCTGATTTCCCTGCTGAGCCGTAAGGCCGTGGAACATGGAGCGTGCTTGAATGGATTTGTTGGAGTAATTGAAGTACTTCAGGTCTCGCCCATCCTGGGTGTGACAATCCATGCAATGGGCCTTAATGGATTGAGTTCCTGAACCAACCGGTATCGTCAAGCTGGCGGTGCGAAAAAGCGTTTCTCCCTCAGTGATATCCGAACTCGCCGAGGAAGGCGGCGTCCACGTGTTGGGATCGGTCCAAGCAAAGGCGGAAGGGCTGATGAACTGGTTTTCGTTAGAGTCTTCGATATTGAATCCCAAGACCCGGAATCCGCTTACTCTTCCCTCCGTTCCATTGAACTTGAAGGTTATGGTATTGTCGCCTGTGGTGACTGCTCCAGCCGGCAGTTTCATGGTCATCTGTAGGGTATGGAATCCACCACCGATTCCACCGTAGGCAGACGCCAGCCCGAGTAAGGTGACATTGCTGGTGCTGATAGGCAGCCAGGCGGAATGGTTGACCTGCACGCTGGCCTGCGCGTCGAACCGCAACCCATGGATTTGCATAGCCAGCGTCAGAGGTCCGCTCAGATTCGTGTTAAGCGGCACATTGAAGGAAGCTCCTACCGTCGTCCCATTGGGCCCGACGACTTCCAGCGGAAGCATGATGGTGGAAGACTGCGATTGTTGCGGCGACGCCGGTGTCAAAGTCACCGTGGCCGACGCACTTTCTCCCGCGCCCGTCGCGGTAACCTTGATGCTTTGCTGACTGGACACAGAACTCGGCGCGGTGTATAAACCTGCTGATGTGATGCTCCCGACCGCTGGGCTGATCGACCATTGTGCGCTCACCGGTCCACCGCCCCCGAGTCCGCCCGATGAAAGCGCCGAAAACTGCTGCGTCTGAGAAACTCCTAACGAGATCAGCGCCGGACTTACGCTGAGAGTGGCCGTGGAGCTGGCCGTCAGCGATATCGTCGCGTGAGCCGTCTTGGTTGGATCAGCCACGCTGGCGGCCGTGATTGTAACCGTCTGGCTCGAGCTAATCTTGGCCGGCGCCTGATACAGTCCGTTGGCGACGGAACCAACCGGCGGCGTGAGCGACCAGGTCACGCTGGTGTTCGACGCTCCTGTGACCGTAGCCATGAATTGCGCCGACTTGCCAGCAGCCAGCGTAAGCGTCGACGGCGACACGGACACCGCCGCCGGAACAACCGTGACCGTCGCGCTGGCTGATTTGCTGGGGTCCGCTACACTGATGGCCTTTACCGTAACGGCTTGCTGGGCCGCCACCACCGTCGGAGCCGTGTAGGTCCCGCTCGACAACGAACCTATGGCAGGGGATAACGACCACGTTACGGCGGTGTTGCTGGACCCGGCCACACTGGCCGCGAAATGGGCGACCTGCCCGGACGATACCGAAGCCGACGAAGGGGAAAGTGAAATAGTTACGCTGGCCGGATTCGGCTGGAGCGAGATGGCCGCGCTCGCCGTCTGGCTCGTATTCGCAAGGCTGGTCGCGATCAAAGTGACACTCGTTGGCGCGCTGACCGCGGATGGCGCCGTATAGTAACCGTTCGTCACCGACCCAATATGCGGTACTAAGGACCAACTAGCGGCCGCGGCCGAACCGCCCACCGATAAGTTGAACTGAGTCGACTGACCAGGCTTCAGTGAAACCGAGGAAGGCGTCACCTGCGGGGTGCTCTGGGTCGTCCCGCTGCTCGGCGAACTGGCAGTGAGAGAAATTAACACGCTGGCGCTCTTGGTTGGATCGGCTAGGCTGGTAGCCGTCAGCTTTACCGTCTGTGAAGCGCTGATGCTGGCCGGCGCCAAGTAGTAACCATTCGTCACGGTCCCCACCGCGGGAGAAAGGGACCAGCTGACAGCCGTGCTGCTCTCGCCCGTCACGATTGCGCTGAACGACGCCCCTTTCCCCGCCGACAACGAGGCCGACGTAGGCGTGATCGAGACACTCCCTTGGGTCGCTGCCCGCAACTGGTTGCCTGATAGCGAGATGCTGGCGCTGGCGGTTAGGCTCGGGCCGCTCAGGCTGGTTGCCGTTACAGTCACGGTTTGAGAGGACGAGATCGTCCTAGGCGCCTGATAAATCCCGTTCCAAATTGTGCCCACGGGCGGCGCGACGGACCAGACTACTGCGGCTTTGCTGGTCATTCCATTCACCAGAACCGCGAAAGACACAGATTGGTTGGCCGACAGGGAAGCGAAGGTGGGTGAGAGAGAGAATGAAATCAGGCCTTGCCCAAAAGGACTTTGTGTCAGAGAACCTTGTGTCAGACCCTGCGTAGGAGAACCTTGTGTAGGGAAGCCTTGCGTCTGAGAACTTTGCGCCAGAGGGCCCTGTGTAAAAGAACCTTGCGGCTGTGGGCCTGGAGTCGGATAACCTTGCGTCAGAGGAGTTTGCCCAGGAGGGCTTGGAGCGGAGGGGCTCGCGCCTGGCATCAAAGTTATAACCGCACTGCCCATTTGGCTCGAACCAGCAGTTGCCACCAACACGACCGTCTGGGGCGCAGTGATGACGCTAGGTGCTACGTAATACCCGTTTTTGACGGTTCCTACAGGTCGCAAAAGCGCCCAGGTGACAGAGTTACCTCCGCCCCCGGGAACGGCCGCACTGAACCATGCCCCTTGCCCTGCGGACAAGGTCTTAGAAGATGGCAATACCAGCACGCCAGCGGCGTGGACAGTCTTGGAAGTTACTAAAAACAAAGCTGATATAAGAGCTATTACCTTGAGTCGGTGAGGCATACTGTAATGTCCGTACGATATAAAGTAGTACCTAGGGGGATTTGTTACCATCATCGGTTCACCCTAGTTGATATTCATCAAAGCACGTAGCGCTTTTCAGTCTTCCGCCTTGGCCTAGTACTAGCTTTGCTCGACGACCGCATAATGTGATCGGAAGCAGCACAAATCAAAGGCTTTGCACGAAAAGCGGCCGTTGTCGGCCAGGGCTGCCTGACGGCACTGGTACCGGTACATTGGTGCGCAGGGAGGCGCGAACTAGGCGCCACATCGTACGAGCGGTCGTTGCCTCACTGATTCTCTCTTTTCCTCTACAATCCAGGAGCCGAGAGCGGGCGACGGTTCAAACAAATGTACCGAAAACAACCACACCATGCAAGTGCTCGACCCGCTGGTGTCAAGGCATGGCACGCCTTCTCAACCGACTCACTGAGGGTACCGGCGTCAGGTCTGCCCGAATCTTCGGGGGTCTGTTCGAGCTGGACCTGAGCGAGTTCATTCAACGCCAGGTCTACCTGGGTACGTTCGAGCCGCGCGAGACCAGTCTGGTCAGAGGCTATCTAAGGCCGGGGATGACGTTCGTCGATGTGGGGGCCAACATCGGCTACTATACGGCTCTGGCTGCGTTGCTGGTTGGGGCTGGAGGACGGGTGGTAGCATTCGAGCCTAGCGCGTACGCCTTTGAGAAGCTCAGTGCCATGACGTCCAAAAGTGACTTGACGCAGGTCACAGCGATCCATGCGGGGCTCAGCGACGCCAGCGGGTCTCTAAAGCTCTATTTAGGAGTCGGGTCCAATAATCACACCCCCACGATGGTACCTCATGGCAATGCTTCCGAGAGCACGGTTAGTGTTGTTCCTTTAGATCAAGAAGCAACACGTCTGGGGATTGAGCGCATCGACTTAATCAAAATCGATGTGGAAGGTTACGAGTCTAAGGTGCTAGCGGGAGCCACCCGGCTGCTGAGGGAACGGCGCATTGGCGCTATTCTCTGCGAGTTCAATGAGACGTGGCTCCGCATGGCTGGGTCGAGCCCAGAAGCTTTAGAAGCTCTTATCCTGCAGGCTGGAATGGTTGAGGCCGGTAGCCATGCGGCGGGTGCTTTCGAGAACCGGTTTTTCCGGCTGCGCTAAGCCCGCTCCAGCTTCATCCTCATTCTCTGTTTCGGCTTGAGGCGCTCAGCTCATCGTTTTGATGCGATCCATCATTGGACAACTGTTCCAGAGTCGCCAGGCGCACCCGCATGGGTCTCACTTCTTCCTCGCCCAACTTCTCGGCGCAGCCCTCTACGATGCGCGTTCCGATCTCCAAGAGCTTCCGGCGATAGGCCGGATCGCTGCACGTGCTTGCGACGTCCCCCAAAGCCCGCAGCATTCGCAGGCTGACCGCGGTATCGGATTTTGAGTACAACCGAATCTGGTTGAACGCTGAATTCACCAGACCATCGAAATCGATCCACGGAATGCTCACGCGCACGACGCCGGGCGGGTCATATAGCAGCGGCGCGGGCGGCTCCCGAGATGCAAAACGGATCAGCATGCGGCTTAACTGATCCACGCAACTGACGCCCGTGCTGGGGTCGTTGACAGCGGGGGAAATCGCCTTCAACGCGATGTCGACGATCTGCAAAACCCCGAACTCGATATCTTGCTGCAAAGTCCGTGAGGGACCCAGGTCCACGGTCCCGAGCAGTTCATCGCACCCCTCCGGCGAGAGACGGCTCCCGCGGTGGACCATGAGAAGAGGCGTTCCAGCCGGAACGAAATGTCCCACGCGCCGGAGCACGTGAACCTTCACGTGATACCACTTCGCCAGCGCAACCAGGCGCTTAGTGTCGATGTAGCGGATATAGCCCGACGCCTGACTCAGGAGCGGCGTTTCCCAGGTGCTGGGCTCCCGCAGGTGAGGATCAGCCAGGGCGTCCGGACGGTGCGGCCACGGCATCATCTCATCGATCATGGCTTCCGTCTCCGACGCAATCCGGTCGACGATATGGCTGACACTGATGGCCTGCGAAATATGGTGGATAAAGAACAGCAGCCAGGCCACGCACGCTAAAGCCAGCAGCATCGCGCCCAGAACCGTGGCTACGGGCGCGAACGGGTGCGGAAGCGACCGCGCGGCCGGAAGAGCGGCCATGCAGTACGAAAAAGTGCCCAGGAAAACGCCCAGCGTCCACTGCGTCACGCGGTCCCTGGCAAAACTCACGATGATCCGCGGCGAGAATTGCATCGAAGCCAGCGTCAGCGTCATCAGCAGGATCGCGAAGACGATGGAAACCACGGTCATGATCGAGGCGGCGATGCCACCCAGAATGACTTGCGCGACTTGCGGATCGGAATGAGACGGAAACAGCGCCCTCGGCACCAGGTCGCTGACGCCTGGAAACGTTTCTTCCAGCCAGGATAGGATCGCGCCGGCGCATCCCAGCACCAGCGCGATGGTCAGCGGGCGAACCAGGAATCCGCCCCGCAGGTTGTACATCGCCCTGCGGATCAACAATGGCAAGCGCTTGTCCACGATTCTACCTGTCTAAGAGTTTAGTAGGACGCGGCGTGGCGCGAAAGTCAATTGAGTAACTCAACACACCTGTCTGGCGCGGCGCTTGCGCCGAATCGCGCTACCAGGGCCGTGCCCTTCTCCAGACAGGCCAAGCTTCTGCATCGACTCGACGTTGGCATGTCAGATGCTCCTCGCTCGTTCTAGCCTGAAGTCCGCGAACGCCATGAGCGGCATGGGATTCGCCATTTTTGCGGGTGCCTGGGGCGCGTCTTTATGACTTCTTCATACCTTTCTAAGGACTTCTTCAGCGCGCGCCTCCTACCCTCAGATGTGGAGAGCTGGAACAACATGTCACGCGCCGAGGAAAGAACCCTGAGTCCTGCTGTACCACGGCCGGAATCGCCGGCCCGCGGGGATGCAGGCTCGAAACTGAATATCGCCGTCATCTTTACCGCCGTGGAGTCGACACTCGCGGCGTTGAAGCAGGCCGGCGTTTTGGCCAGTAATCTGGGCGCGCGTATCTCGCTAGTAGTGCCTCAAGTGGTTCCCTATCCTTTGCCGCTGAATAAGGTCCCTATCTCGCCCGGTTTTAGCGAGCGCCGTTTCAGCGTGATCGCCGGCCAGAGCCGCGTGGAAACTAAAGTTGCGGTCTACTTGTGCCGCGATCGGATGGAGACCTTGAGAACTGTTCTCGAACCCCATTCGTTGGTAGTCGTCGGTGGCCGAAGAACCTGGTGGCCCACCGCGGAGAAGCGCCTGGCCGCCGGTTTGCGCCGCGCCGGCCACGAAGTGATCTTTTCGGAAATGGAGTAAATCGAAATGCTCGATCTTTTCTATATCGCCGTTGCGTGCCTGTTTCTGATCGCATGCTGGGGCTTTACCAAGGCCTGCGACAAGCTCTAGGAGAAACACCATGGATTACATCATCGCCGGAATCGCCTCGGTCGGCCTCTTTGTCTATCTCGTTTACGCTTTGCTCCGCCCGGAGAAGTTTTGAGAGGAATCTATGACTAGCGCCGGAGTTCTACAAATCGCTCTGTTCTTCACAATCATTCTGATTTGCACCAAGCCGCTGGGCGCTTACATGGCCAAGGTCTTCGAAGGCCAGCGGACCTTCTTGCATCCCGCGCTGCGCTGGCTGGAAGTGCTGACCTACAAAGCCGCGGGCGTCCGCGAGGACGTCGAGCAGCGCTGGACCCAATACACGGCTGCACTGCTGAGCTTCAGCATTTTCGGGTTCCTGCTGGTTTACCTGCTGCAACGAGCACAGGCCTATCTTCCGTTCAACCCGCAGAATTTTGGCACGCCGGTCATGACACCGGATCTGGCTTTTAACACCGCCGTCAGTTTTCTCACGAACACAAACTGGCAGAACTATTCGGGTGAGTCGACGCTCAGCTACTTCGTCCAGATGGCGGCTCTTGCGGTACAAAACTTCGTTTCTGCGGCGGCCGGGCTGGCGATTGCCATCGCCGTGGTGCGCGGGTTTGCGCGCCACGAGATGCGCACCATCGGCAATTTCTGGGTCGACCTGACGCGTGGAATCGTGTACGTACTGCTACCGCTCTCCATCGTCGCAGCTCTTTTCCTGTGCTCGCAGGGCGTGATTCAGAACCTCAAGCCCTATACCAACGTCACCACGGTCGAAGGCGCGAAACAAACCATCGCGCAGGGCCCAGTTGCTTCGCAGGAAGCGATTAAAGAGCTCGGCACCAATGGCGGCGGCTTCTTCGGCGCCAACTCGGCCCATCCGTTCGAGAACCCCAACCCGATTACCAACCTGTTCGAGCTATGGCTGATCCTGGTAATCCCCGCCGCACTCACTTACACGTTCGGCAAGATGGTGGGCGACACGCGCCAGGGCTGGGCCATATTCGCGGCATTCACCATAATGTTCTTCGCCGGCGTCTTCGTCTGCTATGGCTTCGAGCAACAGGGCAATCCGATACTCGCCAAGCTGGGGCTCGAGACCGCGGCAACCAGCGGACAAGCCGGCGGCAACATGGAGGGCAAGGAAGTTCGATTCGGAATCGCGAACTCCACGTTGTGGGCTACCGTGACCACCGACACCAGTTGTGGCGCCGTAAATGCCATGCACGATAGTCTGCTGCCCATCGCCGGGCTGGTCCCGCTGCTCAACATGATGACCGACATTGTCATCTTCGGCGGCGTGGGCGCGGGTTTGTACGGCATCCTGATCTACGCCATCATCGCCGTATTTATTGCAGGCCTGATGGTGGGGCGCACGCCCGAATACCTGGGCAAGAAGCTCGAGCAGAAGGAAGTGAAGATGGCGATGCTGGCCATCATCGTCACTTCCATGAGCGTTCTGGTGTTCAGCGCCCTTAGCAGTCAAGCCCACTTCGCCGCGAAGGGATATTGGAATCCACCGGGCGCGGCCATCGCCAATTTGAACAACGCTGGGCCCCATGGCCTCAGTGAAATCCTGTACGCCTACGCCAGCGGCACCGGCAACAACGGAAGCGCGTTCGGAGGAATCAACGGCAACACTCCCTGGTACAACCTGACCATTGGGCTGGCGATGTTGATCGGCCGCTTCCTGTTCCTGATCCCCATTCTGGCGGCGGCGGGTAGTCTGGCCGCCAAGAAGAAAATCCCGGTCACCAGCGGCACGTTTCCCACGCACGGCCCTCTGTTCGTCGGATTGCTGGTCGGCACCGTCGTCATCGTCGCCGTCCTGACCTATTTCCCGGCCGTATCGCTGGGGCCGATCATCGAACACTATCTGATGTACGGCGGCAAGCTATTCTCGATGATCCTGCCGCTGGGGAGTTAAGCCATGACTACAATGACAACAGAGCACGTGACCTCGCCGCCTACACCGCCGCTGGATTCCACTTCGTTGCTGCCGAAAAAGCTGGTCCGCGCGCGGCCGCTGTTTGACCCCGAGATCGTGCGCCGTGCAACCTTGGGCTCGTTCGCGAAATTGAACCCCATGACGTTGATGAAGAATCCCGTCATGTTCGTGGTCGAGGTTGGCGCCGCGCTCACCACCGTGTTCGTGGTGCGCGACATAGCGGTTGGAGCGGTTGGAATCGGATTCGGCATCCAGATCGCGCTCTGGCTCTGGTTCACCGTGCTGTTCGCGAATTTCGCCGAAGCCATGGCGGAAGCTCGCGGAAAAGCCCAGGCCGACAGCTTGCGCAAGACAAAGACCGATGTCACCGCCAAGCGCCTCTGCGGCGACAAGATTGAACAGTGCCCCGGATCGGCACTGCGCGCAGGCGACATGGTGGTTTGCGACGCCGGCGACCTGATTCCCGGCGACGGCGAAGTGGTGGAAGGAATCGCCACGGTGGACGAATCCGTCATCACCGGAGAAAGCGCGCCTGTGATTCGCGAATCCGGTGGCGACCGCAGCGCCGTCACGGGCGGCACGCGCGTGCTCTCGGACCACATCAAGATCCGCATCACCTCCAACCCGGGCGAAACTTTCCTGGATCGCATGATCGCGCTGGTGGAAGGCGCCGAGCGCCAAAAAACTCCCAACGAAATCGCCCTCAATATCCTGATCGCAGGCTTGACTCTGATCTTTCTGCTGGCGGTAGTAACGTTGCAGCCTTACGCGGTATTCAGCGTCGCGCAGGCCGGCGCCGGGACGGTGCCCAGCGTGGCGGTTCTGGTTTCGCTGCTGGTCTGCTTGATCCCCACCACCATCGGCGGGCTGCTTTCGGCCATCGGAATCGCCGGCATGGACCGCGTCATGCAGCACAACGTGCTGGCCATGAGCGGCAAAGCGGTGGAAGCAGCCGGCGACGTCAACTCGCTGCTGCTCGATAAGACCGGCACCATTACGCTCGGCAATCGCCAGGCAGTCGAGTTCCTGACCATCACGGGTGTGGACGAAGAAGAGCTAGCCGATGCCGCGCAGCTCTCCAGCCTGGCCGACGAAACCCCCGAAGGCCGCTCGGTGGTAATTCTGGCCAAGGAAAAATATGGCCTGCGCGGCCGCCACATTCCCGAAAACGAAGCCACCTTCATTCCCTTCTCCGCTTACACCCGCATGAGCGGCGTGGATTTCGCCGGACGCGCGTTGCGCAAGGGCGCCACCGAGGCCATCTGCCGATTCGTGACCGAGCGCGGCGGCGAAGTTCCGCCCGTATTTCCAGGAAATGAGCGATCGCATCGCGCGCAGCGGCGGCACGCCGCTAGCCGTGTGCGACGGCAAACGGCTGCTCGGCATCATCCATCTCAAGGACATCGTCAAGGGCGGCATGAAAGAGCGCATCGCCCAGTTGCGCAACATGGGCATTCGCAGCGTCATGATTACCGGCGACAACCCGCTCACCGCCGCGGCCATCGCATCCGAAGCCGGAGTGGATGATTTTCTGGCTCAAGCCACGCCCAAAGACAAACTCGAATACATCAAGAAGGAACAGGCAGCCGGCCGCCTGGTGGCCATGACCGGCGACGGAACCAACGATGCCCCCGCGCTGGCCCAAGCCGACGTCGGCCTGGCCATGAACACCGGCACCATGGCCGCCAAAGAAGCCGGCAACATGGTGGATCTCGACAGCAATCCCACCAAGCTCATTGAAGTGGTCGCCATCGGCAAGCAGTTGCTGATCACGCGCGGCGCGTTGACTACCTTCTCGATCGCCAACGACGTCGCGAAATATTTCGCCATCATCCCGGCGATGTTCATGGCGACCTATCCGGCGCTCGCCAAACTCAACATCATGGATCTGCATACGCCGCAAAGCGCGGTGCTGGCGGCCGTGATTTTTAACGCGCTGATCATCATCGCGCTGGTTCCGCTGGCTCTGCGCGGCGTGAAATACCGGCCGGTCGGCGCCGCGGCCCTGCTGCGCCGCAACCTGCTGCTTTAGGGCATCGGCGGCATCATCGTGCCCTTCCCCGGCATCTGGCTGATCGATCAGATTCTGGTGGCCCTGCATCTGGCATAAGGAGAAATTATCATGTGGTCACAACTTTCACCCGGACTTCGAATCAACATCTTTCTGACGATTCTGCTGGGCGTGATCTATCCGCTGGCGATCACCGGCATCTGCCAGGTGGTCTTCCCGCACCAGGCCAACGGCAGCCTGATTACGCAAGGCGACAAGGTGATCGGCTCGGAGCTGATCGGACAGAACTTCAGCAAGCCCGAATACTTCCAGCCGCGCCCATCCGCGGCCGGCAATGACGGCTACGATGCTACGGCTTCGGCGGCATCCAATTACGGCCCGACCAATCAGAAGCTGATCGATCGGGTCAAGGCCTCGGCCGAAAAATTCCGGAAAGAAAATCCGGACTACCACGGCCCGATTCCGGCCGACCTGCTCACCGCGTCGGCCAGCGGATTGGATCCCGATCTCAGCCCCGATTCGGTTCGCGCACAGGTCCCGCGGGTCGCGCAAGACGCGCGGAATCTCCGCGGATCAACTGGACCAGCTGGTGGCTCAGTCCATCCAGCAGCCGGATCTGGGCGTACTCGGCGAACCGCGCGTCAACGTGCTGAAGTTGAACCTGGCGCTAGACCAGCAATTCCCGCGCAAGCAGGCGCGCCTGACTAAATAAGCTGGGCCGCGGTAAGTGCGATCAAGGCGCCGGCCAGCCCGGCCGCCATCGCTCCGTACCAGATGAAAGCGCGTTTGGTCAGGATCGCCAGCGATGCGAAGACGATCGCGATCTCCAGAAACACCTCGCCGAAGTGAAAGCGTAGAGCCTGGCGGTCCTCTCAGTTCACTTTCCTTCTCCAGCCCCTGAGCTTCCTTTTGAATTTCGTCGTCGTCGCTCCGGTATTTTGCGGCGTTCTGGACGTACTGCTTACTCATCGCCTCATTCTTCATGGACGCGAACAGGTCGCCGGCGAACTCCGATTGGTAGCGGCGAATCGACTTGGCCTTGATAATAAGCCCACTGGTCCGATGCCTTCTGCTGGTTGAGCAGTTCTTCGGTAGTCGCGATGTGTCCAAGCACGGAAACGACCGCCAGAACCGCCGCGATAATCGCCATGGTCGCAGCGACTCTCTTGTCGAAAGGTTCGTGAGCGTGCTCGGCGTGTTCCTGAAGTTCTTCGGTAGAGGACATCCCTACATGATATAGAGGAACCGACGCCGGCGAGCGCGGCATCCAGTGGTGCTGGAGGAGAGGGTCGAACTCTCATGACCAGTGAAGGCCGCGGGATTTTGAGTCCCGTGCGTCTGCCAGTTCCGCCACTCCAGCGCGTTTCTATTGTGCCACAGCCGGCCGAGTTTGCGGATCTCTCGCTCCGGCAAAGACGCCGACAATGCAAGGTTGCTCACAGACGGCGCCCCGGAAATTTTCGGATTCCTTTACGCTTCAATGCGCGTCTTAATAGCCCAGGGAGGAAAACAAAAGTTGAAAGCCATTCAGGTGAACAAGGCAGGCGGCACGCTGGATCTGGTTGACCGTGCGATCGGAGCGCCAAAGCCCGGCTGGGTCCGCCTCAAAGTGCAGGCTTGTGGCGTCTGCCATAGCGACATGCTGCTCAAGGAAGGCTCTTGGCCGGGTATTCAGTACCCACGAATTCCCGGACATGAAGTTGCCGGCGTGATCGAGGAAGTTGGCGAGAATGTAAATCCTTGGAAAAATGTCACTCCTTGGAAAAAAGGCCAGCGCGTCGGCGTGGGCTGGTACGGCGGCCACTGCGGGGTATGCGAGCCTTGCCGGAGAGGCGAATTCGTCGCTTGCGTGGTTGGGCCGATTACGGGATTCACCTTTGACGGCGGCTACGCCGAACAGATGCTCGCTCCCATCCAGAGCCTAGCGGCGATTCCGGACGATTTGTCGCCCGCGGATGCAGCGCCCCTCATGTGCGCCGGCATCACCACGTATAACGCCTTGCGAAATTCCGGCGCGCGCCCGGGCGATCTGGTCGCGATTCAAGCCATCGGCGGGCTCGGGCACCTGGCGGTGCAATACGCGAACAAGTTTGGCTACCGGACGGTGGCCATCGGACGCGGTAACGACGCGCAGGAGCTGTCGCTCAAGCTCGGCGCACATGCCTATGTCGATTCGCGGAAATCGAATCCGGCGGAGGAACTGAAGAAAATGGGCGGCGCCAAAGCGATTCTTTCCACGGCGCCCAGCGGGAAGGCCATGTCCGGATTAGTCGACGGTCTGGGTGTGAATGGCAAGCTGATGGTGATCGGAGCGTCGATGGATCCGATCGAAGTCCCGCCGGTGGAATTGATTGGCGGCAAGCGTTCCATGCAAGGCTGGATGGCCGGCACGTCGATCGATTCGGAAGACACTCTGAGATTCTCGGTGCTGGCGGGTGTGCGGCCGATGATCGAGACATTCCCGTTGGCGCGCGCCGCGGAGGCTTACGAACGGATGATGTCAGGGGAAGCCAAATTTCGCGTGGTGTTGACAATGTCATAACCCGCCGCGCGTTGAGAGCGCGCGTGCGTTAATTCTGTCCAAGCGCTGCTTCCCAGCCGCATGTTAGGCTTGTTTCCGGAGGAAATCTTCCAGTGAAAAAGCTTTGCGTGCTGCTTGGACTATCCGCTCTCGCCTCGATGACGGCCTTTGCGGGCGAATTCACGGGCTATCTTTCGGACGAAAAATGCGCGGTCAGCGGCGCCAAAGCGAAAACCGCCGCCGAATGGATCCAACCGAAGGCGTTCGAATCCTGCGTGAAGAGCTGCGTGAAAAGCGGCGAAGCCGTGGTCTTCGTCACCGAAGACAACAAGATCCTGAAGATCGACGCTTCCTCCATGGATAAAGTAACGCCCGTGATCGGCCACAAGGTGAAGGTCACCGGCAAAGTCGAAGGTGGCAAGCTCGCGGTCGATTCCATCAGCACGCTGCCGATGTAGTTGCTCAGGATCGAGCCTCACCGTAAAGCAAGAACTGCGTACAGCGAAACAACGCGATCGCTTTACACGTGGTCTCGTTTTTGACCTCGGCGTCCCAGACTTGAGTGGTTCGTCCGCCGTGCACCAGACGAGCTTCGCAACTCACGCCGCCTTCTCGCGCGGTGCCGATGAAATTGGCCTTGAGCTCGACGGTGGTGAAGCCGGACGCGCCCTCAGGCAACGACATCAGGCATCCGAAACCGCAGGCCGTATCGGCCAGGGCCACGATGCTAGCAGCGTGCAGATAGCCGATCGGGGCGAGGTGCTGCTTGCGAACATCAAACCGTCCCCGAACAAAGTTCGGAGCAACCTCAACCCATTGGATTCCGAGCAGGTCGGTGAGGGTTCCCTTTTCCTTTTCCCGGAGCGTCTCAACCGTCATAGATCTCAGCTGAGCTCGCGCACGATCTCGCAGGCGCGGTCGTAGATCATCCCGGTCTCATTGCTGCAGCCCAGGAAGCGCATGCCGCGCTCGCGCCAGAATTTGGCTTGCGGAATAGAACGCGTCTGGGTGCCGGGGGCGATGCCGCGCTCGACACAACTGTCGCGGATCTTCTCCATCGCCTCGATCATGGTGGGATGCTGAAACTCTCCCGCCACGCCGAGCGAGACCGACAGATCCGCGGGCCCGACCATCACCACGTCGACACCGGGCACGGCCAGCAACTCGTTGCGCGCCTCTAATGCGCGCCGCGTCTCGATCTGCAGCACGACCATGGTTTGCGCATTCAGGTGCTCGATGATCTGAGGAATGGTCACTTTCTCGTGATCCACTTGCAGCCCGGTGAGCCCGAATCCACGCACGCCCACAGGCGGAAACTTGGTCCAGCTGATAGCTTTCTCCAGCAACTCGGGCGATTCGACGCGCGGGAACATGATTCCCTGGGCGCCTGCATCGAGCGCGCGCGCCACCAGCGTATACTGCAGTTCCCCTACGCGCACCACCGGACAGAAGCCCGTGAGCGCCGAGATCCGGCACAGATCCTGAACCGTCTCCAGATCGAACCCGCCGTGTTCGGTGTCGACGAAAGCCCAGTGAAATCCCGCATCATGCAAAATGCGAACGACGTCTTGAGAGCGCAACTGTCCGAAGCCGGTTCCGAGTTGCACCTTGCCTTCGGCCAGCGCCTGTTTAACGCTATTGATTCTCATGAAAGGGAACCGGTCAGACCACCAGCACTTTGTGATCCGGACAATCCAGACTGACGTGCTGGTAGAGCGTGTCCATCAATTCCAGACCGTGTTTGGCGACAAAAGGCAGGATCGAATAAAACCGTTCTTGAAGATGTTTCTCGGGGAAGATCAAGCCGGACATGTAGCTCGAATCCTGCGCCGCGCGCTGGTTGCGCTGCAAAGTTTGGCGCGCCGTTTTGCGCTCGATCTTGGAAAGCTGATACAGCATCTTCGCGCGCACCTTATCGGCGGCTTTGGCCAGCGTGGAATCAAAGGAGACCAGATCGCCGCGCACGCGATCGAGCGAATCCGCTACCGTGGTCCGGGTCTGTTCAAACTCCCGCGCTAGCTCCGGCGGCACGAGCTGCTGGGCGATATGTTCGCGCACGGCTTCCTCGCCATGAAAAAATCTGGTAATCGCGATCCCATAGCGCGCCATCAGCTTGGCGGTGCGCGCGTCCAGCAACGTGAATCCGTTCCGCGCCAGCATCACCGGCATTCGCCCCAGCAGATCCTCATAGAGCACTTCCGATTGCGCCATGTACGCGAGCTCAGCCGGTCCGCCCACGTACGCTACCGTGGGAAGCACATAATCCTGCACCACCGGCCGCAGCAGTGCGTTGGGCGAAAGATGTTCGGCCAAATCGATCAACTGCGCGACCGAGTAACGGCGGTCCTTGGAAACATAATCGCCGTTTTGGCGCCGCAGCGTGATCCGGCGATCGCCCTCCAGCAGGAACGCGAGCGATGTCTTCTGCTCCAAATGCACCTGCGCGTGATAACCTTGCGCTTCGAGTTCGCTGGTTGCGGTCGAGCAGTTGCTGCTTCAGCTTGTCGCCGTCGCCCAAAGCCTTGCGTAGGACTGGAGCCGCCATGCGCCTCACGGCTTCGTCCAAGGGATCGATGAACAACAGGCCAAATTTGGCGAGCAACCGCTCGATCAAGGCCTGGAAGGCCGCGCCGAAGGTGGCGCCGGGCTGGTACGCTTCAGCGACCATCGTCGTTACCGCGTCGCCGTAAGGAAATGGCGCCAAGGTTTCGCGCAGCGCATCGATCGGCGGAAAGGAAATCGGGATTGCGCCCACCGGATGCTCGGGGGCATCCACTCCCTCCACGCTGAGCGCGACCGGCCGATGATCGGCGCCAAACACGAAGCTGTGGTTGACCTCGGCGAAATCGTGGTCCTCGGTAGCCAGCCAGAAAATCGGGACTGCCGGAATGCCCTGATCGGTGAGTTGCGCCGCCAGCCGGGCGGCCGTCAGTGCCTTGTAAATCGTATAGGCGGGCCCGGAGAACAGACCTACCTGCTGGCCCGTGACCACCGCTACGGTTCCGGGCTTGGCCAGTTTAGTTAACGAAGCGCTCTCGCCATTGCGCGCCCGTAAGGCCGCTACCAGCGCCGCACGCCGCTCGTCCGGGAAAACGATCTCGCTCGCCGCCGAAGAATAGGCCGCAGCGTCGCCCGGCGCGTGCCAATAGAACCGCGCTACCCGGTCGAAATTGTATTGAAAATCGGAAAACAGCCGCGAGGTGTGAGGAATCTCCGTGTGTCTGATACAGGCTGGTTCCATAGCGCATCCCGGTTCCATAGCGCGTCAACGTCCAAGAGTACCAGATGAGCGAGCCCGGCCCAAAGTCGCCGAATGTTTCAGGAAAAATACAGCGTTCCCGGCCTGGTTTTCGGCTAGAATCAAGGTTCGGCCCCTCCGGAGACCTTGCCTTATGGACGAACAAGAGTTCAAAAAGCGAGCAGATCAGGCCTTGCAATCGCTCTACAAACGCCTGGCCGCAGCCTCGGAAGATGCCGAATTTGAGGCCGACTTCAACGCCGGAGCCCTGGCCATCGAGTTCGAAACACCGCCCGGCAAGTTCGTAATCAGCCCCAATACTCCGGTTCGTCAGATCTGGGTTTCGGCGCACTCGAAAAGTTACAAGCTCGCTTGGGACGACGTCCAGAACACATTCGTCCTGGAAAGCACCGGCCAAACGTTTAACTGAACTGATTCAGGACGCCATCGCCCAGCAATTGGGCGAAGAAGTCTCCCTATAAATGCCGGGCGTCTACATCTCCTATCCCTTTTGCGCCCAGAAGTGCACTTATTGTAACTTCGCGTCGGGCGTTCTCCCGCGCGAGTTGGAGGCCCGGTATCTGGGGGCTCTGCTGAAAGAAATCGCCGCGCAGGATTGGCCCTGGCGCCCGGAGACGATGTACCTGGGCGGCGGCACGCCCTCGCGAATGGAGGTGCGCGATCTGGACCGGATCCTGGCCGCAATTCCCGGCCGTCCATGGCGCGAAGCGACCATAGAGGCCGCACCCGGCGGCATCACGCTGGAACGAGCGGGCGAGTGGGCTCGCGCCGGCATCAATCGCGTCAGCTTAGGGGCCCAATCCTTCGTCGCAGGCGAGCTTGCGCGCACCGGCCGTAAACACAGCGCTGAAATCGTCGCCTTGGAGATTGCCCTGCTTCGCCAAGCCGGGCTCTCCAACATCAATATCGATCTGATCGCCGGGCTGCCTGGCCAGACGCTTGCTTCGTGGATGGAATCGCTGGCTTGGATCGAAAAGCTCGATGCTCCGCACGTTTCGGTCTACATGCTGGAAGTCGACGAAGACAGCCGCCTGGGAAGCGAAGTGCTGCTCAACGGCAAGCGCTACGGCGCGCCGGAGATCCCCAGCGACGAGTTGATCGCGGAGTTCTATGAGACCGCCGTCCTGGAACTCGCCCGCCTGGGCATCCAGCGCTATGAGATCTCCAATTTCGCGCGGCCGGGTTTTGAGTCCATCCACAATCTGAAGTACTGGCGGTTGGAACCTTACCTGGGCTTCGGCGCGGACGCGCATTCGTTCGATGGCGTCACGCGCACACAGAACGTCGAGAGCGCGCAGGAATACGTGGATCGAATCCGGCAGGACCTCTCGCCGCGCCTGGAATCCACAGCCGCGAACAGCGATGAAGAACGATTCTTCGTCGGCCTGCGCCTGATGGACGGCATCCGCCCCAGCGCCGGCCAATGGACGCGCTTCGATGCACCCATCCAGCGGTTCGTGAACGAAGGTCTGCTGGCGCGCGACGGCGAACGGCTGCGCCTCACCGATCGCGGCGTGCTTCTTTCCAACGAGGTTTTCGCCGAATTCATCGCGTCATGATCGACCTGCGCAGCGACACCGTCACGCGTCCCACCGCCGCCATGCGCCGCGCTATGTTCGAGGCCGAAGTGGGCGACGACGTCTACGGGGAAGATCCAACCGTCAACCGGCTGGAGCAGCGGGCCGCTGAAATCATGGGCAAGGAAGCTGCCGTGTTCGTTCCCACCGGCACCATGGGCAACACGGTGGCGATCAAGATTCATACGCGGCACGGACAGGAAGTGATCTGCGAATCGCGCGCGCACATACTGGATTGGGAGCTAGCCATGACGGCGTGGTTCTCCGGATGCCTGGTGCGCTCGATTCAGGCCGAAGACGGCATCTTGCGCTGGGACTCGATTCGGGAATTCGTCAAGCCGGGCAGCCCGCATAGCGCGCCTACGGGACTGATCGAGGTTGAGAACACGCACAATATGGCCGGCGGCAGGGTCTACCCGCTGGATGTTCTTGAGAACGTCGCCGGTCACGCGCACGACGCCGGAGTTCCAGTTCACATGGATGGCGCCCGTATCTTCAACGCCGCGTGTTACCTGAACAAACCGGTCCGCGAACTGGCCGCGCATGCCGATACCGTGATGTTCTGCCTCTCGAAAGGCCTGGGCGCTCCCGCCGGCTCCCTGGTGGCTGGCAGTGAGGAAGCCATCCAGCGCGGGCGTCTGTATCGCAAACGATTGGGAGGCGGCATGAGACAAGTGGGAGTGCTGGCCGCCGCGGGCCTGATCGCGCTCGAGGAAATGCCGCACCGGCTGGGCGAAGATCACGCCAATGCGCGTTTCCTGGCGGCGGAACTCGCGAAAATTCCCGGCGTCCGGCTGGATCCGGATCGCGTTCAGACCAACATCGTCATCTTCGATATCACCGGGGCCGGCTTGAAGACTGGCGAGATCAACGGCCGGCTCAAAGCCCGCGGCGTCTTGATGAGTTCAGCCAATGCCCGCCAGATGCGCGCGGTAACTCACTACGATGTCAGTCGTGAAGATTGCGCGACGGCAGCGTCCGCTTTAGCCGAGGTCTTATCCAGTAAGTGAGGCCTTAAGAACCCCGGCGCGACGGCGGCTTCACGGAATAACAATCCACCATGTGTAGCCTGCACGTGCTGCACACCGCCAAGTGGTCTCTGACCTTGATCGCCTGGGTAAGCGTCAGCCCTCGGCCGTTGAGATAGCTGCCGAGCTGCTCGTCGGAAACGTGTTCGCTCGGCTGGGATGAATCAATGGCTTGGAGGATTAGGATTCCGGCTTGATACTTGGCGCCTACGCGACGGCAATGCCGCACTCTCCCGGAGACCGCCAGTTGCTTGGACAGCAGGATCTCGATCTCGGTGCCTTTGGGCACAGGCGTGCCAAGCTCGAGCCGCAATCCAGAGCGTGAGACATCCATGAGAGTTGCGGGAACGCGCGAGCCATCGCCGGGGAGGATCCGGATCTCGACGGGGTCGTTGCAGGGATAGCGTGGTTCGCGCCGCCTCTCCGCGCCGCTCCCCACACTCTTCACGCTCCGCGATTTCGGCGCCGCTTTGTCGCTTAACTCCGCAACCATCTGGAATCGTCCTTAATCGGCCAATTTAGTCTTCCCTTACATCGTCTTGCGCACGCTGAGGCTTTAGTACTGTCGAGCGAGTACTGGATCTGCAACAATGAGCGTAACGTTGTTACCGCGCATTCGTACTTGGGTGGTACTGCCGCTGCTGAGTCTGGCTGTCTCCGCGGCTCCGAACCCGCAGCCTGCGCAAGCCGCCCGCGCCTGGCGCGAAAGCCACGAGCGCGCGATCGTCGACGAATTCTTCGAGCTGCTGCGAATCCCGAACCTGGCTTCCGACACGCCCAACATCCGCCGCAACGCGGAAGCGATCGCGAAGGTCATGGAGAAGCGCGGCGTCAAGTCCAGATTGCTGGAGACACCCGGAGCGCCACCAGCCGTCTACGGTGAAATTCGCACACCAGGCGCGCGGCGAACCATCGTCTTTTATGCGCACTACGACGGCCAGCCGCTGGATCCAAAAGAATGGGCCACTCCGCCCTGGCAGCCGGTTTTGCGCGACAAGCCGCTCGATCGCGACGGCAAGATCATCCCGCTGCCCGAGAGCCACTTCGACCCCGAGTCGCGCATCTACGCCCGCTCGGCCTCCGATGACAAAGCGCCCATTATCGCGATGATGTCGGCACTGGACGCGCTGCACGCCGCCCATGTTCCACTCGAATCGAACGTGCGGTTCATCTTCGAAGGCGAAGAGGAAGCCGGCTCAACGCACTTGGGCCAAATCATCGCGGCCAACAAAGACTTGCTCTCGGGCGACGTCTGGCTGATCTGCGATGGACCGGTGAATCAGAGCCGCCGGCAGCAGATTGTCTTTGGCGCGCGCGGCGTCGAGACCTTGGATATCACGGTCTATGGTCCGGCGCACGAGCTGCACAGCGGCCACTATGGTAATTGGGCGCCTAACCCCGCGCAGATGCTGGCGCGCTTGCTCGCTTCGATGAAGGACGATGACGGGCGCATCCTGATCGATCATTTCTACGACGGGATCGAGCCGCTCAGCGCTACGGAAAAGCGAGCCATCGCCGAAGCGCCCAGAGTGGACGCCGAACTGGAGCGCGAGTTTTGGCTCGGCCGCATCGACGGCGGGGGCAAAAGCCTGCTGGAGCTGTTGAACGAGCCTTCCTTGAACGTGCGCGGCATGGCCAGTTCCCGCATTGGCGCTCAGGCCAGTAATGTGATTCCATCGACGGCCATGGCCTCCATCGATATTCGACTGGTTAAGGGCATCGATCATTCGGCCGCGGCGCAGCGCGTGATCGAGCACATCCGCAAACAGGGATATTTCGTGGTGGATCACGATCCGGATGCTCGGACGCGGATGGCGCATCCGCGGGTGGCCAAGGTGGTCCCCGGCGAATTCGGCTACAACGCTTCGCGAACTTCGATGGATCTTCCGATCTCCCGGATGGTGATCGCAGCGGCGGATAGCGCCCTGGGCCCGGTGGTCAAACTGCCGACCATGGGTGGCAGCGTGCCGCTGGTTACGATTGAAGACATTCTCAAGCTTCCCACCATCACCACACCCATCGCCAATCACGATAACAACCAGCACAGCTTCAACGAGAATCTGCGCGTGCAGAACCTGTGGGATGGAATCGAGCTGATGGCTGCGCTGCTGGCGATGTAGTACGCTCAGGCTATGCTCACGTTTTGGCGACTTCTGCGATCGGCCATCCTGCGTGGGTTGCGGCCCGAACGAAGCCGGCCTTGGATGCGCTATATCGGAATGGTGTCATCGGGTGATCCCAGATCGAGTCAGTCCATCGATGACGTTGTGTATGGCTCGTTGGACTGAATGTCTAAGCGTCGTCGATCCGCGAACTATCACAACAGGGTCAGCGGATCGACATCGATCACCAGGGCCGTGGCGCCCCACTTCTTCTCGGCCGCGAACTTCTGCACATCGCGCAAGACCTCGTTCAGACGTTTGCGGTTCACCGCTTTAAGCAGGAGCTGATAACGGAACTCGCTCTTCAATTTCGGCACGGGCGCTTCGGCCGGCCCCAGCACTTTCACGCCCTCGGGCGCCGGATCTAACATACGTCCGAGTTCCGTGCTCATCGCCAGCGCCTGATCCTGTTTCTGGCTGCGCACCAGCACGTTGGCCAGCGCGCTGAACGGCGGATAACGCATCAACTTGCGAAACTGGATCTCCTTGGCATAGAAACCGGCGTAGTTTTGCTGGGACGCGAAACGGATCGCGTAGTGCTCGGGATTGATGGTTTGGATGAGCACGATGCCGGGCAAGTCGCCGCGCCCGGCGCGTCCGGCCGCCTGGGTCAAGAGCTGAAAGGTGCGCTCAGCGGCCCGAAAATCGGGTAAACCGAGGCCGATGTCCGCCGAAACTACGCCCACCAGCGTGACATTGGGAATATCGTGGCCTTTGGCGATCATCTGTGTCCCGACCAGAATGTCGTAGTCGCCCTCGCGAAAGCCGTGCAGGATGCTTTCGAAATGGCGCTTGCCGCTCACCGTGTCGCGGTCCATGCGGGCGATGCGCGCCTGGGGAAAATCGCGGTGCAGCTCCTCCTCAACTTTCTCCGAACCGGTCCCGATGAATTGCAGATACTCGCTCCCGCACTTGGGGCAGACCGAAGGAACCTTCTGCGCGTAGTTACAGTAATGGCACAACATGCGCCGGTCGCGCCGATGATAGGTCAGCGTCACGGCGCAATTGACGCACTGCACGCGCTCTCCGCACGAACGGCAAGCCACGAAGCTCGAAAAGCCGCGGCGGTTCAGCAGCAGCATGGTCTGCTCGCCGTGCTCGAGGCGCTCGGTGACCGTCTCCACCAGCCGCCGCGAGAAGACGGCCAACTTGCGCGTCTCCAAAAACTCTTGGCGCATATCGATCACTTCGACATCCGGCATAGGCCGCCGCTCGATTCGCTCCGGCAGTTCGATCCGAACATATTTTCCGTGCTCGGCGTTGTACCGGCTTTCGAGACTGGGCGTGGCCGAACCAAGCACTACCACTGCCCGGGCCGCCTGGGCCCGTACGATGGCCACGTCGCGGCCGTTATAGCGCGGCGTCTCTTGCTGCTTATAGCTTTGGTCATGCTCTTCGTCGATCACAACCAGGCCCAGATTCCGCACCGGCGCGAACACGCCGGAGCGCGTGCCCACCACCACGTTTGCCGACCCGGCTCGGATGCGCCGCCATTGCTCGGCGCGCTCGGCATCGTGAAACGCGGAGTGCAGGATCGCCACCTGGTTGCCGAAGCGGTTCAGAAATTGCCCGGCGACGGCGGGAGTGAGCCCGATCTCCGGCACTAGCAGCAGCGCACTGCGTCCCAGGGCAAGGCAAGCGTCGATGGCCTTCAGGTAGACTTCCGTCTTGCCCGACCCCGTCACGCCTTCCAGTAGAAAAGTCTGGAACTTCCCCGCCCTGAGCGCAGCTTCGATGTGCTGATAAGCCTCCAGTTGGTGCGGATTCAGGGTTCTGGGAGGGCCTTCGGCCGCGAAAACGCCGGACGGTGTTTCGGGCTCGAGCAGGATCAGCTTTCTGCGCGCCAACGACCGCGCCGCCTGGCTGGCGCCTTTCACCGCGCCTTCCAGCTGTTCCAAATTATGCGTGCCGGGGTGCAATTCGAGGAATGCGTGCAGCTCGCGCTCGCGCTTGGAGAGCTTGAGGTCGGCCGCATCCGGCGCCAGCCACGAAGCTCGCAACCTGGAGGCGGACGCGCGCAGCGGATCGCGCTCGGCTTCCAGATCCTCCACGCCGACGAACCCCTTTTTTTCGAGCGAACGGATGACCCGCAACGCGTTGGGGAGCTTTTTCTGCAGGTAGGATGCCGAAAGCGGGCGCGCTTCCAGCAATCGCAGCACCTGGAGCGCCGCATCGTCCTCGGAACCGGTTAGCGAAAGCTGGCGCGCCGCATCGCGGCCCGCGTCGGTGAGCGAATACAGCTTGCTTTTGCGGACCTCGCCCGACAGCGGGATCATACCGCGCAGCACTTCGCCGAGCGGCGCGCAGTAATATTGCGCGATCCAAGCGCCCAGAGCGAGCAGTTCTGGATCCAGCACCGGCTCCTCGTCCACCAGCCGATATACTTCTTTCACCGGGCCATCGGGCGCGGCATCGTGCAGCCTTACAACCACCCCAGTGAGCTTTCTGGCGCCAAAGGGCACGAGCACACGACATCCTACCTGGATGCGATGCTGCACGGTTTCGGGAAGCCGGTAGGTGAAGCTTTGTTCCAACGGGACCGGCAGGCTGACGTCGCAATAGGTCATGGAATCTCGGGGGCTGAGCCCGCGCGCAGCGAGCCAAAACGTCTGGAAGCCGAATTGTAGCGCAGGCGCGCAAATGGAAATAGCGTCACCTGCGGGCACTATTCCTCTTTACATTCCGCGACAAATCCGGCAGAATTGTTTCTAACCGATTTGTGAGCCACGGCAAAGCGCTGAAACGGTGCGATCTGCTGTGGCGTCTTTCTATTAGTGAAGGACGCGACCTTGTCGTCGATAAGGTAAATGGGTCGTGGATATGGACATCGTTGGAGATCGAAAGTTCGTTGAAGTTCCGGGCGACAAGACTCACGAACTGCCACCGCTCTTGGTAAACACCACTCCCAAAGTCAAGCGGCTGGATCGCGTGGTCGGCATGGCCAATGACCTCATCGATGCCGAAGGCATGCTTCCCATGCCGGCGGTCGAGAATCCGGCTTGGGAACCGGAAGCCGAGCGCCGCAAAATGGATTTGGCCATCAACTTGGCCGATCAATACCTGCGCTTCGTCACCGAGTGGCAGTGGGGCGACAGCATCCTGGAATGGATCCGGCAGTGCGAGATCACGTTCGGCACGCGCCTGGAGTTGCGTAATCTTCTGCGGCCGGACGTTTGGCCGCATGCCGGACGCGCCAGTTTCGTCTCCTTGCTGGAAGACAAAGCCGAACCCAGCCGCGAAGTGCATTTTGAGAACGCGGTCGGCCTCCGGCTCACATTTCGCCAGCCCCCGCCCATTTCCTGCTTCTCGAACCAGTTCCTGTTCTATCTCAACTCCAGCGTCGCCATCACCGCGTACCAGACTTGGGCGCACTTGAGCCCGGAGCCTTTCTCCTACCTGCCGCCTGAACGGTTCACCTTCCACATCATCGATATGTCGTAGGGCAGCCCGGCCCCGACCGCACCACCAATCGATACCCGCCGCTATATACTAATGAATGTACTCAGGAACCAAGGCCAGTGATGTACAGTCCGCTGAGCCGTAGCAGCAAGGAGATACTGATATGCGGAATCGATTCCCTGTGTCGGCGGGCCTGTTGGCATTGGCCGCGCTGCTAGTTTCAACCGTCGCCCCAGCGGCCGCCCAGACCGCCCAGCCGGCGTCTAAGGCCTACACTCCGCCTCGCACGCCCGACGGTCATCCCGATCTGCAGGGCACCTACGACCTGGCAACCATTACACCCATGCAGCGGCCGGCAGGAAGTAAGCTGGTGCTTACCAAAGAAGAGGCGCTCAAGCGCGAGACCGCCCAGGCTGCGTACCGAGAAAAAGAGGATCAGCCCATCGATGCGGACCGGAAGGCGCCGCCCAAAGGGGGCGATGGATCGCCGGGTCCCTACGGCAATGTCGGCGGCTACAATTACGGCTGGCTCGATCCCGGTTCCACGCTTACCGTCGTGGACGGAGAGAAGCGCGCATCGCTGATTATCGATCCGCCGGATGGCAGGATTCCTCCGATGACCGACGCGGCCAAAAAGAGGATGGCGCAGTTCAGGGCCAGGCCCACGTCGGACGCGGTGGAAAGCAGCGACCCCGGCCTCGAGAAAGAGCCGGGCGCGTATGACGATCCCGAGCGGCGACCACTGGGCGAACGCTGCATGCTTGGCTTTGGTTCTACCTCCGGGCCGCCCGCGCTGCCGGATTACTTTTACAACAATCTCCACCAGATCGTGCAGACCCCGGATTCGATCCTGATCCTGACCGAGATGGTACACGATGCGCGAACCATCCGGATGAACGCGCAGCACTTGCCGAAAAGCTATCGGCTCTGGTTGGGCGACTCCGTCGGCCACTGGGAGGGCGATACGCTGGTGGTCGACACCACGAATTTCAACGACCAGACCCGGTTCTACGGATCGACCGAGAATCTGCACGTGATCGAGCGCTTCACGCGCGTGGATGAGCACTCGCTGCTCTATAAGTTCACCATCGACGATCCGGATACCTGGACCAAGCCGTGGACCGGCGAGTACACTTGGCCCGCGACGAACAAAAACATCTATGAGTACGCTTGTCACGAAGCGAACTACGCGCTGACGGATATCTTGAAGGGCGCGCGGCTGCGAGACAAGGATCAAGGGGCCACTAAGTGATCGTAGTTTTAGGAGCTAATTGATGCGAACGAGATTCTTGACGTTAATATTGGGCGCGTCCGCGGCTTTGTTCATTACTGCCCTGCCAGCGGCCGCCCATCATGCTTTCGGCGCTGAGTTCGACGCCAACCGTCCGGTCCTGCTTAAGGGCAAGATCGTGAAGGTGGAGTGGGTGAATCCGCATACCTGGCTGCACGTGGAAATCACCAAAGAGGACGGCACCAAGGAAGTCTGGATGGTGGAAGGCGGCAGCCCGAATTCATTGCTTCGCCGCGGCGCGACCAAGAACAGTTTCCCGGTGGGCACCGAAGTCATCGTGGACGGCTACCAGGCACGGGACCATTCCGAATTGCGGGCCAATGCGCGCAACGTGACGTTCACCGACGGACGTAAAGTATTCCTGGGTTCCACCGGCACCGGCGCTCCACCTCCGGACTCTTTCCCGGAAGATAAGGTCAAGCCGCCGACCACGAAGTAACGGCGATTTAGTATCCGCCGCCGACTGCCCGAGGGCGCCGCGCCAGCACATCAATCTGCTGCGGCGCTTCGGGTTCCTCGCCAGAGGCCACGCCAAGCTCGCGCATTTTCCGCAACGCCGGCAAGAGCCGCGAATCCCAGGACCCGACCGAGCGATTGTACGATTCCACGGTTTTCTCGAGCAACCGTCCGGTGTCGGAGTAATGATCGTGAACCAGTTGCACGCGATCATATAGTTCGGCGGCAACGGACCGAATCTCTTCTGCGTTCTCCGCCAGTTGCTGCTCGGTCCAGCCGTAGGCGATGCCTCGCAGTACCGAGATCAGCGTGACCGGCGTCGCGATCACCACCTTGCGCGCCAATGCGTCTTCGATCAGATCTGGATTGCCTTCGAGCGCCGCGCTGAAGAAATGGTCGCCCGGCAGGAACAGGACCACCAACTCGGGTGCAGGCTGGAACTGCGCCCAATATTGCTTGCCCGCCAATAACCGCACGTGCTCGGCCACTTGCTGGCCGTGCCGGTGCAACGCGGTCCGCCTGGCAGTCTCATCGGTTGCGGCGGAGGCTTCCAGGTACGCGGTCAGCGGAACCTTGGCATCCACGACCAGCGTTCTACCGGCAGGAAGCCGGACGATCATATCCGGACGAATGCGCACGCCGCCGGATTCGTGAGTCTCTTGCTCCAGGAAATCGCAGTTCTTCACCATGCCGGCCAGCTCCGCCACGCGGCGCAAGGTGATCTCTCCCCATCGGCCGCGAGTCTGCGGCGAGCGCAGCGCGCTGGAAAGCGTGGTGGTCTCGCGCGCCAACGCCTGTAATTGCGCACCCAGGCTGCCAAACGCTTTCTCACGCTCACGTTCCAACTCCCGAATGTGGATTTCCAACCGCTCGAGCGACTCGCTCAGCGGCCGCACCACGCCCTCGATGGCGGTTTGCTTCTCGGACAAATCGCCCGTAATTTGCGCGCGGGTCGTCTCCAGGGTTGCGCGCGAAGCATCCAGGAAAGAACTCTGATTGGACCGCAGCGCGGCGTCCGCAAGCGACCGGAAGGTCTCGCCCAGCTGCGCCGCGGCCTGATCGGCGAACTGCTTAGCGGCTTCGAGACGTGCCAGCTTCGCCCGCATCCATAACCCGATAATCAGACCGCCCAAGAGCAAGCCGAGTAGAAACGCACCGCCGGTAGCCACGAGACTACTATAGAGCATTTTTCAAGCCAAATGTTTTGGCCGTCAGGAAGTTAACCAGCGAATCCACGCCGCGCCGGCGCCAATGGTCAGAATTGCCAGCGGCGCTCCCACTCGGAAATGCTCCCAGAACCCTATTCTCACCTTGTGCCGCGCTTGCTCAATCACGATCAGGTTTGCCACCGACCCCAATATCGTAAGATTGCCGGCCAAGGTCGACGCCATGGCCAGCGTCAGCCAGGCTTGGGAGGGATTCGCCAGATGGCCGACCAGGGGCTTGAACACCAGCACCGCCGGCACGTTGCTCACTAGGTTGGAGAGAACCGCCGTGAAGCCGCTCAGCAGAAACACGTTGTCTAGATGCAGCCGTGCCGCCATCGTATCCAGGCCACTTTCGAGCGCCGTATGCTCGATTCCGGCGATCACGATGAACAAGCCGGAGAACATCACCAGCAGGCTCCAGTCGATGCCTTGATAGACCTTCTCGGGATCGACGCGGCGGGTGATCAGCAAAAGCGCGCCGGCGATGATGGCTACCTTGGGCACCGGCCACCCGGCGAAAAACATCACGATCATCCCCAGCGACACCAGGATTGCCTTCCACATCAGCCCGCGGTCCACGCACACTGCCTTCTGGGCCACCTGCACGCTCGCGGTGGAAGCGAACTCGCGGCGGTAGACGAAACGAATCCAGACTACCGTGAGGACCAGTCCCAATGCGGCCACCGGGGCCAGCGTCGCCAGGAATTGCCGATAAGGGATGCCGGAGAAACTGCCCACCATCATGTTCTGCGGATTGCCGGTGATGGTGGCGACGCTTCCCACGTTCGAGCCCATGGCGACGGCAAGCAAATAAGGAACCGGATTGCGGCCCAGCGCCACGGCGATCTCCAGCACCAACGGAGTCAGCACCAGGCACATCGTGTCATTGACGAAGAAAGCCGAAAACAATCCCGCCACTCCCACGATGGCTACCAGCAACGCCGTAGGTCCGCGCGCATGTTCCACTACGCGCTCGGCGACGAGCGAAAAGAAACCAGACAAACGCAGGTTCACGACCACGATCATCATTCCGAATAGCAGGATGACGGTGTCGAAATTGATAGCGCGATAAGCTTCATCCAGAGCCAGCGCGTTCACGCCCACCATGAAGCTGGCGCCGATGATCGCCGCCCCAGTTCGATCGATCCGAAAACCCGGCAGCCGGCCGATCGCCAGCACCAGGTAAGTAATCGCGAAGATGATCATCGCGGCCAACACATGAGCATACCTTGAAGCCGCTCGGCCGAGGCAGTGGCAGCCCTGAGACAATCGAACTTGCGCGGTTAAACACGATGAGGCAAGGCATTCCCAGCCGCACGGCGCAAGGCGTCGCGATCCGGCGCGCGGCGCACCAGCTTCTGGACCACCCGCGCGTGTTCGAGGACCCGCTGGCACTGGCCATTTTGGGCGAAGAAACAACGCGTCTTCTGGAAGCCGATCCTTCGCGGTTTGAGAACTCGCCGCGCTTGCGGGCCTTCATCGCGGCGCGCAGCCGGTTCGCGGAGGAAGAAGTGGCGTCCGCGTTCCAGCGCGGCGTGCGCCAATTAGTGGTGCTCGGCGCGGGGCTGGATACTTTCGCTTATCGAAATCCATTCGCCAGTTCCGGACTACGCGTGTTCGAGGTGGATCATCCCGCCACGCAGACCTGGAAGCGCGAGTTGCTAGCGGAGTCCGGAATTGCTGCCCCCTCGTCGCTCAGTTTCGTAGCGCTGGATTTTGAAAAGGGCTCGCTGGCCGAGGCCCTCCGACAAGCCGGGTTCCGCGCCGATCAACCGGCCTCCTTGTCCTGGCTGGGCGTCGTTCCTTACCTGACGCTAGAAGCCGCCAAGTCAACGCTGGAATGGATCGGCGGCTTGCCGGCTGGAAGCGGGGTGGTGTTCGACTACGCCGTTTCGCCCGCCTCGCTCGATCCATTGCAGAGAGCAGCCTTCGATGCACTGGCAAGCCGCGTAGCGCGAGCGAGCGAGCCGTTCCAGTTATTTTTCGAGCCGGCCGAACTGGCTGCGATACTCCGTGAATTGGGATTCCGCGATATCGAAGATTTGGACAGCGCCGAAATTGACTGGCGCTACTTCGGTGCCCGCCTGGACGGGCTTCGCGTAGGTGGCTTGGCTCATCTGGTGAGCGCTCGCTTGTAGTACAGTATTCCGGCGAGGCATGACCGGGCTTACGCCAGTCCCATTCGAAGCGGGCCTTGAGAACGATGCCGGGTCCGCGCGGGTCCAGATCGAAATCGGTTCCGAGATTCACGATGAGCACCTGCGAGACCTTCCAGCGCAGCAGCAGCGCCGGCTCGACGTTCCAGCCTCGCTCGGTCCCTGCCCGTGCAGCGCGCGCTCGAAGCCAAAGGCCGGTTCCAGCGTCAGGTGAGTCTGATTGTGCGCCGGGAGCTGGCCGTTATCGCGCAGGCTTGTGCCCTGGGGATCAACGTTGAGGTGCGCTTCCAGGCTGTACTCGCGCCCGGACGGCGCTTCATATTCATAGACGTGAATCTCAAACGGATCTCGCGCAAAGGCCGACGACAGACAAACGAATCCCGCCGTGAGCAGAAACTTGCGATGCATGGGAAAGCCCATTGTGCCAAAAAGTTTCGAGTACCATCATGGATGCAGGCTACTCAATGGGCAGTGCACTCACGATCTCGGAAACAGCGGGCGTCCACTACCTGGAAGGTCCACCGGGGAAGCTGATGCGCAAGGTTGAAGATGCCAACCTGGTTGTCGAGGCCTGTTTCTCGGCGCGCATTCGTTCCGCGCTGCTCTACGCTTCCAACATGACAGCGGGCTTTTTCGATTTGAGTTCCGGTGAAGCAGGGGCCATCCTGCAAAAGTTTCGGACGTACGGGATCCGCGTCGCGCTGGTCTGTCCTGCCGGTAACGTCCACTTTAGCAGCCGATTTGGCGAGCTGATGGCCGAAGAGAATCGCCTGCCGCACTTCCGGTTCTTCGAATCCGTGGAAGCGGCTCGAGAGTGGCTGGCCTGACGACGGATGCTGCTCTGTCCCGTTCGTGGCTGTCATCTCGAGCTGGCGCGAGATGACGGGCGGCTAATCTGCCCGCGCGAGCATTCGTTTGATGTCGCACGGAGCGGCTACATCAATCTGCTGCAACCGCAGGACCGGCGCTCCAAACAGCCCGGTGACACCGCGGCGGCCGTCCAAGCAAGGCGACGATTGCATGATCGTGGGATCAACGTGCCGTTGCTGCGCGCGATCGCCGGCATCCTCGGCGCTTCTCCGCGGGACTCGATTCTCGACGCCGGCTGCGGCAACGGCGATTATCTCGGCGCGCTCGCCCGCCAGATTGGCTTCGATGCGCATGGCCTCGACATTTCGGTTCCGGCCGTGGACGCCGCGGCGCGCCGCTATCCGGAATGTGAGTGGATCGTGGCGAACGCCGATCGGTTCATTCCATATTCCGATCGCTCGTTCTCCATCGTCATGTCCATCACGGCGCGCATGAACGCGAGCGAATTCCGCCGCGTGCTGCGTGACGACGGCCGGCTCCTGGTGGCGATTCCGGCTCCGGACGATCTCATCGAGCTGCGCGGCCCAGGCCGAGACCGCGTAGCGGGCGCTGTTGAGTCCTTCGCACCCAGCTTCACGCTGACGAGCCAGCGCCGCGCCACCACGACAGCCGATCTTGACGCCGAAGCCGTGAACGACGTCCTGCACTCCATCTACCGGCCCATCCGCTCGAAGCCTGTCCAGGCGATGCGCCTCACATTCAGCCTGGACCTGCTGCTCTTTCGACCGTCCTAGCCATGTGGCTCTCGATGTTATCCTGCACAGAGGGAGAAACTACTCAATGGTTCGACATGCTGAAGCGGAATGGAGCGGTTCACTGAAGGAAGGAAAAGGCCACGTGAAGGTGGAAACGGGCGCGCTCGACAGCCCCTACAGTTTCCGTTCACGCTTCGAGGGCGGCGGCGAAACGAATCCCGAAGAATTGCTGGGCGCGTCTCACGCGGGCTGCTTTACCATGGCGATGGCGTCGGCTCTGACGAATGCGGGACACCCGCCCGCCAACATCAAAACTACAGCGGCGGTCACGTTGACTCCGGTAGATGGCAAGCCCACCATCACGCGCATTGAGCTGACCACGCGCGCGTCGGTGCCCGGGATCGACGACGCCGCATTCCAACAGATCGCCGCAGGAGCGAAAGCCGGCTGCCCGATCTCGCGCGCACTGGCAGGAACCGAGATTCACCTCGACGCCAAGCTGGTCTGACTAGCGCGCTTTCCCGTCTTGGTTTTCCAATTTGCGCGCGCCGCTCATAATGTCCGTCATGGCGTAGTTCCCTTCGTGGCAGGCGTACTCATAAACCGGCCCCGAGGTCGCGCGAAACGGATACTCCATGGTCCATTGCTTGGTGTAGGTGGAAGGATCGTCGATGGTGGCCTTGTACAGAATAGTGTTCGCGTCCACGCGCGTGAAGCGCTCGATCACGTGCAGGTTCTCGGACGAACCACGGAAGCGAGTCTTGTCGGTGAAATTGGTGGTGTCCACCACCAGCGTGTCGCCTTCCCAGTGGCCGATGGAGTCGCCCAGCAACTGCCGGACGCTGGCCGGCTTATGCGTGCCGTTCATGCGGATGACACGAATGTCGTGAACCATCTCGACCAGAATCATGACGTACTGCGGAGTCTGCACAATCTGGTAGTTGTTGTTATAAAGCACCGGCAGCATGGGCGGTCCCGAGGTGGAGCCGAATCCGATGATGCAGCGCTCGCTCAAGGGCCGGTCCTTCACGTCGTCGTAGCGATTGAAGCCGCGCACCATGCTGGCGTTCCGTTCGCGCGCCGCTTCGGTGATGGGCGGAATCTTACCGTCCGGCGGATCGATAATGAGCGAACTCCGCTTGACTCCATCCACCCTCTCCAGCTCCGACCCGCGATCCACAAACAGATTGTTATAGGCGCCGACACCCGGGCCGCCGGTGGCGCGGTTGAAGCCGCTGTCGACGTCGCTGTCCAGAGTGTTGCTGGAAAGATCTTTTCTCTCCCAAGCCTTGGCTTCGGCATCAGTGAGCGTCGGTTTGCCCGCCAGCTCAGCCGGGCGTTCCATCGGGGTTATGGTGGCATTGGTCCAGACGCCCTGCAGGTCCGGATGGCCATCTGTTGTGCGGGGAATCGCTTTGGTCCCAGTTTGTTTCGATGCGGGCGTAGATCTGCCCGCAGTTTGGCCGAGCGCCGGAATCGCGATCGCAATCGCCAAGAAACCAAGGAGTCCTGTTAGTCGATGGAGCATAAGAAGTCTCGAACTCAGTATACGGCCTTCGGAGGCACCTGCGGCGAGGGGAACTAAGGCCCGATGTTGCCCAAATAGGTTCAACCTTTTGTCGTCCCTCACGATAAGGAAATTGTGAGCCGATTTGTGGACAACGCGATGCAACTGCTCGAGGCTGCGGAAAGCGCTGTTCAGGCCGGCCACACACCCTCGGACCTGACCGTTCTGATCACCGACGAGGGAGGCATCCGGATGGTGACCGATTCCGATTGGTCGCTGGATGCGTTGCAACTGCACCATGGCGCCCGCATGGCCTACCGGGTGAGTCAGACTGCAGCGCGTGTGCGCGTGGAGGGGCGGGCAGGTACTCGAACTTGCCTGTTCGAAACCGAAAAGCCCGAACGGGCGGCCCGTCTCCTCCTCCAGCGCTCACCGAACCAATGTATCCCGCCACGCTTGATCGAGCCGCCCGCTTTACAGTCCGGCGTCGCATAGGTGTGGATCGAAAGCCAGCCGCCGCTACCGGCGCCGGCCGCGCACCACACCGTTGCGCACCGCTGAGGGCGGCGCTGCGGCCAGTTTGTTAACTTGAGGCGTGGAGATCCACACCATTGGCCATTCCACGCGGCCGATAGAGGAATTTGTCCGCATCCTCAAGGCGCACGGCATCGCGCAACTGGTGGATGTCCGAACCATTCCCAAGTCGCGCCACAACCCGCAATTCAATCGCGAGAGCCTGCCTGCGAGTCTTAAGGCGGCGGGCATCGAGTATCATCACATGCCGGGTCTAGGTGGCCTGCGCCGGGCCCGGCCCGATTCCATCAACACGGCTTGGCGCAACGCGTCGTTTCGAGGCTATGCCGACTACATGCAGACGGAGGCGTTCGGCGAGAATTTGCAACATCTGATCGAGCTGGCGGACGGGAAGCCGACCGCAATCATGTGCGCGGAGGCCGTGCCCTGGCGCTGCCATCGTTCGTTAGTGGCCGACGCGCTGGTAGCCCGCGGCATCGCGGCCACCGAGATCTTGAGCGAGACGAAGGCGCAGCCTCACTCGATGACTCCCTTCGCGCGAGTAGACCACGAGCAGGTGAGTTATCCCGGAAGCGAGTCGAAGAATCTGAAGCTGAAGTTTTAGGCGGCGCTTATTCCGCGCGGCCGGCCACGTAGTAACCAGGGCGCGTGCGCACTTCCAGACCGCCCCGATTCACCACCACCTGGATTTCATGGAATCCGCCCTCGTTCTGATTATTGGGCGTGTAACTCAGCAGGTACTGGCTGTGCATCTCCTGAGCGATCCCTTGCACCGCCTTTTCCAAGCTCTTCTCGCTGACGAAGCTGTACTCGGTGCCGCCGGTGAAGCGCGTAAAGACGTCCAGCGTATCTTCGACAAACAGGCCCTTCACGCCCCGGAAAATGTCGACAAAGACAGGTATGACACTTCCGAGGTAGTAATTCTGGTCGATGGTGGTCGGTGTCAGCGGGGCGCCCGCGGGTACGTGCTCGGCGGTGGTCGGAACAGCCGGCGGGCGAGGCGGCATGGGCTCGCCAGTGATCTGCGCCACCAGGGTGGAGATGTCTATGGAGAAGATTCTCACGTTGGCGAACTCGGCTTCTTCGAGCGCCTCGCGTATGCGAGCTTCGCTACCCTTGTCGTTTTTCTCCGCCACGAGTAGCAACACGCGCTGCCGGTCCGGGGGGCGTTTCCGCAGCATACGGATAGAGGCCATCTCGGCGTCGATGACCGCATGATTGCTGCTACCCGGCTTGAGGTTCTTTAGCGCCTCGGAGATTTTGGTGGTCTCGTTGGTGAAATCCTGTACGATCTGGATGCGATGATCGAAGGCCACCAGCGCCACTTCGCCGTCCTGTCCGGCCAGCAGATCGTTTAACATCGGCCCGATTTTCTGAATCTTCGGGAGGATCTCGTTCATGTTGAAACTTTTCTGAACGGCCACCACGAGCGAGAGCGGCTCGTCTCTGACATCGGCCCGGATATCCTGACGCTTCTTGTTGTCGAAAAGCTGAAAATCCTGAATCTGGAGGCCGTCCACGAATTCGTCCCTTGCGGTCGCGAACCGCGGTGGGCGCAATTACAACGTTGACGGGCACTCGGATGACGGAGCCGGGTTCCTGATCTTGCTTGGAAGAATCCGGCGCGGGATTTTGCGCCCAGGCGGCAGCGCAGATGAGAACGATCAGAGCCTTGCGCATATCTTTAGTTTGGCACATTGGCATGGCTGGTCCTTCCTTCTAACAAATCCACGATGTGGGGGATCAGCTTGGCGATGGAATCGAGCGACTCCACGGCGCCTTTGGGCGATCCCGGCAGATTGACAATCAGAGTCTGCCCGCGCAGTCCCGCCAAGCCGCGGCTCAGCACGGCAAATGGTGTCGCCTTTCGTCCTTCGGCGCGCATCAGTTCGCCTAACCCAGGCACCTCGCGTTCGATTACGTCGCGCGTAGCTTCGGGTGTGACGTCGCGCAAGGCCACGCCGGTTCCACCAGTCGTCAGGACGACCTGCGCTTGCGGCGAAACGGCCCAGCGGTTCAATACCGCCGCGATCTGATCGCGCTCATCGGCGACGAGTTCCTGGGCGCGGACCGACCAACCCAAAGCCTCGACGCGTTCGCGCAACGCTGGCCCTGACCGGTCGGCTCGCGTGCCTGCCACAGCCGAATCGCTGACGGTAACAATGACCACTTGAATCATGGGCGGCGGTAGTCTCCGCTCTTCCCACCGGTCTTTTCGAGCAGGTACAGATCCTGAATCTCGATGCCTTTGTCCAGCGCCTTGGTCATGTCATACACCGTCAGAGCGGCGACAGCCGCTGCCGCTAGCGCTTCCATTTCGACACCGGTCGGCCCGGTGGTGCTCACCGAAGAAGCAATCCGGATGCCATTCTCTTCGACCGTCACTTGCACGTCGGCGTGGGACAGCATTAATGGATGGCATAACGGGATCAATTCGGACGTCTTCTTGGCTGCTGAAATGCCGGCGACGCGCGCGATCTCGAGCGGATTGCCCTTGGGATTCGCGGGAAGCTGCGCCAGCACCTGCGGCCGCATCCGGACGAAAGCATGCGCGCGCGCGGTGCGTTTGGTGGGCATCTTACTGGAGATGTCCACCATACGTGCAGCTCCGGATTCATCGTAATGGCTGAGCTTCTTCTTCATTTCGTCACGCCCGCCAGCGTGAGCTACTTATCTATTTCAACAGAACTCGAATCCAGTCGCCTGCCGGCCAGGTCTCGCGATCCGGCTCGGTCACCAGGAATGCATTGGCGCGGGCGAGCGAGGGGACATCGCCCGAGCCTTGCCACGGCAGCGGCTCGACGGACGACCCGTCGGCGCTTAATCGCGCCGGAAGAAAACGAGTCAGACCGGGCTTCTGATGAAAATCCCGAGCCAGCCTGGTCCAGAGGAATGGCAGCGCCGGCTCCAGTTGTCCGCCCAGCAACTCCAGCGCCAGACGGGCGAAGATTTCAAAGGTCACCATGGTGGATGCCGGGTTGCCGGGCAGGCCGAAGAAGAATTTCTCCCGCGCACGGCCGAAAACCAGCGGCTGGCCCGGCATAATCAGCACTCGATCGAAGAAGAACTCGGCTTCCAGGCCGGCCAAGACTTTTTCCACCAGGTCATACTTGCCGGCCGAGACGCCGCCGGAGAGCAGCAACATGTCGAAGCGCAAGCCCTGCTCCACCAGCTCGCGCGTGGCGGAATACAGATCGCGGGCCACGGGCAAAACACGCGGGATGCCGCCCGCTCGCGCCACTTGCACGGCCAGCGATTCCACGTTGGAGTTTCGGACCTGGTATGGCAGCGGAGTCTGATTCACTTCGACAATTTCGTCTCCGGTGGCGAGCACGGCGACTTGCGGACGCGCGAAGACCAGAACTCGCGAGCGCCCGAAGGAGGCAATCAGCGCGATGGCGGCGAAATCCAGCCGCCTGCCCGGCTCGAGTACCACCTCGCCCGCGCGGGCCTGAGAAGCCTGGGGGCTCACGTTTTCGCCGGGCTGGAGAGAGCGCGGAATTTTGACCCGGTCGCCCGACACGGTGACGTGCTCGATCATCACCACTGCGTCCGAACCGCGCGGCATCGGCGCACCGGTCATGATCTCGACGGCTTGGCCAGGCTGTAGGTCGGCCGAGAAGGCCTCGCCTGCCCGAACTTCTCCGATCACAACCAACTCACCGGGCACGTCGGCGGCGCGAACCGCGAAACCGTCCCGCACGGAGCGGGCCAGCGGAGGAAAATCGCGATCGGCCGCGATGGGCTCGGCCAGTACGCGCCCAGCGGCATCGAACAAGCTGACTTCCTCAGTCGCGGGCCGCGGACAAGCCTCGCGCACTTTCGCTAGTACACAGGCGCGCGCCTGCTCGAACGTGAGGGTGGCCACGAGTGCTATTGTACCGGGCGGAGCGCGGCGTGGCACGCCTCACGCGCTTTGAATTGCTCGCCGTATGGCCGCCTGCGTCTGTTTCATTAGCTTTTCGTCCGGATGATCTTGCCGCGGCCAGAAGAAGCCGCGCAGGCCGTCCTTCTTCCTGCGGGGAACGATGTGCACGTGCAGGTGCGGGACGCTCTGGCTGACTCGATTATTAATCGCGACAAAAGAGCCCTCCGCTTGCATGCCATGCTCGACCGCGCGAGCCAGCATTTGGGCATTACTGAAAAATGGCGCAATGAGAGTCGCGGGGAGATCTTCGAGCGTCTCATAATGCTGCTTGGGAACCAGTAGCGTGTGCCCGGGAAAAAGCGGACGATGGTCCAGGAACGCGAGCGAGACGTCGTCTTCAAAAACGATGTAGCTCGCCAGTTCATGCGCGATGACCTGGCAGAATTTGCACCCCGCGCCGCGTTCCATCAACTTGCGATGGGTCCCTCGCTGCGGCTGAGCGAGGCGATGATGGTCTCTTTGCGTTCCTCGGCGACGCGAATGGCGGACCCCATGGAATAGATGTAAACAATGCCGCCCAGTAAAGCGCCGCCCGCCAGCGTCCCGAACAGGGCCCATTCGGAGTCGAACGCATAGCGAGCCAAGTAAGCCAAGGCGACCGGAAGCAGCGCCACGGGGAAGGCCAGCGTGAGCATGGCTTGCGCCCGCGCGCTCGCGCCGCTTCGGAACGATTTCTCAGGGTCCACGGCCCGCGGATTGTAGAAGGAACTCAGATTGCCGATGGAAAGAATAAAAAGAGTGGCCACGCAGGTGACCGAAATCGCTTCCAGAATCTGAAGTACCGAGAGAGGTAACCGCAGCAAGGTGCAAACCAACGCGATGGCGCCGACATCCAGCACGACAAATAGAACCGCTGCCAGATTCTTGCCTGCGAGGATCAAGGACATTTTCACGGGCGCGAGATAGTAGACCTGTATGGCGCCGCGATCGAACCCGAAGCAGTTCCAGAACAAAACATCGCTCAAAATGAGCAACGCATACACGCTGATGGCCGTAAGATAATTGTCGGCCAGCATCGAGTGGCCCGCGGCTTTCGATCCGAACGTCATGGGCAGCCAGATCAAAAGTCCGAAGGAAAAGCCCATCAGGAAGACCAGGCGGAAGCGGGGCGTGCGCGTCAAGAATCGGAGCTCCTTTTCAACCAGGGCGGCCAGCGGGTCGCGCAGCAACAGGTTGGGAAGCGCAAACCACCGCTCCAGGCGGCTGGCGGCGCGAGCGGACGGGGCGCTGCGCGCGGTGGCCTCGCTCAGATCGAAACTGAGACCGCGCTCGAATTGCCATCGGCCAAACACATAGGCCGAGGCCAGCCAGGCGAAGATCACAGATACGCTGAGCCAGGAGAATTCTCCCTCCGCCAAGCGGGCCGTCGCGGTCCAGGGCCAGGCCGGAGAAGACTCGCTCGAGAAGAACTGGCGCAGGCGCCCGCGCGAACCGCCCGTCAACAACAAGGCTTGCGGCAACGCAGCCGCCAGCACCAGCAGGAAAACCACGATCTCGCGGACACGCTTGCGCGCCAGCAGGCGAACCAGCAGGTCCCGCACACCCGCCGAGCAAAGCAGGTTGAACGCGACGAAGGGCAGCAGCGCCAGCGGAGACCATCGCGGAACTCTGGGATTCAGCAGCAACCCGATTCCCGCCCCCGCCAAGAGCAGCAACATCTCCACGCTGGTGGAGGTTCGCAGTACGACTTCGAGACGGAACAGATCGCCTCGATGAATCGGATAGACCAGCAGCTTGCGGATGTCCAGCGAAGATCCCATGGACGCGGTGAGCACCGGAATCAACTGCCAGTAGAGGAAGCAGATCAAGAACGCGGCCGGCAAAGCGTTGCGCAGAGACGCGGGTTCATCGGGGTTGGACAGCAGGAAGGCCACCACGACGGCAAAATAGCAGAATGCTCCGTACCAGACCACGCCCAGCAAAGTGGTGAACGCTGTGCCGGCGCGATGGGCACGGAAGAAGCGGTTGCGCGTGGAGCACCACTGCGCCCACACGATGGCACGGGTTTGACGGCTGATCATGTCAGAGGCAGTCCATTCTCACAGCCAATCGAGGGTCTCCGCGGGCCGTTCGGCGCCCACCACGCGAACGAAAATATCCTCCAGCGTTTCCGAACCACTGCGCAGCTCGGCCATTGTGCCGGACAGCACCAGCCGGCCTTGCTGAATGATGGCGACGCGATCGCACAAGCGCTCCACCACTTCGAGCACGTGCGAAGTGAGGAACATGGTGGCCCCGTGGCGGACTTGCTCCAGCAGGATTTCCTTCATCAGGCGCGCGCCCACCGCGTCCACGCCTTCGAAGGGTTCGTCCAAAAGGAACAGCTCCGGGCGATGAATCAGCGCGGCCGCCATGGCAACGCGTTTGCGCATGCCCTTGGAGTAATCGCCGATCAGCTTGCGCGGTTCGGAGTCCAGTTCGAAAAGCGCCAGCAACTCGCGTGCCCGCTCGCGCGCCACGGGCCGTTCCAGGCCGTAGATGCGCCCGACGAACTCGGTGAACTCGTAACCGGTAAGATGATCGAACAGCAGCGATTCGTCCGGGACGAGCCCGATCTTGCCCTTGACCTCTAGGGCGTGCTCCGGCATGGCCAGGCCGAGCAGCTCGATGCTGCCGGAAGTGGGCGGCGCCAAGCCCATCAACATGCGAATCGTGGTGGTCTTACCTGCGCCGTTGGGGCCCAGAAAGCCGAAGAAGCAGCCGCGCGGGACCTCCAGGTCCAAGCCATCGACAGCCGCCTTAGATCCGTATATTTTTCGCAGATTGTGGACGGAAATAGCGGCCATCGTGCAGTCCCATAGTACAAGAGCCGGCCAGGCCAGAGCCGGTGGATTCAAGGCTCAGCGGGAAAAGCCGATAAGACGGTTGTGACAGCACATGCGACAGTACAGCCGGTTCGCGAGCGTGCGCTGCGCGTTTTGGGAGAGCTGCCACCGTTCTCACCCATCCTGAACCGGCTCATGGCGAGCTTGGCAAGCGATGACGTTTCTTTTGCGAAAGTGGCGGATCTGATTGAGAAGGACACGGTCATAGCCGGCAACATTCTGAAGCTGGTGAACTCAGCGCTCTACGGAATGCGCGGTACGGTTAACTCAGTCCGGCGCGCGGTCTCGCTGCTGGGTGTCAATAAGATTCGCAACGCCACTCTGAGCATGTCGGTAGCGCGCATGTGGCAGCAGGTGCGGACTCCTTATGGCTGGTCGATGCGAGACTTCAATCTTCGCTCGGCAGGCGCCGCGATTCTGGCGGATCTCCTGGCGCAAAATCTGTCCGTGGACTACGCCGAAGGAGCTTTCGCGGCCGGGCTGTTTCATGACCTCGGCCAATTGCTAGTCGCCCTGGGCTGTCCGGAGGAATTCAAGCAAATTTCCCTGCTGTGCCGGCCAGGCGCGAAGTGGGCGGCCGAATACGAACTTGAGGTTCTCGGAATTTCTCATGCCGCTCTGTCGGCCGATGCGTTGGCCATTTGGAACCTGCCGAAGCAGATTCAGGACGCGGTCCGGTTTCATGAGACACCGGAGCGGGACCCGGCCGCCAAGCGCGGGCGCGTCGTGCTCAGCCGCATCATGAATGTGGCCGAGCAGTATCTGGAGCGGGTTGGAACTTGCGTCACCGTTTTCGATTCTGTCGATCCCGCCGCGCCCGGCTTCCCCGATCCGCTCAGGCTGGGCGATCGCTTGCCTGTGATGATGACACGATTCGAGAACGAATTTGCCGCCATTAAGCCTTATTTCTAGCTCCGGCAGCCCGGTCTAAGAACCCGGCACGAAGAATTCGCCGCTGGCGACAAGTTCCGCCGGACCTGTCAGGAAGACCGAATCGTCCCAGCGGAGCAGCAGCGTGTCTCCGGCGGGCGTCCGCACATTCACTGGGCTGGTGGCGAGCTGGCGCAGAATCGCGGCCACCGCAGCACCCGTGGAGCCGGTGCCCGAACTCAGCGTCACGCCGGCGCCGCGCTCGTAGAACCGGGCTTCGATGGTGTGCTCATCCACGCTTCGAACAAAAGAGACATTGGTGTGTTTGGGAAACTGCGGATGGGCTTCGATTTCGGCGCCCAGCGCTACCCAATTGTCCGGAAAATCTTTCACGAACACCGCGCATTGCGGATTGCCGACGTCCAAAATGGTCACCTCGCAGGGGCCGTTGTGAAGCGGCAGCGGGAAATGGATCTGGCTGTCGAGGAAAGACGGCTGGCCCATGTCCATTTCAAACAGGAAACGCCGGCCGTGGCGATCGAGCAGCCGCAAATGTTTGGGCCCGGCGCCGGTGAGAATGGTGACTTCGGCCGATGCGCGCCCTGAGTCAATCAGGAGCGCGGCGGCGCAGCGCGTCCCGTTGCCCGACATTTCGGCCTCGCTGCCGTCGGCGTTAAACAAACGAATACTGGAATCGCGCAGCAGAATCCAACCATCGGCGCCAATGCCGGTGTGCCGATCGCATAGGTCGCGCGCCATTTCTGGAAGGTCGCACGCCGGAACGCGGTCGCTCCAACTCAGCAGAAAATCGTTTCCGGCGCCGTGCGCTTTGGTGAAAGGAATGGTCATGTATCATCCCGCTTGTAGATTTCGATAACCGGCGCATGCGGGACCCGGATGCTTCGTACCAGATGATAGCGTGGCCCGGACTTGAGCGTGGCCTGTTCGACCGCGGTGGCAACTTCGTCTCCGGCGATTGCAACGGCCCAGCGCTGCCGCAGGAACAAATCCGGACGCCGGGTGGCGGAGAGCCACTCCAGCACGTTGCCCTGATGCAGCGTGTCCCGCAGTGGGATTCCGGCTTCGCGGAAGATGCCGGTCAGGTCGCCGAAGCTGGTGAAGATTCCCTGGCCGCGCTGGTATTGGGAAGCTAGAAAACTCGCGGCGTCCTTGGTCCAGGCGCGGCGCGCTTCGGAGTTGACTTGCGATTCTTTCCAGCAGATCCAATCGTCCGGGCGCGGGTGAATCAGCCAGGGCAAGATGACAACCGCAACCACCGCGGCGGCAAGATACGGTCGCAGGTTGTTGCGAACCGCCAGAATCAGGCTGCCTCCGGCGATGGCTAACAACGGCAGCGCGGCCAGGCCGTATCGCGTATTGTAGTAACTCGCGAACCACAGCTGGGGAACATAGACAGGCGTTCCGCCCGAATGCATGCTCCAAAGGTAGAAGACTGGAAGCAGCGCGGAGAACAGGATCGGCCAGAACATGCGCTTCCAAACAGCGGCGATCAATCCGCCGGCGGCCACGGCCACCGCGCCCCAACCCGCACATAAGCGTGCCGCGGTGCGAAAGAACAGCCAGGCTTTGCGCCAATCGTGGTCGCCCGGATATGGCGTCGTATTCTGCGCGAGCGTCTGCCGGTAGATGCTCTGGGCCGAGTAAGGTCCGTTGAAGAACTCCAGCGCGTTGCTGTAGACGAACCAGTTGTGAGCAAGCCAGTATAAAGGACCAAGCGCGGCGATGCCGGTGAAGGTCAGAACGGCCGCGATTTTATGCCGCCGCGCTGCTATCAAGAAATAGAACGCGGCAAACGGAATTACGAACCAGCCTTCATAGCGCGCGAGCGATGCCGCCAGGCTCGCCACACCGGCGCCGGCAACTGCGCCGAGAGATTGCGTCTCACGGAACCGGATGGCGAAGTACAGCAACGCCATCAAACCGGCCAGTGAAACCGGTTCGGTCATGGGGGTCGATTGCAGATAAAGCAGGTTCGGGTTCAGAGCGAATATCCCGAGCGAAGCCAGCGCCGCCGCCGAGGATTGCGTGGCGCGCCGCATGGCGGCAAAGAGAAATGCGCCCGCGGCCACAAAGCAGGCTGACGACGGGATCGCGCCCGCCAGGCCGCTGCGCCACAGGCCATCGTTCCAAACCAGCGCCAGCGTAAGCAGGTGCGGGAGGGGAAGCCACACGGTGCCGAGCTGGTCGTAGTCGCGCGTGCGAGTGTCCAAGATGCGGCGTGCGATGTTCAGGTGCGCTTCCGCATCGCCGTAATACAAGGTCCATCCAAAATGCTGGACCAGCGCTGTGGCGGCGGCGCTCAGAACAATTAGACCGGCCAGTACCAGAGCGAATTCGAGCCGCGCGTTTTTCAAAACTCGGTGAAGGCCCGGAACTCCTGGAAACGCTCGTTGATCTCGGCGCGCGTCAGGGTGCGGAAACGTTCCACGCCGAATTTCTCGCAGCAGAAGCTGCCCAGCACGGAGCCATAGATGACGGCGCGGCTGAGTTCCTTCGCGTCGATATGGCCGTTGTTGAGGTCGAAACCCTTCTCGGCCAGATAGCCGATGAATCCGCCGGCAAAGCAGTCCCCCGCCCCGGTGGGATCGAAGACCTCCTCGAGCAGATAGCCCGGAACGATGAAGTGCCACTGACGGTGGAACAGGATGGCGCCGTATTCGCCGCGTTTGATCACCAGAGTGTGCGGGCCCATGTCGAGGATCTTGGCTGCGGCGCGCTTCAGATTGTATTCGCCCGAGAGCATGCGCGCTTCGGCATCGTTGATCAGCAGAAAATCCCATTCGCGAATGGTGTCGAGCAGCTCGTCGCGATAGTCGCGGATCCAGTAGTTCATGGTGTCGCCGCCCGCCAGGCGCAAGCCGTTCATCTGCGCGCGCACGCTGCGCTGGAGCGACGGCTGAATGTTGCCGAGGATCAGGTAGGGCGATTCGCGGTAGCTGGCCGGGAGCTTGGGCGCGAAATCGGCGAATACGTTGAGGTCGGTGCGCAAGGTCGTGCGGTCGTTCATGTCGTTGGAATAAACGCCGGCCCAGTAGAATGTTTTTCCCGGGACGCGCTCCAGGCCCTCCAGGTCGATCCCGTGACCAGCCAGGAACTGTTCGTCTTCGTGAGCGAAATCGTCTCCGACCACGCCGACGAGCTGGGTTTTGGCGAAGTAGCTGGAAGCCAGCGCGATGTAGGTGCACGCGCCCCCGAGCATGCGCTCGACCTTGCCATGCGGAGTCTCCACTCCGTCATAAGCGACGGAACCAACGACGACGACAGACATGCTTAAGATTGTAGTATTGCATCTAAGGCCGGGCCGTGCGTGGGCGCATGTTCGGGTAGAATGAAGTTGCGCGATCGGGCGGTTAGCTCAGCCGGTTAGAGCGCCTGCCTTACAAGCAGGAGGTCCGCGGTTCGAGCCCGCGACCGCCCACCAGGCCTAACGGCGTCAATCACTGGGGGGTGTTCCTGCCGAAAACGGGCATTGCGGAGGATTGGACGCCTCCTGCTGGGCTGCGTATTCGGCCCGAAGTCCCTCGTCTCCGGACTGTTTCCAGACATCGTAAAGGTGGTCGATGTGTGGGACACACAGAAGTGTGGATGTCCTCCGCTAGAGGGTTCTGGTACAAACATCGGGTGCCGGGAGAGACGCTGGTGGGATGCGCCAATTCGAGCCGCTGGATTCCATATTTAAAGGCCGGCACTTTGAACGCGAGAGCATCATTCTGTGCGTTCGTTGGTACCCGAGTTTCAAGCTGAGCTTCCGCGATCTGGCCGGCAATGATGGCCGAGCGCGGGATCTCGACGATTCTGAGATGGGTTCGGCATTTCACGCCCAGTTTGAAAAGCGCTGGCAACGCTTCGCTCGGCCATCAAGCTGATTCAAACCAGTCGCTCAGTCGCTCATCAGGAAAAGGCACGGGTGATCGCCTTCCGGGCGTGTCACCTCCCACAGGTGTTGCAGAATCGTGTATACCATCAGCCCGGTCTCGCCCTCCCCCAGCAGAAAATAGCGGAATGACTGCCGCATGAGATTCTGCCGGCTCAGTCCCAGATAGATCGCGGCCGGATGCAACAATTCGCTGAGATAGGCCACTGCGTTGGCCTTAGCGACGGCTTGCGAGGCTTCTACCAGATACTGACCATCTTCCTGTCTGACCGTGATTTCCAGCGGGGACAGGAACTCGCTGCGATTGTCGAGAAGGCGTATGTGAACGAAGGCCAGCACGCCGTCGACGTTATAGTATTTGCGCAGTTTTGCAGCTCGATCCGCTCGCGCCCGCAAATCCAGGCTGCCGATCGGCACCATATTGGCCTTCTTATCGACGAGCATGTTCCAGAGCCGCTCCGACTCGGGATCCGCAAACCGGTGGCCGCCCACGCGGAGTTCCTTTGCTCGCCAGTACCTGCTGACGCCGCTCACGGTCACGATAAACAGAATGAAGAGGCTTGCGATGACGATGCCGTCCGTGCGCTCGATCACGTTGGCCAGCGTCGTATAGGCAAAGACTAGGACCACACCCGAGCAGTAAATACTGAGCGAGTAGGAATGCTCCTTCCAAAGTGAAATCGTCGCCGCCACCGCCGCTGAGAGCATCAAGACCAGGACTCCCGTTGCATACGCTCCACCTTGGGCCTCGACGTTCGCCCGGAAAATCAGAGTTATCAGGACATTGAAGCCAAACAACAACAGCACCAGCGGACGAGCATAGGCGACCCATTCCGGCGCTAACCCGACTCGAGGCAGATATCGCGGCACCAGGTGCAACAACCCGGCCATCGCCGACGCGCCTGCGAACCACAGCACTAGAATCGTCGAAACGTCATAGACCGAGCCAAAGACGTTACCCAAATACTGATGGGCCAGGTAAGCGATCGCGCGGCCGCTCGCCGGCCCACCTTCTTGATAGGCCTCTTTCGGAATGAGCAGGACCGACACGAAGCTGGAAAGCAGCAACAGCAGGCTCATTATTAGTGCGGCTGTCGAAAGCAGTCTGCGGGTGTTTCGAATGCGACCGCGCGGCCGATCGGCGGTTGCGTCGGCCTCGGCGCCACCAATCAGCGGCATCACCGAGACACCAGTTTCGAAACCGCTCAATCCCAGCGCCAATCGCGGGAATAGAAATGCCGCCGCCAACCCCAGTTGCTGCCAGTCGCCGCGTGCCTTTAAGGCGACGTGCCACTGCGACGAGACGACAGGATGCGAAGCCACTTCCATTAAGGCCCGGCCAAGCACCACCACGTTAAGAAGCAGGTAGGGAATGCAGACAGCCGTTGCCAGCTCGATTGCTTCCGAGAAGCCTTTCAGGAACACAGCTGCGAGTAGCGCTAGCAGAACCAATGTCACACGCAGGTTTGCGTCGCCGAGCAGAGGGTGCAAATACGGATTCTGTGTCGCGTGCCTGGCAGCGTCGGAAGCAGACAAGGTCATGGTGATAACGAAGTCGGTCGTCGCGAATCCCAGCAGCACCAAGACCATGAACTTGCCCCACCATCCAGGCAGTAGATTCTCAAGCATCGCGATGGAACCCAATCCCGCATAGGAGCGCCCAGCGACCTGCACATAGATGGGAAGAGCGCAGAGGAGCGTTACCGCAACCAGGACAGCGGTCGCGATCGGGGAAAGCACGCCCGCCGCGAGCAACGCAATACCCGGCTGGTATCCGAGAGTGGAAAAGTAGTCGACACCCGTTAGCCAGATGACCAGATACCACGGATGGGTCCCGTGCTTGCGGGAATAGCGTGGATCCAGGGCTTCGTCCCGGCGCAGCCACTGTAGCCACGGCGATGGCGGAGACTCCGAGGGCCTCTGTTCGCTGACCGGCGGCTTCTCTGCATCCATGCTGTCGCCTACGCCGATGCGTCGAGCCGGACCTGCTTTAGCATCAACAGAAGCATTGCTACCGGGCTCCTGGACAGATTGCCATGGGGCGTTTGCGGAGGCATGTGGACGAATACTCCCGCGCGGACGTTCTTCTTCTCCGCGCCCCGTGTCAGTTCTACTTCCCCTCTCACGAAGTACAACATTGCTGCTATCGACTCCGTGTGAGCGGACAGTTCCTTCCCCGAAGAGAATCCGAAGGCAACAACCTTCACCGCTTCGTCGTTGCACAGAGTCCGGTTCAGAATGCCGTTTTCTGGTATGGGAACCTCCTCGATGTTCTCTAAAAAAGTATACGGCGCCATATTGTTATTGTGACTGCGGTAGCGCGCGCGTCACCTTTAAGGATACCGATGAAGAAAGTGAATCCCGACGCCTTCCGTGTACGGGCTCGGAAGATAGTCAATCTCTACAAGTGGCCGACGAAGATGAAACCCGTTTAGGACTCGAAAGATAATCCCCGCTTACGTATTTGAAAAGGGAAAGAACATGCTGGAAGGCGCGCCGGTTAGCCCGTTACGCCGAAGAGCGCCAACGCGTCCGAACGGGGGGCGGCCATCAGGCGTTTCCTTTTGTGGCGGCAATCGTCTGCATTTTTGATTGCTTCCTTTTGTCCGAACCCTGAACGGGAGCGCGGGGAGCAGCGCCTCGTTTCACTCACCTGTCCGGCCCGGGCGGATCGTCGATGCCAAGCGTGCCCTGCGCGGCGATCCTGCCGGCCGCTGTGGGCTTCCCTTTTAGAATCCACTCGAATGCCACTCCGATCAGGGCGCCCAGCATGGGACCGACGAGGTAGATCCAGGTCGTGTGGAAGTCACCGCGCACCAGATCCGGCGCCAGCGAACGCACCGGGTTCATCGAAGCGCCCGTAACCGGTGCCGCCCAAAGTCCCGCCAGAGCAATGTACCCGCCCACGGCGATGGCGCCGTTCGTTCCGGTGTTCCGCGCGCCGGACGCCGTGCCCAGGATCGTGTTCACCAGCCCGACCGTCAGCACCACTTCCATCGCCAGCGCTTTCCCGTTGGTCACACCACTGCCGGGCAGCGTCGCGCCGAGCGCGCCAACGGTCCCGAACATGGCGCGAAGGAAAACCGCCGCACCGATGCCACCGATCACTTGTCCCACGATGTAGCCCGGGACTCTCGCCCAAGGGAAGTTGCGCCGCACCGCGAACGCCAGCGTGACCGCCGGGTTCAAATGCGCTCCGCTCACGGCGCCCATAAAGTAGATGATCGCCATCACCATGATTCCGGGCGCCACCACCATCATGCCCAGTGTGACCCTGCCGCCGCTCATCGCCGCAACGACGCCGCCACCGGCAGCGACCAGCACCAACAGGAAGGTCCCCCAGGTCTCTGCGAAGATACGCCGCCACTCCAGAGAGGAGTCGAGGAAATCGACTGCTAACTGCCGTTGGACAATACGTTGCTGCTGCGCCGGGTCCGGCCGGCCCCGCCCACTCGACTGCATGCTCACCTCCCGTTCCATGTTGCACCCGCGGGGTGCTCCCGAGCCACTGCCTCGATCGAAAAACGCTCAACCCTTCGCGCGAACAATTCGAGTCGAACGCGGCTGGCGTGGCGGCTAAAAATTGCACCATTACAACTTGCGTTGAGCCGTCTTGATCATCGTTGCCATAGGATTCGAGCCGATTCCAACGGAACCGCTACCCCGGAGCGCTGAGGTATCACTCGCGCCGTGTAGTCTTTTGCTGGACGCGTGGTGGGCACGGTGGCGTGATAGACGCAGGCGCCCGAAGCGTTCGGTAGCGCCGGGCGTACAGGCTGTTCGGGTCCGTTGTGCGCGATTCCAGACTTAAGTCCGGCGCACTTCATTTCCACGCGTACCGGATCGCTGCCATCTATTCCGTCTGCATACAGCTCAACTCGGGCCGAATTCGGGTCGAGATCGTTCAGAAAGATTTCTACCTCAAACATGTAGTGGCCCGCGTTGGTTTCGACCCGCAAATCTCCGAAGCGCAACGAACTCCACGTCCGATCCACCGCATGCTGCCAATCGACCACTTGCCTGCCCAGCGCGCCTTTGTCCGCCGCGCGCTCACGGTAGGCCGCTGCGGCCGGGAGATAGTGTTGCTCCGAATATTCGCATACCGCGCGGCTTGCCGAAAAGCGCGGCGTCAACTGGGCCATGCTTTCCCGCATCCGCTTAACCCATGCGGTGGGAATGCCGCGCTCGTCTCGGGTATAAAACTCCGGGATCACCTCCCGCTCGAGCAAGTCGTAGAGCGCTTCCGCTTCGACCGCGTCCCAGGCCAGGTCCTCGTCATGTTCCTGGCCATCTCCCAACGCCCACCCGACTTCAGGCGTATAGGCTTCCGCCCACCAGCCATCCAACTCGGACAGATTGATCCCTCCGTTGACGAGCACCTTCATGCCGCTCGTCCCGCAAGCCTCCCAGGGACGCCGCGGCGTGTTGATCCAGACATCCACTCCCTGCACGAGATCCTCGGTCAGAAGCATGTCGTAATCACTGAGGAAGATGGCATGGGCTCGGGCCTCGGGCAGCCGGATGAAATGAATCCATTCCTGAATCAGGGCTTGCCCCTCCTGGTCCGCGGGATGCGCCTTCCCAGCGATGATGAGTTGCACCGGACGCTGAGGATTGGTCAACAAGCGTAGCAGCCGCGGCGCGTCGTGCAGCAATAGGTTCGGTCTCTTGTAGGTTGCGAAGCGTCGCGCAAAGCCGAGCGTCAGGGTGTTGGGATCAAAGAGACGCTTGGCGTCGTCGACGGCCTCAGCCGATGCACCCGAAGCAGCCAGTTGCCGGGACAGTCGTTCGCGAGCGTATTCAATAAGAGACACTCTGGCGGCGGTGCGAAATTGCCAGAGCTTGGCGTCGGAGACGCGGCGAATGTCCTGGTCGAGGGTTTCTGCCTCCCCCAGCCAACGCCCCTTTCCACAGGCCTCTGTCCACAAATCGTCGGACGGAGCCGAGTCCCAGGTGGGCATGTGGACTCCGTTGGTCACGTGTCCGATCGGGGCTTCGTCCTCCGGCCAGTGCGGGAAGAGAGGCAGAAAGATGTGCCGGCTCACCTTCCCATGCAGACGGCTCACGCCATTGACCTGCCCGCTCCCACGAATTGCCAGATACGCCATATTGAAAGGCTCCGACGAGTCGTCCGGATTTTGGCGGCCAAGAGCCAGCAAGTCAGTGATCGTGATGCCGAGCTTTTGCTGCGTGTATCCGCCCAGGTATTGCTCGATGAGCGCCGGCGCGAAACGGTCAAAGCCGGCCTCTACCGCAGTGTGCGTGGTGAAGAGATTGCCGACTCGGGTAGCGGCGAGTGCGACTTCGAAGGGCTGCCCGGCATCTTCCATGAAGTTGCGGACACGCTCCAACACTGCGAAGGCCGCATGCCCTTCATTCAGGTGACAGACCTCCGGCTGGATTCCGAGCGCGCGGAGCAACCGCCATCCGCCGATCCCGAGCAGCAGTTCCTGTTTGAGGCGGAGCTCCGGGCCGCCGCCATAGAGCTCGCTGGTAATCGCTCGATGAGCGGGGATGTTCGCCGCGTCATTGCTGTCCAGCAGGTAGAGCTTCACTCTGCCGACCTGGACCTGCCAGGCGCGCAGCCAGACCGAGTATCCAGGCAACGCGATCTCCAACCGCAGCCACTCCCCGTTCGGTTGGCGCAGCGGAGTAATCGGCAGCTGTCCGGGGTCGTTATACGGAAACAGGGCTTGCTGCGCTCCGTCTTGATCGATCACCTGGCGAAAATAGCCTTGCTGGTAGAGCAGCCCCACGCCCACCACGGGCACACCGAGATCGCTGGCTGCTTTCAGTTGATCGCCGGCCACATTACCGAGACCGCCCGAGTAAATGGGCAGGGCTTCGCTCAACATGAATTCCATGCTGAAATAGGCAGCGCATGTCAGGGGAGCGTCGGAATGATTCTTTTGAAACCAAGCGGGCGCTTTGGCTGCTTGCCGGCTGGCTTCGATCAGGCCATCTACACCCTTCCGGAAAATAGGATCGGCCAGCACGCGCTCGATTTGGTCGCGCGAGACCGTCTGCAGAACGACCCAGGGGTTATGCGTGATCTCCCACAGTTTGGGATCAAGCGTCCGCCACACTTCGTCGGTGGCGTGATTCCACGACCAGCGCATATCCAGGGCGAGTTCCGCCAGGGAATCGAAGCCCTCGATTTCCGTAGGTAGGAGGTTGTAGATTGGGTGGCTGACACGCGTGTCTTGGCTCATGATATGCCACTTCTATTCGGCGTTGCCGCACAGAGCAAGCTTAGCCGGGATTGATCCCAAGAGAGCCTATTCATCACCACGCGGCCGCTCAAGCACCTTGTTTGGCTGCAGCGCCTCAGCACCGCTGCCGGCGCTGAGGCGCCGAGATAGTCCGCGTCAAACGGTCTGAATCCGAAGCCCTTCCGCAGATCGCGGTACTATGTGCCGCTAACCCCGGCGAGTTCCGGGTGTTTCGACGCGTGCACAGCAACCTCCACTGGGTGCGTCGTCTGCAGGATGTTCTTGGCCTTGGCCACCTCGTCCGCTGTGCCATGAGCCAGAAGGAGGAACTTGTCGGACTTGAGCGCTGTCTCGTATTTCACGACGCTGTCCTTGGGGATGCCAATGCTGTACAGCCCCGCGCCGAGCGCGCTCAATCCGCCCACCACAACCGCGCCTTCCAGCGCGCCGATGATCCAGGCGACCAACGGACCGGCTACCAATATCGGCCCGATGCCTGGGATGACGAAGAAAGCGGCTCCGAATAAGAGCCCCCAGATACCGCCCCAGAAGGCGCCCATCTTGCCCCAGTACTTCATGCGGTCGCCGGCGTTGTAGTATCCGACGACTTGCTCGTCGGTATGATAATCCTTGCCGACGATGGACATTTTCTTCATATCAAACCCAGACTTTTGCAGTTCCTTCACCGCGGCCTCTGCCTCAGAGTGGGTTTTATAAATAGCTACAACCGAGTTCGTTTCAGACATGATTTACGTTCCCTTCTTCCTTCCAGCCCTAAAAGTGAAAGCTCTATTTCGCTCGTCCGGTTTCGAAGAGGAACCAGATGCGCCGTTCCGTTTCGTTTATCCAATTCTCAAGCAGGCTTGTGGTGGCGACGTCGTTCGATTCGCCGCATAGGTCGTGAACTTCGCGCATTTCGGCAAGAATCGTCCGGTTGTCTTCGCGCAATTCCGCGAGCATGTCGAGCGGATCGACATACTCCGCATCGTTATCGCCGAGGCGTTGCAGGCGCGCAATGTGGCCGATCGATCGAATGGTGGCGCCACCGATTTTTCGCACGCGCTCGGCGATATCGTCGGTCATCGCAAACACCTGGCCGGCTTGCTCGTCGAGCAAGAGGTGGTAGTCGCGAAAGTGCGGTCCGCTGACGTGCCAATGAAAGTTCTTGGTCTTTATATAGAGAGCAAATACATCGGCCAGGAGCGCATTAAGAGCGCCGGTGATGTTCTTGACAGTTTCGGAACCGAGGTCACTGGGTGTCGCCAGGGCAGCCCGGCGGCGTGTTTCAAGTTGGTCTTGAGTAGTAGGCATTTTAAAATCTCCCTTTTTTGAGGTCTTCCCGGCCAAGTTCATACTGTGAGATCCGTGCGCGCGTCAGGCCCTAGCTGGCTGGTCTATTGCGACCCGAGCGCCGTGCAAGGCGGATTCCCTGGCAGCTTCCATGGCCGGAAAGTCTTGATCCGCATGATGAATCGTTATGGTCGTTCGGGGTGCTTGATCAACGTCTAATCGCACACCCCCAATACCTGTGCGCTTGTTGATGCATCTCTATTTTAGTCTCGATGCCCTGGTAGACGCATTGAACCAGGAGTAGTCCGCTCCTTGCGTCACCACACGAAAAGGCCAGCGCCGCCGCCTGACTCGCGGACGCGCCCGGTCTGGACCGAACTACTGCGCAGCGGAGTCATGCTCTCGTGAACCACACCGTGTAACTGCGGTTCCGGACCACTGTTCTCCTCGATCTCTATCGCCCCGTGCCGGTTCATGATAGCGGCAGCGGTCTCCACCCGCTCGTCCGAACCCGTCGCGAATACCAGGGCCCCTCCGCGCCGCAGTCCTTCAACGTAAGCTTGCGACTCTGCTTTGGTCGCCCCGATCCTAGTAAGCTCCCGGATCAAGTCTACTTCGAAATCGAGCCGCGGGAAGCTCATCACACCGGTGACCTCGAAGGTCGCCGGCTCTGCCAGGGTGCGAACCTCTTTCCGAGGAAAACCAAGGGCCTCGATCTCGCGGACGACGCCGTCCACCGGGCCGGGTTTCTCAAATAATCCAACTACTGTCTTCGGCATATTAATCCCTCCATTGCAAAGTGTTCAAACCACATTTATTTCAAATCACGTTTCTACGGCTCGGACGCGCTACAACTCGTGAATCCGCCCTTCGAACTCCGCCGTTTTGTGAGTCGAGCTTTGTTCTGCAGCGCTACGCCGGGGCACGGGAAGCTTCTCGGCAGGAATCGAGCCAGGCTCCCTAACTTGAGGAGCAAAGTCGCGCCCGGCCTCATCAATTCTGACCCGTCTGATTTTCGAGAGTAACGGCCATTTCGTGGTGCAGATGAAAGCGGTGTGATCCTCGGTGAGCCGAACGAAGACTTGTTTTTCGAACAGAGTTCTGAATTCATTATCGTCACCCTCCTGTGACGTTTAACCCTCGTAAGCCGTTTCATTGTCGGACCGCAGTTGGCGCCGGCCCGTTCAGCAAGCGCTTCAGCGCATCCATCGCCTTGCCGAAGTCTCCCCAATCCCCCTGCTGCATTGCCTTCTGGGCCTCATCGAACTGCGCCCTCGCCTGGCCCGAATTCCGGTTGCGCGCCGGGCGCCTGCGCGGAAATCTGGGGTTGCTGCGTCCCGAAGACGGCCTGGATCGCCTCATCGAGTGTAGGCTCCATCGCCACTTTGTCCCCCGAGATCACGATGACGCGCTTGAGTTGGGGGAAGTCCGTGCCTTCCGCAGTGAGGTACAGCGGCACCACATACATAAAGGAGTTCTCGATCGGCACCGCGATCAGGTTTCCACGAATGACTCTCGACCCTTTTTGGTCCCAGAGCGTCAGTTGCGGGGCGATCGCGGTGTTTTGATCGATCATCGCCTCGATTTGCATCGGGCCGTAGATCAGCTTGTCCTTGGGAAGCTGGTAAAAGAGCATCTTCCCGTATTCGGGGAAATCGCACCTGGCGGCCATCCAGGAGATCATGTTGTTTCGCTTCTGGGGCGTGAAAGGAGTCATGAGGAGGTACTCGAGTTGGTCGCTTCCGGGGAGCTTCATCAGGATGTAATAGGGCTTCATCGGCGCGACCTTGCCTGCATAGTTCTCCTGGGGGAGCACCCAGAGGTCCTCGCGGTTATAGTAGACCTGCGGAACCGTCATGTGGAATGTTCTGTACTGGTCGGCCTGGATGGAGAAAAGATCCTCCGGATACCGCAGATGCGCTTTCAGATCCGCGCGAAAGCTGATTCAGGTCCATGAAAACGCCCGGAAACGCACGCCGGTAGACCGCCAGGACGGGGTCGTTCGGATCCATGACGTAGAACCGGACGGTTCCGTCGTACATGTCCACAACTACCTTTACGGAGTTTCGAATGTAGTTCAGCCCTTGCTGAAAATCGGCCGCGTGGGGGCTGGAGTAGGGAAAGTGATCCGAGACGGTGTAGGCATCCTGGATCCAGTACTGTTTGCCCTCGCTCACCACGGCGTAGGGATCCTGGTCGAGGCGCAAGAACGGAGCGATCTGCTTCACGCGCTCCTGAACGCGCCTCCAGATCTGAATCTTGCTCTCTGGCTGAAGATAGGACGTAAACAGTATATTGACGTCGGCCTGAGTCCAGGCGAACAAGAGCCGCTTCCACAAGCTGTCCAGCGGGATACCTCCGGTTCCGGCGTAACTCGTGTAGACATTCTGATTCCCCTTGGGGTAGTCGAACTCTTTCACGCCCGTCGCGACGATCCGATATCCAGGCATCGACTCGCCGTAGTAGATGGCAGGCTGGTTTATGGTTAGGCCGTAGGCGGATTCGGGCGGGATATTCTCAAGAACGTACTGCGGAAAGCCTCCACCCATGGTCTTTGAGACGAAGCTCATGACCAAGCCATAACCATGCGTGAACTGCAACTTCTGGTTCACCCAGGTTTGGGCTTGAGCGGGAAGCTCCGGGGAGAGCTCGCGGGCCGAAAGCATCACCTGGTGATAACCGTCCGGCAGATGGTAGCGGTCCACATCAGCCTGGTAAAACTGATAATAGAGCCGTATTTCCTGGGCCTGTTGGTACATCTGAAGCAGCGGGCGCCAGTCCCAGAGACGGATGTTCTGGATCGTGTCTTGATTTCTCGCAATCACCTCGGGCGTCAGGTCGGCCAGCGCCGGGTAGGATGTTTCCTGGATCGTGTCGAGGCTGTAGGCCTTTCGGGTGAACTCGATGTTGTTCTTGAGATACGGAGTCTCGCGGGCCAGCTCGTTCGGCTGCACCATGAACCTCTGAAAGAGGGCCGGCACCAGCCAAACGGCGATGATGTACAAGCCAACGTAAATTCCGGATCGCAATCGACTATCGCTCTGAATCGCGGCCGGAAGATATTGAGCACCAGCAGCGCGCATAGCGCCACTGCGGCGCCAGCATGATCCAGATAGGCGATCCGGGTCACATGATCCGCCGTATAGCCGGCTCCGTAAACTACTCCCTGAGTGGAGTAAAGAAGTTCGAAGTGATCCAGGTAAAACCCCCATCCCCAACTGGCGACCAGGACGAAGAACAGGACGGACAGATGTGGAGCGGCCTTCGCGCTCCAGCCCTCCATCGGTCTGCTGCGGCTGAACCGCAGTAACCCGAAGTACGCGTAGAAGGCCAGGACGGCCAGGAGCGTGATCAGCGCCAATGTGGTCAGGCTGTTCTGCAAAAGCTCATAAAAGGGCAGACGGAACACATAAAACCCGGCATCGCGCCCCGAAGAGAGGATCGGACAACCCGAAGGATCCGCCATAACGAAAGCGGAGATAGGTATCCCATTGCGCGTAGAAGATGAGCGCAAAGAACAGAGCGGCGAAGGCAGCCACCGCTCCCATGGCCAGTTTCAAAACCGTGGGAGAGATCTGGATGCCGAGTTTCGTGGCAAGGGTCAGACTCGCTCGTCAAACTACTCCGCACGGAAAGTGGCGCCGTTCTTCGCCGCAACGCGAAGATTGATCCAGAGGTACAGAAGCGCGACAACGAAAGCCGCGCCAAACAGCTCCCACCGCACGGAGAAGAGTGTCCAGAAGATGCCGGCTGTAGCCGAGCTGCCGCATCCACAGCCATTTCTGTATCCAGCTAGGGATGAACGCCAGGATAGCGATGACCGAGATCGCTCCAATAATCACCAGTCCCATTGGGCGCCTGGTGCGCCCCTTGGAGCCTACCCTTGGCTGCGTTTCCTGGACGACATTGTGACTTCCGTTGCCGTTAGGCTTTCCGTCGGCGACCGGTTTCGGTGGCTCGACGTGTGGCGGTTTCTCGATCATTGTTCTACCGCTCCGTTCTGCTTCCGAATCCCTCGCGATAGAAATGCAATCAAAGATCCATTCGGGTCCACCGCCGCTCACAATCCAAGCCTAGTAAGTCCCTTAGCATGGAGCAGATCCTGGCACGGCATACAGCGCGGAGTTTGATCTTTCAGGTTGACCATTTAAGGTCGTCTGACCGCCCATGGTCATCAATTCCGCGGCTGCAAGATGCTACTCACCGACGGACCGCTCTCAACAAACTGCAGAGGTAGCCGAGGAAGCGTCGATGAAGGACCGACAGTAGGCCTGTGGAGGCACGCCTGCATCGGATCTAGCCGTCACACACAGGAGCCGAGTAGCGTGATCGAGTTGATGCCGAAAACACATTCAACAGGTGCCTGGGAGGGCATAACCAATGCTAAGGAATGCAACACAGTTGGAAGGTTTTGTGATCCGAGCTACGGACGGAGAGCTTGGAACTGTATATCAGCTCTATTTCGACGATGAGACTTGGGCCATCCGCTACCTCACGGTGACAACGCGGCTGGCTTGGCGGCCGGCGAGTGCTCATCTCGCCAATTTCTGTCATCCATGTGGACTGGCATGGCAAGCGATTGGATGTTGCGCTGACGAAAAAGCAGGTGGAGAACAGCCCGAACATCGATACGGACAAGCCCGTCTCGCGGCAGCACGAGATCGCATACAGCGGGTATTACGGATATCCCGATTACTGGGGTGGTCCCTTCCTGTGGGGCCCAGCCGTCTACCCGGGCGGCGTAAAAACTGCTTCTAAAGATGCGAGCGCGGACCGGATCCGGAGCGAGTCGACGGATTCACATCTGCGCAGCTACCAAAGCCGTCACCGACTATCACATTGAGGCGACCGATGGTGAAATCGGCCATGTTGGCGCGTTTATCATTGGACGATGAAGCTTGGGCTATCCGCTACATCGAGGTGGCAACGAAGAATTGGTGGCCGGGCAAAAAGGTGCTGGTTTCACCCGCCTGGATTGAACGGGTGAGTTGGGAAGATTCCAAAGTCTACGTCGGCCTCTCCCGTGAAACCATCAAAAACGCCCCGCAGTTCGTCGACTCCAAGCCGATTACTCGAGATTATGAAGACCGCCTCCATTTGCACTACGGCCGGCCGCCGTATTGGGGACACGAAGCTGAACACAAGCCGTCGTTTTCGCTGAGCGGCGTGTAATCATCCGCAACGACGTCATTCGTCGTGCGGAGTAAGAATGCCAATCAGCACATTGTTTCTGGATGTCGGCATCCAACGCAAAATTGGGGGTGGTCGTTGCTGTTCTGAGACTTCCGCTGGTGCCTTTGGCTCTCGCCGGAGTGACAATCTTACCAATTCCCTTTGCACCGACATGCACCAGATTCGAAGTAATATAGGGTCGGTGGAAACCGGAGGTAGCCATGGCAATCCCTAGTGATTTTTCGCGCCGGCGTTTCGTTGCGTCGGTCGGCTGCGGCGCTCTGACATCGCGCCTGCTGGCTTCATCTGTCGACGATAAGGCGAAGCTGCCGGTTGTTCAGAAGCGTTTGGAAAAGGTTTTCCGGGCGCCCTGTAAAGCTCCCAACGATCTGCAAGCTGCTTCAGATGGGCTTTGGATTCTCGACCAAGTGGACCCCAACAAAGTCTTCAAAGTGCGCTTTGAGGATGGTTCCGTGATCTCCCAGATTCAGACCGAATCGATTCACGGCAGCGGCATCGCCTACGGGAACGGCGCGCTCTGGATCGCCTCGACCTGGGGTCTCAAAACTCTCAAAGTGGATCCGAAGACGGGAAAGACGCTGGCCTCGTTCGACGAGCCTGGCGCCGGCATGCCCAAGTTTGGAAAGCCCGATCGGCCCTCAGGCGCACACGGCCTGAAGTGGGTGGACGGCAAGATCTGGATGGCAATGCCGCCCGCAGAGAGGATTTATCTGATTGAGCCGGAGTCGGGCGCGGTGATCCGGAGCATTCCGGGACCGGGCATTCGCACGCATGGACTAGCATGGGACGGCCGCTATCTATGGTGCGCGGAATCGATCGATTGCGCCATTTACAAGCTGGATCCTTCCGACGGTCGCCCGCTGGCCAAGATCCAGTTGACAAAGGACGATCCCGAGATTCACGGGCTGGACCTTTGGAACGGCGCGTTCTGGTACTCGGACGCCTCGAGCGGCTGGATTTGCCGGCTGATTTGAGCTCCCGCTCGATGTCTCGACTCGGGCAAAATAACGTGAGCACGACTGCACCGCTTAATTGTCCATTCTCATTTCCGTAGTCAGCGCGTTCGGGCTCGCTCGGTGAAACTAGCTGCCGGAGGGCCGGAAGAGGAATTCAAGGACTTTATTACTTGGAACGGGGTTACCGTGGTTCCGGGCGGGCTGGAAGCGCCAGCGGCGCGCGGCGTCTAGAGAGTAGCGCACCAGCGATGTCGCCACCGGGCCCCTAGCCGATATCGCGGTTGCGTCAATTACCTCACCGGACTTGTCAATCTGCACCCGAACTTCAACTACGTTGTCGCTGGTTATGCTCGACTGTATATCTGCGGGAAGGCTCGGTCGTAGTGCTCGTATTGCTTCGGCCGACGCGAAACCACTGGCATTTTCCTGCTGAGAAAGCGGGCTGCGTTGCTCCGCCGGTTGGACAGAAGCGTCTGTTTTGCCGGCCGTGTCGATCGGCATTCTGCCGGTCTGACGCCGTGGAGGAAGGCCGGCGTCTGGCTCCGGAGCCGCCGCCAAGGGAGACGACTTTACGTTATTCGCTTCAAGTGCGGGCGATTCTTCGTGAGCTTGATTTGCGGACGGCAACGACGACAATTGAGGGCCGTTCCAGGAAGGGCGGTTTAGGAGCGCTTTTCCAAACTTCAGGCTTGCGATTGCAACAATGAAGAAACATGTGAGCAAGCCATAGACCAGCATCCATTTTTTGCCGGGACCCATCCTCACCTTTCCCTCCGTAGCGTGAGTCAAGCCAGCAGGAACGTGATTTTCCGTCAACGAACGCGGCTGCTTCTGGACCGTCGCTCCATACCACCAAATGGATGCATAGCGCCTGTGTCCGCATTCACGGCAACGATAGGGGCGCAGTGACAAAAGCCGAAGTGGTCGTTCCCAAATCCGTGTACGGGACCGGTGCAAGAACGAAGAGCCGCACCTGATGCAGCGCCAGTGTTGGTTATTAGACACTCCAACATCCTTCACAACGTTGTGGTCGTTGGACCCTGCGACGGCCATGGTTGTTTCAATTCTTTGTGAAGATCTAATAGTAGAAACGCGAACGTAGCCAACTGTGTTCATCTGCCACAAGTTAGCTCATGACCGACGGGGTTCAAGGCAATTCTCCGGCAGTGGAAACTCTGCAGGCAGCAACGGGCGTGCAGTGACCGCCCCTTACCCATCACGCTCATAGTGAACTTGACCGTTCCTCCAGTGGCATGCTGGAAGGAGATGGCCATTCTGTTAAGCGGCTCCGCTCTCGGCAAGTCGTTCGGCGCGCGAGTCCTGTTTGAGAACCTTTCGTTGAGCCTTTCCGAGGGCGATCGCGTCGGCTTGATCGGGCCGAATGGCAGCGGGAAAACCACGTTGCTGGAGATTTTGGCCGGCAACGAGACGCCCGACGCTGGCGAGCGAGCGCTGCGAAAGCAGACTAAGCTGGCTTATGTTCCTCAGGATTCGGTGTTCGGGCCGGACGACACTGTCGGCTCCGTTCTCCAAGCGGCGTTGGCGGATCTGCACTTGGAGGAAGAAGAAAAAAGGGCCCGCACGGAGGTGATGCTCGGCCGGGCAGGATTCAAGATCCCGTCTGCGCTTGCGGCGACGCTTTCCGGCGGATGGAGGAAGCGGCTTGCCATCGCGGCGGCGATGGTCGCGTCACCGGACGTGTTGCTTCTGGATGAGCCAACCAATCACCTCGACCTCGAAGGCATCCTGTGGCTCGAGCGCGCGATCCAGGCTGTGAACGTTTGCCTGGTGGTCACGCACGACCGATACTTCCTCGAAAACGTCGCCACGCGAATGGTGGAGGTCAACGCAGTCTATCCCCAGAATACGTTCCAGGTGAGCGGGAACTATAGCGAATTTCTCGAGCGGAGGGAGGAGTTTCTGGAGGCGCAGGCCAGACAGCAGGAATCGCTGGCGACGAAGGTGCGGCGGGAGGTTGAGTGGCTGCGGCGAGGGCCGAAGGCCAGGACTGGTAAATCGAAGGCGCGGATAGACGCCGCCGGGCGGCTCATCGGTGAACTCTCGGCGGTCACCGCGCGCAGCCGCACTGGGACCGCGAAGATCGATTTCACTGCGTCGGACCGAAAGACCAAGCGCTTGATCGAGGCCGAAGGGATCGCGAAGACGCTGGGCGGGCGCAGGCTGTTCGAAAATTTGAACATGGTTCTTTCACCCGGTGTTCGCATCGGCCTGGTGGGAGCGAATGGTAGCGGGAAAACGACTCTGCTCAAAATCCTGGAAGGAAAAATGGAGCCGGACGAAGGAGCAGTCCGGCGGGCCGAGCAACTCCAAATCGTAAGTTTCGCGCAGGATCGAGGGGAGCATTTGGACCCGGAAATCAGCCTGCGCCTCACGCTGTGTCCTGAAGGCGACTCGGTGATCTACCGCGGGCGTCCCATCCATGTTGCGGGTTGGGCCAAGAGATTCCTGTTTCGGGAGGAACAACTCGATATGCCGGTATCGCGACTCTCGGGCGGTGAGCGGGCACGCGTGATGATCGCGCGCTTGATGCTGGCGACGGCAGATGTCCTGCTACTGGACGAACCGACCAACGATCTCGATATTCCGACCTTGGAGGTCCTGGAGGACAGCCTGCTCGACTTTTCGGGCGCAGTGGTGCTGGTGAGCCATGACCGCTATTTGCTGGATCGCGTGTCGACCATGGTGATCGGTCTGGATGGAGATGAGGGAGGGGTTTTCGCCGACTATTCACAGTGGGAGGCGTGGCGAAACGAGCAAACTCCGCGGCCGGCGGCGGTGAAGGAGCCACGCCCGCAAGTCCCCACGGAAGGGCCGAAGAGGAAACTGGCCTACATGGAACAACGCGAATGGGATGGCATGGAAGCGAAAATCCTGGAGGGGGAGCAGGAGTTGACGGAGTGTCAGCGGGAACTCGAGGCCGCGGGATCGGACGCCAGACGATACAGGGCGGCGTACGAAAAGGTGCAGGTTGCTCAGCAACGCGTGGAGCAATTGTATGCCCGCTGGGCGGAGCTGGAGGCCAAGGTGGCTAAGTAGAAGATACAGAATCCAACGCACGGCCCTTCCACGCGATACAATAAAGACTGCTGGAAGTTGATCCGCAAACCCCTCTCACCTAATCGGTAGTCGGCTCGTCGATTCTCCTCCTCAAAACATCAATGAAAAGTTTCTCTGAATTCTCACTCTCTGCCCTGCTGAAGAACAATCTTGCAAAGCAAGGCTTTACCGAGCCCACACCGGTCCAAGCGCAGGCCATCGAGCCAGCGTTGGCCGGCCGCGATCTGATCGCCACGGCGCAAACCGGCACTGGCAAAACGCTCGCCTTTGTCCTCCCTATCATCCACCTGATTGGAAAGCAACCCTCACATCCCGGCATCCGCGCCGTCATCCTGACTCCAACGCGCGAGCTCGCCATACAAATCAGCCAGACCTTCGCCCTCATGGCGACCGGCACAGGTGTTCGCGCCACGGTCGCAGTCGGAGGACTCAACGAGCGAACGCAGTTGCAGTCTATTCGCCGGGGCGCCCAAGTGCTGATCGCCACTCCGGGCAGGCTATACGATTTCATCAGCCGGAAACTCGCCGATCTCGGTGGCGTCCGCATGCTTGTACTGGACGAAGCCGACCGGATGCTGGACATGGGCTTCCTGCCGACCATCAAACGCATCATTGCAGCTATTCCTTCCGATCGTCAAACGCTGTTCTTCTCGGCAACGATGGAGAGCTCGGTCAAACACCTGGTTGAGTCGCATGTTCGAAACGCAGTGCGTATTGCAATCGGCTCCACGACCAAGCCCATCGAGCGGGTGGAACTACATCTTTATGAGGTCGAGCAGGATCGAAAGCTGGGACTGCTCGCAAGGATGCTGCGCGAGCAGCAGGGTTCCTTCCTGGTATTCGCCCGCACCAAGCGCGGCGCCGATAAGCTGTCGAAGAAACTCGAGCGCGGCGGCATTAAGGCCACCGCAATCCACGGCAACCGTAGCCAGAGCCAGCGCAATCAAGCGCTGCGCGGATTCCAGGAGGGCGCTTATCGGGTCCTCGTAGCTACCGACGTCGCAGCGCGCGGGATCCACGTGGAGGGAATCTCGCATGTGGTGAACTACGATCTTCCGCAAGTTCCCGAGGACTTCATTCACCGAGTTGGCCGCACGGGACGCGCGGGCGCTCGCGGAACGGCTTCGACCTTCGCCACACCTTCCGAGCGCGCCGGCGTTGCGCACATCGAGCGCACAATAGACACCCGGCTGGTGCGTCGCCATGTGTCGCCCGACGTGCCCCGCGAGGAGAAGCAGACGACTCCCGTCTTCGTCATTCCCTCCGCCGCGCGCCCGCCGCAGCGGCATGCCAGATCGTTTGCGCCCCGGGGCAAAGCCGGCAGACGCTTGGCCCGGCGCGCTGTATAGGCGGAGACTTCCTGCCTCCCGTGGCCGTTCTCGGCAAACGTCGAAGCGAACCAACGCCGGGCCGGCGGTACGCGTCTGGATGCCTTGCGTGCTGACTTCCGCGAATCCTGGGATTTCACTCCGAAAGATCCCGAAATCCAGCTTGAGCAGGAGTGCGGATGGACGATCTAAAGGTGGGCTGGTGGCCAATCGACAAACCGATTCCTTACGCCGGGAACAATCGCAAAATCCCGGACCGCGCGCTCGACAAGGTCGCCGCATCGATTAAGGAATTTGGCTGGCGCCAGGCGATCGTCGTAGACAAAGAGGGCGTCATCATCGCGGACACACCCGTCTGCTAGCCGCGAGGAAGCTTGGGCTCATTCCCCCGCCGTTCGCGAAGCCACGGCTGTATTAGCGCTACCGCAGGCTGGACACAGCATCGCGGCCAAGAACAACACAATCATGTTTTTGGTTTTGGACCATGCCCTCCTTCTAAGCTGCGGTTCCAGCTCACTCGTCGAAGCGAAGTAGAACCTGGCGCTCATGCTCTCAAGAGATCAGAGTTTCTCCTCGACGCTACGAACTTTGTCCTCCATCGTCTGATCGCGGTCGATCCGAGTTCCGAATCGCATGCTGGTGGAAATGCGTGGCACGCCCGCGGTATGCAAGGCTTCGTGGCACTGCTTCACTGCGGCGAAGACCCGGTCCCAGTCACCCTCGATGTTGGTACCGTAAGCGTGCAGGTGTGTCTTGAGCCCTGCTGCCGCAAGGATACGCTCACAGATTGCAACTTCCTTTGAAACCGAGACTCCGACGCCGATCGGAACGATGCACAGGTCTGCAATGACTTTCATAGTCCTATTGTGAACGCAGGGAATTCGAGGGGCTGGGCGATTCGGTTTTCGAGGCGATGGCTCTTGTCCATAAATGATGGGCCAATCTTCCATTAGCGCTGTTTATGGAAGGATGGCCGACCGCTCCAGCCACTCCACCGCCGCCCTTCCCCCTCCAACCTACAAGCGATTTGACACGCACTTATTCACAGACTAAAGTTGAGGCGTGGAACAATCACCTGTCGGCAACCAGTCGTTCGGCAATCAGGTCTTCGGACCCACTTATATCGCAGCAGAGAACGCACGGTTCATGAGCCGTGTGTACGGCTGGATGACGGGTGGACTTTGTCTCACCGGTGTCGTTGCTTGGAACGTATCAGGTAATCCCCACCTGGTGCAAACGATTTTCGGCAACCCGGCGTTATTGTGGGGTTTGATTATCGCCCAACTCGGCGCCGTCATCGCGCTTTCGTGGCTCATCAACCGGATCAGTGGAGCGACCGCGACGCTCATCTATTTTCTATACGCGGGATTAACCGGACTCACGCTATCCAGCATCTTTCTGATCTACACGGGCTCCAGCATCGCGGCAGTTTTCGGCGTCACCGCTTTTGGCTTTGCGGGCCTCAGCGGCTTCGGTTTCGTGACGAAGCGGGACCTCGGCCCAGTCGGCTCGTTCTGCATGATGGGCTTATTCGGATTGGTCGGCTTTGGTCTGCTATCCATGATCTTTCCACGGCTGATGACTGCGGGCGCCAGCTTTGTGTTCTCCATCGTCGGCATCATTGTGTTCGCGGGACTCACCGCCTACGATACGCAGAAGATCAAGGCGATGAACACTCCCGGAAACGAGGGGACCGACGCCGGACGCAAGACAGCGATCTTCGGCGCCCTAAGGCTGTATCTTGACTTCATCAACCTGTTCCTCAGCCTGCTGCGGTTGACGGGACGCAGACGGTAGATTTTTAGAGAATCGGCTGGGGGACCGCGCTAGAGACTCGCGTCTTTTGGCCGCTGGTCCTCGCGCAGTCCAATAACCGGACTTTGAGGTGCGAGCGAGGCGGGTTGGGTATGCCATTAACCTCGCGATTCCTTTTGGCTTTGCAGATCCGCGTAGGCCGGTACCCGTCAAAGTGCGATAACGCACCATTCATCGTCATGGTCTCCGCGGCCGCTGACGGTTACCCCGGCGGCCACCTTGCTGCCGAGTCTCGCCACCCGAACGGACTTCGCTATGCCGAAGAACTTCAGCATCCTGATTTGAATCCAGGACAAATCAAACTCATACCACGCCAGTCCATGCCTCGCCGATGTCGGGTGCGCGTGGTGGTTGTTGTGCCAGCCCTCGCCTGAGGTGATAAGGGCAATCAACCAGTTGTTGCGGGAATCATCGCGAGTTTCGAATCGGCGGCTGCCCCACATGTGTGTCGCTGAGTTGACCAGCCAAGTGCAGTGCAGGCCGACGACGACGCGGAGACAGATCCCCCACAGCACGAATGGAACACCGCCGATAGCCCAGAGCAGGACACCCAGCACGATCATGGGAACCCAATGATAGTTGTTGAGCCAGACGTAGAAGCGATCTTTCATCAGATCGGGCGCATACTTCGACAGCAGCGGAGTGTTGCTATGCTTGTTCTCTCCGACCAGAAGCCAGCCCATGTGAGCCCACCAGCCGCCATCGCGCGGTGAGTGCGGATCGCCGGGCTGATCGGATTTCTGGTGATGGATTCGATGCGTCGCAACCCAGAAAATCGGCCCGCCTTCGAGCGTCAGAGCACCACAAACTGCGAGAAAATATTCGAGAGCCAAAGGCATCTGATACGACCGATGAGTGTGCAGCCGATGATAGCCCATGCTGATGCCAAGTCCGGTACACATCCAGTAGAGGAAGAGTGCGACAGCAAATGCATGCCAGCTGAACACGAATAGCGCCGCGATCGCGCCGAGGTGGAAAAGGCCGAAGGCGATGCTATTGGTCCAGTTTATTTTTCGAGGATCGGCTGTGTCGATCAGGTCGGTGCTCACGCGGACCTCCAGGGATCACACTACATGCAAAACTAGCAGGGATTTCGCTTGTGGTCTGTAATAATTGTGTAATTTTCAAGTCGAAGTCCAGCCTCAAATGCCTGGTGCTCGGCCGGTTGCCTGTGGCAAATAGCATTGCGCAAACCTACGCCACTGCAGCTCTAACTCGGAACCAGACTCTTCTGCAAAGACATAGAAACCGCACCTGGCCATCGCGGCGCTCTTGCTCCACCGGCTCATCTGCCATGTCACGCGGACAAACCGCACCTCGGGGTCCGACAGATTCAACAAAATGGAGTAGAGTCCACAGTAGAACTTGGGTGTAAACGTGGCCAGGGGGCGAACGCCCCATTTTTCACCATCGGAGGAGCCCCCAGACGGACACTTCCAGACTCTCTTGCTCGATGATGCGTGTGATGCCGGGGCTGAGAACCACCAATTTCCCTCGTTTGGATCCGAGATCCACCTCCGGTCGAGTGCCATTGGCTTGGGCGAGGCTTTCAGGCAGGAGTGAAGTTGCCGGCATTGTGTCCTCCGCTGGGACCAAACTTTTTTGGGTTTCAGGTAGCGTCTCACAGTTCTTGCAAAAACAAAATTGAACTTTAGTTACATTCCGCAAGAGACACCCACATCTGCGAGTGCACACCACGTTGGCACATCCGCGGACACACCGAATCTGATCAAGCGCTTTTCGCGCATTTCCCAGTGAGCGGGCAGAATCCTCCGGTCTTGAATCGTTTCTTGCAATGCTGATAAACGTCATCGCAAGATCAGCTTCTACACGCAGGAACGCAAGCCAGGATGGCGTTGTGCGTACGCTTGGCATGACAAATCTTCTAAGAGTCCAGCTCGCATTCGCATGAGGATAAAGTGCAGGCAGGGCGCCATCTAAATCTGCCTGTCTGGGCTTTCGGCTGCCCGGTTCGAAGTAATCGCAAAATCTTTTCTTTTCTAATTTGGCAGGCCAGGCATTCAAAGGGTAATTGGATGTGAAGTAGGCAATCCGGAGAAGCGATCCCGAAACGATGTCCTGAGAAACAGCCCGATAAGCAGCAATAACGGCAGCGATCTTGGCCTTCCTCCCGCTGTGTGAAGCGTTCGTTTATTCTACAAACGAGCGATTCACGTTGTATCACCTGGACGGAATCCGAATGAGAGACGGCCTGTTAGTCCCGACGAGTCATGACACCGAATGACTCAGCATCCCCACAAGCGACTTTTCGGAGCCTCCGCATTCGGGCTATTCCGCCACGATCCATCAAGTCTTTAATTCTTTTTTGTCTTTGCGGCCGGAAGTTGTTGAGCCCGCTCCCGAGAGCGCCTGTAGCAAATTCTCACCTGAGGGCGAACCCAGGCCCGTTGCGGCATCCCATCCGGGACCGGCGGCAAACGCTCCATTCGATCCGCTAGTAATGTCGTGAAAAGCGTCCGAAGTTTGCGGCAGTCCATAAAGCGCCGGCTGCAGAAAGCCTAGCGGTCTTCCAAGCTTTTGGTTCAGCAGAGCGACCAAGCTGCTCCACAGAGGTGCAACCGCGCTGGTTCCTCCGATCACGAGCGACTCTCCATCTACCAATACGCTATAGCCCGTCTCTGGGTCGGCGTCGCCGGAAACGTCCGGCACGCCCCGCCCGCCGCCGGACGGGGGTTTGATGTTAGCACTCGCTTGCCAAGCCGGCAAAGTAAATTGATTGCTGAATCCACCGCCTCCGGCACCGCCCTGCGGTCCGTCGTTCCACACCGTTTCGCTCGTGATCTTTCCGTTCGCGCTCTTGAGACTTGTCCCACCACACGCGAGGACATGCGGACTGGAGGACGGGAAGTCGACGTGATTGGCGCCGTCGTTCACTCCGTCGCTCGACCCGGCGTCCCCGGAGGCGGCACAGATCGTGACGCCCAGCGCCGCAGCGTCCTGGGCTGCAGAGTCGAAGGCCGTCATCGCCTGAGCTGTCCAAGTGGATTCGGCACTGCCCCAGCTGATGGAAATCACTGATGGCTTGTTAGTTGTATCGTGAATTGCGGTGGTAAGCGCATCCTGAAATCCTTGCGATGTATTGGGCGCGAAATAAACGGCGATCTTTGCCCCAGGCGCCAGCGCTCCCACCACTTCGATATCCAGCAGCACTTCGCTGTCCGCAGTGTTCGGATTCGTAGGTGTGTTCTTTCCTTTATCCACCGAGACGGAAATGACGGCTGGCTCCTTGATTCCCAAAGCAGAAAAATAGTTCTTCAGATCCGCTGGCTTGTAACCCCCTCCCAGTTCGAGAATGCCGACGGTCTCTCCGGTTCCGTCCGCATCGAGCGGAAACCGATAAAGCTGACCAACCTGGCGGGGCGTGTAGGAAACCCCCGTGGCGGCCGAGGCCCGGCGCGACCATGCGCCGCGCACCCGAAAGTGGGGTTTGGCCTGCGGCCGGTCGTCCAATCCCAGCACTGCCTCCACCGAGGGGGCCAGGTCTGGAGGCAGTTTGATGTCACCAGTGCGCGCGCGGTATTGGTGTCCCTCATGTTCGTATCTGTCCAACTTGACCTCGAACGCGCGGATCATGTCGGCCGCTGTTCCTTCGAGTTTTACGGTTCGCCGTTGGGTCGACACTTCGCCAACAGTAAGGTTGTTTTCTTTGGCGAACTGTTTCACTTTATCGATCGCGCTTTCATCGGCGCCGTGCTTCGCCGCGAATTCTTCCCGGGAGACAACCGCGCCGCCCGTACGTGGCACAGCCGCACGAACCTTGGGCTTGAGGATGACCGAAACCTCGATCATTTCGTCGTTGGGCTGATCGCCAACCCGTGTGCCGATCGGCTGCCATTCGCTTCCCGGGAGCGTAACTTTCTGAGTGCTCATAATCTCTCCTGCCAATTAGTGTGATCTATTTAAGGCCCGAACCGCCGCGAATAGGCTATTGACGACGGCCGGCGAAACATAGACGCGGAGGGGAACCGATATCAGCCATTGCCGGTCGCCTCCCGAAACTCCATTTCGACCAACTTTCGGATTGCGACTAATCGTCCGTTACTGGCGCGTGGATCAATCGAGAATGTCTAATAGAGCGGCCCCAGCAATCTCGACCTCGGCTTGGCCGCTTCCCTGGCTCTCTCGGGGCCGGAAAGTACCAATTGTGCAGGACAGGCGCGGAGCCGCAAACTAGGAGTACATGAATTGCTCCAACGCGGCATTCTTGGCCCTCCCTGCGGGTACGGCATTTCTTGACGGCGGCAAACCCTGGTGATTCAACCGACCTACGCCGCCGCCCGGTTGGCAGCCGATCGCATCCATCGCTACTTGGCGACTCATTCTATCCCAGCGCAATTTTCGGCTGAGCGCGTCGCCTCGCTACCCGATGCCACGACTTTAGCCGCTTTGATCGATGCCGCGTTCTGGGCAAGCCTGCGCCGGGAGGAAGGTTACATCCCCCGCATTTCTCTCGCGTTCGTCGCGCCAGGGCAAGTGGACGATGCCGTCTGCTTCGCCATTTCGCTTTCGTTAGAGCCCAAGGATCTCAGTAAACTCGCGGCAGCGGTGGAGAGAGTCGGTCTTCATCTTGGCGTTTGGCCGCAACAGGATGAACTGCGCGTTTGGGGCATCACCCGCAACCTTCCGCCATTCTCTTTGATTTTGGAAGTTGTCCTTCCCGGCCTGCTAGTTGTGAAACAAAGCCCTTCAGAGGAATCCGGCAAATTCATCAACATCGCCGTAATCCAGGGTGACGAGATCAAGATCATCGATCCACAAGCCGCGATGAGCCCTGCCTATCCAAAGCTGCTCACTTCACTGCTCCGTTTGGAATCACAGTTCGCCACTGGTTCGGAGGTGAACGTTCTGTTGCAGCTTGCTGTATCGATGCGAACGCATGGCCGTGGCGGCATGCTGCTCGTGGCGCCCGTGGGGTCGGATGCCTGGAACGAGTCCATCCTTCAACCGATCACTTATTCGGTTGTGCCCGCGTTCTCCGGCCTTGCGGACCTGATGCGAAAAGATGCCGGGGGCAAGCCAAGCCGGCGGTGGGAAGATGCCCTGGGCCGTGCGGTAGATGGAATTGCGGGCCTTACCGCCGTGGACGGGGCCACGCTTATCTCGGCGGATTACAAGTTGCTAGCGTTCGGCGCCAAGATCGTCCGTCGCGGGGCTCTCCACAAGTGGCCCAGGTTATCGTCACGGAACCTATCGAAGGCGGGAGCCCCGCGATTGCCGAGCCGGCCCAGTTCGGCGGTACGCGCCACTTGTCGGCGGCACAGTTTGTGCATGACCAGCGCGACGCGATCGCGCTGGTCGCCTCGCAGGACGGCAGGTTCACGGTCTTCGCCTGGTCCCCAAGCGAAGAAATGGTACACGCGCACCGTATTGACGCGCTGCTGCTGTAATCCCCCGCCGCTGTGGCTTTTCGTTACTGGTGGGGCGCCAACCGCCGGGCGAGGTCCATCGACTTGCAGTGTTACACACAGCGATTTCAATCTCCTACGCGCGGCGCGGCAGTTTGGGGCCGTTGTGATTGCATTAACGGCCATCCGGACATTTGCTTTTTAGACAGCTGACGGCATCAAACAAAAGCGAGCTGAGCTGGCGCGCCGACCGTGCGGTCTTCTTTATGACGCGGCACCGCTGCCGGCGCGATCAATCACGAGAAAATCAGCCCACACCGCCGTCACGCGGTGCGAAAGTTCGCAACACCAGGCAGGTGATGTCGTCGTGCTGCCGGGTCAATCCGACAAACGCGTCCGCCGACGACATAAGCTGCTTGAGCACTTCGCTCGCGCTTCCTCGGGCTCCGGAAAGAATTCCCAACATGCGCGGCTCGCCGTATTCCTCTTCCCGATCGTTCTCCGCTTCCACTAGCCCGTCCGTGAAGATCAGCAGCAGGTCTCTTGCGGCCAGAGTAGTGTGACCGCATTCGTATTGGGCGCCCGGCCTGATGCCCAGCGGCAAGCCTCCAGTCTCCAGCCGCTCGATGGCTCCCGCAACGTGGCGCAGCACCGGCCAGTTATGCCCCGCGTTCACATAGGTCAGGCGTCCGCTGGCAGGCTCCAGCTCCGCTAGGAACGCCGTGGTGAATCGCTGCCCACCCAGGTTTTGCGCGCAGGCATATTGATTGAGCCGTGCCACCAGTTCCAGCAATGAACCCGGAAGCGCAGCTAGAGTTCGAAGACTCGCTTGAAGTGTGGCCATCAACAGCGCCGCCGGAACGCTCTTCCCTGCGACGTCTGCCACCACCAAGAGCAGGCGCTGGTCCTGGTCCGGAGCGGCGGGGCGCAAGAATGCGTCATAGTAGTCCCCAGCGACAGTGTTGGCCGGGCGCGTAGCAAAGGCGATGTCCACGCCCGGAACCTTGGGAGCCGCGGCCGGCATCAGCCAACTCTGAATCTCGCGCGCAATTTCGAGATCGCGCTTCATCGTCACGCGGTCGGACAGTTCCAGAGCCAGCAGAACCAACAGCCCGACCCCGCCGAAGAACCTCAGGTTCTCCAGGTCGAAATCATGCTCTCCTGTGTGCACACTGATGACGGGAAAAAACAGCAGCACTAACGCGACCAAGAACAGCACACGGCGCGCGGGAGACAGCTTCATCATCATCGACCAGAACAGGCCCCGGACGACCCGCCAGAACCGTCTCCACCCCGATTCCCCCTCTGTCTTGGTCCAGCTCACCTCTTTGGCGTACAGCTCGTAGCTGGCGCGGGATTCAGCGTGAAACTGCGCCCAGAGCTGCTGAATCTCAATGCCGTCGCTGACGCGCTGCCAGAACGTTCTCAAGCGACCCGCCATAAGTTTGGGTCAAGTATACCGAAGGACGGCCGACAGGCGGAGCTTCGCCTTTTTTTGCCGTGCTCTACACCTGCATCGTGCCAGGCGGTTTGTCTCCGGATTGCCGAGTTGAGGGAAAGGCCGCATGATCGCAGCATATCGGCATCAAGGCGCAGGAGAAAGATCCGCTGAACAGTCCGCGCCCCGTCAAAGTGCTTCGGTTGATTTCGCCTGCCGGACCATCTCCACGAAAACCGCCCGGGCGTCTTCTGGATCTCTAACTTCTCTCAAAAAAGCCACGCGCCGGCCGTGAATTCTGTCGCCCGCCTTAAGCCGGAGATGGAAGCCCAGCCGGTCGACTGCGGTGATCAACGCCTCGTCGGAGGGTTCCCCTGCAAACCGGTGGGCGATCAGACGAAGAGCATCGGCATGATCGTTATTCATGTGCCGAATGATTCCTGGCGCGGCCTTGGCCAGAGGATCGGGTAGCGCGCTTCCGTAGTCCTCGGCGGAGATCCATCCCATCACGCCGAAACCTCCAATGAAGTAAACCGCCGAGACCTGCAGCCGATAGTACGCAAAGTCGGCGTAGTCTTGCCAGAATTTTGCGTTCTCGTAGCGCGAAAGATAGAGTTCTCTGACTTCTGCAGAGGGCGCTTCCGTTACGCCGCCCAGGAGCGTCAAACGGGCGGCGCCCAGGGGATCTCCAGAAACGTCCGGCTGGGTAATGAGCAAACTGGCACGAGGGTCCTGCCGTAGATTCTGGGTGTGCATCGCCATGCTGCTGATGAAGAATATCGGGCGGCCGAGATCGTCAGCCGCGTAGGGCATCATGGAGCCGAAGGGAAATCCGGGAACCTTTTGCGAATGCGTGGAGAGGCTGCCGATAAGGCCGAGCAAAGCGAGCGTGCGCGCACGTTCCGCCAATGAAGGCTCAGCAACGTCGGGAGTAACGGGTCCTGGGCCGGCATGGCGTTGGGCAGGCACGGCTCTATGGTAGCGAGTCGCGTCTTCGAGCGAATGACCACCCGAATCGAGGCAAGCAAGAAGCCGCGATTCTGGGTGCGAATCAGTAATGCGATCCTGGAAGCGTATTGACGTGACCTGCAAAACCTGCAAAATCCCGATGAAAGAACTCAAGGGGCACATTTACCACAAGAGAAGAAAATGGAAGTGCCACAAGTGCGGCAGGGTCAGGATGCAAGAGCAAAAGTCAGCTTAGAGACAACTTGCACGTTGAAATCGAACAACTCATCACCAGCGGCGATTTCGTCGTCATGCGTACTCACTTAACAGGCACGCATAAAGGTACGTTTGCTGGCGTCCCGGCCGCCAACAACAAAATTGACGTTCATTCTTGCAACGTTGTCCAACTTCGGAACGGTAAAGCGATTCCAAGCACGCTGTACTCTCAAAGCGCGAAACTGTTTCAACAACCCGGCGTGCTAACGCTGCCGAAGGCTATGGCTGCGCAGCCCTGATCTGCAGGATAACGTGAGCCATTCAGACGGCCAGCGTGGAGCGAGTTGCAACTGGTGTTCTTTATCCACGCGTCCGTGGCCTTTGACCAACTCCAGGGCCGCTTGGCTGTCGCCACTGAGGATCTTCGCCTTCAGGTCATCATCGAGTCGGGCTGAAATCACAGCTAAGGCTTCCAACTTCTCACGCTTGGCGTATCGTAGCAGCAACCGAAAGAAATTTTGCTCAAAAGGGTTTGCTTACAAGCAGGAGGTCGGCGGTTCAGCCCCGCGACCGCCCGCCATCCCACTGATTACTTCCAGCCTTCCTTTGTGAGATTTCAAACAAACAGCCAGGTCGTTTTTGCCGCCGCTTTGGAGTTCTTTCACAGCGCTAAATCCCTCTAATCCCGTTTTTTCTGCACCATCAAGACTGGCATGCCAGATGCGACGCGCAGGCACTAGAGAGTTCGCCGATGGAACTTGGTTCGATTCGAAGCCAATTCATTCAAACTCATCTGCGGAGAGGGTTGAGCAGCGCCGATCAAGCCCTCCATTGGAAGGTAGCGCACGAATTCCGGCGCTATTTCGAATGGTTCGCCAGCTCCATCGAGGAAGCCGACCGAGAGTCAATTGCCTATCAACTCCATTTGTTGGAGGATTCATGCAAGAGGACCCAAAAACAAGCGTTTACCGAGTCCACACGCCGCTAGTGGCACAAGCGCGTCATGACGACGGCCGGGCCGAGTTTATGGCGATCCCGCGCGGATCCGTGATGCTCGTCTCTGGCAACCTGGGATCGCTCGGACTCGTGGATGTCGAGTACAAAGGGAAAAGGCTGGCCGTGTATCGCCGCGACATTGAGGAACGCGCCGAGAAGATGGCCGACTTGTAAACCCGCGCTTGTCAGGCCACCAGGGGTTGACCGCGTTGACACTTAAAGATTGAAAGTACAACAATGGAACGCATCAGGTCCGCTCAGGAGATGGATATGACTCGGTACGTTCCCGTCGCTTTATGTGGCTTGGTTTTTCTTTTCGCCTCGCTGGCCTTAGCGCAGAGCACCATTCAGGGCGTAGTCAAAGACAATGTCGGCAACGGCATGGAAGACGTGAATGTGCAAGTGGTTATCTCCGGAGCGACTCGGTCGGCTAAGACAGACAGCGAAGGGCGGTTCACGATTGCCGCGGTTCCCGGCGGCGTCTACACCATCACCTTCGAGGCGGATCGATACGTCACCATCAAAAGGCAGGTCACAGTGCCCGCGAGCGGAACGGTATCTGTTGACGCGGCCATGAACCCCGAGGAGACGGTGGGCGTTCGACCGGTGGAACCGCGCTAACCCGCATTTCTCACGAACCCTCTAGCAAAAAGCCGCCGACTCTGGCATAACTGAGTTTCCACACAGCAGTTAAGGCCCAGAAGAAAGGCGGCTTTCGCTATGACAGAGTGTAGCCAAACTCAGTTCACATTCCAAGCCCATTTTTCGCGCCAGGTGACTGGTCAGTTTGACGGCGGCACGATGACTTCGGACGCAGGAGGTCTTCTGCTACGGGAAACCGATCGGCGCATGAATCTGTTGCCGCGCTTGGCGCAATGCTTTCTGGACGGACGGGCTCCGGCGCGCATTCAACATTCGGTGGCGGAAATGATTTCGCAGCGCGTTGCGGCTTTGGCGCTGGGCTACGAAGATTTGAACGATCACGAGCAACTGCGCCAGGACCCGGTGTTGAAACTGCTGGCGGGCCAGGAGGACTTGGAGCAGCCGCTGGCCGGCAAGAGCACGCTCAACCGGCTGGAGTTGGGCACCGGCTCAGCAGACCGCTACAAGAAGATCACCTTTTGGAAACAGGGCATGGACGAGTTGCTGGTGGACGTGTTCGTCGAAGCGCATACCGCGGCTCCCGAAGAGATTGTGCTGGACATCGACACCACCGACGTGGCCTTGCACGGCGATCAGGAAGGCCGCTTCTTTCACGGCTACTACGATCACTACTGTTACCTGCCCTTGTACATTTTCTCGGGCGAGCACCTGTTGTGCGCGCGCCTGCGCTGCGCCAACATCGACGCTTCGGCCGGAAGCCTGGCCGAAATCCGGCGCATCGTCGAACAGATTCGCCGGCACTGGGGGCAGGTGCGCATCACGCTCCGCGGCGACTCCGGTTTTTGCCGCGACGAGTTGATGGATTGGTGTGAGAATAACCGCGTGGACTACGCTTTCGGCCTCGCACGCAACCCGCGCTTGCGCGCGCTGGTCGCCGATGCGTTGCTGGAAGCGCAACGTCAGTGGGAGCAAACCCGTCTGCCCGCTCGGGTCTTCGTCGAGTTCTCCTATCAGACCGTGTCTGGCTCCTGGTCCAGGCCGCGACGTGTGGTGGCCAAAGCCGAACACATCGAGGGTAAGCAGAATCCGCGCTTTGTGGTGACTTCGCTGGCGGCTGCGGATTGGCCCGCGCAGAAGTTATATGAACAGCTGTACTGCGCCCGCGGCGACATGGAGAATCGCATCAAGGAACAGTTCGTCCTGTTCGCCGATCGCGTCAGCGCCGAATCCATCCGCGCCAACCAACTCCGGCTGTATCTATCCGCGATGGCTTATGTGCTGGTCTGCGGATTGCGCCGCCTGGGATTGAAGGCGACCGATCTGGCCACCGCTCAAGCTGCCACGATTCGTCTTCGACTCCTGAAGATCGGCGCGCTGGTGCGGATCACCGTGCGCCGCGTGTGGATCTCCCTGCCGCGCAGTTACCCTTGGCCGGACCTGTTCCAACGCGTGCATCGCGCACTCACCGGCTGAGAAAATTCTGCGATCTTTGAAAATCTATTGTGCCGGCGGTCGTTGTGGCCCCACCACGTCCACACACTACCTGAAGTGCCCCGGTTTTCTCATCCTCCAAAAGGCTGACCCGTCGCTCGTCACAATTCAGCGGGCCTAACTCACTGGTGAGAAATGCGGGCTAAGGCCCGGCCCGTCTGGCGCGGTGAGGTGGGATAGGAGGAAATCTTGTTAGGCCTCAATCGGGCGGCCGCGCGCTTCGGCAAGTGGCCGTGGCTAGTTCGGTGTGTAGCGGAACGCGCTGATCGCAATTTCGTCGTTTCTCGACGCCATATGGAATCCGAATTTTCCGCTCACCGGAGCGCTCGGACGCTCCCATTGATCGATCACCCGCCACGGTTCTTGATCGTGGGTAATGCTATGCGAGATGCCAGTGGGCGTGATGGTGATCGAGACGTGGATGAAGCCAGTCCGCTTGAAGCCCAGAGGAACTTTTAGATTCGGAGACTTCTTGCCGTCGGAAACCTCATAACGACTGAAGCTGTTATCGTCCAGCTGGACCAGAAGATAGTTCTTCCTGTCACGGTAAGCCAAGATCCATTCGAGATGCTTGCCATGAAATAAGCCGGCGGTGAACTGAATGCTGCCCGGCCCGAAATCGATGGGGGAAATGACGAACTCCTCGCCTTTATGCGTGAGCATGCCGCTGGCCTGCATCCAGTCTCCCGTTTTGCGCCAGTCATCCATGTCGAAGCCCGGGGCCGGAGGCGCTTTCGCCACGGGAACCTCGATGCGTTTCAGGGCCAGCGCGGCCACGGCAGTTTTGCTGCCGGCGATGTGCACGGACGCGGTGGCATCCTGATAGCGCGGGGAGGACGCCGTAACGGTGTAGGATCCTTCCGGCAGGCTCAAACTGGCATCCTTACTCACATCCTGATCATGTTGGTCACCCTCCCGCCGGAGCCTTATGCGGGCGTCCACGTTGCCGGGGCTCAATTCGATCTTCAAAGTACCGAAAGTGCTCTGGAGCGCCCCGTCCAATTCAACCGGTTTGCCAACGATGAATACCTGATCGGATTGAATCGGCTTATAACGGTCGTGCTTTATGGAAACCGAGTGCCGTCCGGGAGTGAGGTTGGGCATGGAGAATTCGCCGTTGGACCCGATTACACCAAGGGATGTTCCGTCCAACAAAACATCCGAGCCCGGAACCCCATGGTGAACTAACAGAGCTGCCTTAAGCGGCATGAGCCGGAGATCGACTTTGGCTTCCTGACCCGCACGCAGCTCGACGGTCTGGTCGGCGGAAGGAGCGAAGCCGTCCTTCTGCGCCCGCACAGAATAGGACTTCGGCGGGAGATAGATTCGAAGCGCGCCATTCTTAGTCTGGCGACGATATTTTTCTCCATTGATATAAATATCCACGCCGTCATCACTGGTGGAAATATTCAAGACGGCCAAATTCTGGTTGGTCAACAGAGACGCGAATATGGAAGTGGAAGGACCGGATTCGAAGACCACCTTGCTGGTTTCCTTGGCCGGCGATTGCACCACCAACTCATGCGAGCCGGGGGGGAGATCCCGAATCTGAAGGCCATCCGCGGCCAATGACCCGGCCGGCTTGCCGTCCAAGCTCACCTGGGATCCGGCTTCGCTTCCGTAGACTCTAGCCTCCCGCCCGGAGTGGACCACCACAAGGCCACGCATTCCTTGTGTCTGGATTGGCCCAGCGAGTTTTGGAAGCTCGCCATCGGAAATGTCCAATGCAACAGCAGCGCGGAACGCGCCTCCTTCCAGGGACAAGGTGTGACGTCCTGGCTTCAGAGTGGCGATGTCCAGCTCGCCGCCCTGAATTTGTCCGGCCTGGGCCTGATCCAGCAGTACTTTTCCGGATGCTAAGTCGGTGGAAACCGTCACCAGGGGTGGAGTCTGGTGGAGGGTTAGATTGACGTCGAGCGCGCTGTTCTGGACGTTGTTTACCGAGAAGTTGGCGGTGGCCGGTTCGTATCCGGGCAAACGCGCCTCCGCGACATAGTCGCCCGGACCCAGATCCAGGTCGCAACTGGAGTTGCCGCAGACTTGACTGTTGACACTCAGTTCCGCGCCCGGCTGCGAAGAGTGGACACTGACCTTGACCTTTGTCAGCGCGGCGGGCGGCGGAGGCGGGGCTTTCGGTTTGTTTTGCGAACGGCTAAAGATTACACCGCCGGCGACCAGAAGCACCGCAGCCGCCACACCCCCTATGGTCAGAACTACCTTGCGATGATCCAGGCGCGGGCTCCCGGGCGACGGCAATCCTGTTGAGGGCGCGAGAGGTGGAGAGCTCGCGAGAGGTGGAGGGCTCGCGTCTTCCGCTTGCCTGGGTGGCGGCACAGGGCTCGCGGCGCCGAACCCGGATGAAATGCTCGGCGGAGTAGGCACGGCGGGAGGCGGCGCACCCCGTTCGGACGCGCTTGCGGAGAAAATCTCAGATGGTGGAACAATCGCCGGAGATTCAGCCGGAGGCGCCCCGGCGGAAATGGAAGACGGCAACGGAGGCGGAGACTGCTTGGTTGCTTCACGTGCTTCAAACGTGGTGGTTGCCGGTGCGGGCCGTCCGGCCTCGGCGCGTTGCAGTACGGCTTGAAGTTTCTGCAGCCGTGGCTCGTTCGGATAAGACGCCAGCCCTTGCGCGGCCACAGCCAAGGCGCCGGGAATGTCTCCATCGGTCTGCAGTCTGCGCGCCTGGGTCAGGCACCAAGAGATGAAATCTTCATGCTTTTTATCCGAGATCTGGCTAGCCAGGCTCTGAGCCTGCATGTGATTTGGCGCCAGTTGCAAAACTTCTTGCACGGCAGCGTCGGCAGCCTCGCAGTCGGTATCCACTAAGTTGCGGGCGTACACCAGCAGAGTATTCACCAATACCGTACGAATCACCGAGTTTCGGGGATCGAAATCCCGAGCCTCGTGCAACAACTCCAGGCTCTGCCTCACGGCGCCGCATTCGCTGGCCTCGCGGGCGCGCTCCAAGAGCTCGACGGCTTGCGTGGCACGCTCCTGGCTCTTGCGAACCAGCTTGTCCAGCTCCAGCAGTTCGGACTCATTGGGAAACTCGACCAGAGCGCTCTGCACGGTCTTCATGGCGCGATCGTAATCTCCGCCTTCCAGGTACTTATCGGTTTGCTCCACCCAGCGCGCCTTGGCGCTCTGCAGAGCCTGTTGATCCCGGCGCTTGATCAAGCGCTGGATTTCGAAAGCCAGGCCCGGCTGCCGTTCGTGGATGGACTTAAGGATCTGCCACTGGTCGAGGGCTTCCAGATACTGCCCGCGCTCTTCGAAATAGCGGGCTTTGGCGATGATGGAATTAACGAGATCCCGCTTGTCCCGAACCAGGCGCATGGCACGCTCGAAGTGGGATTCGCCGGGGTAAAGCTTGACCGCTTCCTCCAGGATGCCGACCCGCTTATCCAGATCCTGTTCTTCGTCCACCCGCCGGTCGGTCTCGGCGATTACTGCCGACAGGTTCTGCCGCTGGCGCTCTTCCACATCGAACTTCAGAGCTTGAAACAGCGCGTGATTGGGATACTTGGCCAAGAATTGCCTGCAAATGATGAGAGCAGCCTCGAAATTGTCGGCCGACAAATTGCGCCGCGCTTCATCGTAGGAATTCTTGAGGCCGTTGTGCTCGGAATGGACCTGATTGTAGAAGTTCTGATAGGAGCTGCTGCGAGCATTGTCTGATTCGGGCAGATCACGATCCAGGGCCATCAGCACTTCCAGCTTGGTCATGGCGGCGCTGACTTCGCCCTTCTCCCAGGCTTGCATGGCGGCCTGATACAAACGGGCCTTCTCGTCGCGTATGCGGGCCACTTCCTGCTCGCGGCGCCCGATTTCGGCCATGAGACGCAAAGCGTCGGTCTCATTGGGCTTCAATTGCAGAACGTTGTCCAGAGCCTCGCGAGCCTGGCGGAACGCTTGATTGTCCAAGTGCTGGCGCGCCAAAGTGATCCATTCGGAAATTTTCTTTTCGCGGCGCTCCTTTTCTATTTGCGCCTTCAAGGTCACGGCGCCCGCATCATTAGGGTCCAGTTCCAAGGCTTCCTGCACCTTGCGTAAAGCCAGCGAATATTCGGCGGCTTGGTAGAAGCGGCGGGCATTCTCCAGCAACTGCTGGATGCGTGTCTGGCGCACGGCCTGATCGACGCGGCCACGCAATAGGCCGATCTGTTGATCCAGCTGGCCTTCGGCTTCCAGCTCCGAGAGAATTTCGGATGCGAAGTCGTAATCTCCCTGGGCGAAGCTCTGTTCGGCTCGTTCCAAGCGGGGCTTGATTTTGCTGCTGTCGAAGTACTCGAGCGGTTCGCCGCGGAACGCTTTTTGCAAGGCATCGCCGAATTCCCGCATGTTGAAGAAACGATGCCAGGGTTGCTTAGCCATGGCCTTGTGGACCACTTGGCTGATGGCGTAGCAGACATCGGGATTCAGTTCGGAGATGGGCGGGGGGCTGTGATGCATTATGGCCTCCACCAAATCGGAATCGGTACCTCCCGTGAACGGCCGGTGACGCGTCAGCGCTTCATAGGTGACCACGGCCAGGGCGTATAGATCCGAAAGGGGCGTCGGCGGCTTCATCCGCAGCTGCTCGGGCGCAAGGTAGTACAGCGTGCCTTTGAGACTGGTGTTGGAAGTAGCGGCGGCTTGCCGCGCGATCCCGAAATCGATGATCTTCACCGAGTTGTCATCCATCACGAAGATGTTGCTCGGTTTGACGTCCCGGTGCACCAACCCCTGCTCGTGGGCCGCATGCAAACCGCGGCAGGCCTGCTCAATCAGGTCCAGCAGCCCCTTGACGCTCAGCCGCGGGCTGCCTTCCTTGATTAGCTTGTCAAGCGTCACACCCGGCAGCAACGGCATCACGAAGAAGGGCTTCCTGATGCCTTCTTCTTCGAACTCGCCGATGTCGTAGATGTTGATGACATTCGGGTGGACCATCGTACTGAGAATGCTCCACTCTTTGTAAAACAGCGTTACAGTGGCGGGGTTGTCAATGTCTAAAATCGTCTTGAGCGCCACCTCGCGCTTCATGAGTGTGTCGTAGGCTCGATAAACGACACCCATCCCGCCGTGCCCTAAGGCTTCGCGAAGTTCATAGCGGTCCTGTAGATTCGTCCGCTTCATAGCCATCCGGCGGTTCAGCTCAAGCCTTCCTTAAATGACATATACGAGAACAGACCGCTAGCTGCATCTCAGGAAGTTGCCAGCTGAGCTTCCCGACTCTTGCCAGTTTGCGTTTTCCAGATTATAGGTCTTACTATTGTTTAGCATACACTGAGCCCCGTATGTAGGAAATTAGTCCTGGGCCGCCTTAGGGTCTCCGTGTTTTTTGCGCTTTCCCGCATGCGCCTCCAGGGCCCCGCCTTGTTGCACCACCCAGAAAACGGTGGTGTAATTGTGCTTGTCATGCAGCCGCAAGCTAGGCTTGGAGACGACTCTTTTGTTCCCGTGGATACGCACGGGAAATCATGTTGCCCACATGCCTGCCGCGGGCCGGCGGAGACTGGCTCCCCAGATGTTTATGTGAACAACCGAAACGCTCTTCGGGTAACGGATGTAGGAATCCATGCCCAGTGCTGCGGCCCGAATACCTGGGTGGCCATGGAGGGCAGCGAGACGGTTCTAATCAATAATCTTCAAGCCCATCGGTTGTTCGATTTGGACGAGCACTGCGGCGGCATGGGCTACATGGTCGAAGCCAGCGAGGACGTGTTCGTCGGCGACGGGACCGAGAGCGGGCTAAGCCAGGCCAAGAAAACCGGGAAAGCTCTAGCTCAAATCTGCAGCGGCAATTGAGGCGTGGCCAGCCCTAAACTCCAAATCGACAACACCAGCCAAGACGAATGGAGGCGAATCTGCGGGACCGGCCAGCTTTATGCCGTGGTTGACTCCTGCGATGAGCCATCGGTGCCCAAGAAAGTAGACCAGGCGGGCCCCTCGAAGGCAGTCTCGCTGTACCGTGGCGAAGCGGTAGAACAATATTCCACCGTGGCGCCCTATCTCATGCAGGTGGACTCGGGTATCTTCGACTGGATCGTGAGCGATCTCTGGGCCGCTCCCTGGGGAATCTTCGTTTATGCCGACGGGCCGCTGGAGAGTCTGCGCACTCACTTTAGGCGATTCCTTACGGTGCAAGGCCCGCAAGGGAAGAAGTACCTTTTCCGTTTCTATGATCCGAGCGTGCTGCCATCTTTTCTTGAAAGCTGCAATGACCCAGAGCTGGCTGAATTCTTCGGCCCGGTGCGCGGCTACGGAGCAAAGAAACAGCAAGGGGTGACGTGCTTGCGTCTCAGGCGGTAATCAAGGTGCGTCACGCGACGCCCTGATCTCCACCCGGTGTACCAGGATTCTCATCCGGCGTTCCGCTGACTTGGGAATCATCTGCCCCCGAAGAAGGCGTGGTGGAAGGCGGCGTAGTGGACGCTGGTGGAGCGTCGGCCTGAGCCGGGCCCGTGATGGCCTGTTCTGTCATGGAAGCTGCCTGTCCCAGGACGCCCTCGGCTTCCGTGAGCACCTGTCCCAGAATGCTTGCTCCTTGCGCCACCCAGGGATTGCTGGCCAAGGGGTCGGGCGAGCTCGTTGTGCCCATGGCGTCGGGATCAAAGGTTCCTGTCAACGATTCGGCGTCTGCGTAGGGATTGGAGCCGCCGGAGAAAGGATCCGAGGATCCGCCGTCTGCTCCCGGCGAGGAAGAACTGGGGCCGCTCGACAGGTCAGCGCCATTGTCGGTGGAAGCGTCGGGTTCGGGCGCCTCTTTGTCCGGCAGAGGGAAGTTGCCGGCCGGCGACTGGAATCTTGGATCGTCAGGGTTGTCGAAATCGTCCGGCGTGTCGGGATCGCCGGGGCTGGCCTGGTCGGCGTCATCGGCCGAGCCGCCGCAGTTCAGCAGGATCTTCGTGCCCTGGATGGTGATGATGCCGTCGTTGATGTCGAAGAATGCGCCACCGCATTTCACGGTTAGCCCGCCATCGGCCTGGAGGATCAACTTCCCGCTGCTTTTGATGTGAAGATCGCCGGTGACAGTGATTCTGCCGTCGCCGTCCACCTGCTGATCGAGATCGCCCTCGTTGTGAATGGAGGTGTCACCCTGAATGTCTTCGGCAAAATCGCCATCGACGGTGATGTTCTTATTGCCCTGCACCTCTTCGGTCTGATTGCCGGAAATCTCCAAGGTCGCATCGTCGCCGATCTGAACTTTCACCTTGCCGTCGATATTTTCCTGAAAATCGCCTGACACATCCGTATATTTGTTCTTCTCAATGCGCTCGTGCTTATCCTGGCCGACATCGAGAAACCGATCCTGCAAGATGTATTCGCTGCGGTCGTTTTTGACGAATATATGCAGATCTCTTTCGGCCTGCATCCGGAATAGTTCTTGTCCTATACTGTCCACCAGACGAATCTCGTTGTAGTTGTCCTCCGTGCCGCCTTTGGTGCTGCGGGTTTTGACTCCACTCCATTCTTTGTTGGCCGGGAGCGGATAGGGCGGGCGGTTGTTTTGGTGATATACGCAGCCGGTGATCAGGGGACGGTCTGGATCGCCCTCGAGGAAGGTGACGATGACTTCCATCCCCACGCGCGGAATCCAGATATGCCCATATCTGGGTCCGCCCCACGGCTGCATCACACGGATCCAGCACGAGCTGTTTCCGTTCTCGTCCCCCTGACGGCGATCCCAATGGAATTTGACGCGCACGCGTCCCCATTCGTCGGTGTAGATTTCCTCGCCGGGCGGGCCCACGACAAAGGCTGTCTGAGTGGACGCGATTTTTGGCTCGTCGGTCTTCATGGTGGGCCGGAATTGCACCGAGGACGGTTGGGCGACATAGGAATTGGTGTAGTCCGCTTCCTGGTCGTCCATGCCGGCGCCAAAGGAGCCTTCCTGGCCTTTGTGGGTCACGCTCACCAGCAGGTAATCGATATTTTGCTCGGACCGGTCGTGCTGCTTGAGTTGGAATCGGTAGCCGGGGAGCATGGAACGGCCGGTTCCGGTGCCTTCGGCGAGGGTGTGATCGGTTTCCTGCTCTTCCATCCGCAGGTCGCCCCAATCCGTCACGTCGCTCGGCAATTCGTACTCACCGGGATAATCATAGACTTCCAGTTCGCGGTCGACGCCGGTATCACGCTGCACCTTTTTCGTAATCTCGAGCGGGTTTTGCGGGATCTTGAAGTTATAATCCTTGTGCGCATACTTGTTGGGCTTTACTATCTTGCGCATGTTCGAGCTTAGAATCGTGTCTTCGTTTCGCAGAGCGCCCTGTCCAGTCTCATGCTCGTAGGAAAACGCGGATTGAAAAGGGCAGGGCGTATGCGAGGACATGTGATCCACGATCATGAGCGTGTGCTTGCCTTCTTCGTGTTTGAAAAAGTAGTACATGCCCTCGATTTCCAAGAGCCGCGATACGAACTCGAACGCGGACTCCTGATACTGGCAGCAGTTTTCCCAAGGCTTGTGCCGATCCGTAACGTTGAAGTTGAAGTCCTTATAGCCGTAGTGATTGAACGTATCGGTTATCACTTCCACCAGGGTCTTTTCCTGATAGATGTGGCAGCCCTGAGTCAGAGACAAAAACCACAGCCAAGGCACCATCTCGGCCTGATAGTAGGCTAGGCGTCCATCGTGGCGGATGGGAGTGAACTTACTGATGTGCCCGTTAAAATAACGAAAATTCTCGCCGTCGATGTGGCGTATACCGACAGTGACATTCTGGCCCAGCATTTGCTCCGATTGAATGGAGAAATCGGTCGAGACCAGCTCCAGCTCGAACTTAAACAACTCCGACATTTTTTCCGTGCCGGAAAATTTGTTGACCAGGAGTTTGTCTTCGCCCAGAGGGCTATCGAAGTGAAAGAGGCGAAGCTTCTGGCTGATCGTAATCGGCATACATCAGGAATAAATAAACTTGCCGTTTTCTCCGATTCCCACGTGAATTGCCGAGGGGATCGCGCCTTCCGCGATGCCGTTCAACAACTGGCGCGACAAGTCCGGCAGCAGCGTATTGGTGAGAATGTTGTCCACGTTGCGCGCCCCGCTTTCCACTTCCGTGCAGCGGCTGGCGACCTCACTGAGCACGCTTGCGTCCCAGGTCAGCTTGATCTTATGATTTTCCTCTGTCCGGCGCTGGATCTTGGCGAGCTTCAACGAAATGATTTGCTGGAGCGCCGCATCGCGAATGGGGAAGTAGGGAACGATAACCAGACGGCCGAGAAAAGCCGGCTTGAAGATCTTGTTCAGCTCCGGTTTGAGCGCTTTCGCGAGCGCATCGGACGACGGGCTGGTTTCGGCATCCGCCGTGAGTTTCATGATGGTGTCGGTGGCGGCGTTGCTGGTCAGAATGATGATGGTGTTCTTGAAATCGATTTCACGGCCTTCCCCGTCCTCCATGGTGCCCTTGTCGAAGACTTGATAAAACAGCTCGAGCACATCGGGATGCGCCTTCTCCACTTCATCGAGCAGCACCACGGCGTAGGGGCGCCGGCGAACCGCTTCCGTCAGCACGCCGCCTTCTCCATATCCGACGTAACCGGGAGGCGAACCCTTAAGGGTCGAGACGGTGTGAGCCTCTTGGAATTCGGACATGTTGATGGTGATCAGGTTGCGCTCGCCTCCGTATAACAAATCCGAGAGCGCCAGGGCGGTTTCCGTTTTACCGACGCCGCTCGGGCCAACCAGAAGAAACACACCCACGGGACGGCTGGGATCGTCCAGGCTGGCGCGGGAGGTGCGGATGCGTTCGCTGATCGCCGCCAGAGCGTGGCCCTGTCCGATCACTCTGCGGCCCAGGTGCTGCTCCAGTTCCAGCACCGTCGCCACTTCATCCTTCACCATTTTGCCCAGCGGGATTCCGGTCCAGACCGAGATCACTTCGCCCACCGTTTGCGCGTCCACGCACACGCGCATCAGCGGCTGATCGCCTTGCAGTTTTTCGAGCTCACTGGTGAGGGAATTGATTTCGGCGCGGGCCGCCGCGCGTGTGTCTTCGGGCAGTGTTTCCGTCGCCGCGGTTGTAGCGAGGGCGCTCTCGCCTTCCAGATGCGACCTGAGTTCGCGGATGCGCGCCACCATGGTGCGCTCCTTGTTGAAGTGCTCCTGCAACATTGCCAGGCGCGCTTCGATCCGGGATTTTTCCTGTTCGATCTGTTGCAGCCGTTCGCGGTGATCTGCCCCCACCGCCGCTTCCCGTCCGAGAATACGCTCCTGCACCAGCAGATCGTCGAGTTGCCGCATGGCCTCCTCGATGGGAGGCGGCGTGGTGTGATGGCCGAGGGCCAGCCGCGCGCAGGCCGTGTCGAGAACGCTTACCGCCTTATCCGGCAACTGCCGTCCTACCATGTAGCGATGCGAAAAGCGCACGGCCGCCTGCACCGCTTCCTCGAGAATCCTGACGCCATGGTGTTTTTCGAGCGCCGGAACCACACCGCGCAGCATCACCATGCAGCGCAGCTCTTCCGGTTCGTCCACCTTTACCACTTGGAAGCGCCGCGCCAAAGCGGCATCCTTCTCGAAATACTTCTTGTATTCCGACCAGGTGGTAGCCGCGATGGTCCGCAGCTCGCCGCGAGCCAGGGCAGGCTTCAATAGGTTGGCCGCATCGCCCTGCCCTTCCGCTCCACCAGCTCCGATCATGGTGTGCGCTTCGTCGATGAACAAAATAATCGGAGTTGGAGAGGCTTTCACTTCCTCGATCAGCCCTTTCAAGCGGTTTTCAAACTCGCCCTTTACACCGGCCCCGGCCTGCAGCAAAGCCAGATCGAGACTTCGAACCGCGACGTTCTTGAGCGGCGGAGGGACGTCGCCCTGCACGATGCGGAGCGCGAATCCTTCCACCACGGCGGTCTTTCCGACGCCCGCTTCCCCGGTGAGAATCGGATTATTCTGGCGGCGCCGCATGAGAATGTCGACCACTTGGCGAATCTCGCGCTCCCGGCCCAACACCGGGTCAATTTTCCCGGCGCGGGCGTTCTGTGTCACATCGATCGTGAATTGATCGAGGTTGGGCGTTTTTCCTCCGGCGCGCGGGGCCGCTGCAGGCGCGCCGGACGCCGTCTCGGCGTCCTCGGAGGATCCGGCGACGATGCCGGAAAATTCGGTTTGCAGGCTGTGCGAATCGATTTTCTGCCATTCCTGGCTGATGTCGCGCATCATGCGGGACAATTCGGGATCGGCGGCTAACACCAGGATTGTCGCGCCACTACGAATTTCCTCCAAGCCGTATTCCAGCGAGCCGAAACTCCAGGCTTCGGAAAGCATTTTGGCGAGCGTGGGGCTGAACGACGGCGTACGGGCATTTCCGGTCTTGAGATGGTCCAGGCTGCGCGCCAGGTCGTCCGCCAGCCGGGCGCGGTCGATCCCGAAGCGCCGCTCGATGCGCTCGAAGTCGCCGTCCGGCGAGTCGATCAGCTTCGTCAAGTAATGCTCCACCTCGACATCGTAGTGAGTGCGGGAGACGCACAGCCCCGCGGCTGCCTCCAGCGCGTTGCGCGTGGTGTGATTCAGTTTGCCGATAATCGATTTCAAGCTGGCGTTCATATTTCTCCTACATTTCCCACAGGCGCAGGATGGTCTCGTCCGGATCGCGATCCAAAGAGCGCGTGAACATCCAGGAGACCCATCCGAGCCTTGGCGCCGGGACATCGTCCACATCCAAAGCGGCGCGCGGGGCTTCTTCGCGCTTCAGGATGAGCTGCGCTTCCACGTCGATGTCGTCTCCGCAGAAAAATCGCGACAGGGCTTTCAGCGGCTCATGTGCGTCGCCATCCGGCAGAAAACTGTTGTAGCGCTCCAGCGGCATCGGACCCAGCTTCACCCGGACCACAGACTGCTGATCCCAAATCTCGTCGCCCAGCACGATTCCAATCCCCAACTGCTCGGAACGCGAGAATCCTCCGCTCAAACAGGTGCGCGATCCCGCATCCAGCGGCCGCCACGTGCCGGCGAAGGGTTCCACTTCGACTGGCACTTCGAAGTAGTGTGCCAGCATCAGACGGAATGCCATAGCGGATCGCGGAAATTGGGCCAGAAGTCCCTCGTAGCAGATCAGCACTTCATCCGGGACGGCCTGGCGGTTACGCAGTCCCGTAGTGCCCAAGCCGATCAGGTCCAGCATGTAGCCGGTGAAAGCGTCGTCGCGGCTGCGCTCATAGGCTACAGGAAAGCGGTATTTCTCCCAAGCGCGATACAACAGCGAAACCAGCCGGTGATTGAAAAGATCGAGGAAATCGCGGAAAGTGCGGTCGCGGGCGAGCGAGCGCTCGATCATCATCTCGGTGAATCGCGTCGGCAACACACCGGAGGGACCGTGGAGACCGAAGAAGTTCACGGTCATCCTGGGTGGTTCGTCCTGGTTCGATCGGGGATCGATCTGCGCTTCGAGCGATTCGATTTCCGCCACGGGGAAGGCCAGCGAGAGATGCGCGGCGAATCGCACCGGCTCGCGGTCGGGGTTGAGAAACGAACCGATCGGCTCTCGCAGACCCGCGGCGCGTTGGAGCAGCCGCACGGCCTGAAAAAATGAAAAGTCCGTGGCGCCCTGCCGGAGCAGTTCGGGCAGTGACGGCTTTTCTAGAGCAGTATCCGGTTGCCCGCCTTGGGCGGCCATTCTCGAAGTACTTCCTTTCTTTGCAGAGTTTTCACCGCCAGCTGGCTAAAGCTGTTCATCGAGACGTATTGCGCCAGAAAATGCTCCACCACGCTCGAGAACAGATACACGCCGCCACCGACGAATTTCGTTTCGTCCAATTCGAGATCGACTTTCATGCCGCGAACATAGGAGATCCCATGATCGCCGATTACGCGAGCGAATTTCCGGGCGCTTTTTACACCCATGATCCCGTCCGCCTGCTGTTCGACAAACAGCGCGTGGCCCTGATACAGCCGCAGGATTTCTTGCAGCGCCTCGCGGCCATCTTCGACCAGGGAAAGATAATTGAGCGACAAGTGAGAAATCAGCCTCCACAGGGCGTCGCGGCCCACCGCGGGCCGAAGGCTGGGAGTGGGCGCGCGCGTGGCCACGATTTTTTCCACCGCCGATTCTTCTTCCAGGTCGAAATCCCCGCTGGTATCCCCGAACGGAAGCCTCGACGGGAGGTCCGCATTCGAGCAGGTACAGCGAACCATAAGCGTATCGAGATCGCGCGTGACGGCTCGGCCGGAAAGATCCACCAGCGAGAGCCACATCTCCGTCAAACCCTCACTGGGAGGCGTCCCCGCCCGCCGCGTGGCGTGCCAGAACGAGGGTTGCCGGTCGCGCACGGAGTGGCGGAAGGAATAAAAAGGCTCGAACTTTACCGTTTCGCTGCTCTTCTCGTAGGTGCACTGGACCTCGTCGATAGAGAAAACCTCCATGGCTTTGCTGTGCCGGTAATCGGGGACCACGGGGAACTCGTACTTGGTCTGCGTGAGCTGAATCGGTTCGGCGGTGTGAGGAAACAGGTTCACAATGGGCGTGCAACCCAGCCGGAAGGTACGCGGCCCCACCCCCAATTCCAGAAATTGTTGGCGGTCAGAGCGCTCAAAGGGGGAGATGACGAACACGATTTCGGCGCTGTCCTGAAATCCGGCGGCGCGCAGTGCATCCACGCCGCGCAAATCCAGAAAGAAGAATTTCTCGGGAAACGCGAAATACTCCTGCAGCAGCCGGTAAGAGCTGAGCGAACGGCTGGGATAGGGCAGCATGCCTTCGTCTTCGGCGAAACCTACCGGCCGCAGCGCATCCGGAACCAGCTCCACGGGGCGCTGCCGGAATTTTGGGCGTGGATCGCGCAACACGATGGCGCGGGTGTTATTGCACAGCAGCTCGTACAGCGCATGGGCCAAGGCCGGCTCGCCATCCAGATAAAAACGCAGGGTGTTCAACGGCAGCGCGCCAAACTTCACGCGCGGCCAACACTCCAGCCGCAACCGCAGAGCCGCAAATCCTCCGGGGGCTTTTAGTGGCGGATCCAGCCGGTCCAGCGTGGTCCATTGAGCTTCCGAAATCCGCAGCGGCCAGGCTTCCGTGTCATAGCAAGTCGTAAATTTGCACGGCAAGCCTTCCACCGGACGCGAATAAAGAATCGAATTGCGCGGGATCTTGAGCGAAGTAGTCAGCTTATCCTCGCGCAACTGGAACTCAGCCACCGACATGGCTGGAATGGGACGGGTGTAATGCGGATAAACCACATTCAGGAGCGCCTGCGTGATTTCGGGAAAATCGTCGTCCAGGCGCAAATGAATCCGCGCCGCTAGCAGCGCCACGGCCTCGATGATGCGCTCGACATGCGGATCCTCGCAGCGATTCGCTTCCAGTTGGAGACGCGAGGCAACCTTCGGATAACGCGCGGCGAACTGCGCTCCCATCTGCCGCACATAGGTCAGCTCGCGCTCGTAGTAGCCTAGCAGCTCATCGCGCACGCGTTTCTCCCTCCACCTGGTATTCGCCGCTGGATATTTCCAGCTTGGTGTCGAAGAACACGCGCTCTGGCGCGGGCTCGATGCGCAGCAGGGCTTCGATCTGAAAATGAACCACGCGATGGCTGGGAGCCGTGGCGGGCACCGTCACCTTGACGTTCAGCAAGCGCGGCTCGAATGCAGCGATCGCAAGCTCGACCACGGTGGCCAGACGCTTGCGATCATCGTTGGCGCGTAAAGCCAGGCCGGTGGTGTCGGGCAGGCCGTAACAATAGACCGATTGCCACAGCTCCTTGGCTGAATCAGGCGGCTCAACCGGCGAGCGGCGGCTGTTGAGTAGCCATTCCAGATCGCGGCGAACCGAATCCTTCAGTTCCTTCATGGATTGGGTCCGCCAGCTAGTGGGCTCGTTGCGGTTGGCGGGTTCGCGGTCAATCAGCCGGTCGAGCACCGACGGCAGCATGATTCGTTGTGTTGATTTTCGGGCCACGGTTTGTTTATCGGTGCAGGCTCAAAGCGCGTGCCGGGTCCAGCCGGCAGATACGCGCATACAGCTTGCGCTTGTCCAACTCGGTCTCCTCGGAGTTACCCAGGCTTCGGTAGAGCAGCGCCAGCGGTTGAGCGATCACGTCCCTGTTCTCCCAGGCTTCCAGATTGCGCAGCTCGATTTCTTCGGCCAACTGCTCCAGAATCGGCCGTCCGATCTCGTCGTTACCGCACGCCAGGCACAGCTGCGCCAATTGCACGCGGCGCAGGAAGCGGTTGCGCCCGGATTGCGCCTGCGCCACCTCTTCGGAGAGGATGTGCATGCCCTCATCCAGCCGTCCCGAGCGCGCTGCTTCCATCGCCAGGTCGTATGGATCGGGCGCGGCGGGTTCGCCACTGGCGGAGGCTCCTGCGTTGTCGCCGTTTACAGAAGGCGGCGGGGTCCACTCCATCTCCGCGCGAGGCGCCTCTGCTTGCGGCTGCCCGACAACATGTTCGTCTTTCAGCCATTGTTGCGTTTCCGCATTGGCGGAGGGCGTGTCGTCCGCCAGCGTCCAGTTAGGCAGTTCGGGAAAGTCGGCCAGCAGAGCCTTCAATTCGGCAATGATCGCCAAAGCCGCGAGGTCGGCGCCGGTGTAGCGGCAGGCGTTGACGGCGTAGCGCTGCAAATCCAACCAGGCGCGGCTCCAGGGCTGGCCGGCGGCTTCTTCGGCCACCTCGCGAAGTTGTTCCCAGGATCCTTCCAGCGCCAGGCGCTTCAGGTCCATGCGGACCTGGCTCGGCGGCGCCACCAGAAACATGGGATCCGGGTACGCGCCTGCCGTTCGCAGCTCGCCCCAGCGAAGCGCGCGCGGAATCAAGTACGCCGCTGCGCCTTGCGGATTCTCCTTGCGAAGAAATCGCGCGACTGCCAGCAAGCGCTCCGCGGCGTCATCCCCGTCGGCGGGATCCATTCCGGCGGCGGCGCGGCGGCGCGGTTTTTGCGCGACTGCGGAAGGCTCGCCCGGGGACGCGACATCGCTGGTGGGCTCGCCCGAGACCTCTTCCGCGAGTTCCTCTTGCGCGGGCCGTTGCTGGCCGCCGCCCTTTTTGGCCAGCAGCATTCGCGCCGTAACCTGCACTTCTTCGAGCGTGCTGCGAAGCGGGCCGAAATCCGGCGAGGCTTCGCCGAATTTCTCGTCGCACAAAGTCGAAATCTGTGCCACTCGTTCGAGCAGCGCTCCCAAATCATCGTAGATTTTCTGGCTGAACTCCGGCGGCGTGGACTGGAACCCTTTCTCGAAATCCTCGGGCGGGAGCGCGCCTTCGTCCAGAGCCTCCTGGCGGCGCTGCAACTTGGCCGGATCCATGCGCGCATCCTCTTCGCTGGGGATGGTGCGCGTTTCTTTGTATTGAAACCAGTTGTGGCCCGCGCTGGTGAGCGGCGCCGACCGAATCGCCGGCTCCAGTTGCGTGGCTGTCCACCGCAGCGGTGTGGCGCGCATCTCCAGATCGCCGTCGTCGTCGACCCCCGGATGAACCGTGTCCCAGAAATTTTCGAGCAAACGCTGCAGCAATTCCAGCCCCTGCAGCAGACCTTGAAATCCCTCCTGGTGCAAGAGCGCCTCAGTCAGCCAGGCGGCGATTTGCAGATCTTTGGTATTCTTCGTGAGGGCTTCGCGCGCCAGTTTGACTACCCGCGGATACTCCGCCGTCTTCACGTCGCGTTTCCATACGCCTTGTGCGACGCCATCTTCCTGGCGGCGGGCTTCCCGGATTTGATCTGTTAGGGGATGATAGCGGATCTCAGCGCCACTGGGCGCTTCGGCCGAAATCGGCTGCAGCAGGGCTTCGATGTCGATTGGCATTGCGGATCATTGCCCCTCAGGCTGAGCAATCTCCAGTCTCCGCAGCTCGAGGCAGAGGAATTTCTTCGGTATCAACCGCTAACAGCTTTTGGCCATACGGAATATCGGACGCCCATACGGTCACACGTCCCAGGCGGACCGTATCATCGGAATGTGAGTGGGATGCCGGCGCCAGCACCGGAAGCAACACCTCACCGAGAGGAGATCCCCCGAAGGCTGGGCCGGTTTCCACCGTCGCCGGCGCCCACAGAAGATCGCGCAGCCGCTTAGGAGGCTGCATTTCGATCTTGGCGATATGAGCGAACGGAATCCACATATAGTTGCCGCCGGCCAGGACTTCCAAGCGCGCGCCGATCCGCGGGTCAGCATCTTCGAGCGACTGAAATTCCTGGCCGTTGAAGGTTCCACGCACCGGCCCGAGAAGATCTCCGTCGGAGGGCAGCCCGGTTTGGAACATTTCCTGGCGCGTACGTTCTGCATTTATCGCCGCACGGTAAAGCAGTGCGCCCAAGCGCCGGTCCTTGTCCTCGCCGGCCAGGATGTCCAGCTGCTTGTCGGCTCGATCCCAGTTCCCGGCGAAGCACAGCAGCTCGAACAAAAAAGTGCGGCGCTGTGTGTCGGTTGGATACTCGCGCAACTCTGCGCCCAGAGCCTCGATGGCTTCGTTGAGTTTTCCGGCCTCGTAATGCTGCCGAGCGGTCATTCCGGCGGAATCAGAGCGGCGCGCCGCCGCCGAAATCGAATCCTTTACTCTTGGGAGGCAGCTTGTTGCCCTGGGGATCGACGTCTTGCGTCGTCAGTTTGACCTGGGTAAACGCAAACGTCCACTGTTCGGTGGGCAATCCGCCCGTTCCCGCGCTGCCGCTGGTCTGGTATGAGGAGACGATCACATTGTGATATTCGAAGGTTTCACCTTCGAACAAACCGCCTTGCGGACCACCCTTGGCGCCGGGCTTGTTTACTCGGATGGTCATCTGATCGATGGGAAGGCCCGCGGAGAGATAGTACCAAAGGATGGGCGTGCTGGCGTCCATCGTTTTCGTGATTGAAAGCGCTCCCACCTTGGAACCGGCCGACAATATACCTTTGCCACGCTGCATCGAGTGGGGAACGTGGGCGCCCCAACTCTTGCTATCGATTTCAATTTTGTTGTTCCAATTCGGATTCGTGCTGGTGCTTTCGCCGGCGATGGGCGGATTCTGTACATCAAGATACATTGCCATGGTTGAATCCTCCGGTTATGATGCGGTCGCTTCCAGCGACTTGGTGTCGTAGGCTCGCGAGACGGGCGAACCCAGCGTGGTTGTGTTACCGGTCGTTTTGAGCGGCCAGTAGGTCATGTGCGCGAATTCGAATGAAAAGCTGGCGTTCTCAGTTTTTTGCCCGGCATCGCCACTGAGATCCCAGGCATGGATACAGACGTTTCGGAACCAGAGCTGGAAGTAGGTGACAGCGGTCTCTTTGCCGGCCGTGCCTGTCCCTCCCGCCTGGGAAATACCGGTACGCTGCGCCTCGAATGTTATGACGCCGTTCAACACGTTTCCACTGGCGCAATTCGCGAACAATGCCGGGTCGTTGTATTTGATCTGGAACGAGAAGGTGCCGGAAGAGGCCGTGTTCTGCGGCCGCCCGCCCTTGGAATTCGGCTCGGCCTGCTGGTTCATGACAAAACTCCAGTTGTCGATCTCCAGCCAGTCGAGGTGACCAGTCTTGGTGCAGCCGCCTTTGACCCCGACCTTGGTTAGGTCGAGGAAGAAAAATCTTTGATCATCCGCCATAAATATTTCCCTTTCGCATGAAATTTACTACCGGAGCTACCGGGCCGACTTAGGCAACTCCGCTACTAGCCGCAAGGATACGGAAAGTTCATCCAATTGGAAGTGCGGCCTCAAAAACGCGATCGCTTTGAAGACACCCGGTTTGCCCTTGTCTTCAATAACTTCGATTCGCGCCTCCCTCAACGGATACTGCGCCTTGATGGAATGCGGCGCCAGATCATCTTCGGTTACGTAGTTCACGATCCAGTTGTTGAGGAAGATTTCGCAATCCTTGCGCGAAGTGAAACTGCCGATCTTGTCACGCATCATTGCTTTTAGGTAATGCGCGAAACGGCACACCGCCATCATATAGGGCAACTGCGCCGACAAACGCGCATTCGCGTTGGCTTCGTCGGTGTTGTAGTGGCGTGGCTTTTGGCAGCTCTGCACGCTGAAGAAGGCCGCATAGTCGGTGCCTTTGCAGTGGACCAGAGGCGCGAAACCCAAGTCCGCCAGCTCTTTCTCGCGGCGATCGGTGATGATGGTTTCGGTCGGGCACTTCAGCGCGACATCCCCTTCTTCAGTCTTGAAGACGTGTGAAGGCAGGCTCTCCACTAACCCTCCGCCTTCCACGCCGCGGATGGCGGCGCACCAGCCATAGCGCGCGAAGGCGTTGGTAATTCGCGCCCCGAGCGCATACGCCGCGTTCCCCCACAGATACTTGGAATGATCGTCGCCGGTTACCGCTTCCTCGTAATGGAAACCGTCCACAGGCTTGGTATCTTTTCCGTAAGGTACGCGGAGCAGCACGTGCGGCAAGGTAAGGCACACGTAGCGGGAATCCTCCGACATCCGGAACCCCTTCCAGCGCGCATATTCGGTGGTGTCGAACACCTTGGCCAGATCGCGCGGGGCGTCCAGTTGCGTGAAGCCTTCCAGGTTCAGCAGCTCAGACGACGCGGCCGAAAGGAACGGGGCATGGGCCGCGGCCGCCACCTGCGAGATACGTTCCAGAAACTCGATGTCTTCCGGTCCCCGGCCATACTCGTAATCGCCGATCAGCGCGCCGAACGGTTCGCCGCCGAAAACGCCGAACTCCTGTTCGTAGACTTTCTTGAACATCTGGCTCTGGTCGAACTCCGGCACGCGCTGCAAGTCGCGCAAGATGTCTTTCTTGGTGGCGTTAAAGAGCTTGATTTTCAGGTTGACGCCGGTCTCGCTATTTTCGAGCAGATAGCGAATGCCTCGCCAGGTGGACTCCAGCTTCTGGAACTGAGGATGATGCAGAATCTCATTGAGCTGGAGCGAAAGCAGGTGGTCGATGTGCGCGATACGCCGCAAGATCATCGCCTCGAGATCCGGCGAAACGGTCATCTGCCCATCCAGCACCTGCCGGACGAACTCTTTCACCAGTCCCTTGCCCCACTCCTTGGCGGACTCGTCGCGGCCGACCCGTCCCTCCTGCACGATCTGATCGAGCAGGCTGGGCTGCGCCGCCGCGGGAGCTGCAGCCGCGGCAGCCGCCGGCGCCTTTTCTGTTTCCTGACGCTTAGCCATTGCTACCACCATCCTTGGGCTTTTCCGCCGAAGCGATCTCCTTGCGAACTCTTTCCAGCTTGTCGGAGTTCGAAATCACATCGTGAAGCAGGCGCTCGAGTTTTTCATTACCCTGCAGCGTGCCCACCAGGTCCGACAGTTTCGTACGCAAATCCAGGAGCTCGCGCAACGGCTCTACCCGCCGCGCCACCTGCTCGGGCTCGAAGTCCTCGATGCTCTTGAACGTGAGGTTGATGCCGATCTTGCCCGCGTTGGCATCGTCGCTCAACTTGTTTTCGACCGAAAACGCCACCCTCGGTTTCATGCTTTCGAGCACGGAATCGAAGTTGTCCGGCGTGATCTCGACGAATCTGCGGTCTTTGATTTTAGGAAGGGGATCTTCAGGCATGCCGCTCAGATCCGCCAGTACACCCATCACGAACGGAATCTCTTTGATCTCGATCGCGTTTCCGATTTCCACGTTATATGTAACGTGGACTCGCGGCGGGCGCACTCGTTCGAGCTTTGCATGGACGCTTTCCCGGGCCATGTGTTACCTCCAAGAAACAAGAAAGATTTGCGTCCTATTATGTTGCAGCCCTGTAGGACATGTCAAGGGAATTATGTAAGCCAGTCGACATAGAGTCATAGTACTTTCCCTTTCCGGAGACCGAGGCTTTTAGAACGCCTCTCGGCCGATTCCCGCTGCCCAGGGCATCTATGAAAATTCATTTTGCTATTGGTGTAGGCGTAAATGATCCGGCAAGTGCCTCACGGGGCGGGTACAATCGAACAGCATGGCTGGATCCGTCCTCGCAGGCGATTCGAATCCTTGGGCGATCGGCTCTCCATTCCCACGCGGCCCGATACAAATCCCGTAGCGTGCTTGCGCCGCAGAATACCCGAATATATACTTTCTGAAGCGATTCCGCGCGGGTCGTGTAAGCTATGGGTCTTCACAATTTGCCCGATTGCGAACAGTGCTGCGAGAGGTTTCGGGCCTCCGGCGGGCCGCCTTGCAATAAAGACCTGATGACCGGGCGGTATCGGATCTTGTTGCAGGCCAAGCAGGCCATCGGCAACGGAACGTTGCCGCAGTGTCCGTTCATTGCCAGCGCGCCGGAGATTATGGGCTGGGTGAAGTCGACGCAGCCGGTGTCGGCTTTGGGCGCCGACGACTGGGCCAAGCGCTCGATCGAGGAGATGCGCGCGAGGTTGAAGGCCAAGCCCGGCGCCTCCGACATCGAGCTGGGCGTCTCCGATCTGCGGCGCGCGCTCCAGGTAGGCAGCAAAGAGAATTTTCTGGTGGTTTTCTGCAGCCCGTCCCGGCCCGGGTACGACTGCTTGTTTTTGCGTCCGATGAAAAACATGGCCGAGCACAAGCAGTTTTTCGAGGCCAACGGGCTGGCGCTGCCGCCGGGCCAGCGTAACAAGAATCAGACCCAGCAAAACACCATCTCGGGTCAGCGCAAACCGCACATGTTTCCGCCCGTGACTCCATCGGGCGAAGCGCAGGGTACCTTTGTGCCCTGGCAACAGATCGAGCCTACCGCCCAGCACCAGGGCGTCGACTCGTTCATCAACTGGGACGCGATCCAATACGGCTACGAAAAATCCGGGGGCAAATCGATCGGCGTGCAGGTAAATTCACCGTACGGCGTCGGCCCGGTGATGAGTGGTTGCCACAGCGTCGAGACGGCATTCAACAATGCTGCCGACCCGAATCAACAGTACTTCGGATCTGCATTCGCGAAGATTCTGGCGAAGAACGGAAAGACCGTCAATGGAAGCTGGTGGCCTGTCGCGCTGCAGGTCCTTGGTCAACTGGGCGTCACGGTGGGAATCATGGGAGGCGCCGCCGCAGTCGGATTCATCGGCGGAGCGCTTGCGAAGCGCTACTTTTTACTTCCCGGCTTGAGCACCGGCCAATGCGCCGTCGGCGGGGCATCGCTCGCCATCGCCATCACGTCGAAGATCATGGACGGCCTGTTTATCATGGACGTTGCCAAAGAGGCCAACGCGCAAGGAGACAATCTCAAGGCGGGCGTTCAGGCGGCCTGGGCTGGAAATGTGACCCAGGGCTCGGCCCAGATAGCCGAAGTCCTGGCAGCCCTGGTGTTCGCCGTCATGCAGGCGATGTTGCTGAAACTTGCCGAGGGAATAGGGAGAGGTGGAGTCGCGCTGCTTGAATTCCTGCGAACCAAGCTCCGCAAGACGCGGATCGGCGACTCGCCGGCGGCTCTAAAGTGGGCGCAGGAAGAAATCCACCCCGACGCCGCCAAGCAAGGCGGGATCAATGATGGTAGGCCGAGGGTGAAGATCCCTGAGCCGCACAAATACCCCAAAGATCAGATGTTGGAGGATGCCTACAAGCAGGAGTACCAGGTGGCGCGGGATCTAGCCGCAAAGGCTCGCGCGCAAAACGACGGGGATCTGGAACTGGAGGCGCTGGGGCATTACATTCGGGCCAATCGCGGCTTGCAATGGAGCAAGTGGATGAACGGGCATTCGATGGTGGTCTGCGACGTGGCTCATTTCGCGGACGAGGTCGTTCTGCCCGATCTGCGGTATATGAGCGCCAAGGATCTAAAAGCCAGACTGAAATCCGAAGAGAATCTCGAGCTCAGTGACGACCAGGCTGCTTTTGTGATCCAACAGGCGCAGGGGACTAGCCCTGGAGAGTTGACCAAGGCGGCGGAGAATCACGATTACAATTCCGGACTCGGCGCCAAAGATAAGGCCGCCGTCGGCATGCCCATGAGCAATCCGCATAAAGCGCTCACGGTGGACCAACTGAAGGAATTGAGAAGGATTGTCGGCAAGTACCAGGATCAGCCGGTGGAGCTGCAACTTCAACTCAAGAACTTTGTCCAGAAGAATTACTATGCCGATGTGAAAGTCGATGTGAAGGTGATGGAGGGCGGACAAGAAAAGATCAAGCCCTTCCAAGCCTATGCGCCCTATTCCGACACGACCGGCGGAACTCTGGTAAAAGATCCCCAGGGCAATCTGGTTCGAGTCTACACCGACCCTAAGCATCCGGCGCCGCCCAACGCGGCGCCGAAGCGGAACGTCTCGAAGATCGCCCAGTGGTGGCAGTCCCTCCAGGAAGATAATATTTTCACGGCGGGCGAGACTCAGGGAGGTATGTTGCGGCACGGCGTCTGGGAGGAGCATCATAACAAGGGCAAGCGAGGTCTGAATCCCAAGCCGACCGAAGCTTTTCACCAGGGGCTGGACACCTGCCACTCGAAAGTGATGGGCGGACGTCCTTACCAGGGCCCACCCCAGCACATCTTCGGCAAACTGGAGATGTACGGCTCAGACAACGAAAAAGCCATGATCATCATGGCCCAATACATCTTCAGGAAATATTTGAAAGCCAGTCCGCATCAGCGCTACTCGGAAAACCAGATCGTGAACTGCTATCAGTTGTCCACAGAGGTTGTACCCCAAACACGACTCGAGCAACTCTAGAGAGTGTGCCAGGCATAGCGCAGGGTCGAGTACAATCGAACAGTTATGGCTGATGCAAGCGATACACCTCTGCGCATCGCGCTGATCGGCGATTTCAGCGGACGCTCGAACCGCGGCGCCGGTGAAATCCCGCAACCCATCCAGATCGATCCGGAAAATTTCGAGGATGTGATGCAGCGCCTCGGCGTCGCGCTGGATTTCCCCGGCGTCGCCTCGCTCCACTTCCGCGACCTGGACGATTTTCATCCCGATCAGTTGTATGCCAATCTGCCCTTGTTCGACGCCATTCGGGAGGCGAAAAAAGAACTGGCTAATCCGCGTAACTTTCCTGCCGCCGGATCGAAGCCCAGTGCCGTCAGGGAACCGGCGCCCGAGCCACAGCCGCCGGCGACTTCCGGAAGTCTGCTCGAACAAATTGCGGCCGGCTCCACTGCGGCCGCAGCAGCCCTGAAACGTGGGCCCACCGGCAAGGAAGCCGCCTTGGACCAAGCCATCCGGGACATCGGCGCTCGCCACGCGACACCGGCACCGGACCCGCGCCAGCAGGAACTCGCGGCCACCGTGGAATCCGTGGCGGCCGCGCAGATGCGCGCGCTGCTGCATCATCCCGATTTCCAAAGCCTCGAAGCGGCGTGGCGTTCCGTTTTCTTTCTGTTCCAGCACCTCGAGACTGGCGTGGACCTGCAAATCCATTTGGTGGACCTCAGCCGCGATGAGCTGGACGAGGATGGCCTGCTCGAGGAGCTGTTCGCCAAGCGCGCGCTCGGGGAAGCTCCCTGGTCGCTGCTGGTAGGTCTTTATACCTTCTCGCCCAACCAGCATGACGGTGCGGCGCTCGCGCGGCTGGCATCCGTCGCGCGCAAGTCCGGCGCGCCATTTTTGGCTGCTATCGACACACGCTTGTTCGGATGCCAGTCCATCCAAGCCACGCCCGATCCCGACGATTGGAAGCAGCCTCTTCCGACGGAGGACGCGCGCGCTTGGCTGCAGCTTCGGCAATCCGGAGACGCCGGGTGGCTCGGCCTGGTGGCGCCCCGATTCTTGCTGCGCTTGCCGTATGGAAAAACCACGTCGCCCGTCGACTCGTTTGCGTTTGAGGAAATGCCTTCCCCTCCGGTGCATGATGAATATTTGTGGGGAAGCCCGGCCATCGCGTGCGCCTGTCTTATGGCGCAAAGCCGCGTGACTGGACGCATCAATCGTATCCACGGCATCCCCGTTCATGTCCACGCCCCCGGCGATGCGACCCCGCAAGCGGAAATCTGGATGAGCGAGCGGCTGGCCGCGCGCATCATCGACCAGGGCGTCATGCCGTTGGCCTCGGTCAAACACAGTGACACCATCCAGCTGGTTCGGTTTCAATCCATCGCCAATCCGGCGCAAGCCCTGCCCGGCGCGTGGTAACGTTGTCTCTTCATGCGCATCTTGCAGCCGGTAGTCTGGTCCAAGGGGACGTTTCTCAGCCCGCAGCATCTCCAGATCCAAGACCGTTTCATTGAAAGCATCCTCCAGTTTCGTAGCGACGCGCTGCAATTCCGTCCCTGGGGCTTTCACAGCCTGAAGATCAATCACGAGGCTCTGGGGGGAGGGTCGTTTGCGATCCACGAGGCGTCGGGAATTTTTCCGGATGGTTTGCTGTTCGAGATTCCCGCCTCCGACCCGGCGCCGCCCGCCAAGCCCCTGGCCGATTACTTCGAACCGGACCAGAAATCCATCGATCTCTACTTCGCTATTCCGAATCACCGCATCAGCGGCGTGAATCTCTCCATGCGCGAGCGCGGAATCGATACGCGTTACGTGGCCGAGGTCTTTTCTTTCCGCGACGAAAATACCGGGCTTCAGAAAAACCCGTGCAGCTCGCGCGCAAGAACTTCCGCATTTTGGTGGAAGGCGAGCCGAAAAGCGGTTGCGTGACGATGCCGGTGGCCCGCGTCGAACGCGTTGCCGATGGCTTTCAGCTCGATCCGCAATTCGCCCCGCCGCTGCTCGATTTTTCCGCCAGCGAGTTCCTCTCCTCCATGGCCCGCCGCCTGATCGAAATTCTGTCGGCCAAAAGCGGCATCCTGGCCGGCATGCGCCGCCAGAAAAATCAAAGCCTGGCCGAGTTCACCACCGCCGACATCGCCAACTTCTGGCTGCTCTACACCGTCAACCAGTCACTTCCCGGTGTTGCGGCACCTGTTCGAAACCAAGCACGGCCATCCCGAAGAATTGTTCTCCACCATGCTGGGGCTGGCTTCCACGCTCACTACCTTTTCGCTAAAAATCCAGCCGCGCGATCTCCCGCTCTACGATCACGAAAAGCTGGGCGCCTGTTTCGCCGAGTTGGACGAGAAACTGCGCCACCTGCTGGAGACCGTGATCCCGAGCAATTTCGTTTCCCTCCCGCTCAAGCTGATCCGCCCCTCGGTGTATGCCGCCGCCATCTTTGAAGACCGTTTCCTGGAAAATACCAGGATGTTTCTGGCGATCCAGGCCGACATGAACGAGGGCGAACTGATTCAGAAAGTGCCGCAGCTGGTCAAGGTTTGTTCGGCGAGCCACATCGAGCATCTGATCCGGCAGGCGCTGCCGGGCGTGCAGTTGACGCACATCATGTCGCCGCCCACCACCATCCCGATCAAACTCAACCATCAATATTTCAGCCTGAATCAGGCGGGACTGGCATGGGAGGCGATCGGCCGCGCACGCAATATCGCGGCCTACATCCCGGGCGATTTCGAGAACGCCCAGGCAGAGCTCATCGTGCTGCTGCCGGAAGCCACAGGCTAAACTTCATTTTCCGCGCACCGCTAAAATCACGACCACGACAATAGCGATAACCAGGATCGCCGCGCCAATCGACAGCCCGATCATCAGTCCTTTCTTGGCAGCCGGATGAACCGGCGCCGGCTCAGGCGGCTGGGCGGCGGCCGGTTGTTCCGTCTCGCGCGGGTTGCAATGTCCCGCGTGTATTCGCCGGCCTCAGTCTGCACGGAGCCCGACGGCGTGGTTGCCTTGGACTGCTGGCCAATCGGTCCGAAAATCCCGGACGCCGTATCGGAGACCGGGTGATGCGGCGCGGGCGCTACCTGAGGCGCAGGTGTTTGCATCTGGGGCCCGAACATTCGTGTGAAGTCTCCGGGAGCCTGAAACGGGCGGTTTTCCGGAGCCGCCGCGCGCGCCGCGCGGGCCTGTTCTTCCTCGATGTTGATTTGTTCGCCCAATGGGCTCCTGCCGAACAGCCGCGTGAACTCGCCTGTGCGCGGATCGCCGGCCTTCCCCGCAGCCGCCGCCGGTGGGTTTGATTCCGTCGGCGGCCTGACCGGTCCACCACCTCCGAACAAACTTTCAAATGTGTCCGCCGCCGGCCGCCTGACCGGCTCATTCGGCCTGACTGGCTCGTTCGGCCTGACTGGCTCGGGCCGCGGCCCGGCCGGTCCACCGCCTCTGAACAAACTTTCAAATGTGTCCGCCTCGGGTTCGCTCGCCCGCTCCAGGGGCCGGGCCGGCGCGGCGGGTGGCTTCTGCGGCTTTTCCGCTGGAATATCGAACCACTTGGTGAACTCCCCTGGCTCCGGCGAAGCCTTAGGCGCGCCCGGCGGCTGGATTGGTTTCGCAAACTGCTCGTCCACATTGAGCGGCCGCGGGCCCGCGTTGGGGCGCCCGGCGGATCCTCTAGCTCCCTCAAACGGAGTCGGGATCGATTCTTGCGGCGGCCTGACCTGGCGCTCTGGCGCCGGCTGAGCCGCGAGCCTGGAGATGCGCCCACGGTGGCCACCCACTCTCGCAGCGTCGTAAACGGCTCGATCACGTCCGTCACCGCGTAAGGACTGCCCGCGAAGTCGCCGATCTCCAGCAGCGGCCACGTCGGCTTGCCCGGCGCTCCCCCAAACTTCGCCTTGATGGCAGCCAGGATCGGCTCTCCGCCAGGATTGAACAAATGCAGAAAAACCTGTTGCCCCGTGGCATTTTCTTTCGCCCGGAACGTTTTCGCGTCGCCGTCGGCGATCAATCGCTCCAGGTCGTACTTCTGATAAAAGCTCATGAGGCCTTGTGGTATGATGATCCCATTCCGGATACGGAAGTTCAATGGGCCGTTCAACACAGCCTGAAGAACCGGTCACATGAAGAATTTGTCCAGGGTGGTGTGGTCGGAAGGTATGTACCTTGGGACTCATCACTTTCAGGCGCAGAATCGCTACTTCGAAGATTCCGTCCACTACTCCACCAGCAATCTGTTTTTCGAGCCGTTCGGTTTTGGCGGCTATGAGCTGGATGCCGAGGCGCTTCGCAACGGCACCGTCGCTCTAGTACACGCGCGCGGTCTTTTTCCGGATGGGCTCAGTTTCCATATGCCGGAGTTCGACGAACTGCCCGAGCCTCGCAATATCCTGGAAGCGTTTCCCGCCATGGACGACAATCTCGGCCTTCATCTGGCGGTGCCCGAGCGCCACACCGACGGGTTGAATTGCGCCATGTCCGAGATCGAGCGGAGCCTCTCGGTGCGTTATATCGCCGAAGAAAAGCCGCTGCCGGACGAGAATACCGGCCGCGATGTGAAGCTGATCCGGCTGGGCCGCAAGAACATACGGTTCCTACTCTCCAACGAAGCGGCCGAAGGATTGACCACGCTGCCCATTGCGCGCATCCGCAGACAAGGCGCCGGCCAGTTTGTCTACGACGAGAAATTCATCCCGCCGGTCCTGCAAATCAGCGCCGCGCCGCCGTTGATGGTGCTGCTCCGGCGTCTGATCGACGTTCTGGACGAAAAATGCCGCACGGTTGCCAAGCCCAAGGACTTGGGAAGCACCCCCGTTTCCGGGTTCTCCGCCGAGGGAATCGCCAACGCCTGGTTCCTGCACTGCATCAACTCCAGTCTCGCTCCCTTGCGCCACCTGTGCGTCTCCAAGCGCGCGCATCCCGAGGAGCTCTTCGTCGAATTGTCGCGGCTGGCCGGCGCGCTGTGCACCTTCAGCCTGGATTCGCATCCCGCCACGCTCCCGCTGTACGATCACATGCGGCTGGAGAAATGTTTTGAAGAGCTGGACCGCCACATCCGCACGCATCTGGAACTCATCGTTCCCAGCAACTGCGTGCGCATACCCGTGTCCCAGGCCGCCCGCTACTTCTACGAGGGCCGTGTCGTGGACGAGCGCACCCTGAACCGCTCCCGTTGGATTTTCGGCATACGCTGCAAAATCGGAGAGGCGGACCTGATCGAACGGGTGCCGCGGCTGGCCAAGATTTGCTCGCGGGCGTTCCTGCCCAAGCTGGTCGAGCGCGCCCTTCCCGGCCTCAAGTTGTCGCATATCTCGGTTCCTCCTCCGTCCTTGTCGCCGCGCGTCGAGTTCCAGTATTTCGCCATTGACAAGTCCGGTCCCTGCTGGGAGCATATGGTGAAGACTCGCGAGTTGGGTCTGTACATTCCCGGCGAGTTGCCCGATCCGGAGATCGAGTTGTCCGTGATTCTGGAATCGTAAGCATGCAAGAGGGACCTTCCCCGGAAAATCTGGCGCTTCAGTTTCAAGAGCTCCTGACCGCCATCGTGCGCCTGCGCTGCCACCGGCAGGAGGTGGATAACGCCGAGTTGTTCCGCGGCCAGGTGCTGCAAGCCATCCGCTTGGCCGAGCAAAACGCCAAAGCGCGCGGTTACGCCGACAACGACATTAAGCTGGCAACTTTCGCCGTGGTCGCTTTCCTGGACGAGTCCATCCTGAACCTTCGCAAACCGGTCTTCAATGAATGGGTGCGCAAGCCGCTCCAGGAGGAACTGTTCGGCCAGCACGTGGCTGGCGAGACCTTTTTCCAGAACCTGGAGCAGCTGCTCGGACGCCGCGATGCGCCGGAGCTGGCGGATCTGCTCGAGCTCTACTATCTTTGCCTGCTGCTGGGATACCTCGGCCGATACAGCATTACCTCCCGCGGCGACTTGCGCGCGTTGATGGGAAACACCGAGGACAAGATAAAGCGCATTCGCCAGAGCGGTGTCGAGCTGTCGCCCAATTGGAGAGTGCGGGAAGAAGTGGCGCCCCTGCGCGCCGACCTCTGGCTGCGGCGCATCTTGATCGGAGCCGCGGCCTGCGCCGCCTTGACCATCGGACTCTACTCGGCCTACCGCATCGCGCTCGGCTCCGATGTCAGCGCCCTCGAACTCCTCTCCATACGGGGGCAGCGTTAGTGGTAGGCGGATTCGGCTTCTATATCATCGCCGCGGTGTCGATGATGATTTTCATCGGCATCTCGTGGTTCGTTACTTCCCTGCTGCATCTCTCAGCGACGGCCGACATGATCGTGCGCATGCTGGCCATGGGCCTGATATTCGCGGTCTTCGGACTGGTCTACACCTGGCGCCAGCGCCGCCAGGCTCGTCAGTCGCAGGCCGCCGCGCCCGGACAAGCCGCGGCTACCACGGCCGACAAGGAAGTCGAAGTCTACATCCGCGACGCCCAGACCCGGCTGGCCCAATCCGCGCTCGGCAAAGAAGCCAAACTCGTCCAGCTGCCGGTTTTCTTCCTGCTGGGTGAAACGGGAGCGGCCAAGACCAGCGTGCTTGTGCACTCCGGCGTCGAACCCGATCTGCTGGCCGGCCAGGTTTACCAGGACAGTGTCATCACTTCCACGCAAGCCGTAAATCTGTGGCTGGCGCAGAAGTCGATATTCGTCGAAATGGGTGGAAAACTGATCGGCGATACGCAGCGCTGCACCACGCTCATCAAGCGCTTGTCTCCCAAGTGGCGCTTTTTCCAGCGGCGCGCGCAAGCGCCCCGCGCCGCCATCATCTGCATCGACTGCGAATCCTTCTTGCGGCCCAATGCGGAGGATGCGCTCACCGTAATCGCGCGAAACCTGCGCACCCGGGCCGGCGAGATCTCCCAGGCCTTCGGAATCCGCCTGCCGGTATACGTGCTCTTCAGCAAGCTCGACCGGCTGGCCTTCTTCACCGATTTCGTCGGCAATTTGACCGCCGACGAAGTCACGCAAGTGCTGGGTGTGACGCTTCCGCTGCGCAGCGACCGCGAGCAGGGCGGCGTCTATGCCGAGGAGGAATCGCGGCGTCTCACCGGCGCCTTCGATGGCTTGTTCTACGCGCTGGCCGGCAAGCGCCTGCCGTTTCTCGCGCGCGAAAACGATGCCGGCAAGCTCCCCGCCGTGTATGAATTTCCGCGTGAGTTTCGCAAGCTGAGAAACGCCGTCGTGCGCTTCCTGGTGGAACTCGGCCGGCCCAGCCAGTTGCGCGCCAATCCCTTCTTGCGCGGCTTCTATTTCTCCGGTGTGCGGCCCGTGCAGGTAAGTAACGCCTCCCCCATGGCACGTACCTCTTCGGCGCAGGGACAGCGCAACCCCGCTACCCGCTTTTTCGGCTCCGGTTCCGCCCCCGGGGTCGAGAGCGCTCTGCCCGAACCGCTGGAAGGCCCCAAGACCCGCCGCGTCCCGCAGTGGCTCTTCCTCGGTCATTTGTTCAGCGATGTGATCCTGCGCGACCGCGCCGCTTTGGGAGCGAGCGGCGAAAGCATTCGCACCGTCCTGGCCCGCCGCATCCTGGTTGGCGCCGCCGCCGGACTGTTCTTGCTCTGGTCCTTTGGCCTGACCGTCTCGTTTTTCCGCAATCGCGCCCTGGAAAACCGCGTCTCGGAAGCCGTTCGCGGCATCGGGCCTTCGGAAGCCGGCGGCGCTTCCGAGAACTTGCCTTCACTCGATGCCTTGGAACGGCTTGAAACCCTGCGCCAAAGCGTCGAGCTTTTGTCCTCCTACGAACGCCAAGGCGCGCCTTGGAGCCTGCGCTGGGGCCTCTACATCGGCCACGACGTCTATCCCCCAACACGCCGGCTTTACTTCAGCCACTTCCGCCAGCTGCTGTTCGGATCCACCCAACTGGCGCTGCTCGAGTGGATCAGAAAATTGCCCGCCAAACCCGGCCCCAATGACGAGTACAAACCAACTTACGATACGCTCAAGGGCTATCTGATCACCACCTCGCATCATGAAAAGAGCACGCGCGCGTTCCTTTCTCCTCTCTTGCTGGAGCGCTGGGCCGCCGGACGCCAGATCGATCCTGAGCGCGACGCGCTGGCCCGGCGCCAGTTCGATTTCTATAGCGACGAACTTTTTATCGCTAACCCGTTTTCCTCCGATAACGACACCGAGGCCGTCGAGCGCGCCCGCTATTACCTGTCGCAATTCAACGCCATCGAGAGCATCTATCAATTCATCATCTCCGAGGCTTCCTCGAAAAATCCGCCGGTCAACTACAACAAACGATTTCCCGGATCAAGCGACTATGTCGTCAATAACAAGGATGTCGCCGGAGCCTTTACCGTGGACGGTTGGAAGGCGGTGCAGGAAGCGATTAATCACCTTAAGCAATACTTCGGCGGCGAGGCCTGGGTCCTGGGCGATCGCAATTACAGCTCGCTCGATCCCCTCCAGGTCCAACCTCTATTACGTCAGCGCTACCATAAGGACTTTATCGCAAACTGGCGCGCCTATCTCGCCAACTCGGAAATCGTGAAATACCGCAGCGTTTCCGACGCCGCGGCCAAGCTCAAGCAGCTCTCCAGCAACGAGTCTTATCTGTTGAAACTGTTCTGTCTCGCTTCCGTCAACGTCTCCGCCGCGGGCGACGACCCTGCCTCTGCCCCGTATCAACCCATCCAGTGGGTTACGCCTCCCAATTGCATGGACCATTACGTCTCTGAGCACAACAGCCCGTACCTGAGCGCATTGATCGCCTTGCAAACCTCCATCGACCGCGTCGCGCACGCCGGCGCCGACGTCAAGGACGACATGGTCGCCCAAACCCAAACGGACGCCACCAATGGCTACCGCGTAACTCGCCAGATCGCACAAAATTTCCGCATCGACCAGGAGGGCAACGTTCACGGCATGGTGCAGAAGCTGATGGAGGACCCCATCCGTCAGGTCGAAGCGCTCCTCGAACGACTCGGTCCCTCGCAGATCAATGCGCAAGGCAAGAGCTTTTGCAACGATTTTCTGGCCCTCATGAAGAAATATCCGTTCGATACAAGTTCTAAGACCGATGCTACGCTGGATGAACTTGGCAATATTTTCCGCAACCCGGACGGGAAATTACCGCAATTCTATGAGAACACGCTGAAGAACTACATCGAGCTCAGTGGTAATGAGTACGTGCGCAAATCCGATAGCCGCGTCCAGATAAACGCGCCCTTCCTCCGCTTCTTCAACCGTGCGATGGCGTTTGGCAACGCGCTCTATAAATCAGGCGCCCGGGATCCCGCGCTTTCCTATTCCATGCGTGCCCTGCCCGCCGAAGGACTGAAGAGTGTCACCTTAACGCTCGACGGCCAGGTGCTCAAAGCAGGGCCGAGCGGCGGCCAATCGCAAAACTTCACCTGGCCCGGCCGGAACGCGCAGGGAGCGCAATTGTCGGGCAGCCTGGGCGGCCCGGAATTTGGATTCATCGCTTATGACGGGCTGTGGGCCGCGTTTCGATTCTTTGGCGACGCCGATCGCTTCCAGGCCTCCGGTTCGACCTACACGCTGCAATGGGTCCCCAGACAAGGACAGTCCGGCCAGCCGATTCGCTTGGATAACGGCAAGGCCCTCACGCTGCCCTTCCAGTTAGACCTGAAAGGCGCTCCGCCTGTGTTCCAAAAAGGTTATTTGTCCGGGTTCCAGTGCGTGTCTGAAGTCGCACGCTAGCCCTGCCCAACGTGGCAAGCGGAAGGTCTCGCCGCCCTCTCCAAAGCGCTCTAGCGTGGGGCGGCCCGTTTGATACTATTTCACCTGCGCCTAGGGAGGGCGATGAGCAATGCGAATGATGATGCAAATAACGATCCCCGCTCGAAGCGGGAAATGAGGCGGCACGCTCCGGAGCCTTCAGGCCCCTTTTCGGAAGATCGTGGAAGCATTGAAGCCCGAGACCGCATATTTCGGAGCCGGAGCGACCGGCGAGCGCGGCGGAATCATTGTCTTTGATATGAAGGACACTCGCAGATCCCCGGCATAGCCGAAGCAGTTCTTCCTGGGCTACAACGCTAAAGTGATTTTCTTCCCGGTCATGAATGCGCAGGACTTAGCCAAGGCCGGTCCTGGCATTGAGAAGGCCGTCAAGCAGCACGCGAAAGCTGCTTCAGCCTGGTCTTTGGGCGGAGCACCGCTCCGAACGCGCAGGAACAGTTATTCGATCTAAGTTACTCACGCACACGCCCAGTAACTGGTAACTTACAAGTACGGGGCGAGGAGATTCATGAATTATAGATTACTCGGATCCGCGGGCGCGCTCGCGTTCTTGCTGGCAGCGTCCCTGGCGGCCCAAACGCCCGCTACCGCCAAGTCCAAGACCTGGACCGTGCCCCGCGCCTCCGACGGACATCCGGATCTGCAAGGAATCTGGACCAACGCCACTTTGACTCCCATCGAGCGCCCCGCGCAATTCGCCAGCGAGAAGACTGTGACCGACGCCGAAGCCGCGGCCTACGAAAAAAAGGATCTGGAAACAAACAATATCGATGACCCCAAAGCGCCATTGCTGGCCGCGGCCGGATCGGCCGAGACCGGTGGATACAACAATTTGTTCATCGACCGCGGTTCCCAGCTGGCGCGCGTCGATGGCCTCAAGCGCACCTCGCTGATCGTCGATCCCGCGGACGGCAAGACTCCCCCGCTGACGCCCGAGGCGCGCGATCGTTTCGCCGCCATGATGAAGCGCGGATTCGACGTTTACGACACTGTGAAAGACCGCCCGCTGGCCGAGCGCTGCATTGTCGGCTTTGGCTCTACTTCCGGACCGCCCATGATGCCGGTGCTCTACAACAACACCTACCAGATCATCCAGAACAAGGACACCGTCATGATCCTGGTCGAGATGGTGCACGATGTGCGCATCATTCGCATCAACGGTACTCACGCGCCCTCCAATGTTCGCGAATTGCTGGGCGACTCGATCGGGCATTGGGAAGGCGACACCCTGGTCGTCGACACTACTAATTTCCGCGCGGCGAACACCTTCGAAGGCGCCACGGAAGATCTCCACGTCGTGGAACGCTTTGAGCGCGTGGGCGCCGGCAGCATCCTTTATCGAGCCACCATCGACGACCCCGCCACTTACACCCAGGCGTGGACCCTGGAATTTCCGTTCAATGCCACGCAGGGTCCCATCTATTGAATATGCCTGCCACGAAGGCCATTACGCCATTGGTAGATTTTAGCGCGGTACCGGTTTACACCGGCCCGTTTCTAAGAACCCCTTTCAAACCGTGCGTGCAGTTTTCCTGCACACGGCTTAACGATGATCTTACTGATGTGGCTTGCGCCGGATATTTCACGGTTCCACGCAACTGATACAGACCCATTCCGACAAAACGTTCATGGGTCCACTTTTCAACGCGCTGGCGGCGCTGCCCTCCGCGACGGCCCATCCATTGGGCCAACCGATGATAGACGTAGCTGTCCAGCTTGTTGAACTCCCGGTCGGCATTGCCCGGTGCGGAAGTAGTTTCCCCATCCCCGGAGCACAGGGTTCAGCGTCGCGATAATCTGCTTCACGTCGTTCCCGCTGTGTCGCGAATCGGTCAACTCATGCACGCGGGTCCCGGACTCGCTTCATCGCCTTGGGCGACGGCCACCGTTGCACAAAATGCGCGCGCGGGTTCCGTTGTATGCTCCGCTTCTTTCGAATCGTGCAGCCCAGAAACACAAAGCTATCCTTGCCGCGTCTCAAGTCCACCATCCGCGTCTTCTCCGGGTGCAGTTTCAAACCCAGCCGGTCCATCACCAGCCCGATCCGCCGTAGCGCTTCCCTGGCCTGCGACTCCGTTCGGCACATCGCCACGAAATCATCGGCATAACGGACTAGGATTCCAAGCGGCGAACAGCGTGCCGCCCAGATCCGGTCCAGCTTGTTCAGGTAGATGTTGGCTAGCAGCGGCGAGATTACTCCGCCCTGCGGGGTTCCCGCCAGCGTTTCCCTCACCGTGCCATCCTCCATCACTCCGGCTTCCAACCACTGTCGGATTAACTTCAATACTCTTCGATCCGAGATTCGCTCCTTTACCAGATCCATCAGACATGCTTCGATTGATCCCGTCAAAGTAGCCCTGAATGTCCGCATCCACAACGAAATTGCAACCCCGGTTGCCCGCTTCGCGGATCGCTTCCAGAGCTTGTGTCGCGCTCCTCTTCGGTCGGAATCCATAACTGCATGGCTGGAAATCCGCTTCGAAGATCGGTTCGATCACTAACTTCGCCGCCATTTGCATCACCCGGTCCCGTCACCGTCGGTATCCCCAGTGGCCGCTGCTTCCCGTCTGCTTTCGGTATCCATCGCCTCTTCACCGGTGAAGGACGATATCGGCCTGCCTTCAGTTCGGCCTGTATCCCTTCGAGAAACTGTTCCACTCCTCGCTCCTCGATGGATCGCAGCGTGATTTCATCCACGCCCGCCGCTCCCTTATTGCTGCGCACCCGCTTCCACGCTTCCCACAGAACGTCACTCCTGTAGATCCGGTCGTACAGCGCGTGAAACCGCCGTGTCTTACTCTGCTTGGCACACACCCATAGCCTGCGTTGGAGTTGTCGTACTTTTTCATTGGGGTTTTTGGCCGTTTCCAGCATGCCCTCGCACTTACCCCCTTCCAGGCTCGATCAAAGCAGGGCCCCTTCCCTCCAGCGCGTTATCTTGCACGCCTTCTTCGGTACTATGAACCCCTCGGACTCCCTCCCGGCTCCGCGCGCTTTCAACCTTCCGGTCTTATACGCCCGGTCTTTGCCCGACTTGGCCGCCAGGTAGGGCCTCTCCTGTTCCGCATTCTTCTCTGGAAACGTGCCACCGCCCTCTACCCCGGAAAGGTCCAACAGTCCCTCCGGTCTCGGACTGCTGTCTATTGCCTTCGCCGCGACATGACCGGCTCGGCCCTTTCAAACACCTTTCGGCTGATAATATGACGTGGCTGCAGCGTTCACTTGATGTTGCGGCCCGCTTCCTTGCTCCCCTCTCTTTCAAGGGCTTTCGACACTCCGCTTGGCTCGGTCGGATCTCTCCTCCCGGCTGGAGTCTGCTACCGGGCGCTCCGGCGCTTACCCGGACAAGACTTTCACTTGCTAGAAGAACGCGTCTTTCAGGACGCACCATGCCGGATATTCTAGGGGGCGCCCGCAAACCCGAAGGCGAAAAGAAGTAAAAACGAAGCGCGAGACTCAGGCGCCCATCTGCGCAGCCAGATCGATTGCGTCCGTCGAGACGACATCGTAGTCGCCCGGCTTGGCTTTGTCCGCGCGCCCTCCCGGCCCATACTCGTTCGGCCGGTAAATGAATCCGGTGCGCAGCCCGCAATCCCGCGCGGCATGCAAATCGCCCGAGTGCGCCGCCACCATCATGACCTCTTCGCGCTTCACTCCCAGAAAATCCGCGGCCGAGATGTACACCTCATGATCCGGTTTATAGTGACGAACCAGCTCGGCGCCCAGAATCGCATCCCAGGGCAGCCCGGCGTGTTTCGCCATGTCGGTCAGCAGCGCCACGTTGCCATTCGAGAGCGGCGCGATGAGATACTTCTTCTTCAGCCGGGTCAGTCCCGCGACCGAATCGGGCCACGGTTTAAGCCGGTGCCACACACGATTCCAGTGATCTTTTTCCTCTTCCGTCAGCCCGGTGATTCCGAACTCAACCAGTAGTTGGTCCAGAATCATCCGGTGTAGGTCGTCGAGCTTGGTCCAGGGAAGCTCGCCTGCGCGGACTTTGTTCATCGACGGACCGTAGCCGCCGCGCCATCGATCCGCGAAACGCGCCCAGTCGATTTGGATCCCTTTAGCCTTGCCCCACGCCGTGCCTTCTTCGATGATGGAACCGCGCCAATCCACCATGGTGCCGAAGGTGTCGAAGACTAACGCCCTCACAGCCGGGCCGCTGCTCTGCGCCGCGCTCGCGAGTGTCTCTTGCATGGCCACCGCCACCCCCAAGCCGGCACTCTTCAGTAGCTCTCGACGATCCAGTTTCATGTTCATGCCCAATTCTCCAGGGCGTGATCCATCTTAACTGGACTCGGCGGGAAATTTCCATCGGCGCACCGGAGTCGCAGGCGTGGGTTTGATAAACTAGCAGTCGTCGTCAGTCGCAGAACGCGCCGGGCGCGTAGCTCAGTTGGTTAGAGCGCCTGCTTCACACGCAGGAGGTCACAGGTTCGAGTCCTGTCGCGCCCACCATTCGAAGTCGGTAAAATCAACAACTTGCAAGTTTCACCCCGAGGCATTTCCCGTTCTCAAATCCAAAAACGTATCAGGACCGCATCAAAACACCAACGATCCCGATAGGCCGTATCAAGAACCATCAAGCGCTAACCTTTTCGTTGGCTTTACGATTAAGCTTCGGCAGCGGCTCTCTCTTCATCTGCAGCTTCATTTGGGAGTACTTCTTGAACTGTGGTCCGCAATGATTCCGTGCGTTCCCAAGCGACCTCCTTTTCCAAGCGAATTTCGTGATGCAACGAGCCCAGTACTGAGCTCGATCTGATTCGGTAACCGACGGGAAGTTTGATGCCTATGGCCGCTGGCCGGAAGCTTCGCCTGGGTTGGCTCCGGAATTCCAGGGCCTAAGGAGGAATGAGGCCGCCCGTGATTTCACAGCAGCCATTTGCTTTTGGCGCTCGGAAGTCTCGACGTCCGACCGTTGGCACACGCGCCGTTATGGTCTGGCCCTCAAAGTTCTTCGATTGGCCTGAAGCTCTGGTCGTCGTCAAGCCGGAGACCTTCCTGAAATTACATTGCGTTCCTGAAACAGAGCGAGCTGCTTGCGAAGGAACAGATTCTCGGCAACGATGGCGGCCTGGGAGGAAACGAACAACCGGATAAGCGTAAACAAGTGCACATTCTACAAGAGCTTGCAGTTTCCTCTAACGACACGAGGAAAGTTCGGATCTAATTTTTGCGGAGCACAGGGGATCTTTTCCAACTGAACCTTTCATCCTTGAGGAGCCACCGGTGGAGCACGTACCGAGTTGAGATACTTTACCGTTCTCCAGCTCTGTAGCGGCGCATTCGACCAGAGCGCCGCCGAGTTATTGTCGTCCGTTTGGCTCGGAGCAGTCACACACAAGATCCTGTAAATGGCCTACGATGTGAGTGAGCTTATTCTGGTGGTGTACCGTTAGCATGGAGGAGAATAGCGAATGAAACCAATCGAACGAGTTTTCGTTTGTGTATTGACCGTGATTCCCGTAGCGTTGGCGCAACAGCCGACTGGAGGGCGTGGACCTGCGCCACGTCTAGTGCTTTCGGTGACATCTAATGCGTTCCCCGACGGCGGAGAAGTTCCAATGCATTACTCTGGACGGGGCGACAACAAGTCACCTGATTTTGAGTTCCACTGGAGTGTGGGGCCGAATCCTGGTTCCGCGCCTGAAAACCTGCAGAGCTACGCTGTGATTTTCCACGACATCGAGAATTCCTCAAACAAGACCACGACCGACACCCTGCACTGGACGGCATTCAATATTCCCGGAGCAGCGAAGGGGCTGCCCGAAGGCTTACCGGCCGGCGACCTGCCAGATGGAGCCCGGAACGGTCCGGGAATTCAAGCCATGCGCGGCAGTACACCGGGATATTTCGGGCCGGGCGCTGGCCCGGGACCGATCCATCATTACGTGTTCGAGTTTTATGCTCTAGACACCAAGCTCGATCTGCCCGCGAAAACGACGCGAGAGGACCTGGTAAAGGCGATGGATGGACATATCATCGGCAAGGCGGCCTATTTCGGGCGATTCCACGCCACGGCGCCGTAGCTCGAAACGACTTCAAATGGGTGTTTCCGTCAAGGCAGCCCCCGGTCGTCGCGGAAGGCCTTGAGCCTTTAGAGACCTCCAGCGTTGGCGGCACTGCTGCGCTTGCTTATGGCGACTTATAGCGGTAGGGTCATGTCGGCAGCCGAGTGTCGCTCATGACCCGCTTACGTGGAGTGCTCATCTTAACGCTGCTATCGGGCACCTTGACTGCCAAGAATTTGACGTCGCATCAGTGAAACCAAATATGTCCAACGATCCTCCGTATGTGAATTTTCCGCTCGGACCTGGAGATGTCTATGTTCCGAACGGAGGACTGTTCCGCGCGACGAATTTTCCGCTGGCCACCTACAATCGGGTGCTACGACTCAGCCGAGGCGGCCTCGGCTCCGAAATCCGACTTGGATCAGTGCCTGCGACGCAAACCTTGCTCCGTGCGAAGGAGGCGGTAGACGTCGCGGCGCGATTGGAGGTTTGTTGATTCGCGACGGAGTCAGTTGCTAGTCGTACCAGAAGCTGGACTCAACCTGAATCTAGTCTCCCGTTGAAGGCGCGGTGCCGAGCGCGGTTTCAAGTCGAGCCAGCCTCTCCTCCATGCGGAGGACGGAAGCGTCCAAGTGTTGGGTTTGCGGCTGGCCGCAAAACACCGGATTGTTGACCCACCAGTCCATTCCCATTTCGCGGGCCTTGTCAACCGAGCAGATCACCAGGCGAATCTGTAATGACAATAGTTCGATGTCTACCAACTTCACCTTGATATCTCCGGCGATGACAATGCCCTTATCGAGCACGCGCTCTAGAACATCGGCCAGAGTGGAGCTTTCTACGGCGTGCGTCATGGCGTGTTGCATTGTATTTTCCTTCGCTACAGAACTTTTCCCAGCGGTCCGAGGTCCAGGTTCAAGTCCTCCTCCTCGAGCCCGAATTCTCTCCGCAGCCGCTCAATCTCTTGGGTCTGGCGCATCAAGGTCAGGCCCAGCCGCTCAACCTGTTCCTCGGTCAGGGAGCCGGAATCGATGCGCCGAATGGCTTGCCGCTCCAGCAACTCGTGCAAGAGTTTTACCAGCGTGAGGACCAGTTGGCCCAACCCGTTCTTCACCTTGTCCGGCTCGAGTTGCAGCCGTAAACGGGACACCGCCGCGGGTGTTCGGACTCCTACGCCAGCGCACGGATTCATCACCCTCGCGAAGTCCGAGAGCGATTCAGATTCGACGCGCGTGTTTTGATCGCACTCTACCGGCATCCTTTTCTCCAATCGCCAGGGTCAACCCCGCGCCGCCCAATCCGTTCTTAGCCCGCGCGGTTTCCACCGAGGTAAGCACGAGTTCGAGACCGAGGTAGACCAGTTCCACTCCGGCCACAGAGATCGTAACCTCTCCCGACACCACCGCGCCCTTGTTCAAAACGCGGTCGAGCACCTCACAAAGCGATACCCGATCCAGGTCATCGAGCCCGGAAAGTTCGACCGCCGGCCTGTCATCAGTCTTCATCTCATCTGTTCCCGCTGGCGCCAGCCAGATCCAGACAAGGCGCCTGATAAAGGCCCAGCGCAAGTTCCTCTAGTTGTTCCCGACCCACCGGGGGTGGACTCTGCTGGTACACCAATATCTGCTGCTGAGCAGGAAAGGCCTGCCTGAAGTTCTCGGCCTCGATATGCTCTCTCGATCGCAGGCTCCCGCACAGCCGGCAGGCGCCGGGCGGGGTCATGCGGTTTAAGAAGAGGGCCGGAACGTGGAGGCTCAGACGGTCGCACGCCGCCAGCAGGTCCTTAGTCTCTTCCCATGCCATGCGCGCCGGGATGCTGACCACGTACAGAACGGCACGGCCGCGGTCTCCTAGCAGGGCGCGGAACTGTTTCAAGTTTTTCGAAAGCTCAACCAGTTGAGCGCAAAAGCGAGGCAGTTGGAGCACGCGCTCGTACTTGAGCAGGACGCTAAAGAACGTCTTGAGCCACTGGTCCAGAAGCGCGGGCAGCTCGATCAAGCGAATAAAGTGACCGGTGGCAGCCGAATCCAGCACAAACAGGTCGTAACGCCGGTGAATCAGCAGCTCGAGAATACGCGTCAGAGCCATCATTTCGTCCACGCCGGGCGGCGCCAGGTCCATCATCCGCTCCATCACTACGCGGTCGAAAGTCAGGTCAAAACCAGCCGCGACGCTTCGGAAAAATTCTTTGATGTCTCCAGCGTACTGTGCTTTCAGCGTTTCAAACTCGGCGTGCGCGTCGATTTCGACTGCGCTCAGGCCGGCCACCACTGGAACTGGCTGGGGGCCGATTTCCTGGTCGAGGCAAGCCGAGAGGGAATGTGCCGGGTCGGTGGAAAAAAGCAAGATTCGCTTCTCGGGGAAGTCGCGGGCTAAGCGCAGGGCGGTGGCGCAGGAGAGCGTGGTCTTGCCCACCCCTCCCTTCCCGGTGAATAGAACCAACTGGATTTCCGGCGAAAAACCTTCGGCCGGGGTTTCGACCGGCGGCGCGGGCGCGGTTCGGAATCCGTTGCCGTCCGGGGCAGCGCCAAACGCCGCGGCGGGAGCCAGTTCGAGAGGGCGCACATGCTCCCAGAAATGCGTCAAGGGTTCCGCGCCGCGAATCTCTTGCGCGAATACCTCGACTCCCCAAACCGCTGCGCCGCTGCCTGATGAGAACAACCGGCGGACCTGCTCCCGCTCCCGCGCGTGGGCGCTCGAGCAGGTTGGGCAGCCGTTTCCTCCCGGATGGAGCTGGTTGATCATAAGATCTTCCACCGGGATGCGCCAGCGCTGGAGCTCCTCCCGCAGCGCCTTCGTTTCGCTGACGCTGAGCGGCTCGGCGAGCGAAACCGGAACAAACTGGCAACGCTTGCGATCGCGCAATAACCGCTCCATCGACCGCACGGAAGTCCACCACTGGCTGAGGAACGCGTCCAGTTCATCCGGGACCGTGGAGCGACTAAATACTTTTCTCATATACCGGCGCTTGGCCAGCAGCGCGTCGAGCATCGAAAGCCACTTGCGGATCAAGCCCGGCATGGCCAGCAAGCGGAGCGTGTGGCCGCTGGGGGCCGTGTCCACGACAATTGAGGCGTAGGTCTGCTTTTCCACCCAGTCCACGATCTTGAGAAAAGCCATGAGTTCATCAAGGCCCGGCAGGCTCAGGCTCAGGAATCGGCTGATATCCTCGTCATCCAGGAATGTGCCGGCGGCGGCGATGGCATGTAGCTTATCCCCGTTTTCGCGGCGAAACTCCTCCAGACATCGCTGCGCATCCAGCTCGAGCACGGCCAGATTCGCGGGTGGAAGCATGCCCGCCAGGCTGTCCTGGACCGAATGCGCCGGATCGGTGGAGACCAGCAGGAATTGCCGGTCCGGGCGCTCCTCTGCCAGACACAGAGCCGCGGCACTGGCGCAGGTGGTTTTGCCCACGCCCCCTTTCCCGCCGAATAACAGCAGCCGCAGGCTTCGGTTGTCGAGAAAAGACGGCCGCCGGAGTGGCTCGGCCGCGTTAGCGGTCTGGTTCATGTGCCGGAGTTTCCTCGTCTTCGGAACCGCCCTCGATGTCATCCAGCCGATCGAGCAGTTTTTTCTCCAGCGCCGCGAATTGCTCCTCGGTAATGGCGTTCGTCTCGAGTTGCATGTAGAGGTTTCTGAGCTGTTGCCCAATCGCTTCCCCCTCGTTGGCCACTTCCTCAACGGCCTGATCGTGAATTTCGCGGAAAATCCAGAAAAGGCTGCGGGCGGGAAAAAGAAGGATGTCGTCGACCAGCAACATGGGAGTTTCCTGCGGGACGCGGCCCGCTAAGGCTCGAGGGCGACGCTGACAAAATTGTGCGGCGTCCACGGCCCGTTGTAATCGAAGGCAAAATTGTTGTCGAACAGCTGCGCGGCCTGAAAAACCGTTTGGGCGAAGGTTTCCTGCTTCTCCCGTTCTACAAGACAGGCGAGGTTCATCACTTCTTGCTCGGTGCGGCACTTGCCTGGCTTGGTCTCCGAGCAGGCGCGGGAAAGAACCTGTTCGACCCGCTGCGTGTGGTTTTCCCGGTCCTCGCTCAGGAGACGGTCAAAGGTCCGCCCAAGTTCGATTTTTTCCTCCTGAGTTATTGGCCGATCGGCACCCAGAATACGGTCCCGCGCCGCCCGCAGTTCATCGTGCGTGTTCACGAAGTATTCAAAGATATTCGGCACGTCCCAGTTCACTCTCAGCCCCATTTCCACCTTGCCGGCTACGTGCTGGAGCTGCTCCAGAAACGTCCGCTGGTTCCGGCGAAGGATCTGGCTGACCTCCTGCGGGGTGTCGGCGAGAATCCCGAACGACATCGGCAGCGGGGTGGTATTGGCCAAGATCTCTTTGAGAACCTGCTGATGCGCTGCCAGATTACGCCGCTCGGGACGGACCTTGGGCCCAGAAACGCCACCCACGACGGCCGCCAGCCGCCCTTCTACAATGACGGAAACCCCTTTCTCGTCCAGGCCGGCGCAGTTCCAGTGCCGCACGTCATTTGCGTAGAGGATGGCGAACAAATATTTCCTGCCCGGCTTGGCTGTGCCGGAGGGCGCCTGTTCGGCGTCCTTCAAACCGATGGCTTGCCCTCGATCACTCATGATATCGTCCCCTTTAATTCCCTCGGACCGGCCTTAGTACCGGATGCGGAATCCGCCCGAGCGCTTGGCGGGTGCCGGCCTGAGTTCCAGGCCGGGCAACCGACCCGGCGCCCGTGTTGCCGGTGCGGCCAACGCCGCCAGCAGCTCCGCCTTTTCCTTTTCGAGTTCTCGCAAGCGCGCATCGATGTCGGCGATCCGCCGGGCCGCGCTGGCCCTCTCTGCACACCGCCGCGCCTTCTCCATTTCGAGCGCGGTGATCTGCATGTATCCGCGATAGGGAAGCGCCGCACTGTCTACCCTGCTGGAAAGTGTGCGGATGTTCTTGAGACCACGTCCTGTTACTGGCATTGAAATTCAGACCTTTCCTTCGGCAGTCTTCGCCGCATTCCGCGCTTTCGATCGCTTGGCAGCGCGCGCGAAAACTTTGGCCACCGCTTCTTCCACCTTGTCCGGCATCAGCGACTGCCCGTCGTGCGTCACCTTGGCCGTATCCGTGCGCAGCACATCCCGGTAGACCCACTGAAAAACCGGATCATCGGGCCGTGCATGGGCATTCCGGTGCGCCAAGATCTTGGCCATGGCAATGATGGCGCGAATGGTTGGCCGGCGATTGTTCACGCCGACTCCGCGTAACTCCCGCACCACATCCACGATGACTTCAGCATCTTCGCGGGCGACTCCCGACTTACCCATTGCGACTCTGACCTCGGTCTCATAATCCATGTTGCCCATGGGAATGGTGATCAGACGATCCATGAGCGCATCCTGGGTCTTGTGCACTCCGGCGTATTCCTCCGGATTCGAAGTAAAGATAGCCCGAAACTCCGGATGAACCTCGATATATCCTTCACCGGACCGCCGCAGGCTGGGCAGATTGAGGATTCTTTCCTCCAGCACGCTCAGCAGGGAGTTGTTGGCCTCCGGGCGCGAGCGGTTGAACTCGTCATAAATCAGAGTGTGTCCCTGCTGGCAGGCCATCGTCAGGCGGTTATCCATCCACAATGTGCTCATGTTCTCCTCGGTCTTGAGCACCGAGTGGATGTAATTGTCCACCAGCTTCGATTTGCGGTAGCCGGTGTCTTTGCCGATCAAATCGGAGCTGCTGAATTCGTCATCGCCGTGAATCAGCGTTACGGGCCGTTCTCGCCGGGCCGCCACGTGAAAAGCTAGCGTCGTCTTTCCAGTCCCGGCGGGGCCGGCAAAGTGCACGGCATAGCCCGCTTCCAGGTACGCAAGCGCCCGCTCGGCCAGATCGTGAATGTGCGGCGTGGCCACGAATTCCTTGCTCGGCTCGGGCATCACGTGGTCGCCTTCGGGTTGAATGCGGACCAAGTCCGGCATTTGCTCGGCCGCGCTGGCTGTCTTCATATTGCACTCATCTCTTTCGTTTAGTCGTTCCTAGGGGCAGGAATTATCAAGTTTTCTTTGGCGTTCTTTCCGCCAGGCCCGTTCCGCGCCAAGCTCGCCGGGCTCCGGCCATATCGTTAGCAAGGTCCAGCCGGAGGGCGCCCACGCGCTCCCGGATCGCTTGCACCGACTCGGCCAAGTCGCGCCGCAGGCTCAGGCGGTTGCGCCGCAAGGCCGAAATCTCATCGCGCAAACGAGCCATGCCCTCGGCCAGCGCACCCGCGGGGTTCTCCCTGGTTGCCGGCTCGGCGCGCACCTCCGGCGGCTTCATAGACACCGCCGGAGGTCTAGCCTTCTTTTTCACGCGGCTCGCCCGGCCCAAACCCTGCGAACTCCAGCCAGATCCGATTGCACGGCGTGCCGCTTTGCGGCGACCGTGCGCTTCAGATTGTGCAGGAATGACTTCCGCTCGTTCTTGGTCCGCCGGCCCATCGCCGCGCGCATGTTGGCAAATTGGACGCACAGGCCCGCGACCGCCTGGCTTCGGTCCCGGCTCTCGCGCGCCAGATGGTTCATGAGATCATCGCGTTCGTTGCGTAGTGCCAGGATTTCTCCGCACAGATTTTTCATGTCGTCGGTTAACATTGCCCTCTTTTCTCTCTTCCTGCCAGCCGCCAGAAAAGCTCCAGGTTGGAACCCCCCAGCGGCCAGCGGACATTTTGCTCACTTCAACGTATTAAGCCGGCGCCGCAGCACTGGCGGTCAGGCCGATCGCCTCGGCGTACTTCAGGTACGTTTCCACCGACGCGATCACTACACGGGCTTCCACCGATAGCAGCTCAATACCGACCAAAGACACCTTCACCCAGGCATCGATTACGACACCTTTGTCAAGGATGCGGTCAACAACTTCTGCCAGGCTCGATGAGTCCGTAGATTTTTGTACTTTCGCCATGATTCGATTTTTCTCCTTTCCGATCAGGGACCTTTAGTTGGCCCACCTATGTGGTTGCAGCCGAGGGGCCAGGGAATTGCCCGGCCGTCGCTTGGTCGGCCTCTTTGTTTCATGAACGTTACGCGCTACCTCCAAGCTCCAAAACGGGCTAGTACGGAATTCATTCCGTGGCGCAGGTTCCTTGATTTCGGGAATCCGGGCGCCGCGCTAAGGCTCGGTCGACCGATCGCGCGATATCCGCATGCAGAAACGGCTTGCTCACAAAGCCCTGAATCAGTCCGTTCCCCAGCGCTTCTTGAATAGCGGGATCATCCGAGTAGAAGTAACCGGAGATGACGATGATAGGCATGCCGGGCCGCAAGACACGAATGCGCCGCGCCAACTCCAGCCCCTCCATATCCGGGAGTTTGGCATCCAGCAGCGCCAGCGCGTAGTGGAACCCGTGGACTTCGTCGAGTGCCTGCTCGGCCCGCAAGGCGAGCCGCGAGTCGACGCCCTGTTTCTCGAGGACGTGCTTCAGCGCCCAACAGGTGTCCGGTTCGTCATCGACGATCAAGCAGACGGGACGCAGGCCTGGCACCAGGTTTCTCCACGGCCGGGAGTGTTACGGTAAATATGCTTCCCCGGCCCAGTTCGCTTTCCACTTCGATCGAGCCTCCGTGCTGTTGCAACACCGAGTAACAAATCGACAGGCCCAGACCGGTACCCTTTCCCACCTGGGCCCGCGTGTAGAAAGGATCGAAAATGTGATCGATATCAGAGCCGGCAATGCCATAGCCGGTGTCGCAGACTTCCACGCGGACCCTGGAGGCGTTCCGGTCCAGCGAAATGGTCAACGCTCCGCCATCCGGCATGGCGTTGAGAGCGTTCAAAAATAGGTTCAGGAAGGCATGCTCGAGCAGGCTCGCGATGCCCTTCACCCCAATCGGTTCTTTGGGGAACCGGCAGACCATGTCGACCTTTTGAATGCGCGCCTGATTGGCCACCAGTGTCATGGCACCGTGCAGCACGGACGGAAGATCGATCTCGGTGGTGTCAAGGCGCGTCGAGGGGTGCGCGAAACGCAGCAGATTCTCGATGATGCCCGAGGCGCGCTGGATTCCGATCTGCACCTTTTCGGCGCACTCCTTGCGGAACTCGGCGCTGATGCCATCCTCCATCAAGAACTGCGCCGCGGAGGACGAAATGGCTAGCGGCGTACGGACCTCATGGGCGATGCCCCCCGCCATGACGCCCAGCGCCGCCAGCTTCTGGGATTGCAAGAGTTGAGCCTCGAGCTTCCGCCGCTCCGTGAGGTCCCGGCCCACGGCGACGATACCGGCGATGCGTCCCTGGTCATCCTTCATGGGAGAGAATACCCAGGCCACGGGGATACGCGTACCATCGCGCGTCACCAGGTCGTATTCCCCTGCGCCCGAGCCCGTTTGCGGCGCTTCGATCTTGAAGAATTCCTCCAGCGAGCGTTGCGAGTCCGCGGCACAGCAGGTCGACAGTGGGCGGCCTTGGATCTCTCCAAGTTTGAAGTGCGAGAGCAATTCGGCGGCCCGGTTCCATGTGAGTACCCGCCCCTTGATGTCAGTCGACAGAACGATTTCATTGGCGCTCTCGACCACGCTGGCCAGGTGTCGCTCCACGCGCCGGATCTCCTCGGCCAGACGAAGCTGTTCGGTGACATCGTCCATCAGCAGCATCACGAGCTCCACCCTCACGCCCCAGGACATGGGGATGAGGCTGTAGTAATAAGTCGTCAAGGGCACGCCCGGAGCGCGATAGGTCAGGCGCTGCCCGGTGAAGGCGTTCTGGCTTGCAAACACCTGCTGAATCTGTTTTTCCAGTTGCAGCTCCTCGACAATCACGCGCGGAAACGCCTCGATCAGTGGCCGGCCCAGCGTTTCGGCTTCACGGCGATGAGCTTTCGCTAGAAAATTGCGATTAGCCAGCACCACCTGAAGGTTCTCGTCGATGAGCAGAACTGAGGAGGGAATGCTGTCCACGAGCATCCTGTACATAGGCTCGGGATTGGCTTCAAACAGCCGGCGGTATCGCTCTTGGGCGCTGAGAACTGACATAGCCATTATTCTGCAGCGGGGCTCGCGAAGTTGTAGGGCGGCCAGGGTCCGCTCACCATCAGTTTCATATCCTGGAGCAGGTCGATCGAGCGGGCCTTTTCGCGAAAATCGCCCACCGACGCTCGGGGCACGAGGAAATACAGCGAGACCAGTCGGCCGTTGCTTGCCGACCCGGCTTCCTCCCGGCTGCCTCGATACAATCCCTTCAGGCGATCCGCGATTCTGAGAGCGCACTTGCGCTCGTCCGGCATTAAGCCGGGACAGCGCTCGCGGACGGCGGCCAAGTATCGAGCGCCCACGCTCAAATCCCCAGCGCCGGCGGGCGGGCCAGCTGCGGACCGCGCTCCGCGCCACACTCGCAGCCCCATCTCCGTCAAGCCCTCCCATTGTGTGAGGAGCCGCTCGTACTCCAAGCGGTGCTGCTGCAGCAACCGAAGGACCTCCGATTCCCCGTCCACAACACAACCGAAACGCAGGGGAATGACCGTGCGTGTGGCGTGGATGTTGGCGATCGTTTCTTCATAGGCGAGCAGCCGGGCTACATCCAAAGGCGGGTCCTGTTCGGGCCACAGCGTCATGGCCGCGGCGAGGCCACCGCTTTCCATCACCCGCAACTCGCGAGTGCAGATGGATGGACGCGGGCTTGCATCAGCTCTGAGTATGCAATGAACTAGGTATTTCATCGCGTGACGTTCATGCCGCTCCGTTCGGTCCAAGGGGCGGCGCGAAGCTATAAGGCGGCCAGGGACCTGAGATCACCAGGCTGAGGCCGAGGGTACGATGCTGTTCGTTGAGCTTCGCGATGCGCTGGCCGAATGCGGTTTCCTCGCCCGCGGGCAGCAGAAAGGCCCAATTGAAGATCAATTCGGGTTGCACGGCCGCTTGGCTCGCCTTCCACACTTTTCGCTCTCGGAAGTCCTGCGCCTGTTCCTTCAATCGCGTCGCGGACTGTTGGCAGGCGGCCTTCAAATCTCGCCGTGTCGCGTCCCGCTGGGCTGCCTGCGCGCGCCTTTTCTCCAGATAGCTCTTCCCGCTAGACCCGGAGTCCGATCCTGGGCCAGACTCCTGATCCAACTGCGAACGATCGAGGAATCCTTTGACTGCCCACTCCCGCTTGTTTCCGAGACCTCGAAAGAATCCTGCGATGCGGACGGCGTGCTCCAGCAGAAACCGCCGCACGCTTTCGCGCGACTCGAACAGAGTCGCAAACGGCGCAGGCAATACGGGAGCCTGGCTCATGACCTGCTCGACCAGTGCCTCGTGCAAAGCTGCCCGCGGCGCCAGCCAGGCGAGATCCTTCAGACGCTCCTCAGCCTCCTGGCCCGAAAATTCCTCGCGCCGCACCTCGCTCAAGACGGCTCGAACGCTGCCGAGTTCTTCCACCACGACGTTGGACTGGCTCAGTTCCAGCACGCTGCCAGGCGGCGTTAGGCAGTACAGGTAAAAGGCGGTGCCAGGCTGGGCCAGGCCCCTCACGATCGCCTCCCCAGTTCATCGAGCGCTGCCTCGACGTCGGCCGCCTCAATTAATACCCGCGCAGTTCGTTCCGGATCTTCTTTTCCTCCTTCGACAGCCCGCCGCACAGCATACAGGGCCGCGCGCCTGCATACGGATTCGACCTCGGCCCCGCTGAACCCCCCGGTACGCGCCGCCAACGCCGAGGCGCTGATGCCTTCTCCCAGCGGCTTGCCCCGCAAGTGCACCTCGAAGATCTGCCGCCGGCTGTCTTCGTCGGGCGGAGGTATCTCGATAATCTCTTCAAACCGCCCTGGCCGCAGCATAGCGGGATCCACTCGGTCGACCCGGTTGGTGGCCCCCAGGACCAGGACGCCTTTGAGTTCCTCGATGCCATCCATTTCCGAGAGAAACTGGCTCAAAACGCGCTCCGAGACGTGCGAGTCCGAGGATTCGCCCCGCATGGGAACCAGCGCCTCGATCTCGTCGAAAAAAATGATGCAGGGCGAGGCCTGTTTGGCCTTGCGAAAGATGTCGCGCACGCCCTTCTCCGATTCCCCCACAAACTTGGAAAGCAGTGCCGGCCCTTTCACCGCGATGAAATTCACCCGGCTCTCGGTGGCGATTGCCTTGGCGAGCAATGTCTTTCCGCAGCCCGGGGGACCTACCAATAGGATGCCTTTGGGCGGCTGAACGCCCGCCTGTGCGAACAGCGGGGCATAATGCAATGGCCACTCGACCGCCTCGATCAACTGCTGCTTGACTTGCGCCAATCCGCCTACGTCCTCCCAGCGCACGTTAGGAACTTCGACAAACACTTCGCGCGTCGCGGAAGGTTCGACCTCCCGCAAAGCGTCGAGAAAATCGTCCATCTCCACTTCGAGTTTGGCCAGTTGCTCGTAAGGGATGCGCGCGAGCGCAAAATCAACCTCGGGTAGAATCCGGCGCAACCGGATCATAGCGGCCTCGCGGCACAAGGCTTCCAGATCGGCGCCCACGAAGCCATGGGTGATCTCGGCCAGGTGGTTCATGTTCACGTTGGTAGCCAGCGGCATGCCGCGGCTGTGAATGTTCAGGATTTCCTCGCGCCCATGGCGGTCGGGAATGGGAATCGTGATTTCCCGGTCGAACCGTCCCGGCCGCCGCAGTGCCGGGTCGAGCATGTTGGGAAGGTTCGTAGCCGCAATCACCATCACGCGCTGGCGGCGCGCTAAGCCATCCATGAGCGCAAGCATTTGCGCCACGACACGCTTTTCTACGTCGCCCACTGCGTTCTCGCGCTTCGGCGCGATGGCGTCGATCTCGTCCAGGAAGATGATGGCGGGAGCCTTCCGCGTCGCCTCCTCGAAGATCTTGCGCAGATGCGCTTCGCTTTCGCCGTAGAACTTGTGAATCACTTCCGGGCCGCTGACGGAGAAAAAGCTAGCCTCGGTTTCGTGAGCGATGGCGCGCGCAATCAAGGTCTTGCCGCAGCCCGGCGGGCCATGCAGCAGCACGCCGTTGGGCGGATCTATCCCCAGCCGCTCGAATACCTCGGGATATCGGAGCGGCAACTCGATCATTTCGCGGATGCGCTGGAGCTGCGGCTTCAGCCCGCCGATATCCTCGTAGCTGATCCCGCCGGCTTCGGCTGCCTCCCGCGGCTGATCTCTGCCTACTACCAGTTGTGTCGTCGGGTGAATCAGTACCGGACCCTTGGGGGCGGTGCTTTCCACTTTGAAATCGGCCCAGCGGCTGCCGAACAACGTGGCCCGAATCCGATTGCCTTCCATTACCGGCAGCCCATCGAGCAGGCTGCCGATGTAGTTCAGATCGCGCTCGGAAGGGGTGAAGTTGACTGGCGCCAGCACCACGCGCTCGGCGGGGCGCGTGGAAATTTTGCGCACCTGAACGAATTCGTCCAGCGCTGCGCCCGCGTTTTCCCGCACCAGTCCATCCAGTTGAATCCGCGATTGCCGGCGCATATCCATGTGCGCCAGCATGGCCTTGCACACAGTGGTACGTTTTCCGGAGACTTCGACGATATCTCCGCTTGCGGCCCCGATCTTTTCCAGATCTTCCGGCCCAATCCGCGCGAAAGCCCGCGCCACATCCTTATTGAGCGCCTCCGCGACCCGGAGCTTCAGTGTGGCTTCCCCGGCAGTGGTCATAGACGGTTTAGTGCGAGCGGCGGCATTTGATCTCGACCACACCGTTGTTGCAGCTCACCTGCGCGTCGTCGCGCGAAAAACTCTCCGGCAGCTGCACTTCCTTGCGGTATTTCTTATCGCCCCGAGCAGCCGAGAGGGTCAGCAGGTCGGCGTCTATTTCGATGTGAACATCCTCGGCGCTGATGCCGGGCATCTCGACGACCACCAAAACGTGGTCCTCTTCTTCAAACACGTCGACCACTGGTTCGCGCACCTCTTGCACCACCGTATTACCCGATCGCGTATCCTTATGGATGTTGCCGAAAGGCTCCACCCGTGGCTTGTCGTCTCCCAACCCTACTTTCACGGTTACGCCGTAAATACCCTTTACCTGTTGGTTCTTCCCGAGGATCTCACCGGTCTTGGCGAGTTCACCGCCGCTTTCGGCCAGATCGTCCAGCTTCCCTACAAGATCGCTAAGTCCTTTGAGAATTCCGCCCAGACCGAAGGCCGCTTCACCCGGCGAGGATTTCTCTCGTTGTTTACGTTTCTCAGTCATGCAACTATTTCTCCTGTACTTTCGATTCCATATTCCTTCAGCTTGGATTGAATGGTCTTATAGTCGATGTGCAAGGCCCGCGCGGCTTTCGCTTTATTGCCTCCGACCCGGCGCAAGGTCTGGGAAATTACCTCGCGCTCCACGCTCATGGTGTGCCGCCTGACGATTTCCCGGAGCGGGCGGCAGACTGCCTTCTCCTCGGCGGGCTCCGCACTGCTTCGTCGCGTCAAGCTCAGCGCCAGGTTGGCCTCAGTGACCGTTGCATCGGATAGCAGAACCGCACGTCGCACCACTGAGCGGAGTTGACGCACATTGCCCGGCCAGTCATAAGCGAGCATGGCTGCCAGCGCGCCCCGGCTGAACTCGTGCACACTCTTGGATAGCTCCGTATTGGTGATGTCCAGAAACTTCTGCGCGAGGTAGGGAATGTCAACTTGACGCTGGCGCAGTGGAGGCATTCGGATGAGGAACTCATTCAGCCGGAAAAAAAGGTCCCGCCGGAACGAGCCGGCGTCTGACACCCGCTCCAGGTCGTGATTGCTCGCCGCGAGTAACCTCACATCTATGCTTATCGGCTTGGTTCCACCCACGTGGTGCAGCGTCCGGTCCTGCAGCACGCGCAGGAGCTTGGCCTGGGAAGCCAAGGGGAGATTGCTGACTTCGTCCAAAAATAACGTGCCGCCGCGCACCATTTCGAACAGCCCCGCTTTCAGCTGGCTGGCGCCGGTGAAGGCGCCGCGCTCATGGCCAAAGAGCTCGCTTTCCATAAGCGTCTCCGGTATCGCGCCACAGTCCACCGGAATAAATGGATATCTCGCGCGCGCGCTGGCCTGATGGATGGCCCTGGCAACCACCTCCTTGCCCGAGCCCGTTTCTCCCAAAATCAACACGCTGAAGTTGGATTCGGCCACACGCTGCACGTCCGAAATCACCTTGCCGATCGCTTCGCTCGGGCCCAGCAACTCACGCAAAGCGCGGAGCTGCGGAGTCTCATCGGGCGGCTGTCTGCGCGGCTTGCGTTCCGCCAGGGCGCGCCGTACTACTCGAACGATCTCGTGATGTTCGAACGGCTTGGCCAGATAATCGTGCGCCCCAATGCGCATGGCCTCCACCGCGGTGCGGATCTCGGCAAATCCGGTGATCAGAATGACCGGCAGATCCCGATCGATAGCCTTGGCTTCCTGCAACACTTCCAGGCCTGTCTTTCCCGGCATATGATGGTCGATCAGTAGGAGATCGGGCCGCTCGGTGCAAATCAAGGCCAGCGCCGTCTCGCCATCGCGCGCCAGAACCGGCGTCAATCCCTGCAGCCGCATGAGGCGCGCGAGCGCGTCTAAGATGTCCTGTTCGTCATCTGCGATAAGGACTTTGCCGGAGATCTGAGCTGCGTTCATAAGCCTTTCCTCCGGTCAGGGACCGGGTATCGGACTTCGATATCTGAGGCCAGGTACGCCTGAATGTTGTGCAGCATGCCCAAAAACAGAATGCCGGTTTCGCTGGCCCGAAGCGTAGTGTCGATTCGGTGCGAAATATATCGATCTCTCTTTTCGAGCAGCGCCGCGCTCGCCTTTTGATAGCGCCGAGCGCTGACGGCCGGAAGCGATGCCAGCGAAGTCGTGGCCAGATGATATTCTTCGACCAGCAACTCAGGAGACTCTGTGCCCATCAGGATGGCGCCGCGGCTCGCTAACCGCAACAGCAGTTTGTGATTGCGGCTGCCCGCTTGAGCCAGATCGGAGACGATTTGCGATTCGTGTCCGCAAACCGGCAGGCCGTCCTGATAAATTCGAACCTTTCCGGCAACAATCGGTAATGATTCCACAGTTTGCTCGATCTCTTGCCACATCTTATCGACCAGGATCGCGTTTTGTTCGAATCGTCCCTTACCGAGGGTCGAAACCTTGATCCGCTCCAGTGTTTCTGCAAGCGCTCCCATATCGGCCGGGGTGTGAACGACGGGAAAATAAAGAACAGTTCTCCGGAAGGTTGGTTGGGGCGTCGGCAAAGCGGCTGTGCATCCCGGCCCTGGAATTCTGCGATTCAGGGTACTCGCTGTCGGGATGGCACCACAGGCGGGTAAGTCTCAGTATACGGCGGGTGCGGACCGAAGTAAATGCATATCTGAGGGCCAACCATCGCGATATGCCGAAAGGAAACCACTGTAGGTCGCCAAAATCGCATGCGTGTCGATCATGCTGCATTTGCCCAAACACATCGGTGGAGTAGACCTCCGGGGCGAGGCATCGAGTGAAGGCGCTCGCCAGCCTTCCTCCTGAGCCCTGGTCGTTTCGCCGGCGTATCTTTTGCCACGGCGGCGCTAAACTTCGTGCCTCGGTCAAAGAGCAGGTATTGCTTGTCGGCATCGCCGGGGAGCGCCTCTCGATGCGGTTGTACGATCCACGCTTCGGTAGGATGCTCCGTGCAATTGAAGTGCAGAATTTGGTGGTCGTGGCGGATCAGAACAAACAATAGAGGATGCGGAAGTTGAGCGTGATCACAGTAAAGAAATCCATTCCGGTGATAACCTCTTGATGGTTCTTCAGGAAAGTCCGCCAGCGTTGACCGCCACTCCCGTTACGGCGTAAACGGCATAGATATCGGGAGACCGTCCGCTCCAAAACCTGTACAACCAATTGCGCCCGACGTGGTCGGTTTTCCGGCTTTCTTGCTCCGTGAGCGAAACCGCCAGTAGCGACGGAAGGCCTGCCGATGCCATCCGATCACCGTCTCCGGTTTGACGATCAGAGCGATTTCCAGTGCCAGATTGCGGCGAGATCGAACGAAGCTTCTTAGCCAGGCGAACAACGCGATTAATAAGCGGAGCATCACCCGCCCTTATATCAACACAACGCCCATCCTGCTGAAGAATTCAACAACGCTGGGATTTTGGCGGCCTACTCGGGTTGGCGATTCGGTGTTCGCTGGCTGTTTTTTGGTGCGAAACTCAGGGTATGAATGCGGTGGTGCCTAGGATGATGCTTTGCTTGACTCTTCTGCCAGAGTTGGTGTCCCGGGCGGGCGCCGATGGCGCTCAAGTGGTTGCCCAGGATAACGGCATCGAATTCGTATCGTCGACGAGCGTTTCAAATGTCGCCATCAAACGCACTCAGTATGTCATCAGGAGGATGACGTCCACTGCTCCTGAGATCCGCGCCAGGATGGCGGCTGCCAGGTTCAGAGTCGAAATCATAGGCAAGGCTCAGGTTATCAGTGACCTTCCCGACTACGCCGACCTAAAAGCTAAAAAGACGTTTGATGGACGCAGTTTCGATGACGGGACGAGGGGGGTCGGCGGAAAGAACAAGTGTTCCATTGGCGAGGAAAACCTCTTGTGTCTTCGCAATCAGAAATACCCAGATGAGGACATTTTGGTGCATGAGTTCTCTCATAGCATCATGTACAACATGGACGCGGAGCTCTCAGGTGCGGTTGAAGCGGCCTATCGGAATGCCATCGGCAGAGGTCTATACCCCGCACGAATTTACATGATGGCAAATAGCAGTGAGTATTGGGCCGAGGGGACACAAGCCTGGTTTGACGCCACGATTCGCAGAGACGTTAACGGCGGTTTCAATACACGCGTCAAGCTAAAGGCCCATGATCCCGATTTAGCTGCGGTCTTAGAACGAGTCTATGGTCCAGCGCAGCTTCAACGTATGCCAGACTGCGTTTACTAATCTCTTAGTGTTTCTCAGCCGGATAATTCGTTACGATTGAAAAGAGTCCTGGTTGGTCGTACGCCCCGGATGCGCTGAGTTGGCGGGCTTCCGTTCGGTGCGGGGTCCGCATCCTTGCGTGCGAACCGCGTCCGCGCGGATGAGAGCGGTCGGAGCAGGGATTCGCGTATCAGCGGTAACTGGGAGTGCGTGGTGGAATGTTTCGGAGGTCCTATCTGAAATGATGCTATTCGCCACATGTTACAGTGTTCTGTGCCTGTCGTTCAATTGCCCCCTTTTCGCCTGATTCGCAATTTCCTTGGACCTGAGCTTTCCGCCAGACTACTCGATCACGTCATCCGATCCTCGGCCACGATGCAAGCGTCGTCCGTGCTGGACTGGGATACCGGAAAAAGCCGCTACGATGCATCCCGGCAATCCCGTGTCTCACGGAGCCTCGGCGAATACGAGCCGCTGCTAAAAACCCGCATTGCGGAAACTGTCCCCGCCGTTCGGCAGGAATTGGCACTCCCCGAATTCGTTTTGGATAAGGTAGAAGTGGAACTGGCAGCGCATGGTGAAGGCGATCATTTCCACGGGCACGTGGATACCGTTCATGAAAACGGCGCCGGTCGCATTATGAGCGCGGTCTATTATTTCTTTGCGGAACCGAAGCATTTTTCCGGGGGAGAACTGCGCCTCGTGGGTTGGTGGAGGGGTGATGTAAACGGCAAGTTCCCAAGGCCCCACCAATACATCACCCCGGAAAATGACTTGCTGTGCATCTTCCCAAGCTGGGCCGTACATGAAGTAATGCCCGTAGTCTGCCCCTCCGGCGAATTTGCGGATTCGCGTTTCAGCGTCAACTGCTGGCTCTGGCGCCCGCTGCCACTCGAAAGCTAGCGAGATCTTCGACGCGTTGCGAGGGTTTTGGTATCACACTCCTCCGTAATCCTGTTGACGCCCGACGAATTACTGAGCCTCGCGCGAGCGCTCGACCGTCAGGGAGGCAGGCTTCGGGGCCTGTTGCCGCGCGAAGCGCAGCTTTTTGTTTGAGGCTACGCGCTTGGTATTACTCTCTTTCAAATTCTTCGCAAGGCGAGAAGAATCGTCGAGCAGCGAAGGTGGCACAGGCGCTTCCGCCTGTCGACCACGCGCCGGAAGCGCGGCACTCTTCTGACGTACAGGTTGCCACTGCCCGCAGCGACAAGAAAAAGCCTGGCGCTGATACTGTGAGCTGGTAACTGATCGCTGGTAGCTTGCGGCTACGCTCCGCTACTCCGGCTCTTCCGCCGTCTCGGCCAGAAAGCCTCCCGCCACCAGGTCGTCGATCAGCTTTCCCACGCTACGCTCGATTTCCGCAGCATCCATCGCAGGAAGGGCCTCCTTGACCACTTCCATCAACTCGCTGCGGGTATTCACTGCGTCCAGCCCTCGCCACATCGCAAGTCCGGCCGCATTGAGCATCACGATGTTCTGCGGATGGAGCTTTGCCAGCACCAGTTCGCCATTCAATTCGTCGGTATCCAAACCGCTCGCCTTTACCAGCCTGCGTTCGCCCGCCATCACATTCGATCCTACTAAATCGCGGCGCTGCGAATTAGCAGATTGTCGTATCGCGCATAGCGCCCCTCGAATTTCATTCTTCACCCATGTTGTTGTGGCGGATCGGCAGCGGCCCGTCGATGCACCGCAGGATCCCGCGCGCTCTGCAACATCATCTCTACGAAGCCGCTATAGAACTCCCGTGAGTGGTCAAGAGGTCGCCGATTTGCCATAGCGCTCCAATTCCCAGCACTAGGTACGAGACTACGCAAAACGCCGTACGGGAGGCGCGCAGCTCTACCGTTGCCGCCACCCATCCAACGCACATGCCGATACCAGCGACACTCTCGCTCCAGCCGATACCAGGAGTGCTTGCAATAGAGGTGAGCCGCCGCCGGAATCACCCAGAACAGCCTCCAGTAAAGGAACGCCGGAGTCACCGGGCCAGCCGGCCGAGTTGAAACGTCGGGCGGCGGCGGTGGCAGGAGCCTGGACTGCACGTATTGCGCTTAGGACTCCGGCAAATTCGAATCGGAGTCGGAATCGGACCCGGCTTTCCCCTCTGGTTTCTGCCGATGACGTAGTTTGGCAGCCACGGCTACGGCCGCCCCCAAACCAGCAAGCACCGGCAGCATCGTAGGTTCCGGCGTCACAACCGGAGGCGGTGGCGGTGGAGGCGCACCCGCTACCTCGTTGACAGAGGTGCTGGCGATCACCGCTATCACCGCCGGCACCGTCCCAGCCGTTGCAATCCTTTTGATTAACTCCGCCTCTTGATTAATCTCTCTTCGTTTGCCAAGTTGGAACCCTCCTTTTAGAGACAAGCCAACAGCCAAAATAATATTTTTTGAATGTACCACACTTGCCCAATCGACAAACATGCCGTCGTACTGATTTTTAGTGGAGCTAGTACTAATCGGTTACACATGACCTGCTGAATGCAGGAGGCGAGGAGGATTTTCGTCCGGCAGCTTGATTTCCTCGCAACACTACGCGGCGTGCCGCTAACCCTGTTTTTGCCATGTATCCTGAGCCGGGAATGTAGCCCTTGCCTGTCGTCGTTGGAGCTTCACCACATTGCACGAGGTATTCACTGATGCCGGTGGCTACTGGTCTACGTTCGCGATTTGGGCGAAGCGCCATTTCACATTGGGCCGAATCGCCAATCGTGGAGCTTGGATCCGGCGCCCGACGGCAGGCGCTTCGCGGTGCTCACCCCGCCGGAAGCCATAGGGGGCGAGAAAGGGGCGTGGATCAGCTCGGTTCGAAGCGAATCCGGGAAACCAGCGATGGCGTGTTTCGCGCCGCAATAGGCCGCTTGCAGAGGAATCGATCGGTACGCGAGCGCCGATCCGGCCTGGATAATTCTTCCCTCATTGCGCCGCAGCATGCGGCCTAGCGCGGCCATGGTTCCATAGACAGTGCCGAGATAGGTTACTTCGGTGGCACGTTTGAACTCGGCTGGGGTGAGCCCGCTCTCGGGATCGAATTTTCGTTTCAACCGTTCTTCAGAGTCTTGAAGAACAAGCTCCAGGGTTGGCTGTACGTGAGCTTCGAGAAGATGCCCTCCCATTGCCGCACCGTTCTTCTTTCCAACGACGACATGGGCGTGGACCTTGGGTTCGCCTTTATCTAGCGCGATGTCGCCGATGATACCTCCAGGCGTTCCACTTTCGGGATAGAAGCGGGTTCCACCACTAATGTGGATGATGTATTGAAACAAGTTGTTTCGAGTCTAATGATGGGTGATGCGCCGCATCGTCTCCAGCATTGAGAATGCATACAGCTTCGTGGCTGGTCATCTGCGGCGCGGGGCCGTGGCTATACGGCGGGATGTAACCTTCTGCGATTGCCCACTGTTTTCTGCCGATGTTCATCTGTTTTTAGTGATGACAAAGCTAATCCATCGCGTCGAACTGTTTTCTAATGCTCTCGATGTCCTCGCGCGAGGGCGGCCAGTTCGCATCGCACGTATTGCAGTGCAGAACGAAGGAGCCCGATTTCAACGCAACTTCGAATTCCTCCCGCGTCATATTCAATGTCAAGTTGTGGTTATTCGGGCAGACGGTATCGAGTTGGGCGCGATCGTTCATTATTCCCCCCCTTGGGATGATATCGTTGTTCTTGCAGCCGAGCCGATTCTCGCCGGTTGAACGGCGCGAGGCCGCAAACGGGGCAAACCACGATCCTCTGCTTGCACGAAGAGTTCCACCCGATAGTTCACCCATCCTTTCTAGGTGGAGCGAGTCATGCGGGCCAGGGACAACCGCAATCTCAATATTTTGGGTCCACGCCACCGGCCGCCTGCTGCTGAAGCATCCCGGCTACGAGCTGGATATTGGAACAGGTCATCGACAAGCCTGGATCGGCTTGACCTGTCGGCGGAGAATGCCAGGCGTACGCTGAAAAAATTGCCATGTCGACTGACGCGCACATCACTCGGGAATTCCCCCTTGTGCACTACGGCCTCGATCAGCCTCGCAGAGCCGGGCTCACCGGAGATGATGTTCTCAATTGTCTGGCCTGGGACCAGCTCGGCCGCATTGCGCCTTCCGCGACGGTGAGTTTCACAGCACGTTGGTCACCAGTTTCTGCAACAGGCAAGGCTTTTCTTAAGCGCCTCCATGAGGTCGATGACATCGATATAGTTGCTCGGATTTCGTGCATGATCTTAAACTCCCTGGTATGGACGATAAAAAACATGGCCGATCTAACGACGCTTCCTCACCAGCTTGATGTCACGAAAGGCACCTGCCGGGCCATCATAGAAACACCTAACCCGGCGTAGCCGGAACCAAACAGGGCTCCAATTCGAAAAAGTTGGAGCCTCTTGCAAAGTGCATCCTAAGGTCCGTCGTTATTGACCAAGAAGCACATCGCCAGAAATTTCCTGCCAGAAACGAGCACGATTCTACGATAGAGGTTCTAAGGGCTGCCGCAACAAGTTCGACTATGATCCGGAAGCGAACCTGTTCATGCTGGGCGGCCTGCTGCCCGAGGGCATGATGTTCCCCTTTGATTTTGGGTTTATTCCGTCAACCCTGGGCGACGACGGAGATCCGCTCGACATTCTCGTGCTCATGGATGCGCCAGCGCATGTCGGCTGCCTTATTGAGGTGAGACTTATCGGGGTCATCTCGGCCGAGCAGATTGAGGACGGGTGGGCGTGGCGATCCACTCCTACGATCACGAGGGGCTGAAGACGATCGACGACGTCAGCAAAACGATGCTTTCACAGCTTGAAGAGTTCTTCGCCTCATACAACAAACAACGCGGCAAGAAGTTCAAAATCACCGGGACCGGCGGCCCGAAAAAAGCCATCAGGTTTTTGAAGGATGGCATTAAGAAACAGAAGGGCGCGAAAAAGAAATAACGGCCACCGGCACTCCACTAGCCGTCGACGGTTGAACAATTCCGCGTGATCACTCTTGACGAAGCGGCAAAGTCGGATACGGGGCTAACTGATATGCACGGTGACTTTGGTGGGCCCGGCCGACTGTTTTGGGGTCGCTGATCGGACGCTTGGCCACTGTCAGGTGAGTCGATAGAGAAAAAGAATTCGGAAGCTCCCCGCCAGAGCAGATCCCTGGTAGGAGTCACTTCCCCGGTGGGGCCGTTAAGGGCGAACTCCCACGCCACTTCTATTGTCAGACGGGCACATGCCAATCCGCAGCGAGTTCGTGGATACTGCAGAACGGGCCAAGGAAGTCCTCCCAACCTTATACGACATGGTCATGACGGTCTGATCGAGGTCCAGGAACCGCCGTGATCAAATCGGTGCTGCACGAAGCGCCTGTGCAGGAGACGCTTCAAAGGACCGAAGCCCGCGACGAGCTACAGTTTCTAGCAGCGATTGCCGCGGCAGTCCCTTGCGATGGCTTTCTTATTGCGCGCCGGACTGGTAGACAACCTTGCCGTTGAGAATGGTGGTTGTCACCGCCAGGTCTTCTTTCTTGGTGGGCTCATGGGAGAACACGTCGGTGGCGAGAATCACGACGTCGGCAAGCATGCCGGGAGCCAACGTCCCCTTCTGCTTCTCATCGAAGGTCGCGTAGGCGCAGTTTCGCGTGTAATCGTCGATGGCCTGAGTCAGCGGCAGGCGCTGATCGGTCCCACTGGGTCTAGGCAGGCGGTGCGTGATGCTGAAAATACGTCCCATGGCATCCATGGAAGCGACAAACCAGTCGCTCCCAAAAACGACCATGCCGCCGGCATCCGAGATGCTCTTCCACATTCCTCCGCGCGCGGCGCGCTCGGGTCCAAGATTCGCCGCCCAGACACCCATGGCGCCGGCCGGCAACGCAGCACGCTGCGCGTTGGGGTTTACTACGAAGAATCCGCCTCCCGGGTGCATGGACGCGATCACTCCCAGTTTTCCGAAGCGCGGAATATCGGCCGGATCGATGGTCTCGATATGCTCGACGCGATCGCGGCGGCCCCGCGCAGGCATCGGATCCACTTTGGCGATGTATTCGTAGCCGTCCAACGTCATGCGGACTGCGCCGTCTCCGAGCGAGTGGATCATGAATTGCCAGCCGCGCTTGTCCATCATCTGCAGGATGCGGTGGAAATCCTCGACCGTGTAGTTGGGCTTGCCGGGCGACGGAATATTGGTGTAGTTGGCCAACAGAAAGGCGGTGTTGGTCTCGATGACGCCGTCCTGGAACATTTTTAGGATGCCGGTCTTCAAGAATGGATTGCCGGGGTGAGCCTTCCAGACCTGGTCGAACCGGTCGGCATCCTTCTCTGTAAAGCCCGGGGTTACCAGCAGCGAATAGTATACGCGGAGCCGCAAATTGCCGGACCGTTGCGCGTCGTCAAAAACCTCGAGCTCTTCCGGGCTACCGGCCGCTTCCGTTACGCTGGTCACGCCGTAGCGCAGCGCTTCATCTGACGCCGCCTTCAGCGCCCGGCGTTGGTCGTCGCGAGTGGGCTTGGGAACGATGTTGTAGATCAACGCGGTCGCCGGAGTTTCCTTCAGCAGGCCAGTGGGCTCGCCGGTCTTGGGATCGCGCACGATGAAGCCGTTGGGCGGATCGGGCGTGTTCTTAGTGATTTTTGCCAGTGCCAGCGCTTTCGAGTTGACCCAGACACTGTGGCCATCGAAGCAGCGCATCACCGCTGGGCGATCGGACACTGCGGCGTCCAATTGCTGGCGAGTGGGCATGCTTCCGGGAAACGGCCCGTACGCCCAGCCGCCGCCCTGTATCCAAGGGCGATCCGGATGTGCCTGTGCGAACGTTTTGATGCGGGACTGGACTTCTTCGAGGGTCCGCGCGCCTTGCAACCTTACATTGTCGAGAGCTAGCCCGCCAGACAGAAGGTGGACATGGATGTCGTTGAACCCCGGCACGACCGCGGCGCCGTGCGCATCGATCACCTGTGTCTTGGCACCGCGCAGGGCTGAGATTTCTTGCGCCTTGCCCACGCGCAAGATTCGGTTTCCAAGAATCGCGACCGCTTCCTGGAACTTGCCGCTGCCGTCGGCGGTGTAGACGTTCCCATGGAGAATCACCAGGTCAGCGGTTTGGGCCTGCAATAGCCCAAACGCCGCCACCAATAGACAAGTCAGATGTTTCATAGACTACTTTGGGCGCTGCAGCTTGATACTGTTCAGCTCGTTGGCGCTTTGGATTGCGTTGCCTTGCGGCATTCCGTTTTCATGAACTACGAAAGCGACGATATCGATGACGTCTTTGGGATCAAGCGTCCCGGGGCCGTCCGGGGGCATGGTGCTGATGATGCGGCTATAGAGCGAACGCGCGGTCTGCTGATCCCACTCCGACCAGAAGGCGTCGCCTCTTAGAGCGGGCGCCTCCTGGCCGCCCTCCAGATCGTTGCCATGACAAGCGCCGCACTTGTCGCCAAACACGCTCTGGCCATGTTGGGCTTGCTCCGCAGAAAAGAACCCCGGCGCTGCGGATTGTCCCGGAGCCAGCACGGCCAAGAATATTAAAGCGCCGCTAAGGCCGGCCGTTACGGAAGCGCGAAGGCGATCCATCCGGCGCCGTAGCCTTTCCCACCCACCGGAACGACGATGTACTGCTTGCCGCCGGCCATGTAGGTCATGGGTCCGCCGGTGGCGCCAACCGGAAGATCCAGTTCCGCGATCACCTTTCCGGTGGCCTTGTCAAATGCGCGAAGCTTGGCCGGGCCGGAAATGCCTGCCTGTCCCATAACGGCATCGCTGGAGTCGCCGACAACCAAAAGCGTCTTGGTCAACATCGGGGCGGGCCGGCCGGAATTTCCTAACGGTGGCAGATTCAGGCCCTTCAACAGCGGGTGATTCCTGGGGCCGTCGCCATTAGCCGCCATCCAGACGATGGTGCCTTTGTTCATGTCGTACGCAGTGACGCGGCCGTAAGGCGGCTTCCAGATGGGAAGCCCATCGATGTTCAGCGGACTTCCTGGACGCGGAGGTGCAGCCTGGCCACCGTTCTGCTGTCCCTGCTGATTCCGCGGCCGCTCCAACAAGCCGTAGAGCATCGGGTTCTCCGGATCGGGGTTGCGCACAATTCCGTACGACCCGCCCTGGGTCATGGAAACGGCGTAGTACATGTTGGTTTCCGGATCGAACGCACTGGTGTTCCAATTTCCGGCGCCCCAACCGCCCGGCAGGACCAACGTGCCTCGCTTTCCGTCCGGATCGTCGCTCCTCACCGAGGGAGGCGTGTAAAGCGGACCCATGATGTAGTGACTCGTGATCTCCAGCGCCTGCTTGTGCAGCTCCGGCGTGAAATCGATCAGGTCGGCTTCAGAGAAACCTTGCCGGTCATAAGGTGGCGGCTTGGTCGGGAAAGGCTGCGTTGGGTAAGCTTCCTCGCCCGGTACCGTCGATTTCGGAACGGGCCGTTCTTCGATCGGCCAGATGGGCTGGCCGTTGGTGCGGTCGAAGACGTACAAGAAAGCGGTCTTGTTGGAGGCTATGACGGCCTTGATTTTTTTCCCGTCCACCGTCAGGTCTGCGAGAACCGGCGGCGTGGCGGCGTCGTACTCCCACAGGTCGTGATGGATCAACTGGTAATACCACACCAGCTTTCCGTTCTTGACGTTGATGCAAACGATGCTGTCGGAATAGAGGTTCTTGCCGGGCCGGTGCCCGCCATAATGCGATGCCGTGGGCGCGGTCAGAGGAACGTATACGTAGCCGAGCTGCTCATCTGCGGTCAGTGACGCCCAGGCTGCCATGTTGCCGACGTATTCGGCCGAGCCCTTACCCCAGGTATCACGTCCGGGTTCTCCAGGCGCCGGCAGAATATTGAACGTCCACAGAAGCTTTCCCGTGTAGATGTCGAAACCGCGAATGTCCTCAGGCCGCGCCTTGGGATCCATCCCGCCGTCGCCGTAGCCTCCGCTCGCTTTGCCTCCGCCATTGCCGCCGATTACGATCACGTCATTCACGATGAAAGGACCCGGCCAGCCGAAGTAAGGCGCGTCATCGGGAGTTTCGCGCCGCAGAAAAGCGCGGCCGTTTTCACCGAAATTCTTATCGGCCAACCCGGTCTTCGGGTCGATCGAGTACATGTACTCGCCACGAACAGAAATGAGACGTTCTTGCGTCCCCTTGTGCCAATATGCGATGCCGCGCGTGCTCTGTCCGGCGGCTTCTTTCAGCGTGGGCTCGATCGGCTGCTGGACCCATTTCGTTTTTCCCGTGGCCGCATCGAACGCCTCCATCAGCCCCACGCCGTTGGGCGCGTACAAAACTCCGTTGATCATGACCGGAGTGCCGCGGAAATAATTGGACGGGCTCAAGTCCGGGAATTGGTCCTTGATCAGCGGGTCAACGGCGGGACGCGACCACGCGACCTTGAGCTTGGCGAAATTGTCACGATTGATTTGATCGAGCGGCGAGTAGCGAGTGAAGGCTTTGTCGCTGCCGTAGGTGCGCCACTCGCCATTTGTAGCGGCCTGTTGCGCCAAGACAGCGACACTTCCGATCGCGAGCCCCAGGCCTGCCACGGTCAATCGAAGAGAGCTGCTCATTCGTCCTCTCCTAATACTTTAGAGGAGTTTTTCCAACCTTCGAGGTTACACGATCCATGAAGCTTCACCGAAAATGTCTCGCTAGAACTGAAGCCTCAGCGCGAGTTGGCCGATTCTAGCCGGGGCCGTGGATGTGGTCTGCCCGATTAACGCCGAACGAATCGAGGTCTGGCCGAATGGCGACAAGAACTCGGTGTGATTCAGGACGTTGAAGTACTCCGCGCGGAATATCAACTGAACTCGCTCGGTAAGAGCGGTGTCCTTTTCGAGCGAAAGGTCGAAATTGGTAAGTCCTGGACCGCGGAACGTATTCCGTTGCAGGTTGCCGTAAGTCGGGGCTGGGCAGGCGCCGGCAAGACCGCTGCCGGGAGGCGCCTTGCTGGCCCAGCAAGCCGGAATCAGGAAATTGCTGGGGTTCAAGAAGAAATGTCCGGTCCGCGAGACCCCATTGATTACGTACGTTTGCGCCGTTTCCGGGCTCACCATCTGTTCGGCGCCGCCGGTCCAATCCGGGCGGACCAGATTGGGACGGCCGTCACCGGCGGGTCCCGGCACGTTTGGATTTATCGCGATGCCGGAGCCGAAGTCGACCGGGAAGCCGGATTGGGTACTGAAGATGGGGTAAAGGGTCCAGCCGTTTGTCAGCCGCTTCGGCCCGCTGTGCCACATGCGATCGAAGGGCAGGGTCCATCCGCCGCTCAGTACAAACCTCTGCGGGACATCATAAGCGGCCGGTGCATAAAACTGGTGGCTGTTATACGCCGATACCTGTTGCAAATAGGCATCCTGATCGCTCATCGTCTTGGAATACGTATATCCCGCGGTGAAAAACGTGTCGCCGATCACTGAACTGCTCATACGCTTGGTTACGCTGACCAGCAGCCCCTCGTAGTTCGAATCGCCCAAGGACCTGTCGACGCTAAAGTAGGAATACGCATTCGGATATTGCAGGCCGGGTTGCAGGTTCAGCGGGCGCGTCGTGGTTCCCAGGTTGAACGGGTCGCCTTCCACGTTCACAATCTGCTTGTGCGAGGAACTGCCGACATAAGCGACTTGCAAACCCATTCCTGAAGTGAGTGCCTGCTGGAGCGTGACGTTCCAGCCGTAGGTGTACGGGTTTACCTGGTGGGGATCGATTAAAACGCTGTTTGGGCCGAATGGCAGGAAACCGGCCGCGGGCCAGTTTAAGTTCGGGCTCAGCGGCTTGGAAGGGAATGGATTGACCACGCCCGCCGCACCGTAAGGATTGGTCATGATGTTGGCCGGACCGCTCGCCGGAACGTTGGCCTGGGTATACGTCAGAAAAGCCGAGGAATAGAACGGCTCGGTACCGTTCTGCCACTGCACATCCTGACCATTCAGGATGTCGTAGAAAACGCCGAAGCCGCCGCGTATGCTTGTCTTTCCTTTGCCGAAAGGATCGTAGGCGAAGCCGAACCGCGGCGCCCAGTTATTCTTATCCGGGAAATAGGTGCCCGGACATGGCGAATGCGGATCGCAGGGGAAATTCAAACCGAGCGGCGCGGTAGGATATCGCGTGGACTGCTGGCCCGGAATGATGAAGTAGTTCCGCTCCTGCGGATCGAACTTGGGTGTATCGTACTCGTAGCGGAGTCCGAATGTTAGAGTCAGGTTCGGACGAATTTTCCACTCGTCTTGGCCAAAGAAAGCGTACTCGTGCCCGTGCGCGGCGCTGAATCCGTCTGGCCACTGCGAAAATTGATTGGGGAGGCCTAGCAGGAAATCAGCCAAATCGTTGCCCGATCCAATCCCGCCGGCCGCCGTCGGCCCTGTGAACGCAAGCGTGCCATTCGTCTCATAAGCGAATTGACCGTTGTTCTGGAGAATCGCGAACATCCCGCCAAATTTCAAATTGTGTGTTCCCTTGGTCCAACTGAGTGTGTCGGTCCAGTAGTAGGAGGTATCCGCGAATTTGCCGGGCACGCTTCCGTTGCTGTCGCCTAGCGTCAGCCCACTCACACCGAAACTGATAATCGGCGGAGCAGTGCTCGCGTCGGGAGTGATTTGCATGCCGAGCGACTGCGCCAGCGGCAGCTTTTCCGCATACCCGGAGGTTCCCGCTACAACTCTTTGAGCCGTGAAATGCGCCTCGTTCAGCAACGTGGGTGAAATCAGCGAGGTGAGCGCGATGTTCCCGAAGTACTGATCAGTCAGATTGACCGTGGAGTATCCTGGCGCGGAGCCGCCGGGAAATGGATTCAGAACCGGATTGTGATTGCGGTCCATGCTGAAGGACAAGCGCTCTTTGGGACTGAATTGAAAATCCTCGTGGCTGATGAATTCGTCGCGATTATCGGAAGACACTCCGTTGGGAGTCAATATACCGGTGGCGCTGGTCGGTATGGGAGAGCTCTTGATGAAGGCTTGAGCGAATGGATCGAATCTACTCGGATCGATGATGGCCTGCGACGCCAACGCGGGATTCGGCTGGAAGTACGGATGAGCGCTAAGGAAGGCCGCGACGCCTGTATCCGGCCCGCCTCTGACCGCGTGCGAAAAGTCTCCACCTAATTCAGCGGGCGTGAAGGTGCCCACTTGCGAGCCCACCTGGGTCGCGTCCTGCCGCTGCCCCTGATAGCCCACGAACCAGAAAAACCGGTCTTTGCCGTTGACGATCTTCGGGATTGTCAACGGCCCGCCCGCCGTAACACCAAACTGGTTGCGGATCAAGGTGGGCACCGGGGAATAGTTTGCCGGGCCGTTGTCCTGATTGAAGAAATTGTTGGCGTTCAGATCCTTGTTGCGTAGATAGTCGTACGCCGTGCCATGGATTCATTGGTGCCGGACTTTGTGATGACGGTCACAACGCCGCCATTGCTGCGCCCGTACTCGGCCGTATAGTTATTGGTAAGAATTCGAAACTCAGCGACGGTATCGGGATTGGGATCGACAACCGCCGTACTGTTTGACACGGAGTTGTTGTCACCGCCATCGAGCATATAGGTAACGGAGTTCGATCTGCCGCCCGCGACCGAGAACCCTTGGCCCGCAAAGCCCGTAATGCTCTGGTAGCCGGGCTGACCGATGACTTGGGGGGTTATGCCCGGCTGCGTTAGCGCCAACTGCAGTGTATCGCGGCCGTTTAACGGCAGGTCCTGAATAGGGGCTCCGGACACGACCGAACTGACCGTAGATGATACCGTGTTGACTAAGGGTTCGGCCGTTTCGACAGTCACGGATTCGCTCAGAGAGCCGACCTCCATTTGGAAGTTCTGCTCTAACTGGCCGCCCACTTCCACGAGCAAATTCTGGACTTCGCCCTGCTTGAAGCCCTGGCTGCGCGCCGTCATACGATAGTGCCCGGGAATAACGCTCGGGAATGAATAGACGCCCGCTTCGTTGGTCGGAACCGTTGTTACAGTCCCCCGCTCGACGCTGGTCAGATCGACGGTGGCGCCCACAATCACCGCGCCGCCGCTGTCCGTCACGCGGCCTGTGATGGTTCCGTTAGCTGTCTGCCCCAGCGCTGGGAGTACGGATACCGCTAGCGCCAGGATCGACCAGCCCCACAGTTTGCAAGCTCGAATGGAAAGCACCGCCCCTCTTTTCCGCCTCATGACCGCCTGAATCAACTTGCCTCCTTCAGCAGTCAGAGGCCAAGTATAGCCTTGCAATAAGTCTGTAATGTTGTATAGCATGCCCGAACTACCCCAGGTTGTCAAGCAGAAAATCTACCCCATCCCCATCGGGCTTGAGTCTGAGGAAGGCGACGGAGCGAGTCGGATTGTTACACCCGCCGGCGCGCCTGCGCGCGAACGTTGTCTCTTGTAAGCGGAGGCCCGATGAACTCTAAACATGGCGGCTTGACGCACGGAGCAACGTGGGCCGTATAATCAAATTTCCCTGTTGAAGAACCAATCATGCGACGCTGCGCGAGCCGTACCAGTGCCTGAGAGCAAATCGGGGGCGAAAGGTTTCAGAGCCGGCTTTCTCACGGTCGGCCAAACTGCTCGCATTTTAGGGGTGAGCGCTTCCACGTTGCGATTGTGGGAGAACATAGGGCTGGTCAGCCCGGCGCGCAGCAGCGGGCGTTACCGGCTGTACGATCCCGGTCTGTTGGACGTTCTGAAGCGGATTAAGTACTTGCGGGACGTCAAAAAGCTGAGCGTTCCAGGTATCAAGCAGGTGCTGGGCAATCATGCGGCTCCTCGCAACGCCAGCACCGACCACAAACGCGAGATCGGCGAGCGACTGCGGCGGATGCGGCGGAACCTGAATCTTGGGATCGCGGAGGCGGCCAAAAGGGCAGGAATTTCCACCGGTTTTCTCAGCGCCATCGAATTATCGAAAGCTAACGCATCTATCGCCACGCTACAGCGCTTGGCGGCCACTTATAACTCGACGATTTTGGAGTTCTTTGAAATGCCGCATCACAGAATGCGGCTCATCCGCCCGGATCAACGCCGGCTGCTTAAAACCGAATCCGGTGTGCGAATGGAACTGTTGTCGGTCGGGACCAAGATGCTCGAGTGCATGCTTTTCCGTGTGTCGCCACATTCAGGGAGTGACGGGGCATACTCGCATGCCGGCGAGGAGTTCATTTACATGATGTCGGGCGAATTGGAAATCTGGCTGGACGAACAGGACCGTTATTTTTTGCGTAAGGGAGACAGCTTCTGGTTTGAAAGCAACCTGGGCCATCGCTGGTTCAATCCGTCCGATAAAGAAGCCGTACTGATCTGGATCAACACTCCGCCAACCTTTTAAGCCGCCTTACCCTGCCGACGCCTTGACAAATGATCGGCACTCGTCCGATACTTCCCCACGTTATGAAAAATGGGAGAAGGAATGCGCCGCTCATCGCGATTTTGATTTTGTCCGCGTCCCCGGGCGCTCACGCTCAGGCTCCTGCGCAACCTCCCCGCGTTCCGCCCATCACCATCAATTCCACTCCGGAAGAAATCCAGCGGATCGCCGGAATAACGCGTGCCGGGCGCAAGCTGACTCCCAAGACTTGGCCCAACGGGGCGCGCGTTGCCGTAGCCTTTACCTTCGACGTGGACAACGAATCGTTGTTCAGGGCTCGCCCGCTGCCGGTGCCGATGTCTCAAGGCGAGTATGGAGCCACAACCGGTCTGCCGCGAATCCTCGAACTGCTGGACCGCCAGCGAGTGCCCGCGTCGTTCTTTATTCCAGCCATGAGCCTGATGTTGCATCCGGAAATGGTGCAAGAAATCCGGAAGAGCGGAAGGCACGAAATCGGCGTGCATGGCTGGGTGCATGAGAGTCTCACGTCCGTGGGCGGACCGGAGGAGGAACAGAAGCTTCTCAATCAATCCATTGAGTATCTGACGCGAGCCCTGGGCCATCGCCCGGTGGGCTATCGCGCGCCGAGCTGGATCTGGACGCCTGACACTCCGGGGCTGGTCGCCAAAGCCGGATTTCTTTACGACAGCAGTCTCATGGCGATGGATCAACCCTATGAAGTGCTGGCGAACGGGAAACCAACCGGATTGATCGAGCTGCCGATCAGTTGGATCGTAGACGATTTTCCCTATTACGGCGAGAATGGAGACGGATCGCTCCCCTCGCCGGACGCGGTTTTCCAAATCTATAAGGCGGAATTCGATGTCGCCTACCGGGAAAAGACGCTGTTTATTCTGACCAACCATCCGCACATCAGCGGGCATGGCTCGCGCGTCGAGCAGCTCGACAAGCTGATCACCTACATAAAATCAAAGCCTGGTGTCTGGTTCGGCACTTTAGAGGAAATTGCGAAATATCTGAAAGAGCAGAATCACTCAACGGAATGAAAGCGTCTCCATGAGACTGGCAGGCATTGTCACAAGCTTTCTCGCATTCTGTCCGCACCAAGCGGCAGCACAACAGACATCGTCGCCCGCCAGGCAATTTCAAATCGAGGAGGCGACGATCGCGAGCATCCACGCAGCCTTTCAGGCGGGTCATCTGAATTGTCACGATCTGGTCCAGCAGTATCTGGACCGCATCGCGGCGTATGACCTGCATGGGCCGGCGGTGAATGCACTGATAACGATCAACCCGAACGCCCTGCGTCGCGCGGACGAACTCGACAGGGCGTTTGCGAGCCGCGGTCTGACTGGACCTTTGCATTGCATTCCTTTCATCGTGAAAGACAACTTCAATACGGCCGATCTTCCGACCAGCGCCGGCTCCCTGGCCCTCTCCGAGTCGCGGCCACCGGCGGATGCCTTCGAGGTGCGCAGGGTTCGCGAAGCAGGCGCGATCGTGCTGGCGAAAGCCAACCTGTCCGAGTTTGCGATCAGCGGAGTGGAAACGGTTAGTTCGCGATTGCCAGGCTATACCAAGAATCCTTATGCATTGGATCGTGTGACGGCTGGATCAAGCGGAGGTACGGCCGCCGCTGTGGCTGCCAATTTCGGCGCGGTGGGGCTGGGCAGCGACACGGAGAATTCCATCCGCGGCCCGGCCGCGTTCACTAGCCTGGTAGGCATCCGGTCCACCATGGGTCTCACGAGCCGGGCCGGCATTGTTCCTCTCGACCTGGACCGCGACATCGGCGGGCCAATGGCTCGAACGGTGGCCGATGCCGTGGCTGTGTTCGACGTCATCGCCGGACCGGACCCAAACGATCCTGTGACCGCGGCCAGTAAAGGAAAATTGCCGGTGCATGACTACGCGAGCTTTCTTTCTAGGGATGGACTGCGCGGTGCCAGGATCGGCGTCATCCGCTCGGTGCTGGATCCCAAGACGGCGGACCCGGAAGTGGCGCGCCTGTTTGACCGCGCGGTCGCGGACCTTGAGATTCATGGCGCGGAGTTAGTCGATCCACTGGTGATCGGGGAGTTGGAGCCGTCGAACACCGCACCTTCGGCCTATCGCAAGGGAGAATCGATCGTGTGGTCGAGATGCTCGCCTTTCAAGTTCGAGCTCAACGAATATCTGGCGGCTCTCGGAGAACGCGCGCCGTACCACAGCCTGGCTGAGATTCTTGCTTCGCGCAAGTTTCATCCGTCAGTCGCTCGATATATGCAAAGAGCGGACGAAGTTCCGCGCCCGCCGCACGAAGACCCCGCTTGCGAACCGGTTCGACAAGGCGTGCGCGAGATTCAAGCCGCCGTTCTTAAGGCGTTCGCGGATCACAAGCTGGATGCGGTTGTTTACCCGAGTTGGAGCAACCCGCCGCGCCTCATTGGAGACCTGAATAGCCCGGCCGGATTGAATAGCGGGCGCATCGCGTCACCCACCGGTTTTCCGGCCATCACCGTTCCGATGGGATACGTTCATGAGTCCTTGCCCTCGGGTCTTGAATTCCTGGGGACGCCATGGTCGGAAGCGACAATTTTCAGACTCGCTTTCGCATACGAACAGGCCACTCATCATCGCAAGAGCCCGTCCAGTACGCCGCCGCTCAGGCGGTGATCAGTTCGTTCACCGCGCGATAGGCCTGGTTGATGGCTGCGTCGGTGTACGCGGTCGCCGCGGAATCGGAATTCGCTATGGTGATTCTGCCGAAGCGGCGCCGCCCGATCTCGTGTGGCGCTTCACCAGGCGGCCATTCTGGATCGAACAAGGGGTTGTACTCGTAGCCATAGCCGTGCGGCCACCGGTTCACGGTAATCGCTTCGATGTCCCGTGCCGGATCGAAGCCTCCGCCGCTTAAGATACGCGCGAGCTGATCCCGAATCTTGCGCTCGCACGTTTCGAAGGGAGTTGCCAGCAGCTCGGCGCGCCCGGCTTTGTGCTGCTCGCGAACCGGCAGTCCAGGCTGGCAGGGCGTCCGAGTCATTGCCAGGATGACCGGTTCTTCGGGCGATCGCGAACTTTTGTAATCGCCTATGTCAGGACCGGTAGAGAGATTGACGCCGGTATGATACATGCCTGGCGACACGGCGCCCGACATGCCCAGGTTCTGAAACGCGGTCCAGTTGCGAATTCCCACTCGCGTGTAAACCAGCGGCACTTTGACCAGATAGTGCATCGCTTCTTTCTGCTTGGCCGGCAGTTCGGGACACAGGAAGGGGACCGCCATGTTCCAGCAGGCCATCACGACGCCGCGAGCTTTCACTTTGAACAATTTCCCGCCTTGGAGGTAGACGACCTCGACCTGGCGCGCATGCGTTGGATCGCCGTGATGCCGGGCGCGAACCACGGGGCTGTTGAGCCGGATCCGCACCGCTGCTTGCGCCTGGTCCAGGCAGCTATAATCCACCACCGAGGTCACGAGGTCTTCCACGGTGCTTCCCGGCACCGCGCTCGGGATCAGCTTGCGAACCAGCAGCCGCGCGATGCTTGCATTGCCGTCGGGAAAGTGGAAAAAGTAGGAGCCGCCATTGGCGTAGCCCGCCGCAGTGAAGCTCATGTGCGGAGCGCTACCGGGCTCTAGCTGGAGTCCCTGGAAGCCGGGCATGCGCAGCGCCCAGCAATCCAGCGCGGGTTCGGCGTCAATCCCGACGCCCCATTCACCTTGCGTGCGGGTCTGATAGAACGGAATCACACCGGGATCGACCTTGGCGATGTTGAGCAGAAAATCCTTGTAGCTCATCCGCGAGAGCCGGTCTTTCTTTTCCGCCGAAGAAAGGCCGGGCAGGTAGTCGACTTGCTCTTCCTCCAGGCGCGCAATGTCGCTCTGAACCTGTTCCGAGAGAGGCGATTTCGCCAGAAACTCTTTCCACGAAGTGGGATTCGCCCCCGTGCGTCCCCGGCCTCGCGCCGGAACTCCAACCACCAGCCGGTCTTCTCCAAAAGTTTCCTGGTCGAAAAAGACCGCCTGCTTCAGGGCCAAATCCCCGGACAAATTGATCGCAGGGTATTTCTTCGCCATCGCCAGCGGATCAACTCCAAGCTCCTTCAGCAAGCCGTCGGCTTCGGCGCTGTAAGGCGTGGGACTATCGATGGCCACGGTTCCACCGTTGACCAGTTGCATCCGCCCGTCGAGGTGGAATTCGTTTCGTTTGGCGTGGCCGCCGAAGTCGTCATGATTTTCAAGAATCAGGATACGAGCCGACTCGCCGGCGTGCTTGCGAAAAAAATATGCCGCCGCCAGGCCGCTGATGCCGCCGCCAACTACCACCAGGTCGTAGGTTTCGTGCGTATCGATGGGTCGCGCGGCGTGCTTCCAAAAACTCCCATCTTTGATGGCGTGCACTGCTTCGTACGATCCATCATGGCTCCCGCGCATGCCCGTGCGCACCGGCGGGTAATAGGGAGATTGCCCGGCAGGTTCCTGAGCCAGCGCCGAGTGCGCCACGCCTAGCGCCCCGATGCCGACCGCCATACCATTCAAGAAATCGCGGCGGCTGATGTCGCGATCCATCCCCAATTCGCGATCGCTGAATTCGCTCATGGATTATGCAGTCGCGTTGCTGGCGCTTCCCATTAACTCGTTTACCGCGCGGTAAGCCTGGTCGATGGCTTGGTCCGTGTACGCCGCCGCAGCTGCGTCCGAATTGGCGATGGTGATCCGCCCGAACGGCTTGCGACCGATTTCGCACGGCGATTGTCCCTTGGGCCATTCCGGATCCCAGAGATAGTTGTACTCGTAGGCGTAACCGTGCGGCCAGCGATTGACCGTGATAGCCATGATGTCGCGCGCTGGGTCGAATCCGCCTTGGCCGACGGTTCGGGCGAATTGATCGCGAATGTGGCGCTCGAACACCGAGAACGGCGTCGCCAGCAGCTCGGCGTGCCCGGCGCGCTGTTGGTCCCGGGCCGAAAGCCCCGGCTTACATGGCTCCCTGCCAGTACGCACCAGGATGGGATTCTCCGGCGCGATCTTCGGACGATACTCGCCGATGTTCGTTGGCGCTTCCAGATTGAGACCCTGGGTGTACATGCCCGGGCACGAGACTCCGCGGACGCCCAGCTTCTTGAATGCCGTCCAATTCGCGACCTCGATCGCGATGTAGCACAGCGGCACTTTCACGCCGTACAACAGAGCTTCCTTTTGCTTGGCCGGCAGTTCCGGAACGATGTAAGGGATGGTCATGTTCCAATTGGCCATGACGACTCCATTGGCGCGCACCGTGTAGGCTTTTTTGTCGCGCCCGTAAACAACCTCTACCTCTTTACTCGACGCCGGGTTCCCGATATGCTTGGCCGCTACGACGGTGCTGCTCAGACGGATCCGTATGCGCGAATCGGGATGGTCCAGCTTGCTGTAATCGACTTTGGCGGTGACGCTGTCCTCGGCCGTATTCCCAGGCATCGACCCAGGCACCAGCGCGCGCACCAGCATGCGGGCAATGGAGGCATTACCGTCCGGAAAATGATAATCGTACGGCTTCTTGGGCACGTGCTCGCCGTAAGCAGTAAAGCTCATCCGCGGCGTTGGGCCCGGCGCCATGTTCATTCCCTGGAATCCGGGATATCTCGGCCAGACTTCCAGCGCGCCCACCGCGTCAATGCCTACGCCGTATAAACCGTGCGTGCGTTTCTGATAGTAGGGGATCACTTCCGGCCTGACCTTCACGTAGTTCAGAAGGAAGTCCTTATAGCTGATGCGCGACAGCTTGTCCTTCTTTTCGTCGGATGTCATCCCCGGCATGTAATCGACCTTGTCTTCCTGCAGCCGGCGGATGTCTTCGCGCGCCTTCGCTGAGAAGGGCGTTTTCGCCAGCCATTCGCGCCAGCTCAGGGCCGGTCCGTCGCCGCCGCGGCCGCGCCCGCCACCAGCGGGAGCTCCGATCACCAATCGATCTTCGCCGAACGTTTCTTTATCGAAGAAGGTTGCCTGCTGTAGACCTTGGAACGCGGTGCGATCGGCCAGCTTGCTCGATTCGGCTTCCAGCTTCACCGGATCGATTCCCAATTCCGTGAGCAGCCCGCGAGCCACATCACTATAGTCGAAAGGGGATTCGATGCTCATGGTGCCGCCGTTGGTGAGCAGCAGACCGCCGCGCGGGCGAAATTCGTTGCGCTTGGCGTGCCCGCCGAAGTCGTCGTGGTTATCCAGGATCAGGATGCGCGCGGAGGGATTGTGCTTGCGGTAGAAATACGCCGCCGCCAGGCCGCTGATGCCTCCGCCCACGACCACCAGATCGTAGGTCTCGCGAGTATTGACCGGGGTGCCGGCCGTTTTCCAGAAAGTTCCGTCGCGAAGGGCATGGGCGACCTCGTAGGAGCCGTCGTGGCTGCCACGCATACCGGTGAGCAGCGGCGGATAATAGCCTGTTTCGTCCTGCGCGGCGGCTTGGGCGGTACGCGCGCTCACGAGCGCTGCCCCGGCGCCGATCGCAACGCCGTTCAGGAAATCGCGCCGCGTAATGGGCCGGTCCATCCCCAGTTCGCGGTCGCTGGCGGAATTGAGATTCCGGTCATCTGAATCCGAGCTTAAGTAAGAGATGTTCGTCATGTTTTTGTTAACTTACTTTCGGTTAGATTTGAAGGCGGACCATTCAGCAACATAGTGGCCCTGCCTCGGAGCTGGTTTTTGACAACCCAGTATCTTTCATGTAGCCTTAACACTGTGCCTGCCGCCTCTCTTCCAAATTAGCGGTGGATTCGACTCGCACACTCAACTATGGTACCTGGAAATATCAACGAGCCTCGCGTCCGCTGGATCGGGCGTTAAGCATTTCCGACGAATGCACAGTGAGGTAGAGAAATCATGATTGCGGCAACAGAGAATTCAGCCCTGAACTATTTCGGAGGAACCTGGCATCGCAGCGGGTCGGAAGACTTCGCCGAGGTGTTCAATCCCGCCAGCGCGGAAGTGCTGGCGCGGGTGCCGATGGCCGGGGCCGCGGAGGTCGGCGCGGCGGTAGCGGCTGCCTCGGCGGCATTTCCTGAGTGGCGCCGCACTCCGCCGCAGAATCGCATTCAATATTTGTTCCAGTTCAGGCGATTGCTGGAGGAGCATGCCGATGAGATTGCCCGCCTGACCACTCTGGAGAATGGAAAGACACTGGCCGAATCTCGGGCCGAGCTGGCGCGCGGCATCGAGAATGTTGAGGTCGCCTGCGGCATTCCCACACTGATGCAGGGCTACAATCTCGAGGACGTCGCCAGCGGCATCGACGAGATAATGATCCGGCAGCCGCTCGGAGTCGCCGCCGCCATCACGCCATTCAATTTTCCCTCCATGATCCCGCTGTGGTTTCTGCCATACGCCATCGCTTGTGGAAATACTTTCATTCTGAAGCCTTCTGAACGCGTCCCGCTGACAGCGCGCAGGTTAATCGAGCTGCTGGAGGAGACGGGCATTCCAAAGGGCGTTGTAAACATGGTGGTCGGCGGTAAGGCCGCTGTCGATGCTCTGCTGCATCATCCTGAAGTTCGAGCCATTAGTTTCGTGGGCTCTACTCCCGTGGCGAAACACATCTATGCCGAGGCGTCCGCTCATGGCAAGCGGGTCCAATGTCAGGGCGGGGCCCGAAATTACGTCGTCGTCATGCCGGACGCGGATCTGGAGATGGCGGCAAAGATCGTGACCGATAGTGCATTCGGATGCGCCGGCCAGCGCTGTCTCGCAGTCGCCTCGACTCTTACGGTTGGGGAAGCTGCCAAGCCATTCACTCAGGCGATCGCGGATCTGGCCGCCGGCCTGCGCGTCGGTAACGGACTGGATAAGAACGTCCAGATGGGCCCTGTCATATCGCCCGCCAGCAAAACGCGCATCCAACGCTTGATCGCGAAGGGTCTGGATCAAGGCGCGACGGCGATTTTGGACGGCCGGGAGGCCCGCGTCGACTGTCACCCGCAAGGCTCATTTCTGAAACCGACGATTCTGACCGGAGTGGGGAGTGGAAGCGCGCTGGAGCAAACCGAGATTTTTGGGCCGGTGCTTACGTTGGGCGCGGCGAAAGACCTGACCGACGCGATCGATATTCTCTCGCGGAGCCCCTACGGAAACCAAGCTTCCATTTTCACGTCGAGCGGCAAATACGCGCGCCAGTTCCGCTATGAAGCGCCGGCCGGCAATATCGGAGTAAACATCGGAATCGCCGCCCCTATGGCGTATTTCCCATTCAGTGGATGGAAGGACAGCTTTCAGGGTGTGCTACACGGCCAGGGCCGCGACGGAGTAGAGTTTTATACGGAGAAGAAGGTGGTCGTGGAACGCTGGCCTCGAGAGTGGTCGCGCAAGTTTTAGGCATCCAGCAACAACCTTCGCAAGGAGCCGAGCATGAAGCTGGTAACTTTGGCGGCGGCCAGCTGTGGTGTCGCCGCGCTTTTCATTGTGACCCATTCCGCCGGCCAGGCGCCGGCAAAGTTCGGTAATGTCAGCCAGGCCAGAGTGCTGGCGGAGTCCGGGCCTGGAGAGAATTGGCTTGTAGCGGGCGGCGGATTCGGCGAACAGCACTTCACGCCACTAAAGGAAATTAACGACCGCAATATCGCCACGCTTGGCCTGGCTTGGGCAACCGATATCGATAGCGCGATGGGCCTGGCTACAGAGCCGATTGTCGTGGATGGAATCATCTATGTGAGTTTGCCGCAGTCCAAGGTCTACGCCATCGAGGCCCGCAGCGGGCGAGTGCGGTGGAGGTTCGATCCGAAGGTCCGGCTGGACCGGATGCGAAACTCCTGGGCAGCTCACAGCAACCGCGGCCTGGCTGTTTGGGCAGGAAAGGTTTACGTAGGCACTGGCGATTGCCGACTGCTGGCCATCGATGCCGCTTCGGGCGAAAAGACGTGGGAATCACCCGTTTGCGATGGCAGCCAAACCGGTATCACGGGCGCGCCCCATGCGGGAAACGGGAAGGTGTTCATCGGCTACAACGGTTCCGATACCGGTGTGCGCGGATCCGTGGCCGCCTTCGACGCCGCCACAGGGAAACAGGTATGGCGTTTTTGGACCGTGCCCGGCGACCCGGCTGCTGGATTCGAATCCAAAGCGATGGAAATGGCCGCCAAGACCTGGCAAGGCGACAAGTGGTGGGAAGTTGGAGGCGGGGACGTCTGGGACCCGATCACGTTCGACCCCGTCACCGGTCTGGTTACGTTCGGCACCGCCGGGTCGAATCCAAGTACCCTGCACGGCGACAACTCCAATAAGAAAGTGAGCGGAGACCGGCTGTTCTCCGGTTCCGTGGTTGCGGTGAATGCCGATACGGGCGAGTATGTCTGGCACTATCAGACCAGCACGCGCACCGAGAACATGCACATTTTGATTGCTGATATCGCGCTGGGCGGCCAGCAACGGCACGTCGCGATGACGGTTCCCAAGAGCGGCGTGTTTTACGTTTTGGACGCAAGGACCGGCCAGCTCATTTCGTCTCATCCTCTTGACCCGCGATCCGCGACGTCTGCACGCGGCCCTGGCCGGCCTGCTGGAACCGGTCACAATTGGTGGCCGATGAGCTTCAGTCCTATTACGGGACTGGTTTACATTCCAGCTCACGCGAGGCGAGCACAGGAGCCTGCGCCCGGCGAGTTTCCTGAGATCGGAAAACTGATCGCGTGGGACCCCGTTATGCAATCCGAACGATGGTCTGTGGAACAACGTATTTCGACCAACAGCGGCACACTTGCGACGGCGGGCAATCTGGTTTTTCAAGGCGAAGGCACCGGCGAATTCTCGGCCTACACGGCCGATCGCGGCCGAAAGGTCTGGTCGGTCCAGACCGGCTCGGCGATTCACTCCGTGCCCGTCAGCTTCGCGCTGGATGGGGAGCAGTACGTCCTGGTGCCGGTCGGGTGGGGTTCCGGCTCACGTCTGTTTGCCACGGGTAGTTCGATGGCGACCCCGGAAGCGAAACGCGGGCCTGCACGGTTACTCGCCTTCAAGCTGGGAGCCAAGGCGCCGTGGCCTGAAGTGACAACCAAAGTTCCGCCGGTTCCCAAGCCGCCGGAGCAGACCTTCAGCAAGGAACAGATCGAAGCTGGGGCCGCTCTCTACGAGAGATTCTTCTGCTCCGACTGCCACGCTCCTCGGGCCGATGGAAGCGGCGCCTGGACCGAGGGAGGCGCCATTCCGGATTTACGCTATGCTCCGCCGGAGACGCATCGGCGCTGGCACGCCGTCGTTCTCGAGGGTAGCCACAGCAAGAATGGAATGCCCGGCTTCGGCACTCCAGCGGGCTTTCCGCTCATTGAGACCAAGATGACTCCTCAGGATGCCGACGCCATTCATGCCTACGTCGTTGATCTGTCTTGGAAGGCCTACAACTCTGAGCAAAGCGCTCGCAATAGAGCGCAATGAGCCGTGGCTGCCGGAGGGAAGCGTGCTTAACCGGCCGATCTCATTTCGTGCCGATGTGAGTCAGTTCCGGATTGGGCTCCGGAATGGCGGCGCCGTCGGCGCGCGGATCGGAAGCAGCGAAATTTGTGCCGGTACTCGAACTGTGCAGAATTGCTTGCCCACGTCCCATGGTTTCGACATACCCGCGGAACAGCTCGATCCTGTGGCCGCGTTCTGACAACTGCTGAAAAGTCGCCAGCGGCAGACGCGATTCAATCGCTACATCGCAGCCGGGGGCGTTGTTCTTGAAAAAACGAGGCGCCTCCATGGCCTGCTGAATGTTCATTCCGTAGTCGACCACGTTCGACACGAATTCGGCGTGAGCCATCGGCTGCACCGAGCCACCCATGATCCCAAAGCCGATGTGTTGATCGCCCTTCTCCATGAAGGCGGGAATGATGGTGTGAAACGGTCGCTTGCCGCCTGCCAGCACATTCGGGCTGGCGGGTTCCAGCGTAAATCCTCCGCCCCGGTTTTGCAGGATGAAGCCCATCCCTTCCACCGTCACGTGCGATCCAAAAAAACCGTAGACGCTTTGAATCCAACTGGCGATATTGCCGTCCTTGTCGGCCACGGTCAGATACGTGGTGTTGCTCCCGGCTACGTCGCCGGCCTTGACGTCGCAGTTGGCCTTCTTGGGATCGATCAGCGCGGCGCGCTGCTTGGCATAGTCCTTCGATAGGAGTTGATTGACGGGCACATCGTAGGTGCGCGGGTCCGCATCATAGCGATGCACGTCGGAATAGGCGAGCTTCATGGCCTCGATTCGTTTGTGGGTCTCGTCAGGCGCCAGTGCGCCGAATAACGACGGCGGCGTGTTCTCCATGATGTTGAGCATCTCGAGCGCCGCCATGCCCTGGCCGTTGGGCGGCAGTTCGTAGACTCTCCAGCCGCGGTAATCGATGGACAGCGGCTCGACCCACTCGGCGGAGAAAGATGCCAGATCCTGCGCTGTCATCGTTCCACCCAGATGTTGCGATGTCTTGAGGATGGCGGCTTGCGATTTCACCTTTATAGAAAGCGTCTGGGCCCCCGCTCGGCGATCAGGCGGAATGTTTTACGCCATGTCCGGATTGCGAAAGAACTGCCCGACCTCGGGAGCCTTGCCACCGGGCAGAAACACGCGCGCCGATTCGGGATTGCCCTTTAAGCCGCGGATCGCGCCGGCTCCGGCCCAGATCTCCTGACGCCCTCGTGCACCGGAAAGCCTTGCTCGGCGAATGTGATGGCGTCGTCGAACAAATCTCTCCAGGGAAGCTTGCCGAAGCGCTGGTGCATGCTTGTACCAGCCGTCCACCGCGCCCGGCACAGTTACAGTGTGGATGCCATCTGACGGCATTCTCGTAATTCCCTGCTTGGCGAGGAACTCAGGCGACAGAGCCTTTGGGTGCGGGACCGGAAGAGTTGAGGCCGGTCAGCTTACCCGTCTTGGCCTCCCAGTAGATGACGAACAAATCGCCACCGAGGCCGGTCATCATGGGCTCGGTCACGCCGAGCACCGCATTGGCGGCGATGGCGGCGTCCACGGCCGAGCCTCCGCGCGCGAGAATCCGGGCGCCGGCCTGCGAGGCCAGCACCTGGCTGGTGGCCGCGATTCCGCGCTGGCTGATCACCATCGACCGTCCGTAATCCCGGCCGATCGCCTGGGCGTACGCGCCCCCCAGCATCACTAGAAACAGCCCCGCGACGCGAAGGGTTCTCAGTGTCGTCATCGATTGGCTCCTTTCAATTCAGGCTATCTTGCAGGCGCTGGTTGTCGCACGGAGTACCTGTCAACGAGATTATACGTTCATTGCATATTTATTGTAATCTTAAAACTTGGCGACGCCGAAGACTCCGGCCTCAGACTCCGCGACGCACTCATCCGCTTCGCTGGTCCGCGCTTTGGGAGTGGCCGATCTGACCTGGCTATATCTGGTGGCCATCGTCAATCTGAACGTCCTTCCCGTGGTGGCAGCCGAGGGTTTGCGCGCCGTGTGGCTGTGGGTCGCCGCGATTCTCTTCTTCTTCCTGCCGCAAGGCATCGCGGTCATCGAACTGGGCGAGCGAATGCCCGGCGAGGGCGGCCTGTACCTCTGGACCAAGGAAACCTACGGCGATTTTCATGGCTTTCTCTGCGGCTGGGCTTACTGGATGACCAACCTGTTCTTCGTGCCGTCGCTTCTGTTCTACGTCACCGGAATCACCGCCTACATCTTCGGCGCGCACTCCAGCCTGGCACAGAGCCGCCTGTTCTTTTGGATCCTGACCAACGCGCTGCTGTGGCTGACCGTATTTGCGAACATCCGCGGCCTGGGCGTCGGCAAATGGGTCAACAATATCGGCGGTGTCGGTGCATTGATCATCGCGGCGGTGTTAATGGTGCTGGCCGGCGTCATTACGGCTAAACCTGGCCACTCTTTCCCTCTGCACGATCTTTCGATTCTCAAAGCCGGCAGCCTGCCTCTCTCTACCATCGGTGTCGTTTGTCTGGCCATGGTCGGCCTCGAGATCGGACCGGTGATGGGAGACGAAGTTCGCGACCCGCGCCGCACTTTTCCGCGTGCCATTCTGCTGGGCGGGATCCTCTGCGCCATCGCTTATCTGGGCGCGACCGCATCGCTCGCTTTGGCCGTGCCGCAATCCGAGATGGTTCTGGTCCAGGGAACCATGCAGGCCATCGACAAAATGAGCGCGGGCCTCAGCCTGGGCTGGATCCTGCTTCCGCTGGCGATCCTGATGATCGCGTCCATCGCCGGCTCGACATCCGCCTGGGTCAGCGGATCGGCGCGAATCCTGTTCGTTTCCGGACTGGATCGCTACCTGCCCCAATCGCTGGGAAAGGTCCATCCCCGGCATGGCTCGCCCTACGTGGCGCTGGCGATGTTCGGGTTGCTGGCTTCGGCCATTATCACCATGAGCTTCGCGGGAGCCTCCGTGCAGGAAGCCTATCTAACGTTGCTGGATCTTTCCGTGGCGTTGCAGATGATCTCGTACTTGTACCTTTTCGCATCGCTTCTGCGCCGCGCTTTCGCTCGTGACATGACACGCGTCTATTTCGGCCGCGCCGTCCTGCGCGCCGGCTCGGTGGTGGGTTTCGCCATGACCAGCTTGGGCTTCGCCATGGCGTTTGTGCCTTCGCGGCAGATTGCTTCGATCTGGTCGTTCGAGTTGAAAATGTTGATTACTCTGGCGGCCCTGCTTGGGCTGGCCGGCGTGCTGTTCCGCTATTATTCGCTACAGAGGCCCGCACCAGGGCCACAGGAGATTATTCCCACATGATCGCTTCTGTCAATCCATTCGATGGCGTCACGGTTAAGACGTTTGAGCCGATCTCGGATCGCGAGCTGGAGCGGCGCCTGGCTCTCGCGCACCAGGCGTTTCTCGCGCACCGCCAGACCTCGTTCTCCGACCGCGCGTCGAAGCTGCTGGAAGCCGCCCGGATCATCGAATCCGAGAAGTCGCGATTCGGCGCGTTGATGACGGTCGAAATGGGTAAGACCATTTCAGCGGCCGAGGCCGAAGCCAAGAAATGCGCCTGGGTGTGCCGCTACTACGCGGAAAACGGCGAACAGGCGCTGGCCGAAGAGAACATTCCCACCAATGCGTCTCGCAGCTTCATTCGCTATGAGCCGATGGGTCCGGTTCTGGCGGTGATGCCCTGGAACTTCCCCTTCTGGCAAGTCTTCCGTTTCGCTGCGCCGGCCCTGATGGCGGGCAACACCGGGTTGCTGAAACACGCCTCCAATGTTCCGCAGTGCGCCCTTGCGATCGAAGAGATCTTCCTGCGCGCCGGTTTTCCTGAAGGCGTTTTTCAAACGCTGCTCATCGGCTCGAGCAAGGTCGCCGAAGTGATTGCCGACGATCGCGTCGCCGCCGTGACGCTCACCGGCAGCGAGCCGGCCGGGCGATCCGTCGGCAGCCACGCCGGGCAACATATTAAGAAGACTGTTCTCGAACTGGGCGGCAGCGATCCGTTCATCATCATGCCGAGCGCCAACTTGAAAGATGCCGTGACCACCGCGGTTCGCGCGCGCGTCATCAACAACGGCCAGTCCTGCATCGCCGCCAAGCGCTTCATCATCGCGGATGCGATTTATGACTCCTGCGAGCGCGAGTTTGTTCAGCAGATGCGCGCCCTCAAGGTCGGTGATCCCATGGACCCTACCACCGAGCTCGGCCCCCTGGCCACCGAGCAGATCCTGGCCGAGCTGGAAGATCAGGTCCAGCGAGCCGTTGCAGCCGGCGCGCGATTATTGACCGGTGGGCACCGCGTCCCAGGGACGTCGCTCACTTATGAACCCACCGCGCTGGCCGATATTCCGCGGTCTTCAGCAGTCTATTGCGAGGAATTCTTCGGACCGGTCGCGATGCTTTTCCGCGTGAAAGACGCGCGAGAAGCCATCCGTGTGGCCAACGATTCGCCGTTCGGCCTCGGCGCGAGCGCCTGGACTCGAGATCCGGCCGAACAACAGTTGTTCATCGAGGGCATTGAGTCCGGCCAGGTCTTCATCAACGCCATGGTGGCGTCCGATCCCCGCGTTCCGTTTGGCGGCGTGAAAAAATCCGGCTACGGGCGTGAACTGGGAACGCCCGGCATTCGAGAGTTCGTCAACGTCAAGACCATCTGGGTGAGCTAGGAAAGCCCGCCGAACGCGATCAGCTTGGTTTCCAGGTATTCCTCCAGGCCCTCTGCGCCGGACTCGCGCCCCAGGCCGCTCTCTTTCCAACCAGTGAACGGAACCTCCGTGCTCTGCGGCGTCCATTCATTCACGCCCACCATGCCGAATTCCAAGCGCTCGGCCGCGCGCATCGCGGTGCGAAGATCGTTGGTCCAGACATAAGCGGCCAGCCCGTAGCGCGTGCTGTTGGCTTGCGCGATAGCTTGCTCTGCGTCCTCGAAGCGAGCGATCGGCATCACCGGTCCGAAGATCTCGTTCTGAAACAGGGACGCCTCCGGCGGCGACATCCGTCATCACGGTGGCCTCATAGAAGTAGCCGCGCGGCCGGTCAGCCGGACGTTTTCCTCCGATGCAGACGGCCGCGCCGGCGCTGCGCGCACCCGCCACCATCTCTTCCACGCGATCCCGCTGCCGCGCATTGATGAGCGGCCCGACGTTCGACTCCGGCTCCAGCCCGTTTCCGAGCCGAGCTTGGAAACCAGCGCCGTCGCACAGTCCGTGAACTTCTCCGGCAACGGCAGTCATGCACGAAAAAGCGCTGCGGCGAAATACACACTTGACCGCCGTTTCGAAACTTGGCCGTTACCGCGCTGGCCGCCACTTGCTCCAGATCGACATCCGGAAAGATCAGCACGGGCGCGTTGCCGCCGAGCTCGAGCGACAGCCGCTTCACTGTTTTCGAAGCCCCATCCATCAGCAGCTTGCCGACGCGTGGACTGCCAGTGAAATGAATCTTCGCGCACTTGGGATTGCGGAGCATCTCCTGCCCCATGCTTTCCGGCTCGCCGTTGATCAGATTCACTTCGCCGCCGCCGAGCCCGGCTTCCAGCAGGATGTTGACCATCTCCATCGCCGTCAGCGGCGTGAACTCGGAGGGCCGCATCACGATGGTGCATCCGGCCGCCAGCGCCGCCGCGCCCGCGCGCGCCACGTTGTAGGCGGGAAAATTCCAGGCGGTAATCAGACCCACCACTCCCAACGGTTGCTTGATCACCAACTCGCGCTTGGCCGCATTGCGCGATGGCACCCATCGGCCATAGGCGCGCTTGGCTTCTTCCGCGAACCAATCGAACAAGTCCGCCGCGACGCCCCATTCGCCCTTGGCCTGCACGAGAGGTTTGCCGCTCTCGAGTACGGTAGTCCGTGCCAGGTCCGAACTGCGCTGGCGTATCAGTTCGGCAGCCAGTTTCAAGCAGGCGGCCCGTTCATACGCCGTCTTTTGCGACCAGCGCGGAAAAGCGGCGTGCGCGGCATCGATGGCCAGCCTGCAATCCTCGGCATTGCCGAACGGAACAGTTCGGACAACCTCCTCGGTGGCTGGATTCAGAACGTCCCACGTGCCTCCGTTGGACGCAGCGCGCCACTCACCGCCGATCGACTGCTGATAAATGTAGTTCATCGTGCCACACCGGCGGGAACCGCCCCGGCGCTCTCCATAACGCTGGCTTCTATCGCGCGGCCCACTGCTCCCAGCCCTTCGCGCAGCATGTCCTCCGGCATGTTGAGCGGAGGCAGAAACCGGATGCAGTTGCTGAAAAGTCCGGCGCGTATCAGCAGAACGCCGTTTGCCACAGCGCGACGGATGATGCGCAGCGTATCTTCGGGCGCCAGCGGCGTCTTTACTTTCGCGGCTGGTCACCAGTTCCACCAGCAGCATGGGGCCGAGTCCGCGCACATCGCCGACAACCGGCCAGCGCGCCTTCCAGCTTTCCAGAACTTCCCGCATCACGCTGCCCAGATGGTTCGCATGCGCCAGAAACTCGGGCTGGCGGATCATCTTTAATGCCTCCAGTGCCGCCGCGCATGCCACGGGACTACCGCCGTACGTGCTGCCGACGCCTCCTAGATGCGCGGAATCCATGATCTCGGCGCGCCCGGTGACCGCTCCGATCGGCATGCCCGCTCCTAGCGATTTCGCCGTCACGATCATGTCCGGCACGATGCCGTAGTGCTCCACCGCGAACATCCGCCCGGTGCGTCCGCATCCGCATTGCACCTCGTCGGCAATCATGACGATGCCGTGCTGATCGCACAGCTCGCGAATGCGCTGCAGAAAACGCGGTGGAACCGGCAAGAACCCGGCTTCTCCTTGAACCGGCTCAATGATGAACGCAGCGACAGCCTTGGGATCCACCTGCGCAACCAGCGCGTACTCCAGCTGTCGTATCGCAAAATCAAGATACTCGTCCTCGCGTCATGCCCTTGGGCGTGCGATACAGATTCGGAATCGGCAGCCGCACGATCTCGGGAGCAAACGGGCCGAAGCCGCTCTTGAACAGCCCGTATTTGCTAGTCAGGCTCAAGGTCAGCAATGTCCGGCCGTGATACCCGCCCTCGAAACAGATGACGGTCGAGCGGCCCGTGAACTTGCGCGCCAGCTTGACGGCGTTCTCCACGCTCTCGGCGCCGCTGTTGGTCAAGATTGTCTTCTTGGCGAATGTCGCCCGGCGTGACTTCGTTCAACAATTCCGCTAGCTCGACGTATGGTTCGTACGTCGCCACCAGCGCGCACGGATGAATGAAGTGCTCCGCCTGCCGCTTGATCGCGTCGGTCACCGCGCCGGGCGCATGCCCAACCGCCAGCATGCCGATGCCGCCCGCCAGATCGATCAGCGTGTTGCCGTCCACGTCGAACACCAGCGCGCCCTCTGCCCGCTCCACCACCACATCGGTGGCGCGCGCCAGACCCGAGGGGACCGCCGCCGCACGCCGCGCCAGAATCTGCTTGGCTTTCGGACCCGGAATTTCAGTGTTCACTCGAATATAAGACATCGCACGCTCCCTGGATGCGCCCGCCACGTCCTGACTCGCGTCCAGAACCAGCAGCACGCTGTAGTTGTCACAAACCGGATCGTTGAGATAATTCGCTAGCAGCGCCCGAGGCTCAAAGCCCACCTTCATCTGCATCGAGAGCGTGGGATCTTTGATCCGGCCCGCGACCACGCCATGATAATATTGCTGGGCCGTCATCTGGTGCTTAACCTGGCTGTAGCCGGGAATCATTCCCGCCGTCACCTGGCCCTTCAGCCCCAGCCTCCACACCACCTCTTGCCGCGCCGCATACAACGCAGTCGCCACACCTCGCCCCCGGTAATCCGGCCGTACGCTGATATCGGCGCCATATAGCCACGCGCCATCCGGCTGGTGCGAAGTCAGCCATCCGCCCTGAATGATCTCGGCGAAGGTGTGATCGATGTGTTTGAAGTCGAAGTCCAGCCGCAGCGTGGTGGCGGCGCCAACCACCGTGTCGCCGTCCAACGCCACAAACTGGCCGGCATCGAACAGCTCCATGTGCTTGAGATAGTGCGCGGCCTTGAAACGCTCCTCCTCGGCCAGCGTCGGAAACGAGATGCGCTGCAGCTCCTCGAGTTGCGCGGCGTGCTCGGGACGGGCTTGTGTGATTACCAGGCCGTCACTCCGCTTTCGGTAATACCATCTCATGAGTTATTAATCGCTTTGGAGCACGCGGATGATCAAATTCTTGCAGAATCGAATGTAAGCCAGCCCGTGACTAGACCATCTCGGCATGCGCGGTCTCTTTCTCATGCACCGCTTGCAAGCCGCATTCGATCACATCCAAACCTTCTTCGAACTGTTCGTCGGTAATGACCAGTGGCGACAGCAGCCGGATCACGTTTCCAAACGTCCCTGCTCCAACCAGGATGAGCCCGTGCTCATAACAATGACGGATGAGCTGCGTGGTTTCCCGGTCGGCGGGAATACGTTTTTCCTGGTCGCGCACCAGCTCAAACGCCTGCATAGCGCCTAGCCCGCGAACATCGCCGATCATTGGGAATTGCCCGCGCCATGAATTGCAGCGCCGGCGGAAGCGGTCGCCAAGAAGTGTCGCGCGGCCGCACAGGTTTTCCTGCTCGATGGTATCAATCGTGGCTAGCGCGGCTTCACACGCCAGAGGATTTCCTCCAAAGGTCCCTCCCAGGGAACCCGGCCCGGTATGATCCATGATTTCAGCGCGACCCGTAACGCCGGCCAACGGCAGCCCGCCGCCTAGAGTCTTGGCGGTCAGTAGAAGGTCCGGCTCGATGCCGTAATGTTCACACGCAAACATCTTCCCGGTGCGGGCAAAGCCGGTTTGAATCTCATCGGCGATCAGTAGAATGCCATGCTTGCGGCAAATGTCTTGCAGGATTTGAAGAAACTCAGCGGGCGGAGCTACGAAACCGCCTTCCCCAAGAACAGGCTCAACGATGACGGCGGCGACGGATTCAGCAGCGACGTTGCGCCGAAACGTGTCTTCCAGAGCGTGAGCGCACTTTATCCCACACTGCGGATATTCGAGCGAGTACGAGCAGCGGTAGCAATAACCAAATGGGATGCGGTACACGTCGCTCATAAAGGGTTCAAAACCGGCTTTGTAGGGATGCGTCTTGCTGGTCAAAGACATGCTCATCATGGTGCGGCCGTGAAAAGCGTCCTCAAAGCAGATGATGGCCGGCCGGCGCGTGTAAGCGCGGGCGATTTTCACGGCGTTCTCCACTGCCTCCGCGCCGCTGTTGAGAAACAACGTCTTTTTGGGTGACGCGCCGGGCGCAAGAGCATTCAAGCGCTCCGCCAGACGCACATAGCCGTCGTAGGGTGTAACCATGAAGCAGGTGTGCAGGTATCGCGCTGCCTGTTCCTGGATGGCCTGAATTACCTTCGGAGCCCGATGACCGGCGTTCAGACATCCGATGCCGCCTCCGAAATCGATAAATTGGTTGCCATCCACATCCTCGATGACAGCGCCTTCGCTGCGTCGTACATATATCGGTGTGAGTTGCGACACGGCCCTCGGCACTGCCTGGGAGCGCCGCTCGGCCAGCTCCCGCGACTTGGGTCCGGGGATTGGAGTAACTAAGCGAATCGATGCCATGGATATTCGTCCTTTTCTGCTGTTACGTCGTCCGCCTCGGCTTGACGCTAGCTTGCAATGGCCGGTTTCCTTTGATAATGGCGGGTGGCTTGTTCGAAGGCGTAAGCCATCTGCAACACGCTGAGCTCATCGCGGTGCCTGCCGACAATCTGAAGCCCGACTGGTAAACCATCGGCTGTCAAGCCGCAAGGCACAGAAATCGCCGGGTTCTCTATTGCGGAAATTAAGATGCATGATTTTTGCCACTCAATGTAAGTCGACATCTTGACGCCGTTGATTTCGGTGGGATAAGGGTTGGTCAAATCGTAAGGCAGCACCTGGCAAGTTGGCGCGATGAAGTACTCATATTTTTCCTGGAACTGCCGCATCCGGTCCCAAGCCGCGCTCCGCTGTGCGTGCGCCCGCGCGATGTCAGCGCCGCTAAGTTTTGAGCCTCGCTCTGCCTCCCACAGGATCGTGTCCTTCACCAGGTCGCGGTGCAACCTTACGTTCTCGGCTTGTGTCGCTGCATAGTTCCAAGCGCGCAAAGTGTCGTAGCCGTCGTGAGCCCCAGTCCAATCGGGTTCGGCTTCTTCGACGATGCACCCCAAATCCTCGAAGATCTTGCGCTGCGCACTAACGGCGCTGGTCACTTGAGGGTCGAACGGAATACCGCCCATGTCCTTGTACCAGGCGACTCGCACGCCCTTGAAGTCCCGTTTCAAGCTGCTCGTGAAGCGTGTAGCAGGCTCTGTTATGGAAATTGGGCACCGGGAATCCGGACCGGCGATCACGCTGAGCAACAGCGCCAGGTCGGAGACCGTACGAGCCATGGGCCCCTGCACCGAGATCGTCAGCCAAGCGTTGCCCTGCGCATGCGCCGGCACCCGCCCAGGCGCAGTGCGCAATCCAACGACATTACAAAACGACGCCGGGTTTCGCAAGGAACCGCCGCTATCGCTGCCGTCGGCGATCGGGACCATCCCGCAAGCCAGGCTCACCGCGGCGCCTCCACTGCTGCCGCCGCAAGTCTTCGTCAGATCATAAGGATTCTTAGTGGCGCCGAAAACTTCGTTGAAGGTTTGCGAACCCGCTCCGAACTCCGGAGTGTTGCTTTTCCCCACACAAATTGCGCCCGCTCCATTGATCCGTTCTACGATAATCGCGTCTCGCTTCGGGACGTTGTCTTTAAAAATCCGGGAGCCGAATGTGGTGCGGATACCGGCCGTTTCAAACAGGTCTTTGTGAACCACGGGCAGGCCGTGCAACGGTCCAAGTAAGGTTCCTCGGGCTTGCAGTTCATCGGCTTTGCGGGCGCTTTCAGTGGCCTGTTCCGCGACCAGCGTCACAATCGCATTGACTTTCGGGTTCACGCGCTCGATCTGCTGCAAGTGAGCGGACATGACCTCTCGAGCGCTCAGCTTCTTGCGGCGAATGAGATCGGCCATTTCGGCAGCGGTGAGGAAACAAATGTCGGAGGCGGGCTTTGCCAACATTTGGCTCGCCGCCGCGGCCCCCAGTAACTGAGCAGCGTGCCTGCGAGTGATTGGGTCGGACATGTTGAAAGTTTATGCCAGCTTGCACAGTTTGCGCAAGCTGGACGTTATCTACGGACGCGCCGATGGGGCCGCGCTGTTGGCTGACATTGCGTATCCCGGCGGCAAGGATCACGTGCCGGTGATTCTCATAGTCCACGGAGGTCGCTGGCGAGCCGGGTCAAAGAGCGACGAAAATTACGCTAAGCAGGATGGCTGGGCGCGTGACGGTTTCTTCGCCATGAACATTGACTATCGGCTGGTCAATTCCACGCCCGCGCCGGCCTGCTATCAGGACCTGTACACGGCCATCCGCTGGGTGCATGCCCACGCATCGGAATACCATATCGATACCAGCCGGATTTACCTGAAGGGCAACTCTTCAGGCGGACATGAGGTCGCTCTCGCCGCCACTCTGGGCGAGGGGCCATACGGGAAAACGGGCGGCTGGGACAAAGAATCCGAGGATTTCCGGGCAGCCATCAGCTTCTCGGGAGCCTACGATCTGAACACGCTGTCCTGGCGAATCTCTGGACGCCCATAACGGGCAGTGCGAGCACCGGTTTCACCACTCTAACGGGTACGGCGCTCGAGGAGGCTCGCCGGGGCCATATCGGTTTCACGGACGAAGCCATGCGCGAGGCGCGGCCGTTCATCGTGGATCTGGAATCCAAAGCAGCGCCCGGAACAGCTTCGGCCAGCAGGTAGCGAAACTCCGGTATTCTGAAGGCTTCCGGTCCGGCTTCCGTGCCGCGGGGAACCAGCTTCTCGACCGCTCAACCTCCTACACCTGCGGACTTCGCCACGCCGCCCCGACATTTTCGCTGGCCGGCCTCCGCGGCGGTTTCCTCTTTTGTGCGGCAGCCTCAACCGCGCAAAGATTCGCCCTCAGAGACATGGCAGCTTCCGTGTACGTGAAGATTCGCTCCGTATCGGTCCCGTCACGCTGCTCCAGCACGCTCCGGCACAATAGCGGCAGTTCTTGCGTTCGTATGCCGTATTTTCTGGCCAGCGCGAGATCCGCCCTGACGCTAAAGGCCGTTCGTACCCGGTCCTCTCCAATGCGTTCGAACGCGAACACGCGAAATCCCAGGTCGTGCGTGAATCCGGTCAGAATGTACTGCATGTTCGTTCCTTTCGGCACTGCCTTACAATGGCCCGCCCGTTCGTTGATCGGGAGCTTGCTGGAAAATGCCGCGAGAGCACGGATCAACCGGCACTGTGTGCCCCTCGACCCACAGCCGTGCGAGACCTTCGCAAGCCCGCCACGCCATTCTTCGGAGGTGGCATTCGCACCGCTCGATCAACCGCCGACTTCAAACGCGCCAGGAGTTGTTTCCCGATGCTTAACTCGACTTGATTGGAGTCGCAGCCGGGCAGCCGGGAATCGATGAACTCTCTTCGGAATAACTGATCGGATGCCAGACTGCTCAAAAGCTCGAGTTCTTTTGGTGTGAATTTCACACTGATGCGTGTCAATTTGAACCTGCCTGTATTTGTAAGAGAACGAGCCGCCTCATCGTTGACGCCCCCGGCCGATGCAGACTGGAGCGATCCTAAGCAATCGAGCGCAGTTCATTTCGCGCTCCCTTTCTGGATCGCGATCGAGGTCATGGTGAGGCGGGAGAACTTCCGCCAAAGTTCCCATGCCAGGATCACGCAGCCCCCGCTACACGCGGTCGCAAGCAAAATCGATAAATATCCAAATGGCCTGGAGACCATTAACAACGTCGGTATGAAGACGAATGCGACCACGAGCAAGGCCGCCACGGTGGTATAGGTCGTTCCTGTAGACTTCTGCTGGGCTTCGAACATGACAATAACCTCCCGGAATGTTGCGGCCTGCCTAAGAAGTTGAAATCAGACCGCCGGACTTAGTTCAGGCAATCTGTGAATGGACGGGAGTGCCCAGCCATTAACTACTATAGGTTAAGCGGCCCTTGCATGTCAATCGCACTCGTGCGACAATGCCCTCCTTATTTACTCAATTTAGTGAAGCCAACGAAATAGGAGCATGGATGGATGTTTCATTGTTGATTCGAAATCGCCTGAACGAGCTCGGGCTCGAGCAGAAAGATCTCGCCTTGGCGGTTCAAGTCACGGAGTCTTATGTGTCTCAGTTGTTGAGCCGGAAAAAGGCCCCGCCCGCGCCGGCCCGCACCGACCTTTACGACAAGATGAGTGAGTTTCTGAGACTCCCCAAAGGCGAACTTTCAAGGCTGGCGGATCTGCAGCGTCAAGAGGAACTGAAGAAGAAGGTGGCCGAGTCACCCAGCCCACTTTTCAAAGATTTCCGGGACTTGATTCTCCGCAAGTGCCATCCCGGGACGCGCAGCGAAATCGCCGGCATTTTTGCGCAGCAGCCTTTCGGAGAGCTGGAACGTCTGGTCACACAGAAGCTCCTGGATGTCGCGCAGGGCGTCGCCCGCGAGGAATTGCGCAGTGAAGCTTGGATCCGCCGGATGGCCCGGCTCAGCAACCGCGGCTATGAGCAAGTACGAGTCGCCATGCTCGAATTCCTGGACACGGACGTCTTCCACGTTTCGGTTGAAAGCTGTACGTCTTTCCTGGATCCAATGATCGAGTCCTGGGATATCGAACTCAAGACATTTGCTTTGGAGATTGTTCTCAATACCCGATTGGCGCCTGCACGGCGCAGGTACTTTGCATTTGTCGAACAGGAGCCTGGCCATGCTTGGGCCGTGGAACCCGGCTTAGTGCAGTTTCTCAAGGACGCGTCTCTAAGCCGGGACATCAAGGAAGAAGAGATCGAGTTTCTGAGAACGCTGAAATTCAAGGACAGGAGCCCTTCTGCGCTGTATTACTACCGCGAGCTGCAAAGCTTGCGGGACCCTCTACACTTTCCCGCGGCCGCGACGGCGAAAAAATCCGATTGAAACCGGAAGCGGCACGGTTGGTATAAGATCTCCCCTAATTTTCAACAATCGGCTCAGCCGGTTCGCCCATCTCGGGTCCGGATCGTTCGCGATTTTCGCTCTCGGTCTTGCGCTGCAGCCGTTTTTCCATTTTGGCTTGCTGGCGTTCCTTTCGCTGCTGTTCTTTCTGGCGCTTCTTGAATGTTTGTTGACCACGTCCAGCCAATGAAATCTCCTCTTTCTACTAAATCTTTTGCCGCGATTGATGCCGCGCGCCTGCGCGCGGAAAATGATCAGCGCGAGCCGCCTCACCGCGCGCGATGCAGGCGCGGGGTAGTGCTCATCGAGCCACTGTTCGACTTTTTTCCTTTGAAGCGGCTGCCAGGACGCGTTGCCGCTTCTCCTGCATGTCACCTACACAATAGCAGACCAGCGTGGTGGCGCACCGCACTCGTGCTCGCCGCGTTCACACGCGTGTGAACACCATCGGCCGAAGAAATCGCCCGGTTTGCAGCAACTCGTTCGTGCCCAAGCTACGCAGTCGGGTCCTTATGCCGCGCTTCCAACGCCGCCCGGCATCGTTCGCTCGCCTGGCGCAGCGCCTCCGCTTCGCCGTAGGCGCGATCAAATTCTTGCCCTTCAAGATGCAATAACCGGCTGACAGCTTCACTGTATTTCTTCAGCGCCTGGTGGTACTCCTCAATGAGTTGTTCCCGTTCGGTTCCCGGCATGGGCCTCACCAACCAACTGGGTGCACAGAAATACTCAGGTGCCACTCCCACTTGTGAGACCGTTTGTAACTGCTTTCTGTTACTGAGCCGAGATATCGGAAGGGACGACAGCTAGCACTTATGGTCGCGGATGTGCTCCAACAGAGCCGCGCGCGCCAGCTCGGATCGAGCGCGCGCTCCTTCTGTCGCTTTGAATAGCTGATCGTACTCAGCTTTCGGAGAGGTGCCCATCTTGGCTCGCAAGTCGTTCATGGCCCGAAAGTACGCCTGCGTGGCGGCTTCATATGCCACCAGCAAGCGTCTCTTTTCTTCGCACATTGATGCTGAATCAGCCGGCTTCATGAAATTGTATTGGACTCTCAGCCGGACCAACTGTTACGTAACATTCCGTTTGCCACAACCCAGTACTTCGCCGTTACTAGCAACGTTAAAAGTGAACGGTAACGTTATCCTATAAGCTGGCTTTTTCGATGCAGCCTTCCGATCGCGGCCCGCGTGAAACCGGAACCGCCCCCTATCTTTCCATAGTCGCAACCGCATTGACCGGCGGCGCCCCGGACGATTTAGTCGCGCGTGCAGCTCTTCGTGGAATCCTGGATCATCCAAGCCCGGCGTCACCACCTCGATTCGGAACTGATCATCGTCGCTCACGATTCCCCCGCGTTGCGCTGGCGTCACGACAGCTCGCCTTGCGAGATTCGCATCCTCGATATTCCGCGCGAAACACAAATTCGCGGCCGTCCGCCCAATCACCGGCTGCTCTTGAACGCCGGAATTCGCCGGGCGCGCGGCGAGTTTATCCTTGCCACCAATCTCGACATCGTATTTTCAAACGAGCTGATCGAATTCCTCGCCTCGCGGCGCTTGGAGCCGGGCCGGATGTATCGCTCCGACCGGTACGATGTCGAGCCTGGTATTCCTGCCGGCGCCACCCCGGACCAGCGCCTGGATTATTGCTCCAGTCATCTGATGCGTGTCTCGGCCCGCGAAGGCGTCTTCCCGGTTACTTCCAACGGCCTGCGGCGCAATGCCCAAGAAGATATCGCATCCATTGACTCCGGCCTGAGCTTCGGCTCGGGTTGGTTTTCGCCCGAGCGCTACGCGGCAACACGCGAGACGTCTCGCTGGATCGATAATGACGCGGAGATCCTGGCGCGCGTCCCCAACGGTGGAGGAATCCTGATTCTGGAGGCCGAACCCGGTCCAGGTCTCGGCCCGCTACCCCAGATCCTGCAAATATTCGATGACCACGGCTCTCCCGTCGCCGAATGGACCATAGGCGGCCGAACCACCACCGCGCTCGCGATCCCGCCCGCCGCGCCTGGCAGTTTGCGAAAGTTTCGCATCCACCTTCCCGGCGGCGGCGCGCCCATCTTAGACGACCCTCGCATCCTCAACCTGGCGGTTTTCCGTTGCGATTGGGTCGCACCCAATCCCGCTCAATCCCTGCCGCCTTCGCTGGCTTCAGCAATCCGGGAAAACAGTCCGGCACTGAAACGATTGCTCGGAGGCATTCGGGAATTTCAAGGATCTTGGGCCCTGCTCGCGAACGGACCCATACTGGCTTCTCGATCCGCGCGCTTGCTCGCACGCCGAGGCAGTGACATTTTTGAAGCAGGAATGGATTTCCAGCTCGGCCCAGGTTGGTATTATCGCGAGGAATCAGGCGATGAGCGATTCCGTTGGGTTTCCAAAGATGCGCGGTTTCTGTTGCGCATGCCCCAGAGCACCTCCACGCTCGCCCTGCTGCTGGAGCCCGGTCCCGCTCAGATGGAAGCGGTTCTGGTGGTGCGGTCCGGCGATGAACGCGGTGAAGTGCTCGCCAGAACCTCGCTTCAAGGTTTAACCTACTTGGAATTCCCGGTGCCCGCCGCCCCCGGCACCATCGCACCTCTCTGCTTGACACCGGAAACTCCGGGATCGCCGGCCGGACCGGATTCCCGCCTGCTGAGCTTCCGCGTCTTTGCCTGCGGCGCGGGGAAGCGCAGCCTCGCATCATCACCGGATGCGCGCGGCTGGCTCACGCTCCACATGGATTCGAAACCGGCCACAAAAGACTGGACCAGCAGGCGCGAAGCTTCCCCACGGTTGCTCGAGATGGGCAAGCCCGCTTATCTGCACACCAATACCTGCACCGATTTCACGTTGATGTCTCGAACACACTGGTTCGACTTGCGCGGCTACCCGGAGCTGGACCTGCCGGCGGACCATCTGGACGCGCTGTTCTGCTATGCCGCTCATCACGCCGGAGCGCGCGAGCGCGTCCTGGAAGATCCGCTTCGAATCTATCGTGCTCCGGGCGGCGAACCCTCCCAGACGCCCGCCGCAAGCCCCGCATTAGCGTCCGCCCTGCACGACGACCTGCTTTGGCTGATCGCGAACATGCGCGCTCTCCACGTCCCCGTAATCTTCAATGGGTCCGATTGGGGTTTAGCGGACCACGAACTGTCAGCCTCGCGTGCTCACTCGTAGTAATCCGGGCTCTTCTTCAGCTTGTTGAAATTCGCCACATCGTGCTCGATCCACATCTGCGCGCCGGTCTTCTTGACGAACGCCTCCATCGCCGCGCGGCTCGCCAGTGACTCCTCGCGGTTGAACTCGAAGGTCGGCGTCTTGTCGGTGCCCCGCTCTTCCTGGTAGTGATACAAATCCCCCGCCAGCAGTACCGGCCCGGTGCGCTTCAGCTTCACATACAGCACTTGATGCCCGGGCGTGTGCCCATACGCCGCTTTGATCACCACCGTGCCGTCGCCGAAGACATCGTAGTCCTCGCCCTTCAGGATTTTCGTCTTGGCGTCCTTGAGCGCGTTGTAGCGCGCCTGCTGCGTGATCGGCGGCGCCTTCTCCCCGAACATCGCATCCCGCTCCGGCTGCTGCACCAGCCAAGTGGCGCCTGCGAAATCGTTGGCATTCGCGGTGTGGTCGCCGTGATAGTGCGACAGCGCGAAATACGTAATGTCCCGCGGCGCGTATCCAATCGCGGCCAGCTGCCCCTTCAGCGTTTTCGAAGCGCTATACAATCCCGCTGTCGCGACGCTTCCGTCACCCTTGATCTCGCTATCGGGGATCGCCCCGCTGTCCCACATGAGAGTCCCCTTCGGATGCACGATCAGATACGAAGCCACCACCATGTCGGCCACGGCCACTTCTTCCTTCTTGAAATGAAACATCTCCGGATTGATCCCGCGGATCATGCCATCGTCGAACACATAAAGCCGCACCGAGCGCGGTGGCTGCGGCCGGCTCTGACCATTCGCGGCCGCCACGGCCAGCATCATCACCAACAGCATGCGATTCCACATGGCCTAAAGCATATCACTGCGCCGCTCTGAAACCAGGCTCTAATATGGAGACGTGAACGTTGTCATCTTTGGCGCCAGCGGCATGATAGGCCAGGGCGTGTTGCGCGAGTGCCTGCTCGATCCGGATGTCCAGAGCGTCCTGTCCATCGTACGCACCGCCGCTGGGCAGAATGATCCCAAGCTGCGCGAACTGGTCCACAAGGATTTCTTCGATTTCTCGACCGTCGAGAACCAACTCACGGGTCTGGACGCCTGCTTCTTCTGCCTCGGCATCTCCTCCGCCGGCCTCAGTGAAGCAGAATACCGCCGCATCACCTACGACATCACCATCGCCGCCGCCCAGACACTGCTGCGCCTCAATCACAACCTGACGTTCATCTTCATTTCCGGCGTCGGCACCGACAGCACTGGGCGAAGCCGCACCATGTGGGCGCGCGTGAAAGGCCAAACTGAAAATGCCCTCCTCGGCATGCCCTTTCGCGCCGCCTATATGTTTCGCCCGGGTGTCATCGTGCCGCTGCACGGTATCAAGTCCAGAACGCGCATCTATCAGTTGTTCTACAGCTTGGCCGGCCCAATCCTGCCCTGGATGCAAAGGCGCTGGCCCAACCAGATCATCACCACCGAGAAACTCGGCCGCGCCATGTTGAAAGCGGCCAAGCAAGGCGCCCCAAAACGTATTCTCGATCCCCCCGACATCGCGGCGTTGTGACGGCGCCGCTTCCACACTCAGTGCGCTACCGCGCCGCAGGAACCGCCTCCCGGAACTGCGCCGCTTTCTCGGGCTCGTTCAGAGCCTCATACACGTTAGCCAGCTCCTTGCGCGCCGATTGAAGCCAGCTCGCCGACGGGCCGGTCTGTTTCGTCAGGATCTTGTATCCCTCCAGCAAGTGCGCTTCGGCGTCGGCATAATGCTTCTCGCCGGCCAACGCCCGCCCCAGCTTGATCTGCCCAATCCCGGTGTACAGATGGTCCGCCGAGAGCGCCTCCGTATAGCGCTGGACCACCTCGCGGAACATCTTCTCGGCGCGCCCGTAATCCTTCCGGGCCAGATAGACACTGGCCAGATTCGCATAAGCCAGCGCGTAAAGATAATGATGTTCGCCATACGCGCTTTTGTAAATCTCGCCCATTCGGCGAAAGCGCGCCTCGGCCTCATCGTATCGTTCCCGTTGCAAAGCAACCGTCCCCAACTCGTTCAGGACGTTCGCTACTTTCGGGTGCATCGGCCCGTACACTCGCTCCTGAATGGCCAGCGCCTGCTCCACCAGGCTCACCGCCTCGTCATAGCGCTGTTCGAAGACCAGCGCACGCCCCAGCATCGATAACGTGGACGCAACCTCGGGATGATCTTTGCCATACCAAGCCTGATTGATCTCGAGTGCCTGGCGGTAATAGCGCTCGGCTTCCGGATAATGCGCGCGTTCAAACTGCACCGCGCCCAGGTTGATCAAATCGTCCGCCACCAGCGGATGCCGCTCGCCGAAAATCTGGCGGTGCAGCGACAACGCGCGCAGGTTCAAGGTGTCGCACACGTCATAGTGTCCGGCGTAGAACTGCGCGTCCGCCAGTTCCTTCACTGCCCCTGCAAGCTCGGCGCTCGAGGGCGCGATACGTTCTTCGAGCCCCACCGCTTCCTGTAGCAGAGGAATTGCCTGATCGTAACTGCCCCGCGCTTCGATCACCTTCCCCAACGCTGTGGTGGCCTTGGCAATCGCAGCATCGTCGCCAGGACGCGCACGCCTGGTCTTGTCCAGCCCCTCTCGAACCAGCCGCTCCGCTTCGTCCAGCCGCGCCTGGTCCACGCGCAAAAGCCCCAACGCCACCAGGCTCTCCGCTACCTCGGGATGTTCGGGTCCAAACAGCGACTTGCGCTCCTCGAGCGCCGCGCTCAGCAGCGCATCCGCTTTCCCAAGATTCCCTAGCTTCTGATAAATGCCGCCCAGCGTGCGGTACAGTTCCGCCTGCACCTCCGGCTCCTGCTTGAGCGCCTGCGCCTCCTGATAGCCGCGGTCGATAATCGTCGTGACCCGCAGGCCCTCGGCAGGCGCAGCGGACTTATCGCCACCTTCAAACAAACTCAACATGAACTGCTGCACTCGCTGCAACCGCGCCGCGGTGGCTTGCGCCGTGTTGCGCGCGATGGCCAGCCGGACTGTGAAGAACGCCGCTATCCCAAAGACCGCCGCCGCCCCCAACACCGAGACAATCACCGCCCGCCGGTTCCGCCTGACAAACTTGCCCGCGCGGTAACGGAGCGTGTCCGGCCGCGCCTCCAGCGGTTCCCCTTTCAGATAATGATCGACGTCACGGATCAACGCGTCCACGGTGCGATATCTGCGCTCTGGGTCCTTGTGCATCGCCGTGAGACACAGCACATCTAAGTCGGCCCAGGAAGATGCGTGCACCCGCGTGTCCACTGTGGACGGGCGCTGTGGTTCCTGGTCGGCGATAATCTTTTCCGCCTCGCCCGGCGTGCGGTTCGACAAGTCGAACGGAGCGCGCCCCGCCAGCAGTTCATACAGCACCACACCCAACGCGTAGACGTCCGTGAATATGCCCACGTTCTTGCCGCGCACCTGCTCCGGTGCGGCATAGGCGGGCGTCATCATCCGCAACTCCGTTTTGGTCTGATCCGCGGCTTGGTCCAGGCTCTCGAGCTGCTTGGCGATGCCGAAATCCAGCAGCCGGATCTCGCCGCCGGCCTTCACCAGGATATTGGACGGCTTCAAATCGCGATGGATGATGGCGTGGCCGTGCGCATACTGCACCGCCTCGCACACCGCGCGAAATAGCCGCAGCCGCTCTTCCACCGGACATTGATGCTGGCGCGCATAGTCCGTGATGGGAACGCCCTCCACGTACTCCATCACGAACCAGGGCGTTCCGTCGTCGAGCGTGTCGGCATCGTACAGCCGCGCGATGGAAGGATGATTGAGCTGCGCCAGGGTCCGTTGCTCGCTCTCGAAGCGCTCCCGGCGCGCCGGCGATATCCAGGAATCGCGTAGAATCTTGATCGCCACCAGGCTGCCCAGATCTTCACGCTCCGCCAGGTAGACTACGCCCATCCCGCCCTCGCCCAACACTTTCTTCAAGCGGTAGGGGCCGAACTCGCGGGCCACGAACGACTCGCCGCGCGCCCCCAGCATTTCTCCGGCGATCTCGGCCACGCCGTTGTCCAGCAAGGAATCACCGCGGGCGTCTTCAGCCACCATCGCGAGTACGGTGGCAAGCAGTTCGGCGTCGTTGCCGCATGCGCCCTGCAGGAAAGCGTGCCGTTCTGTCTCCGCTACATTGCAGGCTTCCAGAAATAACGCCTGGATTCGCTTGAGCCGCGCGGTGTCCATGTCGTTCCGCCGGACTCTGATTATCGCGCTTCCCTCAGCCGGTGGTTGAGCCACGCCCTGGCCACTTTCCACTCCCGGTGCACGGTAGCTTCCGATACGTCCAGCAGCGCAGCCGCCTCGGCCACGTCCAGCCCGCCATAAAACCTGCTTTCAACCAGCAAGGCCTGGCGGGGTTCCAGACGTTCGAGTTCCTGAAGCGCGTCCTCCAGCGCCAGCAGCTCTTCGCGGCCCAACACCGTCTCCGCGGCCGCATCGCCCACCACGGCGAACGTCACTCCACCGTCCCCTCCCCGCTTGGACGACATACGCCGCCGCGCCGCCTCCACCAGAACTTGCCGCATCGCGCGCGCTGCGATCCTTTTGAAATGCAGAGGAGACGTGGTAGCGAACTGCGGCGACTTGGCCAGCTTCAGCCAGGCCTCATTCACCAGCGCCGTGGGCGTGAACGTGGCGCTGGGGTCGTTGCGTTTCACCGTCGACGCCAGCCGCCGCAGTTCCTCGTAGGTTACACTGAACAGTTCGTTTAACGCCTGCCGGCTCAGCGGCACTCCGTCCAGCCCGGTAAGCGCGCTCTTGGGTTCTGTTCGGATGCCGCGAGACCGCATGACAGTTTTCTCCAGCCTTTGCGCAATGTGGAGTGAAAGGCGATTATACCGCTCAATCATGCAATACCTTCGTTCCAGCACAATTCTTCTGACCGTACTGTCGTTCGCTCTCGCCAACGCGGCCAGAGCGGACATCAGCCAGACCACTCCCCTTGCATCCGGCAACGCCTTGAATCTCGACACGGGCGCCATCGTCGCCTCCGGGGGAGACCTCCTGTGGAATGGGAGCACCATCACGCCGCAAGGCAAAGCCAAAGCGTACAACCTGGGCAACCTAGGAATGGCGGGATTTAGTTCTTACAGTAAAGATTCACTGGTGTACTTATCCGTGATCGCCAGTAGCGCACCGATCGCCTCTAGCGTGCTTGTCTCCGGCGAGGTGTTCGCGGTTTTCACCAATGGCGCGAATGTCGCCAAGGTCTTGGTTGTCTCCAATAGCGGAGGCTCGATCACGCTGCAATTTGTGACCTTCATCACGACACAGCCGACCGGGCCGGCCATTACTGCCATCAAGAACAATTCGAGCGACATCCCATCCGGCTTTCCCAGCTCCGGCATTGCGCCCAGCAGCATCTTCGTCGTGCAGGGAACGGGTCTGGCCGATCCGGGCGCTCCCGCACTCCAGTCGAGTGCCGATCCAGGCCTCCCGCTCACCTTGAACGGCGTCAGCCTCACGGTAGTGGTGAACAACACCACCGTGCATCCGGCTTTGTACTACACCAGCCCGGCCCAGCTCGCCGCGGAGCTGCCCGCCAATACTCCGGTTGGAAGCGGTACGCTCACCGTAGACTATCGCGGCACCCAGATCCAAGCAGCCATTCAGGTCGTGCCGGCCGCGCCAGGAATCAATACCTACTACACCAACACCGGAGTCGCGACGGATAACAGCACCGGCGCGCTGCTGACGTTCACCAACTCGGGCTCGCCGGGTGAAACCATCGTGCTCTGGACCACCGGGCTCGGCCCCGATCCGGCCGACAGCGATACGGTCTACAGCAGCGCGCCCCACAGCGTTTCAACTCCACTCCAGGTTTACATTGGCGGAGTCGCGGCGACGGTTCTTTATGAAGGCTCGGCCGGATACCCGGGTGTCGATCAGATCGACCTGACCATTCCGGATTCAGCTCCTAGCGGCTGCTGGATATCGATTGTGGCTGTGGCCGCGGGCGTGTTGAGCAATGTTGCCACACTTCCCATCAATCCGGGCGGCGGCGCCTGCGTCGATGTCGCGAGCGGGCTGAGCGGCAACCAAATCGCACCGTCCGGCGGCCAGACGCTCCGAGCTGGCTTGGTTGCGTTGATCCAAACTAACCGCACCGACAAGAAGGGAGCTGTCACCGTTTTTAACAGCACCGACGCGGCCTTCGAAAAATACACCGGCATCTACGCGCCCGCTAATTCCCTCTCGCCCGGCGGATGCCTGGTGACGTATCTGACTCCCGTCCCCGTCCCCAGCATCACAGGTCTCGACCCCGGCACGATCAGCCTTACAGGTCCCAACGGACTGTCGGTAACGCTGCCTAATCAGTTGGGAATCAAGGGCGCCTTTTATTCGGCGTTATCGACCACCGCGATCCCTTCGACCGGCGGCACATTCACCTTCCAAGGTTCCGGCGGCGCGGACGTAGGCTCGTTCACTTCCACCGTTACGTTCGCCAATCCGATAATCGCTTGGACGAATAAGAGCGTGGCCACAACCATCGATCGCTCGCAGGATCTGACCGTGACCTGGACTGGCGGAACTCCCGGCTCCTACGTCTTCATCTACGGGACCTCCACCCTAACCGGCACCGCCGGAACCGGAACCACCACCGCCGGCTACACGTGTCTCACCACCGCGGATGCCGGAAAGTTTACCGTGCCCTCCCACATTCTGTCGGCATTGCCTGTGGGCAGCGGAGGCACGGGCATCCAAAACCAGGTTCAGTCCCCGCTCTCGGCCAGCGGTCTGGACATCGCTATCGCGATCGGCGACATTTCGTTCTCGGTACCCTCCGCCTTCAAATAACCGGAACTTCTCGCACGCCCGGCGCGATCAACAGCGAATTACCGAGTCCCGCCCCCCGCCTGCTGCAGCGTCTCCGGCATGTCCGCCAGCACGTAGGCCATCACCGCCATGGCCGCGATGTTCCCGCGCAAATCTTCCAGCTTCACCTTGTCCACGGTATCAGCCCGGCTGTGGTGATATTCGAAATAATGCGTAGCCACGGTCCGCACCGCAAACCCCGGCACGCCGTCGTGCAGCAGCGGCGCGATATCCGCTCCCCCGCCGCCCGGCTGTACCGAACCCGCATCGATGCGATCCAGCAGCCGCCCGATTTCCCGCGCCCGGCTCAGCGCCGTTTGCGATTCGCCCGGTGTCGTCAGCCCAAACCCGGCCGGCTTCTCCGCCCCGCCATCCATCTCGATGGCCGCCACATGATTGCGCACCGCATCGCCGATCCACTGCCGGTACGCCACACCGCCCGCCCCGCCGTTCTCTTCGTTGGTCCAGAACACTACGCGAATCGTGCGCCGCGGCCGCAGCCCCAGCTGGTGGATCAAGTGCGCCGCTTCGAGCGCGGTGATAATGCCGCTGCCATCGTCCTGCGCGCCCGCGCCCACATCCCACGAATCGATATGCCCGCCAATCACCACCACTTCGTCCGGCCGCTCCCGCCCCGGAATTTCTCCGACGACGTTCGCCGACTCGGCATCCGGCAACATGTGCCCTTCCATTTCCAGGTGGACGCTCACCGTATTTCCGGCATCCACCAGCCGCTGGATGAGCAGCGCGCCTTCAATCGTCACCGCCGCGGCCGGAATTTTCGCGACGCCTTCCAGGTATTCCACCGCGCCCGTATGCGGCGACTGCAAGCTCACCGGCGTGATCGACCGTACCAGCGTCGCCACCGCCCCCAGCCGCGCCGCGTGCGAAGGTCCCGCCGTCCGATACACCACCGTCCGTCCGTATCCTTCGTAGGGCACATTGAACAGCACCATCTTGCCTTCGATCCCGGCCCGCCCTTTCTTCTCCAGTTCCTCGAAACTCGAGACCGCCACCACTTCCGCCGTGATCCCCCGCTTGGGCGTCGCCACGCTGCCGCCCAGGCCGAGCATCGCCAAGCTCTTGTTCACCGGCTCCACAATGGACGCGCTCTCGTTCCCGCGCACCCAATGCGGCACTTTGACGCGCGGCGTCGAGACGTTCACCAACCCGTCGTGATTCATCTGCGCCGCGGCCCACGCCACCGCCTTCTCCAGAGCCAGCGAGCCGCTCAGCCGGTTGCCGATGCGGTCGCACAAGTACGAGAGCTTTTCCATCCCGCCCTGATCGGCCAGGGCGGCATCGATCAGTTTATTGGCCACCACACGGTATTGTTCGGTTAAATTCCCAGCCGGCTGAGCAGCCAGGCCGAGCGCAACCAATCCGATCAAACCCCGACGTAACATTCGTCCAGGATACAACGGGCCAATTAAGTGGCGCAGGCTGGTAGCGCACGCGCTTGTGCCTACCGTGTCGACACTCGTGTCGAGACCAGTTGGTCCTTAAGCAAGGTCGGGCCAACACGGCTCGCAGGAGTGCGCCCTACTGCCTAAACCGGATGCAGGCCATCGCGCACGATGCCCAATAATCGAAACCTATGTCAACGCGCCTGGAACTCGTGAAAACGGAAGCCATGCTGCTGCATGACCTCGCGCGCCTGCTCCGCCGCCTCCGGCAAAACGTAGAAGAACGCACCCACTCGCTCGCTCCGAAAGATCACCCCGCCACTATAGACATCCGGCTCCACCGCGTAATCCACCGCCGACTCGGTCAGCGCGCTCTCCAGCCGCAACGCTTCCTTCAAACGCCTGGCAATGTAGATCAACTCCATCTCGCGATCTTCGAAAAAGTCGGGTTCCCGCCGCATTTTGATTCAATCTTACCGTGCCCCTGCCGCAAGTGCCGCGGCGCGGCCGCGAGATCCGCCTCCGCTCGCCGGTCCCCCACGCGCGTTCGCCGATTCGCGATTCACCTCCGAACGCCCGCCCCGTTACCATCGAAAGCACAACGGCCATGCCCGCGCGCCACTTCGGCCGCGGGTTGCATTTGTAAACTAAACCGTTTAGTATAGCTTCGAGGAGAACCCCGCCCCGATGATTCGAGTGCAGAACCTCGTCAAGAAATACGGCGATTTTACCGCGGTCGACGATATCTCCTTCGACGTCGGCCAAGGCGAGATTTTCGCCTTCCTGGGCCCCAACGGCGCCGGAAAAACCACCACCATCAAAATGCTCACCACCCTGCTCAAGCCCACCAGCGGCACCGTCGAGCTGGACGGCTTGAACCCGGCCGTCGATCAGAACGAGGTCCGCAAACGCTTCGGCATCGTCTTCCAGGACCCTAGCCTCGACGACGAGCTCACCGCCTACGAAAACATGGACCTGCATGGCGTCCTCTATAAAGTCCCGCGCAAGGTCCGCAAGGAGCGCATCCAAAGGCTGCTCACTCTGTTCGAACTCTGGGACCGCCGCGACGATCCGGTGAAGGAATTCTCCGGCGGCATGAAGCGCCGCCTCGAAATCGCCCGCGGCCTGCTGCACACGCCCAAAATCCTGTTCCTGGACGAACCCACCCTCGGCCTCGATCCGCAGACCCGCAACCACCTCTGGACGCACGTGCAGAAGCTCAACCAGGACGAAAACGTGACGGTCTTTCTCACCACGCACTACATGGAAGAAGCCGACCGCGTGGCCCAGCGCATCGCCATCATCGATCACGGCAAAATCGTGGCCCAGGGCACGTCGCAAGAACTCAAGACCAATACCAACAGCGAGACGCTGGAGCAGGCCTTTCTCGCCCTGACGGGTTCCAGCATCCGCGACGGAGTCCGTCGGCGGAGTCGATCGTTTAAGCAAATGGCAAAGATGTGGAGAGGAAGCCGCCGATGAACGCAATTTACGTATTGTGGCTCCGCCAGTTGAAGCGCTATGTCCGCTCGCGCGCCCGCATCGTCGGCTCGCTGGGCCAGCCGCTGCTCTTCCTGGTCGCCTTGGGCTTCGGTTTCGGCCCGGTCTTCCAGAAGGCCGGCCAGGGTAACTACATCCAGTTCCTAGCCCCCGGCGTGATCGGCATGACCATCCTGTTCACGGCCGTCTTCTCCGGCATCGAACTGATCTGGGACCGCCAGTTCGGCTTCCTGAAAGAAACCCTGGTCGCGCCCGTGCCGCGCATCGCGATCATGATCGGCCGCACCTGCGGCGGCGCCACCGTCGCACTCGCGCAGGGCCTGATCGTCATATTGATCTGCTACGCCGCCGGCTTCCGCTCCAGCAATCTCGCCTCCCTGCCCTTCGCCCTGCTCTTCATGGCGCTGATCGCACTCATGTTCACCGCGCTTCGGCACCGCCATTGCCTCCGTGCTTTCGGATTTTCAAGCCTTCCAGCTGGTCATGAACTTCCTGGTCATGCCGATGTTCTTCCTCTCGGGCGCTTTGTTCCCGCTCCTCGGCGTCCCGCGCGCTTTGCAGATCGTGGCCGCCGTCAATCCATTCGCGTACGGCGTGGATGGCATGCGAGCCGCCCTCATCGGCGGCACGGCGCACTTCGGCGCGCCGCTAGACTTAGCCGTACTGAGCGTCATCACCGCGCTGCTGTTGGGCTTGGGCAGTTACCTGTTCTCGAGAATCCAGCTCTGATTCGAAATGCCCCGGCAACCCAGCGTTCGCGCCCACGAACACGCGCTAGCCGCAGCCCTCAAACTCATCGGCGAGCGCGGCATCGACGGCGTGAGCGTGGATGCCATCTCGGAAACCTCGGGCGTCAGCAAAGCCACCATCTATAAACATTGGGCCAACAAAGAAGCGCTGTGTCTGGAAGCCATCGGCAACCTGCAAAGCAACCTGCCGGAACTCGACGCGACAACCCGCGCCATGCCCTGGTCCGCTTATTGCGGCACCTGGCCGACGCCCCTAAGCCGCGCGCCCTGATGCGCATCATGCCCAAAATTTTCGGCCACGCATCGGCCAACCCGGCTTTCCTCAAAGCCTGGGCCGAACGCATCGAACAGCCGCGCCGCGCGCGCCTGGCGGAGTTGATCAATCGCGCCATCGCAGCCGGCGAGCTGCGCAAGGACGTGGACGTCAATCTCGCCCTGCACCTGCTGCTCGGCCCCATCCTTTACCACCGCATGATGCACACCGCGCTACCGGCGGACGCCCCCGAGCGCATAGTCGACGCGTTCTGGAAAGCCCACGCGCCGATGGCCTAAGGCTCTAGCGATTTGCGCTAAACACGGCCAGCCGCGGCGGCACCACCAGGCTCGCATACCCGATATACACCTTGTGCGTAGCAGGATCCACGGCCAGCGTGTGAGCGCCGTAGTGCAGATGAATCGAGTCGAGTGCGTGATAGGAGTCGGGTGTGTCCTGCTGTGTCACCGCCAGAACTCCCGACCGGCCGGTGCTGTAAATCCGCCGCAGCTCCGGATCGTAGGCCACCGAGTCCGGACCTCCGCCAATCGGTAGCGACGTAATGACACGGTGCCCGTCCAGATCGAAGACCACGAGTGTCGCATTGCCGGAGCAGACCGAGAATATCCGCCGATCCGCCGCGTCGATCGCCATTCCGGAGGGTCCTTCGCAGTGCTCCAGCGGCCAGCGCCCGACCACGGACTTCTTTGCGACATCCACCGCGGCCAGCGTGTTGACGTCTTCCAGATTCTGGTACAGCAATTTCGTCTGCGAATCGATCACCGCAAATTCGGGCTTGCCCCCGAGCGGAATCGTACCGATCGAAGTCTGCGTCGCCGGGTCGATCAAGGTCGCGACCTTCGCGTCGCCGTTTGCAACGTACACAATCTTCTCGAAAGGATCGTAGAAAATGCCGTCGGCGTCGTCCGCAACCGGAATACGCTTGACCAGTCGCATCGTCGCTGGATCGAAAATGTCCACGGTGTTTGCTTCACTGCGCGAGACATACGCAAGCCCGCTCGACGGATCGATGACCACACCGTGCGTGGCAGGCTCCAATGCAAACGTCGATACTTCCGTGCCGCTCGGTAGCGGGCCCTCGCGCAGCGGGACCTTGTACACGTTGCCGGCACTCTCGTCCGTAACGAACAGGTTCCCGCCGCTGACCGTCAGGTAGTCCAGCACCGTCAGCGTCTTTCCCTTGGGAAGAGGAATGAAGCCTTCGTACTTGAGACTGCTACCAGACTGCGGTGAGCCCGGATAAATGAGCCAGGCCGCGAAAGCTCCCGCGGCCACGATGACTACCAGCAAGAACCACAGCAAGATCTTGATTGCTTTTCTCAAACTCGTCTCCTCCCATCCGTCCGAAGGTCCGGCTGAACCACCAGGTCCAGCCTATCCGACGAGTCTGAAAATAACCTTAAGAGGATTTGTCGACGGGCAAATCGCTAGACTGACGCTGAAAACAGTTGGACCTGGTCCAGGTGGCGATAATCCGCAGGATTGTTCGTGACGAGTGGCGCCGCCAGGAGCAAAGCCGTGGCAGCGATCCAGGCGTCCGCCGAGCTAATTTGATGTCCCTTGCGTACGCTCTCGTTGCGAATCGCGGCATGCAGCGCGGCGGCTGTGGCTTTCGCCCTAGCACCGCGCTGCATTGCGCGAGGAGCACGGAGCCCGCCGGTTCGGGCGGGTCAGGTTTTCAAATGGCTCTTCCTGGATACAGCCTTTTCGCGACGCAAGTGATTACGGAGCCCGGATCTGTCACCAGGATTTCCAATTCGTCGCCGCTGTTATCGATGACGAAAGAAGCTTGAGATGTGATACCAAAAGGAGAAATCTGGACCGTGTAAGTTCCGGTGCAATCGGAATTGACCGTATATGTTCCTGTTTCGGTCGCTTGGGCGGTGCTGCCGTTCTGGTTCACCACAAGCCCCCCTGTAACACCGCCATTTCCGTCAAAAACAAGTGTCCCGACGTTGGCGAACGGGCCGGCCATGTCAGGCGGGGCCGTAATCGCGCCGGTGCCGGTCTGCGCGTAGGTGCCCCGCAGAGTGTAGTTCGAGCATCCTTTGTCGTCGGCCTTCGCTGGGGCTGATATGCCCAGAGCGAGTGCGGTGACTGCGGCCATGGTGAAAGTCTTTACGATGGTGCTGCGTTTCATGAGGAATCTCCTTTCGGGTCTTGATCGATCTGGCTTGCCGGTTCCAATCCGGCTCCCTCACGAATAAGGAATCGCGGGTTGAAGGTTACAGCGTCGGGCGAAAGGCATAAAATAGCTGCTACGATGGGTCCACATGCCAAACTGCCCCCAGTGCGGAGCAGGAATTGGGTTCTGATGATCCTGCGGGACTCTGCCCGCAGTGTCTGATCCAGGGCGCTTTCGATAGTTCGCTTGGCGCCGACGAGTCCAGAACCCAGACCATCGATACAGCGACAGCGGCAACGGCGATGACGACTTCGGCCGCTATCACATCCTTCGGCCTTTAGGCGAAGGCGGTATGGGCACCGTGTACCTGGCCGAGCAGCGCGAACCCATTCGCCGCCTGGTGGCCCTCAAAGTCGTAAAACTCGGGATGGACACCGGCCAGGTACTGGCCCGCTTCGCCAACGAGCGTCAGGCGCTGGCTCTCATGGACCACCCGAATATCGCGCGGATCTTCGACGCAGGCGCGACGGCAAAGGGCCGGCCTTACTTCGTAATGGAGTACATCGAGGGCGCACCCATCACGCAGTACTGCGATGGCAAGCGGATGACCATCGGCCAACGGCTGGAACTATTCCTCGCGGTGTGCCGTGCCGTTCAACACGCGCACCAGAAAGGCGTGATCCACCGCGACCTCAAACCATCGAATGTGCTGGTGATGGAGCAGGAGGGCACACCCCTTCTCAAAGTCATCGACTTCGGCATCGCCAAAGCTACCGACCAGTGGGCCCTGGAGACCACTCTGCTAACGCAATTCGGCCAAATGGTGGGCACACCGGAGTACGCCAGTCCTGAGCAAGCCGAGGTGACCACCGGAGATGTGGACGAGAGCTCCGATGTGTATTCGCTCGGGGTGATCTTGTACGAATTGCTGATCGGCGCGGTCCCTTTCGACGCAGCGCGGCTGCGTCAGGCAGGCTTCACCGAGATGCTGCGCATCATTCGTGAAGAGGAGGCTCCGCCGCTTTCGCGAAAGCTGGCCGAACTACGCGCGGCGGCCGGCCGATGTCGCTGCGCACCGCCAAACCAACCCGACCTCCCTGCGTCGCCTCGTGGATGGCGACCTGACCTAGATCGCGATGAAGGCTCTGGAAAAAGTGCGGCAGCGGCGATACGATTCGGTGGCCGAGTTGGCCGCTGATATCCAGAGATATATCGAGCATCGGCCAGTGCTGGCATCGCCGCCGAGCCGCGTTCTACCGGGCGCGCAAGTTTCTTCGCAGGCACAGGCCGGCGGCTTTCGGCACTGTCGCCGGGCTCGCGTTCATCCTGCTGAGCGGAGTGACGGTTTGGTCGTTCGTGCGCCGCGATTCTCCGCCAAGCCCCAGGTTGGCGGAGAAAGGCACGATTGTTCTCGGCGAGTTCGCCAATGCCACGGGGGATCCGGCATTCAACGGTAGGCTTCGCCAGGTTTTGGCGGGCGAACTGGAAAAGTCGCCCAACCTCACCGTGCTTTCCGATGCGCGCATGCGCCAGACCCTCCGTCTCATGGTCCGGGCTCCGGATGCGAAGCTCACCCCGGATGTTGCCTCCGAAATCTGCGAGAGGACAGCCGGCGCGTCGGTCGTGGAAGGCTCGATCACAAGCCTCGGCAGCCAGTACATGCTGGGTTTGCGCGCGAGGAATTGCCAAACCGGAGATATTCTGGACGAGGAGCAGGCCCCGGCCGCGAAAAAAGAGGACGTTTTCAAGGCGCTAGGCCAAATGGCAAACCGGTTCCGGACCTGGGCCGGCGGATCGCTTCCAAGCGTCAAAAAGGAACCCAGTCTGCCAACCGAGGTAACCACGACGTCGCTCGAAGCCTGGCGGTCCTACAGCGCGGCAATGAAGGCGCAACAGCAGAGGGCGCAGACAGCGGAAGCCACCACGCTCCTGAGACGGGCCGTCGAACTCGACCCGCAATTTGCGATGGCTTATGCGCAACTGGGCCGGCAATATGCCTCCTTCGGCGAGTCCGAATTGGGAGCGCAGAATATAGCCAAGGCTTATGAACTGCGAAATGGGGTGAGCGATCTAGAGAACTACTTCATCACTTTCAATTACCACCGGCAAGTAACCAGAAACCTGGAATTGGCGCGACAAACTCTCGAATCGTGGGCCCAACAGTATCCCAGTGATCTCAATGCCCACGGATTCTTGGCAGCCTTCACGACGCAGGGGTCGGGTCATTACGACAAAGCCGCGGAAGAAGGCCAGAACGCGATCGAACTCGATCCGGATTATTCCATTGGTTACGCAAATGTAGCTTTTGCCTATATCTACCTGAGCCGCCTGCCGGAAGCCGAGGCACTGCTGCGTAAGGCGTCGGAACGTAAGATCGAAACCAACGAGTTCTCGCTATGCCGGTACTTTATCGCTTTTCTGAGGGGCGATCGGGCGGCAATGGAAAGGGAAATGACCCAACGTCAGGCAAAACTGGAAGCCCAGGGATCTTTCGAACATCAGGAAGCTCTCACTTTGGCGTATCAGGGGCGCCTGAAAGAAGCGGCCCGGCTATCGGACCGCGCAGTGAGCCTATCTCGCCAGGCAGGTTTGCGCGAGCGGGCCGCTCTGTTTGAAGGCGCTCGTGCCGCGTGGACTGCGCTGCTTGGAACTCGTGAGGAGGCCAAAGGAAGCGCCGCTGCGGCGTTGTCGCTGTACCGAAGCAGAGACGCCGATTATGGACCTGCCTTCGCGCTGGCGCTGGTGCACGATACCTCGCGAGCTCACAACATCGCAGTGGACCTCGAAAAGCGCTATCCGGAGGACACATCTGTCCAGTTCAGTTATCTGCCGGTGCTGCGGGCTCTCGAAGCTCTCAACCAGGGTGACGCGGCAAAAGCACTCGAAATGACGCAAGTGGGAGCTCCGTATGACCTCGCTGTTCCCGGGACGGCGTTCTATTCTGGCGCCTTCTTCGGAGCGATGTATCCGGTCTACGTGCGTGGCCTCGCTTACGCCCGGATGGGCCACCACCGCGAGGCAGCAGTTGAGTTTCAGAAAATTCTGGATCATCCGGGAATCATGCTGAACGATCCCATGGGACCATTGGCGCGTCTCCAACTCGCCAGAGCGTCGTTCGCTTCTGGAGATCGCGCGAAATCGGCCGCCGTCTACAAGGATCTCCTCACTCTCTGGAAGGATGCCGATCCCGATATTCCGGTCGTCCAACAAGCTAAAGCCGAGTCCGCCAGATGACCATAGTTGCGCTGTAACTTTGCGGCTCCCGATTCCTTATCCTGTTTAGCAGAACGCCCCTGAGGATGACATGACGAACGGCCAGACCATGCACACGCTCCCGGGACCATCCCAGTTTCCGACCACGCGGTGGACCCTGGTGGTCGCGGCCGGCGATCCACATCGCAAGGAGGCCCGGTCCGCTCTGGTTTCCCTCTGTGAGAACTACTGGTATCCGTTGTACACCTATCTGCGCCGGCGCGGTTATTCGGCCGATGACGCGCAGGATCTTACGCAGGAGTTCTTCGTGCGCCTGCTGGAAGGGCGATATCTCGATCGCGCTGACCCGGAAAAGGGCCGCTTCCGGTCCTTTATTCTGACTTCCTTGAAATTCTTCGTGGCCGACGAAGAAGACCGCCAACGCGCGCGCAAACGGGGCGGCGGAGCGGTGGTGCCGCTTGAATTCTCGTCCGGCGAAGAGCGCTACCAGCGCGAGCCTGCGCACGATGAGACGCCCGAGCGGATCTTCGAACGGCGCTGGGCGCTTGCGATGCTCGACCGAGTCGTGGAGAGATTACGGAACGAGTTCGTGCAGCACGGACGCCCGGAGCACTTCGAGCGGTTGAAGGTGTTCCTTCTCGGCCGGTCCGACGCGCCGTATGCCGCGCTGGCTCGTGAAATGAACACGTCAGAAGGAGCGCTCAAAGTGGCTATTCACAGGCTTCGCAAGCGGTATCGCGAACTCTTTCGCCAGGAAATCGCCGATACTGTGGCCGATCCCGCGGAGGTCGAGTCGGAACTCCGGTATTTGGCGGCCGTGCTCACCAGCAAGTAGCGGCCGGCCCCAGTCGGTTTAGTGTAGTCGAAACCCCATGCGGCGGTCACAAATCTCGCCGCTCTCCTTCCTATTCAAAACACGGAAGAAAGTCGCTCGGCCCAGCCTGGCCCGCAACTCTCGGCCTATACTGGACCCAGCCTTCCCTCCCATCCCGCGCCCGGCAAAAAAAGAAAACATTAAAAAAATAACGCCATCGCGCGCAAAAGTGCGGAATGCGTCAAGAAAACGTGTCTCCCCTGACACAAGCCGGCTTTTTCGCAGGGAATCGGCATCTGCTGGCTTCGTTTTTCACGATTTCACATGAAACTCACCGCCCGAGAACATCCCCGCCCTCGCCCCACCAATCTCCATAGCAATGGCCGCCGCCGTTCTTACTAAAGAAGACGAACTCCACTGGCTCGCCCTCCGCCTGGTCCCCGGCCTCGGCTGCCGCAAAGCCTGGCAACTCCTCCAACAATTCCGAACTCCCCAGGCTATCTTCCGCGCCTCTCCCGACGACCTCGAATCGGCCGGCCTCCCCGGAAGCCTCGCCCGCACCATCTCGAGCGGCTGCACTTTCGAAGACGCCGTCGACCAGCAGCAAAAAATGCTCGAGACCGGCGCGACTTTGATCACCATCTCCGACCCACGCTTCCCGGCGCGCCTAAAAGAAATCTACGACCCGCCCATCGTACTCTTCGCCCGCGGCCGCCTCGAGCTGCTTCAATCAGTGATGCTCGGCGTAGTCGGCACCCGCCGCGCCACAGCTTATGGAACCGCCGCCTGCGAACGCCTCGCCGCCGACCTAGCGCACGCCGGCCTCACCATCACCAGCGGCATGGCGCGCGGCATCGACACCTCCGCGCATCGCAGCGCACTCGACGCGGGCGGCGAGACCATCGCGGTCTTCGGCTGCGGCGTCGATCTGGTCTACCCCGCCGAGAACCGCAAACTCGCCTCCGAGATCGTTCAAAAAGGCCTGCTGCTCTCCGAGTTCCCGATGGGCGGCCCAGCCTATCCGCAGAATTTCCCCACGCGCAATCGCATCATCAGCGGCATGAGCGTGGGCGTGCTCGTAGTCGAGGGCGCGCAGTACAGCGGCTCTTCCATCACCGCGAAAATGGCGCTGGAACAACAACGCGAGGTCTTCGCCGTCCCCGGCAACATCACGTCCAAAATGAGCTGGGGCCCCAATCTGCTGATCAAGCAAGGCGCCAAGCTGGTCCAGGAATGGAACGACGTGATCGTCGAGTTACCCGCCGAAGTCCGCCGCGCCCTGGTCGCCAAAGCACAGGCTCGTTCCGCCGCTATCTCATTGGAAACGCAGGACACCCAGCTCCCGCTCGACGGCGCCATCGGCCCCGCCCACAAAGCCCTTTTGGCCATCCTCAAGCCCGACCTCCCTACCCACGTCGATCAGCTTCACGAAACTTTTGATACCCTTACATCATCTGAGATAATTGCCGCACTCTTCGATCTAGAGCTCCTCGGCCTCATCAAACAACTCCCCGGGAAGAACTTTGTTAAAGTGTGGTAGATTCGAAACCGATAGTCTCAGGCTAGACACTGTAATCACTCGTACGGACTAATAATCATGGCAAAATCGCTCGTGATCGTCGAGTCGCCTGCCAAGGCGAAAACGATCGGAAAATATCTCGGCAAGCAGTACGTCGTAAAAGCCTCGCTCGGCCACGTCAAGGATCTTCCTAAAAAAGATCTGGCAGTCGACGTCGACAAGGGTTTCGAGCCGCACTACGAAGTCATCGAAGGCAAGAAGAAGCTGATCGCGGAACTGAAGCAAGCGGCCAAGGGGGTGGAATCGATCTACCTCGCGGCCGACCCGGACCGCGAAGGCGAAGCCATCTGCTACCACCTGCAGGAAGAGCTCAACGGCTTCCCCGCCGGCGATGGCGCTCCCGCCAAGCGCAAAAAGAACGCGGCCGAAGGCCCCAAGATCTACCGCGTGATGTTCAACGAAATCACCGCCGGCGCCATCAAGAAAGCCTTCGAGAAGCCGGGTTCGGTGAACCTGCATCTGGTCGACGCGCAGCAGGCGCGCCGTATCCTGGATCGCCTGGTCGGCTACAAGATCTCCCCGCTGCTCTGGGACAAAGTGCGCCGCGGGCTCTCGGCCGGACGCGTCCAAACTGTCGCGCTGCGCCTGATCGTCGAGCGCGAGCGCGAGATCCGCGCGTTCATCAAACGCGAATATTGGACCATCGACGTCCAGCTCAACGCCAAGAAGCCGCCCGTCCTCACCGCGCGCTTCACCAAGAAAGACGACCAGGCCCTCGAGATCGGCGACGAAGCCTCCGCCAAATCCCTGGTCGATCAGCTCGACGCCGCCAAGTATCTGGTCCACTCCGTCACCACGCGCGAAAAGAAGCGCAACCCTGTTCCTCCATTCATCACCTCCACGCTGCAACAGGAAGCCTCGCGCAAACTCCGCTTCAGCGTGAAGCGCACCATGATGCTCGCCCAGCGCCTCTATGAAGGCGTGGAGCTGGGCGCGGAAGGCTCCGTCGGTTTAATCACCTACATGCGAACCGACTCCACGCGCGTCTCCAACGACGCCCTGGACGAAGTACGCGTCCTGATCAACGAACGCTACGGCGCGCCGTTCTGTCCAAAGGAACCCAACATTTATAAGAGCAAGAAAGAAGCGCAGGACGCTCACGAAGCTGTGCGCCCGTCCTCGCCGCGCCGCACCCCCGAAGACGTCGCTCCATTTCTGCAGGAAGACGAGATGAAGCTCTACCGCCTCATCTGGATGCGCTTCGTCGCTTCTCAGATGATGCCCGCCGTGTTCGACCAGACCACCATCGACGTCGCCGCCCAAGGCAAGGACGGCGCAACCTACATGTTCCGCGCCACCGGCAGCGTCCCGAAATTCAAAGGCTTCCTCGAAGTCTACGAAGAAGGCAAGGATCAGAAGGACGATGACGACGAGGAGTTGAAGCATCGCCTCCCGCTGGTCACCGAAGGCGAAGAGCTGAAATTCAAGGATATCCTCCCCGAGCAGCACTTCACCGAACCGCCTCCGCGCTTCAACGAAGCGACGCTCGTCAAGGAACTGGAAGCCGACGGCGTCGGCCGCCCCTCCACCTACGCGTCCATCCTCTCCACCATTCAGGAACGCGAATACGTCAAGAAAGACGCCGGCAAGTTCGTCCCCACCGAGCTGGGCATGGTGGTCACGGATCTGCTGCTCGAAAATTTCCAGAACCTCTTCGACGTAACCTACACCGCGCGCATGGAAGAGGAGCTGGACGAAATCGAAGAAGGCAAACTGGACTGGCGCGTCGCCATGTCGGAGTTCTACGAGCGTTTCGAGAAGGATCTCGAACACGCCGAACGTCACATGACCGACATCAAGCGCATGGAGGAGCCGACCGGCGAGAATTGCGAGAAGTGCGGCAAACCCATGGTGATCAAGTGGGGCCGGTTCGGAAAATTCATCGCTTGTTCCGGCTATCCCGAGTGCTCCAACACGCGCGAACTTCCGCCCGAACCTGGCAGCGTCGAAGGCCTCACCGAACAGGACGCCGAAGAATATTGCGAGAACTGCGGCCGCCCCATGGTCCTGAAGAAGGGCCGCTTCGGCCAGTTCTACGCCTGCTCCGGCTACCCGGACTGCAAGACCACCAAACAAATCGGCGGCGAGCAGAAAAAATCCGACGTGCCGCTCGAAGAAAAATGCCCGCAGTGCGGCAACAACCTGGTTCTCAAACAGGGGCGCTTCGGAGAATTCACGGCCTGCAGCAATTATCCGAAATGCAAATTCGTCAAGCAGAAGACCATCGGTGTTCCCTGCCCCAATTGCTCGCAAGGCGAAGTGGTCGAGCGCCGCTCCAAGCGCGGCAAGACGTTCTACGGTTGCAGCCGCTACCCCGAGTGCGATTTCGTCGCCTGGGGCAAACCGTTGCCCGAAAAATGCCCCGAGTGCGGCTCCAGCTACCTGATCGAAAAATGGCTGAAGGCCGGCCCCATCGCCCAATGCCCCAACGGCGAGTGCAAATACAAGAGGCCGCTCCCGCAGGTTGAAAAGACGGCCTGAGCCCAACCTTCTCCGAATCCCGCGTGGCAGAAAGCCATCTAATGGCAGCGGAGGCGATGCATGGAAATACGCGACCCCGGCGAGTTCCTGAATTATTTCAATAAAGTCCACCAGCGCACCATGAACGTCGTGCGCTCAATCCCTCCCGATAGGGTTGACTGGCAATTTCGAAAGGACAAATTCAGCCTCGGCGATTTGGTCCGGCACATTGCGGCCGCAAATCGATATATCTTCGTCGAGGTCGCTCAAGGTCAACCCAGCCGCTACGCCGGATGCGGCCAGGATCTCGCCCCGACTTTTGATGAAGTGATTCAATATGCCGAACGGCTGCATCAGGAAGACGTTGAGATCCTCTCCCGATTCAGTCAGGAAGATTTCAACCGCAAATGCATGACGCCCGGCGGAGCTTCGATAGCAGCCTGGAAATGGCTGCGCTCGATGATCGAGCATGAAGTCCATCATCGCGGCCAGATTTACACGTACCTCGCGCTGATCGAGGTCTCAACGCCGCCGCTCTACGGCCTTACATCCGAGCAGGTGCGCGAACGAAGCGTGGCCGGCTGATACCGGCTCAGCGCGCGATCGAGCCGGGATCCAATCCCTTGCCCAGTTCAAACACGGCGCCCACCGCTCCCACCGCTGCCGTGTGCCGCGATAACCCGGCGAGTTCGCGAATCCGATAAACCGATTCGATGCCGGTGCAATGCGCGCCCAGAAAATTCTGCAAACCGAATTCGCGCAGTTTCGACGCGGTCCAGCGCAGCTTCTCGTCGTCCAACTGGTAGAGATGAAAGCCGCCCAACGCGGCATGGATCGGAGCATTCTTGATGGACGAGCGCGTGTAATCGAGCGTATTGATGATCCCGGAATGGCCGCAGCCCGATAGCACCACAAGGCCTTGGGCGGTATTGATCACCAGCGACATGTCTTCGGGAATCGTGTCTTCCTTCCAGCCGTCCTTGGTCTGAACTTCGACGTGGCCGCTCCAGTTTCGTTCCGGATACTTGCGCGGCACCGGCCCCGTCAGCCAGACGCCGGGAAAGATCTCGGCCGGATGATCGTATACGACGAACTTGCCGCCGGACGCTTCGAACTCGCGGCGCGTCGTGGGCATGAAATCGATCGTCTGGCCTTTATCGGTGCGGCGCAGATCGAAAATTCCCTGGCCGACATGCGCGCGCGAAAGCGCCGAGGGGTTGCTCTTCATCATGGCGCGGCGCAGCGTCATCAGGCCGCCGGTATGATCGTGATGATTGTGGCTCAACACCACATCGGTGATGTTGGAAAGATCCACGTGCAGTTCTTTGGCGTTATTCAAGACCGTCTCCGGCCGGTCGCCGGTGTCGAAGAGAATTCGATGCCCGTCCACATCCACGACGGCCGAGAAACCCCACTCGCCGACTCCCGAGTCGGAAGTCAGCATGGTGGACAGCACTTCGACGCGCAGCGAACGCACCTGCTGGGCCGGAAGCTGCGCGGCAAAGAAAGCCGCGCAAATGCACGCAACGATGAGTCTGTTCATGTGGTCTTGGTACATTTTACCGTGGACACCAGATGCCCATTAACGCCATTCGCCTGATCCGGAAAATGCGCGGCGGGGCCCAGGCGCATCTGCTCCAGTGCGACGATGGGCACTTCTACGTCGTCAAATTCCGCAACAACCCGCAGCACCGGCGCATCCTGGTGAACGAATGGATTGCGTCGGCGTTTCTGCAATATCTGGGAATCTCGACGCCGGTGGCCGAGATAGTGAATTTATCGGCCGATTTTCTGGCCGCTAATCCGGAAGTGCATATTCAACTCGGCTCGCGCCGCATGCCAGCGGAGCCGGGCTGGCATTTTGGATCGCGCTATCCGGGCGATCCGGCCAAAGTAGTGGTCTACGATTTCATCCCCGACCTGCTGCTCGACAAAGTGGCCAACTTGAGGGAATTTCTGGGCGTTCTGGTGTTCGACAAATGGCTTGGGAACGCCGACGCGCGCCAGTCCATTTTTTTCCGGGCGCGCTTGCAGCAATGGTCCACGGCCAAGGCGAGCCAGTCAATGCGTCCAGGCTTCGTCGCTTCCATGATGGATCACGGATATGTTTTCGACGGCCCGCACTGGACCTTCAGCGATTCGCCGCTGCAAGGCCTGTATTTTCGCCCCAGCGTATATCGCCGCGCAAGATCCTTCGACGATTTTCAGCCCTGGCTGGATCGCGTCGTGCATCTTCCCGAAGAAGTAGTGGATCAAGCACAGAAACAGATCCCGCCCCAGTGGCTGGAGGGCGATGAGGAGGCGCTCGATGCGCTATTGGGCAAGCTGATGGCGCGCCGGAAACGGGTACCGGATCTGATTGAAGCTTCGCGCCGCGGGCGCATCAATCCGTTTCCCGACTGGAAGTGAGGCGGTCAGCGCACCAGGCTGAGCGTGCCCTCATAGTACAACACGCGCTGGCGATCGTCACACACGGCGCGCGCGTTCTCAATGACGAGAATCCGTTGGCCGTCTTTGCGCTTGAGCTCCAGCCGGACCTCCACCAATCGGCCGTCGCTCTCCAATTGCTGGGCCAGACGCCGGCGCTCCTCAGGTTCTACATACAAGTGATGCACATCTAAGGCGCGTAATTCATTTTCCGATGCGTAACCAAGCATTTCGACCAGGGCCTTGTTGGCCCGCAGCAACTCCCCGCTGGGACTGGTTTGGTAGACGCCTTCGGCAATGTTTTCGAACAAAGTTCTGTACTTGGTTTCCGACTCGCGCAAGGCTGCCTCGATCTTCTTGCGCCCGGTGGTATCGGAGAACGTTATTACGGCGCCGCGCAGGGCACCTTGGTCGAAAATCGGGTAAGAGGCATACTCCACCGGAAACCGCGAGCCATCGGCCCGGAAGAAAAACTCATCGTCGATGCGCTGAAATCGCCCTTCGTGGAGCGTGACATGAACCGGGCATTTGGAAGGCGGATAAGGCTGGCCATGGGCGTCGGTATGATGGATCATTTCGTGCGGCCGCTTGCCGTACAGGTCCTCGCGGCGGTAACCCAGCATGGCCGCGGCAGAGCCGTTGACGAAAGTGCAGCGGCCTCCCATGTCAATGCCGAATATGCCCTCGCCGGTGGATTCCAGCAGCAGCTCCAGCTGCTTCTTTGCCTCGGAAGCCTCGTCGAGTTGCGCTCTGATAGCGCCGCTCAGCGGCGCGCAGGTGACCACCGCCCCCGTCTTGTTGCCATTCTCATCGAATAAGGAGCGCGCGCTGACCAAAACACTGCTTCCATCCGCCAGCTGAAAATCAGCCGCTACGCCGGCGCAGGCCTCGATCGAACGAAGAAGAGGATGAGTTTGAGGTAGATTATCGCCAAATAGATCTCGGGCAGCTCGATTCGAAAACACGATATTTCGAGCCGCATCGCAAACTACTATCGCGACATCCGCAACCTCTATTGCGGATAGCAAGAAATTCCCCGTCATCTTATCGTATCGATTCTAACTCGGTTTGCGAGCACTGTGGCGAGCCGTATGGTCGCGGCTTTATGCTACCGTGTAGGGTTCAGCCGCAAGCCACATCTTTGGGGATTTCAACTTAGACGCGGTGTATTTGGCAGGGAGGAAAACGCATGGAAGCGCTCGGCATGGTGGAAACGAAGGGGCTGGTTGGCGCGATCGAAGCAGCCGACGCGATGGTGAAGACCGCTAACGTCACCTTGCAGGGAAAAGAGTACATCGGCGCCGGGTTTGTGACGGTCACGGTGCGCGGCGACGTGGGCGCGGTGAAAGCCGCCACGGATGCAGGCGCGGCGGCGGCGCGCCGGGTGGGCGAGCTGGTTTCCGTGCATGTCATCCCGGCCCCGCATTCGGAAATCGAGCCCATCCTCCCGGGCGCAAAAAAAGGCGACAAGTCGCCAGGCTAGCGCGGCCGGCTCCCGCTACCAGGAGGGTGCTCCTCGGCGAGCGCAACAATGTCAGGGGTATTGAAAGATCCCGATCTGATCTCCGTGCAGGAGGTTCGCTCCAAAGTCGAACTGGCTTACGCGGCTTGGCAGAAATACTGTACGTTTTCGCAGGAAAAGGTGGACGCGATCGTGGAGCATGTGGCGGCGGCGGCGCGCGCCAACGCCCGGCGGCTGGCCGAACTGGCGGTGGAGGAAACGCGCTACGGCAACGCCAAGGATAAGCTGGCAAAAAATCTGCTGTGCTCGGATGTTCTTCCGCGGGCCATGCGCGGTTTGAAAACGGTGGGGGTGCTGCGCGAGGATTCGGAACAGAAGGTGGTCGAGATCGGCGTGCCGATGGGAGTGGTGGCCGCGATTCTGCCCACCACGAATCCAACCTCCACGGCCATCTACAAAACTCTGATCGCACTCAAATCCGGTAACGGGATCGTTCTCAGCCCGCATCCCCGCGCCCAAGCCTGCACCTGCGAAACCGCGGCGGTGCTGCAGCAGGCCGCGCTCGGAGCCGGCGCTCCCGAAGGGTTGGTGCAGTGCATTTACTCTTCGACGCTGGAGGGGACCAACGCCCTGATGAAGCATCCCCGCACCAGCGTGATTTTGTCCACCGGCGGCAGCGGTATGGTGCGCGCGGCCTATTCGAGCGGCAAGCCTGCCTTCGGCGTTGGTCCGGGAAATGTGCCGGTATTAGTGGATCGCTCGGCGGCGCTGGAAGACGCGATCGCCAAGGTGGTGGAGGGCAAGAGCTTCGATTTCGGCACGGTCTGCTCCAGCGAGCAGAGCGTCGTGGCCGAACAGAGTTTGCGCGAGCGGATTGTGTCAGCGCTAAAGGCGCGCGGCGCTTTCGTGTGCGATACGCGCCAAACGGAAATGCTGGCGAAGCTGCTGCTGACGCCGGATGTCACAGTGAATCCGGATTGCGTGGGGCAGCCCGCGCCCAAGATCGCGGGCTTGGCGGGATTTGAAGTCCCGGCGGGTACATCGGTTCTGGTGGTGGAAATCCAAGGCGTGGGGAAGCAGCATCCATTGTCGGCCGAAAAACTTTCCCCGGTTTTGTCGCTGTACTTCGTAGCTGATTTCGCGGCCGCGCTGGAGGCTTGCGAGGCGCTGCTGCGCTTCGGCGGCCTGGGACACACGGCGGTGATTCACTCGACCGACGACGCGCGCATCCGGGAATTCGCGCTGCGCATGCCGGCCTTTCGAATCCTGGCCAACACGGCCGCGCCGCAGGGTTCCACCGGGATTACGACTAACGTCTTTCCCGCCATGACGCTGGGATGCGGCGCGGTGGCCGGCAACAGCACCAGCGACAACATCGGACCATTGCATCTCGTCAATATCAAGAGGCTGGCTTATATGACACGTAAAGCGGAAGAAGCATTTGAGAGCCGGGAATTTTCCGAGGCCGCATCCGGCATCGATCGTGAAGCCGTGGTATCGGCGGTGGAGCGGTATCTAGCCAAACGGGGCCTGGAAACCAAGCGGGGCGGCGCCGAAGACGCCAAAACGCCGACGGCTTCAGAACCCCGAGAGCCCCGCGGCCAGGAGGAGATCCATGTCGTGGATTTTGTCTGCGAGGACGACGTTCGCCGCGCGGTGGCACAATCGAGAAAGATCTATATTGGACCGGGAACCATCGTGACCCCGTCGGCCAGGGACTACTCGCTCCAGCACGACGTCCTGGTGGAGACCGATCAGAAGAAGACATTCAAGAAGAGCGCAGCGGAATAATCACTCGAATGAAACAGAATCTCGATGGATTGAAAACAGAGATCGAGCACGAACTCCTCGAAGCGGGTATCGCGGTGTTTTACAGGCATGCCCGCACCCTGGATTCCACACCAGTCGTGTTTTGGGACTGCCAGCAGCACCCCGACTATCGCGAGTTCATACAGGCCGCCAAGACGGCGGGGGTCAAGCTGATCGTGTTCCACCAGCGCGAATTCGGCGCCGAACAAATCGACGATGCGATGGAGCAACTGGCCGGGACGGATTTGCCGCGGGAAGATCACAAGGACTTCGAGCGCCGACTGAAGCAGATGCGCGCTTACGATGGATTCGTGTGCGAAATCGAACTGTTGTTCATTCATGAGGGAACCACATTTGTTTTCGACCTGTGCACGGAGTGGTTCCGTGACTTTACGGAAGTTCTGGAAGAGATTGACGTCTTGACCGGCATGGAGGACGAGGAAGACGATTCCATCGGGGGATATTTCTCGAAGAACTAAGACACGCGACTGCGCACCAGATGGCTCCTGAATTAGTCATTACGCCCTCGGCCAATTGGCTGATACCTGAAGTGGATGCAGCAGCAGTTCGCACACTGGCTGAGGCTCTCAGGCTCGATCCGATCACGGCGCGAGTGCTGATCAATCGTGGATTGAACGACCCTGATACCGCGCGGCGATTCCTCGAACCGTCGCTCGATCATCTGCACGATCCGCTACTGCTCGCCGGGATGCGCGAGGCCGTCGGCCGTCTGCGCGCCGCCATCGAAGCCAAGGAAAAGATTCTGATCTATGGCGACTACGATGTGGACGGCACCGTCTCGGTGGTGATTCTGAAGAAAGCGATCGAGCTGGCGGGCGGCGAAGCGAGCTATCACGTCCCGCATCGCCTGAAGGATGGGTACGGGATGCGCTCGGAGGTGATCGAACGCGCGGCCGCAATGGGCGTGCGATTGATCGTAAGCGTGGACACCGGCATCCGGGCATCGGAAGTGGTGCGCGGCGCGCGCGAGTTGGGGATTGATGTCGTCATCACGGATCACCATTTACCGGAGGCGGAGCTGCCGCCCGCGCTGGCGGTCCTGAATCCGAACCGGCGCGATTGCAATTATCCGGATAAGAACCTGTGCGGCGCGGGCGTCGCCTTCAAGCTGGTGCATGCGCTGCTTGCGACGCTGGACTGGCCCGCGGAGAAGCTGGAGCGAACGCTGAAGTCGTTTTTGAAATTGGTGGCCATCGCGACCGTAGCCGACGTAGTGCCGCTGGTGGGCGAGAATCGCGTGATCGTCAAGTACGGATTGCAAGGTTTGTATCGGGCCAAGAACCCGGGCTTGAAAGCGCTGCTGGAGGTTTCAGGTATGGCGCCGGGGCGGGCGCCCAGCGCGCGCCAGGTTGCTTTTCAGATCGCTCCGCGCATGAACGCCGCAGGCCGGATGGACGATGCCGAGAATGTGATCCGCTTATTCCTGACGGAGGACTTGGAATGCGCGCGCAAGCTGGCGGCCGGTCTCCATTCGCTGAATCAGGAGCGGCAGGAGACTGAGGCGGACATCGTGCGGAAGGTGCTGGAGGAATGTTCCAAGGTTCCGGTCCGGGAAGATCAGGCCGCGTTGGTGTTCGCGGGCGAGGGCTGGCATCGCGGCGTGGTGGGCATCGTGGCCAGCCGGCTGGTGGAGCGCTTTTCGCGCCCGGTTTTCGTGCTGAGCCAGGAAAACGGCGAAACGCAGGGCTCGGGGCGCAGCATCGCCGCGTTTCATCTGCTGGACGCGCTTGAGTCAATGGCTGAACTGTTCACGCGCTTTGGCGGGCACCGGCAGGCGGCGGGCGTCAGCTTGTCGAGCGAGCGTGTGGTGGAATTCCGGGATCGTCTGAACGCTTATGCCGCCGCGCGGCTGACGCCCGCGGATTTCCGGCCGCAGCTTGCGATCGATGCGCTGGTGGACTTGAAGGAACTCACCAGCGGGCCGGCGGTTCAGGAAATTCTAGCGATGGCGCCCTTCGGATTCGGTAATCCGGCGCCGGTGCTGGCGATTGCGGATGCCGAGATCGCTGCGCCGCCGCATCCGCTAAAAGAGAAACATCTCAAAGTGCATCTCCGGCAGAATGGGCGAAATCTGCTGGCGACGGCATGGAATTTTGCGCCGCGAGCCGGTGAGTTCGTTGTAGGCGCGCGGGCGGATGCCGCGTTCACGCTGGAAGAAGACGCCTATTCAGAGAGCCGCGGATGGGGCGGATGGGCGGCGACGCTCAGGGATGTGCGGCCGGTGCAGCGCTGAGAGCCTCCGCGAAGGCTTCGAACAACTTGCGATCGCCCGGGTTCGCGAGGATTCGATCTTCGGGATGCCATTGGACCGCGACAGCGAACGAGTCGCCCGGCTTTTCCAGAGCTTCGATTACGCCATCGCGAGCAACCGCAGAGACGATCAATCCGTTGCCGGGCCGGTTGACCGCCTGGTGATGGCGCGAGTTCACGCCCTGCTCGCCTTGGCCCAGAATCGAGGCCAGGCGCGTGCCAGGGACGACCTGAACGTCGTGAGCCTCCTGCCCCTTGAGCCGATGTTTGCTGGCTGTTGGTAGATGCTGGATCAAGGTTCCGCCATGCACCACGTTGAACAATTGCATGCCGCGGCAGATGGCGAGAACGGGAATCCCCTGCGCCAGGGCGTCTTGCAACAAGCGCGTCTCCACCAAGTCGCGCTGATCGTCGGGGCGGTCCGTTTCCGGCGCCGGCTGCTGGCCGTAGCGCGCGGGGTTGATGTCCGTGCCGCCGGCGAGCACCAGGCCGTCCAGCGATTCGATCGGGGGAGGAGCGTCGAGTGAAATGCGAACCGGTTCGATGCCCACCTCGCGCAGCGCCTGCTCATAGGGGCCCAGCTTGGATGCGTTTCGGAAAGCGATTCCGGCTCTCATTTAATCTCAGGGTAACGCTTCCGCGCGGCGGGCGATTGTGGGAGACTGAATGGCTATGAACCGTCCGAAACGCTTATTGCTCGCTCTTTCGCCCATCCTGGCTCTGCTGGTTTTGCCGCTGTATGCCGCAGATAGCGCCAAGTATTTTCCGACGTCTGGCACCTGGCAAAAGAAAGCGCCGGCTGAAGTGGGGATGGACGCGGCCAAACTCCAGGCCGCCGTCGAATACGCGCAAGCCAACGCCAGCACCTGGGACTTCGATAAAGATCAGCGGCGCGTGTTCGGCGTGCCGCTGGGACCGCTGCCGAAGACGCGCGCGGGCACCAACGGCATTATCCTGCGGCACGGCTACATCGTCGCGGAGTTTGGCGACGTGAAGGCGAACGATCCCGTGTACAGCGTCGCCAAGAGTTTTCTCTCGACGGTGTGCAGTCTGGCGGTGGCGCAGGGGCTGATTCACGACGTGAACGATCCGGTGGCCAAGTATATTCACGACGGCGGGTACGATTCGCCGCACAACGCCAAGATCACCTGGAAGAATCATTTGCAGCAGGAGAGCGAGTGGGAAGGCGTGATGTGGGGTAAGAATGCGAATTTTGTGGGCGAAGAGCAGTTCGGCGAGGGCCAGCGCAAGCCGCGTGAGATTCACGATCCAGGCACGTACTACGAGTACAATGACGCTCGCATCAACCGCTTCGCTCTGTCGCTGCTGCGGCTGTTCAACGACGGGCTGCCGGATGTGCTGAAGCGCGAGATCATGGACCCGATCGGCGCGTCGCAGAATTGGAAGTGGGTGCCGTACAACAATTCGAGCGTGGAGATCGACGGGCGCACGCTGTGGTCGGTGAGCGGCGGAACGCGCTGGGGCGGCGGGCTGTGGATCAATTCGGAAGATCTGGCGCGGTTCGGGCTGCTGATTCTCAATCGCGGCAAGTGGGACCAGAAAGAAATCGTGTCGGCGACATGGCTGAAAGATGCAGTCACGCCCAGCGCGCACGGGCCGGATTACGGCTATTTGTGGTGGCTCAACACGCAGCAGAAGCAGTGGCCGCATGGTCCCAAGACCAGTTTCGCGGCGATCGGGAATGGATCGAACACCATCTGGATCGATCCGGTGCACGACATCGTGTTTGTGTGGCACTGGTATCAGGGCCGGGCGATGGACGGGATGGTGCAGCGCATCGTGGCGGCAGTGAATCCGGAGTAAAACGCGCAACTATTCAGTTGCATTTCATCCTTGACATATGCAATCATATGGTTGCATATGAATACAGACCGCATCGAAAAGAAAATCCTTCTCCGCGCTCCTCGCGCGCGGGTTTGGCGCGCTCTGACCGACTCCCAAGAGTTCGGGCAGTGGTTCGGCGTGAAATTCGAAGAACCGTTTACGCCGAATAAGCCGCTGCGGGGCACGCTCGCGCCAACCTTTGTGGATGAAGAAGTCGCTAAGCGTCAGAAACCTTATGAGGGCAAGCAGTTCGACATTGTCGTTGCTCAAATCGAGCCCGAACGGCTGTTCTCATTCCGCTGGCATCCTTACGCCGTCGATCCAGCGGTCGATTATTCATCGGAACCCACTACACTCATAGAGTTCGTGCTGGAAGAGGCCGCCGGCGGAACGATGCTGACCGTGACAGAGTCCGGCTTCGACGCAATTCCCATCGAGCGGCGCGCCCAGGCGTTCGCGATGAACGCGCAAGGCTGGGGCATGCAGATGAGACTCATCGAAAAGTATCTGGCCCATGCCGCGTAGCTCGCACGGCCCGCGCGCCCTAAGAGGCTCGGCGCCGGTTTTTGCGGCCTTGGGCGACGAAACGCGATTAGCTATCGTCGCGCGCCTCTCGACGGGGGGGCCGCGATCGATCTCAGGGCTCACCCAAGGGTCGGCGGTTACGCGCCAGGCCATCACGAAACACCTGCACGTGCTGGCCGGAGCCGGCCTGGTTCGGGGCCTCCGGCATGGGCGGGAGCGGATCTGGGAACTGGATTCGCGCCGGCTCGACGAGGCGCAGCGCTATCTGGCCGAAATTTCGAAGCACTGGGACGTGGCGCTCGAAAGCCTGCGGAAATTCGTCGAGGACTAACGGCTCACGAAGCGGTTGCCGGCGATCAGGAATCTGAGCGGCCAGTCGGCGCAGTGGGTGATTCCGATGCGCGGCGTTACCTGAACTTCGATGGGCGTCTCTTCGGCGAGACGCCGGACTTCGAGCGGACCGCGCGTCAGGTCTGCGCCATTTTGTTTGCGCGTGATGGCGAGCGCTAGCGTGAGCTTGCCGGGGCCGGAGGCTAGGTCTTCTACGCGATGGGCTGTTGGACGCCGTTTTTGCATGGTGGTGATTCCGGCTAACGGCTCAACGGCGCGGATCAACACGCAACCGGCTTTTCCTTTTTCCTCGGCGACGAAATTCAAGCATTCGTACATGCCGTAAATGAAGTAGACATAGGCGTGGCCGGGCGGGCCGAATAGCAGGCGCGTCCGGGCGGTGATGCCGCGCCAGGCGTGGGCGGCGCGATCGCCGACGCCCAGATAAGCTTCGGTTTCGACGATCCGCCCGGCCGTTTTTCCGTGGACCAGAATCTTGCCCAGGCAGTCGCGCGCCACTTCGGTGGCCGGGCGTGCGTAGAAATTCCGGCTGAGAATGGAGGAGCCGGCTATCAGCTCCGCAAAAGACTTGCTCACTGCTTTTTGTATGCTAGGAGATTAGCATGCGGCTATTCACGGGGATCGATCTCTCGGAGGAGATCCGGGAAAGGCTGGAACGCTTGCTGATGCACCTGCGGCCGGCAGCGCATCTGAAGTGGAGTCCGGTGTACAACCTGCATTTGACGCTGAAATTCATCGGAGAATGGCCGGAAGAGAAACTGCCGCAGCTGGCTGAAGCGCTGCGATCGGTTCCGGAGCGCGCGCCAATTCTGGCGGAGGTGAAGGGGTTGGGCTGGTATCCGAACGCGCATCATCCGCGCGTGTTTTGGGTCGGGGTGCAGGCGGGCGAGCCGCTGCTGGCCTTGGTGCGGGACATCGAGACGGCGCTGGCGCCGCTCGGCATCGCCAAGGAGGATCGTGAATTCAGCGCGCACCTTACTTTGGCGCGCATCAAGGAGCCGGCGCCTTTACAGTCCTTGCGGAATTCGATCGCGCAACTGGAATCGCTGGAATTTGGATCGTTCCCGGCGGATCGATTTTATTTGTACCGCAGCCAGCCCGGGTCGGCCGGATCGATTTACACGAAGTTGTCGGAATTTCCTTTTCAAGCCAAATGACAGCGCTGCTGGCCGCCGTGGTCGCTTACCTGATCGGCGGAATTCCCTTTGGATATTTGCTGGTGCGCATGCAGACGGGCGAGGACGTGCGTTCGAAGGGCAGCGGAAATATCGGCGCCACTAACGTACTGCGGACGACGGGCCGCGCGGCCGCGGTTGCGACGCTGGTGCTGGACATCGGGAAGGGCTGCCTGGCGGTGTGGCTGGCGGGAAGGCTCACGAACGAGTTCCGCCGCGGCCATGAGCCTGGCGGCGCTGGCGGTGATGGCCGGGCATGCTTATCCGGTCTATTTGAAATTTCGCGGGGGCAAGGCGGTGGCGAGTTTCATCGGCGCGTTCCTGGTGTTGACGCCGGTTCCGCTGTTGGCCGCGCTGGCGCTATTTGTGATCGTGGTGGCGGCGACGCGGCATATTTCGTTGGGCTCGATTGTAGCTGCCGGAAGCCTTCCGCTGGCGGTGTACTTGATCGAGCATCCGCCGGCGGACGGTGCTGCTCGCGTCGCTGGTCGCGGGCTTGTTTATCATCTACCGGCACTCCGCCAACATTCAGCGTCTGCGCGCCGGCACCGAATCCGTGTTTCGTTTTAAGTAGCGGGACTTAAGGCGAGAAGCAGTGGAACAATCTCTTGCGATTATCGGCGCGGGGAGTTGGGGCACGGCGCTGGCCATCGTGCTGGCGCCGCGTTTCGACCGCGTCCGGCTGTGGGTCTATGAGGCGGACCTGGTGGAGCGCATGGCTCGCACTCGCGAGAATGATATTTTTCTTCCCGGTTTCAGGCTGCCCGGCAACGTAGAGATCTCCGGTGATTTGAAATTGACGCTGGGAGGCGCTGGGACGGTGATCGGCGTGGTGCCATCGCGTTTCGCGCGGCGGCTTTATGGGGCGGCGCTGCCGCATCTGGAGCCCGAGATGAATTTCGTCAGCGCCACCAAGGGGCTGGAAAATGGGACGCTGCTGCGCATGTCGGAAGTGGCGCGCGAAGTGATCCGCGAGAAATTTTCGCCGCGAATCGCGGTGCTTTCCGGGCCTACCTTTGCGCGGGAAGTGGCGCGCGGGGAGCCCACGGCGGTGGTGATCTCGTCGGAAGACCGGGAGCTGGCGGCGTGTGTTCAGCGGCAGTTTTCCGGACCCAGCTTCCGCCTGTATACCAACGACGATCCAGCCGGTGTCGAGATTGCGGCGGCGCTCAAGAACGTGATCGCGATTGCCGCGGGAATCTGCCAGGGACTGGGGCTGGGTAACAACTCGCTGGCCGCATTGATCACGCGCGGGCTGGCCGAGATCACGCGACTGGCCGTCGCGATGGGAGGGCAGACGCAGAACATTATCCGGCTTGGCTGGTTTAGGGGATCTAGTACTGACGTGCACCGGAGAACTAAGCCGGAATCGCAGCGTGGGCATTGAACTCGCCAAGGGCCGGAAGCTCGCAGAAATCGTAAACTCTATGACCATGATTGCCGAGGGGGTGGAGACCACCTCGGCGGCCGTCGAACTGGCGCGCAAGTTTAACGTAGACCTGCCGATTACGCAGCAAATGGAATCGATCCTGAAAGGCCTTCGATCGCCGCGCGAAGCCATCCGGGAACTGATGGAGCGGACTCTTAAAAACGAGTAATGTAAAGCGCTGTCAACCGGGGCCGATATCCCGCGTCGTGAGCTACAGGCGCAGATGGACCCGGACCCCATGCAACCCTCGGCGGCGCAACCTTCCTGGGCACGGCGGGTTAACAATAGTGAGACGGCACAACGGCTCCCGGATGGGGATGCCGAGTTGATGCTGCAGGTGCGGGACGGGGACCAGGCTTGCTTCACTCAACTGTTGCGAGCGCCACCGCAACGCGGTAATCCATTTCCTGTACCGGATGGTGCTGAATCAGGCGGTAGCGGAAGAATTGGCGCAGGAAGTTTTTCTGCGGGTGTACCGGTTTCGGAGCAATTATGAACCGACGGCGAAATTTACGACCTGGCTGTTCCGGATCGCGACGCATCTGGGGCTGAATTGGATTCGGGATGGGCGCCACGAGAAAGGGCAAGAAAGCCTGGATGAGGCGACCGACGGCGCCAGCAGGCAAGTGCATGACCGGTCGCGGACGGTGGAGCAGGAGCTGGTTTATCAGGCCAAGCTGAGGGAGGTACGGCAGGCGATCAAAAATCTGCCGTCCAAGCAGCGGGCCGCGGTAATGATGCATAAGTATGAAGAACTCGGTTATGCCGAGATCGCGGATGTGCTAAGGTGTTCGGAATCGGCGGTGAAGTCGCTGCTGTTTCGGGCTTATGAGTCGCTGAGAATGCGACTGGCGCATCTGGCGTAAAGAGGGAAGAAGTGATGGGATGCTCGCTCAAGAAAAGTGTCGCTGAAGAACTGATCGTGGCCTACGCCGCGCGAACGCTGAGCACGGATGTGCAAGCCGATTTTGAACGGCATTTGGAGACGTGCGCCGGCTGCCGGGAGCTGGTGGCCGCAGCAACGAGCGGTGTGGTCGTTGTTGGAGGAGTGGCAACCGCTCGCGGTCTCGCCGGATTTCGACCGCCAGCTGGCACGCCGCGTGGCGCGCGCCGGGCAGAGCGGCTGGTGGCATGGGCGGTTCGGAAGTTGGAGCTGGCGTCCGCTAATCCCCGTCGTGGCGGCCTGCACGGTTTTGTTGTTCGCCTTCCTGCTGAAAAAGGATAACCACGCCGTCGCACCAGGTCCCGGGAATCAGCCTCAGATGCGCATCGAGCAGCAGGTGGAGCACGCGCTCGACGACATGGACATGCTCAAGCAGATCGGCGTGGATGTTTCCAGCGCAAAGCCAGGCTCATCGCGGAAGATCTAGGCGCGTTTATGTTTCCTCGCGGCTCTATTCCGGCGCTGGCCGCCCTGGGCTGTGGCTTGTTGTTTAGCTTACCCGCGCTCGCACAACGGGGCGCGCGAGGCGCCGCCAGAACACCGCGTGGCGCGCGAACCGAGGCAGGGCAAAATCAGCAGAAGACGCCCATCGACGAATTTGAAACCCTGCCGCCCGACGAGCAACGGAAGGCACTGAATCGGCTGCCGCCCGCGCAACGGCGCCAGCTACAGGAACGGCTCCAGCGGTTCAACGCTCTTCCGCCGGAACAGCAGCAGACGCTCAAGACTCTGTACAACCGCCTGCACCAATTGCCGGCGCAGCGTCAGGAGGCGGTGCGAAAGGCAATCAACAAGTTTTCCCAGCAAGCTCCGGATCGCCAGCAGGCCATGCGGGAGGAGTTGCGCAGCGTGTCAGCCTTGCCACCCCAACAACGGCAGGCACATATGAGCAGCCCTGATTTCCGCGCCCGGTTCAACAAGAAGGAGCAGGATATCCTGCGCGACATGTCGCCCTTGCTGCCGGAGCGGTAGCGGGGGTGTGGGAGCGCGATGAAACTGCTTTCCTTTCAACGAACCCCACCTAATGGGGTGATTTGGCCCACTGGCCACGGAAATTGCGGCACTACACCCTGGATTTGTGCTGAAAAAGACTAATTCCATGGATTTGCTCTAGGAGAAAGCGTGGCAGTCGGGTTGCACGCTGGTAAATCGCACAAATAAGCATGCCAGTGGGCGCTGCTGCGCTGGACAGCCTCCCACCGTTCGCGTCGGCGCTCGCTGGTGTGCTTTAAAAAAAGGAGACCCGCATGGCATCCAGAGTAATCACGTTGTTCCTGATCGCGTTCGTCCTGTTCGCCTGCACGGCAGTGAACGCGCAACCGACCATTAAGAAAGTTCCGGTGACGCCCACCTCGGCGGCATCGGGATCAGAAATGTTTAAGACCTATTGCGCCGCTTGTCATGGTTTGGATGGCAAAGGCACGGGACCGGCCGCAGCCGCGCTGAAGAAACAGCCCGCCAATTTGACGGAGCTTTCGGCGAAAAACGGCGGGGCGTTCCCCGAGTTGAAAGTGTTCAACACGATTAAGGGCGACAGTGAAGTTTCCGCGCATGGCAGCCGGGATATGCCCGTTTGGGGCGCGTTGTTCCCCTCGGTCAGTCACAGCCAGGGTGAGGTTCAACTGCGCATGAGCAACCTGACCGACTACGTCAAGTCGATTCAGGGCAAGTAACCCGCAGAGCGGGTCGAAAGCGGGCTGGAGTCAACGCGTTGCGGTAGACCTAGCTGCCGCAGTCAGTAATTCCTTTATGGGACGCCCGGGCAACCGCCGGGCGTCCTCGTTTTTTCCCATCAGTTGGAGAACGGTAGAAACGAAGCTGAGGCTATCCTCGATCACGGCGCCGCGAGAGATTCCTGTTTCAGCGCCTCCGGATTCCGCGCTGGGCGTTACGACCTCGGAGACGAACGGATCAAGACCTTTCAATTAGTGCTCGGCGAGCGGATGACGGTTGGTGACGACGTGGTGCGCGCCGTCAGGGGACTGGCCTCGATAGCCGTCCAAATGCGGCCCACCAGCGCGTCGATGCGCTGCAGAGCCAGCCGCTGCACGGCCGGATCCGGAGTGCTGTGAGCGACGTGATCGTAGTCGCCTGTGAAGTAATCGAGGTAGCGCACGCCGGGATCGGCCGGCTTTTGGATCAGCTCGCGCTCGGTTTGTTGTTCGACGCTGTCGCCGATATCGAAGCCGCCAAGGCGCAAGAGGGGAGCGCGGTGGGAGAACGCCTGAGCGCTGAATCCAAGGCACTGGAAGAAGTCGTCGAGCGGCTGAATACTCTGGCGGGAGCCGGTTCCGGCGAGTGATAAACGCGCCCGGCCGCGCGGTGGCTGCGGATAGCCGGCCTCTTCCCCGAGCTACAATGAAGTTCTCCCCACATGGTGAAGGCGGTTCCCGGCATCCTGGCCCAAATTGTCGAGCAGAAGAAGCTCGAACTGGAGGAGCGCGCGCCCGGTATGGAAGGTCGCGCCGAGGCTTCGGTAGCGAGCCGGCGCGATTTCGCCCAATCACTGATGAGCCGCCGGCCGGCCATCATCGCGGAGATTAAGCAGGCCTCTCCCAGCCGAGGCACGCTCTCGGCCGGCTACAACCCTGGGCTCATAGCACGAGCGTATGAACAAGGCGGCGCGGCCGCATTGTCCGTGCTGACGGATGAAAAATATTTCCGTGGGAGCCTGGCGGACCTGGAATCGGCTCGCGGCGCGGTTACGCTTCCGGTGTTGCGTAAGGACTTCACCATCGACGCCTACCACGTGCATGAAGCCGCGGGGCGGGGCGCGGATGCCATTCTTCTGATCGCCGCCATCTTGACCGAGCGGGAGCTGCGGGATTTTCGCGAGCTGGCGGAGCGCTACCGGATGGCCGCGCTGGTGGAGGTACATGAGGAAGAGGAGCTGAAGGCGGCCGTGGCCTCGGGCGCGCGCGTCATCGGAATCAATAACCGCGACCTGAATACGTTCGGCGTGGATCTCGGAGTGTCGCTGCGGTTGGCTGAGAAAATTCCGGCGGGCGTGGTGAAGATCGCCGAGAGCGGCATCCATTCTCGCGCCGACGTGGAGCGGCTGGCCGCTGCCGGCTATGACGCGTTTCTGGTAGGCGAGCATCTGATGAAATCGGCCGATCCCGCGCAGGCGCTGCGGGCGCTGTTGTCATGATGATCAAGATCTGCGGCATCACGAATCGCGAGGACGCCTTGGCGGCGGTAGAGGCGGGCGCTTCGGCTATCGGGTTTAATTTCTACCGCGACAGCCCGCGCTACATTTCACCCACCGGCGCGGCGATGATTGCCGAGAAGATTCCGGATGCAGTGTGGAAGGTGGGTGTGTTCGTGGATGAAATGCCGGAGGCCATCGCAAAAATCGCACTGGACGTGGGCTTAGACGTCGTGCAATTGCACGGCTTGTCGGAGGCGCGCGGCCTGAGGATCTGGCGCGCGGTCGCGGCGGGCGGCTTGGAACCGGAGCAATCCACGGAAGCCCCCGAGGCGCTGCTGATCGACACGCCGTCGCAGGAGCTGCGCGGCGGAACCGGCAACACCTGGCACTGGGCCGACGCCCGGCGCTATCACGGCAAGATCATTATCGCGGGCGGGCTGGACGCGTCGAATGTCCGCCAGGCCATCGAAGAAGCGCAGCCCTGGGGCGTGGACGCTTGCTCGCGTCTTGAAAAATCTCCGGGGGTGAAGGATTACGAAAAGATGAAAGACTTTGTGAAGGCGGCGCTCGCAGCATGACCGCGCCGCGGCCGGATCCAACCGGACATTTTGGGCCTTACGGCGGGCGCTATGTCCCCGAAGTGCTGATGGCGCCGCTGGAGCAACTGGAACAGGCCTATCTCGACGCGCGTCACGATCCGGCATTTCAGGCGGAACTGAAGGATCTGCTGGCCAACTATGCGGGCCGTCCGACGCCGCTGTATCTCGCCAAACGGCTCAGCGAAATGTCGGGCGGGGCGAAGATTTATATCAAGCGCGAGGACCTGCTGCACACGGGCGCGCACAAAATCAACAACTGCCTGGGTCAGGCGCTGCTGGCTCGGCGCATGGGCAAGAAACGCGTAATCGCGGAAACCGGCGCCGGACAGCACGGTGTCGCGACCGCTACGGTCTGCGCGCTGTTCGGCCTGGAGTGCATCGTCTACATGGGCGAGGAGGACATGCGGCGGCAGCGCCTGAACGTTTTCCGCATGCGGATGCTGGGCGCCAAGGTGGTGGGTGTGGCCACCGGGAGCCGCACGCTGAAGGACGCTATCAGCGAAGCCATGCGCGACTGGGTGACGAATGTTCAGAGCACGCATTACCTGTTGGGCTCGGCGCTGGGTGCGCATCCTTATCCCATGATGGTGCGCGATTTTCATTGCGTGATCGGCGACGAAACGCGCCAGCAGATCCTGGAGCGCGAGCGGCGGCTGCCGGATTCCATTTTCGCTTGCGTGGGTGGAGGCAGCAATGCCATCGGAATGTTTCATGCTTTCGTCGGCGATGCGGGCGTGAAGCTGATCGGCGTGGAGGCGGGCGGCCGCGGCGCGGAACTGGGCGCGCATGCGGCGCGATTCTCGGGCGGATCGCCTGGAGTGCTGCACGGGGCGTTCAGCTTCTTACTGCAGGACGCGGATGGCCAGGTCGCGCTAACCCATTCGGTCTCGGCCGGCCTGGATTACGCGCTGGTGGGTCCGGAGCACGCCTGGCTGCGCGATCAGGGCCGTACCGAATATGTCTCGGTCACGGACACGGAGGCACTGGACGCCGCGCGCACGCTGGCGCGGACCGAAGGGATCATTCCGGCGCTCGAATCGGCGCACGCGGTGGCCGAAGCGCTGCGCCGCGCTCCCGAAGCCAAGGGAGAGCTGTTCGTCATCAATCTTTCCGGGCGCGGCGATAAAGACACCGACATCTACCGGGAGAATTTGAAGGAGTTGGATGAGCCAGACCAGAATCGGCCGGCTCTTTGAGCGCCTGCGCGCGGAAAAACGTCCCGCGCTGATCGCCTACATCACGGCCGGCGATCCATCGCCTGCTCGAACACCGGCGCTGGTGGCTGCGCTGGAGCGCGGCGGCGCGGACCTGATCGAACTGGGCGTACCATTTTCCGATCCCATTGCCGACGGTCCGGTGATCCAGCGCGGCAGCGAGCGGGCGCTAAAGGCCGGCACCCGCGTAGCCACGGTTTTGGAGATCGCGTCCGAGATCCGCAAGCGATCGGAAATCCCGCTGCTCTTGTTTACCTACATGAACCCGGTGCTGCGCTACGGCCTGGAGCGTCTGGCGCACGACGCCGTGGCCTGCGGGATCGACGGGTGCCTGTTGACCGATCTGAGCGTGGAGGAGGCCGAGCCGTACACCGCGGCCATGCGCCGGGCCGGCCTTGACACGGTGTTCCTGGCTGCGCCCACCAGCAGCGAACGGCGGCTGCGATTGGTGGCGCAGTATTCGAGCGGCTTTGTGTACCTGGTTTCACGAACGGGCGTGACGGGCGAGCGCGCGTCGCTTTCCGATAACGTCGCGCCTCTGGTCAAAGCCATGCGTCAAGTGACCACGCTGCCGCTGGCGGTCGGCTTCGGAATCTCGACCGCGGATCAAGTGCGCGCGGTGGGCGAGATCGCCGATGGCGTCGCAGTGGGCAGCGCGATTGTGCGTACGGTGGAACAATACGCGGCCAGCGCCGAACTCGAATCCCGGCTGGAAGCTCTGGCTCGCGAGCTTTCGAGTGGTTTACCATCGAAGAATCAAAGAGTCGATGAGCATGGAACAGCTCGCTGAATGCAGGCGAAAGATCGATAGTCTGGATGTGCGGCTGCTAGAGCTACTGAACGAACGCACGCGCATCGTCGAGGAAATCGGCCGCATCAAGCAGCATCTCTCACTGCCAATCTATGAGCCTAAGCGCGAGGAGGAAGTGTTCCGGAACGTGACCACGAACAACTCCGGCCCGCTTTCGGCCGAAGCGGTAAAGCGCGTGTTCGAGCGCATCATCGACGAGATGCGGAATATCCAAAAAGACGAGATGCTGTAGGAGGGATTATGCGCCCGATTCGGGTTCTCCCGGCAGTTTTACTGGCTTGTTCGCTCGTTCTCGCGCAAACTCAGCATCATCACGCCGGCGAATCGTCACCGGAGATCGATCTTTCCAAGCTGCCGCCGGCGGTCAAGATTGAAGGGCTCGGTCAGAGCCACATCGCCATCACTACGAAGTCGCCTGAGGCACAGCAATGGTTCGACCAAGGCCTGGCTCTGCTGCATTCCTTCTGGGATTACGAAGCGCTGCGGTCGTTCGAGCAAGCCGTTCGCCTGGATCCGGACTGCGCGTTGTGCCATTGGGGACTCTATCGCGCGCTCGCCTTCGGAAATCGAGAGGAGGCCGCCAAGAGCGAGCTGGCGAAAGCCAAGGAGCTGATGGCGAAAGCCACCGAACACGAGCGCTTCTATATCCTGGCGGCGGCGAACGAGCAGGAAGACAAAGACAAAGGCAAAGACAACACGACGGCGTATCGGGACGAGATGCATAAATTGATCGATCGCTATCCGGACGATGTCGAAGCGAAGTTGTTCCTGATCGATGGAGGCCTGGATTGGGGCTACAAACCCGATGGCGACCCGCGGCCCGACACGATTTACGCACAGACCATGCTGCGCGACATCCTGCATGCGGAACCGCGCAATGCCGCGGCCAATCACTATTACATTCACGCGGTGGAGGACAGCAGGCATCCGGAGTGGGCGCTCGGGAGCGCGGATCTGCTCGGCACGCTGGCTCCCGCATCCGGACATATGGTTCACATGCCCGGCCACATCTACTATCGGGTTGGAAATTATGAGAAAGCGCGCCAGACATTCCTCGCGGCTCTGAAGGTGGATGACGATTACATTCAGCGCGAGCACGTCACCCCGCAGGCTCACTGGAACTACGCGCACAACATCAGCTATTTGATTTCGACCTGCGCCGAAGAAGGGCGTTTGAAGGAAGCTGCGATGTTGCTCTCGCGGCTAAAGGGGCTTTCGGATAATCCGGACCGCAGCGATAATCCTCCGTTTTACGTTTTTCAGATCGGGGCGACCGGGGCGCGGCTGAACCTGCGGTTTGCGCAATGGGGAAGCGTTATCGACAATCCCTTACGATTCGGCGTGGCGGATTCCGAGCTGGATGCATTCGCGCGCGCCTATCGCGACGGCTTGGTGGCGTACGCGGGCGGCATGCAGGCGCTGGAGAAAGGCGATCTCCAGCGCGCCGATGAGGCGTCCGACCAGCTCGACGCGCTGCTGTGGCGGACCGGCCAGCAGGAGGCCGGCGACAAACAAAAGAGCCTGCAGCGCAATGTTGGCCGGATTCTCAGCGTGGCTTCCTTCGAGCTGCGCGGAAACATCGCGAGCCGGCGGGATCATTTCGAGGAAGCTCGCGACCTTTTGAAGATAGCCGTGAAGAACGAACGGGAGCTCGGGTATTCGGAGCCACCGGCGTATTCTCGTCCCGCGCTCGAGTCTTTGGGATACGCCTGTATCCGCGCGGGACACTGGGATGAGGCGCGGCAGACGTTCCAGCAGGTGTTGGAAGAACGGCCCAAATCCGGTTTCGGCTTATACGGAATTGCACTGGCTTACGAGAAGCAAGGTGATCGCGAAAAGGCGGCCCAGGCATATCGCGACTTCCTGGATGCCTGGAAAAACGCCGATCCGGATCTGCCGCAGGTTCAGGCGGCGCGCAGGTTTCTCACCGCAGAGCGAGCGGCGCGTTAGAGCCGAGCCGGCTTGTTCGCAAAGCCCGGTCCTTAGCTGGTGTGGTCCAGAATGATGCGCCAACCTTGGCTGGTTTTGTGGAATAGCAGGGTGAAGATGCCGCTCGCTTCTCCGCCGGCCTGAGCCTGGCGGTCCAGGTGAAAGTGACCGATCACCACCGCGTAATCGTTTCCGAGCGTGCGAATGTCCAGGCCGGTGAATTGCAACGTGCCCATGTTTTCGCGCGTTGGATAGCGCTTCAAGTAATTCGCCAGAACCTGGGCGTGGCCTTTGGTGATGGTGGTGTTCACGAAGGTGGTCGAGTCGGACTTGTCGTAGCCTTCCATGAAGCCTGGGATGTCGCCGCGATTCCAGGCGGTCACCTGATTGTCCATTACCTGGCGGATCTGCTGTTCCCCGGAAGCAGCCAAAAGCGGTAAGGCTGCCAGCAAGGCAAGGAATTTCGTCATGAGACGAGTGTACAATGTGCATGCATGGCAATCTTGCGTGCACAGCAGCGTGAACGCGGCGCCGAGGAGTGCGTGCGCCAGATGTCCCGGCGGATTGCGTGGTAATAATGAGTTTATGATCAGCCTCGATTCAGTCCTCAATTCCTGGAAGAGCATTCGTGAAGACACGGCGCAGGCGGTGGAAGATTTTTCCGCGCAAGCGCTCGACTACAAACCCGCCGCCGATCTGATGAGTTTCGGCGACATCGCGCAGCACATCCTGCAGGCGGGCCATGCCCTGACCGGCCTGCTGCTGGACGGAGTGGACAACCTGGCCACGCCTGACATCCGGCAAATGATGGGTAAATACGTGGCGGAGTTGCCCAAGACCGAAGGCGCCGGGGCACTGGCGCGCGAGTTGAGAAGCCGGTTCGAATCCGACGCCGCGAGGTTAGCGGCCAAGCCAGCCGAGTTCTACGCCGGGCAAATGACTCGCTTTGACGGCCAGAAGGTCACGCGTCTCGAAATGCTGCAAGGGCTCAAAGAGCACGAACTCACGCACCGCCAGCAGCTCTTCATGTATCTTCGGCTGAAGGGCATCGTTCCAGCCACAACACGGCGGCGCCAGGCCAGGGCCAACGCATAGTCATACGCAGCAACTTCTTGTATAAGGAAAGTGGGGTCCAGGAGGGAAGGAATGGTCAACTGTCCGAAATGTAACGCCATCATCGATGTGGACGAAGACGAGCTGGACGAAGGCGACAAGCTAACCTGCGAGGAGTGCGGCGCCGATCTTACGGTGACCGGTCTCGATCCACTCGAGCTGGAAGTGGGCGACGAGAAAGAAGAGGAGGAGGAGGAAGAAGAGGACGAAGACTTCGCTTACGACGAGGAGGACGAGGAGGACGAAGATGAAGAGGAAGAGGAGGAGTGGCACTAGCCTGATTGTGCTGCTGCTGGCCTGCGTTCTGCCGGCCGAAGCCGCCAAGAAGAAGGCTGTTCCGCAGAGCTATGCGCTGGTGGCAGGCACCGTCTTTCAACAGAGCGGCTATGCTTTGCCGAACGCGGGCGTCACGCTGATCCCGGACCCTCAGGGGGATAACACGCGCGCAAAAGTCAAGAGGCTCGAGGCGATTTCGGACGCACGCGGCGAATTCGTGTTCCGCGTGCCGCTTGGCTCCATGCAGTACACCGTGAAGGTGGCCGCCAAAGGTTTTCAGACCGCGCAGAAATCTGTCAGCGTGCAAGGCGAGGAACGCGTCGACGTAACGTTCCAACTCCAGCCAGAGTCGAAGTAGCGGGTGGCGATACGATGTTGAGAGCCGCTGCCGCCGCAGGGGCGTTGTTGCTGCTGGTCTCTTGCGCGGGCATCAAACAGCGTACGGCAACGCGTCAGGACTCCAATGTCCGGGAGGCCGAAGGCACGGTCATCAACTCCTCGGGCCGGCCAGTGGACCGAGCCGTGGTGCAGTTGAAAGATACCAAGTCGCTGCAGATTCAGTCGTTCATCACGGATGCAACCGGGCATTATCATTTTGCGGGCCTGAGCACCGATGTCGAATATCAATTGAAGGCGGACTACAACGGCGCGACCAGCGGGTGGAAGACGCTGAGCTTGTTCAACACCAAGAAGGTGGCCACCATCAATCTCAAGCTCAAGCCGTAAGTGCCGAGCCAGAGCTCTACGGAGGCAAGCTTGCGGCAGTTGAGTTCGACCGTGCCGGTCCTGCGATCCTTAGCTTGGAATTGACCGGCGGCGAAATCATCTCCTGGAAATGAAGGTACGCGAGCCACGCCGCGCCAGCGGCTAGAATAAGGGAATGCCCGGCGAAGAGAAGCCCGCCGCGAGTTTCGAGAGCGGCCTGCAGGAACTCGAGCAAATCGTCAAGGAAATGGAGTCCAGCGAACTGCCTCTGGAACGCGCGCTCGAGCTGTTTGAAAAAGGGATGCGGCTGAGTGAAACCTGCCGCAAGCAGTTGGAAGAGGCCGAGACGCGGATCGAGGTGCTGGTCCGGAAAGGCGATAAAGTGCAACCGGAGCCATTCCGGCCCGACAAGGCATGACGCTCGCCCAGTACGTCGCGCACCAACAACAGAAAATCGACGAGACACTCCGGCGTGTGGTTCCGGCTGAGTCGACGCCGCCGGAATCCATCCACAAGGCGATGCGTTATAGCCTTTTTGCGGGCGGGAAGCGGATCCGGCCCATCCTGTGCATCGCCGCGGCCGAGGCAGTGTCCGATTCGCCGGATGGAATCGAAAAGGCCGCGTGCACGCTGGAGCTGATTCACACTTATTCGCTCATTCACGACGATCTTCCCGCGCTCGACAACGACGATTTGCGCCGCGGCGTGCCAACGTGCCACAAAGTGTTCGGCGAGGCGATGGCGATCCTGGCAGGCGACGCGCTGTTGACGCTGGCCTTCCAGGTCCTCGCTCAACTCGCGTGCGAGGGCGACCGCAAAGCCAAGCTGATTGAGGAGCTGGCGGTTGCCGCGGGTACGGTGGGCGGCATGATCGGCGGGCAGGTTCACGACATAGAGGGCGAAGGCAAACATCCGGACGGCGCATTGCTGGAGGCGATTCACACCGCTAAGACCGGTGCGCTGCTGCGCGCCAGCCTGCGCATGGGCGGGATTTTCGCGGCCGCCGGCGCTGAACAGCTGAGCGCGTTGTCCTGCTATGGCGAGCATGTCGGACTGGCTTTTCAGATTGTGGACGACGTGTTGGACGTCGAGCAATCTTCCGAAGCGCTCGGGAAAACAGCGGGCAAGGACGCCCAGCAGAAGAAGATCACGTTCCCGGCGGTCTATGGTTTGGAACGTTCCCGTGAAATGGCCGAGAGCGAGCGGCTGGCGGCTCATCTGGCCTTGCGGCCGCTGGACGAGCGCGCCGAACGGCTGCGCGAAATCGCCGACTGGATTGTGCACCGCCAGACCTAGGGAAGACGTTGAGACTCGACCAGCTTCTCGTCGAACGCGGGCTCGTTTCCTCGCGTGAAAAAGCCCGCGCGATTATTCTGGCGGGCCAGGTGCGCGTGGAGGGACAGAAGATCGACAAGGCCGGCCACGCCGTCTCTCCCGACGCCCGCGTGGAGCTGATCGAGACTCCCCGCTACGTGGGGCGCGGCGGTTTGAAGCTGGAGGCGGCGCTCCAGCATTTCCACATTTCGGCCGAGAGCAAGATCTGCCTGGACATCGGTTCCTCCACCGGCGGATTCACGGATTGCCTGCTGCAGCACGGCGCCGCGCGCGTTTACGCCATCGACGTGGGAACCGCGCAACTGGACTGGAAATTGCGGAACGACCCGCGCGTGGTGGTGCACGAACAGGTGAACGCGCGCTATCTGAGCCGGCGCGAAGTGCCGGAGACGATCGATCTGGCCGTGGCGGATGTGAGCTTCATCTCGGTCACGATGATCCTGCCGGCGGTTGCCGGTCTGCTTGCCAAGGATGCGGAAATGGTTATTCTGGTAAAGCCGCAATTCGAGCTGGAGCGGCAGCAGGTAGGCAAAGGAGGGATTATTCGCGATCCGGAGTTGCATCGCCAGGCCTGCCAGCGCGTGGAAGACGCGGTGCGGCAGCTCGGATTTCAAACCGCCATCATTCCGAGCCCCGTACTCGGCGCGGAAGGCAACCAGGAATTCCTCTTATATGCCAGACATTAAAGTGGTCGGGATCATGGCCAAGCCGGGCATCCCGCATGCTTCGACCATCGTGCCGAAACTGGTGGAATGGCTGAACGAGCGCGGCCTGGAGGCGCGGCTGGACGAAGAATCCGCCATCTACATGGACCGCACCAACGGATTCCGGCGATCCGAGGTTCCGGAAGGCGCGCAACTGGTGATCGTGCTGGGAGGCGATGGCACACTGCTGGCGGCGGCGCGCGCGGTGGCCGGCCGGGAAATTCCGTTGTTGCCGGTAAACCTGGGCGGGCTCGGTTTTCTCACCGCCATCACGCTGGATCAGCTTTATCCCGAGCTGGAACGCGCCTTCCGCGGCGAGCAGAGAGTGGTTCCGCGCGGCATGCTGCACGGCGATCTGGTGCGGCGCGGCCAAGTGGTGAAGTCGTACCAAGCTCTGAACGACATCGTCATCTCGAAGACCCAATTCGCGCGCATGATCGATTTGGAGGCGTTCGTCGATTCGCAATACGTCAGCACCTTCAAGGCCGACGGGCTGATTGTTTGCACTCCGACTGGTTCGACGGCCTACTCGCTATCGGCGGGAGGTCCCATCGTGTTTCCAGCGGTGCATGCGCTTTGCATCACGCCCGTTTGTCCGCATACGCTGACCAATCGGCCGGTGCTGATTCCGGAAACCAGCGTGATCGAGCTAATCTCGCACGCGGCCGATCACGAAGCGTTCCTCACCGTGGACGGCCAAGTTGGCGAACCCTTGCTGAGCGAAGATCGCGTCGTCTGCCGGAATTCCGAGCACCGCGTTCTCCTGGTTCGGCCGCCCAAGCTGTTCTTCTTCGATGTGCTGCGGCAGAAGCTGAAGTGGGGAGAGCGTTGAAGCGGCTGTCGCTCACCGCCTGGATTTTTATCGCCATGGTGCTAGGCGTGGCGCTGGGTGCGGCCTATCCGGACGTGGCGAAAGCGGACTGGATGGCGGCGCTCGCCAACGTTTTTCTGCGATTGATTAAATCCATCATCGCGCCGGTCATCTTCGGGACGCTGGTCTACGGCATTGCCGGCACGGGCAGCGTGAAGACCATGGGCCGGATCGGGTTGAAGGCGCTGGTTTATTTTGAAGTACTCACCACCATCGCGCTGTTTCTCGGGCTGGCGGCTGTGAACCTGGTGCGTCCCGGCGCGGGGCTGACGCTCGAAGCCAGCGCCGCGTCGGCGGGCGTGCCGCAAGCGCCGCCGACCTTCAGTGGAGTGCTGGAACACACCTTCCCGCAAAGCGTGATCGACGCCATGGCGCGTGGCGACGTGCTGCAGATTGTAGTTTTCTCGTTTCTGTTCGGTGCGGCGTGCGCGGCCATCGGCGCCAAAGCAAAGCCGGTGGTCGGGTTTTGCCAATCGCTCGCCGATGTCATGCTGCGCTACACCAAGTACGTGATGTATCTGGCGCCGGTCGGCGTGGGGGCGGCCATGGCGCATGCCATTGGGACCAATGGGGCGGGCGTGCTGCTGGGATTGGGGAAACTGGTCTTGACGCTCTATGTTGCGTTGGTTCTGTTCATCGTGATTTTCCTGGGTGCATCGGCGATGCTGGCGCGGATTCCGATGCGTCCGTTTCTGCGCGCGGTGCGCGAACCGTGCCTGATCGCCTTTTCGACCGCGTCGAGCGAAGCGGCGCTGCCATTGGCGCTCGAAAACATGGAGCAGATTGGCGCGCCGCCGCACATCGTGGCGTTCGTCCTGCCCACCGGCTACAGCTTCAACCTGATGGGCAGCGCGCTGTATCTTTCGCTGGCTTCGGTTTTTATTGCGCAAGCCGCCGCGAATCCACATGCCGATCGGCCAGCAGCTTCTCATGATGCTGACGTTGATGCTCACCAGCAAAGGCGTGGCGGGGGTGCCGCGTGCGGCCATCGTGGTGCTGGCCGGAACGGTTGCATCTTTCGGTCTGCCGGTCTCTGGTGTTGCGCTGTTGCTGGGCGCCGATGCCGTAATGGACATGGGGCGGACTGCTGTGAACGTGCTCGGCAACTGCATGGCGACGGCCGTCGTCGCGCGCTGGGAAGGCGCCAAGGTGGAAACGGCTAGTCGTGTCGCAGCGCTTCCACCGGATCCACTCGCGCTGCACGCCGGGCCGGAACGTAGCACGCCAGCAGGCTGACGGCGGCGAGCAGTGTTGGGGCGAGCAAATACACCAGCGGATCGCGCGGGCTGACGCCTGTGAGAAGGCTGGCCAGCAGCTTGGACGCGGCTAGAGCGAGCGCGAGGCCGATCGTCGCGCCGATCAACGTTAGCCGGAGTCCTTGCCCCAGGATCAGGCGGGCAACCTTGCCCGGGTCGGCTCCAATGGCCATGCGGATGCCGATTTCGCGCGTGCGGCGGCTGACCGCGTAGGCGATCACGCCGTACAATCCAGTGACGGCCAGGAGCAGGCCCAGCAGCCCGATCGCCGCGACAACCTGCATGATGAGGCGTGTCCCAAACAGCGCGCCCTCTTTGAAGAAATGTTCCAGAGTCTGGACGTCCGCCACTGGCATTCCCGCGTCCAGGCCGCGAATTTCGGCGAGCACGGGCGCAGCGATTGATGCCGGATCGCGTTCGGTCTCAACGTGCAGCGTCATGAAGGACGAATACTGCTGCGAGAGCGGCAGGTACAAGAACGGAAGCGGCTGCTCTAGCGGAATCGCGATACTTGATGGTCTTTGCGATTCCGACCACTTCGAGAGTCTCCTTACCCTCCATGCGGAAGCGCCCGCCGATTGGGTTGCGGTTCGGCCAATACTTCTGGGCCATGGCATCGTTGATGATGGCGACTCGAGGAGAAGAGGGGAGATCGCGGCTGTCGAAGGCGCGGCCTTGGACGATGGGAATGTGCATCAGCGAGAAGTATTGGTCGCTGACAATGTTGGATGTCACGGTGAGGGTGCGCTGCGCCGAAGGCATCTGGAAGCCTTCCACTACAATGTCCCGATTGGAGCTGGAAAAGCCCAGCGGAATATGCTGGGCGAGCGCCGCAGCGCGGACGCCCGGAAGTGCACGGACCCGCTCCAGCAATTGCCGATAGAACGCGCTTCCTTGCGTGTCGTTATAGCCGGCCATGGCCGGATCCACGCCCATCACCAGCACGTGGTCCACGCGAAAGCCGAGCCGAGCCGCGGTGAGCGAGGAGAAATCCTTGATCAGCAATCCGGACGACACCAGAAGCAGCATGGAGACTCCGATCTGCGCGACCACCAAAGCATTGCGGCCCTGAAACCAGCGGCGCTTGCCGGTTGGCGCCGTGTCGCCTGCTTTTAACGTCGTATTCACGTCGGATCGAAGAGCGTGCAGCGCGGGCGCAACGCCAAAGATGACGCCGCTTAACAGCGTCGTGGCGCACGCGAACATAAGAACGCGCAGGTCAGGCCGCGCGACCAGCCAAATGGGAAGCGGGGTAGGAAGCCGAATCGAAGCGAAGAAGTCGATACTGAAAAGAACCAGCAGCAGGCCGGCCGCTCCACCGATTAGCGCCAGCAAAAGGCTTTCCGTAATGAGCTGTTGAAAGAGCCGCCTCCGGCTAGCTCCGATGGCCAACCGGATGGCAATTTCGCGAGCCCGCGCCCGGCCTCGAGAAAGGAGCATGTTAGCGACGTTGGCGCAGGCGATCAGCAAGACCGATATTGCGATAGCGAGCAACACCGCCGAGTCCAGCGCGTTGTCGGAGTTCATTGCGAAGCGCGCCCGCATTTCCGGCATGGCGAGGACGCCGCGTCCGCGGTTCGTGGCAGGATAGGCCTGCTCCAGGTTGTGCGCGATGGCCTGCAGCTGAGCCTGGGCTTGTTCCGCCGTTTGGCCAGGACCCAAACGGCCGTATACGTTCACCGAGAGTTGATCGCGCTGCTCCAGCTCCGTCTTTTGCCGTAGCCCAAACAGAGACAGCGTACCCATGGGGACGTAGAAATCCTCGTGTATGAAGAGTTCCAATCCGGGAAAGCTCTTGGGTGCGACGCCGATGACTGTGAACTGCATTTTGCTGAGGCTGACCGTCCTCCCGATGATGGAAGGATCGCGGTTGAACTCCGATTGCCAAAGCACATCGCTCAAAACGACGACCGGGCGGCGATCCTCATCGGCGCGGAAGGCACGGCCGAGCGAGGGCTGGACACCAAGGACTTCGAAAAAATTCGGGCTCACGGCGAGTCCGAGTTTGGGCCGGGCCAGGCTCTTCTGGTCTTTTGCGAAGCCAATGGGAATCGCGTACATCGCGAGCAAGCCCGAGACGGCCTTGGTTTGATCGCGGAAGTCGAGGTAGTCCGGATAGGAAATAGCGCCAAAACGGTCTGACGGGCTAGTGCTCAGAACACGCACGATCCCGGAGGAATGCGGCACCGCCAGCGGGCGCAGCAGCAGTGCATCCACCAGGCTGAAGGTCGAGGTGTTAGCGCCGATGCCGATGGCGAGCGAGAGAATCGCGACCGCAGTGAAGCCGGGAGTCGCGGCCAGCATGCGCAGGCCGTAGCGGATGTCATTCCAGATCGTGCGCATTGTGCACATCAGAGCATTTCCTCTGCCAGCTAGTGACGATGCGCCTCATCGACTTGCAGTGCGACGGTCACGACGAGGTGTCGTCGATTGGGACCGCAATGTGCGGAATCGGACAGGCTTTATGCGTGGACGGGTTGCGGGACGCCGGCCTTCTGGTACCAGGGCTTGGCAGTTTTGATGGCGGCGTTGACGGCGTTGATGTTTTTTACGCCTTCGTCGGAGAGCCAGTCTTCCAGAGCTTTGACGCCTTGTTTGGCGTAAACCGGGATGCCGTCCTTCCAGGTGGCGCGACCGCAGAGCACGCCGGAATAGTCGGTGCCGGCTTCGGCGGCCATGTTGAGCGACTCGACGAACTGGGCGTTGCTCACGCCCGCGCTGAGATAGATGAACGGCTTGGTGGCGACCTCGGCGGCGCGGCGGAAATGAGCCAGCGCTTCCTGGCGCGAATAGGCTTTCTGGCCTTTGTAGACGCTGCTGCCTTCGACGAAATTCGCGTTGATCGGAACCTCGACCTTGAGGACGTCGATCCGATATTGCGGCTTGGAAAATTCCTGCATGCTTCCGATGACGACCTGCGGCTTGAGCTTGGCGAACTCGAAGCCTTTTTCATCGCCGCCCTTGGGATCGTAGCCAACGAACTCGCAGAAGAACGGGATTTGTTGAGTTTCGCATTCCGCGCCGATGCGTTCGATGAAGGCGTGCTTGATGTCGTTGACTTGCGGGTCGTCGAAGGGGGTGTAGTAGAGCAGGATTTTCACGGCGTCGGCGCCCCAGTCCGCGATTCGCTTGACCGAGACGTGCGGCAGCAGGTCCGGCAGGCGGCCGGGCTTGGTGTTGTCGTAGCCGCTCTCTTCGTAGGCCAGCAACAGGCCGGCGTTTGAGGAACGCGCCGTGGCGGCGGGCAGCCCGTATTCCGGATCGAGCAGGATGGCGCTGGCATGCGGAGTCAGCACCTTGCTGACCGCGACTTTGAATTCGCTCATCATGCTGGCGGTGACCTGATCGGTGGAGATGCCTTGCGCGGCGGCGATAGCCTTTTGCAGGCTGCCGCGCTGGTCCATCGCAGCGGCGGCGATGACCCCATCTTTGTTCGAGAGCGCCTTTAGGTGGCGGATTTTTCCTTCGGATAAGCTCACGAAAAACTCCTTTGGTTCTTCTATTGTCGCGCAGTTGAGGCTAGTTGGCCGTTTTGGCGCGGAGCCTGCGATGGTAGGCGTTGGCGCGGGCGGCGTCGCGCAGGATCTGGGCCTTCAGCGCCTCGGCGCTGTCGAACTTGCGCTCGTCGCGGACCCAGCGGAGGAATTCAACCGCGATTTCGGAGGGCGCGGCATCGACGAGAGGGGCGAGTAAGTATGTTTCGATGGTCAGGCCGTGGCCGTTAAAGGTTGGGCGGTAGCCGACATTAGTGATGGAGGGCCATTCGCGCGAGGTCCTGCGGTCACGCGTGCGCGTCACGTAGACGCCGGTCTTGGGGAGAACTTCGGCATCCGTTTGCAGGTTAAGCGTGGGGACAGTCTGGCGGGTCCCGACGCCTGCGCCGTGAACTACCGTGCCTTCGAGCGCATAGGGCCGACCTAGCATCCGGCAGGCCAGCGAAACATGCCCCTCCACGATGGCGTTGCGGATGGCGCTGCTCGATATGATGCGCTTACGCCAGGTGACGGGAGGGACCACGTCGGTTTCGAAGCTGTATTTGCCGCCTAGCTCTTCGAGCGTGTCCACGTTGCCCGCGGCCCGATAGCCGAAGCGGAAGTTGTCGCCCACCAGTACGGCGCGGGTTTTGAGTTTATCCACGAGAATGCCGCGCACGAAGTCTTCGGGGGGCAGATGAGCAATCCCAGAGTCGAAGGGCAGGATCAGAACTTCATCGATGGCCCGTTGCTCGATGAGGCGCGCGCGTTGTTCGGGCGAGGTGAGCAAGCGCGGCGCACGCTCGGGAGCCACCAGCTTAGTGGGGTGCGGGTGGAACGTGACGGCGGCGGAGCGCCAGCCCTCGCCGCGGGCGATTTCGACTACCTGCCGCAGGATTTCCTGATGCCCCAGGTGGACGCCGTCAAAATTGCCGATGGTGATGGCGCAGGGGCCGAAATCGGCGGGAATCTCCGCGAGGCTGCGGTAGATCATGCTGCAACCTCGGGAATGTCGATTTCCAGGCCATCGTAGGCCAGGCGCACATTGGGCGGCAGCTGCTCCTCGGTGCGGGCGTGCGGAAGGTCGTGGCAGATGTGTGTGAAGAAGGCGCGCTTGGGGGCTAGCTTTTCAACCGACTGCAAGGAGCGCTCGACGGTGGAGTGCGTGGGGTGTGGCTTGTGGCGAAGCGCATCCAGGAACAGCACATCCAGGCCGGTCAACTGCTGCATGGATTCTTCCGGAATATCGCTGTGGTCGGTCAGGTAGGCGGCATTGTGGAAGCGGAAGCCGTGCACCGTGCCTTTGCCGTGGCACAGGCGGATGGGCGTGAATTCGAGGCCGAACAAATCTATGGGAGACGAGTCGAAGACGTGGGTGACCAGACGCGGGACCGACGATTCCGATTTGTGATTCGAGAAGACGTAGTGAAAACAGCGGCGGATGTTTTCGATGTGCTCGGCGGCGCCATAGATGGGAATCACGCCGCCTTGGCGGAAGTTGAGTGGCCGGACATCGTCCAGGCCCATGATGTGGTCGGCATGGGAGTGAGTGAACAGGATTGCGTCGACGCGTTCGATATGCGCGCGCAGGGCCTGCTGGCGGAAATCTGGCGTGGTGTCGATCAGGACGCCATGCTCGCCGTAGCGGATGTAGATGGACGGGCGCAGGCGCTGGTCGCGCGGATCGCTGGACGTGCATACGGCGCAATGGCAGCCGATGGTGGGGACGCCTACGCTGGTGCCGGAGCCCAGCACCGTGATGCGAACTGATTCGACAGCCATCTAGGCGCCGGCCTGCCCTTCCGGTTCCATGTGGTCGCTGGAGCGGCCGGATTTGGGCGACTCGGCCGGGGCGGCGGGCGGCGCGGAGGCCTTCTTCTGATGCTGTTCCATGGCTTGCACGAATCGAAAACGCAACTCGGTGAGGCTGTTTTCGATCAGGCGCTGCTCTTCTACCGTGATGTTGCCGCGAGTCTTTTCCTGGAGCATGGCGAGCAGGTCGATGCTGTGGCGCGCGATGCGGAAATCGGGCTCGGGCTGATCTTTTTCCTCGCCAGAATAAAAGAGTCCCAGGTGCATTTCGGTCTGGGTGCGCAGGGAAAGCACGAGGAACTCGAAGGTAGCGGGGGGAAGCGGGTAATCCTGGTCGCTCATCTGATTACTATTTTAGTGGCTGTGGCAAGGAGCGGAGGAGCGAACTGCAGTCTGGTTCAAGAAGTAGTTGGATATAGCCATAACCATTTGAAACATAAGTACTTGTTTGGTTGGGTGGCGATAGCGGCGGGCTTCCGGTGGGTTCGTTTGTGCAAATTTGTCGCGACGCTCCAATTCTCCGAGGGGTGCTCCACGTGATCGAGCACGAGAACATTCACCGGGCCCTTCTCCGATTTTAGCTTTGATGCCTAACTGGTCCTGCAGGCTTCTTCGAATGACGGGCCGGGGGAATCCGGCTATAGGGCCTGCTCGGTTTGACAGACGCTAGCTAAAAGGACTGGGCGGATGCCGCAGGCAGTGCGCGCAAGTCCATGGTGACCGGCATATTCGACCACCGGGGACAACTGTAGCATGAGAATTCATTCACTGGGCGGACGAAGGCTGCTTGTACTTTTCCTTCCGCTCAATGAATCGGAAGGGATTCGTTGTCACAACTGGTCACGTTTGTCCCCATGTTGTTCCCCGCGTCATTGGTGAGGTTTTGGGGGTTCATGACCGATTGCTGTGCTGGCGCAAAGGTGTTCTGGTCACCTAGCCCCATCGAGTGCCCGATCTCATGCAGGGTCACTTTCGTCATGAACGCGTCATAATAAGGGGCATTAAGGCTAAGTAACGTATACCCGTTGTAGGAATTGAAATAAAATACGATGTTGGCCTCGACGATTATGTCTGTACGATGTCCGTTGATATAAAGGAGGTACGGCTGCATCGCACCCGCCGCTCCGGGATCGACTCCCGGAAGGCCAGGAAAAGTAATTAGGTAGGCGAAAAACCTCAGCGCACCACTACCCAGTGGGACCTCGTAGAACTGAACGCCGCTTGTGTTTTGGCCGATGTTGGCGTTGTTCCAGTCGTATATAGCAGTGGGTATGTCGGACGATTGCGCACTACCAAGCGTTGACCAATCTAGCGCGGGAAATTGGCCCGAGTCGCCTACGTTGAAGCTGTACGATACGTACAGACTGTCCGACCACGCTCCAGGGGGATCGGTTTCTAACGGAGTTGGACACGTTGCGCGAAGAACGGCACTGGATAGTGCCAACGTGGTGGTGACGAGGAAGGTCGTACGGGTCATGGGGTTTGATCTCCTTGGTTATTTGGCTACTGCTTGCAAGAAGCGATCCATTGGGTGATCGCAGGTGGGAAGCCGTCGCGTGAGAACTCCGGCAGCGTGAGCGCGGAGTAGGCTTTGCGCATAATTGTCCATTGAGCGCCGGTCGCGATAAACGACCCGAACGGATCAGCAGCTTGATACCCTCCCCCTCCGCTAGGCGGAATAAAGTTGAGAAAGATCAGGTACTCACTGCCGGTCTCCAAATGAGGAAAGGAACCAGGGCTGATAATAATGGTCTTGATCGTTCCTGATGTGCCCAATTGTAGGGACCCGCCCGGACGAGCCATCACGATGTGTTGGCTCATCGATAAGGGTGCTTTGGCGTTGTCCTTGATTACCGTGTCAACGACAAAATCGTAGTCCGTGTAGATCCCCTGCCTAGATGAGTTGAGATGGTGGAGCCATATACTGGTGTGGCCGGTCACGATAGCGTCGGAGGCACAGGCGAGTTCCTCGTATTGCGCCAGGAGTTCGGCGGGAGTGAACGTGCGCGTCATCTCGATGATGGGAATCTCCAGCCCGTCCGCACCGGCAATGCCCCTCTGGTCGGCAAGGGCTTGAGCGCGGGCAATGGCTTCGCTTACGTCCTCGGGAAGCCACGCAAATGTGTTCATCTGGGGCAGCGACGCATGGACTTGAAGCGAAGGCGCTGTGAGGTCCACAGCCGAGGGAGACGTAGACTGCTGCGCCCACACGATGGATGTCGCAAATACCAAAGCGGTTAAAATCGGTCCATTCATACGGTTACCACGCGCTCACTATAACATCGGAGATGAGTTGCTCCAATACCCTGCTTAGGTTATTGGGGTGAGCAGCGTGTAGCGAACCGCTTGCGAGATCAGCTCTGCTGTCGAATGAACACCGAGCTTTAGACATATATGTTTGCGGTGTTCGCTTACAGTTGCGACGCTGATATCCAGCGCAACGGCAATTTCTTTCGAGGTCATTCCGGTTCCGAGAAGCCGTAGGATGCCTTGCTCTCGCATGCTCAGGGTCGTGAAGTGGAACATATAACTCCTCGACGAGATGATGAATTGTACGGATGGATGGGCGCTGGCAATTATCGCGCTTTAACGATGTGGCGTCAAGGGTGTTTTGCGGCGAATGTCGAAGTAAAAGATGCGCGGTGTGGTAATAAATCGCTTTCCTTAGACAGTATATAAAAACGCATTACAAGCTGCTTCTATGCGGGAGGGGGACTAGAGACAACTGTCGATGATCCGGGCTTGCGGATCAAGTTGGTGTGGCGGCGCTGGATTTTGCCGCCGCGGCTTGCTTCTGATGGCGCTCCATGGCTTGCACGTATCGAAAGCGCAGTTCCGTGAGACTGTTTTCGATGAAGCGCTGCTCCTCGATCGTAATGTTGCCGCGGGTCTTCTCCTGGAGCATGGCGAGCAGGTCGATGCTGTGGCGCGCGATGCGGAAGTCGGGCTCGGGCTGGTCCTCTTCCTCCCCTGAGTAAAGGAGTCCCAGATGCATTTCGGTCTGGGTGCGCAGGGAAAGCACGAGGAACTCGAAGGTAGCGGGGGGAAGCGGGTAATCCTGGTCGCTCATCTGATTACTATTTTAGTGGCTGTGGCAAGGAGCGGAGGCGTCATCGCTCAAAGTGCGGTTCCCTTGGTCATAACTGCCCTGCCGCTTTGAGGCCAGAGGCGAAGGTGGCGAGCGACATTACAAGCGTCAGAGGCTTGTCGCTCAAGGGCACCGCACCGTAATTGGTGTACCAACGGGCCGCGCGGTCGTTCTTTGCATCGATGATGAGCACAACGCCCCCGACTTCAGCCGCAGCGCGCAGGCAGCGCCGCGCCGCGGCGGCCAGGAGCTGGCCCCCGAGACCTTGGCCTTGGCACCGGAGGTCGGTGGCAATGCGCGCGAGCCGGAACCCAGGCACATCGTGCCGGGCGAGGCCGCGGCGAACCGTCTCCGGCGTGTCGGCGTAAGCCAAAGCGCCCGGAGCTAGGCTGTAGAACCCCAGGATGGTCCTAATGTGTGCGTTGACAATTGCGAGGAACGTTTTCGCGGCGCCGGATTCATGGCTCTGGAGGGCGTAGCGCTGCAAGAAGTCGTTCATGGACGCATCGCCACATTCGAAAGATTTCCGATCATGCTTTTTCAAGATCGGCTCTTCGTGCCAGGCGGGAAGCCTCATACCCGCTTGCGCGTCGGTTTCGGCATTGCGGCGATGGCTGCCCGCAGCTTGGCATTCGGCACGGGCGGGTTTTCGAGCAGGTTCAGCACCGCGAGGCTGTCGCGCTCGGACAGAACTATACGTTCGGATTCCTCGATCACAGCCTTGGCCTCCCGCAAAGCGGGTTGCAGAACAAAGTCCGTCAGGTCTGTGTGCCTTAACGCCGCCGCGCGCATGAGCGTGGCTTTTTGCTCCGGCCGCAACCGGAGGTTCATTCGCTTGTTGTCGTCTACTGCCGCTCTGGGCACGGGCACCTCCTCATGTACTTATTAAAAGCGTACATGCTTCGGAGGGGCTTGTCAAAATTGTGAGCATTGAAGGCGTACAGAACTATTCAGCACCATCCCTACGTAGCACACGAGTTTCAATTAGCCGGGCGGAGCAAGGCGCCTTCTATCATTCCGCCTGGCCCAAGCACGATTCGGTATTCCAATGCGCCGTTCTCGAACTTGACCAGATAGATATCGGCGCCGCCTTGGCCGACTCCTTTGAAGGACACGGATTGCAAGGCGCCGAGCTTGACAATCATCGCCTGAATTTGCGGCAGTTGCTCACGAGTAGCGGCGGCCAGGGTGGGGCTCATGCGATCGTAGTTGGGCCTGCCGGACTGTATTTGCTCGATCGCGGCGCGCACTGCAGCCTCACTGCCGGGGGTTGCGGTTTGGTCCTTGTATCTCCTCGCAATTTCGGCGTTGTGAGCCTGGATGCTATCCGTGGCCTGCTTTGCTTCGGTCTCGCCTATCCGTTTGGCGACGGTGTCTCGGCCGTTCTGATGGAGGGTGACGCTGGTCGCGGCGCGCTGCGGGTGGTTCGGATCGGCCTCGAAAGTGAGCTGGGCATCGACGACTTTGAGAAAGAACTTGCGATCGCTTTCGGCGAAGACCTGGAATTTTGGTTGTCCGGTAAGCTGCGTATAAAACTTGTCCCCGTCGCGCGACATGGTTAGCAGAACGTTCGGGCCGAGTTGATACGTTCCGGCGTAACGGTCGAGAATCTTAGGATCCAGGGTGATTTCCTTATGCTCGGTGGGAGGAGCGATTTTCAGCAGCGCGTTGCTCGGATTGAGCAGGTGCAAGGCGATGTCGTCCACTCCCGCCGGAGTAGAGATATTCGCCAGCGCGACCACTCCCACGCGCGCCTGCGGATCGAACCCCATGAAGGTGCGATAACCGCCGGTGCCGCCGTTATGCCAGATGACGGATCTTCCGTCCTTGGTCTGAATGTGCCAGGCATAAGCGATTTCGGTGTCGGGAATGGGGGTGGGGCGGCGAATCGAAGTTTCGTCCGCCATGTCCTCGGCGAGCGGCGTCTTGATGAAGCCGAGATTCGCCGCCAGGAACGTGAGAATGTCGTTGGCGGTGGAGCGGAGAGCGCCCGCGCCGGCCAGCGTCGGAAGATCCCAATTGGGCACGGGAGCCGCCGCTTCGCTGTGGCCGACTGCGAGACGCGCTTTCATTTCGGGTGTCAGGGTGACGCGCGTGTCCGCCATGCCGAGCGGCTCGCAGATGCGCGCGCGCACCAGCGCTTCGTAGCTCATGCCCGCGCGCAGAGAGAGCACATGGCCCAGTAATCCGACCGCCAGGTTCGAATATTCGTACTGGGAGCCGATGTCGCGCGTCAGCTGATAGCCGGACAGAAAATCGTACATCTGCTGGACGGAGTAGTCGGCGTAAGGATTGTCCGGGTCTTTCGGATGGAAGTTGGTGGGCATGCGCGGTAGGCCGGAGCTTTGCGTGGAAATATCGGCGAGCGTAATTTTGCGGTTGTTGCGCTCGGGCACTTTGACGCTGGAGGGAAGATATTTCGATATCGGATCGTTCAGCCCGACTTCGCCGCGGCGTGCCATGTCCATGAGCACGAGCGAAGTGAATACTTTGGTCATGGAGCCGATTTCGAAAACGGTGTTGCCGTCCAGGCGGCGATTGTCATTCCTGGCGAGGCTGCCGTAGGCGATAACACGGCGGCCGTTCGAGTCGATCACGCCGACCACGATGCCGATGCCGAGGTTTTCCGAGCCGACGCGATCCACGAGGATTTTGCGGATCTCCGGATCGGATGGGACTTCGGCGAATACGCTGGCGGAGAAGAGAAGGAATCCAGCGATGAACAAGGCGGCGCGGCGGGTGATCATAATACCCTCCTAGGAAATGATAAATGACGCGAGTGGGTCAGCAGGAAATGGTGCCGGTTGCATCGCAGGTGCAGAAGGCCTTGGCCGCGACCGCGGTCAGCTGGCGCGGATCATGCGGTTCTCGGCTATTCTAATTGTCATGGAACTCATCTTTGAGATCGGTGATGCGGAGGAGGGTGGTTATTGCGCTCGCGCGCTCGGGCACGCCATCTTTACCGAATCCGATACGTGGGATGAACTGCGCAATCGGGTGCTTGAGGCCGTCTCGCTGCACTTCGAAGACAGCCCCGTGAAACCCCGGATCGTGCAGCTGCATATGTCAAGGATGAATTGATTCCAGTCGAAGCAGCATAAATTGCCGCGAGGCGTCTCCGGCGAACGCTTGATTCGCGCCCTGGAACGCAAGCCTCCAGTCCTCTCTTACGTCTGACGCGTCACCGCTTCTCGATGTCGATCAAGTTGTCGTCCCCGTCGCGGTCGATGAGCTTGTTATAGGGATCGATGCCGGCGCGCGTGGGCGGCTGGTCGACGACGATCTCGAAGGTTTGACTGGGCTGGGTGATCCATTCTTTCTTGAGGTAGAGCGGTTTTTCCTGGTCCTTCTTGCCGGTGAAGACGCCGATGTCGATCAGGTCGTGGAGCGGCATGGGCGATTCGTTGCCGCTGCCGTCGGAGCGGACTTTGCGGGCCTGTAACGTTCAACGTCACTTTGTATTTGTGATCGGCGCGTAGGTGTCACCGTCGCCGAGACGGCCTTGTTGTCGTAGAGGACGATGTTCTCGAAGGCGTCGGTGATGTAGTACTGCAAATCGGGCGGAGTTTGAGCGCGGAAGGCTTCGATGAGCTGGCGCGTATCGGGATAGGGGCCGGATCTCGAATCGTCGGCGTTGGCGTAGCGGTACTGCATCAGGAAATTGTGCAGCGCCAGGTTGACTTTGTCTTCGCCGATGTAGTCGGCCAGCGTGTACATAACCTGCCCGCCCTTCTGGTACCAGACGTACGGCTCGTTCTGGACCAGAACCACCGGACGCTCGCGGCGAATTTCAGCGGCGCGGCCGCGGAGGTACCGGTCGAGCTCGTGTTTCAGGAAGCGATGCATGTTGTCGCGGCCGTATTTTTGCTGCATCACCATGAGGGCGGAGTACTCGGCCAGCGTTTCCGACATCATGTTGGAGCCTTCCACGCGTGCGCCGATGAGCTGATGCGCCCACCATTGATGGCCCAGCTCGTGCGCGGTGACGAAGTAGGTGAAGTCGATGTCGGTGGGCTTCTCCACGCGGCCGATGAAGCCGATGCCCTCCGAAAACGGGACGGTGTTGGGGAAGGACTGCGCGAAGGTGCGGTAGCGTGGGAACTCCAGGATGCGGTATTGGCGGAATTGGAACGGGCTGAAATTCTTCTCGTAGTAAGCCAGGCCGAGCTTGGAGGCATCGATCATGTCATCGACATTGTAAGGATGGTGCGCGATCGTAGTAAACCTCGATGGCGATCGGATTGGCGACGCCCTGGTACATCTCGCGCTTCACGTCGATAGCGGGCCGAGACGTAGGCGAAGAAGTCGAGCGTCTTCACGTCGCCCATGTCGTAGGAGAAATAATGGCGGCCGCCGGAGTGCCACTCGCGCGTCAGATAGCCGGGAGCGAGGGCGATCTGATCGTCGGAGGTGCTGACAGTGGTGCGGTAGCGTGATCCAATCGGAGTTGGTGGTGAAGATGTTGGTTACTGAGCCTTCGGGATCGCCGCGGTGCGGGCAGCAGTTCCTGGTCGGGGAGATGTTCTTCGCGGCGGCGGCGCGGGTCGTCGATTTCGACAGTAGCGTCGTAGCCGATGGTGGGGAAATAGCCGCTGTCGAAAAAAGTGCCGGAGTAGGCCAGTTCGGCGCGCTCATTGCCATCCTTGAAGCCGCGGCTGGTATAGCCCACCTGGAAATTGAGGTTGAGCTTGTCGCCGGGAGCGAGGGGTTGTTCGAGCTGGTAGATGGTGTACAGCGCGCGCGGGCTGGTGGAAACGACATGGAAGGGGCGATCGAAGCGGACCGTCGCTGACCGACTGCTGCTGGTTGGTGATGTGGATCTGGCTGATGGGCTGGCGCGGTCTTGTTCTGCAGCACGAAGTGGCCGGTGCCGGAGAAAGAACGGCGCTCGGGGAAGATGTCGATGTTGGCGTCGACGGCGATGACCTTCGGCTGGGGCAGTTTTTCGTACTTCTTGAAGTCGCGCTCGTAGTTGGCCTGAATATCGCGGCGGTCCTTGGCGGTGAGGTATTCATTGAGGACGTGGGCGTTGTAGAAATACCAAGAGCCGCTGCCGATGGCGGCCAGAAGGAAGATCGCGGCGGCGGGAATCAGGCGCGGGGCACGTTGCGTGGCCAGCCGGAACCGGGCGCGCCAGCCGTCTTCGGAGCCGCGGCGGGCCAGTGCGATGGAGACCGTCGCTAAGAAGCAGGAGATCGAAAGCCAGTATGTGATGGACCAGAAAATCGCCGGCACGAAATGGCCGTAGCCGTTCATGTCCGAGTATGTGTATTGCGGCACGTTGCCGATCAGGTAGAGCGTGTTCTCCCAGCCGAAGTTGAAAAGGATGGGCATCAGAACGAACAGGCCGATGATGATGCCGTGGCCGATGAACTTGTGCGAAACGACGGTCTGGATGAAGAAGCGCGAGCAGGCTGAAGGTGAGCACTTGCGGGAAAACGATGAGGTACAGTTCCTTGGCGTATTGGGCGAGTTCGTAGTTGTAGTAGCCGGCGATGGTCTGCATCAAGATGCCGCAGAGGCCGGCGACGGTGAGCAGCACGAATTCGACAAAGCACAAGGCGAAGAGTTTGGAGAACCAATCGGTGGTTTCGGCAAAGGGCAGCGCGTCGTGGATGCCCGCGAAGGCGGTGTCGCGCTCGCGCCAGAGGAGTTCGGCCGCGTAGAGCGTGGCGATGATGAAGAAGAAGAACGTTGCGATGCCTTCGACGGCCTGCAGCATGAGGTAGGTGACGGGCCAGACGTTCTGGTCGGCGACGCGGCCGGCGTAATGGCCGTTGTTGATGGAAACACCGGCCATCAGGATCAAGATGCCCCAGAAAGGCACTTCGCGCACAATATTCGAGATGCGGAGGCGCGTGAGGGAAACCAGTTGCGCGAAGGTGGTGGAGGGGCCGAAGACCCGGTGCACGCGGGGCAGCTTCACCGGGATCAGGCTGCGCGTGGCGGCCTCCGCAAGATCCTGCGCGCGGGCCAGCGCGGCGCGTTTGGTGAAAGAGCGGGTGGTCAACGCCTCGACCGACATGGGGAAGAATTTCCAAAGAGCGACTAGCGACAGGACGCCGACGGATCCCCACAACAGCCGGTTGTAGAGAAAGACGCCGCCGGCGACGTGCGGCGACCAGGAGTAGAGCAGCGTGTTGCGTTCTACGACGGTCCAGTAACGCGTGATGGCGTCGGTGTACAGGAAGCCGACCGGATCGAGGATGCCGGACCAGAAATGTTCGAGCGAGCGAGTGGCGTTGAAAGCGGCGAGGCCGAGCAGATACAGCATGAAGATCGCGGCGCCCTGCAGATAGACGATGAAGATCTTGCGCGAGAGCGCGGCGACCAGGAAAAACAGCGAGCCGAGGAAGAAGATCTGGAAGACGACGATGGAGAAGAACGGCTGCAGGTACCAGCCGAGATGATTGGGGCCGATGCGGGCGTGGTCGGCCCAGGGCGCGAACGTGCCAAAAAATTCCCCGAACAGCAGGCCGCAGAAGGCGAAGACGGTGGCGACGAACGATCCGGCCCAGCGGCCGCCCAGATAGGCGAACTTCGAGATGGGCTTGGTAAATAGGATCTGGATCGTGTCGCGCTGGAAATCGCGCAGGATCGAGGTGCCGAAGATGGCGGCGATAATGATGACGCCGAAGAAGCTGATGCCGATGTCGTTAAAGATGTTGGCGTACGGGCCGTTCAGCAGGACCTTGCCGTTGGTATTGCCGACCGGCCCGAAGCTTTCGCTGGCCACGCTGAGGAAGTTGAAGGCGAACCAGACGCACGAAGTAAATGTAGGTCGAGAGGCTCTTGAAGCGGAACTTGAGCTCGAACTTGAAGAACTCCCAAAACATGTCGCATGTGACGCTCCTTAGTTTCCTGGCGTGCCGCGCGAGGTTCAGGAAGTAGACGTCTTCGAGGCTGGATTCCACGGGCCGGAAGCCATCGCCGGGATTGTTGTCGGCGAAGACGCGGACTTCATGCAGGCCGCCGATCAGGTGGCGTGGAGACGACATTGAAGGCGGCTTCGATGGCGCGCAGTTCGGCGTCGGTGGAGACGACTTTGGACCAGATTTTTCCGCGCAGCGATTCGAGCGCCTGGGCGGGCGCGCCTTCGAGCAACAGCTCGCCGTTGGAGATGATGGCCATGCGCGGGCACAGCTCGCGCACGTCTTCGACGATGTGGGTGGAGAGGATGACGGTGACGTTCGATCCGATGGAGCTGAGCAAGTTGAGGAAGCGGTTGCGCTCGGCGGGATCGAGGCCGGCGGTGGGCTCGTCGACGATGATGAGTTTCGGGTTGGCCAGCAGCGCCTGGGCGATGCCGAAACGCTGCTTCATGCCGCCGGAGTAAGTGCTGAGCGACTTCTTGCGCACGTCCCACAGATTGGTTTGGTTGAGAAGCGCGTCGACCATCTGCTTGCGCTCGGTCTTGTTGGTGACGCCCTTCATGACGGCGATGTGTTCCAGCATGTCGAGGGCGGACATCTTCGGATAGACGCCGAACTCCTGCGGCAGATAGCCGAGGATTTTGCGCACTTCGTTCTTTTGCTTGAGGACGTCGAGGCCGTCCAGCTCGATCGAGCCGGAGTCCGGGTCCTGGAGGGTGGCGATGGTGCGCATGAGCGAGCTCTTGCCGGCGCCGTTAGGGCCCAGCAGACCGAACATGACATTGCCGATGGTGAGCGAGATGTTGTTGAGAGCCCTTACGCCGTTTGGATAGGTTTTTGATAGGCCGGTGATGGTGAGTGCCAACGGGGCGTGCCTCCAGAGCCGCGAATTTCTACAGCTTATTTTACGCGGGAAGCGCGAAATTGTTCAGTTTTTCTCTCCGCGATTCTGATGGTAGCACTGGCTAGATTTCACCGCGCTTTGCCGCTTGCTGGATATAATCCGCGGTACGGTAGGCCAGAGCTTGAATCGTTTCGGTGGGCTGCTGCCGGCCGCTAGTGACAAGACTACTGCCATCCACCAGAAAGAGATTGGGGACATCATGAGCGCGGTTCCACTTATTGACGACGCTGCTGGCAGGATCATCGCCCATGCGGCAACTCCCCATCAGGTGCACGGAAAAGGTCTGCTCGCCGAGTGAACCAGGATCGAACCAGATCTTTTGGGCGCCGGCGGTGGTGAGAATCTCCTTCTGGCGCTCGGCGGAAAATTGCAGCATCTTGAGGTCGTCGGGATGATTCTTGAAGGTGACACGCATCGCAGGCAGCCCCCAAGCGTCTTTGACTTCGTCATCGAGTGAGATGCTGTTCTGCTCGACCGCCAGGCAACTAGTGTGCGCCAGAAGGCCCATGGTGTGGCAATAATATTCGCCGACCATGCGCTTCCATTCCGAGCCCCATTGCGGGATATCGGTTGGCATGGCGCGCGCGGCGAAGGCCACGGGATAAAAATCGAAGCGCGCGTCGATTCCCGAGCCGCCGAAGAAGCCACGCTTTGGGTCAGCGCGGTAGTAGTCATGCAAGACACGCGTAACAACGACGCTCTTGTAGTCGTTTAGCGGATGTTCGAAGACGCCCATCGCGTAGCCGCCGTTGTCGAACATCAAGTACTTGCCGACGTTGCCGTGCGAATTCGCCAGGCCGTTGGGAAACGCGTTGGACTTGGACATCAGCAGCAGCCTGGGGGTCTCAGCTCCGTTGGCGCAGACCACCACCGCTTTAGCGCGCTGGAAAATTTCGCGCTTGCGGTCATCAAAATAAATCACGCCGGTAACACGGCCGTTCTTGCCGACTTCAATTTTACGGACGTAAGAGCCGGGGCGAATTTCGCAGCGGCCGGTTTTGATGGCCGCCGGCATCAAGGTGAGGCTGCTCGATTTGGCGCCCATTTCGCAGCCGAACGCCTCGCAAAAACCACAGTGAACGCAAGCGGCGCGTCCGCGATAGGGTTGCGAAAGCACCGCCATCGGGGCAGGAAAGGGATGCAAGCCGAGCTTCTTGGCGGCCCCCTCGAACAGCACGCCCGATGATTTCACCGGCATCGGCGGGAGCGGATATGGCTTCGAACGAGGGCCGTCGAAAGGATTGGAGCCGGCTAAGCCCGAGATCCCCAGGTCCCATTCGGCCTTCGTGTAATACGGTTCCAGCTCGTCATAGCTGATGGGCCAATCGCGCAGGTCGGCTCCGGGGACCGCGCCCCAAACCGAGCGCTCGTGGAAATCCTCGGGGTGGAAGCGCCAGTAGTTGGCCGTAAAATGCACCGAGCCGCCGCCGACGGTTTGGCAATATCCAATGGCGGGTTGCAGCTTGGCCTTCTCGTCGGGGGTCTTGCGAAACGTGTTGGGTTGTTTCTTATGATCGTTGACTAACTCACCGCGCTCGGCCACGGCAATCTCGTCGTGCGTAAAATCTTTTTCGTGCCGCCAGGGTCCATGTTCGAGCGCCACCACACGGAATCCCGCGGTAGACAGTTCCTTCGCCATTATGCCGCCGGAGGCGCCGACGCCCACCACCACGAAATCAACTGTGTCGGAAGGACGAAACGTCACGCTCATTTCGCGCTTTCCTTGGCGGCTTCCGCATCGTAGTAGCCGAAGGGAGGCTGATACTGCATGGAGTATTCGACACCGAGCAGCTTCCAGCCCACCTGGCCGCGATTGCCGCCGTATTTCGGATGTCCGAAGAACCCCAGGATGGTGTGATAACGCACGGCTTGAAAGAACTCGGTTTTTTCCGCCGCCCGCAGCAACTGGATCTGCTGATCTTTCGTCAGGCTGGCGATGCTCGAAGAATCCGGGAACAGCTCGGCGCGCTGGGCTTCCATTTGGGCCAGACCGCGTTTGTAGAGCTCGCGCTGGTCCTGATCGTAATCGGCCAGCGCGCGATCGATGAACCAGATCACGCCCGCTCGGTCCGCTCCCGGCGTTTCATCATCCGGAATGATCTGGCACGCGATGGCCTTGATCTCGGCCGCCGTGGCCGCATCGAACCAGGCGAATTGCTGCGTTTGAGCTCGGAGCACTTCGGCCCAGCAAGCCGCCGCCAGCATCCATTCGCGCCGTGAAATTGTCATGATCCGCCGCCGTGGCCCTTAGTTTCTCCCCGATCGATCTTCAGTATAACCGGTTAACCGTGACACCTCTTCGCAAACTGTTAGCTCGTTGACTGGTAAGCCACGTGCTCGAACCAACTGGGAGGCGGACATGAGCACGCCCGCTAAAGTTACTTCTTTTTCGATTGTTATAGCGTTGTTATTCGCAGGACTCAGCGCTTGCAATAAAGCGCAGAATCAAGCGGCAGACCCCGGCAACGGAAATCCCGCGGACGGAAATCTCGCGCCGGTCAACGATTCTGGTTACACATCTCCGAACTATGCGCCTGCTCCGGAGCCCAATACACAAGCCGCGCAGTCCTATACGCAAGCTCCGCAGACCGACAGCCCACCGGTCTACAGCCAGTCCGGATACGAGCAGAATTACTCATACGGAGAGAATTCTTACGGGCCGTCGTACCAACCGGTGGCGGAGGCCCCCGAACCTCCACCGCCTCTGGTGGAATACGCACAGCCCCCGTGTCCCGGTGAGGATTACATCTGGACGCCCGGCTACTGGGGCTATTCAGCCGCCGGGTTTTACTGGGTACCCGGCGCATGGGTGCTGGCTCCTTGGGTAGACGCGCTCTGGACGCCTCCCTGGTGGGGTTTCTACAACGGCGCTTATGCTCTTTACGCCGGTTATTGGGGCCCGCACATTGGATTCTATGGCGGCATCGATTACGGCTTCGGATATCCCGGCCGCGGTTACTATGGCGGGTATTGGGATCACGACCATTTGCGCTATAACCGCGCGGTCACCAACGTCGATCCGCGCTTTGTAAACAACTTTGTCTATAGCCACCCGGTGCCGAACCAGCGGCATGATCGCGTAAGCTACGACGGCGGAGGCGGCGGGATCAATGCACGCCCCACTCCCCAGGAATTAGCCGTGGCGCGCGACCCTCGAACCGGTCCCGTACCCGCGCAGATGCAGCACGCGCACCAAGCCGCCGGCAATCGCGCGCAATTTGTCGCCGCGGGTCATCCGCAACCGGCAACGGTGGCGGTAGCCCGGCCGCTGGCGACCAATTACAGAGCCCCCGCGGCACGTCCCCCGGCTGAGGCGATGCGGGCGGCAGCGCGTCCAGTTCCTAATAACGCACCGCCGAACGCGCGGGCAGGAGCGCCTCCGGCTCCTCAAGCTCCACAGAACAGAGCGGCGCGGCCAGAATTTCAGCGCCCGCAGGGTCAGCCAGCTCCGCAAGCTGGCCCGCCTCTCGCGGAGAGAAAAGGGCAGATGCCGCCGCAATTCCAGCGTCAGCCGGCACAGCCGGTTCCGCAGGCACGTCCGCCGGTAGCAGAGAGAGGAGCCGCACCGGCGCCGCAATTCCAGCGTCCGCAAGCACAGCCGGCTCCGCAGGCTCGTCCGCCGGTCGCAGAGAGGAGAGCTGCGCCGGCGCAATTCCCGCAGCATCGGCCTCCCTCGCAATCCGCGCCGCAGCCACGTCAGGCACCGGCCGCACCGCCTCGACCCGCGCCGCAAGCTCGGCCGGCACCTGCGCCTCGTCCAGCACCGGCAGCGCAGGCGCGAGAAGTACCGCAGGCTCGACCCACGCCACAAGCTCGGCCACTTCCGCCGCCTCGACCCGTGCCGCAAGCTCGACCAGCTCCGCCGCCGCGTCCAGCACCGGTAGCGCCCACACCGCAGGCTCGCCCGGAACCGCCCCGGCCGGCCCCGGCACATCCAGCACAGGAAAAACGATAACGATTGCGCGGGCGCAAGGCGAATTTGTGTAAGAGTTACCGGCCCTGTCGTCAACTGGAATCGGACAGGGCGGGCGTGATGCTACACTGCGGCCAAGCCTCATATCGGCCAGCAAAGGAGCTTCATGCCACAACGATTCCGCGGGCTCTGTCTGATCATTCTGGCCGCAATCGCGCCGGTTTGCGCCCGCGCGCAGGCGACCCACAAGACGCAGAACATCATTTTCGTCATGACGGACGGGATGCGCTGGCAGGAGATTTTCCGAGGCGCGGATGCAGCTCTGCTGGGCCAGGCGGGAAGCGCCGCCAGCGTGGACGAACTGCAGCGTCTCTATTGGCGCGAGACACCCCAGGCGCGCCGTGCAGCTCTGCTGCCTTTCTTCTGGCAGACCATCTCGGGCAACGGGCAGATCTACGGGAACCGCGACCGCGCGTCTGATGCCTACGTCACCAACGGCAAGAATTTCTCCTATCCGGGATACAACGAGACGCTGTGTGGATTCGCCGACCCACGCATCACCAGCAATGACAATGTCCCCAATGACAACGTGACTGTTCTGGAATGGCTGCACCAAAAAGCGGCCTACCGCAGCCAAGTGGCTGCCTTCGGCGCTTGGGAGGTTATTGCTTCGATTGTCAACGCCAAGCGCGCGGGCTTTGCCGTCAACGCCGGTTATGAGCCGTTCACGATGCCGCCGGTTACTCCAGGCCTGGCGCTGCTGAATCGTCTCAAGAATGAAACCTATGCCTGGGACGATGAGGCTTTTGACTCGTTCGCCTTCCACACCGCTCTGGAACATTTGAAAATGCACAAGCCGCGCATTCTCTATCTTTCCCTCGGTGAAACCGACGATTGGGCGCACGAAGGAAAATACGATGCATACCTGCGAGCCGCTCATCGCGTTGATCAATATCTCAAGGAATTGTGGGACACCGTGCAGTCGATGGAAGAATATCGCGGAAAAACGGCCTTGATCTTTTCAACCGATCATGGCCGTGGCGATGCGCCGGTGGAGTGGAAAAGTCACGGCGAAAAAATTCCGGCATCGAAGTACATCTGGATGGCTTTTATGGGCCCGGATACGCGGGCGCTGGGCGAGCGCGCCAACATCGCGCCAGTGACTCAGAACCAGATCGCTGCCACGCTGGCCGGCCTGCTCGGTGAAAACTACACGGCGGCTGTCCATAAGGCCGGCCAGCCCATTCGCGACGTGTTGCCCGAGTAAGCAGGCAGCATCGCGCGCGCTGAGCGAACGAAAGTGGACCGGGGCGTGGTTTAGGAGTTGAGGGCCAATTGTGGTTTGGTGTCCAGACCGACGTTCGCGAGGCCCGCTGCCCGCAGAGCCGCGCTGGAGGCGGCCACCACCAAAGTGGCGCGCAGCAAGCCGCTGGCCGAAAGAATGGGCACGCTCCACAGCGCCGCATCCACGTTGCGCCCCCGCTTGTTGACCAATGGGCCGCTCTCAGCGAAAGGCAGCGGTTGCCCCAGCACTTCGTCCCGCGTCCATCCTAGAAGATCCTCGGCCGCCGGATTCCAATAGATCACAATCAGATCGGTGTCGGTGGCGAAGGTGGCCAGCGGGCACGCGTCAAACAGCAGGTAGGTCAGATCGGGCGGCAGCGCCGCGGCGGTTTTTCCGATTTCGACCGATTTTTCGTTGGCCTCCACCAGACGCAAGCGAACCTTGGTTCGGGCACGGTCGATACTGGAAATCTTTAACATCATGACTGCGATCAGGTACAGGCTCGCAATCAGGAAGTCCACCCAGCCATCCCATTGCTTGATGCCTCCGAAGAGGGCGAACCCGGCATCGCGCAGAATACGAAGAGCCTCGTAAATAGCGATCAGCCCGAGCAGCCCGGCCAGCCACTTGTCCAGCCTGTTCGTCTGGTGATGCGTCAGAAGGATACACCAGAGGATGGTTGCCAGACAGATGCACAAGGCGAGACCCGCTAGCGGGCTGGCGCTGAAGATTTGAACCAGGTACACGGGCCTTGTTTCCTCGTCAAGCCAATGATCGACGCATTGTGTGGTAGTTACTAGGGGCGGCAAGACTTAGAACGCAGCGGCAATCGCCTTAGGACCCCTGAGTACTTGAATGCGATCTGCTAAGGGTTTTCTCTTACGGCGCCGCGCGCCCTAGCGCACGATCAACGTATCCACATCCACGAAAACACCGCTCGCGGCGGGATTCTTGCGGCCTGTGACGCGGATCTGGAACGTGTGGGGGCCTGAGCCGGTGGCGCGAAACGGTGTGGCGGTCCTCCATTCGATGGCCGGCGAATACAGGTCCAGCGTGCCTTGGCTTTCGCCGTCCACTAGAACTTCGGCCAGGCCGCGATTGAACGCTTTGGTATAGACGTAGATCACTTCCGATCCTTCGAAGCGCACAACAAGTTCGGCGCCGGCGGAGTCGGAAGCGGTTAGGGTCCCCTGCGATGCCTCGTCGAAGCGCAGGCGCGACCACAGGCCGCGGTAGCGCAGACGCGCATCCCAGTCGTCGTATTCTCCAGCCGCGAGCACTGTTGGAGGCTGCTCGAGTTCAGCCGGGCATGAGTCCTTCACATGGCCGGCGTAGAAATTGCCCGAAGTGGAATCGGGTTCAGTGCATTGTCTCAAAAACGCTTCCTCGGGCGTCGTTGTGATGGGGATGCCGCTCGAAGCCAAGGGCGCGATCACGAAACGCACGCCGTTGTCCTCCAGGATGCGCCGGCATTCGGCGGGCGATCTGGCGTCGAGCATGCGGTTGTAAAAATCGACATTGTGCCAAGTGGTGGTCAGCGCGGGCGCGCGAAGGCCGGCGATGGCGTTGCTCTCGAAAAAGGCGACCGGCGCGCCGGGATGCGTGCGATTGAGATACGCCACCAGGTTGCGCTCCGGTGCGTGCGCGGTCACGTAATCCAGGCGAGCCTGGCGCGAGGCTGGGTTGGTGACGAAATCCTTGAACATCCAGCCTGAGGAGGGAATGAAATACACGTCCAGACACAGTACGGCCGCGGCAAGGGCGATCGAAAGCCGATAGAGCCGGGAATCGAGCGCCCGCAACGATGCGAAAGCGGCCGCGATACACACAGTCGCCATCGGGAGCGCGGCATAGAAGTAGCGCGAGGTCGGATCCGTGCGCAGAGTAGCAACGGTGAAGAGGACGAATGTCAAACCACTGAGTCGAGCGATGTCCGGCCACTTGCGGTGCAGCAGTGCGAGCGCCAAAGGCAGGAAAAGGAAGTATTGGAAGCCCATGGCGCCGTCCTGCACTTCGCGGTACAGGCCGGTGTGAAACGTCAGATCGAAGGGCGCAGCGAATGTGCGGGGCCCAGTGGGCGGCGGACCGCCGAATCCTTCGGCGAGGTGCTGGAATTTTCCAGGGAAGACAGCGGACGAAGTACGGGAACACGGGATTACCGGTCTTAGCCGCGGCGGTCCAGTAGGGTGGAATGGCGAAGACCAGGAAACAAAGGGCTGCGAGAGCCGCCTCGCGAATCGTGTGTGCGGACTGGCCGCGGCGCCTCCACCAGGTCCACACCACGATCAACCCGACGCCTGGAAGAAATGCCAGCGCAATTGCTTTGGTGGCGACCGCGGCGCCGAGCAGAACAAAGGCCAGATAGAGGAACTGCTCGCGGCGGTCTTCGCGATACAGCGCGAGCGAGATGAGCGCGCCAAAGCCCAGCAAGGCCCACAGATTTTCGACGAACAGAGATCCGGTGACCAGTTGAACCAACGGCGTCGCGGCAAATAGCGCCGCTAGCAGCAAGGCCGGTGCAAGCGCAAGCCAGCGGCGAATGGCAGAGATCAGCAATGCGACGATCGCGAGCAGGACGGTTAGATTAAAGAGCCGCGCCGCGAATTCGCCGCCCAGAAAATAGCACAGCGTGTAGAGCCAGTTGGCGCCCTTGGGCATTACCGCCTGGAGATGCCTGGTGACGTCGAAATGCCAACGATGCGCCACGCGCATGTATTCGGGAATCACCAGATGTATCGATAACGCGTCAGGACCGATCTCGGGCTCGAGCACCACCAGCCAGTGCAGCATCAAAACGAAAATCAGCGCGGCGGCGGCAAATTGTTCTGCGCGGCTCAGTGCCAGCGGTTGCCAGAGTCTCGGGATGCGGGCCAGCCAGTCGATGGTGCGCCGCCACTGCCAGATCAGCGGTGCGGCGAGCGCCGCCAGATACACTGCGGGATAGTTCACCGGCTCCAGCGCCGCAATGCTGAGCACGAACATGTATAAGCTCAGGCCGAGGAGCGCCGCCAGGATGTTCGTGGTGGCGGAGCCGTCATCGGACGCACCCACGCGCTTCAGAAGGGCTTGTCCCAAGGCCAGGCTCGACAGCACAACCAGGAGCACGCTCGCGAGCGCCAGCGGGCCCGTCGCAACCAGGGTGTAGACCAGCACAGCCGTCAGGACGGCGCCAGAGAAAATTCGCGGCCTCGAGAGCGCGAACAAGCCGAAGCACAGCCAGTAGCAGCCAGCGAAGATCAGGAATCTGCGCAGACCGGCGGGCGTCCAAATCTCCTGGCTAAAGAGCTTGGCTTGGTCGAAGCCATACGCTGTGAGTGCGACGAACAACGCCAGCACGGCCCAGCCACCGAGCTTGCGGATCTTGGCTGCCGTTGGCGTCAAGCTTTCGCGCCTCTGCTCCTCACTTGCGGTATGTGCGTCCATGGCCCGCTACAGGGCACAGTGTAGCGCTCCCCAATACCTTCAGGCGTTCACGCGAGTGTGAACGCCACGGCACGCTAAACTATCATCAGCCCTCCGAATGAAAATCTCGGCTGCGATCATTACCTACAATGAGGAACGCAATATCGCACGAGCGCTGGAGAGCCTGCGCTGCTGTGACGAGATCGTGGTGGTGGATAGCGGATCGACCGACCGCACCGTGGAGCTGGCCACCAAACTGGGCGCGCGAGTCCTGGATATGGCCTGGCGCGGCTATGCCGGGCAAAAAAACTACGCCTCGGAGTGCTGCCAGAACGACTGGGTTCTCTCGCTCGACGCCGACGAAGCGCTGAGCGAAGCCCTGGAAGCCGAGATCTGGCAAATCAAGAAAAACGGCCCGGAGTTTGACGCCTACACCATGCCGCGGCTGGCGCAGTACCTGGGCCGTTGGATTCTGCACTCGGGCTGGTATCCGGATCGCAAGATCCGGCTGTTTCACCGGCAGCACGCCAAGTGGGTGGGCAACTTCGTGCACGAGTCCGTAGTCGTGGACGGCCGCGTCGGCCACCTCAACGCGAATATTCTCCACTTCACCTGCAGCTCGCTCTCCGAACATCTCCGCACGCTGGACCGCTACACCACGCTCGCGGCCGAGCAACTGGTGAGCCAGAAAGCTGAAATCGGCTGGAAGGAACTTGCTCTCGATCCGGCCTGGACTTTTTTTCGCACCTACGTTCTGCAACGCGGCTTCCTGGATGGCTACGAGGGACTCGCCATCGCCTATATGGCGGCTTTTTATAACTTCCTGAAATACGCCAAGGCCAAGAACATGGGGCCGCGAGGCTAGCGTGCTCTCGCTGCACATCGACACCGGCGAGGAGATGCGCGGTGGGCAGTGGCAGGTGCTTTATCTGCTGCGTGGACTGGAAGCTCGAGGTCACGCTGCCCGGCTGCTTGCTCCGCAGCGCTCCGAACTGCTGCAGGCCGCGCAGGCCCAGCGGCTGGACGCACGGCCCCTGCGCTGGTCGTCGCTCGCGCGCGCTTTGCACGGGGCGGACTTGATTCACGCGCACGATGCCCGCGCCCACACGCTGGGCCTGCCGTTTGGAAAACCGCTGATCGTCTCCCGCCGCGTGGCGTTTCCGGTGCGGCGCGGCTTCCCCTCGCGTTGGAAATACCGGCGAGCCTCCCACTTCCTGGCCGTGTCCGAGTTTGTGAAGGCCACGCTGCTGGAGGCGGGCGTGGAGGCCTCGCGCATCACCGTCGTGCACGATGGCGTCCCCATTCCTCCGCCGTCGGGACAAGCCCATCGCGAGCGGGTGCTGGCGCTCGATTCCGAAGACGCGGGCAAGGGAAAGCACATCCTGGAGAAAGCCGCCGCACTGGCCGATGTGCCGATCGCATTTTCGAAAAATCTCGGCCGCGACCTTCCCCAAGCGGCACTGTTCGTGTACATTTCCGATTCGGAAGGCCTGGGATCGGCGGCGCTGCTGGCCATGGCGCACGGCGTGCCTGTGATTGCCAGCGCCGTGGGTGGCCTGCCGGAAATCGTCGAGGATGAATGTACGGGATTGCTCACTTCGAACCAGCCGGATGAGGTGGCGCGCCAGATCCGGCGTCTGCTGGAGGATCGCCCGCTCGCGCTGCGCCTGGCCGCCCGCGCCAGAGCGCGCGTGGAGCAGGATTTTTCCGTCGAACATTTGGCCTCCGAGACCGCGCGCGTATATGAGAGGATGGTCCTTTGATAGAAGCTTGGCTGGCTGCGCTCGCCGGACTCCTGATCGGCAGCTTTCTGAATGTTTGTATCTACCGCTTGCCGCGGGATCTTTCGGTGGTTTCGCCGCGATCCCATTGCCCGAAGTGCGAAGCCACCATTCGCTGGTACGACAATATTCCGCTGCTTAGTTTTCTGATGCTGCAGGGGCGCTGCCGGAAGTGCGGCACTCGCATCCCGTTTCGCTATCCGATCGTCGAGCTGCTCACCGCCATCGCGTTTTTCTGCGCGTTTTGGTTCCTCGGCGCCACGGTCGCGGCTGCTAAATTTGCGATCTATGGGGCCATTCTGATCACATTGATTTTTTCTGATCTGGAAGAGCGCATCCTGCCGGATGAGTTCACCCTCGGCGGCGTGGTCCTGGGCGTGGTGTTCGCCTTCTTCGTTCACTTGGATTGGGGGATGATCGGACTGCTGCTGCATTCGGTCCACAATCAGGGACTGGTCTCAGCCGCGGAATCCGCATTTTCCGCACTGCTGTGCGCGGGGGCCTTGTGGCTGGTGGCCGTGCTGTATGAAAAGGTACGGCATCGCGAAGGCTTGGGCTTGGGCGACGTCAAGATGGTCGCCATGATTGGCGCCTTCGTGGGCACGCAGGCCGCTTTGCTGACTCTGATCGTCGGGTCGCTGTTGGGCGCGATAGTCGGCCTGCTTTACATCTGGATCACCGGCAAAGACGCCTCGACGTACGAACTGCCTTTTGGAACTTTCCTGGGCATCGCCGCCCTGGGCGTGGGATTCGCGCTGGACGTGGTCTGGACCCACCGCCTGGGCGTGTAACCCCGCTACTTCCGCGCCGCCTTCGTTTCCTGAAGTAGCTGCCGGACCTGGCTAACCGCGTAGTTCACCTTCATCTCAAATAGTTGTTTACCGAGAGCGACGCTGGACCGTCTCGCATCGCCCGTGATTCCATTGTTGATCTTCCGCTTAGGTTGCTGACCTCGCTCCGGCACCGGATCTCCCGCCGCGGAAACGACCAGCTCCTTGCGAACCCATCCCTTGTCGCCGCCCAGGTAAAGCATTTCTGACGTGTCCGGGATACCAGCGTGCGTGCTGCGCGGATAACCGTGGGAAGCCAGCCACTGGTCGAAGTCGTCGTTTGCCTTTCGATACACGTCCCCGCAGAAGACCACCCGGATGCCTTGCGAGGAATATTTACTGTCCAGTTTTTCGGCCACCTCGCGCAGTTCCTTCTGCCCGCCTCCGTGGTCGCCCATCAGCACGACGTTTCGAAAACCATTCTTGATCAGCTGTTCGGCCACCTGTTGGTTCAGTTCGGCGAACAGCGCAGCCGTGATGCCGATGGTGCCAGGCAGATTTGGATCGGCATTGTTAACCGAAAACGGCATGACCGGCGCAGCGATCGCATTGCCCAGCTTCTCCGCGATGGCATTTACCGTTGCACGAGCCATAAGAGTATGGCCGCCCGCCACGTTCTGCGGTCCTCTTTGTTCTGTGCCGCCGTTGTAGACGAGTACAGTTGTCTTGCCTTCCTCATGAATGGCGTGTTTCAGCTCGGGCCATGTCATCATCTCGAATTCGACCGCAGCGCCATGGGCTGCGGCCGCGCAAGATCCCAACAGGCAGACGGCTAAAAGCAGACGGTACATATCCGAGAACTCCTTCCCTTGTAGGACCGCTGAATGATCTTACTACGCCGGCTCTCTTGCCTCTCTCCAGGCTGTGAACCGACGTGGCCGATCGTAATCTGGACCAACCATCTGGGCGGGCGACCTTTGTCCCTTTCCGAACGCGGCCATTCCCGGAAACGAACACTAACTTGAACTGGCCGAGCTAATCGCCTTTATTTATTTGGCGCCGCCGTGGCGATATACTTGCGTAAGCCTAACCAATTAGGGTGAACAGCATGGTCGAAAACATTGCGTCTTTTCTGAGCGAATTGAAAGTCGGCGCCCGTTCCCTGGCGCGCGCCAAAGGGCTGACGGTGACGGTTGTGCTCACCCTGGCCCTGGGAATCGGAGCCAACGCCGCGATGTTCAGCCTGGTGCGGGCGGTGCTGCTGCGCCCGCTGGTCAACCGAGACGAAGATCACTTGATCTACATCCGCCAGAGCGCCGCCGGAGAGGGAAACGAAAACGCCAACTTCTCGGTGCCTGAAATCCAGGACCTGAGTTCCAGCCTGAGAACTCTGACCTCGTTCGGCGATTTCTCCACGCTCGGCTTCACCATGACCGGACTGGGAGAGCCTCGCACAGTGACGGCCGGCGTGGTGGGCGGCTCCTATTTCCAGACCATGGGGTTGCGTCCGGTCCTCGGCCGGCTGCTGGATGCGCAGGATGACGGCCCCAATGCCGCCGGCGCGGTGGTCTTGACCTATCGATTCTGGACGACGGCGCTGAAGAGCGATCCTACGGTGCTCGGCAAAACAGTCCGCCTCGGTTCGTTCCTCGATACGCGCCCGGCCACGGTGGTGGGTGTTTTGGAGCCGTGCGTCCCTTATCCGCAGGACACCGAGATCATCGCCAACATCGTCACCAGCTCGCATCATCTTTCGGCCACCATGGTGACCGGCCGCATACATCGCATGACGGAATTGTTCGCCAGGCTGGCGCCGGGCGCGGATCTGGAAACGGCGCGCACGGAGCTGCGCACGGTATACGGAGCCATGAAGCGCGAGCATCCGGACGCCTATCCGGCGAAAGCTGACTACCGCATCAGCGCGGTGCGCCTGCGCGATGAGCTCACGTCGGGTGCGCGGACCATTTTGCTGGTCCTGATGGCGGCGTCGGTGCTGGTGTTTGTCATCGCCTGTTCCAACGTCGCCAACCTGATTCTGGCCCGCACCATGCGCCGCGAAGGCGAACTGGGTATCCGCGCGGCGCTGGGCGCGAGCACCGGCGCATTGCGCCGTACCTTGCTGACCGAGAGCCTGCTGCTGTGCGTCAGCGGCGCTGCGCTCGGAATCCTGATTGCCCGCCCGATGGTGGGGGTTCTGGCGCGCTACATTTCGCGATACTCCGTACGCGCCCTGGACCTCACCCTGGATTCCAGCATGCTCTGGGTGGGCGCCGCACTGGCCGTGCTTGCCGCATTGCTGCTGGCATTCGTCCCGCGTTTGCCGTCGTCGGGAGGAGCCCAGGGATTCGGCCTGACCAGCGGAACCACTCGCGTCACCGGAACCGCGAATCGGAAATTGAGAATCTTCGCAGTGGTCCAGATCGCCGCCTCCTTCGTGCTGGTGGCATCCGCCGGCGCGATGGTCAAGACCCTGCTTTCGCTCGAGTACGTGCAGACCGCCTTCGACATGCGGCATGTGCTGGCAGTCAATGTTCCCGTAATGCGCGACGGAAAAACACCCACGCAAGTCGTGAATTTCTACCAGGAAGCCGCGCGCCGCATCCGTGAACTGCCCGGCGTTCAAAACGTTTCCATCGGCAACGCCGTTCCGTGGCGCGCCGACGTCGTCGCCTTCGGACTCGAATATGGGCTCGATGGCCACATTCCAGCCTCGGGTGAGGAACATCCCCGCTCCAGTATTCAGAGTAGTCACACCCGGATTTTTCGCCACCCTCGGACGCCCCATACTCGCGGGGCGCGATTTCACCGACGCGGACCGCAAGGACAGCGAACAGGTCATTATCGTGAGCGAGAGTTTTGCGCAACGGGCGTTTCCCAACGGGAATCCGCTCGGCCACCACGTGCTGTGGACCGATCCCATCCTGCAGTTCGCCCCCATTACCCCCAAGCCCTGCCGCATTATTGGCGTGGTGGCGGACATCGACGACGTCAACCTGGTTCCCAAACCAACCATGACGGTCTATCATCCTTTCGCCCAGCAGGAGATCATGGGTGGCGGGCATCTGTTCATTCACGCCAGCTCCGACCCTTATGCGCTGGTGAAGCCGATCACGCGTATCCTGCGCACCATGTCCGCCGATCAGCCGGTGGAACGCGCGGCCACTCTGGAAGACGTCCGCGCCCAAGTGCTCTCCTCGGACCGGCTCAATGCGTTCGTCTTCAGCGTTTTCGCCGGGGTCGCGCTGCTGATTGCCATCGTCGGCGTCGCCGGCGTCCTGGCATTCTCGGTCAGCGGACGCACGCGCGAGTTTGGCATCCGGCTGGCGGTTGGTTCGCAGCCGCGGCATCTGCTGTTGCGAGTGATCGCCGAAGGTGCGGCCATGGCCATCGGCGGGCTCGCGGTCGGGATTGGCTTGCGGCTATGGGCTGGCGCAACTGGCCGGCACGCTTTGGGAGACCTGAAAATGCCCAGCATGCTGCCGGTGGCCGGTTCGGCTTTGGTGCTGCTGCTGGCGGCCGTGATTGCCTCGGTGATCCCGGCGGCGCGAGCGGCTCGAGTCGACGTGTTGCAGGCGCTGCGCACGGAGTAACTTCGGAAACAACCGGCGTAATCTATATTCACGTCGACATGGACGTGCTCGATCCGGCGGAGATGCCGCCGACGCTCCCAAAATCATGCTCCGGCGGTATTCAGCTCCCACGGTGTACCATAAAGCTTTAGCCTGAATGAAAGATCTGTTCGAGCTTCTCAGGCCAGGCAGCAAGGACTGGGCGCTGGCCAAGGCCATCGATCCCGAACGCCTGCCGGCCCACATCGCCATCATCATGGACGGCAACGGGCGCTGGGCCCGGCGTCGCAGCCTGCCGCGCGCCGCCGGTCACAAGGCTGGCATGGAGCCTGTTCGCATTACGGTGGAAACCTCCGCCCGCATGGGAATTCAGGCCCTGACGCTGTACGCCTTCTCCGCCGAAAATTGGAAACGGCCTCGGGCCGAAGTGGACATGCTGTGGCGTTTGCTCCGTGTGTACTTGCGCCGCGAGCTGCCCGAGCTGATGCGCAACGGCATCCGCTTTACCTGCATGGGCCGCCTGGACGGCTTGTCAGAGCGCGTCCGCGAGGAACTCGATGCCGCCATCGAAGCGACCGCGAAAAATACCGGCATGCGTCTCAACCTGGCGCTCAACTACAGCGGCCGCGCCGAACTGGTGGACGCTGTGGCCTCCATCGTCGAGGAAGCGCGCATTGCAAAGCGCCTCGACCATCTGCATATCGACGAGCAGATGATCGCCTCACGCCTGTATACCGCCGGCCTGCCGGATCCGGACCTGTTGATCCGCACCTCGGGCGAAATGCGCATCAGCAATTTCCTGCTGTGGCAGATCGCCTACGCCGAGTTGTACGTCACCGACACTTTGTGGCCGGACTGGCGGCGGCCCGATCTGCTGCACGCCATTCTCGACTACCAGAAACGCGACCGCCGCTTCGGTGGTCTGAGCCTCGAAGATGACCGGGCCAATTCCGACCAATGGGTTGAAGCGGTCCGTACGCTGGCTCGATGAAGCGCGTCCTAACGGCGCTGCTGCTCATCCCGACTTTCCTGTACTTGATCCTGTGGGCGCCTCAGTGGGCGTTTCTCGCCACCGTGGCCGCGGTGAGCGTGCTGTGCTTCCGCGAGTACGCCGATTTGGTAGCGCTGCATCAACTCGCGAAACCGGGACTGTTCGGATACGCCGCCGGTCTCCTGCTTCTGTTCGTGCCCGGCGGCAATTCCGCTTTCGTGGTGCTGGTGGCGATCCTGGCGATGGCACTCGCTCTGCGCCTGCGCGATTTGACGGAGGCTCTGCCTAGCGCCGCAGCGCTCGTGCTGGGAGTTCTGTATGTGTTCGGGAGCCTGCGCTGCGGCATCGATCTGCGCGCGATTCATCCTTATTGGTTGTTCTTCGCGCTCTCGCTGAACTGGGTGGGCGACATCGCGGCGCTGTACGTCGGGCAAGGCGATAGGCCGTCATAAACTCGCGCCGCACGTCAGTCCCGCCAAAACGTGGGAAGGCGCGGCCGCGTCAGTGGCGGCATCGCTCATTTACGGAGCCACTCTACCTCCCACGTTTGCTCCCCGACGCTCCACTCGCCGAAGCTCTCGCGCTGACGGCGGTGGCGAACATCGCGGGCCAATTCGGCGACCTGTGCGAATCCGCCATGAAGCGCGGCGCGGGCGTCAAAGACAGCGGAACCTGGCTGCCGGGCCACGGCGGCTGGCTGGATCGCGTCGACAGCAGCTTGTTCGCGCTGCCGGTCGTATATTTCGTGGTCAGCAATTTCCATTGGTGATGCGGGCTAGTCGATCTCGAAAAATCGCGCTGACCGCCGGATTGCCGCTGGCTGTTGTTCGCGCTGAACTTCTACATCACCAGAAATCTCTTCTGGCTCGAGTACAGCGAGCACATGGGCTCGATCGAAGCCGCCTACATTTCGATCAGCCGCTACATGCTGGAAAACTGGCGCGATCTGACCTGGTTTCCGCTGTGGTACGGCGGCATTCCTTTTCAAAACACCTATCCGCCTTTGCTGCACGCCCTGGTCGCTGGATTCGCGGCTTTGGCGGGGGTGTCGCCGGCGCGGGCGCATCACGTCGTGACCGCGATGTTTGTATTGCCTCGGCCCAGTCGCGGTTTACTTTCTGGCGCTGCGCCTCACTGCTTCGCGCTGGTTCAGTTTCTGGGCGGCGCTGGTTTATTCGGTGCTGTCGCCGTCGGCTTTCTTGATGCCTTCCATCCACCAGGATCTCGGGACTTTCTGGACCCTTCGGCGCTTGCACGTCCTGATGGTCTACGGAGAGGGCCCGCACATCAGTGCGCTTCTGTTCTTGCCTCTTGCGATCCTCGCGCTGGATTGGGCGCTCGCCAAACGCACGCCGGCGGCTTATCTGATCGCGGCTCTCGGCATGGACGCCGTGGCTCTCACGAATTGGCTCGGTTCGTTCGCGCTGGCCCTGGCTGTCGCCGCTTACTTAGTTGCCACCTCCTGGAACCGCACAGACTCAGGCTGGCTCAAGCGCTGGCTCACCACGGCCGCCATCGCGCTGCTCGCCTACTTGATTGCGTCTCCCTGGATTCCTCCCTCTACCATCCGCGACATTCAATACAACGCGCAATACGTTGTCGGCCCCTATGCAGCTGATATACGCGAAGTCTCTGCTCTACTTAGCGCTCGCGTACTGGCGGCGATCAGCGTGCAGACCAAATTCGTCTTCCGGCGTTGGCGGATCAATGCAGCCATTGCAGTTCTTCTTCTGCTTACGCTGCTGCTCGGTGAGTATCAATGCTCGCCGACGAATGGTTCGAAATTGCGCTGGTGCCTCAACCGCATCGGTATCAACTCGAAATGGAGATGGCGATTTGCCTGGCTGCGGTGTTCCTGGTCAAGCCGCTGTTCGATCGGCTTTCCCTCCAGCTACGCATGCTCGCGGCATTGTGCGGCTGTCGTTGCTTGTATTCCTCTGGTGCGGTCGGATCGTCAGTACGCCAAGTTGTATTTCAAGCCAGTGGATATAACCACCACCGTTGAGTTCCAGACCGCCAAGTGGCTCGACTCGCATTTCACGAACACGCGCGTCATGCTGCCAGGCACGATTTCGTATTGGCTGAACGCTTTCAACGACACGCCACAGTTCGGCGGAGGATTCGATCAAGGCATCGTGAACCGCGTGCAGTTGATGATCGCACTATCAGATTGGCGCCGCTCCCGGTCCCGCGGACCAAGCCGCCAAGATCTCCATGATTTGGTTCAAAGCCTACGGCATCGCGGCGCTCGGAGTGCAAGGACCAAACAGCAGAGAAATCTACAAGCCATTCCTGGCTTCCGCAAGATTTCGCGGATTGCTGCCGGAAGCTAGTTCGCGACGGCGATGATGCCATCGCGCTGGTGCCCGGCGTCTCGTCGCTGGCACACGTGGTCCCGCGCCGGCAATCGTGCGCACCGCGCCCATCAACGGAAACGACGTCGGGGCAGCTTCGCGCTACGTTGCCGCCCTGGATGACCCGGGTGCACCGCCGGCCAATCTACGCTGGACCAGCCGGCACTCCGCGGAAGTGGACGCCGATTTGCGATCGGGCGATGTCTTGTCGTTTCAAGAAGCCTATCATCCAGGCTGGCACGCGACATTGAACGGCATGCCGCGGCGCATTTCACGCGACGGCCTGGGCCAGATGATGGTGGATGCGGATTTCACCGGGCATTGCAAAATCGAACTCATCTACGACGGTGGGCTTGAGATGAAGATTGCACGCATCCTGAGCTGGTCGAGTCTGGCGGGCTGCATGCTATGGTTACTAATAAGTAAGCGCCAGCACTCAGCACCCTGACTCCATGCCTCCCGCCGTCAAATCCGACCTCGGACCGTTCAACTACGTGCAGGGTTGGAAAAACCTGCGGGAAGAAACCGACTGGCGGCACAGTTTCGAACTTCCTCACGGCACCGAAATCCGCGGCGTTTGCCTTCTGGATGTCCTGAAGAACACGGCGGAGTTGGTAGGCCGGTTCGACAGCGTGCTCTTTCTGGGGGTCCTATACCATCTGAAGTATCCGCTGCCGGCGTTGCCCGCGAGTCGGCGCGTGTTCAACCAATGAACCGAACCGCCGCCACCGCGCAGCTGCCGCTCCCGTTGCGATTCATCCGCAATATCCTGCGGCGTCTCAATTACCATTTGACGGCTTCGCAGCAGCGTTCCTTCGTCGAGCCATTTGACGCGGCGCGGCTCAAAGCTGCCGAGCAAGCGCTCGATCAGATGCCCATGCCCGACGAAGGCGCGCGGGCGTATCTGAAGAAGCACATCCCGAGGCTGGCGCGGACGCTTGCTCTCGTACCCCCGCCCAGCAGCACCGGCCGAGTGCTGGAACTGGGATGTTACATGCAGATCACGCCCTTGCTCGAGCGCCTGTGCGGCTATCGCGAAGTGCGCGGCGCTTACTTCGGTAAGCCCGGACGTTTTGATCGCAAGACCATGCCGTTTCCGGATGGCGAGTTCGCCTGCATGGTCGACCATTTCGACGCGGAGCGCGACCCGTTCCCCTATCCCGACGAACATTTCGACCTGGTGATCGCGGGCGAAATCATCGAGCACCTGACGTACGACCCCATGCACATGCTGCTCGAAGCGCGCCGCGTTCTGCGCGACGGCGGATACTTGCTGGTGACCACGCCCAACGTCGGCAGCATTACCAGCGTCGCCAAAACGCTGGACGGGCACGACAACCCGCAAATTTTTTTTCTCTACAAACGCCCAGGACCCGGGGCCGAAGAAGAGATCGGACACTTCCGCGAATACACTGTGTACGAACTGGGCGAGGCCGTGAAGGCAGCAGGGTTCGAAGTCACCGAGCTTTTCACGACCTTCATTGCCGAATATTCAACGCACTTGCCGCTGCTGAAGTTTCTGGAAGAAAACGGCTACAATCCGGAGAACCGCGGCGAGCAGTCCTGGTGCCTGGCTAAGAAACGCAGCGACCTTGCCGTGGATCGCTATCCTTTTTTCATTTACAGCGATTGATTGCTGCCGAGCTGGTTAGTGAATGGTCCGCGTCTTGCGGTTCATGTAATCCATCAGCAGATACTGCCCCAGCGTGTAGGGCGTGGTGAAGTACGCCTTGCCGCGGCACAGCTCGGTCACCTTCTGGACGAAATTCACCAGGCCGTAATCGCTGGCCAGCATGAACGTGTTGATCAGGATGCCCTGGCGCTTGCAGCGGCTGACTTCTTCGAGCGTGCGGCTGATCACCAGCGGATCCAGGCCGAAGGCGTTGCGGTAAATGCGCCCGTCTTCGAGCGTCAGCGCGATGGGCTTGCCGTCGGTGATCATGATGATCTGCTTCATGTCCTTCTTTTCCTGCGCGAGCAGGCGCTGCGCCAGGATCAGGCCGTCGCGCGTGTTGGTGTAGTACGGACCCACCTGCACGCGCGCCAGATCCGACAATCCGCAGCTCCTCGGCCGAATCGTGGAACAGCACGCAGCGCAGGGTGTCGCCCGGGATACTGCGTGCGGATCAGATGCGCCAGCGCCAGCGCGACCTTCTTCGCCGGCGTGAAGCGATCCTCGCCGTACAGGATCATGCTGTGGCTGCAATCCAGCATCAGCACCGTGGCGCAGGAGCTTTGATATTCGGACTGATGCACGTGCAGATCGGCGTATTCCAGATTCAGCGGCAGCTTCACGCCTTCGCGCTGCATGGCGGAAAACAGCGTCTGGCCGATGTCCAGATTCATCGTGTCGCCGAACTCGTACTGCTTCGCCGCGCCGCTGGTTTCGACGCCGGTGGCCAGATCGCGCGTGTCGTGCGCGCCGAAACTCGATTGGCCCAGCGAGCCGAGCAGATCCTTCAGCGTCTTGAAGCCGAGAAAATCGATGCTCTTGTCGGTGACCTTCGACCTTCGACCTTGCGGTCGCTTGCCGGTCCCGCCCGGCCCGGCTTCGTTGGCCTGCTGCTGCTCGGTGTTGATGTAGCCTTCGTCGACCAGCTTCTGCACCAGCCGTTCGAGCAACTGGTCCATCTGCTCGTGCGTCATGTTTTCGAGCGTCTGCTGGATCTGCTCGGCGCCTGCTCGGAGTCGAACATCTCGCCCTGTTCGAGCGCCTGCTGGATGGCGCGCTTCAGGTCCTCGAGCGTGTGCTGGTTCAACTCGCTGAACTGCATGTACTGGATTTTGAAAGCCGCTTTCGAGAAGAAATCGGACAGCGCCTTGCATCAGGTCTTCGGCGCTCAGGCCGAAATCATCGCCGGTGTAGCGGGAATAGCGGATCGATTTCATAACAGCATGCTCGTTTCAGGCACTCAGTTGAACTGACGGCGCGGCGGTCTGCGCCCTTCCCCGCCCTCAGGCGGTGGTTCGCGCTTGCGCTCCCCCGCGGTGAACCCCGCTTCTTCATTGCGGCTGATCCGCCGATGCGCGTACAGGCCTTCCAGAATGAATTCCGCCGCCGCCGCCCGCACCGCATCCGGCTCGCTCGCGCCCAGCCCCAACGCCGCGGTCTTCTCCATCAGGCCCTGAATGCCGGCCAGCTGCTTGACCATCCGAGCCGAGTCCATGGTCTCGTCCAGCTTCAGCGAGCCGCCGAGCTCGAACCACTGCACGATCTGCGAGACGTTCTCGCCCTCGAAATAACTGCTGTAGACCTTGCCCACCGCCAGGCGGATCAGCTCGCGCGCCACGGCGTCGCCGCCCTTCAGCTCGCCTTCGTATTCCAGCTCCAGCTTGCCGGTGATCGACGGCAGCGCCGCGTAGATATCCAGCACGCGCGGCACGGCCACGTCTTCGCCGGCTCGAAGCGCGCGCCGCTCGGCATTCGAGACCACGTTTTCGAGCACCGAAATCGGCAGCCGCTGGGAGACGCCGGAGCGCTTGTCGACCCTCTTGTCTTCGCGCGCCGGAAACGCCAGCTGCTCGACGATCTCGCGAATGTAATCGGGGACTTCCAAGCCGATCGGCGAAGTGCGCTCGGTCCACGATTCCTGCTCGGTGATCGCGAGGCCGTGGTCGAGCGTCAGCGGATAATGCGTGCGAATCTCGCTGCCGATGCGATCCTTGAGCGGCGTGATGATCTTGCCGCGCGCGGTGTAATCTTCCGGATTCGCCGTGAACACCAGCATCAGGTCCAGCGGCAGGCGCACCGGATAGCCTTTGATCTGCACGTCGCCTTCCTGCATGATGTTGAACAGGCCGACCTGAATCTTGCCCGCCAGGTCGGGCAGTTCGTTGATGGCGAAGATGCCGCGGTTGGCGCGCGGCAGCAGGCCGTAGTGCACCGTCAGCTCGTCCGACATATCGTGGCCGCCGCGCGCCGCCTTGATGGGATCGATGTCGCCGATCATGTCGGCGATGGTGACGTCGGGCGTCGCCAGCTTCTCCACGTAGCGCTCCTCGCGCTCCAGCCAGGCGATGGGCGTCTCATCGCCCTGCTCGGCGATCAGATCGCGGCAGCGCCGGCAGATGGGACGGTAAGGGTTGTCGCGAATCTCGCAGCCGGCGATGTACGGCAGCCGCTCGTCGAGCAGCGTCGTCAGCATGCGGATCAGGCGCGTCTTGGCCTGCCCGCGCAGGCCCAGCAGAATGAAGTTGTGCCGCGAAAGAACCGCGTTGACCACCTGCGGCACCACGGTGTCTTCGTAGCCCACGATGCCGGGGAACAGATTCTTCGCCGCGTTGCAGTTTGCAGATCAGATTCTCGCGCAGCTCGTCTTTTACGGTGCGGCCGCTGATGCGCTGTTCGGAATAATGCTATCTTTTAGGGCGCCAAGGGTGGCAGGTAGGTCAGGCATAAGGAAAAACTCAATCTACCGCGATTCTAACAGCAAACGGCTGCGGGCATCTGATATGCTCAAGAACGCATCATGCGTGGCGCGCCTCGTTGGCGTTCTGGTAATGCTCTTCGCAACCCAGGTGCGCTGCATGAAACGGAAACACGATGACCCCTGAGCTGCCCGAAATGGACTTCCAGCGGTTCTGGCGCCGCCTGCAGCAACTGGGCCTGAACGCCTACGAAGCGCGCTCGTATCTGGTTCTGGTCGGCCATCCCCGCTTCAAGGCGCTGGAGCTGGCGGCCCGCGCGCATGTGCCGCGCCAGAAAATTTACGAAGTTCTGGACAGCCTGGTGGAGAAAGGCTTCGCGCAGGTGATCCAGGAAAAAACCAAGCTGTTCTCGGCCGTCGAACCGAGTCTGGCCCTGCCGAGCTATCTGCTTCGCCGCTCCCAAATCCTGCAGCACGAGCTGAGCGATCAGACCCGCATGGCCGACACGCTGGTCACGGATCTGACCGACGCTTATTCGGAGGGCCGGGGCGAGCGCGGCACGCTGGATTATCTGCGCATCGTGAGCGATCCCGAGCAGACCGCCATCCATTACCGGCGCATGCTTGCCGAGGTGGCCAGCGAGTATCTGGAATTCTCCCGGCCGCCTTACGCGGTGGATCCCCTGGACGAGCAATTGGTGAAGAAGGCGCGCCAGCGCGGCGTCACTTGCCGCCTGCTGATCGAAGCCGGAACGCTGGATGCCGCCCATCGGCAGCGCCTGGAAGACTACGCAGCCGCGGGCGTGGAAGTGGCCCAGATCGATTCGCTTCCCATGAAGCTCGCGGTCTTTGACGGCAAGCGCGGCTTACTGGCGCTGCTCGATCCCGTGATCACCCGCCCCACTTGGACCACGGTGGTCTTCGAGCACGCCGGAATGGGCGAAGCCATGAAGGGACTTTTCGAAAACTATTGGCGCAACCGGGCCACTGAGCAGCTCGCATTAGCCACGGATCAACACAGATGAACGAGGCCAGCAACGCAATGTTCTACGCAGGCGCCACCGGTTCGCGGCGGCAACGAATCTCGCGCACGGCGTAAATGCGCCGGCCTTGGCTCTCGAAGTAAGTACGCATCAGCACCTCACCGAGCAGACCCGTGCTGAACATCATCAGACCGGCCAGCAGGAGCAGGCCTCCTGCGATCATGAGCGGCCCGTGTTCGCTCACCAGTTCGTGACCTAGCAGCTTGTACAGTGCCAGCCAGCCCAAAATCGCGCCCCCCAGCGTCACGCCCGCCAATCCGACGCGTCCGAAGAAGTGCATGGGGCGCGTGAAATACTTGAGCAGAAACTTGATGGTCAAAATGTCGAACATCACGTTGAAGACGCGGCCCAGGCCGTAGTGCGAATCGCCCGCCAGGCGCGGTGTGTTGCGGATGGGCACTTCGATGATGCGCGCGCCGTAAAAACTCGCCAGCGCCGGGATGAAGCGGTGCAACTCGCCGTACAGGTTGATCTCTTTGAGAATCTCGGCGCGGTAGGCCTTGAAGGTGGTGCCGAAATCGCGCAGCTCAATGCCGGAGGCCTTGGCCATCAGCCAATTCGCCACGCGCGACGGGAACTTGCGCGTGATGGCGTTGTCCAGGCGCTCCTTGCGCCAGCCGCTGGCGATGTCATAGCCTTCCTCGATCTTTGCGAGCAGCACCGGAATGTCTTCGGGCGCATGCTGCAAATCGCCATCCAGCGACACGATCACGTTCCCCTGCGCTTCGTCAAAGCCGGCCGACAGCGCCGCGGTCTGGCCAAAATTGCGCCGCAAACGGATCACTTTCAGATGCGTGTCGGTCTCTACAAGATTCGCCAGCAAGTCAAAGCTGCGGTCCGTGGAGGCGTCGTCCACAACGATGATCTCGTAGGGCTTTTGCAGCGGCTCCAGTACTGCCGTGAGACGGTCATACAGCGGCAGTATGGATGGCTCTTCGTTGTGAATTGGAATGACTACCGACAACATAAGGCGAACTCAAGCTACCAGTCTATCGTATAGAATCAGCGGATGCGAATTTTCACAGCAGACTTCAGACAAGCGCTGCGGATCGTGTGGCTAGCGATCAGCTTCGTTATCCTGGCCACTCTGGCAGCGCCTTTCGCGCTGGGCAAAGAACGGCTCGCGCATCTGCTCCCGCCCTGCGAATGGAAAGTGAAGTACCACCGCGAATGCCCGTTTTGCGGCATGACCACCAGCTTCATGGACATTTCCGAAGGTCAGTTCGGCAATGCCCAACGCGCCAATCACGCCGCCATCCCGCTGTACCTGCTGTTCGTGACCAACCAAGCCGGGGTGCTGGCATTTGTGCGCCGCAAAGGACTCACGTTATGCAAGCGCTAAGCCTCGCCTGGGGCATCCTGGCTGTAAGTGGAATGCTGGTGGGTTTCATTCCCTGTTTTGGCTGGCTCAACTGGATCAACATCCCGTTCGCGTTCGCCGGACTGATCTTCAGTGTCATTGCGCACCTGACGGGCCGCGGACCGAACCGGCAGAGCTCGCTGGTAGCGATCATTCTCTGTGTGCTCGCCATTCTGCTCGGCTCCAAGCGCCTGGTGGCTGGGTTCGGTATTTTCTAACTCGCTCGCCGGCCCGCGCGGCTTGTTATGCGCGTGCTGCCGCTGCTTGCGGCTTGCGCTCTTCGTGGTGTTCTTCCTCGGTGTTGAGCGCCCACAGATTGTCGCGCGAGCGCACGCCTGAAATGATGTTGTCCACAGCCGTCATGGCGGCCAGCATGGAGTGGTCCTGGTTGTTGTATTTATGCATGCCGTTGCGGCCGATCAGGAAGAGATTTTCAAAACGGTCGGCCCATTCCACGATGCGGGGGAACTGATCGTAAGACCCGAAATAGGCCGGGTAGGCCTTTTCCACGCGCAGCACGGTGGCATCCAGGACATCGGCGGGATCGAGCAGCTCGATTGCGCCGAGTTCGCGCTTGGCAAGCTCGATGATCTCGGCGTCCGGGCGGCTCCAGAACGGATCGCTCTCATAGCAAAAATATTCCAGCCCGATCCAGACCTGGGATGGATCCGCGGCCATGTAGGGGCTCCAGTTATTGAAGATTTGCAAGCGGCCCGCCAGCACGCCCGGATCGTGGATATAGATCCAGTTGTCCTGAACTCCGTTTTGGGCTCCGTTCTTCAGCGCCAAACGCCGGCACAGAAGTCCGACCATGATGAAGTCGCGATACAGCAAGCCTGAGGCGACGTTGCGGGTTTCCTCGGGCGCTTCGGGCTGCATGGCCTCCACCAGTTCCTTGACCGGCATGCTCGAAAAGTAATAGTCGCCGGCGAACCGCCGCAACTCTCCGGTTTCAGAATGACGCGCCCAAATGCCTGTGATGTGCCGCCCGCCGGATTGCTCGATCTTCTCGACCGACCAGCCGGTCAAAATCTCGCCCCGCTGCCGCCGGACTTGACAGGCCACCTGTTCCCACATCTGGCCGGCTCCGAGCTTGGGGTACAGGAATTCCTCGATCAAGGAGGTTTCGCCATCTTTTTGAGAGAAGTTGCCGGATCCGTTGGAACCGCGCAGCTTGCGCCTGGCAGCGTCCAGCAGCGTTTTGAAAACCGAGAGTCCTTTGACGCGCTGCGCGCCCCAGGCCGCGCTGATCTGATCGCAAGGCACGCCCCACACCTTCTCGGTATACGACTTGAAGAAGGTCCGATACAACTCCGTTCCGAAGCGATTGATGAAGAAATCCTCGAGCGTGCGCTCCTGGCGGGGGAACGTGGCAGCGCGCAAGTAGCTCAAAGCGATTCGCAGTGTCCGAAGCGCCCCCAGTTTCCACAGCGTACCCAAGCTCAATTTCATGGGGTAATCGAAAAACTTCCGCATGAAATAAATGCGCGACAAGCGCGGGCGGATCAGCATCACATTGTCGGCCGCGTCCGGATCAGGACTGCCGTTGCGGGCGGCGAGGGCGCGCGTCTGGTTGTGGTACACCAGCCGGATGTCGTCGCGCCGGGTGGTTTCGATCGGAAGAATGCGCAACCACCAGTCCATCACCCGATCCGATTTCGAAAAAAAACGGTGCCCGCCGATGTCCATGCGGTTGCCCTTGTAATGCACGGTGCGGGCCAGCCCGCCCAGGGCCTGGCTTTTCTCCAGCACGATGGGGTGAATGCCGGTGCGAGTGCACAGTTCCAAGGCGGCCGTGAGACCGGCCGGGCCGGCGCCAATGATGATTGCAGTTTTGCGAGACAAAGCTTTTCGAGACCGGCTTCACGCTATGGCCACAAACCAAGCCACTGCCTGAGTTGTCAGGCTTTCGAGGGAAGTGTACCACAGGCTTTCCAAAGCGCAGATGGCTCCGACGGGTTAGTTGTACTGGTACCGCCCGTGCGTCCGTCGGCGTGAAACCACAAGTGTTACACTTTCACCGTGCCGGCTTCCGCGACCGAGCAGGCTTATTCGCGCGAAGAAGTTTGCAGGAAATTTGGCGTCTCCGCGCAACAACTGCGCGCCTGGGAGCGGCAGAACCTGGTTTCGTCCACCGGTTCGTTCAACTTTTCCGATATTCTCGCGCTGCGGACATTGATTGCTCTGCGGGCCAGCAAGATTCCGGCCGCGCAGATCCGGCGGGCCCTGCATGCGCTACGAACCAAGCTGAAGGAATACAGGAATCCGCTGACCGAAGTGAAGATCTACTCGCAAGGACGGAAGATCCAGGTTCAGTTTGCGGGACAAAAGATGGAACCGATCTCGGGCCAGTTGCTGCTCGACTTCGATCGCGCGGAGATCAACAAGCTGACGGCGTTTCCCAGCCAGGCGGCTGAAAAAAACATCGCTCAAACCATCAAGGCCCGGCGCGAGGCGGAACACTGGTTTGCACGCGGCCTGGAGCTGGAGCAGGCCGGCGCGCCGGTGGAGGAAATCATCGGCGCCTATTCCAAGGCCTCCGAAATCGACCCCGGGTCGGCCGGCGCGCTGGTGAATCTGGGTACGGTCTACTTTAATCTGCACGACTGGCGCGAGGCCGAGCAGCATTATCGAAGAGCGCTCGAAGTGGATCCGGAATACGCGCTGGCGCACTTCAATCTCGGGAATTTGTACGACGAGCGCGGCGATCGCCCCCGGGCGTTGAACCACTATCTGGCGTCCATCAAGATTCATCCCAATTACGCCGATGCGCACTATAACGTCGCGCTGCTTTACCAGTCCAGCGGGCAGCCGCTGAAGGCAGTACATCATTGGAAGCTGTATCTGAAGCTGGACCCGGGCAGCTCATGGGCTGTGATCGCCCGGCGCGAACTCGCCAAGCTCAAAGAATCCACCGTTCTGCACGGCCCCAAGGCGCGCGACTAAACGGCGAGCTGTTGCTTGCAGTAGTTAAAACATTTTGTGACTTCCGCGATTGTATCGAGGCCCGGCTTGTTGTACTCGTACTCGATCATGGCGGGAATCGGGTATTTCTTGAGCTTGAGCAACTGCAAGACGCCTCGGATGTCGGTTTCGCCTTGCCCCCAGGGCATGTTGGCGCCGTGATTTTTCTTCCGGTCCTTCAGGTGCAGCGTCAGAATCCGGCTATGATGCTCTTCGAGGAAACTGACCGGATCGAAATTAGCGGCGGTGAAGTGGCCGACATCGAGATTCATGCAAATGTACTTGGAACGGCCTTCCATGGCCTTCTTCCAATCGTCCGGTGTCGAGAATTCATTGGGACGCATGCTGTCGTGGTTGTGGAAGGCGACATAGGTTTGATGCTGCTGGGCGTATTTGTCGACGCGCGCGGAAATGTCGACGTTGGAAGACGCGGTGATGCGGTTGGTGCCGAGCGCCTTGGCGATTTCGAAGCTTTTATCGATCTGCTGGTCGGTGAACTCGTCGCGAAAGCTGATGTTGACGGCGTAAATTTCGATGCCGGCGTCTTCGAACTTCTTGCGGACGGATTTGATTACGTCCATGGGCGGGTTGGAGCGCCAGGCGTTTAATTGCTCGCCATCCCGAGGCTGGATTTTGTCGATCCAAAACTCGGCGTAGCCCAGGCCGATGTTCTTCATGCCGTTGATACATTCATCCAGGGAAAGATCGCGGAAGCTGTAGGTTTGGGCGCCGATCATGACGCCGTCGATTTTGGAATTGATCTTTGCAAACGCCGGTCCCGCGCAGGCCAGCGGAGCGGCGGCGGCTAACTTGGCAAAGTCTCTGCGTGTCATGTGGTCGATGATAACAGTTGCGTGGAAGAAAGGGATTCGGCGATGGCCTCGGCGATTTTCTTGCCGTGGAAGCGGCCGTTTTCGATGAAGATTTCGTTGGTGTGCATGCCGGCCACGATGACGCCCGCCAGGAAAATGCCAGGCCGGCCGCTTTCGAGCGTTTCTGGATTGGTGCGCGGGCGTTGGGATTCCGGATCGAGACGGATGCTGAGCGAGGCGAGGAATTCGAGATCCGGCCGGTAGCCGGTCATGGCGAAGACGAAATCGTTTTTCAGCGTGACCAGGCCGTCCGGGGTGTTCAGTACCACGGAGTGAGTCTGGATTTCGACGACACTGGTATTGAAGTAGGCCGGAATTTCGCCGCTCTTGATGCGATTCTCGATGTTGGGTCTTATCCAGTACTTGACGCGGTCGGAAATACCCTTGCCGCGATGGACCAGCGTGACGCGCGCGCCGGTCCAGTGCAGTTCGAGCGCGGCGATGGCGGCGGAATTCTTGGCGCCGACCACCAGGACGTCGTGATTGTAATAAGGATGCGGCTCTTTGTAGTAGTGGATGACCTTGTCGAGATCTTCGCCGGGGACGTTCAGCTTGTTGGGCAGATCGTAGTAACCCGTGGCCAGCACGATCTTGCGCGCGCGGTATTCGGCTTTGCTGGTGGTGACGTGGAAGTTGCCGTCGTCGCCGCGGATGCGACAGTACGCGCTCATACTGATTGATGTTGAGCTGATAATATTCGGCGGCGCGGCGATAATATTTCAGCGCTTCGGTGCGGCCTGGTTTTTCATTGAGCGAGGTCATCGGCAGGCCGCCGATTTCGAGCAATTCCGGCGTGGTGAAAAAGACCATGTGCGTCGGGTAGTTGTAGAGCGAGTTCACCAGGCAGCCTTTTTCGATCAGCAGCGAGTTGAGCCCGCGCTGCTTGAGCTCGATTCCGCAGGCCAGGCCGGTGGGACCCGCGCCGACCACGATGGCGTCGTAGTGCTGCACCGTCAGAGCATCCCCTCAACGGCGGTGTAGACTGCGTCGAGCGCACCGGCGAGCGCGGCCGGGTTCTTGCCGCCGGCTTCCGCCATGTCGGGACGTCCGCCGCCTTTTCCTCCGACGGCGAGTGCGACGGCGCCGACCAGTTTGCCCGCGTGCACTTTGTTGGTGAGGTCCTTGGTGACGCCGGAGACGATGGACACGTTGGAATCTTCGGCGGAAGCTAGCACCACCACCGTGGTCTTCCATTTGACGCGCAAGGAATCCACCATGGTGCGCAACTGCTCGCGATCCATACCCGGAACCTGAGCCGCCAGGACCTTGACGCCTTTGATTTCCTTGACGCCGCCTTCGACGCCGGCGACCTGGGCGCGCGCCAGCTTCTCCTTCATCTGCTCGATCTGCTTTTCGAGCGCGCGCTTTTCTTCGGCGAGTTTTTCTTGCGCTTCGCGCGACAAGCGCTCTTCTTCGCGCACTTTGTCCAAGACTGTTTCGCCGGTGATGGCTTCGATGCGGCGGACGCCGGCCGAGATGCTGGCTTCGTGGGTGATCAGGCAGAGGCCGATGTCGCCGGTGCGGTGTACGTGTGTGCCTCCGCAGAGCTCCTTGCTGAATCCGGGAACTGAGACGACGCGCACGCGGTCGCCATATTTTTCGCCGAATAGCGCCATGGCGCCGGTATTGATGGCCTGGTCGAGATCCATGACGTCGGTGTGGACTTCGATGTTCTTCAGGATTTCGTCATTGACGAGCTTTTGGATTTCGGCCAGTTCTTCGGGATCGGTGTGCGCGTAGTGCGTGAAGTCGAAGCGCAGGCGGTTGGGGTCGACCACGCTGCCGGCCTGCTTGACGTGTGTGCCGAGCACCGTGCGCAGAGCGCGGCGTGCAGCAGGTGCGTGGCGGTGTGGTTGCGCATGGTGGATGCGCGCAGATCGTCGTCGACCCGAGCGATCAGTTCATCGCCTTCATGGATTGGAGCGAGCGCCTCGATCTTGTGTACAGTTGCGCCGGGAGCGGGTTTATAGGTATCGAGGACCGTGCAACGCGATCGCCCGTGGAGGGCGAAACGAGAACGCCGGTGTCGCCGACTTGGCCGCCGGCTTCGGCATAGAACGGCGTGCGGTCGAGAACCAACTCGGTTTTGCCGTCCTGCTGGATGACTCGCAGCACTTTGACCGGGCCTTCCAGCGTCTCGCGGCCGATGAATTCGGTTGCGGGCGAGATCGCGGTAGACCGGCGCGATTTGGGTTTTGTCGCCACCCTTCCAACTGGCGCGGGCGCGGGTGCGCTGCTTTTCCATCTCGGCTTCGAAGCCTGGATGGTCGATGGTTAACCCGCGCTCGCGCGCCATTTCGTCCTGTTCGTCCAGAGCGAGTCCGTAGGTGTCGTAAAGTTTGAACGCGGCTGGACCGGGGATCAAGCCGTTAGCGGCGGACTTGGCTTCGTCCAGAAAAACCTTTTCGGCCACCTGGAATGTGGTGGCGTAGCGATGCTCTTCGTCCTTGACGACGCGCGCGACACGCTGGATGCTCTCCATCAGCTCGGGATAGCCGGGCTTCATCAGGTCGGCCACGAATCCGGTTAGCTCGTACAGGTACGGTTCCTGGCGTCCGATCATGCGGGCGTTGCGAATGGCTCGACGCATGATCTTCCGCAGTACGTAGCCGCGGCCTTCGTTGGATGGGACCACGCCGTCGTGGATTAGGAATGTCGTGGCACGGGCATGATCGGCATTGATGCGCAGCGCGACGTCGGTGCGTTCGTTTTCTCCGTAGGCGACACCGAACAGGTCGGCGGCCCGATGGATGATGGGGCGGAACAGATCCGTGTCGTAGTTTGAGGTCACGCCTTGCATCGCACAGGCCATGCGTTCCAGGCCCATGCCTGTATCGACGGAGGGCCGCGGCAGCGGCGTCATTTTTCCGTCGTCGAAGCGCTCGAACTGCATGAAGACCAGGTTCCAGATTTCCAGATATCGTTCACCGTTGGGAAACTCGGGCGGACCGGCGTGGGGTCCGAGATCGTAGTGGATTTCTGAGCAGGGGCCGCATGGGCCGGTATCACCCATCTGCCAGAAGTTGTCCTCTTCACCCAGGCGGACGATGCGGCTCTTGGGCAGTCCGGCAACCTCCTGCCAGAGGCGCTCGGCGTCGTCGTCCTCGCGAAAGACCGTGGCGTAAAGCTTGTCTTTGGGCAGGCCGAATTCCTTGGTCAGGAGCTCCCAGGCGAACGCGATGGCTTCCTTCTTGAAATAGTCGCCGAAGGAGAAATTGCCCAGCATCTCGAAGAAGGTGTGGTGGCGGCGGGTGTAGCCGACGTTGTCGAGATCGTTGTGCTTGCCGCCGGCGCGGACGCACTTCTGTGAGGAGGTGGCGCGCGAGTAGTCGCGCTTCTCGATACCGGTGAAGACGTCCTTAAACTGGTTCATGCCGGCATTGGCGAACAGCAGCGTAGGGTCGTTGGCGGGCACCAGCGAGGAGCTGCGGACGATCCGGTGGCCGTGCGCCGCGAAGTAATCGAGAAACTTCTGGCGTATGTCGTTGCCTGTCATGTATCTCTATTGTGACAGGTGAGGCGCGGCGGGAGAGTACCGTTGCTCTATGTTCACGGTCCGCTATCGCCCGATTCTTGAAAGCGGACAGATCGTATGTTAACGACAGCGTTTCGGCTCTGGTATTGCGTTCCAAAACGGGCGTAATAGGATATTGATATGCGCACCATATTGCTGAAGCTGCCTGACGATCTCCTAACGCGGCTGGAAGATGAGGCTAAGGCCGGGCATGTGACCAGGTCGCGGCTGATTCGAGAGAGCCTCGAAAATGAGTTGCGCGGGCAAGCGTTTCGTAGGCGATCGGCCTCGCGTGGAGCTTCATGTTACGATCTGGCGCGCGATCTTGCCGGTTCGGTGAAGGGTCTTCCACGGGATCTCGCCGAGAATTTGAAATACAAAGAAGGTTTTGGTCGGTGAAGTGGGCCTGCCCTGCTGTTAATGGCCCACGTCGTACCTGCGGCTGAGAATACCGCGCTTGTGCTCGGATTTTCGGATCTACCGGCGGCATGGGAACAGAGTGATTCCAGTGCGGATGCCTGACTGAAGCTGGGCTGGAGATCGGTCGGGAAGTGCGCGGATCTTCAGTGTTATGATTGGAACCAAAATCGGAAAACCGAAGGAGATTTATGACCCGTCATTTTCGCCCCGTCGCGGTTGGGCTGCTTGCGCTGTTCAGCGCGGCAGCGCTCACGATTACGTCATTGGCTCAGGCGCCGCACCGCGCCATTTCCGCCGCCGCGAAGGTGGCGGAGGCGCGCGCTCGCGATCTCGGGGCTGCATCGGCCGAATCGGAAGGCATTTCTGCCGAACGGTTGGGCAGGCTGGATGCCGGGATGAAACAGCAAGTCGAGCAAAAGAAGGTCGCCGGGCTGGTTTGGTTGCTGGAGCGGCACGGAAAAGTTGTGGACTACAACGCGGACGGCGTACTGGACGTGCGCAAGCCGGACACGGTGCAGAAGGACTCGATTTTTCGCATCTACTCGATGAGCAAGCCGGTTACCGGCGTGGCCATGATGATGCTGTACGAAGAGGGGAAGTGGCAGATCAACGATCCGGTGTCGCGTTACATTCCCGAATTTGCCCGCCTGAAGGTCTACGCAGGCAAGAACGAGGACGGCTCACCCAAACTGGAAGACGCCAAGCGTTCGATGACCATGCGCGAGCTGATGACACACACCGCCGGCCTAGGCTACGTGCTTAGCCCGAATAATCCGGTAGACAAAATGATCATCGAACAAAACCTGCTGAACCCGAACGCGCCGCTGCAGACGATGATCGACGGGTTGGCGAAGGTTCCGCTGCTGGCCCAGCCTGGCACGCGCTGGTCCTATAGCATCGCCGTCGACGTGCAGGGATACCTGATCGAGAAATTCTCCGGGATGCCGTTCGCGGAGTTTGCGAAAAAGCGAATCTTCGATCCGCTGGGGATGAAGGACACCGGGTTCTATGTGCCGAAGGAGAAGCTGGCGCGCTTGGCGCAGGTGCACATGGGCGCCGGGGCGAGTCTCGCCGAAACCAGCCTCGCCCTGGATGCGGCGCGCGCGGACCCGACAGTGGTTCCGCTGGGGCCGTCCGGCGGCGGCGGGCTGTATTCCACGGCCATGGATTACGCGCGCCTCTGCGAGATGCTGCTCCAAGGCGGACAGTTCAATGGCGTCCGGCTGCTGGCGCCCCACACTGTGGAGATGATGCGCACCAATTTGGTCAATCCCGAGCCGCTCAAGACCATGCCGCCGGGCACGGGCTGGGGCATGGATTTTCAGATCGTGACGGATGCGGCGGCGGCGGGCGAGCCGGTTCCGACCGGGACGTTCAGTTGGTTCGGGATCGCCGGCACGTGGTTCTGGATCGATCCAGTGAAAGATCTGGCGTTCGTCGGGATGGTGCAGCACCAGAGCCTGGGGACGACGCTGCCGATCCATGCGTTGTCGCGGAGCCTGGTGTATCAGTCGATCGTCGAGTAGCGCGCCGCTCCGTCAGGACGCCAAGGGCTGCACCTGCCGTTGAATGATTTTGGCTTTGCTTTTGGCGACCTGGAGGTCGTAGCGAGCTTGGAGGTTCAGCCAAAATTCGGCGGACGTGCCAAAGTAACGAGCTGCCCGCATCGCTGTGTCGGCCGTGATGCCGCGTTCTTCATTGACGATTTTGCTGATTCGACTTACCGGAACATGCAGTTCCCTGGCTAAAGCGTTGATGCTGATTCCCAGAGGCGTCATAAATTCTTCCCTTAACACCTCGCCAGGATGCACCGGCGGCAAAACTTTGGACATCGTGGTTTCCTTCCCTGTATATCACCGGCCCGTGAGTGAAGCAAAGAATCTTGCGCTCCCCAGTTGCTGGTCGTCCGGCACGGGTCTGAAGCATTGCTTCGTCGCCTTGTATCGCTCTAGTGAATCTGGCGCGTGATGTTGAAACCGATGAAGAGGCCTGAAAACGTGTCGGCGCTGGGCTCACCCACGAACGTCGCGTCCGTTCCGGCGCGCTGCGATACCGTCGTGCCGGGGCTGTTGGTCAGGCTCAGTGTAAACGCGTGCCGGTAGATTTTCTTCTGAATGCCGAACGAGAAGGCCGGGCGGTGGATGCCCAATTCTTCGCCATTGACCAGCGTCGGAATGGCTTCCAGCAGCAGGGCGACGGTGGGGCGAATGTCCACCGCGATGCCAAAGCCGGTTGAAAAGGCGTTGATGCCTGGAACGTCGCGGATTTGATCGGACCGGAGCGATCCCATCAGCAGCTCGCGGTCGTTGAACGACATGGTTGGCACCACGTAGAACTGCGCGTGCGAGGTGACGCTGCGCGAGAAGATGGCTTCCAGATTTTCGGTGTAGTTCTTGCGGAAGTTATCCTGCCCTCGAGGGAAGCGCGCACGGTCAGGTTGAACGGCGCCTGGTGGTGTTCATCCAGCAAGTTGTACGCCGCCATCAGCTGGATCGGACGATCGATGAAGGACGGCGATCGCCAAACGTCGACCGAAAGCTTGTCCGTAACGCCGTAGCGGAACCCGAAGGACGGGAGCGCGAAATTGTCGAGACCGAAAAGTTCCGCGCCACGGGCCGCGCCGGAGACGGCGGGGTCATAGGGGAAGCGGTGGGAGAAATTCACGTAGACGCCATGCTTGTCCACCGGCCGTCCGGTCGGCAAACTGACCAGCACGTCATCGCCGGGCTCATAGACTCCGGGGACGGCGGCTTGCTGCGCCGGGGAGCTGGAGCCAGAACTGCTACCGGCAAAGGAGCGGATATAGCCGGCCAAGTCCGAGATTTGCGAATCGGACAGCTTTCCCGACCACGCGGGCATCCCGTCTTTGCCGTTGCGTATGGTGTCGATGATCTGGCGATCGCTGAGGCTCGACTGCATCGATCGGCTGGTAAAGTCAGGCGTGCCGCGCTCATGAATGCCCTTGCCGTCCGCGCCGTGACACTCCGCGCAGTTCTGCCGAAAGAGATCGGCGGCGGCGGATGACTGCGGCGCCGGAGTGGGAGAACCGGCCGCTCGCACGCTCTGCGCGGCTACATCCACCAGGTACTGCTTTCCGTTCACCTCCAGCAGAACGGTATTGTGCGCCGCGTCGGCGTAGGTAGCGCGAGGTTCCGCATTTTGTGGATAGCCGGCGCCGGCGCCTAGCGCGAGCACAAAAAGAGCGAGAAGAGTTCTCTTCATGCTTAGTAGGACGCAACCAGCTTCGCGGCGGACGTTGCCAGGTTGTAACAAGAACGTAAAATCGCACGACTTGGGCGGCTGACTTACCGTGGAACTCGGGTCACTTCCAGACCCTTGCCGATAGCCAGCGTGATCGACTCCACGCCGGGCCGGCCTCTCACGTGCGCAACGTAGCCGCCGAGCGAATGCGAAATGACGTTATCAGCCACGATGACTCCGCCCGGACGCATCGGCAGCATGTCAAAAAAGCGGATGTAGTCGTCCTTCTCGCAATCGATGAGCGCCAGGTCGAAGGGTGATTGCCCGGGGAGAACCTCGGCTGCATCCGCCAGCACAAAATCCACAAACGAACCCAGGCCCAGCCGCGCCAGAGTGCCTCGCGCTTCGGCCTGCCGCAGCGGTTCGATCTCGAGCGAGAGCAGCCGGCCGCTGGTCTCGCGTGCGGCCGCGGCCAGCGCGATGGTTGAGATTCCGCTGGAGCCTCCAATCTCTACCATCCGCGGGCGCCTATTCCAGCGGCCAGCGCGTGCAGGAACTCCGCACTAGGCGGCTCGAGATCGCGACGACGCAGGCTTTTGTGGAAATCCGCTTGCATCCTGCTGGAGCTTTCGCGTCCACAGGCGATCAATTTCGAAACGCTCCTCGCGGCTCAGCATTTAACCCGCCATTCTAGCAGCCGGCGTCATGGAAGACGTCCGCCCGGCTTCCTCCCTCCTATTCATCATATTGATAGAAAAAGGGTTGTCGGACACCGAAATTGCTGGAAACAGCTGAAAGAACCGGTGTTATGATGGCTACAGATGTCCATGCTCTCGCCCAGGCTGCAACTGAAGGTCTCGCAGAAGCAGATTCTGACGCCCGGGCTGGTCCAGATGGTGACCGTCCTCCAGTTGAACCGGCTGGAATTGAAGGACATGATCACCCAGGAGATCGCAGAGAATCCGGTGCTGGAGGAGGCCGCCGACGGCATCGAAGAGCTGACTCCGGAAGAAGTTCAGGCCATCCTGGAGCGGGAGCGCGAGTCCGAACCGTCCGATCAGCCGATTCTGGAGACGATGAATGGGGCGTCGGCGCCGGAGGTTGAAACCGCGGAAGTTGAGAGCCCCAGCGAAGCCGTAGACTTCAGAGACCGCACCATCGATTTTGAGCCGGACGGCGTTGCCCCGAGCTCGGTGGAGGCGCAGGCCGCCACGCCCACGCCAGAGACAGGAACCGAGGAGCCAAAGACCGACAAGGATCCGTTCGATGAAATCGACTTCGGAACCTTTTTCGATGAATATCTTGATCCGGGTTATAAAAGCCCCGCCTCGGAATCCGTAGAAAAGCCCTCCTTTGAAACCTTCCTCTCCTCCCCCGTAACTCTTGCCGACCATCTGCATTCGCAATTAAGCGTGCTGGTGATGCCGGATGAGGTGCGCGACGCAGCGGCCAACATCATCGGAAATCTGGACGAGAATGGATACCTGACCGCGACGCTGGAAGAGATTGCCGAGTCCGGCGAGCATACGATCGACGAGGTAAAGCAAGGGCTGCGGATCGTGCAGTCGCTCGATCCGGCCGGCGTGGGAGCGACGGATGTCCGCGAATGCCTGCTGCTGCAACTGGAAAGCCGCAATGGCCGCGGCGGCGTGGCATGGCAAATCGTCTCCAATCATTTGAAGCTGCTGGAGACGCGGCAATTCAGGGAACTCGCCAAGCAACTAGGGCGGCCGCTGGAGCATGTGCAGATCGCGGTGGATCTCATCCGCCATCTGGATCCCTATCCCGGCTTGCGCTATTCGGGTCCGGGCGCGCGCGTGGTTGAGCCGGATGTCTACATCTTCAAGGAAGGCGACGAGTACATCATCCAGTTGAACGACGACGACCTGCCGCAACTGCGGCTGAACGCGCAATACCGCAAGATGCTGGATCGGGATCAGGAGCCCAGCAAGGAAATCAGGAACTACGTCAAGGATCGCTATGCGGCCGCGATTCAACTGATCAAGAACATCGAGCAGCGCAAGCAGACCATTCTCAAAGTTTGCCAGTCCATCGTTCGCCGCCAGTTGGAATTCCTGGAGCACGGCATCGACTTGCTCAAGCCGATGATGATCAAGGAAGTGGCCGAGGAGATCGGCGTGCATCCCTCCACGGTCAGCCGCGCGGTGGCCAGCAAATACGCCGATACGCCGCAGGGCGTTTTCGAGCTGCGCTACTTCTTCTCGGAAGCCGTGCAGGGCATCGCCGGCAGCGCGACGCCGCTGCTCATCTTGAAGCGCAGAGTCAAGAAGATGATCGAGGAGGAGGATACCCAGCATCCGCTGACCGACGAACAAATCACGGCGCGGCTAAAGGAGGAAGGTATCGACGTCACTCGCAGAACGGTTGCCAAATACCGCGAAGACATGAAAATCCCGTCCACGCACCAGCGGCGGGTTCGTAACTGAAGAACTTCTCGTTCAGAGCGCACAGGACCCACGGCATCCCTGTTCCGCTAAAACGCGCTGCCGTGGGCTTCCGTTGTGCGCGTTCAGGAGAGAGGTACATTCCATGAAAATCAGCTATACCGGTAGGCACGAAGCGTTTCCTGCCCGAGCGCTCGCGAAATTCGAAGCGAAGCTGCAGAAGCTTTCCAAGATGATCGACCGCCGAGGAGAAAGAGAGGCGCACATTATCCTGACGCAGGAGCGGTTTCTGCACAAAGTGGAAATCACGATGAATGCCTGGGATCACGCCCTGGTCGGCATCGGATCCGATGCGGACCTGGTGACCGCGGCCAACGATGCGCTGGCGAAGATCGAAAAGCAGATCCTGAAGCTGCGCAATAAGTGGCGCGACACCAAGCGGCATAAGGACAAAGAAGCGGAAGCAGCGCCGGCAGTTTCCGTACCGCCGCCGTCGGTCTCCAGTTCAAAGAAAACCAAAGCCATGGCCGCGGCGCCTCAGAAGGGCAACGCACTTGCGCCGCAAGAAAGTGTTTCGCGTCAATCATAACGACGGCAGCAAGCCCATGACGCTGGAAGAAGCGATGCTCGAAATGGAGGAGTCGCAGGACTATATGGTCTACCGCGACGCCCAGACCGAGCGAGTCACCGTTCTCATGCGCCGCCCGGACGGCGATTTCGATCTGATCGAAAGCTAGTGGCAAAGCGCGGGCCTGAGCAGGCGGATGCGCATCGGGCCGAACTTGTCATCATCACCGGGCTCAGCGGATCGGGCAAAGGCGACCGTTCTGAAGGCCCTGGAAGACCTGGGCTACTACGCCGTGGATAATCTTCCCATAGGCCTGCTTCCCAAGTTCGCCGAGCTGGCCAAGGATTCCGCCAATGTGCGGCGCGCGGCCCTGGTGATCGACATCCGCGAGGGCCAGAACCTGAAGCATTTTCCGGCCATTTTCCAGCGGCTGCGGCGGCGCGTGCCGGCGACGCTGCTCTTTCTCGAAGCCGACGAGCGCACTTTGATGCGGCGCTTCAGCGAGACGCGGCGGCCTCATCCGCTGGGCATCGAATCTTCGGTATTAAAGAGTGTCCGCACGGAGCGCGCGCGCCTGGCCCCCATCCGCAAGGTCGCCGATCACATCATCAATACGTCCAAGTTCAACGTGCACGAGCTGCGTGACGTGATCGAAGACAAATTCCGCGACGCAGGCGAGCAAGCGCAGATTCGCATCGACATCACCAGCTTCGGATACCGGCACGGCGTGCCGCCGGACAGCGACCTGGTCTTTGACGTGCGATTTCTGCCGAATCCCAACTACATTCCGGAATTCAAGAACCTCAGCGGACGCCATCCCAGGGTGGCGCGCTACATCCGCTCGTTCCCACAGACCGTGGAGTTCATCGATCGCATTTCGGAGCTGCTGATTTACCTGATCCCGCACTACATCCGCGAAGGCAAGAGTTATCTGACCATCGCCTTCGGCTGCACCGGCGGGCATCACCGGTCGGTCCTGATCGCCAGCGAAATCCGCAAGCGCCTGGAGCGCGCCGGGTTCAAAGTGAAAGAGACGCACCGCGACATCGCGCGGTGATCGATCCTAGAGCACGGTCTTCTTCCACCTGCCGCGCCGGAACAGCAGAATGCTGGTGATCGCCAGCAGGGTGTCGCCGATGATGACCGCAACGAACACCCCGCGCGGGCCCAGGCTGGTGTGGAACGAAAGCAGCCAAGCGGCCGGGATCTGGCACACCCAGAAGCAGAACAGGTTGAGCACGGTCGGCGTCGTAGTATCTCCAGCGCCATTGAACGCCGCCGTCACCACCATTCCCCACGCGTACGAGATGTAACCGTAGCTGAGCACGCGCAGGCCGGTCACCGCCAGCGGCGCAACCGCCGGATCGCTGGTAAACAGCGCGATGATTTTCTCGGCGAACGCGATGAAGATCAGACCGACGCCGCCCAGGAACAGCATGTTGTAGAAGCCGGTGCGCCACACGGATTTTTCGGCGCGCTCCGGCTTGCCCGCGCCCAGGTTCTGTCCAACCAGCGTAGCGGCGGCGTTGCTCATGCCCCAGGACGGCAGGATCGCAAACACGATGACGCGAATGGCCAGCGTATTGGCGGCCACGGCGGCGCTGCCGAAAATGGCCATGATCCGGACCACGCCGATCCAGCTCGCCATCTGCACCATGTACTGGAACATCGCGGTGAGTGACAAACGCACCAGGCGCAGCATGACGGCGAGGTCCAGGCGCAGTTGCCGCGCGCCGATCACCAGACGGCTGCGCGCCGAGGTCAGAATCCAGAGTTGGAACAGCACCCCGATGCCGCGGCCGATGGTGGTTCCGACCGCCGATCCCGTAACGCCCAGCCTGGGGAAAGGCCCGACACCGAAGATCAAACACGGATTCAGGCAAATGTTCACGATATTGGCGATCCACAATGCGCGCATCGCCGTGGCCGCGTCGCCGGCGCCCCGAAACACCGCGTTCACCAGGAACAGCAGAAAAATGGTCGCGCTGCCGGCAAACATCATGCGCGTGTAGCCGGCGCCGATCCGCACCACGTCTTCCGAGCCGCCCATCAGCCGCAGCAGATTGGGCCCAGACGCGTATCCGGCGAGCGCGGTAGCGGCGGCGACCAGCAGCCCAACCACGATGGCTTGCACCGCAACCAGACCGGCAGCGGCTTCGTCCTTCTCGCCGATTCGCCGCGCCACCAGCGCGGTCGCGCCCATGCCTCAGTCCCAGCGCGATGACGTACAGCACCGTCATGCATGTTTCGGTCAGGCCGACCGTGGTGATGGCGTCCGCGCCGAGATGCGCGACCCAAAACACATCCACCACGCCGAACAGCGATTCCATGCACATTTCGAGCACCATCGGCACGGCCAGCAACACGATGGCGCGTCCGAGGTTGCCTTCGGTAAAGTCCTGGCTGGTCCCCATCACCGCTTCGCGCAACGACGACCAGAATCCGGGGACACGAACTTCCATAGCGTTCATTTCACTCATGGGAGTCTCCACAGATTTGAAAAACCCTTTCTGCCTACGCGCGCAAAAGGAGTGATTGCGGCGGCGCGTGGGCGTCAACTTGATCTGAACGGCCCGTTAGAATCGGGCTTTGGTTGAATGGGTTTTTCACGGTGTCTAGCACCTCGAAGCGAACTTTGATTTCCCTAGTGTAGCGCGATTTGGCGTGTAGTGGGCTGCTTGCCAACGGTCCTCGCCGCGCCGGGGTACCGCACCGCCGCCTCGTTGAGCCGAAGCGCGCTGGGAGGATAGCATGGGGGTTGCCTCCGCACCCGATACGCTCCTTCAAAGAAGACTGGGGCCTGCTAGTCCTCGCTGCGGGCGCCCTCTGCCTGGTCATTGTGCGGGCGTGTCTGCAATCGGTGACGATCGACGAAGCGGATTCCTTCCTCTTATTCGCCGGACAATCCTGGCCCGCGCAATGGTACCCGAGCTCTGGAAACCACGTGTTGAACACGCTGCTGGAGCGGCTGGCGGCATCCATATTCGGCGTCAACGAACTGACCCTGCGGGTTCCCGCGATCCTCGGGCGCGATGATTTACCTCGCTGCGGCCTTGTATCTGTGCCGGCGGCTCACGACACGGCGATTATTGCAATGGCCGCTGTTCATCGCGCTGGTCTACAATCCCATGGTCCTCGACTACCTGGTTGCGGCGCGCGGTTACAGCCTCGCCTCGGGATTCCTGCTCGCTGCTCTCGCTGTGATCGCCAGCGTGATTCTCGCCGACCAACTTGAATCCGCCATCCTACTGCGCAAGTGTGCCTGGATTTCAGTGCTTCTGGCCCTATCCGTCAGCGCAAATTTCTCTTTCGCCATCGCCGATGCGCTGACATTGCTGTTGTTCGCTCTCTGGGCCGCGCGGAGGCAGGAGAGCACCCGGCGAGCGCGCGCGCGTCTGGCAGCCTCCTGCTTCTTGCCGGGGCTGGCTGTTGGATTCCTCCTGGTCGGTTCCGTCGCCTTGGATTGGCCGAAGGGGCAACTCTATTTCGGATCGAATTCGCTGTCGGAGATGACACGAGGCTTAGTTTCGGCTTCCTTCGACCAACTGAATCCTCAAGTGCTCAACCCGCTGCTGCTGAAGTGGCTGGGTAAAATGCAACCGGTGCTGCCCGTTCTCGGTGGGCTGGCCTTACTGGCGCTGATGGGAAGCTTCGAACTGGATCGCTGGCGTTCGCCGAAGCCATCGGCCGCGCCTCTGCTGACGTTGGTCCGCCTGCTGACCGCCATTGCGGTAGCCACTCTTGTGGTGCACTGGATCGCGTTCCATACGTTTCACCTCCTGCTTCCCGAAGGACCGCACCGGCCTGTTCTTCGTGATCCTATTCACCCTAATCTTCGGCTCTGCTCTGGCGCTGCCGCTTCGAGTCGCAGCGCGGAGATCCCGTGCGCTGGGCCGGCGCCGCGGTGCTCATTCTTGTAGCCGCATACTTTGCCGGATGTCTACGGCTTGGCTATTTCAAGGAATGGCGGTTCGATGCGGACGCCAAGCAACTTTACTGGGCGGCCGTCGACGCAAACCGCCGTTGTGGCGTGGGGAGTTCGTCGACTCATTGGATGTACCCGGGCGTACTCAATTTCTATAAGCGCAGCTTATGACAATCAGTCGCATCGAGTTTCCTTCTCCCGATTCCGAGCAAGCCGCTTCCATCCGATAAAGCCGCCTACATACTCTACGGTCCCGAGCAGGCCGGCTTCCTCCAATCGCAAGGGTTGAAAATCCTTTTTCGCGGCGGCCGCAGCGACGCCGTACTCGCGGTGCGGGGCTGCGAGGCTGAGACACGTCCTGCTCCAGCCGCCAGTCCATAACGGAGCCAGCCTGCGCTATACTCCACCTTGAGCTACGGTCAAGTTCGATGTCTGCCGCGAAAACGATAACGGAAATTGATCGCGCCGGGCAAGACCGGCCTGCACGCTCTGGCGCGCTCGCATGGGCCGGACCGCTGGTCCTGCTTCTGCTGATCATCGGTTTCTTCTGGAAACTGGTCCTCACCAGCCAGTACACCTGGTTGGCGTCTTTCGACTTGTCCGATCAAGTGGTTCCTTGGCTCAACTACGAGGCGCAGCAATTTCATTTGCACCATGTTCCGCTATGGGACCCGTTCCTGTTCGGAGGCCAATCGCTCCTCGGACAAGGGCAGCCGGGCCTCGCCTATCCTCTCAATTGGCTTCTGTTTTCTCTTCCGCTGCACCGCGGGCAAATCAATTTCGACATTTTGAATTGGTATTTTCTGACGATTCATTACCTGGCCGCGCTGTTCTGTTTTTTCCTGTGCCGCGATCTAGGCCGCAGCATACCCGCCTCCGTGCTGGCCGGACTGGCGTTTGCTCTGGGAGGTTACGTGGGCAATACGGACTGGCCACAGATGATCAACGGGGCGGTTTGGGGCCCGCTGATCCTGCTGTTCCTGTTCCGCGCGGCCCGCGACGTGCGTCCGGTCGCGAGCGCCGCTTTCTCCGGGCTCTTCCTGGGCATGAGCTGGCTGTCGGGCCACCACCAGATCCCGATTTTTCTCACTTTGGCATCGGGCGGCGTTTGGCTCTATTTCTTGCTGGAGAACGGACGCTGGAATGCGCAGCGAGTGAAACCCGCCGCGGTTTTCGTCGCTTTCTTTGTCCTCACCGGCGCTCTCCAGATGTGGCCGGCGTATGAATATGGGCGTCTGGCTCTGCGCTGGGTTGGATCGCCCCACGATCCGATTGCGTGGAATCAAGTTGTCCCTTACTCAGTGCATTCAGCAGTTTTCTCTCAGCCCGATTTATCTCCTGGGTATTGTGATCCCCGGCTACGATCAGCGCGTCGTCCCGTTCATGGGCGTGGTTGCGATCGCCATGGCATCGCTGGCGCTGGCCTGCTGGTGGAAGCTCAAAGAAGTTCGCATCCTGTGCGGAATTGGTGTGGCCGGACTATTCCTGGCCTTGGGCAAGAGCGACGTCTTCCATGGAATTCTGTACAGCATCGTGCCGCTGTTTGAAAAAGCGCGCAGTCCGGAAGCCGCCATCTATCTGTTTAACTTGGCCATCGCCGTCCTGGTCGCATTTGGTCTGGATGCCATGTTTCTCGCCGAGAACCGGCCTTTGATAAGGCGGGCGGCCTTCCTGCTGTTGGGCTTCGGCGCGCTGCTGTTTCTGGTTATTATAGGCATCGATGTGGGGCGCGCGTTCAACTGGGGATTCGACGATCGCGTGGTCATCTGTCCGCTGGTAGCGCTGGCGCTGGCTGGATTGCTCTTCCGTTTCAGCCGGCCGGAAGCAAGCCGCGCCTGGTTGCCGGCCATGCTCGGCGCATTGCTTCTGATGGAGCTGGGAAATCAGGCCTTCTACTGGCTTCCAGCCAAGGAAGACAAAGTCGCCGTCACCTATCTCAAGGCCTTCAACAATACCCGGGACGTGGCCGGTTTCCTGAAACGCCAACCGCGGCCGATCCGCGCGGATGTCAGCCGCGAGGACGTCGAGTTCAACTTTGGCGATTGGTATGGCATCGATGCCATGGAGGCCTTGCTGCCCGAGCTTGCCAGCGAGCGTGTGCAATTTGGAATTTGGCTCCGAGCGCACGCGGCTGCTTTATGGTTCCAATTATGCGGTGGCACGCAAGCCCACCATGGCGGGCGAAGAAGAAGTGTTCCGTGACAGCACCGGGTTGGTTGTGTACAAGAATCCGCGCGCGCTTCCCCGGGTCTGGACCGTGCATCAACTCGTCGTGGCGAAGAATGCGCAGGATGCCGACCGCCTGATGCAGGACTCGAATTTTGACTTGCGTGACAAGGCCTTCGGCTACGCGCCGGCGTCTGGTTTGGAACAGTGCGATGGAGATTCCGTCGAATCTTTCAGGCGCGACGCCAATTCCAGCACGGCCGTGGTGGATATGAAGTGCGCGGGCATGGTAGTCGAGAGCGAGAACGACGCGCCGGGCTGGAGCGCGACCGTCGACGGAAAGAAGGCTCCCATTTACCAGGCCTACACAGCGCTGCGCGGCGTAGTGGTGGGCCCCGGCAAACATACCATAGAAATGCGCTACCGGCCGCTCAGTGTCATGGCCGGCGCCGCGGCAACCTTCGCCGCGTTGATCGCCGCACTCGCGCTTTGTCTTGTGCCGCGCATGCGGCGGCGTCAGAACGGCGTATAGCCGATGGATCGAATGGCGATGCCGAGCGTGCGAGGATCTTGCGGTTCACCGTGCCGGGCCGGTTTGCTGAGAATAATGATGTGCTTGTCGCCCGAGATTTCCGGCGGGCAGTTTCCAATGCAGCGTTTGAGCGGATTGCGATAAAACCTCGGTCCCCAACGGTTTCTCCATCCTCGATCAGCGTCACTTGCGATGGGCCCACGCTGTCCAGACTCGTCTTGCGCGCATGCCGGCCACGATCTCGAATTGCGTCGCGATCGCAGGCCGGTAGAACATGGCTTCGGCCCGAGGCGCAATCCAGCGTAACTCGCTTCCCTGGTCGTACCAGCCGGTAATCAATTGGGACTCCGGAGCGAGGTTCATGACGCCGATGTATGGCTGCACATCAGGCCGGGTGCGGAGGAATCCTTCCACCGCGAGTGGCGGCGACTTAAACCGGATGACAAGCATGGGGAACGTCGCCATCGCCTCTTTTGCATGTGGGCCTTCCGACCAGGCGGCCTTAACTGGAAATCCGAAAGCCTGGGCGATGGCCCCATCCAATCCCCAATCTCGGATTTGGTCAGGCACGTTCTGGTAAACCACCGCGCGCACCGGCGGCATCTGGCTGGCATAGTGCTGCAGTGTTGTCATCAGAACGCGGTCGCGGTTTCCCTCGGCCAGAATTTGGGTTCGTTTTTCCCGCAGTTGGGCGTAGTTGAGAGGTAGCCACAGCAAGAACAAAAGCGCGATCGCCCAACCAGGTGTTTTCGTAGCGATGCAGGCGATCACAACGGCGACGCCGATCATCGGGACATACCAGTACACGCTTTCCTGCCGGCCGGGCAGCGCGATCATCGGCCCGAGCAACGCCATCATCGCTACTAAGCCAAAGTACAAGCGCCGCTCCCGCAACCAAATGGGCAACAACAACAGAGCCAGTCCGGCGAAGGCGCCGGAAAAAATGGCCGACGAATAGAAGACCACCGAGTGCCACAACAGTTGCGGACTGAATTGCAGAGCATAAGCGTTTCCAGGATCGACCGTGCGGTTGCGCCATAACGCTTGCAGTCCGAAGTTCAGAGAAATCAGGAAAAAAGGAATCAGACGTTTCCACTTGCGTTGGCCGAGTAACCACTCCCAAGCGAGCAACGCAATGGGGAGCGCCACCGCGAGCTCCTTGGATTTATAAGCCAGCCAAAAAGGAAGCAGAGCCAAAATCCACCGGCCTCGAATGTAAAGCAATAGCGATACGAGACAGAGCGTTGCGCACAGCAGATCGAAAATGTACATCGGCTTCCACCAGATCTCCAGCACGGCGGCGTGAAAAGAGTAGAACAGCGCTCCGGCCCCGGCGGCGACGCGCGAGAAGTCCAGACGGCGAAGTAACAAAAACAGGAGGATCACGTTCAACCCGTGAATGAGCTGAAGCACTACAACATAAGGAACATAGTTCAGATGGAAGGCGCGATACAGGTAACGATAATAAAGGTCGCCTACGGGCCGGAAGATATCGGCGTCGAGTGTGAACGCCAGTAACTGATGGACGTAGACATCCAAGCCCACGTAAGTCGGCCAACTGATGTTAGCCAGGTCATCCTCGGAGAAATAGCCTTTGTAGGCTGCGCGATTGGCGAAGTAAAACAACACGGCGGCGGCCAGAAAGCAGGCTATTACGGTTCCATGCCTGGCGATCCACGAGCGGCGCGCAGCCAGTCCACTCATCGAATACTGAACTCCCCGAACGCGAGGCCAAGCTCCCGATCATCGGTCGGGACGCGGAAGGTGCGGTCGATCGCAAACCCGATTTCAATCTTTGGGCGGCCGACAAGATCGGCGGGCAAATCGTACTCGAAATGGAATTCGGCGTTGGTCTGACCGATGATTTTGACGGGCTGCTCTCGGCCATCGATGCTGAGCGCGAAATGCAGCGGCCCGGCTCTTATCTGTTGCTCCGGCGTGAAGCCATGCACCATTAACTTCTTGCCGGGCGCCGAAGGCCCGGGGAGATACACCACAGCGCTTCGACGCGACCAACGAAATCCACCCTCCAGACCGTACCAACCCTCTCCCACTTGCGAGCTGTAATACGATGCTCCTACATCAATGGATGGCGACAGCGACGGCGCAGGCCCGGACTGAATCAGCGCCGTGTAGGTTCGCGTGATGTTCCTCAATTTGCGATTCTCAACGGTATAAACCAGCGCGGAACCATCCTGGAGTGCATGAGCGACCGCCGCTGCCGGGAGAACAAACTCGTCCACCGTTGCCAAATGCGGATCGGCTTTGATCAAGGGCACGCAATCGGGCGTCATGTACACATCCTTCCAGCCGAAGATATGAAATGGAGACCCGTACACCGCGGTCCAGAACAGCTCGTCGTTCACATTATTGAGCAGAATCGTTTTTCCGGGGTGGATGTGCTTGGCATACGCGACGCTTTGCACCAAAAAGCGGGCCAACTCGCCGCGGTGAAAATGCCAGCCGTATTTCGATGAGCCTGGATGGTCGGAGGGAATCAAGTACAAGCAGCGCCAGGGCGACGGCCAATGCGCGGGTCCAGCCCCGCTCGAAGGCGAGCGCTATGGCCTGCGCGCTAAAATGGCCAGACCCAAGGCGGGAATGAACAGATAGTAATCGGTGACGTGATTGTGCAGCGGAACGAGCGGAGCGAGCGCAATCAGAAACCAGCCCAGTAAGAACGAGCGGAAGAAACCGGCGTCGCCGGGCCTGCCATGCGACGAATGCCAGCAGTGCGGCGGTCAACAGAAACACGGCCACATCACCGATCCAGCGGCTGCCAATGCTGGAAGTTTACGTATTCAGGAACGGCGAGAAGAATCCTCCAATACTGCCAAAGCGCGCCCGGCCAGCCAGCCGGGGTGAAAATCCATGTCGTAGTAAAAACCCGACCGCTGCCCGCGCTGGCGAGCCTGTGGAGCAGGGCGTAAGCCGCCGAAACGCCGAACATCGGCAGCGTGGACAACCAGTAGCGCCGCGCGAATAGGATTGCATACAGAGCCGCGAGCGCAGGGTACACGACATTGATTTCATTCGCTCCGAAGCCCAGCAAGAACGTCGCCCACTGCGCCCAGTAAAAGCTGCTGCGCCCGGTCTCGGCGTATCGCAAGAACAGATAGAAGCTCGCGAGGATGAAGCTGGCGCACTGAACTTCGTTGTAAGCCGACGTCCACGCCAGGGGCGTCACCTGCGCGACGTTGGCCAGCCACAACACCGGCGCGAGAAAGCCCGCCAGGTCTGAGTTGGTAAGCTTGCGGGCAATCAGCACCAGGAGTGCGATGTTTAGAAACTGATTCAGAAAAACGAAGATGTGATACGGCAACGGATGCAGATGAAAGAAGTAAGTAAAGACCATGAAAAATCCGCGCTCGCTCAGCGGGCGGATGGTGCCCTGCGCCAGCGGTGCAAACATGGCCCACAAGAAAGCATGAAAATCGATCACGTGGTTTCGCAGGTTCAACCAGGCAAAATCATCCTCGGAGAACCAGGCCTTGAGTCCCAGCCAATACAAGGCCAGGCAAAAGGCCATGGGCGCCACCCAATATGCGCCTCGCGCCACGCGTGTCATTTGGGCTCCAGGGCGACGGCGGTCACAATCAGGGCCAGGTTCGCGGCGGTCGTTGGGCGGCGTTAAGAACTTGTCAACTGAAAATTCTACGGTCGCCTCCTGCTTGGCGAAGGCGGAGGCGGGGACCTCGCGCTGGTATTCGTGCTGGCCGGGCGTGGTGAATGTTTCGGGTTCTAGCGGCACGTCGTTAATCTTGACTGCGATAGTCACATTCTTCAGCGTGGCGATGGAGGCGTCGGGCAGATCGAAGTCCAGCAATAGCCGCGCCCCACGTTTTGCCGCGCCGGCAGGAGTTCCTAGCGCGACCGCAAACTGAGGCATCGTCCAACGCCAGGAACCCGACTGGAGCTCGTAAAATCCACGCAAGAGCTGGTCGGATTTGGCCGCATCATTGACACGCAGGGCGGTGGCCAGCGCGGCCGAATCTTCGATGGTCGGTTCCAGCCGGATCGGGCTCATCGGACTTGCACGCTACCGTAACCGCGCACAGAGCCGCCAAGTAGAAAGAACAATGCATGCCGCATGTTTCTTGCGCAAATACACATTATGACTTGTTCCGGATCTGTGCCGCCGCGCTGCGCCACTCAAGAAAAACGGGGCCCCACGCCGAATTTCCGGCCCAGCTTTATCCAGCGCGAGTCCGCGGCCATTCTGATTTGAGTCTTCAGCCTCTCCGATTGCTCCCGCATTTGATCCAGCTCGGCTTCCACCGCCCGACGCTGGTTGATCAGTTCGTGCACCGCCGTTTTGTCCAGAATGAAAGGCTCCTTGCGTGCGATCAGCGGCTGCGATACGTCGGCATCGAAGTGGATTCCTTGGCTGGGAATATCCTCGGTCAACAGATGTACCTCGCGGAAGCCGGCGCCGAGCAGCTTTTGTTTGAGTGACGTGATGCCGAACTCGCGCATCTCCAGCGTCGCGCCGGAACCTCCGTGAAAGATCAGTTGATCGTGAATTTCCAATTCGCCGTCAGCGCGTCGATTGATGAGCACCATGGAATCGCCGAGGGCGACTGTGCGGTAGGTATGCAGCCCGGGAAAATGTTCGCGGAGATTGTCGGACGGATGGCAGAACACCGTGATCCCCAGAAAGCCACGAGGTTTGAGCAGCCGGCATACCTCGTCGAGAGCCCGCTCCACGGGCGGCGCGATGTGCTCCAGCACGTCGGCCGACAAAATAAAATCATACGTTCCGTACAGCTCCGGGTGAGCCGCCGCGAAGTCCATGCGCGGCTCGCGGTCGTAATACGTGTTGGTGTAGTCGAACTTCTCGGCCAGGAGCGCGGCGTAGCCTTCCTGGTCGCTCATGCCGAGTCCGCGGATCGATTTCAGTCTGGGGAACTCGACTAATGCCAGGCTTTCGCCAAACAACTCCTCGGACAGCAGGTGAATCAGCGCGCGCAGCCGGACGTTCGATCCGCAGACACAGGTGGCGGGTTCGGTTGCGAAACGCTCGACCTGGTTGAAGCGGCCGCAGATATTGCAAGCGAACGAAACCATAGAGCCAGAATAGCGGAACGCCGCGTTATGGAACGAAACCGAAGCCTCCGATGTTGAGGCCGAACAGCTCGCCCTGCGGATCGACCCGGAAGCCCGGTTGCACTTCGAACTCCACGCGCGCGGTTCCCGATGGCGCAGGATCGAGATGCCAGCGAAGCACTTCCACTGCCTCGTGGTCGAAGTCGCGCTCGCCGATGACACGCCCATCGATGAGCACGCGCAGGTGGCTGCGCTTTACGTATTTGAAAAGCGCATCGGTTGCATTTACGGTTAATTCGAAGTGCTTTGCGCCTGTGGGCCGGGACAGGCGCGCCACCGCCGAAGGCCCCATCCAGCGATACGGTCCTCGGTCGCCAAGGTTGAATCCGCGCTCCAGTTGCCACAAGGGAGTCGAGCGATCCAGCTTGATGAAACTGAGATCCGGAGTTTCCGGTGTGTGCGCCAGCGTTACCACCGAGCCAGGCGGCGGGGTTGGCTCCCAATCGAGCAGCACCAGTGATTGGGACTGGAGCGCTGCCAGTGCCGTCCCATCGTCGACTCGTAGCGCCTTAACGTCCTCGGCTGGTGATGAACCAATCGCACCACGGCGGGAATCACGTACCACGACATGGGCAAGTCATGGTAGATGTACGTGTCGATGGACGGATATCGTTCCGCGGCTTTGATGACCGTTAGCTACGTAAACCCGTGCCGCATCGCCGCGAGCCAGTTCGGTGTTTCGAAGCCGCCGCAAGTTGACGAAATTCCACGGAATCCAGGCCAGCAGCAGCGCGGCGATAACTGCCTTGGGCCGCCGTTGTGCCAGCACGCCCACTGAAATCGCGAGGCCTGTCAGCGGGACATACAAGTACGCGTTCGCAAGCCGGCCCGGCAGCAGCAACATGGGAACGAGGAAGGCGCAGAAGCACGCCACGCCGAACCACAACCGGCGGTCACGAACTAACCACGGAAGCGCCAGGATCACGAATCCGGCATACGGAACCAGGAAGATCGGCCCGGAATAGAACGTCAAGCATTGCCATATGCTGGCTGGGTCGAAGTGCAACGTATAGTCCGATTGACGCGCGGCGTTGTTGATTGAAGCCTGCACGCCGAGCACGAGCGCAAGGGCAAAAAATGGCGCCAGCCGCTTCCATCGGCGCCCGCCGAGCAGCAACTCATATGTCGCCAAGATCACCGGCAGCATCACGGCGATTTCTTTAGCGCGATAAGCGAGCCAAAACAGGAGGAAGCTTATGATCCAGCGCCCGTCGATGTACGCGATGAGGCTCAGCAAGCACAACGAGCCGCACAATAAATCGAACACGTACATCGGCTCCCAATGCACGCTGAACAAGGCCATGTGGACCGCAAAGAATAACGCGCCCGCGCAAGCAGCGGCGAACGATAGTTTGAGACGCCGCAGCAGCCACACCAGAAGCACAGCATTTAAGATATGCAACAGCTGCAAGGCCGCGACGTAAGGCGGAAACCAAAGGCCAAACCACTGCCCCATCAATTTCAAAAACAGCATGCCGACGGGCCGAAAGTTGTTGAAGAACACTTTCGGGACCAGCAGCGGTTGGAGCAAATCGCGGGCGCTCAGCGACTGCGCCAGCGCCAGATTGTCGATCGAGTCCGCCTGAAAATAGCTCTTGTAGGCGCCGCGATTGGCGAGCGAGTACAACATCAGCACGGCCAGCGCGAGAATTGCGGCAAGCAGACGCCTCGGGCCACTTTTGTGCAACATCTCCACCTACATGACGCTGATGGTTACGGTGTTCGACAATTGTCTGTCCACCGATAGCGTCACGTTCACTTGCCCTCGACCCGCCAAATCGGACGGGATCTGGACGTTCACCTGGTCGAGTCCCTGAAAAGATCCTTGCGCACCGGCATAGAAGACCGGCGCCGCTTCTCCGCCGATGGCGCAGGTGACATTCTGTAAAGCGGATGCACCCCGCACGCCTGTGGCATATAAAATCAGATAGACCTGATCGCTGCTCGACCCCAGATTAATCGGCGTCGCCGCGCAACTCCCTGGCGCCGATCCACATTGGAAGACTGGCACAAACTCTCGAGTGTTGTCGGCATGCACGATCAACGCCTGCGCGGCTGCCACGCCTTGTCCATTCATATTCCCCGAAAACACTCCCGGAGCAGTCTGGCTGAGTTGGATCACCGTGGAATGAGTCCCGCCGCTGTTATCTGTCGCGGTGACCGTTGCCTGGCCCAAAGCCGCGCCGGCCGGTACAACGTAATTGATCTGGCCGGAGGTCGCGGCGAGCACTTGTGCCTGAAGCTTGCGCCCCCGAGCTGTCTTGGAGCGATACGCTGGTCAAGTTGTTTCCGTATGACCGACGCAATCGCCGACGGCGCGAGACTCGGGAGCCCGGTCGCAGACGAATAGCTGTACACAGCGTTCGACGTGGAGGCGGGCAGCGCCAGGCGACCACGTTGCCAGCCAAATAGGTGGAGTAGACCGTTCCATTCAGCACCACCGGCTGGCTATAAAGCCCCCCGCGATTTCCATCGCTCCACAGGAACTGGCCCGTGGCAGCATCGTAGATCTCTAATTCCGTTTGCGTGGACACGAACACCATTCCGTTGGCGAGCGTGACGGGCGCTATCACGGTGCCCGAGGTGTCACGTTCCCAGAGAACCGTACCGCCGGCCGGATTCAGGGCGTAGACGCTGCCTTGTTCGGATGCGTTGTTAGGATCGCGCTCCCCGGCGCCTTGGAATAACGTGGTTCCATCGAACGCTGGAGTGGAGAGCGAGCCGCAACCATCCTGGGGTTCTTCGCAGGACATCGCCAATTGACGCTGCCAAACCAGGCTCATATCGTCTTGCCGAAGAGCATAGAGCACGCCGTCTTTCCCGCTGGCAGCGACCAGCGGCACGCCATTGGGAGGTGTGAAAAGCGTCGGCGATGAGCCCCAATCAAAATCTCCGTTCGCTTCACTCGCCGCCAGACGGAAAACCGAATTGACATGCAGGCTGGTCGCATCCATGGACACCATAGCGTCGCTCAGATTCCCCGGCGTGCTCAAGTCAGAAGCGTTTCCGGGATTGCCGTCATTCAGAAAGAGCGTGTTGGTCTGCACATTGATGGCAGGGGTGCTCCAGACGCCGCCGCCTGGCTCGGTCTGCGGCACTAGGTTTTGGATCAGCGGCTGCTGCGGATTGTTGGGATCGATCCGCGCGATCAATCCAGGTACCACGGGACAATCGCCCAGCGATGCCAGGCCAACGTAAATCTGATTTTGATACGGAACGATGGATGTCCAGATGTAGGAGCCGGTCGTCGAATCGGCCAGCGACAGACGCCACAGCAGAGCCCCCGTGGTGCGGTCCATAGCATACACGGCCGAATCGCCACCGCCGACATACACGGCATTTCCAATCACCGTGGCCTGAGAGGTGACGCCGATGGCCGGCTGGCAAATGGGGTTGCCGGGAGTAGCCGCCATCCCGACGAATGTCTTCCAAAGCTCGTTACCCGTCTGAGCGTCGAGCGCGTGAAAATTGCCATTCCAATCGCCGAAGAAGAGGACACCGTTAGAAACTGTGACCGCGGCCGCAAGCTGCGCCGTCAGCGCCACCGTCCAGGCCGGCTGCAAACTGGGAATGTTCGTTCGAGTGAGCTGATTCTCCGAGCTGTTGAAACTCGAATGAGAGAGGTCCTTGAGGTACATTGGCCAATCCTGAGCGCACAGAGAAAGGGCTAGAAAAGGAAGAGCAATGAATCGGAACCAGGGCACCATTTCAGAGTACAAGCTTCGGCTCAGCGTACGCATGCCGGCGTTTTCAAAGGCTGACCGGGTTGAGCCGCGAGCCCTGCTCGGCGGCGTAGGGTGGCACACCTTAGCTTTGTCCTGCTGCCTGGCGCCATAATTGCAGTCACCAAACTGACGCTGTAGCGTCTTGTAACAAAGTAACCGGAAGAATGGCCTAGGAAGTGTTTTGCTGTTCACTCTTCCGAATCGCTGACCGAAGCAGGACGGCGGCAGGAAGGCGCGGGCCCTCGGTTCCGGCACGGACGTGGTGATCTGGATTGGTGCAGGGTTCTTGCCGTCTCCCCTGCTTTATGGCAACTGCGGGAACGCTAACATCGTTCAGCTGAACAGCCCGGAGAGCCACCACGCAAATTCGTCTCCAGGTCACCCGCCAGTAGATCGCAGCCCCTGTAGATCGCCAGTCATGGGTATTCTGTATTTCATAACGGCCGTCCCTCTGAATGTCCGCCAGGGAAGCGGATGCTACGTCGGAACTCGGACTTTAGTGGAGGGCTTGCGCCGCACTGGAACAGAAGTAGAAATGATCACGCCTCATTGGACCGCGCCTTTCTATGCGGCGCGGCGCATCCTGTTCAACGAAGAGTTGCGCTGGCGTCACTTCGATGCCGGCGCGACAATTGGAATCGATGCGGATGGCTACACTGTCGCCCGGAGACCGAACTCGCCTCCGCATGTCGCTTGCATCAAAGGCGTCCTGGGCGACGCAGTCCGTTTCGAAAGAGGCGCGACTCGCGCCAGCATGGCCTTGCAAGCCCGGCTCGAGGCCAAGCATGCGCAGCGCGCCGATCTGGTCATCACTGTCAGCCGATACTGTGCCGCCCGGCTGGAAGAACTTTACCACGTCGCCAGCGCCGCCGTGGTGCCGGAATTGATTGATCTTGAGTCCTGGCGGCGCCTGTTCCGAGCCAATCCGGCTGCGCCTTCCCCCGGGAAATTCACGATCCTCTCGGTATGCCGGTTTTACCCACGCAAGCGCCTGGACGTTCTGCTACGGGCTGCCGCGCGGCTGCGCGACGTGATCCCGGGGTTGGAAATCCGCATGGTAGGAAATGGTCCGGAAAGCCGGAGACTCCACGCTCTTTGCGAGGACTTGAATCTCGCGCCGATTGTACGCTGGCTCGGAGATCTCCCGATCACCCGATTAGCGGAGGAATACAATCGCGCCGACGTCTTCTGCCTGCCCAGCGTTCAGGAAGGCTTTGGCATCGTGTTCCTGGAAGCAATGGCGGCCGGCAAACCCATCGTCGCCGCGCGGGCCGCAGCCGTCCCGGAAGTGGTTCGTAGCGGAATTCTCGTGGAACCCGAAGATCCCGATTCGCTGGCCAACGCCATCCTTCGCCTGTATCGCGATCCAGACCTTCGTTGTGCCCTGGGCTCGGCCGGTAGCGTGGACGTCGAGCAATTTGATATGGATCGGATCGCCGGGCTTTTCTTATCGGAGGTCGCGAAGGTTGCGCCCGAAATCTTCGCCGCTGACTCGAGCTCGAAGATGCGAAGTGATGCAGAAGTGTGACGCCGGGCGCTCGAAGGTTTAGCGCAAATTCGCGCGCTCGGGAGCTAGGTCGCTCAATGAAGCTGCTCGACTCAATGTTTCGGCTGCCAGGGCTTGTTTGGACGCAATCAACCGCGGCGCGGCCTCACGCTCGTCATTCGGACGATTCATCACAAAGGCCGCAACCAGGCGGCCGCGTGCCAGCCACCATACGCTAAAGCTATTGGAGTCGAGGTCGCCGCGCTCAACGGTTTCGTCCGCGGCCCCGGGATCTCCCCAGAATTCGTAGGAAAGGTCGAACACGTCCGAAAAGAAGTACGGGACGTGTAGAAACTCCTTCCGATCCCCAGCCAGCGCGCGAGCGCAATGCTGGCCTTGCGAAACCGCATTGTCCCAGTGTTCGACACGGCGGCGCTTGCCAAATAATTTGTCTTCATAGTTGGCTACGTCGCCGGCCGCATAGATACCAGGCTGGTTGGTTTCCAAGTACTCACTCACCAGCACGCCGTCTGCAATCTGGATTCCGGCATTGGCTAGCGGTTCGGTCACTGGCCGGACTCCGATTCCCGCCACCACCATGTCGCAAGCAATTGTTTGGTTATCCTGCAACTTTACCGAGGTGACCGCGGCGCTGCCCTGCAGTTCGGTAATACTGGCGTCTTTAGCGAATTGGACGCCCCTTTTCGCGTAGTAGCCTTCAAAGAACCGCGACATCTTGGGGGTGAAGAATTGCTTCCAGATGCGGTCTTCGCGCATGATCATCGTAACCGCGATGTTCTTTTGGGCTAGAACCGCGGCGACTTCCATCCCGATGAAGCTGCCTCCAATCACGCTCGCCCGTTTCGCGGTGCCGGCGCGGGACCGGATCTGCCGGGAGTCATCGAGCGAGCGCAGGTAATAAACGCCGGCCAGATCCTTCCCGCGCACGCCGAGCCGGTTCGCGCGGGCGCCGGTCGCCACCACCAGCTTCTCAAACCCCCACTGCTGGCCGGACTTCAGATGCAGGACTCTGCCTGCGGCATCCAGGCCATCCACTTCGCAGCCGAGCTTCAGCTCGATTCCGTGCTCGCGATAAAATTCTTCGGCGTTGATCCGTATGCCCGCTTCCGTGTCCTTTCCAGCGAGAAATCCTTTGGACAACGGAGGGCGCTCATATGGCAAAGCGTTTTCAGCCGATATGATCGTGAGTTCGCCTGGCTTAAGGCCGCGTTCCACCAGTTCCTTGGCCGCATACCCGGCTACCATGCCGCCGCCAAAGATCACGTATTTTGATTTATTCATGCGCCTCTTTCCAACGACCGCAGGGCTCACTACTTCCTGAGCCCATGGTACGTCCGATCAAGCCAGACGATGAATCCCGCATCGTCGTTGCTGGTTACACATGCCCTCGCCCAGGCTTCACTCTGGTTCAGCGTATAAATTTCGAAGCTGGTAAAGATTTCCACCAGGCAACGGGCGGCCACTGCGCTCCTTGAATCGCAACTGAGGCAATCGTCTTCATTCGCCCACCAGACGCTTTTGGCAAGGGATGTGCGACCCCTTAAACACGAAGGAGGTGTAACGATGCAAGTGTTACAAGTCACTGTGGAGGAGGCGACGTGATGACGCGGCTCCGAAGGAGCGGAACGCTGGCGCTCGGCGGCCTGCTCGCGGTTTCCGGAGGCCTGCTGGCCCAGAGCGCGCGTCACGTGGCCGCCAAAACGGCCAGTCCCACCAACATCCAACCCAATTCCAACCCGCAAATCGAGCCAGTGGCAGTCCAGGGGCTGAAGACCATGAGCGATCAGCTACGGGCAGCCAAAAGCTTCTCATTCACGGCGCACGTCATGCGCGAAGAACCCGCCACCAACGGTCAAATGTTGGACTTTTTCAGGCGAATCAATGTCCAAGTGCAGCGCCCCAATAAAATGCGATTTGAGGTGCGTTCGCCCGATTCGGACGTGAACCTCTGGTACGACGGAAGGACTGTCACCATCATGCCCGCCGCGGCGAAAATATACACCGTTATTCCGGCGCCGTCGACCATCGACGCCACATTGACAATGCTTAAGACAAAACTCGACGAGCATTCCCCTCTGAGGCCATTCTTATCGAGTGATCCATACTCTATGCTTCTGGACGGAGACGAAAGCGGCAACGAAGTTGGAATCGTCAACGTCAACAACGAGCAATTGCTGCACCTGGCTTTTCGAGAACCGGACGCCGACTGGCAGCTTTGGCTGACCGGACCGAAGCAGGTTCTGCCGCATCGGATGGCGATCGCCTACAAGACAGTGGAAGGCCAGCCGCGGGTGAATATCGAGTTTACAGGCTGGACCCTGAACGCGCAGATTCCGGCCAGCACTTTTATATTTTCCAAGCCGGCCGGCGCAGTGGAAGCCAGTTTGAGCGCGGTCAGGCGCCGCACGGTTCAGCCAGGAGGTAAAACACAATGATGAAAGCTGGATTCGCGATATTATTGAATGTCTCGCTGCTCGCGGCTCTGGCGCCGGCGCCACTGAGCGCCAGGGTGGAGGGTTACGGCCCCAGAAGGTACACGCGAGTCGGACCTCAAAACCGCAATTGGGATCGTGGCCATCGAAATGACGAGATCATCGACCGCCGGCGCGGCCCCGGCTGGGGCGGCGTCATCGCCGGCGGCATTCTCGGAGCCGTTGCCGGGCTGGCGCTGGGAAACGCCGTCGCGCCGCCTGTCGTCGTCGGGCCGCCGCCGGTCGGCACCATCGTGGGAGCTCTTCCACCCGGTTGCGGTAGCGTGCCGACCTATAACGGAAGTGTCATGTACAACTGCGAAGGCATCTACTACCAACCCATCTACGAGGGGACTGCGCTGATGTTTGAAGTGGTTCCCGGTCCTTGATGGCGAACCAACTCGCGTGCGGAAGAAGATTCCGCTTGTTCCGCACGCGCCCTGAGACAAACCCCAGCGCCTCGGCACTAATGGAGCGTGAAGGATCAAAGTCTGCCAATTGACGCCGCCGCGCGCCAGCGCGCCATTGACGCCGCCCTAAGCCAGATGGACAAACAGTTCGGAAAAGGAACGGTGCTGCGTCTCGGATCGCGCAATGTGCTGCCAGTCGCGGTGATCTCGAGCGGCTCCATTTCGCTCGATGCCGCTTTAGGCGTCGGAGGCTTCCCGCGCGGCCGGGTGGTGGAAATTTTCGGGCCCGAGTCTTCCGGCAAAACCACGCTGGCCCTGCAAGTGATCGCACAGGCTCAGGCAGCCGGAGGCACCGCGGCCTTCATCGATGCCGAACATGCTCTGGACCCGAACTATGCCCGTAAGCTGGGCGTGGACGTGGACAATCTGGTCGTCTCGCAGCCGGACTACGGCGAGCAGGCGCTGGAGATCGTCGGCGCGCTGATCGGTTCCGGCGGCATCGACGTCGCCGTGGTCGATTCCGTGGCGGCGCTGGTGCCCAAAGCCGAATTGGATGGCGAAATGGGCGACAGCCACATGGGCCTGCACGCGCGCCTCATGTCCCAGGCCATGCGCAAGCTGACCGGCACCGTCGCGCGCACCAATACCCTGCTCATCTTCATCAACCAGATTCGCGAAAAGATCGGCGTCATGTTCGGCAACCCCGAGACCACCACCGGCGGCCGCGCGCTGAAATTCTATTCCTCCGTGCGCGCCGAAGTGCGCCGCATCGCGGCCTTGAAGGACGGCGACGCGGTGGTCGGCAACCGCACCAAGATCAAGGTGGTCAAAAACAAGGTCGCGGCGCCATTTCGTGAAGCCGAAGTCGACATCCTGTACGGCATAGGCATCTCGCGCGAAGGCGACCTGCTGGATTTAGGCGTCACGCAGGGCCTGGTGGAAAAGAGCGGCTCCTGGTTCAGCTTCGGCGGAGAACGCATCGGCCAGGGCCGCGAGAACGCCCGCTCGTTCCTGACGTCCAATCCAGAAATTCGCGACCGCCTGGACGCCGAACTGCGCCGCCAGCTCGCCCTGACACCAGCCGCCGGCGAGGATCCGTTCACGCTCGCCCAGACCGCCAAAACCGCATAATTCTGGCGGCAGGAGCGTTCCTAACCCTCCGCAAGCCCGATTTATGGGCGTTCGGGACGCTGCACCTCAAAAAAACTGAGGAAAACCGCAAATTTTGTGCTACTCTGCTCTTTACTTCAGCCCGCGCTTCCCGTATGATTTGGTAGGAACAATTTAGTACGGTTATGTTTTATGTAGCCGCACTGGAGAATGGAAGAAAACCTATAAGGAGAAGTTCATGGCAGCAGCAAAGATGACGCAGTCTCAGATTATGAAGGAACTGGCGGCAGCCACCGGAACCAGCACCAAGGTAGCCAAGCAGTTCGTCACCAGCTTTTCGGACTTGGCCGTAAAGGAAACCAAGAAGAACGGCATGTTCGTGATTCCCGGCATCGGCCGCCTGGTGCGCGTGGATCGCAAGGCGCGCATGGGCCGCAATCCCGCCACCGGCGAGGCCATCAAGATCCCGGCCAAGAAAGTCGTGAAATTCCGGGTCGCGAAGGCTGTTAAAGACGCCATCGTACCCAAGAAGAAATAAGCAGTCCGGTCTAAAAGTCAAAACCCCCACGATAGCCTCGCGGGGGTTTATTTATTTCTGAAGTCGATTCAGGTCTGCTCAAAGTGCGAGCAAATCCAGGAAGCCCTAGACCTGCTTCTTTTCGTCGACCTTCTGTTCGTGGTCGTCAGTCTTCAAGGCGTTCTTGAAGTTCTTGATGCCTTCGCCCAAACCCTTGGCGACCTCGGGAATCTTTTTTCCGCCAAACAGCAGAACAGCGACGACGAGGATAACCACCAGCTCGGGGAAGCCTATCGATCGGAACATGGGCCTCCTTTATGGGTACAACTCTATTGTAGGGGGCCGTACGGAGCCCGGTCAAGCCAGCTGGGCCGGCCATCGCCCTGCCTGCAAGGTGAAAGGGGATTCTGCGCCGCTATCGGTCGCGTCTTTTCTCTTGAACCCCTGCGGCCATGATGGCCCGGAGCGCATCGTTAACAGCCTTGGAATCCGGAAAAGCCTCCGCCACTTCCGGATCAAGGAGCGCAACATTGGTGCCGGCGCGATATCGTTCGGCATACTTCCCCCGGGTGCCGCCCAAGAAATCATACTCCGCCCGCATCCCAGCATTGGCTCGCCTAGATCGCGGGTTCTTCGTAACTGTGTCTCTCATGTCGGCTTAGTGCGAACCGGGCGCTGATCAGGCGAATACTGGCGTGAATCAGCCAAACTCTCGGCCTGCTGAGAGCGATGAATCAGAACGCCAGCTTCAACGCGAACTGCACCAGCCGCGGATTGTTCACCGTGTAGTTTATCACTGCAAACGTGCTCGGAGCGGCGAAGTCAGCGCCGTATCCGTTGCCCCCGGGCGCGCCGAACTGCGGATGATTGAACAAATTGAAAAACTCGGTCCGGAAATCGAGATCCATCCCCTCGCGCGGCACAAAGTGCTTGATGACGGAGAAATCCGTGTTCACAAAATCAGGACCCGACAGCGGCGTGCGGTTCGCGTTGCCAAGCTGGCCCGCGGCCGGCTGCGCGAAGCACGCCGGGTTGAACCACTCGGATAACGTCGGATTGCTCAACACGGGATTGCACACCTGATTCGGGCGGATCAGGCTTTGCAAATTGGCGTTGGCTAAGCCCGCGCCGGAGGTGTTGTTGCTATCCACGACGAAGACCGGGAACCCGGAGGTGGCTTTTTCGATCACGGTCATCTCCCATCCTCCGCCCAGCGCGTTGGCCATGCGGTTCCAGTTGCTGCCCCACTTCTTGCCTTTGCCGAACGGCAACTGATAAATGACGCTGGCGGTGAAATTGTGATTCAAGTTGATCTGCGAGAGTCCCCAATCGAGGTTCTGCCAATTGGGAAGAGGGAAGTAGGTTGCTCCGATGATACTTCCCAGCCCGTCGGTGAAGCCCGTGTCATAGCTCCGCGAATAGGTATACCCGATGAGCGCGTAGAGGCCGTGCCGCGCGCTCTTGGTCTCGGCCTTGATCTGGAGCGAATTGTAGTGAGCGCGCCCGGCGTCAAAAACATTCTGGATGTCCGAAAAGGGGAACGCGGTATATGGCACGCCGAACGCCGCTCCACCCGGGCCGCATCCCAAGGTATACCCTGCGACCGTTCCGCAGGCGCCGGGAGATCCCACGTTGATGTTGTTACCGAATACCAGGATGTGGGAAGCTGCGCGAACCGGCATAGCCCGCAGTCAGCACAACCTGCCCGGGCAGCTCCTGTTCGACATTGATGTTGAACTGCTGAATTCTGCCTTGCTTGAAATTCGTATTTTGCGCCAGGATGGTGCCTTGGAAATCGGCCGGGTTTGGCGGCGCATTAAACGTGACAAATCCAGCCGACATGTTGGCGCCCGTTTCAAATGACTCCGCATAGTACGGCGGATTTTGCCACAGCCCCTGCGCACCCATATTCCAGGATGAATCGTGAAAGATGGCATAGCCGCCTCGGACCACGGTGTTGCCGCGGCCAAACGGCTTCCAAGCGGCGCCAATACGAGGCTCCAGCGCGGTCCAATCCATCTGGATGCCGGCGCTCGGACCCGCATTCTGGCCCGCAATCGAGGAACTGTCCGGTGGCCGGATTGAAGTCCGACTGACGATTGCCCACCTCGCTTTCCGGCGTCGCCATGGCCCAAGCCAAGCCGAGATTCAAAGTCAAATTCTTGCTGACGCGCCAATCGTCCTGGATGAACGGGCGATACAGCTTCCAGCGCCGGCCGGTATTTCCGCCGCCAAACTCCTGGTCGTGGAGTCCGATGGCAGTCTGCCCCGTGAGGAGATCCGCCTCCGGATCGCCGGTGGCATTCCCAATAACCCAGAACCCGTTGGGGAAACCGACCGCCACGGTGTTCAACTGATTGGCGCGAATCATGCCGCCGATTCGGATATCGTGTTTGCCGCGCACCATATCGAGCGTATCGGAGAGCGTCCAAACGTTGGTCCCGCCCACGAACGGCGCGTAACCTCGATCGCCCAGCGACCAATATGGACTCGGCAACTCCACCGATGTCAGGCCGCAGCTCCCGCCGCCCAGATTGGCGCCGGGGATGCCGAGGGTCCGCGCGTAGCAAGCTGTTGTTTCCTTGCGAGAAGATGTAGTCGAAAATCCGGTTGAAGCCCCCGGTGATCTGATTTATCGTGGAAGGCGAAAAAATGTGCGTCTCGGAAATGGCCGCGTTGCGGGCATGATTGCCGATGCTTTGGTTGCTGGCAAAGGCGCCCTGTTCGGCAAATCCGGGCGCGCCGCCGGGCACGTAGGACTGCGCCTGATCGTAGCTGAAGCGCGCGAACAGCCGGTCGTTGTCGGTAAGGTTTTCATCCACGCGAATATCGAATTTGCCTTCGTCCAGCTTCCTCACCGGTTCGCTCACGTAGTTGTAGCCCAGCGCGGCATTGTTGGCATTGGGCAAGGGATACAGGTTGATCAATGCCTTGCCAATCGGATTGATCAAGCTTTGCGGAATTATATTGCAGGGCGTACCAGTAGCCTGAGTTCCATTCGCGGCCGCAGGCAGCGGCGTGCCTCCGGGGCCGCACATGAAGGGCGTTCCCGCGGGCGCGTTGGGATTCGTGAGCTGGACCGTGTTCGGCTGGCCAAACGGATCTTGGCTGAAGTCGCCATTGCGCATGGCCGCGGTGGGCATTACGCCCGTGAACGGAATCCCATGACGCTGATATTTTTGCTCGTAATCGGCGAAGAAAAATACTTTGTCTTTCTTGATCGGACCGCCGAACGACGCGCCAAACTGGTTGAGATTGAATTTCTCGGTGGAGGTCGCAAAGAAGCTGCGGGCATCCAAGTCCGTATTGCGGAAGAACTCAAACAGGCTTCCGTGAAACTGGTCGCTTCCCGATTTCGTGGTCACCAGAACCGTCGGGCCGCCGCGCGTGCCCCATTCCGCCGAGTAGTTGTAGGTGAGAACCTTGAACTCCTGAATCGAATCGATCGAAGACAGAATCGAGATGGCGCCGGCCGTCAATTCGTTGTTGTCGTTGCCATCCAGCAGCCAGTCGGTGCTATTGGCGCGCGATCCGCCCACCGAGAGAGAAAAGGAGCCGCGCGCCGACGCCTCGCTGCTGGGGCCGCCGTTGAAAAAGCTGTTCGGATTCGTTTCTTGCGACGTGCCCGGCGTTAACGTGGCAAGCTGCACGAAGTCGCGGCCGTTCAAAGGCAGATCCGTCACCTGCTGGCTGGTGATCACCTGGCCCAGCGTGGCGTCCGAAGTCTGAATCGCTACTGCTGTAGCCGAGACCTCCACGCTGGTCTGCACAGTCGCCGGCGAGAGCTTGAAATCCAATTCGCGGTGCTCGTCCACCTGCAGCCGGATGTCCTGAGCGGTGGCCGCTTGGAAACCCGGTTGTTCCACCTTGACGTCATAAGTCGCGACGCCGAGCAATGGCACAATATACTCGCCCGCCCCATTCGTGGTGGAACTTCGAGTCAGTCCGATGGCGGGCGCCGTGATGGTCACCTTCGCGCCGGGCACCGCCGATCCACTCGTGTCCGTTACCGTCCCCGAGATACTTCCAGTGGCCTGTCCGAAGAGCAACTGGCCTGCCGCGAATGTCAACAAGCCAAGAGCGGCTATGCCGAACGTGCCTCTGATGCGTCTCAAATAAGAACAGAACGGCTGCACAGTGGTCGCGACTAACATTTTTTCTCCTCAGCGTTTATTGTTCTGAGAACGGACCCCTGCGGCCAAACAAACCGAGTTCAACCCTCAGATCCGGCCAGCAACAATGGGAAGCGGAATAGAAGTAGTCTTGCCTTTTTTCATCAATTTGTCAAGGAAAAACAGGTGGCCGCAAGCTGCCGCCGCATGCCGTGGCTCTCACCAATTCGAGCAGTCGTGATGAGGTGGGCATAGTAGCGCTACACGTCAACCATTCCTCCGATGCTCAGTCGTAAAATGATATATTCTCTCGAAAGGAGTCAACCCCATGGATACCATCAGACCGAAACTTCCGAGTGAGGCCATCGCGCTCTACAACCTCTTTATTCACGGCGAGATTAGCCGGCGCGATTTCATGGAGGGCTTGCAGAAATTTGCTGTAGGCGGTCTGACAGTGGCGGCGCTCATGCAGGCGCTGCTGCCCAACTACGCGCTAGGCCAACAGGTGTCCAGAACCGATGACCGTATCAAGGCCACCTACGAGACCGTCCCGTCTCCGCAAGGCAATGGAAGCATCAAAGGATATCTGGTGCGTCCCGTCAGCGCCGACACGCGATCGGAGAAGCCGGAGAAACTACCGGGCATTATCGTAGTCCACGAAAATCGCGGCTTGAATCCTCACATCGAGGACATCGCGCGGCGGCTGGCGCTCGCCAACTTCATGGCGTTCGCGCCCGACGGGCTCACTTCGCTCGGAGGCTTTCCCGGCGACGACTACCACGGCGGCGTGCTATTCACCAAGGTCGACAGAAATAAGATGACTGAAGATTTTGTCGCTTCCGCCATGTGGCTCAAATCCCGCCCCGACTGCACCGGCAAAATCGGCGCCACCGGTTTCTGTTACGGCGGCGGCATCGCGAATACCTTGGCCGTCCGGTTAGGCGCCGATATCGGAGCCGCGGCGCCGTTCTACGGCGGCCCTCCCGCCAAGGAAGACGTGGCCAAGATCAAGGGCGCCGTCCTGGTCCATCATGGCGAGCTCGATACGCGGCTGGCAGCCACTTGGCCCGCTTACGACAAGGCCTTGGCGGAAGCCAACGTCCCGCACGAAGGCTATATCTATCCCGGCGCCGTGCACGGCTTCAATTGCGATGCCACCCCCGAGCGCTACAACAAGGCGGCAGCCGACCTGGCTTGGCAGCGCACCATTAACTGGTTCAACAAATACGTCCGCGCCTGATTCGCCGTTGTAGCTGGCAGCATGGTCGGAGCTACAAGCCAGCCAAGCTTGCCCGAATCCGCCCATCGCAGCGATCATTCATCCGCCGCGCCACCCGTTGCGTCAGCATCGCGCATCGCTTCCCAACTTTGGTGTGATCGCCGTGTGATCGCCGAAAAGCCTGAGGCTGGGGCGGCGTTATAATATCGGCGATTTGTCTCTACTCACAGATAACTGGCTGTTGTTGATGGTGTTCGTTTTCGTCGGGTTGGCTATCTGGCGTTACCGGGCGAAAATGCGATGGCCCACCACTGAAGGGACCATCGACAGCGCCCAGCCTGTGGAAGCGCCGTCTGGGCAACACCACACCAGAACAGTCCTTGCAGTTAGCTACTCTTCCAAGTTAACGGCAGCTTCTACGGTGGATGCGAAGAATTCTGGCCCTGCGACTATTCATTCAGATCCTGGGTGGGGATAAAGGTTCGAGTGCGATACAAACCGAATGATCCTAATACATCGATGCTTGAGTCAACTCCATCGGAGATAAGGAACGCCTCTGCGGGCGAAACTACGCCCGCCCACGAGAGGGTATTCGAGACTCGGGCCACCCGCGCGAGGGCGGTGGAGACTACGGTCGCCCGAGCGATTGCTTAGGTGAGAATTGAGCGCACTCGGATCATACAGAAGTTGTTTGTCGTGCCTGTCATCTTTTGGGCTGGGGTGCTCATCATTTATCCCGATCGGAAGTGGATTCCCCCTGGATTCTACCTTTGGCCACTCACGCCTACATTCCTGTTAGCCTTCCTTATTGGCTTGTGGCCAGGCCCCTACGTCGAAGGGATCGAGTCTATCTATCCTAAGCTCCAGAAGGCCCGGCTCATTTGGAAAGTCTCAGTGTGGATCTGGCTGTTGAGTTTTCCCGCGCCCGCGATAATCCTCTTCATTGCGCGCCCTGGTACGTTCAGCCTGATGTGTAAAATGTTCTGTTGGGGGTTTACGCACATAGTCCACCCGTATCCTTACTGAGAACAAGGTGTTTCAAGGACACGAATCTCGCTCTTGCACAGAAATGCACCACTGACCTGGTCGCATGCATCGCCTAGGTGAACGCTCTTCCCCTAAAAACAATTCACAAGGCCGACGGCGGTCATATCGGACGGAACGTCAGGCTTTGCGTCTTGCCATCCGGGCCGAGCATGACTCTCCATTCTGTGCTGGCATGCTCGAACTTGACTTCATAAATGTCAGTGCCGTCCGGTTCTACGCTTTTGAAAGTGACGGATTGCAATGCCCCAAACTGGACCATGGTTGTCCGCAATCGAGGCAACTGCTGGCGTATGGCCGCGCCCATTGGCGTGGTCATTAGATCGTAGTTGGGCTGTCCTAACTGTAGTTCATGAATCGCGCGGCGAACCGCAGCTTCGGTTCCGGGCGACGGAGTCTGATCCTTAAACCGCTTGGCGACATCTGCCTTGCGAGCTTCCACATCATCGATGGCTTGCTTGGCTTCAGCCTCGCTGAGCCGCTTCGCGACGCTCTCTTTTCCGTTCTGGTGCAACGTGACACGGGTTGCCCCATTCGATTCGACGTTGAAGGTGAGCTGTGCGTCGACCGCCTTGAGGAAGAACTTCCGATCGCTTTCAGGAAAGACCTCAAACTTCGCTTGCCCGGTGAGCTGCGAATAAAACTGGTCTCCTTCGCGTGACATCGTCAGCAGAGTATTCGGGCTGAATTGGTATGTCCCCGCGTACCGGTCGAAACTCTTAGTATCCAGCGCGATCTCCTTGCGCTCGGTGGGCGGATTGAATCTATTAGCCGTGTGGGCTGTGTGCCCTTGAGACGGTCGGCCGGCTGCCGACTTTGAGTCTGCTATCGAAACTGCCGGTGGCAGCTGTGTAGGCTGTGGATGAGGCTGCGCTTTCCGCATCGCCCACCACACTGCTCCAGCAGAGACGACCACGACCAATGTGGCCACTGCGAACCGCGGCGTGCCACGGCGCTTGGGAAAGGGAAGAGCGCCATGGCCCTCGGCTTCAGCGATGGAGAACGTTCGGACTGGCTGCTGGATGTTTTTGAAATTCATTTCGCCCAGCGACTGGAACGTGAGCGACAGTTTGTTGCGTATCTGGTCATGTACACTGCCGGAAAGGCAGATCCCGCCGGGCGCAGCAGCCGTCTGCAACCGCGCGGCGATGTTTACGCCATCGCCCAGAAGGTCCTGACCCTGCACCATCACGTCACCCAGGTTGATCCCAATTCGGAACCTCACCTGTCGCGACGGCGGCAGCTGATCGTTGCGCGTGCGCAAGGCAGCCTGGATGTCGGTCGCGCACCGCACCGCTTCCACCGCGCTACCGAACTCCGCCAGGATCGCATCCCCTGCCGTGTTGAAAATGCGTCCACGGTGCATGGCCACCAGTGACTCGAATACTTGCTTGTGACCTCGAAATGTCTTCAGAGTCTGTTCTTCATCTTCGCCCATCAGACGGCTGAATCCGGCCACATCAGCGGAGAGAATGGTCGCTAGCTTGCGCTCAAGGTGCCGCGCACTTGGGTCATCGAGTTCGTCGGGCATTTGACAAGGCTGCGCTCGGGCTTCCCGTGTATGATATCACTCCGTTATTGCGTCGTGATCTCGTATCGGAGAGGCTGCCAGATGCAAAATTGCTTTGCTGGGCGGGGCTGCCGGGCGTGTCGTTATATCTCGCAGGTATGGCCCATTTCGCACAGGCATTGGGTGCACATCCAGATCGCTCCGGCACTGCTAAAACCGGTAATAGTGTTGGAGGATGGTGCATCGCTTCCCAACGCGGCAAACACCCCGTGATATAGTGAGCAACACTTGGAGGATCACATGCCTGCTGTCGAACAACTACGCGCGCAACTCCGCGGGGAACTGATTACTCCCGAATCGCCCGCCTACGACTCCGCCCGCTGCATCTGGAACGGCATGATCGACAAACGCCCGGCCGCGATAGCGCGCTGCGCCGGCGTTGCCGAGGTGGTCGCAACCGTCCGCTTCGCCGCCGAAAACGATATTCTCCTCGCCATCCGCGGCGGTGGCCACAACGTAGCCGGACTCGCCACCTGCGACGGCGGCATCGTCATCGATTTGTCTCGCATGAAAGCCGCCCATGTCGATCCCGTAAAACACACCGTTCGCGCGCAAGCCGGCATGTGCTGGGGCGAATTCGACCGCGAGACGCAACTCTTCGGTCTGGCCACAACCGGCGGCGTCGTTTCAACCACCGGCATCGCTGGTCTCACTTTGGGAGGCGGCCTCGGCTGGCTCCTGGGACGCTTCGGCCTGGCCTGCGACAACGTCCTTTCGGCTCAGATCGTCACCGCCGATGGAAACGTGCTGACCGCCAACGCTAGCGAAAACCCCGACCTTTACTGGGCCTTGCGCGGAGGGGGCGGAAACTTCGGCGTGGTCGTCTCCTTCGAGTACCGCTTGTATCCGATCACCACCGTTTTGTCCGGTATGCTCGTGCACCCGCTGGAGCACGGAGAAGCGGCCCTTCGGTTCTACCGCGACTTCATCGCGACCGCGCCGGACGAACTTACGGTTTACGCCGGAGCCTTGACCACGCCCGACGGCCTCCCGGTGCTGGCGCTCGTCCCTTGCTACTGCGGCGACAATCTCGAAGAGGGCCTGAGGCTGCTCGCTCCGCTCCGCAAGTTTGGCCCGCCCGTCGCTGACCTGGTCGGGCCCATGCCGTACCTGGCTGTGCAGCAGATGCTCGACGCGGCCGCCCCCTATGGCATCCACAGCTACTGGAAATCTAGCCAAACATATTTGAAATTTTGACTCCACCGGCCGTCTGACCGATGATCATGTTGTCAAGACCTGATCTGAGGAGGACGGCCGATGGAGACGTTCACAAAGCTGTTTAGCAGCCTGCTTGTCTTGGTATACCACTGCTTCGACCGCATCGTCATCAACGGGTACTTAAGCGGCTTGTCGCGGCCCGAGCAGGTGGTCTACTTTTTCCGCGATGTCATCGGCGTTAGAGTCATCGACAAGACCGTCCTGAGCCAGCGCAGCGAAGTGTACCGGAAGTGGGTGGAAGCCTATGCGGCCAATCACAAGCTTCCCGTGGAATGGGCCGAGAAGGGAGTGCGCAAAGAAGATTATGTGCAGCCCCACTTGCGGCGCATGGTAAAAACGAACGCCTACGGCGTCTACTTCATTTTCAAGAGCATGGAGCAGGGGGCGACGTTCCGCATCAGCGTCCCCAAGTTTCCCACCCAAGATCCCAACCATCGCATTCTGGCGCATCAGCGGAGCCGCTACACGCACTACTATTTTTATGTGCGCGATGAAGTCCTGGGACCGCTGGTGATTCGGGTCGCGTCTTTCTTCCCTTTCCAGGCCACCTACTATCTCAACGGCCACTTTAACTTCGTGCGGTCGTTGACCGATGAAGCCATCCAGACCTTCGTCTCCTATGCGCGTTCGCGTCCTTCGCCACGGACCATCTGCATGCTGGAGCACTACCACGGTCAAATGCAGCGCGTTGCTCCGCAGGAGACCGCCGTTGCCTTTCGGAGCGAGGCGCTGGGTCTGGTGATCCTGTCGCTGTGGGAGGGTGGCGATCCCACGCCACATATTGAATGGACCCGTCAGTTCTGGAATGCCATGCAGCCTTACTCGGCTGGCTCGGTCTATGTCAATGCTTTAGATTCCGACGAGGCCAGCCGGATTTCCAACGCCTACGGCCCCAACTACGCGCGGCTCGCGGAGGTCAAAGCGAAGTACGATCCCTCCAACCTCTTCCGCGTGAATCACAATATCCGCCCGGCCAAAGCCGCCGCAGGCTAGTAATCACCCAGGTTTCCGGCCCGATTTACAAACCGATCGTCCCCCCCGGCCACCGTGCTAAATTCGGGCCATGAAACCGCACACCAGACGCGAACTCAACTCGAAGCGTTGGAATCCAAGCTGATACCCGCAGTACCGATAACTAAAAAATGACTCGTCAGTAGAAATCTTTGCGGGAGTTGCTCTCCTCTTATGGAGCACTCGGCAAAAGCAGGCGCACACCTTCCTGGCTTGTATTCCGCTCTGAGATGATTCTGAGCGCTTCGTCAAAGCGCGGTTGCCGCACATTCTGTAAGAGCTGTTCCCAATGAACCATGCCATAGACGATCTTTTGATCGTTGTCCGCCAGATCGATCTCGCCTGCCCAGATCCGCTCGTGAAAATCGCGGAATGAGGGCGGCCTCTCGCTTGGGCGGATCGGCTTGCCCGCCGAACCAAGCAACAAGTAGACTGCGGCGGCGAACATGTGCAGCACCTGACGCATGAGGGTGAATCGCGCGCGTTGGTGCTCATCGGGCGGTTGGCCGAAATACTCCTCGAGATAGGTTCGCTCGTCCGCGTCGCCCGTGACTACGAAGTTGGCAACAATCGCCAGATCGAAGTAGCGGTCGTTCAGAGCAGCCGCCATCCAGTCCACGAGCCAGACACGGTGGCCATCGAACAGGATGTTTTCCGGCTTCAGGTCCATGTGGCACGACACCACATCCGCATCGAGACGAGGGTAAGCGGCGCAGATTTGTTCATAGCGGCGGAAGACCTCCTCGATCTCTCCATGAGGGAGCAGGTCGGCCGCGCGAAATTTCCAGATGAAGAAGTTGTGCGCGGTGACGTAGTTGAACGCTTTGGGAAATGGCGGCAGTGCATGGAGCTTTCGCAGCGTTCGGGGAAGAAGGACCAGCGCCTGCGTCGGCGGAAAGTGGAGGGGTTCAATAAAGTCGATGATCGCGATGCCATCTTCCATCTTGGAATACAGGACACGAGGTGCCAGACCTGCTTCCGCCGCCGCCTTCATGCAGGTGAAGACGCGTACCGGGTCGTTCCTCTCATCCATACGCGTCATGATCCGTAGTAAGAATGGAGATCCCTTTACGACGATGCGAAACACAAGGTCGGAACTGAGACCTTTGGTCATCCTACGAATATCTTCGATGGCTGTTGTGTCGAAAGCCTCGCGCAGGCCTCGAAACACTGCAGCGCTCTTCTCTTGCGGGATCATAAACCTCCACTTGGTATCAGATTGGGGACAACAATCGACTGACGATCACGCCCGGCCGACGGTCCTAGGTGCTTCTGGGCGCAGAGTCTGCTTGGAGCACGCACGCCGGGAGGAACACGACTCGGTTCGAGATTGGTTCCTTAGCGATGTTACTTGAGTTCAGGGCCGCAAGCCAGTCGAGAGATTGGCTTTGTCGCGCCTCTATCTTGCTTGTTTTCTGCTGGTTAGACTTCCCGATTGAGGGCCTGTTATCCTAGAGTTGGGGACGAGCGTGGTCCTCAGCCTCGCTGGTGAGTTCGCGGCACCCAGATCCTGAAAGACGCGGTAGCGTTTACCGGGTGACGGGAAAACTGGTTCCAAAGACAACGCCACTCCGCGCAAAAACGCGGAATGCGGCAAATCGTCCCTGCAAAACGACGCCACACACGCGCTGAGCGCTCCTACCGGCGCCTGCTGTATACTGCCTTCTACGCATGTGGCAGCATAACTACACACCCTTAAACGGAAGTTTGTTTGGCTCCGCCGCCATCGCGGCCCTCCCCATCCTCACGTTGCTGCTCTTGCTGGGCGTCCTGCGAAAACCCGCCTGGATCTCGGCTCTCTCGGGACTCGCCACCACCATCCTGGTCGCGCTCTTCCTGTATGGCATGCCCGTCGGAAACGTCGTCTCCGCCACCCTGTTCGGCGCCGCGTTCGGATTGTTCCCCATCGGCTGGATCGTAATCGGCGCGGTGTTCCTCTATCGCATCACGGTCGAAACCAAGAATTTTGAAATCATCAAATACTCGCTCGGCAGCCTCACGCAGGACCGGCGCCTGCAGGCGCTCCTGATCGCCTTCGCCTTTGGCGCGTTCCTGGAAGGAGCCGCCGGATTCGGCACGCCAGTCGCTGTCGCCGCCGCCATGCTGGCCGGCCTCGGTTTCTCGCCGTTCTTCGCCGCCGCGCTGTGCCTGCTCGCCAACACCGCACCGGTCGCGTTCGGTTCCATTGGCATTCCCGCCATTACTCTCGCCGGCATCACCGGCCTCCCCCTCGACAAGCTGAGCGCAGCCATCGGACGCATTTGCGCTCCCGTTTCGCTGTTCGTTCCCGGCTACATTGTGGTCGTCATGGGCGGTTGGAGCGCCCTCGCCAGCGTGTTCCCCGCTGCGCTGGTATGCGGCGCCGTGTTTGCCGGAATGCAGTTCCTCATCTCCAATTTTGTCGGGCCGCAACTCACCGATCTGATCGCCTCGCTCTCGGCGATGCTCGCTCTGGTCCTTTTGTTCCTGGTGTGGAAGCCCCGGGATCGCGACGAGCATGCTCAACCCCCGCCCTCATCCACTGACACGCCCCGCTATTCGCGCGGGCAAATCCTGCTGGCCTGGAGTCCTTATCTGCTGTTGGTCGCCATTGTTCTGCTGTGGGGTTGGAAGCCCATGCAGGGTCCGCTGAACTCGGTCAGTAAAGCATTCCAGTGGCCCGGCCTGCACAACCAGATCGCTCGCGTCCCTCCGGTCACGAGCAAATTATCTCCGTACGCGGCCGTCTTCAATTTCAACTGGCTCTCGGCGGCAGGCACCTCTTGTTTGATCGCCTGTATACTCTCAGCTTTCGTGCTGCGAGTCTCGCCACTGCGCCTTCTGAAAATCTTCGGACACACACTGCGCCAGCTCGCCTTCGCCATGCTGACCCTGGCGGCCGTGCTGGGTCTCGCCTATCTGATGAACTACTGCGGCGCCACTGGAACGCTGGGCTTAGCATTTGCAGCCACTGGAGCGTCCTTCCCATTCTTTGGCGCGATCCTGGGCTGGCTGGGCGTGTTTCTTACCGGATCCGACACCTCATCTAACGCGCTGTTCGGAAACCTCCAGGTGATCACCGCCACCCGGCTCAATCTCAATCCCGTCCTAATGGCGGCCGCCAACTCGAGTGGTGGCGTGATGGGCAAAATGATCAGCCTCTCGAGCATCGCCGTGGCCGCCGCCGCCACCGGCATGGCCCCCGAAGAAGAAGCCAAGCTCTTTCGCTTTACGCTGAAGCATAGTGTGTTCCTGGCATGTGCCATCGGTCTCGTGGTGCTGTTCTATGCTTACGTGGCGCCCGGCCTCCAGCCCTAGTAGTGGCTCCCTTCCAACCGACTGTTGTACAAATGATCTTGCTGCTATTTCGAGCCAGCGAATTCGTGCCGGCGTTGGTGTGGTTACTTCTGCCGTTGAGCCTTGCCGCGCAGACGCAACGGATTCCGCGCCAAACCGGACCTGCGGCCGCCGCCATTGAAGGCATCGTTCGCACGGCCGACACCGCGCTGGGCCTGGGAGGCGTAGCTGTGACTTTGCAGAACCTGGCCACCGGACGCAGCATCAACGTGACTAGCAGCGGTGACGGTTCGTTTCGATTCCTGAACCTCGTCCCCGGCCGTTATCAGATCAAAGCCGCGCGCGATGGTTTCGAGCCGTTTGCGCGCGGCGAGATCGAGCTGAAAGCGGGCGACGTGTTCCCATTGGAGTTCAGCATGAAGCCCGCCGCCTCCCCTGAAGGCCTACGCGAAGTTCCGCGCCAGCCTGAGCTCGGGCCAAAGCCACCGCCCGTTCCCGCTGAGGCTGCGCCTTCTTCTCCCTACCGCACCCTGCCGCAGGAGCCTCCGCCGGCCACTACGGGCGAACCGCTTCCGCTCGCACCGCTCCCTACCGACGCCGAGCTTTTCGAGGTGATTCCGAATCGCTGGAATCTTCCGTTCCCCACCGAGTATCACCGCTATGGGACCGGCGAGGTGCCCTACGTGAAGGGCCACTGGTACGACCCGTTCAATCGCAACAAGCTGAAGGGCGATTACCCCATCATCGGCAATCGCACCTTTCTCGACATTTCACTCACCAGCGATACGTTCGTCGACGGGCGGCGCCTACCCGTGCCGAGCGGGCTGGGGTCGGCCAGCGCGGGCAGCGAACAGTTCTACGGCCGATTCGGCCAGTTCTTCATGACCGAGAATCTCGCATTCTCAGTCACGCTGTTTCACGGCGACACTTCCTTTCGTCCCGTCGATTGGCAGATCAAGTTCACGCCGGAGCTCAATTTCAATTACCTGAACGTTCAGGAAAACGGCATCGTGAACTTCGATGTGCGCAAAGGCACCACGCGCCTGGATGAGCATGTCGGCCTGCAAGAGGGGTTCGTCGAAGTGAAGCTGAAGGATTTCAGCAACAGCTACGATTTCTTGTCCGCGCGCGCCGGCATTCAATCCTTCACCAGCGACTTTCGGGGCTTCATTTTTTCCGATCAGGAGCCCGGCCTGCGCCTGTTCGGAAACTTCGATTCAAATCGCTATCAGTACAATGCGGCCTACTTCGCGATGCTTGAGAAGGACACCAACAGCGGCTTGAACACGATGAATTATCGCGACCAGCAGGTCATGATTGCGAATCTGTACCGCCAGGACTTCATTAAGCCGGGCTACACGGTCGAGGTGAGCTTCCACTACAACAAGGACGACCCCTCGTTTCTGTTCGACACGAACAATTTTCTAGCGCGCCCGGCTCCCATCGACCTGGTGAGGCCGCATTCGATCCGCGCCTACTACTACGGCTTCGCCGGCGACGGCCACCTTGGCAAGATAAACGTGAACCACGCGTTCTATCAGGTCCTGGGACATGACAATTTCAACGAAATCGCGGGGCGCAAGGTCGACATCAACGCGCAGATGGCGGCACTGGAGCTGTCGCTCGATAAGGACTGGCTGCGGTACCGGGTTTCGTTCTTCTACGCCTCGGGTGACAAGAATCCGCGGAGTGGGACTGCGACCGGGTTTGATACCATCTTCGACAATCCCAATTTCGCGGGCGGATTCTTCAGCTTTTGGGATCGCGAGGGAGTGCGGCTGTTGGGCACGGGAGTCGGGCTCGAGAATGGAGGCAGTCTGGTTCCGGATCTGCGCACCAGCAAACTGGAAGGCCAATCGAACTTCGTCAATCCGGGAGTGCTCCTATACAATGCAGGAGTGGACATCAAGATCACGCCGAAATTGAAAGGTTTCGTGAATTTGAACCTGCTTCGGTTCGTCCACACCGAGCCGCTCGAGCTGCTGTTATTTCAAGCGCCGATCCACGCAGGAATCGGCGCCGACTCGGGAATTGGGGTCTCTTACCGGCCTCCGCTTTCCGAAAACCTTGTCTTTACGGGCGGAGTGAACGCGCTGGTGCCCTTTCAAGGCTTCCGCGACATCTCCACCAATCGCACGCTGCTTTCCTTATTCTTAAATGCCCGCTTCCGCTTCTAAAAAATCCGGGGACAGTACACTCATTCCCCAATTTCCGAAAACCGGGGACAGTACACTCATTCCCCGATTTCTGCGCATTCTGGGCCGCAGCCGATGGTTACGAAATTGGGGATTGAGTGTACTGTCCCCGGTTTTTCTGATGGCGCAGCAGACGTCGGGCTGCGTGGCCTGTCATGGGCAGACCGATTCGCCCTCCATGCACACCACCGGCACGGTTCATCTGAGCTGCACCGATTGCCACGGCGGCAAGTCAGACATCCAGCCGCCCTCTGGCGCGCAAAAAGGCTCCGCTCAATATGAACAGGCAAAGAGACAGGCGCATCCGCAGCCGCGCATTCCCAGCCTGTGGAAAAGTTCCGCCAATCCGGTGCGCCCCTACACGCTGTGGCTCGAAGAAAGCAAAGAATACATCCAGTTCGTCAACCCCGGCGATCTGCGCGTGGCCGAGCAAACCTGCGGATCCGCCGGCTGCCACGCCCGGGAAGTTGTCGCGGTCCGCACCAGCATGATGACGCACGGCGCAATGCTCTGGGAGGCCGCGCTCTACAACAACGGCGCTTACCCCTATAAGGACGCACGCTTCGGCGAGAGCTATTCTCCCAACGGCCTGCCGCAGCGTTTGAAAACCTACCCGCCGCCATCGCAGGATCTTACGCGAACCAAAGGCGTGCTGCCGAGCCTGGAGCCGCTGCTGCGCTGGGAAGTGTCGCAGCCCGGCAACATCCTGCGCGTGTTCGAGCGCGGCGGCGAGGAGCGTTCCGAAATCGGCAATCCCAATCGGGAAGAAGACCCCGGCGCGCCGGACGTCAAGCTGAGCGATCGCGGCCTGGGCACGGAGCTTCGCACCGATCCGGTTTTTCTCGGCCTGCAAAAAACGCGCCTGCTCGATCCTATTCTTTCGCTGCCCGGCACCAACGATCATCCGGGCGACTACCGCAACAGCGGCTGCACCGCCTGCCACGTGATCTACGCCAACGACCGGTCGCCGATCCACTCCGGGCCCTACGCCGCGTACGGCAATCAGGCCCACAGCGCGCAGATCGATCCCACCATTCCGCGCGACGAACGCGGCCATCCCATCAAGCACGAATTCACGCGCTCCATCCCCACCAGCCAGTGCATCGTGTGCCACATCCATCCCGGCACGAATATGGTTGCGTCTTATCTCGGCTACATCTGGTGGGACAACGAAACCGACGGCGAGCACATGTACCCGGCCAAGCAGCACAATCCGTCGGACGAGGAGCGCTTCGAAAGCTGGCTGGCGAATCCGGAAGCCGCCGCGGCGCGCGGGAAGTGGAAGGACCTCGATTTCCTCGAAAAAATCGGGACGCCAGAATTCAACCAGCAGCTACAGCACACGCAATTCGCCGATTTCCACGGACACGGCTGGGTTTTTCGCGCGGTCTACAAACGCGACCGCAAGGGCGACCTGCTGGATGCCAAGAATAAGGTCGTCGAGCCGGACGACAAACAGAAATTCCAAAAAGCCGTGCAACTCCGCGACATCCATCTTGAAAAAGGCATGCACTGCGAAGATTGCCATTTCGCGCAGGACAACCACGGCAACGGCAACCTGTATGGCGAAACGCGCAACGCGGTGGAAGTGGATTGCGTGGATTGCCACGGAACCATCTCGCACAAGGCCACGCTGAAAACGTCCGCGGCAGCCGCGCCGCCGGGAGGCACAGACATCTCGCTGCTGCGCACACCCTGGGGCCAGCGCCGGTTCTACTGGCAAAATGAGAAGCTTTACCAGCGCTCCATGGTCGATAAAGATCGCGCGCCGTGGGAAGTGGTGCAGGTGATGGACACCATCGCGCCCGGCAATCCGCACTACAACGAAAAATCGCGGTTGGCGAAAACCATTCTCAAGGATGGAAAGACCTGGGGCGCGGCGCCGTCTGATGAATCCGCGCTGGCGCACGCCAACGAGCGCATGACCTGTTACACCTGCCACACGTCCTGGACCACCAGTTGCTTCGGCTGCCATTTGCCCATGGTCGCCAACAAGAAGCTGCCCATGTTGCACAACGAAGGCCTCACCACGCGCAACTACACTTCCTACAATTTCGAAGTGCTGCGCGACGACATCTACATGCTGGGCATCGACGGCACGGTGACCAAGCATCGCATCGCGCCGACGCGGTCTACTTGCGCGGTAGTGGTCAGCTCGCAGAACGCCAATCGCGATTGGCTGTACTACATGCAGCAGACCATCTCAGCCGAAGGATTCAGCGGATTCGGCTTCAGCCCCTACTATCCCCATACCGTGCGCGCCACCGAAACCAAAACCTGCACCGATTGCCATGTCTCGCGCGACGGCGACAACAACGCCTGGATGGCTCAGCTCCTGATGCAGGGGACGAATCTGGTCAACTTCATGGGCCGCTACGTGTACGTGGCGGAGGGCTCCAAAGGATTTGATGCGATTCCGGTGGCCGAGCACGATGATCCACCGGCCGTGTTCGGCAGCGATCTGCACAAACTCGTTTATTCGCACGACTACGACGAACTTCAAAAGCATCACGGCGAGTTGGAAGAAGCCGATCATCACGCCGGAAACGTTCTGGATGTGCAGTTGCGCGGCGAATACCTGTATGCCGCGCTAGGTAAGGACGGCTTCCGCATCTACGACGTCGCTAACATCGACAACAAAGACTTCTCCGAGAAGATGGTGACCGCGCCGGTTTCGCCTCTGGGCCAGCGCTTTTACGTTAAGACCAAAAATGCGACCGCGGTCGGCTCGCCTTCCACGCTGGCTGTCGATCCGCTGCGCACGCGCATTCCGGCAAATGAAGAACAGCCCATCGCGCTGATGTACGGCTTTCTTTACGTCACCGATTCCGAAGAAGGCCTGGTGGTGATCGGCGATCCGAATTTGAAGAGCAAGAGCCCGGGAGTTCTGACGCTGCTGGACGGGAATCCGGCCAACAATTTTCTCAAGCGCGCGGCCACATTCAATCCGAACGGCATCTTGAACGGCGCGCGGCGCATTACGATCGCCGGCACGTACGCGTATATTTTGTGCAATCGCGGGCTGGTGGTGGTGAACATCGAAAATCCGCTGGCGCCGAAAGTGGAGGCCGAGATCGGCGCGCCGGATTTGATGGACCCGCAGGGCCTGGCGATTCAATTTCGGTACGCGTTCGTGGTCGACCGCCAAGGTCTGAAGGTGCTGGATGTTACTTCGCTGGCGCATCCACGCGTCGTGGCCAGCGCTTCAGTGCCGCTGGAAGATGCGCGCAACGTCTATGTGGCTCGCACCTACGCCTACGTCGCCGGCGGCAAGCAGGGGCTCGCGATCGTGGATGTCGAGCGGCCGGAACACCCGCGCATCGAGCAGGTCTTCAACGCCGGGAGGCGAACTCAACGATACGCGCGACGTCAAGCTCGGCATGACCAACGCGAGTGCTTTCGCCTACATTGCCGACGGCAAGAACGGGTTTCGAATCGTGCAATTGTTTGCTCCCAACGAACAGCCGAATTATCTGGGCTTCAGCCCCAAGCCAACGCCGAAGCTGATCGCGACCTATCGCACCAAGGGTCCCGCGCTCGCGGTATCGAAAGGCATCGACCGCGACCGCGCGGTGGACGAAAGCGGCAATCAACTGGCGGTTTTCAATCGCCGCGGCTCGCGCCCGTTCAATCACGAAGAAGCCGGGCGGCTTTATTTGCGTAACGGCCAGCTTTATACCGTGACGAACGATCCGCCTGGACCGGCAAGGTAATCCTAGGCTGGCGCGCAGCACGGCTTTCCAAAGGATTTTTCGGTTGGCGAGATCGCGGAGGGATCGAGGCGCTTCTGCCAGGGGATATTCGACTGGATGCGGGGGCTTGATTTTACCTTGCGCGTAGAGATCGGCCAGCGCTTGTTGTGCATGCGCGGAATATTCAGGATGCGCTTGCACGTGGCCGCCCCAAAGCGCGCCGACCACGGACATATTTTTGAGCAGAATCCGATTGGCGGCGATCGGTCGGGATGCGGCCGCTGGCGAACCCGATGACCAGCAGTCGGCCGGCCGAGGCGATGCATTTGGTGGAGAGATCGAAGACGTCGCCGCCCACCGGATCGTAGATCACGTCGGCGCCGCGGCCGCCGGTGAGTTGCTTGACTTGATCGACCCAGCTTGCATCGGTGTAGTCGATCACGTGTTCGGCGCCTTGCGCTTTCGCGAAGGTGAGTTTCTCCGGGCCGCCGGCGGTCGCGATCACGCGCGCGCCGAAGGCACGTCCGATCTGGATGGCCGAGACGCCTACGCCGCTCGCGCCGGCATGGACCAGCAGCCATTCGCCGGGTTGCAAGGCGGCGCGCTCTTGCAAGGCGAAGTAGGAGGTGTGATAGACCACCGGGAACGCGGCGGCTTCGGGGAAATCCATGCCGGCTGGGATCGAAAAGGTGCTTCCGATGCGGCCGAGCGATTGTTCGGCAAAAGCGTTGCCGTGCGTCAACGCCAGGACTCGATCGCCGGGTTTGAATTGAGTGACGCCGGGTCCGAGTGCATCGATGATTCCTGCAACTTCGGCGCCGGGCGTAAACGGGAACGGCGGCTTGATTTGATATTTGCCCTGCACTTGCAGGATGTCGAAGAAATTGAGCGCGGCCGCGTGGTTGCGAATGCGCACCTCTCCAGGGCCGGGCTCGGGCACGGCGATGTCTTCCCAACGTCATCGTCTCGGGCTCCCCCCAATTGTGAACGCGCCAGGCTTTCATGGGCGGACAGCCCTCGCTTTCGGTCCTAATTCAGACGGCAACATTCCATAGGCTCCTTGCACCCACTCGCACAGCAGCGGCCGCGTGTCGCGCGGGTCGATGATCTCTTCGATCCCGAACGCTTCGGCGGTGCGCAGCGGCGAGCGAAATTGGTTCAGCATGTCTTCGAGTTCGCGCCGGCGGGCGGCAGGATCGGGCGAGGCTTCGATGTCGCGCTTATAGGCGGCTTGCACGCCGCCCTCGATTGGCAGCGATCCCCAGTCGCCCGAGGGCCAGGCATAGCGCAAGTTGAGTGACTGGGCGTTGCCGTGGCCGGCGCCGGCGACGCCGTAGCAGCGGCGAATCAGAATCGAGATCCAGGGCGTGGTGGCTTGGTACACGGCGACCAGGGCGCGCGCGCCTGCTCGAATGGTGCCGGCGCGTTCGGCGGCGCTTCCGATCAGGAAGCCGGGGTTATCGACGAAGTTCACCACCGGAATGTGGAACGTGTCGCAGATGTCGACCAGCCGGATCATCTTGTCGCAGGCGGGCGTGTTAGGCGCGCCGCCGCCGTGGCGCGGGTCGTTGGCCATCACGCCGACGGGGTAACCATTGAGGCGCGCCAGTCCGGTGACCAGCGGCCGGCCGTAGTAAAAACCGATTTCGAAGAACGAATCGCGGTCGAAGACGGCGTGGAGGATGCGGCGGACGTCGTAAGTGCGGCGTCGGTCGCGCGGGATGGCGGAGATCAGTTCTTCTTCGCGGCGATCGGCCGGGTCGGCGCTCTCCAGGCGCGGCGGCGCTTGCCAGACGCTCGAGGGCAAGATAGGAGAGAAAGCGGCGAATTGCGGTGAAGGCTTCTTCTTCGCTGGCGACTTCGTTGTCGACTGCGCCGCTGCCGCGCGTGTGGATCTCGTGGCCGCCGAGTTCTTCCTTGGTGAGTTTTTCGCCGACGCCACGTTCGACCACGGGAGGGCCGGCGACAAACAGCTGGCTGATACCGCGCACCATCAGCGAAAAGTGCGACGTAACGACGCGCACCGCTCCGAGTCCGGCGACCGGGCCGAGGCAAGCCCCGACCACCGGGACTTCGCCGAGCATGGCGGTGATCTGATCCCAGGCGGGATTGGCGGGCACGTAGGTGCGGCCGATTTGCTCGATGGTCTTGACGCTTCCGCCTCCGCCGGTGCCATCGACCAGGCGGACCATGGGGATGCGCAGGCCGCGCGCGAGTTTTTCGCTGTGGCCCATTCGGTCGCCGACCTTGGCGTCGGCCGCGCCTCCGCGGACGGTGAAGTCGTCGCCGCCGACCACTACCGGGACGGCCGTCGATCTTCCCGGTTCCGTGCACGAAGTTGGAAGGCGTGAAGGCGGTGAGGCAGCCGCCCTCGTCGTAAGTGGCGCGGCCGGTCAGAATGCCGATTTCGTGGAAAGAGCCAGGATCGAGCAGACGGTCGATGCGCTCGCGGACGGTCAGGCGTCCGGCATCGTGCTGCCGCTTGATGTTGGCCGCGCCGCCCATTTCTCGGGCGAGGGCTTCGCGGCGTCGGATCTCGTCGAGTTCGGGTTGCCAGCTCACTGTGGATATTGTACGCGGATGAAGGCTGGCCGCACCCGTCTCGAGCGCCAGTTGCGGCTGACCGGTTCGGCTGCCGATCGATAGTTGCATAATGCAACCATGCGGCGTTACGCTGAAGACATGCCAAGTCTCACGATTCGAGATATTCCAGAGCCGGTTTTGCGCAGAATGCGTCAGGCCGCGAAGGTTGAGCGGCGCTCTCTGAATTCTCAGGCTGTTCGCTGGCTCGAAAACAGCGCAACCCAGTGGGATGACGCTAAAGACATCCATCGCGCTGTTACTGCCATCCGCGAGCGCCGAGAGGCTATGTTCCGCCGCCACGGGAAGGGCATAGACAGCGTGGAACTGGTGCGGAGGACCAGAGGCCGTGGCCACGCTTGAAGCCGCGGCTGTTCTGGATACGAACGTCGTTGTGAAGATGTTCTTCCAGGAAGACGACAGCGAAAGAGCCGACTTTCTTTTGAAGCGATTCGAACGGGGCGCACTGAAGATTTTTGTCCCGAGCTTTTTGCCGATCGAATTTGTCAACGTGCTGTGGCTCCGAGTGAGGGAGAAACTTTCAACTCGCTCGGAATGCGAGGCGGTACTGGAGGATTTTCTGGCTCTTCTCAAGAACATGTATGTAATTGCGCCCACTCCGCTCCTAGACGCCGTGCTGGCCACGAGCATCGAATTGGACCACGCCGCCTATGATGCGGCGTTTGTTGCGATGGCGAACGACCTTGGTGTTCAATTCATCACTGCCGACGCGAAACTTTATCGAAAGCTGCCGTCGCGCTCCCGGTCAGCCGTGCTGTTGAGAAATCTTGAGATCGCCGAAGGTTAGCCTTTGGCTTTTTTTACTTCTTCGACCAAGGCTGGGACCACCTCGAACAGGTCGCCTACGATGCCGTAGTCGGCGACTTCGAAGATGGGGGCGTTGGAATCCTTGTTGATGGCGACGATGGTTTTCGCGCCTTTCATACCGACCAGGTGCTGGATGGCGCCGGAGATACCGATTGCCATGTAGACCTTCGGCGACACGGTCTGGCCGGAGCTGCCCACCTGGCGTTCCATGGGGAGCCAGCCGCTGTCGCAGATGGGGCGCGAGGCCGCCAATTCGGCGCCGAGGGCTTTGGCGAGTTCTTCCACGATGGGGATGTTTTCTTTTTCCTTGATGCCGCGGCCGACCGAGACGATGATATCGGCGGCGGTGAGGTCGACTGCGCGGGCGGATTCACGGAATGGGGCATCGGGCTTGGCACGGATCGCGTCGGCGTTTGAGATCGGGGGTGAAGGTTTCGACCTGGGCGGTTCCGGTTTCGAGTTGATCGGCGCGAAATGCGCCCGCCTGGATGGAAGCAAAGTGCGGGGCTGGGCCACCGGCCTTGACGTCAGCGTTGAGCTTTCCTTGAAAGAGCTGGCGGGCGAAGACGGGGGCGCCGGAGTCGATGCGAAAGCCGATAGTGTCGCTGATGAGGACCTGGTTGAAGCGCGTCGCGAGTTTGGGCGCGAAGTCGCGCACTTGATAGGTGTGCGGGAAGAGCACCATGGTCGCCGAAGTCTTGCGGATCAATTGTTCGAGCGCGGCGGTGTAAGCCGTCGGCGGTGTACGCGCCGAGCAACTGATGCTCGACGGCATAGACTTTGTCCAGTTTCTTGGACGCCAGCTCGTTGGCCAGTGCGCCAATTCCCTGCCCGGCCACTGCCGCGGACGCCGTCGCGCCGATCTGCGCGGCGAGTTGCTGGCCGGCCGCGAGTGTCTCCCAGGACATGCGGCTCCAGGCGCCGCCGCGCTGCTCCATCATCACGAGAACGCTGCCGCTCATATTACGCGCACCTCGAATTTCAGTTTCTCGACCAGTTTAGCCGCGGCCTCTTTAGCGGTGCCCTCCAGCATTTGGGTTTGCTTGGTCCGCTGCGGAAGATAGACTCGCTCGATGGTGGCGACAGGCGCGGGCGCACCGCCCAGCTCGGCGACTGTCACGCGCTTGATCTCCTTGGTTTTCGCCTTCTTGATGCCCATCAGCGTGGCGTAGCGCAGCTTGTTGATGCCGGATTGAATGGTGAGCACGGCCGGCAGCGGCATCTCGACGTTCTGGAACCAGCCGTCCTCGAGTTCGCGCTTGACGCGAATCCCGGAACCCGCGGTCTCGACCGCCATGATGATGGTGGCGCTGGGCAGGCCGAGGACTTCGGCCATCACGCACGCCGGTTTGTCCCGCACCCAGGTCGTCGGACTGCAGACCGGTGAGGATCAGGTCCGGCTTCTCGGGCTCGGCGGCTTTGGCCAGCAGCTTAGCGATTCCCAGCGTGTCGAACGCGGTGAGGCTTTCTTCCTCGATATGAATGGCGCGATCGGCGCCTTTGGCCAGGGCTTCGCGGATGGTTTGCGAAGCGCGCGCCGGCCCGAGACACAACGCGATCACTTCGCCGCCGTGCTTCTCTTTCAACTGGAGCGCTTCTTCCAGCGCGTAGGCGTCCGGCTCGTTGATCTCGAAGCTCAGATCGCTTTCTTGAATCCAGCGGCCGCTCGAGTCAATGCGCAATTGCGAATCGCGTACCGGGACCTGCTTGATAGAAACGATGATTTTCATGAAAGGGAAAAACCTTCAGCCTGTGAATCTCTTAAAGAGCAGGCAGCCATTGGTGCCGCCGAAGCCGAACGAATTGGAAAGCGCGTAGTCGATCTGCATGGGGCGGGCGTGGTTGGGCACGTAATCGAGGTCGCATTCGGGATCGGGAAACTCGTAGTTGATGGTGGGAGGCGCGATTTGATCGCGCAGCGCGAGCACGGTGATGCCGGCTTCCAGGCCGCCCGCGCCGCCCAGCAAATGGCCGGTCATGGACTTGGTGGAGCTCACCGCCAGCTTATAGGCATGCTCGCAGAAGGCGCGCTTGAGGGCCAGCGTTTCGATCTTGTCGCCCACATCGGTAGAGGTGCCGTGTGCGTTGACGTAGTCGACCTGGTGCGGCTCGATTCCGGCATCCTTGATGGCGTTGCGCATGACGCGGAACGCGCCGTCGCCGTCCTCAGAAGGGCTGGTGATGTGATGCGCGTCGCCGCTCATGCCATATCCAACGATCTCGGCCAGGATCGTCGCGCCGCGGCGTTGGGCGAATTCCAGTTCTTCGATGATCAGCATGCCGGAGCCTTCGCCGACCACGAAGCCGTCGCGTTGGGCATCCCACGGGCGGGAAGCTCTGGCGCGGCTCATCGTTGCGCTGCGAAAGGGCGCGCATGGCGGCGAATCCGCCGACGCTCATGGGCGTAATGGCAGCCTCTGCGCCGCCGCAGATCATCACGTCCGCGTCGTTGCGCTGGATGATCTTGAAGGAATCGCCGATGGAATGCGCGCTGGACGTGCACGCCGTGGCGGTGGCCGAATTCGGGACCTTTCGCGCCGGTGCGGATGGAAACGTAGCCGGAAGCGAGATTGATGATGGTGGCGGGAATGAAAAACGGCGATATGCGGCTGGGGCCTTTTTCGAGCAGGATCTTGTGCTCGCGCTCGATCACTTCGAATCCGCCGATGCCGCTGCCGATGAACACGCCGGCGCGCTCGGCGTTATGGGCGTCGATCTTCAAGCCGGATTGAGCCAGTGCAAATTCGGTGGCGGCGATGCCGAATTGGATGAACCGGCCCATTTTCTTGATTTCCTTGCGCTCGATGTAACGGGCCGGATCGAAATTTTTGACTTCGCCCGCGATGCGGCTGGCGAAATCGGTGGCGTCGAACTGTTCGATGCGCGAGATGCCTGGGCGGCCCTCGCGAATGGCCTGCCAGGTTTCCTCGGTGCCGATGCCCAAGGAGCTGACCAGCCCGACTCCAGTTACTACAACTCTACGCGACAAATCTTGCAGCTCCCCGGGGTTACTTCTTCTTTTTTGCTTCGATGTAATCGATGGCGTCCTTCACGGTCGCGATTTTCTCGGCATCCTCGTCGGGAATGTCGATATCGAAAGCTTCTTCAAAGGCCATCACCAGCTCCACGATATCGAGCGAATCCGCGCCAAGATCATCCACAAACGAGGCGCTGTTATCTACCTGGGCTTCATCCACGCCTAACTGCTCGACGATGATCTGCTTCACTCTTTGTTCAACCGACATGAATCCTCCAAACTGTCTAGAAACTCATTGATTCTAGCGATGATGGCTGTTCCCCGCAAGTCAGGCTGCGCGAGGCCGCTAGTGCACTCCGATTCATGTACGCAAACGGCTCGTTAGAATCAGATCAGTGCGGTTCGATTCGGTCTTGCTCTCAGCAATGATTGTAGCTCAGTCCGCGCCGTTGGCTCGGGAGGCGCGCGGGTGAGCCGGTTTGTCTACCTGCATGGGTTCGCGAGCGGGCCGGGCTCGAAGAAGGCCGGGTTTTTCCGGGAGCGATTCGCGGAGTTGGGCATCGGGTTGGAAGTACCGGATCTGGCGGAGGGTGATTTTCGCGGGTTGACGATCACGGGGCAGCTGCGGGTGATCGAGCGCGTGAGCCGGGGCGAGGCGGTGACGCTGATCGGGATCGAGCATGGGCGGCTACCTGGCGGCGCTTTACGCGGCGCGGCACGCGGAAGTGGAGCGGGTGGTGCTGATGGCGCCGGCATTTTGTTTTCTCAAGCGCTGGACTGGGACGCTGGGGCCGGCGGCGTTGGAGAAATGGCGGGCTTCGGGATCATTGGAGGTTTTTCACTACGGGGAAGGGCGGGCAGTACCGCTGGGGTATCAGTTGATCGAGGATGCGGGTCAATACGAAGACTATCCGGATGTCAGCCAGCCGGTGCTGATTTTTCACGGGAAGAACGATAGCGCGGTGCCGGTGGAGTATTCCGAGGAGTTCTCGAAAAACATCCGCAGGCGAAGCTGCATGTGTTCGATTCGGATCACGAGCTGCTGAACGTGCTGGACGATATGTGGATGGAGACCAGCGCGTTTTTATTCTGATTCAGGTTCCGGCGGCGGGAGTTCGACACGGTCGTAGATTCGCGCGAGCGGCAGTCGATGCGCCGATGGAATCGATCTTCAATTCATCTTGTGGTTGCTGATAGGCGCGAAAAGTCCAGGCGCCTGCGGTGCCGCGGGTGTATTGCTCGACGCGCATGGCGAATTGGTCGACCAGGATGTAGTCCTTCAGGGATGTCGATCGTCAGATAGTGTCGGAATTTTGCTCCGCGATCGTATTTCTCCGTGGTGGGAGAAAGGACTTCGAAAATCACAGAGGGATTGAGGAGAATGTCCTTGACGGTCGTCGGCCAATTGGGGCTTTCCGCAGACAACCGTCACGTCCGGATAGGCGTACATCCGGCGTGGCCTCACGCGGACACGGAGGTCGGATGTGATACGGCCGACAATTGCCGCCGCGAAGGGCCGTGTGCATCTCGCCAATGATGTTCGCCTGCAGCGCGAGGCTGGCATCGAGCCTGCCGGACATGGCCCACATCTCGCCATCCAGGAATTCGCTGCGAACCTCGGCGGCGCGGTCAATGGCCAAGTATTCTTCTTCCGTGACTTTAGTGAGCGGATTTGAGGCCATCGACACCTGATGCCAGTTTACACCTGCACCCAGGCCTGCTTTTTTGCGCTCTCCGCGACCTTTTCGAGCAAGTGCATGCCGATGAGTCCGTCTTCAAAGGTCGGATAATCGATGGGCGCGGAGGGGTCCGCGACTCTGCGCGTAGAAGCGGCGGAACACCTGCTTGTGGGTGTCGTCGTAACCTTCGCTGTGGCCGCCGGGCAAGTCGGCGTAACTGGCGGCCTCCGGATATAGCAGCGAGGGATCTTTCAGCAGCACCTGGTTGGGCGTGTTGCGGCGGCCGATCCACAGCTCGTCGGGACGCTCCTGGTTCCAGGAAACACCGGCCTCCGTGCCGTAAATGTCGAAGGTGAACATGTTCTTGCGGCCGGCCGACATTTGGCTGACCGTGAATGCTCCGCGCGCCCGCGCGCCCAGGCGCAGCAAGACCGATCCGAAGTCTTCCGTGTCGATCGGCACGGATTCGTAATCTTCCGGCCGCAACATTTTCCCGGCGAAGGTTTCGATGGAGTGCTTAGGCTTCCGGCGCGTTTTGTGGAAGGTTGCCAGGTCGGCGCACAGGGCCGTGATTCTCAGCCCGGTGAGATGCTGGATCATATCCATCCAGTGCGAGCCGATGTCTCCCATGGCGCGCAGAGGGCCGTTGGATTTGGACTCGACGCGCCAGTTCCAATCGGTGTCGTACAGCAGCCAATCCTGGGAGTAGGTTCCTTGGACGATCAGGATTTCGCCCAGGTCGCCGTGCTGGATCATGCGGCGAATCTGCTGCACCAGCGGGTAGTAGCGGAGATTGTGCTGGATGCAATTGGCCAGACGAGTGCGCGCCGCCAGGTCCACCAGATCGCGAGCCTCGGCGGCCGTGATGGTGAATGGCTTCTCGCATAAAACGTGTTTGCCGGCCTGAGCGCGGCACGGCATATCGGATGGTGGAGCGCGTTGGGAGTGAGCACGTGAACGGCGTCGATGCTGGAATCCTGGAGCAAGGTGCGGTAGTCGCCGGTGGTTCGAGTTACCCCGATGCTGGCGCCGAATGCACGCGCTTTTTCGTCACTGGATGCCGCCACTGTCGAAATGTCGACATTACCCAAGCGCCGCAGATTTTCGGCATGCACCTTTCCCATGAAGCCGGCTCCGATCAGGGCGGCTGAAATTTTTTTCATAAGGGAACCGAGGCCTCGCGTCGATAAAGCATTGTGGAACTTGGTAAAGTGAGATTGTAACGGAATGGTAGTCAAGATCAGATTAGGCACGGGCCCGAAGCTGCGGCAAAAGCAGCACAAGAATCAGCATGTCGCGCTGGCGTTCGCCGCGCTGACAACGCCGGCGGCCGTGATGGCGCTGGTGCTGGCGTTTTGGAGACTAGCGGCAGACCTACGATTCACGGGTCAATTCCCGATTACTAACGGATTGTTTTCTCATTGGCAAATCTGGATGGTCGCAGCCATTGCTTTGCAGGGTTGCGCGATCCTTTTGAACCGCTATGGAAAACCGGAAGAGCGCTTTCAAAAAACGGTAGAGCGTAGCGACCAACGCCTGGCCGACTCCCGATCGTGATTTCTTAGAGCACCCCCTAGAACTAGCAGTACTTTGGATCTGTGGCGATCGGCCACACAGCGTGCGCTGGTCGAACGCATCTCCCCGTGGCGGACAATTCCTGCAATACGCGCTTAGCCCAGGTGTGAACTGGAACTGAGCGCCAAAAACTGAATTGAGAAACTTTGGCGTATTTCGTGCATCTAGTGCACCAGAGGTCTTCGATGTCAGCGACAAGAATCGTAGAAGCGCTACAACCCGGGAGTGCGCGCATTGCGGCGCTGATTACTGATAACAGTGCCATATTCATCAGCAAGGTTCAGGCGTTCCTTGAAGAAACGGCGGCGGCATCACGTGAGCTATTCGAGAAGCAATTGGCGAATGTTCTCATCATTTTGCTCGCACCCGCCTCGATGATCGCGCTAGTGTTCGGTTTGTGGCGCATCGGCGCGGATCTCGGCTGGACCGGCACTTTCGTGATTTCCGACGGATTCTTCTCGCACTGGCAAGTGTGGCTGGCGCTGGCCGGCGCCCTCAGGTTCGCAGCCTCATGGCTTCAATTGCGCGTGCATGCACGCGCGAGAACTTTCGAAGAAAACTGAATTCTGTTCTGATATTCTGAGTCTAGGCTCCTCATGCGCTTCCGCAGCACGATGCGAACTCCCGGGACTTTTTATGTGCCGGGTTTCCCCCCGGGCGTAAAGTGGCTCCTGATCAGCAACGTCGCGATCTTCATCCTGGGATATTTCGCGGGTCTGTTGCAGATGGACCGCCCGCTGGCGATCCTGGCGCTGATTCCGGCCCGAGTGATCCGGGATGGGTTCGTATGGCAGCTGGCGACGTATCTTTTCCTGCACGGCGGGTTCGGACACATCCTGTGGAATATGCTGGCGCTGTGGATGTTTGGCGCCGATCTGGAAGGCGCGTGGGGAACGCGGCGCTTCCTGCAGTTCTATTTCTTTTGCGGCATCGGCGCAGGCATTTGCGTGGTGCTTTTCAACTACATTCTGCCGTGGGGCAATCCGCTGGTTCCAACCATCGGAAGCTCGGGCGCGATCTTCGGCATTCTCATGGCTTACGCGATGCTTTTTCCGACACGCACCATTCTGTTCGGGTTCCTGATTCCGATCCAGGTGAAATATTTCGTGATGATCATCGGCGCCATCGCGTTTTTGAGCTCGTTCCAGGTGAACAATGGCGTCAGCGAGTTCGCCCACCTGGGTGGCCTGCTGTTCGGTTATTTGTTCTTGAAGACGCCGAACCTGCGATTCGATCTGGCGGGACCCATTCGGCGGCAGTACAGCGATTGGAAACTGCAAAGAGCCAAGAAAAAATTCCAAGTCTACTTGCGAAAGCAGGGGCCTGGGCGCGACCCCAGAGTCCACTAGCGGATTTACTATATTAGGAAGGAGGCGCGCAAGCGCTTCCGTCAGGTCGCCTATGAAAGCATTGAAGATCTCAGTCGCCTCGTTATTGGTGTGCGTATTAGCGGGGGTGATGCCGCGGTTTGCTTCAGCCCAGGGCCCGGAGCCGCAGTCGACCGAGACCGTGGCCAAACCCAAGAAGAAAGATGCACCGGCCGAACAGCCCGCCCCCGAACAGCCCAAGATCCCGTCCAAGTTCACCAAGAAAGACAAGGACGTGCCGGAAGGTCTGCCGACCTTCAAGAGCGATGTCACGACGGTGCAGCTGGATGTCGCGGTGCTGGACAACAAGGGCAATTTCATTCCCAACATCCCGCGCGGGAATTTCCGTGTGCTGGAAGATAATGTTCCGCAGCAGCTCGCCAGCTTCTCGACCAACGCCGATGCACCCATGACCATCGCCATGGTGGTGGAGTTCAACGCACAGTTCCAGGAGTACTGGAGCGAAGGATGGTATGAGACGCTGGTGGCGACTTATGGCTTTGTGGAGACGCTCAAGCCGGACGATTATCTTGCGATCGTCGCGTATGACCTGAAGACGGAGATCCTTTCCGACTTCACGACCGACCGCCAGAAAACTCAGGAAGCGATGCAGCGGTTGCGCATTCCGGGATTCTCGGAATCGAACATGTACGATGCGCTGGTGGATACGGCGCAGCGAATGAGCAACATCGAAGGCCGAAAGGCGATTTTGCTGGTCTCAACGGGCCGCGACACATTTAGCAAGCTCACCTACGACAAAACGCGCAAGGCGTTGCAGGAAGCCGGCGTGCCGATTTACGCTCTCAGCATCATGCAGGCTTTCCGAATCATGATGGATCCGTACATGGGCCCCCTGGAGCGCATGGACTATCTGCAAGCCGACAATCAACTGACCACCTTTTGCCGGGAGACCGGCGGTCAAGCATTTTTCCCGCGGTTTCTGGCCGAGTACGGGAATATTTATCAGACCATCGGGACGGCGCTGCGGAATCAGTATTCCATCGCCTATCATCCGTCCAATCAGGCCAAGGACGGTTCGTTTCGCAAGCTGAAAGTGGAGCTGGTGGATCCCGCCAACGGCAATCCCTTGCGAATCGTGGACCCCAAGGGCAAGCCGATCAAGTATTCCGTCGTGTCGAGAACGGGCTATAACGCGCCGCACGAAGTTGAATAAGTGGCCCACGCAACCGGGCTACACATCTCAACGCTCACAGTCAAGAAAAACATCTTGCTTGGTTGCAAGCCGATAGAAATTGATTGACGAACGGATGACGACTTTGTTAAGTTCGTCTGGTCCTCATCGATGACAAACTCTTCCGCGCGCAACCTCAATGGACGAATTCTGCTGGTTGATGATAACGCGATGGGGCTGGCGGCGCGGCGCAGCGTGCTGGAGGAGCTGGGGCACAAGGTGGTGACGTGCGGTGCGCCGCATGATGCGCTGGAATTATGCGGCAAGCAGCGCTTCGACGTGGTGGTCACCGATTACAAGATGCCCAAGATGAACGGGCTGGAGTTCATCGGACGCTTGAAGAAGCAGCATCCGGGCATCGCGGTAATTCTGATCTCCGGGTTTACTGACACGCTGGGGCTTACCGAAGCCAACACGGGCGCCGACGTAGTGATGCAGAAGAGCGCGCATGAGGTCAGCTTGCTCATTCGCTCGGTGAACCGCCTGCTTCGCCAGCAGAAGCCGGCCAGAAAAGCGGCGGCGTCACAGGCCGGGAAAACCGACAAGCGCAAGAGCCGTTAGCGATGGCGGCGAGCGGCCAGCTCAGGATAGCGCGCCCACTTCCTTATACATGATCGTAGTTGCGTCCAATTCCGGCGAGTCCGGACGCACGGCATAGCGTGGAATCACCCCCACTTTGACGTAGCCCAACGACAAGTAAAGGGGTTCGGCGAAGCCGCCGGTCACGGTGTCGAGCGTGAGCAGATTCCGGTGAGCGTCGCGCGCCTCCTGTTCCAAGGCGAGCATCAGGGCTCGGGCGATTCCGCGACGCCTGGCGTCAGGGTGCACCAGGAGTTTTCTCACTTCGGCGCGATGCGGCTGGTTGGGAGGCGTGGCGAGATCCAGTTGCACAGTGCCGACGATTTGCCCGGCGCCGCGCGCCACCAGAACCAGGCACGTGCCGGATTGAACGACCGGGAGCACCTTGGTTCTCCAGAATGTTTTCGCGTCGTCGTGCGAGAAAGGCAATACGAAGCTTACGCTCGCGCCCGAGTGAACACAGGCGTGCAGAACGGCTCCCAGCATGTCGATTTCTTCGGCCAGAGAAGGCGGGTCCGGCATCCAGCGAGCGATTTGAAATGCAGTGCTCAAGGTCATGCCAATCCTTTCATGGATGCACGAGCGAAATGAGATAGCGGACCGGACGTCTCCCGCGGCACTCGAAGCGGGAGGAGCCGGAAAGGACATAACGCACGCAATCTCCCTTCTTGAGCTGGTAGGTGGTGCCATGGATTTCCAGGTGGAGGACGCCGGAGAGCATCCAGAGATGGTGTTCCAAGCCTGGAAGAGGCGACACATCGTAAGTTATCTCGGTTCCCACCGGCAGAATAACTTCCACCAGCTCGCCCTTGAGATGCGGACTCGGGGGCGAAACGATGCGGCGGACGTAGCCGGTCTCGGGGTCCTTCCAGGTAACCTGTTCTTGGGCGCGAACGACCGCGGGCGGGCCGTTTTCGGCTTCCGCCATGAGGCGCGAGATGGTCCAGCCGTATTGCGCGCACAAGGCGGCGAGCATGGTGGCGGTGGGACTCAGCTCGCCGCGTTCCATACGCGACAAGGTGGCGCGGCTGATTCCGGTGCGCGCCGCCAGAACTTCCAGGGTCCAGCCTTGCCCGGAACGCAGCACTTGGAGACGGCGGGCGATTTGGCGATCGAGCGGAGTGGGGCCGGCGGCATCGTTTTCGGTTTTCGCCGCTATCTCTGTTTTGGGACCGTATCTCAGAATAGAGAATAGGCTAGCAGATCGTTCGTGCCTGCGTCAATAGAGCGAGCACCTGCCGCCACAAGCCGGCCGGGCACGCGCGGCGCGCCACCGAAGCACGCTACAGTAGAGATGAATGCCATTCCGCCGAGCGGTTGTCGGGGTTTTCCTCACCTGCGCAATTTTCGCCGCCACCGTTCGGTCCAAAGACTCCAAAAGAATCCCCGAGTTGAACAACCCCACCGTGCGCGGCTGGATGCGCACCATGACGCTGCACGACAAGGTGGCGCAACTGATCGTGATGCCGGTTTTGGGAGAACCTGCCAATGTGCGCTCGGCTGCCTTTCGCCGGTATCAGCATTACGTGCGCGACCTGCATGTGGGAGGGCTCATCGTCACCGGCAACGTGCAGAACGGAACCGTTCGGAACGCGGAGCCGTACGCCATGGCCGCGCTGCTGAATCGCCTGCAAAAGATGTCCAAGCTGCCGCTGCTAGTGGGCGCGGATTTCGAGCGCGGCGCATCCATGCGGGTGACCTCGACGACGCCCTGGCCATACGCCATGGCATTCGCGGCCGCCAAGGATCTGGATGGAGTGACCTACGAAGCAACCGAGACTGCGCGCGACGCCCGCGCTCTGGGTGTCAATTGGATTTTTGCGCCGGTCTCGGACGTGAACAACAATCCCGACAATCCCATCATCAACATCCGTTCATTCGGCGAGAACCCACAGGAAGTGGCGCGTTTCGTACAGGCCTACATCAAGGGCGCGCATTCCGACAGCAAGAACCCGGTGCTGGTGACCGCGAAACACTTTCCCGGCCACGGCGACACGGCCGAAGACAGCCACCTCGGGTTGCCGCGGCTGGATGCGGATCGTGAGCGCATCGAGAGCGTCGAATTGGAGCCATTCAGGGCCGCCATCGGCTCGGGCGTGGACTCGGTGATGACCGCGCATCTGGCCGTGCCGGCGCTCGAACCCGAGAACGAACCCGCCACCGTATCCTTTAATATCCTCACGGGCCTGCTGCGCGGGGAACTCAATTTCCGCGGCCTGGTGGTCACGGACGCGATGGATATGCAGGGACTCACCAACATGTTCGACACGGCGGAGGCATCGGTGCGCGCGATCCAAGCCGGGGCCGACGTGCTGCTGATGCCGAGGCGTGCCGAAGACGCCATCAACGGAGTGGTCGCGGCGGTTTTGAAGGGGCGAATCACCCGCCAGCGTATCGACGAAAGCGTGGCGCGCGTTCTGGCGGCCAAGGCGCGCCTGGGTTTGAATCGCAAACGGGTTGCGAACCTGGATGAGATCGCCGAGGTGGTTGGCTCGCCGGAATCCGAGGAGCGCGCGCAACAAGTTGCCGATCGCGCCTTGACGCTGGTGAAGGACGATAAGGACTCGCTGCCGATCCGGCATCCGGAGTCGGCTTGCCTGTTCGCCTTGTCGGAAAACCGGCGCAGCCAGCAGGGACAGAAACTGATTGAAGAGGTGAAGAAGCGCGCCTCCAATGTCACCGCGTACTGGCTGGATCCGAGCATGAGCAAGGCGGATCTGGCCGACGTGGCGGCCAAGAACGAAAACTGCAGCCAGATTGTCGTGGCGGCGTACGTAACGGTGAGCGCATATCGCGGCAATGTCGCAATGGCGGGCAACTACCTCGATTTCGTGAACACACTCCTGACTGGAAAAGCCCCGGTCACGCTGATCTCGCTCGGCAATCCGTACCTGGTCCGAAGCTTCCCGAATGTAGCTGCCTATCTGACTACCTACAGCCCGACGCCAACTTCCGAGGAGGCGGTAGCCCGGGCGCTTTTCGGAGAGATTTCGATCAGCGGCCGGCTGCCGGTGAGCATCCCCGGCGTCGCTAAGTATGGCGACGGAATTCAGTTTCCTGCAACGCACAACACGCAGAAAGGCCAGTAAAACATGGTTGAGATCACGTGGCTCGGGCACGCCACTTTTCAGTTTCGCCTGGAGTCGGGCGAGGTATTGGTGATGGATCCCTGGGTGGAAGGAAATCCCAAATTTCCCGCCGGACATCAGTTCAGCCGCGTGGATGGGATATTGATTTCGCACGCGCATTTTGACCACATCCACGATGCAGTTCCGCTGGCCAAGAAGTTCCAGCCGAAAGTCATCGCGATCTTCGAGACCTGCCTGTGGCTGGCTTCGAAAGGAGTCGAGAACTGCAGCGGTATGAACAAGGGCGGAACGCAGGACGTGGTGGGCGGCGTGAAAGCCACCATGACGCACGCGGTTCACAGTTGCGGCATCCAGGATGGCGATCAGATCATCTACGGCGGTGAGGCGGCGAGTTACGTTCTTCATTTTCCGGATGGCCGGGCGCTGTACTTCGCCGGAGACACCAATGTGTTCTCCGACATGGAATTGATCGAGAAACTGTATCATCCGGCGCTGGCATTTCTTCCAATCGGCGATTTCTACACCATGGGGCCGCGCGAGGCGGCGATGGCTTGCCGTCTGTTGAACGCCAAGCAGGTCATTCCCATGCATTTCGGCACTTTTCCCGCGCTCACGGGCACGCCGGGCGAGCTGGCGTCGCTGATCCAGGACCTTCCCGGCACGCAAATCTGGCCGCTCGAGCCGGGCCAGCCGGTGAAGTGGTAATTCCGAACGCCTGAGCTACCATTAAATTGGATGAAGCTGTTGATCATCGACGATGATGCGGAGTTATGCGCGCTGCTTCAGGAATTCCTGCATCGCGAGGGCTTCGCGGTGGACTGCGCGCACGAGGGCCGCAGCGCGCTCGCGCAAGCTCTGGAACGCAGCTACGATCTGATCGTTCTGGACGTGATGCTGCCGGGTATAGACGGCTTCGAAATTCTGAAGCGGCTGCGCGTTTCGAGCCGCGTTCCTGTCATCATGCTGACGGCGCGGGGAGAAGATGTGGATCGCATCGTGGGTCTCGAGCTGGGGGCCGACGATTATCTGCCGAAGCCGTTCAATCCACGCGAACTGGTGGCGCGCGTCAAGGCCATCCTGAGGCGGGCGGAACCGAAAGTAAACCGCGGACGAGTGGAGGTAAACGGCGTGGTGCTCGATCCGGGCACGCGCGAGGTGGCGTTCGACGGAAAACCAGTGGAAGTCACCACGCTCGAATTCGATATCCTGGAGCAGTTGATGCGAAACGCAGGCCATGTAGTGTCGCGCGACGGATTGATGGAGAGTCTTTATAACCGCAAGTCCACGCCGTTTGACCGCTCCATCGATATGCACGTCAGCCATCTGCGGCGCAAGCTGGAGGGAGCGCGGCCGGTGATCAAAACCATTCGGGGCGTGGGGTACCAGTTCTGCCAGAGCCCGGAGGATGGGGCTGCGGTATGAGATCGCTGTTCGCCAAGACGCTGCTTTGGTTCCTGGCCACGACGGCCGTGGCGATCGGGGGCATCATCTTGACCACGGCGCTGACGGTCACTTCCCCCGAGGGCCGCGGACCTTTCAGCATGCTTTTGAACGTACAGGTGGCGGAGGCGAAACGCGCCTACGAGACCGGCGGCCGGGAAGCGCTGGCCACGGTACTTGCCAAATTCCAGCAGATCACCCAAACGAAGGTGCTCTTCACGGATGCCAAAGGGACGGATTTGCTCACCGGGCAGGCGCATCCGGAACTTCTTCGCAGACCGGCGCGCCGGCGCTGGCGCCTTCCGCCTCTTTTTGGCGGGGGTCCGCCGCCACTCATCGCGCGGCCGGACACAACGCGACAATACTGGCTGTTCCTGATCAACCAGCGCAGCAATTTCACATTCTTCTTCCTGCAGCCGCAGCACTTGTGGATCATCGGGCTAGTGGTTCTGCTGTGCTATGCGTTCGCGTATCACCTGACGTCGCCGGTGCGGCGTTTGCGCGCGGTGGTGGACTGCTTCGGCCGCGGGGATTTCTCGGCGCGGGCCGCGGCCAACCGCAAGGACGAACTGGGGCAACTGGCTACAAGCTTCAACCTGATGGCCGACCGCATCCAAACGCTGCTATCTGCCGAGCGCCGCTTGCTGCTGGATATTTCCCATGAGTTGCGCAGCCCGCTGGCGCGCCTGGGCGTGGCGATCGAGCTGGCGCGCTCCGGCGAAGACCGCGAGCACATGCTGGACCGCATCCAGAAAGAGGCTGACCGGCTCAACGAATTGGTCGAGGAGCTGTTGCAGGTGACGCGCGTGGAAGGCGATCCGGCGGCGCTCAAAACCGTGGCAGTCCGGTTGGATGAATTGCTGGCGGACCTGGTTTACGATTCGCTGCTCGAAGCCAAGGCCAAGGATTGCACGTTATTGCTGAAGGCTCCGGCCTCGGTTACGTTGAGCGGGGATGAAGAGCTGGTTCGACGCGCCATTGAGAACGTGATCCGAAATGCGATTCGCTATGCGCCGCGCGAGACGCCAGTCGAAATCGAACTCAGGACATCGGACGGGCTGGCGCAGATTTCGGTGCGCGACTACGGGCCCGGCGTGCCGGAAGAGGCGCTGCCGCGAATTTTCGACCCGTTCTACCGCGTGGATTCGGACCGGAACCGTTCGAGCGGTGGGCTGGGTCTGGGCCTGGCGATCGCCCGGCGCGCCGTCGAACTGCACCGCGGACGGCTCAGCGCGCGCAATGCCAATCCGGGTCTGTTGGTGACCATCGAACTGCCGATGCGGGCGGAAGCTCCCACGGCCAGCGCTTCCAAGCCCGCGATTCCCGCTCCGGTTTCAACATCTTAAAATCCGTTTGAAGCCTAAGACGCTACTTGGCGTCCTACTAGAATGGAGGTCATGTCCGTAATCGTGCATCCCACTCCAGCGCGCGATCCCGAAATTCGGCGGCTGAGGGCGCTGTACGAGCTGGTGGCGGCGCTGACGAAGGCAGGTGCGTTAGCAGAAATCTATGATGTGGCGCTCACCAGCCTGCTCGAAACCACAGCGGCGGACCGTGCCGCGATTCTGCTCTTCGACGATGATGGCGTAATCCGATTCAAGGCCTCGCAGGGCCTGTCGCAGGAATATCAAGCGGCCGTCACGGGGCATTCGCCGTGGCCGCGCGGAGCGCGTGACGCCCGGCCGGTAGTTGTGAAGGATGCGCTCAGGGATGAGCTTTTGGCGCCGTACCATGACATTCTGCTGCGAGAAAACATTCGCGGATTGGCCTTCTTGCCTCTGGTTTCCGACGCCGGCGTATTTGGCAAGTTCATGCTGTACTATGCGGAGCCTCACGAGTGCGCCGGCGGCGAACTGGAGGTAGCGGAAGCGATTGCGTCCCACGTCGCATTGGCAACCGAACACAAGCGAGCCGAATTGGCGCGCGCTCACAGTGAGCAGCGGCTGCAAGGCATTCTGGACAATTCCACCACCCTCATCTGGATTAAAGACAGCCGCGGGCGTTACCAGCTCATTAACCGGCGCTACGAGGAGCTCTTTCACATCACGAAAGAGCAGGCCTTGGGAAAAACCGATTACGATCTTTTCCCGCACGAAATTGCTGAACAGTTTCTCGAAAACGATCGTGCGGTACTCGCCACCGGAAAGCCGCTCTCGGCTGAAGAACGGGTGATGCAGGACGATGGCCTGCACACCTATATTTCCCTGAAGTTTCCGATCCGGGAGCCCGACGGCTCAACCACCGTGTGCGGCATTGCGACGGATGTCACGGATCGCAAACAGCTCGACCTTGCCGCCCAGCGCCTGGCAGCCATCGTCGAAAGTTCCGACGACGCAATTATCAGCAAGGATCTGCACGGCATCATCACCAGCTGGAACGAAGCGGCACAGCGCATTTTCGGTTACACGGCCAAAGAAGTGGTAGGCCGTCCGGTGTCCATACTGGCTCCTCCGGACCGGCTGGATGAGATGCCGCAAATCCTGACAAAAATAAGAGCGGGCCAGCGCGTAGAGCATTACGAAACGCGCCGGCGCACGAAAGATGGGCGCGTCATTGATGTGGCGCTTACGGTATCTCCGATCCATGATTCGGAAGGGAGGATTGTAGGCGCGTCCAAAATCGCTCGCGATATTACGGAACGCAGGATCGCCGAAGAAGAACACGCGGTGCTGCTTGCGCGCGAGCAGGATGCGCGCAGGACAGCGGAACTGCTCAACCGCGTAGGCCCTCGCCTTTTGGCTCAGCTGGAACTTGGGAAGCTAGTGCAAGAGGTAACCGATATAGCGCTCGCGCTGGTCGGAGCGGAGTTCGGCGCATTTTCTCAGAACGTGATCGATGAGACGGGCGAATCGTATCTGCTGTATTCGCATTCCGGCGCGCGGCGGGAGGCTGTTGCCCGCTTCCTGGCGCCTCGCAACGCCGAACTGCTCGGGCCTACGTTTCGCGGCGAGGGAGTGGTGCGGTATCCCGACGTGACTCGAGACTCACATTACGGACAGAACCTGCTACCCGACGACGAGCCGGCGGGACAACTGCTGGTGCGCAGCTATCTCGCGGTTCCGGTGGTCGCCCGGTCGGGGGAAGTGCTGGGCGGGTTGTTCTTCGGCCACTCCACCGCCGGGAGGTTTACGGAGAATCACGAAGCAATCGCCACCGGAATTGCGGCCCAGGCCGCCATTGGGATGGACAATGCCCGGCTCTTCGAGCAGGCTCAGTGGGTGCAGAAGGAAATGCAGCGGTCCAACGAAGAACTGCGGCGCGCCAACCGCGACCTGGAAGTCTTCGCTTACTCGGCCAGCCATGACTTGCAGGAGCCTTTAAGAACCATCGCTATCTCGGCGGAAATAATCGACCGCAATTCGGGCCGGCGGTTACCGGCTCAGGACGCAATGTTCCTGGCCAGCGTTCGCGCGGGCGCCAAACGCATGAGTGTTTTGATCCAAGATCTTCTGGCCTATACGAGAGCGACGAAATATGAGGAGGGACCGCCGCCCAGCGTCGACTCGCAGCGCGTCCTAACGGATGTTTTGGGAGATCTGCGCGTAGCCCTGGACGAAGCCGGCGGCAGCGTGGTTATCGGGGAGATGCCGGCTGCCGCGATTCATCCCGCCCGTCTCGCCCACTTGTTTCAAAACCTGATTAGCAATGCGATCAAGTACCGCAGTAAGGAGGCTCCCCGTGTGCAAATCGCCGGCTACGAGCGGGACGGCTGGTGTGTTTTTTCCGTCAGGGATAACGGAATTGGAATCGAACCGCAATTCGCCGAGCAAATCTTCGGCCTGTTCAAGCGTCTGCACGGGCGCGAGGAATACCCTGGAAGCGGCATTGGACTTTCCATTTGCCAGCGGATCGTCGAGCAATACGGCGGGCGGATCTGGTTGGAACAGTCTGCGCCTGGCGGAGGATCAACCTTCTGTTTCTCCATCCCAGCGCGCCCGCTATAGCAGCCAACCCGAGGAATCGCCTGAAGGCACGACGCATACGGTGCTGCTGGTAGAAGATAGTCCAACGGACGTGTTCGTGATTAAAGAAGTGCTGGGCGGATGCGCCGTAAACTTCCGCGTCGATGTCGCCCAAGATGGGCAGGAGGCCTTGCGCTATTTGCAAGACACAGGTCGCTGTCCGGCGCTGGTGCTGCTGGACTTGAATATACCGAAGGTGGATGGTCTGGAAGTCTTACGCCAACTGAGAGCCAGTCCGAGGTGCCAGCGAACGCCCGTTATCGTGGTCAGTTCATCGCGCGCGGACGAGGATCGCAGCATGGCGAAGCAGCTCGGAGCCAACGCCTACTTTCAAAAACCCGCGGATTTGGAAACCTACCGTGAGTTGGGCCAGGTAGTGGAGCGCGTGCTCGGCCGCACGGGCGTTGGCGGATAACGGTTAGAAGCAAAGTATATCGCATCTCATCTTGACGACGGGCCATATACTGAAGTTGTGAGGGGTATGTCGCCCTGGCAAAAACTCCTGGAACAGCCGCATTCCTGCGGCCACTTTGTGCAGCTTTATGCGGCAGATGACAGCGCGTTGATCAACAACGCCGGGCGCTACTTGTGGGAAGGCTTACGTCGTGGAGAAGGCGTATTAGTCGTCGCGGCGGGCGAACACCAGGAATCGTTTTCGCGCTATTTGTCCGGGCTCGGGGTTGACGTTCAGGAATCGATAGCGAATGGCCAGCTTGTCTTCTTAGATGCGCACCAAGCTTTGGCCGGCTTCATGACCAGCGGCCAGCCTGACTGGATCCAATTTGAAAAGGTCGTCCGCGGCGCGATGCGGCAATTGCGCCGGCGAGAAGGGATCGAAGGCTCGCGCGCCTACGGTGAGATGGTGGGAATTTTGTGGAAGTCCAGGCGATTTTCCGCCGCCATCCGGCTGGAGCAGTTCTGGAACAGGCTCCTGGAGCAGTCCAGGTTCAGCCTGTATTGCGCCTACGCGATTGATATTTTCGGGCCGGAGTTTGCGCCTTCGAATTTGGACGGCGTCCTCGGCGAGCATACGCATCTCATTCCGGCGGAACTGGACGGCAAGCTGGAAGCCGCGCTCAACCGATCGATGGAGGAGGTCCTGGGTGCGGAGGCAAGCGGACTGCGGATGAGGATCAAAGCACAGTCCGATCCATCCTGGGCCGTCATGCCCGCGGCCGAGAGGATCATCCTTTGGCTGCAACAATACCTGCCGGCGCAAGCTCAGGAGATTAAGACGCGTGCCCGCGAGTACTATCAGCAGGCGCTAGAACGTTGCTCGTTCGCGGAGAATAGTTGAGAATCGAGCAGCGTCTACTTCTCCGAATTTAGCATCTTGATTCCGGCGGGCAGCGCGAATAGAGTATCCACTACTCTCTTGCTGTTGAATTCGACTGAATCGGAAAACATCTGGTAGATCTTCTCGCCGTTACGCTCGCGCTCGATGGTGAATGGCCATTGAATGCCGTCCACGGTTCGATACTTGGTGAAGAGCGTGACTTCCTCGATGCGATCCTTGGTTATGGGGTCGCGGCGGTAGAACACCTGGCGGACCGGAACTTTCGCGATCTGGTGAATGTACACCGTCGTGGTTCGATCGTCTGCGTCGGTGATGTCGACGATGTCGACCGGGACGTTTTGGAGGACATCGGCGCCGCGCGATTCAAAGATCATGCCCGGCTCGTGCAGGCGGACGCGCAGAATGTAGAAAATGTCATGCAGCGTGGTGTCTTTGTAGCGGGCGTAAGTATCGGTGGGTAACGGGCGCGCGCCGCGATAGGTCACATCCCAGGCTTCGCGCGCGCCGAACAGGACGCCGTAATCCTGCTTCTTGCCGAAATTCTCGCGCTCGTGCTGGGCGAGTTCGTGCGCGGTGTCGGCGATGTCCGAGTCATAGCGCGTGTAGATGGTGGCGATGCTCAACCCGTTCAGTTTCTCGCGATAGAAGGAGAAGGCGAGGCCGGCTTCGACGCGGTTCTGCATGTTCGCGTAAAGGTCGCCGCCCATCGCCTGGAGGCATTCCTGGATGAGGCGCTTGCCGCGATCCTGCGCCGTTTCCGCGCTGAGAGCGAACGCGCAGGCCAGACCTATGGCGATAACGCGGTACTTCATGGTTTCTTGCTTAGAGTTTCTTCGGTCAAGCCTGAATTGAGCTTGTAGTCCTGGATCTTTACTTCCGCGTACTTCTTGCCGCCCTGGAGGACGGTCCACTGAAATGGCAGGCGGACTCCGCCGACGTCGCGCCAATCGGAGTAGAGCTGCTCGACGGATCCCGAACCGCCAGACGCGGCTTCCTGGTAGGAAAGCTTCAGCGGCATGCCGGTTTTTTCGTCTACTTGCAGTTCGACGCGCTCGCCGCTTTTAGAGGAAATGTCCAACACACCGTCTCGCGGAATAATTCACGGTACGATTGGAATCGCGATCGCTGAGCGAGAGACCCAGGATTTCCCGGAAGACTTCGCCGCGCACCTGTCCGAGAACTGCCGGGGGAAGGTCGCGCACGCCTTGCATGCCTGCCAGCCACCCGGAACTGCCGTTGGAAAACACGGATTGTTTCCCGAACGGAAGCTCGATTTCCTGGCGCATCGTGGCGGGAAACAGATAGGAATTGGTCTGCTTCACCTGCATGGCCTGGCCGGCGGGGGATTGGATTTCCACGTCGGCTTGGTATTGGAGATCCTTGATGGCAGCCAGCTTGCCGGCGCCGCCGAGCGACTGCTGCACTCGCTGCAACAGATCCTTGCCCTTGGCCAGGCTCGCCGCATCCGTCTTGGCGGCCTCTTGTTTCGGCTCGGGGATGGTCAGGTCGATCGGCTCGACCTTGAGATTCAGAGCGGTTAGAGGCGTGCCGAATTTCTGCGAGTTTCCCACCGCGACATAGGTAAAATCCTGCGGCAGGAAATGCTCTTTCGCCACGCGCAGCACGTCCGCCTTGGTCACGGCCGCGACGGCCTTCTGATATTGGAAGATGAAGTCGCTCGGATAGCCGTAGTATGCGTATTGCACCAGGCGGTTGAGCGTCTTGCTGGGGCGATCGAAGTAGAAGACGAAACCGTTCAGTACGGTGTCCTTGGCGGTTGCCAGTTCCTCGTCGGTGACTTCGCTGGTGCGGATTTTTTGCACCTCTTCGCGGACCGCGTTCAACGTGTCCACGGTGTGAACCGACTGCGTGCTGCCGGAGATGTGAAACTCGCCCGGATGATCGTACTGCGCGCTCCAGGAAGCTCCGATGTTGTAGGCCCAACCGTGCTCGGTGCGAACGTTTCGGAACAGCCGGCTGGAGAAGCCGCCGCCGAGAATTTCCGCCGCCACCGTGAGAGCCGGATAATCCTTGTCGCGCAGCTCGCCGCCTAGCGTGCCGACGTCGAAGAAGGTCTGCGTGACGTCGTCCTTCTCGGCCAGGAAAACACCGGGCGCGGCCTTTTCCCGGACTTTAGGGAATGCGGGAACCGCAGGTTGCGTGACTTTCCAATCGCCGAAAATCTGCTCCAGCTTGGCTTTCATTTCGGGCGTGGAAAAATCGCCGTAGATTTCCAGCAGGACGTTGGCTGGGAAGTAATAGCGATGGTAAAAATCCAGCATGTCCTGGCGCTGGATACGATCGACGTCGGCGTACTCGACTTCCCAGCCATAAGGCGTGTCGCGGCCATACACGATGTTGCTGAATTCGCGCTCGGTGATGCCATGCGCGTCGTCGTTGCGGCGCGAGATCTCACTGCGCAATTGCGTCTTCGCCAGATCGACTTTGTCCTGGCGGAACTCGGGTGCGGTGAGCAAGTCCTTGAAGATGCCCAGCACCTGATCGGTGTTTTCCTTGAGGCAATTGAAGGACAGCGTTCCCGCGCTCTCGCCGATGGAGCTTTCGACCGATGCCGCGACGTTCTCCAGATCCTGGTCGAGCTGGTCGCCGGTCCTGGAGTGCGTGCCGCCCGAACGGAGCACGTCACCGGTCAGCCCGGCGAGGCCATGCTTGTCGGCGGGATCGAAAAGATTGCCGGTGCGGATCAGCGCGGTGCCGTTTACCAGCGGCAGTTCGTGATCTTCGAGCAAGAAGACCTTCATGCCATTGGAGAGAGTAATCTCGGTTGGCTTGGGAACCTGGATCGGGGGCAGCGGCGGGAATTTCAGATCTTTGTAGGAAGGCAGCACCATGGCGCGCCGCACTTCGGTTTGCGCGCTCAGAACGCCGGCCAGCAGAAGCGACAGAAGTAGAAGCCGTCTCATTGGCCTGCTCCTTTCGCGCGCGCTGGCCTTGGAGGGCGCCGTAGTGTAAGCGACCGTGCGCGTGTCGGGGATCAGATACTGGCGGGCAACGCGCTGTACGTCGTCGGCCGTCACTTTGGCGATTTCGTCGATGCTGGTGAAGAGTTTTCGCCAATCGCCAAAATTAGCGTAGTAGAACGTCAGCGCTTCGGCCATGCCGGAGTTGCTGTCCAGCCGGCGAATCAACGACGCGCGGACTTTGATCTTGATGCGGTTCAGCGTCTCGTCGGTGACTTTTTCGCGTTTCACGCGCTCGACAATCTCGTAGGCCGCCTTCTCATTTTCTTCCACCGTGTGGCCCTGATTGGGGACCAGGAAGAGGATGAACAAGCCCGGATACTTGCCGCCGGGGAAAGATGATTCGGCGCCCGCGGCCAGAGCGATTTGTTTGTCGCGCACCAGCTCGGTATACATGAGGCCGGTGCGCTCGCCCGATAGAACTTCGTTCAGCACGTCGAAAACCGGGTCGTCCTTGTCGAGCTGATCGGGCCGCTTGTAGCCGATCGCCATGAAAGGCTGCGCGGGAGATTCCACCTGCACGCGCTTCTCGCCTTTCTGGACCGGCTCGACGGTGCGGGGGCCGCTGGGCAGAGGGCCGGAAGGCAGGATCGAAAAATACTTGTCGGCCAGGCGCCGGCACTCCTTGGCATCCACGTCGCCCGAGATGGCGATGGTGATGTTGGCGGGCACGTAGTATTTCTTGTAGAACGGATGGCTTCGGGCAGGCGGAAATTTTCGATGTCGCTGGCCCAGCCGCCCGGCATGTTGCGATAGGGGTGAGCTTCAAAGGCGGTGGCCAGCAGCGCTTCCACCAGCATGCCTTGCGGGCTGGATTCGACGCGCATGCGGCGCTCTTCGCGCACCACTTCGCGCTCCTTATAGAACTCGCGGAAAACGGGATCGTAGAAGCGCTGCGATTCCAGCAGGAACCACAGCTCCAGCCGGTTGCGCGGGAAATTGTAGAAATATTCCGTGGAGTCCTCGCCGGTTCCGGCGTTCAATCCGACGCCGCCGTTTTCCTCGATGAGCTGCGGATAGGCATTGGGGATCACGTAGCTGTTGGCCTTGTCCATGGCGGCCTTGAGCTGCTTCTGCAGGTCGGCGATTTTGGCTTGGTCGGCGTGGAAACCCTTGTTGCGCTCGGCGTCGAGCTGGTCGTAGACTTTTTCCACTTCATCCATGGCCGCGCGTTCTTGCGGATAGTTCTTGGTGCCGATGGTCTCGGTGCCCTTGAACGCCATGTGTTCGAACATGTGCGCGATGCCGGTCTCGCCGCCGGGATCGTCCACCGAGCCGGCGTTCACGTAGGAATGGAAGGACACGACCGGCGCTTCATGGCGCTCAAAAACGATGAAGTGCAGACCGTTGGCCAGGGTAAACTCGGTGATGCGCTTTTCGAAGTCCTGCAGGGACTGCGCGGCCAGCGCGAGAGGAAATACCAACAGGAGGAGAAACTTGGTTGTGGCAGATTTCATGCGGGGTTTTGGCTCTCTCAAGTGAGTGCTTCCTCTATTGTACCGGCATCGGCGGCGCACGCGATCGGTCAGCATGGTGTCTGAAACGCTAGGATGAAAGGAGGTAGCAGCATGGCAACTCTCGACTGGTCCCAATGTCCCGCCGTGGAAAGCGTGCCAGGTCGACTCAGTGGTGCGTGGGTGTTCAAGGATACGCGGATGCCAGTGTCCGCCGTTTTCGAAAACCTCGAGGCGGGAGCCACTATTGACGAGATTGTGGAATGGTTCGATGTAAAGCGGGAGCAGATTGTCGCTGTGCTGGAATTCGCTGCCCGCAGTCTCGACGCGCCGAACCCGCCCCCTCATGAAAGCCACTTACTGACCCCGGTCGATGCGCGTTCTGTTTGACCACAGCACGGCAGGGCGCGGCAGTTGAACCCGCCGCATGGGCGCTGGCTAGAATAAAGACATGCCTGATGTACTTCGCATCGCGGATCGGGAATTTCATTCGCGGCTCTTTGTTGGAACCGGGAAATATCGCAGCTTTCAGGAGATGGCCCGTTGCCATGCGGCTTCGGGCGCCGAAGTCGTCACGGTCGCGGTGCGGCGCGTCAACCTGACCGACAAGAGCAAGGAATCGCTGGTCGACTTTATTGACCGCTCGAAGCTGTTCATCCTGCCGAACACCGCCGGATGCTACAACGCCGATGAGGCCATTCGGACGGCGCGGCTGGCTCGCGAAGTGGGGCTTTCCAACTGGGTGAAGCTGGAAGTGATCGGCGATCAGAAAACGCTGTTCCCCGATAACGAAGGGCTGCTGGAGGCGACGCGCGTGTTGGCGAAGGAAGGCTTCGTGGTGCTGCCCTACACCAACGACGACCTGGTGAACGCCCGCAAGCTGATCGATGCGGGGGCAGCCGCCGTGATGCCGTTGGGGGCGCCCATCGGCTCCGGGCTCGGCATCCAGAACACCACCAATCTGCGCATCCTGCGCGAGAGCATTACCGAAGTCCCGCTGATCGTGGATGCGGGCGTGGGCACGGCATCGGACGCGGCCATCGCGATGGAATTGGGTTTCGAAGGCGTGCTCATGAACACCGCCATCGCCGAAGCGGTGGACGCCGAAAAAATGGCCATCGCCATGAAGCTCGCGGTCGAGGCTGGGCGTATGGCGTACCTGGCGGGCCGCATGGAGAAGAAGCTATACGCCAGCGCCAGCAGTCCGCTGGCGGGCGTGGTGCGGTAGCCGCTACAGCGTTCGCGTCACTTTGCTCAACGTTCTGGGCTGGTCCGGATTCAGGCCTTTGAGTGCCGCCAGGCACGCGGCGAAGATCTGCGCGGGGATGATGTAAGGAATCGGCGTAAAGATTTCCGGAAGCGGCATGGGGAGCGCGACTGCTTTTTCGCCGAAGTTGAGCGCTTCCCGATTGGCCGGATCGGTGATGAGCAGCGTCTCGGCTTTCAGTTGATTCAGCTTTTCGATCATTTCGCGCAGGCCCGGCCAAGTCACGCCCTGGGGCGCGAACAGGAACGCCGGAAAAGATGCCTCCACCATGGCGATGGGGCCGTGCAACAGGTCGGCGCTCGAAAACCGCTCGGCCACCACGTAGCAGGTTTCCATCAGCTTGAGCGCGAACTCGAACGCGTTGGCATAATTGAGTCCCCGGCCGATCACCACCGCGTGGTCCATGAATCGGTAGCGCTCGGCACGGCGGGCTATGTCTGATTCCAACTCCAGCGCGCGGCCGGCCCACTCCGGGACGCGGGACAAATCGTCGAGCGCGATGTTCGCGCCCAGCGCGTGAGCCAGCAAATAGAGCATCAACAATTGGCCGGTGTAGGTTTTGGTGGCAGCCACGCTCTGCTCGCGTCCGGCATGCACCAGGAAGACATGTTCGGCGATGTGCGCCAGCGCGCTGTCCGGTTCGTTGGTGATTCCGATGGTGCGCGCGCCCTGTTCGCGAGCGCGCTGGACAACCAGGTTGGTGTCCGTGGATTCTCCGGATTGGGAGAGCGCGACCACCAACACGCCGTCGAAGCGAAACGGAGCGTTGTATAGGGTGAAGATGGAAGGCGCGGCCAGTGTGACTGGAATGCCGGTAGTGACCTCCAGCAGATACCGGCCGAACTGGGCGGCGTTGTCGGAGGTGCCTCGCGCGACCAACATCACGAGGCGCGGAGTTTGGTGCTCCAGCAGCCGGCGCAGATCTTCCATCGGCCGCCTTTGGGCCCGGAGCGTGCGCTCCAAGGTAACCGGCTGCTCGCGAATCTCGTCCAGCATTTTCGACATGAATCTGGTCTGAGAATAGCAGGCGCGACCGGTGGCATATACTGAATTTCACCGGCAATAAGAAAGGAACTGCTGTGCGAAAAGGCTTACTGCTTCTCCTGCTATGTTCGCCGACGGCTCTATGCCAGCCAAGTCCCAAGGAAAAGGCGTCGCGGGACGCGCTGGACAAAGCGCTCCAAGACAAGAACCCGGACACCCGCCGGCAAGCGGTGATTGCACTCAGCCTGATCGGTTCCGTGGACCCCTACCCATCCGATCTACAGTCCATGCTCAGCGACAAGGACGTGGAGGTGCGCCTGGCGGTAATCTCCAGTTTGACTGATCTGAACAACAGCAACCGGACCATGCTCTCGCTGCACGCGGCGCTCAACGACTCGGTCCCTGAAGTCAGCTTCGCGGCTGCCCGTGCTTTATACACGTTGAACAACCCGGATGGCAAGGCTGCGCTGCTTTCAGTCCTGGGAGGCGACACCAAGACCTCCTCGGGTTTCATCACCAAACAAACTCGCGATGCCCTGCGCATGATGCACACACCCAAGACCATGTTCCTGTTCGCGATCAAAGAAGGCGCCGGGATGGCGCCGGTGCCTGGCCTGGGAACCGGAGTCTCGTCCATGCAGGCGCTGCTTTCGGATCCGGGAACGTCCGGTCGTGCCACCGCCGCGCTGCTGCTTGGCAAGGAAAAAGACCCGCAAACGCTGGCAGCCCTCCAGGATGCGCTCAGCGACAAGGACTGGTCGGTACGAGCAGCGGCGATTCACTCGCTGGCGCTGCATGATGATCCGGCGCGGCAGGCTGATCTTGCGCCTATGATTGACGATAAGAGCGAGCCGGTCCGCCTGCGTGCCGCGGCCGGATACTTGCGGCTGGAGACCATCAAGAATCATCCCAAGCCGCCCGCGAAACCAGCGCCCAAGACACGGGTCAAAAGGGCGCCCGCGAAAAAGACGTAGATAACCGAACGTCTCCTCACACGTCTGATACTATTCGCTCATGGTGATCCGGAAGTTCGTAACGCTGATTGTGATGCTGGCGCCCGCGGCGCTCCTGGCGCAAACGCCACGGGAAACCAGGCTCAAACAACTGGCCTACACGCGCGAGCATTACACCAAGTACGAATACAAGATTCCCATGCGCGATGGCGTGAAGCTGTTCGCCAACGTCTACGTGCCAAAGGACGCCTCGCAGCGCTACCCGATCCTCATGCAACGGACGCCATACTCAGTGGCGCCTTACGGGATTGACAACTATCGGCCCGTGGTGGGTCCGTCGGAAGCGGCGGAGAAGGAGGGCTTCATCTTCGTCTACCAGGACGTGCGCGGGCGTTACCTTTCGGAAGGCGTGTTCGTCGACGTCCGGCCGCACACCGCTCGCGCCGAGGACGTCGCGGAGCCGGACGAGAGCACGGACACCTACGACACCGTCGAATGGCTGATCAAGAATGTGCCCAATAACAATGGGCGGGTCGGCATCTGGGGCATCTCCTATCCTGGTTTTTTCGCCGCCCACAGCCTCATCAATTCGCATCCGGCGCTCAAGGCGGTTTCACCGCAAGCGCCCATGGGCGACGTCGGCAACGGGGACGACTCTTATCACAACGGCGCCTTTTACCTGGCCGCGAACTTCCGCTTTTACGCCGATTTTATGCCGCGGAAACCCGATCCCGAGCGTCCCCAGCGGACGGTACCGTTCGATCCCGGCACCTTTGACGCCTATGACTTCTTTCTGCGCATGGGTCCCATTGCCAATGCCAATGAGAAATACCTGAAGCACAAAAATGTGTACTGGGATGAAAACATACAACACGCCAGCTATGACAAGTTCTGGCAGGCGCGCGCGCTGGCGCCTGAAATGAAGGGCGTCAAGCCGGCGCTGATGTGGGTGGGAGGCTGGTTCGATGCCGAGGACTTGTCGGGCCCGCTGAAGCTTTTCAATGTGGTCGAAAAGAACGGCGCGAGCGCGCCCGACACGCTGGTGATGGGGCCGTGGCGGCACGGCGGGTGGTCGGCCGACGCCGGCGATACGCTGGGCAATCTCAACTTCTATTCCAAGACCGGTGAATTTTTCCGCGAGAACATCGAACTGCCGTTTTTCGTGCAGAATTTGAAAGGCAAAGGCAACGGCCTGAAGGCCTCGGCGGACGGCGCGGTTCCGAAGGCGTATCTGTTCGAGACCGGGCGCAATGAGTGGCACCGGTTCGACACTTGGCCTCCCCAGAATGCCGCCGCGCGATCATTGTATTTCGATTCCAACGGTACGCTTTCGTTCAACCCGCCCTCCACGTCCGGTTTCGACGAGTATCTGAGCGATCCCAATAAGCCGGTAGCATCCACCGGTGAGATCGCGCCTGGATTCGGCATGCCCGCCGATTACATGACCTTCGATCAGCGCTTCGCCTCCACGCGTCCGGACGTGCTGACCTACGAAACCGAACCGCTGGATCACGATGTGACTATCGCCGGCCCGATTACGCCCATGTTGCGAGTGTCAACCACAGGCACCGACTCGGATTTCGTGGTCAAGCTGATCGACGTGTATCCCAACGACTATCCGGACCCCGACCCCAATCCCAAGGGCTTGCACATGGGCGGCTACCAGCAACTGGTACGCGGCGAACCCTTCCGCGGGAAGTTCCGCAACAGCATGTCCAAAGCGGAGCCGTTCACTCCGGGCAAACAGGAGAAAATCGAATTCTGGATGCCGGAAGTGCTGCACACGTTCCGCAGCGGGCATCGCATCATGGTGCAGATTCAAAGCTCGTGGTTCCCGCTGGTGGACCGGAACCCGCAGCAGTTTCTGGATATTCCGAGCGCCAAAGCGTCAGACTTCAAGAAGGCCACCGAACGCGTCTATCGCGGCGGCGCGGATGGCTCACGCCTGCGCGTCCTGGTTCTGGAATAGGGCGTCGGAGGCAAGGCTAGAAATCGGTCGGAAGCTTGGTCTCAGTTCCGGTCCAGGCTTTCCGCGTTGGAAGTTCGGTGGGGGGCGGGATGGTGATGTGCGGCTTGAGGACGAGCAACGTTTGGCCAACGTCGGTGTTCACGGTATTGTTGCGCAGGAACGGAATCACGCTTAAACCGGGGATTCCGGTAATGGTGCGGGCATCGGAAGCCGTCATGAGGCCCGCCAGCACCGCCCATTCGCCCCGCGCTAACCGGACCTTGGATTCGTACTTCTTGTTCGAAATGACCGGTATGCCATCGATGGACGCGGCTCCCAGCAGCTTGAACTCGGTGCTGACCTCGAGCGTGACTTCGTCCGTGCCGTGAACGTGCGGCGTCACCTTGAGCACCAGTCCGAGATCCTCAAAATTAAACGTCGGCGGAGGTGCGTAGATGCCGGTTCCGTTGGTTCCGCTGTTGATGGCTCCGACGGCGAACGTCACCTGAACGGTCTGCGTAACGCCGGCGGCGGTCACCGTGAGGTAGCCTAGGTAGTTCTGTGCCGCAAGATTCGTGGGGTCGCCGTTCAGCGTGAACGTAATGGGCGTGTTCGCTGCCACGGTCGTGTTGGAATTTGAAAGTGAGAGGCCGGAGCCGGTCACAGCCGCGGTGAAAGCTCCGGCCGTCGTGCTCGTCACCGTAATTGCTTGCTGTGCGGGGAAACCGCCCAGGGAAGCGTTGAGCGTGATCGGGTTGGGTGAAACCGTCAGGCCGGCGGCCGTTCCTCCGTTTATCGTAAGGTTCACGTTGAAGTAAACGATAGATCCGTCCGGAGCTGTCAATTGCACGGTGCCTGTGTAAGTGCCGGTGCTGAGCTGGGTCAAGTTAGAGCTCGGCGAGATGGTCAAAATCGCTGGCAGACTGCCACTTACCTCGATTTGCCCGTTCACCAGCAGCCAGCTGTTGGCGCTGGAGGCAGTCGCGGTAAAGCTGATCGCGGAGGAGCTCGAGACCGTCACGTTGGTTGCTTGCGGCAAGCTGCCACCAGTGTTGTACGTCCATGGAATGGAGGACTGGCTCAGCAGCAAACTACTGGTGGAAATCACGTCGAAGGTCACCGGTATCTCTTGAGTTGTTCCACTTACGGTCACGCTGAGGATGTCAACGTAGTTTTGCGGTGAAACTCCTGCGGGATTGCCTAAAACCGTGACGGTCGCCGGCGCGTTGGGACCCGCCGAGGCGCCCGACAGCGAGAACGAAAGACCAGTGCCCACGACACTTGCCGTGAGCGCTCCGAAGCTGCTGCTGTTTACGGTCACGACTTGCTGAACCTCCAGTCCGCCGGCCGAACTGGTGAGTGCGACTGTGGTGGGGGAAAGCGTAAGACTTTGCGCGCCTCCGTTCACTGTCAGGGTCACGGTGATGTAAGAAATCGAGCCGTCCGATCCGCTGACCTGGACTGTGGCCAGGTAGGAACCTGTTCCTAGCGCCGTGAGGTTGGGGCCGGGCGATATCTTCAAAGTGGCGGGCAAAGAGCCCGTAGACGTGGTCTGGTTGTTCACCAGCAGCCACGGACTGGAACTCTCCAGCGTGAGAGTGTAGCCGATCGCTCCGGCAGTGCTATTCACGGTGATGTTGGTTTCCGTTGGAACCGCGCCGCCACTCGAGTAAGTCCAGGCGACCGATGTTTGACTCAATTGCAGACTGCCAATACCCGTCACGCCGGGACTGCCCGGCGTAGGGGTGCCGCCAATTCCGGGCGAGACGGTGCCCGTGGGAGAAGAAGGCGAGCCAATATAGCTATTGGTGATTATCGGGTAGCGATCTCCTATATGCAGCGATGCCGCCTGCCCATCCAAGGCGACCAGCTCTGAGCTGAGGACCGTCTGGCTATTGGACCTGCTGGCGGTCGCGAATAGCTGCGCGCTAGTTATGCCCAGGCCGATCACGCTGGCGCCTCCGCCGAAGGTGAGGAAGGTGTTGTAGGCGGCGGGAATGCTGTTCAGCAAGTTGGCTTTGTTGGCGAAATTCACCAGCGGGAAGGCGGTTTGCGGCGAAATGCCGTAGCTTAACGAAGAAGACAAGTCCGTCGTAATGAGATCCACTTCCAGTGAGACCTGTGCGCGCGAGCGCAACAGGTCCTGCAACACTTTTTCCGCCAGCCGGACCTTGGCAACGCGGTCCCGCATTAAGATCAGCTTTCTTTGGTTGTCCACCATCAAGCGCTGCATATCCAGGACGCCGCGCACGCTGGTGGCGATTTCCTGCAGTTCCTGCACCGTCTCGGTTTCGGGGAACGGAACCACGACCGCGGCGGTTCGCTCAAATTCCGTGCGTTTCTGCGTGGTGTCGTTGGCGACGAAGATCAGTTCATCGGTGACCGGAGAAAGGAAGGAGTTGGTGGCCGCCTCCAGGGCGCGCAGCGTCTCCCGGTAATCGGCGCCGGTTAATTCGAAATGCAGTGGGGGAGTGGGCTGATATTGGGTGTCAAAGATGATGCCGAGGTGGAGCGCGGCCGCAACCTGCTCCCACAGTGACTTGGAGTCGACCCGCAAATCATAGTCGCGTCTTCCCGGGGTAGCCTTCAATTCGGCGGGCGGCAGCGGCCGGCGGGCCTCCTCCAATTCGCGATCGCTGATGTGACCGAATAAGGTGGGATCAACCTTTTCCGCAGCGAGGTCGTCACCGCGCTTGGCTTGGGGAACTTCCAGGAGGCCGGCCATGGGACGCAGCGCCTGCGCGCGCGACCAGTATTTCAGATTGCCTGGATCGGCCGCGGCAGCCTGGGTGTAGAGGACGTAGGCGCGGGCCGGGTCGCCGGCGTGCTCGGCCTTCTGCCCCTGCTCAAAGAGCAGTTCAGCCTGGCTCGCCGCCCAAGCCAAGCAGGGCGTAAGAATCAAGAGCGCGAGCCGGCCAAGCTTCACAAAAGTACAGACGATGGTCCGCGCGCCGGCGTGTATAAACAATTCACCGCAAACGGCCGATGAGTAAAAAGAAAGAACTTCGACTCATGGCTGCCATACCTGCTTCTACACGGCCGGGATTCCGCCCGCCCGCCCCGCAAACATTTGAAGAATTAGGCCTTTCCCAATCGCTGGTGCTGGATCTGGTGCTACGGAGGCTGTTGCTGGAGGGCTTCAGCAACCTCCAGAACCTGAGCCGCAGTCTGCGGCTGTCGGTGCCAATTCTGAACATCGTCTTCAACCACATGCGGCAGCAACAGATGGTGGAAGTGAAGGGCATGCTGGGCAACGATTATCACTTCACGCTCTCGCAGGCCGGCAAGACGCTGGCGGCCGAACGCTTCCAGATCACGCAATACGCGGGCGCGGCGCCCGTGTCCCTCAAGGACTACCACAGCGCCATCAAAGCCCAAGCGGCGCAGGTCCGCGTGGATCGCAAGATGCTCAAATCGGCATTCTCGGACCTGGTAGTTTCCGATCGTCTGCTGGATCAACTAGGTCCGGCGCTGATTTCGCAGAACTCCATCTTCATTTACGGACCTACTGGAAACGGAAAAACCAGCCTGGCTGAGCGCATGCTGCGCGTCTATCAGGACGCGATCCTGCTGCCCTACGCCGTGGAGGTGGATTCACAGATCATCAGCTTGTATGACCCGGTGGTGCACCAAAAGCTGGAAATGGACGATCCCGACATGGATCAGCGCTGGGTTCTGTGCAAACGGCCCTGCATCGTGGTGGGCGGTGAGCTGATTCCCAACATGCTCGAATTGCGCTTGGATGAAGCATCGGGAATTTACGCCGCCCCGCTGCAAATGAAGGCCAACAACGGCATCTTCATCATCGACGACTTCGGCCGCCAGTTGATGTCGCCGCGCGACCTTCTGAACCGCTGGATTGTACCGCTCGACCGGCGCGTCGATTACCTGATGCTGCGCTATGGCGTGAAGTTCCAGATCCCGTTCGAGCTGATGGTGGTTTTTTCCACCAACCTGGAGCCGAACGATCTGGCCGACGAGGCGTTCCTGCGACGCATCCACAACAAGATTTTCGTCGAGGCCGTGGACGAGAAGGTCTTCGACCAGATTTTCCATCGCGTGGTTGGCAAATCCAATATTCCGTACGAGCCCGACAGCTCCGAGTATCTGCGCAAACTATGCCTGCGCGAAGGGCGCACGGAGCTGCGAGCCTGCTATCCGAGCGACATCTGCAACATTTTGGTGTCCATCGGCAAGTACGAAGGCCGCCCGCCATTCATGAGCAAGACCGAGTTGGAACGCGCGGCTTCGTTGTATTTCGCCAAATCCTAACCTGGCCCACGCATTCGTGTGTGTCGGCGCTCCGTCATATCTCAACGCCAGAGGTCCATTTGCGCCAACTCTACGCCAAGTGTAGAATCGTGAGGAAAGGAATCGACCTCATGCGACTGGTCCTCGTAGCAGCACTCGCGGCGGCCGCGGCTTTCCCTCAAACGCCTTCCGACCTCCAGCGAGACATCGCCTCTGGATTACGAATTTTTCAAAACCAAGGTGCAGCCCATCTTCCTGGCAAAGCGCGAGGGACATGCCCGCTGTTACGTTTGCCACTCCACAGGCACGCCCTTCCGGCTGCAGCGCCTCTCGGCGGGCGCTACAACCTGGGACGAAGAACAATCGCGCAAGAATTTCCGGGCGGCGTCCGCCATGGTGAATGCCAGCGAGCCCGAAGACAGCTTATTGCTGCGGGAGCCCTTGACTGAAGCGGCCGGTGGCACCCACTTCCATCCCGGCGGTAAGCACTGGGACTCCAAGGACGCGGCGGAATGGAAGATTCTGGACGAATGGGCGCACGGCCAGAAGCTGACCGCAAGTTCCCGATAACGCGCCCGGCCAGCTTACGGCATGACAGCCGTGACATTGCGTTTCGGAACTTGTCCTACCGGGATGTGCGCCACCACCTTTTGTGCCGCCACATCGATCACCGCAACCCAGTTTGAGCCTGCGCAAGCGACGTACATCGACTTGCCGTCCGGGGTGAACGTCAGCCACTCCGGATCCATCCCGACTTTGATGCTCTTCATGAGCTTCAAATCGGGCAAGGAATACTCGAAAGCGTAACCATACCACTTGCTGGTGGCCCACAAGGTTTTTCCACCGGGAGTGATGCCGATGCCGTGTGAGGGCGAGCCTTGAATTCCTTCCAGGTTCTTGGTTTCGCCGGGGGGATCGGGCAGTTTGATCCGGTTGATCTCCTGGTGCGTGGCGAAATCTACCACCGCGAAGCCGTGGAGTTCAGAAATCTGAACGTACATGTTCTTGGTAGAGCCGTCGGGATTGGTCTCGAAGGCGATCGGGCGCACGCCGTTGTTAAATTTCATTGACCAGACCGATCTCGTCCGTCTTGGGATCGATAACCGTCAGAGTTTTGCCAACCACCGAGCCAGCAATGATGTACTTGCCGTCCGGAGTGGTGAACGCGTTGTGGCCCGCGCCTTGGATCGGGATGCTCTTGATCTTTTCCAGACTAGCGGTGTCAATCACGTCCACAAAGCCCGGCTGGATGGCGATGGCGACGTAGACTTTCTTGCCGTCCTTGGTAATGGTGACGTTGTTGGGATGCCCGGTCAGCGGGACGTTGTGAATGACTTTGAGCGTCTTGGCATCCACGACTTCCAGCGTGCTCTCGGCTTCGTTGGTGATGTAGTAGCGGCTGCCATCGGGAGCATAGGTGGCGCCGTGATTCACCTCGATGCCATGGATCACACCCACTACCTTGTTGGTGGCAGGATCAATCACGTCGACATCGTCGCCCGCGCTGTTGGTCTGAATGATGCGGACCGTTCCGGCCGCGAGCGGGAGAGCGAGGAGCAATCCCAGAGCGAACTTTCTCCGGATCGCGGGGGTCAAGTGCATAGCGGTCGAGCCCTCCTGTACGCTGGGGCAAGTCTATCACACTGGGTTGCTTGCTCGCAGGATAATGAGGGTGGATCGAATGAACGTTCTCCTCATCTCGACCTACGAACTGGGACGGCAGCCGTTTGGCCTCGCCTCGCCCGCCGCGTGGCTCGCCTCCAGCGGGCATGAGGTGATTTGTGCCGATCTGTCCGTCGACGCTCTGCCAGATGACGCGGTGCGCGAGCGCCGGACTCATCGCGCTGTATCTTCCCATGCATACCGCGACGCGCCTGGCGGTACGCGCCATCGATAAGATCCGCAACCTCAATCCGAATGCTCATGTCTGCTGCTACGGCCTGTACGCACCGCTGAATGAATCTTATTTGAGAAAACTCGGCGTCGGGACCGTCTTGGGCGGCGAATTCGAGCCTGGCTTGGTTGCTCTGGCCGACCAATTGGCGCGAGGCTCGCGCCCGTCGCAGGCTATCGTCTCGCTCGATCGCTTGCAATTCCTGACGCCCCAGCGCGCCGGGTTGCCTCCGCTCGAAGAATACGCCAAGCTGCGCGTCAATGGCCATGCCAAGCGCGCGGGTTACACCGAAGCCAGCCGGGGTTGCAAGCATTTGTGCCGGCATTGTCCTGTCGTGCCGGTCTATCGAGGCGCGTTTCGGATCGTTCAACCGGCGGTGGTGCTGGAAGACATCCGGCAGCAAGTTGCGGCGGGCGCCGAGCACATCACTTTCGGCGATCCGGATTTTTTCAACGGCCCCACACACGCTATGCGCATCGTGGAGGCGCTGCATCGAGAATTTCCGAGCCTCACCTATGACGCTACGATCAAGATCGAGCACTTGCGAAAGCATAGCGAGCTAGTGCCGCGGCTGAAAGAAACGGGCTGCCTGTTGGTGACCAGCGCGGTGGAATCAGTGGATGACGCGGTGCTCGAGAAACTGGACAAGGGACACACGGCGGCCGACTTTCTGGAAGTCGTGCGCCAATTCCGAGCCGCCGGACTCGCGCTCGCGCCTACGTTCATTCCTTTCACGCCGTGGACCACGCGCGAGTCTTATCGGGAGCTGCTTGCAGTTCTTCTGGAGCAGGACCTAGCCGACAATGTCGCGCCCATCCAGCTCGCCTCTGCGCCTGCTGATCCCGAATGGCTCGCGCTTGCTCGAGCTTGAGGATGTGCGAGCGGTGGTGACTGGCTTCGATGAGCCGGCCTTATTGCATCGCTGGAGGCATTCGGACCCAAGCGTGGATCTGCTGGCCGGGGAAGCTCTGAAGCTGGCCGCCCAGCCTGGCTCGCGCCGCGAAATCTTCGCGAAAATGTGGAGCTTGGCCAACGATCAGCCGCTGCCCGACAATTTCGATCTCCTGCCGCGCGCAACGATCCCGTACATGGATGAGCCCTGGTATTGTTGAGCCGAGCCAACTGAAGAGCAGTTGCTCTTGTATAGCGCGCAAGCATTCCCAAGAGAACAATTGCCTCCGCTGCACCACTAATCAGCTTCGAACGATCTTTCTGTTCGTGGAAGAGTGGGTTCCTGCGAGGAGTACTAGAACTCCGAACGGGAAAGCCCGGCTATCCCTTCGCGGCTAGGCCGGACCTTCCACATCAGGAGCGGAAAGGAGGACCATTTATGATCCTCATACTGGTCGAAATCGTGCTGACTCTAGTTGGCACGGTATCAGTAGCGATCGTCATCCGGCGCAAACGCCGGTAACGATTACGAACTGCGGAGGCTGTCACAATCAGCCTCCGCAGCCAGTATAAACGATCTACCCACTTTTTCCTATACCACCGCTGGGGAATATTTCCTTGAACGCGCGCCTGCTCGACCCCGCCAACCCGCGCCACCTTATAATTGAAGATCCCGGCTGCGACATGAAACCAGCGATTTGTTTGTTGAGCGGCGGGCTCGATTCAGCCACCGCCATGGCGGTCGCCCGGCGCGAAGGCTTCGATTGCTACGCCCTCAGTTTCGACTACGGCCAGCGGCATCGCGCCGAGTTGGCTGCCGCGGCGCGGGTGGCCGAAAGCCTGGGCGCAGTGCGGCACCTGGTGGTCCCCATCAATCTGCGCCTGTTCGGCGGCTCCGCATTGACGGCCGACATCGATGTTCCCAAGTCCGGCCTCAGCCCCGGCATTCCCGTCACCTACGTTCCCGCCCGCAATACCGTCTTCCTGTCGCTCGCGCTGGCTTGGGCCGAGGTTCTCGAAGCTTCCGACATTTTCATCGGCGTCAATGCCATCGATTACTCCGGATATCCGGATTGCCGGCCCGAGTTTATCGAGGCCTTCGAACGCATGGCCAACCTGGCCACCAAATCAGGCGTGGAAGGACGAACGCGCGTTCACATCCACACGCCTTTGATCCAGCTCTCAAAATGCGACATCATCAAATTAGGCGCCGAATTGGGCGTGGATTTCCGCCTGACCCACAGTTGCTACGACCCAGATGAACACGGCCGCGCGTGCGGCCGATGCGACTCCTGCCGCTTGCGCCTGGCCGGATTCGCGCAGGCGGGTCTTAAGGATCCGTTAGAGTACACCAGTGAAAATCGCTGAAATTTTCTATTCCCTGCAGGGCGAAGGCGCGCTGATCGGCGTGCCTTCGGTCTTCGTTCGCACCAGCGGCTGCAATCTTCGCTGCACCTGGTGCGACACTCCCTACACGTCCTGGGCGCCCGAGGGCGAAGAGCGCTCGCTCGATTCCATCGTCGAGGAAGTGAATCGTTACGGCGCATCGCATGTCGTCATTACAGGCGGCGAACCGATGATTGCGCCTGAAATCGGCGAGCTGACGCACCGGCTTAGCCAGCACGTCACCATCGAAACGGCAGGCACTGTAGACACGCACGTGCGCTGCGATTTGATGAGCATCAGCCCGAAGCTCGCCAACTCGACACCTTACGAGCGCGACGGCGGGCGCTGGGCCCAGCAGCACGAGCGCCTCCGTTACCAGCCGGAAATTCTCAAGCGCTTGATCCAGCTTTATTCCTATCAACTGAAATTCGTCATCGTGGAAGAAGGCGATCTGACCCAGGTGCGCGCCATCGTGGAGGAGATCGGCGCCGCCAAGAGCCGCGTGCTGCTGATGCCGGAAGGCATTGATCCAGCCGTGCTCGCCGAGCGAGGGCGCTGGCTGGCGGAAGTCACCAAGCGCGAAGGATTCCGCTTCACGCCGCGCCTGCATATCCAGCTGTGGGGAAACCGCCGCGGGATCTAGCGGCGTTATCTTAGTGCTCTCCGTAGTTCAGCTCCCCGGCCTCAATCCGCACCGCTAGATGATTCTGTTTGGGCGGGAGCGGGCAGGTGGCGTAGGCCGTGAAGGCGCAAGGTGGATTCTCAGCTTCGTTGAAATCCAGATCTACTTCGCCGCTCTTCGGCCAGGCGGCGTACAGGAAACGGCCCGCCGGGTAGGTCTCACGGCCCGCAGTGAGATCGCGAAAGATGAAGAACAGCTGCTGGTCCTCAGTCACCGGTTCCAGGCGCAGCCGTTGGCCATTGAGCGTAAATTCGACGTAGCCTGGGCTAGCTTCAGGCTCGGTGTCGCCCAGGACGTTGGTAATCGGGATCATCTTGGGCTGCTCGTATGCGATGAAACGAGCCCTCACGCGGTACTTTTCATTAACAGGAAACCAATGCAGGCCGGTGAAGTGCCGGCGCGCCTGGCTGGCCGGATCTTTCAGGCGGATCCCATAACGGCTGCCTCGCTCAATGACGGACATGCTCAGGCCGGCGATCTGGAGCTGATCGGCTGAACCATTTGCATCAGACCTCAGTTGAACTATGGAGCCGGCCGCTTTGCCATTCGTCAAAACGGTGACGCCGGGAGCCGCATGAAACGTGGTCGCGCCATTGCGAAAATCGAATGCACCGGCTCTGGCCGGCCCGCGCGGCAACTTGACGGCGTTGGCGGGGTCCGAACCGGCCGTATTCGCGCCGTCCTTAAGCCAGAACAGCCCTGCCACGGCCAGCCAGCCATCTTCGGCCTTCAATTCGGCCTCGTGCCGGACTCGCCATTGCTCGATGCGCAAGCGATAGTCGCTCTGCGCCGGCAGCCATCCGGCATCGAATAAGACTAAGACCACCCGCGAGAGCCGCTACTCTGTTCCAGCGCATTCAGATGGCCGCGTTCCTTTAGGTTACCTAACGTAATCGCAGTACTGGTACTCGACTAGGACCCATTCCAGGCATCACGAAGTAATGGTCGTCATTTTTCGGCGTCTCATTAGCATCATGTTACCGCGTAATCCCACTGAATCACCTCGGACCGTACGTTTCACAAATGTTGCCAGGCTCGCTTGGCCGGCGTTGTCTTTCGCTATGAGCCTGCTGGTGCCATTTTCGGCACGCGCTAACAGCGTCTGCGGTTCGGGAGGTTTTGCACCTGAAGCTGGTCTCTGCTCAAGCATGAGCATGTTGGACCGAATCAGTGGAATAGAAGGCCTAGAGATCAATTTCTTCGGTTCGCAGGCCGCCTCGGACATGGAAATCGCGTTCAAGAATGTCAGCTACTACTCCAGTTACACACCTAAGCCGAAGGCTTCTAAGGATCAGTCTAGCGCCACATCCACTGGCTCTGGTTTCGGGGATGGAGTGTGGCCTGGCTCCGGTAACACCTCAACTACCGGAGGCTCATCCGGGAGCAATCCGAGCTTTTCTTCAGATAGTGCGTCGTTCAACCAGCCGCTGCCTAGCGAAATCGTCAAGGCAGACCTTGTTAGCGGGACCCCGAACCTTCCCACGGACCTGAACGCCGTCCCAGAGCCTCGCTTTTTCGGAGTTGAACTGCTTATCGCCGGATTAGCGATTGGCATCTGGCTCAAGCTCCGGCAGGGCCGCCGGGTCTTGTAACTTTCCTGGGAGCCAAGCGGGGATCTTCGTTCGCTTCGCACGCTCAAGCCTGGCGGCTTCAGAGGGAGTTGCCCCCAGCACGCGCCACAGGTCAAATGCTGCCTTCCCGCCACAGCGCGGAAAATCCAGTTATATTGAATGTGCTTGCACAAGGCATCTCTATTTGCGTTACTGGCCTTGCTGGCGCCATTTGTTCGCGCCCAGGAGAAAGTAATCGCGCTGCCGATCGACGGGGTGATCCACCCCATCACGGTTGATATCGTCAAGGACGCCATCGCGCAAGCGCAAAACGAACACGCCGAGTTGTTGTTGGTTCAGCTGAACACCCCGGGCGGCCTGCTGGACGCCACCCGCGAAATCATCCAGGAACTTACCGCTTCGCCGGTCCCTGTCATCACCTATGTAACACCCAGCGGAGCGCGCGCGGCCTCCGCCGGTTTCTTCTTGCTCGAAGCAGGCGACGTTGCCGCCATGTCACCGGGCACTAACGCGGGCGCGGCTTCGCCGGTGCTTCTCACCGGGCAAATGGATGACGTGATGCGAAAGAAAGTTGAAAATGATGCCGCCGCTCTGCTGCGCAGCTTAACCTCGCGCCGGGGCCGCAACAGCGAACTGGCAGAACAAACCATCCGCGACGCCAAAGCGTTCACTGAAAAGGAAGCCCTGGATCAAAAGCTGATCGAAATCGTCGCGCCCAATCAGGAGCAGCTTTTTAAACAACTGGACGGGCGCGAGATCACGCGCTGGGATGGCCGCCAACAGGTACTGCACTTGGGATCCGTCACGGTAATCGAAACTCGGGAAACGCCGCGCGAGCGTCTGATGGCTGCTATCGCGGATCCCAACATCGGCTTCATTCTCCTGGTGCTCGGCGCACTGGGAATTTACGTTGAATTCACGTCTCCGGGGCTGATTTTCGCGGGCGTTTTCGGCGGAATATTGCTTCTGCTGGGACTTTCTTCGCTGTCCATTCTTCCCATCAATTGGGTGGGTGTGGCGCTGCTTCTTCTGGCCGTGACCTTGTTTGTGCTGGAGGCAAAGTTTACCTCGCACGGCGTACTGGGAATCGGAGGCACGATCTCCATGATCCTGGGTGCATTGCTGCTGGTGAACGGCCCGCCTGCGGTGCGCATCCATCTATTCACCGCGATCCTGGTATCGGTTCCTTTCGCACTGATCACAATGTTTCTGGTAGCCATCGTGGTCCGGGCGCGGCGCAATAAAGTCCTCACCGGCCCAAGCGGCATGGTCGGCGAAATCGGCGTCAGCCGCACGCCACTGGAACCCGAGGGCCAAGTCCTGGTGCATGGCGAATATTGGGACGCGGTCGCGTCCACGAATATCCCGGCCGGCGCGCGCGTGCGCGTGAAGGCTGTTTCAGGCTTGAAGCTGTTGGTGGAACCTAACTAGGGTAATAATATAGGTGACAAAATGATGTCATCAGGGCGTAGAATGTTTAGATGAAGAACATCTTGACGTTTGGCGCTTTACTTGTCGCTCTGCTGCTGTTGTCCGGCCAACAGCAGGTTCGATCTCAACAACCCGCTGCGAACGGGACCAGTCCGGGAAGGTTCCAACTGCATGAGTTCGACTTTACGGCTTCCACGCAAACTAGCATGGTACGAACGCATGGTGTTTTCCGCATCGATACCGCAACGGGCGACACCTGGACCTACGTCACCGGAGCCGGATCAGATGGAAAGTTCGTAAACATCTGGAGCAAGATCGCAGACCCCACTAAATAGCGGATCGTCCAAACGAACGATTGATCGATTTCACGATCCGAAAAATAGACTCCTCATTGGCTGCTAATTCGGACACTTGACCTTTGGTAAACGGCACCACGCCTCCGGGTCGAGGCATGACAGTACGAGGTGCTCCATTGCGGAATCTGCTCACGGTACAACCGTTTTGTCGGTCGAGATACAGCAATAAGGCTTCAAGACTCATGATTTCTTCGCGCGTTTCTTTCGCGCTCGCGCCCGCTTCCACTTCGACTCTGCTCTGGCGACCTCTTCCTTCGACGTGCTGAACATCTTCCGAACGGCGTTGTCGAATTTTTCAGCTTCAGTTTTTCCGGGAACCGGTGGCGCTGGTATTGGTTTCATTATTTCTCTATCTAGGAGAGCCAGTCGTTTCTCTTACGAGACAAAATGTCTTCTGCCGTCCCGTAATCAGCGCCCTGGACATGCTCGGCTCGTTCATGCTCAATATCCTGCTCTTCGCCTAACTTACTTGCCCATCGACCAGACTGTAACTGTCGCGCTACGTGCTTGAACCTCCCTTGAATGGAATAAATGGCAACCTTTTCGCACCCTCTCTCGTGCTCGACATTGTCGCATCGGGAGTAACCGTGAATTTCGAAAATACTGATCAGAACATCCACGGCATCGCTTAGCGGGAAACCGGGAGGCCAATAGATTCCGTAGCCGCGCCTGGGCCACCACCAATTCTGTACATCGCCAAACGCGAAGGCGATACAGTTATACGTATCAGTCGCAATGCTTTCCTCTGAATATCCAGTCCCGACCAAACCCGGCAGTACAGCCTCTATGTCCTGAAGCGAGGCCACGTTTACTTAAGAAGTCCTTCCTTTCTTCCCCATTCTAGCCATGCCGCGCGAGCCGCTTCGATATTGGCACCTTCTGGCACGGGATCACTTCCGGTCATGAAACGCAATGCCCAGGACCAATGGCCACGTCGAGCTTCAAGTTCTTGTAATACGAGCGGTACTGCGGGTTTTCCCAGAGCGATGATGGATTGATAAGCCTCGTGGAGGATCTTCTCCTCTGAAGACGAACTAAACCGGGTCTCTTTGCGCCAGCGATCTACAAGGGCACCGAACTCGCCACGCAAAGCATCGGACGGGCTGTCGGATACTTTGCTCTTCTTCCGTCTTGTGCGTTCGAGCGCGAAGTCAATGAGAATAGCTACACGATTATATCTATGCTCTCTCCCGCGAGGAGTGCTTACATCAGCACGCCCGCGTGCATACTTATAGTCGCACTCTCGTGTCGAGCGGTCAGATTCTGAACGATACAATCCGATGTCGCATTTTCTGAGGCGAGTTCTTGGCATATTTCAATACTCCTTAAACACCAAGATCCGACAAGCGTTCCTCTGAGAGTAGATTGCGCAAGGTTTTGTCCTTGGTCTGTGCGCGGCTAATTACCTCTAGAAGTTCGTCCAAATCGATCCGGTCTAATACTACGTGGAATTCTTTGTGTTCTCCGCCCTCATGGTAAGCGAGCATCAATGTGTGAGTAACAACAGCACCAGCCGGACGAGAAGTCGGCTTATCACGAAACACTGGCCTGATGTCTGAAAGAATCTTTGCATCACAATAAAGCCGCTCTCCGTCGCGCTGCAAGCGTTTTGCCTTCGAAAGGACGTTAAATATCTCTATGTTTAGCAACCGTTCGAACTTAGCCCGTAACTTCGGGATATCCTCCCTATTCACATCGAAGACAGGAGCAGCTTCAAGACCATTGATAAAGTCGTCAAGAAAAACTGCCTTCGGGACTCCCGACAATTCGCGAACGAAGTATAGCCCGTACAGGCTATCTAAAATCGACTCTAGTTCGTTTACATCAACTCCGGGCACACGGGCAGAGATCTGCTCCGCGATCTCGTCGGTATCTGCCGTGTACGGAGCATCCTTGAGAGCAGAAATAAGTGCGTCCACTGAAGTCTTGGGCATCTTCGTCATTGTTGCGACGGCCGCGATGTCTTCTGTGGGGATCTGGAATGGCATTTGGCCTTTGAACATATCCCCTAAACCGAGCCCGTGTCAACCTGGACCTGGCGCTTGCCACGCATCGATTCACGATATGGCATATGCTTTCACGCCTGAGCCGCACGCGACTTACCGATCAGTTGATCGAACATCAAACGCTTGCCAACGATGCCCTTCACAGCGGCGTCGAATCGCTCCGCATCAGTCATTGTCCGATTGTTGAACCTATATGCCTGTTCGTCAAGATAGCGAAAAAGATGGAAGGCCTCGACGGAAACGTAAGTGCCGCTGATGGAGCGCTTCAGAAGCGACCAGAAGTTCTCTAAGTTGTTCGTGTGGACCTTGCCATCAACGTACTTCTCAGCATGATCAATCACTTGATGAGCGTATTCCCGCTCCAAGCCGTCACAGGACCTCAGCGCATCACTGTAGAGTGCGGCCCCGGCCTCAACGTGCTTCCGCACTTCGGACTGAATCGCGCCTTTCTTGCGATTTGGAATAACGGTGGTGCGGACGCGGCTAGTCTTTCCGTCTTCCCCGCGCTCCAGAATACCCATCACCGCGGTCTTGTCTTTTCCTCCGGTGCCGGTGATCCGGCGCGCGCGTTTTGCCGCATGCATGTTACGAGCCTTGCCCCCGATGAAAGTTTCATCGGCTTCGACGTGGCCAGTCATTTTGTCGAACGAACCGGCGGTCAATGCAAGCCGAATGCGATGATCGAGAAACCACGCGGTCTTCTGCGTGATCTTGAGATCACGCGCGATCTCGTAACTGGAGATTCCATTTTTGCAATTAACGATTAGCCACATGGCAGCCATCCACTTATCGAGTCCGATTAGAGACTCTTCCATGATGGTTCCAGTCTTTAGGGTAAACTGCGGAGCATCGTGTTTTGTGCGGCAGTGCCAGCGATTGTACTTCTCCAGAAACAGCACATCCTTACTACCGCATCTCGGGCAGGTGACGCCATCGGGCCAGCGGCGGGCGACCAGATACTCACGGCAGTTCTTCGGATCGGCGAAGTAGACGATTGCTTCTTGCAGTGTCTTTGGTTCGCTGGCCATGATTCATTCTAGACCAGATCGGCTATTTTGTCAAATATATTATTACCCTAACTAGCCGTGGTCCGTTTTCCCGGAGCGGCACACGGCGGCAACGCCACTAAAGGCGAACCGCCCTACCAGCACCGTTGGCCTTGGGTCGCCGCTACAGCGGGTGTTTTGCTCGCCATCGTTCTAGCGGGCAAGCTTCCCATTGGCAGAACGCCCGTCTCCAGCGAACTGATCGCTCAGGAAATCCTGGACACCCATTTGCGCTCGATTATGCCCGGGCACCTAACTGAAATCGAGTCGTATGACGGCAATACAGTAAAGAGCTGGCTCAATGGGAAAGTTGATGTTTCGCCGCCGGTGGAAGACTTAACGGTGGACGGCTTCCCTCTGGCGGGCGCGCGTCTCGATTCCATTTCAGGACGTACGGTCGCAGCGCTGGTTTATAGGCGCAACCAGCATGTGATCAACGTGTATTCTTGGCCTTCTGCCATGCCACTTTCGGCAGCCGTGAGCAGCACGCGTGGAGGCTATCATCTCATCCATTGGACGCAAGCCGGGTCTACCTGGTGGCTCGTGTCCGATTTGGAACTCGCGGAACTACAGCACTTCGCAGCGCTGTTGCGCCGGGGCTCACTGACGCTTCAGTTCAGTCACCGGAATATTCACGCGATAAACAGCCAGGCCGTCCGGGTTGAACAGATCGAAAGAACCGCCGATACTGGGTGGCCCATCCTGGCCGCCCAAGAAGGTCACAGATCGGGCTGAAATGCTGCCGCTGGAATTCTGATTGTTGCGCGTCCAGAGCCAGGATCCCGAATCCAGCTTGGTCGGCGAGCCGACCGCAAAACGCATGTCTAGGGTCAAGTTCGAAGAGCTATCGCTGATCAAGGCTTCCGTGGTTAGACGGTCGCCATCGCGAGTCCCACGCACGAGCTGCAGTTTGAAGAATGACAAATCCTCCTTGCCGGACAGATCTTCGACGGCCGGCCCATGTCCGAGACAGCCGGTAAGAATGAGCAATAGGATGCAGAAAAACCGGATCGGCATGCTTCACTTATACACCGGAAGCGAGGCCAGACGCCGAGCGTTGCCCTCGTAGGCGGTGCTGCGACAGCGCGCCAAAGATGGCTTCGACAATGCGAGGCTATAAGGCTTCCCCGCGAAGATGGCCGAATCGGTCTTGCTGCGGAGCAGCGTGCTGGCGCGCCTGACTGGCCCAGGCGCGCTGCCTCGGCCTCAGTGCCCGGCGCTGGCAGCGACTACGCTGGTTATGACCAGCGTCAGCACGGTGCCATTGAGATTGTTCGAGCTGGAATCTTCCGACCCGATGGTCGTTACAATGCCGGCCGTGGAATCGATATTTATGTTCGAGTTTTGGAACGGTCCGTTCGGACCGCTGCTGCTGTGTTGAAAAAGCAGTGCGAGCTGCGTGGCTTGCCGGGTTGCGCCCGAGACGGTAGTGGAACCATCTTGCTGTTTCATTTGCGTGCCGTCTCCCGAGCCGGAAAAAGTGGCCAGGGTTTTTCCATTTTGCGTGATAGTAACTCGCTGATGCGATTGCCCGTTTGCGACGCAGCTGAGCTGGTAGTTCGAATCCGAATCGACCTTGATGTTGAGAGGGTTGGAATGGGACATTGACACACTCCTGGTGCGCGGATTTTTTCGTGGATCCCTGACGAAAACCGCCGGGCGTGGAGGCTCCACGCAGGTGGGATGGCTTCAAGTATACGGGCAGTTATTTTAAATTGCAACCGATTTTGGATCGGCGATCGCGAATTACCGGGCTGCCGCCTGGATTAATTTCTCAACTGGCGGCGCCACCGCCAACCGCAGCTCGGCGCGGATTTTGCTCGCATCCTGAATGAATGCCCGCTGTTGGGTCACCCATCTCGCCGGCGGGCGCCGGTGGTGATCGATAAATTCGAGCGCCTGCAAGCCAACCGAACCCAGCCGGCTCAGATTCTCCGAAACCGGAATATCTTCCTTTAGCAGAAATGAGTTTTCGAGCAGCGGCCGCACTTTGGCATGATTCTCGCGCCAGAGCGTAAGCCAGGCGCGAAGTTGCGCGCGATCCATTCGATCCACCAGCGCGGCGAATTCGCGGGCCACCCGGCTTTCCGGGCGCACCGCATCCACCAGGCGATTGAGAGGCGTGTCTTGGGTATATTTCCCTGCCCTCATGCGCTGTCCCAGACTGGCCGGTTCGAGTACATCGGCCAGCGTCTTGAGCGAGGCGATGGACTGGCCGCCTGCCAGGCGTTCCAACATGAGATCGTAGCTGGAACGGTGAGCCACGCCCAGCCAGTCCAAGTTGCGGCTCAGCACGTCGAGGCGACGATACATGGAAGCGACATCCTTCACCTCCTCTGGAGACCACAGGCGCTCGGCGATGGCGGCTGTGCGTGGCCAGATTCGGGAATCGACATTCTGCGCGTCGACGAATTCGGCCCACATCGCGGCTTCGCCTCCCAGGATTCGGGACTTCTCTTCTGACGTGAGCGCGGCGGAGTCGCGTGCCAGGGGATCGACAGCATAGAGGACTGAGGCCGGCTCCATGTGGTCCAGGTAGTATCCGGAGGACAAGATAGCCGAGAACCCCAGCTGTGCGGCTTGCGCCAGCGACTTCTGGCCGCGCCAGGATTGGATCACGATGTCCTTCGGCAGATTGGGATCCAGGATCTCGTCCCACCCTTCCATCCGCTTTCCGTACTTGGCGAGGATGGCTTCAACGCGCTGGTTGAAGTAAGCCTGAAGCGCATGATCGTCGGCAAGGCTGTGCTGGCGCATGAAGTCGCGAATGGACGGGTTGGCTTGCCACTCATGCCCATTTACTTCGTCGCCGCCGATGTGGAAATAGCGATCTGGAAAAAGGCCCGCCATTTCACCGATGAAAGCGTCCAGAAATTCGTATGTGGACTCGCGCGTGGGGTCCATCGCGACGTCGGCCGCGGGCCAAAGGCGGCTGATGGCATAGGGCCCGGGGCCGCTGCCGAGCTGCGGATAGGCGGCCAGCCAACTGCTGGCGTGACCGGGCATGTCGAACTCCGGGACAACGCGGATACCGCGGTCGCGCGCATAGGCGATCAAGCCGCGGATTTGATCCTGAGTGTAGAAGAGGCCGTCGGAACCAAGCTCCTGCAGTTTGGGAAAGCGGAGGCTCTGGACGCGGAAACCCTGATCGTCGGAAAGATGCCAGTGGAATACGTTGAGTTTCACCGCGGCCATGGCGTCGAGATTGCGCTTGACGACATCCACCGGCATCCAGTGCCGCGAGACATCCAGCAGCAGGCCGCGCCAGGGGAAGCGCGGGCGGTCTTCGATGACCACGGCGCTGGCGGCGAAGCTTTCCGGGCCGGGCTCCAGCAGTTGGAGAAATGTTTCGAGGCCCCTCAGAATGCCGAGCGGATTCGGCGCATCCAGACGCGCGGCGCGCGCGCTGACTTCCAGGCGATAACTTTCGTCTTCACCGGGTTCCTGAATTGGCTGGCCGGCGTGGTCACAGTGCAGCACGAAAGTGGCTTGGGAGCCATCGTCGACGAGCGCGCGGTTGAGCGGCATGCCGGTTTCAAGCGATAGCCGCGCGATAAAACGTTCCGTGGCGGCGCGCAATCGCGGTTCCTGGTAGCCGGTGAGCGCAACGCGGAAGCTCTGATCGATAACCAGGCTTCCCTGACCGGAGGTCATCTTCGCCGGCCAGGGCATCAGGTTCGGCGCGGCGGCGATGAGACTGCCCGCTGTGAAGAACCACGCTGCCAGCTTGATCATTTGTCGAGCTTGGCGGGCGCGAAGAAATCGAGCGGCTTCAAGGAAACGATCTTCCACTTCTTTTTTTCCTTGCGGAGCTCGCAGTGAATCACCTGGCGGCGTTGGACGATGGGGCCGTCATTGAGCAGGCTACGAACTTGCAGGAACCAATCCAGATCGATGCTGCGCTTCGAGTCATCGCCGCTCTCTTGAACAGGCTCGACCGAGGAAGCGACCTCGGCCTGATTCACCAGCGCTGTGACCTGATTTTTCAAGTCGTCGTAACCCGCCATGTCTTTGTCGAAGGCGTCCATGAATTGAACGGCATTGACTTCGGTGAGCGCGGCGGCCATGGATCCGACCAGATCGATCACGTCGGAAGACGAATCGCCGCGCAACTGGGTGAATGCGAAGCAACAGGCCAGGAGGGCCGTGTTACGTGCGATAGCTGGCATTGATCTCAATGTATTTTTCCGTGAGGTCGCAGGTCCAAAATCGCGCGCTGCCGGCGCCTCTGCCATGCAGGACGACGCGCATGCGGCATTCGGTTTCATCCAGTTTTTTCTTGAGCTCGGCTTCGGAGAAATCGGCGGCCAGGCCCGCGCGGCAGACCGGCACGTCTTGCAGGTCGATGTCCACTTTGGAGGGATCGAGCGCGACGCCAGCGTTGCCGGCGGCCGAGAGAATGCGGCCCCAGTTGGGGTCCGAGCCGGCGATTGCGGTCTTGACCAGCAAGGAATTGGCGATTGCGCGAGCGATACACTCGGCCGCGTCGTCATTCGCAGCACCGCTCACATCAATGGTGACCAGCTTGCGCGCGCCTTCGCCATCGCGCACGATCTGCCGGGCCAGGTCTTCCATAACCGCGGTCAACGCGTCTTCTATTTTTTCCAGCTCTTTGTCACTGGGCTGGACGTTCGCAGCGCCGTTGGCCAAAACGAGCATGGTGTCGTTGGTGGAAGTATCGCCATCCACGCTGATGCGGTTGTAGCTGCGGCCGATGGCGCGAGCAAGCATCGGCGCTAGGGCGGCAGCAGGAATGGCCGCGTCCAGCATTACGAAGCCCAGCGTCGTCGCCATATTGGGTTGGATCATTCCCGCGCCTTTCGTCATGCCGGCGATGTGAATCGCGCCGCGTTTGAGGCGCACCTGGGCGTGAGCGGTCTTGCTGCGTGTGTCGGTGGTGAGGATGGCCTTCGCAACATCTTCGAAGCGGTTGGGCTTGAGTCCCTTGATGAGCGCGGGCAGTGCGCTGGTGATGAGACTGGCATCCAACTCAACGCCGATCACTCCGGTGGAAGCGGGAAACACTTCTTCCGGAGCGAGGTGCAGCTGCTTGGCGGCGGCATCGCAGCAGGCCAGCGCCACGCGATCCGCCGTGCGCGTGGCGCAATTGGCGTTGCCGGCGTTCACCAGCACGGCGCCGACGCGCCCGCGCGATTTTTCCAGATGAAATCGGCCGATCCGTACCGGCGCGGCTTGCACTCGATTTTGGGTGAAGACGGCCGCGGCCGCGGCGGGAGTGTCGGACACGATGAGCCCGAGATCTGGCTTCTTAACTTTCCGGATTCCAGCGTATGTGGATGAGTAGCGATAGCCAGCGGGCAGCTTCACTTAGCTTTCTTCTCCTAACATCTCATTGTCGTTCAGGCGCTGGCCGTTCAAGAAGGACTCCACCGGCATTCGCCTGCGTCCCTCCATCTGCACTTCGAGCGGTTCTAGCGCGGTGCCCTCGCCGCAAACGATGAACAGCCGTTTTTTCTCCGGAACAAGCTGGCCAGGCTGGCCGGGCGTTGCTTCGCTGGACACTCGCGCCCTCCAGATGTGAAACATTTGACCACGGAAAAAGCTGTGCGCGCCGGGCCAGGGCAGGAAGCCGCGGGTGCGGTTGAAGACTTTCAGCGCCGGCCAGTTCCAATCGATTTTGCCGTCTTCTTTCTTGAGAATGGGGGCGAGCGTGGCTTGCGAGTTGTCCTGCGCCTGGGGCGCGACGGTTCCCTCGGCAAGACGCTTTAGGGTTTCCACCAACAGCTCCGCCCCGGCTTGAGCCAATCGAGGGCTCAGCTCAAGCGCCGTTTCCTGGGGGCCGATCTCTGTTTCCCATTTCAGAAGCATCTTGCCGGTGTCGAGACCCGCGTCGATCTGCATGGTGGTGACGCCGGTGTGCGTTTCGCCGTTGGCGATAGCCCATTGAATGGGAGCCGCGCCGCGATATTTCGGCAGCAGCGACGCGTGCACGTTGATGATCCCGCGCGGTGGAATGTCGATGATCGACTGCGGGATGATCTGCCCGTAGCCAACAATGACCATGGCTTCGGACTTGAGGGCGCGCAATTGTTCGACAATTTCCGGGCGGCGGATGCGCTCGGGTTGGTGGACCGCGAGGCCGAGCCGGCGGGCAGCTTCTTTGACGGGAGAGGCGCTCACTTCGCCGCCGCGGCCCTTGGGGCGGTCAGGCTGCGTGAAAACGGCCAGCACGCGGTGGCCGGCGGAAACAATCGCTTCCAGCGTGGGGACGGCAAAGGAGGGCGTGCCGAGAAAGATCAGGTCCATGTTGGGGATTTATGCGCCCCATTCGCCGGCTTTGACCAGCTTCCGGACCTTGCGCCGGATCAAATCCCGCTTGAGCGCGCTGACGTGAGCGATGTACAGCCGGCCATTGAGATGATCGATCTCGTGGCAAAACGCGCGCGCCAGCAGGTCTTCGCCGCTGGTTTCGAAAGTCTCGCCCTTGGCATTTTGGGCTCGCACCTTGACTTTCCCGGGCCGAGTCACCTGCTCGCGGAAGCCGGGGATGCTCAGGCAGCCTTCCTCGCCGGTCTGGAACTGCTCCTTGCCAATGATCTCGGGGTTGATGAGAACGATCTTCTGCGCGGGGTCCTCGGCCACCGACAGATCGATCACCGCGATGCGCTTAGAGATTCCGATCTGCGGCGCCGCGAGCCCCACCCCCTTGGCCGCGTACATGGATTCGAACATGTCGTCGACCAGCTGGTGCAACTCGGGCGTATCGAATTCCGTGATGGCTTCGGTTTGTTTTTCGAGCACCGGCTCGCCGTACAAAACGATCGGGTACGTCATCAGTAATTTCTGACCTGCTCCTGGTAGCCGTTGAAGTTGCGGCGGATTTCCTCCAGCGAGTCGCCTCCGAATTTTTCCAAGAACGCCTGTGCCAGCACGATCGACACCATGGCTTCGCCAATGACGGCGGCCGCGGGAACGACACAGACGTCGCTGCGCTCGTAGGCGGCCAGCGCGGGCTCGCGCGTAACCAAGTCCACCGATTCGAGCGGGCGGCGCAGCGTCGAAATCGGCTTGAGGAATCCCCGGACCAGCACGTCCTGGCCGTTGGTCATGCCGCCTTCCAAGCCCCCGGCGCGATTCGAGCCGCGGGTGAAACGCCGCTCTTCTCGATTGTAGTGGATCGTGTCCTGCACTCGCGAACCGAAGGAAGCGGCGCCCTCGGCGGCCAGACCGATCTCAACGCCCTTGACGGCCTGCATGGAGACGATGGCCTGCGCCAGGCGTCCGTCCAGGCGCGAATCCCAGGTGATATGCGAACCCAGGCCAACCGGGAGGTTGTGAGCCACCACCTCAAACACGCCGCCCACCGTGTCGCCGGTGCGATACGCGCAGTCCACCACTTCCTTCATTTGCTTTTCGGTGTCAGGGTCGACACAGGCCAGGAAGATTTCGTTCTTCTCACTGAGTGCCGTCAGTTCCTCCCAGCTCGCTTGGCGAGTCATCCGAACTTCGCCGATACCGATGACGTGGCTGAGGACGCCAATGCCGAATTCAGCCAGAAGAGTTTTCGCGAACGCCCCCACCGCGACGCGTGCCGTTGTTTCGCGCGCGCTGGCGCGTTCCAGAATGTAGCGGGCTTCCGCAAGATTGTACTTGATGCTTCCGGCCAGGTCGGCGTGGCCAGGACGCGGGCGAGTTACAGGCTTACGCTTGTCCTCGGCGCCGTCGATGTCCTCGACCGGAAGCACTTCGGTCCAGTTCTTCCAGTCCTTGTTCTGAATGATAAGAGCAATCGGAGAGCCAATCGTTTTGGAGTGGCGCACGCCGGCCACGATTTCGACCTGATCGGTTTCGATCTTCATGCGTCCGCCGCGGCCGAAGCCCTGCTGGCGGCGCCAGAGCTCGTGGTTTATGAAATCGAGCGAGACAGGGATGCCGGCCGGCAGACCCGTCAGGGTTGCGACCAGGCACTGTCCATGCGATTCTCCGGCGGTTTCAAAGCGAAACATCTTTTAGGGAAACTTTATCGTAGCGGAAAAGCGGGCGGCAATGGCTGGGGCGAGACGACGCGCTAGCAACAGCTGAGCGCGGGAGGCAATAACTGGCGGCTCCTATTCAGCAGCGACATGGAGGTCACGCAGAAACCGGCGATCTTCGTCGTTGAGAATAAATTGGCCCGGAACAGCCGGCACTACAGGCGTCTCATCGGCCTGTTCTTGCTTTGCGGCCGTCACTCCGATAGTGACATCGAGCGCCAACACAACTTCGTAGCCTGAACGCTTGATGTCGGCGAGGACTTCGGCAATACGGTCGGACTCGCACACCGATTCGTTGAACGCCATCTGAAGCTCTTCGACCATCTCTTTCAGTTCGGGTTTCATGTCGTTTTCCCCTTTTTGCCCTGTCACGCCATACTTGTGAGCAAGTTCATTGCCGCAACGCTGAGCCCCTGGGTAACAAAGGCTTTAAGGAATTTCGGCTATCGCGCCCCGATGCCGGGCAGGGTCAAAATGTCCAGGGCGCGTGTCATGCCCGGGGCATTTTGTCACGCGCCGGACGGTCCAAACGGCCCGGGCGTAAAAGCAGAGCGCTATCCGTCACCCCAAGTGACATTTCAGGCGTGCGCACCGCTTGGTGATTTGCTGTGTTGGATCAAGCGATAAACCGAAACAGCGCTTCCCACAACTGAAACCACGATCAGACCAACGATAAACCAATGCACCGCCGGCCTTGCGGCGAACGACAGAATGTGCCGGCCGAAATATGTGGCCAGTGTTCCTTCCGCCGAGAATCGGATCAAGCGTGCGACCGCGATAACGGTCAGAAGTTTCTTGCGAGGATACTGCATGGCCGCGGCGGCCGCCACAAACGGGGTAAATGGAAAAGGCGGAGGCATGAGCGCGGCCAACGCTAACGCCCAGGCTGCCTTTTTCTTGATCTTCTGCTCGACAAAATCCAAACGCTTTTTCGACACATGCTTTTCCAAACCGGCGCGTTCGCCTTTTCGCGCTACGACATCCAGAATTAGGCAGCCTAGTACTGACCCTGCGGCCGCCGTGACCGCATAGAAGAAGGCCTTGGGCAGCCCGCCGGCCCTGGCCGCCATCGCAACTACCAGCAGGTCATTTCCGAGCGGCAAAAAAAGGAACGAGGAGTCTAGGATCCCAACAATTAGTAATCCTGCGAAGCCAAGATGCAGGAAAAACGCAAATAGATGCCTTAGAAGGGGCTGCATGCGTGGGCGCTGTCGCGCTCGTTGGCCGGCCGGAGAAAGCCCAAGGCGGCGGCCGGCGCCAACTCTAAGCTTAGGCGATCCAAAAAGTCCCGGCCAATAAGCCGATAGAAAACTTCTATAAGCCAGCACATTGACACTAGATAGGCGCTACCGGATAATTGACGCACTGACCTTTGCCTGGTTGGTAGGCCGTCCTGGTGCATCGAGCTTACGCTCCCCGTCGCGATACGCGATGCACCGCCACGTGTAGCGAGCCCGTTTCTCGCAGACTCAACTTTCAAACAGAGGAGTTGTGTCCATGCCTACTCAATCTGGCTTGCGTCACGCTTTGGTTTTTCTTTTTCTGGCTGTGGCCGGCGCTTTTAACGCCTTGGCCCAGTCCACCACGCTTCTTCGCGGCACTGTAACGGACCCTCAAGGCGCCGTCATCGCGGACGCCAAGGTTACGCTGAGTTCGACCAACACGGGCTTCACCCGCTCGGTAATCACAAACCAGAGCGGCGAATATCAATTCCTGCAGATGTCGCCTGGAACTTACACTGTGGTGGTCGAAGCGGCGGGTTTCAGCACCCTCACCCGGACAGACGTCCAGTTGCTGGTGAACACGCCCACCACGCTCGATCCTCGAATGGAATTGGGCAAGACGACGGAGACCGTCAATGTCGCCGCGGAAGCATCCACGATCAACACCGTGGATGCCTCGGTCGGAAACGCGTTTTCCGAGTTGCAGGTCCGCGAGCTTCCGCTCGAAACGAGAAATGTCGTGCAGTTGCTCAGCTTGCAACCTGGAGTGACCACGAACGGCGAAGTTTTGGGTGCGCGGCGCGATGAGAACAACATCACGCTGGACGGCGTGGATGTCAACGACAATCAGAACGCCGGCCTGATAACTCAAAATACGACTACGGGCACCACCTATCAGGGCGTGAACGGAAATAACTCCAACGTGAACTCCGGCTTCAATTCCGTTTTGCCGATTCCGCTCGATTCGGTGCAGGAATTCCGCGTTACGGTGGGCGGCCAGGGTGTCGATCAGGGACGTTCCTCGGGCGGGCAGGTGGTGCTGGTGACCAAGAGCGGGACCAATCAGCTTCACGGTTCGCTGTATGAATACAACCGCAACACCGCGACCTCGGCCAACACCTGGTTCAACAACCAATCCGGCGTGCCGGTGCAACAACTGGTGCGCAACCAGTTTGGAGCTTCCATTGGCGGCCCAATCAAGAAAGACCGCATTTTCTATTTCGTGAACTGGGAGCAGCGCGTGGACGCCAGCAGCGTAGCTCAGGTGCGCGCCGTGCCGTCGGAGACGCTCAAGCAGGGCATTCTGCAAGCGCAATTGACCGATGGCAGCGTGCAGACCATCGGGCCTTCCCAGCTTCGTCAAGTCGATCCTCTGGGCATCGGCTTGAATGTCCCGTATCAAAAGATTCTGAACCAATATCCGGCCGGCAACGATCCCGCATTCGGCCAGGACGGCGGATTGAATTTCAGCGGTTACCGCTTTAACGCACCCGATCATTTGAACGACATGGCCTGGGTCGCCAAGATCGATTACAAACTCGACGACGCCGGTAAACACACGCTCAGCCTGCGCGGCACGCTGGGCGACAATACGATCGACCAGCTCCTGGCTCAATTTCCCGGGCAGACGCCCGCATCCGTCGAGCGCGACAACAATAAAGGACTCTCGGCGCACTACACCGCGATTCTCAGCCCGACCCTCATCAACTCCTTTATTTATGGACTGACCCGGCTGGATGAAAACCTCTCGGGTGTGTCCGGAACGGGTTTCCAATTTGAACCAACCGCTTTGTCGTCGCTGAACAACTGGAGCGCGCGGGCCAGGGGGCGCGTGAATCCCTTGAACAATTTCGTCGACGACGTGACCTGGACCAAGGGAAAACACACCATCACGATGGGCGCCAACATCCGGCTGAACCAAAACAACACGTCCACGTTTACCAATGCATTTCCGCTGTATGCGTACGGCGCGACCGAGTTGATCGGACTGGGCGAGGACATCGATTCCTCCGTCCAAAACTATCTGGTGGGCAGACTCAACAATCCGAATCTGCAACTAGCCAATCCAACGGCGGTGACTAACGCTTCGGCAACCTTGCTCGGCATCTTGAATGACGTGTTTGTCACTTATCAATACAAGCGAAACGGACAGCTACTGCCGCAGGGAACGCCGCAAGCGCGCTCTTTCATCGAGCATGCCTACGCGGGCTACATTGGAGACGCCTGGCGCGTCAGCCGCGAGCTGACCCTGACCTTCGGGTTGCGCTATGAAAATTTCCGCCCGCCCTATGAAGCGAACGGCTTGCAAGTGGACACTACGGTGCCGCTGAATCAATATCTCGCGCAACGAAACGGTTTGCAGTCGCAAGGTGTTCCGGCCAATCAGATGCCGGACTTCACGCTCGCCTATGCGTTGAATGGCCCGGTTAACGGGAAATCGTCCTGGTGGAATCCCGACAATGCGAATTTCGCGCCGCGCTTCGGCTTGGCCTACGCTCCCACCGATCACAGCGGTCTCATCGGAAAATTGTTCGGAAAGACGGGCGCGTTCCGCATCGGCGGCGCCCTCGCCTACGACCAGTTTGGAAACGACCTGGTTGTCAATTATGACCAATATGGATCGCTCGGCCTTTCGAACCCGACCAATTTCCCGGATTCGTACAGCTTCTCCACTTCGCCCCGTTTCAACGGGACATATCCGGCGCTGCCAGCCGCCGCCACCGGCGGTTTCCCCTACACGCCGCCCGCCATCGCGGCCATCACCGGCACTTTTCTCGGCATTTCGCCGGATCTGAAGACGCCCTACTCGATCATCTTGAACGCGGATTACTCACGAGAACTGCCCGGCAAGGTCACGATGGAAGTTGGCTACGTGGGCAGGCTTTCTCGCCGGCTGCTGATGCAAGGCGACGTCTATACGCCGCTGGAAAATTATAAGGACCCTGCTTCCGGCGTGACCTGGCAGCAGAACGCGCAGATTGTCTACAACCTGGCCAACTCGCTCGCCAAGGGCGCCGGCGTGCCTTACAATAACGCCGCCGGTTTGATCGCCCAGGAGGTGATGAACAATCCCGGCTTGGTCCCGAATCTGCCGTTCGTCAATAACGTATGGCCCGGATATAAGAATTTCTACTTCCCCGGCAGCGCGGCGGCGAATTACTTCTACAGCGTGTATGGCGTTTTCGGCAGCAGCTTTCTGGATAGCCTGCACGCGGCTGACCGCATCAACGGCGCATATCTCCCCGGCAAGTGCCTGAGCGTTCCGGGATGCTATACGTTCTTCGCGCAGCAAGGCAGCACCATGCCGATGTGGATGAACGCGGGCGAAGCCGACTTTCACGGCCTCACGGTAACGTTCCGGCACCGCTATTCGAGCGGCTTTCAGTTCGACTTCAATTACACCTTGTCGCATTCCATCGATAACGGCTCGGCCGCCGAATCCGGAGCCGGCGAACAAGGCGCTTCCATTCAGGACATTTACAACCTGAGCGCTTTCCGCGGCTCTTCGGATTTCGATATCCGGCACAATTTCAACGCGAATTTCATGTACGCGCTTCCGTTCGGCAAGGGCCGGCCGTTCTTGCACAACGCCCCGGGCTGGCTCGATCAGGCGGTGGGCGGATGGCAAATCTCCAGCGTGTGGCGCTATAGCACCGCGCTGCCCAGCGCCGTGCAAGGCGATCTCGCCTATAACACCAACTATTGGCTCAGCTCACTCGCCGTGATGACTACGCCCACGCCGTCGGGCGGAGTTCACATCGATCAAAACGGCATTCCCAGCATTTTCTCCAACACCAGCATGTCCAGTAATTTCCAGGACCAGCCGCCGGAAGGCGCGGGAACTCGGGCGGCCGTGCGTTTGGCGCCGATCTTCAATGTGGATGCGGCGCTCAGCAAGGCGTTCAATCTGCCTTGGGAAGGCAAGCGGCTTCAGTTCCGAGCCGAAGCCTTCAATGCATTCAATCATCCGAATTTCACCAATCCAAGCCTGAGCCTGCAATCGCCTCAGACGTTCGGCGAGTTTCAGGGCACGCTGGAGCCGCGTTCCATGCAGTTCGCGCTGCGTTTGGAGTTCTAAGCGAACAGCGCGCGCCGCGCACAAAAAACGCTCGCGGCGCGCTGCGTTGTTCGCGTTTACTGGAGAGGCACTAAGCCTGGGAGCGGTCGTACAGCACGCGTCCGCCGACGATGGTCATGTCGACTTTCATCGTCAGCAGCTTGTCCGGCGAAACGGTTAGCAGATCCTCCGGGAAGACAACCATATCGGCCAGCTTTCCCGGCTCGAGCGAGCCCTTGATGTTCTCCTCGCGCGTAATGAATGCGCCGGCGCGGGTGTACATGGTGAGCGCGTCCTTCATGCTCACAGCCTCTTCCGGGCCGAAAACCTTGCCGCTTTCGCCTTTGCGCGTCACGGCGGCGTACAAGCCCACCAGCGGGCCGATGGGCAGATTGTCGCTGCCGAACGCCATGAAGATGCCGTGTTTGATGGGAGTCTGCAGCGCGTTGTTCTTGGTCAGGCGCGTGCCTTCCAGCGCGTCCACGTAGCGGCCTTCCAGGTTGTAAGTGAAGTTGGGCTGCTGCGCGATCAGGATTTTGTCCTTCGCCATGATCTGCATGGTGCGCTCCGGCGGAAGCACGGTGAAGTGGCACAGGTAATGGCGGTGATCGTCGCGCGGATAGTCCTGTAACACCTTGTCATAGGCGTCCACCGTCATCGCGATGGCGGCGTCGCCGATGGCGTGGATTCCGAATTGCCAGCCCAGCTTGTGGCCCGCCTCGATGTTGGCGTGGATCTGCTCGGGCGTGAAAAAAGCGCGGCCGCGAAATCCGGGCTGGCCTTTGTAGTCATACAGCGACCAGGCCGTCGGACCCGTGAAACCGCCGTCCGCCGCCATTTCGCCGATGGAGCCGATCCGCAAGCGTTCGTTGCCGTCGCCGGTCTTGCGTCCAAACTCCTTCAGCTTGGCCTCACCCGTCTTGGCGTCGCCGGGAAACTGAACCTGCACCGAGGCGCGCGGCAGATTATCGCCGTGCTTGGCATACAAAATTTCCCACTCGGCGTAGGAGCCGACCACATTCGGATCCACGAAAGAGCCGGCCTCAATCACGCTGGTGATTCCTAGCTTGAGCTGGCGGTGCACGTCCTCGAACAAGCTGTCGCGCACGTCGGCTGGCTTGTCGCGCGGGACCAGGCGTGTGTAGAGATCGTTGCGCTCGCGAATGACGCCGTTCGGTTCGCCGCTGGAGTCTTTCTCGATGATGCCGCGCTCGCGGATCGGGCGTGGCCTTGTTGATGTCGGCCAGTTCCAGCGCTTTGCTGTTGCCCACCGAGCTGTGGCCGCCCGCGCGCGTCAGAACAACGGGATTGTTGGGCGCGGCTGCATCCAGATCGCTGCGAAGCGGTTTCCGCTCTTCGTCGGTGAAATGGTATTCGTCCCAGCCCTGCGCCGGTGATCCATTCGCGCGGGCCCAGTTCCTTGGCTTTTTCGCTCACCTGCTGCTTGAGCTGGGCCAGCGACGTGGTTTCGTTCAGATCGATATAACGGCGTGAGTGGCCGGCCAGATGGATATGCGTATCGTGAAAGCCCGGTATCACGGTGCGGCCGCGCAAATCGATGGTGCGCGCCGCCGCGTAGCGGTTGCGCAGCTCGTTTCCGCCCACCGCAACCACGCGGCCGTCCTTCACCACGATGGCCTGATGGATCGAAAATGCCGAATCCACGGTAACGATTTTGCCGTTGTAAAGCAGCAGGTCGGCCGGTTGTCCCTGCGCCAGCAAATCCACTGCCGATGATGCGGCCAGCGTGGCGCCTCCCACGGCGCCCAGAAACTCACGTCTTGAATAGCTCATGCTTTTTCCTTCCTTCCCACTGCGTTACGCCGGATGAATCCGGCTCAATTCGAATCCGTCCAGCCGGTACTGAAAATTCAGGGCTGGACGGAGCTTGTCGTCGCACCATTCGATGCCGCGCTGGAGCGCGGCCAGCTCGGATTTCCACCAAGGCCCGCCGCCACCTGATTTGTAGAATTCCCGGCACAACAGCAGATGACGGTGGAAGCCAGCGGTCAGACGGGCTTCGTAGTGTGCGAAAAGTCGATCATTGTCCTCTTCCCGAGCGGCGGCTCGGATGACAGCCGACGCGAGGATCGCTTCACGAACCGCATGCGCGGTCCCATCGCCGCAGATCGGATCGAAAGCCATTGCCGCGGAGCCGCAAGCCAGCCAGCCCGGCCCGCACAGCGGCGATGCAATCCGCGGATAGGCGGGAAACTCGGATGCTGGCGCGGTCAACTGTTCGACCTGTTCAGCGACCACGTGACTCTGCGAGAGCTGTGAGTCCGCGGGAGCGCCGACCGAAATCAGCGAACCGCGATCCGTTAGCGCCCGGGATCAGGAACAACCACCCGCTCTCGAGAGACTCTACCCAGCAGGTTTCATGATCCGCGCCATCTTTCAGCTTCACGGGGCCGGCGAATGCCACGCCGCGAACCGAAGTGATGCTCGATAGAGGTGAGCGGGAGCGGCCGCGCAGCGAACACGGTCCAGTCCGCGGCTGGCGATTCGGCGGTGGCGCCAGACCCCGGTCCGATGCCTTCGAGCAGAGACGCTTCCGGCACAACCGCCGCGGAATGTTCCAGCGTAAGCGCCCGGGCATTCTGTCCCCACGCCACCACGCGACGGCGAATACGCACGGCTTCGGGAAACAAATCGTTTCGCCCGAAAACATCCCGAATCAGCGCCAGCGCATGGTCACTGAGCATGACCGCCGGCAGCCGGGCGCGATGGGCGCGTTCCAGGTCGACACGGCAGCCAGCCTGGACGAGAAGGTGGGCGCAGCAACTAAGCCGCGACACCGTCTCCGCGGATGACCACGTTTGCCATACCTTGGCTTTTTTTAGCAGAGTTGCGCCAGCTTGTCAAAAATGAGTTGCGTGTCTTCCCGTGATAGAGTTCAGTTTATGAGCTCCTCCTCGCAAGAAGTCCTCTCGACCTCACAGGAAATCAGCGATCTGACCAGGCGATTGACGTTCGGCACCTGGCGCTTTCAGAAATCCTGGGCGCCGCTGCATATCGCCGACGCCGAAGGCTGCTACTTTATCGACGGCAATGGCAAGCGCTATCTCGATCTTTCCGCGCAACTGATGTGCGTGAACCTGGGACACAAGAACCCCGCGGTGATCGAAGCGATTGCGGAGCAGGCCCGCAAGCTCTGCTACGTCTCGCCTGCCTACGCCACCGAGCCCAGGGCGGAACTGAGCCGGCTGTTGCTGGACGTTCTGCCCGAAGGAATCGAGAAGTTTTTCTTCGTGACTTCGGGAACCGAGGCCAACGAAGCCGCCATCAAGATCGCGCGCCTGTTTACGGGCAAGACCAAGATCGTCGCGCGCTACCGTTCCTATCATGGATCGACCATGGCGTCCATCGCGGCCACCGGCGATCCGCGTAGATGGCCAGTGGAACCGGCCGGCAAAGGCCAAGGCGTCGTGTTCGCGCCGGAAGTGAATTGCTACGACTGCCCGATCAAGCATCACTTATCCGGGTTGCGGCATCGCGTGCGCCGATTATCTCGAACACATTATCGAGAATGAATCCGACGTGGCCGCGGTCCTGGTTGAGCCTGTCGTCGGAACCAATGGCGTGCTGGTTCCTCCGCCCGAATATTTCCCGCGCCTCCGCAGCATTTGCGACCGGCACAATGTGCTGCTGATCGCCGACGAGGTGATGAGCGGCTGGGGCCGAACCGGCGAGTGGTTCGCCATCAATCACTGGAACGTCAAGCCCGACATTTTAGTAACGGCCAAGGGAATCACGTCGGCGTATGTCCCGCTGGGCCTCTGCGCCACCACCGGCCGCATCGCGTCTTTCTTCGACGAGCACTTCTTCGCGCATGGACATACCTATGAAGCGCACCCGATCACGCTCGCTCCGGCGATCGCAACCATTCACGAAATGCAGCGGCTGAAGCTGGTGGAGCGGGCGCGCGAGCTCGGCCCCTATCTCGGCCAGAAGCTGGCTGCCTTGAAAACTTCTCATCCGTCGGTCGGCGATGTTCGTGGGCTCGGGACTCTTTTGGGCCGTCGAACTGGTGAAGAATCGCCAGACTAAGCAGCCGCTCAATACCAAGGCCGAAAAGATGGCTGGCAAACCCACCGTCGTCGATCAGGTGGCGGCGGACATGATGAAGCAGGGAGTCGCCGTGTCAGCCTGGCTGAGTCATTTCGTGATCGCCCCGCCGCTGATCATCGAAAAAAGCGATATCGACTTCGCCGTCTCCGTCATGGATCAGGCGCTATCGATCGCCGACAAATACGTCGAAGCTTGAACTTCGGCGGGCTCCCTACTCCTTGCTCGTTTCGTGTAAGCTTGATGAAAACGCGCTGGAGGCAGGAATATGGGCACTTCCGAAGAGCATCGTGACCTTGGCATGGACCGGCCTATCGCGCGCCGCGACTTCTTGAATGGCGTTGCGATCGGAATCGCGGGTGTCTCCGCCGCTTTGAACACGGCCAGCGCGCAATCGCAGGCCCCGGAGCAAGCCGGCACCTACCCTCCTACGCGCTCCGGACTGCGCGGCAACTATCCGGCCGCGGTGGCGGAATTCGATCATATCCGCGGCGGTCAGTACACGCGGTTTCCAGTCCCCGACAGCGAGATCCGCGAAGAATACGACCTGGTGATCGTGGGCGGAGGTATCTCCGGACTTGCCGCCGCGCACTTCTACCGCACTGCGTTAGGAACCAACCAGCGCATTCTGATCCTCGACAACCACGATGATTTCGGCGGTCATGCCAAGCGCAATGAATTTCACTACCAGGGGCGGACTCTGATCGGCGTCGGCGGCACGCTCGGCATCGCCACGCCTTTTCCGTACAGCTACGCCGCGAAGTCGCTCGTCAAGGAGCTCGGCATCGAGGTCGAACGCAATGCCGAGTTCTTGAATCACGATCTGGAAGAAAAATACGACCTTGCCGCCGGCACCTTTTTTGACAAAGAGCACTTCGGCGAAGACCGGCTGGTGCGCGGCAACCCGCGTTTACCGGATTTTTTCGCCAAGGCGCCCCTGTCTGACGCGGCACGCAAAGACCTGATCCGCCTGCACGGCAAAAATCCTGATTACATGGCCGGCATGAGCGCCCACGAGAAACGGGCCAAGCTCGCCAAGATGAGCTACCAGGATTATCTGCTGAACGTCGCCAAGATGAGCCCGGATGCGCTGCCCTTCTTCATCGGGGCCGGCGGGCGCAACAACAAGCGAGTGGATACGACACCCGCTCTCGAAGCCGGTGAACATGGTTTGATAGGCTTCAACGGACTCGGACTGAAGCTGGAAGAAGGATTCAGCGAAGCTTCCTACCTGTTCCATTTTCCCGACGGCAATGCCTCGCTGGCGCGCCTGCTTGTATCCAAACTGATTCCCGCGGCGGTGCCTGGCAAACAGTCGATGAACACCATCGTGGACGCGCCCGTCGCCTACGATCGTCTGGACGATCCGAATTCAAAGATGCGCATTCGCCTCAGCAGCCCGGTGGTGCGTGTGCAGAACGAAGGCACGGCGGAGAGCGCAAGTTCGGTGCGGATCGCCTATCGCAATGGCGACAAGCTTTCCGCCGTGCGTGGGCGTTATTGCATCCTGGCCTGCTACAACGCGCTCATTCCCGCGCTGCTGCCCGAGATTCCGGATCGCCAGAAGGAGGCGCTGGCTTACCCGGTCAAGGTGCCTATGATGTACACCAACGTTCTCATCCGGCGCTGGACGGCCTGGCAAGAACTGGGCGTCTCCCGCGTCAGCGCTCCGGGCATGTATCACACCACCATGTCTCTCGATCCTGGCTCCACCGTCGGAGGCTACGGGGGACTCACTACTCCGGATGAGCCCATCGTCGTGCACATGGTGCGCAGCCCGAATAAGCCGGGCCTCCCGCGAAAGGAGCAAAATCGCGCCGGGCAGCAGGAACTGCTATCGATGAGCTTCGAGGATTTCGAATTGAAGATCCGCCGGCAGATGGCGCGCACCCTGGCGCCGGGCGGGTTCGATCCGCGCGAGGACATCCTGGCCATCACTGTAAATCGCTGGCCCTTCGGTTACGCCTACACCTATGACACGCTGGCGGATCCGGACGTGCCCTTCGAGCAGCGCCCGCACGTGCTCGGAAGGCAGCGCTGTGGACGCGTGACGATCGCCAATTCCGATGCGGGCGCCGCTGCGTTCACTAATCAGGCTATCGACGAGGCGAATCGCGCGGTGCAAGAATTGTTCCTGCTCCAGGGTCTGACATAGCGGGGATTTGGTGGCGTTTCCGCGAATTTTAATGCTGTTGGCCTTTCCAGTCGCGGCCTTCGCTCAACCGGAGCCGCAGCCAAAAGCGGCCGCGCCGGTGCAACCCATTGCCTTCAGCCACAAGACCCACCTGGCGGCAGCGCTGAAGTGCCAGCAATGCCACCCCAATCCAGACCCGGGCGATCACATGACGTTGCCGGCCGTGTCCCGTTGCATGGCTTGTCACATCACCATCGCGAAAGAAAAACCCGAAATCAAGAAGCTGGCCGAGTTTGCAAACTCCAAGAAGCCCATCCCGTGGGTTCGAGTGTATAGCGTGCCGGCGATGGTGTACTGGAATCACCGCGCTCATTTGAGCGCCGGGGTGCAGTGCGAAACTTGTCACGGACCAGTCAGCCAGATGGAGACAATGGCCAAGGCGACCAACGTAACCACCATGGAAGGGTGCGTAAACTGTCATCGCGAGAATAACGCCGGCACTGGCTGTGGCTTCTGCCATGAGGAGCCGTAATTTGTCTAGTTTCGATAGGAGGTCCGTATGAACGCCAGCGATCGCAATCTTGGCATGAACCGGAAGATCACGCGCCGCGACTTTGTCAACGGGATCAGCGTCGCAGCCGCAGGGGCTCTGGCGCTGCCCGGATGGCTGGAAGCGCAGGAGTTCGCGCCGGAACAATCGCCTGACTATTATCCTCCGGCGCGGACGGGCATGCGCGGCGATCACCCCGGGTCGTTTGAAGTCGCGCACCAGCTTCGCGACACGAGAACGGTCGATCTTGGGAGCGCCACGCACACCAATGAGACTTACGACCTTGTAGTGGTCGGCGGCGGCCTCAGCGGGCTGGGCGCGGGTTATTATTTCTTGAAAAATGCGGGCCGCTCGGCGCGCGTTTTAATTTTAGACAATCATGACGACTTTGGCGGCCACGCCAAGCGCAACGAATTTCACCACGACGGCAGGCTGCTGGCGATCAATGGCGGCACGCTCAATATCGAGAACATCGGCCGTTATCCGGCGGTGGTGAAAAGTCTGCTGGACGAGATCGGCATCGACACGGAGCGCTACAAGAAGAACAACGCATCCAATCGCGACCTCTATCGGTCGCTAGGCCTCAGCTCGGGATATTTCTTCGACAAGGAAACCTGGGGCGCCGACAAGCTGGTAGTGCGCGAACCAGGCGGGAGCGGTGGCCGAGGCGGGCGCGGCTTCGGAATGACGTCCGACTACTTGTCCCGCATGCCGCTGTCCGAACAAGCACGCAAAGACCTGCTGCGGCTCTATAGCAAGGAACAGCCCGACTACATGCCGGGGCTTCCCTCGGCCGAAAAGAAGTTGAAGCTCGCCAAAATGAGTTATCAGGACTTTCTGCTCAACGTCGCGCACGTCGACAAACAGGCGCTCTGGTTCTTCCAGCACTTTGGCGAAGGAAATTTCTGCGTCGGCGCCGACGCGACTCCAGCCTTCTTCGCATGGCTGATGGGTCAGCCCGGATTCACCGGCTTGGGCTTGGAACCGGCGCCGCTCGGCGTTTTAGAACAATTGGCTGGAACCCAGCATGGCCGCCAAATAGAAGGCGGCGGCCCGGAAGTTCATTACCCGGACGGCAACGCCACGGTCGCGCGTCTGCTGGTGCGCTGGATGATCCCGGACGCGCTGCCCGGCAAAACTCAGGAGGATTCCGGCGCCGCGCGCGTGAACTATGCCGCGCTGGACCGCACCAACCAGCCGGCGCGGATCCGGCTCAACAGCACGGTGCTCAATGTCCGCCACGACGGCCCACCCGATCGCGCCAAAGAAGTCGTGATCACCTATTCGCGCGGCGGCAAACTCTACGATGTGCGGGCGCGCGGCTGCGTGATGGCGTGCTGGAACATGTTCATCCCCTACCTCGCTCCCGAGCTCCCGGCCAAACAGAAGGAGGCGCTGGCCTATGCCGTGAAAGGCCCCATCGTCTACACCAGCGTGGCGGTAACGAATTGGACGGCCTGGCAAAAACTCGGCGTCGCCAGCATAAACGCGCCCAGCATGTTCCACACCAGCATGGCGCTCACGGAAGCATCCACGCTCGGGGAATTGCAACATCCGCAGTCGCCTTCCGAGCCCATCGCGCTGCATCTCACCAAAGTGCCCACGGTTCCCGGCAAACCGCGTCAGGAACAACACCGGCTAGGCCGCGCCGAGCTGCTCAACACTTCCTTTGAAACATTCGAGCGCAAGATTCGCGATCAGTTGGCGCGCTCGCTGGGAGCGGGCGGATTCGATCCGGCGCGCGATATTGCCGCCATCACCGTAAACCGCTGGCCGCACGGTTATGCGTACACTTACAACAGCTTGAATGAACCGATGGAATGGGTGTACACAAATTCCCAGGATCGGCCCAACGTGATCGCGCGCCGGCCGTACGGCCTCATCGCCATCGCCAACTCCGACGCAGGCGCCAGCCCGCACACCGACACGGCGATTTGGGAAGCCTGGCGCGCCGTGGGCGACATTCTAGACCGGCGCTCGATGCCTTTCTTATCCTGATTTATGCAACCGACCACCTCGACAACGGCGCCTCCCGGCAAAAACGAACTGACTCGCGGACTGGGGCTGTTCGACTCGACCATGATCGTGGCCGGGTCCATGATCGGCACCGGGATTTTCATCGTCTCCTCAGACATGTCGCGTTTGCTCGGCAGCCCGGGTTGGCTGTTGCTTTCTTGGTTGATCACCGGAGTTCTGACGCTCACCGCGGCACTATCTTATGGCGAATTGGCGGCCATGATGCCACACGCCGGCGGCCAATACGTGTATCTGCGGGAAGCCCTCTCACCGCTGTGGGGATTTCTATACGGATGGACTTTATTTCTCGTCATCCAAAGCGGCACCATAGCCGCCGTCGGCGTGGGCTTTTCCCGGTATCTCGGCATTCTCTGGCCGCCAATTTCCGAGACCCGCTACCTCATTTCCCCCATCCACATCGGTCCCCGCTACGCGATTTCGCTTTCTACCGCGCAGCTCGTCGGACTGCTGGTCATCGGCCTGCTCGCCTGGACCAACACGCGCGGCATCCGCTACGGCAAGGGTATTCAGAATGTCTTCACTTGCGCAAAAATCGGTGCGCTGCTCGGTGTAATCGGATTCGGACTGATTCTCGGCTGGCATTGGGATGCAGTGCGTGCCCATTTCGCGCAAGCCTGGACGCCCACAGGAAACGTGGACATTGTTTCAGGCCTTTCCGCCAGCACGGGCTTCGGATTGTTCGTCGCCATGTGCGTGGCTCAAGTTGGATCGCTCTTCGCCGCCGACGCCTGGAACAACATCACGTTCACCGCCGGCGAAGTGCGCGAACCGCGCCGCAACGTCCCGCTGTCTCTCGCTTTTGGGACGATGATCGTGATCGGCTTATACCTGCTGGCGAACTTCGCCTATCTGGTGGTGCTTCCCATCGATCAGGTTCAGCACGCGCCGTCAGATCGAGTAGCCGGAGCGATGCTCGAAGCCATCTTCCCACGCATCGGCGGCGCGTTGATGGCCATCGCGATCATGATCTCGGCGTTTGGATGCATCAACGGAATGGTGCTGACGGGTGCCCGCGCTTACTACGCCATGGCGCGCGACGGGCTGTTCTTCCGGCGCGCAGCCAGCATCAATCGGGCCCATGTCCCGGGCTCGGCGTTGGCGATGCAAGGCGCCTGGGCCATGATCCTGGTCTTGCTTCGAACCTATGATCCAGCCACCGGACAGTATGGCAACCTGTACAGCAACCTGCTGGACTACGTCGTCTCGGCTGCGCTGATTTTTTACATTCTGACGATCGGCAGCGTCTTTGTGCTCCGGCGCCGCCGGCCCGATGCGGAAAGACCGTATCGGGCCTTCGGGTATCCGGTGGTTCCGGCGCTCTATATAGCCGGCGCAGCCGTAATTCTCGCGACGCTTTTTATATACCGGCCATCGACGACCATTCCCGGTCTGGTCATCGTCCTCACCGGAGTGCCGGTTTATGCGGCGTTCCGACGATTCGGCTCGGCCTAGCGCAGCGCCGCGCCTGGTCTCAACCCGCTAATTACCTGAGGTACTCGGGCTACTGGTCTTGACTTCGTCCGGCAACTGCTTCAGCAAGGTTGGATACACCCAGCCGGCCGGCAACACCCGGTCGGGATCGGGACGCACGCTGAGATAGTCCACATGATCGGTGATCTGGCTCCAGCCGTGCGCCACGCCGGTCGGGATGATGATAATATCGCCCTGCGCCACCTTGCGGCTATAAGCGCCTCGGCCCGCGATCCCGCCCCCGCCCGGACCATTCATCACGTTCGGCATCCCGCTACTCGCCTTTTTTTGGTCGATCACACCGCCGGTCGTCAGAATGCCCCCTCCCGAAACTATGATGTAGGTTTCAGCAGTGTAGTCATGATACAGAACATGGATCGGATCGCCCGGTTTGTCATTGGTGGGACCGCGATGGATTATGCCGACACCCATGTTGTACTTGCCCATGTCGACCACGCGAATCTGCTTGTCCCCGCCGGGATGGTCCTTCAGAAGCAGATCAACGTCGGACTTCGGAATGTCGAAAGCATAGGCCGGCGGCGCGCCCGCTCCCTGTCCGGGGGCTAGTATCGCCGCGCCGTTCGGTTGTTGTCCAAATGCGCCGCCAGCCAGCGTGAGCAGGACAGCGGAAGTTCCTAAAATGATTCTCTGCATGATTCTTCTCCTTGATCGAGATTTCAATCGTGTTCCCGATTTCCACTCAGTATACGCCCAATCGATGGACCTTTACGCCCGGCGATTACCGGCCGGGTGCGACCTGGGCACGCTCGATACCGGGCGCCGGGTCGACGTTCGGGATGCGTATCTCGACGTACTCAATCGCGCCGTTGATCTCGCTCAACCAATGCGGAGTGCCGGGCGGGCTCACGATGACGTCGCCTATCCCGATCTTCCGCGCCAGACCGCCCGTGATTCCGGTGGCGCTTCGGATGGTCGCGTCGGGGCTGGGATTAGGATATATGTCGCTATCGATGGTCGGCGGAGTCAGCTTGCCGCCCGTGACCAAAGTGCCGCTTCCCTTGGTGATGACCAGGTATTCCATATCGCGCGTGTGCGTGATGGCGTACTGTGGCCCAGTCACCCGGCGGCGCACGACGCAGTGCAGGCCCTGGCCGACATTTACCGCTCCACCGGTCGGTGACGCAATCAACTTCGGGTCCACTTTGTCGAGGCCGGCCTGAACGTCGACCGCGCTCAGGTATACAGATGGAACCCGGGCGGGAGGCACTCGCATGTGATCGCCCGGCACCGGACCGCGGCTCTGGGACAAAAGGCAAAGACACAAGGACATTGTTCCTAACGTTACGAGCATGGTCCTACGCATATCAATCCTCCTTACCGGCGCCAGCCACATTACTTCAGCGCCAGCACCCGGTTGGGATCCACTCGATAAGTCAGGTAACGGATGGTTCCGTCGAGCTGGCTGTACATGTGCGCCACGCCGGCGGGGATAAAGACGACATCGCCTGCGTTAACGCGACGGCTCTGCCCGCCTTGTATGCTCGATCCGCTCCAGCCGGGGCCGATGGTCGGGCTGGAAGAGGTCTGCTTAGGATTGACCAGCGTGCCACCCGTAACGAGCATGCCGCCGCCCTCCAGCACGTAGTAGATTTCGTCGATTTTGTCGTGGATCAGCGCGTTCTGGTCGGCACTGGTCCGCTGCACCATGGCGACCCCCAAGTAGTGCCCTCCGGCCTCGATTACGCGAACCGGCCTGTCGATCAGCGGAGCGGCCTGGTTAGGCGCGCTCTTCAAGGCGCTGGTCATCTCGGCTGGCGTCACATAGGTGGCGGAGGCGGCGCTTTTGGGAGCCTGCGCGTAGACCGCCGCACAGGCGCCTAAGAGCGTCAGCCGCAGCCAGTTCGGCACCGGCATATATTTGGACATACAGCTTCCCCTTTCTCGAAACTCAGCCAAGTCTATCACCGAATGGAAACATGCGGGTTTGCGTCTAACGTCAGGAACTAATAAGGAGATGCGCCGCGACGAAATGTCTTACCAACCTATTGAAGACTACGGAATTATCGGCAATCTCCGGACTGCCGCGCTCATCGGCAAGAACGGCTCGATCGATTGGTTCTGTTTCCCACGATTCGATTCACCCAGTGTCTTTGCTGCGATTCTGGACGACAAAAAGGGCGGATATTATCGCATCGCCCCGGTAACGCCGGATGTCACGGTTAAACAGGTTTACTGGCCTGACACGAACGTCTTAGTTACCCGGTTCCTTTCCGCCGACGGAGTGGGCGAGGTAGTGGACTTCGTGCCCATCGGCGAGGGAGGTAACGCGGCCGGGCAGGCAGGTCTTATTCGCAAGGTGCGTGTGCTCCGAGGCACAATGCGATTTTCTTTAGAATGCTATCCCGCGTTCAACTACGCACGCGATCGCCACACCACCCGCATAGTCAGCGAAGGTGCGCACTTCTATGGCCCCGAACTGCGTCTCGCCTTGAAATCAGCCGTACGGCTGCGGCATTCCGGAACGGGCGTGTCCGCGGAATTCACTTTAGAGGAAGGAAAAGGCCGGAGCTTCGGCCTATCTGAACTTGGTGCGCGCGCACGCACATCCCCGCCGCCGCTAAGCGAGCGCGATAGCGACCAGTTGTTCAACGACACCGTGGAGTTCTGGCGGCGCTGGATCTCCAAAAGCACCTATCGTGGACGCTGGCGCGAAATGGTAAATCGCTCGGCGCTGGTGTTAAAGCTGCTTACCTATGAACCCACCGGCGCCATCGTCGCGGCGCCGACGTGCAGCCTTCCCGAAAGTTTGGGGGGCGTTCGCAATTGGGATTATCGGTACACCTGGATTCGCGACGCTGCGTTCACCGTCTACAGCCTGATGCGGCTCGGCTACGTCGAGGAAGCTCTGCAATTCGCTAATTTCTTGAATGCCCGCTGCCGCGATTCCGCTAAGGATGGATCGCTGCAAACCGTGTACGGCATCGACGGCCGCAGCGTGCTGAAGGAAACCACGCTCCCCCATCTGGATGGCTACAGGGGCTCTCGCCCCGTCCGCATCGGGAACGCGGCCTATAAGCAGCTTCAGCTCGACATTTACGGCGAGCTGATGGACTCCATGTACCTCTACAACAAATACGGCGAGCCCGTGTCCAACGAATTGTGGTCCCACCTGAGACGCCTCACAAATTGGGTTTGCGATCACTGGCGTAGCAAGGATGACGCAATCTGGGAGGTGCGCGGCGGCCGAAGAGATTTCGTTTACTCCAAGATGATGTGCTGGGTGGCCCTGGACCGGGCCCTCCGTCTGGCTAACAAGAGATCGTTCCCCGCGGACTGGCGGCGCTGGACGAAGGCGCGCGATCAAATCTATGAAGACGTCATGACCAAGGGATGGAGCGAGCGGAAGCACGCGTTCATTCAAAGCTACGGCCGGGACGCGCTGGATGCCTCGCTGCTTTTGATGCCGTTGGTATTCTTCGTATCTCCTCGCGATCCACGAATGCTTCAAACCCTGGATGCGATCAATCGGCCGCCGCGCGAGGGCGGTCTGGTTTCCGATGGTTTGGTTTTTCGTTATGACGTCGAGAAGACTCCCGATGGCCTCAAGGGCACCGAGGGAACGTTCAATTGCTGCACCTTCTGGCTGGTGGAAGCTCTGACGCGGGCCGGCAAGGACGATCCCAAACGCCTGCAAGCCGCCCGCCTGCTATTTGAGCAGATGCTGGGTTATGCCAACCATCTGGGCCTCTATGCCGAACAGATCAGCGCGCAAGGCGGAGCGCTCGGCAACTTTCCACAAGCGCTGACTCATCTATCGCTCATCAGCGCCGCATTCAATCTCGATCGGTACCTAGATGGTACACATGGAATGCAGGGCTAGCAGCGTTACCGAACTTGTTTCTCTATCGTTGGCGTTTGACGCCTCTAAGGAGCTCGCGCAGGCTTGGTGTCGAGCCGGGCCAATGCGACGTCAACTGGCCTTGATCTTCGCCCGGGCTCTCGGGATAGTATTCGTGGTGCGGGCAAGCTTCGGTACTTTCTGCAACCGGAAGCATAGCTCTTCGCAAATTCGCAAGGGCACTCAAGCGATCTGTACTCGGAGGTTCTTGCTGCATGACCTGAGCGCCGGCCGGCAATCCGAGCCTGCGTACTTCAAGGAACGTGTATATTACACCACCTGTGATGACGGCCGCGCCCATGACCAAAATCAGGCAATCGGGCCAGCTCAGCCCTTCCGTCAATCCCACCAGCAAAGCCACGGTGGCCGCCGCAATCATGCCTAGCAACTCCTCGGATCTCCAGACTCTGTCTGCACCGTTTCGCTCAGTTCCCCAGTGAATCATAGGTCACCAGTCCTCTGTTCTTTTGACGTATCGAACCCGCCTCTGGAACCGTGACAGAAAGTTACCGGTCTCGGGCTACCCCCGCGCGGCAGCCAGATCAATATCATGAAGCCTGATGATGCTTCTCCCAGCGCCGTAGGTATTCATTGAGTAGGCGAAGCCGCACCAAGCTGCGGTGTCGCGACTGACCGCTCTCGCGCAGCAGCAACTCCGATGCAATTCTTTTCTTTTCTGTTTCCAGCCCAGCCTGCCCCATTTTCTGGGTTTCCTGGCCCTGAACCGGCTTTTCGAGCGTGACGCCCTCCCAGGCCCAACACACCAGCCCTCCCAAAATCCAGTGCAAAACGCCCAGAAGCAGGATTACTTCGTCCTCCGTCCGAGTGAAGTGCCGGAAGAAGATATTGGCTAAGGCAACCACGCCACAAACCACACCCACATAGAACCACCACACCACCCATCGGCGTACGTGCAGCACAGTAACCGTCCTTCGATTCGACGGCCGGCTAGCGTTACCGGTTTTTGTAACCCCGGACTGACTTAAATCGTTGCGCACTTGGAAACCTCAACTTTTAGATGCTTGGAAACAACGCCGCGGTCGACGATGAAGAGCTTGGCAGTCTCGGCATGAATCACCGGTCCTGTTGTACAGTCAGATGTGGGTTTCCGCGCCACCCGCCGAGTTCTGGAGAGAATTGTCATGTTGCGAGCTATCAGTCTTACTTGCGCCGTCGCAGCGATGTGCTGGGCTCAACCAGTCGCGCGCCCGGCCTCGATCACCGCGGTTGGAAGCGCGTCCATATCGGTACCGCCGGATCTGGCGCGTGTCGATGTAGGAGTTAACACGCAAGCAGCCACGGCTCAAGCGGCGTCCCAGGCCAACGCCGCGCTGTCGAGCACGGTAATCATGGCGTTGCAGTCTTTGCTCGGCTCGAGCGCTACCATCAAGACCGTCAATTACTCGCTTTCGCCGGTCTACAACAACCCTCCGCTTGGCCAGTCAGCTACCATCATCGGCTACTCGGTGAACAACACAGTCGAGGCCACGCTCACGGATCTGTCCAAAATCGGGCAGACCGTGGATACGGCCATTCAAAACGGAGCCAACAGCGTGCAGGGGATTTCGTTCGATTTGCAGGACCGCAATCCGCCTACGGCCCAAGCGCTCAAGACCGCCGCGGCTAGCGCCATGTCACAGGCCGCCGCGATCGCCGCCGGCTTGAACGTGCACACTGGTGCGGTTCTGCATGCCACCGAAGGCGTGACATTGATACCTCAGGTGGTGGGTGTGGCGGGAGGCGGTTCGGCGCCGGTCACGACGCCGGTTCAGACCGGGCTGGTAGTCATCCAGGCCTCTGTGACACTGGAAGTCGCCATCACGCCGTGACGGGCCAGGGCAGCCGATCAACCGGCGCAGACTGGCGTTTGCTGGTTCGGAATTGATACCGTTCCAGCGTCACCGCGAATTGGGATGCGTTAGCGCGCACTACGCGGCTTTCTGCGATCAGTTGAAGCGGCGTCCGGTCGTCCAGAAGCCAGGGCCATTCCACACTGAGCTGGAGCCGCAGTCCTTCTCGCACGCCCTGCGAGGACGCGATAAGCAGACCGGAACTGCTGATATTTAACGTTTGACCACTTCCTGAGACCGCTAGTCTCGCGCCCCTGGCCCGGTAGCGAACCTGTAGTTGGAGTGGATAACGTCTCCTGGAGCGGCGCTCGATTTCTGACATCGTGTTCTTTTGTCGCACGCGCGCGTTATTCTTTGATGGCGCTTCGATTACAGCGCGGTCACCAAAGGGTAAAACCCCGAGATTGTTCGCCTGAGAAGCTTCCATCTGGCCTTCCACTATACATTCGTGGAAATATGTCCGAGCGCGTTCCGAAGCATCGCGTTGCGCCTGGTGGAATGGCGTGCGGGCCGCCTGCGTGATCCCGTCGCGCGTCTACAATTCCTGCAAGGCCGGGCAGCACCTGCACGTACCAAACCCAAGACTGCGTTCCGGCATGTCCCGGCGCCGGCCATCACTCTAGGGCTGGCCTTGGTGGGTGCGGTGATGCTGCGGCCGTGGTCCACCTCGCCCGCTGCCCGCGCAACCAATCCGCCGCGCTCGAGCCTTCACGAAACTTTGCCGCCCGCGAGTGCGAGTTCCCTCCCCCGGGTATGGCCGGTCGAGACGACCAAACAATCTGACCTGTACAGCAACGGCCTGCGCGTCGAAAACCAGTTCGCCGTCGCGACCGCCCCTAGGAACTATGTCGCCTATGCGCGCACCCCAGGCGCGCTGGCCGGGCAATGGCGCTCCCAGCCAGCCGGCATTGTGTTCCACACCACCGAGAGCCATCTGGCGCCCTTCGAGGAGCAGCAGAATAGCGCGCTCAGGCGCGATGGTGAAGGCCTGCTCGAATACGTAAGCCGGCAGAGATCTTATCATTTCGTGATCGATCGCTTCGGCCGTGTTTTCCGCATCGTCGAGGAGACCGGCTACGCCAATCACGCCGGCAATTCCATCTGGGCCGACGACGACTGGATCTACCTGAACCTGAACCAAAGCTTCTTCGGCGTGGCGTTTGAGGCGCAGAGCAATCCCGAGGGGCGCGAGCTCCCGGTGAACGCCGCGCAAATCCACGCCGGGCGAATTCTGGTGGAAATGCTGCGCGCGCGCTACGCCATTCCCGCCGCCAACTGCGTCGCTCACGCGCAGGTCTCCGTGAATCCAACCAACGGCCGCGCCGGATATCACACCGATTGGGCCGCCAACCTGCCTTTCAGAGATCTCGGCCTCGTCGACAACTACCGGCGGCCGCTTCCGAGCATGGCGCTTTTCGGCTTCGAGGCGGATGCCGCTTTGATCCAAGCCGGCGGAGCCCCGTTGCAAGAAGCCGTGGATGCTGCCCGCGAGAGCGTCCGGCGGGAAGCGGCGGCGCAAAACCTGCCGCTGGAGAAGTACCGGCGAGCGCTACTCGAACGATATCGGCAGGCAATCGCCAGCCCTCCGCCCACACCCCCGCCCCAGACGCCTCCCGGTCCGGCTGGAGTCGCCAACAATTAAGGTTTTAGAGCGCGGGCTTACGCCGATTCCCGGAACCGGCACGCGTTCGCGTTCTTCTCCGGCAGGCGCGTCAGACTGACGTCGCTGGACGACACCGCCTCACCGGAAACACAGGCCGAGGCAGCCTCCGCGATGCGGCATTGCTCGCGCTCTTTGCGTTCCTGCCATTCCCGGAACGACTGGTGTTCCCGCTCGATTTCTTCAATGCCGGCCGCAATTCTGAAACGGTATTTGGAACAGACCGATTCCATTTCCGCGTTAAGGCGCTCGTTTTCCCGCAGTTTTAGCCCTTCGATCTCCTGCAGGCGGCGCACCTGGCTTTCCTCATAGTCGTTCAATACGCGCTGCCGCTGTACCGCATCCTGCAGCATGTCCTCCACCGCCGCCCCGCCCGCTTCGAGCGCCATCATCAAAGCGCTATGCTTGGCGGCAGGCAATAGGCCGCGCAGATTCCGTCCTAGGCAGGCCGCTTTTTGAATGAGAGTGTTTTCCGGATGCCCCCACTAGTCAAGCATAGGAATATTCCCTCTGAGGAGAGCATCAAATGGCCAACACTTATGCGCAAACAACCACCGCCATCGGCCTGGACGTCGGCACCAGCCGCATCGTCTCCGCCCATAGGCAGGACAAAGAAGTCAACTGTGAAACCCAACTGAACGCCTTCGTCACCATCCCTTTCTCCAAGCTGACCGAAAGCGTGCTCAAGAAGGAACGCATCCCACACCTCACCCACGACGCGGAAATTACCGTGTACGGCGACGAAGCCGAGCGCTTCGCCAACCTGTTCCATAAGGAATCACGGCGGCCCATGCTGCGCGGTGTTCTCAATGCCGAAGAGGGAACCAGCCTGCTGCTGGTGCGCGAGATCGTGAAGCTGCTTACGGGCGAAGACAAGGGCCATGGCCAGCGGCTATGCTTCAGCGTTCCCTCCGCTCTGCTGGGAGCCGATGAAGAGGTGCGATCGCATGAGTCCCAACTGACTGCCATGCTCAACGAGCTCGGCTACGAGTCCCGGAGCATCTCGGAAGGCCTGGCGGTCGTCTACGGAGAAATGGAGAGCTCCAACTATACCGGGATCGGCATCAGTTGCGGTGGCGGCCTGTGCAACGTCTGCCTGGCGTACTTGTCCGTTCCCGTGTTCAGCTTCAGCATTGCGAAAGCCGGCGACTACATCGACTCCGGCGTCGCCAAACTCCGAGGCGAGCCGGCCACGCGCATCCGCAGCATCAAAGAGGAGTCCTTCCACTTTAACGGGTATTTCACCAACAAAATTCATCAGGCGCTCAGCGCTTATTACGAAGATATGATTCAGGCGCTGGTGGCGGCTCTGCGCGACACCTGCGCCAGCGTGCAAAACATGCCCAAGCTGAACCGGCCCATTCCACTGGTGTTGAGTGGGGGGAGCGTGCTGGCGCCGGGCTTCCGCGATCGTTTCGAGAAGACCCTGCGCGAAGCCGAGCTGCCGGTCGCAATCTCGGAAGTACGCCTGGGCGCGAACCCGATGCAATCTACCGCCAGGGGCGCACTGGTGGCCGCCCTTAGCGAGATGTAGCATCCTCGCTTAAGGAACCTGTTATCACCGCGCGGCCGCTCTGGCCCGCATACCGGCCTGTGCCATCATACTTGCAGGGAACACGCCGCCCGTCTCCTGAGCGGCGATCAGAGCACTATGCAAAAAATTACTCCGCATCTGTGGTTCGATAAGCAGGCCCGGGAAGCGGCCGAATTCTACGTATCCTTGTTTCCCGGCTCCCAGATCACTAACGTGACCAGGCTTTCAGGCACACCGTCGGGCGATTGCGATGTCGTCTCGTTCGAGCTCGCCGGACAGCCCTTTATGGCCATCAGCGCGGGACCTCTATTCAAGTTCAATCCATCTGTGTCCTTCCACGCCAGATGTAAAACCAAAGAGGAAGTAGACGCGATCTGGGAAAAGCTCTCCCCCGGCGGGAAGGTCCTGATGCCACTCGATAGCTACCCCTTCAGCGATCGGTTTGGCTGGCTCGAAGATAAGTACGGCCTTTCATGGCAGGTGATATTAACCGGCGGAATGGAGATCAAGCAAAGGTTCATTCCCGCGCTCCTGTTCGTCGGCAACGTGTGCGGCAAGGCGGAAGAAGCCATCAACTTCTATGCCTCCGTCTTCCGGGATGCGCCCGATGGCGCCGCTAGGGGAGAAACAAGCGCGGCGGTCTTGGCGCGGTACGGCCAGGACGAGAAACCGGATAAGGAAGGCACCGTGCGCCAAGCGCACTTCTTGCTTCGCGGCCAGGAGTTCAGCGCGATGGATTCCGCCCACGCGCACCAGTTCGCCTTCAACGAAGCGATATCGTTCATGGTGCCCTGCGACAGCCAGGAAGAGATCGATTATTTCTGGAGCAAGCTCTCCGCCGACCCGAAGGCCGAACAGTGCGGCTGGCTGAAGGACAACTACGGCCTGTCGTGGCAAATCGTCCCCGCCGCGATGCGCGAATTGCTCGGAAGCGACGATCATGCGCGGACCTCGCGCGTAACCCAGGCCTTCCTCAAGATGAAAAAGTTCGACATCGCTGCGCTCAAACGCGCGGCCGCCGGCTAGGCATAATTGGTGGACACTTTAGCAGCCGCGCCATCTAATGAGATCAGGTACTCCCCAAAGTGTTAGGAGTCCCGCGATGACAGCCGCAGATTTCAGGAGAATTGCGCTGAGCTTGGAAGGCGTGGAGGAGGTCTCCCACGCGGGCTTGCCTGCCTTTCGTGTAGCGGGTGGCAGATTTGCTTCGCTCGCCTCGCAAGCGGAGGGCTACGGAAACCTGACGCTTTCGCTTGAGCAGCAGGCGGCCTTCGTGGAGGAGGCGCCCGAGATTTTCCTGCCCATTCCTGGCGGCTGGGGAAGAATGGGACACACCCATATCCGCTTGGCCGCGGCGAACCAGGATGTACTGACCGGCGCACTCCGGACCGCTTGGAAGCTGCGCATCGAGAAGAACCAAAAGACACGCGAGAAGATACGCCCATCGGCGCGCGGCCGAGTAGCAAACAAAAAGCGCGCTGCTGCCACGCGCCCCCGGCGAGCGCGCGTTACCTAATAACAGCCCCGCCCTGGTTTACCCTCACGATGATGCCAAGCCTCTAGCCTCGGCGGGCTGTTTCCACGCGATCATGCCCTATCTCCCTGGAGGAGACTTCTGGACCAGACTGATCAGGCCCGGCAATTCCGCTGGTAGCGCGTTTTTTCGTCAAATTGACGGCGCACACCCCAACTTCCGGGTAGCCCGCCAGTCGGGCCGGAACCAATTAACGGCCGGCGACGCGATGCTTCCTGGCACACACACGATGCTTGTGTGAAAACCGCGTGGTTCTCGCACGGCCTCGCAACCTTCGGGCTTCGATTGGCTCCCCACTTGACATAATCGAGTACGACGAAAAACATCTGACGCCTCCTTGGAGCCCGCCAAACCAGTGCGCAGCTGACTTAAGCTGCACGGACCACGACACGCGACGGCGCAGTGGCGTCCTTCTGCATCAGCAGCCTAAACACAAGAACATGGGTCACCAGGAGCAGAGGGACCCCAAAGATCGGGATGAAATACCCCGCACCCAGAGACCCCGGCGCATCTGCGAGCGAAAGGCGGTCACCCTGGTAAAACGCATAAAGCAGGTCGGCAGTCCCAAAAATGTTAAAAATCCAGACCAGAACTCCTGCCCATCTGGTCCTCAGAGCGGCGAGCGCGATGAGGGCCAAGGTCGCGGCCGCCAGATCACCATAAGCGAGCCCTCGAGCGAATACAGTGGCGGACAATTCCGGAGAAACGACACCGGGGATCAGGACTGCGAGACCGATGTACCTGAATCCGTGCAACACGAGGATCGGCCGAAGTGCTTCTGCGCGTTCCCGTCTACTTATCGCCGGCCAAATGTATTGTGCGGCGAAAACGCCCCAAGCGAGAAAACCGAAGGCTACAGTTATGCCCCAGATCAGAGGGATAGGCATGATGCGCTCCTTTCCTCGCCTGGCCCGTGAAGCTTTCTACATTTCACGGGAAGGCGAGTCATGCTCCTAATTGATGATTCAACGCGCCTCCGAGACTCGTGCCAACATCGCGATCCTAGCCCAAGCTGGTTTCAGTATCCTGAAACCACAAAACCCCACGAAAATAGCCCGCTATTCTCAATCGGGTTTCTAACGAGAATTGCACATTACTGTTGTCGATGTCGGCCTTTTTTGCCAGTTGACACTACCGGTCGCTTGTGTCCATCCAACCACCGACCCGGCCATCCAGTCGCCGGCCCCCTAGAACCCCAGCACCCCGAATCGGCCGCCTCAGTCACCAACCTCCCCTCCCCTATTCTTCGTTGCCTTTCAACGAATCCCGTCGTTAAAACCGTTCCGCACCTCCGCCCGCATGCTATGCCGTATTCGAAAGGACCATTTCAATGCAAGCCACTCTTTCGAACCCGAGCATCCCCACCCGCCGCGTCACGGCCAATCGCGCCAACGCACTCCACTCCACCGGCCCGCGCACCGAATCCGGCAAGCAGCGTTCGTCTCTGAACGCTCTGCGCCATGGCCTCTCCAGCCACACCGCCGTCCTGCCCTCCGAAGACGCGCAAGCCTACCAGCACCACTGCCTTCAATTCCACGACGAATACCAGCCCAAGACTCCCACCGAAACCCAGCTCGTCCAGGAACTCGCCGACACCGCCTGGCGCCTGAATCGAATCCCGCTGCTCGAAGCCGACCTCCTCACCCGCGCCGCCGACAAGCGCGCCACGCGCGAGCCCATCGCCTGCGACATCGCCGAAGCCACTCGCGCCCTCGCCACCCTCAGCCTGCACGGCCAGCGCCTCTCCCGCCAGTTCCAAAAGACCCTCGACCAACTCCGCGCCCTCCAAACCGAACGCCGGGAGCGCGAGCAATCCGACCTCAAACGCGCCGCCTCGCTACTCGAACTCCACAAACACAAAGGAATTCCGTACGATCCCGCCCAGGATGGCTTCGTTTTCTCGGAAACCGAAATTGAAGCTCACAGCCAGCGCCTGATGCGTCAAAACGAGGCTCGCCGCGTCGCCTATTTCCGCTTCGAAGCCGACCCACAACTGGTCCGCGCCGCCGGCGTCTGATCACTGCGGAAATTTCGTGAAACACTCGGGCGCACGCGCAATCGTGTATCAACCACAATGCGACTACAATCGGTAGCAGCATGCCGCGCCGCTTCATCACGCTCACTACCGACTTCGGAACCTCCGATCACTTCGCTGGAACCATGAAAGGCGTAATCCTGTCCATCCAGCCCGCGGCCGAGATCGTCGACATCACGCACGAAGTTCGCCCCTTCGAGATTCCGGATGGTGCCTTTACCATCGCGCAAGCCTACCCGTTTTTTCCAAAGAAGACCATCCACGTAGTGGTCATCGACCCCGGCGTTGGCTCGACGCGCCGGCCGCTGCTGGCGGAAATGGCCGGCCAGTATTTCATCGCGCCCGACAACGGCGTGCTCTCCATGGTCTTCTCGCGCGAAGCGAAAGTGGATCACAGCATCAAAGTACGCCACATCACCAACGAGCGCTATTTCCTCAAGCCGCTCAGCCGCACCTTTCACGGCCGGGATGTGTTCGCGCCGGTGGCCGCGCACCTGGCCGCTGGCACCACACCGGCTCGCTTTGGGCCACGCATCTCGGACTATCTGCTGCTTGACTTTGACAAACCGGCGCATGACGCGAAGCGCACCTGGACCGGCTGCGTGCTCAAAGTCGACCGCTTCGGCAACCTCATCACCAATCTGCACATTGACCAATTCCCGCAACTGAAAACCCGCGCCTTCGAACTGAATGCCGGACTACGATCCATTAAGCGCCTGGCGTTGACGTTCACCGATTGCGAGCCGGGCGAGCTGTACGCGCTGGTAGGAAGCTCAGGCTACCTGGAAGTTGCCACCAATCAAGGCTCGGCCGCGCAGTTGCTCGGCTGCGGCGCTGGATCGCCGGTCGAATTGACCATTTACTAAACTTTGTTCAGCTTTGCCGAATGCGCTACACTAAGCAAAGTAATCACTTTTCTTCCCGGGACGGCGTGATCTTACCCGCTTTCGATTAATAGACCCGGGTTAGCCATCAAGCGCGCCATGACCGCCATCTCACCCCCCATGAGCCAGTCCCGATCGAAGGAATTTCGCGACCAGCTCCAGCGCCGCGTGCTGGTGGCCGACGGCGCCATGGGAACCGTGCTGTACTCCAAGGGCGTGTTCATCAATCGCTGCTTCGACGAGCTGAATCTGTCGATGCCGGCGCTGGTCAAAGAGACCCATCAGGAATACGTCAAAGCCGGCGCGGAGATTCTGGAGACCAACACCTTCGGAGCCACACGCACGCGCTTGGCGGCGTTCGGGCTGGCGGAGAAGTTAAGCGAGATCAACCGTGCGGGCGTCCGGCTGGCGCGGGAGGCGGCCGGAGATGCCGCCTTCGTGGCCGGAGCCATCGGCCCGCTGGGCGTGCGGATCGAGCCGCTAGGCGCCATTTCCTTCGCCGAGGCCAACGCAAGCCTTCCGCGAGCAGGCCGAAGCGCTGATCGAGGCCGGTGTCGACCTGCTGGTTCTCGAAACATTCACCGATCTGAACGAGATTCGCGAAGCCATTTTCGCCGCGCGCGAAGCGGCCGGCAAAGACATGGTCATCGTCGCGCAGGTCACCATCGACGACGCGGGCAACATGCCCGATGGCGCCACGCCCGAAATCTTTACGCGTAAGCTGGACGAATGGCCGGCCGACGTGATCGGCCTCAACTGCTCGGTCGGCCCCAAGGCCACGCTCGAGACCATCGAGCGCATGATGCAGTATTCGCACAAGCCCATGAGCGCCATGCCCAACGCCGGCTTGCCCGCGGTGGTCGAAGGGCGCAAGATTTATCTGTGCTCGCCCGAGTACATGGCGCAGTACGCGCGCCGCATGCTGTGGGCCGGCGTGAAAATCGTCGGCGGCTGCTGCGGCACCACCGCCGAGCACATCAAGCTGATCCGGTCGGAAGCCCGATCGCTGCATCCGCAGACTAAGAAGCTCAGCATCACCGTGGAAGAGCCGGGAGCGAAGGCCAAAGCCCTCCCGAACGTTCCCATGGCCGCCAAAAGCAAGCTGGGAGCCAAGCTGGCGGCCGGGAAATTCGTGGCCTTCGTCGAGATCCTGCCGCCGCGCGGCGTGGACGCTTCCAAAGAGATCGAAGGCGCCAAGATGTGCGCGGCGCATGGCATCGATTGCATCAACGTTCCCGACGGCCCGCGTGCCAGCGCCCGCATGAGCACTCAGGTAACCTGCCAGCTCATCCAGCAGCAGGCCCACATTGAGGCCGTGATGCATTTCTGCTGCCGCGACCGCAACATTCTGGGCATCCAATCCGAACTGCTGGGCGCGCATACCGTGGGCGTGCGCAACCTGATCTGCATCACCGGCGACCCGCCGCGCATGGGCACTTACCCGGACGCTACCGCGGTGTTCGACGTCGACGCCATCGGGCTCACCAACATCGTGAACAATCTGAATCACGGCCTGGATATCGGCGGAAACCCGATCGGATCGCAAACCGCGCTGCTGATCGGCGTGGGCGCCAATCCCGGCGCGCTGAACATGGACGAAGAAATGCGCCGGATGGAATGGAAGGCGCAAGCCGGCGCCGAATACATCGTCACCCAGCCGGTGTTCGATCTGGACTTGCTCGAGAACTTCCTGAAGCGCACGGAACAATTCAAGCTGCCGGTGATTTGCGGCATCTGGCCGCTCACCAGTTACCGCAATGCCGAGTTTATGGTGAACGAGCTGCGCGTTCCCGTCCCGGACCAGTTCATGCAGCGCATGCTGCGGGCCGACAACGCGGAAAAGGCGCGGCAGGAAGGTGTCGCGATTGGACGGGAGATGGTGGCGCGCGCGCGCAGCATGGTCGCGGGCGTGCAGTTGAGCGCTCCTTTTGGACGGTATTCCATGGCCATCGAGGTCGCCGAAGCGATCGGATCGCGGGATTGAATCTTGGCAACTGACCTGATCGAAATCGACGCCAGCAACCCGCTGCCGGAAGCGATCGAGCGAGCCGCGGCACACCTGCGCCGGGGCGACGTGGTCGCCATTCCCTACCGAGGCGCTGTATGTCCTGGTGGCCGATCCGTTGAACCTGAACGCGGTCGGACGCGTGTTCGCCGCCAAAGGGCGCGAAATCCATCGCGCGCTGCCGATGCTGGTCAGCGGCCCATTCATGGCCGAAGAGCTTGCCAAAGAGCTATCGACGCGATTCCACTTGCTGTCTCGCCATTTCTGGCCGGGACCGCTGACCATGATCGTTCCGGCTTCCGCCAAGGTTCCTCTGAAAGTAACCGGCAACACCGGACGGCTGGCGCTGCGCCAATCCCGCTCGCGTGTCGCGCAGGCGTTGCTGGACTGGCTGGATCAACCCTTGATCGCCACCAGCGCGAATATTTCCGGCCAGCCCACCTGCCGCAGCGGCATCGAGGTCTTCGGCATGATGGATGGCCGCGTCGACCTGGTCCTGGACGCCGGCACTTTTTCAGGACCCGGCGCCACCACCGTCGACATCACCGAAGCGGAGTGGAAAGTAATCCGCGAAGGCGCGATTACCGAAAAAGAAATCGCCGAATGCCTCCGGAGGCAGTGAGCCTCAAGCCAGGCTGCCCAGTTCGCTTTTACGATTTTCGTAGTTCCGCGCGTAATAAGATTGATATTCGCCAGACTTCACGTGCCGGACCCATTCCTGATTGACGCGATACCAATCGACAGTAGCCGCCAGGCCGCGCTCGAATTCCATCTGCGGCGCCCAGCCGGTCTCCTTCATGAGCTTCTCGCTGGATAGCGCGTAGCGGCGGTCGTGCCCCGGCCGGTCGGCGACGTATTCGATCAAGCTGGACGGCTTTCCCGTGATCGCAAGAATCTGGTCGACGACCGTCTTGTTCGGCAGCGACCGGTTGCCGCCAATATTATAAATCTCGCCGTCGCGTCCTTTTTCCAGAATCGCCAGAATCGCACGGCAATGATCCTCCACGTACAACCAATCGCGAATTTGCATGCCGTCGCCATAAACCGGCAGGCGCTTGTTCTCCAGCGCGTTCGAGATCATCAGCGGGATGAGTTTCTCCGGGAAATGATAGGGCCCGTAATTGTTGGACGCGCGCGTGACCATGACCGGCATCTTGTAAGTTTTGAAATAGGCCAGCGCCATCAGGTCCGAGCCTGCTTTGGCCGCCGAATAGGGACTGCTGGGCTGTAGCGGAAAACTCTCGTCGGCTTCGAGCGGTGGCTCCAGGCTGCCATACACTTCATCCGTGGAGACATGAATGAAACGGCGGACGCGGCACGCGCGCATCGACTCCAGCAGGTTGAAGCTGCCGCGCAGATTGGTCTCGAACACCGGCTGCGGCGCAAATATGCTGCGGTCCACGTGCGATTCGGCGGCAAAGTGCACCACCGCCTCCGGCTTGGCCTCGTCAAGAATTCGCCGCGTGTTATCTAAATCGCAAAGGTCGGCTTTGATGAAGGTGTAGTTGGGCCGGCCGGCAATGCTGGCTAGATTTTCGAGGTTGCCGGCGTAGGTGAGTTTGTCGACGTTGATAACTTCGAATGAAGCATTCTGAACAGCCAGGCGAACGAAACATGATCCGATGAATCCTGCGCCGCCGGTAACAAGGATCTTCATGAAGAGTGCACCGTGTTCATGATACCGAAGATATTGAGCGGGATCGATAAGCAATCGGTACTAGGAATGATGTTGCCAGTTCCACGCGGTTTGCACGATTTCTTCGAGGCTGGAGTGCGCCGGATGCCAGTTCATCCGCTCAGCCGATTTGCCGGCATCCGCAACCAGGCTGGGAGGATCGCCGGCTCGACGCCCAACTTCACGCACCGGCACTCTTCGCCCGGAGACCCGCTCCACCATGGCGATCACTTCGCGCACCGAATGGCCGCGCCCGGTGCCGAGATTGAATGCGGTGCTTTCGCCGCCGTCGCGCAGATATCGCAATGCGGCCACGTGCGCCTCACCCAGATCCGTAACGTGGAGATAATCTCGAATCGCGGTTCCATCGGGCGTATCGTAGTCAGTCCCGTAGATCTCGAGGGCCTGGATGCGTCCCATCGCGGCCGAAATAGCCAGCGGGATCAGATGCGTTTCCGGATCGTGCCCCTCGCCCAGGCGGCCGTCCGGATCCGCGCCCGCCGCGTTGAAATAACGTAGTGCAGTCCAGCGCAGCCCGTGGATGCAACCGAACCAGTGGAGCAGCCGCTCTACCATGAGTTTCGATTCGCCGTAGGGATTCACGGGATGCTGGGGATGGTCTTCGGAAATCGGGATTCGCTGCGGATTCCCATAGGTGGCGCAGGTGGAGGAGAACACCATGGTCCGCACGCCGCAAATACGCATGGTTTCGAGCAACGTGAGCGTGTTCGCGACATTGTTGCGGAAGTACAGCGCCGGCTCGCGCATCGATTCGCCGACGTAGGCAAACGCGGCGAAATGCATAACGGCTTCGATGGAGTGCTCGCGAAAGATTTTTTCAAGCGCGCCCTGGTCGGCTGTGTCGGCTTCGATCAACGGCCCCCACTGAACAGCTTCGCGGTGGCCGCGCTGCAAATTGTCGAGCACCACGGGCTGCAACCCGGCTTGAGCCAGTGTTTTAGCAGTGTGGCTGCCGATGTATCCGGCGCCGCCGGTGACTAGGATGGCCATGGGATCTTCGATTTTAGCAACTCAAATCACGTCGGCGAAGCTCTTGCGCAGCTTGAAGAACCAGGCGTATCCCAGCCAGAAGAACGCCAGCGCCACGAGCCAGAGCTTCAGCACCGGAAGCAATTGCGGGGGCGTGATGTTCCAGCAGGATGGCGCGGTATCCACGCACCAGCACGAACATCGGATTTTTTCTCAGAATCGCCATGGCCGGACCGGGAAGGCTCGCCAGGTTCGACTCGGGATAACAGATGGGCGTGATAAAGAACCACAATGTCAACACAAAGCCCATGATCTGGCCGAGGTCGCGCAGGAAGACTCCCAGCGCCGCCAGAAACCAACAGATCCCCAGCGTGAAGAAAAGCTGCGGAATCAAAAGCACCGGGAGCCAGACTACCGCCCACGGAATCGCACCGCGAATCAACAAGCAATGCGATCACGAAGATCCCCGCGGCAAAGAGTTCCGTCACCAGGCCGGACACTACCTGGTTCACCGGCAACGTGTCCAAGGGAAAGATCAGCTTCTTGACGAAATTGCGATGTTCCAGGATCACGAACGGCGCGCGGCCGGCGGGCTCGGAGAAGGCCAGCCAGGGCAGCATCCCGGCCAGAAAATACAGAGCAAATCCGGTAGAGCTTTGATCAGCGCCAAACCTGGTCCGCAGCACCACCCCGAACACGAAAAAATACGTGGCCATCAGCAGCAGCGGATTGAGAACCGTCCAGAACACATCGCCGAAGGAGCCGCGGTACCGGGCCAGAATGTCGCGGCGAGCCATGGAACGGATCAGCCGGCGGTTTTCGACCACCGTGCGCCAAGGGTCCGGAGAAGAACCTCGGCAGAGAACGGCGCAGCCTGCGCCAGCGCAGCTCGCGAGTGGTTACGATCTCCTGTTCCAGGATGCGAACTTCGCCGCCCTCGGCTTGCGCGGTAATTCGCAGGAACGGCTCGCCCCGCAAATACGCCCAGCCACCTGGTTGCCGGATCGGCGAAATAAAGATCTGATAGCTGCCGGCCTCGGGCGGAAAGGCGATAGTAATGTCGAACGACTCAATTTCGCCCGGCGCCACATCGCGCGACAGCGGAATCCACTCGCCTTCCAAAATGAAGAGATTCGTTTCCGGATCGAAAAATTGCCAGCCGAGCGACATGGATTTGTTCGGCCAGATTCCCGGGTCCGGTTTTCAAGCCCCAACTGCACTCGCAGTGTGAGGCCGTCGGTCTGGACCGTCAGATCGCGGTATCCGGCAGCGCTCATTGATACAACCACGCCGGATAGCGATCGCACACCGCGCCGACGCTTTCGGCCGACGGCGTAAATTCCGTCGCCCCGCAGTTCCTGCGAGAGTTCGTAACGGCGCCAGCAGATGTTTCACCCACTCGTATTCCGGCTTGGGTTCCTCGCGGAAAGGCCCGCTATCGAGCAGCGTCACCTCGAAGCCGGAATCCACCAGCAGACGCGCAACCTCACGCGGCGTATATTCGCGATTGTGCCTCGCTTCCGGCTCCTGGCCCTCGGTGCGCGGCAGAATGTAGGCGGGGAAGAAGCCCGGATGGTAGCCCTCCAGGACCGCGGCGATGGAACGCAAGGAGGCCAGGTTCGGCGTGGTCAGCACCAGATGCCCGCCCCGCTTCAGGATGCGGTTGATCTCGGCCATCATGTGCATGGGATCGGCGGTCAGGTGCTCGACCAGCTCGCAACATAGCACCGTGGAGAAATACCCGTCGTCATAAGGGAATGGATCCTTCTCGGCGTCGAACAGCTCGATGTCGCACTCAAATTGGCCGCCATCGCTGGATGTCACGGCGCGATGTTCCACCTGGCCAGGGCATCCATAGTAGCAACCGCGAACCTCGCCGTACCCCAGACGCGTCTTGAGAGCGGGCGTGATTTGCAGATAAGCGCCCATCTCGAGAACGCGATCATGGGGCGCGCCGCGGGGGGTGATTGCCAGTGTTTTTTCAAAGCGCGTCAGGTGGGTTTCGACGTACTGCGCGGCGGCCTGGTCCGGCGCCCAGGAAAGGATATACTCGGGTTGCACTTCGAGACGCGGCGCCTCGGCTGCCGCCTCAACTGCCGGCAGCGCCTGGGGAACTTCCGCCGGCTCGCTGGGCGCGCGATGATCGGCGATCGCTTCGAGAAAATCGGCGTATTTTCGGGCCACGTTGGGCCAGGCGCACTCCCTCTCAACCCAGGCTCGCGCCCGCGCACCCAGTTCGCGGCGAAACTCCGGCCGGCTGACCAGCAGGTTCAGATACTCGAAAATGTGATCCTCTTCGCTCTGATCCACCGGCGCCTTCAGGCAGATTTCGGACGGCAATTCGCAGAACGAACCCACTTCGGAAACGATCACCGCCTTGCCCAGCCCGAGGGCGCGCATGAGCGTTCCGGAATTTTCTCCGACCGTGGGATACCGCAAATTGAGCACGATATCGCAGGCCGCCAGATAGCCCACAAACTGATCGATCGGCTGATAACCGAGCAGGCGCACGTTGGAAGCCAGATCCAGCGATTGAATCAGCGATTCCAACGGCAATTCCGGATGCGGCTCGCCGACCAGGATCATCTTGGCGCTGGCGTCTAACCGCACCAGACGGCGGAACGCGCGCAGCGATTCCGCAATGCGCTTGTACGGTTTCAGAAAGCCGAAGATTCCGATGAGCGGCGTGGTCTCGTCCAAGCCGAGGCGCCGGCGATAGTCCAGGCGGCTGGCCTGCGGGATCCAGGCGCCGTGCGGGATTCTGGCCACGGGGCCTTCAAAGCCGGCCGCGCGCAACTCGCGCTCGACGTGGCCGCTGTGCACGATAGCCGCTTTGGAGCGGCTCAGCAGGCGGCGCAACATCGGCAGCCCTTCGTAATCGGGCCCGACTTCGAGCGCCCGCACGCGCTGAGCGTAGTCGATGGCGGCCTGGGAACCTTCTTCGGCGACCGCGCGCATGTAGGCATCCCAGTCGCCGCGCTTGATAGTAAGATCGGCAATCAAATGATGCAGGTTGGCTTCATGAATGACAACCACGCCGGGATGTTCGAGGGCGGTTTCATAACAAAAGTCGTGGTACGCGTTGTTGCCGATTTGATAGAGCGCCACATCGAAGCCGGCGGGGTCGAACCTGGATGGGCGCGAAGAGAAAACCTCCACGCTGGCCAGTTTGCCGAGCTCTTCCAGCAAGGCCGCCGAGTAATCCGCGATGCCGCTTTTGGCAGGCGGCATGGGAGAAAAGAAAGCAAGCTTAATTGCCACGGATCAAAAGCTGCCCGGCTATTCCGCCAGCTCCATGGAGAAAGTTCCCAGCGAGAGCGGGACCCGCACCAGAGCGGGAGTTCGCGCGCGGTCCTTCAGGAAGAAGATATCGAAAGTGATTCCCGCCACCGGACCCTGTACTGACGCCGTGATGCGCTCCGCTTCCACGGGCTTCTCGCCGATGTGGATGGTTTGCGTCCCGGCAAACTCGAGGCGAACCTCGTACTGCGGCCCGAAGAAGATGGTCTGCGACGGAGGGATGCGGCCCTGGCTCAACTCGTGGCGCACGTAGTACAGAAATGTCAGCGCATCCTTGGCGCAGGCCGGGGCCGAGATCTCGGTTTTTCCTCCGCCAACCGTCTCCCGCGTTACCTTACCTTCGTGCGCGTCGAAGGTCATCTTCTCATCCATGGTCTTCGCGCCGTGCTTGACAGTCCGCTGAAATTCGGTGGAGCAAAAGTCGTCGATGGCCTGGGAGCGATAGCGGTCGGCCACGGTGAAGCCTGGTATTCCAGCGTCGATATCAAAACTGAAATGCAGGCGCGGCGACCGGATCATTCCCGGACTTGGAGCTGGTCGCACTCAGTTGCGCTTCTCCCAAACTCAATCCGCTGGGCCAGTTGATGTTGTAGCGCAAGTGCTCGTTTTCAAAAGCCGGCGCCGAAGTGGGAGCCGCCATCGCCAAGGCCGCCAGCAGCAGCAACGGCCCGCGAAATACTCGGGGGTAATTCATGGCAAAGCGGCGGAAGCTCGTTTTTTCACCTGAGCGGGAGCGCGGTTGGGATTCCCGGCAACTTCATAATACACATCCAATGTCCTGGCCGCGGTGCGATCCCAGCTAAACATCGTGGCGCGCTGCGTGCCCAGCCGTTCCATGCGCATTCGCAGCTCCGGATTGAGCAGCAGGTCACGCATCGCCAGCACCATTTCCGCAACCGAGTGCGGATCGAAAAGGAGCGCCGCGGAATCCGCCACCTCAGGCATCCCGGATGTGTTCGAGCAGGCCACCGCGCGTCCGCTGGCCATCGCTTCGAGAATCGGCAGTCCGAATCCCTCGTAGAAGGACGGGTAGACGAAGAGCTCGCAGGCTCCGTAAAGCTGGCGCAACTCTTCGTCGGACACAAAACCGGTAAAGTGAATGCGCGAACCCACGCTCGACTTGCGGGCCGCGGCCAGGATGGCGGGGCTGTGCCAGGTCTCTTTGCCGACTACGACTAAGTGATGCGGCAACTGTGGATGCGCCGTGATCAGTTGTTCGAACGCGCGAATCAGTCCGAGATGATTCTTGCGCGGCTGCAGATCACCCACGGTCAGAATGAAGGGAGTCTCGAGGCCGCGAGGCGTCCTCAGCGCACGCTGCGCGACTTCCCTGGCAATCGGGCGGAAGTCCCCGGACACGCCATTGGCTAACACCGTGACCTTTTCCTCCGGCAGTGCGTAAGCCGCCAATATGCTGCGCTTGGAGAACTCGGTGACCGTCAGCACTCGCGCCGCAGCTTTGACCGTACGCCGCACGGTAAAGCGCAATTGCAGCGCCCGAAACGGAGTGAAATATTCCGGATGCTCGAGAAAGCTGACATCGTGCACGCTGACTACGATGGGAGTGGAACAGAAGACCGGCGCCGTGTATTGCACGTGCAGCAAGTCCGGACGATCCTGGCGCAGCCTGCGCGGAATGTCGAAGCCCAGGCGGACAAATGGATTCACTGAGACGCGGTGCTTGAGAAAGCGATCCGGCAAGTCTTCTCGAGACGGCTGGCGCGAGAGATAGGTCACAAAATCGGCTTCATGATCGAGCGCCGCAAAACCCTGCAGAAGGTTACGGATGTAGGTTTCGTTCCCCGTAAGATGCTGGCCGATCGCGTGAGCGTCTACCGAAAAGCGCATTTGCTTTCTCCAGTATAGAGGGTTTCCCGCCGCAGACGGGGCCCTTCACAAATCATTCACAAACTTAGAACATCACCCCAAGGTCTCCTAGTTATCCTAACCCATCAGGCCCGTAAGGTTACGAACGGTAGACTATGGCGGGGGCGGGCCTGTTTCAAGCCCCGTTTCAAAGAACTTGCCGAGGCATTCCCAGGCTGCCTTCCAGGTGTAACGTTGCTCGAAGAGCCGGCGGCCCGCCGCTCCCAGACGGCGCCGCTCGGCCGGTGAATCCAACAGCCGGGAGACGGCGGCCGCAAAACCGTCCGGATCGTCGGCCAGCAGCAGATGTTGGCCGGAAGTTCCCAGACCTTCCGCACCGAATGAAGTCGAAACCACGGGAGTGGCGGCGGCCCACGCTTCGAGGATCTTCACGCGCGTGCCGCTTCCGGAAAGCAACGGTACAACCGCGACCTGAGAAGCCGCCAGCTCTCGAACCGCATCTTGCACGAAGCCGGTGACCTCGACCCGCGGATCGCCGTCCACCAGCCCGCGGATCGCTTCCGGGTTCTTGCCCACGATTTTCCACTTCAATCCCGGCCGCGACCGCAGCGCCGGCCAGATTCGATCTCGAAAGAACCTGACAGCTTCGATATTAGGCGCATATTCCAGGTTTCCACTGAACGCGATTTCCTGGCGCTCCAGCCTTTCGGGCGCCGCGATTTCCGGGAGCGCATTCGGATAAACGGTGATTCGCGCGGCTGGAGCGAGCGCTCGCACGCGATCGGCATCCTGAAGCGAGGGAGCCAGGATTCCGTCAAATTGCGGCAGCAGCTCCCGTTCCAGCCGGCCGGCAGCGGCGGCGAATCGCTTCAACGCGGCCGCGTACAAAACACCTTCGTGAACTGCCAGGCTTTGGTGCCAGGCAGATTCGATGTTGTGCAGATCCAGAATGACGCGTTTGGAATGTTGCCGGATTTGCCGGAGGTAAGGGGCGCACCAGAAGTGCTCCACGATAGCCAACTCATATTTCCGGCCTTCTAAAAGCAGCGAGAGCGGGCGCTCAAATCCTGCAAAGCGGTCCATCAGCGGAGGGCGGGCGCGGACTGCTCGCAGCGCATTGCGCACAAAACGGGCAGCGGCGCCTTTGGAATGATGCGGCAGCTCCAAAATATCCAGCCGCGAGATACGTCCGGGAGGAATGGCACGGTCCGGATCGGGATCCGCCTGGTGCATGGAACACGATGGCGTGCACCGCGTAGCAGCGCGCCAGATACTCGAGCAGCGAGGCCGACCGCAGCGGGCCTCCGCCGATCGGCGGATAGGGCGGTTCCGGCGACAGAAACAGCGCGTCAGGCTTTGTTACGGAATCGCCGGAGGGCTTGTTCATAAACGTCTCTGGTCAGGGTGGCGGTCTTGGTCCAGGTGAATCCGGCGGCTCTGGCAAGCGCTCTGGAGCGCAATTCCTCCAATCGTTGCGGCTCCGCCAGTACGGCGCGGAGCGTCTCAACCCAGGCACGGCGGTCGCGAGCATCTAGCAGGATCGCACCATCGCGGGCGACCTCGGAGATAGCCGGATCGCGCGAGGCGACCACCGCCGCGCCGCACTGCATGGCTTCCAGAACGGGAAGACCGAAGCCTTCATAATAAGACGGGTAAACAAACGCCCGCGCGCCCGCGATCAGCCCTGGAAGTTCCTCTTCGTTGGTGAGTCCTAAGACGCGCAGCCCCGGCTCCGGGGAAATCTCGGGGGCGTCCGGACGCCGCCGGCCGGCGATGACTAAATCGATTGAAAATTCCCGGCGAAGCTCCCGCCAGACCTCCAGCAGCATGGGGATGTTCTTTCTGGGCTCGATCGTGCCCACGTAAAGCAGATACGGTGGTCCAGCCGAAAGGGCAGCAGACTCTAAGGGGCGAAAAATGGCTGCAGGCGCCAGAGGCACGGCTACTACGCGCTCGGGAAGCAGCCGAAAGCGCTCGATGGCTTGTTTGCGCACGGCTTCGGAAGGAGTGATCACCATGGTCGCCAGGCCTAAGCGCAGCAGGATGGGGGTACGTGTGCGCACTCGATCCGGCTCGCTGTGCCAGGCGGGATCCATCCAAGGCGACAGATCGTGCAGTGTCATTACGCTGGCACAAACCGGCAGGTATGGAACGGCAAAGTCGGTGCCGTGAAAAATGTCGATATGGAGCCGCGAAGTCTCCCTTTGCAGTCCCCAAAGCCACCAGCGCCGCTCCAGCAGATGGCGTGGACGCCGGCCCGTTTTGAGATTGGGCAATCCGCTGTCCGGGGGGGCGAAGGTTTGATCAGAAAGCAGCCAGAATTCATCGGCCGGGAAGGTTCTGGCAAGCGCGCTGCATAATTCCTGAGTGTACCGGCGCACGCCGCCGCTGGGAACTGCCAGAGGCGTGGCGTCCAGGGCGATGTGCATCCTTCGATACTATAGGCTATCGAGTATCTCTTAGGGTTGCGGCGGTGTGCAAGAAGGAGAACCGGACTATGAGCGTACTAGTACCCTTGCTTCTTGGAGCGGAGACCGTTTCTGCCTGAAACCAATTGCGGAGAACTCAGCTTTCCCGAGCCGGCAGGAATCCGTTTAACCGGGCACGCCGTATAATTGTGAGTAAAGATCGGCAGGCAAAATCGAGATGAACAAATTGGGCGTCTTCGTTGTTGTAATTTGCTTCGCGGCCCTAGCCGGATGCAGAACGTCGAAGGAAGGCTACGTAGCGAAGGGCAACAAATTCGTCGACGCCGGCAAGTATCAGGAGGCCGGGATCCAGTACCGCAAAGCCATCCAAAAAGATTCCCAGTATGGCGAGGCGTATTACCGGCTTGGCCTGATGGAACTGAAGGCGCACAATGCAGGCGAAGCGCAACGGGCGTTGCTGCGGGCGGTACAATTGATGCCCAACAGCGTCGATGCCAAGGAAAAGCTGGGGAGTCTGATGCTGGAATACTACCTGGTGGACCCGCGCCACTCGCAAAGCTATTACAACGTCGTCAAGAAGATCTCGGACGAACTCTTGGCCAGGAATCCTAATTCTTTTGAAGGGCTAAGAGAGAAAGGCTACCTGGCCTTATCGGATAAGAAGCCTGTGGAGGCGATTGCTCTGTTTCGGAAAGCTCTGCAGGTCAATCCATTGGACGGGACCCTGACTGTGGCGCTGGGCCAAAATCTGGTTCGTACCGGTCATGCACAGGACGCCGAGCGCCTGGCATTAGATTTCATCTCGCGAGACAAGTCTTCCGGCGTAGTCTATGACTTCCTAAGCGAATTCTATACTACGCAAAACCGGCTGTCAGATGCGGAAAACATCTTGAAGGCGAAAGTTAGCAATAACCCAAAACAAGCAGCTTATGTTCTGGAATTGGCCCTGCACTATGCCGAGCTTCAAAAGCAGGCCGAAATGAAAGCGGCCCTGCAACGCCTGCTGGACGACCCAAAGGACTTCCCAGAAGCCGACCTCTTGGTGGGCGATTTCTACGCCAGGCTAGGCCGGTATCCAGAGGCAGTTCAATATTTCGAAGAAGGCGCCCGTGGAGCCAAGGAAGATAAAAAGCTCGACTATTTAAAGCGAACCGTAAATGTGCTTATAGCGGACGGAAAAAGGGAGGAAGCCTCTCCCATCGTGGACCAGATTGTCAGGGACGACCCCAAGAACGAGGAGGCCAAGCGCATTCAAGCCGACCTTCTACTGGCATCTGGCAAGCCGGAAAACGTGGCCGCGGCGGAGCGCGAGTTTCAGGATCTGTCGAAGGAAGACGGCAACGATGCTTCAGTATGGCTGGGGCTGGCTCAAGCCGATGAGCTGAAAGGCGATTTAGACGCAGCCCGCCAGCAATACCTGGAGGCCCTCAAGCGGAACAAGACCAATCTGTCGGCGCGCTATGCTCTGGCCGAAATTGGCTTGGTTCAGAATCACCCGGACCAGACGTTGCAACAGGCTGAGGAGATCCTGACGGTCCGGCCCAATGAGCCGAGAGCCAGATTGCTGCACGCGCAGGCACTGATGCGAACCGGCAACCTGGCCGTGGCCCGCGCTGAACTGACGAACCTGAGCAAGGATGCACCCAAGGACACTCAGCCTCAATTGGAGCTAGGACTCCTGGACCTCTCCGAGCAAAAATACCCCGAAGCAATTGGGATCTTCGACAAACTGCGTGCGAGCGGAGATCCCAGAGCCGTTGCCGGACTGGCAATGTCGTATGCATCCCAGATGCACTATGAAAAAGCGCTGGAGATCCTCAACGAGGGATTGAAGAAATCGCCTAACTCGGGTGTGCTCGTGAGCGAAAGGGCCAACACCGCGGCTCTGGCCGGACAATACGACCTCGCGATTGCGGAATTCCGGGAGCTGATTGCCGCCGCTCCAAAATCCGTGCTCCAGCGCCTTCGCTTGGGCGATGTGTATACGCTGAAGGGAGATGACAACGATGCGATTGCTGTGTATCGCGAGGCCGTCAATCTCTCGCCCAAAGACCTGAACGCCGGTCTGACTTTAGGGAGAGCGTTATCCCGTGCCAGCCGAGCGAATGAAGCAAAAGCGCAGTTTCAGGCCGTCCTGACGGTGCATCCCGACGACCCAGCGGCACTGAACGAAATGGCCTATTTCCTCTCTCAAAACGGTGGCGATCTGGATGAGGCGCTCCGGCTCGGGCAACGCGCGCTCGAGAAGACGCCGGGACAACCGAGTTACTCAGATACCATCGGCTACATCTACTTGAAGAAGGGATTGAGAGATAGCGCCATTCAAGTTTTCAGCAACCTGGTGCAGAAGTATCCTGAAGATCCTACTTTCCACTACCATCTGGCCATGGCGCTATTCGAAAAGGGCGAGAAGGGCAGAGCCAAGAAGGAACTCAATACCGCTCTGACCTCCCACCCGTCGCCGCAAGATGAGGCGAAGATCAAAGAGCTGTTGGGCAAAATCAGCTAGGCGATGGTCCGCCGGCTCGGAAAAGCCAACCTCGCTGGGCTGCAATGGGCAGGCTCTTAGGGCCGCTTTCGAATAAGCCCTGTCTCGATGCCAGGAGTGCCTCAGTCTCTTTGGGCTGGGCCGCAATTCGGTTTGAACGGATAGCCTGCCGGTATCGCGGGCCGAGCATGGAACGTCCGGTGGGCGCCAGACCTAAGCGCAGCAGGATGGGGGTACGTGTGCGCACTCGATCGGGGCTCGCTGTGCCAGGCGGGGCCCATCCAAGGCGACAGATCGTGCAGTGTCATTACGCTGGCACGATGGCGTGGACGCCGGCCTGTTTTGAGATTGGGCAATCCGCTGTCCGGAGGGGCGAAGGTTTGATCAGAAAGCAGCCAGAATTCATCGGCCGGGAAGGTTCTGGCAAGCGCGCTGCTTAGTTCCTGAGTGTACCGGCGCACGCCGCCGCTGGGAACTGCCAGAGGCGTGGCGTCCAGGGCGATGTGCATCCTCCGACACTATAGAACTCCTGAGTCGTAGGGAACGAAGCGGATGGAACTCGTTGGAGCGCAGTCGCGTTTCGAGGGGACATCGGAGCGCCACCCGATCAGCGCCTAGACCTACAGGAGCGAGATTGAACCAGACGGCGCGATCTGAATCCGTTTGTTGCGCCGGTTAGTTAATCCTAGCAATGAACTCCCGGATTTTCAGCTCGTCTGCCCGCTGCGGACGCTTGCTGAGCGCCGCGGCCAATTCGGTCTTCGCTTTGGCTTTTTCTCCGTTCTTGAACAACGAGACTCCCAGATGGTAGCGAAACAGCGGGTCGTTCGGGTATTGCCGCACCAGGTTGTTGAAGATTGGCAGGGCGCTGCTGGTATCGTTTCGCTTCAGGTAAACCCAGCCCAACGTATCCTTGAAGCTAGGCTGTTGGGGCGCCTTCTGAACGGTGCGCTGAGCCAATCGAAGCGCCTCATCGAGACCTGTACCCGTTTCGGCGAGGAAAAAAGCCAGATTGTTCATGGCAGAAGGATTGTCCGGCTGTAGTCGCAAAGCGCGATGGTAGGCCTGACTGGCTTCCTGGATGCGATTGTCCTGCCAGAGCGCGGCGCCGAGGAGGAGGAACGGAGCCGGCTGATCGGGAGCTAATTTTGTCGCATTCTGGAACGTGGCAACCGCGAGTTTCAGATCGCCATTGAGTTGATAGGCCTCGGCGAGACGCAGACTCAGCTCCAAGGACTTCGGATTCTGCGTCGCCAATAGGCTATACTCTCGAATTGCGACATCGTGCCTATGAGCGAGCAGGGCGACTCGCGCCAACTCCTGGTGAAGCACGGGCGAAGCGGATGACACGGCACCGGCGCTTGTCAGCATCTGGTAAGCCTCTTCCGCGCGATTCTGGGCGGTATAGGCCTCGGCGAGACCGGCGACTGCCCGGGGATCATCCTTGTGGGTGTGACGAAGATCCTGAAACAAGGTTGCGGCTTCCTTGAACCTTTGGTCCTTGATATCGAGGAGGCCGAGTTGCACTTGCGCATCGACATCCTGTGGAGACTGCTTCAGCAGCGTCACCAGGTCTTGCCGCGCTAACGCGTTATCACCCCGGTCCATCAGGCCGGTCGCATGCAGGAACATGGCCTGGGGATCGTTGGGCCGCGCGACCAGGATCTCCGATGCATAGCGTACCGCGACGTTGGGATGTGCCTGTTCCAGGCTGATCTGTGCCAGCGGATAGCGGGGCAATAAGAAATTGCTGCGCACCTTGAGGGCCTGCTCAAAGCTGTTTCGGGCGGCATCCAGGTCTCCCTTATTGAGGTAGATTTTCCCCAGCCGATACGAAAGGTCGGCATTGCTGGGATTGTCCTTGATGAGCTCCTGAAACTCCGAAATCGCTTTCCCAACATCCGTCGGGTCCGAGCTGGAGGCGAGCAGCGAAGCGTGGACGCGGCGGGCATCCGCGTTGTCGCGGTTGGCCTTGAGGATGGTGTCGACCATTTGGGTCGCATCCGATCGTTTGCCTTCCGCGAGTAAGACGTCGGTGATTCTCTCCTGATAGGCCAGCGACTGCTTGGCGTCGGAGCGAAGGCCCTGTTCATAGTAACCGCCCGCCTTCTGCCAATCGTGAAGGTCGTAATAGAAATCGCCAACCTGCAATCGCGCATTTGGAAAATCCTTTGGATCATCCAGCAGGCGCTTCAAAACGGCTTCGGCATCGGCGGCCCGATTAGCATGAATGTAGAAGGTGGCCAATTGAAAGGCGTACTGAGTGTTGCGCGGATTGCCGGCCGCTTTCGTCTTGAGAAGACTCTCTGCATCCGCGGAGCGGCCGATCGAAGTATAGTGCTGCGCCAATCGATCGTAGATGGACCCAAAATCTGGGTGATCTTTGATCATTTTGAGCGCCAGGGCCTCTCCCTCTTGAGATTGCCCGCCCATGAACAACGCTTCCACCCACGAAGAAGCGACGCCCTCGTCGGAGGATTTGATCTCGTAGGCACGCTTGAAATACCCGGCGGCATCCGCAGGCTTGCGATCCGAAAGCGCCAGGTAGCCCTTGAGGCGAAAGCCTTCAAACGATCGAGGGTTCTTGGTTAAGAATTCATCCGCAAACGCGGTCAGCTTGGTGTATAAAAACTGAGGGCGGCTCGCGTCGAGCAGGTAGGTGTCGAGGTAAACATCGGCGATCTTCGTTCTCGCATCCTGATTGTCTAGCTGCAATTCGAGAGCGTGGGACAGTGCCGCTAGGGCGTCGCCGAGGCGCCCGAGCCGGAGTGCAACAAGGCCCAAGCGGTAGTACGCTTCGCCATTCTTTGGATCTTTCTTAATGGCGTTTCGATAGCTGAGCGAGGCTTCCCCGTACTTCTCCTTAGCGAAGAAATTATTCCCTTCTTTGACATAGTCCGCCGCAGTGCGGGCACAACCGGTCATGCAGACTAGCAACAGCAAAATCGGGGCAATTCGCAGAAGCAGCTTTCGCAGCGCTCTCATTTTCAAGACTCCTTTATCAAGGCCACGCGGCTTTTCGGCCCATCGGCAATCCCTGGCGTAACTCCGCCACCCGATGGCCTGGTAACAGATACCATTGCGATTCACGGGCTCGGGATTGCCCTAGGCAAGAATATCCTCGAGCGTGCGTGTCGTCAACCGTAACCATAGTACTCCCAGTCACAACCTGGTGCCTAAACGGAATGGCCATACTGCGCCAGGTCTTCGGAGACAGCCGATGTCGAGGGTGAGGCTGGCTGGATGCGATGAGGCGGGGATTCATACAACAAAAAAAACCGCACGGCCTCATGCCGTGCGGTCGATTTTGAAAGCTCAGAAGTACGAAAGAACGGTCCGGGGATCAACCCTATTCCGCTAGTTTCTTCTGCCGGCGTTTCGCGAAGCCCAGCAAGCCGAGGGATCCGACAAAGAGGAAGCCCAGCGTGCTTGGTTCGGGAACCGTGGACCAGCCGTTGGCGACGAATGACAGCGCTGCGTTACCGTCCGTGCCAGCGGAGACACCGATGTCTTTTGTCACGGTCAAGGTGGAAACCGGAGCAAAAGTCTGAGTGTCGCTTCCGTTGCCGTTGGGAACATTGAGATTGATCAGACCCCCTAGGCTTGTCTCGCTAACGGCTATTGCCCCAGTTCCGCTGGTTGAGCCGCCAGCCGTAAGCGCGAGTGCATCGACGATGTCGCCCGAGACAGTGTAAGTGATGCCTGCGTCCACGCTCTGGCCAGAATTGGTGACCGCGGGCATCTGGAAGACGAATCCGTTTTCGCCCGGAGGAACATCAGCGCAGAACCCACCGCCACCGGGGCATGCGTCAACAACAACAGCTGAAGCGGACGGCGCAACGGCACCACCGGATGAGGTCGATGAGAACCCGAAGTTGGCGAACGTGAGGCCGCCGATTGTGCAGCCACCTGCACCTAACGTTTCGTATGTTGCGAGCGTTCCATCGACACAGGCGGTAGCCCAGCCCATAGACGATGTCGCTACCAAAATTCCGACGAACAACAAAAGCTTTTTCATTTATGTCTCCCTCTAGAAATCTCGTTCTCTCGAACTTCCTTATACTAAGGCTGATTCCCTATGCGGCGCAAGCCCCACGTAGTCATTTTTGTACTAGTACCGTTCTGAGGGGTAACTCCTTACAAAGGCAACCACTTTAATAACTTGGGCCCATTTCTTGCAAGTACCCTTCCAGACGAGCGGATCGGAAACCCGAAAAAACCTTAGGATTGCTCTTGTTACAGGCTGGCCTGGAGCGAGTTGGACGTACCCACGTCGTTGGTTACGGTAACTGCCACCGAGGCGATCGACTGGATCGGGTTGGTCCCGGTCGGAAGGCCGGTTCCCGTCAGGGTAAAGGGAATCGAAATCTCGAACTGCCCCCCAAATGCCTCGGATGCCGTGCTTTGAAACCAGGCCGCCGAGCTGGACGTAAGATCGACTTGGACTTGTGAGCCGGCGCCGAAATTGAATCCGGGAGCGGCATTGAACTGCACGGTCATCGACTTCACGGTGCGAGTGGTTGAGAAACCGGTGATGTTTAGTACCAAGCTGCTCGTGATTACACCGCCGGTTGTAGTGGCGGTTACGCTGGCGGGAGCAACGGCCAGTAGAACCGGAGCGGCGGTTGCCACGCTGAACTGCAAAGTCGTAGCAGGTGAAGGGGTTAGATCGATACCCCCGTCCTGGGTGAGGAAATCCGGCGTCAGGATGATGGTCTCGGCCACCGTGCCAGTTTGCAGGAAGATCTGCGAACCCTGGCCAGCAAAGTTGGCACTGGTACTGTTAGCTGGAATAACGAACGGAACCGTTCGGTTGAGGTTGGAACCGGTGGAGAATTGAACATTCGGATCGGTGACTGAATTACTGCTGGTAGTCAAGGTCAGAGTGCCGATCAGCGCTACCGGATACCCACTGGCGAGCGTGAGCGCAATTCCGGGCTGGGTTTGAGGGGCCACATTGCCGCTGGGGCCCTGCAGCGTGTAGGCGGGCAATGGAGGTGGCTGGGTTCCCGAGCCCGTCACTCCAACCGGGGTTGTATTGATAAGCAGCGTCCCGCTTGCAGTACCGGTTGTAGTCGGTGCGAAGCTCACCGTCAGCTGAGTGGAGGCGCCGGCGGCCAGAGTGATGGGCAGAGACTGAACGCCCGTGACTGAGAACGGGCTCTTTGCTTCTGCGATGCCGATATTGGAGATGATAGCCGGCTGGGTGCCCGCGTTGTTGATCACGAAGGTGACCTGTTCGGACTGCGTCACGGCCACGGGAGTGAAGACCACCGAATCGCCCGAGTTCAACGTGATGGTGCCGGCCGAGGAAATGTAGGAGAAGGCCAGCTTCGCCCCTAGACCGTTACCGGTCAGATTGAACAGATCGCTGCCTACCACCAGGGTGCCTTTGTTGGCGCCCGGTTGCGTGGGAGCGAAATTGATGGTGAAGGTGAAGCTGTCGTTGGGCTTCAGCGTTTGCGGGAACAGCGGCTCATCGCTCAACGCGAATGCCTGGCCCGCGATGCTGGGAGGATTGTTGATCACTCCGTTGGCGTTGCCGATGTTTTGAACCCGAACGGTCAAACTGCTGGTGCTGCCAAGAGCCACGTCCGGCAGCGCGATCGGGCCGGGAGGCATCACCGGCGCGGGCGTGCCGGCAAGTAGCGTATAGGCGAAGGCAGCCGAGATGCCGTTGCCCTGCAGCAGCACGGTTAGCGTCGTACCCGAGGCCAGCGTGATTTGAAGCTGATCGTTATCGGTGGTGCTCGCGGTCGGCGTATAAGCGATCTGGAGCGTCAGCGTCGATCCTGAATTTCCGGCTGGGTTCAAGGTGTAGGGCAACAGGGGCACGCCACTGAGCTTGAAGGCGGCCCCGGCGGGCGGCGTAATTTTCTGGATGGTGCCGAATCCGCTACCGACGTCGGTGATGTTCAGGTTGACCAGAGCCGTGGTGTTAACCAGCGTTCCCCCAAAATTGACTGTGCCGCCGGGTTGCAGTGGCTGGACGTTGAGATTCGTTTGTAAGACGTAGCTCAGCTGGAAAGACGGACTGGTCCCTTGCATGATCAGGACAATGGCGTTCGAAATCGTCGTCGGCCCGGTTGAAGAGCCGCCCGAAGAGGGCGAGACTTCGGTGAAGGGCAGAGTCAGTTGCGCGGTGGCGACGTTCGCGCTGGTGGATTTGAAAGTAATGTCAAATGAAAACTGGTTGCCGGGGCTTAACTGCAGTGGAAGTGTCTTGGGGAAATTCGTAACGCTGAACTGGAGCGATGCGCCCAGCAGGGTCGGCGCCCGAGAAATTGTGGCCGTGTTGCCGGCGTTGGAGGGCAGGTAGGTCGCGGTGAAGTGCACCGAAACGGCCTGGCCAATTTCGGCATTGAGGCTGAACGCGGACCCGTTCGCGAGCGTGGCCGCCGTAGATCCTGAAGTCAGCAACAACTGAAATGGAAATTGCTGTGCGGCCGCAACGCCGGCCGCCAAGGCTAACAGGCCGGTGATCCGAGCCAGCACTCGGCCGCTCATCGGGCGTGCCCTTCCCGGCCGGGGTTGATGGGCACCGGAGCAGGGTCGGCGCCGCGGCCGCGCCCGATCGCTTGCGGGATAGCCGGAACAAAGTAAGCGGCCGGCTGCGCGGCGTTCGTGACCAGCCAGAGCGGGTCGCCGGCTTCGAGGCGCGATCCGATCAGAAAGCTATTCGGTCCGAATTGCTCAATCCCGGTCGGCGCAAACGAAAGCGGCAGATCCGCCACGGCCTGCAGGCTCGAAAGATCGTATTCACGCAGGCGGCGATCGCTGCGGCTGGCTACGTACAATTTCTGACTGGCGGCCTGGCGGAGGGCGAAAGGATCAGCCAGCCCATCCAGCGACACGGTTTGAAAATGGAAGTCCGACAGGCTCACCACGGCTAACTGCAGGCTGGCGGCGTCGATGGCAAACAGTTGCGTGCCGTCGTTAGAGAACGACACAGCCACCGGATTGGAAAGTTGCAGAACAGGCGCGAAGGATTCGCTCGCGGTCATCAAATAAAGCCCGGCTGCGGGGCCCCCGATCGCGATGGCTACCTGCTTTCCTGTCCCGTCCACGGCAACCGCTGTCAGCGAGCCGCCCAGGCTGGACAGATCGAAGTAGCTGCCGGCGGTGGGATTCCCGGGTAGCGTGGAAATTGTTTGGAGCCAACCGCCGGCCCGCGAATACAGAACCGCAACGCTGCCGTCAGCCGACCAGGCAATACCGTCCGGCCTCCGCATGGCCGCGGGAATCGGCAGGGTTGATACAACGCCGGAATCGAGCGAGGTCACCAGCACGCAGTTTCCGCTTTGGAAAGCCAGGGCGTAATTCTGCTGGGGCGCGGCTGAGCCAAACTCCAGCCCGCTCAGCAAGGCGGGTCCGAAAGATGCCGCGCCGGGGAAGCCGGCCACGGCGCGAAGGCTGGCCGTGGGTGGATCGAAAGTGTATCCTTCAACCGGGCCGCCGAAACCGATCTGCTGACCGGAAGCGGCCCCCAGGAAGGCGATTCCCATGAGGAAAATCGAGAGGAGGGGCTTCAAGCTAGTGCGGCCCTCCGATAGAAGGAACTCCGGGCGAAATGGTGACGGTTGCGCCGGGGGACTTCGAGGATCCGCCGCCGCGCGTCGCCAGAATGATGCCCGCCACCAGCGCAGCGCCACCGGCTGCGACCGCAATCTTCACCCAAGTCGGCGAGAACCAACTGCCTCGCTTCTCTCGACCAGGGCCCAGGACCGCAGCGTTCGCCCGGTTTACCTTGGTCGCATTCGCCATCGAGAATGTGACCTGGCCTACCTGGTTGCCGTAGCTGGCGTTGACATGAACCTGGAACCGTCCAGTCTGGCTGTTGGCCATCCAGTTGGTAGCGGCGGCCTCACCTTGACCGTTGGTTCTGACGGATAGCGAGGTCCGGCCACCCGCAAATGTCGCGCTGGGCCCCTCCAAGGGGAAACGAAAGATCACTTCGGCGCCTTCCACCGGGCGGTCGTTTTGGTCTAGAACCTCGACCACCAGCGGCGCCATGACCTTGCGCTGGATGTCGTTCACTTCTTCGCGGCCCGCCAGCACAACCACCTTGAGGCCTTCGACAGTCGGCAGCGGCGCCGGGGCGGTAACTGGAGCCGCCTGAGAGGCGGGCGGCGTTGCAGCCGGTTGCTGAGCGACCTGAGGCATGGCATCATCGGCCCAAACCGGCAGCGCCACCAACAGTGCCGAAAGCAATAACGGCAAACCTTGCCTAAGCAAGCTGGCCCTTTCCCGGATTGGAACGATGGGTCTTGAGTTTTTCATTAGGTTGCTGGTGTGAAGATCTCATTGAACCGCGAGAAAGATCATGTATGGCGCCAGCATCATGACCATCTGACCGGTAGTCGTCCAGAACGCACGCACGTACGATCGAGGCACATAGAGTATGTCGTTTGGCAACAGCGGTATGTCATTGTCTTTGCCCTCAAAGATCCGCTTGACGTTTATTTCGATGGCGGCCCGCCGCGTGGTTCCCTCGATGGGGCGCAGGATCCTAACCTTTCCTCTCATGGCGTCCCGACTGGTTCCGCCGGCCATGGTAAGAACTTGCGCTACCGAAATCGATTCGCGCTCGCCCAGATCCACGCCCCCGGTCCTCGCAACTTCACCGGTGACATAGATCTGCTCGGCCCGCTCCACTGAAATCACATCGTAAGGCTGCAAAATGATATCTTCGGCGGGGTTTACGTTTTGCCTGAGGCTGGCCAGACTGATCTCGACGGTGCTGATCTTCTTTTCGGGATCCTCTGTCGCACTGGGCAGCGGAATGGGCCCGTACTCGGCGCGGCGCGTGATGGTGATGCGCTGGCTGGCATTAGGCTGCGTTCCGCCGATTTGCGTCAACATTTCGACCAGGGTTCGCGTGCCCTGCAGTGGATAGATACCTGGAGTCTTGAATGCTCCCACGAAGAATACCGGGGCGCTGCGGAATTGCGTGACCTGAATAATGACCTGCGGCTCCCGGATATATTCCCGCAGCCGTTGCGTCAGGTCGTTCTCTAATTCCTGCAGCGTCATTCCACCGGCGTGCACCCGTCCCAGCAATGGCAGGTTGACATTGCCGTCGGCGTCAATGCGGAACGGTTTTTCGTTAATCTCTTCGGCCTGCGTGCGGATCAGGATCTGATCGTTTGGCCCCAAAACGTAGTTCGGGCGAATCGCGTCCGGAGGTAATTCGCGAGGCGCTTGAGCTGCCGGCGCCTGACCGATGGGCGGAGCCTGGTTGGCGGGGGTTTGGGAATTCAAAGTCCGGTTTAAAGTGGAAGGGTTCTGGCCGGCAGGCTGGTCTGGGGTACCGGCGGGCTGCTGTTGCACTTGAGCCATGGCTTGCGCCGCACTGAACGCCACCGCCAGCATGCAGAGGGGAAGAGCGCGAAAGCACTGTAAACGCCTTGTGGGAGACATTTGGTTCCTTTTCAATCTTCAACCTCGAGCCGTTAATATCTCAGTAGCGTATAGCGACCATGCGGTAACCGCTTGGGGGAAGAAAACACGCGGGACGCTTGCTTCGGAAACCCTCCCCTAGGTTGACGGATCTGCCGAGATTTGTCAATAACTTCCGTCTCCTTCGATATCACTGCCTGTGCATCTTCCGGTCCTGCCAGAGTGCTGCTTCCCTCTTTCCCCAGCCTTCGCGATTGGGCCTGGACTCACGCGGCGCTTGGCCGTCTATGATTGTTGGCGCTAGATTCTAGTCATTTTCTATGAATATTTGCAATTATCTGTGGAATGATTCACCGTTAAACGCCGGCGCCGGACCTGGCGCGCGACTGTAGCGGACGAACCCAAGTGCGGTCCACTTCCGCGGCCACCGATCGCCTCAACAGATGGACCGAGACAACCAGCCGCCATTGCCCCTTCTCCTCCGCCAGAATTCCCTCCATCCCGGCCAGCGGTCCCCGCTCGATCAGCACGGTTTGGCCGACTTCGAGGAACGGCCAAGGCTTCACCAGCAAACCCGATTCCAGCATGCGCTGGATTCGCTCGATCTCCGCATCGGGAATGGGGGCCGGAATCTTGCCGAATCCAACCAAGCCGACCACGCCGGGAATCGTCAGCACCGGTAGCCGGTCATGCCGGTCCAAACGGCAGAAAACATAACCAGGGAAAAGGAACCGGTCCATTTCCTTCTTTCGGTCCGACCATTGCCTTTCTACCTTGTAAGAGGGCGCAAACCGTTCGAAGCCGCGTTCGCGCAGGTGTAACTCCGCGATCCTTTCATAATTGGATCGCACCCGCACGGCGAACCAAGGGTGGGTGACAGGCTCAGGATCGAGGTCCACTAAGCTGGTTGTCTGCCCAGTAATCATAGAGATAGACCGAAACCCTCTCCAGGTTGACCGATCCTTTGACATTTGTCAACGGGCCCTAGGTTCTAGTACCAGAGGTCTCTACATGCCCTACCATGATACGCGGGCCTGTATCAAGTGGCGATTCAGGTTCCCACGTCGCTCGGCAACGGCGAATGGCCAGTGGTGGCGACCATGTCAGGGGGGATTGATCAGAGCGGCATCCTCGCCCAGCGGTGTGGTGTTACCGGTGCACAACTAAAGTCTGGCGCTATGGCGGTTTAGCGTATTCCAAAACGGCTTCCGTGCCGGGGATCGATCCTAGTTGGCCCGGGAGCGCGCTGGCGCTGCTTTCGGGCAGGCTGTTGATCCTTCGGGCGCGCCGTAAGAAGTAATTGCCGACTTGCCTTCACGCCGCCTTCGATATGGGCGCAGATTGCTTTACTGCTCGACCCATTTGTCGAGGCGCGTAGGCATACAAATCTTGGCTGGACTTACTTCTTCTCCCACTCGGCAGCTTTGGCCGGCTTGTCCCCCCCTTGGTTAAGCTGAGCGAGGGTTTTGGGGGCAGCGTGCAAGTCCGACTTGTATGGCGCTCCGATTCTCGATTCCCGAGCCGCGAGGCCTTGATAACCCGCCAGGAGCAGAGGCTTCGCATGGCGAAACCTCTTCTGGCCAACCAAGCTCGCGCCCAACAAGCTCTCGCAATTAAAACGGCGCCAATCTTCGGGATTCGTTCTCCGATACACCTCGAGAGTGTGACGCAAAGTAGCTTCAGCGTCGGAATACTCTCGCTGCAGAAGTTGACTCCTACCTAGCTCAATCTCGGTTCGCAAAGTCAGAGGCGCTTCGGGACCAAGCACACGGCGGCGAATTTCCGCGGTCTTCCGGAACAACGTTTCAGCCTCTTCCAGCCGGCCCTCGCGAATATAAAGCTGACCAAGATTGAGCATCGCGGCGAGCGTCCGGTCATGCTCCTGGCCCAGGACTCGCCGCATCGATTCCAACGTGCTGGTGAGAAGCGCATCGGCCTTCTGGACCTGCCCTCACTCAGATAAACACTCCCGAGGTTTCTCATCGCCAGCAGCGTGTCCGGATGCTCGGGTCCTGAAACCCGCCTCCGAAGCGCAAGTACATCGTTAAACAGCTTCTCCGAATCCGCGAATCTCCCTAAGTTCAAATCAGCTAGCGCCAGGTTATTCAATGTCACAAGCGTCCTATCGTTTTCCGGTCCTAACACGCGGCGGATATCGAGGGCCTTCAAGAGCAGTGCTTCGGCCTGATTGTACTTACCCGCTCTTGAATACGCATCGCCAAGATCGCTCATGAGACCAAGAGTCTCGGGCGCCTGCTTGCCCCACAAACGTTCTCCGATGGCCAGCGTCTTTGTCAGCAGTGCTTCCGCTGGGGGATAGTTGCTCTCATACGAATAGAGAACCCCCAGGTTGTCCATGGCGTGCACGGTTTCGGGGCGCGTTTCGCCCTGGGTGCTGCGATATATGCTCAGGGCGCGTTCGAACTGGCGTTGCGCTTCCGGATACAGCCCCAAGTCCTCATAGGCGGTACCGATCGTCTCCCGAAGAGCGGCTTCCACCAGCGGCTGGCGGTGGAACTTGCCGGCAATCCGCGCGGCCGCCCGGTCTAATGCGGTGCGCACCTCCAGATGCGGGTCGGGCTTGGCGTTCGGCGCTGCCTGCGTGCTCGCGCCGGCCTGTGCCAGAAGGTCGTTTTGCAAGAATTGGCTGACTGCTCGCGCCTCTGCCTCAGCCCGGCTGGCCCGAATGGCCATCCATGTGGCCACCCCGATACCAGCCAGAAGCACGACAAACACCGCCGCGATGCTCGCCATCAGACCGCGATGCCGGCGCGCGAATTTCTTCAGTTGATAGGTGGCGCTCGGCGGCCGCGCCGCAATCGGCTCGTCGCTCAGATAGCGCTGAATGTTCGCACCCAGATCCGCTGCCGAGGCTTACCGCCGCGTTTTGTCCTTCTCCAGCGCTTTCCTTACGATGGTTTCGATGTCACCGCGATAGTTACGATCAATGGAGCTAAGATCGGCGGGCTCTTCTTCCCGAATCCTGTGCACAGCTTCGGGCAACTGACGCTGGCTCACTTGGTAGGGCAGCCGCCCTGACAGGAGCTCGTAGAGAATTACTCCCAGCGAGTAGACGTCGCTGCGGGTATCGACCTCGATCGGGTCGCCAAGCACCTGCTCGGGACTCATGTAGGCTAGCGTTCCGACAATCTGTCCCAAGCCGGTTTGCAGTGTGGGCTGCTCCTCGTCTCGCTGCGCTTCCGTTTGGGTGACGCGCGCCACTCCGAAATCAAGAATCTTCGGCTGGCCGGTCTCATCCACCAGGATGTTGCCTGGTTTCAGGTCGCGGTGAATCAATCCACGCTGGTGCGCGTGATGGACGGCCTCACAGACTTTACCCATCAACGCCAGCCGCTGGCGGGTATTGAGCTGATGAACTTCCGCGTATTGGCGCTGGGGGAGTCCGCGGGTGAACTCCATGGCGAAGTACGGCTGCGGCCCGAAGCCGGTATCAGCCGTGTTGGACTCGTAAATTTGGGCGATTCCGGGGTGCTGCAAACGGGCCAGTGCGCGCGATTCCTGCCGGAACCGCCGCAGCCGATCAGGACTAGCCAGGCCGAGCTTGATCACCTTCAGAGCCACCATGCGGCGTGGCTCTTCCTGCTCGGCTTCATAGACGGTACCCATGCCGCCTTCGCCCAGCAGACGAATAATACGATAGCGGCCAATGTCGGCCAGATGCGAAGGTGCGCGTGGCTCGAACGACGACGCCAGCTCCAGGGCGGCCACGTCCAACGCCGGCGCTTCCAGGAAATCCTCCGTGCCCTCCGACTGTGCCAGGAGCGATTCGACCTCTTCTCGCAGCGATTCGTCTCCACCGCAGGCTTGCTCGATGAAACCTGCTCTCAGGCCTTGGTCCCGCTCCAGTGCCAAATGGTATAGCTGCTCGATTTTCCGCCAACGTTCAGGTTCCACCTGAGTGCCCCCGGCTCAGCTCACGCCGCAGCCAGCACGCGGGTGGAATTGGGATTGGACATCACCGCAAACGCTTCCGACAGGTAGTTGCGCTGGATCGTTTCGACGCCCCGGCCCATGCAATGCGGGCAAACTTCGCCACCCGGATCGAGCGAGCCCGAATCGAAACCGGAGCAGGTCTGGCACTCTGTATCGACGACGCGCAGCCAGGGAAGTTCCTCGCGCGCCGGGGGCTTGGGCGGGGCTTCGGGAATCCGCACCTTGGTTTTGATGGGGACGAGTTTCAAGGGGGTCGGTCGCGTCCCGCATGCGCTGGTTCTGCCGGTAGAACTCCTGGTTTTGTTGAGTGATTTGCCGTTCTTCCCAAATCATCATGTGTCCTCTTTCTGTGTTCTAGCATGTATAGTTGCTTGACAGACAGGCATCGTGTCAAGAGAAAAATGCTTGACGGTTAGGGATGGGTGGGGATTATTGAATTACTTGACGGATAAGGATACACTTACATGCATGATGAAGGAGCCCACGGCGGCGCAGGTCAGGAAGGTGATGTCCTCCCTCGGGAAGAGGGGCGGACCAGCTCGGGCCAGCAAATTGACAGCCGAGCAGAGGAAGGCAATCGCGAAGAAAGCCGCAGAGGCGCGGTGGGGCAGGTCTACTTCATCGAAACGGAAGACGGCCAATACGTGAAGAGAGGCTTTTCGCGGCAGGTTATCGTTCGCATGTCGCAACTCGGAACTTTGCGGCCGGGTGCCTTCTCACTGCGGCTGCTAGGCTCAGCTAACGGTTGTGGCAGAACGTTCGGCCGGGGCAGCGCCGCTGAAGTCCAGAGCACGATAGAGGAGTTGCGGGCCAAGGCAAAGTGAGAACACTCATGACCGGAGTGTCGGGTTCAAAGACGCAGTTCGCTATGTGGCCGGGTTCCAGGAGGCCACAAGACAGGAAACGGAGGAGTTTCAAATGAAGTTGCTATGTCTTATGTTCACGTCAACCCTGGCAGCCTGGGCCAGCTTCGTCACCACCACAACCGTCTACGGACCTGAGTCGAACGACAACGCCTACGGATGCGCCGCGCCCGGATTCGGGTACGTCGTAACGTGCGACTCGATTGTCTTCGATATCCCGCAGCAGCAAGGCCTGACATCGGTTACCTGGACGCTCCAGGATACGGTGAATTACGGGACCGGATTCTACGATATCTACGATCCGATTGGAACGCCATTCAGTTTCACCTGGACGGAGGGGATTCAGGGGGACCTGGGAGTCAATTCCTCGATCACGGAAAGCGCGAGCGGAACGACGGAAAACGCAAGCTGCGATTTCAGCGCCTGTACGAGCGATGCATATGGTTCAATCACGGCCTCCGGAAGCGCGGACATCGCGCCCTTCGGGGGTTCAGGCACACTGGCGTTAACGTTTACACCGTTTGCGATCGCAACCGGGAACGATCCCTCAAACGACGTCTTCACTGGAATCGAGTTCATGCGACAGAGCGTAACACTCACACTCCATGAGACGGTGGATCCGCCCGACCCAGTTCCTGAACCACGATGGCTTGGATTGGCTCTTCTATCAGCAGTGTTGTTCCTGCGCCCTCGAAGTTCGGAAGGTAGCTAACGCTAGGATGTCAGTAGGAGAGCAAAAACCATTATGAATACCAGTTTCTTTCCTGTGCCGCACTGGATTAGCGGCACGCTCAGGATCGCGTCTGCGGGATTGCGGCCTTGTTGTGGTCCTGCCGGCCAAACCGCGCTCCCGTGACAGCTACTCCACCAGTCGGAGCTGTGGCGCCAGCGGGCAGAATCTTCGCAGGCTACCCCCGCGCCCGCGGCTAAAGTGAAGCCCAAGCCGCTCTCGACCAAAGACGTACTGGCCTGTAACAGGCTTGCGGAAATCGACGACTGGGACGAGTACCAGCGCAAAATGCGGGAAGCGAATGCGCGCGAAGAGCAGGCCCGTAAAACCGTCGGGGGCATACGCGAAGATCAGATCGCCTATGTAGCATGGCTCGATAGCGTTGCGGGCAAACTGGAACTAGATTCGTTCGTGGAAGTCAAATTGGAAGAGGACTGGCAATACATCGTACCGATCAAGCGGGTGAAGGGCGGCATTCTGGTCGATTGCGATGCGGCGGGCACGTTCAAAATCTGGAAGCAGAATGCGGCTATAGATCCGATTCCGGTCTCCGGCGAGACCTTCGGCACCTCGGCGGTTTTCTTGACGCTCAGCCCGCCGAAAAAACGCATCTCAACCACCTGTCCCTTGCGCGGATCGAGCACTGCCAACGATTTAAGGGCGTCGTCAACGGCCACCAGGTCGGCGCCCGGCTGCTTGGCCGCGGCCAGCGCTTCGTCGAGATCCAGCGCGCGCACATTTCCGCCACGCTTCAGCGTCTGGCGCGATCGGGCCCAGTCCACGAGAATGCGCCGCATCACCTGCGCGCAAACGCCGAAGAAATGGGTCCGGCTTTCCCAACCCGCATGCGCGGAGTCCACCAGCCGCAAGTACACCTCGTTTCCAATGCGGTGGTTTGCAGAGTATGGCCCGGCCCGTTCGTGGGACATGTACCGTTGCGCCTGGCGGTGCAACTCGTCGTAGACCAGCGGCACAAGCTTCTCGATCGCGCCCTGGTTACCTTGGTAATTATCCCTTGACAACAAGTAGAACAAAGGGCATAATAGGTTCATGGGTGACGTACAAGGCCGCAACAACGTACTCAATCAGGCACAGAAATATACGCTGTTCCAGTTCGAGAAGGAATTTCCGAACGATGATGCCTGCCTGGATTACGTCAAAGAGCAGCGGTGGCCCAATGGCGTCACCACTTGCGAGAAATGCAAAGGCGAACGGAAGCATTATCGCGTCTCTGGTCGCACTGCCTACGCTTGCGACCATTGCGGTACTCACATCTACCCTTTAGCTGGAACCGTTTTTGAGAAGACCACTACTTCGTTGCGGCTGTGGTTTTACGCCATCTATCTGATGGGTTCCACTAAGTGCGGAATCTCCGCAAAACAGATTCAGCGTGAGACTGGCGTCACCTACAAGACCGCGTGGCGCATGTTCAAACAGATTCGGTCGCTGATGGGTGAAGAGATCAGTCTGGAGGGATCGACGGTTGAGGTAGACGAAACCATGTACGGCGGCGTTCAGAAGTACGGCGCTGGCCGTAAGCCCCGCGACAACAAAACAATGGTGATGGGCATCGTGGAACGCAAGGGCCGCATCGTCGCCCGCTGCATTCCTGATAACAGCATTCAGACTCTCAAGGGTAAGATCTATGAGTACGTCATGCCCGGAAGCACTGTGTACACAGACGAATGGGGAGGCTACAACACCATCGGAGAAAAGCGCCGATACACCCATAGGCGCATCAAGCACGCATCGAAGGTCTATGTCATGGGCGATGTTCATACAAACACCGTCGAAGGATTCTGGAGCCTGATTAAGCGCGGGATCGGAGGCGTCTATCACTCAGTCAGCGAGAAGTTCTTGCAGGATTACTTGAACGAGTACGCTTTCCGCTACAATCGGCGGAACGTGCCAGCGCCGATGTTCAAACAGATTTTGGATGAGGTTTCGAAGCGGGTGGAGTAATCGCCCGCTTCAGTAGATTTCTGAACCCAGCCCGCGTGATCGGGCGCATTTTCTCTTTCGTCTCCGGCAGAGGGTGCAATGGCTTGCTCGTGCGCGGATTTTCATCGGCTTTCATTTCTGCTGCTCTTTCTTGAGTTGTTCTAGGAACTCACTCTGATACCTTCGAATGGTCTCCATCGCAGTCTTTTTAAGAGGATCTCTCTTTTCTTCTTCGGTCAAAGGAGGTAGCTCCGGTGGAAGCATTGGCTCTGGGATCTTAACTAGGCCGTTTCGAAGTTCCCAGACCGCTATGTTGACCCGAAGGTAGTAGGCGAGCAATTTCGCCTGCGCCCAAGGTAGGGTCATCGAAGTATGCCATTCAACTGAATTGGATCGCCCCGAAAATTCTCCGAAGATCAACTTCAAATCCCAGACAGTCTGTTCGATGGCGACATTGTTCGCGTACGCTGAGATTATGTCTTCGTCAACGGACTCGGTCGGCTTCTGAGGCTCATCCATGCCTAGTTATTGTCTCATCTAGTTGCATGACATAGTTGGATCGGCGACAAGCCCTCCGACATGCTCGGAATTCCATGACTTCGTCCAATGCGCCGCCTACGCAGCCTAGCTCGGAATACTGGGTGTTCGGCTGAATAAGAATAGCCAGGAAGAGATGGGACAACACGAGAATTGAGGTAGAGGTTCCCTAATTGCAATAATGGTTCCCAATTCGGAGGTTGTGCCAATACGGTGCTATGCCATGTGGGACCAGAAGCCAACCAAGCAGCCCGGAGACTCTCAAGAGAGGCGTTCAGATCATGAAGCCCAAACTCAGTTCCGCAGGATGGACAGATATTGAAGTCCCTAGGCCCCTCCTCCATCTCAAACCCACAGACTGTACAAAGTCGATCACTCACCATTGTAGGCACCTCGCGTTGTAGTAATCGAGATTAGTAGCAAAGTCATGGCACAGTCCCTTCGACTTCATTATCGCTCTCAGCGCAACAGCCGTTATTGAAGCGCATGGAATCGCCTTATAAAATGTACGGATATTGCTCTTGTTGTCGATGACACCAAAGAACTCGGTACGCGGATCGTAACGCACTAGATCGCCCTTCCTCCTTCGATATTCATGGACGTGAGATGGTTTCGGATCAATCCAGAAATCATCGGCCATCTGTTCATATTCTGCGATGCTTATTGCTCCGACCTCTGTACCGTGATCTGCAAAATGCTGCTGAAGCTCATATGGGCTACGAAAACCGCTTGTGTTCGGCACGGATTAAACGGTAAAAGTTTAGCACAGAGACAGAGACGTAGCCCTCTGATTCTATCTTCGGCTTGTCACGTCATTCACATTATATACTTGTACTGACGGGATAATTACCGTTACCTTGACTCCAGGACTGCAACAGTTCTGTTATCTGCTCCCGCGGCGGATCCGTTCTTGGTAAGTCTGAGACGAAGGCTAACACCTTTCGACTGTGGGTTCTAGGGTCGGCCGTCTGCGGTCAGCCGCGACCAGGCAGTACCGTCCAATCGAAAATGCTCCGAACGCTGACAGTTTTGGCGCGCAGTTTCCGCCCTTAACTAGTGAGGGCGATACAGGCTCCAAAATTGCGCCTCAGGGAGACAAATCATGCGAGGACAAATATTGTTGAGACTCAGTTCACGGCGTTCTGTTCGGACGGGACGAACCTGTAGCTTGTCCGGCGCCTGCCTGATTGCGCTGGCCGGCATCGTCGCGAATGCCCAACCCGCGCCGCCCCCCGGCCGGTCAATATCATCACCCCGGCGGAATACCAGCAACTGGTTCAGGAAGGGGTGCAGTTTTTCCCAATCACTCCCTTTGAGCTGCTCCGGGAGGATCTGCAAAGCTTCACGACATATCTTAAGGACCAGGAAATCGTCGAAAACTTCATCGACCAGAACCCGAATCTTTCCAGTCTGACGCAGCTCTATGCGCCGCCCACCGATCCGGCCACCGTGCGCACGCCCGACGGCAACTACTTGGTCCAGATCCCAGGTCCGAATGGTAGTTCCCAGACTGTCGAAACCATGGGGCCGGCTACGATACTTAACGATCTGGCTACCGGCATCCAAGCCTCAGCCGATCCCGTTCAACAGCTCGCCCTTTATCAATCGGTGTACACCAGTTATGCGGGATTGTATAGCCAGCTTTGCGGGTCGGTCTCCGCCAGCTCCTTCAGCTCGGTGGGGAAACGGTGGCTGCGCAAACCTGACGCCCCCTTCCTCATTAGTTGCCCCGTCATCGTTGGCGAATACGTCGCTTGGTGCCATCAAAAACGCCCTGCAATCGGTTGTCTCCCAGGGCGCCGCGGTTTACAAGATGCTGCCGTTTACGCCGGTCGCGTTAGGCAGTCCATTCGCCCCCTCGTGCAGCGGGGATATCGGCGCAAATTCATCGCTGACGGAAATGCACTATGGAGACCAAACCCGGAACACCTGCACCGAACCAAATCCATTTGGTATCCTGGCGAACTTTAACTGGCCATATAAGGACCAACTGACGTGCATCAAGAATCAGGGGGTGCGGGGGACCTGCCATATATTCGCGGCGACATCAGCCATGGAACAGTTGATCGCCAGAGACACGGCAATCATGTGAATCTTTCAGAACAGGATTTCATGGAAAATGAAAAGCTGAATTGGTACCTCGAATACGCTCATGATGGTGGGAATCCGCGCTTTGATCTCGACAATGCCGCCAAGCACAACTATAAATTCGCTTACGAGGACCAGTGGGATTACAACCCATCACTGAAACGGAAGGGCTTTCTAGACAGTTGTGAGAACTATCCCTATCCATCGCTCGAGCCTGGGTGTTCCAATAGCTCACCGCAAGCGCCCGAGGATTGCTATAACCAATCGTTCGGCTGGACCTGTTATTACTATACGGCCTCGCTCTCCGGCAAACGATCGCCGTATATGTCGAACGGAGCCTTCAGCATCTGGGATCCTAAAGTTTCCCGATGTTTCGGTAGCCAATATCATCATTGAACTTGCCTTTAACAATCCAGTCATCCTGGCGTACACGCTCGGGACACTTCCTGACGACAATGGATACATTCCGGAGGAACCCCTTTCTTTGGGAAAGAACGGAGGGCACGTCGTTCACATCGTGGGATACATCGACAATTCACAATTAGCCGCCAACCCCGGGACTTTGATTGCGCCGGCCGGCGCCGGGGGCGGGTATTTCATCATCAAGAACAGCTGGGGCACCTGCACGGGCGACTTGGGATACCGTTACATGCCTGTTGATTTCCTGACGTCTCGAGGAACGGGCGTATTCACGGTTCTTTCCGAAAGCCACTAAAAGTTTAACTTCGGGGCGACGGCGCCGTGGAGCCCGTCGCACGGAGGCCGCCGGACTAAACTATGGCCGAGACTCACCAAAGTGCAGCATCGTCTTGATTGATATCGGCACAGATTGCTACTGCGCGACCCATTTGTCGATGCGCGAGGCATACAAGTTGGCAAGATAGACGGCCTTCTCATCCGGGCATGCGATCCGCGTGAACGGAGTCAATGGTGCCGGGCATGCGGCCGGGGCGGCCGAAAGCGCCCAGGATCTTGCCGCTGAGATCCATCTTGTAGACCCGGCCCACGCTGCCCACGAACATCACCTGATTGGGTCCCTTCGTGAGGCAGAGCGACCAGGGCGCGGTCGGCAGGTTCCAAACCGCTTTCAGATTGCCCTCCGTGTCGAAAACCTGGATGCGGCTGTTGCCGCGGTCGGCGACATAGATGACGTCGTTATTGTCCACCACCAGGCTGTGAGGGGTGTTGAAGTTGCCCGGCTGGCCGCCGCGCTCACCCCAGGACTTGACGAAGTTGCCGTCCTTATCGAACTTGGCGACCCGCGAATTGCCGTATCCGTCGGAGACGAACATGCTGCCATCCTTGCTCCAGCCGATATCCGTCTCCTGATAAAAGGCGGCCCTGCCGCGCGCGGCGCGCTCAATCACGTGCGTCAGCCAGGTCCAGGGCTCCGGGTTTGTTCCCAACGTGCCCACGGTGCGGCCCTCGGAATCGAAGCGGTAAATGATGTCGTCGGCGGCATCCACGTACCAGAGATTGCCTTGCGGATCGAAGCGCACGGATGCGCGCCGACGAACATGCTGGAGCCCTCGCCCCAGGAGCGCACGAAACGTGCCGTCCGACTTGAACTCCAGCACGGGGTGATAGCCGCGATTGAGGGCGACGATATTGCCCGGTGGGGCCGACCGCGATGCCGCTCACGCGGCCCAGGACAGAGTTGGCGGGATAGTGGAAAAAATTCTCCACCAGATGGAATGGCAGTTGCGGGTATCGCGCTGCACTGCGCCCCGTCTTGCCCCCGCCCGCCGTCGCCCTGCGCATTCATCGGAGCGACGGCGCAAAAAGAAATGGCCGCGGCGCAAACCGCTGACATCAAGAAGCGTTTCTTCATGAAAACCTCCCCAGGCGTACCAACCGGAATTAGTTTTTGGCCTTCCAGCGGTTGATATTATACCTACTCCGGTCACTGGCGCCGGGCGTCATTAACGGGCTTTGCCGATCTGAACCGCCGAGCTTAGGCCAGGTCGTAGCGATCCAGGTTCATCACCTTGTTCCACGCAGCCGCGAAGTCCTTCACAAACGCCTCCTTCGAGTCGTCACATGCATAGACTTCCGCGATTGCGCGGAGCTGGGAGTTCGAACCGAAGACCAGGTCGACACGGGTGCCGGTCCACTTGATTTTGCCCGTCGCGCGATCGCGCCCCTCAAACACGCCTTCGGATGCTGAGGAGGCCTGCCACTTCGTCTTCATGTCGAGCAGGTTGACGAAGAAATCATTCGTCAGCGTCTCGGGCCGGTTGGTGAAGACGCCGTGTTTGGACTGCCCGACGTTCGCATTCAGGGCGCGCAAGCCGCCGATGAGAACCGTCATCTCGGGGGCGGTCAGAGTCAACAACTGCGCCCGATCCAGCAGCAGTTCCTCCGCCGACAGGGGCGGTCCGCTTCGGAGATAGTTGCGGAACCCGTCAGCGACCGGCTCCATTACGGCGAATGAGTGCACATCGGTCTGCTCTTGGGAAGCATCCGTGCGGCCCGGCGAGAAAGGAATCTTCACGTCGTGTCCGGCTTTCTTCGCCGCCGCCTCGATGGCAGCGTCGCCGCCCAGAACGATCAGGTCAGCGAGCGAGACCTTTTTCCCTCCGGACTGCGAAGCGTTGAACTCCTTTTGGATCGCTTCGAGTTTCTGCAGTACCTTCGCCAGTTGAGCCGGCTGGTTCACTTCCCAATCCTTCTGCGGCGCGAGGCGAATGCGCGCGCCGTTCGCGCCACCGCGCTTGTCGGAGCCGCGGAACGTCGCCGCCGACGCCCAGGCCGTCGAGACCAGTTCAGAGATGGACAGTCCGGACGCGAGGATCTTGGCCTTCAGAGCGGCAATGTCCTGCTCCCCGATCAATGCATGATCCACTGCGGGAACAGGATCCTGCCAGATCAGCGGTTCTTTCGGCACGAGCGGGCCGAGATACCGCGAGATCGGCCCCATATCGCGGTGCGTGAGCTTGAACCAAGCCTTGGCGAACGCGTCTGCGAGCTCCTGCGGGTTCTCGTGGAAGCGCTTCGAGATCGGCGCATAGATCGGGTCCATCCTGCAGGGCGAGGTCCGTGGTGAGCATGGTCGGGGCGTGCCGCTTCGACGGATCGTGGGCATCCGGAACGGTGCCTGCGCCGGCGCCGTTCTTAGGCGTCCACTGGTGCGCGCCGGCAGGGCTCTTCGCCAGTTCCCACTCATAGCCGAACAGGTTGTCGAAGTAGTTGTTGCCCCACTTGGCCGGCGTGGTGGTCCATGCGCCCTCCAAGCCGCTGGTGATCGTATCGCCGCCGTTGCCGCTGCCAAAGGTGTTTTTCCAGCCCAAGCCTTGCTCCTCGATGGGGGCGCCCTCGGGTTCGGGGCCGACATATTTGCCCGGATCGGCAGCGCCGTGGGTTTTGCCGAACGTGTGGCCGCCGGCAATCAGCGCAACGGTCTCCTCGTCATTCATCGCCATGCGGGCGAACGTCTCCCGAATATCCCGCGCCGCGGCGAGCGGATCCGGCTTTCCATTGGGCCCTTCCGGATTCACGTAAATCAGGCCCATCTGAACAGCGGCGAGAGGATTATCGAGCTGACGATCGCCGCGTGTAGCGCTCGTCCGCCAGCCACTTGCCCTCAGGCCCCCAGAAAATATCCTCTTCGGGCTCCCAGACGTCCTCGCGCCCGCCGCCGAAACCGAAGGTCTTGAACCCCATCGACTCCAAGGCGACGTTACCGGCGAGAATCATGAGGTCGGCCCAGGAGATTTTCCGGCCATACTTCTGCTTGATCGGCCAGAGCAACCGGCGCGCCTTATCGAGGCTCACATTGTCCGGCCAGCTATTGAGGGGCGCAAAACGCTGTGTGCCGGAGCCTGCCCCGCCGCGGCCGTCGCCGATGCGGTACGTACCTGCGCTGTGCCACGCCATACGAATGAAGAACGGCCCATAGTGGCCATAGTCGGCCGGCCACCAGTCCTGCGAATCCGTCATCAAGGCATGCAGGTCCTTGATCACGGCGTTCAGATCGAGGCTCTTGAACTCCTCAGCGTAGTTGAACGCCTTGCCCATCGGATCGGACAGGGGCGAGTTCTGGTGCAGGATCTTCAGGTTCAGCTGATTCGGCCACCAGTCCGCATTGGTGTGTCTGCGGGCATGGCCCATTACCGGGCACTTGGCTTCGGTTGAGTTGTTCTTGATTACCGGGGACAGGCGCCCCGGCCGCGGTGGTGAGTGTTTCATCCATATGTTTGTCTTCCTTCGAATTAGTCAAAAAACTGTGACGAACCAGGAAGCCGTCCTGGCTTTCCTTTTTGCGCAATTGCCGCCGGCGGCGCTTAGTGACGCGCGCCATTCATCTGCTATCCGCACGCCTACGACAGCTTAACGGGAAGCGTGCCGCGGAGCGCACTTCGCGCAGAGCCCCCGGAAAATGAGTTCGCATTCGCGAAGAATCCGCTTGCCGAGGGAGCGCGAGGCAGGCCCGGGCACGTCGTACCACTCAATGTCCTCAACATTGCCGCAGCGGTCGCAGATGAAGTGGTGATGCCGCATGCCTTTCGCATCGAATCGCGCGGCGCGGCCCTCGACGGCCACTTCACGCACCAAACCCGCCTGCACCAAGTCCCGCAGATTGTTATAAGTCGTGGCCCTGGAAGAGCGCGGATCCACGCGATTCACGGCTTCGAAGATTTCCGCGGCCGTGGGATGCCGGTTGTGTTCCATCAAGAATGCCATCACGGCGTAGCGCTGCGGAGTACACCGCAACCCGCTGCCCTCCAAGGACCGTTTAATCGCCTCGGCGTCCATGCAACATTTAGATTATATCTAATGTGACATTTTGTCAAGACTTATGCTTTTAGGCCGCTGCCCGGAGCAGAGGACTGGCGGATGCCGTATTTATTCTGTAGCGTTTTCACAAGTTCTGCTAGTTGAGACGGCTTGCGAAGGAAGCCGCGGGCTTGCGGTTCTCCAAGCGCGTATTATTGCATTTAAAGGGACTGCGAAGAACGGCCAGAGAGGCGAAACCGAGGCGAATCTGAGTCCGGTTGCGAACGCTGTCCTAAACTTCATCGTCGAGACACATGGGCAGCTTGAGAGTATGCTTATTGAAGGCTGAATCAGCCACAAAATAGAGTAACAGGAGTAACAACGCATGTCGCGCAACGGAGGGCTGGACCGCAGAGCGTTCCTCAGGAACGCTAAAATGGCGGCACTCGTGGGCGCCGTGGGAACGAGCGCTTCACTTGGGACCGCAAACGCTTTTGAACCGGATGCCATTACGGGTGGCAAGTACGATTTCGACACTCCCTATAACCGCGTCGGCACCGACTGCGTCAAATGGGATCGACAGCTCAGGCTTTACGGCAAAGACAGCATTGTGGCGGGCATGGGCATCGCGGACATGGATTTCCGGTGCGCGCCAGTCATCACGAGAGCGCTCGCCAAGCGCGTCCAGCATGAGAACTGGGGCTATTTGGACATGCCTCCTTCTTTCCCGGATGCCATCGTCAGTTGGAACAAACGACGCTACGGGATCGACATCAATCCTGATTTGATGCTGCTGACCACCGGTGTGCACAACGGCATCATCAGCGCGTTGGAGACGTTTTCGCCGCGAGGAAGCAAGATCCTGCTGCTGACGCCCGCCTACGACGGCTTTTATGGAGACATCGCCTACGTCGGATGCACGCCGGAAGAGTGTCCGCTGAGGTTGGTCAACGGCCGCTATTCCATCGACTTCGAGGACCTGAAACGGCGCATCAGCCATGACACCAATGTCTTCATTCTCTGCAACCCGCACAACCCGACAGGAAATTGCTGGTCGCGCGAGGATCTAACCAAGATCGGAGAAATTTGCACGGAGCGTCGCGTTGTGGTGTTAGCCGACGAGATTCACTGTGACTTCGTGACCAAGGGCAATAAGTACACTCCCTACAGCACCCTCGCTGACAAAGAGATCGTCAGGAACAGCATTACGTTCAAGTCCGGGAGTAAGTCATTCGGATTGTCGGCCCTGAAGACCGCCTGGATGTTCTCCGACAATGCCGGCTACATGGACAGAGTGAGGGCCCACTACAGACAGAACATCAATACCCTGGGCATGATTGCGACCCTAGCCGCGTACAACGAAGGCGGGGATTGGTTGGACCAATTGCTCCCGTATATCGATGCCAACCATGAATACGCGGAGTCCTTTATACGCGCGAACATCCCGCTGATCCAGTGCGTGAAGGCGCAAGGAACCTATCTGGCGTGGCTGGATGTCAGCGCCGTAGTCGACAAAATCGGGGCCAAGGACATGGCTGCCGAGGCCAATAAGACGACCACCTCGACGCGGCCGATTACGCCGGAGATGATGCTGGAACGGTGGTTGGTGAAGAATGCGAAGGTGCAGTTGAACGCCGGATCGAATTACGGCTTGGGCGGCGCGGGCCACATGCGGATGAATCTTGCGACGTCCCGGGAAACTCTGGAACTGGCGCTCAATAACATGGCGGTTGCTTTAAGGAAAGCATAACCACCTTGCCCTAAGAACGGCGCAATCGAACAACATCAACACACCGGCTGATGAAAGCTCGTGCGGCGATCCGCTTCGCTGGCTAATTACCTCAGTTGCCGATTCGGGCGTAACCGCGCATCTGGAAGTTGACGATCGAAACCAGGGCCCATAGGTCCGTCTCGATCCCGGGCAGAATCATGTTCGGTTCGATCTTGTTGGCGAGCAGTCCCTGGCCGCAGACATGGAATTCAACCCCGGCCTTCTTCAAGTTTTGGATGAGCGCGATATTCGGGTTATCGTGCCCGGTCTTCTCCTTGTAAACGTCGTTGTTCAAAATGGCCTGCACTCCGGTCTGATGGAAGATCACGGCGAGCTTGCGATGGTCTGCCGGCACGTTCCACTTGTCCAGCGTGTTCAGATACCGCGCCAAAAGATCCAGCACCGGACTCACCTGATCGGGTTTCGGAGCCGCCTTGGAGACATCAAACAAGACTTTGTAGGTCAGGTTCGGATCGGGAAGCTCCTGGGCATTCGGAACCTCCTTGGCTACGCCGGAACCGGGAACGGCTAAGGGTTTTTCGGACTGGGCGAATATGGAACCGGCGAGTCCGATCGATACCACCATCGCGGCAGGGGTGATCCAAGTGTACATGCGGCCTCCAAAGATCGTGCTAAATGCGAACGGCACTAACAAAATATAGCAACTGGAGGTCTGCGGGTAAATGGCGGCCCACGCCAAATGGAGGTCCGGCGCGTGATATGCTCATGCACATGAATCGTGATTCTCTACCGTCGTCCGAGCGACGCTCTTTTCTTACGCGGCTGAACACCGGGCTTGCGTCGTTGGTGACCATATCGGGTGTGGCGATGGCTCAGCAGAAACCAGCGACGGCTGCGCGTTGGGAACCGGCGCGTCACGAAAAAGACGATTGGCTCGACAAAGCGTCGGTCAAGCACCGGTTTCTGTTCGACACGATCGCGGCGGACGGACTTGGGAACGCGCTGGCCTTCGCGGGCAATTTCTACCGAACCAACAAGGTTGATTATGGCGTGGAAAGCAGCGAACTGGCGGTGGTGATCGTGCTGCGGCACCTTTCCGCGCCGTTCGGCTACAACGATGCGATGTGGGGCAAATATGGAGCGATCCTGGCGGCGCGATCCAAAGTAGAAGATCCCAAGACCAAGCAGACGCCGACAGCGAACTTCTATAATGTGGCCGGCTACGGCGACCTGATTCCGAATCGCGGCACCACTCTGGAGTCGCTCGCCAACCTGGGAGCGCAGTTCGCCGTGTGCGCGCTCTCGACTCGCGCGATTGCAGGCTCGATTGCCCGCACCGTCGGAAGCACGCCAGACGCGATTTTGGCGGAGGTGACCAGCAACCTGGTGAGCAACGCCCGTATGGTCCCGGCGGGAATTGTCGCCGTCAATCGAGCCCAGGAACGCGGCTATTCGCTCGTTACGTGCTGAGTTCGTCACCGCATAAAATCACGGCCCTGCGCGATTCCGTTCCCGGCCGGCGAGGGCGCCCCTCGGCATGAAATTCAGGCCGGCAGGAGTTGGCGAGCCGTAGTCTTCGGAAAGACTTGGCTCCCCGGGAAACGTGCTCTCCAACCACCTCTGCGCTGCAATGCCTGCTGCCAGGTATTCACGGCGGAATAGCCCGCCAACGTCGGTACCGATAAATACGACACCATCGCCGTGGCGATGATCGCACTGCTGAAGTACGGCACCGGAGTGCCTTCAACCGGATGGAACGGCTGGAAGGTCAAATGGGGACGGCCGTTGCCCGCAGCCACTCAATGGGAACTGATGGAGCCGGCCGCCGGTTCGCTGGAACCGGTACAGGGCGAGTTTATCCGCCAGGCGGCACAGGGCAGCGTGGTGCACAACGACGACACCGGCTGCGGATACTGAAACTGGTGCGCAACACCGGCGATGGGCGCACGGCAGAGTTGGATGCGCCCATTCAGGTGTGCGACGCTCTCTCGCGGAACACACCAAAGCCGCCGGGTGTGGAAGTTCTGCTGGCCAACTGTCTGGCTCATGGAAGACGGCAGGTGGTAGACGTTGCCGCGAACTTCCCCGAAGAGTGCCGGTATGTGCAGGCGACGCTGGGCACCGTTTACCGCTTCGACGCCGAAGCTAAACAGCGCGGCCTGACGGCGGAAGAGCGACTTCTGTTGCACCAGACGAACAGCGCGCCGTTAATGGATGAGCTGCACGAGGATGGAAGCGCAGTTTGCGGAGCACAGGACAGAACCGAACTCCGGCCTTGGCAAAGCGATCTCGTATCTGCAGCGGCACTGGACGAAGCTGACGCTGTTCCTGCGGCAGGCAGGCGCGCCCCTGGACAAGGACTACGCTTCATACTGCACCTCCTGCGAACCGTGCACAGCCAGCTCTGTGAAACGGCGCCTTTCTGACAGCTTGGTTCCCTGGGCTTTGCGAGGCGGATCGGGTCCTGGATCCTCGTATAGAAACAGGTTCTTGTCGCTCACCGGGTGGGCTCGAAGCAATCCATGGTCTCGCCATGCTCGCACCCACACCGGCGTGAGTTTCAAGCGATCCGAGATTTCCTCGATTGTGAGCAAGCCTTTCTCGCGTAGTCGATCATAGCGTGATTTGAGCTGATACTTTGTGCGAATCCGTGCAACCGCTCGGCTGTGGAAGGCCTTTCCGTCCCCCGAACGGACGCCGCGCTCGTTGAGAATCCCGGCGATCTCTTTTTCAGTGTGGTGATCCAGCAAGCGGTCGATCTCGGTCACCACTTCGGTCGGGGTCTTTCTCCCTTCCCAGGAGTTGAGAGGTCGCGGCAGCGTCAGAGTTTTCGTGATCCCGCCCTTGAATCGAACGTGCGCAGTGATCCCTTCGTTTTGGATGAGCGTCACGTCGTCCAGCACAAGCCGGACCAACCTCTTTCGCTCGCGGTCCGGCGTCTGGGGATTCTGCCATAGCCGAGGAAAGTCATGCGCCAAGGCCATAATACTCGCACGCTGTTGTTCGCTGATCGCTGCCTGATCGTTTTTGCGCTGCTCTTCATACTGCTCCTGAGCGGCATTCAGTGCCCGAAGTTTGTTGTTCCACTCGGCCTCGAGCGAATCCGCAACCAGCCGGTTCGCCGGGTCCACGTGAAGGTAGCGCCGCTGAGCCAGATCGGCCTCATACCGGGCTCGCTCAACTTGCTTCTTTCGCAGACGGTCCACCTCATCTAATCTGACTTGCATCTCCCGCTGGACGGTCAGCGTGACTTCCAGCGCCAGGGGAGTGAGTGTGTCGATGAGAAGTTGGCCGACGGCTTGGTCAAGGTGTTCACCAAAGACGTGCTGGCATACCGAGACGATGTGGTCGGCTCCGTCGCGCTGGCAGGCATACTCCGGCACGATCCTCGTCTGTCGCGCGTGATAGCGGACTGTCATCCGGCTGCCGCAGACGCCACAGACAACCAGGCCTTGCAGCAACGCCGGGCCCTCGCGCGGGGGACTCTTTCTACGATCCTGGCCGTTGGCGTAAGCATTATCGCGCAGTCGTTGCAGGTTCTCCTCATACTGCCCCCATGAGACGTAGCCGGGATGAACGTCCTGGAACAACGTCCACTGCTCCCTGGGCAACTTCGTGTAGGCCGTACTTCCATCCGGTCTTGCGCGCGTACGGTTGCGGCCGTAAACAAATGCGCCCGCATAGCGTGGGTTGTGCAGGATGTACAGTGCCCGGCTGTGGATGAGTTCCGCCCAAAGAAGCTCACCTTTGTTCGGCCCCTTCTTCAGCCGTTGTGGAAACAGAAGGCCTTTGTGACGAAACGCTTTCACGACCGCACAGGCGGAACCGGTGCGGCGGAATGCGTCGAAGAAGAACCGAATGCTTTCCTGTACCTGTTTATCAGGATCGAGGATCGGCCGGCCCTCGGAGTTATACATAAAGCCCACGGGCAGGGGACACTGCAGTTCGCCTCGGCGCGCTTTGTTCAAGATGCCGCCTTGTAGCCGGGCGCGAATCACATGAAGTTCCGCTTCCGACATGGTTCCCTTTAATCCGAGCAAAAGTCTGTCGTTAAAGTGGCGCGGATCATAGACTCCGTCCTCGTCAAGGATGAGTGTGTCGGTGAGCGCGCAGATTTCTAGGAGCCGGTGCCAGTCCGTGGAGTTGCGGGCCAGCCGCGAGACTTCCAGTCCGAGCACGATCCCGGCTTTTTCCAGACTCACTTCCGTCACCAGCTTTTGAAATCCTTCGCGGTCCGCCGCCGTTGCCGCGGATTGACCGAGGTCGCTGTCGATCACAATGATGCGCTCGATCGGCCAGCCCAGGGCCACTGCACGCTGCCGAAGATCATATTGCCGTAGCGTGCTCTCGGTGTTCTCAATCACTTGGCGCAAGGTGGACTGTCGTATATACAGATAAGCGTTTCGCTTCAGATGGCCGGTATTCACTTTTTCATGTGCGGTTCCAGTCATGGGTTGCCTCCTGTTGAAGACCGAGAATGATTCCGGTCAGCAGCGTGGCGATCTGCATTCGTAGATCGATCGGAACGGCTGCAGGTGTTGCTGGCCGCGGCTGTGCTTCAGTTTGGGCACTATCGGTGCATTGTGACCAGGCCTGCATCCAGGCTGTCATGCCACGCCGGAGAAACAACGCTAGCCCCAATCCTTGGGCTGCATGTTCCGAACAACCGGTGGCCTCGCGGCGGAGTTGCTCGTAATGTTCAGTCAGCGCCGAATTGGTTCTCCGTGGACCACCGGATTCAATCAGCGGCGTTTTTTTTGATGACGCAGCAGGCTGCGTTCGATGCTTCGTGGATGCACCTTCGTCCCGAAACGCTCTTCGATCGAGCGCACCAGTTCCCGTGGGCGCACCGACGGCTCTTTCTGGCGTCTCTCGACGATGAAAGCCAGGACCTCGTCGGTCAGTTTGTGCGCCTGCTTGGGACCGCGTTTGCGGGGCACCAGGCCACCAAGCCCACCCTCCTCGAAGGCCGAGAGCGCCTGATAAAAAGAGGGCCGGGAGAAGCCGAAAGCTGTCGCGGCGCCAGTCACGGAATGGCCCTCGCTCTGCACGCGGCGCAGCATCTCGTACTTGACCTGGACGAGATCTCTGGAATCGAAAAAGCTGTCGGCGGCAAACAGCGGGTCGGTGACTTCGCGGGGCCGTGTATTTAAAGTTCCTTGTTCGCGCAAGGCTTCGAGTTTGAAATCTTTTTCCGGCATCTGAAACCACTGCGGCCACTGTAAATATAATTATGATCAACAATAGCTCATTGTCAAGCATTTTATCCAACCGACCCAGCATTTTGATTGGCGTATATCGCCCACAAGGAACCCTCTGGCAAATCGTTCCGCCCGCCGATGCCGGCATATTTATCTTTACGCTTAAGGCGTAATTCACTTTACGACCCGGTGGCCGTCTTCTCATCGAAGCTTCTCCACCAGCTCAACCAACTTGATCAAGTCCTCGTAGCGAAAGAAGCATCGGCCGCTGGCCCTCACCACAAACGGGTCTTCCGCCGACACCGTGGTCCAGCACGCTGGAAGGGAGCTCAACCTGCCTGCGACATCGTGGAAGTAGACCCGGTCCTCGCCCCAGTTGTAGCGATACGTAACCAGCTTGAACTTCTGGCCCCTCAGCGGATGGTGTGGGTGGATGACTTCAAAAATGGTATCGGCACGGTCATCATGCGGTGCAGTTGACGACCTTTGCCAACAACATCGCTGAACGTGCCCTGAAGAAGGCGATTCTGCATCGCAAAAACGCGCTCCTCTACAAGACGATGAAGGGCACGGGTGGGCGATCTTTTCATGAGCCTGATCCACACCTGTGAACTGAACAGGACCAACCCCTTCGACTATCTGACGGAGTTACTCCGGCATCGCGCGGAACTGAAAGCGAGTCCGGCGGGCTGGATGCGGTGGAACTACCGTGACACGCTGGCGCGGATCGCAAGGCCCGCGGCTGCGTAATATCATGGTTTGGTCGCATGGCCGAAAGCATTCCTCTGCGGCCATGCTCAGGAACAGCCGAAATGCCCCGGGAAACGCGGCCTCACGACACGTCAATCGTGGAGGGTTTTCGGCCATCCCGGCAAACGGACCCAGGCGCGCTCGGTGGACCAGTTACCGCCGTTGGAGATTGTGCTTGAGGTCTGAGGCACCCAGGCTATTCCTACCAATTTCCGCGTTGTTGCTCAACGGGCCGTACGGCCGATTACCTAAGCCGGGCACAGATCATTTCCAGGCGATTCACAATCAATATGTTGGAGTTCCAAAGTTCTAAAAATGAAGGCAAGGCCATGAAGAAGCAAGCACGCAATCACGTCAACCGCAAGCTAAGTGAGTCCGACGGAGCGCCCGCCAAGCCCACCGGCGCAGTCTCGGGAGAGTTTGTCACCGAGATGTTCGAGTACGACGGTGGAAGGCAGGTCACGGTGTACGTTCCACCGGACCCGCCCGAAGCAATCGTCTTCGCCGGTGACGGTCAGGGAATCTCGAAGTGGGGCCGGTTGCTCGAGAAGGCCGACGTACCGTCCACAATGATCGTCGGTGTACATGGGCTGACCGATGAGACGCTGCGGCTCCATGAGTACTCACCGGGCTTTGAGCCGGAGCGGTTCGCGGCACACGAGAAGTTCTTCGTCGAGGACGTTCGCCGATGGACGGAGTCGCGGTTTGGCGTGGCGCTGCCCACTGAACGTACCGCGGTGTTCGGCGTCTCGGCGGGTGGAGAGCTGGCCCTCGCTCTTGGGCTTCGGCATCCACATGTCTACGGTGCGGTCTTGTGCGCCTCGCCTGGCGGCGGTTACAAGCCGCCTGGCATTATGCCGAGTCCGCTTCCGCGCACATACCTTGTCGCTGGCACACAGGAGCCGTTCTTCCTCGAGAACGCAAGGAGGTGGGCGGACGCGCTGCGCGATGCAGATGCGGATGTCGTCATGAATGAGCGAGCTGGGTCGCACGGTGGCGCATTCTGGCGAGAAGAGTTCCCGCTGATGGTGGCGTGGGCATTCGGACGATGACGCATCTCGGTGTCTCATCGGCGGTCTGATACAACAACTCGTCTCGTGTGATCATCCCAGGCTATCGAAGACTGGCACTACTGGCTGAGACAGGGATACTGCTTCTGATCTGTGCACGCCTGCCGAAAGCTCACGAACAATCGCGGCGAACGTCACGAGCGCCGGCATAGTCGAGAAGCCACGCGCTCGTTCCGGCCGTGAATTCCTCGCGAAGCGATCGCCATCTTGCACCCGGTCTCAACAGGCCTCGATCGGGCGATACTCCGGCTGCCACATGGCGTCTTGCACTTGTTGCACGATGTCGTGGAGTTTGATGCCGGCCAAGCCCTCGGCCACTGCTGCTTCGGCCACGGCCACCGCGACGGTCGCCGACACGCTTCGCAAGTCGTCGACATGCGGTAACAATGACGCGCCAGGTTGGCGCACGGCCACCAGACTGGACACCGCGTTCGCCGCCACCGCCAACATTCCGTCGCTCATCCGACGGGCTCGAGAAACGATCGCACCCAGACAAAGGCCGGGGTACAACATAGCGTTGTTCACCTGACCGATGACATAAGTCACTCCCCGGTAGGTTACAGGCGGGAAGGGGCTGCCAGTAGCAATCAGAGCCCGGCCCTCGGTCCAAGCAATTAGATCGGCTGGAGCGGCCTCAGCCGATGAGGTTGGATTCGAAAGCGGAAAGATGATGGGCCGGTCCACATGCGCGGCCATGTCTTTGACAATAGCTTCCGTGAAAGCACCCGCCGCCGTCGAAGTTCCGATCAGTATGGTCGGCCGCACCTGGCGGACCACTTCGGCCAGGCTTATGGCGCTCTGGTGGGCCCAGCGCTTCACTTCAGCCGCCGGCCGTCCATACTTCACCTGATGATCGCGCAGCCGGTCGCCCATGTTATCGACCAGCAGCCCCGAGACGTCCACCAACCAAAAGCGCCGGACAGCTTCCTCCGGGGAAGCGCCCTCTCTTATCATGGCGTCCCGGATTTGGTCGGCGATTCCAACCCCCGCGGTGCCGGCGCCGAAAATGACTACGCGTTGGTTCCGCAGTGGGGATCCACAGACCCGCATTGCTGAAACCGCCGCCGCCATTGTGATCGCGCCCGTGCCCTGCATATCGTCATTGAACATGCAGGTTCGATCACGGTATTTCTCGAGGATGCGGCGGCTGTTGCCGGGGCCAAAGTCCTCCCAATGCAGCAGCGCATTAGGGAACAACTTGGTCGCCGTTTTGATGTAAGCGTCGATGAACGCGTCGTAGCGCTCTCCACGGATGCGGGCATGCCGGTTCCCGATGTACATGGGATCCTTGAGGAGGCTTTCCCGGTTGGTGCCGACATCCAGCATCACCGGGATCACTCGGGTCGGGTCGATTCCACCCGCGGCCGTATAGATCGCCAGCTTGCCGATCGAGATCTCGATGCCTCCGACGCCCCAGTCGCCCAGTCCCAGGATCTGCTCGGCGTCGGTGGCCAGGATCAAGTCGATATCCTCCGGTTTGGCGCCGAGATTCGCAAATGCTTCCTCAATGCCTTCCAGATGGTCGATCGAGAGGTACACGCCCCTGGGGCGGCGGCACTCGTGGTGATACTGCTGCATCGCCATGCCAACCGTCAGATCGTTGACGATCGGTATCATCTCTCTCAGGTGCCCGGAAAGCAACCGGTAGAACAGCACCTCGTTGCGGTCATGCAAGGCGGTCAGGTAGATGTTTTTGCTGAGCGCATCCGGCAATTGCTGATACTGATTGTAAGCACACTTTACTTGAGCAACCAGGGTACTGATGACCGGCGGGAGCAGGCCCGTGAGGCCCAAAGCCGTTCGTTCTTCCGCCGTGAAGGCCGTGCCCTTGTTCAACAGCGGAGAATTGAGCACGGCCAGCCCGCGAGCCTTGGTCTCGTGGTGACCGTCCACATTCTGCTGGCGCTTCGTCACGGACGCCAGCAGCGGGATCACGCTCCGTCGCATGTTACTCCTACCTTCTCTCGCATTCTTGATCCGTGCTGACCGGCGCGGCGCGCCAGGTATGGCGTGCCGCGCAGCGAATCACATACTACTAGCGGACTCGGCTTGCGACCGAGCGAAGCGCAAACGCCCCGCCCAGTGCCAACAGTCCGAACAGCCCGATGAGCGGGAACGGACTCGCAGTCTTGGGCAGCGTCTGCTCCGCTACTTCCGCCTGCGCCGGCGGTGGCGTAACAACCTCGGCTAATTGTACTTCATCTCCGGTGGGCTTAACTGCCATGACAGGCGCCTGCTTCAGCTCCACCACCACGGGTTCGTCCACGGACTTGACCGGCTCGGCGACTTCGACCGGGATCTCCGCCGGCGTGAAGAGCACAGGCGTGTTGGAGACTTGGGCCAGTTCTATTGCCCTCGCCTTCGGATAGACGAACTCCTCGCCCGAATTCCTGCCGGGATAAAACCATGCCCGTAGCGCTTCCGGCTGGCCGGCCGGCCTCTCACTAAAGGTGATTACTGTCTTGTCGGTCGCCTTGAGGCGATAGTTTGGGATCGCTAGGATGGTAGCGTAAACGGTCAGTTCATCCTGGCTGAAGATCTGGACGATGTGGCGGTCCGACTGCGAATCCAGGATCTTGAACACATAGGTGCCGGCGGGTAACACGCCCCACCCGGCCAGGTGAACCCCTGGAATCTCGACAGGGCCGCTAAAGGTAACCACTGTTTTCCGGTTCCAGTCGTCCGCTTTTGCGCTTGGCGCGAATGTTGCGCCCATTAGCGCCATACAAAACACCGTTGTTGGTATTGCTTTCAAGAATGTCATAGGTTGCTCCTTCTTCTGGTTTAGATCTTTTGTGATCGCTTATATGCCGTGCTGCATTCGCAGATCTCACGAGCGGATCACACTGACAACGGAGGAGCACTCTTGCGCCCATTGGCGGCTGGCGCTCGGAAAGCCCGTCATTAGCAGAAGTTTCCTTTGAAACCAGCGGTATTAGGCCTGGCAGAATATCTTTCCGGCTCGACAAATTGACCGCATAGGGTCACTTGACCAAATATGACCGAGACCGATAGTGAAGGATGAGACTGACTTCCAGGCGCCGGATGAATTGATCGCTCTAGTGGCCGAAGCCGCACTGCGCAAATCAACTAGAATCCGGCGTTGTCTTCATTTCCGGCTTGTCACGGTTTTGCCGGGCCGCTCGGACTTAATCGATTCGAGCCGCAGGTAGCCCGCGGCTGCGCGGACCCGCACCGCGTCCTTCTTGTCATCGAGCAGGGGCACCAGTTCCGACTCCAAGACTGGATCGTTTCTCAGGGCGATCGCATGGACCGCGGCCGCTCGTACGGACCAGTCCTTGTCGCCGAGCGCATCCTGAAGCGCCTGCAACACGTCCGGGTCCGGATCCAAGCTGAGGAGGAGAGCGGTGGCCGCGCGCCCGGAAACGCTGGGATCGGAGAGGATTCCTTGTAGAGAGGAGACCCCGGCGCCAACTCCCGGGACGGGCGCGAAGTTTGCGCCTTGTTGTATAACAAACAAGAACATCGTCTTAGGCGTATGAAGCATCCTCAGAGCCTGTCGTTTCTCCTTGCTGATGAACCCGGACGACGTCTTTGTATCGCCGCTGAGAACAGAAATCAGGGCTTCCCGTCCCGGTGGCTCGTCGAGACTCCAGAGCGCCTTGGCAGCAGCGAAACTCACCTCGGGCACATCGCTCTCCAGTGCCTTTCGCAATGCGGGGACGGTGCGCTCACTTTTCAAATCGACCAGACTGGTGATCGTAGCCAGCCTTACCTCGACGTCCTTGTCATCCAGCATCGCTTCGAGCTCGGAAAGATACGGCTCGCGCGCGCTGACCAGGCCTAGCGACTGTACCGCGTGCTTCCGGGTGTCCGGGTTTTTGTCCTGCAGTGACTCTTCGAGGTAACTGCGGGCTCGATCCTGGTTGGATGCTGTAGCGGATTCGGGAGTTTGGCCGAAACCGGCGCTGACGAAAAGCGGAAGAAATACAAAAACGGTTCGCATGGAACCTCCAGCCAATAAAACAAGTCCAAAGCTTCGATGCATGCTGCTTGCCTTGGCTATGGTTTGCCGAGCAACTCGCTCGCCGTTACGCAAAGGCGTCCGTCCAGCCGATAATGGCTCTTATGGACCTGCAACATGGTTGTCGATCCGAATACGGGCCTCTCGAGTTGCGAATTGAGACATCCTCTGTGGAGAACAGCTTCATGGTCTACATCGAGGATAATCGCTTGACGAAGAACGTAGTCTATGAGCAACAAGCGCTCAGTACGCTCGAGTCCGCTAAGACCCGCGCCGTGCAACAAGCAGACGACTACCTAAGAGGTCTGGGTGAAACTGATGAACACTCCGCGAAATGGAGATGCTCGTGAGCCCTTGGGATCGAAAGCCTGTCACTGCCCGACCCCGCCGGCGTTGAGAATCGTCTTGATGCTGGATGCCGGGGCCACTCAACGCCGGGACATCAGGATTGGGCGGGCACTTGACTTGAGCTTCGCGTACGGAATTGGTGTCGCTCAAACCTGGCAGCGAAAAGCGATGCGCCGCAGCGAACAACTCGGCCCACCGCTAAAAGTTGCAGAGGGATCCTTCCATCCAGCAGCGATGGCCACTCAATGCTCATCTCCAAGAGGGCACCCTCCCTGATTTCGTGTTGTGAGAAGTCCTGCTGCAAGACCAGGATGCCGCCGCTGCTCAGATTCACCGTGCGGCCTACGCCAGAGAAACGACGCGATGCGGAAAGAAAACGGAAACGAATGCTCAGATCCAGTGGATAGCGAACCTTCGACCGGCGTTCGTCTGGAATGGCCCGATCGAAAACGATCCCAGCGCGACTGTGTTCCAGATCCGCAAGCGCGCCGGTAAATGATGTCATCGGAATCGCCATAGGGCTAAACGTAAGCTCCTTCGGCGGCCGGGTTACTCGCCGCGATTGGGCTCGACCAAGATCCCAACAGATCCACTTCGAAGACACTGCAGCGCCGCCCCTTCCACACCACCTCGAAACATTCGGATAGGCAAGAGAATCCCACAATCTCAAGCTCAGCGCCGTTCGGCAGTAAGACAAGCTTTCCTTTCCCGCCTCGCTCGAACTGAACGGCCATGAATTCCTTTTTTAGACGGTACAGTCGACTCGCCGGCAGGGCCCGGCATTTTTCGACGGGGGCGATGAACATTCTAGTCGCCGAAATTGCTGCGGTGCTTGTCATTTAGGCAGTGACCTTCTTTCCAGAGCTTGACAATACTTGTTTCAGTCTTTCCAACAGTTCGGCCGGGGGGGAAGGCTTTGCGATACATTCCAGGCCCCGATGAGAACCCCAGGCGTCTCCTGACATTAAGAGGACCGGCAGATGCGAATCGATCCCCAGAACACGGTCCGCCAGATCGAAGCCATTCATGTTCGGCATCCGGACGTCGGTGGCAAGAGTAGAATGCCGGACTGGTTCCGTTGGTAGTAGCGCAGCCCTTCGATTCCGTCGGCAGCGGTCGCCAGGAAGTATCCAGCATGCTCCAAAAACGCTTTGGCGAGCGCGAGGAATTCGACGTTAACGTCGACCGGCAAGATCGTTCCGCGTTGCGTATCGCTTCTCATCGGCCAGGCTTTTTTGGGCAAATCACACGCTTTCGGAAACGTCCGCCACAAAGATCTAGTTCGGTGAGTACAAGTATCGGGCGAATCGAGTGGGCTGGTCTGTTCAAGATTGCTCGCTCGCCGGAAATTTTCCAGGTCAATCATGCAAGACGACGTTGAGCAGCGCGCTATGAACTTCCAGGCCGCCGGCGAATTGACCACTATAGTGGACGAAGCCCAGCTTGCGGAACTTGTTCATGAAGAAGCTGACTCTCGACCGGGTGGTGCCAACGATCTCGGCCAAGGTCTCCTGGCTGATCTTCGGAATCACCGGCTCCGGTTTGCCTTCTTTCCCGAAGTTGGCCAGCAGCAGGAGCACGCGCGCCAGGCGTTTTTCGCTGGAGTTGAAGAGCTGGTCGACGAGATCCTCCTCAATCCGAATGTTGCGCGACAGCAGATGGTGCAGGAACAACTCGGAAAAGGCCGGCTGGTTGTGGAGCAGACGCATCACTCCCGCCTTCTCAAGCCGCGTGATCGAGCAATCGGACATCGTGGTAGCGCTGGCCATGCGCTGAGGTTGGCCGGCCAGACACCCCTCGCCAAAGAAGTCGCCGGCCCCCAAAATGGCGACGACCGCTTCCTTGCCGTGTTGGGAGACGACCGTGAGCTTGATCTTACCCTTCTGGACATAAAAGATGGAGTTGGCCGGGTCGCCTTGTGCGAAGACTTTGTCGTTCTTCCGGTAGTCCACCAGAGTCCTTCCGTTGTCGGCTCTGGCTAGAAAGGTCTTAGGATCAAAGGCCTGCTTTACTTTTCGCTTCATACGCGCTAGACGCGACCTTTCAGTGCCCAATACGGAAGCTGGTAACGTCACCCCAGAGTCCCGCGGACTTCAGGACAAAAACTCCAACCGCAATCACCACGACGACGTTGAGAATCGTCTTGATGCTGGAAGCCATCGGGATATAGCTATTCACCAGCCACAGGGCTACGCCGACCACGATCAACACCACAACTAAATTGAGCAAAGGCATTTTCACATACTCCTCCCACGGAATGAGGCAATCCGCTGCCCAAACCCAACGCGGGGCGCGACGTTCCCTCCCAGAAGGAATCGAAACGGTTTGGAAAGCACTGCTCCAAGCTTTATGAGAGTGGCATTGACCGCACAAGGTCGTTTGACCAAATACGGTCAAGAATTCCCAGCGACGCCGCACCTTATAGCTCAATCTGAAGCGAGTTCGAATGGGGCGACACTTGCACTCCAGTCCTGCGGAGGATTTATGGGAACTCTACTGATCATTCTTTTGATTTTGTTCTTGCTCGGCGGCGGGGGCTGGGGATATCGTCGTTGGCGGTCGTGAACTTCCGCGGGTCGAGCGTTGCCCGTGAGGATTTCGTCAGGCCCGTGAGGATTTCGTCAGGAAGGAAGCCACGTGAATTGGGATCAAATTGAGGGCAAGTGGAAGCGGCTGGCGGGAGCCGCGCAGGAACGCTGGGGCAAGCTCACCGATGACGACTGGCAAACCATCGCCGGCAAGAAGGGCCGGTTGGTCGGGCGGATTCAAGAGCGATACGGAATCGCGAAGGCGGAAGCAGAGAGACAGGCCGACGAGTGGTGTCGTGCTGTGAGGCAATTGCAGTCAGACAGCGATCTTGCCGGCCGTCTGTAGTCAAGCAAAGTTGTAGTGAAGGAGTGCTGATATGAAATTTCTTCGAGTTATGAGTATGGTCGCGCTGGTGTCACTTTCCGGAACCTTTGTCCAAGTTTACGGACAGCAAGAAAAGCGGGACGAAAAACAGCAAGGACAGCGCGCCCAGCAACCGCAGCAACAGGCGCAGCCGCAGCAACGGCAACAACCGCAACAGCATGCCCAGCAGCAGCAGCAACAGGCGCAGCCGCAGCAACGCCAACAACCGCAACAGCATGCCCAGCAGCAGCAGCAACAGGCGCAGCCGCAGCAACGGCAACAACCGCAACAGCATGCCCAGCAGCAGCAGCAACAGGCGCAGCCGCAGCAACGGCAACAGCCGCAACAGCAGTGCAGCACGCCCAACAACAGCAGCAACAGGCGAGGCCGCAACAACGGCAACAGCCGCAACAGCAGGTGCAGCACGCCCAGCAACAGCAGCAACAGGCGCAGCCGCAGCAACGGCAACAGCCGCAACAGCAGGTGCAGCACGCCCAGCAACAGCAGCAACAGGCGAGGCCGCAACAACGCCAACAGCCGCAACAGCAAGTGCAGCACGCCCAGCAACAGCAGCAACAGGCGAGGCCGCAACAACAGCAACGTGCTCAATATCAGCAACCCGCACAGCAAGGCAATCCCGCTGGGCAGCAGAGAAACTACACTCCTCCCCAGCGCAGCCATCAGCAGGCGCAAGCTTGGCAACAACAGAGCGGTTGGCGACAGCAGGGTGGTTGGCAGGGGCAGGCCACATGGCAGCAGGATCGCTCCTCGCACTGGCAGAACGACCATCGCACTTGGGCGCAGCGCGGCGGCTATGGGGGCTACTACATTCCGGAGAATAGCTTCGGTCTCTATTTCGGCATCGGGCACTGGTTCCGCATCCAGAGCCAACCCATGATTTTTGGGGGTTACCCCCGCTTCCAGTACGGCGGTTATACGTTCATGATGGTTGACCCGTGGCCGGAATACTGGGCGCCGGACTGGTATGCCACCGACGACGTTTATGTTGGCTATGACAACGGGTATTACTTGTACAACCGCATGTATCCCGGCGAAGCGATTGCGATCACCGTTGTGGTGTAGGACCCGAGGCGCCACACATTGACTCGCCTTCTTGCCATCGGACGCTTGGTCTTCGCGGTCCTTGCCTCGACCTCGCTCTGCTCGGCATATACGGTTCTCACCCACGAAGCACTCATCGATTCGGTTTGGGATGCCTCGCTCCAGAAACTGCTTCTCAAACGATTCCCCGGCGCGACTCCGGAGGAGCTGGAGCAAGCGCACGCCTACGCGTATGGGGGCTGCATCATTCAGGACCTGGGATATTATCCGTTCAGCAGCCACTTTTTCAGCGATCTCACGCATTACGTCCGCAGTGGCGACTTCATCCTGGAGCTGATCCGCGACTCACAGGACCTGAACGAATACGCGTTCGCGCTCGGCGCGCTGGAGCACTATGCCGCCGATACAGAAGGGCACCGCATGGCCACCAACCGCGCGGTGCCGATGTTGTATCCCGAGCTGCGGCGGAAATTCGGGAGCGATGTGACCTATTGGGATAATCCGGTGGCGCACATCCGGACGGAGTTCGGCTTCGACGTGCTCCAGGTGGCCTCGGGGCGATACGCGCCGGACCAGTATCGGAGCTTCATCGGGTTTCAAGTATCCAGGGACCTGCTGGAGCGCGCGTTCCGGGATACGTATGGCATCGAAATGAAGGACGTATTCGGAAATGTGACCCTGGCGCTGGGATCCTATCGGCACACCGTCGGCGCCATCGTTCCGGGCATGACGCGCGTGGCGTGGAGCCTCAAGAAGGACCAGCTACAGAAAGAGATTCCCGGCATCACGCGCAAGAAGTTTCTGTACAATCTCTCCCGCTCGAGCTACGAAAAGGAGTGGGGAACGGAGTACCACAAGCCCGGTTTTGGCACGAAGGTGATGACCTTCCTGTTCCGGATTATTCCCACGTCCGGTCCCTTCAGCGCACTCAAGATCCGCACGCCGACGCCGGAAGTGGAGAAGCTTTTCATGGCTAGCTTCAACGCAACCGTTGACCGCTACAAGGCGATGCTCGCCAACGTGGACGCGGGCCGGCTGGAGCTGCCGAACGAGAATTTGGACTCGGGCGAACCGACCGTGGCGGGCAAGTACAAGGGAGCCGATGAAGCCTTCGCGAAACTAGTGGGAAAGCTGGCGGAACAGCAATTCGCTGGGACATCTGAAGAGCTTCGCCAGAATATCCTGACGTTTTATCAAAGCGCGAATGCGGCCATTTCCGGCCCGTCCAGTGAGAAGGAAATCGCCGCACGCGCGAAGCTGCGCGAGCAGCTCGATCAAATGAAGACGGTCGCGCAAAGCGGCCAGTAGGCAGTTGGAGCTCCTCCGGCGGCTGTAATGAGAAGCTTATGCCGCCTGCGTCCCTGAATCACGCGGATAACCAACACAACGAGTGCAACCACCAGCAAAATGTGAATAAAGCCGCCCATCGTATATGCCCAGCCAGCGCCCACAGCGCCAGCAGAACAACGAAGATTGTCCAGAGCATAGTCTTGTCCTCTTCAGAGGCCATGGGCAGCAAGACTCGGTCCAAACATCGTCTCACTTCGCACTAGTTTGCTGAACTCCGACCGGGAGGGAGCCACGACTTGGCAGGCCACGTGCCCTAGCCCAGACAGAAGAGGTGAAACATGAGAAGGATTTTATTGACGACTTTGGCTCTCGCGCCGCTGCTGGCGGCGAGCAACGAGCCTACTAAGCGGCTGAACGAAGCCGCGGAGGTTTTTTCGGAGGTTATGTCGGCTCCGGACAAAGGCATTCCCCAGGAGTTGCTGGAGAACGCCCACTGCATCGTGATCGTGCCAGGGCTGAAGACAGCGGCTTTCTTTTTTGGCGCAAAATACGGCAAGGGATATTTGTCCTGCCGAAGCAAGAATGGTGGGGCATGGTCGGCGCCGGGCACGGTCCGCATTGAAGGCGGAAGCGTTGGCTTCCAGATCGGCGGCTCTGAGACGGACTTGATCATGTTGGTGATGAATGACTCTGGAGAAGGCAAGCTGCTCTCCAGCAAGTTCACTTTAGGAGCGGAAGGCTCAGTTGCCGCAGGCCCCGTAGGTCGCACGGCGACAGCTCAAACAGACGCCCAGATGCACGCCGAAATTCTTTCGTGGTCCAGAACCCAGGGGGTGTTTGCGGGCCTCGCTTTGGAAGGAGCCACTCTGCGGCAGGATCTGGATGATAACGCCACGCTATATGGCAGGAAACTGGAGAACCGGGAAATCGTGACCAAGGGTGTACGGCATGCGCCCAAGGCGGCCATGAAATTGGTCGCCTTGCTGAACCGGTATTCGAGGCGAGAACACGTGGAAACAACGTCCATTCGATAGACTTTTCGCAGTGATTCCATCGAGCCGCAGTGGGTAACCACGGCGGCTCATTCTTTTCCTTGGCCATGGAATTGCCGGGAACCGGAGGGCAACATTGGTTCCGTGAAGCCGCCCGACTTGCCGTTAACTGATTGCCAAAACTGACCTTTGCGCGTCAGATGACCGAATTTGGTCAGGTTCTGCTCTATCCTAGTGTGGACAGGCTTAGCCGCTCCCGACCTGCAAGCCGATGACTTCAGACTTGCTTCGACGCTCGGACGCGTCGACCCCAAGTTCTGGCCAGTAATGTGCCACGGAGACCGCAAGCATCCACCAAGCGGACCGCGAGTCGCGAGACCCAGACAGTCCGAGGAGGAGCCCGGCCTTTCCAAAGAAGGCCCAGCCCGTTCCGGGAGGGCGGCGTGGCGAGGCTTCCTCGAAAGAAGGGAGCCTCGTGGCGTCGCACTATTGCATAGCATGAATCGCGTTGTCGGCATCGTTGAAGAGTGGGAGGAAAATGCGATTCCTTGATATTCTTGGCGCGGACTCCGTGAAAGGAGCGCAGCAGTGAGACTAAAATCTTCATCCGGACCCCCATCCCGCGGGTCGAACCTAAAGACGCCATTTCCAGTAAGTGCCATGCTAACGTCATCGGATCCTCTGGCTACAATATTGGATCTGGCGGGTGATGCAATCATTTCGATCAATGAGGCGCAGCGCATCATCCTCTTCAATCAGTGCGCGCAAGAAATCTTCGGATACTCTGCCGCCGAGGTCGAGGGACAACTGCTGGACGTTTTGCTTCCGGAGTGGTGGCGGAGGCGCAGCAGCATCAATGAAGACGCCGCCCGCCCTGCGCGTCGCGACGAATGGGCGCCAGCCTTGCGAGATCCGCGGGCGCCGGAAGAACGGCACTGAGTTTCCAGCGGAAGCTTCCATATCCCAGGTCCATGTCGACGGGCGCACCGTGTTCACGCTGATCCTGCGCGACGTAACCGAACGCGTGGTCAACCAAGAGCGGCTTCGAGACTCCCTGCGCGAGACAGAGGACGCTGCTGAAAGAGATCCATCATCGGGTCAAGAACCACCTGCAGGTAGTGTCCAGTTTGCTGGGGATGCAATCGCGCGCAGTGACCGATCCGGGAACGCGCAGAATGTTCCAGGAAAGCCAAGACCGGATTCATTCCATGGCTCTGCTGCACGAGAGCTTGTATCAATCCCACAATCTCTCGCAAATTAATTTTCCCGGAGTACATACGCCAACTGGCAGCGCACCTGTTCCATTCCTACGGAGTGGCGGCGGATCGGATTCACCTGCGCACGGATCTAGGCAGCCTATCACTGCATCTGGATGCTGCCGTGCCGTGCGGGTTGATCATCAACGAGCTGGTATCGAATTCGTTGAAATACGCCTTTCCGGACGGGCGAGAAGGTGAAATCAGGATCGAACTGCGCGAGCGCTCCGATGGAACAGCCTGCCTGATGGTGGCCGACAACGGAGTCGGTCTCAAGGCGGATGTGGACTGGATCAACGCGCGATCCCTCGGGCTGAGGCTAGTGCGGACGCTGGCGGAACAATTGGGCGCCAAGATCGCTGTGGACTCCAGCGCAGGAATGGAAGTGCGGCTGGCCTTCGCGGCGGCGGCCTGATTCCAGCACGCGAACTTACGCCCCCGAACCAGGCCGCCGGCGCGACGCACCTGAGTTATTTCTCGAACACTTCTTCGATCTGCCCGACCTTCTTTTGAATTTTGCCGGCCAGCTTCTCGGACTGGCCCTTAGCCTCTAAGTTGGGATTGTTGGTGGCCTGCCCTGCTTTCTGTTTGGCGGTTCCCTTTAGTTCATGAAGCTTGCCTTGGATCTGATCCTTCGTACTCGGTTTCATTGGTTTCTCCTTGCCGCTCAGGTCCGCAACATCGGCATCAGCCGCGGCAGTCCCGGAGTTCAGTTCTTACCAAGCAGGTGTCAGACCAAAAACGCGGGCATGCCGATGCCTCGAGGCCGCGTTTGTATTGGTCACGGGCGTGCCTTCTAAGATTTCGAAGGGAAGGCTCAAAATGTTGCTCTTGATTATCATCCTGTTGGTGCTCTTTGCCGGTGGTGGAGGATACTACGGCTATAACCGCTGGGGCTCCCGGGGTGGCGCGGGCATCGGATTAGGTACGGTGTTGGTGATCCTCCTCATCGCGTACATGTTAGGAATCTTCCATTAACGGCCAGGCCCGGAGTGGCGAAATAAGGTCACCTGATCGGCGCGAAACGATGTTATAGTTGAGTTGTCTACTAGCAAAAGTGCTAGGAGATGTGCGTCGTCAGCCGTTTCCTCCTAACTGGATCGACAGACAGAAAGGAGGAGGCTTTGAGTCCCGTAGCCTCTCCGTCGCAACCCAACCGCTGGCTGGTGGAACGCGGTCCCCAAGAACTTGAGTTGCTGTTCCGAGCCATTGTCTATCACCCTTCTGCGCCCATTCTGATCGCCGACAACGACCGCAATTACCGGGACGCCAGTGCCGGCGCCGGCAAGCTGCTAGGACTTCCGCGAGATAAGATCATCGGCCGCCGGATGGATGAGTTTGCAGCGCCCAGTTTCAAGCCCCAGATCTCGCAGCTTTGGCGCGCCTTTCTGGAGCAGGGGAGCAAGAGGGCTCGCTCCAGCTAGCGAGCCCGGATGGAAAACTGCGGGAGGTTGAGTACACGGCCAAAGGGAACGTGTTGCCAGTGCGCCACGTTTTGGTCCTGCGCGACAAGACGGCACCTGCGGAAACCGGCCAGGCCGAAAAAGGCCGCATCTCCGTCCTGGGTGCAGGACTATGCACTTTTCTTGCTGGATGTGAACGGATGCATCGCCGCCTGGTATTCGGGAGCCGCGCGTATTTACGGCTACAACGAAGATGAGGCCCTTGGCCAAAAATATCTCTTTTCTCTATCCCAGCGAAGATACTCTCAGCGTCAAGCTACAGGAGGAATTGAAGAGGGCCGCTGCCGAAGGCCATCTTGGAAGCGAAGGCTGGCATGTGAAAAAAGATGGCTCTCGATTCTGGGCCAATGTCATTACGATGGCCCTGAAAAACGAAAACGGGGAGTTGCAGGGCTTTGCCAGAGTGGTGCGCGACTTTAGCGAGCGGCATGAGAAGGACGAAAAGTTGCGCCGCAGCCGCGCGCGCGTCCGGCCCATCCCGGCGGAATCCACCATTGCCGGTATTGTTTCTGGCGAGTTCGACCGGATTCCCGAGGTGAATGACGCATTTCTCGAACTGGTCGGCTACGGCCGCGAGGACTTAGCCTCTGGCCGGCTAAGCTGGCCGGATCTCACTCCTCCGGATTACTCCGCACTCGATGAACTGGCGCATGAAGAAGGCTTGCGGTTCGGAGCCTGCACGCCCTATGAGAAAGAGTTGCTTTGCAAAGATGGGACGCGGGTCCCGGTTCTGGTTGTCACTGCGGTCTTGAAGCTCTCTCCCTTCCGATGGATTACCTTTGTGCAGGATCTTCGGGAGCGCGACCGGCTGGAGAATGTCGAAGACGAAGATGTCGAGATCACAGATGACTTCGTGGAGATTGTAGGCAGCAGTGCGGCGCTGCGGCGGGTTCAGCGGCAGGTGGAAGTGGTTGCTCCTACCGATGCGAACGTGCTTGATCCTGGGGGAAACCGGCACCGGGAAGGAGTTGGTGGCGCGCGCGATCCACCGTTTGAGCCCTCGCAAGAACTTTCCTTTTGTCACGCTGAACTGCGCCGCCATTCCGACCGGGCTTCTGGAAAGCGAGCTGTTCGGCTACGAGAAAGGGGCCTTCACCGGCGCCTTATCGCAAAAGATCGGCCGTTTTGAGATGGCGCACCGGGGGACGTTGTTTCTGGATGAGGTGGGCGACATCCCGTTGGATCTGCAACCCAAATTGCTGCGGGCGTTGCAGGAGAAGGCGTTTGAGAGGCTGGGCGGCACCCGAACGATCCCCATTGACGTCCGGCTGGTGGCGGCCACCAACCGCAATCTGACGCAGATGATGGGCGACAAACTCTTCCGCAGCGATCTGTACTATCGGCTGAAAGTCTTCCCCATCACGACGCCTCCGTTGCGCGATCATCCCGAGGACATACCGGTACTTGCCCGGCACTTCATCCAGAAGTACGCCAAGGAATCGAACAGGCAGATTGATAAGATTCCGTCGGAAACGATGCGAGCGCTGGCAAGTTGGTCATGGCCGGGTAACGTGCGCGAGCTCGAGAACTTCATGGAAAGGTCGGTCATCCTTTCGCGAGGTCCCACGCTTCGCGCACCCTTGGCCGAAATTACGCGCGGATGGATCGGAAGCGGCCGCCAGCAGCACGCTGGAACAAGTGGAGCGCGAGCATATCATCCGCGTGCTCCGCGCGGCGGGAGGCGTGGTGAGCACCGCCGCTACGCGACTGGGATTGCCGCGCACGACCTTAAACGCCATGATGCGGAAGTTGGGAATCTCGCGCAAGGATCTTTGAGGATCGGATCGGCGAGCGCGGAAACGTAGTCGTCATGCCCGCGCGGCTTCATTTCGCACTCGTCTTATTTGGTGGCGTCGTCCTGAGCGCTTGAGCTGCCAGGGACAGAGTGACCAGAGGAATCCTCAACGTCGAAACGACCTGAAAAGCGTGCTCGATTCTGGGGAACTGGGGCAAGAAAAAGCACACGGCAAGCCCCGCAAGAATCAGTAGAAAAGGTTATCCCAGAAGTTGTGGGACTCCGTAACCGGCCACCAGAACCGCGACTGTGACGCCATGGCAGGTAGCCAAGAAGAGGAATGCTAGCGTCAACATATCGAAGCCGATGTTGAGCAGCGCACCAAGCACTGGACCACGGCAGCCGCCTTCCAGGCGGGATAGGCCAGCGGACGAAACTCCTGGCAAAATCCAGATAACCGCGCCGTGGGTCCGCGCTCACGAGTTTCACCTTTAGTTGATCGCCGGCATCCACTCCTTGCTGGCCAGGAACTAAAAGGCCTTCCGCGGCTCCCCCGATACGCAGACGAAAAGTCCACTTGGGTATGACGCCAGTCACTATCACTACTCGCCTTCCAGGCCTTCGTGTTAGACTGAAGCAGCTTGGTAATTTTGGCATCTTCGCATTAGTCCGGCCCAACCGCCCTCGTCCGATCCTGCCCCGATTTACGAATCTAAACAAAGGAAAAACATGAAAAATATTTTTGTAGGAAACCTCAACTTTGGGGCAACTGAAACTGCGGTGCGATCTCTGTTCGAGACTTACGGCACTGTCGACCGTGTGAACCTGGTCACCGACCGGGACACCGGCCAGGCGCGAGGCTTCGGATTTGTCGAAATGAGCGTTAACGCGGATGCCGATCGTGCCATCGCTGAACTGAATGGAAGAGATCTCGACGGCAGAGCCCTGAACGTCAATGAAGCTCGTCCGAAACCGGAGCGTTCATTTGGCGGCGGCCGGAACAATCGCTAAGTAGCCGGCTCGACCGGCCGGGGGGGCGACCACAGGCGTCGCCTCTTGAGTCCATAGGTATCACTCGCGCACACGGTGCACTGCACTTTCCAGCCAGTCTGAGTTTCCACCAAACAGTGGAGGATCAAATGCAATCACTCAACCGTGGCAAACCGCGGCCAGACTCAAACTACGATTGTCAACCACGTCCTTGAGCCTTCGACAACGCTAACCCAAACAGGTGGAGTCGCACTGGCTCCTTTTCGAATGCTGGGATGCCTCGCTCCCACGCTCGCTCTTGCCTGGCATTCGCTGCGGCGTTGTCCCGTCGCGACGACGCGCTGATTTCGAAATGGTTGTCGATGCTAGCCGTGATGCTGACGCCCCTGGCAGTCCTGGCGGGTGCGCTGGGTGTGTGGCGGCTTGCGGCGGACCCGGGTTGGACGAGCCATTTCTTCATAGCCAGCGGATTGCTGTCGCATAGTCAAGTTTGGTTCACAGTTGCGATCGTTGTGCGCGCATCGTCCCGGGGCTTGAACAAGTGGCTGGATAAACAACAGTGACGGATTCTTCAATGAACGAACCCATTTTGGTGGAGCAACAAACCGGCGAAGTACAGGTGCAAGCCGAGCGACGAGAGTTAGTTTGGCATATCCTTCTCCTCGTTCGGAATGATTGCCGGTGTAGTCGCGGCAGCGACGATGATCGCCAATTGGATGCGGGCAATTCGCTAAGGCAGGCTGGAGTCTGGCGGAGAGCTTTGGGGCTGAGGATAATGGTATCGGATAGACAAGAACTCCTGGATCAATACGCGGCTACAAGCCGGGCTTTCTCCGACGCCGTTGAGCGGCTGCGACATCTGGATACTGACGTCGAAGAGTTCATCCGTGCCCTGGATGAAGTGGGCACAGCCCACCGGGCGTGTGAACGGTCGCGCATCAGGCTGGATAAGCATCTGGCTCAACTTAAGGTGCGTGACTCGTCCCGAGGAAATATCCCCAAGGCGCTCTTCCATCGGTGGATGAAGCACTGACCGCTGCTCGTCAAATGACCACAAGCGGTCATTCGTCGAAGACAGCTGGCGCCTTCAAACCGGGTGGGCAATCCATCCCCGTCGAATCGGCTCAACAAATGATGCAGCTGGCTCGACGCGTGCACTTCAGAAGAGCGCCGCGCAAAGACCAATGGATCACCCAGGCCGACCCAAAAGGTGTTCCGGCGATTTTTCCGCGGGACTAGCTAACACCGAAAGAGGATTGAAAATGCCTGCATCAGTTGAATTGCTGGAACCACGGGAAACTCGAGCGCTATCGCTGGTGACGCCGCTCGACGAGGCGGTGGGGCAAACATGGGCAGCGAAGGACCGTGCGCAAGACCGGCGAAATAACGCCGTGTTCTCACAGGGAGTGAAGTGTATTGCGATTGCCGGGCTGCTGGTCGCGGCGGGATTCTGGTCCCATCTCGGCCGATTTGATCTTGCAGTCAGATTCATTGTGGCTGCCGCCGCGACGGTTGCGATGTTTCACTCGATTCATACCCGGCAGTTCGTCCTGGCAGGCCTGTTTGGAGCGCTGCTGGTGCTCTACAATCCGGTGGCGCCCGTGCTTAGTTTCTCAGGCGAATGGCAGCGCGCCGTGGTGGCCGCCAGCACACTCCCGTTCTTGGCCTCGCTGTGGTTGGCGCATTTCGAGGACAGAACACAGTGATCAAGACGGAAGGAAACGGTTCTATCGCGGGCGGCCTCGAGGCGTGGGAAGGCGAAGGTGGATCCGCACCCGAGCCGATCGGTGTCTCCGCGGCTTCGATGAGCGGTAGCGCAAGTCAGGTGATGAGCGGCACCGCAAGTCAGGTGGAGTGGGCCGAGGGCATCAAGCGCCGGGTTAACGCCGAGTTCGACCGCGTGGCGGCGTCATTCCGATCGATTGCCTGCCAACAGACCGACGACAAACGCGCCGATACGGACGGCGTCATCGCGATTCTTGAAGAGAAGCGAGCCGAAGTGATGAGCCGGAAAGATGCCGGCTACTTCATTCACGACTGGCAAGAAATCAGTGACCAAGTGCGGCTGATGATATTTAACGACCCCCGATACCAGGCGATCAAGAGCAACCGGGAGGCGCGGCGACAATGAAGCATCCAGTTCAACTTTTGGAGGCAAACAGCATTATGAATATTCGACCCTTATACGACCGCATCGTGGTGAAGCGGATCGAGGAACAGGAAACCACGCGCAACGGCATCATCATCCCCGATTCCGCCAAGGAGAAACCGCAGGAGGGCGAAGTCATTGCCGTCGGGCACGGCAAGCGGCTGGAGGATGGCAAGCTGGCCGCCCTCGACGTCAAAGCCGGCGACCGCATCCTCTTTGGAAAGTACTCCGGCAGCGAGACCAAGCTGGACGGCACCGAGTACATCATCATGCGCGAGGACGACGTCCTCGGCATTCTGGATGCGGCTGCCAAAGCGGCCAGGAAAGCCAGCTAATTCAAATTCGACTCACAAGGAAACTATTCATGGCAAAACAGATTATTTATAGCGATCATTCCCGCCAGGCGATCCTGCGCGGCGTCAACCAACTCGCCGACGCGGTGAAGGTGACGCTCGGCCCCAGGGGACGCAATGTCGTTCTCGAAAAGAAATTCGGCGGACCGACCATCACCAAAGACGGCGTGACGGTGGCGAAAGAGATCGAGCTGAAGGATCCGCTCGAGAACATGGGCGCCCAGATGGTGCGCGAGGTGGCGTCGAAGACCTCCGACGTCGCCGGCGACGGCACCACTACGGCCACGATTCTGGCCCAGGCGATTTTCCGCGAAGGCGTCAAAGCGGTGACCGCGGGCGCGAACCCGATGGCCGTCAAGCGCGGCATCGATAAGGCGGTCGAAGTGGCCGTTGAGGAAATCAAGAAGCTCTCCAAGCCCGTCTCCGGCGACATGATCGCCCAGGTGGGCAGCATTTCCGCCAACAGCGACTCCACCATCGGCGACGTCATCGCCGAGGCGATGAAGAAGGTGGGCAAGGACGGCGTGATCACGGTCGAGGAATCCAAGACCATGACCACCGAGCTCGCGACCGTGGACGGCATGCAGTTCGACCGCGGCTACCTCTCGCCCTACTTCGTGACCGATCCCGAGCGCATGGAATGCGTTCTCGAAGATCCTTACATTCTGATCCACGAAAAGAAGATCGGCAGCATGAAGGACCTGCTGCCGATTCTCGAGCAGATCGCGCGCGCAGGTAAGCCGCTGCTGGTGATCTCCGAAGAAGTGGAAGGCGAAGCCCTGGCCACGCTGGTGGTCAACAAGCTGCGCGGAACGCTCAACGTTTGCGCCGTGAAGGCGCCGGGCTTCGGCGACCGCCGCAAGGCCATGCTGGAAGATATCTCGATCCTGACTGGCGGCAAGGCCATCATGGAAGAGACCGGCATCAAGCTGGAAGGCGTCCAGCTGGAGGATCTGGGCCGCGCCAAGCGCGTCACGGTGGACAAGGACAACACCACCATCATCGACGGCGCCGGATCGCAGAAGAGCATCGAAGGCCGGATCAAGCAACTCCGGACCCAGATCGAGGAGACCACCTCGGACTACGATCGCGAGAAGCTGCAGGAGCGGCTGGCGAAGCTGGCCGGTGGCGTGGCGATCATCAAAGTCGGCGCCGCAACCGAGACCGAGATGAAAGAGAAGAAGGCCCGCGTCGAAGACGCTCTGCATGCCACGCGCGCGGCGGTCGAGGAAGGCATCGTACCGGGCGGCGGCGTCGCGCTGCTGCGAGCATCCATCGCGCTCGAGAAGCTGAACGCTCGAGGGCGACGAGCAGTTCGGCGTCACCATCGTGCGCCGCGCCTGCGAGGAGCCGGTCCGGCAGATCGTGCTGAACTGCGGCACCGAGGGCGCCGTCGTGGTCGAGAAGATCAAGAACAGCCAGGATACGCACTTCGGCTTCAACGCCTCCACCGAACAGTACGAAGACCTGGTGAAGGCCGGCGTGATCGATCCCACCAAGGTGACTCGCACGGCTCTGCAGAATGCGGCTTCCATCGCCTCTCTTATGCTCACGACCGAGGCCATGATCGGTAACGTTGTCGAGGAAGTAGAAGACTAGCTGCTGGTCGGGCAGCCGGGTAGGGAGACGGATGGGCAAACGATTGCTGTAGCGACAGACGCGCCAGGTGGTGCGCGCGAAAGAGAGCCGGCGCAACCACCCGAAGGCGCATCACGCCATGCCGTCGATCCGAGAGAATTCTGGCTTTGCTGCGCACAGCGCGGCGAAAGTTGAGGTTTTGGATTATGAACCACGCAATGGAAGGGCTTTTTTCGTCAAGCTGTCCATATTGCAGATCGATCGACCTAAGAACTGTAGGTGTTCAAAACGCCTTCGAGAGGGCTTTCTACTGGCTCCTTCAACCCTATCGGTGCTGTCTTTGTGGCCACCATTTTTTCCTGTTCCGATGGCAAACTCCCATCGGGGAAACATCATAAAGAGCACCCTGTCGCGATCGCGACGTCCCATGCGAACCAGCGCCGTGCATCCGAATTTTGTGCGCGCCACGGTTGCCGTTATGCAACCGATATGCCAGGGTAATCTAGGCGATCCTGAGACGTTTGAACACGGGCACTTTGGCAAAGTCCACTAGGAATGCGAAGACTGCGGCAGCTACCAGCATTCCTCCCACCGCGAATATCGGCAAAGGCGCCATAGCGATTCCGCAAATCGCGAGCGTTGAGGCGATCAGCAGATCGACTACAGACGACCCGACCAGCCACAGGCTGGGACGAGCAGGACCCCATGCGCTGGCGTTCCCGATTCGTGTAGGTGGTGGCCTGATTGCCGAACACGATGACCACGAAGGCCACAGTTCTGAACGTTTCGATTCCAAGACCCAGGCGGAATTTGGCGATGGCCAGGACGGCAGTGCAAAAGAGCAGTTCGGAGACTCCCATGAAGACACCCGCGATCGTCAATTTGCCGATTCGCCAGGCGTTGGGCAATGGGGACGGCCGCACGTTGTCGGTCGTCAAGGACATGCCGAGAAGGTCGCCAGTGAGCATGATAATGACCATCAACATTGGAGTCAGGATCGCGTGGCCGGTCATGACCAGACCCACTGCCAGGAAGAGCACCTGCACAATCTTCTTGGTAACCGAGTTCAGCGTGTAAGTCAGGATGCGCTGGAACGTCACGCGGCCTTCTTTTACCGAAGCGACGATGCCTCCGAGTCCTGGTTTGGTCAGCACGATGCCGGCCGCTGACTTGGCAACATCGGTCGCGGTTGACACCGCGATTCCCATCTGCGCCTGGCGCAGCGCCGGTGCATCGTTGGCGCCATCGCCGCACATCCCAACCGTGTGGCCGCTCTTCTGGAACGCCTTGACGAGGTTGTACTTTCCCTCGGGAAGAATGCCGGCGAAGACCGCAAACTCCTCGGGGCGCACAGCGGCAGGGATCGGCCCGGGCGGACAGACTTTTCCGTCCAGGCCTACGGCATGAGCCACGATGGCCGCCGTCGCGGGGGCATCGCCGGTCACCATGACGGTGCGCACTCCCAAGTGTGCAATTCCGTTATCAATGCGGCGGAATCCGGGCGGGGCGGATCGCTGAGCGCAATGATCCCGGCAAGTTTCAGCGCCGCTGGTGGACCGATTGCGACGGCCAGAACGCGGAAGCCCTGCGCCTCAAGTTCGTTCGCCGTCTTGGATGCATCCGGCGATGTTTGGGCCAGGGCGGCAACCGCGGCGAAGGCCCCCTTGACTGCGCGCACCGTGGCGCCGTCCGGATCTGCGGCAGTGGCCTCCGACATTTTCGTCGCAGGATCGAACGGAACGAACCTGATCAGTTTCGGCAGGTCGGACGCCACTTTTCTTGCGGCGGCGGCGCGGATGGCGCCATCCACCGGATCGTCGCCGCCGTCCGAACTCGCCAGGGCAGCGATGCCCAAGACGTGCGATTCGTCGAAGCCGGACATGGCATGGACCGCGGTTACGGTCAGCGCGTTTTCGGTCAGCGTGCCGGTCTTATCCGCGCACAGCACATCAATGCTGGCCGCTTCGTCCACTGCGGAGAGCCGTGTTGGAAGAACGTCCAACTTTGCCAGAGCCTTTGCGCCGAGCGCGGCTGCGAGAGTAAAGGTGGCAGGCAGCGCCACCGGGATCGACGCCAGAATCCCTGTGAGCACCAAGGGAATGATTTCGCTAACCGGCATCTTGAGAGCGTAAGCATACCCCACCAGTAACGCGATGATGACGCCATTCACCATGGCGAGATTGCGCACCACTCGCAGAACGGCCTTCTGCTGGGAACTTTCGACGTGGGCGGTGCGAACCAGCTCCGCGGTGCGTCCAAACTTTGTGCGCGCTCCGGTGGCTGTGACCTCCGCCACCGCTTCGCCGCGACGCACCAGCGCTCCCGCATAAGTTTCGAACCCGGCGCCAGCTTCGATCGGAACGGATTCGCCGGTGAGCATGGACTGATCCAGCAGCACCGATCCCTCGGTCAGGCGCACGTCAGCGGCAACCACGGCGCCGAGCGATAGCTTCACAAGGTCGCCGGGCACGAGTCCGGCGGCGGGCACGGTCCCCCACGCACCGTCGCGCTTGACCGAAGCATTCAGCGCGAGCCGCGATTTCAGCGCTGCCAGCGTCGCCTGCGCGCGCCCCTCCTGCAAGAACCCAAGAGCAGCGTTGAAAACCAGGAGAACCGCAATGATCGCCGCCTCGACGTACTTGCCGAGGGCAACCTCCAGCACGATCGCGGCCTCGAGCATCCAGGGAACTGGCGCCCAGAACTTGGTCAGCGCCCTGCTTAGTGGATGCAGAGCCGTGTCGGCCACTGCGTTTGGGCCGAACTTCGCGAGCCGGAGCCGAACTTCGTCGCCGGTTAGGCCGGTGGAGGGCGGGATATCCTTAGCGGAAGACGAGGACATAATTCCACGTTACTTCGTCAGCAGTTTGCGGGTAGATTTCAACTTCTCGCCGGCGTTTCGCGATGGTCTTGGGAGGTAGCAAGTCCGTAGGCGCGTCGGGCATTAGCGGTGAGGCAGGAACGCCAGGTCATCGCTCAGCACATAGATGCTTATCGCCATCAACATAAGAAGCAGGCCGATCCAGAACCACCAAGAACGATGGGCGCGTCTCCAATAAGGAAGATCGCTAGGCGGAACAGGTTCGCGCTCCGGCCCTTCGTTCCCGTGACTGCCGCGGTTGCTCACCTTCAAAATTTCCATGATCCGTCAGCATTCCTTCGGGGCGCCTTCGCCCGGAGCATTGGCGCTCTTTTTCACCGGCACACCCTGCTGGACGTGAAGCCCGTCTTGATCGCTCCACGTCACCAGGTAGCAGCACGGGCAAAGTTGCAATTTCTGAATCGGCGGCCCTTCCACGCCCATCTCGATAGGCTCCATTTCGGTGCCGCACTTGGGACACCCGTCGTCCACGAGCGCTCGATCAACTGGTGTGAGCGCGGGATCGCAATGCTTCGGCGGCATGGAACCAATCTTCCTCCGGCGAGTTGTCCGGGCAGCCTCTCGTTTGCCAGAGCTCATACGCGAGGGCCGCGATGTCGGCATGTCCAAACGCGGCAACGCCGTGCGCCGTAGTCGCCTGACTATGCTGGTGAGCATCTCGAGCATGCTCGAGAGCTTCCCTTGAATGCTCGTGTCCAGTCACATGATCCTCTTTTCCGTGCTGCTCCGCGACATCATGGGCATGCGCGGCGCCGTCATGTAATTCGGCGGCCCGCTGGTGATTTTCGTAATGCGATCCATTGTTATAACGAGTGGACATATTTAAACCGTCCCTATCTTCCCTGACTTGTTGTGGGCATCCTTCGCAAGCTGGTAAGCGCGATCGGAGTGCTCCAGCGCTCGTTCCGAATGCCAGTTTCCCGTTTCGTTCTCCCCTTTTTCATTGTGTTCGGAGGCAGTACGGTGGGCTTTTGCCGCAAGTTCGTGCTGCTCCCCTGCTTTCCGATGCGTGTCGTGCATAGCGTTTTCTCCTCGAAGTTATCCGGCTGCCACAAGTTCTTGACGGGCATGCAGGGCAAGCTGAGCGGGTTGCGTAGTCTCGAGTATCCCTTTCGCCTTCGCGGCTACCGCTGCAGACCCATTCACGATCAGCAGAAATTTATCGCTCTTCACCGCCGATTCATATTGAAGGATGCTGTCTTTCGGGATGCCGATACTCAGCAGGCCGGCTCCAAGCGCGCTCAGGCCTCCAACCACCGCGGCGCCTTCCAGCCCGCCCACCATCCACGCGACTAAGGGCCCTGCTACGAGCAAGGGTCCGATACCTGGAATGGCAAAGAAGGCCGAGCCGAACAGCAATCCCCAAAAGCCTCCCCAAAAGGCGCCGGTCTTGCCCCACCGCTTCATTCGGTCGCCGACGTTGTAGTAACCCACCACTTGCTCATCGGTGTGAGAATCCTTCGCGACAATCGACAAGGCGTGCATGTCGATTCCTGCGCGTTGGAGCTCTTTTACGGCGTCCTCGGCCTGTGAGTGGCTATGATACACCGCTACTACCGATTCAACATCAGACATTTGTGAGCACCTTCTACCTTTGGACTTCGGCAACTTTCCCTAGCGCACGCTTCGCTCCAACTTCGTGTCTTGTTGAGCCGACTCGATGGAGATGGTTTCCGTAGCGGCGGACGAGGGGACGAATCGTCAAATAATGACCGGCTATGGTCAATCGGCGAGTGGCGGTCAGACGCTTGGAAGTCTTTTTAGTGCGGCTGCAAGTTTGCGAAGCTGCCTTGAGCGGGCTTTCTGTCCCCATCCGGCCCAACACTCCCAGCCTTATGCGCGCGCCCAGATTACCCACAGAGCGCTCACTCTCGGGTCGCCAGGGTGATGGCGAGCACGCTGCTTGGCTGGTGACTTGCGCACCCGCGCCCCCATTCGCGAGAACGTGGTGATGTAAGTGGCAACGATGTCCGCACAGCTCCGCCGCTCGGGAAGGGCGAAACAAACTCAAGGAGCCGGCCGGGCAGGATCTCAAAGAAGAGAAATCAAAAGAAGAGAGTCTGAGGAGGGTCCAAACGGGGTTTAGAAGCGGATCGGCCTGAGCTCCTTAAGATGCAAGTCCTGCGCGAACGACAATTACTTCAATTGCCGCGGCCCTTCTGGTAACCAGCCTCGTAGTCTTGCTGGTCTTGGTCTTTCTTGAAGTGCCTCTTCTTGTAGTGGTCCCGGTTATGCGCTTGGTCAGCCTTTCCTTCGCGCACGCCTTGCTGATAGATTTTGTTCTTCGAATAGTCCTGGTCGTGGCCCTGGAAAAATGGGGCCCCCACCGCTTGTACAGTGCCCCCACCGATGCCAATGCCCACCGCTAACGCCAGAACCCAGACGCTGTGTCTTAGATTCATTTTCATAAGAAGCATCCCTTCGTTTCTAGCCTGGATTCCGTTTAGTCCCGACCAATTCGAATTCGAACTATCCGACGAAACGGGTCGCAGCCATTTTGGATTGGGCATGCGCATGGCCGTTGCAGGCGGGTGTGGCCAATGGATGTACGACGAACCTTAATCGCACACCTGGGCAGGATGCCGGTAACCATATACGGTCGTTTGACCAGCGGCCGCCGCCCGGAAGTCGGCAAACGGCTGTGGTCGAACTGGCCCTTTCCAGGAGCAGAGCTTTGGGCAAAAGCTTTCTCCAAATTGTGGTGACGAGCGTGCTGTCCCCTTAAGTTGATCCGCGGAGACAAACACTCATGAGACATGACCTGCCTCCAGCCGGGCTCTCTGCACAACCTAAGCTGCGCAGTGATCGAGGGGCTATAGTCCTGCTTGGGACCATCGTCGCGCTGTACTTTGCGCGCGAGATTTTGATCCCTTTCGCATTCGCTCTCACGCTGACATTTCTATTGACTCCGGCGGTGGCTCTTCTTCAAAAGCTCCGCATTGGCCGCGTAGCGTCCGTTCTCGCCGCCGTTTTGGTTTCAATGATGTTGGCCGGCGGCGGCGGCTGGATCATCGCGAACCAGTTGATTGACGTCGCGAATGACCTCCCTTTGTATCGCCAGAACATTCACGCCAAGATCGAGGCGTTTCACATACCAGTAACGGGACACATAGGCAACGCTGCCGAGAGCGTGAAAGAGATTGCGCAGGAACTCGACAGCCCAGCCGCGGCATTGCCGGCCTCGTCACGGCAAGGTGAGAATCAGAAGCAGCCGAAAACGCCGCCCGCGCCCAGGACTCCTGTACCGGTTCAAATAGTCCAACCCTCAATCAACGGATGGACGAACCTTCGCGATTTCGGGACGCCCGTTCTCGGGCCTCTAGGCCGGGCCGGAATAGTTCTCATCTTTACGATTTTCATGCTGTTCAAGAGAGAAGACCTGAGGAACCGCCTTTTGCGGTTAGCCGGGCTCGGTCAGCTGAACCTGATGACGCAAGCGATCGACGACGCCGCGGGCCGAGTCAGTCGATACCTCCTTATGCAGTTCCTGGTCAATGCGGGCTTTGGGACTCTATTCGGTTTTGGCCTCTACCTGATAGGCGTGCCCTATCCGCTGCTATGGGGAGTAGTCGCCGGGATCCTGCGGATTGTGCCTTATGTTGGAACGCTGGTCGCCGCGACGTTACCGATCGCGCTCTCGTTGGCCGTTTTTGATGGATGGCTTAAGGCGCTGCTTGTGCTGGTGCTGGTTGCCAGTCTGGAATTGATCATCGCTAACTTCGTCGAGCCCTGGCTTTACGGAGCCCACATTGGAATCTCGGCGCTGGCGCTGCTGGTCACTGCCGTCTTTTGGACGGTTCTGTGGGGACCCGCCGGCCTCATTTTGTCCACGCCCTTGACAGTCTGCGTGGTGGTTCTGGGGCGCTACGTGCCGCAACTCTCATTTCTGCATATTCTGCTGGGAGATGAAGCAGCTCTCTCAGCCGAGGCTCAGCTCTACCAGCGTTTACTCGCGATGGACCAATTGGAAGCCCACACTATTGTCAGCCAGTTTCTGAAAGGAAGGCCCCTGCTGGAGTTGTACGATTCGGTTCTAATCCCAGCTCTCAGCATGGCCGAACAGGACCGGCACAAAGGAGCCATTGACGCCGCCCGCGAGGAGTTTCTGTTTCTCAGCGTCAGCGAAATGATCGCGGAGTTTTCTGAGTATCAACTGGCGTCTTCAGCGGAAGACTCCGCGCCGGTACCGGACACCGCGGAGCAGCTTGAGGCCCGGATACTTTGTCTTGCGGCCCACGATCGGGCCGATGAGATCGCGGCCTCCATGCTAGCTCAGCTCCTGGAACAAAAGGGACTCGCCGCCCTGTGCTTTCCCATTGCCGAGTCTTCCCCCAATGAATGGCTCGCATTGATCGGGGCCGGGCGCAGCGACGTGGTCTGCATCTCGGCGTTGCCTCCTTACGCGTTCGCGCCGGCGCGGGCTATGTGCAAACAGATCCGGGAACGATTCCCGAAACTCAAGGTTATGGTGTGCGTGTGGGGATTCAGCGGCGACACGCAGAAAGCCATGGCGCGATTCGAGCGAGCCCGACCCGATCGCCTCTCCACAAGTCTCGCGGAGGCTTTACAGCATGTTGAGGAACTCGTGCGGCCCAAACCGAAGACGGCTCCCTTAGTCGCGTGACGGGCGGGCCGCGCGACCAGCGGTTCGTTCCCATACACTACGGCATCAGCACTAGAAATCAAGCCGACATTCTTCCGGCGTATCAGGGAGCGTGCCAACCGAACCCTCGGACCTGGATCTGTTGCAGCAGGTTTACAAGGAGGCGGTGGATCGAAGGGTCGCCGCCATTCGCGAGGAGGAGGCTCTCGCCCGACCACTCCATTGTCGCCTGGGAGCTCTGGGAGCAAAGCAGGGTTCAAGGCACAAGAAACCCAAGATCGCGCTACTGTCGCAAAGGAAGCCTACCAGGCCGGGCTCCGGAAACTCGACTACGATATTTCGCCTGAACCTAATCTCTCTCTAGGTATTCGGCAGGCACATCGTCTTCTGGGACCTGTTTGGTGCGAACTTCAGCCACGTCTGGGTCGGGCGCATCTTCCACGCCGCCGATCGCATCGGCCTCGAAGAATTGCCCTTCCTCGACCAGTTCTTCGACACTCTCTGAGCCTGCCTCCGCGACGTCCGACAATCCCTGCGTGTCCCCGGACTGGCCGGCTGAATCCGGACCCGTCCCTTTCTCTCTAGGCGTACCCGAGCTGTAACCTTCGATTCCTTCACCTTCTTGTTTCTTCATTGGTAGATTTTAGCGCGGTACCGGTTTACACCGGCCCGTTTCTAAGAACCCCTTTCAAACCGTGCGTGCAGTTTTCCTGCACACGGCTTAACGATGATCTTACTGATGTGGCTTGCGCCGGATATTTCACGGTTCCACGCAACTGATACAGACCCATTCCGACAAAACGTTCATGGGTCCACTTTTCAACGCGCTGGCGGCGCTGCCCTCCGCGACGGCCCATCCATTGGGCCAACCGATGATAGACGTAGCTGTCCAGCTGGTTGAACTTCCGGTCGGCATTGCCGGTGCGGAAGTAGTTTCCCCATCCCCGGAGCACAGGGTTCAGCGTCGCGATAATCTGCTTCACGTCGTTCCCGCTGTGTCGCGAATCGGTCAACTCATGCACGCGGGTCCGGACTCGCTTCATCGCTTTGGGCGACGGCCACCGTTGCACAAAATGCGCGCGCGGGTTCCGTTGTATGCTCCGCTTCTTTCGAATCGTGCAGCCCAGAAACACAAAGCTATCCTTGCCGCGTCTCAAGTCCACCATCCGCGTCTTCTCCGGGTGCAGTTTCAAACCGAGCCGGTCCATCACCAGCCCGATCCGCCGTAGCGCTTCCCTGGCCTGCGACTCCGTTCGGCACATCGCCACGAAATCATCGGCAAAACGGACTAGGATTCCAAGCGACGAACAGCGTGCCGCCCAGATCCGGTCCAGTTTGTTCAGGTAGATGTTGGCTAGCAGCGGCGAGATTACTCCGCCCTGCGGGGTTCCCGCCAGCGTTTCCCTCACCGTGCCATCCTCCATCACTCCGGCTTCCAACCACTGTCGGATCAACTTCAATACCCTCCGATCCGAGATTCGCTCCTTTACCAGTTCCATCAGAATGCTTCGATCGATCCCGTCAAAGTAGCCCTGAATGTCCGCATCCACAACGAAATTGTGACCCCGGTTGCCCGCTTCGCGGATCGCTTCCAGAGCTTGTGTCGCGCTCCTCTTCGGTCGGAATCCATAACTGCATGGCTGGAAATCCGCTTCGAAGATCGGTTCGATCACTAACTTCGCCGCCATTTGCATCACCCGGTCCCGTACCGTCGGTATCCCCAGTGGCCGCTGCTTCCCGTCTGCTTTCGGAATCCATCGCCTCTTCACCGGTGAAGGACGATATCGGCCTGCCTTGAGTTCGGCCTGTATCCCTTCGAGAAACTGTCGCACTCCTTGCTCCTCGATGGATCGCAGCGTGATTTCATCCACGCCCGCCGCTCCCTTGTTGCTGCGCACCCGCTTCCATGCTTCCCACAGAACGTCACTCCTGTAGATCCGGTCGTACAGCGCGTGAAACCGCCGTGTCTTACTCTGCTTGGCACACACCCATAGCCGGCGCTGGAGTTGTCGCACTTTTTCATTGGGGTTTTTGGCCGTTTCCAGCATGCCCTCGCACTTACCCCCTTCCAGGCCCGATCAAAGCAGGGTCCCTTCCCTCCGGCGCGTTTCTTGCACGCCTTCTTCGGTACTATGAACCCCTCGGACTCCCTCCCGGCTCCGCGCGCTTTCAGCCTTCCGGCCTTATACGCCCGGTCTTTGCCCGACTTGGCCGCCGGGTAGGGTCTCTCCTGTTCCGCATTCTTCTTTGGAAACGTGCCCCCGCCCTCTACCCCGGAAAGGTCCAGCATTCCCTCCGGTCTTGCGGACTGCTGTCTGTTGCCTTCGCCGTGACATGACCGGCTCGGCCCTTTCAAACACCTTTCGGCTGATAATATGACGAGGCTGCAGCGTTCACTTGATGTTGCGGCCCGCTTCCTTGCTCCCCTCTCTTTCAAGGGCTTTCGACACTCCGCTTGGCTCGGTCGGATCTCTCCTCCCGGCTGGAGTCTGCTACCGGGCGCTCCGGCGCTTACCCGGACAAGACTTTCACCCGCTAGAAGAACGCGTCTTTCAGGACGCACCATGGCACTATCATACGGCACGTTACTCTCCAGAGCGTGCCGCGGGGCGAAACCTCGGACACGAGCGCATGCTTTCAGAGGTTATGCGTCTGCATGCGCGCCGCTCGTTCCTCGGTTGCCTTCAGGACCTCCTTAACTTTTTCTACCAGCTGAGCGGCCGTAGATGGCGCAGGAAATACATCAAACCCAGCCAGGTCCTCGCGATATAGAAGCCGATCATCATCCAAGAGACCCGCAACTAAAAGGACCCCCATTTGTGGGTTCTTCCCACGCAGGTATTTGGCCGCTTCGTGCCCGGCGATGCTGTCGACGTAGGGATGGGTAATCAAAAGGTCGACTTTGCAGTCGGCAAGCATGTCGACGGCTGTCCCTAAATTACCTGTCGCCAGTACAACATGACCCGCCTGTTCGAGAACTTCTTGCATAACTGCGCGCAGAACCGGCTCCGAACCAAGGAGTAAGATCATATTTCGAGAATCACCTCGTTCTATGCCGGAGATCTGACCGGCTCGGCTGCTCCATGTTTTCGAGCGCGCACGCGGTCCCACCAGTGTTGGAGGCTGTCGAAGTATAGATACACCACCGGTGTCGTGTATAGCGTCAGCAGCTGGCTCATGATCAGCCCGCCGATGATCGTGATTCCCAGCGGACGGCGAAGCTCGGACCCAGTGCCGGTTCCCAGCGCCAGCGGCAAGGCGCCCAGCAGCGCGGCCATGGTGGTCATCAGGATCGGGCGGAAGCGCAACAGTGCAGGCTTCGACGATGGAGTCGTAGGAATTCTTGCCTTCGTTCCGCTCGGCGGCCAGAGCGAAGTCGATCATCATGATGGCGTTCTTCTTCACGATGCCGATCAGCAGAATGATGCCGATGATGGCGATGATGCTGAGGTCGGTGTGGGTGAACAGAAGCGCCAGCAGCGCGCCCACGCTGGCCGCCGGAAGACTGGAAATGATGGTGATGGGATGGATGTAGCTCTCATACAGAATCGCCAGGATGAGGTAAACGGTCACCAGCGCGGCCGCAATCAGGATTGGCTCGCTGGAGAGCGAGTCCTGGTAGGCCTGCGCGGTGCCGGCGAATTGCGTGTGGATGGTGGGCGGAAGCCCGACTTCTTCGCCGCCGCGGTGGTCGGCATTCACGGCGTCGCCCAGCGCGACGCCCGGCTTCAGATTGAAGGAAATCGTTACCGCCGGAAACAGACCCTGGTGAGTCACGGTCAGCGGCGCGGTAGTGGAGCGCGAACTTGGCGAAAGCGCTCAGCGGCACCTGTTGTCCGCTCGGCGAATCCACATAGATTTGCCGCAGAAATAGCGGATTCTGCCAGAACTCCGGCGACGCCTCCATCACCACGTGATACTGATTCAGCGATGTGTACATGGTGGATACCTGGCGCTGGCCGAACGCGTCGTAGAGCGTGTTGTCGATCAGCTGCGGCGTGATCCCGAAGCGCGCGGCAGTCGCCGCGATCGTACTGAATCATGGCCTGCAAGCCGCGGTTCTGCTGGTCGCTGCTCACGTCGGCGATGATCGGAATGGCCTTCAACTGCTCCACCATTTTGGGGGCAAACTGATTGAGATCGTCCAGATTGTCGCCCTGCATGGTGAATTGATATTGCGGCGTTGCTCTGCCGGCCGCCGACGCGCAGATCCTGCGCGGCTTGCAGGTACAGGGTGGCGCCGGGCACCTTGGCCAGCTTGGGCCGCAGCCGCGCGATGATCAGGTCGGCCGTGATTTTCCGCTGCTGCGAGCGGCTTGAGCGAGATGAACAGACGCGCCGTGTTGTACGTGCTGCCGCCCGTAAATCCGTTCACGGTGTCGACGGCCGGGTCGGCCGCGACAATGTTGATCATCGGCAGCATGATCTTGTCCATGGCCTGAAACGAGGTGTCCTGGTCGGCCTGAATCGATCCCTGAATCCGCCCGTTATCCTGTTGCGGAAAAAATCCCTTGGGCACGCGAATGAACAGGTAAACGTTCAGCCCGATCGTGGCCAGCAAGACCAGCAGCGTAATCGCGCGAAAACGGAGCGCGACAGACAGCGTCTTGCCGTACAAATTCACCACCCAGTCGAAGGCCCGCTCGCTGGTGCGGTACAGCCAGCCATGGGATCGTTGCTCTTTCAGGAGATGAGCGCACATCATCGGGCGTCGCGGTCAGCGAAACCACCATGGAAACCGCGATGGCGACCGAGAGCGTCACCGCGAATTCGCGGAACAGGCGGCCCACGATGCCTCCCATCAGAAGCAGCGGAATGAATACCGCAACCAGCGAAACGCTGATGGTGAATACGGTGGAGCCGATTTCCTGCGCGCCTTTCAGCGCGGCTTCGAAGGGATGCATGCCCTTTTCCAGATAGCGCGTGATATTCTCGATCACCACGATCGCGTCGTCGACCACGAAGCCGGTCGAGATGGTCAGCGCCATCAGCGAAAGATTGTCGAGGCTGTAGCCCAGCAGATACATCACGCCGAAGGTTCCCACCAGCGACACGGGGACGGCGACGCTGGGAATGAAGGTGGTCCGCGCCGTTTCTCAGGAAGACGAAAACCACCAGAATCACCAGCGCACCGAGATGATCAGCGTCTTCTCGGTGTCGTGCACGGACGCGCGGATGGTGACCGTCTGATCCATGGCCACCTTCACGTCGATCGAATGCGGAATCGAGGCTTGAATCTGCGGAAGCACGGCTCGGATGCGATCCACCGTATCGATGATGTTCGCGCCGGGCTGGCGGAAGATGATGACCAGAACGGATGGCTTGCCGTTGGCGTAGCCGGAATTGCGAATGTCTTCCACGGAATCCTGCGCATGGCCGATATCGGAGATGCGCACGGCCGATCCGTTGCGGTAAGCGACCACCAACGGCTCATAGTCGCTGGCCTTGAAGATTTGATCGTTGGCGCCCACTTCCCACATGCGCAGGCCATCCGAGAAATGTCCCTTGGGCGTATTGGCATTCGCGCCGCTCAACGCGGTCCGGACCTGCTCCAGGCCGATGCCGTACTTGTTCAGAGCGGTCGGATTCAGCTCGATGCGAACGCCGGGAAGCGAGCTTCCTCCCACGATCACCTGTCCCACGCCGCTCACCTGGGACAGCTTCTGCGCCATGATCGTCGACGCGGCGTCGTACATCTGGCCCCTGGTGAGGATGGCCGAGGTGAGGGCCAGCATGAAGATGGGAGAGTCGGCCGGATTCACTTTCCGGTACGTAGGATTGTTGGGAAGATTGGTTGGCAGATAGCCGCGGGCGGCGTTGATGGCGGCTTGCACGTCGCGCGCGGCCGCGTCGATGTCTCGATCCAGATCGAACTGCAGCGTGATGCTGGTGGATCCCAGGGCGCTCGACGAGGTCATCTCGGTGACCGCCGCGATGCGTCCGAATTGGCGCTCGAGCGGCGTCGCCACCGAAGAGGCCATCGTCTCGGGACTCGCGCCGGGCAAGCCGGCGCTCACGGAGATGGTCGGAAACTCCACTTGCGGCAGCGGCGACACCGGGAGCAGCCGGTATGCCGCGGCGCCGGCCAAGGTAATCGCGACCACCAGGAGTGTGGTGGCGACGGGCTTGCGGATGAAAGGTTCCGAAATATTCATCGATTACCTCGCCGGAACCGGTTCGGCGCCGGCCGGGACCTTGCCGGCCGCGGGCTTCCGCGAGAATCGCGTCGCCAGCCGATCGAACCAAATGTAGATCACCGGCGTCGTGTAAAGCGTCAACAGCTGGCTGATGAGCAGCCCGCCGATAATCGTAATGCCCAAGGGCCGGCGCAACTCCGAGCCGCTGCCGGAACCGAGCGCCAACGGCACCGCGCCCAGCAGCGCCGCCATGGTGGTCATCATGATCGGACGGAAGCGCAGCAGGCAGGCCTGATAGATGGCGTCCTCCGGCTTCATGCCCTCCTTGCGCTCCGCTGCGAGAGCGAAATCGATCATCATGATGGCGTTCTTCTTCACGATGCCGATCAGCAGCACGATGCCGATTAACGCGATCACGCTGAAATCCTGGCGGCAGAGGATGAGAGCGAGCAAGGCGCCCACGCCCGCCGAAGGCAGCGCGGACAGGATCGTCAACGGATGAATGTAGCTTTCATACAGGATGCCCAGGACGAGATAGACCGTAATCAGCGCCGCGGCAATCAGCACCGGCTCGTTGGCCAAGCGATGCCTGGAAGGCCTCGCGCCGTGCCCTGATACGCGGCCTGGATGCTCGGCGGGCATGCCCATCTCGTCCTGCACTTTGTTCACGGCCTTGACGGCGTCACCCAGGGATGCGCCCGGAGCCAGATTGAAAGAAAGCGTAACCACGGGAAACTGACCCTGATGGTTCACCGTGATGGGAACGGTGGTCGTCTGTATCTGAGAGAAGGTGTTGAGCGGAATCTGGCCGCCGTTCGGAAATGCCGAGGAGGATTGAATCGAGGAGCGACGGCGAGCACGCCGGAGGCAACCGCGGCGCAGTGCGAATAAACAAATCGCTCAGGCCGGCAGGATTCTTGTCGAACCCAGGCTTCACTTCCAGCACCACGTGATATTGGTTCAACTGCGTAAACATGGTGGACACTTCCCGCTGGCCGTAGGCGTCATATAGCGTCTGGTCGATGGCCGATGTTGTGATCCCCAAGCGCGAGGCGGTGTTGCGATCGAACACCAGTTTGGCCTCGAAGACCCAGGGTTTGTTGATCGCTTGCCACATCGCTCAATTGCGGCAGCTTCTGCAGCTTGGCGAGCATCTGCGGCGCGAAGGTATTCAACTCGTCCACGTTCGGATCTTCCAGCGTGTACTGGAATTCGGTACGGCTCACCCGATCCTCCACCGAGAGATCCTGCACCGGCTGCATGAACAGCGTGATGCCCGCCACCTTCGCCAGCTCCGGCTGCAAGCGGCGAATCACGTCGCTCGCACTGATCTTGCGCGTGGCGAGCGGTTTCAGGTTGATCAGAATGCGTCCGCTGTTCAAGGTGGTATTGGTCCCGTCGATTCCGATGAAGGAAGAGAGATTGTCGACGGCCGGATCTTGCAGAATGATCTTGGTCAACAGCTGCTGCTGACGGGACATTTCCGGGAACGACACCGACTGCGCCGCTTCGGAGACTCCCTGAATGACGCCCGTATCTTGAATGGGAAAGAATCCCTTGGGAATTATGATGATACAAGATAAATGGTCAGGACCGAGAGTCGCGGCCGCGACCAGCAGCGTCGCCACCTGCCAGCCCAGCACCCACCGCAACGTCCTGCCGTAGAAGTCGATGACCGCATTGAATGCGCGCTCCGAGGCGCGATAAAAGCGTCCCTGGTTCTGCCTCCGGCTTGTGCTTCAGCAGCTTGGAGCACATCATCGGAGTCAGGGTGAGCGAAACCACGGCCGAGGCCAGGATGGTCACACTGAGCGTGACGGCAAATTCACGAAACAGGCGGCCCACGATGTCGCCCATGAATAACAAAGGAATGAGAACGGCGATCAGGGAGACGGTCAACGAGACGATGGTGAAGCCAATTTGCGCGGAGCCTTTGAGCGCGGCATCCAGCGGCGCCTCGCCTGCTTCGATGTAGCGGCGTGATGTTCTCGATCATCACGATGGCGTCGTCCACCACGAAGCCCGTGGAAATCGTCAAGGCCATCAACGTCAGATTGTTCAAGCTGTAGCCGAGCAGATACATCACTCCGAAGGTGGCCACCAGCGACAAGGGAACGGCGATGCCGGGAATGATGGTCGCGGCAATGTTGCGCAGGAACAGAAACATCACCATCACCACCAGCGCCACTGTAAGCATCAGCTCGAACTGCACGTCGCTCACTGAGGCGCGAATGGTGGTGGTCCTGTCGGTCAGAATGCTGACGTGGATGGATGCGGGCAGTGAAGACGTGAGTTGAGGCAGTAGTTGTTTGATTCGATCGACCACGGAGATGATGTTCGCGCCGGGCTGCCGCTGAATATTCAAGATGACCGCGGGAGTCTGGTTCATCCAGGCGGCCTGCCGGATGTTCTCGGTGTCGTCGAGGACGGTCGGCAACGTCGGTCAATTTGACCGGCGCGCCGTTCTTGTACGCGATGATGAGCGGCAGCGTAATCGCTGCTGGAGAGCAACTGGTCGTTGGCTCCAATCTGGTATGCCTGATGCGCTCCGTCGAAGTTTCCTTTGGCCTGATTGACGTTGGCGGCGACGATGGCGGTGCGCAGATCCTCAAGATTGAGACCGTAAGAGGCCATCGCTGTGGGGTTCGCTTGAATCCGCACGGCAGGCTTCTGTCCGCCGCTGATGCTGACCAGACCGACCCCGGGCAACTGCGACATCTTCGGCGCCAGCCTGGTGTCGGCGAGATCCTCAACCTTCGACAGCGGAAGGTCGGTCGAGGTCAGGGCCAGCGTCAGGATCGGAGTATCGGCGGGATTGGTCTTGCTGTAGATCGGAGGCACCGGCAGATCCGCCGGAAGATAGGTGCCCGACGCATTGATGGATTGCTGCACTTCCTGTTCGGCCACATCGATACTCAGGCTGAGGTTGAATTGCAGGGTGATCACCGAGCTCCCATCGGAACTGGTGGAGGTCATCTGCTGGAGTCCGGGCACCTGTCCGAACTGGCGTTCGAGCGGCGCGGTCACCGAAGACGCCATCACGTCCGGGCTGGCGCCAGGATAGAACGTGGTGACCTGAATGATCGGATAATCCACTTCCGGCAACGCCGAAACGGGCAACTGCGTATAGCCCACCGCGCCCGCCAGCAGGATGCCGATCATCAGCATGGTGGTGGCTACCGGCCGGAGAATGAAGATCCGCGACGGGTTCATCTAAATTTTCTTGCCGGCCTTGCCGCCCGGCTTCGCTGAGGGACTCACGGTCGGGCTGACCGAAGCGCTTACGGACGAACTGGCTGCGGACTTTGCGGAAGGGATCTGCGCCGTGACCTTCGTCCCTTCCTGCAGTTTGTCGACGCCGGTCATAACCACGACTTCTCCCAGCGTCAGCCCCGCAGTGACTTCAGAGTCATCGCCTTCAGTAGTGCCGACGGTGATCGGACGCACGGTCACCGTTGCGTCCGCCTTCACGACGTATACATAGGTCGCTTGCGAATTGCGTTGTACCGCGGCAGTTGGCACCAGAGTTACTCCGCGCTTTTCCTGCACCAGCAATCGCGCGTTTACGAACTGATTGGGGAACAGCGTACCTTGCGCGTTATCGAATGTCGCTCTCAGCTTGAGCGTGCCAGTGGTTGGATCGATCTGATTGTCGAGCGTTGCCAACGACCCTTGCGCCAGCTTGGCCTGGGCGGCGCGGTCGTAAGCATCCACTTCGAGCGTCTGCCCGGCGGTCATCTTCTTTAGCACGACCTGAAGCTGGTCTTCTGAGATCGTAAAGATCACGCTGATCGGGTCCATCTGCGTGATGACCACCAATCCGTTGGTGTCAGCAGCATGAACGATGTTGCCGGAATCCACCAGCCGCAACCCAACGCGTCCCGTGAGCGGAGACGCGATCTTGCAGTAGGCCAAATTGACCTTGGCGTTTTCGATTTGGCCTTGGTCGAGTTTCACCACTCCCTCGTCCTGATGCACGAGCGCCTGCTGGGTGGCCAGTTGTTGCTCCGGGATGGCATCCTGCGTAACCAGTATTTGATAGCGGGCCAGGTCGATTCGCGCGTTCGCCAGGAGGGCCTGGTCCCGGACCAGTAGCCCCTTCGGCCTGGGTCAATGCGGCCTGATAGGGCCCGTCGTCAATTTCCGCCAATAGATCGCCCTTTTGAACGGTGTCGCCTTCCCGATAGCGAACGCTCATCAATTGGCCGTCGACCCGGGTTCTAACCGTAACGGTAGCCAGAGGTGTCACAGCGCCAAGGCCCGAATAATATACGCCGATGTCTCCCTTGCGTGATGTCGCCGCCACCACTGGGATCGGAGCCGGACCCTTCGCGGCGGCTATCGTCGCCGCGCCACCGGATTTAGCTGTGATTTTCGGCCGAAGAAAATATACGGCTCCGCCCAGCAGCAGAAGAACGGACAGGGACAGCCAGACCCATCGCCGCCGTGAATGTTTAGTCTTCCCGGCTGGAACGCTTTCGGTGCGTGGCGGGGTCACGATGCCGGAGGCGGATGAAACGGCGATCTGGGTTTCGAGAGGCTCTTCTAGCCGCGTCGGTGGCCTGTCGGGCATATGGTTCCTGGCGCGGAGTTGAGCGAGGGCCGAATTCGCCTGCGAGCAGCCGCCAAGTTAGAGTTGGTGGTCAGCTGGCTCGCCTTCTCTTTGGCGTTGCCCTTCATTTATTGAAAACTTCCGCGAGATTCGAAGCTTCGCAAGCATGTTTGACGCCGAACCTGGTCAGGCAGCCGGCAGCTTGCTGGAGCAAATCCACGAGAGCGATCAGGCGCGAGGGCGCACGCCCACGGAGCGTCAAATGACCAAATGCGGTCATGACCAGCGCGCGTCGCGCTCAGCTAGCCACAGCGTGCTCAAACGCCGCTTAGGAGGGGGAGAGGGCTCATGTCATCTCACTCCAACTCGACTCGGCGCCAGGATTTGTCCGGATTGAAGCGAGTCATCTGGCGCGCCAGCGAGGCAGTATTGACTCCGAGATCTTTTCCGTAAACGATACCCTCGTGATTGATGATGAAGGTTTGAACTCCGGATACGCCATATTCGGCAGGCCACGCTACCAGCGCGAACCCGCCCATCATCTTGCCTTTCACCACATAGTCCAGCGCCCCTCCGGTGGCCGCCGGCCCTTGCGATTTCAGCACGCGGAAGTAATAACCGTGATATGGCGTGGGCTTCGCGGCATCGGCTGCCGCCGCGAAGGCTTTGGTGACCAGCTTCTGCTGGGCCTCATCCGAATACAACCCGTCTTGCTTGCCCGGAGAGTTGGCGATAGTCTGCGCATATTCGAGGATGCCTTCCCGGTCACGGTCTTCCGAGGCATATTGCAGTTGAGCCTCGGCGTAGCCCCGGCAAACCTCCATGACATTCAGTTCATTTCTGCCCACCCGTCGAGCCAGGATCTCCAACCTTCCGCTTACCGGATCGAGGCGCCATTTTCCGTCCTGGCGAACCACTGGAACCGGAAACGGCCAGTCCTGTTCACCGACCGCGAAGGTCACGCGGCCGGGGTTCGTTGGATCCTGCTCGATCTGAAGTTTTTCGTGCGCTGAGCGCGCAAACTCCGCGCGCAAGTCTTTATCCTCGGCCGGATCACCAGATTCGAGAATGTCTTTGCCGTCCGGTCCGAACAATTGGAGGAGAGCTGCCGTGTCGTTGTGGTCTGCTGCATCAATGACGGCCTGGATGGCTTCCTGCGGCGTGGCGAAGGTCCGCTGAGTCTCCCGCGGAGCAGCTATTAGGATTGCGGTCGCAACCGCCAGCCCGAGCGCTACGAATCGAGCCAGCCCATGTCGACGCACCGCAGGCGAGATGTCTTTGAGATAAACGGGATTCATGCTTGCCATGGTTTTCCTTCCGCTCCTACCGGTGCCCTCCACCGCGGCCGCCCCCACCACCCCGGGCTCCGCCGCCTCCCCCGTTCGAGAAGCCTCCGCCCCGGGCTGAGCCACTTCCCCCGCGCGAGAAGCCCCCGCTGCGGGCTGGACCGAGACTCGAATATCCGTGGTCGCTATGCGCCCGCGCTGCGCCGCCGTCCCGAACGCCGCCGAAAGCGCTCTGATTCCCCCTGGATACGCTCGGCGCAATCTGCCGATTGCCCATTCGCTCCCCGCCGGATGCGGCAGTGCCCGATCGAGATTGCGCCACTGGGGAAGACGCGCCGCGGGTTTGCAAGTTCTGGCGCACGTTGCCTCCATAACGGCTGGACACGGCGGCATTCGCGTAGGGCACACCTCCGCGATGCGAGGCGTTGTGGGACCAGGTGCTGTTTCCACTCAGGCTGCCGTTGCGGCCGGCATTGAAGTTGTTCCGATGAATGAAGCTGTTGTTTACGATCACGCTGCGGTTGCCCCACCCGGGATGCCATCCCCAGCCGCCCCAACCACCCCAGCCCCCGCCGAAATAAAGCCCCATCGGGATCCCAACTCCAAATCCAAAGTAACCGCCCTCTCCGAACGGAGGGTAGAACCAATTCGCATAAGGATAATAGAGGGGCGGGCCCCAAATGTTGGCAGGATCATAATAGGGCAGGTACATAACCTGCGGATTGGCCGGCTCGATGTCGATGATGGGCTGTCCGGAATCGTTCGTTGTCGTCACGCTCTGCTGACTGGTTGAAGATAATTTCCCGTCTTGCTGCGCTTTGAACCGCATTCGCTGGACTGCATCCATCACGTCCGGCTGCTGAGCGAGAAACGCGTTTCCGAGATTTGTCGTCCAGGTAATGTCCTGGTTCAGGCGCTTGACCAGGTCCGGAAAAACCACCAAAGCCTGTATGCTCGGGTCCCAGTCCTGCTGCTGTGCCGCTTGCGTGAGATCGGCGCCTGTGAGCCCGGGGCTTCGTTGCAGCCACTGCCAGGCTTGAACAAGTTCGAGCGGGTAGGTGGAGGCTACTAATATCTGGCTCAGTAGCGGATCCGGATAGAGTGCGATGGGCGCGACCAAACCGTCGAGTTGATCGGGCGCCAGAGCTTGCCCTGGGGGCGGCGCTTGTGGCGCTTGTTGGGCCCACAGCATCACGGAGCAGAGCATCGTAATTATCGCAATTAGTATTTGAGTTTTCTTCATAGACGTGTACCGGCGCCGCCCTTCAACCGTCCCAACCCGCCGACCTTATGGAATCTACATCGGTGGCCGCTAGGCCGAGATTCAAGCTATGCCTCGCCGGCCGCTCACCAGGTTGAGCACGAGAATTACCAGGGCCACGACCAATAGCAAGTGAATCAGGCTCCCGCCAATGCTGAGACTGAATCCCAGAAGCCATAGAATCAGGATCACCACGAAAAGTGTCCAAAGCATAATTTCCTCCTGTGCTCATTGCAGAGCAACATTCTTCTTGAAAGTCGATCACCCGCTCCAGCAAAACCGCTCTGGAGCGCTATTCAGGCCGCCATGAGAGGCTGTCGCGATCGAGACGACTCGCGGATCCAGCTTCCCAGTTCAGCCGCTCTGTTCTCCAAGGCCTTTCGAAGTGCGTTAGTTCGACGACGTGGCCTTCTGCGCTTTCACCTGCAGTTCGTTCACCACCTGCTGGACATTTGGAACGGACGCCGCGACCTCTTGTGCTCGCGCGCGCTTCGATTCAGAGTCGACGTCGCCACTCAGCGTGACGACTTCGTTCTTGACAGCGTACTTTACGTTCTCGTGAAGCCTATCCTGAATGAGAGCCGCGTCCAGGTTCCCCTCGATACCCTTGTCCAGGTCTGAGTTCATCTTCTTAGCATCACTCGCCGCGCCCGGCGGTATCACCGCAATTTCGTTCGATACAACTTCCGAGCTGGCGACGGACCTGGCGATAGACTCGGCATTCGATTTGTCAGCGTCGGCGGCCACATGTCCTCCCAGAGTCACGACGCCCTTGTCGCGATCCTGGGTCACGGAGACGTCCTTCAGGCCGGCCTGATCCAGCGATGTGCGAATACTGCCAGAAATATCGGCTGACTTCCTCGACGTCATTGAACACCCTGCCAGAGCTCCGACGAGCACGACAGTAAGTAAGGACAAACTCGGCTTGAACAGTTTCATATTTTTCCTTTGATACGGCATCGGTCAATCTTCCTTCAGGGCATGAGAAGGGCCGAAGATCTCTGGATCGGAATAGCAAGGCGGCTATTGGTCAAACGCATCAAGCGACCATGCCGGAGCGCCTTTGAAGCGCCGGAGGATTTAACGATATGTGGTCACTTGACCAGTTATGGTCACGAGGGCGTTCATCACTAAGTTATGACTTACTACAACAAACTGGGCGCCGGTCATTAATATGACAAGCGCCCGAGATCACTTACTGAAAAGACCTACCAATACCTACTAAGTTAGACCAAGCGCTGGGACGCGCGATAACCCGAACCTATCGGCGTTCGGCCGAGTCCCGATTCAACGCGTGTTCAAACCTTCTAGCGACTGCCGGAGTCTTGAATTCACCGGTCAGAATTTCACGATTCGTGGTGTTGTGGCCGTAGAGTTCCCGGTTGGTATCCTCATCTGTCCGAAGCGTCGCGCCGGTCAGCGCGATCCCCGCGAATAGCCCGTGCGAACGGGAATACGACAGCACTTCCGCCTGTAGTTCCGCGTCCGTCTGTGCGGTTGCGGCGCGGCCAATCGGACCTGCCACGACGGATGCATCTCCGCCGAGCGTAAACTTATCGGATAGCAGGTGCTTCATTCCGCCATCATTCATCACCAGTAGCACAACATCGGTGTCGGAAACGCCAATCTGGAATCCGAAACTTCCACCTTCACTCCGCATCGCTGCCGGGGCGCTCCAGCCCCTGCCGCCCGGCCGGCGGCATACCGCGAACCCGCGGCCTTCCTCGGCGCCGAAAATGAATCCGGCCTTTTTCATACCAGGAATGACGACGACGCAGTGCGCCTTATCGATCAGGTCTTGAGGGATGCCATTGTCGGCCGCCCTCATCATGTCGGTCAGCGTGTCGGCTGAAGCGTCCAGCCGGTCGTCGACCTTGATAGCCCTGTCCGCCGCGAACGCGACGGTGCTTATGGAACCGGCCATCGCCAGAAGCCATACACAGTGTTTCAAATTCGTTCTCATAAAAATTCATCCCTTTCGTCTTTCGTTATTTTCCGTGTTGAAGCCAGGATTCCGTTTGTCCTGACAATATGTCTTCCAAGGTCCCACCGAACGGACACACGGCCCATCGGGGAAGAGGCACGCCCAGGACCGTCATGCGCCGGTCCTGAGTTGTACCCGGCAAGCGAATGACCCAACGCTCCCTAACCCGAATCGGATGGCTTACGATGTCCAGTCAATCTGAACGATTTCCGACCGCGCTTGGTCACTTGACCATATATGGTTATTCGCGTGGAGCCGTGTTTCAGAGGGTGCATGCCTGATGCTCGCGGCGAAGTGAAGCCAGCAAATCGGATTGCCTATCGCAGCCCGATGGAACGAGACCGACTTAGCTGAAGGTCGAATGCCAAACGGAACTCGGTTTGCTTTCGGTTCGCTCGAAGGTATCGCCACGGAGCGGCTGGAAAACGCGGCGACTGCCTGGGTGTCGACCAGGAGATCCGGTCGCCGCTGCATGCGCCTTGGTTGTCTCTGTGGTGAATCCGCCAGTTTGTGAGGTGGGTCCGATTGATGGCGTAGAGCCGCTCGCCCCCGTTGTTGGCGTAGAGCCCGGCGATTTGGGAATTTGGCTCCCCACTCTGGACACGTTTCGAATTTTTGCGGCCTAAATCCCGTCTACTCGAACCGATGTAACTGCTTCATTGGCAAGACCATCTGCTCAACGCAAAGAGGACCATCCAGGCTGGTTACCCAGTCGGGACACGTGTCGAACGCGCCGCCGGGAAAGAAGCTAAGGTGAAGCAGAACAACGAACAAAGGCGACTGGGAGTAATCTGGTTGTGGCAGGGAAGGCCAAATGGGGATTCCATGAAACCGCAGCACGGCTCGGGGGGCAATTGAAAATGCGACACGCCATAGCGGCTGTCCCCTTCTTAATGGCCATCGGTCCGCTCCTGGCGCCGGCCGACCAGTTGCCAGCCTATTGCGGAGCGGTCGGCGCGAAAAGCTATACCCCTCCCGCTGTGACCATTCCCGCTGTGGTTCTCAATCGCGGCACGGTGATCACGGTCACGAATGCCACAGTGGCGATCAACGGCGACACGTCTTCAGTGAAGGCGCTGATTGCCAATCCCGGCCCGGACGGAATTTCTCTTCCGGAAGCCATCACGGCGACTAACAACAACCCTGGCACATGGGTTATCCAGTTCGCCCTTGCGCTGAAGGGCTCCACTATCGACGTCGATCCCGCGCCGTCCATGGGATTTCTGGGATTGCCCGGCTTAACCGGGGGCAACGTCACCATCAACGGCGATATCGATGGCGACGGACAGCCGGACATCGCGCTCACCAGCATGTCCGGGAAGTTAAGGCTGGTGGTCGACACTGTCGCGTGCGGAGTCGAGACACGTTCCCATAACTCGATGTAAGCTTCCGCGGAATGGAATAGCGGCGTGAGTTGGCTCGTGGAGAGCCCCAGACTCATGAGATCAGCGATGAAGTCGGGATACATGCCAATGTGGGCCATGCCATCGGTGTTGTAATTGAATGTGCGTTGCCCGACCACACTTTGATTGAAACTTTGGCCGATGCCGGGAATTGTAAAACGGGTATGAATACTTGTTTGACGGCCGCCTGGCCGGCTGCTTCCAGTTGTTGCTGTGCTGAGGAGAGGTTCTCGCCGCCCTTGCAGGCGTCAGCGCCGTAGCGCGGTGCTGGCTCGCCTGCGAAACCATTGAAATCACTTCCGAGGGCCACCGGTGCGCCCCCCATCTTGTCGACAGCAAGGAGGTAAGCCTGTGCCCAAGCCCAAGAAGAACTGCTACACGGAGCCCTGGTGGGATTAGGACCAATGACCTGTGAATCGGGAGCTTTGCTGATCTCGGTAGAGTCGCCTTGGGCCAGAATTGGCGCTATCAGCGACCCCAACTTTGAGAGGCGTGCCAAGACTGCATCCGACTTTTGGCCCTCCGAACGTTTGTCGCCGATGGAAATGTCCAGAAGTCCGGTGTGGCCCGCGAGGACCGGGTAATTTCGCGATTCGACAAGTTGAAGCGTTCGATCAAGAGTCAGCTCGGACATATGGTCCACATCGCATGATCATTCCCATCGCCATCATGTCGCCGATGAGAGAATCGAGCAGCGGCGTTGGGAGCGTGGCATTGCATTGACCGGGTTGAGTGTAGTTCGGTGGCAGGCCAAAGTTCGATAAGGCGATTACGGGATTGAGGAGCCACTTTGCAGTCGAGTTGCTCCCGCTAGTGAGCTGAAAATTGAAGCCGTCCGATGAGCAATCCCGAACGTTAAACCAGTAACCGTTGACCAGTTTATTCTGGATATTGAATTCTGGCCTGTAGATCGCCGCGCCGCCGAATCCGTTATCGGACACATGCACCGGAAACAGATGACGAACCCCCAAGCCGAAGTATTTGTTGAGGCTTGTCTGAACTTGGGCCGGGGTACAGTTGCTGGATGCCTTGCATCCGAAAAGATTGTCAACTTCGATGCCTAGCACCACGGCCAATTGACCGTTCGCAATCGCGCTGCGGGCCTGTTGTGGTGTCGTTACGATCTGGTACCAACCCTTGCCGGTTCCACCAGCTTGTTTGTCGATGAAAGCCTGCATGTCCTTGGCTCCCTGCAACTCGCGATCGACGGCCGCCATATCATCGCATCCGAATCCCGGTTTCTGATTGGAAACAGTGCAGAAGAGCCCGTTGTTGACGGCATGCATCACCATTAGTTGTCGGCCCGGCGACGGTGGGAACAAAAACGGCGGCGCAGACAGTTAACCTGACGAACTCGGGTGGCGCTCCTGTTACCATCTCAGGAATTGCAATGAGTGGCGCCCAGGCGGCGAATTTCTCTCGAACGACGACCTGCGGCAGTGTGCTCGCGGCCGGCAGCCACTGCACGATCAGCGTGATGTTCGGACCACTGAGTGCCGGAGGCAAGTCTGTCGCCCTCCAAATCAGCGACAATGCTGCAGGAAGCCCACATCGGGTAATTGTGACCGGGGCCGAGGTCTTGCAAGGTGAAATCGTCAATCAAAACAGTGGCAAATGCTTAGACGTACCGGGCGGGAGCACTGCGGACCAGGTGAAGGTGCAGCAATTCACTTGCAACGGTGGCGGCAACCAGCACTGGCAACTGCGAACGACGGAGGAAATTGTTAACACCAATAGCGGAAAGTGCCTTGATGTGCCAAGCGGGAGCACCGCCGACCAAGTCGCCCTACAGCAATTCGCTTGCAACGGTGGAAGCAACCAGAAGTGGCAATTGCGAACGACGGGAGAAATTGTCAACACCAATAGCGGAAAGTGCGTGGACGTGCCAAATGGGAGTACGGCCGATCAGGTCGTTGTGCAGCAGTTCACTTGCAATGGTGGAAACAATCAGAAATGGAGCGTGCGGGTTCCTTGAGCCTCCAAGTCACATTGATCCAGAACGTCCGACTATCCACGGGCACATTCAATGTCGCCAGCTCGGTCGCAAAAACGTGCCTCAAGATGTGCGAGGTAAGCTGGATTGCGGTTCCATCACTCGCGCGCAACGCCAGTCCATGTAGGAGTAACCGGATGAAAGTGTTGAGCGCACCCTGACCGACGGCCCGCTTGCGCCATTGCAGCACGTAATGGTCGGGCGGTATTTTGCCGAACTTAACTGCTCCGGATCACTGGCAGGAGATTATGCGGCTGCTGGAAGATCCCGGTGGCCGCCTGGGAAACGACCAGATGTTTTGTTCGCTAGAGAAAATCTAGCCAAACATATTTGAAATTTTGATTCCACCGGCCGTCTGACCGATGATCATGTTGTCAAGACCTGATTTGAGGAGGACGGCCGATGGAGACGTTCACAAAGCTGTTTAGCAGCCTGCTTGTCTTGGTATACCACTGCTTCGACCGCATCGTCATCAACGGGTACTTAAGCGGCTTGTCGCGGCCCGAGCAGGTGGTCTACTTTTTCCGCGATGTCATCGGCGTTAGAGTCATCGACAAGACCGTCCTGAGCCAGCGCAGCGAAGTGTACCGGAAGTGGGTGGAAGCCTATGCGGCCAATCACAAGCTTCCCGTGGAATGGGCCGAGAAGGGAGTGCGCAAAGAAGATTATGTGCAGCCCCACTTGCGGCGCATGGTAAAAACGAACGCCTACGGCGTCTACTTCATTTTCAAGAGCATGGAGCAGGGGGCGACGTTCCGCATCAGCGTCCCCAAGTTTCCCACCCAAGATCCCAACCATCGCATTCTGGCGCATCAGCGGAGCCGCTACACGCACTACTATTTTTATGTGCGCGATGAAGTCCTGGGACCGCTGGTGATTCGGGTCGCGTCTTTCTTCCCTTTCCAGGCCACCTACTATCTCAACGGCCACTCCTTCATGGAACAGGAACTGAACCGGCGTAAAGTCGGCTTTCGCAAGAATGACAATGCTTTCCTGGCCGTCGACGACGCAGAACAGTTACAAGCGGCAGCCGACCGGCTCAGCCCGACAGTGATCCGGCAGCAACTGGATTACTGGACTCTGATCCTAGGTCCCAAGTTCTCCAAGAAGGAACGCGCGGCGATGAACCTATCGCGCTTCTACGCTGTTCACCAAATCGAGTACTGCCGCAACTTCATCTTCAAACGGCATTTTCCCATTCACAAAGTGTTTGAGCGTTCCTGCGAGTTGGGGCTGTGGCGCCTGACCGCGCACAAGATCAGCGAGATCTTCGGCGTCCGGCTGACCAAGAAGTTCCGCGGCAAGCTGAGCACCGTCATCGAGCAGATCGAGCACGGCCACCACGTCTACCGCGCCTACTGGAAGAACGCGTTCCTCAAACAATACGAAAAGTTCTCCACCTTCCTGCGCAACGAACTCTGCTCCAACAACCTGAGCCACTTCGGCTTGAAGAAGGGTTTGGACCACCTGGACGCCGTGCGGCGGAAGTTTCAGCTCATCACCGACCGTTTCGCCAGTTGCCAGGCCCAATGGCTCAACGTCCACGTGGACTTTCCTTTGCTGCAGCGAATCGCGCTGCCCATCACCATCGGATCGGTGCGTTATCCCGGCATCAAAATCCACGAGAACCGGATCATCCGCCTGCTGGAAGTGCTCCTGCACGGCGGCAGCAACGTCGGCGGCTGGACCTCCAAGCAGATTCACCAAGCCGTCCTCACCACCTTCAGCCTCGCCGAGAAATCTTATAGCTTGAATCAACTGCGCTACGACCTCCGCAAGCTCAAAGGCCATGAGCTCTTGCAACGGGACGGCACACGCTACGCCTATCACCTCACCAGCAAAGGCCTCCAGGTCGCGCTTCTGTTTCTCTTCTTCCACAAGCGTCTCTGTGGACCCTTGGCCAACAGCCGCTTCCATCGCCAGCCTGATCCCGCTCACCGGCCAGACAGCCAACTCGAAGCCGCCTACCACAAAGCCGACAGGGCCATTCAGAATATCGTCGATCTGCTGGCCGCCTGATTATCAAATGTTGCACTACTCTTGTTTAAGATCTCTGAGGTAAGAATCTAATGCCTGGAAAGAATTCCGTCAAGCGCCAGGCCTGAGCGGGAAACCGGGAATGGTATTGCATCTATCATTGGGCGCCGAATCGGAGGCGGCAGGCCTAAGTGAAGCTTGCGATTCTCACAATTCCGGCCGTCACTGTGCGAAGTGTGTGCGAAACCCTGAGAACCGTCACACCACGTCGGTCATTATTCCTCAGCACTTGCTGCCCCAATGGAATGCACGCAGATCATGTGTTAACTTGGTGAGTACGAAATTCACTTTTGTCGGCAAAAACTCGCTTGTAAATTGTTGGCGATGGCCTCAAGAAAAGTGAAAACCTGGCCGATAGCAATGATAAGCCACCAATTCGGGAGTATCTATGGGCCGCTCCGTCGACGCCGTATCCGCGGGTTTGAAAAAAGTGCCGCCATTTCCTCCGGTGGCGGCTAAGCTTCTGCAGTTGTTGACCAATTCAGAAGTCGACCTAACCGAGGTCGCGGAACTTGTCAACACCGACGCCACCTTTACCGCTCGTTTGTTGCAGCGCGTAAATTCCGTCGGTTTTGGAATGGTTTCGCCGGTAACAAATATCAGACAAGCGGTGACCTTGCTGGGGATCGATTTGACCCGGCAAGTGATCGTATCGCACGCCACCTCGGCCTACATAGAAGGAGCACTGGGAACTGAAGAGCTGCAACGTTGCTGGCAACACAGCGTCGCGACCGCCGTGTTGGCAGAGGAACTCGCGCAGGCTTGCGGCGCATTCACGCAATCGGCCTTTACTGCCGGAATCATGCATGATATTGGCAGATTGGGGCTCTTGGTCGCCTACCCTGCGGACTATGAGCGCGTGATCCGGGATGCTGCGACGCGTTGCCTGGATCTTATGGACTTCGAGAAAGAGGAGTTCGGCCTCGATCACGAGGCCGCGGGACGAACCCTTGCCGCGCAGTGGGGGCTGCCAGTGGAGCTCTGCATAGTCGCCGGACGCCATCACGACCGGCCCGATGGGGCCTCTCTCGACCTCCTCCAGATTGTGCACACCGCCTGCCGCCTTTCGGACGTTTTAGGCTATTACGTGGTAACACCGTTAGGCCATCCTGACATAGAAGCTGTGTTGTCGGAGTTCCCTTCGCCGAAGCAAATCCGCATCGATCCCGTTGAAATGAGAAGTCGCATCGACAAACAAATCTCTCAATACAGCTCCGTACAAGCGGTCGTTCCGCCAGAAGTGAGCCTGGCATTGCTTGCTCCCGCCCCAACCGATGAGCCCGCGCCGTACATCTGCGACGTACCGGAAGTCAAGGAGTGCGAAGCCCACACCAAGAGTTCGAAAGGCCGTTGGGTGCCTATCGCCCTGGCACTCGCCGGTGTCGTTGCTGCTGCCCTATTTTTGCTGTGGCGATTTCGATAGTGCGAACTCTCGCCAATATGCTAAGGGAAGCAAAGGCTTATTATCTCTATGCCCGCTGAGTGCGAACGGCGGCCCCGAGGAAACAGCCCACCACGTTGATCAATACGGCACGCACGGCTGGATCCGATCAGGGAAGAGACTGGGTGCGCGACATTTAAATGGATGATCAGGCCGCCGGAGCGCGACTGGCCCAGTAATCTTCGAACCTGCGGCTTAATCGGCAACAGCGCAATGCGGTGATGGCGTTGGCGCCGCGAGCCGTGTTTCAGAGGGTGCATGCCTGATGCTCGCGGCGAAGTGAAGCCAGCAAATCGGATTGCCTTCCCGGCGTGGATTCGAAACCACGAACTTGACAGATTTTGATGTCCCACAACTTATTGATTCTAAGAAGTCGCTGAAGTCGTTAAAGCCTCAAAAGCAGGCACGCGGTACAAATTCGTACAAATGCTTTTCCCACGAAATCGGATGGAGCGTTGCCTCCCACTTGTCAATCGACCTTCACGGCCGGATAGGCTTCCAGATGCTCCTCGCCATCGGAGCCATAGTAGGCGACCTTTCGCGCCGCGAAATCGACATCGTAGCGACACCTACGGTTCGTTTCCGGTGTAACCACACGGAGGCCGCTTGAAGCCATCCCGTACCCCGATCTCTTGCCCGGAAATCTGCCAAACGATCCCTGGCGAAGTTATGCCAGCCGGCCCTCAACACTCCGCTGGCCGAAGACGCAGCCCTTTTTGGGCGTCGCTCTAGCCAGACGTGTACAATCAATGACTGGATGCGTCGTGTCGCGGCCCTACAAACGTGCCTCGCGCTGTTGCTCGCGCTCTTTCTTGCGCCCTTCGAGCACATTCACACAGGCATCGGACCCGATCACGACCATGGCGGGCTGATTCACGCTCACTTTTTACAGGTGCATCGCGTTGCCCGCCCGGCAAGTGATCAACATGGTCCGCAGCTCGTGGCCACCGACGACGACGATCATGCCACGGCTCAATCTGTCGATACCTTTACCCTGGTCTTGACCGCAGGCCTGGCGGCATTTTTGCCGGAGCGCGGACCGACCCTCGCTTTTGTTCCATCGGTCACATTCGATCCGGTCCAGATAGTCGAAGAGCGCGGGCATGACCCGCCTGCTATTGACCGGTCCATCCCCAGAGCCCCTCCCGCCTAACCTTCCCCAGAAGACTGCGCATTTGTGTGCCCCGACGCGGCATCCCTGCCGAGGCCGGGGACTTACTTTGACTATGGGAAGGTATTCGTGAAAAGACAGTCCATCTTATTTACTGCAGTCACTCTGTTCGCATGCCTGTGCCGGGCACAGACCCCGCTCAGTCTGCAAGACGCGATCGACAAAGCACTTGCGACCCGCGCTTCCTTAAAAGCTGAGGCTGAGCGTGTCTCCATCGCCGAAGGCGTGAGGAGACAGGCCGCGCTTTTGCCCAACCCGGAGTTCCAGTTCCAGAACGAAAATCTTCGACCTGGCCAGACCTATGGCCGCGATGTGGATACGCTGGCGATGATCAATCAGCCGCTGGACGTGCTCGGCAAGCGCAAGCAGAGGGTGGCACTTGCCGGCGAAGGTGTGCTCCGGGCTGAGGCCGAGACCGAGTTCGCACGGTGGCAAGTCACGCAGCAAGTAAAGTTGGCTTACTGGACTGCGCGAGGCTCGCAGGAAATTCAGCGTGTCCTGGCGACAACAGTGGAAAATTTCCAGAAGATCATCGACTATCACGCGGCTCAGTTAAGCGTGGGCGCCATCGCGGAACAGGATCTTCTTCGCGTCCGGCTGGAAGGAGAGCGCCTGAAAATCTCCGCTGACTTGGCCGCCATCGAGGTCAATCGTTCCCGGCTCCAACTCCTCAAAGAGATGGGCCAAACCGATTTCAGGCAGATCGTGCTGACGGAGAAGCTGGAGCCCGACGCTCCGTTCATCCCGCTTGGCGTCGAGCAAGCCCTCGCCCAGCGGATCGAGATCGAGGGTCGCGCGGGCGGCGCTCGAACAGGCCAGGGTGAACGCGAGGCTTCAGGAGGTGTCGGCCCGTCCCGATCTCAACATCATGGCTGGCTACAAAAGGACGCAGTTACCTGACACCACGACCGGGGTCAACACTGCGATTGTTTCGTTGCGGATCACGCTTCCCACCGCTGACAAAAACCAGGGAAACCGCATCGCAGCGGGCGCGGAAGTCCGCCGACAGGAGCAACTACTTGCAGCGGCCGAGGCCGAAGTGAGTGCCGACTACGCCGAAGCCCTGCAGGAGTACGAATCGCGCCGGGAGGAATTCCTAAACGCCCTGCAACCTATTCGGCGGCATGCCGTCGACATCGCTACCATCGCCGCCGCAGCCTATTCGGAAGGTGGCACGGACTTGCTCCGCCTGCTCGACGCGGAGCGGGCACGCCTCGACGCTGAACTGGCTTGGGCGCGCGGGATGGTGGATTACCGGCAAAGTATCGCGAAGCTCGAAGCCGCCGAAGGAGTGAAGTAATGGAAAACGCCAAGCTGATCTCTACCGTCTGCCTTGCAGGCCTTTTGTTGGCGGGCTGCACGCGTCCCGTGACTTCTTCCGAATCACCGGCGACGAACCAAGCCAGGACGGCGAAGGACGAAGTTCTGCTTTCGCCGGAAGCGCAGGCCACGGCCATGATCGAAACCCGCCCGGCAGTAGTGTCCACTGAGCCGGACCTGCTGCGCGTAAAGGGGAAAATCGCCCTGGCTGACGATCGTACGTGGCGGGTCGGCGTACGTACCATCGGCTCGGTGACCGCTGTTTATGCAGGCCTTGGCGACCTGGTCCGCAAGGGGCAGGTACTGGCCCGCTATCACGCCGATGAAGTGCGGGACTCACGAGCGCAGTATCGGGCCGCGCTTTCCGAGCTTGACAGAGCGAAGACGGCCCAAGCACAGGCGCAGCGCAACCGTGACCGGGCACAGCGGCTGTTGGAACTGAAGGCCGGATCCCTCCAGCAGGTCGAACTAGCGCAGCAGGACCTTTTAACAGCACAAGCGATGGTCCCGCAAGGCCCAGATCGAAGTCGACCGCGGGCGCGATTTGCTGGAAGACGATCTCAAGGTGCCGGCCGATCCGCCGCCGAATCGAAAGGATGACACCGAGGATGATGTACCTATCATCGCGCCCGCCGATGGTTACATCTTCGAGAAGAACATCACCCCCGGCAAAAGCGTCGAGCTGTCCTCGGTGACTTTCGTCGTCGGCGATTTATCCAGGGTCTGGATGCTGGCTTCGGTTCGGCAAGAGGACCTCGGCAAGCTGCGCACGGGACAATCCGCCATCGTAACGATGCCCGGGCAGGACGGCCCCGCGTTTGCAGGGAAAGATTACCAACCTCGGGCAGCAATTCGATCCGGATACGCGGGTCATGCAGGTGAGGATCGAAGTGGCCAATACCGAGCGGCCGCTTGCGGCCGGAAATGCTGGCCAACGCGGAGTTTCCGGTAGGCGGGGGAAAGCCGATTCTACACCGTTCCCGGCGGATGCCGTTCAGCAGGTCAACGGACAGGACGTCGTCTTCGTACGCACGGCGCCTGATCGTTTCGCAGTGCGGCCCGTCCGCGTAGGCGAGACGGCGGACGGCAATACACCCGTGCTCGAAGGTATCAAGCCGGGAGAGCAAGTCGCGGTACGCGGCAGCTTCATTCTGAAGTCGCAGCTTCTGAAAGCAACTCTGGAAAGCGAGTGACCGGTGCATGCTCCATCGAATTATTGATCTCACGCTGACGTATCGCTGGCTCGTCCTGATCGGCATTCTGGCGCTGCTGGCAGCCGGCGGCTACGCCCTCTACACAATTCCGGTCGAGGCTTTCCCGGACCTTACGAACAATCAGGTAGTCGTCGTCACCGACGCGCCCTCACTACCGCCCACCGAAGTGGAGCAACTTGTCACCTATCCGATCGAGCGCGCCATGCTTGGCTTGCCGAACAAGCAGGAAGTACGATCGCTCTCCAAGCTCGGCCTGTCAATGGTGACGATTGTCTTCGATGACTCGGTGGCGATGTACTTCGCGCGGCAACTGGTTTCCGAGCGCCTGCAGCAGATCTCCTCGGTGCTTGCCGCGCGGAATCCAGCCAACCCTGGGACTTCCGGCGACGGCGTTTGGAGAGCTCTATCAGTACACACTCTCCGGTCCGATGAGCACGATGGACCTCAAGGATCTGCACGAATGGGTCATCAAGCCACAGCTTCGGACCCTGCCGGGGGTGAGCGAAATCAACGCCTGGGGCGGGCAGACAAAACAATATCAGATCGTGGTCGATCCAGCTCTCCTCAACCAATACGGACTGACGCTGCATGATGTCGCCACGCGCGTTGAGGAGAACAACACCAATTTCGGCGGCGGGTACATCGAGCATGCCTCCGAACAGTACACGCTGCTCGGGACTGGCCGCGCCGTCACTCCCGCCGAGTTCGGCAATATTGTTCTGGCGGCGAAGAATGGAACGCCTGTCCTGCTACGTGATGTAGCCGAGGTTCGCATCGGCACGGCGCCGCCAGAAGGGGCGACCTTGCGCAACGGCGAGACTGTCTCCGGCATGGTCATTATGCTCAAAGGAGAAAACGGCAAGCGCCTGATCGAACAGGTCAAGGAACGCATTGCCTGTCTTTGCATCTGCCGCCGGGCGTCAAGATTGTGCCGTTCTATGATCAGTCTTTCGTGATCGACGGCACCATTCACACCGTCGAAAAGAACCTTTTCGAGGGCTTCATCCTGGTCACCGTTGGTCCTGCTTTTGTTCCTCGGCAACCTGCGCGCTGCCGTTTATCACCGCGGCTATCATTCCCTTCTCCATGCTCATCAGCTTTCTCGGCATGCGCCTGTTCGGAATAAGCGCCAACTTGATGAGCCTCGGCGCGATCGACTTCGGCATGATTGTCGACGGCGCAGTTGTGATGATGGAAAACGCGGTCCATCGCCTGGAAGAGAATCACGGCGAGGAAACGCCCCTCGAGTCCGTGCGGAAAGCCGCGCACGAAGTCGTCCGGCCCATGGCGTTCGCTGTGGTTATCATCATCGCCGTTTACCTGCCAATCCTCTTCCTTCAGGGAATGGAAGGGCGGATGTTTCGACCTATGGCCATCACCGTCTGCACGGCTCTCGCGGGTTCCCTGTTCCTCGCCCTAACCATGGTTCCGACGCTGGCTTCGTTCAGCTTCCGAAAAGGGCTTGCGCGAAGGAAAGGCGTGGCGACCGAGCCACGCTGGCTCACCCTAATCGGCAACCTTTATACGCGCGTGCTGACTTGGGCCATGCGGTTCCGCATTCTCACGCTCGCCACTTCACTGGCCGTATTGAGTGTGGCAGTCGGATCACTGTATTTCATCGGGACGGAGTTCATGCCCAAGCTGGACGAAGGCTCCATTCTTGTGGAAACGCGCAAACTTACCTGGTGTGTCACTGACGGAATCGGTCGCCATCAGCAAGCGGATCGAGCAGCGCCTGCGCCAGTTTCCGGAGATCGCCGATGTAGTCATAAAAATAGGCCGGCCGGACTTCGCCACGGAGGCCATGGGGATTAACGAAGGCGACACATACCTCCTGCTGCGTCCGATGGAGACCTGGACGCGATTTCACAGTAAGGAGGCCTTGATAGAAGCGCTCGACAAGGAGCTTGATAGGATTCCCGGGGATCGCACACAGCTTCACGCAGCCGATGGCGATGCGCATTGACGAGACTATCTCGGGCGTCAAAGCTGACCTGGCGATTAAGGTTTTTGGCGACGATTTTCCCACGCTCGAAACCATGGGACAGCAAGTGCTCCACGCTGTTGCAGGCGTTCGAGGGGCTGCGGATGCCCAGATGGAGGTTACGTCCGGCGTGGCTGAGCTATCGATCCAGATCGACCGCTCCGCACTTGCCCGCTACGGGCTCAACGTCACCGACGTGGAACAGGCGGTGGCCAGCGGCGGCTCCGGCGACGTGATCTCCGAGGTGCTTGACGGCCAGAAGCGCTACACAGTCGCGTTGCGGCTTCCTGAACGCTATCGCACCGACGCCGACGCCATGCGGCGGATTTTACTGCGCGCGCCGGCAGGTGAGCAGGTCAATCTCGATCAGGTCGCGCGCGTGGCGGTCCGCCGTGGCCCCGAGCTTATCAACCGGGAGGAGGGACAGCGGCGCATCGTTGTCATGTCGAATGTTCGCGGGCGGGACCTGGGCAGCTTCGTAGCCGAGGTTCGCTCGAAAATTGAGCGCGGCGTCACGTTGCCGCCTGGCTACTTCATCGAATACAGTGGGCAGTTCGAGAACCAGCAGCGCGCCACAAGGCGATTGATGCTGATCGTGCCGGTGGCCATCGCGCTGATCTTCGTGCTGCTGTACCTGACGTTTGCGTCGGTCGGGCAGGCTCTCCTGATTGTGTTGAATATACCGTTTGCTCTTGTGGGTGGCATCGCCGCGCTGTGGGTTCGAGGCATGAACCTGAATCTCTCCGCCTCTATCGGCTTCATCGCGTTATTTGGTGTAGCGATGCTGAATGGCGTCGTCCTCGTCAGTTCGGTCAATGAAGTCCGCAAAGCGGGCGGCCCGTTACGCGAATCAGTGATGAGGGGAGCCAGAAGGAGGCTAAGACCAGTGCTCATGACCGCCTTTGTCGCGAGCTTTGGATTTATTCCCATGGCTGTCTCCACGTCCACTGGCGCAGAGATACAGCGTCCGCTTGCAAGCGTCGTGATCGGCGGATTGATCAGTTCCACGATGCTCACGCTTTTTCTTCTTCCGGTCCTCTACGACTGGGTCAACCCCCGGCGGGCCGGGTACGATGGTCTTAACACGTAAAGGGTGGGTACTTTCATGAAGGAGATAGAGATAACAAGGGCGGGGATGTTCACGGTCGGGGCGATGTTTGTCATTCCTTCCGTGCTCTTGGGCCAAGCCCAGCCGCACAGCTCGACTGCTGCTTACACCGGCTCGACCACGTGTAAAACCTGCCACCCGGCCATCTACGAACGCTGGAGCAAGACCCGGATGGCGAATGTCGTCACGGGATCCGCAAGTGCACCCCGAAGTCATTCTGCCGGATCTAACCAAAGCCGATCCGTTGGTCACATTCAAGAAAGAGGATATCGCCTTTGTCTACGGCAGCAAATGGAAGCAGCGATACTTCCAGAAGGTGGGAGACGACTACTTCCCGCTCGGCGCCCAATGGGACGTAACGCACCAACTCTGGCGTCCATACAACGCCGCCGCGGGCACGGATTGGTGGACCAAATTCTATCCGCAGGCGAACTCATCGCGTCCGACCGGACCGCTCTGCGATGGCTGCCATTCGGTCAATTACAACATCCAGACGAAGACCGTTACGGAATGGAACGTCGGGTGCGAAAAGTGTCACGGTCCCGGCAACGAGCACGCCAGCAGACCAGCGCGTACGAACATCGTAAACCCGGCAAGACTCAATTACGTTCAAGCAACCAATGTCTGCATCCAGTGCCACTCTCAGGGTCAACCCCTGCAGAACCCGATTCAGGGCAAATATTACGATTGGCCGGTCGGTTTCCAGGTGGGTCTAGACCTCCAGAACTTCTGGAAGCTTGAAGAGCACAAGCTCGGCGAAACTACGTTCACGCATTTCCCGGATGGAACGGCTCACAAGAATCGAATGCAGGGAAACGATTTCGTCACCAGCGTGATGTACACCCACGGAATCACCTGCTTTAGCTGCCACGACGTGCATGGGACGGCGAATAATGCGGACCTGCTGAAACCGGCAAACGTAATATGCCTTGAATGCCACGGCCCGAACTCGCCGAATGGACCGCACGCAGCGACCATCGAACAGCATACGCACCACGGGGCGGGTTCTGCCGGTAGCGAGTGCGTCGCTTGCCACATGCCCAGGATCGAGCAAACGATCGCGGATGTAAATGTCCGCAGCCACACGTTCAGGTTCATTCCGCCGGAGGCGACCGAGACGTTCAAGATTCCGAACGCCTGCAATGGCTGCCACACGGACAAGACGGTTCAATGGGCGAAGGACGCGTTAAGAACTTGGCCACAGTTCTCACCGTGGCGGGTTGCCCAGTAGGAAGCCGTTTCGTTGAATCGCCCAGCAGCTTTCCCGTATGGCTATTGACGGCATTGGAGTGGTCGCTGAAGAGCGGATTTTCACGAGCGCCCGTGGCGAATCCGCGCGGAGCACGGACCGGGCTCTAACCCGCTGATGCTCCCCGAGCCTCCGTATCGGAGTCTCGGCCCTTCCGGGTGACGATCCCTTTCGCGGGAGGCGCGTCCCCACCGGCCGCCTTATCGTTTCCATAGGTTGTCTATTCGGAGCGGCTGGAAAACTCGGCGACTGCCTGGGTGTCGACCAGGAGATCCGGTCGCCGCTGCATGCGCCTTGGTTGTCTCTGTGGTGAATCCGCCAGTTTATAAGGAGGGTCCGATTGTTGGCGTAGAGCCGCTCGCCGCCGTTGTTGGCGTAGAGCCCGGCGATTTGGGAATTTGGCTCCCCAGTCGGCACACGTTTCGAACTTTCGTGTGCCTGAAATACGGTCCGCTCAAACCAGTTCAACTTCTTTCAGACCAAGGGCGTGCGCGCGGAGCTGGCGCTCCCATTCAGACTGGGTACCCAGCCGAATTGCTTCTGGAACCGGTCAGACCGAGCATCTTCGAGCAGCACAATCCGGTGACGGCCGTAAACACTACCGTTCCCTTTGCCGAAAAGGCCAATGCACGGCGAGTCAGATCAATCGTTTGCGCTTGATAGGTCCAAGCGTCACTCGCGCTGCCCATAGGTGCCCAGCTCTCCCGCGGCCCTGCGCCGTTAATTGCATGCGCCGCGCTAGCTCTCCTTCACATCTTTTTTCCGACCGATCCGTTTCAATTACCGGAATCGTCTTCATGGTGTCCGCACAGAGAACAACCCTTTGGGGGAGGAGAATATCATGAACACGACGATAACGGTGACGAAACAGGTCACCACCCTTATCAACATCTTGACCGTTGAGCCTGAGAATCAGCAAAAGCTCATCGAGCTCCTGCGTGGCAATACTGAAAACGTCGTCAGTAGGCTCGATGGCTGGATTTCGACCAGCTTCATCGCCGCCAAGGATCAGCGCCACGTGGTCATCTACTCGCAGTGGCGCGACCTCGCATCGGTGGAAGCGATGCGGGCCAATCCCGATATGGTCGCTTACTTCCCGAGGATCGCAGCGCTCGCTGCGTTCGACGGCTTCGCGGGCGACGTCGTCTACAACCACCACGCCTGATGCCCGGGTAAAGGAGAACGAACATGCAGAACCTGAACGGAAAGCGCGTGGTCATTACCGGCGGCAGCCAGGGACTGGGGCTCGCGATGGTCGAGGCGCTCGTCGCCTGCGGCGCGAACGTAACCGCAATTGGCCGCGATCGAGCGAAGCTCTCTGCAGCCGAGCAGGCCGGTGCTGCGGTGATTGCCGGCGACGCAACCGACGCCACGCTGATGAACTGGGTCGTCCGCGAAGAGGTGCCCGACGTGCTAATCCTCAACGCCGGCGCGCGGCTGCCGATGAAGCCGATCGACCAGCAGAGCTGGGACGAGTTCTCGACCGCCTGGAACACCGACGTGAAGGCAGGACTAGTCGGCATTCAGGCCGCACTCAACACTCCGATGAAGCGAAGTGGCCGCGTTCTGGTCATGTCGAGTGGTGCATCGATGGTGCTTGCAGTTCCGTTCATCGACCCCGAAAGCCTGAGGCTCTCTGGAGGCTATATAGGCGCCAAACGGATGCTGTGGTTCATGGCCCACAGTGCAAACGCGGTATCGCGCGAGCGCGGCCTCGGGATCCACTTCCAGGTGCTGGTGCCATGTCAGCTGATTCCCGGCACCACGCTCGGTCATCAGGTTGCGGCCGCCTACGCGGAAATCGAGGGTGTCAGCGTCGACGAGCATGTCATGCAACGTTATGGCTCGATCCTGCGCCCCGCGCAGGTTGGAGAACGGGTGGCCGAGCTACTCGGCGATCCGCGTTATATGCACGGCGTCGCCTACGGCTTTCGCAGCGATAGCGACATCCTGCCGCTCGACATGTGACGGCAGGGCTGCCATCCTGAGGAGACAGACCCAATGACTGATGATTCCCGCGCTGAGTTCGAACGCCTGGTGGGTGAGCTTCGTCCAAAGCTCCATCGATACTGCGCGCGCATGACCGGCTCCGCCGTCGATGGCGAGGACATTGTCCAGGACGCGCTGATTAAAGCCCTTGCCGCGCTGCCGAATGTCGGTGTCATTGACAACCCTGAAGGCTGGTTGTTCCGCATCGCCCACAACACCGCGCTCGATTGCCTGCGCCGCCGCGCGCGCGGCCCCATGATGCAAAATAATGAGGTCCTCGACATGATTGCCACTCCGGATTCCCCCGATCACGACCATGAGGTCGCCGCGGTGAGTCTGCGCACTTTCATGCGGCTTCCGTCGCTCCAGCGGAGCGCGGTCATCCTAAAGGACGTGCTTGGCCACTCGCTGGAGGAGGTCGCGTCGATTACTGGCGCCAGCGAGGCCGCCGCGAAATCAGCGCTCCAGCGGGGACGGGTCCATTTGCGCGAGATTGCCAGTGAACCCGCCGACGTCTCGCTGCCGATGCTGTCGGATGAAATGCGCGCCCGACTGATCAAGTATGTAGAGGGGTTCAAGACCGGAGACTTCGACACGGTCCGCGCGATGCTGGCCGACGACGTCAGACTCGACCTCGTCGCGAAGCTACGCAAGCAAGGAAAGAGCGAGGTCGGGGGATACTACGCTCGCTATGCAGCCACCGAACAGTGGGCTTTCGCGGCGGGCGTTGTCGATGGCCGCGCCGCGATGCTCGTATACGACCGCGAGGTCTCACTCGAGACGCCCGCCTATTTTGTTGCCCTGGATTTCGACGGCGATCGTGTGGTCTCGATCCATGACTTCCTGTTTGCCCGTTATGCGATGGACGGCGTCGACTTGTCCCCACTCAGTCCCGCACCGCGGTCTCAGTAAAGATGAAGCGACGGCGCACGAGGCCAGCGAGGATTCGAACCTGAATACAAACGCTTAAGCTCTTTCGCACATCCGTGCGCTTAATGGAATGAATGCGATGGGATTTGGCTCCCCAAAAAACGTGGTTTCCAACTCCGGCCGCTGCCACACATTGCGGCCCTGGATTATGCCATAGAACGGTGCCATCGGTTCATGGCATACTGGAAAGGGAGCAAAGACATGAGAAATTTCCATCTGCCGCTGCCGGAGCACACCTATGTCCAGCTCAGGGCGGAGGCCGAACGAACGCGAGTGCCTGCGACCACCCTTGCGCGCGAGGCCATCGATTCATGGCTATTGCACCAGGCGCGGAAAGCCAGGCACGATGCGATCATGACATACGCGGCTGAGATGGCGGGCACGCACCTCGATCTGGACCATGATTTGGAGTCTGCCGGAATCGAGCATCTGGTGAAGACCGGCAGGACGCGGAGATGAAACGCGGCGATATCTATTGGGCCGACTTTGTTCCGAGATCGGGTTCCGAACAGGCGGGACGGCGCCCTGTAGTGGTCGTGTCTCACGACGGCTTCAACCAAACGCCCGCGTGGAGGTCGATCATTGTGGTCCCCATCTCAACCTCCTCATCGCAAGGCAAGCGCGGACCTACCGTCATTGAACTGGTGGGCGGGGCTGCCGGGCTGCCGACGACAAGCTTTGCAGTGTGTCATCAAGTGACCACGCTGGATCGAGCCAAACTAACCAAGAAAGTCGGCAGGCTCCCGGCTGAGCCCCTGCGTGAGGTCGAGGAGGGACTCAAGGCGGCGATGGATCTCGAGTGACCGTTTCATTGAGTCGAAAAGGGGCTGTGAACAAATCAGGTGCGCAGTTGGAAAGTGGCATTCCTTGGGGCCCAAGAATTGGCTCCCCAAGAATGCGGTTTTCCAACTTTTTCTCTCAAGATTTGTTAATGTTTGCGGGTTCGCGACGTGGATTCGAACCGGCTCGCAGCGTGACTGCGGCTTCATTTTAGGTCTGTCGATCCGGGCGCGTAGTATATGTTCGCAACCAGCTATCGAGTTCAGCGAAGCGCATCGTCCCGGTTTGATACAGACCGGAGATGAACGAGAAGGCCTCGACGTCATCGAACTCCAGCCTGTAACCGTTCACCTTCAGAAATGCTGCCGTAACCGTCACTGCGACGCGCTTGTTGCCGTCGACGAACGGATGATTCTGGGACAGGCTTTGCCAGAGTGCGGCGGCTTCCTGGATGACGTCGGGATAGTAGCCACTCCGTGGTCTGGCCAATGCGGATTCAAGAGCGCCACGATCCCGAATGCCCGCTGCGCCTCCAAATCGCGCGATCAAAATCGCATGAGTACTGATAACCTCGTCGAATGTCGGGTAAATGGTCACTGCGCCAGACGGCGAAGCAGTTCTGGGTGCTGATCGATGAATTCATCAACGGCCGTAAGAAAGGGTGACGAAGGTGCAGCCCCTTTCTGCTTGAGGAACTCGACGAATTGACGAACGGACTCCTGCTCCTGAGGCGTGAGGGACAGGATTACATCGGCAAGGTTCTCGGCGGCCATCGTTGCTCCACTCGCAGTATACAACGGCTCGACGAAGATAGCCTGAGTAAACCGTCTGGGATCGGGGTTTGCCCCCGATGTTGGCCGTAGAGCCAAGAAGTGGCTCCCGGAAAACGTGGTTTCCAACTACCTCTCCAACGCGTAAGTTATTGCATCTAAAAGGCCGCCAAAAAAACGTCCCGAGAGGCGAAGCTGAGCGGTCGGAACCGCTGGTTTGGATAGATTCCTCGGATATCAGTTATACTATCCGCGGTCTCTATCCAATGCCGACCGTCGATACAGGACTGGCTAAAGCACGCCAGGTGTTCACCAAGCATGGCGGAATGCTGCGCACAAGCACGGCGCTCCGACTCGGCATTCACCCGCGGACGCTGTACGCACTCCGCGATGCCGGCGACATTGAACAGGTCGGTCGCGGTCTTTACAGACTCTCCTCCGCGCCGCGGCTTTCCAGCCCGGACCTCGTTCCAATCGCGATTCGGATTCCGCGCGCGGTCGTCTGCCTGATTTCGGCACTTGCTCATCATGGCCTGACCACGCAGGTTCCACATGCGGTCGATATCGCGCTGCCCAGCCATGCTCAGATTCCGAAGATAGACGGCGTCCCGCTGCGTGTCTTCTGGTATCCGGAACCGTCGTTCGGTGCTGGGGTCGATGTGATCAAGGTCGATAACGTACCGGTGCGGATCTATTCATCCGAGAAGACCATCGCCGATTGCTTTAAGTATCGAAATAAGATCGGGCTTGACGTCGCCATTGAAGCCCTCCGGGCCTACCGGCAGCGTAAACAGAAGCCGGACTTTCAGGCCCTGACGAAGTTCGCTCAGATCGATCGGGTCGAAAGGATCATGCGCCCATACCTCGAGGCCGTTCTGTGAGCGGTCGCGATGTAGGCGCGTCGGTTAGGCAACGGCTGCTCAACCAATCCCGTGCGCAGGGCCGGCCGTTTCAGGAACTCCTCCAGTACTTCGCGATGGAGCGGTTCTTGTATCGACTGGCGCAGTCTCCATTCGCGGATCGATTCATCCTCAAGGGTGCGCTTCTGCTTACGGCATGGCGGGCACCGGTCTCCCGGCCAACCATTGACATCGATCTCGCCGGAAGGACGAGTAACGAGCTGGACCACATCACCGAGCTCGTAGGCGCTGTGTGCGACGTAGTCACAGAACCCGACGGGATTGAATTCAATCGCGCGTCGATTGAGGTGAGTCGCATCAAGGAGGACGCAGACTACGATGGCATTCGAGTCAAGTTCCACGCGGTATTAGCGAAAGCGCGAGTTCCGATGCAGATCGACATCGGCTTCGGGGATGTTGTGGTGCCCGGCCCGACCAGGGTTGAGTATCCCACTTTGCTCGATTTTCCGGCTCCCGTGCTCCAAGCCTATCCGAGAGAAACTGTTGTCGCCGAAAAGCTCGAAGCTCTGACTACGCTCGGCCTATTGAACAGCCGCATGAAGGACTATTATGATCTGGCACTCCTTGCTCGTATGTGATCGATGCGATCGTCGCGACCTTCCGGCACCGGGGCACGAAAATCGAAGCCGAACCAATTGGGCTGACCGGTGCCTTTTGTAATGATCCAGCAAGGGCAATCCAATGGCGTGCATTCATTTGTCGAAGCCGCTTCGTCGAAGAGTCAGGTGAACTGGAACGGCTTGTAGCTGAAATACGCCAGTTCGCACTCCCTGTTCTCGCGGCGGCCGCCGATGAGCAGCCTTTCAAAGCAAGCTGGCAACCTAGCGGGCCGTGGAAATGAAATGGACGGGTTCCTGTCAACAGAGAACCGCCGAGTTGGAAAGTCGAGATCCTGGGGGCCCATGTTGGCTCCCCGGAAACCATGGTTTCCAACTACCTCTCTGCTATGTCTTCGCCGGGAAGCTACCAACCGCCCGCGATCACGAACCGGCAGCGAGGGTAGTTCGAGCAGCCAAGAAAATACTTGGTGGGAAGGGGCGATTTACGAACCCGCTGGACCATCTTCGCCCCGCATCGTTCGCAGTAAACGGGTTCCTCTTCAGGCGGACCGAGCTCAAACTCTTCCTTGCATCGGACACACAAAGGCGTCCCCGGTACTGCGTGAAGCCTCGTGACCGGTATAGCTTGTCCGCATTGGGCACACAGGGGACTGAGGTCATCGTTATCCGCTGGTTGCCGGCCTAGTTCCTCCTGAATCGCTTGAACAAGATCGACATTCTTGGTTTGGCAATTCGAGCACCTGAATTGGCGCAAGAACCGTGAGACGAGTTCAGTATTTTGGCAATCCATCGGTGGAGCACGGGCCCGAAGTTCGTCAATCCAAGCTTGGGTCAGAACTCGTTCGTGGCCGCAGTCCCGGCACACCAGCCTGTCGCCGTCTATTCCCGATTCCTGTTTCTCGCCGTAGCCAAGCCCGCTCATCGACGTTCAACGCATAAAGTGTTGACAACCCCCATCTCCTCTCAATCGGCAACCGGCCGTTTCGGCTTCTCTGTGGGCCATTCAATGACGGGGCGCCGTTTCTGCATCGCGCAGTCCCTTAGGAACAGATTAATGAGGTTTTGATATGGCATTCCCAATTCGGCCGCCATCTCCTTGAAGTAGTTCACTGCAGCGGTATCCAGGCGAATGGTGACCTGGCGCTTGAGTTGATTTGCGTAGGGGTTCTTGCGGGACCTGGAAAAATCGTATTCACTTCTCATCGGAGTCTCCAGTACATTTGTTCTTCCTGCGCTGTCGCGCGCCTGGCGGAGATCAACCGGATCACAGAATCGGATTCCCGGTAGCAATGGCTGACGATCAGGCAGTGCGCCTGTAAGCTATAGCCGAGCAGCACGAAGCGCTCTTCTTCCCCCGAGTGATCCGGATCATCGATCAAGCGAGCGTTCTCGTCCAGAAAAACAGTCTGTGCGTCCTCAAAAGAGACGCCATGCTTTTTCAGGTTAGATCGGCCTTTGCGGCGATCCCAGGCAAATTCAATATTGCCCACATAATTATCTTAGCAATATCAGGTGGGAAATGCGGTCTCCGCAGGTAGAGCCGACTCACCTCGCTGATTAGCGATCTATATCACTCGGTAGCGGTAGGGAGCAATGGGTATCACTGCTTATCAATGGCTCCCCTCTCTCAACGTCTTTCGAACTTTCCTGACGATGCCACCGCCCGAAGGGAGACTGTTGCTGGCCCAAGTCCAGGACTTCGTAGCGGCGTCTGGGGTGTCGTTGTAGACTGAGGGTGAGCCGAGGTTCCGAATGCCAAAAGCCTTAATCATCTCCGATCCCAAGATCATGATGGGAAAACCGACGGTTGCCGGGACACGGATAACGGTTGAATTGATCCTGGAGAAGCTTGCAGCGGGCGAAACTATCGACCAGATCTTGTCTGAGCACCCTCGACTAACGGCTGAGGGTATTCGAGCGGCGATCGCATTCGCAGCCGAGGCGCTGCGGGCTGATGTCGTCTATCCTGCCGAGAAGGTCGGTAGTTGAAGATCGTCGCGGGCGAAAGCATCGACAAACAGATTGTTGACCGATTGCGCTCGGACGGGCACGATGTCGTGTTTATCGCCGAGCTCGATCCCGGAATTGAGGATGAGGCCGTGCTGCTCAAAAGCCGCGAATCAGACTCGGTTCTGTTGACCGCAGACAAGGATTTCGGCGAACTCGTCTTTCGTCAGCGTCTCCTTCACTCAGGAATCGTGCTCATCCGCTTGGCGGGCCTTAAGCCGGAAACGAAAGCGGAGCTAGTGGTGACAGCCTTTGCGCAACATGCCGACGACTTAAGCCTCGGATTTGCTGTCCTTTCCCGCCGGGCACTCCGGCTGCGGAAGCGGCCTTTGTAGTTCGGAGTTCGAATCCATTGCGGGGTAGTGCAATGGGTATCACTGCTTATCAATGGCTCCCCGGCATGGATTCGAACCACGATTCACGGCTCCAAAGGCCGCTGTCCTACCATTAGACGACCGGGGATCTGGAAGAAATGCTTTCCCTAGTTTAGCATTGCGTGCCGGCGCTTCCAGCCGTGGCAACATAGATCTGACACATGAAAATACGAATCAAGAAACTCCATCCGGATGCGCATCTGCCCAGCTACGCGCACGGCCCGGAAGAAGACGCCGCCATGGACCTGCGGGCGCTGGAACGCGTGGTGCTCTCGCCGGGCGTCGCGCACGCAGTTCCTACCGGCATCGCCGTCGAGCTTCCTCCCGGTCATGAAGCACAAGTGCGGCCTCGCAGCGGCCTGGCGTTGAAGCATTCCGTCACCGTCAACTTCGGCACCATAGATCCCGGGTATCGCGGCGAGATCCGCGTCGTGATGTTCAACCTTGGCCGCGCCGACTACACCGTCGAGAAGGGGGACCGCATCGCGCAGTTGATTGTGGCGCCCTACGACGCAGTGCAATGGGAAGAGGGCGATTTAGGTGAATCGGCCCGTGGCGCCGGCGGCTTCGGCTCGTCGGGACGCTAATGCCGTCCCAGCCCCGCCCCATTCGAGCGGCGCTACCATAGAGGTACAGAGCCTATGGTCATCCGAAAACCGTCCGATCTTCGCTATTCGCAGGTAACGCCCAAGCAGGCCTACCTCAACCGCCGCCGGTTCCTGGCAAGCTCGATGGCGCTGGGCGCCTTGACGACAGCGCCCGCGGCGCGGGCCACCACCAAGCTCAACGGCGTGGGCAAGAGCCCCTACAGCACCAACGAAAAGCCCACGCCTTACGACGCCATCACCCATTACAACAACTTCTACGAGTTCGGCACGGACAAGGAAGATCCATCGCGCAACGCCGGCAAGTTTGTCACCTCGCCCTGGACCGTGCACGTGGAGGGCGAAGTGGCCAAGCCGATGACACTCGACCTGGATGCACTCTTCAAGATCGCGCCGCTCGAGGAGCGCATCTACCGGCATCGCTGCGTCGAAGCGTGGTCCATGGTCATTCCCTGGATCGGCTATCCCCTGAACGCGTTGCTGAAAAAAGCCGAACCCACCTCCAAAGCCAAGTACGTCGCCTTCGAGAGCTACTTCGATCGAAGGCAGATGACGCAAGGCATGTGGGCCGGTATTGCATTTCCCTACGTCGAGGGGCTGCGTTTGGACGAAGCCATGAATCCGCTGGCGCTGCTAGCGGTCGGCTTGTATGGCGAGACGTTGCCGAATCAGGACGGTGCGCCGTTCCGCTTGGTTTTGCCTTGGAAGTACGGCTTCAAGAGCATCAAGTCGATCGTGAAGATCAGGCTGCAGGAGAAGCAGCCGCCCACGACCTGGAACATTGCCGCGGCGAATGAGTACGGATTCTACTCGAACGTTAATCCAGAAGTTGACCATCCGCGCTGGAGCCAGGCCAAGGAGCGCCGCATCGGCGAGTTCACCAAGCGCAACACTCTGATGTTCAACGGCTACGGTGAGCAGGTGGCCAGCTTGTACTCGGGGATGGATCTGCGGAAGAACTATTGAGAGCATGAACCGCGTCCTTTCGAGCCGCTGGACGAAAGCCGCGGTTTTTGCAGTGTGCCTCGCGCCCCTGCTTTTGCTGGGGTGGCGACTGCTGGGATTCGCCATTCAAGGCTGGCAAGGCTACGATCCGAAGCTCACGGCCGACCCGATCGCCTACATCACGCACTACACCGGCGATTGGACAATCCGTTTCCTGCTCATCACTCTCGGCGTCACGCCGCTGCGCAGACTGCTCGGCCTGCCCAAGCTGGCGCGCTATCGTCGCATGCTGGGCCTGTTTGCGTTTTTCTACGGCTTGCTGCACCTGACGACTTGGGTGTGGCTGGACAAATTCTTCGACCCGCATGAGATGGTGAAGGATGTTATCAAGCGCCGCTTTATTACCGCCGGGATGACGGCCTTCGCGCTCATGCTGCCTTTGGCGGTGACCTCGACGGCCGGCTGGGTACGGCGGCTGGGTTTCGAGCGCTGGCAGCGCATCCACCGTCTGATTTACTTCAGCGCGCTGGCGGGCGTGATCCACTATTACTGGCTGGTGAAGTCCGACGTGCGTCTGCCGCTCCTATATGGCGGCATTCTGCTGGTGCTGATGCTTTATCGCGTTACAATCTGGCGTCGCAGCGCGCCCCGGCGTGCGCCGGTTGCCAATCCGAAAACAGTCGGATCCGCAGCGCAACTCAAGTAGCCCCATCTATCGTTTTTGGTGCCGACTGGGGACCAGCCGGCGCGATTAGTAGACAAGCACAGCGAGGGCCGCCCAATGCGGCGTAAAAATTACTATTAGTGTGCGGTTGTTCGGTGGTTCCTACTCTTCGGCACCGGATCCAGCGACCCAGCCCTGAACTACGGAATCAGGAGCGTACCGCTACGCTTGGGTGTCTGTCCAACCGGGATGCGCGCTACTTCTTTAAACGTCTGTGTGTCAATGGCAGAGACCGAGTTAGATCCGGCATTCGATACATAGACGAATTTTCCGTCGGGCGTGAAAGTCATCCAATCGGGAACATCTCCGATAACTGTGTGCCCCAGCAGCTTGAGGTCCGGGAGCGAATAGATGAAGACCGCACCCGCGACCGAACTGTTGACCCAAAGCTTCTTATTATCCGGCGATACGAAAATCCCGTGCGAGGGGGCATCGCTCTGATAACCCACTACGTTTATAGGTTCGCTAGGTAGCATCACGGTCCGCAAGGATTCTCCGGTCTTAAAATCGAAGACTTCAAATCCATGAAGACCCGATTCCTGCACGTATATCCGATCCGTGTTGCCGTCAGCACCCTTTGAAAAGGCAACGGGTCGCACACCGGCCTTGGTGTGAATGTCCCAAAGCGGCTCCATCGTATTGACATCGATAATTGTTATGATCTTCCCGTTGATGGATGTGGCAGCGATATATTTGCCATCGGGAGTCAGATAGGCGTAGTGAACAGAACCCTTGATTGGTATCGTCTTAATTCTCTTCATGGTGGCGGTGTCGATGACGTCCACTCCACCAGGCATCTGCGCGATGGCAACGTAAACTAGCTTTCCGTTCGGGCTGGTTGAAATGCTGTTGGGGCGGCCAGTAAGCGGTGCTTTGCCGATTATTTCACCTGTGAGGCGGTCCACGAAGTCCAGAGTCTTCTCGCCTTCGCAACTGAAGTAGATGGTTTTCCCGTCATGAGAGAAATCAACACCGCTCGGGATCTCGATATTCTTGATTTCGTCCACAACCTTGTTTTTGGCAGGGTCAATCACTTGAACGCTATCTCCGGCGGCGTCCGTGATATAGATTCGGACAGAACTTGCCATCACGGGAGCTGTCAGCAACAGCGACAGCGATATCCACGTACCCATGCGATTCATCCGGACTTTCATGATTGTCATTCTCCTCAGCAAGCGTTATTCCAAGAGCCTTAAGGTCAATATGCAGGCTTCAGGTCCGGAAACCTTGGGTGAGCGTTTTTCGGCACCTGATCGCCGCGATGGCACGTGTAGCAGGTCACATTTCCATTTCCGAAGTTCGTACTCAGGTCTTCCGTCAGTTGGATCATCCGCCGCGCCATTGCCTTCATAGGTTTCCTATCACCCGCAAAATCAGGAGCCGTATGGCAGAAGGCGCAGTCGGAACGGAGAGCAAGATTGAATGTCCGCATGATGTCCATGAGGTTATCCGGTGACTTAAGAACTTTCAGATTTGTATATTCAACTGGCGGCTTTTGCCGGACCCAATCCGCCATTAGCTTCCAATCAGGATCGTCCTGGGAAGCAAATTGGTGGCCTCCAGAGTGGAACAGATCGCCACCTGCTTCCGGCGCGAGCGGATGCATCAGAAGCTGGCTCGAGGAAGGTTTTCCAGGCGATACTAGTTGCGAGGCAGCTGCAAAATTACGCTTGGATTGTTCCTCTGTCCACGTAGTGTTACCGGGCAATAGCGGCTGCAGGACGAACCCTCCGCCCCCTCCACCTCCATGACAGGTAACGCAGCGCCCGTGGGTCGGGCGATGTTTCAAAAAGATCGGCTCCACGTTCGCCTTGTAGAACTCGAAATCCGCGGACTCGGCAAAAGCGAGTGCTGGCAGAACAAGGCATCCTCCCAAAAATACTCCGAGCCGGACCAGAGTCATAAGTTTTTACAATCCTTCTCGTCTATGCCATTATTGGCGGTTCATGCCATGCCCTAAAGTAACACCAAAGCCATGCATTGCTCGGCCAACTTCGGCCGGTTCTAGCAATTTCAGGTTTGTGACACTGGAGGCCGGATCGCCGGAAGCCACCATTCTGGAGGCGACCTCGAAGTTCTGCCCGCCCGCGCGAGCGGACCAGCCACGTAACAAGCAGTCGCGGGCACTATTGTTGCTTCCAACCGCATTGCGGCCATAGCCCTTTGGTTCTGTCCTATACAGGTTCACAACGAACTCTTGTGCCACTCGACCAAGCTGGCGAATCAGGCCCCGAGCTCAACTAAGCCGGCCTTAGCTCGTAGAAGACTATCACCTCTGAGATAAACAGAAGATAAATCATCAAATAGGAACAAGTTACATTTCCTCAACTGAATGACCGGAGGCGGCCCTTAGAGGTGCCGGGCAAAACATGCTGGAAACATGTGCTGCGAACCGGTTGAAACGGCGTGCGGTGAGACGATCAGTTCGATGATCACGGGAGCACCTGATAAATCAGCAATCCCACCGGTGCGTCTGCCTTGTCGCCGCCAGAGAGATTTATGTATAACCGGTTCAGCTGTGGCACATAAAGCGATGTCTTTGCGCGATACCCGGTTGGCACGTCCGTGATGTGCTCGTAGTGATCGGCATCGCGCTGCTCGAAGACGCTCGTCGCGCCATCGCCGGTGATGTATAGTCGTTTCCGCTTCGTATCGAAAGTCATGTCGTCATTGACGCCGACGCACGGATAGCTGATGATGACCTTCCCGGTGTCAGTATTAAACACAAACAATTTCGGCGGATTGCGGGTGGCGATAAACAAACGATGATTCGGTTCATCGAGCGCCATCGAGTTCTGGACGTGGGCGTCGGGCACCGGCCAGGTTGCATTCAATTTTCGCGAAGGCAGGTCGACCACACCAACTTCATCCGTGAGATTCACAAACATTGTGTTACCAGCACGGTTTATAGCCATGGCTTCCGAGCGCCGGCCAGGTAGTGTCAAGTCGCCAGTATGCGTGAAATGTTCCGAATCAATGATGCTGATGGTATGTGTGTTCGCCGAGGGGTCAGGGCCGCGGCTCTCAACGTAATATTCCTTGGTGACCGGATTGTACTCGGCGCTGTCGACACCGGGCGGCAACGCGATCTTGTTAGTTATCGCATAGGTCTTGGCGTCCACGACTTTCACTGTACCTGGGGAGCCGCCGTCGGCGACTATCAGCGAATTGCTATTTGGACGGAACAGGATTTCGTGGGGTGTATCAAATCCTGTGATGCTGTGAATCCGTTCACCAGTGCGTAAATCGAAGACCTCGACCGTCTTGTGCACCTCAGCGGTGACAAACAGCCGGTTGCCTTTTAAATCGACAGCGGAGTGGTCGAGGTCTCCATGAAAGCCTGGCAAAGGCGTAGTGTGCAGGAGCTTAAGCGGGGCGTTTCCTTGCGCGATAACCAGCCGAGGCTCTGTAACGAGCAAAGCCAAACCTATGAATAAACTCTGGTACATCATCCTCTTCTCCAATCATTTTACAAACTGACAAGCCAAGTGCAAATCAGAAGAAGTACTTCAAAGCCAATTGTACGTTCCTCCCATCGCCAGCGCTCAGAATTTCACCGAAAGTGGGGCTGGAGAGCCGGCTATCGGGCAAGTTGAAAATCGGATGGTTAAGGAGATTGAAAGCCTCTGCACGGAACGTCAGTGATTGTCTTTCCGTGATTCTGAAGGTCTTGTGCAGAGCGAAATCGAGGCTGAATGCGGAAGGTCCCCGCAAAGCATCGAATCCGAGATCCCCGTAACGTCGTTGCGCCCGAGGGGTTTTGCTGTCAAATGCGGCTGGATTTAGCCATTGCAGATTAGCCCAGTTTTCGATGTAGGGGTCCACGCCTCCGACCAGATCTGGACGTTGGTATCCCGCCGTCGCGATACCGGCCTCATCTATGCCCGCCAAAACGTTAATCGGGAGCCCAGAACGCGCGGTTTGAATCCCTTGAATATTCCACCCAGCCAGGAAGCCCCTTCCAATTGCTGAGTTCGCTACAATCCCGGGCGTGGGCAGAGAATACGAAACGACTAATGTCTCGCTATTTCTTAGATCGCTGATTTTCGGACCGTACGAACCAGCAATGTTGTTTGCATCCTGCACTGTTGCATCGCCTGAGTTCGAGGAGTCCGATCCGTAGTAAGACAGACTCTTCGCCCAGGCGTAGTAGAGGTCCAACGAGAGACCGTGCTGAAGGCGCTGGTTGAGTGCGAGTTGCAAAGCATGGTACGAAGAACGACCGGCAAACTCCCTAAGGGTAACGGCACCGAGGTTCGGGTCAACCCGCGTGCCCAATGCCGAACTGAACAAATTGAGATTGCGCGAACCGTACTGATCCCAATTGCGAGTGCCGACATAGGATGCCTGAAATGCCATGGTGTTAGTGATGGCGCGTTGCACGCTGAAGTTCCATGTGCCCGATCGCTCGTCGCGTCGATGAGGGTCTACTAGACTTTCACCGAGGATGATATTTTTTGGCAAAAGGCTGGGATTCGCTTCATATTGGGTGATGAAAGAAGGGTTAAATGGAAAGCTCAAATTGGTTCCCGGCGGAAGCTCGCTTGGCAAAAAAGAAGGGGAAGTCGGCAGGTATGGGTTCCCAGTGAAATTCAAGTCGTAAAGGTATACGGCTTGAGGAGGATTATACGTCAGCGCAGCCCCTGCACGGAGCACGAGTTTTTGATCACCGAATACATCGTAGACTAAACCGAGGCGCGGACTGAAGTCGGTGCGGTCGGGAAGATACAGCGGGTCGCTTTTGTTCGCAATGTACTTGGGATTGAAATAACTGGGTGAATCGGGCGCTACATTCCATCCGCCTGAGAATGGCGAGAAATAGTCGTATCGAAGACCCGCATTGAGCTGGAGCCGCTTGCTCAATCTCCACTCGTCTTGGACATAGAAGCCATAGTCGGTATTGTGTAATTTTTTATTGCCACCAATCGTTAGCGAGACACTGTCCGGCGTATCCGCAATCAGATGGGCCGTCGTGAGGTAAGTGGTAGCCGGATTCAAGTAATCGAAGCGATACGTTCTTAAGTTTCGAATTTCGAACCCCGTTTTGAAGGTGTGATTACCGTGGATGATCGTAAAGTCGTCCGCAGCCGTGAAGCTGTCAGAATTGAATGCCAGTAGGTCCATGTACGTATTTAGTCCGGTGTCCGACACGGACAGAAAGTTCGGGGTAGATTGAAATGCGGCGTCATGGCGGAATTCACCCAAGCGGTTGAATCCGAGCCGCCATTCGTTAACCATTGTTGGCGATAGGACATAGGTGTCCGAGATCTCCGCGTTGTGAAACCGCGTGGGAAATGTTGAGGGGCTGCTCTCGATGAGATTGGGCGTCGTGAAGTTTTGGTGGTTATAGTCATACCGTAGCATGAGTCGTTGCTTTCCCAGTTGAATATCTCCACGCGACACAAAAGTGTTCTCGTCGTTGGTTCTATAAGCGTTGTGATAGTTCAAACCAATGAAAGGGTTCGAAGTAGCTGATGTCGGGGGGGGAAGTAAACTCAGGTTCTGCCGGATTGCGGGAGTCAACATGCTTAGCAATAAGGGAGTCGGCACGCTGCCGGTTTGCGGCTCGTTCTGTTTTGCCTGGGCACCCTCGTAGTTAAAGAAGAAGAAGATCTTGTCACGCTTTATGGGGCCACCTAGGTTGGCGCCGAACTGATTCCATCGGAGCTCCGGTTTCGGGAGACCGGCATTGTTCGAAAAGAATGAGTTAGCATCCAGCGCATCGTTACGGAAGAATTCGAATAGCTCGCCATGGAACTGGTTTGAGCCCGACTTGGTAGTGACATTAAGCACGCCGCCGGTGGCCCTGCCGTACTCAGCAGAAAATGCGCTGCCGGTTGCCTTGAATTCCTGGATTGCTTCGACGCTAATAGTATTGATCAACGAGCCTCTTCCGATCCCGTTCCCGGTGGCGTTACCCGCAGCACGGCCGACCTCTGTCCCAGCTGCCTTGTCACTCGCCGAGGCACTGTTTTCGCCGAAACTCATGTCGACGCCGTCTAATAACAGGTTGTTGCCGTAGGCCGATGCACCATTGAACTCGATCCCACCACGCTGACCGTTAAACGTCTCCGGCGACGAGTACACACCGGCTTGCAAACCGACCAGCTGTTGGAAATCACGTCCATTCAACGGGAGTGCCTCGACCTTCGATTGATCAATCACGACGCCCAAGTCCGCAGTTGTAGAATTGACCAAAGGCGCTACCGCTTCAACTTTGACTGATTCGGAAGCTTGGCTAACGTCCATCTTCAGGTCGAATCTCGGACGGGTTCCGGAATACAATGAGAATTGCGACGTCTTAGTTGTCTGGAATCCTGGAGTTTGCGCTTCGAGAACATAGTTTCCCGCTGGCAAAAGTGGGAACTCAAAATACCCCACATTGTTCGTGGAGACATTCTGAATCTCGTTAGTCGCCACATTAGTTGCGGTCACCCTTGCTCCTACAATTGCAGCCCCGGAACTGTCCACGACTGAACCGACGATCGAACCGCCGGCGATCTGAGCAGACAATGAATGGACAAGCAAGAACGCAGACGCCACAACCTGGACGACGACGTGCATTCGATTTCTCATGTTCACCCTCCCCAGTCCGAAAGCTACTTGGACGTTGGGCGGAGTCTATCACAGCTCAGATAAACGGAAGATAAACTGGTCTCTCAGAACGTCTAGTGACTCGAGAACAGGCGAGGCTTCAGCGGGAGAAATCATCGATGACGCGTCCAGTCTCGACAGGAAATCATTCCGTGACAGAAAAATTGCACCGTGAATGGAAGGCCGCCTCAGCAGCTTAGGCTTCGTTTTGGAGAACGGGCAACATCGCAACGAAGGTGCTTCCTCGTTCGTCTGAGTGTTCCAATTGAAGGTGCCCATGGTGCGCTTCAGCAATCCAACGGGCGATTGATAGGCCTAGTCCGGCACCACCCGTTCCATGGTGATCTCCGTTCGAACGTGCCTCGTCAACCCGGAAGAAGCGTTCAAAAATACGTGGTTGAGCCTCAACAGGAATGCCAACGCCCGAGTCCGAGACGGTGATCAGGTACTCTCGCTCCCGACGCTCGAGCCCCAAAAGGATTTTCCCGCCGGGCCGAGTGTACTTGATGGAGTTGTCGATCAGATTCGAGATCATTTGCCGCAGTAGCTCCTCGTCGCCGTAATAAGGCACCTCCGGCAGAACGGGAGTTTCAATGCAGATCTCTCTTGAAGCAGCCAATAATCTTTCACTGCGAGCTGTTTCCGTCACGAGTTCATCCAGGTAGAACCGATGTGACTGAAGAGCGTAACGGCCGGCATCAACTCTCGCGAGTCGAAACAGATCCTCGACGATCCTGGACAGACGCCTCACTTGGTCGTTAACGGTGGTTAGAAGGCTGCGGTAATCATCCTCTTCCCGGTGTTCGCTGTCAAGAGCTACCGACGTAGCGGTCTGAATGACTGACACCGGTGTGCGCAGTTCATGCGAAGCGTCAGCCATGAATTGGCGTTGTAGTGACAACGCGGCGCTGACGCGCGAAAGCAGCTCATTGAAAGCTGTAGCCAGGCGGCCCAATTCATCGCGTGAGTTGAGGACGGGCAAACGTTCCTGCAGATTCTCAGCACCTATGCGACGGGCTTGCTCGGACATCGCTACAACGGGCGCCAAACTCTTGCGCGCCAGAAACCAGCCAGCAAAGCCCGCTAGCAGCAGAACTCCAGGCACCGCGATGTAGAAAATTCGCCGCACAGTCGCCAATTCTTGCTGTAAGGGCGCTAAGGACCGGCTCGCCACGATAACGTATGTCCTGTTTAGTGGCAGGGCGTTGACCTTGAAAGCGGCGGCACGAAAGATCCCGTCTTTCCCCGATCGAACGGATACCGTATACAGGTGAATCGCGTTGTAGCTCAAGTCGATGATTACTGGTGGTTTCACGGCTCCGTATGAGTCCGCACCCTTCTCAGCGATCAACGCGCCGGTGGCGTCAAAAATCGCCAGATGGGTCTCGGGAAAGGACAGGGCTTTCAAGGCGTGCCAGGGCGCCAATGCCTCGACTTTTTTCTCGCTTGATTCCTTGGCTAGCATGGACACGCTACCGTCGACCACAGACGAAAGAACGGCATCGATCCGGCCATAAAGTGTGGTTGACAGGCGGGTGTACACAAAAAGGCTGAAGCCAGTTAGAAGCAGCGCAAGCACGGCTACATGCCACAGCGTAAGCCGAAGGCGAACAGAATTAATCATGTGAAGTATCAGCGCTCTCTGCCGTCAGAATATAGCCTTCGCCACGGCGGGTGTGGATCAATCTCTTGGAATGTCCTGCGTCAATCCTTCGGCGCAGCCTTTGGATGTAGACTTCGATCAAATTGGAGAATGGATCGAAACTTTCATCCCATACATGTTCTGAAATCTCGGTGCGTGTAACCAGTTCGCCCGCCCGAGTGGCCAGGTACTCCAGCAAAGCGTATTCTTTTGGAGTAAGTTGCACACTTAGGCCGGCGCGAGCCACACTCCGGGACGCGACGCGGATTTTCAAATCATCGACTTCAATATCTTCTATGTGTTTGCTTGGCTTGCGGCGCAGCAGGGCACGGATTCGCGCCAACAGTTCTCGATAGTCGAATGGTTTCGTAAGGTAGTCATCGGCGCCACTATCCAAACCGGTGATGCGGTCCTCTACGGCATCCCGCGCAGTCAGCATCAAAATGGGCATCTCGGCGCCGGTGGTCCGAAGTTCGTTGCACAACTGAAAGCCGTCTTTGCGAGGCAGCATGACGTCCAATATCACCAGATCGTATTCATTGATGCTGGTCTTGTAGCCGGCATCAACCCCATCGCCGGACAAGTCTACGGCATAGCCGTGCTCCCGTAAACCTTTGGCCAAGATCCTTGCAGCGGAAGGTTCGTCTTCAACCAACAGAACTCTCATTTCACTGCAGGTGATTCTACTGCTCGTAGTCCGTCTTCGCAAGCGTGCGCAGGTAGCGCATCAGAGCCGGCGTCGTCAAGCACGTTACTGCGATCAGCGCCGTCGGACCTCCAGGTAGCGGATCGGGATCAACGCTAACGGCCAAGCCACCACGCCACCCGCGAGCGCCTGAACTCTGTCCAATGGCGCCAGAGAACCGAACTGCAAAGCACAATCCGTGAATCAGCCAGCTATAAACGAAGGAACCTCCGGCCGGAATTCCAATTTCAGGGCGTTAGCTATAAACGACGCTGAGTCCGGAAACAGCAGTGCACGGTGGTCGAGGACTAACTGCAGCGCCTTGAAAGCGAGCACTAACAAGGCGATCCATAGCAAAGGCCGTTCTTCGAGGCCTAATTTTTGACGTGGATGTGTCAGGCTACCAGTCCGAATACGGTGTACCTTCGAGACTAGTCTTGTCCGATCCGCTGCGCACATCATAGATTCCGGGCTGCTGTTGGTTGACGGTGTTGGACGGGTCTTCCTGGATGATTTTCCAGGAATCCGAGTTGCCGGTCATGGGATCCATCGGCACTTCGCGCAGGTATCCATCGCTGACCAGATCCTGCAGCGTTTGCGGAGCCTTCTGCTTGTCGTAAGTGTACTCATCGATCACGGTGCGCATGGTGAACAGATTGTTCTTGAGCACGCTCTCCTTGGCGCGCATGATGGAGCGGCTGTAAATAGGGATCGCCACGGAAAGCAAAACCGCGATGATGGCCATCACGATCATCAACTCGACAAACGTGAATCCGCGGAGTGCGCGCCGAGCCGGGTCCCGCCGTACTGGATTTTGGAGCTTGATCACCATTGTGAATAGGGCGTCCCGTCGCGCGCCTTGTCGGTGCTCTTGGTATATACATCGAAAACGTTTTGTCCGCCCCAAGTCTGCGCATCCACATCATCCTTGGTGCTTCGCATTCCCCACTCCAAGGAATTGGTCATGGGGTCCTTGGGAATGCGCCGCAAATACCGGATCTTCTTATCGACGGATCCGGTGGCCTTCACGCCATCCACCAACTGCTTCAACGATTCCGGATAATTGTCGCTATCCAGCTTGGCCGGCCCGATTTTGCCGGTGTCCATGTCGTCTTTAAATTTGTCGATGGCGTTGCGGATCTGATCGAGCGCGCGCGCCAAATCCCGCTCTTTTTCGAGTTGAACGCGGTAACGCAATAGAGGAACGGCCATCGCGGTGAGCACCATCATGATGGTGAAGGCTACGATGAGCTCCACCAAAGTCATGCCGCGTTGCCGTCTGCGTCTCACGACCAATCCTACTGCACCGTCACCGGAAGCGAGGGAGCGCTCACTGAGATCGGCTTCTGCTGGGAATTGCGCAGGCTGATCTGGGTCACACTCAGGGTGCTGGTGCCCTTGCCCACCGCGGTAAAGTTGAATTGCATCAGCAGCCCGGAGCCATTTACGCCCGCGGCGCGGCTCATATCGATGGTCGCATCACCGGCGTCATTGCGAATATCGAGGCTGGGCGGATTCCCGCCCGGTTGCGCGAGGAGCCCGGCCGGCGTCACCTGGTTCAAGCGCAGAATCTTTGGATCCCACTGAACTTTGATGGGCACCGCCGCCAGGTCGGAAGCGTTGTCCACCTGTAGTCCAACTACGACCGGCGCCGACACCTGAGCCTGCACGGTTGGAGGAACAAAAGACAAACGTATCGCACCACCCGGCACGGCGGGCGTAGCCGGAACTGTAGCTGGTGGAACGGCAGGCGCTGCGGGAGCGGGAGCCGGCTCCTCCGCCCGCGGTCCGTAGCTCAATTTCACGGTCTGATCGGTTCCCGCCGCGATTCCGCGCAAGTCCAGCGCTGATATGTCCTGCACGCGCACGATGTGCGGGATCAGCGCGATCAAAAGCTCGCCGCGCGATTTATCCTTGGAAGTCGATCCGAACAGATACTTGCCGAGCACCGGGATGTTGACCAGCCCCGGGATTCCGCCGATGGTCTCGGTGTCCTGCGACTGCATCAAGCCGCCCAGCAAGCTGACTTCGCCGTCCCGCAGCCGGATGTCAGTTTCATTCTTGCGCTGCGAGACCACCGGCTGATCCAGACCACCCAGGTTGACGGTCCGGCTCACATTGGAAATGTCCACGCTGACGTGCAGCGTCACTTCGTTGGTCCCGTGGACATGCGGAGTGATCTCGAGGTTGACGCCCGTATCCACGAACTGAAATTGCGTGCTGACCAGCGGGCTCACGCCGACTGTGCCGATGCCGGGCTGGAAGCTGCCGGTGGCGTAAGGAACGCGATCGCCGATCTTGAGCGACACTTTCTGCCCGTCGGAGGCTCGCACTTCGGGCGACTGCATGACTCGCGTCGCGCTATCCGACATCACGGCCTGCAACATCGCGCCCGGCAAGGTGGTGGAAAAATCCGCGCTGGCCAGATGCCCCAACTGCGACAGGGCGACCGATCCGCCGGTGCTGGCGGCCGGCGTAGGTGTCGGCGCGTACGGCGACGCTGCAGCCGCGGCGTTGTTCAACCCGTTGTTGACGTTGATGGGGTTGCGCGGGGTAAACGCCAGCGGAACCGCCAGCCCATTGGTGCCGTTCGATACCAGCCCTGCCGCCAGCGTCCGCGAACGATCGCTATTGGCTTCCATGACGATCATGTCCACCACAATCTCGGCCTTGGGCTTGTCCATGTCGTGCAGCAGCTTTTCAACCAGGGCGACTTTGTCCACCGTGTCCCGCACCACTACCGCATTCTGTGCGTTGAAGGTAAACATGCGGCGCACATCGGATACCGATCGAATGGTGGTAATGATTTCCTGAAACTCCTGCACCGAGGTAGGATTCCTGAGATAGAAGACCTTCACCACTTCGTCTTCATAATCGCGGCGCTTGGTGACATTGTCTTCGGTGACGAAGATGGCGTTCGAGCTGACCGGCTTCCAAAATGTTTTGGTCAGCAGCGCGATGTAATCCAACGCTTGCTCCAATGTCACGTTGCTCAGATCCAGGTTCGTATTTCGGCCCGGCTGCATCTGCGGATCGAACAATACATTGATGCCCGCCAGCTTCCCCACTGTTTCATACAGAACCTTGAGTGGCTGGTTGTTCATCTTGAGCTGCGGGATCGTGTTGGTGATGGGCTTCAGTTCGGGCACCGACTGCAGCGACTCCATTATCTCCAGGCTCTCTTTGCGAGCTTTCTCGACGGGCGTCTCGGCTAGTTGCCCCTTTTTCTTCTGGTCCAGAGACTCGGTCACTTCACGAATCTGCTGGGCGGCGATGGCCGATCCGGGATCGAGGCTGTAAGCCCTTTGAAACTCTACCAGCGCCTGCTCGAGCTGGCTATTATTCTTCAACCGCATGCCCGCCTCGACGTGAGCCTGGCCGGCCATGAACCTAAAGCGGCGGGAGCCCAGCTGATAACCCGGATCCTCGGGATCCTGGCTAAGCGCTTGTTCGTAATAGTCCAGCGCTTTGTCGTAATCCCTTTCGGCCTCGGCATCGCGGGCCAGCTTAACGAGCTTGTCGCCCTTCTTGGTGCGAGCCTCCAGGCTGCCAGCCGGAAGGACCAGGACTGCGGCCATGATCACCGCCAGACCCCGTAACCTGTTGCAAGCGATCATCTTATTCCTTCGAGGTGCCGTATGATAGAATGAACTGCGCCGGTCAAAACACCCGCCACATAAACGGTTGACGCGATGGGGTTTCCCGGCGTTGAGTAAAAAAAGCTACCGGTTGGGGGGCATCTCGGCGGGTCCCCGGGGCCGCAGCAGGAAAATTCCGTGGAAACTCGAATCAAGGTCCTGAGCGACAACCGGTTCGCCGGGCACAACTACTATTTGCTGGAACGCTTTGAGGCCGGAATCGCCCTGACGGGCACCGAGGTCAAGGCGGCCAAGAGCGGCAAGATTCAACTCAAGGATGCCTTTGCCGAAGTGCAAGGCAACGAGGCCTGGCTGCTCAATGCGCATATCAGCCAGTATTCGCATGGCAATCGCGAAAACCACGAGCCTACTCGCCGCCGCAAGCTTCTGCTGCATCGCGCAGAGATCGACAAACTGCTCGGCAAAACTCGCGAAAAGGGGCTGACGCTCATCCCCACCAAAATGTACCTGAAGAACGGGCGCGTCAAGTTGGAGTTCGCGGTGGCAAAGGGCAAAAAGCTGCACGACAAGCGCGAGGCCGAGCGCGAGCGCGAGATGGAAGCCGAGGCGCGTGCCGCCATCGGGCGCAGAAGATAATTTGCTGCCGGGACCTCCCAAGGAACAGCCAGCAAAACGGAGCGCGCGGGCTGCTTGCTTTGCTGAAATGAGGGCGCCCGCGCGCCCTTTGCGGGCTCGCTAGAATGGGACGACATGAATATCGAGCTTGAAATCCGGCCACTCGCGGAAGTGGAGTGCGATGCCATGGTGGTGGTAGCGTTCGAACAGGAGACGCCGCAAGGAGCCGCGGCCGATCCGGCCAAAGAACTCTATGACAGCGGCGAATTCAGTGGAAAGGCGTTGGAGATTGCGGTCCTGCATCACCCCACGGGATTGAAAGCCAAGCGGCTGGTGCTGGCGGGAGGCGGCAAGCGCGAGCGATTCGATCCGGCCGAGCTGCGCAAGCTAGCCGGCGCGGCGTTGCGCGCGTTAAAACCGAAGGGCGCTCGCAACATTGTTCTGGCCCTGGATGAGCCATATCGATCAGACGCTTTCGCGGCAGCGGCTGTAGAAGGCGCGCTGCTCGCCGACGCCGAGGCGGACCGCTACAAGACCGATCCGAAAAAGAACGAGAAGCAAGTGGACCGGTTCGCCGTTCTGGGTGGTTCGCAATCCGCGCTCAATTACGGCCGCATCGTGGCCGAATCGCAGAATTTCTCCCGCAGTCTCGCCAACGAACCGTCCAATTTGCTGACGCCCATGCGCCTGGCTGAGCGCGCGCGTGAAATGGCCGCCGAACAGGGCTTGGAGTGCGAGATCCTCGATCAGGACCGCATGCGGCACCTCGGTATGGGCGCTTTGCTCGGCGTCGCGCAAGGCAGCGCTGAACCGCCCGCGTTGATCATCGTACGGTACAAGCCCGCTGCGCCTGGGCCTTCGAAAGATCATTTAGGGTTAGTCGGGAAGGGCGTAACGTTTGATACCGGTGGCATCTCGATTAAGCCCGCCGAAGGCATGGAAAAGATGCGCTACGACATGGCCGGCGGCGCGGCGGTGCTGGGAGCCATGCGAGCCATTGCTCAGCTCAAGCCGGCCATCCCGGTGACCGCGCTGGTCCCGGCGGTGGAGAACATGCCGGGAAGCCGCGCCCAGCGCCCGGGTGATATCGTTACCACGCTCGCCGGCAAAACCGTCGAAGTTCTCAATACCGACGCCGAAGGGCGCATGATCCTGATCGACGCGCTGACGTATGCGCAACGCCTGGGCTGCACGCATCTGGTGGACGCCGCCACTCTTACTGGGGCGGTCGTCGTAGCGCTCGGCGCAGTCAACGTAGGCGCGTTCGGCAACGACGAAGCGTTCTTGAATAAGTTTCTCTCCGCCGCGAAAGCTGAAGGCGAAAAGATGTGGCAACTGCCGCTCGACGAAGAATACAAAGAACAGCTCAAGAGCGCGTTCGCCGATCTGCACAATATCGGCGGCCGGCCGGCCGGATCGATCACGGCCGCGATGTTCCTGCGGGATTTTGTGGGCGAGACGCCTTGGATCCACCTGGACATCGCCGGCACCGCTTGGTTGGACGACGCTAAGCCTTATATGGCCAAAGGGGCCTCGGGAGTGGGCGTGCGTACGTTCGTGAAGCTAGCCGAGAGCTGGTAGCTGTCGACAAATCGCCAGTCAGCAAGATTTACACCGGACGAGACCCGGCGCAGGTTATAAAAGTGGGTTAGCGCCTGATTCGAATAGCATACCCATTGGCAGGCGAATTGCGAAAAATCTGGCGGAGTAACGAACATGTCGATGGCTATAACCTCCGCAGCAGCACTGGTTCTGGTGGCGCTCCTTTTGTGGCTCGTCAACGCCTACGTTCCGCTCGCGGCCAACATGAAGAGAATTGTGAATATCGTGGGGGCGCTGATCGTGGTTGGGATCGTTTTGTGGGCCATCAATACGTACATTCCGATGGCGGGAAGCATCAAAGCGATCCTCAATATTGTCGTGGTGTTGGGGACGTGCGTAGGGGTCCTGCAGGCGGTCGGTCTTTGGGATGATATCAAGGATCTCGCGAGGAATTTCACGGACTATCGCGTTGTACGCCGGCATCGGGTCGGACACCCGCCCGAGCCGCACGAGCCGCAGGCCTAGCCCGCCGAGTGCGTCAGACCATCGAGCGCCCAACCGCCCCGGTAGGCCGAGCCGAGCGTGTTCTCCGCCAGGCCAGCACCGCGACGAATCCCGCCGCAGCGCCAATCGCCGCACCGACCGCAATCAGGGCGCGAGAACGCCTGCGCGCGCTTTGGTGTTTTGTTGTCTGCACATGCTCGGGCCGAACACCGACACCGACCACATAGCCCAGCGCGCGGTGTATTCCCGGAATTTGTAACGCAACTTTCAATCCCCAGGGCGCTTTAAGCGGCCCCGCATCGGCGAAGACGCGAGCGAACGCATTGTGAATCCGGACCTGCACCGCTTGCGTCGCGCGGGTGGGAAATTCTCGACGCTTTTGCACGGCTGCAAGCACGGCTTCCGTGACGCGCCCCTCCCGCAATGCCTCCGTCAGCCGAGTGGCCGCGGCTACCGCATCTTGAATCGCGAGGTTGATTCCCACCCCTCCGGCCGGCGACATGGCGTGTGCGGAATCGCCGATACAAAGCAACCCAGGCCGATGCCATTGGCGCAGACGGTTAATCTGGACTGTCAGCAACTTGATCTGATCCCAGTCCGGCAGTTCATGCACGCGTCCATCCAGCCACGGACTGAGTTCCCGCAGGCCGTTGCGAAAAGCCTCGATCCCAGGCTGTTTGATGTCTTCAAACGACCCTTTTCGAATGATTAATCCCGCCTGAAAATACGTGCCGCGATTGATCAGGATGAGCGCCTTTCCGAAGTTCACGACACCCAGCACTTGTTCGGGATCATTCGGCCGGCGGCTGATGCGGAACCACAGCACGTCAATTGGAACGCCGAACTCAACCAGCTCCAACTGGCCGGCTTTGCGCATAGTTGAACTGCGGCCATCGCATCCGACAACCAGGTCAGCGTGAATGGATACGGCTGCACCGTTTGGCCCACGAGCCAGCACACCCGTGATGCTGCGATCATCCTCGCGAATTAGGTCCAGCGCTTCGTGCTGCATTCGCAGATCGAAATTCGGAAATGCGCGGGCCCGCTCGGATAGAAAGTTCAAGAAGTCCCACTGCGGCATTAGGACAGTGAACTTGCACCGCCCTGGCACGTGCCGGAAGTCCGGCCCTCGGAATGTGAAGTCGCCAAAAGTGCCTCCGACAGAGGTCACTTCCTGATGGGGGATCTTAAGGAAGTCATCGAGCAGCCCCAGTTCGTCCAAAACTTCCAGAGTAGATGGATGCACGGTATCGCCGCGGAAGTCCCGGAAAAAATCGTTGTGCTTCTCCAGCACGGTGACTTGTACACCTCCGCGCGCCAGCAGATAGCCCAACATGATGCCGGCAGGACCCCCGCCGACAATGCAACAGGTGGTTCTCAGAGACTCATTTGACATAACGAATTCCCCATCCCTCCGTAGGACGCAGGGCCGCTCGTTCGGTATCCACCCGTTGGCCAGGATACCCAATCGGTCAGCGCCGTAGCCACCCCCTTGACTCCGCGGATTGATTTATCCATGATTCAATGAGCCAAAACGGAAGGAGGAAAACCTGGGTGAACTACCTGGTTACTCTGTGGATTGTTTGGGCGGCAGTTACCGCCATGCTCGTCCTCCTGATGATCTACCGGTCATTGATCGGCCTGAGAGAAGACGACCAATTATTCCTGGATTCCGCCGAGAACAAGTTGGAGGCGGAGCAGCAAGCCCTGCTTAGGAAACTCGAACGGCTGAAACCGCTGATCCGCGGCTTGGCGTTCGTTTCCGTGCTAGTCCTGTGCGCGATTGGCACCATCTGGGTCTATCGCGGAATCGTCGGTTTTCAGGAGTAGCAGAGCAACAATCGCTCCGAACGGCGCGCATCACTTGCGCGCAGAATCGATTTGTATGAACTCGTGTTCGGCTGACGGTCTACGTGGCGGCGTGAGCAGCGACTTGGGCAGCTTGGCGGAATAGATTAATCGCTCGATGCGCGGTAGCCATTTACGGACGGTGCGGCCGTGCAGGATCAAGCTTCCGGCCACCAGCATCGGATGCGGGATGGTGGTTCGGCAGCGCGAGCACATGTCGATCTCACCCGCCCGGCCAGTGGCGTGCAGCCTCCGCAGGCGCTGCATTTCCTCGGCGTTCCAGATGGCCGCTAGCGAAGCGTCCGCGACGTTCCCGATGGGCCGGCCATCCAGCATGTAGCTCTGGCAGCATGGATAAACGTCGCCGTTGTGCTTGACGTACGCCGGACCCCGCCACAGGTAATGGCAAGGATGTTTCCAGTCCTGGGCCGCATGCCCGCCCTCGGGCTGCAGCAGGTTGGTTTCGTCTTCCTTGACGCGCACCTGGTCCACGCCCGGAACCGCGCTCCAGTAGCGGACGAAATCATCCACTTCGCCGGCGTTACGCTGCATGCGCACCATTTGCACTACCACCTGAACCTGGGCGCCCCGCTCGTGCTTCATGCGCGCGAACCGCACGAAATTGTCCCGCACTTTCTCGAAATTAGCGCCCTTGCGGTAGTACTCGTAGGAGGCTTTGGTCGCGCCGTCGAAACTCAGCGTGATGTGCTCCAGCGGCGTTTCGAGCAGCCGCGCGCAGGTCTTCTCATCGAAGAAGGTTCCGTTGGTCGACAGCAGAGTCGAAATGTTGTGACGCTCGCAGTACTCGATGCGGTCGAAAATCTTGCGGTCCATGAACGGTTCACCCAACCCGATGAGCATCATGTGCTCGGCGCTCTGTCCCGATTCGAGCACCAGACGCGTGAAGATCTCCTCTGCCATGTCTTCCTTGGGTTGTTTGTGAGTCTCGCGCGGGCACATGGGGCAATACAGGTTGCACTTGGCGGTGGTTTCGACGATGTACTCCACCGGCAGCCCGCTCAGAACGGACTTGCGCCTCAGGTAACCCCACAGCAATTTGGCACGATTCCAGGCGCGCATGGCGACAATCTTCATTGTAGCGGCAGCCTGCGGCCATCACGCTTTTGGCGCGCCGCACAGAGGACTAACATGGTGTGGTGACCAGCGCGCCGGGGAGCACGAAGGCCGGAGAGCGCGTGCGGCTTCTGAACGGCCGGCCGTTTCGCGCCGAACGCGAAGTACGTGCTCTACTGGGCGCAAATGAACCGGCGCGTGGATTCGAACCAGGCCCTCGCATTCGCCGCCGAATTGGCGAACCAGCGCAGCCTGCCATTGTTGGTCTACGAAGGGCTGACCTGCTGGTACCCGTATGCGAGCGATCGCCTGCACACGTTCATTCTTGAAGGTGTTCCTGACACAGAGCGCCGGCTGAAGCAACTAGGGATTGGATACGTCTTTCATCCGCGGCTGAGGCGGAACGATCCGGACAATATGTTGTACCGGCTGGCTCATGAGGCCGCGGCCGTCGCGACCGACGACTACCCAGCCTTCCTGGCGCGCTGGCACAACCAGCGCGTTCCGGCCAAACTCGATATTCCTTATTACGTGGTCGACGCCAGTTGCATTGTGCCCATGAGCAGGTTCGAGAAGCGAGAGTACGCGGCGTACACGATCCGGCCAAAACTAAAGAAGCTATTGCCACGCTACCTGCGAAAGGCGCCGGATTTGCGCCTGCGCCGCAAGTATGAAGGTGCGCCGCCGGACCTCCACACCTGCGTCACCGAAACAAACATCCCAGCGCTGGTGCAATGCTGCGAGATCGACCACAGCGTTCGGCCTTCGCCCGCATTTCGCGGCGGATCAGCGGAGGCAGAACGGTACCTGAACAACTTCCTGCGTCACAAATTGCGCTGCTATTCCAACGAGCGCAATGAACCGTCGGCCAATGCCACCTCCGGGCTCAGCCCCTACCTTCACTTCGGCCACGTATCTTCTCTTCAGGCCGCGCTGGCGGTTCGCGAATACGCCGGAAAGCACAGGCTCATCGCCTCCGAATTCCTGGAAGAGCTGATCGTTCGGCGCGAGCTGGCATTCAACTTCGCACGCCACACGGACAATCTCGAATCATTGGACAATCTTCCAGAGTGGGCACGCCAGACACTGGCCAAGCATGCGCGCGACCGCCGTGACCCCATATACACGCGCGACGAATTCGAACGTGCCCGCACACACGATCCGTTGTGGAACGCCGCGCAAACCGAACTGCTGCGGTTCGGCAAGATTCACGGATACTACCGCATGTATTGGGGCAAGAAAATTCTGGAGTGGTCCGAGTCGCCCGAGGAAGCACTCGCCACGACGGTCTATTTGAACGACCGCTACGCCTTGGACGGCCGCGACCCCAACGGCTACGCCAATATTCTGTGGTGCTTCGGCCTGCACGACCGTCCTTGGCCGGAAAGGCCGATCTACGGCACAGTGCGGTATATGTCATATGAAGGCATGCGGCGCAAGACCGACGTGGACGCCTACATCCGCCGCATCGAAAGCTCGCGATGAACATCACCTTGACTGGCGCTACTGGATTCGTAGGGAGCCGTCTGCTTGCGAAGCTCGTCGCCGACGGCCACCGCGTGCATGTCTTGGGGAGAAGGCGCAGTCCAAAGCTCCCCGGCTCCGTTGCGTTCTCGGAATGGAGCGCGGCGTCGGAGCCTCCACCGGAAAGCCTGGCCGGCGCCGATGCGGTCATTCATTTGGCCGGCGAACCGGTAGCGCAGCGCTGGACAGCGGAAGCGAAAGCTCGGATCCGCAACAGCCGCGTGGAGGGAACCCGCCTGCTGGTGGATGCACTCGCGCGGCAGCCGCGGCGCCCGGCTGTATTTGTGTGCGCCTCCGCCATCGGTATCTACGGATCGCGCGGCGATGAGATCCTCACCGAAACTTCCACGGCCGGTCAGGGTTTCTTAGCAGAGGTGGTGACCGATTGGGAGAGCGCCGCCCACGCCGCGGAGCCGTTGAGCATCCGCGTGGTCTTGCTCCGCCTAGGAGTGGTGCTTGGCCACGGCGGCGCTCTGGCCAAGATGCTGCCTCCATTCCGGTTCGGCGTCGGCGGGCGTATCGGCTCCGGCCGCCAGTGGATGTCCTGGATTCATGCCGATGACGCTATCGCTTTGATCCTGTTCGCCCTCGAAAATTCCGCCCTGCGGGGCCCGGTGAATGCTACGTCACCGCAGCCGGTGACAAATCTTGAATTCACTCATGAACTCGCCGCAGCCTTACATCGGCCGGCGATCTTTCCGGTGCCTCCAGTCGCCTTGAAGTTGCTGTTCGGCGAAATGGCCGGCGTTCTGCTCGGTAGCCAGCGCGTGCTCCCCAAGATGGCCGAAGCGTCCGGTTTCCAGTTCCGCTACCCCGAACTTCGGCCCGCCTTAGAGATCCTGACATCCAGGACCTCTGCTTCTGAGGCAAAATAAGAGTATGCGGTACTTTCTCCTGCTGGTTTCCGCCGCCACGTTGTTCGCCGCCTCGCAGATGAGCCTGACGGTGGAGAAGCTGAAGACTTTCATCGAATCGACCATTCAGATGAAGCAGCCTGATATCCAGGTGGCACAATATCTGCGCCAGGTGAAACTCACTGAAAAGCTCGACGACGCCACGGTCGAGGAACTTCAGACCAAAGGCGCCGGTCCGAAGACCGTGATGGCCCTTCGCGCCATGGTGGAAGCCACCGCCAGTCTTCCCGAACCTCCGCCTCCCGCCCTTAAGCCTGTAGAGGTGCCGATCCCGCCTCCGGACTCCAGCGAAGAGAGCAAGATTCTCAATGAAACTCGCGAATACGTGATGAATTACACCAAGAATCTGCCGAATTTCATCTGCGTACAGGTGACCCGGCGCTTCGTGGATGCGTCAGCCAAGGGCACTGCGTTCCACAACACCGATACCATCACGGCCAAGCTAACGTACGACGGCCAGCACGAACAGTATGACGTGGTACTCAAGAACAACCAGCCGCTCACCAACGTTAAGATGGAAGACCTCGGCGGAACGACCTCTTCGGGCGAATTCGGCACCATGATGAAGCAGATCTTCGATCCGGAAAGCAACGCGCGCTTCATATGGGACCATTGGGCGACGCTGCGCGGCCGGCGAACTTATGTGTTCGGGTATGACATTGAGCAGAGCTACTCGCGTTACCAGATCGAGGAAAAAGATACCAAGCAATCCATCGTGCCGGCTTACCGCGGCTTGGTCTTCATAGACCGCGACACAAAGATGGTCACCAAGGTCACGCTCAACCCTTATAACGTTCCTCCCGATTTTCCGATTCAGGAGGTTCACGTATCACTCGACTATGACTTCGCGAAGATTGCGGACGGCGAATACATGCTGCCGTTGAAAGCGGTCCTCACCTCGCGAGCCGATCGCTACGCGACTAAGAACGAAATCGAGTTCCGCCTGTATCGCAAGTTCGAAACCGGCAGCACCATCAAGTTCGATACGCCCGAGCCGCTGCCCGACGATCAGACTAAGGAAAAGCCGAACGACGACGGCAAGGTCAAGAAACAGTAAAGCCCAGCGTTGACGCCAGTGTCAGCGCGGCACGCACCAGCGCGTGCGCATCGCTTGAACGGTCCGCGCGGAGAATGTGCGCGCCCGGCGGGGTCCAGCGCTGAAGCATGCGCTCGGAAGCAAAGCCGGAGAAAATACTGATCAGCGGAACGCCGCAGGCTGAGGCTACGTGACCACCCGCCGAGTCATAGCCAACATACAGGCGGCTGCGCGCGACGTGCTCAGCGAAACCGGCGAAGGAGCCATCCCAGGCGATTACTCCGGGGCCGGCTTTGGCGATCGCGCGCTCCACGCGTTCAGCTTCCTCGCCGCCCGCGCCTTTGTCAATGAGCACCGGGCGCGGAAGATGCCGCAGCAGCTCTTCTTCAAACGGATCGGCGATGCGTTTTTCGGGATTCTCGCCGACGCCGAAGCTGACGGTGGTTGCGTATCGAGCCGCGTCGAGACCGGTGGCAATGTAAGGCTGTGGGTCAACAGCGCCGAACGTTTCTGACGCCCAGCGGCGGGCCAGCGTACTCAATGGCTCATCGCTCGCGCCGCCATACGAGCGGCTCTCAAAAAAATAGTAATCCTCTTCCGCGCAAATCGGCAGCAGCCCGAGCTGAGTAAGCCGCGAGTCGGGATCGATCACGAGGCTGGCAGGCCGCACTAACGCATCCCGCAGTTCCTCCCAGATCGAAAGCCGGTCGTCCAGAGCCCCGCTGCGGCGGTAAGCGATGGCCAGATGGCTCAAGCCGGGATCGGCCTGAAACAATTCCCAATTTTTTTGCGGCCCAACGAACCAAATGCGCGCGTTGGTGAAGCGCTGCTTGGCCGCATCCAGCAATACGCTGGTGATGGCGACATCGGCGCCCAAGGTCACGCGCGAGAACACGAACACGTTCCGGATCGCGGCGGGATCGCGATCGAATGCGCGTGTTCCGCGTATGCGCTCATAGCGCGCCGCGAGGTGTTCGGCGTGCAGGCCGGGAATGCGCCGCGCGATCACCTCTGAGAACAGCTCCGCGTACACGCTGCATAGCTTCGGCTCGAACAGATCGCCCAGCCGCTCGACTACGATGCGAAACGAGCGCGCGGCTTCCGTCCGCATCCAGCAGACCGTCCAGCAGGTGGCCGGGCCAGGGCCGGCCTTCCAGGCAATGTTGCAGCAGTTCCTGCGCGAGGCGGTCAGCCGAGGTACTTTGCAACCAGCAGCTCCAGCTTCTTGCGCGTGACGGGCGGCACCGTGGCCGGATCGGTGATGAGGGCATGCGCCAACGCCGAACCGCACTTGCATTCCCGAGTAGCCGGCATGTTCGCGACGCTTGCCGCCACCACCTTGCAAGCGTTCTCGGCGTTTCGATTCAAGTTAGCGAGGATATCGGTGACGGTGACCGCGTCGTGCTCTTCATGCCAGCAGTCGTAATCGGTGACCATCGCGACCGTGACATAGCAGATCTCAGCCTCGCGTGCCAGCTTGGCCTCTTGCAGATTGGTCATGCCAATCACGTCCATGCCCCAACTGCGATACACGTTCGATTCGGCGAGCGTTGAGAACGCCGGCCCTTCCATGCAGAGATATGTTCCACCCTTGGCTGCGTCCACTCCTGTTTGCACGCAAGCCTTCGACACCACGTCAGAAAGCTGCGGACAAATTGGATGGGCGAAGCTGATGTGCGCGACTAGTCCTTCGCCGAAAAAAGTGGAAGCGCGGCCGCGCGTCCGATCGAAAAACTGGTCGGGAATAACGAATTTGAGCGGAGGATGCTCTTCCTTGAGCGAACCCACGGCACTGAGCGAAATGATTCGCTCCACACCCAGCGATTTGAAGCCGTAGATGTTCGCGCGGAAGTTCAGCTCGGAGGGCGAAATGCGATGCCCGCGGCCATGCCGGCTCAGAAAAGCAACGTCTTTTCCGGCCAGCCGCCCGACAATGTAATCGTCCGACGGCCGTCCCCAAGGGCTATCCAGCAACACTTGCTCTTGCGCCTCAAAGCCCGGCATGGAATACAGCCCGCTTCCGCCGATAATGCCGATGGTTGGTTTCATTGGATGACCGGTTTCATTCCTGTATCAACTCCAGCAGCACGCCTCCGGTCGAAGATGGATGCACGAAGACGTAGAGATGTCCGCCGGCTCCGGGCCGCGGTTCGTTCAGCAGGCGCGCCCCGCCGGACTTGAGCCGCTCGACCGTACCATTCAGATCGGGAACCTTAACCGCGACATGATGCAGCCCCTCGCCGCGCTTCTCGATAAACTTCGCGATCACCGAATCCGGTCCTGTCGCCTCCAGCAGTTCAATGCGCGATCCGCCCGCCGGAAGCATCGCCACGTTAACGCGCTCCTGCTCCACGGTCTCGCGCAGCCCCACCGGGAAGCCGAGCTGCTTTTCGTAAAACTCGAGCGCGGCATCGAGCGACCGCACGGCGATGCCCAGGTGATCAATTGAGAATTTGTTTGAGCCAGCCATCGATAGTCGTGTACGGATCCGTGCGGCGCGCCGCGATTTCTTCCGCCGCTTGCTCGAAATTCAAGCCCGCGAAGCGCTCGAGCAGCCGCTCGCGCAGCATCTCGCGCAGCCGCAGATTCCAATTCTCGACGGCGCGGTCCTTAGCGCTGCCGCGCTCCAGAAATGATCGTACCGCGGCCAAGGCCTCGGCAATTCCCTTCCCCTCGGTGGCGACGGTGTGCACGATGGGAGGCACCCAGCCGTCCTTGCGAGTCGAAAGACTTTGGATGGCTTTGATCTCGCGCTGCAGCCGGTCGGCGCCGGGCTGATCGGATTTGTTGATCACGAAGACGTCGGCGATTTCCATGATGCCGGCCTTGATGGCCTGGACATCGTCGCCCATGCCGGGCACCAGCACCACCACGGTGACGTCGGCGAGCTTCGCAATCTCGACCTCATCCTGGCCGACGCCGACGGTTTCCACCAGCACCACATCTTTTCCGGCAGCGTCCAGCAGCAATGCCATGTCGGTGGCCGCCGCGGCGAGTCCGCCCAGCCAGCCGCGCGTCGCCATGGAGCGAATGAATACGCCGGAGTCGGCGTGATGGCTGAGCATGCGGATGCGGTCGCCCAGGATGGCGCCGCCGGTGTAAGGGCTGGTTGGGTCCACCGCGACCACCCCGACTTGCTTGCCTTCCCGGCGAAGTTCGTGGATCAGGCCATCCACCAGCGAGCTTTTACCCGCACCCGGTGCGCCGGTGATCCCGATCACCGCAGCGCGGCCGGTGTGCGAGAAGAGTTCCTTGAGCAATTGCTCAGCCGCCGGTCTGCGATTTTCGACAGCCGTCGCGGCACGCGCTAGAGCGCGCGGATCTCCGGCCAGGATTTGCTCGGACCAGGAATCCATCAACTTTTCAGAAGCTGCCGCGCAATCACCAGCCGCTGGATCTCGCTGGTGCCTTCCCCGATGGTGCAAAGCTTCACGTCGCGATAGAATTTCTCGACCGGATAATCCTTGATGAAGCCGTAGCCGCCGTGGATCTGCACCGCTTCGTTGGCGGCGCGCACCGCAATCTCGGAGGCGAACAGTTTGGCCATGGCCGATTCTTTGTTAACGCGCTCGCCCTGATCCTTCATCCATCCGGCGCGATAGGTGAGCAGGCGCGCGGCATCGATCTCGGTCGCCATGTCGGCCAGCTTGTTCTGGATGGCCTGAAACTCGGAAATCGGCCGGCCGAACTGCTTGCGCTGCTTCGAGTATCTGAGCGCGGCTTCGTAGGCGCCCTGCGCGGTGCCGACCGAAAGCGCCGCGATGGAGATGCGGCCGCCGTCGAGAATACGCAAGCTATCGACGAACCCTTCGCCCGGCTTGCCGAGAAGCTGCGATTCCGGCAAGACGGCAATCGGTGAAAAGAACTTCGCCGGTGGCGCTGGCGCGCATGCCCATCTTGTTTTCTTTTTTGCCGACGCGATAACCAGGAATTCCTTTTTCGAGGATGAAGGCGGAGATGCCGTGATGCGAGGCGGCGCGATTGGTAACGGCCATGGCCACGCACACGTCGGCGTACTGGGCGTTAGTGGTGAATGTTTTTCCTCCGTTGAGCACCCAGCATGCGCCGTCCTTTACCGCTCGCGTGCGCGTCCCGGCGGCGTCAGAACCTGCCTCGGGCTCTGTTAAAGACCAGCAGCCGATCCATTCCGCCGTCGCCAGCCGAGGGATGTATTTGCGGCGCTGCTCGTCGCTGCCCGCGAGAAAGATATGGTTGGTGCACAGCGAATTGTGCGCCGCAACGATCAAGCCGACGGACGGATCGACGCGCGCGAGTTCTTCGATGATGATGGCGTAGTCGATGTAGCCCAGCCCGGCGCCGCCCAGGTCTTCGGGAAAGATCGCGCCCATGTAGCCGAGCTGGCCGGCCTTCTTGATCGCTTCCAGCGGAAAGGTCTGGTTTTCGTCCCACTCCGACACGTGCGGAGCGATTTCCGCTTCCGCGAACTCGCGAACCGCCTTGCGAAGCTGAACCTGCTCCGATGTAAGTGAAAATTCCATGGAGAAGAGTAACTTCTATGTTGACACGGGCGCGAAGGAGAGCGCTATCGCATCGCTGTCCGTACTCATCTTACTATCCTGCTACCAGAACATTCCCATAATAAGGTTTCCTTATTATGGGAAGATGAACGTCACCCTCACGCTGGATGACGATCTAGTCAAAAAAGTTCGGAGAGTAGCGGTGGAACATGACACTACACTGACCGCGATGATTCGTTCGTACCTGGAGCAAGTTGCTTCCGAGGACGCAGCCAGTGGACGCAGGCGCCGCCAGCGCGAAGCCCTCGAACGTTCGTTTGAGAGGCACAAGTTCAACATCGGCAAGCGTAAGTGGAAGCGTCCGGACCTTTATGAACGCTCCTGATTTCCTGGATACAAACATACTTGTATATGCGTACGATATGACGGATCGCCGCAAACAAGCGCGGGCTCAGGAGCTCGTCCGCAAAGCGCTGGCCGGTGAAATGGTGCTCTCCACGCAGGTTCTGAGCGAGTTTGCCGCGACTTTTCTTCACAAGATCTCTCCTCCGGCAAAGCCAGAGCAGGTTGTCGCCATGCTGGACGCTCTGGAACCCATCCGCGCGATTGCACCAGACCCTGAGATCGTGAACCGAGCCGTATTGGTGCACGCCAGATACGGATTGCATTTCTATGACGGCATGATTATTGCCTGTGCGGAGCGTGCTGGCTCGAAGCGCATATGGTCGGAGGATTTAAGCGCCGGCCATGCTTATTTCGGAATCAAGGTAGAGAATCCTTTCGTTTAGGCATCCTTGACTAGCGCGTCCGCTTCGGCGCGCGAGGGAATCGACGATTGCGCACCGGCGCGGGTGACCGAGATCGCCGCGGCGGCATTGGCGAAGCGCAGCGCTTCGGCGATGGGTCGATCCTCGGCCAGCGCGACTGCCAGCGCGGCGTTGAATACGTCGCCCGCCGCCGTCGTATCGCGGGCCGTCACGGGAAAGGCATCACTGCAGAGCTCGATCTGGCCGTCGTAATAAAAACTGCCGCGGTCGCCGAGCTTGAGCACTACCGCCTGGGGGCCGAGATCGCGCAAGAAACGTGCCAGCGCAGGCGCCTGAGCCAGGTCGACGCGGCCCGGCGGATGGCCCAGCAACAGCAGCGCTTCGCTCTCGTTCGGAGTCAGAATATCGACGCCAGCCAGCAACTCCGCCGGCAGCGGCTGCGCCGGAGCGGGATCCAAAATCGTTCGCGCGCCTTCCTCGCGGGCCAGCCGCAGCGCCGCCGAGACCGTATCGAGCGGGGATTCCAGTTGGAACAGCACGACGCGCGCGCCTCGAAACACCGGCCGCATGGCTTCCACCTCGGAAACCGCCAGCGCGTGGTTGGCGCCGGACGCGACCACGATGGAATTTTGGCCGGAACGATCGACTGAAATCAGCGCGACGCCGGTGGCTGACGCCCGGGTGGCATGCACCGCGCTGACATCGACGCCGGCCGCCGAGAGGCTGGCCTTGAGATGATCGCCGAAGACATCGTAGCCCACGCGCCCCACCATCTTCACTCGCGTGGAACCGGCCGCCAGCCGTGCAGCAGCGCAGGCCTGATTCGCGCCCTTGCCGCCGGGAATCATCTGGAAGTCGCGTCCCAGCACGGTCTCGCCGGGCGCAGGCAGACGCTCCACGGCCACCACGAAATCCATGTTGAGACTGCCCACGACGACGATCGTGGCCGCGCTCATCGGCTCAGATCGATGCCGAATTTCTTGAGCTCCTCGGCGTAATAACGCCGGTGGAGCAAATCCCACTCCTCGGTGCCTTCGGGAATTTCCTTTTTCTGCGAGCGGATCTTGGTGCGGGCGGCGCGGTCGACTTTTTCCTCCACCGCCAGCAGCTCGGTCATGGAGCGCACGATCTCCAGCCGCACGTCATTGGGATCCTTCTTGACGCGAAACTCGCGCGCCTTGCGGAAGGCGGCGACCAGCTTATGCGAGATGTCGTTGATTTTGTCGCGCGAGAGCTTCATGTTGTCGCCGGTATCGCGGCCGGAAGCGCGAATCACCTTGCGCTGCGAGATGAGCGTGTTCTTGATGCGCCGGAACATCTCCTGGTAGCTGACGCCCTCGCGTCGCATGTAATCGCTATATTGAGCCAGCAGCTCGCGGACCTCGTCGTTGAGACGGTCTTCCACCTGCAGTTCATCCTGGATGATGGTGCCGATCATCTCCCCCGCGGCATTGGGGTCGCTGGTTTCGATGATCTGCGGAGTCAACCGCCGGACGAGCTGCCTGGATAAGTATGCGACGAATTCTCGGCTCAGCAACATGCTTGGATTTGAGAGATCGACTGGTTAGAGACGACTGTTCCCAATTCTCGCATATCAGTTGGGCAGGTCGCCTTGGTGATGGTCGAGAAATTCTTGATCGATCGGCTTGCGGCCCCGAAACCCCTCCTCGACGCCGTGCCAAAACTGGATGCCGCTCTCCCCGAGCTTCCAGCACAGGTAGACTTCCTGGCCGTTGAAGAGCGTGGGAAAATCGATCAGCCCCACGTCCAGATCTTTCACCAGGCATCCATATTCGTGAATTTTCTCGATGGCCTCCTGGAGCCCGCGGGCGCTGGAATCGCGCCGATGCTTGCGGTCCAGCAGCTTGGAGTGGTCCACCATCACGCCGCCCTGCAACATGATCCGCCGTTGGAATTGCTGGCAATCGGACTCGGCGTGCTGGTATTCGGCCTTGAGCGCAATGGCTTCGCGAATAGCGGACTCAACCTGGGGCAGCAAATGTTGCGCTTGTGCGAGCGTGAAGAATCGGGCCACGGCCTTCTAGATGCCGGAAACCTGCACCGCCAGCGACCGGCTGCGAGGCCCGTCGAACTCGGCGAAGATGATACTCTGCCAGGTTCCGAGCAGCACCGTCGCGTTGCGGACCTGCAGGCAAAGCGTCTGGCCCATCAGCATGCCGCGCAAATGCGAATCGGCATTCTTGCGCTCGCAGTCGGAGTGCTGCGGGTCGTTGTGCCGGTAGTACCGCTCGCGCTCCACCATTTGCTCCAGGAAGCCTTTGACATCATGCAGCAGCGCGTCCTGCCATTCATTGAGGAATACGGCGGAAGTGGTGTGCAGCGATTGCAAGTGCACCAGACCGTCGCGAATACCGCTCTTGCGAACGATCTCGTTGATGCGCTCGGTGATATTCAACAGCTGCAGCCGATCGTTGGTGATCCAATCGACGATGCGATTGGACACCTTATAATTCCCCAGATTCGACGCAACCGCGCCTGTCTCAATCGGTTGAACTCTAGATGTGCTCATTTACTTAGGATTGCCCTACTAGTCTAAATACGCAGGACGGCGCAAATAGGATTCAAAAATTTGAACCCGATAACTTTTCCAATTATACCAGTGCGGGAAGACGCGACGGGAAGTAAGTAACCTCCGCCGCAAGAATAAGAAGCGCACGCACGCTAGGGGCGATACTCCAATACCAGCGTCGTGATGTCATCGCCTGGGTCCGCATCTTCCGTAAATTCGTTCACCGCCTCAATCAGGCGCTGGTGTAACTCCGCACTGCCGGCGGAGGCGTGCGTTGCGAGCAACTCGCGCAAGCTTCGCTCGAAGAACACGCCCTCGGCGTTCTCGGCTTCCGATAGTCCGTCGCTAAAAAGCACGATCTTGTCACCGGGCTCGAGTTGCAGCGCCTTGGTTTCGTAACTCGCGGCATCCAGCATGCCCAAAGGCAGGCCGGTGCTGTCTAGCGGCACAATTTCGGACGAGGACCGCACCAGCAGCGGCCTGGGGTGTCCGGCGTTTACCCACTGGATCTGGCCATCGCGATGGATGGTGCAGTAAAAAACGGTCGCGTATTTTTCGCCCTGCGCGCGCTCATTCAGAAAGCGATTGACGCGAACCATCAGATCGTCGATGCGCGCCGGGCTTTCGCTGGTGATCGAGAAGGCGCCCTGGAGTAAGGCCGCCAGCAGCGCCGCGCTCATGCCTTTGCCGGAGACATCCGCGATGGTGCAGGCATAAGCGTCCGGCCCCGCTGGCCGAACGTCGAAATAGTCGCCTCCCACCTGGCGCGAAGCGATGCTGGAACCGGTCGCGCGAAACCAGCCATTGGTGGGAAGCGCGCCAGGCAGCAGGTCGCGCTGAATGCCGCGCGCAATGTTCAGTTCTTCTTCGAGACGCTGCTTCGCGCGTTCTTCAACTAACAAACGCGCGTTTTCGAGAATCGTAGAGGCCTCCAGCGCGAGCGTTTGCAGTATTTCGCGATTGCCAACCGACAGATCCGCGGCCGAGACGCGCGAATCCATATAGAGCAGACCGACCGTGTCCTGGACAGTGGCGGCCAGCGTTTCCTCGCTGGAAGCCAGCCGCACGCGGATCAGCGGCACACACAATGCGCTGCGCAGATCCAGATCCGCCACGGAGGTTTCGGGCCGGACGCCTTCTTCGCCGGCGCGGTCGAACGTCATCGAGAGAAGCTCGCGGCGCGTCCGCAGAGCGCGCAGGATCAGGGAGCGCGGAACCTGCAGGTCCGTGCTGGCCAGCGGTACTCCGCGCCGGTCGCGGGCGACGTTCACTTCCAGTTCGTCTCCGCTCTTGAGCAGCAGGAAACCCCGCTCGGCGCCGGTAACCGTCAGCGCTGCGTCCACCACCGCTGCAAGAACGTCGGTGGGAGAAAGCGAGCTTTGCAGCGCTCGCGCCACTTCCACCAGCGATCGCAACTTTGACAGATTGCTCGCGGCCGGGCCCTGCGGCGACAACTGATCCAGGAAGCGGTGAAGCTCGTCCTGCTCGAAGGTGAACACCAGCCGGTAGGAATCGGGCAAGCCGAAGTCGATGCGGTCCGAGCCAGACAGTTTCTGCCGCGTGACGCGCTGCCCGTTCACGTAGATGCCTTGGCGGCTGTTGAGGTCTTCGATGAAATACGCACCGTTCTCGGCGACGACGCGCGCATGGATGCGCGAGATGCGATTGTCCCGCAGCACCAGATGGTTGTCGCCTTGCCGTCCGATCTGGAAAGGCAGCGGCGCGATCGGGATGCGGCTGCGGTTGCCGGACGGGGTGACCACCTCGAGCGAGGGAACGCGCGCGGGTTCAGAACCCGGACTGGCCATCAGCGGCCCCGGCGACGGCGTGCGTTGCGCTCCGGCACTGCGCGCGGTTCATTCGCGGCTGCCGCCATTTCCTTGGCGCGCAACACCTGGCAGTGGGCGCAGTACCCGCCGACCTCCGTGCGGGCCAACACGATCTCAAAACCGAAGTGGCTCTGAATCTGCTCTCGCATTTTGCGCAGCGGATCGCCGAAAAATTCTTCAATCTTGCCGCAGCGCAGACAGATTACATGCGCGTGCTCCTGCTTGAGGCGCGTCTCGTAATAGTGCTGGTCGCCGGAGTGGTGCATGAGGTCCAGCTCGTCCACCAGACCGCCGGCCTTCAGCAGCTTGAGCGTGCGGTACACGGTGACGCGATTCAGCTTGGGATCTTTTTCGCGCCCCAGCTGGTACAGGCGCTCGGCATCCAGATGCTGTCCGGACTGATCGATCAAGTCCAGCAGGATTTGGCGCTGGCGCGTGAGCCGGACGCCTTGCTGTTTGAGTGAGTCTTTGATCCCGGAGACCGCCATGGGCATTCACGAGGGTATCAAATTGGAACCTGCCGCCGACTCGAACCGATTAGTCCCGCGGAGGAGGTCTACAAACTGGACCTTGCAATTCGCTCCGAGCCAGGCGACGGCCTGCACATGCGTCCTGTCGTTCGACCACCATTCGCGATACATTCGCGCCGATCGTGGGAGATCGTCAACTCTCCGAGAAAACTCGTCCTGCCTTACAAATAGTCGAAGCTCAAATCCGCGATGAAATGTATTCCAGGGACGCTCTTTCGCGCCAGACGCCTGTCATTCGTTAGAAACAAGTCCACCCGCGCTTGGGCCGCGCAAGCAAGCTGAATCGCATCCGCGGGCGCGATGGAGCGGTCCGGCCGGATGCGCCCGTAGAGCTCCGCCGTTTCCTCCGTGAACGAAATCAAGTCCACGTGCGGAGGGGAAAGTGCGCTGCGAGTCGGCCGCCACTTCCGGCTTGTTGCCGCGAATGGAGCCGCGAAAAGTTCGCCTAGAGTCAAGTTGCTGGTGCATAGCCGATCCTTTCTCTCCAACATGCGCTCGCGAATGTCAGCTACTCTCAGTTCCCGGATGAACTTTTCGCCACCACTCAAATCGCGCCAGAGTTCTTTGCCAAGCCCACATAACGCCAGGATAGGATCGGTTTCCGGCAATTCTTCCGGCCGGTCCGCATGGAGGCCGCGATACCATGCGAGAAGCTCATGATACTTGGCTGGAAATCGATTCGGGTCGGGTAGAGTCTTCCCGTTCATTCTATAGCCCCTTGTCAAACTCTTGATACAATCAGCCTGCATGTTTCGAAAGGTGCTGATCGCCAATCGCGGCGAAATCGCCGTCCGGCTGGTCCGCGCGCTGCGGGAAATGGAAATTACCAGTGTCGCCGTGTTTTCCGATGCCGACCGCGCTGCGCTGCACGTTCGGCTGGCGGACGAAGCCGAGCATATCGGGCCGGCCGCGTCGTCGGAGAGCTATCTCAACATCCCTCGAATGCTCGACGCGGCGCACAAACACGGCGTGCAGGCCATTCATCCCGGGTACGGCTTCCTGAGCGAGAATGCGGAATTCGCCTCCGCGTGCGAGCGGGCCGGGCTGGTGTTCATTGGCCCGTCGGCGGAAACCATCCGGCGCCTGGGCTCGAAGACCGCGGCGCGGACTCTCGCCAAGCAGGTTTTTGTTCCGGTGGTGCCGGGAAGCGAAGAACCCGCTACGAATCTCGAGCAAGCGCGCAAATTGGCGCGCGAACTGGGCTACCCGGTTTTGTTGAAGGCGGCCGCGGGAGGCGGCGGCAAGGGCATGCGGCGAGTGAACGCGGAGAGCGAATTGGAAGCCTCCATCCGCGACGCAGCCAGCGAAGCCGAGCGCGCGTTTCACAACAGCGAGATCTACATCGAAAAAGTCATCGAGCGCCCGCGCCACATCGAAATTCAAATCGCCGGCGATCGCTTCGGGCACCTGGTGCACCTGGGCGAGCGCGAATGCTCGCTGCAACGCCGGCATCAGAAGATCATTGAAGAGTGCCCGTCGCCATTGGTTTCCCGCAATCCGGAGATGCGCCAGGAAATGGGCGAAGCGGCCCTGCGCATTGCCCGCGCGGCCGGATACTACAACCTGGGCACGGTGGAGTTCCTGGCGGATCAAGACGGAAATTTCTATTTCCTCGAAGTGAACACGCGCCTGCAGGTGGAGCATCCCGTGACCGAGCTGGTGACCGGGTTGGATCTGGTGCAGCTTCAATTACGAATCGCCGCCGGAGAGGCGCTGCCATTCGGTCAAGAGGATGTGCGCTGGAACGGCTGGGCCATGGAGTGCCGCATCTGCGCCGAGGATCCGGAAAATCAGTTCTTTCCCTCGCCGGGCAAGATCGTGCAACTCCGCGAGCCGGCTGGCCCTGGGATTCGGTTGGACTCGGGAGTGTACCCGGGCTGGACCATACCTCTTGAATACGATCCTCTGCTCGCCAAGCTGGTGGCTTGGGCGCCCAATCGTGACTCGGCGATCAAGCGCCTGGACGGGGCGCTGGCTGAGTACGTGATTACGGGCGTGGAAACCAATGTCGCGTTTTTCCGCGAGATTCTGCAGGATCCCGAATTCGGGCGTGGCGCCCTGCATACCGGATTCGTAGCGGATCTCATGACGCGCAGGAAGCCGCGCCACGCCCCTTCGGCGGAACTCGATCTGGCGGTCGCCCTCGCCGCCGCGGCAGCGGCTTCTCGCAATGGCGGAGGAGAAACCCGGATCGAGAAAGCGGCCTACAGCAACTGGCTCAGCGAGGGCCGAGGCCAGCGGCTGCGATGAACTGGGAGATCGTGGTAGACGGCCGCCCGGTCGAGATTGACAAGACGCAGCTCGAAAACGCAGTCGAAGTCGAGCCGGGCGTATTTTCAGTGCTGGTCGACGGCCGCAGCTTCGAAGTACGCGTGCCGGCCGGCGGACCTGCAACGAGCGTAAGCGCTGAGGGACGGCGGTTTAGCGTAGAAGTTCGCAACCCCCGCGACGCCAGCCGGGGATCGAAATCCGCGCTGGGAAGCGGGCGCCAGAACGTCGTCGCACCCATGCCCGGAAAAGTCGTACGATTGCTGGTCAAGCAAGGCGACGCGGTGGAGACCGGCCAGGGCCTGGCGGTGGTGGAGGCCATGAAGATGCAAAACGAGATGAAGGCGACGCGTTCCGCGCGCGTGATGGAAGTCCGCGTCCGAGACGGCGATACCGTAGCCGCCGGCGATACGCTGGTGGTATTGGAGTAGATTCTGGGACAATAGGAATTGCCATTCGATTCCAAGCTTTACGGGAGCCGTGTGGCCCGGATCCTGGCTCTCGATCAAGACGGAAATCGTCTGATTCCGCTGGTATCCGGCGGATCCTCGCCGAAGGAGGCGCACGCGGCGTTATCGAAACAGAAAGCGTCGGGTTTGTTTCCGCACGCGCCGGCTCCCGACGCGGCGTTGGCGGGGCTCTGGGTCTATTTTTCCTGTTTCGAACGGGGCCACGAGATCGCGCAGGATATCCCAACCGCGGAAGGCAGTTTCTGGCACGGCATTCTGCATCGGCAGGAGCCGGACCCCGACAATGCCGCCTATTGGTTCCGGCAAGCTGGTTCTCATCCCGTTTTTGCCGATCTCGCGGACGCAGCCACTCGGATCGCCGGCCAGTATCCCGAAGCCGGATTCCGCTGGGACGGCGGCTGGGATCCATTCGCGTTCATCGATTTCTGTGAGCAGGCGCGACGCATGCCCGGGACACCCGCGGAGCGTACCGCACCCGAGATCCAACGGGCCGAATGGCAGCTTCTGTTTGACTACTGCGCGAGGTCGCGTTCGTGACCCGCGGCCGCACCCTCCTGGCGCTCATCATGGGCGCCGCCTTGGTTTTGGTCGCATGGATTGTTTCCAAGAGAAGCAAGCCGCTGGAAGTTGAGTTCACTAAAGTCACGCGGGAAAACATCGTGAGCATGCTCTCGACCAACGGTAAGGTCGAGCCCATCGAGTGGATGCCCGCGCGCGCCGAGCGAGCCGGCGTAGTGGCACACGTCCTGATCATCCGCGGCCAGCAAGTCCACCAGGGCCAACCGCTGGTGGAACTGGATACTCGCGTCGCGGACGCGGAGCTTTCCCGCGCGCAGGCTGGAATCCAGCAGGCGCAGACCGAGGAACAGGTGCTCAATCAAGGCGGCCGGATCTCGCAGCGCGAGCAGGTGGACGCGGATCTGGCGCGTGCCCGCCTCGATCAGGATGTCGCTAAGAAACAGGTCCAGGCGCTGGAGCGTCTGGTGGCCAAGCAAGCTGCCACGCGCGTCGAACTGGATGCCGCGCGGCAGGCCGCTGACCAACTGCACCTGCGCATCCAGGCCCTCGAAGCGCAGAAATCGGCGCTGGTCACCGGTTCCGACAAGGAGCTTGCGAAATCCAAATTGCAGGAAGCGCAGGCAGCCGCCCAAATCGCGCGGACCAACCTGGAACTCAGCGTCGTGCGGGCACCTATGGATGGGGTCCTTTACGATTTCGACTTGAAGCAAGGCACGTTCGTCAATCCCGGCGACCTGATCGGCAGAGTGGGGAAGCTGGATCGCGTTCGAGTGACGGTGTATGTCGATGAGCCGGATCTCGGCAGGGTCCGCATCGGCGAGCCGGTTGTAATCACCTGGGATGCGATACCTGGACATCAATGGAAGGGCGCGGTGGACAAGCTCCCGACGCAGGTCATCAAGCTGGATACCCGGCAAGTGGGCGAGGTCGGCTGCGTCATTGAAAATCCGGATCGCGACCTGCTGCCCAACGCCAACATCACGGCCGAGATCGAGGCCACTACAGCCGAGAACGCTGTGGTTGTTCCCAAGGAGGTCATCCGGCGGCTGGGCGCCGAAACGGGCGTCTTTCTGCTCCAGAACGATCGCGTGGCGTGGCGCAAAGTGAGCCTGGGGGTTGCCAGCTATACCAAGACGCAGGTGCTGTCCGGGTTGAACGAGGGCGATGCGGTGGCCCTGCCCAGCGAGAAGGCGCTCAAGGACGGCTTGCGGGTCGAGCCGGTGTATCAGTAGCGGTTTCCGGCGAGTCGACCAAGAGCGGCTCGACGGGAAAACCTAATTCGCGCCAGGTTTCGATCCCGCCTTTGAGTGGGCGCACCCGCAGCACGCCTCGGCGTAAGAGCTGCAGCGCCGCACGGGCGCTGGAGGCTTCGTTCGGTCAAGAACAATACAGCACCACTTCCTTGTCGCGAGGAATCTCTTCGTGGCGGCGCTCCAGGTCCTCCAGAGCGATCCACAGCGCGCCCGGCAACTTGACGTGGTCGTACCGCACTTCCAGAGCCCGGCGCAGGTCCACGATGACCACATCGCTTCGCGCCTGGAGCATTTCCCGCAGCTCTTCCGGCGTCACGCGCGCTACGCGCAGGTCGCGGATGAATCGCCGGCGCTGGTAATACTTCCAGGCAATGTAGGCAGCTAAGAGGCCGATGAGGACCAGCAGCAGTCCCGATCCCATCCTGCGCATGTATTCCGCAACGTCTTCGAGCTGATCCCGAAAAATGAAACCGGCTCCAAGATAGGCCCCGCTCCAGATGACCGCGCCCGCGGCATCGGCGCTCAAGAACTTCCAGGCCGCCATGCGCGTGAGTCCCGCCAGCGGCGCCGCGGCAGCACCCAGCCCGGGTACGAACTTGGCAAATAGCAACGCCAGCGCGCCGAAGCGCGAGAATAGGCCCTTGGTGTTGCTGACGCAGCTATCAGGTTCCAGCGAGAGGCGGCAGAGAAGGTTCAATATGGACCGGCCGCGCACTCGCCCGAGCCGGAACCAGATCACATCGCTCAGCATGGCTGCGCACACTGCCAGGACCAGCGAGATGTCAAAAGATCTATATCCCAGCCCCGCTAGCGCGCCCATGGCCAGCAACACCGGGAAGGCCGGAACCGGCAGCCCGAGCTGCTCGGCGAATACGTTCGCCGCCAGCACCCAGTATCCGTGGCGCAGCAGGAATGGAATGACCGCGTGCATCGACTCTAGTGTAGATGCGCGACGGCGACGGATGATTCACATTGGCGCCCGGGCCAGGCTCGTAAGGAACTTGATTCCGGGGATGTTCTTTTGACTGAGGCGTTCGTCGTTAGTGAGGAACAGGTCAATATCGGAGGAAGACGCGCAGGCCAGTTGGATCGCGTCGGCGGGCTGGATGGAGCGATCCTGCCGGATTCTTCCGTAAGATTCCGCGGCCGAAAAATCGAATGAACAAACGCTGATTTGGTCCGAAGAAAAGAGCGTCCGATAGCGATCCACCAAGGCGGTATTTCCGCTCGAGATCGGCTTCACCAGAACTTCACCCACCGTCATCGCGCTGGTGAAGAGACGGTCATTGCGCCCCAACATCCGGCGCCTCAAGTCCAGTACGGGTTTTCCAAACTGAGGATGATCTTCCAGAAGATAGATGAAAAGGTTGGTGTCCCAGAAAATGTTAGCCAGACGCGCTTACCTTTCCTTGGATTGGTCGCCGTACCAGTTGGCGCGAAGACTTCGAACATATTCGTCGGCGTCCGTGCCGGCCCAAACCTCCTTGCCAAGACCGCGCATTTGCAGGATCGGATCGTCTTCTTCTTTCATGGGTGTGTCCTTTCCCGAGTAGGTGTGTTCATACCAGTCCAGCAGATAGTGGTAATTCTCGGGCAGTTCTTCTCGCTTGGGTTTGATTTTTCCCCGGCGCGCAGGAAGCGCACGGTCACCGGAGCGAAACAGCCGGTACGTGTCGCCCGGCAGGCGATAGAACATCCGGTATCTGGCCGAGTTGGGCTCCAGATTCGCCACGTTGTGGAGATAAATATGAGCTTGAAGACCCGGCCTAAGTTCAGGCGTTGCCCGTTCGGTGCGTAGCCGCTCTAAAATTTCCCGAGCGGTGAAAGATTCCCTGTCCGGATGTTCTTGATGAAGAAGAGCCAAACCAACCCAAGCCTCGTCGGCGACCCGAATCTGCTTTGCCATCTTTGCCTTGGCACTCATTGTTAGTCTACCTACATAACCATTATAAACACTTCTACCATATTATCGTCAATAGTTATTGTTATTCAGGATACGCGTTCTAATTCGATTTCCGGCCTGTGTTATAATTCCTTTACAATGAACCGGTTACAGGCACTACTGCTCCTGGCCAGCTCCAGCCTTTTCGCACAGCCTTACGATCTGGTCATCCGCAATGGCCACGTTATCGACGGGACCGGCTCGCCCTGGTATTCCGCCGATATCGCGATTCAGAACGGCCGGATCGCAGCCATCGGCCAACTGAGCCAGGTCACGGCCAAGCGCAGCATCGACGCGCAGGGGCTGACGGTAGCACCTGGATTCATCGATATGCTCGGCCAGTCCGAGCTGACGATGCTCGTCAATCCCCATCTTCCTTCGAAAATCTTCCAGGGCATCACGACCGAGATCACGGGCGAAGGCGACTCGGTGGCGCCGCTCAATGACGCGATGAAGCGCGCGCGACACACTGCATACGAACATCTAGGCATCCAGCCCGACTGGACGACGTTCCGCCAGTACTTCGCACGCCTTGAAAAACAGGGGCTAGGAATCAACCTGGCGAGTTACGTGGGAGCGACCTCCGTGCGCCGCATGGTGATCGGCGAGGATAACCGAGCGCCGACGTCCAGCGAGTTGGAGCGCATGAAGCAACTGGTTCGAGATGCCATGCGCGACGGGGCAGTGGGCCTGTCCACCGCTCTGCAATACGCACCCGCTCCGTATGCGAGCACCGAAGAGCTGATCGCGCTGGCTTCAGAAAGCGCCAAGCTGGGCGGGATCTACGCTACGCACATGCGCAGTGAAGGCGATGCTGAAACGGCGGCCATCGATGAAGTCATCCGCATTGCGCGCGAAGCCAAGACACCGGCCGAAATCTGGCATCTGAAAGCCGCCGGCAAGAACAATTGGGGCCGGATGCCGAGCATCGTCGCGCAGATCGAAAAGGCGCGCGCGTCAGGATTGGAAATCAGCGCGAACACTTACGCCTACCCGGCGTGGTTCAACGATTTTTCCGCGTTCATTCCGCCCTGGGCACACGACGGCGGCGACGCGAAGCTGATCGAGCGGCTGAAAGATCCGGCCATGCGAGCGCGCATTCGCAAGGATATGGAGACGCTTAGCAAAGATTGGGATAACGAGTGGCAGGAGATTCCCGGTCCGGAGGCGATCCTGATTAGCGTGGCGCACAATCCGAAGCTCGTTCCGCTGCAAGGCAAGACCATTGCGGAAATCGCGAAATTATGGAACAAAGATCCGATCGATACAATTTTCGACTTCCTCATCGAAGACAACGCATTCACTTCAGTCGCGGTGTTCGGAATGTCCGAGCCTGACGTCGCGTTGGCGCTCGAGCAGCCTTGGGTTTCAATCTGCAACGACTCGCAGGGCACCGCGCCGGACGGCCTGCTGGGCCGCGAGCATCCGCATCCCCGCGCCTATGGGACCTTCCCGCGCATTCTTCGGAAGTACGTCCGTGAAGAACACAAATTATCGCTGGAGGATGCGATCCGCAAGTTCAGCGCTTTGCCCGCTCAGAAACTGCGCCTGGCCGATCGCGGAGTACTGAAGAAAGGCATGTGGGCCGATATTGTCGTTTTTGATCCGGCGGCCATCCGTGATGTGGCGACGTTCTCGCGGCCGAATCAGCTTTCAGAAGGCATGCGGTTTGTCTTGGTCAATGGCGTGCCGGTGATTGAAAACGGCAAACAGACCACTGCTCTCCCGGGCAAAGTGCTGCGCGGGCCAGCCTACGTCCAGTAATGCCTGGGTCCCTACTGATACATCCGGCGCTCGCGGCGCATGAAAGCCGGAATTTCGAGGTCGTCCGCGGCAACCGGCGCGGGCTCTTCCACCGGAGGCGGCGGCGCCGGAGCGGGCGTATCGCGGAATAGCGATGTAGGCATCGGCGCCGGTTCTGGAACGGGAACAGGCGGAGGCGGCGGAGCAGACGCGACGGGTTCCGGCATCGACCAGTCGGACACGCCGGCCGCCGCGCGGCGCGCCAACATCGGCAAGTTGTCGCGCTGGAAGCCCGTGGCGATTACGGTGATCTTCACTTCGTCCTTCATGGCCTCGTTCATGACCACGCCGAAGTTGATCTGCGCGTCTTCATTCGCCGTGGCGCCGCGGATCAGCGAGCACGCTTCGTTGACGTCGTGCAGGCTGAGCTTGCTCGATCCGGTAATGTTGATCAGCACGCCGCGCGCGCCCTTCACGCCGCCTTCTTCCATCAACGGCGAACTGATGGCCTGGCGCGCAGCTTCAATAGAAGCGTTCTCGCCTTTGGCCGACGCGGTCCCCATCATGGCGTAACCCATGCCCAGCATGATGGCGCGAATATCCGAGAAATCGCGATTGATGAGGCCGGGCGTGGTGATGATGTCGCTGATGCCTTGCACGGCCTGGCGCAGGATATCGTCGGCGGTGCGAAATGCCTCGAAGAAACTGGTGCCGCGCGGGACCAGTTCGAGCAGCCGGTCGTTGGGAACCGTGATCACCGTGTCGACAGTGCCGCCGAGCTCGGAGAGCCCGCGATCGGCCTGCTTCATGCGGCGCGGCCCTTCGAACGCGAAGGGCTTCGTGACTACCGCAACGGTGAGAGCGTTCAACTCCTTGGCGAGCGAGGCCACCACGGGCGCAGCTCCCGTGCCGGTTCCGCCACCCAGGCCCGCGGTGACGAACACCATGTCGGCGCCTTCCAGAACCTCGATGATGCGCTCGGTGTCTTCCAGCGCCGCTTGCTTACCGAGCGCGGGGTCCGAGCCGGCGCCCAAACCGTTAGTCACCTTGGAGCCGATGGACAGCTTGTTCGGCACCGATGAGGCGTTGAGCGCCTGGACATCCGTGTTGAGAATATGAAATTCAACTCCGGCCAGGCCCTCGTTCATCATGCGGGCGACGGCGTTTGATCCGCCGCCGCCCACTCCCACCACCTTAATCCTGGTTCCGAGCAGAGCTTCTTCCTGGATGGCAAACTTCAACGTGTCCATTCAAATCCTCCTGTACCACTCAAAAATTTCACGTGCGGCGTAGAACTCATCGGAACAACAACCCCATCAGCCCGGGACTCTTGCGCTTGTTGTCCCGGTTAGTCTTCAATCGTGCGGAATATTTTGCCAGACCGGCTGCCGTGGTCCAGGCCGGCGTGCAAAGGTCGTCGGGAAAATCCTGAATGCCGGTGGGCAGCGCATTGCGCGCCGGGCAATTGAGCACGCGCTCGGCCATGTCGCACATGCCGTTCAGCAGCGCACCCCCGCCTGCCAGGATCACGCCTTCGAGCAGCCTCTGATCCATGCGGATGGTCACCAGCTCGGAGCCCACATGGATGAACAGTTCTTCGGCGCGCGCTTCCAGAATCTCGTTCAACTGCTTGCGCGGGGCTTCGCGGGGCGCGCGTCCATCGGGCGACGGCAGCTCGATAAAGCTGTTGTCGGCGGTGAGCCCCAGGATGGCGCATCCATATTCGATCTTCAAACGCTCCGCGTCGTCGTACTGCAGAGTCAACCCCACCGCCACATCGCGCGTGAAGTGATCGGCCGAGATCGGCAAGGTGCGCGCCAGCATAACGGCTTCGCCCTCGTACACAATCATCTCGGTGGAATGCATTCCGATATCCAGAACCGCCACGCCGCGATTGCGGTCATCTCGCGAGACAGCGGCGTAGGCCGCGCCTACCGGCTCGAAAACGGTTTCCTCCACCGCATAGGAAGCCTGTTGCACCGCGGTTATGATCGATTCGTGCTCCTGTTCGGAAACCGTCGCGATGTGGACATTAGCCTCCAGGCGCGAGCAAGTGGAACCGCGCGGGTAGCGCTTGCCGGACCGGCCGTCGAGCGTGAAGTCCTGCGGGAACAATTGCAGGATTATGCGGTCTTCTTCCAGGCGCACCATTTCGGCGCGTTCCACCGCATACGCCATGTCTTCGATCGTGATGGCGTGCGGGCGCCCGAACTCATATAATCCGCGTACATTATGCCCGTCGATGCTGCTGCCGCCGATCCCCACCACCATGGCATCCACCACCGCCTGCGCCTCGAATTCGGCCCGGCGCACCGTAGCTTGCACGCTGGCTGTTAGTGCCTGCTGGTCCGCCAACCTGCTCTTACTCCATCCGGTGGAAGCTACTTCGCCGTGCCCGCGATATTTCAGTCTCCCGTCCTCGACGGCCAGAATGATACACCGCGTGAACGCGCTGCCCAAATCGAGACCGACCGCCAGCGGCGTCCTATCGTGCACGGCCGGAATCCTCCAAACCGGTGATGCGGTCATCCAAGCGCAGGTCAAAGGTCGAGGCCTGCGGCATCTTGCGATGAATGTCGGGATAATGCTCCAGGAAATTTTCCAGGCGCGGCGAGAAGTTGCCCTCCCCCATCAGCAGCGTTACAGCATGGCCCTGCACGGCCCAGGAAATTTTCAAGTCATCCAGATCGCTCACGTCCACTTCGGACACGCCGTCGGCATGCCGGCCCAGATCTCTCATCAACTGCAGCATTCGCCGGACTCGCTTGGCGCGGTTGCTCGCGATTTCACCGGTTGGAATGCCGGAGAGCACGGGGAGCCGGAATGGCGCCCGCGCCGGCGGATCGAGAATCACGCCCTCATCGTCAATCAGCGCCCAGCGCGTGATGCCGTCGGCGGGCAATTTGAGAAAAGCCACCGGCTTTCGTTCGTTCACCGCGACCACCAACCGGTCCGGCCAGACGCGCACGATGGAAGCTTCGTGAACCCAACTGACGTTCAGCAGCGCTTTGCGGCGAGCAGCCAACGGAAGCAAGTAAACGCTGCGGCCGTAGTCTTCATCGAACAGGCGCAGGATCCGCGCGCGCGAAGCGTAGCGCACGCCGCTCAGTTGGATGTTAGGACTTTCCTGACCATAGTCGGCCGGGCCCGCCAAGAAGAAACGTGAGTCGCGAATCAGGAACTGCTCGAAGCGCTGCGATGAATAAATGCCAGCGGCCAGCACCAGGCACATCGCGAGGGCGATGGCGGTGTAACGCAACAGAGTCTTCGCAGGGACGGGCCGGCGCTTCTTGGGGGCGTCCTGAGCCATCTAGGCGGCCTCCCGAAGCTTTTCGAGCACGCGGTCGCCAACCTGCCAGACATTTCCCGCGCCCAGGGTCAGCACCAGGTCGCGCTCGCGGGATTTCCGCACGACAGTGTCAGCGGTTTGTTCGATGGTTGCGGTGTATTCCACTGAGCGCTGTCCGAAATCGCGCATGCGCTGGGCGAGCGTCTCCCCCGTGATGCCTTCGATCGGGCGGCTCGGATGCGGCATAGATATCGAGCACAAACACCAGGTCGGCCTGGTGAAAGCTCTTGGCGAACTCATCCATCAGGTGCTGCGTGCGCGTGTAGCGGTGCGGCTGGAAGACCACCAGGATGCGGCCGAAATTGCACAGCTTGGCGGCGGCCAGCGTGGCGCGAATTTCGGTGGGATGGTGGCCGTAATCGTCGATCACGGTGACGCCTCGCGCCTGGCCGCGCTTCTGGAATCGGCGATCCACGCCGGCAAACGCCGCGATGGCCTGGCGAATCGTTTCAAGCGGGACTTCCAGTTCCAGACCAACCGCAATCGCGGCGGTGGCGTTCAGTACGTTGTGCATGCCGGGGACGCGTAGGTGAAACTCGCCCAGGTCCTGCCGCCGCCCGCGAACGGTGAAGCGGCTTTCGAACGCGCCGCAATCGGCCTCAATGATTTGCAGCGCAGCCTGGCTGCTACGGCCGTAAGTAATGTTGCGCCGGTTGATCTGAGGGAGCAGTTGCTGGATATTTTCATCGTCCAGGCACAGAATCGCGGCGCCGTAGAACGGCACTTTCTGGATAAATTCGAGAAACGCAGCGCGGATCTCGACGATCGACGGGTAGTGATCCAGATGTTCGTGATCGATGTTGGTCACGATGGCGAGAATCGGGCTGAGCTTGAGAAAAGAGCCGTCGCTTTCATCCGACTCCACCACCAGAAAATCGCTCTGGCCGACCCGCGCATTGGAGCCGCCCATGGACGCGGTCTTGCCGCCTACGACCACGGTGGGATCGAGTCCGGCGGTGTTGAGAACAGTCGCGGTCATGGAAGTCGTGGTGGTTTTGCCGTGGCTTCCGGCGATCGCGATGCCGTACTTCAGGCGCATCAGCTCGGCCAGCAGCTCGCCGCGTGGAATCACGGGGAGCTTGAGGCGGCGCGCTTCGAGCAGTTCCGGATTTCGCTCGTCGATGGCCGAACTCACAACCAGTGCTTTGGCCGTGCCAACGTTGGAGGCGGCGTGCCCCTCGTAAATCCGCGCTCCCAGCCGCGTCAGGCGCTCCGTGGTCGCGCTCAGCTTGAGATCCGAGCCCGTGATCTGATAGCCCAAATTGAGCAGCACTTCGGCGATTCCGCTCATACCGATACCGCCGATTCCGACGAAGTGCAGGTGCTGGGGCTTAAAAAACATTTTAAATACGTATTGTTTCGGGTTTGGAGCGCAATGTCAATGTCGAACCGCCGGAGCGGCGATCGCCTCCTCCACAATTTCCGCCGCGCGCCGGGCGGCGCCGGGATGCGCGAACGTGCGCGCTTGCTCTCCCATGTGCCTTAGCGTGCCCGGCTGCGAGGCGAGCTTGCCCACCTCCTCGAAAAACCGGCCGCCGTCCATCTCGTGATCCAGAACCAGGCGTGCCGCGCCCGAGTGCGCGAAGGCTTCCGCGTTGCGAAGCTGATGCTGATCGGCGGCGTGCGGCAGCGGAACCAGAATGGAAGGTTTTCCCGCCGCGGCCAGTTCCGCCACAGCACCGGCCCCCGCGCGGCAGATCACCAGGTCGGCTTCAGCGAAGGCAGCGGGCATGTCGTCGATGAACGGGACGATCCGGCCTTCGAGACCGCTCTCGGCGAACTTCGTCGACAGCGCGTCATACGCCGCAGAGCCGCTCTGATGGATGAAACGAACGTTCGAAGCGGCCTCGCGAAAGTAGCGCCAGCTTCCAGCGGCTGCCTGGTTCAATGTGCGTGAACCCTGGCTGCCGCCGGTAATTAAAACAGTGAACACCGCTTCACGTGGCTTCGGAGGAATCGCAAAGAACTCCGGGCGAACCGGAAGGCCCGTGATTTCCGACTTGCCGGCCGGAAAAAAACGAGCCGCCTCTCGAAAGCTCAGCAGAGCGCGCGTCACAAAACGGCCGACCTGCCGGTTGGTCAGACCGGGCATAGCGTTGGGCTCCATGACTACCAGCGGCAAACGTTTCCAGAGCGCAGCCAGGACAACCGGACCGGCCGCGTAACCGCCCAAGCTGAAGACCGCGGCCGGGCGGTGTTGCTTCAGGAGTGAAAGAACTCTGCCTACGCTCAAGGGAAGCTGCGCCAGTGTACGGATCGTGCGGAGCGCACCCACGCGCTTCAGGCCGCCGATTTCGATGAACTCCAGGGGAAATCCGGCCGCTGGCACGAGCTTGGCTTCGAAGCCCGTACGCGTGCCGACGAAGACGGAATCATGGCCGCGCGATTGCAACTCGCGTGCGACTGCGAGCAGTGGGACTACATGGCCTCCCGTGCCCCCTCCCGCCATCATGATTGTCGCCATCCCAAAGTCGCTTCGCCTCAATTTCAGTGTTCACGCGAGTGTGAACGCGGCACGCACCAGAGCGTGCGGCACATCTCTCATCCGGAGTGCTCGCTAACGCTCAGCAGCATCCCCAGGCAGATCATGGTGCTCATCAGCGAACTGCCGCCCGCGCTGATCATCGGCAGCGGGATTCCCTTGGTTGGGCCCAGGCCGAGCACGACGCTCATGTTGATCAATGCCTGGAGCACCACGGACGACGTGACACCCAGCGCCAGGTATCGGCCGAAGGCGTCGTTCGTCACCCAACAAAGTTCCAAGCCGCGCCACAGGATGGCCATGAAACCAATCAGCAGCGCGGTACAACCGAACAGTCCCAGCTCCTCTCCCACCACCGCGTAGATGAAGTCGGTGTGCGCTTCCGGCAGATAAAGAATCTTCTGTTTGCCATGCATGAGCCCCAAGCCGGCGACGCCGCCGCTGCCGACGGCGATCTTGGATTGCTTGACCTGGTATCCGGGATCGCGCGTCGTGATGGATTGGCCGACGTACTTCTTGATTTTGCCTTCGGGATCGAAGTACGCGATGCGCTTGTACTCGGGGTCGAAAAAGCCGATGATGCGCGCGATACGGTAGGGTTTGGATACAACGAAGCCGACGCAAGCAAGCAACCCGAGGACCAGGGCCGCGGCCACGAACTTCCGCTCGAGTCCCGCGACATAAAAGACGATAGCGGCCGGCACGATCAGAACGATGGCCGTACCCAGGTCGCCGAATCCGACCGTGGCCGCGAGGACGGCCAGCGCGAGCCCGGCGGCTGCGACGGTGCGGCGGCTATTGATAGCGTCCTGCTTCAGCGTGACAAAGTAAGCGAAAAAAATGATCAACGCGGGCTTGCCGAATTCGGACGGCTGCAGCGTTCCGATGCCTTGGAAGCGGAACCAGCGGTGCGTTTTGGAGTCCAGGAAGAACACCAGGATTTGCAGGAACAACACCACGCCCAGGGAGCCGAAGGCCCAGCTCGCACTTTGCAGCCGGCGATAATCCTGGCGCTTGAAGTACATCAGGGCGGCAAACGAGACCACCGCCCACGCGATTTGGTGTCCGGCATAGTGAAAGCTCGGATTGATTTCCTTGTCAAACTGCGAGGCCGACGGCGCCACCGAAGCGACCGAGGATGCGCTGTACACCATCACGATGCCGAAGGAGACCATGGCGACGATGGTCGAAAACAGCATCCAATCGGACCTCAAGCGTTGCGCCATTAATGGGCTCCTTCAGCGAGGGCGTTGACGAGTTCCTTGAACACCCGGCCGCGCTGCTCGAAGTTTTCGAATTGATCGAAGCTGGAGCAAGCTGGAGCGAGCAGCACGGTGTCGCCGGGCTCTGCCGAGCGGAAGGCTTCCTCGACGGCGGCCGCCAGCGTGCCACACTGCACAAGAGGCGCCGTGCCTTCGGCGAGTTGAGAAGCGATCTTGCGGGCAGCCGCGCCGATCAGGAGCGCGGCCCGCGCTTTCTTGCGCAGAGGCTCGCGCAGGACGGTGTAATCGCTGCCTTTGTCTTTGCCGCCCAAGATGATCCACAAGCCGCCAGGAAATGCATCGATGGCCTTGAGCGTGGCATCCACGCTGGTGGCCTTGGAATCGTTGTAATAAGCGACGCCGTTGATTTCGCGCACCAGCTCGAGACGGTGTTCCACGGGCGCGAAAGTCGCGGCTGCTTGGGCGATCCGCGCCGGCTGAGCACCCGCCTCGCGCGCGATCAGCGCGGCGGCCATCACGTTTTCGTAATTGTGGCGGCCGCGCAGGCGAAGCGTCCGCACGTTCAGGAGAGGTTCGCCGTCTAAAACAATATCTTCCTTGGTCCAGCCACGCCCCGGAGACCGCGTGCGTTCCGCTGAACCAGACTGTCCGGGCCTGGGTGCGTTGGGCGAACCCGACGGTGACCGGATCGTCAGCATTCAACACTGCGACATCGCCGGAGCGCTGCGTTTCGAACAGACGCGCCTTGGCGTTGGTGTAGCCCTCGAAAGTGTGGTGGCGGTCCAGATGATTCTGCGTGATATTCAAGCAGACCGCGATGCTGGCGTGAAAGGTCTGAATGGTCTCAAGCTGGAAGCTCGAAAGCTCCAGCACATTCCATTGCTCGGGACGCGAAGTTTCGATCAGCGACGCCGGCGGAGTTCCGATATTTCCACCCACCTGGCAGGGGACTCCTGACTCACGCAGAATGTGGCCGGTGAGCGCCGTGGTTGTGGTCTTGCCATTGGTACCGGTCACTCCGATGCTGCGGCCCTTCAGATATGGTGCGGCCAACTCGAGTTCGCCGATCACGGGCACGCCGCGCTGGCGCACCGTGCGCAACAAATCGAGATCGGCCGGGACGCCTGGAGAAATCACCACCAGGTCCGCATCTTGAAAAGCGGCTTCGGCTTGAGGTTCCACGGTCACGCCCAGCACCTCGCCCATTGGTATCTCATCCACCGCCCGGACAACAGCTCCCTTCTCCTTAAGCAGGCGCAAAGCTGCGACGCCGGATCGCGCCATTCCCACCACCACCACGTGCGCTCCATCGAGTTTCATCTCAGCTTCAACGTTGTAAGCGCGAACAACGCCATTACCAATCCGGCAATCCAAAAGCGCGTGATGATCTTCGACTCCTGCCACCCCAGCGCTTCAAAATGATGATGGATCGGCGCCATCTTGAAAATTCGTTTCTTGCGAAGCTTATAGCTCCCCACTTGCAGAATGACGGACAGTGCCTCGATGACATAAACGCCGCCGATGAAAACCAGCAGGATCTCCTGTTTGATCAGCACCGCAACCACGCCCAGCGCGCCACCCAATGCGAGCGAGCCGACGTCGCCCATGAAAATCTCGGCCGGGTGCGCGTTGTACCAGAGGAAACCGAGCGATGCCCCCACCATCGAGCCGCAAAAGATGGTCAGCTCCGACGTTCCCGGCGAGCGCGCCAGCTCCAGATACTCGGCGAAACGCGCGTTCCCTTCCACGTAGGTCAAAACGGTCATGGCGCCGGAAGCGATGATCATCAACCCGATGGCCAAGCCGTCCAGGCCGTCCGTCAGATTGACGGCATCCGAAGAGCCGACGATGACCAGCACAATGAACGCATAAAAACCAACAAACGCGAGCGGATACGTGTACCAACGATGCGTGAGCGAGTCGATGAGCAGGTCCGGCTTGAAGGATTTGAAAAACGGCATGTTGATGCTGGTCGAGTAGGCCTTCTGAGCGTGCAGGGTGAGCAGCATGAACCCCACCACCAGAGCCGCTGCGACTTGCAGGAGGAATTTCTCCTTCACCGTCAAGCCTTCGTTCTGACGGCGGCGGATCTTGGCGTAGTCGTCCCAAAACCCGATCAGCCCGAAGCTCAACAGGCCGAACAATGCGATCCAGATATAGGCGTTTGCCAGATTCGCCCACAGCAGCGTGGGAACGACGATAGAAATGATGATCAGTATTCCGCCCATGGTGGGCGTCCCGGCTTTTTTCTGATGCGACTTGGGTCCTTCTTCGCGGATGTATTGGCCGATTTGGAACTCCCTCAGCTTGGCGATCAGCCAGGGGCCGAGCGCTACCGACAGGAACAAGGCGGTAAGGCTGGCGAATGCGGTACGAAACGTCGCGTATGAAAACACGCGAAACGGCGTGAAGGAGTGAAAGAGCTTTTCGTAGAACAGCCAATAAAGCATTAAGTTGTTGCCGCGAGGAACCTCTCCAGGGCGCGCTCGACGTGCGTTCCACGCGAGCCCTTAAACAGAATCACGTCGCCGGGTTGGGCGATTTTGCGTAACTGGTCACCTGCTGGAGCGGCCTCGGAGAAAAAAAACGCGGCGTCGACTGCCTGGCCCGCCTCTTTAGCTGCGTCAACTAAATGGCACGCCTCGCCGCGTATTCCAACGAGCACATCAATTCCGCTGCTCGCGACGTAGCGGCCTACCTCGCGGTGCAGGGACCCGGCCCAGCGGCCGAGCTCGAGCATCTCCCCCAGCACGGCGATGCGCCGCTTGGCTGGTGTATCCCGAAGCACGTCGATCATGGCACGCGCTGCATCGGGATTGGAGTTGTAGCAATCGTTCAAAATCAGAATTCCATGGTGCAAGAATCGTCCGCCCCGCATGGCTCCGGTGGTGAATTGCTTGACCACCTCGGTGAGCTCGCGCGGGTGGATGCCGAAAAGTCCCGCCACCGCGATGCCAGCGAGCAGGTTCAGCAGATTGTGGCGGCCGGCTAAGGGACTCTCGAACGCGACGCCCTCCACCTGGAAGCGCAGACCCTGCTCGGTCAGTTCCACGTCGCGGGCGCGAACATCGGCGCCATCGCCAAGGCCGAAAGTCACGGTTCGGCCGGGATGGACGTCGCGGAACTGCGCGACCAAAGGATCGTCGGCATTGAGCACTGCGACGCCATCGGGGGGCAAGGCCTCGATTAATTCTCGTTTCGCGGCGGCGACACCTTGGATGGAATCGAACGCTTCGATGTGCGCATGGCCGACGTTCGTCACGACGCCGATCTGGGGCCCGGCGATCGCGCTGAGATCGCGGATTTCGCCCGCGTGATTCATGGCGAGCTCGATTACCGCTACGCGCGCGTCGCGCGGCAGGCGCAGGAGCGAAAGCGGCACGCCGACGTGGTTGTTCAGATTTCCGACCGTTTTACCCACCGGCATGGCGACGGAGAGCATGGCCGCGATAATGTCTTTGGTGGATGTCTTGCCGGCGCTCCCGGTCACGCCCACCACTTCACCGGCCCACTGGCGGCGCGCCCATGCGGCGATGCGTTGCAGCGCTTCGAGAGCATCGGGAACAACCAGAACCCGGCCGTCCTTACCGACGCTGGCGACCGCGGCCACCGCGCCTTTCCGGAACGCTTCGTCGACGAATGCGTTGCCATCGAAGTTTGGGCCGCGCAAAGCAAAGTAAAGATCGCCCGGCGCGATGCTGCGCGTGTCGGTGCTCCAGCCGGTGATCAGAGCGTCGCTCTCCACCGGAGCGCCAAGTACCTGGCCGATCTGCTTTAGCGAAAATTCCATCGTTGCGGCCGCCGGCACGAGCGCGTGCGCCACTTCTACCGCGGGCATGGTTTACGTCTTTCCATAGCCCAGCTCCCGCAGAATCGCCCGCGCGGTTTCCCGGTCATCAAAATGTATGACGCGATCCTTCAAAACTTGATACGTCTCATGCCCCTTCCCGGCCAGGATCACCATGTCCTTGGGCTTGGCCTCGCGCAGCGCCGCGCGAATGGCATTCGCACGATCCGGCTCGATCAAGTGCGGCGTGTCGAAGCGGCGTAAGCCCACCAGGGCGTCGTTCATGATCGCGATCGGATCTTCCGAGCGCGGATTATCCGAAGTCAGCACCACGAAATCGCTTCCCTGAGCCGCCGCCATCCCCATCAGCGGGCGCTTGGAACGGTCCCGGTCGCCGCCGCAACCGAACAACGTGATAATGCGCGCCGGCTTCAGCGCCCGAGCCACTGCGATGACGTTCTTGAGCGCATCGTCAGTGTGCGCGTAGTCCACCACCACCATGAACGGCTGCCGCTCAACCACGGTTTCAAAACGTCCGGGTATGTTCCGGCAGGCGGCGATTCCGCGCGCGATGGTCTCCCAGTCGAACCCATAGCTCAAGGCTGTACCGCACGCCGCCAGGATGTTATATGCGTTGATCTTGCCTACCAGAGGGGATGCGAGGCGAACGTGCCGGTTTCGATAATCCACCGTGAATCGCAATCCGCTGAAATCCATCTCGAGTCCGGAGGCGCGCAGATCGGCGCCGGGGTCGAAACCATAGCGAATCGATTGCACTTCCGGGGCCGTGCGGATTTGCTGCCCGTAAGGGTCGTCAGAATTGATTATGGCCCACGGCGGGGGATTCGTGCCGCGAGGCTGAAATAGCAACGTTTTCGCGGCGAAATACTCCTCCATGGTGTGGTGGAAATCCAGATGGTCCCGGGTGAGGTTGGTGAAGACCGCGGTGTGAAATGTGATTCCGTAGACACGGTCCAGCGCCAGTGCGTGGGAGGAGACCTCCATGGTGGCGTGCGTGCCCCCGGCCTGCTCCAACTCATGAAAGATGCGGTAGAGATCCAGCGATTCAGGCGTCGTGTTGACCGCGGGACGCACTTCGCCAGCCAGACGATACTCGATGGTGCCGACCAGCGCCGTCGTTTTTCCAGCCGCACGAAGGATGGAATCGATCAGAAAGGCCGTGGTGGTTTTTCCGTTGGTGCCGGTGACACCGGTCAAACCGAGCCGCTCATCGGGGTGCGCGTAGAAATTGCGCGATGCGACCGCCAGAGCCTGACGGCCGTGCTCGGCTTCGATCCACGTGCCTTGAAAGCCTTCCGGCGCAGGCAGCTCGCTCACCACCGCGACCGCGCCCTTAGCCATCGCTTCTTGCGCGAACTGGCGTCCGTCGGCGCGAGCGCCCGGGAAGGCGAAGAACAGAAATCCCGGCTGGACCCTGCGCGAGTCGTATTCCAACCCCGTCACCTCTCTAATCCCCGTTTCCACCGATAGCGCCGTCCTGAGCCGAACCCCGTTCAGGATAGCCGCCAGCTTCATCTTCCGAATTCGACCCGAACAGCGTGCCCCGACGGCAAAACTTCTCCAGGCGCGGGAATCTGGGCCCGGGCGATTCCGCTGCCCGTGAACTCAACGGGAATCCCGAGCGCAGCCGATTGCTGGATGACATCCCGCACGGATTTGCCTTGGAAGTTGGGCACGCGCCCGGCCGCGCCCCCACTGCCGGGGTCTTCCAAAAAAGACCGCTGGTCCAGGGCGTCTTTTGCGGAAGCCACCGGTCGGTCGTCGGCGGCTTCGGCATTTCCCGCCTGGACCAGCGGGGGAGGGATGGAAGAACCCAGATCGGCGATGGCCACGTCGTTGTCATCGGCCTGGCCATCGTCTGGGGACGGAAGCATCTCGGGCAAATCCTTGGGAACATCCTTGATTCGAAGCGCCGAGGAAGCCACCTGGCGGAACACAGGCCCCGAGGCTGGAGCGCCATAACCGGTTTTGCCCTCGGTGTGGTTGATCGTTACGGCGACCACGATGGCCGGGTTGGCGATGGGCGCGAATCCGACAAACGACGCATTGTAAAAATGCGTGTAGTGGCGCGTCTGATAGTCGTAGATCATGGCGGTGCCGGTCTTGCCGCCTGAGGTGTAGCCGATCAGGCGCGCGTAGCGATGGCCCGTGCCGTAGGGTTTGATCATGACGCCTTCCATCATGCGGCGCATGGTGATGGCCGTCTCCGGCCTCAGAACCCGAACCGGTTCGGCAGCCGGCGCATCCAGGATCAGACGCGGTTTGATACGCAGTCCACCGCTGGCGACGATCGCTGCGGCCTGCGCGAGCTGGATTGCCGTAACCCCGATCTCATGCCCCATGGCAACCGAGGCGATGGACGTCTTCTGCCAGTGCTTCAGCGACCGGACCATTCCCGCGGATTCGCCCGGCAGCGGAACGCCGGTCTTGCTGCCGAAGCCAAAGCGTCGAACGTATTCGTACATCTTCTCCTGTCCGACCGTTAGCCCGATATTGATGGCGCCGATATTGCTGGAGCGCGCTAATACATCTTCCATCGACAAAATCCCATAGCGGTGGTCGTCATGGATGGTGCGCCCGAACAGCGTAATCTTTCCGCCGCCGCAATTGATCATGGTTTCCGGGCGCAGATGCGTGGTCTCGAGCGCGGCCGAGAGCGTGATGACTTTGAATACCGAACCGGGCTCGAAGGGCGCCGCGATGGCCAGATCTTCGCGCGCCGAAACATCCTGCCCTTTGGGCGGGTCGTTCGGGTCGTAGGTGGGATAGTTCGCGTAGGCGACGATATCGCCGTTGCGCGGATCCATCGCCACCACGCTGCCCGACTTGGCGTGCTGCTGCTGCACCATCTCCTTCAGTTCTTTTTCGGCGATGAACTGGATACTGGAGTCGATGGTGAGATGGACGTCCTGGCCGGGCTGCGGCTCGGTCTCCATGGTGGATTTGAAGCCGCGCTTTTGCACGTCCTCCGTCAGCACCAGTTCGCCGGGATGACCCTGGAGCTGCTCGTTGAAGCTCTGTTCGATGCCGGCGTTGCCGTTCTCTTCAAAGTCCACCCCGCCCAGCAGGTGCGCGGCCAGCGAGCGGTTGGGATAGAAACGCTGGCTCTCGGTGCGGAACTCGATCCATTCCAGTTTCAGATCGCGAAGCCGGGCCGCTTCCTGGGGCGTAACCTTGCGCTTGATCCAGAGAAAACCGCGGCGACTATCGACCGCCGATTTCAACCGCGCGAACAACTCGGCGGAATCAATTCCTAGGATCTGAGAAAGAATGCCGGAGGCCACGCCGAGATCTGGCACGCGCAGCGGATCGACGCACACCGATTCGACCGGCAGACTCATGGCCAGCCGTTCCCCATGCCGGTCCAGAATCATGCCGCGCGGGGCGCGCACCTCAATCACGCGCTCCTGTTGCCGCTGCGCCAGGTTTTTATATTCGCCGTGTTGGATGACCTGAAGTTGAATCAGGCGGCCGGCGATCAGCGCGGCCCAGAGGAAGGCCAGCCGGGCCAGCATATGCACGCGCTTGGTCGCCAAGGTATCCATTTCGCGACTTCCAGAACCAACTTCTGCAATCGCGCCTGCCGGCTACTTCTTAGCCAGAATGCGGTCCGACTTCATGTCCAGATACACGACGCTTTCAGGCGCCGGATCCACGAAGCGCTGCATCCGCGCCAGCTCTTCTAAACGCGCCGGGCTTTCGAGCTTGGTCTCCTGGAATTCGAGCGCGGCGCGATCCAGCTCCAGGCGCCCTTTTTCCTGGCGCAATGCTTCCATGCGGTAGCCCGCCATCAATTCATACAAGGTAGGAAGAAGCAAGCTGATCACCAGCATGGCGAGAACGAAGGAATAGCCGATCATGCGCCAGCAGGTCTTGCGGGCCGCCGGATCGGCCACGCGCAGCACGTTGGAGTTGGCTATGCGCTTCACGTAGAAGTACACGTCTTCGTTCGGAAACGCGGGTACCGCAAACGGGTCCTCGGGCTCCAGAAAGCGCGCCCGCGGCGCGGGCTGCTCGATGCTTCTCGGCGCCGTGAATCGGTCAAAAATAGCTGCCAGGGTTGCCATTATTCTCGCCTAACTAGTCATCTCCACAGCCCGGAGTTTCGCGCTCCGCGATGGAGGGTTACGCCTAACTTCTTCCGGCGTGGGCTTGAGGACGTGCTTGGTCAGAATAACGGCTCTGCCTGCACGCGCCAGCGCCTGAAAACTTTGCTTCACTTTTCGGTCTTCGAGCGACATGAACGTAAGGACCACCATGCGTCCGCCGCTCCGGACCAAATCCGGTGCGATATTGAGCAGCCGGTCCAACTCCTCCGGCTCGTCGTTGACCGCCATGCGCAGCGCCATAAAGGTCTGCGTGGCGGGATGCAGTTTGCTCGTTCGGGGCACGGCCGCTTCGATCACGCTCGACAGTCGCTGTGTCGAGTGGATCGGCCGCGCCCGAACGATTGCTCTGCTGATTCTCCGCGACCTCCTTTCTTCGCCGAGCTGATAAATCAGGTCGGCTAGTTCCTTTTCTGACGTAAGATTCACAATGTCGTCCGCAGTGCGAGGCTGGCTGCGATCCATGCGCATGTCCAAGGGGCCTTCCGCCATCAACGAAAAGCCGCGCTCCGGTTCCAGGAGCTGATACCGGCTGACGCCTAAATCCGCCAGCAGCCCATCCACGCGCTCCACACCCGCTGCCTTCAGCGCCGCAGCCAGATCGCCGAACGATCCGTGATGGAAGCGGATCCGGTCCGCCCACTCCGCCGTGTTGCGCCGGGCTTGCTCCAGCGATTCTTCGTCCCGATCGTTCGCAATCACGAATCCCGTTTCGAGGCGCTGCGCGATGGCGCCGGTATGCCCACCCAATCCAGCGGTCGCATCCAAATAGATCCCGTCCGGCCGGATGGCGAGGTACTCCAGGCACTCCGCCAGCATTACCGGGACGTGCATACATAGCCGCTATTTGAAACCCTTCAACTTGGCGCTCTTCAACTTGTCGGCCAACCCTTCGCTCGACTGGCGCTTGCGAGCTTCGTATTCGGCGTTGGAGTAAATGTTGATCGCACTCTGCGTGCAGTCCAGCCGCACTTCCTGATTTTCCAAAGCCAAGGCCCGCCGCAAATCGGTCGGCAGCGTGATGCGGCCCTGCGGGTCGATCTTCGCATCGGCGCCGTAATCATTCGCCACAAACGCGAGCGCATCGGCTGCGTCCGGATCTTCCGTGGCCAATTCTTCCAAAACTTTTTCGTTTCCCTTCCACACCGAAATGGGATAAATTCTAGCTATGCGGCCGTCCATGCTGGTCACAAACAGCTTGTCGTCCCCAAATCCGCCCAGGAATGCCTGCACATCGACCGGAAGCTTGAGCCTGCCTTTCTCGTCGACGTGGGCCGCAAAGAAGCCACGAGGAGGCTCGACCGGCGTCGTTTTGGGCTGATCTATCCACTTTGGTCCGCTTTCGACCACTTTTGGCCTTGAAAGAATTCTGCCATGAGACGCAAAGCAATTGCAAGAACTTTTTGTGATTAGGTCAGGCCTGAGAATGCTTTAGGCAGTACACCACCATCAGTGGGGGCTTTGAACCTGAGAAACGCTGCCGGATGGTATTCCGCCGCGCCCGAGGGTCTACTCCGCGCCAGCTTGCTTCCGTTCCGGGTTCGAACTCAGCCGGATGATCGCGGCGGCGGACATGGCCTTGACGGCCTCATGCGAATCGGAAAGAGCGGTTTCAAGCTTGGGAATCGAGTCACGGTCGCCGCATTTACCCAGACCCTTCGCGGCGGCCGCCTTGACAGCCCAATTCTTGTCATTGGTCAAGGACCAATCCAGCAGCCGCAGGGTCTGGGAGTCGCAATCGTCAGAGAGAAGTGCGACGGCGAGAGTGCGCCCGCCGGCCGAACCATCTTTGAAAGCTTGCTCGGCGGCGACAATCCCGATGTTGAAGGGGCCGAGCAAAGCGCCGGAGGCTTCCTTAAGGCCCATCATGGCCAGCGCCCTAGGGTCGTGCATTTTGCGCTTAGCATCGCGCTTTGCTCCGTTGATCAAGCCCTCGGAAGTTTTCTCGTCACCCGTAATCACGTCCTCGATGAGCCCCCGCCCGTCCTTGTCGCCCATGTCCCAGAGCGCCTTGGCGGCGGCGAACGCTACTTGACCGTCGGAGTCGTCCATGGCCGCTTTTAGAGCAGGAATGGACTGTTTGGATTTCATCTGCCCCAGTTCGGCGGCCGCAGTCTGGCGAATCAACGGGTCCATGTCCTTGAGCGCCTGCTCGACCAACTGAACGGCTTCGGGCACCAAGCCGATGGAGCCGGTCGCGGTCAGGGCTTGCCGGTGTTTGTCGAGGTTTTTGTCCGCCAACCCCTGCTTCAGGACCTCCCAAGCGGTTTTTTCTGGCTGCGCGGCGAGCGGGATGGCGCACAGAAACAGGATGAGCATTGACTTGAATTTGGGCATGAGAGGCAGTCCTTTATGCGGGGATTATACCCCGAACCGTGGTGCAAGCTACGGCGCTACACGACGGCGATACACCAGCGACGCGAGCCCTGGTTTCTGAACTACACACCCGCCGCGGACCCTTGCAGCCCGCGGGCGTAGTCAGTGACGCTGGTGAGCTTGATTCCGAATGTGTCGATGAGCGGCGCCATGTTGATCGCGTCCCCACGAGAGCACCAGAGCATCAAGGCGGCGAAGGTCTTTTGCAGCGAATCCCTGGCCGCCTCATAGTCTGACAGCAGTGCCGCCTCGGGAACATGGACGTATTCCAACGAGAAGTTCGATTTTCTAGGCTACACGTTTCGGCCGCGGAGATCGAAGAATCGCACAGGAAAATACTTCATCAACTTCAGTCCCGCAGTTTCTGACAAGGCGGTGAAAGCGATTCGGGCAGAGATTCAAAGCTGGAATCTGCATTTACGCAGTGACAAGTCCATCCAAGATCTGTCGCGGATGTTCAACCCGATCATTCGAGGCTGGCTCCAGTATTATGGACGGTTTTACCGGTCGGCGCTCTTTCCGCCGATGCGGCAACTGGATCGATCGTTGGCATGCTGGGCCGATCGGAAATACAAGAAGCTGCGCGGGCATTTGCGCAGGGCGACTCACTGGGACGCGCGTATCTCAGACGCACAACCCAGATATCGCCGTCCCGCTCAGCGAATTGTTCGTCGAATAGCCTCAGCGCAGCTTCTTCAAGAACCAATCCCGCGCCAGCTCCGCCACCTTCTTCAACGCTCCTGGCTCCTCGAACAAATGCGTCGCGCCGGGGATAATCTGCAGGTCCTTTTCGCACTGCAGGTGCGCCATGGCGCGGCGATTCAGATCGATGACGGCCGTGTCCGCGCCTCCCACGATCAGCAGAGTGGGCGCTTCCACAGCCGCCAATGACAGCCCCGCAAGATCGGGCCTTCCGCCACGCGAAACCACCGCGCGCACCAACTCAGGAAGCTCGGCGGCAGCCACCAGCGCCGCAGCCGCCCCCGTGCTGGCTCCAAAATGCCCCAGCTCCAGGCCTTCGACTTCGGGATGCCCCACCAGCCACTCCGTGATCCCCTCCAGGCGCCTGGCAAGCAGCGGAATGTCGAAGCGCAGGTGCGCCGTCTGCAAGTCCACTTGCTGCTCGTCTTCGGTCAGCAAATCAATCAACAGCGTCGCTAGCCCGCTCTCGTTCAGAATGTCCGCCACGTAACGATTGCGAGGGCTGTGCCGCGAGCTGCCGCTGCCATGCGCGAACAAGATGACGCCGCGCGCCGCGGTCGGCACGCTCAAGATCCCTTCCAGGTTGAGCGAATCCACCGGCGCCAGCACGGGCACATGCTCGATGGCAAGCCCTGCGCCTCCACTCGTCTTGGGCTGATTCATACGGCCTCCCCGAGGCTGCTTGGTTAGCGCGATGACGCCGCGTGATCCGCGGCTTCTAAAAGCTCCCGCACTTCCTGATCGGAAGTCTGACCGAACTCCTCGTACCACATGCTGACCGCGTAGAAAGTTTCGGGCACTTCACAACACACCACTTCGTCCGCTTCTCGACCCAGGCTGTGATAGGTCTCAGCCGCCGCCACCGGCGCCGCCACGATGATTCGCGCCGGATTGCTCTGCCGGAGGGCCCGCACCGCGGCCCGCATGGTCGACCCCGTCGCCAGCCCGTCATCCACCACGATTATTTTGCGCCCGCTCAGCTCCGGAAATGGCGCATCCCCGCGATAGGCTCGCTGTTGCCGCTCCAATTCCTTCTGCTCCTGCGCCGCCACCATATCGATCATGGCGCTCGAAATATTCAAAACCCGGAGCACATCCTCGTTTAGAACCCGCACGCCTCCGCTCGCGATCGCCCCCATCGCCAGCTCGCGATGTCCCGGCACACCCAGCTTGCGCACCACAAAAACATCCAGCGTCGCGCTCAAAGCCCGCGCCACTTCATATGCCACCGGCACGCCGCCGCGCGGCAGCCCCAACACCAACACGCTCGGATCATTGGAGTAAGCCGCAAGCTTACCGGCCAACTGCACGCCTGCATCCCGGCGATCTTTGAAAAAGCGCAACACGGCTCTAATAAACTTGCAAACCGGTATCCATTCCGGCCAGTTCATTCCATCGCCAGTGTATCCTAGAGCTTAGAGGCACATTTTGAGCAGGATTGTACTAGCGTTCCGCGGTTTCTTTGCGATACTTTTTACTGGCAAACTTCCCAGCGACATCGCGCAGGCTCTGGGATTTGGCGCACCCAAGACCCAGCCCGCCGCGCCCAAGCCACCACCCCAGGCGCGTCCCTCCGACGGCGCGCTCCAGATCCTCGGCATTCTCCAGCGCGATTCGCGTCTGATCGACTTTCTGATGGAGGACATCTCGGCGTATTCCGACGACCAGGTGGGCGCTGCCGTGCGCACCCTGCACGACCAAAGCCGCGAATCCCTGAATCGCTATCTGCACCTGACGCCGGTAATCGACGCGGTCGAAGGCAGTTTTACGAAGCTCGAAACCAATGACCCGGCCACCGTGAAGCTTCTAGGCAACGTTCCTGTGAAGGGCAAGGCCCAGGGCGGATTGCTTCGCCACAAAGGCTGGCGCGCCGAAAAGGTCGATCTCCCACCGCTCTCGCCCGGCCAGAATGCTTCCATCCTGGCGCCGGCTGAAGTGGAAATCGAGTAGCCGCCTGCGATGAACGTCGGTATCGACCTCGGAACCACCAACTCCGCGCTGGCCTACATCGAGCCGGTTCATGGCGAGCTGCCGGATTATCCGGAAATCAAGGTTCTCCAAATCCCGCAGTACGTCGCCCCCGGCCAGATCGAGCCGCACCGCACGCTACCCTCGTTTCTTTTTCTGGGCGACCAGACTTACGTCGGCGCCTACGCCCGCGAGCAAGGCGCGCTGGTTCCAACCAAGTCCGTGCATTCGGCCAAATCCTGGCTATCGAATCCGGAAGTCGACCGCACCGCGAAAATTCTTCCCTGGGACGCTCAGGAAGCCGGACGCGTGCTCTCGCCGGTCGAAGTTTCTTCGGCTGTATTGGCTCAGATTCGCGATGCATGGAATCAAACGCATCCTGGCGATCCGCTCGCCGCGCAGGACATCGTCCTTACAGTACCCGCTTCCTTCGACGAAGAGGCTCGCGAGCTGACCGTCCAGTCCGCGCGCGACGCCGGTATCGAAAAGCTCACGCTGGTGGAAGAGCCCGCCGCGGCGTTTTACTCCTGGATCGCCAATCACCTCGCCCAGTCCCAAAAAAGCCTGTTCGACGGCCAGCTCGTTCTGGTCTGCGACGTCGGCGGCGGCACCAGCGACTTCACGCTGGTCCGCGTCCATCGCGATGGCGACCGCATCGAGTTCACCCGCACCGCCGTCGGCAAACACCTGCTGCTCGGCGGCGATAATCTCGACCTCACCCTGGCCTGGCTGGTGGAATCCAAACTCAACACGCAGCTTTCCATTCGACAGCGCAGCGCGCTACGCCGCCAATGCGCCGCGGCCAAAGAACGGATGCTGGCCGATGCGAACCTCAAGAGAGTCGAGATCACGGTTTTGGGCGCCGGGTCATCGCTGATCGGCGGCACGCTCAAGACCGAAATCCTGCGCGAAGAAGCGTTGGAGCTCGCGCTCGAAGGTTTCCTGCCCTTCTGCAACCTCGACGACAAGCCGGCCGAGGAAAAGCGCAGCTTGTTTCGCGAGCTTGGCCTTCCTTACGTCTCCGATCCGGCGATCACCAAGCATCTGGCGACGTTCCTCAGCGCCAACGAAAACGCCAAACCGGATGCGATTCTGTTCAACGGCGGCTTCTTCATTCCCGACATCTGCCAGCAGCGCGTCGCCGATGTCATGGAGCGCTGGTACGGCCATCGGCCGCTGATCTTGGAGAATCGCGATCTCGATCTGGCGGTCGCGGTCGGCGCGGCGTACTATTCCTACGTCAAAGCCACCGGCGCGGGCTTGCTGGTCCGCGGCGGACTCCCGCGCGCCTATTACGTCGGCATCGGCGAAAACGAAGCCGTCTGTCTGGTTCCGCGCGGCGCTGAAGAAGGCCAAACCATCGAGCTCGACAGCCAGGATCTGCACCTGGTCGCCAATAAACCGGTCTCGTTTCGCCTGTACAGTTCGCTGACGCGAGTGGACGACAAGATCGGCGACATGCTGCCAGCTACTGACGACCTGCACCTGCACGCGCCCTTGAACGCCGTCATCCGCTTTGGAAAATCCGGCGAGCGCCTGGTTCCCGTGAAGCTGCGCGCGCATCTGACCGAAGTCGGCACCCTCGAAGTCTGGGCCGATTCGAAAATCAGCGAGCACCGCTGGCGTTTGCAATTCGAATTGCGGAAAACTGCTACCGCACCAGCTTCAAAACCTGCCGCCGTCGTCAGCGATGAAGCCCTGTCCCGCGCGGAAGCCTTGCTTCAGGACACCCTTAGTGCAGGCACTCTCGCGCCCGAGGAACTCCCCGCCAGGCTCGAACAAACGCTAGGCCTCGGCCGCAATTCCTGGCCTTTGAGCACGATTCGCCGCCTGGCCGATCGCATGCTGGAACTCTCGGAGGGCCGCCGCAAGTCCGCCGCCTTCGAGCTCCGCTGGCTCAACCTGTGCGGCTTCTGCCTCCGTCCCGGCTTTGGCTTTCCCGCCGACGATTTTCGCATCGAGCAGGCGCGCCGCATCTATGCCGCCGGACTGCAATTCTCCAACCAGGTCCAGAACGAGATCGATTGGTGGATCTTCTGGGGCCGCGTGGCCGGCGGCCTGAACAAAAATCAGCAGGTGGACGTCTTCCAGCGCCTTTCGCCCGTGCTGCTGCCCAAGCCCGGCAAGCGCCCGCGGCTCAACAACAGCCTGCTGCGTGAGATGTGGCGCGCTGCCGCCAGTATGGAATTACTCCCGCTGCAAACCAAAACGCAGCTCGGCGACTCCCTGATCGCGCAAATCAAGCGTGGCGAAATGGTCGAAACCGTTTTGTGGTGCCTCTCGCGCTTAGGCGCGCGCAAGCTGTTCTATGGCCCCATCAATCAAGTCTTGCCGGCCCAAACCGCCACGCGCTGGGTGGAAGCGCTGCTGAAGATTCCAAAATCCGAGGACGCCATGGTCGCCATCGCGCGCCGCACCGGCGACGCAACGCGCGATCTGGCCCCCGCAACCCGCGACTCGATCCGCGGCCGCATCCCCGCAGCATTGATCCCGGCGCTTGAGGGCGAAGCGGATCAGGACCTCGGCAAAATCTTCGGCGAAGAGCTTCCCTCCGGCCTGGTCGCCGCGGCGGCCGAAACCGTGAACGTCTCGTGAACGAGGATGCGCTCACAGGCAAACTGCGTCGCCGCTGGCCGCTGATCGGAGACGACTGCGCCGTCGTTCCATCCCCGCGCGGCGTGGATCTCCTGTTCACTACCGATTTCAGCATCGAAGGCGTCCACTTCACCCGGCGAATGAGCGCCGAACAGATCGGCTACCGAGCCGTCGCGCGCGCCCTGAGCGATATCGCGGCCATGGGCGGCACGCCGCTTTATTGCCTCGATCTCCCTAGCCCTCGCGCCTTGGACCGATCAAGCGCTGGATCGACGGCTTTTATCGTGGCGTTGAAAGACTGCTGCGCAGAACCAAGACCGCGCTGGCCGGCGGCGACCTCTCCCACGCTCGCGAAGTTGGTCTGCGACCTCGTGATCTGCGGTTCAGTCCCAAAGGCAAGGCCGCTTTTGCGCTCCGGCGCAAAGCCCGGTGACGCCGATCTACGTTTCCGGACCGCTCGGCGGCTGGCGCCACAAGCCCTTCATCGATGCCGCGATCTCGAATCTCGGCCGCAAATTGCTCGGCAAAGCGACCGCGTGCTATGGACATCAGCGACGGCCTCGCGCTCGATCTGCACCGTCTGGCCTGGCTTCCGGGGTCGAAGCGCGAACTCGACACCATTCCCCTTGCTCCGGGCGCAACGCTAAATCAAGCGCTTCACGACGGCGAAGATTACGAGCTGCTCTACACCGCGCCCCCGCGCCGCCGCGTCCCCGGCATCCGCATCGGCACCATGATCGAAGGAAAACCAGGCCGCGTCACTTACCAAGGCAAACCAGTTCCACCCATTGGCTATGACCACTTCCAACAACGTCGTTCTTGATCTCATCGAAGCCTTCCGCCGCTCGAAAACCATGTTCGCCGCGGTCGAGCTCGGCATCTTCGACGGCCATCGCCCGGCGGATTGCAAGGAGCTCAACCGCTTGCTCGACGCCTGCGTTGCGCTCGGCTTGCTCGAAAAACAAGGCGACCGTACGTCAACAGCGCCGCCGCTGAAAAATACCTGCGCTCCGACAGCCCCGACACACTGACCGGTTACATCCGCTACTCCAACAGCGCGCTCTATCTGATGTGGGCCCATCTGGAAGACGCCGTACGCGAAGGAACACACCGCTGGAAACAGACGTTCGGCCTGGATGGCCCCATCTTTTCCCACTTCTTCCGCACCCCGGAAGCCATGCGCGACTTCCAGCGCGGCATGCACGGCTTCGGAAAAATCACCTCGCCGGCCGTCGTCTCGGCCTTCGATCTTAGCCGATTCCGCCGCCTGGTCGATCTCGGAGGCGGCAGCGGCCATCTCGCCGAAGCGGCGCGCGAACGTTACCCGCATCTCGAAACCGCCGTCTTCGATCTGCCCGCCGTCGCGCAACTGTACCCCAACACAATCGCCGGCGATTTTTTCAAAGACCCGCTGCCCGAGGCCGATCTCTACAGCCTGGGCCGCATCCTGCACGATTGGTCGGAAGAAAAAATCCGCACGCTTGCTGGCCAAGATCTATGCCGCGCTGCCCGCAGGGCGGGGGACTGCTGGTGGCCGAGCGCCTGCTCGACGAACACAACGTTCCCGCGCACATGCAGTCCCTGAACATGCTGGTGGTGACGGAAGGCCGTGAGCGCTCCGCGGATCAATACGAAGCCCTCTTGAGGGCCGCCGGCTTTTCGAAAATCGAAAGCCGCCGCACCGGCGCGCCCCTGGACGCCATCCTCGCGATCAAATAACCGCGCCTACTTCCGCAAATACGCGTCGTCGCCGCGAATCCAGTCCTCCCGCCGCGGCGAGAACAAATCCACGGCGACCGAGTCCTCCAGCGCTTCCACACTGTGCGGCACATCCGGCGGAATCCGTAACGCCAATCGGCCCTGGCGTGCGACCCCCAGCACTAAATGGTTGTAACCCTTCGCCTGCTGCGACGCTGGCAGCGGACGCGAGTTGCGCCGTATCGACAACATTCGCACTTCTAGCCGTTGGTACCCACACCGCCGTCTAACCTTCAATGACAATGCGTCGAATCCGGTGCCGCAGGCCGTGAATCCGAGGGCGTGGATAACTCGGACGGCGACAGAATGACGCCTCCCGGCTGCAGCTACGACAAAGGCCGATCCGCCAAATCAACACACCCCCATGCGCTGCGGCGCAAATAAGTTTACAGTCAGACTGCCTTCCGAAGCGCTTGTCAATTGGTTCCTTGCCGAACTGCTAAGCGTGACGTGAACTATGAGCGCTATGGTGAGGCCGGCGACGTACTCAAGATTCAACGCGAAGTGGTAACCTAACCTCGACGAGTTGTGAAGCGATCCAAGAAACAGGGTGGAATGCCGTTCAAGTTGTGAAAGTCAGGGAGCTTGAAATCACTCGCAATGGCGGTTTGGTGTGCCATTTGGCCGCTCGCAGCACTTGAGTGCGCATGCCAGAGACCGCATTCAGAAGAGAAGAGCTCATCCGCCGTCGTGGAGCCCTCGGTTGCACGGGACGAAGCAGCGCGGGTCCAGGCGGAACCCCTCCATTTCCAGACCTCGGGAAAGCTACCGATCTCCGCTCAAGGTTTGACGCTTGGGATGACTCTAGGTCAAGTTCTCGCACGGCACCCGGAATTGGAACAGTTCAATTCGGAGCCGATTGACCCGAACTCGAAGAATCAGATCGTCCTCTGGCCGCGCGTTGGAAAGCTAGACGATGGGGCCTTGACGGTGCATGCGGAATTAGCCGAAGGGCGACTCCATACAATTGTGATTTCAAAATGGGGCGTGCCTCCGTCAGACGGCAAAGAGTTTCAAAGAAACACCCTAGCCCGCATTTCTCACAGACCTATAGCAAAAAGCCGTCCTTCATGGCATAACTGAGTTTCCACACAACAGTTAGCACCAAGAGAGGACGGCCTTCGCTATGACAGAGTGTAACCAATCGGGCTTCGGATTTGCAGCGTGCGGAAAACGGGAGATCGTGGCCCGCTTCGACGGGGGCACGATCAGTTCCGACGGGGGTGCCTTCCTATTACGTCAGACCGACCAGCGACTGAATCTTCTGGCGCGTCTGGCGAAGTGTTTTCTGGATAGCCGGAATCCGGATCTGGTGGAGCACTCGGTGCTGGAGATGGTCTCGCAACGGGTTTACGGTCTGGCGTTGGGTTACGAAGACCTGAACGATCACGAGCAACTACGGAACGATCCGGTGTTCGGAGTTCTGGCAGGACGGGAAGAACTGGAGCAACCGCTGGCGGGCAAGAGCACCCTGAACCGCATGGAACTGGGGAGCGGCGGGCCGGACCGGTACAAGAAGATCACGTTCTGGAAAGAAGCGGTAGACGAACTGTTGGTGAAAGTGTTCCTGGAGTCGCACCAGACGGCTCCCGAGGAGATCGTTGTGGACGTGGACACCACCGACCTGCCGCTGCACGGCCACCAGGAGGGTCGATTCTTCCACGGCTACTACGACCAATATTGCTATCTGCCGCTCTACATCTTTTGCGGAGAGCACGTGCTGTGCGCGCGCCTGCGGGAATCCAATCATGACGCTGCCTTCGGCTGCCTGGCGGAAATACAAAGAATCGTGGCGCAGATTCGGGCGAGTTGGCCGGAAGTGAAAATCATTCTGCGCGGGGATTCTGGCTTCTGCCGCAACGAGTTGATGAGCTGGTGCGAAAACAATGGGGTGGACTTTGTGTTCGGTCTGGCGCGCAATCAGCGACTGCGGAAGATCATCGGAGCCGCAGATGCACGAAGCGACCCAACAGTGGAATCAGACCGGCAAACCAGCGCGGGTTTTTGCCGAGTTTGACTATCAGACCAGAAAGACCAAGAAGAGTGGCTGGGACCGGAAGCGGCGCGTGGTCGCCAAGGCCGAGCACATCGACGGAAAAGAGAACCCGCGCTTCGTGGTGACCTCACTGAGCAGCCAGGAGTGGGCGGCGCAAGCGCTGTATGAAAAACTCTACTGCGCGCGCGGCGACATGGAGAACCGCATCAAGGAACAGTTCAGCTTATTTGCCGATCGGGTGAGTACCGAGACCATGCGAGCCAATCAGATGCGCCTCTATCTGTCCACGATGGCCTATGTGCTGGTGAGCGGATTGCGGCGGCTGGGACTGCAAGGCACCGAGTTGGCGCAAGCGCAGGTTTCCACTATCCGCACCAAGCTGCTGAAGATCGGCGCGCAGATCCGGGTCACGGTGCGCAAAGTCTGGGTTTCGATGGCTTCCAGCTATCCCTGGCAAGGTCTGTACCAGCAGGTCTGGACCAACTTGCGCTGCTGAACGGCAACACGGGGACCGGCTTTGTTGACATGCTTCCTCCGCTGGCGCAGCCGGTTCGGAGGAGTGCGTTTGCACGCCCATCAAAGCCTCGCTCCACGATCGACTGCGGGTCGAATTGATCCCTACACTCGCCAAAAGACGTTCGACGATGACTCGCCTTGCTCAGTTCGTGCTTCGCGAGGCTCTTCTGGCGCCCGTTTCAGTCTGTTCTGACCTACCTGTGAGAAAAGCGGCCTAGCTCTTTTGGGCAGGCCGGATTTCGTCCTGGATTCCGGCGATGAAAAGACTACCTGGGTCTGGGTCGACGGCGATGTGAGAATTCGGTTCCACGACTCGTCAATTGGGCCATATTGCGAATCTCAGGCCAGGCAGATTGGCCTCGATCTCACAGTATGGCCGGTTCGACTTGCAAAGCGAACGCAGAAACAGCCCGGCATATTGTCTACGCTGGCCGAGCAAGAAAGGAGAGACTGGGCGGACCCAACTGAGCCCATTGTCACGAGAGTCTTGCCCCAAAGCCTCAGCTGGGCGGATCCTGGCATGCCCACTGTTGTTAGAACCGTTCAATTGCGGATGACGCCCTCGGAAGTCCGGAGTGCCGTGCCAGGTATCGACCTGCTGAATTTGACTTCCGGAGAAATCAGCGGGCTAAGAAGATACGAAGATGGAAGCGAAGTCCAAATCTCGTTTTGGCGGGCGCAGGCATATAGGATTTATCTCAGCCGGACGAATCTGACTGACCAAGATTTCGCGGAGCTCTACACGAGGCTCGCACGCAGTTTCGGTACCTCGTATCCTTTAGAGGAGCAAGCGTATGAATGGAAAGACAAGGTGGTAGAGTTCTCGATCCTTTTCATGGCGAACGAGGGATCTCATCAAGGATCGATAAATTCGTCGCTAGTGGATCGAGAAGTTGACCGAGAAGAGCAAGAGGCGGAATGCCTCAAACATCCCCCGCGGTATAAGGCGTCGCCGAAAATCAGATCGTTTTGGTGATGTACGCACGAAGCCTGTCGGTACCAGGCCCTCAAAACAAACAACGAATCGACGACGAGCGTTCCACTTTACGACTAGAGAAACGTGCCTTAACCCCTCGCGCGAATACGTTGTACAGTAGTTCAAAGCGGAAGCGTCCGCTCCGCCTCATCGAGCGAGACCGGTCGGCTGGAAAGCAGAAAACTCAACGATCCATAGCACCATGACGATTGGGCTTCCACCGTTCATCACGGCGCGCCTGAAGCAAGCTCCGCGACAATCACCTATTTAGCAACTTACCGCAAGGCAGGAAACAAGAGAAGCCAAGAAGATCGCGTGCCAAACAATCCTCGGGGTTAACACAAACATTTACAAAGGAATGGGAAGTGCTGCACGGTTAGTCCGCTAGATCTGTGTGGCGCTGCGCATAACGCCTGCAGTGGCTGCTGGAGTCGCCGATCACCTTTGGAGCGTGCGAGAATTGCTTACATGATCCCACCTATTCAACATGACGGAAAGGGGCAGCCCTACGTTGAATGGCAGCAAGCCCCCGTTCCCGGAGGATTCAAACGTGCATGGATTCAACGCCGGGATGACGCGGACAAGGACTACGCAGGAACCGGCCGTTACTTACTAGTCGTACGCTGCACTGAGCCAGGTCGCCCCGGAGGAAACCCAACAGATTTTCCAATCTGGTCGAGCCTGTCGGATAGGGAGATCCTAGAGGCGTTCGTTGCATCAGTCTGTGCCATCACCAGCTGCGAACTCCCCGAGCAGATCGCAGCCACACACAATTAGCGGACCACCGCACGCTCACCCGTTCGGTCGTAGAGCTTTCGTCGTGCGCGGCGATTGCCTGCGCGTTCTCTATCGCGCCGCCGTCTTCGAGATCCGCCGCGATGCCCATTGTACGGATGCTGTGGCAGCACGTGGAAGAGGGGGGCCGGCGTCCAGCGCCCGGCGCTTGACCATCCGCCCCACGTCTGCCCGCGTTATCGCGTTTGGCGTGATCTGCAGTTGTTTGTCGACGCTTCGGAATAGCGGCGACTTCTTATCTTCACGGATGCCGCTAGCTTCAAGATACGCATCGAAGTACGCTTCAGCATTGTGGTGAGCGGGACCTTACGCCGCTGGACGCGATCCTGGCGGTCAAGTGATCGGCTCAGCTTACTTCCGCAAGTACGCGTCGTCGCCGCGAATCCAATCCTCCCGCCGGGGCGAGAACAAATCCACCGCGACCGAGTCCTCCAACGCTTCGACACTATGCGGCACATGCGGCGGAATCCGTACCATTTCGCCAGGCCGCACCACCTTCTCCAACCCGGCCAGCACAAACTTCAGCGCCCCGCGTTCCACCATCGAGATCTGCTCGTTATGATGACTGTGCTCCGGCACGCGGCCACCCTTCTTAACCGAGATTCGCGCCACCGTCATCGTGTCGCCATGAATCATCTGGCGCGAGATCGACTCGCTCAGTTGCTCGCTCTCCACCTCATCCCAACGATAGATCGTCATGGCGGAAGATTCTAACACGGTCGGATTCGCACTCCGGCTAAGTCATCTCTCTGATCGATATATCTTAGACACCCGTGTATGATGAATGTAATGCCATCCAGAAAAATCGAGGTGCCGTCTTGAAAGGCGTCGTACTGGCCGGCGGCACCGGCAGCCGCTTGTTTCCGCTGACTAAGATCACCAACAAGCACCTGCTGCCGATTTACGACAAGCCCATGATTTATTACCCCATCCAGACCCTCGTGGATGCGGGTATTCGGGAGATCCTGATCGTCACCGGCGGCCGCAATTCCGGCGATTTCCTGCGCCTGCTCGCCAACGGACGCGAATTCGGCTTGAAGCATCTGGACTACACCTATCAGGAAGGCGAAGGCGGCATCGCCGACGCTCTGGCTCTGGCCGAACACTTCGCCGACGGCAAGAGCATCTGCGTGATCCTGGGCGACAACATCATCGAAGGCAACATCCGCCGCGCGGTCGACGATTTTCGTGACCAAGAAGTAGGCGCCAAAATCCTGCTCAAGGAAGTTCCCGACGCCGAGCGCTTCGGCGTGGCCGAAATTCGCGACGGCCGCATCGTCGGCATCGAGGAGAAACCCAAGCGTCCTAAGTCAAATTACGCCGTCACCGGAATCTACATGTACGACGGAACCGTGTTCGACAAGGTCCGCACGCTAGTGCCTTCCCACCGCGGCGAACTGGAAATTACCGACGTCAACAACGCCTATATCGGCGAAGGAACCATGACCTACGCGCATCTGGAAGGCTGGTGGACCGACGCCGGTACATTCGATTCCCTGCTGCGAGCCGGCAACCTGGTGGCCCGCAGCCGCCCATCCACCGCTGCCGAGCCGGACGAAGAAGCCGAATCGGTCTCTGGAACAAAGTTATGAGCGCGATCACTCAGGTGGATCTCGAGCTGGCTACTCCAACCTGCGAAAAAGGCATCGGCAAGCTGATCGTCTCGCCCGATTCGAAAGATCTGATCGCCGGCGTCCGCGCGCAGCCGCTCGCCATCTGGCCCGACGATCGCGGCTATTTCCTGGAAGTCCTCCGCATGGGCCAGGGCCTCGCCAAGGATTTTCCGAAAGAAAGCACGCAAGTTTCCGCGGCCCTCAGCTACCCTGGCGCCATCAAAGCCTTCCATTTCCACCGCCGTCAGACCGATTGCTGGGTGCCCGTCGGAGGCATGCTGCAAGTTGCTCTGGTGGATCTCCGCAAGCAGTCCCCGACTTTCGGCGCACGCAATACTTTGTACCTGGGTGCATTGCGTCCCTGGCAGTTGTTGGTTCCTCCCGGCGTCGGCCACGGCTACAAGGTGATCGGAGACGCTCCCGCTCTTCTGGTGTACGTTACGGACCGCTTCTACGATCCACAAGACGAAGGCCGCATCCCGTACAACGATCCCCAAATTCAGTACGATTGGGAAACGCAACACAAGTAAGTTTCGACCGTAAACGCCTAAGCGGCCGCCTGTAACCCGCGTTGTACTTATTACCATTTCCTAGAGGATTCGACCGCCATTCCGCCGCCTCATAATTCAGTGCTGTTCCGCTGGATCGCGTGGCTCCTCACCATTCAGCCGGCCGTCGCACCGGACTGCGGCCCCTGGATGTCTAATTGCTCTCGGTCCCTGTGATGCCGGCCACGGCGAAAAGACGCGTTGCGGTTTGGTGCGCTGGCGCGATCATTGTCCTTCTCGGCGGCGCGCTTGCCGTTTCTAGGCCGCTCCTTACGCGCATGGCCCGAGACCGCGTGCTGCGCTCCCTGCAGGACAATTTCTCCAGCCAATTGGAGATGAAGAATCTATCTGTCAGCGTCTTCCCTCGCTTTTCCATTTCTGGCGAAGGATTGGCCCTGTATTATCGCGGTCGCAGGGACCTGCCTCCTCTTGTTACCGTTCGCACCTTCTCAGTCAACGCCGATTGGTCCGCCTTTCTAACCGGACATCTCCGGCAAGCCCACCTTCAAGGCATGCTGATCCAAGTGCCGCCAAAATCCGAACGCGGCCGCGCCGAAAAGCAATTCCCTTCCGCCAAGACCTCCGGATACGTAATCGACGAGATCGTAAGCGACGGCGCGGTTTTGACGCTGCTCCCGCAGCATTCCGATAAGGAGCCGCTGGTTTGGGAAATCCGGCACTTGACCCTGCGTGGCGCCGGATCGTCGTCGCCCATGCCTTTTCGCGCCACGCTCATCAACGCCAAGCCTCCCGGTGACATTGAAACCAGCGGAAAATTCGGGCCTTGGCAAACCGACGAACCCAGCCAAACGCCCGTCAACGGTTCCTACACTTTCGCGAACGCGGATTTGTCGGCTTTCACCGGCATCTCAGGAATCTTATCTTCGAAAGGAACATACACCGGGGTGCTGGAACGGATCGAAGTCCAGGGATGGACTGACACTCCGAAGTTCGCCCTCAAGGTGAGCGGCAATCCTTTTCACTTGACCACCGACTTTCATGCGATCGTCGACGGCACCGACGGCAATACGTACCTGGAGCCCGTCAACGCGCGCTTGGGACGCTCGTCCATCGTCGCGCGAGGCAGCATCGAAGGGATCAAGCCCGGTAAAGGCAAAATCATTTCGCTCAACGTCCTGGTCCCGCGCGGCCGCTTGGAGGACATGTTGCGCCTGGGCGTAAAAGGCGCACCCAGCACGACCGGTGCCGTCGCGTTTCGCGCGAAACTGATCATTCCACCGGGCGATATCGACATCGCTCAGAAGATGAAGCTGGATGGCGAGTTCACCGCCACATCGGCTCACTTTGCCAATGTGGATACCCAGGAGAAAATCAACAAATTGAGCCACCGGGGAGAAGGCGACCCCAAAGCGCCGCCGGACGAAACCGTGGCTTCCAATTTCGCCGGCAAATTCAGGCTTGACCACGCCATCGCTACTTTCCAAAACCTCTCGTTTACGGTTCCAGGCGTGCACGTGGCTTTGCAGGGAAGCTATGGCCTGACCGATGAGGCGCTCGATTTTCACGGCACCGCCAAGCTGGATGCAAAGCTGTCCCAGACCACCACCGGATTCAAGTCCCTCCTGTTGAAAGCTGTCGACCCATTCTTCAAAAAGGACGGTGCGGGCGCAGCGCTTCCCATCAAGGTTGTCGGCACCCAGGACGACCCTAAGTTCGGACTCGAGCTGAGGCGCGGTAAACGGAAAAGCCAGTCCGCCGCTGTGGACCGCACCGCCGCGCCCTCAATCGGCCCAAAGTAACCGCGCAGATTTCAGTACGACTGGGAAACGCAGCGCCAGTCGCCAGCGTCCGACAAAAGACGCTCTATGATCCAGTTGAAGCGGGTATACGAAAAACCCGGCCCGCGCGATGGCGTCCGGTTTTTGGTAGAGCGCCTCTGGCCGCGCGGACTCCGAAAGAGCGATCTGCACATGCACTCCTGGGAAAAAGAGGCCGCTCCCAGCCATGAATTACGCAAGTGGTTTTCCCACGATCCCGAGAGATGGCTGGAATTTCAGCGCAAATACTTCGCGGAACTGAAAACACGGCCCGAAGCCTGGCAGCTAATCCTCCAAGCCGCCCAGCGCGGTCCTGCGACGCTGCTCTACAGTTCTCATGACTCGGAACACAACAACGCCGTCGCTCTAAAACGTTTCCTGGACAAAAAGCTCCAACCGACGAAGGCGTCCAGGGCGCGCGTCGCCGCCGCTAAGACTTCGACAGCGGAAACCGCACGGTAACCTGCGAACCGTGGCCCGCCTCCGAAGCGATCTCGATCTCGCCCCGATGGCTCTCCACGATCCAGCGCGCGATCGAAAGCCCCAACCCGGCGCCGCCCGCATCGCGCGAGCGCACTTTATCGGCCCGCCAGAACCGGTCGTAGACACGCGGCAGATCGGCCTGCGCAATGCCGATTCCGGTGTCCGTCACCGTAGTCTCCAGGTGCGAATTCACAGCCTGCATCGAAAAGCGGATCTGCCCGCCCTCCGGCGTATATTTCACCGCGTTATCCAGCAGGATCAGCCAGAGCTGCTCCAGCAACTGCTCGTTGCCGGTCACCATCAACGGATCGCTCGGGATATCCGCCGACACCTGGATGTTCTTGGCCCGCGCCAGTGTCAGCGCCAGCTCGGCCGCGTCCCGCCCCGTGGACGAAATGTCCGTCGGAGCCAGGCGCAGCTCATGCATATTGGAATCCGCCCGTGCCAGCAACAACAGATCGTCCACCAGCCGCGAGGTGCGCTCGGATTCCCGGACGATTTTCCGCATCGCATCCAGCAGCTCTTCGCGGGTCCGCTCGCGCCGCAGCGAGAACTCGGCCGCGGTGTGAATCAGCGTCAGCGGCGCCCGCAGCTCATGCGACGCATCCGCGGTGAACTGCACGATGCGCTTCACCTCGGCCTCAATGCGGTCCAGCATCTCGTTCAAAGTTTGCGTGAGCCGCTGCAGTTCGTCCTTGGCCCGCGGAATTTCCAGCCGGGCCGACAAATTCGTCACGCTGATGGCGCGCGCATCCTTGGTGATCCGGTCCACCGGCGCGAGCGCGCGGCTGCTCATCCAGAACCCGCCCGCGCTGGCCAGCAGCAGGAAAAACGGCGCCAGCACCAGCAGCCCTGCTTCGAAGCGCTCGATGGATTCGTCAAACTCGTGCAGAGGTTCCGCGACTTGAATCAGGAAACGCCGGCCCTTCACCTCCACCATTTCAGACGCCACTCGCACCGGCGCATCCCCCGCCCGCCGGAACGCGTACCGGATATTCATGTCGCCCGGCCCGGGTTTCACCAGATCGAGCGGTGTGTTCTTCAACCGGCCAGACCGGAAAAGAACGCGGCCGTCGCCATCCGATAATTGCAGCAACCCGCCTCCCAACCCCAACAGCGAATGTTCCTGCAATTCCTCCAGCAGCACAGCCTGTCCCAGATCCAGCTCCTGCCCGACAAATTGGCGCACGTCCTGAATGCGCTGCCTGAGATCGTGATCCACTGCTTCCCGAACGCTGGCCCGCATCGCCATCCACGCGCCCAGCCGCGAATAAGCGACAGGATCACAGCGAAGCTGACAAAATACCACGCCGCCAGCCGGAAGCGAATCGAGCTGAATCTCACGGCGCTTCCTCCCGCAAGCAGTATCCGATTCCGCGCACGGTATGAATCAGCCTGGGCTGGCGAGGCCCATCGATCTTGACGCGCAGGAAACGGATGAACACATCCAGGTTGTTGTTGCCTACCTCGCGCTCGGCGCCCCAAACGCTCTCAATCAGGCGCGCTCGCGTAACCACACGCCCCCCGGCACGCATCAGGGTCTCCACGATCGCAAACTCGGTTCGCGTGAGATTCAGGGCTATTTTCCCCCGCCAGGCCTCGTGCGATTCCAGGTCGATCGTCAAGTCGGCGTATTGAAGCTTGGCCCGTCCTTCCGTCTGCGTCGTTCGCGTGCGCGCGCGCAGCCGCGCCAGCAGCACTTCAAAGGAGAACGGCTTCGTGAGGTAGTCGTCGGCGCCCGCGTCCAAGCCGCGCACCACGTCCCGCGCCGCATCCCGGCCTGTCAGAAGTACAATGGGCGTCGCGATTTTCTCGGAGCGCAAACGGCGCGTCACCTCAAACCCATCCAGAAACGGCAGCATCACGTCCAGTACGACAATGTCGAAAGCAGATGTCTGCGCCGCCCGCAGCCCGGCCGCTCCATCAAAGCACACCGTAACGCGATTGCCCTCTTCTTCCAGGCCCCGGCCGATATAATCCGCGATCTCGCGATCGTCTTCGACCAGCAAAATCCGCATGCTCGATTTCTCGCCTTTAGCATACCGCGCCGCGGCGCACACACTCGTGCGAACCGAGCGCTCCCCTTTAAGCCAATTTTAAGGTTGAATTGTTAGGTTCTTGGTTGGCGTCCAGCGCCCGACGGAATCGTCACTATACTAGGAGCCACCATGCATCATCGTGCCATAGGTCTAGCCTTCGCCTTCACCAGCGCCCCGCTCATATTCGCCCAGCCCAGCAATTTCTCTTTCCAGCCGAAGCCCGCCGAACAACCCCCGGCCACCATCACCTTGAAGGACGCCCTCGATCTGGCGGCGAAAAACGACCCCACCCTGCTCGCCGCAACCACGGACGCCGCCGTCGCCCGCCAAGACTACTTGCAAGCCCGCACTGCCGTGCTTCCAACAGTCTCAGGCCGGTCCGAATACATCGGCACGCAAGGCAACGGTGAGATTCCTACTAGCCGATTCGTCACCAACGACGGCGTGCACGTCTATACGCGACTGGGCCATGCGTCCATCAAGACCTTTCGCCCGGCACGCTCAAGCGCACCGGTGTCGAACGTGCTGCCGCCGCGGAAGCAGTGGCCCGAGCACGAGTGGAAATCGCGCGCCGCGGGCTCGCTCCCACCGTCACCAAGGCTTACTATGGCCTGATCGTCGCCCAACGCAAGTACGCCATCGCCCAGCAAGCTCTCGATCGAAGCGCAACACGCGCTCACCATCAGCCAGGATCTCGAACGAGGCGGCGAAGTGGCGCACAGCGATGTTGTCAAGTCGCAGTTGCAGCAGAACACCCAGCAGCAAGCGCTCAACGACGCGCAACTGGCGATGGAAAGCGCGCGCTTGGATCTGGCCGTTTTGCTCTATCCGCGACTTCAGCGAGAATTTTTCGATCGTCGACGATCTCGACCTCGCGCCCGCTCTGCCGCCGCTTCCCGACGTCGAAACCATGGCCGGCCGCGAAAACCCGGCGCTAGCCGCCGCCATGCAAGCCCTGCGCGCCGCCACGCTGGACATCTCTATCGCCCGCCAGGCTTACCTGCCCACGCTCGGCGTGGACTTCATCTACGGCATCGAGGCCAACGCCTTCGCCCTGCATAGCATCGATCGGGCGTACCCGGAACTCGGTCCCGTTCCCACCCTCGGCTACTTGGTCGACGCCACCTTGAACATCCCCGTTTGGGATTGGGGAGTGCGCCGCAGTAAAGTACGCCAGGCCGAACTCAGGCAGAAACAGGCCCAAGTCGATCTCAGCGCGACTCAGCGAATCTTGGTTAGAAATCTGCACGGCTATTACGACGAAGCCCAAGCCGCTCGCCAGCAGGTTGACCTGCTGCGCCGCGCGGTCGACCTGGCCACCGAAAGCCTGCGTCTGAACACGCTGCGCTACCAGGCCGGCGAGGCCACCATCCTCGAACTCGTGGATGCCCAAACCGCCCTGATCCAGGCCCGAAACGCGTACGATGACGGTATGGTGCGCTATCGCCTGGCCATCGGCAATCTCGAAACGCTCACCGGAAATTTCTGAACCATGTCCCCAAAGATCTACATCCTCGCGGTGCCTCTCGTTTTGCTCGCCGCTTGCGGCAAGCAGCAGGAACAGGATACCGAGGCCCCGCCTGCGCCCGTGCAGGTTACCGCGGTGACGCAAGCCACCATCCGGCGCATCGTCGCGGGCGATGGAGCGCTGTTTCCCATCAATCAGGCCAGCCTGATGCCGAAGATCGCCGCGCCCGTGCAGAAGTTCTACGTCAACCGCGGCGACCACGTCAAACAAGGACAGCTCGTGGCCGTGCTCGAAAACCGCGACCTCATCGCCAGCGCCGCCGAAAGCCGGGGCGCCGTGGAACAGGCCGAATCCAATCTTCGCGCCACCGAAGGCGCTACCGTTCCGGAAGCCGTGGTCAAGGCGCAGACCGACGTGGAATCGGCCCGCACGGCCCGCGACAACGCCAAGAAAGTTCTGGACAGCCGCGAGCAGTTGTTCAAAGAGGGCGCTCTCGCACAGCGCCAGGTGGATGAATCCCGCGTCGCCTATTCGCAAGCCGACAGCCAGCTTCGCGCCGCCGAGGAGCATCTGAAAACGCTGCAATCCGTTTCCAAACAAGAACAGATCAAGGGCGCTGCCGCGCAGGTCCAGTCCGCCAAGGCGCATCTCGATTCTCAGGAAACCCAGGTAACCTATTCCCGCGTCACCAGCCCGATCTCGGGCATCGTCGCCGACCGCCCGCTCAATGTCGGCGAGATGGCCAACCCCGGCTCGCCGCTGATTACCATCGTGGATATCTCGCGTGTCATGGCGCGCGTCGATGTCCCTCAGGCCGAGGCTTCGGCGGTGAAGGTTGGCCAGACCGCCTCACTCACGCAGCCCGACAGCAAGGAAGAAGTCGCAAGGCAAAGTCACCGTAGTGAGCCCGGCCACCGATCCCAACACCACCACCGTGCAAGTCTGGATTCAGATCGATAATCCCGGCGAGCGCCTCAAGCCCGGAACCGCCGTGCACGCCGCCATTGCAACCGAGGTCTACAAGGCCGCCATCGTTGTGCCGGCCGCCGCAATTCTTCCCGGGAGAAGAGGGAGGCACCGCCGTGCTGACCGTCTCCCCAGACATCGATCGCTCACAAGCGCACCGTCAACGCTCGGCGTCCGCGAGGGCAATCAGGTGCAGATCCTGAGCGGCGTCAATCCCGGCGAAGAGGTGGTCGTCGTGGGCGGCCTGGGCTTGGACGACAAGACCAAGGTGAAAATCGTCACCACCGCCGTCGAAGAGTCCGACGACGACGAAGATGAAAACGCCCCCGCCGCCCCTGCCGCGGGCAAGGACCAGAAAGGCGCCCCTAAGGACCAGGCGAAACCACAGGGAAAATGAGCCAGCTTTCCACACTCCCGCCCGCCACCACTGGCCAGGAAGCGCTGCACTGGACCGCGCGCCACGGCAAGCCGATCATCTTCGTCATCCTGACGCTGGTCGCGGTGGGCATCTACCTGGCGCTCTCCATTCCCGTCGCCGTTTTTCCCAGCACCGATTTTCCGCGCATCGTGGTAGGCGCCGACGTGGGCGTTTATCCCATCGATCAGATGCTGGTGAACGTCACCCAGCCGCTCGAAGAGGCCGTCAACACGGTGCCGGGCCTGAATCAGGTTACTTCCATCACCAGCCGCGGCACCGCGGAAATCGACCTGTTTTTCAACTGGAACGTGGACATGTTCCAAACGCTGGAGCTGGTGAACGCGGCCCTGGCCCGCGTCCAGCCCACGCTGCCGGCCAACGCCAAAGTCACCGCCAATCGTCTGACCTTCGCCGCGTTCCCCATCATGGGTTACAGCCTGACTTCCGATCGAATTCCGCAGACCACGCTCTGGGAACTCGCCAACTACACCATGAAGCCGCGCCTGAACCGCGCCGCCGGCGTTTCCTCCGTGGTGGTGCAGGGCGGCCAAGTGCCGGAGTTTCAGGTTCAGCCGGATCCCGCCAAGCTGGTCCAGGCCGGGCGTCACGATCCCCAATATCCTGGACGCCGATCAGCCGCAGCAACATGATCGATTCGCCCGGTCTGATCGAAACCAATCACCAGTTGGTGCTCACGCTGATGAGCGGCCAGGCGCGGGGCCTCGGCGATATCGGCAACATCATCATCAAGACCACCCCGGCCGGCGCGGCCGTGCACATCAACGATGTTGCCACGGTGAACAATTCCGTGATGCCCGTCTACACGGTGGTGACGGCCAACGGGAAGCCGGCCGTTCTGCTCAACATCTACCGCCAGCCGGACAGCAATACCGTGGACGTGGCCAACGCGGTTCATGCGGAAATCGCGAATCTGAAGAAGGATCTTCCTCCGGGCGTCGACGTTCGCCCCTTCTACGACCAATCGGAACTGGTGAACGACTCCATCAAGAGCGTGCGCGACGCCATCCTGCTGGGCTTGATCCTGGCTTCGCTCATCATGGTTCTGTTCCTGCGGGACTGGGGCACGTCGCTGGTGGCCGGGCTGGTGATTCCCGCCACCATCGGCGTTACGTTCATCATGCTGCGGGTCATGGGCCAGAGCTTCAACCTGATGACGCTGGGCGGACTGGCGGCGGCCGTCGGACTGGTGATCGACGACGCCATCGTGGTGGTGGAGAACATCGTGATGCATCGCGATTCGGGCCAGTCGCGCGCCGAAGCCATTCGCAGCGCCATCCGCGAAATCCGCGTGCCGCTGGTCGGTTCCACCATCACGCCCATCGTGGTCTTCCTGCCGCTCATCTCCATCACCGGCGTGACGGGCGTCTTCTTCCGCGCCCTGGCCGTCACCGTCGGCATGGCGCTGCTCACCTCGCTCGCGCTGGCGCTTACCTGGACCCCCACGCTCAGCCACTATTTCCTCCGCAACCGGCGAACCGACGGCTCCGCGCCCGGCCCGAGCACGAGACCGTGCCGCCTTGGCTCATGAATGCCTACGAGCGCACGCTGCGCTTCGCCCTGGAACATCCGCTGGTGCTGGCGCTTTTCACCATTCTCCTGATCGGCGGCTCCTACTTCTGCTACACGCACACCGGTTCCGACCTGCTGCCCGCCATGGACGAAGGCGGCTTCATCGTCGACTACATCATGCCCGCCGGCTCGTCGCTGCGGGAAACCAATCGCGTCATCAGCCACGTGGAAAAGATCCTGCGCGATACGCCCGAGGTTGCGAGCACCTCGCGCCGCACCGGCCTGCAGCTCGGCTTGGCGCCGTCACCGAAGCCAACACGGGCGACATCAGCGTCAAGCTGAAACCCATGGCGCCGTTCTTATCGAGGCTGTTCGGCGCCAAGGCGGGACCGAACGAACGCACCCGCACCGGCGACGAGGTGATCGCCGACGTGCGCGCCAAAATCACGCGAAGCCGAGCCGGTCCTGGATGTGGAATTCCCGCAGCTTCTGCAGGACATGATCGGCGATCTGACCAGCGCGCCCGAACCGGTGGTCATCAAGCTCTTTTCCGAGGATCCCGACCTGCTGCGCCACTGGGCGCCCGTGGAAGCGAGCACCATCAAGAAAATTCCCGGCGTGGTGGACGTGGAGGATGGCATCGAAAATCACCATCAGCGGCACCGCCGTGACGTTCAATGTCGATCCGGTGGTGACCGCGCGCGCCGGTTTCACCCCGCAGGAAGTGGAACTGGATGCCAGCGCCATGCTGCAGGGCGAGCCGGCCTCGCCGCCGGTGGTCCTGAACGACCGTTCCTACACCATTCGCGTGCAGTTTCCGCCGTCCGCGCGGCAGAACGCTCGATTCCATGCGCAATACGCTGATCGTCAGCGGAACCGGCAAGACCGCCACCATCGGCTCGCTCGCCACGCTTGACCGAGATCCCCGGCCAGACCGAAATCATTCGCGAGAACCTGCAGCGCGAGGTGAGCGTGACCGCGCGCTTCGAGGGCATCAATCTGGGCGACGGCATGGCCAAGGTTCAGAAGGCCATCGCCGACTCGAACCTTCCGCCCAGCATCCGCGTCGAGTATGGCGGCCAATATCAGGAGCAGCAGAAATCCTTCCGCGATCTGGTGTTCGTGCTGGCGCTGGCGATCGTGCTGGTCTTCATGGTTCTGCTGTTCGAATTCGGCGATTTCGCCGCGCCCATCGCGGTGCTGTCTTCCGCGCTGCTGTCCACCTGCGGCGTCTTCCTGGCGCTGCTGATCACCGGCACCACCTTCAACCTCTCTTCCTTCATGGGCCTGATCATGGTGATCGGCATCGTGGCCAAGAACGGCATCCTGCTGCTGGATGCCGACCAGAAATTCCGCGCCGAGGGCACTTCCGCGGAAGAAAGCATGATCCGTGCCGGCGAGCGCCGTCTGCGCCCCATCATGATGACCGCGCTGGCCACCGTGGCCGGCATGCTTCCGCTGGCCTTCGCCATCGGCGCCGGCTCTCAGATGCTGCAACCTCTGGCCATCGCGGTAATTGGCGGCATTCTCGCCTCGATGGTTCTCTCTCTGGTAGTAACCCCGGCCGTGCGCTTCTATGTCGGCGGCCGGAACTGAAATCAAAAGGAGCAACAATTATGAAGAAGAAACTCTTGCTGGCAGGCCTGGTGATCGCTGCTGCGGCGTTCGCCGCCGAAGGCTACAAAGTCATTGGCAAAATCAAGATCGGCGGCACCGGCGGTTGGGACTACGTCGCTGTCGATCCGGACGCTAACCGCGTCTACGCATCGCACGGCACGTTGGTCGAGGTCGTGGACACCAAGGCCGGCAAAGTGGTCGGACAGATCCAGCAACTGCACGGCGTGCACGGCATCGCGGTCGCGCCGGAATTCGGCAAGGGCTTCATCACCAACGGCCAATCCAACAGCGTCACCATCTTCGATCTGAAGACGCTGGCCAAGGTCGGCGAGCCGCAGACCGGAGGGAATCCTGACTCAGTCTGCTTCGAGCCCAAGACCAAACACATTTTCACCTTCAACGGCCGCTCCAACGATTCCACCGCCATCGATCCCAAGACCAACGAAGTGATCAAGACTTTCCCGCTCGGCGGAAAGCCGGAGGAATGCCAGCCGGATGGCACCGGCAAGATCTACGTCAACCTCGAAGATTCGAGCGAGATCATCGAGATCGATGCCGCCAAGACCACCGTGCTCCGGCATATGTCCCTGTCGCCGTGCGAATCTCCCTCCGGGCTCGCGATCGACCTGAAGAACAAGAAGCTGTTCTCGGCCTGCGACAACAAGATGATGGCCGTCATCGACATGCCGACCCTCAAAGTCATCGCCACGCCGCCCGATCGGCCCAGGGCCCGACGGCGCGGGATTCGACCCCGGCCTCGGCCTAGCCTTCAGCTCTAACGGCGGCGATGGAACGCTGAGCATCGTCAAACAAGTGAACGGCAAGTACGAGACCGTGGACAACGTCCCCACCGAGCGCGGCGCCCGCACCATGACGGTGGACACCAAGAATCATCGCGTCTATCTGCTGGCCGCCGAGTACGGCCCGGCGCCCGAAGCCGCCCCAGGCAAGAAAGCTCGCCCGTCCATCCTCCCCGACAGCTTCCACATTCTGGTGGTCGGCAAGTAGCCGGGCGTTATTTGTAAACGATGGCGCGGGTCGCGTTGCCGGCCGGCGCCATCGCCTGGTTTCTCCCGCTCGGCCTAGTTTCCCACGAGTCCCGCCTGCGTCGCGGCGTCCAGAACCGAGTCTGGATCGAGCGTGCTGCCCAGGCTGCCGATGTTCCACAGCGCGAAGCAGCTCACCGCCAGCGTCAGCGCCAGCGCGGCGCCGAAACTCATAAGATCCGCTTTCCTCAATTGCCGCAGCCTGCACTTTCCTTTTCGGACAAGAACGTCCTGGCAATAATCCAATGCTGGAATGCCGCAGGAAAGTCAAGCGACTGAGGTTGAAGCCAAGCTGAAATGTGGCGGCCGGTCTCTGAATCGTGCTGCCGTAGCCTAGCACCGCACCGGCTCGCGATACCCGAAGAAACACCGTTTCTTAATCACCCGCGCGATCTCGGGCGGAACCATCTGCTCCCACTCATCGTCCCCATCTTTGATGCGCCGCAACACGTCGCGCGAGAAAATGTGCAGCACGCTCTGATCGAAATTGTCCAGTTGCCTGATCTTGCCGTGCTTCATTAAGTGCAGGAACAGGCTCTCCACGCTCGAATCCAATTGGATGTTCTCCACCGTCTCCAGCTTGCCTGTACCGCGCTCCCGCAACGGATACACGTAAATCCGGAAATCCTTGGTGAACAATTTCCCGAACGCTTCCAGGATGCCGCCCTCCAGCCCGGCATAGTAATCTTCCCGGAACAGATCCCGCAGGCTCCCGGCGCCCATGGTCAGCGCGATGGGCTCCTTGGTATAACGCGTCAGGTATCCGGCCAGCCGGTAATACTCGAAATATTCCGAAATCAGCACTGTCTTGCCCGCCGCCGCCAGCACGTCCGCGCGCGCCAGAAAATCGCTCAGGTCCAGCTTGCCTTCCGCCATCAGATTGCGCATGGTGATTTCCATCAGCTCCACCACCTGCTCGCCTTCGACTTCGGGCTCGGCCGTGAAGCGTTCCCGTGCGCACTGGATCATATCCATGTTGACTCTGGTCACCGGCCGGAAACTTCCGCGCTCCACCAGCACCGGCCGCTTGCGCAAAACCTCCGACGGCTGCAATACCTCGCCCGACGGCCCGAACATCGCCGCGCCGCTCAGCCCCAGTTCCACCAGCTTCAGGCTCATCACGCGATTGTCGACATGCCGGAACTCGATCCCGGAGAACTCGATCATGTCGATCTCCAGACGCTCGGTGCTCAGATTGTCGAGCAGCGACTCCACCATCACGTGTGGCTGATGATGGTAAAAAAACGCCGCAAACAGCAGATTCACTCCGACAATCCCCAGCGCCTCCTGCTGTAGATCGTTTTCGTGATCCAGCATCCGGACGTGGATGATGATCTGGCTGTTCTCGTCCCGCGGATGAGTCTGATACTTCACGCCCATCCAGCCATGACACTCGTTGGTACCCTGGAAGTTCCGTGCCGCCACCGTGTCCGCAAAGACAAAGAATGCCGTAGTGTCGCCCCGTCCCGGCTTCAGCCGCTCCAGGTTCAGGCTATGCTCGTAATCCAGCATGTTCTGCAAACGCTCGCGCGAGACGTAGCGCTTGGAGCGGCCATAAATCGCGTCGCTGACTGTCATGTCATAGGCCGAGATCGATTTGGAGATCGTGCCCGCCGCCCCGCCCACCTTGAAGAACCAGCGCGCCACTTCCTGCCCGGCCCCAATTTCGGCGAAGGTGCCATAGCGCGAAGAGTCCAGATTTATCCGGAGCGCCTTCTGGTGCGTGCTGAGCCGCGGCCGCTCGTCGCGTTCTATCCCGCCCGATCCATTCCTCATAAATCCTTCATCGATACCCCGGGTCCGCGTTTTAACATTTCTGCACCCGAGCCGCCCAGCATGATTAAATAGGTAAATGTCCACCGCCGCAGCGGCCGAACGCCCCGGGCTCCATAACTTGAGCCGCAGGCAATTGGCGGGCACCCTGACCGGTTTGTTCCTAACGCTGCTCCTGGCAGCCCTAGATCAGACCATCGTGGGCACTTCCGAACCGCGTATCATCGCTTCGCTCAATGGCTTCGACCGCTATCCCTGGGTCACCACCGCGTATCTGCTCACTTCCACCATCGCGGTTCCCATTTTCGCCAAGCTATCGGATATTTACGGCAGGAAATGGTTCTTCCTGGCGGGCAACGTTCTATTCGTCACCGCGTCCGCCTTCTGCGGTGCGGCCGGCAATGTCCGTTGGCTTCCCGGTGACGGAATGTCGCAGCTGATCGTGTTCCGCGGCATCCAGGGCGTGGGCGCGGGCATTGCGATGGGTTTGTTGTTCACCATCATCGGCGATATTTTTCCGCCCGCCCAGCGCGCCCGCTACCAGGGCTTGTTCGCCAGCGTCTTTGGACTGGCCTCCATCTTCGGCCCCACGCTGGGCGGCTGGATCACCGACCAGTTTTCCTGGCGTTGGACCTTCTACGTGAATCTGCCCGTGGGTATCATCGCCGCCGGTGCCATCCTGGTCGAGTTCCCTTACTTCCGGCCGGTCGGCGTGCAGCGCAAGATCGATTGGTGGGGCGTGCTCTCGCTGACCTGCTGCCTGGTCCCGCTGCTTCTGGCGCTCACCTGGGTCACCGACTACGGCTGGGGTTCCCAGCGCGTGGTCTCGTTGCTGGTGCTAGCAGCCGTCATGCTGGCCGCGTTCCTGCTGGCCGAATCGCGCGCGGTTGAGCCTGTGATTCCGCTCTCGATGTATCAAAACCGGATTATTTCGGTCGCCACCATCGCGGTTTTTCTGCTCGGTATCTCCATGTTTGGCGCCATTATTTACATCCCTCTTTTCATGCAGGGCGTGTTAGGCGTTACCGCAACCCGGTCCGGATCTCTGCTCACTCCCATGATGCTGGGCTTTGTGGTAGCCAGCGCCACATCGGGTAATATCGTGGGCCGCACCGGGCGCTATCGGATCGTGATCTTGGCCGGGGTCGGGATTACAGCCATCGGAATTTTTCTCCTGGCATCGATGAACCAGCACACCGCCCAATGGGAAGTGATTCGCAACATGATCATCACTGGCCTGGGAATGGGATCGATCATGCCGATCTACACGCTCTGCGTACAGAACGTCGCTCCTCCAGCCAACATGGGAGCAGCCACCGCCTCGGTGCAGTTCTTCCGTTCCATCGGCGGTACGGTGGGAGTCGCGACCTATGGTTCGATCCTGCTCCGCAAATACCATTCCAGCTTTTCTCACAACATTCCAGCCGGAACGCCCCCGCGCGTGCTCGCGCTGTTGAACAACCCCTTGCAGCTGCAACTGGCCTCCCGTGCGCCGGGAGTTCAACCCGGCGACTTGTTGTTACTCCGCCGATTGCTCGGAAACGTGCGGGATGCCCTTTTTCAGGGCCTGCACCAAATTTTTGTGATCGGCTCTATTCTGATGGTGTTCGCGATTATCGTAAACTTGTTCCTGCAGGAAGTCCCACTGCGCAAAAAGCACCACGCCCAACCAGCCGCCGAAATGTAGAGCCGGGTGCCTAACCTAAACTGGCTCGCCGCTCGGCCTCCTGCGCATCCACCACCGCGATCGCCGCGACGTTGACAATCTCGTTCACCTCGGCCCCGCGCTGCAAAACATGCACCGGTTTCGACAGCCCCATCAAAATCGGCCCCACCGCATCCGCGCCGCCCAACCCCGCCAGCAGCTTGTAGGCGATATTTCCCGCTTCGAGGTTCGGAAAAATCAGCACATTCGCACCGCCTTTGAGCGCGCTGAACGGATAGGTCTGTTCGATAATCTCCGGATCCACCGCCGTATCGGCTTGCATCTCACCATCCACCATCAGCGACGGCGCGCGTTTCTTGACCAGCTCGACGGCCTTCCGCACTTTCTCGGCCAGCGGATGCCGCGTGCTGCCGAAGTTGGAAAACGAAAGCAGCGCCACGCGCGGCTTCACATTGAAGCGCTCCGCGGTTTCGGCCGCCGAGATTGCAATTTCCGCCAGATCCTCCGCCGTCGGCTCGATATTCACCGTGGCGTCGGCGAAGAAGTAAATGCCTTGCTGCGTGATCATCATGTACAACCCCGAAACGCGCCGCAGCCCTTCGCGCAGCGGGATCACCTCCAGCCCCGGCCGGATCGTCTCCGGATAATGCATCGTCAGCCCGCCCACCTCCGCGTCCGCATCGCCCAAGGCAACCATGATGGATGCAAAATAGTTACGGTTGAGGATCAACTCTCCGGCCTCGTTGCGCGTGATTCCCTTGCGCTGCCGCAGCCGGTACAGCTCATCGGCGTAGCGGCCAAGTTCCGGCGAGTGCAGCGGGTCTATGACCGTTACCGATTCGAGCGGAAAGTGCAAGTGCGCCAACCCCGCCCGAATCACTGCCTCGCGGCCCAGCAGGATCGGACGCGCGATGTTTTCTTCGGACAGTATCTGCGCGGCCCGTAGAATCTTGGTTTCTTCGCCCTCCGGAAACACCACGCGCTTGGGCTGCTGCTGCGCCTTATGGATCATGATGCGCATCACGCCGTACACCTTGCTCAAGCGCCGCTCCAGCTCCTCGCGGTACGCATCCAGGTCGACCGTTTCCTGCGCCACGCCGCTCTCCATGGCAGCCCTGGCCACAGCGGTCGATTCGCGCAGCAGAACCCGCGGGTCGAAGGGCTTGGGAATGATGTACTCGCGGCCGAACGCCAGCGGCTGCATCCCGTAGGACCGGCTCACCGACTCCGGCACCTCCTCGCGCGCCAGCTCCGCCAGCGCGTGCGTGGCCGCCAGCTTCATCTCTTCGTTGATGGTGGTGGCCCGCACATCCAGCGCACCGCGAAAGATGAACGGAAAGCCGAGCAGGTTGTTCACCTGGTTGGGAAAATCGGACCGGCCCGTCGCCACGATCGCATCCGGCCGCGTCTTCGCCACCACGTCATAGGGAACTTCGGGATCGGGATTGGCGAGCGCGAACACGATCGGATGCGGCGCCATCGAAAGCAGCATCTCCGGCGTCACGATGTTGCCCGCCGACAAACCGATGAAGAGGTCGGCGCCGCGCATGGCGTCCGCCAGAGTGCGCTTTTCTGTTTTGCGCGCGAATCGCGCCTTGTACGGATTCATCTCCTCGGTGCGGCCTTCGTAAATGACGCCCGCGACATCGCACATGATTATGTTTTCGCGCTTCATCCCCAACCGGATGGCGTGCTCGGCGCAAGCAATGGACGCCGCGCCTCCTCCCACGCAGACCGTGACCACGTCCTCAATCCGCTTCTTCACCAGAATCAAGGCGTTCAACAGCGCCGCACCGACGATGATCGCCGTGCCGTGCTGGTCGTCGTGAAACACCGGGATGCGCAGCGTCCGGCGCAGCTCTTCCTCCACCACGAAACAATCCGGCGCTTTGATGTCTTCGAGATTGATGGCGCCGAAGGTTGGCTCCAGCATCTGGCAGGCCCGGATCACATCCTGCGGATCGCGCGCGTTCAGCTCGAGGTCGAACACATCGATGTCGGCGAAGCGCTTGAACAGCACGGCCTTCCCCTCCATCACCGGCTTTCCGGCCAGCGGCCCAATGTTGCCCAGCCCCAGCACCGCGCTGCCGTTGGTCACCACTCCCACCAGGTTGCCTTTGGCCGTGTAGCGATAAGCCAGGGCCGGCTGCTTCTCGATTTCAAGACATGGAATCGCGACGCCCGGCGTGTAGGCCAGGCTCAGGTCGCGTTGCGTATAACAGGGCTTGGTCGGCCTGATCGCAATTTTTCCCGGCGGCGCGGAAGCATGGTACTCCAGCACATCTTCTCTGCGTATGTTCATCGCTCTTCAATTATGAACGCGGATAGGCCGCGCGAGCGAATCTCCGAGCGCCTATGCTTGGATCGATTGGAAATCCCGGCTATTTAGAGCATTCCACCGTGGAAGCTTGCGGCGTCACCGAAGCAAAGGCGGAGTTCCGCAGCAACCGATCGCGCTCGGCCGGTAGAAAGCCGGAATTCGGGAAGTAGTATCCGCCCAAGTAACTGACCGACTCGCATTCCGGCGCCGAGTCCGGTTTTTCGTGCGAGTCGCACTGCGGCGGATGCATCAATCCGAACGCATGGCCCAGCTCGTGCGCGATGGTGCCGATGGCTTGGCAGGACGGCTCCAGCCCGGCCAAGCTGGAAATATCGTCGCGCAGCAGCAGCGCCACGCCGCTGGTTCCCTGAGCTGGGATTCTGGGCAAATCGGCGTCCAGAAAATACAGCCAGATATGGTCGGGATCATTGTACGAGCCACCCGTCAAGCGAAAGGCGTCATGCACCACCGCAGTCCACAGCGCTTCCCGGTCATCCCATTTGCCCGCGGACGCGCTGTACCAGCTTTCCGGATGCCTGGTCCGAACAGTCTCAACCAGCGGATCGGCCAGCGGGAAGGTTTTCCGGTCGCCGAGCCGGTCGAAATACCAGCGCTGCACGGAAGCTAGCGCGCGGCGAGCCCCATCGGGAAATTCCTTCCTGGGGCCGCGGTCCGACGGGACCAGGTACACAACCTTCAAAGTCGGATGAGCGGGCGTGTGAAACCAGTTCCAAAAAATCAGGGAGACCACTAGGCCCAGAACCCAGCCCAGCCAGTTGGTCTGCATGCCCACTTATCGGCGGGTTCACGCAAGGTCTTCAACCGGCACCTTAGTAGGCAGGAAGATTCCCCACTCTCGGAAGTCACGCGTTACGCACACACGCCTTCACAAGCTGTGGGGAGCCTTGACGTCCTCGCACGTCAACCTGCGGCCCTCACGGAAGTCAGCCTCAGATCTGTCGCGCATGTCACGCAATTTATCTTGGTGCGCGGCTTCACTCTCTTCCGCGAATGCCTCAGTAACACGCGCCGGGTTCAGAGCCTGCCTTCGTTCCTCGTTTGACGCGCGCGGAGGGGCGTCTTCATAACTCATCATTGCCCGCCGGCTGTGGCTACCGGCGTCGCCTTTCCATCGCTCGCTCGCGTGAATTTCTTGAACCAGCTCATCATGTAGAGCTGCGTGCGAATGAAGTTCGAGGGTTTCGATCCGGTGCCGTGATACTCGCCCGCGAACTGCAGCAGTGTGACGGGAACGCCGCGTTTCTTGAGCGCTGCGTAGTATTCCTCGGTTTGCGGCATGGGCGTGCGGCGATCGAGAACGCCGGTCATTAGCAGAGTCGGAGTAGTTACGTTGCCCACGTACATGAGCGAGGAGTGCGACAGCCAGTCGCTCGGATCTTCCCAGAACGGCTTCTTGAAAAAGCTGTAAGTGAAGAGCGGGATGTCGGTGTGGCCGGCCATGCTGAGCCAGTCGATCACCGGGCAGCGAACGGCGGCCGCCGCGAATCGATTGGTGTGGCCGATCACCCAGCTCGACAGCACGCCGCCGCCGCTGCATCCGGAGACGTACATATGCGACGTGTCGACGAAGCCTTTGGCGACCACCGCATCCACGCCCGCCATCAGATCGTCGTAGTCAGGCCCGGGGTAATTGTGGTCGATAGCGCCGGAAAATGCGGTCCCGTAGCCGGTGGAACCGCGAGGATTCACGTACAGCACCACGAAATCGTTGGCGGCGAAGTTCTGCCACATGTAATTGAAGCCCACGTTGTAATTGCCGTACGGGCCGCCGTGGATTTCGAGGATCAGCGGATACTTTTTCGCGCTGTCGAAATCGGGCGGCTTCACCATCCAGCCTTGCACCTTGGTATTGCCGCTCGAAGAGAAATCGATCTCTTCGGTCTTGGCCAGCTTCTTGCCCGCGAGCAGTCCCGCATTGACGTTGCTGAGCTGCGTCATGTCGGCCGGCCGGCGTCAGACTGTAGCGCACCACTTCGGCCGGATGATCCGAGTCCGTCACCGTGCCCGCCGCAACCATATCCTTGGATGCCGAATCCATGGTCAGCATGTGCTTGCCGGTGGTGACGGGGCGCACGCCGCCGTCGATGGATGCCAGTTGCACATTGCGCGCGCCGTGATCGTCGGCATCGAAATAGATGCCCGAGCCGTCGGCGGTCCAATGCAGATTGATGGGATCGCGATCATAGTTGCCGCTGATCTTGCGCGGCTCGCCTCCCGCCAACGGCACGACGTAGAGGTCGGCCACCGAGTGGGTGTTGTTGGACTCCGGATAGCCGGTGAAGGCGACCAGCTTGCCATCGGGCGAGACCGTGGGTCGGCTCCAGGAGCCCGGTTTGGTCACCAGGTCGCGAAGCGCGCCGGACGCAACGTCCAGGATCAGGAGTTCGGAGCGCTGATATTCGAGATCTGAATTGGCGTCACGATTGGCCTCGAACACTATGGACTTGCTGTCGGGCGTCCAATCCATCGCCACTGCGCCGCGCAGCTCGCCCGAGCCCGCGCTCCATTTACCGCTGGTGAGCTGGCGTGGCGCCCCGCCGTCGGAGCCAACCAGGAAAAGATGTGTGTACCCGTCTTCCAAAAATCCGACCTGATCCTGGCGGTAGTGCATTGTCTCGACAATGCGCGGCGCGGCGGTCCACTTGGCGCCCTCGGGTTCCGGCGGCAGGCTGATGTTCCACTTATTCTTGTCCGGAACGAACATGGAGAACACGATCATTTTTCCGTCCGGCGACCAGTGCGCGTCGGCGACTTTTTCGGTGGCGTGTGTCACCTGCGTGGCGGGCCCTTCGGCGTCGATCCAGCGGACGAAAACTTGCGTGCCGCGCGGCTCACCGTCGGCTAGGTAGAGGACGCGTTTGCTGTCGGACGCCCAGCGGGGATTCGAGCCCTTGGCGAGGAAGCGGTGCTGCGATCCGTCGGCGTTCATGATCCACACCGAGGATTCCCACTTGTCCTCCAGCCGGTTGACCTCCTGGCGCGAGTAGGCGATGTGCGCGCCGTCCGGCGAGATCTGCGCGTTGTTGATGCGCGCCAGATCGAAATAGTGTTCCGTGGTGAACCGGTCAGGCGACGGTTTTTCTTGCCCGGCGACAGGCCAAATGGCAACACCCAGTAGAGCCGCGACACAAGCAAATCGTGAAACTTGCATGGTTACCTCCAATTCTTGACGGTACCGCAACCGGTGCTAGAACGTGCTGTAGACGGCGCGTTCGAAATCTCCCAGCAGGCCGATCGCTTCCTTGTCGACAAACGGGAGGAACTGCATCATGAGCACGGCGCAGAGCGAGCGCTTCGGATCGATCCAATAAAACGTATTGAAAATGCCGGCCCAGGCCAGGCTTCCGGCCGAGCGGCCAGCGGGATAGGGAGTGGTGTTGATCAGGAAGCCGAGGCCCCACTTTTCGCTCGAGCCGGGCTGGATGTCCACGTCGCTCGACGTGTCCGGGCGTTGAGTTTTCATCTTACCCGCGGTCGCGGCGCCGATCTGATTGATCTCCATGCTCTCGACGGTTTTCGATTGCAGGATACGGGTTCCGTTCACGCCGCGGCCTTTGCGGAGGATCATCTGCATGAAGCGCGTATAGTCGCCGGTGGTGGAAAACAGGCCGCCGCCGCCGTTGAACTCCTTGGGCGCGGAAGGCGCGGTGCGCGGCGATTGTTGGAGGGAACCATCCGGTTGACGGTCATAAGTGCTGACCAGCCGGTCGAACTTGGAGGCCGGCAGAAGGTAGCTGGTGTCGTGCATTTCGAGCGGACCGCAAATGTGGGTCTGAAAATATTCTTCGAGGCTCACGCCGCTGATTGCTTCTACCAGGCGTCCAGCCCAGTCGACGCCCATGCCATATTGCCAGCGCGTGCCAGGCTCGAACATCAGCGTCGGAACCGCAGGCGGCGGGCCGCCCAGGGATTTCGCATAGCGGAACATGTCGGCGTCCCAGGTGTCGTAACAGATTCCCGAAGTGTGGGTGAGGAGATGCTTCAAAGTGACTGCCGTCTTGGCGGGCCGGAGCCGGGGCTTGCCGTCCGCGCCGAATCCATCCAGCACTTGTAAGTTGGCGAGCTTCGGAAGATATTTGGAAATAGGCTCGTCGAGCTTTACCTTGCCTTGTTCCACCAATTGCAGCGCGGCTGTGGTGGTGATGGCCTTGGTCATGGAGGCGATGCTGAAGATGGAGTCGGGAGTTACCAGAACGCCCGAAGTATCGCGAGTGCCGAATGCGCCCGAATACAGGATTTTATCGGCGCTCGCAACCATTCCGACCGCGGCCGGAATCTTTCGCTGCGCGATACCGGTGCGCAGCGTTTCGTCGATTCGTCCGGCGCCAACGGTCGCGCCGGGCAATGGGCTGGTTAGTGCGGCGAGCGCTGCCAGGCTGCCGCTGAATTCTCTACGGCTGATCGGGCGATGGCTCATAGTGCAATGATACTCGCGAATGGTCGGGAAACGCCGAAGCTTTGGCAGGGGTCGCGCATCTAAGGCAGTATGGACTTACAGCTTCAAGGAAAATCGGCCTTGGTGACCGGCTCGACGGCCGGGATTGGGTTCGCCATCGCGGAGGCGCTGGCCAAGGAAGGCGCGCAGGTGATCGTGAACGGACGAACTGTGCGGCGCGTGGAAGATGCCATCGCTAAGCTGAACCGCTCCGGACTCGCCGCGCAGGGGTTGGCGGCGGATCTCGGAACTCGGGCCGGCGCCGAGGAAGCCATCCGGCGTTTTCCGGACCTCGACATCCTGGTTAACAACCTCGGGATTTTCGAACCGAAGCCGTTCGAGCAAATTTCCGATGACGACTGGCTCCGCTTCTTTGAAGTGAATGTGCTGAGCGGCGTCCGATTGAGCAGACATTACCTGCCACGCATGAAAGAACGCGGATGGGGACGCATCGTTTTCATTTCAAGCGAATCCGGCATACAGATTCCGGCCGAGATGATTCATTACGGGATGACCAAGACTGCGCAACTGGCCATTTCGCGCGGTTTGGCGGAGACAACCGCTGGAACGGATGTTACGGTCAACGCGGTATTGCCGGGGCCGACGGCGTCGGAGGGCGTGGAGGTTTTTGTCGAGCAGATGGCGGCGCGGGGAAAAACTGATCGGGCTGGGGTCGAGAAAGAGTTTTTTCGCAGCGTGCGCCCCTCGTCGCTGCTGAAGCGCTTCGCGCGGCCCGAAGAAGTTGCGGCTATGGTGGCGTTCGTGTGCAGCCCGGTCGCGTCGGCGACCAATGGCGCGGCGCTGCGTGCCGATGGGGGCGTGGTGCGGTCCATCATTTGATTTTCAGACCAGGTCATAGTATTCGCGGTAGTCGATGGGGACGTCGACGAGCAGAGCGGTTCGTTGGGTCAGCGCGCGCTCGACGGCGTCGCGCGCTTCCTGGATGCTTTGCACGCTGCGGCCGGCGATGCCGAAAGCTTCGGCGATTTTCGCAAAATCGGGCGGAGTGAAGTCGACGCCGTAGGGCGCTATGCCGCGGCGTTCCTCGCTGACGCGGATCAGGCTCAGGCTGCGGTCGGAGAGTACCACGATGATGATCGGAAGGGCCAGTTCGCGGATGAGTGCCAGGTCGTGGAGCATCATTAGCATTCCGCCGTCGCCGACTACCGCGAGTACGGGTTTATCGGGATGGACCAGCTGTGCGGCGATGGCGGCGGGGAGGCCGAAGCCCATGCCCGAGAGACCATTCGACATGAAGAATGTTCCGGGCTCGTATGAACGCCAGAATTGGCCCATGGCGAGTTTGTGGGAGCCGACGTCGCAGGTTGCGATGCCGTTGCGCGGGAAGACCGAGCGCAGCTCTTCGATCAGGCGCAGCGGGGAGTTGCCTTGTCCAGGCTCGCGATAGATAGCCTTGCGGCGTTGATCGAGAAGCTCGCGCGGCCACAGTTTGGGGTCGGGCTTGAGAGCCGCGGTTGCGGATGCGATGTCGCCGATCGCCTCGAGTGGCTGGTAGCGGCCTTCGGCCATGGAAACGGAATCGATGGAGACTACTTCGGTATCGGCGAACCAGGCCTTGTCGCACTCCACCGGGTCGAAGCCGATGGCGAGGATCAGGTCAGCCGCGCGGATCGTTTCCAGAATGTCACGATCGATGGCCATGCCCGATGCGACGCCGGCAAACAGGGGATGATCTTCCGGGACGATGCCTTTGACTTTGGGCGTTACCAGGAACGGCGCTTGCAACTGGTCGATGAGAGAGCGGATCGCAGGGGCATCGGCCGGATGTGCGCCCAGGCCGATCAGGACTAGCGGGAGCTTCGAGACACTCAGGCGCTTGGAGATTGGCTGCAAGTGAACGGCGCGCTTGCTCCGCTCCGTGAATGTCCGGTCGTGAATAATGTCCACCGTGGTTGCAAGGTCGCTCGCAAGTGAGACGTGCACTGGGCCAGGCCTCGGCTCGAGGGCGAGAGTCATGGCTCGATCGATCAGGCCCGCTGCGTTTTTGTCGATATTGAACGACGCTTTCGTGATCGGAGAGAACAGGCGATCGAGCGGCAGGCGCTGGTGCGTCATGGTGTCGATCGTAGAAGCTGGGATTTGCGCGGTGACCGCGACGAGCGGCGCGCGATCGAGCCAGGCGTTGGCGACGCCGGTAATCAGATTGGTCGCGCCGGGGCCTAGTGTTGCCGCGCAGACTCCGGGAATGCCGGTAATCTGGCCGGCCACCTGCGCCATCCAGGCTGCGCTGGCTTCGTGGCCCGTCAGCAGGAAGCGCATGCCGGCGCGGCGGCAGGCATCGATGAAGGCGACGATCTCGCCGCCCGGCAGTCCGAAGACATATTGGACTCCTCGCTTGGCCAATTCGTCGGCCATTCCTTCGGCGTAAGTGGGCATTTTTCTACTCGGCTGTGGCGGAGGGCGAAGCTTTCGGTGTGTCGTTGTAATGCAAAATCGCGTTGGCGAGCATGTTGAATTCGCCCAGGTTTTGCCAGCGATAGCAGGGGTTGGTCGAGAACATGAGAACACGGCCGCGGCCGGACGGGACATCGACGATGGCGGGACGATCGCGGATTTCGGCGACGCCGCGCATCAAACCGCTCAGCACGGATTTGTCGGTTCCGGGGAAGCGCATCAGCACTTCTTTCTTGCGGTCGTCCTGCGGGACGCGCAGCAGCGGGCCGTTGGCGTAGCGCACGGGCACCGTTTTTTGCGGGTAGCCGTAGAAAATCGGATTCGAAGGCTGCGTGATTTCGGCTTCGACAATGGGGCCGGGCGCGTAGAATTGGGGCGTGGTGCGTTGCGCGTCGATAGTTGTTGTGAGGCCGAATTCCGCCGGCAGGAAGCTCGACGCGCCGAGCGTGATCAGGACGCCGCCGCTCTTGACGAACTTGTCGAGCTCGACCACTCCTTCCAGGCCCATGCCGCCGGTGATGTCGCTCGATTCGCCATAGGCGCCGAGACTGGGAAATTCGGCTGACTTGGCGTAGTCGATGGGTTTGCCTTTGGATGCGATGTCGAAGACGATCGATTTGGCGCTGCCGCGGCCCTGGTTGGGAATCACGATGACGTCGTAGGAGTCGCGCAGGTTGCCTTGGCGGATGCGCTCCTTGTAAATGAGATCGTATTTGATTTCGAAATGATCGAAGGCGTAGCGCACCCAGCCGACGTCCTGGGTGCTGCCCCAGGTGGTGAACATCGCAAGGCGAGGCAGATCGACATCGTGATGCGGCACGCTGGGCGCGGCTGAAAGCGCGACTGCCTTGAGGCCGAGATTCTCGATTTCGCTGCGCGCGCGGCGGAGTGGACTGAATCAAGAATGAGCCGGCCGGGATCTCGGTGTCGCCGGATTTGAAAGATTGCTCGACGGATTCGAACTTCACGTCCTTGAGTCGATAGCGCAGGGTGACCAGCGAATTCGCGCCGTTGTGGAGCACGGCGAGCCAAGGACCGTCGCCCTGAATTGTGCCGGGGATGGTGAGCGTGTCGACCGGCTGCACGGGCACGTCGAGAATGGCTTTGTCGGCGATCTCTTCCACGCTCGGCGTGGCTCATGAGGCCCATGGTCCAGGCGGTGTCGTCGTAAGTGCGCAGGTTCTGATCCGGGTAAACCTGCTTTTCGAGCAGGATTTTCGCGAGGCGTCCGTAGGGTTGATTGAGCTTGACGATCAACGATCCGGCCGGATACGTGCCTTCCTTGAGCTTCACTTCCGATGGTAGCGCGGCCCACCTCGATGCCTTGCAAGCGCAGGATGTTCACGATGAATGCGACGCGCGTCATGTCGGGCTGGCCGGCGGGCAGGACGTAGCCGAAGGGAGCTTCAGTCGAGCCGGATTGAATGGAGTTGCGGCTCTTCTCGTAGAAATTCTGGAGCAGAGTTTTCGCGAAGCCGGAAGCGATTTCGAGCGCGGAGAGCACGCCGGTCTCCATGTAATTGGTGTTGTTGCGCATGGACCAGACAACTTCTTTATAAGGAGGCAAGGGACGGTACCACTCGCGCGTGGTCTGATTCGCGCCGGGCGGCCCGCTGCCTGGCTCGGGCGCGACGGTGCGCTTCATGGTGTTCGCGCCGCCGTTGCCGAAGGTTTCGTACATGCGCAGCATGCCGTTGTGATTGGACGACATGAATCCGAGATAACCGGGCGACCACATGTCGACATAGCCGTGGTCCCAGACGCCCGGCATGCCGTAGCCGAACATTTTGGTCATCTCGAAATTGGAGAGCCAGGGGAGCTCAGCGTAGAGGATGGGATCGAGCGTGGGATTCTGCGGGGCCTGGCCGCTGAAGGTGTACATGAATGGCACCGATTCGTGCAGGTCGTGCATGATGGGCGGGTGCCAATCGAGATAAAACTTCAGCCAGTTGCGCATCGTGACCTGCGAGTAATTGATGTCGCGGTTGTTGTCGTGGTAGATGTACTTGCCCCAATAGGGAGGGCCGCCGACGTTGTCGGCTTCGGTCTCTTCGGTGATTTTGTGGTGGTAATACCAGTCGACGTAGCGGTCGCGGCCGTCCGGTTCGAGCACGGGCACGATCATGACGATCAGGTTGCGGCGAATCTGGTCGAACAACGGCGAGTCTTCCGCGACCAGGCGGTAAGCCAGTTCCATGAGCATTTCCGGAGGGCCGGTCTCCGCGCTGTGGAGGCCGCCGGTGAACATGTAGATGGGTTTGGCTTGCGCGACGATTTGCTTGGCTTGATCGGCGGTGAGGCCGCGCGGGTCGGCGAGTTTGGCTAAGTATCCTTTATAAGTTTCGAGATTGCGGATGGTGTCTTCGTCGGCGATCGCGACCACCACTTGCTCGCGGCCTTCGTCGGTTGTGCCGGCCGGGAGGATCTTCACGCGCTTGGATGCGGACTCGAGGGCGCGGTAGTAACGCAACAGGTCGGCTACGTGGGTTAGTTTTTTGGGCGTGCCGACGTAGTAGCCGAGAACGTCCTTGGGGCTAGGGATGCCGTTTGCTTTCGGAAGATGATCCACCAGCGGGCTCATGAATTCAGGGCGTGTGGTCCATTCCTTGACCAGGCGGGCGAAGTCGGGATCTTGAGCCTGTTGCGCGAATGCAGCGCCGGCTGCGGCCAGGATTACCAGCAGTGTCTTTTTCATGTGGGGTCTCGGGCTACGGAGCGTCCGGCGGTTTGGCGTTGGCATTCCCATTGATGAAACGGTCGAACCAGTAGAGCTGCCAGTTCAGGCTTTCCACTAAATGTTTGGGCTCGCCGGTGCGCGTCAGGTTGTGATTTTCGCGGGGGAAAACCACGAACTCGGAGGTGACGCCGTAATGTTGCAACGCGCGGAACCATTGCTCGCCTTGCTCGATGGGGACGCGGTAATCGTTGTCGGAATGCAGGACCAGCGTGGGGGTCTTGACGTTCTTGGCGTACTTCAGCGGCGAAGCGTTCCAGTATTGATCGAAGTCGTCGAACAGGAAGCCGTCGAAATCGTCCTCATGACCGTAGGCGCCGTCGCGGGTGCCGTCGTCGCTGATGAAGTTGGAGACGCTGCGCAGAGTGACGGCGGCTTTGAAGCGCGTGGTGTGGCCGAGGATCCAGTTGGTCATGTAACCGCCGTAGCTGCCGCCGGTGACGCCCAGGCGGTCGCGATCGATCCAGGGATTTTGTTTGAGCGCCGCGTCGAGGCCGGCCATGATGTCCTGGTAATCCATGCCGCCCCAGTTGTTGACGATGCCGCGCTCGAACTTCTGGCCATAGCCGGTTGAGCCGCGCGGATTCGAGAAAAAGACCGCGTAGCCTTTGGCGGCGTAGACCTGGAATTCGTGATACCAGTCGACGCCGTATTGGCCGGCAGGTCCGCCGTGGATGCTGAGGATTAGAGGATATTTCTTGCCTGGCTCCCAGTTGATGGGTTTGACGAGAAAGCCGTCGATGGCCCAGCCGTCGGTGCTCTGGTAGGGGAGCCGCTCCACTTTGGCAAGAGTGAGTTCGGACCAGAGCTTGTCGTTGGAGTGCGTGAGTTGTCGCTCGCCGGAGCCATCGAGCGCGGAGGCATAGAGGTCGTCCAGGTGCTCGAAGTCGTTGGCGAAATACGTCATCACGCCGGCTCTTGGCGTTGATGTCGAAGCCGTGATAGGAGCGTTCGCCGCTGGTGACGGCTGAGGTTTTGCGAGCGCTCAAGTCAACTCGGAAAATCTGTTCGGTGCCTTTGAAACCGGTTTGGAAGCGGATTTCGTTCGGACCGGGACCCCAGTGCAGCTCGGTGGGGATCAGGTCGAGGTCTTCGGTGATCAGATGCGAGGCGACGCCGCCGGTGGCGGGCGCGATGTAGAGCTTCGGGAACTGGCGGCGCACGGTTTGTCCGGCGAACAGGATCTGCTTGCCGTCGGGCGACCAGCGGGGCATGTCGTCGTTGAAGGGGTGGTCGGAGATTTTGGTCAGCGGGCCACCGGCGGCGGAGATAACCCAGACGTCGCGATTGTGGCTGTCGTCGTATTCGTGGCCGGTGCGGTCGGAAACGAACGCGATGCGGGAGCCGTCGGGCGACCACTGCGGATCGAGATCGTTCCAATCGTCGCCGCTGGTGAGCTGCTGATCTTTGCCGGTGGAGGCGTCGATGAGCCAGAGGTGGCTGCGCCGGTCGTCGAACCAGCCGGTGTCGTTGAACTTGTAGGAGATGTGCTTGTAGTGGCGGACGTCGCTTTTGCGCGCGTTGGGCGCGATGTCGTCGCTGGGGCCGGTGCGGGAAAGCGCGACGAAGCGGGTGCCGTCGGGCGACCACTGGAAGGAGGTCACGCCATTTTTCAGATGGCTCACCACCTGAGCTTCGCCGCCGGACATCGCGAGGGTGACAGATTTGCGGGCGCGCGCCGCCGCTTTCAACGCGGGCTGCCGGGGTGGCGGGATTGGCGCCGGGGGGGGAGGGGGGCGCGGGGTCGGTGGTGCGATTCGATAAAAATGCAAGAACGAAGCCATCCGGGCTCCAGCGCGGCGAGGTGGAATTGAAGTTCTCGGCGGTGAGGCGGCGCGGGGACGGATCGGCCGTCGGTGGCGACGATCCAGATCGAGGAATTGCGGCGATTGCGCTGCTGGTCGACCACGGTCGTCACGTAGGCGACTTGCTTGCCGTCAGGCGAGATATGGGCGTCGCTGAGGAAGTGGAAAGCGAAGTAATCTTCGGGAGTGACTCCGCGATTGGCGAGCGCGGTTGCGGACGCGATCAGCGCGCAAAAAAACGCCAAAAAAAGCCGATTTTGAGTCGCGCGCATAACTGGGTTTCAGTGTAGCGCAATGGGTGAGGAGGCAAATCAACAAGCGGGCGGGGTGATTGTGCGTGGCACGTTCAGGGCGGATTTGACGCGTTCCGCGGTTTTGCGTGTTTGATAGGTCGTGCGTGTTATGTTCGTAGCATGGCGACGATCCAAGAGGCCGTCCAAAATGCCGCGGCTTTCGCTCGGCAAACCCTTGGCCCTGAACGAACGGCTGGTCTCCGCCTTGAGGAGGTCGAGTCAGGGCTGGTTAATGGCGAAGAGGCCTGGCTACTCACGTTAAGCATGATCTCCGATCCTCAGTTTACGATTGGTGTCCTGCACGACGCCGGAAACCTATTCGGCCATAGACGCGAATACAAGATTTTCGCGGTACTCAAAAAGACTGGTGAAATTGCATCCATGAAAATTCGGGAACTGGCCGTGACGTAATGCTGGACGCAGGCGCGCTGATCGAGAAACATCGATCGAAGGGCGTTTTGGTCGATTCAAACCTACTCGTGCTGCTTTTAGTAGGTTTGGTAAACAAGCGGAGGATTCCTGAGTTCAAGCGCACTCGGAATTTTACAATCGGTGATTTCGACACGCTGTCGGCGCTTATCGGATGGTTCGGCAAACTCGTAACTACGCCCCACGTTCTCAGCCAGGTAAGCGATCTGACCGATCTGGGTGGCAAGGAGCTGGCGACCGTGCGCAGGCGCTTCGGCGTGCTCGTTGAAGAAGTTGAAGAATACTACGATATGAGTACGGCGCTGGTCACTGATCCGTTATTCGCACAATTGGGATTGACAGATGCCGCGATTGCGAAGGTCTCTTCCAGGGGAATTCTTGTTGTCACGGCGGACTTGGATCTGCAACTAGCCATTCAGCGGCGCGGGTTCGAGGCGCTCAATTTCAACCACGTGCGCGCTTTGGGATAGACAGCCGCCGTAACCGCGCGCGACTCAATTACTGGGCGACCGTCAGCGACAAGCCGTCGGGCGTGCTGAGTCCTCCGATCGTAATTGCGAGCGCGGCATCGCCGTCCGGCAAATTGGGAATCGTCAGGTTGAACTGATAGAGACCCGGAGAAATCAGGAATCCTTGGACGCTTGCGGGCATGCCTCCCACGGTTGCGGTCACGCTATCGGCGAGCGGAGCCGGGTTCGCGAATGTAAAACCGGTCGTGATGACCGGATTGGTGGGCCCGAATCCGGTGCCAAACAGCAAGATTATTTCATTCGGTTTGGCCGGCGTGGTGGCGGCTCCGGCGATCAATTGGGGCGGTCCCACATACGTGCCGTCGGCATGGACCGCGGCCGGGTATGGCGAGGTGAACAGGAACAAAGCCGGCGACAAGGCCACCTTATTGGCGGTAAAGGTATTGCTGACACCGGCTGAATTGGTCACTTGCGCGGCGACCGGGCCGGTGGCGGCATCGTCGGGAGCCAGGATGTTCAACTGCGTTGGGCTGATGTAGTAGATGTAGGCCGCTTTGCCGTTGATGGTGGCGGAGACATTGTCGAGCTGGATTGGCAGAGCGCCGTTCACGAAGTCAGACGCCCCCCACGGCCGGGTGGTGGCCGAAAGGTTCGTTCCTTGAATGGTGACCCAACTTCCGGCCACGATCTGGGGCAGGAAGCTGGCGCCATTTACGACGTTGGTGATGTTGGGAAGCAACGGGTTCGGGTTAGCAGTGAGTTGGAATATCACCGGCGCGAGGCCAGTCACGGTAGCCGTTACGGTGGCCGGTCCTGCGGCGTTTCCTAATGTGACTTGCGCGCTTGCCTGGCCCTTAGTGTTGGTTGAAGCTGATGGAGGCGTTACGGTTGCGCCGGTTGCGGTGAAGCTAACGGTGGCGCCCGGGACGGCGTTGCGATGCGAGTCGACGACATCAACGACCAGCGGGGCTGCAAGCGCGGTTCCCGCAGTGGCGCTTTGATTATCGCCGGAGACCGCATATAACAAGCTCGGAGCGCCGACCGTGGTTGGCAAAGCCGCGGAGATGCTGGCATAGGTCATGGTTGCGGGTCCATCGCTGGCATTCCCGCTGAGTCCGCCAGCTATGAGGACGACTTTCGACAGGTCGTAGGGAACCGTTACAGCGCCACCGACTGGGTAGCCTCCGACTGTAACCGAGACCGAGCCGGCCGCCAAGGTAATGACGAACGGCATTGGTCCGGACAGCGTCGGTCCGTTGGCTAAACCGACGTTCGTCAGATCCAGGTTCGTTGCGCTTTCCGGGCTAATGCCGGACACCGCGTACAGATGACCGTTGATTGCAACAAAACCCAATCCCGCAAAGCCATACACTATATTGCTGTTGTATGAAATCGCGGCCTTCTGTAGTGCGGTGCTGGTAGTCACACCGATCCCGAAAGACTGACCGGTCTCGGCAGGACTGAAACTCACGGCATTGATCGTGCCTGAGATGATTGTCTGGCTGCCATCGAAAGTCGCGATGGATTGAAGCGCCTTGTTCGGCCCGCCCACAGGGTCGTTATTCCGGCGTTCCTGGCCAGACACGGTGGTGATGCCATCGGTGACGGTGAAGAAAAACCCGCTCGGATTCGAGACGTAGGACGGGCCGGTGGGGCTGTCCTGTTGTATGTTGCCCGAGACCGTAACGGTCTGGCCGGTTAAAAACACCTGGGCGGTGGCCGCTCCTGTGGCAGCTATTGCGCTGGTGTTGAGAAGAGCGGCGAGAAACGCGGTGGCGAATAGTGAAGGATGATGCAGTGGCATAGGGAGAAATTTTGGCTCCGACTATGAAGTTTGCGCCAGCGAGGGGCGGCCGCGGAAGTAACAGGAGGAAACAACGTTGCTGATACGTTGTGTAACAGGCTGTATTTTCAAGGTGCTAGAGGCGGCGATGTGGATCGGCCGGTCCCGCCAGAGTGGCCCGCTATCTTTCTGGATTCTGCCCCGATTCCGCTTCCAACCGCGGCATTGCTTGCGAGCCATGCGATAGACTGCGCAGATTTTCATTGGCTAGTCTCGCCGCAGTCTCTCTCCGCGATGGAGTTCTGGGGCTAATCTAAGAATGTGCTGAGACAAACTTTTCTCTTTGTTATTGCCGCCGGTGTGGCGTTCGCTGAAGTGCATTCGCTGACGCTCAAGCAGGCGGTGGAAGTGGCGCTCAAGGAAAATCCGGACGTGATACTGGCGCGTCTGGAGGAACAGAAAGCCAAGGAGGGCGTGGGCGTGGCGCAGGACCCCTTCCGGCCGAAGTTGTTCGCCGGAAGCGGGGCGGCCAAGGTGTGGGGTTATCCGAGTAGCATCGAGGGCTCGGCGCCGTCCATCATTCAGGCTCGAACCGATATGGCGCTGTTCAACCGGCAAAAGAGCTATGAACTAGCGCGGGTGCGGGAGTTGGCGCGAGGCGCGGGCATTGCGACGCAGTCCAAGAGCGATGAAGTTGTGTACCAGGTGGCATCGCAGTATCTGGATACGCAGCAAATGGCGCGCGGCGCGGCCTCGTTGCAACTGGAGATACAGAGCCTGGAGCAGGCCAGCGCGACGGTGCAACTGCGCGTCGAGGAGGGCCGCGAGATTCCGCTGGAAAGCAAGCGCGTCGCCGTGGATCTGGCGCGAGGCAGGCAGCGCTATGAAGCTGTCCAGGAGGATTTGGATTACTCGCGTGCCGCGCTGGCGGTGGTGCTGGGATATCCGGCGGGTGACCGGGTCCAGACGGCGGACGAAGAGCAACCGGCGCTGCAGGTGCCCGACAGCGAAGCGGCGGCGCGGCAGCTGGCGCTCGAGAACAACAAGGACTTGCGCAAGCTCGAGTCACAGCTTCAAGCCAAGGGGCTGGAGGTCAAGGAATACGGCGCGGGGCGGCTGCCGACGGTGGATCTGGTGGCGCAATATGCGCTGTTTGCGACCAGCCAATACCAGGCGTTCTTTAATCGTGTGCAGCGCAACAACAGCGAGCTGGGTGCGGCCATCACGATTCCGATCCTGCCGGGCACGGCTGGAAAAGCGCTTCGAGCGCAGGCCTTGACCGACGTGGAAGCGCTGCGCACGCAGATGAATCAGACGCGCAATCGCATCGAGCTGGACACGCAGCGCAGTTACCAGGAGATGCAGAAGGCATCGCGCGCGCGGGAGGTAGCGAGGCTCGACCTGGACTACGCGCGCGAGCAGGTGTCGGTGCTGCTGGCGCAGCTGGAGGAAGGGCGGACTACGCAGCAGAGGATTGAAGAGGCGCGGCTGAACGAGCAGGAGAAGTGGATTGCGTATTACGAGTCGCAGCGGGTGTTGGAGAAAGCGCGGCTGGATGTGTTGAGGCAGACGGGAACGCTGGCGGCGGCGTTGAGGTAGGGGCGGGCGCGGTGAGTTTTTTCTTGAGAATTGGGGCCGGCCGAGTGGACTACACTGCGTGGCACCTCAGAAAGCCTGGCTGGTGTTGCCGATTCTGGTTCTGCTGGCCGCGTGCGGCAGCGATCCGCGGGTTGCTTCCAGGAAGTACCTCGAAAACGGGAACCGGTATTTCAGCCGGGGCAAGTACAAGGAAGCGTCGCTGTTGTACCGGCGGGCGCTCAAGAAAGACGCAAGATACGCCGAGGCCTGGTATCAGCTCGGGCTAACCAACGATCAACTGGGGAGCTACGCGGAAGCGCGCAAGGATTTCGTGCGCGCCATGGATCTGGATCCGGCCAACACCGGCGCGATGATCCAGCTTGGCGATTTAGACCTGCTTTTTTACGCAGCCGATCAAAACGGGAATAAGGAGCTGCTGGCCGACTTGAGAGATCTGGCGCGGAGGCTGCTCAAGAAGGACAAAGGTTCCTACGACGGGCTGCGTTTTTCCGGAGAGGTCGCGCTGATCGAGAAGGACCTGCATACCGCGATTCAGAAGTTCGAGGAAGCCAATCGAGCCAAGCCGTATCAAAGGGAACTGGTGCTGGCTCTGGCGCAGGCGCTTCAGGCCGATCATCAGGACGAACAGGCCGAGAAGCTGGCCGGGGAAATGATCCAGCACGACCAAGCTGCCGGTGCGATTTACGACCTGCTGTATACCACTTATTTGCGGACGCGCCGGCCGGAGCTGGCCGAGGAAATTCTTCACCGGAAGATCGCGAACAATCCTGGGGAAGGCGCGTACGTGATGCAGCTTGCCTTTCATTACTACATGACCAACCGGCGTTCGGACATGCAGGCGGCGCTCCAAAGGCTGACGGCGAAGACGGGTGTTTTTGCGGACGCGCGGCTGCAGGTGGGCGATTTCTACGCGCGGATTGGCGAATTCGATCGGGCGCTCGAGCAGTTCGAGCTGGGCGAAAAAGAGAATCCCAACAGCCGGCGCATGTACCAGAAGAAGAGAGTGGAGGTGCTGGCGAGCCAGGGCCGGAGCGAACCAGCGGGCCGCCTGCTGGGCCAGATTTTGCGGGATGATCCGAAGGACCCGGAAGCGGCCGGGCTCAAGGCTGCCCTGGAAATTGCGGGGAGAGATCCCCAGCAGCTGAAGCAAGCGATCTCCGAGCTAGGGACGCTGGCGGGAAAGATGGCCTGGAATCCGCTGGTGCATTACGATCTGGGCCGCGCCTACATGGCCGGCGGTGCGGGGGGACTGGAACAGGCGCGCGCGCAGTTTGGCGAGACGTTGCGGATCGACCCCCGGCACACTGCCGCGCGGCTCAGTCTGGCTGAAGTGGAATTGGCGCGGGGCGAGAGCGCTCAGGCCGTGGCGCAGGCCGAACAGGTGCTGAGCCGGGAGCCGGCCAATCTTTCCGCGCTGCTGCTGCGGGCCAGGGGATGGACCAGCATGGCTGAATACGCCAAGGCGCGGGATGACCTGGCAAGCGTGCTGGCGATGGATCCGAAATCGAACGATGCGAGCTTCGAGTTGGGCGAGCTGGACTTGAAGCAAGGACGTTTTGAAGAGGCGGAGGGCCAGTTTCAAGCCCTGAGGGACCGGAACGATGCGCGGGGGCTGGCGGGCGCCATCGATAGCAAGGTGCGGCAGGAGCAGTGGGAGCCGGCCATTCAGATGGTGGAGCATGAGCTGGATCAAGAACCCGGAGCGCGGGGACTACCGATCCGAACTGGCGAATCTTCTGCTACGCGCGGGCAAATATGGCGAGGCGGTGGCGCAATTCCAGATGCTGCTGAATCGCGACCCGAATTCCCAGGAAGTTTATCTAAGGCTGGGCGAAGCCCAGGCGCAGCTCGGCGATGTGCGGAGCGCGGCGGCGGCATTCGAGAGAGCGCGCCAACTGGCCCCGGCGGATGCCAGGCCGGATCTGGATCTGGGTGTTTTATACGATCACCTCAAACGCTACCGTGAAGCGCGCCAGGCCTACCAGGCGGCGCTCGCCAAGCAGCCCGACAATCCCAGGGCGCTGAACAATCTCGCGTATCTGGAAGCCGAGCAAGGCGTGGACCTGGATCAGGCGCTCGAGTACGCGCAGCACGCGCGCGCGAAACTGCCCGGCGATGTCAACGTGATCGACACGCTGGGCTTGATCTATATCAAGAAAAATCTCACCGAGGACGGTTTACGAATGTTGCGCGAGGTGGTGAAGCGCGAGCCCGGCAATGCCGCGTTCCGGCTGCATCTGGCGCTGGCCTGGTATCAGAAGGGGGACCGGCTGATGGCGCGCCGGGAATTGGAAGCGGCGCGGCGCGACAAGCCTAGCGACCGGGAACTGAACCAGATTGAGGAATTGCTAGCCAAGGTAGGGTAGGCTGTTCTGTAGGACCCTTTTTTGCCTAACGCAACTGTGGATCGCTGGCGCAGCCTGCCTTATGTAGTTCCTTTCGCCAGCTTCATGGCGCTTCTGGCGCTGCAGAAATATGCCGCGCTGAATCCGGCCGTGGAGTATCCGGCGCGCGCGGTGCTATTGTGCGCGATCCTGTGGATCTTTTCGCGGCACGTCATCGACCTGAGAGCCAAGCATAAGGTTGAGACGGCGGTATTAGGCGTGGCGGTGTTCGTGATCTGGGTGGGACCCGACATGTTGTTTCCAGCGTACCGGCAGCACTGGCTTTTTCAGAACGCGCTGCTGGGGCAACTTAGCGTGCCCGCGCCGGAGAGCGTTTTGCTTTCGCCGGTAGTGCTGTGGTCGCGGATTTTTCGAGCCGTGGTTCTGGTGCCGATCATCGAGGAGCTGTTCTGGCGGGCGTGGCTGATGCGGTGGCTGATTTCGCCGCGCTTCGAGAAGGTTCCGCTGGGGACCTACCAGTTCGGCGCGTTTGCAATCACGGCTGTTCTGTTCGCCGCCGAGCACGGACCGTATTGGGACGTGGGGCTGGTGACGGGTGTGATCTACAACTGGTGGATGGTGCGAACGCGCAGCCTGGGCGACTGCATCCTGGTGCACGCCATCACCAACGCGTGTTTGTGCGGGTACGTGGTGGCGACCCGGCACTGGGAGTATTGGTCCTAAGGGCTGGGCGGCGCCGGGACCACCTGCCGGACCAACCGATGTACTTCGCGCAGGATGACGCCCGGCTCGAAGGGCTTGCGGAAAATAGCGCTGGCGCCCAGCTTCTTGGCGAGCTCGAGATAAGCTCCGGCGAAGGCGCCTGAGATGGCCACTATGGGCAACTGGGGCCACTGCTTGCGAACGGCGTGAATCGTCTCCAGGCCTTCCTGCTCCGGCATAACCAGATCCGTGATGACCAGATCGAAAAGCGGTTTCCTGGCAGCGCGCCTGGGCTTGCTTGCCATCGCCGGCCTGGATCACCGTATAGCCATCGGTTTCGAGCAAAGTAGCGAGAAAAGATCGAACCTGGGCATCATCGTCCACCACCAGGATTCGGCCTTGTGGCGCGACCCTGGCTAGAACGTCGGCGGTTTTGATGAGCAGGTCTTCGGGGCGAAATGGCTTGGCGAGAAAATTCAGGCCCGGATCCAGAATGCCCTGCTGCGTGACGGCGTTTTCGGTGTAGCCGGACATGTACAGTACGCGCACATGGGGATGAGCCGCCACCAATTTTTCGGCCAGCTCGCGGCCGTTCATTCCACTCATGACGATGTCGGTCAGCAGCAGATCGACGGAGGACAGCGCCGCGCTATCGGCCAGAGCGGCTTCGCCACTGGCAGCCTCCCGGACGGTGTAGCCGTGCTCGCGCAATACGGTGGCAGCCAGGGTGCGGATGCGCGGCTCGTCTTCCACCAGCAGGATGGTTTCGCCGCGGCCCTTGGCGGCTGGCAGACGGGCCGGTTCGGCGGCGCTGACCGCGCCCTGCACCAGCGGCAGGTAGATCTTGAATGTGGTGCCGACATCGATCTCGCTGTAGACCGAAATCGCGCCGCCGCTTTGATTCACAATCCCCAGCACCGTGGAAAGTCCCAGGCCGGTGCCGATGCCGGGATCTTTGGTGGTGAAGAACGGTTCGAAGATTTTCGATTTGGTCTGTTCGTCCATGCCGCAGCCGGTATCGGTGACGCTGAGAACGACGTTAGGGCCGGGCGGAAGGCCGCGCAGCCTGGCGGCAGTCGCGGTCCAGTTCCTGACGCTCTGGTTTCGATCAGAAGCTGGCCTCCTTTTGGCATGGCGTCGCGCGAATTGATGGCCAAATTCATGAGCACCTGCTCCATTTGGCCGGTGTCGGCCTGGATGTTGCCGGCCGCCGGGTCAAGATCGGTGACCAGGCGTATTTGTTCGCCGAGCAGGCGTTGCAGCATGCCTTCCGTATCGCGGATGAGATGATTCAGGGCGAAGATGCGCCGGCTCTGGACCTGCTTGCGGCTGAAGGCCAGCAGCTTCTGGGTGAGGACGGCGGCGCGCTCGCCGGCTTTGCGGATTTCTACCACGTTGTTGCTCAGCGGGTCCTGCGCGGAGAGCTTGCGCTCCAGAATGCTGCTGTAACCCAGAATTACGGTGAGCAGGTTGTTGAAGTCGTGCGCGATGCCGCCGGCCAGACGGCCGATGGCTTCCATTTTCTGCGACTGGAGCAATTGTCCCTGCAGCTTCTTGCGCTCGGTGATGTCGGCGAACATGCAAAGACCGCCTGAGAAATTTCCTTGGCCGTCCTCGAGCGGGCTGGCGGAGGTGCTGGCCCAGAGCGGCGATCCGTCCTGACGCCGGAGCCGCGTCTCGTAGGATTCACTGATACCCTGTTTCCTTCTTTCAAAGCGCCGCGCGGCGTCTTCTTGATCGCTCTCAAAATGGAATTTTGCGCATTCCAGGCAAGCGCTCTCTTCATAACCGAGCATTTCATGCAGCCGCGGATTTGCATAGGTGACCTGTCGCTGCGCGTCGCACATGCAAATGCCTTCATGCGTGTTTTCAACGATGCCGCGATAGCGCTGCTCACTCAGCCGCAATTCGTTTTCGGCGCGCAGTTGCTCGGTAATGTCCTCGACCAGGCAGACCACGTTGTTGGGTGTGCCGGAAACGTCCTTGGTTACCGAGGCGCTGATCGTGGCCCACCGCAGATCTCCGTTCTTTCGCAAGAAGCGCTCCTTGCCGACGTACCCGGGAATTTCCTGGCGGAGCAAATGCGTCCAAGATTTGCTGGTCCCGCGCGAGGTCGTTCGAAGTGAGCCACGTTCTGATAGGGCGTGCCCAGCAGCTCGGCTTCGTCGCGGCCGAGCATCTGGCAGAAAGCGCGATTGACTTCCACAAAACGTCCTTCCAGGTCGGTGATGAAGAGACCGGCCGAGGCGTGTGCAAAGGCGCTGCGAAACCGTTCTTCGCTGGCCCGCAGCCGGGCCTCGGTTTGCTTGCGCTCGCTGATATCCTTAAACGAAACCACGGCGCCCTCGGTGTGGCCGTGCGCGATGATCGGGAAGGCTGAATATTCCACCGGAAGAGGGGTGCCATTTTTGCGCCACACCAAGTCATCGCTAACGCGAACGCCCTGGGCATCGCGAAGGGCGCTAAAGACGGGACATTCCTCGGCGGGATAGGGCGAGCCATCCGGGCGGCGCGAATGGCAGAGTTCGTGCATGGTTCGGCCGAGGCACTCGTCTTGCTCATAACCCAGCATCCGGAGACCGGCGCGATTGATAAAAGTGCAGTGCCCGGACTTGTCCATGCCAAAAATTCCTTCGCCGGCCGAGTCGAGCATCGCGATTCTTTCCACCATCAAACGATCCCGTTCAGCTTGGGCGCGCTTGCGGACGCTCAAATCGATCACGAAGGCAATGCCAGGGGCGCCAGGACCGGGTAAGCCCGCAATGCCCAGCAACACGGGCACGCGGGAACCGTCCTTGCGAACGTATTCTTTCTCGAAAGCCGGGATGCTTCCCGTTACAGGGAGCGGTGCAATCGCCTTATACGTGGCTTCCAGCCATTCCGGAGCAGTTAGGGTTTTCCAATTCAGCCTGCCGGCCTCGAGATCCTGGCGCGAATATCCGACGATCCGCAGAAATTCGTCATTGGCGTCAAGGATTTCGCCCGAAGAACCCGAAAACACGATGCCGATTATGTTGGACTTTGCCAACAACTCCACGGCGCCCGCAATGTTATTGACTTGGACGTCCTGTTCAAGACCCATATTCTGCGAACCTCCTAGTCATGTTTCGCTGTGTATTTCCCTTAAATTCCATCGCCGCCTGGGGCATCGGAGAAATTCACAGCAGCTTAAGCGCCAAAAGCACTACGTTGTCACTTATCGGACAGGGACCAGAACTTAACACTTTGAACTACCTGCCCGTTGAGTTGGTATAGCCTAAGGGAAAGGCCTCAGCACTGGTTGCAGCCACAGACGCGATGCAAAAGCTTATCCTCGTGCGCGGCGCCCGGCAACTGCTTACGCTGCGCGGGCCGAGCGGGCCTCGCCGGGGAGCCGAACTCAGGAATCTGGGACTGATCCAAGATGGCGCGGTGCTGATAGCCGACGGGCTGGTTCGCGAAGTTGGACCGAGCCGGCGCGTCGAGAATCTGGCGGTGGCCCGCGGCGCACAGGAAATTGACGCCAGCGGCTGCGTGGTAATGCCCGGATTCGTGGATTGCCTCACGTATCTGGCGGCGGGTCCGGCACGGCTGATGGAATATGAAATGCGGCTGGCGGGAGCAAGTTGGCGAGAAATACAGCAAGCGGGGGGTACGGTAGCTTTGGCGCGCTCGATCCAGGATCTCTCGTTTCGCGCGGTAGAGTCGGTTGCCGTGCACGCTTTGGAGGACGCAGTGCGGCATGGCACCACGGCGCTGGAAGCGAGGTCGGGTTTCGGGCTCAGCGAGGCCGGTGAAATAAAAACATTGCGAGTGCATGCCGCTCTGGAGAAGCGCTGCGCGGCGCTGCCCGTGATTTCCACCTTGCTGTGCGCCCGGGCGGCGCCTGGCTTTGAGAATCGCGCCGATGAGTATCTGGACTGGGCGCGCTCGCATCTATTGCCGTTGGTGAAGCGCCGCAAGCTGGCCGAGTTCGCCGCGATTCGTTGCGGAGGGGATGGCTTCAGCGCGGAACAAGCGCAGGGTTATCTCGCCGCGGCGCGCCAGATGCGATATGGTCTGCGAGTGGAAGCGGGCGGCGGTTCCGGCAGTGCGGCCATAAATCTAGCGGCCGAGCTGAACGCCTCGAGCGTGGACAATGTGACCGAGGCCAGCGAGCAAGATCTCGCGCGGCTGGCGCAATCGGCGGTCATCGCCACGCTGCTTCCGGGCGCTGAATTCCATTTAGGAACACGGCGCTACGCCTCAGCGCGGCGCTTGATCGAACAAGGAGTCGCGGTGGCGCTGGCCTCCGGCTACCATCCCGTGACGTGCCCTTCGCTGAACATGCAGATGATCACGGCGCTGGCCTGCGCGGGGATGAACATGACGCCCGCCGAAGCCATTGCAGCCGCGACCATCAATGCCGCGCACGCGCTGGGGCTGGCCGCGCGCATCGGTTCGCTCGAAGCGGGCAAAAGCGCCGACCTGCTGATCCTGAGCGTGTCCGATTATCGCGAAATACCGTATCGCTTTGGCGTGAATTTAGTGGATCTGGTGATGGTGAAGGGCGAGATTCTGATGCGCCGGTCCGAGGTCAAGTGGCAGCCCAACTGATCGAGTGCGTGCCCAATTTTTCCGAGGGGCATGACGCAGGCGTAGTCGCGGCCATTGGATCGGCCATCGCTTCCGTCGAGGGCGCGCGCGTGCTGCGGTCGGAGATGGACCCGGATCACAACCGTTCTGTCATTACGTTCGCCGCCCCGTTGGAGCGCGCCGCTGAGGCGGCCTTCGCCGGGATCCGGACGGCGGTGGAGCGAATCGATCTGCGGCGCCACAGCGGGGTGCATCCGCGCATGGGAGCCGCCGACGTGACGCCGTTCGTGCCGCTCGCGGGGGCGACGCTGGCGGATTGCGTCGAGCTTGCCCGCCGCACCGGCGAGAGAGTCTGGAAGGAACTGCGCGTGCCGGTGTACTTCTACGAGGCCGCGGCGCTGAGCGCGCAGCGCGGGCCGCTCGAGAACGTGCGCCGGGGCGGGTTCGAACATCCGGCGCTCGAGCCGGATCTGGGCGGGCCGGCGCTCGATCCAAGCGCGGGTGGGTGCATCATCGGGGCGCGCAAGCTGCTGATCGCTTTCAACGTCAATCTGAAGAGCGACGATCTCGGTATTGCTCGGGCGATCGCGCGGAAGATTCGCGCTTCCTCGGGCGGGCTGGCGGCGCTGAAGGCCATTGGCGTCGCGCTCGCGAGCCGCAATCAGGTCCAGGTGTCGATGAACCTGACCGACTTCGCGCGCACGCCGCTGGACTTAGTTCTGGGGGCGGTGCGAACGGAAGCGGCGGCGCACCGGGTGGAAATAGCGGGCATTCAATACGTCGGCCTGGTGCCGCGCAAGGCGATCGAAGATGCGGCCTCGCGCGATCCGGAATGGTTACGCTTCGATGCTTCGCTGATCCTTGAGAACCGGCTGAGCGAAAATCGCCTGGGCTAGTCGTTCACGCGGAGGCTGTGTAGAATCCGGTTGAAGGCGGGCCGGAGAGCTTCAAAATCCGGCGTCGGCGCGACGAAAACGAAATAGCGCAAGCTGGCATCGCGCTGCTCGAATGCGACCACCCAGTCATGCTCGCCGTGACCGGAGTTGGCGGAGGGATTGTCGCAGTCGATGCTCTGAGCGGCCAGGCCGTTCAGGGAAATTTGCTGTTGCGTGCCCGGAGTAAATCCGGAGTTGTCTTCGCCAATCTCATGGATGAGCGCGTCCATTGCCGCCGCGCCTCGTACGCCGGAGGGCGGCCGGTATTGATCCGTAAGCAGCCCGTAAACAACGTTGCCGGCGCCTCCGTCGGCCGAACGCGCGAAGCCGCCCGGCGGGCCGATCAGCGCCGAGCGTTGATTTCCGTAGGCTTTCCAATTGGCCGGAATGTCGAACGAGAAACCATCGGCCTGGATGGATCGCCACGCGCCGGAAGTATCGAGATCCGGCGTTACCGATCCGGCGTGCGGGCCCGCGGACTGGTTCACGCCCGCGCTGACCAGCTGATTCGGGCTCTGGCGTTTCCAAATTCCCGACGCAACTTCCTTGGCGGTGTAAGCGTGCATGACGATGACCTGGTCCTTGACGCGCTCGAACTCCGGGCTGGTGGTGATGGAATTGGAGCGCGGCGGGAAGGTGGCGATTTCCTTGTCCACATACTCGGTGCGGTTGCCTGGATTGGGATGGTCGCTCATGAATTGCGAGCCGCCGGCGCCGTATTTGGCTTCGATGGTCTCAAAGAATTGCGGAAGGCCGCGCGGATCGAAGCCGGCGTTGTAGGCGATCTTGGCGCCTTCCAGGTCGGCCTGGCGTTCGGCGGCGCGCGACATTTTCAGGAAGCCGAGGCCGGCGGTGAGACCGATGCCTTGGGCCGCGATGTCTCCGGCCGCTCCCCCAGTATGACGCCGGCCGCGATTTGTCCCAGGCCCGCCAGCAGGCCCACGCGCTGCTGCTTTTCGGCGTTGCACACGGAGTGCTGCAGCACAACATGCGAAATCTCATGCGCCATGACGCCGGCCAATTGCGCTTCCGATTCCGCCGCCTGGATGGTTCCCAGATTCACGAAGACGGTTCCGCCGGGGAGGGCGAAGGCGTTGACCTCGGCCACGTTGGCGACGTGAAAATTGTAAGGCCACTGGTAGCCGGGCGCCACCGCTGTGAGACGCTCGCCGAGCTGGCGGACGTACTCGGTGATGGGGCTGGAATCGGGAAGCACCGGCATTTCCTTATAGACCTGCTGGGCGGCCTTGTCGCCGAGCTGGATCTGCTGCTCGGTGGAGAAATTGTTCTTGCAGGGCGTGAACTCCACCGCCGCGTGGGCGTAGGGTGCTTGTATTACGAGGAGGGCCAGCGTTGCTAGCCAGTTGCGCGAAGGCCGGCACATATCTCTATTCTACCGATGTGCCGCGAGCTATACTCATTTCGATGCTCGGGACGATGCAAGATTACCCGCTGACTTTGACCATGCTGTTCAAGCACGGCGCGCGAGATCCACTCGAAGAGCGAAGTGGTCAGCTTTCTTGGGCGACCGCTCGGCTCGCGCGACCTTCGGGGAAGTTGCCGCGCGCACGGCACGGCTGGCGTCGGCGCTGGAGCGTCTTGGCATCCGGGCAGGGCGATCGCGTCGGCACGCTGTGCTGGAACCATCAGCAGAATCTGGAAACTTATTTCGCCATCCCGTGCATGGGCGCGGTGAATCACACGCTTGAATCTCCGGCTGTTTCCGGAGCAACTGGCTTACATCATCAATCACGCGCAGGATCGCATGATCATCGTCGATGAGTCGCTGATCCCGGTGCTGGCCAAAGTGATTCCGGAGTTGAAGACGGTGGAGCGATACATTGTGGTCGGAGACAACGGTTCGCTCGCAGGGCAGCCTGAAATACGAGGACCTGCTCGAAACCGGCGATCCTGATTTCGAGTGGCCGGAGCTGGACGAGCGCTCCGCGGCGTCCATGTGCTACACCAGCGGGACCACGGGGAATCCGAAGGGCGTGGCCTACACGCACCGCTCGAATTTTCTGCATTCGATGGCGGTGTGCCAGGCCTCCACGCTGGCGGTCTGCGAGCAGGACCGGCTGCTCATGATACCGCCCATGTTTCACGCCAACGCCTGGGGATTGCCGTTCGCGGCGTGGGCGTCGGGTTCGGACATGCTCATGCCGGGCCGCTTCCTGCAAGCCGAGCCGTTGTGCCGCTTGATTGCGGAGGAACGTCCTACGCTGGCCGGCGCAGTGCCGACGGTGCTCAACGATATTCTGCGCTACACGGAAAATCATCCGGTGGATTTTTCTTCCTTGCGCATGATCATGTGCGGCGGGTCGGCGGTGCCGCGCGCGATGATCGAAGCGTTCCAGCGGCGTCACGGCGTGAAGGTGCTTCAAGGCTGGGGGATGACGGAGACCAGCCCGCTGGCGGCTCTGGCCACGCCTCCCAAGGGCTCGCGGCCCGAGGAGGAAATCGACTACCGCGCCAAAACCGGGCGCCTGGTGGCGGGCGTCGAGATGCGCCTCGCGGTCGGCGAGCGGATCCTGCCTTGGGACGGGAAATCGGTGGGCGAAATCGAAGTGCGCGGTCCCTGGATCACCGGCTCGTATTTCGGCGACGACTCGGGCGAGCGGTTCCACGATGGCTGGCTGCGGACCGGCGATGTCGGCAGTATCGATCCGCAGGGCTACGTGCAGATCACCGATCGTGCCAAGGACGTAATCAAATCCGGCGGCGAGTGGATTTCGTCGGTGGATCTGGAAGGTCAACTGATGGCCCACCCGGACGTGATCGAAGCCGCGGTTATCGGCGTGGCGGACGAGCGCTGGGATGAGCGGCCGCTGGCCTGCGTGGTGCTGCGCCACGGATCGCGCCTGACGATCGACGATCTGCGCCAGTTTCTCGCGAATCGCGTCGCCAAGTGGTGGCTGCCGGAGCGCTGGGTGTTTCTGGAGGAGATTCCCAAGACCAGCGTCGGCAAGTTTGACAAGAAAGTGCTGCGCGCCTGGTATAAAGAAGGCGCCATCGGCGTCAAGCAATCGAGCGCCGGCACCTGATGGTGACGGGCTGCCGATTGGCGCTTAGCCTAGGAACATCCCGATTGCCGCGGCGGTCATCGCCACGAAAGTGATCCAGCCGAGGCATCGAACCAGAGGCGAAGCTACGGCCTCACCCATAACGCGGCGATCGCTCGTCATGAGCACCACCAGCAGGATGAGCGGAGGCGCCAATACGCCGTTGACCACGGCCGACCAGAACAGCATCCTGACCGCATTCAGGTGGGCGAAGTTTAGAACCAATCCGGCACACATCGCGGCGCCAATCACCGCGTAAAATTCCCTGGCCCGCCGAGGCGGTACATCCAGAGTTCCCCGCCAGGCGGCCGCTTCCGCTACGGCATACGCACACGATCCGGCGAGCACGGGAACGGCTAACATTCCGGTTCCGATGACACCCAGACTGAACAACCAATACGCGCTCGCTCCGGCCAAAGGCAGCAGAGCTTGGGCGGCTTGTTGGGCGGTCTCGATGTTGTTTTTCCCGTGCGCGTGCAACGTCGCCGCGGTCGTCAAAATGATGAAATACATAATGACGTTCGAAAACAACATGCCGGTGACGACATCGGTTCGAAGAGCCCGAAGCTGGCCCGCGCGGGGCACTTTCAGTTCTTTGCCCGGCGCAACACCGTTCGCCCGCTGGTCCTCCACTTCCTGGGCTGCATGCCAAAAGAAGAGATAGGGCGAGATAGTGGTTCCGAGAATGGCCACCAAGACGGAGAGGAACTCGCGGCTGAAACCGATGTGAGGAATCAGGCTGGACGCCAGCACCGCGCTCCAATCCGGCTTAGCAAGAAACGCGGCGGCTACATACGCGAACAGCACCAAAGTAAGCCACTTGAAGATTCGCACGATGTGCCGGTAGGACGACCAGAAGAGCAAACCAACGATCGCCACTGCGTACCCGAGTGTCAGGGGAAGAGGGCTGAGGCCGAGCATCATTCCTGTGACTTCGGCCATGCTGCCGAGGTCGGCTCCCAGGTTGGTTATATTGGCGACCGCCAGCAGCGCGCAGGCGCCCCAGAGCACCCAGCGGGAATAGCGCAGCCGGATTCCGTGCGCCAATCCCCGTCCGGTCACCAGCCCCAACCGGGCGCACATCAGTTGAACAGCCGTCATGAGGGGAAAGGTGATCAGGGCGGTCCAAAGCGTGGAGTAACCGAAGGCGGCGCCTGCCACCGAGTAAGTGGCGATGCCGGAAGGGTCGTCGTCCGCCGCGCCCGTTATGAGGCCGGGGCCAAGCGCGTCGAAGAAATTTTTCGGCGTCCGGCCCTTCGGGGCGCGAATCGTGCTGGCGCGCATCCGCTAAGTTAAAGCAAGTCGTCCACCAAATGTTTGGAATCGGATTCCGAGCCGCCCTGCGCATGGCGTTAAAGAACTTCCGTCACCATCCGCATCGCCTGCACTGACGATTCTTACCGAACCAGGCATGTGCAGCGGTGAATTTTCTTCCCTTGTTAACGCGGCGCCGTCCTCCTGGGCGCCTTTAAGTACCTCATAAAACGCATTCAGGCTCGCCTGGAACGCGGATTGCTCTCTTCGGCAGGCGTGGACTCGCCGGAGTCCAGGAGAAAATGATGCGCATAACAACTCCTCGCGCGAAGGACTTTGATTCGGTCCTCGTAGAGGAACTAAAGATCTTGAAACAGGGTGAACGGCGTTTGCAACAGCTCTTCCCGCGATTGCGGCTGGAGCCGCAGCTTAGAGATTATTTTCTGCTCGAACTGACGGCCGTCCGCCAGCGCGTGGATCGTCTGAATGCGGTGCTGAATCCGGTGTGCATTGCGGATTTGGCTGCGCGTTGCGAGACCTCGACCGTTAGTCCAGCTGCTTGAAGGAGAACAAAAATGGGTCTGATCCTGCTAGTTATCTTGATTCTGCTTGTGATTGGAAGTTTGCCGACTTGGCCATACAGCTCGGGCTGGGGTTACTATCCGACGGGCGGTCTGGGCATGGTGCTGGTGATCGTGCTGATCCTGGTTCTGTTGGGCCGGTTCTGATCCGCGTGGCTCATCGGGCAAGGGGGAGTGCGCTAAAAGTTGGTTGATGCAATGCCCTATTTGCCCGTCCTGGCTGGCGTGGCTCCGCGATCCCTGCGCTGACGCTCTCGATGGGCCAGGATATCGCCAATAGCCAGCGTTTGCTCGCGAGAGAGCGTTGCTAATACCTCTGAAAGGCAGCCGTCGAATTCTCCTGCGTCGAGTCGCTTGACGAATTGCGAGGCAAAGGCAGCAGGATCGTCCCTCGAATCTCTATTCGGGCCGGTCAACTAAGCGCCTCCATGATTCGGTGCAGCTGGCGGAATTCGCCCTCGGAAAGGCTCTCAGCGGTCTGAATAAACTCCGCAACGGTTATTTCCTGGCTGGCAAGTTTGTCGAGAAATTCTATAACGCGATCTGCCTGCAAGTGTTCTCACTACGATGGATATTTGGCAGCGAGACAAGCTAAGTCTAAGCCGAAAATACAGAACTTAGTAACTGGCACTATTCCCAGTGGGTGACATGGCTCAAGCAATCTACTGAGGAACATCCCGCAAAACGGAGCGCGAGGGCTGCTTGCGTTGCTGAAATGAGGGCGCCCCGCGCGCCTTTGCGGGCTAGAGCTAGCTATCTCGGACCAAAGAGGAAACGAGTCCGCCCGCACTTCTCGCCAGCGAGAACCAGCAGCTTCAGGATGTCGCGTGGTCGGTTGCGCGTTCGATCCTCGAGGGGAGGATGCGGGGCGATAGAATAAAGGCAGATGCTCGTTTCCATCGCAGCGCAGTCCGCGCGCCCAGTCTGGCTTCGCGCTCCTGCGCCGGCCGGCGACAACTACCACGAGCTGAAGCGGCTGGTCACCGATCTCAACCTGCACACGGTCTGCGAAAGCGCCGCCTGCCCCAATGTCGGCGAATGCTGGAATCGCCGCACCGCCACGTTCATGATCCTCGGCAACGTCTGCACCCGCCGCTGCGGATTCTGCGCGGTGCAGAAAGGCGCGCCGCTGGCGGTCGATTACGACGAGCCCCGCCGCGTCGCCGAAGCCTGCGCGGCACTCGGGCTGCGCTACGCCGTTATCACCAGCGTCAATCGCGACGACCGCAAGGACGGCGGCGCCGAGCTGTTCGCCCTCACCATCCGAGCCATTCGCGAACGCATTCCCGGCTGCAAAGTCGAGGTCCTGGTGCCCGATTTCCAGGGCTCGCACGACGCCATGGAAATCGTCATGAACGCGCACCCCGACGTGCTGAACCACAATACCGAGACCGTGCCGCGCCTCTATCGCCAGGTGCGCCTCGGCGCGCGCTACGAGCGCTCGCTCGACATGCTGGCCTATGCCAAGCGCGTGCGGCCGTTCGTGCCCACCAAGTCCGGGCTGATGCTCGGCCTGGGCGAAAACCTGAGCGAAGTGGTGCAGGTGATGCGCGATCTGCGCGCGCACTCGGTCGAGATCCTGACGCTCGGCCAATACCTGCGGCCCTCCCAGCGCCATCTGCCCATCATCCGCTACGTCCCGCAGCACGAGTTCGACGATCTGAAGCGCTCGGGCTACGAGATGGGATTCGCGCACGTCGAAGCCGGGCCGCTGGTCCGCAGCTCCTATCACGCGAGCGACGCGGTCTGAAATGACTGAATTTCGCGAAGTTTATCCGCGCGTCCTGAAGCTCGAGCTGCCGCTGCCGTTCGAGCTTGAGTCGGTCAACGTCTACCTGGTCGCGCTCGAGGACGGCTACCTGCTGATCGATTGCGGCATGGAAACCGAGCCCGCGTTCGAGACGCTGCAGGCCGCCATGACGGCGCGCGGCATCGCCTGGACCGAGATCCGCCGCATCTTCCTTACGCACATGCATCCCGACCATATGGGCATGTCGCTGCGGCTGCTGCGGCTCACGGGGGCCAAGCTCGGGATGCACGAAGCCGAGGCGCGGCATTTGAGCATGATCGCTGGAGCCGAGCGGCGTTTCCCGTGGATCGACATCGCCTACGCGCAAGCCGGAGTCCCCAAGGCGATGGAGGAAACCATGCACGCGCATTTCGTCGAAGTGCGCAAGAACTTCCATACTCTCGCGCCCGACGTGCTGTACTCGGGCGGCGAGGAGATCCCCACCGCGATCGGTCCGCTCGAAGTGCTGTGGACTTCCGGGCATTCGCCGGGCCACGCCTGTTTGTATTCGAGAGAGCGGAAGCTCCTGTTCTCGGGCGATCAGATCCTGGAAAACATCACGCCCAACATCGCCTGGCATCCTGGCCGGGACATGTTGGGCGAGTTCCTGGAATCGCTGAGGCGGCTGGCCGACCTGGAGGTCGAGTTGATCCTGCCGGCGCACGGCGAGCCTTTCTCGGGGCATCGCGCCTGGATCGAGCAGACCATCCAGCACCACCGCGAGCGCTGCGACGAGATTCTAGGCTTGATCGAAAAGTCGCCACGCACGGCGCACTCGCTGGTCGGCGAAATGTGGCGCAAGAAGCTGTCGCCGATCAATCATCATTTCGCGGTCTTCGAAGTGCTGGCGCATCTGGAGCACATGCAGCGTCAGGGCCGCGTGCGGAATCGCAGCGAAAACGGCGCGCTGGCATGGCACGCGTGATTCGGACGACGCGCATCGCATTGCGCCAACAGGTACCGTTCGATCTACACCGCGCTTAGGGCTGTACGTTGTTCTGGAACCGCTGAAGTTCGGCGCGGGTACGACTGCGGTTAGGAAAAACGGCCCGTTCTCCGTCAATACTGAAGTCAGTCTGAAGCCCATGCTACATTCCCAACGCGGTAGCAGTGGTTAGATGCCCGCCCGCTGCGGTGAACTGCATGTACATATTGGTAGCCGTGACCTCGTTGAGCGCCTTCACCGCATCCGTGACCATCTCGACCCGCTTGCCGGTCTTCAGCAGGCCGAAGGCGCACAGGCGCACGCAGATCTCGGTCACCACGCCGTACACCACGTAGCGGTCCGCATTCAGCTCGGCCAGCAGCGGCGCCAGATACGGGTTGCTGAAACAGTTGAGTTTCTGTTTTTCTAAGATGAGTTGCCGCGGCGCCTTCCAGGCGTGACGGAAGAGTCGAGCGTTTTTCACGCAGAAGAATCTGAGGCTTCTGCTGGCCGGTCGTTCCCGCCACGCAATGGTGCGGATAGACTTTGAATTCGGGATCGTCCTCGGCATGCGCGTCACATCGTGGAGATGACCAGCGGCGCGCGCCGGTTCAATTCCGCCATCACCGGCAGGATTTTCTCGGCTCCGGGCACGTACAAAGCCCCGGCCGGATACAGGAAATCAATCTGCGTGTCGATGTCGAAGAATACCGTTTTCATTCTGCACTTTCTCGTACAGGTTCAGCAGAGCCGGGCTGTATTCGACGCGATACTGCTGGTCGGTGTCGAACAGGCTGCGGATGGCGGTGGGCAGCTTCTTGATGGATTCGGAAGCGTAGCGGCGCACGTCGGCGAGAGTGGGCAGCGGCGCAACCAGTTTGCCGCGCAGCATCACCGGACGCAGCAGCGCGCGCGCCTCCGGTTCGCCGGGGCCGCAGCCGAGGCATTCCCAGTTGCACGCCACCACGTCGTGGCCCGCGAATCGGAACACCTGCTTGGCGCCCGGCAGCGTGTGTTTGTCCTCGCTGAATTTGGCGGTGAAGCGGCCATCCAGCTCCACCAGTTTGTAAACCACGCCCGAGGTTGGGCGAATCGGTGGAGGTGGCCAGGTCGGTGCCGACGCCGAACGCGTCGATGGGCGCGCCGGCGGCCGCGAATTCGAGAATCTTGTACTCGTTCAGATCGCTGGTGGCCATGATTTTCGCGTCTGCGAGCCCGGCGTCGTCCAGGATTTTGCGGACCTCGCGCGAAAGCTCCACCAGATTGCCGCTATCCAGGCGCACGCCCCACAGCGGGCGCCCCAGCGAGGCCGCCAGCCGCGCGCCTTCCACGGTGTCGTAGGTGTCGATGAGATAGACGGTCGCGTCGCCCAGCAGATTCTGCAGACTGGCTCGAACGCCTCGCGCTCCGTTTCGAAGGCCTGAATCCAGGAATGCGCCGCGGTTCCGAAAACAGGAATGCCATAGCGGAATCCGGTTTCGGTGTTGCTGGTCCCGACGCAGCCGCCGATGTAGGAGGCGCGGCCCGCCAGCACACCCGCTTCGGGAGAATGCGCGCGGCGCGTGCCGAAGTCCACTACCTCGCGCCCTCCGGCCACTTCCGCGATCCGCGACGCCTTGGTTGCGATCAGCGACTGGAAGCCGATCATGGCCAGCAGGTAAGTCTCGGCGATCTGCGCTTCCATCAGCGGCGCGCGCACGGTGAGGAACGGCTCGCCCGCGAAAATCGGCGTGCCTTCCTGCATGGCGAAAAGATCGCCGGTGAAATGCAGGTCGCGCAGGGCATCGAAAAAGGCGGGCGAGACGCTGCCGGAACTGCGGCAGCGAGCGAAGATAGCTGATTTCTTCTTCCGTGAAGCGGAGACTAGTCAGATACTCGACCACCTGCTCCAGGCCGGCCGAGAGCACGAAATTGCGGTAGCGCGGCAGATGGCGGAAGAAGAGCTCGAAGGTCGCGATCTGCTGCGCTTTACCGGCCTCGAAATAACCGGCCGCCATCGTGAGCTGGTAGAGGTCGGTGAGGAGGCCGGTCATGTGCGCAGGTCAAAGCCCGCTTTATTTCTTCCCAGGCGGTGCAGGCGCCGGCTTCACGTCCGAGGCCGCCTTGGAGAGATCGTCCACGGTCTTGGAGTCCAGCCCGTAGAGCGCGGGCTCGTTCTCGCGCTGTGGCGATGTAATCATTGCCCTGCTTTGAGATTAATACTTTCTCCACGCGCTTGCCATCGTTCGAGGTCACGGTGATGTCGGTCACTGGGTGTGCCGGGCTTGCCGGAGTCGATGAACTTGCTGGCTGACAGGTCGCGCACCTTGTCGATGAAAGACTGCACGCTGATGCTGTCCATCTCTCTTGCCGTTGGAGGACCAGTCGTCGCCGCGATTTGGTGAAGGACGTAAGTCTTGCCCGCTGTCGTGCATCTCGACTTTGTTCGGATCGTTGAATCCGAAGTCGAAAAGCTTCTTGTTGCGGAAATCGTCCAGGCCTTTGTCGACGCCCGTGCCGAGCTCGGTGGGCACTTTGTAAACGTCCGGCGACCACGCTGGATTTAGCGTAGTAATCGTCTTTGTTCTTCCGGATCTCGATCTGCTGGGTGCCCGACGGATCGGTGAACTTTACGGTAGCCACGGGCGTTCCAGATGCGAACGCGGACATTGCTTTCTTGGCGTCCTCCTCGGAACCGCAGGGTCCATCTTGGCGTCCTCGCAGCTTGCGGATCAGCTCGTCCACTTGCGAGCCGTCGGCGCGCAGCGGTTTGGGCTTGACGATCTGCCACTGATCCTTGTCGCGTCCGAACTCTTCGATGTCCTGCTTCTTGGCGGTCAGCTCGACGCGGCTGAGCTTGTCCTGATCGAAGGTCAGCAGCCGCTTGTCGCGCAGATCGTTGAGGGTTTTGTCCAGGCCGCTCTTGACGAAGCTGGCGACCGTGAAACACGCGCGGATCGCCCTGCAGCGAGGCGTAGGAGCCGCCGTTGGTGGGCGTATCGTCGCCGATCAGAAATTCGCTGACCTTGCCGCCCTTGCTGGTGATGTCGACCTTGAGCGCAGGATCGTTGAAGCCGTAGACCTTCGGGTCCGACATTTTGTCTTCGACCACGCGCTCCGAGGTGATATTAGCGGCCGAGGTCACCAGTTGGTTGACGGCTTCCTGATCGGCCGGATATTCCGGACTGGTCATCTGCCACTTCCCGGCGGTGGTCCGTTGGAGAACGGTTTCAGCGCCGCCCTTGGCCTTGACCGAAATCTTGGTGATGTCGCCGTCGGAAAGAGAGAGAATTTTCGGAGCAGCGTCGGCGGGTGGTTTGGCGGATTTGGCCGCTTCCTGCTTGTTCGAGAAATACAGTCCAACCGCGAGCGCCACCAGCACCACCGCGGCGACCAGCAAACTACGTAAGCGCATTTCTTCTCACCCTCCCGCGCCTAACGCCTTTTAGCCCAGACCATGACGCCGCCGATAATCACGATCAGCGGCAGCAGGAACTGGCTCACGCTGCGCACCATGATAAACTGCGCGCGCGTAGGTTGATGCGGCGGTCTTCCTGCTCTTTCGGGCGGATGGAAATCAGATCTTCGTCCGAGGAGAGCCAGTTCATCATGTTCAGCGCCAGGTTGCGGTTGCCGTTGAAGCGCAGGAACGAATTGGAGGCCCAGCGGGAATCTCCGACCACGACGAATCGCCCCTGGCTATTGGGCTTGCCGGTGTTATAAGTGCCGGCGGCGGCCAGCGTGAACGGTCCCTTTTTGTCCTTGTTGGGATCGATGCGGATTTCCGCTGACGCAAGGTTGTAAGTCGCAAAGCTGTTGGCAGATGTGCCAAACAGCTTACTCACCGTGGTCTGATTTTCATTCTTGATTTCGAGCGAGCGCGAGATGGGAAAGGCGGTCGCGGTCCCCGCGAGATCGTTGACGATCGGGTGCGATTCGTAGGTGGTTACCAGCGGCACGGTGGCGTCGAGGCCGACCAGTTGCGAGAGCGGGTTCTCGTCCAGCAGCAGATCTTTGTCGGCAGTGACGCCCCAAGAGGCCAGCAGATCGGTGAGCGCTTTATTGTCGCTGATCTCTTTGCGGCCGATTTTCAGAGGAGGATCGAGCATGAACATCGCCCGGCCGCCGCCTTCGACGTACTTCTTGATGGCGTCCACTTCGGGCTGGACGTAATCGCCGGAAGGTCCGGCAACCACCAGGACGGTGCAATCGGATGGCACTTCGGCCTTTTCGAGCAGGTTGAGGGTCTTGACCTGATAGTTATCCTTCTGCACGGAAGCTTGAAAATCGGAAAGGCCATCGGCCGTGGTGTCGTCCACGCGATGCTCGCCGCTGCCGGTGACGATGCACACGTTGCGGGCGCCGCCTTTGAGTGCGCGAATCATGGCGCCGGTGATGCCTTCTTCATCGAAGGTCTTGGCTTCTTCTGTCTTAGCGCCCATTTCGATCACAGCCTCGCCTTCCCGCGAGACGTTGGCCGCGCGCGCCAACTGCGGTTGCTTCAGCAGGTCGACGTATTGTACGTGCACTTTGGGCGACAGATTGGCGTAGCGGTCCAGCAGATCCTTGCCGGCCTGCATGCCGCTGGGGCTGGTCGAAGTACTGGATGGTCACGTCCTGCTTCAGGTCGCCGACCACCTTCTTGGTCTGATCGGAAAGCGTGAACCGCTTGTTGGCGGTTGCATCGTAAGTCTTGTTGTAGCGATTCGCCAGAAAATTCGCGACCACGACCACCGCCAGGATCACCAGGACGTAGATGGTGACGTACGCGGCGTACTTGGTTTGTCTAGCTTTGAGCCATTCAGTATTCATTTACGACCTCCAGCGCAGCGATTCCATGGAGCGCGAGGTGAAGAACAGCCCCAGGAAGATCACTGACAGGTAGAAAATAGCGTCCTTCGTGTCGAGGACGCCTTTGGAGAACGAATCAAAATGCGTAATTACGGAAAGATACGCCAGCACCTTCGCCCAAGTTGCGGTTTCGTAGCCTGCAACCCACTCCAAAACCCACAGCAGCAGGCAAGACGCCGAAGGTGGCGGCGCCGGCGATGATCTGATTCTTGGTCAGAGTGGAAATGAACGTGCCGATCGCCAGCAGTCCTCCGGCTTGCAGCAGCAGCCCGAGATAACCGATCGCCAGCGGCTTCCAATCCGGATTGCCGTAGCGGAACAGGAACGCGAAGTTGATGGCGGTGAACGCCAGCATCACGGCGTACAGGATCACCGCCGCCAGCCATTTTCCCAGGATCACTTCCATGTCGCGGATGGGCGAAGTGGCCAGCAGCTCGATGGTGCCGGTGCGCTTCTCTTCGGCGAACAGCCGCATGGTGATCATGGGAATGAAGAACAGGCCGATCACGCTGACGTTGGAGAGCAGCGGCCGGATGACGTATTCGTTCACGCTCATGGGGAACGCCTGGCCGCGCATCTGCGATTCGAGCCCCACCATGTTGAAATAGCCCACCGAGTTCCAGAAGAAGAACCCGAAGATGATCGCGAACATGGTGAGCAGCAGATAGGCGACGGGCGAAACGAAATAGCCGTGCAGTTCCTTGCGGCAAATGATCCAGATATTCCTCATTTAGTTTCTCCTTGGACGGCCACTTCTTCGGCCGGCGGCTCGGCGGCGGGCACAGTGGCTTCCGTACCGGTCAGTTGCAGGAAGATTTCTTCCAGACTCATGGCGGCAGGCCGCAGCTCGTTCAGGTTCCAGCCGGACTCCACCACCGCGCGGGCCAGGTCGCCGCGAATGAAGCGATCCTTCAGGCTTTCGACTTCGAAGATCGATCGATTGTTGACGTGTCTCTTTGAATACGACGCGGCTGACGCCGGAGACCTTTTCCAGGCGCTGCTGGATGGCGGATGAATCGAGCGCTCCGGTGCGGCCTTCCACTTCGAGCACGATGGACTCGACGCCGCGCGCGCGGTTCTGCAGGTTCTGCACCGAGTCGGTGGCGACCAGCTTGCCTTTGTTGATGATGATCACCTGCTCGCAGGTCTGCTCCACTTCGGGCAGGATGTGGGTGCTCAGGATAATGGTGTGATCGCCGGCCAGGCTGCGAATCAGCTCGCGGGTCTCGTTGATCTGCTTGGGATCGAGGCCGGCGGTGGGCTCGTCGAGGATCAGGACGTCGGGGTTGTGGATGATGGCCTGCGCGAGCCCGACGCGCTGCCGGTAGCCTTTGGAGAGCTTGCCGATCAGTTTGTTCGAGACATCGGCGATGGCGCAGCGCTCGGAAACCTCGATCGACGCGCGCGGCCAGCGCCGATCCGGACAATCCCTTCAACTTGCCGACGAAGGTCAGGTATTCCCGCGTTTCCATCTCCGGATAAAGCGGGCGGCGTTTCCGGCAAGATAGCCGATGCGCTTCTTCACCTCGAGTGGCTGTTCCAGCACGTCGAAACCGGCCACGGTGGCGCTGCCTTCCGAGGGCGGGAGAAAGCAGGTCAGAATACGCATGGTCGTGGTTTTCCCGGCGCCGTTGGGGCCGAGAAAGCCGACGATCTGTCCTTTCTGCACTTCAAACGAGATATGGTCGACCGCGACGAGTGCGGGCGTATCTCTTCGTCAGACCGTTAACGGTAATCATAGATGGGCTCGGAGAAACTGCGAAGACTGGCCGGAAGCGCCTCCGGAGAGGCTCGCTCCGATCAGGCTGCTCGAATCACATGATAAAAACATCTGTACTTCAATGTCAATTTGGCGGGTGGCTCCAAATCCATTATCCCGCGCCGGCAAATCCCATGATTTGCATGCCCGCATCCACGTAGAGAACATTGCCGGTCACGCCGCGGCCCAGGTCGCTGGCCAGGAAAACGGCGGTGTCGGCGACTTCTCCCGGATCGGTATTACGCCGGAGCGGGGCGAGTTGAGCCGCGCCTTCCAGCATTTTGGAGAAACCGCGAATGCCGCGCGCGGAAGCAGTTTTCACCGCTCCGGCGGAAATGGCGTTCACACGTATGTTGGACGGTCCCAGGTCGCTTGCCAGGTACCGCACACTTGCTTCCAGAGCGGCTTTGGCCACTCCCATGACGTTGTAGTTCTCCACCACGCGGGTCGACCCCAGATAGGTTAGCGTGATGATACTTCCGCCGCCTTGATCCTTGGGCGCCATGAGGGGCGCGACGGCGTGCGCCACTGCCACCAGCGAATAGGCGCTGACGTCCTGGGCTAGAGCGAAGCCGGCGCGCGAGGTTTCGACGAACGGCCGGCTCAGGTCCTCGCGATTGGCAAAAGCGATGCTGTGGACGACGGCGTTCAAGACCGTTCCCTGCCCGCGGAGGGCTTCTGTTAACTGGGCCATTTGGTCGTCCTGGGTCACGTCGCAGGCCAGCGTTTGATGGGCCTTTAGCTCGGCCGCCAGTTCCTCGACGGTCTGCTTCTGGCGCTCGCCCTGATACGTCAGAATCAGCCTGGCGCCTTCGCGCGTGAAGGCCTGCGCGATTGCGTAGGCCAGGCTCCATCGATTGGCGACGCCCAGAATCAGGGCAGTCTTGCCCTCCAGCAGGTGGGGCATGAATTTTTATTGTAGCGGATGCTTAGACGGCTTAGCCCGCTTTTCTCACAGGTAGGTCAGAACAGACTGAAACGGGCGCCAGAAGAGCCTCGCGAAGCACGAACTGAGCAAGGCGAGTCATCGTCGAACGTCTTTTGGCGAGTGTAGGGATCAATTCGACCCGCAGTCGATCGTGGGAGCGAGGCTTTGATGGGCGTGCAAACGCACTCCTCCGAACCGGCTGCGCCAGCGGAGGAAGCATGTCAACAAAGCCGGTCCCCGTGTTGGCGTTCAGCAGCGCAGGTTGGTCCAGACCTGCTGGTACAGGCCTTGCCAGGGATAGCTGGACGCCATCGAAACCCAGACCTTGCGCACCGTCACCCGGATCTGCGCGCCGATCTTCAGCAGCTTCGTGCGGATGGTGGAAACCTGCGCCTGCGCCAGCTCCGTCCCTTTCAGCCCCAGCCGCCGCAGTCCGCTGACCAGCACATAGGCCATCGCCGACAGATACAGGCGCATCTGATTGGCTCGCATGGTCTCGGCGCTGACCCGATCGGCGAACAAGCTGAACTGCTCCTTGATGCGGTTCTCCATGTCGCCGCGCGCGCAGTAGAGTTCTTCGTACAGCGCTTGCGCCGCCCACTCCTCGCTGCTCAGCGAGGTCACCACGAAGCGCGGATTCTCTTTGCCGTCGATGTGCTCGGCCTTGGCCACCACGCGCCGCTCGCGGTCCCAGCCGCCCTTCTTGGTCTTCTTGGTCTGTAGTCAAACTCGGTAAAGACCCGCGCCGGTTTGCCGGTCTGCTTCCACTGCTGGGTCGCTTCGTGCATCTGGGCCCCGATGATCTTCCGCAGCCTCTGATTGCGCGCCATCCCGAACACAAAGTCCACGCCATTGTTTTCGCACCAGCTCATCAGCTCGTTGCGGCAGAAGCCGGAATCCCCGCGCAGAATGATTTTCACTTCCGGCCAAGCCGCCCGAATCTGCGCCACGATTCGTTGTATCTCCGCCAGGCAGCCGAAGGCGGCGTCATGATTGGCTTCCCGCAGGCGCGCGCACAGCACGTGTTCGCCGCAAAAGATGTAGAGCGGCAGATAGCAATATTCGTCGTAGTAGCCGTGGAAGAACCGCCCCTCCTGCTTGCCGTGCAGCGGCAGGTCGGTGGTGTCCACGTCCAGCACGATCTCCGCGGGAGCCGTCTGGTGCGACTCCAGGAACACCTTCACCAGCAGTTCGTCCACCGCTTCCTTCCAGAACGTGATCTTCTTGTACCGGTCCGGCCCGCCGTCCCCAGTTCCATCCGGTTCAACGTGCTCTTGCCCGCCAGCGGTTGCTCCAGTTCCTCCCGTCCCGCCAGAATGCCGAACACCGGATCGTTCCGCAGTTGCTCGTGATCGTTCAGGTCTTCGTAGCCCAGCGCCAGGCCGTAGACCCTTTGCGCGAGCATCTCCAGCACCGAGTGCTCCACCAGAGCCGGATTCCGGCCGTCCAGAAAACACTCCGCCAGACGCGGCAGCAGATTCAGTCGCCGGTCGGTCTGGCGCAGCAGGAAAGCGCCGCCGTCGGAACTGATCGTGCCGCCGTCGAAGCGGGCCACGATCTCCCGTCTCCCGCACGCTTCAAATCCGAAGCTCGATTGGTTACACTCTGTCATAGCGAAGGCCGTCCTCTCTTTGGCGCTAACTGTTGTGTGGAAACTCAGTTATGCCATGAAGGACGGCCTTTTGCCTATAGGGTCTGTGAGAAATGCGGGTTAGCGCTCTTCCAGGTGCTTGAGCCGTGCGTCGCTTGCATCGAAGCGCCTTATCATGCCGTTGAACTTGGCACGGAGAAAGATGAAAAGAACGCCATACATCGCGATGTTGGCGAGCGACGGCACTGCGATCATTAGCCAGAGTTGGTTGGTCGTCATCGGTGTTGGGCGGCTACTTCCGAAGAATCAGGATCTGGATCAGGTTGCTGTAATCGTCGGTCCAGGGACGCAGGCCGGGTTGCATTTTAGCGGGATGCGCAACCTTGAACAGTGGGTCCTTAAACACGGAGCGATCCGCGGATACCAGAATCCAGTCGCTCGAGGAAAAGTAGTCTTCGCTCTCGCCGTCGTCGCTCACCTGCATGGCGACCTTGCCGAAGTCCGCGGCATGCCTGGCCACAACCGGGACCAGGTTGAGATAGCGGTTGGATACATGCACCGCCAGGATTCCGCCGGGCTTGAGATGCCGCAAGTAGAGCGCCACCGCTTCGCGCGTGAGCAGATGAACCGGGATCGCATCGCCGGTGAAGGCATCGATAGCTAGCACGTCGTATTGCTGGCTGGGCTGCTGTTCCATGGTGAGGCGAGCGTCGCCGAGCAGCACCTGATGGTCGCCGGGGCAGTCGTTGAAAAACGTAAACCAGGTAGTGGCGATATTCAAGACCAGCGGGTTGATGTCGTAGAAGCGGAAAAAATCGCCCGCCCGGCAATAGGCGGCCGTAACGCCCGCGCCCAAGCCCACCACGCCCACGCGGACCGGGGAGTGCTGTTCAAAATAGTGGATGGCCCGGCCTACGCCCGAATCGGGGCCGTAGTAGCTGGTGGGCGTGCGGCGCAGCGACTGCCGGGTGAGCTGCACACCGTGCTCGATATTGCCGTGCACCAGGGTGCGCGTGCCCAGCGTTCCGGGGCTCTCCTTCACATCGATCACCCGCAAGACGCCGTAGTAGTTGCGCACGGCGACCACGTAGCGGCGATCGTCATCCAGCTTCGCGTAGGTCAAATACGCGGCCAGGGCGAGCGTAAAAACCGGGAGCGCGATGCGCGTGATTCGCAATTGAATTGCGCTGGACCAAAAGGGTGCAATCCATACCGCCGCTCCGGTCAAAGCGCCGAATATCAGGAGCGACAAATCCCATTTCTCATGGCGCGCCAGATAGCCCAAATAACCGGCCGCACCGAGCCAGAGCACGAGAGCGGCGATGCGCCCGATGTTGCGGTGCGCCGGGGACGGCAGCTCACCCGGGGCCATCCACAAAACCAGACTCGCCAGCAGGCCCGCGACCACCAGCAACAGATCCAGCTCGAAGTAGCTGTCAAACCAATGCGGCGCGCCCACCGCGACGAACAAGCCTCCCAGGGCGCCGCCGAGCGAGATCATGAGATAGAAACTGGTCAGATGCCGGGGATCGGGTTTGAGCCGGACCAACTCGCCGTGACAGACCATGCAGCACACGAACAGCGTCGCGACGAAGGCCGGAATGGCCCAGCGGATGTCGGGGTTGCCCTGATCGTAATAAATCGCGAACGCGGATATTCCCAAGCCTGCGGCCAGCAGCGGCAGAAAGACCGTGCGGCTATACAGCCGCTCCCGCTCGAAACACAGGATGAAGCTGAGCAGATAGATTCCCAGTGGGATCACCCACAGCAAAGGAATGGGCGCCACGTTCTGCGTGAGGTGATTCGTGATCGCCAGCAGGAGAGCGGAGGCGCAGCCCGGCAGTATGATCCACAGCAAGTAGACTTGCCACGGCGGCGCGGCGGCCGGTTCGGCGCTAGCGAACTCAGGACCGGCGGGCTCCTTTCCGGCGCGGAACGCCATCCAGGCCGCCAGGGAGCAGAGCAGAACGAAGACCCCATACATGGCCGACCAACTGTAGGCCTGCGCGTGCGTGGTAAGCAGCGGCTCGGCTAGGACGGGAAAGCTGAACAACGCGAGAAACGAGCCGAAATTCGAAAGCGCGAACAGGCGATAGGGAATCGCCCCCGGCTTCAGCGAAACGTACCAGGCCTGCAGCAGGGGGCTGGTGGCGGCGAGCAGCGTGTACGGAAGCCCGATGGTGGCGGCGAGCAGCAGGAGAATGCGCCCGGAAGGATCGCCGGGATGTAAGGGCTTCCAGTGGGACGCGGGCACCACCGGCAGCAGCGCCAGGCTCACCACGATCAGCGCCGCGTGCAGAATGGCGCGCTGCTTGGGTTTCAGATAGCGCGTGGATAGATGCGCGTAAAGATAGCCGGCCAGCAGCGCGGCCTGGAAGAACAGCAGGCAGGTGTTCCATACCGCGGCCGAACCGCCGAACCAGGGCAGGATCATCTTGCCGATCATGGGCTGGACGGCGAACAGCAAAAAGGCGCTGAGGAAGATGGTGCCGGCGTACGCGAGAATCACGGTCGAACAGCAATCATCGCACAGGCGGGGCCGGGTGGGGAGGCACGCGGGCCCGGGCAACACGTTCGATCGGGGAGACGGTAAGCTCGCGATGTATCGGCTGCAGGTAGCGTGCGGTGTGCTCTTCGGCGCCCAGATCTTCGCACAGCGCCAGTCCCCGGTCGGCAAGGAAAGCCTGCAACTTCGATGGTTCAAGGCCGAAGAGCCAGGGCTCCGGCAGCCGGCTCGTGACTTTTCGAAAATCGGCGCTGTGGTCTGGGCGAAATCGGCCCGTAACGGCTTCTTCTAAGACGTACGTGAAGACCAGTTCGGATCCTTCGGGGCCGGCGGCGATTGTTCGCAGCACCGCATCGACCGCGGCGGGTTGGAGATATTGACTGACGCCTTCCCATAAGAACAGCGCGGGCTGGGATGCATCGAAGCCGCTGGCGGCCAGCGCGGTATCGAAAGGTTCGACATTGAAATCGATGGGCACGAACCGCACATGGTTGGGTGGCGCGGCAAGACGTCGCGTTAAGCGCGCCCGCTTGGAGGCCTGCACGTGCGGCAAATCAAGCTCAAAGACACTGAGCGCTAGCGAGTTCAGGAAGCCGATAGGGACGCGTATCGAGCCCGGCGCCGAGGATTACGATGGCGCCCAAACCGCGAGCGATGCCCGCCTTCACCATGTCGTCGATCGAGCGCGTGCGGCACAGCAGCGCGCCTCGAATCCCTGGCGCCTGGCGCTCGAACCAGTTCTTGAACCAGGCGCGAATCCAGGCGCGGCGCAACATGAATCGGGCGAGCGGGGGAAGCAGGTCGATCACCAGGTTGGTCTTCGAAAAGCCGCAGGCTGGGAGGCTCGAACATCTCCATAGCCCGGGTAGCAGCGGCGCCATAGGCCGACCGTCCGGCTTTCGAGTGCTTCCTCATCAGATGGTTCGCTCCAGGGACACCCGATCACTGTCACATCAGCTCTGCTCGGATAAGCAAGAATCACTGGAGCAGTAATCATCGCACAGGTGATAAAGTGAGGGTGAGAGCGGCATCCAATGCCTGTGACACTCAAAAACAAGGAACCAATCGTCGTGCCGCGAGCCATTCAGCGGAAGGCAGGTCTAAGCCGCGCCGAGCGGCTGGAGTTTCGGGCGCGTGGCGGAGTTATCACGATTACTGCCAAACCACCCTCGGCTGCCTCCGAATACACTCCGGAGCAACGTCGACTCATCGACGCTCGTTTGGCTGACGCTAAAAAGGGCCTCACCCATGGACCTTTTACGGCGGCACAAGCGGCGCGCTTTTTGAGGAACGAGATTAAGGCTCGCACTAAGAAACCAAGCAAGACCGGCTGAAAATTGCGCTGAAGGAGCGCGCAATCGCCTCGCTTGCCGCCGCTACGCCTCTGGTGCAGAGAGCGTTTATCAAGCAAATCAATTTCCTGGTTCGCAATCTGCAGCAACCCTCTCTACACGCGAAGAAGTACGACGAGTCCAAGGATCTGTGGCAAGCGCGCCTCAATGACGACTGGCGATTCTACTTCACCATTGAGGAGGACACATACGTCGTTCAAGATGTGATTCCTCACCCGAAATAGTTCCTCGAGTGCACGCCGCGGTGATAAAATAAGTGACTAAAAAAGCAGCGGTGGACAAGGAATTTATCCTAAGAGAAATCAGGCGAACCGCGTCAGGAAACGCGAGCGTTCCATAAGGTCGGCGCAGGTTTGAGGCGGAGACAGGCATCAAGTACTGCGATTGGTTTGGAGTCTACTGGGGCCCGATGGAGGGAAGCTGGTTTTCCCCCCAATCAACTCACCGAAGCGTACGGACCTGCGGAACTCCTCGACAAATATGCTCGGCTTGCCCGAATAAAGAGAGGAGGGTGCTTATAGAAGAGGGAGAGGATTGATGTTTTTCGAACTGACGACCCAGCGGGCATCGAGGCCTACTGGCACAACCGTTCGAGCTAAACGTAAAAACGGAAATGGTTTGACCTTAGCCAAGATGACGTGGCCGCCTTCCGTCGTCGAAAGTTCATGTAGTCGCCTTACACCGGGCTGCGCTTGAGCGCGTAGTCGATCGCCTCTTGCGGAATTTCGAAATTCGCCACCGCCGTGTTGCCCAGGTAGCCGATGGCTTTGATGCCGGCCGGGCTCGTAAAATACGCGTCCACCACCATGCGCCGGGCCCAGTCGAAGAACTGGATTCCGGGGCCCAGCATCGGCGATTCGTTCTTGCGATAGGCGATCAGGTCGAGCAGCGCGGTCTGCTGCTGCGCGGGCGCTCCGGCGAAATCCTTTGCGTACAGCCGCTCGCTGGAGCGATCCAGCCACGCGATGCCGCCGGTGTAGATGGCCAGCAACTGCGGATTCTGGCTGGCCAGCAGATCGATGAACTCGCACGCGCCGGCCGCCGCCGCGCCGGGCCCGCGTTCGTCTGCGGGAATGATGAGATCGGCCAGAACCTGGAGCGTTTTGTATTCGTGCGGCGTCAGAGCCTTGGGCTTATAGCTTCCGGATGCCTTTTCGTCCGCCGCGATCCCGTGCACGTGCTGCGCCGCTTCGAGCGTCAGCGGACCAGCCAGGGCCGCCGCGGCGATCGCCTTCAGTAATTCGCGCCGCGAAGTCTCAGACATTGCCTTTCCTCATTTCTTCGGCCAGATATTCGGCCGTGCGCCACGCCAGCGCGATGATGGTCAGGGTCGGGTTCTTGTCCGGATTGCTGACGAACGGCGCCGCATCCGCCACGAACAGATTCTTGACTTCGTGCGCCTGGCAGTATTTGTTGAGCACCGACGCCGCCGGATTGTTCCCCATGCGGATGGTGCCTAGCTCGTGAATGATCTCGCCGCCGGTGGAGATGCCCTCCCCGGCGAGGAAATTCGGCTTGGGCTTGGTCACCGTGCCACCCATGGTTTCGAGCAGCGCCTGGAAGGTGTCGTGCATGTGCCGGGCCTGCTTCAGCTCGTTGTCGGTCCACTGGAAATGGAAACGCAGCACCGGGATTCCGTATTGATCCACTACGTCCGGATCGATTTCGCAATACGTATTCTCGTTGGGGATCTGTTCGCCGCGCCCCGCGAAGCTGACCGAAGCACCGAAATGTTTGTAGATGGTATCCTTCAGATCCTTGCCGTAACCTTCGTGCTGGCGGCAATCGCCGTGGAAGGAACCGATGCCCGGCATGTGGAACCCGCCGCTGATCTCGACGTGATAGCCGCGCGGAAACTCCTTGTTCTTGGCGTCCCAAAGCCACCAGGGAATGTACAAATGCATGCCGCCCATACCATCCGAGTTGTGCCGCGGCAGATCGTCCAGCGCAGGGATGTGCGCGCCCAAGGGATAGCCGACGCTGTCGGTCATGTTCCGGCCGACGTTTCCCGAGCCGTTGGCGAGACCATTCGGAAAACTTCCGGACTTTGGAATTCAGCAGCAGCCGGGCGGATTCGCAGGCTCCGCAGGCCAGCACCACCGTGCGGCACCGGATCTGCTTCTCGCTGCGCGTGATCTTGTCGATGTAGGACACGGACGCCACTTTGCCGGCGCCGTCCGTCACCAGCTCGCGCGCCATGGCGTTGGTGAACACCTTGACGCGCCCGGTCTTCATGGCGGGAAACAGCTGGACCTGGCTCGAAGAATAATTCGACGCGGTCACGCAGCCGCGCCCGCATTGCGCGCAATAGTGGCACGGCGGCCGGCCGTTGGTCGGCTTGGTGATCACCGCCAGGCGCGAAGGAATGCAAGGGATGTTGAGCTTCTTGGCGGCGCGCTGCACCAGGAGTTCGTGCACTCGCGGGACCGGGCAGGGCTGGAAAATGCCGTCCGGCGCGCTGCGGATGCCTTCCTTGCTTCCGGTCACGCCGATGAAGCTTTCGGCCTTGTCGTAATAGGGGGCGATGTCCTCGTAGGTGATGGGCCAGTCCGTGCCCAGGCCGTCGCGGCTGTAAGGGGCGAAATCGTAATCGGCGAAGCGCAGCGCGATCCGGCCGAAGTGATTGGTGCGCCCGCCGATCACGCGCGACCGGAACCATTGAAATTTGCTGCCCGCCGCGACGGTGTACGGTTCGCCGGGCAATTGCCATCCGCCGGAAGTGGTGGTGAAGTAGCCGAACGCCCAGGGAGTAGGCCCGAAATAACCCGCGCCGCCCTCGCCGATGCCGCGGTGCGGCACCTGGTAGGGCCACATGTGCTCCTTGAAATCCTTTTGCGGATCGATCATCGGGCCGGCTTCGAGCACCGCGACGCTGACGCCGAGGTCGGCCAGGACTTTGGTCACCGTTCCGCCGCCGGCGCCGGAGCCGATGACCACCACGTCGTAGACGGGAGAACGCGGGGCGATTTGAAACATGGGATTGATTCGATTGTACGCCCGGCGGCCTTCACCGGTGCGCCTGGTCCCAGCGCTGGGCGGGGCGGATCGTCCGTCCGCCAGGACTACTTCCGGACGCGCCTGCGGCCGGCTACACGGCGTTTGAAAGCACGAGCACGATCTTCGCGCATCTCGGAGAGATTTCCTTCCCAGAGGTTTTTGCCGAAAGCCTGCCGTAGCCCAAGCACTCCCCTGACGCGCACTACCTCCGCCAAGGCGAGATTCACAGCCGCGGAGTAGGTCTTAGCGCCCAAAGCCTGCATGGCCTGCTCCAAGAGTTGCTCATCCAGCACAAGACTTGTGCGCTTCATGTCTATTTATGCCGCGCTACTCATACCGCAGCGCCTCCACCGGCGCGATCCGCGTGGCGCTCCGGGCCGGATACAGTGTCGCGATGAAACTGACGAAAATTGCCGCTACCGCGATCCAGATACCATCCTGCCAGTGCGGATTGAAGGGAACGTAGCTGAACGAATAGACCTCTTGGTTCAGGCTGATCCAGTGGTAGTGATCCGCCAGAATCGAAAGCGAGTAGCCCAGCGTGAGCCCGATCAGCGTGCCCACCACGCCGATCAGCATGCCTTGCAGCACGAAGATCTTGCGAATCTGCTGGCGCTTGGCGCCCATCGACATGAGCACCGCAATATCGCGGTTCTTCTCCATCACCATCATCACCAGCGTGATCAGAATGTTCAGCGCGGCCACCAGCACGATCAGCCCGATGGTGATGGCCGTCACCACCTTCTCCGAACTCAGCGCGCTCAGGATCTGCTTGTACTGCTCCATCCAGGTATTGGCCACCAGGCGCGGGCCGATGATCTTTTGCGCCGCGTCGGCTACTTCCGGCGCTTTGTAGATGTCGTCCAGCTTCAGCTCGATGCTGTTGACGTTTTGCACGTCGAACAGTACCTCGGCGGAATGCAAAGACGTGAACGCGTAGAACGAATCGATCTCGTAGAAGCCCGACTCGAAAATCCCAACTACGCGAAAGCGCATACGGTTGGGTATCATCCCGGCGAGAGGAGTCAGCTCGCCTTGCGGGCTGATTACGTTGGCGACGGCGCCCAGCATCATGCCGGTGCTTTGCGCTAAGCGGCTGCCGAGGATGATGCCGGGAGGTCCGCTGGTATCCTTCAGCGCGGCGAACGATCCCTGCTTCAAATGCAGGAGCATGTCGGGCGGAGTATCCAGCGGCACGCCCTTTACTTCCGCGCCCGAAGCCTGCCCGCCCAGCGGTCCGGACAACAAAACCGTTCCATACAAACCCGCCGCCACGCTGACCACGTGCGGCAGCTTGCGCAACTGAGGCTCGAGCTGTTTCCAGTTTTCGATCCCGTTGGCGGGCTCTTTCTCCTGAATCATGACGTGCGCCGTGGTGCCGAGCAGGCTGGTCTGCAGCGTGCTGCGGAATCCGTTGTTGATGGCGATGGCGATCACCAGCGCCATCACGCCCGCCGCCACGCCCGCGATCGAGATCACGGTGATCACCGAAATGACCGCCTGTTTGCGCTTGGCGCGCAGGTACCGGTCGGCGACGAACAATTCGAACGTCTTGGCGCTCATGGGCTCGTTATAGTGGACGCAGCAGCGGGAACAAAATCACATCGCGGATGGAGCGCGAATTGGTCAGGATCATGGTCAGCCGGTCGATCCCGATTCCTTCACCGCCCGCCGGCGGCATTCCGTAGGACAGCGCGCGTATATAATCCTCATCCATCTGATGCGCCTCTTGATCGCCGCGTTCCCGCATGGCCAGCTGCATCTCGAAGCGGTGGCGCTGCTCGCGCGGATCGTTCAGCTCCGTGAACGCATTGCCGATCTCCATGGCGGCGACATAGATCTCGAAGCGCTCGACGAACTCCGGCTCATCCGGCTTGTTCTTGGAGAGCGGCGACACCTCCACCGGGATAATCGTAGACCATGGTCGGCTGCACCAGCGTAGACTCGACCTCGCGCTCGAAAACCTCCACCAGCGCGTGCCCCTTCAGTTGCGGGTTTGCCCACCGCCTCGCGCATGGACACGCGGCGGAAATTGCCGAAATCGATCTGCTGGCCCTGGTACTCCACCACCGCCGAGCCGGTCGCGTCGATGGCGGCCTGGCGCAGCAGCTCCTCGGAAAGATCCATCATGCCGTGGTAGTCCGTATAGGCCTGATAGAACTCCAGCATGGTGAACTCGGGATTATGCTGCGTCGAAATTCCCTCGTTGCGAAAATTGCGATTGATTTCGTAGACGCGCTCCAGCCCGCCCACCACCAGCCGCTTCAAATACAATTCCGGCGCGATCCGAAGATACAAATCCATATCCAGCGTGTTGTGGTGCGTGATGAACGGCCGCGCCGCCGCGCCGCCGTACAGCGGCTGCAGCATGGGCGTCTCCACTTCCAAGATAGCCGCGCGCCTCCAGTTGCCGCCGCAGGGAAGCCACGATCTTGGCCCGCGTCTCGAAAATCTCGCCGCACCTCCGGATTCGCGATCAGATCCAGATAGCGCTGGCGGTAGCGCGTCTCCACGTCCTCCAGGCCATGCCATTTTTCAGGCATCGACAGCAGGGTCTTGGCGAGAAAATGCAGACGCTCGACGTGGATGCTCAGCTCGCCGGTCCTGGTACGAAATAAGTACCCCTCCGCGCCCACGATGTCGCCGATATCCAGCCGCTCGTACAGCGCGAAATCCTTCTCCGGGACCGCGTCCTTTCGGACGTAAATCTGCAACCGCTCGCCGTTCTGCAGCAGGTGCGCAAACCCAGCCTTACCCATGTGCCGGATGGTGGCGATCCGCCCGGCCACGCGCACCGCCACGCGCGGCTCCAGTTGCTCGGCGGTCTTGGCCCCGTACTGCTCCAGGATCTGCGGAATGGTGTGCGTGAAATCGAACCGCTGCCCGTAGGCCCGAAACCCAAGCGCTTCGATTTCCGCGATCCGGCCGAGCCGCTGCTGGTACAAATCGTCTTCAAGAGCCAATCGTGATCTCTCCTGTAGGGAAGCCGCGGGCGGCGAAAGCCCGTGCCACAAGTATAATGGACCGGCGAATCGGCTTCCCCGGCCAGCCTGGAGCCTTCTTTCCAAGGCAAACCGCGACTCCAAAAAATGTAATCCCGACTTACTCTTAGGTCTAAACCTTGACCAGTAATCGATCTAGCCGGCCAGCGGGATTTTGGCCATTGTTTCACTAACCGTACCCGATCTTAGTACTAGTACGATTCAGGACTAGGTTTATATGGTCTTAGGCTCAATTCTCGGGTCAAATAGAGTAAGCTAAGGCTCTGGCCCTAGCTAATAAAACTTAGCAGCGGGCCGGTGAGCGGAAGTATCGCGACCCTTGGCTGCGAGGACTGTCGAAGGAGCAAGCGCTTGTTCTTAATCCTAACCCTGGGGATACTATCGGTCGTCTTGAGCCTCATCGCAACGCCGCTGGTCCGCGATTCGATCGGGAGAATTGGTTTTCTGGATCAGCCCGACGGTGTTCGCAAGAAGCATGCGAAAGCAATTCCCCGCGTGGGCGGCATTGCCATCGTACTGGCTTACGTCACGACTTTTGCTATCGCTCTGGCGCTGCCCTTCACCTACACCTTCGTGCTGTACCGCGCGCTCTCCAACATTCTGGCGCTCAGCCTGGTAGCCGGCATCGTGTTTATGACCGGCGTGCTGGACGACCTGATCGGGCTGAGTGCGCGGCAGAAGTTGATTGGGATCGGCGGGGCCGCCATGCTCGCCTACGCGGTAGGCATCCGCGTGGACATCCACTTGTTCCATGGTTTGCCGAATTGGCACTGGCTGGGATTCGTGATCACGGTACTGTGGCTGGTCGGTTGCGCCAACGCTTTTAACCTCATCGACGGAATGGACGGCTTGGCCGCGGGTGTAGGTTTGGTATCTACCATTACCATCCTGCTTGGCAGCGCTCACTCAGAGCAACCTGCCGCTGGTTCTCGCAACTCTGCCGCTGGCCGGATGCCTGTTGGGATTCCTCCGCTACAATTTCAATCCAGCCTCGGTTTTCTTGGGCGATAGCGGGAGCCTGCTGATCGGATTTTTGCTCGGCTGCTATGGAGCGCTTTGGAGCGAAAAATCGGTCACCTTGCTGGCCTTGACCGCGCCGCTGCTGGCCGTTTCGATCCCGCTTTTGGACGTGATCCTGTCGGTTCTCCGCCGCTTCCTGCGCAACCGGCCGATCTTCGAGCCGGATCGCGGCCATATTCACCACAAACTGCTGGATCGCGGCTTCACCACCAAGCGCGCCGTGTTTACGATTTACGCCTTTTGCGGTCTGGTAGCAGTCTTATCCCTGCTGATGAGCGCCGTGCATAATCGGTTCAGCGGCCTGATCGTGATTCTGTTCTGCGGCGCGGCCTGGATCGGTATCCGGCATCTGGACTACACCGAGTTCGCCACCGCCGGACGCATGTTCCTGGGCGGCAAATTCCGCCGCATCATCGACGCCGAGACGCGTTTGCTCAATTTCGAATCCTCTCTGGCCAAAGCCGGCGATGTGGACGAGTGCTGGAATCGGATTCGCCAAGGCAGCGGCGAGTTCGGTTTTCAGGGCGCCCGCATGAGCATCCAGGGCAGCGTGTTCGAAGATGTCGGCGGGGAACATTCGCGCCCCTTGTGGCAATTGCGCATTCCGCTCGCTGACGGCGAGTACGTCAACTTCTTCTCCGACTTCAGCGTCGAGATGGATCCGGTCATCCTGAACCAGTTCGTCGGCGCCGTGGAGCGCGGGCTCAATGCCTGGCTGGCCGCACAACAGCCGGAACCCATCCGGATGCCTGCCACGCAGTTGTATTACACCGCTGCCGCGGTGACTACGGCGCCCGAGCGCAGAGCGGTCTAGTCTCTCTCTCGCCGCTGCCTCACCCCACAACTGACATCCCCTCCGGCGTAAACTGGAGTGAGCAACGTAAGCATGTCCACGCATGAAGACTTCAGCCGCCACGCGGAAGCGCCAGGCTCCTCCGACCGCGCTTTTGGCATTGTCATCGGCGCTTTCCTGGCGCTGGTTGCGCTGGCGCCGCTCCGCACCCATCACGCCATCCGGTGGTGGGCCCTGGCACTCGCGCTACTGGTTCTGGCCGTCGCCGGCGTGCGTCCCGGCTGGCTGCATCTTTTCAATCGGCTCTGGACCAAGCTAGGCTTGCTGCTTAGCCGCGTCGTCACTCCCATCGTGATGGGACTCTTGTTCTTTCTGGTCGTAACCCCCGTCGCTTTCCTCCTTCGCTTGCTCGGGAAAGATCCGCTCCGGCTGGCCCCCGATGCGAAAGCCGCCACGTACTGGATCAAGCGCACGCCTCCTGGGCCGCCTGCTGAAAGCATGATTAACCAATTTTGAAGCGCAAGGTCTGGGCCTGACGCGGTGCGAATTCTCGGCATTTCCGCCTTTTATCACGACAGCGCCGCGGCACTCATTCGCGACGGAGAAATCGTCGCCGCCGCCCAGGAAGAGCGCTTTTCCCGCAAGAAGCACGATGCGCGTTTTCCAGTTCACGCCCTCCGCTATTGCCTGGCGCAGGAAGGCGCGGCATTGGCGGATGTCGATCAGGTCGTGTTTTATGACAAGCCCTTTCTGAAGTTCGAGCGTTTGCTCGAGACCTACCTCGCCTATGCGCCGCGTGGGCTCCGCTCTTTCCAGATGGCCATGCCGCTGTGGGTGCGCGAGAAGCTGTTCCAAAAGAACCTGCTCGCGCGATGAGTTGGCGGCCGTGGATCCGGCCTTCGACCCCACGCGCCTGCTGTTTGCCGAACATCATCAAAGCCACGCCGCCAGCGCCTTTTATCCTTCGCCTTTCGAAGACGCACTCATCCTGACCATGGACGGCGTCGGCGAATGGGCCACGGCCTCGGTGGCGCTCGGCCATGGCGAGCATCTGGAGATCATCAAGGAAATTCATTTCCCGCATTCGCTCGGCCTGCTGTATTCGGCCTTCACTTACTACACGGGTTTTAAGGTGAATTCGGGCGAATACAAATTGATGGGCCTCGCGCCTTACGGCGCGCCGCTTTATACGCAGCAGATCCTGGATCACCTGATCGACCTGAAGGCCGATGGTTCGTTTCATCTCAACCTGGACTACTTCAACTATTGCGCCGGCCTCACCATGACCAACCGCAAGTTCGATGCCTTATTCGGCGGACGGGCGCGCCGCGCCAGCGAGCTTCTGACCCAGAAACACATGGACCTGGCCGCATCCATTCAGACCGTTCTCGAAGAAGTGGTTTTGCGAATGACCCGCGCGCTGGCGCGCGAAACCGGCGCGAAAAACCTGTGCCTGGCCGGCGGCGTGGCGCTGAACTGCGTCGCCAACGGGAAAATTCTGCGCGACGGAAAATTCGAGCGCATCTGGATTCAACCCGCCGCCGGTGACGCGGGCGGAGCGCTGGGAGCCGCTCTGGCCGCCTATCATCTCTTCAAAGCCCAGCCGCGCCGCGTCAACGGTTGCGGTGACCATATGCGTGGCTCTTACCTCGGTCCCGAGTTCGGCCAAGACGAAATCGAGCGCCGTCTTCGCGACGCGGGCGCCCGCTTCAGCGTGCTCAGCGAACCGGACCTCTTGAATGCCTGCGTGGATGCGCTGATCGCCGGGAAAGCGGTCGGCTGGTTTCAAGGACGCATGGAATTTGGTCCCCGCGCGCTGGGAGCGCGCTCCATTTTGGGCGATCCGCGCTCACCCCAAATGCAGTCGCTGCTGAATCTCAAGGTCAAGTTCCGCGAATCCTTCCGGCCGTTCGCTCCCTCCGTCTTGCGCGAACACGTCAGCGATTGGTTTGAGCTGGACTGCGACAGTCCCTACATGCTGCTGGTGGCCGACGTGGTGGAAAGCCGCCGCAAGCCCATGACGGCCGAGCAACAGAAGCTATTCGGAATCGAAAAGCTCAACGTGCCCCGGAGCGAGATCCCGGCCGTCACCCACGTGGACTACTCGGCGCGCATCCAGACCGTGCATCGCGAAACCAATCCGCGCTACTATGCGCTGATCCAGCGCTTCTACCAAGCCACCGGCTGCCCGGTGCTGGTCAATACCAGCTTCAACGTGCGCGGTGAACCCATCGTCTGCACTCCCGAAGACGCCTTCCGCTGCTTCCTCGGCACCAACATCGAAGTGCTTGCGGTGGGCAACTGCCTGCTCGTGAAAGAAGATCAGGACGCGAAGCTGGCTCACGACTACAAGTCCTCGTTCGATCTAGACTAAGGAACAGTGCAGAACCTTCGCCCCACGCTCACGGAAGCGCTGCTCGCGTCGCTCTGCGCGGCGATTCTGATCTGGCAGCTGCTGCTTCCGGGATTCATCGGGATGGCGAACAACGGAGATTTCGGCAAAGTGATCGGCCCGTTATCCATGGATGGGGCCGATCGCGGCGCCGACAATTTCATCTTCTTTGAATCGGATTATGTCCGCGCGCCGCAATACTATCTCGGCGCTCCCTATTTTTCATCCGAAACCGCCCTGGCCTGGGTGGCTTCTACGGTGGAGCGTCTCCTAAGCATTTGACTATGTTCCACATCTTCACGGATATGACTATGTTTCTGGCCCTGATGCTGGCTGCCAGCGCATTCCAGCGCCGCCCCGATCCTGCGCACAGCTCTGAAATGCAACGTGCTGGAACGATCTCGGCGGTTCGAGCGTAATGACTCCAGGCATGAGCGTGTCTAACCATCGGCCTCTTGTGAAGATGCTCAACTCAAATGCGCTGGGTAAGTACGTTCTGGTTGGGATGTTGATCGGCACGTTCGCGGCCAGTCCGCTGCCGGCCTACTCGGTTCTCAGCCACGAGGCGATCATCGACGCCAGTTGGCCGCGCGGCATCCGCCCGTTGCTCCTTAAGCGTTTTCCCGCCGCCACCGACGATCAGTTGCGCCAGGCGCATGCCTACGCCTACGGAGGCGCCATCATCCAGGACATGGGCTATTACCCGTTCGGCAGCAAGTTCTTCAGCGACCTGGCTCACTATGTCCGGAGCGGCGACTTCATCGCGGCCATGATTCGCGATTCGCAGGATATCAATGAGTACGCCTTTGCGCTGGGCTCGCTCGCCCACTACGCGGCCGATAACGAAGGCCACCCCATCGCCATCAATCGAACCGTGCCCATGATGTATCCCAAGCTTCGCGTCAAATTCGGCGATTCCGTCACCTACGAGGACAATCCCGCGGATCATCTGAAAATGGAATTCGCTTTCGACGTCGTCCAGATAGCGCGCGGCAAATACGCGCCTCAGGAATACCACGACTTCATCGGATTCCAGGTGGCCAAGCCTCTGCTCGAAAGAGCCTTCCAAGAGACCTACTGTCTGGACATGAACAAAATCTTCAGCGACGTCGACCGCGCGCTCGGAACCTACCGCTACACGGTCAGCACATTGATTCCCGAGATGACCAAGACCGCTTGGGCGGCTAAGCGGGATGAGCTTCGAAAACTGCGGGCCGGATTGAAGCGCCGCGACTTTGTCTATAGCTATTCCAGAGCGAGCTACCACAAGGAATGGGACCGCAAGTACGACCGGCCGGGCCTGGGAGCGCGTTTCCTGGCTTGGTTGTTCCGCATTCTTCCCAAGATCGGTCCACTGCGGGTGTTCGCTTTCAAAGTGCCGACACCGCAAGCTGAGAAGCTATTCCTCGCCAGCTTCGACGAAACGCAACAACGCTACCAGAGCCTGCTCAATGCAGCCGGCTTGGATGAGCTACAGCTCCAGAACGAAAATTTCGACACTGGCCAGCCCACCAGCCGCGGCAAATATCGCCTGGTGGACGAAACCTACGACAAACTCCTGGAGCAGCTCCGCGGCGCGCCCGGTCAGGTTTCCGGAGAACTTCGCGCCGACATCCTTCGATTCTATGGAGACACCGGCCAGCCCGCTTCCGAGGACGCGCGCGCCGAACTCCTGGCATTAAAAAGCGCGCCCGCCGCTCCGTGACCTGCAAAACACCACCCAGCCTGAGGGTATTTGAAGCCGTCTCCCGCCTGCACAGGTAAGGAGTCGTTTTCTTGTGCCTCAAAAATCTCAAGATTGTTCGAGATCTGAGCGTGACCGCACGCCTCGCGTCACGGTGGCGCTGACCGCAGGTGTTCTTGCGGCATTCACCATGTTCCTTCTCCTGCCCCACCAAGGGACAAGGGTGCCGGCGACCGGAGCGACGATTCGCATCGAGCGCCCTCAGGCAAGGTCTTTCAGCTCGACTTCCTATTCGCTCTCGAAGTGCGGCGGCAGCGCTTCAACCTGTCTGAGTTGGACCGCTTCAGCCTGAGCCCCGGCTTTAGTTAGTGCGGGATACCAGGTTTCCCTGGTCGGTCGGGACCAGGAACTGAAGGTCTTCCTTACGGCGAACCTGGGAACCGCGTGTCACCGCGCAGAAGAAAGTTGCTGCGGAATGTGGACCGACGGTCAGCGATCAGCTATAAAGGTTCAGGAGGAACGCTATGAAAAACCCTGCACTGAAAGTTTTGCTTACGGCGGCAGTTCTGATTCCTGTGGCGGTCTACGCCCAGCCCAGGCCGGGAAACCCGACAACCGCTACCGTCATCACCAAAGCTGAGATTGACAAGATCAGCGCCACGGAACAATCTCAGCGGGTCCGTGACGAGAATGCCAAGGTTGTCGATATCGGCGACGGCTGGAGCATGGAGTTGGGCATCATTCATCGCGCGTCCACTCGGAACCCGCCGCCCGCGCCTGCCGCCGGGAGGGGCAAAGCAGCGGCCCAAACCGTCCCGTGTGGAGAACAAATGGCAAATCCGCCGGCCGATGCAATTCGGGGCGCCATTACGCATGATAATCAGACCGAAGGCTATTACATCGTCTCCGGCGGCGGCACGGCGTTCATTGATGGCCATGTCGTCAATGGCCGGCACGGCACGGCCAACCCCGACGGCGGACCGAACGGTCCGGGCTGCGGCGGCTTGGCGGTTGGCTCACGCAAAATCGAGTTGAAGGTCGGTGACGTGGTGATCGTTCCGCCGGGCGTAATACATGGCTGGGCCGATATTCCCGATCATGTGGACTATCTCAGCTTCCGTCCGTCGCACGGCGTGATGAAGAACGGCTGGGTGAACCCCACCATCGTCTCGAAGTAACGCTTTCAACGTTCTGTCGGAGGGCAGACCACGGTGCGCCGGCGGCCGATAAGGCCTCTTCCGTCAACCGGCCCCTCTTAATGTCGGGTATCGTCCACACGGCCCGTGGAGGTGCGCATCACAAAGCTAGGAACCGATAAGCTGCCTCAAAGGACCCTTGTCCACCCTGATATTGAAATCCGGCAAAAGGATGAAAATGTCAGGTCAAATCCGGTGAGCTATCAAACGCGTATTTTGGGGGAATGGTGGCCCGTGAGAGCGCACGCTGACTCAATCAGCTTGTCACAATTCGTTGTAACGACGGCGTTCCACGGTATCCGTGTGATCAGCAGATGTCGCTTTGTTGGTTTTGGGCGCGCATCGCGGAATATCTCCTCAAGGGCTTCGTCATAGTCGCGCGCACCAAGTCTCTTACGCACTGCCTCCGCCACGAAGTCGCCGTCCTGTAGGAAGCGCGGTCGCCCGAAGCCCCCAGATCCGGCGCCGCAACTCCACGCCAAACCGCGAATTTGGAAAAATACTGTACGAGTGCGCCGTGACTCAGGACCTAACGGCTTCACGATCGAGTAAACCAGGCTGAATCGATAAGGACGAGAAGACCTGAATTTCATGAGCGTGCTTGAATACACGGCAAGTGGGCGATGCGATCATCGTCAATGCGTCCGGAACCGTGACGCTCGGACCGGCGGCCAACACATTCCGGACGCGACCGCACGCTACTGCGGGATGAGCGCCTGCTGGGCGGCATTGAAGTACGAGATGATGTTGCGGGCGAAGACGTTTTGAATGTCGGCGTTCCCAGACGGCGGCGGCAGACTGAACGGGGCGTCGGGATATTGCGCGGTTAAGAACTCGATGAGTACCCCGGGGTCGCCGATTGGGAAGGTGTCGAGCACGCTCATCGCCTTGTAGGCCTGCACGTCGGCAAACGTTTCGGCGTTGGTGTTGAGGTGCGGCCACTGGAGCACGCCTTGCACCAACACGTAACCGGCAACCTGATTGACGCCGGGCGCCGCATGTTGAGCGGTCGCGATGGTGAAGCCGGTGTACGGCGTGGCGCCGCTCGACGACAGGAACGGCCCCTGCCCGTTCATGGTCGGATCCGACGTCATGTTCGAGCTGAACCCCGACACTAGGAAGTAGCGCCACTGATCGCCGGGATGCCCGAACAAATCGTAATCCCCCAGCAGATTGAACGCCGATTGATCGTAGTTCGACGGCGGTTGGATGAAGTACGCGATCGTCCCGTCGGGCGACGCGACGTAGTCGGCTTGCAGCGAATGGTAGCCCTTGCCGTCGTAGTACTGAATCGGGTTGCCGTTGACGTCGGCGTACACCGTGAGGCTGAAGTTGACCGGCACGTTCACCGTCAAACCGTTCGGGTCGGTGTAGACGCTGTAGAGCACGCCCCCGCTCACCGGATCCATCACGTCCGTCACCTTGGTCGATCCCGGGAGCGTGCGCGGCGACATCGTCACGACATTATTGCCCAGCACCGAGGTGACGAGCTTGGTCAAAATCGCGGTATTTGCCGAATCGCCCCAACTCACCGGCGCCGTCAGCGTTTTCAACAGGTCGAACGGAATCACGTTGTTGGGCAGCGTCGCACCGCCGGCACTCTTGCCGCTGGCCGTCGGCGCGACCAGAACCACGTTGGCTTCGATGTCGTTGGCGGGATTGTGCGCCGGCCGCGGCCCCTTGGCGCCGGGGTCGAGGTACAGGAAATCGGTCGGCGGGTTGGTGACCGGAACTGCCATTACCGGGGTAATTTGCGGCACCACGATCGCTTCGTTCGAAACCGGCGGCAGGAAACGTTCCGAATACGTCACGCGATACAGCATGCGCCAGGGAAGCGAGACGTGCTGCATGGCCGGGCGCAGCGCGGCAGCGTCGGAGTCCGTGCTGTTGTTCAGCCACACCTGATCCACCACCGTGCTCCAAAAATCTTCGTTGTTTTGCGCACTCGGTTGAAGGAAGAACGCCAGCGTGCGATACAGCTTGGTTTTGCCGGGCCGGTCGTAGGGCTCGAGCGCCCCGCTCAACCCGTCGGCGTTACCGCTCGAATACGACGGCTGGGGCTGCATGTAGCCGCGGCTGTCGTCGATGTTATCCGAAAGCGGCAGGCCGGCCCCCGACGTAACCGACGGCGCGATGTTGTACACCAGCCCGTCGGAGCCGATCACCAGATTAACGCCGCTTTGATTCTGGGGATTGAACGTCGAGTTGAAGTTCATCACGAAATGCGCGTCGTTGTTGCACGCGTAGCGCATTTGCGTGTCGGTTTCGATGCCGTCGAACGACGCCGCGATGTCGAACGCCGCCGACGCCGTCGTTCCGTAGCGGTAGGTGACGGTTTCCTTATGCGTCTGTTTGTGCATGCCTTCGAATTCGAGGTACTGCGCGGCCGCCGAAATCTTCAGGTTGAAGGGAATTTTTTCGACCACCTGATTGACCGTCGAGGTGACCAAAACTTGATCGAACGTCGTTGAGAACGTGTGCTTCACCTCTTGCGCGCCCCCGCGGGAAGACCAAACGTATTCGTTGTAAAAGTCCAAACCTGGCGTTAGCGCTGGATCGGCGGCGGTATCCTTGGAACCATTAGCCGACTGATACAGCGCCAGCGCGTTGTACGCTTGTTGATCGATCTCTTTCTTGAGCTTGTACGCCTCGACGACGCGCATGTAACTGGCGTCGTGTCCGACTTCGCCGGCCGAGAAGTTCCCGTCGTACAGCGGTGTCATCTGGCCGGTCGAGGTCGCATAGGTCTGCGCCCCGGTCGGTAAGGTTGCCGGATTGTAGACGTACCCGATTACCCCGTCCAGACAACCGGGGCGCAGGTACTTGCTGCTCATCCGGAACGAGACGATGTTGAGATCGCGCGGGATCTGCGCGTTGGGGACGCTCACGAATCCGTACACGGTTCCGGTTTGCACCAGCGTCTGCTGGTACACGTCCAGCGTCGCCGAGGTCACGAACGCTTCGCCGTACGGCGACGGCAGAAACATGCGCGTGCCGAACTTCTCGTCGCTCGGCGCTTTTGAAGGCAGCGCTCCGGGCGGATTCGAGGCGGTAAAGCCGCCCAGGTTGGGATTCGGCAGAATGGCCGTCTTGGTGCTCGGGTTCCCCGGCGTCGCGCTGGGCGTGGTGAGCGTATTGAGCCCTGCCATAAACGGGTCGGCGGTAATCGGGGCCAGCGTGCCCTGCAACTTGAGCGTGTACCGGTTGGTTTCGTCCAGTTTTTGGGTTGAGGTAAATTCCTGGTCGCTGGTCTTGTTGGAGTCGTCCCACGAGCGCGTATACCCACCAGCCGCATGGATTTCGAGAACGGCCTTCTTGTCGACATGGATGCCGAAGCCGAAGGGCGCGACGTTCACGTGAATTCCAAATCCCAAGCCGGCGCCGCCGCCCAACGTCCAGTTCGAAATGTCGGTCGTTTTGTCGCCGCTGCGATAATCCAGTTTCACGGCGGTTGGTGCGGTGAACGTTATAGCGGTTGCGCCGGGATATACCGTGGTTGGCTCCAAGAACGTCGTTGCGGGTTTGTTCGTAAGATTCGCCATCGGGCAGGGCGGTGCGCCTTCGATGTAACCGATCAGCTGAACGTCGCCCTGCACTTGCGAAATCCAAGTGAGCTGAAGATCGCCGACCTTTTTGCCGGCGTACAGCGTGAGCACGTTATCTTTCACGTAGACGTACGCCTCGTTGATTTCGCCCGCCAGTCCGGGCGTCGTCGTGTTGAAGGTCACCGAATACGTCGTCAAATCGGGTACCGTGTCGCAGACTGTCAGCGCGACGCCCGGCGGATTGTACAGATTGGGCGAGATCAGCGGACCACAGCGTCCCACTGCCGGACAGCCCGCCAGATCGAGTGACGCCGGGAAGAACGTCAGCGGAATTTGGGTGACGCCATTCGTGACGGGCTTGCCGTCAATGAATTTGTTGAACGGCAGTGCCGGTGCGCTGGTTGTTGGAAGCGTGATCACTCCGGTTACGTACAATACCAGCGTCGGCTCGTTGGACGACACCAGCCGGCCGAACATGTCGTCAATCACCTGGTAGGCTTGACGCGGGGCGGTCCATACGCTCAGCTCTTGCATCCGGTAGACGCCGGCGTTGAAAAGCAGCATGGCGCCGCCGGGATAGTAAAAGCTCGACGGGATGCTGCTCGTCGGCAGCGACAGGGTCATCGCGTAGCCGTTGACGTAGAGCGTGGTTGCCGGGAATTCGTATCCCGCCAACGGCACCAGATACGCCTGGCCGTTGTTTGTTGGAACGGCCGGCGCGGAAGAATCCAGCGGGTTGTTGACGATGTTGTTGGGATCGTATTGCGATACCCAGTAGCCGGCGATTCCAGCCTGATTGAGTTGGTCGGTGGTCGCGCCGGAAACGTCCACCACGTCGTTGTTTCCGGTTCCGGTGCGAATGCCATCGGGACGAATGGCGGCGTTGAACAGATACACCGAGCGCACGTTGCCGAAGCCGGCGGTGCCCGCAGGGCCGCCCAGCGGCATCGGCGTTCCATAATCGTCGTAGGCTGCGCCGATCAGCAGGTGCGCAGATCCGCTCGAAAGCAGCGACATTTGATCCGTTTGCGTAACGCTCTGTGGCTTACTCGTAGGGTTCCAGTTCCCATAGGTGCCGTCGGCGTTCACCGTTCGAACCGATATGTCGATGGAGTACGACTGCGACGGCGGTGCGCTTTGCAGGTTCTGCAAAAACGTTCCCGACGTCGTTGCCGCTCCATCGCTTCCCAGCCCAACGCCCTGGATGTTGATCGCCCCGGAGCCTGACGTCGGCAGCGAACCGGTCGAGGTCGCGCCGCTGTTGGCGATGGTGCCCAAATCCTTCAGATCGAACGGCGGCGCATAGGGATCGGGGCTGGTCGCCGCACTGCTCGGGACCGTCGCCGTCGTCGTCCGCTTGACGATAATGGCTTCATAATACGTCGCCCGCCGTGAGCACCGCCGCTCCGGTGAACGTTTGTGGATTGCCGGTCGCATCGGTGAGCTCCAGCGTGACCGCCTTGCCCTGCACGCTGACGCGGTACGACATCAGCAGTTCCGGCGGGGTTTGGTCCGAGCCCGTGCCTTTGTAGAGCAGCCCCCACGGCTGCTGCGGGTCGGCATCGGAGACGCTGAAGGTTATCACGATGCTGAAGTCCCGGCTGAAATCGAAGTTCGTACCGTCCTTGACTTCGAATCCCGCGCCGCCGCACAGCATCACGTACGGCTGCTGATAGGTTAGGGCGACGTGGCGCCATCCTGACGAAAAGACCGGTCGCGTCGTGGTTGCCTGCATGACGGTTCCGTTGATGGCAACGTAAATCGTCGAGTCGTCCCAGAAGTCGATGTCCACGTAATAGACCACCGCCGCGCTGGAGCTGGCCGCGTAGATGAACGCGTGGTAATCGAACACTCTTTGCAGCGGGAGCGAATGCCAAAACTCGACGCTGAAGTCTCCCTGGGGCGTAATCAGTTTGTCAATGTTGGGGTCGAGCGACGCCACCGGAGTCCGGAACGACAGCGAAAAGCTTTCGACCGGTATCGCCGTTTCGTCCACCAGCGTGGTGAACGCGTTGTAGCCGCCCGTTTCTAGAACCAGAGGGCACGACGTTGCGAACGTGAAGGGCGCCGATTGCGTGAACGTCGGAAACAGCGACGGTGTGTCGACTTTAACGACGTTGGCGTTGGCACCGGCGGTATACACCACGTCGTAGAGTGTAATATTCGCGCTCGCGCCGGTCACTAAGAATTCGCTCGCGCCGGTCACTAAGAATTGGAAGACGCCGCCGCTGGATTGCGTCACCGCGAGTGGAGCCGCGCCGAATCCGTAGACCACGCCGAACTGCGTTTCGGACTTGCTCGGCGAGGTGGCGGCCCACAGCGTCGCGGGGTTGATCCCGGCCGGCGAGGTGGCGCCGGCGGTCGTGCCGTCGGTAACCATGTAGGTGGTGCCCGCCAGATCGAAGACGGCCAGCTGCTGCTGCTTTCCGGCCGGTTTGGCGACGTAAACGGTATATGATTTTTGCACCGCCTCATACGTACCGCCCGAGGCGATCAGCGTGTACAGCACGTTTTTGTAGGTAAAGAAATCCGCATTCCCCGATTCGGGCGTGCCCCCGTACAGGTACAGCGTGATCGCCGCCGAGGTGCCGGCGCCGGCGGCAATCGTCCCGATCGGCGCCGTGGTGCCTGGATACGTTCCGGCCAGCGGCGGCGTTTTCGATAGGGTAAAGACCAGGCTCGAATCCAGCTTGAAGGTCAGCGCCGGCTGCGCGACCGGATAGGTCTTAGTGCCAACCACCGTCAGCAGGTTATGCAGCGCATCCTCGACGTACGCATACACCAGTCCGCCCAGCGTAAAGGTCGAATTCTGAACCGGTTGCCCGCTCTGCACGGTGACGTCGGTGGCTAGCGGCGAGACGTTGTTGTTTCCGACGATCGCGTGCGGCGTCCGGTTGGTGTCGATCGCGTAGTTGGCGCCCCCGATGCTAAACATCGTTGGATTGGTAATCAGCGGGTAGGGGCGTTTGTCGTTGTCGGTTACGACGAGATTGACGGTGTCCAACGTGTAGGTCGCGCTGCCGATGAAAAACGTCGGCGCTGCGTACACGGCAAACTGCCCGACCACCGATGCAGCGTCGTAGATATTGGCATCCGCAAAGATAAACGTGGCCTTGGTCGAGTCGAACGGGTTGGTTAGCGTGAAGCTGGAGTTACCGATCGCGATGGCCGCTTGCCCCTGTCCCAGCAGCGAGCCGCTGGTCGTCGACGCGTAGGTGATGAGATACACGGCATCGTTGACCACGATGAGATCGCGACTGGGCTTGACGGCGAAGTCGGCCGCTACGGCGCTGGGCAAATCGTTGGCGTCCAGTTGAAGCGTATACGTAACCGACGGGTCGGTGAGCGCGAAGGTATTGGCCGACAAAAACGGCTGGGAAAACGTTTCGCCCACAACCCTACACGACGAATAATTCGCACCGCTGGGCGTGCCGGCGATGGTATACCGATTGCCGTTGATTTCGAATGAGTTCTTGTCTACCGGAATGGCCGGTGCCCCCGACGCCGGATCGACCGCGTCAACGTGCAGCGTGAAGGTGTCGGCGCCGACGGTGGCTACGCCGGCATTGACCTCGGCGCCCGAAACCACCGGAAATACCACGCTGACGTCGCTGAAGTGAATTAAGTACAGGTTCCCGTCGGCTGCGACGAAACCGTATTGCGTGGTTTCCGGCAAATACGAAATCGCTTCGACCCGATTGTCCGGAACGTCCACGTAGTACGTGACGCCGGCGATCGCGTCGCTGAAGAAATGGTTGACGTAAACGAAGATTGCCGTCACCGGATTGTTGCCGCTATCGTCGAACGAAAAGCTAACCCCGCTGACGCTGTCGGCAAAGGTCACCGTCGAGCCGGAAATCGTCGCCGCAAAGTTATTGCTCGGATGCCGATTGTCGCTGACCGCGTTGGTCCCCAGCGTATACGTGACGCTCTGCCCCGGATACGGAACGGTAAACTGCTTGCTGCCCGTGTTATAGGTCACGCCGCTCGGCTGAATGGTGGCTTGGAACGTTGCCGAGTCGAGTGCGTAGCTGAGCGATCCGTACTTGAGCGTTTGATTCGGTTCGGCTCCGCTCAGCGTCGCCTGATTGGAGGACTTGACGACGTTGACGGCATTGACCGTGTATTCGACCTTGCCATCGGGCGAAAATTCGTCGTCTTCGGAAATAGCGTAGCCTTTGACAACCGTTCCGCCGCGCACGGTATAAGCCAGATTCGACAATGGGTCGGTGCGCGGGACGATGAAGCGGCCGTTTACCATCGGATAATACGGCCCGGTCGTGGCGTTCTGGTAGGCAACCTGCACGTTCACGGCAAACGTAGCCGCCCCGGCGGTAAACTGATTCGTGCCGACCGGGTAGATTGCCGGCGTCCCCTCGTTGTCAACCGCCAGCAGAACGCCGGTCGCAACCACCACCGACGCCACGAACGTGTCCGGTCCTGCCGGCGACGGGTACGCGTAGATGGCGTTGTTGGAATCGACGAACTCCACGACGCCCTCGCTCACCAAACAGGTGTAGGTGATCTTCGTTACCGGATCGACGAAATATCCGCCGGTCAGCGAACCCGAGGCAGCCGTTAACGTCGCCATCGGGGTGGGGCCGCCGAAGGTCGTGGCGTTGACCGTCGCGTTGCTCCCGCTCACGGTAACCGTGTACACCAGCGGAATCGTGAACTGCCCACTGCCCATCGGGAAAACGCCGTAGATGTCGCCGCTGGCCGATCCAAAGTCGGCCACGGCCACGTTGACGAAGTAGGTCGGGCCACCCGGAACCTCGAAATACGGGCTCTGACCCAGATTGCTATAGATCTCGTAGCTGTTGCCCTGCCATACCGCGGTGTTCGCGCTCAGCGTGTAGGTCCGGCCGCCGGCGGTAAAGGAGTTATTGACGATCGCGTAATACTGCTGACCGTCGAACGCCGCCACGTCCGCGCTGCGGCCGAAGAACACCGTCTTGCTGCCGAACGCGAACTGGTTGGGATTCAGCGGACCGGTATTGACGATGTAGGTTTTCACCGGACCGGCTGAAATCGCGACGCCGTCGCTGCGCAGCGTGTAGGTGAGCCCGCCGGCCGAAAACTGCGGCGGCGAACCGGAAATCAGATGATACGTGCTGCCGTCGAAGGCGGCCAGATCGTTGACCGTGTAGGTCACGCCGTCGGTAAAGGTCGCGCGCGTCCAAGGCGTCGATCCCGAGAGTGTCAGCGGCGGTGGCACCGAAACCGTTCCGTCCAGGTTGATGTCGAAGACCGTCGCGCCATCGCTGAAACTGCGGTACGCGAGGATCGGGTAGGTGACGCCGTCGCCGACCACCGTCGTGTCGCCGATGAGATACACGATTCCGCCGATGGTTATGGTGACGTCGTTGGGCTTGGTCGTCACGGTGAAGCTGGCGTCGGCCGTAGCGATCGTGTAGGTAAATCCCGAGCTGGTCAACGGATAGGCGGTCCCGTTGCCGACGATCTGCCCGTTGAGCGTATCGAGCTGATAAACGTAGTTTTCGACCACCACCACGTTGCCTTGCGTGATGTTGTACTGGCCCGAGACGGTCGCACCGAGTAGCGATCCCGCTTTGAGCGCGATGGTGTACTGCACGCCGTTGATTTCGAACTGCGTGTTGCCCGCGGTCGTGCGATAGGTGTTGCCGCCCCCGATAACGGTGTTTGGCGTGACGTTGTTGTTGATGATGTAGATCGTGCCGTTGAGCGAAAACTGATACGGGTTGACCGGGTAGGTTTGGCCGTTGCCGGTAACGCTGACGTACGCGCCGGTGGCGCTCTGGTCGAAGACGTAGAAGTTTCCGCCGATGGTAAACATTTGCGGCGAAGTCATCAGCGGATAGCTTGCTGGGGCTCCGCTGGGCGAAGCTGCATATAACAGCATCGGCGCGCCGTTGACGCTGTAGACTCCGCTTTGGAAACTCACCACGTAGCCGTACGCACTGGACGAAATGAAGGTTGACCCGGTTTCGAGCGCGGCAACCGTACTGGTCGCACCCTGGTGAACGGTAACCTGTCCCGCCACCGGGTCGTACGCGTAGGTTCGCCCTTCCGCGCCGAGCACGATGGTCCCCAGATCGCCCGGACGGGTGAAGACGTCCACGGTTTTAACGACGCCGCCCAAAGCCACCGTAAATGGCGTCAGTGGAATTGGCGATGGCGCTTCGCTGCCGGCCGGGGAATCGGTCGCCGCATAGGTGACGGTGTACGATCCGCTGCCCGCATTGAAGGTGAACGTCGTCGTGTCGACTGTGACGTGCGCGTTATCCGGCTCGAATTGATAACTCTTGTTCGCCACAACCAGCGTGTAGCGCGAGGTTTTGCCGTCGGGCAGCGTGGTGCTGAGATTGATGGCGTAGGTGGTACCGTTGAGCACGAACTTCGGCAGGTTCACCACGCCGTAGACGTGATTATTTGGATCGGTCTTATCCACGAAGTACTGGGCGCCGCTGACGGTCGCCGATTTGCCGCCCGAATCCATCACGGTGTTGGTCAGCGCGTTGTAGGTGTAGAGCGCCGCGTCGCCTGTCAGCACCGGCGCGATCGCCGCCGTTCCGGCAAACGCGCAGCTAAAGGGCGTTGCGATGAGCGATCCCAACCCGTTGCCGCCGAAGTTCCCCGATAGCGATTGCACGCTGGTCGCAACCTGTTGGTCGAGGCCGTGCGAAAGCGAGCCGTAAAGCGGCAGCGCCTTGCCAGTTTTCGGATTCAGCGGAACGATCGTCGTCGATCCCGCGATCGAATACGCCACGGCGCCCGAGTAAATCTGCGCGATGCTTACCGGCTGACGGTTGGCCCCCACCACGTTGAGCGTGTAGCCGTTGAATCCGGGCGCGCCGACAATGTCCGCGGCTTGGATCGCGCCGCCGACCGCTTGAATCGGAATGAAGGCCGGCGGTAAGCCGGTGGAAGTAGGGCCGAACGCGGCGTAAATCAGACTCGAGGCTTTGTTGATGGCCGCAACCAGGTCTTGCGGATTGACGTTGTTGGGCGTTTGCGGAATCGCCGGCGCCGCCGCCAGGTTCGCGGCCGCCCCCAACGTGATTTTTAGCGTAAAGGTATTCGTCTCCAGGATGCCGCCGTTGGGCGAATGCAGAGCGTAGGCGAACAACTCGTAGTAGTTGCCGTCGCTGTCGACCGAGTATTGGGCGATCTTATTGCCGGTGCCGGTGCCGTCGTCAACCAGGCACATGGCATAGCCCATGTCCACCAGCTCGAAGGTCGCTCCCTTGAGCGTCCAATAGTGGTCGCGCGAAAAGATGAAGAAATCGTATTTAGTCGGCAAGCCGTACAAGGGATAGACGTCGGCCGGCGGTGGCGTGCTGGGATTTCCGATGGCGGCCGCGTCGCGATCGGCCTTCTTGTTCAGAAACACCGATCCGGTAACGCCGTTTTGCAAGTGCAGGTTGGCCGACACGACCGAATCGTAGGTATCCATCAAGCCCAGCTGCTGCGGCCGCACCGAGTTCTGCACGCTCAGCAGCAGCGAACGGGTGCGGTTGGAAAAACTCGGGTCGGCGATCGATGGCGGCACGTTGGGAATGAAGTTGGGCAATCCTGGTCCGGTCAGCGCGTCGTAGGCAAAGGTCCAAAACTGCTGCGGCAAGCTCGCGTCGACGTCGTACAGCGCGAAATCCCAGCCGAACACCGACGCGACCTCCTCCAGCCACGGGACCTGCGACGGCAGCACGTCGTTGACGTCGAAGTGGTCCGGGCTGGAAAAGGCGTACCCGTTGGCGCCCAAATAACCGTTGAGAAACACGATACCCTTGCTGGATTTCTTCGCGTCGTAGGACGCCAGCGCCCCGAGGTCGTTGTTGTCGTAATCGAATAGCACGCCAACCAGCATGTTGACATTAGACGAAACAGCCGACACCAGGCTGGATCCGGCTTGGTCGTTGACGATCGCTTTTTCTTCGATGCTGTAGGTCACGCCCGAAAGCGAAATCAGGCTGTTGACCGACATGCCCCGGTACTGCGGGTGGACCGGCGTAATTACCGGGCGGTTGTTCTTCGAGTACACGATGTTGGGACGGTCCATCCCGGGACCATGGGCGAGGATTTGCTGAGCGCAGACGTTGGTTGGGGGTTCGCGTTGCGGCTGCACGTTGGCCGAGCGCCAGCAGATGCCTTCGCGAATTTGCGCATTGGTCAACGCCAAGATTTGCTGCTTCGGCTGGAGCGCATACTTGTGCGCCAAATCGTTGGGCGTAAACAGTACCGCGATCGGATCGTAAACGAACTGCAGCTTCTGCACGCTGACCACCGGCTTTCCCTCGGCGTCAATATTGAGGCCGTTGGGATACGGAACGCCGTTGACGCTCGCGCCCGGCTGCGCCACGATCTCGGAATACAGAAACGTCCAAATTTGTTGCCCCAAGAAGTTCGAAATATCCGCCACGAAGCTCTTGGTGGCGTCGATTTCCGGGATCGGAATGAAGATCGTCGGCGCGTAGAACGTCTCGCCGGTGATGCTGGTGAAGTCCAGTGTGTCCAGGCTGTCGACCATGGTGGCCGGCGTGTACGACGATCCGAAATACGACATGCCGCTGCGCTGATAGCGCGCTCCCTGGGCACGCTTTAGATTGCCGCTGCTGGACGGCACGTAGGTATCGATGAGCAGACCCGAAACCGACGCAAACCCGCTGATTTCACCCAGCGCCTGGATATTGGCGACGGCGCGGACCAGATAAACCAGGTTGTTGTACGGAACGGCCACAAAGTTCACGAACGGATTGCCCTTGGAATCGTACATGACGAATCCGCCGCTGTCGTATATTCCCGCGTTGGCCGCCGAGGTCGAACTCACGGCCGTTAGGGTGGTGCTGGCCGCGCCGACCACGTAGCACTCCGGCGGGAACTGCAACGTCTGACTTGGGGTCATCTGCACGCCGGCCGTCCCGGCCGTTGCGTTGATCGAAAAGGTGACGAACTGCAAGCCGTTGCCTTGCTGCGTGGTAGCGACCACGTACGGAGTGTTGCCCACCAGGATCGTTTTGGCATCCAGGTACGGCTGGTCGGTGAACGTATACGTGAGTTTGTACATGTGCGCCGGCTGGCGTTTGTCGACGTCGAATTGCGCGTCCAGCCGGAACGGCACGATGTCGCCGCCGCCAAAGGCCATGTACAGGGCCGTTCCCTGCGGATGAGTCGCCTGCATCAGATGGCAATCCGCGCTCCAGTTCTTGCGCCGGCACACGAAGTACGGCTGCGGTGTCGGGGTCGGGCGATACGATAGCAGCGCAGGGTTGAACGAAAACGCGCTGTGCGTCATCTCCGAGAACAGCGACAGCGGGCTGAAGCTTGCCGTCTGTTTCAGCGTGTACGGCAGATTGGTGAGCAAATAGCCCTGGGACTTCGCGATGGCCTCCCGTTCGAAGCCATACATCTCGAAGGTCAGGCTGTCGAAATTGTTGCTCGCGTCGTAGAGCGAGTACATGTATCCCAACGTCAGTTCGTCGGTTTTGCTCAGCAGGTTATCGTACGTCGTTCCGATGCGCGCCAAATGCCCGTATTGGTCGTGCACCATCGCCGGGACGACGATCGACATGTTGTAGCACGTCAGCGTCCGCAGGATGACGACCCGGACGTAATACGGATCGTAATCGGCATTCTGCGTCGGGTCGGGAAGCACGCCGGGCGGCTGCAGATCGCTCCCGACCAGTTCGACGATGTACGCTTCGCCGGCCCCCGGATCGAACGCCGAGTAACCGAAGATCGAGTAGTATCCGCGCTGTCCCGCGGTGGCGGCGCTCGGCGTTCTGCCGGTGCTTTCGAGCGCGCGCGTCTGCGTTACCGGCGGCGCCGCGACCTGGCTCTTGGCGACCGAAAGTTCCGCGTTTGCCTGCTGCGTTTGCAGGAGATCGAAGCTGGTGTGGGCGGCCAGCCCGCGCACCGTCGATGGCGCGAACGCATTTGGGGCGAGGTTCGTCACCGTCTTCCCAACGGCCGGCGTGGCGGGAGCCGGTGCAGAGGCCACGGCCTGCACGGCTGCGTTCGCGGGAGCCGACGCATTGGTGGCCGCCTCATACGGGTTGTAGAGTTGCAGCGATTCGGGTAACGTCACGCGCTCGGCGTCCAGCGCGCCCGGCACGAACCGACCGGCTTGCGGCGGCGTCGCCGCCAGCAAACTCAAGATGGTTGACGTTATCGCCTGTAACGCGCCTCGATCGACGATCTGGCCGGCAATCTGAATCGGAAATGCGAAGATCGGCCAGATCGTCATCCCCTCGCTCTGAGTGTCGATGTACAGATGCATCGGCTCTTGCGCGCTGGCCGTTTCCAACCCTATGTGCGCGCTGTCGGCCTGCGCTTGTGCGATCCGATCGATCTGCATCGCTCCGGTATAGCGCACGTCGGCGTAGGGATCGTGGCGATTGGCAAACTGCCAGTATTGGGTGCGCGGCCACAGCACTGCCGGATATGGCAGCGTGTTCGGGTCGAACCCCATTGCAGCGAGATTTATCACGCTCACCATGTAACGCGTGCCACCAATGACCACGCTGTCGTCTTCGGGGATGAAGACGTACGCTGGCGACGCCCCGACTTGCGTGGTTCGCACCAGCCCCATCAGCACTTTGCACGCAGCGAAAGCCTGTGCGCTGCGGTCTTCCGGCGACGAGTTGATGACGGCACTGGCCAGAAAGACGTTGTTCGAGCTCGCCGAGCCGGCGGCCATGGTGTCCACGTTGAAATTGGAATACACGAACAGCGAGCTGTCAGTAATCTGCAGTTCGTATGAAGGCAGTCCGCTGGTCAGCGCGTCGAGTGTCATGTTCCCGTTGAAACTCGCGCCGGGAAGCGACGACGGCGCGACCGTCAAGAATACGGGGACCGACCACAGCGTCATCTGCGCCGCTCCGCCCACAAAACTTCCGAAATACAAATCGCCCGGCTGCGGTTTGGAACCGTCAGTCGGCACCGGATTGGCAACGCCGACGTTGGAGGCGATGACCGTCTGGGCCGCGTCAACGACGTCGTACTGGCTTTGGGCTTCGCCGAACGTGAGCCGCACGCCGTAGGTGGAACCTTGCACGACACCGGAACCGCCGGCCGGCGGCGCCGCCAGCGTGAGCGACAGTTTGGGATACAACCGAACCGTCGTCGCTTGCGCCGCGTAGACCATCGCGCCGACGAAGGTGTGGTTCGGATCGGGCGGCGCCTGTTTTGGCACGCTGCCCGCCGACGAACCGTCGGATCCGCGCACCGTCAGCGTCGTTCCCGTCATCGAGAACACGTACGCTACGCCCGGCGTGAACGAAACGCCGGCGGTCGCCAGCGACAAATCGTAGGGCGCAAACGGCGGCGTGTCGAGGTGACGGTCCAGCAGGTTCAGCGTGACGCCGGCAGTTGCCGATTCGAACGTTGTTCCCGCTCCCAGCGACTGTTGCGGAAACGGCGTTCCGATCTCGCTCCCGGCAATCCCGGTTCCGCTCAGCGCTTCGTTGGGAACGAACGCCGAAAGCCCGGCCTGCACGGTGACCGGGTTCGGCTCGACGTGGATCGGTTGATTGGCACCGATGCGAGCGGCCAAAGGCGCGCCGTTGCGCACAATCACCGGAGTCGTCGTCACCGTGACGCTCACCGGCACGCTGAGCCGGTCGACGATCGTCGCCGACGGCGACGATTGCATGTCGAACGCCAGACCTGCCGTGGTGACGCTCAAGCCGGCGCCGCCGTCGCTTCCCTGATTGGCGATCGCCGCGTTTAACATCGAGAGCAGGCGATCGGGGGGATACAAGTACGGCGCGCTCAGCAGCGTGCTGACGACGTTCCGCAAGGTCGCACCGTTGAGGAACGGATGCGTCGGATCGTAGCGCGTCACCGGATCCGCCAACGGAGCGGTTACCGCGGTAAAGTTCGCGTTCGAGGACCCGTAATCGTAGATCGGTACGCCTAACGTGGTGTTCCAGCTCGCGTCGCGATAGAATCCCACGATTCGCTGGTTGGCAAAAATCGCCGCCGGCGACGCACCGGAATAGGTCAGCGAAACCGCCGCCAAATCGACCTTCGCCATTAGCGGGACGATCGCCACGGCCGTGCCTTTATCGAACGTAGACGTGGTAATCGTTTGGCCGCCGACCGTCGCGGTGGCCGAAGACTTTAACGTCAGTGTGGTGGCGGCTGCGTCGGCATAGCCCGGACCGCCGGAAAAGATCGGGCTCTGACCCAGTTTGCTCACGTAATAGTTGAAACCGGAAATGCGATCGCGCGTGTAGTACGCCGGAAGAGTAAACGTGGTCGCGCCTAGTTCGTTATTGTGCGTAACGTCGTAGACGAGCGCGGTAACGACCGGCACGATGGTCGGATTGTCGTCGTACACTTGCTCGTTGCGCGCGTTGAGAAAATCGTCGATCGGCACGACCTGCGCGACCGCCGAACCGAGCACCACGCTGCGCAGTCCGGTGGCCGGATCGTATCCAACCGGCAGCGCGCTCGGGGATGCAGTCAAATAGGCCGTCGCTGGATCGAAGCTCTGCGGAACCAGATCGGGTCCCAAGCGGCCGGGAACATAACAATAATTGACCGACGCAAAAATCGCGCTGTTGGCCAGCGCAACGTACATCGCGGTGATGCCGGCATCCGTGTTCGGATAGTTCGTGCCGCCCGGCAGCGGCGCGTTCGAGGTCGCGTCGCCGGCGAGCGTCAGCTGGAAAATGTCGTTGACTTTGACAATTAGGAACAGCCGGGTGGCACCCAAGCGCTCGTACGGATCGACGTCGGATCCGGCCATGTACGGGCAAAAACTCTGCGCGACGCCGTTGGCATCGACGTAGCTTCCATCCAGCCAGCTCAGCGCACTGTAGAACCATGCCGGCGCCGGCCGCGGATCGACCGGACGGGGGAAGGGAATGCCGGAACCTCCGAGCGTCAGCGTCGCGCCAAGCGATTGCTCGGGAAAGCGCGATACCGGGGCGACGATTTGATTGGGAGTAGATGCGGCGACGCGTTGGGCCATACGAATCCTCCTGGTGCGTCGGCGCCCTAGCGAACGCTCTCGACGCGCTTCCCGTGCGGCCCGTCGTTCCCAACCGCAGCGGGAAACGTCCGCCGGTTCTGACAGGGATGCCTGCCAGCTTTGTGTTTGACTGTTGACTCCCTTTCGGGTGGGAATGTTTCAGACAAGATCAGGGATCTGCGTCGGCGCCGTTCGGCGGGAGTGACTCCAAGTCTGGCTCAGCATGCAGCTCGCGTTCCACTGTTGAAACCCCTCGCCGTCAAGCTCGGCGATCAACTCCAGTTCGCTTATGGCCACGCTGAAGCCACTCCGTGACGGCCTTCCCGTCCCCAACTCGAACACCTTCAGAAACCAGGTCACACGCAGGCTGAAACCAAGACACACGCAGGCTGAAGCTCAGTGTTGTCCAAAGGCCTACGCTAATACCCCGCCACCTAAATCAAGATTAAAATGTGTCCGGATCATGAATATAATGATCGCCTTAGGCTGGTGCGGGCTGTTTTCTCTTGGGGTTAGGTCAAAAGCGAGGCGATTTAGTCCTAGGACGGTACCATTTCTCGTGACGGCATGAGACAGCCGATGGTAGGATTTCAAACGGAGGTTCCTCATCACCCTCCGGATGGATGGCTCTGCCATCGTTGCGCGAGCCAGCAGCGGAGCCATGGCCGGCAACGCTTCGCTGCTCTCTTTTTCTCAGCCCGGCCTATAGCTACACGTTAACCGGCCAAGTGGTCCGGGTCTGTCTCCGAACCGTTCCTAAACACTAGGCGACTTTGGGTTTATCGCGTCGCAGGGTCAAACAGATCGATGCGCGCTTTGGGGATCGCGAGTTCTCAGCGCCGCGACTTGCTTCACAAAATTTCACAGTCAAAAAAGGGTGCTCTCGAGAGCGGCCTGCCCTGTCGCCGAGGGCCGTTCCAAAGTCGCATCGATCACCGTCGCGCCACGGCACCGGCAACGTATGGGCGGCGCTCACGTCGACGTAAACCGCCTTCGGCGTGCACAGCCTCGCCCAACATCGCCTTCCTGATCCGGGTTAGTGGCGGTGGCTGGATCGACGCCGTGTTGGCCGAGCTCTGATGCCTGTTGTGATGGCCGGCGCGGTGAGTCTGCCGACTGCCAGGCCGGCTCGAAGAGTACGAATGTCGGGCGATGCAGTTGACTCGGCAAACTGATCTGCTAACCAGCATCCGACAGAAAGTTCGGCAGGCATGGTCCGGGCCACTGTTCGACGGTGAGCGCGCTGTCCGGGAACTTGAGACCGCTTTCGAACACATGTGAAAAAGGTTGATCCAGGGCGAAGCTCCGAAGCCGTTTTCGGTCGATGGACGAGGTGCTTCGAGCCAGCCGCTTGAATTAGGGGAGAATCGCGCGGGCGAACGCCGGCAGAGCAGCCAACGCCGTTTTATTCAATGGAGGGCGCGAGAAACTCCCGGTAGGCGCCGCGGCTTGGCCATATCTCGCTGACAATTTGCTTGACTCCTTAAATACGGCCAAAGGGCACCATCAAATCGCGAGGTCCAGGTCCTCGGCGGATCAGGCGGAGTTTTTGTTTCTTTTACGCATTCTTTTTATCAAGCGAGTCGGAGAGGAACTGCGCTTGTTTTGGAGGATTTGACATTATGAAGAAACTTGCGCGCTCTCTTTCGGCCGCGGGATCGATACCGCCGGCTTGGTATGTATTCTTTGAGTTCTGCCGCGTCGTGGGTTTCATTGTGACGTTCGGTGTAGTCGAGCGAAAGACCGCAACTCAATCGCTCCGATACTCAAAATCTCCACCCAGCCGCTTGACGCGAGAACTTAGTGCGCGTGCGCGAGGAGTTCAGACATAATTGAAAGGGTTGGGCCCATGCACCTTGGATCACGATTTCGGCTGGCAACGCTCCCAACGCCCCTGCACGAATTGCCCCGCCTCCGGGACGCCCTGGGCGGCCGGCATGGTTGCCCGCGTATCCTGATCAAGCGCGACGATCTTACAGGACTCGCATTCGGCGGCAATAAGGCACGCAAGCTGGAGTTCCTGGTGGGCGATGCGCTTCGGGCCGAGGCGACTGTGCTGGTTACGTCGGGCGCGCTACAGTCGAACCATGCGCGCATGACCGCAGCCGCCGCGCGGGTGGCGGGAATGAGAGCGGCGCTGGTGCTGACCAGCGAGACGGAACGCCCGGCGATGCAGGGAAACCTGCTGCTCGACCACCTGCTCGGGGCGGAACTCCACTTCATTGCAGCGAATCCAGATCCACTGATTGCTATCGGCGATGCCGAGGCGGCCAAGGTCGCCGAGGTCGTGGACGCCCTGAAGGCACAGGGGGAGCGTCCCTACGTCATCCCCGTTGGCGGCTCCAGCGCGATCGGGGTTCTTGGGTACGTGACTGGGACGCTGGAAATCGCCGGCCAATTGTTCAACATGGACGAATCGCCAGGCCGCCTGTACTACGCCAGCGGGTCCCGCGGCACCCAGGCCGGCCTGACCCTCGGGTGCAAGATGTACCATGTGCCTTATCGCCTTTGTGGGATCGCGGTTAGCGGAGGCGAACCGGAGAAAACCGCCCGCGCTCTACGCATCGCGAACGAGGCGGCTGTCAGCCTCGGCATTGCCACCCGGGTGCGTGAGGAAGACCTGACCACGGACCATAAGCACATCGGCAGCGGCTACGGCATTCCCACGGCCGGCTCGTCGGAGGCGATCAGGCTATTGGCACGGAGCGAGGGCATTTTTCTCGACCCAGTGTACACGGCGAAAGCCATGGCCGGCCTAATCGACGATATCCGAAGGGGGGTGGTTGCTGCGAACGAATCCGTCTTGTTCCTGCATAGCGGTGGTACACCAGCGTTGTTTGCGCACGTGGACGATTAGCTCTTGTGCACCAGGCCCGCCCCGGTATGCGCAGAGGCGAAGTTAAAAGCTAAGGAGATATTCATGAGCCAACTCACTCAAAGCCCGATTAGCCGTTATCCGGTCCCGGAACTCGAAGCTCTGCCCGATGACATTCGCGCGAGAATTGTTGCCGTTCAAGAGAAGTCTGGTTTCATTCCGAATGTTTTCCTGGTGCTTGCGCATCGGCCCGATGAATTCCGTGCGTTTTTTTCCTACCATGACGCACTCATGGAAAAACCGGGCAATCTCACGAAGGCGGAGCGGGAAATGATCGTGGTCGCCACAAGCAACGCCAATCAGTGTCACTATTGTGTGATAGCCCACGGCGCCATTCTGCGCATTCGTGCAAAGAATCCACTCATTGCCGATCAGGTTGCCGTCAACTACCGCAAGGCTGACATTACGGATCGTCAAAAAGCGATGCTGGATTTCGCCATGAAAGTTTCCACAGGTGCTTACGACCTCGGCGAGAGCGACCTCGCAGCCCTGAAGGCTTATGGGTTCAACGATGAGGATGCGTGGGACATCGCGGCGATTGCTGCATTTTTCGCGATGTCAAATCGCATGGCCAACGTCACCAGCATGCGACCCAACACCGAGTTCTATACCATGGGGCGCTAACTTCTCCGCTACCGGTTATTGAAGCTCCAAGGCTCCATCGCCTCTTTCCCGCACCGCGACTCCGTACAAATGGCACGAATTCAACAGTGTCGTAGCGGCGGCCAGTGCGATAGCGCTGCTGGTGAGTCCAACCCTGGCGCCGATTCCCTAACTCATGCGCCGAAACGAGACTATTGGCGGCTGGCGACGTGAATCGGTGGGAATAGAGGCCGAGGCATTCTTCCTAGCAACTCGTTCTACGTCGTAATCGTAAATCCCCAATCGCGGCGGTGCAAATGGTGTACGGTCGGTTGGTTCAGCGATCACGCGCTTTGCAACGATCTTCCATTCGTCTTCGAGCAGGTCGCCTACGGATTTACTTGCTCTGGATCGAATGATTTTGGGCATGATTCATTGTAGCAAGCGGTTCTATTTTGCACCCTCGGGCGTCTACCCACGCGCGCTCGTACAGGTGCAGCCCTGTAAAGTCGCCAAACCGGTGAGGAGGTCACACGCGTGGTCCCGTTATTCGCCATTGAACCTATATGGACTGTGAATTCCTGCCGCGATTGCTGAGGTGACTCGTTTCACTGCCGGTTTCGCATACTGGATCCAATAGAATCCGGCTGGTAGACTGGAGACCCGCCGATCAACTCGGGGTGGGTTCCCACGCGATCTGTTCCGGCGGCGACGAACCGTCTGTCTTTCGACTCGTACCTAATCCCGGCTTGCGGAGGAAGTGGTCAAAAATGGGGAACCGTATCATAACTGCGCCATTTTCGGCTGGAAGTTGCTGATTCTGTGTTGCCTTACCAACGATGGTTTCGTACTTATATTGACTACTTCGGAATGATTCCGATGGTTTCCCGGGGCACGCCGGACTACGTCAGGTCTTACAACTGCGGTTCGTTAGGCGATGTTTTTCTCGACGTTGCTGAGGCTCCGGAGGACTCGAGGAGAATCACGACGTCGGCCAAGCGCTGTCGCCCGATGCAGAAGCGCGCCTGCTCGGCGCCGCCGCTGCCGACACTTCACCCAATCGCAATCCGATGCTGTATCCGTTTCTGTGCATCGCGCTTTCAACTGGCATGCGGAGCGGCGAGATCGCCAAGCTTCGCTGGCATCAAGTCGATCTGGAGGCAGCAGTCGTGACCGTGGGGCGTGCCAAGACGAGGGCGGGCACCGGGCGGCAGATTCCGATGAACGCGGATCTTTCCCGGCCGAGCCGGCCGGCCGGAGCAGGGACGCGAGCGGCCACTGGACCCATTGAAGCCGATCGGCGACATCACGACGGCTTGGGACACGTTGCGCGCCAAATGCGACGTCCAATGCCGATTCCATGATCTGCGCCATACGGCGGCGACCAAGATGGCCGAGGCGGGCGTTCCGGAGTCTACGATGCTGGCGATCATGGGGCACATGAGCCGGGCCGTGATCGAGCGCTACAGCCACATTCGGATGCCGGCCAAGCGCGAGGCGGTGAAGTCGCTCGAACTGCCGAAGCTCGGAAAACCGCGCCTCATTTCATCCGCTACGTCAAAGGGACGTCAAAGTTAAGCCATCGCGGAAAAATCGACCGCCGGAAGTGCTTGAAAGGGTTGGTGAGCGCGGTAGGAATCGAACCTACAACCTACTGATTAAGAGTCAGTTGCTCTGCCAGTTGAGCTACGCGCCCCTCGCGTGAAGACGTCCGCCCCAACGTGCCGAGGCGGCCAGCATGGAATGCCTTCACGAGTGTATCACGAGGGAGCGTCAAAGAAAAAATAGGCGGGAATGGAGTGACAATGGCGAGCTGCGCTCGAACGCGGCTCGCCCGCACATGGCTTCTCGAGCGCGTCACGCAGACTATCGTGAAACGTTACAACGCCGAGATTCATTCGCAGTCCGCTATCGAGGGAATTCTGGAGCTGCGCGAACGGGAGCAATTTTCGCCGTCTTCGGTCGAGCAAGTCGAGGTCGAAATCTTCGATGTCGCCTACCGCATCATCGGCGGCGGCGAAGAAGGCGACAAAACCACTGTCGAAACCAAGGAGGCAGCCGACCACAGCCTGCCTTACCTGATCGCCGTCGCTCTCCTGGACGGCCAGGTTATGCGGCGCAGTTCTTGCCCGATCGAATCCATCGCGAGGATGTGCAGTGTTTGCTGCACCGCGTTCGAGTCCGCCCCGCCCCCGATTTGAGCGCACGCTTCCCGCACGAACTTCCCTGCCGCCTCACAGTACGGCTTGGCGACGGGCGCGTTTTTTCGATCGAAAAGGCCGATTATCAGGGTTTCGTGGACCATCCCCCGGATTGGAACGCCACCATCCGAAAATTCCGATTCCTGAGCGAAGCCCATACCACGCGCTCGCAGCGCGACGAGATCATCGACGCCATCGAAAACCTGGAGCACATGCGAATTCGCGACCTGGCCCGACTGTTGCAACGGACTGGCGCGGAAATCAAAACCTGCGAGGAGGCGCTGCAAGGCGCCATCTGATTCCGAACGTGCATTCCCTTTTCTTCGCGTCAATCACCGGCCTCCCAAGCCGCGGCGAACCGGAGTGACCGAAATACACGGCCATATTTATCGGCGAGGAACCGGGTAACGACGAAGACATCCAGGGTCATCCCTTTATCGGCCCCGCCGGAAAAGTGTTGGAGCGCGCCTTCACCGACGCCTGCATCCAGCGTTCGGATGTCTATCTCACCAACGTCGTCAAGTTCGAGCAACGAGGCAAACGCCGCCTGCACAAGAAACCGCTGGCGTCTGAGATCAAGGCTTTCCGTCCCTGGCTGGATGCCGAGCTCGCGCTGATCAAACCTACGGGGAAATCGTCGTCTGCCTGGGCGCGGCCGCGGCGCAGGCCCTGCTGGGCGCCGCCTTCCGATTAACCAAACACCGCGGAAAATTCTTCGAGCACCCGCAGGCACCGTGCGTAACCGCGACCGTTCATCCTTCGTCCATCCTGCGCGCCCCCGATGCCGAACAACGTCACGCTCAATATGGCGACTTCGTCCGTGACCTCAAGAATATTCAATCCCGGTTAAGAAAGTTACATCGGAAAACAGCTTTCGGCTAGAGCTCAACAACAACTCGGGGATGCCCATCGCAGGAACTCCTTTTGTGATCAACTGGCGCGTCGCCTTACTCGGGCGCCATTTCCGGTCTTGGCTCCGGCGCTCTTCCTGGGCGAGGCCCCCGCTTCGATCAGGATGTCGCGGGCCACTTCCGTGAGTTTCTGATCCGCCTGCTTCTCTTCCGCCAGAGTCGCTTCCAAAAGCTCCGCCACTTCATCCAGACCGAGCGAGCGCGCCCACGACTTCAGGGTTCCGTAGCCGGCAATTTCGTAGTGCTCCACCTTCTGAGCGGCGCCGATGATCGCGGAATCCATCAAAGCATCCCCCAGATCCTCTTCCATCGTGTCCTTGCCTTCCTCCACCAGCCCTTTCATTGCTTCGCACGGTTTGCTCTTGGCTTTCTGATCCAGCAGCTCGAACGCTTGCTCCAGCCGCTGTACGTGCCCGCGAGTCTGTTCCATATGTTCCTGAAACGCCTCCTTGAGTTGCTCGTTGGATGCCGTCTTGGCCAGCTTCGGAAGAGCTTTCACCAGCTGTTTTTCGGCATCGTACAAATCCCGCATTTGTTCTATTAGTAATTCATGCACTGATTCCATGATGGCCGTCTCCTTCCGCTGTTGGACGCCTCTAAGCATCCGGAGTTTCGATGGCGCGCGGGAAAATCAATGCACCACCAATACGTCGACGTCGCCAACTCTTCGCTCCACGGTTACAGCCACTGTGTTACTGGAACGGAAAAGCAGCACATCCACCGAGGCGTTGCCAACCGCGATGTTCCTGATCCGCACGTGTTCCAGGAACGGCGGCAGAACCGGACGCGTCAGAACAATCCGGTTCTTAATGGCATCGATGTGGAGTCCAATCGAAGACTGCAAGAGCAGGAGCGCGGCGCCCGCCGACCAGGCCTGCGGGGAACAAGCCACCGGATACAGCGTAGGACCTTTCCCCGGACGCCGCGGGAATCCGCAAAATAATTCGGGCAGACGGCTCAGAGCCAGAATGGCGGACGCTTCGAAGAAGCCGCCCAGGATCTTGGCGGCCAGGTGAGTAAGCCGGTAGCCCGCGGCTCCGCTCGCGATGAGCGCATTATCGTGCGGCCAGACCGAGCCGTTGTGATACGACATGGGATTGTACCCAATCTCCTCGGCTGCCACCGTGCGGATTCCCCAGCCGGAGAAAAATAGGTCCGAAGAAGTCAACTGCTGGCCGATGGCCGCCGCCTGCGCTGGCCCTGCAATGCCGCTAAACAGGCACTGCCCCGCATTCGAAGTTCTCACCTCACAGCGCCGCTTCTCGCCGTCCAGCGCCAGCGCATAGGTGGAAATCCGATCGCACCAGAACGCGCGTTCGAAGTCTTCCTTCAGCTTCACCGCCTCGGCATGCTTGCGCTGCGCGACATCCTGTTTCTCCAGCGCCGCGGCAATCTCCGCCACGCTCAGTTTCGCCCGGTAAGCGTAACCCTGCACCTCGCAAAGCGCGATGGGACCTTCAGCCAGGCGTCCATCGGCGTGGAAGACCGCGTCGTGCGAGTCCTTCCAACCTTGATTCGCGAGCCCGTTGGAGGAATGGCGAAAGTATTCGACAAACCCGTCCTGATCGGTATCGCCGTATTGGTCGATCCAGTTCGACGCCAATTCGATGTTCGGCCACAGCGACTGGATGAATTCGAGATCGGCGGTCCGCCGGTAATAAGCGCCCGCCAGCATCAGAAACAGCGGCGTGGAATCGACGCTGCCATAGTAGCGGCCGAATGGAATTTCACCGGTGGCGGCCATTTCCCCTTCGCGGGCTTCGTGCAGGATCTTTCCCGGCTCGGCATCCCGCTCAGCCGAAAATTCCCTGGCCTGCGTAGCCGCCAGATACGAGAGCACACCCCGCGCGATTTCCGGGTTCACCCACAGGCACTCCAGCGCCGTGATGATGCCGTCGCGTCCGAACGGTGTACTGAACCACGGAACGCCGGCGTACGGATAGAGCCCGGTCGGGCCCCTGGTCATCAACATATTGAGATCCGCGCGCGAGCGCTCCAGCCAGGTGTCGAACTGTTCGTTGGACGTGCTGATGTGCGAGGGCACCGCACCCACTGCTTCACCCGCGCTCGCCAACGTCAGGCCGCCGGCAAAATCGAGCGGCTTCGCAACCCGGTGATCCAATTCGAATCCAAAGTTGAATTCCAGCCGCTGTTCTTCCTTGGGAGACAGCTTGAGTGTGAAGTGCAGCCGGGACGGCAACGTCACTTGCGCCGGCGGCGACGCCCGGATCAACGTGCGCCGTACAACCGAATCCAGGCCCACGTATTCGAGCACGATCTCGTGCCTTCGGTACTCCGGATCCTTGAAAACTCCGCGCCGTTCCCGTTTCTCGCCCCGCACTTCGAAGATGTCCACAAAATCCGCGCCAAACTCGAGCGCGAAGCCGATTTCAACCGAGGTAAGCGCAAAATTTCGTATGCGCAAGCTCATATACAGCCAGTCGTGCCATATGAACTGCGACCGGTAAACGTGCAACGTCCCGCGCGGCAGAACCAAATTTCCGTCGCCAAAGATATCGGGATTCGTCATGTCGACGGCCATCAACACGTTGTCGCGGCGAACGGTGGAGCTGAGCAACAGCGGTCTGGAGTCCACCAGGGTCAGTTTCAGACACGACAGATAGCGCGTGCCGTGATGATAAATGCCTTCCTCGGCTCGCTCCGCGGCGTCAATATCGCCGTACCGGTCGAACACGCCGAAGGTCTCATCCTGCTTGAGAACCAGCGCTTCATGCATGGATGAAGCCGACGTGGCTTGAATATAGTAGGTGGTCTGCGCGGGAGCGGTTTGTTGATCGGTTGGGCTCATTGCAGAACCGATGCCTCGGTGCCGGTAGCGGCAAGCTCGCGCGCCTGGAGGCGCTTGTACTCATGTACGTACTTCCGCGCCATCCGGGAAACGGTATAGCGCTGCTCAAACGCTGTGCGGCAGCGGGCGCGGTCGAACGATTCCACCTGGCGGACCGCAGCCGCGGCCTCATCCACGGATTCCACCACGAAACCCGTTATGCCGTCTTCCACCACCTCAGGTACCGATCCGTTGCGCCAGGCAATCACGGGCGTTCCACACGCCATGGCCTCGATCATCGCCAAGCCGAACGGCTCGGGCCAGTCGATCAGAAACAGCAAGGCGTAGGCGCCGCCCAGCAATTCCTGCTTCTCGCCGTTCCCCAATCTCGCCGATGAATTCTACCAGCGGATGGTCCAACAAAGGTTTGATTTCCTTTTCAAAATACTCGGCGTCCGCTTGGTCAACCTTGGCGGCAATGCGAATCGGCATGCCCACGCTCTTGGCCACTTCAATGGCGCGGTCCACTCGCTTCTCCGGCGAGATGCGCCCCACGAACGTCAGATACCGGCCGGGCCGCCGCTGGAGCGAGTACAGGTTTTCGGGCAATCCGTGAAAGATGGTTGCCCGCCAGTTGGCCCATGGCAGCGGCCGGCGCTGAGCGTCCGAAATCGATACCAGCGGCATCTCCCGGAATTGACGATAGACCCGGCACAGCTCGGGAAGATCCAGCCGTCCGTGCAGCGTGGTCAGTTGAGGAACACGCTGGCATCGCGAGGCTGCAAAATGCAAGTAATCGACGTGAAAGTGAATCACGTCGAATTCGTCCGCGCGCCGGTAGACTTGATCCAACATGATCATGTGGTACGCCAGCGGATCCCGGCAATCCGGATCCAGCCGCAACGCGCGTTCGCAGGGAGCCATCAACTCCGCCGCCGTAACCGAGTCCCCGCTGGCGAACAAAGTAACCTCGTGTCCTTGCCGGACCAGTTCCTCTGTCAAGTACGAGACTACGCGCTCCGTTCCGCCGTAAAGCCGGGGCGGCGTGCTTTCATATAACGGTGAAACTTGCGCGATTCGCACACTAAACTCCTAAACTGCGAGGATGCTCACCCCGGGTGCGAATGGCATCCGTTGGCCGGGCGGCCCAGCGCTGAATTAAGGCCGTCGCCATCATTCGGGCACTTTTCGTTCCATTGAACATTGCGTCATTCAAATCACGGATCTGCAATCCAACCGCTAACTAGCAAGAGGCGAAATGTGGTTGACGATGCCTGCGAAAGCAGGAAATTCGACACACTGGGTTGGCAGGTTTTTCCCCGGCTGCAAGTGGCGAGCGGCATTCTAACGATGCGTCAGCGCGCTCGCTTGAAATACTGTACGGCCCGCTCGTGTTTTTCGGCTGCCGCCCGCGTCTGAAAGGTTCCCAGGTTCTTGCGCCGGCCCGTTTTGGGATCCTGTTTCCTCGAATACAGCCGATAGCTTCCGCTCTTCAGTTTGCGAATCATTCGGCCAGCTTCGGAGCATCTTCATTGCCACGGGTTCGGCTCCGATCATTGGGTGACGGTAACAACCGTGAGAGTGCAACAGATTCGCTGCGTCGCGGCTCTATTGTAGTGGAGGTATTTTATTCATGGATAACCAAAAACAGAAACATCAGGGACAGCCTCAGCACCAGAAAGAGCAACGAAACGAACCGGGGCCAGGAGCAACAGCATCAACCGGGTCATCAGGGTCAATCTCCTAACAAGGAACAAAAGCAGAACCAGCCGAACCAACCACGCAAAGAGCACGAGCAACAACCCACGCGATAGCTGCTCCAGAAGGAGCGCGAGGCCGGGTGGTGGACCAGAAAACGAGCGCTCTCTATCACTATCAAAGCGCTACGAAATCTCAACAAAGAGCAGGCTCTATCCACACCCGACCTCAGCTCGAAAGAAGCGCGCGAAGCGGACAAACGTGTCGCCGTTACCGCCCAAGTAGTTCATGAAGCGATCCGCATACAGGGCGATGAGGAACTCGCGCGCCCGCCGTCCGCACTAGCCTGGTCCGGCTTTGCCGCTGGACTCAGCATGTGTTTTTCCCTCCATCGCCGAAGGGCTGATCCAATCGACTCTGCCGGCGGCGCCCTGGAGCCGGCTGCTGGTGAGCTTAGGTTATAGCTTCGGCTACTTGATCGTCATCATTGGACGGCAGCAGCTTTTCACCGAAAACACTCTCACCGCTGTCATTCCGGTTCTGGCGCGAAGGGATCTTCACGCCTTTTTCGGAATGCTGCGCCTGTGGGGTGTCGTAGGCGGGGTAGCTCTGGTTTCGTTGCTCAACCACGGGCAAGTCGTGTCGGGTCGCGAACACTGAGCGAATTTGTAACGGTAAAGCGACATACACGCGTGCAGCTTCCCGCTTCGCGAGCGTCGAACGAACATGACGGACGATAAACTGAACCTGCCGGAAACTCTGACCGGACTCGTTGCGGCGCCCGGTCTCACCGGACACCTTTCGGCTGCGCCATCGATGCAGCAGCGCACATTGGGCCGGACCGGCGAGAAGGTCTCCTGCCTGGGCATGGGCGGCTATCACATCGGCAAGCCGAAGCTTACCGACGATGAGGCCATTGGTCTGATCCGCCAGGCCATCGATCACGGCTTGAGTTTCATGGACAACTCCTGGGACTACAATGGTGGCCAGAGCGAGATTCGCATGGGCAACGCGCTTCGGGATGGTTACCGCAACAAGGCGTTCCTGATGACCAAGTTCGATGGCCGGACCAGGGAATCGGCTGCTCAGCAGATCGATCAATCCTTGCAAAGGCTCCAGACCGATCATCTTGATTTGTTGCAGTTTCACGAAGTGATTCGCTTCGACGATGCGGACCGCTTTTTTGCGCCGAGGCGGCGCGGCCGAAGCGCTGGTGGCGGCAAAGAAAGCCGGCAAGACCCGCTACATCGGCTTCACCGGCCACAAAGATCCGCACATCCATCTCTACATGCTCGAATTGGCTCGCCAGAACAATTTCCAGTTCGACACAGTGCAGATGCCGTTGAACGTAATGGATGCGCACTTTCGCAGCTTCGCCAAAATGGTGGTGCCCGAAGCGCAAAACATGGGCCTGGGTATTCTCGGCATGAAGAGCATGGGCGACACGGTGATTTTGAAGAGCAAGACCGCCACTGCCGCGGAATGCCTCGAATACGCCCTGAGCTTGCCTACTTCGGTTGTGATTACCGGCATCGACAGCCAGCAGGTGCTCGATCAGGCTCTGTCGATCGGACGCAATTTCAAACCGCTTACCAGCCAACAAATCACGGCGCTGCTCGACAAGACAGCCGCGGCCGCAGGCAAGGGCGAATACGAATTGTTCAAGACCTCGTCTCATTTCGACAGCACCGCCATGCATCCGGAATGGTTGGGGCCGGAGACCGAGCAGGTCAAACAGCTGGGCGCCGATACGTGAGAACCAGGAGATTTCACGATGAACCAGGAGATTTCAGGATGAACCAGGAGATTTCAGGATGAACCAGGAGATTTCAGGATGAAAAAGATACGTTACGCAGTGGTCGGGTTGGGGCATATCAGCCAGAACGCGCTGCTGCCTTCTTTCAAGAACGCCCGGAACAGCGAACTCGCGGCTTTGATTACTGGCGACGAAAAGAAACGGAAAGAGCTGGCGGAGCTTTATGGGCTGGATCCGGCTGCCACGTTCTCTTACGAGCAGTACGACGAATGCTTGCGGAGCGGAAAGATCGATGCGGTCTATATCGGATTGCCGAACCACTTGCATTGCGACTATACCGTTCGAGCCGCTAGCGCCGGAATGCACGTGCTGTGCGAGAAGCCGATGGCGGTGGACGAGCGCGAGTGTGAACAGATGATGGAAGCTTGCGACCGGGCGGGCGTCAAATTGATGATCGCCTACCGGCTGCATTTCGAGCCGGGGAACCTGGCGGCCATCCAGGCGGCGTCTTCGGGCAAGCTCGGCGATCTGCGAATTTTTACTTCGAGCTTCAGCCAACAGACTGAGGGCGAGAACATCCGCTTGACGCAGCCCGTGGAGCGCGGTGGCGGAAGCCTGTACGACATGGGCGTCTACTGCATCAACGCGGCCCGCTATCTTTTCCGGGATGAACCGATCGAGGTGACGGCGACCACCGCCAGCAACGGCGAACTGCGGTTCCGTGAGTCGCCGGAAATGACCAGCGCCGTGCTGCGGTTTCCGGAAGAACGGCTGGCGACCTTTGTTACCAGCTTCGGCGCGGCCGCCTTGTCGGAATACACTTTGCTTGGAACCAAAGGGCTGGCTGCGCCTTTCTCCGGCCTACGACTACCAGATTCCGCTGGCGCTCGATCTGGCGATCGGCAAGGACGAACCGAAGCGCAAAAAGTTTCGCAAGCACGATCAGTTCGGCCCGGAATTGACTTACTTCTCGGCTTGCATCCTGAATGACCGCGAGCCGGAGCCGTCCGGGCTGGAAGGTTTGTGCGATGTGCGGGTGATTCGCGCGATCCTGAAATCCGTTGAAACGCAGAAACCGGTTCGGCTGGGGCCTTTCAGCAAACCAGAGCGGCCGAGCAAGGTTCAGGAGATCGCGTATCCCGCGGTTGAGCCTCCCGAATTGGTCCACGCATCCTCTCCGTCCGAGAAGTAGATCTGGCCGGCTGTTGTTCGGCCTACAGTCGTAGATTGGCATAAAATAGATTCGATGCTCACGCGTCGAAGCCTTTTCCAGCACGCCGGACTTGCCACTGTTCTTGCGCGGCGCGGAATTTCGGCGCCCGCCGTCAGTCCCGCGATGTCGGCGCTGAGCGCGTACATGAGCGAAGCCGGATCGCGGGCGCTTCCGGGCGAGGCGATCGAAAAGAGCAAGCAGCATATCCTGGATACGCTTGGCCGCGATGGTATCGGGGTCTGAACTGGCGCCGGGGCAATTTGCGATTCGCTTCGCGCGCGCTCATCCGAGCGAAAAGGTCGCGACCGTGGCCGCGTCGGATGTTGTTTGCGGGCCGATCGAAGCGGCGTTTGCGAACGCGATGCTGGCGCATTCGGACGAAACCGACGATTCGCACGCTCCCTCGCAATCGCATCCCGGATGCTCCATTGTTCCGCCGCGCTGGCGGCGGGCGAGCAATTCGGGATCGACGGAATGCGATTTCTGCGCGCGGTCGCGCTGGGTTACGACGTCGGAACGCGCTTCACCATGACGATCGGCGTCGGCCGGATTTCAGAGCGCGAGTCACCTGAGCACGCACGCCATCGCGGGGATTTTCGGATCGGCCGCGGCGGCAGCTTCGGCGGCCGGGCTCAACGCGCAGCAGATGCGCTGGGTGCTCGATTACGCGTCGCAGCAAGCTTCCGGCATCAAAGCCTGGCAGCGCGATACCGACCATATCGAGAAAGCCTTCGTGTTCGCGGGCATGCCCGCGCGCAACGGAGTTTCCGCCGCCGAAATCGTCGCCTCCGGCGGCACGGGCGTGGACGATGTTCTTTCCGGCCAGGACAATTTCCTGCTGGCCTATGCGCCGCAAGCCGATCCGGCGAAGCTGGCCGACAAGCTCGGCGAGCGTTACGAGATCGTACGGACCAACATCAAGAAGTGGAGCGTGGGCTCGCCGATCCAAGCGCCGCTCGATGCTCTGGAGAATCTGCGCAAGAAGCATCCCTTCGAGGCGGACCAAGTGCAATCGGTCATCGTGCGCGTCGCCACCAGCGAAGCGGCGCTGGTGAACAATCGCGAGATGCCGGACATTTGTCTGCAGTACATGGTTGCGGTGATGCTGCTCGACAAGACCGCGTCTTTCCGATCCGTCGCACGACAAAGCTCGTATGCAAGATGCCTCCGTCCAGCGCCAGCGCGCCAAAGTGCAATTGATCGCCGACGCGGAACTCGAGCACCGGCTGCCTCGGCGCGAGACCATCGTCCAAGTGACCTTGTCGGACGGCACGCGCTGGACGGAGCACGTGGATGCCGTGCGCGGAACCGCCGAGAATCCGATGAGCCGCGAGGAAGTGATTGCGAAATCGCGCGACCTGATGTCGCCCGTGCTCGGCGAAGCCAAGTCGACGAGCCTGATTGCGAAGGTTCTGAGCTTAGAGAGCCTGAAAAACGTGCGCGAGCTGCGGCCGTTGCTTCAGCGCGCGTAATCGCCGACCGCGGCGACGCGCAACTTGGCGGACTTCTTATGCGGCAGCGGCAGCTTACGAATTCCCAAGGCCGCGAACGCGGTGATTAGCGCCATTCCCGCGCACATATAGAAGCCGTAATTCCAAGAACCGGTTTTCTCGAAAAGCGCCGCGGCCAATCCGCCGCCCATGATGGAGGCCACGCCTTTGGCGCTGTACAGAAAGCTGTAGTTGGAACTGACGTTGCGGGCGCCAAACCAATCGGCGCAAATCGATGGAAAGAGCGAGTAGACTTCGCCCCAAGTGAAGAACACCAGAGCCATGGATGCGATGAACCAGGCGGTGGACCGGTTCCCAGTGTGACGACGCTCATCAGAAATACGGACTGCAGCAGGAACGCGATGAACATGGTGCGCTCGCGGCCCAAATGATCCGAGATCCAGCCCCAGAAAATTCGGGCGCCGCCATTCGCCAGCGGGTTTAGCGTAAGCGACAGCGTCAGCGCGGCGGCCCCGATCTTGAAGGTATTCGCCATGGGAGCAACTTGCGCGGTGGCCATCAGCCCGCCAATTCCCATCATGAGGGCCATGGCGAAGAGAAGATAAAAGTGCGGTGTGCGCAGCATTTCGAAGGAGTTGAATTCTTCACCATGACTGCGGACCTGGACGCGTGCCGGGGCGGTAAGGGAGGCCGTTTTGGGCGGATTCCGCAAAATCTGGGCGGCCAGAATGATGATGAAGCCCTGGGCGATGCCGGTATATAAGAATGCGGTGCGGTAATCGCGCGCGTGAATCAGGTAAGAAACGATGGGGACGAAGAGGGCCGAGCCGGAGCCGAATCCGGCGGAGATCAGTCCGGCAGCCAAGCCGCGTTTATCGGGAAACCATTTCACGGTACCGAGCGAACCGCAATAAACCAGCGCGGCTCCGAAGCCCGCCAGAGCGTACGAGAGGTACAGCGCGGTCAAGCTGTGGGCCTGGCCGATGCTGGCCCATCCGACGCCGCACATCAAGCCGGCCACCGACACGAAAGTCCGCGGGCCGACCAAATCGATGAGCCAGCCGGAGAAGCGGCATCATCCAGGTTTCGAGCGCGACGAAGATGGTGAATCCCCACTGGACGTCCGATAGTTTCCAATGGTTAGCACCCACGATCGGCTTGACGAACAGGGTCCAGGCGTACTGGAGGTTGGCGATCATCATCATCGCGACCACCGCGCCTACGAGCCGAATCCAGCGATTCACTTTTTGCCTCCTCTTGAGATCATCTCGAGCAGCTTGGTGCAGGCGTAAACGCTGCGGGTATGGGACGTCCGGCTTCGAGATCCCGCAGCATGGATGTTTTGTGCTCGCCCACTTTTTCCGCCTGCGATGCGTTGGTCGATGGAGACCGGCAGCTCGATGGAGAGCTTGTTGGCCAGCGATTCGACCTCGATCATTATATTCCGAACCAGGGCGCAGACGCCGGGGTCGCGCACCATCTCTACCAGCGTAGCGCGGGTGAGGGCGCTGATGGGATTGAAGGCGACGTTGCCCAGCAGTGGCGATTTCTGCAGAGGCCGTTTTGCTAGTGTCCGGCGGCTGCGGCGAGTTGCGGATCGCATTCAAAGCGGAAATAGGCGATGGGGCGGGACTCGTTTTGACGCATCAGGCGCTGGGAGTGAGCTTCGACTTCGTCTTTTGAAAAAACGAAGCCATCCTGGGCGGGGTCGTAGGGCAGGCCTTTGTGTTTGTGGAGTTCGAGGATGCCGGCGGCCTGTTTGAGGTCGTGGGCGCGGCGTGGAGGCGGTCGGATTGGATCTCGCGGAGTTGTTGGAGCGTTTTTTGGAACTGGCGCGAGAGGCGGGCGCCGTGGAGGCCGAGGGTGGAGAGGGTGCGGTGCAATATGTCGATGTCGGGTTCCATGGCTCGGGCAGCGCGGTTCAGCAGGTCGGCTTCGAGGGCGGGGATGCGGTTGAGGCGCCAGGCGGTGTCGGCGAGTTCCTGGGTGAGCTGGCTTTCGGTGGGGGTGGCGGGCTGGTATTCATCGAAGAACTGGCGGCAGTGTTGCTGGTAGGCGTCCTGATCTTCGGAAGGCAGCACGGCGGTGCGGCTGGAGAGGCCGTGGCGGAGGGCGTTCTGGGAAGAGCGAGCCTTGCCTTCGCCGGTGCGGGGGCCGGTGGAGTGCTGGGCATTTGTGCGATTCACTGCGGCGCGGTTGATGGCTGTACGGTCGATTGCGGGAAGAGCTGACATTGGGGTGTCCTTTCGAGTCTGGGATAACACGCGGGGCGGGCGGTCGAACGGGGATGAGGGTGCAGATTGTTGATGGGGCGGGAGAGTAAATCGCTTGAAAATCTGTTATTGGCGGCGTGGCTGCTAGTTCGATAATCTGGAGCGAAGGAGTCAAGTGGCTGAACCGCTCAAGAAGCTGACCATCGAGGGCTTCAAATCCATTCGCAAGCTGGAGGACTTTCCGCTTCGCGCGTTAAACGTGTTGATTGGAGCAAATGGGGCCGGGAAGAGCAACTTTGTTAGCTTCTTTCGGCTGCTACGGGAGATGATTGAGCAGCGCCTTCAACTTGCGCTTGCGACGTCCGAGGGTGGGGCGGATGGTTGCCTCTACTTAGGTCCAGCAATAACCAAGCAGCTGGCTGTAAGGTTGTACTTCGGTCAGAACGGATATGAATTCCGCCTGGTTCCGACGCCCGATAACCGACTCATCTTCTCTGACGAAACGACGGTTTTCTTCGGTGACCTTGGGCGGAAGAGCAGCTCACTTGGCTCAGGGCAGGTCGAAGCTAGGTTGAAGGAGTACATAAAGGGCAGAGGGGTTTTAGGCGGCCCGAGCGTCGAAAGCTATGTTTTTGATGCACTTTCAAATTGGGTGGTCTATCATTTCCACGACACGAGTCTTAGTGCTGCAGTCCGCCGGCCCCGCGCGCTCAATGACAATGACGGCTTCCGTCAGAATGCTGAGAATCTCGCGCCTTTTCTGTATCTTCTTCAGCAAACGAAAGCAGAGAGCTACACCCGGATCAGGGACGTCGTGCGGCTGGCTGCCCCGTTCTTCGACGACTTCAAACTGCGACCGATGCCCGCCAGTCCTGACATGATTCAGTTGGAATGGCAACAGAAGGGCTCGGACTATCCGTTTCGTGCGAATCAGCTTTCAGACGGCACGTTGCGTTTTATCTGCATGGCCACGGCTTTGCTCCAGCCGGATCGCCCCGCGACGATGCTTTTCGACGAGCCGGAGCTTGGCTTGCATCCCTATGCTTTAACTCTCCTGGGCAATCTTCTTAAACAGGCGACCGAGTCATACGGCAAGCAGGTGATCGTTTCGACACAGTCCGCCGCGTTGCTCAATGAGTTCTCGCCTGGGGACATTATCGTGGTTGAACGAACTAATGGGGAATCCAAGTTTCGAAGACTCGATTCCAAGGATCTTTCGGAATGGCTCGAAGATTACACCATGGGTGAACTCTGGCAGAAGAACCTTCTTGGGGGCAGGCCTCGGGGAGATGGGTTGCTTGAACCGGTCGGAGAAGGCGACTAACATCGTTGAGGCGAGTTTACGTGATCGTAGAGGGGCCGACGGAGGAAGCGTTCATTGCGGGACCTCTTGCCGAATTTTTCTGGCCACATCAGGTCTATTTGATACCAATAATTCTCGGTATGCCCGGGCATAAGGGCGGACACACCAGGTACGTTCGCGTCGAGAAAGATATCCTTAAGCAACTGAAGCAGGACCCGAGAGCCCATTGCACGACAATGATTGACTATTATGGTTTAGGCTCCGGCTTTCCGGGCACGCCGTTGCCGGCGAATCTGACAAATATACAGCAGGTGGAGTATATCGAGCGTGCCGTGAAAGATGACATCTGCGGCAAGACTCCTGCGTTTCGACCGGACGTGCGATTTATTCCGTACCTGTCTTTGCATGAGTACGAAAGCCTGCTCTTCAGCGATCCAGCGGCGCTGGCGCAGTCTCTCGGCCAGGCGCACCTCGCCAATCGGTTTCATCGCGTTCGTGATGATTTTCCAACTCCTGAGGACATAAACAACAATCCGGAAACCGCACCTTCGAAGCGGGTCATCGAGATTTACGGAGCTTACAAGAAGGTCATTGAAGGTACGATCGCGGCGCGGGCGGTTGGCATTGCCGCGATGCGACGGGAGTGTGTCCACTTTCGAAATTGGCTCGGTCAGCTTGAAGCACTGCGGGAGCTTTGAGCCGATGCGGTAATTGTTCACTAGGACCGAGCGGTCGATAGTCGCGGGATCAAAACGGGTCAACGAGTTGCTTCGGCACCAGCGGTGGGCTTGTCGCGGTCCGGGGTTAACTAACCACGGGAGGTCTGGGGATTCGCGCAGGCGTGGTGGTGGAGCTCACTGAGGTTGAGCAAGATCAGCTGCGTAGTCTGGATGAGCTGGCGCCCCGTCGGGGCGCGAGTTTGGCCAGAGTTCGCTGGCCAGCCGGGCCGGGCGGGGCTGGAGGTGCTTTCACATTGTCATGTTGAGGGATAACAAGTTGAGAATTGCAGTCGTTCTCTTATTTCTCTGCGGGCTGTTGCAGTCGCAGTCGGAATATCCGCGGACGCCTTGGGGTGGGTATCCGTATGCCGCGTCGTATGATGCCGAGGTCGCGGATCCGGATGTTCACCGGGTGCTGTTTGAGAACGAGAAGGTGATGTTTCTGGAGGTGGCGAATCCGCCGGAGCTCGATGTCAAAATGCATGGGCATCCTTACCCGTCGGTGTTCGCGCGGGATACCGGGGCGGGAGGGCCTACGGTCAACGGGGCGGCCAGGGGCGCGGGCGTCGCGCTGGACGATACGCACCTTGATCCGAACAGTCCATTTGCGGGGCAGGGTTGGGGACAGGGAGGGCCGCCGGCTGGTTTGCAATTTCCTCGCTGCACTACGGCGCCGCCTGAGGGGCCGCACCGGCCGATCAACCACAACGCCGTGCCGGTCCATTTTTATCGCATTGAGTTTCGCAGGCTGGATGGCGATGGTCTGCGAGCGCACTGGAAGGAGTGGTATCCGTGGATGTTGAAGCCTGCCAGGGCGGTGCGAAATCTGACGCCGGGGCCGGCTTTGGGGCCGAATTTTTCAGTCGAGTGGCCGTATTCGCGGCTTTATGATTCGGTGCTCGCCGCGCCCGACAACTACCGGCTTCTGTATGAGGATGGGCACGTGCGGTTGCTGGAAGTCACGGTGCGGCCGGGCGAGACGACGCCGATGCACGGGCATCCGTATGCGTCGGTGCTGGCGTTCGATGCGGTGGAAGCCGATCCGCGCGAGATCGTGGATACGAAGCTCGATCCGAAGAGTCCGCTGAATGGGGAGAAGGCGGGGCATGGTCCCGCGCCGAGCGTTTTCGATATGAAGTCGCCGACGTGCGCGACGGTTGGGCCGCAGGCGCCGCATGCGATTCGGAACAACAGCGACACGCCGTTGCATTACTACCGGATCGAGTTCAAGCGCGTGGATGGCGACGGGCTCGGGGCGCATTGGCAGGAGTGGTATCCGTGGATGAAGTACATGAAGAACATGCGTTAGGATTCATGACGGTTTGCGGCGCTTGGCACGCGGCGGCACGTAGTGGAACCGGATCAGATAAATGTTCTCGCCTTTGCCGTGCTTGGCTACTTTGAGGAGATCGATGAGGCCCAGGAAGCCTGACTCGCGGGCCAGTTGTGGAGTGATATCGGGAAAGCCGATTGGCTCAATGGAGTCGATTTCGATCTCGCCTTCTTCCATGCGGTAGCGCGCGCCGACTTTGACGCGGGGGTGCATCCAGAAGCGGACGCTGCACGTGATTTCGCCGCGGCGGATGGCATCGCGGAGGCGTTTGGTGAATACCATGAAGAGAGTTTACATCCGGGTGGGGATATACTCTACAGAGAGAAAGGAGCTCGACATGGATCGACGACTTTTGATAGCGGCAATTGGCGTAGCGGCCGGTTTATTGGTATCTCACGCGCAGGGGCAGACGCCGGCGCGGCCATCCACGCGCGGATCCTTACGCGAATAATCCGGATGCGGGGAAGACGCAGTTTCCGCTGGCGGCGCCGGCCGGCAAGGACTCCGGCGCGATCAGCACCGCGCCTGGGGGTGCGGTGAATCAAGGAACGCTCGATCCAGGCAAATGGAAATACGGGCCTGCATTCAATCCGCCGGCGAATGCCAAGATCTGGAATCCGGTGATGATCAAAATGATGAAAGGCGAGAAAGTCACCGGCGCCACGGTGTTCAGCAGCGACAGTCCGGAGACTTATTGCGCGATGGCCAATGCCGGCTATGACTTCATCTGGACCGAGATGCAGCACGACTCGCGCGACTGGGAAGCCGTGGGCCGGATGTGGAAGGCGTGCCCGCATGCGAAGGCGGTGCCGGGCGTGCGTGTCGCTTACACCGATGAGCGAGAGATCCAGCATGCCATGGATCTGGGCGCGCTGGTGATCGTGATTCCGACGGTGCGGTCGGTGGAAGAAGGCAAAGCCGCGCGGGACTGGACCATGTTCCCACCGCTTGGCAAGCGCAGCCTGGGCGGCGGCCAGGCGTTCGATCCGGAGATGTGGGGCAGCGTTCCGGGCGGGTATCGCAACACCATCAACGACAATGTGGTGCTGATCGAGATGATCGAGACGCTGGATGGGGCGCAGGCGGCGCGCGACATTGCCGCCATTCCGGGCGTGACGGGGATTTTCGCGGCCAGCGGGGATCTGGGAAATTTCTCAGGCTACAAGCAAGGCGATCCGGATTACGAGCGGCTGATCAACATCGTGCACGACGCGGCGCTGGCGGCGGGAAAGCGGCTGTGCGGTCCGTTTGCGTGGCGGGACCGGCCGGATTTTACGTGCTTCCAGAATGCCAGCGAGACGGCTTTGATAGCGCGCGGCGCGGCGGCCGAGCTGGGGACGCTGAAGGACACGCAGGGCAAGCCCGAGGTCGGGCCTTACGCGCCGAAGAAGTAGTCAGGCCGGCGTGCGGCCGTGAGTGATCCTTATAATCTGCTGCGTTTCGTGAACGCGCAGGATCCAATTTACGAGCGGGTGTGTGAGGAACTGCGCGGCGGGCGGAAGAGCAGCCATTGGATGTGGTTCATCTTTCCCCAGCTTCGGGGTTTAGGGCAGAGCCAGATGGCTTATACGTTCGGGATTTCTTCACGCGCCGAGGCCGAAGCATATTGGAAGCATCCTGTTTTGGGTGCGCGCCTCAAGGAATGCACGCGGCTGGTGAATCTGGTGGAGGGGCGTTCGGTCGAAGAGATCTTCGGGTATCCGGACGATCTGAAATTCAGGTCGTCGATGACTTTATTCGCCAACGTCCAGGCGGAAGATCCGGTTTTCCAGGACGCGCTCAAGAAGTATTTTGGCGGCGAGCCCGACGCTCGCACGCTCGATCTGCTGGCTACTTCTTGACGTATTTCTTCAAGGCGCGCGGGCCCACCTCGGCGCCGTAGATGTTGCCGTGCGAGTCCATGGCCACGCCTTCGGCGGCGCTGGTAACCGAGATTAGCGGTCCGCCGGGATACCAGCGTTCCTTGCTATCCCAATCGACGCCGGTTTCGGGAATGAGCGCGGTCACCTTGCCGTCCTTGACGTTGCCGATGCGGATGCCGCGCTTCCAGCCGGGATTGGTGGCGGTGTTGGAATCCGAGTCAGCTACGAGAATGGTGTCGTCGGGCGTGATGAAGATTCCGCTGGGGCGGCTGAACTGCTTCCATTCTTCGAGATACTTGCCGTCCTGATCGAAGATCTGGATGCGGGAGTTGGAGCGGTCGCCCACGAATAGCCGGCCGCGCGAGTCGAAGGCCAGGGTGTGCGGGACGTTGAACTCGCCGGGGCCCGATCCTTTCTTGCCCCAGGTCTTGATGAATTTTCCGTCCTTGGAAAATTTCACGACGCGATTGTTGACGTGGCCGTCGCTCACGAAGATGTCGCCGTTGGGTGCGATGGCGATGTCGGAGGGGCCGTTGAAGGTGGTCTCGCTCTCGCCCGCCACGCCCGCGATGCCGAGTGTCATGACGACTTTTCCTTCCGGCGTGAATTTGAAAACCTGTTCGCCCTTTCCGTTTCTGGCGGCCGCGTCGCTGGCCCAGATGAATCCGTTCTTGTCGACGGTGAGGCCGTGCGCCTGGATGAACATGCCGTCGCCGAAACTGCGCACCAGTTTCCCGGATGGATCGAAGATGAGCAGCGGCGGATCGGTGCGCTGGAACGCGAGGATGTTTCCGTCGGGCAGCGGATCGACTGAAATGACTTGTCCCCACTGCATGCCGGAAGGAAGCTTGGCCCAGCCTTCGACTTCATGATAGGGATTTGGCTGTGCGTACACGGCGCCGGCAGCGGCCAGCAAAAATGCGATGCGAAGAACACGCGGCATGATAAGCCTCATTCGAGATTCAAGTTTGCGCTGCGGCGCTGGATGGCCCAGGCAGAACAAAGTATACACGTTTTGAGCGCCGGCATAGTGCTGCCGGCGGCGGCATCGAGAACTTCAGGGCGGTAACGTTTCCTCACTCTAGCGGGCTGAAACATTAGAGAACGGTCTCGTATCTACACAGCAGAGGGTCAGCTATGAGGAAATGTCTTGTTCTTACTTTTTGCGCTGCTGTCATCGGAGCCGCTGGTCTGAGCGCGCAGGAGACGCAGCGGTTCACTTTCGATTTCGCCGGTGGATTTACGGAACCAGTGGGAGGCGCCGGAAACCATCTGGATCCGGGCTGGAATATTCAGGGCGGAGCGGGCTACAACTTTTCGCCATACATTGGCGCCATGCTGCAGCTGGACTACAATTCGATGGGCATCAATTCCGCGACGTTGAACAATCTTGGGTTTCCGGGCGGCGACGTGCACGTGTTTTCAGCCACGATCGACCCGATCATTCATTTGAATCCGCACGGCCGGGTGGATTTCTATGTGATCGGCGGGAGCGGGCTGTATCACTACACGCAGCAGTTCACGCAGCCCTCGGTTGCCACCTTCACGGAGTTCGATCCTTTCTTCGGCGGCTTCTTCCCGGTTGGGGTACCGACCACGGACATTCTGGCCTCGTACACGGTGAACAAATGGGGCATCAATGGAGGCGCGGGTGTGGCGTTCGGCAGCAAGTGGCATGGGAAATTTTTCGCCGAGGCGCGTTGGGACCGCGTTTTCCTAACCAGCAGCCGTCATATCGATTATCTGCCCGTGTCTTTTGGCTTCCGCTGGTAGCTTCGAGCTATTGCGCGGGAGCGTAGTATCCATGCCGAAAATAGGTCCTCAGATTCGGCAGATCCGGCGCGTTGAGCTGCACCTTGACGCGCCGGAATTTTCCATCGCGTTCCGCGTCGCTGGGCGAATATCCCAATAGGTATTGATTGCGCAGTTCGCGGCTGATGCGTTCACTGACGGGCTCGGATCGCCAAGCGGAAGCTTACTGGTAAAAGAAAAAAATAGAAAGCGCAGAGGAAGCGTCATTAGCAAACCTCGTTCCCTTCTTCTTCGCCGGGCATCGTTAACGGATTGTCGATCCACTGTTTTGGAATGTCGAAGTGGCGCAGCGTCTCGTTTGTATATCTTCGTCCCAACAGTGGTGGCACATACCAACGCATAGGTCTTTGCCCGTCATTGGCGGTTATCCAATACCCCTGGTGGTCTTCGGTGACTATTAATTGCTTGGCGCGGAGTGCTCGGAGTATCGTCTCCCTGGTCGCCCCGAAGTCTTCCACGTTTCCTTACGCTGCTTCTTTTTCAATTTTGTAGAAGTCGATGCCGCCAAATAGTGGAAAGTCGAGTTGTGACTGGATTCCCATTTCGTGCACTGAGACAAACCAACAGTAGTGGATTGATGCTTTCAGACGATAAGCCTCTTGGAGAAAATCAGAGGGCTGTAGGAGCTTCTCAATGCTGCCGTGCATTTGCAAATGCAAGTCGATCGTGTCGGCGAGTCCAACTACAAAATTGTCTTTGGCTTCATCTAGCGTATCGCCTTGGGTCGCGTAGTCGATTTCAAGACCCTTTGCAAACCAGAACTTTCCGTCTTGCACTATGAACACGCGCAGATTTCCGATACCAACGGCTTGCTGCCCGCCACCAGGGAGATCCGTAGTATGGATCGCCTTTGCGCTGTGTTTTCCCTTGCCAAACTTATAGTTCTTCGTTGCCATTGCTGTCACGCTTGCCCAACCGTGTGGGACACCATTAAATAGCGTCTCCTTTGTGGGCTTGGGCATCCAGGCGGACGCTTCGCCCCACCATTCAATGTTGCCGTCAGACGATAACAAAGCAAAGCAATGGTTCTCGCCTGACAATATCAAGTATAGCGTAGATGAAATGCCGCGTCTAGACTTTTACTGCTCTCTCTGCTACACTACGCAACTTCCTCAAAACAAACGACGCATTATGTGGAATACGTCGAAACCGCAAAGGGCGATGGAATTGGCGGATGAAGTCCTTGGGACCGCGTTTTCCTAACCAGCAGCCGTCATATCGATTATCTGCCCGTGTCTTTTGGCTTCCGCTGGTAGCTTCGAGCTATTGCGCGGGAGCGTAGTATCCATGCCGAAAATAGGTCCTCAGATTCGGCAGATCCGGCGCGTTGAGCTGCACCTTGACGCGCCGGAATTTTCCATCGCGTTCCGCGTCGCTGGGCGAATATCCCAATAGGTATTGATTGCGCAGTTCGCGGCTGATGCGTTCACTGACGGGCTCGAGCTGGTCGGGATTATCGACGGTGAACATCCGGCCTCCGGTTTGCTCGGCAAGCTCTCCCAATAGTAGCGGGCCGTTCTGCTCTTCGATGGGGTGCTTGTGCAGGTCGTCGAGATCGAAGATGCCCATGGCGTACAACTGGACGTCGGATTCGAGCATGGCATTCTTGACCTCGCTGGCGCTGAAGCGGCTGCGATTGTCGCCGCCGTCGGAAAGAATGACGAGAGCTTTGCGCAGATTGTGCGCGCTCTTCATTTGGACCATGGCCAGATGGATGGCGTCCAGCAGCGAGGTGCGGCCGTACGGGCGAGTGCGGGAGATGCGCCGGAAGATCACGTCGGAATCGGGCGTGAAGGGGACGGTGAGCTTGGGCCGGTCGTTGAACTCCACCAGGAAAAATTCGTCGTCGGAGTTGGCGGTTTTGAAAAATCTCGCGGCGGCTTCGGCGGATTTGTGCATCTTGGCGTTCATGCTGCCGCTGGTGTCGAAGACCAGGCCGATGGAGACGGGCGCGTCGTCCTTGGAGAAATGGGTGATGGTCTGCTCGACGCCGTCCTCGAAGATGTGAAAATTGTCGCGCGCGAGGTTGGTCACGGTGGTGCCGTCGGAGGTGGTCACGTGGACGGGAATGAGGGCCAGCGCCGAGTCGACGCGCAGCCGCGCTTCCGGGATCCGAGCCACGGCTGGTGCAGTGGTCAGATCGAAACGCGGGTCAATGGTGACAGCCACCTGAGCGGCGGGCGGTTGAAACGCAAACAAGCACGGAGAGCATACAACTATCCCCAGGACGGTACTGCGGGTCATTGGGAAATTGTATATCAAACGGTGGTGCGGATGCGAGGCCTAGTGGTAAGCGAGAAGTGCTAGTGGTACTAGCGGTGCGTGCGTGTCGTAGTCGTTATTTCAATTCGATGATAAAGGCGCGCGGAGAACCGCTGGTGGCTTCTTCGGTGTCCACCTGACCTCTGGGGACGAAGCGGGTGTCACCGTAGGCGACGGTCTTGGATTCCTGGCGGCCATCGGCGAAGTGCGTGACCAGCGTGCCGTCGGCGACGAAAACCTCCACCGAGTCCTTATCGTGGACGTGCTGCGCGACCGGCTTCTTGGGTAGCCAGGTATAATCCCAGATTCTCATGTGTGCGTTGTCGACGGCGTCCTTGGCGCCTTCGCGCGGGTAGGCCGGCTCCTGACCGGGCTGTAGCGCCAGCGAGCCGGCGGATGTCTTGAGGTCGACCATGATGGCGCGGCGCTCCGGATCGCCCGGGTTGCCCATGGCTTCCTCTTTGTGGGTCCTGCCTTTTATCTGGGAAGCCGGCCGCGGAACGTCGAACGGTTCACTGATGCTGGCCTTGCCGTCCAGGGTGGTGACCTTGATTTTTCCATAGCGCAGATAGACGATCGCCATATCATATTTGTGTTCATGGATGGGCTGGTCGGCGCCGATGGGCCAGGTGGCATCCCAGACGGTGACGCGCTCGTTGTCGAACAGCTTGGTCGCGCCATGCCTCGGGAACGCGGGAGGGTAGGACCCGGCGAACAGGAAGCCGGCTGCAAGCAGTCCGGCTGCAAGCAGTGCGGCGGTCAGTACGGGGATGGAGGCTTTTGGGAACATGGGGGCACCTCCGCTCCACTATATACCGGATGGGCGCCCCGTGGGTCACGTATCGCCTGGGCTTGGCGGTGTTCAGCAGTTTTGCGGTTTCGAGGAACGCGCGGCGGTCCACGATGTGATAAAAGCGAACCGAGGCGTCGCCGCCGCTCAGATAGTTCAGAAGCTGCTCCAGAGCGTCAGATGGATTGCCGGCCGCGACACCCACGGTGCGAAGATAGCCGGAATTGCGCAGCCGGCGCCATAGCTCAGGAAGGGTGTAGCGGCGTTCCAGCGTCAAGCCGCCGGCGCGATGCGAGCGGCTTAGCAGGTACTGCACCAGCAGCAGTTCGTCGAACAACGGCGGCGACAGGAACAATCGGCCGCTGTCCACTTCCCAACCTTGTTCCAAACGGCGCGAACGGCGGATGGAGTGAATGCGGTGGAACTGGGCGTTCCAGTCCACTTTGGGTTCCTTGCGGCTCAGGTAATGCAAGGAGACATCGCGCAACCAGGCGGGGTTGTCCAGGTCGAGCTGTTTGCTGATTTTCTCCAGCCAGTCGAAGAACGCCTCCTGCTGGGTGGATTTCTGCTCGAGCACGGCGAACTGGCCGCTGGCATTGGGCAGCGATTTCAGCAGCTCGCGGCGTAGGGCGTCGGTAGCTTTTCCGCTTTCGATGCGGTAGCAGGCCATGCGGGCGTGCCATTTGGAGGCGGAACCGCAATACGGGCAGGGGGACTTGAGGTCGCCGGGCGTGAAGTAGGGACGCGCCGCCATTTGCGCGCTGAGTTCTTCGACCGAGGGCGTGTAGCGTTTGATTTCCAGCATCGCGGTTCTCGGCGCGAGGCCCATGTGGCGAGTGAAGACTTCCCAGACGCAGGCCAGGCAAATCCAGCGCTCGCCTTGTGTGAGGGACTCGGAGGGAAATTTCGAGAGGTCCAGCGGCGGGAAAGCCGTCTTCGGCGGCGCGGCTGGCCTCGGGACAGCTTTGCTTGGCGCAGCTTGGTGGTGCAGCTTTGCGTGGCGCCGTCTTACGGGGTGTCGCACCCGCCTTCCTGGGCGCCGGCGGCTTCTTGGCTTTTCCGGATGGCATGGGCTTGGCGGGCTTGCCGGCCGCTCTCTTCAAATGCCGCGTGGTTTTCGGGCTGGTCTTTTTCGCCACAGTACACCTTTAGCAGAGTTAGACACGTTTTGGCGCGATTGGCTTCAGGCGGCACAGTACTTTTTCCGGAGAAGAGCTAAGGCGTTTTCCGGCTGGCTTGTGGCGACACCTGGCCGTAGCATGAAAACAGAGGTCACAGCATGCGTTCGTTAGCATCCATAGCAGGATTGGGAACATTACTGTTCGTGGCCGGCGCGTACGGCCAGACTTTGTCCGAACACGCTGCGGCAGCGGCCGGCGCGACCATTGGAACCGCCGCGGGAAAGCCGGTTGCGAATGCGCTCTCGGGCATTATGGGCCAAGTGGATGACACCACGGCGACGGCAGCGAAGACCGGCGCCAAGGCGAAAGCCATGACGACGACCACGATCGCTCCCGAGAAGAAGGGACACAGCCGCCGAGACGAACCGCGCCGGTGGTCCTGGGGCGTTCAGCCCCGGGTTCGGGGCAGATGCCGGGCCGGGGGACAGTGATGTGCACACCAACTCCCGCGGCCGGTAGCGCGCCGGCGTGCTGCGCCGGTGAGAGCCGTTCCCACGCCTGTGCTTGCTCCGGCTGTCGTTGCGGAGCCGGTGAAGGAGCCTTCGCTTGAAGAAGTAGCCAGCGTGAAACTCGGCACCACTGAGAACGACCTGTTCGCCGCGTTAGGCATGCCTGAGTCGCGCGTGATCGTCCCCGATGACGACGGGCACATGCGGGAGAGCTGCCAGTATTGGGCCAGAGGCAGACAGCTGGGAACGATCCGGCTGGACAACGGGCAGGTGGTCAGGGTCGAGGTTCGCGCGGGGAACTAGCGGCTGAAGTTCCGGCCTCAGGTGGCGCCTCCCAGCCCGCTCTTCCTCGCTACACTGTTGTATGTGATTCGCGTCCTTCCGCTGTTGCTGCTCGCCGGCGTCCGTTTGCTCGCTGCCGGCGTGGCCACGGATCTGGCCCGCGAATTCCAGGCGCTCTCGCTCGATCCGGACCAGTGTTATCGGGTCATCGACCTCAACCTCACCAAAGAAGACATCAAGATCTACCTGACGTCCGGCTACCTGATCTTCACCAAGCCGATCGGCGGATTCCGCCAGGGCGCGGTGTTTGTCGCCTCCGCCGACGCAGGCGACGCGGAAGTCCTGTTGCTGCCACCCTCACGTACCGAGCGTCTGTCGCTGGCCACCTTCACGCAATATCCGAATCTGGAGGAGCACTTCAGCGCAGCGGCATTCATCTTCACCGACTCGACGGCGGCCGAGTTGCTCTCGCGAATCGACGCCAATTCGTCGGCCAAGAAGATTCCCGAGCTAGGCAACACTCTACTCGAGCAGTGGAATCCCCTGCTCCGGCATCTCGCGGACACGTTTGAGACCAGCCTGGTGCACGACGCGCTGACCAACGACCGGAAGTCCGGATTTTTTTACGCCGCTGTCTCGGGCAACCAACTGGGCAGTTTCGATTTGCTCTATGATCCCAACATTCAGGAACAGATCTACATCGGCAAGCTGGCGTATCGAGACAATCGCTCTTATTTCGATTCCTGGAGCAGTTTCCAGTCGCGCTCGGTGCGCAACGGCGCCGCAGCGCCTTCGCCGCATGCCGTGCTGGACGATTTTCGGATCGACTCGGCCATCGGCGATGACCTGAAGCTGACATCCGTGACTCGCGCCCGCCTGACGCTCAAACAAGCGGCGGAGGGACCGCTGCGCTTCAGCATTTCACCTAATATGCGCGTCACCGAGGCGAGTATCGACGGCAACCCGGTGGAGATATTCAACCGCGAGTCGCTGCCCTCTAACGTAATCGCCGGCGCCGAGGACAGTGAGTTTCTGTTGATCCCAAGCGCCCCATTGGATCCCAGCAAACCGCACCAGTTGGAAATTCATCACGCCGGGGAAGTGATTCACAAGGCGGGCGACGGGGTCTACTATGTAAACTCCCGTGGAACCTGGTATCCGCGCATGGGCACGGAATTCGCCAGCTATGATCTGACGTTCCGCTATCCCCGGAACCTGACGCTGGTGGCCACGGGCGGCGTGGTGGAAGACCGGACGGAGGGGGAGTGGCGAATTACGCGCCGGAAAACGGAATCGCCCATTCGATTCGCCGGGTTCAATCTGGGGGATTTTCATTCCGCAACGATCACTGAAAACGGATACCGGATCGACGTGTACGCGAATCGGCACGTGGAAGCGGCGCTGGAGCCGAAGCGCCTTCCGGTTCCTGAGGAGTCCACGCCCCCAGCGGTGGTCCGGCCCCGCCGCCGTGACCCGCGGGAGCTACTGCCGGACGTGGCGTTGCCTCTGGATCCTGCGGGGCGATTCGCGCGGGTCGAGAAGGACGTGGTGGAGACCTTGGATTTCATGACCAAGGAGTTCGGGCCGCCTGCCACGCGCAATCTCGCCATCACCCCGATTCCAGCCGGCTTCGGCCAGGGCTTTCCTGGGCTGGTTTATCTTTCGACACTAGCGTATTTGAATCCGCAGCAACGGCCCGCGGGTCTGCAGTCCAGCTATCCGGAGACGTTTTACTCGGAATTGCTGGAGCCCCACGAGATCGCGCACCAGTGGTGGGGTAATCTGATCACTCCGGCGAGCTACCGCGATGAGTGGCTGATTGAGTCTTTGGCCAACTATTGCGCGCTGTTGCTACTGGAAAAAAACAAAGGCGTGAAAGCGCTGAACGACGTGCTGGACGATTACCGCAATCGCCTGTTGAGCAAGACGGAGAACGGCCGAACGGTGGAATCATCCGGTCCGATCACTTGGGGCCGGCGGCTGCAGTCGTCGCTGACGCCCAATGCCTGGCAGGTGGTGGCCTACCAGAAGGGCACCTGGGTCATACACATGCTCCGCCGGCAATTGGGCGATGAGAATTTCTACAGCTTGTTGCGCGAGGCCGCGACCCGCTATCGTTTCAGCCCGATCAGCACGGACCAGTTCCGCGAGCTGGCGCAGGCCTACACGACGCCCCAATCCAAAGACCGGACGCTGAGGAATTTTTTCGAGAATTGGGTGGACGGCACCGGCATTCCGGCGGTGAAGCTGTCCTATTCCTGGAGCGGCGGGAAACTCACTGGAGCGCTTTCGCAGGCCAACGCCGGAGACGACTTTACGGCGCTGGTGCCGGTTGAGGTCCAGACTGCCAGGCAAAAGACGGTGTACTGGCTTCCGACCGGCGACGATCCGGTTCCCTTCAACATTCCGTTACCGGCACCGCCGGTGAAAGTCGCGCTGCTAGCGAGCGATGGTTTGTTTACCGTTGCCCGATGATCCCCCGGACGCGCCCGGAATCGCATATTTCTTAACTCATGCCGATCGCAACCAAGCGTAAAACGGAGGCCCGGAAAGAAGCGCCCATCGAGCCCGAGTCCCTGCCGCGGCCGCAGGAAGAGGAAAAGCCGCCTGCGCCGAAAGTGACGGCTTTGATTTTTTCCTACGACAGCGCGCCGGCGCTGCGGAGATGCCTGGCGGCGCTGGAAGGCTCCCAGGACCGCGCGGCCATCGAGATCCTGGTGGTGGATTGCGGTTCGCATGACGAGAGCCCGCAACTGGATTCGGAATTTTCGCAGGTTACCATCCTGCGTCTGCCGCGCTATTTCGGCCGCACCAAGGCTATAAATATCGGCACTCGGACCGCGGCCGGGGAATATTTATTGGTGATGACGCCGGAGGTTGAGGTGCTTCCCACCACTGTGCCGGCGCTGCTGGCGCGCCTCGAATCCGACGCCGAAGCGGTAGCGGTGGCGCCGTTGCTTTTGGATACCGAGGCCAAACCGGCCGCGCAGTTTTTCCCTCTGCCGACACCACAAACGGGTACGGTTCTCATCCCGGTGGATGTTGACAAATCCGCGGAGGCGGTTAGCGTCGAATATGCCACCTTTCAGGCTTTACTGGTGCGCAAGTACTTCGTAAAGGGAATCAACTATCTGGACGAGCGCTATGGCGAGTTTGGCGCCGATGCCGAGTTGTGTTACCAGATCCGCCGCGCCGGGCGCAAGCTTTTGGCTTTGCCGCAGGTGACCGCGCTCTACACGCCCTGCTCTCCCTACTCGGAGGGGGCCGAAACCATTCTGGCAGCCGACCGGGTCCATGGCACCGCGGTTTACTTTGTGAAACATTATGGCTTCCTCACAGGCCTATTGTTCCGGATCAAATCCGCGCTGGGGGCGCTGTTTACCGGGCGACTAGGGCTTTTTGTGGCGCTTGTTTCCGGGAGCAAGATCGACGGCACGCAGACCGAGATTCTGTAACCAATTCATAATACTCGACTTGCCCTTGTGTGGAACATCCGGGTGAACCTGGGAGAACGCCTGTTAGTACCTAACGTTCCACCTGCCTACTGCCGATACTAGGATCGGTATGCAGCCTGACGCCCTGTTGTGGATTCTGTTGCCGGTCTTTATCGCGGCGGGTTCCGCGTTGCTGGCGTATTTCGTGATGCAGTCCCGGATGGAAGTCGCGATTGCGAGAGAGCGGGAGGTGCTGGCCGAAGCCCGCGCCGAGACTCGTCTGCAAAAGAGCACCATGGAAGAGCGCGTCAAAGCCACCGAGCAAGAAGCGCGGCGCAAGGCGCTGGATGAGTTCATGCAGGACTTTCGCATCGAGGAGCGGCACTATTTCCGGGAGAATAAAACCGAAGCCGCGCGGCAGAAATCGATGGTGCTGCAGGAGCGCATGTACTTCCGCAACATTCCTCTGTCCAATTGGGTAGAGCACGAAATGGTGGTGGAAGAAGAAGGCGGGGATGTGCGGCAGATCGCCAAGGGGCACTCGATATTTACCACCAGGTCGCTCGGTCCCGATGAGCACCAGACCACGCTGTCGCGTCTGCTGGATCAAGCCGCGGGCGTGACATCCACGGCGCAGTTGGCGCAAGCCGTCAACAGTGGGCGGGTTAGCTAGGCATCCGAAACCCGCGCGCGATCGCAAACATCGCGGCCATCAATGCCAGCGCGCTGAGCGCGGCTGACCAATACAAAATTCGCGGAACGTAGAGCATGCGGACCTCGTGATTCCCGGGCGGGAGCCGGATCGCGCGGAACGCCACGTCGGCAGTGTAGATTCGGGCCGGGTGGCCGTCAATGGCCGCTTCCCAGCCGGGGTAATTCGTGTCCGTATTCACCAGCAGCGCTTCACCGGGACTCGCGACGCGCACAGTCCATTCATTTGCGGAATAGGACAGGACGTCCACATGGCCGGGTGTAGGTGCGGCCGAGAAGTTTTCGAGCGAACCGTCGTGTGACTCGACCACCGTGTTTCCATCAGGCCTGAACGCCGGATCGTGCACCAGCCGGGCTGCTTCGTTCAAGCTTCCGGCGGGAATCACGCGGTAGGAAAGAAAGAATCGGGGCTGCCACCGTTTGTTTTCGTAGATCCTATAGCCGGAGGTTTCGGCGGCGAGCGTGAAACCCGGGTCGCTGATCGCGGCGTGGGAGAGGAGAAAACGGTCGCTCATCAGGCCAACCACCGGCGAGGACGGCCTCACCACTTGATAGCAAGACCCCCAGCGGTCACCGGGCGCGAAAGATAGCCGCACCTGGATCACTCGCTCGGGCGCCAGCGGATCGCACCCGTTGGCAGTGGGTACTTGAAGCAGCGGAGCCGTGCTCGACCAGGCATAAGAGACATCCGGCGTGGTGTCGAATCGCGCCGCGGGCGTCGTGGCCGCGGTCAGATTTCGAAGTTGCTGGAGCAGAGCGATGCTGCCGTCGGCTGAGTGGTGTGTGAAGCCGGGTTCGGCGTCGAGCGACATCGTGTTCATGGGCCGGCCGGAACTCACCAGGATGAGATCGAGCGCGATGGCCAGGCCCGCCAGCATTTGGATTCGATTATTTGGAAGAAAGCGGTCGGCTCCGAGCCCAGCGAGAAGCGCCAATCCTAGAGAAAAGACGCATAGCAGATATTCGGGATGAATCCCGATGCGAAGGTTCACGGGGAGCGCGCCCAGAATAGCGCGGCCGAACGGCGTTTTATCGCCCATCATGGCGAGTACGGCCAGGAAGGTGAGCAGCCCAAATACGCGCGCCCGTCGGCGCAGGTTTCCAGAGAATCACGGCGACCGCCAGCGCGAGGCCCAGGATGCTCGAATAGAGATACAAAAAAGTCAGATCGATTGGGCCGTGGAATTTGGCGGGATCGAACACCGACCAATAGTTGGGAATCACCAGCGAAAGCAGCGCCGAAGGAGGGATGCCTCCGCCCGAGCCGAGCCATTCGGAGCGATATTTGGCGACGCTATTTTCGGTGAGCTGGAGGGTGGGGATGAACTGGATCGCGGCCAGCAGGAGCGCCCAGATGCAGGCCAGAAGCAAGGCCGGAACAGCGCGCCAGGCGCCCACGCGGAACAGCGCCATCAGGATCGCCAAGGCCAGCGCCGATCCGAAAGATGCCACGGCCACCTGCGGCAGCCCCGCGAAAATCGTGAGTGCCAGCGCCACGGCCAGCAACGCCATCCAATGCCAGCGGATGCGCGCTCGTAATTGAACTACGCACAGCCAGATCAGCGGCAGCCAACTGGCGCCGTGCATCGCGCCCATATGTTCCGCTTGGGCGGCGAAGAAACAGCCCAGCTCATACACCAGCGCACCGGTCCACGAAGCTGCCGCGCGTGCTCCCAGAGTTCGAAGCAAGGCGAACGTGCATATTCCGGCAACGATGATCTGAAAAACGACCGCGAAGGCCAGCATGCGCGGAATCAGATCGAGGCTCCGCCAGGCGCCCACGAGTTCTGCCGATAGGACGGGCGGATAGAAAAGCGCGGCTTGGATGTTCGCAAACAAGGGAGTGCCGCAGTAGGTGTAGGGGTCCCAAAGCGGCATGCGGCCGTGCCGGATGGAGTCGGCGATGAGGGTGGCGAAGGGGACATGCACCAGTCGAAAATCCCAGGGGAAAACGAAGCCGTGAGAGAACAGGACGCGCCGGTGGAAGATCAGAGCCGCGGCCGCGAGCGCCGCCGCGTAGAGGAGATCGCGCCCGGCGATTTTTTTGTTCATTCTGGCCCGCCCTGCAACTTCATATTATTCTGTAAGTTAGCAAGCTGATGTCAACTGATTCCAGCTCCGTGTCAACCGATCCGGCTTCCCAACGTCCTGAAGATATGATGGGCGTCATGGCCGATAGGCTAGGAGCCAATCTGGCAGCGCTGGCGGATACGCGCGAATTCGGTGCTTGGATGGCTGCCGAGCAGAAGCGTATCTTTCTGCTTTGCCGGAGGATGCTTCAGGATGTCGAAGACGCCGACGCCGCTACGCAGGACACGTTTCTCAAAGCCTGGCAGGCGCTGAACAAGCCGGAGTCGAAAGAATTAGACGATCCGGGCAAATGGCTGACCCGGATCGCAGTGAACACCTGCCTGGACCGGTTGCGATCGAAGCGCTGGCGGTTCTGGCGAAAGCGGCCGGACCCGGAGGATGAGGCGACCATCCTGGGGATGGCGCCGAGCGGCGAGCCGGACGCGGAAGATAAGTTGTTCGCCAAGCAGATTGAGGGGCGGCTCAAGCAAGCGCTCGAAAGGTTGAGTCTTCGCCAGCGGGCAGCGTTCACGCTGAGGCATTATGAAGACCGGAGCCTGGCTGAGATCGCCGAGATGTTGGATTTGGATGTAGGGACGGTGAAAGTACATCTGTTTCGTGCCGTGGAAAAGCTTCGGGAGGAGCTGCACGATCTGTACTTTCGTGAGGGAAGAAAATGAAACACTGGACAGAGGTCGATTTTCAAAATTGGCTGTACGGGCTGAAAGAACCAGATTCGCACGTAGGCGAGTGCGCCGAATGCGGCGCCGAAATGGAGCGGCTGCAGCGGACGTGGCGGGTGGTGGTGCAGGAGCCGGAAGTATCTCAGGATTTCTTGGCGGCCCAGCGGCGCAGCATTTATGGCCGGCTGGAAGAAGCGCCGCGGCGCAACTGGCACACCTGGCGCTGGGTGCTCTCCACCGCGATGCTGCTGGCCATAGTGGTTGGGCTGACGCTGCCGCGCTGGCATAAGACCGCGCCGCCCATTTCCGACGAGCAGTTGTTCTCCGATCTCGCCGCCATGGAGCAGAGCGCCGAACCCAAGGCGATCCAGCCCATGCACAGCTTGTTTGAGCAGTAGCCATGCCGCGGATTATTGTTCTGATGCTGCTCGTTGCCGGCTCGCTCGGCGCGCAAATGCCGAAAGGCATCTATGCGTGGTGGAGCAGGCCGGAAATTCGCCGGGATCTCAGGCTCACGCCGCAACAGCAGCGGCAGATCCAGGCCACGGTCCGGGATTTTCGCCCGCATCTGATCGACGTTCGCGCCGAGGTCGAAAAGGCCGAGATCGATCTGCAGGCTCAATTCGATCACGATCCGGTCGATCCGGGCAAAGCGAACCAGGCCATCGATCACTTGATCGCGGCTCGCAGCGATCTGACGCACACGCTTTCCGAACTCAGTCTGAAGTTGAGAATGGTGCTGACCGAGCAGCAGTGGCAGGAATTGCAGCGGCGGCGTCCGTTACCGCCCGGGCCGCCGAACGAGTTGGTCCCGCAGAAATAAGCGGCCGCCCTATTTGCGGCCGTCGAGATACACCTGGTCGATTTTCGCCGCCAGCACGAAATCGCTTTCGGTCAGGCCGCGGATCTTGTGGGTGTAGACCTTGACGTCCACGTTGCCCCATGCCAGGCACAGGTCGGGATGGTGGCCTTCTTCTTCCGCCACGGCGCCCACGCGGTTGACGAAATCCAGGCCGGTCTTGAAGTCGCGAAACAAAAAGCTCTTCGTGATGTGGTGCTCTTCGACGATTCTCCAGTCGGGCAGCTGTTCGGCGTAGGGCATCAATTGTTCGCCTTTGAGCGGCGGGACACCTCCGCGGCAAGGAACGCAGTGTTGGTCGGCCAGTTTCGTCATAGCAGGTTCACCCAATCTTCATCGTCTCGCACTTCGACAGGATAGCTCTTCAGGGGCGGTAAACTGGCACTTACTGGCTTCTTCCTTGGATACTTCCACTCCGCTTCAGTTTGTCAAAGGCATCGGGCCTGCGCGCGCGCAGATGCTCGAAACCAAGGGCCTGCTGACGGTGGAGGATCTGCTCGCGTATGCTCCCTTTCGCTACGAAGACCGGAGCAACGTGAAGACCATCGCGCAACTTGCGCCGGGCGAGATGGCGACCGTCCTGGCCGAAGTGCAATCGGCGCACTTGTCGGGCTTCCGGCGGCGCAATCTGGGCATGTTCGAGGCCATCTTCAAGGACTCGTCCGGCGAACGCCTGCTCGCCAAATGGTTCCACGGCGGGTACCTGGCGGACCGTTTTCTGCCTGGCCTGCGCGTGGCGCTGTACGGCAAAGTGGAGCTCGACAATTACACCGGCGACCTGCTGCTCATGCATCCGGAGTTCGAGATTCTTTCCTCGGATGAATCGGAAGGCGACGCCGCGCTTGCACACGGGGCGCATCGTTCCTATCTATGAAGCGGCCGGCAAGATCACGACGCGCGCTTTCCGGCTGCTGCTCAGCCGCATCCTGGAATCGCTGGAGCCGCTCGAGGACCACTTGCCTCCGGCTCTACGCGAATCCTTGAAACTGCCGGACCGCTGGACAGCAATCCGCGAGCTGCACTTTCCGCCGCCAGGAGCGGACCTGCGGCTGCTCAACGCGTTCCGCACCTCGGCGCAGTGGCGGCTGATCTTCGAAGAATTCTTCTGGCTGGAGTGCGGCCTGTCGCTGAAACGCGCCAAGGCACGCCTGCAGCCGGGCATTTCATTCGAGCTGAACGATCGGGTGCGCGAAAAGATCAAGGCCATGCTGCCGTTCAAGCCCACCAACGCGCAAAAACGAGTGCTCAAGGAGATCGCCGCGGACATGCAGGCGCCGCATCCCATGAGCCGGCTGCTGCAGGGCGACGTGGGTAGCGGCAAGACGCTAGTGGCGGCCGAGGCGGCCGTGATCGCGATCGAAAACGGCTATCAAGCGGCGGTGCTCGCGCCCACCGAGATTCTGGCGGGCCAGCATTATTTCTATTTCAAGAATTTGTTCCAGAAGACCAGCTATGTGGTGGCGCAGCTCACCGGCTCGGCGACGCCGCGCGAGAAGCTGCAGCTCAAGCGGCTGATGTCGGAAGGCCTGATCCAGATCGGCATCGGCACGCACGCGCTGCTCGAAGAGGATGTGGAATGGAAGAAACTCGGCCTGGCGATCATCGACGAACAACACCGGTTCGGCGTGATGCAAAGGCTGCGCCTCGCATCCAAGGGCCAGAATCCGGACGTTCTGGTGATGACCGCGACGCCCATCCCGCGCACTTTGGCGCTCACGATTTACGGCGACCTGGACGTTTCGGTAATCGACGAGATGCCGCCCGGCCGGAAGCCGATCGCGACCAAGCATGTCACCGAGGATCGCATCGAAAGCGTTTACAGCTTTCTGAAAAAACAGGTTGACGCGGGGCGGCAGGCCTATGTCGTGTATCCGGTGATCGAGGAATCGGAGGACTTGAAGGCCGCGCAAAAAATGCACCAGCATCTTTCCGAGCGCGTGTTTCCGGACGTGCGCGTTGGCCTGCTGCATGGCCGGCTGAAGACGGAAGAACGAGAACGGGTGATGGAGGAGTTTCGACGCGGGGAGGTGAAGATTCTGGTCTCGACCACGGTGATCGAAGTCGGCGTGGACGTGCCGAATGCCACCGTGATGGTCATCGAGCAGGCCGAGCGCTTTGGTCTCGCGCAGCTTCACCAATTGCGCGGACGCGTCGGGCGCGGCGGCGAGCAAAGCTACTGCGTCCTGGTCACCGGAAAGATGAGCGACGCCGCGCGAGAGCGCATCCGCACCATGGTCGATTCGACCGACGGCTTCTACATCGCGGAGATGGACTTGAAGCTGCGCGGGCCGGGCGAATTCTTCGGCACCCGGCAATCGGGACTGCCCACGCTGCGCATCGGAAACATCATCCGCGATCACGACGTGCTGGAAGTGGCGCGCAGCGAGTCGCAGGCGTTCATCGCGCATCCGCCAACGCCGGAGGACTTGCGGCGCGCGGTGAGTTTTATCCGCGATCATTGGCAGCGGCGCTACGGATTGGTGCAGGTGGGCTGATGCGCGTCATTGGGGGAGAGTTTCGGAGCCGGCGGTTGAAGTCCATCCCGGGTCTGGAGACGCGTCCGACGCCCGACCGTCTGCGTGAGACGCTTTTTGACGTGCTCGCGCCGCGAATTCAAGGCGCCGTCTTTTTGGATGCGTACGCGGGTACCGGCGCGGTCGGGATCGAAGCGCTCAGCCGGGGTGCGCGCCGCTGCGTATTTGTCGAAAAGAACCGCGGGGCGGCGGCCGTGATTCACGACAATCTCGCAGCGCTGGGGCTGGAGAGCCGCGCCGAGGTGTTTACCAGTAAAGCCGCGCCGGTGCTGGAGCGCGTGAGCGCCGATGTCGTATTCCTGGATCCGCCTTATGAATCGGAGAGAGAATATGAGGCGGCGCTGGAGGCCTTGGGCGCATCGGGGGCGGGCAAGCTGGTGATTGTGCAGCATGCATCTCTCCACGCACTGGCGGAACAAGCTGGCAATTTGCGCCGTTACCGCGTGCTGAAGCAGGGAAACAACGCGCTGAGCTTTTACTCGACTTCTGTTTAGCGGCGTGCGCTAGGGCGCGTCGACGACGCTGGGTTCTTCCACCGAAACAGACCAGTCCAAGTTGTTCGAGTTGATCAACAGATAGGACCAATGCGGATCTACGCTCACATAAGCGACATTATGCCCGGTGCCTTTGCTGTTGACGGCCACAGTCAGTTCGCGGCCGCTGACCGAGCTGCACACGGCAACGCGGAATATTCCGGTGCCGGCGGGCTGTTCATTCTTGGTTTCCCAACGAATCCTCACGTCGGTGTAGCCGATGTCGAACGAATCCGTCTGCGCATCGCCGTGGCCGGACCAGGATCCGACGGAACGCCACTCGACTTTGGTTTTGTGTTTTGCGGTATGTTCGGACCGGCACGCGAGGTTCGCCAACGAGACCAGGGTCAGAGCGGTCGCGAGAGCTTGCATGCGGCCGAAATTCAGGGCCATGCAATTGCTAGGCTATCAGAGCGGCAGCATTCCGGCACCGGCGCGTCAGTGGGAGATCGCCTCGAGCGGTAAGTTTTTCGTCTTCGGGCCGAACAGTCCGATGGACAGCATGACGATGAACATGCTGGCCGCAATGAAGGCGAACACGCCGGTGACTCCAAACCGCTCCAGGAAGAATCCAATCGCGAACGAGCTGAAGACCACCGATAGCCGGCTCCAGGAATAAACGAAACCGATCGCCAGCGCGCGGACGCGCGTCGGGTAGAGTTCCGCCTGGTAGGCGTGCAGCGAAGACGACATGATGTTGTTGGAGAGCGTCAGGAGCACTCCGAGCAAGATGAGCAGCGGCGCCAGGCTGGTGCGGGCGAACAGGAGGCCGGAGAGCGCAACTCCGAACGCCGCCATCACGATCATCCACTTCCGCTCCAACTTGTCGGCGATGGATGCCGCCGCGAGCGGGCCGAAAGGAGCCGCGATGGCGATGAGGAACGTGTATTCGAGACTGCTGGTGAACTCAATGCCGCGCTCAATGAGCAGCGTGGGGACCCAATTCGAAAAACCGTAGAAGCCGACGGTTTGAAACAGATTGAAGATGCTCAGCATCACAGTGCGGCGCAGATACGGCGCGCGCCAAAGTTCACGGAAGCTGCCACGGGCGGGTTGTTCCGCCGACGGCACAGGATCGGGCAGGCTGGTCCCGGTTTCTGCGGCGATGCTCGCTTCAAGTGTGGCCAGCACACGCTCGGCTTCTTCCAATCTCCCGTGTTGTGCGAGCCAGCGCGGGCTCTCGGGAACGCGCAGCCGAATCCACCACACGAAGATCGCGCTGGCGGCGCCGATCAGAACCACCCAGCGCCAGCCATCCAGCGAGAGCGGCGCTAACGGCACCAGCCGCCAGGCCAGCAATGCGACCACCGGCACGGCGCTGAATTGGATGCTCTGGTTGAAAGCGAAAGCGCGGCCTCGCACGGCGCGCGGCACCAGCTCGGAAACATAAGTGTCGATGGTTACCAGCTCGACTCCCACGCCGATCCCGGCGATGAACCGCCAGAGATTCAGGCCGAACACATGATTTTGAAATGCCATGATCACCGTGGCGGCGGTGTACCAAAGCAGGGAAAAGGTGAAGATGCTTCGCCTACCGAAGCGATCCGCCACAAAGCCGAACAACGCGGTACCGATGAACAGGCCGGAGAACATCGCCGCGGCGAAGCTCGCAATCCCGGTGGTTCCGAACAGGCCGCGCGTGGTCGCGGTCAGGATGTGACTGCGCACCAGGCCGGGCGCGATGTAGCCGGTGAAGAACAGATCGTAGTACTCGAAGAAACCGCCCAGCGACAGGAGCGCCACCAGAGTCCAAATGGTGCGCGTGGCGGGCAGCCGGTCCAGGCGCGCGGCAATTTGTCCGGCGTCGATCGCGGATGTGGCGTGCTTGATCCCCGGCCTGGCTTCCTGCATGCGTGGAGGATGATATTAGCGCAATGCTGGGCGGCGGTGCAGCCGGTGCTACGCTCGAATCGAGGGTTTCGCGGGTATTTCCACCGAAACGGTTATCTGGAGAGGAGCGTCAACAGCTTTGATGAGAGTACTGAGCGAATGGGGTCTTTCCGGCCGGCGGTGGATGAGCGCAGCTTCGTATCTGACGACGCTTGGCGTTGCGCTGTGCGCTTCGGCCGGCGCGCAAACTGCCCCTGTTTTCGACAATAGCGGAAACGGCACGTTGAACGGCACTTATTTCGTGCGCCAGGTTCTGACCGTGGATGATGCCAGCACCAGCGCGATCACCCACGCAGTGGCCATCACGGGAACCATGACCTTCGACGGCAAAGGCAACTATAGCTTTATTACCTGCCAGCAGATGGATTCAACCGCGGGCACCGCTTCTCCTTGTCCGGTCAAGGGGGGGACATATGCGGCTGCGGCAAACGGTTTGGTGCAGATTCAAAATCCCTTCGATCCCACCGATATTGACTACGGCGGCATCGGCGGTGTCGGGCCGTCTGCCATCGTCGCGAGCGCGACACAAGGCCCGTATCTTGATCTCCTGGTCGCGATCCCGATTTCCTCCAGCGCTTCCAACGCCAGCGTGCAAGGATCTTTTCAAACGGCATTCATCGATTTCCTGCAGGCCAATGCGTCCCAGGTCCGCGACGGCTACTACACGCTAACGTCGAACGGGAGCGGCAACTTTGGAAATGTATCGATAAACGGCGCGATGGCCAATCAAGGAGGCACGCTTGTCAACCAGTCAATCACCGGTGTCACTTACTCCCTCGCGAACGGCACCGGCGCCATCAATTTTCCCACGTCCGCTACTCCACTTACCGCGCTGGTGAGCGGCACCAAGGCATTTTATATATCTACGGACGGGAACATTTTGGTCGGCGGCAGCGCCAACGGTTTCGACCTGATGGTCGGGATCAAAAGCGTGGCCCCCCCCGCGTCCAACAGCATGTTCAAAGGCACGTATTACAATGGCGCGCTGGAGAACGATACCTCCGTCGGCGGGAATTCCATCGACTCGCTTTTTGGATCCACGCTGGCGTTAGGCGAAGGAGATCACATCAGCCATTACCGCTGGCGCTTTTTCGGAATGAGCTCTTATGACTACACCTCCGATGCCGTCATCGATCTGGCCTCCGATGGCACTTACAACGACGGAGGCTTCGAGACCATACTGGGCGCCGGCGGTCAGGCTGTTCTGCAAACCGGCATCAGCAGTTACTTCTCGCTAACCGTTTACTTTGAAGCGCAGCAGTACACCGGAAGCTCCCCGTTCATTAATCCGGTTGAAGTCTGGAACGCCGCAAGCTATGCGCCCATTACGAATTCGGTGGCGCCGGGCGAATATGTATCGATATTCGGCACTGGGCTCTCCCCCACTACCCTGACCGCCCAAAGTTACCCGCTTCAGACCAATCTTGGCGGCGTGCAAGTCATGGTCAACGGAGTTGCAGCGCCATTGGATTATGTAAGCTCTACGCAGATCAATCTGGTGCTGCCTGTTGAAACGCCTACGTACAATTCGTTTGCGACTTTTCAAGTGATCAACAACGGCGCTTCGTCCAACCAGGTCACTGTCTATACCAGCGGCAGCTCGCCCGGCGTATTTGCAATCACGGGGAATGGCATCGGCGCGGCCGCTGTCACACATGCCGATGGCTCCTTGGTGACTCAGAACAGCCCGGCCGTCGCTGGTGAAACATTGGTGCTGTATGTCACGGGCTTGGGGCTTGTTAGTCCCACGGTTCCTAACGGCGCCGCGGCTCCTCCCAGTCCTTTGAGTTACGTAACCGAGAGCGTTGGCGTCCAGATCCAGGATCAGGATGGCAACCTCTATCCGAACACGCCCGTTACGCCTGCCTTCGCCGGTCTAACGCCCGGATTCGCGGGCTTGTATCAGATCAACTTCGTCGTACCGAGCGGCGTTCCAAGCGGTCTCCAGTGGGTCAATGTCGGCACGCAGGACGCTTATACTTCCGAGGCCAGAATCTACATGCAGTAGGTACGCAGGCGCGCGGGCCTACCTGAAATACTTCTCGTACCAGCGCATGGAGCGATCGATCAAATCCACCACGTGCTTGGGCTCGCGCACGCCGTGGCCTTCGCGCGGATAGCGCACCATCACCGCGTCCACGCCCACGTCGCGCAGCGCGATGTAATATTGCTCGGCCTCGGCGATCGGCACGTCGGGATCGTTTTCGCCGTGCACCAGCATCGTGGGCGTGTGGACATTGGCCACGTGCTTCAGCGCGGAGCGCTCCCACAGCACGTCCATCAGGTTGCCCTGATGCGGAAACGCGCCCCACTCCATCTGCTCGTATTGGTTGTAATACGTCATGTAGTTGTAGCTGATCATGTTGGTGATGCGCGGCGGTGGGAATCGCGGCCTTGAACATGTTGGTCTGCGTGATGAGCCAGTCGCTCAACTGGCCGCCGTAGCTGGTGCCTTCGATGCCCAGGCGGTCGCGATCGATCCACAGATTGCGGCGCAGCGCCGCGCTCACGCCGTAGAGCACGTCCTGCGCTTCGTTGCCGTTCTGATCGCGCGAACACCGCGTCGGTGAATGCCTGGCCATAGCCGGTCGAGCCGCGATAGTTCACCATCAGGGTGGCCCAGCCGTGCGAGGCATACACCTGATTGCTTGAAGTTGAACGCCGGGCCCTGCTGGCCGTGCGGACCGCCGTGAATATTCACGATCAGCGGATATTTGCGATCGGCGCGAAAATCCGGCCGGATAGGTGAGGAATGCTTCGACGGTCCACTTGTTGTCGTTGCTGATGAAGGTGAACGATTCCACCGGCTCCGACGGTTTTGCCCGCTAGCGCATGCGCGATTCAAATCGGTCAGCTTCTCGGCCGGCGCGTCGCCGGTTTTCAGATAAAGCTCCGCCTGATCGCTCGGAGTAGTCGAAGGCGTAAGCGATCTGGTCGCCGTGCACCGACCAGGACCCGACGCGTGCCGCGATCATTCACCACCGCAACCGGCGTGCCGCCAGCCGACCGGCATGCGATACAGGTGCACGTTCGCCGCGCTCCTGCACGGTGAAATAGCACCGACCGCCCGTCGTCTGACCAGCCGCGGCTCGCCCTGCCGATTGTCGATCGCGCCCGCCGAGCTCGCGCCGATTCTTGCCGTCCGCGTCGATCAGCCAGACGTGCGTGTCCTCCATGGTGGTTTCGCAGATCGGTCAGGCCGCGTTTGGTGGCTTCGTAGACGATCGTCTTTCCGTCCGGCGACCAGTGCGGCCGGTATTCGGCGCTCTCGGTCGCGGTCAGCCTGCGTCATTTCGCCGGTGGCCGCGATCGAGCGTGAACAGATCGTAGTTGAAGAACTGATCTTCGTTCGGCTCGCGATTGGAGATGAAGGCGATCTGTTTGCCGTCGGGCGACCAGTCGATGGAATGCTCGTAATGCGTGCCGTTGGTCAGCTGCCGCGACTGCGCCGGACGCGACGTCGACGACGAAAATGTGCAGGCGCTTGTTGTCGTTGAAATGCGTATTTCCTTCGCTGGCCGTGGGTTTGTAGAGATAGCGCGTGATGACGATCGGATCGCCGGTCGCGTCCGCCGTCTCCGGACCGGGCTGCGCCGAAACATAGGCGATCTTGCTTGCTGTCGGGCGACCACGCGATGTTCTTGCCGGTGGTGGGCAGCGGCGCGTTGGTGCCTTCGAGTGGCCCGAGGTATTTCTTGCCGCTTCCATCCGGGCGCGCCACGATGAGCCCGGACTTGTCGCCCAGCCGGCCCGAGTAGGCGATCCATTTCCCGTCCGGCGACCATTCCGGATTGCCCGATGGCTCGTCGCCGGCGCTGAGGCAGATGGATTTTCCGATCCGCCAGCGTCATGATCCAGAGCTGCGCCACCGGCCGCCGCGGCCCATCGTTGCGGGTGATCGTGTAGGCGATGCGCGAGCCATCCGGGGAAAACTGCACCGCTCCCACCGAGCGAAGCTTCAACAGGTCGGACGACTGAAAACCGGCCGGAAAGGCGGATGCCGCACAGAGCGCCAGCAACAGAAATCGTGTGTACATGGGAGCAACATAGCAGATGTTGCCCCTCTCGTTCTTAGTTGCCAGAGCCGGTGGACGCTGCCGGACGCACGGTCGGGTACTTGATGCCGAGTTGCTCCAGATAGGTGTCGTACTTCGATGGATCGTAGTAAAACGCCTTCATCTTCGGCCGCCACTGCTCCATGGTTTTCTGGTTCAGCCAAATGGCCGGCTGGTCGTTGGGCCGCAAGAAGGTAGTGTAATGCATGTTCTTGTTCTGGACGTTGGTGAAATAATCGTGCGCCTGCTCGACCAATTCCGGATGCATCAGAATGTCGATCATGGTCATGGCCTGCACTTTGGCGCCGGCGATGACGCCCTTGTAGGCGATGGGCGTGGCCATCGAGATCGCGTTGGCCCAGTTGTGGCCAGGACCGCCGGGAATGTTCGACGGATAGCTGAGCCGGACGGTAGGCACGGCCCAGGAAACATCGCCGATGTCGTCCGAACCGCCGCCGGTGGGCCCCACGCCGAAGCCTTCGTCACCACCGCCGGCGTCTTCCGTGCGTGGCGCGCGCAACTCGGGAATCTTGCTCGCAAGCCCGGTCACCGGGACCTTCAACTCGCGCTGCAACGCCTTGGCCAGCGTCTGATCGTCGTCGGACCACGTCGGTAGTCCGATTTTTTTGATGTTTTCGTACATCGCCTCGGCGATCGGCTTGTTGAAATACGCGGTCCAGGCGCTGCCCAGCAGGCGCGAAGTGTATGTAGTATCGGTCATCAGCGTCGCGGCCTGCGCCATGTTGTCGCCGATGTGCCAAAGATTCATGATATGGTCGTAGTCCGCCTCGCGAAAATAAAACCAAATGGACGCATTGGGAGGGACGACGTTCGGTTGATCGCCGCCATTGGTGATCACGTAATGCACGCGCGTGGCCAGCCTTAAGTGCTCGCGCCGGAATTCGTACCCCATGCTCATCAGCTCGACGGCGTCCAGCGCCGATCTGCCTCGCCACGGCGCTCCGGCGGCATGCGCGCTCTCGCCTTTGAACATGTATTCCACCGACACCAGGCCGTTTCCGCCGCCCGGCCCGTAGGCAGTGCTGAGGTTATTGCCGACGTGTGTGAACAGCACCATGTCGACATCCTTGAACATCCCGGCGCGCACGAAATACGCCTTGGTGCCAAGCAACTCTTCGGCCACGCCCGGCCACAGCTCGATGGTGCCCTTCAGATGCTCGCGCTCCATCACTCGCTTCACCGCCAGCGCCGCCAGGATGTTCAGCGGCACGCCGGAATTGTGCCCTTCGCCATGACCGGGCGCGCCTTCGAGGATCGGTTCGTGCCAAGCCACGGCGGGCTTCTGCGAAGCTTGCGGGATATCGTCGATGTCGGAGCCGAGCGAGATTACCGGTTTCCCTTCGCCCCAGGTGGCCAGCCACGCCGTCGGAATCCCAGCGACGCCGCGCTGGATCTTGAACCCTTCCTTCTCCAGGATTCCCGTGAGATATTTCGACGTCTCGAATTCCTGGAATCCGAGCTCGCCGAAACTGAAGACGCTGTCCACCATCACCTGCGCTTGCTTTTTCATCCCATCGATCTGGCCCGCCAGATCGGCCTTTATGGAAGCTTCTTTCTCGGGTGTGGCCTTGTTCTGCCCAAACAGACACAAGGCGGAAACGGAGAGGATCACGACAAACTTGTACATCGGCGTACTTCCTTTCATTAGGTACAGTCTACGCCAATGTGCGCGAGCGGCGGTGCCGGCTTAGAAATTGAACTCCTGGATCAGCGGCGGATTCTGATCGAAATCGCTGTGGCGGAGCCAGGTTGGACGCACCACGAAGTAGGTGATGCCCGGCCAGCTGAGGTGGCTGCGGCATTCCGGCCATTTCTTGAAGTAGACCTCTTGGTAGGCTGCGAGTTCGGCGCCGCTGGGCTCGTGCGCGTCACCTTGGAACTGCACCGTTGTTTCTCCCGCCCATCCGATGACAAACGAGCAGGCCGGGTTTGCGGTCGAGGTTGCGGAATTTGCGCGAGCTTTTGACCGTATCGAAGATGATCTCGAGCGCCGGCGTGACCGCGATTCCGACCAGCGCCGATTGCGGGACGCCTTCCGGCGAGACAGTTCCCAGCACGCCGAGCTTGTAGCGTTCCAGGAACTCGAACAGATCGGTTTTCGCGACGCTCGTAGTGGCCATGCTCAAAGATCCGGCGGCGGCGGGGCGGAAGTCAAGCAGGTCCTAATGTCAAGCAGGTCCTAACCAATTCCGCGGAGCTACGTACGATATACTGTACCCTTGCGAGATCAACTGGAGGATAGAGTATGAAGAAGCATGATCCCGATCGTTCTCGGCGCGCTGGCGATTTCAACCGGTGCGGTCGCGCAAACGAATGAGGAGATTATCGACCGTGCGTTGACCGCCGCGCCGCGCAACATGCACGACGGAGCCACGGTGATTAAATGGAAGGCCGACTACACCTACGAAACGCTGAAAAAGGGAACCAATCAGTTGGTCTGCTATGACCGCTCGGGCGAGGCCGGCCGCCCGGCATTCGCGGTGCAATGCACCAGCCTTGGTAACTTGCCTCGTGTCGCTCAGAACCGGAAGTTCGAGGCGATTGCCGATAAGAACGCCAGGCAGGCCGCGATCGATGCCGCCGAAAAAGATGGGACGCGAGTGAAGCCGGTGTTTGGGTCGGTGTTTATCTCCGTGAGCGGACCGGACAAGGAGCATGTTCATCAGGCACACCACGATCGCCGTGCCGGGGGCGACCAAAGAATCGCTGGGAATGCCCGACACCCCCGGTCAAGGCGGCGCGTGGGTCATGAATCCAGGGACGACGACGGCGCACATCATGACGCCTGGCAGCTAGCCTGAGGCGCGAACCATGGCGCCTAGCCTCACGAACCCCACGTCCCGGCGTGATTTTCTCGCCATGACGGCCGCGGCAACAGGTTCCGCATTATTCCTGCGTCCGGCCACGGGCGCGTCAGGCGAACCGCGGTTGCAAGGCATCTTCCCCATCATGCAGACGCCTTTCACCGATTCCGGCGCATTGGACATGGAGACGCTGGCGCGCGAGGTGCAATTCCTCCATCGCGTGGGTGCGCAGGGCATGACCTGGCCGCAAATGGCCAGCGAATGGCCGCAACTGACTTTCGACGAACGGCTGGCCGGCGCCGAAGCGATCATGCTCGCCGACAAAGCTCTGGACGCCGCCACGCGCCCGGCGGTCGTGATTGGCGTGCAGGCCCATGACACCGAGACCGCCGTGAAATACGCCCGCCACGCCGAGAAGCTCTCGCCCGACGCCATCATCGCCATCCCTCTGAATCAGGGCAAAGACGAGGCTCTGCAAATGGAATATTATTCGGCCATCGGTGAAGCGTGCAGCCGGCCTCTCATTGTCCAAACCGTGGGACAAATGAGCGTCGACCTGGTGCTGCGGATGGCCAAGCAAGTCCCCACGCTGCGTTACGCCAAGGACGAAGCCGGCGCCACGCTTCCGCGCCTGACCGAATATGCCAAGCGCGGCCAGATCCTGCGCGGCGTGTTCAGCGGCAAGCACGGCCCGACGTTTCTGGACGAACTGGCGCGCGGCGCGGTCGGCAACATGCCCGCCGCCGGTTTCGCTGACCTATATGTCGCTTCCTGGAAAGCCTGGATGGCTGGCAAACATGATGAAGCCATGGACATGTTCAGCAAGACGCTGCTGCTCATCATGGACGCGCAAGCTTACGGCGTGGAGGGCCAGAAATACATTCTGCAATTGCGCGGTGTGTTTCCCAATAGCAAGTGCCGCAGGCCGGAGGCGGAGAGCCAGGTCTTCGACGACCAAGCCCGGGCAGCCATCCAGCGCACGGTCAATTACGCCAGGCGCTGGTTCAAAGCCTAGAAGGCGGCACGCCGCTACATCATCATCCAGATTCCTGCGAAGGCGAGGGCCGCACCCGCGGCTCTGCCAAACCATGGCCCGCCCGGCGCCGCCTTCTCGATCAAAATAAATCCCGTAATGGCGGCCATCCAAGCCAGATTCATCACACCGCCGGCGAAGGGCAGCAACATCAACAGCCAGCAACAGCCCAGGCAGAATAGCCCATGATCGATTCCCATGCGGAACGCGCCCCAGGATCCTTCGCGCCAGTCGCTCAGCAAAAAGCTAAGCGGCGACCGGCAATGCCGCAGGCACGCCTCTTTGAATGGAGTCCACTGGTAAACGCCGGCGGCCAGCAGGATTGCTCCGGCGAAGACTGAACTGGCTGCGGACATTCGGGCCGAGAGCATTGCGGCGTCATGCAAGGCCTGCTGGAGTCCGGCTGCGAACGCGCCGAACGCAGTCCACAATGCGAAATATCCCGCCAGAAAAACGGCCGCGGACACATACGGCAAATTGTGTTCTTGCCGCCTGCGATGCTCGCCGCCGAACGCCCAGACAAACGGCAGCGCGGCCGGCAGCATCATCGCGATCATCATGATGGTCCACATGACGAACGCGATTCCAAAATCGACGGACCCATGGGAGTGGCCACGCGCCATCCTCGCAAGGTATAGCCATGCGGCGCCGCTGACGCCTGCGGCCCCGGCCAGAAAAATCATGCGATCGCGGTTGATCCACATCGTGCTAGATTCCGCCATGCGTGGCCTTCAACTCTGATATGTGAACGGCGAGTACAGACCGTTACGATCCGACAACGACCAGCGGTAACCGTGATCCTCGTACCGCAGGCCGGTCGACTTGGCAACCACGGCCGGATAGCCCGGCGAAATGCACAGCGGCGGATTGGCCACGGTGACTTCGGCTTCGGTTCCACCGCCGATGGCTTCGATATCCGCATTTGCCACGTTCCCGATCCGCAGGCTGCGATGCTTGCCATTCATCTGGTACTCAATCGGAACGCTCGCCACGCCCAGAATTTCTCCCACGAAGGACGCTAGGCGCGCCGGGTGCCCGCCCGCGTGTCCACCGAAAATTTGGATCAGCGAGTTCTTTTGCGCCTCGCTAGCGCGGGCGTCGACGTACAGGGCAGCGCGCCATTTTCCTTCCACCATGTTGCCGGGTGAATAAACCGCCATCGCCGCGTTGAGGCCCGAAAGGTCCGTCGAACCGAAATTTCCCTGGTCGATGTGCCAGCCAACCACCGCTGTGCAATCTCCCTCCGTCGGCGTGCTCAGAAAAATGCAAGGACAGGCAGGCTTGCAATTGCACGCCTCCATGTATTGACCGTTCAGCTTCCATGTGTCAGCCACGTTGCGCCTTCTCCTTTCAATCGCTCTTGGCCATCAAAAATTATATACCCGCACGGGCATCAGCGCCGGGGAATCAGCGCGCGGGCTTTCTCGCGTAGGTACACGGGCAGTGCACGCGCCATCAGCGCCCGCTTGAATTGCCGGTGACTCAGCGCCCCCGTCGCATAGCGTGCCAGCACGTCCGCCAGAGCGGGATTGCGGCCGGCCGCTCGAACGATCCGGTCAACGCGGCTCGCATCCGCCATCAAGAGCCGCTGGATTTGGACGCTTTTCGAAAGTTCCAGGCCAATCTCGCGTCGCCACGCCAGCTCGTACTCGCGGAGCCCGCTGCCGTCGAATCGCCCCACGCGAATCGCCTTCGCCGCCGCTTGCCCGGCGTGGTCACCGCTCACCATCGCGTAGTAAATTCCCTCCGCGGTGAAAGCGTTCACGAATCCCCCGGCGTCGCCCGCCACCAGCGCGCGATCTGCGTAAGTGCGCTTCAATGGCCCCGAAATGGGCAACGGGAACGCACGAAAATGCCTTTCGTTCGACTCACCATCTAAAAGTCCTTTGAATTTCAACTCTTCTGTGAAGGCCCGATGGTACGAATAGTGCCTTCCCCGCAATTGCGAAAGATAGTAGTCCAGTTTGAAGCCGACGCCTAAATTGACGTGCTGCGCCTTTGGGAAAACGTAGCCGTATCCGTATTGCCCCTGAATCCGGTAGTACACATGCATGCGATCGCGGTCACGAACGTTGAGCTCATCGTAGGGCGTCTCCTCCATCATGTCGATCGCGTATTCGCTTTGAACTCGGCCGGTCCGCAACCCCGCGGCGCGCGCAACCACGCTGTTCGCGCCATCGCAGCCCAGCACGATTTGGCAGCGGTACTCCCTCGGATCACCATCAACGTCCACCGAGACCACGGCGCCGTCATCCTGAAAAACGATCTTGCGCACCAGGGCGCTTTCGAACTCTACGCCCGCGCGAGCCAGAGAAAACAGTAGATGATCGAACTCGCACCGCCGGATCATCACATACAGCGGCTCGTTCGATTGATAATCAACCGCCGAACCATCGGGCGACTCGAAATAGACTTTGGATATCCACTTAGCCGGGATTCCGGCCAGCGCGCTCCCAAGATACGGAAAGCGCTTCATCACTCGCGCGCTGATGCCGCCGCCGCACGGCTTGTCGCGTGGAAATTCCGCTTTATCGAGCAGAAGCGTCGCGATGCCCGCTTCTCCGAGCACCTTCGCCGCGGTTGCGCCCGCCGGACCCGCTCCTACTACGATGACGTCGAAATTCAATCCAGTAGTGTATCTGATGGGAGCGTTCAGAGCGCTAGAGCGGGAAGAAACTACGCAAAGTCGAGAAGATGGTTTGGACGAACTCGACCCCGGCTCGCGTGGCCGGCTCCTCTTGATTGCCGGTGACCGGCACAACCACGCGCACCAGCGCCGTGTCCGTGCGGTTGTACCGCAGCGCGTCCCAGGCGGTGAACGCCGCGGCTTGAAACTCGCCCGCCACCACGCGATCGCGCGATTGGTACCAGTACAGCACCACCGCCTTCTCGTCACCCTTCGACACGATGTAGCGATTTATCTGGATCGGCGCCTCGCGATGCGCGATCGAAACCGGAATCATATCGGAAACGCTCCATACCCAGCCCGATCCCGGCAGGCAGTTCTTGGGAGAATGCGGCGTCTGGCCGGCTCTTTGCGATTTGAAAAAAGCTACAAACAGATTGACAACTCCGCCCTGGGGTCCCACATAGTCTCGTGTCAAATAATCATCGGCGCGCAGCGTCGCCTTGACATCTTCATCCATGGCGGTTTCGCGAACCATACGCCAGCCTCCGATCCCGCTTGGGAACCCGCTCAGCGGCCGGGCCATAACATCCGGCTCGCCGCGCGACAGGCCATAAAACAGCCACCCTTGCGCAATCAACAAAACTGTCAGCGCCTTTCGCGGCGCAGCGCTCAGGAAACGAGCCACCGATTCACCGCCCGATGAAACAGCACCACCAACGCCAGCGCCGTGACAAACAACACCCAGCCCTCCGCCAGATGCATAAAGCCCTGCGCCAGATCCGTTCGATACTCTCCGATCAGGCCCATCAACGTGACGCGCGCCGCATTGGCGGCGATGGCGATGGGAACCGTCGCGCCTAACAAAAGCCAGCGCATCCAGGTCTTCCGATCGAAGAAATACGCGTAGACCAAGGCAAGAAACGCCAGCGAAACCAGCGAGCGGATTCCACTGCACGCTTCCACGACGGATAGCCGCTGGCTGGCCAGCTCCAACACGTTTCCATCGCGCAGCACCGGGACGCCCAGCGCATTCAGAATCGCCTCCGCCACGCTGGATGCGAATAACTGCAGCGGCAGCGTCACCCGCGCATACACAATGGCCGGAATGGGAAACATGAATACGAGCAGAAATAATGGGAACGCGAGAATCTTCAATGCCCGCGCGCCGCCGAGAAAAAGCACCGCGCCCGCCAGAGACACCAGAAACGCCGTCTCCGCTATAAACACCTGCGCGGCCAAGGTTCCCAACAGCATCTGGGCGCCACCCCAGCCTGCCAGCACTAATCCCCAATAGTTGGGCACAGCCCTGATCGAGGCAAGCTCTGCCCGCTTGCGCCACGCGATGTAGGCAGCGACCAGCGGCACGAAGAAGCCGTGGCTCATGTCTTCGGCCGTGGCCCACTGCCGGACCAATCCCCACAGCAGCGGCGCATAGCAAGCCACCAACAGAACGCCGAACCACGCGATCGCGCCCCATGACAGTCGCGTTTCTGCCGATAGCTTGTCTTCTAGAAGGCTGCCGTTGTAGGTCGCCATGAACTCCACTCAAAACCCGGAATAACGCGGGTCTGGGCCGAGGGTTCTGATGGCAAGCACCCAAGCGGACTAAAATAGACGTGTGGGCTTTTGGCGCTTATTCGTCGTCCTCATTGTAGCATCCGGTCTTTTTTCGCAGACCGCGATTTTCCCGCTGCGTGAGATTCGAGCCGGCCAGCACGGTATCGGCAAAACCGTCTTTTTGGGAAATAAGATCGACGAATTCCAAGTCGAGATTCTCGGCGTTTTGGAAAACGTCGGTCCCAAGCAATCTGTCATCCTGGCGCGATTGTCTGGAGGACCGCTGGATAAAACCGGCGTGATGCAAGGCATGAGCGGCAGCCCGGTCTACATCGACGGCCGTCTGGTGGGAGCCGTCGCGCTGGCGTTCAATTTCGCCAAGGAGCCGATCGCGGGCATTCGTCCCATCGAGCAAATGCTGGAAGTCGGGGCGCGGCCCACCGCCAGCACGCGTCCCCAGCGCGCCGCGCTGCCGAAACGCGAGATCCCGCTCGCGCCCTCGATGGCCGGTGTCGACTCCGCCAGTTTGATCGAAATCGCCACGCCCGTCTCCTTCAGCGGATTCACGGCTGAAACGCTGGAACATTTCGCGCCCGAACTCAAGAAATTCGGCTTGGCGCCGCGGCAGGGCGTTTCAAGCGGCGGACCGCTTCCCTCCAAGCTCGGAAATCCCAATCAACTCCGCCCCGGCGACATGATCTCGGTGAATCTGCTCTCCGGCGATTATGCCATCGGCGCCGAAGGAACCGTCACGCGGATAGACGGCAATCACGTCTACGCCTTCGGCCATCGCTTCATGTCGGTGGGAGATACGGAATTGCCGTTCGCGCGCGCCGACGTCCTGGCGCTGCTCCCGAATCTCGAAGCTTCGTTCAAGATCTCTTCGCCGCAGGAATGGATGGGCACCATCACGCAAGATCGCAGCACCAGCATCTACGGCGAGCTGGGCCGCAAGGCCGACACTGTGCCGCTTTCGGTCTCGCTCCAGGATGGACGCCGCGCGCCGCTCGCGTATCACATGCAGCTGGTCCATGATCGCGTCCTGTCGCCCTTCATCATGCAGATGGCGGTTTATTCGATGATCGACGCCACCGAGCGCACGCTGGGGCTGGGAAGCTACTCCGTCCGCGGCGCAGTAGAGTTCGAGCACAACCTGCCGCCGTTGAAGCTCGACAATACCTACTCGGGCGACTTCAACGTGCCTGCCCAAGCTTCGTTCGGCGTCGCTTCTCCGCTCTCGGCGGTAATGACGGCCGGTTTCGACGCGATCAAGATCAAGGGAATTAACCTGTCCATCGAGGCCTCCGAACGCAAGCGCGCGCTGCAGATCGATCAGATCACCGCATCGCGCAAAGATGTGCGTCCGGGCGATTCAATCGACCTGACCGTGACGCTCACCGGCGAGAACGGCGTGGAGGTGGTCAAGACCGTCCGCTACAAAGTTCCCGTCGGCGCACAGACCGGCATGCTCAACTTCACCGTGGCCGATGGCAACTATTCCAATCTGCTCGACTACCAGCAACTCGCTGCGACTCCTCCCAAATCGCCGACGCAGCTCATGTCGTTCTTGAACAGCCTGCGGCCCAACGCCAATGCCTACGTCCGCGTGTGGCGCACCGATCCCGGCTTCCAGGTGCAGGGCAGCGATCTTCCCAATCCGCCCGCTTCCGTCGGCCTGATACTGGCCCGCGCCCAGGCCGCTCAGGGATTGTGGTTGCCGCGCGGTTCTAAGATTGACGAACTCGAGATCCCCACCGGCGATATCGTGGTCAGCGGATCGAAAACCGTTCCAGTGGAAGTAAAAGAATGAAGCTCGTTAGGTTCTTACTGCGCGGCCTCGCGGTGTGCTCCGTTACGCTCGCCGGGCTTTCGGCCGCGACCACCACAACTTGGGAAATGAATTCCTATCAGGATTTTCTGAAGGGACATTTCATGGGTACGGCGCTCGATCGCGACGGGAAACTGCACCTCGCACCCAAGCTTGAAACTCTGTTCTCCTCCGGCCAGCCCGCCATCTGGAGCGTGGTCCAGGCGCCGGACGGCTCCTTCTACGCCGGTACCGGCCATCGCGGGCGTCTGTATCACATCACTGCGTCAGGCGCCAGCACGCTGCTTTGGACCTCCGACGAGCCTGAGATTTTCGCGGTCACCGTGGATTCCGCCGGCAACGTCTACGCGGCCAGCTCCCCAGACGGCAAAGTCTATCGCATCGAAAACGGAAAGGCCGTCGAGTTTTTCGCGCCCAAGGCCAAGTACATCTGGTCGCTCGCATTCGCCCCCGACGGCAGCCTGTTGGTCGGAACCGGCGATCCCGGTAATCTGTATCGCGTCGACAAAGCCGGAAAATCCGAGCTGTATTACGAAACCGGACAATCGCATGTCACCGCGCTGGCGTTCGATTCCAAGAACAACGTGCTGGCCGGTACTGAACCTAACGGAATTCTGTATCGCGTCAGCGCCAAGGACAAGGCTTTCGTCCTTTACAACGCCAGCTTGCCCGAAATTCGCACCATCGCGCCAATGCCCGATGGCACCGTATACGCCGCGGCCTTAGGCGGTTCGGTGGCCAACCGGTCTGGTCCGCTGCTGCCCGCGATCGCGTCCCCCTCCAGCATCACCGTCACTGCGTCCGCCACTTCGATCAGCGTTTCGGACTCGGCGGACACCAACGCGCAAGCCGCGCCGGATCTCAAAGTCAGACCCGACGCATCCAAACAGGTCGTGCAAGGAGCGCAGAACACCGCCGCTGTTAGTCCATTGACCGAAATTCCCGGCGTCGAGAAATCCGCCGTTTACAAGATAAATCCGGACGGTACGGTGGAAACGGTCTGGAGCTCGAAGGAAGAAAACGTGTACAGCCTGGTTGCCGAACCGAACGGTTCGGTCGCATTCGCAACCGACGCGCAGGGCCGCGTTTACCGGCTCGGCCAGGATCGTAAGGCGACTTTGCTGGTCGAAACCAACGAGGGCGAGGCCACGCGCCTGCTTCGCGACTCCAACGGTCTCATCGCCGCGACTGGCGAAATGGGAAAGCTCCTTCGTCTGGAGCCATCCCGGAACGCGGCGGGAGCGTACGAATCGCCGGTGCACGATGCGGGGTCGGTTGCGCGCTGGGGGCGTATCACGTGGCGCGCGCAAACTGGTCAAGTCAGTCTGGTGACGCGTTCTGGAAATTCCGCGCGGCCCGATAAGACCTGGAGCGACTGGTCCGAACCTCTCACCGACTCGCAAAATTCGATCATCCGCAGCCCCAACGCCCGCTACATTCAGTGGCGAGCGGAGCTGAGCGGCACCGCGGCCGTGGCCGAAAACGTTCGAGTTTTCTATCTGCCGCAAAATAATCCGCCCGCGGTGCGAAGCATCAACGTCACCACGCAGGCTCCGGCGCCGAAGACTCCGGGCGCTGGCACCAATTCCACCAGCTCAGCCGCGTACAGCATCACCGTCACCGACACCGGCGATGTCTCCACTCCGGCCGGCACTCCCACGCAGACGCTTTCCCGCGCCGCCGGATCGCAGATTCAGATCACCTGGCAGGCCGATGATCCGGACGGCGATCGCCTAGTCTATTCCGTCTATTTCCGCGGCGAAGACGAAACGCAATGGAAGCCGCTGCGCGCGAATGTCACTGAGAATTCTGTGTTGCTGGATGGCGACGTTTTGGCCGACGGCCGCTACTATTTCCGCGTGGTGGCATCCGACCGGCCGTCCAACGCCGCCGGCGCCGCGCGCGAAGACGAGCTGGTCAGTTCGCCGGTCCTGATCGACAACACACCGCCCACCGTGACTCTCAGCGCGCCGCGACGCACGGACGACCGTGCCGAGGTTGACGCCGACGTCATCGATCAAACCAGCCCATTGCGCCGCTGCGAATATTCGCTAGACGCAGGCCCCTGGCTTCCGGTCGAGGCCGCCGACGGCCTTACGGATTCCCCGCACGAGCAGTTTCACATCGCCATCGACAAACTGCCGGCCGGCGAGCATCTGCTGGTGGTCCGGGCTTACGATAGCGCCAACAACGCCGGGCTAGCCAAGGTCGTGATCCACTGACGCAGGCGGGCCGCGCCGAGTTCCAAACTTCATCTCGCTTTAATCCAAATATACGGCGAAATTTAATCGGGGATTGCGGATAGATTTAATCTTTCTTTCCTAACATGGAATCATGAAAACACTTCTTCTGTTCGCCATGACAACCATGCTGGGCGCTACCCTGACTTTCGCTCAGACCGCCAGCACTCCGGCCCCGAGCAACGCCAATAACAAGGCCGCCTCGACCACCAAGACCAAGAAGCATCACAAAGCGGCCAACAAGCAGGCCGGCAAAGGCACACCGGCCAGCACGTCCACGACTAGCAAAGCGAAGTAGCCGCCGCGCGACTCTCCATAAGCACGCACCACGGGACGCCGCGGCAGGTTCTCAACTAGCACGAGAGCGCCGCCGCGTCCCGTCCACTTGCTAGGATGGCTATGCATGCCGCTCTATCAAGCTGTAGTGCTCGCAATCGTTCAGGCCCTTACCGAATTTCTTCCCATCAGCAGCCAGGCGCACCTGTGGTTCGTTCCCTGGGTTTTCGGCTGGAAAGATCCTGGGCTCACGTTCGATGTGGCGCTGCACGCCGGCACCCTGGTCGCGGTTCTCATCTATTTTTTTCGTGATTGGGTCCAGATCATCGCGCACGGTTTCGGGATCAACGCCGGACGCGACGAAGAACTCAGGAAGAACCAAGGTCTACTTTGGCTGTTGGTCATTGCGACGATTCCGGCCGGTGTGGCGGGCGTCCTGTTCGAAAAGCAAGCCGACACGGTCTGGCGCACTCCCTACCTGATCGGCGCGATGCTGCTGGTCATCGGCGCGCTGATGTGGATGGCCGAGCGGAGCGCCCGCGGCAACAAATCCATTGACTCGGTTGGCTGGGCGGACGGCATCTGGATCGGCTTTTCGCAAGCGCTGGCTTTAATCCCCGGCACCTCGCGCAGCGGCATTACGATCACCACCGGGCTGTTTCGCGGCCTGACGCGCGAAACCGCCGCGCGCTTCTCGTTCCTGCTTTCGACGCCGGTCATAGCCGGTGCGGTGCTGAAAAAGCTCTGGGACATTCACAAAGAGGGCGGATTCCCGCACGACATGCGGGCTCCATTCGCAGTAGGCACGGCGGTGAGCGGTGTGGCCGGCGCCCTGGTCATCGCGGTCTTTCTGCGCTACCTCCGCCGCAACAGCCTGATGCCGTTTGTGTACTATCGCATCGTTTTTGGCATAATAGTAATCGCTCTTGCTGCATTTTTCCGCGCCGGCGCGGAATGAGAATCTTAGGACCGACTCGCTTCGATCGCTTAAACGAAGCCGCGGGATTGGTGTTCCTGGTTGCAGGCCTCTTCATTACTCTCTCGCTGATCTCGTATCATCCCCAAGATCCATCGTGGAACGCAGTTTCGGGCGCAGCCCGCGCGCATAACTTAACCGGCATGGCCGGGTCGTACATTTCCGACCTATGCCTGCAATTGCTGGGTTTCGGCGCGTTCGCGATTCCCGTGCTGATGTGGCTGCTGTCTTGGAAATGGATGCGCTCGGAAGAAATCGAGGGCGCAACCATCAAGGTGCTCGGCGCTGTGCTGCTCTTCTTGAGTCTCTCGACTGCGCTGTCGATCGGGCATGTCTGGCGGCCATGGAGTGGAACCTTCTCGGCCGGAGGGATGCTCGGACTCGTGCTGGCAGACGCTCTGCGCGGCTCGCTGAACCTGGCCGGGTCCATCCTTCTGACTTTCGTCTGCCTGATCCTTTCGCTGTATCTCATCTCCACGTTCTCAATATCCGTTGTGGCTCGGCTGTTCCGGGTACCGATGAACTACTTCGTTGTCCTGCGCGTCCGGTGGGATGAATGGCGTGAGCAGCGCCGCGAAGCCGCACGAGAACGCGCCCAGCGGCGAGCGGAACGAAGGGCCGCGGCGCAGCCAGAAACCGAAGCTGAGTCGATCCCGATCAGCGAGGCGGCTAGCCGGCAATTTTACGAGCCTGAAGAAGCCCAGTCCGCGCCCGAAGAAGAAATCCCGATTCACCAACTCGAAGACCAGCCGCTGCGGGAAATTCCCGTTCTTGCTCCCGTTGCAGAAGAGCCGGCCGAGCCGATGGAACCCGAGCCGCCACGTCCGCCACGCCGCCTGCGCGCGCCACGGCTGCGCGCTCCGGAAATGGCCGAGCATCCCGAGTATCGCCTGCCTTCCACGGCTTTGTTGAACGAAGTGCCCGCGCGGAATCCATATGATTCGGCCGAGCTGAAAGACATCGCGACGCGCATCAAATCCAAGTTCGAAGAATTCAACGTGCGCGGCAGCGTCGTGCAGATCAATCCAGGCCCCGTGGTCACCACTTTCGAATTTAAGCCGGAGGCCGGCATCAAGTACACGCGCATCACGACGCTAAGCGAGGATCTGTGCCTGGGGTTGCAAGCCGAATCGATCCTGATCGAGCGCATACCGGGCAAACCCACGGTCGGCATCGAGGTGCCGAACACGCGCCGCGAAGTGATCAGCCTGCGACAGATTCTCGAATCCGACGAGTTCCAGGATTCGCATTCGCGCCTGAGCATTTGTCTGGGAAAAGACATCAGCGGGCGGATCAAAGTAGCGGCGCTCGAATCCATGCCGCACCTGTTGATCGCTGGCTCGACCGGCGCGGGCAAAAGCGTGATGCTCAATTCGATGATCATGTCCATCCTGGCCAAGGCGACGCCGGAAGAAGTGCGGATGATCCTGGTGGATCCGAAGCGCCTCGAAATGGGGTTGTATGAAGGCATCCCGCATCTGCTGACGCCCGTAATTACTGACGCGAAGAAAGCCACCAACGCGCTGCGCAACGCGGTGCTCGAGATGGAGCGCCGCTTGAAGCTGCTGGCCGCGCAAGGCGTGCGCAATATCGACCAGTACAACAAAAAGGTCCGGCAGTTGATGAACGAGCCGCGCAGCCTGTTCGAAGACGACGAAGAGGCCGAGCCCGAGGATCTGCGCCCGCTCCCGTACATTCTGATTCTGATCGACGAGTTGGCCGACCTGATGATGGTCGAGCGAGCCAACGTGGAAGAATGTGTCACTCGCCTGGCGCAAATGGCACGCGCGGTTGGGATGCACCTGGTGCTGGCGACGCAGCGTCCCAGCGTGGATGTGATCACGGGGCTGATCAAGGCGAACTTTCCGTCGCGTATCAGCTTCCGCGTGGCGACGCGCGTGGACTCGCGTACGGTGCTGGACGTGATGGGCGCCGAGCACCTGCTCGGCAAAGGCGACATGCTGTTCCTGCCACCGGGTTCGTCGCGCTTGATTCGCGTGCATGGCGCGTTTGTGACCGAGGCGGAGATCAACCGCGTGGTCGACTTCTGGAAGAGCCAGGCGCGGCCTGATTACGACCAGAGCTTCCTGATTGCCCCGCCGTCCGATGATGGCGAGGATGTCGAAGGCGCTGAGTTCGAGGCCGCGGATGACCCGGCGTACACCGACGCAGTGCGCGTGGTGCTCGAAATGGGCAAAGCCTCGACTTCGACATTGCAGCGCCGCCTGCGACTGGGTTACGGCCGAGCGGCGCGAATCCTGGACATGATGCAGCGCGAAGGCATCATCGGCCCCCCCGACGGCAGCAAGCCGCGCGAGGTTTTGAAGCGCCCGGACTGGCTGGAAGAAGTCGAGAGCCAGTTGCGGTAGACAACCGCATTCGCGATAGAATTGCGGGCTGAAAACAATAGCAGCTCGAAGGCCTTTAGCTATGCGCCGCCGTTGGCCGGTTGGACCTGTTGGGCAGTGACTGCGACGGGGTCCTTCGGCATGACGATCCAGGCGACGATGTAGGAGATCACGCCGAACAGGGGCAGCGGCCAAACCGTCAGCACGATCCAGAGGATGCGCACCAGCGTTACGTCCAGTCCGAAGTAGCGCGCGAAACCAGCGCAGACTCCGCCTATTTTTGCTTCGCGTGTCGGCCGGGACAATCGCTCCGCGCGCTCGGCGTTGGGAATCCCGCGGCCCGTGGATCGGCCGCATTGGCAGCAGAATCGGTCCTGATCTCTTAGCTCGACACCGCATTTTGTGCAGAACATGATTTTCCCCCGATCATTTGGAATTACGAGGCCTGCGCGGCGTTTGTTCCATCAGGAATGCGGCGAAATCTTGCCCAAAATGACCGGTTTCCGGGCCCCTGTTGCGGACGGCAGGTTGCCTGCGTGGCGCTGATGGGTCTGGTAGGCTAGCACCGCGAACAGGATGGCCTCTTTTGCGTCGACGTCGATGCCGAACTCTGCGGAAGTTGTAACCCGCGGTTGTGATTAGTGCGCGCAGGCGTTCCATCAGGTAGCGATTGTGGGCGCCGCCGCCGGAGACGATGACTTCGCGCGTCGCGGGGTGGCGCGCGATGGCGACCGCGATGGTTTGGGCGGTCAGCTCGGTCGCGGTTGTAACGTCGATTCCGGTCGAGCGCACGAAGTCCGCGCCGTATTGCTCGCGGCCGCAGGATTTCGGAGGCTGGCGCTGGTAGTAAGGATCGGCCAGCAGCCGTTCCAGCAGCGGCTTATTGACGCGGCCTGCGCGGGCGCGCTCGCCATCGCGATCGAACGGCGGCGCGAGCGCGTCCATCAGCATGTTGCCGGGGCCGGTGTCGAAGGCCACGACATCTTCGGGCTTGGCGGCGGCCGGAATCACGGTGACGTTGGCGATGCCGCCGATGTTCAGCGCGATGCGCGCCATTTCGGGATGGCGGAAAAGTTGATAGTCGAGGAAAGGAACAAGCGGTGCGCCTTTGCCGCCCGCGGCGATGTCGGCTGGACGGAAATCCGCGATGGTTTCGATGCCCGTGCGTGCGGCGATCACCGCAGGTTCGCCGATTTGGAGTGTGCTCGCGATCTTGCGGCCGAGGAAATCAATCGGCTCGCCTTCGTGGAAGATGGTTTGGCCGTGCGAGCCGATCAGGTCGATGGTGTCGAGCGGTACGCCGCACTGGCCGACTGCTTCGGCGAAAAGTTCGCCTAGCAAGAAGTTGAGGCGTGAAACTGTCGCGACATCAGTCGCTGAGAGGATGGCTTCGCGGACTGCGGGTGGATAGGGGATGGTCTTAGTCGCGACGACCTCGATGCGGTCGTTGATATCTACAACGGCTACGTCGATGCCGTCCGCCGACGTGCCGCTGATCAAACCCGCGACCCTCACGAGCGCTTCAGCTCCTGCTGCAGCTCATTCAGCAGTTGCAGTGCTTCGATGGGGCGCAGTTCATCGACTTTGAGATTCCGGATGCGGTCGGCGATGGCGTGATTTACGGGTTCGAACAATTGAATCTGCATGGGGCCGGTGGGGCGCGGGGAGAGTTCTTCGGTGACGGCGTGTTCGGATTGCTCGTGCAATGCGAGGATTTCGCGGGCACGCTCGATGACCGAGACCGGGAGGCCGGCCAGGCGCGCGACCTCGATGCCATAGCTGCGGTCGGCGCGGCCCGGTTCGACTTTGCGCAGGAAAATTACCTGGTCGCCGGCCTCTTTCACCGAGACGTGCAGGTTGCGAACGCCGTCCAGCTGATCGGCCAGCTCGGTCAGCTCGTGGTAGTGGGTCGCGAAAAGGGTTCGGGCGCGGATGCGCTGGTGGATGTGCTCGATGACGGCCCAGGCGAGCGCCAAGCCGTCGTAGGTCGCGGTGCCGCGGCCGATTTCGTCCAGAACTACCAAGCTGCGCGCGGTTGCGGTGTTCAAGATGACGGCCGCTTCGGTCATCTCGACCATAAAGGTCGACCGGCCGCGCGCCAGGTTGTCGGACGCGCCGATGCGTGTGAAGACTCGATCGACGATGGAGAGAGTCGCGGAATCGGCCGGCACGAATGAGCCCATTTGCGCCAGGATCACGATCATGGCCGCCTGCCGAAGATAGGTGGATTTGCCGCCCATGTTGGGCCCGGTGATCACCAGGATGAATTGGTCGGCGGGATCGAAGTAGAGGTCGTTGGGGATGAAGCGGAGGGCCTCTTGTTCGGCCAGCTTTTCGATGACCGGGTGGCGGCCGGCCACGATGCGGACTTCGCCTGAATCGGAAAATTCCGGCCGGACATAGCGGCTCTCCACGGCGACTTGAGCGAGCGCGCACGTTACGTCGAGTTCGGCGATGGCCGCTGCGGTCTTTCGGATGCGGGCAGCGTGCTGGGCCGCGAACAGGCGAAGCTCCTGGAAAATCTCGCGCTCCAGGGCGAGCATTTTCTCTTCCGCGTCCAGGATTTGGCTTTCCAGTTCCTTCAACTCGGGCGTGGTGAAGCGCTCGGCGTTGACTAGCGTTTGCTTGCGCTCGTAGTCGGAAGGCGCGTGCTGCAGGTTGGCTTTGGAGATTTCGATGTAGTAGCCGAAGACGTTGTTGAAGCGGACCTTGAGGGACTGGATGCCGGTGCGGCCGCGCTCGCGGGCTTCGATTTGGGCAATGTATTGGCGGCTGTTGCGGCTGATGTCGCGCAATTGATCGAGCTCGGCGTGATAGCCGGAGCGGATTGTGCCGCCGTCGGCGAGATTGGCGGGCGGTTCCTCCGAGATGGCGGTGAGAATTCGGTCGCGCAGTTCGGCGATTTCGTCGAGATCGCAGAAGATTTGCTGGAGGCGTGCGGCAGTGAACGCGCTGGTGCGCTCTTTGATTTGGGGCACGAGCGCGAGCGAGCGGCCGAGGGCCAGCAATTCACGCGGGCCTGCGGTGCCGAGCGTTAATTTGGCGAGCAAGCGTTCGAGATCGAGCACGCACGAGAGCAACTTGCGGATTTCGGTGCGCGCGATGGTGGACTTGGCGGCCTCTTCGGCTGCATCCAGGCGCGCTTCGATTTCTTCGAGCTGCAGGCATGGGCGCAGCAGGCGATGGCGCAGCAGACGGCCGCCCATGCCGGTGGAAGTCTGATCGAGCACGTGGATCAGGGTGGACTCTCGGCTTTCGCCGGCGAACAGCGGCTCGATCAGCTCGAGGTTACGGACGGTGACCGCATCGAGAACCATCGAGTCGCCGCGGTCGTAAAAGGAGGGGCGGTCGAGATGATCGAGCGCGGACTTTTGCGTCTCGCGCAGGTAGTGTAGGATCGCTCCCGCGGCCGAGACCGCGAGTGGCTTTGCCGCCCAGGCCGCAGCCATCGAGCGTGAGCAGGCGGAAATGGTCGCGTAGCGCGCGGTCGGCGTAGTCGAGGCCGAAGACCCAATCATCGAGCGTGGTGCGGAATCCGGGAACGTTTTCGGCCGATTCGGCAGCAAGCACTTCCCGGACATTCAGGTTTTCGAGCGCGGCGTTGAGTTCGGAAGAGTCCAGCTCAGTGACGTGGAACTCGCCGGTGGAGATATCGACGTGAGCGAGGCCGGCTCGCGTTCCATTGCGGCATACCGCAGCGAGGTAGTTGTTTTCGCGCGAGCGCAGCAACGAGGATTCCGTAGCGGTGCCGGGCGTGACGACGCGCGTCAGCTCGCGCTTCACGAGCTTTTTGCCGGGGCCGGCCTCTTCCATTTGATCGCAGATGGCGACGCGATAGCCTTTTTGGATCAGGCGTGTGAGATAGCTTTCGGCGGAATGATACGGCACGCCGCACATCGGGATGGGCTGGCCTTTCTCCTTGTTGCGCGAGGTCAGCGTGATTTCGAGCTCTCGGGCGGCCGTGATGGCGTCTTCGAAAAACAGCTCGTAGAAATCGCCCAGCCGGAACATCAGGAGCGCGTGAGGGACCTGCTGCTTGATGGCGTGATACTGCCGCATCAATGGTGTAGTTGGGGGCGTGGTAGGGGAGGACGCAGTTTCCGCGCGGTCGTCACCCGGGTCAGACCCCGGATCAGGCATAGATGCCGCGGGTCATGAGGGCAGCAGCGACGCGATCGATGGCGAGCATGTAGGCGGCCAGGCGATTGGTCACGGCGTGCTTATCCGAGTATCCAACGACATCGTTGAAGCTGTTGACCATGATTTCGTCCAGGCGGCCGTTGACCAGCTGCTCGTTCCAGAAAAAGCCCTGCCGGTCCTGCACCCACTCAAAATAAGAGACCGTGACGCCGCCGGCATTGGCGAGGATATCGGGGATGACGAAGATTTTCTTCTCAGCCAGGATCGCGTCGGCTTCGGTGGTGGTGGGGCCGTTGGCGCCTTCGCAGACGATGCGCGCCTTGATGCGGGGGGCGTTGGCTGAAGTGATGACGTTCTCGTGAGCGGCGGGCACCAGGACTTCGCAATCGAGCAGCATGGCTTCGTTCTTGTCCATGTCTTCGGCGCCGGAGAAGCCCAGGATGGAACCGGTCTCTTTACGGTGCTTGAGCAGTCCATCGATGTCCAGGCCGTGCGGGTTATAGACGGCGCCATCGTACTCGATGATGCAGACGATTTTGAAACCGGAGCGTGCCATGAGCTTGGCCGCGTTGCTGCCGACATTACCGAAGCCTTGCACGACCACGCGCGCACTGGACGGCTCGATATGGAAGCGGCGCAGGGCCTGGAGCGTGACGACCATGCATCCGCGGCCGGTAGCCTCCGTGCGGCCGCGCGATCCGCCGAGAGCCAGCGGCTTGCCGGTGACCACCGCGGTCATGTTCTGGCGCTTGTGCATGGAGTAGGTGTCCATGATCCAGGCCATGGTTTGGGGATTAGTGTTGACGTCGGGAGCGGGGACGTCGCGGTCGGGACCGATGATGTCCATGATCTCGGAAGTGTAGCGGCGCGTGATGCGCTCCAGCTCACCGTCGGAGAGCACGTTGGGATCGCAGATGACGCCGCCTTTTCCGCCGCCGAAGGGGATGTTCACGACGGCGCATTTCCAGGTCATCCAGGCGGCCAGGGCGCGGACTTCATCAAGCGTGACGTCGGGGGCGAAACGGATGCCGCCTTTGGAGGGACCGCGCACCACCGAGTGCTGGATTCGATAGCCGGTGAAAACTTCCAGGCGTCCGTCGTCGAGCTGCACGGGGATGTTAACGGTGAGTTCGAGCGAAGGGGTGCGGAGAACCTTGCGGAGTCCGTCGTCCAGGGCGAGGCGTTCGGCGGCCTCGTCGAAGCGCGCTTCAGCAGCGAGCCATGGGTTAATTTCGTTGTCGACGGAGTGAGGGGCTTCGAGAATCATCAGGTCTGCCTCCGCCTACATTGTAGCTTCGAAGGTCGAGGGGACGGATGGAGTCGGGTCGTGTGGGGAGCGCGGCGTGGGTGGGGAGATTCGATCTTCTTCAAAAACGGGCGAAAATGTGGCGAAAGCTCGGGGCTGAGCGTGGCCGGGCAGAGGATTTGACGCATTCCGCGGTTTTGCGCGGAGTGGTGTTATTTTTTTAATCTTTTTTTACCGATCGGCGGGGATGTGCGGGGCGAAACCACAGCTTGTCAGCAGGGACCTGGCGCGCTGCGGGGTCGATGACAGATTAGCGTGAGACTCGAACTGTGAGTTCGCCGGCTATTCGTAAGTGGTGGTGGATACGGCAAAAATGGCTAAGCGAGTATTGTAACTCGCGATACGCCGATTTCCGTGCGACGCGTCATCCGCTCGGGACTATTCCTGTGATGACCATCCGCGAGTCGGCGACTCCGCGTCCAAGTTGCGCCGCCAGACGCTGGTAGTCTGCAAGGGATCGCCGGAGAAACTGGAGGCCAGACGGATAACGGCGAGGAAGAACCGCATGCCGGCATAGAATGAGGGATGAAACAAAGCGTTCCAAAATCGGTTGACGAGTATATTGCCGCGCAGCCCGAGGCGCTGAGGCCGAAGCTCGAACAGGTACGCGCTGCGATCAGGAGGGCGGTTCCGGAGGCTGTGGAGTGTATCGGATATCGCATGCCCGGATACAAGCTGCACGGAAAGCCGATGCTGTATTTCGCCGGCTTCAAGGAACACTATTCGCTGTTTGCCGCATCGGGGACGTTTTTCGGAGCGCTCGAAGATGAACTCAGGGGCTATGGTCTGCGAAAGGGGACGGTCCAGTTCCCCCTCACCAAACCGGTTCCGGTGAAGCTCATCGGCCGGCTCGCGAAGCTGCGTGCGGCTGGGATCGCCGCCACGGCGAAAAAGCCGCGGCTGGGCCGCGAGAAAGAACGGCGCAGGCAGGCCTCGTAGGTAGTCGCCTACGGTGAGAAGTGGGCCCACGCAAACGGCTTCTGGTCAGTGGCCCGCCAGGTGCCCGCAGTCAAGTTGACCTATCACGCCCCCGCTGGGTTCGCCCCCGTCCCTCCGATCGCGGAACGCTGGGAAGCGTTCTTACGGCTGGGCGAGGATTGTGCCGGACTGTTTGCCCTGGAACAGGACTTTCAGCCTCAGGTCGTTGACGAAGTGGGAGTCCTGGGCGAGCAGCAGGTAGAAATCGGCGCCGGGCTTGGGGGTCGCGCGCTCCACTTCTTGCAGCCAATCCAGATGATCGCTGACGCGATAGAAATTGATGCTGGGCTCCAATTGCCAGCTTCCTTCGACGACGGCTTTGCGATTGGCGGCGGGCTTGTGTTGGCTGATCAGGCTGGCGATGGCGCGGTCGTCGCGGTCGTAGGGCCAATCGGCGTAGTAGGTGAGGCGAAACTGGGCGAGGTACATGGCGATGCATGCGGCCATCGGCACGGCCAGGAAGATGGTGGCGCGCTCCCACAGTTTTGCGAGCGCCAGGCCGGTGAAGGTGAGCATGGGGATCCAATAGATTCCGGTGCGACCCTCGGGATAGGGGACATCGAACAGCAGGTGGCTCGCAAGGACGGCGACGAAAGCGATCAGCATGGCGCCGCCGGTGAGCAGAATGCTTTGTTCGAGCGGCGTGGCGGCGATCCAGCGCGATGCGGCGCGCCAGGCAATTAGAGCCCCTACTACTATCAGGGCGGGCAGGACGGCGAGTGCGAGCGCGGAGATGAGCCAGCCTGGAGCGGGTTGCAGCGAATTTTGGACGATGCTCTCGGCTCCGGCGCGTAGGGAAGCTGCGCCGACGTAGAACTGCTGGCCCGAGGAGTAGCTGAGCGGCGATAGGACGATCAGCGCGGTGATTCCAACGAAAGGAATTGCAAAGCGCACTAGAGCCTGGCCCAGAGTCGGGAACGGGTTCGGCGTTTCTTTCTTGGTGCCTTTCTTGGTGACGGTGACAGTGGGTTTGAAGCTGCGGCGCTGGTTCCAGAGGGCGACCAGGAACATCAGCGCGATGCCGATGGCGGGCGGGGCGAGCACCAGATTTGCTCCGATCGACAGGCCTAGCGCGAGTCCGGCGCGAACCGGTCGCTGAGACTCGGGTTTTTCGAACCATTCCAGCATTTCCCAGAGCGCGAGGAACAGGAACGCGACCGCCATGCCGTAGCCGCGCGCGGCGGATTGAAAATCGAGCAGATAGGGATTGAGCGAGAGCAGCAGGGCCGATAAGGGGAGATACCAGCCGGCGCCGAACAGGCGTTCGCAGATGCGGAAGACGAGATATAGGTAGAGCAATCCGCTGAGCAGGCTCGCCAGGCGCAGGGTTAGAGGCGAGACGCCCAGAAGGTCGACGAAGATCTTGCAGAAGATGGTGTGCAGGACGTGATGGTTGGCGTCGTAGGAATTGAAAACTATGCTCCAGGGTGCGGCTACGAAGTTTTCATAGGTGACGGCTTCGTCGTGGGTGATGGATTGCGTGGCGGCACGGTAGATATTCGTGATGAAAATCAGGCCCAGCAAGGCCATGGTTGCGATGCGAAAAACTTGGCGCACACAGTTATAGTAAAAGGTTGGAACGATCCGGCGCATTGGTGCTGTTTGATATCGACGGGACGCTGATCCGGCGCGCGGGGCCGCATCATCGGCTGGCGCTGGTGGAAGCGGTCCGCCGGACGGCGGGCGTGGAGACGACAACCGAGGGCGTTCCGGTGGCGGGAATGCTGGATCACACCATCCTGCGGGCCATGATGACGCGGGCGGGGATGAAGCCAGGGGCGATCCGGCGCGTGTTGCCGCGCGCAATGGAAGCGGCGCAATCGATTTATCTGGAGACTTCGCCGCGGCTGGAGCGCAAGGTTTGTCCGGGTGTGCGGGGCGTCCTCAGGCGGTTGGAAAAGCGTGGCGCGGTGATTGGGCTGGTGACGGGGAATCTTTCGCGCATCGGATGGCGCAAGATGGAGCGGGCGGGGCTGCGGCCGTATTTTCGATTTGGCGCGTTCGCCGAGTTCGCCAAGGATCGGGCGGGGCTGGTGCGCCTGGCGGTGCGCCAAGCGCGGCGGGAACGCTGGATCGATCGCGACAGCCGCATCTGGCTGATCGGCGATCATCCTAACGATGTTCTGGCGGCGAAAGCCAACGGGATTCGCGTGCTGGCCGTGGCGACCGGGCTGATCGGGATTGAAGAACTGCGCTCGCATAAGCCGGACATGGCGTTGCCGGATTTGCGGTCGCTCACGCTGGAGATGCTTTTTTGAAGGAAGCGCAATCCCTGGCGGTGAAGCGCGCGGAAGTGGAGTTTCACAACTTCGCTTCGCTGGGCGAGCCCGAGCGCGCGATCGCGCATTATGCGGAACAAAATGTGCGGCGCGGGGCGGTGATCCGCAATCATCTGGCGTTTATCGGCGAGATGACGCCGTTTTTGGAGATCGGCTCCAACGTCGGGCACTCCAGCTACATGCTGGAGAACGAATTCGGGGCGAGTGGTTTCGCGCTGGATATTTCGGCCGATTCGCTGCGGTACGGCGCGGCGTTGCAGGATCGCTGGCATCTGGCGCGCGCGCCTCTACGCGTGGCCGGCGACGCATTGAATCTGCCGTTTGCGGACGGCTCGCTCGGTCTGGTGATGGCGTTCCAGATGCTCAGCCAGTTCATGGACATCGAGAGCGTATTCGTGGAAGTGAAGCGGGTGCTGGCGCCGGGAGGCGTGTTCCTGTTCGCCGAGGAACCGTTGAAGCGGCTGCTGACGCTGCGCCTGTATCGCTGTCCTTATTACGACACGATGAAGCCGTGGGAACGCAGGATGCACGAGTGGGGTTTGCTCGGCTACCTGGTGCGGGACGTGATCGGGGCGCATCAGGAGGAGAGCTTCGGCATCCGGCAGAATCACACCATGGGGCTTAAGGAGTGGCACGAGCTGATCCACAAGCATTTCGCCGAGGCGGAGTATCAGATTTTCGTGCCGGAGCGCGGTTGGGGAGAGCGCGTGGTGAAGCGGGCGGCGATTGGGATGGATCCGCATCATTCGGAATGGCGCGCGGCGCGGTTGCTGGGCGGGACGCTGGCTGCGGTTTGCCGCAAGAGTGGCGAGCGGGGGCAAGTTAAGTTCGATCGGTCCGCGTTTGAGGAAATGCTGCGCTGTCCGGATTGCCATCAGCGCATGCGCCGGACCGTGGATGACACGCTGGAGTGCAGGGGCTGCGATTATCGGGCGGCGAATGAAGGCGGAGTTTACAATTTGCTGCCGTCGGGCGAGCGGGCCGAGCTGTATCCTGGGGATCGCGAGGACGTGATCGATTTTTGTCTGGCGAGCCACGCCGCGCGATTGCTGGATGGCTGGTATGAGCTGGAGGGCGTGTTCGGGAACAAGTACCGCTGGATTGGAGAGCAGGGCTTCGGCGCGGTTGCGCCGCGTGAAGCCTGGGCCGCAACGGCTGCGAATTCGCGGGCATGCCAGCGAGGGACACCCGGTGGAACTAAGCGCGAGTGCGAACGGGCGCAAAGTGGGCGAATGGAAACTGGAGCGCTCCGGGTTGTTCATTGTGGAAGCGGACCTGCCAGATAGCGAGGAGTATCGCATCGATATTCAGGCCGGTCCGGCGTGGAGTGTGCCTACTGACGATCGGGTCTTTACCGTGAATCTGAGCATGATCCGGCTGGTGCCACGCGAGTGACGCGTCGGGCCCGATTAGCGGTGTGGGTAAGGCGATTGATTTTTTAATAGCCGCAGATCCACGGCTGCTGTCCCGCCGGGGCCGGGCGAAACTGTGACAGCGTAGCGATCCGGCGCTTCGGGAACCGGACGCCCCGCGTGTCCGTGGGCGGCGAGCGCCACGGGTTCGGCGGGGGAATAGAAGTGCAGCACTACATTGGTTTCGTTCGGAGCGAAGCGCACCACGATGTGCACTGCGCCGTCGTCGGTTAGGTGTTCGATCCGCTTTTTTCCGGAAGAAACGAATTTGTTGGCATCGCCCAAGAACGCTATTCCGGAAGGTCCGACAGGCGCGACGATGTAGTAGGAGCCGTTGTAATCCACGGTGTCATCAAATGGCGAGCCGGGCTGCAGCAGGGCGCCCGTTTTGTGGAAATAGTCGAATACGTAGGCGGGGCCGGAGACGCCGAGCGAGTTGGGGAGGAACGAGATATGACCCAGGGCGCCGCTGGTGCGCTCGTAGGCTAGCACGTAAGCGGTGCGGGAGCCGTTGTGATCGGTGTAGGTGGAAGCCACGATGGGCGCGACGCCGCTCTGCGCGACGGCCAAGAAAGTGGCGTCGGTGGGGAGAACGGGTGCGTCGGGCTTTACGATCACGCCATCGGATCGCACTGCCTGGCTGATGCTGGCCCCGTCGATGGAACCGGAGGCGTCGCCGGAAGCGACGGGGCCGGCGGTCAGAGTGGTGGCCAGGACGTCCTTGACGTTGGCGCTCTTGAACGCGTCGGCGAACGGCCACAACCCGAGCGCGGCGGGGATGACGGAATTGAACACCAGCTCGTCCCATTTTTCGCGGCGGAAGGCGTCGCTGCTAACACGGACGGCGACCACGTTGTCGTACTTGGAAGATTGCAGAATATGCGTGTTCAGCGGCATGCAATAGACAATGGTTCGACCGGCGCTTGCCAGGGCCGCCGCCATGTTATCCAGGAACGCAGCGGGATCGGTTAGATTGAAGTCGGTCACGGCACGATTCGAAAGCCAATCCTGTTCGAGGACCGCAACATCACTGGCGACCATATAGTTGGCATAGGCCTGCCAATATTTCGGATCGACGGCCACGTTGCCGGAAATCTGGTACTGGTTTCGCAGGGGACTGTTTGGATCGAGCCAGCGCGCGTGGGTGATCAGGGGAAGGCCCAGGCGCTTTTGAAAACCGGCCAGACCCTGCGGGAACAGAGTTGAATCGGCGACGAAGGTATCCATGCCTGAGCCGTTGCTGGTCCAGGAAGCGGGCGAGCCCTTGGGGTAATACCAGCTGTCGAGCTCCAGGGAGCCAATTGGAATTGAGGCATTCGCGAACTGCGACGGCATCTGGAGCAGCTGCGGCACATATTGACTCGCAGTCATGGGGTGGTAGTAATACGCGGCGCCGGCGTCGGTCCAATAGCTCAGTTGATTGAGCAGGACGTTGGCGTCGCTGGCGGGCCGATGCTTGCCGGTGAGCGATGTTATGGTCTGGCCCCACAGCTCGAAAGTGGAATTGATTCCGTTGCCGATAGCGAGAAGCGTGGACTCGGTAAAGCCCGCCGGCAGGGTGCTGATTTGCGGGTCAATAGGCATCTGAAGGGAGCCGTCCGAGGCGCGTTGTCCGATCGCGGTCATGAAGTTCGAGGCCGGAGATAAGATGAACGCGTTGGCCTGTCCGTCGAAGAAGAGCCAAGGCGCGCGGTTGTTCAGCGCTCCGAACCGGTCGGTCCACTGGCCACTGTAGTTGAAAGTAAAAAGGCCTTGGGGATAGGAGCTCAAGCTCGGAAAAGGATCGCTGTTGGGGCTGGCCTCGGTGTATTGGGTTGAGAATAACACCACTGACGCGCTGTCGTAGAGGCGGATGGAGCTGGTTCGCGCGGCGCCGTGATCGAAAGCAATCTGATTCCAGGCGCCGATTGAGTCGGTTCCGTTAGAAACCGTGACGTTCTGCAGCGGGCCGGCAGAACCTTGGAAGATCCAGCCTTGGGAAGCCGCCACGATCCTGTAGGTGCCATCGTCTGGCTAGACAGTTACGGACAGATCAGAACCGGAGATCGATGTGCTTGCGGCGGGTGGCGCATCGGCTGAAAGGTGGCAAGCGAAGGCAATGCACAATGCCTGAATCGCCCAGGATGAGCGAGCCTGGAAACGATAGGTCGGTCCGAATTGTTGGTTGCTCATTTGTTGCAAGCCAATGGATCTTTCGGATTGCACAATACGAGCAGGACAGTCCGCTTAGTCGGACAGCATAGAATCAAGACAGTTCGCCCGACGAATTGCCCCGGCTTTATCAGATCCAATTGGGTCTCGTCCAGCACGGCAGCAACTTTTCGGCCAATTGAAGCAAAGGCTGCAAAAAGCGTTCTTGGCTGGGTGGTTGGCGGTTGTTAGGACCGGCAATCCGGGATAGAGTAAAGCTTGAAAGCGGAGAGCGGATGCCCACCTATCACGTCGCACAGGTCAACATCGGCCGAGTCAGAGCCCCACTCGAAGACCCTGTTATGGCTGGATTTGTGAACCGGCTGGACGAGATCAATGCGCTCTCTGACAAGAGCCGCGGGTTCGTTTGGCGTTTACAAACGCCGGCCGGAAACGCGACGTACCTTCGGCCGTATGAGGGTGATGATCGAATTCTGGTCAACATGTCGGTTTGGGAAAGCATCGAGGCGCTCCAAAATTTCGTCTACCGGACGGCGCACAAGGAACTGCTTCGACAGCGGCAGGAGTGGTTCGAGAAGTTGGCCGGCGCATATGTCGCGCTGTGGTGGGTGCCGGCTGGGCACATTCCAGGCGTGGACGAAGCGAAGAAGCGAATTGCGCATCTGGATGAGCACGGGCCGACCCAGTTTGCGTTTACGTTCAAAACGATGTTCCAGCCAGACGAAGAATTTCAGAGAAAGATTGATTGGGCATCTTTCCGGCCGTGCCCGGCGCTGTAGTTCGAGGCCCTGGCGCGGGACAACGGCCTGCATGAGCCGAAGCCGGAAGAGAACCGTGCCCGCGGCGAGTGCGAATGGCCGAGGGCTGTCCAATCCTGACGCTATGATGAGGATGTTCGGGGAGAAGCGCCCGCATGGGTAACGAGAGCATCCTCACGGTTGAAGATCTTGGCGTGACGATGGATGACGTGCAGATTCTGCATGACGTTTCGTTCACGCTGCGGCAGGGCGAGGCGCTGGCGGTCGTCGGACCGAACGGAGCGGGCAAGACGGTGCTGTTCCGGGCGCTGCTCGGCCTGGTGAACCACACGGGAACCGTGCGGTGGCAACCCGGGGTCGAGATCGGGTATGTTCCGCAGCGGTTTTCGATCGACCCCTCGGCGCCCATCACCGCGATGGAGTTTTTCCTGCTGCAGTCGCCGAATTTCTGGCGACCCGGGGCGGAGTTCACCGCGCACCTGGATCACGAGCTGAATCTGATGGGCCTGGACCGCGGCGTGCTGCGCAAAAGTTTGGGCGAGCTCTCGGGCGGTGAAACGCAGCGCCTGCTGATGGCTTGGGCGATGTTGCGACATCCGGGGGTGTTGCTTCTGGATGAGCCGACGGCGGCAGTGGATGCCGGATTTGAAGAAACGGTGTACGCCGTGCTGCATCGGGTGCAGCAAGAGCGTGGAACGGCGCTGCTGCTGATCTCGCACGATCTCAGCGTGGTGTATCGCTATGCGCAACGCGTCCTGTGCCTGAATAAGTCCGTGGTTTGCCAGGGGCCGCCGGTGGAGGCGTTGAATCCCGCGGCGCTCACGACCTTGTACGGCGAAGCTGCTCTCTATAGACACGAGCACGGCCACGAGCACTAAGCGCGATGCATTCGGCCTATCACGCCTCGTTCTGGATCGCGCTGCTGGTGGGAATCGCTTCCGGCAGCGTCGGGCCATTTATCCTGCTGAGGCGGATGGCCCTGGTGGGCGATGCGCTATCGCACGTCGCGCTGCCTGGGATCGCGCTGGCGCTGGTGTACGGTTTGGATCCTTTTTACGGCGTGGTTGTTTTTCTGATTGCGGCCGCCTTTCTGATTTTCTGGCTGGAGGGCAGGAGCCGCATTCCGCCGGACGCAATTGTGGGGCTGCTGTTCACGGCCAGTCTGGCGATTGGAATTTTGATCATTCCGAACGGAGACATTATCGAATCGCTGTTTGGCGCGTTTCCGGTGCTCTCGCTACCTTACCTGCTCGCGATTCTGTTGCTTGCCGCGGTTCTGACGGGATTATGCTTCGTCCTGGCGCGGCGTTTTCTTTTCCTCATTGTTTCGCCGGATCTGGCGAAAGTGCATGGGGTGGACCGGCGCTACGACCTGGCGCTGCTGCTGATCTTTTCGATGATCGTGGCGCTGGGGATCAAGCTGGTGGGGACGCTGCTGATGGGTGCGCTCACGATTATTCCCGCTTCCATCGCAAAAAATGTCTCGCACGGCATGCGGCGTTACGTAATTACGTCCGCGATACTGGGCGGGACGATCTCGGTGGCGGGGGTGTGGGTGGCGGAGAGCTTCCGGTTCCTGCCAGGGCCGGCCATCGTTCTGCTGGGCGTCGGGCTCTTCGTGGTGAGTCTGCCGCTGGCGCGGAGACGGCGGGCGTAGCGATAACAAGCTGGCTGGCCGGATTTGCGCGGCGCTGGTGGAAATCGGCCAGCGCCGACAGTCGCCGACGCCATATGATCATGCCGGTTCCCAGTAGTTAACGGGTTGGCACGGCGTTTGCATTTGTTGGACGCGTAAGAGGAGGAAACGGAAAATGAAAACGAAACTGCTTGGCCTTTTATTACTGGTGGGAAGTTCAGCTTTCGCCGGACCGCGCTTCTTCTTCGGAGTGGGAGTTGGTCCCGCATACGTGCCGGCGCCCGCGTACGTCGCGCCTGCGCCTGTGCCGGTTGCCTATGCCGCGCCCGCGCCTGGCCCGGGATACGCTTGGATTCCCGGTTACTACTAGGTTCGGTGTGGCACGCCGGTTACTGGGCTCGTCCGCCTTATCCGCATGCGATCTGGGTTGGCCCGCGTTACTACGGTGGCCATTACTATCGGGGTTATTGGCGCCGTTAGTTGAGAGCTAGAGCCGCGCGCATAAAGCAGCGGCGTCGCGGCTCTAGCTCCGGTGGGTCGGATCGATCCAACGAGTCTGGGACGGCGTTTCTGGACTGGGGATATCGAGATTGACCACGATCGGTTCCTGCCCGCTGCGCACCACTACCGCCTCCACCGGTTGTCCCGGGTCCGCGTTGATCTCCTGATGCGGAACGAAGGGCGGAACGAAGATAAAATCTCCCGGTCCGGCTTCGTCCACGAATTCCAGCTTTTCTCCCCAACGAAATCGCGCACGGCCTCGCACGATGTAGAGGACCGTTTCCAGGTCACCGTGATGATGCGCGCCGGTCTTGGCGTTGGGCTCGACGACGACGGTTCCGGCCCACAGCTTGCTGGCTCCGGTTCGCGCGTGGTCGATGGCGGCGGCGCGCGTCATGCCTCTGAGTTTGCGGCGTGTTGCAATCCAGCTCGTTGGCATGCACGATGCGGATGCCGTGCCGCTCCCAGTCCGTTTTGGGTTGCGCGCTCATGCGGGCACCGGTGTGAGGCGCGAGGCTTGTTTTCGGCTCCGTAGCAGGTCGCACACAGCGCGGCATTCTTCGGCCAGTTCCGCGAATTGATCCGGATAGAGCGATTGATAGCCGTCGGACAGCGCCTTGTCCGGGTTGGGATGCACTTCGACGATCAGGCCCGGCGCGCCGGCCGCGACCGCCGCGAGCGCCATGGGATGGACTTTGTCGCGCTTGCCGGTCCCGTGGCTGGGATCGACGATGATGGGCAGATGGCTCAGGCTTTTCACGGCAGGGCACAACGCTCAGGTCCAGCGTGTTGCGCGTGTGATCGGCGAAGGTGCGGACGCCGCGCTCGCACAGCACCACCTGGTAGTTGCCTTCCGAAAGAATGTATTCGGCGGCCATCAGAAATTCTTCCAGCGTCGAGGACATGCCGCGCTTCAACAGGATCGGCTTGCGCGCGCGCCCGGCGCGGCGCAGCAGCGAAAAATTCTGCATGTTGCGGGCGCCGATCTGGATGCAGTCGGCGTATTGTTCCACCAGATCGAACGTTTCGACGTCGATGGCTTCGGTCACGACGCCCAGGCCGGTCTCGGCGCGAGCTTCGGCGAGATACTTGAGGCCTTCTTCGCCCAGGCCTTGAAAGGCATAAGGCGAAGTGCGCGGCTTGTAGGCGCCGCCGCGCAAGAGCTGAGCGCCGGCTGCCTTGACGGCGCGCGCGGATGCCAGGATCTGCTCGCGGCTTTCCACCGAGCAGGGGCCGGCGATCAAGGCCAGTTCGTCTCCGCCGACATCGACGCCGTGGATTCGAACTACCGTGTCGTCCGGCTTCACTTCGCGGCTGACCAGCTTGTAGGGTTTCGAAACCGGAATCGCCTCGGCCACGCCGGGCAGATCTCTCGAATTCGGCCGCGGGCACGGGGCCGTGGTTGCCGGTGATTCCGATGGCGGTCCGCTCGGCGCCGGGCATCACGTGGGGGCGGAATCCGAGGCTCTGAATTTTTTCGCAGACACGGGCGATGTCTTGCGCGGTCGCCTGGGCCCGCATCACAACCAGCACGTTGAGATTTTCCTTTCCGGACCAGTGTAACGCGTTGCGCGCTGCTAGAATTGAAGACTCCGTGAAGGCTCGCCTGGAGCAGTATTTCCGATTTCGAGAACTCGGCACAAACTGGCGCACTGAAATTCTGGCCGGCTGCACCACGTTCGTGACGATGGCCTACATCATTTTCGTGAATCCGGCCATTTTGCACGAGACCGGCATGCCGCTGGCGGCGGTGGTGGCGGCGACGTGCCTGTGCGCGGGATTGGGAAGCGTTTCTGATGGGCGTGCTGGCGAATTATCCCATCGCGCTGGCGCCCGGCATGGGGCTGAATGCGTATTTCACTTACTCGGTGGTGAAGGGCATGGGCGTGCCGTGGGAGACGGCGCTGGGTGCGGTGTTCCTGTCGGGAGTCGCGTTCCTGATTCTGACTGCCGCGGGCGTGCGGCAGATGATCGTGTCGGCGATTCCGCACGAGTTGTACGCGGCGGTCGCGGTGGGCATCGGCCTGTTCATCGCGCTGATCGGGCTGCATAATTCGGGGATCGTCGTCGCCAACAAGGACACGCTGGTGACCATGGGAAATCTGCGGAAGCCCGAAACGCTGCTGGCGATTGCCGGGCTTTTGCTGATCGCGGCGCTGATGGCGTGGAGAGTGCGAGGCGCGATTTTGTTGGGCATTCTCGGCGACCACGGCGCTCGGAATTGTTTTCGGGCTGGTGCGCATGGCAGCCGCAGAGCTACTCGATTGGCGACATCTCGGCCACCGCGTTTCATCTCAACATTCGCGGCGCGCTGAAGCTATGGGCTGATCGAAATCGTGTTCGTGTTTCTGTTCGTGGATCTGTTCGACAACATCGGCACGCTGGTGGCGGTGGGAAAGCAGGCCAAGCTGTTCGACAAAGCGAATCAGATTCCGCGCATCAACCGCATTCTGTTCGCGGACGCGACAGCGACGGTGGTGGGATCGCTGGCCGGGACGTCGACGGTGACGAGTTACATCGAAAGCGCGGCGGGCGTGGCAGCGGGCGGACGGTCGGGCGTGACGGCGATCTACGGCCGGATTGCTGTTTTGCGTGGCGCTGTTCATCGCGCCGGTGGTGGGCGCGATTCCGTGCGGCCGCACGGCTCCGGCGCTGATCGTGGTTGGGTCGCTGATGATCGCGCATGCGGCTGAAATTCCGTGGTCCGATCCGGTGGTGTCGGTCCCGGCGTTCCTGACCATCGTGACCATTCCTTTGACGTTCAGCATCGCCAATGGTCTGGCGTTCGGCTTTACGGCGTTTGTGATTTTGAAGGTGGCGCGGGGCGAGTTTCGGAACGTGAGCTGGCTGGTGTATGTGCTCGCGGCATTGTTCATTGCGCGGTTCATCTATCTTGGGGCGGGTTGACGATGCCGTGGAGCGAAGGTTATGCCGCCACCGATGACGGCGTGCGGCTCTATTTTCGGTCAATCGGAGACGGCGCGAGATCGGTGGTTTTTCCGAACGGGATTTATCTCGCCGATGATTTCGAGCGCCTGGCCGATGGCCGGAGGCTCATTTTCTACGATGTGCGGAATCGCGGCAAGTCGGACGCGATCAGCGACGGCTCGAAGCTGCAACGAGGAATCCATAACGACGTAGATGATCTGGACGCGGTCCGAAGGCATTTCGGAATCGTGAAGCTGGACGTGATCGGTCATTCTTACATGGGCGTGATGGTGGCTTTGTATGCGATGAAGTATCCGGAGCATACGAATCGCGTGGTGCAAATTGGGCCAGCCGAGCCGGAACAAGGGTAAGGAATATCCCGAACATCTGAGATGGCACGATGCGACGCGAGCGCAATTGCTCGGACGGATCGGACAGATGATGCAGCAGCGTTCGTCCGCCGATCCGGTGGAAACCTGCAAGAGGTTCTGGGCGGTGCTGCGCGAACTGTATGTCGCCGATCCTGCCAATGCGCACCGCACGGACTGGGGCCGGTGCGATCTTCCGAACGAGCTGAACTTCATGAAGTATTGGAACGAGTACATCGCCCCCTCGCTCCGAAATCTCAACCTTACGGATGAAGATTTCGCGAAAGCGCAGGCGCCGGTGCTCACCATCCACGGCCGGAAAGACCGGAGCGCGCCTTATGGCGGGGGAAGAGAATGGGCCCTGCGGTGGCCGAATGCGCGGCTGGTGACGGTGGATGATGCGGGGCATGCGCCTTGGATCGAGAATCCGGACAAAGTATTCGGCGCGATCACGACGTTCCTGACGGAGCTGGCCGGAAGGCGAAGAGGTCCAGTCTGTAGAACCAGCGAAATGACTATTGGCGGATATCGGGGCGGCGGTCGAGGTTACCGCTGAAATGAAGCTGCGATCCCATGTCGATGGCCGCGAACCCGGCGTCGACAATTACAGTAAATGAGCGCAACTCTCCTGTTGGCGAAGAAGCGCGGCCGGTGAAACTCGCCCAGTCGCGAGTCACTTGAAGGACGCCGAACTCCTGACTCTGGATCATGATGTGCGAGCTTGGATCTTCCAGGCGGAAGGAGCCGCGCGCGGCCGGCCAATCCGAATCCTGGCGGATATCGAGGTGAATTCGAGCGTGCGAGGGCACCAGCCGCGCGTTCAACGAGATTCGTCTCGCGACTCCGGCACTCATGGAACGACTGGGCATGTGCGCCGAGCGCAGCAGCGTGGTGCCTGCTCGTTCCCCAGTGGTCTTGCCATCGCGAAGAGCGAGGCGGCCGTTCACGAGCACGTAGCGAATTCCTTCGGAAGGCCGGCTTGGATCCGCATAGGTCGCGCGATCGATGATCGTGGCGGGGTCGAAAACCGTGATGTCGGCCGCCATGCCGGGCGCGAGAAAGCCGCGGTCGACCAGGCCGATAGTGGAGGCGGGAAGGCCCGACATTTTGCGCACCGCGTCTTCCCAGGTGAGCGCCTTGGTCTCGCGCACGTAGTGGCCAAGGACGCGAGGAAACGTCCCGTAGTAGCGCGGATGAGAAGGTAATGAGTCGGTTGCGCCGCAGTCGCAGGCAATGGCGGCAACCGGGTTCTGCAGGATTTTGACCAGATCGTCCTCGCTGCCGAAGCGCAGAATCACGGACTGCTCTCCGAGCTTCAAAGTTCTGATCACGGCCTCGCCCGCGGAGGTGTGGAGCTGCTCCATTACGGCCGTGAGTTCTTGTTTCGTGCCCGCCAGGTAGACTCCGGCTGGGCCATTGAAACGGGCCTGGATGGCTTGCTCGATTTCGCGTACGATCCGGGGGTGAAGTTCGGGATTGTCAAAGCGGGCCAGCATCTGGGCCCGCCCACCCTCCTGCGCCCAGCCGGGCACGATTAGGGCGCTGAGAGAAGTTTGGCCCGCCAAGTAAGGGTACACGTCGGCAGCGGTGTAATGGCCACGCGCGGTGGCTTGCCGCATGTTGCCGATGATCGTGGCCGCGCTGCCTTGCTCGTGGCCCTGCACCTTCATGTGCGTGATGACCGGTACCAGGCCGCTTTTCTCGCCGATTTCGATCGTTTCCGCCATGCCGGCGAGCGAGCTGTAGTTGCTTTCCGGAGTGACGCGGTCATGATTCGGAAAATTCGTCCGCCACGGCGCGGCAGGTTCAGAATGCGGATCACCTCATCGGTGCGCGCGTAGTAGGCAGGCTTATAATCCAGGCCGGCCGAGACGCCCCATGCGCCGCGCTCGAGATTGCGCGTGATCATCTGGCGCATCTGCTGGATGTCGGCTTCGGATGGCCGGTGGTCGGAAGCGCCCATCACGGTGGCCCAAACGCTGTTGAAGCCGATATAGGCGCCGATATTCACGGCGAGTCCGGCGGCGCTGTCGCGCGAGAGCTGCTCTGCGATATCGGTGCTGCCACGCGCCATCGGGGTTTAGGATTTCGGTAGTCACACCCTGCGTCAGCATGTTCACGGCAGCCGGCAGGGCGCTGGGGACGGCGTGACTGTGGATATTGATGAAGCCGGGCGCCACGAACAGGCCTTGGACATTGAGCTCGACCGGGGCGGTGGCGGCGGAGAGGTCGCCAATCCTGGCGATGTGGCCGTTGGCGATTCCTACGTCGCCTGGATAGCGCTTCAGTCCGGAGCCGTCAAGGATGGTTCCGTGGCGAAGAATGATGTCGAACGACTGACGCTGCGCGTGGGCGTCCCCAGTCCACGGCAGCAGGAGCAAGAGCCAGAGGCGGCTCATTGACTGGCAGGGCTCTCTGACAGTTTTTGGATGGCGTCCTTCAAAATGGGGAAGGCGCGCGGCGTATCGCTCAGTTCGATGCTGCGGGAATACGCTGGCGAGCTTCGGCGCGATGGCCGGTGGCCTGATAGGCGCGGGCCAGCAGCGTTGCGGCTCCGGCGGACTTGGGATACTTTTCAGCGATCAGCTTGGCGATTGCGAGGGCGTCGGCGGATTTGCCGGCCGTAAGCAGATGACCAGTCAGACGGGATAGCTCGCTCTCTCCCGCATCGTAGGTGGTATTGGCCGTGGATTGTAGCGATCGAATCTGTTCCAGCGTGGCTGCGATCCCGGAGGTTTGGTAGGTCTTGTACAAAACGGGAGACGCCGGCTGCTTGGGGAACTCTGGATTATGACCGTCGAGAATCGCGCGGACGCCTTTCGCCATGGCGTCGACCGGGGCGCCCCCGGTGTTGTTCAACAGCACGATCAGCCGCTGGGGCTCCAGGTCGCGCGAGATCAAAGTATTGAAGCCGTTGATGCCGCCGTCGTGCTCGACCGTCGTTACCGCACCCTTCCGGATGAACCAGCCATAGCCGTAGTCCGACAATCCAGGCGTGAACATCTTGTTCTTGCTGGCGCTGGAAAGGATCTTGTCGGTGTACAGGGCGCGGTCCCAGCGGAACAGGTCCTGGGCGGTGGAGTATAGCGAGCCGGCCGAGAAAGGCAGCGACATGTCGATATAAGAGGTGTTGCGATATCCATCGAGCGTCGAATCGTAGCCCCAGGCGCGTTTGGTCAACAGCGGGGCCGTGGAATCGTATCCGGTGTCATGCATGCCGGCTGGATCAAAGATGTGTTCTTGGAGCAAGCGCTCGTAAGACTGGCCGGTGATTTTTTCGAGGATGACGCCGAGCAGGAAATATCCGGAGTTGCTGTAGCTGAACTTTGTGCCGGGTTCAAACAGAAGTTCGCGATTCGCGAAGAAGGCGATGAAATCGGCGGGCTTGGATGTTTCGCGCGACTTGGCGCCGAATTCCGGAAGCTCGGTGTAACCGGGGATGCCTGAGGTGTGATTGAGCAGTTCGTGAATGGTTATCCGGTCGCCGGGGCCCTTCGGATAATCGGGAAGATAACGGCTGATGGGAGCAGTGAGGTCGATCTTGCCCTGCTCGGCGAGTTGCAGGATGAGCGTCGCGGTGAACTGCTTGGTAATGGAGCCGAGCCGGAACTTGGTGTCAGGCGCATCCGGAATGTTCCACTCCATGTTGGCCAGGCCGTAACCCTTCTTGAAGATCACTTGGCCATGGTCGGCCACCAGGGCGGCTCCATTGAAGAGTGCGAAGCCGTTATAGCGCGCCAGGAGATCGTCGATTTGGGAGGCCTTGTCGGCAGCGGAGGCCGAACAGAGGACAACGATGGGGAGCAGAGCTCGCAGCGGAATGTGAATTTTCAAGCTACCTCTCAGATGGGGGTATTGTACACCGATGCTGCGTCCGCCGACGAATCCTCCTTCAGGCTCATCTTGGCTGAGACAAGACTCCAATTTGCCCTCTGGCCGCAGGTTGCTGTATTATGAAGTTTTGCGGTTCCAGCTTAGGGATATCCCTGCTCGGGCCTGCCCGATTTAGCCCACACATTTTCGAAAATCAAGGAAAGACAGCTATGTACGCAGTGATTGAAGCCGGAGGGAAACAATTGAAGGTCGCGCCCGGCGATGTGGTTCAGGTCGAGACGCTGGCGGGCGATGTTGGCGCGGAAGTGGAGCTTGGCCGGGTTTTGGCGGTGATGAACGATTCTAACGAGCTCGTAACCGGCGAGGCGGCTGGCAAGGCGCGCGTCAAAGGAACCATCGTGAGTCACGGCCGCGGCGATAAAGTGATCGTGTTCAAGTTCAAGCGCAAGAAACAGTACAAGCGGACCATCGGTCACCGGCAAAACTACACGGAAGTGACCGTGAACGAGATTCTGGCATAGGTGCAATATGGCGCATAAAAAAGGTCTGGGCAGTTCCAAGAACGGGCGCGATTCCAACGCGCAGCGGCTGGGAGTGAAAGCGTTCGGCGGTGAGCTGGTGCCGGGAGGTTCCATTCTGGTGCGGCAGCGCGGCACGATCTTCAAGGCCGGTGACAACGTTGGGCGCGGCAAGGACGATACGCTGTTCGCCAAGGTTTCGGGGATCGTTGTGTTTCGCGACCGCGGCCGGACTGGAAAATTCATCAGCATCGAACCGGCCAGCTAAGCGGTTCGATTTTAGCCTCTCATTTTCTTCGGGACGCGGTCCCGAATCCTGATTAACAGCCTCGATGTTCATTGATGAAGTCAGAATCCGCGTGAAAGCGGGCGATGGCGGCAACGGTTGTCTTGCGTTTCGGCGCGAGAAATATGTACCGCGCGGGGGCCCAAGCGGCGGCGACGGCGGGCGTGGCGGCGACGTGGTGATGGTGGCGAGCGAGCACCACAACACGCTGCTGCACTTCCGCTACAATCCCGAGCACACCGCCCAGCGAGGAAGGCACGGTGAGGGCAGCAATCGCACGGGGCGCGATGGGACGTCGATCGAGCTGCGAACGCCGGTGGGCACCATTGTCTACGACGCCGATTCGGGCGAACTGCTGCACGATTTCACGCAGGCAGGCGACCAGTTCACCGTCGCGCATGGAGGCCGTGGGGGACGCGGCAACCAGCACTTCGCCACGCCCACGCATCAGGCGCCCACCGAGCATGAGCCTGGAAAGCCGGGCGAAGAACGGCATTTGCGACTGGAGCTGAAGCTGCTGGCCGATGTGGGGCTGGTGGGGTTTCCGAATGCGGGCAAGTCCACGTTGATCTCGCGCATCTCGGCGGCGCGTCCGAAGATCGCCGATTATCCTTTTACTACGCTCGAGCCCAATTTGGGTGTGGCGAGCGTGGGCGATTTCAGCTTCGTGGTGGCGGATATTCCGGGGCTGATCGAAGGAGCGCACTTGGGGCACGGTTTGGGGGTGCAGTTCCTGCGTCATATTGAGCGCACGCGACTGCTGGTACACCTGGTGGACGCCTCAGATGCGAGTGGGCGCGAGCCGGCCGAGGATTTTCGTATCGTGCAGGAGGAACTGGCGAGCTTCAGTCCGGCTTTGGCGGCCAAGCCGATGTTCGTGGTGGCGTCCAAGATGGATGCGGCGCAGGATGCGGGTCGGGTGGCTGCGCTGCGCGCGGTGGCGGCTGGGCTGGGACTTCCGTACTACGAAATTTCAAGCGTTACGGGGCAGGGCATCGAGGACCTTAAGTACAATATGGCTCAAATTCTTCTCCAGCCCGTCGATGAGAGAGTCAAGCCAGAGAAGCAAGACAAATAGAGTCCAGTCGACGGAAGGTTCCGATTGACGGAGGTTCCCATGGTAGGGTTCACTACAGCCCTCGAAGGGCTAGCAAACTCGGAAGCGCAGTTCAATCAAGCGGCGCAGCAGATTGCGAAGGCGCCGGTCGCGGCGGGTACTGGGCAGGACACCGTGGACTTGAGTACGGCCGCGGTGGCAATGCTGCAAGCGAAGAACAACTTTGACGCGAATACGAAAGCCATCAAGATTGGCGACGAGATGCAGCAGTATTTGCTCAACGCGATTGGATAAGCAGGCTACTTGACCAGCGCGCTGGAGCTTTGCGCGAAGTTGAGCAGCACCGAGGGGAAGATTCCCAGGATCAGGGTGCCGAGCGCGGTGGCCCAGAGCGTGGTGCGGATGCCTGCGCTCAACGGCTGCACCGAAACCGTGGCGGGGCCCGGCTCCTCCATGTACATCACAACCAGGACGCGCAGGTAGTAATATGCCGCGACGGCGCTGTTGAGCAAGCCGAGCACCGCGAGCCAGACCAGATTAGCGTCGAGCGCGGCTTTGAAGATGTAGAATTTCCCGAAGAAACCGCCCGTCAAGGGGACGCCGATCAGCGATAGCAGGAAGATGGCGAAGAGCCCGGCTGTGACCGGCTGTTTCCAGCCCAGGCCCGCGAGATCCTCGATGTTGACGTATTTTTCACCCTGCCGCGAGAAGTGCGTGACTACGGCGAATGCGCCGATGTTCATCAACGCGTAGGCGGCCAAGTAGAACATGGCGGCCGCGATTCCGATCTGGTTGTGCGCCGCGATGGCCACCATCACGTAACCGGCATGCGCGATGGAACTGTAGGCGAGCATGCGCTTGATGTTGGTCTGCGTGAGCGCGGCGAAATTCCCGATGATCATGGTCAGCAGCGCCGAGGACCAGACGAACGGCTCCCAGCGGTTCGCGATCGGAAGGAAGGCCGTCATGAAGACGCGCAGGAAAACGGCGAAGGCGGCGGCTTTCGGGCCGGCGGACATGAACAGCGTCACTGGGGCGGGCGCTCCCTGATAAACGTCGGGCGCCCAAATCTGGAACGGCGCGGCGGAAACTTTGAAGGCGAAGCCGACGAACATGAGAGCGGCGGCGGTGCTGGCCAGTATGACGTTGCTTTCGGTGCCGGGAGTCAGCATGTAATTGCGGATGTCGGCCAAGTTCGTGCTGCCGGTGGTCCCGTAGATAAAGGCGATGCCGTAAAGCAAGAACGCGGTGGCGAACGATCCCAGCAGGAAATATTTCAGCGCGGCTTCGTTATTGCGCTTATCGTCGCGGAGGTAGCCGGCCAGGACGTAAGTGGCGATGGAGGAAATCTCCAGGCCGATGAAGATCATGATCAGCTCGTTGGCGGCCGCCATGATGCACTGGCCCGTGACGGAAAACAGCAGCAAGGCGTAGTATTCGGCGGCGGCGGCGTGCTCGCATGCGCAGATATTGGGACGCCGCCAGCACGCTCAGGAGGCCGACGGCGATGACCAAAACGCGGAAGAAGGTGGCGAAGCCGTCCACGATCAGCATATTGGAGAACGAAGTGCCGGGGATGCTGTTGGCGTAAATGGCGGCGACTAGGGCTGCCAGGAAGGCGACTATGGAGATGCTGGTGAACGCGGTTCGTTTGTTCTCGCCCAGGATCGGCTCAACCACCATGATCAGCGTGCCGGCCACGACCATGATGATTTCAGGCAGGAGGCGGAGGTAATCGACGCCAACGGGAACGTAGCTAGCGAGCATTGGCGAGCTCCTTCCCTGCGAGTGCGCGCGGCCGGGGCGCATTGCGCACGTGTACGTCGCGTCCGGCGTCGATGGGGCCGAGGATCAGGGCATTGGAAGCGGAAATTGCCGGAATGAAACTTTGCGTGAAGGTGCCCATCCAGAGCATCAGCGCGATCAAGGGGACGATGATGGCGTATTCGCGGAAGTTCAGGTCCGGCATGTGGTGCGTCAGGTCCTCGGAAGCGCGGCCGAAGAAGACGCGCTGGTAGAGCCACAGCATGTAGCACGCCGAAAGAATCACGCCCAGGGCGGCGAAAACGCTCCAGCGGAAGTAAACCATGGCCGCGCCTTGCAGCACCAGGTATTCGCCGATGAAATTGTTCAGCATCGGCAGGCCGATGCTGGCGAGCATGGTGATCATGAAGACGGTGGAGAGGCGCGGAGCGGGCGTCGCGACGCCGCCATAGTCCGCGATCTCGAGCGAATGGCGGCGCTCATAGAGGAAGCCGACCAGGATGAACAGCGCGCCGGTCGAGATGCCGTGGTTGAGCATCTGGTACACCGCGCCGTCGAAGCCCTGCTGCGTGAAGGTGAAGATTCCGAGCACGACGAAGCCGAGGTGGCTGACTGAGGAATACGCCACCAGCTTTTTCATGTTGGGCTGGACCATCGCCACCAGCGCGCCGTAGACGATGCCGATGATGGCCAGCGTCACGATCCATCCCGAACAGATTTTTGCGGCGTTGGGGAACATCGGCACGCAGTAACGCAGCAGCCCGTAGGTGCCCATTTTCAGCATGACGGAGGCCAGCATCACGGAGCCGGCGGTGGGAGCTTCCACGTGCGCGTCCGGCAGCCAGGTGTGCAGCGGGAACAGCGGAACTTTGATGGCGAAGGCGATGAAGAATGCCAGGAACAGGAGCAACTGTTCCTGAGAGCTGAGCGCGATGGATCCGTTCTGCAGGCCGGCCAGGATCCGGGTGTAGTCGAAGGTGCCGGAGGCGTTGTAGAGATAGATGATCGCGACCAGCATCAGCATCGATCCCACCATCGTGTACAGGAAAAACTTGACGGCGGCATAAATGCGGCGCTCGTGTCCCCAGACTCCGATCAGGAAATACATGGGCACCAGCGATACTTCCCAGAAGACAAAGAACAGGAAAAAGTCGATCGCACAAAAGACGCCGACCAGGCCGAATTCCAGCAACAACAGAAAGGCGAAGAATTGTTTTATGTGCTTATCGATGGAGCGCCAGGAGACCAGCACGCAGATGGGGGTCAGTAAAGTGGTGAGGATCACCAGCCACAGGCTGATGCCGTCGATGGCGACGTGGTAGCGGATGGCGGGCGACTCGATCCAGGGGACGTTTGTTTCGAGAATGAACTTACCGGGGCTCTGGAACCAGTACGGGCCGATCAATCCCAGCGAAACGATGAAAATGGCCGTGGAAGCGACCAGGCTGAAGCGACGGATCAAGTTGGGATTGTCTTTGGGTAAGACGAGACCGATCAGGAACGCGATCAGCGGAAGGAAGATGACTGCGTCCAGGAGCGTCATCGCGCTGCTCCCGCCAGGCCGATGGCCAGCAGCACCACCACCGATCCGAGCACTATCCAGGCCGCGTAACTGCGGATGTTTCCGGATTGGAGCAGCCGCAGAATTCCGCCGATGCCGCGGGAGCGCCGGCCGACGCCATTTACCATGCCGTCGATCAAACCGGCGTCGACGCCTTTCCAAAGAACCAAGCGCGAACCTTTCACCACCGGCTGCACGATGGCGGCGTCGTAGACTTCATCGACGAAGTATTTGTTGTAGACCAGCCGGTAGAGGCCGCCCACGGACTTGGCGAACGAATCGGCGAGACCGGGTTTCGCGACGTAGAAGATGTATGCGATCGCGATGCCAATCAGGCCGACCCCGGCCGAGAGCCACGCCAGGGTCTGATTCTCGGCTTTTTCGGCGAACATCGGCTCCAGCCAATGTGGGACGTTGATGAATCCGCCGCCGAGCGAGAGAAGCGCCAGCAACATGAGCGGTCCGGTCATCACGAGCGGCGATTCGTGCGGATGCGCGTGGCCCCGGTATTCGCCCGTGAAGGCCAGAAACCAGGCGCGGAAGACGTAGAACGCGGTCATGCCCGCGGTCAGGACGCCGATCCAATACATCCAGGGAGCGCGTGCGTAGGCGGCAACCAGGATCGCGTCTTTGCTGAAGAATCCCGAGGTGAATGGGACGCCTGAGATGGCGACGGAGGCGCACAGCAACGTGAGGGCGGTGATCCGCATGTGTTTGAACAGGCCGCCCATTTGCCGCAGGTCCTGTTCGCCGTGCAGGCCGTGAATCACCGCGCCCGCGCCGAGGAAGAGCAGAGCCTTGAAGAAGGCGTGCGTCATCAGATGGAAGATGCCCGCCGAAAATGCGCCCACGCCCACGCCGAGGAACATGTAGCCGAGCTGCGAGACGGTGGAGTAGGCGAAAACTTTCTTGATGTCGGTCTGGGCCAGGCCGATGGTGGCGGCGAAGAAGGCGGTGGCCAGGCCGATGACAGCGACCGTATCCATCGCGATGGGGGCGTGCGTGAACAGCGCCGCAGAACGCGCCGTCATATACACGCCAGCGGTCACCATGGTCGCGGCGTGGATCAGAGCCGAGACCGGCGTGGGGCCCGCCATCGCATCCGGCAGCCAGACATAAAGAGGAATCTGCGCCGATTTGCCGGTGGCGCCAACCAGCAGCAGCAGGCAGATGGCGGTGAGGATGCCTGCGCTGGCTTCGTTGGGCATGCCCTTGGCGGCGTCGAAGACGCGTGTGAAATCGAGCGAACCGAATTGGCGATAGATCAGAAATATGGCGAGCGAAAAGCCGAAGTCGCCGATGCGGTTCACGATGAAGGCCTTATTGCCGGCATTGGTGGCGAACTGCTCCAGCAAGAAGAATCCGATCAGCAGGTAACTGCACAGGCCCACGCCTTCCCATCCGACGAACAGCAGCAGGAAATTCTGCGCCAGCACCAGAACCAGCATGAAGAACATGAACAGGTTCAGGTAGGAGAAGAAGCGATAGTAGCCGGGATCGTCGGCCATGTAGCCGACCGAATAAATATGGATCAGCAGGCCGACTCCGGTGACCACCATCAGCATGACCGCGGTGAGACGGTCCACCGCGAAGTCGACGTTGATGCTCAGCGCCCCGCTTTGAATCCAGGTGAAGTAGTGCTCGACGTACTTGGTCTCGAGCGGGTTCAATTTCAACAGGACCGTGACGGCCCAGGCAAAGGAAAGGGCCACCGAGCCAACGGCGATCAGATTGATCAGAGGCTTGGCCATTCGCCGGCCGAAGAGACCGTTGATCAGGAAGCCGGCGAAAGGGAGGATCGGGATCAGCCAGAGGTTCATTTATTGGGCACCGTGGCGCGATGGCATGTCAGTATTTCATGGAGCTGATTTCGTCGATCATGAGCGTGTCGCGGTTCTTGAAAACCGTCAGAATGATGGCTAAGCCGACGGCTGCTTCCGCCGCCGCCACCACCATCACGAAAAAGCTGAAGATATGGCCGTCCACTTTTTTAAGCGTGTAGGAAAAAGCGATAAAGCTCAGATTAACGGCGTTGAGCATCAGCTCGATCGACATGAAGACGGTGATGATGTTGCGGCGATAGATGAATCCGGCGACGCCGAGTCCGAAGAGAATCGCGCTCAGAATCAGATACCAGCTCAGAGGGACCGCATTTTGCACGGCTAGATTTCCTTCCTTGCGAGCACGATCGCGCCGACGATGGCGATCAGAATGAGGACCGAAGTTACCTCAAAGGGCAGCAGGTACACGGTGAACAGCTTTCTGCCGACCTCCAACGCCGTGCCGCCTTGAAACGTTCCGAACACGACGCCTTCCGTCTTAGGCAGCATGGATTGAATGATGAAGCTGATCAATCCGAGGAACGCCGCGAGCAAAACAATACCGAGATACTTGATGATGCCCGATAACCGGGGAGCGGCACTCTCGGCGCCGGCATTGAGCAGCATGATGACAAAGACGAACAGCACCATGATGGCGCCCGCGTAAACAATAATCTGCGCCGCGGCGATGAATTCTCCGCCCAGCTGCAAGTACAGAATGGCGAGGGATCCCATGACGCCGACGAGCGAAAGGGCGCTCGCGATGGGATGCGTCTGGGCCACCAGGTTGATCGCGCAGAATACCGCGATGCCGGCGAAGAGGAAGAAAATGAGCGCAGTCATATTTATTTCGACCCCAGGGCCACGAAAAACCCGGTGATCAGCAGGTTCAGCATGGCGAGCGGAAACAAGAAGGTCCAGGCGAAGCGCATGAGCTGGTCGTAGCGGAAGCGAGGCGAGGTGCCGCGCACCCAAATGAAGACGAACAACAGGATTCCGATTTTGGCGCAGAACCAGAACAGCGCCATCAGGATAGTTTTGAGAACTGGCACCAGAATGGAGGCGCCGAACAGCGCGGCCAGGCCGAGAAACACGAGTCCGGCGGCGGGCAGTGTGAATCTATCTTTGCGCCGCGCCGGATGCAGTCCGTGATAGATGGCGATCAGGCCGCTGAGGGCGAAAATGGCGATCGGAATGGCGTCCGAGTACGGCTCTGGAAAAGGCGGCAGCCATCCACCCAAGAACAGCAGCGTCGCAACCGCCGTGACCGTCACCATGTTGGCGTATTCGGCCATGAAAAACGCGGCGAACTTCATGCTGCTGTACTCGGTATGGAAGCCGGCCACCAGTTCGTTTTCGGCTTCCGGAAGATCGAAGGGGACGCGATTGGTTTCAGCGAAGCCGGCGATCACGAAGACGATGAAGCCCAGAATCTCGGGGATGGCATTCCAACGCGGAATGAATCCGAACCAGTAGCCGTTCTGGTAATCGACCATCTCGCGAAAGCTAAGCGTATTGGCGAGCAGCAGCGGAGCAGCGACGGCCAGGGCCAGCGGCAACTCGTAACTGATCATCTGGGCGGAGCTACGCAGGCCGCCGAGCAGCGAGTATTTGTTATTCGAAGCCCAACCGCCCAACGCCACTCCGTACACGCCGATGGAGGAAACCGCCAGCACGAACAGAATCCCGATGCGCAGATCGGTGAGCTGCATCCAGGTAGTGACTGGACCGACGGTGATCTCGGGCCCGAACGGAATCACGGAAATGGAAATGAGCGCGAGTGTGACCGCCAACCAAGGCGCCATCAAATAAAACAGCTTGTTGACGTGCGATGGAATTACGCCTTCCTTGGTAATCAGCTTCACCACGTCGGCGAGAGGCTGCAGAAGCCCATGCGGCCCGACGCGGTAAGGACCCACGCGAAGCTGGATGTGCGCGATCACTTTGCGCTCGATCCATTGCAAGTACGCGAGCGCGGTTAGAAGCACGAAGGCGATCAGCGCCGCCTTGATCAGGCTGAGTATGAAAAAGTTCATGAGTGAACTTACGGCCGCTTTTCGGAATACAAACCGCCCGGCGATTCCAGGACGGAGTTCAGCGTTTTGGAATAACGTCCTAACGAACCGGACGTGAACAGACTGTCGCGAGCGGACTGAATCAGTTCCGGCCGCGCGCTTACCGGCACGCGTCCGTTTACTGGCATAGTTTGGGCTGCTCCTCCCGAGGCGATGCTAGGCAAAGGAATATTATAGCCATGCACGTTGGAGCGAATCTCTTCGAACACTTTGTCGGCGGACCAGATGCCGGGATCCACTCCCATCTCTTTTCCGACCAGACCGATGATTTCGAGGTCGGGCTTGGTTCCCACAATCTGCAGGCCGGCTTTCAAGCGCTGCACTTCGCCGCACACGTTGGTGACGGTCCCGTGCTTTTCGTAGGCGGAAGCGGCGGGGAAGACTACGTCGGCGCGCTGCGCTGTTTCGGTAAGGAACATCTCGTTGACGACAACAAAAGCGCCGGTGGCCGCGAGTTGAGCGTTCTTCAATGGATTGGCGCCCACCACCCAGAGCACGTCCAGATCGGGCGCCGCCAGGATTTCGTCGTACGCCAAACCCGCCTCCGCGACGGGTCGATAGCCGGGACCATGATTGGGCGCCAGGCCCATGTCGGACGCTCCGCGCGAATTCGAATAATCCACCAGGCAAACGTAACGCACCGGAATCCCCAGCGAGGAACCGAACTCGACCAGCTTGCGCACCGCGTCGCCCTTGATGACGTCCCCGAACAGGATCACCAGTTCCGGTTCGGCTTTCAGTTGATCGCGGAGCGATTCCAGGTCGGCGAACTCGCGGCCCGGCACCGTAATCACGCTGCGCACCGCGGTTTGTTGTTCGCGCACAGGGCCGGGCGTGACGGTGTAAATATGCGCGCCATGATGCCGGTAATTGGCGCGGATTTGGAAATGCAAGAACGGGTGCTGCTGCGCGAGGTCGGCTCCAATGATCAGGAAGGCCTTGCGTTCGTACAGATCGGCGGTAGAAGCCAGCGCATCCGCCTGGCCGCTGAGGGCGTCGAGCAACGCAGCCACGTCTCCGGTGCGGTGATGGTCGATATTGCTGGTGCCGAGCACTTCGCGAGCGAAGCCCTGCAAATAGTAATTTTCTTCGTTCGAGGTGTGGTTCGATCCGATCACGGCGAACTTGCCGCCCCTCGATTGCACTTCTTTGAATTTCGCCGCCACCAGGGCCAGGGCTTCCGACCATGCGGCCGGCTCCAGTTTGCCGTTCTTTTTGATGAGCGGTGTTTGCAGGCGCTCGGGGCTGTGCACGAAGTCGAATGCGTAGCGGCCCTTGACGCACAGGAACTCGCCGTTGATGCCGGAGTGGTCGCGATTGTTCCCGCGAATGATCTGATTGTTGCGGACGCCCAGTGTCGTTTTGCAGCCGTCGGCGCAATGTGTGCAGATGGTGCCGACATGCTTCATTTCCCAGGGCCGGGTCTTGTAGCGATACATCCCGCTGGTGAGCGCGCCGACCGGGCAGATATCGATGCACATGCCGCACTCGTCACAGTTCAGATGATCGAAATGATTGGGGGCGATCTCGGAAGTAGAGCCGCGATTGATGACGCCCAGCGCCTTCACGCCCATGCCCTCGTCGCAGATGCGCACGCACCGGTAGCACAAGATGCAACGCGGTTTGTCGTAGAAGACCACGGGCGACCACTGCTGCTCGTCGACGTGCTGCTTTTGCTCCAAGAACCGGCTTTCGCCCATGCCATAGCGGAAGGTCATGTCCTGCAGTTCGCACTCGCCGCCTTTGTCGCAGACCGGGCAATCGAGCGGATGATTGGTGAGCAGAAACTCCACCATGCCCTTGCGCGCCTGGTGCACCTGTGGGGTGTCGGTGTGAACCACCATGCCCTCGGCCACCGGCGTGGTACAGCCGACCTGGAGCTTGGGTGTTTTCTCGATTTCGACCAGACACATGCGGCAGGCGGCTTGCAGCGTCAGCCCGTCGTAATAGCAGAACGATGGAATCTCGATGCCCACCTGTTTGGCCGCATTGATGACCAGTGTGCCAGGAGCCGCTTTTACCGGCTTGCCGTCGATTGTCAGGTTGATCAATTCGCTCATGGTGTTTTTAGCGTGGGATAAACCTCATGCCGGCGCCAGTTCCGCCGCATGCTGGTAGGGGCATGGGTTGCCATTCAGGTGCGCCTCGAAATCTTCGGGAAATTTTTCGACGATCGAGATGGTCGGCATCGCCGCGGCGTCGCCGAGCGCGCAGTAAGTGCGGCCCAGCATGTTTTTGGATAGCTCGCCGATTAAAGCTATGTCACTCTTCTGGCCCATTCCGGAATGGAAGCGATCCAGCATCTTCCTGAGCCAAGTGGTGCCTTCGCGGCAGGGGATACACCAACCACAGCTTTCGTGCGCGTAGAACTTCATGATGCGCAGCGCGAACTTCACCATGCAGGTGTCTTCATCCAGAATGACGGTGCCGCCCGAGCCCAGCATGCTCTTGATTTTGGCCAGCGTGTCGAAATCCATGGAAATGTCGCACTCTTCGGCTTTGAGAATCGGGCACGAGGAGCCGCCCGGGACCACCGCCTTCAATTTCTTGCCATTGCGCATGCCGCCACCCACCTCATAGATCATGCGCAGCAGGTTGAAACCGACAGGCAGTTCGTAAACGCCGGGCTTGTTGATGTGTCCGGAAAGGCAGATCATGCGCGTGCCGCCGTTTTTGGGCGTTCCCAGAGCGGCGAACGCGGCGCCGCCGTCACGGATGATGGCGGGAACCGCGGAGAGTGTTTCGACGTTGTTGATCAGCGTGGGTGACTGCCATGCACCCACTACCGCCGGGAAGGGCGGCTTCATGCGCGGGATGCCGCGCTTGCCCTCGATGGAATCAAGCAGGGCTGTTTCTTCTCCGCATTCGTACGCACCGGCGCCGGTGTGGGTGTAAATATCGAAATCGAAGCCGGTACCCTGGATATTCTTGCCCAGATAGCCGCGGCCGTAGGCCTCAGCGATGGCGCGGTCCATGTGCTCGATCAGATAACGGTATTCGCCGCGTATATAGATGTAGCCTTTGTGCGCGTCAACGGCGCGGCCGGCGATAAGGATGCCCTCGATCAACTGGTGCGGATCGTTCTCCATCAGCAGGCGGTCCTTGCAGGTACCGGGCTCGCTCTCGTCGGCATTAATGATGACGTATTTCGGCTTGGGCGAGGTGCGCGGGACAAAGCTCCATTTCATCCCCGCCGGAAAGCCCGCGCCTCCTCGGCCACGCAGCGCGGAGATTTTCACTTCTTCGACGATCTGTTCCGGCGACATCTCCATGGCTTTGAAGAAGGCCTTGAAGCCGTCGGTGGCGAGATAGGTGTCGAGCGAGGAGGAATTGGGAAGTCCGAAGCGCTTGGTTACGACCTTGACTTCGAGCGGGCTGGGTTCGTTGTAGAGCATTGTCTAGTGGTCGTAGCTTTCGAAGGCGGCGATCATTCGCGCCTCGAAGTCCCGGGGCAGTTTACTCACGGTCTCGACAAAGCTCTCGCCGGGCTTGGCGAACCGCGGCTCGATGGACTCGCACAAACGCTGTTCAAATTCGATCAAGTCTTTCTTGGTAATCGGGCGGTCGTCATTCACAGTCAAGAGGCCCTCCTTAATTCCGCGATCAGCGCGTCCAGCTTCTCCGGCGTCACAAAATGGTGAAAATCGTAGTTAATCTGGATGGCCGGCGCCCACGAGCAGGCGCCGATACACTCCACTTCTTCCAACGAAAACTGGCCGTCCGGCGTTACCTCTTTGTTTCCGACACCCAAGCTGTTCGAGGCATGCTGATACAGCTCTTCGCCGCCACGCAACAGGCAACTTATATTGGTACACACCTGCACGTGATGCTGGCCCAGCGGCTTGCGGTGCAGCATGGAGTAATAGCCGACCACCTCGTCCACCTGCAGCGGGTCGACCTTGCAGCGCCGCGCTACTTCCTCGATCAGCTCATTTGAAATATGGCCGACTTCGTCTTGCGCGTAGAGCAACATCGGCACCACTGCCGAGCGCGTGCGTCCGGGCGGATAACTTTCCAGGAGCTTCGCAAATCTCGCTTCCAGTTCCGGCAGAGAAAGTCATTATCGATCGGTGTCTCCCAGTACGAAGTCCATGCTACCGAGCGACGCGATGGAGTCGGCCAGCAGCCGTCCTTCGAGCAGCGCGGGCAGGGCTTGCAGATTGCCGAAGCTCGGCGTCCGCATGTAGACGCGGTACGGTTTGGAGGTGCCGTTGCTGACGATGTAGTAGCCGATTTCGCCGCGCGGCGATTCCACTGCCTGGTAAACCTCGCCGGCCGGCACGCGGAAACCCTCGGTCACGATCTTGAAATGATAGATCAGCGCTTCCATCTGGGTCTTCATCTTCTCGCGCTCGGGCAGCACGATCTTGGGCGCGTCGGCCTGCCAGGCGCCTTCCGGCATGCCCTCCAGCGCCTGCTTGATGATGCGCGCGCTTTGGCGCATTTCGCCCAACCGGACACGGTACCGCGCGTACACGTCGTTCTCGGTGCGGGTCGAAATCTCGAAATCGAACTTTTCGTAGCTGGAGTATGGCTCGCTTTTGCGGATGTCCCAAGCCACGCCCGCGGCGCGAATCATGGGACCGGTAACGCCCAGATCCAGCAGTTGCTCGAGCGGCGCGATTCCCACGCCTTGCGTCCGGCGCTTCCAAATGGGATTGGCATCCAACAGCTCTTCATACTCATCCACCTTGCTCGGAAACGCGGTGATGAACTTGCCCACTCGATCCTGCCATCCGCGCGGAGGCTCCAGCGCCAGCCCGCCGATGCGGATGTAGCTGGTCATCATGCGTTGCCCTGAGAACATCTCGAAAATGCGCAGGATGTCTTCGCGCTCGCGGAAACAATAAAAGAAGACCGTCATGGCGCCGATGTCCAGCGCATGCGTTCCCAGCCAGACCAGGTGGCTGTTCAGACGCGAAAGCTCGGTCAGCATCACGCGCATCCATTGCGCTTTGGGCGGTATTTCGATATCGCCGATCAGCTTTTCCACCGCCAGGGCGTACACCAGGTTGTTGGACAGGTTGGCGAGATAGTCGACGCGATCGGTCAGCGTCACGGCCTGCTGCCAGTTCTTCACCTCGCACTCTTTTTCGATACCGGTATGCAGGAAGCCGATGTCGGGCACAGCCGTGATAATCGTTTCGCCGTCCAGCTCCAGGACCACCCGCAGTACGCCGTGTGTAGAAGGGTGCTGCGGCCCCATGTTCAACGTCATGCGGCGCACGGCGCCTTCTGGTGGTTGGTGGACCGTTGCCTCCGCTGCCTCAGCGGTGATGGTGTCGGTATGGGTTTCGGTCTCGCGCATATGAATCCTATTCCTCGCCGTAGCTGTACTTGTAGCCGTGCACCGGGTAATCCTTGCGCAGCGGGTGCCCCTCCCAATCGACGGGCATCAGGATGCGGCGCAAATCGGGATGATTGCGGAAGCGGATGCCGAACAGATCGAAGACCTCGCGCTCATACCAGTTGGCCGCGCGCCACAGGACGGTGACCGAATCGATTTCCGCGTCGGCTTCCGAAACCCAGCACTTCAAGCGCAGGCGTGCATTTCTTTCGAGCGAGTGCAGCAGGTAGACCAATTCGAATCGCGGATCGGCCGGGTGCCAATCCACGCATGTGACCGCGCTCAGCCGGACGAAACCTTGCTCCTGTTTGAGAAAGCGGCACGTTTCGACGATTCTTGACGGCGCGATAAAAAGCGTCGGCTCGTCGTGGTCCGCGTGACCGCCCGTGATTGCATCCGGCAACTGTGCGTCCAGAGCAGCAGCGACCGCGTGGTCCTTCAGTGGTTCAGGAATCATTGTTCTTCCACGGTCACGGACGTCGAAGCGGTTCCAGCGGCGCTCGGCTCAGTCTGCGACCAGTCTAGCGCGCCCTTTTTCCAGACGTAAAAGAAACCCGACAGGATCAGCACGATGAACAGCAGCATCTCGACGAAGGCAAACATCTTGAGCTCGCGGTAAACCACCGCCCAGGGGTACAAGAACACCGCCTCGATATCGAACAGAATGAAAACGATTGCCACCAGGTAGAACTTGACGCTGAAACGCTCGCGCGCCGAGCCGGTGGGCACCATGCCGCACTCGTAAGGCGAATCCTTCACGCGGTCCTTCACGCGCTTGCCCACCAGATAGGACAAAGCCACCAGGGCGGAGGCTACCAGTACGGCGATGGCGATTTGAACCAGGACCGGGAAGTAGGTTTCCGGATAAGAAGTCGGCATTGGAGATTGGGCTCGCGAAACCGCCAGCCCAAACTTGACTATAATGAGAACCGGCCTCAGGCCGCAAGTAGGTCTGTTGTTTCGCGTCTCTGAGATATGGAAACGGCCGCAACAAAAACGATACAAATTGTTGTAAACGGGCGGGTTCGGAAGGTTCCGGCAACCAAGTCGCTGTTGGAAACTCTGGATTTTCTGGAGATCGACCCTAGCCGGGTCGCGGTTGAGCTGAATCGTGTCATCGTCAGCCGTGCGGCCTGGAACGATGCACGGCTGGACGACGGAGCAGCGTTAGAGATCGTACAATTTGTGGGCGGCGGCTGAGGGCTTTCGAGCATGGGCGAGGGGTGATGTTTTTCCTATTGACTCCCGCTTCAGGTTAGGTAAGAATCTTAGATGCGCCTTTAAGCTCCAAAACGTTGGCGGGGGAACATGTTCAAAACAAAGAAAAGTCGTTCTGAGAATGAAGGCGGAATCCGGACTTTCGCATCGAGCGACGTGTCGCGCATCGCGCAGGTGAGCTTGCGGCAACTTCAGTGGTGGGACGAACGCAAAGTCGTTTCCCCGCGGCATGAAGGACACAAGCGGTTGTACCAGTCCGAAGAGGTAATCGAAATTACAGTGATTGCCGAGCTGCGGCGTAAGGGATTCTCGCTGCAAAAAATTCGCCGCGTCCTGCGGTTCTTGCAGCGGGAGATGGGCAAAAAGCTGAGCGAGGTTCTTCAGTCCGATTCCGACCTGCATCTGGTCACGGACGGCAAGTCCATTTATCTGGAAGACAAACAGGACCGAATCATCGACATCCTCAAGAACGCTAAGCAGCCCATGTTCTTGGTTTGTGTGAGCGATCAAGTGCGGCGCTTGGACGAATCACCTCGCAAGCCCATGAAGGCCGAGGCTGCCGCCGCCGGTGCACGGCGCGCCGCCAGGTTAGGGTAAGACTGGTCTCGAAAGTTCGATATACTGAAAGAGCGAGGTTCGAATGGCTCGTTCACTGCGCTCCTTACTGCCTATCACTTTTATCATCGTCCTTTGCTCCGTAGTCGCCGGCGTTTTCGGGCCTGGCGTGGCGGGCGTTTCGGCCGCTACCGCAGGTCCTGAAGAGGATCTGAAGTCCGGCATCAAACAGTTCACCAAAATCTACGAAGTGGTGGAGAACAACTTCGCCGACAAAGTGACCTCGGACAAGGGCATCTACAAGGGCGCCATTCCGGGCATGCTGCGGACCTTGGATCCGCACTCGAATTTTTTCGACCCCAAGGATTTCCAGGCGCTGCGCGACGACCAAAGCGGGCACTACTACGGCGTCGGCATGACGGTTGCTCCGCGGAATGGCAAAACCATCGTGGTTGCGCCGTTTGGCGGCTCACCGGCGTACAAAGCAGGGCTTCGGGCCGGCGACACCATCATCGAAGTGAACGACAAGAAAACCGACAATCTCTCCACGCCGGAAGTGGCGGACCTGTTGAAAGGTCCGCGCGCGACGCACGTCCTGGTCACCGTGGCGCGCGAGGGAGCCGATAAGCCGATCGCGTTCGACATTATTCGCGATGAGATTCCCCGCTACAGCGTGGAAGAGGCGTTTTGGCTGAAACCCGGCATCGCGTTCATGAAGATCACGGCGTTCAACGAGAACACCAGCCAGGAAATGGACGAGAATCTCAAGCGGCTGGGCGAGACAAACATCAAAGGCCTGGTGCTAGATCTGCGCCAGAATCCCGGCGGCCTTTTGAATGAAGGCGTCGCGGTAGCCGGACACTACCTGAGGAAGGGCGAGGTGGTGGTTTCCCAGCGCGGGCGCGCCTCGGCCGAGAAGCCCTATCTCGCGCGCGGAAGCGCGTACGGCCAGAATTATCCCATCGTGGTTTTAGTGGATCAATTCTCGGCTTCGGCGGCAGAGATCGTCTCCGGCGCGCTGCAGGATCATGACCGGGCTTGGATTCTCGGCCAGACTACCTTCGGCAAAGGTCTGGTCCAGACGGTTTACCCGTTGGATGACAACACCGGCCTGGCGCTGACAACCGCGCACTACTACACACCGAGCGGCCGTTTGATCCAGCGTGATTACTCCAATATCTCGTTCCTGGATTATTACTACGGCAAGCGCACCGACACCAAGAATCTGCAGGACGTGAAGAGCACGGATGGCGGCAGGACGGTGTACGGCGGCGGCGGCATCACGCCGGATGAAAAGTACGTTCCGGCCAAATACAACAAGTTTCAGCAGGACGTGCTGCGCAAGTTTGCCTTCTTTAACTTCTCCGCCAAGTGGTTTGGCGTCCGGGGTGAGGCCAAGCTTCCCAAAGGATGGGAGCCCGATGCCAGTGTGTTGGACCAATTCCACGACTACCTGAAAACGCAGAGCATTGCCTTCACGGACGCCGACTGGACCGCCAACCACACCTGGATCGAGCAACAGTTGAAGCGGGAAATGTACGCGACCGGGTTTAGCTATGAGGAATCGCAGAAGGTCGCCATGGAAGTTGATCCCATGGTTGCTAAAGCCATCGACGCGCTTCCGCAGGCCAAGGCGCTGCTGGATTCCTCCAAGAAGCTCATCGTGCAACGATTGAGCCGGGACGACCCGCGGCAGTAGGTTTGAACACTCCTAAATCCGTTCCTCAAATCACCGTGCTCGACGCGGGCGGGCAGTACTGTCATCTCATCGCCCGGAAGATCCGCGATCTGGGTGTGTATGCCGATGTTCGCGCCAGCGACACGCCGGCGGGCGAACTGCGCGGCCGAAGGGGTCTCATCATCTCGGGCGGGCCGGACAGCGTTTACGAAGCCGATAGCTCGCGCATCGATGCGGCCATTCTTTCCTCCGGCAGCGCGGTGCTGGGCATTTGTTATGGCCAGCAGCTCATGGCCTATGAACTCGGCGGGCGCGTCCGCAAAGGGGATAAAGGCGAGTACGGGCTGGCGGTATTGGAGGCTCGCAAAGCGCATCCCCTGTTCGCCAATCTGAATGGCGGCCGGCAGCAGATCTGGATGAATCATCGCGATCAGGTGGAGGAGGTGCCGCCCGGTTTCGATGTTCTCGCCAGCACCGACACCTGCGCCATCGCCGCTATGGCGCATCGCGAGCGGCCGCTCATGGCGGTGCAATTTCATCCGGAAGTAGTGCATACGACGTCCGGGGCGAAGATCCTGTCGAATTTTGTTTTCGGCGTCTGCGGCTGCACCAAGGACTGGGACCCCAAGGATCGCATCCGGCCGATTGAGGAGCAAATCCGAGCTGTTGCCGCTGACCGCAATGTGTTCTTCTTCGTCAGCGGCGGCGTGGATTCCACTGTGGCCTACACGCTGTGCCTGCGCGCGCTCGGGCCGGAACGCGTGTACGGAATCTACGTCGATACCGGCTTAATGCGCGAGGGTGAAACCGATTACGTCAAACGGCTGTTCGCGCAGCTAGGCGCCACGGCTTTTCACGTCGAGGCGGCTGAGGGTGAGTTTCTTGGGGCTCTGGCCGGCGTGTGCGATCCCGAGCAGAAACGGCACATCATCGGCGAGCAGTTCGTAGCAGTGCAAGAGCGTGTTTTGAGCACCGGGCATTTTCTGGACGGCCATTGGATCCTGGGGCAGGGGACCATTTATCCCGACACCATCGAGTCGGGCGGAACGGCGCGCGCCGATGTGATCAAGACACATCACAACCGCGTGGCCGGGATTCAAAAACTGATCGAGACCGGCCGGATCATTGAGCCATTGGCATCGTTCTATAAAGACGAAGTGCGCGAGATCGGCGAAGAGCTAGGCATCTCCGGCGAGTTCTTGCATCGGCATCCCTTCCCGGGGCCCGGTCTTGCGATCCGCTGTCTGTGCTCGGAACGCGAGGCGGCGGTGGAGCGTTTGGATCCGGGGTGGCTGCTGCCGATCCGATCGGTTGGAGTGAAGGGCGATTCGCGCAGCTATCATGCGGTGCTGGCGCTAGATGGCCTGCCGGACGACGAGATTGCGACGGAGCTCGTAAATCGCACCATGGCCATCAACCGCGTGGTGGGACTGGTGCGCGCGCGCGTCGAGATTCCAGCGATGCACTCGACCAAGGGAACGTTGACGGCCGAGCGCCTCACTCGGTTGCGGCGCGCCGATGCGATCGTGCGATGGCTCTCGGGCGACAGCGGGTTTGACCGCGAAGTGTGGCAATTTCCAGTGGTTCTGATTCCGCTCGGCGCCGGCGGTGAGCTGGATTCGGTGGTGTTGCGGCCGATTCATTCCGTTGACGGTATGACGGCTCAGGTGGTCCGGATGCCGGAAGACCTGTTGCGCCGCATGACCGACGAACTGCTCAAGGTCGAAGGCGTCTGCGCTGTGTTCTACGATCTGACTCACAAGCCCCCAGGCACGATCGAATGGGAGTAACTCGTCAGATGCGGCGGAAGCTCTTCAGAATATCGCGCGTGGAGTAACGCAACGCGATGGGGCGGCCATGCGGACAGCTCATCGGGCAGTCAGTGGCGGCGAGTGCTTCGAGAAGCCATTCCATTTTCTGCTGATCGAGACGCATGTTGATCTTGATCGCCGCGCGGCAGGCGATGCTGGCGGCCATGGCGCGGCGCAGATCGCCGATGGAGGCTTTGCGCATCTCGCCTTCGGCGATTTCCAAAATTTCGAAGACCAGTTTCTCGATTTCGGCTGGACTCACTCCGGCGGGCGCCGCTTTAACCGCGATGGTGCGCGTGCCAAACAGTTCAGATTCGAAACCGGAGCGCTCCAGCTCGCCCGCGATGCGCGCATACTCGATTTGCTGGCCGGCGTTCAGCTCGATCAGGATGGGCATCAACAGATGTTGGCTTTCGACGCGGCCTTCGGCCTGCTGGCGCAGCACTTTCTCGAACAGAATGCGCTCGTGGGCGACGTGCTGGTCGATGATCCAGAGTCCATCGCGGCCGGCGGCGACGATGAAGCTCTCGTGAATCTGGCCGAGCGGGCGGAGGTCGGAGAGAGCAGCTAAGGCTCTGGGTGACTTCAACGGCCGGGAGCGGGCCGTGAGTGTCCGGGACATGTGGTGACAACGCCGGGTTCTCGTTGAAGTCGAAACGCGACTCGGGCGCGGCAGCTCCACGCAGCGTGAATACCGGCAGATCTTCCGGCCGCTCCGGCCCGGCGGCGATATCAGGCACAGGTTCGAAGCGCTGGTTTTCGATACGCTGCGTGAAATCGGAGAACGGCAGATCGGCCGCGGGCTGCGGCGCCGTGGAAACCGGGATGCTTGAAACCGGGCGGGCCGCGATCAGCCGGTCCCGGATCGTGTCGCGCAGAAAATCGTGCACGAAGCTGCCGTGGCGAAAACGCACTTCGGTCTTGGAGGGATGGACGTTGACGTCCACTTCCTCGCAATCGCAATCCAGGAAAAGGAGCGCGAACGGGTAACAGGCCGGCGGCATCAGGTTATGATAGGCCGAAGAAAGCGCGTGCAACAGCAGGCGATCGCGGATGAGGCGGCCGTTGACGAACAGGAAGATCGAATTGCGGTTCAACTTCTGAACCTGCGGCGCGGAGACAAATCCGCGCAGTGCGAAGACGCGCTGCGTGCGCTCATCGGCTTCGACCACATCGAGTTCGCGCTCGAGGATGTCCAAATCGATCAGCTCTTCGAGCGTCTGAGCGCCGAACACCTGATAAACTCGCTCGCGCAGGGTCGGGACAGGAGTGACATCAAGCAGTACGCTGGCGCCGTGCCGAAGCTGGAAGGATTTTTGCGGATGCGCCAGGCTATAGTGCGTGGCGAGCGATGCGATGTGGGCCAGCTCGGTCTGATCGGAGCGCAGAAATTTCTTGCGTGCTGGGACATTGTAAAAGAGATCGCGCACGGTTATGGTGGTGCCCGGAGGGCCTGGGTGCTCATCGCAGCGCAGCAGCTTGCCGCCCGTGATTTCGACCGAGGCGCCCGTGGTTTCCTCCGCCGAGCGCGTTTCCAGCAGCAGGCGCGAGACACTGGCAATGGACGGCAGAGCTTCGCCGCGGAAGCCCAGCGTCGCGATGGCGGTCAGATCCTTGACGTCGCTGAGCTTGCTGGTGGCGTGGCGCTCAAAAGCCAAAAGGGCGTCGTCTCGAAGCATGCCGCAGCCGTTGTCGGCGATGCGAATGAGATGGCGGCCGCCGCTTTCGACGTCGATGCGCAAGTCAGTGGCGCCGGCATCGAGCGAATTTTCGAGGAGTTCTTTAACTACGGAAGCTGGTCGCTCTACCACCTCGCCGGCCGCAATTTTGTTCGCGACCGCATCGGAGAGGACTCGAATTTTGCCCATGACGCTGGGGCGGTGCTACGCGCTCATGGAGGCTAGGAATTCGCCGTTGCTGCGCGTTTTGCTCAGCTTGTCCAAAAGCAGTTCCATGCTTTCGCTCGGGGATAGCGGGTTGAGAACGCGGCGTAAGACGATAACCCGGTTGAATTCTTCCTTCGGAAGCAGAAGTTCTTCTTTGCGCGTGCCGCTCTTGGTGATGTCGATGGCCGGAAAGACACGCTTGTCCATCAGTTTTCGATCCAGATGGATCTCCATATTGCCGGTGCCTTTGAATTCTTCAAAAATCACGTCGTCCATGCGGCTGCCGGTGTCGATCAGAGCGGAAGCGACGATGGTCAGCGAGCCGCCTTCCTCGATATTGCGCGCCGCGCCGAAGAATCGTTTGGGACGCTGGAGCGCATTGGAGTCCACGCCGCCCGACAGTACTTTGCCGGACGGAGGAACGACGGTGTTGTAGGCGCGCGCCAGGCGCGTGATGGAATCCAGCAGGATCACCACGTCGCGTTTGTGTTCCACCAGGCGCTTGGCCTTTTCGATCACCATTTCGGCCACCTGGACGTGGCGCGAAGCCGGCTCATCGAAGGTGGAGCTGATCACCTCGCCCTTCACCGAGCGCTGCATGTCGGTGACTTCCTCGGGTCGCTCGTCGATCAACAGCACGATCAGGGTAACTTCGGGATGATTCGTGGTAATCGAATTGGCGATGGATTGCAGCAGCATGGTTTTGCCGGTGCGCGGGCGCGGCCACGATCAACCCGCGCTGTCCTTTGCCGATGGGCGTGAGCAGGTCCATCACGCGGCCCGAGTAGTTGTCCTTGGCGGTCTCCAGCTTGAACCGCTCGTGCGGATAAAGCGGAGTCAGGTTGTCGAAGAAGATCTTGTTGCGAGCTTCCTCGGGCGGTTCGAAATTGATGGCGTCTACTTTGATCAGCGCGAAATAGCGTTCGCCTTCCTTGGGCGGACGAATTTGGCCGGAGATGGTGTCGCCGGTGCGCAGATCGAAGCGGCGGATCTGCGACGGAGAGACATAGACATCGTCCGGTCCGGGCAGGTAATTATACTCGGGCGCGCGCAGGAATCCGAAGCCGTCCGGCAGGCATTCGAGCACGCCTTCTGAAAAGATCAGGCCGCTCTTTTCCGCCTGGGTCTGGAGGATCTTGAAGATCAACTCCTGCTTGCGCAGCCCCGCGGTGCCGGTAACGCCGAGGTCCTTGGCGATCTGGTTGAGCTTCTGGATGCTCATGTCTTTGAGCTCCACCAGATCGAGCGTGCCGTTCTTCTGGTTTTGGCCGGGCACGGCGCCGTGGCGTCTGCGATGGCCTTGCGGAGGCGCGGCTCCTTCTTGCGGCTTGGACTCGGTCTCGCCGGCGGGCTTGGATTCCGCCGCCGTAGTCCTCCGGCTCCGCGGCTTTGGGTTCCGTGGCTTTGCCGTTGTCCTTGGTTTGCGCCGTTTCGGATTGTTCTTCGGTGGTGGGAGCAGCTACTGCTGCTGGATCTGGATTGTCGATATCGCTTGCCAAATTTCCCTCACTCCCCGGCATTGGACTGCCGAGAACGGCAAGGGCGCGTTTTCCGAAGTTTGACCGCGGATTTCGGCGACCTGCCGTTGTTCTCTTTGACTTTTCAGCTTGTCCGTCTTGGTGGCGATCACAATGTATCGCCGGTTATGGAACTCCAACCATTCCTTGAGTTCCAGGTCCTTATCCATCCAGCCCCGACGCGCGTCGAGAATCAGGAAGCAAAGCTCCAGGGACCTTCGATGTAAAAGGTATTGTTCGATGAGCCGCTTCCACTGGAAAGCAACCTTCTCCGGAACTCGGGCGAATCCGTATCCCGGAAGGTCGACGAAGTGGAATTGTCCGCCGACCCGGTAAAAATTAATCAACTGCGTACAGCCGGGTTTTGCGCTGGTAAACGCTAACCCGCTTTGCCCGGTGAGGCAATTGAGCAAACTCGATTTGCCCACGTTGCTCCTTCCCAGAAAAGCGATCTCCGGGAGAGTCTCGGCCGGAAACTGTTCCGGCCGCGCTGCACTGGTCACAAATTCGGCGTTCATGCGCCCTTGAAAACGGGGGCTTCAAACGGGCCGAAGCCGTCCACCGGAGCTCGAACTCCGATGAAGCCTGCGGCGCCTACTGAGAAATCCGTTCTTGTCTCGTTTCCCGCACCAACTCCACGGGCGGCGTAGTGACCGCCAGGGGGAGGGCTACGATCTCCCGCTCCAGAGCGTACTTCAACACTTCGTCCATGGATGTGACGAATTGGAGCTTCATTTCCTTTCGGATGTTCTCCGGAATATCAGGGAGGTCTTTTTCATTATCCTTCGGAAGGATGACTTCGTATATCCCCTGCCGGTGCGCTGCCAGCAGCTTCTCCTTGAGGCCCCCGATCGGAAGCACGCGGCCGCGGACGGTAATTTCACCAGTCATCGCAATATTACACCGAACCGGAATATTGGTCAATGCGGAACAAATACTAGTCGCGATGGTGATGCCCGCCGATGGCCCGTCCTTGGGGATGGCGCCCTCCGGGACGTGAACATGAATGTCCACATTGCGGTAGAAATCGCGCGGCAAGCCCAGCAGTTGGGCGCGCGACCGGACATAACTCATGGCAGCGTGAGCGGACTCCTGCATCACGTCGCCCAGCTTGCCGGTGGTTTGCAGTTTACCTTTGCCTTCCATCACTGCCGCTTCGGTGGTCAGGATAGAGCCGCCCACCTCGGTCCAAGCCAGGCCCACCGTGGCGCCCACTTCGTTCTTCTGGTCGGTTTGCAGGTCGCGGAATTTGTGCGGGCCCAGGAATTCGTTGGCGGTTTGAGAGCTGAGCACGGAGGCCGCCTTCTTCTTGTCGTCCTTGTCCCCATTCTTTTCGGTCTGCGCATTGACCACGGTCCGCGCTATTTTGCGGCAGACATTGCCGATCTCGCGCTCGAGATTCCGGACGCCGGCTTCGCGCGTGTAGGCTTGGATCAAAGTTTGAATCCCGTCGTCGGTGAATTTCAGATCGGTTTCTTTAACTCCGGTCTGCTTCATCTGCTTGGGGACCAAGAAGCGCTTGGCGATCTCGAGCTTCTCGAGCTCGGTGTAGCCATGCAGCCGGATCACCTCCATGCGATCCTGCAGCGCAGGGGGCACGGTATGCAGTACGTTGGCGGTGGCAATGAAGAATACCTGGCTCAAATCATACTCGACGTCCAGGTAGTGATCCATGAACATAAAGTTCTGTTCCGGATCCAGGACTTCCAGCAACGCCGCGGAGGGATCGCCGCGAAAATCCATGGACATCTTGTCCACTTCGTCCAGCATGAACACCGGGTTGCGCGTGCCGGCTTTCTTCATCATCTGCAGGATCTGGCCGGGCAGCGCGCCGATGTAGGTTCTGCGGTGGCCGCGGATCTCCGCCTCGTCACGCACGCCGCCCAGCGAGAGACGCACGAACTTGCGGCCGGTGGCTTTGGCGATCGACATCCCGAGCGAAGTTTTGCCGACGCCGGGAGGTCCGACGAAGCACAGGATGGAACCTTTCGGATTCTGCACCAGCCGGCGCACCGCCAGGAATTCGAGAATGCGCTCCTTGATTTTCTCCAGGCCGTAGTGATCTGTTTCCAGCACGTTCTGCGCGAATTTCAGATCGCGAATCTCTTTCGACTTCTTCTTCCACGGCACCGCGAGCAGCCAATCCAGATAGTTGCGTGAAACGGTGGATTCGGCCGACATGGGCGGCATGTTTTCCAGGCGCTTCAGCTCCGACATGGCCTTTTCGAAGGCGTCCTTGGTCATGCCGGCGGTCTCGATCTTGCGCTTCAGCTCGTCGAACTCGCTCTTCTCGCCGCGCCCCAGTTCCTTCTGGATGGCTTTGATCTTCTCGTTGAGATAGTATTCCTTCTGCGCCTTTTCCATCTGGCGCTTCACGCGGCCCTGGATGGTGCGGTCGACGTTGAGTTTCTCGATCTCGATGTCCAGCATCTCGGCCACTCGGGTGAGCCGGTCCACGGGATCGAAGATTTCGAGCAGCTCCTGCTTTTCTTCGATGGTCAACTGCAGATTCGCGCCCACGGTGTCGGCCAGCTTGCCGGGCTCGTCGACACGGATGGCGGCGATCATGGTTTCGTAATTCAGGTTCTGGCTTAGCTTGACGTACTGCTCGAACAGGCCGGTGACGCGTCCGACCAGGGCTTCCAGTTGCGCCCCGGCATCCACCTTGAAATTGAAGGTTTTCACCAGCGCGCGGAAGTAACCTTCATCCTCGCTGACCGAGATGACCTTGCCGCGCTCGACGCCCTCCACCAGGACCTTGATGTTGCCGTCCGGCAGCTTGAGGCTCTGCACGATATTGGCAACGGTGCCGACGCTATAGATCTCGTCGGGACGGGGCTCGTCCACCGAGGCGTCATGCTGGGTAGCCAGGAAGATTTTCTTGTCAGCCGCGAGCGCTTCTTCCAAGGCGCGAACGCTCGACTCGCGCCCCACCACGAACGGCGTCATCATGTACGGGAAGATGACAACGTCCCGTATCGGCATCATGGGCAAGCGCTTTGAGTCGGATTTTTCTTTCGAGGTAAGCATGGGAAGCAGTTCCTTGATTCCTAGTCGCTGTGATTCATTCGCTCAGGGCGGGCGACCAACTTAGGAACAAACACCAGGGAACGAATGAACGTCTTATCCGGCCTTTTCGAGCAAGGCCATATTGATCTTCTGTGTCATGACCATTTCCTTGGTCACCAGGAATTCTCGGACCTTTTTGTAAGACGGCAAATAGTACATCAGATCCAGCATCAGGTCTTCGAGGATCATGCGCAGGCCCCTGGCGCCTACCTTGCGCTCCATCGCAAGTGCAGCAATGGCCTCCAGGGCATCGTCGCTAAACTTCAGTCTAACATTTTCGAACTCGAAAAGTTTCTGGTACTGGCGGATGATGGCGTTCTTGGGTTTGGTGAGGATCTGGACCAGGGCCTCGCGGCTCAGGTCTTCGAGCACGGCGACCACGGGCATGCGGCCGATGAATTCCGGTATGAAGCCAAACTTGATCAGGTCGACGGGCTGGACCTGGTCGAGCATATCGACGTCGCGGCGGTTCGGATTGGGACGATGGGCACCCTCAGGCCGGTGCTGCTCCTCTTGCGTAAGGAAGCCCATACTCTTGGTGCCAACGCGCTTGGAGATCACTTTCTCCAGGCCCACGAACGCGCCGCCGCAAATGAACAGGATGTTGGTGGTGTCCACCGGAGTAAATTCCTGGTGGGGATGCTTGCGGCCACCCTGCGGAGGAACGTTGGCGATGGTGCCTTCCAGAATCTTCAGTAGCGCCTGCTGGACGCCTTCGCCCGACACATCGCGGGTGATGGAAGGATTCTCGTCCTTGCGGCCGATCTTGTCGATTTCGTCGATGTAGATGATGCCCTGCTGGCAGCGCTGCACGTCCCAGTCGGAGTTCTGCAGCAGCCGCAGGACGATGTTCTCCACGTCTTCGCCTACGTAACCAGCCTCGGTCAGCGTCGTGGCATCGACAATGGCGAAAGGCACGTCCAGGATTCGCGCCAGCGTCTGGGCCAGAAGAGTTTTTCCGGTACCCGTCGGGCCAATCAAAAGAATATTCGACTTGGACAGCTCCACTTCAGCGCCGCGCTGCTTGTTCATCTGGATGCGCTTGTAGTGGTTGTAGACGGCCACGGCCAGCTTCTTTTTGGTGGGGTCCTGGCCGATCACGTACTGGTCCAGGTATTCTTTCAATTCCAGGGGCTTAGGGAGTTTGTGCGGCGTCCCGTAAGGCTGATCGTGCCGATCATCTTCAAGAATCGAATTGCATACGGCGATGCATTCGTCGCAAATGTAGGCTCGCGGGTAATCGTTGGGGGAGGAGATTAACTTGCCGACTACGTCTTGGCTCTTATGGCAGAAGGAACAACGCAGAGCGTCATCGGAACCTGCACGTTTCAAGGGAATCTCCGTTGACTGGGGTTTGGGTCTACAGTACCATCCAACAAACCTGGTCCGTTACTGAAGCTCCAGTATAACAGAATGAAATGAAACTGTGACTGGAAAAAAGTACTTGTGCCGAGCTTGGGTCGGTTGTGGCCCTGAGCTATCCAATTGTGAACAAAGGGGATTGTTCCCAGCGAAAGTTCGCGGAAGGTCGCTGTTGGTTCTCTTGGAAGATCTGATACCTGTAAAGTGATCATAAAGGAGGCAACATCCAGTGATCTTTGGTGCATATGTAATCATCTACAGCCAGGATGCCGAGGCGGATCGCGACTTCTTGCGGGACGTCCTGGGATTCTCTTCTGTCGACGCCGGGCACGGATGGCTGATCTTCGCGTTGCCTCCAGCCGAAGCGGCGGTTCATCCCGCTGAGTAGAACGATCGGCAACGAGCTCTACTTCATGTGCGATGAATTGAAGGCTGAGATTTCCGCACTGCAGGGGAAGGGCATCCAGTGTTCGAAGGTGCATGAAGAGCGTTGGGGTTCCATCACCGGGATCCGGCTTCCGGGTGGTGGCCAAGTTGGGCTATACCAGCCGAAGCACGTTATGGCCTTGAAGCGGACCTAGCCGGCGGAGCGAGTCTCGCTATACTGTGCTGTTGGCGCACGCCACCGATCTATGTCAGAACCTATGAAAGTCGCCGTCGTCGGCGTGGGGCGCATGGGCCTTATCCACGCGCTGCACGTCCATGAGATTGAAAAGGAAACCGGAAGCTGTGTTTTGTCCGCAATCGTGGATGTTGAAATCGGCCGCGCCCGCCGTGTGGCGGCGGAGTTAGGCGCAAATATCGCGGTCTTCTCCTCGATCCGCGAGCTGCTTGCCTCGGGAACTGCCCAGGCCAGCGTCCTGGTAACGCCGACCGATAATCATCGCGCCAACGCCGCGGAACTGATCGAGGGCGGCCAGCGCGTCCTGATGGAGAAGCCGCTCACTGGCACGCTGGAAGGCGATCGCGAGTTCTCGGCCGCCCTCGACCGGGAGCATCCTAACGCGTTGATGCTGGCGTTCCAGCGCCGCTTTGATGCGCCCTTGCAATACGCCAAGGAGCTGATGGATAGCGGGCTGATCGGCCGGGTGTTCAAGATCTATTCCGCGCTCGAAGATTCCAATCCTGCACCGGACGGCTATCGCAGTGGCGGCATTCTGCCCGACATGTCGGTGCACAACGTGGACGAGATCCTGTGGTTCACCGGGCAGATGCCCCAAGCTGCGGTGGCGATCGGCTCGCGGATTTACAGCCACCGGCTGACCACCTGTCAGGAGGATTTCGATGACGCGTTGCTGTACCTGTGGTTCCCCGGAGAGCTGGTGGCGCAGGTGCAGGTGAGCCGGAACCATGTTTCGGGCTATCGCGTGGAGACGATTCTTTTCGGCGAAGAAGGACAAATCAAAGTGGGCCGGTTCGATCAAGAGCCCTTCGACATCATCGTCGAGGCCTACGGCAAGCGAGGCCGCAAGGAGCCACTGGCGTCTCGCACGTTTCGCATGCGCGACTACCAGCGCCCGCTGCCGGAGTTCATCGACCGGTTCGGGCCGGCCTACCAGGCGGAGCTGGCGGCGTTCATCGACTGCTGCGTAGCCGGAAAACCGTTCCCAACCTCGCACCGCGACGGGCTCCGCGCGCAGGAGGTTGTGTCCGCGGGGATGCAAGCGGTGATCGGACGAGATCGAGCCGCGGCGGTCGGCTTGTAGCGCTCTAGCTATAGTTAATAGCGATAGTGGTCCGGTTTGTACGGACCTTCCACCGCGATGCCCAGATAGTCGGCTTGCTTTTTGGTCAAGGTGGTGAGTTTCACGCCTATTTTTTCCAGGTGCAGGCGCGCCACTTCTTCGTCCAGTTTCTTGGGCAGCGTGTAGACCGCGACCTTGTAGGTGTCCTTGTTCTTCCACAGGTCGAGCTGTGCCAGGGTTTGATTGGAAAAACTGTTGCTCATGACGAAGCTGGGGTGGCCGGTGGCGCATCCCAGGTTCACCAGGCGGCCTTCGGCCAGCAGGAAAATGCTGTTGCCGGCCGGGAAAGTGTACATGTCCACCTGCGGCTTGATTTGGGTCTTATTGATCCCGGGCGCGGAGCTCAGGCGCGAGACCTGAATCTCATTATCGAAGTGGCCGATGTTGCACACGATGGCTTGATCCTTCATGTGCTGCATGTGCTCGAGCGTGATGATATCCACGTTGCCGGTGCAGGTGACGTAAATGTCGCCGCGGCCGAGCGTTTCTTCGATGGTGGTCACTTCGAAACCTTCCATGGCGGCTTGCAGGGCGTTGATGGGGTCGATTTCAGTGACGATTACGCGCGCGCCCATGCCTCGCAGCGAGTGCGCCGAACCTTTGCCGACGTCGCCGTAGCCGCACACCACCGCGATCTTGCCCGCCATCATGACGTCCGTGGCGCGCTTGATCCCATCGGCCAGCGATTCACGGCAACCATACAGGTTATCGAACTTCGACTTGGTCACCGAATCGTTCACGTTGATGGCCGGAACCAGCAGCTTGCCCTGTTCGAGCATCTGGTAGAGCCGGTGCACGCCCGTAGTTGTTTCTTCGGAAACGCCGCGCCAGTCCTTCACGATCTCGTGCCAGCGGCGCGGATTTTCGGCGTGGATTCTCTTGAGCAGCGCTTTGATGACTTCTTCCTCGTGGCTGGAGGACGGCGTGTTAACCCAATCCGAGCCCTCTTCGAGTTCGTGACCTTTGTGGATCAGCAGCGTGACGTCGCCGCCGTCGTCCACCACCAGCTCGGGCCCCTTGCCGTTGGGATGGCTGATGGCGCGATAGGTGCACTCCCAATATTCCTCCAGCGTCTCGCCCTTCCAGGCGAACACCGGGACGCCCGCGGCGGCGATGGCGGCCGCGGCGTGGTCCTGCGTCGAGAAAATGTTGCAGCTGGCCCAGCGGACGCTGGCGCCCAAGTCGACCAGGGTCTCGATCAGCACCGCGGTCTGAATGGTCATGTGCAAGGAGCCGGTGACGCGCACGCCCTTGAGCGGCTTTCCGGGCGCGTATTTCTTGCGGATGGACATCAGGCCGGGCATTTCCTGCTCGGCGACCGAGATTTCTTTGCGGCCCCAATCGGCGAGCGCGAGGTCGGCGACTTTGTATTCAGTGGCGATGTTCGGGATCGTTGCGGTGCTCATGCTGTCTCCTGGTCATAAATATATATCTAGAAATCTAGATATGTTGATATAATATAACAAGAGGCAGCATGCCGTCAATCCTCAAAAACCTTAGGCTCCTGGCCGATCCCAGCCGGTTGCGCATCCTGCTACTGGTGGAGCGCGAAGAGCTTTCCGTGGCCGAACTGCAGGAGATCCTTGGTATGGGGCAGAGTCGCATCTCGACCCATCTGGCGCAGTTGAAGAACGCCGGGTTAGTGGAAGACCGGCGCAACGGAAAGAGCATCCTGTACCGGCTGAAAGCGCTTCCGCGCCACCAGTCGAGGTCGTTCGATCAGCTATTGGCAGTATTGCGCGAGGCGGCGCACGAGATCCCCGAGGCCGAGCAGGATTCGGACGCTTTGCGCCTGGCATTGCGGCGGCGGCAGGACAAGACGCGCGCCTATTTCGACGAGCTGGCGGGGAAGTTCGGACGGCACTACATGCCGGGGCGGTCGTGGCAGGGGCTGGCCGAGATGCTGCTGGCGCTGATGCCGCCGCTGGTGGTCGCGGACCTGGGCGCGGGCGAGGGAACGTTTTCGCAATTGCTGGCGCGGCGGGCGAAGAAAGTGATCGCGGTCGACAATTCGGAAAAAATGGTCGAGTACGGCTCCGAGCTGGCGCGCAAGCACGGTGTCCCGAATCTCGAATACCGTAAAGGCGATCTGGAAGACGTGCCGCTGCGGGATTCGAGCGTGGATCTGGCGTTCTTCAGCCAGTCCCTGCATCACGCGCAGCATCCCGAGCGCGCCGTGGCGGAGGCAGGGCGGATTTTGAAGACCGGTGGCCGCATCGTGGTTCTGGATCTGATGCGGCACAACTACGAAGAAGCGCGCGAGATGTACGCCGATTTGTGGCTGGGCTTCACGGAAGTGGAGGCACTGCGGTTCCTTCGCCAGGCCGGATTCAAGAATATCGAGACCTCCGTGGTGCACCGCGAAGAAGAAGCCCCGCATTTCGAGACGCTGCTGGCGGTGGGGGAGAAGTGAATGCGGGCTACTCGATCTCGGCGGGCGCATCCTGCCATTCGGTACGGCCTCCGCGCGGTATCATATTGTAGTAGGATACTTTGTATGCCGCGCGGCAACCCATCACCGAAGCTTGCCATCACTGTAGACCCTGACGTTCACGAAAACATCCTTGCGGCGGCCGCCCGCGACGGGGTGAGCGTCTCGGCCTGGATGACCGCTGCGGCGCGCGAAGCACTGCAGCGGCGGGCTGGTTTGGCGGCGGTCGCGCTGTGGGAAAAGCAGCACGGACGCTTCACCGCGGAAGAGATGAATGAAGCTCGCCGCAGCGTGCGGGCGCAGCTCCGAACGTCGCGAACGGTCCGGCGTCCGGCATGAGCACCGTCGTCTACGACGCCGCCGTTCTCGTGGCCGCCGATAGAAACGAGCGGCGGGCATGGGCTGAACACAAGGTCCGTTTGGAACTTGGCGTTGTTCCATTGGTTCCCGCGCCGGTGGTCGCCCAGGTCAGCCGGTCCCCGCAACAAGCCCAACTCCGGCGCTTCTTGACTGGGTGCGTGGTCGTTCCTCTTGGCGAGACCGAGGCGCACGAAGCAGGGCGGCTGCTAGGCATGACCAAAACGGCGGATGTCGTTGACGCCGTTGTGGTGACGACAGCCCTTCGGCAAAAAGCTACGATTCTCACAAGCGACCCAGACGACATAGAACGGCTCGTCAGGGCTTCTGGCCGCGAAGTCGCTGTCGTCGCTATCTGACGTATAGCGAACACGATTCGTCCAGGATCGTCGTCAGCGAATAGGAAGTCCGCACACCGAAAACTGGCGCTCCGGGCGTATGGCAATCTGGACACGCTCCGAGCCCGGCCGCATTCTGTCCAGGTTAGTGGGTGATGCGCTCGTGGCAGCAGTTTCGAAGCGGCCTCTGCAAACGGCGCGGACCGAAGGACTCCCAGCGCAGGTTCATTTCACCGCGATGGTCGCGCCGATCGGCGGTTGGTTACTCGGAAACTGACCCGCTAGTTCCGTCGGCTTCCGGCGTTGCCTCGACTACGGCCTCCGGTTCTCCTACTTCTTTGCGCGCATGCTCGAACAGGAAGTTCATGGTCTTGTTACTGCGGATCTGATAAGCGATCCGGCCGATCAGGCCTTCCTTTTCGAGCTTTTTGCGCGTCGCGGCCACCGGCTCGCGCTCTTGCTTGGCGAGGCGCTGCACCTCGTGATCCACTTCATCGTTGGTCGCGTGGATCGCCTCGCGGTCGGAGATTTTCTCGATCAGGAGGCTCGCCTTTACCGCCTGCAGCGCCTTGGCCCGCTGCGCTTCCTTGAGTTTCGTCCAGTCGATCTTCAGTTTGCTCGGATCGACGCCACGCTCTGCCAGCGAACGGAATTGCGACTCCAGTTGCGACTCGATCTGGCGCTCGACGTACGCGTCGGGTACCGGGAAATCGTGAGCCTCCACCAGCCTTTCGATCAGTTCGTCTTTGGCCTTGGACTGCGCCGCGTACTCGCGCTCTTGAAAAATCGACTTGCGGATGGCCTCGCGCAGCTCGTCGAACGTCTTGTAGTCGCCCAGGTCCTGCGCGAACTCGTCATTCGGTTCCGGCAGTTCCTTGATGCGGATCATTTTCAGCCGCATGCGGAAGCGCACCGTCTTGCCGGCCAGGTTTTCTTTCCCGTAGTCTTCCGGATAGGTGACCTCGAACTCTTTTTCCTCTTCGGGCGACATGCCGCGCAGCGTTTCGGAAAACACCGGCATCGTATCCTGGTCGCCGACCTTCAACTGCATTTCGTCCTGATGGATGGGCTCCGCGACGCCTGAGACGCTGTCCAGCGACACAACCGCATAGTCGCCGTCAGCGGCCGGGCGCGGCTCGACGTTGACGTATTGCGCCTTCTGCTCGCGGATCTCGGCGATGCGCTTGTCGATGTCCTCGTCGGTCACCTCCGGCTCGTGATAGTGAACCAGGACGCCGCGATATTCCTTGAGTTCGATCTCGGGCGCGACTTCGAATTCCGCTTTGAACGTGAGCGGCTCGCCTTCCTTGAACTCGACGTCCTTGACGCTAGGGCGGCTGACCGGTTGCAGCTCTTCTTCCTCCATCTTCTTCTTGAAGAATTTCGGAAGCAGATTTTCGAGCACGTCCTCACGCACCTGCCGAGAGAACTTGGCGCGGATCAGGCTGATGGGAGCTTTGCCGGGCCGGAAGCCGGGGAGCCTGGCTTTTTGCTGGATATTGGCGATGACGCGATCGGTCTCGCGGGCGACTTCATCCACCGGAACGGTGATTTCGACTTCGTGTTTGCAGCCTTCGACTAGCATGTGTCCAACACTATTCTACTTGTTGGAGGCCGCTGCTTGTATAGCAACTTGCCATTCACACGAGCGTGAAAGTCGGCACGGTTACTGCGCGGCGACGGCGACGCGGCTGCTCTCGCGCAGCGCTTCGGCTTGGTCCTTGGCTTCCCAGGTGAAGCTCGGCTCGGTGCGTCCGAAGTGGCCGAAAGCCGCGGTCTTGCGATAGATGGGCTGGCGGAGCTTCAGATGCTCGATCATGGCCCTGGGCGTGAGCTGGAATTGCTCACGAACCAGCTCGACCAGGCGCTCCTCGTCCACGACGCCGGTGCCGAAGGTATGGACCATCACCGAAACCGGCTCAGCCACGCCGATCGCGTAGGCAAGCTGCACTTCGCAGCGTGTGGCGAGCCCGGCCGCAACCAGGTTCTTGGCGACGTAGCGCGCCATGTAGCACGCCGACCGGTCCACCTTGGTGGGGTCCTTGCCGGAGAACGCGCCGCCGCCATGCCGTCCCATTCCGCCGTAGGTATCGACGATGATCTTGCGTCCCGTGAGACCGGTATCGCCGTGCGGGCCGCCGATCACGAATCGGCCGGTGGGATTGATGTGGTACTTGGTGGAGGAATCCACCATGTTGGACGGGATCACCGCATCGATGATGTGCTTCTTCACTTGCGCCCGCAGCTCTTCGGTGGAGATTTTATCGTCGTGCTGTGTGGAGACCACCACTGCGTCGATGCGCTTGGGTTTGCCATTGGCGTACTCGACGCTGACCTGGCTCTTGCCGTCCGGCCGCAGGAAATCGAGCTGGCCGGCGCGCCGCACTTCGCTCAACTGCCGCACTAGCTTGTGCGCCATCATGATGGGCAGCGGCATCAGCTCCGGTGTTTCGTCACAGGCGTAGCCGAACATCAGGCCTTGATCGCCCGCGCCGCCAGTGTCGACGCCCATGGCGATATCGGGCGACTGGCTCTGGATGGAATTGATGATCCCGCAGGTCTTGCTGTCGAAGCCCATGGCGGCGTCCGAATATCCAATGTCATTGATCACGCTGCGCGCCAGGCGCGGCACATCCACGTAAGTCGTGGTGGTGATTTCGCCCGACACCACACAGATACCGGTGGTGATCAGGACCTCGCACGCTACGCGGCCCTTCGGATCGTCCTTGAGCACCGCGTCCAGGACGGAATCCGAGATCTGGTCCGCCATCTTGTCGGGATGTCCTTCGGTCACGGACTCCGACGTAAAAATATGCCGCATCTTTTCTGACACTGGAATGAGCCTCCTCGGGCGCCTTACTTATGCAAAAATCTGATTTTCCGAGCGGGAATCAATAAGTAAGTGTATCGCTTCCCGAAGACGAGGGTCAATGAACCATCGTTCTAGGCCATATAGTTCTTTGGTTTACCAGCCTCCATGGTTTCTTCCATTATCCCGCGGATTCGGCCCATCAGGCATCGCAATCGGACGAACCGGTAGCGCCCCGCTGTAGCTGGACGCGGTAGGCGCGAGGACTGACACCGAACTCGGCGCGGAATGCGCGGTTGAAATTGGATACATCGCCAAAGCCGCAATCGAGTGCGATTTCAAGAATCTTGGCCGGTGCAGCTGCCAGCCGGGTGGCGGCTTCCCGGAGTCGCCAGCGCAGCAGGTATTGGTGGGGAGTCAGTCCGGTCAATCGCTCGAAGGTGCGCAGGAAATGATAACGGCTCAGGCCCGCTTCCCGCGCCAGAGCCCCCAGGCTCAGGTTCATATCAGAATGGCGTTCGATCGAACGCAGAACGCGGGTGACTCGCGCCACGGCACTCGGCGGGGCGGCTCCGGCATCCCCCGAGAGACCTGCCGTCAGGCATACCGTCTGCGAGGCTAGCTGCAAGCTGAGCTCTTCCCAAGTCTCGCTCGTCGAACCACCCGGACTCTGGAGAGCGGCACAAGCTCGCGCCACTACCGGCGACAACTCGCGGCCCGCCGGCAGACGAAGCATCCGGAAGCCGGGCTTCGAACCGCGCAGGCCGCCGCTGGCCGAGAGATCCTCGAAGTAATCGGACGCGTAATAGAACGAGAGGCAGCGGTCTCCACGGCCGTGTTCGTGCCCGCACTCGTAACACTGGCCGGGGTTACCGAGTAGCAGCGAGCCGGGAGTCATCAGCTCCTGGCTTGCCGAGGAACGGTACTGAAAACTCCCTGCCAGGACAATCGCGATGGACACCCCGGCATGGCGTTCTTCAAAGGGCCGATCCTGAGGGCCGGACGTACAGACCACATCCGACACGCTCCAGCCAGGGCCACCGGCCAGCACGCGCGCCGCTGCCCGGCCTGGCAATCCCTGTGCGGCGCGCCGCGCCAACGCCTGCTCCAATTCGACCGCAATTTTTGCCAAGTATTCGTCCCTCGCCCGGCCGTATAACAGCTTTAGCACAACCGGGGCCGCGGATAGCTGGCTGCGGCGCCGCTTGAATTGATGATTCGAGGAGCTGAAAAGATGACGACATTAGCAGCCGAAGATCGAGGAATCCTTCCGACTGGTTTGGCGGCCACCGGACGTTCGCCCGAGATCCCGGAACAAGAGGATCTCTATGGATGGTTGATCGGAAGCTGGGATTTGGATGTGTACCGCTACGGCGTGGACGTTTCCTCGCTGGGCATCAAAGGCGAGGCGCACTTCGGTTGGGTGCTCGAAGGGCGCGTGGTGCAAGACGTGTGGATCATGCCGCGCATCGCGGATCGCTCGCCGGAGCTGGGAAAAGTCAACAACATGTACGGAGCAACTCTCCGCGTCTGGGACGGCTCGATTCAAGCCTGGCGTGTTACCTGGATCAATCCGGTGACAGGCGCGCGCGATGAGCTGACCGGTCGCTGGAGCGACAGGGATGTGGTGCAGGTAGGCAGCCACGCCGACGGCACCCCGATCCGGTGGTCCTTCACCGAGATCACGCCAGATTCATTCCGCTGGACCGGTGAAGCGCTGGAGCCGGACGGTAAGACCTGGAAGCTTGAAGGCGAATTTCGCGCCAGGAGGAGGCGCTAAACATCATGAAAAACGAAAAGTCTCTGCGAGAGCATCTGCTGAACCTGCTCAAGGGCGATGGAGCACATGTGGATTTCGAAGCGGCCGTTAAGGATCTTCCGGCGAATCTTCGGGGCAAGCGTCCCAAGGGCGCGGAGCACTCACCCTGGGAAGTGTTGGAACATCTGCGCATCGCCCAGTGGGACATTCTGGAGTTCATCCGCAACCCCAAGCACGTCTCGCCCGAGTTTCCCTCCGGATATTGGCCGCGCTCGGAAACTCCGCCCAGCGAAAAAGCTTGGGACCACGCGGTGGCCGCGTTTCGGGCGGACTTGAGGGCGATCAGCGATCTGCTGGCGAGCGACGCGACGGACCTGTTTGCGCCGCTGGCGCACGCCGAAGGAAAGACCATCTTGCGCGAAGCGCTGCTGGTGGCGGATCACAATTCTTACCACTTAGGGGAACTGGTGCTGTTGCGGCGCTTGCTAGGGGCGTGGCAGTGAAGGCGAATCTCCCGGGCGTCGCCGGTCGCGCAGAGTGCGCCAAAGTCGCTGGGCATAAATCGCCAGGATCGATAGGCAAACGCCGGCGCCAACCCACGTGAGCAGCGCTTCAGGAAGGCTCGGGTAGATCAAGGCATCGAGATAGTGTATGACGAAGCTGCCACGATAAGGGCTCGAACCGGCGCGAGCCTCAAGCCATTGCTCGGCGATTGTCAAAGGACAGGGCCAGGGTCCAACTTCGACCGCGACACCCCAAATGAGCGAAACGATGTGCAGCACGGCGAGCACCGGGCGGTGGCGCGTGAAGATCCATCCAAAGACGACCCAGAGAATCCAGAGCAGGTGCGCCAGTAAAACCAGCGCCGCCAGAACCGCGAATGGCTGCATAGAATGCCGCGGCGTGACGGCCCTTCAAGCGTCGCGATGAGCGGCGGCGAGTTGGAAGGCGGGCAGACAAATGGCGATGTACTCGGCGCCTTCCGGATCCGGCGTGCTGTAGCGAACCCATTCGCCGCGGCGCGCGATCACCGCCTGGCCGGCGCGAACATCGAGCGTGCCGTCGCGCGAGTCCACTCGCAGCGAGCCGCGCAGCACCAGCGTGAACTCGTCGAAATCCGGCTGCTGTCCGGGTTCGCTCCAGCCGGGCGGGCTGTGCATGTGCGCGATGCTGACAGCGCCTTCGCCGGAATTTACGTGTCCAATGAATTCTTCGACCAGCTTATTGCCCGGGACTGGAATGCGAGTGGGGCTAGAGACGAGTTGAGGCATGCTGGATCAATGATCGCGATCGGTGATTAACTCGGTCAAGGCGGACATGGCTCGCTGGGCGGGCGATTCCGGAAACTCGCCGATGATGGCGCGCGCTTTGTCGGTGAAAGATTGGGCCCGCTCCTGGGCTCGCTCGAAGCCGCGATGCCGCTCGATCAGGCAACGAATCTTTTCAAACGGAACGCGTGCGTAATTGCCGTCCTCCAGGACATTGTTCACCAGCCGTGCTCGTCGGCCGGGGCGCGTTCCAGCGCATAGATCAAAGGCAGCGTTACTTTACCCTCGCGCAGATCGCTGCCGACGGGCTTGCCGAGCACTTTTTCGCGCGCCGTGAAATCGAGCACGTCGTCCACCAGTTGAAACGCGATCCCCAGATTCCAGGCGAACTCGCCCAAGCGCGCTTCGGTGCCTTCGCCGGCGCCACCCATAATTGCGCCTAACCGCGCACAGGCCGAGAACAGGCTGGCCGTTTTCCGGTCTACCAGTTCCATGTAATCCGCTTCCGAAATGGCGATCTTGCCGATGCGCTCCAATTGCAGCAGCTCGCCTTCCACCATCATCTGGGTCAATGCGATCAGCAGGTCGAGCACGTGGAACTTGCGCTCGCGCAGAGCCATCTGGAAGGCTTGCATGTACAGCCAGTCGCCGGCCAGCACGCAAGTGTGATTGCCCCAAACGGTGTTGGAAGAAGGACGGCCGCGGCGAGTTTCGGCGATGTCGATCACATCGTCGTGCACCAGCGTCGCGGTGTGGATCATTTCGACCACGGCGGCCATGCGGATGGATCCGTCGGTGATCGGCGCCGACCAGTTTGGAGGCGAGCAACACCAGGATCGGGCGCAGGCGCTTGCCGCCACCGTCTTGCAGATACCGGCCAATGGTGGTGACCGCATCGACGCTGGCGACCGACTCCAGGCTGATTTCGCGCTCCACCTTTTCGAGATCGCCTTTGACGAGGTCGAAAATCTCGCGCGCGGTCAGAGCTTGGCCGAGTTTACCCAGTCCCATGGAAGAATGTCTCAGTTTAGCAGGTTGTGGCGCGCTCGCCACGCTGCTGCTCAGAGAGTCCCAGAAATTACGCGCTGGAAATTTTCGGACGTATTGCGGCCGATTTCTTCGAAGCTCTCGCCGCGCAATTCGGCCAGCTTGCGTGCCGTGTGGACCATCAGCGCCGGCTCGTTGCGCTTGCCGCGCTTGGGCACCGGGGCGAGATAGGGTGCGTCGGTTTCCACCAGGATGCGATCCAGGGGAGCTGTGCGTGCTGCCGCCTGAACATCGAGCGCTTTCGGGAACGTCACAATCCCGCCGAAGCTCAGATAGAAACCGAGATCCAGCGCGCGCTGAGCCTCCGCCGGCCCACCCGAAAAGCAATGCATGATGCCGGGCAATCCGCGCGGCGTCCAATGTTCCTCGATGAGCGCGAGCGTATCGTCCCAGGCTTCGCGCGTGTGAATCACGATCGGCTTTCGCGCCGCCGCCGCGATGCTCATCTGCTCGATGAAGATCGATTTTTGCGTGTCGCGCGGCGAGAAATCGTAGTGATAATCGAGTCCGATTTCGCCCACCGCGATTACTTTCGGATGCGAAAGCAGATGTTCCAGACGTGCAAGGTCGCTCTGGCTGGCTTTGGCGGCGTCGTGGGGATGAACGCCCACCGTCGCATAAAAAGCGGCGTACCGGTCTGCCAGACGGATGCCGGCTTCGAGATCCGGTGGACCGCCGCCGGTTCCAATGGCCACCATGTGCTCGACGCCGGAATCCAGCGCGCGCTGGATCACCTCGTCGCGGTCGGCATCGAACTCGGCGCTGTCCAGATGGCAGTGCGAGTCGATCAGGCTCACTTGAGCCGCGCTCCCACGGGAATGTCTTCCAGGAATCCGGCCAGCACGGGCTTGCCGCCTTCGACCGACGCGGCCACGATCATGCCGTTGGATTCGATTCCGCGCAGCTTGCGCGGTTGCAGGTTGGCGACGATCACCACTTTGCGTCCCAGCAGTTGTTCGGGCGGGTAGGCCTCGGCGATTCCGGCCATCAAGGTGCGCGGCTCGGCTTCGCCGATGTCGACTTTCAATTGCAGCAGCTTGTCGGCGCCTTTGACGCGCTCGGCTGAAACGACCTGGCCCACGCGCAGATCGATTTTGGCGAAGTCATCGATGCTGATCTTGGCCGAGTCTGGCTGCGCGGCAGGCGCTGAGGCTGAAGCAGGTTTGAACAGCGCCGCCAGCCGCGCGGTTTCCTTGGCTTCGAGTTCCAGCATCTTTTCGATGGCTTTCGCATCCATGCGCGGGAAAACGCCGCTCACCGCGCCGACTTTTTGGCCGGCCGGCAGGTGTCCCCAGTGCAGATCGGCGATCTGTGATGGATTCGATCGGCGAAGGCATGCCGAGCTGGCCCCAGATCTTCCGTGCCGAATCGGGCATCACCGGATAAATCCAGGCGCAGATGATCCGCAGCGCTTCGGCGGCGGTGTACAGCGTCTCATCCAGCAGTTTCTGGCTCTGCGCGTCCGGATCCTTGGCCAGCTTCCAGGGCGCCATTTCGACGATGAATTTGTCGATCACCGAAATCAGCGTCCAGATGGCTTCCAGTCCTTTGGAGAAATTGAAATCGTCAAATGCTTCGAGCGTCTCTTCGGTGGTTTGGCGGGCGGCCGCCGCAATGTCGCCGCGGCCGGGCGAGTCCGGAACGACGCCGCCGCGATACTGATGAATCATGGTGAGCGTGCGGCTGGCGAGATTGCCCAGCCCGTTGGCGAGGTCGGCGTTGTAGCGCTGCACCAGTGCGTCGTAGGCGAAGCTGCCGTCCTGGCCGAAGGTCATTTCGCGCAGCAGAAAATAACGCAGCGCATCGACGCCCATCACTTCGGCGATGGGCAGAGCATGCACCACGTTGCCGCGCGACTTGCTCATTTTGTTCTCTTCGAACAGAATCCAGCCGTGCGCGAAAACTTTCTTGGGCAGCGGCAGATCCGCGGCCATCAGGAACGCGGGCCAGTAGACGGCGTGGAAACGCAGAATGTCCTTGCCGATCAGGTGCAGATCGGCGGGCCACAGGTTCTGTTCCTTCACCGCGCTCATGTAAGCGATGAGCGCGTCGAACCAGACGTAGAACACGTGGCACCCCTCCACGGGAACGGGGATGCCCCATTTGATGTTGGTGCGCGTGATGGACAGATCGTTGAGGCCTTGCTGGACGAAAGCCTTGATTTCGTTGCGGCGGTGATCGGGCTTCACGAAGCCCGGATCTTTTTCGTACAGCTCCAGCAGGCGGTCCTGGAACGCCGAGAGCTTGAAAAAGTAATTCTCTTCGGTGACGGTTTCGGTAGGGCGCCCGCATTCCGGACACGGATCGCCGGGCTTGGCGTCATTCACGTACAGTTCGTCGTTGACGCAATATTGGCCGGTGTAAGAGCCCTTGTAGATATAGCCGTTGCGCTGGCAGCGCTGGAACAGATCGCGCACGGTTTCGTGATGCCGGGGATCGGAGGTGCGGATGAAATGGTCGTAATCGATCCCGAGCTGTTTCCACTGGCTCTGAAACTCGGCGGCCATCCTGGCGCTGTAAGCTTCCGGGCTCAGGTTGGCGGCCTTGGCGGCGCGCTCGACGTTGCGGCTGTGCTCGTCCGAGCCGGTGGTGAACACCACCGGATCGAAGCCTTCCATTTTCTTGAAGCGCTTGACCAGGTCGGCGACGAAGGTGGAGTAGGCGGTGCCAATGTGCGGCGCTGCGTTGACGTAATAGATCGGCGTGGTCAGGTAATATTTCATCGATTGTTCTTCAGATACGCGAGGTTCGCCTCGGCGAGGATTTCCTTCAACGGGACTGCTGGATTCGCGGGCGATCCTGCGGCAGTCTTCATATTCCGGAGCGAACGAGCCGTCTTCGGAGATTTTGATTCGCACTCTTCCGTGCGGAGTCTCGACTTCGGCCACACGGCGGGCTTTCACGCGGCGCTCGGCGGAGTAGATGCGCAGGCCGAGCGTGGTGGTTTCGGCGAAGATCAGGTTCGCGAACACCTCGCGGTCTTCCGGCTTTGCGATCACGCGCAGCAGCGTGCCGGGGCGGTTCTTTTTCATGAGCAGCGCCTCCAGCGTGACGTCCAGGGCGCCGGCTTCGAGCAGGCGCTCCATGGCGTAGCCGAGCACCTGCGGGCTGGAATCGTCGATGTTGGCCTCGAGCACGGTGACCGTAGTGGATTCTTCGGCGCCGCTCGATTCGCCGATCAGGACGCGCAGCACGTTGGCATGTTCGGGGAAATCTTTGCTGCCGGCGCCGTAGCCGGTGGCTGTGATGCGCATTGGCGGAAGCGGGCCGAAATCCAAAGCCAGAGTGGCGGCAATGGCGGCGCCGGTGGGCGTGGTAAGCTCCACGCACGGACCGCGCGCGTAGACCGGTTTGCCCGCGAGCAGCTCCGCGGTGGCGGGCGCAGGCACCGGCAGCACGCCATGTTCGGTTTGCACGGTGCCGGAGCCGACGTTCAGAGCCGAGCAGTGGATGTTTTCAACGCCGAGCAGATCGAAGGCCGCGCAAGCGCCGGCGATGTCGCAGATCGAATCGACGGCGCCCACTTCGTGAAAGTGAACTTTTTCGAGCGGGATGCCGTGCACTTTAGCCTCGGCTTCGCCGAGCTGCTGGAAAACGGCGCTGGCGTTTTCTTTGGCGCGTCCGGATAGCTCGGAGCTGGCGATCAAGTCGAGAATGTCGTGAAGATGGCGATGGCGCGCGCTCTCGCCGGTGTCTACGTGAAATTTCGTGGCCGCGATACCGCGGCGGCTGGTCTTTTCGAAACGGAATCCCGCGCCGGTGCCGAGCGAGTCGAGCATGCGCGTAAGGGCCGCGCGGTCCGCGCCCGCATCGGCCAGCGCGCCGACCGTCATGTCTCCGCTGATGCCGGAGAAGGCGTCCAGGTAGCAGATTTTCATGCGATCAATTGTGGAAGCAGCTCGCCCGAGGGGCCGAGGAGAAATTCGTCGATCTCGCGCGACAGCGGCGTTTCGGCGACATTGATTTCCACCACGCGGGCGCCGGAGGATTTCGCCAGATGCGCCAGCCCGGCCGCCGGATACACCACGGCCGAAGTTCCGATCACCAGCAGCAAGTCGCAGGCCCGCGCGGCCGTCTCGGCGGCGCGCCAAACGGCCCTGGGAAGAGCTTCGCCGAACCACACCACGCCGGGACGCAGCATGCCGCCGCACGCGCATCGCGGCGGGATCTCGGGCAGCGAAGCGCGGCGGTCCTCTTCTTCGCGGCCGCAGGCGAGGCATCGCAACATCCAGATGCTTCCGTGCACGCGCAGCACGTTGCGGCTGCCGGCCAGTTCATGGAGGCCGTCGACATTTTGCGTGATCAGCGTGAAGTTGGGAGTCCGCATTTCGAGTTCAGCCAGCGCGTAGTGGCCCGCGTTGGGCTTAACGCCGGAAAGAACGCCGCGGCGCCAATCGTACCATTCCCATACCAGTTTTGGATCGCGGGCGAAGGCCTCGGGCGTTGCGAGACTTTCGGCGCGATGCCGTTTCCACAGGCCGTCGGCGCCCCGAAACGTGGGCACCCCGCTTTCGGCCGAAACTCCGGCGCCCGTGAGCACGGCCACTGAGCGGGCTTGCTTCAACCATTCGCGAGCCGCAGGCATTATTTCCAGAGTACCAGCGAGGCGTGTTGTTCGCGGAGGCAACCACGCTACCGGGGCTGAACTGCTGAGCCGGCGCGGTGGCCCTGGTTCATTTCTTCGACTAAGGACCGAACCAATTCGCCGGCTGGCATGGCCCGGGCGCGAGCCACGCCGGTTCCCGCCCAGAGTGACAGAAATCCAGCCAGGCCCTGCTTTCCAGCGGTAGCGCGCATGGTTCGGGTCAAGGCGTTCTGCAACGGGTATGGCAGGATGGCGCTCTCCTTGCCTTCCAGGCGCGCGATGAAATCGTTGCGAAGGCCTCGAGCGGGCCGTCCGGAGAAGGCGCGGGTAACTACCGTGGCATCGCGGCCGGCCGCTAAAATGGCACGCTTGTGAGCGTCGGGCGCGCCCGATTCGGGGCATACCAGGAATGCGGTTCCGAGCCCGGCCGCGGACGCGCCTGCGTCCAAGGCGGAAACAATGTCCGATCCATCCATCAGGCCGCCGGATGCGATTGCCGGCCTCGAGAGAGCGCCGCGAATTTGGCGGGTGAGCGTGAGCGTTGACACCATGGACTCTTCAAACGGGGCGGCGAACGTTCCACGATGCGCGCCCGCTTCCGAACCTTGGGCGGCAATGGCGTCGACGCCCGCCTCGGTTACGAGTCGCGCCTCATCAAGTGTTGTCGCGGTGCCGATCACGAGTATGCCGCGCGATTTAAGCCGCGACATTGCGTCTCGATCCGGAATGCCGAAAGTGAAACTGAAGATGGGAGGGCGCGCGTCCAACACGGCTTCGAGTTGGGCCGGGTATGGATCGGGCCCGAGCTGAGGCAGCGTTGGGGGCGGCAGCCCGAGCGTAGTGTGGATCTCCGACAACAACGCTAGCATCGGCGCTGGATCGAAACTGAGATCGGTCCGCCAGCCGCCCACGAACAGATTCACCTGGAATGGCCGGTCCGTGAGCGCGCGGATTCGCCGGATGGTCTCCCCGATCTGATCGGGCGAGAGGTATGCAGCCCCTAGCGAGCCGAGGCCGCCTGCGTTGGACACCGCCGCGACCAGTTCGGGCGTGCTCGGGCCGCCGCCCATGGGTCCCTGGATGATCGGATTCTCGATGCCGAGCTTCTTAAGGAGCTCGTTGGTCACAGACTCTAGGATGATCGCCGGCGGGAGGAAGATTCAGTCAGCTTGAGTCAAGCTTTGGCGTGCCTCAAGCACGGTTCGGTGGGCTTCTTCGGCATCGTGATGCAAGGCCGTCAGGTGACCCATTTTGCGCCCCGGGCGCGGTGCAAGCTTTCCATACAGGTGCAGTTTCACATTGGGGAATGCGCACGCGGCTACCCAGTTGGGTTCGCCCTGCGACCACAGATCGCCCAATATGTTGGCCATGGCCGCTGGAGCATGCATAGCGGTCGAGCCTAGCGGCAGACCGCAGACCGCGCGCAACTGTTGCTCGAACTGGCTGGTGACGCACGCGTCGACCGTCAAGTGGCCGGAGTTGTGGGGGCGCGGCGCCAGTTCGTTGATCAGCAGCCGGCCATCGCGCGTGACGAAAAACTCGACACAGAGCACGCCTACGACGCCCAGTTTTTCGAGTACGCAACGAGACATCTCCACGGCCTCGTTCGGCACCGCGGAAGGCACGCGGGCGGGCGCGATCGAAACATCCAGGATGTGGCGGCTATGCTGATTCTCGGCCGGACTGTAGTGCACGAAGGCGCCGTCGCCGCCGCGCGCCGCCACCACTGAAATCTCGCGATCGAAGTCGATGAACGCTTCGAGCACCGCTTCCTGCCGGCCGATCGCGTCCCAGGCTTCCTCGGCGCGCTCCGGACGATTCGACGCGAACCTGGCCCTTGCCGTCGTAGCCGAAGGCGGCGGTTTTGAGAATGGCCGGGCAGCCCAGCTCGGATATGGCGCGCGCCAGATCTTCCGAAGAGTGAATCTCGCGATAGGGAGTGGTCGGGAGACCCGCGCTCCTCAAGAATGACTTTTCGCGAATCCGCTGCTGCGTGGTGTGAAGTATCGAACCGCTCGGGCCGCACGGGCGCGCAACTGGCGGCTGCCTGGGCGGTGTCAGCCGGGACATTTTCAAACTCGAAGGTGACCACGCCGACATTGCGCGCGAAGTTGCGAACCGCATCTAGATCGTCGTACGGATGCAACCACTTCCACGTCGGCGATCTGGCCGGTGGGCGTGTCCTGATCGGGCGAAAAGGTGTGGACGCGGTAGCCCATCCGCCGGGCGGCGATGGCGAACATGCGGCCCAGTTGTCCGCTGCCAAGCACGCCGATGGTAGCACCGGGAAGAATCGGCTGGATCACGCCAATACGTCCGCGCGCACCTTGGCCGCTTGTTCTTGCGCGAAACGCGCGCAACTTTTCGCGCAGCGCGGGATCGTGATTCGCCAGGATGGAAACGGCCAGCAGCGCGGCATTCTGGGCGCCCGCTTTACCGATCGCCAGCGTTCCGACCGGCACGCCGCCGGGCATCTGCACGATGGACAGCAGCGAATCCATGCCTTTCAGAGCCTGGCTCTCAACGGGAACGCCGAGCACCGGCAGCAGCGTATTGGCGGCCACCATGCCGGGCAGATGGGCCGCGCCGCCCGCGCCAGCGATGATTACTTGGAGGCCGCGCGCTTCGGCGCCGGACGCGTATTCCACCATCCATTGCGGCGTGCGATGCGCCGAGACGATCTTCGCTTCGTGCGGCACGTCGAACAGCGCCAGCGTGTCGGCGGCATGGCGCATGGTCTCCCAGTCGGACTTGCTGCCCATGATGATGCCAACCAGCGGCTCGGGCTGCATCCGGGCTACTGTCCTTGCGCGAGCGTGTAACCCGGTTTCCCGTCGAACGCGCGCAGATTTTCGGTTTTTACGATCTCGATACCTTGATCAAGCACGCCATACGCGACTGTTATAGGGACTAGGTTGGACATGGTTGAGAAATCTTAAAATAGCATGTTCCATCGCACACGCACGAGTGCTGCGGTCTATCGCGCCAATGCGATGGCCAGCAGAATCGCGCGCTGGGTTCCGCGCCAGGAATCCGCCGTGTCGAATGTTTCGTTCAGCGAGTGCGCGCCGGTCCCCTTGCCGCCTCCGCTGATGGTGATGGCGGGAATGTGCAGGTTCATCGGAACGTTGGAATCCGTGGAACCTTCGTGCAGCGTCTCTTCGATCCCCAGCGCATGCGAAACCGCCAGCGCGGTTTGTACGATGGGAGAATTCGCGGGCGTCTGGCCGGCGGGACGCAGTCCAACCAGTTCCGGCGATACCGTAAGCTTGCCGCGGTTATGCCAGCGGCGATTCTCTTCCTCGGCGGCGGCGCGAACGGCGGCGTTGAACTTGTCGTCCAGCGCTTTCAAGGACGCCACGTCGGCGGAGCGCATGTCCACCTCCATCCAGGCTTCGAACGGGATCGCATTAATGGAGGTTCCGCCGCCCACGCGGCCAACGTTGAAGGTGGTCTTCGGATCGGCCGGAACTTCGAAATCGGCGATCTTGGCGATGGCGCGGCCCAGAGCGTGAATGGGATTAGCCATGCCGAAGGCGCCGTAGCTATGCCCGCCGGGGCCCTTATAAGTGACGCGATAGCGCATGCTTCCCACTCCGACGTTGGTCATGCCAAGCCCGGTGCCATCCACGGAAACGAATTTGTCGATCTGGCCCTTCAGGCTGTCGTCGAAGAGATTTTTGACGCCGCGCAAATCGCCCAAACCCTCCTCGCCGACGTCGGCGACAAATGTGATGGTGCCCGGCGTCTCCACATGCCCGTCGTTCAATGCCTGAATGGTCGCGAGCATCACCACCAGTCCCCGGCAATCGTCGCCTATGCCAGGACCCTTCAGGAGCGTTCCTTCGCGAGTGACCTTTACATCGGTGCCTTCCGGAAAAACCGTATCGAGATGAGCGCTGAACACCAGGTTCGGATGCGCCGCGCGGCCAGGGCGGACGCCGATCACGTTGCCCGCCTTGTCCATGCGCACATCCTTCAATCCGAGGCCATTGAACAGACGCTGGAGTTCCTCGCCCGCGCTCGGTCTCATGGAACGGGGGCGCTGGGATTTCGCATATCCGCACCTCTTCGTCAATGAATTTCGGTTCGTTGCGCTGGGCGGCTTCGAGGGCGGCTTTCACGCCAGGGTCCTGGAGGAGGGCGGAGGGCTCTTGCGCCCAGCCGGTCAAGCCGGCGGCAACAGACAGGAGCAGGAGAGAGCACCGCATAGTCCAGTATTGCGGATTTCATCCGCTCGCGCGGAGGCTGCGGATGCAGCCGGACCTAATTCGCTTTGGCCAGAAGATCCCGGATATCTTTCTCCATCGGCGCGGGCGGCTGCTTAGCCAGAGCGGTCTCGAGCTCGCGCTTGGCGCTATTGTGGTCACCACTACGGAACAACGCCACCGCGTAGTGATAGAGAAAAGTGACATTATCCGGCTCCTTTCGCGCCAGCCCTGATAGCAGGGGAAGCGCCGCGGACGTGTTGCCTTGTTGCACCTCAACCCATCCCAACGTATCTTTGAGCGACGAGTTGTCAGGAGCTTTGCGGAGTCCTTGGCTCACCAGGCGATTGGCTTCCGTCAGATCCCCGTGGGTTTCCACCAGCAGATAGGCGAGGTTATTCAGAACGAATGGATTGTCGGGAGTTTCGGTCAGCGCCTTGCGGTAACTTTCGATGGCGCCGGTTGTGTCGCCCAGCTCGCTCTGGGCGCTCCCGATCGCTGCCAGGATGCCCTTGCGCTTGGGATCGAGTTGGCGCGCGCGCTGGTAGGCTTCGATGCAGGCTAGCAAGTTTCCTTGCCTGTGTTGCAGCTCCGCGATTCGAATCTGCACGTCGGCGGACTTGGGATTCTGGGCGGCCATCTTCTGGAGCTCCGCCAGAGCCACGTCGAATTTGCCGGCGGCTTGGGCGGTTGCGACCGTCAAAGCCTGGGTCGGCAACGAATCCGGAGTGCGCTTCTCCTGCGTTGCAAGCAGCGCCAGTGCGCGGTCTGAGTTATTTTCAGCTACCAGAGTGCTCACCAGTCCGGCTAACGGGGAGACATCCTGCGCGCCGCCTTCCCGATAGAGCTTCTCGAAATGTTCCTGGGCCGAGGCGTACTTCTTCTGGCTAAGCGCAATGATCCCGAGCTGCATTTCGACCTGGCGTGCGTTTGAAGTATCCTTGGCAAGTTGTTCGGCTTCGGCTTCCGCGGTGGCGAAGGAGCCGCTTCCAGTCAACGCCATCACCCGATAAAGCCGCGCGTTATTGTCCTGGCTGTTGATGGTCAGGGCGGTGTTGGCCTGTTCGAGCATGGCCGGAAAGTTCTTGCGAAGCAAATACGTGCGTGCCAGAGCCAAATGCGGAACCGTGGAGCGCGGTTCGATCCTGGCGGCCTGCTGGAAGCGGGCGATGGCAGTATCGAATTCTGCATTGGCCAGCGCGGCCTGTCCGCTGAGCAATTGGATGCGCGCATTGCCGGGTGCTTCCTTGGCCAAATCTGTCGTGATTGCGCCAGCATCCTTGAAATTTTGGGCGCCGCGCATTTCCAGCAGTATGGACGCCTTGAGGGCCCGTCCCGTCAGGTCTTTGGGATCTTTGGCGAGCACTGCATTGACGTCCTTCAGCCCTTCGTCGCGGCGCCCCAGGATGGCCAGGACGGCGGCCGAACGCAGTTGGTACGTGTTTTGGCGCGGCTTATCCCGCGACAACCCGCGCTGGTAGTCCGCCAGAGCCTTGTCAAACGACCGTGTCACGCTGTGAAAATCGCCTGCCAACAAGTCGGCATCTGGAAACGTGTCACGCCTTGCCACCAGCGAATCGATCAACTTCTCGGCCTGCTCCGGCTTTTGCCGGCCGGCGTAAAAACCGGCCAGACGGATGACCGCGGAGGCATCCTTGGGATTGTTTGAAATTCGCAGCTTCAGCAAGGCTTCGGCGTCATCCCAGCGCTTGGCAAGAATGTATTGAGAATACATGAGGTCGTAGGCTGGCCCGAATTCCGGATGATGCGCAATCGCCTCGCGGGCTTCCTTCTCGCCCTCCGCCGGTTGATTGTCCTTGAGCAGCGCCTCCGCTAGAGCCGTCTGGATGTCTGGGTTCCCCGGAGAAGCTTCCAGCGCGCGGTGGAAAAACGAGACCGCAAGGCCGGCCTTATTGTCCATGAGAGCGATGCCACCCTTCAAACGCAAACCTTCCAGCGAATTGGCATTGGAGGCCAGCAGTTGATCGGCAATCTTGACGGCCCGGTCGTAAAATGCAGCCGGGTGTTGAGGACTTTGCGCATAAGCAGCCAGGCTGAGGTTGGCCAACTCGACCTTGGCGGGAATGTTGTCCGGGCTGAGATCAACCGCGCGAATTAACGATTGGTATCCGTCCGGGACCTTGTTTGTGCGGAACAGGACCAGGGCGAGCCGGTAAAATGCTTCACCGGATTTGGGGTCCTTTTTAATCGCGTTGCGGTAGTTGAGCACCGCGTCCTCGTACTTGCCGGAAGCAAAAAGCTGATTTCCACGCGTGATGTACTGGACTGCGGTCCGGCCGCAGCCGGACGCCAGGACTGCCAGCGACAGGCACAGCGCGACGCATGCTTTGATTCGCGTACTACCTTTGATTCGCGCGCCACAGCCCGCGGCGTCGCCCGCAATGTCGGAAAGAAGGGGAGAAAATATTGGCATACTCAATCGCCTGGCCTCAGATTAGCATGACCTCTTGTACGGTCCTCCGGACCGCTGGCTCCAATCGGGATAAGCCGGAAGTACTAGTAAAATCGGTTCAAATCCGCTTTGCGGCGTCCAGCGCCAAAAGACGCGACAATTGTAGTTTCTTATGGCGGAGAAGGTGGCCGGAGCGCTCAGTGGCTCGCGCAAAGCGGTTGGTTCAGCCAAAACTTCTGTCTCCGCTGGCCTGGATGCTTCAGCCAAGGCCACACGATCCTGGTGGTTGCGCCCGCGTGATCTTGCCGCGAGCGGAGCGCTGCTGCTCGGCACGCTTTGTGCCTATTGGCCGGCGCTCGGTGGCGGGCTCATTTGGGATGATTCCGCTCACGTAACACGGCCCGAGCTTCGTTCACTAGGTGGGCTCTGGCGAATCTGGTCCCAGTTGGGCGCAACCCAGCAATATTATCCACTGCTCCACAGCGTCTTCTGGATCGAGCATCGGCTGTGGGTTGACGCAGTCTTGGGCTATCACTTGGCCAACGTAATGCTGCACGCGGCAGCCGCTCTCCTGGTGGTCCTGATTGTCCGCCGTTTATCGATCCCGGGCGCGTGGCTGGCGGGCTTTGTCTTTGCTTTGCATCCGGTGTGCGTCAATGCGGTGGCGTGGATTTCGGAGCAAAAAAGCACTCTCTCGGCCGTCTTGTATCTTGGCGCGGCGCTGGCCTACTTGCATTTCGACGAGACGCGCCGGAAATCCCAATACGCGCTCGCATTGGCACTCTTCATACTGGCGCTGCTCGCAAAGACCGTTACTGCCACTTTGCCGGCCGCGCTGTTGGTGGTCTTCTGGTGGCGGCGCGGGCGGTTGGATTGGAGGCGCGACGTGCGCCCGCTGCTTGCTTGGCTTGCGATTGGCGCCGCTGCAGGACTATTCACCGCATGGGTGGAACGCAAGTTCATTGGCGCCGAGGGCCCCGACTTTTCCTTGTCCCTTCTGGATCGCTGCCTGCTGGCCGGCCGTGTGATCTGGTTTTACCTAGCGAAGCTGCTCTGGCCTCAGAACCTGGTCTTCATTTATCCCCGTTGGACGGTCGACGCTTCCATCTGGTGGCAATACCTGTTTCCGCTGGGCATATTGGTGCTTGGCGGGGCGCTGTTGCTCCTGGCACGCCGGCGGCGCGGCCCTTTGGCCGGATTCCTGTTTTTTTCGGGAACTCTGGTTCCGGTCCTGGGATTCCTGAACGTGTATCCGTTCATTTATTCCTATGTCGCCGACCACTTCCAATATCTGGCGAGCCTGGGAGTCATCGTGCCCGTATCGGCCGCGCTGGCGCTTGGAACCCAGCGATTACCTTCCTCCGCGCGGCCTTTTGCCTTGCTAGGCGCCGTTGCGCTGCTTGCCACGCTCGGAGTTTTGACCTGGCGTCAGGCTTCGATCTATCGCGATTCCCAGACCGTCTATCGAGCTACGCTGCAGCGCAATCCCGGCTCGTGGATGGCCCACAACAATCTGGGCGCTGAGTTGCTCGATGTCCCCGGCCGCTCGAGCGAAGCGATGTCTCATCTGGAAACCGCGCTCCAACTGAAGCCAAATTCGGCCGAAGCGCACAACAATCTCGGCAAAGCGTTGGGGCGCATGCCCGGCCGCGACCGTGACGCCATCGCTCATTTCGAGACAGCGCTGCGGATCCGGCCGAGATTCCCCGAGGCGGAGAATAATTTGGGCCGGGCGCTGTCCCAAATGGGCCGCTCGCGAGAGGCGATCCCTCACTTTGAGGCCGCCTTGGAAATTCGGCCCGGTTTCGCGGAAGCACACAGCAATCTGGGCGTTGCGCTGCTCGATCTGCCGGGACGGTTGCCGGATGCGATCGCGCATTTCAAAGCGGCCCTCGCAATCGATCCGGCGCTGGCGCAAGCGCACAACGGACTGGGGAGTGCTCTCGCGGAGCAACCGGGCCAAGCGCAGGAGGCGATTCGGGAATTCGAGGCCGCTTTGCGAATCAACCCCGAGTACGCGGAGGCACACTCTAACCTGGGCCAAATTTTTTCCGAACTGCCGGACCGTTTGCCGGACGCCGTGCGCGAATACCAAGCCGCACTGCGTATCCGGCCGGATTATCCGGAAGCGCACAACGGCTTGGGAGTGGCGCTGTCGAAAATGGGGCATCCTCGCGACGCGATTGCAGAGTATGAAGCCGCGCTGCGCCTGCGGCCCGACTACCCGGAAGCGCACAACAACCTCGGGACGGCGCTGTCGCAAATCCCCGGCCGGCTTCCGGAAGCGATTCCACATTTCGAAGCGGCCCTCCGCAGCAACCCGGATTCGGCGGAAATGCAAGCCAATCTCGGCAACGCTCTTTCTGAAATTCCGGGCCGATTGCCGGACGCGATTGAACATCTGGAGGCGGCCGTGCGCATCCGCCCCGATTTCGCGGAGGCTCATTATTTGCTGGGGGTGGTGCTGCTGCGCAGTCCAGGACAGGCGAAGGAGGCGCTGGCGCAACTCGAACAGGCGCAGCGTTTGCAGCCCGATCCGAAGTTGGGTGAACTGATCGGCCGGCTGCGCGCCAAGATGCGCTAGTCTAGCGACGATTCCCGCCCAGCTTTTTGAGGACCGCCAACGCTTCCCCGCGGACGGTTGCATCCGCGCTCCCCGCGGCCTTTTCTAAGTAGGGGCGTGCGCCGGCTGCATCGCCTGAATCCACCAAGGACTCGCCGAGGTGCAGGTTCGCCCGATCGAATCCGGGACGGATCCGCAGCGCCTCGCGATAGTGCTCGATCGCGCGCGCCAGTTGTCCTTTGGCCGCCAGAAGCGTCCCCAGGAACTCGTGCGAATCGGCGGAGTTCGGATCGTTCTGAAGTCCGGTCTCGAGTTGCTGCTCGGCTTCCTCCCGCCGCCCGGCGTGCGCCAGCGCCACCGCATAGTCGTAGCGCGTTGCCGAATTGTTCGGACTCACTCGCAGCGCGGCTTCGAAATGATAGCGTGCTTCTTCCAGACGTCCGGTGACCGAAAGCAGATTCGCGAGATTGTTGTGGGCCTGCGCATAGTTGGGATCGAGCGCGACGGCTTTCCGCAGTAGCGGCTCGGACCGCGCCAAATCGCGAGCCTGTAACAAAACTCCGCCCAGGCTGTTGAACGCTTCCGGCAGCGTGTCATCCAGCGCGATGGCCTTTTGAAATGCAGCCATCGCGTCAGAGACTTCGCCTTGCTCGGCATATACGCTACCGAGCAGATCCCAGGTAGCAGCATCTTGCGGCGCCGATTCCAGCGCCCGCTGGAGGATCTCAACGGCGCGCGTTGGTTGCCGCAGAGACATGAGAGAGAGCGCCATGTTTTGCAGAGCGGCCAGGGACTTCGGATCGCGCCGCAGCGCCTCTTCATACACCGGAACCGCGCGGCCCGGTTGGCCACTGGCGCGCCAGGCATCGGCCAGTTGCAGATAGAACTCGGCGGCGCTGGGACGATACTTCTCAATTGCGGCCGCCAGGCGCTCGATTCCTTGGCTCAGGTTGCTCTCCTGTGCCACCTGCGCGACCGCCAGATATAATTCGTCCTCGGGCCGCGGCAGTGTTTTTGGGTAATACAGAACCACTTCCCCTCGGTATGGATTCGCATCACCCGGCCGCTCGGAGATGCCGGCCACCAGGTCCCGGGCAGGTTTCCGGCGTTGGATGTAATGATCCGTCATCACCACGTGAACCACATCGTCGGTGCGCCGCTTGGGCATATGGCAACCGGTGCAGTCACTCTCGGAGGTGTGCTTTCCCGACGCGACCAGCCGGTCGAACGCGGCGCTGTGGCACTGGCGGCAAACGGCGGTGTAATGGCGGGCGGCCGCCTCGCCGCGCGGGACATCGTGCGGGTTATGACAGGTGGTGCATTCGAGCGCGCCTTTACTTTTCAAAAAACAGGCCGAGCGGTCCAGCCGGTAAGCCGCCCCGGCAATCTCGAATCGCTGATCCTGATCGTGGCCGGGCGCCTGGTCGAAATGCAGCATGAAATCGGCCAGCGGCGCGCCCGGCCGGTACGAAAAAGGGGCGCGTTCATATCGCACGATTGAATTCGGCAAAGGGAAGCTGGTGGTTTCCAAGTGGCATTCGAGGCACACCTCCATTTGCCGATCCGGCGCCAGGCGCGCAGGATTCACGATGGAGCCGCGTACGTCCGCCCGCGGTGTGTTCGGCTGGCGTGCCAGGGCGACATGCTTCTCGCCGGGGCCATGGCAGCGCTGGCAATCGATGCCTTCCCTGACGCTCAAAAAAACTGGATCGCTGCGCCGGTCCGCTTCGGCTGGAATTTCCGGATACGCGTTGTGGCAGAACATGCAATCGTAGCCGATCAACCGCCGGCGGCCTTGATGATCCGGCCGGTCGTAGCCGGGATTCATGGCCCAGTAGCCGCCCTTTTCGGCATACCAAGCCAGCGGCAGCTCGATCAGAGTATTCCGGGCGGTGCGCTGCAAGTAAGTTCGCGAATGATTGCCGGAGCCAACAATAAAGTCTATTTCCGCTTCCGAGACTTTGGTTTGCTTGCCGTCATAGTCGATCTGGTACTGGCGCTGGAAATATTTCCCGTCGTGCTGGACCATCGCATAGTAAGTGGCCGAGGGCCGGTGAAAATAAATCTCTGTATAATCTTCGATCTGGTTGGCCGCGCTTGGCCGGTAGAACGATCGCCCCATGCCCGTGCGCTGGTATGTTTCCCAGATGCTCTGGTGGCATCCGGCGCAGACTTTGGAATCGATGTAGCCTGCAGGCTGGCCAGCGGTTGCCGTGATGTTTTGGGCGTGCGCCGTGGGAGCTGATCCAGGCCAGAAGAGGCTAAGCAACGCAACCAGCTCGACCGAACAGGCTAGTGAAGCTAGTCTGCGCCCGCCCGAATGCATGGCTCATTCTAACGCGCGGGCACCAGGGAGTAGGCATAGCTTGCTCCAGACTCAGGGAACAGCATCAAGAGCAACTTGGCCGCCGATGCCGCCCACACCCTATAATTCCTACAGGGCCATGCGAAAGCCACTGCTGTTCGGCTCCGGCGTCGTGCTGCTCGCCATCCTGGTGACGCTGGTGGTGTGGCAGGGCTCCTTCACGCTCGGTTCTTTCGCCCCCTCCAGCCTCCAGCAAACCTTTCTGTTCTGGGTGCTCTCCACCCTGATCTTCATCCTGACCATCACGCTCGGTTTCATCCTGTTCCGCACCGGCGTCAAGCTGTACATCGAACGCCAAAGCAACCGGCCCGGCTCGCACATCAAGTCCAAACTCATTGCCGGCGCCATCGCCTTGAGCGTCCTGCCGGTGTTCTTCCTGGTTCTGTGGAGCGTTTCTGTGTTGAACCGGAACCTGGAAAGCTGGTTTAGCCGTCCGGCCCGCAACATAAACACCGACCTGATCCAGGTGGCGAATCAATTGAATCAGGAAGTGCGGGATAAGCTCACCGCGCAGGCGCATTGGCTGGCGTCCGAACCGGCCGCGCAAAGTGCGGACTTTTATGAGCGCTTCTGTCAGAAGAATCAGATTGCGCGAGCGGAGATCGAGAATCCCAAGGGAGTCAGGCGCGTGGTTTGCTCGGTCCAGACGGCGCGGACCAGCGATCTGATCACGGTCCACGTGGACACCGGCGAAGGGGTGCTGACTTTGTCGGCGCCGCTGCGCCTCGATCTGACGGCCAAACAGCACGAAATCAACTCCTGGGTGGCCGAATACAACCGCCTGGCCGTAGATCGCAAAGCGTTTCGAAACACGTATCTCTTGTTGCTGACGCTGATCACACTTTTCATTTTGTTCTTCGCCATCTGGATCGCGCGCTACATGGCCAGCCAGATCAGCACTCCGATCACCGCGTTGCTCAAGGGCGCCGAGCAGATCCGTAAAGGCAACCTGGGGTATCGCGTGCACGTGGGCGCGATTGACGAGATGGCCACGCTGGTGAAGGCGTTCAATGAGATGACCGAGGCTCTGGAAACCAACGGCCGGGAACTGGAGGCGCGCCGCCGCTTCACCGAGGCGATTCTCGAAAGTATTCCGACCGGTGTCATCTCGCTTTCTTCCGATGGCCGCATCCAGCGCGTCAACCGCGCGCTGCTGGGAATCTTCCCGGAAGACCAGGTGGCGCGGGCGGCGCGATTGAGCGATCTGTTCTCCCGTGACGACACCGCCGAGATCCGGTATTTGATGAACCGCGCACGCCGCACCGGCGCGGCTGGAATGCAGCTCGAATACAAAGCCGAGCGGCGCGTACTGCACCTGGCGCTCACCGTCGCCGCGCTCGATGAACAGCGCAGCTCCGGCTTCGTTTTAGTGCTGGAAGACACCAGCGAGTTGCTGCGCGCGCAGAAGGCCGCCGCCTGGCACGAAGTGGCGCGCCGGGTGGCGCACGAAATCAAGAATCCGCTTACGCCCATCGCGCTTTGCGCCGACCGCATCGCCCGCCAGTTGGAGCGCGCCGGATCCACCGCGGACACTCACCGCATTTTGCGCGAATGCTCTTTGACCATCGCGCGTGAAGTGGAAAGCGTGCGCACCCTGGTGGATGAATTCTCCCAATTTTCCCGATTCCCGGCGGCGCACCCGGTTCCTTGCGGCTTGAACCAGGTGGTGGAGAACGCGCTGGCGGTCTTCGACGGGCGCCTGGCCGGAATCAACGTGCATCGAGATCTGGCCCAGGACCTGCCCCTGGTTAAAGTCGACCCGGAGCACTTCAAGCGCGCCGTGATCAACCTGGTGGATAATGCCGCGGAGGCAATGCTGGAGTCGCTCGTCAAGGAACTCTTCATTACCACTCGCACCACGGACGCCGATTCCGTGGAATTAATCGTCGCCGACACGGGTTGCGGTGTCTCCCGCGATGACAAGGAAAAGCTCTTCTTGCCGTATTTCTCGACCAAAGGCCGCGGCACCGGTCTGGGCCTGGCGATCGTGAACCGGATTCTGGCCGATCACGAAGCGACCATTCGCGTCGAAGATAACCAGCCCGTGGGCGCGCGCTTCATCGTGGACCTGCCCACCTTGCTGGCCGCTGACCAAGACGCCGCCGAGCCGGAGCTCAGGGTCGCCGAAGTTTCCATGAGCGCACAGGACGCCGCGGCATCCTTGTCCGACCAAGACGTGCTGCAGCGGCGTTCCGTTGTGCGCGTTCCGGAGAGCGCACAGGACGCCGCGGCATCCTTGTCCGACCAAGACGTGCTGCAGCGGCGATCCGTTGTGCGCGTTCCGGAGAGAGACAGCCGCTCGTGAAGCCCGCCCGCATTCTCATTGTTGATGACGAACCGCTGATCCGCCAATCACTGGCCGGCGTTCTCGAAGACGAGGGCTATCAGACCCACACGGTTCCGACGGGCGAAGAATGCTGTGAAGAGCTCAACCACGCGTCTTACGAATTGGTCCTTCTGGATGTTTGGCTTCCTGGCATGGACGGCCTGGAGACATTGGCGCGCATCCAGGAATTGCCGTTCGCCAATCGCCCCGTGGCGGTGATTATATCCGGCCACGGCACCATCGAGACCGCTGTGAAAGCGACCAAGCTCGGCGCATTCGATTTTCTGGAAAAGCCGCTCACCATCGAGAAAGTTTCGGTGGTGGTCAAGAATGCGCTCCAGCAGCATCGCCTGCAACTGGAGCTGGAGCGTTTCAAGGAAGATGGCCGGCTCAGGCTCCAAATCATTGGCGAAAGCGTTCCTATGAAAGCCCTGCGGCAACAGCTCGCTCTGATGGCGGCAACCAACGGGCGCGTGCTCATTTATGGCGAAAGCGGGACCGGCAAGGAACTGGTGGCGCACGCCATTCATTCTCTGAGCGCGCGCGCCTCCGAGCCCTTCATCGAAGTCAACTGCGCCGCCATTCCCGAAGACCTGATCGAGAGCGAATTGTTCGGCCATCGCAGGGGCAGTTTTCCTGGCGCTCTGGATGACAAGACCGGCAAGCTCCAGAAGGCCGACGGCGGCACGCTGTTTCTGGACGAAGTCGGCGACATGAGCCTCAAGACGCAGGCCAAGTTGCTTCGCTCGCTGGACGAGCAGCGCTTCGAGCCGGTGGGCGCCGCCACGTCCATTCAGGTCGACGTGCGAGTTATCGCCGCTACCAACAAAAATCTGGAAGAAGAAATCGAGCGCGGAAACTTCCGCGAGGATCTGTTCTACCGGCTCAACGTCATTCCATTTTATGTTCCGCCGCTGCGCCAGCGCCTGGAAGACATCCCGCTGCTGGCCGACCATTTCATCAAGGAATTCACCATGTCTTATGGGCGTAAGCCCAAGGAACTGACGCCGCAAGCTTACGCCGCGCTGCAGGAGCATCGCTGGCCGGGCAATGTCCGTGAATTGCGCAATCTGATGGAGCGCATCGTGATCATGAATCCGCAGGTGCGCGTGGATGCCCGCCACATTCCGCTGAATCCGGCCAAGCGCAGCGGAGGGGACCGTGCACCGGAACGCTTCGGCAGTCTGCACGAGGTGCGGGCCGCCGCCGAGCGCGAATATATCCTCAAAACGTTGGATGAAACCAAGGGCAACGTAACCCGGACGGCGGAAGTGCTGGGCCTGGAGCGCAGCAATCTCTACCGCAAAATGAAAGCGCTCGGCATCGCGCCCAAAGAATAGCTCCGCGTCCCCGTCCCTTCGAAGCTGCCTCCGAAAAATGGGTGTAAGATTTACAAGTCCCGAGGGCGCATGATTCTTGTTGCGGGAGCTACCGGCCTGGTGGGAAACGCGCTTTGCCAAAAGCTGGCTGCACGGGGCGAAAAGGTGAGAGCGCTGGTTCGAGGCACAAGGTCACCGGAGAAAGTTGAAGCCCCTCGATCATCTGGCGTGGAACTATGTACCGGGGACCTGAAGGACCCCGTGTCCCTCGCCGCTGCCTGCCGCGGCATCGACGCGGTGATCTCGACCGCCTCTTCGACTTTGTCCCAACAGCCGGGCGACTCCATTTGAATCAGTGGACGCGGCAGGCCAGTTGCACTTTGTCAACGCGGCCAAGCAGGCCAATGTCGGACGGTATCTCTCCGTTTCGTTCCGGCGCAAATCCGCGATCCCGTTCCCGCTCTCGCGGGCCAAGGAGCAAGTCGAGGACGCGATCCGGAATTTGAACTTTACCGTGATACAAGCGGGTTTTTTCATGGGGGTGTGGCTGAGCCCGGCCCTGGGCTTCGATTACCCGAATGCATATCCCTGAGAAGGCAGACGCCATAAGCGTTTCGGGCCCGCCGGTTCCTCTGAACCAGTACAATCGCAACCAGGCCGGCCCCAATTAGGCTGACGTTGCCGGGCTCCGGTACCGTGGACGCGCCCCCCCTCTCGACGTCACCCAGGTGCCCGCGTCATCGTCCTTAACGTAGATTTCCCCCCGCGAGCTTGCGGCGTGTCAGGAATCCCACCATCGCGACCATCGTCACGAGGAGAGCGATCGGACTGGGCTCAGGCACCGCAGCGCTGCTGGTCAACGCGACGGATCCCGTTGGTGAAGAATCTAACCCAAAATACGGCGATACCGACGACACCCATTCAGTCGATGTTAAAGCGTCAGGCGATGCGCCGAGATCTTGAGCGAAAAACACAAACAGATTCGACCCGCCATTGGTGCCGTAAACACCGGTACATGTCGTAGTGCATGTGTCCAATGAATTACTGTAAGTACCGTCATACGCCGCGTTGCCATTGGCTAACGTGATCGTTAGTGCGGTCACAGCACCCGTGGTGGTATCAAAGGTGAAGCCACCGGTAATGTTTTCCGTGGCGGTCCCATCCAGGTTTGTACTGGCATCACTACTGAAGACGTATGTCTCAACATCCGCTTGTGCTCGCGACGAGGCAAACAGAAGAATCAGGGCAAAGAAGTAAGGGGCCGGAGACGATTGCACCGCCCGCCAAACGCATCGCGACATGCTTCGCGTTCTATTGATCCGCAAAGTTAATTTCATTCCATCCTCCTGAAGGTTCAAAGCTCCCGCAACGCCATCGAACCAAGGTTCTGGCTGGGTGTTCCCTTTTATACAGTCCGATGACCTAAAATGTCCTTAGAGTCGTGCTGAAAATTTGTGAGAGCCGGGTTTTGTCATGAATTTGGAAATCGGCGCGACAACCCGGACGTACAAATATCGATTCGCCGACTTCGAACTCGGCTCCCAGCCAAGGGGCCCTCTGGCGAAACGGCACGCGAGTACCAGTGATGCCCAAGCCGATGGCGGTACTCACAGTACTTGTCGAGTCGGCGGGGCAAATCGTATCGAAAGAAGAATTGCTGGCGCGGGTCTGGAATGGCGCCACCATCGAAGACAACAACGTCACCCAGACCATCTCGACGCTGCGGAAAATCCTGGGTGAGAAGCGCGGCGAGAATCGCTTTATCCTAACCGAGCCGGGTAATGGTTACCGCTTCGTGGCTCTGGTAACGAGAATCGATACCGCCCCGATGGCTCTTGCCGAGCCTCCCATCGCTCCAGTTCCTTCTCTCCCCAAGCCGCGCCGTAAAGTTCTGTACGCGTTTGCCGCGGTAGCGCTCTTGTGCGTGGCCGCCGGCGCCGCGCTGTGGCTTAATCGATTCCCTACCAGCGGTTTTCGGCGGAAATCCGTTGCCGTTTTGGGCATCCGCGACCTCTCCAAGAGCTCCTCGGAAACCTGGCTCCAAACCGCCTTGCCGGAAATGCTGACGACCGAGCTCGCTAGCGCGGGCAAGCTTCGCACCATTCCGGCCGACGATGTGGTCCGATGGAAATCCGGTCTCGGAAAGACCCTGGAGGGTTCTGGCGATACGGGCTTGGTGCGATCGGCCCATCGCAACTTCGACGCGGACGCATTTGTTCTCGGTTCCTACGTGACCATCGGGACGTGTCCGGAGTGCCGTGTGCGCGTGGATCTCGGGGTCTTCGATGCGCGTACCGGCGAACGCCTGGCCGCGATCGCCGATGAAGCTCCGGCGCGGGAACTGCTCGACCTCACTACCCGCCTGGGTGCGAAGCTTCGCGTGCATTTCGGAATTGCGGGGCCAATCGCCGTGCCGCCACCCTGGCCGGGTCTCAGCGCCATGCGCGAGTATGCCGAAGGATTGAACGCCATCCGCCGTATCGATCCTATGGCCGCCCGGGACCATCTCCAGGCAGCGGTAAACGCCGATCCCGGAAACGCATTGGTTCATTCGGCCCTGGCCGACGCCTGGACGGCGCTGGGATATTCCTCGCGCGCCGCCGATGAGAGCCGCCGGGCTTATGAGCTTTCCTCATCCCTTGGCCGCCTGGAGCAACTCGACATCGAAGCCCGCTATCGCGCCAACGTGCAGCAGTGGGACCGCGCCATTGAAATTTATCAAACCATTTTTCGGCTTTTCCCCGACAGTTTAGAAGATGGCTTGAACTTGGCTCGCGCTCAACTTCGCGCCATGAGATTCGGAGACGCGATTTCAACTTTGGCTGTCTTGCGACGACTCCCGAAACCTGCCGGAAACGATCCGCGCATCGATCTGCTCGAAGCGCAATGCTTCGGCGCCGCCGATGATTTTGTCAAGACGCGGGATGCCGCACGGCGCGCGGCCCGCGAAGCGAAATCCCGAGGTGCCATGTACCTCTTTGCACGCGCTCGTCTGTTGGAAGGCGGAGCCATGCAGTCCATGTCTGAACCCGGATACGACCAAGCTCAAACGGAAGCCCGAACCGTTTGCGAACAGTTGGGTGATCGCCAGTGCGTCGCCCACGCCTGGCGGATTCGCGCCAACGCGCAGTTTTTCGCCGGAAAATTTCGCGAGGCCCAGGATGCCTATCTGCAAGGCGCGGCTATTGCTCGGGAACTCGGCGACAACGCCGAGCTGGCGAATATTTTGACCGGCCTCGGGGTGGTGGCCGAATCCAATCTCGAATGGAACCAGGCCGAGCAAAGTTTCCTGGAAGCAATTTCCCTCAAAAAAGAGACCGGCTACGATCCCAGCGAGGACCAAATGCAACTCGCCGATTTCTACCTACGGACCGGCAGGCTGAGTGATGCCGCGCATGCGGGTGATGCAGCCTATTCCGAGGCTGCCAAGACCAGCGCTCGGGAAGAAATCGGTGAGGTCTACTTGCTGCGTTCCGAGCTGGCACGCCTGGACGGCCGCCTCCCTATGGCTCAAGAAATGGCGGACAAAGCTGTGGTCGAGTTCCGGGCTTCCAACAGCAACTTCGAACTCATCTCGGCGCTCGCTTCCCTCAGCTCAATTTGCACCGCTCGCGGAGATCTTCAGGCCGCGGAAACTCGTTCGGCTGAAGCCAACCACAGCTATGATTCGTTGCGCCGCTTAAGCGCCCTTCCGGAAGCGCAAGGAAGCATCCAGCTCGCTAACGCCGAGTTGTTGCTTGCACAAGGTCGTTTCGAGCAGGCGGCCGAGCAGGCCAGGCTCTCGGCTGCAGCTTTCTTGAGCGCCCATGTGCATGAGAAGTCGGCCAGGGCGTTGGTGGTCGAAGCGAGCGCGTTGGAGATGAATGGAAAAAGCTCGGATGCCCGCCCGATAGTGACCCAAGCGCAACAGGAAGCCGCTCAAACACCCGATGCAACTACCATCGCGATCGTGCGGCTGGCCGTCTGGCGGCTCAACGGCGCCGACCCGCAAGAGCCCGCCGATTTGCACGCCAGCATCGTGAGGCTTAAGAATCCTGAGCTTTCGCTTCAAGAAAATCTTGCGCTTGCTGTGGTATCCAAGCGCTCCGGAGCGGCTAGCCCCAAACGCCTGTTTGAGGCCGTCGCGAGCCGTGCGGCCAGCGCCGGTTATCTCACCCTCTCCCGCCGCGCCCTTGCTTTGGCGCAATAGGCGCCGCCTGAATCATCCGGGCCGTAAAAAGCGCTCTCCATCTGGGTATAATTCCCGCATAAGCGAGAAGCCATATGATCCATTTCAAGCTAGCGACCATCCTGTTGTTGTCGGCAATCCCGCTGCTCGCGCAGCCGGAGCAAACAGCGTGGGAGGCCCTCAAAACAGGGTTGGCTGAGAAAATCTCGACAAGCACCGGCAGGCGCTGATCGGCATCTCGCCCAAAGACCAGCTCCGCGTAGCCGCCCTATCGAAGCCGCCACCGAAAAATGGGTGTAAGATCTACCTGTCAGGAGGGCGCATGATTCTTGTTGCTGGAGCTACCGGTCTGGTGGGAAGCGCGGTTTGCCAAAAGCTGGCCGCACGGGGCGAAAAGGTGAGAGCGCTGGTTCGGGGTACGAGTTCGAAGGAGAAGGTTGCGGCCCTGCGGTCCTGTGGCGTGGAATTATGTACCGGCGACCTGAAGGACCCGGAGTCCCTCGCCGCCGCCTGCCGCGGTATCGACGCGGTGATCTCGACCGCCTCCTCCACTTTGTCCCAGCAGCCGGGCGACTCGATTGAATCAGTGGACGCGACAGGCCAGTTGCACCTTGTCAACGCGGCCAAGCAGGCCAATGTCGGACGTTATCTTTTCGTTTCGTTCCGGCGCCCATCCGGGATCCCGTTCCCGCTCGCGCATGCCAAGGAGCAAGTTGAGGACGCGATCCGGACTTTGAACTTCACCAGCATTCAAGCGAGTTTTTTCATGGAGGTGTGGCTGAGCCCAGCCCTGGGCTTCGACTACCCGAATGCATCGGCTCGCATCTATGGATCGGGAACGAACCCCATCAGTTGGGTCTCTTTCCTGGACGTCGCCGAAATGTGTGCCCTTTGCCTTCGCCATCCCGCGGCCGAGCGAAGGACCATCGAATTTGGCGGACCGGAGGCGCTCAGCCCGCTTGAGGTGGTAGCCCGTTTCGAAAAAATCAGCGGCAGGCCTTTCAACGTCCAACATGTTCCCGAGGCCTCGCTGCTGTCAGACTATGAGGCGGCCAAGGACTCGCTGCAAAAGACCTTCGCCGCCTTGATGCTCTGGTGCTCTCGCGGGGACGCGATCAACATGGCGCCGCTCATCGACACATTCGGAATCAAGCTCACCAGCGTCAGTGACTACGCCCGCGGCCTGCAAGGGTCCGCAGCAGCGATGTAGTTGTCCGATTCGAGCGATCGGCTTGCCGCAGGTACCCGCACCTATGCCTGAGAAGGCAGACGCCGCGAAGGCCCATTCGGCGTTAACACGTAGGCGTTTCGGGCCCGCGAAAAAATCAGCGGCAGGCCTTTCAATGTCCAACATCGCCGATCTTCATCCTTGCAATAGACGACCGTCGTCTTTTCCGGATGAAGCTCCAACCCGCACTCCCTCAAGCGTTCGGCTATGGCTACACGAAGCTCTTGGTGCTTCCTTCTCCGTTCTGCAATGCACGATGGCATCATCAGCGAAACGCTCAAACGGCAACTGCGGATACCGCTTCGCCATCCATCGATCAAATGAATAGTGCAGAAACAGATTGGCTAACAGAGGGCTGATGACTCCGCCTTGCGGCGTGCCCTTCTCACGCGGGACCAACTGGCCGTCCTCCTCTTGCATTGGCGCTTTCAGCCAACGCTCAATGTACAGCACGATCCATTGCTCCTTGGCGTGTTTCTTCACCGCCCGTATCAGCAGATCTTTCGGGATGTTGTCGAAGAAGCCCTTGATGTCCAGATCCATGACCCCGGTTGCCCGCTATGCGGATCGCTTCCAGTGCCTGCATCGCACTTCTCTTCGGACGGAATCCGTAACTGCTTTCTTCGAAGTCCGCCTCGAAAATCGGTTCGATGATGATCTTCGCTGCCATCTGCACCACCCGGTCCCGTACCGTCGGTATCCCCCGACCTAGGGGGCGCAGAACCACGAGTCACCTTATCCCCGGATAAGACCGCCATGTCGTCTCGCCTGTGGTCACCGCTGCTTTCCGTCCGCTTTCGGTATGTATTGCCGCCTCACCGGTGAGGGGCGATATCGGCCTGCCTCCAGATCAGCCTGTATCCCTTCGAGAAACTGCGTCACTCCCTGCTCCTCGATGGATCGCAGCGTGGTTTCATCCACGCCCGCTGCTCCTCTATTGCTGCGCACGCGCATCCATGCTTTCCACAGAACGTCACTCCTGTGAATCCGGTCGTACAGCGCATGGAATCGCCGTGTCTTACTCTGCTTGGCGCACACCCATAGCTTGCGTTGGAGTTCTCGCACTTTATCTACTTCCGGGGATTTGTCCGTTGCCGGCATGCCCTCGCGCTTACCTCCTCACAAGCCCGATCAAAGCAGAGCCCCTTCCCTCCGGCGCGTTGTCTTACACGCCTTCGTTGGTACTACGAGCCCCTCGGACTCCCTCCTGGCTCCGCGCGACTTCAGCCGTCCGGCCTTATACGCCCGGTCTTTGCCTGACACTGGCTGCCAGGTAGGGTCTCTCCTGTTCCGCATCCTTCTGTCCCAGCGTGCCGCCGCCTCAGAACCCCGGAGAGGTCCAGCAGACCCTCTGGTCTTTGTCTGCTGTCTATTGCCTTCGCCGCGACATGACCGGCTCGGCTCGGTCGGATCTCTCCTTCCGGCTGGGGTCTGCTACCGGGTGCTCCAGCGCTTGCCCGGACAGGTCTTTTCACCTGCAAGAAGTATGCGTCTTCGTCAGGACGCGCCATGACTTCATGGTTACTCGATTTAGTTCTTGAAGAAGCTGCCCTCAAATTCACTCGACGAACAATTCGCTGAGCGGGATGCTGATCTCCGGGTCGCGCACTTCGAGGACGCTGGATTTGGCCTCCACCATTCCAGCCTGAGTAATGACGTAGCCTTTTTGGTTCCACGGATTGATGACCCAGATGTAAGGAACGCCGAAGTTCAAATAATCGTCGATCTTCTCCTGCATATAGTTCATCGTGTCGTCCTTCGAGAGGATCTCGATGCAGAGATGAGGCGGCGAGGTAAAGATCTGTTCCTGAGGAGCCGGCGCCTTGACGACACATACGTCCGGAACTCGAAGGCGTTTTGGGCTGACTTGAACTCTCTGCTCTGGAAATTCCCGGATGCCGAGCTTTTTCCGACGGCTGCCCAGGTAAACGATCAAATTGCTTTGGACGGTAGCGTGCGCCTTCTCCCCCAAGTTTCTCTGCACGATCTCGCCGTCGACGTATTCGCGATCCGGAGAATAGCTGGAGCGGAGATATTGTTCGACCGGGATGAGAGTGCCCGATCCCATGACTTCAGGTTACTCTAAATCCCGAGCCTTTCTTTGAGCGTGCGGACGCGGTCGCGCGAGACGCTCAGCTCGGTGCGCTTCTCGTCTTTCAGGCGCACCAGCATGCGGCCGGCGAACCAGGCGTGCAGCTCGTGGATGTAGTCGAGATTGAGCAGTGTGGCGCGGTGGATGCGGATAAATTTCCGTGGATCGAGTTTTTGTTCCAGTTCCTGGATGGTTTGATCGACTACGTAGTTCTTGGCGGGAGTGGAGGCGTAGGTGAGTTTATCGCTGGCAAAGAAGTGCGTCACGCTGGACAATTCGACAAATTCGATGCGCTCTCCTACGCGGGATGCGACGCGGTCCGGATATTGCGGCTGTTTGGCGGGATCGGCCAAAGCGGTGACGCGCGCCAGCAGGTCCGCGAGTTCAGGCCGGGGCTCGGCGCCGCCGCGGATGCGTTCGATTTTGTCGAGCGCGCGGTCGAGCTGGGCGGCCTCGATCGGTTTGAGCAAATAGTCGATGGAATTCACGCCGAAGGCTTGCAGTGCGTACTGGTCGTAGGCCGTGGTGAAGACGGTCAAGGGCTGCGGCTCGAGGCGCGAGAGCATTTCAAAGCCGGTCATGCCCGGCATTTCGATGTCCAGGAACAGAACGTCCGGCTTGGCGGCGCGGATGGCGGGGATGGCTTGCTCGGGGTCGCTGCTCTGGCCGCACATTTCGACACGGCCGGTGGCAGACAGCATGCGGCTTAAACGCTTGAGCGCGAGCGGCTCGTCATCAACCAGGAACGCTCGCATGTCCGTTGGTGTTCTGTGGTACTGAGAGCGTCAGTTGATTGCGGTTACCGGAGCGCTGGAGCGCGAGCCCACCTTGCGCGCCAAAGAGTGCCCGCAGCCGGCCTTTCAGAATGTCGAGGCCGTGGCCGGACGGCGTGGCGTCCAAGGCGAATTCGGGGCCTTCGTCCAGCACCTCGACACGCAGCGAGCCGTTTTCGCGCGCGACGGTTACGCGAATCTCGCCGCCTGACCGGCTGCGCGAAATCGCGTGCTTAACGCTGTTCTCGACCAAGGTTTGAATCGCTAGCGGAGGCACCTTGGCCTCGCCAACTTCCCGCGGCGCGTCGATCTGAAAGCGCAGCCGATCGCCAAAACGTGCCTGCTCGATGGCCAGGTAGTCGGAGACGATCTTCATCTCGCGGTCGAGCGGCACCAGGCCGGAGTGATTGGCGTCGAGCGAGAAGCGCAGCAGGGCGGACATCTGCTCCACCAATTGCTCGGCGCGCTTGGGATCTTCGGGAATCAAAGAGGAGATCGAGTTCAGGGTATTGAACAAAAAGTGAGGATGGATGCGCGATTCCAGCGAAGCCAGTTGCGCTTCGGTGGCCAGCTTTAAAGCGCGTTCGCGCTCCAGCTCCTTGGTCCGCAGCTGGAGCGTGGTCTCTTCGAGCCGGGCGCGAAAGCTCTCGTACATGGAAATGACGCCGCACGCAAGCACCGTCAGAAAAATGGAAATCTTGAGGCTGCCCAGGAACTCGGTCCAGTACTGGCTCGCGGGAATCCAGCCGATGGCGATGAAAATGAGGCACGCGAACATGCCGCCCGCGAGCCCGGCTCCGAACGTAGTTATGGCTCGCAGCAGCCAGCGTGCCCAAACGCCGGATTTTTCGCTAGCGATCCAAACGCGCGGCATGGTCGCAAAAGCCAGCGAGCCGATGGAGTGAGCATAAATCAATGAATACCGGAAGCTGGCGAGCAGGTGATGCCATGAGACGTTTCCTTCCAGAGCCAGCAGAAGGAAGGGCGGAATGAGGGCGATGATGGTGTCTACGATCAGAACTCGCAGCAATAATTTCCTGGAAAACATGATCGCCCTGCCCTAGAGCCTCATCTATTTTCCAGTATGGCAGCCGAGGCAGCCAGCCTGTGCCGGTGCGAGCGTCTTGGTCTCCAGCCAGCCGCGGCCGACTTCGCGTACGGCGTGCCGGGTATTTCTTTCTGGATGCGCTCGAACCATTGCTGCGCCTTTTCCTGGTCGCCCAGGCGGCTGTAGCCGTCGGCCAGGCCGATCATGAGTTCGCCGCGGGGATGCGTTCCCAGTTGGCTCAAATCCGGGCCTTGTAATTCGTAAGCCTTCTCGAAATCCTGCACGCCGGTCTGAATGAGCTGGCGTGCCATTTCCGGCGGTGCATAGTGAGATGCCGTGAGCAGCTACCGCACCGCGCGGGATCACCACTGCAAGTGCATCCGGGGCGAGTGTGACGGCATCGCTCATTTCCTTCAGGCCGCGCTGCCAAAGTTCCATGCCCTTCTGCGAGTCGCCCTTTTGAAAGGCCTGCCCAGCCTGGAAAAACACGCCGGATCCATGCCAGACCAGCGCCTGAGCATTCTTGGGATCGGCTGCCAGCGCTTCTTCGCAAATTTTCATGCCTTTTTCGAGCGAGGCCGCGTCACCTGTAAATCCGGCGAAGAAGTAGTTTCGGACCTTGAAGTCAAATCGCTCCTGGCTCATCAAAAAGCCGCCGGCGCTGATCAAAACAACTGCTGCAAACTTGAATTTCATGGGGGCTCCTATCTGCAGCAAGGGTACGCTGGATGCGGGGCCGCGGCGCACAATTTCCGACGATTCGTCAATAGGCGGGATGAGCGGTCGCGAGCGTGCGATGGCCGTCCTGCCATTCGAGATGCATGTCCCTGCTCACTTCTTCGAGCATTTCGGCGGTGGCCACTTTGCTTGACTGCGAAAAGCAGGTGAGCAGCAGATTGTCGCAGATGGAGTTGATCAGACGGGGAAGGCCCTGCGAGCGCTGGTGGACTCCAGCCAGAATTTCGGGAGGCAAAACAGTTTGGTCCGGCATGCCTGCTTTTTCCAGGCGCACCGCGATGTAGCGCGCGGTTTCGGCCGCCGAAAGAGGCGCCAGGTGGCAACGCAATACGATCCGCTGTTTGAGCTGCCGCAGCTCGGGAGCTTCGAGTTTCCGATCCAGCTCGGTTTGGCCGGCCAGGACGATCTGGAGCAGCTTGCCGCGCCTGGTTTCCAGGTTTCCCAGCAGCCGCACTTCCTCCAGAACATCCCCTGAGAGATTATGGGCTTCGTCCAGGATCAGGGCGGTGGTCCCGCCTTGCGCCGCCCGCTGGAGCAGAAAAGAATTCAAGGCGAACAGGACTTCGGTTTTCGAGGTGCGGTCGCAAGTCAGGTCCAGATCGTAGGCCAGCATTTGAAAGAACTGATCGACGCTGAGGCGTGAGTTGAAAAGAGAGGCGAACGCGATCTGGCGGGCGTTGAGAAAATCGCGGAGGCATTCGAGCATGGTGGTTTTTCCAGTGCCCACCTCGCCAGTGAGCACGATGAAGCCTTTGCGTGCTTCGACTCCGTAGGTCAGGTTGGCCAGAACTTCTTCGTGCTGCGGGCTGCGGAAATAGAACGCGGGATCGGGGCTGAGGCTGAAAGGACACTCCGAGAATCCGAAAAAAGTGTTGTACATGGCAGGCGGGAAGGCGCGGAGTTGGCAGTCCGAGTCCTAGGCTGTGCTTGAGGGAATCTTAGCACGCCGCGCGGCGCGGCACGGCTCAGGCGCCGATGGTGAGATGCACGAATCCGGCCAGCGACGCCGGCTGATTCGCGAGAAATATAATCTTGCGCGTCTTCGGAAACGGCAGCCCGGATTGAATCGCGCGCGCGTAGAAACCCACCTGGCTCAGAAGCTGGCGGTAGTTTTCGTCCTTGGTGTTGAGAAAGGCTGCCTTAGAGAGAAAGCCGGCGCCCCATCCGAGCGGGAGCATGCAGCCATAGTGTGCGTCGCGTAGTTCGCGCAGCCTGGCTTCGAGGGCCTCGATGGTCGCCTTCAGCAGCGCCAGGCCGGTCCATTCCGCGTATTGCTTTTGCAGGCGCAATATTTGCTCGGTGTATCCGTTCACCAAGCCGAAAATGGCCGGAGTGTCCAAGCGCTCGCGCTTGCGCAGCGCCTTGGCGATCTCAGGCTGAGCGAGAAAAGCGTTTTCGCGCCACTCGCCTTCAAACGTGGTCCCGGGAACTGCCATTTCGGCGAAGGCGGGCGTGCTATCGTCGGCGCGCTTGACGCTGCCGCGCGGGCTTTGCTTCCAAGCCAGTTCGAATCTTGCACCGCCGCGCGATTCGAGCGTGGCCACGCGTAGCAGGTACACCTTGAAAGCGCTGTGCGGAATGGTATTGGAATCGGAGACAGCGATCAGCCTCATGGAATCGGCGCCGCCGGAACCGAGCGCGGCCTCCTCGGCGGAACTCGCGGGACGGCGCGGCAGGCGGCCCTCGGAACTGGTTCGAGCGGCCAGATCGGCCAGCACGCGCTCCGGGAATTGTCCATGCACGACGCCGGTCCGCAGTGCGCCCTTGAGCGCGGTGGCAGGCAAGTACGGGCCGCTGGGGCCGGTGCTGAAAGTCGGAATGAACAGGTGCTCGGCGTGCGCTCTCTCCCAGAACGGTGTGCTGCTCGGATGCTCGAAGGGAATGCGGCGATCCGAATAATTCTGCGCGAAGCCGCCCCAGGAGGCGAAATCCAGCTTCTCGGATTTCTTGAGCTGGCTCAGATAGCCGTCCAGGCGCGGGCCTTTGGCGAGCAGACGGAAGATGCGGTGCTGATCGAGAACGTTGACGTGGTCTTTCCAGACCATGTAGTCGATGGGCGAGAGCCGCTGGCCGTCGCCAACCAGGGTAGGGGTGAGGCAGGTGACGCGGTATTTCATGCGGCGGCCTTCCAGGGGATTGGCACCGCGACCGCGAATCCGGCGCGATACACCGGGTGCGGGAAATCAGCCGGGGCCAGGTCGCGGGCCGCGCCCTGCAGTTTTGCACCGGCCAGCAGCACCGATCCTTCGGCGATCATCAAGGTGGGGCTTTTCGGCTCACCCCAGCGGGCGCTGCTTTCGATCCGGCCGCCGCGCGAGAGCGTGGAGTAGCTTCCGCGAGTCCAATCCACCGAATCGCGCGCGGAAGGCGTGAAGACGGATAACAGCCAGTAGGCTTGCTCCGCGGTTTCTTCGGGCGGATTGGCGGCGAGCGGCGACCAGGGTTCCCACTCGGGTTCTTCCGAGCGGCCCCAACCGCGCGAGCGCTCTCCGCCGAAGCCCGAATCGGCCAGCAGGCGGAACGCGCTTCGAACCGGCGCTTCCCATCGCTCGGCGGCGCCGGCGTCGGCGAACTCGACCATGGTCCACAGGCCCGCGCCACGCGCGAACTCCAGGCACGCGGTGGTATGCGGCTCCACGCGGCCTTGCTGCATGCGATCCACGCCGGCGCTCGATCGCAGCGCGATCTTGAACGGTGCATGCGCGCCGTGCGATACAAGGCACTCGCTCTCGCCGTCCACCGACCAGCGATCCTCATCGAGAGCTTTGCCCGCCAGCAGCGATTCAACCACCGACATCGGAACGAAGCGCGCTCCTTTGTAGCGAATCTTGGCCAATTCAGCGGGCGGCCACAAGCTGCGCGGCGGCACCACCAGCAGCGTGCCGCCCTGAAACGGGAAGAACGAACTGAAGCGCACGGCCGGTGCATCTTCCGCCTGAGCGGTGGCCTGCAACCAGTCCTCGATTCGATCGAGTTGAGACATGGCCGAGCACACGGCCGAGAAAACGGCGTCGCTGTGGTAGATGAGACCCACGCGGTCGCGCGCTCCCGAGTCGGGACCGAATCGCCAAGGTCCCATCGGACGAAAGCGCACCGTATAGCTCAAGCTGGAGCCAGCCGGGGACATGTCTATTGAGCGAGCTTCTCCGCGAAATCGGCGGAATTGGCGAGGGACTGCAAGCTAGCCAGATCGGCGCCCGCCAGCAGCTCCTGTTCAACCGCGCCAGAGGCGTAGAAGCTGCGCGCGCGCCAGACCAGCTTCAAGCCGGACAAAGCCACGCGGCCATTCCCGCGCGAGCCGCCACCTCCCAGACTGTCGTCTTCGAGCAGCCGCAGGCCCTCCAGCAGGCGTGGAAACAGATCGCGATCTTCCGGGCAAAGCACGTCCAAGACCATGCGGAAATGGAACCGCGCGCCGGCCGGGACACGCTCGAGCGTCCGGGGATTGGCCTGCGAAGTGATGCGATCGATGGCGTTCTCGCTTTTCACTTCGGTCAGCTCGTCGTCCATGTTTTCGCGCATCTGCGACGTGATGCTGTCGGCGATTAGCGGAGCATCGTACACCGTCAGGCGAGCGGGCGTGGCGAAGTTAGATTCCAACGCTTCTCCAGACACGCGATCCATGCGGCCCGGACTGCGCCCGAAGATCAGGCAAATTTCGTCATCCGGCCGGTCGCTCTGGTGGATGCGGACTTCCTGGCCTTTGCGTTTGGAAAGATACACCAGCTCAGAAGGCACGGCGAGGCCGGAGGACTGCTCCAGCAGCGAGCGAATCTTGCCGCGCAGCGAGCTGCCTGGAATATAGGGCAGCCCGAACGCATCCTTGACGACGGGGTTGTCGGCGCCACCAATCTCCAATGAGCCTTTCCCGGCGCCTATGTGCAGCCCGGTGTGGCACGTCAGATCACCTTCGAGAATCAATTTTCCAACCAGCTTTAGTTCCGTTTGCGCTGTGTGAGAACTCATGTCAACCGTTTCTTGTTACTCGTTGTATGCGACGATCGCTTCGAACAGATCGCGAAAGCGCTCATAACCGCGGGCATCGTTTTTGCGGGTCACCTGCAGGAGCAGCTTCTCGAGCGAATCGAGGCTCCGCAGCGAATGGCGCGCGATGGTGTAGGCCAGGCGGGCGCGCAGCATGACGAACTGCTGCTGGCGCTCGCTCTCGGGCGCCCGCACGGCGCGGCGAACCGCGTTGTAAAGACGCCGTAACTGGCTCCTGGTGCCGGAATCCATATCGCGCATGCGGCTGACCACACCGTGCGCCTGATTATCCAGGTAGAGCGGATCCGAGATCAGTTTTTCAAGATCGATTTCGGGAGGCCCTTCGAAACGGCCGCGATCGCCGCCGCGCCGATCGTCGCCTCGACCGCCCTCTCGCCGCTCGCCGCCGTGTCCAGGCCGGCCCTCGCGTCCGCCGCGATCACCGCCTTCGCGCCGTCCACCTTCGCGGGGACCACCGCCCTCGCGCGGACCGCCTTCGCGTTTGCCGCCCTCTCGGGGGCCGCTTTCGCGAGGACTGGTTTCGCGAGGAGCGCCTTCGCGTGGGGCTTTTTCGCCAGCGCCCTCGCGGGGTACGACTTCACGGGGAGCGCCTTCGCCGCTCTTCGGTTCTTGCTGCTGTGGTGTCTCAGTCTCTGCCATTTCGAATCCTTTCGGGCGCTCCCGTGGGCGCCAGCACGCGCTCGGCGCCTTATGAGGCTACTGTCCCGGCCCCTCCGTCGACAATCTGGCCCATTCTAGCGCTACCCGGCCCGAGGGCCGCAACTTCAGGTTGGCGGGATTCTTGCCTACCAGGTCGGCGATCAGGCTGGCGCGGGCTTTTTGAAAATCGCGCGAACGCGAGCTTCCGAGAATTCTATACAGCCGGCGGTGAAAACGCCAGGGACGTTCAACGCGCTTGGCGCCCGGCGCGCGCCGGGTCTCGCGATAGATGCCGCACAAATCGCGGATATACTGGGGCGCAATGCCGAACTCGCGCACCATACCGGTCAGCTCGTCTTTCAATTCGGCGGCGTCGGAAAGCTGCTTCCATTCGAGCGTGCGGCCCAAAAGATAAAAGCAATCTTTGTCAGTCGATTTGGCGGCGTTCAGCCGGTCCGCCGCGCGCTCATACACCGACACCAGCGCGGTGTCCAGCTCCGGTGCAAGGGCCAGCGCCATGCTGATGGTTTTTCCTTCGGCGCCGGGAAAATCCTTGAGATTTTCTTCGCTGAAGCGCTGGAAGAGCCGTTGCAGCTCGCGCCCCAAGCCGATCAATGCGTCCCAGGCGCCGTAGACGGCAAAGTCGTCGCCACCGGTGTAGAGCAGATTCACTTTGCGCCAGAATTCCGGCAGCGAGCATAGCACTTCCACTTCGCCGGCGAAGAACTGCTTGTACAACACCGAGAGCTGCACGTGCTCTTCGATGCTTTGCAGGCGGCGCAGCCGAATGGCGAGGCTATCCACATCGCCGCGCAGCACACCCCAGACCGGGCGGCCGTCGGCGCGCGAAGCCAGCAAGGCCGCGCCGGCAGCGTCGCGACCATCGTCGGTCAGAGCAGTATGACGCGCCAGCGGAACCGCGTCCGGCGAGGCGCCGATGGCCCAGGAATGTTTCCCGTCGTCGGCCTCGATGCGAGCCGGCGATTCCGGCGACCAGCCCACCGACGCGGCATCGCGCAAGGCTGCCGCCAGTTCGACGAAATAATCCGCATCGGGCTCAGGCAAAGGACTGGGTCGCGTCCAGGCCGCCAGCCGCCAACGGCGTATGCTGCTTGCGGTCGAACTCTTCGTTCAAGCGCTTGCGGACCACGGTCCAATCGCCGAGATTTTCGGTGATGGCCCAGACCAGTTCCAGCCGGCCGCCGCTCAATTCGAGCATGCCGGCGCGCGCGGCGTTCAAGAACTGGTCGGCCTGCGGGCGAACTTCCTGCGGCAGGACCACCAGAAACTGCTCACCGCCGCTCGATCCCAGCAGCATTTTCGAGAGGCCCAGCTCAGCGATCAAAGCGCGCGGCAAAACCTCGCTCAGCAGGCTCACCCAGCGCAGCCGTCCGATGAAAAGCGGCTCCGCGGGTTGGCCCGAGAGCAGGAACTCCTCGACTCCCAAGATTTTGCCCTGTAATAGGATCTGAAAGGACATGCGAAGTTTGAGCGAAAGCTCAAATGTACCACGCCATCGGGCTGATTTCGCTCCGGCCGGCGTGTAGGGCATACGCTTGGCTACTGGCTGAGGAGCTTCCTCCAGCATGCTACTGCTATCTAGCGCGCTTTGTTGGCCCGAATCGGAGACGCGACCAGAGCGATGCGAACGCCATGGCTGGTGACGGAACTCTGGAAGGAGCGCCGACAGGTGTACCCTTCCTACCCACCCTCCGATGAAGCCCTGGAGCGTGTGCTGGCACGCCTGTCGAGCGGCTGATCGAGTAAGGAACTTACTGGGCCTGGATAATGTGCGCGCGCCCTGCGTCCGGCCGGACGGGGCAATAGCCCGCTCTTTCGTAAAAGCGGATGGCATCGACGCTCAAGCCAGTTTTTTGCGTGACCTGGCCAATTTGAAGAGAAGGAGTACACATCACTCCTTAAGGATACAGTCTGGACTCAGCTCCAAGAGTCAAGCCCTCAGTGTATTTACCGGCTGCCGATACTCAGCCGTGATGTCGCCGGAGTCACTTTGATATGAGCCATTATCGGAGTCGGTCTCTTCGCCTGGTCCCCAAGCGAAGAAATGGTACACGTGCACCGCATTGAAGCCCTGCTGCTGTGATCCTCCGCCGCTGTAGCTTTTCGTTACCTCGTGGGCAGTAAGTCACGCTCGACAGCAAACTGCATTGGCTTCTATTCGGTAACGGCAGACAGGTCGCTTATTGACCGATCGGTCGGTCCTTGATAGAATAGCCAATGTGCCAGCTAAGGGCCGTCGCACCAAGGCGGGGGACCGGACCCGGACCGCTATTCTGGATGCGACGATCAAGCTCCTGGGGCGCCAAGGCCCTGAGGCATTCAGCGCTTCGGCCGTCGCGAACGAAGCGGGGGTGAGCAAGGCGACCGTTTTTCACCACTTCCGGACCATCGATGAGATCCCGCTGGTCGCCCTCGATCGCTTCTGGGCGTTCTCTCTAGCGCGCGACACCGCCGAGATCGCTTCCGCGCGAGATTATCTGCTGGAACTTGGAAATCAGCTGGGGAGCCTGAGTGGCAAGCGCAAGACACTCCTCCGCGCCCACTTTGTCTTTCTGGTGAAGGCCATGTTCGACCCGAATCTTCGCCGCCTTCTCGTTTCGACTTCCGGACGAATGCACGGCCTGACGATCAAGGAGCTTTCCCGACGCCTTCCCGAGCACCTGGCGCCGCGGGAGATCGAGACGGCCACACGCATGGTGGAAATGGTCCTGGATGGAATGATGGTCAGCCTGGCGGTAGATAACAGCCCGAAAGCGCTCGAAGCAACCACGCGAGCCTGGTACAGATTCCTGGATATTTTCTTGCGCGACCTTTAAAGAACTCGATGTCCAAACGAACTCTTCTTTTTCGCGCCCGCCGCATTTAACCTCGCGGAAACGAGCCGCATGGTTGAGATTGCAAAAGCGGTCGACCGTCATCCGCAGGCCAGCCAGGTCTTCCAGGTACACTTTATCTCCGACGGCGGCGATTTCGAGCGCCTGATCGAGAAGCATGGGTTTGTTCTGACACGAATGGAGCCGCGTCTCACTAAAGAGAAGATCGAGCACATCGCCAGGGTCGATCGCGGCGAAAAGTTCGCGCCTGCTTTCAGCGACTCCGAAATGATCCAGCGCGTGGATCACGAGGTCGCCTGTCTTAGGGAATTGCAGCCTGTTGCGGTGGTCACCGGCTCGTACTTGACCATCCCGATCACCTGCCGAGTCCTTCAGATTCCCCTGGTCTGGGTGATTCAATCCACTTGGCTCCCTCGGTTTTTCCGGCACGGTGCTGGGATGACGGATCGCCTCCGGCCCCCTCCGCTAAAAGCTGGCGGAGATTGGTTGGTTTGGAAGTTCATCAATTTCTGGATCAGGTACGGGTTTCTCAACGCGGTGAACCGCGCCGCGCGCCATTACGGCGTGGCGGGCTATAACTCGATCTTTGAATTCTGGCGCGGCGATCTGACCCTGGTCGCGGAACCTGCCGAGTTCTCCGGTGCAACGCTGCCGCCGGATCATTTTTTCACTGGCCCGCTGATCCCTCACGATGAATTTCCAATGCCGGCCGAACTCCAGCACATTCCGAGAGACAAACCGCTGATCTACTTCGCCATGGGTAGCTCCGGCACGCCTGAAATCGTTGCGCGGATCCTCGACAGTTTCGCAGGCAAGCCGTACCGCGTCATCGCTCCCATAAAATTCCAGCTCGAACAAATTCCCGCAACTCATGTCCCGCCCAACGTCCTCGTTACGGACTGGCTTCCTGCGCTCCAGGTGAACAAAATGGCCGATCTGGCTGTCATCCACGGCGGCATCGGGACGGTCATGACCGCGGCGCTAGCCGGCAAGCCTGTGGTTGGAGTCGGAATGCAAATGGAGCAGGTTGCGAATCTGGCATGTCTCGAACGATTGGGATTCGCAATCCGAGTTCAGAAATCAAAAGATCCGTCCCGCAAGGTTCAGGATGCAGTTCAACGACTACTCAACGATCAGACGGCTCGAGCAAAGGCCGCTTCGTTTGCGCGGATCGCGGGTCGATGGGATGGGCCGAAGCTCGCCGCTGAGAAATTGCTCGATTGTTACGCGGGCGTTTAGTCGAGGATTCTAATCTATGGAAGATTCACGACTTGAAGGCTGGCGCGACGACGAATGATGAGCGAGCGGAGAAGGCCATTTGTGAACACGCGCGAACTCCAGCGCACCATGTACGAACTGAGCGATGCCTCCATGGCCCAGCGTGTGGTTTAAAGCATATCCTTGCCGGTCTTAAACCATAATCTTGCCGCACGAATCTCTTCAAGTTGTTGATTTCCCGTTTGCGGCTGGGGCTGCTCGCTTGGGGCGTAAACCATAACCTTGCCGGAACTCGAATCAGGTCGACGGGCGGCCGGCGATCCTGCAGGTTTGCTGGAGCATCAAGAAAGTTGTAGTATTGTGTTATGGCCCAGTCTCACCGTGAAGCGTCGCGGCGGCTCTTCGAGATTGCAGAGCAGCAACAAGGCTTTTTCACCACGAAACAGGCTAAAGGCGGCTGGCTTCGCTGAGAACACGCATCCTTATCATGTGCAGGTCGGGAACTGGATCCGCGAGCACCGCGGCATCTACCGGCTCGCCCTGTTCCCGACAGCCGACCGACCCGACCTCGTGCTGTGGGCGCTTTGGTCTCGGAACCGGAACGAGGAAGTCGAGGGCGTTTACAGTCATCAGACGGCGCTCAGCCTGTACGATCTGTCGGACGTGAACCCGTCGAAGCTCCACATGACAGTACCCATTGACTTCCGGCGCAACAGCTCTATTCCTCGCATCCTGGTACTACATTACGCAGGTCTACTTGAGAGCGATGTGCAGACAGCGCAGGGCTTCAAGTTCACGCGCCCTCTACGGACCATCCTTGATGTAATCGAGGCCGGCACGGTCGAACGGCAACTTCATTCGCCAGGCTATTCGACAAGCTGTTGACCGTGGCCTGATCACTCGCCAACAGATCCGGAACGCACAGCTGAGCGGGCCTGCGCGCAAGATCATTGAGGAAGTCCTGCGGCGAGCAGCGTAATGGCGCCGCCCAGAACATATTCAACCGCAGGAGCATTCCGAAGGGCGCTGGAGGAGCGCCTGAAGAGCGCCTCTCAGACCGATGAGATCGACGTCAATCGCTTGCGTCGCCACGTCGCATTCGACCGTTTGCTGGCACGACTGTTTCGCGATCGAAACCCCTCCCTGGGTTTTGAAGGGCGGCTATGCTTTGGAACTGCGGTTCAAGGCTGCACGATCGACAGTAGACATTGACTTGACCTTGCAGCGCGTTCCCGCAGCAGCCGGCAGCGACAGCGTGACCGGGATTGTTCGGCGAGATGCTGCAACGAGCGCAGCCGATGTTCCCCTCGGTGATTGGTTCGAGTATAAGATCGGACCGCCCATCCTGGATCTGGATGCAGCACCATACGGCGGCGCCCGCTATCCGGTCGAAGCTAGGATGGACGCGAGGATCTTTGCCCGATTCCATCTGGATGCGGGCATTGGCGATGTTGTCATGCAGCCGCTGGAAGTTCTGGATTGCCGGGACTGGCTCGGCTTTGCCGGCATCGAAAGATGTCAGGTCCTGATGATTCCGCTCGCGAACAGCAGTTCGCTGAAAAACTCCACGCCTACACGCTTCCGCAGAAGCAACCCGAACAGTCGAGTGAAGGATTTAGTGGATTTGGCTCTCCTGTCCGGATCCGGTGACCTGAACAGCCAGAGGCTCCTTGACGCTTTGCGGCTGACCTTTGAGAGAAGAGCGACGCATACGATGCCGGCGGAATTGGCTGCGCCTCCATCGGAGTGGCAGACTTCCGTTCCAAGCGCTGGCGGAAGAGTGCGGACTCCCGCACCGATATCGCCACTGTTTTTGCGGGAGTGCGGGAGTTCCTTGAAAAAGTGTTAGCCGGTCGCAGCGAGGCGTGAACCGGTATGAATGAGAACGCTTCGGGATCTCTGCCGTTCGAGTCTCCAGATGAGGAAAACATGCGTCTGAGGGAAGAAAACGCTCGCCTGCGGCGGGCCCTGACGGTTCACGGCATTCCGATTCCACCGCTATCGCCAGCGAATCCGCCTCCGGCCAAGACCGTCGAGACAGCACCACTGGAGAGCAAGGAGGAGCGTGCCAGGAAAAGCATCGCGCTATTTCGGGGCCTGTTTCGCGGGAGAGAAGATGTCTACGCACGGCGATGGGAGAACGCCGACGGCCGGTCGGGATATGTGCCGGCGGCCGTGAAGGACTGGAAGGCCATTAACAAAAGCCGCCCGGAGGAGCGGAAGAAAGTCGATCAGAAGACAAGGAAGTTCCTCCCGCTGACCGACGCCGTCATCGAGAACCACCTCTTGGGCAAGGAAACCGTTGGCGTGTATCCCCTGCTGCCCGACGAAACGTGCTGGTTTCTCGCGGCAGACTTCGATAAGAAGACCTGGGAGTATGACTCTCTGGCTTTCCTTGAGACCTGCCAGGAATTGAGCGTGCCCGCTGCCTTGGAGCGTTCTCGTTCCGGGAAAGGCGGCCACATTTGGATCTTCTTTGATCGTGCGCTGCCAGCGATTACCGCGCGCAAACTGGGATGCCTGATTCTCACGCGAACCATGGAGCGCAGGCATCAGCTCGGTCTCGATTCCTACGATCGCTTTTTCCCCAACCAGGACACGATGCCCAAGGGAGGGCTCGGGAATCTGATTGCGCTCCCCTTGCAGTTTGCGCCACGCAAGTCGGGCAACAGTGTGTTCATTGACTCAGACTTCCACCCGTACCCCGACCAATGGCAGTTTCTTTCGACGATTCGACGAATGCCGGCCGACGCCGCGGAGGAGATCGTTGCGGAAGCTCAGCGCAAAGGCGACCTGATCGGAGTCCGGATTAGCATCGCCGATGACGAGGATGCACAAGACCCGTGGACCTTGCCACCTTCCCGCAAGCGGAGGGAGCGGCCGATCGAAGGGACCGCTGCCAAAGACGTGTTCAGATCGTTCGCGCGAATCTTGTTTACGTGGAAAAGAAGGATCTGCCACCGGCCATGCTGAATCGGCTTACTCCGGCTGGCAGCATTTCAGAACCCGGAGTTCTACAAGGCTCAGGCGATGCGGCTCTCGACGTACGACAAGCCGCGTGTGATCGCATGCGGCCAGGAATTCGCCCAGCACATTGCTGTGCCTCGTGGATGTCTGACGGAGACGTTGGCTCTTCTCGAGGCGCACAAGATCCGGCCCGAAGTTCGGGATGAACGGTACGCGGGCACGGCGATTGAAGCGGAGTTCCAGGGTCAGCTTCGGCCGTTCCAGGAGGAAGCCGTCGCGAAGATCACCGGCCACGACGAAGGTATCCTCTGCGCTCCGACCGCGTTCGGAAAAACCGCCGTTGCGGCGTGGCTGATCGCGAAACGCAAGGTCAACACTCTGGTCGTGGTTCACCGGCAGCAGTTGCTCGATCAGTGGCAGGAGCGCCTTGGGATGTTCTTGGATCTGCCAGCGAAATCGATCGGGCATATCGGTGGCGGAAAAATGGACCGGACGGGTTGCGTGGATGTCGCCGTCATTCAAAGCCTGTACCGAAAAGACGAAGTGAAGGACTTCGTCGCTGAGTACGGCCAGGTGATCGTCGATGAATGCCACCACATATCCGCTTTCACGTTCGAACAGGTGATGAGGCAGGTGAAGGCCAAGTATGTTGTCGGTCTGACCGCCACGCCGACGCGGAAAGACGGGCACCATCCGATCATTTACATGCAGTGTGGCCCCGTACGGTTCAGCATGAGCGCCCGGACGATGACCGAAACGACGCCATTCGAGCACAAGGTGACTCCCCGCCATACGGAGTTCCGGATGGCGCCCGAACTCACCGAGGTGACGATTCAGGACATCTATGCCGCGCTCGTGAATGATGTCTCGCGCAACGAGATGATCGCTAACGACATCGTGCGCGCCATAGAATCAGGACGTTGCCCGCTCTTCTGACCGGCCGGACAGAGCATCTCCAGTATTTCGCAGCGAAACTCGCGGGCGCTGCCAAGCACGTCTTCGTTTTGAAGGGCGGCATGGGGAAGAAGCAGCGTCGCGCAACGCGGCGGCCCTGGCATCAGTGCCGGAAAACGAATCGCGGGTGATTCTGGCGACGGGAAGCTACATCGGAGAGGGGTTTGATGATGCGCGTCTGGACACGCTATTCCTGGCCATGCCGATCTCCTGGAAGGGCACGCTGCAGCAGTATGTCGGCCGGTTGCATCGTCTCCACGACAACAAACGATTCGTGCAGGTCTACGATTATGTGGACAGCTATGTTCCGATGCTGGCCAGGATGTACGAGCGCAGGCTGAAGGGCTATGCCGCGATTGGTTATGTGATCGAGCAGGAGACTACTCCACCGCATCCCCCGGCGGCAGCACACCCGTAAACCCGGGACCGTTCAGCATGACTGTAGATTTTGTCTTGTATCGGACTATGTATGTGTGCTAGTATGCACCTATACAATGGCTCGAACAGAAACCCCGGAACAGGTCAGGCTCTGGTTTCAGGGCGCAGTTCAGGGATCTCTGGCCTGTGGCCATCGGTCTCTCTCCTTACGGAAGAGCCCGTGTATTCGGAAGCGTTGCCGGCTCTGCGAAGCAGGGCAAGGACACTCCAGTTATGCATTGTATGGACGCAAGGGGAATCGGCGGTTTTCGATCTATGTGCCGGATGAGTTGGCCGAGGACTTGGAAAGGGCCATCCGGAACGGCCGCGATCTTCAGAAGCTCATGACTGAAGCCGGCCGAAGGTACACGTTGGCGCTGAAGAACGAGCGGCGAGTCGCGAAGCCGAAAGTAGCCAGCGAAGCGGTGGCGAGCGTGAGGTGCAAGTGCTCAACGAGGCCGAGTTTCTCGTCTGGTGTACGCGATTCGGCGTTGACCGAGAAGGCGCAGGCAATCGTCGCGGAAGTGCGGTCCCGGCATCCTACGCGTCGTGTTGGAGGCGGTCGCAACAACGTCTCCGGGCGGTATCCGAGCCGCAAAATGGGCATGACCATCCAGTTCGAGAGCCACCGAGTTGAACTGCCGTTCGTCTACGAGATGGAGCACGACGCCAGGGTGCTGGAATATTACGACCAGCCGCCCTCCATTCCGCTCGCCTATCACGCGGCAAACGGAAGACGCCTTTCGGTTATGCACACGCCAGACTACTTCGTGATTCGCCAAGACTCTGCGGGGTGGGTAGGAATGCAAAACCTCAGAGGATCTTGAAAAGCTGGCCATCAAGAGTCCAAACCGCTACCTTCCGGAATGGCGACGGCAACTGGCGCTGCCCGCCGGGCGAAGCGCACGCCTCGGCGACTGGGCTTTGACTATCGAGTATGGTCATTCAGCGGAGATCAACTGGATTCTCCAACGAAACCTCCAGTTCCTGGAAGACTATCTGCGATTCGACTGCTGCGAGCGCGACAGGATTTGTCGACCCAGCCATCAAAACCGCGGTCGAAGCAGAGCCAGGAATCCTTCTGCACGAACTGTTGGAAAGGGTCAGCGGATGTCGCGAAACCTGACGAGATTTACCTGCTGATCGCAACCGGCGGCGTCTATGTGGATCTTAGCGCAGCCGCGATCGTCGAGCCAGACAGGTTCGCGTCTTTGCCAATGCAGAAATCGCCGCTGCCTACCAGCGCGCTTGTCCAGATCTGGAGCAGCCGTGCGGCGAGAAACGGACGCATCGGCGCCCGCCTCGAGCGCCAGTCGCATGGCGAGGCTTTCCGGCTCTTGGCAGCGGCCAGCGAGCAGGACTTGATCGCCGCGAACCGGCGCTTCGATCTTGTGAAACGCCACCTGGAGGGCGAAAGAGCTCACGCGTCTGTCCCGGCAAGGACGCTGCGTTTCTGGATGGCGCAGTATCGGCTTGCCAAAGAACAGTATGGCAACGGATATGTGGGCTTGCTGCCGAAGACCGGAAGCGAGGAAACCGCACCAGCCGGCTTGCCCGAGGAGTCACGTAATCTGCTCACTGAGTTCGTCGAGAACGATTACGAGAATCTCAAGCAAAAGACAAAGAGCGGCGTCCTGGGCGGCGCTGAAGCGAAAATGCGACGAGCGGGCGTCGATCGCGCCGAGCTATGTCACGTTCTGTCGTTGCCGTCCGCGAGCGTCCGGCCTTCGAACAAACGCTAAAGCGGCAAGGCCGCCGCGCCGCCTATACCCATGCATCCTTCTATTTCGAGTTGGAGCCCACTACGCCGCGCCATGGAGACCGCCCCTTCGAGATCGGCCACATCGATCACACCGAATTGGACGTTGAAGTCGTCTGCTCCCACACAGGCCGTCCGCTCGGGCGGCCGTGGATGACGATTCTCACCGATGCCTTTTCACGGCGTTGCCTTGCGCTCTATCTGACATTCGATGCTCCGAGTTACAGATCCTGCATGATGATTCTGCGGGACTGTGTCCGGCGCCATGGTCGCCTGCCTCAGATCATCGTCATTGATGGCGGCCCCGAGTTCCAGAGCACATATTTCGAAACGCTCCTGGCCCGCTATGAAGTGCACCAAGAAGACCCGGCCTCCGGCAAAGGCCCGTTTCGGCTCCGTCTGCGAACGGCTATTCGGCACCACGAACACTCAGTTTATTCACAACCTGCGCGGCAACACTCAGATCACGCGCAACGTCCGCCAGGTCACGAAATCGGTCAACCCGCGGGGACAAGCTGTTTGGACTCTGGCAGCACTCGAAGAACGACTCAGTGAATACGTCTTCGAAATCTATGATACGGCCTTCCATCCCTCTTTGGGGCAAAGCCCACGAGGGGCATTCACGGCTGGTCTGGAATCGGGCGGTCTGCGAAAGCAACGAATGATTTCTTATGACGAAGACTTCCTGATCACAACGCTGCCCACGACCCCTAAAGGTATCGCGAAGGTCGTTCCAGGTCGAGGCGTAAAGGTGAACCAGATCCATTATTGGTCGGATCGCTTTCGCAATCCGGCCGTCGAGGGAACCCGTGTGGCCGTCCGCTATGATCCCTTTGACGCCGGTGCGGCATACGCCTACGTGGAGCGGCAGTGGGTGCGCTGCTGCTCGGAGTATCACACGGTTTTTCAGGGAAGATCCCGAGAAGGAGATTCTCCTGGCAAGCAGCGAACTGCGTCGTCGTCGCCAGACCTGTACTGGCGGGAAAGGCGCAACGGCCAGGAAACTGGCTGACTTTTTGCAGTCCGTCGAGAGCGAAGAAGCTTTGCTCGAACAACGCATGCGGGACCGAGAGGCGCAGTCAACACGCCACACACAACTCGCCGTCGCACTCCCTTCGCCCGATAGCGGTGGACAACAGTCACAGTCGGCGCCCCTGATAGAAACTGATCCATGCACGGCAACACCGACAGCCTGCGAGTTGTACGGGGAGTTCTGAATGACGGCCGTGGCGTTTCCAGCAGAACTACTGACACGGCCGTCCGAGAAGAGGCTGGAATACTTTCGGGCGTACACAGTGGCCCATCCGCTGCTGGCGGAGGCGAAAGACAGGCTGATGGCAGCCATCTCCGAATCGGAACCAAATTCGCTCGTCTTTGTGTTTGGGCCGACTGGCGTGGGAAAAACGACGCTCAGAATCAAAGCTGAGCAGGTCATTACCAAAGACCTTCGCCCTAGCCTGGAACAGGACCGAGGGCGGATTCCAGTCGTCGGCGTGGAGGCCATCGCGCCGGAGTCGGGCCGCTTCTCTTGGTCGGACCACTTTAGACGGCTCTTGCTCGCCATGAACGAACCTCTCACCGAGCGCAAGCGCAATCCCGAATCGCTACACGTGAGGCAGTGCTCAACGTTCGGATCGAAAGCAACGATTGCCGAGTACCGGTATGCGGTCGAACAGGCATTGCGGTTCCGCCGGCCCGCTGCCGTCATGATCGATGAGGCGCAACACTTGTCGAAAATGGCCTCTGGGCGCCGGCTATTGGATCAACTGGACGTTGTCAAGTCGATTGCGAATCAAACGCGGATCGTCCACGTGTTGTTCGGCACGTACGATCTTCTGGCTTTCCGAAACCTCAACGGGCAACTCAGCCGGCGGAGTCTGGATGTTCATTTTCCGAGGTACCGGGCTGAGTCAGCATCTGAGCGCCAAGTGTTCATCAATATCCTGCAATCGTTTGCGCATCACATGCCACTGGCAGAGCCGCCGGACCTGGCCGCTAACTGGGAACTCCTCTACGAAAGGAGCGTTGGTTGCGTGGGCATTTTGAAACAATGGCTCATGAGAGCGTTGTATTCAGTTCTGAGGTGCGGTGGGAAGACGATCGCTCGGAAGGACCTCGATGCTCAGGCCCTATCCGTGTTGCAATGCCAGAAAATTCTCTCCGAAACGGCGGAGGGAGAGGCGCAGTCGGCAGAACCAGCCGAGGCGCGGCGGGCGCTTCAGTGTCGCCTGGGACTCCAGGCCGGTGTCGCCCACAAGAACCCCGGCGAGACAAGCAAACGTACAGCCGCACGGAAGAGCAAGCGGCGGCCCGGAGTGCGCCAGCCACGACGCGACCGGATCGGAGTAGCCGTCAATGCCCCACTTTGATTCTTGGGATCTAGCACCCGCCGCTATTCCGCAGCGAAGCCGCCTTCATTCGATCGTTCCTATCGGCGTCGGTACGCCCTTCGTTGAAAGCTTGACCGGATACATGATCCGGCTTGCCGCCTCGCACGCGGTACGTGTGAGCGATCTGATCGAACACGAGCTTCGGACGGATGTCCCGTACTATCACGTGCCGGCAGGGATTTCGAACGCAATCAATGGTGTCGGGAGGAGCGCTCAGAACTGGGTCTCAGCAATCGAACGGTTTACTCTTCGCGATAATCTTCGTTTCCTGACGCTGTTGCCGTTTGCCTCAGTCCTCAATACTGCCAGCCTGATCCGCCGCGAACGAGCGTGGTGTCCCCGGTGTTATGAATCAAGCGCCGCACAAGGCCAAGAAGTTTATGAACAGTTAGTATGGTGTATCCAATACGTCGAGATCTGCCCTTTGCACAAGGTATCGCTGCAGACGTCATGCCTCGGTTGTCATCGGGAGCTGCGACCGGTCTGTGCTGCATCGCGACCCGGCTTCTGTTCCCGGTGCCGCGAGTGGCTGGGAACTCCACGGCGCTTGCAGGAAGAAGTGCTGCCGACGGATTACCAGATCTGGGTTGCGCGGGAACTCGGAAAGCTGTTGGTAATCGCCCAGGACGCCAAGCGAGTCCGAAAAGAAAATATTCGAAAGGTTCTCGTCCATTACGTCGACTCATTCTCGGACGGAAACCGAATCGTTGCCGCGGAGATCGCCTGTTGCCGCAGAAGTTCGTTCCACAACTGGTGTAATGGAGCAACGACGGGACGGATCGGCCCGTTGCTCCGAATGTGCTACGAACTGAGGATTCCCTTGACTTCTCTGGTCACTGGAGCCACTGCCGGGCTGGAGGATACCGCCGGCGCCAGAGCGGCTGTAGAGGCAAGACACCAGCGTGGTATCGCGCCCTCGCGCAGCGCGGATCGGATTCGCGCGGCACTACTGCTGGCCACCAAGGAGCAACCTGCTCCCAGCATTCGTGAAGTCGCCGAGCGACTTGGGTATTCGACACCTTCCCGGTTGTACGCGGCGGATGCCGACCTGTCCAGGGCCATAGTGCGGAACTTCAACAAGTCCGGGCGTAACCATTGGTGGAGGCGACGCGGGGCGAGGGTTCTCGACGATGTGGTCATCCGGACAGCCCTGGAAGAGTCGCTTGCGCTCAAAATGCCCAGTCCGGTCCATCGCAGCGCGCATTCCCTTGGCTTTCAGACCGAAGATCCATTAACGAGGAGATTTCCCGATCTCTGCCGCGCGATCAAAGCAAAACGTGCTATGGTCCGGAGAGCGCGGCGGAGTGCGCTCGCCGCAGCGCTCAAGGCAGCGCTGAGAGAAGACCCTCCTCCGTCTTTAGAACAGATCGCCAACCGTCTGGGCTACACCTCCCACACCGTCATCCGCGGATGGGAACCGCCCTTGTGCGCGAAACTGACCGCCAAGCGGCGCGACTTCGCAGAACGGTCCCGGAAAGAGTTGGGCCGACGATTGGAGGCCGTATTAACGGAGGATCCCCCACCTTCATTGCGAGAGGTACATGCGCGGCTTGGCGTCACGCAGTCGATCACCTACGGCAACTTCCCGGAAATCCACCGCGCCATCTCTGCGAGATATCAGGAGTTCCAGCGGCGATCGCGACATCAGAACACGCAATTTCGGTAGCGTCGATGCTTCCGCGAGTACAATCTAAAGAGTGCCGTGAGCGCCAATCAGATTTAGCAATGCCACTTGCGCTTTCGTGGTAACGCAATCCCAGAAACAGAGTCGTGAAGAAACCCAAAAAAGACCCTGTCCGGGAGGACCGAATCCACAACGAAGCCATTGTGGACGCTAATGGGCCGGAAGAGCAAGTCATGGGATGGTATTACTACCTCGATGACAAAATTCGATTTCCGCTACAGGCCAAGTGCATCGCTCCCAAAGTCGTTTCGCCGCTCACGAAAGGGGAAACCGTCGAACTGCTGCGTATGGCCCCTGAGGATGCCTGCTCCGCCGACATGCTCGTGCTGATCCGCTGGCACGGCCCGACCATGGCGGTTCCTTTGTCACAACTGATTGCGATTGATGTCGATGATGCCACCGCTGCGGCTATTGGTGACTGGCATTATTGGGTAACCCAGGGCTATTGCTTCTGAACAGGACTCGAAAGTGAGCTTGATAGGCTCTCGTGCCGATATTCCATTGCGCTCGGTTCGACGCCGCGACCACCGCCGAGAGGTCCGCGCAAACATCCGAGTGCAGGAATAAACCATAACCTTGCCAAACGGCAAAGATATGGGTTAAGTCACACAGCGGCTGACGTTGGCCGGGCTCGGCGCTGTTTGCGCCGCTGTGGCGTGGTGGTTGCTGTTTGGCGGAGGGCTCGAAACCGCGGGTGGCTGGTTCGGATGGACTTGGAGACCGGGCGACCTGGTACGGCGGGCCTGCCTCGCCGCTGCGCTTTCTATTTACTACGTCCGAATCCTCTTCACGGAATTCGTTTTCTTGAAAAGGGGCGTAAGTTGGAGCGAGGTATTCACCATCGCTCCCTGGATGTTCTGCATTTACGTGTTGGTGGCCGCCACCGGCGGACAAGACGTGAGGGTGTTGGGCATGACAGGCGCCATCGGCGTGGCCCTGTTCGCTGCAGGATCCTGGATGAACTGCGCTGCGGAGCACTCGCGGCACGTTTGGAAGCAGCGTCCCGAGAATCGTGCACGGCTCTATACCCAGGGACTATTCCGCCACTTAAGACACCCCAACTATTTCGGAGATCTCATCTCGTTCTCGGGACTATGCTTCGTTTCGGCGGCGTGGGTGACGGCGGTGATTCCGGTGTTAATGCTGGTTGGTTTCGTGTTCGTAAATGTACCCCTGCTCGATTCCCATCTGCGGGACAAATACGGCGAGGAGTTTTATGAATACGCAAGCCGGACACGGAAGCTGATTCCGTTCATGTTTTGACATCAGGCTATGAAGCGCGGTTCCGGGCAGGCTGCTGGCGAAGCGGTTGTCGGCGACTCCCAGTGTCGTCGACGGGACCGTAAAAGCTACTTCAGTTCCGAAACCGGTACCGTGAACGCGGCGGTGTTCACCACCCCTTTGCGCTGGAACTGCACCCAGATCTTATAGGTGCGGGCGCGCGGAAAAATGATGTTGAACTGCAACTGTGGGCCGCCGTCGGCGATGAAGGGATGATCGTGAATCAGATCTATCAAGTCGTCGCTCGCCGCCAGCATGTGCGCCCAGGCGCCGATGTATTTTTCTAGTCCGTCCGCCGGACTGAGTTTGAAGAACAGCAACGTCTTCAGTCCCACGATCGGGGTCGGCGGGTCCATTGTCAGTTCAACGTCGAGGTTCTGGCAATGGTTGACACCCAGCTCCGGCTTTGGCGTGGCCAGCGCCAGAGGCACGTCCTGACCGGGGGCACCGGGAACCACTAGCGTTTTTGGCACGAGTTGCGGGGTGCCGCCGCTCGGATAGAAATCGCCCAGGATACGATACATGCCCGGCTTGGGGAAGGTTTCCTCGTAGATAAAGGTGCCATCGGGTTGAAGTACGGGGTGGTCGTGGACGAAATACTGCAGGTCCTGGCTCACTAGAAACATGTGGAACAACTTCTCGTGAACGATTTCGTAGTGGTTCACTGTTTTGCCCGTGACCGGGTCAGCCATACGGAAGTGGATCTGCACCTTCTCACCGGCGCGGAAGACAGCCGGCTTGAACGTGACGTCCATCGGATACTCAATCTCTTCCTGGACGCCGAAGGCCAGCTTCATTCCGCAGCGCGGGCAGACTCCGGGTTTGTCGGAACGAACGTCTCTATCCATCGGGCAATACCAGTCGAGCGGGCCGGTTGCCGCGGGAGGAGTGGATGGCGTGGCTAGACTCCCCTCGGAGGGCAATCGCTGGGCACCTAGTGGGGCCAGACCTAGAGCGAGGAGCATGCCGCGACGCGTCAGGCTCAGAGGCAGCGTTCTCATGTCCTCATTATGAGCCTCGCTACACTGGCCGCCTATCCCGTTGAAACCTGACCTAAGGAGCGTTCCCTCGGCCAGAGCGCCCAAGTTTCTCTGGACCGCCGATGGGTACACCACGCGCGAGGCAACTGCAGCAAGACCGCGGACGGGCCGGCTACTTGTTCAGCAGCAATGCGATCGACCCGGCACCTGCCGGGTAAAGTTCGACCTTTGAACCAGCTGGCAAAAGGAGCGGCTTTTCAAAATAGTAGGCGCGATCGAATTTGGGCTTGTAGTCGTAGATCCAGATCAACGGCTCGATACTGCCGTCCGGCTTCTGGACCGCGGCTTGAATCGACGCTCCTTCGGACATGGTCCCGGCGCGTGCTCCGATCAACGTCATCGCCTGCTTGAGAGTCAGAGTTCCATCGTCGACCAACTGCGGCGGCGAGGTCTTCTTCAGCGCGCTCGACCCACTTGCTTTGGCCGCTACTTCCGGAGCATTCTTCGGGTCTGAGAAGTCGGGCGGCTTGGGCAACAGTTTCGGATCGTCTCCCTCCGGAGAGCCCCCCTCCACCCAGTCGGCGATTATGTGAAGTTCTTCCTGCGTAAGCGCATCCTCATCTTTGACTTCGCCGAAACCCTTCACCGCAGCAAACGGAGGCATCCGGCGCTCCAGCACCTCCTCCTTCATGGCCTTCGCCCAAGGCCGGGCAACCTGGTAGCTCATCAAAGAAAAAGCCTGACCACCGTCGTGATGACACGAGGCGCAGCGGTGATAGACGATCCGGGAGATATCCCGATTCCAGGTGATCTGAGTCGTAATAGGATCGTGAGCGAGCGATACACCAACACCGCCAACGCCCAGGAGAAGAATGACAGCGGGTTTTGCAAATTGTGTCTTCAATTGACCGATCTCCACGACTGTCTGGCGTTTTCCGTGTTGCGGCTCCGGTCGGGTCGCGACGCCGTTAGGTACATCTCTAGCATTACAAGGATCAGCTCATGAAGGGTATCCCGTTGGGACTGTATTATCCTCACCATGCGAAATAGGGACGGTTCCGGGCGGGCGCGGCATGTGGTATCCGAAGCACGTCGACTGGACAGTATCAGCCCGCCGACGGCAGCGTCCTCTATTCGCAAACCCATGAAAAAATAGATGCGCCGCTGAAGGTGCCCACCTGCTATTGCAGCAGGTGATCTTTCGGTTCTAAAGGCGTGAATCGTGGTTCGAATCCATGCCGCGGAACCAGTCCAGCCCGCAGAACGTAGGCTCTCCAACTGAACCGCGGCTCGAATCCGTGCCGTACCGAGCCAACGAATCGGTCAATCCTTCACGAGCAAACTCAAATGCACCACGCCCTCGGGCGAATTTCGCCCGGCCGGCGGGTGGGAATCAATTCGGCTACTGGATCAGCAGCAGCTTCTTCTAGCGCGTCCAGGCTTCCTGGCGTGTCTTGACGTTGGCCTTGGTGCTTAGCCTCAGTCCCTGCAGGATCCTTCACGGCCTCGCATGAAGCCGTGGCCGTAGTCTTCGCAGGTCACCGGTTCATATTTCTTGCCCAGCTCTTTCATCGCAGTCCCGGGATCGGGAATGGTGGCATCCATGCGCGCGCCGTTACCTGCATAGAACCCATAGAGGTCGCCATGCCCGAGAGCAGACCGAGCGCGACGGCAATGTATCCGGCGGCGGTCACCTGGTCGGCCAAGTCCTGAACCCAATCGGTCATGCCGAAGATCTCGTGAATGACGAGCACGACGTGAGTCTTCGCTTGGTGTCGTGATAAGCGGCGAACGTTTTCGCCGAACACTCAATCGGACGTGACCCTGACCCACTGGTGTTTACGAGGGGATTTATCTCGTGGACGCAGCCAGAGCGATGAAAATGAGGATTCGAGTCATCACACCGTTTCACCAAATCAGCAACGATCCAGTGAAGAGAGGGTGTCATCTCAAAACATCGTTTGTTACTCTGGTGAAGGCGCTTGCGGCTCGCCGCGCCCGTCTTAGGTCCGATCAAAAAATGGACACGACCCCTACACTTGCCGTACCCGTTCAGCCATCTCAGGTTTCCTGGAAGTCCCGCATAAAACTGTGGTCCACCAGCGACCTGGAGTCACAGGAAGAGCGGGTTTTGCTGATCCTAACGCTGATCATCGGCGCGCTGGTGGGATTAGTGATTGCGGCCTTCATCTACGTGACCGAGAATCTTGCGGCGCGCATGTATCCGACGGGGGGCGGGTCCTGGCGGGTACTGGTGATTCCCACCGCCGGTGCGCTCTTCACCGGCTACCTGCTCTCGCGATATTTTCCCAACGCGCGTGGCAGCGGGATTCCGCAGACCAAAGCAGCGCTGTTCCTGCGTGACGGCTTCATTACCTTCCGGACGGCGTTGGGCAAGTTCGCCTGCTCGTCGGTCTCGCTAGCGAGCGGGATCGCGCTGGGGCGCGAAGGGCCGTCGGTTCATATCGGAGCCGGGTTGGCTTCGGTTCTGGGGCGGCGGGTTGGACTCAGTCCCAAACGCGTCCGCGATTTGATTCCGGTAGGCGCTGCCGCCGCACTCGCGGCCGCATTCAACACGCCCGTCGCCGCGGTGTTGTTCACTCTCGAAGAAGTGATGGGGGATTTGCACGCTCCCGTGCTCGGCTCCATCGTGCTGAGTTCCGCCACCGCCTGGATCGTACTGCACTTGCTGCTGGGTGATGAACCTCTGTTTCACGTGCCGTCGTATCAACTGGTCAGCCCGATCGAGTTCCTCAGCTATGCCGTGCTGGGCGTGGTGGGCGGGCTGGTGTCGGTGTGTTTCGTAAAGCTGCTGCTGTTTATCCGTAAGCGCTTCCTGGCGTTGCCGCGCAACAGTCAATGGATCCAGCCGGCCGCGGGCGGATTAGTGGTGGCGGTAATGGCATGGTTTGTACCGGACGTTCTGGGCGTCGGCTACAGCCACGTCAGCGAAGCGTTGAATGGACAGATGGCGCTGAAGCTGATGGCGGTGCTGGTGGCGCTCAAGCTGGTGGCGACCGCGGCCTGCTACGGCACCGGGAACGCGGGCGGAATTTTCGGGCCCAGCCTCTTTATCGGCGCCATGCTGGGCGGCGCGGTCGGGACGGTGGCGCACCAACTGCTGCCCGATTACACCGGCGGCGTGGGCGCCTACGCACTGGTGGGGATGGGCGCGGCCTTCGCCGGAATCGTGCGGGTCCCGCTGACGTCGGTGATCATGATTTTCGAGATGACACGGGATTACACCATCATCGTGCCGCTCATGATCTCCAATCTCATCAGCTATTACATTTCCTACCGGCTGCAAAGGGAGCCGATTTACGAAGCGCTGCAGCATCAGGATGGCCTGCATCTACCGCAGGGCGCCCGAATCCGGCAGGAAATGCCGGTGGTGCGCGACGCAGTGACGGCGCCGCCGCACCTGCTTTCGAAGGACGATCTCTTCCAGAATGCGTTGTCGATGTTAAATTCGGACCGGAACGCTTGGCCCGTCACCGATGGGCAGCGGCTGCTGGGGATGGCTTCGTTGGCCGAAGTTGAGGCGGAAGTGGAAGCCGGGCACGGCTACGCGCGGCTGGACGAAATCGCAGCCGCGCAACTTCCGAGCGAGCTGATCACAACGCAGAATTTTCCACACGTCCATATGGATCACCCCCTGGACGTGGCGCTCAAACGAATGGCCGATAGCAAGATGAACGTGCTTCCGGTGGTGAGCCGTTCCGATATCCGCGACCTGAAGGGAGTGGTCACGCTGAACGGCATCTTGCAAGCCTACGGCATAGGCGGCGAACGCGTGACCCCCGCGGCGCCGGGCCCGGAAGCCGGTCCGCCACGACGTCTTGTGCCCAGCGTCATTGCGGCCGCGCTGGCGCTGCTGATATTGATCGGATTCCTGAATTATTATTACCGCTCCGCCCGTGGCACCCGCGCCGAGAGTTACTACAAGAACAGCATGGTTCTGGCGCAGCAGGATCGCGACGCCGAGGCAGTGGAGCAACTCCGCAACGCGCTGTCGGTTTCGCCCGGCAACGCCCGTTACCGCCTGGCCCTGGGTCTCGAATTGGTGAAGATGGGCCGGGGGGACGAGGGCGCCGTGTACCTCCGGGAAGTGCTCAAAAACGATCCCACCAATCCCGAGGCCAATCTCGGTCTGGCGCGGATCGCGGCGGCCGGCGACCGTACGCCGAATGCGATCACCTATTATCACCGCGCGATTGACGCCAACTGGCCTGCCGGGCAGGAACAACAACGCATTCAGGCGCGTTTTGAATTGGCGGACTATTTGGCCAAGCAGGGCATGAAGACCCAGGCGATCGCCGAACTGCTGGCGACGCTGGAGCAGACTCGCGACAACGCGACCAAGAAGCGGATCGGGCGGCTGCTGCTTCAATACGGGGCCCTGCGCCAGGCCGTCGATCTATTTCGCGAGGTCGCGCAATCGAGCCCAGCGGATACGGAAGCCTGGTCTGGTCTGGGAATGGCGGAGCTGGCGCTGGAAGATTACACGGCGGCGCGCAATGCATTCCGGAACGCACTGCGCGTGGATCCTTCCAATGCGGCCGCGCGCCAGCAGTTGGAGATTTCCGAGCGCGTGCTGGCGCTCGATCCGGACGCGCGTGGCATTCGAGCAGCCGAGCGCAATCGCCGCAGTCAGGCCTTATTGCAGGGCGCGCTGCAGATGATCGATCAATGCGCGGGAGGCGGTGGGGATGCCCAACTGGCCGATCGAGCTCGAAAGGCGCTGGCGGTGCACCCCAGAGCAGCACAAATGGACGATGCAACGGACCAGAATCTGACACTCGCGACTGGGCTGTGGAAGGAACGCCGGCAGGCGTGCCCCACTTATACGCCTTCCGATGAAGCCTTGGAACGCGTACTGGCACGCCTGTCGAGCGGCTAATCGAGCAAGAGGCTTACTGGGCCTGCGTGATGTGCGCGCGGCGATTCTTCTGCCAGCAATCCTCGTCGTGGTCGGTGCAAACCGGCTTGTCCTTGCCGAAGCTGATCACGTTGAGCTGATCGCCGGGGACGCCCATGCTGGCCAGAAATTCCTTAGCCTGCTTGGCGCGTGCGTCTCCGAGCGCTATATTGTATTCTTCCGATCCACGCTCGTCGCAATAGCCTTCCACCGTCAGTTTGAACTCCGGATACTGGCGAATGATGTCACCGAGCGTCTGTGCGTCGGTTTTCAACGCCGATTGAGCATCCGGGCGGATGGTGTGCTTGTCATAATCGAAGTAAGCATCCTGAATGCGGTTCAACAGGTCCTGGATGCGGGCCCGAGTAGCTGCGTCCGGCATTCGAGAGGGATTGTTCGAAGCCGTCTGGGAAGGGCTGGACGCGGCGGGGCGCGAGGCCGGCGCGTTCGAACGTGTTTCGGGCGCCGTGGTGGCCACCGGCGCGGGCGTTTGCGGCGGCTTGGCAGCCACGTTCTTCTTGCACGCCGCGAACGGAATGCACAGGGCAGTCAGGGCCGCGCAGGCCAGAAATCTTGATGTCATTCAGCAACCTCCAATGGGTAGTGCACTTACAGAATAGCTGTCCCGGATGGGGAGAGAGAATCCCGTTGGTACTGTATTTCCCGGGTCGGGAATCGCCTTATACAGGAAAGACGCGATACCGAGATCCGGCGAGTGGATCTATCTTAAGGAGTGGACGTTCTGCCCGAACGGTGAAGTGTCTTGAGAAGCGCCGGGCAGGTTCATGAAGAGGGATGATGCGCCAGCGGCCCGGACTGATTCTCGTGCTGGGATTTGGCGGCTTGCTGCTTCTGATGGCGGCGGCCGAGATCGCCTCGCTCCTTTTACTCAATACTCTGCGGCAGAATGACGCTCAGCTCCAGGCGCGATTCCTGGCTCGAAACCGCACGCTGGAACAGATCCGGTCCAACATCTATCTTTCCGGGACCTACGTAAGAGACTCCCTGCTGGCGCCCGAGGCATCGGGTGCGCGCGCCCAGCTCGCCGCTCTGGACACGCCTGCGCAAAGATATCGGGACGGCGCTCGAAAGTTATGCTCACTCGCTCGAGCCGGATGAAGCCGCGCCCTTCCAGGCGCTGCGCTCGGAGATCGAGGCTTATTGGAAGGTTCTGGATCGCACCTTTGCCTGGACCACCGAGGAACGCAACAAATACCGCGATGCGTTCTTCTACCAGGAGCTGGTTCCGCGGCGGACCTCCATGCTTCAGATCGCCGACCGCATCGAGGCGCTGAACGAGGAAGCGCTCAAGCGCGGAGACGACAAGCTGGGGGCGGTGTTCGCGCGGCTGCAGCTCGGGCTGATGGCCATGATCGCCCTGACGCTGCTGGGCGGCGCCGGACTAGCGGGACTCACCATCTTCCATATCCTGCGGCTGGAGGGCGAAGTGCAGCGCCGGCTGGAGGAGAGCGTGCAGGCCCAAGCCAGCCTGCAGGAGCTTTCCGCCAAGCTGGTGCGCGCCCAGGAGGAGGAGCGCCGCAAGCTGTCGCGCGAGCTGCATGACGAAGTGGGCCAGTCGTTTTCGGCCGTACTGATGGAAGCCGAGAATCTGCTGGACCTGGAGCCGGCCGCGCAGGTGCGGCAGCACCTGGAGTCGATCCGCGGCGTGGCCGAAAAGGGCATGAACGAAATTCGCAACATGGCGCTGCTGCTGCGGCCCTCCATGCTGGATGACTTCGGCCTGGTCCCGGCGCTCGACTGGCAGGCGCGCGAGACCGCCAAGCGTACCGGCATGCGCGTGCAAGTGGCCAGCGAAGTGGCCGACGAGCTGCCCGAAGAACACAAGACCTGCATCTACCGCGTGGTGCAGGAGGCCTTGAACAATTGCGCGCGGCATGCTCAGGCCAGCGCGGTGCAAGTTGACGTCCGGACCGAGGCCAATCAGATCATGCTCAGCGTCCAGGACGATGGCAGTGGTTTCGATACCGTGCGCGTCCGCGGAATGGGACTGCTGGGCATGGAGGAGCGTGTCCGCCACCTGGGCGGCACCTTCGAGATCGATTCCAAGCCGGGACGCGGAACGCTGCTGCAAGTCCGGCTGCCGCTGACGGCATTGAACGGAAACGGAAGAAATGGAAAACGTCCGCATCCTGCTGGCTGACGACCATAACATCCTGCGCGACGGCATGCGCCTGCTGCTCGAACGGCAGCCGGGCTTCGCGGTGGTGGGCGAAGCAGCCGACGGCCGCGAAATCGTCGAGCTGGCGCGCGAGCATCATCCCGACGTGGTGGTGATGGACATCGCCATGCCCAACATGAATGGCATCGAGGCCACGCGCCGCATCGTCGAAAAACAGCCCGAAACCGGCGTGGTGATCCTGAGCATGCACTACGACGAAAGCTACGTGCTGCGGTCGCTGAAAGCCGGCGCGCGGGCTTACTTGCTGAAGGACGCTCTCAAGATCGGAACTGATTGCCGCCATCCGCGCGGTGGCCGAAGGGCGGTCGTTCTTCAGCCCCAAGGTCAGCCGCATTCTTCAGGAAGATTACGTCGAAGCCCTGGGCCGCAAGGACGCCGACGACAGCTACGAGCTGCTGACGGACCGCGAGCGCGAGATTCTGCAGTTGGTGGCGGAAGGCAAGACCAACAAGGAAATCGCAACCATCCTCAATGTCAGCCTCTACACCGTGGACACGCACCGCACGCACATTCTGCAGAAGCTGAACCTGCACAGCGTGCCGGAGCTGATCCTGTACGCGGTCCGCAAGGGGATCATTTCGTAGCCGGCTTCGCGCCGCCGAGGACGAGCGCCGGCCGAAAAGTAGCACTGGAATCGTGTACACTAGAATCGTGCGCAACGTTACTCTGAGCGCGGAAGAAGAACTCATCGATCGGGCACGCCTCCGTGCGGCGCGCGAGAAGACCACTCTGAATGCTGCTTTCCGCGAATGGCTCGCAAGATACGCGGGTACAGAAACCAGCAGTCAGGAGTATCGCGAGCTAATGAAACGCTTGCGGCACGCCCGGCCTGGGAAGCATTTCTCGCGCGCAGAGCTGAATGAACGATGACCGCGAGCACCGCAAGATTCTTCTTAGACACAAATGTTCTGATTTATAGCTTCGATATCGATTCGAGACCGAAACAGAAGCGCGCGTGCGATCTGATTGACGCCGCCTTGACGACGCATCGAGGAATCATCAGTTATCAAGTGGTGCAAGAATTTCTGAGCGCGGCAACTCGGAAATTCGCGGTTGCGCTGCCGCTGGGTGAGGTGCGGATCTATCTGGAGCGAGTCCTTATGCCGCTCTGTCAAGTTTTTCCCGACGCTCGCTTGTTTTCACAGGCCTTGTCGATCTCGAGCGAGATGGGGATATCGTTCTATGACGGCCTCATTGTGAGTTCCGCCATGGCCGGCGAATGCAGGATCTTGTGGACCGAGGACCTTCAACATGGGCGCCGAATCGGTGACCTCGAGATCCGGAACCCATTTCGTGCCGAAGACCGCGGCATCTACTCGTAGCGCAGCGCCTCGGTGGGATTCAATTGCGAAGCGCGATTGGCCGGCAACATCCCGAATACCACCCCCACAATCAACGAAACGCCGAACGCCACCGCGATCGACAAGGGGGAAATGGGAACGCGAATGTCGTAGTCGAAGAAGCTTTCCGAGAAAAATCCCGCGCTCAACGGAATCGCCACTCCCAGCAGAATCCCGAGCAGCCCGCCGCCCAAAGCTAATCACGATCGATTCGGTGAGGAATTGCTGCAGCACGTCGCGCCGGGACGCGCCCACCGCCATGCGCAGCCCGATTTCGCGCGTGCGCTCGGTCACCGTCACCAGCATGATGTTCATGATCCCGAGCCCGGAAATGATCAGCGCAATGGCCGACACCATGATCAGGACAATGGTCAACACCAGCGCGATGCGCTGCGCCGCTTCGAGCAATCCCGGCCAGGTTCTGCACGTCATAGCGCGCGCCCGCCCGGTGGCGGCTCTCGATGATCTGCTTGATGGAGGCCGTCAACGCCGGCACGTCGAAGGCGCGCCGCGCCTGCACGTACATTGGATCGATGCGCTCCACGCGCGTGAATAACTTGATCACCGTAAGCGGCATCAGCACCGTCTCGTCGGTGATCTCCGAGATCCCGAACGTGCTGGTCCGCTCCTTAAAAGTTCCGATTACGATGAACTGCAATCCATACAGCTTGAGCTTCTGTCCTATGGCCGCTTGAGGGCCGCCATACAGCCGCACCGCCAGTTTTTCGGTCAACAGCACGACATGCTGGCGCTGCCGCACATCGCTCTCGTCCAGAAAACGGCCCGATAGCAGCAGCATGTTGCGCACCACCGCGTATTGCTCGTCGGACCCGATGACCGAGACATCCTGCTCTTTGCCGTTGATCAGCAGGCGGCCGTAGTTGGTCATGACTCCAGTGGCGGCCACGATGCGGTTGCCTAACTGATTGCGCACCGCTTCCACGTCGGCCAGCTTGATGAAATCCGCATCCACCTGCGTGGACGTGTTGGTTCCGGCCGAGTACTGCGCGTAGATGAGATTCGAGCCGACTCCCCGAATCTGGTCCAGGATGTACTCGCGGCTGGAGATCGAGATGGTCACCACCAGGATCACCGAGGCAGTTGCCGATTACCAACCCGAGCGCCGTGAGAAAAGTGCGAAATTTGTTGGCCTGCAGGGCTTGCAAGCTGAACCGGAGCGCTTCGCCAAAGTACATTTCAGTTGGAACGCATGCTCGCCTGCGCCGCTTTCAGTATCGCTCAGGCCGGCGGCGCCAGGTCATCCGAACTATACCCCGGAGACCTGTTTGAGCAGCTTCTCGGCCTGCTCGCGCGGAGGGTCGTCCGGCGTAAGATCGCTTTGCAGATACTTGTGCAGCAGCTCCTTGGCCTTGTCCAGATTGCGCCTTTGTTCGATGTAGATCGCGTGCACGCGCGAAGCTCACCACCGGGTTGTTGGGCGCCAGCCGCTCGGCGTGGTCGAAGGTAGCCTCGCTCTCCTGGATACGTCCATGCTTAGCCAAGTATCTTGCTAAGTCGATGGCCCGGCCCACCTGGCGGGGAGCCAGTTCCATGGCGCGGCGCAATTGCTCTGCTGCGGTATCGAACTGCTTGCGCCTATCAGCCAGCTGCGCTTCGGCGAAATGGCCCTCGGCCTCATTGTGCGCGGCGATGCGCTTGGCCACTTGCTCGGCTTTCTCATAACCGCCGCCCAGGAATCCGGGGGCCTCCAGGTAGTAGTCGAACAGATCGTTCAGTGCTTCCCCATTGTTAGGATCGAGCGCAACCGCCTTCTCGAAATACTGGCGCGCCTTGGAGGCATAAATCGGAGCCGTCAGAGGGCTCGCGGTTTCAGCACGGCGCCCGAACGCACGGCCCAGCCAATGCGCGTATTCGGAATTGCCGGGCTCTACAGCCAGGGCCTCTTCGAAGGCTTCGGTGGCCTTCCGAAACTCGGCCAGCATGAAGTAATCCCGGCCTTCCAGACAATAAACCTGGCCGTTGGGGGCCGCAACAGCTTCCAGCGCCGCCAGCGACTCCCGGTAATCTGTTTTCTGATAAAGCTCTTGGGCGCGCTGAAGACTGGATTGCCCAAACAACCCAACCGCCGCCAGGAGAATTAAACTCAATCCCCGCATCAGTTATGTCCCCGACAACTTTTTGGCTTCCTAGTATTGTAACCTAGTCCAGTGAAGTCTGGTCTTGTACTTCTTGGATGCTTCTCCCGCCGGTTCGGGTACAAGCGGAAAAGTACAACCTGCGGCCCTCCGGCATAGCAAGTGCGGGCCGAGCGTAGTATGCTGAGAGTTGAAGACCCAAAACCCCTGGGGAGGATTTTTGCCATGCTAGCCAAGTCGCGCTGGTTGCTTTCGTTAGGATTTTTCAGCTTGCTTTTTACGGGCTCCGCCTGGGCACAGATCACAGCCGTCGAAGGCCAAGTGACCGGCGCGGACGGAAAACCAGTCCAGAACGCGCAGATTCTGATCGTGCGTGAGGATATGAAGGGCACCTACAAAGGCGCCAAGACCGACAAGAAGGGCCATTACATCTACAATGGCCTTCCCAAGGGAAAATACACCATCAGCGTGCTGGTGGACGGCGCGGAGAAGGCCAAGCAGGAGCATGTCCCGACGGCTTTGGGCGATCCGATTCCGGTCAACTTCGATCTGAAGGCGTCGAGTGAGACGGCCGCGGCGGCCGCCAACGAAAACGCCGACCGCAGCATGACCAAGGAAGAGCGCGAGGCCAACGAGAAGCGCAGCAAGGCCAACGCCGAGACCATAGCCAAGAACAAAGCGCTGAACGATTCGTTCAACGCGGGCAAAGAAGCGCTGACCGCCAAGAATTGGGATGCCGCCGTCGATGCCTTCCAAAAGGGCACCCAGATCGATCCCAACCAGCACGTCATCTGGGCCAACCTGGCGGACGCCTACATCGGCCAGGCAACCGCCAAAACCGGCGCGGACCAGCAGGCCGCGCTCGACAAAGGCCTGGACGCTTACCAAAAAGCCATCGCACTGAAAGCCGACGATCCCGCGTATCACAACAACTACGCGCTGGCGCTGGCTCGCGACAAGAAATTCGATGACGCGCAAGCCGAGCTGAATAAAGCGGCGGCGCTCGATCCACCCAACGCCGGAAAATACTATTACAACCTGGGCGCATTGTTGGTGAATAGCGGCCAGATGGCGGCGTCCGAAGCAGCCTTCAAAAAAGCCATCGAAGTCAATCCGGACTACGCCGACGCTCAATTCCAGTACGCGCACGCGCTGTCCGCCAAGACTGACGACCGGCGCGGACGGCAAAGATGATCGGCCCCTCCTGGCATGCAGGAAGCACTGGAGAATTATCTCCGTTTGGCGCCCACCGGGCCGTACGCCGACGCCGCCAAGGCGCATTTAACCCATGCTCGGTGCCAAGATCGAGACCAACTACACCAATCCGAACGCGAAGCCGCCGGCCAAGAAGAAGTAATCGCGTCGCAACCTTAGCGGACCTTCCCCGGCGGGTCCAGCACGTGCGCTTCGTCGAGCAACCGTTTGGCGGCGTCTGCTTTGCCCTCGGCGCTAAGTTGCTGGGCGCGCAGCAGCAATGCCCTAGCCAGTACTTGCTTCGGTAGCGGGTCGCCTGGATCGGCCTGAATCACAGCTCGATAATCCCGAATGGCTTCCTCCAACTTTCCACTCTTAACCAGCGCATTGGCGCGATTCAGACGAGCGCCGGAATAGCCGGGACGTATTTCGAGCGCGCGCTGGTATTGCTCGATCGCCTCGGCTCGATCGCCCCGTCGCCGCCAGCGCCAATCCCAGCATGTTGTGCGCATCGGCTCGATCCGGCCGGACGCGCACCGCCGTTCGCAGCGCCGTCACCGCGCCCGCCGCGTTCAGCCGCGACAGCATCACGACGCCAGGTTGAAATTGGCCTCGAAATCCACAGGGTCGCGCTCCAGCCGATGCCGCATCACAGCCTCCTCCAGTTCGCGCCGGCGGTCTCCAGCCCCGCGCGGCAGAAGCTCGAGCCACAGGTGCGCCATCTCGTCGGTGGACTGGTTGCCCGCGCGCACTCGCTTGGGAGGTTGGTTCGGGTTGCGCACGTTCGCCGGCGAATTGTCGTACTGATAGCGCATCGAAATAACCGTGTCCTTGGGCAGGAAGACGGGCTGGCGATAATAATAAACTGCCTGCCAGTTGGGATCCCAATCCGGAATCAGGATCAGCCACGTCCGCCCGCCGCCGGGTAGCGTGGCGTAAGCTTCCAGCCGTTTCCCCAGATAATGCGCGTGCGGGTAGATTGCAACCAAATCCGCATCCATCGGCAGCACGGAACTGGTCGGAAACGGCAAAATGCGCCGCGCCTGCCGGGAGGTCCAGAGCCTGGTCGTTTTCTAATTCCACCAGCAGCGGAAACTTCGTCTGCGGCTTATCGGTGAAGTACAGCCCGACGGAAGGGCGCAGCTCCTCCGCCTTACCCGACGGATGCACGTGCGTGTTCAGCACCAGTTGATTGCCCGGATCCAGCCGCCAGGCGAACCCGTCCGGTTCCACGTGCGGCGCGCTGCCCGGTTTCCAGAAAAGAAAATTGCCGTCGGGCGTGAACGGGCTGCGGAACAAAGTCAGATCCATTCCCGGAAAGCCGCCGCCCTTACCCTCCAGCGACCCCAGGCGGTCAACCAAAAGGTTGGCGTGATGCACCAGGTTGCGCTTGCCCGGACGGATCTCGATGGCGCGCACGTAGCGCGTGGCCGTAACCGCGGGTTTGAATACGAAGTTCCAGTAAACATCCGGACCGGACGCCGGCGCATGAAACGCCGCACCCGCTTCCAGCACCAAATCAGGCGGCCCCAGCTGCCAGCCCTCGGTGAACGCCGGAGGCGCGGGTGTTTCGCCCGGCGTTCCCTGCGGAGCACCTTCGCTCACCCACGTCGAGATGGCCCGGATCTGCTCGTCGCTGAGCCTCCGCTCACCCTCAAAATCCCCGTAGCCGCGCTCCGGAAGCCAAGGTGGCATGTACCGGCTGCGCGTCACCTTGACGATGTCGCGCGCATGCTTTTTCACATCCTGGTAACTGAGCAGCGCGAACGGCGCCGCCTCTCCCGGGCGGTGGCACGCCGCGCAGTTGTTATAAACGATCGGAGCGATGTCGTGGGCGAACGTCAGTTCCTGCGCCCGCGCAGGAGCCATCCACAGACCCCAAGCGGCGCAGGCCGTCGCCTGCCAGATTGAAACTTGAAGGGACCAACGCATGGCGCCCGCTAATCTTCATGATTCCACTTTTCCTCAAACGGATGACGCACCCTTGTGAGATCATCAAAAAAATGCGGATCGCAGGGATCATCTGCGTTGCCCTCTCGGCGCCGTGGCTGACCGCGCAAAACGCAATTCCCGACTGGTGCCGCGCGCTTCCGCGGCCGCAATATAAAACGCTCCAGCGCGTGCCGGTTTCGAGCGGCTGGTTTGAAGTTTACAGGGTCCGACCGGGCGTTTTCGCCATCTATGAGCCGCACCAATCGGAAGAGACCATCGGCTACCTGATTCTCGGCCAGAAGCAGGCTCTGCTGTTCGACACTGGCATGGGCATCGGCGACCTTAAGGGCGTAATTGTCGAGCTGACGAAGTTGCCTATTGAAGTACTGAACTCGCATACCCATGTTGACCACGTGGGCGGCAATTGGCAGTTCGACACGATTTTAGGCATGGACACGGATTTTACGCGCCGCAACGCACGCGGCTCTCACGAGGCTGCGCAAGCCGAAATCGCACCGGGCGAGATTTGTGGCGATCTGCCCAAGGGCTTTGACGGGAAGGCTTACGCCACGCGGCCTTGGAAGATCACGGCGTTCAAGCACGATGGCGATCGTATCGACCTGGGTGGCCGATCCCTCGAGATCATCGCTACGCCCGGTCATACGCCGGACGCCGTCTGTCTTCTCGACCGAAGTGCCGGCCTGCTGTTCACGGGCGATACTTACTATCCCGGGCCCATTTACCTGTTTAGTCCGGAAACCAATCTCGACGCGTATGGCGCTTCCATCCAGCGCCTTGCAGCCCTGGCGCCGCGACTCAAGATGGTCCTCGGCGCCCACAACGCTCCAGTCGCTCCGCCGTCAGTGCTTCCTCGTTTAGTGTCTGCCTTCGAAGCCGTGCGTTCCGGCAAGATCGCACCGGCACCGGCATCAACCGGCAAAGTCACATACAAAGTGGGGGACATCTCCTTCCTCATGTCGTCCACTGCTCTGGTGACGGTCCGTCGATAAATTTGACCGCCGGATTTCCGCTATCCTAGCCATCAGTGAACAGGAGAAACGTTGTCGTCTTCGGCAGCCGGGGCCAGCTCGGCGTGGAACTGGTGCGCGAGTTCACCGAGCGCGGCTACGTCGTCTCCGGTTTCGACCGCTCTAGTGTTGACATCGGCGATACCGCTCAGATCGAGCAGACCCTGGCGCGAGCCGACCCGACGCTGGTCTTGAACGCCGCCGCCTACAACCAAGTGGACGTCGCTGAAAACGAACCGGTGCCCGCATTCATCGCCAACGGGCTGGCAGTCCGGAATCTGGCTATGGCCTGCCGGCAACTGGACGCGCGCTTCGTGCACTTTTCCACCGATTACGTTTTCGATGGCACCGCCGGCCGCGCCTACACCGAGCAGGACGAGCCGCATCCGCTGGGCGCCTACGCCGTTTCGAAACTGGCCGGCGAACTGTACGCACGCGCGTATCTGGAGCGCCCGCTGGTGATTCGCACCTGCGGCGTATTCGGACCGGGGGGCCTCAAAACCGCCCGAGGCAACTTCATCGAAACCATGCTGCGCCAGGCTGCGGCCAAACGGCCGATCCGTGTGGTGCAGGATCACGTGGCTTCACCCACGTACTCGCCGCTCCTGGCAGCGCGCACCGCGGATCTTCTGGAACACGGGCAGCATGGCCTGTTTCACATCGGCGGCGGAACGGCCATTTCCTGGTTCGATTTCGCGGCGCTGATCTTTCGCGTCGCCGGGCTCCAGCCGGAGTTGCAGTCAACTAGCGAAAAGGAGTACCGCACCGCGGCCCGGCGGCCAAAATACTCCGTGCTCTCAAACGCCAAAATGGAAAGCTGCGGCATTGCACCGATGCCTCCCCTGGAGAAGGCAGTCGAGATGTACATGCAGGCCCGCGGAAGCTATTTCGACAAGAAATGAGATAGCCATGGGTTCAGCGCTACAGTCTTCGCGTTTCCACCCGCGTCGATTGTACCGTGGCGTTGCGCGAGGAATGAGAATGCGTCTCGCCGGCCTGGCATGCGTCCTCACGAGCCTGGCTGTTGCCCAGGTTCAACGCGCTCGTTACGTCCCGAGCGACGCCGAAATCCTCTCCATCCTCGAGGAGCGCATCGATGGCCAACACCAGAGTGTCGGCATCGTGGTGGGCGTGATCGATTCCGCCGGGCAGCGAATCATCAGTTACGGAGCGCTGGATGCGCATGAGCCGCGCCGCCCGGATGGCGACACCATTTTCGAGATTGGCTCGCTCACCAAGGTCTTTACCGCGCTGCTACTAACCGAAAAGGTACAGCACGGCGAAGCGGCGCTGGATGATCCAATCTCGAAATATCTGCCGGTATCGAGTTCCATGACCCTTCAGGACCTGGCGACAAATACATCCGGCCTGCCACGCACCCCCGCGAATCTTGTTCCCAAAGATCTCGCCAACCCCTTTGCCGGCTACACGCGCCAGATGCTCTTCGATTCTCTACCCGCCGAAGTTCGCCCGCATTGGGAATACTCGAATCTCGGCTACGGCCTCCTCGGCCAGGCGCTGGCGCCGGATTACGAGCGTGCCATCATCTCTCGCATCACCGTTCCGCTGGCCATGAACAGTACGCGCATTAGGCTCGGATCGGAGGAAAAAGCGCGATTAGCCGCCGGGCATGACGACCATCTCGCACCCGCCCCGTCATCGGATTTCGGCGTGCTGGCTGCCGCCGGCGGGTTGCGTTCCAGCGCCAATGATCTTCTGAAATTCCTGAGCGCGTTCCTGGGCTACACGAAAACGCCACTTGCCCCAGCAATGGCGGCGATGCTGGACATCCGCAAACCGACCACGCAGCCGGGCTTGGTGAACGCGCTCGGTTGGGAAATCTCGACCCCCGACGCGCTGGAGATTGTTTGGAAAGACGGCGCCACCACGGGCTACACCACCTTTCTCGGGTGCAATCCGCGTGCACATGTTGGCGTGGTCGTGCTCTCCAATACATCCACCAGCCGCGGCGTGAACGACATTGGGATGCACATCTTGGACGGCGCATCTCCGCTGTTCCAGTTGCCGCATCGCGCCGCCGCCCGCATCAAGTAACATAAGTCAGATGCTAACCGACAAAGAACGTGAAAGCGCGATCAAGCGGCTCACGCGCAGCCGCCAGACCTTGCTGGATGCCGTGGAAGGAGTGACGGAGACGCAAGCCCGCTGGAAACCAGCTCCAGACCGGTGGTCGATTCTTGAATACGTCGAGCACCTGGCCATTTCCGACGACGGGCTGGTCGAGATGATCCGCAAGAGCCTGGATACTCCGGCGCGTCCGGAGACGGAGGAACAGCGGAAAGCGCGCGAGCAGAAAATCCGCGAGACTCCGGTACCGCGAGGCGTCAACCGAGCGCCGGAGATGCTAGTGCCGGGTGGCCGTTTCCAGTCGTTGGCCGACGCGGTGACGGCATTCCTGGCCGCACGCGAGCGGACGCTTGAGTTCGCGCTCACCACGGAAGACGATCTGCGCAGCCACTTCTCGCCGCACACGGTACTGGGTCCGCTGGATGGCTATCAATGGCTCAACGGTAACGCGCATCACGCCGAAACGCACGCCGGCCACATCCGCGAGATCCGGGAAATGCCGGAATTTCCTCGCTAGCGCCCTACTGCAGCACGATCTTGTCGAAGCGATAGCTGAACTCGTTGGCGATGTACAGCGTTTTTTCATCCGGACATGCCAGCGCGTGGATGGAATCGAAATATCCGGAGATGCGCCCCAGCTTGCCGAACTCCCCCAGCAGCTTGCCGTTCAGATCCAGCTTGAAAACCTTGCCGACGCTGCCGACGTAAATCACCTGACTCTGGCCCGGCGTGATGCACAGCGACCATGCCAGCCCCGGCAGGTTCCACACGCTTTTGAAATTGCCGTCGGTGTCGAACACCTGGACGCGGCTGTTCTGGCGGTCGGCCACGTATAGAAGATTGTTGTGGTCGATCACGATGTTGTGCGGCGTGTTAAACTGGCCGTTTTTGGTTCCACGGTCGCCCCAATACTTCACCAGATTCCCTTCCCGGGTGAACTTCGCCACGCGCGAATTGCCGTAGCCGTCGGTGACGAAAATGCTTCCGTCCGGACCGATGGCGGTGTCGGTGGGTTGATAGAAATTGGCCGGCGGCGGAATGGCGCGCTCGATACCGTGCGTCATCCAGACCCAAGGTTCGGGACGGCGGCCTAGCGCTGTTCGCACATGCCGGTCTTTATCGAAGCTAACCACCAGATCGTTGCCCGCATCGACGTACCAGATGTTTCCTTCCGAATCGAAGCGCACGCTGTGGGGCGCGTGAATGATGGGACTGCCCTCGCCAAAGGATCGAATGAAGGAGCCGTCCGAGTTAAATTCCACCAGCGGGTGGCTGCCGCGATTGGCAATCAGGATGTGCCCCTGAGCGCTCACCGCCACGCCGACTGCTTCGGCATTGATGTAGTTCTCGGGAAACTTGAAAAAGTTCTCGACCACGTGGAACTGGATTTCACTAGGCTTCGGACGGCCTTCGTCGGCGGGAAACGCCACTCTGGCAAGCAAGATGGCGAGACAAACGGAATACTTCACGAATCACACTCCTTTCATGCCGGACGGATCGAGAAGAAGTCGCCGGCCGCAAACGTGTCGATCAGTATACACCGGGTTCGAGCGGGCTTGGTTTGGGAGGCTGCGGAGTGATATGCTGCCTTTACTATGAGCAGACTGATCGTTGGACTGGTTCTAGCCGCTTGCGGCGTCGCGCACCTGGGCGCGCAGGAGGCGGCCAAGGTGCCCATGACGCCGGCCGAGCTGCTGGCGCGCAATCTGGGCCCGCGCGATCACATCAACGACCCATTTCCACCCTATAAAATCATCGGCAACCTTTATTTTGTCGGGCCGCAGGCACTGGGTTCGTTTCTCGTCAGCACGCCCGCGGGTTTGATTTTAATCAACAGCGACTTCGAAAGGACTGTGCCCGTAATCCGCGCTTCGGTCGAGAAGCTGGGCTTCAAATTCACCGACATCAAAATCCTGCTCGGCAGCCACGCCCACGGCGATCACATGGAAGGCGATGCGATGGTGAAAGAACTGACCGGCGCGAAAGTGATGGCGATGGCGGAGGACGTTCCGGCGCTGGAAGCCATGAAGCCGGGCGGCAAGCCGCATCCGATCGACAAGGTCCTGCACGACGGCGATCAGGTGACGCTGGGCGGATCGACGCTGGTGGCGCATCTCACGGCGGGCCACACCAAGGGATGCACCACCTGGACCATGAAGGTGCAAGATGGCGGCAAATCGTACGACGTGGTGATCGTGGGCAGCGTGGGCGTGAATCCGGGTGTCAAGCTGGTCAACAATCCGGACTATCCGCAGATCGCCGAAGACTACGAGCGCAGCTACAAAACTCTGAGATCGCTGCATTGCGATATACCGCTGGGATCGCATCCGGGCATGTATCGTATGGAGGAGAAGTACGCCAAACTGGGCAAAGGGCCGAACCCGTTTATCGATCCGCAGGGTTATTTGTCGGAGATCCAGATTAACGAGAACGTGTTCCGGGGGGAACTGGAGAGACAGAAGAAAGCGGCGCAGTAAGAGGCTAGCGGCCGGCGCCGGTTCCGGGCGTGTGATCGCGATAGCGGTCCCAGTGCGATGCCAGCTCATCCACGACCACGCGCCCCACGCGAAACGCCGCTTCGAGCGCGGGCAAGTAAGCAACGTAGGACACGATCTTGGTCTCCGCGAGGCTCTCGGCGGCGCTGAGGCCGGCTCGCTGTTGATCGTAGTTGGAGGCCGCGCGCAACACCAACACGCGGTTCAGATCCACCAGGCCGGCCTTATTCAAAAAGGTAAGCGACTGGAGCGTGCCGGTGTCCTCCATGCCCGACGTAACGTAGTTGCCTTGGCCATCGGTGTGATACTTCACCCAATCGTTGGCCCACTGGTTGAGCAGCTTGCCGTGCCAGAAGGTGCTGGATGAGAGTGTGTCGCCTTTGAGCACGAACGGGGGGCGGCGCGCGTTGGCGCCTTCGAACTGCTCGCGGCGCTGGCGCATGGTGTCGTTATCGGGGAGCTGGACGTTCCTGGTAAGTTGGAAGGCCCAATCGACCAGGGCGGGATTGAGATGATACACCTCGCCTTCGTCGGGAACGTTGCGCGGCTGCTCGTAGGGTACCGAGCGGCGCAGTGGGACGTAGCCGGTCTTCCAATTGGCTGGGATCTCGCGCGCGTCGATTTCATGGCCGATGTCGCCATCCACCACCCACTCGGCCCAGGCCGCGGAGCCGAGCGATCCATCGGCCGGATCGATGCCCGCAATTCCGGCCACCAGCCAGTAAGCGCGGCGCAAATCGAAGCGTGGGTCGAGTCCCAGTGCCATAACGCTCGCGGCCGCCTTGGCGGTACCGATGCCGGTGACCATTCCGAGGACTCCCGAGCCGTTGGTGCGCAGGTCGTGATAGCCGGCGGGAAAGGGCAGCACGCGATCAAGCTTTTCGCGTTCCACCCAATACTGAAATTCGCCGGGCTGGTCGCCGGTATCAGCGCCGCGCTCGAACATTGTCACCACGACTACTTTGATGGGGATGCGCTGGTCCGCCGCCCGCAAATAGCTGAACAGAAGTAGTCCCGTGAGTACGGCTCGAAACATCATGCAAGCATCGTAGCGCACGCCATCAATGTACAATACGGTGCATGATCACTCGACGCGACGCGCTCCAAGGCACCCCGTTGCTGCTGCTTCTTCAGGCCGCGGCCCAAGCCCAAACCCCTGCCAAACAAGCCGAGCAAGGCTTGGTGTTTCAACAGGACTTGCCCAATCTCACGATGGACGGCTGGCAGGTCACGGTGAGTGAAATTCACGAAGCGCCCGGACAAGTGGGCAAGCCGCATCGCCATCCGGGCTTCGTGCTGGTTTATGTGCTGGAAGGCGAGGTAGTAGCGAAGATTTCCGGCGGCCCGGAGAAAACTTACAAACCCGGGGAGATGTTCTACGAATACCCTGGCAGCACGCACGAAGTTTCGCGCAACGCAAGCGCTACCAAGCCGGCGCGGTTTCTCGCGTTCATTTTTGCCAAGAAGGGCCTGCCGCTGACCACGCCGGTCTAGCCGGCTCCGGCGGCGTTCCGCGATTCACGCGCATAGCCTCGAAATTGGGACGTCAGCGGAATTGTCCAAAAAAAGGTTGTCGAGCAAACGGCAACTGGCTGCCAGCAAATCATCGACTCCCTGACGGCACAGGCTGGCGCGGCCGATTGCGGCCAGACGCCGTGAGATCGCTTCGGCCGTGGCGCGCTTTCGTGCGGATGCGGGCCAACGGCTGATCACATCGAGCCGGTACTCCAGGAAGCGGACCTCGGACGAGGCAGGATCACAGGCTGAGCTGGCTTTCAACACACTTTCCATATCGTCTGGGATCTTGCGAATAAGATTCCTTGGTTGGGGCTCACACTTATCCGCGGCGTGCCGATGAGAACAGTGACACAGATCAGCGACTGCCTGTGCGAAGACCTCGCAGGCGGGAGCAGAGGAGCAAGATGAATTGTCTGAAGGCTGAAAACTGTTCCGGCGCCGGCGGCACTCCGGGCCAGGAAATTCCCTGGGCACTGGATAGGCTGCCGCCCTTTCCGTGGGTCGCCACGCGGCTGATGCAGATGTATTCAGAGCCGGACGTCAGCATTTCCGAAATCGGGCGGGTAATCGCACTGGAACCAGTATTCGTCGCGCGAGTGTTGCAAATAGCCAATTCTCCGTTGTTTGCCGTGCGCGCCGAAGTGAAGAGCCTGTCGCATGCCATCATTCTGTTGGGTCTAAATCGGGTAAGGGCCATTACGATGACCCGAGCGCTGGGTGACTTCGTGGCGCCGGCGCTGAAAATCCAGGCGCTGCGTGCTTGCTGGCAGAACGGTCTGGCCGCGGCGATCCTTTCAGAAAGACTGGCGCGCGCCTGCAAAGTGGACCCGGACTTCGCGTACCTGGCAGGGTTGATGCGCGACATCGGTAGATTAGCCCTGCTGGTGAAATACCCGGAAGCCTATGCCAATCTGCTGGCCGTATCGCAGGAAAATTCCTACGACCTGCTGGCCACCGAGCACGATCTGTTCGACATCGACCATTGCCAGGCCGGCGCGTGGATTGTTGGGGAGCTGGCCTTTCCTCAGGAATTGCGGGAAGTGATCGCGTGGCATCATGAGACGCTCGATCCCCGTCCGTTTCGTATGGTTCATCTGGTGCACATCGCGGATCTGATGGCGGATGCGCTCGGGTTTGCGGTGGTCAAGCCGAGCGAACCGCCCAGCTTCCAGGACGCGCAGCAACTGCTGCCCGCAGCGGCACGCGACCGCTTTGCGCCGGATCCTGACGCACTGGCAGCCGAAATCGATGCCCGGGTTCAAGCCTGGCAGTGACCAAGTCTCCGGCCGGCTAATCTCCCGTGGGAATGATGCCGGCGTTCTCCACCATCAGGACGATAGTGCGCTGAGGCGCGCGGGTGCGGTGCACCACGCCTTTGGGAACAACCATGCCCTGTCCGGGCGAAAGCGTCACCACACGGCCTTCCAGATCGATCCACAATTGGCCCTCGACGACATAAAAAAATTCATCGTCGGCATCATGCTTGTGCCAATGGTACTCGCCTTCGATCACGCCGGCGCGCACGACGGATCCGTTCACCTGGCATAGCGTCTGGTTGAACCATTGGTGCGTGACGGAACGGGCCAGCGCATTCACGTCGATCAGCTCCAGCGGCTGGTGCAGGATGTTCAAGCGCGTTTCATAGGGGAATGTTTGCGGGCTGCTCATGTAGTCATAATGACGCAGCATGACGGCACAAAGTGAACCGGTGAAAAATAGCGATACGTGTTACTGCTGTTGCTGCTGTTCACTCGCGATCTGATCCGCTTCCGCACGCTCACCCTTGAGCACCGCCGACCAGTCTTCCGATTCCAGCTCTTGTTCGGGAGGCGGCGGCTTATCGGAGGGCGCCACGCGGACCGCGACCGTGAGTTCGCTGGAGGCGTCGCCCTTGAACACGCCGCGGGTCGGAGCTACGTCAGCGTAATCGCGGCCCACCGCGGTGCGCACGTGGCTTTCGCCGGCGATCACGTCGTTGGTGGGATCGAATCCAACCCAACCCAAGTCCGGCAGGAAGGCTTCCACCCAGGCGTGCGTGGCGCCTTCCGTGGAGCGCGTTTTGCTTCCTGCCTGGCGAAACAAATAGCCACTGACATAGCGGCACGGAATACCCATGCGGCGGACCAGCGCGATCATGATATGCGCGAAGTCCTGGCAGACGCCCTGGCGGTTACGCAGAGCATCGTCGGCCGGCGAATCTACCCGGGTGGTCTTGGGCGCGTAGGCGATCTCGCGCGGCAGAGCCGAATTGATCTCGCGCAGGAGTTCCAGGGGATCGCGTTGCTCGGCCGCCTCGCTATCCGGTACTCCAATCTGCGCGGCGAACTCGTCGGTTAATTGGGTGCGGTGCGCGAACTGGCTGGGCGCGAGCATTTCCCAAAAGTCGACGGTGGCAAGATGCTCGCGCAGTTGCTGCCAGGCGCCGGCATTCAATCGCTCCGGGAGAGGCGGGAGGGGACTGACGTCCACCATGGCGTCGGCCAGAATGGTCAACTGACGGTGAGCGCCAGGGACGTCGAAATGGTGCACGACGTTGCTCAAGTAATCGCGATAAGATTGCACGCGGGTGCGCGGCGTAACGTTCAGCTCGAAGCTCAAACAGCGCTGCACGCCCTCCGAGCGGGGATGCATACGCAGCTCCATGATGCTCTCGCTGACCGGGCGCGAGTAGCGGAATTTGGTCAAGTGCCGGATGGAGTAGAACATCAGGCCCCCAGCGCCGCCTCGATCGGATAACTGATGTAGACCTGATAAATTCCGGAGTGGATGTGGCCGCACATGCGGCGAATGTTGACGGAGAACTCGTGCAGATTGCTCATGATTTCTTCGAGCGGCGTATAGCTGAGCGCCGCGGCGAGCCGGCCGGCCTGCTTCGCCAGTCGATCCGACTTCCGGGCCGTGGCGGAGTTGATGGCGGAAAGCGATTCGCCCAGGCGCTCCACGCCGAAGCGGACGGAGTGCGGAAACTCAGCGTTCAGCAACAGAAACTCGGCCACCCGCTCGGGCCGCAAATCCGCGGTGTAAACCTTGCAGTAGGCTTCAAACGCGGTGCAGCTCTGAAGCAGGCCGATCCATTCCATATGCTCGGCCGCGCTCACGGGCTCGGCGCCGGTCCGGTAGAACTCTTCGAAATGCGAATCGATGAGGCGGGCGGTGTGCTGCACGCGCTCGATGAAGCGGCCGGTTTGGATGAATTGCCAGCCTTCGCCGTGCAGCATGGTGGAATCGGTGATGCCGTGGAACAAATGAGCGCTCTCCTTGGCTGTATTCACCAGGTCGAACGGGTGCGCGTGAAATCGCTCCGGCGTGCCGATGCGTTTGCATTCGTGAAAGAGGCGGTTAATCTCTTCCCACATTTCGGAGCTGATTTGTTCGCGGACCTGCCGGGCGTTCTCGCGGGCGGCTCCAATGGAGCTGACAATCTGATCGAGAGCGTACGCTTCGGCCGCGGCGAAGTCTTCACCCTGGCTCCGATCCTTCGAAGCCAGCGCCGCGACGATGCGGGGCCAACGGCTGCTGGCGGAGCCCGGATCATGCTCCAGCATCAGATTCAAATGGACACCCATCACGCGCGAAGTATATTCGGCGCGCTCCAGATATCGGCTCATCCAGTACGAACTGTCGGCGACGCGAGATAACATTTACGCGATCCTCAAAACAGCACCCAGGTATCCTTGCTGCCGCCGCCTTGCGAGGAATTCACCACCAGCGATCCTTTATGCAGCGCGACGCGCGTCAGGCCGCCGGGCACGATGGTGATCTTGTCACCGTAGAGCACATAGGGGCGCAGGTCGACGTGACGCGGCTCCACGCTTCCGTCCAGGAAACAGGGCGCGCGGGAGAGCTGCAGAGTCGGCTGGGCGATGTAATTGCGCGGGTCGGATTGGATGCGCCGGCGAAATTCTTCGCGCTCCTCGGCCGTGCTGTAGGGCCCGATGAGCATTCCGTAGCCGCCCGACTCGCCCACGGCCTTCACCACGTACTGGTCCAGCCGATCCAACACATGCGCGCGCTCGGCAGAATCGCTGCACAGAAAAGTCTCGACATTGTCGAGCACGGGATCTTCGCCCAGAAAATACTTGATGATTTTCGGCACATACGCATACAGCGCCTTGTCGTCGGCCACGCCGGTGCCGAGCGCGTTGGCGAGCGTGACGTTGCCGGAGCGATACGCGTTGAAGAGCCCAGCCACGCCCAACGTGGATTCAGGACGAAACGCCAGGGGATCGACGAAGTCGTCGTCCACGCGGCGGTAAATCACATCCACGCGCCGCAGGCCGGCGGTGGTACGCATGTAGACCAGGTTGTCGTGCACCGTGAGATCCCGGCCCTCCACCAGCTCGATGCCCATCTGGCGCGCCAGAAAAGCATGCTCGAAGTAAGCCGAGTTGTAGATGCCGGGCGTCAGCAGCACGATGTTCGGGTCGGGACGGCCTTCGGGAGCGAGCGCGCGCAAAGTGGCGAGCAGTGTTTCGCTGTAGTGATCGATGGAGCGCACTCCGGCCTTGCGAAACAGTTCCGGAAAGATGCGCTTCATCACCTGACGCGAGGTCAGCATGTACGAGACGCCGCTCGGAACGCGCAGATTGTCTTCCAAAACGGCAAAGTGCCCGTCCGGCAGGCGGATAAGGTCGCTGCCGACCACTGCGATGTAGATGTTCTTGGGAACGGAAAATCCGAGCATCTGGCGGCGGAAATGCTTGCAGGAATAAACTATTTCGCGCGGCACAACGCCGTCGGACAACGAGCGGCCGTCGCTATAAATGTCGCGGAGGAAGAGGTTCAGCGCGGTGATGCGTTGGGCCAGGCCGCGTTCGATGACGTCCCATTCGGAACGAGTGATGATGCGCGGCAGCAGATCGTGCGGAAAGATACGCTCGGTGCCTTCCTCGCGGCCGTAGACGGTGAAGGTGATGCCTTGGTGCAGAAAAGACACGTCAGCCGACTGCTTGCGCCGGCGCATTTCGGCCAGCGGCAGTTCCAAGAGGAGGTCGTGCAGCGCCTGGTAGTGCGGGCGCGGAACGGAGTCCGCCTGGAACATCTCGTCATAGGCGGTGTCCAGCCAATAGTTTTGAAAGCGGCTATCTTGCGAAGTGTCGAAAGCGGGGGTCATGGATCCCTCCTTCGACCGGGAAGGATTTCGCTAGTTTAACACGCGGAAGGCGGGCGGGCTTTGTTCGACCGGCTCGGGCGCGCTGCGGATTTCATTGGACCAGCGAGGAGCCTCTGAATCGAGTATCGGCGAGCGCCGGAAACTCGATCAACGTCGCAAATATCGAAATGAAGAACCAGTAGAACCAACTATGCATTTGTAGCTAAATCCGTAGTGCCGGAGGGCAAGCATTCCTTGTTTGGCCCCCTTCTCGCGATTGCCGAAGTCGAACAACACTTGAGTGCCGCTCAAAATGCTCCAAAATTCGCCTGTTTGCGATAGCGAAACCCCACCTGGATCGAAGAATTCGCATTGCTCTCCGGGCATGCTGCCCACCGGCGCCCTTCCGGATGAGAGCAGGTATCCCATGGGGGGGATGAGGACGGCCTGCGAAGCACGTGGCGTCCATTCGATAGTAATGGATGATGTCACGCGCCCGCCGCGCCTGCTGTTCCCGGTTTCCAAAATCGAACATACAGTGACCGCCGTCCACGATCTTCCAGCTCCCTTGAGCGAGCACGACAGAGCACTATCTAGATTGAACGGCAAACAATCCTCGCGCACCTCCGGATCATCTGCGGCTAGGCAGATACAGCTCACGCAAGTGCACGCTAACACCGCCGCAAAGAACCGCACGTATCCGAGATTTGCCATCGTCTTCCTCCTGGCCCCCAGCATATTCCAAACGAAAGCCGCCTACCAGGAGTAAGAGGTCGCGACGGTTAGATTTAGGCTCTCTGCGAAGCATGTCGTCTGAGAAACCCGGTCCGAACGTTGTCAATTGGCCGTATCGTCGCCATCGCGGCTTGAGAATCGCTCGCTCCACAACGGAACATAGGTCGTGATATGGCCAAGTGCACGAAGCCGACGTTGCACAAATGGTGGATTTTGAGACGTGCTTTCCGTCCGTCGTCCCAGCGCGTGAGCCGCCGCCGAACTGTGGTAAAAAGCTACGATGAAAGGAGGGTAAGAACATGGCAACTCTCGATTGGTCGCAATGTCCCGCCGTGGAAAGCGTGCCGGACAGACGCAGCGGCGCATGGGTGTTTAAAGATACCCGGATGCCCGTTGCTACGGTTTTTGAAAATCTTGAGGCGGGCTCGAGCATCGAGGAAATCATTGAGCAGTTTCATGTAACGCGGGAGCAGATTCAGGCCGTGCTCGAATTTGCCGCCCGCAGCCTCGATGCGCCGCCGGCTCCAGTTGGTGCAGCTACTTCTATGACTGATGCGCATCCTCTTTGACCATGGCACCCCAAGTGGCATTGCCGGGGCGCTTTCGGGTCACGAGGTCACAGAGGCGATAGAACGCGGCTGGGATAGGATTTCAAACGGCGACCTGCTCAAAGTGGCTGAGGCCGCAGGGTTCGAGGTTTTGCTTACCACCGACAAAAGAATTCGCTATCAGCAAAATCTGACGGGCCGAAATATAGCCATTGTTGTGCTTGGAAACTCGACATGGCGGATTGTGCGGCTGCACTTTGAACGGATTGCCTTGTCAGTGAACGCCGCCAGACCCGGCAGTTATGCCGAGGTCGATATACCGTTCAAGTAGCACAACGTACCGTAAGCGGAATGGCCACGGTTGGCGAGGCCAGCTTGCGCGGGTTCAACGTTGGCACGCCCGACTTCATGAAACGTCGAGGTCATTCACTATGCAGAGGACTACTCAATTGCCTTTTTCAGAGTTGCTACCGCCTTCAAGGTGATGTTGCGGAATTGGTAAGTTTTGGGACACCCACAGGCCAGTGCGGTTTGCATTAACTGGCACGCCAGGCCTTGCCAGCGATGTCGGCGACGGCCTCCCAAGCCAGGTATTCGCCCGCTCCCGTTTTCGGCGAAGGCTAGGCCATTGGTCTGCCGATTTACTCCGCTCCGGATTCCAGGCGGGAGCGGCGAGCGCTTCCTTCGCACAAACTTCTGATGGGCATTCCTTCTGCTCGGGGCAAGCAGGTATGGAGCAGTGTGGCAACGGTGGGGGCAAGGTCGATGATTGAAGCAGGCCCGAGATCGCGGCCTGGCAGCGTGCGCGGCCCCACACCGATATAGAAGCCTCCCAGCGTGTGGTTGCCGGTTCGATAGGCCGGCGCAGGCGAACATAGCGCGCCAATGGAACGGGATTGGGCACCGCTAATCGGGCCTTGGCGTGACCAGATCACAAATAAATCGGGCAGCTCGTTCCGGTGTTCGCCAGGATAGGCTTGATCGGTCCGAAGGACCGCTTCGACCAACCGTTCGCCCGTCTCAGGAACACGAAGCGCCAGAAGCTCCTCGGTCAGAAGACTGCAGATCCGCTCGTACTCCTCGCCGGGAAGAACAATGCCGGCCGGCTCCCGGCCGAAGAGGTTAATCCGAATCGCGCCGCTAATTTCATTGTGCGCCACTTGAAACGCCAGGCGATTCGCGGGTGTGAGGTTGGATTCGGCGCCACCCCTAATGAGGGCGCGGAGCTTTCGAGGCGCGCGTCTGCCAGCGAGTCTCGTCCGCTGCCAGGGAGTGGCAATTTTGCTTTCTAGGCGCCTAAGCACCTCGTCGAGCAAATGTTCGCCGGTGTAGTTCGCCGCCATTCCGAGATTCGAGAACACGATCAAAGTCGTTTCAGGCCCAGCCCTACGTGCAATTTCGCCGATAGCACGATCCAGCGCCTGGTAGATCCTTTGCACTGAATTTGCGCTTGATCCGAGTGAGTGAGTGCCGCCAGCAGGGTCCAAGAGGTGCCAAGCTTGATGGCCTATGCAATGCGCTTCTTTGAACACAATGAGAAACAGGTCCCAGTTTTCCTCCAGCAATTCGCAAGCAAACGCAGTTTTCTTCTCCAATCCATCGAGCAGGTGCTGTTCAAGTGCGTCCAATTCGTTCCGCTGGAGGGAATGCATGCGGCACAGCCAGTCCCGATCCACGCGATCCGTGCGGTCATCTCCGAAACGGCGAAGCAGGTCGCCGGCCAGTTCCACAGGCCAACTACAGGTTTCTACGTGGTCCCGTCCGTGTACCAGCCAGTCGGCCACTTGAACCCCGTTCAGTTCCGTGACGAGGGGACACTTCGGGACGTCGATGATCGCACTCCGCAGACCGGCCTGGCTAAGATGCGCCCAAAACGGTTTCAGGGATGGGTTACGGTCCCGGTACAAGCGGCGTTCGTATGTGCCCTGTTCCGGATAATTCCAAAAGTAGCGCCCATGCTGACCGGGAGAAAGCCCGGTGTAGAATGATGCCCAGAGCGCGTCGTCTGCCATGGCGGCGAATCCGCCGAGAAGGCCATAGGCGCCGCGATCGCGCAGACCCCGGAGGACAGGGAGAGCGCCGGAGTCGCACCCCTGCTGGACGAGTTGTTGGTCGGCCGAGTCGAGGCCGATCAGAATCACCTTGGCTGTGCCTAGCGGCATCGAAATTCAACAATACTATGTGCTGAGAACTACTCGCCGGGATCGAGCACGATCCGCATTTCGTTGGTGCGCCGGAAACCGAGCGCGTCATAGAGCGGAGCGCCTTCCTCGCTGGCATGCAGGATCACGGCGCGGATTCCGTGAGCGCGGCACCAGCCGAGCGCGGTTTGCATCAACTGGCGCGCCAGGCCTTGCCGGCGATGCTCGGGCGAAGTGTAGACGTTCAGGATGTTGCCGCGCCGCGCTCCCGGCCCGATCATGTGAGGTGGCCAATCCATCAGCCACAACCCCAGCCCCGCCGCTATGCATCCGCCATCAGTGACGGCAAACCAGGCCAGATATTCGCCCGAGTGCATCATCCGCAACAGCCAGGGGCGAAAGGCTACGGCCATGGCATCCAGAACCGGCTGGTCGCGATAGCCCATTTCGTGGAACATCGCACAGCGCTGCCTGACGATGCTCTCGGCATCTTCGGCGGCGGCGCGCCGGATGGTGTAGGTTGCGGCCACGCGGTGCGATCAGTTGGCAGGCTTGCTGGCGAAATAGCCCTTGCGCGCCTGCACCTTGAAATCTTTATTGTTGGTCTTGATTTCGATGCGGCGGAAGGTGCCATCCTTGGTGGCGTTGGTGGGCGTGTAACCGATGGCATACTGGCTGCGCATTTCGTCCTGCAATTCGCGGAAGGCCTGCTGCAGCGGATTCTTGCGGTCAATGTGGAACACGTGACCGCCGGTGTCTTCCGACATCTGCCGCAGCGCCGAATCGCTGACGCCGCCGAAGACCAGGCCTTGCCCCATGTAGAAAGCGCGGTCGACATAGTAGAAGCCGTAGAGGATGGCGTCGGCCCGCTGCGCGGCGTCGATGGCCTCTTTGATCTTGTAATGGCTGCCCTGATCCTCGCCGTCCGTGATCAGAACCAGGACCTTGCGTCCCACCTGGCCCTTGAGCTGATCGCTAGCCGCGAGATAAACCGCGTCATAGAGGATGGTCCCTTTGGGCTGATAAACGGTCGGAACGGGGCCGGGATGCAAGCCCGAGACGTCCGAGTTTACGTGCAAGCCTTCCAATCCAGCGCGCAGGAGCTTGGGGGAGTTGGTGTAGTCCTGAAGCAGATCGGCGTCGGCGCCGAAGCTGATGAGAAAAGCCAGGTCCTTATTGCGCAGCACCTGTCCGAAGAATTGCGAGGCGGCGTCCCTTTCGATCTCGATGAGATTCCCCTGGCTTGCGCTGACGTCGATCAGCAGTCCGATGGTGAGCGGCAGATCCGTCTCGTGATTGAAATACTTGACATCCTGCTGCTTGCCGTCTTCCCAGATGCTGAAATCGTTCTTTTCGAGATTCCCGATGAGGCCGCCCTTCTTGTCGCGCACGCTGAACAGGATATTAACGACATCGACATCCACCTTGATGGTGGGCGTGTCCTGGGGGCTGGGCGGATCCTGACCGAGCAAAAGCATGGGGGCGAAGAGCATGGCAAGCGTTCGCATATTATGGGTAGATGCACGGGTTCCAATTCTAGTTGCAATGCGCAAGGCCATCCTCCATCTCAAGAAAGCAGATCCGGTGTTAGGCGTAGTGATCGAGCGCGTGGGCGCCTACCGTATAGAGTACCGCGATCCCGGCTTTCAAACCCTCGTCAGATCCATTGTGTATCAGCAGCTCAGCGGGAAAGTAGCCCGCGTGATTTTCAACCGGCTGGCCGCGCTGATTCCGGAGGGCGAGATCACGCCGGAGGCTTTGCTCAAGCTGACCCCGGCCAAGATGCGGCGCGCGGGTTTGTCGAAGCAGAAGACCGCCTATATTCGCGATCTGGCGCGGAAAACCATGCGGGGGAAGGTGCGCTTCGAGGCCCTGCACGAGCTTCCGGACCACCAGGTGATCGAGCATCTGACGCAGGTGAAGGGGATCGGAGTCTGGACGGCGCACATGTTCCTGATCTTCGCGCTGCGGCGGCCGGACGTGTTGCCGACGGGCGATCTGGGCGTGCGCTCGGCCATCCGCAAGGTGTACGGGCTGCAGGAGCTGCCGCACCCCAAGCAAGTGGAGGAGCTGGCGGCCAGCTGGCGGCCGTACTGTTCGGTGGCGAGTTGGTATCTGTGGCGCAGCCTGGAAAACCAGGCCGCACTTTAGCCGTTTCAATCAGGCAACTGCTTCGGTCCGGCCTGCCGAAGCACTACGTTTCCCGGCCGCCGCGCCAAGGAAGTTCAGCAGTTCGGTGTTGACTTCATCGGCGTGTGTCCAGGTGATGCAGTGCGGCCCATCCTTCACGACCGCGAGGCGCGCGCCTTTGATCAATTTCGCGGTTCGCTGGCCCGAGGCTTGGATGGGTACGATGCGGTCGGCGTCGCCGTGAATGACCAGAGTGGGAACCTCGATGCGCGCCAGGTTCTCGCGGAAGTCCTCGTGCCAGGTGGGCACACAGGCCAGGGTCGCGGTGGCTGACGAGATGGCCGCCAGGTTCCAACTCGCCTGGATGGCCTGCTCGCTGACGCGCTTCCCGAGCAGGGCATCCGCATTGTAGAAGTTTTTGAAGAACTCGTTGAAGAATGCGTAACGGTCCGCGACGATCGCTTTTTGGATTCCTTCGAAGACGGCGGCGTCAACGCCTTCCGGATTGTCGGCTGTCTTCAACAGAAAAGGCGGGACCGAGGAAATGAACACGGCCTTGCTCACGCCTTTCGATCCGTATTTCCCAATGTAGCGCGCTACTTCGCCGCCACCCATGGAGAAACCTACCAGGGTGACGTCCTGTAGTTCGAGGTGCGTCACGATTTTGTGCAGGTCCTCGGCGAACGTGTCGTAGTTGTAACCGGTGGTGGGCTGGCTGGATCTACCGAATCCCCGGCGGTCATAGGTGATGACGCGGTGACCTGTTTCGAGAAGGATCGGAACCTGTTTCTCCCAGGAAGCGCCGCTTAAGGGATATCCGTGAATGAGGACAATCGGCTTGCCTGAGCCGTGGTCCTCATAGTGAAGATTGATGTTGACGGAATTTTCTTTTCCGACGGTGATGTATGACATTGGTCCTCCTTAGGTGGGTCTGCGGGATTGGATGCAGTTTTTCAGACGCCGGATGGCGGAAAATGTGTCATCACACTCGGGCTTTCAGAATCTCGCGAGCGGCGTTGTAACCTGGCGCACCCATGACGCCGCCGCCGGGATGCGTGCCGGAGCCGCACAGATACAGTCCGTGAACGGGCGTACGGTAGCGCGCGCATCCGGCCGCGGGACGCAGCACGAACATCTGGTCCAGGCTCATTTCGCCATGGAAAATGTTGCCGCCGGTCAGGCCGAAGCGGCGTTCCAGATCGAGTGGCGTCAGCACCTGCTTTTCGATGATCAACGAGCGGAAGCCGGGCGCATATTCTTCGATCAGGTCGAGGACGCGGAAGGCGAAGGGCTCGCGCAATTCGTCCCAATGCGTGTCGCGCAGCGTGTAGGGCGCGTATTGCAGAAAGATTCCCATGATGTGTTTGCCGGGCGGGGCGAGCGAAGGGTCGTACATGCTGGGGATGGTCAGCTCAAGCAGCGGCGATTGCGAGGGGCGGCCGTACTTGGCGTCGTCCCAGGCGCGCTCCACGTAATCCATGGACGGGCAGATGTGCATGGTGGCGCGGTGCTGCGGCGCGGGCGCTCCGGGCAGCGCGGTAAAGTCGGGCAGGCCGTCGAGCGCCAGATTGATCTTGCAGGATGTGCCTTCGCTGCGATATTTGCGAATGGAATCGAGTAAGTCGGCGGGGAGTTCGCGCTGATCGAGCAAGTGCAGGAACGTTGTCTGCGGCGTGAGATTGCTCGCGACGATCGGGGCTTCGATTTCTTCGCCGCCGTCCAGCACAACGCCGCGCACGCGGCCGTTGGAAACGCGGATGCTCTTCACTCCGGAGTTGGTGCGGATGTCGGCGCCGCGGCTCGCAGCCGATTGCGCGATGGCATTCGAGACTGCTCCCATCCCGCCGCGCACGAATCCCCACAGTCCGCGCTTGCCGCCCACGTTGCCCATGACGTGATGCAGCAGAATGTATGCGGTTCCCGGCGAGCGCGGTCCGCCGTTGGCTCCGATCACGCCATCGGTTGCCAGCGTGACTTTGATTGCGTCGGATTCGAACCATTCGTCGAGAAAATCGGCGGCGCTTTGGGTGAAGATCTTGACCAGGCTGACTAGCTCCTTCGGGCGCAGGCGTCGGAATTTGCCGGCGAGTTTCAGATACTCGATAAAATCGCCGACGCCTTTGGGCGGAAACTCCGGGGGCGTGGTCAGCAGCAGGCTTTCGACTACTTCGGAAAGCCGCTCGAGATGACTCTTCGTAAGCGGCGAACACTTCCGCGTCATGCCGCGAAAATTTGGCGATCTCGGCCAGTGTTTTCGCGCGGTCCTGCCACATGAAGAGGTAGCGGCCATCGGGGAATGGCGAGAAGAATGCTGGATCTTTGGCGTCGACGCGATAGCCGAAGCGCTCGAGTTCCAGTTCGTGAATGATCCGCTCCTGGAGCAGGCTGGCGAGATAGGCCGCGGTCGAGACGTGGTACCCCGGCCAGATTTCTTCGGTGACGGCGCAGCCGCCGACGAGTTCACGCTTTTCGAGCACCAGCACTTTGCGCCCCGCGCGCGCGAGATAAGCGGCGCATACCAGGCCGTTGTGGCCACCGCCGACGATGATGATGTCGAACTTTTTCAAGTCCCGATTGTAGCGTTGCGGCACATCGTCGCGGCGGTTTGACGCGGTGACGCGCCAATCCCTAGACTTAAGGTATGGAAGTAAAGCTGTCGCCCCAATTGCAATCTAAGCTCGAGCGCAAGGCCGCGCAGGAGGGCCGTAACAGCGAGGCACTGGTACGAGAGGCGGTTGAACGATTAGTCGACTTCGACGCGTGGTTCATCCGCGAAGTGGAAGCAGGACTCGCGGCAGCCGACCAGAGTGAGTTCGTCGACCACGAAGATGTTGGCAAGCTCATAAACAGCCGCTATCCCGGCTGATGCGAATCCGGTGGACGGAGCCTGCCGTCACTGACCTGACAAGAATTTGCGATTACCTCGATAAGCATGGCACTGCGGCAATTTCACGCCGGGTCGCGTTGACGATCTATCGAAGCAGCGTCCTTGCGCGCCACCAGTGCAGGACAATTTGCCGATACTCAAACCGGCTGATAGGCTGAAGACGTGACTAGTCTGCTTGAAAAAGCGCTGAAAAAGGTTGGCACACTGCCGCAGGACGAGCAGGATGCTATCGCCGCGGAAATCCTCGATTCCCTGGCCGACGAGGAGGCTTGGAAGAAGAAGTTTGCCATGAAACGCGACCGGCTCCGCCAATTGGCGAGAGAAGCGCTAGACGAGGATGCACGGGGCGAGACCCGATCATTGGATGATTTGCTTTGATTGAGTCGAGGACGACTCGACAATTCTGGAATGCTTTTGTCGAGCTCCCCGCGGAGACCAAGGCCACCGCTCAGAGCGCATACCGTCTGTTTCGCGACAATCCGGCCCATCCCAGTTTGCATTTCAAGAAGCTCGAAGGACAAGACCAGATTTACTCGGTCCGAATCGGTCTTAACTACCGGGCACTGGGTGTAATGCGAGACAGCGGCCACATCGTGTGGTTCTGGATCGGAAGCCATGCCGATTACGATCGGCTGGTCTGACTTAGGATCTGAACATGGCGGCGCTTGATCAGCGTAGTCTCTTTCCTTCTCTCTTAACGTCTTCTGACAATTCCGTGTTCACCGCGACCTTCTCGAAATGTGTGTCTTTCCAAGCGAACGTCACGACGTCCACGGCGGAAATGCAGCAGTGGGCGTCACCGGGCAGATAGTGGGAGGAGCGGATCACGAGAGTGTTGGTCGCTGCGTCAGACGAGTAGAGTCTAGGGCTGCTCTCACTTCTGGTGGCGTCTGTATCCCAGGTGATCCTCTGAACCAAGGCGAGCCTCCGTTTGGATAGGGTGAAGAGCTGCGCAATCGCGCTATTCGTCGAGCTGCCACCGCCTTGGATGTCGAGGTAAAGCACTAATGCATAGGATGGCGCGAGATAGTAGACAGAAGCCAACTCGATCGACTCAAAAAACATTTCCTCACGGTTCTCATGGTTATATCGCCCGTTTTTTAATCGACTCCCTCCCGGCTCGAATACCCACATATTGCGAAAATCGACGTCCCGGATGGTGCGAGCGTGCGAGGGTTGCGACACATCAACCGACTTGATGGAGTACAGCGGGCCACCAAATTGGTCGTACGGCACGCTGGAGGACTGGGCTGCCGCTGTCACAACCACGAGCGAAAGCAAGATGGCCAAGCGCATCATGCCGGCGATTCAAACACCACCACCGCCAGCGGCGGCAGCGTGACCGACAGGCTGTGGTAATGGTTGTTGTACCCCACCGGATCGGACATTACCGCGCCGCTGTTGCCTAGATTGCTGCCTCCGAACATCTCCGCGTCGCTGTTGAAAATTTCGCGATACAGGCCCGGGTCCGGCACCCCAACGCGATACTTCATTCGTGGCACCGGCGTGAAATTGCACACGAACAGCAGAAACGGCTTGCCGTTTTCCGGCCGCCGGATGAACGAAATGGTGGAGCCGTCCACATCGCGGAAGTCCACCCACTCAAAACCAGCCCAGTGAAAATCGACCTGGTAAAACGCCGGGTGCGTGCGATACAGCTTGTTCAATTCGCCCACGAAAACCTGCAGCTTGCGGTGAAAATCGAAATGCAATATCTCCCACGGCAGTCCACGCTCGTGGTTCCATTCATCCCAAACCCCGATCTCCGAGCCCATGAACAACAGCTTCTTGCCTGGATGCGCATACATGTACGCCAGAAACGCGCGCACGTTGGCGAACTTCTGCCACACGTCGCCCGGCATCTTGCTCAACAGCGCGCCTTTGCCGTGCACCACTTCGTCGTGCGAGATAGGAAGCACGAAGTTTTCCGTGAACGCGTACAGCATGCTGAAGGTGATGTTGTTGTGATGATACTTGCGATGCACGGGTTCCTTGGCGAAATAGTTCAGCATGTCGTGCATCCAGCCCATGTTCCACTTCATGGTGAAGCCGAGCCCGTTCATGTACGTCGGGCGCGAAACGCCGGTGAAGGCAGTGGACTCCTCGGCCACCGTGATGGCGCCGGGTACCTGGTGCGCCAGTTCGTTGAAGCGGCGCAGAAAATCGACGGCTTCCAGATGCTCGTTGCCGCCGTACATGTTAGGAATCCACTCGCCGGGTTTGCGCGCGTAGTCCAGATAAAGCATGGAGGCGACCGCGTCCACGCGCAGCCCGTCGATGTGATAAACCTGCAGCCAGAAGAGTGCGTTGGAGAGCAAGAAGGTGCGTACTTCGTTGCGGCCGTAGTTGAAGATCAGCGTTCCCCATTCCTTGTGCTCGCCCTTGCGCGGATCGGCATGCTCGTAGAGCGCGGTGCCGTCAAACTGCGCCAGGCCATGAGCGTCCTTGGGGAAATGCCCGGGCACCCAATCGACCATCACGCCCAGGCCGGCTTGGTGACAGCAATCCACGAAGTACATGAAGTCTTCGGGCGTGCCGAATCGCGCGGTGGGCGTGTAGTAGCCGACCACCTGATAGCCCCACGAGCCGGAGAATGGATGCTCGGCCACCGGCAGCAACTCCAGGTGCGTGTAGCCTAAACGCGTGGCGTACTCCACCAGGCGCGGCGCCAGCTCGCGATAACTCAGGTACGCATTGTTCGGACCGCGCAGCCAGGAACCGAGATGGACTTCGTAGATCGAGACCGGCTCCTTCAGCAGGTTCTTGCGCCCGCGCGCGTCCATCCAGGCTTGATCGCCCCATTGGTAACGCCCCAGATCCCAAACCACCGAAGCGGTCTTGGGAGGAACTTCGCTCGCGAAGCCGTACGGGTCGGACTTCTGCTGCCGGTAGGCTCGCCAGCGGGCGCGTACTGAATATTTGTAATTGGTACCGGCGCCGACGCCGGGAACGAACAGCTCCCACACGCCCGAGCGCGACCGCATGGGGTGGCGGCGCTCATCCCAATCGTTGAAGTCGCCCACCACGCTGACTACTTCGGCATTGGGCGCCCACACCGCGAATCGCACGCCCTCCACACCTTCACAGTCCACCGGGTGCGCTCCCATGGTGCGGTAGCTTTCGTACTGCGTGCCTTCGCCGTGAATGTGCAGGTCGAAGTCGGAAATCAGGGGGCCGAAACGATAGGCATCTTCAATCTCAGCCCGGGCGCCGTTCCAAAGCGTCAGCCGGAACAGGTAATGCCCGGGCTCATTTTTCAATGACGCAACGAAAAAGCCCTCGGCGCGCAGTTTGCGCATGGGAGATGAGGCGTCACCCTGCACCAGGTCGGCGTCCATGGCTTGAGGCAGGAAGGCGCGCACCTCCCAGCCATTCTCGGTTTGATGCGGCCCGAGGACGCTGAATGCATCGCCGTGCTGGCCGCTGAGAATGGCGTCGATGTCTTGGGAGGTCATGCACAGCTATTATGGCAAGGTGTCTGTTCGAAAAGCTGAGCTGCACGTGCACCTGGAGGGATCGGTGGAGGCCGGGACGCTGCTCGAGATCGATCCGGGCCTCGAGCGCGATGAGATCGAAGCCAATCTGAGTTGCCGCACATTCGAAGAATTTCTGCGCGGCTATATCTGGATTACTAGCAAGCTCCAGACGCCCGAACATTACGCGCTGGCGACGCGTCGCCTTCTGGAGCGGCTGGCCGAGCAAAACGTGACCTACGCCGAGATCACGCTATCGGCGGGAGTGGTGTTATGGAAACAGCAGGATCTGGCGGAGGTTTACGAAGCGGTTTGGAAGGAATCGCAGCGTTCTCCAGTGCGGACTTTCTGGATTCTGGATGCCATTCGGCATTTCGGCGCTGAGCACGGCATGCAGGTGGCGCGATTCGCCGTTTCGCGGCGCGATCAAGGCGTGATTGCCTACGGCATCGGCGGAGATGAAGCGCGCGGGCCCGCGGAGTGGTTTCGCGACGTGTTCGCCTACGCGCGGGACGGCGGGCTGCGCCTGGTTTGCCATGCCGGCGAAACGATGGGGCCGGAATCGATCTGGGCGGCGCTCGAAATCGGGGCCGAGCGCATCGGCCATGGGATCGCCGCGGTTCGAGATCCGGCGCTGCTCGCGCGATTGCGCGAATCCAACGTGCCGCTCGAGATCTCGATCACCAGCAATGTGTGCACTGGCGTGGTGCCCACGCTCGCCCAGCATCCGGTTCGACAGCTTTACGACGCCGGCGTTCCGATCGTGCTGAACACCGACGATCCCGCCTTTTTTCACACCTCGCTGACGCACGAATACGAGCTGGGCGAAAGCCTGTTCGGATTGCCGGTGGAGCAACTCGCGGCGGCGAGCTTTCGTTACGCTTTCGCGGCTTCCGCGGCCTCTGCGCGCTAAACCCCAGTCTCTCACTTTGCCGATGGAAGACTGGGATCGTGTCTCTTGCGTAATTTCGCCGAGCCTCTCGCTAAATCGTTTCGCCGCCTGGCGCGCAGACGGATCGCCGCTTGCTTTGCCGTGGCCGCTTTTGCGCTGATCGCGCGGCTCGCGCTGCTTCCGTGGCTGCCGCCTCCCAATCCGGTAATCCATGACGAATTCAGCTATCTGCTCAACGCCGACACGTTCGCCTCAGGCCGGCTGACGAATCCGGTGCATCCGTTCTGGATTCATTTCGAGTCGTTCCACATCATCCATCAGCCCACCTACGCCTCGAAATATCCGCCCATGCAAGGCCTGGTGCTGGCCCTGGGCCAGATTCTGGGTCATCCCTGGATTGGGGTAATGCTGAGCATCGGCGCGATGTGCGCGCTCACCTGCTGGGCGCTGCAAGGCTGGCTGCCACCCGATGGCGGCGCTGTTCGGTGCGCTGCTGGTGGCGATGCGCCTGGGCGTCATCGATTATTGGATGAACTCCTATTGGGGAGGAGCGGTGGCGGCCGCCGGGGGCGCGTTGGTGATTGGAGCGCTGCCCCGGCTAATGCGAAAAGTGCGGGTGTCGCACGCGGCGATGTTCGGCCTGGGCCTGGCGATTCTGATGAACAGCCGGCCCTATGAAGGCGCGATCATGGGTGCGATTTCGAGCGTGGTGTTGCTCGCTTCGCTCGTTCGCCGCCACGCGCCGTTGCGCATGCTGGCGCGCGTAGTTGTTGCCCGCGGCATTGGTGCTGGCCGTCGCAGCCGGCATGACGGGCTATTACAACTTCCGCGTAACCGGCAACGCGCTCCGCATGCCGTATCAGGTTCATGAAGCGCAGTACGTCATGAGTTCCGTTTTCTTGTGGCAGAAACCCAGGCCGCCACTGGTTTATCGTCATGAACCGATGCGCCGTTTCTGGGCCGTCTTCGATATGCAAGTGGACCAGTTCATGCGCGATCATCCCATTCTCAGCACCGCGATGAAGCTGGGCAACGCCTATGAGTTTTATCTCGGCAATGCGCTGTTCGTGCTCCCTTTGCTGGGCCTGATTTTCGTGTGGAAGAACCGCAGAGTCCGGCTGGCGTTATGCATGTTCGGCATCTTTCTGCTCGGCCTGATTCCGGAGAAGACCGTCTGGCCGCATTACCCTGCTCCCTCGATGCCGCTTTTTTTCGTAATCGTCATGTATGGGCTGTTTGGCCTGCGATTCTGGAAAATGGGGCGCGCGCGTGTTGGCGCGGGCCTGATTCCCCCGCTGGCGCTCGGGTTCGCGGCGCAATTTGTGGTCTACGTGGTCTTCTCCTGCCTGCATCTGGACTGGCTGCACGCGGACGCCTGGGCTACGTTTGGTCCGCAACGGGCGGCAATCGCTGCGAGGCTGGAAAAGGAACCGGGAGAGCAGCTGGTGATGGTGCACTACGCGCCGGATCACGATTTCTTATACGAATGGGTTTACAATCGCGCTGATATCGACCGTGCCAAGGTAGTTTGGGCACGGGAGGTGAGCCCGCAAGAAGACCGGCGGCTGATCCAGATATTTCCACAATCGCAGGATTTGGCTACTGGAGGCCGATGCCAAGCCGCCGCGTTTGAGTCCCTACCCAGCTCGCACGGTCGCGGCGGTTTCCAGTCCCGCCCATTGAACCGCGGCCGCTTCTAAATCGGGCCGTCCTCGCTGAGCTTCACTTGGATGTTGGTGGTGCGCCCGTTACGGAAAACCGTTAGCTCCAGCGTGTCCCCGGCGCGTTTGCGCGCCAGCGCGCGGCTGATGGCGTCCTCGCGATCGATCGGACGGCCGTCGATGGCCGTAATCAAGTCGCCGCCAACCAGCAACTGGACGTTGCCGATCTGCACTGTTTGCCGGCCGCCTCGGAGACCGGCGCGAGCGGCGGCTGAGCCTGGCTCCACTTCCTGGACCAGCAGGCCGCCCTGCGTGGGCAAATCCAGCGCATCGGCGTAGTCGCCCGCCACCGGCACAACGGAAACGCCCAGCCGCGGCCGTTTCCGTCCGGCCTGGAAGTCCTCCAGCAGCGCTTTGGCGCGATTGATGGGCATGGCGAAACCGATGCCGATGCTTCCGCCGTTGGGCCCGAGAATCGCCGTATTGATGCCGATCACATCGCCCGCCGAATCCAGCAGCGGGCCGCCGCTATTGCCGAAATTGATGGCCGCGTCGGTTTGGATCAAGCCTTCCAGCTCTTCATTGTTCTCACCGCGAATGCTCCGTCCCAGCGAGCTTACGACGCCGGTTGTGAGAGTACCGTTCAGGCCGAAGGGGTTGCCGATGGCGAGCACCTTCTGGCCCACCTGCAAACCATCCGAATCGCCCAGCCGCAGCCAGGACAGCTTCTTGCGCGGCGAGATCTGAATGAGCGCCAGATCGTTCGATTCGTCGCGAGTGATCAGCTTGGCCGGATAGCGCGTCTGATCGGAAAGCGTGACCTCCAGTTGGCGATCGTTGGCCACGACATGATTATTGGTGAGAATCTTGCCGTCGGCGCTGATGAGAAATCCGGAGCCTTGATCCTTGGAAGGATAGATTTCGAGGAAAATCGTGCGGCGATAGACGGTGCTGGTGATGTTCACGGTAGCCAGATGCGCGGCTTTATAGACCTCGATGTTGTTGGTCTCGTCGGCACTCAGCCCGGCGCTGCGAGCCACGCTGGGCCCGGACCAGATCTGGCCGCCGGCACCGCGAATCGGGTCCAGAATCCGCTGCCGCCCCCAGTTGGTCTTCGAGGTGACGATCAGGAACCCGCCCACTAGCAGAGCGGCAATTACAAAAACACGCAATCTCATACCGATAGACTCCGAAGCGAGTTGTACACGGCGCGCACTTGTTCCAGCGTATTTTCCTTGGTTCCCGAAGTGTCGATCACGTAGTCGGCCAGGCGGACCTTTTCTTCGAGCGGCAGCTGGCGGCTCAGCCGCGCCAGCACCTCCTCTCTCGAATACGGGCCGCGCTTCATGGCGCGTTCAATCTGTTGTTCCAAGGTGCAGGTCACCACAATCAGCCGGTCAAATCGCCTATAACTTCCAGTTTCAACCAGAATCGCCGCCGCGACAACTACGATGGCCTCCCGGTCGCGCTGGGCGATCTCGGCGATCATGCGCGCCTGCCGCTCGCCGACCGGCGGATGAACCAGTCGGTTCAGTTTCTCGAGCAGCTCGGGATGCTCGAAGACCAGCGCCCCCAGCTTCTTGCGGTCGATAAAACCCTCGCGGTCCAGAATGTCCGGGCCGAATTCGCGCACCACGCCGGCGTAGGCCTCGCCGTCGGGCAGCAGCACCTGGTGGCCCAATTGATCAGCTTCGATGAGATAACAGCCCAGATCCGCCAGAGCCTCGCCGACGAAGCTTTTACCGCTTGCCAAACCTCCCGTCAGCCCTACCCGCAGCATACATGCTGCTCGGCGGCTTGCACGGTGTTCGCCATGAGCATGGCGATGGTGAGCGGTCCAACTCCGCCCGGAACCGGCGTGTAGGCGCTGGCGAGTTCGAGCGCGGCCGCGGCATCCACATCGCCGGCCAATCCTTTGCCGTCCGCTCCGCGATTCTGCCCCACGTCGATCACCACCGCGCCCGGTTGGATGAATTCTCGCGTAACCAGGTTCGGTTTGCCGACGGCTGCCACCAGAATGTCGGCGCGGCGGCACTCGCCCGCCAGATCCACGGTTTTCGAATGACAGATCGTCACCGTGGCGCTCTGGTGCAGCAGCAGCAGAGCCATGGGCTTGCCGACGATGTCGCTGCGCCCCACCACCACCGCTTTTTTTCCGGCGATCGGAATCTCGTAGCGCCGCAACATCTCCATGATGCCGGCCGGCGTACAAGCCCGCGGCGCCGGGATGTTGGCCACCAGGCTGCCGACGTTCATGGGATGAAAGCCATCCACGTCCTTATCGGGCTTTACGCTCAGGAGAACGCGGCGGCTATCCACTTGCTTGGGCAGCGGCACTTGCACCAGGATTCCGTCGATCTCGTTGCGCTGGTTCAAGCCTTCGATGATTCCCAGCAGCTCTTCGGTGGAGATGGTATCGGGCGGCGTGATTTTTTCGCTATAGATTCCCAGCTCGCCGCAGGTTTTGATCTTGCCGCGCACGTAGATTTCCGACGCCGGATCGTGCCCCACCAGTATTACCGCCAGGCCCGGAGGCCGGTGGCTCGCGGCCATCTTCGAAATGCGCGGCCGCAGCTCGGCCAGAATCTGGTCGCGCACCCACTTCCCATCCAGAATTTTTGCGCTCATTCATTCGTGAGGATAACAGAGGAGTGCTCGGCGACGCGGAAACTCGCGCGCTCACGTTCGCACGGTGCGTGCTTTTCTTTTTAGTGGCGGGCGCGGCGCCCTCGGCCAGCAGCTTTTCGGCGACCTCGCGGATGTGTTGATCCTGCTGGTCGTCGAAGAACTTTTCGTCCATACCCGAGTACTGCGCGCGAATCATGCCTGTGCGATCGATGAACATCATCAGTGGAACCAGAGGGCGCTGATCCTGAGGCCATTGCAAGTACTTGAGCGCCGCATCGCCGTCCGCAGTGCCAATCGGGAAAGGCGGCTGGAAGCGCTGGATGAATCCGGGCACGTCCGGGTTTTCGTTCACCGCGGCCTCCACTACCGCAAAGCCCTTCGGACCGAGATCCTTTTCAATGCCACTCAAGACCTGAGTGGTTTTTTGGCAGTGCGGTCAAGTGGTGAGTATAAAGACCAGGCACAAAACCTTGCCCCGGTACTGGCTCACCAGCAACTGCTTGTTCGGTCCCGTTTCGATCACGAACTCAGGGGCCTTGCGTGGAATGTCGATGGCGAAGCCGGAGCTGACAGCTAGCGCCAGGGTGAGGATCGCGCGACGCATGAAATTTGAGTATACCGAACCCAGCGTCATAACGCGCGTGTGCGATTTCACCCAAGCAGCAGTACTGCTTTCGAATTTTTTCTAACGGCCGGTCAAAATCATGGGCTTCAGCGCGCGCGGCCTCCGTTATAATTGAGTTTCCCATGCACATCATACGTCGCGTAGCCGTCCTCGGAGCCGGCACAATGGGCGCGCGGATTGCCGCGCATTTTGCCAACGCGGGCGTGCCCGCATTTCTCTTCGACATCGTCGTTCCTGGCCAGCCCAATCGCAACGCCGCGGCGCTCAAGGGCATCGACACCGCGCTCAAGCAGCGGCCCGCCGGATTTTTCACCGACGACAAAGTCGCGCTCGTCACGCCGGGCAATTTCGAGGACGATCTTTCGAAGCTCGCCGAATGCGACTGGATCATCGAAGCGGTCGCCGAGAATCTGGACATCAAGCGCGATCTGTGGCGCAAAGTCGACGCGGTCCGCAAGCCGGACGCGATTCTTTCCACCAACACCAGCGGCATTCCGCTGGCCCAGATCGCAGAAGGCTTTCCGCACGAATTCCGCCGGCACTTCCTGGGCACGCACTTTTTCAATCCGCCGCGCTACCTGCATCTGCTGGAGCTGATTCCGGGCGCCGACACCGATCCGCGATATCCTCGACTCCGTGGATGAGTTCGCCGACCGGCGTCTGGGCAAAGGCGTGGTGCCGCACCAAGGACACGCCCAACTTCATCGCCAATCGCATCGGCAGCTTCTTCGGCGGCACCATCGCCAAGACGCTGGTGGAAGACGATTTCACCATCGAAGAAGTGGACGCGCTCACCGGCCCGCTGATCGGCCTGCCGAACAGCGCCAGCTTCCGCCTGCTGGATCTGGTGGGGCTGGATGTGTGGGCCTTCGTCGGAAGCAATCTCTACGACGCGGTGCCCCACGATCCCTGGCGCGACCGCTTCCTGCCGCTCGGATTTCGAAAAGAAGATGATCGAGCGCAAATGGCTCGGCGACAAGACCGGCCAGGGCTTCTACAAGCAAGACGGCAAAGGCGAAGCCAAAGAAATCCTGGCGCTGGATTGGAAGACTCTGGAATATCATCCCGCTGGCGAAGCCGCGCTTTCCCGTCGGTGGAAGCGGCGCGCAACATCGAAGATCTGCGGCGAGCGGCTGCGCACGCTGCTGCGCTGCAGACGACCGCGCCGGCCGATTCCTGTGGAAGCTGTTCAGCGATCTGTTCCTCTATTCGGCCGAGATGGTTCCCGAGATTTCGGACCGCATCGTCGAGATCGATCGCGCCATGCGCTGGGGCTACGCCAACAAGCTGGGGCCGTTCGAGCTGTGGGATGCGCTGGGCTTCGTGGACGTCGTAACGCGCATAGAAAGCGAAGCGCCGGCCGATTCCCGGAAAACATCAAGAAGATGCTGTCGCGCGCGGCGTCGCTTTCGCTCTACCGCCAGGCCGGGCAAGCGCATCCCGGTACGCGAATATTTCGATTTCCATACGCAATGCTTACCAGCCGCTGGAGCCGCGCGCCGGCATTATTGTGCTGGCGGATCTGAAGCGCGCCCGTGGCGTGGTGCAGAAGAACGCGGGCGCTTCGCTGGTCGACCTCGGCGACGGCGTGCTGTGCGTCGAGTTTCACAGCAAGATGAACGCGCTCGGCGAAGACAATATCGGCATGCTGTACGCCGGCCTCGAAGAAACCAACAAGAATTTCGACGCCATGGTCATCGCCAACGAGGGCGAGAATTTCAGCGTGGGCGCCAACCTGATGATGGTGCTGCTGGCCGCGCAGGAGGGCGAATGGGACGAGCTCAACGCGCGCCATCAATCGCTTCCAGCAAGCCAACATGGCGCTGAAGTACGCGGCCAAGCCGGTGGTTGCGGCGCCGTTTGCGCGCGCTTTGGGCGGCGGCTGCGAGATCGTGCTGCATTCCACGCGCGCCCAGGCATCGGCTGAAACCTACATGGGGCTGGTGGAAGTGGGCGTGGGCCTGATCCCGGCGCCGGCGGCTGCAAGGAGTTGCTGCTGCGCCTCAAGGATCCGCGCAAGGTCTTCGAGCTGATCGGCTACGCCAAAGTTTCGTCCAGCGCCGAGGAAGCCAGGAAGCTGGGCCTGCTGGATCGCGCCGATTCGATCTCCATGAATCCGGAGCGGCTCATCGGGGACGCCAAAGCGCTGGCGCTGTCGCTGGTTCCGCGCTATGCGCCGGGCGTGCCGCGGACCGATATCAAAGTTGCGGGCGAGAGCGGATTCGCCTTGTTGAAGATTGGCGCGTGGTCCATGCGGCAAGGACATTTACATCAGCGATCACGACGTCTTGATCGGCGAGAAGCTGGCTATGTTCTGACCGGCGGCCGTCTGACCGGCGAGCAGATGGTCTCCGAGCAATATTTGCTGGATCTGGAGCGCGAAGCGTTCTTGAGCCTGTGCGGCAATCCGAAGACGCAGGAACGCATGGGGTATATGCTGAAGACAGGCAAGCCGCTGCGGAATTAATCCGTACGTGGCGCACGCTGCAGCGTGCCGCGTTCACACTCGTGTGAACGCCTGGGAGATTCTAGGAGCATCATCATGGAAGCCGTAATTATCGATTGTCTACGCACCGCCATCGGAAAGGCGCCCAAGGGCAGCCTGCGCAACACGCGGCCGGACGACCTGGCCGCCACCGTCATCCGCCATCTGACGGCAAAATATCCGCTCGTTCCGGCATCCGAAATCGACGACGTCATTCTGGGCTGCGCCATTCCCGGAGGGCGAATCCGGCATGAACATGGCGCGCGTGGCGGCGCTCCGTGCCGGGCTGCCCGATTCGGTTCCGGGCGTCACCATCAATCGCTTCTGCTCTTCCGGACTGCAGGCCATCGCCATGGCGGCTGAACAAATTCGCTCTGGCGGCGCGCACATCATCATCGCCGGCGGCGCGGAATCCATGAGCATGATCCCGATGTCCGGCTACAAATTCGCGCCCAATCCCTGGATGGTCGATCACCTTCCGCAGATCTACATGGGCATGGGACTCACCGCGGAGGAAGTGCAGCGGAAGTACAACGTCAGCCGCGAAGATGCCGACCAGTTCGCCTACCGCAGCCATCAGAACGCGCTGCGGGCGCAGGCCGAAGGAAAATTCGACGAAGAGATTGTTCCGGTGGAAGTGGAGTCGACGGTGTTGGACAACGGCAAGCCCGTCCACCGGCAGATGGTTTTCAAGAAAGACGAAGGGCCGCGCGCCGACACATCGGTCGAAGCGCTGGCCAAACTGAAGCCGGTCTTTCACGCCAACGGAACGGTGACGGCGGGCAATTCGTCCCAGACCAGCGATGGCGCCGCGGCCGCGCTGGTCATGTCCGAAAAGAAGGCCAAGGAGCTGGGACTGAAACCCATGGCGCGCTTCGTGAGCTTCGCCGTGGGCGGCGTGCCGCCGGAGATCATGGGCATCGGACCGGTGGTCGCGATCCCGAAAGCGCTGGCGCTGGCCGGTCTCAAGACCGAAGACATCGGCGTGATCGAGCTGAACGAGGCGTTCGCGTCGCAAGCGCTGGCCGTGATTCGCAAAGTCGGGCTCGACCTGGAGCGTGTCAATCCCAATGGCGGCGCGATTGCGCTCGGCCATCCGCTGGGTTGCACCGGCGCCAAGCTGACGGCCACGATTCTGCGCGAAATGAAGCGCCGCGACTTAAAATATGGAATGGTGACCATGTGCATCGGCGGCGGACAAGGAGCCGCCGGAATTTTCGAACGGTTGAACTAAGCAGCCGCCCGACCATCAACCCCAAAGCGAAGGAACACGAAGGAAACGAATCTTATGGCATCTTCCACTCTCTCTCCCACCAAGCATCAAGGCGGCTCGTTTTTGCTCAACCCGACCAGCGCGGACGAGGTTTTCACGCCCGAAGATTTCACCGACGAGCACCGCGCCATCGCCCGCACCACCGAGGAATTTTGGACCAAAGAGATCGCGCCGAATGTCGAGGCGATCCAGCACCAGGAGCCGGGAGTCGCGGTCTCGATTCTGAAGAAGTCCGGCAAACTCGGCTTGCCGGCGGTCGTAATCCCCGAGAAATTCGGCGGCATGGAAATGGACCTCACTTCGGCTATGATCGTCGCCGAGGCCGTTTCTAAGGATGGATCCTACTCGGCCTGGCATGGCGCGCAGGCGGGCATCGGGGCCTTGCCGCTGCTGCTGTTCGGCACCGAAGACCAGAAACAGCGCTATCTTCCGAAAGTCGCCACGGCGGAGATGGTCGCGGCTTATTGCCTGAGCGAGCCGCAAGCCGGTTCCGACGCGCTGGCCGCCAAGACGCGCGCCGATCTGTCGCCCGATGGCAAATACTACGTCCTGAACGGGCAGAAAATGTGGATCACCAACGGCGGCGCGGCCGACCTCTACACCATCTTCGCCAAGGTCGGCGGCGAGAAATTCACGGCGTTCCTGGTGGAGCGCGCCTTCCCTGGCGTCCAGCCCGGCGCCGAAGAAAAAAAGATGGGCATCAAGGGCAGCTCCACCACCGCGATTTATCTCGACAACGTGAAGGTGCCCGTTGAGAACGTGCTGGGCGAGATCGGGCGCGGGCACATTATCGCGTTCAACATTCTCAACCTGGGCCGGCTGAAGCTAGGTCCCTTTGCCGTGGGCGGCGCTAAGGAAGTTCTGCGCGTCTCGCTGAAATACGCCAAAGAGCGCAAGGCGTTTGGCAAATCCATCGCCGAGTTCGGAATGATCCAGCACAAGCTGGCCGAGATGGCCATCCGGATCTTCGCCACCGAGTCCTCCAGCTACCGGGTCGTAGGCTTGATCCAAAACGAACTCGAAGACTTTTCGTGGAGCAAGCCGGACGCAGCCCAGATCATGCTCAAAGCGGTGGAAGAGTTCGCGGCCGAATGCTCTTTCATTAAAGTATTCGCGTCGGAGATGCTGGACTACGTCGTGGACGAAGGCGTGCAAATCCACGGCGGCTACGGTTACAGCCAGGAGTACGCGGTCGAGCGCGCCTATCGCGATTCGCGCATCAACCGCATTTTTGAAGGCACCAACGAGATCAACCGGCTGCTCGCAACCGGCATGCTGCTAAAACGGGCCCAGCGTGGCCAGCTCGGCCTGGTGGAAGCGGTCAAAAAGCTGCAAGCCGAACTGCTGGGCGGACCTTCGCTCTCATCCGGTGGCGACGAAGAAACGAAGCTGGTCGAGAACGCCAAGAAGATGGCGCTGTTTGCCCTCGGCGTGGCGTACCAGAAATACATGAATGCGATCGATGATCAGCAGGAGATCCTGGCCGGCATCACGGATATCTCGATGAATGCTTTCGCCATGGAATCCGCGCTGCTGCGCACCCAAAAACTGGCCAAGCAGGGAAAAGGCGAGAACGCCCGCGATATGACAGCGGTCTTCCTGCGCGAGGCCATGGAGACGGTGGAAAGCGCCGCCCGCACCGTGCTGGCTGCTTGCTCGGAAGGCGACGCGCTGCGTACGAACCTGGCCGTGCTGAAGCGCTTCACCAAGTTCGAGCCGGTGGACGCGATCGCGACACGCCGCCGCATCGCAGTTCGTCTGCTCCAAGCCGATCGCTACGCCGTCTAAGATCGTCATCACAGTCGGATTGCCGGGCTCGGGGAAGACCACCTATCTTGCCCACCTCGGCGTCAACGCCATCTCGTCCGATGAAATTCGCCGGCTGCTGGCCGACGATCCAAGCGAGCAGTCTATACACAGCCGCGTATTCGCAACCATCCGCTATCTGATCCGCCAACGCATCGCCGTGGGACGCCCGGTCACCTACGTAGACGCCACGCATCTCACGCGCTGGGAACGCCGCCCGTATGTCCAACTCGCCCAGCGTTACGGATGCACACTGGAAGCGCTCTACTTCGACGTGCCCGTTGAAATGTGCATCCGCCGCAACCGGAAACGCCACCGCATCGTGCCCAACCAGGCGATTCGCGAAATGGCGCGCCGCCTGGAGCCCCCGGCCAAACAGGAAGGCTTCGCGCGCATCCGGAGAATCGTCAATCTTTGACTCAGCCCGATTAACGGGCCAATCTATAGACATGCCGACCGTGGTGAACATGCATGAGGCCAAGAGCAGCCTTTCGCGCCTGGTGAAACGCGCTTCCGCCGGAGAGGAAATCGTCATTGCCAGCCGCGGAAAACCGGTCGCAATGCTCACCCGCCTGCCGCGCAAGCGCAAGGACCTGCCTTGGGGAGTTTTAAAGGGCAAGATTCGCATGAAGCGAGATTTCGATGCTCCCCTGGATGTCCTCAAGGACTTCCTTTGAACGACTGCTGGATACGAGGGAGCATCCGGCGCGGCGATGGTGAGCCCCTCATGCCGGGCCGTCGCAACCAGTATCCGGAAGTACGATGTTCCAACACTGTGGTAGGGGCTGCGTTACTCAGGGCCGGCCTGGACGATTAGCTTTCCGGTGTTGGTGCCGTCGAACAGCTTTCCCAAAGCCTTGGGCGTATTCTCCAGCCCCTGTACCACGTCGACACGGTATTTCAATTTCCCCTGCAGGTGCCAGCCGATCATCGCCGTGAACGCTTCTTCGGCGCGATTGGAGTAATCGGTGCAAAGAAAGCCTTCCATGCGGGCCCGCTTCATGACCAGATTCGCGAGATTCCGGGGCCCTGGCGCTGGACTCTGGCCGTCGTTGTAGTGCGAAATCATGCCGCAGACCGAGATCCGCGCGCGCAGATTGATCAGGTCGAGCACGGTCTCCAGCGTTTCGCCACCCACGTTATCGAAGTAGACGTCGATGCCTTCGGGGCAATGGCGCTCCAGGGCCTGGCGCACGTTCTCCGTTTTGTAGTTGATCGCCGCGTCGTAACCCAGCTCGCCTTTGATCCAATGGCATTTGTCGTCGCTGCCAGTCAAGCCTACGACCCGGAGGCCTTTGATTTTCCCGATCTGCCCGACCAGCGATCCTACCGCGCCGGCAGCGGTTGAAACCACCAGCGTCTCGCCGGGCTGCGGCTTGCAAATATCCAAAAGCCCGAAATAAGCGGTCAGGCCGATGTGGCCGAGCAGTCCGAAAAACGCCGTGGCCGGAACAGGAAGGCGCTTGGGGAGCTTGGTCAGCGCCGGGCCTGGCAGGACAGCATAGTGCTGCCAGCCCAGCAACCCTTGCACCAGGTCGCCCGCGGCAAAGTCACCATGCCGCGATTCCTCGACCACGCCGATGCCGCCTCCCCGCATCACCTCGCCCAGCTTCAACGCAGGCAAGTACGAGTCGGCCGCATTCATCCAGACGCGGTTGGTCGGATCGAGCGAAAGGTAGACTAAGCGCACCAACACTTGGCCCTCCCCAAGCGCCGGCACAGGAGCCTCCGTCCAGCGAAAATCCGATTCTTTCACCATGCCTTCGGGACGCGCGGCAAGCAACCACTGATGATTTGTCTTCACTCGGAGCAGTATACTGTGCCTGAGCCATGCCATCCAAATCGCGGTTACTGGCGCTGATGCTGGCCGCGCTGGCGCTGGTTGCCTGCCAACAGCGCACGAAGAAGCTGATCGGCGTGGTGCCCAAGGCCACCTCGCACCTTTTCTTCGTGTCGATCCATGCCGGTGTGGATGCGGCCGCGAAAGAGTTCGGCGTCGATATCCTGTGGAACGGCCCGCGCGAGGAGACCGAATATTCGCGCCAGATAGAGATTGTGGATTCCATGATCGCGCGGCACGTGGACGGGTTGGCCATTTCCGCCACCGATCACGCGGCGCTGGTGAAGCCGGTCGAGCGCGTCATCGAGGCCGGCATTCCGGTGACGGTTTTTGATTCCGGCCTCGACCTCACCGGTTACGTCACCTTCGTTGCCACCGACAACTATGCCGCCGGCCAAACCGCCGCGCGCCGGCTGGCCGAGCTGGTGCAGGGCAAAGGCAAAGTCGCGGAGCTGATGCACAAGCCGGGCGGCATGTCGACCGTCGACCGCGAGCGCGGGTTCGAAGAGATCATGGCCAAGGAATTTCCCGCCATTCAAATTGTCGCGCGGCAGTACGGCATGGCCGACCGCGCCAAATCGCGCGACGCCGCCGAGGATATCCTGACCGCGCATCCCGATCTGGATGGCATGTTCGCGTCCGCGGAAGCCAATTCCATTGGAGCCGTGCAGGCCATCCAGGCGCGCGGCCTCGCGGGCAAGGTTAAGCTGGTGACTTTCGATTCGAGCGACATGCATATTAAGGCGCTCAAGGACGGAACCATCGACGTGATGTTAGTGCAGGATCCTTATCGCATCGGCTACGAAGCAGTGCGCAGCCTGGCGATGAAGCTCAACGGCCAAACGCCCGCGCACGAAATTGACTTGAAGGTGCACGAAATCCGCAAATCCGATCTCGGCCAGCCGGACGTGCAGGCGCTGCTGTTTCCGAAGTGGATGAACGAGCAGCAGCCTTAGCTCGATTCCACAAACTCAACCTGATATTCTTCGATCACCGGATTGGCCAACACGTCGCGGGCAATCTGGTCGATCTCGGTGGCGGCCTTTTCCCGATTGGTTCCGGGCTCCAGAGTGATGTCGAAAAACTTGCCCTGACGCACGGCCGCGATGGAGGTATGTCCCAGGCCGGCCAGCGCGGATCGAATCGTCTGTCCCTGAGGATCCAAGACGGTCGGTTTCATGGAAACGTAGACGCGTGCTTTCATGGAAATCTCATTGTAGCTGGCGTCGCCAACCAAATTCCTAGTACGTTTGATGCCCGCCCAGTCCAAACGCGGTGAGGAACAATAGGACCTCACACCTACGGCCGAACGGACTATAAGATTAAACCTTTCGATAGATAGCTCCTTCGCGTTCGAAAAGCTTAGATAGAGGGGACGAGTTAATCCAAGACCTGGAGGAGAAAAATGAATCTGCTTCAATTGATACAACAAGGCTGCGCGCGATTGTCCAAGGATCGGCGCGGCCAGGACCTGATCGAGTATGCGCTCATGGCGGGTTTTGTGGCCGTGGCGGCCGGCGCAGTCATGCCGAGCATATCGACGAGCATCAGCACGATCTTTTCGCAAATCTCGAGCGTGATGTCGGCCGCAGCGTCGCAGAGTTAGCGCCGTCGATTAGCGGCGAAGGCTGGACACGCAACGCGCAACTGTCCTAACCTACAACCTGGAGGCTCGCTATCGTCAAAGTTTGTGTGCTGGCTAGCAGCAGTTCAGGAAACGCGACATTCATCCGCACGGAGCGCACGCGCCTGCTGGTGGATGCCGGGCTGAGCAAGCGCGACGTGCTGGCGCGGCTGGCGGCGATCGGCGAGCCGGCCGAGAGCCTGGACGCGATCCTGATCAGTCACGAGCACTCCGACCACGTCAGCGGGTTGGTGGCGCTGGCGCGGCACCTCGACATACCGGTTTACATCACCCGGCTGACCGCCCCCTCGATACCGTGGGGCGAATACACGCCCAAGCTGGACTGTTTTCAGGCGGGCGCCAGTTTCGCCATCGGCGACCTGGACATCGACAGCTTCACCGTTCCGCACGACGCCATCGATCCGGTAGGCTTCTGCTTTCGCGCCGCTGGGATCAAGGTGGGGGTCGTAACGGACTTAGGCTACGTGCCTGATTCCATCAAGTTTCACCTGCGCGGCGCGGACCTTCTGATTCTGGAATCCAACCACGATCTCGAAATGCTCAAGGTGGGGCCGTACCCCTGGTCGGTCAAACAGCGCGTGATGGGACGCAAGGGACACTTGTCCAACGAGGTGGTTTCGGATTTCATCCGGCAGGACCTGGATACGTCCATCAGCACCCTGGTGCTGGGGCATCTGAGCGAGCACAACAACCATCCCGAAATCGTGCGAAGCATGGCGGAGCGGGCGCTGGATCGCGCCGGGCGGGCGCTGTTCACGCGCCTGGTTGTCGCCGAGCCGAAGGGCCAAACCGAGGTCTTCACGTACTGAATGATCGACCGCTACACCAGGCCCGAAATGGGCCGCATCTGGAGCGAAGAAAACAAGTATCGCCAGTGGCTGGAAGTGGAGCTTGCCACCGCCGAAGCTCTGGCCGAGACGGGCGAGGTGCCGGCCGAAGCAGCGCGGCTGCTGCGCGAACACGCCACGTTTCAGGTGGGCCGCATCCAGGAAATCGAGCGCGAGGTCCGGCATGATGTGATCGCGTTCACCAGCGCGGTCGCCGAAAGCATGGCCGCCGCTGGACATGCCAGTGCCTCGCGCTGGCTGCATTACGGGCTGACGTCCAACGACGTCGTCGATACCGCGCAGGCGTTGCTGGTACGGGCCGCTTCCGAGATCATTCGCGCCGGCATCGACGCTCTATCCCAGACCCTGAAGGAGCGCGCCTTCGAGTTTAAGAACACCGTGCAGATCGGCCGCACGCACGGAATCCATGCCGAGCCCATCACCTTCGGGCTGAAATTAGCGCTTTGGTACGACGAAATGCAGCGCAACCGGACACGCTTTGCGGCCGCCGCGGAGGGGATGCGCGTCGGCAAGATCTCGGGCGCGGTGGGAACCTTCGGCCATATTGGTCCCCAGGCCGAGGAGCGCATCTGCCGGCGCCTCGACTTACGGCCGGCTCCGATAGCGTCCCAAGTGATCTCGCGCGACCGGCATGCCGAATATGTCGCCTCGCTGGCGCTGACCGCCGCCACGCTTGAAAAGATCGCGCTCGAGATCCGACATTTGCAGCGCACCGAAGTGCGGGAAGCCGAAGAGCCGTTCTCGGAAGGCCAGAAGGGCTCCTCGGCCATGCCTCATAAGCGCAATCCGGTGGTCTCGGAGCAGATCTGCGGCCTGGCGCGCGTGGTGCGGGCGAACGCGCAGGCCGCCTTTGAGAACATCGCGCTGTGGCATGAACGCGATATTTCCCACTCCTCGGTGGAGCGCATCATTCTTCCCGATTCCACCATTCTCGTGGATTATATGCTCTCGAAGACCCACTGGCTGATCTCCGGCCTGCGGGTCAACGCCGAGCGGATGCGGAAGAATCTAGATATGACGCGAGGGCTGGTATTCTCCGGGCAGCTCCTGCTGGACCTGACCGCTGCGGGAGTACTACGTGAGGAAGCTTACAGGATTGTGCAAGCCCATGCCATGCAGGCTTGGGAGACGGATGGCGATTTTCGAGCCGCAGTTTCGGCAGACCCCCAGATCCAGGGTTATCTTCCGCCCGACCGGCTAGCTAGAATCTTTAGTATTTCCAATCAGTTAGATAACGTAGACCTTATCTTCCGGCGTATCTTCGAGGAACCTTAGAGGGTTTCCCCTAAATCAAGGCTTCCATTTCCGCGGTCTTCGTTTAAACTATAGTTGGACCGGGTGGATCCGATGAAACACATGAGCCTGGAAGATCGCTGCACCGAACTGGAACTCGCTCGAGTGCTCCTGGTGGATGACGATCCTACCTCGCGCTTAACTCTGCAGACCGTCCTGCAAGCCGGCGGATACCATGTGGATGCTGCAGCGTCCGCGGCCGAAGCTGTGGGAAAGATGGATGAGCAGGAATATCAACTGGTTCTGAGCGACCTGCAAATGGAGTCGCCCGAGGCCGGCTTGAAGGTTCTGGCCCACGCCCGCATGATGGACTACAAGCCCGCGACCGCGATCGTGACCACTTATCAGAACAAAGATCGAGATTTCAAGACTGTGGTTAAGCAGTCGCGGATGCTGATCAAGCCCGAGGACATTCCCGGACTGCTGGGGAAGGTGGCCAACTTGATCAGCGAGCGTGCGGCGCGCCGGGTGCAGCGCGAGATGCGCCACGCTACTACCTAAGGCCTTTTCCGTTTCTTAATAGCCCTAGACAACGTCGACGCCCATGCTGCGCGCGGTCCCTTTGACGCTGCGCACGGCTGCGGCCAGATCGAAGCAATTCAGATCGGGCATCTTGATCTTAGCGATCTCTTCCACTTGCTTTTCGGTGATCTTTCCGACCTTGTTCTTGTTCGGCTCGGCCGATCCCTTGGCCAGGTTGACCGCCCGCTTGATCAGCACCGGCACTGGCGGCGTCTTGGTGATGAAGGTAAACGATCGGTCACTGAAGATCGTGATCACCACCGGGATGATGAGCCCTTCCTGATCCTTGGCGGAGGTCTTGGCGTTGAAGGCCTTACAGAACTCCATGATGTTCACGCCCTGCGGGCCGAGTGCGGTACCCACCGGAGGGGCCGGAGTCGCTTTGCCGGCCGGAATTTGCAGTTTGACTAGCGCGTTAACTTTCTTTGCCATGTTTTTCTAAGATCTTTTCTACTTGCAGGAAATCCAACTCTACTGGCGTGGCCCGGCCGAAAATCGTCACCAGCACGCGCAACGTGTTGCGCTCCGCGTTGATCTCGTCCACCTTGCCCGAGAAGTTCGCGAACGGCCCGTCGATGATCTTCACCATCTCGTTCTTTTCGAAGCTCATCTTCGGGCGCGGCGTCTTGGCCGAAGTCTGCTGGCGGTAGAGAATCGAATTCACTTCGTCGGATGACAGCGGAACCGGACTGTTGCCGCCGCCGACGAAACCGGTGACGCGGGGAGTGTTCTTTACTTCGTGCCAGAGCTGATCGTTCATCTCCATCTGAACCAGCACGTATCCGGGATACAGAAGCCGCTTACTGGTGACTTTCTTGCCGGCGCGCAGCTCCATCACTTCCTCGGTGGGGATCAGGATCTGGCCGATTTTATCGGAGAAGCCGAAGGCCTGTGCCCGCGAGCGCAGCGAGTCGGCCACTTTTTGCTCGAAGCCGGAGTAGGTGTGAATGATATACCAGTTCTTGCTTTCATCAACCGGCGCAGGCGCTTCCGCCGGGGCTGCCTCCGGGGTGGCCGCCTGAGCCGGCGCTTCTTCCGACGACTCGGGGGCTGGTTCGTCTTCGGCCGAGGCTTCCGCTTGAGGCTCGTGGTCGCCCGCCGCGGGCTCGGTCAGCTCCGCTTCCCGCTCGCCAGCCTCGCGGTCCAGCTCGTCCGTGTCTTGTGTTGAAATAATCTCGTCCTCAGCCATTTCGTGGTTTCCAGTTAGTGCTGCCCAGCGAACGTGGTGAAGAGCTTCGTAATCGCGCTGTTCACGATTTCATCCACCACCATGAAGTAGGCAGCCAGCAAGAAAACGGCGACGATCACAACCCCGGTCGTGGCTCGCACCTGTTTCCAGGACGGCCAGGTTACCAGGCGCATCTCGGTCTGCAGCTCTTCGAAATAATCCTTTACGCGCACCGGCCAGGTGGAAGCCCGCTGGATGAAATTGCCGCCGTCGCCCTCTTGTATCTGTGCTATTGCCATATTCCTACTTCTTCCTTGACGTCGTGACGCTCGGACTGCTTAGTGGCAGGGGCAGAGGGATTCGAACCCCCAAAGGCGGTTTTGGAGACCGCTGGTTTACCGTTAGCCTATGCCCCTATTCAGCGGACGAACCCGTCATTCCAGTTTACTTGATTTCCTTGTGAGCCTGATGTTTGCGGCAAAACGCGCAGAACTTTCTCAATTCCAGCCGCTCGGTCATGGTCTTCTTGTTCTTGGTTTTGCTGTAGTTCTTCCGCTTGCACTCGGTGCACTGCAACGTGATAATTTCGCGCATGCTCTACTCCTATTCCAAAATCTCGGTCACGGTTCCGGCGCCCACCGTGCGGCCGCCCTCGCGGATCGCAAACCGCAACCCCTTGTCCATGGCCACCGGCGTGATCAGCTCGACCTCCAGATTCACGTTGTCGCCCGGCATCACCATCTCGGTCCCGGCCGGCAACTGCGTCACTCCCGTCACGTCCGTGGTCCGGAAGTAAAACTGCGGCCGGTAGCCCTTGAAGAACGGCGTGTGCCGCCCGCCTTCATCCTTGCTCAACACGTAGATTTCGCCCCGGAACTTCTTGTGCGGCGTGATCGAGCCCGGCTTGGCAATCACCTGCCCGCGCTCCACGTCGTCCTTCTCAATGCCGCGCAGCAACAGTCCCACGTTGTCCCCGGCTTCCCCCTGGTCGAGCAGCTTCTTGAACATTTCCACGCCCGTGACCACCGTCTTGCGCGTATCGCGGAAGCCCACGATCTCCATTTCCTCGCCGACCTTGCAGATGCCCTTCTCGATACGGCCCGTCACCACCGTCCCGCGCCCTTGAATCGAGAAAATATCCTCGATCGGCATCAGGAACGGCTTGTCCTTCTCGCGCGCCGGCTGCGGGACGTAGTCGTCCACCTTGTCCATCAGCTCCATCACCGTCTTTTCCCACTTCTCTTCGCCGTTCAAGGCTCCCAGCGCGCTCACGCGCACCACCGGCAGCGTGTCGCCGGGAAACGCGTATTTCGACAGCAGCTCGCGCACTTCCAGCTCGACTAATTCCAGCAGCTCGGGATCGTCCACCATGTCCACTTTGTTCAAGGCCACCACGATGCAGGGCACGCCCACCTGGCGGGCCAGCAGCACGTGCTCGCGCGTCTGCGGCATGGGTCCGTCGGTGGCCGCGACCACCAGGATCGCGCCATCCATCTGCGCCGCGCCCGTGATCATGTTCTTGATGTAGTCGGCGTGGCCCGGGCAATCCACGTGCGCGTAGTGCCGCTTGGCGGTCTCATACTCGATGTGCGCCACCGCGATCGTGATACCGCGCGCTTTTTCTTCCGGCGCGTTGTCGATCGAATCGAACGAGCGGAACTTCACCTTGGGGTTGTTCTTGCCCAGCACCTTGGTGATCGCCGCCGTCAGCGTGGTCTTGCCGTGATCGATGTGCCCGATCGTCCCGATGTTTACGTGCGGCTTGCTGCGGTCAAATTTTTCCTTGGCCATCTAAACGTTCCTTGATTGCGTATTGCTGCCCGGTCGCCTGCCTTGGGCAACCCAAATTCTGGAGCCGTTGACCAGGATTGAACTGGTGACCTCGTCCTTACCAAGGACGCGCTCTACCAACTGAGCTACAACGGCCAAAACTCTCTGGTGGACAGGGAAGGATTCGAACCTTCGTACCTCGCAAGGAGGGACAGATTTACAGTCTGTTGGCTTTAACCACTCACCCACCTGTCCAAAGCTGCGAATCCCCGCTCCAACCCTTCAAAATCAGCCTTGAAAAGGAGAACAACGGAGGAGCCCGCGGAGACGTCCGAGCTTATGAATCCATTGAAAAGTGTAGCACAAATGGGAGATTTGCCGATGCATCAGACAGTGTGCGATAAGTGTGTCCCATTTGGGAGAATGAAATGGAGGGAAGCAGCGCCGGGTGGGAATGTAGACGGCGTGGGTTTGCAACGTTTCAGTGCTAGACCGCTGTAGGATGAAAGACATGACTAAGGAATACATCGAGCAGCGGGACGGGAACTACTATGTTGCCGGCACGCGTGTCTCACTGGACTCTCTTGTCTATGCATTCCGTCGCGGCGAATCTCCCGAGACGATTTGCCAAAACTTCGAATTGCTTAGTCTCGAAGAAGTGTACGGCGCTATCGCGTACTACTTGGCAAACCAGCCCGAAATCGATGCCTACCTAATTCACCAAGAGGAGAAGTGGTCGGAAGGACGGCGCAATGCTGAGCCGCTGCCAGCCGATCTTCGAGCGAGGCTAATACGCGCTCGGGGCGAACTGCGCATGGCTCGCCCGTCGTAAAGGTCCGGTTTCTGGCGGACGCAGATCTCAACAAAGCCATTGTTAGCGGAGTTGCACGGCGGGAGCCAGCCATCGATTTCCTCACGGCCCACGCCGCTGGCCTGCGCCGCAGGAAAGATCTCGAAGTTCTGGCGCTGGCGGCTGAACAACGACGCGTGCTCGTTTCACACGATGTCGGGACAATGCCGGCGCATTTCCGCGCATTCAGGAATGCGGGAAATCATAGCGGCGGCGTGTTCCTGGTGGCGCAGTCTCTCGACATTGGAACCGCGATCGAAGAACTCCTGCTAATCTGGCTCGTATCCGAAGCATCCGAATGGGAAAACCGGCTCGAATGGCTGCCCTTGTGATGCTCGAGTTGCGTGCCTCCCGTCGATAAGAATTTGCTGGCTACCAGCGATGGGCCTGCCGCTTGAGCGTCGGGAGGCGCCAGGGCCTGAGAACATTCGTCCTCATAGCATCCTTAAGGGTACCGGGATACTGGTGCGGATTTGGCGAGGCGTTTCGAGGTTCAGGGTAGCGTCCCACTTTTAGGACGTTACCAGGTGCTGTATTTTCGGGAAGCGAAGGAAAGGCGCCCTTCTCACGCGTTCGCTTAGCTCGCGAGTTCATTTGGGGAATCAGGCGACGACGGCGCGTGGCCGAGGCGCTCAGTAGGTGCGCTTATCGTAGCCTGGGAGCATCTGCGGGGGCTGGTGGAAGCGAACATATTCGACATGCCGGGCCTCGTTTTGGCGCAGCATGCGCTCGGCGGCGCGTTCGACCTGTTGTTTTGAAAAAACGAACCCGTGGTCGGCGGGCTGCCATGGAAGCCCTTTGTGTTTATAAAGTTCGAGGAGGGCGGCGGCGTCCTTGAGATCGCGGCGCTCGCGCTCACGGCGATCGGCTTGGATCTCGCGGAGCTTGTCGAGGGCTTTTTGGAACTGGCGGGAGAGGCGGTGGCCTTGGACGGAGAGGTTGTTAATCAGGCGGTGGGCGTCGACGATGTCAAAGTCGATGCGAGCCTGCTCGTTGGGTGGGTTGGCGGCGCGGTTGAGCACATCCGCTTCAAGCAGCGGGATGCGGTTGAGGCGCCAGGAGGTGTCGACGAGTTCTTGGACGAGCAGGGTTTCGGTGGGGGTGGCGGGTTGGTATTCCTCGAAGAGCTGCCGGCTATGGGTTTCGTAGGCCGCTGCGTCTTCGGAAGGAAGGACGGCGGAAGCGGCGGTCAGGCCGTGGCGCAACGCGTTGAGCGACGAGCGTTGTTTGCCGGCCTCGGTGCGGGGGCCGGTGGAGTGCTGGGCGTTTGCCCGATTGATGGCGGCGCGATCGATGGTGCGATCCAAAACGGGGACTGGGAGTGCGGACATGTGGTCACCTCAGCTTGGGCATAACACGAGGGCGGGCTTGAGGAGCGCTGCCGCCGACGGAAGTGATTGATAGAGAGGCAGACATGAACGGGCGAGATGAGTGATTGGGCAGGGCTGGTTCCGATTGTGGGGGGTGGTTTCTGTCCAGTATTTTATCTTGTCCTCTAGTAGTGGACGTGCTATTATTGTGGACGGATGGCTCATAGAACAGATCGCGATTCCGAGTCCATGGACGCTCTCCGGCGTATTCCGTTCGTGCGCGATCTCCACTATGCGCCCGCACCCGATGGTCAAGACCTGGGATACGACGGGAAAATCGATGTTCAAACTCCTGCGGGCCGTTTTCACCTTCTGGTCGAAGCCAAGCGATCCTTCCTGACTCGCTCCGCAGTCAATCAACTTCTTGCTTGGGTTAAGCAGATGGCGACAGGTAAGCCACAGCAGGTTATTCTGCTAGCGCGTCACATCCCCCGCCCGGTTGCGGAGCGTCTTATCGAAGCACAGGTGAACTTCGCGGACGACGTGGGTAACGTCCATCTGGTGTTGGGAGACCGCTACAATTGGACCGTCGTTGGCAAGCCAGCATTGGAACCTGTGTCAGAACGACGCCCCGTTAGTGCGGCACAACTTCAATTGCTATTCCAGTTCGCTACGCATCCTGACTCCACCAACTGGCCGGTGCGCGGATTGGAGTTGGCAGCCGGCATAAGCAAGAGCAAAGCCGCACAAGCCCGACAACAGTTGGTTGCCGAGGGACTGCTCACGCCCAAAGGGAAGGAGTATCAGCTTGGACCGAGGAGCTTGCTGGCTGAGCGCCTTACTTCCGGTTACGAACAGGTGCTCCGTCCAAAACTCTTGGTAGGGAGATTTCGGTTCGCGGAGAAGACAGCGGAGCTGTTTCTAGCTCGCCTTCGCAACAACACGCCCTCCGGCATCAGGTATGCACTGACAGGTGGACCAGCTGCTGATCTGCTGCAACACTTCTATCGGGGACCTGAGGTGCCGATGTTCCTGGAATCGCCTTCCCGCCGGACGGCGCAAGAGCTTAGGCTGCTCCCAGACACTGAAGGCCCGGTGACGCTGTTGCGAGCATTTGGGGAAGTGGTGTTTTGGCAAGAGCGGGATAATCATATGCTCGCGCCACCGTGGCTGATCTATGCAGAGCTTTTGAACAGCAATGATCCCCGCGCGCACGAGGCCGCACGGGAATTTCAGAAGGTATTGCCGTTATAGCTCACCGTGCTGACACCAGCCCAATTAGAGGATCTCGCCCAACTGCATGGGGTTGCCGAACAATTCGCAGCTGATGTTGCGATCATCGGCGCGGCTGCTCTGCTTTGCTTCGTGGATATCGGACGATTCACGAGGGACATTGATCTGGTGGTCGCGTTGGATCTGGAAGGCTTCAAGGTGTTCGCCGACGAACTTAGGACTCGTGGCTGGACTCAGGAGGCGCGCAAAGGGCAGCGTTGGCGTGCGCCGAGCGGTTCAATCATTGATCTGCTGCCTGCAGGTGCGGGACTGCGCCGAGCGAAGCGTATTATTTGGCCCGATAGCGAGTTCGAAATGAGCCTGGTCGGTTTCGAGCACGTCTTTACGCGAGCCGTGCCGTTCTCGTTCGCGGAGGGCGTCCAGTACCGCGTGGCCCCTCTGCCGGTCATTGCTTTGCTCAAGATCATCGCCTTCATGGATGATCAACATGGTCGAGGGAAAGATCTCCTTGACCTCGCGGAATTATTCCGTCGCTATGAGGGGGCGAGCGATCGTATCTTTAGCGACGAGGTTTTCGCGGCGGAGTTGAAAGAAATCGATTACGCCGGCGCGTTTCTCCTCGGCATGGATGTGGGCGCTATCGCCACAGCAGAAGAGGCCGGAGTCCTAGCCGCCTTTCTCCAAGCCCAGAGCGTTTCAGACGAAGAGCTGCTAGAGCTGGATCGGGAAGACATGCTGCAACGGGAAGCGTTGCGGTTTCAAGAGCAACTGCGCGCATTTCGGAAAGGGATCGAGCAGAGCAGAGGCAGGTGAAGCATCGCCAGCTTGCGCCGACGGTCCAGTCATGCTATTCGGGTGAGACAAGAGGGATTTGAACGCCGCGCACCGGTGATGTGCGCACCGCTGATGCGCCGCATTGTCAATTCGTGGGTGTATTATGGAGCAAATTTTCGGAAGTTAATCCAGTTTCTGTTTCGCGATGCAATGACGGGAGGATGAGATGATTTTAAACTGCAGGCACGGTTTGATTCTCATGGTGTTCGGCGTGTCCGTTCTCATCGGTTCGCGCGTTGCATACGCCGCACCCCCAACGGATGCATGTTCATTACTCACTGCAACGCAGGTGAGCGCTGTCCTGGGTGGCCCGGTTAAGACAACCACACCAGACCCCAAGAAACTTTGCCTTTGGTCCCCTGGCGGCACCCCGGGCCCCAAGACAGTTACGCTTTCGTTTTGGGCCGCGGCTGCGTTTCCTTCGCCCAAGACGGCGCTGCTTCCCGGAGTTGTCTTCATCCCCGTCAGTGGGCTGGGGGATCAAGCAGTGTACACGGGCGTCCAAAACGAAGGATACTCGGGAGCGTTCAAGTTATTCGTCAAGAAAAGCGGTACGGTTTTCTCAATTACTGTCTCTGGCTTCCCGGTCGATCAGACCAAGGAAAAGGAGAAGACGCTGGCACTCAATGCGCTCGGAAAGCTTTGATGGCGGCGTAGTCTCCCCCAGCGCTTCTTCCTCGCCCGATGCCTGCTTAGGGTTCAAGCGGGATACGTCTTGACGGGAACTTCGAAACTTCCCCGGATCCGACTTCCGGCGTGCGTCAGGGGCAGCTTCCGTGAGTTGGGCGTTTTACGTCCAACTGGCCGGGGCCACCAATCTGACAGACGCTCAAGGAACTGGTTCGATTCCAATCCGATCGTTCACCGCACCACGTAGGCGCTGCTTGAAACCAAGGTATCTTTCAGTTGTCTGAACGGAGACGTGCCCAAGGAGAAACTGGATCTGTTCGAGTTCGCCGCCCGCTGCGTGGCAAAGGCGCGCGCAAGTACGGCGAAGATCATGTGGTGCCAGTTTCTCGATTCCGACTTGCTTGGCGCAATCTCTGACGACGTGCCAGACCACCCTCTCCGTCATGCCATCACCCCAAGTTTTCCCCGCCCGGCAGACACACCGAAACAACCGGCCACATGTTATTTCAGCGGAAGCTAGCCAGGAATCAATCGCGGCCTTGACCCAATCGGGGACAGGCACCGTGCGTACGTGTCGGCCTTTGCCGACTAAATCCACGATCGCCCAGCGGTCCTCGCGCCGCTGAAGGTGAGCAATATCGAGCTCCGCAGCCTCCCGGCGGCGCAACCCACAACCCAACAGAATCGCAAGTAGCGCTCGATCTCGTTTGCCCTTGAGCGTGGTGCTATCAGGCGCCTGCCACAAGGACTTGGCTTGCTCTGTAGTAAGCCAGTTACCGAGGCGAACGCCCAGCTTCCTTGCTCCTTTTACTCGACGAATTCCAGCGGCCAATTCCGGGCTGAGCAGTCCGGAATCAGCGGCTTCGTAGGCCAGCCGCCGAACCGCCGCGAGCCTTCCGTTGATCGTACCCGGCGCAAGGTGGCGCGATTCCAAGTGAATTCGGTAGCGGGTTACCACTGCCTTATTGAACGAAAGCCGCGGTTCGGAGCAGTACCAGCCGATGAACTCCTCGATTGCATGCCGATACCCCCGCTGAGACTCCTTTGATGGCAGGCTGTTTTGAACAGCGGATTTGGCTTGGTCAAGATCAGGCAGCCGGAGAGTGTTCTTCGGCTTCTTCTTCCCTACGATGTGTTTGTTTTTCACGTGGTGAGGCCTCCTGGCCCCATCACGAGTAGATCGACGTAACGCGCCTTCAAATAGATTCGAACGGCGCGGGCCTTGATATGATCCATAACAGGGGATTGCTCATCAAAGGCGTGGCCATGCCCGGTCGGGATTTGGTTGCTACAACGGTGAGCGTCGAGACGCAGAACGTGTCCGGCGACCTGGGAGAGATGGAACCTATGAGAAGGAGCGATAGGGAAAACACAGCAATAGCCGGTGCAATTTGTCTCGCGCTTGCGGGCGCCGTACTGGCTCAGAACGCGTCAACACCACTCCAAATCACCTACAGCATTGCCAAAGTGCGATTCTGTGATTCCGACTCCGACACCGGTTTTGACGCCGTTGGCACCACCTCCGTTCAACTCGGAATACGCATACGCGAATCCCCGGCCTTGGGCCTTCGCCGATTTCAACGGCGATGGGCTTCTGGACATCATCACAGCTCCATTTCACACCGTCAGCCTGCCGTACCTGCCGATTGAGATCTGGCTGAACAAAGGCGACGGTACGTTCTACAACGGCACGTCCCAAGTGATCGACGGCCCGGTGCCTGTTACCGGCGGACCGAACACGATGCTGATCGGAGACTTCAACGAAGACGGGCGCCCCGATGTGATGATGATCGCCACCGGGTTCGATGGCGCGGTAGCGAACCACTACCCGATCCAATACCAGGGTTCCCAAGTGACCCTCCTGCTTAGTGAGCCAAACGGAAAGTGGAGGGATGCAACCAGCCAGATCACGCCGAATACCCAAGCGTTCAACCACCAGGGCGGCATGGGCGACGTCAATGGAGACGGACACCTCGATATCGTGGTCAACCGATCCGAGACCGATGCATTGCCGAACTGGGGCGGCGTCACTCTTCTCATGGGAGACGGCAAAGGGAACTTTACAGAACGAACAGATGGCCTGCCCCAGGACATTGCGTGGGGACCATGGCTCGGATTCAAGAACCTCGCTCCAGATCCCCAGGAAACAGGGTGTGCCGCTCTGGGGGACCTTGACGGAGATGGCCGAGCGGACCTCATCACGGGCAGCTATCAAGCTCTTGACGGGCCCGGAACTGGCCTCGTCTCCCCTAGGAGCATCCGTTTTTACCAAAGCAAGAGTGATGGAACCTTTGTCGAGCGCTCCCGATCAGTAATCCCGTCGGCCATCGCGAATATCGGCTTTACGACTCCGAACGCTCAGACCGAGGGCGCTGGATTGGGTTGTGGGCAAGTACTGGTTGCCGACCTGAACAACGATGGACGCCCGGATATCGTGATTTATTGGGAGGGCTACCACAGCGCCATTGAAATACTCCGCAATGACGGCGATTTCCATTTCACCGACATCACACTCGAGGCGATGGGCGGCTACACCATGGACTTCACAGATGCCTCCGGCACGCCAAACCGTCCAGGACATTTCGCCCTCCTGGATCTAAATGGCGATGGCACGCTGGATCTCGGTGTCCAAGATCGCTGCTGACGACATCGCTTCCGTGCTGCCGCACACCGCGTTTCTGAACGACGGCAATGCGCACTTTACTCCCTGGGTTCCAAAGGGGCCGAACGGTCCGCTCACGGCGAATGACTTTCTGCCGGTAATCACGCAGTTCGGAAATCCCTGTCCCACCTGTGCGCAACTGCCGATGATGTTCGATACGAACCACAGCGGGCTGGCGAGCCTCGTGCTCGTGGATCCGCGGTCTTCCATAACGACCACAACACCCTACCAGTCGACCGCCGTTTACGTGACGAATGTGACCCCGGTGGGAATGGCGCCTTCCAACCCGCCGTCACTCACATCGGTCCTTCCGAGCAGCATGCGGCAGGGGCAACAAAATCTGCTGGTGACGATTGCCGGCAGATTCACGCACTTCTCCAAAAACTCGGTGGTTACTTTCAGCGGCACTGGCGTATCGGCTGGCGCGCCGGCTTCGGTGACTGCCACGAGCCTGACCGTTCCGGTGACGATCGCAGCGGACGCGCCCTTGGGAGTGCAAGGAATTCAGGTAACAACCGGGACGGAGAAGATAACGCTCGCGGGAAGCTTTACTGTGAGCGCGGGGCCACCTTTAGGCATCATCACATCGGTCACGGTTGCCAATGGGGGAGGTGAAATCGCACAGAACGCCTGGATGGTGATCCAAGGTTCGAATTTGGTGCCGAGCAACGTTCCCGCAAGCGGCCTGACCTGGAGCAGTGCTCCTGAATTCGCCTCCGGGCGCATGCCGACTCAGCTCGGCGGCTATCCGCTCACTGTCACGGTCAACAACAAGCTGGCCTATCTGTATTTCTTCTGCAGTGCGGCAGGTTCCCTCTGTACAACCGATCAAATCAACGTACTGACGCCGCTGGACAACACCGTGGGACCGGTGCCGGTAGTGGTCACGACGAATGGAATCGCCACGGCGGCTTTCAGTGTGAACCTCCGCCCTGCCGCGCCCTCATTCCCCCTGGTCGCCGGGACGAAATACGTAGTCGCTACTCATGCCGACAACACTTTGGTCGGTCCCACATCCTTGTCTGTGCCGGGATACCCGTTCACGCCGGCACGACCCGGAGAGACGATCGTCCTGTACGGATTCGGCTTCGGCCTGCCCGCAACGCCACTGGTGGACGGGTCTTCATCGCAATCGGGCTCCTTGTCCGGCGTGCCCGTGGTTCAGATCGGCGGCGTGCAAGCGACGGTAAAGTTCGCAGGCGTGATCGGTCCGGGTTTGTACCAGTTGAATGTAGTGGTCCCGAGCACGGCAAGTGGCGGCGATACCAGTCTGACCTGCTCGTACAACGGCGCGACCGTGCCGGTGGGGGACTTGATCACGATCCAGCCGTAGGTCAAGAAGTTCGTCTTTGAGCGCTCAGTCAACATTGAGTCACCCAGTGGTCATATTCGCCGAGAAAGGGATAGGCCCTCGCCGACCCCATGGCGTTTACCGTCCCTTCCTTTGACGGTTTGTCGCCGACCCGTCGAAATGCCCCGCCATCGGCCAAACTGATCCACTACCGATTGTGGCGGCGTGTTGGGAGGTGGAGGCGGAGTGCAGGTCAGGTCGATGCTGGCGCGAGCCCCCGCCGGTACTTTTCTGGTACCAGGATACTAGTGTCGAAGCCGGACTCATACTGCGCGCTGTCTAGTCCTAGAGAGCGCTCAAAATCGGTACCACTGGACCTTTGTCCAACCGCGCCCGCTTGTCACAATCGGGGCGTCAGGAAGGAGCGGGAAAGACAATGACTCAACTGTGGAACTCGATTCTCAAGCTCAAGATCTGGAGTGATTCGCGCGGTCAGGATATGGTGGAATACGCGCTGGCGGCCGGCTTCGTGGCCGGCGCTGTCGTGGCGCTCTCGCCCGCCCTCGGCTCCTCACTCATCAATATTTTTGGCAAAGTGGCTCTAACGCTTCAGAGCACCGGCGGCGGAACATCCGCGCCCACTACCTAAGACCTTAGCGCGCCGTGCGCATGTTCTGGCGCAGCAGTTGTTCCACTCGCGCCGTGAAGTCCTCTTTGGCCTGCTTATACATTGCTCCGCTGGCTGAGCTGGGGAATCCAGCGTGGACGAACTTGCACCAGGCCATCGCGCCCGACAAAAAACGTGGTTGGCCAGGAATTCCAGTTTACGGCCTGGGTCAGCTTGTCCTTGGCTTGGTCAGGCTCGCCGCAGAGCAGCACGTTGTAGGGGATGCCATAGCGCTTGATGAAAGCGCGCAGGCGTTCCGGGTTCTTTAGTTGATCGCCTTCTTCAAACGACAGCGTGACGATTTCGAGGCCCTGATCGTGATATTTCTTATACAGCTCGACCAGGAAGGGCGATTCGTCGTGGCAATTGGGGCACCAGCTCCCGCTGATTTCGACTAAAACCACTTTGCCGTGGAAACGCGCATCGGTGTTGCTGACGATGTGGCCGTTCAGGTCGGGAAAACTGAAAGCGAAGGGCGCGGACGGATCCTTTACGCTGGTATTTTTCAGCGGGTCGGTGGGCTCGGGAAGGCCCTTGGCTTCGGCCACCTGCTCGGGCACCGCAGTCAGTTTCGTCTTGCCATTTTCGAGGATATCGAGCGAGCCGTCGGCGGCCAGGCTTACCTCCAGCCGCAGCGGCCGGGCGCCTGAGAAATGGCTGAGGACGAGCTTGCCGTCCCGGAACGTTCCGGTGAGCGCGCCGGTGTCGCCATCGATGCGCAGAATGGCCGCCGAGACATCCGCGCCGTTCTGATGCACGATAAAATGCCAGGCCGATTCGCCCTTGGGGCTCTTGGTAGGAATCATCCACTGGCCGCCGATCTTGGGCGCGTTCGCATCCCCGGGCGATGCCGCGTAGCGCTTGGCATGAAACGGATACTTCACCTCCCCGATGCGCCGGGATTGAATGTAATTCCCATCCAGCGCGCCATCCTGATAGGTGGCTTCCAGGCGAGAGGCGTAGTAGTCCCAGCCCAGCGTCAGCGATCCATTTTCCTGGCGCCCGCTGGTGGAATTGAAACGAATATCGCCGTTGAAGAACGTGCCCTTGAGTGCGGCGCCCTCGCCGGCGAGCTCAAAGCGGAAGGGAATGTCCACGCCGTTGACGTTGACGGTTGCGTCCCAGCGGCCCGCGAGCGATTGCGCCATCGCAACGGGAGCCAGCGCGAGAAAGGCAGCAAGGGTTAGTTTGCCGTGCATACAGCGAAGGATATCACTTTGCGGACAAACCGGCGTTTTCGGGGCTGTTACTGACGATTGTTCTTTCCAATGAAGACATGTGTCGCTTTCTCGCCAGCGATGGTCTTCAATGGAGTGTAGCCCAGTTTAGGAAGATTGATCCCGGAGAATAGATGTTCACCTTCACCCAACAGGACCGGGGATATAGCCAGGTGCATTTCGTCGATGTGGCCCGCCATCAAGTATTGACGAATCACCGAGACGCCGCCGCCGATGCGGACGTCTTTGCCTTGGGCGGCTTCCTTGGCTTGCTTTAAGGCAGTTTCCGGCCCCTCTGTCACGAAGTGGAACGTGGTGCCGCCCTGCATCGCGAGTGGAGATCGCGGATGATGCGTGAGCACGAAAACAGGCGTGTGGTACGGCGGATTGCCGCCCCACCACCCTTTCCAGGAATCGTCTATCCACGGGCCTCGCACGGGTCCGAACATGTTGCGCCCTAGAATCCAGGCGCCGACATTTTCTAAAGCTTGAGCGGCAAGATTATTGTCGATGCCTGGTTGCCCGCCGGGTTGGCCGTGCATCTGCTTGAACACCTCGGTGTCTAGAAACCAACCGTGCAGCTCCAATCCGCGAATCCCCAAAGGGTTGCTCAGATCCTGGCTTGGCCCGGCGCCGAATCCGTCGATTGAAATCGAAAACGCAGCCACTCTGATTTTGCTCATTCCAGCGTTCCTTTTGGCGGGCGGGGTAGCCGCCTCTCAACCTCCACTTTACCGTCAGCGCGGCCGATGCCCGGCGGGTAGAATCGAAGCAATGAGCATGCGGCTAAAGATCGTGCAGGTTGGGGATCCGGTGCTGCGCCGGGAGGCGCGGGAACTTTCCATCGAAGAGATCCAGCATCGGGAACTGCAGCGTCTGATCGAGATGATGCGCGACACGATGCGCGATGCGCCGGGCGTGGGCTTGGCCGCGCCTCAGGTGGGCCTGCCGATTCAGCTCGCGGTGATCGAGGACCGGCCGGAGTATTCGCGAGACATCGCCCCCGAGCGGCTGACGGAACGCGAACGCCAGCCGGTGGCATTCCACGTTCTCATCAATCCACGCATCGTCGAACGATCCGGCGAGCAGGCCGAATTTTACGAAGGCTGCCTGAGCCTGGCAGGCTTCAGCGCGCTGGTGCGGAGATCTAGCGCGGTGACGGTGGAGTACCTGGACGAGCGCGGTTCAGCCTGCCGCATCGAGGCGCGAGGCTGGTACGCGCGGATACTGCAGCATGAGATCGATCATCTGAACGGCCAGCTCTATATCGACCGCATGGAGCCGCGCTCGTTCACGAATCTGGAAAATCTCGCGCGGCACTGGAAAGACCTGCCGGCGGAACAGGTTCGGGCGGCGCTCGGAGTAGCACGCTGACCGGTTCGCTTTCGATCCTCCCGTTAGAATGGAAATGGGGCTTGGGCCCGCATGCGCCGCACTCTTGCCATCTGGATTGCATTCGGGACAGCCGCTTTCGGGCAGTTCTCTTCCACCGTTTCGCTCAGTAACGGCATAGGGCTCGAAATGCTCACGCAACCGCAGCCCAGCGCCGCGAGCGGCCTAAAGGCTGAAATCCAGCCCGCATCGGGCAACAGCTTCTATCGCATCTATCGGGATGAGAACAATTTGGCGGTGTTCGTTTACGAGCTGGCGGTGGAGCAAACTTCCGACGGCACGCAGTTTCGCGTAACCGCGCGGCCCGCTGGAGACGAGTTCGCCGCCAGGTTCCCGAACGCGGACGCGGGCAAACCAGCTCCGACGCTTTCAGAGGCGATCGAATCGCCCTTGCTCAACTCGGGTGAGCGATTCAGCATCGATATTCCCACCGATCCCGGATTGCAACTGGCTATCGCGGACGTGGTCCGGATCCAGCTCAATCAGCGCGGCACTGCGGCCGAAACAGGAGTACAGAGTTCGGCGCAACTTCGTTTGGCCACGCTCAGTGTCCGCGCAGATGACCGGCTGCTCTCTTCAGGCGCGGCGGGGGCTATCGTGGCGGGACGCTATGTGATGTTCTATGTTCCGGGCCGCGGCGGCTATTTCTTCTCCACGGAACCTGTGAGCGCACCGCCCTTCGCTCAGATCGGCGTAGTGGACGGTACGAAGCTGCACTTCACGTTGGATAACCAAGAGTACGAGTGTGAATCGGAAGAGCCAATATTGCTGAAGTCCGAAGGCGGCCAGATTTGGGTGTATCACGATCCGAACTATAAACCGGCCGGGAACTGGACCAAGAGCGATCCACGCGAAGGATCGCGCGATCAGTTCTTCACGGCGGCCTCCGATTCACTGAATTGGTGGCTGCACTAAGAGGCGACGGCTACGGGCTCGTGGCAAATATCAAGGATATTGCGCGCCAGAGCGATCCAACCGTCCAGGTCCCCCGGTTTCTCGCAATACAGGCGCACGCCCAGTGAGTGGACCTCAGCTTTGTCTCGAGGGCTCGCAAAACTGGATAGCGCGACTACACGGATCTGGCTCAGGTAGGGATGCTTCTTAAGAGCTGCCAGCACTGACAGGCCGTCGTGTTTTGGCAGGTGCAGATCGAGAACAATGACGCAGGGCACAGGCTCTTGATGTGATTGCCTCTGTGCGGCGACGAATTGCAGAGCTTCCGCACCATCTCTCAGCACCGCCAGCTCGTATGGTTCCCCGTGCTGGTCGAGTGCGTGACGAAGAAGGAGCACGTCGGCTGGGCTGTCCTCGACCACCATGATTTTTGGCGGATCACTTTCAGTTGGTCGCATAGTTGGGGGGCTCGAAAACTCCGCGGCGCTTGAGAAAGCGTTGCTCTAGTGTTGGACGCCGACGTCAGCGGATTGTTACTCGGCTCATTTTTCGCGATTATTGAGGCCGGACATTCAGCGTCCCGCTTCAGGGGTTTCGCCGTTGCCAGGGACCTCGACCTGGTAGTAGCCCATGAGCATCTCATCGGTGGTCTGTTCGCCCCAGTGAACTTCCCGGCTGGGATCGGGATTGCGAGGGTTGTTGGGCGAGTTGTCGTAGTGAGCGATGACTTGTATTTTCGTGCCTTTGGTCAAGTGCATCGGCTGTTGGAGGAAATAGGTGAGCTGCCAACTGAAGTCATATTTCGGCACGCTGAGCAATGTTTCCGACGTCCCATCGGGCCGGAGGACGCGATACTCAAATGATTTGCCGCGCAGATGGGCATGCGGCGTCAGGCTGAACAAATCGCAGTCGTAGGGCAGCGTGGAGACGGCCTCCAGCTTGAAGTCCGGATCGCCGGGAGGAATCGCAAAGCGGATCAGGGCCGAACTGCGCTGAACGAGCCGAGTCTGGGGCGGGCCCTTGGCGAAGATGAATCCGACTTTGGTGCGGTCTGTGGTGGGCTTGCCGTTGGGCGCGTAGTGCAGCTGCAAAACGATATCGGACCGGGCTTTGATCAAGATGGCGCGGCGTGGTCCATCGTTGGCGGGCCGGAGCAACTGGCCTGGTACATAACTGGATATGCCGACGCTCAAATCGGCGCTGTGATATTCATTGTGCGCGACAAATACGACGCCGGGCTTAGCATCAGCCAACCAGGTGGTTGAGCCTGGCTCGCGAATGAATGCATTCACGTGATGTATTACCGCGGGGTTGCCTGGCCGAATTTCGATGGCCTGAACCCAGCGATCTTCGGTCAGGTTCGTCGGCAGCACCACGTATCTATACTCGAGCGTACCAGTAGCCGGGACATCAACCGGGTTGGGCATTTCGAGCACCAGGTCGGGCTGGCCGATGGTCCAGCCGTCAACGAATTTGCGGGTGGGTGGCGCATCTTTCGGATCGCCTTCTTTCGCGCCGCCATCCACCCAGGCCACGATAGTATCGATCTCAGTCTGGCTCAGTGATCGGTCATTGGAAAACTTGCCATAGTGCGGATCGGCGAACCAAGGCGGCATCTTCCTGGTCAGCACCGCTTGGCGAATCGATTTCGCCCACGGCCGCGCATCCGCGTAAGTCAGCAGTGACATAGGCGCCACTTCGCCGGGCCGGTGGCAATCCTGGCATTTGCTCTGCAGGATTGGCAGGACTTCCTTATTGAAGGTGACGGAGTTGGAACTCGTCGCTGCCGCGGCCCAACCACCGAGAATCACAGCGAGAGCGATGAGACGCATAGCTCAGTCTACGGCGCGCTCAGCGGCTCGACGGTTCAGCGGGGCTGAGCGAAGCGGTGGTCGAAGCTGGGCGCCGCCTATCCTCAGGAATCTGCACATCGCCGTTGACCGCAACGCTGAAGTAGCCCATCATCATCTCTTGCCAGGTCTGCTCGCCCCAGTGAACTTCCTTGGCGGGATCGGGATTATAGGGATTGTTGGGCGAGTTGTCGTAATGAGCGATCACTTCGATCTTGGTCCCTTTGGCGAGGTGAATTGGATTTTCGAGATAGTAGGTGAGCTGCCAGTTGAAATCGTATTTCGGCACGCTGAGCACTGTTTCCGAAGTGCCGTCCGGCCGGACGATGCGATACTCGAACGATTTGCCGCGCAGGTGCGCGTGCGGCATCATGCTGACCAGATCGCAGTCGTATTGCACGGCGGACGATGCCTCGACCTGGTAATTCGAATCGCCGGGCGGAATCGCGAATCGGAAAGCCGCCGAGTTGCCGCCGATCAGGCGCTTCTCGGGCGGGTTTTTGGCGAAGATGATGCCGATCCTGGTCTTATCCGTGGTGGCAGTGCCGTTGGGCGTGTAATGCAACTGGAACACGATGTCGGAGCCGGCTTTGAGCAAAGTCGCGCGGCGCGGGCCATCGTGAGCGGGTAAAACCACCTGGCCGGGCACGTAGCTGCCGATGCCCGCGGTTAATTCACCACCGCGATTTCCGCGCGGCGGAAGGAAAACTACACCAGGCTTGGCATCCGTCATCCAGGTGGAACCGGGTTCGCGAATGGATGCGATCACGTGATGCATGACGGCGCGCTGGCTGGGGCGAACTTCCGTTGCCAGAACCCAGCGATCTTCCTTCAAGTTGGTGGGGAGCACGACGTACATGTAGTCGACCTGGCCGGTGGCCGGGACATCGAACGCGTTGGGCATCTCCAGCACCAGGTCCGGCGTCCCGATGTTCCAACCGTCGACGAACGTGCGCGGAGCGGGCGCGTCCTTGGGATCGCCTTCCTTGGCGCCGCCGTCGACCCAGGCGACGATGGTGTCGATTTCGGCCTGGCTCAGAGAACGGTCGTTGGAAAATTTGCCGTAGTGCGGGTCCGCGAACCAGGGCGGCATCTTTTTAGTCAGCACAGCCTGGCGGATGGATTTGGCCCACGGGCGCGCGTCCTGATAGGTCACGAGCGACATGGGCGCGGCTTCGCCCGGCCGGTGACAATCCTGGCATCGCTTCTGGACGATCGGCAGGACTTCTTTGTTGAAGGTGATGGAATTGGAATTGGTCGCGGCCACGGCCGGAACGGCCAAAATCAAGGCAAAAGCGATGGAACGCATACGCCTCCCTGTGTTGGTCTTTATATCATGAACGGGTCACTCGATGGGGATGTCGACCGCGGGACCGCTGACGGCGCCGGCTGAGATCACCACCGGCGCAAGGCCGATCAGGACGTCTTGCGGGATTCGGAAATCCAGACGGTATCGATTCACTTGCTCCGGCCATCCGATCTTAACGGCGATCGGGGCGGATTTCCCGGCAACGCGCACGTCCACGGGTCCGGCGATCTCGAGAAGGGGCTCTTTAGGAAATGGTTGGCCAGGTGCCACCGGGGGCCTGGTGTCCCCCAGATCCGTGACCATGGCGATCACCAGTTCTCCTTTGCGCGCGGGCCTGCGGGTGGTTACGCGTTCCCAACCTTGGTGAAAGACGCTGGGCTGCCCCCACTCGAACACGATAGCGGGTTGTGGTCCCTGGGCCCGCGGCTGCACTGAAGGGAAGAAGCGCCCGAGGCGGTAGTCGAAGATGTAGTCCGAGGAGGCGATGAGCGTGGGGTCAATCGGAGGCACCGCCTTGGTGCGGGTCACCAGCAGAGTCGGATCGCGGTAAACCATCTGCGCCAGGAACCTCAGATCGAGATCGTTGGCGCCGATTGGATCGTCGATGAATAGCAAGCGGGAGCCGGGTTTCACAGTTGGATGCACCAGGCGCATCTGATCGGCGACGTTGCGAAGCATCTCGCCTTCCAGGCTGACGAAAGGAACGTTCGGCCAACTCGTCCCGCGGTAAGCGATGAACAGCACTGCGCCCAAGGCGACCAACAGCACGGGCGCGCGCGCGTTGGCCAGCCGGCTGGTCCGGCCGCGTGTCAAGCGTTCCAACAGATGCTGGGAGCCTTTTGCGAGCACAATGGCGGCGTAGAGCGCCCATCCGAAAAGCGGAATATAGTACTGCGGCGCGCCCCGATCGATGAACGCCAGGGGTAGCACGCTGAACATCAGGAAAAGCCAAGCGAACTTGAGCGCGCGAGATCGGGTTCCCCAGGCCAGTGCGAATAGCGCCGCCCACAGGAGCAGCACTGCGAGGAATGAGAACTTGAAGCGCTGAGAAAAGATATCGTCCGTAAAATTGCGGCTGGTCAGCATAAAGCGGTTCCAGGTGAAGAGTGGGCGGAAAGCCTTGTTTTCCAGGTACGACCCCTCGCCCCTGGCTTGGCCGATTAGAAATGCGAGCGTCATTACGCTGGCGAGCGCGATGAACCTGCCTTCATGCATCAGCCAGCGTAGAAGAAAGCGCAGGGAGCGCACAGGAACTTTGTCGTACAGAAGTTCATATACGGCCGCGCTGACCGGAATTGTGACCGCCATTTGCTTGGAATTGAGCGCGCAAATAAACAAGCCGCAGCACGCCGCAAGTTCCCAGGCCTTGAGCACGCGTTGCTGTTGCCGGACGCGCATATAAAACAACAGCGTCGCGAAGTAGAAGAAATAGCAGAGCACATCGTAGATGTAAGCGGTGTCGTAGTACAGATACACGAAGCGCGGGTGGTAAGCCATCAGCAGGGCCGCGAGTGCGCCCACTTCGCGCGAGCCGCTCAGGCGGCGCGACAGGGCATAGGTGAACCAAAGGTTGGCGAGAAGGATAACGAGATTCGCGACGTGGAACGGCACCGGGTTATAGCCGGCGAAGGAAAAGATGGCGCGATACCAGGCGCTGCCCATGGGGCGGTTGAAGGGCGAGGTCAGAAAGAACAGCAGGTTCGCCCGGAAGAGTTCCGCGAGTGGATAATACCAGGCACGATAGAGATTCCCGGAATCATCCAGGGCGAAATAGGCGTGCAGCGCGTCGCGCGTGAGCGAAAAGAAATAGACGGCGATGAAAGCCCCGCCCAGGAGCGCGAGTATGCGTTCACGCCGTGTCATTTTGATTCACTCGACTTGATTCACTCGATGACCAGCAGCAAATCTTTGGCATCGACCTTGTCGCCCACGCTGACCAATTTTTGAGCGACTTTGCCCGCAACCGGCGAATACAGGGTGGATTGCATCTTCATCGCCTCCATCACCAGCAGCCGGTCACCTTTCGATACGGTTTGGCCAAGGTCCACCGAGATGCTGGAAATCGCGCCGGGGATGGGTGCGCCGATGTGTCCGGGACAGCCAGGGTCGGCCTTGAGCCGCGTCTCGACGGCCGCTTGCCGCGATCGATCGCGCACGGAGACTTCGCGCGGCTGTCCGTTCAATTCGAAAAAGACGGTGCGCGTGCCATCCGGCTGCGGCTCGCTCACAGTGAGGAACTTGATGATCAGAACCTTGCCCGGCTCGAGTTCAACCGCGATTTCTTCGCCCCGTTCCAGGCCATAGAAGAACTGCGGAGTTGGGAGCACGTCTACACTCCCGTAGGATGAACGGGCCTGAGCGAATTTGAGGAACACATCCGGGTACATCAAATAACTGAGCAGATCGGTATGAGAGATCCGATGACCGAGCCGCTTTTCAACCGCGCTGGTCAACTGCTCGAAGTTCGCCGGAGCAAGATGTTCGCCGGGCCGTCCGGTGATTGGCTCGGCACCCTTCAGGATCACTTGCTGAAGCTGGGGCGGCCAGCCGCCTTCCGGCTCGCCGAGAGCGCCGGAGAACATTTCGACCACCGAGTTGGGCAGCGTAAGGCTGTGACTCGGCCCGAGCCGCTCCAATGCCTGGATCGTCATGTTGTGCGTGACCAGGAAGAGCGCCATGTCGCCGACTACTTTGCTGGAGGGCGTGACCTTGACGATGTCGCCAAAGGCCTTGTTGACGGCGGCGTAGGTGTCCGCGATTTCGTGCCAGCGCGGCCCCAGGCCCATGGATTGAGCCTGGGCTTTCAAGTTCGTGTATTGGCCGCCGGGCATCTCGTGGATGTAGACTTCGGCCGTGCCCGCCGATGGAGCTTCATCGAAGGGCGCGTAGTAGGTGCGCGTGATTTCCCAATAGTCCGAGCATTGATTGAGCGCGTCGAGATCGAGGCCGGTGTCGCGTTCGGTATGCGCAAGCGCCGCGACGACAGAATTCAGGTTGGGCTGGCTGGTGGTGCCGCTCATGGAGGCGAGCGCGCCGTCGGCGACATCGGCGCCCGCCTCGCACGCCTTGAGAATGGAAGCGGCGTTCACGCCACTGGTGTCATGGGTGTGGAAGTGAATGGGCAGGCCGGTCTCTTCCTTCAGGGTCTTGACCAGCTTCCAAGCGGCATAGGGTTTGCACAGGCCCGCCATATCCTTGATGGCCAGAATGTGCGCGCCCATGCGTTCCAGCTCGCGTGCCAGGCGGACGTAGTATTGGAGCGAATATTTTTCGCGCCGCGGATCCAGAATGTCGCCGGTATAGCAGATGGCGGCTTCGCAAACGCGTCCGGATTTGCGCACCGCTTCCATGGCGACGCGCATATTGGGGAGCCAGTTCAGAGAATCGAAGATGCGGAAAATGTCGATGCCCTGGCGGGCCGCTTCGAGGACGAACTCGGCCACTACGTTGTCCGGATAGGCGGTATAGCCGACTGCGTTGGAAGCGCGCAGCAGCATCTGAAAACAGATGTTGGGGATGGCCTGGCGAAGTTTTTCCAGGCGCTGCCAGGGATCTTCGTGAAGGAAGCGCAAGCGCGACATCAAAGGTGGCGCCGCCCCACATCTCCAGGCTGTAGAGATTCGAGAGCCGGTGCGCGACCAGGTTGGCGATAGCCAGCATGTCGTAAGTGCGGACGCGCGTCGCTAGCAACGATTGATGGGCGTCGCGGAAGGTGGTGTCGGTGACGAGCAGGCGCTGTTGCTCGCGACGTCCACTTCGCGAATCCGTCCGCGCCGAGTTGGTCGAGAAGCTGGCGTGTACCGGCGGGCGGCGCGCTCGCATCGTGCGGCGGAATCGGGGCGGGTTGAATGACGGGCGGCTTGGGTTTCCCGGCCACTTCGGGATTCTGGTTCACGATCACCTCGCCCAGATAGCTGAGCAGGCGAGTGGCGCGGTCGCGCCGCGGGGCGAACTGGAACAGCTCCGGCGTGGTGTCGATAAACGACGTGGTGGCTTCGCCGGCCTGAAATTGCGGGATGATTCACGACGTTTTCAAGAAACGGGATGTTGGTCTTCACGCCGCGAATGCGGAACTCGCGCAGCGCTCGATCCATGCGCTGGCAGGCGTGCGGGAATTCGCGGCCCCAGGCTGTGACTTTTACCAGGAGGGAATCGTAGAACGGCGTGATCACCGCGCCGCCGTAGGCGGACGCGCCGTCCAGCCGGATTCCAAAACCGGCCGGCGAGCGATAGGTGTGGATCTTGCCGTAGTCGGGGACGAAGTTGTTGGCAGCGTCTTCGGTGGTCACGCGGCATTGCAAGGCGTAGCCGTTGACGGCCAGGTCCGGCTGCCGCGGCAGGTTCATTTCACTGTCGTGGAGCGCGTGGCCCTGGGCGATCTGAATCTGGCTGCGCACGATGTCGATGCCGGTTACCATCTCGGTGACGGTGTGCTCCACCTGAACGCGCGGATTCACTTCGATGAAATACCAGCGGCCGGAGTCGGCATCCACCAGGAACTCCACCGTTCCAGCGTTCACGTATCCGGCGGCGCGAGCCAGCGTTACGGCGGCGTCGGCAAGCGCGGTTCGGATTGACGGATCCAAAGACACAGCGGGGGCAACTTCGACCACCTTCTGGTGGCGGCGCTGCACCGAGCAATCGCGCTCGTGGAGATGCAGGATGTTGCCGTGGTGGTCGGCCAGAATCTGAATTTCGATGTGGCGCGCGCGGCGAATGTAGCGCTCCAGAAAAACGGCGTCGTTTCCGAAGGCTGCGCCGGCTTCCTGGCGTGCTTCCTCGAGCGCGGGGCATCAGATCCTCTTCTTTTTCGACGATGCGCATGCCTCGGCCGCCGCCGCCGAAAGCCGCTTTGATGATTAACGGATAGCCGATCTCGCCGGCGATCTCGATAGCCCTCCCAGGATCGGAGATTGCCTGGGCGGTGCCGGGGACGACCGGGATGCCGGCCTGGATGGCCAGATTTCGCGCCGCAGTCTTGTCTCCCAGCAATTCCAGCAGCCCGGCGCTCGGCCCGATGAACGTGATGCCGGCCTGGGCGCAGGCTCGCGGCAAGGCGGGATTTTCCGCCAAGAAACCGTAGCCGGGGTGAATGGCGTCCACGCCTTTTTCCGCCGCCAGGGCGACAATGGCGTCCACGTCCAGATAAGCCTGGACCGGCCCCTTCCCTTCCCCGATGAGGTACGCCTCGTCGGCCTTGAAACGATGCAGGCTCAGGCGGTCCTCTTGGGAAAAGACAGCTACGGTGCGGAGGCCCAGCTCGTTGGCTGCTCGAAGAATCCGGATCGCGATTTCGCCGCGGTTTAGGGCCAGAAGTTTGCGCACGAGTAAGGACTATTATCCGGTATCCGGCTTGGTTTTCGAGCCAGATCGTGGGAACATCGCGGCGCTGGTTTCCGTATAGTTGAAAAGCGCGGGAAGAGGTGAGCGATGAGATCGTATATTCTGCGACTGCCTTTGCTGGGCGCGTTAGGGTTGCTCTCGGGCTGCATCTACGTCGGCGATTGGGGCGATTCGGACGCGTTCCGGCAGGATTTTCACTCCACCCATCCGCTGGAGGCGGGCGGCAAGGTTTCGGTGGAGACCTTCAACGGGTCGATCGAGGTGGCGGGGTGGGAACAAAACTCGGTCGAGGTTAACGGCACCAAGCATGCCAGCTACCGGGAGGCGCTCAGCGACATCAAAGTGGACATCGACTCGACGCCGTCCTCAATTCGAATTCATGCGTCGCGCCCCGATGGATTCCACAATTCAGGCGTGCGCTTTTCGATCCGCGTGCCTCGCAAGGCGGTGCTGGAGCTGATTTCCAGCTCCAATGGCCGGATCGAGGTGGATGGGGTGGAAGGCAATGCCCGGCTGCATACGTCAAACGGCGGGATCCGCATCCAGAGGCTCAAGGGCAATTTAGAGGCGGAGACTTCCAATGGAACCATCGAAACGCAAGAGTTGAGCGGCAACGCGAACCTGCACACCTCGAATGGTTCGGTGCGCGGGGACGCCGGCGGCGGCTCGTTTGAAGCGGTGACATCGAATGGACGCATCGAAGTGCGCTTGACTGATCCGGCCACCACCTGGCCAGTGCGATTGCACTCCTCCAACGGACATATCGAAGTCAGCGTGGACGCCAAGGAGCTTCCGGAAGTGCGAGCGTCCACCAGCAATTCCTCGATTGTGCTGCGGTTGCCGGCGTCGGCTAACGCGCGGGTCCGAGCCTACACTTCGCATTCCCCGGTGAGTTCGGAATTCGACGAACTGCACGCCGATGCGGAGCGGCGGCGAAAGCATTCTGAGATGGAAGGAACCATCGGACACGGCGGGCCGCTGCTCGATCTGGAAACCAGCAACGGCCCGATCAAGATCCAAAAGCTGTAGCGCGCCTGAGGGCCGCGCTCAGTCTCTCAGAAGTGAAACCTCACGCCGCCATAGCAGGTGAACGGGGCGGCCGGGTACGCGAGCTCATACCCGCCGGAGGGGGTGCCGAAGTAACCGCCCGAGGAGACATACAAGTACTCGTTGTATTTTTTGTTCAGGATATTCAGCGCGTTGAAGATGATATCGATGTGTTTGAACGGAGCGGTCAGGCCCGCGTTCAGCGTTCCATACGAGGCCATGGTCAGGTTGCTGGGCGCGCCGGTATTGTTGTTAAAGATGGTCTGTGTGCCGACGAACTGGAAAGCGCCAACCGGAATAATCGAGACGCCATGGACTTTGAAATTGTAGGTGGCTCCGATGTTGAACGTGGACGAGGGGACGTAGGGAACGGGACTTCCGTTGAAAGCGCCACCGCTGTTGTTGACGACATAACTGGTGTACCGCGCGGCTTCGAAATTTCCGTTCACGAACACGTGCAGATTGCGGGCTGGATCGTCATCCAGAAAGTAATTGAGCCCCTGGTAGCGTGCGGCGCCGTTGGCCGCGATCGTATCGCCGTTTTGGAGTGTAATGTCGATTTCCTGGCTGGAGTAAGTCACGCGATAAATGTTCGCGCCGTAAATCAGATTGTTCATAACGCCTGTGCCCTCGGTGTGGATCTTAAATCCGAACTGTCCGTAACGGGCGCGCGACAGATGGTAGGTAAAGGGGTCGACGCTCTGGAACAGGCCGCCACCGCCGCCCAGCGACGGGCTGCGCAGCGCCTCGTCATATCCGCCGTAAAAGCTCAGCCAGGGTAGCGCCTGGTAGTTTGCGTTGATGGACGGCTCGAAACCATAGCGGGCCTGGTAGTTGCCGCAAGTGGAACCCTGATCCGTGGTGTTGCCGGGAGTCGAGGCCAACGTAATGGAGCAGTGCGTGGCTAGGATGACGCCGGGCAGGAAGTTAAAATCCTGCAACGCATTGTCGTAATATGACGTGGCGAAGCGGACGTAGCGGATGCCAGGCGTAATGGTCAGCTTCGATACGGTGAAACGCGTCCTGAATAAAGACGGCCGCATTGTTTTGGGTAAAGTAACCGGAACGGATCTTTCCGCCGGGGTTGAGGATCTCTCCGCCGCCGTTGCCGCCCAGGTCGCCGCATGTAGAACATGTTCCGCGTGTTGTAGACGCCGTGGAGGAAATAGCCGCCGACAGCTGAGCAGATTCATGGAAAGGCTGCGCGTCAAGCTGAACGATCGCCGTAGGTATCGGTGTGGGGATTATTCCACTCATCCTGCTGCGGACCGAGAGCGTAGACATCATCGAGGCGGTCATGCAGGCGGCGGATATGCATGAACCAGCTGAGATTCTCGAATTTGCGTGTTATCGTTCATGTGCATGTTCTCGCGAACGTGCGCGAGGCCCATTTCGTTCACGTCGTACTTGTTGTAGGCGGCGTACGGCAGAGTGCTGTAAAAGCCTGAGGTCTGCTGGCTGTAGACAGGTCCGATGCCTGGGCCGTCCGAGGTTGATGCCGTCAACCGGCGTAGTCGGGATCACCTGAGCGCGGTAGCCGCCGCTGTGAGCCTAGTATCCGCCGAAGTCGATGCTGCTTTGCCCAAACGTCTTGATGGTCTTGTCATAGATCGCAAGGTTCTTGCTGGGGCTGCCGAAGCCATCGGGGCCGTTGCGAAAGTCGTCGCCGCTGCCGCCGCCGCCCGCAATAATCGTCGACCAGCCTTTATATACCGGGCTGGAGAGATCGAATTGGAGGTTCTTCTGGTTGTAGCTGCCGTAGGTCAGCATCAGATCGCCGTGAAACTGACTGCCGGGCTGCAGTGGGGTGAACTCAACGGCCCCGCCAACGTTGGTGTACCAGCGATTCGCTGGGTCGCCCGGTCCATAAGCTCACAACGGCGTCTTGAATGATCTGCATCTGCGGAATCGTCGCGGTCTGCCAGAGTCCAGTTGCGGGATCGACAATTGGAATTCCATCGAACGTGATCCCCAGCGCCGCGCCGCCGCTATAGCCGCCGTAGCCTCCCCAACCTTGGTTGATGCCATTGATCGAGATGGTGTATTTGGTGGCTCCGGTATTGCCGTAGCCAGTGACGCGCGCGCCGGGAGCGAGCGCAATCACCTGGGCCGCGCCGGCCACCGGTCCGAGCATATCCATCTGAGTGCGATCCAGGACGCGCATGCGTCTGGTCCGACAGGAAGACGTCGCTTTGGTGACGGCTCGGGCGTGGCGCCCGGCTGCGTTCCGCCGTTGACGACTACCTGTCTGCTGCACCGCCGAAAGAGCCAAATTGATCGAAGCCGTTAAGGTTTGCCCAGCCTGGAGCACGATGCTGTGGTCATAGGACTCAAAGCCAGGTTTGGAGGCCCGCAGGCTATATGTTCCCGGCGCAAGGTCCATGAGCGTATAGTTGCCGTTGGCATCGCTGGTGATTTGCGAGGCGGTATGCGTGGCCGTGTTAGTGAGGGTAATCGCTGCCTCGGGAACAGGTGTGCCGGACGGATCGAGCACTTGGCCGCTGATGCGGGCAGTGGCTTGGGCGAAGGCCAAAGTGGCAAAAGCCAGAAAAACTGCGCAGATGGTGATGAGTCGAGACACAAATCCTCCCGGAGTTTTGATGAGTGCGATGCAAGTGCAGCGGACCGCTATGACCGCTGATGCGGCCTAGTGTGGAGCGCTCCCCGTGACCGCTCGCGCCGGTTTACCGTCTGGCGCAGAATGCGGCAATACGCTCGTCGAGTACAGCGATGTGCGCCGCCGGATTAGATCACACCCGAGGGATCCAGAGCGACGGCTAGAAGCTTCAAAGCTAAATGTAGAGTGTCGCCGCGGCAGGTTACGTTGGAATGAACACCGCTTGAGTTTTGTGTTAAAAAACTCAAGCGGCGTGGCGTAGAACAGGGCAGGTTAGAACATGAACAAAGGCGTGCCGGGCGCCGGCTGTTTTTCTTCCTCGCCGGGAGCGCCGACCGGTTGTTCTTGCAGTTCCGCTCCGATGGGACGGCAATAGATGCCGGTTTCGCCGAGATACACTTCGAGCTCCGACGGCCGCGGCAGCGTGCCCTGAATCAGCGCTTCCGACAGCGGGTCCTCGATGTACTTCTGTAGAGCCCGCCTCAGCGGCCGCGCGCCATAGCTGCGGTCGATCAGCGTCTTTTCCAGGATGTAGCGGGCGGCATCCTCGTTCACTCGGATCTTGATCTGCTTGGCGACCAGATTCATGTTGATCTGCTCCACCAACAGGTTGATGATCTTGAGCAGATCGTCGTCGGTGAGCGACGTGAACAGGATCACTTCGTCCAGGCGGTTCAGGAATTCGGGATTGAAGGCTTTCTTTACTTCGGCCATCACCTGATCTTCCACCTTGGGCGGAACTCCACTGTTGGAAGGCGCCGAGAACCCGATCTGTGACTTCTTGTCGAGGAAGCGCGCGCCCAGGTTGGACGTCATGATGATGATGGTGTTCTTGAAGTCCACCGTGTTGCCCAAACCGTCCGTCAACTGGCCGTCTTCAAAAACCTGCAACAGTATGTTGTAAACGTCGGGATGAGCTTTCTCGATTTCGTCCAGCAGGATGATGGAATAGGGCGCGCGCTTCACGCGCTCGGTCAACTGGCCGCCCTCTTCGTAGCCCACGTATCCGGGAGGCGATCCGATTAATTTCGAGACCGAGTGTTTCTCCATGAACTCGGACATGTCGAAGCGGATGAGCGATTTCTCGCTGCCGAACAGGAACTCGGCCAACGCACGGGCAACTTCGGTCTTGCCGACGCCCGTAGGCCCCAGGAACAGGAACGATCCCGATGGCCGCTTGGGCGACTTCAACCCGGCGCGCGAACGACGTATCGCGCGCGCCAGCGCCGAAATGGCTTTCTCCTGGCTGATGACGCGCTTGTGCAGCTCCTCCTCGATGCGGATGAGCTTGCTGACTTCTTCCTCCCGGATGGCCGTCATCGGCACGCCGGTCCAGCGCGCGACCACGTCCTCAATGTCGTCCTTGGTTACGACGCCGGTGGACGTGTCGTCCAGGTTGTATTTTTCGCGGAGCTGGCGCAGGTTCTCGCGCTCCTTGCGTTCTTCGTCGGAATAAAACCGCGCCTTCTCGAATTCGTGATTCGCAATGGCGTTCTCCATGCGATGCACGATGAACTTGATGCGTTTCTGAATATCAGCCACTTCGCCCGGAAGAGTGGTCTGGCGAAGCTTGACGCGCGCGCCGGCTTCGTCGATCAAGTCGATGGCCTTGTCGGGCAGGAAGCGATCCGGAATGAAACGCGTCGAGGTGTGGACGGCCGATTCGATGGCTTCATCGGTATAGGCCACGGCGTGGAATTTCTCGTAGCGTTCCTTGATCCCGAACAGAATACGAATCGCATCCGATTCGGTAGGCGGCGGGACCTTGACAGCCTGGAAACGCCGCTCCAGCGAACGATCCTTTTCGATCGACTTGCGATATTCGCCCGGCGTAGTCGCGCCGATGCACTGGATTTCGCCGCGCGACAGAGCCGGCTTCAGAATATTGGCCGCGTCGAGTGAACCCTCGGCCGACCCGGCGCCGACCAACGTATGCAACTCGTCGATGAAGATGATGGCGTTCTGGTTTTCCATCAGCTCCTTCATGATGGTCTTGAGCCGCTCTTCAAACTGGCCGCGGTACTTGGTTCCGGCGACGATCAAGGAAAGGTCTAAAGCGAGGATGCGTTTGTCGGAAAGGAACGAAGGCACGTCGCCGTCGGCGATGCGTTGCGCGAGACCCTCGACGATAGCGGTCTTACCGACGCCCGGCTCACCGATCAGCACCGGATTGTTCTTGGTGCGGCGGCACAGGATCTGCACGACGCGCTCCAGCTCGTAATCGCGCCCGATCAGCGGATCGAGCGAGCCGTCCATAGCGGCCTGCGTCAGGTCGCGGCTGAACTCGGCCAGCAGCGAGCTTTCCTTGGGACGATTGGAAGCGACCTTCTCGGACGAAGAGCGCTGGATTTCTTCCCGCACTTGCGACAGACGCAGCCCGCGCTCGTGCAGAATTTCGGCGGCGAAGCATTTCTCTTCGCGCAGCAGTCCGAGCAGCAGGTGCTCGGTGCCGATGTGTTTGTGATTCAGCCGCTCGGCCTCTTCCGCGCCGTAAGCCAGGACGCGCTTGCACTCGTGGCTGAGAGGAAGATCGACGGACGTGGAGACTTTCTCCCGGACGGTGGTGTGCGCTTCAATCTGCTTGCGAATGGATTCGATGGCGGCGTGGGAGCGCAGAAAACGATTGGCCAGCGCCTTGTCCTCCCGCAAAAGACCCAGCAGCAAGTGCTCGGTCTCTATGTACGGGCTTCCGAACTGGCTGGCCTCGTAGCGTGCAAAGAAAATGACCCGGCGCGCCTTTTCGGTATAACGTTCAAACATAATTCCCGCTATCTTTCCACATTATCGGTTGTTCTTGGCCGGGCCGACAGAGTGGAATGCCGTCACCCGTCCAGGGGGCCAGGACCCCCTTGTCCAACTGCAAGATCCGATCGCACCGCGCGGCGAAGGAAAGGTTATGAGTTACGAAGATGGAGGTGAGGTTGTGGGAGCGGTGCAAATCTTCGAGCAAAGAGATGATCATTTCGCCGGTCCGGAAATCCAGGTTGCCGGTGGGTTCGTCGGCCAGCAGAACGCGCGGGTTTCCAGCCAAGGCTCTAGCCAGAGCGACGCGCTGCTGTTCGCCGCCCGATAGCTCTCCCGCGCGATGTGAGGCACGGTTACGTAGCCCGACTTCATCTAACCTCGCGAGCGAAACAGGCGCTGCCTCGGTGCTGCTTGCGCCCCGAATCAGCAATGGCATCATCACGTTTTCGAGCGCCGTAAATTCCGGCAGCAACGAATGATTCTGCCACACAAACCCGATCTCCCGGTTCCGAAACTCCGCCAGCTCCCCCTCCGAGAGAATTGAGATGTCCTGGTGTCCGAAGTATATCGTACCGCTGGAAGGCCTGTCCAGACCTCCGAGCAGGTAGAGCAATGTGCTCTTGCCCGCGCCCGATTCGCCCACCAGCGCGAGCCGCTCGCCCGGGGCCACCTCGAAGTCCAGATCCGCAAACACCACCAGCTCGCTCGTTCCGGATCGGAACGTCTTGGTCAGGTTGACACCGCGAATTGGCACGGCGCCAGCGGATTCCATGGATGTGGTCGGCCTCTACTACTAGGCTAACATTGCGCGCAAAAATTGGCCGCGCCGGCCGGGGTACGACTCGGTCCGGCACGCCCGAGTACACTGAAGAGCAGGTATGGATGCCCGGGCGCATTGGGAAGAGGTTTATCACGGCAAGCCGCCGGATGCCTTCAGTTGGTACCGCCCGCATCTGGAAACCTCGCTGGATCTGATCGAACGCGCGGCCGCGGGGGTTTCGGCGTCCATCATCGACGTGGGCGGCGGCGAATCCACGCTGGTGGATGATCTGCTTACGCGGGGCTATCACAACGTTACCGTTCTGGACATCTCGCCGACCGCTTTGGAAGTAAGCAAGGCGCGGCTGGGTCCCCGTGCGGAGCAGGTCCAGTGGATCGCCGGCGACGTGAATAAAGCAGGCTTGCCGCCGCGGAGCTACGATGTCTGGCACGATCGCGCCGTCTTCCACTTTCTGACTTCGGACGACGAACGGATCGCCTATGTTCAGCAGGTTTCGCGCGCGGTGAAGCCGGGCAGCCACGTCATTGTGAGTACGTTTGGGCCGGAGGGTCCGCAAAAGTGCAGCGGCCTGGACGTCGTGCGCTACGACGCAGGGTCGTTGCACGATCAGTTCGGCCGGCGTTTTCGGTTACTCGAAAGCCACCACGAGTTGCATCGCACGCCTTTCGGAACGACGCAGCAGTTCCTGTATTGCTACTGCGTGGTGGAGTGAAGGGCGCCTAGCCAGATCACCGGCAACCGGCCAGCTAGGGAATTGGCTAATCGTCTAAGGCATAAGACGTCACCGACGGCGGTCCTGGCGCAGCAGGTCTTCGGCCGAAAGCCCTTCTGGCCCCTTCACTTGGCGTGATCGGATGCGCTGCACTTGCCGATAGAAAGCGAGCCGACGGCGCAGTTCCGGACGCGTGGCAAGCGCGTTTTCCAGCAGTGCGATGGTCTCGACTGCAAGGGACCGCCGATTCGCCTTCGCTTGGGCGCGCAGGGCTCGATAGACGTCTTCGGGCACGTTCTCTCCTAGCAGTATTCTAGTAAAGCGCTAGTCATCTCAGGGCTCGGCGGGTGATCAGGATGAACCCTCAATCCCGGCACGCACCTGAGTCAAGGTTAGGCCGCGCTCGCTTAGCATTTCCGCAGCGAAGCATGTCTCCTCGCGCAAGATGCCTAGCAGCAGGTGTTCTGTTTCGATGTACGGGCTTCCAAGTTGGCTGGCTTCGTAGCGCGCAAAGAAGATTACTCGACGCGCCGTCTCGGTATAACGCTCAAACATGACTATCGCTGCCTGGTCACATTATCCGCCAGGCCGGCAGGCTGGGCGCGGGCTTGAAGCGTCTGGTTGAGCCGATACACAGCACTGAGTTCAGTTCGCGCGACCAGACTGTAATCCCGCAGCCAGGCGCGCAACTCCGGATAATTCCGCATGGAGAGCCGTGGGTTGAGAGCGCTCAGGCCGTCGACAATGAAGGCCGGGTGCGAGGTGACCAGGCGGGCTCGATTCTGGGCCGCCAGCTCCGGCAAGATTGGCCGTGAGTCAAACAAATGCCGGTCCGCTGGCACGCCGGTCAGCGGCTGGAATCCCAGAACATCGACGCCGCGGTAAGCCGTGTGTACACGAAGACTCCCGGGCGGTAGCCCCAGACGAAGAGCGTGTCGCCTTCGTTTTTCCGCTCGTTGACCAGTGCGGCGGCGGCCCGGCTGTCCTGGTCCAGAATCACGTCGGACCAGGCGGGCGCGCGGCCGGCAATTAGGTCGCGCGCGAGCAGAACGTAGCGCGGACCAAAGCGGACTAAAGGGACCAGCGCTGCTATCGCGACCGCGGCCCAGGCGATTCGCGTGCGGCGTCCGCCGGCATCCTGCAGAACAAGCACCAGGCCGCGCGAGGCGGCCAGCACCAGCGGCGGCACAAGCTGAAGGAAATAACGCGGCGCAAACTGCGCACCCAACGCCACTCCAGCGAACGAGAGCACGCACCACGTAGCGATCCACCACTGGCCGCGGCCGCGCTCTTTCCACCACAGCGAAATCGCTCCGATGGCCAGCACGGCATGGAAACCAAACCAGTCTAACGTTCTCCGCACGGCATTCCAGGCGGGATTTTCGAGCGGCGAAGTCCGGGCGTAAGCGAGCCCCCATTGCCAGACCTGCCTCGAGTATTCACTGAGAGCGCCTCCCCAGCCCAGCACGGCCAGAGCAGCGGCGTTAGGAATCAGAAACCCCGCGGCCAGGGAAGCGAAATTCCGCCAGGCCAGCAGCGCGCACATAGCCAGCACGAAGACGCCCTTGGTATGGAACAGGAACGCGACGCCGCTCCACAGGCCTGCCTGGAAGGCCTTCTTACGCCAGGCGCAGTGCACGGCCGCGATGTGCGGCAACATCAGGAACAGATCCGGCGCGACAGGGATAACCGCTGAAGCATGGTCGAAGTTCAGAAAAAATCCGAGCAGCCCCGCGGCCACGAGGCCTTCGCGGTCGCTCCAGACATCGCGCGCGAAGCGATAGATGGCTGCGCAGCCGGCCAGAATGTAGAAGGCATCGAACAAGCGCAACGGCCAGCCCGGAAATGCGCCCAAAGCGGCATACACCCAGGCCGCTAAAGGCGGCTTGTCATACCACAAATCCCGATACAGCAGCTTGCCGTGCAGGATCTGAATCGCCGCGGCCAGGTGGTAATCTTCATCGGCCCACAGGATGTGAGAGTGACACAGCCGCAGCGCCAGCGTAACTGCAAACAGTAGAAGGAAAAAGCCCGGGGCTCCAGGTTGTCGTCTCTTCGACAACCCACTATCATAGTAAGAGCGATTGGCCTGCCTTTGTGGGATTTTCCTTTTTTCGTGCAATGGCGAGGTTTTCCCTAAAGAAGGAGGTGATTGACATTGGCTGAAATCCACATCCAGGAGGGCGAAACGTTAGAGAGCGCCCTGCGGCGGTTCAAGAGAAAGGTTCAGCAGGAAGACATCATCACAGAGATCAAGAGACACTCCTTCTATCTGAAGCCGGGCGAGAAGCAGCGCACCAAGGAAGCGCTGGCCCGCAAACGCAACCGGAAGAAGAGGAACAAGGAAGTCGAGTAGAGCTCTCGAACATCTCGGCGCAAAAACAATTGCTCGCGTACGGGGCCGACGGACGGCGCTCCCCACGCGAGCAAAGTTGTCTTGGCGCTCAGAAACTAGTTAGTTCCGCCGGGCGGGCAGGTCTTCGCGGCGCCGTGAAAGGTGCCGTTATTCGAATACTCATTGTTTATCGCAACCGAAGGTCCGCCATAGAACCAGGAGAAGAACGCCAGTTCTTGCAAGTGGTAAGTAAAGCCGCCCAGAGTGACTCCGGGCAGCAGCGATCCGCTCAACGGATCGCCAACTTCGTAGTTACTCTGGCAGCCGGAGACCTGGCCAATGCCGCCCCAGGCCGGGGTCGCGTTTGTACCGCCCGGGTCTTGCATCCATTCGTTGATCTCGTGCGACAAAGTCGACACGTCCGAGACGCCGCCGAATACGGTCTGGTCACGGCCCTCGAACTCCGCCACCGCGTAGGTCTGGGCCGGCGAGCCGACCGCATTGTGATAGCCCAGGATGCAACAGTTGTTGAGGTTCGACGAGCGCCCTTGCGACAGCACCGCGTTGTAGAAGAGGAACACCGGAAGCTGCGTGGAATTCAGACCGAGCTTTTTGATCAGCGACTGCGCGATCGGGTCCCAGGTGTTAATGTTAACCACGCCCAGCGAACCCGGAACGTTGATGTTCGTCGTGTTGCTGCCGCATACGCCGCTGGCCGAATACACCGTGGCGTTGGCAAAGTAGCCGTTGGAAGCGGTCAGCGTCACCGTCTGAACCCCCATCACCATTGGACTCAACAAAGTGTGGGATGTGTGTGGATTGCCCGCGCTATTCCAGAAACTGGCGCGATCGAAATTGTCCGAATACTGCGTGAAATCGTCTCCGCTGTTTACCAAGGTAAAGGGGTAAGAAGTGAAGATCGGCGAGGCTTCGGTCAAGCTGAGCGCGGTGTTGCTTCCATTCAGACAACCGGGATCCGCGGCAGTCGGGTCGAAGCTATAGCTGGTGGTGCTGTTGTACTTGAACACCAGTTTGACCGGGATCACGACGGCCGGTCTGTTCGCCGTTCCCCCCGTAGTGGGATTGTCGCCGACGATCTGTCCGGTGTAGATCTTGCCATTGCGCGACGACTTCACGGAGTACGTCCATACAGGCAGTGCAAAGCTACCTGAACCGCCGCTCCCCTTGGCCGCGTGTCCCGCGGCCGTCGAGTCGCCCATCGACTTGACCGCGTCCGAGCCGCTGATCCGTCCAAGTCGCGCGCCGGGCACGAGCTTGATGGGCTGGTCCGAGCGATCGTCATCGCCGGCTTGTACTAACGAGACGCCCAGCGTCAGAAACGCGGCGCAGGATACAACCGCACTTAGTCCTCTGGAGAAATTCATGTGTATTTTCCCTTTCCCAAACACGCTGTCAAATCGCCCAAAAACACCTGCTGGTTTTGGATACTGGGTGCGATTTTAGCATCGGATTCCGATGAATGGAATCAGCAAAGGGCCCTACCCTCGTACTGGAAGTACTGGGTACCGCCAGGCCTGATTTTTCGCCCCGCCCAGGCCGGCTTTGACGCCCTAAGCAGGGAGAAATATTCCAGCAGAGAAAAAAGACCCGTACGCCCTATTGGAAGCGCTGAGCACCGCCGATAGAGGATTACTGGAGACGGCATGGCAGCGTCGCCCTTACATGGTTGGTCTCTGGCATCCATTCGGACCACAAAGGAATCTCGCTGGAAGAGATCTCCCAGAACACCAAGATCAAGGTGTCTACCTTACGGGCGCTGGAAGAAGGCGAGTTCGATAGTTTGCCGGGGGGCATTTACAACATCAGCTACATCCGCCAGTATGCGCGCGCCGTCGGAGCGGATGAGAGTTCGTTGGTTGAGTTGTACAGATCCAAGTTTTGGCACTCGTTTAGACGCCCAGACCTTTTACCGAATCTGCGCAAAACCGCAATACAAGGAGCGATTTTTCATGTCGGCTGCACTACCTCTAGCCATTGAACATCCGGCCTGCGAGGCTGTCATAGGTAAAGGCGTGGTTGTAAAGGGACAAATCCACAGCCGTGAAGATCTCACCATCCAAGGCGAGGTGGAAGGAAGCATCGAGATTTCCGGACACCGCCTCACCATCGATGGGCAAGGCAACGTGCGTGCGGGTGTGAAGGCCCGCACGGTCGAAGTGCAGGGCTCCATTGAGGGTCAAGTCGAGGCGATGGATAAAGTCTACATCCGTAAGGGCGCGAAATTCGTGGGCGACATCCGTTCGGGTGGCATCATCATCGAGGATGGCGGCTACATTAAGGGTAAAGTCGACTTAGCCCATGGTCCGGCGGCAAGATGGCTGTGAATGGCTCCGGCGCCCTGCTCGAAGCCGCAGCCTCCTGAGTTCGTCTCGCCAAAAGATGATAATTGGATTGCGTGGGCAATCCAACTCGTAGGCTCTTCCTGATTAGCGCCGCCGCGGGTCTGGCCCGCGATGCAGCCGCTCAGCCCACCGCAGTTCCCGAAGCCATACGCAAGCTCCGGCCGATGACGGACGGCATCCAGCCCATCCGAGCCGAGGAACGGCAGGCCCGCATCCAGAAGGCACGCAAGCTGATGCGCGAAAATCGCATCGACGCCCTTCTGATGGAGGGCGGATCGAGCCTGTTCTATTTCACCGGCTGGCGCGGAACCATCGTGGGTGTTTTCCCGCGCGGCCCTGGGGTCGTGGAGCGGCCAAGTTGATCAGGCATCGAAGGTACTGAATGACCAAGGTGTCTCAGCCGGAAGACTGGGAGTGGAAGAGCGGGTCCGATTCGAGCTGATCGACCGGATCGGCAAACAGCGCCCGCGCTCGAATTCGTCAGCGGCGATCCGGTCACCGCGGGCTGCCGGATGATCAAATCCCCGGCCGAGATCGCGCTCTGATGCAGCGCGCCAACGATATCACCATCGCCGGCTATCGAGCCGCCCTCGCGACCTTGCGCGAAGGCATGACGCAGCACGATCTGAGCGCCAACATCGCGGCGGCTTACCAGCGCTCGGGGCCACGGAGACGCCATGGCGATCTTCGGCAAGTACACGGCGTTCCCGCACGGCAGCATCCAGCCGCAGCAGCTGCGGGAAGGCGATTTGGTGCTGATCGACGACGGCTGCAGCGTGGAGGGCTATCAATCCGACATCACCCGCACCGTGGTCTTCGGCAAGCCCACCCAGCGCCAGCGCGAGATCTGGGATTTGGAGCGGCAAGGCGCAGGATGCCGCGTTGGCCGCGGCGAAGCCAGGCGCGACCTGCGAGATCGGTGGACGCGGCGGCGCGCAAAGTGATCACCGACGCCGGTTTCGGCCCCGGCTACAAAGTCCCCGGGCTGCCGCATCGCACCGGCCACGGCATCGGCCTGGACGGCCACGAGTGGACCGAACTTCGTGAACGCGGCAACAAGACGACGCTCGAGCCCGGCATGTGCTTCAGCGACGAACCGACTATCGCCATCTACGGCGAATTCGGCGTCCGGCTGGAAGACTGCATGTACATCACCGAGGACGGCGCCCGCATGTTCACCAAGCAGAGCCCGGCCATCGATCAGCCGTTCGGATAACCACATGCCACAAAACAACGACATCCGCTGAGCTACGTATCGCGCCCGCATCGCCAAACTGCAGGAGGCCATGAAGGAGTTCGGTCTTCGAGCCGTAGTGATCGAACCGGGACCGGCCATGGTGTACTTGACCGGCGTGCGCTGGGGCCGCAGCGAACGCACCTTCGCGCTGGTGTTCCCCCTCGAAAGGCGACCCTGCGTTTGGTGCTGCCCGGGTTCGAAGAGATGCGGGCGCGCGAGCTGATCCACGTCCGGCGCGGATATTCGCGTCTGGCAGGAAGACGAGAGCCCGTATCAGCTGACCGCTCAGATTCTGAAGGATCGCGGTATCGTCTCGGGCCGCGTAGGGATGGATCCGTCGGTTCGTTTCTTCATTTTCGACGGCGTGCGGAAGCTGGCGCCGCAGCTCGATTACGTAAGCGCGCAGCCAGTTCTGAAATCAGCCGGCGTGGATACGACCTCGATCCCGTCCAAGCGGAAATGATCCTCGATTAACGGAAGGCCTGATCCCAGGCGTGGAATGTGGTCACGAACTGAAAACCCAGCACGTCCAGCCGCGTGCCTGGCAGGTTCTGAATTTTCAGCCATTCGTAGCTGACCTTCAAGAGCTGGTGCCGGTTGATCCAACTGCCGGCCGCGAGTTCATAGGAGGCGATGGAGGGCGCGAACTGACTGGTGGAGGCGCCGGCATTGTCCGCCGCGCCGCCCGGCGTCATCCATCCGGCGCGCCCGGCCAGAAAAAGGCGAGGCGTGATCACGGCCTTCAACTCGCCGTAGCTGGAAGTAACCGTTGGGGCGACGGTGAAATTGGGATAGTCGTATTGGAATCTCTGCCATTCGCCCGTTGCGCTCCAGCGGCCGCGAGCCCATTGCGCGTCTAGCCCAACACCGCTGGCCGGAAAGCTGCGGAGCGTCGAGCCCGGCGGAAGGAAGGGAATGAGAGACGCATCCAGATACGGGCCGCGGAAGCCGGAAGCGCCGACACGGAACCCCTGGCGAATCGTGTAGCCGCCTCCCACGGTCCACTGCACATACTCGCCGGTGCGGCTGAACGGCTGAGGTTCCGCCGGCGAACTATTGGTGATCTGAAGCGCGCGTCCAGGCGGTGTCCCGAGAAATCGATCTCGGCGCCGGGCAGGCCGTAGAGAGTGACCGGAGTCAGGCCATAGCCCCCACCCACACCGCCGCAGTAGTTGGATACATAACCATAGTGCTGCGCGGCCAGATCCTTTACTCCGCACGGAAGCTGCCCGTAGTCCAGCGAAAGCGTCTGGATGTAGCTGAGCGGCTGGTCCAGCAATGGATTCTCAGCGTCGTCGTAGCGCAGGGAAACGAGCCAAACGCCGAGGCGAGCTGCCCGGCTTTGATCACCACGGATGTTTTTTCGGTCCGGATTGAGTAGCCCACAAACGCTTGGATGACGTTGGTGTACCATTCATGATCCGGCTCGTAGGCATCGTAGTAGAGATACGGAGCGAGGCGCGCTTCAATCGCCGCATAGGCAAACCATGCGAGCCTAATTTCAGCGTTGGATACAACATCGCGCGGAATCCACCGGTGAAAGGCGAGACGGACGGATCCGCCAGCTGGAGACGTTGCGTATACATGCCGCCCGCACTCAGCGTCACGGGAACGCTGATGCCCATGTCGGAATCCTGAGCTGTCGACACGGGCGCGAGCAACCCGCAAATCAGCGCAGCTTGAAGAACGGGCTTCAAAATGCCCTCCGTCTCCTCGCAGCGTTCAGCATATGCCAGGGCGCGTTGATGGCCTTCCTCGACAGGTAGCTTCAACCACACCGTAACTTGGAGCCCACGCCCAAACGGCTGTCCACGCCGATGGTGCCGCCCATGAGTTCCACCAGCTGCTTGACGATCGTAAGTCCCAGACCGGTTCCACCGTAGCGCCGCGTCATCGACCCATCGGCCTGCGTGAATTTTTCAAAGATGAGATCCAACTTATCGGCAGGCACGCCAATTCCCGTGTCTTGGACCGAGATGGCGATCGAGGCGTCTGTGTCGGTCCGCTCCAAGCATTCAACGTGTATGTCGACGCGCCCGCGTTCGGTAAATTTGATGGCGTTGCCAACCAGGTTCGTCAAGATCTGCCGGATCCGCAGATCGTCTCCGATCAGCCGCGAGGGCAAGCCGCCGGCGTAGCTTGCCTCCAGCACCAGTCCCTTGCTGGAAGCCTGTGGCGAAAGCAGGCCGACCACTTCCTGAATTGCCTGGCGAAGGTCGAAGGGAACCGGGCTGATGTTCATCCTGCCCGCCTCCAGGCGCGAGAAATCGAGGAGATCGTTGATGATGACCAGCAGCCCGTTGGCCGAATCGCGCACGGTCGCCGCGTATTGCCGCTGTTCTTCGTCCAGCGAGGTTTCCAGCAACAAGTCGGTCAGTCCCATCACGCCGTTCATGGGAGTGCGGAGCTCATGGCTCATGTTGGCCATGAATTCGCTCTTGGCGCGGTTGGCCGATTCGGCCTGAACCTTGGCTTTCTCCAGTTCATCCCGCGTGCGGCGCTGGCTGCCGCCACTCGATCGAAGGTCTCCGCCAACAGGCGAAGTTCCCCCACCGCCTGTCCCGAGGTGATGCGTTCTGGAAACTGGCTGGCTTTTTCGGCCCGCTGTAATTGCGACACCAGATCCCGCAGCGGTTTGGAAACGGACCGGGATGTCGCCAGAGTGCAGATTAACGCTAACAATACGCCGCATATGCTGACTCTGATCAGGATGGCTACCCAGCCTGGGTTGAATTCGCGCACGGCTTGATCGAGCGACCGCAGCGCGATCAGCCGGTATGGGGGCCCGAGCCAGGCCTCGTGAAGCGGCGAAACCAGCCAGCTCTCGCCATTGTGGCGAATCTCGCACTCGGCGTCATTTCGCGGGCAGGCGCGCTGCAGCTCGCTCTCCAGCATCGGCCAGGCGGAGGCAGGAACGCTTGCCCGGACAATGCGCCCATCCCGAAGCAGGGCTGTCTTGCCGCCGAAATGATACCGGCTCAGGTTGAACCGGCTGCCCAGTTTCAGTTTCCGATCGCTTGCCGTCGATGCTGATGGGTATGGACGTCAGGTCGTAAAGAGCACCGCCCGCTTCGATCAGGGCCGGACGTTCCGGAAGGCGCCCTGCTGCATGGAACGAGCGGCGCCGTCGTCAAACTCAACCGCGGCGATGGCCTGTCCTTTGCAATCGCTGACCGCCATAAAATCGAAGCCGGCCAGATCGTGAATTTCGCCGAGCTGCGCCTCGATGTGCGGACTTCGGCGTCGGTTTCCGGATTGCCCGGCTCGCGCAGCAGCCCGATGGCGGCTTTCAGTCCCTGAGAATCCGCCAGCACGGCGACTAACTGGCTAAGCCGCCGCGAATAATCCTCGTTGGCTTGGGCCAGCAATTGTTCGGATTTCTCCAGCGAATCCCGCAGGCCTTGCTTCACCCGCTGTTCCACCAGCGTGTTGAATGCGGCAAAGCTCCCCAATACAGCCACGCACAAGGGAATGAACGCAAACAAGAATGCCCGCGTCGTCAGCGATGTGGTGCCTTTCACGGGCGCGGCTCCACGTCCACGGGAACGCGGATGCTCACGTTCACCTTGCCGGTCTCGGGAACGGTGACGTCGATGGCATGCAAACCCGCGACGTTGTGCCAGCCTTAAGGCGGTAGTGGCCGGCCGGGACGCCTTCCCAGGAGAAACTGCCGTCCGGCCCCGGTTTGACTAACCACGGGCTGCCGGTCACGACGATCGCGGCGTACATGTTGGCGTGAATGTGGCAATACCCTGAACGATGCCTGCCCGATCGAACTTGATCGACCGGCTCTGCCCGCGCGGATAGAAGCCCAGATCGAAGGGCTGCGTCTTGGACAGAGAAAACACGTTGTGAAAGATCGAGTCGGAGTTCGGGACTCCACCGTCGAGCCTACTGGAATGACGATGAGGCCGGTATCGAACCGCAGGTTGCGTTGATCCAGCAGCGCCGTGACTGGTGGTTTTGGCGGTAACTATCCGCCCTCCAGAATGACCACCATGCGGTCGAATTCGTTCACCGCTTCGCTGTCGCTTGCGCCGGCGGGTGGCGCAGTTCCGCGCAAGTTGTAGACGATCGGCGAGAGGCTCTTCTTGCTTAGCCTTTTAGTAATGACGGCGTGGCCCGATATGTCTCCGGCCAGAGTGCTGAAGTCAGCGCAATCAGACCGATGGCACGAACTGCCCAAGCCATGCGGCGCGACCTCGTACTCCTTAAATCGGTGGAATCGGCGCGCGGCAATAGGGCGAAACATGTAGCTCAAAGAACGGTTTGGGAGCTAAAATCTTCAAAAAGCGCGTAACAATTTTGGGCTGCGCGACCTCAGCCTGGCGGGAGGCGGAGGAGAAGGCCTTGGGGCGGCCGGCTGCCCTGGCGGGAAAGATGCGCTGCACGCTGTGGACGAAATACGGGCAATCGCGCAACGGCAGGAATCCGACATTCACCCGGCTTCCGATCACGCTGAAAACCAGAATCAGAGCGATTGGGATGGTCTGCAGCAGAACGATGCCGAGCAACCCAGCCAGATAGGCGGCTATACCGACCGCATTCGGGCTGGCGCTTACCCGACCCCGATGCCGACCGCGACTAAAGCCGCCTCCAGGATCAGGGCCAGCGCGATCGCAACCAGCAAGCGCGCGCCCACGATGTCGCCATACACGAAAAATGCGCTAAGGCCGTGCAAGAGCAACCCGGTGAAATTATTTTCGATTTCCCCGCCACACGCCTGCCGCGCGGGATGGGGATGGAGGAAAACTGAATCCGGAAGCGAATGACGGCCTCGGCGTAATGGTTCCAGATCTCGGGCACGACCACCAGCTTGGCCAAGCTCTCGAAAGGCACGACGCTGAAGTTTCCCACTCGCACCGGGTCGCCCGTGAGCAGGCGATGGATAACGCGGTAGAGATGATACAGAATTCGAAATGGAAAACGTTCCAGCCGCTTGGAACGGGCCGCAAAGACAATGGAACTTGCGCCGTCCTGATGGAAGCGCTCAAGCAGTGCGGATGTCTTTTGGCCGGTCTTCGCCATCCGAGTCGATCACGATGACCGCCTGGCAGGGCCGGTTTTCGTACACGTAGACCAACCCGACCGCGATGGCGCGCTGATGCCCCAGGTTGTGCTGAAGCCGCAAGATGTCCACCGATTGCAAAGCGGTGAACCCGCGCTTCGCGAAGCTGTCCGGCGGGGCGTCGGTAGATCCATCGTCGAGGATCAGCACGTCAACCGGCGCCGAAGACTGTGCGAAGGCCGAATCCAGACCGTCCAGCAGCAGATCCACGGCCTCCCAGTCGTTGAATAGTGGAATGAGAACGACGATGCGGCCGGCGTCCGGCTCGCTAGTGCGGTGATCGGCCAACGTCCCTCATTATTTCAGAATTACGGTTCAGACTGATCGTTGGCGATCAAGAAGACGCCAAGGTTTGGTCTCCCGGTCAGGAATTTGGCGGTGGAGCCTCTCGCATGAGCACGCCCGTCCAAAGGTTTCAATAGTTTAGAGCTGCCGAAAACCGGTGATCAGAATGCCGATATGGCAGACATGAGCACTAGTTCCATCAACAATCTCTCGAGCAGTTATTTGCAATCAATTCTCGGCACGGCGCTGCAGAACGCAGGCGTGACGGCCGGCCAGACTAACAGCATCAATACGTCATTATCGGCGCTACAGTCCGACCAGGGGCAGCTTTCGCCGTTCGTTCAAGTGATGAGCACGCTGCAACAGCTCCAGCAATCGAACCCGAGTCAGTATCAACAGGTCACCCAGCAGATCGCGACCAATCTGCAGAGCGCAGCCCAAACCGCCCAGTCGCAAGGAAATACAGCGGCGGCCAACCAGTTGAACCAGCTGGCCAGCGATTTTACGAGCGCCTCGCAGAACGGGCAGCTTCCCAACGTGCAGGATTTGGCGAAGGCTCTCAGCGGTCATCACCATCATGGTGGTGGGCATCATCACCATGCCTCCTCCGACAGCAGCGATTCGAGCACGAGTTCCACGGACGCCAGCAGCAGCAGTTCCCCGCTCAGTCAGCTTTTATCCGCCATCCAGACCGATCAGAACCAGGCGCTGAATCCCCTGAGCATCATCGAGAACAAGTTGTCGAGCGCCGGGATCACCGGCTCGAACAGCTGATTATTTCGGGCGAGCTACGCTCCATCGCTGCTGAATACCGCTGTGATGTACCATAATTGATCCTTGCCCGCCGTCAATGCTCGGGCGGGCTTTCGGAAACCGCTCCGCGATGCGCCTGCGAATTTTGTTTGTTCTGTTGTCACTGTGGACCGGCGCGCTGGTTAATCCGGGAAACCTGGGGACAGTAGACACGGTGCGCCGACTGCAGGTCGCGCGTTGGATTCGCTTGGGTCAGCCTCCGGTGCGTCCGGATGATCCGGGCGGGGGCGTGATCGGCAGAAACGGGGTGCGGCATCCGCCTTATGGCATCGGGCAAAGTCTGGTCCTGCTGCCCTTCGATGCACTCGCCAGCGCGGCTATCGGGCCGCTGCTGCGCCGGTCTGCGCTCGATGCTGCCAGAAAAGCGCAAGTGATCGAACTCGCGGTCGCGTTCCTGATGCAATCATTTCTAACCGGCTGCTTACTAATGCTGGCGTATGCGGTGTTGCGTTCTTTCGGATTTTCCTGCTCGATCAGCGCCACCGGCGCACTGGCGCTGCTATTTTCAACCACGGTTTTGCAGTATGTCCAGTCGGCTCAAGAGAACCTGCTGTTGCTGACGCTGGCGCTCCTGACGCTGTGGGCCGTTCGTTCGTACCTCAAGGAAGCGCGTATTTGCTGGGCGGTGGTAGCCGGCCTGGCGTGCAGTTTGGCGGTGCTCACGCGCTTGCCTTCGGTTCTTGAAACGTCCGCGCTGGCCTGGCTGACGCCTTGCTGAGCAGCAACCAGCGCAAACGTTTTCTGGCGGGCTTCGTGCCACCACTCGCGGCCGCGCTTCTTTTTGACCGCTGGTATCAGTACTACCGTTTCGGCCAGCTCTTCGGCACGTATACAGGCATCGTGGAGCGCCAGTTTCGGCCACCGGGCGCGCCTGAAAAATTCCTATTTTCCTATCCCTTTTGGAAGGGCTTCCTGGGCGCGCTGTTTTCCGCCGACAAATCGATTCTGCTGTTCGATCCGTTGCTCGCCGCCCTGATCGTATTGCTGGTTTGGAATTGGCGGAATCTCGAACGAGAATTAAGAGCCGTGCTGACTTGGCTGGGGCTTCTCCTGGCGATGTATCTGGCGTTTTACGCGAAATACTATTTCTTTGGAGGCGGCGTCTCCTGGGGCAACCGGTATGTGCTGCTTCCAGTTCAGCTTCTTTGCCTGTTCACAGTTCCTTTGCTGCTGGCCAGCCCGCGGCCACTGCCGGGTTGGGGCCGGCGCGCGTTTTGGACCGTCGTGCTTTGCTCAACAATCCTCCAGGCAGCTTCCACCGTGATCGCCCCGAATCTGGAAGTGATGCAGAGAGACCTCGGCTACACCCACGGCGCGATCTGGAACCGGGCGGTCAACCTGACCCAAATCGCACGGGATCGAGAAGAGCCCGCACGGTTCCAGGGCATTCCCATCGAATGGCGCACGCTCTACTATTTCCCCTTCCAGCTTCGGTTCCGGTTTCCGTTCTCTAGCTCGCTGGGCGATGGCAGGCTGGCTGGCGCTGCTCGGCTGTTTGCCGCTGGTTATTCTGGCCATACTGCGTGAAGCGCGGCGCTTGGATCGGCAATCCAAACTCGAAGTCGCGTCCGCGGCCGGAATTCCGTAAACTCAGAAGTGTGTTTCAAGCGCCTGCTCGGGTTGACGCTCTTTGCGGCCAGCGCTAGCGGGCTCCTCGCTCTCAATCCCCGGCGCGCGCTTACGCAGTATACGCGCACTGTGTGGACCCAGGAGCATGGACTTCCGCACTATACGATCCGCGCCATCGCCCAGACCAAGGACGGGTATCTGTGGCTCGGAACGGATGAGGGCCTGGCCCGTTTCGATGGCTACGACTTCGTGGTCTTCAACAAGGAAAATGGGTCGCTCCCCAGCAACAGCGTTACTGCCCTATGGGCGGCTCTAGAGACGACAGCCTGTGGATCGGCACGCCCGGCGGCCTGACTCACTATCAGAACCGCAAATTCACCACCTTCACCAAGAAAGACGGCCTCGCCGACACGTTCGTCAATTCCATCACCGAAGACCACTCCGGAGCGCTGTGGATCGTGGCCGGCATCTACTCGAGCCGCTTGAAAACGGCAAGTTGACCAACTTCAGTCCGCGGGAAGAGCTTCCCATCGAGGCCCTGCGAGCCGTCTATCTGGGCCGCGATGGCACTCTCTATATGGCCGGCTATGCCGGCGTCGCACGGCGCGACGGAACACGCTTCGTTCCGGTGATTGGCAACCCGGAATTCGGCGGCAGGATCGCCACCACGGTCACTGAAGACCGGCACGGGAATCTTTGGGTCGCTGGCCTCGGGCTCCGGAGACGCAGTCCCGAGGGTAAGCTCCAGCTCTACACCACCAAAGACGGGCTGCCCGAAAATTTCGTCCGGTCGGTGTGGGAGGATCGCGATGGAAACTTTGGGCCGGAACCAACGGCGGATTGGCGCGCCTCGAAAACGGCCGCTTCGTCAGTATTCCCTGCGCGACTCCGCCCAGCGCGATTGGGTCCGCTGCATCTACGAAGACGCGCAGGGAAACCTCTGGGTGGGCATGAACAGCGGATTGAATCGCCTGCGCGACGATATGTTCGCCATCTACGGCGAGTCGGAAGGCCTGCCGAGCGATGAGCCCACCACGGTCTACCAGGATCATAGCGGCCGAATCTGGATCGGTTTTCACGACCGCGGCTTGGTCCAGCTGGAGGAGAAAAACCGCGCGTCTACACCACCGCCGACGGCTTGCCCAGCAACGAAATTTTTTCCATCCGGGAGGACCATCGCGGCGACCTGTTGATCGCCACGCGCGAAGGCCCCAGCCGCATGCATGCCGGCCGCTTCTACAACCAGGTGCTGGAAGATCCCATGCATCGCCGGCTGTCGTTCGATTTCCTGGAAGACCGCGCCGGAAAATTGTGGGTGGCCATGCCCGGCGGCTTGAGTGAATTGTCAAACGGCGGAGCGCGGAGTGTGATTCCCGGAGGTCCGCTGTTGAATGATTCCCTGGTCACCCTCTGCCAGACGCGCGATGGAAGCCTGTGGGCCGGCTCCTTTGGACAGGCCTGTGGCGATGGAAGGACGGAAAGCTGCGCTTCACCGTGGCCGACGGTCTTTCAAACGATCAGATCCGGGCGCTCAAGGAAGATTCAGACGGCACCCTCTGGATCGGTACTTTTGGCGGCGGCTTGAACGGGCTGCGTGATGGAAAATTCTTCCACGTACAACCAAAGAAGGCCTGCTGAGCGATAATATTTCCCATCTCGAAGATGATGGGAACGGCTGGCTGTGGCTCAGCACCACTCGTGGAATTTGCCGTGTCCTGAAGCAGGAACTGAACGACCTTGCAGCCGGTAAAATTCATTCCATCCATGCGGTCAACTACGGCGTCGCCGACGGCCTGCGCAGCGCCCAATGCGCGCCGGGTTATCCCACCAGCCGCGGAGGCACCCGCACAGCGGACGGCCGTCTGTGGTTCCCTACCAGCCGCGGGTTGGCGGTGTTGGATCCTAACGAGAAGCCGCCCAACATTCCGCGCCCGTCGTTCATTTGCTGGAGGTCATGGTGGATGACCGTTCCGTGCCGCTCACGGAACCGCCGGATCTGGCGCCCGGCAATGGGCGCGTACAGTTCCGGTATACGGGTTTCATCTGAGTGCGCCGGAGCGTGTGCGCTATTCCTACCGGCTGGAAGGGCTGGATCGGGACTGGGCGAGCGCCGTTTCGCGCCGCGTCACCAACTACAACAGCTTGCGGCATGGCCGCTATCGCTTCGTGGTCCGGGCCGGCATCCCGGGGGCCCGCGGAGCGAAACATCCTTCGCCTTCCAACTGCTTCCTCATTTCTATGAAACAGCCTGGTTCCGCTATCTGTGCGTCCTGCCCTCGCCGCGGCGGGCATTTGGGGATTGTTCCAGGCTGCGCCTGCGGCAGATCCGCCGGCGCTTCGCCTTGGTGCTGGAGGAGCGCGTGCGCCTGGCGCGGGAGATTCACGATACCTTGGCGCAGGGCTTCGTGGGCATATCGTCGCAGCTGGACGCGGTGGCCCTCACCCTCAACGGCATCTGGATGTCGCCCGCCGTCATCTGGACCTGGCGCGCAAAATGGCCCGCCACAGTCTCACCGAGGCGCGCCGCTCGGTGATGGATCTGCGCGCTTCCGCGCTCGAAGGCCACGATCTTCCAGCCGCGCTTGCGCAAGCGGCGCGCGCCAGTGGACGGCCGGCTCCGGCCAGTGTACGTCGATGCAGTGCGATCTCAGGTGGCGCAGGAGCGCGCACGCTGCCCGAGGAAACCGAGCAGCACCTGTTGCGCATCGCGCAGGAGGCCGTCACCAACACCATCAAGCACGCCCAGGCCAGAGAAGTGCGCATTCGCCTGGAGCTGGAAAATGAGCCGCCTCCGTTTGTCGGTGACCGACGATGGCCAAGGTTTCGAGCAAACCGACGCGTTCTCGGAAATCGGCGGCCACTTCGGACTGCTGGGCATGCGCGAACGGGCCGAACGGTTGGGGGGCCAGTTGGACCTTCACAGCACGCCCGGGCGCGGCACCCAGGTGGAAGTGAAGGTTCCGCTACCGTGAAATCCCTCGCATCCTGATCGCGGAAGATCACCTGATCGCGCGCGTGGGCGTCAAGACCATCCTCAACATGCAACCCGACATGACCGTGGTGGCCGAAGCCGCGAACGGAGCGCAAGCCATGGAACTGCACCGGCAGCATCGCCCGGATATCACGCTCATGGACATGCGCATGCCCGGCACCAGCGGCCGGAAGCGACGCCGCTATCCGGGCGGAGCTTCCCAAGCTCGCATCATCGCGCTCAGCACGTACGGCGGCGATGAGGACATCCGCCGCGCGCTCAATTCCGGCGTGCGCGCCTACCTCACCAAAGATGTTCTGCACGACGAGCTGATCCGGGCCATTCACGCCGTTCATGCCGGCGAAACTTATCTTACCGCCATCCATTCGCGCGGCGCTCGGAGCCAGTTCCCTGCCCGCCAATCTGAGCGCGCGTGAAATGGAGGTGCTGGCGCTGATCGTCAAAGGGCACGGCAATAAACAAATCGCGCTACGCCCTGGGTATCGCCGAACACACCGTCAAAAACCACGTCAAGAGCATTCTGAGCAAGCTGGGCGTGGAGGATCGCACACAAGCGGCTACGGCCGCGATCCAACGCGGTATTATTCACCTGTAGCGCCCAACCGTCCGCAGGGTTAACCCTATCGGATATATAATGCGGCACGCGTCCCGCATCGCCTAGCCCAAAAGAGCTACTAACCTTGGACCGAGTGGTGTCATCCTTTAGATAAGCAAGTTTGAGTGGGAATTTTAACCCCTCTGTATGTGGATTGTCCGTCTTGCGCTCCGGCGCCCCTACACCTTCGTCGTGATGTCGATGGCCATCCTGCTGCTCGGCGTGGCCGCGATCGTGACCATGCCGATGGACATCTTTCCCTACATCGATATCCCCGTGATCAGCATCGTCTGGTCCTACAACGGAATTTCGCCGGACGAGATGGCGGAGCGCATGGTCACCATCTTCGAGCGCGCCATGACCACCACGGTGAACGACATCGAGCACATCGAGTCGCAATCCTACAACGGCGTTTCCGTGATCCGCATCTACTTCCATCCCAACGTCAAAATCGATATGGCGATGGCGCAGATCACGGCGCCATGGCGCAAACCATCCTGCGCGGCATGCCGCCCGGAATCTTTCCCGCCAGCGTTTTGAAATACGACGCCTCCAGCGTTCCCATCCTGCAGTTGGGCCTGCAAGCAAGACGCTCAGCGAGCAGGAACTCTACGATCTCGGGCAGAACTTCATCCGCACTCCGCTGGCCACTGTGCAGGGCGCGGCCGTGCCCTCTCCCTATGGCGGCAAGCAGCGCGGCGATCGATGGTGGATTTCGATCCGGACGCTCTGTACGCCAAGCAGCTCTCCGCCACCGATGTTTCCAACGCGATGAATCTGCAGAACCTGATTCTTCCCGGCCGGCACGGCCAAGATCGGCGAGACGCGAGTACCAGGTCCAGCTCAACAGCAGCCCGCGCAGTGCTGGACGAGATGAACAATCTGCCCATCAAGACCGTGAATGGCGCCACCGTCTATATGAAAGACGTGGCGCAGGTGCGCGACGGCTACGCGGTGCAAACCAATATCGTGCGCACCAACGGCACGCGCGGCGCGCTGCTGACCATCATGAGGAACGGCCAGGCCTCCACGCTGGACATCGTCAATGCAGGTGAAAGCCGCGCTTGCCGAAGATCCTGGCCGGCCTGCCTCCGGAGCTGAAGGTCCGGCTCTTTTCGATCAGTCGCTCTTCGTGCGCGCGTCCATTCAGGGCGTGCTCCGGGAAGCGCTCATCGCCGCGGGGCTCACCGGCTTGATGATTCTGCTGTTTCTGGGAAGCTGGCGCAGCACGGTCATCGTCTGCATTTCCATTCCGCTTTCGATCCTCACCTCCATTGTCATCCTGAGCCTGCTGGGGCAGACCATCAACGTCATGACGCTCGGCGGCCTGGCGCTGGCGGTCGGCATCCTGGTGGACGACGCCACGGTGGAGATCGAAAACACCCATCGCAATCTGGGCGATGCGCAAGCCGCTGGTCCGCGCCGTGCTGGATGGCGCGCAGCAGATCGCCGTGCCGGCGTTTGTCTCCACGCTGTCCATTTGCATCGTGTTCGTCCCGGTGCTGCTGCTCACCGGCGCCGCGAAATTTCTGTTCACGCCGCTGGCGCATGGCGGTGGTGTTCGCCATGCTCGCGTCCTATCTGCTTTCCCGCACGCTGGTTCCCACCATGGTGCATTACATGCTGAAGCCGGAAGTGGACATGTATCGCCGCGGCGAGCACGGCGAAGGCGGACCGCGGAGGGTCATCCGCTCATCTGGCGCGTTCACTTTGCGTTCAATCGCGGTTTCGAGCGCTTCGCGGCCGCTTACGCCGGGCTGCTGGATTGGGCGCTGGATCACCGCGCCCGGTGCTGGCGGTATTCCTGGGCTGTTTGCGCTGGGGTCGCTGGGTTTGGTGTACCTGGTGGGCAGTCGATTTCTTTCCCGACGGTCGATTCCGGCCAGATCCGGCTGCACGTGCGCGCGCCGGCGGGCACGCGCATCGAAGCAGACGGAGGTGGTCTTCGCCAATGTCGAAAACGAGATTCGCAGCGTGATTCCGGCCGGCGAACTGGACACGATGCTCGATAATATCGGCCTTCCCAACAGCACGCTTTAACCTGGCTTCTGGCGACTGTCCCACCATCGGCGTCAGCGACGGCGAAATCCTGATCTCACTGAACCCGGATCACACCCCGCCGAACTCTATACGAGAAACCTCCGCACCCGGCTGCACGAAAGTTTCCCGACATGTGGTTCTTCTTCGAAGCCGCCAATATCACGAACCAGATCTTGAATTTCGGCCTGCCGTCGCCGATCGACGTGCAGGTCACCGGGCGCGAAGCCGGCGCCAAATTATAAAATCGCGGAAAAGCTGGCGGAGACAAATTGCGCACATTCCCGGAGCGGCGGACGTCCATATTCACCAGGTGGTGGATGCCGCCGGAATTCGGATTAACGTCGACCGCATCAAGGCGGCCAGCCGGGCCTCACCCAACAGCGACGTCGCCAATAGCCTGCTGATTTCGCTCAGCGGCAGCGGCCAGATCGCGCCCAATCAGTGGCTCAACTGGGGCAACGGCGTCAACTACCAGGTGATGGTGCAGACGCCGCAATACAAGATCGATTTCGTGGATGCCTTGATGCGAACGCCCATTTCCCCGCCACCGCGCCGATGGTCTGAACACTACCCGGGTCCATGGCCGGCGCCTCTAATGCAGGCGACGCATCCATCGGTGCGTCGCCCAACCGGCCTCCGCAGCCTACGGAAATCCGGGATCGTGCCCTACCAGCAACGCAGCTTCTTTCGAACCTCGCCACCGTCCATCACGGCGTGCCCGCCGATGATCGTGAACCACTACAACGTGCAGCCGGTCTTCGACGTGTATGCCAATGTCGACCGGCGCGATCTGGGCAGCGTCGCCTCCGCAGTGGAAAAAATAATGCAGCGACGAAAGTCCGCAAATGCCACGAGCAGCATCGTGATGCTGCGCGGCCAGGCCGCCACCATGCAGACCTCGTTTTACCGCCTGGGCCTGGGACTCATCGCCGCGATCGTTCTGGTATATCTGTTGATGGCGGTCAATTTCCAGTCCTGGGTGGACCCGTTCATCATCCTGACCGCGCTTCCCGGCGCCCTGGCGGGAATCCTGTGGATGTTGTTCGTCACGCAAACCACCTTCAGCGTTCCTTCGCTGATGGGCGCGATCATGTGTATTGGCGTGGCCACCGCGAACAGCATTCTGATGGTGGTGTTTGCAAACGACGAGCGTATGGAAGGTAAGGGCGTAAGGGCCGCGGCGCTATCGGCCGGCTTCACGCGCTTGCGCCCCGTGTTGATGACCGCGCGGCTATGATTATGGGCATGCTGCCTATGTCGCTCGGATTGGGCGAGGGCGGCGAACAAAATGCGCCGCTGGGCCGCGCGGTGATCGGCGGCCTGCTGATGGCCACCGTACTACTCTGTTCTTTGTGCCGATCGTCTATACGTACTTCGCAAACGGCCGCCCGTGGACCATGACCAGCGCATCGAAGAGGAAGAGCGCGAGGGATTGTATCTGAAACCAGGTGTACCGAGTGATAAGGAGAAAATGAATCCGACGGAGAAGTACCCAATAACGAAGCTGAGCTTCGCGCCGAGGTCGAAGGTCTGAAGCGCCAGTTGGACGAGCAGAAACGCGCCAAGGACGGCCATTCCGCGCTGGCACACCCGTCCGGCCCTCCGGCAAGAAAACCTTCGCGCTCTTGCTGCTGGTGATTGTGTTCGCGGGGCTTTCGCGCCGGGCTATATTCCGCGCCACCGGCGCGAACTGCAATTGGTGGCGGAAGCCGATACCCACAATTAAACCTTACCGGAAGCGAGTGTTGCGGTCGCGGCGCGCTGCGGGCCGCGGGAAGCTGGTGCTGCCGGGCAATATCCAGGCGGTCACCGAAGCGCCCGATCCTGGCGCGTGCCGAAGGCTACTCCTGAAACGCTATGTGGATATCGGCGATCGCGTGACCTCCGGACAGCTGCTGGCCGAAATCGAAGCCCCGGATCTGGACCAGCAGGTTCGGCAGGCCCGCGCGGCCGTGGAACAGGTGCAGGCCGATCTGGAACGGACGCACCGCCGCTCTGGAGCAAGGCAAGGCCAATGAATCGCTGGCCAAGGTAACCGCCCAACGTTGGGAGAATCTGGTGAAACGCGGCGCTGTATCGCGCAGGAGAACGATCCAGTATCAGGCCCAGTATCAGGCGCAGTCGGCCAACGTTCGCGCGCTGACCACGCTGTCGCCGCCGCGAGAAGCAATGTTGCGGCCGCGCAAGCCAACGTCGCGCGCCTTTCCGATCTGCAAAATTACCTAGGTGCGGGCGCCCTTCGCGGGCGTGATTACGCTTGCGCAACGTGGATGTGGGGGCGCTGGTCAACTCCGGCAGCACCATGCTGTTCCGCATCGCGCAGACGAATCTGCTGCGGACCTACGTCAACGTGCCGCAATCCAATGCGCCGCGATGTGCATGTCGGCCAGGCTGCCGTCTGAGCACCTCCGAACTGCCCGACCGCAAGTTCCGCGGCACGTGGCGCGTACGGCCAACGCGCTCGATCCAGCTTCAGCCGCACCTTGCTGGTGGAAGTCCAGGTTCCGAATCCGGCCGGGAAACTGCTCCCCGGCATGTACGTCCAGGTGGACCTGAACCTTCCGCGCAAGGATCCCCCGCTGCTGATCCCGAGCGACACTCTGGTAGTGCGGCCCGAAGGTACGCTGGTGGCGCTGGTGGGCGCCGACAACGTCGTGCACTTCCAGCGCATACCGTGGGCCGCGATTTCGGCGACCGGATTGAAGTGCTCTCCGGCATGAACGAAGGCCAGCGCGCCATCGTGAATCCGAACGATTCGGTGCAGGAGGGCGTCAAGGTAAACCCAGTAGCGGCGGGGCGGGCCGCGGGCAGTTCCACAGGCCCTGCCATAACATTGATGCGGCTCACGGTCGCGGTGCGGTCCCATTCTAAATTTCCGTGAGCGCCGGGGATGGACGATCTTAAATCGCCCAGGCGCCACCAGCATCCATTCTTAGAGAGCCCCATGAAAAAAACCAATTTTCTCTGTTTGTCTTTTTTCTTAGAATCGCCTGCATTCTCGTCGCCGCGACGGTTCCCTGCTTGGCTTCGAGCGCTGGCGAGGCCTTACTAGCGCCGGAACTGGCGCCGGTGGACTTCTCGAACTCGCCGCGGCTCCACCAGCTGCTGCGCGGCGGAAACATCTATTTGTCTCTCTCCGACGCCGTCACTCTGGCATCCAGAACAATCTCGACGTGGAGGTAGAGCGTTACACGCTGCCCTCGGCGATACGGAAGTGCTGCGCGCAAAAGGCGGCGGATTGCTGCGCGGACTCTCTACAACCTGGCCGAAGTGCCAGTCGGCGTGGGCGGCCCGGCCAGCCCCTTGGTAACCAGCGTGGCTTCCTCCACCTTCGCGGTAGGCGCGGTCCCCACGAATCCATCCGAGTTAGGCGCGCTCGCCAGCCGCAGGACAATCTATCGGTGCTAGGCACGCTCCCCTTTGTCCACTGGTCCCGCCATTCCCTTCTTCGATCCCGCTCACTAGGCGCGCAAGTGAACTGGACGCACCAAACCACTCCCGAAACCAACTTGCTGGCGCGCGGGAGTGCCGGCCCTGGCCACGAACACCACGATGGTCAACACCGGCTACCAGCAGGGCTTCGGGCCGGGCACGGAACTCAACCTCAGCTTCAACAATTCCAGGCAGACCCTCAACTCTCTCCAAAGCAATTTCAATCCTTACACGGTCTCCAATCTCGGCTTCACCATTACGCAACCGTTGCTGCGCGGGTTCGGCCTGGCAGTCAACCGGCGCTTCATCCGCATCGCCAAGAATGAACGGAAGATCGCCAATTTTCTGCTTCGCCAGCAATTGATCGCCACCGTCTATGGCGTTGTGCGTCTCTACACCGATCTGGTGGCTTTGTACGAAGACGTCCGGGTGAAAGAAGAAACGCTAGCGTCCGCCGAGAGATTGTACTCCGATACCAAGGCCCAGGTGGACGAAGGCACACAGGCGCCGGTCGAGCTGACCCGCGCCAACGCGCAGGTTTTTTCGGTCCGGCAGGATCTGATCAACTCGCGCGGGTTGCTGGAAGAACAGGAAGCCGTAGTAAAGAACGTGATCACGCGCCGGACTTCTAACGATCCGGAGATTTTGAACGCGCACATCGTCCCCACCAGCACCATCGAAGTGCCTGCTCAGGACCAGCTACCGCCCATCCAAGATCTCCTGGCACAGGCCTTCGCGAACCGCCCCGATCTGCAACAGGCGGGCGTGCAAGTGGAGAATTCGCAAATCAGCCTGGAGGGTTCGCGGAACGAATTGCTGCCCGAGGTGGATCTGGTGGGCGTCGTGCAGAACAACGGGCTGGCCGGTCAAGCCAATCCGCTGGCGTCGGTCGTGGACCCCGCCCTCATCGGCGGTTACGGCGGCGCCTTGGAGCAGATTTTCGCGCGCCGCTATCCGACCTACGGCGCCGGGGTCAACATTACTCTGCCCTTACGCAACCGTGTCGCGCAAGCCGACGTCGCCCGCGATGAGATCCAGCTGCGTCAGACGCAGATTCGTCAGGAACAATTCCGCAAGCAGGCGCAACTGGAGGTGGAAGACGCGCTGGTGGCCATGCGGCGCGCCCGGGCTTCTTACGAAGCCGCTTTGCAGACCCAAGCCTTGCAGCAGGAATCGCTGGAGGCCGAGCAGGCGAAATTTGAGGTCGGCGCCTCCACCAGCTTTTTCATCATCCAGTACCAGAGCCTGCTGGCTCAGGCCGAGTCTACCGTGGTGGTCGCAAGAAGCGCGTATCTTAAAGCCCGCGCGGCTTTGCAGCGCGCTGTGGGATCGATCCTGGAAGACAATCACGTCGAGATCGATTCGGCGATGCGCGGGCGGTAAGCCATCAATTCGAAATTGCTGCTGAGCGCCCGCACACCTGGACAGACCGTCAGCGCTTCGTCCAAACGCCGCGCCAGCCGGTAACCCGCCGCCCAGGAAGGGAACAGCCCCGCCAGCGGAGTGGAGCAGAAATCGAACCAGCCGGTGGACGCCGCAAAACCTGCCGCGAGGAAAGGAGCTACGGTCCTGCGCGGCAGGAGTTGTCTTTCATCTTCGGTCTGATACTTCTTCATCAGACCCGGCACCAGCAGTTTGCCAAGAAATCCGGAGAGCCTTCGGGCGCTCGGCTCCAAAGCATAGAATCGTCCACCTTCGGTCAATAACGGCAACAATTGAGCCGGAAACGCGTCCAGAGCAGGATCCGGGAGATGATGCAGGAAGAAGATCGCCAGCACCACATCGAATGATTCGCCGTCCAGAGCGGGAGCCGGCCAGCTCGCTTCCAGGAATCGGACATTTTTCACGCCTTTGTGTCTTAGCCGCGCCGTTCGCTTCTCGAATCGCGGTGGGCGACAAGTCGATCCCAGTCACGTGCCCAACATGCGGGGCCAGCAGCAGCTCCGTGTCGCCTATGCCGCAGCCGATACTCAGCACTCGCGAATCGGATCGGGCCTTGGTCTGGCGCAAGATCCGGGCCACCAGGTACTCGCGAAACGCGACCACGGCCGGCTTGGCGAAATGTCCAACTCCAAACCCGCCGTAAAGACTTTCGTAATATGCGAGCTCGCGCTCCTGTACTCCACCGCTCGAATCCGTCAAGGGAGCTTCCCGCAACTCACCATCTTACGCGTTCGCGGGCCGCAAAAACCGGCTCCGTTGCCTGTAAAAAGAATGCAAACAAATTGTAGGATGCTTCCGAAACAAGACCCTGACTCTTATACTGCGATTAGTAGTTTCTTTGAGGTTGCTTTTTTGTCTTCTATCGATAACCCGATCCTGGCGCAGACCGCTGTTTCCTCCGCGATTCTCATTGCCGGAAGCCGCGGAGCGGGCGGGGGCTTTTGCGATGCTTACGCTGGCCACCCCGGTGATCGCAACTTCGGCAGCCGTGGTTATGCTGATTTCGCGCCGCTCTCCCTTCGTGGCGCACCTGCGCGTGGGCCGGCACGGCAAACCTTTCTGGACTCTCAAGCTGCGCAGCATGTGGAACTCGGACCACCCTGAAGCCGCGGCGAGGGGATGGATCGAGTATGTCGTCGCCGAGCCGGATGAGGATGGCAAAGATCGCTCCGACCCGCGCATCGCGAGCCGCTTCGCCGCGTTCTGCCGCCGCCATTCCATCGACGAACTGCCGCAGTTATGGCATGTCGCGCGCGGCGAGATGTCGCTGGTTGGACCGCGGCCCTTAACCCGCAGCGAGGTGGAGCGCCACTACGGCGTCCGCGCGGCGGAGTTGCTTTCCGTAAAGCCTGGAATCACGGGCTTGTGGCAAGTCTACGGCCGCAGCGCCATTCGTTTTCCTCAGCGCAGCGCCATGGACCTGGAGATGATCCGCTCGCTCAATGCCAGGATGTATCTGCGGATCCTGTTGCGTACGATTCCCGCCATCATTCGCGGAAACGGCGCCTGGTAGCATTCTGAACCAAAGGCGCCGCACTTAGCTGATTTCGCTGATGCAACTCACGCTGTGCCCCGCCTATTGGCTGATCGCGATAGTTGCGCTGTTGGGGCTCGTGATTCCGCCTTCCTGGATTTGCAGCGGAACATTGTTGCCCGGAGTGACGCCCGTAGGAACCGTGATGGCCAGTTGATTCACGCCGACAAACTGTGGGCTCAGTACCGAGTAAATCAGTTGCGCCTGAATTCCTCCAACTAGAACCGTTGGCGCGGTCGTAGTGTTGCGGAGCAGATTGTCGAGGTAAGCGGGAGCCTGCCCGTCCGGAATGGAATTGTCCAGCGCGCCGAGTCCGGTGGCGTAGATGATCAAGATGTCTCCGGCCTTGGCGGCATGCGTCGTCAGGCCAGGCACTGCGCCGGCCGCCCAAGCCAGCATCCCATCCGAATTGTTGGCTGCGATGGCGAGGCCGTTGCTGGCAAAGATGCCCGGGCCAAGCGCCCCCACCGGCACGCTGGCCGCATTGGATGTGGCATTGTTCGAAGTAACGGTTACGCTGACGGCAGGACCGTTCGGATCAACCTCCCACGGCAATTGCGCATTGATCTGCGCCGGCGAATTTTGACTTGGATCGCCCGGAAAAACAAACAGCAGCGGCGCGGCGTAGCTGTTGCTTCCCTGCACAAACTGAACGGTTACGCCTCCGAGCGATGTAGACAGCGGGATGGTATCGGCGGAAGCCATGCTGGTGGCCAGGCTGGTCCCAAAAATCGAAAGGAGCGCGCCGGGAGCAACCGGAGTTGTAAAGCTTGCGGCGTTTAGAATGCCCTGTGTGTCGCGAATGGTGGGCGTTTGAGCCAGCACCAGGCCGGCTGCGGCCATCAGGATGATCGTCAGGCGAATCTTCATAACACTGGTCCTGCGCTTACTATAGGCGGACACAGTGCGCTCGGGCAATGGCAGGCAGGTAAAATGTTTGTGAAAATCTAGCGCGGATGCCGGTATTGCTTTTCGAGCGCGTTCCAGGTCTCGGTTACTTGCGCATCATGGCCGCCGTCCCGCACCACGGCTGCGCGAGCCTCGGCGAGCGCTTCTTCGCGGCGTCCCGTCAACGCCAGAACCTGAGCCAGAGTCCAATGCGGTTTAAACCAGTTGGGCGCCCAGGCGATAGCGCTGCGCAGCGCGTGTTCCACCCCGGCTGTATCGTTGTTACCGGCGAGTAACCCAGCCAGGTTGTACCAGGCATTAGAGCGGTCCTCGGCGCTGCTGACGGCCCGAATTCCGGCCTCCAGTGCCTGCTGACGCGCTGCCAGCCTTGTCGCGAAAATCGGAGAACGCGTAGAGAGTTCCTGCATGGCGCGGGAATATGAGATATCGTCTCCGGTTCCGCTGAGCTGCCAGCGCAGGACGACGCGATATGCGCGGCCGCCGGCAACGCCAGAAGCGATCTCACGCTGGGCCGCGGCCAAAGCTGCGTCCGCCACCAGCAAGCGAACTGCATAACCGGCAAACAGGAGGCTCAGCGCGAGTGACGCCGGAAGCAAAAAGCCGAGGCGCCGAGGCGAGTTGAAGGGCCGTTTGTTCTCCGCGCTGGCGCTTACGGCAAGCAGCGCGATCAGAAGATAGAAATACAGCGCCGTCGCCAAGACGAACACGATAAACTGCTGCGCGACCAGAAGCCCGGCTAGGGCCGCGGCGAGAGGCACCGCCAACGGACTCCCCAGTCGAGCGCAACGCCAGGCGCACCAGCCTCCCAGCCCGCACAGCGCCAACAAGATCAACAAGCCGAGCGTGCCTTGCGACGTGAGTGCGTCCAGGAACATGTTGTGTGGCGACTCGTGATAGAAATCCGGAAAGGCCCGCGCCAGTTCCACGGATTCGAAACGTGGGAATTCGGTGGCAAAGGTCTCCGGGCCGAAGCCGGAGAGGGGCCGCGCGGCTGACATCCGCAGCGAATCCTTCCACAGCAGCAGGCGTGCACCCCCGCGCGCATCTTCGAGCGACCAGTGCAGCCGCGCCCTCAGCTTCAGGCCGGCCGGCGAGAAGAAGAACAGCGCCAAGGCGGCTACGCAGGCAATTCCGGACGCCAAAAATCGCCCTCGAATACGAAGGCGTCCGAGAGCCGCGACCACCACTCCGCCCACCAGCAGGCCCAGCATGGCCGAGCGAGTCCCACTCAACACAACCGCCAAAGCTGCTAGTACGGACACGCTGACCGCCGCGTCTTTGCGCCACCGCTCGGTCTCCAACCGTTGCAAGCCGAGTCCAAGAAAAACGACCACTACCAGCCACGCCGCGAAATAATCGGCGTGCCCTAGTGTGCCCGGCGGCCGCACGATCAGGAATTCGCCTTCGCCTACTTGATACGCCTTGACCGGCAGCCAGGGATCCCACCCGAAATACTGCGCGATGCCATAGGCGGCAGCTATTCCGCCGCTTACGCTGACTGCCCGCAGCAACGTCCGCACATTCCCCGGCTCCGCGGCCAACCACGCGGCGGCGAGCGCCACAAACACGAGCAGACCGCTCTCGGGAATCAATCCCAGGCGCCGCCAGTTGCTGCCGTTTAGTGAAAGTGCGGCATGAGTTGATAGCAGCGTCGCCACCGCCATGCCTAGCCAAGCGGCTGCCAGCAGGCCAACCAGCCAGCGCCCCGCCGGTGCGCGGAGTAACTTGTAAACATTTTGTACATTTATCTCCCGATATAAGAGAATTAGCGCGGAGCCCAATAGGAGAATCGCCACTTTGGGCGTAACATCGAAATGAGACAGCCAGCCTGGCGTGATGACGAGCGGAACCAAAGCCGCCGCGAGCGGCACGATGAAGCGCATAGCGGAAAGCCTCGAGCGCGTTCGAGGTCAGGAATAGTATGTACGATTCCTTCGACGCTTTCGAGTACATCGATTACCTGAGAGGGCGCTGGCGCGTCGTTGCCGTGGCCTGCGGCTCGGCGCTCCTGATTTCGCTATCCGTCAGTTGGCTGCTCCCTAAGCGCTATACCGCGACCGCCAGCGTGGTCATCGAACCTCCCGGCGACGCCGATGTCCGCAGCGGGACGGCCGTCAGCTCTGTGTATCTGGAATCGCTGAAGACTTACGAAAGCTTCGCCTCGAGCGACAGCCTGTTTGCGCGGGCCGCTCAACAGTATCACCTTCAGGATGCCACGCATCCGGAGGCCATCGAAGGATTGAAACGCCGGGTTCTCAAAGTCTCAAAGCCGCGCGACACAAAAATCCTGGAGGTCAGTGTCACGCTCGCGGATCCCACAGTGGCGCAAAAGGTCGCTCAGTTTCTGGCCGATGAAACCGTGACGATGAATCGTGGGGAGAATCAGGCTAGCGATAACGCTTTCGTGGACCAGGCCCAGCGGCAACTCATCGATGCGAGCAAGCGTCTCGAGAATGACCAAAAAGCCTGGGCGGATTTGGCGGCCAAAAACCCGGTGGCGTCGCTGCAAAGCGAGATCGATTCAGCGGTCGATTTGCAATCCAAGTTGCGCCAACAACTCGTGGATGCGCAAGGCGACGCGGCCGAGTATCGGCAATCCAGCGGGCAATTCGCGCACGAGCAGCTCGAAGCCGTTCAATCGCGGGCGGCGCTCCTGGAGAAGCAGATCGAGGATTTGGGTCGCGAAGTCGCAGCAAAAAAGCACCATTCTGGCCCGCCGCGGGGCCGAGCGCGATGCGCTGCAGGCTGAGTTGGAAGTGGCCCGCTCGGTGTACGAATCCGATACCTCTCGCGTACGGGAACTCCGAGCCGAGGCGGGATCCCACACCGAGCAACTGCGTGTGATCGATCCCGGCATTGTTCCGCAGCAGCCTAGCTCTCCGAACCTTTCGCTCAATGTCATCGCAGCCTTGATTGTGGTGCTGGCGGCTTCGCTCGTCTACCTGAGCGCCTCGTTCGCTTACCGGCGCCGGAGAGTAGGTTTCCAAACCGCCGCCGCTCGTGGGACGCGGGCATGATCGCCACGCTTCGCGCCCCCGGCCGGCGGGAAGCGCTGGCCGGTCTCGCGGTAGGAATCTATGCGGCGCTGGTCGCGCTCACGCCTGGAATCGGCGCCAAGGCCGTGTTATGCGTTCCGCTGATCGCAATCCCGCTGGCCTGGCCGATCTTGAGGACACCCCGCGCGTGGCTGGCGCTGTTCTTCGCTTGCGCCCTGTTGCTGCCTCCGTTGCCAATCCAACTCGGCGACTCCGGCCCACATATTGCACTCTTGTTCGCCGCCGCCGGACTCCTGATTGGCTTGCTGCGTCTTTCAGAATGGCGCTTCGAAATCGATTGGCTGGCCGGCAGTATTCTGGCGTTTGTCGCGATCGTCCTGGCAAGCGTCGCCATGGCGCTCATCTACTCGGGCTTTGCTATCGCCGCCGCGAGTTTCGCGCGCGTACTGCTGATGGCCATTTCCGCCTTTGTATTTCTGTACGTCGGCCAGGGCCCCGGACGCATGCAGGCAGCGCAGGGTTTTCGATGGATCCGATGGTTGTTCTGGGCCGCCGCGCTCTCGGCGCTCTTCGCCTGTGTCGATTTTTACTACCAGTTTCCCGCGCCCGCCGGCTACGAACAGCAGTTCATCTGGCTCGACACCGGCGTCTTCCGCCGCGCGCAAGGTGTCTTCTATGAAGCCAGCACGCTCGGCAATCTGTGCGCATTTTTTCTGGTGATGATCGCAGTGGCCTTGCTCCGGCCCCGGCGCGCGCATTCCTTCTCGCTATTCTCCTTGCTGGCCGGGGGCTCGGCGTTGGCCGTGGCGCTGGTGTTGTCGTATTCGCGCGCATCGCTGATCAACCTGGCTGTGGCGATGGTGGTGCTAGTCTGGTTTCACCGCGATCGCATCCGCTGGCGGCGCGTGGCGCTGGCTGCGGCCTTTTTGACCGCGGGCTTGGCGCTGCTCGGAGCGGCATCTCCTATCTTTAGCGCGGCGTATTGGCAGCGCCTCGGCGCCGCTTTTCAGTTCTTCAGCGAATCGCCGGACGTGGTGCTCTCGGGCCGTGTCCAAAGCTGGCAGACGCTGCTGCATTTTCTCGCGTCCCAGCCATTCCATATGCTGGCGGGCGTCGGATACAAAACCTTGCCTTACTCGGATTTCATCGGAACCACGGCCATCGGTGACAACACCTATTTGACGCTCCTGGCCGAAACAGGCATCCTCGGTTTGGCCGCTGTGGTCGTGCTGAACGCTGCCATCTTGGTGCGCGCACATCGTGCCGCTCGCTCCGCTGACGATCTGCGCTCGTTCTGCGGTATCTGGATGCTCTGCTTCTGGTCTGGACAAGTGGTGCAGATGTTTTCCGCCGACCTGCTTACCTACTGGCGCATTCTGCCGGTGTACTTTTTCGTTTTGGCGCTTGCAGCGTGAACATTTTATTCCTGGATCAATTTAGCCAGATAGGTGGCGCGCAGCAGTGCTTGCTCGATACGATCGAGGCGGCGCGAGTGCGCGGCTGGCGGACCTGGGCTGCGCTGCCTCCGGAGGGCCCGCTGGTCAATCGACTCGAGTCGCTCGACGTGACGGTTGCCCCGGTTCCCTGCGGCCCTTATCACTCGGGAGTCAAGAGCCTCCCGGATTTGTTCCGCTTCGGCGGGGACCTGATGCGCCAAGTTCGCGTGATCAAGGACCTCACGAATCGTATCGGGTTCGATCTGATCTACGTGAATGGGCCGCGCTTGTTGCCCGCTGTGGCGCTCGCTGCGCGCGGGCGCCTGCCGATACTGTTTCACGCGCACAGCCACGTGGAACAAGCCGTGGCCCGCAAGCTGGCGTGCGGGAGCATCCAGCGCTCTGGGGCTGCCGTGGTGGCCTGCAGCCATTCCGTGATGGCTCAGTTTCGCGATTACGTCGTCCCGCGCAAACAGTTCGTAATCCCCAACGGCGTCCGTGAGCTGCCATTTCGCAAGCGCGATTTCCCGCCCGATGGAAAATGGCGCATCGGCGTGATCGGACGAATCAGCCCCGAAAAGGGCCAGGCCGAGTTCGTTCGCGCGGCCACTAGGTTGAACGGCGAATTCCCGGCCGCGCAGTTCCGCATCTGTGGAGCACCGATGTTCGGCGACACACGGTATTTCGACGACGTGCAACGATTGGCGAGCGGGCTCCCCGTAGAATTCCTGGGGTGGCGTGACGACATCGCAGCAGTCTTGTCGGACCTCGACTTGGTTGTCGTTCCCTCGAAACTGGAAGGCATGGGACGAGTGGTGCTGGAAGCCTATGCGGCCGGCGTCCCCGTGATTGCATTCGCCGTGGGTGGGATTCCCGAGGTCGTAACCGATCGCGAAACGGGCTTTTTGGTCACGGATAAAACGGCCCAAGCGCTGGCCGGATGCATCCGCGACGTCATGCGGGCCAACCCCGCGGACCTCCATCGGATCGCCGCCAACGCGCGCCGCGCTTGGGAGACTCGCTACAACACCGGGATCTATCAGGACCGCATCACGCAGCTGATTGAGCTGCTGGCTTCCGATCGGCCAGCAGAACGCGAAACAGAAGCGCCGCTGCTGCACAAATGAGCGCCGCCACGGCCAGGACCGGCGCATACCCGAATCGCGTCAGCATCTGTCCGGCGACCGCCGCCGCGAGCGCCTGCGCGGCGAACGACACCAGAAAGTTCAGCGCCGACGCACTGCCACGTTCTTCCGCCGGCGTTCCTTCCATTAAAAAAGTAAACATGCCAGGCTCGCTCATATATTGCGCCATCATGTAGACGACGTAGCCGGTGGCGGCCCAAGCCGGCCCGGCCGCGGCCGCCAAACCCACCATTGCGATCCCGGTGGCAAACTGCATTCCCGCGATTCCGCGAACCAGACCGAACCGGCGAAACACCAGAGGGGAAGCGAGTATGGCCGCGATCTGCGCAACCTGCGAGATCGATACCACGTATCCTATCTGCTCAATCGGCAAGTGGACGCGCCGCGCGAAAAAAACATTGAAGAACGGATTGAAGGCGCCCGTGCCCAGGTTCCATAGCAGCATCGCCGCCAGGAAACGCACCACCAGCGGGCTCGGCCAGCGAAATTTTCGCTGCGGTGTTTTTGTATCGCCCAAATTCACCCGCGCCAGCGCCGCCATGGCAAGCAAGATCATCAAGCACCCGGCCAACAGGGATTCGCGATAGGATTGCACGCTCGAAGACGCCCAATTCAGACGCGAGAGCCATCCGGGCAAATGTCCGGCGGCCTGCGCTCCCAGCACACCGATGGCAATGCCGGCCGAGGATATCAGACTGAAGCCGCGCGCGCGATTCTTGTCGTTAGTCAACTGCGCGATGGCCGGGGCCCAAGCGACTGGCCAGGCCGCGGAAGTCACACCCGCTAAGGCGGCCATGCCGAGCAATGCCGGCGCCGGGGTCCAATAGGCGCGCGCCGCCGAAATCAAAGCCGTCAAGCCGAACGCTGCCTGTATCGTCCCCCGCAAACCAAATCGCCGCAGCGCGACCGCTGTCAGCAACGTGCCGACAATGCTCCCGGCGGTCATGATTCCGGACACGCGTCCAATGAAATCTTCGCGAAAACCCAACTGAAGCAGGTAGAGGTTATACAGGAAAACGAAAATGAACATGCCGAAGTCGAAGAAGCCTTCGGCAAAGAAGAAACGCCAGAATTGTAATCCGAGCCCTGGGTTCCACCCGAACCAGAGTATGGCGCCGCGAGCTGTCGGAAGCAACGCGCGCGCATGATGCACTCCGCGCTCCGCCAGGTAGGCCACATACTTCCATCGCGCTCGCCACCGGACGCGCGGGGTGAGCTGTTCTTCCGGAATTGCCACGGCATCGGCCGGCCCGGGCAGATGTTGCGGAAGCAGTCTGCGGCGCAACACCGCAACACGGGCGGACCTGGATTCCAGCAGGCTCCAATGCAACCACAGCTCGTCTTTATTGGGGTGGAAAAGCCCAGACAGCGGCGAGCCGGAATGAACCTCCAGCCAGCGCTTCACTTCCGATGGAAGCAGTTCGATTTCTCCGCGTGCCGCCTCCGGCATCCCGCAATCGAACCAGCCGTGCGCGAGCGCGAAACAGATCCCCTCCAGACGCCGTAGCGATGCATCATGCAATTGGCTCCAGCAGTTCCAGAAGGCTTCCTCATCCACGCTGTGATCGAGCATCCAGGCGATCTCATAGACGTGATATGGACGCAAGCTGCCGCGAAGGAGGTGACGCAACAGATGCAATGACGCGACCGCAACCTGGTCCGCCGGATGGAATCCCGCGAAGCACAGATCCTCGATGCGTCTGGACTGCCGGCGCTCCCAAAACTGCTGCAGCCCGGCCGGGGCGAAACGCTCGGTTTCCTGATCCCACACATCGAAGTGCAGTTCGAGCGGCATGAGCATATCCGGATCGAAGTAGTCGCCCCGCCAGATCCAACCCGTCTTGCGAATCAGTGTGGGCATATGATTGGTCGGATGCGGATCGTCCTCGATGATGGGCACATAGCCCAGTGCGAGAGCGGTCTCGTAAGCAGGCCGAGCCTGCGGCTCGCTGAGCAGCAAGTCCACATCGCCTTGCCAGCGGTGCCGCACGCCGTCGACAAATCGGGGGAAATGGCTGAACCCTTTCATGACCACGCACTCCAACCCCGCCGCTCCAAATGCATCCGCGGCCTCGCGATAGGCGGTCTTTACGCGCCCCCAGCGCTGTGCGGTTTTCGCCAGGTCGCTATCGACGCGGGATTGCACCCAATCCGGGAGATGCGCGCGATTGGTCAGGCCCAGCGGAAGCGTAAGCTGCGTGCGATCGCACCAATGGAGCGCAGCCTTCCAGTCTCGTTCGCTCATGCACGCCAGCAGTTCAGGCTGCGGCGAGCGGAACTGAAGCGCCCCCAATACCGCGCGGGCATAGTCCGGGATGTTGAACTGATCGAGACTCAGAAATCGAATCTTAGTGCAAATTGCATCCGCCGTGGGTCGCCCGCGGAGAATGCCTTGCCGAAGAACGGGCCGAAATCGGGATAAGGGCCAGGAATGCCGATGTTGGGATGGTTCAGCATGTTGAAGACCTCGGCGCGAAACTGGATGGTCTTGCCTTCCTGGATAAAGAATTGGCGATGCAGCGCCGCATCCACCACGGCGTTTCCCGGCCCTGGCAAAATGTCGCGCCCGGCGTTACCGAACGTAAAGGGCGCAGGATCGGAAAACGCGTTGACATTGAAAAAATGATCCGCGTTGCGCTGGCTGGCCGGCAGATTCACCGATACCCCGGGCACGACGTTGGGCCGGTTCGGCGTTCCCGAGTTGGCAAAATCAGTCGAGTAGTACACGGGGTTCAAAGGCGTGCCGTCCTGAAACGTCAGATCGCCGGTGAGCTGCCAATCCTTGAGCAGCGGCCTCAGCGCCGGCGCATTGGGGATGGAATAAACAAACCCGCCGCTCAACCGGCGCCGCACGTCGAAGAAGGAAAGACCGCGCTCCAAACGCAGGTTTCTCTCGTCTTGCGCGCCGAAACTCTCGTAACTCCCGGGAATCTCGCTATCGGCGTCGTCGATTGACTTACCCCAGACGAAGCTGCCAAGGAAAGACACGCGCCCGGTGAAGCGCTTCTCGGCCTTGACCTGAAGCGAATGGAAGATGGAGTTACCAATGTTCTGGATCTGATAAAGAGTTCCGAGATCTGGAAATGTCCGCAGAGATTGCAGATTGCCCGGCCGCGGCGGCAGATCCTGTCCAGTTTCGACGTGCGCGGGGGTGTTGAAGCGGCGAAATAAAGAAAGATCGGTGCCTTTCGTGCCAACGTATGCAATTTCCACCAGCACGCGCCCCGGCGCCTCATGCTGCAGGCTGGCCGACCACTGTTGCGCATAGGGCGTAGGTGCGTTTTTGTCGACTCCGAAGTAACTGGGAAAACCCGTCGAGCTGGTGGAAGGGAATCCATTCTCCAAAGTCAGCACCGGTGTCAGCCCGCCTGGTTCGTTGAGCTGATTCTGGACATTGTTGCGAACCAGATCATACGCGTCGATCGCGATGGGCGGGCTGAAATAAATCCCATACCCGGCGCGAAATACCGTGTCATTGGGGCCAAGAAAATGCGGGAGCCGCGCCGCCAGCCCGATGCGCGGAGCAATATTCATACGATTCGGCTGCGTCACCGAACTCACCGGCCGGAGCAGCGGATCGTTCGGCAGCGTCGAATAGTCCAGATTCAGCAAAGGCAATCCGTCGTTAGTGTACGGCGAGAAGTATTCGTACCGTAATCCGGCGTTGATGGTGAGATACGGCGTCACTCGCCAGTCATCTTGCGCGTAGAAGCCGAACGTATTCTGACGCAAGTAAGCCTGCGCGTTGCCCACTTGACGCTGCGTCTGGGCCGGAAAGCCAAGCAGAAAATCGGCCATGGCATCGCCGGTCGTATTCGGATTCGAAGGATCATTGGTGTAGCTTCCATCAAAGATGAAATTTCCGCGCACAAACAAGCTTTGCAGGTAGGCCATCGTAAAGTGCGTGGTGTCGAATCCTACTTTCCAGGTGTGACGTCCCACGCTGCGCGAGAATCCCGAGGAAAAATACCAGGTGTTGTCGCGCTGGGTCTGCGGAAGATTTTGGGAATCCTGAACCGTCTCGTAATCGGAGACGGTCAGCGCCGGGAGGCCATAGGTGAACGGATCCGTCGCCAAGCCCTGAATTCCGAGATTGCCCAGCACGTTTGCTCCAAATGCATTGGTGGGCAGGTCGAGCACCCGCAGCCGCGTGAACGCCAGATGGCTCTCGCTTACCCAGGATGCTCCCGCGAGCGAATACCCCAGCGCGACCTGTTGCGCTCGCGTGTTCTCTTGGGTCGGGAGCGCCGGGAAAGAGCCGGCCAGCAAGGATCGGTCGTCATTGATCGTGTAGCGAGCGAACAAACGGCTGCGTTCGCTCAAAGCCCGGTCCACGCGAAACGATCCGTTGTCGTTGTGATCGCGATTCGGCGTAGAGTCCACGTAGTCATCGCCATTGGCGAGCGACACGTTGGGCAGCGGCTCGTACGACGCCAGATACTTCATGGCCGCCGGGATCGAGCATGCTGCGCGGGATCACGTTGTTGGGAAACGGCGCACGGTTTCCGTTCGCGTCCAATGACAGTGGATTGAAAATCACTGATCCACCCGAGAAGTCGCCGCCGCGCACCGCCGCGTCCGGAACCAGGTGCTGGGTCGAGTCGGCCGAGCGAGACCGGAAGCCTTCGTACGAAGCGAAAAAGTAAGTTGATGGCGCCATGGGGCCGCTCAATGTGGCGCCGTATTGATCCTGCCGGAAGACGCCGCGCGGCAGGCCGGGAACATCGAAGAAATTGCGCGCATCGCGTAAACTCGTTGCGCAGAAAATCGAAAGCGTTCCCGTGAAACGCCTTGCTGCCGGACTTAGTAACCACGTCCACCACGCCGCCGGCCGACTGAGCGAACTCGGCCGGCGCAAGCGAGCTTTGAATACGAAACTCGGACACCGTTTCCATGGGTGGCACCACCGCGATGGCGAAAACGTTGCCGTCCGTGTTGTAAGCGCCATCCAGAATGTAGCTGTTCTGGTTCGACCGCGCTCCGTTCACCGGCGCGTTGAACGCCACCGCCCCGCGATTACCCTGCAGGTCGTTCATGATGTCGTGGGTGAAGCCGCCGAGTTGCCTGGGTATCGCGCCCGGCCCCAGCGTGACCAGGCTGATGATGTTGCGGCCCAGTAGCGGCAGCGCCTCGATGAAGCTGGAGCCGAGCTGATAGCCTTCGCCGGCGTCGTCGGTTTGCACCGGCGACGTTCGCGCGGTAACCGTAATGGAATCGTGCGCCGACCCCACTTTCAGATCGATGTCCAGCCGCGCCTTCTGATTCACTTCCACAAAAACGGGCGACACGGTCACTGTTTGGAACCCATTGTGTTCCGCAGTGACCGTGTACGCCCCGGGAAGAAGATCGTCGATGCGATAACTGCCGAATGCGTTGGTGGCCGCGGACCGCGAAAAGCCCGTGCCGTTGCTTTGCACCACAATCGAAACGCCGGAGACCGGCGCCGCCTTCTCATCTCGCACGTCGCCCAGCAGACTGCCGGAGGAAACCTGCGCCGCACAGGGCAGCGCCGCGAGCGCGAGAAAGACAAAGCATGAGCAGTTCCAGAATAAGAGTCTGTGGTTCCTAAGCATCGTTCAGTCGTCTTCAGGCAGCTTCAAGTTCCGAAATCAAGCGTTCCAGGCAGTCGATCGCGTCTGCCAGGCGGGAGTACCGCATTTCCCACAGATCAACTTCCAGCAGACGCTGCTGGCAGTGCAGGTTGGCGCTGCGGACCTCAGCTCGCGCCGAAAGATTGTGTGCCGCTTCCACTGCGCCAGCGCTTTTTCGCGCGGGAAGCGCCGTAGCGACGCTGGGCCGGACTCCTGTCGATCGAGAAACACCACGTGATCCACCGAGTGGCCTGGAAGAGTCGCAATCGGCAAGGTGCGCGTGAGAATCTCGATGGCGACTTTGCCATTCGGCCGCACCACCGCGAGATGCCCGGCCAATTCCGGAAAAAACCGCCGCGCGTCCTCGCGCAGACGAAGGCTCAGATAGTCGCCTATTGCGAAACGGTCTGAACGGCCACGCACGAGCGAAACGCCATCATCGGTGACGTAGGCCCAGCCCTCCCGGCAAGCGGCGTACGCCAACGTGCTCTTTCCGGCGAGAGTTTCACCGCACAACATCACACCGCGCCCGTTCTTCACGATCAAGGCTCCGTGCAGCGAAGCCAGGTAACGTTGTTCCACCAACATGAGCGCCGCCATCAAAAAACGGTAACGAAGCAGCGGATGATCGGCGGCCGTCCCGCGTGTGACGCAACCGAATCCGAAGCCCCGCCGGAAATCGAACATCATGAAGTTCCCAGCGTCGCCATACATCGACATCAGATGCTCCCGCGACGCAAAGATCGACTTGGGCGTCAACAAGGGAGTCTCGCTGTCTGTCGCAGCCAGACAAAGCCGCACGGGAGTCTCGCTGAATTGAGCGGCGAACGTTCCCCACCCCTCCGACGCGGCCGCGATCACATCCGGCGAATTAGTCTCCAGCTCAAAAGGGAATCCCAACGGGTAAAAAGTCCGGCGCAAATCCAGCTCGAATCCAGTGAGGAACGTGTCGGGCTGGACTTGCTCCTCGAGAAACTGCCGCGGATCGATAAGCATCGTTGTCAGGTTAAGGCATCCGGAGAGTGAAGCCAAGAGTCTAAGACGCCACTTTTTCAGAATTTACAAGAAAGGTACAAACCAGAAACAAGGGGACCGCGCAATGAGCGCTCAGACCACGCCTGGCATGGCATAGTTGTCATTTGGATCGTCCATGCGTGTAGCCATCATCCACTACTGGCTGCTAAACCTGCGCGGCGGCGAGAAAGTGATCGAAGCGCTTTGCCGCCTGCTGCCAGAGGCGGATATCTTCACGCTGTTCTATGAGCCGGAGCGCGTGCCGGAATCGATCCGCTCGCATCATGTCCGCGCCTCGTTCCTGCAACCCTGGCGCAAGCGTTACCGCGCGCTTCTTCCGCTGATGCCCATGGCGCTCGAAAGTTTCGATCTGCGCGGCTATGACTTGATCGTCTCCAGCGAATCCGGCCCCGCCAAAGGCATCATCGCGCCCTCGAATGCGCGCCACGTTTGCTATTGCCACACACCAATGCGATATCTTTGGGACCTATACCCGGCCTACCGTAACGAATTCACGCGCTCGCGTTTCAAACGAATGTTGATGTCCCCGTTTGCTAACTATCTTCGCTTGTGGGACTACGCCTCGGCCGCGCGCGTTGACGACTTTGTGGCCAACAGCGAGAATGTTCGCCGCAGGATTTGGAAGACCTATCGCCGCGAGTCCACGGTGATCCATCCGCCGGTAGCCGTCGAGACGTTTTATTGGAAGCCGGCCGATGACTATTACCTGATCGTCTCCGAATTCGTGGCATATAAGCGCTTGGATTCGGCGGTGCGCGCGTTCGCAAAGAATGGACGGAAACTCCGGCTGGTGGGCGACGGCCCGGAATTCAAATCGCTTCGGCGGCTCGCCACAGGCAACATCGAGTTCTGCGGACGCGTGAGCGATACGGATCTGCGAGAACTCTACGCACGCTGCCGGGCTCTTCTGATGCCGGGCGAAGAAGACTTCGGCATTACCGCGGTGGAGGCGCTGGCCAGCGGCAAGCCGGTAATCGCGCTCGCCAAGGGTGGAGCTGTCGAGAGCGTTCCTACTTCGATCCCGCCCGGCGGCCTGCTCTATGGCGAACCCACGGATGAAGCTCTCGAGAGAGCCATCCGGCAGTGGGACGATTGCGAAGCACACCTCGATCCGCGCGCCTTGCAGACCTACGCGGCGAGATTCTCGGAAGCTGAATTCGCGCGCAAGATGCGGCCGATTTTGTTCGCTTCAGAGGCGCGCCCGGCCGGCGTCTAGCGCTTGACGGCCCGTTTTTTGGCCGTCCGGCGTGTTGGCGAGAAATCGTGCCGATGCTTCTCCATCCACACTCGTCCGGCGCGAAACACCACGCCTTCCGTCTCCAGACGCATTCGTTGCTCCAGACCATTTTCGCCAGGCAGCATGATTTTGCCGCCCGCGCCCACCACGCGATGCCACGGCAGCCCGCGCGCATTTCGCAGCGCCCATACTACTTGCCGCGCCCGGCCCGGGAACCCGGCGGCCCGCGCCACTTCACCGTAGCTCGAGACCTTGCCTTTGGGGATTTTACGGATCATGTCGCGGATGATCGCCAGCATCATGCTATTGCGTCTTGTACCAGGCCAGCGTGCGCCGCAAGCCTTCCTCCAGCGTGAATCGGGGCGCGTGTCCCAGATCGCGAACGGCTGCGGTGCGATCGGCCTGCGAATCTCGTACATCACCTGGACGGGGCTCGCCGTAGCGCGCCGGTAATGACACGCCCTCAATTTTCTGCAGCAGCTCCCAAACACGGTTGAGGGAGCAGCGCTCGCCGTTTCCGGCGTTGTACATCTTTCCGGCCACCCCGTCCGCCGCCGCGGCCTTCAGACACAGCGACGCGACATCTTCGACATAGGTCCAATCGCGGGTTTGCTCGCCGTCTCCCAAGATGGTTGGCGGCCGGCGTTCGATCAACGCCCGCATGAAAACAGAGATTACTCCCGAGTATGGGCTGGATGGATCCTGGCGCTCGCCATAGACGTTGAAGAACCGCAACGCGACGGTGTCCAGCCCAAAAGAAGAATAGAAAACGCTGGCGTAATATTCACCCACCAGCTTCTGCACCGCGTAAGGCGACTTAGGCCGCGGCGCCATGCTCTCGACCTTGGGCAGCGTGGGCGTGTCGCCATAGGCCGACGAGGAGGCCGCGTATACCACCCGCCGAACTTTGCTTTCGGCGCAGGCGCGAAACACATTGAACGTCCCGTCGATGTTCACCTGGTGCGACAGCACAGGCTCCTGAATCGACCGCGGCACTGAAGGAATCGCGGCTAAATGAAACACCAGGCCGGCTCCGCGTATGGCCGAGGCAACCGCATCATAATCGCGAATGTCACATTGCTCCAACTCGATTCGCGATCGCACCTCCGCCAGATTCCGCTCATAGCCGGTTAGAAAGTTGTCGATCACCCGCACCTGGCATGCCTTCTGTTCGAGCAATGCGCGCACCAGGCAAGAGCCAATGAAACCGGCGCCGCCCGTAACTACGAAGGTTTCCATTCGAAAATTATTGCTTACTTGCCACCGCGATCAGCGACAAGCCCCGCCACGGCAGCACGGGATCGATCCGGCGCCAGATCCAAATGGTCTTGTCAAATACCTTCAGCATGGGCTTGTTGAGGTTCTTTCTCCGCAACACCTTGCCGAACAGCCACCAGCCGGGTGTTCCGATCTTGTTTATCTGACGCATCTCCTTCACCTGAAAACCGTTCTGTTCCAGAAAATCCCGCAGCCCGGACCGGCTGAACCGCCGCCGTTGTCCCAATGTTTTATCGAGCGCCCCATACAGCGCCGGTCCCTGCGGCGATAACACGACGATCGATCCTCCCGGCTTGAGAACGCTGGCGGCAGCACGCAGCGCGATTTCAGGATGGTCCAGGTACTCCAGAAGATTCACGCAGAGAATCGTGTCGAAGGGTCCTCCGGCCTTTTGAAAATCCTCCGCGCGTTCGGGATCCAAAGCCAGCACCACGACGTTCGGCGTGCGCAGAAAGCGATTGCGCAAAGCGTGCAGATACAACGGATCGCTCTCGGCAGCCACGTAAAGCAATCGCCGCCCCATCAAGCTTCCGCGACAGATTTCCGATCCCCGCGCCCAGCTCCAGCACCGTGTCGCCGAGGTAAGGACGCACGATGCGGGTCAGCCAGCTCACGTACTGGGGCGTTCTCAAGCTGTTTAGAAACGTTCGCCCATAGGGCGCTGAGTAGAGATCGTCGATCAGCCAGTAATGCAGAATTACGCCCAGCGCTTTCAGGCCGTCTTTCCAACCGATCTTCTTACCTTCTTCGTAGGTACGCCCGTGGTAGCTGATCGGCACTTCGTAAATGCGCAGCTTGCGCTTAGCGCATTTCATGGTGATCTCGGGCTCGAAGCCAAAGCGATTCGAGCGGATCGGAATACTCTTGAGCAAATCCGTGCGGAAAACCTTGTAGCCGGTCTCCATGTCGGTCAGGTTCAGGTTGCAGAACATGTTCGACAGCAGCGTGAGGTACTTGTTGATCATCGAATGCCAGAAAGGCAGCGCGCGCGTTTGCTCGCTCACCAGGTAGCGCGAGCCAAAGACCGCGTCGGCATTGCCATCCAGCAAGGGACGCAACAGCCGGGGATACTCGGCGGGATCGTATTCCAGATCGGCATCCTGAACGATGCAGAAATCGCCGGTGGCCAGATGGATCGCGGTTCGCACCGCGGCTCCCTTGCCTTCATTGACCTTCTTGCGAGTCAAACGAATGCAAGCCTCTTTGGCCGCCAGGCGCTCCAGGATTTCCGAAGTTCCGTCGGTCGAACAATCATCCACGATGATGACTTCCCGCTCCATGTTCTCTGGAAGAGGCGCAGCCAGCACGAGCGCGAGGCTGCGTTCCACAACCGTACGCTCGTTGTACACAGGAACCAGAATGGATAGCCGCAATTTCTTAGTATAGAGAGCGAGACAGGCAGGCGCACTGGCCAGCAACTTGGCCGCCGTGCTACCAGTAGATATTGGCTCCTCTCTTTGAAACCAGCCTGCCGGGTATCGAACGGTATGCGCGCGGCAAGGTGCGCGACGTGTACGCGGCGGGCGATCTTCTGGTCATCGTGGCGACCGACCGGCTGTCGGCTTTTGACTATATCCTGCCCACGCCCATTCCCGACAAGGGCCGCGTCCTCACCGCGCTCACCGTCTTTTGGCTCAACCTGCTGCGCGATATTGTCCCGAACCATTTCATCTCCGCCAACGTGGACGACTACCCGGCCCAGTTCCACGCCTATCGCGATCAACTGGAAGGCCGCTCCATGCTGGTGCGCCGCGCCAGGATGATCGACATTGAATGCGTGGCCCGCGGCTACATCTCGGGTTCCGGCTGGAAGGATTACCGCAAGGAAGGAAGAATCTGCGGCATCCCGCTTCCCGCCGGGCTGCGCGAGAGCGACATTCTACCGGAGCCGATTTTCACGCCCGCCACCAAGGCTCAGTCGGGCCACGACGAAAACATCCCGTTCGACGCCGTGACGGCTAAGCTTGGCGCGGATCTGGCCAGCCGTTTAAGCGCGTTGACTCTGTCCATCTACAGGCGCGCGTCACTCTATGCCGAAACGTGCGGCATCCTCATCGCCGACACCAAGTTCGAGTTCGGTTTCCTGGGCGATCAACTCGTATTGGCCGACGAAGTTCTGACGCCGGATTCCTCCCGCTTCTGGCCGCGCGACACGTATCAGCCCGGCGGACCGCAGCCTTCCTTCGACAAACAGTACGTGCGCGATTATCTGGAATCCATCCACTGGAACAAGCAGCCGCCGGCGCCCGCGCTGCCGCCGGAAGTGATCGAGCGCACCTCCGAAAAATATCGCGAGGCCTACCGAGTGCTCACAGGAAAGACGCTATGAACTGGATTGACCTCGTTCTGATTATGGTGCTGGGACTGTCGGTGCTCACCGGGCTGGCGGCCGGGTTCGCCCGCGTCGGCATTGGATTCATCGCCGCCATTCTCGGCATCTTCATCGGTTTTTGGTCCTACGGAGTGGTCGGCGCCTACGTGCTCGACTACGTTTCCTCCCGCCAGATGGCTGACCTGATCGGATTCTTCGTCATTTTCTTCGGCGTAGTCATCCTGGGAGCCATCGTGGGACGCATTCTGGCGAAATTCTTCAAGTGGGCCGGGCTGTCCTGGTTCGATCGTTTGTTGGGCGGGGCCTTCGGCCTGGTGCGCGGCTTCATCATCTGCGCCGCTATGGCCACCGTGCTGCTCGCATTTGCACCCTCGCCGCCACCGCGTTCGGTGCTCGAATCGAAGTTCCTCCCTTACGTCGTGGATGTCGCCGGAGTCCTGGCCGCCATGACGCCGCACGACATCAAAGACGCGTTTCGCGATGCCAAAGACAAGGTGCAAAAGGACTGGGAAGCGCGGCGCCTGCCCAAGCGCCCGGGAGACGCGCGCCGCGAATGAAGCTGGTTATTTTCGATCTGGATGGAACCCTGATCGATTCCAAGCTCGATCTGGTTCATTCCGTGAACGCTACTCGCGCCCACATGGCCCTGGAGCCTATCGCGGCTGATTTAGTCGCCTCTTATGTCGGCAGCGGCGCGCCGGTCCTGGTACGCCGCCTGCTCGGCCCGGATGCCAGCGAAGCTGACGTCCAGCGCGCCCTGAGTTTCTTTCTCGACTACTATCGCGAGCACATGCTCGATAACACCTACGTGTACCCGGGCGTGAGGGAAGCCCTCGATCGCTTGCACCAAGCCAGCCTGCGGATGGCGGTCCTGACTAACAAACCGGTGCGCTTCAGCCAGGCGCTGGTCCAAGGCCTGGGCTTGGGCGCTCACTTCTTTCGCATCTACGGCGGCAACAGTTTTGAACAAAAGAAACCGGACCCTGTAGGCATCCTGACTTTGCTCGAAGAAAGCGGCGTCGCCAAAGAGCGGGCCATCATGGTTGGCGACAGCAACGTGGATGTCCGCACGGCGCGCAACGCGCAAGTAATGGCTTGCGGCGTCACCTATGGATTTCAGCCGGAAACTTTCGAGCAAGATCCGCCGGATCTGATGGTCGACGACATGCAGCAGCTCGCCGAGTATGTCCTCAACGGGCGCTGAACTCGGCCAACGCTTCCAGCTTCTTCGCGGCTGCTCCGGAATCCAAGGATTGTTCGGCCAGGCGCATCGCGCCGGCCACTTCCGCCGCTCGGCCGGCTAAGATTAGAGCGGCCGCCGCATTCACCACTACGATGTCGCGGCGCGGGCCGCGTTCGCCCTCGAGAATAGACGTAGCGATACCTCGATTTACTGACCGGTCTCCTCCCGCCAGGTCCGAGAGCCGTGCCGGCTCGACCCCGAAGTCGGCCGGCCGCCAAACGAATCGCCGCACCCGGTCTTGATGCACTTCGAACACGTCGGTCGATCCGGTGATCGTGACCTCGTCCAGGCCGTCCGACCCATGCACCACAAAGGCGCGTTCCGAGCCGAGCTGAGCCAGCGCGTTCGCCATCAATTCCGCGATCGCGACGGATGGCGCGCCGATCAACTGCCGGGTCGCACCCGCCGGATTCGCCAACGGACCCAGCAGATTGAAAACCGTGCGCATCTTCAACTCCATCCGAGCCGGTTGTGCGTGCTTCATGGCGGGGTGAAAAGCCGGTGCAAACATAAAGCCGATGCCGACTTCCCGGATGGCGCACGCCACCGCATCCGGCGTTGTCAGCAGCCGCACTCCGAATTCCTCCAGCAAGTCGGCGCTGCCGCATGCACCCGAAAGCGAGCGATTTCCGTGCTTGGCTACGCGCGCCCCGGCGCCGGCTACTACGAAAGCCGCAATCGTCGAGATGTTAAACGTTCGTCCCCGGTCTCCGCCTGTGCCGCAGGTATCGAGCAGCGGTTCTGAATCGATCCGGGCCTGGACGCGGGCGCTCTTCTCGCGCATCGCTCGTGCGAATCCCAGCAGCTCGTCCGGTGTTTCGCCCTTCATCCGCAGCGCCACCAGAAAGGCCGCAATTTGCGCGGTGGTCGATTCCCCTTCCAGAATCGCAAGCATGGCTTCGCGCGCTTCCTGCGCCGGCAGGTTTTCGCCGGACGCGATCCGGTGGAGATAAGACAACAACATTTAGGGCTTTGCTGGTGAGTTTAACACGCGGGCCTCTTAGGAAGTTCCGCGTTAGACCTGGACACGCCTGTTATCAATCATGCAGGCCGCATGGCTTTCGCCTTAACCGGCAGGAACCGTGATACCAGTTCGCCGTTGAATGTGACGCCGTTACCCCGCCTCACTAGTAGCTCATGCTTAACCAGCGAAGTTACGTCGCGAAGCGGAGTTCTAGGATGCATTCCGGCATACGCTCTAGCAAGTCTCGGTGTTAGTTCTGGCAGCTTTGAGATTGGAATGGGTTCGTCGAATTGAAAGATATCAAGGAGCAAATCTTTCTGCCGCGCCGCTGCCGTGGTCTTCTTTTGGAAACGAAAGAAGTCGTGGACATAGTTCAGCCAAGCGCTTTCCATTTGGAGCTTACGTACGTACACGAGCTGCGATCTCAGGCCCTCAACGAACCCATCGAGAGCATATGTCAAAAACGGAAGGACCTTGCCACCGGATTCGCTAGCCATTCTTAATTGATTCAGGTATTCGCGCCGCGTTTTATTGTAGTGGTTGCTGAGGAGATGCCCGGCTGGCGATGGAACTCCAGCGGATAACAGAATTTGCACCTCAACGAGTCGGCCGGTTCTACCGTTGCCATCTCCGAAACCATGAATCCACTCTATGTATAGATGGGCGATGATCGCCTTCATGATCGCCATGTGGATTTCGCTTAACCCAGACTTTGGGCTGAAATCCTCAGAGTGCAGCCATTCACAAAGCCGATCGAACAGGTATTCACATTCCTTGGGTGGCGCACCGCGATAACGCATCACGCCCACTTCATGTCGACGAATCTCGCCAGCAACGACACCCTCCTCAAGATTTAGGCCTCTAAGAACAGCAGCATTGATTTGCTTGATGCGGCCGGTATTCAGGATTAGGCAGGCGTCATTCTGAATGACCTCCAGCATCCGATTACATTCTTGAAGGATGTTGTCTACTTCCTGTTTCAAATATTCCTTTGCGGGCGGTAACTCAAGCTTGCCTTGAATGTGACGGAGCACCTCCTCCTCGGACAATGTGTTCCCTTCGATACTTGTGGTGCCCCAGAGTCCCTTTGCTAGGTAGACCTCGTGCAGTTTTGTCGCGATGTCGGGCCGCAAAGGCACATTAGCCAGATGCTCGCACTTGGATGCGCATTCTCCGAGCGTTAGCCAGAAGGATGGTGGCGCACCCCTAAGATCCACGGTGAATGTTAACCACGGGTGGCTCTCCTCGTACTTCATCAAGTCTCGTGCACGCACCGATCTTGGCTGCCTTCTTGTCATGGTTAACCTTATGAAATCGCTTGGGTTGACAACAATCAGTGTAGATTGTTGTCACTAAACGTGTCAAGCCGGCCGTCTTGCGCTGGGGCAGGAAGGCGGCTTATTTTCAGAAACATTCGGAGCACTAAATGTCTTGACCGACCCAAAGTGCCGGCAATCCATCTATATAACGCCACTCCGCGGTGGCCGGCCATCCAAGCTACCATGGTTTTGCGACATATGGTCGTTGCGACATCTCGATAAGGAGAACCTCAGTGCGCCTTTCCTTGCTCCCCATGCTCGCCGCTTCCTTGTTCCTGGCCGCTTCCGTGGATGCCCAAGGTCCTGGCCGCGGAGGACGAGGAGGCGCCGCGGCGCAATCGGAGGCCAATTCTTCCACTCCCTCCACCGAGCGCTTCCCCGCGCCGCCGGCCGTTGAGACCACCTCCAAAACCGAGCACGAGATCACCGTCAATGGCGCCAAGATCCCCTATACAGCCACGGCCGGAACCCTGGTTTTGAAAAAGGAAGACGGCCAACCCTGGGCCAGCATGTTCTATGTCGCTTATACCCGCAACGACGTCCAGGACATGTCCAAGCGCCCCATCACGTTTTCGTTTAACGGCGGGCCCGGTTCGGCGTCCATTTGGCTGCACATGGGCGCTCTTGGACCTAGGCGCGTAGACATGGGACCGGAAGGCGAGCAGCCCAAGCCGCCCTATCATCTGGCCGACAACCAGGACACCGCGCTGGAATTCACGGACCTGGTGTTCATCGATCCCGTGTCCACCGGCTTCAGCCGTCCGGCGCCGGGCGAAAATCCGGCTCAATTTCACAGCTTCGAGGGCGATCTCCAGTCCGTGGCTGCATTCATCCGGCTGTATCTGGTGCGCTCGGAACGCTGGGACTCGCCGAAATTTCTGGCCGGCGAAAGCTACGGCACCACGCGCGCTTCCGCCCTTTCTCAATATCTGCTCAACAACGACGGAATCTATTTGAACGGGATTACGCTCATTTCCAGCGTGCTCAATTTCGAAACTATTTCCTTTAACCCCGGCAACGATCTTCCCTATGCGCTTTTCTTGCCGAGCTACACAGCCGCGGCGTGGTATCACAAGAAACTGCCCAAGGATCTGCAAAGCGATTTGGAAAAAGCGGTCGGCGAATCGCGCCGCTTCGCAGCCAATGAATATAGTGTCGCTTTGATGAAGGGCGATAAGTTGACCGCGGCCGAGCGTGCACAGGTGGTCAAACAAATGGCGCGCCTCACCGGCTTGTCGGAAGAATATGTCGAAGCATCCAACCTGCGCATCTCCATGCAGCGCTTCGCCAAGGAATTGCTGCGCAAAGATGGCAAGACCATAGGACGCTACGATAGCCGCCTGGAGGGCGCGGATCTGGATTCGGCCGGCGATCGGCCGGAATATGATCCGAGCTACGCCTCGGTGCAAGGCGCATTCACCGCGGTGTTCAACGAATACATCCGCAAGGATCTGAAGTACGAGACCGATCTTACTTACGAAGCGCTGACCGGCAAAGTGCAGCCCTGGAGCTACGCCCGCTTTGAGAATCGCTACCTGGATACCGCCGAGATGATGCGCCAGGCCATGACCGAGAATCCAAACTTGAAGGTCATCATCGCCAACGGCTACTACGATCTGGCGACGCCCTTTTTCGCGACCGAATACACGGTGAACCACATCGGCCTGCCGCCGCCGCTGGCCAGTCATATCGGTCTCACTTACTGCGAAGCCGGCCACATGCTGTACACGAAGAAGAGCTGCCTGGACAACCTGCACAAATCGATGGCTGACTTCTATCAGAAGGCGCTGCCCACGCCGTAGCTCCAGCGCACTGTTGGCCTTGGGTTAAATTCCCCGCCCACATCCGCGCCTCGCGATATGAGTTGGCCTAAGCGCAACCATCGACAAACCTGGGTAGTGGGGTCTTTTGGTTTTTCTTCGTCTTGACTGTGGCAGGCAACGTGCCATACTGGAAGTCCAATGCCCAAGCGCACCCGCATACGCTCCCAGGATATCAATCAGTTTGCCGCGTCCGTTATAGCTCAGGTCACCGACCCCGGCCCAGAATTGCCGGTAGACCTGAGCGACAAAGCGACCGTCTCCCAGATCATGCGCGAGATGGGACGAAGGGGCGGAATCAAAGGGGCGGCTACCCTGAACCGGAGCCTGACAGCCGAACAACGCAAGCGGTCAGCCCGTAAAGCTGCCAAGGCGAGATGGGCTAAGAACGGCAAATAATTGCTCAGTTTATTGGTGTTTTCCCTTGACTATGCGCGAGCGGTGGCGCATAATAGACTCATGAACAAGCTAAGCACGGAACGCCGAGTTCAGATCATCCGCGCCCTGGTCGAGGGCAATTCAATCCGCGCCGTCTGCCGCATCATGGGAACCGAAAAACGAACGGTTACCCGGTTGCTGGTTGAAGTCGGCACGGCTGCCTTTGAGTTTCAGAACCGCGTGATGCGGAATCTGTCCTGCAAGCGGATTCAGTGCGACGAAATTTGGTCTTACGTCGGCTGCAAACAGAAGAACGTCACCCCGGCGAAGCTGGCCACGAAGCGCATCGTGGGCGATGCTTGGGTGTGGGTTGCCATTGACGCGCAAACCAAGCTCGTTCCCTGCTGGCTGGTTGGCAAGCGGGATGGCGGATACGCAGGCGAGTTTATTTTGGATCTTGCCGACAGGCTCACCCACCGCATACAGCTTACGACGGACGGCCACAGGGCTTATTTGGACGCCGTTGAAGATGCATTCGGCGCGGACGTTGACTACGCCATGCTCATCAAAGCTTTCGTCGCAGCGTCCACCGGCGAAGCGCGGTACAGTCCGGCAAAGTTCGTCACGACTGAGAAAATTCAAGTCTCCGGATCGCCTGACGACAAGCACATCAGCACCAGCTATATCGAGCGCCAGAACCTCACCATGCGGATGGGGATGCGCCGATTCACCAGACTGACTAACGCATTCTCCAAAAAGATTGAGAACCACGAAGCGTCGGTCGCACTTCATTTTTTGCATTACAACTTCGCCGGAGTCCATCAGACCTTGCGCGTTACGCCCGCGATGGAAGCCGGGATTGCCAACCACATTTGGTCTTTCGGGGAAATCGTAGGGTTGGCCGATACACAGCAGGCAGAGCGGGCGGCATGACGCCCTCGGCTATGATTCAGACCGCAAGAAGCACTCATGTCCTGCGACAAGGGGACGCCCGTAAGTTGGATTGGATTCCAGATCACTCCCTGCATTTGGTTGTCACTTCGCCGCCGTACTGGACACTGAAAGAATACCCGGACCACAAAGACCAACTTGGCTTGGTTGAGAATTACGAGCATTTTCACGATGAGCTTGAGAAGGTCTGGAAACACTGCTTTCGCGTGCTTGTGCCTGGTGGCCGTATCGCCTGCGTGGTCGGAGATGTATGCATAGCCCGCCGAAGGAACAATGGGCGGCACATGGTAATGCCGCTCCATGCTGATATCAGCGTCCGCGCCCGCAAGGTAGGGTTGGATTACCTTACCCCGATTCTCTGGCACAAGATCGCCAATGCCAGCTACGAAGTTGAGAACGGGTCCTCTTTCCTTGGCAAACCCTACGAGCCTAACGCCATCCTGAAAAACGACATGGAATATATTCTCATGCTGCGAAAACCTGGGGGCTACCGCAAGCCGACCGACCAGCAGCGGAAGGAATCAATGCTCGCAAAAGATGAGTACGCGAAGTGGTTCCGCTCCTTCTGGTCGGACGTGACCGGCGAATCAACGCGGCATCACCCGGCCCCGTTTCCGGTGGAAATTGGCTATCGCTTGGTGCGCATGTTTTCGTTTGTGGGCGATACCGTACTCGACCCCTTCATGGGGACGGCTTCTACGCTAATCGCGGCTTCCAGGTGCGACCGGAACAGCATCGGTGTAGAGATTGATCCAGGTTATTTCCGGCAGGCTAAGGCACGTATGGAAGCTGAGGTTTCAACTTTGATCGACTCGCGCCATTCTATCGCTGTCGGCTGAAGCGCTCCACATACAGTCGCGCAATCCGCTTGATGAACATATCGTACCGGATCTGGCTTTCTTCGGGAAAATAATCCACCAACGTAGCAGGAGCCGCGCCGTCGTAGTTCATCACGATCACGGCCAGAGCTTCGGGTTGATCGTTCGGCTCCTCGGGCGACTCTCGTAGCGGAATCTGGCTAAATATTTTCACCGTGTCCGCAACTACCTTTTCCATTTTGAATTTCGGCCGCACAAGACCCTTGGCGAAGGCGTCCGGATTCGCGTAAACGGGCGATGTGTTCACAATGATGATGGCTCCCGCGATGCACTCTTTCCGGTGGTTGTGCATGTGGTTGCAGTAAGCGATGATATCGCCGTACCTGTTCTTGCGGGCCTTCCCGTGCGCCGTCATGATCGTCTTGTGTTCAACGGAAATACAAACCAGCTTTGCAGCGCTTTCCCTCATCACCAGATCTATCGAGCGTTCGGCTACCTTCGTTCTGACGCCTGGATTCTGCACCACAACCAGCATTTTGGACTCAACTGAGGCGTCGATCTCTGGGCAACTTTGCCGCAGATCCGAAACTACGAAATCAGAGAGGGCGTTGGAATTAGCCTGGGAGCGTGGGTTGAAGCCCAGATGAGCATTCGTCCAGTCAATGTAGGCCTCAGGCGCGCTCAAACTCTGAAGTTTATCATATGGCCACCCTCACAAATAAACGTGCGCGTGCGGTCGCGGAGTGGTATGCTTCCCTTGAAGGAGATTACACGACATGCCAAAAACCGGCACCGTCAACACTGTTTCTGGGATTTATAAATCTGACTGCTGCGGCGTCGAGCGAGCGGTGCCAGAGTACCATAAATTTCCACCTTGCGGAGGCGGAAAAACTCATTGGGTGCGCGACTCAGGAGTGACGATTTAGGGGCTCTTCTTTTTTTGGCGCTCTCATCTGAACGTATATAATACGTACAGAGAAAGGAGCACCCCTTGCCCGAATCCCTAGCCGATCTCCAACAGCAGCGTTCCCGGCTTGTGACGCAGTTCGCCCGGCTCAGCGACCTTCGTCCCGGGTGTGTTACAGGGATGGTACGTCGCTGCGGCAAACCGACGTGTCATTGTGCCCAGCCGGACGACCCTGGTCACGGTCCCACCCTGCGGCTCACCTACAAGGTGCAGGGCAAAACCATCAGCGAGGCGCTGCCCACTCCGGCCGCCGTGCGGAAGGCCGAGCAAGAGATCGCGGAGTTTCGCAAGTATCAGGAGTTGAGCCGCACCTTTGTAGAGATCAACGAGAAGATCTGCCGTCTGCGTCCAGTAGCGAAAGAAACACCGAGCGCCCAGGAAAAAAAACGGCGGAAGCGATCCAAAACGAAATCGCGCGCGAAGTAGACCAACTGCTGCGCGTCATCTTCCAGGGTCGCCGCAAGGCGGGGCGTTTGGATTTGGAAGCCATCGAAATGACTGTGCGCTCGGTGATGCATCGGGCTGGGGCCGCAGCGCTGACCGAACTGCTGCAATTGGCAGCCCCGGCTGCCGATCAGCAAACCATTCCTTGTTCTTGCGGTCACCAGGCTCATTACCGGGAGTTGCGCTCCAAGCCAGTTCTCACCGCCGTGGGAACGGTGGAAGTCTCGCGGCCCTACTATTTATGCCGGCACTGCCATGCGGGCCAATTTCCCGCCGACGTCGAACTGGACATCGAAAATACGGAGTTCTCTCCTGGGGTGCGCCGCATGCAGGCGGTCGTGGGCCAGGAGGCTCCCTTCGACCACGGACGCCAGCAGATGAAGCTACTCGCCGATCTGGAGGTGACCACCAAAGCCGTGGAGCGGACGGCGGAAGCGATCGGAGAGAATATCGCCGTGCACGAGCAGGTGGAGATTCAGCGAGCCATGCAGTTGGACCTGCCGATTGTCATCGGTGAGGCAGTTGAAATCCTGTATGTGCAAATGGATGGGACGGGAGTCCCGGTGGTGAAAAAAGAGACTGCGGGCCGGCAAGGCAGGACCGACGGCCAGCCGGCCCACACGCGGGAAGCCAAGCTGGGGTGCGTCTTCACGCAAACCACTTGGGACGAGGAAGGCTACCCGATCCGCGATCCGGATTCCACCACCTACACGGGAGCCATTGAGACTGCTGAAGAGTTTGGCAAGCGCATCTACCTGGAAGCCTGGAAGCGCGGCTGGAGCCGTGCGCAAAAGAAAGTCGTCATGGGCGATGGAGCCGAGTGGATCTGGAACCTTGCTGAGCCTTACTTCCCCGGAGCAATCCAGATCGTCGATCTATTCCATGCGCGCCAGCACCTCTGGGAGTTGGCGCGCAAGCTGTATCCCAATGACGAGCTGAACCAGAAAGCCTGGATCAAAGCCCACCAGCGGCGCCTGCTCGACAAAGGGAAGATCGAAAAACTAGTGGGCGCGCTTCGCGCCATCCATTCCACCAATCCGGAAGTGGTGGAGAAGATCCGCATCGAAGCCGACTACTTTGAAAACAACGCCGAGCGGATGCGTTATCCCAAGTTCCGCCGCCAACACCTTTTTGTCGGCTCGGGGGTGATCGAGGCGGGCTGCAAGACCGTAATCGGTTCCCGCCTTAAACAGTCGGGGATGTTTTGGACAGTTCGAGGGGCCAACGCGATCCTCGCCCTCCGATGCTGCCATCTCAACGGTCGGTTTGAGGATTACTGGGAAGCCCGCCGGGCGGCCTGAGTTCCACTTCTACGTCGCACACCCAAACTCATTGCGCTGGTTCGGACGCGAATTGGACGCTGATTCGCAAGACGCAGACGAAATAAAACGCTGGATAGCGTCTGGGGTATACCCGAATATTAGCCCTTGCATCCACAGCGAACCAGCGGCGCTATGTTGCCGTATTCTCCACACGGACAAGAGCGCCTGGATCGCCCAAGGGTATCGGTAAAAACCGTAGCAGCAGAATCCTTGCGCCCGATCTGGTATGACGAACCCTCGTACAGATTCGCCGCTGGCTTCGATGCAACTATTGAGATCATGGGCGACGTCTCGGAGGTTTACGCTGGCCACAGGACAGCCACCTATCTCTACGACGGGCTTCTGGGATCGCGCTACCCACTCAATGGCCATTTGCGCCCGACCGCATTCGTATTCGCTCAGCAGCCGGAAGCCATCAAACTGCTGGCCACCTCGCGTGCTCTCGTGCTGTGGCTGCACTTGACTTCCCATGTCCTTCAACGTCTATCGTCCCACACCGACACTGACTTTATGCGACCGTCAACAATCCGAAGGCCAAAGTCAAGGGAAATCAGCGCCATGAAATTCCAAAAGACCCCACTACCCAAACCTGGTAATTTGCTTTCCGTGCAGGGTCTTAAGGCCTTACATCCATTGCGGGACGCGCTATCCAGCGCCTGGGCTGCAAGATTGCTTGGGCAGGGTCGCCGACTGGGAGCTTCTATCGCAACAAGAGTGCACGGTGACACGGACTCAAGTGGCGAATCCGAGCGCTCCCAGTCGAAATGACTGGACTCTCGAGTCGCCGGAAACGTTTCAAGTTGAGCGTGGACACAAAACCCGCCCGTCAGTGATTCCGGCCACGTTCTGCCCGCCGCCCCAGCGTCAATGCCTCCATATAGGCGACGCGAGTCCACTGTGGACCTGAACACCCGTGCATCGGGGGATTTCACCATTGCCAGCAGACTTTCCACCCAGCGCCCTATTCCTCAGCGGCGAATAAAGCGCTACCACGCATCCCACAGAGAGCTAAATCCGGCTAAGCCTGCGCTGGCTTTTGGGCCGACCCGCTCCGCTCAGGTGTCCGAGCCTTGGCGACGAAAGTCTTGAATTTCATCGCCTGGCGCCGCCAAACGAATTGATTCCTTTAGTTCGCGTGTTCCGCCCAGCCGGCCCAACGAGCACGCGCCATTGAGAACGAGCCGGGTTGTCGATTCTATTCGGGCATTGTTTGGAGTAACAAATGCTGAGCTAGGGGAAAAGCCTTACTGGTTGTTCATAGAATGACACGTTGTTCAACGCGCCATTCCCAACCCTCGCTGCAGGAAATCCAAAGGAAATAAGACAGCAAGCCCGTGTAGTTGGCGGAGTATTGGGCGCCTTCTGCGTGGCGCGAAAGGATCGGAAATGGTTGCAACAATGGCAAAGCTCGGATTTACAAGATCCAGAGCCAATTGGACCGAAAAGCGGCCGGGCGCCTCCGCGGACAGCGCCGAAGAACAGATGGTTGCTGAGCGTGACGAAACCCAGGCTGCCGAGATCGGGGGCAGTCCGGCCGACTGGACCGAACTGGTCGAGCGAATCCACCGCGGCGATGAGTCTGCCATGGAAGAGCTGTATCGCGTGTTCGCCAAAGGCATCCGCTTCTATTTGTGCCGCCAATTGGGAGGACAGGAGATCGACGACAAGATCCACGATACTTTTCTCATTGTTGTCAAAGCCATTCGCCGCGGCGACCTAAGGGAGCCCGAGCGGCTCATGGGATTCGTCCGCACCGTGCTGCGGCGCCAGGTTGCGGCGCATATTGATCACCTCGTTCATCGCCGCCGCGACCATATCAACCTGGACCTGAACTCGCGCGTCGCCGACGGCCGCCGTAACCCTGAACAGCGCGCTGCGTTCCGCGAGAAGCTCGACCTCATGGCCGAGGTCTTACGCGAAATGTCGGATCGCGACCGCAACATATTGACCCGCTTCTATTTACAGGAACAAAGCCAAGAACAGATCTGCGAGGAAATGAACTTGACCGAAACCCAATTTCGCTTGCTGAAGTCGCGAGCCAAGGCGCGCTTTGGCGAGTTGGGGCAACGAAAATTGCACCGACGGCCACTGCGCGCAACTTTTCTGAGAACTTCCGCGAGCGCGGCGCACTCTGGCCTTTAGAATCGGTGCTGGCCATCTAACGGCCCTTCGAGGCTAAAGCAGTCGGTGGCCCCGTTTCGGTCGCCGAGGAGGTTCTTGCTATGAACACTGCTGCCTGTCACTTTCCAGATGACCTTCTGGAAAGCTACGCCATGGGAAAGCTATCCGACCAGGAAAGCCAACCTGTGGAAGAACATTTGCTCCTGTGCTCCGTTTGCCAAGAGCGGCTCGACGAACTGGATGACTTCGTCCAGGTAATAAAAACCGCCCTCGCAGACCCGGCGCCCACTCCCCAGGCGAAGTCAACCATCCGCATTCCAATCAAAAGGCCGATGCGGCCTGTATCGCACTGCTATTCGTAGTGGGCGAATCCTAGAACACTCGCCGGCTCAGCCGTCCCACAGTGAATTTCGCTGTGTCAGCCACCGCCATGACAGCCATGACACCGGCTTGCACCGGATCGGTCACCACCAGGTCCGCCGCCTCAGGCACGCTGCCCGCCATGTTCAAGCTGATCACCAGCAGACCTTGACTGCGCACCTCGCGCACCGCCGTCTCGATCTCGCCTCCCATGAGCGCACCGGCCAGCACCAGCGCCCGAGCGCGCGGTAATCTGGCTACCGCGCGTACCGCGTCCGCCAGCGGTTGTTCGCCGACCAGCGGGATCGTATCCACCGAGATGTGTTCGCCCCGGATATTGTGACGATCCGCCTCCGAAATAGCCCCGATGGCCACCTGCCCAACCTGCGCCCCGCCGCCGACGATGATAATGCGCTTGCCGTAGATCTTCTGTAGCGTTTTGACGACGGTGACCTCGCGGACCACGGTCAGCGCCTGAAGATCCGTCTGCAACGCCGCCGCATCGCCCGGCAGATCAATCTCGAAATAGATCCGCGACTCCGGCAGTTGCTCGATAATCTCGACCGAAGCGATATCGCCATGCTGCCGCGCGATCACGCCCGTCAATTCGTGCAGCACACCGGGGCCGGCCTGCGCCACAACCACCAATCCAACCCGCTCCGCGCTCATCGGATTTCGTACTTCCGCAGCAGATCGTCCCAGTGTCCTTGCGCTTTGAGCAAGAGTTCCGCGACCTCCCGCACCGCGCCTCGCCCACCGGGACTCTCCGTGACGTGCATGGCCGAGCGCTTGACCTCCGGCCGCGCATTCGCCGTCGCAATGCTCAGCCCAACGCGATTCATCACCACCACGTCGGTCAAATCGTCGCCCACGTATGCCACTTGCGACGCCTCGAAACCCGAGCGCTGCAGGATCTCCTCCAGTATTGGAATCTTTTCGAGATGGCCCTGGTAAATATACGTCATATTGCACTGCTCGCGCGCGGGTCTCCGTGGCCGGCGAGATGCGCCCGCTGATGACGCCGGTCTGAATTCCCTTCCACGAGAGCCATTGCAGCGAAACCCCATCCTGCGTATCGAAGCCCTTGGTCTCCACCATGTTCCCGGCGGTATCCGGAACGTTGTACAGTTTTCCATCGGTCAGCACGCCATCCACATCCATCAGCAGGAGACGAATCTGCGCGGCCAGTTCGGTGAGGGATCGAGGCATTAGTTTTCTATGGTACTGCAGGTCAGTACAAATGCACGCCCAGTTCGCGCATTTTTCGAGAAGCCGCCGGGAAACCATCGGTCACTGCCGTCGCGACAATCGCGTAAGGCTGCCACAAAGGGCCCGCGTCGAGCGTCCGGCAAATGGGATTGTCGCGCCAATCCCAAACCCGATATCCGGCCTGATCCACGGACACGGGCGTGTTGTCCCAATGCCCGTTGGGATAAAAGTAGACTCCCAGCGCCTGGATCGAAACGCAATAGACAGCGACCACCGCGAGCGAACGCTTCACCCACGGCCGCTCCAGTTCGGCCGAGCCGAGGGCCATCAGGATCACCAACAACGGCATGATCTCGGTGAGGTAGCGCGGCCCCCAGCAATATCCGCCCCACCACAAATTCACGCGCGAGACAACCAGGAAATGGAGAACCAGCAGCGTAGTGCTGGCGAGCAGCAAGGGAGCATGCTTGCGGCGCGCATCCGCCGCAGCCGGCAGAAAGGCGCACAGCGCAAACACCGCGATCGGCATGAAGATCAGTAATCCGCGCCCCGGGCTCACCAGCAGCCCGGCCACGCCGTTCAGTGCGGATCCGGCCCACATCCCGAACGTGTAGGTTCCCGTAGGGTTATGGAAGAAGTAAAGATTGTAGGCCAGCGCCAGTAGCCCACCCAATGCCGGCAGCGCCAGGAAGCGTGCGTAATCGAGTAGCCCTGTCCGCGCCGCCAAAAGCCCGGCCGCAACGGCGACCAGTGCGACTACTTCCCCGGGACGAATCACCAGAGCGCAGGCCGCGCAAGCCCCGCAAAGCCAGAGCGCTCCCGCCGATTCGCGATTCCGCCACCAGGCTTCCAGGAAATACATTGCCCCGACGATCGCCAGTTCCACGGTGGTGTGCTGCCACAACGCCTGGCTCGCGATGGACCACGTCGCCGTCGCCAGCGCATAAATCAAAGTCAACCGCCAGGCCCAGTAGCGGCTGGTCAGGCGCAAAAGCAGCGCCAGCATCACCACCGCGGAAAAAGCAGCGATCGCCGCAGCCGCAAATTTCTCCAGGATTCGCGCCAGCACCACCAGCGACCCAGGGTCCCAGCCGCGCAGACCCGGTACCGCCAGCAGCGGCAGGTACAAAGGCGTTACAAGCACGCCACCGGCGATGGGATACCCGCTGTAGTAATGCCCGCCCTTGAAGCGGATCACCTCGCGGGTATAAGGTACATGCGAAAACAGCCAAGGACCGAAGCGATCGAGCAGCACCGAATGGTCCAGCAAAATCGACAGCGGCAGCAACGACGTACACAGCGAATCGCCCGACGGAATCGGACGCAGATTGGAATGATACACAACGGTCAGGCCGGCGAACAGCAGCAGATAAGGCTTGGACACGCGGAGCGCGCGAGCGGACACACTCTGAGTATAGGGTCGCTCAGTGCCCCATCGCGGCTTGGCCCCATGATCTGACTAGAACAGATAAGTCACGCCTGATAGACCGTTTTCCCGCCCACCACCGTGCGCACGATCTCGATGTCCTTGATCTTGTCCTGGCTGACAGTGTGAAGATCGTCCGCCAGCACCACGAAATCCGCCAGTTTGCCCGGCGTGATCGATCCTTTGATCGCTTCCTCGTGTGAGTTGTAGGCGCCGTTGATGGTGTTAATGCGCAGCGCCTCATCCACGCTGATCCTCTGATTGGCTCCCCAGGTCTCGCCGTTCCAGCCGGTGCGCGTCACCATTCCCTGAATGCCCATCCGCGGATCGAACGGTCCCGGACTGAAATCCGACCCCGCCGCCGCCACAATCCCGGCATCGAGGAAAGTGCGATAGGCCATGCATCGCTTCATCAGCTCTTCGCCGTAGAAATGGAACTTGTCGGAGTTGTAGTAGGCGTACGACGTGAACGCCGCCGGCACGGCATTCAGCGCCTTCATGCGCCGGATCAGATCGTCGTTGATTAACGTGCAGTGCGTGATCTTGGGCCGCGCGTCCGTCGCGCGGAACCAGCTTCTGCGCCCGCTCGAACGCGGTCAGCATCATGTCGATGGCGACATCCCCGTTGGCATGGCAGTTGACCTGGATGCCCGCGCGATGCACCCGCTCGATCCAGGCGTTGAGATCTGTCCTGCGTCTCCGTGATGTTGCCTTTGTAAGGCGGCGTGACGCCGGGATAGGGCATGCTGAGCGCCATGGTGCGCTCGGAGAACGATCCGTCGACAGTGTGCTCGGATGTCGCGCCGAACCGGATCCATTCGTCGCCGAACCCGGTCTCGATGCCGCCGGCGATCATCGCCTCCAGCACCTTGCCGTTGGCTTCGTAGCTCACCCGGTGCAGCAGATCGCCGCGCGCCCGCACTTGCTGCAGCGCGAACAGATCGCCACCCTCGTGATGCACGCTGGTCAGGCCATAGCGCACGAACTGCTTGGAGATGTACGCCAGCCCGTCGCGATTGCGCTGCTCGGTCTCTTGCGGGCTAAAGGTCCGCCGCTTGCCGACGCGATTGACGACGGCCGTCGCGCGGTCCGTAACGCGGCCGTTCAAGTCGCCGTTCGCGTCGCGGTCGAAAGTCCCGCCCGGCGGATTGGGCGTGTTCTTGTTGATGTCCGCCATCTCCAGCGCCTTGCTGTTGTAGAACGAGGTGTGGCCGCCGCGATGATGCACCACCACCGGATGGTCCTTCGACACCTGGTCCAGGTCGTGAACGTTGATCAGGCGATTGTCCTTCACCTTGGTGTCGTCGAAGAAAAATCCTTCCACCCAAGTGCCGGGCGGCGTCTCCTTCGCTCGCGCGCGAAGTTTGTCGACGATGCTGTCGATGGTGACGAACTCCACCACGTAGGGATTGCCCACCAGCACTTCGTACAGCAGCACATTGCCGGGCGCATGATTGTGGCAATCGATGAACCCGGGCACGATGGTCATCTGCTTGGCGTCGAAGGTCTGAGTCCGCTTGCCGATGAAAGCCTTCATGTCGGCGCTGCTTCCGACGGCGGCGAACCGTCCGGCCTTGATCGCGAACGCCTCGGCCCGCGGAGCGCTGGAATCCACGGTATAGACCTTGGCATTGAAGACGACCAGATCCGCATCCTGCCCTTCGGCCGCCGCTGCGATGCCGGTCCACGGCCCGCCCAGAGCAGCGGCGATACCCGCTCCGGTCAGGCCCATGAATTCCCTACGACTGTGGCGGTGTTTTTTCATAATGCATTTCCTCCAGCTAACCGGGACGAGGCTAACACAAAAAAGCGTGTGCCAGCAACGGCGCGGGCCGGCGCGGGACGTGCCGCCTCGTTAAAGATTGCCTCCGAACCGATCTCGCCACACCCGCATGCGGTTAGGTGTACAATAGCCCGATAACGGAAGCCGACAATGTCTGGGCATGTTCCAAGTTCGACATCCATGACCACAGGAGGGTCAATTCGATGAAGCGTTCTATCGTGATGGTTTCGTTTTTCGTGCTGGCGTTCGTAATCGGCTTGAGCACCTTCTCGCTGCGGCGTGCCCAGGCCCAGGGCCGCGGTGGTCGGGGCGCCAGCCCTGAGGCAATAGCGGCCAGGGAAAAGCAGGCTGAACTCGAAAGAAATACGCCCCAACTCCAGATCACCGAGGAAGTGCTGCCGCTCTCCGTCCCCGGCCACACCATCGGTGAAACGGAAGGTGTCTCCAAAAATTCAAAAGGCCACTTGTTCGTCTACTCGCGCACCGGCAAGGGCGGAAGCGCGCGTGGCGGAACGGCCGCCGAGCTGTTCGAGTTCGACCAGAATCTGAAATTCGTCAAGGAATGGGGCCAGGATAACTACGCCGCGTCCTTTGCGCACTCGGTCCGTGTCGACAAGTACGACAACGTATGGATGGTCGACGAAGGTTCCGGCATGATCGTCAAGTTCGACCCCAACGGCATGGTGAAGATGGTGCTCGGCCGAAAGCCGGAGGCGATCGACTATCTGGAGCGCTTCCTCGAGCGCGAAGAGAAAGACGAGAACCGCTATCCGGTCGGCAACGCCGGTTCATTCAACCGCGAAACTGACGTGACCTGGGATTCGCACGACAATATCTACGTCAGCGACGGCTACGGCAACTCGCGCCTCGACAAGATGTCGAAAGACGGCATGTGGGTGGGCGCGGTCGGCACGCACGGTTCCGGCCCCGATCAGTTCTCCACGCCCCACGGCATCGCCTCGGACGCCAACGACAACATCTACGTCGGCGATCGCGGCAACAATCGCGTCCAGGTCTACAACACCGAATTGAAGCTGGAAAAAAGCATCACCGGCATGGGCGCACCCTGGAGCGTCTGCATCACGCCCGGTTCGCCCCAATATATGTACAGCGGCGATGGCTTCAGCGGCAAACTCTATAAGTTCGACCTGGACGGCAAGCTGCTGGGCTGGGCCCAGACCAGCCTCGGCCATGGCCAGAACACCTGCTTGATCCACGAAATCCATTGCGAATCCGCGCATGTCATCTACAAAGGCGACTGCTCCACCTGGACCGTGGAAAAGATCACTGTGAAGTAGAGTCGGCAAGTGAAGGGGCTCGAGTCTGTGGCTCGGGCCCAAACCTGTTGTGCATCCCACCAAGAAATCACTCAGCTTCAGTTCGATCTTTGTGATCGCGGCCGCGCTCGCCCTTCCGTCTGAATCATTCGCGCAGCTCAATGTCATCATCTCCGGCGGTTTTTCGGCGGCCTACCAGCAGATGCTTCCGGAGTTCGAGAAAACCACCGGCATTACAGTAACCACCGCCAGAGGGGCGTCGCAGGGGAACGGGCCGAACACCATCGGCGCACAACTTCGCCGGGGCGTTCCGGCGGACGTCGTGATCATGTCCAAAGAAGGACTCAACGATTTGATCGCCGAGGGCAAAATCGTCGCCGGCACGGAAGTGGATCTGGCGCAAACGCCGCTGGGTCTTGCGGTGCGCGCCGGAGCATCCAAACCGGATATCAGCACCGTGGAGGCTTTCAAACAGACGCTGCTTCGGGCGAAATCCATCACCTTCCCAGCCAGCACCACGGGCATTTACATGACGGCGAAACTCTTTCCAAAGCTCGGAATCGCCGGTGATCTGGCGGGCAAGATCACCAACACGGGTGTGGCCGCGGTGGCCAAGGGAGATGCCGAAATCGCGATTCAGCCGGTTAGCGAGCTTCGCCACGCGCCCGGCGCCGATTTCGTCGGCGAAATCCCGAGTGAGATCCAATACATCTCAGTGTTTAGCACCGCCATGGTAGCCGGGAGCAAAGAACCGCAATCCTCCCAACGCCTGATCGCGTTTCTCCGATCCGAAATCGCAGCCAAGGCCATCCGCGATAGCGGCATGGAGCCGTTGAGACGTTAGTGCAGCTAAGCGGCAATCGCTATGGCTGCTGACTCAAACTCATTCCAGGCACGTAAGTGTAAATCATCCACTCCGCGTTGCCCATCGAAGAGAGTTTCGCGCCCAGTTTCGTCGCGGCCTCCTGGCCTAAACCTTTGACCAGCGGGCTTTCACCATCCAGGTCGGCATATTTTACGAGCGGCGAGCGAAAACTAAACACATTGCGTGTCCCGCCAAAATCCACCTGGCGAGCGAGAAAACTCGATTGGCCGGATTTCTTCAGCGCCGGAGCCAGTTCGTTTTTCACCGTGGCCGTGAACGGTTCCACCATGTCCGGACGTACGGTCACGCGCGTGACCATCACCATGGAGGGCTGCGGCGCATTCCGAGGATTGAATCCCAAATCCACGCGCTGCCTCTCGTAAGTTACTCGAACGGCATCGACGCATTGCGCCCGGCGAGCAGCCATCCGAGTCAGTTCGGCCTCGGTGGTTCCTTTGGCGTAGGGTGACTTGCCATCCAACGCCGCATAGTTGGGTACCGCCGTGATCACCAGGAACTCGAATGGATTTCCAGCGGCCCCCCGGTAAACGGCGCGCAGCGTCCCGCCACCTTTTTTGTAAGCAGCCGTGTACTGCCCTTCCACATCCATATACTCCCCAACACGGTCTGGTTTCACTTGCACTCTGGCTACATTGAGTAGCGCGGGACCATTCTGGGCCATGGCCGTCAGCGACAGCGCGGCCAGCCCTACACACGTAGCGATAGCTTGATTGAAACGCATCGAGGTTCCTCCGTTACTTCCTGGTCGTTCTTACTGCAAACACCCAGGTTGCCGTAGTCTATCACGCAAAACTGCAATATAGAGAACCGAAATGCATTGCCGATAGCCTTTTTCTCAACTTTGATGCCAGTTTTGTCGCGAACCTTACGAAGCCGGGCGCTTACTAACCGCGAGTAAGTGCATTCCAGTTTATGGAATTAGATAGAATGCGAAGTTTATGGCGCAAGTACTCGTTATCTACAACACCCCGGCGGACCCGTCCGCCTTTGATCGCTACTATCATCAGACGCACGTGCCGCTGGCCCGGAAAATCCCCGGCTTGCGCTCGTTCTCGATCAGTAACGGACCGGTGCAGGCCATCGGCGGAAACGCGCCGCACTTGATCGCGACCTTGAGCTTCGACTCGATCGCCGGCCTGAGCGCTGCTCTTGCCTCTCCGGAGGGCCAGGCCGCCGCGGCCGATTTCCCGAACTTTGCATCCGGTGGCGCAACTCTACTGATTTACGATACCAAAACCGTTTGAATTGATCGCCGCGGCCTTTTACTTGATAGTTACCTTGGTGACGTTCCATAGAATCGCCGAGCCGAGATACACCACGTTTGGATCCTTGCAGCCGATCTCGTGGATTAGCCGTCCAGCATCGTCCTCTCCGCGACCCAGGCTGGTCTGTGCCCAGCCCAACACCTTGCCGCTGTCGAGATCGATCTTGTACAAGCGGCCGGACGTACCATCGGAGCTAAAGATATATTGCTTGCCGCTCGAGTCGGCTTTTGGGATGCACAGGCCCCAGGGCGCGCCCAGGCCGGTGATGGATTTCTTGAAGTTGAGATTGTCGTCATATACCTGGATGCGGTGATTATTGCGGTCAGCGGCGTAGACATTGTCCTGACTGTCGACCGCAACGCTGTGAACGATGTTGAACTGGTTGGGACCTGTGCCCCAGGTACCTACCCATTTCAGCCAATGGCCGCCGGGCGCGATCTTCACCACGCGTGAATTGCCGTAGCCGTCAGTGACGAAGACATTGCCCGCCGAGTCCCAGGCGACATCCGTGGGACGATTGAAGGTGCCCACCCCGCCGTCCGGATGCAGCCTTTTAACCATTTCTACAGGGTGCTCCTCCCGGCGCGCCTCGCCTTCAAAGCCGCGGCCCTGCTTTTCCACGCTCGCTTCCAGATAATCGATGGCTTCCGGTGTGCGCCCGAATTGTTCGAGCGGAACCGCTTGGGAACTGTATTTGACAATCATGCCCGAGCCTTCGTCAACCTGCCAGACATTGTCGTTCTTGTCAACCCGGACAGAGTGAGCGAAGGACGCGGCGTAATTGTGCGGTCCCCATTCCTTAACGAACTTGCCGTTCTGGTCGAACTCCCACAGCATCGCCGCAGTGCCGCCGCGGGCGATGCCCTGCGGATTGGTGCGTGAATAAACAAAAATATGATTTTGGGAATTGGTGTCGACGCCGACTGTTTCGCCCATGGTCATGCCAGGAACGAGAAGCTGAAGCACTTCTTCCGTGTAGTTCAGCTTGGGAGTCTTTGCGTCCAGCGCATCCTGCTCGGCTTGTTGCTGCCTGGTGGAAATCTGCGCATGAGCATCCGTGAAACCACCAACCGCAATGAGCATTCCAACGAACAGCGTGGCAATTTTTTTCATCGTTATCCATTCCTCGCACTTCGTCATTGTTGCAATTCTCCTTTCCCTCGTACTGGTCATTGTTGCAAAACGTGAGGCGCCTTAGAATCGGTGCTAAGACGTTTGCCCGGAAGGCCGCTGAAACGCGAGTAGCCGGAGTTTATCGGCTACCGCCGGTGCCGGTCAAGTGCAGGCTGTCGTCAGAAGCATTGCTCTGATGTAGTCCAATATAGTTATGCGCGTTGCTTTGCTTCGCGTTCTTTTTCGGAACCAGTAAGCAGACTTGCACGCCAACTCCTGTGTCTTTCCGAACCATCGATCCAGAATCAGGCCACGAGGCGTTCCGTTCCCTGGTTGAGTTATTCGAAGCCCAGGCCACCCGGACTTCCGATCGCGTGGCCGTAAGTTTGATGGGCCAGTCTGATCAGCTTACCTACCATGCACTAAGCAAACAATCGGACCGGCTGGCAGAGACGCTGGCTGCTTCGGGCGCGGGCCTGGAGAGCATAATTGGCGTTCATCTTGAGCGCACGCCCAAATACCTGATAGCCATCCTGGCCGTGCTCAAGTGCGGCGGCGCGTTTATGCCGCTCGACCCCCGATATCCGCGCGGCCGTCTGGATTTCATGATCCAGGATTCTGGCGCCAGGCTGCTGATAACAGATAGCCGGTTGGTGGGCAATATCAGGACCAATTTAACGCCAACGATATTGCTCGATGAGGAGCCTGGGATCGAGCTCGATGTTCCCCGCGATGCGAACTCCTCAGCTACGCCGGAAACCCTGGCCTACGTCGTTTACACTTCCGGTTCCACCGGAAAACCAAAGGGCGTCCTGTGCCCGCAGTTGGGGCTGTTGAATCGTATCCAATGGATGTCGAATGTGTTTCCCTACCAGCCGGACGACATCGCCTCACAGATCGTCGCCCTCAGTTTTGTGGACTCGGTATACGAAATATTCGGCCCGCTACTCCAAGGCGTCGAGCTGCGTATGATCCCCGACGAGACCGCGCGCGGCTCGCCAATGGAGCTAATGCGCGCGATCGGCCGCGACCGGATTACGAGAATCATCGTTGTGCCGTCGGTGCTCCCTTCCTGGCTGGACTGCATCGCCTCGCTAAACCCGAACACTTTTCCTCTCAGGTACTGCTTCGTTTCCGGCGAGGTGTTCCCGGCGTCGCTGGCCAAGCGTTTCCACGAGATTCTTCCCAACACCCGCCTCATCAACTTCTACGGTTCATCGGAACTGTGCCACCATGCCACCTGGTTTGAGATCGCCGATGCTTTGCCAGGAAAAACGGTTCCTATCGGGCGTCCCATCGCCGCCACTGAGGCCTATCTTCTCGATTCCTCAAGGAATGCGGTGCCGTATGGATCCACGGGCGAACTCTATATGGGCGGCCCCGGAATGGCGCGCGGTTATCTGAACCGGCCGGAGTTGACCGCCGAGCGTTTTATAGAGAATCCATTCGGCGCTTCCTTAACCAGACTGTTCAAGACCGCCGATCTTTGTCGATTCTTGGAGGACGGCAATTTACAGTATGTAGGGCGAATCGATCAACAGCTCAAGATTCGCGGCTGCCTGGTGGAACCCGCCGAAGTTGAAGCCGCGCTGAAAAACCATCCCGGCGTCAAAGATGTCCTCGCAGGCGCGCGTGAAGACGGCGCAGCAGAGAAGAAGTTGGTCGCGTGGGTGATCCTGCGGCAGCAGGGCTCATCAACTGCTGCCGATCTCCGCCGATTCCTGGAAGCAACCCTGCCAGCTCACCTGGTGCCGTCGCAGTTCATGTTTCTGACGGAGTTTCCACGCCTGCCAAATAACAAGGTGAATCGCCGCGAGTTGCCTAACCCATTCCACATTCAGAGCGGACCAAGGTCATCGGTCGATCCTCCGCAGGCCGGGATCGAGAAACGTCTGGCTGATATCTGGGAAACACTACTCCAGCCCGGCGCGCTCCATCGGAACGATGATTTCTTTAATCTAGGCGCCGATTCATTGCAGGCCATCCGATTGGTCGCGATGATCGAGGAGCGTTTCGGAATAGCCATTTCCATGCAGACGCTGCTGGAGTCTCCCACCCTGGCTCAGCTCGCGGTTGCAATCGAAGAGCAGCGGTCATCGACTTACCCTCGATACATTGTGCCGATCCAGCCCTTCGGATCGCGAGTGCGCTTCTTCTGTTTTGGAGCGGGCCCCGCACTAAAGCCGCTGGCAGGCCGGCTCGGATTCGATCAGCCATTCTTTGGAATCACTCTGGATGAGTGCGATGTCTCCTGGTTGGGCCGCGAAACTCCACTGGAAGAAATGGTTCAACGGATGCTGCCGGCCCTGCGGCATTTTCAACCCGAAGGCCCATATTGCCTGGGTGGCTACTCGATGCACGGTCTATTCGCTTACGAAGCCGCCCACCAACTTCAGTCGCAAGGCCAGGAAGCAGCAGCGCTCATTTTGATAGATACTTACTTGCCCGCCGGAGTCCGCGATAGCTTTCCCGTCAGGATGCGCGCCGGCTCCCATCTTTCTTCGCTCGCCCATCAGATTGCGAAAAGAGATCCAGCGTCGCTTCTGCGGCATGCGAAGTCTTTGTCTTCGCAAGGAGGCTCATATATACGTCGGAAGTTGCGGAAAGCCAGACCTTCGGCCGCTGCATTGAACCGCGAGGCAGAGCCGGTGCTCGCTGGGTTCCTTAGCATGGCCGAAGCCGCATACATACCGCAGCCTTATCGTGGCTTGGTAACGCTGATGGAATCTCAGAACCAGCTTCTGGGAGCGCCGGCTGGCGCAAGATTCGGCTGGGAGCGCCTGACTGGCGGGCGACTTGAAATAAGAAGCGTCCCCGGCGACCACAACACCATGCTGCTCCCTCCCAATGTCGATGAGCTGGCTCGTGAGATTGCGGCTTGTCTGGAACGCGCGCATGTCAACGCGGATCAGATTAGCCAATCCTAGAGACGCTCACTTCTCCGGCTCGAACGCCAGCAAGACGTTGCCCGGAAGGCCGCCGAAACGCGAGTAGCCGGAGTTCACGAATACCATCCCCTTGATCACCATCGTGCCCGGTCCGTCGATCGCGCCGCCTTTGGCTTTCACTCCGTTCACCGTCTTAAAATCCTGCGCCGTATCGTATTCCCAAAGCACCTTGCCATCTTCAGTCGAGTAAGCGCGCAGAATCCCACCCAGCGTTCCCGCGAAGACGGCCCCCGGGATGGACGTAAGCGCGGCCCCTTGTGCCGGACTGCATCCGGGCCGGGTTCCGCACTCCGGCGGAGAAGCGAACCAGAGCTTGCTCCCATCGGAAACCTTCAGCGCCGTCAGGCCGCCGCCCACCTCCGGATCCATGAATGCGCATCGGCGCTGCCATCCGCGTCCGTGGTCCGCTTTCCAGCGACTGTCCGAGACGGACGCGTAGACGTTCTGCCCGTCGTAGGACATCCCCCATTGCACGCCTCCATTCGCGCCGCCCCGGCCTACGCGAGTCTGCCAAACCACTTCGCCCTTCTTGTCCGGATCGAAAGCGTAAACCATCGCCGACTTCTGGCCGGCCAGGATCAGCTCGCGCCCTTCGGGAGTTTTGATGAGCATCGGAGGCGAGCCATAATCGAAGTCCGGACCTTTTTCGGAGGGCGAAACATCGTTGGCCGTGGTCTGCGAGGTCCACACAATCTTGCCGTCGGCGGGATTGATCGCCACCAGCGCGTCGCTAGTTAGCGTCGCTGGCGCGGAGAAGTTATCTCCCGTGGTCACGTAAATCAAGTTGCGCTTGGCATCGTAAGCGGGCGTCGACCAAATGCTCGCTCCCGATGGGCCCCACTTGGCTTTCCCCGCGGCCGTCTTGCCTTGCTCTGCCGGTTCCCCGACCATGTAGCTTTTCCAAACCTGCTGGCCGTCGCGAATACGCAGCGCAACCAGCGAGCCGCGGAACGTGCAGCACAAATAATCCTCCCCCGACGAGCGCGTTTCCTCCCAGGATGCGACCGGCACATATACCACGCCGTCATGCACCAGCGCCGCGCCGGTGAGACGCGCCGTATCGTGATCCTCAATCCGCTTCTTCCAGATCAGCTTGCCCGTCTCGGCTTCCAGCGCGTAGTACCAGCCGATCTGATCGCCAAACAAGAGCGTGTGTCGCGCCCCGTTCGGCACCACGATCATGGCCGAACGAACCGGACCGTTGGCGTCGAAGGTCCACTGGACGCAGCCGCTCTCTGCCCGCAGCGCGTGCACCGTCCCGCGCGCGCTTCCGACGAAGATCTGCCCGTCGAAAAACGCCGGGAAGGCGAAGGCGTTCACGTCGCCGTCGTAGCCAAAAGCCCATTTCAGCTTGAGCTTCTTTACCTGGTCGAGGCTCAGCCCGGCCACATCCGCCGTCTCAAAACGCGCGTTGTCGCCCTTGGGGCTCCATCCATTCCAGATGAATTTGGATTTGTCGTTGATTGCGACGGTCCGGTCCTTGCAAAACGCTTCGGCCGGCAGAGCGGTCTCGGCGCCGTCGGTACCCAGGAATTTCGCCACCGCCTCCCGTTCCTCGCGCGGCATGTGATACGCCACCTGCATCATCACCCCGAAGTCCAGGATCTTGAGGATTCTGGATGCGGGTATCGTCTTCAAGGCATCGCGCGGAGGAATGCGCGGATTGGTTTGATCATGACAGCCGGAGCAGCGTTTGGTATAAACCTCTTCGCCGGTGGCAGCGGCCAGGACGGCGGTGCAAAGAGAAAAGACCGCCGCCAGTCCAAGAATGCGGCAAGACATCCGGATCAAGTGCATGGCCGTCAATTTATCACACGTCGTTCTCGATAGGAAACCCATCCCGCAACTACTTCTACCGATTCGACTGATCCGCGAGTGGCAGCCACAGCGTCACCCGATCCAGGGTGCCGGTGACTTTCGTGATATGACCTTTGCCGGTGACGTCCTCCACCAGGTCGATATGCCCAGGTTGAATGGAGATCTTCTTGCCTCCCGCGACTTCGATCTCTCCCTGGCCCGTGAGCGTGATCACGTACTGCCGGCGCGGAGCAGTGTGCCAATCGGCCACCGAACCGGGCAACCCCCGATGCAACTCGGCTCCGGTCACGGGAAGCATCTTGAAAACGTTGCCGGAAAACTTCGCTTCGATTTCTTCGGCGTGCGCCTGATTGTCCGGACCGGTGTAGAGATGAGTCATCATGACCGGTTTGTGGGTTTGAGCCATCACCACGCCAGCCGGCGGAAACGCCAGGTGTCCCACGATCGCTCCGCAAGCGAAGGCGAAGACCAGCGCCAACACTCTTCGAGTCATCATTGTGTGCCTCCCGACGACCAAGTATATCCGCTGTCCGGCGGCGACACCGGGGCCAATCAATTGTGGCGGACGGGATGTGATCCTGTACAGAGCGTGCCCTGGACCGGCCAAAGGAGCCTCTCTCCAGCAGGACCGGGCATAGGGCCGCCACTGCCCGTCCCAATTTATGAGATCTACTTATTCTTTTTTCTCATAGACATTGGATACACAAATCCTTTCGGGGTTGACGGTTTCCTGTTCCTGGCTCATATTAGAAGTGGTGAACCTGAATGGGTACCCAGCGTCAGCCCCGCAGAAGATCCCCACGCTCAACAACCGAACAGACGGTCTCGCTCCCGTCGAGCATTCCTCATTGGCTGGAACAGGTTCGCTCCACGGTCGAGAAAGAGAGTCCCCTTCTCCAAGCGCTAATGCGACGTTCCATAAGCGCCGTACTACGATTTACCGAGCTCTCCGAGAATTCCGTGGTCAACGCTACTGCCGCCCCCACAGATCTGATCGTCCTGTTGCGAGCATTATCATCGGGCGAGTTGCTCGATGATCTGCGGTCAGTCGAGCCTTTGGCGCCGGCATTCATTCGCGGCATCCAAGCTCAACGCAGACTGCTTGAAGAACATGGAGGAACACTCAGCGCCGCGGAAAGCGCGCAGATCCTGGGATTGTCACGAGAAGCCGTAGATAAGCGGCGGCAGGCGCATGCCCTTCTAGCGTTGAGCATGGGCAGGCACGGATATCGTTATCCGGCTTGGCAGTTCACGAAGTCGGGTACCCTGCCCGGTCTCAAGGATGTGCTTCAAGCGTTAGCTCCCCATGACCAGTGGATGCAAATTGCATTCTTTGTCAGCAAGAACCCACGGCTGAACGATGCAACGCCGATTGATGTACTGAAAGCCGGAAACCTGAAACGAGTCCTAGACGCCGCGCAAGCCTACGGGGAACATGGAGCGGCGTAAAGGTGAGCCAAAGGTCGTGCCCTCGCCCACCGGCGGATCTTTCCGAAAGATCCATCCCTAGGCTTGAATTTGTTGACCGTATGTTCCGGACGCACGCATTGAACAGGGCGCCATTTTTCTTTGGTTGTACCCGTCGGAATCGTTTCGATTCGGATTGCTCTTACGATGTAATGTATGCCGGATTGGACCACTTCTGTGCATTCATTGAGACCTTCGCTCGTGTTGCGGGAACACGCGTTATCACCACGCGTGCATTAAAAGAGAACGCGCTCACAGAGTTCAAATCGCGGCGGCCATTACGATTAGTAGATTTAAGCCGGTCGGGGGCATTGGTGCGGGTTGGAGCAGATGGAAATCTGTTCACAGGTGAACACGACGTCCCTCGGCTCTGGTCACGGGCTTTCCATGATCATCCCGAAACATTCGACGGAATCTTGTATCCCAGCCGTCTTGATCCAGTTCGCCGTGCAGTAGTACTTTTTGGCGACAGAGTTCCGAACAAGATGATAGAACTGAATCGCGAAAGTTGGTATGCACCCGGCGCGCTGCGCCAAAAACTCGTAGAGATTGTGGAGCACTACCAATTGGAGTTGATTGAAAGTCAAGTCATCACAGGTCGAAAACCAGCTTCGCGGGCCGCGCAGGCCAGCCTGCTAGAAAATGACTAGAAGACCAAAACCGGCGACACATTCGTGTCCCATGATCCGAAGATTATCTGTTCTGACCAACCACGCTTGCGACGGGCTTTCGAGCCTGATCCGATGGTGTCGGGGCAGACATCAAGCCGCTTTCGAGCTTGTCCGTAGCTGAGCGCTTTGCGGCCATGCGAACGTGGGAGTAGTGTTCCTGCATCCTGCGCGACATATGCCCGGCCAGGGCCATCTCTCGGCCCGCAAGCTCGCTCCATGATCCGCGCGGCGGCGAGCTGCCCGCGATGAGGGACGAGCCGCGAGTGGAAGATCCGGCGTGAAGACCCCCGCCGCGATCCGCGCCAACAGCGCCACGTGGCGCGCTCCCGGAAAAAAAAGGAAGAGCATGAAGCTGCAACCGGCCAAGCACTGCAAAGACGGCAGCGACTGTCGCTGAGATCCGGACCGACACCGAAACTGGGACAATGGCCTAACGCCACGCGGCAAGGGAGGCGGAGATGGGTGCGTTTGCGATCAGCCCACGGTTCAACATGGACAAGTTGAGCTCCGGACGACTGGAAGACAAAATCGACGTGTTCGAGGATCAGATGCAGGGATGGATCTTCGATCACGCACGGGCGCTCCTTCAGCCAGAATGCGCAGGGTCCCGACACTCGGGGCTAGCCGTCCTCATGCTGGCGTGTGCCTTCTTCGAGGCGTTTGCAGAATTTCTAGAGGGCGAGTCCAGCCACGGACGATCCCCGAAGTATTTCGGCATCGGCTTTCAAACAGTGTTCCCGCAGCTCACAGCGTTGGCCGAGCACCTCGACGCCAACAGGAGAGAAGAAATCCGAAAAGGTTTGCTCGGCGTATTTTACAGCCAGCTCAGATGCGGGCTTTTCCACGAGGCCATGTTCCGCAGCAAGATTGTGATCCAACCTGCCGCGCAACAGCCGATCTCGATCACCATCGACACCGAGACGCAAGAGGTCGTCACGATCATATTGAGCCCTAGAGTGTTTCTGGAGTCCGTTGAAACCGTCTTCAGAGAGTACGTGGGAATTCTGAGAAACCCAGCGAACGTGAACGCGCGCGGAAAGTTTGAGCAGTTTTGGAACACCCGCGCCGCGCAACCGGGTGCTATCATCCTACCCCCCGAATTGCTCGACCAGTTTCGAATCGAAGAGGCCGAGCCACGCACCGACGACGAACGACATTGAGCGGTACACACGCGACCACTTAGCCGCGATCTGCAACGCTCGCCACGACCGCCTAGCGATGCCTGCACCTCCTGCGGCTCGCGATTCGCGGACGGCGCGCCGCAAAGGCGTGGCTCACTGTTCGCGCCATTTGGTCACCCCCGCCCGCCCCCTCCCGTCCACCAGGAACATTCGACTCGGGCACACCTGAGCGCCCGATCTTCGCGCGACCGCGCGGCAAGGATTCCATACGCACGGCGCTCCGCGCCTGCTGCACTTTTCATGCACTACCGCACCCCGCAATGCTGGGCGGTAGTGGGGTCTTAGCGGGGAGATGGTTCTCTGTGCCCCGGTCCGTAGGGCGTCCATCCAGCTTCCGCCAGGACCTTGTGCGGGTCATCTAATCTGCGGAGTGCTATCAGGGCTTCGGAAATGGCGTGGAATTTCGTGTTCTCCGGTTCACCATATTTGCTGGTACCGGCATGTGGAGGAAGCGTCCAGTTCTTGATTACTTCGTTCCTTGTTGTTTTCAGAATCCTGTAGTTCCAGCCTTCATGGCGCACTTCCACCTCCAGATGCAAAGCGTCCACGTCAGTGTGAAAGCCCGTCCCTCGTCGAAGTGTTGACATCGCCTTATCCTCCAATAAGTTCATCTAGCGTCCAGACGTGATCCGCGACGCCAGCCGCCATCGCTGAGGTGACTCTCAGCGATCCGTTGAGGTTACGATAACGAAACACTCGAAACTCAAGAGGTGTCGCGCACGCAGTTGCGAGCGTTGTCGGGGCTAACGAGCGATGTAGCCCATCTTGTTCGTGCTGTCTACTACTACCGCCAATCCCTCGCTAAAAGTTCCACCCCCGACAAGCTGCGGACTCACCACATAGTGACCTTGCTTGTCGATGTAGCCGGTTTTGTGCAACTCAGTCTTGGTGTCGATCTCGGCAGAACCAACCCACGCCAAACCCTCGCTAAACGGTCCAGCCGAGTGGAACTGTGGTTTCACCGTATAGCGCCCTTGCGTGTCGATGTAGCCCCACCCGTTGCCCTTCACGTCGCCAACACGAACAGCCGCCAGACCCTCGTTGAACTGTTCAGCAACCTCGAATTGCGAATTCACAACGTAATGCCCTTGCTTATCGATGTAGCCCCATTTGCCCATCGCGTAATCGCCAATCCGAACTGCCGCCAAGCCATCGCTGAACGGTTTAGCATCGTCGAATTGAGGATTCACCACATAGTGACCTTGTCTGTCGATGAAGCCGTACTTGCCGCCCTTCAGGTCGCCGATCCGAACCTGCGCCAGTCCTTCGCTGAACCTCCCGACCCAGTGCCAGTCAAAGCGTGGATTCACCACGTAACGCCCTTGCTTATCGATATAGCCGCACTTCCCACTTTTGTCGTCGCCAATCTGAACCCGAGCCAATCCCTCGCTGAACTGGTCAGTCACGTCAAATTGCAAATTCACGACGTAGTGACCTTGTCTATCGATGAAGCCGTACTTGCCCGTATTTAGGTCGCCCATCCGAACCCACGCCAAACCTTCGCTAAACTGTCCAGCCCAGTCGAACTGTGGTTTCACCACATAGCGACCTTGTTTGTCGATGAAGCCTGACTTCCCCGTGCTGTAATCGCCAATCCGAACCGCCGCCAAACCCTCGCTAAACTGTCCAGCATTGTCGAATTGCGGAGTCACCACATAGTGACCTTGCTTGTCAATGTAGCCCCACTTCCCCGTCTTGGAATCGCCAACCCGAACCGCCGCCAATCCCTCGCTAAACTGTTCAGCATCGTCGAATTGCGGATTGATGACTAAATCACCAGTGCGTGCCGTTGTTGATGTCTGCTTTGCGCTAGATCCACAGCCGACTACGACAAAAACCGCCGCGAACACAGCCAGCATCGGCGCGGGATGAGGGCGAAAGCCTATTGATGGACGATGATGCATCGATGAAGCCATTATCTCTCCCTTGGCCACAGAATTAGGTTGACGATTGCTGGGGCCATCTCACGGTCCAGAGCAACGGCGTTCCAGGCGACCTGAAATTATCATTCGCTTGCTGACCTCCAACTCGAAAAAAATCGCCCATCCCTTCGCGGACTTAAGTCAGGTTCCATTGCTAACTCGGCGTCTCCACGTGCGCGGTCACTTGCGCAGTTCGCAAATGATTCATCCTTCTTCAGCTACTTAGCCCCACCGGTTTCCACCATTTCCATCGGCTTGGTATAGCGTTGACTTGATGGACCATCCGAGAATACCTTGCATTTCTCCAGTCGCGGGAAGCACGCTGCCTAGCGAAATAAAATTTGCAAAAACGAACCCAAGCCGCAGCCTGGGGCCCTTCAAAACTCGCATTGACATCGGCCCGCCTCTATCCCGGATATCCTGAAAGCATCATGCCTATCTCCGCTAGAAACCAACTCCCCGGCCGGATCACCGAAGTCGAACTCGGCGAAGTCATGGCTCACGTCACGGTTCGCGTTGGCAAGAACGTCGTCGAAAGCGTCATCACGCGGCGCAGCGCCGAAGAGCTCAAATTGAAGAAAGGCGACAAAGTCACGGTTGTCATCAAATCGACCGAGGTGATGTTGCAGAAGGGCTGATGCCGCAGGTCGAGCGAGTTGCTGCATTCATCGCGCGCCAGGAAATGTTCCGGCCTGGCCACCGCGTCGGCCTGGCCGTCTCCGGCGGGGCGGATTCCGTCTTCCTGCTCTATGCCCTCCGCGAATTGGCGCCGCGCTGGAATCTGCAACTGAGCGTGGTTCATATCGAGCACGGCATTCGCGGCCATGCCTCTGATAGCGACGCCGAGTTCGTTCGCAAGCTGGCCGAAGAGTTTGGACTCCCGTTCCATATCCATCGCGCCGACGTCCCCGCCTTGCCTGACAACCTGGAGCAGGCCGCGCGCCGCGTTCGTCTCGGGTTCTACCGGGAACTGCTGGAGTCCGGCCGCCTGGATCGCGTCGCCACCGGACACACGCGGTCCGATCAGGCCGAAACCGTCCTGTATCGCGTTCTCCGCGGCTCCGGGCTCGCGGGCCTTGCGGGCATCCTGCCGGTCGCAGAACCGGGCTTGGTCCGGCCGCTGTTGGAACTGACGCGCGCCGAAATTGAGGATTGGCTCTGCCGGCGGTCCATCACTTGGCGAGAGGACGCGACCAACCAGGATCGCTCCTACGCCCGCAATCGCCTGCGTCACGATATCCTGCCGCTGCTGGCCGAATCGTTCAATCCGCGCCTGGAAGAAGCGCTAGCAAATCTCGCCAGCCTGGCAAAAGACGAGGAGCGTTACTGGGAAGCTGAAATCGACCGGCTCCAACCGCCCTTCCAGGAACCGTTGATCATTCCAGTTTCAACGCTAGCCGGCGCCCCGGCCGCCGTGGCCCGCCGCCTGATCCGCCGCTTCATCCAAACCGTCAAAGGCGACCTCCGCCAGATCGAATTCGCCCACGTGGAAAGAATCCTCGCTATGGCCCAATCGTCCGAAGGGCACGACCGGGTCCAAATCCCCGGCCGTGGACGTCTTCCGGTCCTTCGAATGGCTTCGTTTTTCAAAAATCGCCCCGCATCCCACCGAGCGCGACTTCTCCCTCCCCCTGCCCGCCCCCGGATTCGTGGAACTGCCCGGCAGCTCCGTCCGTATCACATTGCAGGTGCAGGAGAAACCAGAGTCCGCCGAACCCTGTGTTACAGTGGTGAATGAACTGGACTTAGAGCGGCTTCGTTCAGCTGACGATGCCGTTCCAACCCTGGAACTCCGCAATTGGAGACCTGGTGACAAGTACCGCCCCGCAGGCCGCTCCCAAGAAGAAAAGATTAAACTTTTGTTCCAGGAGGGCCGTGTCCCCTTGTGGGAGCGCAGGCATTGGCCGATTATTACTTATAATGGAATCATCTTATGGACGCGCCGCTTCGGGGTTGCCGCCGATTTCGCCGCCAGTCCCGGCGCGCGCGTGGTGCTTAAGGTTGACGAATCCGGTTAGGGGAATGTCGCATCGGTTGGCCCTCGGATACGTCTAATATTTAGATGGGCTCTCAGATGGTAGGAGAGGTTGATGAACAATTCGAATATTAAGACCGCAGTCTTCTGGGTCGTGATCATTATGGCAGTGGTGTTGTTCTGGACGCTGGTCCACAACACCAAGTCCCGTCCGGACGCTCAGCTCTCATACACCAATCTGATGAACGACGTGGTCGCCGACAAGATCAAGTCCGCGACCATCACCGGCAATGACCTGGTCGGCAAGTACAAGGATGATGACCAGCAATTGCACGCCGTGATTCCGGCCAATCATCAGCCCCTGGACGATGCCATGTGGCAACACAA
>CAVUBR010000024.1:0-296425 GCA_963739705.1 Terriglobia bacterium | reverse complement strand
ACGGCCTCGGCAATCGCATGCAGCGTATTCTGCATGGATCGGCTCTTCGTTGTTCTCACCAAGGTATCCATAATTGCGTCCCCGCACCCCATGCCAGTAGACCGCGAAGGGAATCTCATTGTCCGAATACAGCCAGGTCCCCTTCACATTGGTGGCCGAAAAAGGCGATCCGACGTTTCTTGTAGCGTAGTAAAAAGATAGCGAAGGTAGCCCTGAAATCCCGAGCCGGTGGTTTTGACAAAGCACAGGTACTCGACGCCGGCCTCAATCAGCATCGCCCGGGGCGTCGCGGTTACTATCGCGGTCCGGCGCTCGGGACCGGCCAGCATGAACGACCACGGATTTGTCGGCTTCCAGCCGAATGGAATACGCTCCCCCAGCGATGCTCGGCAATCTCCACGCGCACTTTCCGCACCTGCGGGTTGCCGTTGAAAAAGTGATTGATCAACTCCTGCGCGAACTGCTCAATCTGCTCGATGGGATAAAGATTCGGCCAGCGCATAAACCGTGTTCTTGATCGTGTTGGCGGGCCAGGTATTCCACGGTACTATGGCCTCTCGTGTAGCTGCACTTGAACTCGCTTTAAAATCGATGCGACAATTCCTTCCGGGTAATATTTCATACCGCTATTAAAAGCCCTGCAGTTTGACTGCGGCAAACGGCCACCACTCTCAGCACGTAAGTGTTATCAACCAGGATAATCGACATGTAACTAAAGTGCCTTCTTTGCGCAAGCATGCCGGCCGTAATACCAAAGCGAGCCAAGATAGAAGGCGAAGGCCGCGGCGAGATACCAAAGGCTCTGACGCGCCACCGCGACGCCGGTCGCCATCATGAGAATGACCTGAAAGAAGCCGGCCGGAAAAATGGCGCCGCCCGTGAAGCGCCAGCGGTGCTGCTCGATAGGTCGAAGGACGGAATCATGATGGCCGATGCCGAGCGCAACCAGACCCGCCGGCCAGACCGGGCAGCGGAGCGAGCGGGAGCACCAGAATCAGCGAGAATCGCACAGGAACGCGGCGTCTTTCGCCAGCAGGATCTCGCGGCCGCGCAAGGGCAGCAGGCGATAGCGGATAATCCCCCACGGCAGGTCGAGGCCGAACAGGCACTGGGCCTGCGTACTGAGGGCCAGCGCAACAAACAACGACAGGATCACGCTGGCCTCCGGATCCAAGTTGCGCGCGGTGAGCCGGTCGACGATACAGGCCAGGCACAACAGGAATGCAACGTAGGGGTCGAGCACGCTGAGCTGCTGGCGGGCGTTCTTTTGAATGAGCCCGCCCAGTTTGCCGGGCGGCTTCGGAATGAAGCGGAACGGTGTCCACGGCGGGCGCCGCGCCATGATGTGCCGCCAGGTGGCAAGCAGCACTTGAATGACGAGCGCGGCCGCGATCAGCGCCAGCGCCACGGGGAGACCGGAGGCGCGGAACAGAAACGGAATGGCGATCCAAACGAGAGGCGTCAGCGCGGGGCTGGTGAGACGCAACGCAATCCGCTGGGATCGGGTGAGCGGCCAGAGCGAAAGCCGGTCGGCGGGAATCTTGCGCATCGGGTCGCCCGCCAACGGCACCAGTAGCAGGATGCCGAGGAGCGCGATGAAGAACAGCCCGCTTTGCACCTGCTGGATCATGATGATCGCAATCACCAGGAAGAAATTATTCGCGGTGATCGTGCTGAAGGTGCGGACGTCGCGCCAGACTGCACGCGCCAGGGCCGCTAGGATTTGGGCGAGCCCAGCCACGGAAGATCGTCCACGGTGGATGCTTCCACCAAACCGAAGTACAACTTCTTCGAGCGATTGCGGCAGTTCGGAGGCCGTGGACTGCCAAACCATGCGCCCGCCGCGGATCACCAGAATCTGATCCGCGAGCCGGTTCACGATGGAGAGAATATGCGAAGTGAGAAAGACAGTGACACCGCTTGGCCAGCGATGGCCACCAGAAAATTGCGGATGGTGTCGGCCGTCACCGGGTCGACGCCTTCGAACGGCTCGTCTAGGAACAGCACGCGAGGATTGTGCAGCAGCGCCAGAGCCAGCGCGGTCTTCTTACGCATCCCTGCGAGCACTGATTCAGAAAGGTGTCGCGGCCTCTTCGAGCGATCAGCGCGTGGAGAAGCTGGTCGGCGCGGTGGCGCGTCTCGGAGTGAGTTAAACCGTAAATCGGGCCGGAAAGGAGCAGGTGCTCGTCGATGGTCAGCGTGTCGAAAAGGCCCAGGCTTTCGGGCAGGATGCCGGCCACGTGCCTGACTCCAGCGGCTTCTTGCGGACATCGCAGCCGGCAACGAAGGCCTCGCCGGACGTCGGCGCGAGCAAACCGGTGAGCATCTTCATGAGAGTGGATTTGCCCGCGCCGTTCGGACCAAGCAACGCACAGATGCCTCCCGGAGGGAATTTCAAACGACGCCGATCGACGGCAACGAATTCGCCGAATTGCATGCGGAGAGACTGCGGCAGGAGATCAATAACGATCTTAACGCTAAGCCTCTTACTGAATGGGCACGAGGGCGAGACCAATCGGCGGCCCACCAAGCGGTATAGTCTGAACCAGTGTCAAACTGTACGTGTCAATCACGCTGATGGAACTATCTGTCCAATTGCCGACCACGAGGAAGGACCCGTCCGGGCTGAGCAGCAAATCGCTGGCGAACGATCCGGTCGGGATGTTCTGCAGCACCGAGTACGTCTTGGTGTCCAGCGCGAACACCGAACCCGGGACTTGGCTGGAGATGTACGCGACGGTCCCGGTGGGATTAAATACAACATCCAGTGGCTGCGGCACCTGGATGCTCTGATTAATGTTACCGGTCATGACGTCGATCACTTCCACGGCGTTTCCGAATGGGAAGGTCACCCAGGCGAGCGTGGCATCCGGGTTGAGGAAGACCGATTGAGGGTATGACATCGCCAGCACGATCCGCCTGGTGATCACCTGTTTCTGAACGTCGATCACAAGCAGCGCTGGGTTGTCGTTAATGTAGCTGGTAACCAGTGCAAATGTGCCATCAGACGAAATCGATACACCGGAGGGAAACGTGTCCGGGTCAGTTTGGATCACGTTGACCACAGTGTTGTTGCTGGTGTCGATGAAGCTGATGGCGTTGTCGTAGCTGGTCACGATTGCCAATTTCGCGTCCGGCGTGACTTGGACCTCGAGGGGATTGCTGGTTACGTTGATAACGGCAATCGTCTCGCCCGTGCACTGGTTGATCCGCGTGACAACATTGTCCAAATGAACTACGTGAAACGCCGTGGCTGCGCTGTTGCATTGCGGCACGGTGATTGGCGGCGAATTCCCGAAACTTATCGGCGGAATCGCAAAGCTGCGGTAGGGCAGCGGGGGTGGAGGATCGGGAGCCAGACCTTGGGCGGTGTTCTGGGCGCGGCCAGATTCATTCATGCTGGGACAATCGGATCCCCCCGCAGCATGCCCCTGCATCAATTTCGGATTAAATACAATCTCGCCCTTGTTGCAGCACGGCTTTCCAGTGTCTTGATCGTAGTAAGGGTTTTTATCACCTGCCCCACCGCCAAAGGTGAACGGGCCGATTTGGTATCTGTTGATGATGACATAGTGCCAATGGAGGTCTTCTTCGCACATGTCGGCATTCCAATGTATGGGAACAGGACCCTCTAGGGGAGGCAAGGGCGGAGGCGGGTTCGGGCAATTTCCGCCCCAGAGAGGTTGGTGAGACAGCAGAACCGCAGCCGCAAAGCTCAAAAGTTTTCGCTTCATCTTATGCCATCCCTCTACTGAAAATTCACCGTTTTGCCGGTCTTATATGTACTTGAGGCCACTCCCGCATCCAGGCCCGTCGCGGTCAGCGGCGTGGAGGTAGAAGAAATCAGAAAAATAATGCTAGTCGAGTCCAAAGGATTCGGTCGTGTCGGCGGAATAAAGGCGAGCACCTGCGGCGGCACCGTGAAACTGGTCGCGCCTGAAGGCGCCACGCAATAGAACAGCGCACTCGAGTTGGTCCGAAGATCCGAGTTTTCCCCCAAGATGTTCACCGACTGACCACTAGGCCCACCCGACCAGTTGAGCGTCAGAGGCTGGCTTCGCGAGACAGCGGTGGTCTGATCGCGATTGGTCCAATTCAAGGGACCGGCCACTGCAATCGAGACCTTGATCCCGCCTACATCTTTGCCGCCATTTCCAGAAACAGTATAGTTCCCCGGCGTCAGATACAACGTGTTGGGCAACGACCAAAGCGGCAATTGACCGCCCAGCACGACACTGCCTGGCCCCAACGATACGGTTTGCCCTCCGCCCGCACCCGCGATGCTGAACTGTGCCCCAACATCGAGGGAGGTGAATGCGGTGGTGTCGGCGAGCTTTCCCGTGCCCCAGTAGTCGCCAACTCCGGCGTAGACCTGGCATGTGCCTGGCGGGGGCGCTGCCATCAATGGCGGAGACACGAAGGGCCCGCCCGGCTGCTTTTGCCCTAGATAATCCAGCGTGTCGCCAGTAATATCAATCGGCTTAGTCAAACCCACGTCCTGGTGAACCGCGGTACGGGTCAACCAAAGCTCGCCAATCGCTCCGCCGTTGACAATGGCCGACGTCAGCGGGTTTTCCGGATCGGAGCAGGCCCCACCATTCGTCGCTATAGCCATGCTGACGCCATTGCTGACATTCGCCTTGGAAGTTCGAATCTGGACCGGTACCCAGCATCCCTGCGGCGCATTCGCCGGAACGACAAAATCGATTTGATCGAGGCCGGAGCAGCAGGGTGACCGGGCGCCGTAAGTAACGGTTGCCGGCACTCCTCCCACCCAAACCTCGACGGCTGTGGTAGGAGCATTAGGGGGCGGAGCCTGGTTGTCTGGCGTGCTGATCGGTCCCAGGCCCGTCAGATAAACTTGCACGGTCTGTCCGGGCGTGGCGGAGTTTTGATTGGAGTTGAGCGTCAGGCTCCCATCATCAGCCACATTCTGCATCGCCGCCGCTCCGCCCCCCGAGCCCGTGAATGTGTAGATGCCGGGGCTGTCGTGCACCACATTGACGGGTGTGGGGTTGCTCTTCAGTCCGTTGTAGGTCACCCGCAACGATACTAAGCCCAGCGGAGTATTGGAAGGCATCAAGGCGTTGATCTGGCCCTGCTGCACGTACACCGGCAACACGTTTACCGTGGTCGTCCCTTGCGTCGCGGTAATCGAGACGCCCGCTAACGTGTTTCCCAGCGGGAAGGAAGACACCTGAACGCCGCTGGCCGGCCCCAGGTTCGAGCCAAAAATGCTGAAGGTAGATCCTTGGGCAATGGAGCCGGCGGGCAAACCCGGCGACAATACGCTGGCCGAGTTCACCACGCCATGCAGATAGATAGCCGGTAACTGCGCTTGAAGTGTCGCTGACGCGCCGCAAAACAGCAGTAACATTTGGAACGCACGCATAGAGAAGCTCCCGAGGATGCTTTTAGAAGTATAAGTCAAATCGTCTATCTGTTTTCCAGAAAGCTAAGCTACGCCGAACCAGTCCCGCGCCGCTGGACGCCTATGCCACAATTGAGGCTCAGGCGCAATTCATGTTAGTCGTCATGCAGGAAGGGGCGGATGAGTCCCAAATCCAAAAAGTAATTGATCGGCTGGTGGCGTTAGGCTTTATCGTTCATCGTTCGTCCGGCATCCTGCACACCGTTCTGGGCGGCGTCGGACCAGTGGGTGACGTCGATCCCATCGAGTTCGAAGTGATGGAAGGGGTCAAGGAGTGCCATCGCATCGTCTCGCCCTATAAACTTGCCAGCCGGCATTTCAAACCCGGCGGCACCGTCGTCAAAATTCGCGACGTTCAGATTGGCAACACCGAAGTAGTCGTAATGGCGGGACCATGCAGCGTCGAGAATCGCGACCAGATTGAGCAGATTGCCGAATTGGTGGCGCGCCATGGCGCCAAAGTCATTCGAGGCGGCGCTTTCAAGCCGCGAACCTCGCCCTATAGCTTCCAGGGCCTGGGCGAAGAGGGCCTCAGGATGATGCGCGAGGCGGCCGACCGGCACGGCTTGCTGGTGGTCAGCGAGGTCATGGATCAAACCCAAATCCCGCTGCTTTGCGCCTATTCCGACATCTTGCAGGTGGGCGCCCGCAATATGCAGAATTACAATCTGCTGCGCGAGCTGGGACAAACCCGCAAGCCGATCCTGCTCAAGCGCGGAATTTCGGCCACCATCGAGGAGCTGTTGCTGAGCGCGGAGTACATCCTTTCCGGCGGCAACTATGACGTTATCCTGTGCGAACGCGGCATTCGCACTTTCGAAAACGCGACGCGCAACACCATGGACATTTCCGCGATTCCGGTGGTGAAATCGCTGTCGCATCTGCCCATCATCGCCGACCCCTCGCATGGCACCGGCCGCCGCGACAAAGTGCTGCCCATGGCGCGCGCGGCGGTCGCAGCCGGCGCCGACGGGCTGATCATAGAAGTACACCACGATCCCGATCACGCTCTGAGCGACGGTGCGCAGTCGTTGCGGCCGCAGCAATTCGCGGAGCTGATGGAGCAGTTGGGCATCCTTGCGCAGGCCGTGGGCAGGTCGGTTTAGAACATGTCTTCCACGCGCGCTCGCATCTTGCAATCATGAGAACAGTAGCGATTTTTGGCGTCGGCCTGATCGGAGGCTCGTTCGCGCTGGCGCTCCGGAAGGCGGGCTTCACGGGACGCATTCTCGGCGTCAGTTCGCCCGGCACCATCCAGCGCGCGCTGGACCTCAACGTAATCGATGCGGGCGTGCCGGACGAGGAGGCTGCCCGCTCCGCGGATCTGATCTATCTCTCGCAGCCCATTCTTCGCATCCTCGAATGCCTGCCGGATCTGTGCCGCTGGGTCCAGCCCGGTTCACTGGTCACCGATGCCGGAAGCACCAAGAGCGCCATCGTGGAGCGGGCCACTGCGCTTTTCCCGCCCGGACAATTCCTGGGTGGGCACCCCATGGCGGGACGCGAGCGGCGGGGAGTGGAAGCGGCCGAGGCGAATCTTTTTAGCGGCCGGCCGTACGTCCTCACGCCCCGTCCTCAAGCCCAATTGGAAAATCCGGTCGTCCGCGAATTCGAGTCCTGGATTCGCAAAATTGGCGCGGTGCCCATCATCCTCGACCCAGCCGAGCACGACCGCGCGGTCGCCTTCACCTCGCATCTGCCGCAGCTCGCCTCCACTGCTCTGGCCGCTCTGCTGGAAGCTCGGCAGGAACCGAAGTCGGGCGTCTTCGGCCCAGCCCTGGTGGACAGCACGCGCCTGGCCCTCAGCTCCTTCGACATCTGGGGCGATATCTTAGCCACCAATCGAGGACCGATACTGGAAGCCCTGCGAAACTACATCGCGAAACTGGAGGAATTTTGCAATGATTTTGAGCTCGCCCCCATGGAGCGGCAGTTCGAACACGCCGCCAGGTTTGCCGCTTCACTGCGCGATCCCGGCTAGACGCCGTAACTTCTCCTGGACGTTGGCCGCCTAACAATCGGCTTGACTTTAGGACTATAATAGGCAAGTTCCATGGATTCGCAACTTACTGCCCTCGCCAATGCCGTGCGCGGGGAAGTGATCAACCTGGACGGCGTCGCCAAGTTCTCTCCCAATCGCCGCTTCGCAACAGTTTACTCCGAGGGGAGTCCCGCGGACACGATTTTTTTCGTCGAATCGGGACTGGTCAAGATCTACAAGCGTGGCGACGACAACAAAGAAATCATCCTGCAGATCGTCGGTCCGGGCGAGCTGTTTGGCGAGCAGACTCTGATGGGCGAACAGAATCGCGCCATCGCGGCGGAGGTGCTGCAGGAAGGCCTGATTTACGTGATTCCGCGCGATTTATTGCTGCGCGTTTGCGAAAGACGTCCCGAGTTGTGGCGCGAAATCGCCGCATTCCTGGCATTACGCCAGCGGCAGTTAGAAAAGAAAATCGAACTCCTGTGTCTGTACGATGTGGAATATCGGATCTTGTATTACATGGCGGAGTTAGCCAGCGCATTCGGCTCCAAGTCGAATGGAGCGGACTATTCGATCCCGCTCTCGCAGGGCGAGTTGGCCAGCCTGATCGGCGCAACACGCGAGACCACCTCCACCACACTCAATGCGCTGGCGCGGCGCGGCGTGATCAAATTGGGCCGCCGGCAGTTGATCGTCCCGTCCATCGAAGGCGTGCTCGCCGCCGCCAATCATCGGACCCAGGCCGCCAAGGTGTCCTGAGCGCCCTCCCGCGCGTGCGATTCCGAAACGCCGCTTCCCGCATTCGAACAGTCCCCGGTAAAGGACCATTGAAGAAGGAACCATTTAGCGCGGTGCTTCTCTTGCTCGGTGAATAGCCAATGGACCGATTGCTGCTCGATCTACGTCTGGCCTTGCGCCGCTTGCGCCAGAATCCCGGCTTTACATTCATCGCCGTCCTGACGCTGGCGCTCGGCATCGGCGCCAACACCGCGATCTTCAGCGCGATCAACGCGGTTTTGCTGCGTCCGCTGCCGGTGGAACGCAGCTCGGAATTGGTCTCGCTCAATCAGGTCATGGCCTCCGAGACCGTGCCTGCGATATCTTATCCGGATTACCGTGATTTTCGCGACAGGAACACCGTTTTCTCCGGACTGATCACCTACCGTATCACCCCCGTCAGCTTCGGGTTGCCGGGCGAGAGCCAGCGTGTCTGGTCCTATCTCGTCAGCGGCAATTACTTTCAAGTATTGGGCGTGAACGCAGTACGTGGAAGAATTCTCCTTCCGGAGGATGACACCCGCGGGGGCGGCCATAATGTCGTGATTCTCAGCTACGAGTGCTGGCAAAAGCGCTTCGGCGGCGATCCCGCCATCGTGGGACGCACAGTGAAATTCAATAGCATGGATTTCACTGTCCTGGGAGTGACGCCCCGGGGATTTTTCGGAACCGAGCTGTTCTATTCGCCCGAGGTGTTCTTTCCCATAGCCCTGCAAAAGCAAATCGAGGGTGGCAACGGTTATCTGGATCGCCGCGAAACCAGCAACACGTTTGTGGTCGGGCGACTGAAGCCCGGTGTTACGCGCGCCCAAGCCGAGGCCGGTATCAACAGCGTCGCGCGCCAGATCGCCCAGGAACACCCCAAGGAAGACGGCGGATTGAAGATTCTCCTCACTCCTCCCGGTCTCGCCGGAAATTTTGTCCGCGGCGCGGTGATCGGATTTGCCGCGGCGCTGTTCGGTGTTTCGGCGCTGGTCCTGCTGGTGGCCTGTACCAACCTGGTCAGTTTGCTGCTGGCGCGCGCCGCCGATCGCCGCAAAGAAATTGCCATCCGCCTCGCCCTGGGCGCCGAGCGCGGCCGTCTGGTGCGGCAGCTCCTCACCGAAAGCCTCCTCATTGCACTCGGGGGCGGAGCTATGGGAGCCCTGCTGGCGCTCTGGATCACCGACGCTTTGGCCGGCTGGAAGCCGCCCGTGATCGACTTCCCCCTGTTGTTGAATGTGCGGCCGGACGCACGCGTGTTCTTCTTCGCATTGCTGGTTTCGCTCCTGACCACTCTGCTCTTCGGCTTGCTGCCGGCGCTCCAGGCTACCGGAACCGATCTGGTGCCTGCGTTGAAAAACGAAGCCGGGTCCGAGAGAACGCGCCACTGGCATTTGCGCGACTACATGGTGGGTGCCCAGGTGGCCATGTCTACGCTGTTGCTGGTCTGTTCGGTGCTGGTCGTAAGAAGCTTGCAGCAGGCGTTGTATGCGCCCATCGGTTATAACCCCAACGGCGCCGTGACGGTGTCCTTCGACTTGAATTCGCAAGGCTACGATGAATCGCGCGGCCGCGAGTTCCAGCGCCGCTTGTTGGAGAAAGTGCGTGCTCTCCCCGGAATCGAGTCTGCCGCGCTGGCGGACTGGTTGCCCCTTACCCTGAGCATGAACAACGACAGCATCTTTATCGAGGGCAAGCCCAAGCCTAAGCCGTCGGAAGCGCCCAGTGCCTTTTCTTTTTCGGTGACGCAGGACTACTTCCACGCGATGCAGACGCGAATTTTCGCGGGACGCGACTTTGATTCGCGCGACCGGCGAAATTCCAAGCGCGTAGCGGTGGTCAGTCAGGCGTTCGCGCGTCTTTTGCTTCCTGGTGAGAATCCCATCGGACACCGTTTCGCCACCAGCTCGGACGGCCCGATGACCGAGATTGTCGGCGTGGCGCAAGACGGGAAGTATTTTTCTCTCAGCGAAGCGGAGAAGCCCGCATATTGGACGCCCTGGGAGAGCGCCTATAGCGCCTCGGCGTCCTTAGTGGCGCGCACGAACTTGAGTGGCCCCCAGGCGCTCCAATTGATTCGCGGCGTGGTTCGCGACTTGGATCCGGACATCGCGCTCTTCTCAACCGGAACACTCGCCGCGCAACTCGATCTGCCTCTGTTCCCGGCCCGCCTCGCCGGCTCGGCGCTCGGATCTTTCGGCGTGCTGGCTCTGATTCTCGCTGCCACCGGCATCTACGGCGTGATGGCATATGCCATTTCCCGCCGCACGCGCGAAATCGGAATCCGCATGGCCATCGGCGCCGGACAACCGCAGGTGCTCGGCCTGGTGCTGCGCCACGCCTTCGTACTGATCGGCTCGGGAACCGTGCTCGGGCTCGCAGCCGCGCTCGTCGTCGGCCGTCTGCTCGGCCAGATTCTCTACGGCATCCAGCCGACCGACCCGCTCACTTTCGGTATCGTGTTTCTCCTGATGCTAGCCGTCGCCACGCTAGCCTGCTGGGTCCCGGCCCGCCGCGCCATTCTGATCGACCCCATGCGCGCTCTCCGGCAAGAATAATGAGCTCCATATGGGACGACTTCCTCAATGAGGAAATGCGATGAGTGTGCTTACGATTCGAATTCCCGAAAGCAAACATGAGAGGTTGAAGAACCTGGCGAAAGCTCGCGGGGTGAGTCTGAACAAGCTCATGGAGGAACTTTCGACCATTGCCCTGATGCAGCACGATGCCGAAATCCGGCTTCGCGCCATGGCGGCGCGAGGATCACGAAAAACTGGTCTGGCGTTGCTAGACAAACTGGATCGGTCATTCCCACGCCGTCGGGAATAACACCGGGTCGATGCAAAGCTGTCGCCAACCTAGCGGTCAGACCTAACCCACCCTGAGAACAAAAAGACTCCATCGCCCCGAAGAGCGATGGAGCCCTGGCGCCCCGTTGTCCGATCTTGACTTCTACCGCGTGCCAGTCGCCGCAATGGCTGACGGTCGGTGCGTGCTTATGTTCTGTGCTCGCCTTCAGTTCCTGCTCCAGCTTACCGGGAGTCACGCGGCGTTCGGTCCCATCCGAAGTCCAGAGTTCAGAAAGGAAATATCGGCTGCCGTACTGATCGAAGACGATCTTCGGCTCCACCGCTCCCGGCTCGGTCGAAAGCGCTTTGTATGTGACCACCAGAACCGACCTGCCACCTTTAACATTCGAGATTTCAATCATGTCGGGCGTCGATAATTTTCGCGCCAGTTGGTACTTGCCCGCCGGCATCGTCTGTCCCTTAACGGTGAAGTCAAATGGAATATTCGCCTCAACCTTGCTTTGCGCATAGAGACCGGTGCTCCCCAGCCCGATCGCTGCAGTCAACATCATCGCGATCCTGTTCATCGTTTTCATCTTGTGTCTCCTCTTTTTCTTTCAACTGTTTGTCTTGCGGACACGGCTATAAAGGCACGCACCGCGCCAAACGGCCAGGAAACCGGCCCTTCTTCGCAGCACATTGAATCGCCACGCACTTACCCAGCGGCACCGCGAGCCGGCCATGCCGCTATGGCCCCGCGATTGTACCTCCAGGTAAAAGCCGTAACCAAAAGGTGAAAATGGAATACGGATGCCCCCGAAACTGATGGTTGTCTCTGGCGACGAGCAAGGAGCGAGCTTTACCATTGCGGAAGACCGCTTCAGCATCGGCCGCGGCCGGAATAATCATTTTTCAGTTCACGACGACTCGGTTTCCCGCGAACATTGCGAGATCGTTCGCCAGGACGGCAATTTCATCCTGCGCGACCTCGAAAGCCACAACGGCACGCGGGTGAACGACGTCCCCGTCAAAGACCAACTGCTGGGCCACCGCGACTACATCGCAGTCGGCCGGACGGTCCTCCAGTTTCTGACTCGAGACGATGTAGCATTCGAAGACACCGCCCAGTCAGCAACCAAGACGCGATCGGCGCAGCAGGACTCAGCGTCGTACCTGGCTCGACTCGAAACGGCCGACCTGCACGCGCTGTTGAAAGTCAGCACGATGCTGCATTCTTTTCACGCCATCTACAGAGGCCGCGGCTCCTCAGTCCGGAATTTGCTCGAGCGGCATCTGTTGTCGCTCATTCTCGATATTATTCCCGCCAACTCGGGCGCCATTTTGCTCTATGAGGACTTCCTGGAAGAGCCCTCGTCCGTCTCTGTTCAGGACGTCGAAGCGGACTCGCATCGTCCGCTCGCGATCAACCGGCAGACCGTGAAGCGCGTCTTGGCGGAAGGCTGCGGATTGCTGATCGAGGAGCCGTCATCCCCAAGTCTTCTGGTCGTTCCCTTGACCATCCGCGGCCGGCCCTGCGGCGTGATCTATCTGGAGGGCGCACAATTCCGCGAAACACATCTCGATCTCCTGGTGGCGGTGGCGCAGATCGCTTCCATGTCCATGGAAAATGCCTCCCAACTAGAGTGGTTGGCGGCGGAAAACGAACGCCTCCAAGCAGAACTTCATCCCGATCATCACATGATCGGTGACAGCGCGCCCTTGAGTGAACTGCGGCGCAACATCGCCCGCGCGGCCCAGACCAACTCCACCGTGTTGATCCTGGGCGAAACCGGTACCGGCAAGGAACTGGTGGCGCGAACCATCCACCAGAACAGCTCTCGAGCGGGCCGCCCATTCATGGCCATTAACTGCGCGGCGCTGTCCGAGACCTTACTCGAAAGCGAGCTTTTCGGCCACGAGAAAGGCGCCTTTACGGGTGCGTTCGCTCAAAAGAAGGGCCGGCTGGAAATCGCCGAGAGTGGCACCGTGTTCCTGGATGAAGTCGGCGAAATGCCGCTGCAGCTGCAAGCCAAGCTGCTGCGCGTGCTGCAGGAGCGGCAAGTGGAGCGTGTGGGCGGCACGCAGGCAGTCAAGCTGGATATACGGCTGATTGCCGCCACCAATCGGAATCTCGAAGAAGAGGTACGGGCCGGGCGCTTCCGCTCGGACTTGTTTTATCGTCTGAACGTCGTGACGCTCAAGACCCCCGCCCTGCGGGATCGCCGCGCCGATATTCCCCAGCTCGCAAAACACTTCGCCCTTAAGTTCGGCGAGCAGTGTGGCCGCCCGATAACCGGCATTACACCCGACGCAGAAGCTTACCTCTGCCATTACGAATGGCCCGGAAACATTCGGGAGCTCGAAAACGCCATCGAGCGAGCCGTCGTGCTGGGCAGCGGAGACGTGATCCAGCTCGAAGACCTGCCCGAAAGCATTCGCGAAATTGGGAAGGCCGCCGGCCTCAGCCGCACCATCCCGCTCCAAGACGCCATCGACGATGCCAAGAAGCAAGCCATCACGCGCGCCTTCGAGCAAGCCAAAGGTGACCACCCCGCAGCGGCCCGTCTGCTGGGCGTCCACCCCAATTACTTGTACAGACTGATGCGGAACTTAGGAATGCGCTGACACGGCTCGGGCGCCGGTAGCAAGTTGACGATTTAGCGTGATACATCCAACTGGCATTTGCGCGGCATTCCTAAACGCGGGGCAATTAGCGTGCGAGAATGACTTCTTGTTCCTAATCCGGGCACGCTCCCTCGAACGCCGTTTAGGGGAGGTCAAGTACCGGAGAAAGCGAGAATCTCCATGAATCTACTCCGCTTCAGGCAGGCTGCCGCGATGGTCACGGCCCTCTTCCTCATCCCGGCTTCCTTCGCGCAGGCACCAGGAGGCGACAAAGTCGATCTGGACGCCCTGGCCCAGATCAAGACCGAGGCCTTCCAGCACTCGCAAGTGATGGAAAACCTCTTCTGGATGTCCGAGGTGTATGGTCCGCGCGTCACCAACAGCCGCAATCACAAGCTCGCCGCCGAATGGGCTATGAAGCAGATGAAAGAGTGGGGACTTAAGAACGTCCACCTGGAAAAGTGGCCCTTCGGCTATGGGTGGCAGATCAAGCATTTCTACGCCGCGATGGAGACTCCGGTCTATGCTGCGTTTACCGGGTTCCCGCTGGCATGGACGCCTGGGACGAACGGCCCGATCACGGTCGAGCCGGTGTGGGCGCCCATCCACTCGAAAGCAGATTTCGCCAAATACCATGGCAAGCTGAAGGGCAAGGCGCTGCTGATGTTTGACCCGGCTCCACTCACGCTCCACACGCGGGCGGACGCGCAGCCTTCCCCAACGGATGAGGAAATTCTGGCACGCGGAGGCGCGCGCGGGGGCGGTGGCGGCGGGCGCGGAGCAGCAGCCGGCGCTGCAGCCAATCGCGACCCCAGCGGGCGGGGGCGCCCCGGTGAAGGCGAGATGGGAGTACACGCCGACGTCGCTTGCCCTGGCCAATGCGAAGAACGGGGTCCTGCGCAACGAGGTCAACGCCTTCCTGAAGGAAGAGGGCGTGGCCATTTCCATCACGCCGGGTTACAACGGAGACGGCGGTACGATCTTTTCCACGTATGGTGGGTCGGAGAATCCCAAGGATCCAATTCCGCCTCCGATCGTCGCCATTGGGGCAGAGCAGTATAACCGCCTCGTCCGCCTGGTGCAGCACGGTATCACGCCGAAGCTGAACTTCGATATCGCTGTCGACTATCAGAAGGAAGACCAGAACGCATTCAATGTCATCGGCGAGATTCCGGGCACCACCAAACCGGACGAAGTCGTCATGCTCGGCGGTCACTTTGACAGCTGGCAGGGCGGCACCGGCGCCACGGATAACGGCACGGGATCCTCAGTGGCGATGGAGGCGGTGCGCATTTTGGCTACGCTGCACAAGCCCATGGCGCGTACGGTTCGCGTTGCCCTGTGGGGCGGCGAAGAGGAGGGCGTCTACGGCTCAACCGCCTATGTGCAGCAGCACTTCGCTCAACGCACCACCATGGTGAAGACCCCCGAGTACGACAAGCTGGATGTGTACTTTAACGACGACGGCGGCTCCGGCCGCTTCCGCGGAGTCTCGGCGGGGGGTAGTCCGCAGATGGCGGCCATCTTCAAGTCCTGGATTGAGCCCATCAAGGACCAGCATATCGTTGCTGTTTCTGGCGGGGATCAGTTCAGACCCACCGCGAGCCCCGGTGGCACGGACTCGACCGCCTTTTCGTGGATCGGCCTGAACGGCATCGGTTTCCAGCAGGATGGGTTGGAGTACGGTACCCGTACCCACCACTCCAACGCGGACACCTATGACCGCGTGCAGAAGGACGATGTGATGCAGAGTTCCATGATCGAAGCGTGGTTTGCCTACAACGCAGCCACCCGCGCAGAGATGCTCCCACGCATCCCAACCCCGGCCCCTGACCCCAATGCGAAGAGCCACGAGTAGAGCGCAACTTTAATTCAAAGCGCTGGCCCGGCAGTTACCTGCAAATTCCCCGGACGAGGCCACCAATGAGGCAAAGCGACACGCTCTCCGACCTCCGGAATATTGATTCCACGTCACTACTTTTGGCATCTGGCGTGCACGAAAGCGCATATTGTGCTCGTCAAGATACTCTCCTGTCTGGCGTTGTTGAACGCCGCGGTAATGGCAGCGCAACCCGGATTCCTGCTGGGGCCGGACTATAGCGAATGGCTTTACCCCAATGCAGGCACGATGCAGATCGCTACCGATGGTTCCGGGGCGCTCTACATTCTGTCGGTCTTCCGGTGCCTCTCTCAGTTCTCCGTCTGTTTTCAGGGTGACCAAGCTCTCGGCGGACGGGAAGACAATTCTGTGGGAGAACGATCTTGGATTTGCGACGGATCAGATTGCTGTGGATCCCTCCGGCGGCGTGTACGTGCTGTCGTCGATTTCCGCGGTTGCGCCGTTAGTGCCGCCCGCTCCATCTTTATTCGTTGCGAAATTGACCGCCGATGGGGGCGGCATCGCGTGGAAGACGCAGGTCCCCAACCTCCCTCAGTACGTGCCTGCGCCGGTTCTCGCAGTAGATCCGCAAGGCCGCGCATATGTGGCCGGCGAATCTGACGCGTCGAATGCCGTTGGTGGTGTCGTTCGGCTAAAAGCCGACGGCAGTGGAATCGACTACACCGCAAAGGTGGCGGGCTACCCGACGTCCATCGCCGTCGATGCGTCGGGCGGGGCGTTTGTGGCGGGATCGGCGGCATCGTCGCCGATGGCGCCAGCAACTACCTTTCTAGCGCGGCTGGCGCCAGACGGTTCCGCCGGTTTTTACTCGACCCTGCCTGCAGCAATTTTCGGGATTGCCGTCGCCGTGGATCCGCAGGGGAATGCCGTCACTTACAGTGGCACCGGGAATGAAGGTGGAGTGCTTGCAGCGCTTCGATTCCACGGGCGCGGTCACACTTTCGCGGCCCGGCCCCAAAAGCCTTTTTCCCGCGCTTGCGGTGGATGCGGCTGGGAACATGTACGTCACGGGATCTACGCAGTATTTGACGCCGGTCAGAAACAGTCTGGCAACCTGCGGACTGGACCTGCTCAGCGTGTTTGCCCCTGACGGTTCGGTACTCCAAACCACGTATATCCCAGGTGGCCACAATTCCGGGGCGCTGGTCGCCATAGGCGTCAATTCGAACGTCTTTGTGGTCGATCGAGCGGAGGTGGGCTTCACGCCCTCGCAGACCGGTCCGTTCCCCTCCGTCCCGCCCGCAAACCCAGGCGACGCGACGACGCCGTTCCTGTGGCGCCTCTCCCCCAATGCCAACGCGCAAACTTTTCCTCTCGCCTGTTTGGGCAATGCGGCGACTTACAACAGCAGCTCTGTCGCGATCGCGCCGGGAATGATGGTCAGCCTGTTCGGAAACGGGCTCGGTCCACGAGCAGGGGATCCAGACGCAGGCCACCCTGCAGAGCCCTTTCCCCACACAAGCCGGGAACGTCGAGGTGACCTTTGACGGCAAACCGGCGCCGCTGATCTGGGTGCAGGATGCTCAGATCAATGCGGTGGCGCCGTGGTCGCTGACACCCGGCCAAACCACGCAGGTCTGCGTTTCCTACCAGAACGTGAAGACGAATTGCCTGACTGTGCCGGTGGCGCAGGCTTCGCCGGGGGTGTTCACGGTCGATGGAGTTCATGCGGCGGCGTTAAATCAGGATGGAACCATCAACTCCGCGGATCATCCGGCGCCTGTGGGGTCCATTATTTCCGTGTGGGCGACGGGGCTGGGTCCGATCGATCCCGCCCAGGGAGATGGTACGTTGGTGGGGTTTCCGCTGCCCGCAAATACAGCGCAGGTCACCGTTCATGCAATTGCAGTGATTATCGCTCCTTTCGGGCCCGGGTATTCGATCATCACACCGTTCGTGGTGACGTATGCAGGGCCCGCGCCATACCTGGTGGCCGGGACAAGCCAGATCAACTTTCAAGTCGTCAAGTATGCAGGTACGATCTTGGTAAGCAGCAACGGCTTCCAGATTTACGTCGCACAGTGAGACGGTTTAGCCACCGATAGGAAGCAAGGCGTTATCCGTATTCATTGATGTTTATTCTTTCACGGCTTCTCCAGGGGAAGATTAGTGTTCAACCTCACCTCCGCGCGACGTCGGCTCAAGCTATTCTGAAGAACGTGGGAGGGAGATTTGCAGCATGGCAAAACTTGTCTACGGATTGAGCCAGTCCCTGGATGGCTACGTCGACCACATGAAGCTTGGGCCGCCTGTACCCGCGGCCTTCCGTCACTTCATCGAGCAGGTGCGTGGCCTGACGGGCCTCATCTACGGTCGCCGCATGTACGAGATCATGCGTTATTGGGACGAAGATCTTCCTGATTGGGACGCGGAGGATCGCGACTTCGCGGTGGCGTGGCGGAGCCAGCCGAAGTGGGTCGTGTCGCGTTCGCTCAAGTCAGTTGGCCCCAACGCCACGCTTGTCGCGGATGACTTCGAGACGGTGATACGCAGGCTGAAGGCGGAGCTGGCTGGCGAGATTCACGTTGGCGGACCAGTCCTGGCGCAAAGCCTGACCGAGGCCGGTCTTATCGATGAGTATCGACTCTACCTCCGCCCCGTCGTGCTTGGTGGTGGCAAGCCATTCTTCGCCGGCCCCCGGCCGCCGCTCCACCTGGTGGCCAGCGATTTAATCGCCGATGACTTGATTCGGTTGACGTACGTTCCTGCTTAATCGCGCGACTTGCCCGACGGGCTGCGCTCAGAAATTCAAACTGAGACACTACCAATTTTAGGGAAGAATCGATCCGACAGCGTATGAAGTTATGGCACTGGCCATTTCGTGAGAGCTTTGTGGACCCGCTGGATTCGCGCTGGAAGGACTACGAGATGCGAAAAGGGTTTACGAGAAAACCGCAAGCGGACGAGCCCGCGACGCGAGGCAAGAACTACATAACGCCGAGCGGGCTGCAGCGCCTCAAAGATGAGCACCGGTTTCTGCTCACCAGGGAACGCCCGGCCGTGACGGAGGTGGTGGCGTGGGCTGCGAGTAACGGCGATCGCAGTGAAAACGCCGACTATCAGTACGGCAAGCGGCGGCTGCGGCAGATCGATGGGCGGATTCGCTTTCTCACGAAGCGAATCGAAGCCGCGGAAGTGGTGGACCCGGAAACTCCGAGAGCGGGGCAGGCGGCGACGAGGGCATTCTTCGGAGCGACCGTGCGCTATGCCAATGCCGCGGGAGCGGAGCGAGTGGTGAGCATCGTGGGCACCGACGAGGTCGATCTCAACCGCAACCACATCAGTTGGGTGTCGCCTCTGGGGCGCGCGTTGATGAAGTCGGCAGCGGGCGACAGCGTAGTTCTCCAAGCGCCGCGCGGTACAGAATACCTGACCGTGCTGGAAGTGCGTTACGAGCGCATTTCTGTGGAACCGTTCCGTGAACCACCTGGATCCGAGGCCTCGGCAAAGGGACTCCCTCGCCGACGCCAATCCACCTGACGAAGGTTAGCGAGAGCAGCACATGAAAACTCCAGGCCCCGAGCAAGGACGAATTGCGAGCCGACTCCAGGGCTATTCGTTCGGCTATAGTCCGACCCAGTCAGGATCGTTCGCGTGTAACGCCGTTGTGGGAAGTTGCAGCTAGCCCGGGCGAGTGACGCGCAACTCTTCCATTGCCGTTCACCGGCCCGAGCAGATTAACACGCACTTCTCAAACGCCAGGACGAAAGGCGACATTTCTACTTTGCCAGGAACACGACATTTCTACTGCCTTGACAACTGCGCCAGGTCTCCTTGACACCCGCGTTCGCATTCTGGTAGATTCGCTGCCGGAGGAGACGGCAATGAGCGGTATTCTCACTCTCAGCAAGGGCAGCCCCTACTGGTGGAACAGTCCCGACATCTGGGTGCTACCGCATGGCAGCCCGAGCTCCGGTCCGCCCGGTTCGACCCCCGTCGCCGGCCAGCCTTATGACGTCTATGTTCGAGTGCACAACTTGTATTCCGATCCAACAGACCCGAATTGGAATCTATTTGTCCAGTGGGCGATTCCGACCGCTGGCAACATCCCCGTGACCGCGGCCGACTTCCTCAACGGCATGGTGTCCGGTGGCGTGGCCAACGGCCTGCCGGTCGGGATCGTTGCCGCCACCAGCCACTCCGATGTCAAGTGCGCGACAACATGGGTGCCAGTGTTTGAAAACGGCGGCCATGAATGCCTTATTGCCGTAGTCTACAACTCTGGTTCCATTGGATCGTTTCCCGTCGAGCCCGGCGGGCCTCTGGGAAGCCTGAACGGCGATGCGTCTGGAAATCTAAGTTGGTCGATCGCACAGCATAATCTCGGTGTGCTGATGCCTTCCGGACATCCTATCCGGTACCCCTTTCGGATCAGCAAGGCCGCTGCGACTCGGGATGGCTTCACCGTGGTCGCATGGGAGGCGCCTCTGTCGGGGATCGCTGCGTTTCTAGCCAGCGTGCCGGGTGGCGAGACCGTGCTGCGCCATCCGGGCAAGGTCGAACATCTTGGCATCGTGCCTTCCGCGAAGCCCGACGCGCGGGAGATCGAGGCCGCGCGGCCGCAGCTTGAGGCAGTCAAGATCCCGTCGGACGGCCATTGCGATTTCACGCTTTGCGGTATTGTGCGTGAAGGTAACGTGCTAGTCAACGTGACGCAGCATCTTGATGGACGCGTGGTCGGTGGTCTCAGCCTACTGGTCCTGGCCGATACCAAGTGACCACCCTCAGCCGCTGCTGACACCTTGCGGATGCGCTGGTTGATAAAGTCGGCGATGAAAACATTGCCGGCGGAGTCCACAGCGATGCCAGTGGGCCCCCACAACTGGGCGCTGGTGGCGGGGCCGTTGTCTCCGCTGAAGCCTTCCGTCCCATTTCCCGCGACGGCATTGATCACCCCATTCGAGACCTCCCAGATGAGGTTGCTAGCGCTGTCGGCTACATAGAGGTTGCCGGCAGAATCCACAGCGACGCCCGAGGGATCTCCCAACTGCGCGCCAGTGGCCGGGCCGCTGCCCGCCGGCCAGCGTTCCTCCGCCAGCTACGGTGGCGATCACACCGTTGGCGACCTTGCGGATGCGGCTGTTTCCACTGTCGGCGATGTACAAGTTGCCGGCGGAGTCGATCGCTACGCCGTGGGGAAAATTCAACTGGGCGCTGATGGACGGGCCGTTATCGCCGCTGAAGCCTGCCGTCCCATTTCCCGTCACTGTGGTGATCACCCCATTCGAAACCTTGCGGATACAGTAGTTACCGATGTCGGCGATGTACAGGTTGCCGGCGGAGTCAACGGCGACGCCTTGGGGATTGGCCAATCGGGCAGCGGTAGCCGGGCCGTTGTCGCCAGTGAAACCTTCAAAACCGTTTCCTGCCACGGTGGTGATCACTCCGTTCGCGACCTTGCGGACGCGGTTATTGCGGGTGTCGGCGATGTAGAGGTCGCCGGCCGAATCCACGGCGATGCCAGTGGGGAAGTACAACTGGGCGCTGGTGGCCGGGCCGTTGTCGCCGCTGAAGCCTGTCGTCCCGTTTCCCGCCACCCTGGTCAGGATGCCTGTAGTGGCGTCCCATCGCAGGATTGTGTTTTGATCCACGAAAAAGAGATTGCCTGCGGGATCGGCCGCAACATATCTAGGGCTCAGGCTGGCGGACGTTCCTGAAATGTTGACCGGCAGCGCGCCGCCTGCGAATGTGGATATGTTGTAGGTTTGACCGGGCGCTATAGAAGACACGGCCAAGGTGAGCAGAATAGCAGGTAGCAGACGCATTCCGAATCGCTCGCAGAAGCAGCCGGTCTAGGGCTGATAGCCTACGATAGCAGCAATCTTGGATGAGCAAACGATACCGCCTGGACCTAAGCGGCTGAACCCGATTATATCCGCGAGGCTGACGGTTGCAGAGCGATCGTGACGCCCTTCGCCGGGATAGATCCGCCCTGAGGCCGTCGCGTTTACGAATCCACCTGGCTGATTTCGTCCGCTGAACTGCGGAAGTGTTCGCTCCGCTGCAGCAAAAGCCCCCACACCCGTGTCTCTAGCCCGCCCGCACACCTGTGCCATGCAAGCACAGGCATCGGCCCAAAACGGTCAGTATTTTCAACCACTTGCCGCTGGCATCCGGAATGCTTTACACAGCCCCCATGAAGCTCGCTTTGCTGCCGTTGCTCTCGGCAGTCGCCTTACTCGCCCAATCCGGGCCCAGCCAGTCGCTGCTTCCGTCAAACGAATCGCCGGCTACCGAGCCCGCCAGCGACCTGAACGTCAACTCGAAATACATCGTCGAGAGCATCCGCTTCATCGGCCATTCCTATCAACTCAGCCGCGCGGCCATGGAAGAAATGCATCGGTTGATCGGCGCACGGCTGAACACCGAAGCCTTGAGCAACCTCACCGCACACATCCGCGGCGAACTGCGAGCCCACTCCGTCACCTTCAAGCTCGATCGCGGCGCGCAGCCCGGAACCGTGACCGTGCTGCTGGCGGTCGACAAGCGTTTTGATCTTTCCATCCCCCGTTTCGCCTACAACTCCAACGAAGGCTGGACCGGCATCGGCGAAGGCCGCGCCACTCTCGGCGCCAACGTCTTTACCTTGGACGTGCTCAGCGACCGCGACACTCAGGTCGAGCAATATGCCGGCATCCAAGCCAAGTACGAGCGCTTCGCGACCGACCGCATCCGCGCGGGCTTTGAATTCGATCTGTATCACGACATGTACGATCCCGAAACACGTCTCGCTTTGGCGGACGGACCATCTTCTTCCCTCGGCGCTGGGACTTATCGTTCGCGTATGAACTTTGAGCCCAGCGCCACCTTTGTTCTTGCCAAACCGCTCACGCTGACCATCGGCTTGAGCTTCGAAGAATTGCAACCCGAGTTTTCGGCCGCGCGATTGGAATCGGCTAACGTGGTGGTAAATACTCTGCGCTACCACCAGCGTTGGGAAGATTCCAGCGCCACCGTTCAGGAGTTGGATGCAGGCTACGACCTGCGCGCGGCCACCAGATTGCTCAGCACGGACTTCGGCTACACCCGCCACTCCGTCAACGCCAGCTACAGCTACACGCACGATCATCAACTCGTCGAAATAGGACTTGCCTTAGGATTGATTTACGGGAACGCGCCGCTGTTCGAGCGGTTCGTGTTGGGCAACAGCTACACCCTGCGGGGCTGGAACAGGTACGACCTCGATCCTCTTGGCGGAAACCGGTTGGCCTACGGGACCGTCACTTATGGGTACCATATTATGCGGGTGTTCTACGATACGGGTTCGGTGTGGGATCAAGGTAGGTCACCCGAGTTGAGACAATCGGCCGGCGTCGGGGTTTCCAGCGGCTTCGGGCGGCTTCAACGAGGCGCCTTCCTGCTCGCCGTGGCATTCCCCCTCAGGCAAAGCCACGTCGACCCGGTGTTGATTGCGGGAATGAATTTTTGACGATCCGGCCCTTACGGACACAGCTACACTCGGTGCGGCCCGTGCTTGCGGCGCTGCTCTCGTTCGGACTCGTCGCTCTCACTGTATCCAGCGACGATCTGTTCGTGCGCCGGTCCTTGAACGACCTGCACGTGGTAGCTCCCCGCCTGAATTTCCTGACGCCCAAGACACTCGCACGCCTCCGCGACGGCGCCATCGCGCCATTCGACATTCAGCTCACTATCTCGGCTGGATCCCAGAACAACGTGATCGCGCGCGCTGTGGAGCGCTTCGTCGTCAGCTACGATCTCTGGCAGCAGAAGTTCTCCGTGGTCCGGATGCGCGACTATCGCAAGTGGGGCATGAACGCTTCTTGGAGCGCCGCCGAGGCCTGGTGCGTGGACAACATGGTTATCGATGTCGCGCAGTTTGCGTCCCAGGTTTCTGCCGGCCAGCAACTCTGGGCGCGGCTGGAGATCCGCAGCGTCGATCAGAAGACCCCGCTGCCCCCCGTGTCGGACTCCGGCATCAGCATCATCAGCCTGGTGGAGCTTTTCAGCCGGCCGCCGCGCCCGCAGCAGGATCGCTGGACGCTGCAGACCGCCGCGTTTCATCTGGAAGATCTGAAACAGTAGCGAGCCGATGCCATGAATCGCCTACGCAACCGGCTGATCGTCATCTTCGCAGTGGCGACGCTGGCGCCCCTGGCCGTCACCGCCTGGATTTTCGCCTCCGCGGCTTCGAGCGCGGTCACCCGCTGGACCTCCACCGCCGAGGTCGACCAGCTCTCCCGATCGCTCGAGAAAACCGGCCGCGAGCTGTACCGCCGCGCCAGCCAGTCTTTGAAAGATGACGCCGCCGCCGGCCGCATTGCCCCCCAACGTTTCACATCCGCTAATCGGGACCAATGGCCAACCGCCGCGCGCGAGTTTTTCTCCAAAGGCGATCCCGAAGAGGTCGTATACGCCGGCAATCAAGGCGATCAACTCGATTACCTGGTGCGGCATGGCGGCGAAGTCTGGGTATATTCCACCTCGCTGCACGGCGTCGGCATGTCCGAACTTTTCGATCAGTACAAACACGCCCGCGCCCTGGTTGCCGACGGCAGCGCCCGCGATCTTCGCCGCGGCTTCACCTACACCTTCTTAGGACTCACCGGAGCGATCTGGATCGTGGCGTTTCTTGCGCTCATCTATTTCGCGCATCGCATCAGCCATCCCATCCAGAACCTGACCAGAGGCCTTTCGGAAGTCGCCGCGGGCCGCCTGGATTATCGCGTCCCCAGCGCGCGCCCGGACGAGGTAGGCGCCGCTATTCAAGCCTTCAACAACATGGCCGACGAGCTGAAGCAATCCCAGGAGCGCCTGGTCTACGTAACGCGCCTCGAAAGCTGGCAGGCCCTGGCTCGCAAGATGGCGCACGAGATGAAAAACTCGCTCACCCCCATCCGCCTCACCATGGAAGAGATCGCCGCGCGGCAATCCGGCGCGGGCGGCGAATTTTACCAGCAAGCCGCGCAGATCGTGGTGGACGAAGTGCTGAGCCTGGAGCGCCGCGTGCGGGCGTTCTCCGAATTTTCCAGCGAGCCGCCTATCTCCCCCCGCACTTTGGACGTCAACGCCCTGCTCGAAGAGCGCATCGCCCTGCTGCCGCGCCGCCCACCCCGACGTCGTCTACAGCACGCGGCTCGCTCCCGGCCATCCCAAGATCTACGCCGACGAGGATCTCATCAAAGGCGTGCTGACCAACCTTCTGGAAAACGCCGCACAGGCCGTAAAACCGGGCGGCGTAGTGCTGGGCGTGACCGCCTCCGACAGCGGCAAAGTCTCCATCGAAGTGCATGACTCCGGCCCCGGCGTCAGTCCTCAAGCCCGCGGCACGCTGTTCGAGCCAACCATTTCGTTCAAGCGCGGCGGCATGGGCCTGGGATTGTCGATCGCACGCAAGAGCGCGCTGCTGGCCGGCGGCGACATCCTGCTGGTGCCAGGCGAACTGGGAGGCGCGGCGTTTCGTGTCCTGCTTCCCACTGCCTAGCCAGCCGCCCAAGAAAATGCCCAGCCAGCGCATCCTCGTCCTGGATGATGAACCCAATATCGGCAACTCGCTGCGGCTGATTCTGGAACGCGAGGGCTACGCGGTCACCATCGCGCGCAGCATCGCCGATGCGAAAAGCGCCGCGTCCACCGCCGATGCCCTGGTGCTGGACGTCCGTCTTCCCGACGGCAGCGGCATCGATTTTCTGCGCCAGCTCCGCGAACGCGATTGCACCGCGCCCGCCATCATGATCTCGGGCCACGGCACCATCGCCGAAGCTGTCGAAGCCACCCGCGCCGGCGCTTTCGATTTTCTCGAAAAACCGCTGGGCCGCGATCGCGTCCTGCTTTCGCTCAAGAACGCTTTGGAACAAGCCACCCTCCGCCGCGAGAACGAGCGCCTGCGCGAGTTGGTGGGCGCCGGCGCGAAGATGATCGGATCCAGTCCGGCGTTCATCCGCGTGGTCGAGCAAGCCAGCATGGCCGCCCGCTCCGACGCCCGCATCCTCATCAGCGGCGAATCCGGAACCGGCAAGGAACTTCTGGCCGCGCACATCCACCGCGAAAGCCCGTTCTCCAACGGCCCGTTCGTCAAAGTGAATTGCGCGGCCATCCCCTCCGAGCTGCTCGAAAGCGAGCTTTTCGGGCATGAAAAAGGCGCGTTCACCGGCGCCATCTCGGCCCGCAAAGGCAAATTCGAGTTGGCCGACGGCGGCACCATTTTCCTGGACGAAGTGGGCGACCTGCACGCCGGCTCGCAAGCCAAGCTGCTGCGTGTCCTTGCAGGAAGGCGAATTCCACCGCGTCGGCGGCGAGCAGACCATCCGCGTTTCGGTCCGCGTGATTGCCGCCACCAATCGCAATCTCGCCGACCTGGTGGCCCAGCAAAAGTTCCGCGAAGACTTGTATTACCGGCTCTGCGTCGTGCCCATCCGCGTTCCAGCGCTGCGCGAGCGTCCTCAGGACATCCGGACCGCTGGCGGACTATTTCCTGGAAGATTTCTGCGCGCGCAACAATTTCCATGTCAAGAAGATCGATCCGCTAACGTATGAAATACTTGAAGCCTATTCCTGGCCCGGAAACGCCCGCGAACTGCGCAACATCGTCGAGCGGATGGCAATCCTAACGCCCGGCAATGTCCTGACGCCCGATTCGGTCCCGGTGGAGTTGCGCCTGGCCCAGGGACAGCCGCAGCGGTCGAACTTGAAGGAAGCCCGCGAGTCAGCCGAGCGCGACCACATCCTGCGGGCGCTGGAGGAATCCAGCTGGAACGTTTCCGGCGCCGCCCGCGCCCTCGGCATGGAGCGGACCAATCTCCACAAGCGCATTCGAGCCCTCGGACTGAGCCGGAACAAGCACTAGGTCTTCGAGTCGCCAAGTCAGCACGCCCAGGATCAGAAACCCGAGCGCAATCAGAAGCCGCAGCAGAATCAATGTGATGCGTTCGCCCAGCATCCACCGGTTAATCGCCAGCAAAACGAAGCCAGCCGCGATGGCGAAATACCACCAGGCGAACAGACGCGTGCGGAGGCTCTTATTCACACCCCATTACCTTCCGGCTCATTGCGCCTCTCTCGCCACCTCATCCGCGCCTCTTCGGCTCATGGTATCTCATCTCCAATCGTATGAAAGTATACGCACTTTCCTGTTGCAAGCCCCCTCGGGACTTGTGATATCATAGTCCAGTTTCGTATCAATACTGTGCGTTGGACTATCGAAGGACCACAGAAAGAATCCCCGGCATCAACATCACCGGCCCGATTCTTGTCCGGTCTCGCAATCGAACGCCGGTACCAGAGGTTAGGAGAATCAAGTAGTGAGAGAAAAAGGTATCGTGAAATGGTTTAACGCCGCCAAGGGCTATGGCTTCATCCAGCGCTCCAACGGCGATGACGTGTTTGTTCACTTTTCGGCGATCCAGATGAACGGGTATCGCACGCTGGAGGAAGGTGCGGAGGTGGAGTTCGAGGTGAAGCGGGGCCCCAAAGGCCTGCAGGCCGAGAATGTCAGCCGACCCTAGCCCACAACTTCCATAGCATCGAAGAAAGGGCCGCCTGGACCGAGCGGCCCTTTTTCATTTCCGTAACAATCCTTGAACTTTCTGATCCTCACGCATGGCGCGGGTTCGAACCGCAATGCTCCGTTGCTCGTCGCAATGGCGAATGCGTTCGCGACCGCAGGTGTCGAGGTCGTGCGCTACGATCTTCCATTCCGCCAGCAGCGTCCGCATGGACCGCCGCGTCCGGGCGATGCCGCGCGCGATCGCGAAGGCTTGCGCGAGCAGGTCCTCAAGGCGCGCGAAAAAAAGCCGGAACGCATTTGGTTGGGCGGGCAATCCTATGGAGGCCGGCAGGCCAGCATGCTTGCCGCCGAGAATCCAGATCTGGTGGACGCGTTGCTGCTCCTCTCCTATCCGCTGCATGCGCCGGGCAAACCGCAACAGCTCCGGACCGCGCATTTCCCGCAATTGAAAATCCCGGCGCTGTTCGTGCACGGATCGAAGGATCCCTTTGGCTCGTTGGAAGAAATGAAGTCGGCGCTTGCCGCTGATCCCCGCCCCTACGCGTTTGCTCGAAGTCGAGGGCGCGGGCCACGACCTCGGCCGCAAGCCCGCGGATCTGGCTCCCCGAATCGTCGAGGCTTTCAAACAATTGTGAAGCGAATCCGCCCCGCTGCTGTTATTTTCGATTACGGCAACGTGCTCAGCGCGCCACAAGGCCCCGCGGAAGTCGAAAGGATGACATCGATTCTGAATGTTTCCGCGGATCATTTCCACCAGGCTTACTGGCGCTTCCGGCTCGCTTACGATGAAGCTGAGCTGGATGACGGCAGCTACTGGCAGCAAGTGTCGCGAGACCTTTCGCGCAGCCTCAGCGAGCAGCAAATCGCGACTCTCGTCGAAGTCGACAGCCAAAGCTGGTCGTACCCGGATCCGGTTTTGCCGCAATGGGCGCGCGAGGTCCGTGCCGCCGGCATCAAAACCGCGCTGCTTTCCAACATGCCAACATCCGTGCGCGATCACATCCTGGGATGCGATTGGCTGCCGCGCTTCGACCAGCGAATCTTCTCCTGCGATCTGCGCCTAGCCAAGCCTGCACCGGCGATTTTTCAACACTGCCTGATTGGCTTGGATGTCGATCCGCAGGAAGTTCTGTTCCTGGACGACCGCCCGGAGAATGTCCAGGCCGCTGAAGCACTCGGCCTGCACGGCATCGTCTGCACAACGGCGAATCAGGCCGCGCGCGAGATCACGGACCGCTTCGACCTTCCGGTCCCGCTGGTTCCTGCGCTGTAACGCCGCAGCTCCAGGTTAGCAATAGGGTCACGGTTACAGTCGAAATTCGGAGCTTAGAAATTCAAGCCCAGTGATAATATTCAGTTGAAGGCACGGCTTCCGGAAGCCTGTTTCTCAATTCAATTCATAAGAGGTGAAAACATGATCAGTAGTGTCGTCGGCAGCGACGTCCGTCAAACGCTGGATCAGTTCCGGCGATCGGTGGATCAACTATTTGAAAACTTTTATGGCCTCCCGTCAGAAACCGGAAGACTGCTCCCGTCCGCCACAGGATCGCAATGGTTGTTTAGCCCGGCCGTGGAAACCACCTGGGGCGACACCACGCTGAACGTGCGTGCGATTCTTCCCGCGGTTTCTCAAAACGACCTGAAGGTGACGGTTCAGAACAATCAGTTGATCATCGAGGGCGAGAGAAAGGCCCAGGAGGGTTCCGCCAAGAGCGGCTACACCCAGCTTACCTACGGCAAGTTTCGCACCGAAGTGGCGCTTCCCGCCGGCCTGGATCTCGACAAGGTGAATTGCCAACTGCACGATGGCGTGCTCGACATCCAGATCCCGGTGGCCGAGAAGATGCGTCCGCGCCAGATTCAAATCCAGTCCGGCGAACAACGCAAGGGCATTTCGGCGTAGCGAGGGCGCTCGACGAAGCGCTATCGTAAGGGGTAGGGAGCAATCCCAACCCCTTTCCATGTCGTGGCATCCCACGGACCCGGAGTCCATCGAGCTTCTCCGGCGTTTGAGACACGAAATCGCCGAGCGCGGTGACGCCAGGCTGGCCCTGGTGCTGGCGGGCGTAGAGCTATACGCCACGCTGGGGCGCGAATACGAGCTGCTGGAAGTGATGCGGACCTTCGCGCACGAGATGCACGAAGCGGTGCAAGGCACCCCGACCGCCAAAGACCTGGAAGATTTGTTTAACCGCGAGCCGCCGTCGCCCTAAGAGCCGTTTCAACTCTCGGCGATCACCGGGTTTCGCAATTCGCCGACGCCCGCGATTGAGACCACGACGTCATCTCCCGGCTTCAAGTAGCGCGGAGGCTTGCGTGCGAACCCAACGCCGGCCGGCGTGCCGGTTGAGACTACGTCGCCGGGTTCGAGTGTCATCACGCTGGAAAGATACTCGACCAGTTCCGGGATTTTGAAAATCAGCTCGCGCGTGTTGGAGCTTTGCAGCGTCTCGCCATTGATGCGCAGGCTGATGTCGAGCGCGTGCGGATCGGGGATTTCGTCCGCGCTGACGATGTGCGGACCCATGGGCGCGAAGGTGTCGAAGGTCTTACCCACCAGCCATTGTGAAGTGGCCATCTGAAAATCGCGCGCGCTGACGTCGTTCACAATCGTGTATCCGAAAACATGCTTCGCCCAGTCGCTGGCGGCAATGTGCCGTCCGCCTGGGCCAATCACAAATGCAAACTCGGCCTCATAATCCGGCTGCGTGGAGTTCTTCGGCAAAACGATCGGACTGCCCGGACCGATGATGGCGTTTGAAAACTTGGCGAAGATGGTCGGCCTTTTTGGGATTTCCATCTTGGTTTCCAGCGCGTGGTCGCGATAATTGAGCCCGACGCAGATCAGCTTGGGCGGCCGTGGAATCGGCGCCAGCAGCTCAATTGTGTTTAAAGCGACGCTTTGCGGCCGCTGATCAACCCACTTGGCGATCTTGGTTTTCGCTTCGACGCCGTCGGCCAGGACGGCTAGCATGTCGCGAAACCCGGCTCCGGCGAGTGAAACGACTTGGTCTCCAAAAACAGCGCCAGCTTCCGGTTCGCCGCCCGGTCGCCGAAAAGTAATTAAGCGCATTACGCCGCCGCTCAGGCGGCCTTTTGGATCTTGCCGCTACGGATGCAGGCGGTGCAAACGCGAATGCGCTTGGCGTTGCCGTTGATAAGCGCGCGCACGGTCTGCAGGTTGATGTTCCAGCGGCGCTTGGTCACGTTGTGGGCGTGGCTGATGCGGTTTCCGAACTGGGGGCCGCGCCCGCACACTTCACATACTTTGGCCATAATCGTTTGCTCCTCGGGAAACTCCAGTTTATCAATTCGAGCGAAGTCCCGCAAGCTGGGCCTGAGCCTACCGTAGCGGTATCATAAACAGCAGATGAGCGACACGCAGCTTCTCACCATCGTCCTGGCCGTCGTGCCGACTATGGTGACCGTCCTGGCGGGGATACTGATCAACAACTCTCGTTTAACCGATTTGCGTACGCATCTGGACGTGCGCTTCGTCAATATTGACCAGCGCTTCAACGATGTCGATCGCCGCTTCGACGAAATGCGCGACCTGTGGCGCTCCGAACTGCACCGCGTCGAGGAAGTGATCGACGCGCGCCTAAAGCATCTGGAAGAACGCAATTAGCCTAGCCGTCAAGGCACGCAGATTTCGCCCATCTTTCCCGCGCCCCCGCAGTAGCTCATATCCTGGATCTGAAGCAGGACGCCGTCGGGATCCGTGAAGTACAGCTCGGGCGTGCCATCGGGCGCTCCGCCGCGATTCGGCATGCGCATACTGATGTAAGTCTCGAGCGGGCCGGCCGGTCCTCGCGCGCCTTCTTCGCGTTTCTTGAGACCGTAACTTTCCAGCGTCTTGGTGACCCTCTCCGGATCGAAATTACGCATGCGGAAGCTGACGTGATTGATGGCGGGTTGGGGCGCAGGTGCACCCGCGCGTCCGGCTCCGCCTCCTGCGATCGTCAGGAATGAACCGTGCGAACCCACCGCCAGCAGCGGGGTCGGGCCCTGGTGCGCCTCAATCGGCATGGCGAAAATCGACTGGTAGAAATCCATGGACCGTTTGGCATCGGAGACGAAAATCGTGAAGTGGCTGAGGTCTTCCATCGCCAGCAGCCCTTTGGTTGGCGAAGCCTCAGGCGGATTTAGACACACCTCGCCCAGCTTGCCCGCGCCGCCGCAATATTTGGAATCCTGAAGCTGCACGACTAGGCCGTCCGGGTCGCCGATGTACAACTCCGCCGTTCCGTCTTTCGCGCCGCCGTTCTCCGGCCCGCGCATGCGGACGCGCGCCTTCATCGCCCCGCCGCTCATTCCGCCGCCAGGACCGCCTTCCGCTTTCGTGACGCCGTGCTCTTCCAGGATCGCCAGCGATCGGTCGAGGTCGAAATTGTCAGTGAACATACACCAGTGATTGATTCCCGGCTTACCGTTCCCTCCAACCCGGCCGAGGAATAGGAACTGCGGTCCAGGACCGATGCGCAGCGACGGACTGGCGCCCTGGCGCGCTTGAATAGGCATCCCAAAAAGTCCTTGATAGAACTCGGTTGACCGCTTCACATCCGAAACACTGAGCGTCATGTGGCTCAGCCCGGTAACCGGAATGGAAGATTTGCTCGATTGCGCCAGCGCGCGCGATGCCATCGCCGCCGCTGGCAACGACAATAGAAGATTCCTGCGTGTCATTTCTCGCTCCATAACGCTCCTCACGTTGCGTCTGATTTTATCAGGTTCTTTGGAGCTTCTTCGGCGCGACCATCTTCCAGGCCTGCCGAATATGCGCCGCCAGCTCCTCCTCGCCGATACGATCCAACTCAATTCCCACCCATCCGCTCGGCCCCACGTAAGGAGGCCGGAAGTAGGTCCGGGGCGCCTCCTGAATCAGAGCTTGTTGTAAACCCGGGGGCGCAGGAATCCAAACCGCGATATGTCCATCCTGGTGATGATTGTTGGCGAACATCACAAACACGCGCTTCCCGCCGGCGAAAAACGTCGGTTCGCCATGCGAGAGCTTCTCTAAAGTCTCGGGCAGCGCCATGCAAATCCGCCGCACGCGTTGGAGCTGTTTCTTGGCCGAGACGCTCACTTCTTCAACCCCGCCGCCCAGTTGATCACCACGCTGATCGGCACAACCTCCGAATCCTCCACCAGATTGGGAATCAGGAAATGGCCGTCCCGGCTGACATCGAACCAGGAATTGCCGAAGGGAAAGCGCGTGGTGAATAGCGCCTTGGGGACTCCTGCCTGGAATGACGCGCCACTTCCAACCTCGACCGCCAAGGTCCTGTGCTCTGGGTCCATGAAAAACAGTTCTTTGCCGTCCCGGCTCCAGACTGGCCGCTCTCCACCGTTGGTGGAAACTTGCCATTTACCTCCAGGATTGGGAAACGTTTGCACATAAACTTCGTTCTGCTTCGTCTCATCCGACGTGTACGCCAGCCATTGGCCGTTCGGAGACAGTCGAGCCCATATCTCGTTGAATTCGGTGTGCAGGTAAGGAAATGGTTTTCGATCGCCGAAAAACGGCAACACCCAAATGTCGAAACCGGTCTTCGGGTCCGAGACCTGGAGAAAAAGATAGCGGCCATCTCGCGACCAATCGTTCGGCCGAGCGTTCGCATGCGACTCATCGAGGACCTCACCTTCGCCGGTTCCGCTCACAGGTTTCCGTACAACGACCCCAGGAAAACCGGTGCGAGCCAAACCGAAGGCGATATAGCTGCCGTCCGGGGACCACACCGGATATTGACTCGCGGGTGAGTTGAAGGTGAACCGCGTCTCAGTACCGCGTGTTGTGTCGTAGAGCCAAATGTCGTAGTGTCCGGTCTGATCGACGCGATCAAATGCCACCATGCGGCCGTCCGGCGAAACCCTCGGGCGAGATATCACGGCTGGCCGGCCAATAGTCCCGGTCTGCTTGCCGGATCGATCGAACCAGGTTAGTTGCGCGCGGCCTCCTGGGCCGCCCGTCGGACCCGCGGTCATGGCGCCCGATGAGTACGCCAGAACGCCGTTCCGCGACACCGAGAATCGAGCCGTCAAGTTGAGCGAGTCAAACCGGATCTGCTCGGCAATCGGAACCGCTTCCCCTTTGGTCTGCGCGCTCGCAGGGTCGAACGGTTGTGCGATCAGAGTCGCGGACCGCACGAACAGCAAAAATCCTGGCGGCGCATACATGGCGTTGGAACTTGCCAGCACGAGTTTCTTGCGGTCTTTGGACTGCAGATCCGCGACGTAGATCGTATTCTTTTCGGGGTCGTTATTCCGCGACGTAAAGAGAAAGTGATGGCCGTCGGGAAGGAACCACGGCATGCGATGCGCGTTTTCCCCGGCCGAGCGATCCAGCTCAGTCACGGGCGTGGCTTCGCCTCCGGCGGCGGAGACTCGATAGATACCCGTCCCCACGTTGGGGGAAAACAGGATGACTCCGTCCTGATTCCATGATCCACTGCGGCCACTGCCGACATCGCACAAGCTTAGTGCAGGTCCGCCCGCAGCGTCGATTCGTTTCAGTCTTCCGCCTTGGAAGAACCCGATAGCTCGACTGTCCGGCGACCAGAAAGGGTAGCTCGCGCCGTCTGTTCCAGGCAACAGCCGCGCGGACAATGAATCCAACTCGCGCACCCATAGCTCGCTCCGGCCTTCTTGGGCGCCCACGAAGACAATCCGGTGTCCATCCGGCGAGACAGCCTCCATATCCGCCGTAAGCTTTTCTGGAGGCAAAACAGAGAGCCGGAGTGCGCGTTTCTCTTCCGTGATGTGCCGGTAAGCGACGTATCCCAACCCAAGCACGGCAATGAGCAGGGCGCCGGCCACCGCCCAGGGCAGCTTCCTGTGGCCCACCACGCGGGCCGGCTGGACCTCCACCGCGGCGGGCGGCTCGTCCAACATCATCCGCACATCGCCGATGTCGCGCATGCGCTTGCGCGGGTCCCTGCGCAGACAGCGCTCCACCACGCTTCGCACCGGCAGGGGTAGGCGCGTCAGGTCGGGCTCCTTGTGAATGACAGCCGCCAGCACTTCGGCCACGTCCTCGCCGTCGAACGCTCTCGTACCGGTCAGCATTTCATAGAGCACGACGCCGAACGACCAGATGTCCGCCCGCTTGTCCACCGGCTTGCCGCGGGCCTGCTCGGGCGCCATATAGCCCGCCGTGCCCAGAATCAGACCGGCGCTGGTCGGGGAAATGGTAAGAGTGGGCGAGTTGGCGGGGTTCTCCGACTCAGGCCGTGATGCCTGCGCCACGGCTGCCAGTCCAAAGTCCAGGACTTTAGCCACGCCCTGCGGCGTCACTTTGACGTTGGCTGGTTTCAGATCGCGATGTACGATGCCTTTTTCATGCGCCGCCTCCAGCGCGTCCGCGATCTGGCGGGCATAGTTGAGCGCGGTCTCGAGCGGCAGCGGACCCTTGAGCGTCTCCCCCTCCACCAGCTCCATCACCAGCGCGCGCTCTTCCACCCCGTAAATTTGCGCGATGTTGGGATGATTCAGCGACGCCAGCACCTTGGCTTCACGCTCGAACCGCGCCATGCGATCAGCGTCCGCCGCGAAGGCCGCCGGCAGAATCTTCAGTGCCACCTCGCGATCCAGCTTCGTGTCGACCGCGCGATACACCTCGCCCATCCCGCCTTCGCCGAGCTTGGCGGTAATGCGATAGTGCGCGATGGTCTCGCCGATCATTTCTCTTTCAGCCGATTCTATCTCACAAGAACAGTCGCAATCCGCGCCACAGGCGCGCCGGGCAATCTCCGAACCGGCTGATATACTGATTCGGGCCAAAGGAGGCCCCAAATATGTTGGGTGATCAAATCTCTGAGGAAACCGGAAAAGTAACAGGTTTCAGAGTCCTGGATGCCGCGGGACCGAAAGTCGAAATTTCGTTTCGCACCACCGGCAAACTCGTGGGGGTCGACTACACGGGCCGTGGGACGTACTGGTCCCAGATGCAGCCAGGCGGATTTCTTTACGGAGAAGGGCAGGGAGCATACCTGACTCAGGATGGTATGGCGGTATGGAAGGGCCAGGGATCGGGAAAGATCAATCCGGGGGGCGGCGCAAGCTATCGGGGAGCGATTCATTTCGTGACCGCCACCGGAAAACTCGCGAAGCTAGCCGGCACGGTGGGCGTCTTCGAACACAGCACCGACGCCAACGACAACGTCACGTCGAAAATGTGGGAGTGGAAGTAAGCTTTATTCTCTAGACCGCGCTCCACCAGACGAAGGCGGCCGTAACGTTCGGCCGCCCGCTTTTGGTCGACTTTCGGATCGGCCGTGCGAAGGCTGACTGGAACTTAACCTGCTTGCAGGAATTTTTGAAAAGTGCCGATTGCTCGCTTAGCCAGGGAACACACTAAACTGGAGGTAGAAATGGTGTTTGTACGTCGCGTCCGCCAGACGGTTCCAATCGTCTTGCTGATTCTTGCCGCCGGCTTAGATGCCGCCACGCCCAAGGCCGCGGTTTCCACCACAGGCCCGCTGCCCGGCATGCCTCCGGTTCTCAATCCCAACGACATTTATTCCGCTGACGGCCCCGGTAATCTCAGTCCGGTCGTAAAGAATTTTCCACCCCGCGTGTACGTCCCGAACACGGTAAGCAACACCGTCACGGTGATCGATCCGAAGACTTACGAGGTCATCGACACCTTTCGTGTCGGCCGTTTGCCCCAGCACGTAACGCCTTCTTATGATCTGAAGACCCTGTGGGTGCTCAACGACCGGGGCAATAGCCTCACCCGTATCGATCCCGTCACCGGAAAGGCCACCGGAAGGATTCCGGTCACCGACCCGTACAACATGTATTACACGCCCGACGGCAAGTTCGCCATCGTAGTTGCCGAGCAGCGCGAGCGAGTGAACTTTCTGGACGCCTCCACCATGAAGCTCGCCAACTCTGTGTGGGTCCCGTGCAAAGGCGTCGACCATATGGATTTCTCCGCCGACGGGCGCTATCTCATCGCCAGTTGCGAATTCGGCGGCGCGGTCATCAAGATGGATGTTGAGCAGCAGAAGTTCGTCGGCCGCCTGCCGCTCGAGCAACACGGCATGCCCCAGGACGTCAAGCTTTCTCCCGACGGCAAGGTGTTCTACGTGGCCGACATGCATGCCAACGGCGTGCACCTGATCGACGGCGACAATCTCGCTGAGATCGGATTCATTCCCACCGGCAAAGGCACGCACGGGCTCTACGTGAGCCGCGATTCCAAGTACCTCTATATTTCGAATCGCGGCGAAGGCAGCATCTCGGTGCTCGACTTCGCTACGCGCACGGTGATCCACAAGTGGGAGCTGCCGGGCGGAGGCAGTCCCGACATGGGCGGCGTTTCGAGCGACGGCAAAGTGCTGTGGCTTTCGGGCCGATACAACGCGGAGGTGTACGCCATCGACACTTCGGACGGCAAGCTGCTGGCGCGAATCAAGGTCGGACGCGGCCCGCACGGCCTGTGCGTCTACCCGCAGCCCGGCCGCTATTCGCTCGGCCACACCGGCGTGTTCCGTTGACGTGGGAATCATTTTTGAACCAGCCCGAACGTGCCCCGAGCGGCCAACGATACGAGCTGCATGACGGCGTACTCGTCACGGCGCCGTTGCGGGCTCCGTCGCGCAAAAAACTCCAGAAGCTGGATCGAACGCCTCCTCGAAACGCTCGCCGATGACCGCGGCGTCGTCACCACTGAATTCCCCTATCGCCCGGTAGTCAATTTGCAGTTTGGGGTCGCCAACGCCGCCTGCATCGAGTACCGGCGTCGTCACCAGCCGCGTATAGGCGAGCGCCATGAAGTCATAGTGACTGTGGATCAAGTCAAACTCAGCAGCGTGCTCGAAGGCTTCGGAGATGTGAAGGCATTCGGCGACCTTGGGGTCGACGCACCGATCCTCCTCGCATCCTCTGTCCACCGCCGCATGCAGATGCGCGCTCGCTATCGAATCTCTGGTCCCGAACAGAGTCACGTCCCACCCACGCGCGACGAGTCCTTCGGTGATGGTGCTGGCGACCGTTTCCCACGCGCCGTATTGCCGGGGAGGCGTTCGTCACGCTGCCGGCGACAGGACCGCGATTCGTTTGTTGGGGACGGCCGTGGTCCTACTTCATGGCAGCCAGCACCTCAGCGAGTGGCACGGTTGCGAAACCCGTGGCATGATCGGCCAGGCCATAGGGGATGATCAGCTCTCCCTGACGCACCAGAGCGCCGCAAGTGTAAACGACGTTGGGCACGTAACCTTCTCGTTCGTTCTGGTTCGGTTTGAGCAGGGGCTCCCGAAGGTGGCCGATTACCTTTGTGGGATCATCGCGATCCAGAAGAAACGCGCCGATGCAGTACTCTCGCAGCGGGCCGACACCGTGGCTCAACACCAGCCATCCGGCATCGGTCTCGATAGGAGATCCGCAGTTTCCGATTTGGACCAGTTCCCACGGAAAGGTAGGTTTCAGGAGCAGCGTGCGCTCATTCCAAAAGTGGACGTTGTCGGAAAACATCACGTAGATGTTTTCGTTGTCTTGCCGCGAGAGCATGGCATAGAGCCCGTTGATTTTCCGGGGAAAGAGCGCCATGCCTTTGTTTTCGGCCGCCGGACCATTCAACGAAATGAACCGAAAGCGGAGGAAGCAAGACGTCTCCACCAGCTCCGGCACGACGACGCGGCCATCGTAGGCGGTGAAGGTCGCGTAGTAGACCTGAGTGCCATCGTCGTTCTGGAAGCAAACGAACCGGGCGTCTTCGATGCCGTTGCGTTGTGAGGGCGTGGCCGGAAAAAGTACGCGTTCGGACAACTCCTGCTCCGGCTGGAACTGGACTTCGTAGTTGGATCGTGCCAGCAACCAAATTCCCTGTGCGACGGTCTGATCTTCCGGCGCCATTCCATCCGGCAGGCGAAACTGTTCGGCTTGGAGACTGGCGCGCAAGTCGGCCTGCGTGAACGACTCTCCGAGCCGGTTCATGATCCGTCGGGCGAGCTCGCTGTTCAACCCCAATTCATTTAACTTCCTGGTGAACAGGCCCTTCTCATACACGGAGTTTGGGATTTGACGCGGTTCGTTAAGGAAGCCAGCGGGCGGAAACACTTCGATCCGCCCATCGGGATGGATGACGCCTGTTCGAAACGTAATGGAGGAAATATGTCCTTCGCCGGTCGCTCGCAAGCTCAAGATGAAGCGCAGAGCACCGGGCTTGAGACCCGATTGATCGGGGTGCGGGACGATGGAGGGATTAAACAGCGCGGCGGACTCCAAAGAGTATTCGGCCAGGAAATAGGCGCCGATCAACATCTTCCTTTGTTCAGAAAGTTTCTCGCCGGTTAACGAGAGTTCGCGCACCTGGCCGAATCTTTCCAGTAAGACCGCGAGGATGTTCTGATGCCGCGGGCAGAACTCGGCGCAGATTTCGTCCAACAGAGGACCGACCTGGTCTTCCGGAAGGGACATGATTCTGGAGATGATTCGGTCCGTGCGTTCTGGGCCGCCCGGGTTGAATGGCCGAAGAAGAACGCGCGACTGGTCGGGCTCCAGGATGGTGGACGAGCGACTGATGTGGATTGCTGAGGAAACGGTCATTAAGCTCCGATGGCGATCGGCTCTTTAAAGCTCGCCACCATGTTTTGAGCCAAGCGCATCTCCGCTAACGACAGCAGAAAGGCCAAAGTGGACTCCGCACCCTGGTTTCCGTTCACTCGATCCACGTGCAATCCGTCGCCGCAGCCGCCGCTCTCGGCCGAATAGAGTTCCAAGCCGAGATCGTTCCAGCCGATGAACCAGTCGAAGGCACGTTGCGCCTGCTCGTACCACCAAAAGTCGGAGGTAGCGCGATGGGCCTCCAAACAAGCCGCGACCATGGCCTGCGCCTCGATGGGCTGCTGATCAAAATTGGCGCGCGGGCCGCCACGACGATAGAAGCCATTGCTGCCGATCGGCCGGAAGTGACCCTTCTCGGAGATTTGTAAATCGTTCAACCAACGGAGCGTCTGCAGGCCTCGTTCCAGGACCTGCTCTTGTCCGGATGCCTGTCCGCTCAGAATCAAGGCGTGGGAAAGCTTCGCGTTGTCGTACGATAATTCGTCTTCAAACCAGCACCAGCCGGGCTTCGCGTTCTTTTCGAGAAGCCCCATGAGCCGGCACGTAAGGGTCGCGCGAGTCTGGTTGACCAGGCTGTCGCCGCTTAGCCGTTGCAGGTATTCATGGATGCCGATCAGCCCGAATGCCCAAGCCCGCGGCGACGTGAATTCCGGCAAGGCCGGCAATGCCTGGGCGAAAAGTTGTCCTGCCATCATCTGGAAGTTTCGGAACGCTGAGCGTCCCACGCCCACGCCGAGTGCCCAGAGCGCTCGGCCATGACAATCTTCCGATCCGCGCTCGTCGAGCCAACGGCGATCGAAGCTCAAGTGGTTGTGGAAGCGCTTGGTCTCAGTATCGAAGGCGTGATGAAGAAACGCGGCAGAAGTCGTAGCTATACTCAGTACTCTTTCCGGCTCTTCGCCCAGATCGCCGAGCAGCACCGCGAGGATGAACGCGCGCGCATTATCATCGGTGCAATAGCCCTCGGAAAAATTCGGAACGCCGAAAATCGCGTGCTGGAAGACTCCGGTGGAATCCGTCATCCGGCAAATATGATCGAGCTTCAACTCTGGGAGCTCGCGGGGTCTTTGGTCGAGCGTCTTGGTGGCCAGAGATCTTCGCGAGAGCCCCGCTCCATCCAGTCGCGATGACTCGAAGCAACGCATGTAGAGCTGACCGACATGGCTCCAGATCATCTCGCGGCCGATTCGGTAAGCGCTCTTCCGCATGGCATGCCGGCGTGTGTCGTCCCGCAGCAAGCCAATGACTTCGCGCGCGATGGCCGGCGCGTCGCGGAACGGAACCAGCACTCCGCGGTCCTCCGCCAGCAATTCCGCCGCGTGCCAGTAGGGCGTGGACACTACTGCCTTGCCCGCGCCGAACGTATACGCCAGTGTTCCTGACGTGATCTGCGCTTCGTTGAGATACGGTGTTATGTAAAGGTCCGCGGCGCCGATAAACTCCTTCAAATTCTCAAGATCCACGAACCGGTTGTAAAAGATAACGTTTTTTTCTATCTTGTTTCTCTTGGCGAGGAGTTCCAGGCTCACCCGGTAGGCTTCGCCATGCTCGCGCAACTCGTTGGGATGAGTGGCGCCCAGCACGATGTAAACGACCTCCGGAAACTCGGCGAGTATCTGGGGCAGAGCATTAAGAACGTATTCGATGCCCTTGTTCGGTGAGAGCAGACCGAAGGTGAGTAGCACCACTCGTCCTTCCACTCCGAACTGGTCCTTGAAATAGGTCGGGTCAACGAAGCCGACGTCGGGAATCCCGTGCGCGATCAGATCGATCTTCGCTGGCGGTGCATCGTAGATGTCCTGAAGCATCTCGCGGCCACGCTCGGTCATGACCACCACTCGTGTTGAGAGCGAGATCAGCTCCTCCATAACGCGGCGTTGATCTGCTCGCGGTTCACGCAGGACAGTATGCAGCGTCGTGACCACCGGCATTCTCAGTTCGCGCAGGAACGCCAGAATGTGACCGCCGGCGGGTCCGCCGAAAATGCCGAACTCGTGCTGGAGACAAACGATGTCCACGTTGCTGATGTTGAGGAAATCCGCGGCGCGCAGATAGGACGACAAGTCCTGCTCCTCAATCTCGAAATGAACCACTTCCGGATATTCGTAGCCACCTTTCATGTCGTTCACTGATACACAAAAACACTCGCTTTGAGGATGCGCCGCGGCGACGGCGGCGAGCAGGTCCGACGTGAAGGTCGCGATCCCGCACTTGCGCGGCAAGTGGTCCCCAACAAATGCGATCTTGCGGACTTTAGAAGTTTCTTTTACCAAGCCGTTTCCATTGCTACTGTGCGCAGTCATGTGATCCTTTCGGCCCGAACGATAAACCTGTTAGGGGCGGCGCCAACGAAGTAAAACGGATAGCAAGTGACCAACGTGAGGATCTCGTTGACGCTTCGGTCCAACACCGCGACATCGTGCGGACCTACTACCTTGCTGGACACGACGCGGTAGCGATACTCACCTTGCAATGTCGTGACGACAATGATGTCGTTCGGGCGGATCTTCCTCAAGGGCCGGAAAAACGTATCCCGGTGTCCTGTGAGAGCGATATTCCCCGCTTGTCCCGGCAGCGGCGTGCCTGGGATGTGGCCGACCGCGCGCCGTAGCGTCTTTGAGTCGTCCCCATCGACGATTATCGCAGACAGTTCCAGGCGAGGAATTTCGATGCGGCCGATTAGACCGCTGGCTGCAATGGCGGGAGGAACCGGTGTGGACTTGGCGAGCCGGAGATGCACCGAGGCGTTACTCGGCCCCTGGTGCGTGTCCAGCAGTTGCTGCAGAATGCGGCCCTCGCGCTGCTGAAAGACCCAGCCATCCACCAAAACGAATCCACAATAGCCCAGGAGCAAGATCGCGGCGGCGGCGAACAGACGCTGGCTCCATTGCAGACTCCTCTTCAGCAGTGCTTTCCTAACCACGACCCTCATTTCTCATCCTCGTCCTTAGGCTCCGGGAGTTGCGCGCCGCGAATGTAGCCGGAGCGGGTGCGGGCGAAAAGTTTGCCGTGCCCCGGCCCTTGAGCACTTACTCGAATGGCACGGTAGACGCCGTCGCGGTGTCGCGTTCGTGGAAACATATCCGATGGTGTATTGATTGCGAATGTCACGGGCGATTCGCTCGCAAGTGTCCGTTACCGCGCTGGGTCGGCTCGGAAAGAAAGCTTCCCCACCGGTCTCCTGTGCCAGGCGGCTGAGGACCTTCGGATTCGCGTCTCGATCGTCTGGCGCAAAGAGTCCCACCGTGAAAATGATGGCGCTGGAACGCTCGGCCATCTCGAGCGCCTGCGCCAAGCTGTGCGCGCTGGCGTTATCGGCGCCGTCACTGATGACAACGAGCACCTTCTTGTCCAAGCCGCCGGTCTGCAATTTCGCAAGCGCTTTTACGATCGCATCGTAAAGCGCTGTCTCGCCTATCGCGGGAGCTAGCCAGATGGCGCGTTCGAGTTGGTCGGCGTTCGCGGTGAATCCGATTGTATTGGGCAGGCCCAGCGACACATATTCATTAAAGTTCACGACGAACATCTGGTCTTCCGGGTTGCTGGATCGCACGAATGCCCGGGCGCCTGCGATCACCTCGGCAATTTTCGGCCGCATGCTCCCGCTGTGGTCGACCAGCAGTCCGGCAACTACTGGAACATCCTCGTGCCGGAACAGCCGGATCGACTGGGGCACCCGATCTTCATAAATCTTGAAGCCGCTCTTATCCAGATCGGAAACATTCCGGCCTTGGCGATCGCGCACTGTAACGGGCAGCACCACCAAGTCGACGTCCACCGAGATTTGGTACGCCGCTGCAGGCTGAGGTTGGGCGTGGCTGCTGGGAGCAGTCAGAAAGCTTATTGCGAGCGCCAGCATTGTGGTGGCTCGGCATGTTCGCTCCCAGCATGGATTCATCGGCAAGCTCGCCTCCTTGCTCCTGGTCTCAACAGGCCTCGATCCGGCGATACTCCGGCTGCCACATCGCGTCTTGCACTTGTTGCACGATGTCGAAGACTTTGATACCGGCCAAGCCCTCAGCCACCGCTGCTTCGGCAACCGCCACGGCGACGGTCGCCGACACGCTGCGCAAGTCGTCAATATGTGGCAACAATGAAGCGCCAGGTTGCCGCACGGCGACCAGGCTGGACACCGCATTCGCCGCGGCAGCGAACATGCCGTCGCTCATCCGGCGGGCGCGACAGACGATGGCGCCGAGACAAAGACCCGGGTACAACATAGCGTTATTCGCCTGCCCGATCACATACGTAACGCCCCGATGAGTCACTGGCTGGAAGGGGCTGCCGGTGGCGATCAGCGCGCGTCCATCGGTCCACGCGATCAAATCGGAAGGAGTGGCCTCAGCCAGCGACGTTGGATTCGAAAGCGGAAAGATGATGGGCCGGTCCACATGCGCGGCCATGTCTTTCACGATATCTTCGGTGAAAGCGCCCGCGGCCGTCGAAGCGCCGATCAGCATTGTCGGCCGCACTTGACGCACGACTTCGGCCAGTCCTATCATGCTCCCGTCGCCCGCGCGCTTCCAGCCCTTGGTCTCGCCGGATGGGCGTACATACGTTACCTGGTAATCGCGCAACTGGCCACCCATGTTGTCGACCAGCAGCCCCGAGACGTCCACCAACCAAAAACGCCGGGTTGCTTCCGCGGCGGAGGCGCCCTCTCTTACCATGGCGTCGCGCATCTGATCGGCGATTCCAACGCCCGCTGTGCCGGCGCCAAAAATGACCACGCGTTGGTTCCGGAGCGGCGATCCGCAGACGCGGGCCGCTGAAACCGCCGCCGCCAGAGTGATCGCGCCGGTGCCCTGCATGTCGTCGTTGAACGTACAGATCCGATCGCGGTATTTCTCAAGGATGCGACGTGCGTTGCCGGGGCTAAAGTCCTCCCATTGCAGTAGCGCGTTAGGAAGCAACTTTGTCACGGTTTTAACGTAAGTATCGATGAAGGCGTCGTAGCGCTCACCACGCACGCGTGCATGCCGATTCCCGATGTACATCGGATCTGTGAGCAGACTTTCCCGGTTGGTGCCGACATCCAGCATCACTGGGACCACGCGGGTCGGGTCGATGCCGGCCGCTGCGGTGTAGATCGCCAGCTTGCCGATAGAGATCTCGATCCCCCCGACGCCCCAATCGCCCAGTCCCAGGATCTGCTCGGCGTCGGTGGCCAGGATCAAATCGATATCCTCCAAATTAGCGCCGAGATTCGCAAATGCTTCCTCAATGCCTTCGAGATGATCGATCGAGAGGTACACACCCCTGGGGCGGCGGCACTCGTGATGATATTGCTTCATCGCCATGCCGATAGTCTGATCGTTGACGATCGGAATCATCTCGCGCAGGTGCCCGGAAAGCAACCGGTAGAACAGCACGTCGTTGCGGTCATGCAGAGCGGTCAAGTAGATGTTCTTGTTAAGCGCATCCGGCAGTTGCTGATACTGCGAGTAAGCTGACTTTACCTGACCCTCCAGAGTGCTGATGACCGGCGGGAGCAGGCCCGTGAGGCCCAAAGCCGTTCGTTCTTCCACCGTGAAGGCCGTGCCCTTGTTCAACATCGGAGAGTTGAGCACGGCCAGCCCGCGGGCCTTGGTCTCGTGGTGACCGTCCATGCTCTCGCGGCGCTTCGTCTCGGGCGCCAGTAGCGGGATCACTCTCTGTCGCATAGTGCTACCTTCTCTCTCATTCTTGATCCGTGCTGACCGGCGCGGCGCGCCAGGTATGGCGCGCCGCGGGACAGATTACAAACTATTTAGCGGACTCGGCTTGCGACCGAGCGAAGCGCGAACGCCCCGCCCAGCGCCAGCAGTCCGAACAGCCCGATGAGCGGGAACGGACTAGCCGTCTTCGGCAAGCTGGGCTCAGGCAGCTCGGCTACCGTCGGGAGGTCTGGCGGCGGTGTGACCACCTGCGCAACTTCCACTTCTTGTCCGCTGGGTTGAACGGCCCGGACAGGCGCCTGCTTCAGTTCCACTACCACGGTCTCGTTAGCCGACGTGATGGGCGCGGCGACTTCCAGGGGGATCTCCGCCGGCGTAAAGAGCACCGGCGTGTTGGTGGTGGTGGCCAGTTCTATTGCCCTCGCCTTCGGATAGACGAATTCCTCGCCCCAATTCCTGCCGGGATAAAACCATGCCCGCAGCGCTTCCGGCTCGCCGGCCGGCCTCTCACTGAAGGTGATTACTGTCTTGTCAGTCGCCTTGAGGCGATAGTTTGGGATCGCTAGGATGGTAGCGTAAACGGTCAGTTCGTCCTGGCTAAAGATCTGGACGATATGGCGGTCCGACTGCGAATCCAGGATCTTGAACACATAAGTGCCGGCGGGCAACACACCCCACCCGGCCAGGTGCACCCCTGGAATCTCGACAGGACCGCTAAAGGTAACCACCGTTTTCCGGTTCCAGTCGTCCGCTTTTGCGCTAGGCGCGAATGTTGCGCCCATAAGCGCCATGCAAAACACTGTTGTTGGCACTGCTTTCCAGAATGTCATTTTGTTGCTCCTTCTTCTTTTCTCAAAAATTGTGTGATCGCTTATATGTCGTGGCCGTGCTGCGTTCGCGGATCGAGTGAGCCGATCTCACGCGCCAAAGAAGAGCATTCATGCGCCCAGTGACGGTTGGCTGTCGAAAAGCGCTTTCTCTCCCTTTAAACAACGAGGAATTGGATCGACCACACGCTTAGCAGGATATTCATCAGATTTGAATGAATTGACCGGATGGGGTCACATGACCAAATATGGCCGGAGTGGATGACGAGCTTGGTAGTGGACGGGCCAAGCGGCCTAGCAGGCCGCAAGCTGGTGGTCTGGCGTTTGGCCTGAGACTCTCTTGGTGCGGAATTGGTGTCGATCAAACGTCGCAGCGAAAGTGGATGTTCCACGACGAAGAATTCTCCCTACCGCGAAAAGCTGAAGAGGAATCCTGTTATCCAGCATGTAGGGCCACTCAATATTCATCTGCAAAATTGCACCCACGCTGATTTCGTGCGGTGCGACGTGCTCGGAGAACACTAAGACGCCACCGCTGCTCAGATTGATGCTGCGGCCCACGCCGGAGACCAGAGCGGAGCTGGAAACAGACTGGAACCAAATGCGCAGATCCAGTGGATAACGAGACTTGGACCGGCGTTCGTCTGGAATGGGCCGGCCGAAAACGATCCCAGCCAGATGGTCTTGGAGATCCGCAAGGCTGCCGGTCATAGGAGTCGCCATATGGCTAAGCGCAAGCTCCTGCGACCTGGTGGCGTATCGATTCGATTGGGCTCGACCAAGATCCCAACAAATCCACTTCGAAGACACTGCAGCGCAGGGCCCTCCACGTAACCTCAAGACATTCGGATAGGCAAGAGAATCCCACAATCTCAAGCTCCGCGCCTTGCGGCAGTAAGACAATCCGTCCGTTCCCGCTTCTGTCGAATTGAACGGCCATGAACTCCTTTTTAAGCCGGTACACTCGATTTGCCGGCAGGGCCCGGCCCCTTTCGACGTGGGCGATTCTAGTTGTCGAAATTGCTTCGATGCTTGTCATTTATGCAGTGACCTTCTTTCCGGAGCTTGACAACGCCCGTTTCACTCTTTCCAACAGTTCGGCGGGGGGAAAAGGCTTCGCGATACATTCCAGGCCCCGATGAGAACTCCAGGCGTCTCCGGACATAAAGAGAACCGGAAGGTGCGAATCAATCCTTAGTATGCGGTCCACCAGTTCAAGGCCATTCATGTTCGGCATCATCACGTCGGTTAGCAAGAGCAGAACACTGGACTGGTTCCGTTGGTAGTAGCGCAGCCCCTCGATTCCGTCGGCAGCGGTCGCCACGGAGTATCCAGCATGCTCCAGAAACGTTTTGGCGAGCCCGCGAACGTCGACGTTATCGTCGACCAGCAAGATCGTCCCGAGTTGCGTATCGCTTCTCATCGCTCTTTTTAGGGCAAGTCACAGCCATTCAAACGCATCCGCCGCCAGAAATCATAGTTTTTATAAGAATCCTCGAGTCGAGTTGGTTGATCTGTTCAAAATTGCTCACTCGCTGGAAATTTCCAGGTCAGTCACGTAAGACGACGTTCAGCAAGGTGCTATGAACTTCCAGGCCGTCGGCGAAATGACCGCTATAGTGGATGAAGCCCAGCTTACGGAACTTGTTCATGAAAAAGCTGACCCGCGAGCGCGTGGTGCCGACGATCTCGGCCAAGGTCTCCTGGCTGATCTGCGCAATCACCGGTTCCGGTTTGCCTTCTTTTCCGAAGTTGGCCAGCAGAAGGAGCACGCGCGCCAGGCGTTTTTCGCTGGAGTTGAAGAGCTGGTCGACGAGATCCTCCTCAATCCGAATGTTGCGCGACAGCATATGGTGCAGGAACAACTCGGAAAAGGCCGGCTGGTCGTGGAGCAGACGCATCACTCCCGCCTTCTCGAGCCGCATGATCGAGCAATCGGAAAGCGTGGTAGCGCTTGCCATGCGCTGAGGTTGGCCAGCCAGGCATCCTTCGCCAAAGAAGTCACCAGTCCCCAAAATGGCGACGACCGCTTCCTTGCCTTGTTGGGAGACGACCGTGAGCTTGATCTTGCCTCTCTGGATATAAAAGATGGAGTCGGCCGGGTCGCCTTGCACGAAGACCTGGTCGTTCTTCCGATAGTCGACCAGAGTCCTTCCCTTATCGGCTCTGGCTAGAAAGGTCTTGGGATCGAAGCTCTGGTTTTCTTTCCGCTTCATACGCGATAAAGAACGCAAATTATTAGTCCCCGACTCGGAAGCTGGTCATGTCACCCCATAGCCCCGCGGCCTTCAAAACAAAAACTCCGGCCGTAACCACCCCGACGACGTTGAGAATCGTCTGGATGCTCGAGGCCATCGGGATATAGCTATTCACCAGCCACAGGCCGACGCCCACACAATCAGCCCGAAGACCAAGTGAGTAAGGCATTTTTTTAGGCGGCTCAGTGAAGCGTGAAGCATTCCGATATCCAACGCCAAGGCCCGATATAATGCTGCTTTGGCTAAGGCAACACGGCTGCAAGACCGCCCTGAACTGACCGCAGAGCGTCGTCTGACGAAATGCGGTCAATGCCGCAAAGACCGCAGATCTGCAGGTCACATGAGCCAGACGCGGAAGACCTGCATTCGCAAACGTCCTGAGACATGCCTTGCGGAGGACAGCCTAAGCTACAGGCGCAGCCGCAGGCAACGGCAAGCCCAGCAGCCTAAGGACCAGCGAAGCCGCAACAACAGCAGGTACAGCGAGTTCAGCAGCCTCAGCAACAGGTGAAGCCACAACCACAACAACGCGCTCAGCGTCAGCAACCGGGGCAACCAGCCAATCCCGCCGGGCAGCAAAGAAGCTACAATCCTCCCCAACGCAGCCGGGGCAACAGCAGAGCAGTTGGCAGCCGCAGGGCGCTTGGCAGGGACACGCCACCTGGCAACAGGATCGCTCCTCAAATTGGCAGGCCGGCCATCGCGCCTGGGCGCAGCGCGGCGGCTATGGTGGTCCGGAGCCCACCCATCATAGTGGCCGGGATACCGCGCTTACGGTACGGCGGCCACACGCCCTCGTAGGGCGGCCCTTACTGAAGCGTTCTGCTTCGCTGGACTGCAGAACCGGCCAAGAAACCAATACCAGCGGCTAGAAGCACGAACCCGGTGGGATGCCTGCCCATCACCTGCCTTAGGTTGATGAGCATGCCTCCGACATCATGACTGCGCACATACGCGGCGCTGGATTCCAGTTTGCCGGCGGCGCTCCGCGAAAGATTGTCTATTGTTTCGGCGCCACGGCGTCCGGTGCTTCGAACCGAGGACGCGGCGCTATCGAGTGCGTCGGCTGTTCCGCTTCGAGCTTCATCCAACTTCTCACCGACCGTCCGGCCCAAGTCCTCGACGTGTTCTTGAGCGCGATGCAGCCCTGCGCCGGTGTTTGCAGCCTTTTCCGTAGTATTCATTGGTTGCCTCCAACCTCGATTTTTGTTCGATTGCTTTTACGCGCCGTGCGAAACTGTGGCCACCGGTTTGTCTTTCGCGACAAAGTCCGCCTTGGCCTCGCCGGCTGACGCGATGTCTATGGCGCCCGTCTGCTGGAGCAGGTCCTTCGCGCGTGTCACCCACTCCGGGCTGTCGCAGTGGACAGAGAAGAGAATGCCACCCTCGCGGATATGCCCCTCATATCGTTTCGCCTCATACTCCGGCATGCCCATCCCGATCAGGGCGCCAACAATCGAGCCGACGCTGCCGCCAACGCCGACTCCGGCCAGCAATCCCATGATTGGGCCAGCCGCGATGAAAGGACCGACACCGGGAATTGCCAGCAAACCGATGCCGGCCAACCATCCCAGCGCGCCACCGATAACAGCTCCGGACCCGCCTCCCACCACCAAGCCTTCCGGCGCCTTCGTGTTCTTTTCGTGAGCGAAATCTTTAGAGCCTTGATTCTCCGGAAACAAGACTGAAATATCCGTGTTTCGGAAGCCACTCTGCTTCAGGGTTTCCACCGCTTCGTCTACGCCTCGCCGATCTTTGTATAGACCGTAGACGGCTGTATGCCTTGCCATATTATTTCTCCTAATCTGAATTCACCAGCGAGATTCGTTCGCTGATGCAACCCTGGAAAGGAGCACGCCCATGGCCGCTACACTTAGCCCGAAGTACGGCGAATCCGCCCGACTTGTTGGACGACTGGGTGCGCGAAACTGACCTCCGTACGTCAGATGACCGGATGTGGTCAGGCTGCCGCGCCGCGCGCTTTTCAAGGCTTTTAAGCCATCAACGTTCGGCCTTTTTCCGCGCCAACGCCGGCTCTCGCGACTAATGTGCTCGCGATGTCCCAAGATCTACTAAACGGACCGCGAGTCACGGGCTTGATGCCGGACCTAGACGGTCTCCAGATAAATCGAACTGTCCGAGCATTCCGATGGAACAAACAGGCCGCCTGATGGTGGCCGACAACGGAGTCGGTCCCAAGGCGGTTGTGGATTGGATTAATGCGCGATCCCGGGGTTGAGGCTAGTGCGGACACTGGCGGAACAGTTGGGCGCCGAGATCGCTGTGGACTCCAGCGCGGGATTGCAAGTGCGGTTGGCCTTCGCAGCGGCGGCCTGATTCCAGAACGCGAACTTACGCCCCCGAACCCGGCCGCCGGCGCGACGCAACTAAGTTATTTCTCGAACACTTCTTCGATCTGCCCGACCTTCTTTTGAATTTTGCCGGCCAGCTTCTCGGTCTGGCCCTTTCCCTCTAAGTTGGGATTGTTGGTGGCCTGCCCTGCTTTCTGTTTGGCGGTTCCCTTTAGTTCATGAAGTTTGCCTTGGATCTGATCCTTCGTACTCGGTTTCATTGGTTGTCTCCTGGTCGCTCAGGTCCGCAACATCGGCGTCAGCCGCGGCAGTCCCGGAGTTCAGATCTTACCAAGCAGGTGTCAGACCAATACGCGGGGGATGCAACGCTCCGAGGCCGCGTTTGTATTGGTCACGGGCGTGCCTTCTAGATCTCGAAGGGAAGGCTCAAAATGTTGCTCTTGATTATCATTCTGTTGGTGCTCTTTGCCGGTGGTGGAGGGTATTACGGCTATAACCGCTGGGGTTCCCGTGGTGGTGCGGGCATCGGATTAGGTACGGTGTTGGTGATCCTACTCATCGCGTACATGTTAGGAATCTTCCATTAACGGCCAGCCCAGAGTGGCGAAATAAGGTCACCTGATCGGCGCGAACGATGTTATAGTTGAGTTGTCTACTAGCAAAAGTGCTAGGAGATGTGTCGTCAGCCGATTCCTCCTGACTGGATCGACAGAAAGGAGGAGGCTTTGAGTACTGGAGCCTCTCAATCACACCCCTCGCGCTGGCTGGTGGAACGCGGTCCGCAAGAGCTCGAGTTGCTGTTCCGAGCGATTGTTTATCACCCTTCTGCTCCCATTCTGATCGCCGACAACGACCGCAATTGCCGGGATGCCAGCGCCGGCGCCGGCAAGCTGTTCGGACTTCCGCGAGATAAGATCATCGGCTGCCGGATGGACGACTTTGCGGCGCCCGCCTTTAAGCCCAAGATTTCGCAGCTTTGGCAGGCTTTTCTCGAGCAGGGTGAACAAGAGGGCTCGCTCCAGCTGGTGAGTCCGGATGGAAAGCTCAAGGACGTTGAGTACAAGGCCAAAGGGAACGTATTGCCAGTACGCCACGTTTTGGTCTTGCGCGACAAGACGGCACCCGCGGAAATTGACCAGGCCGAAAAGCACAGCACGCCGTCCTGGGTCGAGGACTATGCGCTTTTCTTGCTGGACATGAACGGATGTATCGCGGCTTGGTATTCGGGAGCCGCGCGCATTTACGGCTACAACGAAAACGAGGCCCTTGGGCAAGAAGTCTCGTTCCTCTATCCCAGCGAAGACACCCTCAGTGTCAAGCTGCAGGAGGAATTGAAGAGAACCGCTGCTGAAGGACATCTTGGAGGCGAAGCCTGGCATGTGAAAAAAGATGGCTCTCGATTCTGGGGCAATGTCATTACGATGGCCCTGAAAAACGAAAACGGGGAGTTGCAGGGCTTTGCCAGAGTGGTGCGCGATTTTAGCGAGCGTCATGAGAAGGACGAAAAGCTGCGTCGCTGCCGCGCGCGCATCCGGCCTATCCCGGCCGAGTCCACCATTGCCGGTATCGTTTCTGGCGAGTTCGACCGCATTCCAGAGGTGAATGACGCATTTCTCGAACTGGTCGGTTACGGCCGCGACGACTTGGCTTCTGGCCGGCTGAGCTGGCCTGATCTTACTCCTCCGGATTACTCCGCACTGGATGAATTGGCGCATGAAGAGGGCTTGCGGTTCGGAGCCTGTACGCCCTACGAAAAAGAGCTGCTTTGCAAAGATGGGACGCGAGTCCCCGTTCTGGTTGTCACTGCGGTGTTGAAGCTCTCTCCCTTCCGATGGATCACCTTTGTGCAGGACCTTCGGGAGCGGCACCGGCTTGAGAGTGTCGAAGAAGATGTCGAGGTCAAAGATGACTTCGTAGAGATTGTAGGCAGCAGTGCGGCGCTGCGGCGGGTTCAGCGGCAGGTTGAAGTGGTCGCTCCTGCCGATGCGAACGTCTTGATCCTGGGGGAAACCGGCACCGGGAAGGAGTTGGTGGCGCGCGCCATCCACCGTTTGAGCCCTCGCAAGAACTTTCCTTTTATCACGCTAAACTGCGCCGCCATTCCGACCGGGCTTCTGGAAAGCGAGTTGTTCGGCTACGAGAAAGGGGCCTTCACCGGCGCCTTGTCGCAAAAGATCGGCCGTTTTGAGATGGCGCACCGGGGGACGTTGTTTCTGGATGAGGTGGGCGACATCCCGTTGGATCTGCAACCGAAGTTGTTGCGGGCGTTGCAGGAGAAAGCGTTTGAGAGGTTGGGCGGCACCCGAACGATACCCATTGACGTCCGGCTGGTTGCGGCTACGAACCGCAATCTGACGCAGATGATGGGCGACAAACTCTTCCGCAGCGATCTGTACTATCGGCTGAAAGTCTTCCCCATCACGACGCCTCCGTTGCGCGATCATCCCGAGGACGTGCCGGTACTTGCCCGGCACTTCGTGCAGAAGTACGCTCGGGAAGCGAAGAAACAAATTGACAAGATTCCAGCGGAAACGATGCGATCGCTGACGAATTGGTCGTGGCCGGGGAATGTGCGCGAGCTCGAAAACTTCATTGAAAGGTCGGTCATCCTTTCGCGAGGTCCTACGCTTCGCGCACCCTTGGCTGAAATACGGGCGGATGGATCGGATGCCGCCAGCAGCAGCACGCTGGAGCAAGTGGAGCGCGAGCATATCATCCGCGTGCTCCGCGCGGCGGGAGGCGTGGTGAGCACCGCCGCTACGCGACTCGGATTGCCGCGCACAACCTTGAACGCCATGATGCGGAAGTTGGGAATCTCGCGCAAGGATCTTTGAAGATCGGATCGGCGAGCGCGGAAACGTAGTCGTCATGCCCGCGCGGCTTCATTTCGCACTCGTCTTATTTGGTGGCGTCGTCGGCAAGCGTGTTGTTCGGGCGCTTTACAGTCACGTCTTCGTGCGCCTGCAAGGACATCTGGTAGGCCTGATGGGAATGCTCCAGGGCTTGTCTGGAATGTTCGTGCCCCGTCAGGTGATCTTGTTTTCCATGCTGCTCCGCGGCGGTGCGATGAGCGTGTGCGGCCAGATCGTGGAGTTCAGCGGCTCTTCGATGGGAATCGCGCATACGTGCTCCTGTTATGGAAGGGTCTCAATCCGTGCCGACTTGTTGTGAGCCTCTTTTGCGAGTTCATAGGCTCGATTCGAATAGTCCAGGGCTCGTTTGGAATGCCAGTTAGCCGTCTCGTTATCGCCCTTTTCATTGTGCTCGGCGGCAGTGCGGTGGGCTTGGGCGGCCAGGTCATGCAACTCAGCAATTTTCCGGTGCAAATCTTGCATAATTTCAGCGTACACCCGAAGAGGCCTTTACGCGCCCCGGATTGCCTACGTTGCTGCCGCGATCGTGCGGTAAAGCCATGTTCTTCCGTCCGGATCTCGCTGGGAGACAACCTCTCCCTCTTTGGCGAGCACATCGAGAAACATCGACGCGACAGCACCGTAGGTTCCGCTGCCGTATTGTGACCAGAGCCCCAAAGCGTCCTCAACCTGGTTCCGTCCCAGCCAACGGTCTTTGTGAGGCGAGAACCTGCCCGATCGCAGATTTGATTAGGACATGCCTGTTTGAGCCTTTTCTTTCGGGCTCAGCTCCGATAATTGCGACATAGCGTGATCCTAGGCCCCAGGCTGATCCTCCGACCGTTCAAACAGTCTTCGCATCGATCCTCTTACGCCACAGTTCCAAATAGCGCTCCGACGCCGGCGGTAATGGCCATGGCGAGGGCGCCCCAGAAGGTGACGCGTATTGCACCCACCGTAACGCCCGCTCCCCCAACGTGCGCAGCCAACCCTCCGAGAAGCGCGAGGAAAAACAGTGAAGTTGCAGAAACAAGGTAGATCAGACTTGCCTCCGGGACGATGGCAGTGATTACCAGAGGCATGGCAGCTCCGACAGCGAAGCTTCCAGCCGACGCCAACGCAGCCTGGATCGGACGCGCACTTAGGGCCTTAGAGATACCGAGCTCGTCGCGGGCATGCGCACCCAGCGCGTCATGGGCCATCAACTGTTGCGCGACCTGTTTCGCCAGCGAAGGATCGAGACCCCGAGCGACGTAGATCGCCGCCAGCTCTTTGTGCTCACCCTTGTCATCGGCTTTCAGTTCCTTGCGCTCGCGCTCGAGATCGGCCTGTTCGGTATCTGCCTGTGAGTGCACGGACACGTACTCGCCGGCGGCCATCGACATGGCCCCGGCGACCAAGCCGGCGACCCCCGCGATCAGTACGTTAGAGTGAGTCGCGTGCGCAGCCGCAACACCGAGCACTAGACTCGCTGTCGAAAGGATCCCGTCGTTGGCTCCCAATACCGCCGCGCGCAGCCAGCCGACGCGTCCGGTGCGGTGTCGTTCCCCGTGACTTGCCGGCATGGTTTACGCTCCTTTGGAGGCGAGCTTGTCGCTCTTGGGCGGGCACCTTGAGCCGTAGCGGCAGGCGTAAGCTCGCGTGAATTCGGCGCCTAGAAAAAGCACCTGCGCCGAATAGTATACCCACACCAGTACGACGACGAGCGAGCCTGCTGCTCCGTAAGTCGTCGTAAAGCCAGCCATGCCAAGATACGCGCCCAGCAAGAACTTTCCCACGGCAAACAGCACAGAAGTTGCGACAGCGCCAAGCGTCACATCGCTCCATTTCAACGGCGCGCGCGGCAGGGCCTTAAATATGAGTGCGAACAGCATCGTAAGGACAGCGAAGGAGACAACCCAGTCGGTGGTCTGAATCAGAGCCTCTGACGGCGCCACACCCGAGTTGAGATACTTGCCGGCCGCGAAAATCCAGGTATTCACAATGAGCGATACGATCAGAAACGACCCAGAGGCCAGCACGAGAGCGAAGCAGAGCAGCCGATCTTTCACCAGATTGAAGATGCTGCGGGCCGCGCTGGAAGTCGTCTCCTCGGGAACGTGCCAGATCGTGTTCATGGCATCGCGCAATTCGCTAACCACGGCCGAAGAAGCAAAAAACACCGTGACGAGCCCGAGCACGGTGGCGGCAGTGCCTCGAGAAGACTGGCGCGCTCCTTCGATCATCGTCTCAATCGCCTTGGCTCCTTCGTATCCCACTAAGCCTTGAATCTGGGATACCAAGCGGCCTTCAGCGGCTTGAGCGCCGAATGCCAAACTGGCGATAGCGAGTAAGATCAACACAGTCGGCGCCAACGAAAGGGCAATATAGTAAGCCAGTGCTGCTCCCATTCGCGGCGCTCGGTCGTTTAGCCAGTTCTGGAATGTCTCTCTAATGACAGGCCCAATCTCTTTGAAGGGAATGTGATTCATCGGTTGCGATTTGGGTGCCGCGTCTCTCGCTGTCATCGAGTATAGAGTTTTTCCGTGGCAGTCAATCCCCAACTTGTTCTTCCAATCCCTTCTAAGACGAAATGGAGACGTAATCTTTTTCTACTGTTCTTGCGGCACTGGCGGTGTACTTCTTCTAGCCCCAGTTCGCCTGGATCGAACACGCATTCCAGGTCGTCTCCACTCTGAAGATTCCGCTGTCGCGCTTTCCTTGGGAGCGCAAGCGCTCAGTTATCCCGGCAGTGGATATCTGCTCAGGACGTTCGTTAACCTGGCAGCCAAACCGGTTACCCTGGCCGACGGGGCGCTCCTGACGGCTGGGGCGAACACAGCATAGGCACCCTCGGAGGCGGGTACTTGGAACAGCCGGAATGACCTATCTCCGGCCTCGGCGACGGGGCGTGAATGCCGGTGTGGCCGGTCTCGCCGGGTGGTTTCCGTTTTTTTGAATAACGCCACCCTCGCGGTGGTGTCGCTCGCCGGCCTGTGCTTCGCAATTTTCGTCCTCGCTAGCGGCGCGGGATTCCTGCTGTGGTGTTTAGCTTATCGAGAAAAGCTCTTGCCGGTGGCGGTGGCCATTACCGGCTTCATAGCAAAGCTCCGCCACAAAGCGCAAGACCGTCCCGCGACTGAAGCTGCTGCCGGCCTCCTATGGAAGGATGGGATGCACTATTGCAAGGCGGCTGGCACGGGCCAGTGTTTGGTGCGCTGCTCGACATCGGCTTCGTTCTTGGCTACCGGCAATGGCGTCACCGTTGCGGTCTTAGTGGCCGGTTACGGAGTCCCACAACTTCTGGAAAAACTGACCGTTATTTCTCGGCGGAGTGGGAGTTGTCGAGGCCACAATAGTTGGACGGTACAGCACTTTGGGCGTGCCAATCCCCAGTTGCAGTGGTGTTGGTGCTGGCGTATCGTCTTCTGTCGTTTTGGTTGCCGACGCTGGCCGGCATCGCGCTCGCGACCTATTTTTGAGCGCTCCACCACCCATGCGAGCGAAGCGGCGATCAAGGCGTGCACTCACCTTGACATTTCTTACGCGAAATCGAACCGATAGAAGCGCTTGCTACAAGACCGGCAGCGGAAAGGCTTCAGAAGAAGCAACGACAAGATCAAGTCCACCGCTCGCCGCCGGCGGGCGGGGCCTCCACACGTCCAGCGGCACCTGGGACACCGTACGTCCGATGGCGGTTCCTTGGATAAAGCTTTCCGCGCTGGCGATGTGGCCGCGACATTCCGATAAGTTTCTTTTGTCAACAGCCCTTCTCTTTCACGATTGCCCGTGCAGCAAATCGAAAACAACTATCTAATTTCAACTTTGATGAGTGCGCTATCGGGGTGTGTATGGCGCCACCTGAAATATTGCTGTTGCTGGCCCCGATTGACCCTATTGAACTCGCGATAGTCCCGATGTTGCTCCTGGAGATAAGTGCGGTAGGCATAGTCTTCGTTGCTGTTCCACGTATGGTAGTCGTGGCCCTCTCGATCGTAGTAGCGTTTTTCGTGGTGATTGTCATCGGCTCGCGCTACAGCTGGACCGATCAGTGTGGCGCTCAGCACGAACACGCTCAGAATTAAGAAACGACGCATATTGGTATCTCGCAAGGACAAGGACACTTTGCTGGCCGTCCGGCCCGAGAGGCCAGCATAGGTCTTAACAGAGAATTCCTGTGCTGCTATTGACTGCGTATGGTCAAATGACGTTATGCGGTCAGGCCGGCGGCGCTGGGGCCCGGTGCGCACTACCTGGCAAAATCCAGATATCCGCGCTGTGGGTCTGTGCTCACCAGCTTCACCTGAAGTTGATCACCCACATCCACTCCCTGCTGACCACGAGCGAGAAGTCCTTCCGCGGGCGGGCTGGATACACGCACGAAAACGCCTTTCGGCGTGACGCCGGTCACAACGGCGGCGAAGGTCTCGCCGATCCGAGGCTGGAGCGCGACAGCCGCAATGCGCTTATTCATCACCCGTTCCACTTTGCGCGCCGCATCCTCCTTGAGCGTGCAGTTCCGCGCAATGGAATCCAGTTGCTGGTCCGAATACGGCGACGCGTTGCCGGGACAAGGACGGACTTGATCAGCCGCTGGTTCACCGTGTCGGCGAAGCGGCGGTTTGGAGCGGTGGAATGCGTGTAGTCATGGGCAGCCAATGCGAAGTGCGCCTGATTTTTGTCGCCCGGGCGTGACAGCACATACTCGCCCGGCCCCATCAGCTTGATCACCGCCAGGGAAACATCCGCGTAGTGCACAGCGTCGGCGGCTTTTCTTTTCTGAAGGAAGAGACTGAGCGCTCCCGAATCGGGTTCCGGCGGCAGTTTGTCGCCATAGCGCGCCGCGAGCTCGACAATGCGCTGCCAGCGCTCGGGCGTTCTGACCACGCGCCGGATGGAAGAGACGCCGGCATTCATCAGGGTTCGCGCCATCACCCCATTGGCGGCGACCATGAAATTCTCAATGAGGTCGCTGGCGCGATTTTTCTTGCGAGTACTGATCCCCTGGACCTGGCCGTCAGTAATGATCGCCTCCGCCTCGACGCGGTCGATGTTCAAGGCGCCCAACCGCTGTCGCTCTTCGAACAGGCTCTGCGCCGCCTCATCCTGCAGCTTCAATTGCGCAGCCAGATCAGCGGAGGCGGCAACTTTCGGAGGAGCGGCCGAGGTTCCTTCCAGCCACGGTCCGACGCCGTTGTAGGTCAGCTGCGCGTGATTGCGCACCAGCGCGCGGTAAATGCCGCTGGAGGTAATCGAGCCGTCGGGGGCGACGACCATGTCCACCACGACCGCCAACCGGTCGGCGTCCTGGTTCAGCGAAGTCAGATCCGTCGATAGTTGCTCCGGCAACATCGAAAACGTTCGAATACCCGTGTAGACACTGGTGGTCTGCGCAGCGGCATGTTTGTCGATCGGCGACCCGATCGGCACGTCGGAATCGACATCCGCGATCGCGATGAGGACGCGAATTCCGGCGCTGACGCGCTCGGCAGCTTCGGCCTGGTCCAAATCCCGGGACGTGTCGTTATCGATGGAGGACCACAACAGAGAGCGCAAGTCGCGCACGCCGGCATCGTGACTGGATGCCGCATGCCGGTCTTGAGCGCATCCAGCTTGGCCGGCCAACCTCCGGAGGGAAATCAGGATGGAAGCCCTCGTCGATCATCTCCTGATGGGCGGCCGCAAAAAGATCAAATCCGCTGTGAGCCATGAAAACGCAAGCCTACCACAGGGCCCGGGGGGTCCTCCGCACTCGGGTGTTTGAAACTGAAGACCTGACAGCCTTGGGGATTGATGCCCGACATCACATGCTTAATCGCGCTGTCCTTCCCGGCAGCGTCCATGGCCTGAAACATCAGCAACAGGGCATAGTGGTTGGTCGCGTAGAGCAGGCTTTGCTGATCGCTCAGCTTTTCGGCGTATTCTCTGCGAATTGTTTCGTACTCCTCTTTCGAGTTGTACGCGGGTTTCACCTTGGCCAGCCAGTTGCTAAGATCGGCCTTCTTCCCAGCCTGCACCCGGAAGTCAGCGGGATTATTGTCTTCATCGTATCCTCGATTGCGTAGCTCATTCTCCCGCAGACACAATAACAATATGGCACTGTTCACTTTTCTAGAGAACATCGAGACGGAGGTTCCGATACCGGAGAACGGGATTCTGAGCCGGACTCTGTTCAACGATGAGGCGGTGAAGGTAGTGGCATTCGGATTCTCTTCGTACCAGGAACTGTCCGCGCACACCGCGCCGATGGCCGCGATGCTGTACTTCGTGAAAGGGGAAGCAGAACTGACGCTGGGCGGGGAGAAGAAGGACGTCCGCGCGGGAGCCTTCGTCCACATGCCGCCCGAAACACCACATGGCATTCTGGCCAAGACTCCGGTGGCAATGCTGCTGTTGATGCTAAAGCAGGTCCGGTTGGAAAAAAGCTAAGCTCGCGTGCATCTCTCCAAGCAACGATCGCATATGTAGTAAGACTGGCCACGCCGGGCGGACAGATCACGCCTTTGAATACTTCGGGCCTGAGCCTCGCGCGATCGCCGGGAGGGGCTGATGCGCTGGAAAACGGACCAGGCGTCCTGACTGGCAATGGCAAGTGGCAGATCAAATGCATCACTCAAGCCGTGTCAAGCTCCGCTCAGGCTCAAGGACCGCTGGTTCAGCCGCTCGGTCCATCTTTCAGTCTTGCCTGGCTTTGGCTGCGGCTGTCCCGGCGCGACGCGTTGATTTCGCGGTGGTTGTCGATGCTAGCCGCGGTGCTGACGCCCCTGGCAGTCATGGCGGGTGCGCTGGGTGTGTGGCGGCTTGCGGCGGACCCAGGCTGGACGAGCCATTTCTTCATAGCCCGCGGATTGCTGTCGCACTGGCAAGTTTGGTTCACGGCTGCGATCGTTGTGCGCGCATCTTCCCGGGGCTTGAACAAGTGGCTGGATAAACAACAGTGACGGATTCTTCAATGAACGAACCCATTTTGGTGAGTCAACAAACCGCCGAAGCACAGGTGAAAACCGAGCGCCGAGAGTTAGTTTGGCATATTCTCTTCTCGTTCGGAATGATTGCAGGTGTAGTCGCGGCAGCGACGATGATCGCCGATTGGATGCGGGCAATTCGCTAGTTCATGCGCGCTCTTCTCTCGGTGGATAAACGCTCCAGGCGCCCCAGGCGTCCGAGGACTGCGGCATTTCGTCTTGCGGCCGCCGATTGTGAAAAGGCGCGAGTTGCCTGACTGACCGCGACTCGTCGATTGACCACGAGCGGTCACTCTTCGAAGACCTCACCTCCTCCAAACACGTCTCGAACCCATCCTCCTCGAATTGGCTCAACAAATGATGAAGCTGGCTCGATGCGTGCACTCCAGAAGAGTGTCGCCCAAGCCCCCTCCACTAAGCCGAGGCAAAACGAACTAGTGAAGCTTTGATGACTGCCTCGGCTCTGTCGATCTGCCCGGGGACTAATTGACACGGAAAGAGGATATAAAAGTGTCTGCATCAGCTGAATTGGTGGAACCGCGGGAAGCTCAGGCCATTACCTGCTATTGAAGTCCGCTCGACGAAGCGGCAGGGCAAACATGGGCGGCGAAGGATCGTGCGCAAGACCGGCGGAATAACGGCGCGTTCTTAATGGAAGTGAACTGTATGGCGATTGCAGGGCTGCTTGTCGCGGCGGGATTCTGGTTCCATCTCGGCCCATTTGATCTCGCGGTCAGATTCATTGTGACTGCCGGCGCGATGGTTGCGATGTTTCCACGCATTTCATACCCGGCGGTTCGTCTTTGCTGGCGGTGTTCGCAGCGGTTGCCGGTGCTTTACAACCCGGTGGCGCCCGTGCTTAGTTTGTCGGCGACTGGCAGCGCGACGTGGTGGTCGCCAGCGCGGTCCCGTTCATCGTCTCACTCCGCTTGGCGCATTTAAAGGACGGAACACAGTGACGAAGCTGAGAAGGAACGGTTCTGGCGCTGCCGACATCGAGGCCTGGGAAGGCAAGGGAGGAGCTACACGCGCGCCGCTCTCTGTCTCTGCGGCTTCGATGAGCACCGCAAGTCAGGTGGAATGGGCGGACCGCATCCAAGCGCCAGGTTAACGCGGAGTTTGATCGTGTCGACGGCGTCATTCCGATCAGTTGCCGGCAAACGGGGTGACGACAAGCGCGCCGATACGAAAATCATCATCGCGGTTCTCGAAGACATGCGAGCCGAAGTGATCAGCAGAAAAGACGCCGGCTACTTCATTCACGACTGGCAAGAGCTCGGCGATCAGGTGCGGCAGATCATACTTCACGATCTCCGTTACCAGATCATCAAGAGCAATCGGACGGCCCGGCTGCGATGAAGTTTGCATTCGACTGTTGGAGGCAAACAACATTGCGAATATTCGACCCCTGCTTTCCAATGCGTGTCGTGCATAGCGTTTTCTCCTCGAAGTTATCCTGCTGCCACAAGTTCTTGGCGGGCATGCAGGGCAAGCTGAGCGAGTTGGTAGTCGTCAAGAATACTTTTCGCCTTCGCGGCTACCGCTGCAGACCCATTCACGATCGGCAGAAATTTGTCGATGCAAACTCAACCTCTCGCTTCGGCAGCGGAACGATATACGGTCAACTGACCGCAAATCGTCAAGACTCGATCCTACCGAACGGCGATCGTCACCGTATTGCTGGTGCGAGCGCCGGAAGTAACGGTGAGTGGGGCGGAGTCATCGCTCGGCAGACCCGATGGGACTACGCAATTGATCTGATCGAGACCGGGCCATCCGGGCGCTCGGCCTGCATAGGTCACCGGACAATCTTGGCCCGAGATCGTGACTGTTGGCAATTGATCGGCATAGTCCAAACCGTTGTCGAGCCGTCGTCGTTCCCAGGCCGGTAAGGAACAATTCCACGTAGTCACCACCAAGAAGCGGACTCTGTGGGGAAACCAACGCGCCGGTCGCTGCGTTCAGAGCCGCGGCGGCGCCGGTTCCCGACGAGTCCAGCGTGAAGATCGAGGGCGCCGCAGGCTCAACCAGAACATTGACAGTGCGGCTGCCCGACATGTTCTGGACGCCCAGCTGCATCAGGCCGGAAGCGCTGTCGGGAATGAGCTACATTGATGTGACTCGGCGAGGCGTAATACAGGGACAGCGGTGTTCCGCCGAGCAGCACCTGCGCATCGCTCAATTGCAGCGGAAGGGGGATCGCGGTTGCCACCGCAGTCCCGGCCGCCAACTGGTTGCCGTAAACCGCAACAATCATTCCCGGCGCGATGATCAGCGGAAAGACGCTGCTGGCGGCCGAGAACGCCCGCAGGATCGACGGGCCGGTTTTGATGACGATAGGCGCCACGGTTCCGGCCGGTAACGTCAGGGACTGGGTCAGATCAACAGAGCCAGCTACCGCGGTAACCTCCAGCGGTCCGGCAGGAAACATGTCCGTATAGGCCACATCGTGGGACGGAAGGTTCAACGTCTTGGTTTTTCCCGATGAGGAAGCGGCGTTGATGGAGTCGGTTGAAAGGCTCGCGTCATCGGCGCTCCGCACCGTGACATACAGTCCCCCATTGGCGGAAAGCAGCGAATTCTGCTCTGCCGCTTGACCTATGCTCTGCCAATCCGTCGTTCCATTCAGGAAGGAAATCACGATGCGGGCCGGGTCTTGGGTGGCAGAGCGGAACACCGCGATCCCCAGGGAGTTGAAGCCGCAGTATCCGGCGAAGCTGATAATGCCGCCTCCATCGACGTGACAGAATGGGACCACGCGCGTGCGGCCCGCCAGGTAAAACCCGAGCGATGCGCTGGTGAGTGCGACCACGCCATCGTCGAAGCCGTCCGTGGTAGCATTTCCGGTCCCGCCATTTCCGATTACAGCGATCGCATCCAGGCCGCGCAGGTCGTCGGTTCCCTGGTTCCAAGTGGCCAAATCGAATAGAAACCGGCTGCCGCTGGTAAGTTCGTCGAGTTGCGCAGTGGAGAACGGCAATATGTCAGTGACACCCGTACCGAAGTTCGGCGTAGCAAGGAAAACAATCTTGCGGAGGTGGGTTATGGCAGGAGGGTTGAATACGGCCGCACCCGATTGTTTGCCACTTAGATAGCTGCGCACGATCAGGCCACCCATACTGTACGCGACGCTGTCGACCAGATCCACCGGCTGGCCGTCTTCATACTGCAGACCGGCGAGGAAGAGGCCGAACGCCGCTCCCATATCCTCAATGCTGGGGTGGCCGGGCACCGTGCAGTAATTGAAGAACAGACTGGCTTGCCCATTTGCCTGGAGTACTTGATCCGCCTTCCCGAACGTGCCTTTGAAGGAGGCGCCACCGCAGTCAGTCTCATATCCATTCACAAAAACCACAGGAAGTTTTCCTGTTCGCGGGACCGTCTGACCGGGAGCAACGAGTTGCGCGCAAAGGGATACTGCTGATAAGACGAAACCGGCAACGAAAGTTCGATGCATTGTTTTTGGCCCCAAATGCGCTAGCAATTACAGGGCCGCGAAAGCTACCTTCAAGCCACGAACATCGCGAGACCGCGGGTCATAAGTGCGTTGCATTGATCAGCTGCAAGGCGTGGTCCGAGATCTAAGCTGCTACTCGTCGGGAACTCATTAGGTTGATGACGAAAACGACCAAGGCCAAGACCAGTAGTAAGTGGATCAGGCTTCCGCCGACGCTAAAACCAAATCCCAGAAGCCAAAGAATCAAGAGTACAGATTCAAACTTTTTCAGGCCGCCACGAACGAGCGAGGTATCGATCCGGCTCCAGGTTGTCTTGTGGCTGCGATCCACAGCCTCTTGGCAGGCGATACAGCATGGAGTCCACGGTACTGCCGTGAGCCGCTTCGGGCTAATTTCTTCTTCGCAGTCCAGGCAGATCCCAAAGGTATGCGTATCGATACGGTGGAGCGCAGCGTTGACGTCACGCAGCACGTTATAGTCGCGTTCCAGATTGCCGATCGCGATCTCGCGCTCAGTGGCGTACTGGATACGATCCAACTCCTCCGGGCTCGTCGCGATAGCTAGAGATTCGCGGTTCCTATTTCCGTTTACCAATTCGGCCTGTTTCTTCTCCAAGGCCCTGCGAAATGCATTCAGTGCGGACTTTGTCATGGTTTCGCGCATATAGTTAACTTGGCTGAGAGTCGCCGTTAGTTCGACGAGCTGGCCCTTTGCCCCTTGATCTGCACTTCGTTCACCACCTGTTGCACGTTGGGAACGGAAGACGCGACCGTTTCTGCCCGCGCGCGCTTGGATTGGGAGTCGACATCGCCGGTCAGTGTGACGACTTGATTCTTGACAGCGTACTATGTTATCCTGGAGTCTATCTTGAATGAGAGCCGCATCCAAGTTTCCCTCGATACCCTTGTCCAGTTCCGAGCTCGTGTCCTTAGCAGCTTTCTCGGCCCCCGGCGGAAGCACGGCGATCTCGTTCGACACAACTTGGGACCCTGCGATCGATCTTGCGATGGATTCGGCTTGTGACTTGTCGCCGTCTGCTGCAACATGGCCACTCAGGATCACTAGACCTTTCTCGCGATCCTGTACTACCGAGACATCTTTTAGGCCGGCCTGATCCAGCGCTGTGCGGATGCTGTCCGAAACAGCCGCTGTTTTCGTGGAGGTGGCCGAACACCCTACCAGAGTTCCGACGAGCACCACAGCCAGCGAGGACAAGCACGGTTTGAACGTTTTCATATTTTTCCTTTCGACCCTGTGCCTTCGGAGCATGGGAAAGACCGAACGTCTTTAGGCTGCAAATTCCACTCGGCTATGCAAAAAATGTGGAATGGGTCACGGATCGTGAGGCAGGTGGGGCCAGGTTCGTAACGATATGCGGTCATATGACCAGATATGGTCGATCAGCAAATTGATCTAGTCCGAAGCAGCGCCGCCCAGGAAGTCGGCCCGGTTACCTTGCCGGTACGGATCCGTGCGACCGGTGCGGGATTTTGCTAACCATAACGCCTGCCATTCCTCAGCCACAGGCGGTCCACCCGGCCCAAATCGAGGCGGCATCGTATGCCTTGCCAAGAAAGCCCCTCCGAAGGAAGCATTGGGGGGCCGGATTGCTCTCTTCCAACCAGCAAGAGGCGGTTGCCCAGCCGCGTCTCGCAGGCAGTGTGAATAGGAGACGTGCCATGCAGAAGTCTTCGGAAACGCAGTTAGACCAAAGCCGCGCGGTTCGCAAGCAATGGATATTTGGATGCGTCGTGGCCATGGCGGGTGGCGCCACCACGGCACTGATTTTCTGCTTCATAGCGGGGCTCGGTTGGCAAGCATCTCTTGTGCTCATGGGAATCTGCGCGGTCCTGACGGGCGGTGGGCTTTTCACGTTTCTTGAAGTGCGCCGGCTCGCACGATCAGGAGTGAGTTCGGCGATGCGATCCAAAGGCACTCTTTGAATATGTCCCGGCGACCACGCGTGTCCAAAATGCGGAGTTGAAATGGAACCTATCGAGATAGGTGTGGAAGGACCGCCGCTTGAGCAATTGCAACTCTGCCCGAGCTGCTATCTGGTTACTTGGAGCGATCAAGATGGGCTTCACGTCCGACAAGGTGTGCCGGCGAAAAAGGCTCTAGCCGTGGCAGAGAAGCCGGGTGGTTGGCTGGCGAACCGGAGGAATGCTGACGGCTTGAGGCTTTTGTCCCGGCGGCGCCGCGTAGAACCGCCGGCTGGGTCAGCAATTTTCACCTGAATGGTACGGCGCGTGCGTATCCCAGCGCTACGTACATTTCATTGAGAACAGTAACACCTGGAAGGAAGTCATGAGGATATATTCAACTACCACAATTGCCGGAGCCGTCTTGACGACTCTCCTGTTCGCGGTCTCGGCCTTCGCGCACGAGCATACCGCCCTGAACGGCACCTGGACTCTGGTGCCCACCAAAAGCGATTTTGCCGGCCAGCCCGTCATTCAAACCGGCACCGTGACGATCAACGAGCGTCAGGGTAACATCACCGTCGCTCGCAGTTTCGCGTATGAAGGTGCCACCGATACTTTCTTCTACCGCGACCTCAACGACAGCGAGAACAACGCCACGATTCACAGCGGCAAAGACCTCAAAACCAAGACCAGGTGGGATCACGACGTCCTCAAGGTGACGACCACGCAATCCGGTGCGATTACTGTCGAAAGCTATACCCTTGCCGCGGATGGCACCATGATGGTCAGCGTCGTAAGGCCCGAGCACAAGCCGATCACCCTCTCCTTTCAGCGCAAATAGAGCAACTGCCCGGAGAAGAAGCTTGTCCAGCGCACCATCACAAGCGCGAGGCTGGCCGACCTCACATAGTAAAACATGGCTGCCGAGCAGGCGCATGTCCGGGGCGTAAGAATTGATTCAGGCCCCTAGGCGCGATGCCGGAGGGTTATGCCGTAGGTGCATTGGCAACTTCTCGAAAGCCTCTGGCAAGCGACGTTTTCTCCACTCAGTCGAGCATACCTTCGCGGCGCTGGGAGACCTTTTGCTTTCCTGAATGATCGTTCTGCCGGTGCTCAGGGTGACAAGGCTAAATTACACCCGCTGTCGCTCGGCCTTAACAGCCTTCCGCGCCGGCGGGGAGGTTCCTGAGAGGAAAGCAAAGGGACGAAGTCAAGGGCAATTCGTTGTGAGTTTTTCTGGTTACGATTGGCGGGGATTGCGGGGCAAGGTTCACGACCGCGGGGAGTCACATGACCGAATTTGGTCGCTAGTCCTGGGCTCACTCAACCACGCAATCCAGCGCCGTTGGAGATGTACTCGACTGGCGGTTACATTGGGGAACTCATAGGCATCTCTTTTTCTTCGACGGAGGGAGGATGCTTTGTCTTAGAGAATTCCAGCTGGCTCTCCAATTGCAGCACACCAGGTAGGCCGGAGGCCGCCAACAAGGGCTCGCGCACACATCGAGTTAGGGAAGGGAATTGAGATCATGCGCAACAAATTAATTGGATTAATCTTCGTGGGCATACTGTCGGCCGGGGCGGGCCTAGCGGCGGAGGTCTTCGTTACCATTGCGCCGCCGCGCGTCGTGGTCGAAAAACGTGGTCGCGCACCCGCACGCGAGTATGTGTGGATCAGCGGCTACCACCGCTGGGACGGGCACGCCTACCACTGGGAACCCGGGCGGTGGGAACGCCCGCCGCGGCCGCACGCCCGTTGGGAACAGCACCGCTGGGTTCACCGTCACGGCGGTTATGTCTTTGTTGAAGGGCACTGGCGTTAGGCTCCGAGTAAGTCAGGTCTTCGCCAAGCCGGACAACCTTGACACCATGATGCGGAAACAGGGACCTCTCGCCAGGATCTTTGATATATGCGCCTTAGAATGATGCGGATCAGCAAACACGGAAGCGCAATCATCATCCTTACGGCCTCTTTCGCCCTTTTCGCTCAGAATGTCGATTCTCCAGTCAAATCTCAGAATCGTTCTGGCGTGCCGGACGTTCGCCAGATCGTGGACTCGTCAATTGCGGCTACGCAGCGTCACTGGCAGGCGCGGCTCCATTACACCTATGTGGAGCATGATGAGAGCCGGCGCCGGGACTTGGCTGGACAGATGAGATCCGAGGATGTGGATGTCTCGAAAACGATTCTGGTCAATGGAGTTCCCTTCGAGCTTCTCGTGGAACGCAACGGGCGGCCTCCCACGGCCGAGGAGGAACGGAAACAAAACGAGGAGATCGACAAGTTGAAGCGGGAAACTCTAGGGAACAGTTGGCCTACAATCTGCTGTTCCGCTGGTTCGTGGGTCTGAATATGGATGAGGACGTGTGGGTGCCGACGGTGTTCAGCAAGAACCGTGACCGCATGTTGGCGGGTGAGGTGGCGGAGGCATTTTTCGATGAAGTGCTGGGCGAGGCAAAACAACTGGACCTGCTCTCGGCGGAACACTTCACCGTGGACGGAACGCTGATTGAGGCGTGGGCGGGTCTGAAGAGTTTTCAGCGCAAGGATGGAAGTCGAGCCGGACCGAGTGATACGGACCGTGGCAATCCGACGGTCGATTTTCACGGTGAAACGCGCCGCAACGACAGCCACGCATCGACGACAGATCGGCGATGCGCGACTGGCGCGCGAGGGGGATGGTAAAGAATCCAAGCTATGCTTACGGTGCGTCACGTGCTGATGGAGAATCGCAACGGCTTGGTGGTCAACACGCGTCGTGACCGCTGGCCACCGGCACCAGCGTAGCGGGAGGCTTAAATCGAGATGACGAGCAGCGGGCCGAGCGGTTACGCAAGCAGGCGGAGGAGAACACGTCGCTTGTTCGGGAAGTGCCCAAGGCTTTCGATTTCCAACTGGTGGGCGAAGAGGTAGTTAACGACAGGCCGGCCTATGTACTGCAAGCGACGCCGCACCCCGGCTATCAAGCGCAGGGCAAGTACGGCAAGATGTTCGCCAAGGTGAAAGGCAAGCTTTGGATCGACAAACAGAACCTCGGGTGGATCAAGGTGGACGGGCAGGTAATCCAGCCGTTCTCGCTGGGCTCATTCCTGGTGCGCCTGTTGCGCGGCTCGCAGATTAAGATGGAGCAGACGCGTGTCGACGACGGTATCTGGCTGCCGGAGCGGATCGAAGTGCGAGCGGCAGCTAAAATCTTCTTTGTGAAGAGTCTCGTAATCGATCGGGTCCTGAGCTATTCAGAATACCGGCTCGCAGAAGCTGGTGTGGCCAGGACACAAGATCCGGCGATCCCGTGAACACAATGCTCGGGGCTCGGTTGACAAAGGTCAAAGACCTCATGTCCACTCGGGAATCTCGTGCGCAGCCGGCCGCCGGCGGAGGGTCACCCTCGACGTGAGCGTACGTGCCTTGTCGCGATCGTTGGTGGCATGCTCATGCCCAACCCTGCCATCGATGCTCCTCACCGCATCGGTTCGTTTAGCGTAGCAAGTCCCGGGAAGAGGGCAGCGGCGACGCGTCCCATCCGCCGCCCAGGGCTTAGATCAATGAAACGCTCGCGACCTTGGGACGGGCGAGAATATCGGCCGCCGTCAATTGATTCTGCAGCGCGCTGGTCAGTCGAGATCTCCTTGGTTTCGTGAGCCACGTATTCGATCGTGCGCCGGGCAGGCGACGCGCCGCGATCCGTGACGGCCGCCGCCCTCGCTTTTAAGAAACGAGGACTCTGCCGTGATTGAATACGTTGGATCAACGGAAAAACAGACTCTGGAGAATAAGTACTTCCGCAAGGTATTGTTCACGGGAAAGCACGCACAGCTTGTCCTGATGCGCCTGGGACCGGGCGAAGAAATCGGTGACGAGGTGCACCACAACGTCGACCGGTTCTTCCGGATCGAACAGGGAGAACCAAGTTCCTCTTCGACGAGAAGCAAGAGCGCTCGGTGCGAGACGGAGATGCGGTCGTGGTTCCGGCAGGGAGACGGCGCGGTTAAAGATGTATACGCTCTACTCGCAGCCCAACCACCCGGATGGGACGGTGCACAAGACCAAGGCCGAGGAGGGCTTGCATGTGCGCGCGGAGTTCTCTTTCCAGGTGTAACCCTCGTTTAATTGAATCCCCCAATTGCGCCCGGCCGTTTGGGCGTTCGGCTGTTAGTCACGTTGGAACATTCCGCCCAGCGACGTTCGGTCCTTCGCATGCTCCTAAACGAGAGAGAGTTTTGGCTCTGAACCCAAGGCTCCAGGAGCCTAACGCTCCAGAGGTGGGGATCTGAGCGGAGAGTGCTCTTGTTAATGCGAGAAATGGTGTTCTCTCAATGATCGGAACAAACAGTAGCAGTAAGGCAGTCCGGAAAGGAAAATGGTCATCGACTTCGCTTTGGCTTCTCGTCGGGCTAGCGGTCGCCGCCATTGTGGCAACATCTGGGATCCTCTTCATCCGAAATTGGCCGTTTAGCGAACAAGCCGTGAAACAAGCGCTGCAGGACCGGTTCGCAAGGCCAGTCGAGATTCGTAGCTTTCGCATGACCTACCTGCCGCCAGGGTGCGTGGCGGACGGGGTCAGCTTTCTGCATCGAAAGCGTAAGGGCCTTCCCCCTTTGATTACGATTCAATCGCTGATCATACACGGCAGCTACACCGGTATTCTTGGCATTCATAAGCGCGTGCCAGCGATTCAGGTGGTTGGGTTGCACGTGCTCGTGCCGCCAAAACGTTCGGACGGCCAATCGTCGAATCTGATGCCGCTGACCACTAGTATTTCCGGTAAGCAGCTCGGTATCGGTGAGTTGACAACGGATAACGCACTCCTGGAGTTCATGTCCGCCCAGCCCGGCAAGGAATCCCTGAAGATGCCGATTCACCGCTTGACCTTGGACCACGTGGGCGAGAGTGAGTCCATCGGGTTCCATGCAGCGTTTCTAAATACCGAGCCGCCGGGGGAAATTCGTTCAGAAGGTCACATCGGACCTTGGAATGAGGATGATCCCGGCAGCACGCCAGTTTCAGGTTCGTATACCTACGAGAATGTGAATCTCGGTGTATTTCAAGGTCTCGGAGGCACCCTGTCTTCGCACGGCACGTTCAGTGGAACCTTCGGCCATCTCGACGCGAAAGGCCAAGCCGACGTGCCGAACTTTAAGATATCTGCCAGCAGCCACACTGTCCATTTGACGTCGGAATTCCAGGCCGTCGTCGATGCGGTGAACGGAGACGTCTCTCTCCAGAACGTTCGCTCACGTTTTCGGCGAACCACCATCGTTGCTAAGGGCGCAGTTAACGGACATCCTGGCCAGAAGGGAAAGACCGTGGCGCTGGACATGACAGTTAAAAACGGCCGTATCGAGGATTTGTTATATCTCTTTACCGAAGATAAGAATCCATCGATGACCGGCAGTGTGAATCTGCGCGCGAAAGTAGAAGTGCCTCCGGGGCCATCGGGATTTTTAACCAAGCTGAGCCTCGTCTGCGACATAGGAATCGGTAGTGGACAGTTCACGAATCCGACGGTGCAAACGTCTGTGAATGAGCTGACCGAGAGCGCGGGCGGGGAAACCAAGCAGCAGCAGGCAGAAGATCCCCAAACAGCGCTCTCAAATCTCAGGGGACGGGTGTCGGCGAAAAACGGTGTCGCGACATTGCTCAATACCTCATTTGTAGCGCCCGGTACGCGCGCGGAAATTGGCGGTACGTATAACCTGCTGGACAAAATGGTCGATCTACATGGGATCCTGTACACCAATGGCAAGTTGGCCGATACCACGTCCGGCTTCAAGGCGATTGTATTGAAGGCGCTCAGTCCGTTTCTGAAAAAGAAGAACTTAACGGTCGTAGCTTTCACGATTACGGGCAGCTCTTCCGAGCCCAAGTTCGCGCTGGATTTGGATGGAAAGCGGCAGTTCTAAACGTAGGCGCGCATCTCGCCTGAACAGCATCCCGCCGCATAAGTCCGGCACACGCCAAAATGCAGGATCGAGCTGGCCAAGTGACCTTCCTTGGCTAAGCCGCCATAACGTGATTGATAAGGAGACTCCCACGTGCGCCTGGTACTCGCGATTCTCATCTCGTGTTCGATTTCGTCCGGCTATACGGTTCTCACCCACGAAGCGATCATCGACTCCGTTTGGGATACATCCGTGAAGAAGCTACTGCTGAAACGATTTCCTGACGCGACTCCGGAACAATTGGAGCAGGCGCACGCCTACGCGTATGGGGGTTGCATCATTCAGGACCTGGGATATTATCCGTTCAGCAGCCACTTTTTCAGCGATCTCACGCATTACGTCCGCAGCGGCGATTTCATCATGGCTCTGATCCGCGAATCGCAGGACCTCAACGAATATGCGTTCGCTCTCGGTGCGTTGGAACACTATGCCGCTGACACTGAGGGGCACCGCATTGCTACCAACCGCGCGGTGCCGATGTTGTATCCCGAGCTGCGGCGGAAATACGGAAACGATGTGACCTATTGGGACAATCCGGTGGCGCACATCAGGACCGAATTCGGCTTCGATGTGCTCCAGGTCGCGTCGGGGCGCTACGCGCCGGACGGGTATCACAGCTTCATCGGTTTTCAAGTATCCAGGGACGTGCTGGAGCGCGCGTTCCGGGACACCTATGGCATCGAAATGAAGGATGTCTTCGGAAACGTGACCCTCGCGCTCGGGTCCTACCGGTATGCCATCCGGTCGATCATTCCTGGCATGACGAAAGTGGCATGGAGTCTCAAGCAGGACCAGCTCAAAAAAGAGATCCCCGGAATCACACGCAAGAAATTTCTCTACAATCTCTCGCGCTCGAGCTATGAAAAGGAGTGGGGAACGGAGTACCATAAGCCCGGCTTTTGGACGAAGGTTCTGACGTTCCTCTTCAGATTTCTCCCGGGCGGCGGCCCCTTCAAAGCGCTCCAGATCCGCACGCCCACTCCCGAGGTGGAGAAACTGTTCATGGCTAGCTTCAACGCAACCGTAGACCGCTACAAGGCGATGCTCGCTAACGTAGACGGCGGCGGCCCGGAGTTGGCCAACGAGAATCTTGATGCCGGAGGAGCAACCATCGCCGGCAAGTACAAGGGAACCGACGAAGCCTACGCAAAGCTGGTGGGAAAGCTGGCGGACCGTCAGTTCGCCGGGATGCAGCCGGACCTTCGCCGGAATATTCTTGCGTACTATAAAGACCTGAAACCATCCATTCCTGCCAGGTCCACCGAGAAAGAAAAAGCCGAATTGACGAAGCTGCTGGGTCAGTTGGATCGGCTGAAAGCGGCGCCAGAGGCGGTCCCTGCGCCGCAAGTGCCCTGACGATGTTTGGTCTTGGCTGCTCTGCTACCGGACACTCAGGACGAGCCACGATGACCAACGAGTGTGAAGAATCCAGCGAGCAGCAGCGCCCATGCCGTTCCGAGCGAAATGCCGCTCACGACGTCAGTCGCATAATGAACGCCAAGGTACACGCGTGAGGCGCCAACCATGATAAGCACCGCCGACACCGCCAGAAAAATTGCGGCCCTTGCGCCCGAGTGCTGTACATAACGGCCTGCGATGATCGCGATCGTCAGGTAAAGCGCGGAGGTCGAAACCGAATGTCCGCTCGGGTATGAGAAGCCCGACACTACGATCAGCTGCTGGGCTTCCTCTGGACGAATTCTTTCGATGATGTTTTTAGTCACCAGCGTCAATATTCCCGCTCCTGCCGAAGCCGCGAGCAACTGGAGGGCGCCCATCCGGTCGCGCAACACAAGCAACACCAAGAGAGTGAAGACGGAGAACAACACCACCAAGGTGATCGACCCCAGCGCTGTCACGTCCACGGCCGCGCTCGTAAGCCAGGGGGTCCGCTTGCTTGCCACAGCCAGCAAGATTGCCCGGTCCATGGCGCCGACTTCTCCCTCGATTAACTCCCGTGTAATGCGGACGAACGCCAAAAGCGCGAGTGCGGCGCCGCCCAACCACAGAGATAGACGCCCTGCGCGGGCCGAGATCAAAGGCCCACTCACGGATTCAAGACCCTTGCCTTCATCGCGCAGCCGGAGGCTCCTGGTCAGTGGGAATTCCGACTAGGTTGCGATAGAACGCAACGGCCCGGTTAACCGCGGAAGACTCATTTCCCGTCAGCCGGTTCACGTTCTTTCCTGTGCGCACGATGCTGTAGTATCGCCAGACGTTATCTGATTCGCGATCCAGAAAGTAGATCGACTGCATTTCACCCGGGTGGAAGAGAGCTATCAAGAAATAGCGCATCGTGCTGACATTCTCGACATCAAATACCAGCCGGTCCGCCGAAGCCTCGGCAAAGTGCATTCGGTAGGTGGCTTTGCCAGAAAGATTATCGACCTGTTGAAAGTAGAGCACCTTGCCTTCCTTCATCTCATCGGGCGTGAAGTCTTCGCGGCGTTGACCAGGCTCGAAGCCGGTCAGCGCGAAAGCGTCCACAATCAATGTCTGCCATTGTTTGTGCGTGGTCGACCAATAGCGCATGCCCCCGAGTTCTGAAATTGCCCCGATGTGGCGGAGCAATCCCTCAGCTTCAGAGGTATGACGAAATCGCGCGACTATGGTTACCAAAGTGGTAAAGCCGACCGCAGCCCAACCGGTGCACGCGGGCGGTCTCCAGTCGCGGCCCAAATCAGACTTGTTCCATGACTTCACGATGGCCGAATCCTCCAGACCAGGATAAGGCGGAACGGGTTCCTTTCCGCATGGCGGCTGCGGTCCTAACTGGGCATAGCCGTGCGCCTGGCAGAGCAGCAGAGCCGACACCGCGAATCGCAAGCGGCGCCAGGTCAAAGTCCGGCCCAGCGTCTCATGATTCGGAGCGGCGCTCATTTGACCATCATAGTTGTTGGTCAGCCTGGATCTGGCAAAGGAACGCCGGAGTTTCCGACCGCATTTAGTCATGTGACCCCATGCGGTCAATACTTTGACGGAAAGACCTTGCAAGCGAACCTTCGCGGCGGCCATGAAGCTGCTTTGAATGTCTACGTGACGGAAATCTGCTTGGTCGCCTTGGTTGCTCTGCTCTTGCTGGGGAGTATCGGTGCATTCTTTCTTTATGTTCCGCTCCTGTCCATTGCTTTAGTTATCTCCATACTCCTGGGGATGACCTTAGCCTTCCTGCTCGGAGTATGGGCGGGCGGCACTCGGCGTGGGATCAGCAGAGCACTCTGAACTCGCCGCGTCAAGCAAGACCGATCCGACCGCAACCGAGTGAAAGTGGACCCCTCAGATCGGCCGCCTTTCTTCGTTGCGGTCCAAGCCTCGGGCCGCGCGGTCTGGAGATGTTCCGGGTGATGTGGCCGTGATGTTCGAAGCGGAAGCTCAAACACCATAGCCACATCTGTATGAAAGCTGAAACGCAGCGCGCTTGAATCGCTTCTAAAGCGCACAATCCCCGGGCCGTAGTCCAGATTTGTTAGTTCCAATAGGGCTTGACGCCGTAATAGCTCGAGACTTCGGCGCCCCAGGCGTGATCGGCCATGTTCGGCCAGTGATCCTTGTCGAAACCAGGAGCGCGCTCAAGTATCTGTTTGTCGACGTCCAGAATGAGCTGGTTTTCAGCGGTGTCCACACGGAGGGCACTCCAGGGGATGGCAAACAATTTATCGCCCACACCCAGGAACCCTCCAAACGAAAGAACCGCGTAAGCGACCCGGCCCTTCTTCACGTCGATCATCAAATGTTCGATTGTTCCGAGATCCTCTTTTTGACGGTTTACGACCCTATCGCCTGTAAGAGTGTCTGCCGCCACAACACTCTGCATCCACCGTCCTTTAACGTCTCTAGTTTGTAGCATGATGTCTCCTTTTTTCAGGTTAGGTATTGGATAAAATATGAAACCGCTCATTTTGCCGGCCCAAGGCCAGCTTCACTTAAAGCTCTGCAAAGGTCGGTAAGCGCAGTTGCAGAGCTTTCGTCTCGAAATCCGTTTCTTCTTCCGCCTGCAGATCTGGGACCAAAGCAGAATGTGAGAGATCACAAATTTAAGAACTCCAGGTACCCGAGCGTCGGTGCGGTCCCGCTGTTCAAAGATCAAGAACTTGCTTGTGGAGGGCGCGTTTGGAAAACGCATTCCACGCGAATGGAACGCACTGTAAGCCACCCTCCCTGGGGATTCTCACCCCGAGCTAAAACGCAGTCAAACGCCAAACGGCCCACAGTAGTCTGGGGTATCGGACGCCGAATCCCCGGCTCCGCCGAACTGAGTTCGCGAATCTGGCGGAGCGGCCTTGGACACTGCGCCGATTCTCCAAACTCAGGCTGACCCTGCGCAGGATGATTGCGTTTCCGTGCTCGCAGCTCAGCATCCTCAAAGATCCCTGCGGGAGATTCCGGGCTTCCGCATCATAGCGTTCAAAGTCGTGCAGGGCACCCCGAGGCAGGTAACTGCGGTGCTGACCACGCCTCCGGCCGCACGGAGCACACGGATATACTAAACCGTTCGCTTCACAGGCGGGCAGTGAACGCACTATTATTCATTTATTTATTGGACACCTTGTTAATCACGACAACCAGCAGGACCACGACCAGTACGCCGACCACGGTCCAAAGCCACATCCCTCCGCCCATCCATCCGTAGTGGTTCATCATAAAGCCCTTTCGTTGCGCTGCGGCCTGCCCACTCATGGGTAATCCAGACTGAGCGGAGGCAGGCTGTCATTTGAAGTAGCCGCCACGGTTCATCTCGGTGAGCCGCTCGCTGCGCTTTTCTTGTGCGCGTCTGTTGGATCCGGCATCATGGCCATGTGTTCGTGCATCATTTGCATGTGGTCCGTCATCGTTTGCAATTGGTTAAGTACCGCCTGCTGCAGTTCCATCTGGCTCTTCATGCTGGCTTGTTCCGTTTCCATGTGGATCTTCATGGCCGCATCGGCGGCAGCCATTTTCGCCATGGTGTCGTTCATCAGCGTCTGCATCTGTTCCATCTGCGCACCCATTTGCTCCATCTGCGATTTCATGTTCTTCATGTCCATGCCGGAACTCCGCGCGGCGGCCGGGGCTGGCGGTGGTGGCTGGGCGAGCGCGCCCGTCGTGCCGAGCGCGGCTGCGAGCGCGATCAGCGGGAAAACCTTCAGATTCAATGTCATGTCAACTACCTCCTTCGATGTGGCGGCACACCGAGGGCCATCGCCTTTGAAGCGCCGCAAGAGCGGTTCCCTTACGGTCGCGGCGAGGTCAAAATACGCGGGCTGGGCGGCAGCGGCTCAGGTTTTGGGCCTGTTTATGGGTTGCGTGTTCGTGTTCCTTCATGCGGCGTTTTTTCTACGGTTCTTATTAGCCTTGGGCGGCCACGCTCCGCGATGCCAACGTATAGGCCGGCTGAGCTAATCACGTTTCGCATCGTCAAAGATCCTTCCGGGAGATCCCCAGCTTAGTCACCATGGCGCTTAAGGTAGTGCGCACCCCAAGACGGGTGGCTGCGGCGCTGATCACGCCACCGGTTTCCCGGAGAACACGAATGATATATTCGCGCTCCATTTCTGTCAGCGTGCCGCCGGTAGCTTCCACTGCATCGGCCCGTAGTTCCGCCAGAGGAGCACGGAGCGCGGGGCCTCGCGAAAGGATAACTGCCCTTTCAATGAAGTTCTCCAGTTCACGCACATTCCCAGGCCAGGGCCAACTCATCAAAGCTCGCATTGTGTTCGGCGGAATGGTTGCAACTTGCTTGCCCATTTCCGTGGCGTACCTCCGGGTGAAGTATTCGGCGAGAGCTGGTATGTCGTCGGGGTGGTCCCGCAACGGCGGTATCGTGATCGGGAAAACTTTCAGCCGGTAGTAAAGGTCGCTGCGGAAAAGTTTATGCTCCATCATGTGGGTCAGATTCCGGTTGGTTGCCGCTAGAAGCCGGACATCAATGGGGATCGTTTTGGTGCCGCCCAATCTCTCAAATGCCTTCTCCTGCAATGCCCGCAGCAATTTGTGCTGCAGTTCCAAGGGGATGTCGCCCACCTCGTCCAGAAACAGAGTCCCGCGGTGAGCCAGCTCAAAACGGCCGATCTTCTGCGACAAAGCCCCGGTGAAGGCTCCCCTCTCGTAACCGAACAGCTCGCTTTCGAGCAATCCGGTCGGAATGGCGGCGCAGTTCAAGGTGATGAAAGGAAACTTCGAGCGCCGACTCATTCTGTGAATGGCGCGGGCTACCAACTCTTTTCCCGTACCGGTTTCCCCCAGAATCATCACGGTCGCATCGGTAGGAGCAACCGTTTCGACCTGTCCTAAAACTCGCTTCAGAGCCACGCTTCTGCCAACAATCTCCTCGAAATTGTCTCCTGTGGCCTCGTCGTCGACTGTCTTCGCGGCCTCGCTTCCCGTGAGGACTTGTACAATCGTCATCCAGCGAAATGGAGAAAGGTTCAAAACTGCGACCGCTACCAGAACGCGGACCCGAGTTCCGTCTTTGCGAATGTATTCTTTTTCGAAAGGCGTGCAGGCCCCGTACCGCATGCCTTCTTCATGGGCCTGTTCATCCAGGGGCAAGTATTCCGCGGGAGTGAGATCCGGCCAGTAGAGCTGGCCCGCAGCCAAGTCTTCGCGGCTATAACCGACCATTTCAAGGAACGCGTCATTCGCGTCTGTAATGTGGTCAAACTCGCCTGCAACGACGCCGGCAATGGTCGATTCCTTCGCGCGTTCGCTGCTGAGGAGCCGGAGCACGCCGCCGCGTCGCAAGTTCTCTTCCGCCACGTGACGCTTGCTGAAGTCGCGCACCACTCTCGCAAAGCCCCGCAGTTCTCCGCTCTCGCCTCGGAGCGCCATCGTAAGCACGTTCGCCCAAAACCGCGACCCGTCTTTCCTTGTATGCCAACCTTCGTTCCCGAAATGTCCGTGAGCAGCGGCTCTTTTCAACTCCTCCTTTAGCTTGGTGCCAAGAGCGTCCTCGTCTGGATAAAGGCACGATACAGGCTGCCCGACGATCTCCTGACTCGGGTACCCGTAAATGCGCTCTGCTCCCGAATACCAGCCGGCAACCCGCCCGTCAGCGTCAAACAAGAAAAGCGCATAGTCCTGCACCCATGCCGGATCTTCATCAGACCGGGCCAATCCGGGGAGCTTCCTGGATTTGTCACGCAGCGCCAGTACGTGACGCTCGGGCAAGGCGTTTCCCTTCGCCGTGTACTCAACCTCTCGCACGGCACCGTTGGAACCGACCAGCCGGAACGTGCCCCGCTGTTCGCCTCGTTGCAGAAAGGCCCGCCAGAGTTGCTCAATCTGAGGCCGAAAGCTGGATTCCGCGAAGTCGTCAAGGCGGCGGCCGATGATTCTGTTTCTTGGAAGCCCGAACAGCTTGCCTGCACCGCAACTGGCGTCCCGATAAGTGCGGTCATTGTCCGCGATGAGGATGGGTTCGGCAGGCGGGTAGACAATTGCCCGAAACAGCAGTTCTAGCTGCTTCAAGCCGACGTCTAGAAGCCACTGGCCGCTATGTGGAGGGGAGGCCTCGGAGCGCATAACTTCCTTCCTGAATTCGGAGCCACCTACTCTTGAGGCCGTCGTGGCTTACGGCCAACAGCCGGGAGCGGCTGGCCGCCGAGCGGGCGGGACACTGAAAATGGTCGTTCAGGGGCGGCGAAGCACACTTGAGCGCCCAGGGCCATCCGCGCGGACAAGCATTTTCCAATTGAAGGATGAGCATGAAAAAACGGATAGGGAATGAGGAGGCCGCGCAGCGGCCGACTTCCTTTCTTTGGTGTTTGGTTTTCACAGAGAGAACAGTGGTCGTCGTTGCGAGCGGCCGTGGGAAAGTGGGAAACCTGCCGTTGGTTTTCCACTTTCCCATAGCCGCGAAGCCAGGCGGTGGGAATGTGGAAATCTCGCGTTTTCTGCGAGATTTCCAAGGGACGGTGGAAAGAGTGGGAAAGCTGTTTTTGCTTTTCCACGCTTTCCACGGGCCCGGCATTTCCACGGCCCTGGGTCAGCGGAACTTCGGCAATGACGGCGTCTGGCACTGCCGCAGCAACTTGGCCTTGGCCGCGCTCATCCGGCGAGCGCATGCGGTGTCGCTGATGGCCAGCGCCCGCTTCTCCAGTTCCGGCAAGCTCAATCCCGGTTTCAAAAACCGCTCCGCTTCCGGAAGCGATTGCAGTTTCTCGAACGGCGTCCGGTAGTCTTCGGTCTTGTACTTGCGTTGCCGTTTGCCGCGCTCGTCCAAGCTCACTGTGGCGAAGCCGCAGGGCCGGTGAAAGTTCAGGTACGGATTCAGGTGCTGGATGTAGAACTCCTGCAGCGCCGCAGCGTGTTGGCCGGCGATGTGCCCGTAGCCGATCAGCTTGCGGATCACCGCCCCGTTCTTGCCTTCCACTAGAGCATTGTCCTGGCTCCGGCACGCCCGGCTCTTGGTGAATTCGGCGTGCAGCTTCCCCAACATTTCCGCCACCCGATGATTGATATACTCCGAGCCGTTGTCGGCGTGAAAACCGCGGATGGGAAAGGGAAACTGCGCCAACACCGCTGCCAGCACCGGCATCAGATACGCCTCGCTGATCTTCTCGACGCAGCCCACCACTTGCCATTGCGTCACCGCATCCACGGCGTTGATGTGGTACACACCCTTGGCTCCCGCGCTGTCGCCTTGATGCACCGTGTCCACGCGCACATATCCCGGCCGCCCTTGCGGGTCCGGCTTGCGGCGCTGTCCGATCGCGGCCGCGGTGGACCGCGTCGGCTCGAACACCGCCGCCTGGTTGCGATAGCGCGCGCTGGCCCGCAGATTGTACAAGTGCGCCACGCTGATCTTCGCCAGCCGCTCGTACTGCTTCTCTCCGAACTGCTCGTAGGCGCGCTGCAAAATCCGCCGGGTGGCCGGCCCGCTCAACCGCCCATGCGCCCGATCCACTTCCGCCAACAACGCTATATCTTCGGCCGTGTACTTGGCTGCGAACGTGTGCCGTTGGTACGGCTGGGCGCGTACCTCGCCGTGATCTAGAAACGCCCGGATCAACCGCGTGCTCTGCGCCTCGCTCAACCCGGTCACTTTCCGCACGTAGGCCCGCACCAGGCCTCGTTCCCGTTTCCCCAACTTCCCGTACTTCTGCGCCGCCAGCACGCGCTCCACCCACCCGTAGCGCTCTTCCCGCCCCCCGCTGGTGAACTCGATCGGCTCGCTCGACCGTAAGAACTCTCGGATCTGATCCCGGCTCAGGCTCTCGGCATTCTGCATCCGTATCTGCACCCGACCGAGCTACGCCTACCCCATTCTTCCCTGTTTCATGCTCATCTTGCATTGGAAACTGCCCCGTCCAACTCGCTACTTTCATGCTCATCTTGCGTTGGACAATTCTGACAGACCAGCCGGATTTGGTTTGGATCTCGGTTAAAGTATAGGATCTCTTTGCCATCCCTGCGCCACACGGCAATGCGATGGAGTTGTGGCCCAATGGCGAATCTCGGCTCGGTTTCAATTTCAGCACCCATGTTCCGCTTGGTGATGTTCCAAAGCGTCACGTGCCGCTTCGTAAGCGCGGCGAGCGACTCTTATTCGCCGATGAGCCAGATTGAAGTCCGAGTCTGCGGCTGAATTGTCGACAAGTATGACTAAGTCGCGGATGGACGCACGAAAGTTCTGAGCGGCTGCTTGATGCTCGTGCCGCAACGAGTCGCGCTCTGCACACAGCATCTAAAACACCCCTATCGGGGCTCCCGCTGCCCTTTCTAACCCCGTTCCTCGGCTTCGAGCAGGGCCACAAAGTCTGCCGCACGCGAAGTGAGCGTGCGCGCAGCTAAAGGAGGAATTATGCCGCATGGGCCAATCACAGGCAGAGACCGAACAGGCTGAACTCGAGAAAAAGACTGGAAGACTCTCCTCTGATATAGGGCCCTCGGTTTACTTTATCCTCTCCTTTGCCTATCCTGATGCCGCTTCAGCATCACACAGACAATTATGCTGACTCCGCTTCAGCAATGTCAATCGGCAGTTGAAACAGTTAGCATTAATACCAATGGCTCGCAAGACGACGGTATCGAAATACCTGGCTGGGATCGGCCGCAAGGGAGGGAAAGCCAGCGGCAAGGCCCGTATGGAAAAGCTCACGCCAGAGCAACGCGTGGCAGTCGCCAAGACGGCCGCCGCCGCCAGATGGGCGAAACCGGTTACTCAAGAAGATCTTAAGCGGCAATCAGCGTTTCAGGTCGCTGAATGGACCGCTGACCGCGTTGCCCAGATGGGCGCGGAGGATATCAAGTCGAGGATAGCGCGCGGGGCCACGGTGAAGCCCGGGAAGCTGACGTTTGACAAGAAGCTAAAGATGGCCACGAAGGTGAAGAAGACCACCGCGCGCCCCTCCGTACCGGTTGTGGACGCCAAGAAAAGCAAAGCTCAGCCTCGAAACCGACGTAAACCAAAACCTTAAGATTTAACCGTGAGCCGCCGAGTTTGGTCTAGCCATAAAAAAGGCGCCAGCCCCGCCCATTGCCCTCTTGCCACCTAATCGGGCCGCAGATGCCGGGGCCAAGTCGCTCAAATTCCGCTTGCTCTTTCTCCCAACCGGAGTGATGAATTGTCACGACCGCAAACGATGCGGCAAAGGAGAAACGGAATGACCACAATCGAATCTGAGAACAGCGCGGCGTCCGAGCCCGCGGCTGCACAGCCGAAGGGCGGGCGCAAACCCACCAAGAAAGCCAAGGCGCAGAAGAAGCCGGGCCGGACTAAGAGAACCGCCGGCGCGAAGACGGACCGCACCAACAAGAAGGCCGAGGCCATCGCGCTCATGAAGCGCGCCAAAGGAGCCACGCTGGCCGAAATAATGAAAACCACCGGCTGGCAGGCGCACACCGTGCGGGGCTTCGTTAGCATCCTCGGCAGCAAGGGCGGCGAGAAGATCGAATCGTCCAAGAGCGCGGACGGCGAACGAACCTACAAGATCAAGTAGCCGCAACGACCTTTCAACCAAACGCCGCTACCGACTCAGGCGGCGAACGCGGTCTATCGTAAACTGCGAGGCTCGGGATTCGAGGTGTTCCCCGACAACCCGAATGCCCACGAAGTCGAAAGTGACCGATGCTACCCGGACCTGGCCTCGTTACCGGGCCCTATCGACGGCGTCGTGATCGCCACCCATCCCAGCGTCTCAGTAGAGCTGGTCCGTCAGTGCGCCGCAATCGGCATCCGCCAAGTGTGGCTTCACCGGTCGTTCGGTCAAGGCAGCGTCTCGCCAGAAGCGATCGAGGAATGCAAAGCGCGCAATATCCAGTGCATCGAGGGTGGGTGTCCGCTGATGTACTGTGAGCCCGTGGATCTGGGGCACCGCTGCTTCCGCTGGTGGCTACGACGGGGCGGGCGGGTTCCGGGTTAGTGAGGTTCCTAGTCTCGGCCGTTTAACTTCAGATCCTCAACCTGCTCAGTAATGATTCTCTGTCCCACTCACTATCGTAACGAACGCCATCTAGATACAAACCCGGAGTGTGGTACACCCCGTTCTGAACCCCGGCATGAAAATCGGCGCGCACTCTGTCGCTGTACGTTTGGTTCCTCAACTCTTCCCGGAACCGCTCGACATCTAGGCTTAATTCTCCCGCGTAGCGAATCAAGTCCTTGGTATGAAGGGCCTGTGGTCGCTCGAAAAGCAGCGCGTGCATTTCCCAGAATTTCCCTTGAACCCCTGGATTCCGCGAAGTTGTCAAGCCGGCGGCCGATGATTCTGTTTCTTGGAAGCCCGAACAACCTGCCTGCACCGCAACTGCGTCCCGATAAGTGCGGTCATTGTCCGCGATGAGGATGGGTTCGGCAGGCGGGTAGACGATTGCCCTGAAGAGCAGTTCAAGCCGCGTCAAGCCCGTGTCTAGCAGCCACTCGCGGCTCTCTGGTTGGGAGGCCAAACGTCTCCTTCTGAACGCAGGGCGAGTGGGGTCAATTTTAGCATTCGAGGAATGACCGTATTTGGTCAGCAAGCAAAATTCCAAAGAGAAGACTCGTCTTTGGGTTCCGTTCAACAATGGTTTGCGAGCAAATCAATTGCTGTGCTGGTGCCCTGAAAGGTCATAAAACCAATTGCTTGCGCCAATTCACCCGCGGAACCCGGGGTCCCGTACATGTTGTGGCCAAACTCAGCAATGCACGTCATGGGAACGATTCTGGCACGCCTTCAGAAAGCGACCGGTACGGTGCTTTGAACGGGCGTCTAACCGACTGCACTGCCTGGTTGCGCGTCCGACGCAAATCGCGCTGAACACCCCCTCCACTTTGAGGCGGACGGGGCGTCCGCTTGACAGATGCAACTCGTAGCCTGGTTGAAATGGCAATGGGCGTGCTTCGTTGGAAATGATCGTGGTCCGTGGCGGCGGAAGTTCGCATCGATAGTGGCCGCGCGGAATCCCGGATTCAAAACGAGAGACGAAGGGAGAACCTGTTATGAAAATGAATTTAAGACACCGTGTCTGGGTTCTTGCAATTGCCGGTTCCATGACTACCGCCGCTTTCGCGGCGGACAGAGAAATCAAGGTCGACGACAGGCTGGACGCTTCGGCCGACACGCTGACCGACATGATGAAGGCTTCCGATAAAGGTATCCCCCAGGATCTGCTCGATAAGGCGCGCTGCGTCGTTGTCGTGCCGGGCATGAAAAAGGCGGGATTCATCTTCGGCGCGAAGTATGGCCGCGGGTTCGCGGTATGCCGCCGGCGCGGCGGCTCGGGCTGGAGCGCTCCGGCCGCGATGCGGGTTGAAGGTGGAAGTGTCGGGTTTCAGATTGGCGCTTCGGAGACGGATATTGTGTTGCTCGTGATGAACGATGGCGGAATGAAGCACCTCCTGTCCGATAAGTTTACGATCGGCGGAGAGGCAACCGCGGCAGCCGGCCCGGTTGGCCGCGACGCGAGCGCTCAGACGGACGCCATGATGCACGCGGAAATGCTGTCGTATTCCCGTTCGCGCGGGCTTTTCGCGGGCATCTCGCTGGAAGGCGCGACGCTTCGTCCGGATGAGGATACCAACAAGGAACTCTACGGCCGCGACGGCAACCAATCGTGAAATTCTGACCGGCGACTTCAAAACTCCGGCGGCCGCGGGAAAGTTTGAAAGGGCGCTGCATCGGGAGTCGCCCCAACGCAAACGATAGGTGCGGCTTCCCGCTACGGCAGGGAATCGCGCGCGTCCTAGTGTGAGTGCGCCTGGGGCGCGGGTTGATGCCTAACGTAATCAGAATCGCAATCGACTCTTCATAAGAAGGGATAAGACTATGGCAGGAAAGAATACAGCAGATCACCTGACGGGACACGAGCTTTCACGGCACGCCCACGAACACTTCCCAGTCGACCATCAGCGCACTCCGACGGCTACGACTGGACACGGCATTTCCACATTCGGACATGATGACATCGCAGCCCTCGCTTATGAACTCTGGCAAGCGCGTGGCTGTCCAAACGGTTCACCGGATGAGGACTGGTTCCATGCCGCAGAAGAACTGCGGTCCCGCACCAGGAACGTTTTCGAAAGAAGAGAGGAGCAAACAAATGAAACCAAGCACGAAGGATCAGATCACAGGCAAGCTTCATGAAATGAAAGGCAAAGCCAAGGAGAAAGCGGGACAGGTAACTAACGACCCCAACCTGGAGGCTGAAGGCCGAGCCGAAAAAATTACCGGCAAAGTCCAAAAGAAAGTCGGCCAGATTGAAAAGGTGCTTGAGAAGTAAATGGACCGGTATCCGCGCGCGTATCTCCGCCTGAGGCCGTCATGAACAAAACGCTTGGAATAATCCTGATTGCGCTGGGCCTGTTCGGCCTTGCGTGGGGAGGTTTTACGTACACGACCAGGGAAAAGGTTGTCGATATCGGGCCGATTCACGCTACCCGCGACAAGACACATAATGTAGCCCTGCCGCCCATCGCAGGCGCAGTGGCGCTTATTGGCGGCATTGTGCTCTTGGCATTCCCCAGGAAGGCATAACTCCGCCGCGCCCGCTGGGGCTTAGCTTCGAAGAAAGGAAGACCGACAATGCTGATACTCATCATCATCTTAATATTGGTTTTTGGCGTCGGTGGAGGGTACTACGGCCATACCCGCTGGGGTCCGGGCGGCGGGGCCGGCATAGGGCTGGGGACAATATTGATAATTCTCCTCATCGCTTACTTGCTTGGCTTGTTCCGCTGATAGCGATAAATTAGATCAAGACTGACATTCTCGCTGCCCCTCAGAAACCTGGGTAAAACGGAGCATATCGCGGACCCAGCGGAGGTTTCCGGCAAGAGCGAGGGCCGCTCCGGCCTGATTTGATTCTTCTCCATCTCGGCTTGCCTGACATCAGACCTGAGGAACGCATCGGGCATTTACGGGAGTGCGCAATCGCGCCTATCATCGTCATCTCCGTCGGTCACGCAGAATCCGAAAAAGTGAGGCTCGCTGGATTCCGGTGCCGATGACTGTCTCGCCAAGCCGTTTTCCATTCCGGAGTTGCTTGCGCGGATGCGCGCAACCTTAGGCAGCGTTAGTGACCACACGGGATGACCGTTCGTACAGTGCGTGATCTCTCAGAACCGTCGGAAGAGGATGAAGAAACGTAAAACACAGTCGAAGCAGGTGCATGTATCCGGACGTCTCCTTGGGTCTGGGGTTCTGCCAACCGCCGTCTGAAGCGATGATCGTGTCAGCCTCTTTCGACCCCCAGGTGTGCCGCCTGTAGGGGCGAGACCGGTGGTGTGTTTTAGGGACTGGATCGACCCGCGCCTAGGCGGCTTCGACCGCGTCCACACGGGTGAAGAGCGCTTCATCGCAGGTCAAGGCGTCGCCCTAAAAGCCGCTCGTACGGCGCTTCCTCTCCCGGCCGTTCTTCGAACAGGCAGAGCTCTCGCTGCTCCCTAGCGCCGCGGTTTGCCATTTCGGTTGACCATTCAGGTCATGTGACCGCAGCCGGCCCGGCGGAGCTTTGCTTCCTGGATACTTGGTTCGGGTTGCGGAATGACGAACGGGTCATCCATGAAAGCCGCTGACCCACGCATATTGACGACCGGCTTAAGTTCGATGAAAGGAAGACCGAGAATGCTGACGTTTATCATCAATCTTAAGCGCTGGCTCGTACTCAAGCTGACGCAGTCAGCCCCGCCAGTGTCACTCGCGATCCCAGGGAAAGCGTGACGGATCGTCGTCCAGTGCCGCCGCAGCAACCCCCTTCCATCTCGCGGATGTACAATAAATCAGACAGGTCAACATTTTTAGACCACCCGTCGATCTTCACCCATGTTGGAAAGGACGGACGCGTGACCCCTACCGACGTTCGGAATCCGAACTACTACCATAAAGTTGTCGATTGCCAGTGGGCTTGTCCTGCCCACACCAATGTCCCTGAATATATACGGATGATCGCGCAGGGCCGCTACACCGACGCCTACATGCTCAACCGGGAATCGAACGTGTTCCCCGCCATTCTCGGCCGCACTTGCGATCGGCCTTGCGAGCCTGCCTGCCGCCGCACCCGCGTGGACGGCAAAGCGGTGGCCATCTGCCGCCTCAAGCGCGTCGCAGCCGACCTGCGCGGCGAATTCAAGCACCGGCTCCCGAAAATTCCGTCCAAGAAAAACGGCAAGCGCGTCGCCTGCATCGGCGCCGGCCCCGCTTCCCTCACCGTCGCCAACGACCTGCTGCCGCTCGGCTACGAAGTCGTCATGTTCGAAAAGTACGACAAGCCCGGCGGCCTGATGCGCACCAACATCCCGGCCTTCCGCCTGCCGTCCGACGTTCTCTACGAAGAGATCGACCAGATCCTCGACATGGGCGTCGACATTCGCTACAACTCCTCCATCGAAAGCATGCAGGCGCTTCTCAGGCGCAGGCTTCGACGCCATCTTCGTCGGCACCGGCGCGCCGCGCGGCAAAGACCTCGACATCCCCGGCCGCCACGACACCGACCGCATCCACATCGGCATCGATTGGCTGGAATCCATCGCCTTCGGCCACACCACCTCGGTCGGCGAAAAAGTGCTCATCATCGGCGTCGGCAACACCGCCATGGACTGCTGCCGCTCCAGTTGCCGGCTGGGCGGCAAAAACATCAAAGTGATGGCGCGCCGCCCGCGCGGTTTCTTCAAAGCCTCGCCCTGGGAACTGGAAGACGCCGAAGAAGAAGGCGTCGAGATCATCGTCAATCACGCGCCCAAGCGCTTCGTCATCGAGAACGGCAAGCTGACCGGAATGGAATTCGAGCAGCTCGAATGGGACGCCAAGGCGAAAAACTCCAAGACGCTCGGCCACGTCTTCCTTCCGGCCGACGACGTCATCCTCGCCATCGGCCAGGAAAATTCCTTCCCCTGGATCGAGCGCGACATCGGCATCGAGTTCGACAAGTGGGACATGCCCGTCGTCGACGAGAAGACCATGCAGTGCACGCGCGACGGCATCTTCTTCGGCGGCGACGCGGCCTGGGGCCCCAAGAACATCATCTGGGCCGCCGAGCATGGCCATCAAGCCGCCATCTCCATCCACAATTACTGCAACGGCATCTCCGTCACCGAGCGCCTGCCCCAGGGCATGAACCTCATCAGCCAGAAGATGGGCATCAGCGAGTGGAGCTACCACAACGATTACAATCCCGCGTCGCGCCAGAAGATGCGCCACGTCGATCTGACGCGCCGCTTCCAGCAGATGAACATCGAAGTCGAGCTCGGCTTCAACGCCGAACAGACCGCGCGCGAAGTGCAGCGCTGCCTCAACTGCGACATCGAGACCGACTTCACCGCGGCGAGCTGCATCGAGTGCGACGCCTGCATCGACATCTGCCCCGTCCAGTGCCTCACCATCACGCGCAACGGCGAAGAGGACGATCTTCGCAAGCGCCTCTCCGCTCCCGCCATCAACCTCACGCAGGAGCTCTACGTCTCCGCGCCGCTGCCCCAAACCGGCCGCATCATGGCCAAGGACGAAGATCTGTGCGTGCACTGCGGTCTGTGCGCCGAGCGCTGTCCCACCGCCGCGTGGGACATGCAAAAGTTTGAACTATTAATTCCATACGCAGGGAGGCCGGTAGACTCCGAAGCATGCGTGCCCGCATAAACGATTTCGCCATCAAACTGGCCAACGTCAACGGAACCGGATCGGCCAGCGCCAACGGCCTCATCATGCAGGCCATCTTCCGCATGGGCATTCCCGTCTCCGGCAAAAACCTGTTCCCGTCCAACATCCAGGGCCTGCCCACCTGGTACGAGATCCGCGTCAACAAAGACGGCTACACCGCGCGCTCGCTCGATTACGACCTGATGGTCGCGATGAACTCGCAAACCTACGCGCGCGACATTCGCGAAGTGCGCGAGGGCGGCTATCTCCTGTACGACTCCACCTGGCCGCTCGATCCGGCCCTGATCCGCGACGACGTCAACTTCATCGGCGTCCCGCTCGCGCAGCTCTGCAACGACAACTTCCGCGAGCCGCGCGAACGCATGCTCATGAAGAACATCGCCTACGCCGGGTCGCTGTGCGCGCTGCTCAACGTCGACATGGACATCGTCGCCGGATTGCTCAACGAGAAGTACGCCGCCAAGAAGGCGCTGCGCGAGTCCAACCATCGCGCGCTGCAGCTTGGGCTACGACTACGCTCGCGATCACTTCCCGTGCCCGCTGCCGTTCCATCTGGAAACGATGAACGCCAACACGGACAAGATCCTGATCGACGGCAACACCGCCACCGCGCTCGGCTGCGTCTACGCCGGCGCCACCGTCGCGGCCTGGTATCCCATCACGCCCTCCACCTCCGCCATGGACGCCTTCAAGGGCTTCTGCGAAAAATACCGCAAGGATCCCGAGACCGGCAAGAACAACTACATCATCATTCAGGCCGAGGACGAGCTCGCCGCCATCGGCATGGTGATCGGCGCGTCCTGGAACGGCGCGCGCGCGTTTACCTCCACCGCCGGTCCCGGCATCTCGCTGATGAACGAACTGCTCGGCCTGGCCTACTACGCCGAAATTCCCGCGGTCATCATCGATGTCCAGCGCGTCGGCCCCTCCACCGGCATGCCCACGCGCACCCAGCAGGGCGACATCCTGGAGTGCGCCTACGCCTCGCACGGCGACACCAAACACATTCTGCTCTTCCCCTCCAACCCCGCCGAGTGCTTCGAATTCGCGCCCAAGGCGTTCGATCTGGCCGAGCACTTCCAGACGCCGGTCTTCATGCTCACCGATCTCGACATCGGCATGAACGACTGGGTGGTGCCGCGCCTCAAGTGGGACGATTCCTACCGGCCCGACCGCGGCCGCGTGCTGAACGCCGAGGAGCTCGAAAAGATCACCAAGTTCAAGCGCTATTCGCCGCGAAGACGAAAACCAGGTGGCCGCCCGCACGCTGCCCGGCGTCCACCCCAAAGGCTCGTTCTTCACGCGCGGCTCGGGCCACAACAAGTTCGGCGGCTACACCGAAATGCCCGAGGAATATCAGGAAGTGATGGACCGGCTGGCGCGCAAGCAGAAGGCCGCCGCCAATTTGTCCCGCCGCCCATCATCCATCGCCGCGCAGGCGCCAACTTCGGCATCATTACGCTCGGCGGCTGCGATCCGGCCGTTCGCGAGGCGCTGGATCGCCTCGCCGAGCAAGGCGTCAACGCCGATTTCATGCGCATCCGCGGCTTCCCCTTCGACGAGACTGTGCAATCGTTCCTCGAGATGCACGACTTCTGCTTCGTCGTCGAACAGAACCGCGACGCCCAACTTCGCTCCTTGCTGACGCTCGAAACGCGCGTGCCGAAAGAAAAGCTGCGCTCCATCCTGGTCTACGGCGGCTTCCCGCTCAGCGCCAGACACGTCGTCGACGGCATTTTCAAAGCGCTGGGCGAGGTCGAGGTGCCCATCGTGACCGTGCCGATCCCTGAATTGCAAATCGAGGAATAACCATGCCATCCATCGCGAAACCGATCGCCACGCATCCCAGCCTCCAGCGCAACGAGCTCGGGCTCACCATCCGCGACTACGAAGGCGCGATGTCCACGCTGTGCGCCGGCTGCGGGCACGACTCCATCACCGCCGCCATCGTCCGCGCGTTGTGGGAACTGTCCATGCAGCCGCACATGATCGCCAAGCTCAGCGGCATCGGCTGTTCTTCGAAGACGCCGACTTACTTCGTCAGCGGCGCGCACGGCTTCAATTCCGCGCATGGCCGCATGCCGCCCATCGCCACCGGCGCCAACGCCGCCAACCGCGAACTGACTCTACATCGGCATTTCCGGCGACGGCGATTCGCTCTCCATCGGCCTCGGCCACCTGTGCCACGCCATCCGCCGCAACGTGCGCATGGTCTACGTCATCGAGAACAACGGCGTCTACGGCCTCACCAAGGGCCAGTTCTCCGCCTCCGCCGACATCGGAACCAAGAGCAAGAAGGGCGAGAAGAACCGCATGGCGCCCATCGATCCGGTCACGCTCGGCCTCAGCCTCGGCGCAACTTTCATCGCCCGCAGTTTTTCCGGCGACAAGGACCAGCTCGTCCCGATTCTCAAAGCCGCCCTGGCGCATCGCGGATTCGCGCTGATCGACGTGATCTCGCCCTGCGTGACCTTCAACGATCACGAAGGTTCGACCAAGAGCTACCTCTACACGCGCCAGCACGACCTCAAGGCCACCGAAGCCGACTTCGTCCCGCCGGCCAGCGAGATTCTGGCTCACATCGGCCAGAACGGCGCCGTCAGCGTGACCATGCACGACGGAAGCGCGGTTCTGCTTCAAAGGCGTGCCGCCGGACTACGATCCCACGGATCGCGAAAAAGTCTACGCGTATCTGGAAGAACACCACGGCAAAGGCGAAGTCGTCACGGGCTTGCTCTACGTCGACGAAAGCGTCCCGGACCTGCACGAAATGAACGCCACGCCCGACGTCCCGCTTACGGGCCTGCCGTACGAAAAACTCTGTCCCGGCAGCGCGAAGCTGGACAAGCTCCAGGAAGCCTTTCGCTAGGCGCCCGGCATGGCTCAATCGAAAACCTATTGGGCGCAGCCAATGTCGCCCAACCAGTATGCTGTTTTCCACTTCGACGTCAAACCATGTCGATCCGCGATGCCGAAGGCCAGTTCCTGTCCTCTGAGAATGACTCACCCCTGATCTTCAACACGCTCGACCAAGCACGCTCGTACTCGCAGCAAAAGATCGCCGCCACTCCAGCTCTGGGCTGCCCGCATCTACGATCATAAAGGCCGCGCCGTCGAATCGTTTTCCAATTCCGAGATCTATGACCGTCACCACGGTCTTCCGGCCGCCAAACGCAACGTCGCGCTGGGAGCAATCTGCCTGCTGACCGGCGCCGGCGGTGTTGCCCTGGATGCTTCGTTGAAGTGGCGCCTCACGTTCGGCGTCCTGCTCGGCATCCGTTTTCTCTGGGTAGGTTCCGTAAAGATGATCGACGGAATTGCGGGCTGGAAAGACGCCGGCTCGCGTTGACTCACCCTACTTGCGTAGCGTGATGGTCTGATCCCCGTCAACGTAGGCGACGTAATCGGTCCCGCTCACCGCCGCCAGTTCCTTGGGCTTCGCGTATTTTCCCGGTTCCACCGGCCGCGCCGATGGGCCATCCGGCCGCCGCGTCACCGAGGCCCGCACCGGAATCTTCTGTCCATCCACGGTCTCGGCCGTATTCAGCTTGAACGTCATCCTGGAGCCGATTCCCAAAAACTTCTTGCCGTTCCCGTTGACCACCTCGCCTGTCACCGTAGCGCCCTTGGCGATCACCACTACGTTCGCCCGCCTTCACGTCCTCAGTCGCGCGAAACGTCAATGGCTCATGTTCCTGCGCATGAACCGTAACGTCTTGAGCCAGCGCGATCCCGAAGGGAACGCCGTCTCCCAAGCTCACCGTGACTGTCTGCTGTGCAGGCACTCGCGCTGGATCTGGCCTCGCCGGCTTTGGCGGCGCAACGGGCGCAGGAACCGCGAGGCGTACGGGCGGCGCCGCGCTCACTTCCGGCGCACTCTCCGGTGGAGCTTGCGGTAGAGCGGAGGCATCCTTCTTGGAACCGGCAGGCGGCACCGGAACTGCCGTGGCTGGAAGCGATTCCGCCGGAGCGGATGCCGCCGGAGCGCCTGCATCCGCCGAAGCCGCCGCCGCTGAACCAGGTTGCTCGGGCGCCGGACAACCGCCGCCGGTGGCTGGGATGCAGTAGTCGGCTGTTGCGCCACCTGCATCGTCGCATCCGGACGCGGCCTGGACAGCCACCACGCGGCCCCCGCGGCCAGCAACAACGCCACGCACGCGGCGCCTAACACCAAAATCTTCTTGAGGCCGATCGCGCTCTTCGTGGATGCGGCGGCTGGAGGTGCGCTCTTGGGGGCTGCTGCAACCGGCTCAGTCGCCGCGGGCGTCGCCTGCAGCCCACCAGCCTCCCAGTGGCGCTTCAGCGCGCTTAGCAACAGCGCAACTTCCTTCATGTTCCGCCAGCGCGCGTTCGGATTCTTGCGCAGACAGACATTGACCAGGTCTTCCACCTCGGGCGGTACGTCCCGCACCAGCCCGGATATCGGCACCACCTCGTCACGCAGCACCGCCGACAGCGTCGCAATGTCGGAGTTGCCCTGGAATGCCCGCCGCCCAGTCAGCATTTCATACATCACCGCGCCCAGTGAAAAGATGTCGGAACGTCCGTCCACCCGCTTGCCCTCGGCTTGCTCCGGCGACATGTAGTTGACGGTCCCCAGAATGGATCCTTCGGTCGTCTGCGGCCCAGTGCTGCGGGTCAATTGATCGCCGATCAGCAAGGTCGCCGACTCATCCGCCCCGCCCGCGGCGCCCGCCATCCAGGACCCCTCCGGCTGCACCAGTTTCGCCAGGCCGAAATCGAGAACTTTCACCAGCCCTAAGTTGGTGACCATCACGTTGGCCGGCTTGAAGTCGCGGTGAATGATTCCCGCCTCGTGCGCGGCGCTGAGCGCTTCCGCCATCTGGGCCGCGTACAGCAGCGCCTGGCCAACCGGCATCCCGTTAGGCGGAATCAAATCCAGCATGGTCTGGCCCGCCACATACTCCATCACGATGAAGTGTGTGTCGCCTTCCTGGAAGATGTCGTGAATGATGACGATATTCGGATGGCTCAGCGAGGAGGCCGTCTGTGCTTCTTGAGTAAATCGCCGGCGCCGCTCCGGGTCCCCCGATCTGGCGTAGGGCAGCGCTTTGATCGCTACAAACCGGTTCAGCCGTTTATCCTGCGCCTTGAACACTTCTCCCATGCCACCGGAGCCGATTTTCTCCAGAAACTCGTAGTGCAGGATGGTCATGCCTGGCATGCGGGAATGCCCGCATTATCCCGCGAATCGAGCGCACCGCGCAACCGGACTAGTGCCACGCCGATGTACCGGAACCGTATAGTACGATCGGGTCGAGAGTGCTCGCGTGATCCCCTAGCAATGCTTATCATGTAGATACAAGGTTTATACGGCAGGAAGGACATATGAAGGCAACTTTAAGAAAATGGGGCAACAGTGCCGCGTTACGGATTCCTGCCGCCATCCTGGAGTCAGCGCACCTCGACCTGGACGATTTAGTGGATGTGCGCGAGGAGAAAGGGCGAATCGTCATCGAACCTTTGCAAGCCAAACACTACGACCTGGGCCACTTGATCCAGCGAATCAGCTCGAAGAACCGGCATAGTTCCGTCGACTTCGGACCGCCAGTTGGTAAAGAGGTGTGGTGATGGCCGGGTCTTACGTGCCCGATTCCGGCGATATCGTTTGGCTCGATTTTACCCCTCAGGCCCGGCACGAGCAGGCCGGCCATCGGCCCGCGCTAGTGCTGAGCCCCGCCTCTTACAACCGCAAGGCGAGCCTTATGCTCTGCTGTCCCATAACGACTCAGGAGAAGGGTTACCCGTTTGAAGTCGTGCTGTCGGGCTCTCCACGAAGCGTCGTCCTGTCGGACCAAATCAAAAGTTTGGATTGGCGGATCCGGCGGGCCAGACGCAAAGGCGCTGTGACCCGTGGAGAGCTAGCCGAGGTCCGCGCCAAGGTTACGGCCCTGATCGGCTGACCGCGGCTCGCGATCCGCGCCAGTTCTGGCTTAATCATCCAGGCGGCTACAATGAAAAATAACAACTCCACGTTTAGAGCATGATCACCGAAACCCAGGTCGTCCGCTTTGACTCGATCCCGCTGGACTGCGGCGCTATGCTCTCTCCGGTCGACGTAGCTTACGAAACCTACGGCGAACTGAACGTTTCCAAAACCAACGCCATTCTGATCCTGCACGCGTTCTCCGGCGACGCGCATGCCGCTGGGACCGATAAGGAATCGGGCGCGCTCGGCTGGTGGGACAACATGATCGGGCCGGGCAAAGGTTTCGACACCGACAAATACTTCGTGATTTGTTCCAACGTGCTCTCCGGCTGCCGCGGCACTTCCGGCCCAGGTTCCGTCAATCCGGACACCGGCTGCCCCTTCGCCATGGCGTTCCCGCCCGTCACCGTCCCGGACATGGTCCGGCTGCAAAAAATGCTGATCGAGCACCTCGGCATTCAGCGGCTTCTGGCCGTTTCCGGCGGATCGATGGGAGCGATACAGGCGCTCGAATGGGCGGTAGCCTACCCCGATGCCGTGGCTTCCGCCATCCCCATCGCCGGCACCGCTCGACACAGCGCCCAGCAGATCGCCTTCAACGAAGTCGGCCGCCAAGCCATCATGGCCGACCCGGACTGGAACGAAGGCAACTACTACGGCAAGCGCCCCCCGGCGCGCGGTCTGGCAGTCGCGCGCATGATCGGCCACATCACCTACATGAGCGATGCGTCCATGCGCGAGAAATTCGGACGCCGCCTGCGCGATCAGAATCAATTCGAAGTAGAAAGCTATCTGCGCTATCGCGGCACGCAGTTCGTCGATCGCTTCGACGCCAATTCCTACCTCTACATCACCAAGGCCATGGACTACTACGATCTGGCCGCCGATCGGCACTCCCTGAGCGCCGCCTTCGACAGCGTGAAAGCGCGTTTCCTGGTGATCAGCTTCACATCCGACTGGCTTTATCCCAGCTATCAGTCGCTCGAAGTGGTGCGCGCCTTACGCGGCCGCAACTGCGATGTAGCCTACTGCGAGCTGCCCTCCACGTACGGCCACGACGCGTTTCTGGTTACCGTTACCGAGCAATCCGAGCTAATCCGCGGGTTCCTCGCCAGCACCTTCCGGGAGCGCGGCTAGGTGAGGATGGCAGTCGCCGCCGCTTAGCAATGTCCCAAGCTTTCGTCCGCACCCTGCTCGGCCGCAGCGATTACGCCATCATCAGCGAAATCGTCGAACCCAACACGCGCGTTCTCGATCTCGGCTGCGGCGAAGGCGAGCTTCTGGCCTGGCTCGCCGAGAACAAGCACGTGGATGCGCGCGGCGTCGAAATCGTGGGCGCCAAAGTCCAACAGGCCATCGCGCGCGGCGTCTCGGTGTACCACGGCGATATCGAAGAGGCGCTTTCCGATCTGCCCGATCAGGCCTTCGACTACGTGGTCTTGAGCCAGACCCTCCAGGAATCCCAGGCTCCGTTGAAAGTTCTTCGCGATATGCTGCGCGTGGGCCGTCATGCCATTGTGGCCTTCCCTAATTTCGGCCATTGGTCGGTTCGCCTGGCGCATCTGTTCACCGGGCGGGCGCCCAAGACCAAGCTTTTTCCGCACGAATGGTATGACTCGCCCAACATCCATTTCCTGACGGTGCACGACTTCGAATCCCTCGCGCACCATCAGCATTGGAATATTCAAAAGCGTATCTATCTGCAAGGCGCGCGCCAGATCAGTTTTCTGCCGAACCTGCTCTCCGAAGTCGCGGTTTTCCTGGTCAGCAAATAGGGAAGAGCCGGCCCGGTTACGCGCGCCCGCGTAACGAATTGTTACAAGCCGTCGCGTACTGTTTTCGAGGTAAGGAGCATCAAAGTAGCAGGGGTGCTTATGGATTCCCACTCGCTAATATCCAAGACCGACTTCCAAAGAATTCAGGAATTAGACACATGTACCGTTTCGAATGCGCTTGACCGGTTAGGGGCTAGATTGCGCAACGAGGGCTCCATCGCTGGCACGGCGGTGCACAGCATCTTTCCCAACTTTCCGCCCATGCTGGGCTATGCGGTTACGGGCCGCATGCGGTCCACTTCCGCCCCGATCACGGGGCGTGCCTATCACGAGAACATGAACTGGTGGAGATATCTGGACTCCATCCCCGAGCCGCGCGTAATGGTGGTCGAGGATGCGGACGAGAAACCAGGAGTCGGAGCGCTGGTCGGCGAACTGCATGCCCTGATCGGCCTCGCGCTGCACTGCGTCGGCTATGTCACCAACGGTTCGGTGCGCGACCTGCCGGCCGTCGAAGCGCTGCGTTTCCAACTCTTCGCCGGAAGCGTGGCAGTTTCTCACATGTATGCGCATATTTCGGAATTCGGAGAGCCCGTCGAACTCGGCGGCGTGAAAATTTTACCGGGAGATCTGATCCATGGCGATCGCCACGGCGTCCATATTATTCCACTATCCGTTGCTTCGGAAATCCCGCGGATAGCCGAGCAAATCTTGAAGGAAGAACGGGAGCTAAAAGAGTTTTGCCGATCTCCCCGGTTTTCTCTGGACGCGCTGGACCGTAAATTGCAACATCTGCCTGGCGACGGTTTTGAGATGCCTGTCAACGGGCAGCCTTGGCATTACGCGCCCGTGCGGGATCTAAACGACGAACCCGGCAGCCGGGTCTTCGAAGGCCACAATGGTGCGCGACGGAAGTAGCTGAGCGCTGCTCGAGAGCAAACGAGTTCGCCAGCATCGGCCTGAATGAGAGGCCGAGGACCGGGATCTTATTGGCATGTTTTCCGGAATCTGCGGCGTCCGACGTTCAGGCTTGAACTGCATCCTGGCCGCCGCGCTCCTGGCGTCGTCCTCCTGCAGTCAAAAGGTGAAGGCCAAGGAATCCCCAAGCTCGTCGCTTCCTGAAGTCGGCGTCGTCAGAGTCGTCAAAAAAACTTTGCAGCGAACCCTGGTGGTCTCCTCCGAGCTTGTCCCTTTCCAACAGATCGACGTGTATGCCAAAGAGTCCGGATTCGTCCGGAAACTGAACGTGGATTATGGCACGCATGTGAAAGCCGGCCAGACCATGGCCGTCCTGGAAATCCCGGAACTCCAGGTGCAATTGGACGAGGATCAAGCTCGAGATCAACGACGCAGCCAGGGAGGTGGCTCGCGCACGGAACGAGATGGAGCGCGTGGAAGCGCAACAGAAGGTCACCCATCTGCAATTCACCCGGCTGGATCAGGTGCCAAGGACCGCCCCGGTCTGGTCGCACAGCAGGAGGTTGACGACTGGCAAGGAAAAGACCTGGCCGCGCAAGCCCAGGTCGCGGCCGGGCGCGCGGCTCTGGATTCCGCGCAAAGTCAACTGATTCGCGCACAAGCCCGCGAGCGCCACGACCAGGTGATCTTTGATTATTCCAAAATCACCGCGCCGTTCACCGGAGTTGTGACCCAACGCTACGCGAACTTAGGCACGTTGATGCAGTCCGGCACGAATTCCAGCACCCAGGCGCTGCCGCTGGTGCAGCTTTCCCAGGACGACCTGTTCCGGCTGGTCATTCCGGTCCCGGAGTCCTACGTCGCCGATATACGCGTCGGAGATCCGGTGGACGTTCGCGTTCCCTCCCTCAACCGCCATTTTCCCGGCAGAGTGGCTCGCTTCTCGGTGGACGTCGAGGCTGACACGCGCACCATGCATACCGAAGTGGATGTGCCGAATCCGAAGCGGCGTGCTGCTGCCGGGCGTGTATGCCGAAGCCACGCTGACGCTGGATCGAAAGGATCAGGCCATCGCAGTCCCGCCGGAAGCCGTCAATATCGACGGCGAACAGCGAACCGTCTGGGTAGTCGATCCCTCGGGCAAGGTGCAATCTCAACCGTGACGCTTGGCGTGGAGACGCCGGATGACGTCGAAGTGGTTTCGGGCCTGAAACAGGGTGAACTGGTCGCGGTGGGCGATCGCAGCCGTCTGAAGGCAGGCGAGACGGTCCGGCCGAAAGAAATCCAGCTCATTCAGATATCACGGTCAGGTTGAGAGGCCTTCGCCGATGTCACAGTTCTCGCGATTCGCCATCCGTACTTCATCGTCGTCGTCTGCCTGATGCTGCTCATCATCGGCGCCACCAGCCTGGTGCGGATGCCGGTCGATCTCTTTCCGCCCATCAAATCCCGGAAGTCGTGGTCGCCACGTTCTACTCCGGAATGCCGCCCGAAGACATCGAGACCGATATCACCAATCGATTCGAGCGGTTCTTCACGCTGGCCAGCGGCATCGATCATATGGAGTCGCGCTCGCTGCCCGGCGTCAGCATCATCAAGGTGTATTTTCAACCCGGCACCGACCCCGACGCCGACATGACCGAGCTTTCCAATCTGGCCTTAGCGGATTTGCGGCGCCTTCCGCCCGGCACGCTGCCTCCCGTCGTGCTCAAATTCGACGCCTCCAGCCTTCCGGTCTGCCTGGTGACGCTGAAGGGCCAGGGCCTCGACCGAAACGCAGCTTCGCGATCTACGGCCAGTTCGCAGATCCGCGATCAGATCGCGGTGGTCAAAGGCGCCGAGGTTCCGCCGCCGTTCGGCGGCAAATATCGCCAGGTGATGGTGTACGTCGATCCCTACAAGCTGCTTTCACGCGGCTTGAGCCTCATGGACGTGGTCGACGCCGTCAACAAGAACAATCTCATCCTGCCGGCCGGCGACGTCAAGGTCGGCAACCTACGATTACTACGTCTATTCCAACGTCGCTGGTCGACAAGGTCGGTGAGCTGAACAGTGTTCCGCTCAAGACGGTCGGCCAGCGCTGGGTCTCGGTGAGCGATGTCGGCGAGGCCAAGGACGCCCACCAGATCCAGTACAACCTGGTGCGCGTGGACGGGCAGCGCTCCACTTACCTGCCCATCATGAAGCAGGGCGGCGACACCAACACCATCCAGGTGGTGGATGGCATCCGCAATCATGCTGAGCCGCCTGTTCGGCGTGCCGAAGAATCTGGTGGCCACGGTGGTTTTCGATCAATCGGCTTATGTCAAGGAGGCCATCCGGACCCTGCTGCACGAAGGCCTGATCGGTCTGGCTGCTCACCAGCCTGATGATTCTGATCTTTCTGGCCAGCCTGCGCGCCACCGTTGCGGTGTTCTTATCCATTCCGCTCTCCGGACTTGACCACGTTTCGTGATCCTGTACTTTTCTGGGCGGCACGGTCAACACCATGATCCTGGGCGGGCTGGCGCTGGCCTTCTCGCGCATCATCGACAACTCCGTCATTTCGCTTGAAAACATTTACCGGCACCTGGAAGAAGGCGCTCCGCCCGAGCGCGCCGCGGAAGAGGGCGGAGCCGAAGTGAGCCTGGCGGTGCTGGCCGCGACGCTGACCGCCGTGGTGGTGTTCTTTCCGGTCACCTTTCTTTACGGCGTGAGTAAGTTTCTCTTCACGGCTTTGGCTCTGGCGGTGGTCATCTCCCTGTTCGCCTCCTATTTCGTGGCGATGACCGTCATCCCGCTGTTCTGCGCCCGCTATCTCAAGCGCCGCGCCAGCCCGGACGGAGAGCGCCGAGCGCCAGCCGCCGAAGGCTTCGTGGCGAGAGATTCCACGACGGCTTTGACGGCGGATTCACGCGCCTCCTCGATTTTTATGAACGCACCGTGCGCCGGGCCATCCGGCGGCCCGGGCTCACGGTGGCGATTCTGCTGCTGTCGTTTCTGGCCAGCCTCGCGCTCTATCCCTTGCTCGGCGTGGCCTTTTTCCCCAGAACCGATGCCGGCCAATTCACCGATCAATCTGAAAGTTCCCACCGGAACGCGCATCGAAGTCACCGAACAGTACGTCGCCAAGGTGGAAGACCTGATCCGCAAGATCATTCGTCCAGCCGATTTTCACATGATCGTCTCCACCGTCGGCCTCGATCCGGGTTTCTCCTCGCTCTACACGACCAACGCCGGAGAGTACACCGCGACCATCCAGACCGCGCTGACCCCGTCGCACCAGGTCAGCAGCTTCGACTACATGGACCGCGTCCGGCGCCAGATCGCCGCCGATTATCCCGATCTGCGAACGTTCTTCAGCAGCGGCTCCATGGTCGACGCCGTCCTCAATATGGGCATGCCCGCGCCCATCGATGTGCAGGTGTCCAGCGACGACCTGAATCAGGCCCATCAGGTCGCGCGCAGATCTGGCGCAGCGGATTCGCGGACTCGCCGGGCGTCAGCGAGGCATATATTCCGCAAGACATGAATTATCCGGCGGTCCGGCTGGATGTCGATCGCGTGCACGCCGCCGAGCTCGGATTGACTCCCCAGAACGTCGTGCAGCAACGTGATCACCGCGCTGAATTCCAATCTGATGATCGCGCCCAACTACTGGCTGGATCGCAAGACCGGCAATGATTACTTCCTAACGGTCCAATATTACGAGAACGGCCGCCCCTCCATCCACGATTTCGTCGACCTGAGAAGCATTCCGCTTCGCGGCGCCAAGCGCAATCAGGCCACCACTCTCGATACCGTCGTGAAGTTGACCAAGCTTGTGACGCCCACCGAAATCGATCACTACCAGATCCAGCGCGAGGTCGATGTTTACGTGAGCCCGGCCGGCGAAGATCTCGGAAAGGTCGCGAGCCAAATCAATAAATTGCTGGCCGGCACGAAACTGCCGGCCGGCGTCCGCGTGGATCTGCGCGGCATGGTGCAAGCCATGACGGAATCCTTCAAAAGCTTTGCCATCGGCCTGTCGCTGTCGGTCGTCTTGCTGTATCTGATCCTGGTGGCGCAGTTCAGCTCCTTCAACGATCCCCTCCTGATCATGCTGGCTATTCCCATGGGATTCATCGGCGTCCTGATCATTCTTCCGTTGACCCACACCACGCTGAACGTGATGTCGCTGATGGGCGTGCTCATGCTGGTCGGCATCGCTGCGTCGAACAGCATTTTGATCGTGGAGTTCGCGCACCGCTTGGAACAACAAGGTACCCGCATCGAGGACGCTGTGGTCACCGCGTGCCGGGTTCGCCTGCGTCCCATCCTGATGACGTCGCTTGCGACCATCATCGGCATGTTGCCCATGGCCTTGAAGCTCGGCACCGGCAGCGAACAATATGCCCCGCTGGCGCGCGCAATCATCGGCGGCCTGACGGTCTCGGTCGTTCTTACGGTCTACATCGTCCCCGCCGCCTACCTGATGGCGTATCGAAGAAACCGCCAGCAGTGAATCCAGCGCGACTGATACATTACCCCATGGTCCTGAAAATCCGGTCCAGTTGAATCCTGGCGCTGTTCTTCTGCTCGGTTGCGGCTTACTCGCAAAGCACCATCTACGAAGGCGCCCGCTTGATCATCGGCGACGAGCGCGCACATCGAAGACGGAGCCTTCCTGGTCCAGAACGGCCGCATCACCGCCATCGGCAAGCGAGGTTCCGTGAAAGCGCTATCCGGAGCGCCGCACGTCCATCCTCCGTTTGGCTGCAGCGCCTCGGCACCGCTGCGGGCGCTGAGGCGCCGACATGGTCGCGTCAAACGGTCTGAATCCGAAGCCCTTCCGCGGATCGCGGCGCTATCTGCCGCTAACCCCAGCGAGTTCCTCGCGTTTCGCCGCGTGTAGTGCAACCTCCGCTGGGTGTGTCGTCTGCAGGATGTCCCTGGCCTTGGCCACCTCTTCGGCTGTGCCATGGGCAAGAAGGAGGAACTTGTCGGACTTCAGCGCTGTCTCGTATTTCACGACGCTGTCCTTGGGGATGCCAATGCTGTACAGCCCCGCGCCGAGCGCGCTCAATCCGCCCACCACAGCCGCGCCTTCCAGCGCGCCAATGATCCAGGCGACTAACGGACCGGCTACCAATATCGGCCCCAAGCCTGGAATGACGAAGAAAGCGGCTCCGAATAAGAGCCCCCAGATACCGCCCCAGAAGGCGCCCATCTTGCCCCAGTACTTCATGCGGTCGCCGGCGTTGTAGTATCCGACGACTTGCTCGTCGGTGTGATAATCCTTGCCGACGATGGACATTTTCTTCATATCAAACCCAGACTTCTGCAGCTCCTTCACCGCTTGTTCTGCTTGAGTGTGGGTTGCGTAAATGGCTACTACCGAGTTCGTTTCAGGCATTACTTATGTTTCCTCTCTTTTCCCAAATCGAGTTGCATTTCTTATGTGAGATTCCGAGCCAGCGTTCAGAACGTCATTGTCGGCGCAAGCCTTCAAGACATATTCTTTCGCGCCGGCCTTCAAAGCGCGCACAACGTACCGCTCATCGGAGCGCATACTAACCAATAATGATCACGGCCGATGGCATCTTTTCGGCCGATCCCTGAGCGGCATCGATGCCGCCCAACTGCGGCATACCCACATCGAGCCTGGCGACCTCGGGCTTCCGTTCGTGCCAGACCCAGCCGAGGCTCGAACACATCGCTAAGAAGAAGGAACCGAGTCCCCTATTTTGACTCTCTCCGTTCGCTCGCGTATGTCCCGTGTAAAAACTAGCAAGTCGTTCCCGTCGAACCTCACGCGATGCAAGCCGGGTTCGATAAGATCATCCGAGCTCTCGATAATTGACCCGGCAGGGATTGTGATGAACCCGTGGTGGTGCACAGGCGGAACTGCGACAATCGAAGACCTGAGGCGGAGATGAATCACCATGGCAGGCCTTCCAACATCGATCTTAGGGTAATGGAACTGTGCGCCACTGTGCCATCCCAAGTGGGGAGTATTTTTTGACCCGTTCATAAGCGAGTAATGGAACTTACACACGGCCGCGATGAGAATCCAAACGAACATCTCTGAGGTCGTGATGGGGTTCACCGCCCGTAGCAAGAGGAGCGCATAGTGAGCACGGGCCAGCATGCCATGGAACATACGGAAGAGCAAGGCTAGGCACTACGGCCAAAGAACAGCTCGTCAAGCGGCGCATAATTTCGGAGCATTGCGGATCGTGCGTGCCCCGATCGCCTCGATGGTAGCTGGTGTTGGACCGCTGTCGGCCTGCTCCGAAATTGACCCGGGCCCCTTGCCTATGCTGTGGGGCCGCGCGCCTGATAGCATTACCCCATGGTCCTGAAAATCCGGTCCATTTGCATCCTGGCGCTGTTCTTCGCCTCGCTTGCGGCTTACTCGCAAAGCACCCTCTACGAAGGCGCACGCCTGATCATCGGCGACTCCAGCGCGCCCATCGAAGACGGAGCCTTCCTGGTTCAGAACGGCCACATCGCCGCCATCGGCAAACGCGGTTCCGTGAAAGCGCCTTCCGCAGCGGCGCACGTCGACCTGGCCGGCAAAACGGTCATGCCCACGATGAACAACGTGCACGTCCACATCGGCTACGAGGGCTACGTCAGTTGGAGCGTCGAGAATCACTCGCCCGAAAATATCCTGGACCACCTGGAGCGCGAGGCCTTCTACGGCGTCGGCGCCACCATGACCATGGGCGACCAGCCGGACGACTTCGCCCTCAAATTCCAGCACGACCAAATGGCTGGCAAATTTCCCCCAGCCGCGCGCTTCTTCTTCGCGGCCGGCATCGCGCCTCCTGGCGGCGGCCCCGACTCGCTCTTGATCCAAGGCACAACTGCGTTGCATGCCGTCCACGAAGTCTCAACTCCCGCAGAAGCCGTCGCAGCCGTGCGAGCCATCGCCGCCAAGAAGATCACCCAGGTCAAGTTTTGGGTGGACAATCGCGACAACAACCGCGGCGCCAGAAAAAAGATGCCGCCCGAAGTCTATACCGCGCTGATTGAAGAAGCGCACAAGCACGGCATGACAGTGCACGCGCACGCCACCGCCCTCGACGACCAAAAAGGCGTCGTCAAAGCCGGCGTCGACGTGCTGGTGCATACCATCGTGAACCAGAAAATCGACGATGAATTCATGGCGCTTCTCAGTGAGAAGAAGCCCTACTGGGCGCCCGTCATGGGCCTGGGCGAAGGCAACGAAATTTGCCAGCCGAGCACCTTCATCGAGCAAGTGCTCCCCGATAGCGTGATCGCCGAAGCCCGCGCCGGCCATACCTGGTTGCCTTCCCGCCCTTGCTCCGCCGCTCCCAACCCCCAGGCCGCGCAGCGCGAAGAAAATCTCAAATACAATTTCCCGCACTACATCTCCTCCGGCGCCCGCATCGTGCTCAGCACCGATTCAGGTCTTTCGCAACGCCACTCGTTCGGCTTCGGCGACCATCAAGAGATCGGCATCTACGCGAGGCTCGGCTTGAGCCCGGCCGACACTATCGTCGCCATAACCTCCCGCCCCGCCGAAGTGCTCCACCTCAAGGACACCGGAACGCTGGCCAAGGACAAGCGCGCCGATTTCATCGTCCTCAACGCGAATCCGCTGGAGAACATCCATAATCTGCGCGAAATCGACAGCGTCTACCTGGCCGGCGTGAAGCTCGATCGCGCCGCCCTCCAAGCCAAATTCAAAAAGGCTGTGGTCGATCGCGACGCCTACCAAGCTAAAACCAAACAGGACTACGTGCCGCACCCTCCCTCCTCCCGCAAGCCGGAGTGAGCACTAGCTTGGATAACATAAGACTGTGAAACTCGCCGCCCTCCCGCTCTTCCTTACGGTCTCCGCCGCGGCTCTCCTCGCGCAGTCGAATGACGAAAAGCCGCTCTTCGCTCTGCCCTACAGCCCGAGCCTGGACGCCTCCTCCATGGATCTCTCGGTCGACCCCTGCAACGACTTCTATCACTACACCTGCGGCGGCTGGATCAAAAAGAACCCCATACCCGCCGACCAGGCGCGCTGGGACGTCTACGCCAAGCTCACCGAAGAAAACGAGCGCTTCTTGTGGGGCATTCTAGAACAAGCCTCCAATCCTGCGCCCACGCGCAGCAAAGTCGAAATCGAAATCGGCGACTTTTTCCACGCCTGCATGGACGAGTCCGCACTGGATAAGGCAGGCGCCGCGCCGCTGAAAACCGAGCTAGACCAAATCGCCGCGCTTCAATCCATCCACGATCTCCCGGCCTTGCTCGGGCACCTGCACCTCGGCATCACCGGCGAGCACATGCTGTTCGGCTTCGGCTCCAACCAGGACTACGCCGATTCCTCGCAAGTGATCGCCTTCGCCAGCGCCGGCGGCCTGGGCCTTCCCGATCGCGACTACTACACCAAGACCGACGCCAAATCCGTCGAGACCCGCCAGAAATATGTCGAGCACGTGCAGAAAATGTTCGAACTGTTAGGCGAGCAGCCGCAGGTTGCCAAGACCGATGCCGCGACGGTGATGGCGATCGAAACCGCGCTCGCCAAGGCATCGCTCACCCGCGTCGACAAACGCGATCCCTACAAGCTCTTTCACAAGCTCACCCGCGCGCAGCTGCAGGCCCTGACGCCGTCCTTCCATTGGAGCGTCTACCTCAAGACCGCCAATGTTCCTGACACGCCGGCCGTGAACGTCACCGAGCCGGCCTTCTATAAGGAAGTCGAAACGCTGCTCAAATCCCGCAGCCTGGCGGATTGGAAAACCTACTTGCGGTGGCACCTGGTGCACGACAAAGCCCGCACTCTTTCCTCGCCGTTCGTGCAGGCCGACTTCGATTTCTACAGCAAGTATCTGCGCGGCCAGAAGGAAATGCAGCCGCGTTGGAAGCGCTGCGTCCGCCGCGTGGATAACGATCTGGGCGAGGCGCTGGGCCAGGTTTTCGTCGACAAGACGTTCGGCCCCGACACCAAGCAGCGGGCGCTCCTGATGACCAAGGAAATCGAAAAGCAAATGGAAAACGAGATCCGCCAGCTTCCCTGGATGGAAGAAGCCACCAAACAGCGCGCGCTCGAAAAGCTGCACGCCGTGGTGAACAAGATCGGCTATCCCGACAAATGGCGCGACTACAGCTCCATCACAATTCTGCGCGACGATTACTTCGGCAACGTCGAGCGCGCCACCGAGTTCGAATCCCGCCGCGAAATCGCCAAAATCGGCAAGCCCGTTGACCGCAACGAATGGCAGATGACGCCTCCCACCGTCAACGCCTATTACGACGCCCAGATGAACGACATCAATTTTCCGGCCGGCGTGTTGCAGCCTCCGCTATTCGATCCCAAGCTGGACGACGCTCCCAACTACGGCAACACCGGCGCCACCATCGGCCACGAGCTCACGCACGGCTTCGACGACGAGGGCCGCCAGTTCGACGCCAAAGGAAATCTCAAGGACTGGTGGACTAAGGACGACGCCACCGAGTTCGAAAAGCGCGTCAAGTGCGTCTCCGATCAATACTCGCAATACACCATCGTCGACGACATCAAAATCAACGGAAAGCTGACCCTAGGCGAAGACGTCGCCGACTTGGGCGGAACGCTGCTGGCCTATCTGGCCTGGAAAGATGCCACGAAAGACCTGAACCTCGCAGCCGACGCGACGGCTTCACGCCCGATCAGCGCTTCTTCATCGGAATGGCCCAATGGGCGTGCGGAGACGAACGTCCCGAAATCAAGCGCCTGAACGCTGTCACCGATCCGCATTCGCCAGACGAATATCGCATCAACGGCGTAGTCTCCAACCTGCCCGAGTTCGGTAAAGCTTTCTCCTGCCGGGTCGGCCAGCCGATGGTTCACACCAACCCTTGCAAGGTGTGGTGAGCGGTCTGGCGCGGCGCGTAGATACTGCGTGCCGCGCATAAACTCGTCGGCCTTAGGTGCGTGAGCCGTACCGTAAATCCAAGGCGAGATAAAGAACCAGATGCCCGCCGGCAAACAGATGATGCTGGCTGCCTGCACCCCCGTATCTTTGCGTTCCATTGTTGGAGTCACTTCTTCTTACTCCATTTCATTGGACCGTGGGACGAATCGAGGGGATACCGGGTAACCGTTTCTTGTAGTAGGCCTCACCGGGCCGGCGCCGTGCTGCCCTGCACCCCAGCCAGCCGCCACTGGCCGTCCAGCTTGACCCAGATCCAAGTTAATTTGAGCCGCGTATCGCGATCCGGACCGTTTGCGCCGCGGGCGCGGATATCCGTCACGTCCTCCACCAGGACGGTATTGGGGTAAGAACGTAACTGCTCCTCTACGTTTTGAAATCCAACGTATTTTAACCGGCCGGAGCTGAGCAGCGAGAGATATTCGCGCTTGTTCGTATCGGCCCCACCCGGCGGCCTCCGCACGAAGTCGTCCGTGAGGATCTTTTCCAGCGTGCCTGTATCGGCGGCGATGAGCGCTCGCTCCAACTCACGCGCCATCTTCCGCACCGCGTCGATGTTGGCGTCCTGTGCCCTGGCGGCCAACGCCAGCACAGCGATCAAACCAATCCTTTTGACCATCTCCGGAGGCTATCACAGTGCGGGGCAGTGCGCGCCTAAACACGCGTTTAACTGTGTGATTTCACGCACCTCCGGCAGAGTCGCTGAGCCCAGCCAATTCAGGCCGTCCCAAAGGATGACGGCGGCTTGGCACGCCGTTTGCAGCCTTGAGAACTCTTGAGACGCGGGAGTGTACCAATCGAGGAAGGCGTTGTTGCCTGCAACCAAACCCGGGCTGGCGATCCCAATCGGGTCCAAGCCGCATGAATCGCGCCGCTGGCTCAAGCCGCGTGTGCCCAAGGAGCAGTTGCATCGCCTGGCCCCGCCGCGTCCCAAACCCCAGCGCCTGGGCCTGGTCGATTACTTGGAGCGTACGCGCCGCCTTATCCGCGCCTGGTGGCTGTGGCTGGCTGCCGCGCTTCTTCTTTACATGCTGGGCATCTGGTACGTCGCGCTGATCGCCGGTGCCCTTTCGTTCATCTTCTATCACACCTCGGCGAGCGGTCACCCGGCGCTGTACGCTCTCGAACCCAGCTTCGATACCGATTCGGCGGATTTCCGCAACACCATGGCTGGCATGACCGGCATGCCCTTGGTCGATGGCAACCACGTCACGCTATACAACAACGGCGACGAGTTCTATCCCGCCATGCTGGAAGCCATCGATTCCGCACAAGCGTCCGTGACCGTGGAGCAATTCATCTTCTTGGACAGCCTGGTTGGCAGGCGCTTTGCCGAAGCCTTGGCCGAGCGGGCGCGCGAAGGAGTGCTGGTCAAGGTGCTGGTGGATGCCATTGGCTCGTCCACCTTGGGCGAAGAGATCCTAGGCATTCTGGAGGACGGTGGCTGCCAACTGGCCTGGTTTCGCCCCATCCACTGGTACACTCTGAACCGCGCCAATCTGCGGACACATCGAAAGTCACTTATCGTTGACGGGCGCATCGCGTTCACCGGCGGCGCCGGAGTTGCGGATCACTGGCTCGGTACGGCAAGCAATCCCGGAGAATGGCGCGACATGGAAATTCGTGTCGCCGGCCCCGCCGTGGCCGTCCAGCAAAGCGGCTTCGCCCAGAATTGGCTGCTGTCGACGGGCGAGATTCTGAGTGGCCCGGAGTTCTTTCCCGAGCCCGAGCCTTCCGGCGACGTCGAGGTTCAGACCATCCTGAGCTCGCCCAGTTCTGGCGCTGGCGCCGCAGCCACCATGCACTTGATCGCCATCCAGTGCGCCCGGCGCTATCTGCACATCGCCAATCCCTACTTCATTCCCGGCCCGCGGCTCATCGACATGCTCGCGCGCGCCTGCCAGCGCGGAGTCTCGGTCAAGTTGATGGTCGCCGGCCAACAGAACGACACCTGGTGGGCCCGCCAAAATAGCCTCCGCCTGTACGGAAAGCTGCTTGAAGCCGGCGTGGAAATCCACGAGTTCGAGCCCACCATGCTCCATCAGAAAACCATGGTCGTGGATGGCGCCTGGGCCACCGTAGGAACCGCGAACTTCGACAATCGCTCCTTCGCGCTCAGCGAAGAGACCAACATTTGTTTTCATGATCCCGTCCTAGTGGGAGAACTCGACGCGACCTTTCAATCCGACCTGGAGGCCTGCCAAAGGATCGATCTCGAAGATTGGCGGAAACGCGGGCTGGTGCAGCGCGTCAAGGAATTGGCAGCCGCATTGATTGAGGATCAGGTGTAACCGGCTTGCAATGCGAACTCTAAGAATTGCCACTTATAACATCCACAAGAGCCGTGGCCTGGACGGCCGGACGCGCGTGGAACGCATCGCGCGCGTGCTGGAGAAAGTCGACGCCGACATCATCGCTTTGCAAGAGGTGGTGAGCCGCGAGGGCCATTCCATCGAGGAACACCAGGCCGCCTACCTGGCCAACCGTCTCGGCCGATTCTACGCCGTCGGAGAAACGCGCAAACATCGCGGCGGAATATACGGCAACGTCACTTTAAGCCGCTGGGACTTCGATCGCGTCCAGCCCATCGACCTGACTGTCTCCGGACGCGAGCGGCGCGGCGCCCTGCGCACCGATATCCGCGTGCGTCATCACCTGCTGCACATCTTCAATCTGCATCTGGGCACCGCGCACCGGGAACGCAAGAAACAGGCGGTTCGTTTGATGGACGCCGATTTCCTCCGCGCCGTCGACATCGCAGGCCCTCGCGTCGTCCTGGGCGATTTCAACGACTGGGCGCATGGCCTGGTCACCCGCACGCTCCACGCCGAATTCCACTTCAGCGACCTGGCCGTCAGTCTTCCCAGAAAGCGCAACTATCCCTCCCTCCTGCCTCTCTTGCACCTGGATCACATTTATTACGACCACCATTTCAAACTGCTGGAGGGCGGATTCGAAAGAGACCGGCTCGCGCTCGTCGCCTCCGATCATCTCCCGCTGGTGGCGGAACTGAGCCTGGCCGACTGAAGCTGCTCGTGAAGCGCCAGCGCGGGTGATATGCTCGTTCGTCGTGCGTGCATCCCGTGCCGCTCTCGCCTCCGCTGTGCGTCGTGCATGGATATGCGCGGTCAGCCTGGCCGTTCTGCTGGCCTGCTTGGGACTCCTGGTGTTCCCGTCAGCCCTGGTCGAGTGGCGAGGTACGCTGCCTGGGTTGGCGGCTGTAATCATTGTGCTGTGCGGCAATGCGCTGCTGGGAGCTTGGGGCGCGGCGCGCCTGGAACGAAGAGACCCGCGGCTATTGCGCCTGGCTCTGGGTTTCGGCCTCGCGGCGGCCGCGGTCTACGCATCGGAGGTCGTGCTGGAGTACGTGCTGCTGCCCCGCGACAACACCCGCTACGGCGAAGTCGAATTGGGCTTGGTGTTTCTGTGTTACCTGACGGCCGGTTTCATCGCGGCGCTCGAGACGCGCCGTGCACGCGACGGGCTGATGGCGGCAGTGGGCGCCGCGCTGATTGCGACGCTGCTGTGGTACATCGTCGTGTTGTCGATCACCTATGCCATGAAAGGCACGCCGCAGCAAGCAGCCGTGTTTCGCGCCGAAGGCAACCTGGAGGACTTTGCGCGCAGCGGTTCGGCGAACTTCGAGGCTTGGCTGATGCAGGACTTCTTGGGAGCAGGATTCTATCATCTGCTGCTCAGCCTCATTGTCTCCGCCATCCTGGGAAGCGTAGGTGGGTTCATTGGCAGGGTCATTCCGTGGGGGCCGCGCCGCGCCCGTGCCACAGGCCCTGCTGGTGGCTGAATCGTCCTAGCGATTAAAGGTTCGCAATAGGTCTGCCTGCTAAACTGGAAGTCTCCCATGGAGTTGGAAAAAACATACGAGCCGCGGCGCTTCGAGCCACACTGGGCTCAACGATGGGTCGAGTCCGGCATTTTCCATGCCGACGCGAAGGCTCCCGGACCCCGATTTTCGTTGGTCGTTCCGCCGCCTAACGTCACCGGCTCCATGCATATCGGCCACATGCTGGAACACTCCCTCATCGACGCGGCCATCCGCTGGCGTCGCATGTGTGGCGACAATACCTTGTTTCTTCCGGGGGTCGACCACGCCGGCATCGCCACGCAGATGCTGGTAGAGCGCAGCCTGGCCGCCGAAGGCTTGACCCGCCAGCAGCTTGGCCGGGAAGAATTCGTGCGCCGGGTTTGGATTTGGAAAGAGAAGTACGGCAGCCGAATTACCGAGCAGATGAAGCGCATCGGCGAAAGCTGCGACTGGAGCCGGGAGCGATTCACCCTGAGTCCCGAGCTGTCGCGCGCCGTGCTGGAAGCGTTCGTGCGCCTGTACGAGCGTGGTCTCATCTATCGCGGCACCTACATGGTGAACTGGTGCCCCGGCTGCCACACCGCGCTGTCGGACCTGGAAGTGAAGCATGAGGACACACAAGGCTCACTCTGGCATATCCGCTATCCGCTGAAAGACGGATCACGCCACCTGGTCGTGGCCACCACGCGGCCGGAAACCATGTTGGGCGATACCGCGCTAGCCGTGAATCCGCGGGATCCGCGTTACGCCGACCTCGCGGGAACCACCGCGATCCTGCCGCTGATGAATCGCGAGATCCCCATCATCTTCGACGAAGTGGCCGATCCGCAGTTCGGCACTGGCGTGGTGAAAGTAACTCCGGCTCACGACCCGAATGACCTGGAAGCAGGCAAGCGCAACAAGCTTCCGCACGTCAAAGTGATCGGCGAAGACGGCAAGATGAGGGCCGAAGCCGGACCCTACGCCGGCCTGGACCGCTTCGCCGCGCGCAAACGCGTGGTCGCCGATCTTGAAAAGCTTGGTCTGCTCGACAAGATCGAGCCGTACGCGCTGGCCATCAGCAAGTGCGATCGCTGCGGCACCGTGGTCGAGCCGCTGGTCTCCACGCAGTGGTTCGTGAAAACGAAACCGCTGGCCGCCAAAGTTCTGGACGCAGTGAACAGCGGCCGCATCGTCTTCGTCCCCGACAACTGGAACAAGACCTTCTTCAATTGGATGGAGAACATCCGCGATTGGTGTATCTCGCGGCAGCTCTGGTGGGGCCATCGCATTCCAGCGTGGCATTGCGCCGATTGCCATGAGATCACCGTGGCTCGCGAAGCGCCTTTGAAGTGTGGGCATTGCGGTTCATCGCGCATCGAGCAAGATCCGGATGTGCTCGACACCTGGTTCAGTTCCGCCCTCTGGCCTTTTTCGACCATGGGCTGGCCCGACGACACCGAAGACCTGCGCACGTATTATCCGACCTCGCTGCTGATTACTGGCTACGACATCCTGTTCTTCTGGGCCGCGCGCATGATGATGATGGGCCTGGAGCTGACCAACAACGTGCCGTTCCGCGAAGTCCATCTCCACACGCTGGTGCGCGATCCGCAGCGCAAGAAAATGTCCAAGACCAAGGGCAACGTGGTGGATCCGCTGGACATCAACGAGCGCTTCGGCACTGACGCCGTGCGCCTGGCGCTGATGGGCGCGGCCGCGCCCGGAACCGACATCACCTATTCGGAGGATCGCCTCACTTCGGCGCGCCAGTTCGCCAACAAGATGTGGAACGCGGCGCGGCTGATCTTCATGAATATGGATGCGTCCGGCGTTACACCTTCGTTCCCCGAGCCGGGATCGCCCGAGACGCTGGAAGACCGCTGGATTTTCAGCCGCCTCAATCGCACCGCCGCGTCCGTGAATCGCGCGCTCGCGCAACACCGCTACCACGAAGTGGCCGAAGAGTTGTGGCAATTCTTCTGGCACGATTTCTGCGATTGGTACCTGGAGATTAAAAAGCTGCGCTTCACGCCGAATTCCGGGATGACCAACGACTGGCGCAATCTGCTGAGCGTCTTCAGCGCCTATCTGCGTCTCGAACACCCCGTGATGCCGTTCATCACCGAGGAGCTGTGGCACCGCTTCGGAGAGACGCGTTCCATCGCACTGGCCGCGTATCCGCAAGCCGGCGCGACGGACGAAGCGGCCGAACGCGAGATGGCTCTCATGCAGGAGATGATCACCGCGGCGCGCCAGATGCGCGCCGACCATGGTCTCGATAAGAAGCTTTTGCTCGAAGGCGTGCTGTATTGCCGCAACGGTTCGAGAAGCGTGGAACTGCCGGTGATCGAGAAGCTGGCCACCGTGAAACTCGACGTCCGCACCGGCGCGGCCCCGGACCTCAACGGCGCGGTTCGGTCGACGCCGGAATTCGATCTGGTGTTGCGCTTACCGGAAGTGGACAGCGACATCCAGCGTGCGCGCCTGACCAAGGAAATCGAGCAGCTCGAAAAAGCCATCGCCGATAAGGACCGGCAACTGGCGAGCGAGAAATTCCTGGGCAGCGCTCCCACTCACGTGGTGGAATCGCTGCGGTCCAAGCGCGCCGAACAAGCGGCCCAACTCGAAAAGAGCCGCGCAACGCTCAACACCCTGCAATGACCCTGGCTCGCCGCATCGATCGGTATACTTCGATAGATTCCACCATGAATGAGGCGCGCCGCCTGGCCGCCGAAGGTTGCGAGTCCGGCACCGTGGTCGTAGCCGAAGAGCAGACCGCCGGCCAGGGCCGTTACGGGCGAACCTGGCACTCCGAAGCCGGCTCGGGCTTGTACGTCTCGATCGTGTTGCGGCACACCCTTGCGCCCAATGACATCCCCGTGGTCACACTCGGCGCTCGGGTTGGCCGTCGTTGATGCCATCCACAAAACCACTGATCTCGCCTGCGACCTGCGCTGGCCCAACGACGTGCTGATCCAATCCAAGAAATGCGCCGGCATCCTAACCCAGATGGAAAGCTCGGCTATCATTGCAGGCATCGGCATCAACGTGAATCAGCCAAAGTTCCCGGACGAGTTGAGCGCCATCGCGACCTCGCTCCGCATCGCTTCCGGCGGCCGGCAGTTTTCGCGCGAGTATCTGCTGGTGGAGCTTGTCACGAACGTCGACCGCTACTGCGGGCTGCTCGAAAGAGAAGGCCGCCGGCCGATTCTCGAACTATTTTCCCGCGCGTCCAGCTACGTATCCGGCCGCCGGGTGCAAGTCGACCTCGGCGGCGGTGGCGCGGCGCGCGGAACCACGGCGGGCCTGAACGAAGCCGGCTTCCTAATCCTGCGGCGCGACGACGGAAGCGAGAATGTGATCGTGGCGGGAGGCGTGCGTCCATGCTCCTAGCTCTTGACGCGGGCAATAGCAATATCACCATCGGCGCGTTCGAGGACCGAGCCCTGGTCCGGCGCTGGCGTCTGCGCACCATTCACGAGCAAACCGCCGATGAATGGGGCGTCCTGATGCGCAACCTCTTCGCGCTGTCTTCATTGGATCTGGCCAAAGTCGACGGGATCATCATCTCCAGCGTCGTGCCGATGGTGGATGGACCGCTCGCGCTGATGGGTGAGCGCTACTTCCAAACCAAGCCGCTGTTCGTCACGCCCGATACCGACATCGGGATCAAGGTGCTCTACGACAACCCGCGCGAAGTGGGCGCAGACCGCGTGGTCAATGGCGTTGCCGCATTCCATCGCTACGGCGGGCCGGCCGTGGTGGTGGACCTCGGCACCACTATCAACTTCGACGTCGTCTCCGCGAACGGCGAATACCTGGGTGGAATGATCTGTCCGGGAATCGGAATGTCGATCAGCGGCATGTTTGGCCGGACCGCCAAGCTGCCCATGGTCGATTTTCGCGAGCCCTCGCGCCTGATCGGCAAGAACACAGTGGATAGCATTCGCTCCGGGCTATACTACGGCTTCGTCGGATTGATCGATGGAATCGTGGAGCGCGTGATCGCGGAGCTGGGCCCGGAAACCAAACCGATCGCGACCGGCGGCCAAGCGCGGCTGATTGCGGCGTCCTCGCGCTACATCAAAGAGATCAACGAGGATCTGACGCTGGAAGGCCTGGAAATCATATGGCGGCGGAACCAGAAGAAATAAGCTGGCCTTCCAACTATTTCAACTACTTCACCGAGGTCGAAGAACATTTTCAAAAAGCGCGCGGCACCGGGCTGTTCCTGATGTCGCCGCTCGATTGGGCGCTGGTGGAGGCGTGGAAAAACGCCGGCGTGCCCTTGGAAGCGGTGCTGCGCGGCATCGACCTGGCGTTTGAGAATTGGCGCAGCAAGCGCAGCCGTATCCAGATGGTCAATTCGGTCGCTTACTGCACCCAAGCAGTCATGATCGAGGCGCAGGCCATGGCCGGAGTCGCGCAACCCGGCCGCGCACGCAAAGAGGCGCCCGCGCCGTTCAGCGTTGAGGAACTGGAGGCATATCTGCGAAGCAACGCGGCTGAGATCCGGAAGCAAGCCGGATACGAAGAGATCGCTGCTTCGGTAGATCGCTTGGCGGATGGCGTTTCCGGCTTGTATGCCGACCTGGAAGACCTGGAGCGCCGTTTGACTTCTTTGGAAGACAAGATGATCGCCATCGCCCGCTCGCGCCAAACCGACGATGACCTGCTGCGCGCGCGCCGCGACCTCGATCACCAACTCCGACCCTATCGGGGAAAAATGACGGCCGAACAGCTCTCAATGCTGGAGAAGCAATACCTGGAACGGCAGTTGCTTGAATCCGCGGGATTGCCCCGCTTGAGCCTGTTCTATCTGCGTTAGAGACGGTTTGGCGCGCGGATCGGCTAAGATTGAGGCATAGCAAGCAGTATGGATTCACGCCGTAAATTCATCGGGACCATGGCCAGCGGCCTGGCGACCACGCTCGCCTCCCAGACCGTGCTGGGGTCAAGCGACCGCGTCCGCATCGGAATCATCGGCGCCGGCGCGCGTGGTGGGGAGTTGCTGCGTTGGGCCTCGGCTTGCACCAATGTCGAGGTGACGGCCATTGCCGACATCTACGCCAAAAATCTCGAAGACGCCGAGCGGCTGCTGCCGGGCGCGCAAATCTACTCCGATCACAGGCATTTGCTGGATGACAAGAGCATCGACGCTGCGATCATCGCTACTCCGCCGCACTTGCATGCCGAGCATTTCGTCCATGCGCTCGAGGCCGGCAAGCATGTTTATCAGGAACGAACCATGGCGTTCACCCTCGCCGACGCCAAACGCATGCGCGCCGCTTATCGCAACTCACCGCGCTTGACGGTGCAGATCGGACACCAAGCCTGTTCCTCCGGGCAAATGTCCGACGCGGTACATTTCGTCGCCGGCGGGCAAGTCGGAAAGATCACCGCGATTCACATGCGCTCGTTTCGCAACACGCCGCGCGGTAAGCCGGCCTGGTCGCGCCCGGTTTATCCCGCGATGACCGCGGAGAATATTGCGTGGACCGCTTTCCTCGGCCCCGCGCCGCGCCGCGACTTCGAGGCCGACCGCTATCTCAATTGGAGGCTTTTCACGGATTATTCCGGCGGGAGCGTGTACGAGAACATGTCGCAGCAACTGGCGTTCTGGTATCGCGCGCTCGCGCTCCAAGTCCCGGCCGCCGTCACCATGAACGGCGGAGTTTATCTTTGGAAAGACGGCCGCGAGCTGCCCGACACCATGAGCGTTACGCTGGAACAGCCCGAGGAGATGCTGATCACCTGGGACTCAGGCTTCGGCAACAACCAGCTCGGCGTCACCGAGGATGTGCTGGGAACCGACGGCACGATCTCGCGCGGCCAGGCCATCCGCTACACCCCGCAAAAAGTGAACCGGCCAGACGGCGCGGAATCGCTGGGAAGGACCGTAACGGCCCCTCACGCGCACATGCAGAATTTTATCGACTGCATCCGCTCGGGCAGGGAAACGGCTTGCCCCTTCGATCTGGGCTATCGGGTCTCCATCGCGTGCCGCATGGCGCTCGAAAGCTATCGCCTGGGGCGAACCGTGCGCTGGGACGCCGCGCGCGAAGAGATCGTCTGAGTGGCTACGGCCTCCAGAATCGTGAGGCGCTTTATACCAGTCACGCGGTCAAATCCAGTGTCGAAAGTAGCGATCCACTCAACCTCGTTGTTCAGCATGACGGCAGCATGAACAGCGTCGCGAGCCGACACGCCTTCGGATGAAAAAAGCAGATCGCGCGCCCGATCAGTATACCGGTAGAGGATTTCTTGTAAGACTTCAGTGCTGGTGTAGGTCTCGAACTTGCCGGCACGCACTTCGGCCAAAACCCTCCGTGCGGCAGCGCGTGTTGGCGTGGTCGCGTCCGGCAACGTACATCGGAATATTCGAGTCAATGAAGACCTTCACGAGCGGCCCGATTCGATCTCCGACAACATCTTCTTGATACTTGCTGTAGGCCCGTTCAGTGACTCTAGTTTCGCCAGAGGATCAGGACCGCCTTTGGAACGACTCGTGCTGCGAACAGCTTCACGAAGAGCCCGGCGCACCCATTCGCCTTTAGAGACCCGGTTGCGTTGCGCAGCCTTCTCGATTGCATGCTAACATGCTCATCCAATCTTAGAGCAACAGGCGGCAGCGATGGGGGTGGATCGCCCCAAGCTTCTACTGGCCCGGAGTTTTATCGAGCTGCTGTTTGGCCCACATGCGGTTGGGGTTCAGCTCCAGCGATTTTGCGATAGCCTGGCGCGCTTCTTCCGGCTGATCGGCGCGGCGCAGCGCGATACCGAGCCACAACCACGCGTCCGCATTCTTAGGATCCAGTTCAATGGCTCTGCGAAAATCCTTGATCGCAAGGTCCATGCCGCCGCCGAAGGCCGGAGGCAGGTAATAGTTTCCCACGCCGTGACTGACGTAGTTGATGGATGACTTAGGGTCCAGTTCGATGGCCTTATTCACTGCTTCCAGCGCGCACCTGCCGTATTTCAAGGCACTGAGCGAATTTCCCGAAATGATCTGGCCGCACAGAGTGCCGAGGATGCGCTGGTGTTCGGCGGAATCCGGTTGCAGGCTCACGGCGCGCTCGGCGGCGTCGATGCCGGTTTGGGCTAAGGTTTTGGTGGCGCCCTTGTCGCGGACCTCGATGGAGACTTCGGCGGAATAGGAGGCTGCCAGGGCGAGCCGGTACTGCGCGGCGGCATCCTTAGGCTGTTTGTCAGCCGCCATACGGCGATCGTTGAGGATTTTTTCTAGCGCGGGGCGGTCCTGACGGTCGCGCGCTTTGATGAGATCGGCATTTTCGTCCGCGACGCCCGCCGCGCAGATCAAAAGGAAGACTAGAAGCGCTTTCATCTTTTTCAATTCTAAGACGCCCTAAACGGCTTAGAGCGTTGCAATTTTCCTTTGCACGAACAGGAAATATAACCCGAGAATCGCCAATAGGACACCGTTACAGGCGACCACCCGAGGAGCTGAATACTCCTTTACCAGCACGCCGACAATCAAGCTGCCAAACGGCGTTCCGCCGCGAAACGCGACGTTATAAACGCTCATCACGCGGCCGCGCATGTGGTCGGCTGTAATCATTTGCACCAGGGAGCTGATGGTGGTGAACACGGCCAGCAATGTCGCGCCGCAGAAGAACAGCAGGATGGCGCTCAGGATGAGCTGTCGCGAGAGCGCAAACGCGGTGATGAGTATACCTAGCAGCACCAACATCAGAAGAGCGGCGCGGCCCTGGTGTTTGTACTTACCCAGGCCGGCCACCACCAGCGCGCCGAGGATCGATCCGACGCCGAGGCTGACGAGAAGCTTGGAAAAAAGCACCGGGTCGCCGTGGTAAACATCGCGCGCGAAGACCGGAAGCACGACGATGAGCGGGAAGGCCAGCAGAGTCATGGAAAAGGCCAGCACGATGAGCGCTTCCATGGCAGCCTGGTTGCGTATGAATTGAAATCCTTCGCGCATGCTGTTCAGGACGGACTCGCCGGTTTTGGCCGGAACGAAATGCGGGTGGATGATCAGCAGGGTGATGATGACGGCGATGAACGAGACGCCATTGAGCGCGAAGCACCAGGCCGCGCCGATGGCCAGAGCCAGCGCTCCGAGCACAGGACCGATGACGCGCGCCAGGTTGAACTGGATGGAGTTGAGCGCGACGGCGTTGGGCAGGTCTTGAGGCTTAACCAGGGTGGGAATGAGAGCTGAATAGGCCGGGCCGCCGAAGGACTGAGCGGTGCCGACGACGAAGGAAAGTGCCAAGATTTCCCAGATGTGCACGACGCCGGCGGCGAAGAGAGCCGCCAGCAGGAACGCGCAGGTCATTTGTACGATCTGGGATCCGAGCAAGAGCCGCTGGCGCTCGGTGCGATCGGCCAGGACGCCCGTTACCAGCGAGAACAAAACGATGGGAATTGTTCCGAGGAACGAGTCGAGGCCCAGCAGGGCGGGATTGCCGGAGATCTGCAACACCATCCAGCTCTGAGCGAGGACCTGCATCTGCGTACCGACCTGCGAGGTGCAGGCGCCGATCCACATGACGCGGAAATCGCGATAGGCGAAACCTCTGAATACTCGCCTTAGCAAAGGAAACTTCCGATCAAGGCAGGGGCCGTTCGCGTTTGATTAGGTGCAGGATGTTGCCGTCGCAGTCGGTGAAGAACACCAGACGGTTGCCTTGATTGCTGAATGGCTCGCCGAGGAAGTTGACATTGCGCCGCTTGAGTTCCTGGGTGGCGGAGTCGAAATCGGCGACGCTGACGGCGAGGTGCCGGATGCCGGGGTCCTTCATTTGCTGTGGGGCGCGTTCGCCGGCCGAGGGGATGATTTCGAGCATGGTTCCGTCAGCCGCGCGCACGAAGTAATTGCCGTCGTAGGTATGGTTGATGCGGAAGTCGAGGTGCTGGACGTACCAGTCGGCGAGCTTCTTGGGATCGGGCGAGGCAATTGCGGTATGTTCTAAGCCGAGGAACATAAACCAGGATTGTAGCAAGCGGGTGTGAGGCGGCGCTGGACTGTGTGCCGAGTTGCGACGGGTGAGTTGCGGCGGTTGATGGCGCTGATTGCCCGGGCCGCGCGGGCTCGTCTAAGGCGAAGTAGCCGTTGGGTTGGACGGGATCGGTGGGTTCGTTTGTGCAAATTTTGTTTTCGCCGGGGCTGGGCGCTTCGCCGGCCGGGTGGGGTGACTGGCGGAGGCGCTGGAGTTGGATCAGGTTGCGGAGGGCGCGCGAGTAGGTCCGTTCCAGGCCGGCTTCGACGCGATGGAGGAACGGGTAGGAATTGGAGTTAGGCAGCCGGGTGAAGGCGGCGGTGAGGGACTCGCCGGGGCTGAGCGGGTCATCCGAGTCTTCCTGGACGTGTTCCATGTGCTCGATGTAGAGTTGGGTTTCGATTATGGCGAGGCGCTGGAGGCGCCATTTGGCGGTGACCATTTCGTGGACCAGGTGGAGTTCGGCGGGGCCGTCGGGTTGGAACTCGTCGAGGTAGGAGGTGAGGAGTTGGTGGAATTCGGCGGGGTCTTCGGAAGGCAGGAGCAGGGTCTGCGAGGTGAGGCCGTGCTTGAGGCTGTTTTGGGAGGAGCGTTTACGGCCGGCTTCGGTTTTGGGGCCGTGGGATTTTGCGCCGTCGATGCGGGCGGACTCGGATTTGCGAAGGGATGGCATTTGGGTGACCTCGGTGAATTAGGGTAGCGGTGACGTGCGGGATTCCAGCAGGCGAACAGCGGGAAGCGGCTGTTAGGGAAGGGGATTTGGGTGAGAGAGTGTGGTCACAGAGTGTTCGGCGGGGGCATGGACGCTTCAACGTGGGGCGTCAATACGTCCGAGTGTTACCGCTTCGCCACCGCTCCTGGTTTGACGGAAGCCGCCACCAGCGCTTCAAAGCGGGCGCTCCCACGCAGGGGCTTGAATGCCTCATCTTTTTCCAAACCCGCGCGCGCGTCGGCAGGCAGTTGGTGGTCCACTGCAAACTGAAGGTTCTCAAAAGCCTCATCGCGTTTCCCCTCTTCGGCCAGAACCTCCGCCAAAGCAAACGCCGAGGAAGCCGTGTCGGGATGTGCATCGCCTAGCACGCGGCGCTGGGTTTCGAGAGCTTTCCGCAGAACCCGTTCGGCTTCGCCATAGCGCTTCTCGCTCTGCAACAGCCCACCGAATGCATACAGGTTGTCCAAATAGTCCGAATGGGATTCGCCCAGGGTTCGGCTCATCGTTCCAACGACCTCGCGAAACAGCTTTTCCGATTCCGGATACTTGCCCTCGGACCTGAGCGTATCCGCCAGGTTGCCCATCGTAACCAGCGTGGAGCGGTGCTCCGGGCCAAGCGTTTTGCGCTTGATTTCGAGCGTTTCGCGAAACAGCTTCTCCGCTTCGGCGTAGCGCTTCTGGTTGAAAAAGCATAACGCCAGGTTGCCCATAGTCATCAACGTATACGGATGGTCGGGCCCGCTGACACGGCGCCGCAGTGGGAGCGCTTGCTCGTACAGTTTTTCCGCTTCCGCCCATTTCTCTTCATGCTGCAATGTGGCGGCAAGATTATTCATCGTGCCTAATACGTCGGGATGGTCCGGACCTAAGGTGCGCCGCATCTCGTCCAAGTCTTCGCGAAACACCTGCTCGGATTCCGCGAATTTGCCTTCATAGGCCAGATCGATGGCCAGATCATGCCGGGCTTTGCGGCCGACGGGGTCTTGCGGTCCCAAAACGCGTCTGGCTGTTTCGGCCACCTGGCGATGCAGCTTTTCGGCGTCCCCGAAATGTCCTTCGTTATTCAGGATGAGAGCGAGTTGATTCATCGACTCCAGAGTCGCGCGATTTTCGGGCCCGAGCTTGGATCGGCGGGCCTGGAGAGTTTCCCGCGCCAGCTTCTCAGCCTCCGGATACCGGCTTTCATCGTTCACGACTCCAGCCAGGTCATGCATCGAAGTCAATGTCGCCGGATTCCTATCCCCGAGGACACGCCGCCGGACCGCGACCGCCTGCTTGAGCAACAATTCAGACCTGGAATAGAGCCCCAGGCTGTCATAAACGGTGCCCATCACCTGCATCATCTGGGCCTCGAGCTTCGGGATCCTTAGTCAGTCCGGTGGCGATATTTTGCGAGGCTTTGTCCAGGATTTCGCGCGCCCGGATCTGGTTGCCCCGCGCCTCGCTGGGATCGGACACGTTGAACATGCTGATCATGAACTGGGTGATTCGGTCCGCGCGATCGCGCTCCAGCCGCGTCCGGCGCAACTCGAAGGTCTGTGCGACCGCAAACGACACCAGCAGGATCACGACAAATGCCGCCACCGACACTGCAATGCGATGCCGCCGGACATATTTGCGCGCACGATACGTGACCGTGGCAGGACGTGCCACCACCGGTTGGTTGTTCAAATAGCGCGTGATGTCGGCCGCCAGCTCGGAAGCCGAATCGTAGCGCCGCGAGCGATCCTTTTCCAAGGCTTTGAGCGCGATGGCGTCCAGATCGCCGCGCAACTGGCGCGCCAGCGCTGGAACGTCCACCGACCGGTTTTGCGCCGTAACGCTGGAATCCTTCCCCGCTCCGCGCAGCTTCGAGCTGGGCCGCGGTGAATCCTCTTCGCGCAATTTCCGCAGAAGTTCGTCTAAGGGAAGTTTTTGATAGTCGAGCGGCAGCGTGCCGGCCAACAACTCGTACAGGATGACTCCCAGCGAATACACATCCGTGCGCGTGTCCACGTCCAGCACCGACGGTCGGCCTGTTCCGGACTCATATACGCCGGGGTTCCGACAATCGCGCCCACGCGTGTGGCCATCGCGTCGACTGTAACTTGCGGCGAGGTAGCTTTCGCCAGCCCGAAGTCGATGATGCGCGGCGCCGGCTTCCCGTCGACCTCGCTCACCAGGATGTTGGAAGGCTTCAGATCGCGGTGCAGAATGGCTTTCTGGTGCGCGTGCTGCACGCCTTCGCAGACGCGTACGAACAGCTCCAGCCTCTGCCGCACCGTGAGCTTATGCTGGTCACAGTATTCGGTGATGGGAATGCCCGTAACGTATTCCATTACGAAGTACGGACGGCCGTGAGGAGTGGACCCGGCGTCAAAGACCTTGGCGATCGCGGGGTGATCCATGAGCGCCAACATCTGCCGCTCCGATTCGAACCGGGCGATCACTTCGCGTGTGTCCATGCCCGTTTTGATCAGTTTGAGCGCAACTTGCCGGCGAATCGGTTCGAGTTGCTCGGCCAGCCACACCTCGCCCATACCGCCGCGGCCAATCGGCCGCACCAATGCATAGGCGGCGATTCGTGTTCCGGCAGCTTCCTGCGCTCCCGCCTCGGGCAGGATCACTTTTCCGGCCAGCGCTTCGTGCGTCCCAATGGTGCGCGTCGGATAAGCTGTCAGGCCGCTCAGCGCCTGGGACGAGGCGTCGTCACCGCAACTATTCTCATCTTTTCGCTGGGGATCTTCGGCAGCCACTTTCGATCGCTCCCTGGGGATTCCTTGCCCAGTCTAGCTTACTCCGAATTTGGAATTCTCCGGGGGGTAAATCCGAATTGCGATATCGCATTACTGCTTACCTCGTGATGGTCGGATTCACCCAGCCAGCCTGCAGGACGTTCTGGAACGGCCGGAAGCTCAAATAGTCCACGTGCTCGGGGATGTCGGCCCATCCGTGCACCACTCCTGGCGGCACGACCATCACGTCACCAGGTTTCACGACGACTTTCTTCACGTCATACGCCATTCCGCCACAGCTTGGCCCGTTCGGCCCTCCCTGTTGCTGTGCCGCCCGTTGACGATGTAGCCGTCGGTGAACATCGTTCCGCCGAGGCGATCTAATAGCCCTCGGTTTGGAAGTCGTGAACGATGCCGCCCGGTGTCCCGCCAGGAGGAAGAGTAGCCATCTCGCGCCCGCCCAGGTCTCGGCTGCCGCGGCGCCCGCATGGCCGCGGCCAGGTGCCGGGGACGCGGGGTTTCTCGTGGAGTCCCGAGGAATCACGCCGAGCGTGAAGTTCTCATAGCCGAGGTCGACAACCTTCGTGTTCTCATCCCCGACCTGCTTGGATTGTTCACTGTTGCTGACCTGGTCGATTTCGTCTCTCATGATGTAAGTGACCGTAGTCGGTTTCGTTTTCGCCGTCTGGGCAAATGCCACAGCCGGAATCAGACCGACGCGACAACCAGAGCCTTCAGTAACGTCTGATTGATGACGGTCCTTGCCGGAATTTCCGTTTTGGCTTTCAGTACCGGCCTGTGAAGCGCACAAGTCCCGTTTGCCGAGTAACCGGGGGGAAGGGCTGGCATCCCTAGCTCGAACGTCTGCTCCCTGCGGAGATGCGTGCGACCAGGCCAGCCGGGTAACCCAAGCCAATTAGCAGATAATGAGGAAACCGCTGCAGGAGGCGGAGACCAGTGCGCAGCCTAGCCGTTTTGATCACTGCTACAATGTTGCCGGCTCTCGCGCAAAGACCCTTCCGCCCCGACGTTCCCAAGGTTTGGGATGACGAAGCCATGCGCGGAGTCGAACTTCCATTAGTGGCAAGGATCGCCATCCATCACGTCGCTTCCGACTTCTATTACAAAATTCCGGTTCGGCCCAATGTCAAAACCTACCCCATATACGGGCCCGGCAGAGAGCCAAAAGGATATTGGGATTGGCTAAGACTACAGGAACCTCAACCTGCCTTCGATCCGGCGGCGTTACGCACCAAAGAAGACTGGATCAAAGCGGGCGAGGCGATATTCGAATCGCCGAAGGATTTTAATCCCTACGATGACCCGTTCACGGATGTCCGAAATCCCAAATGGTACGAGTACACAGGCATGCCGCTGGACAAGAACGGCATGGTGCCTTTCTATCGCTACGTAATCCGAAAGAAAGGTACGGTTGAAGTCAATCTGGATTCCTGCGCGGAGTGTCACTCGCGGCTGATGCCTGACGGCACCGTGCTGAAAGGCGCTCAAGGGAACGTGCCGTTCGGCAAGATCTGGGCATATCGGCTCGCCTACGACAAGGCTATCAACCAAAAGGCGCCAGCCAAAGGAATCTCGCAGCTCTTCTTTGGCGCGCCATGGATCAAGCCGGACCCGACCGCGCCTTTGTCGGAAAAGACGATGGCGGACTTCGTCGCTCACGTCGCAAGCATTCCCGCGGGGGTCAACGTGCGCCAAGGAACCAGCGCGATTTACCCGGTACAGATTCCCGATCTGATCGGAGTGAAAGATCGCCTCTACCTCGATCACACCGGACTCGAGCAGCAGCGGTCCCTTGCTGACATGATGCGCTATGACGCGATCAACAACTTCATCGAGGAAATCACCGATTACGCAGGCTTTCGCCCCGCCACTGGCGGTGCCAAACTACCTGACTTGAACGAGCTGAGTCGCGCAAGCGATGAAGAGTTGTACGCTCTCGCTCTGTTCATTTACTCGCTTAAGCCTCCGGCGAACCCGAACCGGTTTGAAGACACCGCTGCCAACGGGAAGAAAGTTTTTGAGCGGGAAGGGTGCGATGTGTGTCATACGCCTCCGCTCTACACCGATAACATGATCACGCCGACGATTGGATTCAAAATTCCGGAAGAGGACCGGACCAAGTACCGGATTCTGAATGTCTCGGTCGGCACCGACCCTTTTCTTGCAACCAAGACGCGCCGCGGCACCGGCTATTACAAGGTCCCGTCGTTAAAGGGAGTTTGGTATCGCGGACCGTTCGAGCACAACGGGTCGGTTGCGACGCTGGAAGACTGGTTTGATCCACGCCGCCTGCAGGATGACTACGTTCCGACCGGGTACAAGGGCTATGGATCAAGTACGCGAGCAGTTAAGGGTCATGAGTTCGGACTCCGGCTGACACCCCATGACAAGCAGTCCCTGATCGCGTTTCTTAAGACTTTGTGAGTTCGACAAATACAGTAGAACGTTAGATGGATCGAATCCTGAAGCTCATAGCTCCCGTATTCCGTTTGTACTTGCTTTGAGAGCGCCCTTTCTGCCCAGCCACTGTCCGGTTGTGGAAGGTCCGCGCGTGATCTAGTACATCGTCCAGTTAGTCCTTTTTAGTATTAGCTTTACTCTTCCGTTGTCTGGGCTGCTTGGGTGTGAGTTGCCTGATACGCCTGGGTGGCTTCGATGCTGCGCTGGAAGTGTTCCGGCCCTTTGGTCCAGGTGAATGGCGTTGGATTCTCGCTGTATTTCTTCAGATATCGAACCAGAAAATCCTTCAGGTCTCTTTTGGAACGTTGGACGCTTTGGCTAAGTGCCTGCCGGGTGAGAATGCTGAAGAAGCACTCGATCATGTTCATCCAAGAGGCGTGCGTCGCAGTGTAGTGGAAATGCACGCGTGGATGTCGCAGCAGCCACTGTTTGGCCGCTTCGTTTTTATGAATGTTGAGGTTGTCCAGAACCACGTGAAGTTCGCGAACGGGATAGGATCTTACAACGCCGTCCATGAAACTCAAGAAGTCCACCGTCGGCCTGCGGTCTCGGACATGCGCGACCACTTTGCGGGTAGCGATCTCCAGGGCGGCCAACAACGTTTGAGTGCCAGGCCGGACGTATTCGTTGGTCCAGGAACGAGGTTTCCGGGCTCTCAACGGCAACAACGGCTGCGTCCGATGCAGCGCCTGAATGCTGGGTTTTTCGTCCACACACAACACCAGGGCGTTCTCGGGCGGATTGAGATACAGCCCGACAATATCCAATAACTTGGCCTCAAAATCAGGATCGGGACTGAAAGTGAACGTCCGGATGCGATGCGGCTGCAGCTTTGCGGCAACCAGCATGGCGTGCACCGTGCTGGCGGGCAGTCCGAGTTCGGCGGCCAGGGTGCGCACGCTCCAGCGGCTCCGATCCTCCGGTGGCTGACAGACGCGCGTTTGCAATTTGTGCCGGGCCTCGGAATCATACTTGGGAGGCCGTCCGGAGCGAGGGGAATCGCGCAAGCCTTCCACGCCCTCCATGGCAAAGGATCGCCGCCACTTTCCGACCGTGATCGGTGGAATCTTCAACGCGGCGGCGATCTGCCGGTTGTTCGATCCGTCGGCCGCAGCCAAGACAATGCGGCTGCGCAGCACCAAGGACTGCGGCGTGGACGGCGAAGCGACGAACTTGTCGAGGGTGTTGCGCGTTTGAGCGTCGAGGTTGAGCGGGAGCGCTACTCGGGGCATGCCTCAGCGTACCAGAAGTTCCTTTTACTATAAAGAACTATTTGTACGATGTACTAGGGCGCAAACTTGCGACCATGCCACAACATGAACTAGCAATGTTCTACAGCGTGACGCACAACGCAAGTCGCTACGAAGTGAAGCTAACGACCGTGGGCGTACAGCCTATGCAGGATTGAGGGCACGAAGCGACGCTGCTATTCTGTTCTCGCCCGAATCGTTCTAACCGACGAGGTTGGATGGTGTCGCTCCCGACCGCCAAGGTATGGAAACGAGCCACCCGCCCTCGAAGGTGCTCAACGGAATGGTTCGGGCACGCTGCGATGCTTCCTTATGATGGAATCGGACAGTTTGAATCGGGACTATAGATCCCTGCAAGCCGAAAACAGGGCTTCAGGCGTTTATATGTCGATTTCTGGTAGGTTTTAGGCAATAAATCCTAGCCTAAGTCTGGCTACGCTGCGAGGCTCCTATCGCGGCATAGACCAAACTATTGAACTAGTTGCGCCTGGGTTTTCGCAGCAAGCCGAGCCGTAAGACCTGTTTCATTTCATCGGCCTACAGCCACGGGCTGCTTCCGTGAATCATTCGGTGGCAGTTGGCACATACGAGAGCAAGGTCGTTCAAATGCGTTTTCTATCCGTGGGCAAGGGTCGCAACCGGCTTCAAGTGACGGCATTCCATGAAGCCTTCTCCACGACTGCCGTACTGAACCGTAAAGTCGAAGTAGCAAATCTCACAAAGCAGGTTGCCACGCTTTTGTGGTTTTCGGCAGCGATGCACAGTGAGGCAAGCTACTCCAGCCTGGCAAGTTCGTTCAGGGTCGAGGGAGGCTGATGTGACCCGGTGGCACAAGCGATCATTCCTCACTACATACGCTTAAGGCGTGCCGACCAACAGCATCAGCGTCGAACGTGTTTGGGCCCCTCCAGCGGTAATCTGGATCGGTTGCGGCCCGGCCGCCAGATCCGACGGAATCACGGTCCGGACCAGGTAGAGACCGGGTGAAGTCAGGCCGGCAAACAACACCTGCGCGGGCTCGCCGCCCACACGCGCTGTCAAAGGGATCCCGCGCCAGCGCGTCATGGTGCCAGATGCTACCCAGCGTCTCCAGCACATAACGGCATTCCCCGACACTCAGCGCCGGGCGCTACTGGACACCATACGGAAGATCCGTACACCGCCAAGCGGGCGGGTGTCTCATGCAGGTTCACCCGGTTCCGCGCGGATTGACAATCCGAGCGAGGGATTATTATGAACAAGCAATCGCTTATTCTCTGGAGAGGATTAGATTATTCTAGATGTATGGGCGCTCGAAACTCATCTACGTCTCTTCTTTTCATCGTGTTCGTGGTCTCGCTCTGCAGTGCGCAGGTCGCCTACAGTGAAACCGCGCCGTGTGCTCTACTCAAACAAGATCAAGTGAGCAGCATTGTTGGGGCGAGTTTTGGCGTTGGTTCTCCGATTGCGAATACGGGGTGTAGTTGGAGAACGACGGGCGCACGAAGCGTCATGGTCACGGTTTCGATGCAAAGCGAGAAGATGTTCGCCGGCACAAAATCGTCGGCCCCACCTGAGATGACGAAAACTCCGATCTCCGGGGTTGGCGACGAGGCGATCTTCATAGGTGTCCAGAATTTCTCGAGCCTGTGGGTGAGGAAGGGAACGAAGTTCCTTCTGGTTCGAATCTATGGACTGCCGGTCAGTGAATCGCAGAGCAAGCTAAAGGCGCTGGCCACAAATGCTATATCGAAGCTGTAAACCGTGACTCTTAACCCAGAACGCGACCGTGTTTAATCCAAACTCTCGCCGGCACGTGCACGAGCTCAGCCGTCGTGCTTGTGCCGCTCGTCGAAAGTGGTACGGGTAGACCCAATTGCGAGTAGCCAGCCGGTGACGAGCCAACCGGACGTTGGCTGTGTTGAACAGTTGGCGCGACGAGCACTGGCTCGGGTGAATATCGACGGCCCGCGAGCCTGGCATTCGGAACGGCAATTGCCCGCGGAGACGTCGACGCGCTCTACTTCGGAGCTTGCCCAATGGCCTGATGCCGCAGAGCGGAATCATCCGCCCATCGCCTGGATTGGGTTCCACCGGCCGCGCAGAAGGCCTCGCCCATGCCGCCCTCGCCGAGCTTGGCGGTGATGCGGTAGTGCGCGATGGTTTCGGGGCCCGTGGGTTTCAACCAATTCTAATCTGCCCGCCAGCTTGCCGCACCGTGCGACTCAATGGTTCAGCAAAACCGGGACTTGCTTCGAGCGGCCCAGGCTGCGATCGGCCGTGACCAATGTCAAGCCGAGGATCAGCGCAGTCGCCAACAGGAGCCGATCGGCGGGATCGCGATGCGGAAGACCGGCCGAGCGTGTCGCCAAGGCGATCTCGTGCGTCAGAGGCGCCTCGCGAAGCGGAGCCAATGTCAGCGCCTTTTGTATCCAGGCTTCGGGTCCACCATCGAGTTTCAAACGCCCTTTCTCACAGAGTAAAACGATCTCCCAGGTGCTGATGGGTGATATCCAAAGTTCATTTCGCGGATCGTTGATTGCGCGGGTCACGCGACGCGAAAGGCGTTCCGGGTTCAATTGACTACGCACCCAAATGTGCGTGTCTAGGAGAAGCTTCATTCCCGGCCAGCATCCCACTCGTCTTCGCTGGAGATCGGAGACACGATATCTCCAATGATTTCCCCGGTCCCCGCCATGGATCCCATCCAGCCGGCGCGCCGCTTGGGTTCGGGCGGAGGCACAACTTCGGCCAAGGGCACGCCAAACCGCGTCACCAGCACCGGCTTGCGCGTCTTGCGAACGCGTTCCAGCACCGACAGGCACGTGGCTTTGAACTTGGAAACGGCGATTTGCTCCATGTCATCCCCCTTGCTCCGACTGTACCATGGTCAAAGACCATGGTCGAATGACTTCGCCCGGAATCACTTGCTCACCGGGCGCGGCGGCGGAGCTCGTCGAAGAAGTTCGGCAGAAACGTGAGGTGCGTGAGCGGCTTCTGGCCGTTCGCATCATCGGCGAGAAACGCCGCGAGGTGTTTGCCGTCCGGCGCAAGATCGTAGTTGGAAAAAGCGCTACTATTCCGCAAGCGAGCCTCCGTCCATACCCGAGGCTTCCCCGCCGCGAACGAATCGGCGTGGGCGGTGTAGTTCACCGCCATCACGATGACGGCGATGTTGGAATGATTCAGCGCGGCCAGGACCTTGGCTTCGCGATCGAAGCGCGCCAGGCGTTCCGGATCGTTGGCGAGCGCGCGCGGAAGAACTTTGATGGCGACGTCGCGCTCCAGTTGCGTGTCGTGCGCGCGATAGACTTCGCCCATCGCACCCGCGCCGACGAGGGCCGGGATTTCGTAGTGACCGAGCCGGCCACCGGGGCGCTCTGAGACCAATCGAAAAACGGCCTCGCCTGCCGATTGCGGCCCTGCCCAACGGCCTGATCGCCGCAGAGGCCAACGGACTCATGCGCGCATGGCGCGCTCATGCAATGAGGTCAGCGCCTGCCAGGCGGCGGCAACAGCACCCTCCTGCCAGTCGGGCTGAGAATACGGCGTGGTGGCCGCGGACCCGATCAGCAGCCGGTTGTCGAACTTTCGACAACTGCGCGCGCCGCTCCTCCGAGCGTCCGCTGGCGTAGCCGCCGCGGCTGTATTCGACCTTCTTCCACCAGACGCCATAGGCGCTCTCGAACTCCTGGCGGATCTGAGGGTGGACCTTGCTCGAATGCATCAGCACGTGCTCTATGCGATCGGCGACCGACTTGTCCTCCAGGTCGCCCACTGGACCGTTCGCGTACAGGCCCAGCAACACGCCCTTCCGGGAAAAGTATCCAAAGGACGGATACGAGAACTCGCCGATCGGCAGATCGGAGTAGAGGTGCCCGCCAAAGATCTGGTCGTCCTCCTCCCAAAACCGGCGCTTCATCGCCAGCCCCATCTTGGCGCTGTCGCTGTGACGCGTCGCGCGCACCGCCTCCATCATCTCCGGAGAGAGATGGCAGTCCAGGTTGGCAAGAATCGTCATCGGCAGGCACATCACGACATAGTCGGCGGTGAGAGTCTGCGTGTGTCCCGACTTCGTGTCGCGGCAAACAACCGTGGCAGCGTGTTCGTCCTGCCGCACAGTTTGCACCTCGGCATTCATCGTGATGCGGTCCGGCCCAATCGCACGCGCCAGCGCTTTCGGGAACTGGTCCATGCCGCCGACCGGTTGGAACATCGGCGCCGCCCCCGTGCCCTCGCGGGGAGAAATGGACCTGATGCGTCTGGTGAATCCGGCACTCGAGCAGCGCGCTCAGCTGGTAGGGCTCGCCCGGGCCGCGATCTTCAAAAGCCTTGTAACGCCGGTCCTTCGGATCGAGGTAGCCCTCCGTCATGAGGAAGCGCACCAGCCGCTGCTGGTCCTCGGCGGTCATCGGGAGATCGAGGGCGTGCTGATCGATAGCCTTCACCAGCAGCTCGTTCACCTGGCCCACGAGGTCGGCTTTGACCTCCCGCATGCGCACGCGCTTCTTCGCGAGCGAGCCTGCAGAGGCGCCCTCGTAGTAGAAGTACGAGCCGTCCGCTTCGTTGACGAACATCTCGAGCGGGACACCCAATTCCTTGCAGTACCCCAGTACGCCGGTGTGCGTGTACGGAATGCGCCATGGGCCGGCGTTGACGTACTGCCCTTGGTCCCACTTGCACTGCTGGGTCTCGCCGCCAATCTCGGTGTGTGTCGCGCCTGCCCGAATCGTCCAGTTGAGCCCGCCGACCCGGTCTCGCGCCTCGAGGATGTGGAAATCGTAGCCCAGCCGGGAGAGCTCATATCCGAGCGTCAGGCCCGAGACGCCCGCGCCGAGCACGATGACCTTCGCGTTGCGCGGCCGGCCGGAAAGCACCGGACGTTGGCCGGCGTCCGCTGCCATCAAATCCCACGAGGAGAGCGCGGACATCACCAGTGATGAGCCTCCCACGAGACCCAGGTGGCCGAGGAATCGACGTCGAGTCGGCGCTGAGAGAAAACGGGAGGACAGGGTTGTGTTCATGCTGTGCTCCAAATGTTGATTCCGGAGATGAGATCCGGCGACCCCCATCGTACCGCATTCCAGGCTGCCTCGCGCGGATGATGTTTCCACGCTAAAGGAATTGCGTTCCAAATGCGGGAGTCAATTTCCCGTTGCAAGCGGTACGTTTCTGATTCAGCTCGCATTCGGTGCACTGGCGAGGCGCTCTATCTCTCGATGGGCGACCACGGATAGGTTCCGGTGTTCACTTTGATGAGCATGCAGGTGAAGCCGCCGGGATCGGGCGAGGCAGCGTTGGATTGCGGGGCGGGTTGCGGCGGACGATGGCTGCGGATTCTCAGGCTGCGCGGGCGGGTCCAAAGCGAAGTAGCCGTTGGGGTGGATGGGTTCGGTGGGTTCGTTTGTGCAAATTTTGTTTTGGTCCGGTGGCGCTTGGGGCGGGTCGGGCGATCGGCGGACGCGCTGGAGTTGGAGCAAGCCGCGGAGGGCGCGCGAATAGGTGCGCTCCAGGCGGGACTCGACGCGTTGGAGGAAGGGGTAAGAATTGGAGTTGGCGAGGCTGGTGAACGCGGCAGTCAGGGACTCGGTTGGGTTGAGCGGTTCGTCGGCGTCTTCTTCGACGCGTTTCATCGACTCGACATAGAGCTGGGTTTCGATGATGGCGAGGCGTTGGAGGCGCCACTTGGCGGCGACCATTTCGTGGACCAGGTCGAGTTCGGCGGGGCCGTCGGGGCGGAATTGATCGAGGTAGGACGTGAGGAGCTGGTGGAATTCGTCGGGATCCTCGGTGGACAGGACCAGCGTTTGGGCGGAAAGGCCGTGCTTCAGGGCGTTTTGGGAAGAGCGCTTCAGGCCGGCTTCGGTTTTGGGGCCGCGGGATTTTGCACCGTTGATGCGGGCGGATTCGGATTTGGTAAGTGATGGCATTTTGGTACCTCGGTGAATCAGAGTAGTGGAGGGTCGCGGGGTTCCAGCAGTGAGGCAGCGGGAAGCGGCTGTTAGGGAAGAGGATTTGAGTGGGGGAGGCGCGTGACCGCATTTAATAACGATGCTCGAAGTGTCGCCTCGCCTTACAGACTGCGTTCGGCGCGCGGCATGGTACCGGACGAGCCCTGACAGAAGGTCCGCCAGTCCGGATTGCCAACCGGCCAGAGCGGGCTAGGGGTAGGTCCGAGATGCCGGTTTTTTCAGCGTGGGGCAATACGCGGTCGCAAGCGCTTCTCGGGATCTATCCGCTCCCTGCGGCGACCTGCCCGTTCAAACTTCCTCCAACCGGACTTTCGGCCAACCTCGGAATTTGAAGGTGGTTTGCGCGTTAATTGGCAAAGTGGCGGTCCAAAGAAAGATCTACCCTTGACGATAACCCGGAGTCGTTTTTCAAAACGTCGAATGTAAACCACTGCCTCCTCGCTACGGGCTAGGCTCGCTTTGTCCGAGTGGCCGACTCACTCGGAGCCAACTGACCTGCTCTCGATAATTTAGACCATTTACACTTGAGGATGTTCAGATCGCACTAGAAGAAAGAAGGAAGCGACGAAAGGAGATCCTGAGACGAAGAGTGTTGTACATCCCAGTGCAAAGACTGAGAGTGCGATCATCAGCAGCGCAAGCAACCATTTCATGTGCACTCCGGTGGGAAGCGTTCTTTAAAAATGTTTCGGGTGCCGAAAAAGGCGGCCAAAACTAGCCGCCCGGTTGTGCGCTCCCTGCCCGGACAAGCTTGAGGAGCTGTCGCAAGTCGTCCACTTCATGGTCACCCCAGGAGATGAGCGGGTAACCGAGGTGCCGTCGGTACTTCGCCAGGAGATCGATGGGTTTGTGTACCAAGCCACCGAGCTCATGCTCTGCAAGCGTAGGCACTGCGGTGAACGTCCCCTTTTTCACGTGCTGCGTCGCACGATGCGCGAGATACTCATGGCGCACCTTCAAGAGCTTCGCGATGACCGTATCTTGAACCGATACGCTCGCCAGGTCAGCGTCCAGATCGGCCACGTCAAGGGTAGCAATGTCCGGCGGGAAGACGGTGCCGGCGTGCGATACGTTCGCTTTAAGGGTCTGGATGAGGTTCCCGAGACTCGTCGCGACAGCATGCGGATCATACAACCGCCCAAGCCGGAGGAGCAAGTCATCCTGGAGCGCTCGCCGCGTCAGCTCCCAAAACGACGGCGTCTCATTGAATACGACCGCGTACTCATCGAAGGCATCATCCATGGCAACCAAAACATCCCAATGACAACGCGCACGGTATGCCTCATGTGTGACGTGCTCGATCACCGAATTGAACTCAGTGCGAGAATTGGGGCGAATCGCCTGAAAAACACCAGCCATATGATTCCAGGATAAGATCGATTACCCCGTGCACACCACGCCGCCACTTCTCTTCCGTGGGTAATTGGAAATGCTGCGCGACTAGAGAACAAGCCGCTGTGATCAATCCTGCGCTACTGCTGTTTGATTGGCGCTTGCTTTGTACTGGTGTTCGTAGGGGGCGAGTGTTTGTCGCCATTGCTTCTTGTTGGCGACGTTGTCGTAGTGTCCTTGGGTGAAGACACATCGGAGTGCGTTGGTGAGGAGGAAGAGGCTGCTGTCGAGCATAAAGTCCGCATACGAGTACGGTATCTGGTTGATTTGTTCGCCTTCGGTGCTCATGAGCCGGTAGGATTGCCGGTAGGGGTGTTCTGGGATTTCTTGTCCGTGTGCGACCTTGTTCCGCAGGTCGTACACGTTTTCCACGACGTCCCGTGGTGTGGTATTGGGTTGGCGGTCGAGGAAGCTTATTCTTGGGAAGAGGAGTGTTGTTGGGCCGAGGAATCCCGCGACGCGCTCGATGAAGCGGTCACTTTCGCCGGCCATGAAGAGGACGTCGAGGCCGATCACGAATAGCATGGTGCCGAGGTACGCGTGGCACGTTTGTAGCCCGTGTTCGAGAAAGTGGACGGGGTTGATGAGTCGGACGAGTCTGTCACGGTTGGCTCGGCGGATGCCTTCGTAGACGGGGGTGAAGTCTTGTGGGAATGCTTGTGCGTCGAGGTCGACGCTCCTGCCAATGAACGTCCTGCAGAGTGGCTTGTTGGGTGGTGAACTCTCGATATTGTCCCAGCCCGTTGGTGTTTCCTGGAACCGGAGGAAGACGTGCTTGTTCCCGGTGGGGCAGAGGATTTGGAGGGTCATTGCTGCCGCGTGCGCGCGAGCGAAGAGGTCGTGCCCGGCGAGTGGGTCGCTCGTTCGTTCTCTTGTCGCGCATAGCCAGTGCGTGATGCTCGCGAGGTCTTCTCGTTCGCGCTCGGAAACCTCGCTCTTTACGATCGCTACGTCCCAACGGATGGGAGCGAGTTCTCTGATCTCGATGCCGTTCCCGAGGTCGTAGCGCCTGGTCACGGTCCCATTCCGTAAGGGGGTCGCGACGATATCAAGCGGCACCGTTCTAGCTTACCGTTCATCACGACGCGCCTGCTAGCCCTTCGTCTCGAACCGACCGCCTCACGGCACGTGCATCTGGCCTACTGACGCTTTGGGCGAATGATGCGGCACTCGGACAAAGCCCGCTTAGAAGAGATTGGCCGCAAGTTTATGGAAAGTGGATTACCCGTGAGTAACAGCGCAGGATTTACTTTTCCGCTAACGACCTGATACGTGGCGCCTTCGTCAAAGTGACTTCAGGCTGGTCGGTTGTTGAACTAACCGCGGTGATGCCGGGCCGCGGCTATCCAGCTAGCCTTGCGGGCCGGAAGCGGCGTTCGCGAAAGTTTGGGCTGGCTCAGAAGCCGTAGGCGCCAGAGCTACCCCAACCCGACCTCTGGGGCAGTGAGCATTTTCAAGCTTACCCATCAACCGACCGGGATCTTGGTAGCATAGCGATGGATCATCGAGCGTTGCTTCACCACTCGTTCACTAGCAGCCATGGAAAGGAACAATCTGCCATTCAGCAATGAAGAGATTTCAACCCAGGGGCGATCGCCGTTTAGGAAAGCAGGATCGGCGGCAGCTTCACGTGCTTTACGAAGACGATGCCGTTGTAGTCCTCAATAAGCGGGCCAAACTGCTCGCGGTGCCCGCGGATGACTCCGATACCCCATCTGCGCTTTCTATTCTTTCGGCAGAACTGAAATCAAAGAGGCAACGGGCCTTTGTCGTACATCGCATCGATCGTCTCACGTCTGGGATTCTGCTCTTCGCAAAAACCTGGCCAGATCGAGAAGCACTCGTGCAACAGTTTATCCGACACACCCCGGTGCGGGAATATCTCGCGGCAGTTCGTGGTCATCTCCGCTTTAAAGAAGGGACTCTCGTTCACTACTTTCGGCAAGAAGGAATGTTTCAAAAGGTGACCACAGAATCCGATCCAAAATCGGCTCGCGCTGAACTTCGCTATTCCGTGGAACATCGCCTTAGGGACGCATCGCTCGTCCGAGTCTCGCTGGTGACAGGATTACAAAATCAAATTCGTGTTCAGCTTTCAGCGATCGGCCACCCGGTCATCGGCGACAGAAAGTACAATCCATTAGAAAAGCTGGAACGGCGAATTACTCGCGTCGCTCTCCACGCAGCGCGTCTTCAGTTCATTCATCCACGTTCGGGAGAGAGCGTCTGCGTTGACTGCGAACCTCCTCCGGACTTTCAGGCTCTTCTTCAGGCATTAGGGTTCCCAATCCGCGGGGGTCGATAAAGCTCCCGCCATGCAATTCGCAGCTTCGGAGCCATTCCCGAACAGAACACGACTCCGCCTCCGGCGTCATAGGCTTCAAGGAATTGATCTGAAATTCTTTGACGCGTGGTCCAGAAACGGCGTTCTGGGAAGGGTGAATGGATTGGTACCCTGAAGTCGGCTTCGATTCGCTGATGCACGCTGCCACTGCCGCTTCGCTGGGGCACGCCCGACTCGCAGGTGCGAGGGACGAGCTGCACAAAATCATCGAGGGTTGACGAGGGTCCGTTCGCGAGACCATTTCGAAGCGCGCTTTCCCAGTTTCGGCGAAAGGCTTTCGTCGAAGATGAGTTTCAGCCGCTCGATGCTTTGTGGCCTGCCGCCAATTCCGCGGCGTAGGCGTAGACTGCCCGAAAGTAAGCCCTCAACGAAGTCTGCTCAGAGTAGCTTTGCGTCTTTCGGGGAGAGTTGGACCGTCATCGTCCAGCCTTCAGGCCGTCACGGTTCCACGAGTTTGACACCGGAACCGACGGCCGCCTTTTTCAGTGGCTCGTCGGCGGTTGCCAGCGGCAGGCCCAAGCGCCGTGCGAGGTCGAGATAGGAGGCATCGTAAACTGCCAAGCCGTGCTTTCGTGCCAGGGATTCCAAGGACACGCTCGTCCATAGGTCCTGATGTTCAATTCGGATCGGGAGCAACTTGAGACTCTGCAAGTATTCGCCGATTTGTTCCTCCGTGATTCGCTTACGCCGGGAGAACGCGACGAAGATGCTATTGGCGATTTCGTACGGCCAGATTTCCGGCACGACCGCGTCAGCCTGCTCCAGCCGATTGAGTACAGCGCGGCTATAGGGTGTGTTCTTCGGTTGGATCACCGGGGAAGCACCACGAAAAGGCCACGGAAGCGTCAAGAACGAAGGATGCCTGCTAGACCCGGTGTCCTTCATGCAGAAACTCACGGGTGATCGGCTCGCCCAGGCTGAGGTGGTGCCGTTCTCCAAATTCCAGCATTCGGCGAATCGCTTCGTGACGAGCGTTCGGGTCGGGTTGCGCATCGTGCGGCAGCTTGGAAAGTGCCGTGTCGAGAACTTCGTCCACCGAGTGGTAAAAACCACTGGCAAGCTGCTCGTTAATGATCCGTTCCTGATCGGGCTTGAGTCGAATGGTCATATCAGTACCGTACGCCGGATTGGGGCGGTGGTCAACTCCATGATCTCACCGCCGAAGTGGACTCGGCGCGGCGTTAAGTTTCCATAATAAGGACGTCGAAATGTTCTGCACAAAATCATCGATGGTTGACGAGGGTCCGCTCGCGAGACCATTTCGAAGCGCGATTTCCCAGTTTCGGCGAGAGGCTTTCGTCGAAGAGGAGTTTCACCCGCTCGAGGCTTTGTGGCCTGCCGCCAATTCCGCGGCGTAGGCGTAGACTGCCCGAAAGTCGTCCGGCTCTAGTTGGGGATAGTCAGCAAGGATTTGTTGCTTGGACGCGCCGTTTGAGAGCCACTCCAGAATTTCCTGGACTGTGATGCGATGTCCGCGGATGCACGGTTTGCCGAAACGCACTTTAGGATCAATGGTGATCCAGCGCGGGCTGGGTGGCGACGCTGTTGAGTTTGGCATTGATGCGGCGGTCTACTTCTCGACGAGTGACCACGGACCGCGGGATGGCGGGCGCAATGTCCATGATTCTCGCTTCGAGTGGCTGCTAGGTGCGCTTGCGGGCTTCTAGCGCTTGGAGGGCGGTGGCAATGGGAAGGCACAAGCGGCGGTGCTCGCCAGCCAACAGCGTGAAGCCATGATGCTCGTAGAAGCGTTGGGCCGCTTCGTCCTTCGCATCAACGACGATGGCGAAGACGCCAAGCTCGGTGCGTGCGGCGCGCATAATCGAATCGCCCAGAAGGGCGGAACCAAGCCCCTTTCCGTGATAGCGCATGGCTATGGCCAGACGGCCGAGGAGAGCCGCGGGTACTACTGGGTAGCGTGGGAGCCGCTTGGTAATTTGCGGCGGAAGCTGGTGGACCGGGATGCCGGTAGCGGCCAAGGTGTAGTATCCAGCTATTTCGTGCGTATCGATGCGCAGGGCTACAAAACACGTGGCGATACGACGCTTGGCGTCCTGGGAAGCTTGTTCGCGCAGGTAGCGGTCGAGTGGCTCCGATCCGCTTTGGAAACTCGAGCGGTCGTGGGCGGCCGAGAGCGGCTCGATGCGGAAAGTGGCTTCCAAAGCTAGTCCGCGATGAGGGTGCGGCGGCGTTTGAAGGCTCGCCTGAGTGCGGGTTTGGGCTTTGGCGGATTCAACAAGAGGTCGGCGAATTGCTGCTGAGCTTTTCGCGAGAGGCGGATGAGCTCTACTTCGGCCAAGGTCTTCCGAGCAGCCTCTTGGGCGGCGGAAACGACAAAGTCGCTAACTGAGCGGCCTAGGATCTGGGCGGCGCGGCGGACGACAGCGAGATTTTCAGGGGCTATTCGAGCCTCAATTCGCGACGTTCTGTTGGTTGCGCCACGCATAAGCGTCCTTATCTTCAATGTACGGTATTCCGCCGGACATTGTCAAAGCTGTAGCGTAGTGGCTACGGTGTTGGGAGCTGCTTAGTTCTTGGGAACGTAAGAATTGGAGTTGGCGACGCTGGTGAACGCGGCGGTCAGGGACTCGTTGTCAAAATCTGGCAGTCGAGACTACATCGGGCAGTCCGATCTGCAAGGTCAAGCGCTCACCGGACGAGCTGCAGGACGAACGCGAGATCCAGTATCCGAAAGTCCGGGAGCACATCCGCAAGAGCCATGCCGACTACTTGGCTGGCCGGAGTCGCGCCGCGAAGGAGTTTCTCGCCGAGCTTCGTGCCGAGGCGTCGCCCAGAGCCAAGAAGAAACGTCCTCGCTCCGGATGACGCCTTCGCCATTCCTGGTCCGAACCTCCCCTCACTACGAACGCCTGGCGCGGCTGCTCCTGAGGCAGCAGCCGAAGTTCGCGGCGGCGCAATGGAAGGCATTCGATATCCTCGGGCAGGACCCGACGAGCCGGTCGGGAACTCACGACATCAAGAAGCTTATCGACGTGCCGCGCGGCGAAGGCCAGTGGCGTCTCGCTCTCGGCCGCTTCCGCTACGACATCTACGGCCCGGATGTGGTCATCGAATATTGCGGCCTGCGCAGGGAGGATACCTACTGAACCGTATGACGCCTGGTGACCAGAGAGCACGATTCAAGCAGTGCCCGCTTTGGGGAGACCATCTCACTTCTGGATGGTGATCGGCGCGGGCTGGGTGGCTACTCGTTGAGGGTAGCGGCGATGAGGCGTACTACTTCTCGATGAGCGGCCACGGATACGTTCCGGTGTTCACTTTGATCAGCATGTAGGTGAAGCCGCCGGGATCGGGTAAGGACTGGTGCGGGACCAACGGTGGCATGTTGACCACGTCGCCGCGCTGCATCTTGAAGCCTTTGCCGTTCTTGATGAGCGTGCCGCGTTCCTCGCCGGGGCGGTTGGGGATCGGCTCGCGGTTCTCGATCTCGCCCTCGGTCATCAGAGTCGCGCTACCGCCGATTACGAAATAGATGTCGGTGTTGCCGGTGTGGAATTCGACGCCGGGCGGCTGGCCGTTCTTGCCCAGGATGCGATGCAGGAAATTGTAGGCGTGGGTGCGCGTGGCGGGGATGGAAACGAGGTCGCGCGGATCGGAGACGGATTCGCCGGCCGCGGCCTTTTTCGCCAGAGTTTCGTGTGCGTGCTGCAGCGACTCAGCCGACCAATAGACGACACCGCCCTGATCCGGGCTAAGCGCGACGGGCTCCGGCGGGCGGCCCTTTGTTCCAGCAAGCGTGGTTTGCTGCGTCGAGACCAGCGACCAGGGATGCATGCCGGCGTTGATTCTCAGTTGGACCAGGGTGAGGCCGCCGGGTGCCTGGAGCATGTAAGGAGTGGACGGCGGGAGGTTGATCATCGCGCCGGGTTGCAGATCGTAACGTCGCGCGCCCTGGATGGAGTGGCCGCGGAGTTCGCCCGGCATGTTCGGAAGCGCGGTCGCGTCTTCGATTGCGCCGCCGGCCAGGATCGAGCCCGCGCCCGCTTCCACGAAGAAGACGTCGGACGTGCCTTCGTGGGATTCGGCGGGCGTGTTGCCGTCCACGCGAACCAGTTTCAACATGTGCGTGGGGGTGGCGAGCAGCAGCTTCGAGTCGCCGCTTTTCAGTTCGGCGGCCGGCCAATATCGGAGGGCAGCGCTCGGCGGGGCAGAATTCTGCGCCGCGGCGGTTATTGCGATGGCGGCCAGGCAGAGAAGCGCTCGCGGCGTCAAGGTAATCCTCAATTAGTCATGGCCTGATAGACCATGACGCGGGCCTGGCGCCAGACCAGGTTCAGGTTGAGCTGGGAAGTCTGATCCATCAGGACGGCGACGAGCTTGGTTTGCGGGTCCACCCAGAACAGCGTGCCGGTGATTCCGCCCCAGGAATAGTCGCCAACCGAGCCCGGCATCGGATTGCGGCCGGGATCGACGCGAATCGCAAAGCCTAAGCCGAAGCTGGTGCCCATTTCAGGGACGGGACCAAAAGATCCGATGGCCATGGCGACAGGAGTGTGGCGTTCCACGCCCGGCGGGAGCTGGTCGGACGTCATGAGCGCGATGGTTTTCGGCGAGAGAATGCGCACGCCTTCCAGTTCGCCGCCGTTGAGCAGCATCTGGGAGAAGCGCGCGTAGTCGCCCGCGGTGGATAACATGCCGCCGCCGCCCGAAAATACCTTGGGCTTTTGCGTGGCGTCTTCGAACGGCGCGTTGGGCGGGCCGTCCGCTTTGGCGAGGCGGGAGAGGGCCGCTGGTTTCACCCAGAATCCGGTGTCGTTCATTTTTAGCGGGCCGGTGATGCGCTCGCGCACGAAGCTGTCGAGATCCATTCCGCTCACCACTTCCACGACGCGGCCCAGCACGTCGACGCCGACGCTGTATTCCCAAAATTCGCCGGGCTGGTGGAGCAATGGCAGGCTCGCGATGGTCTTGACCATGTCGGCCAGCGAGTTGGCAGTGAAGATGGGCGCCTTGCGGTACATCTGATCGACGGGCGAGTTTCCGAACAGGCCATACGTCAAGCCGGAGGTGTGACGCATCAGGTCCTGGACGGTCATGGGGCGTTTCGGCGGCACGCCTTCGGGGCCGACCTTGACGTCTTTAAACTCGGGCAGGTATTGCGCCACGGGCGCGGCGACGTCGAGCTTGCCCTCTTCGGCCAGGACCATCGCTGCGACGGTGGTGATGGGTTTCGACATGGACGCGACGCGGAAGATGGAGTCCTTCTTCATGGGCGTTTGCGCGGCGCGATCCTGGAAGCCTACGGCGTCGAAGAAAGCGATCTTGCCGTTGCGCGCGATCAGCAGCACGGCGCCGGGCACGCGCTTGGCGTCGACGTCTTCTTTGAAGACTCCCTTAGCGACTTCCAGGCGTTTGGAAGAGAATCCGACGTCTTCCGGATGGGTGGCCATGGGGAGCGACTGCTGGGCAAAGGCCGCCGTGCAACCGAGGGCGGCGGCAACAAATATAGCGAGGCGCGAACTGGGCATGGGACCAGTCTAGCGCGTCAGGGCGCAGCTATTTGAGGCACTGCCGATCGTTACCTTGGAACAAAACGGCCCGAGCCAGGGTTGGGGTCCTTGGTCATTTCGCCGTTGACGAAGTCGATCACGATCTGGTCTCCGACGCCTTGGAGGTGGTGATAGCGCCATTGCTCGAGATGTTCGGCGGGGTCGCGTTCTATTTCGTCAGGCGGACCGTAGACGATGTAGATCCGGCCGCGATCTGTTCGCCAGCCCGGAATCGGTGGAGCGACGAAGCGCTCATCGGCATAGGCGAGGCGGCGGTAGTGTTCGTCCTTGAAGGCGTTGTGCCGCGGGTCTTCCGGGTGTGGATTGCGGCGGTCCCAGAACTGTTGGATGAAATGATCGCGCTCGGCGTCGGTCGCGAGTTTGAGAAATGCGGCGCGTTCGTCAGGTTGGATGATGTAGACAACGGTTTGATTCAGCCACTGCTGGTAGCGCGGCTGAAGATCGGGCGACTGGGCGGCGATTCGGGGCGCGTTCCACAGAAAGAGGCCCAGGACGAGCGTCACCAGAGCCGCGGCGGGCCAGCCGGATGGCGCGGTTTCCTGATTGTAGAGAATGCGACGGATGCGCACTTTGAGCGAAGGGCCACCGGCGGCTACCGCCATTTCAGGCGCGCGGTCGCGCGTTTCTTCGAGCGCCACGAGAGCGCTGGCGTAGACCAGACGGTCGGTGCACACCGAGAGCGCGATGTCGTCGCAACAGTTCTCGCGCTCGGTGCGGATGCGGGCGGAGATCCACCACACGGCTGGATGATAGAACAGCAGCGTCTCGATCGCGGTTTGGATCAGGTTCGCCAGATAGTCGTAGCGGCGGATGTGGGCGAGTTCGTGGGCCAGCAGGGCCTCCAGTTGATCGGGCGCGAGGCCGGTGAGGGCGCTGGTTGGGATGAGGAGCGTGGGACGGATCCAGCCGGTGACGGCGGGGGAGGCGAGCCAATCGGCCGAGCGGATCAAAACGTCGCGTGAAACGTGGAGTTGTTGGCGAAGCGCAGCCACGCGGGATTGAAGTTGCGCGACGACGGCCGGATTCGAGGACCGGATGCGCAACTGAAGCCAGGCCCAGGAGACGATCCAGCGCCCGGACAACAGCACAACGCCGATGAGCCAGGCGGCAGTGATCCAGGGGAGCCAAGGATCGAGCGAGAAGTGGCGTGCGGCGGGCAGCAGATCGGGCGGCAAGGTTCGGTCCATGAGTTGCGCACGGAATGGGGCCGTAGCGGCGAGCGCGTGGCGGCGCAGCCAGAGAAATGTCGCGGCCGGCGCGGCGAGCGTGCCCAGCAGAGCCAGGCAGGCGGCGACGTATCTGGTCTGCGGCTTGGACGGCGAAAGCCAACGCAGAATTAGCGCCAGTGCGAGCGCGATTCCGAGCCCTTGCCAGAGCGAGTGGATCAAACTCCATCCGATCGTATCGATCATGACTGTTTCCTTTCAAATTCCGCCAGCATTCTGCGAATCTCGGCCAAGTCTTCGGGCGAAGCTCGTTTGGCCGATGCTAGCGCCTGCTGGGCAAGCTGGAGCGCGGAGCCTCCAAAAGCGCGGTCCACCAGGTGAGCCATTAGCTGGCGTTGCGTTTGCTGGCGCGACAGGGTGGCCTGATAGACATGCGCGCGCTTGTCTTGCTTGCGTGTGACCAAACCTTTAGTGGTCATGATCTGCATGAATTTTAAGACCGTGGTGTAGCCGGAGGGGCGGCCGGATGCGAGTGCTTCCCAGACTTCGCGGACGGTGGAGGGGCCGCGGCGCCAGAGGACATCCAGGATTTCGAGTTCGGCTTCGCTGGGGCGGGGAAGGCCCTTGAAATTCGGCACCGGGACATGATATACGAATGTGTTCGTAGTTGTCAACGAAAACCTTCGTAGACGCACTGGCAGGCACCTGGGTCTCGGCTTCTTTCAATAACTTGCGAGCAAACATCTAGTTCGAAGCCAGAGGTGCCGATTAGGGAGTGTAGAGCGGCCCGACAGTGACGTGTTAATGAGAATTTAATGAGCGGTATGTCACTGGTTCTGAAGTTAGCTAGCCTAGTAATACGTCCAAATGGATAGGCCACTCCTGTAAAGTGATATAGTTTGAAGGTCACAGCCCGGTAACATGCCCTTTCAGATTCAACCGGTTAAAGAATTCCTGGTACGGCCGGCACTGCCGCCCGGAATCTCACGGATGAGTGATCTAGCTTACAATCTTATGTGGAGCTGGGATCATACCATCCGGTCGCTGTTCCGCCGGCTGGATTCGGCGCTGTGGAAGAACTGCGGGCACAATCCGGTGCTGATGTTGGGCCGAGTGCCGCAGGAGACGCTGGAACGCGCCGCCTCGGACCCGCGCTTCCTGGCAGCCTACCGGCGCGCTTGCGACCGTTACATCACTTATCTGGAGAAGTGGGAGGCGCCGCAAGATCGTCTGATCGCGTACTTTTCGATGGAATACGGGCTGGTGGAGTGCATGCCCATCTACTCGGGCGGCCTGGGCGTGCTGTCGGGCGATCATTTGAAGGCCTCCAGCGACGGGGAGATTCCTTTGGTCGGCGTGGGGCTGCTTTACCAGAAGGGATTTTTACAGCAATCCCTCAACCCGGATGGATGGCAGCAGGAACGCAATCCGGTGAACGATTTTTACACGCTGCCGGTGCGGCCGGAGCGCGACGCGCAGGGCTCGGATGTGATGGTTTCCGTGGACCTGCCGACGGGGCGCGTGTTCATCAAACTCTGGCGCATTGACGTAGGGCGCGTGAAGCTCTACCTGCTGGATACGAACATTCCGGAAAACGACCGCCCGGAGCACCGTGAGATCACCGATCAGTTGTACGGCGGGGACACGGCGGTCCGGATCCGGCAGGAGATCGTGCTGGGGATCGGCGGCCTGCGCGCGCTGGATGCGCTCGGCTTGAAACCCACCGTCTGGCACATGAACGAAGGGCACTCGGCCTTCCTGGCGGTGGAGCGAATGCGGCTGCTCATCGAAAAAGAGAAGCTGAGTTTTGAAGAAGCCTTCGAAGCTTGCCGGTCGAACAACGTGTTTACCACCCACACTTCGGTTCCGGCGGGGATCGATCTGTTCGATCCGGGACTGCTGTACGAATATTTCGGCGAGTATTGCCGCACGGCGGGGATTCCGTTCGAGAAATTCCTGAGTCTGGGACGATTTCATCAGGACAATCATCAGGAGCCGTTCTCGATGGCGATCACGGCCATCAAGACGTCCGCGTATCGGAACGCGGTGAGCAGCATTCACCGGCAAGTCTCGCAAGAGATGTGGCAGGAGCTGTGGCCGCGGCTGCCGGTGTGGGAAGTGCCGGTCACTTCCATCACCAACGGCATGCATCTTCCTACCTGGCTGAATGGCGACCTGGCGCAACTTTACGATCAATATCTGCAGCCGGATTGGCGGGAGCGCTATCCGGATACGAAGATCTGGGAATTGGTGGAAGATATTCCCAGTCAAGAGCTGTGGGAGGCGCATCGGCGGCGCAAGCGCTACCTGGTGACGTTTGTGCGCGAGCGTGTACTGGCGGCGGCCATCGCGCGCAAGGCCTCGGCGGCCGAGCAGCGGCGGCTGGGGGACGTGCTGGAACCGGATACGTTCACCATCGGGTTTGCGCGCCGGTTTGCAACCTACAAGCGAGCCACGCTGCTATTCAGGGACGTGGAGCGGCTGAAGCGGCTGCTCTCGAATAAGGACTGCCCAGTCCAGATCGTGATCGCCGGCAAGGCGCATCCGCGCGACCTGCCCGGCAAGACGCTGATTCGCGAGATCGTGCAGCTTTCGCGCGCGCCGGAAATTGCGAATCATATCGTGTTTGTCGAGGACTACAGCATGGGCGTGGCGCGCGAGCTGGTGCAGGGCGTCGACCTGTGGCTGAACACGCCGCGGCGTGGAGAGGAAGCGTGCGGCACCAGCGGGATGAAGGCCGGCATCAACGGGGTGCTCAACTTGAGCATCCTCGACGGCTGGTTCGATGAGGCTTACGAGGTTTCCGGCGGTTGGGCCATCGGCGACCGGGAGCCGTATTCCGACGACCAGGATGAAATGCACGCCCGCGCCATCTACTCCATTTTGGAAAACGAAATTGTGCCGATGTATTACCAGGAGCGGGACGAGGATGTGCCGGTGGACTGGATGCGGCGCGTCAAGCAATCGCTGATGCACCTCAGCGCCCAGTTCAACTGCCAGCGCATGATCGGCGAGTACATGGCCCAGCTGTATGAGCCGGCGCATCAGGCCTTCCTGGAAGTATCCAGGGATGGGTTCGAACCGGCGCAGGAGCGGGCGCGTTGGAACGAAGTGATCGATCGTGTCTGGAACAATGTCGGGTTTATCGATGTCGGTCCGGGTCCGGATGTGTCGGTTCTGACTGGCCGTCCGGTGCCGATGCGCGCCCGGGTAAATCTGGCTGGTCTGACGCCCAAGGATGTTCGTGTGGAGGCGGTGATTGGGCGGGTGGGCGTGAATGGTAACCTGGAAGAGACGCAGGTGATGAGTCTGCCGGCCGTGCAACAGGAAGGGGAATCCTTCGTGTTCGAAAAGGAGTTTGTGCCTCATCAGACCGGGCGCCTGGGTTACTCGCTTCGAATCAGCCCCAATCATTACGATGATCCGTTGACACGGCCTTGTAACTCGCTATTGAAGTGGAGTGTGGGCGCCCAGAAGTGAGTTGAGAGAAATATCCTGGCCGTAGTACCAAATAGTGGTAGCGTCCGGGGCGGTTTCGTGGTAGATAGTAAGTAGGCAGAGGCGGAACGCGTTTTCAAGCTAGCCGGTTCCGCCGCCATCCTCCGATTGACCCTATTGATCCAACATCTTGGTCGGCTACGAAACCTCTACCAGAACAGCACGCTGGCACGCGGGCCCCGTAAAGCCTAAATTCCAAGGAAAAGATTTAACGTATGGACGATGATCGTAAATACAGACAGCGCGGGTATATGGATTCCGACCGTGACCGGGAAGGGCGGGAGCGCCGGCCCGCGGAACGGCCCAAGCCGTCCGGTCCGCGGCCGCCCATCGATGTAACGGGTCCGCGCCTTCCACGCCTTTTGCAAAATGTGGTGGCGGCCCGTTGCTTCAACTGCTCCACGACGCTGCCGCAGGATGTGGATTGGAAGGGGAAGTGTCCCAAATGCGGCGCTGACTTGCACTGTTGCAAGCAGTGCGCCCAGTTCGAGCCGTCCACGCGATTTCAATGCCTGAAGCCGATCCCGCAGCGCATTCCGGTGAAGGACCAAGCCAACCAATGCGAGCTGTTCAGCCCGCGCGTGACCGTGGCTCGCGATGCGGCCCCGGTCAATAACCACAACTCGGTTGCGCCGGTGCAACCGCCGCGTTCCCCCAACGATGCGCGCGCGGCCTTCGACAGCCTTTTCAAGAAACCCGAGTAAAAAATCCGGGGACAGTACACCCATTCCCCAATTTCTCGACGGAAATCCGGCACGGGAAAAACCGGGGACAGTACATCAATTCCCCGATTTTTTCCGCGCCGCCAGCGGCACGGGCAGTCGTGTGCGCGTAGGATCGAAATTGGGGAATGAGTATACTCTCTTGTAAATCGCCGCAAAACGTTGATCCTGCAAGGCAGACTACTTCGGCGATTTTCATGCTTCCGGGTGAAGCTCGGCTTCATCGCTCTACGCTGTCCCCGGATTATAAGAAGAAGTCGAGGGCGCGGGCGAGATAGGCTTTCAGGTCCGCGCGCTTGACCACCGCATCGAGGAAACCGTGTTGTAACACGAATTCGCTGGTCTGGAAGCCTTCCGGGAGTTTTTGGCGGATGGTCTGTTCGATGACGCGGGGGCCGGCAAAACCGATCTGGGCGCCCGGTTCGCCGATGTTCAGATCCCCGAGCATGGCGAAGCTGGCGCTGACACCGCCGGTGGTTGGATCGGTCAGCACGCTGATGTAGGGGATGGCGGCTTCGTCCAAGCGCATGAGAGCGGATGAAATCTTGGCGAGTTGCATGAGGCTGACCGCGCCTTCCTGCATGCGCGCGCCGCCGGAAGCCGAGACCACGATGAGCGGGACCCGGCCCTCGATGGACCGCTCGATGGCTCGCGTGATTACTTCACCCACCACCGCGCCCATGCTACCCCCGATGAAACGCAGTTCCAAGACGCAGATGTGTACCCGCCGGCCATTCAAGTTGCCGCGGCCCGAGACAATGGCTTCGCCGAGCCCGGTGGCTTGGCGCCCGGCTGCCAGGCGCTCGGGATACGGTTTGGAATCGGCGAAACGAAGCGGGTCGGTGGACGATAAAGACTGGTCGAATTGCTCGAACTGGCCGTCGTCGAACAGCATGCCCAATCGCGCGCGCGCGCCGATGCGCTCGTGATGCCCGCATTTGGGGCAAACCTGGAGGTTATCCTCCAACGCCTTGCGCCAGATGATCTGGCCGCAATGCTGGCACTTGAGCCACAAACCCTCGGTGCGGACGCGCCGCTCGCCTTCCTCGGGCTGGAGGGCTGGTTTGTCGCGGGTAAACCATGCCATTCTGCTTCTCAGTGTTACATAATTGAGCGGCAGGGGTCTGATATCTGAAATGAACCTTCGCACTGGTACCAAGACGCCCAGTATCAGTACCATAGACCGTTGGGCGGGTCAGCGGTCGGATGTTAGTGTTATTGAGGGACATCGATAACAACCATGAACGTATCCATTATTGGTACTGGCTATGTAGGTTTGACGACCGGAGCGTGCCTGGCGTACCTGGGGCACAAGGTCACTTGTATTGATTCGGACGAAAAGAAGATCGCGTTGCTGCGCGCCGGCAAGACACCGATTTACGAACCGTTCTTAACGGAGTTGCTGGCCGACGCAAAGCCGAATTTGCAGTTTTGCACACAGTACGCGGGCGCGGTTCAGGACGCGGATGTAATTTTCATCGCGGTGGGCACTCCTCCGACGGCCGACGGAAGTCCGGACCTGAAGTATCTCAAGCAGGCCGCGCACGGCATCGGCGAGCACTACGCGGGCGACTTCACGGTGGTGGTGAACAAGTCCACCGTACCGATTGGAAGCGGCAATTGGGTGGACGCATTGGTGCGGGAATCCTATGAGCGTCACCACGGGCGCAAGGCCAATGGTCACTTCTCGGTGGCGTCCAATCCGGAATTTCTGAGGGAGGGTACGGCGCTGGCGGACACGCTCTATCCGGATCGCGTAGTGATCGGTTCGGACAACGCGCGTTCGCTGGAGATGTTGTACAGTCTGTATCGCCCGATTTTGGATCAATCCTTTGCGCCGCCACCTTATCTGTCGCGTCCGGAGGGAGTGGGCGCGGTGCCGCTGATTTCCACCGATCTGGCCTCGGCGGAGCTGATCAAGTACGCAGCCAACGCTTTTCTGGCGTTGAAGATCAGCTATATCAATGAAATCGGACAGTTGGCCGAGAAGGTCGGCGCCGACATTACGCATGTGGCCAAGGGTATCGGCCTGGACGCTAGAATCGGAATGCGATTCCTGCAAGCCGGCATCGGTTGGGGCGGATCGTGTTTCGGCAAAGACACTTCCGCGCTGGTTTCGACCGCGACCGAATACAGCCTGAGCATGCCGATCGTGGCGGCGGCGCGGGAAATCAATCGCCGCCAGCGCGAGCGCGTGGTGGAGAAGCTGCTGGGCGAGCTGAAGATTCTAAAGGGACGCACAGTTGGCTTGCTGGGTCTGGCTTTCAAGCCGAACACCGACGATCTGCGCGAGGCGCCCGCCATCGACATCGCCCGGAAATTGATCGAACGGGGTTGCAAGGTGCGCGCGCACGATCCGGTCGCGATGGAGCGTTTCGAGCAGGAATACGGAGGCATGGGCACGATTCTATGCTCGACGCCGGAAGAGGTTGCCGAGGAAGCCGACGCGCTGGTGCTGGTTACCGAGTGGCAGGATTACCGCGAGCTGGACTGGGAGGCGCTGGCCGGCCGCATGAAATCGCGCATCGTTCTGGACGGACGCAACGCACTCGATCGTGCGCGGCTGGAGCGGCACGGCTTTCGCTACGTGACCTTGGCCTAGCGGGAACCTGGACGCATGAAGTTCGCTTCATGTAGGTCGCTGCGCATTTACTGAAACCGCGGCATTCCGATTGCATCCAAACTCAGCAGAAGGTGGGTAGTTCCAAATGCTGGTGGGTGCAATCGTCGGTGGATTGTTGATCTTCGGCCTCTTTTTGTCGATGTTATCGTCTTCGCCAAAATCCAAGCCAGAGGAACATCTTGACACTCAGGTGTGACAGAAATGCTCACACCGGACAAAAACGCTCTCAGGTTTACCATCGCGGTGACTCCGTGCGGCGTTACAATGACCTGTCATGTTACAGGTTTTGCTCGTCAGCTTCTTCCTCCAGGCTCAGCCTTTCGACTTAGTCCTTCATAACGCCCGGATCGTAGACGGATCGGGCAATCCCTGGTACCACGGCGACATTGGTCTACGGGGCGACACGATCGCCTCCATTGGACCACTCGCCGGCGTACCCGCTAAGTTGAACCTGGATGCTCAGGGTCTGACGGTCGCGCCAGGTTTCATCGACATCCACACGCATTCCCGGCGCGGAATTTTCCTGGATCCGGCCGCGCAGAATTACATCCGGCAGGGCGTGACGACCGTGATGGAGGGCAATGACGGCAGCTCGCCGATCCCGCTGGCGCCTTTTCTTCAAAAAGTGGCGGGCGCGCATCCTGCGGTCAATTTTGGGACCTTCGTGGGGCAGGGAAGTATCCGCGAGGCGGTGATGGGTCTGGCCAATCGCAAGGCCACCCCGGAAGAGATTGCCAAGATGAAAGAGATCGCGCGCCAGGCCATGCAGGATGGCGCGTTCGGGCTTTCCACCGGGCTGTTCTATGTTCCCGGCAACTTCACGCCGACCGAGGAAGTGATCGAGATCGCGAAGGTCGTCGCCAGTTTCGGCGGGATGCATATCTCGCATATGCGCGACGAAGCGGCGGGCGTGCTAGATAGCGTGCGCGAGACGATTCGCATCGGCGAAGAGGGCGGGTTGCCCACGCAGGTGACGCACCACAAGATCATCGGTGCGGCCAACTGGGGAAAAAGCGCTGAGACGCTGCGCCTGGTGGAAGAGGCGCGGGCCCGGGGCGTGGATGTGACCATCGACGAATATCCGTATACTGCGTCCAGCACCGGAACCAGCGCGCTGTTTCCGCAATGGTCGCTCGCCGGCGGGCAGAAAGCGCTGCTGGAGCGTCTGTCGGCGCCCGACCAGCGCGGGCGCATCAAGGCGGAGATCGTCGAACGCATCAGAGTGGACCGCGGCGGCGGCGATCCCAAAAACGTCGTCATGGCCAATTGTTCTTTCGATCACTCGCTCGACGGCCAGAGCCTGGCCGATATTACCGCCGCGCGTGGGCGCACGGTCAATTTCGACACCGCGGCTGAGACGGCTATCGAAATCCAACAAAAAGGCGGATGCCAGGCCGTTTATCACGCCATCAGCGAAGACGACATCGAGCGGATTCTCAAATCGCCGTATACGATGATCGGCTCGGACGGCGAAATTCCGGAGTTCGGCAAGGGTGTGCCGCATCCGCGCAGCTATGGCACGAACGCGCGAGTGCTGGCGCGCTACGTTCGCGAAAAGAAAGTGATCACGCTCGAAGACGCGATCCGCAAAATGTCCGGCTATCCGGCCGAACGGCTGCGGCTGCTGGACCGCGGGCTGCTGCGTCCGGGCATGAAGGCCGATATCGTGATCTTCGATCCGGCTAAGATTCAGGACAAAGCCGACTACGCGCACCCGCACCAATATGCCGAGGGCGTGCGCGACGTTATCGTCAACGGGCAACTGGTTATTTCCGGCGGACGCTTGACGGCGGCGCGTCCCGGCCGCGTGCTGCGGCTTAACGGATCGGCACCAAAGTAAAGGTCAGCAAAAAAACCAGCAAGGCCGCGAGTCCGAGCCAGACGCGATTTCGATCGAGCGGCGTGTCGTCGAAGATGGTGGGATGCCGCAGCGCGAAGAAGAACAGCAGCGCTGCCCACACCAACCAGGTATGGGAATAAAAGATTCCCAGCGGCACCAGCGCCGGCCACGAATAATCGTGAAAGAAACTTGTGCCGTTGCCCGGCGAACGCATAGAGGATGTGGCCGCCATCCAGTTGTCCGATCGGAATCAGGTTGAGAGCCGTGGCCAGGATTCCGACCCAGGCGCCGCGCGCTACCGGATGCAACGCGATATTGGAGGAAGGAACGCCAGGGAAGATGGCCCATTCCAGGGCCCGCATGATCCCGGGTGTCCCAAAGACCAGGTCTCCCCGCTCGGCGATGCCCGGAATCACCTTCGAACTCGCGACTCCGATAACCAGCAGCGGAAGCAAGACGACGAAGCCGGCGAGAGGGCCAGCGATGCCCACGTCAAACAGCGCGCGCCGCGTGTAGATGGGCGAACGGATTCTAATAAATGCGCCCAACGTCCCGATGGGTGTGGGCGCGGGAAGGAAATAAGGCAGGCTGGCGTCGATCCCGTAATATCGGCAGGCGAAATAATGGCCGAGCTCGTGCGAGAGCAGGATGGTCAATAAGGTCAGCGAAAATGCCAGGCCGTCGACCAGCAGCAGGGGATGCGCGGCCAGCATCGGCAGCAGATTGAAAGAATTGGTCCAGGTCGATGGGGCGATTGGTTTCGAAGCTGTGGGCGAAAACCACTCCCACGGCAGGTGGTGGTCAGCAGCGTCAGCGCCAGCAGACACCAGTGCAGCGCCCAGCGGGAAGCGGAGATCTCCTCTTGAGGAAAAGTGAGGGCGGCTCTTAGACCGTCGCTCGTCGAGCGGGGAACCACGACAACTTCCACTACTGCAGGGACTGCAGCTCCTTGCCGGGTTTGAAGCGCACCGCTTTGCCAGGCGGAATGGCGACCTCGGCGCCGGTGCGTGGATTGCGCCCAATGCCGGTTTTGCGGGGGCGCACGTTGAAGATCCCGAAGCCTCGGAGCTCGATGCGCTCACCGTGCGCGAGGGCTCGCTTCATACTTTCGAAGACGGTTTCGACGGCCATTTCGGCCTTGGTTTTTGTAATTCCCGTTTTGTTGACTACTTCGTTAATGATGTCGAGCTTGATCACGGCGTCCCCCTCAAGACGGCTAAAAGCATTGAATGCAAGCAGAATTGCTCCGAGGCGTTTATCCCCGATATCAAAGAGCGGAGCAAACCCCATGATAGGATTAGGGTTAAGCTCATGTCAAGCCGGCCTTCCCGCGCAACTCGCCGCTCGAATCGCGCGCTCCAGCCGCTCGCTAGAGCCTGACGCCTTTCGCGAAGCCTGCGCTTTGTTCTCCACCGGAGTAGCGGTGGCGACGGTGCGGGCGCAAGATGGAACGCCGCACGGACTGACCGTCAGTTCCTTCGCTGCGGTTTCGATTGATCCTCCGCTCATTCTGATCTGTATTGACCTGCAGTGCCCGTTTATTTCACATTTTCGGCAGGGCACGCACTTCGCGGTGAATGTCCTCGGCGAATCGCAGCGCGCGGTTTCAGTTACGTTCGCGGAGAAGCCCGAGGGCCGGTTTGAAGGCCTGGACTGGACGCTGGGCGAAAGCGGCGCGCCCCTGCTGCGCGGGAGTCTGGCGACGCTCGAATGCCGGACTGCTTCTATCATCGAAGCCGGGGATCATGCCATCTTCGTCGGTGAAGTGGAGCATGCGCGATGGAAAGCGGGGCGGCCGCTGGTATATTTCAATCGCGAGTACAGATCGCTCGGGTAATGCCACCGTATCAGAGGACCGCGCCGCTTAGGGCCAGCCAGGCTGCCAGCGCGGCACATTTCTGATCCTGCGACCAGGGCGGTCCAAGCGGTTTTCCGAGATCGGCGACGCGGCGCTCGAGTTGGCCCAAAGGCACGCGGAATTGAGCCGACGCGCGTTCGTATAGCTCCCGTTCTTGGATGCCCAGGACATCCAGGCCGCACTGCTGGGCGGCCTTGCGTAGCTGGTTGCGGTAGAACTCGCCCTCGGCGGTGTGGATCAGCGCGTGCGAGGCCAGGATGGCTTTGAGCGCGGGCAGGGTGCGGCCCGAGCCGAGAGTTATGCCGAAGTTTCTGGTCTGATACCCGCGGGCGCGGAGGTTGTCCACCGCACTTCGCAACGCGTCAGTCGCCAGCCGCGAGGTGCTCTGAGTACAGCGCTTGAGGAATGCTTCGGCGTCAGACAACTGCATGGGCTCGGCGGCATGATAAGGCTGCTTGGATCCGCGAATGCGCGGGTCGCAGATCTCGATTCGCCGGCGCTCGACGACCCAAGGTGAGTCCGCCGGTCCGGTTAACGCGACCACCGCGGCCCAGCCGGAGTGGGAACGGCAGCCCAAGGCGGCGCGTGGCATGGGGCGAGTCGGCATGCCGGGCTGTCAGTGGTTGGAAGACTCAGCCACCGCGATTACTTCGAGCCCCATCTGCGCGTCCAGGCCTGGAAGTCCTTCGAATGGAAGCAGGGTGGTGGCGGGAGGGTGAGTCGCATTGTAAAAGCCGGCGCGCACGGCTCGCAGCTTGGCCAGCAGGCTGCGGGATGTGAGGTAGAAATGCGACATGACCACGCCGTCGAAGCGAGCATCGGAGGCAGTTAAAGCTCTTCCGAGGCGCTCGAATGCCAGCTTCAGGTCGCTTTCCTCGGCGCCAAAGGCGAGCTGCGTGCCCGTGAATACGAGTGTGGGACTCGCAACCAGCACGAGCTGCGAATAGTAAGGAGATTTCGGCAGGTTGGCAGGATTCAGGAACGTGACTGGCTGGGCCGGCGTGGAGCGCAGGCGCGCCACGGCTTCGCATTCCGCGGCTGGGGTGACGGGCTCACGCTGCATCTGAACATAGTTTACGCCGGCGCCCGGGAAATTTCCGGTCAACAAGAGCTGCGCGCTTTTTTCGTCATCGAGCGAGCTGACGAAACACGTCATGCGGAGTGTGTCCGCGGGCTCGAGGCCGGCGGCGTGTAGTGCGATCTTCAAATGATCCAGAGACTCGGTTACGCTGCCCGCGTCCTGGCCCGAGATAAAGGCGATGCCGTTCGGATTCACCGTGCGCTTTTCGGTTTCGGTCGCCTCGATCACGATTTGGGCGCCGGTCAGCGGCAGGGCGCCCACCTGGATGACGCTCAGGACCGGCAGCGGCTGATGTTTATCGGCGAAGGCCTCGACGGCTAATTCTCCGACGCGGCGAAGGTCGCCTGAGCCAGCCACGAAGGCACGCAGCTTGACGATGGTTCCCCGATTGGTCCGAAGCAGGCTCTTGAGCGCATCGCGCGTCTGTTGCGACAGCAGGCCTTTCGCGGATAGCGGCGAGACCTCATAGGTTAAGTGGCCGGTCTCGGCCACGACGATGTTTGGAAGCTCGCGGGCCGGAGGCAGCGTCTGCTGTTCATCCTTTTTTTGTTTCTTCTGTTTTTCGGGAAGGACTTGGGGAATGTAGCCCTGGTCTTCAGACGTGGACTTCTTCTTTTGCGCCGGGAGATTGCCGGCGGTGAAAACGACCAGGATCGTGAGCGCCAGGCAAGTGCGGAAAACGTACATCAATGCGGTGAATCGATTTTAGCAAAGCTGGTACATTGAAGACGGTGAGCGCCGCGGTTGCATCTCCTCCCCGAAGCGGGACGCGCAATTTCACTCGCTACGCCTGGGGCGTGCTGGGCTGGAACCTTGCGGTGGTGCTATGGGGCGCTTATGTTCGCGCCAGCGGATCGGGCGCCGGATGCGGCAATCATTGGCCGCTGTGCAATGGCGAAGTGGTGCCGCATGCGCCGCAAGTCCAGACGCTGATCGAGTTCACGCATCGCGGCATGAGCGGGATTGCGTTCGTGGCCGTGGCAGTGCTGCTGGTTTGGAGCATCCGGGTGTTTCCTGGCCGGCATCGCGCGCGCAAAATGGCGCTGGCGTCGTTCGTTTTTTTGATTGTGGAAGCGCTGCTGGGAGCGGGGCTGGTGCTGTTCGACTACGTCGGCGCCAACAGCTCCGTGGGGCGGGCTTTGTACCTGTCGCTGCACTTGGCCAACACGCTGCTGCTGGTGGCGGCGCTGTCGCTGGCGGCGTGGTTTTCGCGCGAGGACGTGCCGGCGCCGGGGCGTTTTTCGCGGCTGGCGGCGGCTACTTTGCCCGTGGCGCTATTGATCGCAGTAAGCGGCGGGATCGCGGCGCTGGGCGATACGCTTTTTCCCGCCTCATCGCTCGCCGAAGGCTTCCGGCAGGATCTTTCGACGACGGCTCATTTCCTGTTACGGCTGCGCGTGTTTCATCCGGCGCTGGCGATTGCGGGCGGCGTTTTCTTCGGCGCGGTAGCGGTATGGGTTATGCGGCGGAGCCGGCCTCGCGAATTGCAGCGCATCGCGCTCGCGGTTCTGATTCTTACCATCGGGCAGCTGTGCGCGGGCGCGATCAATCTGGTTTTGCTGGCGCCGGCCTGGATGCAGATTCTGCACCTGCTGATGGCCGATCTGGTCTGGATTTCACTGGTGCTGATGACGGTGGAGACGGCGGAATCGTCGCAGTGAATCCGATTTTCAACCCAGCAAAGCTGCGGCCGTAAGGGCGTAGATCTGAGCGCATTCGACGATTCGTTTTAGCGGCACAAATTCATTGGGCCCGTGCGAGACACTTAGCAGGCCCGGTCCGTAGGCGAAGGCCGGAATCCCACGCTCGGCGTAGAAGCGGATTTCTAACAGTCCGGGGCACATTTCGAATTGCGCAGGTTTTCCGGTTACAAACTCGATGGCGCGGGCCAGCGCTCTGCCGGCCTCGCAGTTTTCATCGACTCCGCAAGACGCCCCTTCCTGCAGGACCTCGACTTCAATCTGCGTTCCGCCGGCGCGTGCCCGGTCGATCATGGCCAGCAGCCTTTGCTTTTCTTCGGCGAAGTTTTCTTCCGGATTAATCCGGCGATCCACCGTGAAGGAACAGACTTGGGGCACGACGTTGAAATTCACGCCCGACTCGGCCTGCCCGCCCAGCATGAGAATGGAGCGGCGCGCGGCTTCCGGCTGAATTGAAAACCGGGTGGTTCGGGTTTCCACCTCGCGCTTCAGCTCCAGCAGCGCGTTTGCGACGTTGAGCATGTGCTCGAAAGCATTGACGCCTTCGTGCTGCCTTCCCACGTGTGCGGTTTTGCCCTGCACGGTAAGCTTCAGCGTAACAGCGCCGCGATTGGCGTTCCATACGACGCTGCCGGCCGGCTCCGGTGTCAGCATCGCGATCCCATTGGCTCCGAGCAGCCCGCGTTCGACCAGATAACGCGATCCTCGCGGTCCGGCGGTTTCCTCGTCCGGCACAAACACCAGGCCTACACGGCCGTTTCGCAACGCGCCAGCGTCTCGTAGTGCGACGGCAGCATAGGTCATGGCGGCCAGGCCGCTCTTCATGTCCGACGATCCGCGGCCGAAGAGGTTGGCGCCCTTGATCCGCGGATCGAATTGCGCCGGGCTTTGGGCCGGGACGACGTCATAGTGGCCGCTGAAATACAGCGTGCGTTCGCCATCTCCCTCAAAGCTGAGAACGCAATCGCCCTCCCGCCGCGTATCGCGAAAGCCCAGTTCGGCCAGTCGCCGGCAAATCAACTGCGCTGCGTCCCGGTACGCGTTGCCAGGCGGATTCTCAGTGGGAATTGCGACCAACTCGCTTGTGAACTCGATCATCGCCTCGCGGTGAGCGCGGACGGACTCGAGCAACGCGGCTGTCACGGGGAGGCTAAACCACCATAGCGGCGGGCTGGCGGATTTCCATGCAGCCTTTCCCGGTGGGCAGGACTTTTCCGGGGTTGAGGCGGCAGGACGGATCGAACAGCATCTTGAAGCGCCGGATCATCTCCAGGCTGTCGTCGGAGAATTGCTCGCCGATCAGCTCTTTCTTTTCGATGCCGACGCCGTGCTCGCCCGTAATGGAACCACCCTCGGCGATGCAGAATCGCAGAATGTCGTCTCCGGCGGCGCGCGCGCGATCCAGCTCACCAGGCTTGCGCCCGTCGAACAAGATGATGGGATGCATGTTGCCATCGCCGGCATGGAAAATGTTGCTGATGGTCAGGCCGTATTTCTCGGAGACCTGGCCGATGTGGCGCAGCGTGGGCGCGATCTTGGTTCGAGGCACAACGCCATCCTGCACGTAATACGACGGGCTCACGCGGCCGACCGCGCCGAAAGCGTTCTTGCGTCCCTTCCACAACAGCTCACGCTCGGCGGCAGAACGCGCCACCCGGACTTCGCGCGCGCGGCAGCATTTGCAGACATCTTCGATTTGCGCGGTCTGTTCCTCGACGGCTTCCCGTAGTCCCTCCAGCTCGATCAGCAGCACCGCGGCGGCGTCCATCGGATATCCGGCGTGCGTGTCCACTTCCACCATGCGGAGCATGACGCCATCCAGCATCTCGATGGCGGCGGGCGTGATGGCGCGGGCGGTGATCTCAGCGACCGAATCGGCGCAATGATCCACATCGTCATAAATGGCGAGCAGCGTCTTCACCATTTCCGGCTGACGCATCAGCCGAACGGTGATCCTGGTCACCAGCGCCATGGTTCCTTCCGAGCCCGTCAGCAATCCGGTCAGATCATATCCAGGCAGATCGGGTGCGAGGCCGCCGGTTGAGATTTGCGTGCCATCGGCCAGCACGGCTTCGAGGCCGAGCACATGATTGGTTGTGACGCCGTAGGCCAGCGTGTGCGGACCGCCTGAGTTCTCGGCGACGTTGCCGCCGATGGTACAGGCGCGCTGGCTGGAAGGATCGGGCGCATAGAAATAACCCTGGCGCTCGACGGCCTGCGTGATTTCCAGGTTGACGACGCCGGGCTCGAGCGACCGCGCGTTCATTGGGCAAGTCGGTGGAGACGATTTGGTTCATGCGGGCGAACGAAATGACCATGCCGCCTGAGCTTGGAATCGCGCCGCCGCTCAAGCCGGTGCCCGCGCCCCGGCCCACGATGGGGATGCCGTGCTCGGCAGCGATTTTCACCAGCGCCGCGGCTTCCTCGCCGGATTTCGGAAACACCACCAGATCCGGGCGCGCCTTGTCGACACCGCCGTCGTACTCGTACAGCGCCAGGTCCTCGGGCCGGCACAGGTACCCGCGCGGCCCGACTACTTTTTCGACGGCTGCTAGCAGGCGATCGGTCAATCCCAACTTATCGTGCTGATGCTTGCGACCTTCAGCTGGCCGTTTTCCACTTTGCCGTTGAGCTTAACCTTATGGCCCAGGTGCGGCATGACTTTGTCCAGCGAGTCCGCATCGACCTTGACCACTTTGTTGTCCTCGGTCAGGAATACGGCCTCGGAGCCGTCTTTGACGCACATTTTGGCGCAGGATTCAAACACCTTGGGATGAATCCAGCCGGCGGCGGTTGGGGATTTGGCGTGTTCGGCCGCGCATTTCGTATCGGAGATGTAGCCCGTCATCTCGGCGGCCAGCGCAGTTGCGCAAGCGAGGACTGAGAGAGCAATGACAGCAATCAGCTTCGTCACTCGAACGCCTCCATAGGGGAGTTCCTGAACATTCCTTACGGTATCATGGCAAGGCTGGGTTGATGTCGCAGTATCTGTTCACAGGTTCTCGCTCAAAAGCTTATCCAATAAGTCCTGCACGCCCAGGTGCTGCGCCCACTTCTGCAAATAGTTCTGATCGAGGCCAGCTCCCTGCACGGCTCGAACTCCACGCAGGTCGTTCCATTGTTGATCCGATGATTCGCCGCCTAACCCGCATTTCTCACCAGTGAGTTAGGCCCGCTGAATTGTGACGAGCGACGGATCAGCCTTTTGGAGGATGAAAAAACCGGGGCACTTCAGGTAGTGTGTGGACGTGGTGGGGCCACAACGACCGCCGGCACAATAGATTTTCAAAGATCGCAGAATTTTCTCAGCCGGTGAGTGCGCGATGCACGCGTTGGAACAGGTCCGGCCAAGGGTAACTGCGCGGCAGGGAGATCCACACGCGGCGCACGGTGATCCGCACCAGCGCGCCGATCTTCAGGAGTCGAAGACGAATCGTGGCAGCTTGAGCGGTGGCCAGATCGGTCGCCTTCAATCCCAGGCGGCGCAATCCGCAGACCAGCACATAAGCCATCGCGGATAGATACAGCCGGAGTTGGTTGGCGCGGATGGATTCGGCGCTAACGCGATCGGCGAACAGGACGAACTGTTCCTTGATGCGATTCTCCATGTCGCCGCGGGCGCAGTACAGCTGTTCATATAACTTCTGCGCGGGCCAATCCGCAGCCGCCAGCGAAGTCACCACAAAGCGCGGATTCTGCTTACCCTCGATGTGTTCGGCTTTGGCCACCACACGTCGCGGCCTGGACCAGGAGCCAGACACGGTCTGATAGGAGAACTCGACGAAGACCCGAGCGGGCAGACGGGTTTGCTCCCACTGACGTTGCGCTTCCAGCAACGCATCGGCGACCAGCGCGCGCAAGCGCGGGTTGCGTGCGAGGCCGAAAGCGTAGTCCACGCGGTTATTCTCACACCAATCCATCAACTCGTCGCGGCAAAAACCGGAGTCGCCGCGAGCGTGATGCGCACCTGCCCCCAGTGCCGGCGAATCTGTTCGACGATGCGCCGGATTTCGGCCAGGCTTCCGGCCGAAGCGTCGATGTTGGCGCAGCGCAGGCGCGCGCACAACAGGTGCTCGCCCGAGAAAATGTACAAGGGCAGGTAACAGTAGTCATCGTAGTAGCCGTGAAAGAAGCGGCCTTCCTGATCGCCGTGCAAGGCCACGTCGGTGGTGTCGATGTCCAGCACAATCTCTTCGGGAGCCGTGGTATGCGCTTCGACGAACACGTCCACCAGCAACTCGTCCATGCCCTGTTTCCAAAAGGTGATCTTCTTGTAGCGGTCTGCTGAGCCGGTGCCCAACTCCAGCCGGTTGAGCGTGCTCTTGCCGGCCAGCGGCTGCTCCAAGTCCTCCTGGCCCGCCAGCAGTTTCAACACCGGGTCCTGGCGCAGTTGCTCGTGATCGTTCAAATCTTCGTAGCCCAGCGCCAAAGCCGCAACGCGCTGCGAAATCATTTCCGCCACCGAATGTTGAATGCGCGCCGGAGCCCGTCCGTCCAGAAAGCATTGCGCCAAGCGCGGCAACAGATTCATGCGCCGATCGGTTTCCCGTAGCAGAAGACCTCCTGCGTCCGAAGTCATCGTGCCGCCGTCAAACTGACCAGTCACCTGGCGCGAAAAATGGGCTTGGAATGTGAACTGAGTTTGGCTACACTCTGTCATAGCGAAAGCCGCCTTTCTTCTGGGCCTTAACTGCTGTGTGGAAACTCAGTTATGCCAGAGTCGGCGGCTTTTTGCTAGAGGGTTCGTGAGAAATGCGGGCTAAGCGGTACCAGACCAGCTTGGATAGGATTGTGTCCTCCGCGGTTGCGACGAAGGATTGGACCACCAGGCCCTCTTCCAGAACAATAGCCTTGGGCTGGCTTCGCTGAAGTTGCGTGTGATAGTAGGGGTCATCCGGAACGGGAAAGATATCGAATTTGTAGCTTGAGGCGAAATGGATCAGGTTGAAGGATCTGCCATGCCGCAGCGCCTCGGCCGCCGCGTCGGCGTCAATGTAAAACTCGCGTTGGAGATCTTGAGCCAACGCCACCGTGTGCCGCTCCCCGATGGCTGCGACAATGTCGATGTCTCTGGTGGAGCGCTGAACGCCGTGGATGGAACTGGCGAGCGAACCCACCAGGAAATAGCGGATTCCCTGCCGGTCGAGCGATTGCTGCAGACGATCGAGCGCCTGGGCAACCGATCGCATCAGGTCGGACAAGCCGGGTTCCAGCCGTATACGCGAAGCATGGTTTCGCGGTCGAGATGATGCGACGCAACGCGGAGGAAGATTTCCCGATCCGAGGCATCCGGGTGCAGCTGCCGTTCGTGGGCTTCCGTTGTCCGCCGGAGCATTTCGTTCATCTGAAAGACACCTGCCGTTTTCTGCTCCGGCGACATTTTCCGCTGCAGGTCGATGAAGACCTGGAGCGCCTTGGGATCCGTGTCCGAATACCAATCGTGTTTGGGCATCAGGACGTCAGGGATTTGACGAAGGTCACCAGATCCGGGTCCGTCCACATCACCGTGCGGCCGTTGTCCTCGGGCAAGCCCGCGAACTTGCGGACCACTTTGCCATTACGGTCGATGATGTAGCTTTCCGGAAATTGGTACGTCCCGTAGCGGTAGGTGGTGTCTTGCGCCGGGTCGCGCGCGGTCAGGAAACCGACCTGAAACTTCTTGAGGAAGTCGCGATACTGCTGCTCATTGTGATCCACGCTGATTCCCAGCACCACCACGCCCGACGGCGCCAGCATCTTGGCGAACTGATTGAGCGAGGGCGCCTCCTGGACGCAGGGCGGGCACCAGCTTGCCCAAAAGTTCAATACCAGCACCTTGCCGCGGAAGTCGGCGGGGGTCACGGTCTTGCCATCCGCCGTGGTAATTGTGAAATTTGGGGCATGGTCACCCACCGCGACGACGTGGTCCTGCATCGAATAGACAATCAGGACCGCCAACGCCACCAGCAGCCCTCCGATGGCTACCTTCAGCGCCTGATCCACTTTGGAATGAGTCATTTTCGTACTTCCTCGCAGGCCTCTCTTTTATAATATTAGAGTATCCCAACCCGCTGCCAGAGCATCACATAAAAGGATTCATGCTAATCACTCGCCGCGCTGAATTCTCTGCGTCGCACGTTTGTAGCCAGTCGTCGCTGACGCCCGAACAGAACCGCGAACTTTACGGCGCAGCCGCTAATCCAAACGGGCATGGCCACAACTACGTGCTGGAGGTGACGCTGGAAGGCGATGCCGATCCGGAGACGGGGATGATTTTCGACCTCAAGAGGCTGAAAGAGATCATCCAGCAGCGGGTCATCGAGCCGATGGACCATCGCTTCCTGAACTACGAGGTTCCGCCTTTCGATAAAATGGTGCCCACCGCCGAGAATGTCGCCGCGGAGATTTGGCATCGCCTGGAGCCTGATTTCGAAAGCGGGCGCGCGCGGCTGCGTAATATCCGTTTGTACGAGACCGAAGATCTGTACGTGGATTATTCCGGAGACCGCGCATGATTCGGGTCACGCGCCGCTACCGGTTCGCGGCATCCCATCGGCTGAATTCGCCGCGATTTTCGGAACAGGAAAATCGTGAGCTGTACGGGAAATGCAACAACCCGCATGGGCACGGGCACGACTACGTGCTGGAGGTGACGGCGGCCGGTCCGCTGGATCCGGTATCCGGGCAGGTGGTGCAGACGCCGGCATTAGACCGGCTGGTGAATGAACAAGTGCTGGCGGATTTCGATCACAAATACGTCAACGCGGACCTGGCGGAGTTTCGCGAGTTGAATCCCACTTCGGAGAACATAATCCGAGTGATCGAAGGAAGATTGCAGCGGCACTGGCGGGAGGTTTTTCCAGGCGAGTGGCCGCGGCTGCCAGTCCGTCCGGTTGCAGGAGACGCGCCGGAACCGCTTTGAGTCGAGATCCGAGGAACAAAGAACAGGGCAACCATGAAGCGAAATGATTCCACAGTGAAGGTGATGCCGCCCAAGCGCGATCAGGAATCGATGGCCGAGCTGATGCGCAAGCTACTGGAGAAGATCGGCGAAGATCCGTCGCGCGAAGGCTTGGCGCGCACGCCGGACCGGGCCGAAAAAGCGTTCCGATTCCTCACCAGCGGCTACCAGACCGATGTACAAGCCATCGTCAACGGCGCGCTCTTCGCGGAAAAGTGCGACGACATGGTGGTGCTGCGCGACATCGAGTTCTACAGCATGTGCGAGCATCATCTGCTGCCGTTCTTCGGCATCATGCATGTGGCCTACCTGCCGAAGGACAAGGTGATCGGCTTGAGCAAAATCCCGCGTATCGTGAACATGTTCGCGCGGCGGCTCCAAGTGCAGGAGCGGCTCACGCATCAAGTGGCCGCCACGCTGGAAGAGGTCCTGCAACCTAAAGGCGTGGGTGTGATCTGCGAAGCGCGCCACTTCTGCATGATGATGCGCGGCGTCGAGAAACAGCATTCCGGCACCGTGACCAGCGCGATGCTGGGCGCATTCCGCAAGCGCAAGGAGACCCGCGACGAATTTCTCTCGCTAGTCTCGCAAAAGAATCACCCGTTCATCTAAAGATTCCAACCGGGACGTAGCGGTTGCCATAGTAAAGGGGAAATCGTATGCGTGTCTTGCTAACCGGTGCGACAGGTTTTATCGGTACTGCCATTGTTGCGGAGCTAATCAACGCGGGCCATCAGGTGCTCGGTCTTGCTCGCTCGGATGCGGGCGCCAAGTCTCTTATCGACGCTGGCGCCGAGGTGCATCGCGGCGATATTGAAGACCTGGAAAGCCTGCGCAGTGGAGCAGCCATGTCGGATGGCGTGATTCACACCGCCTTTAACCACGATTTCTCGAAGTACGCGGCAAACTGTGAGGCAGACAGGCGCGCCGTCGAGGCGCTTGGCTCCGTGCTGGTGGGCTCTGACCGCCCCCTGATCGTCACCTCCGGGACCGCGATGGCCTCGAGGCCCGGCCACCTCGCGACGGAAGAAGATGCGCCCACTCCCAGTTCCGCCGGGATCCCTCGCAGCGCGTCGGAAGAGGCGGCAGAGGCGGTGGCGGCGCGGGGCGTGCGCGCGTCGGTGATGCGCCTCCCGCAGGTACACGACCGACGTCAAGCATGGGCCTGGTCACCTATCCTGATCGCTGCAGCTCGCGAAAAGGGTGTTTCGGCGTATGTGGGTGATGGACGCAACCGCTGGCCCGCGGTGCACCTGCTCGATACTGCCCGCCTTTACCGGCTGGCGCTTGAGAAGGGATCCGCGGGAGCCCGCTACCACGCGGTCGCCGAAGAGGGCGTGCCGCTCCGAGAGATCGCCGACGCAATCGGCCGGGGCCTGAAGGTGCCGGTGGTCGCCAAGTCCCCGGAGGAGGCAGCCGGGCATTTTGGCTGGCTCGGGTTCTTCGTGGGTGGCGACGCTCCGGCTTCTAGCGCGCTAACGCAGGAACGGCTGGGATGGCGCCCAACAGCACAGCCTGGGCTAATTGCCGATCTCGACCACGCGACCGCCTTCGAAAGCTGAGACAGACCACGCGCGTTTGCATCCGCTACAATCAACGAAGATGCTCGACAACTTTCGCGAATTCCAATCGGGCCCCGACCCCTTCGGCCGCATCTGGCAGGTCCATTTCGACTGGCTTCAGAACGGCATTTCGATCCGCCATGCCGACACTGTGGATGTGAAGTTCGGTGTTTCCGCGGACGGCGCACCGTTCGAGGAACGCATCATCGCGTTGCCGCATCCGGCGTTGCTGGCGGCGTCTAAGCAGGCCGGCCACGCGCTCACCGATGCGTGGTGTTTGAAGATCGCCGCGTTGCATCTCAAGCGCATGCTGGTGACCGGGGAAGATCTGGAAAAGACGTTAGTCACGGTGCCGCAGGCGGAGATCGACCATTACGCGCGTGAGCTCAAAGACGCGCTGGCAGCGATGAATCATTAGTCCGGCTATTTCTGCTTCTGGGCGGTGAATTTGCCGCTTCCCAACTGGCCGTACTCGACCGTCCCAACGATCTTTCCACCGGCATCCAGTTTGCCTTTATAGGTAATCTTGCCGGCCTCGTCGCTGTTAAACGACCATTCGACATCGGAGCCGTTGACGGTTCCCGTGACGTTAGCGCTGCCGACGGCACCGGTATACGTGCCGGTCAGTTTGTCCCCGGCTTGTTTGAACACGAACGTGGCCGTGCCGCTGCCGGCATCCAGCGCGACGTCAGCCGACCAGGTGCCGGAAAAGTCCGCCGCCGTGACCGCCAGGCTGAGCAACGTGAGGCATAAGACAACAAGAAGCGTTCTCATAAGCGCCAGTGTAGCATCACGGTTTGAGGTTCGGCTCCGCGACTTATACTGGGACTATGTGGCGGCAAGCCGCAGGATGCCTTATCGCGCTGCTGGCCTCCAGCGCCCTGGCCCAGGAAAACGCGCCCCAGGGTTTTCTGAAGGGAGACCTCATACGCTGGCAGGGCGCCCCGGACCAAGGCCAGTTCACATTTCTGGTGTGGCCCGATCACGTGTACACCTGCTGGTACGACGATCGAACGTACGTCGAGCGGGATAAGCAGCGGGTCACAATGGACCGGCTGGCGAAAGGCGACCATCTTGAAGTCGTCGCCGACCGGCAGGCTGGTTCGCCACAATGCTATGCCCGCGCGGTTCAGATGCAGCCCCAGTTTTTGCCTGGCGCGAACCTGGGCTCGATGGATCCCCTAGCGAGCGAGAGCTTGAGCTTACCGTTTACCTTGAGCGGCGCGGTGTCCAGCATCACGCCGGAGCTCTTGATTCTGAGGCTGAGGTCCGGCGCGCATAAGGTAATCCGCTTGCGTCCGGAGACTCGCTACCTGCATGATGGCCAGGCTACCGACCGCAGCGCGCTGGCGGCCAATCGAGTAGTCTTCATTCGCGCTACCAAAGACCTGCACGGAGAAACGGAAGCCTCGCAAGTCATCTGGGGGGAGATCCTGCAGCCGCAGCCGTGATCGCGGGTCAGACGGGGCAAGAAAAATCGTAACGCGAAAGAACCCGGGCGCGTCGCAGATTGTTATACTGGGTCCTTGTCACTAAGTTCTGTCGCATGAAGTACCTTGCCCTGATTTCCTTTTTACCCTGGTTGGCATTCGGCGCGGACCCAGTGGAGACGGTTGCGCCGGCCGGTGCCTGTGCCACATCGCCTGGCGGCGTATGTCCCGCCGTAGCGCCCACTCGGGCCGGGAGACGGATCGTCCGTAAGTCTCCACACGCCTCTTCGATTCCAAGGCAGGTTCAGTCGCCGGGCTACATTACCGGTCAGGCCGCCCGCGCGATGATTGGCCAGACTACGTTCACGGCGCAGGATGTCGCCGCTCCTTCCGGCCCGAGGCTGGGTGGCGTGGGCGGCGTGGCGTTCGCCAACAACACCCTGTTTGTAGTGGATTCCAACAAAGTAGCGGCAACGCCGTTGCAGAACCGTGTTCTGATCTACAACAACATTTCGAGGTTCATTCTCCCACCCACCAGCCCGATCCCTCAAGGACTGCGGTGTCCGGTGTGTATCGGACCGGATCAGGGCGGCCCTAACGTCGTGGTCGGCCAACCGGATTTCGTCACTACCACGACCCCTTACGTTACCCAGAACGGATTTCAAACGCCGACCGGGGTGGCAACCGATGGAAACGCACTGGTGGTGGCGGACACGGACAACAACCGCGTTCTGATCTGGAAAACCATACCCACCACCAACGACGCCAACGCGGATATCGTGCTTGGCCAGCCCGATTTCACCACCGCCAATCCACCACCGCAGGTACCCACGCCTTCGTCCATGCGCGGTCCGGAAGGCGTATGGATTCAAGGCGGCCGGCTGTTCGTCGCCGATACGCAGAATCACCGCGTTATGGTGTGGAATAGCATTCCCACCACCAACAACCAAGCAGCGGATTACGTTCTGGGCGAGCCAAATCTGGCCACCGCGCCGCCTATTACAGCGGGCGACGTTCCGCCGCAGGCCAATAATCTCTACTCACCTGTTGCGGTGACTTCCGACGGCCAGCGGCTTTTCGTGACGGACCTGGCGCACAATCGGGTGCTGATCTGGAACTCGATTCCGACCACCACCCAGGTACCTGCCGACGTGGAAGTGGGTCAGCCGGACATGGTCAGCGAGGTTGCCAACAATGTTTTGGGGGCGTGCGTGGCCAGCGGCACCGATAGCGACAACAACCCGACCTTTCCCTCCGGCTGCGCCTCGTTCTGCCCGTCCACGGGCACCGATTCCGACAGCAACCCGACCTATCCCCAAATGTGCGGCCGGACGTTGAACTTTCCGCGCTACGCGCTCTCCGACGGCCAACGCCTGTATATTGCCGACGGCGGCAACGACCGGATTCTGATTTACAACAGCATTCCCACGCAGAACGGGCAGAAGGCGGACGAGATTCTGGGGCAGGTGGACGAGTTCACCGACCAGGTGACCGATAGCACAATCGTCTCGCCGACCTCCAACATTCTGTCTTCCAGTCCCGATACGATTCGCACGCCGCTGGCGCTGGCATGGGACGGAACGAACTTATACGCCGCAGACCCCTATGACCGGCGCGTACTGGTTTACACGCCCGGCCAGTCCTTGATTCCAATCAACGGCGTGAGCAATGCGGCCAGCCTGGTAGTGTACGCCATCGGTACGGTGGTCTTTGGCGGCACGATTACCTCCGGCGACGTGATCACAGTAACGATTAACGGCAAGGCTTACACGTATACGGTGACGACGAATGACAATCTTGGCACCATCACCACCAACGTGCTGAAAGTCATCACGAGCGCCAACAGCGGCGCGGGCGATCCCAATGTCATCGCCACTTCGAATCCCGGCTTCGACGAATTGGTTCTGACCGCGCGAGTCGCGGGAAGTTCGGGAGACAACATCACCTTAGCGGCTACAGTCGCTGCGGCGTCCAGCACGGCGACTGCGACCGAGACGGCCACGGCCAGTGGCGCGGTTCTTACCGGCGGAAGCAACGCGGCGCAAGTGGCGCCTGGAACGCTGCTGACGATTAGCGGGACTGATCTCAGCGACAACACCGCCGTCGGAACCCCGGACTCGCAGGGTTATTATCCGAGCGATCTGGGCGGTGTGGAAGTCTATTTCGACGGCATAAAAGCGCCCTTGTTCTACGTTTCGCCGACCCAGATCAACACACAAGTCCCTTTTGAGGTCAATGGCTCCAACGGTGTCAGTTCGTTCGTTCGCACGGTGCACAATGATGGCAGCATCACCAGCACGACGGCGATCTCGGTTCCGATCGTCCCCAGCAACCCGGGCATTTTCGCTGAACCAGGACAAGACCCGCGGTTGGGGATCGTGTATCACACCAGCAGCAACGCCATCGCGCTGGTCTCGGTGGATGGAAGCATCCTCGCCAATGATGTCGCCACCGTTACGATCGAAAACCGCAGCTACAGCTACACCATCGAAGCCACCGATTCGCTGACCACCGTGCGCGACGGCCTGATCGCGCTGATCAACGCGAATTCGGACGAAAAGGTTATTGCCTCGCCCAGCGGACAGTTTACGCGCATCATTCTAACTGCGAAGGTGGCTGGGCCGGACGGAGAAGGCATCCCGGTCAGCACGTCATCGAGTCCCACCAGCGCGCTGATCATCCTGAGTGTCTTGAATTCGCCCCCTACAACCTGCTGCGCGAGCGTGGCGGGCACGCGGGTAACCGCTGACAATCCGGCGGTACCCGGCGAAGTGCTTACCCTGTACGCCGCGGGTATCGGATTGGCGACTCTAGCGGACGGCACCACCCCGGCTGGAGCCACGGGCCAGATATACAACGGCCCGGTTTTCAACATTCCGGTAAATTCCGTCGATAACGCGCAGCTTGGCCTTACTACCGCCAATGTTTTGAACGCGGGATTACTGCCGGGAACGGCGGGCGTCTACCAAGTAACTTTTCAAATCAGCTCCACGCTGCCAACCGATCCGAACACGCACTTGTTCATCGCACAGAGCGTGTTCACGAGCAACATTGTCACCATCCCGGTGCAGGCGCCCTAGCGCGGCGCGGTCCCAGCGATCACCGTCCGAAGATGAAGCGCGCGCGGCGCGGATCGGCGCCGCCGTTCAGCACGCCGTCATGCACCCAGATCACGGTGGGCGCGGAACCGTTGCTCCAGTCGCCGGTCACCGATACTCGATGCCCGCGCGCAGACAGTGCGTCGGCAGTGGCGCGCGAGATGCGGCCTTCCAGGCTCAACCGGCCGGGCGTGAACTCGTGTCCGGCAAATGAGCTATAAAAATGCTCGGTCTGAAAGCGCGGCGCTTCGACGGCTTCCTGCGGCATCATTCCGAAATCCAGGATGTTCAGCAGCACCTGGAGCAGCGCCTGGTCCTGATTGTCGCCGCCGGGAGTGGACATGATCAGTTCGAGTTTCCCGTCCTTGGTGACCAGCGTGGGACTCAGCGTCACGCGCGGGCGCTTGCCGGGTTGCAATACATTCGGATGGCCGGCCGTGGTCACGAAGGATTGGATGCGGCTGGATAGCGGAAGGCCGGTGTCGCCCATAATCACCGAGGGTAGCCAGGCGCCGCTAGGTGTGGCGTTAAAAGCATTGCCCTGGCGATCCACGACGTTGACGCAGGTCGTGTCGTTTACGGGCTCAGCCGAAGCCGTGGTGGTAGGCAGATTTATTTTGGTTCCCAGGTTGCCGGGGCGAGACTCCAGCGAAGCGTGCGCCGGGTCGATCAACTTGCGCCGCTCCGCCGCGTATTCCTTCGAGAGCAGAATCTCTTCGGGGATTTTGCTGAACTTCGGATCGCCATAGTATTGGTCGCGGTCGGCGAACGCCAGCTTTACCGCTTCCACCACCGTGTGGAGATACTCCGGACTGTTGTGGCCCATGGCCTTCAAGTCGTAGCCTTCCAGAAGATTCAAGGCCTCAATCATGACCGGTCCTTGCGTCCAGAAGCCGGGTTTGTAGATCTGATAGCCGCGATAAGTTCCCACCTTGGGCTCTTCGATATCGGCATGGAAGTTTGCCAGGTCGCTGTAGGTGATCAGGCCGCCATTGTTCTCCGAGTAGCTGGCGAACTCTTTGGCGATGGAGCCTTTGTAGAACAGGTCGCGCACGGCGCGCAGTTTATCGGAGCGTTTGCCATGCGCCTTTTTCTCGGCCGCGGCCAGTTGGCGAAACGTATTGGCGAGGGCCGGTTCGCGGAAAATCTCGCCGCGCGGCGTGGGCGTACCGTCGGGATAGAAAAACTTCGTCGACGCAGGCCAGAGCGCCAGGATGCGCTGATAGCTGCGCAGCATTCCGCCGAACTCCTCCGGCATCGGGAATCCCTGATCGGCATATTCGAGCGCGGGCTGGACAACTTCAGCGAACGATTTCGTGCCGTACTTGTCTAGCGCCAGAATCAAGCCGTCGAACACGCCCGGCGTGATGGCAGCGAGCATCCCTTGTCCGGGGATGGGCACCATGTGGGCCGCCTCCTCCCACGGTTCAGGCGGACGCTTGGAGTAGAACTCGACCGTTGCTTTGGCCGGCGCCACTCCCACGCCGCTGATGGCGACGACCGGTTTGCCCGCCATCTTGATCAGCAACGGCATTTCGCCGCCCAGCCCGAACCGGCTCAGTTCTGTGACGCCTGCCGCGAGCGTGCTGGCTACACCGGCATCTATGGCGTTGCCGCCTTCGGTTAGCAGGCGGTAACCGGCTTCGACTTCGAAGTTGTTGGCGGCGCCCACCATCTCATGAATGCCGCGCACGGGCGGAAACATGGTGGGGTGTTCCTGGGCGATCGCGTTAGAAAAAAACGCGAGCGCGGCCAGCAGGAGCAAAAACGGAACACGGGAAGGGTTGGGCTTCATCGCCCTATTGTTGCACCAGTAAACGTCGCGCACAACGCAGCGGGCCGCGAGCGTTTTTTCATCATAGTGAGCGCGTCCCGCACTGTGCGCTCTCCTGCATGCGGCGATATTTCCGGAGCAGTTCATAAAGGGCGATGCCGCCGGCCGTGGCGACGTTCAGCGAGTGTTTGCGGCCCAGCATCGGAATACGCACGTGCGTGTCGCACATTCCCAGCAGCGCCGTGGCTAGTCCGTCGGTTTCGTGACCAAACATGAGGCAGACTGGAAAGCTCGGCCGCCAATCGAATAGATCCACCGCGCGGCGGCTGGTTTCGATGGCGGCGATCTCGTAGCCTTTCTCGTGCAGCTCGGCGATCACGGCCGCTGCCAGCGGACTATACTGCCACGCCACCGTTTCTTCAGCGCCTAAAGCAGTCTTGGTGATGGCCGGCTTGGGCGGACGTCCCGTGATGCCGCACAAGTACAATTTCTCGCAACCAGCCGCATCGGCGGTGCGGAAAAATGCCCCCACGTTGTACAAGCTGCGGACATTGTCGAGCAAGATCGAAACCGGCAGAGATTGAATGGCTTGGTATGCCGCGCCGAGTTGTGTGGCCTGAAATGGGAGCCGGTCGGCTCCGGATTCAAGGTCGCTCATCGGCGATCCACAGATTGAGCCGGTCCAGGCTGCGCAGGAATGGCTTGAGCCCGGCCCACAGCAGCACGGCCGCCAGCAGCGAAGCGGTGACGCCCACCACTAAGAGAGAATAGTTCACCGCTTCGTCGCGCCCGAAGACATGCTGCGTGAAGAAGGCGACCGCAGTGGGTCCGAGTCCCAGGCCGATCAGGTTCAAGATGAACAGATAAACCGCCGATGCCTGGCCGCGCATGGCGGCGGGCATCATTTGCTGGATGGCGGCCGGCGCGATGCCAAAGGGAGCCGCGGCGAAAACGCAGGCGGGCGCCAGCCACACTACCGCCCAGCCGGCGCTCGGCGCCAGGAACAGTAAGAAGTGCACGGGAATCCAAGCCAGGGCGATGAAGACGCCCACCAGCATGTTGGCTTGCAAGGTGCCACGCGCGCGCACGGCATCGGCGATGCGGCCCGCGCCCACGATACCAAGCACTCCGAAAACCCCCACCATCGAGCCGTACACCAGACCGATTTTAGGAATGTCCCAGTGATAAACCCGGCGGAAGAATTCCGGTACCCAAGCCGCGCTTCCGTAGGACACCAGCGAAAGCAAGCCGAATCCGACGTTGTGGCAGAGAAATGTACCTTTATTCTTGAAAATGTAGGCGAGCGATTGAGAGGCCGAAGCTTTTGTAAACTCAGTCACGCCGCGCCGCAGCGGCTCCTTGATCGTGAGAAGCAATAGCGTCGCGATCAGGCCCGGTATCCCGACCGCCAGGAAGATCATCTGCCAGGGGCGCACGCCGCCGACCAGCGGCAGGATCCACAAATCTTTGGCCGAGGCGAAACGCACCACGATTCCGCCCAGCAGGAATGAGAGGCCGGAGCCGATATAAATTCCCATCGAATAGACGCTGATCGCGGTGGCCAGCTTCTCCTTCGGAAAATCGTCGGTGATGATGGAATAAGCCGCGGGCGAAAGTGCTGCTTCGCCTACGCCGACCCCCATCCGCCAGAACAGCATTTGTCCGAAACTCTTGGCCAGCCCGCACATCGACGTGAAGGCGCTCCACGCCACCAAGCCGCAGGCGATGAGCCCGCGCCGGCTGTACTTGTCGGCCATGCGGCCCAGCGGGATTCCGCAAAAGGTGTAAAAGAGCGCGAAGCTGAATCCCTGCAAAAGGCTGACCTGCGTATCCGTGATGCCCAAGTCGCGGCGCAGCGGGGCCACAATGAGCGAGAAAATCTGGCGATCGATGAAGGAAAAAACGTACATCAGCGTGAGCACGCCGACCACGTACCAGGCATAGCGCGGAGCAGGATAAGGCGCTTCGTTATTAAGCGCGGCGGGGGAGCGGACCGGCTTGGTGGCCATAGGTAGAGATTCTATCGCACAATGGTCAAGCGCGGATTCACCGAGAATCGTCTCGCGGAAATCCGCAAGCTGGAGCAGAAATCAACGCGCGGACGACAGGCAGCTTTGCGTTTCAGGGGGGCTAGGTTGCCTGTTTGACGACCTACGACTCAACTTGCGGCGAGCGCCGACGTCGCAAAAGCGCCAATGCCAGCAATCCTGCGGCGAGTAGAATCACCATTCTCGGCTCAGGTGTCGCAAAAGGAGTGTTGGACAATAAAGCAGACTCAATGGTTCCCTGAGGATCTGCAATCTGTACGCAATTGCTTCCGCAATTGACATCGATTTGCAGATAGTAAGCTGGACTCTTGGTGGCGCCCAACAACGCCACGCCTGGGAGGGACGTAACGTCGTAGGTAGTCGCGGTGAGCGTCGCATCCAGGATGGTGTCCCCACTCGATGCTTTACTCCAGGTTGTAAAGCTGAGGGTGCCTGCGACAGTGTCGCCCAATAAGCCATCATTGACGCTAAAGGTGACAGTGGTCCCGGCCGGGGCACTGATGTCTCCTAAACCGGTCAATCCGAAATCGCCCGGTGGATCGGTTATCTTCGCGTTGACATCCCAGTTAATCGAGCCTGACCCGGAAAGATCGCAGGTGTTCACTCCGCCCGCAGAGTTGCAGGTGCCAAACGTGAAGCCATCGAGGACAAAATTGAAGGTATTACCAGACGGAGCCGGCAGACTGATCGGGTACTCGGATGCCTTCAACGCGGCTGGAATTGCAAGAGCCAGCGTCAGGGCGAAGAATGTCGGTAAACACACTGCCTGTCTCATATGTACCTCCCCAAGCCCGAAAAAGGCTACTGGGGAGTATAAGGCGAAAAGATTTCTTATTCGTGACCCTGCTGGCAAGAAAGTACCATTTTGCTCGAATCAAGTACCAGCAAAGTATGAAACAGCCGCGGCATTGTAAGCGCGTTAACAGCTAACATCCGAGCCCGAGTGCAAGTGGCTGCGCCGTGACCCCCTCCAGCTTTGCGCGAATTCGACTACCTGGCGGCCTACCGTGGCAAGCTGCTTAGCGGCGGCTGGATCAACGCAGGCGCCGGTGGAACGGACTGGCCTCAAACGCTGTGTTAGATTGCTTGCTGGCGCCCAGTGGTTCAGCCGGCCCGTCGCCCTGTGCCGTCCAACGTCGAATTGTCCGAGTTGTGTTCTGCCAACGTTTCCGGAGCCGTGCCATATGTTCTGATCACTCCTCAAGGCTGCCAGGAATCCGCGCTGCTGCCGTTGTGCCTGGTGCTCATGGGCGGAGGTGGCACACGCGAGAGTCTTGTTGGCCAGCTGTTGTTTGATTGTTGGTAGTCCGATGGTGTGCTCGCTCCTATGGTGTTCGCGACACCGAGCGCGGGGATGAGCTGCTTCATTAAGAAGATCCGGGTCAAGGTGTTCGCTGGGAGACGTTCCTGGTGGAAGAACTCATCCCGCATCTTCGCGCCATCTGCAATGTCGGAGTGGATCGCGCCTCGACCGCGATCACTGGCATTTCAATGGGCGGCTACGGAGCACTCAAGACCGCATTCGCGCATCCCGGATTGTCTCATGCTTGAGCCCCTATCGCGATGCTGACGTGGGCGCCGATCACGGCGGGCCCACTTTCCGTCCGCGCATGCGCGTAACGCATGGCTTTCGGCCGTGCCGACGCAAAAAGGCAGGCAGCGAGCTGAGCGCGGAGGAGCAGGCTTTGATGGCGATGCGCGAGCAATTGAAGCCGTACCGCGATAAGGCCGCGGCCGTGCATCCGACCGCTTATCGAAGATTCCCCGTCCTGCCGCGTGAGAGGGAATAGCGGTGCTGTCGCTGCGAGTCTAGCTCCCACCAATCGCGTCTTCGCGATCCATCCAGCGCTGCGCGAATTCGGCTACTTGGCGCCCCACCGTGGCAAGCTGCTTAGCGGCGGTTGGATCCAGGCAGGCGCCAGCGGGGTCGAAAATTCTTTCGGCGATGTTCAGGCCCGCGCCCAGCGGCGTCGGCCAGCCGCGCAATGCGTGTACGATCGAGCGGAGCGAGTTGAGGGCCGAACCCACCGTTTGCCAGCCGCTGGCGGTGATGATACATCCCACCGAGCGGCCGTCCAGATAAGGGCGCCGGTCATTGCGCAGGTCCTCCAGCAAGTCCAGGGCGTTCTTGACCAGGCCCGAGATACCGCCGTGATAACCCGGGCTCGCCAGGATCAGTCCATCCGCCTGCCGAACTGCCTCGACTAGCTCGCGCTGTTCGGCATTACGCTCGATACGTTCCGGCGAGTAAAGCGGCATGTGTGCCAGGAACGGGCCCGGGAAGAGCATGGTGCGCGCGCCCTCCCGTTCCGCTGCTTGCAAAGCGAGATGCAGCGCCAGTTCGCCAGTTGATCTTTTCCTGGTGCTTCCGCCGATGCCGACAATCAGAGGCTTCATCGCAGCCCGAGCGCGCTCCGAGCGTTAGTTGAGATACGCGGCATGAATGGCTTTGGCCACCTCCGCGGTCTTTTCGAATGCGACCATGTGGCCGGCATCCGGAATCATGATCAAGTCGGCGCTCTTCAGACCGGATTTGAAGGCCTGCGCGTAGGCCGGCGGGATCAGCCTGTCGCTGTCGCCCCAGATCGAGCACGTCTTGGCCTTGATGCGATAGAGCCGCCGGCCAGGCCGCGTTCGGGAATCGGGAACAGGATCTTGCCCGCGCATGCCGAGCTGGCGCGCGTTGCTCACCAGATAGGTCTGCAGGAACTTCGGATCGGTCAGGTCAAAGTCCGCGCCGATCGCTTGCCGCGCCGGCCTCCGGGTCGTGGAACAGATAGTTCGGCATCTCGAACGGCAGCGCGGAGAAGAGGTCGCGGAATCGGATGCTCGTCGAGCCACAGGCCCGCCGGGCAGATGAGCGCCAGGCGCGAGACGTCGTGCGGGCGCGACCGCCGCCATCTCGGCGGCGATCATGCCGCCCATCGAGTGGCCGACCAGGATCGGGTTCTTCAGGCCCAGCGCCTCGACCACGTCCCAGGTGTGCAGCGTGAAGTCGAGCATGTCGCGCAGCTCGGCGCACTCCTCGCTGTCGCCGTAGCCCGGCAGCAGGGGCGCGTAGACGTGGAAGCTTCTCCGCCAGCTCGTTCAGGAACGGATCGTCCGGCGTCAGCGCCGCCGGCGCCGTGCAGGAACACCAGCGGCTCGCCCTTGCCGCCTTCGAAATAGCGGACCGGCACGTGCGCGGTCTGGACGGTCTTGAGTTCCATGGCTGATTCTCCTCAGGCCTGCCGGCTGCCGCGCCAGCTCGCCGGCAGTTGCGACTCGGACGCAGCGGAGGCTGCCCGGACGCACGCGCTTCGCCAGTCGGCTGGCACCAGAAGCGGTCGTCCTTGGTACTCAGAATTCCTGCGGGAACATGTCGCGCAGTTTCGGCATCACCTTGTCGGCGAACAGCTTGGTCGAATACATGCACTTTTCCTTCGGCATGTCGCCGACGTGCATGAGGCAGAAGATGTTGCCGACGTGCAGGCCCTTGATCAGCTCCTCCATGCGCTGGCGCACCGTCTCCGGGCTGCCGGCGATGACGTGGCCGCCTTCGATCAGGTCCTTCCAGGTCAGCTCGGCGAAGCCGCCGCGCGGCGGCGCGTATTGCGACAGCGCGCCCGTCTGGATGGTCTTGATGGTGCGGTAGCCGGGCGCGTCGGCGAAGCCCGGATAGACGTGCAGGCAGCGATTGTAGAAATAGTTGACGTGCGGCCAGTAGAGCCGCTCGGCCTCCTCGTCGGTGTCGGCGACGCAGATGGTCTGCGCGAAGCCGGCGCGATAGGGCTGACTTGTCCGGCGCGTTGCGCTCCGCGACGCGCTCCCAATAGCCGTCCATCAGCGCCTTGGCGCGGATGTAGCCGGTGAAGCTCAGGTAGGAATACGAATAGGTGTTGTCGATGCAGAAGTCGTAGGTCTCGACCGAGCCGCCGCCGGGAATGTGGATCGGCGGATGCGGCTGCTGGATCGGCCGCGGCCAGATGTTGACGTGGCGCAGCTTGTTGTAGCGGCCGTTGAAGGCGAACGGCTCGCGCGTCGTGCCAGGCCTTGATGATCAGCTCGTGCGCCTCGGCGTATTTCTCGCGCGTCAGCGCCGGGATCTGGCCGTAGCAGTAATTGGTGTCCATCGAGGTGCCGACCGGGAAGCCGGCCACCAGGCGCCCGCCCGAGATGCAGTCCAGCATGGCGAATTCCTCGGCCACGCGGACCGGCGGATTGTAGAGCGCGATGGAATTGCCCAGCACGACCAGCGCCGACGTCCTTGGTGCGGCGCGCCAGGCGCGGCGGCGATGATGTTCGGGCGACGGCATGATGCCGTAGCCGTTCTGGTGATGCTCGTTGACGCCGATGCCGTCGAAGCCGAGCGTGCCGGCGTATTCGAGCAGGTCCATGTAGGTGTTGTAGACCTCGTGGCTCTTCACCGGATCGAACAGCCGCTGGTCGATGTCGACCCACACCGAGCGGTTCTTCTCCCGGAAATCGTCCGGCAGATAGGGCCACGGCATCAGGTTGAACCAGGTGAATTTCATAGATCTCCAATGAGCGGCGTCGAAACAGCCGTAGTAAATCGACGGTGTAACGCGGCGGGACCAGCGTATCATAACGACTGCCAGCCTTGTTAGACTAAGCATTGAGCCTCGCATCCAAACCTCGCGTCTCCGTGGTCAGTTATTTGAACACCGCTCCGCTGGTCTGGGGCATGCTGCATGGCGAGCAGAAGCGGGCTGTTCGAACTGGAGCGGGCCATTCCTTCTGAATGCGCGGATCGCTTGCGGGACGGCCGCGCCGACATCGGAATCGTCCCTTCGGTTGAGCTGAACCGTCAGAAGCTCGAGATTATTCCCGGCTGCGGGATCGCCTGCCGCGCCGAAGTGCGCAGCATTCTGCTAATTTCCAAGGTTGCGTTTGGGCAGATTCGAACTCTGGCGACGGATTCCAGCTCCCGAACCTCGGTTGCGCTCAGCCGCGTCGTGCTGGCGCGCAAGTACGGTGTCGAGCCGCGGCTTACCTCTCTCGCGCCGCATCTGGGCACGATGCTGGAGCTTTGCGACGCGGCGCTGATCATCGGCGATGCTGCGCTGGTTCTCAATCCAGCCGAGCTTCCGTTTCGCGTCCTGGATCTGGGCTCAGAGTGGACCCAAATGACCGGGTTGCCGATGGTTTTCGCCGTTTGGGCGGCGCGCGCCGGTTTCCCCACGCAGGATCCCGCGCCTTTCGCGGCATCGCTTCGCTTCGGCCTGGAACACGTCGACGACATCGCGCGCGACGAGCATGCCAAGCTCGGAATCTCAGAAGCGCTGGCGCGCGAGTACCTGACCCGCAATATTGTTTTCGAGCTGGGCGAGCAGAGAATACGCGGGGCTGAATCTTTTTCTACAATATGCTTCGGAGCTGGGGAACCCGGCGGAAACCAGAAAGGTTACGGCATGATGACGCGCCAGGAGGCGATCGACCTCTTTCGCAGCGACGACCTGATCGGGATCGGCATGGCGGCCGACGCTGTTCGCCGCAAGCTGCACCCCCACGGCATCGTCAGCTACATCATCGATCGCAACATCAACTACACCAATTTCTGCACCGAATACTGCAGCTTCTGCGCTTTCTACCGGCCCATGGGCCACGCCGAAGGCTACCTGCATCCCAAGGAAGTGATCTTCGACAAGATTCAGGAGACCATCGATCTGGGCGGGACCGGAATCCTGATGCAAGGCGGCCTGCACCCGGAGCTCAAGATCGAGTGGTACGAGGACTTGCTGCGCTCCATTAAGCAGCGCTTTGGCGACCGCATCTGGAATCACTGCTTTTCAGCGCCGGAGATTGTCAACATCGCCGAGGTGAGCGGACTGACCTTGCACGACACCATCGCGCGGCTGCGCGACGCGGGTCTGGAATCGATCCCCGGCGGCGGGGCGGAGATTCTGGATAACGACGTGCGACGCCGGATCGCCCGGTTGAAGTCCTCCGCGCAAGACTGGATCGACGTGCATCGCGCCGCCCACGCGCTCGGCCTGCGCACCACCGCGACCATGATGTTCGGCTGCGGCGAGACGATCGAGCAGCGCATGAATCATTTCGATATCGTGCGCCAGATCCAGGAAGACACGGGCGGGTTCACGGCATTCATCCCCTGGTCGTTCCAGCGCGAGAATACTTCGCTGGGCCGGTTCGTGAAGGAAGAAGCGACCGCGGTGGAATATCTGAAGACGCTCGCGATCTCGCGGCTGTACCTGGACAACATTCTGAATATCCAGTCTTCCTGGGTGACGCCGGGGTTGAAGACCTGCCAGGTGGGTTTGCGGTTCGGAGGCAACGACGTCGGCAGCATCATGATCGAGGAAAACGTCGTGTCGGCCGCGGGTGCGCACCACCGCGCGAGCGAAGAACAACTGCGGCGCTTAATCCGCGACGCCGGGTTCATCCCCAAGCAGCGGGACACGCTGTACCGGACATATTTCTTGAACTAAATTTGCTCGTCTAGCGGCTCTTCGCCGATGCGCGTGAGTGTTTCGTTTACATCTTGGCCATGGCAGACGAAATCCCAATCCATTCAGCGGTGCATTCCGAAAACGATTGGGAAAATGGGTTCACCACTCGCACGCGTCCATAGCGTTGTCCATTATTCAGGTCTTCGGAGTAGACCGTGCCGGCGCCAAGCGCTTCTGCCTGCTACGAGCATGGTGGCATCCCAATAGGAGATCGCGAATCGCTCAGATTGTTCGATAGCGATACGCACCAACTGATGGTCGATGGCCTGACAAGGAAATGCTCGTCAATTTTGCGCTCAGTTGCCGCAACCGCCTCAAGAAGACCGCCTGCCCGGAGAGCAGGGTTCATCGCTGACAGTCATCGTTACTCTGTCTGTCCTGCAGAGGGCGCCTTCGGAGCGCCAAGCTTATTCCAGCCGTGGAAGCGCGACAAATCGCCCGCGTTCCATGCCTCGCGGAGTCCAGGGGTGCTCAGGTCCCAGTCGGGACGGATTTCGCTTGTCACGGTGCGCAGATCGTGCCAAAGATCGATGACCGATGGACGCCCCCAGAACCAGTAGCCGTTATAGACGCTGTAAATCACGAGGCCGGGCTTGAGAACGAGGGTATGCGGGATCATCGGATTATGCTCGGGGTCGGTGTACTCCTGGATGTCGAGATCCTTCTGAATCGTTCGGCCGGGGTCCGAAAGGAAGGTCCACTCGGCTCCGACTGACGCACGGAATTCCTGAAGAGTATGGTGATCGTCGGTGGCGATCGTGGCGATCTGAGTGTACGCCACCGCGATCTTCGGGTAGAACGCGGCCAGCTCCAAATGCTGCTGGTGCTCCTTTGGGCAATAGTGGCCGCGCGCCAGGGTAAGGATTAGCGGATCATCGCCCTGTAGCTCGCTGAGCTTGCGCATTGTGCCCGTGTGATCGGGCAGTTCGTAGTCGGGGAAAATGCCTCCGGACACAATATCAGAACGCATGATTGGACTCCTCCCATGAGTCCGTGTTTATGTTGGCAGATCGGGGCCTTCCTGCTCCGTGGTCATGAACCAGGCATACCAGTTCTGGCCAGTTCCTGGTGCGATTGCTCGATCTGCGTTTCACCTGTGGTGATCTCCTGAAATAGCCAGCTGTTGTCATCCGGGTCGCTGAATGGGGTTAAGACAGTGCCCGTTGACCGTACTCTTTTTGAGGACTTTTCAAACGAAACTTCCATGACGCAGCAGTGCTGAACCCAGCGCCCTGAACATGGCTAATGCGGGCGTCTCGATCCCGCTTCTCTCAAAGATCCAGAGTGAGACCCGCGTTTGGCTGGGAACAGCATACCAGCACGTTCCCGGGAGCGGGCCTCTCCAGCGGTTCAAGGTTATAAATAATCGATCCGCCAATCAGACCAGTCATGCAGGTGTGACAGACTCCGGCCCGGCACGACCATCTGACCGGAACGTCGCACGCTTCCGCCAGTTCAAGCAAACTGGCAAACTTACTATCCCAAGCGGTGGTAATCCCGCTACGCGCGAATGAGATTGGGGGACCAGGTCCGGGCGGCCCTTGTGGTAGGTGAGGAGTGTGAACAACCTGCGCCATACCAGGGGTAATAGCCTCGAGCCTTCAATTTGACGGTTGTTTCGTGGATCGTCTTTCGCGCTGAGGTATTCCAGTCCCAGCGGCCCGATCGCATTTACTTGTGTGACGTACTCGCCGGACTTCGCCCAGTGGAAGTGGGATGTATTCGCAGGCAGAACGATCACCGCACCGGGCGGATACGCCACAGAAGCCCTGGAGGAGAACAATTGGACGATGGTATTGTCGATACTTTCGTATCGGCTCTTCTGCCAAAATGAGTGCTTGCCGCAAAGGTTGCACGGTATCCTCCCAAGCAAATGATTAGAGCGTTACACGTGCCGCGGGCTCCGTACTCTTGATCACGAGTTTCTTTCAAACAACCTGCTTTGCGTTGTTATCGCGTAATACACTCATGAGGAAAGGTTCTCCGCAAGCGTCTTTGAGAAGACTTCGAATGCCCTGATCAACGGATTTAAGACTATTCTCCGTGTGAAAGGTTTCGCCTCGCATGACATGAAGATTAAGTTCCGCGTCCTCAATACTTACAACCTGCTCTTGGGTGCTCTCGAGGTGCATCTCGATCCGAGACTCAGCGGATTCCAAAGCACGCGATGACGGAAGCGAGCGGCGTCAAAGTTGGCCCCAGTTGTCTATTAAGGATTCAAGATGGTTAACTGGAACGCCGCAATGATTCCATCGCTGTCGTCATAAGCAGCCAGGAGAGTGGATTCGTCTTTCGCCATGTCGGTGCCGAGCAACGGCGCATCTCCGGTCTGCTAGGTGAGCACCTAGATTTCGCAGGATGAGTGGCGCTTCTTCATGCGAAAAGTTGCCGATGTAGAGCGCGCGCAAAGGCAACGATTTGTCGTTGTGAGCTCGAGCAACGATCGCATCAGCGTATCCCGCCAAGACGGCTCTTCTGTGCGGGTGGGGTAGTACTCGGGAAGAGTCGTGATGCGCTCAAAAAAAGACGCGACCCCTCTGCATCGTAGAACATCCGGGGTAGAGCGAGCGTGGCCGTGCGATCAAGCCGCGCCGCACTTCGCAAGTCAGCGTCATACATGCTCAACGTTACGGCTGAAGAACCGGGGGTTGGCGCAGGAGTGCTCTTGCGCCCTGAGCTCTTGAAGGGACCGAGCGAAGAAGGTTGGTTGCGGGGGATGGATTTGAACCACCGACCTTTGGGTTATGAGCCCAACGAGCTACCAGACTGCTCCACCCCGCAGTCTGATTCTAACGCAGCTGGGCGGAGCCGTCAAACCTGAATTAACGTGGCTTGAATAACCGAAGCCCTACCAAAGATACCATCGCCCGCTCCACAACACCCACGCCGCCAGCAAAGCATTGGTCAGGGCGTGTGCGACCACCGCGTCGCCCATGCGCCCGCGCCGCACGAAGACCGCGGCATAGATCAAGCCGGCAACAGATCCGGCGATCCAACGGTCGCCGTGCAGAAGGCCGAACGCCACCGACGACACCAGAACCGCAAAGTACGTGTAGCGGCGCGTGCTGAGCGAATCGAAGTCGGCCGAAATCACTCGCCGGATGAGGAAGCCCCGAAACGCCAGCTCCTCGACTATAGGGACGGTCAGCACCGCTCCGATCATTCGAAATGCCAGCCAGGTCAGGCGTCCGCTGCTGGAAAGAGCCGCTAGGCCCGGGCCGATCGCGCTGTCCGGATGAGCGCCTGTGAATCGATCGAGTCCCAACCAGATGCCAAACACCGCCAAACCCGCGGCTATCGACAGCCAGCCAAATCTCCAGTTCAGTTCGGAGTATCTCGACCGGAAATACCAGAGCGTGATCGCTGCAGCCAAGACGCGCAATGGGTAGAGCCACTCAAAGCCGCTCGAGGCCGCGGTGGAAACCATGCTCGCCGCCATCAGTAGTACAAACGGCATCAAGTACGGCGCGACGGGATTGCGAGTCGCGGCTTCGACTCGCGCGCTGGCGGGTGCATCGTTATTGGCCCAAGCCAGGCGCCGAGAAAAAACAGCAAAGCTCAGGGCCACGCAAGTAAACGCGATCCAGCCTGCCTGCGAATGAAATCCGCCAATAGCGACATTCGGAGCGCCCCACACTCCGATCAGAATCAATACCGTGATGCGTACGGCATTAGAAACCCACATCACTGCCATGCCGGCTGGAACCAGGAGCAGGGCCTGCGGAAAACGATAGTCGCGCCGAAAGAAAGCGAGCCACGCGGCCCCAAAAACCAGCATTAGCGCCGTGCCCTCAAAACCAGCGCACCAAGCCGTAATCTGCACGTTAAACCCCGGCGTGCCGATCGTCATGGTGGCGCGTTCCGCGATTACATTTGGCAGTATCATGCGGAGAAGCAGGTTGACCATGCCAAAGGTCAAATCCGTTGCCGGTTTCCAGGAAAGATCGATCGCCGGATTCCAAACCACGCCGTTCCAAAGCGTTCTGTAAACAATCAGGCGCTGCGCGATCACGGCCGCGGCCAACGCGTACAACCAGGCCCAGCGTGTATGCCCGACCAGCCGTAGTGCGGCACGCGGAGGTATAAAGGCGCATCCGGCGAAACCCAGCGTTAGAAGACCGGTGGTGTACCACAGGGCAGTGCCGGTGAATCCTGACAGGGCGCTGCTGTTTCCGGCTTGCGCGAAGGAGATTCCCAGGAACCCAACCAGGGCCGCGACATGGGCGGCCAGAAGGGACCAGCGCAGCGGAACAACTTTCAGCTCGGCGGAAACCTGCTGAAAGGTCTCCTTCGATTTGACATAGCCGATCGCCAGCAGAAGAGGAAGGAAAACAACCGCGATTTGAAGCAGCGCTCCAACTCCCCGATCCTTATGCACCAAGTGCGAAATCGGGATGCCCTCGGCCGCGAAAAGAACACAGAAGAGCGCAAAACGTGGAGAGAGTCCCAGCGAGACTAAGGCTGTTGGCTTGCGATGCAGCGCAGGAACTGCCCGCGCAGACTCACACGCTGGTTCGCTGGCGGATGCATGCGAGGTTGTCATGCGCGATTCTAGATGCCGGTTGGCGCCTAACGATAATACCGCGCCGAAGACCTGAAGATCCCCGAACCGCTATTTCTTACGGCTCCGAAGAACCAGCAGCGCTCCCGACAGCAGAGCCAGAGCGCTCCCGGCCGATCCGGCATTGACCTCGGGCATTGGAGTCGCGAAAGCAAAAGTCGCCACTCCGGCAAACAGCAAAAACATTCCTGTGAGCTTCATGATTTCTCCGGTATAGTGCCTAGAGCCTCGCGCTACGGGCGAGGTCTATTTCTTACGGCTCCGAAGAACCAGCAGCGCTCCCGACAGTAGAGCTAGCGCACTCCCGGCCGATCCGGCATTGATCTCCGGTACAGCGGCGGATCGCGAAAGCAAAACTTGATACTCCGACAAACAAAAGAATCATTCCTGTCAGTTTCATGTGGCCTACCCTTTCCTGTCGAGATGCCCTTCTGACCGGCGCCAGAAACCACGAACGCCAACTGGGCTTAGTGCGACTATACATTTGATCCCTGAGCAGGTCAATGTTTAAACCGACGCGTTTAAGGTCAATTAGTACTGCATGTACTACGGGCAAGATTGAGGATTGAATTGAACTTCTGTCCAAAAATCGATACGTCTAAATGATTTAGATAACTACTCACCTGCGCGCGATCTTGATGTCCCGCTATTTTCGGAACGCGATGGCAGCGAAACTTACCACGCTTTGCTGGTCGATGTTCCATTGCTGATAGCGCCGCAGACTTCCGCGCGCCTGCGGAACAACTTTCAAGAAAGTATAGATAGGCGAGGACCCGCACCACTTCAGATCGTCCCGGTTTTCCTGGACCTGATTCCAGAATCCGTCCGCATCGGCTTGATTAAGGCTGTCGATGCGGCTCCGATCCCGGGCTGCCACGGCTGCCATCATTCCTTCGTCGGCGCGAGCCGGCGCTGCATCGCCATAGCGGCGGCCCATGTGCGCCATATCGACCCCTAATACCCAGAACAGCCGTTCGCCCTCGCGCGCTGCAATTTCGCCCAGCGACCCAAGGAATCGCCCCACTTGCTCATTAGCCTCGGGTTTGCCGCCGTCGTGAATGCTGCGAGCAAACGAGCCGCATAGAATTGGAAGAATGCGAATGTTTGGCCCGTAGAGGTGCTGCAGGAAGAGCACCTGAAATTCGATGGAGTGCTCCACGGCGTGGCAGTAGTCTTCCATGCGGACCGCGCCTGGGGCGGCGACAGCCAGCTCATCCACCAGCGTTGTGTCCGTAGCTGCCTCGCCAAACGGCGTTAGGAAAGGCTTCCGCGTTAACCCGAACCGGTCCGGCTCGCCATAATGCGATGTGCCTAGCACCACGAACGTACGCTCCTTGTACTCGGGCAGCAGCGCGCTATAAGCGTCGCGATAGGATTCCCATCCGCCGAATGGGCTGACATGGGGTGACGCGATCCCGACGAGCGAATCCGCAGTGGGCGGCGTAGCGCCTTGCATGAATTCATCGAGCGCCTTGCGGGCCTCCGCGGCATCGTTCGGATAGGCTGAGCCGGCGTGGGAAGCCTCGCGCTTCTCGGCGGCGGCGAATTCGCCGATCCGCGCGCTGCGAAGCTGCTCGAATTTCGCGTCTTCCAGGAATCCGGCTTCGCTCAGCGCCCCAAAAAGCTGCTTTTCGATCTCCCCAACCTGAATTTCTCCGGTGATCTGCACCAGGCTCGCTCGCAGATCGAGCGAGGTCTGCTGGCCATCGAAACACGCCAGACAGGGGACCAGCTGCGGCGGGATCAGCAGCATCGAATCCGAGAACCGGAAAGGATCCCGGATCAGCAGGCCGGGGCGCTCCGGATCCGGCGAAGGCATGAAGTCGAGGCTTAGGCGCAGCCGGGGAAGTGGGGAGGACACTACAAACCTATCTTCGCACGCGCTGTGCCGCCGGTTGCGAACTGCTTCAGGCGGCCGCCGCCTGGCTCTTAATCAACGAGACTTCGATTTCGATCTTGATCTCGTCGCCAACCAGGACCCCGCCGGTTTCCAGAGCCGCGTTCCAGGTGAGGCCGAAATCGCTGCGCTTGATCTTGGCGGTGGCCGACGCGCCTATGCGCAGGTTGCCCCAGGGATCCTTCTCCTCCTGGGTGGGCCCTTCCACCTTCAGAATCACTTCCTTGGTGACGCCGTGCAGGGTGAGATCGCCCGCGACCTTGAGTTCATCGTCCCCGCTACGCTCGATTTTCTTGCTCTGGAAAGTGATTTTGGGAAATTTCTCCACATCGAAGAAATCCGCGCTTTTTAAGTGGGCATCGCGCTGATCCTCTCGCGTATGGATCGTGCCGGCGTCGATGGAAACGTCGATCTTGGACGAGGCCAGGTCGCCCGGGTCGAACGCCACCGTTCCCTGGATGTTGCTGAATGCGCCCCGGACATTGGTAATCATCATATGCCGGACCACGAAGTGCGCGGTACTGTGCGCGGGGTCGATTTGATAAGTAGCTGTCATGAGGTCTCCAATCTTAGTTGCCTTGACATCAAGATAGATGCAAGTTGGCATCGGAAGGATTCAAGCGGATGCCGGGCCGCCGGCAGATATCTCGATATCAAGAGAGTTATAATGAGAACCGCTTGAGCGCGCGCAACTCCAATCCGGACCATGAATCGAGCGGCGTCCGAGTTTGGCTGATCTTATGGAAAGCCGCCAAGGCCGTGGAGCAGAACGCCATCCGCAGCGTGACACGGCTGGGCCTGGGTCTCTCCGATTTCGCCGTCTTGGAATTGCTGCTGCACAAAGGCCCGCAACCCGTCAACGTGATCGGCAAGAAAGTGCTCCTGACCAGCGGCTCCATGACCACCGCGGTCGACCGGCTGGAGTCACGCAAGCTGGTGCGCCGCACCGGCGACCCGGAAGACCGCCGCTCCCGCATCGTCGCCCTCACCCCCGCAGGCCGGCAGCTCATCCAGAAAGCCTTCCGCCAGCACGCGGCCGATATGGAGCGCACCCTCGCGGTACTTAGCGCGGCGGATCGCGCGAATCTGGTGCGCTTGCTCAAGAAGGCGGGCTTATCGGCGGAAATGCATTTGCGGCCCTAGCACCAGGCCAATCTTGCCAGGACCAGTCCAATATGGTACGCTCAGACCGTGACTTTGCCAATCGGCTCTCTTGACGCCACGTCGGAGACCCCGTTATATCGCCAGCTCTACGATGCGATCCGGCATCTTATTGAATCCGGCGGCCTCGAAAGAGGCGGTCGTCTGCCAGCCACTCGCGAATTGGCTGGCCAGCTTGGACTAAACCGCGCCACTATCTCCGCAGCCTACGAATTGCTCGAAGCCGAGGGCCTGATCACCGGCCATGTCGGCCGCGGGCAGCTTCGTCGCTGGCGGCTTCCCAAAAACCGGAGTCAACTGGAGCGAAATCCTGGCGCCTTCGATGTTCATGTTGCCGGGATCAGCCGCGCCGGCAGCACTGGCCAGTTTCTCCAGCTCGCGCCCTTCGGAGCTGCTGTTTCCTTTGGATGACTTTCGCGCCACCTGCGAAGAAGTAATCCAGGGCCCGGAAGCGCCAACGATTCTGCAACTGGGATCGCCCTCCGGCTATCCGCCGCTGCGCCGCTACCTGCTCGATCTGGCGCGCGCGGAAGGGCGTGGCGCGCGACTCCGACGACATTCTCATCACCAGTGGCTGCCAGCAAGCCATCCATCTGCTCCAGAGCACGCTAGTCCGCAATGGCGAGACAGTGCTGCTCGAAGAGCCGGTCTATCCGGGGATGAAGAAGGTTTTCGAGCGCTCGGGCGCGCGCCTGGTAGGCGTTCCTGTCGGCCCGCAGGGCATCGATCTAGAAGCGCTGGAACGCTTGATCGAGCGCGAGCATCCGCGGCTGCTTGCGATCACTCCGAATTTTCAGAATCCAACCGGCGCCACGCTGCCGCTGGCTTCGCGTCAGGCTTTGTTGCGAATTGTGCAAGCAGCCGGCGTGATCCTGGTCGAAAACGACATCTACGGCGCTCTGGCCTACGAAGGCGACCCTCTCCCCTCCATCAAGCAACTGGACGAGACCGGCGATACCATGCTGCTGCGCAGCTTCTCGAAAATCGCGTTTCCGGGATTGCGCGTGGGCTGGGCCATCGGACCGCGGCCGCTGATCGAGAAGCTCACCGAAGCCAAACAGTGGAGCGATCTTCACACCGATCAGCTTTCCCAGGCGATTCTGCTGCGCTTTGCGCAGTCCGGACGCCTAGAGCGCCATCGCCAGCGTATGCTCACCGCCGGCCGCGAGCGTCTGCACGCCGTTCTCGACGCTTGCCGGAAATACCTGCCGGCCGAGGCCGAGTTCACGCGCCCCGCGCGGCGGCATGAGCCTGTGGATGCGCTTGCCCGAACCCCTGGATGCGGGCGAATTGCTGCCGCGCGCCGAACGCGAAGGCGTCACCTATCTTCCCGGTAGGTACTTCGCCGTGTCGCGGCCTCAGCCAGGAAGTCTTCGCATCAGTTTTGCCGAGATGACGCCGGAGCAAATCCGCTCCGGAATCGCCGTGCTCGGCCGTATTTTCAAAAATGAACTGGAGCGCGTGCGGGCGTATTCGCCGCTCGCCGAAGCTCCGGCCATGGTTTAGGAGAACCTTGCATGTACCTGGACGAAACATTTCGCTTAAAGACCGGCCTGGCCGAGATGCTGAAGGGCGGCGTGATCATGGACGTCACCAACGCCGAACAGGCCGTCATCGCGGAAAAAGCGGGCGCCGCGGCCGTCATGGCCCTGGAACGCGTCCCCGCCGACATTCGCAAGGAAGGCGGCGTGGCCCGCATGGCGCCCATCGGCAAGATCCGCGAGATCATGCACCAGGTCAGCATCCCGGTGATGGCCAAGGCGCGCATCGGCCACTTCATGGAAGCGCGCATCCTGGAAGCCCTGGAAGTGGACTACATCGACGAGAGCGAAGTGCTCACGCCCGCCGATGAAGAACACCACATCGACAAGCGCGGTTTCAAAGTTCCGTTCGTGTGCGGCGCGCGCAATCTGGGCGAAGCCCTGCGCCGCATCGCCGAAGGTGCGGCCATGATTCGCACCAAGGGCGAGGCCGGCTCGGGCAACATCGTCGAAGCGGTGCGCCACATCCGCACCATCGTCAAGGAAATGAAGCAGCTCACCGTGCTGGGAGCCGAAGAGCTGGTGGCGGAATCGAAGAAACACCAGGCGCCGCTGGAGCTGATCCAATACGTCGCCGAGCACGGCAAGCTGCCGGTGCCGAACTTCTCGGCCGGCGGCATTGCAACGCCCGCCGACGCCGCTCTGGTGATGCAGCTCGGCGCCGAAGCGGTTTTCGTCGGCTCCGGCATCTTCAAGTCCTCCGATCCCGACGCCCGCGCCCGCGCCATCGTGAAAGCCGCAACGTATTACAACGATCCCGCCAAGCTGCTTGAGGCCAGCGAGGAACTCGGCGCCGCCATGTTCGGCATCGATATCGCCAAGCTCCCCGAGTCGGAATTGCTCCAGACGCGAGGCTGGTAGTTGAGAAAGACGCGTGGCCGGTAGGGTCCTAAAAGAATCGGCGTGCTCGCCCTGCAGGGCGATTTCGAAGCCCACGAGCGAGCCCTGAAGAACGCGGGCGCGCAGGCCGTCGAAGTACGTTCCGCGCGCGATCTCGGCGACATCGATGGCCTGATCATCCCCGGCGGCGAAAGCACCACCATGATGAAGCTGCTCGCCGAGGAGAACCTGCTCGAACCTCTGCGTGAGTTCGCCGGGCGCCGCCCCATCTTCGGTACTTGCGCCGGCGCGATTCTGCTGGCGTCGGAAGTGATCAATCCGCCGCAGCAGTCGCTCGGCCTGATGGACATCACCGTCGAGCGCAACGCCTACGGAAGACAATTGGACAGCCGCATCGCTCGGCTTCAGCCGGAAGGATTCGAACGGGATATCGAGGCCGTCTTCATTCGCGCGCCCATCATTCGGCGCGTCGGCCCGGAGGCGAAAGTACTAGCCCAGTACCATGACGATCCAGTCCTAGTGGAGCAAGGCCGTCATATGGCGGCCACATTTCACCCCGAGCTCACCGGCGACTCGCGCATTCATCTTATGTTCCTAAAAAAAATGCCTTAATGCTGCTGCGAGTTGGGAACGGTCTTGTAAACTAGAGTAAGTGAAACCGGCTCGGGTATTGTTCTTATGCATCGGTAATTCCTGCCGCAGTCCGATGGCGGAGGGTTTCGCGCGCGCCTACGGGTCCGACGTGCTGGCTGCCGAGAGCGCCGGCTTGACTCCCGCCATGGCGGTTGCTCCCTTGACGCACAAGGTGATGCTCGAAAAGAATATCGATCTCGGCCACAAGTATCCGCGCAGCGTGGACCACCTGGAGGGCCGTTTTGATCTGGTGATCAACATGTCCGGCCAACCCGTGCCGCAAGAAATTAAGGCGGCCGTGGAAGAATGGGAGATCCCCGATCCGATCGGTGAATCGGAAAAGGTATATCGCCAGGTGCGCGATCAGATCGAGCAGCGCGTGATGCGCCTGGTGCTGGGAATGCGCAGCCGCAAGCCGCCGCAATCGGAGGAATCATCGGCCTCCAGCCCCTCGCGAGTTGACAGTCACCGCCAGCCTCCCCGAAAATAAGAACGGTCCTCACCGCACGCGGATGTGGCGGAATTGGCAGACGCGCTAGATTCAGGTTCTAGTTCTCGCAAGGGAGTGGAGGTTCAAGTCCTCTCATCCGCACCATCATAATAAAGGAGTTAATGGCCATCGGACGCCCGGTGGCCATTCGTGTTTTCAGGCACAGTGTCAGATTTTGTGTCAGTCGGGAGTGCGTTTGACACAGACTGTAGTAACCGAGTTGCTCCAGCTTCGAGGCGATGCGCTTCAGACGCGCGAAGCCCTCGCCGCTGTCTTTGCCCAGGACCAGAACCGAATCGGAGTCTTCCAGGATCGTATCGTCACGGTGCCAGACCGGGTCCGGCGTGCTCAGGGTAAGCTTGAGTTGCCAACGCACGAAAATATGAACATCCTTGTCATCGCACGACGGATGAAGCGAAAGTGCGGCGAGAAATACCGGACATCACCAATTCTTATGTGCGAGCTTCGGTGTCTCCCGCGAACGAGGCGCGATACGCATCTTCGACATCCGCGACTTCGGCATCCGTCAAGCGTGCGAATCCCTGCTCGCGCGCGCGCTTCGAGAGCCGTCCCTCATTCTGGTGCAGAAAGCGGAACAGCAGATCAACGGTGCGGCCGGGCATGTCGACAATATCCTCGATACGCCCGCGAAAGCGGTCGTAGCGGGCGAGGAACTCGGTTTCGCGCGGGAGATCGTTTTCAATGGTCTTGCGGACGCAGGCATAGAGAAACTCGGCATGCGGCGTCGCATCGAAGAACCGGTAAAAATCCCCCGTATCGTTCAGGACGGTAACGTTGCCGTCTGGACTCGACCGCCAGTCGATCACCGGCAATAAACGCTGGGAGTAATCTTCCAGGACGGAGCGGTAATCGTCGATGCGTTCTAGGATGGCGGCCGAGACCGGGAAAACTAGGCCCGCCGGGCTGAAGCCACGCTGCGCCAGAACATGATGTATGAGGTAGCGGTGAATGCGGCCGTTGCCGTCGACGAAGGGATGGATATAGACGAAGCCGAACGCGAGCACGGCAGCGGCGATCACGGCATCGATTCCGCGCGCAGCGCCGCGGTCGAAGGCGACAAGTCCTTCGATCAGCGCGCGCAGGTCTTCCGGCCGCGCGCTGATGTGATCCGGGATCGGCATACGCGACTCGCGGTCGTATTCACCGACGAAACCGCTCTCCTCGCGCAAGCCCAGGCGGACGAACCGCGCATCGCCGATGACGAGCGCCTGCATGCGCAGTAATTCGCCAAGCTCGATGGAACGTTTGCCGGCCTCGCCGATCGCGCGCCCCCATCGTTGAATGCGGTCCTGCGGCGGGCGCTCGCCTTCGATGGCGTAGCTCGATCGCGAATCCTTGAGCAACAGGAATGCGGCCGTGCGCGCAAGCACGTCCTTGGGCACGCGGGCGACGGCTTCCTGTGCCCTATGGGCCAAGTCCATCGCGGCGAACTCTTCGAGCGCCGGGGTCCTGAAGACCAGCGGGCAGAAATCCGGCGTGCCAGGAAGGTTGTTCCGGACGCGATGCCTGGCTGAGTTCACGCCCGGTATCGACCATTGCTGCTCCGGATCGACCACCGGCTCGAAATTTCCTTTGTTGCCGTCGGGCAGGTCAAGCCGCCCGAGAAGCCACTCGTACAGGAACCAGATGCGGCGGGCGTAACTGCCGGTCGGCTTGGAGCGGACGATGCTCTCGATGTCACCCGGCGCGAGCCCCGCAAACAGGCGCTTCAGGACGGCCAGATCGAGACCCTCGTACTTGAGCGCAAATGTGAGATGCCCCTCCAGATCGGGGGACGGCGCATGGCGCGGGGTCAGGATTCGCCACCCCACTTCATTCTTTACGCGGTGGTGTTCGCCTGTCGCGGAGAGTGTCCGGGGCAGTGGAACGCGCAGGCCGAAAGCATCAATAAGCGCAGCATAACCTGCGGGCGTGGCCTTTTCCGGGAGTGCCCGCTCGCGAAAAACGGTTACTGGACCTGAAAAACGACGCTGTGAAGGCATGTAACTTGAAAAACTTATTTTAACCTTGAATTTATGTTTCTAAAGCTATGATACCATGAAAAGTGATTACGGCCCCGACAAACGCTCATGGACAGATAACAGACTTGAAAAATGAGCGGCAAAAGCCGGGCTTGCTCGAACGGAACTGCCGTAAACAGCATCCAGATCAAATTGCCACTGGGCCGACGGTCACGAACGACGATTCGGGCCTGAAGCCCGAGGCCGCTGACACCATTCGACATCGAGCAATACTGAGCAATACACACAGTCTCTTCAGGATTTCGCGGAGTTGGTTAATCCACAGAGTGGCGGAAGGCTGGTTCCCAACGATCAAGAGGATGATCCTGTGTTAGAAACAGCATTGCACGGGCGTGTGCATGTGCTCTGCACGCTCGACAGGCATTTCCATCACCGGGCGGTTCTCGAAAATTGTCGCGGGCAAGGTGTCGAAGTATTGATGGATGTTGAACTCCTGATCCGTTTGCGCGAGACATCCCGACCCTCATCTTACAAAGAGTGAGTGCCGAGGCGAGTCTCTTTCTACTGTGCAGACGGAATGCGCCACATGACCGTCAACTGGATATGTCAGAAAGCCCAGGAACGACACTCTCCTCAGTTATTGCCCCCAGTCGTCACATCAACTCCTAATTGGATTTGGCTCTTACCGGCCGCCTCGGGGGGCGTGTGACGTTATTTACCGACCGGCACTTTGCGCCGCAGCTCGTCGAAGAAGTTCTGCAGAAATGTGCGGTGCGCAAGCGGCTTTTGACTGCCCGCGTCATCGTTCGCGAGAATCGCCGCCACGCGCTTGCCGTCCGGCGCCGGATCGTAGTTGGAGCTCAGCACTATTCAGCAGTCGAATCTCCGGCCACACTCGAGGCTTGCCTGGGGTGAACGAACCGCTCTTGGCCTGTGCCTCAAGTTGCTTCGCCCTTACGTCCGGGCAGCGCAGCGTGATGCCGGACCTTGAGTCCTCTGAACTGGTGACAGTGTCATAAAACAAAACTACGCTGGAGTGTTTTGAACACGGTTTGTCCATGGGCCAGCAATTTGTGGTTTATCTGAGACCGCCCGGATTTGTTAGGGCGCATCTCAGCGTCGCTTTAGCGCGGCCGGCTAGTTTTGAATCGTCAGGTACATGGTCTGGGGAACACGGTTGCCGTTTTGCGTGACGTTGATCTGGTAGTCGCCGTTCGCGAGACCAGCCGGAACAGTGATGTAGAATTCGTAGAGTCCGACGAAGGAGCCGGCGAGACCCGAGTAAGAGAGCGTCGCCGGCGTGGATCCGAAAGACAACGTGACCGGGCCGACCAGCGAGTTCGCCTGACCTACGATGACGCCGGGCAGGATGGCCGGGGTCACGCCGCCAAAGCCGATACCATAGGCGACGATCAGGTCTCCCGGCTTGGCCGGACGGCTGTTCAGTCCGAAGGCCGCTCCCACGCTGGTACTCAAGACATAGGCGCCGTCGGAATGAAACGTCGCAACCAAGTATTGCTTGCCATTGGCGGCGTAGTTTGATGGCGCGAGCAAACCCGGCGCCAGAGCCTGCCGTGGAAACATGACTTGCGAACTCGTCGCCTTGCAGTTTGTCAAGGTAATCGCGACGGGCCCCAGCGTCGAGTCCTCCGGCGCCTGCACGTTCACTTGTGTCGGCGAGAGATAGGAGATGTACGTCGGCTTTCCGTTGATGCTGACGCTGATGCCGTCGATCGAGGTCGGCGCCTTCTTTCCATTGAAGTCGGTGGTGGCCCATTGAGTGGACTGCGTCGAGTTCTGGAGCCGCGGGTCGTTCGGATCGGCCAGGTTGGAGCCCTTGATTTCGAGCCACGAGCCGGATGTAAAGTACGCATAGCCACCATACGCACTGGCCGAATCGACCGAACTGATCACGGGCGGCGTAGTGTTCGTGCAAGTGTACGAGGGCTTCGCGCTCCCGGTGTGAATGGCCAGCCCGTACGGAGTGACTCCCACTCCGACCGTGGCGACCATGGTGTTGCTCGACGTATCGAACACGGAGACGGTGCCGTCGCCGAAGCCAGTGGCATCAGGTGAGATCGTCACATAGACGCGCGTTCCATCGGGGCTGACGGCCACTCCACTCGGGAAGCCGCCTGCGCTGGGCATCGCGATCACCTGGTTGCTCGACGTATCGATTACCGCGAGCGAGTTGGCTGCGAATCTCGTCACATAGGCGCGCGTGCCGTCAGGGCTGATGGCCAAGCCAAAAGGGGAAATCTCATTACCTGGCAAGGTCACGGTAGCGGTCATGGTGTTGCTGGCGGTGTCGATCACCGAAAGGTTGCCGAAGCCATCCAGCACATAGACGCGCGTTCCATCCGGAGTAATGGCCACGCCTACGGGTCCGACATTGCCTACGTCGACAGTCGTGGTCACGGTGTTGCTCGATGTGTCGATCACGGAGACGATTCCGGTGCCGGCGCCAACATTGGCGACGTAAGCGCGCGTTCCGTCCGGCGTGATGGCGATGCCACCGGGGGCAGTCCCGACCGCCATCGTCGCAGTCACGGTATTGCTCGACGTGTCGATCACCGCGACAGAGTTGGCATTGTCTTTCGTTACATAGGCGCGCGTTCCATCCGGAGTGATGGCCACCCCGGTGGGGTAGCCTCCCACGACCACCTTGGCGGCCACGGTGTTGCCCGAGGTATTGATTACCCAGACGTCGCCGCCGCCATTGGTGACATACGCACGTGTTCCGTCCGGAGTGATCGCTACGCTATTGGGCTGGTTTCCTACATTCACCGTAGCGACCACGGTGTTGCTCGAAGTGTCGATCACCGAAACGTTGTCGGAGAAGAAGTTCGCCACGTAGGCGAGCGCTTGCGCGTAGGCGACTTGGCTTGAGCCCCAAAGGCCAGTCAGCGTCAGGATGGCAACCGTCGGGATCGAGACCACGCTTCTGTGAACCAGTTTCTTGATCATGGATACTACCGCCGTCGAGTAAACACTGCTATTACGCGCTTGCCCTCAATTATGAGGGCGGAAAACGCGGGTGAAAACCGCCAAGGAGCCTCCGTTCCGAAGTTAATGCTGAATCGCCGGGCAGCCCGTTAGGGAGCAATTCTCCAAATATCCAGTCAACGTGGCGAACTGGAACACCCCGCTAGGGAAATCTCCAATGACGAGCATTGAAGGCGAGGAGCCCGCATCGTAGTACGCCAAAATCTGTTCGCTGAAACCGCCCCGACGAACCGTTCCATTCACAGCTCCCGCCGAACCGGGCAGTGCCACATGAAGCGAGGTTACAGAGTCTTCTAGAATGCCAACGGGCGCAGTGGCTGCGAGTTCCATCGTCAAGGTGGCCGAAACATTTTGGGCAACCAACCGATAGCCGGCCGGGACCGTTGTGAAACCTACACCAAGTTGATTCGGGCCCGCGGAAGAGGCCGAGACAAATTGCGAGGATTGGTATGGGATACGCGCGTTCCTTTCCGTGTCCAGGTTAGGAACTGGGTTCGCAGTTGTATTCACCACCTGGACGAGCGTAGCGACCAAGGCATGCGCAGCTTTCGGGACCAGAAGTAATCCTGCTAGTGCGAATCCCCCGATCCCCATGAGCGTAATCCTAAAACATTTCACTTTCATGCACCACTCTCGCTTGCAGTCCCCAGCCGCGCTCTACGGTAAAGTGACTTAGTAACCCGTCAGGAATTAAGCGGCCGGGACGGTGGTTGTGCTGAGGTATTGACATGTGATGCCAAGACCGGGGTCCGCATTCATAGAGCACCAAGCCAGCATCACTGGATGTTTGTTGGCTCCAAGTATCCTGACAACGAGGTAGTGCACTGCGCAGCGCCGTCCCCTGAAAAAAATTCAAACTCGACTACACTGCCCGGATCCTCGTAGAGGTGAACCAGCTCGCTGGTAGCGTATAGTCTCCCGGCCGACCCAGCTATAGTATCTTGCGGTGTCAACACGAGGAAATGCGAAAGGAAACTGGAGCCTATCGTAGTGAGTATCTGCCCTGCGGTTACTTTCCCAGTCGGCGCATTGCAAAGGGCTGTCAACTGCTCGATTACCAGGCGTTTCCCCGCCGGCAGTGGTGAGCCGAAGCAGACAAGTATTTCCTGTGAAGGATTGTCGTTGATAGTCACACACCCATCTTGATACGGCACACGCGAAAGGCTATCCGTGTCCGTGGTAATTATAGGCTGAACTGTTCCGCTTGGGGTCGGGTTAACCACCGCAACGTCGTTCACCACGCTCACCAGAGTCGACACCACCGCTTGCGCCGCCTTCGGCACAAGCATCGTGCCAATCAAACCCGCCAAGGCCACCGTCCCAGCCACCGTCAAAAATCTCTTCGCGAATCTCATAACTCCATCTCCTTTTTCTTTCGTGTCATTCATCGGGTCTTTAAACGCCCATTGACCGGAACGCCGGGCTACGCCGCATCGCGGCGAGTGGTTATGAGCGCTCTCGATCTTTCTTCTTCTTTTGAATTGAGTTTGCGAGGACTGCCAAGCACAACAACGTGGTTCCCACCGCAGCCACCGGAGACGGTTCAGGAACTGGCGAGGCCGCGCCTGGCAGCCCCGTGATGTCGAACGCATAGGCTCCGGACGTGTTGGGACAGGGCGTGCCCGTGTTGGTGTCCACCGCGTTGCAGAAGCCACCGCCTGTGAAATCCGTGAAGCCTTCGCTGAGTGTTCCGTTATCGAAAACGGCGTTCGCGATGTTCTGACCATCGCTCAGCACGACGGTATAGGTGTCGGCTGGCAGATCCGAGAGCGTCATCTTTATGTCGCCGCACGTCGTATCGCCGAAATCTGACACGGTCTTGGCCGGGCCGCAACCAATGAAGCCGCCGTAGTTCCCCAGATCCAGCGAAGTCCCGAAAGGATTACTGAAGCCGTCGGTCAGGATCGCGCCGCTGCTGGAAAAAATGGCCAGGAAGGGGTCCGTACCGCCCGGCAAAATGACGGTTCCCGCCGCGTTGGTGCCCCCTCCGAACCCCCAGGTTTGAAGCCCGATCGTCGCCGGCGAGCTTAAGGTGAAGGTTTCCTCGACGACGTCAGTCGAACTGGTAAGCGTGCCAACGTATGAAACAAAGTCCGCCCGAAGCGCCGCTGGAACACAGACCAAAACAATAACCGCGAACAGCCGGTTCATCTCTTACCTCCGTGAAGCTTCATGGATAAGCTCCTCTCCGTTCCTCACTACTTAAGAGGGCGGAAAACGCGGGCCAAAACTGTAATCGTTTCGGAGGAATTCTGATTGGTCCGGTACTACCTGGTACTGCTGGCCGCTGGCACCATCGCTAGAGCGCATCCTGTCGCCAGCTCCGAAACTGCGGGATTGCGAGTAGCTATTGGTGAAAGATCGACTGAATTGAAACTAGAATTTGCTCGCGCTGTGACGAACTTGCTCGGCCGGCTGGTGGTCTTCTTCTGGTTCATGGGTAGTCTCCAATTTTTGGAGCACTCCGCCGCGCATCACTGAACATCACAACGGACGATCGACCGTGCCTTGCCGCCAGACAGCGTCGTACCGCACCTCCCCGTTCGGTAGCACGTATGAATTCAGAACGTACAGGCGCCAACCCTCCGGGTAGATCTGGTTATATTCGTCCCGATAAGTTGTGTAAGTGGCGCCGTAGAGTGTCTTTTCGTTGTGAGTCCCGTGCCGCCAGACGCCGTTGTAAAGCTGTTGGCCAGGCGTGGGGAACGATTGAAAAATGTACAGACGCCAACCGTCCGGATTGAGGGTGGCATACTCGCTCTCGTAGTTCACCTTGTTGGCTTCCAGGAAATCGTCCTCGGCCAGGTCGCCCGGATGCACAACCGCGTTGTAACGAACCTCGCCGCTGTTTGTAACGTAGGCTTGCAGAATGTAGAGACGCCAGTTTTCCAAATTGAGCGCGCTATAGCTGGACTGGAATTGCTGCAGAGTTACTCCGGCCATCACCTGCTCCTTCACCTGATCCTTCGGAGGCGCCGGCCGCCACACGGCGTTGTAGAGCACCTGGCCGCTGCCTATGATGAAGGACTGAAGGATATAGAGACTCCAGCCTTGCGCGTAGAGCGTGCTCTCCTGGCTTTGGAATTGTTCCGAGCTTCCTGCCAGCAGCAACTTCTCGTTCAGAACTCCCGGCCGCCAGACCGCGTTGTAGCGTACGCCGCCGTTTGACAATACGTACCCCTGCAGAATGTACAGACGCCAGCCTTGCGAATAAAGGGTGTTGTAGTCGTTCAGGAATTGGTCGTGGGTCACTTCGTAGTCCTGCAGTTCGCCGAGGTTCGTGTACCCGGTTACCGAGCAGGCGCCACCGTTGGTGTTGTCGGTGGCGGGGGGAATCTGGAATGTCAGGCCGGCGGAGGGGGCGTCGAAGGCTGGGAGCGAAATGTTCGGCGCGTTGTCACATTGGTCCACCGCCTCGTCCCACCCGTCAAAGTTGTTGATCGCCGGATCGGTCGCGGACTCGAAGACTTCGTGGGCTACTACTACCAGTTCCTGAGCCTTGGGGACAACCGCCCAGAATTTCGAGGTCGATTCCGAGTTGTGGCAGCCCCCGCCGTCTCCGCAAGCCGAGTTTTTCCCGGAGGCGGTGAAGCCTGTTCCAGGGAGAAGGAGGATCAGCCGGTGCGGCCCGTAGGCCTCGAGGTTTCCGCTGCTTTGGTTGGCCGCGATGATGTTCTCAACGTCTTTCTGCGAGAGGGTTCCGGTGGCCCCGCCCGCGCTCGCCGTTTTCGCCGCAGCCACCGTGACCTTTTCGACGCCATACTGTCTCAGCATGGGCTGTTGAAAGGTGGGCGCATTTTTCCCAGACAGGTAGGCCGCGAGACCTTCCAGGTAGGCCTGCTCCTTGGCGATCTCGGCGGCGGACCAAACGCCGTAGTAGAGCGGGTGAATCGAGAAAGTTTCCAGGAACGGCCCGCCGTGATACTGCAGCGGGTAGCACGGAACGTTACCGCCCTTGCCATCGGGACAGCTGGCAGCCCAGGCTACAGGGGTGCCCGCCAGAAAACTCAGGATACCGATCAGAAATGCTGATAAGCTCGAACGTTTTCGCATGTCAATTCTCCTTTCAACTGGATCTCTGACCTTATGTAGCGGGAACAGGGGAAAACGCAGGTGCATCAATAGAAGATCATCCAGTAAGCACCCCAGATGTGATCGCTGCCGAGCGAAGGCGCCGCAGTCCCGTAGATCAATTTGTTTACCGCGGCGCCGCTGATGGAGACTTCGTAGACGGCGTCTGGAGTACTAAAGGTCGGCGGGGAAACGTTATAGGTGGACGTGTAGAGATTGCCAGACCGCAAGACCAGATTGCCATCGAGTTGTGGGGTAAGGGTGGCGACGAGTTCGATGGGGCCGCCTGGGCTAGCCTCCTTTGCCAGTTGTCCGGTGAACACACTGGCCAGGTACATCCGGTTCGAGGCGTCGAAAACGAGGCCTCCCGGCTCGATCGCGAGGCCGCTGGCCGCAATCTCGGAGGCATAGTCGTGAGTGAGCGCGCCCGTGGTCGTGTTGAAGCACTGCACGTCCTCATCGAGGAAGCTTGCGATGCAGAGATCGCCGGCCCCGTCAAACGCCATTTGATTGCCTCGGTACAACGTAGCCTTGATCGCGGTTGGCAGCGGCGCCGGATTGGGCAGCGTGAGGTTCGCCGCCGGGTATTTCTGGATATAAATCGGCCCGCCCAAATCCGTTCCGTAGGCTGTGGCCACCCAAAGGTCTCCCAACGAGTCGAAAACCAAGCTCTGCGTCTGCGATGTCGGGCATGAACCGCATGAGACGGTGAAAGTGTCCCAGTCGGTGTCAAACTTTCCATTTTCGTGATACCGCAGAATCTTGTTCGTAAGCTGCCCTACCAAGGGCCCCGAACCCCAAGTGGTGGTCACGAAGATTTTTCCGGTGGTTGGGCTTTGGGCAATCGCAAGCGGTCCATACGGACCGGTGGTCGCGAAAGTGCGAAGCCACGTTCCAGTGAGGCTAAACTCCTCGATGGAATTGCTTCTGTTGCTGGCCACCAGGATTCGGTCGGTCGCGTGGAGCGAAGCCGATCCCAGCAGCGCAGCGAAAACAGTGACTAAGAGTTGTTTATTCATGGCGTGCTCCTTATTCTTGTTTGGGTTCAATTTGGATACGATCCACCAGGAGGGCAGGGTTCCGCAGGCCCACTGAACTTGCCGTGGCTCGAGAACTTTCCATCTGCTCCATAGGAGGGCTCGTGATCTGCGTTATAGAACCAACTGAAGAAGGCCAACTCCTGGGGATGATATTTGTAACCGTCCAGCACGATGGGCGCGGGGGTCTTGTTCAGCGGGTCTCCCACTTCCAAAGTCGTGCCCGTGCAGGTGCTGATTTCGCCGCTATGACCCCAGGTCGGGGTCGGGTTGTTGCGCAGCGGATCATTCATCCATTCGGCGATTTCGTGGGACGCAACTTCAATATCGGTGTCCGCTGCGCTGGTGTGTTGAAATTGCGCCCAGGCCCAGGTTTGTTTCGGGTGGCCGGTTGCGAAATGCTCACCTCCCAGGAAGCCAGACTGTTTGGTCGGTGAAAAGTTGGAGGCGGCCGAGACGTTCTTCGTCAGGAAAAGAGCAAACTTGGTCGGCGAAATTACGCCGGCGGCTTGCAAAAGTGGAAGCGCGAAGTTCTCGATATACGAGTTGAGGACAGCCTTGGAAACGACACCGGTTTCACATTGGGTATCGGGGACGAGGTTCACGGCCCCCTCTTGGGCGGGCACAATCGGAAGAAGAAATGCGGAAGCAAACGACCATCTCAGGGGGTTGAAATATGACGTGCGGTTGGGGTTGCCCGGCGCTGGCACGTTCCAAAACTGCGCTCGCATGAAACCATCAATGTACTGAACCTTTCCGACGTCCACGCCGTTGAAGATTAGTTCGCTTGGGACCACCAGCGGCGAATGACGGAAGCGATTTTCTGCGGAGTCGGTGTCCCCGCAGCTGGCGTCGGCATTCAGGGGATCAAATGTAGCAACAGTGCCGTCCGTTTTAATGATCTGAATGATGAGTGGGACCAATACCGCGTCGATTGTCACGGGACTAGGATTCACCAGGAAGGGGTTGCCCCCGACGAGCACCCCTGAATATGTTCCCCGGGAAGTTGTGATCTGGTAATGGGTCATCGGAACAGATTGGCCGAAGCTCTGGGATGCAATGCTCAATGCCGCGAACGCGGCGATGGTCGCGAATCGAATTAGCTGCGCGCTCACTTGGCGAATCTCCTTGCAGGCTCAGGCATTTTCTCTGCCTTCATTAGTTAACGGCGGAAAACGCGTCCGAAAACTGTAACGTCGGAAGCAGTTTTTATTCACCGGCATTCGATCGAACCAGCCGGGCGGCCCCAAAACCAACGCACCACGCACATGCAAAAGGTGTTAGGCTTCTCCACAGACTCCAAAAAGGCGAGCCCTACACACGATGCAGCCACGAGGAGAGCAGATCACGCAACTTTTGCAGTCGTGGAACCAAGGTGACCAAGGCGCGATCGAAAAGCTTGTGCCGCTGGTCTACGATGAGTTGCACCGCCTTGCACAACGTTATATGTCCGATGAACGGCCGGACCACACTCTGCAAACTACCGAGCTGGTGAACGAGGCGTACCTGCGGTTAGTGCATTCCGATCACGCTAGCTGGGAAGGCCGGACCCATTTCTTCGGCGTTTGCGCGCAAGTCATGCGGCGCATTCTGGTGGATTGGGCCCGTTCGCGGCACGCGCTGAAGCGTGGAGGCGATGTGAGCTCCTTGGATTTCGACGAAGCGCTTGCTGCAACCAAACAGCCGGGCACCGACCTGGTTGCCATAGATGATGCCCTGAGTGTCTTAGCGGCGTTCGATCCGCGTAAAGGTCAGGTGGTCGAGATGCGTTTTTTTGGTGGGCTGAGCGTGAAAGAAACCGCCGAGGTGTTGAAGGTCTCACCGGAGACCGTGCAGCGAGACTGGAGGTTGGCGAAGAGCTGGCTGCGGCGTGAGTTGAGCCGAGGGCACTCAGGTGGAAGCTGAACGTTGGCGGAGAATCGATCAGCTTTACCATTCGGCGTTGGAGCGGGAGGCGAGCTCCAGGGCAGCGTTCGTCGAGCAAGCCTGCGGTGGAGACAAGTCGCTGCGGGCCGAAGTCGAGTCGCTGTTGGCCCAGGCGCAAGGCACGGATAGTTTCCTTGAAGTGTCCGCGGCAGAGGTAGCGGCCAAGGATCTGGCCGCATTGCTCGAGCCAGGCGCAGCTTCGCACCCCGCGGCCATTGGCCGCTATCGCATCATTCGCCTGCTCGGCGAAGGTGGCATGGGAACCGTCTACGAAGCCGAGCAGGAAGAGCCCCGCCGCATTGTGGCTCTGAAGGTGATCAAGCTCGGCTTGGCGACGCCCGATCGGTTGCGGCGGTTCAGGCAGGAATCGCACGCGCTGGCCCGTCTGCAGCACCCCGGCATAGCCCAAATCTACGAGTCAAGCACAGCCGATACCGGCTTCGGGCCACAGCCGTACTTCGCCATGGAGTTAATCCGTGGCCTGCCCCTCAAGCAGTATGCCGACGTTCATCAGCTTGATACACGGCAGAAGCTGGCGCTGATGGCTAAAGTCTGCGAAGCCGTCCATCACGCTCATCAGCGTGGACTGATTCACCGCGACCTGAAACCGGGCAACATCCTGGTGGATGAGACCGGCCAACCGAAGATTCTTGATTTCGGGGTGGCGCGCGTCACCCAGGCATCCGCCCATGAGTTTGAAACGAATCCGGCCACTCAGACCGGCTTGGGCCAACTGATCGGGACTCTAGCCTACATGAGCCCTGAGCAGGTGCTGGGCGACTCACTGGAAATCGATACCCGCAGCGATGTTTATTCGCTGGGAGTGATTCTTTATGAACTGCTCTCGGGGCAGCCACCCTACGATGTGAACCGCCGCCCGTTACCGGAAGCTGTTCACACGATTCGGGAAGAAGAGCCCGCGTCCCTAAGCTCGATCAGTCGTAATTATCGCGGCGATATCGAGACCATCGTAAAGAAAGCGTTGGAAAAGGACAAAACACGCCGGTATGCGTCGGCAGCGGACCTGGGCGCGGACATTCAGCGCCACCTGAACGACGAGCCTATTGCGGCGCGGCCGCCCAGCGCCAGTTATCAACTGCAAAAATTCGCGCGCCGGCACCGCGGGATGATGGCAGGCCTGGCAGCGGTGTTTGTGGTGCTATTGGCCGGCGTCGCGGTGAGCACGTCGCAGGCGATCCGCGCCAACCGGGCGGGGCAAGCCGCGCTGAAGGAACGCGACCGGGCCACGGCCGCCGAGCAGGCAGCCAAGCAAGCCGAGCGCGCCGCGATTGAGGACCGCAACCGGGCCGTTGCAGCCGAGATCACCGCGAAAACAGTGAATGACTTCCTCCAGAATGATCTGCTGTCGCAGGCCGGCGCCAGCGCTCAGGCCGGCCCCGGCATCCGGCCCGATCCGGACCTCAAGGTGCGCACCGCGCTTGACCGGGCTGCGGCCGGCATTGCGCAGAGATTTGACAAGCAGCCTTTGTTGGAGGCCTCCATTCGGCAGACCATAGGTAATGCATATCTGGATCTCGGCATCTATCCGGAAGCCCAGAAACACTTAGAAAGAGCGTTAGATCTGCGGCGCCGGATGCTGGGAGAAGACCAACCCGACACGCTAAGCGCCATGAGCGACCTCGCGTTTCTCTACCGAGCCGGGGGCAAGTTTGCGCAGGCCGAGCCGCTTGCGAGCAAGGTACTGGAGATCCGGCGGCGCTTATTGGGCGAGGACCATCCCGACACACTGGATGCTATGACCCACCTCGGGTTGCTGTATAGATTTGAAGGTAAGCCTGCACCAGCGGAGGCGCTTCTCAGCAAGGTGCTGGAGATCCGGCAGCGTATATCGGGGGAGCAGGACCCTGCCACGCTGCATGCCATGAACACCCTCGGGTATGTTTATCAAGTCCAAGGCAAGTATCAACAAGCCGAGACCGTTCTAAGCAAGGTACTAGAGATCCGACAGCGCGTCTCGGGTAAGGAGCACCCCTCTACGTTAACCGCGACGGACAATGTCGCCACTGTGTATTACCGCCAAAGGAAATACGCACTAGCCGAGTCACTCTTCGCCAAAAATCTGGAAATTCGGCGCCGCGTGCTGGGCGAGGAGCATCCCGACACGCTAGACACCATGAATAACCTGGGGGCGGTGTACAGAGCGGAAGGCAAGTACGCGCAAGCCGAGATGCTTTTAAGCAAAGCGCTCGAAACGAAGCGCCGGGTTCTGGGTGAGGAACATCCCTCCACGTTGATCAGCATGCTTAATGTTGCGGTGTTGCTGCGTTACAAAGGCGAATTTTCCAAGGCCGAACCGCTCATGGTCAGGGGTGTGGACCTGCAAAGTCGCGTGCTCGGAGACGAACATCCCGATAGGCTGGCTGGCATGAACCGCTTGGCGGCCCTCTACGGTGATGAAGGAAAATACTCCGAGGCAGAGGCACTATTCACCAACGCGCTGAAGATTCAGCGTCGCGTGTTAGGCGAAGTTCATCCGGACACCCTGAATTCTTGGGGCGGCCTAGGCCGGATTCAGCTTCGCGAACGTAAATATGTAGAGGCCGAGCCAACACTCCGCGATGCGCTGAAGGGATACGAAAAAGTCATGCCGGAAAGCTGGGAAAGGTACAACTGCCAGAGCATGCTCGGCGGCAGCCTGGAGGGGCAAAAGAACTACAGGGAGGCGGAGCCCCTCTTAATCTCAGGCTACGGAGGCTTGATGCAGCGGGAGGCCACGATTCCGTTGGAAGACCGCAGGGTGTTGTCCGATGCGGGCGAGCGGATCGTTCAGCTCTACGAGAGCTGGGAGAAGCCTGAAAAGGCGGCCGAGTGGCGCGAGAGGCTCCAGCCAACAACCTCAAATCAGGGTTTTGGCCACCCAAATTGACACACGTGCCGGCTGTCGTACTCAAGAAGCACCTAGGTCCCGAGTGACGTTAGATCTTTATCGGGAGCGGCCCGGCGGACAGGCGTGGAAGAGCGGGACGAGGCGGGGGCCAGGGCGCTTCGGATCGAGTCGTAAGAAGGAAGCGGCTGGCGCGGCGCGCACGAGACTTCTAGCTATGGGTTTTGAATGCCGATTGTTCCGGAAGAGGGCGGCCGGAGAGGCGATGCTCGTAGAGAGAAGAGCGCAGTAGCCGGGCGGAGGGCACGGCGAACGAGATCAGACGCGCGCGTTTGAGTCCCGAAAAACGCGGTGTTGCCCGGTGCAGACACACTTCGAGGAAGGCGTAGCAGAAGGCCCGCCGGGAGAGCACGAGTGAGCCAGCGTTAAGAGCTATCAATGTGGTGCACCTCCTCGCGAAGTTGTTGCGCGGTGAGCCGCTCGATTACGCGCATTGGTCCCTGGAGGCAGCGAGGGGCTCAAGGAACAACGTCAAACTCTAATGCTCAGGGTCTTGAAATCCTACGCATCGATCTTCTACATATTGGACTTCCACATCTGTGTCAGTATTTGTGTCAGTCCAGAGGCAAAGTGGACATAATACGGAAAAGTCATCATCCGCACCAACGCAATTGCTCTACAACTAATCGAGCCGCGTTTCTCCCGCAACATCCATTTTCGTCCCCACCGTCAACGCCAAAGCCCTGCGGGTGCGTCGTAGTTCAGCTATGAGAACCACGAAGACGCTTTCGGTCACCCTTCCCCCGGAAATGCTCGCCCGGGCCGAGCAACTGGCTAAAAAGGAGAACCGCACCATGAGCGAACTTGTGCGCGAAGCGTTGCGCCAGTACGAACGCAAGAGCTGGTGGGACGAGATGAACGCTTATGGACGCGCCAAGGCCGGCGAACGGGGATTGACAGAAGCGAACGTCGTACCGCTAGTCAAGAAAGTCCGCAAAGAGCGCCGCGAGCGCCGCGCCCGACAGAGCGGGTAACTCAAAGCCGCCCTGATGCTCTTGGTCGTGTTCGAGACGATCCGGGCTGAAGTGGAAGAAACCCTCACTCGCAAATTCGGATGGGATGCGGCGCATTTCGCTGCAATTGCGGCGGAGCTTTGGCGCGATGCCAGGCACGTCACCCCGACCCAACCAGTGAAAGCCTCTCGCGATCCTGACGACGATCATATTCTTGCCTGTGCCCTCGAAGCTCACGCCGAAGCGCGCCGCTCACTAAGTTGTTCTCCTATTCCCGCATCGGGAAGACGTTCACGGCTCAAATCCAGAAGGCGCCAACGGTTTTGCAACCCTGCTTTTGAGAAATTGGGTAGACTCAGAGGAAACAACGCGCGCGCAAGTGAGTGACGAAGGAATCCGGGGTACGTCGAAGGGAACCTTGTCAATGGTTCAGGTTCTAGTGCTCGCAAGGGAGTGGAGGTTCAAGTCCTCTCATCCGCACCAACCATTCTTGAGTTACCTGCCAGCTCAGTGCATTTCTGCTCCTGGAATGTTAACGGCCGCATTACGCTAACTCTAAGGCCCGATGAGTGACCTCTTAATTCTACGGCCCGGTGAATTGCACATTCGAAAAAAGTTCGGACCCGATACAGTCAACCGGGGCGCCGCGTTGTTCGAATGTGAGTGGGACGGAGGACGCTTTGAAGCCGGTTTGTTCACGGGCGGGATGTTTCGATCGGGGCAGTTCGTCGGTGGGACGTTCCTCGGCGGAATTTTCTGGAGCGGCACATGGGTGAGCGGAATCTGGGAAGGCGGTTTTGACCGCCATGGGATTTACCATTCTAGAGGCGATAGTCCCTCAGTTCTCTGAATCCAATGCCGCGCTTGCTGATCGCCAGTCCGCATCGCTATCCTGATCTCGCGCGCTTGTGGCATCGATTTGTGATGCGTGAACTTGTGCCGGCATTCACGCGCCTTCACTTGGCGGTGGAGGTAAATATTTTCTGCGATGCAAATGCGGATCAATTCCTTCCGAGCCTGTTTCCCGGAGTCCGATTCTCCCGCAGTGGACCTGGTATGCGCGACTTCATGGAATTCTATGACGCGACCCTGCACGCGCCCTGTGACTTCCTTCTTTTTCTCGACGCCGACACCTTTATCCTGGATGGCGCCTGGGCCTGTTCTCACTTCGAAGCATTTGACAATCCCAGCGTGGCTGCAGTGTCCTTGGTTCCGCGGAAAGAATCGCCTGCAATTTTTGCGCTGTTGTGCCGCGCCGAGAGCTACCGCGCTCTGCCCGCGCCGGCACTCGCCTGCCGCTACGAGTTTCCAGAGAATTGGCCGCATGGAGTCAATCTGCAGCCGGGAGACTTCGCAGCCAGGGAGTTGATCAAGCGCGGAAAGATAATCGTCAATATCCCCGCTGATGAGTCGTCGCGGCACACGGCGCAGTTTCGGGGTACGACCGGCATTCGATCCAGCCGCGAGCACACAACCCTGGCAGCCGGCGAACAAGTCTTTCTGCAATCCGTCGCGGAATCCCCCGCGTACCTCATCGCCGCTTACGACAATGTCCTGCTCGGCAGCCTCTATGAATCTCTTTATCACCAACCTTTCGCGCCGAATCGTGCAGGCCTGCCGCTGGGTGGAAGTTTGACCGTCGCGGATTTGAGGCAAGCTCTGACGACAGTTTGCGACTTGAAACAGATCGAGTCACTGCGCGAGAAAGTTCAGCAATCCCAGCGCAACATTGTGCGAATGGCGGTTCGGGAAGGAGTAGAGTTGTCGATACCCTCGGTGCTGCCGGACGAAGTAGGCGCTTAGAAAGATACGAGATGCTCTTGATGCCCCAGCGTGACGGCGAGTTTGGCAGTGATCTTCTTCCGCCTTCGCTGGAACTCTGTGACCCCGGCTGGGGTCTAAACCAATTAGCGATGCTCATCGTCCGATTGTGCGTCCTGTCCGTAGTGATGGCTGCAAGCCTCGGTGCGCAATCCGATCTGCCTGCTTTCACGCGCGAGAGCGCACCCGCGGTCGCTAATGCCCGGCGATCTGATTGCCATCTATGGCCGGCATCTGGCCCCCGCCGGTGGATGCACGCAGCCTCTGCCGCCGAGCGGAGGACCGTATCCGACCGAGCTTTGCGGCACTCAAGTGACCGTTAACGGAATTCCTGCCGGCCTGCTCGCCGTTCTCGAGAATCAGATCAATCTCAACATCCCCGCCGGTGCTCCGGCCTCTGGTGAAGCCCCGATTGTCATCACCGTTCGCGGCATCCGCAGCGCGCCGGTGCTGGTCCCTTTCGGAAAGCCGAAGGTGACACTGTCTCTCGACGGGCCGGCGTATGTGCATATGCCGGTGTGGATCGCGCTAGATCCTTACGACGCGCGCTATCCCTACTCCTTGCTCCCGGAAAATTTCGGCGGCGGCAGGTTTGAGGTAAAGCACAATGGCATCCTGCTGAAGCCGCTCGAGATCCGCAGGAACGGCGAGCCCATGATCATTAGTGGACTGCTCAACGGAAGCATCGCACCCGCCGATTCTCCGCGTGGCCGCCTTCCGCTGCATCTGCAGTACCGGTTCGATGTGCCAGGCAAGTACGAGGTTCGATTCATCGGCAGGCGAATGGAACCCGACCCTCCCGCTGGTATTCGTTCCGTGCAAGTGGAAGAATCCGATTGGACCGAAATCGAAATCCAGCCATATTCCGCGGTCCAACGCGAGCTTTGGATTCAGCAGCAAGTTTTGAAAATGCCATCCTCGTCGCCGGGATGTCTTATCGGCGATGCCGTACCAGGGCTGCTGGCGTTGCCGGACGAATCGGCTTTGTCCGCGATTCTTCCCGAGCTATATCATTCCGCCGATCTGGTCCGCCGTTATGTGGCAGCTAGTCTGACGATGTTCGACACGGCGCTATTAGTCAAAGAACTCACGCCGATGATTCGCGAGAAAGGACCGACGGAGGAGATCGCGAGGCTTCTGGATGGCAGAGAGGATCTGTTTCAAGGAGGGCACCAGGCGTTCGTCGCGGCACTCCCCTCTTTTCTGAACTCTGCTTCGCCGGTGCTGCAGGCAGGTGCGCTCCAATACCTGATCTGGGAACAGAACCACGATTGGGGAAAAACTCCGCAGGCAGAGAATCAGCGAAGCGCCGTCGTTCTGAACGCTGCGCCGGGTATTCTGGAGCGCGGGGATGCGCGGTCCGAGCAGCTTCTCGCGGAGGCTTTGGGGTCCATTAGATCGGATGCTTCGCGCAATCTGCTCTGGAGGATGATCGAAGACGGAAAATCGCGAGAGCAGTCGAGCATCGCGCTCACCTGGATCGGCGATTCGCGCGACCTGCCTCGGCTGGCTGCGCTTCTGATGCAGACCGATCCGGCCGATCCTCACGGATATCGGAATTCGTCGCTCCCCTATAGTCTGCACCGCGCCTACGGAGATGCTTCCTTGCCTTGGCTGAGGCAGGCTGCGCGTGAGGCGGAACAGTTTTTCGTGCGGACCGCGTCCGCCAAGGAGCTCATTCTTGCCAATCAGCCGGACGGCTTTCAATTCCTGCTGCGTGCGACTGACGAAATGCCTTCCTTCAAAGCGGAAGCTGTGCAATTCCTGCGCGATCGATTTCCCGATCTTCGCAGTGCCCCTGAGGACGCTGTTCTGGCTTTCCTGAGAAGCAGGGCCGGAGCGCAATAGACCTACTGAACTGGCGCGAATGCCGGTGCTGCGGCGTCGTAGTCGCTAAGCTGAATCGGCTTTGCCTTCGAATCCAACGGCGATACCAGGAATAGCCGGCGCGTGCACTCCGGCAGAACCGTACCCGCCGAGGAGATCCCTCCACACGGTGTCCATGCAGAACGGCACGAGAAGACGAGCCGCTTCCCATCGGCAGACCACGACGGATGCCCGCACGACCAGTTCGAATCTCCTGTGATCTGCCGCCGCTGAGCCCCGTCGACATCCATGATGAAAATTTGCTGATTCCGTCCCACGAATTGATCGAAGGCGATCTGCTTTCCATCAGGCGACCATGCCGGGGAGCCCGCCATAAGAGGTGGCTCGGTTAATTGCACGTCAGCGGACCCGTCAGAATTTGCGACGTGAACCGCCCACTTGCCCGGAGGCCGTTCCACTGAGAACGCGAGTTTCTTCCCATCCGGCGACCAGGCAGGCGTCAGCGCGTCACGGACCAGCAGCCGCGGCTCGCCACGACCGTCCGCCGCAAGAAAAAAGAGACCCTCACGCGCCGGCTCAGAGCCGGGCCGTGCTCCTTTCGCGGACACACCGGGCAATGCGCTAACGGCGATCGTCTTTCCGTCAGGTGACCAAGCCGCGCCGAAGATGCCGGGCTCCATGCGCCGCAACACGCGCCGGTTTTTCCCCTCTCGATCCATCACGCAGAGCTCAACCGAATGGTATGACTCGTATCGCTTTTCTTCTTTGTATGCCGGCTTGGCTTGCAAGGTGGATTCGCCCACAAAAAGTATGTGCCGGCCATCCGGCGACCACGCCGGATCATGGCTGTGGCCGTCGTGAGTGAGCGGCTTGACGTTCGCTCCATCGGCGTCCATCGAGTAGAGGTCTTCGACGGGCCACGGCGGGCCTCCATCCGGAGCATGTACGAAAACAATTGTTCCCGCGCTTGGCTGTTGAGCCAGTGCGGCCGGCTGAAAAGGAGCAGGCGCTTCCGAAGGGCATAGGGCGGAAATAAATGACACCCACCGGAAGGAAACCATGTTAGGTATGACGCCGATTCGTCCATCCGAGTTCCCACTGCCGGTCGCCGCAAAGGCGCGCTGCGAGGTACCAACCCGGAAGAACCCAGACCGCTTAACACTCTGTGCCCTAGCCGCCGCACCCCCTCTTCCGCCTTGGCCGCCAGCCGGTCGATAAACTGCGCCAGATACGGCCGCCCCTTGCGTCCCGTCTCCTCCGCCAGCACGATGTACGGGCTCATGATGGTCGCTCGCAGCAGGAACAGCCCGCGCTCGAAATACTCCGAGGCGTCGATCGCAAACCGCTGCAGCGGCCCCACCACCGAGCGCGGCGAATAACTCGGATACTTGATCACCGTGTGCGTCAGGAAAAACGGCTGCGAGTAACTGTACTCGCCCGCGCTGTACTCCGACTCGATCGTGAACCTCTCGTAAATCCACTGGTTCAATTCGTTCATGCGCGCGAGCGTGGGGTTGCACTTCTCCCGCACCAGGAAACACACTACGTTGGTGTCCGGCGGCTGCGGCGTCAGCGGCATAAACTCGAAGCTCGCCTCCACTTGATTGGCCGCCGCCCAGTGCTCCCAGTGCACCAGACGTTCGTACAGTTCCCTGGCCGCCAGGATGGAGGCTCGCACGATCTCGCCATAACCATCCCGGTTGAGCGGAATCATGCGATGCGAAAGCCACACGCCCGCCACCGCGGCCCCCGGTTTCGAGCCCTCCAGGATGTACGGGCCGATCGAGGTCGGCGGCGTGTGGTCCAGCATCGATTCGTCCGGCTGGATCGTCGACGCCAGATACGGCGCGGTTTCCGCCAGAAACTGCCGCACCCGGTCGTTGCGAAACGCCACCACGCCGCACGGGTACGGCACGTAACCCATCTTGTGCGGATCCACGGTGATCGAATCCGCTTTCGACATCGCCAGGAACGCGCTCAGCACCTCCTTGATCGCCCCACTGGATCTGCAGCGATTTTCGAATACGCGCCGTCGCTCAAGTCCAGCTCGCGCGAAACAAACCGCCGCACCGCCGCGACGTGCCCGGCCAGCGATCCGGCATCCGGAGAAAACAGCGACCGCAAATAGCCCGACCAGGCCGCGTCCACATGCAGCCAGAAACTCGCGCGCAGTTCCGCCTCCAGCTCATGCCGCAAATCCAGTACCTCGTGCACCGGATCTACCGCGCCTTCCTCCGTCGTACCACCGATCGCAATCACGGCCATGGGAAACATCCCGCGCCGCAGCGCCGTCTTTGATCTTCGCTTCCAGATCGCGGACGTCCATCCGAAACAGGCCGTCGACATCCACCAGGATCACGTTGTCGCGCCCGATTCCCAGCACGTCCGCCGCTTTTGCGAGGCTGTAGTGCTTGGCGCTCGAAACAAAAATGGCCGGCGGCCGAACCTGGTAGCAGCCCGCGACGCCATTGTGCGGAATGCTGAAACCTGTCGCGGCCAGCAGTTCCGGCGTCTTCTCTACCGCAACCCGCGCTGGCACATTCAAGTGCCGCTCGATGGCCGCAACCAGCCGCGGCAGCAAGTGCACAATCTCGCCGGGCGCCAGCCCCAGACATTGCTGCTCGTCCAGGTCCGCGAGATTGCACGACGACTGATCGGGCAGCGTCACTTCGAATGGGAGCCGCAGCTCGCAAGCGACGCGTCGCACCGCCAGCGGGAAATAGGCCGCGTTGCGCGCCGCCCATAACGCTTCGATATTCGCCACCGTGCCGCCGCTGGTCACGTGCGCCCATCCAAACTCCGAGCGCGCTTCGTGCGCACCGCCCGGCTCCGGCGGCGCCTTGTAACCCATCATCTCCAGAACGTCGCGCCCCACTTCGAATTCCCACCGCTCCGTCACCGGCGCGGCCTCCGGCGTAACGTTGTTGGGATTGTAGAGCAGTCCCGCGAAATAGCCCAGCACCGAAGGAAGGGTCTGGTCCGACATCATGTGCGCCAGGTAGCGCGGGCTGTAGAACGGAAAGTGCTTGCGCAGCCCAGCCAGCATCTCCGCCAGCTTTTGCGCCAGGTCGTCGTTCCAGTCCACCAGCTCCCGCCGCACGCTTTGCGGAATCACGATTTCATCGGAAGGATAGTAGTTGCGCCGCCAGTGAAAATAATCCTGGAGAATGAAGCTCACCAGCTTCTCCTCCACATCGGCGTTCTCCGCCTTCGGCCCCAAAAACCACGCCGCAAGCTTTTTGGTTTGATCACGGAGCGACGAATCGTCTGACATGACTATACTTGATTATCCGTGGAACCGATCCGCAGCGCGGTCGACCATCAATCCGATGCCTACCGCGCCAACCACGAAAGCATGCTGGCTGCCGTCGAGCGGCTGCGCCAGGAGCTGAAGCGATCCACCGAAGGCGGCGGCGACAAATACGTCCAGCGGCATCGCGAGCGCGGGAAGCTGCTGCCGCGCGAGCGTGTCGAGCTACTGCTTGACGAAGGCTCCTATTTTCTCGAAATCGCGCCACTGGCCGGCATCGGAATCGATGACGAAGCTCCCGGCGCGCGCGTCATCGGCGGCATCGGGCTGGTGAGCGGCCGCGAATGCCTGATCAGCGCCAACGAAGCCACCGCCAAGGGCGGGTCCACTTCCGAAGCGGGCCTGTGGAAGAACGCTCGCTTGGCCGATATCGCGCGCGAGAACCACCTGCCCTCCATCCTGCTGGTCGAATCAGCCGGCGCGGACCTTCCCGTCCAAAGTAAGATTTTCGTTCCGGGCGGCCGCGGGTTTCGCGAGATCACGCGCCGTTCCAAACTCCGCATTCCCACCATTTCGGTCGTGTTCGGCAGCTCCACCGCCGGCGGCGCGTATCTGCCCGGCATGTCCGACTACGTGGTCATGGTGAAGCGCCAGGCGCAGGTTTTCCTGGCCGGCCCGCCGCTGGTCAAAATGGCGACGGGCGAAATATCGAACGAAGAAGAACTGGGCGGCGCGGAAATGCACTCCCGCGTCTCCGGTCTTTCGGATTATCTGGCCGAGGACGAAATCGACGCCATCCGCATCGCGCGCGACATCGTCGAACACTACAATCTCGCAAAGCCCTCGACGCCCCAGCAGGAAGACTTCGATGAGCCGCTGTACGATCCCGATGAACTGCTCGGCATCGCGTCCGCCGACGTACGCGTCCCGTTCGAAGTGCGCGAAGTGATCGCTCGCATTGTGGATGGATCGCGCTTTTTCGAGTTCAAAGCCGAATACGGCCCGACCCTGGTCACCGGATTCGCCCGCGTCCACGGTTTTCCCGTCGGAATCCTCGGCAACAACGGCGTGCTGATGTCGGAATCGTCCGCCAAAGGCGCCCAGTTCATCGAGCTGTGCAACCAGCAGGACATTCCACTGATCTTTTTGCAAAACATCACCGGGTTCATGGTAGGCAAGACGTACGAAGAGCAGGGCATCATCCGCAATGGCGCCAAGTTCATCAACGCCGTTTCCAATTCCACCGTACCCGCCATCACGATCATGATCGGCGGCTCCTACGGGGCGGGGAACTACGCCATGTGTGGCCGCGCTTACGAACCGCGATTCCTCTTCACCTGGCCGAATCATCGCATCGCCGTGATGGGCGCGCAGCAATTGGCCGGCGTGATGGACATCATCAAGCGCGAATCACTCATCAAAGCCGGCCAGCCGGTGGACGAAGACAAGCTGGAATCGGCGCGCGCGGCGCTCGAAAGCCAGATCCAGCGCGAATCAGATTGCTACTTCGCCACCGCTCGGCTTTGGGACGACGGCATCATCGACCCGCGCGACACGCGCACCGTGCTGGCAATCTCTTTGTCCGCCGCCTACAACCGCCCAGTCCGCGGCACCATGGAGTTCGGCGTCTTCCGCCACTAACTTTTCTTCAGGAATTTCTCGATTCCGCGCCGGTAATCTTCGGTCATGCGCGCGATGGCGTTGATTTCTACTCCAGCCTCCAGCGCCGCTTCGAAGCCCATCGAGTCCATGTGATACAGCAAATGTTTGGAAAGCGAGACTGCCGACGCCGATTTCTGCGCCAGCTTGGAGGCGTACGCCTCCACCTCAATATCGAAAGTCTCGTCAGCGAACACCCGGTTGATCATTCCGATCTCCAGCGCCGTCTGCGCCGAAATTATTTCGCCGCCCGTGATCAACTCAAAAGCCCGCTTCTCTGAGACGGATCGCCGCAGAATCGCCATCACCATCGCGGGCACGAATCCGATGTTCACCTCCGGATACCCGAACTGCGCCGACTCGGCAGCGACGATGATATCGGCCGCGGTTGCCAACCCGCATCCCCCCGCCAGCGCACGCCCGCGAACTGCCGCAATGATCGGCCGGGGATGACGCCGCATCGCCAGGAACAGACTCCGCCATCGCCCGTGCGCTCGACATATGATCCAGCACCCCAGCCTCGAACATACCCTGCAGCCCGCTCAAATCCGCACCGGAACAAAAATCGGCGCCGGCGCCCGAAAGCAGAATGAGCTGATCGGAGTTCGCGATGGCGTCTTTCAGCTCGGCGATGACCTCCGCATTGAGCGCATTCCGCTTTTCCGGACGGTTCAACGTGATGCGCGCAACGCCGCCGTCAACTTGATACAGGATTTTCTGATAGGAGGGCATCGGGAACGTCGATCTCCATGCGCAGCAGCGCGGCGCTGTATGTCTTGCCTTGCGCGTCGGTCTTGAGCGAGAGCGTGCCGCCGCCGTCCAGGCTCTCGTGCAGCAGGAAGTTCAGCGCGCCCAGATTGGGCAGCTCGAAGCGCTCCACCGCGCCCAAACAAATCCCTTCGAAATGCTTTTGGACACGCGCCGCTGTGACCTGCTCCACCAGCACCGGGTAGAACTCGGGCCGCAACGCGATCAGGCCGACGTTCGCTGTATCGCCTTTATCTCCCGACCGGGCGTGCGCGATGCGAACCAATTTCACGCGAGCCATCACGCCTCCTGCACCGAGATCACCGGCGCGGCTTCGGTCTTCGGCAACAGCGCCGGCCAATACGCCACGATCTCTTCCACCTTCGGCCGCCCAGATCCGAAGCCCGTCACCGTCGGCGGTCCATTCAACGCCAGCGGCGCGATCTCTTTGGTGAATCGCTCCACAACGCTGCGATTTTCCGACCGCACGCCCACGCGCATGATCACTTCCGCGATGTCCGGCGCAGGCTCGCCCGCCAGCGGCCCGTGACACGCATTGACCCCGCCAAATTCCGTGCGGATCGAGTCAAAACGCAGCCCCAGCCGATCCAAGCGCTCGCGCAGGATCCGATCCGAAGCCTGCGCCTTGGCATACGCATCCGGCCAGGAATAGATCAACGCACCCACCGCCTTGAAACCAGCCGAGTAGCTGATCGAAACCTTATACATCGCGGTCGCCGGCCGGCCGCGAATCCCCGTGAAGCGCACGCGATTGTCGCCGTCCTGCTTGAGCTGGATGCTGGTGAAATCGGCGATGCAATCCGGCGTGATGTACTCGTGCGGATCGCCCATCTCGTACAGCAGTTGTTCCTTGATCGAAGCAACCGTAATTCGCCCGCCCGTGCCCGGCGTGCTTTGTGATGACGAACGTTCCCTCAGGCTCGGCCTCGACGATCGGATAACCAATATCAGCGAAATCGGGAATCGTCTGCCAATCCACCTGGCAGTTGCCGCCCGTGCACTGCGCGCCGCATTCCACCGTGTGGCCCGCGATGGTCCCGGCCGCCAGCTTGTCCCACTCGCCCGGCTTCCAATGGAATTCGTGCATCAGCGGCCCGAGAACCAAACCAGTGTCGGTCGTCCGCCCGGTGATCACCACTTGCGCGCCGGTCCCAAGCGCTTCCGCGATCGCCGCCCCACCGAAGTACACGTTCGCGCTCTGAACGCGCGGGCGCACGGATTCGAGCGGCGCGCCGGTGTCCAAATTCTTCAGCTCGACGCCCCGCGCGATCAGGTCGTCCAGCCGATCGAGAATATTGTCGCCCGACACCGTAGCCACGCTCAGCCCGGTCTTCAGCACCGCGCTCGCGCAGGCTTGCGGATTCACCCCGCCCGCGTTGGCCACCACGCGTATGCGCCGGTCGATAATGTCCCGCGCACCGCGTTGGATCATCTCGACGAAATCGCGAGCATAACCGGTCCGCGGATCCCGCGAGAGCTGCTTCTGCAGAATCGACATCGTGATCTCGGCCAGGTAGTCCAGCGTCAGGTAATCGATCGGACCGCGGCGGATTTGTTCCAGCGGGGCCTCCAGCGAGTCACCCCAAAAGCCTTGACCATTGGCGATTCGGATCATAACCGCGGTGGAGCGCAGATAAACAGGACTCTCAAATCTTCTCTTCTTTAGCGAGAATCTCCTTCATGATCTCGCTAGTCCCCGCGCCAATCGTATTCAGCCGCACATCGCGCCACGCGCGCCCGATCGGATACTCGGTGGTGTACCCGAACCCTCCGAACAACTGCATGCAGTCGTACATCACCTTCTGCGACAGTTCAGACGTGAACAGCTTGGCCATGGTCACTTCCCGCACGCTCTTTTGTTTTCGGTTGAGCAAGTCCAGCGCGCGATACGTGAGCCACCGTCCCGCTTCGATATTCGTAAGATGCTCGGCGAAGCGATGCCGCCACACCTGAAACTTTCCGATCGGCTGGCCGAACGCTTTGCGGTTGGCCCCGTAATCCAGCGCGTCGCGCACGGCTTTTTCGGACGCAGCCAGCGCCAGGATGGCCGCCGCCAGCCGCTCGCCTTGGAAATTGTGCATGACGTAGTAGAAGCCTTTGTCCTGCTCGCCCAAAATATTGCGCCTCGGGATGCGGCACTCGTCGAAGAACAACTCCGCGGTGTCGGAGGCCATGTTGCCAACCTTCTTCAGCTTCTTCCCCACCGAGAATCCCTTGGTCTTGGTGGGGAACAGAACCAGCGAGACGCCTTTGTATCCTTCGCCGCCCGTGCGCACCGCCAGGATGATGAAGTCCGCCCGAGTGCCGTTGGTGATCCAAAGCTTTTGCCCGGAAATAACCAGATCGTCGCCATCCATGCGCGCGCGCGTCTTGAGCGCCGCGACGTCCGAACCACCGCCCGGTTCGCTGATGCCTAGCGCCGCGATGGCATCGCCCGCAATCGCCGGCCGCAGAAATTCTTCCTTCTGCTCACGCGTTCCAAGCTCGGCCAACACCGGCAGCGTGATTTCCGACTGCACCATCAGCGCCATGTTGACGCTGCCCGAGTCCGAATAAGCCATCGCTTCCATGTACGCCGCGCTAGCCCACCAATCCAAACCTAAACCGCCGAACTCCGGATCGAGGCGAATGCCAAACAGGCCGATATTAGCGGCCTTCTTGAAAAGCTCGCGAGGGAAAATGCCCTCGTGATCCCACTCCTCGGCGTGCGGCGCGATTTCTTCCAAACAGAATCGTTTGACCGTCCGCCGGATCATCTCGTGTTCTTCGGTGAAGTACGGATATTCGGTTTTCGGTTCGGCTGCGACTAGAACGTCACTCATTTATGAATTCTCCTGGGCCGTGATCTCGACCAGCCTCTGGCCGGGCGCCACCACCTGCCCGATCTCGACCACGATCGATTCCACCACACCGTTGATTGTAGTGCGAATCGTCTGTTCCATTTTCATCGCTTCCAGCACCACCAGGGAATCGCCCGATTTTACCTGCTGCCCTTCGCGGACCAGAATGCGCAGCACTTGGCCGGGCATGGGAGAATTAGCGGCTTCGTGGCCCGACGCAACACGTTGCGGAAAGCGCGGCAGGCGGTGCAGCGTCACCGCGGCGTTGGGAGATTGCACAAAGATGATTTCGCCGGATTCGTGGATTTCGTACGTCCGCGTGATTCCCGAAACGGTAAGCGTGATGTCGCCCCCAGGGTTCGCGGGACCATGAACGCGGCACTGCAGCGTCCGCTCGCCACAGCAGACCGTGAATTCGTCGCCGCCCAGGCGCCGCCAGGAAACGATGACCTCTGCGCTGTGCACCCGCAGCTTGATGGAAGGGTCGCGATACGGGTTGTTCCGGTAACTGGGCGGGATGCCTTTTACGGCGCTCCGGTTCAAATACAGGACTGCGGCGGCGACGTGGTCAGTGATATCGCCGGATAGCTCGGGAGCGGGCAGAAAAGCCGTGTTCGCCCGGCCCTCGCGGAATTCTTCCGTTTCGAGTAACTGGATCAGGTACTCCCGATTTGTCTCGACCCCAAACACAACCGTGTTGCGCAGCGCATAAACCAGTTTGCGCCGGGCCGACTCGCGATCCGCGCCGTAGCTCACGATCTTGGCCAGCAGCGAATCATACTGTATGCCGATTTCGACGCCCGCTTCGAGCGCGGTATCCACGCGAACATCATCCGGACGGCGCCAAACCCGAACCGTACCCGCCGACGGCAGAAACCCACTCAGCGGATCCTCGGCATTGAGCCGCGCCTCCATTGCATGCCCGATGCTGCGTGGGTGCGGAGGCAAGCGCTTGCCCTCCGCAATCTCGATCTGCAATCGCACCAGGTCCATGCCGGTGACCAATTCCGTCACGGGATGCTCTACTTGAAGACGCGTGTTGACCTCGATGAAATAAAATTCGCCCGACGGCGCCAGCAAAAACTCCACCGTGCCCGCATTGGTGTAATTGATCGCGCGTCCGATGGCCACCGCAGCCTCACCCATGGCTCGACGCTGGTCATCGCTCAGCGCGGGCGACGGACTCTCTTCGACCAGTTTCTGGTAGCGCCGCTGGAGCGAACAATCGCGCTCGAACAAATGGATGATGTTGCCGTGTTGGTCGCCGAAGATCTGAAACTCGACGTGCCGCGCATCCTGGATATAGCGTTCCAGCAGCAAGGAGCCGTCGCCGAACGCCCGTTCCGCTTCACCCCGCGCCGACTCCATCGCTTCCTCGATCTGCTCTGCCGCCGTCACGATGCGCATCCCGCGCCCGCCGCCGCCCGCGGAAGCCTTGATCAAAACCGGATACTCGATGTGCCAAACGGATTCATACGCCGGCACCACCGGCACCCCCGCCGAAGCAGCGATCTCGCGCGCCGCGGTCTTCAGCCCCATCATCCGGATGCATTCCGGCGTGGGCCCAATAAATAGGATCCCGGCGGACCGGCAAGCCTCGGCGAAATCCGAATTTTCGGAAAGGAACCCGTAGCCGGGATGGATTGCGTCAGCGCCGGCCGTGCGCGCCGCCTCGATAATTCTTTCCACTGCGAGGTAACTTGGGCCAATCGGCACTGCTTCATCACCGGCGCGGCTGTGCGGTGCGCCCCGGTCAGCGTTCGAGTAAATCACCACCGGCGAGATGCCCATTTCGCGAGCGCTGCGAGCGATGCGCACCGCGATCTCGCCTCGGTTGGCTATCAGAATTTTCCGGATAACCGGCAACAGCCCATTATGTCACTGATCTCGGGAATCCACGTAAGACTTCCCATAACGTGGAGGTGTCTGTTTCCGGGAGATCGTGCGCGATGGTTACACGTCCCGCCCACATGCCTTCTGGGGAGTTCCATCGAGGCGCGCGTACGGGCCTCACCGTTGCGAGTGACCGTCCGCTTTTCGTGACCGTAATGACGCCACCATGCTCTCCGATGTCATCTAGCAGCGAGAAACATTTGGCCTTGAACTCGGTCACATCGATGAGCCGATGTTTCATACTTCAATCTCAGCATGCCAGGCGGCCATTTGACCAGTCGGCCCAGCGCGAGCTGATCGACCCTTCGGCCAAAACACGCGAGGCGACGTCACAAACCATACCGCGATATTTTCCCTTGCCGTGCAAACAGTTCCAGAATCGCCCCTGCCTAACGTCTTCCTCTTTGGGCTACCTTCGAACCGAAATACGCATGTCCCGCATCCCCCACACCGATCAAGCCGCCGCGCTCCTCCGCCACGCCCGTGGGGCCACCCCCTTCACTTCCCAAGACGGCCAACCTTGCGCCAGCGTGCCCGGCTCGCTGGACTCACGCCACGTGCACCCCATCCGCTCCGCCGCCTTTCGCGACTGGCTGACCAATAACTTCTACAGCGAATTCGAAATGCCCCCGTCGCCCGAAGCTTTCCGCGCCGTCCTCCGCACACTCGAAGCCCGCGCACGCTACGGCGATTTCCCGTCTCAAAAACTCGATCACCGCGTAGGATTCGAAGGCGACCCTTTCATTCCTTCCAAGATCATCCTCGATCTCGCGAATTCCTGCGGAGAGGTGATTGAAATCGATTCGCACGGCTGGCGCCTGCGCGACAATATGCAGCACTCCTTCCGCCAGTCCATCACCACCCTGGCCCTGCCTCGGCCGATCGCGCCGCCCGACGGCAATCCCACCGCCAACACCGGCGCGCTCGACCAATTTGCTCAACTCTTTTCTCTCGATGCCACCGATCGCGCCCGAGTCCTGGCCTGGCTCATCGGCGCGCTGCGGCCCGCCGGCCCTTACCCGATCCTGGTTCTCCACGGCCCTGTCAATAGCGGCAAAACAGTCCTCGCACGCGCCCTGCGCGCCCTGATCGATCCTTCACCCGCACTCATCCGTCGCCTGCCCGATCGTGCCGATGACCTCATGCCCTTGGCCTTTGAGAATTGGATACTGGCGTTCGACGACACCTATCGTTTCTCCACGAAAATCTCAGAAGCGCTGTGCGCCATATCCTCGGGCGACGCACTTCGCATCGCGCAGCCCGATTCACGCGACGCGCTGGAATTTGAAATCGCCCGCCCCATCATCCTCGCCGCGCCTCACGATGAAACCAAGCCGGCTTGGACCCCCGCTCGCTCGCTCTCCAACCGCACTCGTAATGATTCAGCGGGCGCCCATCCAGCGCCTTCATCCGGAAGCCGCGCTCTGGTCCGAATTTGAAAACCTGCGTCCGGCCATGCTCGCCGCACTCGCCCAAGCCGCTGTCACGGCGCTCCACCGGATCCGCAACATCGATCTTCCCAGTGTCACGCGCTTCCCTGAGGCCGCCGTCTGGGCCGCAGCCGCCGCGCCCGCGCTCGGCGTAAGCGAACAGACCATGGTCGAAGCCATCACCGACCCCGCCGCCATCTGGATCGGCTCCGACCCGCTGCGCGATGCGCTTCGCACCCTGCTCGCGCCCAATACTGCTTGGACTGGCGATGCCACCGCTCTGCTCAACCAGCTTCGCGTCATCGCGCCGCGCGCGGAGCTGCCCAATACGCCCAAGGGTCTCTCGCAGGCCCTTCCCAGCATTCCCGGCTTCCGGATCCAATGGACTCGCACCCCCCAAGGCGACCGCGCGCTAGCGATCTCGAGGTTCGCAGAAGACCAGCAGGAGACCACCGCCAGCCACATGAACCGAATTTAATTAAAAAAATAACACCACTCCGCTCAAAAACGCGGCATGCGTCAAGAAACGCCCGCCCATCCGCCCTCCTGACCGGCTAAACTAGGAAACAGGCCAAAAATCGATGAGGATTTCCCGCCTCCTCACGTTGTTCCCGATTCTTGTACTCGCGGAGCAGACCAATCCAGGCCACCTCACCGCCCACCGCCTCAATCGCGCCGAATACAACAACACCGTCCGCGACCTTCTGGCCATCGATTTCCAACCTGCGGCCGATTTTCCCGCCGACGACTCCGGCTACGGCTTCGACAACATCGGCGACGTGCTCTCGTTGTCGCCGATCTTGATGGAGAAATATCTCGCCGCCGCGGAAAAAATCGCGAAAGCCTCCATCCTCCCGCCCCCGCTCCCCCAGGCCACCATGGTTCGCCACGGTCGCGGCGAGAATCGCGGTTCCACCAAAGCGCCCGGCCTCATCGTTTCTCATCGCTTCCCGGTCGAAGGCGACTACACCATCGTGGTGACTTTGGTCTATCGTCCCGATCCCGTTAGGCTCGCTCTCTCGGTCGACGGTCAACCCTACCCCAGCACGAATGTCGAGGACGGCGCCGATCACTGGCGCACCGCCGAAGTGCGCGCCCACGTTTCCGCGGGCCAACACACCCTCGACGCCGAATTGATCCCCGATGGTCCACGCGCCCCTGATCCTGACTTTGAAAGCGGTAAGAGTAACAAACCTCTCCGCGATCCGATGATCGGCAACCTCGAGGTTCGTGGCCCCTACCATCCCGTGACACCGCCGCCTTCAGAGAGTTACCGCCGCGTCTTTACGTGCACTGATCCCGCCGGCCCGCAATCACTCCTGTGCGCGCGCGTTGATCTCGCCAATCTCGCTCGCCGCGCCTACCGCCGGCCCGTCACCTCCGCCGAAGTCGACGGCTTGGTCCGCTTCGTTCAAATGGCCCTCGATCAAGGCGACAGTTTCGACCAGGGCATGCAGGTCGCACTCACCGCCATCCTCGTCTCGCCTCACTTCCTCTTCCGCATCGAGCGCGATCCGGATCCTGCCAAGCCCTCCCACGACATCAGCCAGTTCGAGCTCGCCACCCGTCTGTCCTATTTCTTATGGAGCAGCATGCCGGATGAGGAGCTGTTTCAATTGGCCGCGCAGAAGGATCTCCGCAAACCGCATATTCTCGATGCCCAGGTCCGCCGCATGCTGGCCGACCCTAAATCCAAAGCGCTGGTCGACAACTTCGGCGGCCAGTGGCTCCAGCTTCGCAATCTCGATCGCATCCAACCCGATCCCGATCGCTTCCCCAATTTCAGCGACGATTTGCGCCGCGACATGCAGCGCGAGACCGAGCTGTTTTTCCAATCCATCATCCGCGAAGATCGCAGCATCCTGGATTTCATCGACGCCGGTTACACCTTCGCGAACGCGCGCCTAGCCAAGTTCTACGGCCTCCCGGAAGTAGAGAGCAACCAGTTCCAGCGTGTCCAGCTCCCGCCCGATTCCCACCGCGGTGGCATCATCACGCAAGCCGCAATTCTGACTGCATCTTCCTTTCCCAATCGCACCTCGCCGGTGCTGCGCGGCAAATGGATCCTCGAGAACATATTGAACGCGCCCCCACCGCCGCCCCCGCCCGACGTCCCCAATTTGGACGAGAAAGCCGTTGGCTCCTCCGCCAGCCTGCGCCAGCAACTGGAAGCGCATCGCGCCAACCCGGTTTGCAACGCCTGTCATGCCAGCATGGATCCGCTGGGTTTCGGTTTGGAAAATTTCGACGCGATCGGGCGCTGGCGCACCAGAGATGGTAATTTCCCCATCGACGCCACTGGCAAATTGCCGAACGGTAAGACTTTCGACGGCCCCGAAGGCCTGAAACAGATTCTGCTTTCCGATAAGTCCGTCTTCACGCAGTGCCTGACTGAAAAACTTCTCACCTACGCACTGGGCCGGGGCCTCGAAGACTACGACCAGCCAGCCATACGATCCATCGTGACCCAAACCGCCGCTTCCGGCTATCGCTTTTCCGCTCTGGTTCAAGCGATCGTTTCCAGCGATCCATTCCAGATGGCGCACGCACTCGCGCCGGCGCAGAGCACTAAAGGAACAAACCCATGATCGTGACACGTAAACACCTCTCCCGCCGCACTCTGCTCCGCGGCTTCGGCGCCGCCATCGCTCTCCCCATGCTGGACGCCATGTCTCCCGCCTTCGCTGCACCAACCCAAGGCAGCCTGCCGCCCACTCGACTGGCCTTCGTCTACGTCCCCAACGGCATCATCATGAACGACTGGACGCCCGCCGCGGAAGGAACGGTCTTCGAGTTGCCGCGTATCCTCAGCCCGCTCAAACCGGTCCGCGATGAGATCCTGGTCCTTTCCGGCCTTCGTCAGAATAACGGGTTCCCCCTCGGCGACGGACCCGGCGATCACGCCCGGGCCGCTTCCACGTTTCTCACCGGCGTCCATCCCAAGAAGACCTACGGCGCCGACATTCACGCGGGCGTGTCGGTTGATCAAGTCGCCGCGCAGCACATCGGCCAAGCCACCAAGTTCAAGTCCATCGAGCTTGGTTTGGACGATGGCCGCGTCACTGGAAATTGCGATTCCGACTATAGCTGCGCCTACAGCAACAGCATCTCCTGGAGCACACCTTCTACGCCCATGCCCCCGGAGATCAATCCGCGCGCGGCTTTCGAGCGCCTCTTCGGCGCCGAGCCCGAGACTCCCGAAGTCCGCGCCAGGCGCCAGCGCTACGAAAAGAGCATTCTCGACTACGTGCTGGACGACACCCGCAAGCTAACCCGCCAGCTCGGTCCCACCGACCAGCGCAAGCTGGACGAGTATCTCTCCGCCGTCCGCGAAATCGAGCGCCGCATCCAGCTCGCCGAACAAGATCCTCAACAAATCGTCCCGCCCATCGAAAAACCTTACGCGGTTCCGGTCGTGTTCCAGGACTACGCACGCTTGATGTTCGACATGATGTGGATCGCTCTTCAAACCGATCTCACGCGCGTTTCCACCTTCATGATCGGACGCGAAGGCAGCGACCGCACGTATCGTGAAATCGGTATTCCCGATCCTCATCACCCGCTCACGCACCACCGTGGTAATCCCGAATGGATCGAGAAAATCACGCAGATCAACACCCACCACGTCGAGCAATTCGCTTATTTCCTCGACAAACTCAAGTCCACGGCGGACGGCGACGGCACTATGCTCGACCATACTCTGGTCGTGTACGGCAGCGGCTTGAGCGACGGCAACAAACATGATCATGCCGATTTGCCGCTGCTCGTAGCTGGAGGACACATGGGCCGCGGCCACCTCCGCTATCCAAAAGAGACTCCCATGAACAACCTGCATGTGACGCTGCTCGATCGCATGGGCGTCAAGATCGAGTCCCTGGGCGACAGCCAGGGTGAGCTTGAGGATCTGTCCGGCGCGGCATAAGCGCGCGTTCATCGCTTACTATTTCGGCTCTTGCGATTACATCGTTTCGCGAAAGGCCGTGAGATAATGCGCTCTATGAATCGAATCCTTCCGCTTCTCTGCATCGCCGCGCTAGCATGGGCGCAGCCGAAACAGCCTCCTACTCCGGCGCAAAGCATCAGCGGCACGTTTGCATACGTCAACGGCAAAATTCTCGAAATGGCCAAGGATTGGCCCGCCGAAAAGTACAACTACCAACCCGGCAAAGGCCTTCGTACCTTCCAAGAGGTCATCATTCACGTCACTTCCGGCGTCGTCTATGCCGCGAAAGCTGGGCGTGGCGAAAACGTGACCTGGGACGAGCTGGATCCCAAGGCCTACAAGACCAAAGCTGAGGTTGTCGCGGCGCTCCAGAAGGCCATCGATGACGCCACCGCCGCGCTGAAAGCCACCCCAGCCGACAAGTTCACCAAAACGCTGAACCCGTGGCTTCCGGTCATACAGCACTCCTCCGAACATTATGGCCAGCTAGTGGTTTATTATCGGAACAACGGCGTAGTGCCGCCGGAATCGCGGCCGAAGAAGTAGGCTCGTTACTTCCGCTCGAAGCGTCCCATGTACTGCGCCTGCGCGATGATGTGCCCGTGCACGGTTCCGCCTTCCGGAAACGCAGCGATCACAAGTTTCATTGCCATAAGTAACAACATTATTTCGCGGTGCTCTTGGCGCGATCCATGTACTTGAGAGTGTTCATGTCCAGCCGGATCACGTCGCCGGCTTTGATGAATTGCGGCGCCATGACCTCCACTCCATTTTCGAGTCGCGCCGGTTTCCACGTGCTATCTTGCTGCTGATGAACCGGTGCCAATGCGCACTTCGAGAAAATCCGGGAACAGCACGCTGACGGGCGTGCCATCTCGCCGATAGTTTCAACCGGAATCGTGACTTGCTCGGAGGTTTACGATCCGACCAGAAGCTATGCTCCCAGGTGGTGCCGGGTTGCGAGGCCGTGATCATGCTGGATCTCCTGAGTGCAGCATACACCTTCAGACGTTCAGCAGGTGAGCTTCGACCGGGCAATTGTTTAAGCGTGCGACCGCGAGCGCGTACCACTGGAGCTGACGCTGGTAACGGGCGCGGTTGGCCGCCAAATCGGCGTCGGTCTTAAAGTCGACGATATGCCATCCACCCGCAGCCTCGAACGCCAGGTCGATGACGCCTTCCAGCACCCGCGCTCCCTCCAGCTTGAGCATGATCGGGAATTCGCGCCGAACGTTCTTGGCCCGCCTCGCACGTTCGATCAGCGGATGCTTCAAGGCCGCCAGTGCCGCTGTTCCCGAATGTTCGATTTCCTCCCGTGTCGCACCGAGCAGTCTTCCATGAACTGCAGCCAGAGCAGCCAGCGCGGCGAGATCCGCATCCAGTGGCGCGTCGCGAAGAATCGTGTGAACCAAGGTCCCAAATCTCGGCCCGGAAGGACGATCCCCAGCCTTCGCGATCGATTCATTCGTTATCGCGGTCTCGAAGCCGGCTGGTGCTTCCGCAGCTTCCGTTGCGGTGAAGATATCGAAGTGCTTGGCCTGCGCGGCGTCGGTGATCTCGTCGCGCTTGGCTTGCCACTCGCGATACGCTGTGAGACTCGGCGATTCGCTTTCCGAGGCGTCCAGCGGCAAGAGGATATCTTCCTGCCGCAATCCGAAGCTCGCGGGCGCACCGAGATTCAGGCCGTGCGGGTCCCACCATACAACAGGCTGCAGGCCCTGACGCGGTGCATGCAGACCTGGGCGCACCGAAGGCTCGTCGGAGGAGAAGAATGGCCGGTCCACCACCGACGACTCGCCGAATTTCGGACACCCCGGCGCCGCAGCCGCATCACGGCAACGGTCACTTTCCGGATAGATAGCCTTGTTGAGCGGGCTAAGCCAGCCGTCAAATTCCTCGTCACCCACGGCGGGAACAATCAGGAGATCGCGTGCGCGCGTCGCGGCCACGTAGGCTACCCGGACTCCCTCCGCGCGTTCGCGCAGCCGTTCCTGCGCTTCGTTATCGCGCAATTCCCAAGGCGCGCATCGCAGCAGACGCGTGGCGCACAGGTGTTGCCGCGCGTCCACGTAGCGGTCGGGATCTCCCGCCGCGATATTCGCTGTCATGTCGGCCAGAATGACCACCGGAAACTCCAGGCCTTTGGCCGAGTGAACCGTCATCAAACGGACACCGTCGGCGCCTTCTTCGAGCACTGGCGCTTCGGCGGATTCCGCTTTCTCCGCTTGCGCCTCCAGCTCTTCCACAAACCCGCGGAACGAAATGCCACCCGACAATTCGAAGCTTCGCGCCAGATCCGCCACGCGATAAACGTTGGCCAGCACCTGGTGCCCAGCCGGGCGAAGAGCAAACCCGGCGTGTGCCCGCGTAATCTCCAGCAGCGCGTTCACCGTGCTCGCGATAGGACGGCGATTCCGATTCCGGTGCAGTTCCGCGAGTTGACCCAGCGCCTGGATGACAGGCTCAAAGTCCTTGGGAAGCGTGTCCGGGAATTTGCGGAGCGGATGCAGCCGCCCGGCTTCATGGAAGAAGCGCAGCAGCAGGTCGTCCTGGATGGCGAACAGAGAGCCCTTCAGCGTGGCGAAAACCGACAGCTCGTCATCCGGCCATTCGATCGCATTCAGCGCCGCCCGCAACGTCTCCACTTCTTCGCGGCCGTGGAACGATTTCGATCCCACCAGCAGATGCGGAATCTCGCGGGCTTCGAGCGCGCGCACGTAATCGCGCGTGATATCCACGCCTCGGTTGGTGAAGCGCCGGAACAGGATGCAAATGTGCCGATGGGTGAGCGGAATGAGCTTGGCAGGATCTTCCAAATCGCGCACCCGCCAGCCACTCTCTTTCACCAGCCATTCGACAAACGCAACGATGGAGCCCGGCAGGCATTCATTGATCGCCATTTTCGAGACGCGCGTGTTTCCATACGGACGCGGTACCGGAAGCGCGACGATGTTGGGCTGGCCTTCGATGGGAGCCGTATCGCCATCCAGCGGCGCGTAGGCAGCCTGCCCGGCTTCGGCATCGTCCTGCATTTCCGGATCGAATGCCGCGTTCACGCATTCCTGGATAGGGCGGAGCGAGCGAAAACTAGTGGTGAGCCGGACCATGCCAACGTTTTGCGACGCCAGGTGATCGCGAATCTCCCGATACAGCACCACGTCGGCGCGCCGGAATTTGTAAATGGACTGTTTCGGGTCACCCACCACAAAGAGCTTCCCAGCCTTGGGCCGCGCCGACATCCAATCGGATTGGTCCGGGTCGTCGGAAGCCAGCAGCAGCAGGATTTCCGCCTGCAACGGATCGGTGTCCTGAAATTCGTCGATGAAAATGTGCGTGAATCGGTGCTGCAAATAGCCCCGCACCTCCGCATTCTTCCGGACCAGGTCGCGGGCCAGGAGCAACAAGTCGACAAAATCGAGCTTTCCGGCCCGGCGTTTCAGTCCGCCGTAGCGCTCCACCAGGTCCCACATTTCGCCGCGCAGCGTGGTGGCAAGATCGGCGTCGGCCGCTATCTGGAAGGCGTCGAGGTTCGCCAGCAGTTGCTCCCGCGCCGAAACCACCTGCTCCCGCGGCACGTTCTCGGCGAAGAAGCCCGAGCCCTTTTGCGTATTCTTCTTGAGATCTCGCAAAAGCTTGATCAGAAGGCTTTCAAGCGTGTCGTAGTCGCGGGCGCGCGTGGCGGCTTCGGCGCGTTCAATCCAAGTGACCAGCGCCTGAGCGGGACGAAGCGAGCGCACCAGGTTGTCGCCGGATCGAGTGCACCGCGAGGCCGCCTCTGCGATCAGTTGAACCTGCTGGATCAGCCCATCCACCTTGCCTTTGCGATCAAAGATGACGCGACGCCAGGGTGCGGGATGGTCGCGCCATTCGATCAGCTTCCATCCGGCATACTGCAGTTGTTCGATGGGCGGCGTGTTCTCCCACGAGTCTCGCCACGCCAGCCGCAGCAGAGCGCGGCGCACTCCGGGCGCGCCTTGGCCGAGCTTTTCCTGGAACCACGCGCGGAAGGCACGCTCAAAGATTCGCGCGGCTTGTTGATCGGAAAGTTCTTCGAAGGCAGGGTCGACCACGGCCTCCACCGGGCGCTCGCGCAGAATCTGCGCGCAAAAAGAGTGTATCGTTCCGATGGATGCTTCTTCCAGATGTTCAAGCGCGTGTTCGAGCGATGCTCGTTCTCGCGACTCAGTAGTGCGCTGGCGCGCCAGGTCCAGTTCCTGGCGCAGCCGCAGTTTCAATTCGCCGGCGGCTTTGTTTGTGAAAGTGACCGCCACGATGTGGTCGATCGTAGTCGCGCCGCTGGCCAGCACGCTCACAATGCGCGCGATCAGCTCGGTGGTTTTGCCCGTGCCGGCCGAGGCCTCGACCAAGAGACTTTCGCCCAGCGAAGTGCGGATGCGCTCGCGTGCGGCGCGATCCTCCAGGCGAAGGTCGACCGAGGGCGTCATGGCTGATTGCGGAGATCGACCAGCGGCTCCAAGCGGTCGCGCTGCTTTTTCTTCACGCGCGTTTCTTCATACGGGCCGCAAACCGGACGGTAATCACAGATTCTGCACATGCCCGTTTGCGGCGCGGCGGGAAGAAAGCCGTCCTCGATGGCGCTGCCGATGGTTGCCAGAACGCGTTCCAGGCGCTGGCGCGATTCCGGAATCACGGGGATCGCCACTTGCGAAAAATCGCCGCGCTGCGTGCAGAAATACAGGTTGCCGGATTCTACCGGTTGCCCGAGCAGCTGTTCGGCGGCGAGAGCGTACAACAGCGGCTGGAGAATCGCACCGCCGCCGACATACTGCGGGCGGTTCTGCGGAGCTTTACCGGTTTTGTGGTCGGTGACGCGCAGTACACCGCGCGAGGTGTGCTTTTCGACCAGGTCGATGGAGCCGCGCAGGCGGATTCCATTGAGAATGGCAGCTTCCTTCGGAGAGCTGGCCGGATCGCGATTTTCATCGGCCGGTAGTCCAAAGCCGAACTCGAAATGCGCTGGGAGCCAATCGGAGGGCGTCGAAGCGACCTGCTGGATCCAGCCGCGCAGGTCGGTACGCACTTCTTCCACTTCGCTCTTCCAGACGCGTGGAATCGCAGGCGCGAGGTCGTCTTCGTATTCGGCCGCCACGCGATCGAGCACTTTGTCGGCAAGGTCCAGTGTTTTAGGCAACTGCTCGTTTGTAATGGGAAGGCGGCCGTTACGCTTCAGCTCGCGAAACAATTCGAACTGGACAGCATGGAACAGCGCACCGCGCGTGAGCGGGTCCATTTGTTCCAGCGGCACGGCGGCTTCGCGAGGGCGGAACTGAAAAATCGCGTGCAGCAGAAAGCGATACGGGCAGGCCGAGAATTGTTGTAAGGCCGATGGCGAATAGCTGCGCGCGGAGAAACGGTGGCGTTCCAGGACCGCCAGCGTGGCTGGATCCGGGTCCACCAGGCCGTCGGCGCAGCACCAGCGATTGCGCCAGCGGCGGCTGCGGGTCCTGAGCGAGCGGGCCAGCGCCGCGTTTGTTTCCATGAGAAAGCGGGCGCTGCCTTTAGTGCGGGCGCGCGGAAGTTTCGATGCGGCCTGCAGTGAAGCCAGATCGTACTCAGCGTCGTCGATCGCGACTTCGGCATTTTCAGGCGCGGGCCAGTCTAATCGCGAAGGAGCGCTTTTCGACGCGCGCTTTTCGAACTCCCGCAATGAGGGCAGGCGGCCCTCAGCGGCGCGAATCACTTCGAGCGCATAGAAAGACGGGACGCGCGGTCGCGCTTGCGTGACGTCCATGCGCGGATAGGAGACGATCAGGCGATTGGTCGCGGCGGCGGCGGCCGAGCGAAGCAGCATGCGTTCGCGCGCGACTCGCTGGTCCTGGGTATCGAGCGGAGTGGAGAGCTTGCCGCGGTGCTGATCGGTGAGCAGAGGATCTTCCAGAGCGCGGCGCGGAAAAAGCCCTTCGGCCAGGCCGGGAACGAAGACGACATCGAAAGTTCGGCCAGTTGCTTCGTCGATGGAGCCTGCAAAGACATGGCCGTAGCGGCGCTTGGGCGGCTCGGTACGGAGCAGTGCCTAGCTTTTCGGAAAGGACATCGTACACTTCATCCAGCGAAGCAGGTCCAACTTCTCCCATGGGCGCGAGCTCGCTCAACACCGATAGCACCGGTTCAGGCCGGCGCAGTGCAAAGCGGGCAAGTTCGTCCAAAGCTTCGAGCCACTCGCGCCACTTGGCGGATTTCGGAAGCGAGTCGAGTGTATCGATGAGAGGCAGGGCGAAGTTCTCCAGGCGCGTGAGCTGGTCCAGGCGCCGTTCGATGTGCGGGCGGTGCGATTCGTCTTCTTTGTCCAGATCGCGAAGCTGCGTTTGTAATTCGGCGCGCAGGCCGCGCAGGCGGCGGGCCCAGCGCTCGTGACCTCCGATTACGGCTGCATCCACGAGCAGCTTTTCCCAACCGATGGGGACAGAGAGTGGGATGCGGGCCGGTCCGTCTTCCTCAGACGCTGCGGTCTCGGCGCCGGGCGGCGGGGCGGAGAAGTTTGCCAGGATCTCGTCCTCGGGAGGCGCCCAGAGCGGAGCTTGTTTGACGGGCGCGCCGGCGTCGTCAAGCGGCGGGACTTGACCGAGCGAGAGATACTCGGCGAAGCGGGAGGCTGAGCAGCCTTCGGCCGCGCAAGCCAGCAGCGCAAGAAAAGCGCGGCCGGATGGTTCTGGACGGACGGAGCCCCGGCTGAAGTACACAGGGATCGATGCGCGGCGCAATGCGTCTTCGAGCAGCGGCTGGTATTGTTCGACGTTGCGCAGCAGGACGGCAACGCGATCGAACGGAGTGCCCTGTTGCGCGAACGCGCGAATGCGGCGCGCGATCTCGACGCATTCCAGGCTCTCGCCGGGGGCAGAGAAAAGCAGTTCGGGATCGGGCGGGGCCGAAGGAGGCTGTTCGGGTGAGAAGAGCCAGGTGCGGACGCGGTCGAGCGTGCTCGAGGGCGGCGGGTCCAGATCTTCGGCTGGCGTTTCCAGAATGGACGCGAGCGCACCCACGGTGGTACTTTCTCCGGCGATTGCAGTAGCGAGAACCGCCGGAGACTTTGCGGCTACCGCGGCCAGAAGCTTAGAGTGAGTCAGCGAGTCGATCGGAGCATCGAGCAGTATCAGCGGCAGATTGAGAAAACGATGGGCGCCGCGCAGGGCTTCCTCGGTTGCGAGTTGAAGCAGGATCGGTAAATCGGCCAGAGAACGTTCGGCCAGCTCATGCTCGTAGAGGACGATGAGATGAGCAAGGTCAGCACCTGGCGCTCCAGTGCCCTTCAGTTCCGATGGGTTTACGCGATTGAGCCGGAGCTCGGCCAGGGTTTTCGCCAGCGCCCGAGCGAATCCGGGAGTAAGCGCGACCGGAGAAAAATAGGGAAGTTGGTTGGCGCTGTGCGCGGTGTGGACAATGCGCGCAGCCAGCGCTTCCATGCCTAGACGGCTGATTGGCGCGAGCGATTGGCGGCCCATGGATTGCGCGGCGAGTTGAGCGGCCAGTTGCGTGATCGTGAGTGCGTGAACGCCCTGGCAGCCTTGATCGAACGCGGCCAGCGCGAGTTCGTTGGCGGCGGCGCGAGTGGGGCCCAGGATCAGCACTTCGGAGTTGCGCGAGTGGGTTCGGAGAAAGGTGGCCGCGCGGTCGAGCAGCGAGGAACTGGAGCGCGATACCAGAAGCGAACGGAGGGCCACAGACAATTATAAAGCCTGGTGCTGAGCTTCTACAGTTTTAGTTCCCAGGTTTCGCTGATCAGAGGGATGCCGAAGCTCCGATGGCGCTCCTGGTGGACGCGGCGGAATCCGTGTTTGGCATAAATGCGGCGAGCGGCGTAGAGAATGGATTGGGTCCAAAGCGTGATTCTGCGGTAGCCGGCGTGGCGTGCGAAGCGGATGCATTCTTGGACCAGGCGGTTGCCGATGCCCAAGCCGCGCGCGGACGGCTCGACTAGAAACAGGCGCAATTGGCCGATGGTGGCTGTTTTGCGGATCAGGAAAATGCAGCCAACAATCGCGCCGTCTTTCTCGGCGATCCAACAGCGCTCGCGTTTGGGGTCGAAGCGGTGAATGAAGCGGGCGGCGATGTCGGCGACGTCGGCTTCGAAGCGTTCGTCCCATCCCTGTTCTTGGGCGTACAGGACGCCGTGGCGATGGATGATCCAGCCGATGTCGCCGGGCTGATGGGTGCGGATCAAGTAGGGAGTCTTGGAATCGGGCGGCTGGTGGGTGAGGAGCCGTTCGATGGTGTGCATGGACTTGATCAGCGAGGCGCGTTGTGGTGGGGCCAGCTTTGAGAGCATGGCGCGAACCTCACGCTCAGCGCCGCGGTCAAGCGTGCTGAAGGCGGAGCGTCCCCGGCGGGTCAACGATAGGTGGGTGCGGCGGGCGTCGCGGTCTTCGCGGGCGCGCGCGATGAGACGGAGCTTTTCGAACTTGACCAGGATGCGGCTCAGGTAGCCGGGGTCGAGGTCCAGGTCTTTGGCGATGGCCGTTGCGGTGGGTTGGTCGCGATGCGCCAGTTCGTAGAGGACCCGGCCTTCGCTGAGCGAGAAAGGGCTGTCCAGGTAGCCCTGGTGCAGGATGCCGATTTGTTTGGTGTAAAACCGATTGAAGTTGCGGACTGCGGAGGTATCCGGCATGTTGACATTGTCAAGTAATTAGTTGACTGAGTCAAGTATATCGTCATTCATGCCGGAGGGCGGTCATCGGATCCACTTGGGAGGCTCGGCGGGAAGGCAGCCAAGCTGCCGCGAAGGCGATCGTGGCGAGGCCTAGCAGTGCGATCAGGAACGTCAACGGCGTCATGTTCGCTGACTTCGAAGAGCAGGGAGCGGAGGGCGCGCGTGGCGAAGAGGGCTCCGGCCAATCCGAGGAGCGCGCCGGCTAGCGTCCAAAGAGCGGCGCGGGAAAGAACCAAGCGAGCGATGTTGGAGGGTGTCGCGCCCAGGGCCATGCGAACGCCGATCTCCTGGGTGCGTTGTCCGACCAGGAAGGCCATCACTCCGTAGAGTCCGATGGCGGCCAGCAATGCTCCCATGCCGGCGAAGAGCGCGAGCAGTATGGCGTTGAAGCGCGGACGCTGGGCGAGTTTTGAGAACGCGCTGCTGCATGGTGGCGATGGTTACTGGCAGCTCCGGATCGAGCTCATGAAGCTGGCGAGTGAGCCAATCGGAAACGACTGTGGGGTTGGCTGAGGTGCGCAGGACCAGCTTGGCGGAGCGCCAGCCTTCGGGTGGGGACTGGCTTCGGCGAAAGGTTCCTTCGAGGGAGTGCTTGCGAAGGACGTAATATTCCGGCTCAGAAGGCTCAGCTCGTCCGGAATTCTTGACGTTGTGAGCGATGCCGATCACCAGGTGGGGGAATTCCGTGGTGAGGTGTTTTCCGATAGGGTCTTCGCCAGGGAACAATTTGCCGGCGAGGGATTCACTCAGAATGACGCGCTCTTCGCCAGGTTCGCGGTCTTGTTCTGTGAAGGCGCGTCCTCGGACGATGGGGATGCCGAGGGCAGCGAAGTAATCTGGGGTTACGAAACGCCAGGCGACCATACCGCCGGTTCCCTCCTCCAGCGGTGGCTGACCTTCCGGATGGATTGCCGCGAGCGGCCGTCCCCGAATTCCGCCTGAAGGAGGCAGAGAATCGGAGATAGCGGCAGCGGTGACGCCGGGGATTGAGCGGATCCGGGATTCCAATTCTTCGAAGAATTGAAACTGGCGGGCGATGTCTGAATAGCGTTGCCTGCCGAGCGTGAATTCGGCCGTGATAACGTGTTCGGAATCGAGGCCCAGCGGCACGCTTTCGAGCTTCCAAAGGCTGCGCAAGAGCATGCCCGCACTGGTCAGGAGCACCAGCGATACGGCGATCTGCGCGGCGACGAGGGATTCTCGTAGCAGCATACGGCGAGCGCCGGCCGATCGTGTTCCGGTGAGGGATTCGGCGTCGGGACTTTGGAAGTGCGGGCGCGAGTCCGAAGAACAAACCTGAAGCGATTGATACGGCTATTGCGAACAGGAGGGCGCGGGGATCGAGCGAGGCCTGTTCCATGTGGGGAATGCTGCTGGGGGCGATTCCGATAAACACACGGAGCAGAGCCCAGGCGAGAGCGCAGCCGGCAGTTCCGCCCGCGATGGCCAGGAGCGCCGATTCGGTGAGCGCTTGGCGGGCAAGGCGCGCGCGGCTGGCTCCTAGGGCTGCCCGAACGGCCAGCTCCTTGCGACGGTTCATGGATCGGGCCAGCAGCAGGTTGGCGATGTTGGCGCAAGCGATCAGCAGCACTGCGATGACGGCGCCAAGTAGAACCCACGACGCGATGCGAGCGTCGTGCACCTGGCGGTCCCGGAGGGAACGAACGCGGAGCGATACTTCTTTCCGAAATGCGGCGGGCACAGTCAGCAGGGCGCGATCGAAGATGGGTTGCAGAGCGGCGCGGGCTTGTTGGATGGTCACACCGGGTTTCAGTCTGGCGAAGACGCGCAGGAACCGCATTGAGTTCGGATTGTTGTTGAGCGCTTGGGGTATGAGAACATCGGCGGCTGTCAAGGTGGGGAGCTCGAAGCTTGCGGGAAGCACGCCGATTATCGTAACGGGTTGGCCGTCTATCGACACGACTTTGCCGGGGATTTGGGGATCGGCGCCGAAGCGGTCACGCCACAGCGCGTAGCTGATCAACGCGACTTTTGGGGCGTTGGGGCGATCTTCGGCTGGGGTGAAGTTTCGACCGAGTAACGGCGCGAGGCCAAGAGCTGGGAGGAAATTTCCTTCCACCTGCGCGCAGCCGAGCCGGATGGGATTGGCGCCGGCCAGGTCGCAACCGGCGACGCCCGCGGTAAATGACGTGATGGACTCGAAGGGTGTCTGATAGCGGCGAAAGTCGAGGTAATTGCCGGACAGCAGAAATTCGTTGGTGTCGAGCGGGGCCATCATGCCGACCGAGACCAGGCGGTCTCCATTGGGATAGGGAAGGCTGCGGAACAGGATGCGATCGACGACGCTGAACACGGCCGTGGTGGAACCGATTCCTAAAGCTGCGGCGAAGATGGCGGAGACTGCGAACAGAGGGTTGCGCGCCAGGCCGCGGGCGGCGTATCGCAGGTCCTGCATAGGGCGCTAAAAGACCTCGCGTTTTTCCAGGTTTCTCTCGACGTCGGCGTGGCTGCGCCAGACCGGGTGCAGGCGCTTCTCGACTAGCAGCGGAAGCTGGTCTTCCTGGTGGATGCTGCCGGGTTGCGAGGAGTTGCCGTAGCTTAGGGCGCACTGGGCGCGCTGTTGGTCGGCGAACTCGATGGCGCAGACGATGGTTTCGCCGTGGGTGGCGTAGTAGCGGTCGCCTACTTTTTTGGAGAAGTCGATGGTGCGGAAGATGCCCAAGCGGCCCGCGCCTCCGTCTCCGGGCATGTCGGCCTGGCCTGCACCGAAGCGGTTTACTTGGCCCCATTGGACGTCGAGCGAGCCGTAAGTTTTGCGGCATTCGTCGGCGGCGTCGGCAAGAGCTTTCAGAGCGCGCGCTGTGTCGCTGAGACCGTAGGCGGATTCGACGGGATGCATGGGGTCGAAGTGGACGCGGAGGCGCGAGTCGATGTCGCCGTTGGCACCGAAATATTTGTCGGCGAAGATTCTGAAGAGGACTGCGCCGCGGCTATTGATGTTGGTTTCGTGGTCCCATTGCGACAAAACCGTGGCGGCTTCCTTCACGTGGGGATCGGTGGACGCCTCGGCGGCTTTTAGTAAGTCGGGGAGAACGGCGTCGGCCAGCTCGACGCGCGTCGAGAGTTTGTCGGCGACCAACGTTTCGTAGCTGAGCTTCGGCTCGGCGGTGATCATGTGCAGCGAGCGCTTGGTGCGGAAGAGCGTGCTGCCCATTTTGGCCGGCGCGATGTAGGCCGGATATTTGGACGCATCGAGCGGAGGCAGGGTCATCCACCAGGGCGGCTCGTTGGTGTTCTGGTGGAAGCCGGAGGGCGGGTCGATGGACTTGGGGAGTTCGTCGAAGCTGAGGTAGTCGGTCCACATAGTTTCGCGAGGTGTCACCGGGGACTACGCCGGCCCAATAATTTCGGTCGCCGGTTTTGCGCTTGGCGACCAGGCCGTCGAAGACCATCATGATGTGGCCGTCGGCATCGGCGTAGTTGGCGTTCCACATGGGGATGGACATGAGGCGCAGCGCGTCCTTGAACTGTTCGAGATTGGTGGCTTCGCCCATGCGGAACCACTGTTCGAGCATTTTGGGGCGGTCGAGTCCGGCGACGCGCATCGAGATGACGACGCCGTCTTTGTCGTAGACCACCGGGCCTTGGACGCTGCGGCGGATTTCGAGGCGTTCTTCCTTGAAGGAGCCGTCGGGCTGTTTGATTTTGAGAACTTTGGCTTCGCGCTCGAAGTTGCGGAGCTTGCCGTCGAATTCGTATTGGCCGTCGCGTTCCTTGAGGGCGAAGAAATCGACGGTATCGATGGTGTTGACGGTGCGGCTCCATCCGGCGCGCGGTTGAATCCGACCACGGGCGTGGGGAATCCGATCTGCGGCGTGCCGTAGAGATCGTAGCCGGGGCCGACCAGATGCACTTCCATGTAGCGATAGAAGGTGTCGCCCCAGGCCAGATGCGGATTGACGATCAGCATGGATTTGCCGCTGGCGGAATGGGGTGGCCCGATGGCCCAGGTGTTGGAGCCCGCGGTGAGCTGGGGTTCTTCGGGGAGAATGCGGCGGGACTGCGCGCGGCTTTTGATGTACGGCGTTGACCTCGCGATGCATGCGTTCCTCCGAGCCCATGTACATGTAGTGGACGGCGCGCAGGCTGTGGCCGATTACGTCGACGCCGGAGACGGGGAGCACGACGCGAGCTTCGGCGGCGATGGTGTCGGGGTGGGCTTTGGCGTAGTCATTGATGCCGCGCGCGAAGGCGTCGAGGTAGGTGCGGAAGGTTGGGTCCTGGGCGGCGTACCAGGTTTGAGCGCGCTCGGGGACGCCGTTGAGCTGGACCCAGCGGTCGAGCGCGAGATGGTCGGAGCCCCAATATTCGGCGGCGCGGCCGCGCGATTCGCCATAGAGCATCAGCAGCAGATTGCCCTGCGCTTGAGTTTGCGCCCAGCCTTCGGCATAGAACATGGACGCGCGGTCTGAGGCGAAGATGTGCGGGACGCCGTAGCGGTCCCACAGAATTTCGGTTTGGGCGGCGGCGGCAGCGGTGCTGGCTGCCAGGAACAGGGCGAGGAGCGAGGTGCGCATAGATGTAGTGAGTCTATCGCAGCGGCGGGCGCGCTAGAAGGGGGCTGGGCTGAGGCGTCCGGGGCGGTGGGGCTGGCGATATAGGCGTTGGTTGGGGTGGGATCGGTGGGTTCGTTTGTGCAAATTTTCGTTTCGTCCGGGGCGGGCGTGTCGCCGGGCGGGTGTGGCGACTCGCGCAGGCGCTGGAGTTGGATCAGGTTGCGGAGGGCGCGCGAGTAAGTGCGTTCCAGACGGGCTTCGACGCGCTGGAGGAACGGGTAGGAATTGAAGTTGGCCAGCCCGGTGAAGGCGGAGGTGAGGGATTCGATGGGGCTGAGCGGGTCGTCGGAGTCTTCCTGAGCGTTTTCGATGAACTCGACGTAGAGTTGGGTTTCGATTATGGCGAGGCGTTCAAGGCGCCATTTGGCGGCGACCATTTCGTGGACCAGGTGGAGCTCGGCTGGGCCGTGGGGTTGGAACTGATCGAGGTAGGAGGTGAGGAGCTGATTAAATTCGTCGGGATCCTCGGAGGGCAGGACCAGGGTCTGGGAGGTCAGGCCGTGCTTGAGGGCGTTTTGGGAAGAGCGCTTGCGGCCGGCTTCGGTTTTGGGGCCGTGGGATTTTGCGCCGTTGATGCGGGCGGATTCGGATTTGGTAGGCATTTGGGTAACCTCGGTGGATTAGAGTAGCGGTGGGAATCCTGCTTCAGACACCGAGTTGAGGGGAATGCGTTGTGGGGTAAGGAGATTGGGATGGGTGGGGGGTGTCACTCGCAATGGACGCAGTAATCTAGCGGATGCAAACGTAGACTGTGTTGGACGATAGACCCAGAAATCCCGCCGATACGGCGATGTTGGAACAGCCACTGCCCGCGAGGGACGGCGGTAACAGCAGATTCACCTGGTCGAGTCCCGCGAACGAAGGCTGGGGACCCGCGTAGACGACCTGGACCGAAGTGGCGTTCACCAGCGCCGCCAAATTCGTGGCGTTACGAAACCCGGTGCCATAGAGGCTGAGGTAAGCCGAACCGGACGTAACATCGATCGGAACCGCCGCATAAGAGCCATTCTGAAGAATCGCGACAGGCTCGTATGTGACCGTGTTCCCGGATACGACACGGGTGACATAGGCTGCCGCCAGCCCCTGGTCATTCAGCGTAAACAGCGAAGGCGCGTTTAGCGCGAGCACAACCCCGGCGGTTTGCGAGCCGATTGTTACAGTGGCTGGTCCCGCCTCCAGCCCCGCGGGCAGAACGAAGTTGATCTGCGACGGCGACGCAAACAGCACAGAGGCGGCCAAGTTTGTGCCGGCGCTGTCCTCAATGGTCAGGTCACCTTGAGTAGCGAGGTTTGTTCCGAACGCGGTTGCGATCGAACCGGCCGCAATGGGTCCGGGAGTGAAACCCGCCGCCGAAACAAGAGTAACTACCGGCGCAGGCGGTGTGGAATTCAGAAACGTTATGACACCCACTCCACCAATAGCGGCTACATCCAGCTTACTGTCCCGATTGAAATCCGCGAGCGCGATGGGAGGGAAAGCGTACAGCGTGAAGTCAGAAGTGAAGCTAAGCGCCGGCCGAAAAGTACCATCTCCCGTGCCGAGCATGTAGCGGATACCAGCATTCACGCCATCTCCGGAGAGGATCAGATCCAGGATGCCGTCTCCATTCAGATCGCCAGCCTGAACGGTCACGGCGTCGACCGCATAGTTCACGGCAGCCTGAAACGTTCCGTCTCCGCGTCCGAGGAGGATCATCAACCCTCCCTCGTAATTGGATTCGTCGGACAGTGTGAACGCGAGATCCAACTTGCCGTCGCCGTTAAAATCAGCGGCCGCCAAACCGTACGGGCCGCGAGAAGGTCCACCGGTAGCCGAAGTAATTACGGGATTCTGAAACGTGCCATCGCCTTTGCCGGCCAACAGGGCGATGTTCCCATCCCGGTTTTGGTTGGTATACGTCCCCGCATCAGTCACCACCAGATCCAGTTTCCCGTCGCCGTTGAAATCGCCTGCCGCGATTCCATGAGCGGATGGTCCTACCGCATAAAAGCTGCCCGCGGAGAACGTGCCGTTGCCATTGCCGAGCAGTACCTGAACGCCGTCGGAAGGCCCCGAACCTTCGCGTGAAAGCAGGAGCGCGAGATCCACCTTTCCGTCCCCGTTGAAATCCGCCTGTGCCAGCGCGAACGCGCCGAGTTGAACGGGGATACGCAGCGGGGCTTGAAAGGTCCCGTCGCCGTTGCCGAGGACAATATCGATCTCGCCAGTACTGGAGGGGGTGTAGCCGCTTCCAACCACGGCAAGATCGGTCTTGCCGTCGCGATTGAAATCCGCGAACAGGGCGCCGCTGGGAACGTCGGATGGTCCGAACAGGAACTGAAACGACGTTTGGAACGTACCGTCGCCGATGCCCTTCAAAACCGAAACATGCGCAAGATTATCGACCGAGGCGAGATCAGGAATGCCGTCGCCATTCACGTCAGCGGTGGCAAGGGCGGTCAACACTGCGTCGGCGGCGGGGTACTTGGGAATCAGCGAGACGGGCGGTCCGGCGAAAGTGCCGTTGCCGAGACCGTGCAGCACCGCGACGGCATCGCCGGCCATCACTTCCGCATCGCCGCTCGCAACGACTACGTCGGCCATGCCGTCGCCGTCGAAGTCGGTCACGATTAGATTTCCATAGGCTTCGAGCCAAGTGTCGCGGCGGTTGGAAAAGCCTCCCTTGCCATCGCCCAGGAGGGCGGTGACCCCGCTGGTCACGATATCGGGGATGCCATCGCCGTTCAGGTCGCCAATCGCGACCGCCTCCGCGCCCGCCACCGCATAGGCAACTGGCGTGGAAAATGTTCCGTCGCCGGCGCCCAGGACCACGCCGACGAATGCGGCTCCCCCATTATCGGTCGTGAAGACAATATCGGGATGTCCGTCACGATTCAAGTCGGCAACAGCGATGGCCGGAATCCGGGATGGGCTCTGGGTCTGGGTGACAGCCACAATCTTTTCCTGTTGAAACGTTCCATCTCCAGTTCCAAGGAAAATCGAGACGTGACCCGAGCCAATTGGATTGACGGCTGCGACGATATCGAGTTTGTGGTCGCCGTTCAGGTCTGCAACCGCGATTGCGTCGATTGAAGCAAGCGGCCCGGAGAGCGCATAAGAAATCGGGGATTCGAAACCGCCGCCGCCGATGCCGAGAGCAACGGCGAGCGACACGTTGTAGTTGTTGGAGGTCAAGCCGATCATGTCCGGGTTGCCGTCACCGTTCAGGTCAGCGAACGCCAGCGGCGTGAAGCTCGCGGTCGCTTCCCATACGAGATGCATCCCCCCATCGAAGACGGCGATTTCGGGCTGCGAAGTAGCCTGCGGTCCTGCTGTCAACTCGAAGATGTAACCGCCGGAAGGAGTCCGCGCAAGCGCGAGCGCGGCCGCGTAACCGAGACCGATGGCCGGCGGCATACACTCGCTCAGTTCCTTCTCAAAATGGGGAAGCGTTCGGAGCAAGGAAAATGGCGGAGTGTTCGTCAGCTCATAAGCCGTATAGCTGCTGCCCTGCCGCGCGAGGACACGGTGTGTCGTTGGGGTAGCTGCGAGCACCGCGGAACGGACCGAGGGGAACGAAACCGGGGTGCATGGTTCATCCGCTTGCGCGGCCACGGCAAATAGGACCATGACTAGAATGCCACTGAGTCTCATACATCCACATCCTAAAACCGCAGTGCGATTAGACCAGTTGACGTTGACCGGAACCTTCTCCAGGTGCAGCCCAACACCTCGCATTCAGTATCGGTCTTTTCCAAACCGCATTTCTCTTCGCCGGTCAAACCGTGTGTCCAGGGCCTTTGGCTTCGGTCTTGAGGCCGTGGGATTTTGCGCCCGCGGACGCGGGCAGATTCGAATTTGCCGGGGAAGACTGTAGCGGGCACTCTACTCGCACGATAAAATCGACCAAGGCGATGGGCTCCCTTTTGGTTTGGCTCCGATCGATTGCAGCAGACGTACGATTTGCCCTACGTTCGTGGCGCAAGAGTCCGGGCGTTATCGCGGCGGCGATCTTCACGCTGGCCATAGCCATCGGCTCAACCACAGCGATCTTCAGCGTCGTGAAGGCCATTTTGTTGAACCAGCTTCCCTACCGCGATCCAGAGCGGGTTGTCGCGCTACAGATGACGCGCGGCGCGTCCTCGAAGTCGGTGCCGCCTAGTTTCGCCACTCTTTCCGACTGGCGAGCGCAAGCCCGTTTGATCAAGAGCATTTCGGTCCATGGCGATTCAACGAACGTAATCTTTGAAGACGGAGAAGCACGCGTTCTACGCGGTATGCGTGTAAGTTGGGACTTTTTCGAAACGCTTGGCGCGCAAGTCCAATACGGTCGGACCTTTTTTCCCGAGGAAGAAATGCTGGGGCACGACCATGAGATCATTCTGACCCATGGTCTGGCGCTGGATCTGTTCGGCGGAGATTCGAACGCGATCGGACGCACCCTCGACTCCACCTCCTTAGGAGCCCGTGTGAGAGTGATTGGAGTCCTGCCTGCCAGCTTCCACGCTCCGCACATGTCGAACCCGATCGAGTGGCCGCGGTATTTCATGCCGCTCGGAAGGGACCCATCCGACGACCGATGCCGGAGCTGCGAGGGCTATCCGGCAATTGCGCGGTTCAAGTCAGACGTTACAGTGCCGGAGGCGCGAGCCGAGCTGAACGCTATTACAGCCAAGTTGATCCGCGAATATCCGAACGACTATGCGAACGACCTTGCCGTAACGTTAACGCCGCTGCGCGACGCGTTCGTTGGACGCGTAAGATCGATCCTCTGGATTGTGCTGGCAGCCGTCGTCTTGGTGTTACTCATCGCGGCGGCTAACATGGCGAATCTCATGCTAGCAAGGGCGACGGCACGGGAGCGAGAAATTGCGATCCGATCCGCGCTGGGCAGTGGCCGGGGCAGGATTGTCCGGCAGTTACTCACGGAGTCGCTTCTTCTGGCTCTACTGGCCGGCGTAGCTGGGGTGACGCTTGCCTATTGGGGCATCTATGTCCTTCGACCAATCGCGCCGCGAGAGATCCCGCGACTGGACGAGATTCGAATCGATTCGTCCATACTGCTGTTCGGTCTCGCCGTGAGCCTCGCCACGGGTGTTCTTTTTGGCGTGGCCGCTGCTCTAGCCCGCATTTCTCACCAGTGAGTTAGGCCCGCTGAATTGTGACGAGCGACGGGTCAGCCTTTTGGAGGATGAGAAAACCGGGGCACTTCAGGTAGTGTGTGGACGTGGTGGGGCCACAACGACCGCCGGCACAATAGATTTTCAAAGATCGCAGAATTCTCTCAGCCGGTGAGTGCGCGATGCACGCGTTGGAACAGGTCCGGCCAAGGGTAACTGCGCGGCAGGGAGATCCACACGCGGCGCACGGTGATCCGCACCAGCGCGCCGATCTTCAGGAGTCGAAGACGAATCGTGGCAGCTTGAGCGGTGGCCAGATCGGTCGCCTTCAATCCCAGGCGGCGCAATCCGCAGACCAGCACATAAGCCATCGCGGATAGATACAGCCGGAGTTGGTTGGCGCGGATGGATTCGGCGCTAACGCGATCGGCGAACAGGACGAACTGTTCCTTGATGCGATTCTCCATGTCGCCGCAGGCGCATTACAGCTGTTCATATAACTTCTGCGCGGGCCAATCCGCAGCCGCCAGCGAAGTCACCACAAAGCGCGGATTCTGCTTACCCTCGATGTGTTCGGCTTTGGCCACCACACGTCGCGGCCTGCACCAGGAGCCAGACACGGTCTGATAGGAGAACTCGACGAAGACCCGAGCGGGCAGACGGGTTTGCTCCCACTGACGTTGCGCTTCCAGCAACGCATCGGCGACCAGCGCGCGCAAGCGCGGGTTGCGTGCGAGGCCGAAAGCGTAGTCCACGCGGTTATTCTCACACCAATCCATCAACTCGTCGCGGCAAAAACCGGAGTCGCCGCGGAGCGTGATGCGCACCTGCTCCCAGTGCCGGCGAATCTGTTCGACGATGCGCCGGATTTCGGCCAGGCTTCCGGCCGAAGCGTCGATGTTGGCGCAGCGCAGGCGCGCGCACAACAGGTGCTCGCCCGAGAAAATGTACAAGGGCAGGTAACAGTAGTGATCCTCGTAGCCGTGAAAGAAGCGGCCTTCCTGATCGCCGTGCAAGGCCACGTCGGTGGTGTCGATGTCCAGAACAATCTCTTCGGGAGCCGCGGTATGCGCTTCGACGAACACGTCCACCAGCAACTCGTCCATGCCCTGTTTCCAAAAGGTGATCTTCTTGTAGCGGTCTGCTGAGCCGGTGCCCAACTCCAGCCGGTCGAGCGTGCTCTTGCCGGCCAGCGGCTGCTCCAGTCCTTCTGGCCCGCCAGCAGTTTCAACACCGGGTCCTGGCGCAGTTGCTCGTGATCGTTCAAATCTTCGTAGCCCAGCGCCAAAGCCGCAACGCGCTGCGAAATCATTTCCGCCACCGAATGTTGAATGCGCGCCGGAGCCCGTCCGTCCAGAAAGCATTGCGCCAAGCGCGGCAACAGATTCATGCGCCGATCGGTTTCCCGTAGCAGAAGACCTCCTGCGTCCGAAGTCATCGTGCCGCCGTCAAACTGACCAGTCACCTGGCGCGAAAACTGGGCTTGGAATGTGAACTGAGTTTGGCTACACTCTGTCATAGCGAAAGCCGCCTTTCTTCTGGGCCTTAACTGCTGTGTGGAAACTCAGTTATGCCAGAGTCGGCGGCTTTTTGCTAGAGGGTTCGTGAGAAATGCGGGCTAGGCGCCTCGCGCGGCGATTTGATCGATGCCCTCAAGCAATCCGCTCATTCAGGGTCGAAACGCGAGCATTCGAGGCTTCGCGATATGCTGGTCGTCGCCCAGATCGCGCTGGCATTCGTTTTGGTGATCGGCACCGCGCTGCTATCCAGGAGCCTTTTCCTTCTGGTCAACACCAATCCTGGATTCGATTTCCATAATGTCCTAACGCTTTCGATGATCGTGTATGGCAATCGTCATCGGGACTGGGACGCGGCTATGAACTACTACCGCCAGGTAGCCGACAGAGTTAAAGCGATTCCAGGAGTTGACGGAGTTGCGATGGTGGAAGAGTTTCCTTTGAGCAGGCCACGCCCGAGCCAGATCCATATTCAGGAGCGGCAGTCAGCAAACGAGATCGATTCGCCGGTGGTCAATAATTATCTGGTCTCACCCGAGTACTTCCAGGTCCTCAGGATTCCGCTGAAGCGGGGGCGCACTTTCACGGAACAGGATACCCCGCACACGTCAGCCGTGGCTGTCATCAGCGACTCTTGCGCGCGTTCGCTATTCCGTCGTGAAGATCCGATCGGCATGCACATTCGGCTAGGATCGGGATCGGATACTACAGCATGGGCAAGGATCGTTGGAATTGTCGGCGACGTACGGAACGAAGGGCTGGACCGAAATGGCGACGTGGGTGTGTACCTTCCGCAAGCCCAAGTTGTCTCTTATTACCGGATGCTGGTGCGCACCCGAGGCAATCCCGCGGCAATGGCGCCGGCGATTGGCGAAGCGTTTCGAGAAATCGACGCTACCCAGCCGATCTGGCACATTCTGCCGATGGAGGCATACGTAAAATCATCGTACGCCGATCGGACATTCACGCTGGCGCTGATCGGAGCCTTTGGAGCGATTTCGTTAATTCTCGCGGCTATCGGGATTTACGGAGTCATTTCTTATACAGTCAGCCTGCGAACGCGCGAGTTCGGGATTCGGATGGCATTAGGAGCGCAGCGAAGTGCGATCGTGCGTATGGTACTGAAGGAAGTGTCAGGCCTGCTGGTATGCGGTATTGGCGCGGGCGCCATCGCTGCGCTGTTCGTGAACCGGTTTCTTGCGCACCTGCTTTACGAAGTGCGGTCCACGGATTTGGCTTCGTCGGCTTCGGTGGTCGTCATTCTCACAGGCATGGCTCTCGCCTCGGGCTATTGGCCTTCGCGTCGTGCAGCCTCGGTGGACCCAGCCGACGCCCTGCGATACGACTGAACGTTTTTCTGACTGCGACTTGCGGCAGCGGTCCGAGGTTAATAGACAGATTATAGGTCGACATCACACGTGGAAGACGAGATTAGGAAGGAATACTTCTGGTGACGTGGCGCGGTGCAAACCCGCTTGGTGGTCGCCGTGTCGGACCTGCGTGGATGGTCGCATCTTCCAGCGTTTGGGGAGGGGGCGCGTCCTTCTGGTCCGCGCCGGGCTCTGTCTATTGGGCACTGCCGGCTAAGCAGCCTGATGCTCTTGAGGAAGGAATGAATTTGGCGCAGCGCTGGGCTTAAGCGCTCATCGCGGTTCCACCGGCGAAGGTAAACCGATCGTGTAGCTTAGTGCGACAAGGATTGTATACTGAAGTTTATCCGCACTTCGGTGGGGAGCAGTAACCAGCGTGCTTTCAGACCCACACCCCGCTCCAGACCCGACTTCCAGGCTGGATGGCGGAACCCTCGCGCCAACGGAACTCCTGGCCGCGCCTGAAACGGCGGGCATGGTTATCGGGCGGTATCGCCTGCTGCAGAAGATTGGCGAGGGCGGCATGGGCGAGGTGTGGCTGGCCGAGCAGAAGGAGCCGGTGCGCCGCCGGGTGGCGCATCAAGCTGATCAAAGCTGGGCATGGACACGCGCGAAGTGGTAGCGCGATTCGAGTCTGAACGGCAGGCGCTGGCGCTGATGGACCATCCGGCGATCGCCAAAGTGTTCGATGCCGGCTCCACGCCCGCAGGGCCGGCCGTACTTCGTGATGGAGTACGTCGCCGGCGTTCCCATCACCGACTACTGCGACAAACACAAGCTGACCATGCGCCAGCGGCTGGAGCTGTTCGTGCGGGTCTGCGAAGGCGTGCAGCATGCGCACCAGAAAGCGATCATTCATCGCGATCTGAAACCTTCCAACATTCTGGTGAGTGAAGTGGACGGCAAGCCGGCGCCGAGGATCATCGATTTCGGGGTGGCCAAAGCGACGTCGCAGGGCTCACCGCCGAGACCATGTACACGCGCGTGGGAGCGATTGTCGGCACGCTGGGCTACATGAGTCCGGAGCAGGCCGACTCGGCGGGCGAGGACATCGACACGCGCAGCGACGTGTACTCGTTGGGCGTGGTGCTGTATGAATTGCTGGTGGGGGCGCTGCCGCTCGATTTTCGCACAACTGCCCTACGACGAAATACTGCGGCGGCTTCGCAACGAAGATGCGCTGCGTCCCAGCGTGAAGCTGCGAACGCTAAACGACGATTCCACCGCGACGGCGCAGAATCGGGGAGCCGACATGCCCACGCTCAAGCGGCAACTGAGGGGAGACGCGGACGCGATTGCGCTGAAGGCGCTGGAGAAAGACCGCAATCGCCGCTATGCCGCCCCATCGGAACTGGCTGCCGATATCGGGCGCTATCTGCGGAACGAGCCGGTATTGGCGCGGCCGTCGAGCGCGGCGTATCGCGCGCGCAAATACATTCGCCGTCACCGCGTGGGAGTTGCGATTGCCGCAGCCGGGTTGCTCTTGCTGGTGGCATTTGCCGCGATTCAGACATTTGAACTACGGCGCATCACGCGCGAACGGGCCCTGGCCGAGCAGCGCGCTTCCGATCTGCTGGACCTGGCCAATCGTACATTGTTCGATGTTCACACGGCCATTGCCCACTTCCAGGCGCGCTGGCGGCGCGACGCGCGATCGTGAAGACTACCCTGGGTTATCTGGAGCGGCTGGAAGGCGAGGGCCGACGGGATGAACGCACCCAGCGCGTGTTGAGCGCCGCGTATTTCAAAGTGGGCATGATTCAGGGCGATCCGTTCAACGCCAGCCTGCAGGATTCCTACGGCGCGCGCCAGAGCCTGCACAAGGCCGAAGGGGTCCTGGCGCCACTGTATCGCGCCAAGAGCAACGATCCCGACTTGATGGAGCGCTGGGTGCAGATCGAGAGTGCACTGGCGGCGCTGGCCGGCCAGTCCAACCAACGTCAGCCCGCCGTGCAGGCGCTGCTCAAACTCCGTCCCATTGCCCATCAATTGGCGATTTTGCGGCCGGCCGATTCGGGAGCTGCCAGCCTGGAGGCGTTCATTTACTGGCAACTGGCGGATCTGACCCAGGTAGAAGACGCTTCACAGGCACTCGATTATTGCAACCAGGAAATCGCGCTTTTGCGGGGTCTGATCGCGCGCTTCCCGCTGGATGCCAGTCTCAAATCGGACCTGGGGGTAGCTCTTGGCATGGCCGCCGGCGCCGAGATGCGCAAGGGCGATCTGGAGCGCGCAGCCGAATTGTACCGGCAGTCCATCGATCTGCGGGAAGAACTGATGCGAGCCGATCCGAATAACGTTGGGCTACAGCGCAGCCTCATGGTGGTCTATGGGAACTATGCGGCGGTTCTGGGGATATCTTGGATGCCCAACCTGGGAAGAACGGAGGAAGCGCGTGTGGCGTGTACGCGCGCGGTAGACATGGCGCGCCGGTTGGTGAGCGCCGATGCCCAAAATGTCACCGCCCGGCTGGATCTGGGAAGAAGTCTCACGCGGCTGGGAAGCATCGATCCGCCCAGGGGCGCGATTGCCGAATCACTCGGCAGCTTGCAAGAAGCGATCGCGATTCTGGAGGCTGCCAGGAAGTCGAACCCGAAGTCTCTTTCCACGGCAGGCGAGCTGACTGTCGCGCGCGAATATGCGGGGTACCGGCTGGAGAGCCTGGGACGAAGCGTTGAGGCCGCTCAGGAGTATAAGGAAGCGCTCGCGATCGCTGAGCCGCTCGTCAGCACGGGTAATCCATCGATCATCGTGGGAGCCTTGGCGAATGAAGAGGCGCTGGCATTGTTATACGCATCGTCTGGCAACCATGCCGGTGCATCGGACTATGCCACGCGCGCGCTGACTCTCGCCCAGAAGGAAACCTCGGGTCCCGCTGACGTTCGCAGGGGGCATCTGGCCAAAGCGCTCTACATCCTTGCTTGCGTGCAGCTGAAGTCGAACGACCGGGCCTCGGCGCACGAAACGGCCTCAAAGGCGGCGGCGACGTGGCGGATGATCGAGAATCAGGGCGTTCTCAGCGTGTATCGGAAAGAAGTGCAGGAGACCGGCGCTCTCTTGAACGAAACCGCAGGCTCAGTGCGACGCTGAGAATGCGGGGACGGCCGATGGGTCGATCGTCGCGTGCGCGGGGTAGCCGACTGGGCTGACTGGGGGCCGTTTGCGTCGGTAGACGCGACGCGAGAGGTAGCAATCCTGTTCACGCGAGTGACTTACCGAAACAGAGACTCGTGTTTGGCGACGAGAGATATTCGCCGAACAGCGGGATGCGCGCGTACCCCATCGCCTCGTACAGGTTGATCGCGGATGCAAGACGCGTCCCCGTCTCCAGCACGATCCTGGTTACACTGAGTAGCCGCGCCTCATGCTCGAGGGCCTCGACTAGCGCGCGCCCGATGCCTCGGCCGCGGACGGATGGGTCCACGTACATCCGCTTGATTTCAGCGGTCGCCGGGTCTAACCGCCGCAACGCGCCGCAGCCGACGGCCACGTGGTCGAGATAGGCGACCAGAAACGCGCCGTCGCCGACCATTACTTGCGCACCACTGAGCGAAAAATGGGTGGCACCCGGCTCGGGAAACGTCGCCGTCAGTTCCGCATTCAGTGCAGCGATCAGTTGGGCCGCGTCGGGCGAGGCCAGCGCGCTGTGACGAATGTGAACGTTCCGCACGCTACAAATCTTAGCACCGGTGGCCGCCCTCTCAGAACGACGCGTGCAACATCGAAATGCTTTTAGCTCCCAACCCGCGCCAGACGCCGTAGCGTTTACGAATCCAGGTTGACGGTTTGCCGCCGCGGCGGACTTGCAAGGATCGAGTCCTTCTCGGTCCGCGCCCCTGGCTCTGTCGTATTGAGCAACGAGGCTAAGCAGGCCGATGCGCCTTGAGGAAGGAATGGATTTGGCGCACCGCCAGGGGAATTCGCTCTTTGGGCTCTTTCCAGGGGAACATGCTCACTTCGGCTTTCGGCGCGAGCATCGCGCACTCCATGGCGACGGCGTAAGGGTGCGCGGGGACATCGTCCGGCAGGACCAGGATCGGGTTTTGGCAACTACGCACGAAATCGCGTGTCACGGTGAAGACGAAGTCGGGATTGGTTTCGAACATCCTGGTCACAAATTGGTCGGCCGTCGGCATCGTGATCTCGGGCCGCTTGGCGGTCAGCGCCGGACCCCAGGTCTTCCAAAATGCGCCCGGGTACTTAGGGTCGCGCATCTCCGGACGCCACCCCACGGGCTGCGCCAGCACGGCCGCGGCAACACGATTGGGTGCGCGCTTCAAGAGACTCCAGATGAAGGGGCCGCCAATGCAGAAACCCATCACCATGAACTTGTCGATGCCCAGATGATCCATCAGGCCGAGCTGGTCGTCGGCGTAGGATTCCCACGGCCGGTCGACCTCGACAGGGCCGGTGGACTGGCCGCTGGGGGCGTTGCGCAGGTCCGCCGTGATGCAGCGATACTGTCCCTTGAACTCCTCAATGGCGTTGAAGGGCGAGTTGCCGGTGAAGAAGGATATGGTCGAGTTCAATCCCCCGCCGGGAAGCAGCATCAGCGGGAAACCGGACCCGGCCTCCTCATAGTAGATGCGAACGGAGCCTTTTTCGTAGAACTTGCCAGTTCCTCCTTTGTCCGATTGCTGAGCAAATACGCGCGGCACGGCGGCCGTTGCCGCTGCCGCGGCTCCCGCTGCCAGTATGGTGCGTCTGGTCGAACCCATAGTCGGCGTCCTCCTTGGATGAAAATCATCCGCTAGCGCGGAAGCATCATAGCACAGGTTCTTTTTGCGCTGAAGGGTCGTATGTTAACGACACGAAGGCAGAGGAGGGCAGAGGGGGGCCTTGACCTCCGAGTAGGCGGGAAGTAAGATTCATACGCGGACATAATGTTGCGCAAAAGGAGCGCGAAATGAAATTGCAGGCTTTTGGTCTGGTCGTTTGTGTGACAGCATTTGCAGCGCTGGCCCAAGCGCAGCAGTACAAGGCGCCGCTGGCTGGCGACGGACATCCGGATTTACAGGGGTTCTGGGCCAACAACATTGCCACACCGCTGGAACGTCCGAAGGAACTCGCCAACCATCCGGTGCTGACCGATGAGGAAGTGACGGCGATGCGGCGAAAGGCTGAGGAGATGTTCGTCAGCGGTAAGAATGATGCCGCGTTTGGCGATCAAATGTTTCGGACGGTTTGGGCCAACGTGAAGGGGGTAAAGCTCGGCTTCACCAGCACCGACGGCGGGACGGGCGACTACAGCTCCGAGTGGAACGATCACAGAGTGTGGGACAACCGGACTTCGCTGATCACGGACCCGCCGGATGGACACATGCCGCCGTTGACCGATCGTGCGAAGAAGATCCAGGAACAGCAGAGGATAGCCAGGCAGCGTCCCGCTCGAGGTCCGGAGGATCGGTCTTTTGGGGAACGGTGTATCACGCGTGGCGTGCCGGCGATCGGGGCGGGATACCAGAGCTATTTCCAGGTGGTGCAGACGGGGACGGCCGTCATGATGATGACGGAAATGTTCCACGATGTGCGAGTCATCAAGCTTGAGGACAAGCCGCATCCACCCGCGGCCGTTCAAAATTGGATGGGCGATTCACGCGGGCACTGGGAAGGCAACACGTTAGTTGTCGACACCACGAATTTCAAGCCGCTGGCTTTTGAGGCTGTCTCGAGCGAGAAACTGCACGTCACGGAGCGGATCTCACGTCAGGATGCCGAGACGCTGCGGTGGGAAATTACCATCGACGATCCGGGCACCTGGACCAAGCCGTGGAGCATGATGATTCCGCTGCAGCGGTCGGCGCAGCCGGTTTACGAGTACGCTTGCCATGAAGGCAATATTGGGTTAGCAGGCATACTGGCTGGTGCGCGGGCCGATGAGGCCAAAGCGGCCTTGAAGTAGAATTGCTCGGCCAACGCTCGTTCACGTGAAGCCGTTGAGCGGTTGCTCGGTTCCGCGACGCTGGGTGGCGATTTCGGCGTACATTGTATCCGGGGCGAGGTCGATTTCGCCGGGTCAGGAGACCGCGCCGTTATCGATGAAGACCTGCTCGAAAAACTGCACGTCCAGCAGGGGTGCGAGGGTGCCCGTCAGCTTTTCCCGCGGTAATTGCACGCGTCCGGAGAGCCCGTCTTTGAATTGGACGAACATGTGGTAGTCCGGCTCCGGTTTTACTTCGACTACATCCCAGTACATGAAATAACTCCGATCACGGCAATGGCTCAATCTTTGCCGGTTGGGCATTCTCGCGGCAGAGTCGCCACGCGCGAACTCGCCACATCTCGCGCGGAAGTGCGGCGGCGTTCCCATTCGCTTTTCCGCTGGTGGCGAGTTCGAAGTTTAGACGGCATGGTGTTGGGCAGCCGCTTGGCGGACTGCGTCGATTGCGGATTGGTTGCTGGTGATCACTGGGATGCCGAGTCTCGTTTGCAACGCGTCGATGGTCTCGATGGCGCGCCAGTTGGTGCAGGAGAGGAAGAGGCAATCGGGCGCGATGCTGTCCAGGTGGGATTCGACGAAGCGGATGATTTCTGTGGGTGTCACTTGGCCGATTTCAAGGTTGGATTGAATGCCCATGCCCGCGGCTTTCACGGGCGGGTAGCCGGCTTCCGCGAGGGAGGACGCGATGCTGGCGGTCAGGTCTTCGATGTAAGGCGTGAAGAGCGCGACTTTGCGTGGCGCGAGGCGCTGCAAGTTTTCGATAACCGCGCCCAGGACGGTGACCGCGCGGGCGCCGGTTGCTTTTTCGATCATCTCGGCGATGCGGTCGTCGTGGGCCAGGGTTCCCAGTGCTCCGGCGGAGGTGCAGCCGAATACTACGACATCCGGCGCGGTGGTGGCGATGAGCTTGATTGCTTTTGGCAGGTCGTCTTCGAGCATGCGGAGTTCTGCCTCGCGCGTGACGGTCTCAAGCAAAATCCGCGTGGTGGTGACGATCGAGGGCGGCGGGAAGTGCCGGTGAAAATCCGGCTCCATGACGGTGTTTGAGGACGGGACGATCAGCCCGATACGCATGCTAGTTCGAGCTCTTCAGGTTCTTTTCGAATAGATCCAGGATGCGCTTGTATTCGTCGGCCCAACTGGTGGGTTGGATGAAGCCGTGGTTTTCGACCGGGTAGACGGCCAGCTCCCAGTTGGTTTTGCGGAGCTCGATCAGGCGCTGGACCAGCTCCACGGTGTCCTGGAAGGTGACGTTGGTGTCCACCATGCCGTGGCAGATGAGCAGCGCGCCTTTTAATCCCTGCGCGAAATTGATTGGCGAGGATTGTTTGTAGGCGTCGGGGTCCTTCTGCGGGACGTTCAGGATGTTGGAGGTGTAGCCGTTGTTGTAGTTGGCCCAATCGGTGACGGGGCGGAGCGCGGCGCCGGCGGCGAAGACGTCGGGTTGGGTGAACATGGCCATCAAGGTGATGAATCCGCCGTAGCTGCCGCCGTAGATGCCGATGCGCTTGGGGTCGACGCCTTGCTCGGAGACCAGCCAGCGCGCGGCGTCGACGTGGTCGTCCAGATCCTGGCCGCCCATGTGGCGATAGATGGCGGTGCGCCAGTCGCGGCCATAGCCGGCTGAGCCGCGGTAGTCGATGTCGATGACGATGTAGCCGCGTTCGCGCAGCAGGTGGTGGAACAGGAACTCGTGGGCGTAGGCGGAGGTCCAGGCGCGATGGACGTTTTGTAGGTAGCCTGCGCCGTGGACGAAGATTACCGCCGGACCGCCGCGCTGGAAGTTGGCGGGTTTGAAGAGGCGGGCGCGCAGCATGGCGCCATCGCGAGCTTTGATTTGGACGATGGGCGTGTCGAGCCAGGGATATTCCCAGAAATCGGGCGCGGGCGAGGAGGTTAGTTTCTTGGCTGTGACGCCGGCGCGCGATTCCTGGACGTAGAGTTCGGGAGGCTTGTTGGTGTAGGAATAGATGTCGGCGAACCATTGGTCGTCGGGCGATGGGACGAAGGAGTGGCCGCCGGGGAGGGAAGTGAGGCGTGTTCGAGGGCCACCGTCTGCGCTCATTTCGTAGACATTGTGCTCGCCAGGGTCGGCTTCGCTGGTGACCAGGAAGAAGCGGGTTTTGTCGCGCGAGAGAGTGGCGCTGGAGACTTCCCATTTGCCGGAGGTGAGGGCGCGCGGCTCGCCGCCATCGAAGGGGACGGTGTAGAGGTGCGAGTAGCCGGTGCGCTCGGACTGGAAATAGACTGAGCGATCGTCTTTCATCCAGCCGAGCGTGTTGGCGCCGGGGCCGTCCAGCCAATCGTCGTCGTGATCGTGGGCGAGGACGTGGGTTTTGCCGGTGGTCTCGTCGAGCGCCATGATCCAGCGGTCTTTGTTGTCGGCGGCGCGGGCCAGCAGGACGGCTTTCGTGCCATCGCCGGACCAGAGGGGACGCGAGAGCTCGACGAGTCGCTCTTGCTCGGCTGGCTTGGCGGCGCTGGCGTCGGTCTTTGTTTCTGCTGGTGCCGCTTTCTGGCCATGATCGACCCAGACTGGCTCGCCCGATTGGACGTTGAGAATCGCCACGCGGATGTGCGCCTGATTGTCGCCGACCTTGGTGCGGCCGGGGATTTCGTCGGTGTAGCCGGACTCGGTGACGTAGTTGGGGACGAACATGGCCTTCGAGCCCGTGCCGGTTTCTCTGACGCCCGCGATGACGTATTTCGTGTCGGGCGTGAGCTGCAGCCAGGCGATGCTCTGGGTGGCGGTGAGGTTGAATGGTTTTCTGGGGTTCTCGCGCTTCTTGCGCGCTTCGTCTTCCTCGCGCTTGGCGGCGCGCTCGCGGACGACTTCGAGCAGGTCCTTTTCTTCCTTCTTGAGGAATTCCTGGCTGTCGGTGCCTTTTTGTTCCTCGGTGCTGGATGACGGCCCCACGCCCGCCTCGTCCGCCCGTGGCTGGTGCGGTTTGTGTGGGAGTTGCGGCGGTGCGGATGTCGGTCAATTGATCGAGCGCGCCCGAGTCGAGCGACAGGACGTACAAATTGTTGGCGCGGGTGAACGCGACGCTGCGGCCATCTTGCGTGAAGTGCGGGTCCGATTCGATCGTCGGTAGTCTTGGTGATCTGGCGGGTTTGGCCGGTGGTGGAATCGTAGACGAAGATGTCGCCGTCGCGGACGTAGGTGGTGCGCTTTTTGTCAATTGTGGAGCTGCCGGAGACGGGCGGGGCGAGCTTGGCTTCGTCTTCGGAGAGCTTGCGCGGGGTTGAGCCGGTGCGGCCGACCACGTAGGTGTCGGGGTCCTTGTCGATCGCGTCGGTGGATTGCTTCCACTGGAAGTAGATGCGTTCGCTATCGCCGGACCAGCGTACCGCGGAGGGTTCGTAGCCGTAGAGGCCTGGGCCGCGCATGATGTTGTCGATGGTGAGGGCGAATTTGCCCGCGGGCGTGGCCGAGAGGGCGAAGACAAGGGCGAGGGCTAGGAGGCGGGAGTGCGTCATTGATTTTCATCCTAGCGCGAGACCACTGTGCCGCGTGGTGCTGCGCTCTATAGTCGGGGCGGGTAAGGGCCGAGCGCGGCTAAGCCGCCGTCCATTTCGATGGTTTGGCCGGTGATCGGCGTGCTGTCGGAGGCAAGATAGAGAGCTAGCTCGCCGATTTCTTCGGGGGTGGGGAGTTTTTTCAGCGGCGTGATGGATTCACCTTGATCGAAGGCCGATTGGGGCCAGTTGGCGAAGCGCGTTCGTACGAAACCGGGGGCGATGGCGTTGACGCGGACGCCGGGGGCGAGTACGCGGGCGAAGGATTTGGTCATGGTTAGCATTCCGCCTTTTGAGGCGGCGTAGGCGATGGAACTGCCCTGGCCGGTAAGCGCGGCGACGGAGGCGATGTTGATGATGGAGGATCCCGGCTGCTTTTTGAGAAACGGCACTGCGGCGCGCATGCAGTAGAATGCGCCGCGCAAGTTCGTGTTGAGCGTTCGGTCCCAGATTTCGTCGGTCAGGTCTTCCAGGTTTTCGTGCGGGACGCGAGTGCTCCAACCGGCGTTGTTCACCAGGATGTCGAGGCGGCCGAACTGGCCGGCGACGTGTTGCATCATGGCGCGCGCTTCGGAATCTTTGGAGACGTCGGCGGCGATGGCGATGGCCGTGCCGCCCGCGGAGCAAATGGCGGCGACGGTTTGCTCGGCATCGTCGCGCGAGCGGCTGTAGTTGACCACGACTTTCGCGCCGGCGCGCGCCAACACTTCAGAGATGCCGCGACCGATTCCTGTGCCGCCGCCGGTAACGACGGCTACCCGATCCTGTAGTTTCATCTACCAGATGGTAGCGCAGGAAACGCCGGCTACTTCCTTACAAAATTGAGCGTAGCTTGACCTTGCTGGCCGTGCGTGGAGCTTTCGGTGATCTCCCAGGTCATGTGCTTGCCGTCGTCGGAGAGGCGCTGCGTCCAGTGGCCTTGGACGGAATCGTCTTTGACGGTAGCGGTCCAATCGGTCTTGAGTTGGTCGCCGTCCATGGTGGATTTTGAGGCCATCTGAAATGGACCGATGGTGTTCTGCTGCTCCTGGCCGTCGGTGCTCAGCTTGACTTTGTCAGCCATGATGCCGAGGTAGAGTAACGGCACGATGCCGTTGGAGGGCTCCTGGAATCTGGACTCGATGGTGATGACGCCTGAGCCATCCTGCTTGATCTGGGTCTCCAGCTTCTGGGGGGCATTGTTTGCCGTTGTAGTGTGCTTATCTAATATCCACTTACCATTGAAAGTCTTAGATTGTGCTTGCAATATACAACTGGAAGGCATTAGAAACAATGCGGATAGAAGTGTAATGGTCTTCAAGTAAGACCTCCCTCGTTAGTTAGATGAGGCAGCGGGCCCGGACATTTCAGGCTACTTGGAGCCGGTGGTCGCAGATGTGCCCATGAGCCAGTCCCAGTGCTGGCCGGCGGCGTCGACGATGGGCTTGATGTCTTCCTGAAGCAGGTAGCGGTCATGGACCATGCTGTTGGCGGCGTCCTCGACGTGGCGCAGGTAGTCGGCGCGGCTGGAGTAGCGTTCTTCGATGGAGGGGCGCGGGTCGTGCGCTTTTTCGCGGTCGGCGCGTGTTTTCGCGAACGGGATGAAGGAGCCGGCCATCGCGATTAGAGTGTCGGGTGCGCCGATGGACTCGCTGCGGAAGGCCCAGTCGGTGTAAGTGCCGAGCGGGACGGCCAACTCGGGCGTGCGGATGCCGCCCATGTCGTTGCCGTCGCTGTCCACGCGTGGAACTAAGAAAGGGAGCACGGAGACTGCGCCGGTCAGGTCGGCGCGATAGCCGCCGGGGACGTGCAGAGGCCACTGGACGGCGGGGAGATTTGGATATTGGATTTTGCTTTGCGAGACCAGGGTGGCGTCGGCGAGCATGGGATGTTTACTGGGCGGCGGGGCGGTGCCTTTTCTGGTCCAGGCGTCGAGCGACATCAGCAGAGCGGCTTGCAACCAGCGATAGTCGTTCGGGTTGGACATTTTGAGCTGGCCGCCGTTGTCGGATGGGGGCCAGGAGCCGGAGCCGTGCTGGGTTGCTGCGAGCATGTAGACGCGCACGTTGGGAGGGTCGGGCAAATCTTCGGTGCCGTCCAGCGATAAGTGGCGCAGCGCGGCGACGCGGCCGCGGTCCCAATATTCAGAACCCGTGTCGACCAGGAAGATTTTCGGATCCTGACCGGCGGGGACGCGTGCGCCGAGTCCGTCGCGCTTGCCGGTGACCGGATCGGTGGTGGTTTCGTAGCGGATCGGGAATCTGGTTTGCGTGAAGGAGCCGAGCTCGTTGGGCTGAGCGAAACGCTGGTTGAAGCTGCCGTTGCCGGTGCCGCCGGTTTGGATGAACATGGCGTCGATGGCTTGGCGGCCTTGTTCGTCGGAGGTGAATCCTTCGTAGATCATGTGGCGCTGGTAGCGGCCGGTTTGGGATGCGCCGTAGGTGTAGACGTAGCGGCCGTGGGCGATGGCGTCGGAGTTGTATTTGAGGTTCGACGCGAGATCGCGGATGGCGGCGAATCCGAGGCCGGCGACGGGCGGGTCTTTGGATTCGTATGCAACCTGATAGGTCAGGCCGGCTTTGAAGCCGCCTTTGAGAGTGATCCAGTTGGGATCGAAGGTGACGCGGCCGTTTTGGAGGCGGCCAAACTGCCAGTCGGCGCGCGGGATGAGACGCGGTGCGGAAGCGAAACCTTCGCGTTCGGTGAGGCGGTAGTTGGGATTATTCGGATCGAGCGGCGGGTAGGCGGGGGAGAAGTAACCGGAGGCGTAGTCGTAGGAATCGGAATGCTGGTTGGGGATGAACCAGGGGTCGACCCAGCCGGTGATCGGTTTGCCGTGATCGGTGGGGACGGGGGCGTCGAAGCCGATGCGATCTTTTTGTTTGGGAACGTCGAATTGCCAGCCGACGGCGACCAGGGTGAAGCCTTCGCGCAGGAGCAGGCCGTTGCCGAAGTCGGCTTCCGCGGTTGGGTCGGCCGAGCCTTTGGCGTGGTCGAAGGTGCTGAGGAGCTGTTTGTTGCCGCGATTGACGACGTCGAAGAAGAGGACGCCGTTGCCGCGCGCGGGATCTTTGGGTTTCAAGATGAACAGGTCGGCCGAGAATTCCACTTTGCCTTGGGCGTTGCGCGGGGCTTTGTCGAGGTCGGCGATGATCTGGTTGTGCGGGTTGCTGGGGTCGACTGCGAAATAGACTTTGCCCTTGAGCTTTTCGTAGGCGCCGGTTGGGCCGAAGGATTTGCCGCCGAGGACGTCCTGGCGGCTGGTGATTTCGACGCGCGCGACTTCGGCTTGGATGGCTGCCGGCGCGAACGCCAGTAGAGCAGCAAGGATCGTGAGTCTTCGTGGTTGCGGCCTCATGGGATGGGTCCTTTCCCGGTCATCAGGAACCACTGTACACCAGGCGCGGCGGGGGGCGCGATTGAGTATCACGCCATCGCGATGACGACCTTGCCCTGGTGAGCGCCGGCGCCAAAATGACGAAAGGCTTCCCGCGCTTCACTCAGCTTATAAGGACCGTCGATCACCGGGGTGAGCTGTTTGGCTTCAAAACGTTCGTTCAAGTATTGGAGGTCCTGATTCTGCTTGAGCATGACCAAACGGACGTTTTTGCCTGTGCCTTGGCGAATGCACCATCCGAATATCCCAAGCTGGAACAGTCGGGACAAGTCTCCACCGACGGTGGCGTATGTTCCGCTGGGACTGAGCGCGCGCGTGTACGCGAAGGGAGAACGAGTCATTTTTGTATCGAGGATCAGGTCGTAGCGCCGACCGTTGCGGAGAAAGTCTTCCTTCCTGTAATCGATCACGTGGTCACAGCCGATGGCCCGCATCACCTCGAACTTCAGAGCGCTATCGACGCCGGTCACTTCCACGTCGTGGCACTTGGCGAGCTGGACGGCAATTGTGCCCACGCCGCCACCAGCCCCATTGATCAGGATGCTTTGGCCGGATCTGAGCGGTCCGGCCGCAAAGAGACCTTGCACGGCGAGCTGCCCGGCTTGCGGCAGCGCGGCGGCTTGTACGAAAGTCATTCCAGGGGGCTTCCGTAGCAACGCGGCTTCTGGAGCACACACAAACTCGGCGAATCCGCCCCAGCCGCGAGACGATCCAAAGCGCGAGAGATCGCCATAGACCTCGTCTCCGACCGAAAAACGTTGAGAGCCGTTGCCAACCGCCGCAACTTGTCCCGCGATGTCGGAACCCAGAATCCGTATCCGAGGCGTTTTAGAGAAGTGCGGAAGCATCGACCTTTGGAGCAGCTGCCAATCCCAATCGTTGATGGAGGCCGCATGCACCTCAACCAGGACTTCGCGTTCCTTTGGTGCGGGCCGGTCGATGTCCCTTAGTTCGAGCACGTCCGGCGAACCGTATCGGTCGCGAATCAGCGCCTTCATCAACTGCGCGGAAGTTTGAACGCTACCAATTCGCCGGAGTAATTGCCGCCGCTGATGGCGACTACCAGGTATTGCTCGCCGTTGAGTGAATACGTCATGGGCGAGCCGGATTGCGGCGCGGGCATGTAGACGGCGCCGACTTCTTGTCCGGTCATCTTGTCGTAGGCGCGCAGCATGGCGCCGCGAGCGCCGGAGGGCGTGGTGAAGTAGCCCGCTTCGCCCGCGATGACCAGGGTTTTGGTGGTGAGAACGCCGATCAGGCCGGAGCGTCCGGTGCGCGGAATATTCACGCCTTTGAGCGCGGGATGGTTGCGGATGTTGTCGGGCGTTTCGCCGTGCGCGATTTGCCAGCGGAACTCGCCTTTGTCCAGATCGATGGCGGTGATGCGGCCGTAGGGAGGTTTAAGCAACGGGAGACCTTGGACGGTGAGGCCGCCGGGACCTCCAGGGGCTGCGGCAGCCGGGGGAGGACCGGGAGGAGGAGCTTCCGGCGCTGCGCCCATCGCTCTGCGCACGCGAGGTTGGACACCAGCCACACCTTGAACTAAATTCATGTCTGATACTTCCGCGGGCGGCGGGATCAGGCCGAGCAGCGCGATCGCGGTTTGCGAGAACACGTAGACGGTGTGCGTTTCCGGATCGTACGAGCCGCCAGGCCAGTTGGTGCCGCCTTGCGATCCGGGTGAGATGAGAGTCCCGAGTGTGCCGTCTTGCTTGCTGACCGAGGGAGGCGTGAAGATGGGGCCGGTTTTATATTTCGTGATGAGCTGCAGCGCTTGTTGATGCAGCTCCGGCGTGAAGTTGATCAGGCTGTCGGGCAGGACGCCCTGATTGTCGTAAGCGGGCGGCTTGGTTGGAAACGGCTGCGTGGGGGAATACCATTCGCCGGGGGCGGTGCCTTTTTCGACCGGGCGTTCTTCGATGGGCCAGATGGGTTTGCCGTTGGTGCGGTCGAAGACGTAGAGGAAGGCTTGCTTTGTCGGCTGCGCGAGGGCTTTGACGGTGCGGCCGTTCACGGTGATGTCGGTGAGGATGGGGGCGCAGGGGATGTCCATGTCCCAGAGGCCGTGGTGGACAAGTTGATAATGCCATTTGCGCTGGCCGGTCTGGAGATCGACCGCGACGACGCTTTCGCCGAACAGATCCGCTCCCGGGCGATGGCCGCCGTAGTAATCGCCGGTGGGCAGCTCGACCGGGAGGTAGACCAGGCCGAGGTCTTCGTCGACGGAGATCTGTCCCCAGACGCCGGCGTTTCCGGTGTAGGACCAGGAATCGTTGAGCCAGGTTTCGATGCCGAACTCGCCGGGTTTCGGGATGGTGTGGAAGATCCAGAGGCGCTTGCCGGTGCGGACGTCGAACCCGCGGACGTAGCCTTTGACGTTGGTCTTGCTCTTGGGGATTCCGCCTTCGAGGTGCGCCGCGCCGACGATCACGACATTCTTGGCGACGATGGGCGTGGAGTGCAGGCCGACGCTGCCGGTGATCAGGTCCATCTGCTGGTCGTCGTCCTGCTTGAGATCGACGATGCCGTTGGTGCCGAAGCTAGGGACCGGGACGCCGGTCTTGGCGTTGAGCGCGACCAGTCGGTAGCCGGGGGTGACGTAGAGGATTCGTTCTTCCTGGCCGTCGGTCCAATAGGCGACGCCGTGGCCGGAAAGCTGGCGGGGAGCGGCTTCACCGCGCGCGCCTTCATGCTCGGCGTGCATCCAGAGCATTTCGCCGGTGGCGGCGTCCAGAGCGACTACGGCGCGGCGGGAGCCGGCGGTGGTGTAGATGACGCCGTGGACCATGAGCGGCGTGGATTCGAATTGATATTCGGGGCGCGGGCCGAGCGAGTCGGTCTTGAAGCGCCAGGCGATTTCGAGCTTATTGAAATTTTGAGCATTGATCTGGTCGAGCGGCGAGTAGCGCGTGCTGCCGAGGTCGCCCGCGTAGCTGCGCCATTCGCCGTTCTTGGCTCCGGACTGGGCACGGGCTGAAACATTGAGCAACAGTGTGCAGGAAATCAGGGGTAGAAGGCTCAGCAACAGCTTTCGCATCGGCGCGCTCCTCCTGGTTAGCATATGTGCTTCAGTGCGGGAAGACAAGGGCGGCCTTAGCGTGTCTGCGCGAGCAGTTCCAGCAGCGCGGTCGAGACGGCGTCTGGTTTCTCGCGTGGCATGAAGTGGCCGGCCCCTGGGACGATGCGGCGGGCGATCAGGTTGGCGAAGACCGAGCGGTCGCCGGATGAATCTTGCGAGGGGCGGCCGAGGCCATCGTCGGCGCCGTAGAGCGTGATGGCGGGGGCTTGGATTTTCGGGCGCTGGGCCAGTTGCTGCTCGACTGCCAGGAAGCGCGGTTCACCGGGCGCGTTGCCGATGCGATGGCGGTAGGAGTGGATCACGACGTCGACGAAATCGGGATTGTCGAAGGAGGGGGCGGTGCGGTCGTAGGTTTCGTCGCTGAAGTGCCAGGTGGGCGACCAGGTTTGCCACAGCAGTTTGCACAGCGCGCGGCGGTTGGCTTGGAGGCCGGCGCGGCCACGTTCGGTGTTGAAATACCACTGATACCAGAGCGCGCGTTCGGCTTCGGGCGGCCCGGGGCGGGAGGGGGCGACGGTGTTTTGTATCGTATATCCGCCGATGAGGACGATGGCGCGGACGCGGTCGGGATGGAGTGCGGCGGCGATGGCGGCAGCGCGTCCGCCCCAGTCATAGCCGGCGACGGCGAAACGGTCGAGATGGAGGGCGTCGGCGAAATCGATCAAGTCCTGGCCGATGGCGGCTTGCTCGGCCATGCGAGGCGCGGCGGGGTCGCGGAAGCGGGTGGGGCCGTAACCGCGCAGATAAGGAACGAGCGTGCGGAATCCGGCTTTGACCAGCGGCGGGGCGACGTCGTCATACGCGTGGACGTCGTCGGGGAAGCCGTGCAGCAGGATGATGGGGAAGCCCGAGCCGCGCTCTTCGTATGCGATGGTGAGGACGCCGGTGTCGACGGAGCGGATGGATGGTGATGGTTCGGGCTGTGCGAAGGCGTTACGAACTATCTTCGGAGAGCAGGCTATCGCGGCAGCTACTTTCAATATCGCCCTGCGGCTGCGAGTCATCTTCAGATAAGCTTAGCCTAACTCTAAAGCGTGGGAATTATTAGCGATGTATAGTCTCCAGTAGAGAGACAACATGCGCTATTTGCCCTTGGGGCTGGTCTCATTGTTACTGAGCGTACCTGCCGCACTAAGCTGCGAATGCAGTTACGCGCCAGCTTGTCAGCGGATCAACCATGCGGCAGCGATTTTCATCGGTACAGTTGTCGAGAACGGCCCTGCCGGACAAGGTCCTTTTCGTTTCGCTGTCGAGGAAGCGTTCAAGGGGATAGATCGCAATATCCGCGAGATCGAGGTTCAGGCCGCACCTTGCATTTCGGCGTACCGCACAGGCGAGCGTTATCTTGTAATGGCCGGCCAATGGAACGAACGTGCACTATTCAGTAGTGACTGCACGGGCACGGTTCCCGCTAACGTGGCGTTGGAGGACATCAAGCTGATCCGAGCGTGGGCGCATGGCGAACCATCGATGCAACTGCAAGGTCGAACGGCAGAAAACATCGAGGATTCGATGATCCGATTTGAGCTGGACGTGGAGCATAAGAATGCATTGGCCGGCGTCGAGATCGTTGCCACTCGGGATGGGAAAAGTTTCAAGGCGTTATCCGACTCGAACGGATTCTTTCATGTTCCCGTACCCGGGCCCGGCGATTATCGAGTAACTGCGACTTATCCTGGGCACGCTAGCAGTTCGCAGCAATACCGATTTTCAGTGGAAGCAGGGAGTTGCTTCGAGCACGACATCGGGATGTGGACTGATAGCCGAATTCGCGGACACATATTTGATCCGAGGGGCAAGCCGGTCGCGGCGATACCGGTCGAAATGGATATTGTTTCAGGAGATATCGAGCTTCCACTGCCGCTGACAGCTCCTACAGACCGTACCGGCGAGTTCTTTTTTACTAAGGTTCCCCCGGGCGAGTACATTATTGGGGTAAACGTCAACGGCCTGTCGTCTATAGTTCCGTACGCGCCCAGGTTCTATCCGGGCGTCGACCAGAAGGAAAAGGCTGTGCCAGTGCACGTTGAGGGTGCAGGTCTCGTCAAGGATCTCGATTTCCGGATTGGAAACCCGCTTCCGACTCGCTCGATAGAGGTCAAGCTCATTTGGCCGGACGGCCGGCCGGTCTCGAATGGGAGCGTGACATGCATGAGTCCCCGGTCGAACGACCAGCGCCGCATCGACCGGGTTAGCCGGTATGTGGACTCCGATGGGGGGGCGTTCTGCCAAGTATTGGCGGATCGAGACTTCAATGTTGAGGCAGATCGTCTATCGTGGACAAACTCCTCCAGGCCAGTGCAACCTGTTGCGACACGTCCGAAGATTTTTGTTCCGGCGGGCACGTCGACAGTGAGCGTTCAAATAATTGTTGATAGCGTGAACGATATCAGCGACAAGGAAACACCGGTAAATATGTCGCACTTCAACGATAGGGAGATAGGCCGCTGACCTACGCTCCGTGCCTTCCTTCGCCGCCGGCGAATCGCGTGGCGCCGGCCTCCGTCTCGCCGCTTTCGATGACGTGCATTCCGCGGCGAAATTCGTTGCGGATTGCTTCCTGGGTTGGGAGCGACCATTGCTCGTAGGCTGAGAGGCGGTCCGAGCGGAGGCAGGTTTGCGGCAGGCGGGCCAGGCTGCGGGCCAGTTCGAGTGCGGCTTCGAGCGCGTGTCCGGGTTCGGCCAGACGATTGGCCAGGCCCATTTGGAGGGCTTCGTCGCCTGATACGCCGCGGCCGGTGAGGATCAAGTCCATGGCGTGGCTATGGCCGATGAGGCGGGGCAGGCGGATGGTGCCAAGGTCAATCAGTGGGACTCCGAAACGGCGGCAGAACACGCCGAAGACGGCATCGCGAGCGGCCACGCGCAGGTCGCACCAGAGAGCGAGTTCCAGGCCGCCAGCCACGGCGTAGCCTTCCACCGCCGCGATCACGGGTTTTGAAAGCAGCATGCGCGTTGGGCCCATGGGAGCATCGTCGTCCGGAGAGAGGCGGTTGCCTTGGCCTGAGGCTACGGCTTTCAGATCGGCGCCCGCGCAGAACGTGCCGCCTGCTCCGGTGAGAATTGCGACATGAAGATGCGGGTCCGCATCGAAGTCGCGGAAGGCGCCGGCGAGGGCTTGGGCGGTTGCTCCGTTCACTGCGTTGCGCACTTCCGGGCGGTTGATGGTGACCAGCAGAACGTCGTCTTTCGCCTGAGTTTGGATCAAATTCGACATTATTTCCTTTCACCGCCGGTGCGGCCGGAAAGACCTACAGTATACTGGGCTCAGCTTCCGGTTCGCGATGGTCCTTTCCAGTCCCACTTACTTTGCGTTCTTAGCCGGAGTGTTTTTCGCCTTCTGGCTGGCGCGGCGGCACCGGCTGGGGGCGCTGGCAGTGATTCTGTTTGCCAACTACTTTTTCTACGCGCGCTGGGATCTGATTTATCTGGCGTTGATTCCGCTGGCTTCGACGTGCGATTTTCTGATCGGGTTGGCGCTGGGGCGGGTGGGACATCCGCTGGCGCGGCGCGGACTGATCGCGTTGAGCATCGTGATGAATATCGGGCTGATCGTTTCGGTGAAATATTCGCCGCGGCTGCCCTGGATTCTGCCACTGGGGCTTTCGTTCTATGCATTCCAATCGTTGACTTACACGCTGGACATTTATCGGCGCGATGCGGAGCCGACCTCAAGCCTTCTGGCGTATCTGGCGTCGGCGAGCTTTTTTCCGACCACGCTGGCCGGGCCGATCACCCGCTTGTCGAACCTGATCCCGCAATGGTCGAAGTGGCAGAGGCTTAGCGCGGAGGACGGCGGGCGGGCATTGTTTTTGATCGGCATGGGTTTGGTGAAGAAGCTTCTAATCGCCGACTTCCTGGCGGAGAATTTGATCAACCGCGTGTTCGATTTGCCGAAGCTGTACTCAGGCACGGAAGTGCTGGCCGGCGTCTATGGGTACGCGTTCCAGCTCTACTATGATTTTTCGGGCTACACGGACATCGCGCTGGGCTCGGCGCTGCTGCTGGGGATCAAGCTGCCGGCCAATTTCAATCGGCCGTACGTGGCGCAGAATATCGCGGACTTCTGGCGGCGCTGGCACATTTCGTTTTCCAATTGGCTGCGGGACTATCTGTACTTCTCGCTGCCGGGTTTGCGGTCGCGGTGGAAGATTTTTGCGTACCTGAATTTAGTTTTGACCATGGCGATCGGCGGGCTGTGGCACGGGGCGAGTTGGACGTTTCTGATCTGGGGCGTGTGGCACGGATGCGGTCTGGCGGCGCATCGGTGGTGGCAGGCGCTGCGGAGAAACGCCGCGCGGAGCGAGCATCCGGCGGCAAGAATCGGACGTGGGCTGGTTACGTTTCATTTTGTCTTGATTAGCTGGGTGTTCTTCCGCGCGTCGAGTGTCGGCACGGCGCGGGAAATCTTCGCGCAAATATTTTCCGGGACCGTCTCGTTCGCGAATGTAACCCCCGCTTTTCTGGCAGTGCTGGCGGCCGCGATCTGCGCGCACTTTGTGCCCAAGGGATGGTACGACGCGGGGTTGCGATTCTTTTCCGCCGCGCCTTACTACGCGCAGGCCGGGGCGATGGCGCTGTTGGTGGTCGCCATTCAATATGTAGCGGGCAGCGGGACGGCGCCGTTCATCTACTCGCGATTCTGACCATGCTGCCTAAGAAGACCACGCTCACGATCCTGACGTTCGCGGCGCTGGTGTTGCTTCTGAGCGTGGCCAAGGTGACGCGTCCGATCGCGCCTGGCGCGGTGGTGAATTTCCGGCCGGGCGCCAGCAACACGGCGGAACCTACCCCGCGTGCCTCTGCTGCCACGCGCGCGATTCCGTCGCGGCCCGCGATGGCGACGCCCGATTTAATCGACGAGCACGAAAATCTAAAGGCTTTTTACCAGGCGTTGTGGCGGACTGAGTCCAAGCTTCCGGGCGCGGTGACGCGCGTGTTGCACTATGGCGATTCGCCGGTCACGGCGGATTCGATAACGGCCGACGCCCGCGCGCTTTTGCAGGAACATTACGGCGATGCCGGGCACGGATTCATTCTGATTGCGAAGCCTTGGGCGTGGTACGGGCACCGCGGCGTGGACATTTTGGGAAAGGGTTGGCATATCGAGGCCGCTACACAATCGCACGCTCGCGATGGACTGGTCGGGCTGGGGGGCGTTAGCTTCGAGGGTGCGACTGGCGCGGCTTCACAGATCGTGCTCGAGGAAGATCACGCGCGCATGGAAGTGGAGTATCTGCGGCAGCCCGGAGGCGGGCGGCTGGCGATTCGCACGGAAGGGCAGGCAATCGGCGAGATTGAAACCAACGATGCCGCTAAGCAGGCCGGCTTTCAAACCATCGATTTGCCTGCGGGGACTCGTAACATCGATCTGATGGTGGAGCGCGGACCGGTGCGGCTGTTCGGCGTGAGCTTTGAAAGAGATGAACCGGGCGTGATCTACAATAGTCTTGGACTGAACGGCGGGCAGGTCCAGGCGGTGGTGCGGTATTTCGATAAAGCGCAATGGAGCGTCGAGCTTCAGCACCAACGGCCCGACCTGGTGGTGCTGAACTACGGCACGAATGAGAGCATCTATGCCGACTACATCGAGAAATCCTACCCGGGCGAGCTGCGCGAGGTGATCGGCCGCGTGAAAGCCGCCGTGCCGAATGCGTCGGTTTTGATCATGAGTCCCATGGATCGCGGGCAGCGCGACGCGAGCGGACGGATCATCACTGTGCCGTCCCTGCCGAGGCTGGTGGAGATCCAGCGTCAGACTGCGGCGGAGATGGGTTGCGCGTTCTTCAATACATTTCAAGCCATGGGCGGCGAGGGGACGATGGCGCGCTGGTATGAAAGCCAGCCGCGGCTGGTAAGCGCGGACTTCACGCATCCGCTGCCGGGCGGCGCGCGCAAGGTGGGCGTGCTGCTCGATCAGGCGCTCGAAGCGGGCTACCGGCGGTATCAGGCGAAATATCGGCGACAGCTCGCGCAGGAATCGGGCGCCGAGGCGAAGCCTTAATGAGGCTGGCGGCGGCGACATTGGCGCTTAGTCTGGCGGCGTTTCCTGGCTGGTCCGATTCGCCTACCGCTGCTACGACGCCGTCCAAGAAAACGACTAAGAAAAAGACGGCGCGCCGGAGAGCCGCGGTGGTGGCCGTGTCGCCGGCGGTTCGACATGCGGCGTTCGAAGCAGTTAGTGCGCGCGCTTTGTCGCCCCTGGACACGCTGGAGGACGCGGGGGCGTTGGTGCCTTTCTTCGAACAGGTTTCGCATGCGGCCGCCAGCGGGCCGGTTCGCATTCTGCAGTACGGCGATTCTCACACCGCATCCGACGACTGGGCGGATGAAATGCGGCAGGATTTTCAGAAGAAATTCGGAGCCGGCGGACCGGGATTCACGCTGCCGGGCCATCCGTTCTTGGGATATCGCCGCTTCGACAGCCGCGGCGCCAATTCGCGTGGTTGGTACACGGACGGTCTGGTGACGCGCAAGGGTGACGGCGTGTACGGTCTGGGTGGGATCAGCTTGACTGCGCATGCGCCGGGGCAGACGGTGAGCTTGTCGGCGGAATGCCAGCAGCTTGAATTGCATTATTTGCAGCAGCCCGGCGGCGGACAGCTTGAACTGTCGGTGGATGCCGCGCCTGCCGGGACGATTGATACGAACGGCGAGTTTGCGCCCGGGATCTATCGCTACACGCCGGCTCCGGGTCCTCATCAATACACGCTGCGGACGATGAGCGCCGATCCGGTGCGGCTGTTCGGTTGGGTGGCGCAAAACCAGACTGGAGTGACTTACGAAACGCTCGGGATCAATGGCGCACAGGCGGAGATGCAGCTCGCGTGGAATACGCCTGTTCTTGATGGTGAGATAGCGTATCGCGATCCGGCGCTGATCGTGCTGGCGTACGGTACGAATGAAGCGTTGAGTAAGAGCTGGACGGAGGACGGATACCGCGCGGCGTTGAAGGAAGTGATCCAGCGGCTGCGCGCGGCAGCGCCTTTGGCGAGCATTCTTCTGATTGGTCCGCCGGATTGCCAGTACCGGCTTCGTGACGGGCGGCGCTTGCCGTTTCCGCATCTGGCTCAAGTGATCGAGATCCAGCGGCAAGTGGCGCTAGAGAACGGCTGCGCATTTTGGGACTGGCGCGCTCGCATGGGCGGCGCCGGATCCGTGCGCCAGTGGGTGCAGGCCGGCCTGGCGCAAGGCGACTACACGCATCTAACGGGGCAAGGTTATCGCATGGTGGGCGATATGCTGTTTTCTGAGATCATGGCGCAATACAGCCGGTTTCAAAGCGCGATGGCGGGGCGAGCCAATGGACAATAGGGAACGAATTGTCGCTATTCTGAGGGGCGTTTCGAAGAAGTCGAGCGTTCCGGAGGCGGGCGAGTCGCTGTTCGATTCGGGCTTTTTGGATTCCTTTGCGTTGCCGGATATGGTGGGCGAACTGGAGCACGAGTTCGGCATCAAAATTCCGGATTCGGATTTGCATCCGCGCAAATTCGAGTCTATCGAGCGCATCGAAAATTACATCGAAAGCAGGAAATAGCGCGTGGCGGCGATCAAGGCTTTTGGAGCCTACCTGCCTGCGCGCGTTGCCGGCAACGATGAGCTGGCCGCGCGGCTGAAGTGCGAGGCGGGGTGGATTCGCGAGGTCTCTGGAATCGAGGAGCGGCGTTACGCTCGGGACGAAGAGTCCGTGATTAGCATGGCAGTGGAGGCGGCGCGGCAGTGTTTGGAGCGCGCGCGGTTGGCGGCCGGCGATGTGGGACTGCTGATCGTTTCCTCGGGATCATCCGAGCGGCGATTTCCAGGACCGGCAGCGGCGGTGGCGCGCGGGCTCGGCATGGAGCAGGCGCCGGCTATCGATCTGCCGCTGGCGAGCGCGGGCGGGCTGTTTGGCATGGCGCTGGCAGCGACACTGGCGGATCGGTATGGCAACGTGCTGGTGGCGGCGTCGGAGAAAATGTCGAGCGTGGTTGCGCGTGAACCGGCGGAGCCCGGTGTTGCGATTCTGTTCGGCGATGGCGCGGGTGCTTGTTTGATCTCTCCGGAGGGCGGCTCAGCGCGCATCGTCGATCATGTGCTGCATACCGACGGCGGATTCGCCGAGGACTTGCGGCTCGAGTTCGACGCGCCGCTCGAGATGAACGGGCGCTCGGTGATCATGCAGGCCTCGCGAAAGATTCCGGCGGTCATCGGTGAGGTTCTGGAGCGCAATGGGAAAGCTGCCGGTGCAGTGGAAGTGTTCCTAATGCATCAGGCCAATCAGAACCTCATCGACCGCGTGGCGCGTTCGTTGCAGGTAGAGACGGGGAAGTTCTTCTCGAACATCCGGCGCTACGGGAACACGTCGTCGGCGTCGATGCTGGTCGCGGCTTCGGAGTGGTGGCAAGATCCTGGACCGCGCGCCGGACAGCTCATTTGCTTCGCGGCGTTTGGCGCGGGATTCCAGTGGGGCGCGCTGCTGGCGGAAACTTAGGCACTACCCGCGGCATCCTTTGCAAACAAAGTTTGGGTCGCGCTTGGAAAATGCATTCACACGAAGGTGCGCGCCATGTCAGCCGCGCAACTCGACCACGGTTTCTACGTGAAATGTTTGCGGGAAGAGATCCACTAATGTGATTTTGTGGATGCGATAACCGCCTGCAATGAGACCCTGTAAGTCGCGCGCTAAGGTTGCAGGATCGCAGGATACGACGACCAGGGAGGGTGCTTGAATACGCGTCAGATCAGCCACGACGTGCTTGGTGAGGCCGGCGCGTGGCGGGTCGGCCAGGATTAGGTCGGGGCGGTTTTGCAAACCGGCCAGGTATTCCTCCACGGTGGTGTTGTGGCTGGAGACGCGGTCTTCGAGGTTGTGCATGAGGTCGCGAAACGCGCTGTGTCCTGACTCGACTGCCGTGACTTGGCGGAACCGGCCCATGAGAGCTTTCGAGAACAAACCGACGCCGGCGTAAAGGTCGAGCGCGGAGTCTCCCTGGTGGTCCGCGAGGGCGCACTCGATCAGGCGATCGACGAGGAATCGATTTACCTGGAAGAACGAATTTCGGCTGACGCGGAATTCTTGATATTCGATCGGGCCGCTGGTGCCGAGGGATTCGAATATCGAATAGACCGCGCGCGGGACTCGCTCGAGGACGTTGATCTGGACTCCCGTTTCGTTGGTGAACAGTTCAACGGCGCCGGTGAAAGAGCTGAACTGGGGGGAATGCGCGTTGAGTGCTGCAATGGCGCGGTTCAAGGCGGGCGAAGCAATGGGACAGCTCTCGATGGCGCACAGGCGGCGCGAGGCATGTTCGAAATACCCGAGCGCGCCCCGGTCGAAGTGGAGCTGGATGCGGTTGCGATACTCCCAGGGCTCGGCGGTGATGGCGGCGATGTCGTCAGGAAAATCGATCTTACCGACGCGGCGCAGCACCTCGCGGAACGCGGCGATCTTTTGTTCCACCTGTGTGGCGTAGTCCAGATGTTGATAATGACAGCCGCCGCAGCGCTGGAAATAGGGGCAGGGCGGAGGAACGCGAGACGCGGCCGGTGAAAGCACTTCGAGCAGGCGGCCGCGGAACAGGTCGTTCTTAACTCGTTCGACTTCGGCGCGCACCGTCTCGCCCGGCGCCACATAGGGGATCAAAACGACCTTGCCTTCCAGACGCGCCAGTCCCTCGCCGCCGTACACGAGCTTTTCTATGCTGAGAATTTCTTCGGTGGGCAAGCCTGAGTGTACCCTACGGTACCATGGATGGTTCAACATGAAGGCGCGCATTTTTTCCGGCGTTCAGCCGTCGGGCAACCTGCACATTGGAAACTATCTGGGAGCGCTGAAGAACTGGGTCCAGATCCAGGGTGACTACGAGAGCATCTTCGGGATTGTCGATTTGCACGCGGTCACGGTGTACCAGGACCCGGCGGAATTGCGGCAGAAGATCCGCGAGACGGCGGCCTTGTTTCTCGCGGTGGGGATTGATCCGAAGCTTTCCTCGATCGTGGTGCAGTCGTCGGTACCCGAGCATTCGGAACTGGCCTGGATGCTGACGTGCGTGACGCCGGTGGGCTGGCTGGAGCGCATGACGCAGTACAAGGCCAAGGCGCAGGCGCAAGAGACCGTCGGCGACGGGCTGCTTCAATATCCCGTGCTGATGGCCGCCGACATTTTGATTTACCAGGCGGCGATCGTGCCGGTGGGCGACGACCAGGCGCAGCATCTGGAGCTGGCTCGCGATATCGCGCAGCGTTTCAATTCGCTATACGGAGAGACGTTCGTGATGCCGGCTACGCATTTGCCGGCGGTGGGGTCGCGCGTGATGGGGCTGGACGATCCAGAGAAAAAGATGAGTAAGTCGGCCACTGGATCCGGGCACGCGATCGGATTGCTGGATCCGCCGGATCAGGTTCGCAAGAAGATCATGCGCGCGACTACCGACTCGCAACCGCAGGTGGACTTTGAGCATCTGGGCGCGGGCGTGCGGAACCTGATCGAAATCGCCCAGGCATTCATGGGGTGGAAGAACGAAGAAAGCCAGGCGGAATTCAACGGGCTACGCTACGGGGATCTGAAGAAGAAAGTAGCCGAGATTGTCGCAACGAAGTTGGAACCGATACAGGCGCGTTATCGCGAGATCACGTCGGAGCCTGGCTATCTGGACGGCGTCCTCAAGCAGGGCGCCGAGCACGTCGCGCCGATTGCGAAGTCCACGGTGCGATTGGCGAAGGAGCGGATGGGCCTATACACGGGCGCCTGAGCGCGAGGCCTTGTACTTCCGAACCAAGGCGATGGCAAGCAAACCAACTCCCGCCATTGATAAGGTTCCGGGTTCGGGTGTGGGCGCCGGCGGCGGAGGGTCGACGACGGTGCCGAGGTCATCCAATCCATAACCGTCGTGGTTGGACGTGTTGAGAAACCATACATCTCCAATCGGATTGGACGAAGTGATCGCGACGAAATAGAGATTGCCATTCTGGGCGACAGAGGGCGGCGCGAAGGCACTGGACCTGGTGCCGTCGGCGGTTTTGATGGTGAGTGTGCCGCCAGTGTCGTTCACATCGGTGATCAGGAAGATCAGCGTGTTCAGAGACGTGGCTAGCTGAAGCCTGGTGATATCGTTGGAGTCCAGCCAATTTCCGCCGCCGGGCGTGGTGTTGTAGCGGCCCGAAAAGGGCGTGACCGCGGAGTCCAGAATCGTGAACTGGTCTTGCTTGGTGCCGGTGCTCAGGGTAGGACTTCCGGCCTGGCTGCCGGGCGTCGGGCTGAAGATGCCAACGGCGGTGGTCAAGCTGCTGTAGCCGGTCTGATCGCTGGCAGTAAATTGGTTGAAGGTCTCCAGCGGTTCAGGTATGAAGTTGTTGCCGAAGGTAGACAAGACCCAGGCGTTCTCTTCGGCGTCGGCATTGGCAACACTGGTGGCGGACAAGATGGTGATGGTAGTGGCTCCCGCTGAGGCCGCAAACGAAATGAAGAGCATCGAAATTAGAGTTCGTCGCATAAGTGGCACCGCATTCAGGATGCGATGTGCGGGCGTTTGACTGATGAGGAATTCGTCTCAAAACTATTTGGCGAAGGTACTAGTAGACACCTTAAGGTTAGTACTAATGTTCGATGTATCTTAATGAAAATCGTGGGACGGCACGGCTTCTTCGGCGGTGTGTAAGGGTTCGAAATGGCTGGCGCGTACGGTGAACACGCCATCGATGTTCTGCATTTCGCCATCGATGAGGAGGTAGGAATTGTTGAGGATGGTGGGGCGCTCGCGGTCGAAGATATCCGGCATCACGACCGCATTGGAGACGCCGGTCTCATCTTCCAGGCTTAAGAAGAGCAGACCTTTGGCGGTGCCGGGGCGCTGGCGGCAGATGACACAGCCGGCGATGCGGACCGGGCGGCCGTTGGGGACGAATTGCAGCTCGCGGGCGGGCGTGACGCCGAGGGTGTTCAGTTTTTCGCGATGAAAGGCTAGAGGATGTTTGCCGATGGTGAGCTGTGTGCCGCGGAAGTCGGAGTTGAGGCGTTCGGTGGCGGTCATGGGCGCGAGAGGCGACTCATCGGGAGGCGCGAGATTATTGGTGAAGAGCGGGCCGGCGGGACGGATGGCGGCCTCCGATTCCCAGAGCGCGGCGCGGCGATGAGTGGGCGTTTGCGGAATGAAATTGAGCGCGCCGATTTCGCTGAGCTTACGCAGTTCGTCTTTGCGCAGTTGGGGGACGCGATTCACCAGATCCTGAATGCTTCGAAACGGCCGTTCGGCGCGGGCGCGAAGGATCGCTTCGGCGGCCTGCTGGCGAAGACCTTTGGCGTAATTCAAACCCAGGCGCACGCATTTTTCGCCGTTGTGTTCTTCGATGCTGCATTGCCAATCGGAGCGCGTGACGTCGATGGGCTTGAAGTGCAGGCCGTGGCGCTGGGCGTCCTTGACTAACGTGGCGGGCGCGTAGAATCCCATGGGCTGGTTGTTGAGGATGGCGGCGGTGAAGGCGGCCAGGTAATGGCATTTCAGATAGGCGCTGGCGTAGGCGATCAGGGCGAAGCTGGCGGCGTGGGATTCCGGGAAGCCGTAGAGCGCGAACGAGGTGATGGATTGGACGATGGTCTCCTGCTGCTGGCCGGTGATGCCGTTGCGCGTCATGCCAGAGCGCAGCCTGGTTTCGATGTCGCGCATGCGGGCTTCCGAGCGCTTGAATCCCATGGCGCGGCGCAACTCTTCTGCCTCGCCGCCGGTGAAGTTGGCGGCGATCATGGCGATGCGCAGGAGCTGTTCCTGAAATAGCGGGACGCCGAGCGTGCGGGCGAGCACGGGCTCGAGCGAGGGATGCAGGCATTCCGGTTTCTCGCGGCCCTGGCGGCGGCGCAGGTAGGGATTCAGCATCTGTCCGACGATGGGGCCGGGGCGGATGATGGCGACCTCGACCACGATGTCGTAGAAGCGCTCGGGGCGCAGGCGCGGAAGGCAGGACATTTGGGCGCGGCTTTCCACCTGGAAGAGGCCGATGGTGTCGGCTTTTTGCAGCGCGGCGTAAACCAGCTTGTCGTCTTGCGGCAGATGCGCGAGATCGACTTCTTCGTGGTATGACTCGCGAATGCGCTGGATGGATTCTTCGAGCACGGCCATCATGCCGAGGCCGAGCAGATCCACTTTGACGATGCCCATATCGGCGCAATCTTCTTTGTCCCACTGGATGACCACGCGGCCGGGCATAGTGGCGGGCTCGAGCGGGACGACGGAATCGAGCTGGCCTTGGCAGATCACCATGCCGCCGGAATGCTGGCCCAGGTGGCGCGGGAGATCCTGGATGGTCATGTAGAGATCCAGGAATTTCGCGATCAGAGGATTGTCGGGCGCGTAGCCGGCTTCGCGGAACTGGCGCTCGGCGGTTTCTTTGGGATCGGTCCAGCCCCAGTTGGGAATCAGGGCGGAGATGCGGGCCAGATCCGGTTCATCGAAGCCGAGCACTTTTCCGATATCGCGGACGGCGGAGCGGCCGCGATAGGTGATGACGTTGGCGGTCATGGCGGCGCCGAGTTGGCCGTAGCGCTCGTAGACGTACTGGATGGCGCGCTCGCGCTGGTCGCCGCTGGGCAGATCGAGATCGATGTCCGGCCATTCGCCGCGCTCTTCGGAGAGAAAGCGCTCGAACAGCAGGTCCATCGAGATGGGGTCGACCGCGGTGATGCCGAGCGAATAGCACACCGCGCTGTTGGCGGCCGAGCCGCGGCCTTGCACCAGAATATTGTTCTTGCGGCAGAACTCGACGATGTCCCAGACGATCAGGAAATAGCCGGCCAGGTCGAGTTTTTCGATGAGCGCAAGCTCGCGCTCCACTTGGCGGCGGGCGCGGCGGTAGAGTTCGGCGGAGAATGCGTTGACGGAATAGCGGTTGCGCACGCCTTCGTCGGTGCGCTTACGGAGGAAGGTGTTCATGGTGTCGCCGGGCGGGACGGGGTAGCGGGGGAATTGGTAGCCGAGATCGGCCAGGGTGAATTGGAGGCGGTTGGAAAGCTCGCGCGTGTTGGCGATGGCTTCCGGTAGATCGGCGAAGAGGCGAGACATTTCCTGCGCGGTTTTGAGATGGCGCTCGGAGTTAATGGAGAGCAGGCGGCCGGCTTGGTGGATTTTTACTTTGTGGCGGACGCAGGTTAGGACGTCGAGCGCTTCGCGCGATTTCGATGTCGCGTAGCTGGCGCCGTTGGTGGCCACCAGCGGCAGTTGATGTTTGCGCGCGAATGCAACGAGGGCTTGATTGCGGGCCTCCTGGGCGCGGTTGTAGTGGCGCTGCAGTTCGACGAAGACGTTTTTGGCGCCGAATCGATCGAGAACGCGCTGGTCGCGATCGGGCGAGCAGGCAGACCAGGCCTTCCGAGAATTCGGCGAACTCTTCCGGCGCGGCCGCGCCTTCGCCTTTTTTGGCGCGCATCTTCATGCGCGTGATCAGGCGGCAGAGATTTTGATAGCCTGTGCGGTTTTCGGCGAGCAGTGGGTAGCGGTGACCATCGGTGCAGGTGATCTCGGCGCCGATGTGGGCGCGGATGCCGGCTTTTTTGGCGGCCATGTGGAAGCGCGCCGCGCCGGAGACGTTGTCGCGGTCGAGGATGGCCAGGGCGGGTTGATCGAGTTCGGCGGTGCGCGCGACCAGTTCTTCGGGGACGGAGGAGCCTTCGAGAAAGCTGAAGGCGGAGCGGGCGTGCAACTCGACAAAAACCGGGGACAGTACACTCTGTCCCCGATTATTAAATTGGGGATTGAGTGTACTGTCCCCGGATTTCTCCCCGGATTTCTCAGTCATAGGCGCCTGCGATGAACCAGTGCTGATCTGGCTCGCGATAGATGCGGTAGAGTGCGCCGTTGGTTAACGTGACGTCCCATTCGTCACGATTCCAGGCGGTTGGGGTCCACCAGTCGCCTGAAGCTCGCCAGGGGCCGGCGGCGTTGAGGATTTTGCCGTGGATGCTGGAGGCGGCCAGGCGTGCGGGGCGATCTTGTTGAAGTTCTACCTTGGCTGGGAGCGGCGGGCGGAAATGGCGGAAGGCCGCATGGTTGGATGGTGGCGTTGGCGTTGCAGTTTGCGGCTGCACGGTTTGGAGGCGATACGGGTGCGGATGATGCGTGTCCAGTAGTTCGGGCACGCCGACGTTGTTTTCGCCGACAATGCCGCGGATGCGGGCCAACGTCAGCTCCAGCTTGTCCGGGGCCGGGGCTACGGGGAGAAAAATTCCATTTTGGATGGTGCGCGGGAGCACTGGTTTGAGGCTGAGCGAAAGCGCCTGGGTCGCGGCTTGCGGAGAATGCGACTCCAGATCCATTTGCAGAAGTTTTAAGAGCGCTTTGCCGTCACGCATCGGGACCGGCAAGCGCAGCGTGCGCGTGTGTTCCGTTTGGTTGTCGAGCTCCAGGCGGATGGCGACTTCGCCGGCGGCCATGCCATGCGCTTCCAGCTTTTCGCATTGCTCGTTGAGCAGACGCGCGATCAGAAACAGCAGCGGATCGAGCAGCTCCATCGGATGATCCAGCTCGATGCGCTGGTCGTATGTGATGGCCGGTTGAAAGACGCGCAGCGGGCGGTGGATGGCGCCTTTGGCCAGATTTTGCAAATAGACGCCGGTCTCGCCGAATCGCTCCGCGATGCCGGTTTCAGGGAGCTGCGCGAGTTGCTGGAGGTCGCGGATTCCCCAGGCCTCCAGCGTTTCGAGCATTTCTTCGGTGATGGGGAGATTCGAAATATCCAGATGATCCAACTGAGGGTCGACCGTGATGCCGGTGAAGTTGCGCGCCGCGAGGATTGCGGATTCGGCTGTTTCGGCGATGGCGACGTTTACGCCGGCGCCGGCGCGCTGTGCGATGGATTGCGCGATCTGGTGCGGCGAGCCATAGAGACGCTTCAGCGCGTGGATGGGGAAGACGATGGTGCCGGGCGCGGTTTGTTCGAACCAAGGGGTGAAGGCCTGGGCGATTTGGGGCAGATCCGCGGCGGCGCCATGCAGACAGGCAAACATGTTTAGATCGCCTTGGCTTGGAAATTGGCTGCCGCAGGTCGCACCGGCTTGCGCGCGACGGCTTCCAGTTCCACTCCGCGCAGCAATTCGAAGCCAGGCGCTCCTTTCCAGACGGCTTTCTTGCGCTTCATTTCGAGCATCAGGGAGGCGCAGGATTTTGCCAGGGGATCTTTTTCGATCAGCGCGAGGATGGCCGGAGTGTTTTCGATGGCGCGGCGGAATCGATACCAGTAGGAAATGGGGATGCGGTTGGCGGTGCGCGGCGTGATCTGGCAGAGGTCGAGCACGATCACGCCGAAACCGCCGGCGTGGAGCAGAGCGTCGGCGGCTTTCAGCGCATGGCCGGCGTTGTGGCCGCAGCGGATCCACAGAAGCTGGGAGAGCGCGACTCCGGCTGCGGCGGCCGAGACTGGGTCGAAGGAATCGTCCGTATCGACGTAAGCACAGATCTCGTATTTTGAAGTGGATGCAGCCAGAAGTGAATGAATTACAGTAATGCGGCCGGAGCTTTCCTGCCCGATGATTTCCGAGATCGCGCCGCGCGGGAAGCCTTCGATGAGAGCATCGAGTGAAGCGAGGCCGGTGGGCAGCGTTTCGCGGGTTCGGGCCTCGGGGCGGAATCCGAGCGTAGTTGGGAGAGCGGCGTTAGGGTTCATGCAGATTCGCCTTTTCTTCGCCATTCGTATTGTGCCGCTATCAGAGGAAGTTGTCAAGGATGGCTTCTATAATGGGTGAGAGGCTTTACGTGTCAGATGCCAAACGACGGCTTGCTGCTTTTATGGATGCAGTGCAACGGGAGCCGATTGTTGTCCGCCGGAAGGAGCGAGTGCTCAGTGTTGCCCAGCTAGAGCGGCTTTGTGATCGAGTTGCAAAGAAGGCTGCTGCGCGAGGGCTTACGGACGAAAAGCTTTGCGTGCTGCTAGCCGATGGCTAAAGAGCCAGTTGTTCTCGATAACAACTTGCCCATCAATCGGTAGAATTGACATATGACCTACTACGGATCAAAAGAACTGGCTGCGGGTTTTCGCACGGTGCGGAAGAACACGCTCGTGATTGCCGAGGAAATCGGCGAAGAACATTATGGGTTTCGGGCCGCGCCGAACACGCGCACGGTGGCATCGACGCTGATTCACATCGCGCTGATGCCGCAGCTGGGTGAACAGATTCACGCGGTGGAACGGCGCACCACGCTCGAAGGGTTCGACTTTCCCGGCTTCGTCACCAAAATGATGGCCGAAGAGCAGAAGCCTCGCGACAAGAAGCAGATTGTCGCGTTGCTGAGGGACGACGGCGAGCGTTTCGCGAAATGGCTGGACGGGCTCTCAGACGATTTTCTGGGCGAGCGCGTGGCTTATCCCGCCGGAATGATGCCGCCTTCCAAGTCGCGCTTCGAGATGATTCTGGGCGTGAAGGAGCACGAGATGCATCATCGCGGGCAGCTCATGCTGATGGAGCGGATGATCGGGATCGTGCCGCATCTGACGCGGGAGATGCAGGCGCGTTTCGCCGCGGCGCAGTCCAGCCAGGCATCGGCCTGAAGCACATTACCGCCCTTCGGCGGCGACCAGCTTACCCGTGTATCTTTCGGCTCCTGCGACTGAGAGGGTTCGCGCACTCGCGGCCGCGGCCTGGCGCTGGGGCTGCTCGAGAAGTTGTTGGGTAAGCTGGTAGCTTTTTTCGACGTAACGGGCGAGCGCGGGATCGGCGGCCGACAAGGCTCGCAACTGGCTGGAGAGTTCGTGCGGCCGCGTGTAGGCGCGGCGGCCGCCGCGAGCATAGGCGCGCAGTCCCATAGTCAGTTGTTTTTCGAGGATGCTGATGGAGACCGCAGGCGTCACGCCAGCGCGGCGCAGGGACTCCGAGGCCGCCATCACCAGGGGAAACAACAGGCTACCGGTACAGGTCAGAGCCGCCAGATAGAGCGGCTTGCGGCCGCGCTCGATGGCCAGGCACCGCCGATCGCGATTCTCCACCAGCCGTTTGGATTCCTGAATGGCGCGCTTGTCTCCCGAGACCAGATAGCGGAGATCATGGAAACCGGGAATCGTGGCGATGGAGCCGATGGCGGCGCCGCGAGCGGATAGTTCGCGCAATTCGCTGCTGCTCGCGCCAGGCGCTGCACAGCACCACGGATTTTCCATGCCAGGAAATTCCGGCCGAGCATAACTCCTCCACCGTCCCCGCCAGCGCCTCATCGGGGACGCATATCAGGATCAAGTGGCAGGCCTCGAACTCGCCGTAATCTTTGACGGGATAGCCAGCCCGGAGGCTGTTGGCGATGCGGCTGGCGAGCCGGAAGGACGACGCCTTGACCGGGCCCAGCATTTCGGAAAGCAACCAAAAACGCGCCACAGGTGAGCCGCTGAGCTTACCCCCCGCGATCAGTGCTACCGACTTCGGCCTCTTCATAGGTCTTGGGAGACTTTAACATCTTTATGCGATCACGCAACTGTGCGGCTTTTTCAAATTCAAATTTCTTGGCAGCCTCGCGCATGCTTTCCTCCAGGCCGGCGATGAACTTCTCGCGCTGCTCCGGAGTCATTTCCTCGACCGGATCTTCCGGTTCGATGGGAACGGTGACGTAATCGCCCTCGGCGACCGCGACCAGGCTCATATCGATGGGCTTGATGATGGACTGCGGGATGATGTGGTTTTCTTCGTTGTACTGTTCCTGGATGGCGCGGCGGCGATTGGTTTCGCCCAGGGCGCGCTTCATGCTGTCGGTGTGGACGTCGGCGTAGAGAATCGCGCGGCCGTTCAGATGGCGCGCGGCGCGGCCCATGGTTTGGATCAGCGAGCCGGAGGAGCGCAGGAAACCTTCCTTATCGGCATCCAGGATCGCAACTAGCGACACTTCCGGCAGGTCCAGGCCTTCGCGCAGAAGGTTGACGCCGACCAGCACGTCGATTTCACCGCGGCGCAGGTCGCGCAGGACCTTCATACGGTCCAGCGCGGCGATCTCTGAATGCAGGTAGGAGCAGCGCACGCCGACCTCGGTGTAATACTCGGCCAGATCCTCCGACATGCGCTTAGTGAGCGTAGTCACCAACACGCGCTCGTTTTGCTCCACGCGTTTGCGGATCTCGTTCAGCAGGTCGTCTACCTGGCCCTTGATGGGGCGGACTTCCACCTGCGGGTCCACCAGTCCGGTGGGCCGGATGATTTGTTCCACTACGACGCCAGAGGACTTGGTGAGCTCGTAAGGTCCGGGCGTGGCGGAAACATAAACGACTTGATTGACGCGATTCTCGAACTCTTCGAAAGTGAGCGGGCGGTTGTCGAGCGCACTGGGCAGGCGAAAACCATAGTTGACGAGCACGGTTTTTCTGGAGCGGTCGCCATGGTACATTCCCCCCAACTGCGGGACGGTCTGATGGCTCTCGTCGATGAAGATCAGGTGATCGTGCGGCAGGTAATCAAGCAGGGTGGGCGGCGCCTCACCCGGGAGGCGTCCGGTGAAGTGGCGCGAATAGTTCTCGATGCCATGGCAATAGCCGATCTGGCGGATCATTTCCAGATCGAACATGGTGCGCTGATAAAGCCGCTGCGCCTCCACGATCTTGCCTTGCTTTTCAAGCTGCGGCTGCCATTCTTCCAGCTCTTTCTGGATGCTGACGAGGGCCTGGTCGCGGCTCTGCTGCGTCATCACGTAGTGCGTTTTCGGATAAATGGGCAAGCGCAGGTAGGTCTGGCGCACCTGGCCGAGCAGCGGATCGATCTGGCTCAGGCTGTCGACCTCGTCGCCCCAGAGCTCGACGCGATAGGCGAAGTCTTCGTAAGTCGGAAAGATTTCGATCACGTCGCCGCGGACGCGGAATGTGCCGCGCGAAAAGTTGTGGTCGTTGCGTTCGTAGAGGATCTCGACCAGCTTCGAGATGATCTGCTGGCGCGAGATTTTCTGGCCCTTTTCGAGCATCAGCAACTGGCCGTAGTAGGCATCGGGCGAACCCAGGCCATAGATGCAACTGACGCTGGCGACGATGACGCAATCGCGCCGCTCGAACAGCGAGCGCGTGGCGGAGAGGCGCAGCTTGTCCAGCTCGTCGTTGATGGTGGCTTCTTTTTCGATGTAGATGTCGCCGGAAGGCAGATAGGCTTCGGGCTGATAGTAGTCGTAGTAGCTGACGAAATATTCGACCGCGTTGGAAGGAAAGAAGGTCTTGAACTCGTGATAGAGCTGCGCGGCGAGCGTCTTGTTGTGCGCGAGCACCAGGGCGGGCCGGCCGGTTTTTTCGATGACCTTGGCCATGGTGAAAGTTTTTCCCGAGCCGGTTACGCCGAGCAAGACCTGGTGTTGCTCGCCGTCCACGGTGCCGCGAACGAGTTGGTCGATGGCGGTCGCCTGGTCGCCGCGAGGACGATAGTCGACGGCTAGATGGAAACCCATTTACTATCAGGATAACTGGTCGCCAGGGCAGCGTCCGAGCGGAGCGGAGTGCGGAGCAGAACTACTGTTTTTCCGGCCGGGCAGCGAATTCAGACGAAAGCCGCTGGCCCTGCGAGATCTGGGCGGGCTTGAGTTTCTTGGCCACCTGGTCGCGCTGGCTGGTGCAGCCGGCATTGCCCTTAGCCGAACAGATGTTCAGCCATTTGTAAGCTTCCAGGTAATCGCGGTGGACGCCCTGTCCGGAGCCGTACATGGCGCCGAGATTGTGCTGAGCCTGGGTGTAGCCTTGCTCGGCGGCGCGACGGAACCACTTGACGGCCTCGGCGTAATCTTGAGGAACTCCGTGCCCGTCCACATACAGGAGACCCAGATTGTACTGGCTAGCAGCATCGCCATCTTCGGCCAGTGCGCGCCATTCCTTGGCGGCGGTGGTGAAGTCACCCTTCTGATAGGCGGTCAGGCCCGTGGCGAAATCAGCCAGGACCGGGAATGCGATGGCGAGGGATAACAATACAGCGAGTCCGAAAAGAGCTCTCACGCGCGCCTCCTTCTTCTTGTATCGCGCACAACCTAGCGGGTCGCGATAGTTTCCTTTCCCGAGCGAGCGCGCCCCGCGCTGTGCGCTCCTTCTTCTTGTATCGCGCACAACGCAGCGGGTCGCGATGGTTTCCTTTTCCCGAGCGAGCGCGCCCCGCGCTGTGCTCCTCTTATGTATTGAAGCATAGGAGGCGAAATTGTTTCGGCCTCAGCCGGCGCAGATCAGGCTTCTAATAGAAAACGCAGGGATTCTTCGAGGAAAATATCGAGGCGGTCGTGCTGGACCCAATGTCCGGCGCCCGGGACCTTGACCAGGCGATGATTCTTGATGACGGAAGCGCGGCCGTCGGTTTCCGGATCAGCCGCCCAGCTTTCCATGCCCCAGAACAACAGCACCGGGCAGATGATCTCGCTGAGTGTCGCCCGCAGGTCCTCTATGTTCTGGCCGTACGGCGGGAAAATGCGCGCGTAGTTGTCGAATTTCCAGGTCAGCGAGCCGTCGGCGTTCCAGTTGGTGCCGTGCAGCGTGAGATGGCGCGCCACTTCGTCGGACAGATGCGGATTGGCTTCTTTCATGCGCGCGACAGCGGCGTCCAGGTTGGGATAGCTGTGCGGCTCGCGCCGCTCGGTTTTGCGAATGGATTCGATCCAGTTGCGCATGCGCTCGGGGGCGGGCTTGTGGATGCGATGGGTCAAGGGCAGTCCCATGCCTTCGATCGCGATGGCCTTGCGGACGCGTTCGGGATAGATGCCGGAGTAGCTCAACGTGATGATGCCGCCGAGAGAATGGCCGACCAGATAGATGGGGAAGTCGTTGATGATGTCGGCCAGGGCGGACAGATCCAGGGTGTGCTCGGCGATGGTGTAGAGCGCGCCCGGCGCCCAGGCGCTGTTGCCGTGGCCGCGCAGATCCATGGCGTAGACGTGAAAATGCTTGCGGTACTCACGCGCCACCCAGTCCCACATGCGGGCGTGATCGAGGCCGCCGTGGACTAAGATCAGCGTGGGTTTTCCGTTTTGCCCCCAATCCCAGAATTGCAGTTTGAGGCGATGGGAGTAGTAGTAGTGAGAGACGGGTTCCAATTCACTTATTGTATCGTCGGCACGATGACGGCACGCGTGAGCGCGCGCGGCCAGAATCTAGTGGCGGACCGCTGATTGTTCGCGCACCTCGGCGTGGTGGCGGACGTCGATGCCTTTGATCAGGAACAGAACATCTTCCGCGATGTTGGTGGCATGATCGGCGACGCGTTCCAGGTTGTGCGCGATGAACATCAAATCGACAGCGCGAGGGATGGTAGTGCTCTCCTCCTGCATGAAGGCGACCAATTCCTTGTAGACGGCGTCGCGCAGGCCGTCGACCTCGTCGTCGGAGATGAGGACGCTACGGGCCAGGGCTTCGTCGCGCTTGACCAGAGCGTCCAGGCTTTTGCGGACCATGGTCTCCGCCAGGCTGGCCATTTTGGGGATGTCGATTAGAGGTTTAACGGGGGTGTCGCGCATCAATTGCATGGCGCGCTCGGTGATGTTCACGGCCAGATCGCCCATGCGTTCCAGATCGCCATTGATCTTGATGACGGCCGTGAGAAAGCGCATGTCGCGCGCCATGGGCTGATAGAGCGCGAGCAGCCGCGTGGCGAACTCGTCAATCTCGATGTCCTTTTGATTGATGAGCGCTTCTTTCCACAGCACTTCCTTGGCGGCCTGCTCGTCGCGCTGCACCAGCGCCGTGACGCTTTGATGGATGGCCGACTCCACGAGCCCGGCCATTTCCAGAAGGCGCGCCTGCAATTCGTCCAGTTCTTCTCTGAAGTGAACCAAGGCTTCCTCTTTCCTCACTTTAACCGAATCGGCCGGTGATGTAATCTTCGGTCTCTTTCTTAGAAGGCCGCTTGAAAATAACATCGGTCTTATCGAACTCGATCAGCCTGCCCAGCAGAAAGAATCCGGTGAACTCCGCAACGCGCGCGGCCTGCTGCATGTTGTGGGTCACAATCACTTGCGTGCACTGGTCCTTGAGCGTGAACATGCAGGTCCTCGATCTTGGCAGTGGCGATGGGGTCGAGGGCCGAGCAGGGCTCATCCAGCAGGAGAATCTCAGGGTCAACCGCCAGGGCGCGCGCGATGCACAGCCGCTGCTGCTGGCCGCCCGACAGACTGTAGGCGGATTGGTTCAGCTTGTCTTTGACTTCGTCCCACAGCGCGGCGCGGCGCAAGCTGTGTTCCACGATCTCGGCCATGGGTCTCTTCCCAGCCAGTCCGTTGACCCGCACGCCATAGGCGACATTGTCGAAAATCGACTTGGGGAAAGGGTTGGGTCGCTGGAACACCATGCCGATGCGGCGCCGCAGCGCGGTAACGTCCATCCCGAGAACGTTGCTTCCATCCAGCAACACGTCGCCGTCATAGCGTGCGCCCTTGACGGTCTCATTGATGCGGTTCAAGGTGCGCAGGAACGTGGACTTGCCGCAGCCGGAGGGGCCGATCAGCGCGGTGATGCGCTTCTCGGAGATTTCCACGTTGATATCGTGCAGCGCCTGAAAGCTGCCGTAGAAGAAGTTTAAGTTGGCGGTTTTCAGCTTTCCTTTTGGAGGAGGTTCGGCCGCAGGCGCAGGAGGCGCTGAAGGCGGCACGGCAGCTTCATTCATTTTGGCAGACTCCGGCATGGCTCCCATCACAGATTATCCTCTTTGGGCCGTCATTCCGCGGGACAAAACCCAGCGGCAGGCGACGTTGGCTAGCAACACGAGTGCCAGCAGAACCAGACCGGCAGCCCAGGCCTGGCGATGCCAATCCTCGTACGGCGAAATGGCGTGCGTATAAATCATGACGGGCAGGGAGGCGGTTGGCTCGTTTAGGCCCGTGGCCCAGAATTGGTTGTTGAAACTGGTGAACAGGAGCGGCGCGGTCTCGCCGGCGATGCGCGCTACGCCCAGGATCATCCCGGTGAGGATACCTTGCCTGGCCGCGGGCACGATAACCTGCAGGATGGTGCGAGTCTTGGTGGCGCCCAAAGCCAGTGAAGCCTCCCGAAGCGAATCGGGGACGGCCCGCAGAAACTGTTCAGTGGCGCGCAAACCGATGGGGACCATCATCATGCTGAGAGCAAAGCCGCCGGCCCAGGCCGAAAAATGATGCATCTTCACGACGACGACGGTCCAGGCAAAGATTCCGATGACAATGGAAGGCACGCCGTTGAGCAAATCCGCGGTATAGCGCACCAGCATCGAAAATGTTTTGCCGCCGAACTCGGCCAGATAGATGCCTCCCAGAAAACCTACCGGAATGCCGATAACGGCCGCCACCAGGATAAGTTCGAAACTGCCCACTATGGCATTGGCCATGCCTCCACCAACCTCCCCAGCGGACAAAGGCAGCTTGGTGAAGAAATCCAGATTGAGAGACCGCCAACCGTTGAAGATTAGAAAACCCAGGATCAGGAACAGCACGGAGGATGTGACCAGGGTGCAGAGACCCGTGAGAGTCAGCATGACGTTGTTCGCGAGGTTGCGGCGAGCAGTGCGATTCATTAGTCCCGCTTGGATCCTTTACGCGTAGTAGCGACGATGAGCAGTTGCGCGGCGCCGTTTAAGACCATGGTTACGGCAAACAAAACCAGCCCGAGTTCGACCAGGGAGCTGAGGTAGACATCGCCGGTTGCTTCCGTGAACTCGTTGGCAATAATTGCGGCGATGGTATAGCCGGGTGAGAGCAATGAGGTATGAATACCGGTGTCGTTGCCGATGACCATGGTGACAGCCATGGTTTCGCCCAAGGCGCGGGCGAGTGCCAGGAAAATCGATCCGATGATGCCCAGCCTGGCAAAAGGCACAACCACCTGCCAGGTGGACTCCCACTTGGTGGCGCCGAGCGCGAGGGCGGCTTCGCGCTGCTCCCGTGGAACGGCCAGCAAAGCTTCCCGGGATATCGAAATGATAAAGGGGAACGTCATGATGGCTAATATGATGCCGGAGGTAAGATAGCCCACCCCGTAGGCGGGTCCCGTGAACAAGGGCAAGAAACCAAGCGTGTCTTTCAGGAATGGCTCAATGTATTGACGCATAAGCGGGACCAGCGTAAAGATGGCCAGAAGCCCGAGAATGACGCTGGGGACGGCGGCCAGCAGCTCCACCAAGAAGGTGCAGGCATTGGACAAGGCGGGCGGCGCGAGTTCAGCCAGGAAGATGGCTGCGCCCACTCCGACCGGAACCGAAATCAAAAGCGCCAGAAGGGATGTCAGGACGGTACCGTAGATGAAGGGCAGCGCGCCGAATTGCACAGCCACCGGATCCCAGGTCGTGCCGGTGAGAAATCCGAAGCCGAACTTGGCCCGTGAAGCGGCGGAGTGAATCCACAGCTCATACACTAGCCAAACGGTGACCACAAACACACTGGCGGCAAAAATCAGCGTGACGAGGTGTGCGATCTGATCCCCGTCACGCCAAAATTTCGTAAGTTTCCGCGCCTGCGAAGGCGGAGGCGCGGTAGCTACAGCAGTTCCCATGCTGAACTTCTTACTTTATCAAAGCGATTTGCTTCTCTTCTTTAGCAACCACGGCTTTGGGGAGCGGGGCATAGCTGTAGCCTTGGGCGAACCCCTGGCCAGTAGTCAGCATCCATTGCAAAAACTCCGTGATGGACTTCTTCTTGGCGGCGTCGTCGATCTTGTCGGGAATTAACAGCCAGGTAAAGGACGAGATCGGATAGGCGTTCTTTCCGGGCGCGTTCGTAATGGATACGCGGAAGTCCGCAGGCATATCCTTAGCTGCTCCGGCGGCAGCCTCGGTGACGGTGTTGAAGTCCGCCTTCAGGTACGTGCCCGCTGAGTTCTTCACCGGACCATAACCCATCTTGGTTTGCACCGCGTAAATTAGTTCGACGTAGCCGATGGAGTAGGGAGTCTGCTTCACTAGCCCCGCTACACCTTCATTGCCCTTGCCGCCCAAGCCGACCGGCCAGTTTACCGAGGTGTTCGCGCCCACTTTGCTCTTCCATGCCGGACTGACTTTGGACAGATAATCGGTCCACACGAAAGTGGTCCCGCTGCCATCGGAGCGGTGAATCACGGTGATGTCCTGGTTGGGCAGATTAACGCCCGGATTGTCCTTCTTCAGCGCCGGGTCGTTCCATTTTTTGATGTTGCCCAGATAGATACCGGACAGAGTTTCAGGGCTGAACTTCAAATCGCCGCTAATGCCTGACACGTTATAGGTTGGCACCAGGCCGCCCAGAACGGTGGGGAAGTGGAGAACGTGGTATTTGGTGATGGCCTTAATTTGTTCATCTGTCATGGGCATGTCGGAAGCCCCGAAATCCACGGTACCCGACGTGAGCTGCCGGATTCCGCCGCCCGAGCCGATGGATTGATAGTTGATCTGGATATCCGGATGAGCCTTATGAAACTCCTCGAACCACTTCTGGTAGATGGGAGCGGGGAACGTAGCGCCCGCCCCGTTGATGGTTTCGGCGGCAGGCAGCGCCAGCGCGGCGCCTAGCGCCAGAAAGCCAAACCAAAGAATTTGTTTTTTCATGAATGATCCTCCCTTTCGAGTGAGGGCGGCTTCCACCGCCCCTTGCTCATTGACGCCTTAGAAGGCCGGCATGCTACCCGGTAACGTGTACCGGATATCAACATAGAACGTGTTGTCGTGAGCTGCCTCCGGGCCTGTCCCGACGAACCACGGCCTGCGTGTCAGATATTCATACTGCAGCATGTAGTTGATGGCGCCGTAGCGCGGATTCGACCAGGCGGTCTTGTTGAAACCGAGCGTGAACTCCTGGATGGCGCGGTTCTGGCTATTTGGTGAACCGGTGTAACCGTAACCGACTGGCTTACCATTGGTGTCGATAGCTGTATCGCGGCCGATGTAGATGCCGCCATAGTAGGCGTACCACAGCCAACTTCCAAGCCGGGTTTCGAAGCCATCCACGGTGCCGCCGGCGTGGAGCAGACTGATGGTGGAATTGGCATTTACGACCAAGTCCGGAGCTTGCCCGAACAGGTATCGTCCGCCGCCATCACTCCAGTAATTCGTACTGATCAAGCGAAAGTTCTTGAAGATTTCGGCGTTCACGCCGAGCAGGACGCCGGCGCCCGACTTGGTGTTAGACTGCGCGGCCGGAACGTTGTTGGGATTCACGATCCTGAAGTTGCGCTCGACCCCGCCGACTTCGGCATGGAAACGCGAACTGGGGTCGAACGCGACCTTCGCGATGAAGTCCGGAGTGAGCACGGGAGCGTTGAAGGGCAGGTTGCCCTGGTCCAGCTCAGTCCCAGAGAGGCTGGTCAAGTTGGTAGGTAGTGTGATGGCCGAACCGCCGGCGTAGCCGCCGATGTATTGATCGGGATTCTCAGCCGAGAATCCGAAGGTCACGGTGTTGTTCGGATGGTAGAGCATCCGGTAACCCGTCTGGCGAGTCCAAGTCAAGCCCGCCATGTAATTCACGTCGAAGACTTGCGAGTAGAAGATGTCGCCCGGCAAAGGGGAGATGCCTCTGCGGTTCGGCGTCATCATGCTCCAGCTCTGGCCCGCCAGGAATTCCACCTTATCCTTCCGCGCGTCAATCCAATAGAGGCGAATGCGGGGGACGACCGCGCCATTGGTGACCGTGATATTGTTGGCGCCGCTGGTTCCGAGAAAGTCAAACTCGTTATACCCGATGAAATGCCACCCCTTCCAGTTTCCGTCGATGCGGAAGCCCAGCCGCGAGTTGGCGATGCTAAAGCGTGCTTCGTTGAGTTTGGACTGAAGAGTGTTGTTATAGGGGATGCCGCCGAAGTTGCTTCCGATCACCGACTGGGCATTTACGTCTCTGTCCACGAAGGTCGCGTCCATAAACCCGATGGGGACCACGCAGACACTGCCGAGGCGCAAATACGGTGGGACATTGGCGGTGTCGAGAGGCGCTTCGCAGGGATTGCCGGACGAAGCGGCTGGCTGCTGCGCTGCGGCCAGCACCGACCTCGGCACGGGAACCGGAGCTGGCGCGGCAGGAGGAATAACCGGTGTTGCGCTCGCAACCTGACCTAGGGTCTTGCTTGGCAATGTGAAGTTTTGGTTGTCTTGCGCCGAAGATGACGAACCAGCAGCAGGCGCACCGGCTGCGGGAGTGGCGTTGCTGATATGCTCCAGCAGTTTCTTTTGATCTTCCAGAGCCAGCTTCAGCATGTCGATTTGCTTTTGTTGTTCGACCAGTTGTGTTTTCAAGGCATCGACTTCCGCTGAAGTCGATGCCGAAGATGCGCTCTGGGCCGCCAATGTGGCCGGCAGTACCGCGAGCAGGGCAGTCAGGCACCAGGTGAGTGGTTGTAGCGTTTTAGCTTTCATCGTCTCCATCCCCAGATTTGGGTCAATTGCAGAATTTTGGTGAAGCTACGGCGTTGTTAGAGTTACTACCGAACGTTGAGGATAGCCCTGGGGAGTTAGCGAAACATGACGAATGCGTTAAAATCCGATTACAATCGCAGGGATTGGTTTGAACTCTAGCTTACGTTTTATCTTTGGCATAACAGATAGGATCGAGCTTGCAATCGGCGCACTTTGGCTTACGGGCGATGCAAAGCGCGCGGCCGTGATAGATCAATTGCAGCGGGAAAACAAACCATTTCTCGCGCGGAATGATTTTCATCAGGTCTTGCTCGATCTGGACGGGCTGGGTGTGCTTGGTCAGGTCCAAGCGCTGCGAGATGCGCTGCACGTGGGTATCGACGACGATGCCCTCCATGACGCCAAACGCGCCGCCAAGAACTACGTTGGCAGTCTTGCGCGCCGCGCCTGGAATGGCCAGCAATTCCTGCATTGTTCCTGGGACCTGGCCGCCGAAGTCCGAGCGAATTTTTCGAGCTGCCCCGATTAGTGACTTGGCCTTGTTGTTAAAGAAGCCAGTGGACCGGATGTCTTGCGCCAGTTCGGCCTGATTGGCATTGGCAAAATCGGCCATGGTTGGATACTTGCGAAATAGCGCCGGCGTTACTTCGTTGACGCGCTTGTCGGTGCACTGGGCCGAAAGAATGGTCGCCACCAGCAACTCCCAGGCGTTGCTATGGTAAAGCGGGACTTTGACATCGGGATACATCTGGTCCAACAATTCCATGATCTTTTGTACGCGGCGAGCTCGCTGGGCGGCGGTTTTGGGGCGGGGAACCAGCTTGGGAGGCGTGACTTTCTTTGTGACGCCATTTGTCAGACCATTTGTCACACTAGGGGTATCGCTTTTCGACTTTCTCGCCAGAGCTGGGTTCTCCTCTTCGCCGCTATCATCGCATTTGGCGGCTGCCTGTGGGGTTCTTTCCATTTTGACGACTACTCCCTGTTTTCTTCCGACCTGTGGCGGCCGTTCGATATTCGGCCTCTCACGTATCTGACGTTCTGGGTCAACGACCTGGCGGGCGGCGGCAACCCATGGGGATACCATGCGGTTAACCTGCTTCTGCACCTGGCGGCGGTGGTGCTGCTGTTCGAGGTCTTGAAACGCCTGATTTCTCCGAAGGCCGCCTGGATCGCAGCGGCGATATTCGCGGTGCATCCCTTTCAAGCCGAGCCGGTGAATTACATCTTCGCCCGGGGCATCACGCTGGCGACGGTGTTATGCCTGGCGTCGCTCGCGAGTTGGATTGCCGGCCACCGCTGGTGGGCCGTGGCCTGGTTCGGCGGCGCGCTTTTAGCGAAAGAAGAGTGCGTCGCGTTCCCGGCATTGTTGTTGCTGCTGGAAGGTTGGAAACTGCGCGAGCAGCGGGAGAAGCAACCGGAAATTAAGCGCGTACCCCGGCCTATCGTGGCGATGTTCGCATTGTCGGTGCTGGCGGGAATTCGCGTGTTCTTTGCGATCGCGCAGAATCCCGGCGTTCCGGCGGGCGCGCAGGCGGGGATCTCCTGGCAGGCCTACGGGCTGGCGCAAGGGTTGGTGATTCTCCGCTACCTGCGGATGTTGGTGCTTCCTTGGGGATTTTCGGTGGATCCGGATATCGGGGTTCCTCCGGCCTGGCTCGGCATCCTGGCTTGGCTGGCGCTGGCGTTGCTCGCGGCCGCGGCGGCGATGTTCGCCCTGCGAGGCAAACAGGCCGGGCTTTGGCTGCTGGCCGGTTTCATCCTCTTGCTGCCGAGTTCCTCGGTTCTCCCGGTCGCGGATCTGGCAGCGGACCGGCGCTTGTACCTGCCGATGATCGGGTTCGCGGCCGCTGCGGGAGTGTTGCTCGGACGCGTGAGGCCGCCGGTTGTGGTTGCGGGCTTGGCGCTCTTAACCGCTCTGAGCGCGGTCAGGACCCAGACCTGGAGAACCGAAGCTTCGCTGTGGGAAGACGCGGCGAGAAAGGCCCCCAATAAAGTCCGGCCTAAGATCCAATTGGCGCGCGCGGTGGCACCGGCGCGCGCGATCGAGATTCTCGAAGAAGCGCGGCGGACTGCGCCGGACAATGCGCTGATTCCGTCGGAAGAGGGCCGGATCTACCTGAGTCTGGGAAAGCCGGGCCTGGCGCTAGTGGCTTTTGGGCGAGCGTTGGCTCTTGAGCCGCGCAGCGCGGACGCATTGAATAACCGTGGCGCCGCGCTGCTCGCGCTGGATCAAAGACCAGCGGCGCAAGCCGATTTTGAGCGCGCCTTGGCGATCGACGCCTGCCAGTTTGACGCGCGGCTGAATCTCGAGCGGCTGGGCGTGGCCATCGCTCCGCCACCCGGATGCAAATTCAGCCGCGAGCAACGGACTTTGCTGGGGAAATAGCTACTCGCCGTGGAGGACCTGGACATCCGTGCGCAAGGATTGCCAGTCCGAAAGCGCGGATGCTGGAATGTCGGAATCGAGGGCGGTCTTGATTTCTTTGGATTGATACGGTCCAAGCGAACTCAGGGGCGCGTGAATAACCAGGATGGGAGCACTGCTCGGCGTCCCGTCGGACGACCTGACCACGATCTGGAGTGTTACGCCGGAGAGATCTTGCGCGGAATGATTGACGACCAGGAACCGGACTTGCTGTTTGCCGCTCCAGCTGGTTGTCAGGCGCAGGCCGGATATTTCGACCGACTTGTCCAGCGCTTCGCTATTTGGCGCCGCGGCGGTCTGTTGGCCGGTGGGCGTGGTGGCTTTGGCATCGTTCTGGCTGCTGAGATATTGCAGCGACGTCACGGCCAACAAGACGAGCAACATAGCTCCCATCAGGCTGGCAACCCAGCCGGGAAAAGCGCGTCGCTTGCGTGATCGTGCCGGGCCTTGCAATTCCGCTAAGTTGCGAAGTTCTGGAGCAAGACATGGGCCGGCTAGTGTGAGTGGTTGAGGCTGTGCGCTGCGCCGAACCAGGTTTTCAGCCGGCGGCGGAAGCGGCTGAAGAACTTGCTGCGGTCTCCGGATCCATTCGAAGACCGGGGGTGCGGGTGCGGTCACAATTTCGGCCGGTGCGGCCAGAAGGCTGGTGGAGCAACACCGGCGGAAGGACGCTACCACATCGCGGATGGCCGCGCGTTCGGCTTCGACTTCGGCGTGGATCGTATCCACGAGCGCTTCGGCTTGGATCTGGATCGCGCCCAGCAGGGCCTCGGTTGCTTCCCGATCGCGGGCTTCGCGCGCGTCGACAGGTGGCTCCGGCGGCGGTTCCTGCGCGGCCAGCGGTGACGGCGATTCAAGAGCCGTCGGGCTTTCGGCCAACGTGGTGTCTTCGTTCGCGGCGTCTTCACTCACCCCTTCGGCGAGAGTGGTTAGAACGAGCGGTTCAGGCTGTGCCGGCGGCGCTGGGTCCGGCGCTAGATCCAACGCCAATTGGTGACCGGCTACAGCGGCCGGCTCGGGCTCCTCGGATTGCGCGCTCACATCGTCCGGCGAAAGAACGGGTGCTGTTTGTGAGGGAACGGGCGCCAACTCGGAAGCAGCTTCTTCCGCCGAGGGCGCTTCTGCGGCGGGGGGCGATTGGAGCGAGCCCTGGATTGCGGAAAGAACTTCTGGCTCGAAAGCTTGCTCGGGTTCGCGAGTCTCGCGGACGGCATCGATCTCCGGAACGGCCGTCGACTCGGGCGAAGCATCTGCGGCGGAATCACAGACCGCAGGCTCCTGAACTTCTGGACTGGCCGTCAGATCCGGAGCGGCGATTGTAGAAAGAACTTCTGGCTCCGAGGCCCATGTAGCAGCGGCGTCGATTTCCGGAACGGCCATCGACTCGGGCGAAGCATCTGCGGCGGAATCAGAGACTGCAGGCTCCTGAACATCTGGGCCGGTCGTCAGATCCAGGTCGGCGATTGTGGAAAGAACTTCTGGCTCGAAAGCTTGCTCGGGCTCGCGAACCTGATGCGCCCATGAATTGCCCGCTGCATCCTCAAAGGCAGGCTCCTGAACTTCTGGACTGGCCGTCAGATCCGGGGCTTCGATCGCGGAAATAACTTCCGGCTCCGAGGCTTGCTCGGGTTCGCGAGTCTCGTGGACGGCGTCGATTTCCGGAACGGCCATCGACACGGGCGAAGCATCGGCCGCGGAATCACAGACCGCAGGTTCCTGAACTTCTGGACTGGCCGTCAGATCCAGGGCTTCGATCGTGGAAAGAACTTCTGGCTCGAAAGCTTGCTCGGGCTCGCGAACCTGATGCGCCCATGAATTGCCCGCTGCATCCTCAGAGGCAGGCTCCTGAACTTCTGGACTGGCCGTCAGATCCGGGGCTTCGATCGCGGAAATAACTTCCGGCTCCGACGCTTGCTCGGATTCGCGAATCTCGTGCGCCCACGAATTGGCGGCGGGCACTTCGGGAGCCGAGGCCGCTTCCGAGGGAGATTGGACCGAAGGTGCGATGGGCAATTCCTGCTCGGGGCTCTGAGCTTCCGGCTCCAAGGCTTGCTCGAGTTCGCGAATTTGATGTGCCCAGGAAGCGGCTGCGACGTATAGTTCCGGAATGGCCGTCACTTCCCACGGCGATCCGGCTTGCGATAGCGTTTCAGGCTCTGAGGATGGGGCTGGAGTTGCGGCGACGTGTTCCGGTTCCGGAACGATGGTTTCGGACTCCGGGGCGATGCTGTCTGGCTCCAGTTGGGGAATCGCTGCCGGTTCGGAAGATGACTCCGTCTCTGCGGCCGAGATATCGGGCTCTTCTTCCGGCTGCGCTTCCGTGAGGACAGCGGCCTCCATGTCGGGCGGCTCGACGGCGCCGCTCTCGGCTGTGTCCACGGACTCAACCAGCGGCCGGACCAGCGAATCGACCGCCTGCGTCAGCGGGATTTCGAGCGTCTCTTCGGCTAGCACCAGCAGAGCTTGCTCGGCTGGAGCAGCCGGGTCTTGAACCAAGAATCTGGCGGTCAGTCCAGGGCCCGCGTCGATCGGGGCCTCTTCGATCAGCGTCGCCGTCAGGGAACCATGGGAGTTATGGCCATTCTCCAGGGCCTGCAGCGGCTGCTCTGGAATCGGCGCCAGCACGGGCACGGCGTGAATGGTTTCCAGATTCTGCGCCAGGGCCAGAATTCCGCCTTCTGCCTGACTCCGGCTAGGTGTTGCATCTGCCACGGGCTGCCGCTCAGAAGGCGGCGGACAAGCGGGGCACTGGCGGAGCGCGGGCGAACACTCACGGCCGCATTCCGGACAAGTCCAGAACAGCATACATTACAAATTTAGGGCGAAAGCGCTTTTGGATCTGTCGGTGACTTACCCTACCTCATCCCTTCACGGACCTTAAGTCGATAACCTACTGCACTTACTCCGGTTGGGGGGCCAAAATGTATACAGAGGGCCAGTG
>CAVUBR010000023.1:0-22443 GCA_963739705.1 Terriglobia bacterium | reverse complement strand
TAGTCTGCAGGGACCTGCCGCCGCCAGCCCGTTTTATACCTTCACCAACGGCAAACTGATCATCACGATGCCCGCAGGAGGCGTGACGGCTTTTGGCCTTCAGCTTTGGGATGTACAGACAGGCGACACCAGCGGCGCTGGGACCGATACCGTGACTCTGACCGTCGACGGCGCGACCGGGACGACCGTCACTCCCAAATACACCGGCGAGGGCTTTATTGGCTTTACGTCGACGGTTCCGATCACGTCAGTCACGCTCACCGGAACAGCCGCCGAGGAGTTCCCGGAGATCGGCGAGGTGTACACGGGAACAGCGCAAGTCATGGTAAACCAAAACATCCCCACCGTTACGGGGGTGCAAAACCTATTCGACTACAGCACCAACCTATGTCCGGGCGTGTTGGTGGTGGTCTATGGCGCCAATTTCGGGACCACGGTTTCCGCCGTGACGATTACGGTAGGCGGCAAGCCCGGCTATATTCTCCCCGGCGGCGCCGCCACAACTGAGCTGCTCGCGCAAATTCCATTCGAAGTGTCGCCCGGCCCAACCACTCTGATAGTCAGTGTAAATGGCACGCCGTCAGCGGCACTTCCAATAACATTGGCGGCGACTGCGCCCGCGTTTCACACGGTGGATGGAAGCGGCAGCGGCTCCGGTGTTTTTCAAAGCGCAGCCCTCGCCCTACTGACTTCAGCGGCGCCCGCGAAGCCAGGAGATACTGTCGTCGTGCTTGTTACCGGCTTGGGCGCAACGAATCCTCCCACCGCCACCGGCGCAATGCCCAAGGCCGGCAACGTTCCAATGGCGACACCCACCCTAACCGTCGGCGGGCAACCCGCTACGATCAAGGCTGTAGCTTCGACTCAATATGCTGGCTCCTTCCAAATTAACTTCGTGGTGCCGGATGGGGTGCAGGGTAATGCGCCGATCGTGCTCACCAGCGGCGGCAATTCTACTAGCTCCCAAGATCCCAAGAATCCGATCACGATTCCACTATTCGGCATCACCTACATCGAGAACAACGCTTCCTTCGGCGCGCCGGGGACAACCACCCCCGGCACGATCGTCAGCCTGTTTGGAAACGGCTTCGGGACCACTAGCCAGACCGTGGGATTTCCCGCCACCACCTTCCAAGACGTCTCGGTCACATTCAATGGGACCCCCGCGCCGCTCTTCCACCTGGTCAACACTGCGCCGAGCCCAAGCAAGCCTCCTTTTTCCCTAGGCGCCTCGCAAATCGATCTGCTGGTGCCCTACGAGTTGCCGTACACGGGAACAGTTAAAGTCGCGGTCAAGACGGCCACTCAAACGACGCCCGACTATTCGCTAACCATGGCCTCCGCCACGCCGGGCATGTATAACATCCAAGACCCGTCCACCAAAACGCGGTTCAACATTACCGCCCAGTTCAACGCCACTGCCTGGCTGGATATGCCGGCCTCCATGGCCACGGTGCTCATGGTCCCCGGCAGCTGCGCGGCCAACAACATCAGCCCGCTGTCGCTGTGCGGCCAACCGGCCAAGGCGGGCGACGTTCTGGTGCTCTACGCTACCGGCCTTGGTCTGGCGACTCCCAACGGCGATCCCAACGGCAAACCGCTGACCACGGGCAATACGACCCCTGCTGATGGCAGCGTGCTGTATCAGACCGTCGTGACACCCACCATTACAGTGGGCGGCCTCCCCGTTAAAGTCCTGTTCTCGGGCATAACACCGGGCTTCACCGGCGAATACCAAATCGATTTCCAAGTCCCGGACGGCATCATAGGCGACGACATTCCGGTCGTCTTCGGCATGGGCTCCAGCCCCACCGACACGCGCACCATGTCGATCCAGGCGCCCGCGCCGATGTAGGCCGCGAGCTTTCGCTCTGTTCTAAAAAATACCTCACATCCCGCATCATGTATAATGGAACTGTCGAACCAAGCCAGTGGGCGAAAGCCCACTTTTTTATTGCACGAGACGAAAAATGGTAGCCGCCAAGGAAGAAGTCGTCAGCCGGATCAGCGCCATCGCGCAACGCGTCGGCGACTCCGAAGGTATTGAAATCGTTGATGTTGAGTTTCTGGGTGCGGGACGAAGCCGCCTGCTGCGAATCTACATCGATCGGCCTCAAGGCGTTACCCACGCCGATTGCGAATTCATTTCTCAACAGGTAGGAACAATTTTGGACGTGGAAGACGTCATACCTGGCGACAGCTATACACTCGAGGTCAGCTCCCCGGGCTTGGAACGCAAGCTGGCGACGCCCAAAGATTTCGAGAGGTTTGTTGGAAAGAAGGCCAAAGTCACACTACGAGAACCCCTGGAAAACCAGCGCCACTGGGAGGGGAAACTGGCCGGCTGTTCGCAAGACATCGTCGCGCTGGAAGCGAGCGAAGGAAAGATCATCCATTTCCCGTTCGCTCAGGTCCAAAAAGCCAACCTGAAGTTTGAGTGGTAATCCACCCCTGGACAAGTTGAGAAGAGGACAAAGTGGGAACTATCTATCAGTCCATCGAGATTTTGAGCAAGGAGAAGGGCATCGACCCGCAGATCGTCATTGACGCCGTCAAGGACGCCATGTTGGTCGCGGCCCGCAAGCATTTCCGCACCACCGAAGATCTGGTGGCCGAGTTTGACGACCGCGGAGCGCTCGAAATCTTTGGGATTAAGAAAATTGTGGAATCGGTTCAGGATCCGGTGAAGGAAATTTCCATCCAGGACGCGCGCAAGATCGATCCGGCCGCCCAAATCGATTCCGAGCTGCGTATCCCCAAGCCCACCGAGGCGCTGGGCCGCATCTCGGCGCAAACCGCCAAGCAGGTTATTTTGCAAAAGGTGCGCGAAGCCGAGCGCGAAACCGTATATTCGGAGTATTCCAATCGCGTAGGCGAGCTGGTCAACTGCACCATTAAGCGCGTCGAAGGACAGGACCTGATGGTGGACATCGGCAAAACCGAAGGCCGCCTTCCCAAGAAAGAGCAGAGCAAACTGGAAAATTTCAGCCCCGGCGATCGCTGCCGTTGCGTCATCCGCAGCGTCGAGAAGGCCGGCAAGAACGCGGGCGTGATCGTTTCGCGCGCCGCGCCCGAGCTGGTCATGCGGCTGTTCGAACAGGAAGTCCCCGAAATCTACGACAATACCGTGCTCATCCGGGGCTGCGCGCGCGAGGCCGGAGAGCGCACCAAGATCGCCGTGGTCAGCCGCGATCGCGACGTGGACAGCGTGGGCGCCTGCGTCGGTATGAAGGGCATGCGCGTGCAATCCATCATTCGCGAGCTGCGCGGCGAAAAGATCGACATTATCGAGTTCTCCGACGACGCGGTGACGTTTGCCACCCATGCTTTGAGCCCCGCCAAGATTACGCGCGTCTCCATCCTCGATCCGGTGGACAAGCACATGGAAGTGATCGTCGATGACACCCAGCTCTCGCTGGCCATCGGCAAGAAGGGCCAAAACGTACGCCTGGCGGCCAAGCTGCTGGGCTGGAAGATCGACATCAAGAGCGAGGAAGAGAAGCGGCAGGAAGTGGAATCCGCCATGGCCGCGCTGGTGCCGGCGGGCGCGCCGGTTTCCGTCCTGATCGACCACGGTCTCGGCGAAGAAGTCGTCGAGAAGCTCATCCAGGCCGGCGTCGGCACGGTTGAGAAGCTCGGCAATATGACGCCCGAAGAATTGGAAGCCATTCCCGAAATCGGCCCCGAAACCGTGCAGAAGATTCTGATCTCGGTAAACGCTTACTATGCCCAGTTCGAGCAGCCGGCCGAGGCTCCGGCCGAAGTTGTTCCCGCGGATGTGGCCGCGGAAGCGCCAACGGCCGAGCCGGCGATCGAAGAACCCGCCCGCGAGCCGGTGGAGATACTGGCGGAGGCTGCCGGCGACGCCGCCGAATCAGCGGACCAGAAAGTCGAATCTGATACTATAAAGAACTCGGAGGAGGTCGGTTAAACGCCCAGTTTCAAGGGTGTTGCAGTAACTATGAGCAAAATCCGCATCAACGAGCTGGCTAGGCAACTCGAGATCCCCTCCCATACTCTGATTGAGATGTTGCCGGAATTCGGCGTCACGGAGAAAAAAACGCATTCCAGCTCGATCGACGAATCCGTGGCCGACCACGTTCGCAGGCGCCTCGCGGGTGGTGAAGCGCCGGCCACCTATAACTCCACCGCGGTCGCAGTGGAGGAAGCCCCACTCGAACAAGAACAGGCCGCGCCCGCGCCTCCCGTTGCTGAACAGGCGGCCAAAAGTGCACCCGCTCCGGTTGCGGAAGCGGCCGCGCCCGATCACGCCGACGGAGCGAATCACGCAGTCGCCGAAGAACCCGCGCGTGCGAAACCGGCGCCCATACGACCTCCGCTGGCGGCCGGAGGAAGCGCGCCTCTGCATCCACCTCTGCGAACCACTCCCATTCCGGCCCGGCCCGCGCCGCCGCCGGCCCCGGCTCCGCGGCCCGGCCAGATTCTTTCGGGCCCGCGCCAGCCGATACCTGCGGCTGCTCCACCACCGGCGCCGCCGCTCCCTGCAACTCCCGCGGCGCCCGCCACGCCCGGCGCGCCGGCACCCACTTTGCCTCTCAGAACTCAAACCCGGCCCACCTTGGCGGGCCAACCCGTAATGCGCCCCGTGGTTCCTCCGCGTCCGGATATGGTGGCGCGGCTGCAGCAGACGCAAGCGCGTCCCGCTCCCGGCCAAGCGCAACCGCAAGCGCCGCGCCCCGGCATGCCGACTCGCAGCTCCACGCCAGTTCCCGGCCAGCCGATATATCGCGGCCCCATTCGTCCCGGACAGCCCGTGATGCGTGGCCCCGGAGTGGGCCCAGGCGGTCCCAGTCCTGGCTTACGCCGTCCCAGAACGCAGCACCCGACGTCGTCTCCGCTGCGCGCCGAACCTGCCACTCCGCCGCCCGTTGAACAGCAGCGCCGCCATGCCGCCAAGCCCGGACGTGATCGTCATCGCGATGTAGAACAGGAAGAGGGCCGCCTGCGGATGCCGGTGTCCCGGCGCCAGGAGCCGATAGCGCCCCCGCCCATCGATCGCGAAATTACGGTTTCGGAGGGCATCACCGTTAAGGAGCTGTCTGAAAAACTCGGCATCAAAGCCAATCTGGTCATCAAGAAGCTGGTGGAAAGGAAAATCTTCGCCACCATCAACCAGAATCTGGACGTGAAGATGGCCGAGGAGATCGCGCGCGAATTCGGCGCCTCCACCAACAAGGTCAGCTTCGAGGAAGAAAGCACGCAAGAGATCGAGTTGGCCGAGGAATCGTCCGACCGCGTGCGGCGCGCGCCCGTGGTCACCATCATGGGCCACGTCGATCACGGCAAGACGTCGCTGCTCGACGCGATTCGTTCCACCAACGTGGCGGACCGCGAAGCCGGCGGCATTACACAGCACATCGGCGCTTATCACATCGAAAAGAATGGCCGCAAGATCGTGTTCATCGACACGCCCGGCCATGAAGCGTTCACCCGCATGCGCGCGCGCGGCGCGAAGGTTACCGACATCGTCGTGCTAGTGGTAGCGGCCGACGATGGCGTCATGCCGCAGACATTGGAAGCCATCGATCACGCCAAAGCCGCCGGCGTGCCCATCATCGTCGCCATCAACAAAATCGACAAAGGCGACGCGCAGCCCGAGCGCGTCAAGCAGCAACTGGCCGATCGCGGCCTGCTGGCCGAAGATTGGGGCGGCGACACCGTCATGGTGCCCGTCTCCGCCAAGGCCAAAACCAATCTGGACCTGCTGCTCGAAATGATCCTGCTGGTGGCCGACATGCAGGACCTCAAGGCCAATCCTGACCGTCCCGCCGTGGGCACCGTGCTCGAAGCGGAACTGGATCGCGGGCGCGGGCCCGTAGCCACGGTGATCGTGCGCAACGGAACGCTGCGCGTCGGCGATTACTTCATCTGCGGCTCCGTGTTCGGCAAGGTGCGCGCCATGTTCGACGATCGCGGGCAACCCATCCGCGAAGCCGAGCCCTCCATGCCCGCCGAGGTTCTGGGCCTGGATGCGCTGCCCGATGTCGGCGATACGTTCCAAGTGGTGACCGACACCGCCAAGGCCAAGCAGATCGTGCTGTATCGCGAGTCCAAGGCGCGCGACGTCGCCATGCAGAAGACCGGCCGCATCACGCTGGAACAACTGCACGAGCAGTTGAAGGAAGGCGAGGTCAAGGAACTCAACATCATTCTCAAGACGGACGTGAGCGGCACCGCGGAAGTCATCAGCGACATGATGCAGAAGCTCTCCAACGACAAGGTTCGCATTCGCGTGCTGCACTCCGGCGTCGGCGCCATCAACGAAACCGACGTGCTGCTCGCATCGGCATCCAACGCCATCATCGTCGGCTTCAATGTCCGCCCCGAACGCAACGCCGACCGCGCTGGCCGAGCAGGAAAAAGTCGACATCCGCCTGCACACCATCATCTACGAGCTGACCGACGAGCTGAAGCGCGCCATGACCGGCATGCTCGAGCCGGTCTTCAAAGAGGTGTACCAGGGCCGCGCCGAGGTCCGCGAGGTCTTCCGCATCAGCAAGGTCGGCAATGTGGCCGGCTGCATGGTGTTGGACGGCTTCATCAAGCGCGACAGCGAAATGCGCCTGCTGCGCGACAACGTGGTGGTCTTCACCGGCAAAATCGAATCGCTGCGGCGCTTCAAGAACGACGCCAGCGAGGTCAAGAGCGGATTCGAATGCGGGTTGACGATCCGCAATTTCGCGGACATCAAGCCTCGCGACATTGTCGAGGCCTTCGCCACCCAACGCGTGGCCGCTGAGGTCATGGCGTAAGAATGTCATGCCTACGGTTGGCGTACTAACGCTCGAGCTGCACCTGGATGGCGCGCATTCGCTAAAAGACAAACGCCACACGGTAAAGAGTCTCAAGGACCGCCTGCGCAGCAAGTTCAACGTGGCGGTGGCTGAGATCGGCTATCAGGACCTCTGGCAGCGCGCCCTGGTTTCCGCCGTCACCGTTTCAGGCGACCACACGCACGCCGAGAAGACCCTGCAATTGGTGGAACGCGAGGCAGCCGCGATCCTGGGCGGCGTGCTGGTGGGCACTACGGTGGAGTGGATTGAATGACCGACCATCGCACCGAACGAATCTCGGAAGCCATCCGCGAGGAGCTGGCCGAGATCATCGGCTACGAAATGTCCGACCCGCGCATCGGATTCGCGACCGTGACCGACGTCCAGATTTCGCCCGACAAGCGCCACGCTTTCGTGCGCGTGGGGATTGACCCGCAAGCCGACAAGAAAGAGACGCTAGCCGCCCTGGAGCACGCCCGCAGCTTCCTGCGCCGCCAGCTATCGGCACGCCTGGATCTGTTTCGCATCCCCGATCTGCACTTCGAGGCCGACGTCGCCACAGAACTCGGCCCGCGCATGGAGCACATACTGAAGCGCGTCAAAAAAGGCCGCCCGCGAGAGTAGTTTCACGCCAGGGGCCAGAAAATCTCGGTCTTCCAGTCCTTCGGGTCCGGATAATCGCCGGGATCGGTGACGTAGACCTCCCACGGCGCGCCACCCATCTTCACACCTTCGGCGTTCATCCATTGCTCGATAGCTGCGTAGGCTTCCGGGAGATCTTCGTACTTGCCCATGTGGATGGTGGTCGCGGCTTCTCCGCCCGGCAGCGTTTCCCATATAACTTCTCCTCCGAGATCGACCTGCGTCGCCGCGCTGGACACTCGCACTCCCGGCTCGATCGTCATCAGACCCGGTCCGGCATTCAGACATCGCATCAATGGCGGACCCGCCAGCGCAATTCCAGCCTTCTGCGCAGCCAAAAATACCTTACCGAGGACTTCAGCGATGGTGGGCGCGATTTCGGATCGCTTTACCGTTCGCCTCAGCACCAGCATCGGCTGCGGCGACAGCTTGGTTTTCGTAATGGAATAGGTCATGTCGTTGATCTCCGATTTAGACTGTTCACCCGTGTAATAAAGCCCGATGCAAGGCCCAACCTGATTGACAACCTCGGCATGAGCGCGCGCGGCTTGCGGGCCGGCGCCATTCACAAAACCTCGATCCCGATATTCCCTCGGCTTCATTCCGAATCGACGCCGAAATGCCCGGCTAAAGACTTCGTGACTCTGAAAACCGCAGGCCAGCGCGACGTCGAGAATTGAATCGTCGCCGGTGAGCAGAAGCGCGGCTGCCCGGTCCAGACGAAGCCGCTGGACAAAGTGCTTGGGCGTCTCGCCGGCGACGGCCGAGAACACGCGATGCAAATGAAAGGCTGAAAGCCGCGCTTCCACGGCCAGAGCATTCAGCGAAAGATCGGCGTCCGGATTTGACCGGGCGTATCCGATGGCAGGCTGAATTCGCCGGAGCGGCCGAAGCATTGTCCCAGTTTAGTGCACCGAATCGCCGAACCTCTTGACGATTCTTGCTACCGGCCGGACCACGCCTTCCGCCTATCTCGCCACCAGCCGCACAAACAACTCGTCCAGCTCTGCGGCAGGATCGTCGCAGAGACCGCCGTGCACCGGTGAAACCTGTATGATCGTGCTGCGCGGCGACACCAGCCAGTGGAAGCGCTCGCTCTGTGAAAGCCGTGCGATCGGTCCGGCCTCCTCTTCGCCGGCGCAGACCCGCGGAATGGCCTCGACATGACGCCGCACCAGGTCTACATCCACCTCCGGCGCAAGCGCCCGCAACCGCTCCTCGTCCACTTCCACCCGCGCCGCTAGGAAATGGCAGCCCTTTGCGACAGGATCACCCCCATGTTGATGAACTCTTCGCGATCGACGCGGGGTACCGCGCGCACTACCGCATAGTCATACGAGACGGGCGCGCGCATTGAGAGCCTCCTCGACAAAACATGGCGCCGCCTCCAGGCGCGTCAGGAAATATTGCAGATAACCGGCGCGCTTGGCGTCCGGTGTTTCATCCGTCGGCGGCAGCCAATCGTCCGGCACGTGTTGCAGGATCTGTTCCAGCACGGCACGGGTGAGGCGCGGCCGCAACCAGGCATCCGCAGCCTCCAAGCCTTCCGCCCAGGGAAGTAACACGTGATCGCGGATCAGGGGAAAGCGATCGCGTGCGCGCTTCTCCAAATCGCTCCAATCGTGGTGGAAATAGAGCGCGGCGCCGTGGTCGATCAGATAGAGCGACTTGTGCCAGCACAGCAGGTTGGGATTGCGCGCGGTACGGTCCACGTTGCTGACGAAGGCGTCGAACCATACGGTGCGGGCGGCCAACACAGGATCCGCCCGGTCGCGCGCGGCCGGGTCGAACATGGCCGAGCCCGGCAGGTAGTCCATCGCCAGATTGTTCCCCAGGCTTGCCTCCAACAGTTGACGGATCTCTGGATCTCCCTCGTTGCGGCCGAGCTCGGAGTCCACGGTCGCGAACACCACTTCCGGCACGGGAAGCTCCAGCGCGTTTGCGATTCCGGCGCAGATCAGTTCGGCCGCCAGTGCCAGCACTCCCTGTCCGGCGCCCCTGAATTTCAGCACGTACAGCCCTAAGTCGTCGGCCTCGACGATGGCAGGCAACGAGCCTCCCTCGCGCAGAGGAGTGACATAGCGGGTGGCCGTGATGGTTCGAATCATGACCTGGTTGCCAATATGTGTGGCTCGAAGTTAGTCCTGCGCGATCCGACTTGGACAACACCCATCACCACGGCGTGCATGACCGGCCGGCGCCTGGCAATCCAGGCCGTCACGTAACCACCGGCGGCCACGCACAACGTTGTGTAGACATACATGAACAAATTCGCCGGCAGGCTCCGGCTCAGCGCCGCTCGATTCGGAAACGCATTCGGAGAGGCGCTCATCAGTAGCGCATCGGCCGCAGCTTCAATCGCGAATGAGGTAGCGGTCAGAACCGCGATTCCCGCCAACACCGCCAGCATGCTGCGAGTCATTCGTCTCAGTCTACAGCAAGCCTCGGTTGCTTATGGGCCTCGGTCTCGCAGCGGTGGTCGCGCTCGCGCCTGATCAAGCTGAGGAACTGAATACAAACGACTTAGCTCTTCCGTCGCCCTGGCCGCCTTGGCTAATTTCGCCCAAAACTTGACAGTTCGCCCCATCCCAAGCGCTACTATATTTAGGCCTGCTTAGTAACTCCACGGGCGGCCTGACACTTCAACTTCGCGTTTCTTGCGAAGCGGGGCTCAAGGTGAACATGCGAGTGGGTTCAACAAATAGTCGATTTTTGGATGCTTGCCGCCGCCGGCCGACCGATGTTCGGCCGGTCTGGTTTATGCGGCAGGCCGGCCGTTACATGAAACAGTACCGTGACATCCGCGCGAAAACGGGCATCTTGGATATCTGCAAGCGCCCCGACCTGGCCGCGCAAGTCACGCTCCAGCCCATCGAAGTCCTGGATGTCGACGCCGCCATCATCTTCGCCGACCTGCTGCTGCCGGTCGAGCCCATGGGCCTCAAACTCAAGTTCGTCAGCGGCGAGGGCCCGGTCATCGACAATCCGGTTCGAACCTCGGATGACGTCGATTCGCTTATCGATCTCCAACACCGACGATTTGGGCTACGTCGGCGAAGCCATTCGCATCGTAGCCCAACAGTTGGCCGGCCGCGTTCCCGTGATCGGATTCGTGGGCGCGCCCTTTACCATCGCCAGTTACATGATCGAAGGCGGCCCGTCGCGCAATTTCATCCGGACTAAGCAGATGATGTATCAGGACGAGACCTTGTGGCGCCGCCTGATGGGCAAACTGGTGGACGTGCTCGGCCCCTTTGCGCTCGGCCAGGTTACCGCGGGCGCGCGCGCCATTCAAGTGTTCGATAGCTGGGTCGGCGCACTCGGCCCCGATGACTATGTCCGCTATGTCGCGCCGTATTCTCGCGCGCTGATCGAACGCATCCGCACCGCCAGCGTCCCGGTGATACACTTCGGGACCGGCGCGGCCGGCTTTTTCCGCGAGCTGCACGCGGCCGGTGGCGACGTGATGGGGGTCGACTGGCGCGTCAACATCGACCAAGCCTGGATGGACATCAGCTATCGCTCAGCGGTCCAGGGCAACCTGGACCCGGCCGTGTTGTTCGCGCCTCTGGCTGAGCTTCGCGTCCGCATCCACGAGTTGCTCAAACGCACCGGCACGCGGCCGGGACATATCTTTAACCTGGGCCACGGAATCTTGCCCGAAACGCCCGTTGATCACGTGCGCGCCACCGTGGATTTGGTCCGCGAATTCAAGCTGACACAATAACTGGGCTTAAACATGCTTTAGGCACTTCTCATGACCCACAGGGCTTTGATCATCGGCGGCGGAATTTCCAGGCCTTTCGGCAGCCCACTATCTCAACAAAGCTGGAATCCGGCCGTCGCTCATCGAGAAAGCCGGCCGCACCGGTGGCGTGATCCAAACCTCCGTCCAGCAGGGCTGCGTACTGGAAGCCGGTCCAGACGGTTTCATGGCGGCGAAGCCCTGGGCCATGGAGCTGATCCGCGAAGTGGGCCTGGCCGATCAAATCATCGGGTCTAACGATCATTCGCGGATTACCTACATCATCAAGCACGGCAAACTGGTCCCGCTGCCAGACGGCTTGATGATGATGGTGCCGACAAAAATCATGCCGCTGGTCGCCACTAGCCTGTTCAGTTGGCCCGCCAAGATTCGCATGGGCTTGGATTTGTTCCGCCGGCCCAAAAGGCCCGCAGCCCGATCGCTCCGTCTACGATTTTTTGATGGACCACTATGGCCGCGAATGCATCGACTATCTGGCCGAGCCGTTGCTGGCGGGAGTGTACGGCGGCGATCCTAAGCAGATGAGCGTGAACAGCGTGCTGGCCCGCTTCGCCGAGATCGAAGCCAAGTACGGCAGCTTGACGCGTGGTGTGCTGGCCGCACCGAAGCCACCCAAAAGCTCCGGACCAAAATCGTTCCTGTGGACGTTGAAGAGCGGCTTAGGCCAGCTCATCTCGAAGCTCACGCCCAGCGCGGACATCCTCCACGCCTCCGTGGAAACGGTGGAGCGAAACGGCGGCGGCTTCCGCGTGCGCGCCGGCGGCGATTGGCTGGAGGCCGAACAGGTCGTGCTGGCGACGACGGCCTGCGACGCCGCCCCTCTTTTACGCCCGCTCAACGCCGAACTTTCAGGTCTGCTTGCCTCCATTCCGTACACCTCTTCCATCACGCTCGCGCTCGGCTATCGCAAAGCGGGCTTCGATCATCCGCTCAACGGGCACGGATTCCTGGTTCCCAAGCTGGAGCGCAAGTATCTGATGGGCTGCACTTGGGTCGGCAACAAGTTCAACTACCGCGTTCCGGACGACATGGTGTTGCTGCGCTGCTTCATCGGCGGCAACGGGTTCTCTCTAAGCGATGATCAGCTTGTGGAGGCTGCCCGCGATGAGCTGCGCAGCCTGATGGGCATTGAAGCCATTCCGGTCTTCCACAGCATCGCCCGCTGGTCGAACGCCATGGCGCAATACACGGTCGGCCACCAGCAACGCATCGAGCGCCTGGACGCCATTCTGCAAACACTGCCCGGCCTGCATCTGGCGGGCAATGCGTATCGTGGTATCGGCATTCCGGATTGTGTCAAAACCGGCAAGGAAGCCGCCGAACGCATCGCTGCTTCCTGCACGCCCGAGCTTCGGCCGGCGTAACTTCCTTTTCACGAGCGCGCCGGCCTAGCGGTGCGAAGATAGTAGGTGCGGCAGCAATGAAGGAACAGCAACAAGCTCATCTTTCGCGCAAATCCACCCTAACGATGCTGGTGATCGCCTCGGCCATGGTGATCGTGATCGGCTTGCTTTCTTTTTGGAGCAGTGAATCCCGAAGAGCCGCTGCCGGCGAACTGAAAGTCTCCCGCGAGGTTGGCGACTCAACCGACGACCTGCTTTCGATGCTGAAAGATGCCGAAACGGGGCAGCGCGGCTATGTTCTGACCGGAAAGGACACATATCTCGAACCGTACAACACTGCGACCGCCGCCATCCCAGGGCTGCTCTCGCGGTTGCGATCGGCCGCCGCGGAACTTCCCGTACAGCGCGAGCGTGTGGAAGCGCTCCAGCCCTTGGTAGCCGCCAAGCTTCAGGAACTGGCTATGACCATCGAGTTGCGCCGCTCGCAGGGCCAGGCTGCGGCCATCGGGGCAATAGATTCCGGCAGAGGCAAAGCATTGATGGACGACATTCGCGCCCGTTGCGGCGAGATCCGAGACTTGGCGGACCGCCGTGCCACGGAATTTTCGTCCATCGCCGACAGAAATTCCGCGCTTTTGAGCTCCGTCAGCATCGCAGGCAGTTTGGTCCTGCTGTGCATCATTGCTGTTTCCGCGGTGACAATATTCCGTAGCCTGGCACAACGCGAGCGCTTGTACCATCAGGCCGCCGCCAGCGCGGAATTTCTGTCCGTCACGCTGAATAGCATTGGCGACGCCGTGATTGCGACCGACGCCGCCGGACGGATCACGCTGATCAATCCGATTGCGCAGACGCTGACGGGCTGGCGCGAAAAGGATGCGGCCGGAGCCCCCATCAGCGCCGTGTTTCGCGTGGTCAACGAGACCTCTCGCGCTCCGGTGGACAATCCGGTGGAAAAAGCGATCGCCAACGGCGCCATCACTGGCTTGGCCAACCATACCATCCTGATCTCCAAAAATGGACAAGATATTCCCATTGACGACAGCGGCGCGCCCATCCGCGGCCCTCAAGGTGACATCCAGGGTGGCGTGCTGGTTTTCCGCGATATCTCCGCGCGCCGCCAAGCCGAGCGGCAGCTCAAGGAATCCAACGAGCATTTGAAGGAGTTCGTGGCTGCGGCGGCGCACGATTTGCGATCGCCACTCAACTCGGTCAGCACCATGGCTCAACTCCTCGCGCTTCGCCTGCAAGACCAAATCGGCGCCGAGGGACGAGAACCGCTGGGCTACATCATCCAAAGTACGCATCGCATGCTGCGCCTGCTCGAGGATCTGCTGGCGTATGCTCAGGCCAGCCATTTCGAACTGGACAAAAGAAATCGCGCTTCCCTGGACCGGGCTCTGAAATCCGCCCTCGAAAACCTGCGCTCCGAAATCGAAAGCACCGGCGCCATCGTGACCGCCGGTGCTCTGCCTGAAGTTGTGGCCCACGAGGCTCACATGGTGCAGCTTTTTCAAAATCTGGTGGGCAACGCTCTAAAATACCGGAGTGACGCCGCGCCTCGCGTGCGCATCAGTTGTGCCAAGCACGGCGGCGAATGGGTGGTCGAGGTCGGAGATAACGGGATCGGCATCGAACCTCAATATGAGAAACAGATTTTCAAACCGTTCAAGCGGCTGCATGGCGAAGACCGCCCCGGCAGCGGGATCGGATTGGCCACCTGCCAAAAAATCGTGAGCGGATATGGCGGCAGGATCTGGCTCGAGTCCCAGCTTGGCAAGGGATCGACCTTTTTTTTCAGCCTTCCCGCCGCGGCCGCCGAGGAAGCGAAAAACGTCACGCACGCCTGAACAAACGTTTCAAACCCTAGCGCCTCACTTCCTCATATATGCGCGAGCTTCGGCCGGCGTAACTTCGATCCGGTCCACTCCATCGGCCAGCTCGAACGGTTGATCGATCTTGGCGCCCGGATAGAGCGGCATGAAGAAGGTCTGAATCAGAAAATCCAGCGGAGTGCCGCTCACCGCGATTCCGCCCAGCTCGACGCGCGTCAAGTGGACCGTGGCGCGCCCGTGCCGCGATTGAATGCTGGCCATCACCTTGAGCGGTTTCTCGCCCTCAATCAGCTTTGCCACCACCCAGTTGGTCTCAATACCGGCTGCTTGGCGCAATTTCAGGAAGTCCACCAGTGCATAAGCCGTGGCGGTTCCGTTGCCCAGCTCGAGCCGAGCCTGGCGCAGGCCTTCCGGCGCGACTTCGGCCGCTTTCGCGCGGCCCCAGACATTCAGTTCCGTAACCGTGAACACAACCACCGAACCCGGTCTGGCGTGGCCACTCTGAATCAGATCGATCTTGCGATTAACGCGCTCGACCTGCGAATCCGGCGCGGAGGAAACCGGCGCCACCCAAACCAGCGCGGCAAGAACAGTCCCTGCTAAGATCCGGTCGCCCAAGTCCCATCATAGGCTGAAACGCATTTGTCATCGCCGCTTGCTAAAATCACCGTGAGAGGAGAACGAATGAAGACCACTTGTCTTGCAATCGCCCTAATGACCGGAGGCCTGCTCCACGGAGCAGTAGCGTCTGACCGGCTGACTGATGCCGCCGATATGATGACCGATATCATGGCTGCTCCCGACAAGGGAATCCCCCAGGATCTCCTGGAAAAAGCGCAGTGCATCGTGGTGGTGCCGGGCGTCAAGGGAGGCGCCTTCATCTTCGGCGGTAAGTACGGCAAAGGTTTCATGCTGTGCCGCAAGGAAGGCGGAGTAGGCTGGTCGGCCCCCGCATCCATCCGCGTCGAAGGCGGCAGCTTTGGCTTTCAGATCGGTGTCTCGGAAACCGACGTGGTAATGCTGGTGATGAATGAATCGGGCGCCAAGAAACTGCTTGCCAGTAAGTTCACGGTCGGCGCCGATGCCTCGGTCGCCGCCGGACCGGTGGGGCGCACTTCCTCCGCCGAGACCGACGCGCAGATGCACGCCGAGATCTTGACCTGGTCGCGCACTCGCGGCGTCTTCGCGGGCATCGCCCTGCAGGGCGCCACGCTCCGCCCCGATGACGATTGGAATAAGGAGTTGTACGGAAAAGCGATGTCCAATCGCGGCATCGTAATGGGCAGCACGCCTCCACCGGCCTCCGCAGCCAAGTTGCTTGCAATCCTCAACAAATATTCCAGCCGCAAATCGTAAGGCGCGCACGCCTCAGGTATTGGAATTCGTAAGCTCGATCCAGCCCTCCGGCGGGACGACCTCGAGCGGCACATGGTCCTCGAGCAGCGCCACTTGAAACGCCAGCGTCTGATCCTTCGAGACGCCCAGAATTTCGAAAGGCACGCGCGCTTCGAAAATTCTTCGTTGCGCGGATTGGACCGCCGGGTTGTCTAAGAGCGGAATGCTCTTTTCCTTGGTCCGCAATTCGACCCCGCTGAACTCAGGCAAGCTGCCGAAATCCAGCCGCACATAAAGGCTCGACTCGTCCGCACCGTAGTAAAGCTCGCGCACGGCGTTCCGGGAGCCATGCATGGCGCCGGATCGCGAGTCGCTGCGGTAACGGCCGGCGCCCATCCACTCGAAGTAAGAAGTAACCGCTCCGTCGATCACCGGGTGGATCGGATTGGCCGGCGGCTGGTGAAAATAGCCTGGCTGATTCGTCAGAATGGGCCGCGATAACTCCTCCGGCGGGGCGAGATGCAACGCACGATATACGTTAGTCAGGTGTTGGCGGTACAGCTCGTCGAATTCGAGCCGATTCTCCGATTGATGCTCGGGGCCATACCACCAACACCAGTCGCTCCCCTCGGCGATCAGGAGTTCTTCAAACGCCAGGCGCCGGCTCTCCTCCGCAACGCCAGCCGCGGCTTCGTCGTACTTCTGCCGCGCGCGCAGTAGATACTCCCAAGCCGTGTTGTCCTCCGGCGAGCCGATCCACACGTCGAAGTTCGCATTGATCCAGGAGCCCGGAAAAATGTGATCGAGCGGAGGCGGCTGATCGATCTTCAGCGCCTCGCTCACCGTGAGCGCGTCCAGATCGGGCGATTCGCTAATGCGTGCGTACAATTCGCGCAGGAACGGACGGCCGTTCTGATAGTAGTATTCCCAGGCGTTTTCGCCATCCAGGATGATGGGCAGCAGCACGTCCGAACCATCCGCCAGCAGCGGCGCCGCATTGGCGCGGATGCGCTCCAGAAATTGTTCGGCCGCTTCCGCCGCCCCCATCTTGGAGTAAACGAACCCCACCTCATCGCTCAAGAAATGATCGCGGAAAATCATCCGCATCTGGCGTTCGCCTTGCTTCCACAAATACGAGCGGTAGGTCAAGTCCGCGCCGGCCGTCTTATGCAGGGTCCGCGCCAGTACGCCATTGTCGCTGGCGGCCCATTCGAAGCCGGCTTCGGCAGCGATCGAGAGTGCTTCGTCCGACACCGAGCCCTCCGACGGCCACAGCCCGGCCGGCGCGCGGCCGAACTCGCGCTCGATGAATTCGCGCGCGGTCTGGAGCTGATGCCGTGCATCCTGCGGATAGCAAAACCGGCTGGGAAGCGGAACATGCGGGTGTGAAACGGAAGCGATATTCGAGTCACACACCAGCGGCAGAATGGGATGATAGAACGGCGTGGTGGAAATTTCAATCTGTCCTCGCGCGGCAAATTCCCGGTACACCGGCACGACCTTTCCCAAAATCTCGCGCTGTTTCCGCGCCATGAGAGCCTGGTCCTCGGGCGTATAGCGGCGCTCTTTCGCAATCAGAGCTTTAACTTCCGGGTCGTGCTCCTGGAACTCTTCGTCGAACCAGGCTAGCTGCGAAAGCACCTGCAAATCGCGCAAATCTTGAAAGCTAAACAGCCGGCGCGCACGCTGCGGGTCGGCGCCCGATTTCTGAAATGCGTCGTACAGCTCGCCATAGCGCGGATAGCGATAGATCATCCGGCCCACGTTGGCCTGGAAAAAATATTTGAGCACGAACTGCTGCTCGGCTGGCGTGAGCTCCAGCGCTGGCTTGACCGCGCACTCCAGGAACGGGTCCACCGCCTTCCCCGATGCGTACTCGTCGATTTGCACGATCATCGATGGGACCAGATTGAAGGTCTGGTGCACGGAGGGAAAATCCTCCAGCACTTTAACCATGCCGTAGTAATCCTTCAGCGCGTGAAAACGCGTCCAGGGAAGACGGTATTCTCCCGTGATGAGGTCCTTATAAAACGGCTGGTGCATGTGCCAGACAAAGCACAGATTGATTTTCGCCATAGTGGAACGTGGCACGCACTCGTGCCACACTTGTGTGAACGCCCTTGCTCTACCTTGCGAACAAGCTCCGCACCGGCGGCGGAGGATCCGTTCCCTTGATCGCCAGCCACAAGATGTCGTTCAACTCGTCGTCGTCATTCAAATCCGCCTCGTCGAAATTGAGCCGCGCCGAACGCGCCGCCGTAGTCGAGTTCCCCGGATTCAATGTGTCGAGCGGGATGCGCGGCTTCTCAACCTGATAAGGCGTCAGCACCGCTTCCTTCGAGAACGCGTTCTCCATCGGCCGCGCCCCCGCGTCGAAATGCGTCATGGGCCGAAGATGCAGAATCAACTCCATGGTGCGCAGCACCGAGGTGGTGTTGTACATGGTGCTGTCGATCTTGCCGGTATGCGTGTAGGGCGAGATCAGATACGCCGGAGCGCGGTGCGAGTCCACGTGATCCGGCCCGTTCTGGGAATCGTCTTCCACCACAAAGATCGCCGTGCTCGCCCAGTACTTGCTGCGCGACAGCGTTTCGACAATCATGCCCAGCGCGTAATCGTTGTCGGCGAACGATGACAGGGGCGCGGTCTTCCCGGGCGCGGTCCCGTTGGTGTGATCATTCCCCAGACGCATAAACATCAGCGACGGCATCGTTCCAGTCTTTTCGAAATCCGCGAGATCCGCTAGAAATACCCGCGCTCGATTCACGTCCGTATAATCCAGATCGAAGCTGCGGTATTTCATGTTAGTGACCTTAGCCAGCACCGGATCGCGAACTTCCTCAATTTGAACTCCATCTGCTCCCGCTGTCTTCTTGTTCTCGGCCCAGTAGCCGTAGTTACGCATGGACACGCCGCGCGCGGCCGCATTGGTCCATAAATATCCGGCCGGTGGATAGGCTGCCGGCTCGCCGCCTTCAAATCCGTACATCGCGTTTCGCCGGGCGTAGTTGCTGGGCCAGAGCTTCTCCACGAAATCGTTCGCAATCGCGGAGGTCGACCAATTATGGCCATCCGCGCTCACATCGGCGTTCACGTAGAAGTTGTCGAACAATACGAATTCGCGCGCCAGCTTGTGATGATTCGGCCCGGCCTTTTCGTCAAACAAACACAGCGACGGATCGCTCGCGCCCTTGCCGACATCGCCCAGCACTTGATCGTAGGTGCGGTTTTCTTTCACGATATACAACAGGTGCTGAATCGCCGCCGGAATACCCTCTGGGCCGCGCTCCAATATTTCGTCGTTGTAGGGTGAGTTGTGCTGGACTTGAGCGGTGTAGTCGCCGAGAGCGTCTTCGGTCACTGGCGGAATAAAGGACGCCGACCCAGCCTGAATGGCGGCCACATAATAGTCGGACCGCTCGCCCTCGCGGTTGCGCGCGATGCGCTTGGTCGGATTCGGTCCTTGCGGATTCGGATAGCTGCGCGCTCCCTTGCCGTTCAAAATCACCAGGCGCCCATCCGCGAGGGTCTTCACGGCGGTGGGATACCAGCCGGTTGGAATAAACCCGAGTACGCGGCTGCGTTGCTCGGTGACATCCACGACGCCGGCCGCGTTGGCATTGGAACAAACCACGTAGAGACGCGACTTGTCCGGGCCGAGCGCCAGCGCGCTGGGCGTCATACCCAGCGGATGCATCGGCGAGGTCGACACATTGATCGTCTCCGCCATCCGCAAGTCGCCGTTGTCGGACACCGCCACGGCATATACATTATTCGTGTTGGCGGCGGCGACAAAGATGCGAGCCTTCCAGCTTGCCTCCTCGCCGGTCTCCGCGGCGCTGCTCCGGTCGCGCCAGATCATGTCGGTAGCATGCGCGCCCAACCGCAACACCTGCAATTGCGCTCCGTCCGTGGCTTGATGGCGCACGATGGAGCCGTCCGCCCAACTGGTCACGAAAAATGTCTTGCCATCGGGGGCGAACATAATTCGATACGGTCTGCGGCCGGTCTTGTAATGTTCAATCACCATGCCGGATTGAGGATTGATTACGGCGATGCTGTCGTTGTACAGATCGCAGGCATACAACAAATGGCCATCCGGCGAAACCGCCACGTCGCCGATAAAATCGTGCGGCTTCCGGTCCGCGGCCTTCACGATCTCGAACGTGCGAGTTGGCTCAAGTTTTCCATTTTCATCGAAAGAAAACTCGAAGATCGAAGCCTTCGATCCGCCGCCCACCCACAGCGTACGTCCATTGGGCGCCAGCGCCAATCCCAGCCAGCCATCCGGGACCGGCGTACGCCCGATCTCGTGCCCATCCTTGGTTTCCAGCACGCTCAGCGAGGGCGGCTGGTAACCTCCATTCAACGCGATCAAAAAGCGGGCGTCCGCGGAGAGCACCGCGGCCATCGGCAGCGTGCTGAGCGGCACCTGCGTACCGGCCGGCTTCACACGCCAGCCGCTGTTCAGCAGAAATCCACCGTCGGGCAAGAAGCCGACTTGCTCGCGCGGCGCCGGCTGCGACGAAGATATGGCGGCAATCGCGATCGCGATCCCAGCCAGTAAAACTTGACGCGTGTAGGTTGTTTTCATTCGGAAAACCTTTGTGCGATCGGGAAGCGGCGTCCGATGCCGAACGCCTTGGTGGTTACTTTCAGACCGGGCGCGGCCTGCTGCCGCTTGTATTCGTTGCGGTCCACTTTGTTGACAATATCGCGCACCAGCGTTACAGGCAGATGAAGCGAATCGGCGATCCGTTGCGGCGACTCGTTGTTCTCAATGTAACCGCGCAAAATCTGATCCAGCACGTCGTACTCCGGCAATGAATCCGTGTCTTTTTGATCCGGCCGCAGCTCGGCTGACGGCGGCTTGCTAAATACGTTCTCCGGTATGGCATTCGCATGCCGCTTGTTGGCGACGCGCGACAGCGAATACACCAGCGTCTTGGGCACGTCGCTGATCACCGCCAGGCCGCCGCACATATCCCCGTAAAGCGTGCAGTAACCCACCGCCAGCTCACTCTTGTTTCCGGTGGTCAGCACCAGCGCACCCCATTTGTTCGATAGCGCCATCAGCGTGACGCCGCGCAATCGCGACTGCAAATTCTCTTCCGTCACGCCCATGCCGGCGCCGTTGAAAACCGGTTTCAGCGCTCCCAGAAACGCCTGGTATTGCTCGCGAATCGAGATCAGCTCGAAGCGGATGCCCAGATTGCGCGCCAGATCCCGCGCGTCCGTGACGCTGTGCTCGGAAGAGTATGGCCCCGGCATTCCAATTCCCGTGACATTCTCTTTGCCCACCGCATCCACCGCGATAGCCGCTGTCAGCGATGAATCGATGCCCCCGCTGAGCCCGATGATCACGCGCTCAAATCCGCACTTGCGAATGTAGTCGCGCGTGCCTGCCACCAAAGCCTGATACATCGCTTCGCACTCGTCGGAATAATTGTCATGGCGGTCGCCGGTGAGCGCATCCGTGTCGAAGAGGGCCAGGTCTTCTTCAAAGGACGCGGCCACTGCGATCAGCCGGCCTTCCGCATTCATCGCGAAGCTGCTGCCGTCGAACACCAGCTGATCGTTGCCGCCCACCTGGTTGACGTAGACCAGCGGGAGCTTGAACCGGCGCGCGGTCGCTGCGAAAATCTCGTGCCGTTGCGCCCGCTTGCCACTGTGATAGGGTGACGCGTTGATGCTGATGAGCAGGCGCGCGCCGCTGTGCGCCAGCTCTTCCACCGGATCGCGGCTGTACAGCCTGCGCTCCCAGTATTGCTTGTCGTTCCAGGCGTCTTCACAAACCGTCAGCGCGACCGGAAAATCCCCCAAGCTGAGCGGACTCTGCCGGGCCGCGGGCTCGAAGTATCGCTTTTCGTCGAAAACGTCGTAGCTCGGCAGCAGCATTTTGTTCTGCCGGAACAGGACGCGCCCGCCGGCGATCACCGCCGCGCTGTTGTAAATCGGATTACCGCTCGAAGAGCCGGTCCGAGTGACCGTGCCGCAGATGATGCTGAGCTTCAGGTCCTCAGTGGATCGAGCTAGCTCATCCAAATGCTTCTCTACGCCTGCCAGGAAGCTTTCCTTCTCCAGCAGATCGCGCGGCGGATATCCGGTGATGGTGAGCTCGGGAAATACCGCCACGTCCGCGCCCGCCGCGGCCGCTCGTTGTGAAAACGCCAGGATCTTCTGAGTATTGCCGCAAAGATCGCCGACCGTCGTATTGATCTGCGCCAGCGCGAGCTTCATGCAGTAATTCCTTATTGTACCTGGGGTCGCCGGCCGCAATCAGTCAGCGCTATTGGCCCTTGCAGCCGGTTGTCTCAGCGGTGTAAACAATCGTCGCGATTTTCATCCTTCGGCGGTCTTCAGCAGGCTCACCGAATCGACGCCGCAGTGGTTGAACTTTGGCCGTCCCGCAGAAACTCTTATTCGCCCGAGACCTGGGCCATGCGCCCGCGAATCGAAACGCTCGGCTGGGCTGTAAAGCGCTCCAAAAGATCGCCCTTCATCGACGCGATCTGATTGGCGAAATCATCCACTGACGTGCTGGCCGGAGCACTTTCGTTTCGCACCGCGTACAACCGCGCGTCGGCGAGCATGGTGGCGCGAACCGGTGCCCCGTCGTGCGCGGCCATCGCGTTGAAGGTCTTCTGCACCGTGGCCATGCATCTTTTTCATCCGAGGTCTGCCCAAACAATGGGGTCACAAGGAACAACGTAAGGCTCTTGAGGAAT
>CAVUBR010000022.1:0-204655 GCA_963739705.1 Terriglobia bacterium | reverse complement strand
GAGGCGCGCGGGCCGTTGGTGTATGGACCGTGATTGCCAGCACGCAGGCGTGCATTCGTGGCACTGGCCACTTGGTCTGTCGTCGGTGATCCCGAAGTCCCGATTCTGGGAAGTTCCGGAGGATTAATCTTGAGAAACGCCGGTCACGGAAATAAGTCCCGAAAAATCGGCCATGTGTCCGCCGATTCTGCCTTGGTCACGTGCTGTTTCGGAACTTAGGGCTCAGGAACGTGCCGTTAGCCCGGAGATTGCCGTATTCAGTGTCGCGTCTAAGATCTTCAAGACTCACCGGCGGTCTCAAAACCGTGCTCGCTGGCATCTGCGCCTGGTCTTTTCGCGACCCATTTAATTCGGTCCTTCGCGGCGTAGAGGCCACCCGGCGACTCACGTCAACCGTGTCAGCAGTTGCCGCATCTTTCCGTGCGCCAGTACCACGTCCGGATCGCGCTGCAACGCCACGAGGTACCGCCGCGGGTAGCCCGTCCCCATCTCATCCGGAGCACGCAGAAACTAATGAAGCCTGTTGATGACAAACGTGCCGTTAGAATCCATGAACTCGGATTCCCATCTTCCACCGTTGAGTAATACTATTCGATTTCTATAGGTAGATTGCGGCGGGTTGAGCACACCTTCTATCACGTAGCCGTTTGAAAATTGTTGTATTGTGACTCCTGTCGTAGTGCTTGAAGAATTTTCTGCCTGTAGGCATCCAAGCCACGCGTAGTACTGTTTTTGCGCACCGCGCATTGCCTTCGCTAGTCCGCCAATCGGCAGTCTATCTCCACACTGCGGGAAATCCTTCCGCAACGTGGTACGCGTGAACCACCGTGCTTCACTTGCCGGAAAAGAATCGACGAAAGATGTCCAGTACTGACGGTCCAAGCTCAGTTCGAAAAACCGGCCATCTATCCACAAGACGAACCCATTTTCGTAAAGTCCCTGATAGCTGGTAGGATCAATTAACGGTTTGTACGGATATGGTGTTCCTAACGCGGCTCGTTGTGCACTAGTAATTCTTACTACGATGGGCGGACCGCTCACATACATATAGGTTCCCAACGAACCAACGAGTATTGATGCTATCAACACCGGCCACCCCACCCGCTTGCGCCACCTATCGGGGGTCAGCATATCCGCTCCCCACAATATTCCAGCAACGGCCAACGAGATAATGAAAGAGGCGAGTTGCATGGTATAAAAGTACACCATCTCCAGGTGAGCCAAGCAAGTTGTCGCCCTTGTTTTGGCAACTACATAGTCGACCAAGCGGCCAATCGGGCACGCCCACATCACGTGCGACGGGCCGCCGGCATGACGGATTGGCTGTGGGAAGTGTCTGATTTGGTAGAGCTGGAAACCCCGGAGCGAGGGTTAGAAAGAAGCGGCGTAGCGTAGTGTTACGATTACAAGGTCATGGGGCTCAGCGACTGGGCCAACGTTGCATCAATCACTACGGGAATCGTAGCCATCGTAGGTGTCCTCGCATACTTTCGTGGTAGGTACCTTTGGCGGCAAAAGGCACGTAGATTCGAAGATTTTCTAAAGGGCGAGCGCGCTAAGGGACCGGGCCGGGGCCAGCGATCCATCCTGCGTATTGTGCAAGAAGTCGGCCTGACTAAGGACGAAATTCTTAAGCTCAGCTTTGAAAGCAAAAACATCCGTCGCCGGGTGAAGGTGGACGAAATTACCAACCTTGCAACCGATCTTCTTTTCGGGGAATGCCCGTTAGACCGTAGAAATTAGCGACTCTCGCTCGAAGCCTTGATAGGCTAAGAGCAATTTTCTTTCGCGAGAAAAAGGAGAGTCGCTATGAAGAAACCATATCAAATTGAATCGCAGCGAGCTGTGAAGCAGTTCGAGGCAATGGCCGCGGATGGGAATCCGGCGGTACAGATGGTGCTGCCACTGGCCGAGATGGTGGGCTGGTTGCGCAGAGGCGTGGGCGAATTGATTCGTCAAGCCGGATTGCAATTGATGGATCTGTTGATGCAGGAAGAAGTGCGGGAACTGGTCGGCGAGCGCAGCCAACGGCAAGCGGCAAGGACGGCCAACCGCTGGGGTAGCGAGCAAGGCTACTGCATCGTCATGGGGCAGAAGGTTCCGGTGAAGCGGCCGCGTGTGCGGACGACGGATGACACCGAAGTGCGGCTGGGCAGCTACGAGATGTTCCATCGCGGCGAACCGCTGACAGAAACAGTGTGGGAGAAGTTGATGCTCGGCCTCAGCACCAGAAAATATGGCCAGGCCGTCCGGGAGTTCACTGAAGCTTATGGCCTGGAGAAGAGCGCGGTCAGCGAGCACTTCATCGAGGCCAGCCGGGCGAAATTGAAGGACATGATGGAACGCCGGCTGGACAAAGTGCGGCTATGTGCGCTGCTGATCGATGCAACTCCGTTTGAAGGCCAGCAGATGGTAGCCGCGTTGGGGATCGCTGAGGACGGGCGGAAAATGATCTTGGGCATTCGGCAAGGAGCCACCGAAAACGCAATCGTAGTTGGTGAGCTGCTCGGTGATCTGGTGAGTCGCGGATTGGATTTCACCGTACCGCGGCTCTACGTTCTGGACGGCGGCAAGGCGCTGACTGCTGCGGTGAAGAAGTATGCGGGTGAGTCGGCGGCGATCCAGCGCTGCCAGGTTCACAAGCGCCGGAATGTGCTGGATCATCTGACCGACGAACAGAAGCCGGCCGTGGCGAAAAAGCTCAATGCGGCCTACGCCCTGGAAGATCATGCGGCTGCCCAGCAAGCGCTGAACGCACTCCATCGCGAACTGATGGATCTCAATCCCAGCGCGGCCCGCAGTTTGGGCGAAGGGATGGAGGAGACGTTGACCGTTCATCGCCTTCACGTCCCGATGCAACTGCGCAAGACGCTCTCTAGCACCAATGTGATCGAGTCAGCATTCTCGATTGTGGAGCAGGTTTGCAAGAACGTGAAACGCTGGCATGGTGGCGACCAACGAGAGCGCTGGGTTGGGTCGGGGCTTCTGGTTGCACAAAGACAATTCCGGAAGGTTACGGGACACAAACAGATTCCCGCGCTCCTCACAGAATTAGAAGCGCTGATGCCACCAAAATCGGAAGTTGTCAAACGCAGGAAGGCGTCGTAGAGTGGGTTACACGGGAGCCGCTAATTTCCACGGAACACCGGGCATTTCCTCTTTTCGAGTACGATCCTGACTACGAAAAATCAAAGTACCACTACCATATGTTGACTCTGGCCGCCAAAGCATTAAGCTTAGGCAGGAGAACAGACCATGAAAGAGTTTCTTGTTGGCAGTGTGGGGTGCTTGTCTTCTGTGGTACGCGCGCCGGTTCTAAACTCAGAACCGGCTTGTAAGGTGTTAGAATGGCAGCGATCATTCGACCTTACCCGAAGTACCCTGAATTCAAGCGACAAATGCCCTCAGCTATTCCACTTCGGTGCTCCTCTTGTGGGGGCTTTCTGGTGCAAGCGGAAAATCAGGGCACACTCGCCTGCCCCTACTGTGGGGCGGCATATGCCCTTGACACCTCGTCGAGCGGCGCCGCTTCTGATGGCACCCATAAATCGGTGGCGCAATGGATTGCTCGTGTCGTTGAGCCGCACGAGCAGGCGCGTTTTGCGCAACAGCTTGCGCTAGTACTCGATAAACCGTGCCCAACTGCACTAATCGAAGCCGTCACGGGGGACGATCCAGAATTGCCGGCGGCATCAGCGTCTTGGGCGGGGGACTTGTTAGGCCGAATGCAAAGCCGAGGCGCCGTACCCACTCTGATCGAAGCCCATAGGAAATCCTCGGCGAAGAGGGCAGTCCTGTGGGCGTTGGGATCAATCGGAGGCGAAACCGCGATATCTTACCTGACGGAAGTATTAGCATCCCCAGATCAGGTAACGGTGAATGTCGCCTCAGCTTTGCTCGTCGAAATATATAAGAAGGGTTGTTCCCCGTCAACGCTTGCCGCAGGATTGACGGCGACCCATCCTAATGTTCGCTTGGCGGTGGCCGAACAACTGCACGTCTTGATGAGCGGTCACTTAATGGCGGGCGGCTCCTCCCTAACAGATTTGGTTGAATCGATCGGCAAACCCACAATTGTGGCATCGCTCGTCGCTTCACTCAATGATCCTTCCTATGAGGTCCGAACGAAATGTGTCGAGATGCTCGGTATTGTTGGAGATAAGGCAGCCTTACCGGCCCTCGTTGAGGCATGGAAGACAGCAGCCACGCCGCCCGCTGATACCTCGGAGGAGTTCATGCTGAGAGGGTACGGCAAGCCGAGGATCGAAGCAGCTATCAAAAGAATCGCGGGGAGCGAAGCCGACCAGATCATCCGTGAGGCAGGCCGCGCCACGAATGAACCGAAGCGCAAGTGGTGGCTCCGTCAATGAGACCCGATCTCAGCGGGTTCAGGCGGTTGTTGCGCGAAGGACTGATGTTGTTGAAAAAGTCGCCGGCTGAGTAGCCTCACCCACCCCCAAGCATCGGATCCTGCCGTCGGTTGTGAGGTCATCACGGAGAGCCTCGCTGGCGGTGACGCTTTGCGACGAAGGAAATGAATTAGGTCACGACCGAACATGAATACCGGCCCGAAAGCCAACAAAAAACAGTGGCCAATGCAGGAGCCTCACACCGCCACGGCATGTCAGCAACATCAACTCTTCTGAGAACCCCGATGAAGTATGGGCCGAGCGCGATCAGCGCCAAAAGAGGTCACTCGTAGTGGCTTCCAGACAACTCTTCCCGGCGCTCTGCCTTCCCATCATGGTCGTTTCCTCCGCTGTCCGACTTTCACACGTAACCGCTCCGGGGGGGCGGAAACTACCGATCGCTTTGCCTTGTTGACGCGCGTCTTGTTTGATTCGGTCTTTCGCCCATTCCGCTACCAGCCCGTCGCATCGACTTCAAACAATTGAGGCGACCCGACGGCTCAAGTCAGGCGTGTCAGCAGTTTCCGCATCTTGCCATGCTCCAGCACCACGTCCGGATCGCGCTGCAACGCCTCAAAATAGCTTTGCTGGTAGCCCGTACCCATCTCATCCGGAGCCAACAACTCCCAGGCCTGGGCGATCAGCCGCTCTGCTTCAATTCCAGCCGGCGGCTCCTTGGCGTCCAGCGTTTCGTCGATCAGCACCACGAATTCCGACAGTTCGTGCAGCCACGCAAACCAGGGATCGTACAGGACCAGTTTCAACAGTTCGCCGCTGGAGTTGATGCGCGCGATGTCGCGCTCGTAGCGGGCGCGTTCTGAATCGAGCAGCGTCTTGTGCAGCCGTAACAGGCCATTCCTCAGCTCGGTGAGGCGTTGTTGAATCGGGTCCAGGATGGAGCCGCTGGAGGACATGATCTCCTGGTGCTATAGTAACTAAGTCCCCACGCAGCGATTCCCGAAGGCCGTAAAATATAAATAGCGCCGTGAGCACTGAAACTACACTTCAAATTGCAACTCGTCATCTCGATCAGGTCCGCCAGGAGATTGGAAAAGTCATAGTCGGCCAGCAGCATGTTGTGGACGGCGTGCTGATCTGTCTGCTGGCCGGCGGCCATGTTTTGCTGGAGGGAGTCCCCGGCCTGGGCAAGACCACTCTGCTGCGCACGCTCGGCCGTGTGCTGCATTTGAAGTACTCGCGCATCCAGTTCACGCCGGACCTCATGCCGGCCGACATCGTCGGAAGCATGATTATCGAAACCGACGATCACGGCGCCAAGGCGCTGCGCTTCCAGCCTGGCCCCATCTTCGCCAACCTGGTGCTCGCCGACGAAATCAACCGTGCCACGCCCAAGACCCAGTCGGCGCTGCTCGAAGCGATGCAAGAGCGCACCGTGACCAGCGGCACTACCACGCATGATCTGGAAATCCCCTTCCTGGTCATGGCCACTCAGAATCCCATCGAAATGGAGGGCACTTATCCGCTGCCGGAAGCGCAGCTCGACCGCTTCCTGATGAAGATTCTGGTGATGTACCCTTCGCGCGAAGACTTGAACCGGATCGTCGAGCGAACCATCCACAGCGCCGACACTTCTTTGCACCAGGTGATTGACCGGCCGGCGATTTTGCAATTGAGGGATGCCTGCCGGGAAGTGCTGGTCGCCGAGCACGTGCAGGATTTCGCCATTGACCTCGTGATGGCCACGCAGCCCGGCACCAAGTTCGCGCACAGCCTGGCTAACAAATATATCCGTTACGGCAGTTCACCCCGCGGCGCGCAGGCGCTGGTGGAGTGCGGCCGCGTGCTGGCGCTGATGCGCGGGCGCCTCAACCTCAGCATGGATGATGTCCGCGAAATCGCGCCGGACGTCCTGCGCCACCGGATCATTTTGAACTTCGACGCTCACGCCGATGGCCAAACTCCCGAGACCATCCTCACCGAGATAATCGGAAGCGTCACTTCCGCAGCAGTCGCGTGAAACCCACACCCCTGATCGATAGCAGCTTCCTCGAGAAACTCGAGCGGCTGACCATTCAGTGGCAGAAGTCTTTTCCCGGGCTCGTGGGCGGGCATAACATCTCCCACTTTTCCGGCCCCGGCCAGGAATTCCTGGACCATCGTCAATTCCATCACGGCGACGATCTGCGGGCCGTCAACTGGCGCGCTTATCTGCGCCTGGAGAAGTTGTTCCTGAAGATGTTCCAGGTGGAACCGCGCATACCGGTGAGGCTGTTGCTCGATTGCAGCAACTCCATGACGGCCGGCGGCGTCTCGAAGTTCGATTTTGCGCGCAAGCTCGCGGCTGCGCTCTGTTACGTCGGGCTGGTCAGGCTCGACACCATCGCCCTCCAGCCATTTGCCGATGGCCTGCTGGACTCCTTCCTGTGCGGCGGCGGCCGGCATCGTTTTATTCCGGCGGTGAATTTTCTGCAAGACTTGAAGCCGGCCGGACGAACCAATTTCTTCGAGGTAGCGCGGCAATTCATCACCAAGTATCCGCAGCGCGGCCTGCTGATCGTCATTTCGGATTTTCTCGACGAGACCGATTGCGAGCGGCCACTGCAATATCTGGCGGACTTCGGCCACGAGCTGATGCTGCTGCATGTGTGGGATCAGGAGGATCGCGATCCGCCGTGGGAAGGGCAATTGGACCTGACGGACGCCGAGACCGGTGCCACCATTGAAATCGGATTCGACTCCAGTGCGCGTGAGAATTACGTGCAGGCTTTCGACGAGTTCGCCAAAAGCATCCAGCGCATCGGATTGCGGAACAGCGGCCGTTACGTAGGGCTTTCTACCGCGACTACTATCGAGGAAGCGGTTTTTGGCCCCATCGCGCGGGCGGGGGGGATTGAATAGCGCCGCCATGTTTTTCCTCAATCTCAGCCTGCCGGAATTTCTAGCCATCCTGGGCTCCATCTCCGGCGTGGTGGTCGCGCTGTACCTGCTGGACCGTATGCGGAAGAAGCGCACCGTGGCCACGCTGCGCTTCTTCGAGATGGCCGAGCACCCACCGGTGCTCAAACACCGGCGCAAGCTGCAACAACCCTGGTCGCTGTTGCTGCAGCTCCTCAGCATGCTTTTACTGTTGCTCGCCATCGCGCAGCTGCGGTTCGGCTCACCGTCGCGCTCCTCGCGCGATCACGTTCTGATTCTCGATACTTCAGCCTGGATGAATGCCCGCACCGGGCAAACGCGGCTGATCGATCAAGCGCGCGCCGCGGCTCGAAATTACGTCAAGCTGCTCCCGGCCAGCGATCGTGTGATGGTGCTGCGCGCCGACGTGTTGGCAACTCCCGCAACCGTATTCGAAACCGACCGGCTCAAGATTCAACAAGCTATCGACCAAACGCAGCCTGGCGCCGGTTCTTTGAACGTTCAGCAGGCGCTCGATTTTGCGCAACGGGCTCAAAAGCTGCAAGCACAACGGGCGGGCGAGATCGTGCTGATCGGCGCCGCTCGCGTTTCGAGCGAGGAAGCATCCTTGGCCGCCGCTCCCGCCAACTTGCGCATCATCTCCGTCGGTGGGCCGAGTGAGCATGTGGGCCTCCGCAAGGTGAGTGTGCACCGCTCCCTAACTGAGCCCGACGGCTGGGAAGTTTTCGTGGCGGTCAAAAATTACGGCGCGGCGTCCCACTCGGTTCCTCTAGCGGTGCAGTTCGGCGGATCGCCCATCGGATCTCGGCGCTTTGAGCTGAAACCGGGCGCTGAGGATGAGACCAGTTTTCGTTTTAAGACGCGAGCCGCCGGATGGCTGGAAGCGCGTTTGCTCACCAAAGATCCTTTTCCCGAGGACACGCGCGCCATTCTGGAATTGCCGGCCCGGCAACTGGTCCCGCTCACCGTCTACTCGGCCGAGCCCGATCTTCTAAAGCCCGTCTTCAATGCGATTCCCGGCGTGCAGGCGAGTTTCAAACCGCCTTCGAGTTACGATCCCAGCATTCACAGCGGCGTCGTACTTCTGGACCGCTTCGCGCCTCCCAGCCCGCCCCAGACGGATGCAATCTGGATTGAGCCGCCCGCGGACAAGTCGCCCGTGCCCGTTGCAACCACGGCCACTGCCGTGAAGCTCAAGCGCTGGCGCGTGGATCATCCCTTGGGAGCGGGGCTTCGGGCCGGCGATATTGAACTCGCCAGCGCCGAGGTGTTTCGCACCGCCCCGGGCGATATCGCGGTGGCCGAATCCGACGCCGGTGTGCTGATCGTGGCGCGCGACGGAAAACTCAAAACCGTTGTGCTCGGTTTTGATCCCGTCCGATCGGGCATGAAGTACGAACTCACCACGCCGCTGCTCTTCGCCAACATCGTTCGCTGGATGGCGCCCGATCTTTTTCGCTCCTGGACGCTCACCGCGGGCACGGTGGGCACCGTGGATGCCGACTTGGAATCGGAAGCCGACCCGGCCACCATTCGTGTTGAGACCGAAGATGGCAAGGTCCTGCCCTTTAGCGTGGACGGCCGCATCGTGCGCTTCTTTACCGGCGCTCCAGGCATCGTGCGCGTGCTCACTGGCGATCGAGAGCTGGTTTACTCGCTCACGCTGCCTCAGCCCGGGGATGTCGTGTGGAAGCCGGCCAGCGTGCGCCATGGCATGCCCGGCCGCGCTCCTTACGAGCCCGCGGCAAGAGATATCTGGCAGTGGCTGGCTTTGCTCGGCGCCGCTGGTTTGATCGCCGATTGGATCCTCTTCGGCCGCATGCGCAAGGGCTGGGTCTCGGCGACGCAAATCATACCGCGTCTGCCCTGGAGGAAAGCCTCGTGACGTTCGAACACGCCTGGGTCCTCGCGTCTGCTTGTACTGCCGCTCGGCTGGATGCTGTTCGAATTGCGCCGCACGCGCCGGTCGCTGGCCCTGTTTCTCAAAACGCTGAGCATCATCGCAATCATCCTGGCGCTGTCCGAACCTAAGCTGAACACTCCGGAAACCAAGATGGCTGTGGCCGTGTTGGTGGACACCTCCACCAGTCTTTCGCCGCAGGATCTGGCACGCGCCTCCGAACTGGCGGACGCGCTCGAACGATCGCGCGGCCGGCACTGGATTCGCGTACTTCCCTTCGCGCGCTCGGTCCGCAATGTCACGCCGGAAGAACAGCAGCGCGGCTGGCATTTCAAGTACACCGCGGGCGAAGCGGGCCAGGCCACCGATCTCGAAGCCGGCGTGCGAGAAGCCATCGCTTCCCTGCCCGCTGGACTGGTACCGCGGCTCCTGCTGATTTCTGACGGCAAAGAAAACTCGGGCAGCGTCCTCCGCGCGGCCTGGCAGGCCCAGAGCCTTGGCATCCCTATCGACACCATCGCTCTCCAAGGCAAGCCGCAGCCGACTCTGCGCCTGGAATCAGTCAGCCTGCCCACCATGGCTTTTACGGGCGAGAAGTTTCCCATCGATCTGGCGATTTCTTCGCCGGCCGATGTTTCAGCGACGGTGCAAATGCGCGCCGAGGGTAAGCTGCTGGGATCGAACCCGTCAAACTGGAACGGGGCAGCAACGCTGTGCGGGTGCACGCCCGCATCACCGCCGCGGGCGCGCTCAGTCTGTCGGGATCGATGCGCGCCGACAACCTCGGCGAGATCCGGTTCGATCGCGCCATGACGTTGCGCCGGCCCAAGGTCCTGTATGTTTCGCAAGATCCCGAGGGCACCGAAACACACTTGATGCAAACTTTAAGCGCGGCTGAGTTTGAGGTCGATCGAACCGCCGACCCTCTGCACGGGACTCTCGCCGACTACCAGCTTGGTGGTGCTCAACAATCTGGATCTGGAAGCGCTGCCGGCCTCGCGAAAAGACGAAATGGAAAGCTTCGTCAAGCAGGGCGGCGGCCTGCTGGTGATTGCTGGCGAACGCAACGTGTACAACGACACCAAGACCGCGGAAGACGCGCTCGACCGCACCATGCCCGCCAAGCTCGCCCCTCCTCGCTCGCCCGAAGGCACCGCGGTGGTGTTGATCATCGACAAGTCATCCTCGATGGAGGGCCGCAAGATCGAGCTGGCCCGCTTAGCCGCCATCGGCGTGGTGGACAATCTGCGTCCGGTAGATCTGGTCGGCGTGCTGATCTTCGACAACTCGTTCCAATGGGCGGTGCCGATTCGCCGCGCCGAGGATAAGGCCATGATCAAGCGCCTGATCGCGGGAATCGTGCCCGATGGCGGCACGCAGATCGCTCCCGCGCTGGCCGAGGCATACCGCCGGGTGCTCCCGTCCCGCGCGACGTTCAAGCACATCGTGCTGCTCACCGACGGAATTTCCGAAGAAGGCGACAGCCTGGATTTGTCGAAGGAAGCGGCCGCGCAGCATGTCACCATCTCGACCGTTGGCCTGGGCCAGGACGTGAATCGCGCCTACCTGGAAAAAGTGGCCAGCCTGGCCGAACGGCAAATCATATTTCCTGAACGAACCCGCCGGGCTGGAACAGATTCTGCTGAAAGACGTGATGGAGCACACCGGGTCCACCGCGGTTGAGAAACCGCTGCGGCCGGAGGTAGAAAAGAACGTCGAGATCCTGGATGGAGTGGGAATCGATTCTGCTCCCGCGTTGAAAGGCTATGTCAGATACGTCAGCAAGCCATCCGCGGATACGATTCTCAGAATCGATCCGAAAGATCCGCTGCTGGTCCGCTGGCAATATGGCCTGGGACGCGCGGTGGTGTTCACTTCCGACGCCAAGAGCCGCTGGGCTGCCGACTGGGTGACATGGAAGGGGTTCGACCGTTTTTGGACCAATATCTTCCGCGATCTTCTTCCGCACTCCGAGAGCGGCGAAGCTAGGGCCGATTTCGACAGCGCCAGTGGGGATCTGGTGGTGAACTATCAGTTGGGGCAGCGAAGTGGCAGCTCCGGCCAAGCCGCCCGCCATTTACATCTTTGGTCCCGGCGGATTTCAGCATCCGCTGCCGGTGACCGAACTCGCCGATCAGGCCTACCGCGGGCGGATTCATATCGGCCAATTGCAGGGGCTGTTTCGCATTCGGCCGCTGGAAGAGTCGCGCGCTTTTCCTGAAGTCGGGTTCTACCGGCAGGAACAGGAGCTGCTCGATTATGGCTCGAATCCGTTTCTACTGCGCTCGATTGCCCAGTTTACGGGCGGCCGCTTCAATCCAGCAGCCGAGCCAGGTGTTCAACGCGGGCGCTCGTTCGGAACCCTCCTCGCTGCGGCTCTGGCCGGGATTGTTGGCATTGGCCCTGGTGCTCAACCTGGCCGAGCTGATCATGCGCAAAGGAAAAGCCGTGTTCGATTCGTTCTTCGGCAAGCCAGCGGCAGCGCACGCCTGAGGCGTAAAGTGCTTAGTCGCCGGAAACTCTGCGCGGCGAATACCGGTAAGAAAAGTGCGCTGCTACCGGAGGCCAGATCGTGCTCCACTTCTTGCGCGCGATCGAAAGCCCGATCATGGCGACGATCACTACCGCGGCCCAAAACGCGCATTCCACATTGCTCAACGATCCGTGCCAGGCGCCGAACCAGCGCCCGTAGACCAGCTCAATGTGGACCCAGTAAACCAGCAGCGAGGTAGTGCCGAGTTGCCGGATCCAGCTCCACGCGGTGCCTAAGGCGTACTCGGTCCAAACGAAGGCGAAAGCGATCATGATCATCACCACGCCCAGTTTGATGACGATCAAGCCCGGGCTATTCAGCCAGAATTCGGAATTGGGATAGAGCGAATAGGGCACGTTGGAAAAATACTGGCCGCCGACCACCAGGACGATTCCGCCGAGGGTGCCCCACTGCATGATGCGGCCCATGTGTTCCGGTTTGACCAGCCGCAGGATGCTGCCGATGCTGAGGCCGAAAGCGATGAAAGCAGCCCAAGGGAAGAAAGCGAAGTACTGATAACTGGGCACGAGGTAGGCGGAAATTCCGGCGGGCAGCCAGCTCCAGTCGAGCGAGGAAACCAGCGGCGACAGCGCGGCAATCGCCAGGCCCAAGCCGGCGCACAAACGCACACGCTCCGCGGTGGTGAAGATGGCCATGACCGACATTAGAGCGATGGCGAAGCCCATGCAATTCAGAATGTCCACCTTGAACAGATCGGTCCAGGGGCTGCCGGGAAAGGCGAAGATCCAGAGCTGCAAGCGGAAGAGAAATGCGAGCGAGAACAGATAACCGGCGCGCCGCAGCGCGGCTTTCCAGCGGGCCAGCGGGCCCAGACCCTGGCGCTCGCGGCCGTCCATCAAGAACGCCAGCGTGATTCCCGTCAGAACTAGAAATACCGCCGGTCCAATGCCGCCCAGAAATTGAGAGAGCGTGAAGGGACCATCGGTGCGGATGTCTCGGCTTGGCGAAGGAATGAAAAACGTGGCCTTGCAGCATGGTCACCACTGCCAGGCCGCGCGTCCAATCGAGAAACGTCAAGCGTCCGCGCGAGTCGCGATTATTCGGCGCCGTCTTGGCGTTCAATACTTTCATTTGCCTGGATAAACTGTTTTAACCCCGGAGGGCAGCTTCAGTTGCAGCGCATCGGCCTTCAAAGGTGGATTGATTTTCAAATCGCTGTAGGTGACCAAGCGGTAGTCGCCGGAAGGCGCAAGAATTTTCTCACGCACCGGATAGGGATCGCCTTGCTCGGGAATCCAAAGCTCCAAGCTGGTCACATACTCGTGCACCTCGGTGGACTTGGGAATCAGCCGCACGTGGATGAACCTTCCCGGCTGGCCTTTGAGCGATTCGGATGCGAGCACCGTCATGCCATAGTCCTTTGCAAGTTCCGAGCCAGAGGTGCCGAACCCTATCATCACGAACTTATCAATCTGCTCGCCGTGGTTCTCTAAGTCGTACACTTCCAATTGTTTGATCTTAGGCCGGTAAATTTCCAAACGGCGCTTTTGGATGTGTAACGTATGTGGATCGGGGCTTACAAAATCAACCAAAGCCTGGACTTCGCCGGGCTGTACTTTCTGCATGACCGCGGTACCTGTTTCCGTGTTGTCCTCATTGAGTACGTCGGTATGTGTCACGTAAGTGACTTGCGCGGTCATGGCCTTGAATGTGCCTGCGGCCTTATCCATGCGCGCCAGCAGATCCTGAAGGTCATCCTTGCCGGAAGGCGGCGCCGCGACGGCATGGAACGCGATCAACGCAAGAAACGCAGTAAGAGTGGACAGGTACAATCTCATTGAGAACGAGTTCGGGAGATTCCGAGTACGGCGTAGTAAACGCCATGTACCCCTTGATCTCTTGTTCGGAATCGACGATCGGCTCCAGGCGAATGACGTTGTATTTTTTTCCCGTGCGTGCCTTGAGCAGTGTGCTGGCCTTGGCGGGCCGCTCGGAGTCCGCCGTGCTGGAGAATTGTTCGGCGTCCATCCAGAACACGGTAGCGCCATGCTCGGAAGGCAGCATCACAATGCTGCTGGCCCGCGGCTGATCGCGAAACCAGGCGCGCGGCGTCAGGAAAATGAACGCCAGGATCAGCCCCACCATCACATCGTACTGCCAGCCGGCGCGGGGATAATCCCAAAATAGAAAGCGCTTCACCCCAGTTACAGCACTGCTCATGTCATGTATCAGTTTAGCATGCGTTCGCGGAGCGTCCGCGCGATTTGGCAACCGATACGGCCGGCGGAACTTACTTGTATTTCCGCAGCACGGCCAGCACCCGGCCTTGGATCTGGACGTCGGCGGCGTCGACGATGATGGGCTGCATCGAGGAATTGGCGGGCTGCAACCGGACGCGGCCACTGGGCTCACGGTAGAAGCGCTTCAACGTGGTTTCGAGACCTTCCAGCAACGCCACTACGATTTCGCCGTCGCTTGCTTGCGCGGTCCGCTCCACCAGCACGTAGTCGCCGCTCATGATGTGGTCCTCAATCATTGACTCGCCGCTGACCTGGAGCGCGAAGGTGTCTCCCTTACCGGCGAAGTCGGTGAACTGCAGGGTATCGCGTCCTTCGACGGCTTCCACGGGAGCGCCGGCGGCGATGCGTCCGGCCAGCGGAATTTCCATCGCGCGCGTAGCCTTGCGGCTTTTACGCCGCTCCTGGATGTACTTGGGGGCGACCTCCAATGAGCGGCTGTGATTGAACTGCCGGTGCAGGTAATTGCGCGATTCGAGCGCCTGGATGTGTTTGTGAACCGTGGCGAGCGACGCCAGATTCAGCGCCTGGGCCAGTTCCTCGTAGCTGGGGCTGTAGCCATTCTGCTCGACGAAGTCCGCAATAAAATCCAGGACTTCCTTTTGCCGTTTGGTAAGGGCCATGCATTCATTGTGGGCGAAGAAAAGGCAAAATGTCAAGGAGCAAGTTATTGCAAATGCTTGCCGTTGCGTTCGATGAGGTGCCGGACCATATCCGCCAGTGCGTCGATGCGTGCGTCGCTATGTTTTTGGCCGTCGGCTTGAATTTGGATCTGCTCGGCGAGCTTGTCGACCTTTACGGTGAGTTTTTCCAGACTCTCGGCAACCACATCCATTCGTTCCGCGACGCGTTCGAGAAGGCTCTCGGCCTTGCTGAGAACCTGTTCAGTCAGCAAGTGTCGCTGGCGGTTGTTGAGCTGATTGAGCATGGATTCCAACTGGCCGAAACGCTCATCGTTTAGATCGCCAGAGGCAGCCATGACTTAGTTTACGATAAAGCGCATTGTTCTCACCGTACGCCGCGCCGCAGACGCGTTGTCGATCCCGCGCCGGTCAGTAGGTGTGCTTGTCATAGCCGGGCTGCATCTGGGGAGGGATGTGGAAGCGGACATATTCGACGTGGCGTGCCTCGTTTTGACGCTTCATGCGCTCGGAGGCGCGCTCGACTTGTTGTTTGGTAAAAACGAAGCCATGGTCGGCGGGTTCCCAGGGTTGTTGTTTGTGCTTATAGAGTTCGAGCAGCGCGGCGGCGTCTTTGAGGTCGCGGCGCTCGCGGTCCTGGCGCTCGGCCTGGATCTGACGCAGTTTGTCGAGGGCTTTTTGGAACTGGCGCGACAGGCGCGTTCCTTGCACGTTGATGCCGGCGATGAGGCGGTGGGCGTCGACGATGTCGAAGTCGATACGGGCTTGTTCGTCGGGGGGATTGGCTGCGCGAGCGAGCAGGTCAGCTTCGAGCAGCGGAATGCGATTGAGGCGCCAGGAAGTGTCGATCAGTTCCTGGACGAGCTGGGTTTCAGTAGGGGTGGCGGGCTGGTATTCGGCGAAGAACTGGCGGCGGTGGGATTGGTAGGCGGCTGGGTCTTCGGAGGGCAGGACGACGGTTTGGGCGGAGAGGCCGTGGCGGATGGCGTTTAGCGAGGAGCGCTGTTTTCCGGCTTCGGTGCGCGGGCCGGTGGAGTGCTGGGTGTTTGCGCGATTCACCGCGGCCCGATTGACGGCAGCGCGGCCGGCGGCTGCGCTATCGTCGGCTGGGCCATCGTAGGCTGGGGTGGCGGCAGCGGCGCGGTAAGCGGCGGCGCGCATTCGGTTTTCGTACATGGCGCGGTCGACCGCGCGGTCCAGGACGGGGCTTGCAGGTGCTGACATTTGTTTTGCCTCGGTTTGGACATAGCATGGGGCGCGGGGCTGGCTGCGGGCGGGGCGAGCGAAATGACTGAGGGTGTGGCGAATATGCGAGTTGGAAAAATGTCACTGGGGAGCCCTCATGACCAGCGCTCGGAAAGGTTCGGTTTTCCCACCTCTGGTCGGCGGATTCGCTAACTTTCCGCGACGAGCACGGGCATCTCGTCCCAGGTCCGCCCCTCAAGCTCGCGACCAGTCTTCTTCTTGAAGATACCGCCCCATTGCTTAAAAAAGAACGCTACGTCAGACCGCACACACTGGTCGCGGATGTCGATCACCCATTCCTTCTTCATTGGACGGGCGCCCGGGCCAGACTCACCGCCCACGATTACCCAGTCGATGCCGTCCAACTTTAGCTTCCTGATTGGACCAAGCAGAGGTTCGATCGAGAGAAACTTCACATGCGCATTGGTTCGCCGCAGGTGATCGATTCGCCAGAGATAGTCGCTGTTTTCGATGCTCACGCCCATCCAGATGTGCGGGGCCCACTTGATAACGCCGTTCAAATCTTCGAGACGCTCTGCGCGCTTCGTAAGTATCTGGTATTCATGCCAGTTTGCCTTATTCATCACGTCGAATACTTGCCGGATGTACTCGACTGGAACCCCTTCGTGGAAAAGATCGCTCATGGAGTTCACGAAAATGCGTTGTGGCTTCTTGACACGCAACGGTTCGTCCAGCTTCTCGGGGACGAGTCTGAGATCGAAACCCTGTTGAAACGGATGCTCCGGAACTCCCCGAAAGCGCTCTGCAAATCGCTCGGCGTAACAGTGTTTGCACCCTGGGCTGATTTTGGTGCAGCCGCGGACAGGGTTCCATGTTGCATCCGTCCACTCGATCTTTGTCGCTGCCATTTCAGAGCCCCTGTTTCATTCTGTACTGGTTGAATATGTCGTTCACAATATCCATGCCTGCTTCCTTTTGGGAGGCGAAATAGAGGTAGTAGATCACGGCATTGGTCTTCGTTCTCATCGGCATCGGTTTCGGTACGTACTTGAAGCCGGCTCGGTGGATCAATCGCTGTCTGAAGGCTTCCGCGAAGCGTTCGTTAGACACCTTGATTGGCACGTCCTCATCGAAAAGATTTCGGACCTGATCGTACCCGGCGTCCAGCCAGGAATCGTCGCCCCACAGCCGAGTCATTTGTTCGGCCTTGCTCTTCACAACCTTATCCGGGTTCTTGCGCAGGGCGTTCCGGTTGATGTCCATGATCATGAAGTTGACGAAGATCTCAATCGACTTCGCCTTTCCCGCCGCTTCGATCACTTCCCACGTGAGATTGATGTTGTAAGGGTCAAGTAGGCACAGCGCCCTTTTGTATTGACGGTAGTCCGCGCGCGGGAAGACCTTGGATAGAAGAACTTCGTTGCAATCACCGCTGTAGATGAAGACATCGCTGCGAGGGCCCGCCTGTTTCCGCAGTTCGGCAGCCTTCTCGGCATCGGCATCGATGAAGTGGTACTCGTGGAATGGAGGGTTAGTGTTGAGAGCGATCAGCGGACTACCCTCAACCAGTTCATTCCGGGCTTTGGAAACGTGGTGCCCGGAACCCGCGTAACCATCAATGTACAGCCAACGCAGGCGGCTGATTCTGTCCCGCCGCTGGGCATCCATAATCGTCGTGTAGGCAACGGCGTACTTCTTGATAATCTCGAGTTTTACCTCGGACCAGATGCCTATCTCGTCGTGCTCCACAGCCACAACAAAACTCTATCAGAATGTTCCAGGTCGTGGGAAAGTCCGTCACGGTGCGAGCGGGGAATGGCAGACGGCTTCGAGAATCGCGATCGGGGCGTGTTCTTGCTTTAACAGCGACGCGCGGCTCACGATTACCGTCTGCTCCAGCGCGTATTGGCCCGACAGGACCGCGTGCGGGACTACGTCGGTGAATACCATCCAGGTGGAATCAGGCGGAAATTCGAAGCGGTACTTCGGGCAGTCGCGCTGGTAGTCTGCGTTGAACTTCAGGTAGTCGTGAAAGCCGAGCATGAAGCGGTCATAGGGCGAGCGCTTGCTCCCGAGGCCCGCTGCGCTTAGTATGCGACTGAGGAACGAACCATCGGTCCCGCGCGCGATTTGCGACAGTCCGGCGTCTGCGGCGTAGCGTGGTGCGATCGTTTCAAAGGGATCGGACGTTAGCCACACTCGCGGCTTGGTTAGATTGATATTCGTGAAGAAGCGCAGAATCAAGTCTCCGCTGGTGGGCCGCGTCGGGAAGCTGTCGACGTGCAGCAGATCGTTGCGTTTCTTAGTCGGTAGGTCGCGGCCCTCTTCTTCGAGCGGGCGGAAGCTGGCGAAGTCGACCCGGCACTTGTCCATGTAGCGCGGCAGAAAGGTCCGCAGAAACTCCAGCGCGTGTTGCGAATAGGACCGCAGCACGGCGCGCAGGCGTTCCGGATCCTTAACCGCGCCGCTATCGAATCCCGTCACTTTATCGGAAGCCGGCCGATACGCGATGTTCTTATGATGCCGGCTGGATGAGAGTTCACTCGAGCGCAGCAGGTTGCGTTCTTCCTCGGAAAAAGGAAACGGAGTGCGGGGGAAAAATAAAACGTTGCCGCGTTCGAGCGCCAAATAATAATCCTCGCGAGGCGCCGTTTCGCCGACCGTGACGAGTTCCACGCTCTCATGATAAACGCCGCTGGCCGCTGCCCGCTACAATTGAGGATTCGTGCCGCGCGTCTCGCTATTTGTCACCTGCATTGTCGATCAGCTATTCCCGCAAGTGGGAATCGCGATGGCGGACGTCCTGGAGCGGCTGGGTTATGAAATCGATTTCCCCGAAGCGCAGACCTGCTGCGGACAGCCGGCTTTCAATAGCGGCTATGTGGCCGACGCGCGTAAAGTAGCGGGGCACTTTCTTGAAACTTTCCGCGACGCCGAGAACATTGTGGTGCCCTCCGGCTCCTGCACCTCGATGATCACGCATCATTTTGAAGACATTTTCGCGCAGGACTCAAAGCGGCTCGAAGACGCGCACCGCATGGCTCCGCGCGTCTGGGAATTCTCGCGTTTTTTGCTCGAAGTGGCAAAAGCGGAAGACGTCGGCGCGCGCTTCGACGGCGCGGTCACGTATCACGATAGCTGCCACGCCCTCAGAGAGCTGCGCATCAAGGACGGCCCGCGGCGATTGCTGGGCAAAGTCCGAGGCCTGGAGCTGCGCGAAATGGAAGCCGCCGAGGAGTGTTGCGGCTTCGGAGGCACGTTTTCCGTGAAATTTCCCGAGGTCTCAGGGGCGATGGCTCGCACCAAGATCGACTCGATTCGCAAAACCGGGGCCGGCACGGTGGTTTCGATTGACTCCAGTTGCCTGATGCAGCTCGACGGTGCGATCCGCCGCGCGGGCCTTCCGATCCGCACTATGCATCTGGCCGAGGTGCTGGCCTCGCGCTAATCCGATGCTCGACGTCCCCATGGATCGATTCAACCAAACCCTGGATGATCCGCGTCTGCAGGTTGCGATTTATTCCGCGACGCAGCGCTTGATCGATCACCGGGCGGGCGCGGTCGCCGAGGAACGTCTGCCTGACTATCAGGCGCTACGCACCCGCGCGAACGAGATCAAGAAACACACCATCGAGAATTTGGATTACTACCTCGAGCAGCTCGAATCGAACGTAGTGGCGCACGGCGGACAGGTGGTGTTCTGCCGGACGGGCGAAGAAGTCGCCGACTTCGTTCTGGACCTGGCAAAGAAACGCAATGCGCGGCTGATCGTGAAATCCAAGTCGATGACCACCGAAGAAATACATTTCAACGAGCATCTGGAGCGCCACCAGCTCGAAACGGTGGAGACCGATCTGGGCGAATACATCCTGCAGCTCGCGCATCAGCGGCCCTATCATATCGTGGCGCCGGCGCTGCACATGACGCGCTACGACGTCGCGGACCTTTTCAGCCAGACGCTGGGCGTTCCAAAGGAAGTGGAGCCGGAAAATCAAACGAAGATCGCCCGTGCGACGCTGCGGGAAAAATTCCTGCACGCCGACATCGGAGTGACTGGCGCAAATTTTCTGATTGCCGATTCCGGCGCCGTCGTCCTGGTGGAGAACGAGGGTAACGCGCGGCTTTCCACCTCCGCGCCCAAGATCCACATTGCAATTGCGGGCATCGAGAAAGTGATACCGCGCGCGCAGGACCTGGCGGTGTTCCTGAACTTGCTGGGCCGCAGCGCCACAGGCCAGCCGCTCACGGTGTACACGTCCTTCCTGTCGGGCCCGCGGCGAGCCGGGGAAATCGACGGACCCGATGAATTCTACCTGGTGCTGCTCGACAACGGCCGCACTAAGCTGCTGCGCGATCCGGAAAAGCGCCAGTCGCTGTATTGCATCCGTTGCGGCGCGTGTCTGAATCATTGCCCGGTCTATCGCAAGATCGGCGGGCACAATTATCCGTGGGTCTATTCAGGACCGATTGGCGCGATCATCACGCCGCAATTTCACGGTGTGACCGAGGATAGCTGGCTGCCGTTTGCGTCCAGCTTGTGCGGAGCGTGCGCCGAAGTGTGTCCGGTCAAGATCGAGATTCCGCGGTTGCTGCTCAAATTACGCGCGGAAGTTACGGAGGCGAACAAGAAGAAGGCCAGTCTGGAGCGATGGGGCTTCGGCGCGTGGGCGTGGGTGATGACGAATCCGCGGATCTACAGGTTGCTCGGTTACCTGGGCGCGAGGTTTTGGCCGATGGCGCCGAAGATCGGTCCTTTAAGGAAATGGGCCAGCCAGCGCGAGCTTCCACGGATTGCGCCCAAAAGCTTCCATAAACTTTGGACGGAGAGACGCCGCACATGACCGCGCGCGAGGAGATTCTGCGCGATATCCAAAGCGCGTTGGGGCGGGCCGGATGCGCACCACCGGCCCCTCTGGTTGCCCCATTGTTGCGAAACCCGCAAATGGATCGCAACCTCTATGTTGAACTCTTCGTCCGAAGTCTCGAAAAGTTAGCGGGGAAAGTTTTCGTAGTACCAAATCCGGATGCGGTTCCTGCCGTACTCGGAAAGCTGCTGGACGGCAAACAGGCCGTCGCTTCGAACGCGCCTTTCTTGAAAACCTGCGGCCTCGAAGCGTTTGGCCAAGTTCAGTCCGGATTCACGGATCGCGAAGCACTGCGCGCAGCCTGTGCTACGGCCGACATCGGTATCACCAGCGCCGATTACGCTCTGGCGGAAACCGGCAGCCTAGTGATGCTCTCGAGCGCCGAAGAAGCGCGGCTCATTTCACTGCTGCCGCCCGTCCATGTGGCCATCGTCCCGCGCTCGCGCCTGCTCGCCAATCTGGATGAATTGCTCGCCACGATTCCCAAACCCGCCGATCAGAGCAGCTCCATGGTCCTGATCACTGGGCCCAGCCGCACCGCCGACATCGAGCAGATCCTGATTCGCGGCGTCCACGGGCCGGGCGAAGTCTACGCCGTGATTGTCGAGAGCGCTTAAGCGGCTTAAGACGCGCGCGTCGGAATCCGCACCAGCACGTACGCGATGGCGGCGAATCCAATGAGCGACAGCCAGCCGCCCCAGGCCGGATAGAACGAGAAGGTCGCGATGGCCGGCATCCCTGCCAGGAACACTACCGCGAGCAAAATGCCGACGATCGCTTCGCCCGCGATCAACCCGGAAGCCAGCAGCGTGCCTCTCTCCTCGATAACGAGTTTCTGTTCGCGCGTTCTCTGTTGGGTCATTCTTTCGACGATCCATTTCAGAACACCGCCGACAAAAATCGCCGACGAAGTGTCGAACGGAAGATACATGCCGACGGCGACCAGCATGGGCGCGCGCGCGTTGCACAACAGCAGCGCGAACCCGAGCGCCGCTCCGATGGCAAGCAACCCCCAGGCCATCTGTCCACCCACGATTCCTTTTGCGAGCAAGGCCATCAACCCGGCTTGCGGTGCGGGCAGCTGGCTTCCGCCGATGCCGCCGGTGTTCAGATTGGCCTCGTGCAACGCGATGATCGGAAACATCAGGAAAAAGGCCAGCAGCACGACCGAGATGATCTCGACCAACTCCATTTTCCACGGCGTACCTTCGAGCAAATGACCAGCCTTCAAGTCCTGAATTAGCGAGCCTGAAACGGAACACGCGACGCATACCACGGCCGCGACCCCAAGTACCGCCGCGACTCCCGAGAGCCCCTTCACTCCAATCACCAGCATCATCAGGGCCGCGATAATCAGTGCCGAAAGAGTCAATCCCGACAGCGGCTGATTCGAGCTGCCGACCAGTCCCACCAGATATCCGCCGATCGCGCAAAGCAGAAAGCCGGTGATGGTCATTACAATGGCCGCAACGATGGCGGGCACAATGCCTTTGGTGAAGAAATAGTAAATCGCGGTAATCGGCACCAGCAGAACAGCCGTTGCAAGCACCACCCACTTCGCGGGAATGTCCTGCTCGGTGCGGGCGGTCAGCTTTTTTTCATGTGCGGCTCCCTCGGCTGCAGCGAATACGCCGCGCAACGAATTCCAAAGCGACTCGCGCATGGAGAACATCGTGCTGCCCGCGCCCACCAGCATCATTCCCACGGCGATGGGCCGCACAATGTTGTGCCAGACGGTATCGGCGGCTATCGAAACGTCGGTGGTTCCGATACGGCGCATGAGATCCGGATCGAAAAACAGAAGCAGGGGAATGAGCACCCACCAGGCCAGCACGCCGCCGGAGACGGTGATCGAGGACAGTTGCGGTCCGATAATATAGCCGATTCCCATCAGCGCCGGTGAGAGGCTGGGAGTGGTCCACGGGATACCGCCGAAGTGGGTCACCGCTGCGAGTTGGCGTTCCTCGCTCGAATGCTGAATGACGGATCTCGGAAACGGGATGAACCCGGTCAGGAATTCTCGAAACAGCTGAGCCCCTTTATCCGAAGTTAAGATCTGAAGGAGGCCGGCAAATCCCATGGCGCCGAAAATGTAACGTGGCGCGTTGCTGGCGGACGCTTCGCCCGACTTGACGATCTCGTAGCTGGCGACGCTTTCCGGCCAGGGCAGCTCCTTGGCGTCCACGCACAGGGGGCGGCGCAGCAGAATGATAAAGAACACGCCGATCAAGCCGCCTACCAGCAGAATCATCGTGGCTTCCCAATAGTGCGAGCGAAGGTCGCTCCACAGCCGGTGGCCGTCCAGTTCCACCATCATGAAGGCCGGGATGGTGAAGATGGCGCCGGCGACCAGCGCTTCGCCCACCGACGCCGCGGTGCGAGTGATGTTCTGTTCCAGTATAGTTCCGCGGAACGCGGGAATGCGGAACAGCGCCATGGCGATGACGGCCGCGGGAATGGTGGCGGCCACCGTCTGGCCCGCCCGCATGCCCAGATAGGCATTCGCCGAGCCGAAAACAAATGCGAGGAAAAGGCCAAGAGCGACCGCCTTGAAGGTCATCTCCGGCGGTGATTGCCGAGCGCCGTTTTGCACTACAGCATGTTACCGCAGCTTGGCCCCGCGTCTCGCGGTTGATGGAGTGGATTAATAGTCGCGACGCCTGCCGCCGCCGCCACCGCCGTGCTGCGGGCGCCCGCCTCTACCGCCGCCGCCTCCGCCGCCCTCACGCATCGGACGCGCTTCGTTCACCACTAACGAGCGGCCCAGAAAATCCTGGCCATTGCAGTTCTGAACACAGCGGTCTGCTTCTTCGTCGTTGCCGAACTCGGCAAAACCGAAACCGCGCGGATCGCCGGTGAATTTGTCGCGAATGATCTGTACGGAATCGGCGTGAAAACCGGCCCGCGAGAACCAATCCTGAAGCTCTGCTTCGCTGGCTTGATAGGGAAGGTTGCCTACAAACAATTTTTTCAAGGAGACTCCTTTGGCCCGATTCATTGGCAGGTCGTGGATTGTGGGCGCGCTCCAATCCGGCAGGCAAGATTCCACCCGCATACCATGCACCCAAAGTTTGGAACACAAATACGCCGGAGTCAATGGCTTTTCGCGTGGGCCAGGTTACTAGGGCGGCACGTTAGTAACGCCGCTGTCTGGCGGCCGTGGGCGAGAAACAAACCGGCTGATTCCTGTCCATCGCAAATAGCTCGTCGAAGCATGTCAAAATCGAACAGCGAGGAGCGAAATCGGACACCGGGGTCTCGGCGGCTGGTCAATTGGAACATTCCGCGGTATCCACGTTGCGGAAAACGGTGGATCTTACGGAGTTACCGTCTGGAAGCTGAATTGCACCTTTGGCCGGGTTTCGACAAGCATGAGGAAGCCGCCGGCCAGTCAGCGGAATCGCGGCCGCGCTCCCGCCAGGATTCTATTCACATGAGCCGTTCTCAAAAACTCTCGACATTTTTGTGCGTGATCTTCGCAGGGCTGGCGCTGGCCCAATCGCCGGAAGCGGTGATTGAGACGCCCAAATCGCCGCCGCTGCTGGGGCCGCTTCTCAAATCTTTCCGTAAGCGCACGGTTGGGCCGGCCAACCTGAGCAACTCATCTCGTCTGGAATCTCTGCTGCGCGGCGGCAACCTGTATCTCACGGTTCCGGACGTGATCGCGCTGACGTTGGAAAACAATCTGGACATCGCGGTGCAGCGCTATGGCCCGCCGCTGGCTCGAGAGGTTCTACGGCGCACCGAAGGCGGCGGCGCATTGCGTGACGTCAGCCAGCCCATCAGCCCCGGCCCGGTCAGCGTGAGCTTGGCGGGCGTCAGCGTGAACGCGGTCGGGTTGCCGGAGAGCGGATCGGGCGTTGGCTCGGGTGGCGGCATCACCATTCAACTCGGAACCACGCCGCCTAATCTGGATCCATCCGTTATCGCCTACATGAACTTCCAACACGCTACCAGTCCCCAGAGCAATACCTTCCTGGCCCTCACGGATGCGCTGCTGGACAACAGCCGGTTCGCGCAATTGGGATACACGCAATCGTTCGTAACCGGAACTTACGCGCAGCTGTTCTATGGCAGCTCGCGCAACCATTACAACAGCCCGGCGTACGACGTAAACCCTTTCACCAGCGGTTATCCTGGATCTGTACGTGACGCAAAACCTGCTGCAGGGCTTCGGCATCGCGGTGAACAACCGCAATATTCGGGTCAGCGCAACAACATGAAGGTCACCGATCTGCAACTGAAGCAGCAGGTGATCACCACTGTTTCCGCCATCTTGAATCTGTATTGGGACCTGGTGAGCTTCAACGACGACGCGCGCATCAAACAACAGGCGCTGGCGACTTCGGAAAAGCTTTTCGAAGACAACCGGCAGCAGGTGCGCTTGGGAGCATTGCCGCCCATCGAAGTGACGCGCGCCGCGGCCGAGGTTTCGGCGAATCGCGAAGCGCTTCTGATCGCCCAGACCAACGTCGCGCAGCAGGAGACCATTTTGAAGAACGCGCTGAGCCGCACCGGCATTGCGAGCGCTTCGATGGACGAAGTTCACATCGTCCCGCTGGATCACATTGTCGTGCCGCGCACCGAGGAGTTGAAGCCCGCGCCGGAATTGATTGACCAAGCCCTGAAGAACAGGCCGGAACTGGAACATGCGCGGGTCAACACGGATAGCTACAAAATCAATATGGCCGGCACCAGGAACGCGCTGCTGCCGACCTTGCAGGCCTTCGCTGAACTGACCAACAACGGCCTTGAGCGGCGATCCGAACGCGCTGGAATCCGGCGCTCGATTCCGCCGCAAGCTTTCGTGGGAGCGTATGGCAACCTGCTGGGTCAGCTTTTCCGGCGGAATTTTCCCAACTATTCGGCCGGCTTTTCCTTGAACATTCCAGTTCCGCAACCGCGCCGCGCAGGGCGACTATGTGGCCGACCAGCTCAAGCTGCGGCAAGGGGAGTTGCAACTACCAGAAGTCCATCAATCAAGTTCGCGTGGACGTGAAGAATGCGGTCATCGGTTTGCAACAGGCGCGCGCGCGTTACGAGACCGCGGTAGCCACGCGCGAGCTCGCGCAGGAGGCTTTGGATGCCGAGCAGAATCGGTTCAAGTTCGGTGAGTCGACCATCGCGCAGGTGGTGCAGGCACAGCGCGATCTGGCTGCCGACCAGGAAGCCGAGATCCAATCCATGGCCAACTATACGCACGCCAAAATCGCCTTCGATCAAGCGGTCGGCCAAACCCTGGAGGTCAACAGCATTTCGCTGGCGGAAGCGGCCTCGGGACGTGTGGCGCGCCAATCTTCGATCCCGGAAAACGTTCCCCAGGAGTAGACGCGAGATGACCATGAAAGCACGGCAATTTTTCATTATCCTGGCCGCTTGCAGCCCGTTTTTGTTGCGTGCCCAAGGCCCGCAGGAGACGCCCGAGCGGCCACGCTCGCGCATCTTTATCCGGCCCTATCAGGGCGCCATCCTTCCGCCTGCACGCTTGACGAATTCCCCACGCATTTACGGCTTGATCCGTGGAGGCAAATTGTACCTGACCGTGCAGGACGCGCTGGCCGTCGCCATCGAAAACAATCTGGATTTGGAACTGGACCGCTACGGCCCCGTCAGCGCGGAGTGGTATCTGGAGCGCGTGCAGGCCGGCGGTCCATTGCGCGGGCGTCACGGCGGGAAACTCGCTGGCCAATCAACCGACCGTCGGTCAAGGCGTGGCCGGCAGCCAGGCGGCCGCGGGACTGCTCAACAACATCGCTGGACCCGGAGGCGGAGGTACGAATGCCGTCGTCTCGCAGATCGGCCCCATAACCCAGAACCTGGATCCGGTCCTTCAGAGCACGGTCGGTTATTTTCACAGCGTTACTCCGCAGCCTGAACTCCTGCAAAGCCAAACTGACGCGCTGGTGGATACGCGGCACGTATTTTACAACCAGCTCCAGGAGGGCCTCTTGAGCGGCGGATATGCTTACCTGCAGGCCAACGAGTCGTATCTGAATGAGAATGCGCCGAGCGACGTTTTGAATCCGTCGGTCGCCCCTTACATGCAGTTCTACATCGCGCATCAGTTCCTCAATGGCTTTGGAATCGGAGTGAACAGCCGGTTCATTCGGGTCGCCGAAAAGAACATCGGCGCGGCGCGCGAAACGTTTCGCTCGCAACTTCTGAATACGGTGGCAACGGTTCTCAGTCTGTATTGGGACCTGGTCACTCTGAACGACGATCTGAAGGTCCGCCAGCGCGCGCTCGACCAAGCCCAGCAGGTGGTCGACAATACCCGCAAGCAAATTGAACTGGGCGCCGCTCCGCGAGTGGACATCTACGCCGTCGAAGCTCAGCTTTCGACGCGCCGTCAGGACCTGGCCATTGCGCAAGTTTCCGTGCGGCAGCAGGAGAACCTGCTCAAGAATGCGCTGAGCCGCGACGGTCTGGAGGAGCCGCTAATCGACGCGGCCGAAGTAGTGCCGCTGGACCGCATCGAGATCCCAGCCAACGACGAATTGCCGTCCCTGCGCGAGCTGGTTGCCCGGGCGCTGGCCCATCGGCCGGACGTTGCACTGGCCAAGATCAACGAGGAGTCGGCCGAGATCTCCGCCCTCGGAACGGCCAATGGCATCCTGCCAACGCTGCGCGGCAGCCTGACTTTGGCCGACCGCGGTCTCGCCGGAGCGTACAATCCTGCCTCCGGACAGCCCAACCCAAAAAACTTCAATGGCGGGCTTGGTACCGCGTTCGGCCAGGTTTTCCGTCACGATTTCGGGACGGAAAGGGGCGCGATCGGGTTCCGCGGCCAATTCGAGAACCGGATTGCACAGGGCGACTACGGAGTGGATCAATTGCAATTGCGGCAGAACAATCTGGTGGAGCGCAGAAATCTGAATGAAATCGTTGTGTCCATATCCAACCAGATGACCGCACTCCGGCAGGCTCGGCTGCGTTATTCGCAAGCCGCGGACAGCCGCGCGCTCCAGCAAGAACTGCTGGAGAAGGAACAGCAGATGTTCTCGTTCGGCACAGCCGGCATCGGTGCGGTGGTAGCCGCTCAGCAAAGCCTGCTGGCGGCCGAATCCACGGAAGTTTCGTCGCTGTCTGCATACCAGCACGCGCGCATCTCGCTCGACCAGGTGCTGGGCGAGACGCTGGAAGCGAATCAGATTTCGATCGAGCAGGCGCAGCTCGGCCGCGTAGACAAAGAATCGAAGCCGCCCGCGGACGCTTCCTCAGGAACACGTTGAGGCGTGCGCGACGATGTCCATTTCGCATAGCTCTGGGCGTCACCCCCGCGCGAGCGGGTTAGCTCAAACGCGTTTCCCGTTCCCAATCCGGCGGAGCTTCCTCGAATCCGACTCTCGCTCGCCGCGCGATCAAGCCCGACTGCGCCGCACATGAGATTCGAACTGCGTGAAACCACCACCGCTGCGGAACGCGAGCAAACTTCAATCCTGACGTAGCACTTCGGCTGGATCGAGGCTCATCGCGCGGCGGGCCGGGCGGTAAGCGGCGGCGATCCCTACCGCACCCATGGTGAGCACAACGGCTATGATCACCAAGGGGTCGCGCGGCGTTGCCTGGTAAACGACGCTCGCCAGCAAGCGTGATGCACCCATGCCTATAACCAATCCGGCAAGACAACCGGCTGAAACGAATATCACTGTGCGCCCAAGAATCTGGTGCACAACTTGGTAACGGCGCGCACCAATTGCGACGCGGATGGCGATCTCCCGCTGTCGCCGCGAGACGTTGTAGGCCGCAACGCCGTAAATGCCGGTGATTGAAAGCAAGATCGCAAGCAGACCAAATGCCCCAAGCGAAATCACGGCCGCGCGCACTGGCAGGTAGGTGAAGCTCAGCAGTTCGTTCAGGCTCGCGGTACTGTACACGGGCAGCCGCGGATCAAGATCCTGAACGGCACGTCGCATCTGGGCGGCCACCTGTCGCTCAGGCCGCATAGTCCGGGCAATGAGAATGACGCTGGTGTCCGGATGCTGCAGAATCGGGACGAAAAGCGCCGGAAACGGTTCTTCGGCGAGACCCTGATACTTGCCGTCTTGGACGATCCCCACCACCCGCACCAGAGCGCCGTTGCGAAAGAAACTGCCCACTTTGTCAGTCCCGCCGAGGATCCGCTTCGCAAAGGTTTCGTTGACGATGGCTACCGGCGGCGTATTCACCTTGTCGTCCCAGGTGAAGTCGCGGCCCGCGATCAGCTTGGTTCCTACCGTACGGAAGAACCCAGGCGACACCACGTAGTAGTAAGTGAGCTTTGCATTCGCCGGACGGAGATCGGTCGTGCCGCCTGAATAAACTTGGATGTCGGACTGATCCATGTAGAGCGGGATCGTGTCGGAGAACGCCGCCGACGTGACACCAGGTATTCGCTCGATAAATGCAAGGGGTTTGTGTTGGAATGCCTGCACTTGAGGGCCTTGGTAACCGGCCGGAAGGAGATCAAAGGCGGCCGTCGCGACGCCGCGCGGGTCAATTCCCAGGGGCATTGTGAGCGACTCCACTAGTCCTCTCAAGCTGACGAAACTGGCTGTCACCAAAATGCAGCACAGGGCGATCTGGCCCGCGAGCACGACGTCGCGTAACGCCCAGCGGCGGTGAGGGCCGTCCGGCGCTGTCACGCGTTGATAAGGATCAGTTCGCCAGGCGCGCCGTGCGGGCGCTATTGAGAGGCAAATGCAGGTCGCGACGGCCGCGCTAAACGCGAACAGAAAAACCCGCCAATCCGCGGAAACATCGAACTGGACCGGGAAATCCACCGACACGCGCCAGCGCGTCAGTGCATTGAGCAGCGCCACTGCGATACCGCAGCCCAAGCCTCCTCCGAGTACCGCGATCGGGATCGACTCCGTCACCAGCTGGCGTGCGATACGGCTGCGGCTTGCTCCGACGGATATGCGAATCGCCAGTTCGCGATGACGGTCTGCCGAGCGGACTGCCAACAGGCTCGCCAGATTGGCGCAGGCCGCCAGTAGGACTAAACCTGCAAGCAGCATGACGCCCGCCGCGAACGCGTGCACGGGATCGCTAATTGCCGGCCCCAGCAGTCCAGGCCGCGAAACGGAAAGCCGCATGCCCTCGTCCTCCACAAATTCACGCCCTAGTTGCGCGGCTACCGCCGCCAGGTTCGCATTGGCTTCCGCAATGGAGATCCCGCGTTTCAGCCGGCCTGCCACCCAGAAGGTATACGAGTTTCTCGTTTCGAGCAGTGAGTGCCCATCGATGTGCGGCTGCATGGATGCGGGCAGCCAGATCTGGGGAGAATAGAAGATTTCGGTGCCTCGAAAACCGGACGGTGCAACACCGAGGATGGTGTAAGAGTATGAATTGATATGAACCACGCGCCCGATAACGTTCGGATCCCCGCCGAATCGCGTCTGCCAGAGGGCGTAGCTGATAACCGCCCAGGAACTTCCGTTTATCGCTGCACTTTCTTGAGCTGTGAAGAAGCGGCCTAGTGCCGGATGAACTCCCAGACCCTCGAAGTAATTCCCTGTGACCAGAAAGCCCCATGTGCGCTCTGCCCTGCCCGCGGTTTCGAGTCCCACAGCCGCGAACCGGTACGCGAATAGCGATTGGAACACCGCATTTCTGTCCCGAATATCGCGATAATTCGGAAAAGACTGCGAGGCGGTCCCCGATGGGCGGGCGATAGAAACAATGCGCTCAGGTTCAGGCACTGGCAAGGGACGCAACAAAATGCCATTGACCACCCCAAATACGATCATGTTGACGCCGATGCCCAACGCCAGCGAGAGTACCGCGATCAACGAGAAGCCTAGGTTGCGGCGGAGCATGCGCCAACCGTATCGCAGGTCCTGGAGGATTTCACTCGGCCATCGCAAGCCGTGAGCCTCGCGACACAACTCCTTGAATGACTCAGGAGACCCGAATTCCAGGCGAGCGCGGCGGGCCGCTTCGTCAGGAGCCACACCCGCGCGGATCAGATAAGCCGTACGGTGCGCGATGTGATCGCGCATTTCGTCATCGAGATTTTGTTCCCAATCGCGGCGGCGGGACAAAGCGCGCCAGAACACTTTGAACATGTTTCACACCTCGCTCGTCCGCGCGCCGAGAGCCGCAGCCATCGCGCTGACCATCCGATGCCAGCTTTCGGTTTGATCGCGGAGTTGCTTGCGGCCAGTCGCGCTGAGCTTGTAGTACTTTGTGCGCCGGTTGTTTTCGGACTGGCCCCATTCCGTTTCGACCCAACCCCGCCGTTCGAGCCGGTATAGCGCCGGATACAAAGCGCCTTGTTCGATTTCGAGCACCCGCCCAGAAATCTCCTCAATGCGCAGCAAGACACCGTAGCCGTAGAGTGGCCCTAGTGAAAGCGCTTTAAGAATGAGAAGATCCAACGTGCCGGGAAGAACGCCCGTGGCTTCCATCAGTTTCCTAGAATACTTAGGAAACTCTGAACTGTCAAGCCCGTCGTGAGCACCTTCGCGGCACGCAACTTGACGCCGATCTGATGTTGTCCGCCGTGGGAGCCCCGCCAACTCCCAAGGTACGACGTTCGGGGAAGTTGACCGGATCAGGAACGAGAAGCCGGCTTATGGTGCGAATGTATTACCACATCCAGTCCGGCACGCTGCATCTGCGCGCCGACACACGCTCATCACCTCAGGACCCTACCGCGTCCCCGGAATCGACGGTGTCACCGCGGTCATGATTTCTCGTGGCTCCAAAGAAGAACGCGTGATTGGCGGAAAGATTCGGCTCCGAATACGATGCCTGGGCCGCCCACACGGGCCGCTTTCTCCGGTAGCGGACGCACTAATGCGTGGCGCGGCCGCACTCAATGGGGACGCACGGCTGGTCTAGATCCCCTCAGCCGCCCGGCACTCTTCGCACGGACAGATTTTCCGCAGATGATCGTAGGAATAAATGCCCGTGTTGTGCCCGTCGCTCCACTCGATCCGGAACGCGTAATGACCCACTGGCTCGACGTTCAGCATCTTGAGCACGGGCGTGAACATCTGGAACGGGCTCGCCTGCGACGAACCCGGTGCTTGCGCCGAGTAATTGCTCTTCTGCGGCTCGGTGCCATGCGCGCCGGTGCAGCTGGCGCACGGGCAGCGGTCGCGCAAATAAGCCAGCGCGTAGCTGCTGTGATGGCCGTCCTTCCAGTCGATCTGAATGCCCTTGGATTTGGAAATGGCGATGTGCTCGGGCTCGGCTTGTGTTTCGATCACTGAATTCTCTCCACGTCCCGGACCCCGGAAATGCGCCGGATCGCGGCCAGCACGCGCTCGAGCTGCTTCTTGTCGCGAATTTCCACGGTCATGTCCACCACTGCCCCGTCGCCGCCGCGCTTGTTATCCGGGATGGCTTCCAAGGTTCGAATATTGCATTGCTCGGCAAACAGCACGGAAGTGAGCTGATTCAGCATGCCGGGCCGGTCGTCGGTGTAGACCATCATCTTCACCGGGAACGTTTCGTTGACCGCGCGCGCCCATTCCACGTCGATCTTGCGCTCCACCTCGTACATCAGGTTTTGCACGTTGGGGCAATTCATGGAGTGCACCGCGATGCCTTTGCCGCGCGTCACATATCCCACGATGGCCTCGCCGCGGATGGGATTGCAGCATTTGGCGCGATATACCAGCAGATCGTCAACGCCCTTGACCTTGACAACCAGATCACCGGTTTCACCCGGCGGTGCAGCGGCGGGCTGGGGCGCGGCCGGGCCTTTGGGCGCCTCCAGCGGCAGCACCGGGTCCACTTGATCGGGAACCAGCTTCTGCAATACCTGCCGCGCTGAATACTTGCCGTAGCCGAGCGCCGCGTGCAGGTCCTCAATCTTGCTATAGCCGTACTCCGCCGCGACGGTCTCCAGTTCGGCTTTCGTGATCTTGCCCAGCTGCACGTTCAACCGCCGCGCCTCGCGCTCCAGATATTTCTGGCCGATCTCGATGGCCTTGGCGCGCTCGGTGGTGTTGATAACGTGCTTGATCTTGTTGCGCGCTTTCGGCGTTTTGACCAGCGCCAGCCAGTCCTTGCTCGGCAAATGGCCGGATTGCGTGAGAATCTCGACCACATCGCCGTTCTTCAGCGCGTACTTGAGCGGCACAATGCGCCCGTTGACTTTCGCGCCCACGCAGGTGTTGCCCACGTCGCTATGAATCGAGTAGGCGAAATCGATCGGCGTAGCGTCGCGCGGCAGGACGATCACCTTGCCCATGGGCGTGAAGGTGTAAACTTCCTCCGGGTACAGATCCACCTTGAGCGTGGAAATAAACTCGCCCGGATCGTGCATCTCCTGCTGCCATTCGACTAATTGCCGCAGCCAGGTGATGCGCTGATCGTCGGCGCCGGGCCCCTTCTTGCCTTCTTTGTATTTCCAATGCGCCGCGATACCTTCTTCCGCCAGCCGATGCATTTCCTCGGTGCGTATCTGCACTTCAAACGAGCGGCCGCCTGGACCGATCACCGAGGTATGCAGGGATTGATACAGGTTGGGGCGTGGAATCGCGATGAAATCCTTGATGCGGCCGGGAATAGGGTGCCATTCGTTGTGAATCACGCCCAGCGCCGCGTAGCAGTTCTTCACCGAGTCGGTGACGATGCGCAGCGCCAGCAGATCGTACACCTGATCGAGCCCGATCTTCTGCCGCTTCATCTTCTGATACACCGAGTAAGCGCGCTTGATGCGGCCCTCCACGCGCGCGGGGATGTTCTCGCGCCGCAGATTCACTTCCACCTCATGCCGCATTTTGCCGAGGAATTCTTCGCTCTGCGCCCGCGTTGACTCCATCTCGCGGGTCAATTCCTCCCACGCCTCCGGCTCCAGATACTGGAACGACAAGTCCTCCAGCTCGCCGCGAATTTTGCCCATCCCCAGACGATGCGCGATAGGAGCATAGATGTCGACGGTCTCCTGCGCGATGCGGCGTTGCCGTTCGGCTGGAAGCCAACCGAGCGTGCGCATGTTGTGCAGCCGGTCAGCCAGCTTCACGATGACTACGCGAATATCGCTGACCATCGCGAGCAGCATCTTGCGAACGCTCTCCGCCTGGCGCTCCTCGCGGGAATACATGTGCAGCTTGCTCAGCTTGGTGACGCCGTCCACGCAGAGGGCCACCTCGTCGCCAAACTCTTTCCGGATCTGGTCCAGGCTGAGCTTGGTGTCCTCCACCGTATCGTGCAGCAACCCGGTCTCGATACAAACCAGGTCCATTTGCATGTCGGCCAGGATCAAGGCGACATTCAGCGGATGGACGATGTAAGGTTCGCCGGATTCGCGCGTCTGCTCTTTATGCGCGTCGGCCGCAAGCCGGTAGGCCTTTTCAAGCTGCGACAGATCCTCGTTGGGGCGCAGCGCGCGCGCCTTCTGCTCGAGCTGCGCATAGAGCTGCTCGGCTACTGGCGGCGCTGGAACAACCTCGGTTGACACCCTACTCTAAGGTTACTTGGTTTGCCCGCCGTGGCGCACGCGCTGGTGCGTGGGTAGTGGCTCACTTTGAAGCGAGGCCACCCGTTTCGACAGGTTGCCGACAATGCGGCCAAGTGCACTGTTGTAGACTCGAATCATGGCGCAACCCCTTCGCCTTACAGCCATCATCGAACGAGAAGACGAGGGTTTTGTGTCTCTCTGTCCGGAACTCGACATCGCCAGCCAGGGCTCCTCAATCGAGGAGGCCAGAGCGAATTTGGTGGAAGCACTCTCTCTGTTCTTCGAGGCCGCCGACCCGTCCGAAATAGCCCGGCGCTTCCGCAGTGAGGTCTTCGTCACCCAAGTCGAGGTCCCTATTGGGTAGGCTGCGCGTCCTCTCAGGGGAGGAGGTTTGCGGCATTCTCGAACGCAACGGATTCGCTGCGGTCCGCCAGCGCGGAAGCCACCGGATCATGCAAAAACGGACGGGAGATACGACGATCACAGTTCCAGTTCCACTTCACGATCAGCTTAAACGCGGCACACTATCAAGCATTATTAGACAGTCGGAGTTGTCGCGCGCGCATTTTGAAACTGAGTAAGATCATGCTTCGATTGCGTCCGAGATGGCGACTATACGTCCGGATGGACCTAGCGCCGGATTATCTGACGTGGAATTTGCTTTGGCTAGAGCACGCTTCAACTAATTATCAATAGGATTGTGATGCGGGACGACGATGGGGACCATAAAGGCGATATTCTATGGCAAGGATGTTATCGATCAAGGTGGTCTTATTGGGTCTATGCCTGGGCGCCGTCTCAATTGCACAGGAAAGACACCAAGCCACAACTGCGCCGGAAGCTACGGAGATTTTTCCTGGCCCAGATTTCGTGCTCCAGGACAAAGACGTGGGACGGCAGAAACCGCAGACGGGGCGGGTGGTTTTGGGCACGGATGATAAGGGAGGCACGACATTTGCAATATACGGAGGCTCCTCGGAAATCCAGGTGTCCAGTCTATCTTTCAGCGGCGACGGCGCGCTGCTTGCTGTTGGAAGCACGCCTGGCCGAGTTGACTTGTGGGAGGTAGAGACCCGAAAGAAGCTCAGGACGATCGAAGGAGGTTCGACGGTTGGTTTGAGTCCAGATGGCCGTCTGCTTGCCAACGACGGTAAGGACGGCAGTGGCATTGAAGTGTTTGACGTTGCGACTGGGAAATTGCAAAGAAGTATACCTAGAGTCCTAAAGCGCGCCGAGAACACTATAGAGAGGTTTGCGTTCAGCCCAGATGGGAGTTTACTGGACATTACGGCCAACGGAGACGATGACGCCGTTTATGATGTATCTCTTGGAAAACTGCTAGTGACCCTCAGTGACACAAAATATGGTCAGTTCTCTAAGGATGGCTCGTTATTGATCGGCGGGAATGCGCGGCATCTCATTGTGTGGAATACGAAGAATTGGACCAAAGTTCGGGATCTGCCGCGTGGCCCCGATTATGTTCGGCAAATCGCGGCTTTCCCGGAAGGAGACCTCGTGGCCGTGGGTGGGCCCAAGGTAGCTCTCTTGCAGCGCTTGAGTTCAGGAGAAGAAATCGCTACTCTCGGCGAGGGATTCACCAACTTTCTGAGCTTTAACCCGGCTGGCACTCTCGTGTTCACGTATTCCGCGGGGAGCGGCTTCGTTGTTTGGGACATAGCTGGGAAGCGCTATTGCACGCGGCAAAACATGGGGAGCACTCTAGCTCTTAGTGCTGATGGCCGGTGGCTGGGGGCGGGATCTTCGAACAGTGGAACGGCGGTAAGCATTTGGAACATGCACAGCGCTCTCGGTATGTGCGGAGCCGCCCCGGGGCGATGAAACCCGGCACACGCGCCGGTTTCGCTGTCCTCATTACTGCATCATCGTCGCAGTCATCGCCCGGAACTCCCGGCTCGCCGTTTGTCAACTGGACGAGAATCAACCCAGTCTCGTTGAGAATCCGACATAGGCTTCTTCTCAGCCGCGCGGGAGGCGGCCGGGATGAGAAGAAAATCTATAAGTGGTTAGAAAAAACCAAGGCGTCCGAAAACGAAGCTAGGGCTTCCGGATTTGGATCACAGTAAAAGCGCGGTTTTGAGCAGCCTGCGCTCACCGGAATCGAAACGCGGGTACCGACACGCGATCGACGAGTTTATCGAATGGTATTGTTCGGAGCCGCGACTGTCCTTCAGCAAGGTCGTCGTCACACGATACCGTATTCACCTTGAGGAGCGTCACCTTGCGGCAGGGACAATCAACGGGCGCTTGGCAGCAGTTCGTCGCCTAGCATATGAGGCAGCAGATGCAGGACTATTGAGCCCGGAATTGGCAGCCGGCATTCGCCGGGTCAAGGGTGTCAAGAAGCTCGGCGTGCGTCTTGGAAACTGGCTAACGGCTGATGAAGCGCGCCGCTTGCTTGCACTGCCGCAGTCAGATTCATTGAAAGGGAAACGCGATCGCGCCATACTCGCAATCCTCCTGGGATGTGGGCTGCGGCGTCGCGAGCTGGCAGACCTGACGATCTCGCATCTGCAGCGGCGTGAAGAACACTGGGCCATTGTGGACCTCATCGGGAAGGGCGGACACGTTAGAACGGTGCCCGTTCCTGATTGGGTCAAGCACACGATCGACTCGTGGACCGTGGCAGCGAGTATTTCATCGGGCAAACTTATCCGCTGCGTATGCCGAGCCGGAAAATGCTGGGGCGATGGCGTGACCGAAAGGGCGGTCTGGCACGTCGTGAAGCACTACGCCAAACAGCTCGGCGTCCTACAACTTGCCCCACATGACTTGAGGCGCTATGCCGAATTCCGGACTATGCCGAATAGAACGCGACCACGTGGCTCTGGGTCTGTGGAATGGCCCCTGAGCGACATTGACCTGGAGAATGATGCGGCATAGTCCGGCGGTCGCAAGACTCTGCAAAAAGCCGAACTACGCGCCTTCACGTCGTCAAGCGCTGGCTGCGCCGCCCTCGCCCACACCAGTCAAAGCTGGCCGCACACCGAGGTTTTGACCAGGTGCTCGATCGTGTTTGGAAAGGCGCAAGTCTTGTCGCAATCGGGTCCGACCCCCCGAAGCAGGACGGACGAGGTCAAGACTATGCCGCATCGCGCAGTGTCCAACCCCTTACGGGTGGGGCCGTAACGTTGTCGATTCGGCATAGTCCGGGATTCGGCATAGTGCAGAGCGTTTTTAGGTCGGCGGCGCGGCGACGGAGTCGTCGGACGCGAGAAAATCCTGAACGCCGCGGCGGTGAGCTAAAGACGGGTTGGACTGAACCGCTCCAGAACAGTTCGTCCTATGGGTTTTGAATGGTCCGTTCCCGTCAGCAAGGGAAGGCGCCGAGGACGCTTTTGGGCATGGAACGTGTGCGGAAGGGCTTAGCTGTCTCCGCGGATAGCGGGATTATCAGCCGGGTCAGCGAACCGGAGTGCGCGGATCCGCGAAACGTGCGCAATTCTCCTGTGGTGCCTAACGACCAACACCAGTTCGTCGCGAGTTCGGAATCGGCGCTGTAGATCATGAGGAATCCACGACTGCCGGAGATTGGGCAGAACACCTCGGGAGAACCCGGACAACCACCATGTTGCCTTGCCTGCATAGGGGACATTGGCGGAGCGAACGGCCGGTGAGGTCTTCGTAACGGTCGAGATAGTCTGTTCCCGTCGCCGGTTCGGCGTTGTCCTTTTCGACCTGCGGCATGCCGAGCAGGTGGCGGCACACAGCGAGCTTTTCTTCGCGATGGCGGTTGCCCAGAAACCCGTAGTAGCGAATCCGCTGGAACCCGTTCGGCAACACGTGTAGCAGGAAACGCCGGATGAACTCCTCGGCGGTCAGAGTCATCGTTTTGACCTGGTCGCCTCCGCGATAATCTTTCCACTTGAACCGCACCTGGTCGTTCTCGATGTCGAGTAGACGGTTATTGGAGATGGCGACACGGTGGGTATAGCGGCCCACGTAATCGAGCACTTGCTCGGGTCCTGCGAACGGAGCTTTGGCATAGACAACCCAATCGCGCTTTTTCAGGTTTACCAGAAGCTGGGTGAACGCAGGCCGCTTATGGAGCGGTTCCATGGTGCTGAAGAACTGAAGTTTGCCGGCATCGAATACTTTCTTGAGGGACTCCAGAAAGAGCCGGCGGAACAGAGAAGACAGAACCCGGACCGGCAAGAAGAAGTCTGCTCAGCAGGAAACCCAGCGATCGCCGTTAAGTGACGGGCCGCCGCCGGGCACGACGCAATGCAGGTGCGGATGAAACTGGAGGTTTTGTCCCCAACTGTGCAGCACGGCAAAGAAGCCGATTTCCGCACCGAGGTGTTTGGGGTCCGCCGCAATGGTTTTCAGCGTCTCGGCCGTGGTCCGGAAAAGAATGCTGTAGACAGCATCCTTGTTCTGGAGAGCGATCGCGGCAATCTCTTCCGGCACAGTGAAGACGACATGAAAGTAAGGGACCTCAAGAAGTTCGGCCTTGCGGTCCTCAAGCCATTGGGCTCGGGCAAGGGACTGACATTTTGGGCAATGGCGATCGCGGCACGAGTTGAAGGCGTTTCGCTCATGACCGCATTCGTCGCAGCGCTCCAGATGGCCGCCGAGAGCAGCTGTCCGGCACACTTCGATGGCGGCCATGACGCGCCGCTGCCCGGTGGACATCGACGCGCCATGTTGTTCGCGGTAGGCTTCGCCATAGCGGCGGAACACGTCCGCCACTTCCAGCTTCGGACGATCCATGAGCCGCGCCGTTCAAAAATGCTGGGACGGTGCGGGCTTTGGCTCAAAGGGAACAGGGCGAGGCAGCAGGTCGAGGGGACTCGATGCCGAACATACTTTGCTGGTGGCGATCCGCAGATAGCGGGCCGTAGTCGCGAGGCTGCGGTGGCCGAGCAGCAGTTGAATCGTGCGGACATCGGTGCCGGCTTCGAGCATGTGAACGGCGAAGGCGTGCCGCAGGCTGTGAGGGGTAACTGGCTTGCGAACAGGGAAGCGGAGGCGGGCTTTCTGACAGGCCAGTTCCACGGCATCTCTGGTGATGTGCCGGCCCTCGATGTCGCCTGGAAAAAGCCAGTGCCCGGGTTTCTCCACGCGCCACCAGGCACGGAGGATATCCCGCAGCTTCTGTGAGAGCATCACGTACCGGTCTTTCTGACCTTTGCCCTGATCCACACGGATGACCATCCGCGCGCTGTCGATATCGGGAACGGTGAGATGAACCGCTTCGGAGATACGCAGGCCGGCGGCATAGCAGGTCGTCAGAATGGCGTGATGCTTCCTGTCACGAACGCAGCCGAGAAACTGGAGAACCTCCTCCGGGCTCAGAATCACGGGCAGTGTTTGTGGTTTTTTCGGCGCCGGGATGACATCACCGAAAATCCAGTTCCTGCGGAGAGAGACTTTATAGAGGAAACGCAGTGCTGCAACCGCGATGAGGACCGAACCGGGCGCCAGTTTCTTCTCGTTGGTCAGGTAAACCTGGTAGTCGCGGATCTGCTCGGGACCCAGCTGTTCCGGGGATTTTTCGAAATGGCGTGCGAACAGGGAGACCTGCTGCAGATAAGAGGTTTGCGTATTCAGGGCGAGATTCCGCACCTGCATGTCTTCCTTCATGCGTTGTCGAAGGGAAGTCATAGGAGACTCCTTTGCGAAGTGGAATTGCTGCACAGCAGCCCCTCCATGCTTCCGCAAAGAGATCTCACAAAATCCGACCAAAGTCGCTGGCTATGGTTTTGAAGGTCGTGTCACACCGAATACCGCGTAGCGGTTTAGTCCAACGGCGTCTATCCCGCATGCGGCATAGGCGCCGGTCCTGCGCAAAGCTCTGCCACGCAGCAGGCGGAGAGTTAGAACAAATCCAGTTCCTGCTTGGTCACGTGTCGGTCCAAACAACTGAGCGATACCTTGGCTGCAAGCAACGGATCAATGGAGCCGTCAACGACCACATCGGTATCGAACTTTGAAGTGGAAGGCGCGAGCAATGCCAACGATCCCCTTTGGAGGCGCACGTTATCGATTCTCATTCCAGGGCTTCGAGGCATGCCCTCCAAAGTCTAAGTTGCGCCCGCATTGCGCCTGAATCCTCTGCCGTGCTCCAATGGGCCGGAACAACAGAAGTTCGGAGCACGAAAGTGGAGAGCGGATTAAACTTCGAGGTTATTTGGTCTGACCAGGACATGATCGAGGTCGTCTTTAGGTGCTCGAACGGACATTTTTCCGGCCGGGCGGAGATCTACTTGAGCCACCGAGCATTCTCGGAGCTGGCTGGCGTCCTGCGTGGATTCCCCTCTACTGGGACTGATTCCCGTGAAGTCGAACTTGGCACCTTTAATTCGAGTCACGCCGATGGTGGCGTCAAGATGAAGTTTCGTTGGTCGGATGCCTTAGGTCACGCGGTGGTCGAACTCAAGCTTCGAGGCGACGGGTCCGATGCACTGGGCGAGCTTGAGTCTGTAGCTCTTCGCATCCCGATCGAACCAGCGGCGGTGGATTCCTTTGTGCAGCAGCTTATGGCGATGGACAGCACTATTGGTGCGAGCGCTTCTTTGCCGATGGTAACGTGATCGAATTTAGGGCTGAGATCTCTGTGCCGAATCCAGCAGCCAACGAATCGCACCCATTCACTCGCCACTTGGACGGAAAACGGCCAAACCGCCAAATTGCATAGCGTAGTGGCCCCGGCACGCAAATCTCAAACTGACCCCCAGCACAATGCGCAAAGGCATGGCGTAAGATAGCAATAATGCCACGAAACGAGCCCCTGAACCGACGTGATCTTCTGCGGGCGGCTGGCCTTGTGTCGGCGGGCTTCGCATTTCCCGAGTCGGCGCACCTTTTTGCGGAGACTGAAAAGTCCGGCAACTGGCGTACCTTCGAGGTGACTACTCACATCGAAGTTCTGAAACCTTCTGGTCCGACGCGTATCTGGCTGCCGGCCGCGCTCGATACCCGGACGGCCTATCAGCGCACGCTGGCGAATACTTTCAAATGCGAGGGCGGCTCGGTCAAGATTGTCGAGCGCAAAACAGACGCGCTGCGAATTATCGCCGCCGAATTCCCATCCGGCGTGCAGCCGGTCCTCACCCTCACCAGCCGCGTCGCCACTCGTGACTGGGCGGTGGACTTCTCCGCGCCGCCCAAGCCGCGGAAACCCGATGCTGAGGAGCTGCAGCATTTTCTCCGGCCGACCCGGCTCCTGCCGACAGACGGAATCGTCAGAGAAACCGCGCTCCAGATTACGCACACGGCGACTACCGATGTTGGCAAAGCGCGCGCCATCTACGAGTGGATCGTCGAAAACACGTATCGCGATCCAAAGACGCGCGGCTGCGGCCTGGGCAACATCAAATTCATGCTCGAATCGCGCGATCTGGGCGGCAAGTGCGCCGATCTGAACGCGCTGTACGTCGGCCTGGCGCGTGCCGCCGGATTGCCCGCGCGCGATGTCTACGGCATTCGCGTCGCCAGCTCGGAGCTGGGATACAAAAGCCTGGGCACGTCGTCAGAAAACATTTCGAAGGCGCAACACTGCCGCGCCGAGGTGTATCTCAACGACTATGGCTGGGTGGCCGTGGATCCCGCCGATGTGCGCAAGGTGATGCTGGAGGAACCGCCCGGTAAGCGCCCCATCGACGACGATATGGTGAAGAGAGCCCGCGCGCGGCTGTTCGGATCCTGGGAGATGAACTGGATGGCGTACAACTTCGCCCACGACGTCGCGCTGCCGGGATCGAGCGGTCCGCCCGTTGCATTCCTGATGTATCCGCAGGCTGAGACCGCCGAGGGAAGGCTGGACAGCCTGGATCCAGACACCTTCAAATACCAGATCACATCGCGCGAAATTACGGCGCCGAACGCCTGACGATTATCCAGTTGAGCCGGACTGCGCCTGTTTGCCCTTTTGAGCGTTCGCAAACGCACGCAGCCCCTCGCGCCGCCGCTTCATAGTCGCCTCCGCATCCGGCGCCGCCATCACGACCGCCTCGATGTGTTTGCAGAATTCGGGCTCGTTGAAGGCAGCCCGCATCTCGGCCAGAAACGGTTGAATCTTGCTGAATGTGCCGCCAATCTCGCCGTGCGCGGCGCGGAACGCAGCGCCGTCGATAGCGCCCGTAGTCACCAGCGATGCCGCCATGTCCCAATAGCCCAGCACCATTCGGAACGCGGAATTGCGTTCACCGCTCAGGATGGATACCACCTCGGCGAAGCTCTCCGGGTTGAATTCGAGCAAGAACCAGGACCGGGCCGCGCGCAGCACCGGCTCGCGCCGCAGATCAAACAGCTGCAGATTCAGTTGTGCGCTTTCAAAAGGTGTCGACATATCAGTGTCCGGAGCCATTCAGCGGCTTGCGGTTGTAAGCCGGTGCATGACCCGGCAACTCGCGCCTGGTGATCACGCGATCAATGATCCCATACTCCACCGCCGGCTGCGAATCCATAATAATCCCGTTCCACATCGCGTTCGATTCTCTCGCGGCTGGCCCGTAGCGCCTGCCAGAATCTGGTTTATGATCTCACGCGTTCGCAGAATCCCGCGCGCCTGGATATCGATGTCGGCTGCTTGTCCGCCCAACCCGGGTGGCATGCGGCTGATGGATCAGGATTCGCGAATAAGGCAACCTGTAGCGCTTACCCTCAGTGCCTGAATCGCGTAGGGCAAAAACGTCGCGCCTTCGTCGCCTCGGCGGCAGCAGGAAAACGCCGCGAGCGAAAGACTAGCTAGCGGCGCAGTATGTCGCCCATACCCGCCACCATCGAACTGCTGGATGCTTCCATCGGCGAGCGGGAGGGTTGCGGTTCTGCAATGGGCGGGCGTACCAACGAACGGCCTAAAGCCGCCACAAAGCCTTTCAGCCGGATTGGCTTGAACAGGTAGAACCGAAGCCGGCACATGTAACAACGTTGGGGATGGATTCCCACCTTACTGAGAAAACGATCCCGGAACTGGCGAGAAATGGAAGGCCGAAACAACACCGAGCCGCATCGGGGACAGTAGAATAAGATTCTGACCTGCATAGCAAACTTCCTTCGGCACAATAACCTAGTCAAAAATAGTTCGACCAACGGTTAAAGGAGCACCCACATGTCGGTACTACTGGATCTATCCGGTTCGTACCAAGCATACTACGCATCATAGTACTTTTCTGGATTCTGAACTAGAGGGTACTAGTACTAGAATCGCGGAAAGCTGCCCGACCCCTGGGTGAGGTATCATGCGACTTGCCCCGTTCTGATTGAAATGCCAGCTTTAGAGAACTCCGGCCTGATCAGCGCCTCTAGCCAGGATCAGAGCAGCTCCAAACCGTTCCTACCTCTTCTTCTGCTGCTTTTCGCCGGCAGCGGCTGCTCGGCGCTGATTTATGAAATCGTCTGGTATCAGTTGCTCGAGCTGGTGATTGGATCGACCGCGATTTCGCTCGGCGTGCTGCTGGCGGCCTTTATGGGCGGCCTTTGCCTGGGGAGTTTGCTGTGGCCGCGCCTGGTGTCGGGCCGCCAACATCCATTACGCCTCTACGCGTGGATCGAGCTGGGCATCGGCGCGTGCGGATTGCTGGCGCTGTTCGGAATGCCATTGATCGACCGGATCTACATGACCGCGGTGGGCCACGGGCTTCCGGCCATCTTGATTCGCGCCCTGGTCTGCGCCGTTTGCCTGATGCCGCCCACCATGCTGATGGGCGCTTCCCTGCCCGCTGCGGCGCGCTGGATCGAAACCGACGCGCAGGGCGTCTCGTGGATGGGACTCCTGTACGCCGCCAACACGGTAGGAGCGGTTTCAGGCTGCGTTCTGGCCGGATTTTATTTGCTTCGGGTGTACGATCTGGCCGCCGCCACGTTCGTCGCGGCAGGTCTGAACGCGCTGGTGGCGTTGGCCAGCCTGCTGATCGCCTCGCGCAGTTCCTACCGGACTCGCGAGCGCGAACCACAATCCGAGAAGCCTGTCCTGGGACCATGGCCCGTGTATGCCAGCATCGCTCTATCCGGCGCGTGCGCGCTCGGGGCCGAGGTGGTTTGGACGCGGCTACTCGGCCTGCTACTCGGCGCGACCGTGTACACCTTCTCCATTATCCTGGCGGTGTTCCTGGTGGGGCTGGGCATCGGAAGCAGCGCCGGATCGCTGCTGGCTCGCCAATTGACCAAACCAAGATTGGCGCTGGGATGCTGTCAAATGCTGCTGGCGGGCGCGGTCGCCTGGACTGCTTACATGCTGGCTGATTCCCTGCCCTATTGGCCGGTCAATCCGCTGCTCTCCACCGACGCCTGGTTCACTTTTCAAGTCGATCTGGTGCGCTGCCTCTGGGCCATTCTGCCCGCCGCGCTGCTGTGGGGCGCGAGTTTCCCGCTGGCGCTGGCCGCGGTGGCCGCGCCCGGTGAAGATCCGGGCCGCATGGTGGGCGGGATTTACGCCGCTAATACCGCCGGCGCCATCCTGGGCGCGCTCAGCTTCAGCATGCTGCTGATCCCTCAGATCGGCACCGCGCGATCCGAGCGCATACTGATTGTTCTTTCCGCTATCGGCGGCTTGGTGCTGCTCGCTCCCCTGGTGGCGTCTTCCAGAAAAAAAGCCGGAGCCTTGGCTCTAGCCGCCTCCACCGCCGCCGCCGTGCTCCTGGTGACCACGGTTCCTTCCACCCCCGGGATTCTGATTGCCTACGGACGCCGCATCATGACCTCCTCCAGCCGCGCCCGCATTCTCTATGCCGGCGAAGGAATGAACTCCTCCATCGCGATCTCGGAGTGGGATGACGGTGCGGTGCAGTTTCACGTCAGCGGCAAGGTGGAAGCATCCACCGAGCCTTACGACATGCGCCTGCAAAGGATGCTAGGCCATCTGCCCGCCCTTTTCCACCCGCAGCCGCGCTCGGTCCTGGTGGTAGGATTCGGCGCCGGCGTAACGGCCGGCTCGTTCACTCGATACCCCAGCATGCAGCGCATCGTGATCTGCGAAATGGAGCCGCTGGTTCCGCGCATCGCAAGCGTCTTCTTCCCGAAGGAGAACTATGACGTGTTGCACGATCCCCGCACCCGGGTGGTCTACGACGATGCGCGCCACTACGTGCTAACCGCACCCGACAAGTTCGACATCATTACCTCCGACCCGATTCATCCCTGGGTAAAAGGCAGCGCCACGCTCTATTCGAAAGAGTATTTCGAGTTGGTGAAAGCACATCTGAATCCGGGCGGAATCGTCACGCAATGGGTGCCTCTGTACGAGACCGATCTTCAAACGGTGAAGAGCGAAATCGCAACTTTCTTCGACGTGTTTCCGGATGGCACCGTCTGGGCCAACGAGAATGGAGGCGGCGGCTATGATATCGTGCTGGCCGGCCAGGACGGGCAAGCTCAAATCGACCTGGACGGCATCGAACGGCGGCTTGGCTCATCCGGATATGCGGGCGTGGCCAAGTCCTTGTCGGATGTCGGCTTCCAATCCGCGCTGGGCTTGCTGACTAGCTACGCCGGCCGGGGACCGGATTTGAAACCGTGGCTGGCCGGCGCCCAGATCAACCGGGATGGAAATCTGCGGCTCCAATACCTGGCCGGACTGGCGCTCAACTTCAGCCAGGAAAACCTCATCTATGACCAAATGCTGAGCTACCGCCGGTTTCCTGAAGGACTTTTCGCCGTCTCGGAAGCCCGTAAGCACGCGCTTCAAGCGGCCCTGGCGCCCCGGTAAGGAGCATGGTGACTTGTGAGTAAGCTCGCCCACAACGAAGGCGCGGGGCGAGCTTACCGCGACGCAAGTAGGTGCACCCGCGCCTCTGTGGGCTAGCCAGTACTAACGGTCATGGATACCACGCCCAGACTCTGGTATTCTGCTCATGTAAGTTGTCCGCAGTTCGTACCCGCCCCGAATCGCGGCGCATTCCGGCTGGAAGCTAACCCGCTGGAGCCCAATGGCGTTTTGCCCGATAAAGGCTTTATGAGTCCAGGATCGAACCTCCGGATCAATCTCGCATGAGCCTGAAGGTTCGCGTGCGCATGAGTAACTCGTCCCCGATTTCGCGTCCAACCTCGGTGACAGGATACCAGTTCCGCCCGGTATCGTTTCTCACTTCGGTGGCCGTGCATACCATGGCGATTCTGGGACTTGGGCTGATGCAGCCGTACCAGTATGAACCGGAATCCAAGCGGCCTATTTACGACGAGCTGATCCGGCCGAATGAGCACAGAATCGTTTATTACAACTACAAGAAGCCGTTGCCGGATGTGTCGGCTACTGAACGGATCGGAACGTTTCCGAAACCGCGCGGGCGCGAGCTATCGAAAGACGCCATCATCGCCGCGGCGCCGAAAGCGAAATCCGCCAAACAGATTATCTGGCGGCCGGTACCGAAGATTGAGATTCCCAGGGACCTTCCGGCGCCCAATGTGATCCTGCGAGCCGCGGCCGCAATTCCAGCGCCGGCGCCACCACCTCCGGAGCCTAAGAAAGACGACCAGCCCAAGGTCGATGCCCCGCCAGCCGAGCAAGCCAACCTTTCGCCGCCGGACCCGCAAGGCGATCCCAACAAGGCCCAGGACGCTAACGTCAAACCGGTTGAAATTCCCAAACCACGCAAGGCGTTCGTGCCGCCGCCGGCGTCCACTCGATCGCCTCGGCTGCCGATTCAAGTTGAAGTGGCGGAGCTGCCGGTACCGGACGCATCCATCACGGGCACCGGCTCGGCGCACATGGCTCTTCCGGACGGCATCGGAACCGCGGCTTTCTCGAAAGGCATGCCTCCGCCTCCCAATGCGCCGCCCGCTCCGGAGAATACCGCCGGTAATGGCAAGACTGAGGTCGCAGCGGTGAGCCTCAATCCAGGAAAAGGACCGGTGCCGAATGGCGCGCGCTCGGGTGCATTTTCGAGAGCACCCAACGTCGGCGAGCCGGCCACCGGCGAAGTCAGCGGCAACGGTATCCGGGTTCCCAACCTGACCATCCATGAAGACCGCAGTAAGATCGCCGAAGCTCCCAAAGTGAGCCCGAATCGAAAAGTTGTTCTCTACGCCGACAAGATGCGCAGCATCCCGGTCTCTACTCTGTCGGTTCCGCTGCGTCCGGCCGCGCGCACCATTCCCCGCGCCATCGATGCGCGCTTCCAGGGACGCAATGTGTACACCATGGTGGTGCCGATTGAAAACTTCGAGCCGTACTCGGGCGATTGGATCGTGTGGTTCGCCGAGCGCCAAGCCAAATCCGGCGATACGCCTTTCGTGCGCGCTCCCCTGCCGCTGCGTAAATACGAATCGGTCGATCCGGTGCTGCCCGGCGCCCGGACCGAGCTGCGGGTTCAAGTGGGGGGCATCATCCGCCAGGATGGCAAGCTGGAAGGACTGACCTTATTGCGAGACTTTGGCCCCGGGATATCGCAGGCGGTTCTGAAGGATTTGTCGGCCTGGGAATTCAAGCCAGCTACGCGCGACAGCACGCCGGTGGACGTGGACGTGGTGATCGAAGTCCCCTATAGCTTGCCGCCGCAGATCGCCAAAAGCAGCCCTTAGCCGCGGACAATCTGAAATCCGCTCTGCGTCTGCCCGCCGACCAGCGCGGTCCAGACTACTTTGGCGCGCCCGGCGAAAATGCGGTGTTGGAAGCGGACTTCACGCCCCGGCAGCAAACCTGGGTCGGAGTGCCGCGCGCGGAATCCATTGCTCGAGACATCCATGAGTTCGGCGGGAAATTCGTGGCCCGAGTCGTCCATGCTTAAGTGCACGTCTCCCCGGCAGATGTCCCGGTCCTCGCCGCGTAGTTCGCGAGCCACTTGCATCTTGGGATTTCCATTATGCGCGCCCGGGAGTGCGGGCTTCAATGGTACGAAACTCTTAAAAGGCTAAAGCGATCGCCTTAGCGCGGAACGTAACGACGCCCCGATCACTACTGAGTAAATCGCCCACAACGAAGGCGCGGGCGAGCTTACTCCGACGCACGAGGTGCACCCGCGCCTCTGTGGGCTAGCTAAACGCCTGGTGCAGCTTGCGCCAGGTCTCGCCGAGATCCTCCGGCAAAACGCGCGTTTCCCCGACCGTGGTGATGAAGCTGGCATCGCCCGCCCAGCGCGGCAACACATGCATGTGAAGGTGCCCGGCAATGCCGGCGCCCGCGCTCTCGCCCAGATTCATTCCCAGATTCAAACCCGAAGGAAGATAAATCGCGCGCAAATGGCGCTCGGCTTCGCGCGACAACAGGATCAGCTCTTGCAGCGTTTCGCTCGCAGCGGCTTCGAGCCGGTCGACATGCTCGTAGGGAGCGATCATGACGTGCCCGCTGGTATACGGAAAGCGGTTCAGCAGAATGAAATTTCGCTGGCCCCGGTAGACGACTAAATTCTCCTGATCATGGTTGGAGCCGGCGTATTCGCAGAAAATGCAAGCCGAGCGCGGCCGCGCCGCCGTGACGTACTGATAACGCCACGGACTCCAGAGATAGTCCATAAAGAGCGCAGCGGCGAGCGGGGTTAGTGTGAGGGTGGCGTCCCGCCGCCAGTTCCATCGGGCGAGGTGGAAGGAGCCGCGGCCGGCGCCGCCGCTTCGCTGCCCGGGGTATTCACCAGATCCTTCAATTCCTTGCTGGGCTTGAAATAAGGGATGCGTTTGGAGGGCACTTCGACGCGCGTGCCGGTTTTCGGATTCCGTCCCACGCGCGGCTGGCGCTGGCGGGTCCGGAAACTGCCAAAACCGCGAATCTCGATCTTATCCCCGCCGCGCAGAGAACGCACGATGCTGTCGAAGATCGCTTCGACGATCACCTCGGAGTCCTTGCGGGTCATTTCCACAACCCGGGAGACTTCCTCGATTAACTCGGCCTTCGTCATGTCTTATAGTTTCTCCGTTAACTCTGGTTTAACCACTGTCGTTACAGCTTAGCGGCCTTCACCCTTGACCCTGATATTCATGACCTCTTCGATGGTCATGGTGGCCGCGGCGGCGTGACGTTGATAGTCCTCCAGCCTGGTTCGCTCTTCATCGTCGGCGAGCGCGCGAATGCTAAGACCGATTTTCTTCTCTGCTTCGTTGAGCTTCACAATTTTGAAATCCATTTCCTCGCCGATGGGCAAGGCGGGTTCATCGCCGCGATGGTCGGAGGCGCCCGGGATTTCGGAGCGATGGCACAGTCCTTCCACGCCCGGCGCCAGTTCCACGAACACGCCGAAATTGATGGCGCGGCACACCCGGCCACGCACCACGTCACCCACCTGGTGCGCGCGGAAGAACGACTCCCAGGCATCCGGCTGAAGCTGTTTGACGCCTAGCGAAAGACGCCGATTGGGAGCGTCGATGTTCAGGATTACGGCCTGCACGAGTTGCCCTTTTTTCAGCACCTCGGAAGGATGCTTGACGCGCTTGGTCCAGGAAAGATCGGAAATATGCACCAGTCCGTCGATGCCCTCCTCGATCTCGATGAATGCGCCGAAATCGGTGAGCTTGCGCACGCGGCCTTCGACCACCGAGCCGATGTCGTAGCGGGCCCCCACCGTAGTCCAGGGATCCGCCTCCAGCTGCTTGATGCCCAGCGAAACGCGGCGGTCGCGCGGACGAACGTCCAGCACCACGGACTCCACCTGATCGCCGACTTTGACCACCTTGCTCGGATGCTTCATGCGCCGGCTCCAGGTCATCTCCGAGATGTGGATCAGACCTTCGACGCCCGGCTCGAGCTCGACGAACGCGCCGTAATCGGTGACGCTCACCACGCGGCCGATCATGCGCGAACCGCGACGGGTAGCGTTCAGCGATGCTCTCCCAAGGATCGGGATTCAGCTGCTTCAAGCCCAGCGAGATGCGCTCTTTTTCCCGATCGAACTTGAGCACCTTGACGGTGATCTAGTCGCCGGCGTTGATCAGTTCGGAGGGATGGGTGACGCGGCCGTAGGACATGTCGCTGACATGCAACAGGCCGTCGATGCCGCCGAGATCGATGAAGGCGCCGTATTCGGTGAGGTTCTTGACGACGCCGGCCACCACGGCTCCTTCTTGCAGAGTTTCGCAGCGCGGCGCTTTTGCGCGCGTGCTGCTCCTCTTCGATCGCCATCTTGCGCGAAACCACAACATTGCCGCGGCGCCGGTTGAGCTTGACAACTTTGACCGGGATATCCTGGCCGAGGAATGAATCCAGATTGTGGATCGGCCGCGTATCGATTTGCGACCCGGGCATAAATGCCGGCACTCCCACGTCCACCGTAAGACCGCCCTTGATGCGGCCGGTGACGCGCCCGGAAACCGCCAGGCCCTCACGAAATGCTTTGTCCAGATTGTCCCAGGAGCGCAGGCGGCTGGCCTTCTGATGCGACAGCAGCGTGTAACCTTCCGGTTGCGCGCCCTGCCGGTCGATCACTACATCGATCAGAGTCGCCCGCCTGAACCTGGACACTTCCATCCGGCTGCACGAATTGCTCGATGGGAACCAGGCCTTCGGATTTATATCCAAAATCGACGATCACGTCGGTGGGATGCACTCGGATAACGCGGCCCTGCAGCAGCTCGCCTTCGTGCGGCGGTTCGAAGTGCGTATAGTCTTCGATGAGCTGTTCGTAGTCCGTGTCGTCGGTGGACACGGCCGGGTTTAGGTTTCGCTCATCTGCTGTGCTGGCCATCGTCCAAGTCCCGAGTTCATGCTACTACAACGGCAGGCGGTGATACACGGATGCCATAACACATCCGGAATAACTGGGTTAGTGCGACCTCCGAGAAGCCTCAAAAGTACCCAATTCACCCGACAAACCGTTGAATCGTCGGCACTTCAGAAGGATAGCCGAGGCTACGCCGGAAGTCAACCGCGCCCCCCCGGCCGAAACTGCCCCGAGGCCGCCTCACTGCAGCGAGTTAGCGCAATCAGTTGCGCCCGCAGATGTCCGGCGTCTGGCACATGCCGCCGGGGCAGGAGGGAAACTCCGACGCCTTGCTCTTTCCGTTGGCATGCGCGGCAAAAGTGGAGAGGGCCGTGGTCAGATGCGATTGGCCGCAATTGGGGCAGGCTTCCGGCGCCTGATTTCCGCGGACCAGCTTCTCAAACTTGGTTCCGCAGTCGTCGCAGACATATTCAAAAATGGGCATGGATTCCTCACTCCAAAAAAACAGGATTCAATTCAATTCTAGCGTGAAGCCTCGACCGCGAGGTAACCTATCACGGAGTCGGAGGGAGCTTGAATATCGGATCCGGATGCCGCGGGCGCGCAGTTCAGCGAGCGGTTGTGTTTCGCTGGGCTTGATTGCGGCTCGAAAACGGCCCCGCGTGGCGCTCACCTCTAAGATAGTTTCGCCATCCTCAATCTCAATCTCTTGCAGATGCCCGCTGCGAACTTCAACCAGGAATTCCGAACGCGAAATCTCAGGCCACGGTTTGGGAACTAAAAGAAATGCCAGCACGCCAATGGCAACCGCCAGCAGCGCGGCCAGGAGCAGGCGGCGCCGGCGCTTGCGGTCTGGTTGGCCGTGCATCCAGCCCTATGATCGGCGCCTTTGCTGGAGGGCTTGAGTGATCACAGTTCAGCCAGGTCGGCTGAGAAGCCGGCGCGTTCCCGCAGCAGATCTTTGAGCACTTCGTACAGCGTTCCAGCGACGTTCGAAAACAAACGCCGTTTCAATCCGATGTATGGCTGCGTGCCGGCGAACAGATCCTGAACCACAGCGCGAAAGCGCGGGCTGCGCCGCACGAATTCCACCATGCGCGTCGGAATGGAATTGAACAAGAAGCGGTCCAGGAAGACGCGCTTGGCGAGAGTAGCGCTGAATTCGAGATCGGCGGCGAAATCGCGCCGCAGCAGACTGCGGTAGGCCTGAGCTTTTTCGAGGGCCGGGTGCGCTTCGTCCACCACGACCTGGCTCGCCAGGTCGGCCGAGCGCAGCGCGTAATACAAGCCTTCGCCGGTGATCGGGTCCACCAGGCCGGCCGCATCGCCCACCGCCAGCCAACCGTCTCCCGCGACGCGGTTGGTTTTCCAGCCCGGACTTTCGAGCGCAGGCAGCATGTGGCTGTAGAAATTCGCGCCACGCCAAGGGATGTCTTTTTCATCCATGTAGCGCTCCAGGCGCGCGCGCAAGGCCTGGGCCGGTTCTCCTTTGCCGCAGATACCCACCGAGAGATGGCCGCAGCGCGGGAAAACCCAGATATAGCCTTCCAGGTTGGGCAGGAACTGGATGTCGATGTGATCCTGCCGGGACTCGACGTAATAACCGAGCGCGGACATCGTATCGGCCGCGGTCCACTGGGTGCCGGTATTACGCAGCGGATTGCGCGCGCCCGTAGCGACGATGCAATAGTCGGCCTCGAGCGAGCCATCGCGCGTCTGCAACCGCCATCCTTCAGTGGAACGCGTGATGCCAAGCACGCGCGTCTTCTCAAGCCGCGCCCCGGCGCGCCCGGCGCGTTCCAGCAGCATGCCATTGAGCTCGAAGCGCGAATAGATGACCAGCGGATGATCCAGCTCGAGCTTCACCGTGCCGGCGTGCGGTGCGGCTAATCGCGTGCTGGTGATGATTTTCTTAGGAACGTCGTTTTCGATCAGGAACGGATATTGCTGGTAGGCTTTGTAGGTCAGGCCCCCACCGCAGGGTTTTTCCCAAGCCAGCTTTTCATCGAATACTCTCGTATCGAAGCCTGCACGGGCCAGCCGTTCGGCCGCGAAGGCTCCCGCGGGTCCACCGCCCAGGACGGCGATGCGTTTCATCCCAGACGGCTCACTTGCCGCCGCTCGGTTTCTTGGTGGCGTCGATGGGCGGATGGCCGGGCGGCAGGGCTCCGGAAGGTTCCCCGACGGAAGGATGTCCATTCGGCATCGATGGCATGGCGCCGATCGAACCTCCGTTTGCACCGGGAGCCGGTGCTGCGCCGGGTGCGCCTTGCGGCATTCCCGTGTGTGCTTCGCCGCCGGCACGTCCCTTCACCACCCATTGGTTGCCCTTGCGGTCGAGCACGTATTCCATCGACATCCCCGCGCTGGGCGAGCTATTGCCTTTGGCTTGAAAGCGCACCGTCGCGGTAGCTTCATCGCCATGGTAGGCGACGGACGTGACATTAACGTCCATGGCCAGGAGATCGGCGCGTTTGGAAAGATAGGCGGTGATGCCTTGCTTGACCGCGTCGTTATTGTCGATGTTCTTCTTGCAGCCACCTAGCAGGGCCGCTGTCAGGCCGAGAGCAACGGCCGGCAAGGTTAAACGATTCACCACTCGATTATATCGAGGTATGGCTGCGCATGAAGACGGCAGCTGCTACAATGCGGCTTAACTTACCGGGACTAGCCCATCATTTTCCAAGATGGATATGAGGCCCCGATTCCTTCAGACCGGAGACCCGCTCAAACAATTCGGCCGGCTCGCGATCGCAATTTTTCTGAGCCTGACCATTTGGCACGTGACCCGCATGCTCCGGCCGAGTCTGGCTCTCCCGTGGTTCACCAGCTCGGACGAAAACGTTCTGATCGCCGATGTGATTCGCTTCAGCGATCTGGATTTCCGCCAGGGTTTCTTCGACATGCCGGGTACGCCTCTGATGCTCCTGGGGGCCTTCGAATGGCGTCTCTATTACTTTTTCGCAAGCCTTGCGCACAGTGCCGGCGCCGGTCTCAACCTGTTCACGTTCCAGCACCTGCAAAGCCTCTTTACACTGATGCGCGTGGACAACCTGGTATTTTTCATACTCTCCGCTCTTCTCCTTTTCCGAATTGTGTACAAAGCTGCGAACGAGTATGCCGGCGCGGCCGCCGCCCTGCTTCTTTTGATGAATGCCGCCTACGAGGGAACCGTACCACTGTTGCGCGTGGAACCGATTGCCATGTGTTTCATGCTGGCAGCCATCTTGGTGTTATCGGAATTCAAGTCGCCAGTGAGCAGCTTCTGGGCCGGCGTTTTGTGCGGACTAGGGGCGGCTTGCCGTTTGCACTCCATCACGGCCTCGTTGCCGCTGCTGGTTCTCCTCCTGATTTTTGGCGCGCGGGCATCCGGGAACGAATATTCCCGCGCCTTCGCGCGTGTCGCCGCGTGGCTGGCCGCGGGCGCTCTGCTGGGATCGTTTCTGGCTCTGTATTGGTTCGGTTTTCGCCACACCGCGCTCAGAGCGGCCTTTCCGTTCGCTTTCGCATTGTTGGCTAAAGCCAGCCTGGCAGCAGCCTTTTGCATCGCCGCGCTCGGCGGTGCTTGCCTTTTCCCCAAAACGCGTCGATACGTCCTGCGGATCGTGACACCCGATGTCATTCGTCTGCTGTCCGGCTTCGCGCTCGGCCTCTTGTTTGGGATGCCAACCGCACTGCGCCGCTATGACGCATTTCTGGACAGCGTTAATTTTTATTCGAGCGCCGGGTACGCGGACCCCGTGGTGGCTCACCTGCCTTGGTCCGGGAAGGTGACGTCGCTATTCGGCTTTTACTCTCCGCTGATTTTCCCCGATACAGCGGCGATGATTCTCTTTGCGGCCGGAACCGGTTTGATCCTGATTCTCCCGCGCTTCCGGCGCTTGGCGCCCTACTGGATCGTGGCCGGCGCCTTTTTCGTCTCGAAGCCTCTGGATTTGGTTCGTGCGGCGCATCACGTGGCATTGTGGATTCCCTTCTATGCGATCGTTTGCGCAGTGCCGTTCGCCGCCCTGGCAGATCTGCAGGCCGGCAAAAACGGCCTCGCCAGGTATGTGGCCATTCCGGCCGCCATTCTGGCCCTGTTTTGGTTGCGCTTCGAGCTGCCAGACTCATCCGACAACCTCAGAGCCACCATGGCCGAACACCTGGAGCGAACCCGCAATATCGAATCCGCCGACGCTTGGATCTCGAGCCAGAGCGGAAAAGACGCCACCGTCATGATCGCCTTCTATTGTTTTGATTCCGAGATTTTTTATGCCTGGTTTCGCGGCTCCGGCATAAAAGTGCCTCCACTAGACGCCGTTGGGCCGCGACAACAAGTGTGGTGGGGCAATCGGTCCGCTCTGCAGGGCCGCTCGGGACTGGCCTGCCTGTGCGAACAGGACTTGCCTGCTATGAAAGTTCGGCGGCAGCTCGGCCAAGGACTGGACCCGCTGCGAGATCCGCGCTTTCACCTCCTCCAGTCGTTTGGCCAAGGTCTGAACCAGATCGATGTTCTTCAATTCGACTTCCGATGACCTCCGAGGCGAGAGGCGCTATAATCGCGGCGGTGAAGCTGGCTTTGCGGGCTGCGGTTTCTCTACTGGCGCTGGCTGCGGCGACGTCCGCGCGCTTGACCGCCCAACCAGCGGGAGCACACTACGAATACACTTTGCCGCCGGACAAATTGCAAAAGGCCATCGAATACGCGCACGCGCGATACTGGCTGCATTTTGCCGATTCGATCTGGGGCATCGTCGTACTCGTAGCGATCCTGGCCCTGGGCCTGTCGGGCAAATTTCGCGATTGGGCCGAGACTGCCTCGCGGCGTCGTACCGCACAAGCCGTAATCTTCGTGGCGCTGTTCGGCCTGACGAACGATCTGCTGATTCTTCCCCTTGGAATGTACGGCCAGCATGTGGAGCTAAAGTTCGACCAATCCATCCAAAGCTGGCCATCGTGGTTCTGGGATTGGACCAAGTTCGAGCTGCTCGAGTTCGTGATTGCGGCCATCCTGGTACTCATCCTGTACGCCGTGATTCGCAGCAGCCCGAAGCGCTGGTGGCTTTATTTCTGGCTGGCCGCGCTTCCGATGCTGTTTGCGGGCATGGTGGTTGAGCCGGTGCTCGTCGAGCCGCTGTTCTACCAATTCCAGCCGCTCGCGCTGAAGCATCCGGCGCTGGTGGATGCACTCGAGCGAGTGGTCGCGCGCGCCGGCCTGGCCATTCCGCCGGACCGCATGTTCGAAATGAAGGCCAGCGAGAAGACCAATTCGCTGAACGCCTACGTTTCAGGCCTGGGAGCTTCGAAACGCCTGGTGGTGTGGGACACCACTCTCGACCAGCTGACCACGCCCGAGGTTCTGTTCGTCTTTGGCCACGAAATGGGACATTATGTGCTCGGGCACGTGCGCAATACTCTAATCTTCATTTCCGTGCTGCTGCTCCTGCTGCTGTTCTTGGGATATCACGCGCTACGCGGGATACTGGGCCGCTGGGGCACACGCTGGCGCATTCGCGATGCAGCGGATTGGGCCTCACTTCCGGCGCTGCTCTTGCTGTTCGCCATCTTCAGCTTTCTTACTGAACCATTGGTCAACGCCTACAGCAGAAACCAGGAGCATCAAGCCGACGTGTATGGTCTCGAAGTGACCCACGGCATTATCCCGGACGCCAGGGCCGTAGCGGTGCACTCGTTTCAGGTCATGGGCGAAGTGGATCTGGATGAGCCCAATCCGAACCGCTTCATAGAATTCTGGATGTACACGCATCCTTCCACTTCCGAGCGGATCGCGTTCGCCGAAAGCTACGACCCCTGGAAAGCCAGTACGCCGCGCTACGTAAAGTAGCTGAGCCACCTGAGCGCGGCACATTAAGTCCAAAGTAGTAAGGCACCTGTATCGATCGGGCGCACGTTTTTCCCTTTATTTTCGGGCCTTCGCCGGAGGGATTTAGGCCGCGCGGGACCGTAGCATCGGGATGGTGGGTCCCGTCCTGATTTTTTTCGCCGCTCTTACGATTCGCCAAGGCGAGACGCCGGTGCGGTCGGGTTGCGAAGCGAGCGACCGGGTGGTCACCAATCTTCCGGCCGGCACGCCGGTGGAGATTCGTTTTCGCCTGGCGGATGGGTCGGATTGCATCAAGATTGCGGCCAAGAACGGCTCGAGCGAGGTTGTCGGCTATGTTTCCAGTTCTGCTCTAGCGGGTCTGGATGCGTTTGAGAAAGAGCGTTCGTCGGCGCCCGCGACCTCGGTTTCCGCCGCGCCAACGCCGGTTACCGAGCGGGGAAAGACCACGCCGTGGGGCCGCGATCCGGAAATCGAGCGAGCGCGCGATCTGCTCGCCGCCAATCAGCCCCAGCAAGCCATGGAGATTCTTGAACCGGCGGCGCAGCGCTACCGAAGCAATGCCAACGTACTGCTGCTGGCGGGGCTGGCGGCATATCGGATGGACGAGCTGGATACTGCGATCGGATATTGGAAACAGTCTCTGGATCTAACGCCCAACCCGAGCCTGGAAGGCATCTACGAACGCGTGAAGCGCGAGTCTGCGGCCGATCCGGCCAGCGAGCGGCTGATCGGCATGCATATCGCGCTGCGTTACGAGCGCCAGGCGGTTCCGGTGGATGCGGCGCGCGCGATCCTGGGCACTCTCGATGACGAATACAGCCGCATTTCGGCGCAGCTGGGGTGTTCTTCCGGTGAGCGAATCGTAGCCATCGTGCTGGATCGCGCCACATACTTACGAAGCACCGGGGCGGCGGAATGGAGCGGCGGCTGGTATGACGGCCGCATTCACATCGCTTGGACGGGAGAAAAAACCGTGGGCGCCGCGATGCGTCGCGGGCTGGCGCACGAGCTGGTACACGCCTGCCTCACCAGCATCCCGTCGGGCGATGTCCCCTGGCCGGCTTGGCTGCAGGAAGGTTTGGCGCAGAAGCTTTCGGGGGACAAGCTGGAGCCGGCCGTGCGGGAACAGTTGCAGCAGCTCGCGCATGCGCATCAAGTGCCGCGCCTGGAAGAGCTGCATCCGGACTGGTCGCGCATGAACGCCGAAGAAGCGCGCCGCGCCTACAATGTTTCGCTCGCCGCCGCCGATGCCCTCTATGAGAACTATTCGGGCGATGGATTGCGCAACATCCTGCGGAATCCGGAAAATCTAGGCCAGGTAACCGACGAGCTCGACAAAAAGCTCGGCTTCTAAGAATTGGGGCGCACGCACGCCCGGCGGCAGTGCTCGCGCTACAGGTTGCTATCCTGATACTTAAGCCATGCCGTTCTCTTCCATCCCGGAAGCCATCGAGGAATTTCAGGCCGGCCGGATGCTGGTCATCGTCGACGACGAAGACCGCGAGAACGAAGGCGATCTGACCATCGCGGCCGAAAAAATCACGCCCGACGTCATCAACTTCATGGCCAAACACGCGCGCGGGCTGATCTGCCTGTCGCTAGCGGAAGACATTTGCGACGCCTTGAATTTGCCGCAGATGTCGGCCCGCAACACGTCGCGATTCGGAACGGCGTTCTGCGAATCGATTGAAGCCGCCGAAGGCGTGACCACCGGAATTTCAGCGGCCGATCGCGCCCGCACCATTCAGGTCGCCATCGACCCGAAGAGCACGCCCAGAGACCTGGCTCGCCCCGGTCATGTTTTTCCGCTGCGCGCGCGCGAAGGCGGCGTGCTGGTTCGCACCGGGCAAACCGAGGCCGTGGTCGATCTGGCGCGGCTGGCCGGATTGCGGCCCGGCGGCGTGATCTGCGAGATCATGAACGACGACGGCTCCATGGCGCGCGTGCCGCAGCTCAAGGAATTCTGCCAGCGCCACGGGTTGCGCATGATTTCAGTAGCCGACCTCATCCGCTACCGGCTGCAAACCGAGCATCTGGTCCAGCGCCAGTCGGAATCCTGCCTGCGCACCGAGTTCGGCGATTTCAAGACCATCGTCTATTCCACCACCATCGTTCCCGAGCGGCACCAGGTTCCCGAGCGGCATCTGGCGCTGGTTCACGGCGAGCTGAGCGGGCGCGAGAACGTGCTGGTGCGCATGCATTCGCATTGCATCTATGGCGACGTGTTCGGTTCCACTGCCTGCGACTGCCATCGCGTGGTTCGCAGCTCGCTGCAGCGCATCGCCGAGGAAGGCGCCGGCGTGTTGGTTTATCTCCACCAGACCGGGCCGGGTTTTCGCGATCATGCCAACTCCGCCACGCCGGACGGCCAGCGCCGGCTGCAGCATGAAAGCGGCATCGGCGCGCAGATTTTGAGCGACCTCGGTCTGCACACCATCCGCCTTTTAACCAATCATCCGCGCAAGGTGGTGGGATTGGACGCTTACGGAATCGAGATCGTCGAGCAAGTCCCGGTTTAGAAGCCGGCCCGCCGGTTTAGAAGCCGGCCCGCGCGCCGGGGAAGGAACTTCCAGCATGCTACGCTCGTAGAGTCAGACAAGAGGTTCTATGCCGAAGCCACGCCTTTTCCTGCCGATTCTGACCGTCTTGCTGGTCCCAGCCACGCTTTGCGCCGCCGACACCGGCCTGCTGCGGCTGGTAATGCCGGACGCCAAAGTGATCGCGGGCTTGCAAGTAGACCGCACACGCGACTCCGCGTTCGGACAGTTCGTGCTCTCTCATATGCAACTCAGCGACGAGAGCTTCAAGAAATTGATTGCCGAGACCGGCTTCGATCCGCAGCGGGACGTGAGCGAGCTGATGATTGCATCGAATTGGGATTCCAGCTCGCCCCAGAGCCGTTGGCTGGTGCTGGCCAAGGGCCGGTTCGACCTCCAGAAAATCCAGAGCGCCGCGCAATCCAACGGCGCGGCAACCACGAATTTTCAGGGAGCGCCCATCTACTCCTATTCCGGGAGCACAGCCCCTGATTCCGACAGCGCCATCACGTTTCTGGACGCATCCAGCGCGGTGATGGGCGATATGACCTCAGTCAAGGCCGCGCTCGGGCGGCAGCGCAGCAGCGCACCGGCCTCGAGTGACCTGCTGAAGAAAGTGAGCCTCGTCAGCGCCAAGAACGATTTCTGGTTCATCACCCTGGTGCCGCTCTCCGAGTTTGCCGCCGCCATGCCCAATCCGAACCTGAGCAGCGCCATGCAAGGCAACATGCTCAACGGCATCAACCAGGCCAGCGGCGGCATCCGCTTCGGCGACACGGTAACCATCTCGGCGGAAGCCATCACCCGATCCGATAAAGACGCACTGGCTCTGGTGGATGTGGTCAAGTTTGTCGCCAGCATGCTGCAGCTCAACCGCCAGGACAATCCGACAGCCGGACAAGTGTCCAGCCTGCTCGATACGCTGGACGCCAAAACCGCCGGCAACGTCATGAGCATGTCGCTGGCGATTCCCGAGCAGCAACTGGAGCAACTGTTCCAGAACCTGCAGCGCCCGCCCGGCCCGGCAACCAAGAAAGCCGCGCCGCAAGTCAATTAGCCGCCGGCACGAAGCGGAAAATTTCGAACGCCGGGCTGCCGTGGGTGTCTCGAATCACTCGCAGCATTTGCTTTTGAAAACCGGCCGCGGCTGCAGCTTGCATGACACCATCGTTCACCTGGTTCAGCTCGCGATAGGGCAGCGTGTGGCCCACCCACAGGCCGCGCTCCAGCCGCTGGCGGTCGCGCTCCCGCTCGGATCCGCTCTCTTGAGGCGAAAGAAAACCTTCATCCGCAATTTCCAGCGGCAGCTTGTCGCGCTGCAGGAGCACCAGCGAATTGACGATTCCCCAGTCGGCCACGACGATCTCGGAGGCTTGCGCTCGGCCCAGATCGTCCGAAAGAGCGTAGATTGCATCGGTCCAACTGCGCGGCGACCCGTAGCGCGCGAAGAGGTAAAGGTGCTGGTTCGTTACCAGAAGGTTCTGCGCGGCCAGATATACCACCGCGACTGCGATCACCGCGGCCCCAAAGCGCCCCCAACGCGACGCAGCTTCGGAGAACGCCACCGCCAGAAAAAGATAAGCCAGCGGCCACAGCAGCACGACATGATGCGCGGATGCACCGGCATCTTTCGTGATGGCCATCTGCAACCAGGCCACCGCGAGCGCCAGCAAGAAAAACAGCAGCTTCTTGCGCGCTGAACTTCGCCACAACAGTACAGTCAGGATCACGGCCGCTAGAAAGGCCCACTCCATACGGTTCCTAGGATGGTCGCCGAAGATCGAATGCAGACTGTATGACAAACGTTCGACAAAATTCCGGGCCTCCCGCGGCGCGCCCGCTTCCCCCGGCAGGCTGACAATGTAACCGAGCACCGCGCTGCCGTCCCAGGTGCCCCGCAGCGACCGGAATTTGCTCCCGAACTCATCCAACCGAAACGACGAGTTAGACCGGAGCGTGGGCCATCCGGAAGCCACGTTATAGGAAATCAACGGTAGCGCCCCCAACACCAGCCCGGCGGCGGCTAGCGCCATGTTTCGGCCGGTCAGACGCGCCCGCAGTTCGCCCGGAAACACGATCAGCGCAGCCACAGCCAGGCCGCTCAGGTTCCAGAGAAATAGCGCCTTGTCCCAAAGGCCGAGTCCCAGGCAAAAGAACCCCCAGAATAATGCGGGGGCCCCCGCGCGCAGCGCAAATCGCGCAATCAACAGCAGCCCGGCCACCAGCAGCAGATGCTGCAAGACGACCGGACCCCAGTCGAAGCAGGCCGTGACCAGAAAGATGGTGTCCGTCGCCAGCAGCAATCCGCCCATCCAGGCCGCGCGGCTATCCTGGATCGTCTGGAGCAGCTCAACCAACAACCAGACACTGACCGCCCCGAGTAGAAGTACGGGCAACCGCACCGTCCAGCACGAGGGAGGAAACAGGTGCAGCAGCCCAGCGTACAGCCAACTTTTCAGCGCCCCGAGATAACTCATCAGCATCACCGGGATGCGTTCGTGGAAAACCAGGAAGATTGAGCTGCCCGGAACCTGATAGTCGGCGGGAGCGAAGATCACTTCATCGTTTTGGAGACCGGGATAGGGGAGAATCACGCACCCTGAGAAAAAAAAGATGAGAGCGCCGAAGCAGCCAAGCCACCTAGGATGTTTGAATTTGGGTGACGACATGGTTAAGCGCTGGTACTCGTCGCGGCAGGATTTACAAGGACAACAGTATATCCTGGTCGGGGTCGAAGGTAGCAATTTTCGTCTCCCAGAGCATAAACGTTTTCTAGTATCAAGACGATAAGAAGCAGGACTAAGGGTTTGGATGGAGCTCGGATTTCAGGCTGGGGAAGGCCGGCACAAAAAATTTTTGGGTGGTACTTGAATTGCTCAGCGGATGTGGTATGATTTTTGGAGCAAGACTGCTGACCTCTCTGACCGACGGGCGCTGCCGACGGTCGCTAAACTTCAGAGTTCATTATAGTTCAGTCATGTTTTCGAACGCATTGAACCTTTCTGAAGGCTCGCGCGTCTAAACGTGTTGATGAGGGTAGCAGAACAGAATTAGGAGAGCTAAGCTTATGACGAAGACCGAGTTAAACAAATTTAAAGAAGTCCTGGAAACCAAACAGGCGGAACTGGCCCAAGTGTTGCGAAATCGCGAAGGCATCACCATTGAGAAGAGCCCTGATGCCCTGGACGAGGTTCAAAACGCGGCGGAACGCGAACTAGCCATTCGAAATTTGGACCGCGAGTCCCAGCTGTTGCGCAATGTCCGCGCGGCCTTGCACCGGATCGACGAAGGGACTTTTGGCATTTGCCTGCACTGCGAAGAAGATATCAGCATCAAGCGGCTGCACGCGGTGCCCTGGGCGTCCTATTGCATCCAATGTCAGGAAATGGCTGATAAGAATCAGGAAGACGGCACGGAGAGCCTCGACGATATCCTCGTCAACGCGGCTTAAACCCCAAGCATTCTTCGCACAAAGGGCGCGAGAGAATCTCGCGCCCTTCGTGTTTCCTGGCGCGCTACTCTGGTCCTTCCAATCGGATTCGAATCGCGCTGGACATCCTTCCGGCGGCGTCGCCGTCACGCCGGTAGGAGTGGAACCAATCGCGTAAACAACGGGTACATAAGCCGCTTGAGTCGATTTGTCCCGCGCTGCCGCCATTTCGTCTCAGCTGCCGAATGGTCGCCTCAGCCAGGTCAATTCGCGCTCGGCTCGTTAGATCCTGACGCTCCGGAAACAGGCCGGAAAACTGTTTCCCTACCTCCGGTCCAACCTCATAACAGCAGGCGCCGATGGCAGGCCCGATGGCGATCACCAGATCCTTTGACCGGCTTCCAAATTGATCCGACATCGCCCGGATTGTTTCACCCAGGATTTGCTGGACCGTGCCGCGCCAGCCGGCATGGACAGCCGCGATAGCCCTGTTTTCAGGATCGGCGATGAGGATGGGCAGGCAATCGGCGGTGCGAATCGCCAAAGTGAGGCCGGGAGTGTTCGAAATGAGCGCGTCTGCCTGGCCCAGATCGCCGGCGCGATCGGCGAGAATCACCTTGTTGGAATGAATCTGCCGGACGATAGCCAAGTTCTCGCTAGGAGGCCAGGCCCGACTGTGGCGGGTACCAAAACCGTGTTCCAGCCACCGGAAGTGTTCCAGAATTTCGGCCCGATAGACGTGGCCAGTATCCAGGCGAAACAACCCCCATTGTAGCTCTCAGTTTCAGAGCTTCCTGGCAATGTTGCAGCCAGGCGCCCCAGTGCTCAGTAGCCGGCCATAACCGGCGTGCAGTATTGCTCGACGGTCTGAACCAGGTCCTTAGTCCGGACTGGCTTGGCTAGAAATCCTTGCATCCCGTATTCCCGGCAGCGCTGCTGATATTCCTCCGAGCAATTGGCGGTCACGGCGACGATCGGTGTCTGCACGTAGGCGGGCATCTGATGTAAGCGTTCGGCCGTCTGGAAGCCGTCTAAACCGGGCATTTGCAAGTCCAGCAGGATGAGGTCAAAGGTGGCGCGAGAAGCGGCTTCCAACGCCGCCAGTCCGTCGCCGGCGCATTGCACCTCATAGCCGCGGCGCCCGAGCGCGTGGCTCGCTATAGTTAGGGCGACGGAGTTGTCATCCACAACCAGAATGCGCCCGCGAGCTTTTTCCCCTTCCGGCTCCCGTCTTTTGGTCTCAGAGGGAAGCCGCAATGGTATATCCACCGAAAACGTGCTCCCCAGCCCCAGTTCGCTTTCCACTGAGATGGAGCCGTTCATCAAGGTGACCAGCCGATGTGAAACCGCCAGGCCCAGGCCTAGACCACTATGCTCGCTAAGCGCGCCGTTATGCAGCCTCTGAAAGCCCTCGAAAATCGAGCGCACTCGATCCGGGGCGATTCCGATTCCCGTGTCGCGCACCGCGATATTGAGCGAGAGGTTCCTGGGATCAGCCCGATCCGCGAACGCCGCCAGTTCCACCTCGCCCCTCAGCGTAAACTTGATGGCGTTGCTCAGCAGATTAACCAACAGTTGCCGCAAACGAACCGCGTCGCCCACCGCTGCCTCGGGCAGCTTCGGATCCAAGGTCCTTATCAACTTCAAACCCTTGGATTCGGCTTTAGGCGAAAATTCCGCCGTAATGCCTTCTAGAGTCTCGCGCAGGGGAAATTCGGTCTCTTCGACGCGCACGTGATCGGAAGAAAGCGCGGAGTATTCCAGAGCGCCGTTGAGAATCTGAAGCAGGTTTTCCGCGCACAGGCGAGCAGAATCGACGTACTCTTTTTGGTCGGACGTGAGCGATGTTTCGAGCAGCAGATCCGTCATCCCCAGGATGCCGCTCAGCGGGGTCCGAATCTCGTGATTCAGACCCGCCAAGAACTGGCGCTTCATTACGCTAAGATCATCGCTCTTGGACAAGGTTCCAGCCCAATTCATGACATCGGCAAAATGGGCCGCCTGCTTTAATCCGCAGTGACCCTGGTTCCACGGGTGCTAGAAGGTGTATCCGATTGCGGCCTGATAGGTTCGCGGCGCAACGAAATGAGTGCCGCTGAAGGTCGACAAGAAGTTATACAGCGCAACCGTGTTGGTCAGATTCTCCACCGTGAACCGCAGCGTTATGCGCCCGTCTTTCTCTGTGTGCAGCAGGTTGTCAGTGCCAATGCCGGCGTTGAACAAGTTGCGCGCCTTAACGCGGTCCGGGTTATGGTCGTCGTTTTCCGTACCCGTCTGCGGCAGCGTCAGCAGAGTCGATTTGCCTACGCCGTTGCAGCTGGTGATAGGAACGCTATAGGTCGCGAACACACCGTTGCAGGAAAACCCGATGTCGGCCTGCTCGGCAGCGGTCAAAGTGAGTGCTGCCGCCACGTCCGGCACTCCGCTCACTACCATTCCACTGTCGTAGCGCCACGTAAAATCGATCCACTCGGCGTTCTTCGGACGCTGATAGCGAAACACAACATTCTGCTGATAGGCCTGGTCGTGATCGATGCGAAACACATTGGTCGGGTATCCGCTCAACGGAATCAACCCGCCCACTTCGGGCGGGAAATACCGGGCCCGCGTATGCCCCAGCGTCATGTAGGCCTGAAATCCACGCAGGTTGACGGTGCTGATGCGCCCCGTTATCCCATCCACCTTGGAATTGTGCCAGGCGATCGGAAACGTGATCGGCGTGTTGAAGAACACGCTGAAGTCGTATGCGTTATGCGTGTATTTCCAGAAGTAATCCGCGTCCACGATAAACCAGCCATGGACGCCCTGCTGAAGCCCGGCATCGAATTCGTTGCGATTCCCCGGCTTGAGGCCGGCCGACTGCGAGCCGAATATATTCGTCGCCAGGCCCCCACCGCCGGTTCCACTCGACAGGATCAGATTCTCGTTGTATGGTGTTTCAAACGTGCGCGCGTAGGATGCGCGGATCACCGTATCCTTCAAAAGCTGATAGGAAGTGCCTAAGCGCGGCTGCACCCCGTTCGCCGAAGTCAGCCCGTTATACTGATCGTCCCGCAGCCCTGCATTCAAGGTGAGCTTGCCGAAATGAATCTCATCAGTGATATAGAAGCTATATTCTTCGATGTTGTGGATGCCATGGAAATTGAATAGCGACCCGCCCCGCGTGAGATCGTACGGCACTATTCCCGGCAGCAGATTCGGATTGCCCGTATAGCTCGGGTTAACAGCCGGACAGGCAGCGGGGTTGGTCACACCAGGCAGCGAGAGCGCGTTCCCGGCCGCGTTCAGACACACTGGATTGTAAGTCGCATCCGTGATCCCGAATCGAAAACTCTCGTCCAAACGCCACTGCTGGATCTGGACTCCGGCCTTAATGTTATGCCGGCCTCGTGAATGCGCGATGTCGGCCTTTACACCCAGATTAGTCAGGAAGCGGTTCTGGGACGCAGTCACCGGCGTATCCGCGAAAGGATCGCGGCTGGCGTAGTAGTTCGCCTGGTCCCGCCGCACGAAAGGGTTCACCGTCAGCAACGTGTGAGCGCTGAAAGTGTGTTGATAGCCAGGCGCGATGTTCCACGTCAGCACCCGCTGCTTTTGATCCTGCGACAGCTGGTCGAAACTGTTCGGCACTTGAAACCAGTTGCGCACGGCGAACAGATCGAAATGCACGACATCCTGCGGAGTGGGCTGCCAATCCACCCGATCGAAGATGCTCTCGTTGTTGCCGATGTCGTGGATGGGCAGGAACTCGGGTGTGTCCAGGAACCGGCCCGACCGAACTCCATTCACCGAAAGGAAATTCCCAAAAGTCGGCGTGCCGAACGCCAGCGTAGCGTCCTCCGACCAGGTCCCGAAAGAGCCCCACGAAGATTCAAAGCTTCCGGATGGCTTGGTAGCTCCCAAGCCCGAGCGAGTTGTGGCATTTACCACCAGGCTGGTTTTGTCGCCGTACTCGGCGTTCACCGCGCCAGTAATCAATTGCATGTCCTGCAGCGCGTTCAGCGGTATCTGCGTCGAAAATGTCTTGCTCTGCTGGTCCGTGATCGGTTGGCCGTCGATCATGTAGCTCGTGTCAGCGTGGTCGCCCACCGGATGAAAAAACCCATTCGCGTCCGCGGCCACCGCGCCAGTGCTAAACGTGATGGCCTGGTTCAAACCTCCGCCGGGATCGAAGGTCGGCAGTTTCATGAAGGCGCTGCGGTCGACGTCCTGGTGCGTGGACGTATCGGTTTCCACCTGCGCGCCCGCCGCCTCCACCGTAACCGTCGTAGCTTCTCCGGCCAGCTTCAAGGGAATATTCACCGTGATCGGCAACGTGCTGCGGACATCCACATGCTGCGAGGTGGAAGCAAAGCCGCTCATCGTGACGCTCAACTGATATTCGTTCATGGGCACGTTGCTGAAGTGGAACGTCCCGGAGGAGTCGGTAGTGGCCATCTGCTGGAATCCGGTGACTGGATTGGCCAGCCGGACCTCCGCACCTACGATGACCGCCCCCGAAGGGTCCGTCACGCTGCCCTGAACAGTTCCGCTGCTAATGGACTGTCCGTTGCCGGGAACAACAATCGCTGCAAGAAACAGTACGAGCGCCCCGAACCTCATGTTTTCCATTATCAGATGCCGAGCCTGGGCGCCTCAGATTGTTCTCATCGGCGGGCCAATATCAGCGATGAGCGGCTTCATAGTGACAGTGAACGGTCCAGACTGGTTCGAATCGAAAGAACGTGGCGCGAGGTGGTCGTCCCGGCGGCCTCCTTCGCAATGTCGAACGGTGCCGTGAAATGAAACGCGCTGCCTCGGCCGGGTTGGCTCTCCACCCAGATCCGCCCACCCAGCATCTCTACCAGGCGGCGCGAGATGGTCAGGCCCAGGCCCGTGCCTCCGAAATTCCGGGTGGTTGAGCTTTCCGCCTGCGTGAAGGCTGAAAAGATCGCCTTTTGTTTGTCCGGCGGAATGCCGATGCCCGTGTCTCGAACGGTAAATCGCAGCAGCGCGGCCTGATCGCCTTGCGGCTCCGCCTGGACTGACACGGTCACCTCACCCGAGCTGGTGAACTTGATGGCATTTCCAACTAGGTTGAGGATGACCTGCCGCAAGCGAGTGGGATCGCCCGCAAGTAGATCGTTAACTTGCGAGTCGACGTGCCAATCGAAACCTAGCCTTTCTCCCCCTCTACAAACCCCGACTCTGGCATACTAGTTTCCACACAGCAGTTAAGGCCCAGAAGAAAGGCAGCTTTCGCTATGACAGAGTGTAGCCAAACTCAGTTCACATTCCAAGCCCATTTTTCGCGCCAGGTGACTGGTCAGTTTGACAGCGGCACGATGACTTCCGACGCAGGAGGTCTTCTGCTACTGGAAACCGATCGGCGCATGAATCTGTTGCCGCGCTTGGCGCAATGCTTTCTGGACAGACGGGCTCCGGCGCGCATTCAACATTCGGTCGCAGAAATGATTTCGCAGCGCGTTGCGGCTTTCGCGCTCGGCTACGAAGATTTGAACGATCACGAGCAACTGCGCCAGGACCCGGTGTTGAAACTGCTGGCGGCCAGGAGGACTCGAAGCAGCCGCTGGCCAGCAAGAGCACGCTCAACCCGCTGTAGTTCGGCACCGCTCAGCAGACCGCTACAAGAAGATCACCTTTTCGAAACAGGGCATCGACGAGTTGCTCGTCGACATGTTCTCGAAGCGCATACCGCGTCTCCCGAAGAGATTGTGCTCGACATCGACACCACCGACGTGCCTTGCACGGCGATCAGGAAGGCCGCTTCTTTCACAGCTACTACGATCACTACTGTTACCTGCCCTTGTACATTTTCTCGGCGAGCACCTGTTGTGCGCGCGCCTGCGCTGCGCCAACATCGACGCTTCGGCCGGAAGCCTGGCCGAAATCCGGCGCATCGTCGAACAGATTCGCCGGCACTGGGCAGGTGCGCATCACGCTCCGCGGCGACTCCGGTTTTTGCCGCGACGAGTTGATGGATTGGTGTGAGAATAACCGCGTGGACTACGCTTTCGGCCTCGCACGCAACCCGCGCTTGCGCGCGCTCGTCGCCGATGCGTTGCTCGAAGCGCAACGTCAGTGGGAGCAAACCCGTCTGCCCGCTCGGGTCTTCGTCGAGTTCTCCTATCAGACCGTGTCTGGCTCCTGGTCCAGGCCGCGACGTGTCGTGCCAAAGCCGAACACATCGAGGGTAAGCAGAATCCGCGCTTTGTGGTGACTTCGCTGGCGGCTGCGGATTGGCCCGCGCAGAAGTTATATGAACAGCTGTACTGCGCCCGCGGCGACATGGAGAATCGCATCAAGGAACAGTTCGTCCTGTTCGCCGATCGCGTCAGCGCCGAATCCATCCGCGCCAACCAACTCCGGCTGTATCTATCCGCGATGGCTTATGTGCTGGTCTGCGGATTGCGCCGCCTGGGATTGAAGGCGACCGATCTGGCCACCGCTCAAGCTGCCACGATTCGTCTTCGACTCCTGAAGATCGGCGCGCTCGTGCGGATCACCGTGCGCCGCGTGTGGATCTCCCTGCCGCGCAGTTACCCTTGGCCGGACCTGTTCCAACGCGTGCATCGCGCACTCACCGGCTGAGAGAATTCTGCGATCTTTGAAAATCTATTGTGCCGCCGGTCGTTGTGGCCCCACCACGTCCACACACTACCTGAAGTGCCCCGGTTTTCTCATCCTCCAAAAGGCTGACCCGTCGCTCGTCACAATTCAGCGGGCCTAACTCACTGGTGAGAAATGCGGGCTAGCCCTTTTGCCGTGCCCGCACCGCAGGCGCCTTGAGCGTCTGCTCCAGGCTCTCGCGCAGCCTGAAATTCACTGTCTCCAGAGCCAGCTTCCCCGCCTCGATTTTCGAAAGGTCCAGGATGTCGTTGATGAGCGAAAGCAGTCCGTCCGCCGACTCTTTCGCCGTCTCGAGGTAATCCCGCTGTTCGGTGTCTAGCTGGGTGTCCAACGCCAGGTCAAGCATGCCCAGCACGCCGTTCATGGGCGTGCGAATTTCGTGACTCATGTTCGCCAGAAACTCGCTCTTGGCCCGGTTGGCTTCTTGCGCTGCTTCCTGCGCGAGCCGGCGTTCCGCCGTTTCTTCCTCCAGCTTTCGATTCACTCTTCGCAATGTTTCGCGCTGCAGATGCGCTTTGAGAGCCAGATGCACTACGACGCCGAAGAAAATGGCGCTCGACAGACTTCCCAGCAACGTCAGGTTCGATAGCCAGTGCAATGTCGTGGCATGGTTCGCGGCCCAATAGGCGCGCCACAGCCCGAGTCTAATCACCACGATCAGCAGTGCTGACCCGATGGGCAGCCAGATCGGCTCCCGAACGCCGGGCTGTGTCATGCTCCAGCCGGTGACCGTAATGGCGATACCCAGCGCGAGAAATGCGGCGGCTGTTTGGAAGCCTACCTGATGTAACTTATTCCAATCCAGCCCAGCGCCCTTCACCGTAAGCAGGTTGATTCCGCTGACGGTGGCAATACCCACCAGCAGCAAGCCCGTGCTTCCCAATACCGTGGACCCGTGAGCGGCCAGTTTGGTTTGCGCCAACGCAAAACCACCCGCCACCACAAAGAAGCATAGCGTCGTGATCGGCAACATGGGATCTGAATCCAGGCTGTTGATTGCCACATAAGCCAGCAGGGAAAAGCCCGACAGAATCACGGCGGCTGCCGAGCCCATCAGGACCCATTGCGGCCGTTTGCGCAGGATTCCCGCCAGCGCGAAAAGGATAGAAACAAAGCTGGCGACAATGCCGAACTGTATGGGCGCGATGTTCATGATTTAATCAAGCGGGAGCAGCCACGCCCAATGGCTCGTGATAAGTACATGGCACTAAGTGCGTTGTTCCCTTGTCTATCGGCCTAGGCAGGGCGAATCATTATGGCTCCGTCACACGCCGGTATGCCGGTGTAACCGTGCCAAGCACCCTCAGAAGTGGAACCCTATCGTCCCCGTAACAGTGCGCGGTGTCACATAGTGCGTGCCGCTGAAGGTCGACAGGAAATTGTACAGCGCGTAGCTATTGGTCAGGTTGATGACCGACACCCGAGCGCTCCACTTGTAGCGGTCGCCGTGGAAAATGTTGTCGTCTCCCAAGGCAATGTCGAATAGATGGCGCTGCTGGATGCGCGGCGGGTTGTGGTCGTCATTTTCGGTTCCGGCGGCGGGAATTTTCACCAGTTTGGAGCCGTACTGTGCTGCCGGGCAGAGGCCATTCGGGCTGATCGGCATGGTCGGTGTGGCAAAGACGCTGCCGCAAAAGAGTCCAGCCTGGAACTGTTGGTCGGGCGTTAGCCCTGAAACGTCGACGGTCGTATCGTCGCCATTCGGACCATTGTTGCAGTTGCCTCCCGCGCAAGGGACTGGGCCAGCAACCAGGCCGCTGTCATAGCGCCAGTTAAAACTTATCCAAGGCAACCTCTCTTTGGGCTGGTACTGAAGATGAACGGTGGAGTTGAAAATCTCATCGTGGTCGATGCGAAACACGTTAGCACTGCCAAGGCTGCTCGGCGTAGTTCCGATCCCGCTCACCTGCGGCCCGAAAAAGCGCGCTGCCACGCTGGACATCACGGCGAAAGCAGTCAGCCCATGGTAGTTCGGCATGCTGGCGCGGATGGCATAGCCAGGGATCTTGGAACTGGCCCACTCGATAGGATATGTGATCGGCGTGTTGGCGAAGACGCTGAAGTCATACGCATTGTGCGTGTACTTCCAGATGTACTCGGCGTCGATTACCAGGAACCGTCCGAAAGCTTGCTCCAGACCGGCGTGGAACTCATTCCGAAGCCCGGGACTGAGGGGCGATGTCAGGCAAGGATAACCCTGTGTGGCAGACATCAGATCGTTGACCACCGCGTCGTTGCATCCCAGGCTGGCGAGAACCAGGTTTTCATTGAACGGGGTCTCCAAGCTGCGGGCATAAGAGGTTCGGATTACCGTCCCGGTCCGCTTGATGTTATATGCGATTCCTAGGCGCGGCTCTCCCTGCTTGGCGCTGGTGATGCCGTCGTAGTAATCGAATCGCACACCGAGGTTGAACGTCCAGTTGTTCTTCGTGATCGTGTCCTGGATGTAAAAAGCCAGTTCCCGGACGTTGGCGCGGCCCAAGAAACTATAAGGGCTAGCCTTCGACGTGGGACAGCCATTCGAGCCCGGCAATGTCCCCGTCCTCGTCAAATCGATGCAGGCCAGCGAGGGATCGTAGCCGGGATTTGCCTGTAGCATTCCGGTGCAATTGTTGGGATTCATCAGACTGGGGCTCGTGTTAGGGCTCCCGTCCGCGTTAAGACAGACCGGATTGAAGGTCGGATCGACGACTCCGAAGGCGTCCTGCTCCGTGAGAATGGTGTCTTCGTAGGTAAGCCCGATTTTCAAGTTGTGAATGCCCTTCAAGTACGAGACCTCCGTGTGTGCGCCGAGATTGGTCAGCCGGCGATTCTGGCCGACGGTTGTGAGCTGCAGGCCTGGGATCAAGTCGGAGAACGGGTCATTGCTGGGGTAGTAGTTGAACTGATCCTGGCGGGCAAAACCTCCCAAGGTAAATACGGTGTTCGGATTGACCAGATGCGTCCAAGTTGGCGCAATGTTGAAGGTTCGAATCTTGGATCGCTGATCCGTAGGTCCTACCACTTCGCCATTGGGCCCCAGCCCACCGTTGTCAGCCACCAGCCCGGACCATGCGTCCGCCGTTTGCGAGTCGAACGAATTGGGTGTCTGGAACCAGGATCGCGTGAACTGGAAATTCAGGCTGAGGGTGTCGGAATCGGTAGGTTTCCAGTCGAAGCGATCGAAGAGGTTCTCCTCGTTGCCGTGATCGTGATAAACCTGAAACTCGGGACCGTCGAGAAAGCGTCCCGTGTTCAATCCGTTCACTGAAATAAAGTTGCCCCACTTATCGCCTCCGTATCCAAGGTTCGCTCCGCCGGTCGCGGTGCCGAAGGTGCCATAGGATGTCGTGATGTCGCCGTGCGGCTGCTTCTGTCCTAGGCCCGAGCGCGTGGTAACGACAATCACCAGACTCGTTTTGTCGCCATATTCGGCCGGAGGCGCGCCCTCGATCACTTCCATCGACTGCACCGCATCGGTCGGGATCTGATTCGAGAAAACCTTGCTCTGCTGATCCGTAATCGGCTGGCCGTCGAGCGAAAAAGAGTTTTGGGCGTGGTCGCCGAGTCCATGAAACAGGCCGTTGGAATCGGCGCTGACGCCGGGAGAGGCCAGCGTTACCAGCGAGCTCAGCGAGGAGGACTGGCTTTCGAGCGGAAGCTTGTCGAACAGGCCGCGGTCGATGTCGGTGTGGGTCGTAGGATCGTTTTCGACCAGGTCCTGGGCCGCCTCGACCGTCACCGAAGTCGTGCCCCCGCCGATCGGCAGACTCATCTTCACTTCGAGTGGAATTGCGGACCTTACGTCTACGTCTTGCGCCCCAGACTGGAAGCCGGACGCCGAAGCGGTGAGATGGTAGGGGTTGAATGGAATGTTAGCGAAATTGAAGCTCCCCTGCGTATCGGTCTTGGTGCTTTGGCTGTAGTGAGACACCGGGTTCTGGATCTCCACTGTGGCTCCGGCGATCACCGCGCCCGATGGATCGAGGACGGTCCCGTGAATCGATCCGCTGGACTGCGCGTAACACACCACGCTCGAAGCGAACAGCAAGGCAAGACACAAGCGCTCGGCTGAAGCGAGTTTCATCATCCTCCGATTGTGAGGTGGGGTTCAATTCATGCCTAACAGTATTTGATCGATGGCCGAGTCAATGGCGCGAGCGGGACCCAGACAACCGCCAGCGGCCACCGCGATCACTGGTCCAGAAGCCGCCGGATGTTGTGCACTTGGCGCTTGCTGACTACCAGTTGCGCATCGTTACTGAGCGTGAGGATCCAGCGCCGGCTGGTGACCGGGCTGATCTTGCGCACGTGATTCACGTTAACCAGTGCGTTTCGATGCACGCGCTGGAAGGAGGAATTGCGAAGCCCTTCTTCCAAGACGCGTAAGGGCTGGCTGGAGAGGAAACGTCGCTCGGCGGTCACCAGCCAAACCAACTCGCGCTCCACCTGCACGGCCAGCACTTCGTCGATATCGAGCAGGAAGTAATCGCGCCCTGTCCGGCCTACCAGTTTGCGAAGCGCAGACGCTCCGCCACTCTCCGGCGTCGACGCCATCTTGGCCAGATTCTCGGCTAGGTCCAGAGGCTTGTTCACCAGTTTGCGGGCTCGTTCCACTGCTTTCTGGAGCCGCGCGGCGCTCACCGGTTTCAGCAGGTAGTCAATTGCTCCGGACTCGAAGGCATCGATGGCGTGTTCTTGATAAGCGGTTACGATTACGACCACCGGCAGGTGCGACCCGCTCAGGTTCCGCACCACTTCCAACCCGCCCATGAGCGGCATTTGCACGTCCAGGAAGACGAGATCGGGCTCGAGTTCCCGGATCTGCCGCAAAGCTTCCGCGCCGTTGGCGGCCTCGCCGACGAGGGTCAGCTCCGGCAACAGCTCGAGTTCTTCCCGCAGAACCTTGCGGCCGATTTCCTCATCGTCGGCGATTAAGGTCTTCAGGACCCGGGCCATCCCTCATCGTTCACCCGGTTCTCGAAAAGCACGGAGAGAAAAATCACCAGCGGGTTTCGCGCGACCGCCAATGGCCCCTGCGCGGGTGCGAGCGGGTGCGGCTCTTAGGCCGCTCTCGCGCTCCTGCCAGGCTGGCGAGACAACGCCGGAATCAACCGGGCCGAATTGAGAATGAAGGTCATCTCCGAAGCGACATGGATAAAAGCGGCCAGCAGCGGGTTCAGCATCCCCACCGCAGCCATGCCCATGCCCACCGTGTCCACCGCCAGCGTGCCGTAGAAATTCGTCATGATGACCCGGCGGCATCGGCGGGCGATTCGCAGCGTTTCCACAAAGTCCATCAAGTTGTTGCCGAGCAGCAGCACGTTCGCGCTCTGGCGCGCCACGTCGGTTCCGGATCCCATGGCGACGCCCACGTTGGCCTTGGCCAAGGCCGGCGCATCGTTGACGCCATCGCCCACCATCGCGATCACGTGCCCGGCGCCGCGCAGGACCGCAATGCGCTCCAGCTTCTGATGCGGCAGCAATTCGGCCACCACGTTGTCCACGCCTAGCTTCGCCGCCACAGCATTCGCCGCCCCGATAGAGTCACCGGTCAAAAGCTCCACGCGCAACTTCATCTGCCGCATCGCTCGCACCGCCGATGCCGCTTCCGGCCGCAGCTGATCCTCCGTGCGGATGGAGCCCAGCAAACGCCCGTTGCGCGCCACCAGGATGGTTCCAACGTTGTCTCCCAATTGGGCCAGTTGCGACGCGGGTACGCCCTTCTCGAGCAGCAAGCTTCGGCTTCCCACCGCAATCACTCCACGCGGCGACGAGCTGAAAATTCCCTTGCCAGGTGAGTATTCGAAATGCTCCGGCTCGATCACCGGCAGCGAGCGGCGCGCGGCCTCTTTCAAGATGGCCTTCGCCAAGGGATGTTCGGAAGGCCGCTCGGCGATGGCCGCGGCTTCGATTACGTCCTCCTTGCTAATCCCAGGCACTGGGCAAATTTCTTCCACTTCCGGGTCACCGAACGTCAGCGTGCCGGTCTTGTCGAGAATTACCGTGTCCACTTGGCTGAGCGTTTCCAGATACAAACCGCCCTTGATGATGGAGCCGCGGCGTGCCGCGCGTCCGATGGCGCCCAAAATGGCGAGCGGCGTTCCGGCAGCAATGCCGCAAGCGCCGGCGACGATAATCACCGAAATCGTGGAACGGATGTTATGCGTGATCAGGAACGTGACTACGGCCGCGGCCATCGCGAAATACACTAGATAGCCCGCCAGGCGATCGGCCGTTTTTTGCACCGGAGCGCGGGACTGCTCAGCCTGCTCCACGGCTTCCACAATCTTGCCGAAAACGGTGTCGCGCCCGACTCTGGAAGCGCTGATATCGAGCGAGCCGGAAAGATTGGTTGTCCCGGCGAACACGTTCCCGCCCGCGATTTTCTCGGCTGGAGTGGATTCGCCGGTGATGCTGGCCTGGTCGACGAAGGAGTGCCCGCGCGTCACGCTTCCATCCACGGCGATCTCTTCGCCCGGCTTCACCACCACCGTATCGCCGGGTTCGATTTGCTGGATGGAAAGTTCCACCAGTTGGCCGCCTCGGCGAACCGTGGCGCGCTTGGGAAGCAGTTCGAGCAGAGTCTGAATGGCGCGCCGGCCGCGGTCTACCGTCATTTCCTCCAGCATCTCCGCTACCAGCACGAACAATAAAATGATCAGCCCGGTAAACGCTTCGCGGATCGCAAACGCCGCCACCAGGGCGATGGACATGGAAAGCTCCATCGTCATCCGGCGTGCCAAAAGATTGGAGATGGCCTCTTCCCAAACCGGGTAGCCGCCCACTAAGGCCGCGCCCAATGCGATCAGATCGTATCCCCGGAATTTTGGTCCGATGGCCGCCCAAGCAATCAGAGCCGCCGCGGCCACCAGGGCGACGCGCGCGTAGTCGATCCACTCAAACGAGTGTGTGGACTCCGAATGCTCGGAACTAGCGCTGCGTTGCTCCGGAGTTGTTTCCTGCGCGGTACTGGCTTCCACTGGTTTCACGCCTGAGTTTCCCGGCTGCCGGCGTACATGTCTTCAGTCTGCCACGCGCCAGAATAAGCCAGAAAATCTCTTTAAGCCAGCGAAAGCTGACCAGCGAGCAAGCTCGGCCCGCAGCCGGGACGTCTTCAATGGCGAGCGGGATCGCCGTTACTTAGTCTCGGCTGGCGTCGATGTGGCCGGACCCTCGCCCAGGATCTCCAGCACAGCGTCCCCGTCTTTCGCGCCGTCGTAATGGATCTGCTTGCCGTAATGCGTCACAAAGCTGCCGGCCGGGATGGCCACCGTGCTGTCGGGATCGTACTTGGAACCCGTTCCCACCCACCAGGTTCCGGACAGCACCGTGATAAACCGGTCGTTGGGATGAAAGTGCGGCCGGCTCATGTGATGTGGATGCCACTTCGTTAGCACGATGTAGAGCCCCGGCTTGCTGGGATCGCCGTACAAGATAGCCTGCTCTGAAACCTCGGGATTGCCGGTCCATTTAATCTGGTCCGGCAACTTGATGTTGATGGCCGCGGGATTCAAATCGCTCGCCTTCACCGCGCCGAGCCACGCGCACACCGAAACCACACACGCAATCTGCAACCAGCGCCTGGGCGCTGAACGACGATCCATACCTTGCCTCCTAATCGGGTCTTCCAGATTCACCCATGCTACAACCTTTTACGCGCGGCAGGAAGGAGCCGGGTTAACTCACCATTGCAGAATGCTACGGATGTTGTGCGCCTGCCGTTTGCTGACGATGAGCTGCTGCCGGTTGGTCAGCGTCAGGAGCCAGCGCTGGCTGGTCATGGGGCTCATCTTCCGCACGTGATTCACGTTCACGATCGCGTTGCGATGCACACGCTGGAACTGCGATTTCTCCAGCCTGGCTTCCACCGTGCGCAGCGATTGGGCCGCCAGGAAGCGATTTTTGGCGGTGACGATCCACACCAGTTCGCCTTCGGCCTGAAACGCCAGCACATCGTCCGGATCCAGCAGAAAATATTCGGCGCCGCTCTTCCCCACGATGCGCCGCCCGCGCGATGCTTGCGCGCCCTCCGGCGTCGACGCGATCCTGGCGATATCTTCAGCCACGGCTAGCGGCCGGCTATGCAGTTTCCGCGCGCGCTCGACGGCCTTCTCCAACCGCTCGTGCCGGATCGGCTTCAGCAGATAGTCGATGGCGCCGTCCTCGAACGCTTGAATCGCGTGTTGGTCGAAGGCGGTGACGATCACCACCACCGGCAGCGAACGTCCTTCGAGACTGCGCACCACCTCCAGCCCTCCCATCACCGGCATCTGGAGATCGAGGAACACCAGATCGGGTTCGAGTTTCGCGATCTGTTGCAACGCTTCACGTCCGTCCGCGGCTTCTCCCACCACCGCGACATCCGGAAGAAGCTCCAGCTCTTCGCGCAGAACACGCCGCGCGATGGGCTCGTCATCGACAATGAGCGTCTTCATAACTGGACGGCTGAACAAATCACGGGCGGCCTATTCCTTATGATACGGGGTGGCCAAAATCATCGTCATTGGGTAGACTCAGAATTCAAGCCGTGCCTGGAACGCAATCATGCGCGGAGAACTGTCGCCGCCCAGTCCAACTCCCAGCAGTCCGGTAGGTGGTGAAGTGGTATACGTCAGCGCGCCGAAACCCGTCTGCGTCGAAGGCCGGCCCGGCACTCCGGCGTAAGCAAGTGCTGGAAGACCGAAATTGGGGTGATTGAACAAGTTGAAAAACTGGCCCTCGATGCGCAGTTTCACGCGTTCTCCTAGCGCGAACCATTTCGTGAGATACAGGTCGCTCCAGGTGAAGTCCGGACCGCGGAGCGCGTTGCGGCCGAGATTTCCAAACTGGCAGCTCGCTGGATTCTCGCCTCCCACGCAGGCGCCCGTGCTCGGATCCACGGTCGAAACGAAGGCGTCGGGATTCAGCCATTGCATCGTGCCCGGCTGCGTGACCCCGGAGATCGGATTGTGGTCGTACAACGGCACGCCAGGTACGACACTGGCGAATTGCGGGCCGCTGCCGTTGACGATGCCGTTTCCATTGGCCGAATAAGGCGTGCTCAGCACCGAAAACGGCAGTCCACTGCGCCAGAAAAAGGACCCGGATACCTGCCATCCGTTCAAAGCGACGCCCAGGCGGCCACGCAGCTTGATCGGGAGTTGGTAAGCATAGCTCGCGGTAACGTTGTGCCGCACATCGTAGTCGCATGGGCCGCGGTCTCGCTCAAGATCGCCAGGGATCGGCGACAAAATTCCTCCCGCGGCGAATGGCAGGAACCCGCCGTTTGAAACGGTGTCGATGCAATGGCTCCAAGTGTAGTTCGCTTGGAGTTGCAGACCATGCCCGAGGCGCTTCTCGGCGGTGGTTTGAAGCCCGCTGTAGTGACTATTCGCGCCGGTGTTGAGTTGCGTCACGGCTCCGAATCTCGCATCCGCCGGCGCGCCGTAGGGAAAGGGCGCAAAGCAGCCCTGGCACACCGTTTGATAGCCGTTCACCTGTGTCGTGTACGGCTGGTTCACGGCGCGCGTGCCAACGTACTGGGCGCGCAGATTGATCGTATTCCCGATCTGTTGCTCCAGGCCGAAGCTCCATTCCATAAAATAGGGCGCGCGCAATTTCCCGTCCGGCACCGCCGTAATTGCCACGGGCTGGAGACAACTGTTCGCGTTCGACGACGCTACGGCGGCCGCGCACGACGGTTGTCCCTGCGCGAAGCCAGAGCGGAAAACCTGATTCGCGCTGACCGTCGCGTCAATCGCGCTGCCGGGAACGCCGGGCGCGATGGCCGTTCCTCCCACCGTACCCAGCAGGCCGCCCTGAAAAGTCTCCGAATACGGGGGATTGACGCCCACCAGGTCCACGATGCTTCCCGGCAGCAGGTCGCTAAAGAGACCGAACCCAGTCCGCAAAACCGTTTTCGGCGCGATCTGCCAGGCCATCGCCGTTCGGGGCTGCAAGATCGCGAGCGGTGTGGAATCGAAGATGTTTCCGAGACCGGTGCGCAACGCTGCGCTCAGCGGCTGGTTCGGATCGTGCGGAATCGAGCCAAAAGAGCCTGCCAGCCGCGCCACCGCGTCGTGCGGGTTCAACGGATCGGAATTGTCTGTCACGCGCAACCCAAAAGTCCAAGTCAGTTTTGATGTCACCCTCCAAGCGTCTTGCGCGTAGAGATCCAGATTCAGAAAATTGTAGGGCTGCGAATTCGCCAGTGGAAACGTCTTCGACGCGGTGGATGCCACACCATGGATGAACTGCGCTAGCGTCGTGTAAGTGACCAGCGGCACCACGCCTTCACCGAAGTCGTAATCATTCAGCCGCAAGATACGCGTGTTGGTCCCAAAGCGAAGCTCGTGCGAGCCGCTGGTCCAAACCAGGTTGTCGTTGATAAAGAACCGGCTGGCGCGGCGGCCCTGCACCCAGGTGTTGTCCAATCCGCCCAGGGTTGTAAACGGCGCGTTCGCTCCGCTGCCCTCGAGCACGATCGGAAATGCCGCCAGCGTCTTCTGAAAATCAGCCGGCCCGAACAGACTCTCATACCACGAGAAAGCCGGATTGAAGTAGTTCACCAGCTTCGCGGAAAAGATATGCGTGTAGCCGGCCGCAAAGGAATAAAGCGGCTGGGGCGAGAGCGCGTCAAACTGAGGGTTGATCGGATCCGTGTAAGCTGCCTGCAACCCGGTGTCGGCCTGAAACCGAAACCATGTTGTGTTCTTCTCGTTGATGTTGTAATCGATCCGCCCGGTCTGGACCTGCTCGCGATCGTCGCTCGAATGCGAGACGCTCTGGCGATTGGCGCAACCGTTGCCGTTCGGCGGCGCACCGGCTGCCCCGGCGCCGTCGCTGTTGAACGGGCAGCCTAAAACCGACAGCGGAGTGCCGGCGGTGCTTTGGTACAAACCGAACAACTTCTCGTAGAAGGGAACCATCTGAGGCGCCGCCGGGTAAACTGAGCCGGTCACGGCGTCTTTTCCGCCCAGCGGAAGCTGCTGCAAAACGTATTGCTGGAAAGCGGGCGATGGCACAGTGGTGGCCGACACAATCGGCAGCGCAATCCGTACCCATTCGCTGTCGAAGAAGAAGAATAGCTTGTCGCGTACGATCGGCCCGCCCAAGCTCCCTCCGAAATGGTTCACGTTAGAGCGCGGCTTGTGACCGCCGGGAGTCGCGTTGCTGAAGAAATCCGCGGCGTTGAACCTCGATCCGTTCCAGAGCTCGTAGAGATTGCCGTGCATCCGATTGGTCCCGGATTTCGTCACGTAATTGACTTGCGAAGCTCCATAGCGCCCTTGATCCACTGTATACGACAGCGTGTTCACGGTGACCTCCGAGATCGAGTTCAAGCCCAATACCAAGTTAGTCGAGAGGCCGCTGTTCAAATTAGTCAGGGGATCGTTCGTTTCAAGACCATCCACGATATAGCCGTTCGCGAGCGACGGCAGGCCGTTGAACTGGACGTTGCCGTAACCGTTCGTGCCTCCAACAAAGTCGTTGCCGCTTCCGGCCGTGTTCATCAACGCGCCTGGCGCGAACTGCAGCGGGTACGTCATGTCGCCGCCCGGATTCGGCAAGTTCTCCAGCGCCGATGCATTCAGCGTCGTCGCCGTGTTGGCATTTTCCGGATTGACGAGTTGCACGTCGCCGCTCACTACAACCTCGGTTCTGGCGGACGCGAGTTTCAGCGCGAAAGTCACGGCCTGCGTTTGCCCCAACGCCGCGAAGACCGCCTCGCGGATCTGGGGCTCGAAGCCAGTTGCTTCGGCCCGGGCGCTGTAAGGCCCGGGTTTCAACTGCGGGAAGTTGAAACGACCGCTGGCATCCGTGAGTGCGCTGCGTTTGGAGCCCGTTTCCGTGCTGGTGATGGTCACCGCCGCCTTCTCGATCGCGGCCCCGGTAGGATCGGTCACGGTTCCCACGATGGCGCTGGTGGTCTCGCCCTGGGCTGAAAGCCGAAAAGGACAGGCCAAGACCGCTAAGCTCGTGAGCAGGAAGCTCGTACGGGTCGCCACCCGTTTAGTTTACTATGCATTCCATTCAATAGTAAACTACAATTAACAGACTTGCCTAAGCTGAGCTTTATCGGAGTCTCAGGCGCTCGCCGCCGCGCGAGCCAGCGGCACGGCGAACTCCACTTGTGTGCCCTCCGGCGAGGATTGGATGGCCAGGTCCGCTTCCGGGCCAAAGCACAACTGCAGCCGGCGTCTGACATTGGCCAGTCCCACGCCCGATCCGTTGTCCTTCGAGCCGTTCCCTCCAGCGCTCATGCCCGGCCCCGTGTCGCGCACCGTGATGACCACCTGGTTTCCCGCCGCCGCCGCAGTCAGGTGAAGAACCCCAGGATTGGCTTTAGCCGCCAGTCCATGTTTCACCGCGTTTTCCACCAACGGCTGGATGGAAAGAATCGGGATTGGTACTGCCAGCGCGGCGTCATCGATCTCAATACGTGTTTCCAGGCGCGAACCCAAACGTAAACGCTCAATATCCAGATACGCTTTGACGATCTCCAGTTCCTCGGACAACGGGATGAATGTCTTTTCGGATTGAAGAAAGTAACGGAAAATGTCCGACAGGTTGAGCACCGTCTGGCGCGCCTGGGGAGCATTGCGCGGGATCACCCCATACAGCGTGTTGAGCGCGTTAAAGAGAAAATGCGGATTGATTTGCGATTGGAGAGCGCGCAGTTCCGCTTGCGACACCAGCCGCCGCATCTCGGTGTCGCGGAAACGCTCCACTTGCTCGACGGTCGCCGCCGCCAGACGCCCGATCGACGCCAGATCCTCGCTCAAGTACCGGCGCCCGCCGCGCCGCCGGCCCAGCAAAACGTAGCGCACATCGGAATGCGCCAAGCGCAGCGGGACGATGGCTTCCACCCATTCGTATCCCGGCAGATGGCGCAGCTTGAGGACGTCGGACGCTGGCGCCGGATACAGCGGATCTCGCCCTTCCAGCACTGCCTTCAGCCGCTCCCCAGGAACTTCCGCCACGCGCTGGGCGCTCATGAATTCCGCTAATTCCTGAGTCGACCATGCCAGAAACTCCGCCTCTTCATGAAACAGCGGCGCTCGCGATTGAATGTCGCGAATCCTGCGCTCCAGATCCGCCCGGCGAAACACAACCTTCGTCAACCACCGCTGCGCCAGGGAACGTAGCAGCGCAAAGGCGATCAGCAGCGCGCAAAAACCGACCAGCAGTAGCGTCTCGTAAAGCGGATTGCCGGAGAGCCGCGGATCAATGGCAACCCAGCGCAGCGCCAGTCGAATCGCCAGGAACACCGCGACCGCGGCCAGCAGCGCGTTCGCTAGAAATCGCACGAACGCGTCCAGAAGTACGAACCGGTAATCCTGCAAGAGCACAAACAGCGCCAGCGGGATCCCAGCGTGATGGAACACCAGTTCCTGCGACCAGGCTTCCGATGGATGCCCGGATCCGAAATGCACGAAGGACATGGCGAAGAGCGCCGAGCACATGGCGCCCGCGATTTTGGACGCTTTCGCGCGCCGTTGCGGCGTGGCTTGCAGCGCCACCTTCACCACCGCGATCGCCGTCAGCGCGGAAAAACCCGCCGTGATCAGCAGTAATGCCCGCCGCTCGTATCCCGCGCCGGGATGCAGCCATTCCCACAAGTGCATGCCGATAGCGACCGCGCTCAGCCCATAGCCGGCCGCTACTACCGGATCGAAACCGTCCGTCAAAGAGAGCTGTAGCAGGACCGCCGGCAGAAGACTTAGAACCGAAAAACTGAAAAACACGATCAGGCTCGTCTCGGCCGGATGGTCCGAAGGTGTAATCAGTACCGCCAGCGATCCAACGTTCCAAAGAAAGGCCAGGCTCGCTGCGGTCACCGAAAGCCAACTGCCGCGCAACCGCGTGCCGGCCCGGTCGTGCAGCAGCAGGTATAGGAAAATCCCAAAAATGATGGCGCCGGCCGAATGCCCCAGTGTATTGACGAGCTGTAATTCGTGCAGGCTATTCATGCGCGGCCGCCGCCGGCCTCGGCTGCTTTACTTGCCGGTGTAGCTGACCCGCCAGATGGACTTCGAGCCGTCATCGGTGACGTACAGCGCGCCGTCCTTGCCTACCGCCACGCCCACCGGACGTCCCCAGGCTTGACCCTCCGGCGTAACAAATCCGGTGAGAAAATCTTCATACGCGCCGCTCGAGTGACCGTTGTCGAGCGGCACTCGAACCACTTCATAACCCGAGCGCACCGCGCGATTCCACGAACCATGTTCGCTGGCAAATAAATCGCCCCGATATTCCTTGGGAAATTGATCCGCCTCATAGAACGTGAGCCCCAGCGAAGCATTGTGCGGTTGCAAGAGCACATCCGGCACAATCACTTTGTCTTTCAACTCCGGATGCTTGCCATTCAGCCGCGGATCAGGATGCCCGCCAATGTAATAAAAGGGCCAGCCATAGAAGCCGCCTTCCTGAACATGCGTGATGTAGTCGGGCACCAGGTTGTCGCCCAGTTCGTCCCGCTCGTTCACCGAACACCACAGCTCGCCCGTAGCCGGGTTGATTCCGATTCCCACCGGATTGCGAATCCCCGACGCATAGATGCCGGCGAATTTCCCCTCCGGCGTGTATTCGAGAATATTGGCGCGATGAAATTCCGACTGGTGCGTATCCGGATCGTCGATGTTGGAATTCGAGCCGACGGCGACAAACAACCGCTTGCCGTCTTTCGAAAAAGCCAGGTCGCGCGTCCAGTGGTTGCCGCCGGGAGGAAGATCGCTGATCAAGGTTTCAGCCGGTCCACTGGCTTGCAAATCGCCGTTGTGATACGGGAAGCGCACCACCGAGTTGGTATTCCCAACGTACAGCCATTGCGGATTCGGCCCGGCCGGATAAAAAATCACCCCGAACGGCTGCCTCAAACCCGTCGCAAACGTGGAAACCTGCTCGGCCTTGCCGTCTTTATCGCGGCCGCGAACAACTTTGATCTCTCCGGCGCGGCTTTCGGCGATAAAGAAATCTCCATTGGGCGCCACGCGAATCTGCCGCGGCTGGTTGAACCCGGTGGCGTACAACTCCACCTTGAATCCCGCGGGAGCCTGCGGCCACGCATCCGCCGGCCGCGCAACAACCCGCGGGAAATTCGGCGTGGACCTGGTGTCAAAGGGCTTGGGCAGATCGTTCGACGTGATCTTGTGGAAGGTGCCCGGCTTGAGCGACTGGGCGTCGGCGAACGCGCTCTGGCCCGTCAGCAGACTCTTGCTGTCCACCTTGCCTAACTCGGCCGCCAGCATCCATCCGGCCGCCAACGCTGCCGCACAAACCGCGTAGTGAATCTTCGTCATCTTCGCTCCCCCGGGAGTCTCAATTATAGCCTGGAGCCTTGCTATCATTCCTTTATTCGCGCGCTGCCACCGTGCCCGAACCTATGCGCCTATCGCCTCGCCGCATCTTGCGGATCGTTCTGAGTCTGGTGATCCTCGCTGTGCTGTGGTCGCGCACGGCGCGCGATTGGCGCGAGCTCTCCGGAATGTGGCTGGCCGGCAGCATCATTTTGTCGGTCCTGCTGCTTCTGGTCGTTATCGTCGAAGTAACCGGGATGCAGCAGAAGTGGCGCAAACAGCGCGACCAAGTGCCCAAGAAGCCGCTGGGCCTGGATAGTTAGCTGTTCTTCACCTCCGCTGTTTGTGCAAACTATTGCTTCATTTTTATTCCTATTTCGAGTAGAATCCTCAAATAAGTAAAAGATTTCTCCGAGGTGCCCCCATGGCCGACGATTCGCAGCTCAAAGACACTCTGGACGGCGAGGGCAAAGATGCGGTTTGCTTCACGGCCGGATTCTCGGGCGCACTGTTCGGCGCCGGAACGATTCACGCCTACCTGGCGGCGCGGCGCGCAAACCCGCAAGTCGCGGCCGGCATTTCCATGGGAGCGCTCTCGGCCGCCGCCATGCAGCGCTGCTACCAGGAGCTCGATGGGGCCAAGGCGGAAGAAAAAGAATCCGCGCGCTGGGCCTGGTTCCGCCGCTATCTGACCGCATTGTCGGATCAGCCGCTCAACATTTTCTGGGACTCGATTCCGGATCAATCCGATTTTTTCGCCGATTTTCCACCCATTCTGGACCCTTCCACGCCCCAGGACTTGCAGCCCGCCGAGAAGGAAGCCCGGCGCCGCCGATACCTGCTGGTCAAGCTCGGCCAGTGGATCGCCGGTCTGCCGGTCCAGATCAGAACAGCCACCAGCACCGCTGTAATGTGGGTCCGGGCACACGAAAAATATCCAGGACTGCGCCTGTTGCGTTGGCTCCTGTTCGCCTTCTGGGCCGGCCGCTTGGTCGGCGGGATCGCCTGGCACGTCACGCGTGCCCCCCAGTTCTTCTCCTACCGCTACGAATTGGAAGACTGGAAGCAGCGAATCCGGTGGTGGGGCCGGCCCTTGTTCGGCTGGAAAATCTGGCTGCTTTCGCTCATTCCGGCTCTGATTGTCGCCTTGGGCCTGGCCGTGCCCATCGTCACGCTTTTGGCGCCGCTGGCCGACACTCTGCACACCAAGAACCTCATGGGAACAATCGAACCCATCCTTAAAACCCTCACTGCCCTATCGCCCACGGTCGCGGTCATTCCCGCCCTGATTCTCAGCGTTCTATTTTTACTATTCGACCTCGTCGCCTTCCTGGTGGCGGGCGTGCTGATCGCCGGGAACGGGACTGCGCTGCTGAACCTCTTGCTGGAGAACACCGGCCTGACAAAATCCTTAATCGACGACTTCCACCTCCGCCGCAAGCTGACCGAGCTCTTCCAACCGGATGGCCGGCCCCGCACCATCGACAGCCAACCCATGGAGATCCTGTTGGTATCCGCCTGGCTGAATACTCTGCGCGACCGCGCCGGGAAAACGCTCCGTTCCGAGCAGCGCTGGGCCGCCAACACCTCGCCGCTGGTGGACTCCCTCAAGACCGCTTTGACCAAGGTTCCTATCTTCGAGCCCACTCACCTTGACCAGCCCGGCCAAATCTTGCAATGGGTGAAACGGGATGTTGAACCGCTGGGAAAAGCAGTACCGCCCAAAGCGCTCGACCTGGTGGACGGCAGCGCCGTGCGCGAGAATCCGCTGCCCGCCCTGTTTTCCTTCCTTCGATTACGCGAGCCGATTGCGGAAACACTGTCTTCCAACGGCCATGAGCCCTCCATCCATGTGGTCTACAGCGTGCCGCTGCCAAACGCTCAGGGCAATCAGTCGATCGCCGACGAGAGCACCGACATTGTCAGCGTCGGCATGGCCAGCATGAAACTCGCCAAGCGGCGGGACACACAGCTCGAGGTCATGCAGACCAATTTCATGAGCAGCCTGGAGAAGGAGATTCGGGATCGGCAGCCAACTCCCGCGGCGGCGGCTGTTGCTGGAGCCTCGGCATCGTCGGCCGCGCCACAAGCTTCCACCGGCTCCGCCGCGGCATTAGAAGCCCAGCCGGCTCCATCGCCCGGCCTGGCCGGCACGGGGCCAAAGCGGCCGCAAGCTTCTGCGGACGTGGCCACCAAGAAAGTTTTTCCCATCTTCGCCGACGAGATCGCACCCGACGACGATCTGGCGTTCGACAATCCCATCAACCCCACCCGCACGGAATCGCTCGACGCCGTCGCATCCGGTTGCCGGCACACCCTCCAGACTTTGTACCGCCGGACACTGGCGTATGGTGGCAACGCCGGAACGACGGTGAGCTGCCGGGCTTTCCTCGAACAGTTGGTCCAGCTCCGTGGCGACGCTGCCCCAACGGCCCCGGCCTGCGGCCTCCCCGAGGTCTGCGCGCGCTGTACCGGCGAGTTGATCCGCCCTGCCAAGGAGCACTTGAGAGATTGGTTCAAGACCAGCTCCGTGACACGCGATGAAGCGCCTCTGAAGCGCGGCGAGAAAACCATGCTGCAACGTTTCCCCCAATTGTCGGCCCAGCAGCCGCGCATCGTCTTCGTCGCCAGCGGCGGCGTCTTCCGCGGAGCATTTCACATCGGCATGATCGCCGCGCTCGTACAGGCCAAAATCCGGCCGGATCTTATCGTAGGCGCCTCCGTCGGCACGCTAATGGGCGGAGCGCTGGGCGCGCTGTTCAACGTCGCGGATGCCGAAAAGTGGAAACTCCTGGCAACCCTCACCGATGTGTTCCTGCACGTCGACGAGAAAGTAGCGTTTACTAAGACGCTCAAGAGCGCTTCCCGCGAGCTGGGAGTCCGGGGCCGCTCCGTAAAACTCTCGCCCGCCCAGATCCGGCGCGTGGTACGCAAAGGGGCCCGGTCCGATCCGGGTTTCGCCGTTTCCGGCGCACCGCCCGCCCTCGTAGATGCGATCTCCGACGTGTTCATGATTCCCCATCGAAGAACTGCTTCCATCGCCGCCGAGTTAATCTCCGGACATGTCACCAAAGCCACGTATTCGTTCCTCTATCAACTCCGCAAGGAGAGCTTGAAGCGTTTGGACATCCGCTACGCCATCATGGACGCCTCGCTGCTGGAACAAGTGGCCCGCCAGCTCCTGGGCGCACCCACCCTCAATCTGAATTGCGTGCAGCCCTACCAGGGCGTAATGCACGGCCAGGATATCGCGTTCTTCGCCACCACCACCGACTTGGGTAGCAAAACACCGCACCTGTTCGGCCGCTGGCCCGCCGATCACAACGTTCCCTACGATTTTGTCGAAGCGGGTTTGTCCTCGATGCGCCTTTCCCTGCGTCTTCGCCCCACGCCGCCAGAGTGATGTCCAGCCCGGCCTGGGCGCCGTCAATGTGCGCTATTCCGACGGCGGCATGTTCGATAACCTGCCGTTCCTTCCCGCCATCGACATTCTCTCGGAAGTGCAGCGGGAATATCGCAAAACCACCAGCATGAGCCCGCGCGATTTCCTCGCGCACCGCCACGACTGGCCGGATCTGTTCCTGGCCGGATCCTTGAACGTGAATCCCGAAGACGACCCCAACGACGATGGGAAAAATGACAACCCCTTCGACACCATCTTCGCTATCAATGCTCGCACCAAGCTGCTCGAAAATAATCAGAAGATCCGAAGCTTTGAATGGGCCGCCGAAGCCGTGCACGCGCGATTGGGCGAACTGCTGCGGTTGCTGACCCCCGCCGCGCCCGCCTCCCCGGCCTCGGACAACCTTTTGGACAGCATCGTCGATTCCGCTGTCCTCCCCGTCTTTCCTTCCAGCCCCGATCACTTGAACGGGACTTTTGAATTCTGCGCGTCGCTCGGCATGGAGCCGCCCAAGATCCAGCGGTCCATCGCCGACGGATGCTTTCAGACTCTGAAGTCTTTCGCCGATGCCACCACCGGATCGTCTTTTGTGGCCCAAGTGGTGCAGAATTTTCAGCAACCCGCCCCGGGCGGCGACCCGCGCATCCCGGCAATCGGCGTGCGCCCGCGCAAGGATACTGAAGGCCGGCCCGGGAATCCCTCTAAGAGCACGCCCAAGAACGCTTGCCCTTATTTCACCATCCAAGGCGATGCGTTTCGATGTCCGTTCACGCGCCTGGACGGCGCTTTCAGCCTCACTGGACCAAAGACGGCGGAGGAGGCTGAGGTCGAACAGCGCAAGCTTGAGGGTGTCAAGCAGATCTTTGACACCTGCGCGTACGACAAATTGCACGCCAAAACCGTTTGGCCCGAGACGGGAGAAAACGCCCTGCTGAGGATTTTCAAGCCCGCGCGCCCGGCGGCCGGTCAATCTGCTCGGGTCTAACTAACCTGTCCTTCGTAATTCGTCGCGAATCACGCGCCGCAGCGTGGCCTCCAGGGGTTCCTGCTTTTGCTTCACGAATGTGCGCAGCGCATCGTTGATCAAGGTCTGGTAGTTCCCGTGTCCGGCTTCGTCGACGCGTTCCCGAAACCACTCCAGCAGGTCCGTGTCCAGCCGGATCGTGACCCTGGTCTTTCCAGGTGAAACCTGGATCACAGCTCCACGCCGCCCCTTGCTGAAATCGTATTCTTTCTTCATACGCCCCTGTCGTACTGACGTCTTTCCCTCGCGGCAGCAAGCCGTGCGGAAATGAGTCGGACCTTCTCGCCCCGCCACGTGTAGACGACCACAAGAATGCGGCCTAAGGCATCCATGCCGAGCGTAACCCAGCGGTCTTCGTCTTCCCGCTCCTCGCGCACCGTTATGCCATTCCCGTCTTCGAGCGCCATCACCGCGTCGGCGAAGCGAACACCATGTTTGGGAGGTTCGCCCTCGCTTTGACAGGGTCCACTCGACCATTCTGTCTGTGTACCAGTGTACACCATGCCGCCCTCACGGCAGCGCGTCGATCACGCGCCCGATCTCTTCCGGGCTGATATAAAAATGCGGCGCCAGCCGCACCCAACCCTGCCGCGCCGCGCTGGTAATGCCTTTGTCCTTCAGCGCGCGCATCACCGCCCGGCTGTCCAGTCCAATTTTCTGTATGGCCACGATCCCCGCGCCGGTCGAGTGCGTTCGTTCCCCCAGCAGGCTGTAGCCTTTGCGTTGCGCGCCTTCGGCCAGCTGATCGGCCAGCGCCTGCACCGCGTGCCCAATACGATCCACGCCGATCGAAAGCAGAAGCTCCAGCGACGCGCGCAGCCCGTAACAGCCGATGGTATTGAGCGTCCCGCATTCGTAGCGCCCGGCGTCGGAGCGCAGCGTCATGTCGCGCGAGGCGTAATCGTTGTAACCGGCCACGTTGGTCCAGCCAAACTCGCGCGGAAAAATCGAATCCTGGCGCTCCTTGCGCACGAACAGAAGGCCGCAGCCTTCCGGCCCCAGCATCCACTTGTGCCCGTCCGCCGCCAACGCATCGATGTGCGCGGTCCGCACATCCAGCGGAAAAGCCCCCAACCCTTGAATAGCGTCCACCAGGAAGAACACGCCGTGACGCTGGCAAATGCGGCCGATGGCGTTCAGATCCGCTTTGAAGCCGCCCAGGTATTGGACGAAACTGATGGCCAGCAGCTTGGCCCCGTCACAAGCTGCTTCAATAACCTCCAGCGAATCGTGTATGGAAAGCCATTGGACGTAACAGCGCTGCGCCTCCAGCAGCTTCCAGGGATAGTAGTTGGCTGGAAACTCCTCGCTAAACGCCACAATCTTGTCGCCCGGCCGCCAGTCCAAGCCCATCGCCACCGTCGCGATTCCCTCTGACGTATTCTTGACCAGCGCGATTTCCCCGCGATCGGCCCCCATCAGACGCCCGGCGGCCATCCGCAGCGCTTCATAGGTATCCAGCCACTGATCGTAATGCAGCGAACCGTAGTTCAACGCATCTTCGGCGAAGGCCTGCATCGCGGCCGCAGAGACCCTGGGCAGAGGCGCTACCGCCGCATGGTTCAGATAGATAAGCCGCTCTGTAACCGGGAACTCATGCCGGTATTGTTTCCAAAGCGGTTCGCCCGCTACTGCCGCGCCCGGTTTTTGCTCGAAACCCATTGATAGCCCTATACGTATACAGTATGAAGGTTTATACTGGAGTCTAGGAGTTGGTACATGAAACGCCGGTGGTCCACTAGTTTCAGTCTCCTGGTTATTGTGGCTCTCGCTTCGCCAGCAGTATACGCCGGCGATTCCAAGGAAAAAGATCCAGACCAGATTGGTAACCGTAATGTCAGCGGGCATGTCAATTTCTACTCGCTCGAAAAAGAGATCGCCTTGGGCAAGCAGCTGGCCACGGAAGTGGAACGCCAGGCCAAGATCATCAACGATCCGGTGATCTCCGAGTACGTGAACCGCGTGGGACAGAACCTGGTCCGCAATTCCGACGCCAAGGTTCCCTTCACCATCAAGGTCATCGATAGCGAGGAAGTGAACGCCTTCGCGCTGCCCGGCGGATTCTTCTTTGTGAACTCCGGTCTGATCCTGAAGGCCGACAATGAGGCTGAGCTGGCCGGCGTCATGGCGCACGAAATCGCGCACGTCGCCGCTCGCCACGGCACGCGCCAGGCCACCCGCGGTGAGATCGCCAACCTGGCTACCATCCCGCTGATCTTCATGGGCGGTGCTGGACCAGGTACGGCGTCTATGAAGCCGCCAGCGTGCTGGTTCCTATCGGCTTCCTGCAGTTCTCGCGCGGCATGGAATCCGAAGCGGATATGCTCGGCCTGCAATACATGTACAAGACCGGCTACGATCCCGAAGCTTTCGTGGACTTCTTCGAAAAAGTCCAGACGCTCGAGAAACAAAAGCCTGGCACACTGGCCAAGGTCTTCTCCACGCATCCACCCACCGACGATCGCATCAAAGCCGCTCAGAACAACATTCAGAAATACCTGCAGGAGAAGCCTGAGTATGTCGTGACCACGTCCGAGTTCAATGACGTCAAGTCGCGGCTCTACGCCATGCACAACAAGCGCAAGATCCAGGATCCCCGCGACGCCAACAAGCCGCAGCTCCGCCGCGCGCCCGGATCCACCACCGGTCCCGTGGATGCCGATGAGAATGGCAAGACCCCGGCCTCCGATCAGGACGAGCGCCCCACTCTGAAGCGCCGGCCCTCTGATCAATAACGGCCTAGCAAATCAGGCACGCCCACTCCTCGCGGCGCATCGTTTCGCGGGGGCTGCAACCTTCCGGGAGATCCCACTCGGGAAAGCCTGAAAGAATCAGCCTGGAATCGCTCTTGCGGACGCGCTCCAACTCCGGCCGCATAAGCTCGACGGTGGCGGCGTCGATGTTGGCAACGATAAGATCCTGCGACCGCTCCCGCACCGCATCCAGCGAGCCCACAAACAGCGGCACACGCGCCCGAGCACGCGTGAAAGCGATGGCCTCGGCGTCAATGTCGCACCCCACCACCCTCCCAGCGCCCAGCAACTTGGCCGCCTCAGCCAGAATGCCCGACCCAGTGCCGATGTCCAGCACCGAGTCGCCCTGCTCGCACCTGCCGCTCCAGCGCCTCAAGACACAACTGCGTCGCCGGATGCCGCCCCGTCCCGCACGCCATCCCCGGTTCGATCTCCAGGCGCAGCCGGCCCGCTGGCGTTTCGTCTCGCGACCAAGGCGCGACCAGATAGAATCGCTCGCCGATCAGCAGGGGAGGCCATGCATCACGCGAAACCTGTGCCCAGTCGACGTCATCCGTTCGCTCGAATTCCGGCCGATACCGCGCGAGACGCTCCATCAATTCTTGCGCCTGAGCCGCATGACCGAAGAACGCCCGCAGCCCGCCGGCTTCCTCCGTAATTCCCAAAACCCCGCATTCAGAAAGCTCGGCCACCAGGTAATCTTCCTGTTCCGGCGAGGCGTGTAGTAGAAGCGAAAACAACTTCTCCAGTGTCTCGCGTTTCGCACCACCTGCGTCATACTTGAGAAATGATGGAAGCGCTCGATCAAAGCGCGCGCTACGCCCTTCGCCAGTTTCGTACCAGCCCCGGCTTCGCCATCGTAGCCATCGCTTCACTCGCGCTGGGCTGCGGCGCAAACACCGCCATCTTTCAACTGCTCGATGCCATCCGCCTCCAAAGCCTCCCGGTCAAATCGCCCCAGGAATTGGTCGCCCTTCGTATCGACGATATGACCCACGCCCGCGGCACCTGGCTTCGCGACGACGCCTTCACCAATCCACTTTGGGAACAGATTCACACCCGCCAAACTGCCTTCGACGGCATCTTCGCCTGGGCCGACGAACCCTTCAACATCTCGCCCAATGGCGAACGACATCAGATCGCGGGACTCTGGGTCAGTGGAGATTTTTTTCGGGTGCTCGGCGTTCAGCCCGTGCTCGGCCGCGTGTTCACCAGTGCGGATGACCGCCGCGGGTGCGGTCTCGCACCAGGAGCCGTTGTCAGTTACGGCTTCTGGCAGAGCCAATTCGCAGGCGACACCTCGGTAATCGGACGCTCGTTCTCCATCGACGGCCATCAAGTTCAGATCATCGGCGTTACGCCTTCTGGATTTTTTGGACTGGAGGCCGGACGCACCTTCGGCGTTGCACTGCCCATCTGCTCTCAGCCCGCATTGCAGACTGAAGGACGTCTGAACTCAGGCACAACGTGGTGGCTTACCGTGATGGCTCGCCTCAAACCCGGCCTGCCGTTGCAACGCGCCTCGATCATCATGCGCGACCTCTCACCGGCCATCTTCGAGACCTCTCTTCCACCCGGCTATCCCTCCGACAGCGTGAAACCGTATCGCTCCATGAAGCTTCTGGTTTCTACAGCCAGCGGCGGAATTTCGCGCCTGCGCGACCGTTACTCCACGCCCCTCGCTTTACTCTTGGCCATTTCCGGATTGGTGCTCGTCATCGCCTGCGCGAACCTCGCCAACCTGATGCTGGCGCGAGCCAGCGCTCGCCGGCGCGAAATGGCCGTGCGGCTGGCCCTCGGCGCATCGCGCGCGCGTCTCGCCCAGCAATTGCTCATCGAAGGCCTGCTGCTAGCCTTCGCGGGTGTCGCGTTGGGAATTCTGCTGGCGCAAGCCCTCAGCCGTTTCCTGGTGTCGCTCCTGATGACCAGCGACGATCCCACCTTCCTGAACTTGCGCCTGGATTGGCGCATCCTTGCTTTCAGCGCGCTGCTCGGGCTGCTTACGTGTATCCTGTTTTCGCTCGCTCCCGCGCTCCAGGCCGCCAGAACCGATCCCGGCGATGCACTGAAATCGGGCAGCCGCTCCATGACCTCCGGCCGTGACCGCGCAAGCTTGCGCCGCCTGCTGGTGGCCTCGCAGATTGCTCTGTCACTGGTCCTGCTGGTAGGCGCGCTCCTGTTTCTGCGCAGTCTGCGGAATCTGATGACGCTCGATCCGGGGTTTGATCCTCGCGGCGTACTGATCGCGGATGTTAATTTTTCGGGAATGCGCTTGCCGCCCGGCCGAGCCGTGTCATTCCACGACCAACTGCTCCAAACCGTCCGCGCGATTCCGGGCGTGGCATCCGCCGCCCAGACAACCATCGTTCCCTTGACCGGAGCCAGTTGGGAAAACCGGATGTGGATGGAGAATTCCGACTTCCAGCATGCCCGTGTTGCCAGGCTAAACATGGTTGGCGCCGCGTACTTTCGCACTCTAAAGACGCCCCTGCTCGCCGGGCGCGAGTTCGACCAGCGCGACTCCAACTCGACCAGAGTCGCCATCGTAAACCAGACCTTCGCCCGGTTGTTTACAGCGGGCCGCAACCCGGTCGGCCTGCGATTCTGGATCGAGTCTACTCCCTACGCGCCACAGACCATATACGAGATCGTTGGCCTGGTCCAGGACGCGAAATACCGTGATTTGCGCCAGGAGTTACAACCATTGGTCTACCTGTCAATGGCGGGACCCATGCTGGGGAGTTCTGAAGCGCGCATTATGATCCGATCCGGCATCCGAAGCGGCGCGCTCGTGTCTGCTCTGCGCACTGCGCTGGCCGGGATGAGTCCGGACATCGGCTACTCATTCCGCTTGTTCGATAGGCAGATTGAGGAATCCCTGTTGCGAGAGCGGCTGATGGCAACGCTTTCTGCGCTGTTCGGCGCTCTGGCCGCGGCTCTAACCGCGGTCGGTCTGTATGGAGTCATATCCTACACCGTGGCTCGGCGGACCGGCGAGATCGGCATCCGCCTGGCCCTCGGAGCCGGCCGCTGGTCTGTGATCAGCTTGACCCTGCGCGAAGCCGCGGGCGTGCTGGCCGCCGGTTTGGGAGCCGGTACCATCCTGTCGCTAGCGGCGAGTCGCACGGCTGCCGTGCTGCTATACGGCGTGAAGTCCTACGATGTTTTGACTCTCGTGATTTCGGCTCTAGCAATCACGCTGGTAACGGCTGCCGCCACGTACCTGCCGGCGCGCCGCGCCTCCAACCTCAACCCAGCCATTACCCTTCGCCAGGAGTAACTCCCGTCAATGGAAACTCAATGCGACGACGCCGCTACTTCCACGGACGCATCTTTTTCCTCCACCGTGATATAGACTGGCTGCTCCAACAACAGCGGCTTCTTGCCCGCCGTCTTCACCAGCAATTGCAGCCGGCCGGGTTTCGCGGAAGGCGGAATGCGGAACTCAATCGAGTCCTCGGTCTGGTCCAGCACCTTGACCTTCATGTCGAAGGTGTGATCGGTCAGATAAACTTCATCCACCTTTTCCTTGCCGAGGTAAACGCCATGGATGCGCAGCACCGACCCGATTTTTCCGTTTTCGGGCTGCACCGTGTTCATCTGCGGAGCCTGCGCTCGGGCAGGCAGCGCCAGAGGGAGGCTAAATAGCGAGAGAACAAGAACAAATCGCATGTTAGTGTACGCTCCAATACCAGGACTCTAATACCGGCTGGCCAAACCCGCAATCCGTGGAACAATGCGGTTTTGTGCCGGGAAACTACTGAACGGAGATCTAAGGCCGAGTACCCGGACCACAACCGTTAGCGTTCGGCGTTGAGGTGCAGGCCTTTGTGAATCGCGTACAGCGCCAGTTCCAGGCGGTCGGAAACGCCCAGCTTGTCGAAGATGTTGTGCAGATGGTTTTTGACGGTCTGCTCGCTGATGAACATCTTCTCGGCCATTTCCTTGTTCTTATAGCCCTGCGCAACCAGCTGCACGATTTCGCGCTCGCGATGGCTCAGCGGAGACCGTTCCCGAGCCTTCCCGGAACCGGTTCCACCAATCTCACCGGGTGCCGCGAATTGCCGCATCACAGCCGCGGTGGTGTGAGAATCCAGCCAAATCTCTCCCCCGTGCACCTTGCGGATGCTCTTGACAATCAGTTCCGGTGCGGTCTGCTTCAGCACAATGCCGGAACAACCCAGCTTCATGGCTTGCACGAACTCGTTCTTATCCTCGGACGCGGTGAGGATAATTACACGCGTGCGCTTGTTGGTCTGTTGCAGGGTCTGCAGAGCGGATAGCCCATCCAGATTGGGCATCCGAAGATCCAGTAACAGCACATCCGGATCGAGCTCCTGCACTTTCTCCAGGACCTCGCAGCCGTCGGCTGCTTCTCCTACGATCTCAAAGTCTTCTTCCAGGCTCAAGAGCTTTCTCAGGCCGTCGCGCACGATGGGATGATCGTCAGCGATGAGAATCCGGATATTGCCCTTGCGAGGTTCCAACAGATTGGGGCGGACTGTCGTGTTGTCGATTGCGGTTGTGCCGTCGCTCATGTTCGTTCTATCGACTGCCCGACTTCGATTCTAGCGGGGTACTGGTACGTAATCCATTTCAGGTAACGCTTAGAGGTCGCGGGCGAAATCACTTAGTGTCCCTCCGGTTCCTGTTGTATCTCCAATGTCCAATTCCTTAGCACGACCCTTTCCAAACTAACACGCCCGTCCCATTTCGGTACGGCAATCCCCTGCCTCGCGCCAGCTTCTTGGCTCAAATCGGCCCTCAACCTGTTCAAAACTAAGGAGCATGCTATTGGCGTCCCGCTTGCACTCCAGCTCAGCGTGGTAGATCGTATCACGAATCAGATCGAGCATTATATGGATCTTTTGAGCGCTCGACAGAAGCTTGTGGCGTCCAATATCGCGAATGTGGATACACCAGGGTATAAAACCAAGGATATCGATTTCCAGTTCGAATTCATGAGCCTGGTCGATGGGGGGAGCCCCAACGTGGTGGAAGCGCCCGGTCTGGTGGTCAAAAATGACGGCAATAACGTGAACCTGGATCGGGAGGCGCGGCTGCTGTCGGAAAACGCCTTGCGATTCAATTTAGCTTCCAGCTTGATGAAGACCCAGCTGAAGCTGATCAATTCCGCTATCCAGGAGGGTAAGTCAGGATGAGTCTTCTTTCTGTAATGTCCGTGAGTGCTTCGGGAATGAGCGCGCAGCGCACTCGGGCCGAGCTGCTGGTAGAGAATCTGGCCAACGCCGAGACAACCCGAACTCCCGACGGAGGCCCCTACAAGCGCAAGGATGCGGTTTTCACCAGCTCGCCGCAAACCTCTCCCTTCGCGGCGGTCTTCCAGACCGAAATGGGATCGGGAGTCAACGGCGTGCAGGTCTCCGATGTTATCGAAGACACCAGCGCGCCACAAAAACGCTACCTGCCCGGCCATCCGGATGCCGATCAGGACGGCTACGTCGCATTTCCAAACATAAATCCCGCCGAGGACATGGCGGACTTGATGAGCGCCTCACGCGGCTTTGACGCCAATGTGGCGGCCATGACCGCCGTAAAAGACATGATTCTGCATTCCATTGATCTGATGAAATAAAGCCCTTATGAAGTAAGCCCATTATGTCGCTGCCTATCTCGCCCGTACGCATGCCCGCCGGCATCCCGCCGCTCCAGCCGGACGTCGGGACCAAAGCTCCTGCCGGCGCCTTCCAGTCCGTTCTTTCCGACGCCATTGGCCGGGTGGAGCAGTTTCAGCAGAACTCCCAGTCCAGCATTGACAAATTCCTCTCGGGCGAAGATCAGGAAGTGCACAAGGTCGCCCTGGCCACGCAACAGGCCGAGCTCGCCTTTGACCTTTTTATGCAGATCCGGAATAAGGTGGTGTCAGCCTACCAGGAAGTGATGCGCATGCAGATGTAGGCCATGGATCAACTCAAGCGCATCCTTGACACCCTCTCCTGGAAGCAGATGCTTTCCATATTGGTCCTGGCGGGAGCCGTGGCAGCCGGCCTGGCCGCCTTCTCGCACTGGAATCGGGAACGTGACTACCGGCCACTGTTCAGCGAGCTGTCGCCTGAAGATGCGGCCGCGGTGCTGGCCAAGGTGCGGGAAGCAGGGTCGGATTTCCGGCTCTCCGACAATGGCGCCTCGGTCCTGGTTCCGTCCGGTAAGGTAGCCGAGCTGCGCCTGCAACTGGCCGCCGCGGGTGTGCCCAAAAGCGGCCGCATCGGATTCGAGTTGTTCGACAAGGCCAATTTTGGAGCCAGCGACTTCGCCGAGCAGGTCAACTATCATCGGGCTCTCGAAGGCGAGCTGGAACGCTCCGTCATGTCGCTGGCCGAGGTAGAACAAGCCCGCGTTCACATCACGCTCGCCAAGGATTCGGTTTTTCTGGAGTCGCGCCAGCCCGCCAAAGCCAGCGTGCTGGTTAAGTTGCGAAACGGCTCGCAGCTTTCCGCCCAGAATGTCGCGGCCATCTGCCAATTGACCGCCAGCGCCGTGGAGGGTCTGGCGCCGGAGGCGGTCTCGGTTGTGGACACTCGCGGGAATTTGCTCAACCGGGCCCGTAAGTCCGCCTCCGACGAGAGCGGCGAACCCTCCGAGGCTACGCTCGACTATCGCCAGAAGGTGGAACACGATGTTCTGGCCAAGGTCAACGGCACCTTGGAACCGCTGCTCGGCGCCGACAAGTTCCGCGCTACCGTTTCGGTGGATTGCGATTTCACCAGCGCCGAGCAGAGCGAAGAGACGTTCGATCCAGCCAAGTCGGTCATGGTGTCTTCTCAGAAGACCGAGGACGTCAGCGGAGGGAGCGCGGCCGGCGGCGTGCCCGGTACCCCCTCGAATCTTCCCAAGCCGGCCGCTCGTCCAACCTACGGAAGCACGGGCGTGACACGCCGCACCGAGAACATCACCTACCAGTCCAGCCACACCGTCCGTCACGTCCGCATGCCCCAGGGAACTGTCAAGCGTATGTCGGTGTCGCTCCTGGTGGACTCGCTGGTGCGCTTGGAAGGCTCCGGGCCAAAAGCGAAACGGATCGTGGAGCCCCCGTCGCCCGAGAAACTGAAGGCCATCCACGACCTGGTCGCGGGCGTGATTGGGTTCTCCGCCGAACGCGGCGATCAACTGATCGTCGAGACTCTGCCGTTTGAGACCACGCTGAACCCCGAGCAAATGCCCGCGGCGCCGCCGGCCGCACCGCCGGTTGCTCCCAGCCTCTGGGATCAGGCGCTCAAAAGCAAGTATCTGGCTGCGGGCGCGGGAGTAGGAATAGCCATATTGCTCACGTTGGTCATGCTGGTCTTCAAGCTGGCTCGCCGCGGCGGACCGGCGCCGTCCGTGGAAATGGCTCGGCAACTGCCGGCCCCCGCGGGTGGCGAGGAGAGCTTCAGCCAAAAAATAGAGAATCAACTGGCCGAGCAAGCCGCGCTCCGGCAAAAACAGGAAACCGACGCTCTCAACGCGCTGAAGCTGCCGCCCGTCACCAAGAAAGCCGAGGTCTTGACCAAGCACATTGCCGATCACGCCAAGAAAGACTCCACCGCCATGGCGCACGTCCTGCGGTCCTGGATGAGCGACGCGAAGAATAAATGAAGTGATGAGCGACGCAGAAGCGAAGAATAAATGAGACCGAAAAGCCGCCCATGATCCAAAACGTCGATGCGGTCAATCCAGCTACGACTCTGGCCGGCATCCGCAAGGCCGCGATCCTCATGATTATCCTCGGCGACCAAACCAGCGGCGAGATTCTGCGCCAACTCGACGACGAGGAGGTACAATCGATCGGCCGCGAGGTGGCCCGCATCACCTCCATCAGCAACGACCAGGCCGAGACCATCCTCGAAGAGTTCTATCAGATGTCCATGGCGCGCGATTACGTCCTCAAGGGCGGAATCGACTACGCCCGCAAGATGCTGCTGAACGCGTTCGGTCCCGAGCATGCCACCAAGCTGCTGGACCGGCTGGTGAAGACGCTCGGCTCCGAGATCGCAAGCTTTGACACTCTGCAGAAGGCCGATCCACAGCAGCTCGCCAAGTTCATCCATAACGAACATCCCCAAACCATCGCGCTGATCCTGTCTCACTTGAACGCTTCCCAAGCCGCCGGCCTGCTGACCTCCCTGCCGCCGGAACTGCGCGCCGACGTGGCGCTACGGATGGCCAGCCTGGATCAGATTTCACCGGACATCATCTCCAAGATCGCTGCCATCATCGGCGAGAAGCTGAAGGCTCTGGGCGAGATGAGCCGCGAGTCCTACGGCGGCGTGCGCGCCGTGGCGGAAATGTTCAACCGCCTGGATTCGGCCACCAGCAAGGAAATCCTGGAAGTCGTCGAGCAGAGCGATTCCACTCTGGTGGACACCATCCGCCATCTGATGTTCGTGTTCGAGGATCTACTGCTCCTGGGTAACGACGCTATGAAGGAAGTCCTCGCCAAGGTGGACCGCAAAATCCTGACCGTCGCCTTGAAGGGCACCAGCGACCAGTTGAAAACTCATTTCATGGAAGTCATGTCGCAGCGCGGCGCCGAGATGCTGCGCGAAGACATGGAATCGCTGGGGCCGGTAAAGATCAAGGAAGTGGAAGCGGCTCAGCAGCAGATCATCGCGGTGGTGCGGCAGTTGGAGACAGAGGGAGCCATCAGCCTGAAGGGCACGGTGGGAGAGCAGTATGTCGTCTAAGCTGCATCGTGGCGGCGACATTCCGCTGCAGCCGATGGCCTGGCCGCGCGTCGGGCCGCCCGACGCTCATCCGGCCCAGGCCAGCGCCTACCCGGCCGCGTCCGTATGACGCGCTGGGCGGCTCGGCTCCGGTGGGACAGGCGCGCGCCTATAGCGATGCAGGCGCTTCTTCCTATCAGCATGGTTTCCAGGAAGGCCAGGCAGCCGCCCGGCGGGAGGCCGCTGCTCACACCGAAGCCATGCATCTGCAAGTGGCGCGAACCATAGAAGAATTATGCGGGCTGCGCCAGCGATTCCGGCACGAAGCCGAAGAAGACGTGGTCGAGCTCGCGATCGCCATTGCCCGCCGCATTCTGCACCGCGAATTGACGGTTGCGCCCGAGGCGCTGCTCGGCCTGGTCAAGGCGGCGCTGGAAAAAATCGAGCTGCGCGAAGTGCATCGCGTGCGCGTCTCGCGCGCGGACGCCCCCATGGTGGCGCAGCACCTGGAAAAAATGGGCCTGCCCCGGCCCATCGAGGTGATCGCCGACCCCAGCCTCGAACGTGGCTCGGCTATCCTCGACTCCTCGCGCGGCGCGCTGGACGCCTCGGTGGAAACGCAACTGGCCGAGATCGAACGCGGCTTTGCGGATCTGGTGCGGAGGGTCTAAGTGAAACTCGCTCCCTACTACGAAAAGCTCGCCCGCATCGAAACCTGCCGCTGGACCGGAACGGTCACCGAACTGGTCGGCCTTCTGGTGGAGTCGAGCGGGCCGGCGGCCGCCGTCGGCGACTTCTGCGAGATCATGACCCAGAGCGGCCGCCCCATTCGCACGCAGGTGATCGGCTTCCGCGACGGCCGCGTGCTTTCCATGCCGCTCGAAGAAACCGACGGCTTGCACTTGGGAGACCCCATCATGACGCGCAAGGACGACGCGCGCATGGAAGTCGGCCCGCAATTGCTCGGCCGCGTCATCGACGGGTTCGGCAAGCCGCTCGACGATCTGGGTCCGGTCGGAGCCAAAGAGCCCTACGACCTGTACACGGCGCCGCCCGGCCCGCTGGACCGCGAAAGCATCAGCGAGCCGCTGGTCACCGGGATCCGCGCCATCGACAGCCTGCTCACGTGCGGCAAAGGGCAAAGAATCGGAATTTTCGGCGGCAGCGGCGTGGGCAAAAGCACCCTGCTGGGAGCCATGTCGCGGCATAGTTCGGCCGATGTCAGCGTGATCGCTCTGATCGGCGAACGCAACCGCGAAGTGCGCGACTTCATCGAACACGAACTGGGCCCGGAAGGCCTGAAGCGCTCGGTTCTGGTGGTTGCTACTTCCGATCGTCCGGCGCCGCTGCGGATCCGCGCGGCCTTCGTGGCGCTGGCGGTCGCCGAATATTTCCGCGATCAAGGCAAAAGCGTGCTGCTGGTGATGGATTCCGTAACCCGCCTGGCCATGGCGCAGCGCGAGATCGGTCTGGCCGCCGGCGAGCCGCCCAGCCAGAAAGGCTATACGCCCTCGGTGTTCAATCTGCTGCCCAAAGATTTTCGAGCGCGCCGGGACGTTTTAAGAGCGGCTCCATCACGGGCTTCTTCACCGTGCTGGTGGAAGGCGACGATTTCAACGAACCGATCTGCGACGCGGTGCGCGCTATCCTGGACGGCCACATCATCCTTTCGCGCCAGCTCGGAGCAGCCGGCCACTACCCGGCCATCGACGTGCTGCAATCGGTCAGCCGGCTCGCGCCCCGGCTCTATACGGCGGAGCAGAAAGACGCGGCTGTGAAGATCCGCGAAGCCATGGCCACCCATCAGCGGTCGGAAGATCTGATCAATCTGGGAGCTTATGCCAGCGGCGCGAACCCCAAGCTGGATGCGGCCATTCGTTTGCGGCCGCAACTGCAGGATTTCTTGAAACAAGACGCGGGCGCGCACTCGGACTTCGCCGAGACCATGGGCCGCATGCGCGAGCTGGCCAAGCTCGCCGAGTCGTGAGCACGGAATGAAGCGCTTCCAGTTTCCGCTGGAGCGGGTCCGCCGCTGGCGCTCCGAGCAAGCCAGTCTCGAAGAACTTAAGCTGCAGCAGCTCCGGGCGGAAGCGGCGCGGCTGGCGGTGGCCAAAAGCGAGATTGAAACTGAGGCGGCTCAATCGGCGCGCCAGGTGCTGGCGCAGCCCTCCATCGACGCGCTGGAGCTAACCAGTCTGGAATCGTACCGGCAGCACCTGCACCGCCGGATATACCAGCTGGAGGATCTCGAGCGGCAGTGCGAAGGCAAAGTGGTGGAGCAGCGCCGGCGCGTGATGGAAGCGCGTCGCCAATTTGAGCTGCTCGACCGGCTGCACAACAAGGCCTGGCGCGAGTGGGTGGCGGAAGGCAACAAGGAGCAGGAACAACTCGCGGCGGAATTGTTTTTGGCTAAGTCGGTACGCGAGCGCTAGCGCGCGAGCAAGCGCGTGGCTTCTTCGATGTGCTGGTTCAGCTGCTCGAGCGCGCGGCCCGCATCCTTGGCTTCGGCGTTGGCTTCATCCCAGCGCGACGCCTCCACGGCCTCGCGAACGCCCGGCAGAGTCTTGGCGCCGTAGCCGGTATACAAACCGGGCGCATAGATCTGATGGCGGTACCAGTCGCGGGATGGAAGGCCCTTGGAGAGAATCAACCCGCGCTCGCTCTCGTACAACGCTTCATTAGCCTTGGCCAGGCGCGAGGTGTCGGTCTGCGCGACGGCCGTCTTGAGCGCGGCTTCGTAAGCCTTGGCGTCGGAATCCGTTTTTTCGAGCGCCGATAAGAGCGGGGCGAAATCAACATGCGTTCCCGATTGCTTTTTGATCTGGTCGACGTAGCGCTTAACGGTGCTTGAAAACTCGCCGAACTCGAACGGCAGCAGCGGCGCATCGGCCAGGCGCAGCAAAGTCGTGGTGGTCACCTGCGAGAGCGCGGCGCCATACACGAAACCCGGGTCGCCGAACTGCTCAAACCACTGCGGGTCGTCATAGATGGAATGATACTGGCCGTTGAGGTTGGGACCGCCAAAGCCCAAGTTCAAGCTGGCGACGCCGAGGTGATCGATGAACGCGACGTAATCGGAACCGGCGCCGAGCGGTCCCAGATGGAATCCGGGAGGGCCTTGCTCTTCGGCCGGAGTCTCGCTGCGGTCGCGCCGCGGGGTGCGGGCGATTTCGAGCAGGGTCTTTCCGTTCTGCGGGTCTTTCAAATCGCGCAGCACCTCGCTCATGAATGTTTCAAGCGTGTGGGATCCCGAGGCACTCATGGTGCCTTTGGAATTGCTGTCGGAGTTGATGTAGACCGCGCCTTTGCGGGTCAACTCGTCCTGATGTTTCTCGGCCCATTCGGTGGAACCCAAGAGGCCGAACTCCTCGCCATCCCAGAGCGCCAGCACGATAGTGCGCTTAGGCTGCCAGCCTTGCTTGTGGAGCTGCGCCAGGGAGCGCGCGGTCTCGAGCAACGACGCCGCGCCGCTGATGGGATCATGCGCGCCGTTCACCCATCCATCGTGATGATTGCCGTAAATCACCCATTGATCGGGATACGTGCTGCCGGGAATGGTCGCTATCACGTCGTGCAGCGGGCGCGTGGAGTTGTCGAAATCGAGCTTGAAATGCGCGGTCGCCGGTCCCGGCCCGATGTGATAGGTGAAGGGGAGCGCGCCGCGCCAATCCTGGGGCGCTACGGGGCCGCCGAGATTCTGTAAGAACGGGGTCGCGTCGGCATAGGAGATCGGCATCACGGGAATCTTCATCAGGATTTTGGATTCGGCCATGGTGAGGCGCTTAGAACCCGGTTCGGAAGCCCAGCCGGGCGACAGCGGATCTCCGACGTAGGTCGGCATGTCCATCACGCTGCCGCGCTGCACGCCGTCGGCCGGACGCATGGGGCCTTTGGGATACGGGTCGCCCTGATAGTAGCCGTCATCGCGCGGGTCGGAATAAATGAGGCAGCCGATGGCGCCATGTTCGTAGGCGACCTTGGGTTTGGTTCCGCGCCAGCTTTTGCCGTAACGCGCGATGACGATCTTGCCTTTGACGTCGATGCCCTGCTTGGCGAGGTAGTCGTAATCTTCCGGGACGCCATAGTTGACGTAAACAACCTGGCCGGTGACGTCGCCCGAGGCGGAGTAGGCGTTGAAGGTCGGCAATTGCGTAGGGTTGGAGGTGTAGCTATCCTGCGAGATGCCGGGCTCTTTCAATCCCGCACGGAATTTCACGGGCGCAGTCATCTCCAGCGCGCGCGAAGTGGGATACGGAATGAGAGCTTCGAAATTTTCGATGCGCGCGTCCAGGCCGAATTCCTTGAGCAGTCCCAGCGCGTACTCGGCCACCGCGGAATCCGCGGCAGAGCCGGCATGATGCGGCACTTTGGCCATACGTTCCAGATAAGTCTTCTGGCGGCTGGCTTCGGGAATCGCGATGGCCTTCTGCTCGAGGGCGTGTTCGGAAGACCACTCGCTTTGAGGAAAACCGCGGATGGGCGCTTGCGCGGCCAGCGTGGCCGCGGACGCCAGTAAGGCAAACAATGGCTTCATATGTTCTTAGCGATTTTGGCGTTGCGCGATTTGAGGAAATTTGCGAACTCAGACGCGTTTCTGGTGAGGCCAGGGAAGGTCGCGATCACGTGCTCGTCGGGATCTAGAATCGCGTAATACGGAATAGCGACTGTTCCAAATTTTTTCTCTTCCAACTGCTGGTTGTCTTCCGAAACCTGATCGGTGCCGTCGGTGTAGAGATCGACCAAAACGAAATCCTTGAGCAAAGGCGAGATCTCGGGCCGTGGGAACATGTTGGCCTTCATCCAATGGCAGTTGGTGCAGGCGTAGCCGGTGAAGTTGATGAACACCAGCTTGTTTTCGGCGCGCGCTTTGGCGAGCGCTTCGCGGTATTGATTTTTGAGCCAGACCGGCGCGCTGTTCTCGCCCGCGGCCGACGCGAATGTCGCGTTCTTGGCCTGCACCGGAATAAATGCCTCAATGTTTCCGAGCGATGCGCCAAAAAGGCCCGGCAGCAGGCTGATGGAGAAAATCAGGAACAGCGCCGCCACCAGCATGCGTCCGACGCCCAGACGATCTTCCGGTTTGATTCCCTCCAGGCGCAGGAACCCGAGCAGATAGAGGCCGGGCAGAGCGAACAGCACAACCCAGGAAGCCAGGAACATTTCGCGCGAGATGAGATTGGTCTGGAGCACCTGGTCGGCGGAGCTGAGATATTTCACCGAGATCGCGAGCACTACGAATCCCAGAACCACTTTGACGCGCATCAGCCAGCCGCCGCTCTTGGGTAGTTTCTGGAGGAGCGAGGGGAATAATGCGAGCGCGAAGAACGGGAGCGCGAGGCCGGTGGCAAACGCACCCATGCCTAAAACGGGTTGTAGGCCGCTGGTCTGGACGGAGGCCACGAGCAACGGGCCCACGATGGGTCCGATGCAGGCGAACGACGTGAGGGTGAAGGTGAGACCCATCAGCAGGGTTCCGAGATAGCCGCCTTGCTCGGAAGCCTGGTTGAGTTTGGTGAGCAGGCCGGAAGGCAGCGACAGTTCGTAGGCGCCCAGCAGGCTCAAGCCGAACACGATGAAGACCAACGCAATGAAGGCGTTCACCCAGGGGCTGTTGCCCAGTTGAACCACGCCGAACGGGCCGGCGATGGCTTTGATCAAAGCGCCGAGGCCAGTAAAGAGCACGATGATTCCGACGCAGAAGAGCACAGCGTGGAAGACGCCATCGCGCCGGTTGCCGGTCTGCCGGTTCACGAAATAGGAGACCGTGAACGGGATCATCGGAAAAACACAGGGCGTGAAAATCGCCGCAAGGCCAGCGCCGAATGCGGTGAGCAGGAACAAGCCGAAACCGGAGGAAGTTTGCGGGACGGCGGGAGCGGGCCCCGATGAGCCTGGCGCGGTGGATGCGGCCTCAGCCACGGGACGAAATTCTGTAAAGCCTGGTGGAATCACGATAGCGGCCGCTTTCGCCGCTGGATCGATGGTCAACGTCGCGGACGTCGGCTTGCGCTTAGGCGGCAGGCACATCGTGTCGTTGCAGCATTGGTAGCGGGGCGTCGCGGTCAGCTCGACCGGGCCGGGCGCGGCGTCCTTCTTCAGCTCGATGTCCAGAAGAAATGTGACCGACTCGCCGAAGGTCTCGGTGTTGACTCCGAAAGACGGATCTAGTTTGACCACGGGCTGAGGCTGATACAGCTTTACGCTGGCGACCGCGGGATTATCGAGCGTTATGGTGGTGGCAATGGGAGGCCTGGGAGTGGTCAACGAATACAGGTGCCAGCCCGGATCGATCTTGGCCGCGAGCCGCGCCAGGACGTGTGAGCCGGGCGGGGCGGACGCGGTATCGAACGTTAAGGTCCAGTTCACCGGGTCCGGCGCCTTGGCGGCGAGCGGAGTAAGGGCGAGTAAGAATACCGCGAACGAACGGGACATATCAGTCCGCCTTTGCAGCAACGGTCGCATTAGCGAAAGGGCCGCTAGCCAGCTCGGCTTCGATGTGCTCGTTGGCACGCCCGCCGGCGAACTCTTTCGCGACGCGGATAGCGTTCTTGATTGCGTTGGCGTTGGAGCGGCCGTGGGCGATGATGCAGACACCTTTGACGCCGAGCAGCGGCGCTCCGCCGTACTCGGAATAATCCACACGTTTCTTGAAATCGTGGAAAGCGGAGCGGGAGAGCACGTATCCGATTTTGCGCGTGATGGTGGCTTCCAGCGATTCGCGCAGCATCTTGGAGATCATGTCCACCAGGCCCTCGCTTACCTTCAGTGCCACGTTACCGATAAAGCCGTCACATACTATGACGTCGATATCCCCAGTATAGATATCACGGCCTTCGACATTTCCGATGAAATTAATGGGGAGCGACTTGAGCAGGGGGGTGGCGGCGCGCGTCAGCTCATTGCCTTTGTGTTCTTCCTCGCCGATGGAAAGCAGCCCGACGCGGGGGCGCTCGCGGCGGAAGATGACGCGGGAATAGATTTCGCCCATGACGGCAAACTGAGCCAGCATTCGGGGCGAGCAGTCCACGTTGGCACCGACGTCCACCACCACCACCGGCGTACCTTTGAGCGTGGGGAAGGCCGAGGCCAGCGCGGGACGGTCGACACCGGGGATCATGCCCTGAACCATTTTGGCGGTGGCCATGACGGCGCCGGTATTTCCGGCTGAAACCAGGCCCTGCGCGGTGCCGTCGCGAACCAGACGCGCGGCTATGCGGATGGAACTATCGCGCTTGGTGCGAACCGCTTTGGCGGCACTGTCCTCCATGGTGACAACTTCGCTGGCATGTTGGATGTCGATGGGCAGGCCGGCGATTCCATCATGTTGCGCGAGTTCCTTGCGGACGACGTCCTCTTTGCCGACCAGGATGATGCGGACACCGAGCGTGCGGGCCGCTCGGATGGAGCCCTCGACCTCGGATTTGGGGGCGTGGTCGCCACCCATGGCATCAACGGCGATGGTCACCATGCAGGTTGAATCTTATCAGGTCCGGCAAGTGCAGTTTTCGGGCGTTATTCTTCGGCCACTTCGATCACTTCGCGTCCTTTGTAACGGCCGCAGTGGGGGCAGGCGCGATGTGGCAACTTAGGTTCGTGGCAGTTGGGACACTCGGCGCGGCCGGCGACTTGCAAAGAGTCATGCGCGCGGCGAGTGGAGGTGCGCCGTTTGGAGTGTCGTCGTTTTGGATTAGGCATTCAAGGATCCTTTGGTTTGAAGATTTTTTAGCGCCGCCCAGCGGTCATCGGCTGATTTGGTTTCGCATCCGCAGTAGACCAGATTGCGATTCTGGCCGCAAACCGGACAGATACCGTGGCATTCTTGGCGGCAAACGCGCTGCATCGGCATAGCAAGCAAAACATATTCTCGCAAAACGTCTTTCAACTCGAGACCGGCGCCCTCGTAGAAGCCGATCTCGCTTTCGCCCGGGTCAATTTCCACATCTTCGGCAGGCGCCGCCTCGTTGGCGGGCCGGTAGAACAGATCGAAGCTGGAATCGACCGGGAATTCAGCCGGCTCCAGGCACCGGTCGCACTCGGAACGCATCCGGACCTTCAAGTGCCCACGGATCCGGATCTCTCCCAACGTGTTGGCGAGAAGCTCGACCGAACCTTCGGCTTCGAGTGGCGTCGCCTGAGTGAGGCCGGCGTCGGAAAAATCAATTTCGCCGGGCGGGAAGGCCACCTCAAAACGGACCTTCTTAACTTCCAGTTCCTGAACGCTTAAGAACACACTGCACCTCACCCCGGGGGGAGCGCTAAACGTTGATTATAGCAGGGCTTGGCGGGTTTGTCCTGAAAAACCCAGGACGCGGTGACGTGGGTTGGGGAGCGGCCTGTTGACGCAAATCGGGGGGGCCGCGCGTGGGAGGCGGGATTGAATTTGAAATTTGAAAAAACGAAGCCAGCCGGGCCGGGTGTTTTCAGGAAGCCGTTGCCAGCGCTGCTGGGGTCCATCAGGACAAGGCTACCGTCTTTGGTCCGGGCGCGCGACGGATGGACGGCGCAGGTGACTCATAAAAGGGCAGTCATATTCTTGCGCGTCCGGTGACGAGGCTTCAAACCCGCCCGAAAATCCCTACTTCTTGGGAGGGACGATGGCGAGATGCGACGGCGGTGTCTTGTACTCTGCGTCCGTCACTTCGTCCATCCACGTGATTTGGCCGCGCGCGGTGTTGAATTGTGTTCCGCCTGCATTGGGGGCGGCGCCTTGCCAGTGAGGCACGCCTGGAGGGGCGTAGGAAGTTTGGCCCGCGTGCAACTCGACCACGGGTCCGCCCTTTAGTGCGTTGAGGCAGGTGCCCTCTTCGCACAGAATGACCTGGCCGGTTTCGTGGCTGTGCCACTTGGTGTGCACACCGGGCGGGAAATAGATATGGGCGAAGGTTCCGGTTGAGTTCTCCTTGACTTGGTAGACGGTGGCACTGAAGTTGGGATTGTTCATGGGTTGGCGGCCTTGCTCCTGCGCGATCAGGAGCGGTAAGATGCCAGCTCCAAGGGCTAAGGCGGCCCAAAAGTACACTGCGGAACGGCTGGTGAGTTTCATTGAATGGCTCTCTTTCCGATCTACGGCTCTCCGGCTGCTGGATTCCGGCAGCGCGTCGACCATATTGGAAAGATACGAGTCCAGTAGCAGTGGTGTCAAAGGGGTCATGCTAACGGCCGTCGGGGTGAGCAGCGGAAGCTACGCCGAACGTGGCCAAGTGGCGATCGGCTAAACTGAACTAGATTGTTGGCGCGTTCCAGATTGTTTTTCGCAGTCGCGGCGGTTTCGATTGGCTGGCCGGTTATTGCGCAGGCTCCGGCGGCTTCGCATCCTGATTTCGCGGGCATCTGGAACTCGGCGACGGCTACGCCGCTAGAACGTCCCGCACGGCTCAAGGACAAAGAATTCTTCACACCTGCGGAAGCGGCGGAGTGGGAACGGCGGGCGAGCGCTCAAAATCAGGAGCCGTCCGGTGCGGAGGCTGCGCGAAATGTGGGCACCTACAACGTATTGTTCCGGGAATTTGGCTCGCACGTGGTGAAGACGCTGCGGACTTCCATCGTGACCGATCCGCCGGATGGCAGGATTCCCGCGCTGACGCCTACGGCCGCGGCCGAAAAACGCCGGCGCATGGCACTGCTGCAGCATCCGGCCGGGGCGGAGGATTTGGGACTTCAGGATCAATGCCTGGTGTTTGTAACCGCTGTGCCGCCGATGATTCCTTATTCATACAACAGCAACTACCAGATCATTCAGACCGGCGATCGATTGGTGATCAACGTGGAGATGATCCACGATACGAGGATCATTCCACTGGATGGCCGCGCGCATCTGCCGTCGAGCGTGAGGCTGTGGCTGGGCGATTCGGTGGGGCATTGGGAAGGCGGCACGCTGGTGGTGGACACGACCAACTTCAACGATGCGGGCGGTTTCTACGGCGCTGGCGGCAATTTCGGGTGGGACCGAAATCTGCACGTGGTGGAACGCTTCAGCCTGCTGGACGCGAACACGATTCTGTATCGGTTTGAAGTGGACGATCCGACGGCGTTCACGCGTCCCTGGAAGGGCGAGCTGGACAATGGTGCGGGGCTCCGGGCAGATCTACGAATACGCCTGTCACGAAGGCAACTACGCGCTGCCAAACCTGCTGAAGGCTTTCCACGCCGGCCAAACTGATGGGCCCGGCGGAGGACACTCCACGCAATAGTTACTGGTGGACGGCGATGTAGAGCGTCTGAGCGCCGGCCACGGTATCGAGAATTAGTTTCAGCGGAACCAGATCATTGTCCGGTATCGATGGCACCACGACATCGAACTGATATAGTCCGACAAAGCCGGGGGCGAGCCCTTCATACGTGATCTGGGCCGGTGTCTGATCGAACGAGATCTGCAAGGGCAGAAGTGTTCTAGTTGACCCTGGGGCGATCTCGCCAGCCGCAGTGGGGGGCGAGACCAAGCCAAATCCGATGCCATACATGGTGATGGTCTCGTTGGGCTTGGCGGGGCGCGAAGCGACGCCCGGAATCGCGCCGGTTGGAAGAACGTAGGTGGCGCCGTCGGACGATAGCGCCGTTACGTATTGATTCGCGCCGATCTTGAAGGTAGCTGGAGCGAGCAGGCCGGGTTGGATGCCGTTGGAAGTGACGCTGTAGGGTGCGCTGAGTGCGCCATTGTTGTTTACGATGACCTGCACCTTTTGTTTGATCGGGATGGTATAGGGCACCTGCGCGTTGATCTGACCGGGATTGGAAGAGATGTAGCTGAGGAAGGCATTCCCACCGTTGACGGTGACCTGGACTCCGTCGAGCGAGATGGGCGCGGTCGGTCCGTTGAAATCGCTGGTGGCCCACTGGCGCGTGTCGGGGGCCAGGTTGGTCCCGTAGATTTCGATCCAGGTGCCGGGCGTGATGGCGTTGAATCCTCCGAACGACTGGCGCTGATGACGTTGGTGATGGTGGGAGTGGCGGCGCCGGTGCCAGACGTGCATGTGCCCACGGTATCGATGTAGTCGGTTACGGCCGGGTTTCCATACTGTATGTAGTCACTGCTCGGATTGTTCCACTCCGAAATTGGAGGCAGGGTTTGGGGCAAGAGAGCATTGGGGATCAGGTCGCCGATGGCTTGCAAATTCCCTACCGCCCTGACGCTGGGGTCCTGGCTCTCGATCAGGAACTCGGTGAGGTTTCCCACGGTGGGTGTGTAGTTTAATCCTGCTGAGGCAAGCACGGAGGGATAAGTGTGGCTTGAGCCGTTCACCGTGAGCGTGAAGTCGCCGAAGAAGATGATGTTGAATGAATGCCCGCCGTTGTTTTGGAAGGGCCCTGTGGTGGAGATCACGGAGTCGATCTTTACTGTAAGGGTGGCCCCGTCCTTGCAATCGGAGAGGGTGTAAGTTTGGGCAGCGCAAGGGCCGGCCGCGGCGAACGCCAGGAAGGCGAGCACAAAAAGATCTTTCGAAGCCCGATCGGGAGTCATCTGGATGTTAATGAGCCGGGCGGGGGAAAACTTTCAGATCGCTTGAAACTTTCGCGCGGATTCGCCGTATTGAATGACATGCGCTTGAAACATGTCCTACGGCGGTTGATGCGTGCGCCGATGTTTACCGTTGTCACGGCGGTGACGTTGGCTATCGGGATCGGCGCCAACAGCGCAATTTTCAGCGTGATTGAGGGCGTCCTGTTGAAGCCTTTGCCCTATCCGCAGGCCGACCGCCTGATCGCAGTGAATCACACCGCGCCGGGGATTAACTTCGTGGAAGCGAATATCGCGCCATTCCTTTATTTCACCTATCGTGACAAGGGGCGGACGTTTCAGGACGTTGCGATTTGGCAGAACGATACGTCGAGTGTGACGGGGCTGGCGGAGCCGGAAGAAGTTCGCGACGTGCTGGTCACAGCGAGTTTCCTGCCGTTGCTGGGAATTCAGCCTGTTCTGGGCCGCTGGTTTTCGGCTGCGGACGATTCGCCGAATGCTCCGAAAACGGTGGTGCTTACGTATGGCTATTGGCAGGCGCGATTCGGTGGAGACCGCGCGGTGCTGGGCCGGAATCTCATTGTCGACGGGAGGCCGCGGGAGATCATCGGGGTGATGCCGGCCGGCTTCCGGTTCCGCGATTCGAAGCTCGCTATGCTGCTGCCGTTGCAACTGGACCGCAACAAGACGTTTGTCGGAAATTTCAGCTATGAGGGCATCGCGCGATTGAAGCCGGGCGTGACGCTAGCGCAGGCGAGCGCGGACGTGGCCCGGATGATTCCGATCGCGATGCGGAGTTTTCCGTCATATCCTGGCTTCACCATGAAGATGTTCGAAGACGCGCGGGTTGGTCCGCGGCTTAGTCTTTTGAAAGACGACGTAGTGGGCGACATCGGCAAGACGCTTTGGATTCTGATGGGGACCATCGGAACGGTGCTGCTGATCGCGTGCGCGAACGTGGCGAATCTGATGCTGGTGCGGGCGGACGGGCGGCAACAGGAACTGGCGATTCGCGCGGCCCTGGGAGCCGGATGGGGAAGGATTGCGCGAGAGCTCTTGGCTGAGAGCGTGGCGATCGGGCTTCTGGGAGGCGCGCTGGGGCTGGCGTTGGCATATGGGGCGGTGCGATTGCTGCTGGCGATGGCTCCGGCGAATCTTCCGCGGCTGAATGATATTTCGATTGATCCGGCCGTGGTGTTGTTTACGCTGGCCGTTTCGCTGCTGGCCGGCGTGGTGTTTGGCCTGATTCCGGTGATCCGGTACGTTGGGCCGGGGCGCGCATTGGCGGGTGCGCTGCGCGCAGGTGGGCGCAGCTTGAGCGAAAGCAAGGAGCGGCATCGGATGCGCAGCGCACTGGTGGTGGTGCAGGTGGCGCTGGCCCTGATGTTGCTCATCGGGTCAGGTCTGATGATCCGGACGTTCCAGGCGCTGCGGCGCGTGGACCCTGGATTCACTCATCCGGAACAGTTGCAGACTTTGGAGATTTCGATTCCGGAATCGCAGGTGCACGATGAGACGGCGGTGGTGCGGATGGAGCAGGCGATCCTGGACAAGATTGCGGCGATTCCTGGCGTTTCTTCCGCCGGGGTCAGCTCGGCGTTGCCGATGGATGGCTCGGGTTGGCAGGATCCGGTTTATGCCGAGGACAAAGCGTACTCTCAGTCCATGCCGCCGCTGCGGCGATTCAAGTTTGTCTCGCCTGGTTTGTTCGGGACGATGGGAAACAAGCTGGTGGCGGGGCGGGATTTCACTTGGACCGACACGTATGATCGTCGTCCGGTAGCCATGGTTTCCGAGAAGCTGGCGCGGGAACTGTGGCGCGATCCGCGTTCCGCAATCGGCAAGCGGATTCGCGAAAATATGAACGGCACTTGGCGCGAGGTGATAGGGGTGGTCAATGACGAGCGCGAGGACGGGGTGAATCGTCCGGCTCCGACGGTGGCGTACTGGCCGATCATCATGAACGATTTTGAAGTCGACAAGGTGTCGGTGCGACGTGACCTGCAGTACGTGATTCGGAGCAATCGGGCAGGGTCGCAGAGTTTGATGAGGGCGGTGCAGCAGGCGGTGTGGTCGGTGAACGGGAATCTGCCGCTCGCCAATGTGATTACGCTTCAGAAGGTCTACGAAAAATCGCTGGCGCGAACTTCCTTCACGCTAGTGCTGCTCGGGATCGCGGGCGCGATGGCGATGCTGATCGGGCTGGTGGGGATTTATGGTGTCATTTCTTATTCGGTGACGCAGCGCACGCGGGAGATTGGGATTCGCATGGCGTTGGGCGCGGAGCAGAACAGGCTGGCGCGGATGTTTGTCGGTCACGGGCTGGCATTGGCGGCGATCGGCGTGGTTTGCGGTCTGGCTGCCGCGGCTGTGCTGACGCGATTGATGTCGTCGCTGCTGTTCGAAGTGAATCCAGTGGACCCGGTCACGTATGTCGCGGTTTCGGCCAGCCTGATCGTCGCGGCGCTGCTGGCGAGCTATCTGCCGGCGTTGCGCGCGACCAAGGTGGATCCAGTAGAGGCGCTGCGCGCGGAGTAGGACGGGGACGGCGGCGTCAAAGCAATCGGAAGTTTACTTCGATCGTGGCGACGACCGGCACCGGAGCGCCGTCCTTTGTCCCCGGTTGGAAGTGCCACTGCCGCACCGCGGTTACGGCGTTCTCGTCGAGTCCCAGGCCAAGGCCTTTCATCACTCGGAAGTTGCGCGCGACGCCGTCCATACCGATCTCAACAGAGAGCTGCACGCTGCCTTGATATTTCGCGATGCGTGCTTCCGCGGTGTACTCCGGTTCCACTTTGTATAGGAGTTTGGGCGGGTTGACACCGTTTCCAATGTGAAACGCCTGGGATTTGGCTTGGCCTGGCTGCGCTCCCAAAGTGCGTCGAACCGCGGACGCGCGGTCGGAGATGAACCTGGCATCGTCCTGGCGGCCCTGGCCGGTGAGGAAGCGGGCGTAGAGCTCCAGCGTAGTTGCGGCCTCGGCCGAGTTCTGGTCCTCGATCGATAGCGCCGATCGATACAAGGTCTCAGCCTCGGCGGGGTTCGGCTCGCGCTCGCGAACCACGGCCATCCACATTTGCGCGGGACCAGCTTGGGTTGCATCGAGAGTCTGCGCTTTTTGGAAATAGTCGATGGCCTGTTGGTAGTTCTTATTACCGAGCGCGTTCTCGCCGAGATACATCCAGGCGGGCGCGGATTCGGGACGGTCTCCCAGCACTTGCGCGGCTTGGGAGTATAACGTTACGGCTGGCGTGGGCTGGTTACGCTTCTTTTCCAGGTCGCCGAGCTTCATCAGGCCGATTCCGTAGGCCGAGCTTTGGTTTCCAGAGACTTGTTCACGGATCGCGAGGGCGGCGTCGAGCAACTTCTTCGCATGGTCGAATTGCCGCAGCGCTTCGAAGGACGCGGCCGGTTCCTCGAGCATTTGAAAATTCCTTTGAGCCGTCGCAGCGCGGATAGTGGCGTCGATGTCGGCTGGAACGGTGGACGCTCCGAACGCCGGCGTCGGATTGCTGGTGGACTGGGCGCGCAGAGCGGCAAAAGGCGCGGCCAGCGCGATAGCGGAGAGGACTGCTGCCAGGGCCGCAGCACGTCCCGCTGCAGTGCGGCGAACGCGTGAGTCTAGAATGGCCACCAGCCGGCCTTCGAGCTGCGAGCGGCGCGCCATGGCGACCGCGGCGCAGGCCAGGGCGGGCGACGTTTGCATGCTGCGGGCCACTTCGAGCAAATGCGCGGCGTAGTCGGAGGGGCGTGCACCGGAGGCGAGCACCAGGTCGTCAGTGGCGCGTTCGCGTTCCTTCAAGAATTCGCGCCAGGCGAGCCAGGCCAGCGGATTACACCAATTCAGAATCACGGCCAGCCGTGCGAGCAGATGAGTCGCTACGTCGCCGCGCTTCACATGCGCTAATTCGTGGAGTAACACGATGCGGCGGCGCTCCTCGGTCCAGTGGCACGCGCCGGCGGGCATGAAGATAGCCGGCCGTAGCGGGCCGCAGGTCATGGGCATGCTGCCCTCTTCGGTCTCGAGGACGGTGACGTGTCGCGGGATACCGAGTTGCCGGGCCAGCGGTGCGGCCAGCCCGTCATCAGGCGAGAGTTGAGAGCGGCGGCGTAAGCGGAATAGTCGCGCGTAGGCTAGCAGCACTTGCGCCAAGATGGCTGCGACGCCGATGGCCCACGTCAATATTAGAACGAGCCGCCAATCGGGATGCCACATCGTGGAGCGCGCAGGCAGGGTCGAATGGGAGTAAGCCGAGGCGGTGGATGCCGCTTCGCTGCCGGGTGCCGCGGTGGTTTCGAAGAGCACAGCCACGCCAGGGGCGAGGGTCGCGAAAGATGGGACTCGCAGCGCCGGCAGAGAGACGGAGAACAATGGCAGCGCCAGCACGGCCACGGCCGCGGCGGTCCATACCAGATGACGCGACGCGGCAGATCGGCCGCGCAGTAACAATGACCCGAGCCATGCTATACCCAGCACTGCTGTACTCTTGAGCGCTACAGCGGTGAAAAATCCAAACCACATTGCCTCGTTCATTGGCCCTCCCGTTTTGCCTTTTCGATCATTTCCGCCATACGGTCCAGCTCCTCCCGAGTCAGCTGTGTCGAGGAGACATCCAGGAGCGCCGCCACGATTTGCTCGGGCGAACCGTTGAAGTAAGTTTTGAGCAAGTGCTTGACGGCAGTGCGCTTGGCCTTCTCGCGCGCGATGGTGGGCAGGTAGACGTAGCGCAATCCCTCGGCGCGGTGGCGGACGTGGCCCTTTTCTTCGAGCACATGCAACAGGGTGCGGACCGCGGAATAACTGGGGGCGTCGGCCATGGCAGCGCGTACTTCGGAAGCCGAGGCCTTGCCGCGCTCGATGAGAATCTCCAGGATCTGCCGCTCGCGGCGGCTTAGGGAAGCGAGGTCGCTCACCGGCCCCGCTCCTGTTTATTGTTTAGCAGCATGCCAAAATATTAGCAGGTGCGCGCCGGCGCGTCAAGACAAAAATGCTGGGAAGAGCTGAGGGCCTGTGAAGTCTAGCGCTGGCTGGAGCTGCCGGAATCGCGCTGGTCGCGATCCGTGCTCTTACCATGAGGGTTTTGGTTGACCTCGTGGACGGCGTCTTTGGTCTTTTGACGCGCTTCGTCCAGCGCCTGTGTCACGGCGTGGTTGGCTTTGTCGAATCCCTGGCGGGCGTCATGCGCTGCCTGGTGCAGGTCCTTCTTCGCCTGTTCGCGCGCGTGCTGCGCCTGATCGCGTGCCTTGTCCTGATCCGACTGACTACACGCTACGCTGTAGCCGGAAAGCAATGTTACCACCCACAGTCCCCATTTGCGCATATAGTCTCCCTCTGTTTTGACGCGCAGGCAGTCACGTGAGTTGCGCAGTTTCTTTTCTTTTGCTGAGAACGACTTAGGATAGCGCGTGCTCAGGAGTCGAAGCCTGACCTATAAGCTGGACTCAGTTGGCGGCAGGCGCACGGTATGCGGACCCGGCTGTGTAGCGTGGGCACGGACGAGTTGCTGTGTACCGTGCGCCTAAAAAAATCTCCCTAATGCGACACCAGAGCCTGGATGGCTTCCAATTCCTTGCCGGCCTCGGCTAATTTCCCTTGCGAGACCAACTCGCGGTAGCGATCGAGGTGACGGCGAATTTCGGTGATGCGCGCGTCTGGCGAAGCTGCCGTGGCCGGCGTGGCTGTCGTGGCTGTGGGCTGCGCAGCTTGTTCCGCCGCGGTTGGCGGCAAATTCTCACCGGACAATTGCGCGAGCGCCTGCTGGTAGGTGTCGGCGTAAACCAAATTGTTCCCCATCGCGAGGGCGACCTTCTTCAATTGCGGCATCTTGGCTTGCGAGGCCTGGATGTAGATCGGCTCCACGTACAGAAACGTGTGCCCGATCGGCAACGCCAGCATCTGCCCGCGCAGCACCTGTGAGCCTTGCTGATTCCAGAGCGTCAGATCCTTCGAAATATTCTGATCCTGATTGATGCGCGCTTCTATCTGCATCGGGCCCAGAATGATCTCCTGTTTGGATAACAGCAGCACCACTTTTTCGCCCAGATGCTCGCCGTCGCAGCGCGCCATCATCAGGCCGATGAGGTTGTCGCGATTGCGAGGCGTGAAGGGCAACATCAGCAGAAACTCGGGCTGGCTCTCGCCCGGCAAAGTTGCCACGACATAGGTTGGCGCCAATGGCGCGGGCTGGCCGCCCTGCTGGGTAGTGAACTTGGCGACGTCCCACGCATCCGACTTGTTGTAGAAGGTCAGCGGATCGCGCATGTGAAACAGCCGGTAAATATCAGCCTGGGCGGCGAAAATCGTCTCGGGATAGCGGACGTGCCGGCGCAAGTCGGCGGGCATCGAAGAAGCCGGCTCGAAGAGTGCGGGGAAGAGATTCCGATAGGCCTGGAGGAGCGGGTCTTCGGGATCGAAGACGTAGAGATGGACGGTGCCGTCGTAAGCATCGATGGTCGCCTTGACGGAGTTGCGAATATAGTTGACCGGCCCGATGCTTCCCGAGATCCACGCTCTCCGCGTAAGGGTGCACGCGCGATGTCATGTAACCATCGATGATCCAAGTCAGACGGCCGTCGCCGGTGAGAACGATGTAGGGGTCGGAGTCCCAGGCTAGAAAATTCGCGAGCGTGCTGACGCGCTCGGTCACATTACGGTGGATCATCATACGGCTCTCGGGAGTGAGGTAGCCGGTGAGCAGGATGTTCCAGTCGCTGCCCGCAACGGCGGCGGCGGTGCGCAAGAGCAGCGAGGAAATCGGAAAACCGCCCGAGCCCGTCGTAACGCGTTTCGACGTTATGCTCACCGGCCGGGTAGTCGAATTCAGGCTGCGCGGTGCGCACGAACACCGGGTCCTGCACATTTTCGCCGTAGTACAACTGCGGGCGCGTGAGTTTCAATCCGGGAACGGTGATTTCGGGAGGTGCGTCCTTGATGATCAGCTCGGGCAAGCCATTGGGCGAAACCTGATTGGCCTCCGCCATGACGACGCCGTAACCGTGAGTGTAAATGAAATGCGGATTGATCCAGGTGGAGCGCGCATCGCCGAGCTGCGTGAGGTCGAGCTCGCGTGGAGAGATCATGACCTGGCGCAACTCGTTCTCGATGGTGTAGCGATCGACATCGGTATCGGAATACACATAGGGGCGGTAGGGCTGAAGCTGAGTGATGGCGTCGTGGAAGGCATGCCAGTCCCAGAGCCGCACATTTTCGAGCAGCGGCTTGTGCTTGGCGAAGTCGATCTTTTCCTCCGGCTGGGCCGGGAATTCGAGTTCCCGGGTGCGTTGGTCGATGCCGAAGGCCGAGCGCGTGGCGGCGATGTGACGTTCGATAAAAGGCCGCTCGATGGAGATTTCGTTGGGACGGACGTAGGTTGCGGTGACGATGGGCGGGATGATGTTGCGGACCAGGAAGGCGGCCACGACGAGCAGCGCGATTCTCCACTTGCCGAAAAATAATGCGATCGCCGAGAGAACGCAGCTTGCGATCAGCACCCACTGCAGCGGCAGCGCGATGTTCTGGTCGGTGTAGTCGATGCCCACCATGAAGCTGCCGTGCTGATCGAGCAGCATGCCGTAGCGGCCGAGGAAAAAGCGCACCGCCAGAGCGAGCAGGAAGACGCCGCCCATGGCGCGCAGGAATTTCGATTCGAGCGCTCCCGCCAGGCGCAGCTCGCTGAGGTTGATTTCCTGGATCCGGCTCCAGTCGCCGACGGTGGAACGAATCTGCCAGCCTCGCGCGGCAAGCCAGTAGATCAAGCCGGCGATGACAATGATGCCGAGCACTAACCCGAGCAAGTCGGAATAGAACGGAATTTCGAAGAGATAGAACGAGAGCGGATTACCAAAAGCAGGATCGTGCCATGCGGCCGCGGCGCCGCCCAAGCCTTTTCCGCCGAAATAGCGGACCACGGTCCAGGTGTCCAGAGTCCCCAGCGACAGCACCAGCGCGATCAGGAAGACCACAATGGTGGAGAGCTTCGCGTAGAGAGGATGCTCGCCCATCCCGGTGCCGGCGTGTTTGAGCGCGCGGGCGTGGGCGATCCAGAAAACCAGGAACGCGACGATCGCGGCCGCGGCGGTGGGCACAATGCTGTAGGCCAGCATGCTGAACCAGGTGCGGAGCTGGCCCATCTCGCGCCACCACTGATAGTCGATGGTCCAGGAAGAGATCAGGCGGGCCGCGACGAAGAGGATGAGGGCGGCGATGACGAACCACAGGCAACCGCCGCGCCGGGCGGGGCCTTCAATCTGACGATGGCGAAAGGAAGGATCCAACCACTAGTAACTGTACTCTAATTCTCGGCTTTCCACACGACACGGCCGTTGACGATGGTCGCGGCGGGGCCGCCGCGGAATTCACGGCCATGGAAGGGAGAATTCCGGCTCTTAGAAAGGGATTTGTTTACATCGAACGTCCAATTGTGTTCCAGATTCAGGATGGTCACGTCGGCCGGGGCGCCCACGGCCAGGCGTCCGCGATTGAGACCTAGCACGCGGTCCGGCCCTGCAGTGAAAAGCTCGATCAGGCGCGTGAGTTGAATCTTGCCGGTGTGCACCAGCCGTTCCAGCGCGAGGCCGACCGCGGTTTCGAGACCAATGATGCCGAACGGGCACTTTTCGAACTCCCGCATTTTCTCGCTGCCGGCGTGCGGGGCGTGATCGGTGGCGATGGCGTCGACGGTGCCTGAAATAATTCCTTGCGTGACGGCGCCGGTGTCGCAGGCCGAGCGCAGGGGCGGTTTCATTTTGTAGTTGCTGTCATAGGGCGGCATGTCCGCATCGATCAGGGTGAAGTGGTGGGGAGTGGCTTCGCACGTGACGGCGAGGCCGCGGGCTTTGGCGAAGGCTACCATGTCGACCGAGTAGCGCGAGGAGATATGCGCGACGTGGAAGCGCGCGCCGGTGAGTTGGGCGAGCAAAATGTCGCGCGCCACCATGACGTCCTCCGAGGCGGCGGGAATACCACGCAGTCCTAAGCGAACGCTCTCGACTCCTTCGTGCATATCGCCGCCCGCGCTCAAGTGCAAATCCTCGCAATGATCGATCACGGGAATTCCGAACGAGCGCGCGGTCTCCATGGCGCGGCGCATGAGGCGCGCGTTCATCACCGGACGGCCGTCGTCGGAGACAGCCACGATGCCGGCCTGCTTCATGGAGCCGATGGCAGACAATTCCTCGCCCGCGCTGTCCTTGGTGATGGCGCCGATGGGAAAGACATTCACGATGGCTTGGCGGGCCGCACGCTCGATGATGTAGCTGGTAACAGTGGCATTGTCGTTGATGGGCGACGTGTTGGGCATGCAGCAGATGCTGGTGAACCCGCCGGCGGCAGCTGCGTGCGAACCGGACTCGATGGTTTCGGCGTATTCGAAACCCGGCTCGCGCAGGTGTACATGCATGTCGATGAAGCCTGGGGCGACGATTAGTCCGGACGCGTCGAAACGCTCCGCGCCGGTGACTTGCAGTTTTTCCCCGACGGCGGCGATCTTGTCGCCTTCGATGAGTACGTCCGCAATCGCGTCCAGCTTGCTGGAAGGATCGATGACGCGGCCGTTTCGAATAATCAGTTTTCGCATGAACTAATTGCTCAAGATTCGTTCCAGGACAGCCATGCGCACGGCGATTCCGTTTTCCACCTGGTTCAGGATGGCGGAGCGTTGCGAATCGGCCACTTCCGATGAAATCTCGCGGCCGCGATTGATGGGGCCGGGGTGCATGACGATGACGTCGGGTTTGGCCTTGTCCAAATGTTCCAGGCGCAGGCCGTAGAACTGGAAATACTCGCTGGCGGCGAACGCTGGTTCGTGCAGGCGTTCCAGTTGGACTCGCAGCATCATGATGACGTCGGCATCGCGGATGGCCTCGCGAATGTCGTGCGTCAAGACTACGCCGGGCGTCATTTGGGCCAGCTCGACCGGCAAAAGCGAAGCCGGGCCGCACAAAACGATCTGAGCGCCGAACTTGGAGAGCAGATACATGTTGGAGCGCGCCACGCGGCTATGCGCGATGTCGCCGATGATGGCGACGCGCAGGCCTTCGAGCGAAGTGCGGCGGTCGAGAATAGTGCGCGCATCGAGCAGCGCCTGCGTGGGATGTTCATGCGTGCCGTCGCCGGCGTTGATGATGGGCGTGGGCAGATAGCGCGCCAGGAAGTGCGGGGCGCCGGAAGCCGAATGCCGCATGACGATGGCGTCCGGGCGCATGGCGCCGAGGGTGTTCAAGGTGTCGACTAGCGATTCGCCTTTATCGACGCTGGATCCGGAGGCGGTGATAGAAATCGTGTCGGCGCCCAGGCGCTTGGCCGCGATTTCGAAGCTGGTGCGGGTGCGGGTGGAGGCCTCGAAGAACAGATTCACCATCAGGCGCCCGCGCAGCAGGTCGGATTTGCGCCCTTCCAGTTGCTGGCGCTGGAAATGCTTCGCCCGGTCGAGAATGGCTTCCATTTCGACGCGATCGAGCGGTTCAATTCCCAGCAATCCACCCGGCATTTTAACGGCCTACGTTTTTTCCACCAGCAGCACCTTTTCCACGTGATCCACTTCCTGAAATTTCACTTCGACGATTTCGCTGGCGCTGGTCTGGATCATGCGGCCGACGTAGCGGGCTTCGATGGGAAGCTCGCGCCAGCCGCGATCGATGAGCACCAGCAGTTGGACGCGCGCGGGGCGGCCTTGGTCGAAGAGAGCATCCAGAGCCGCGCGAATGGTGCGCCCGGTGTACAGCACGTCGTCCATCAGGATGATGTCTTTACCCGTAACCGGGAAATTGATTTCGGTAGCGCTGTGCACCGGCTTCTCGGAAACCGTGGAGAGATCGTCGCGGTACAAATTTATGTCCAGAAAGCCGACCGGAATCGCGAGGCCTTCCAGGTTCTTGATTTTTTCGGCCAGGCGCAAGGCCATGGGAACGCCGCGCCGGCGGATTCCGATGAACGCGAGCCGGTGGAGATCCTCGGTTTTCTCCAGGATCTCGTGAGCCAGCCGCACCAGCGTGCGGTCGATCTCAGAAGCGCTCATCAGTTGGGATTTTTCGCGTGTAGGCACCATGCGAGCTAAACGCTCCAGCGTAACACATCAATGCTTGAGCCGGTCGTGGATTCGCTTGGCGAGTTTCTCGATTTCCTCGGTCTTCTTCAGCGTCGCCAGGGAAAGCACGTAGCGGTCGTTCTTTTCGATCTCGAGTTTCAAGTCGTCGGCGAGCTTGGACAATTGGCGCGCGTCATCGAGCGACTTCTGGTATTCGGCTTTCAGGATTTCGTCGCGCTGCAATTTGCCGTTAGGCAGCCGGAGGTCTTCCGCCGGAGGCTCGATTTCGCCAGGACGAGGCGGTTGGGAAGCAGGAGGGATCTGCGCGGGCAAGGCCAGCGCGCAGGCCAGTACGAGCGTGATTCGAAGCCGCATAGTTAAACCTTTGTTCACCATGATAACGCCGGGCCTACTTTATAATTCATTCATGCCGCATGTCGACAAACACTCTCCCGGGGATTTCTGCTGGATCGAACTGGCGACTAGCGATCAAAATGCCGCGAAGACGTTTTATGGCGCTTTGTTCGGATGGAATGCCAACGATGCTCCACTGGGTCCGGGCCAGGTCTATACCAGGTTTCGGATGGACGGCCGTGACGCGGCGGCGGCGTTCACGCTGAGCCGGGAAGAAGTGAATCGAGGCGTTCCGCCGCATTGGCATCTTTATATCGCGGTCGGGAACGCCGATGCCTCTGCGACAAGCGCCGCCAATCTGGGCGGCAAGGTGATCGAGTCTTTCGAAGTTCCTCAAGCGGGCCAAGTGGCCTTGATCCAGGACCCGACCGGAGCGTTTTTTTCGGTGTTCCAGGCCAAGCAGCACGCCGGCCTCGGCGTCACCGGCGAACCGGGCGCGTTCTGCTGGGCCGATCTGAGCACACCCGATCCAGAGCGCGCCAAGCAGTTTTACTCCGGCTTGTTTGGCTGGAAACTGCTCACGGGCGAGAAAGATCCATCCGGCTATCTGCATATCAAGAACGGCGACCAGTTCATCGGCGGGGTCCCGCCGGCGCAGCATCGCGATCCGAAGACTCCGCCGCATTGGCTGATATACATTCAGGTCTCGGATGTGGATGCGAGCGCGAAGAAGGCGCAGGAACTGGGGGCCAGGATTTATGCGCCTCCCATGACGATCGAAGGCGCCGGACGCATGGCGGTGCTCGCGGATCCGCAGGGCGCGGTCTTTGCGATCTTCAAGTCTGCGCGACGCGAGTAGGGCGAGTCGACGATAATAGCGACATATGCAGGAGGTTAATGTCGGCATCATCGGGCTCGGGAACGTGGGTGCGGGAACGCTCACCATCCTGACCGAAAATGCCGATCAAATTGCGCTCAAGCTGGGCTTTCCGCTGCGCGTGAAGGCGCTGTGCAGCCGGTCCATTGCGAGCAAGAATCTGCCGGCGGCCGAGGGGGTTATTCAGACGGCCAACTGGCGCGAGGTGGTGGAGCATCCGGAAGTCGACATCGTGGCCGAGCTGGTGGGCGGCACGCACGTCGCGCGCGAGATCATCGACGCCGCGATCGCGCATAAGAAATCGGTGGTGACGGCGAACAAGGAGTTGATGGCGCTGTGCGGCGCTGAAATCTGGGATCGCGCCATCGCCGCCGGAATCAACCTGGCGATGGAGGCCAGCGTGGCCGGCGGGATTCCGATCCACAGCGTGTTGCGCGAGGGGATTTCGGGCGACCGCGTCACGACGCTGTACGGGATTCTCAACGGGACCAGCAACTACATCCTCACCGAGATCGAGAAGCGCGGCGCGTCATTCAACGAGGTGCTGGAGGAGGCGCAGCGGCTGGGCTACGCGGAGGCGGATCCGAGCGCGGACGTGGATGGCTACGACGCGCGTTCGAAGCTGGCGATTCTGGCGGCGCTGGCGTTCGGCGAGAAGATCACGCCTTCCGATATCTACACCGAAGGCATCCGCCGCATCCAGCCGGTGGATTTCGATTATGCGCACCAGTTGCATCACACCATCCGGCTGGTGTGTTCGGCGCGGCAGACGCATGCGGGCCTGATTCTTTCGGTGCGGCCGGCGCTGATTCCGCAATCCACGATTCTGGCCAGCGTGCAGGGCGCGTACAACGCGGTTTGGGTGCTGGGGAAATATGGCCAAGACACGTTTTACTACGGACGCGGCGCGGGTTCGTCGCCGACCGGCGTGGCCGTGGTGAGCGATCTGATGCGCGTGGCGCGCGAGATTCGAGCCGGCAGCCCGGAGCGCGTTTCACCTTTCGCGCACGAGCGTCTGGGCGAATACAAACCGATTCCCGTAACGTTGCAGCATTCGGCTTATTATTTGCGGTTCCGCGTGGAAGACCGGCCCGGCATCATCGCCGCGCTGGCGCGCGTGCTGGCGGACAAGCAGATCAGCCTGGAGGCGGTGCTGCAACTGCCGACGGACAACTGGCGCGACCTGCCGTTTGTGATCACGGTGGAACCGGCGTCGGAACAGTCGATTCGCGAGGCGCTGGCGGAGATGTCGGCGAACGATTTTCTGGTTGAGCCTCCGCTCGCCATGCCTATGGAGAAATCATTGTGAAGAAAAATCTTGCCAACAGCCCGCAAAACGGAGTGCGGCGCGAAACCGTTCCTGACTGGTTTGGTGGTGCGCGCCGCACCCTTTGCGGGCTAGCGTGTTTGTTTTTGTTGTGCGCGGCGGCGTTTCCGCAGGTCGCCGAGAAGGCCAATGAAGGATATAAGACGAAGGAAGGCCGCGCCGGTGTAGCCAAGGGGCTGGCCGCGCCGGATCGAGAAGCTCGGCAACAGCCGCGCGAAATTGTCGACGCCATGGGTCTCAAGGTGGGCGACGCGGTGGCGGACGTCGGTACGGGCGTCGGATTCATGCTTCCGTATTTGAGCCATGTGGTGGGCGATACGGGAACGGTGTACGCCGAAGATATCCAGACGGATTTTCTCGATCAGGCCAGGACGCGGATGCAACTCCAACATCTGACCAACATCAAGTTCGTGCTCGGCACGGATCGCGATCCGAAGCTGCCGGCCGCGACGCTGGAAGGCGTTCTGGTGCTGGACGTCTATCATCATTTCGATTATCCGGAAGCGATGCTGGCGCACATCAGCGACAGCCCTGCTATCGGACGGCAAGCTCACAATCGTTGAGTTTTACAAGCGGCGCGGCGCGATGGGCAACGGCGATCGCGCGCTGGAGCATATCCGGCTGGATCAGGACGATCTGATCAAAGAAGTCGAGGCGAATGGGTTCCGGCTGGTGTCGAAGAGCGACGTGATTCCCAAGAGCCAATACATCGCGATTTTCCAGAAGAAGTGAGGGTGGACGCGATCGATCTGGTTGGTTCGATTGCGTGTGTTATGATCCTGTTTAAGATCCACTTTGAGCGCCGGAGAGGTGGCTGAGTGGTCGAAAGCAGCGGTTTGCTAAACCGTCGTAGGGCCTTAAAGCTCTACCGGGGGTTCGAATCCCCCCCTCTCCGCCAGAGCTCGCGGCTCTAGGCTCTACGCTTGGCGGCTCCATTTTGTTGTGGAAGCGGCATTGCTGGATTACGCCGTCGCTCTGCGCGAACATGCAGCCCAACTCTTTCGCCTCGTCTTCGAGCGGACAGGTCCGACCGGATCTAGGGAGCAGAAAGGCAGCTTCAGCATATTCGCGCAATCCAGCGACGCCACTGCCGCGAAGATCGTGGTGGATGAGGAGGGGAAGGGCAAGATCAAGGCACCGACCCCGCGGTTAGAAGATGGCGTATACGTGTTGATCCGGGTTCCGTCCAATGCCGCCGGCCGGACGATTGGTGTCGCACCGAAGCACGATGAACGGTTCGCATATTTCAGGATGGCGCCCGACCAGATTGGTGAGATACGATGTATCTCAGAGGTTAATCATGTCGACGACGATGGTTCACGTTCGCGTGGATGAAAAGACGAAACAGAGGGCCGCGAAGACACTGGCCGGCATGGGAATCTCCATTTCCGACGCCGTACGCATGCTGCTTGTTCGCGTGGCCGCGGAGAAGGCCCTGCCCTTCGATGTGAGAGTCCCGAACGCAACTACCGTCAGGGCCATGCGCGCCGCCGATAAGGGCAAGGGAAAGCGTCTGACCTCCGCTAATGCGCTGTTCAAGGATCTCGGAATCTGATCGGTGCGGAACCCGGTAGAAGGCGCGCAGTTCCGGCGCGACGTGAAACTCGCCCAGAAGCGCAACAAGGACATGGCGCTCGCGGGCGACTGGAAGCACTTTCGCGACTGCCACATCGAACCGGACTGGCTGCTGATCTACAAAATCGACGATGACGACCTGCAACTGGTCCGTACCGGAACTCACTCGGATCTGTTCCGACTGGACCCGCGATTAGCCGCTTCGCGCAGGTGTACAAAAAGTTGCCGCTAAAACGGAGTTCCTAATCGCGGGTAGTCCATTTTGCTTTCTTGTAGGATGTCACCGCACGACGGCGACGGTAGAGCATCCACCAGAGCAATGGTTGGAGCAGGAGCGTCATGGGCGGCAATAGCCGCGCCCACTTGGACGGCACAACAGACAAATGGGGCATTGCTCGAGCTACCGTCCAAATAATGACTACGAAGCACGAGCCCGCGATCAAAAGGCCGACCAGTAAGCCAACCAGTAAGGATATGGTCTCCCTGCTGTCTCTGCCGCTTGAGGAGAGAAAACTTTGTTTCGCCGACATGCTTCCGTCCCTATTTTCGCACTTCGTTGCGGAATACCTGGCCGGCCTTCATGACGAAGACCACGTTGCGAACGGCCGTGATGTCCTCCAGCGGGTTGCCTCTCACTGCTATCAGGTCCGCCTGCAGGCCCGGGGCGACCGCTCCGATTTTGTCCTGCAACCTCAATGATTCCGCGGCCAGCGAGGTCGCGCTCACGATCGCGTCCATGGGAGCCTGGCCACCATCACGCACGCGGTAGATGAACTCTTCGGCGTTGCGTCCGTGCGCTCCCGCTACCGCGTCGGTGCCGAAGATGATCTTTACGTGATGCGCGATGGCTTTCTTGAGCACCGCCGCCATCATTGGAATGCCTTTCTCCATGTAGGCGAACCCTTGCTCGTTGTAGTTGCCAATGCCCAGAAATTTGGACTTGTTGTCCAGGTAATTGTGCAGCACGAGAAAATTCGGATCGAAATATAAGCCATGATCCGCGATCATCTGCAGCGTGGCGTCATCGAGGAATGCCCCATGCTCGATGGACGTGCATCCGGCTAGAACGGCCGCCCGCGCTCCTCCCGGAGCATGCGCGTGGACCACGGACCGCAAGCCCAGCGCGCGCGCTTCTCCGCAAGTGGCCTGCACCTGCTGATCCGTCATGGTCTGCTTGCCGCCGTCGCGAATGCTGGCGGTCGCAAAAATCTTGATCACGTCGGCGCCGTCGTCCTTCATTTTGCGGACGTAGGCGCGAATCTGGTCGGGCGTTCCGGTGGTCTCGGTGACCGCACGCAAAGAGGTTAGGATGCGCGGGCCGGGCAGGGTTCCGGCGGCGATCAGCCCGCGCAGATCCGCGTCGATCTGCTGGCCCAGGCTCTGCACCGTGGTGAAACCGCCCTGCAGCGTGGCGTAAGCATTCGCTTCGGCGCGCAGGGCGATCTGCTGCGGCGTTTCCTTGCTGTCGCGCCCGCCGTCGTCGAAACGATTGTTGGCGTTGAAGTGGTAGCCGATGTGGACGTGCGTGTCGATCCAGCCAGGCATCACGGTCAGCCCGCTGAGGTCGTACGAGGCGGGGTCGCGCGCATCCGCAACGCGTGCGATGCGCTGGCCCTCCACTACGATTTCCTGATTGCGCAGAACGTGGCCGCGGCCATCCAGTAGTGTGCTGGTCTTGAGCACGATCGGCTGAGCCCAGCAGGAGGCCGCCAGAACGAAAACGATGCCGATAACCTTGTTCATAGACTGTGCCGTAGTGTACCTCACCGGCTGGAACGCGGACGGGCCGTGATCTACGGCATCCGCCCCAAGCCCGGTCAAAAAAACCATTAGTGCAGATAGGGTGCCCTGTAGCGGTGCGTCCGGTCTTCCGATTTAATACCGATAGCACTCGCAAGAGCCGCACCTGCATCCGCATATGAAGACAATTGGGAAATATCAAATCGCCGAGGAGATTGGACGGAGCGCTGCTGGAGTAACCTGCCGCGCGCGCGATCCGTTTCGCAATCGCGAGTATGCGCTGAAGATTTTGAGCCCCTTGGCGGCCCTCAGCGCTGCTTCCAAGGACCAGCTCTATCGCGATCTGGCTAGCAGCTGGGAGCTGGTGCATCCGCACCTGGCGATGATTCAGGACATTGGCGAGGTGGAGAGCATTGTTTACATCGCCACGGAACTGCTGCCGGGCCTCGGGCTGCCGAGTTTCTTGTTGTCCGCCGAACTTCTCTCTGTCTCTGAAAGGCTCACGCTGATGGCGGAGGTGTGCGAGGGCCTGGCCTGCGCACATTCGCAAGGAGTGGCGCACGGTAATCTGAAGCCCAACAACATCTTCGTTACGGATAGAAGGAAGGCCATCGTCCTGGACTTTGGGACGGGAACCTGGCAGCAGCTCTTGATTGCCTCCGGGGTTCGCCTGAACGGGCTGCTGCCCAACTATCTGGCGCCGGAACAGATCCTGGGTGAATCCTTCGATGGGCGCTCCGATATCTTCTCGGCGGGCGTGCTGCTGTATGAGATTTTGACGGGTCAGTATCCGTTCCAGGGCGCGGCGGGCGTGATCCCGCGCGAGATCGTGCATGCGCAACCGCAGCCGTTGCGGCAGTGGAACGCACAGATCCCCGAGGAGCTGGAACAGATCGTTTTTCGAGCGCTTGGAAAAGACCCGCGCGAGCGTTTCCAAACCGCCGAGGAATTCGCGGCGAATTTGCGTCGCATCACGGAGCAGATGCGGCGGGAGGCGATGGCGCCGCCGGTAGATCTTCAGCCAACGCCAGAGGGCGACATCACGCCACGAGATCCAGGGCCAGCGGAAAGCGCCGATGTTGCAAGTGTGGACGTCGCAGCGCCGGCGCGCGAGCCGGCAACCCCGATTGCTGAGACCGTGGCCGCGGCAGAGGCCGTTCAGCCACTGCCACCGGTTGTTGAACCCGTGCCCGCGACGGCCGCCTTCGCTCCCCCGCCCGTGCCGGCCACACCGCCGCAATATGCAACCGCTCCCGTTCCGGCGGCTCTGCCGGTGACACCTGCGCGGCCGCAAGCGCGTCCTGCCACGCCCGCCAGGACCAACCCGCGCAAACGGCGTCTGATCACGTTCGCGATGGGTGCCGCGATGGCGCTATCGATGGTCGGCGTCGTTGTAGTCCGTCAGAATATGGCGGCTCCCGGCGGCAGCCATAAGCCCGCCGAACAGACGCCAGCGACCAAACAGATGGAAGCGCCCGTCGTCGGGGATGCGGCCAAACCCACGCCTTTTGTGGCACCCTCGACGCCGCCTCAACCGGTCCCCCAAGAAGCGCCCGCGCAACCGGCGGCCGAACAGATTCTGCGCAGCCAGGTAAGGCCGCTGTGGGAGGCGGGTAAGTACGCCGAGGCCATGCGCTTGGTGGATGAAGTCCTGATAAGCGATCCCGCGAATGCGGAGGCTCGCGGCTGGAAGAAGAGAATCCTCGCCGCGCAAGAAGCGGAAGCCGAGATCAAGTAGGAAGCTCATGAGACGCAACACTGTTTCGACGCTCTGGATTTCGACGCTCTGGATGGCTGCCCTGCTCGCGGGAGCGGCGGCCGCCGTTAGCGCGCAGCCGGTGGCTCGGGCCGCGCATGCCGGCAAAACGGGCGATTCGTTTCTGAGCGGCGCGCCGTTTACGCTCGAGCAGGCGATACGCATCATCGGGCAGGACGCCATTCCGATACGCCGGCGCAAAGAAGCCATCGAAAACCGAGGAGTTGATTTTTCCATGTCAGCCGCGGCGGTTGCGCGGCTCAAAGCGGCCGGAGCGACGGAGGATATGCTGGACCTCATCCAGAGCAAAGCCAAGCCGCTGCCTCCGCCTCCAGCGGCTCCCAAGCCTCCCGCCCAGGGAAGCGTGAGCATCACTTGCGCGCCCGCCGAGTGTGAGGTGGGTTTGAACGGCGAGGCTCACGGGTCCACCAATAACGGCACGCTGGAACTCGCGAGTGTCGCGCCCGGCAGTTATGTAGTCGACTTGGCTCGCTCGGGGTATGTGACGCGGCAAAATTCCGTGACCGTGGAAGCGGGCAAGACAGCCACTGTGTCGGCGACGCTCGATCCGACTCGCGAAACGCTGCAGAGTTTTGGTACCGCTCTGTTCCAAAAAATGCTTCAGGCCGTGGGCGGCGAAGCGGCCATGAATGAACTCTCCACGATACAAGCCGCCGGAAGCGCAACCGTTCTGACCAGCGACGGCAGAAGCATTCGTTGGACGTTGCGGATGCGCACGCGCGGTGACAAGGCGCTGTTCCAAGCCACGGCGGGAGCGGTAACGCATGAGGTGCTGTTCACCGGCAGCGAGTTCGCGGCCAGCAAAAGCTTGAAGGGGCAGGACGCTCTGGAACTTCCCGCCGCGTTCGGCTTCATTCGCGATAACCAGCTTGCCTCGCTCGTGTCGCGCCTTAACAAACAGCAGTACAAAATTCTGGCGGCGGACGCGCAACCGGCCTCCGGCGCCGAGTACGCACTGACGGCTGAAAGCGGCACCGACAAAATCGCGATCGGCCTGGATGTCAACCTTCGCCCCCAGCGCGTGCACATCACCACCGAGACTGGCATGGGCTCGCTGCTGATCACTTATTCGGGCTACTCGCAAGTGGGCCAGGCCTGGTTCCCCAAGAGCATGCAGGTGAAGCCGGACGGCCAGCAACGGGGAGTGGAAGTGCACTTCGACAGCGTGGACCTGGACACGAAATCGAAAGACAGCGACCTCAAGCTGAAGGGCAAGCTGTTTTCTAATTTCTACAATTGAGGCTGGGGCCGAAGGCTCGGCCCGCTCACAAACATTTTCGAACCTTTTTCGATCTTGTCTCGTCTAATATTCCATGGATCGGCTAAGACAAGCGGAACAGGAATACCGTAAGGCTTTCGACGAGTTTGCCGCGCAGGTGCAGCACGTCCAAACCCTTACGGCACAAGCGCATGTCGATCCTAAGATGGTCGAAGCCGCGCTGCTCGATCTGGAACGCGCGCACGTCCACTACGAGATTTTCCGCGACCGGTGGGTGCAATTCCTCTTGCCGTCCGAGAATCGTGGGCCGTTAGCAAAAGCGGGGCGCGACATTGAACATTCTCACGAGGATTGTATCCGCACCATCGCGGAACTCTTGTGGGAAAGCGCCGGACGTCCGGCTGGAACGGCCGACGAGGATTGGCGCAAGGCGGCAGAAATCGTCAAGCAAGCTGTGGCTGCCTAGGCGCTCGTTCAACCGGAAATCAGGCCCCGCAGCACTTTTTGAACTTTTTGCCGCTGCCGCATGGGCAGGGATCATTGCGTCCGGTTTTCCCCGCAGGCGCTGAAGGCGCAAGCTGGTCCTCTTCCTCGACCTCGTCGGAGTGCTCGGTGAAGAAGACCGGCTTGTGCCCATGCAACATCAGCCGCTGATCCAAAGCCAGCCGCACCAGTTCCTGCTCGTCGGCATCCAGCTCGCCGGCGACGCGCTCGATTTTGTCCAGCAGCGCTTGCACGCGGCCGCGCGAGGTTTCGCCCGGCACTGCCAGGGCATAAGCAAAGAGTGCGGGCGTCCGATGTTTGGGATGCTTGAAGAACGCTTCCAAGCGCGGCGCTTCCGACGACAGATTGAGATATCCGACCGCCCAGATGGCCTGGCCCAGGACATCCGGATCGGGATCCTCTAAGTGTCGCGGCGGATATGCGGCGAAGCGCCGGTCCATGGAACGTCCCATGGCCTTGAGAGCGGCCGCGCGGCTAGCTGGGTTCTGATAAAGTTCCTCGATGGCTTGAAAGACGTTTCCCTGGTCAGAATGCGTCGCCAGCGCGACGGCCGCGCCAGATTTTTCTTCCACAGACGCGTCCGGGTTCCCGATCACGGCCAGCATCGCGCGGCGGACCTCCGGCTCATCGCTCACTTCGCCCAGCGTCTCCCAGCAGGCCTGCCGGACTTTCATATCGGGATCGTTCTTCGCTAATTGCAGCAGCCGCGCCTGCACTTTGAGCGGAATCTCAGCCGGAAAACTCGCCGCGACTTGAGCCCGCAGATGTGCGGAACCGTGCTCCAGCATTGCCAAGAGCTCTTCTTCGTCCAGAGCGTCGAACTCGGGAGAATCTTCTTCGTTGTATTGATCCCAGATGTCGTACTGTTGGCGCTCCTCGGTCCAATCCAGGCGGTCGAGGGAAAGTAAGCGCATGGCCGAATCGATGTAACCCAGGGTTCTCGAATCGCCTGGCAGAACAAGCGCGCGCGCGGCTTCGAGCGCCGGGATCGCGGCCGGATCGCCGTAGATTTCCAGTGCCAGCGCGCCGTCCCAAGGCTCCTGGCCGAGCTTGCGAATGAGTGCGTCCAGGATGCGGGGATCGCGGACGTGCAGCGAAGCTAGCACAAAAGGAACATCGCCCACATCGCCGTGCTCGAGTTCGCTCAAAAGCTCCAGCAACGGATCGACCGAGGGCGCGCCCAACTCGACGAAGGCTTGGATCAATTCATCGTCGATATTCAGCGGATCCCGCCGGACCAACTGCATTAAGAACGGCAGCGCTTGGGGGGTACGCAGATAGCGGAAGATATCGACCAGCACCTGATCGAGGTCGGCCGGGTCGTCGAGATGATCTTCAGCGGCGAAGCGCAGCAAGTCCGGAAGCGCGCGCTCGGGATGATCGACCAGCGCGTGCAGAAAACGATGGTCGATGCCGGCGTAGCCGCGCGCCGCCGCCTGCAGCAGCTTGTAGGGCGGCGTTTCCGCGTACTGCGCCGGCTCGATAATGAGGTCGGTGCGAACCAAGCAGTGAATCGCGAGCTATTCGGCTTCTTTGACGACGTGCACCGTAATTTCGGCAGTTACTTCGTGATGCAGCCGCAACGGGACTTTGAAATCGCCCAGCGTCTTGATGGGCTCTTCGAGCGCGATCTTGCGGCGATCGATGGTGTAGCCCTGCTTTTCGAGCGCCTCGACGATGTCCTTGGAGGTGACCGAGCCGAAGAGCTGATCGTTCTCGCCGGCTTTTTGCGAAATGGTCACGCTCAGATCGGCCATCATCTTGGCCAGGTCGGTGGCGTCGGCCACCAGCTTGGCTTCGCGGCGCAGGTGAGCCTGGCGCTCCTGCTCGATGATCTTCTTGTTGGCTTCGGTGGCCGGAACGGCCAGGCGTTTGGGCAGCAGGAAATTCCGCGCGTAGCCTGAAGCCACTTTCACCAGCTGGCCGCGCGAGCCGAGCTTATCGACGTCTTCTCGTAAGATCACTTCCATGGGAGACTCCTTAAATGGCCGTTGCGAACGGGATCAGCGCGATGTTTCGCGCCTGCTTGATGGCTTGCGCCAGGCGCCGCTGATGCGGCGTACACACGCCCGAGATGCGGCGGGGCATGATCTTGCCGCGTTCGGAGATGAAGGACTGGAGCAGCCGCACGTCTTTGTAGTTAATGTCGTCGATCTTTTCGACGCAGAACCGGCACACCTTCTTGCGCCGGAAATACTGCTTCTTGGTGGCCATGGCCTTGTCGCCGCCGGTGGGTCTCATAGATCCGCTGATCGGACGTCCGCCTCTTGTTTCCGCCATGAATTACTCCTTTTCCTTTCCGGAGGGAACGCCAGGGATGGGCGCGCCGGGACGTGGGCCGCCGGGTTCAGCCGGACCTGCCGGACCAGCATGCTCGCCCGGCAGGCTGGGCGCCGCCACGGGAGGCGCAGGACGGCGAGCGGCGCGCTTCTCGCGATCCTTGCGCCGTTTCTCGACTTTCTTCAGCTTCTCGTCGATGCGCACGGTCAGGAACTTCAGCACCTGATCGGAAACGCGCAGGCGGCGCTCGAGTTCGTGAACAGTCTCGGGTTTGGCGGTGAATTGCAACAGCACGTAAAAACCCTCGCTGCGCTTTTCCACGCGATAGGCCAGCTTGCGGACGCCCCACTTCTCGGCCTTATCGACATTCCCGCCCTGGTTGGCGATCAAGACCGTCAACTGTTCGATCAGTTGATCGATCTGTTCTTCCGGCTCATCCGGCCGGATGATAAACAACTCTTCGTAGATCCTCATTCTTCCTCGTTTGAGCCTGGGGCGCGACGATTAAATTTCGCCATGGACTTTTCGACGCCTTCGGCGATTATGGACTCGACTGCCTGGGCTGCGTAGTCCAGGAGCTCATCCAATTCCTCTCTCTGCGCCCGCTTCAGCTTCGCGAGCACAATGCGGGCGCCGTCCTTGTCGCGACGGCCCCCATGAATCCCCAGGCGAACCCGGGGGAAATCCTGCCTTCCAACCTCGCGGATGATGGAATCCATTCCGCGATGCCCGCCGGCCGACCCGTCGGGCCGGATTCGCAACGAGCGCCAGGGCAGATCGAGCTCGTCGTAAACCACGATCAACTCGCCGGCCGGAATCTCGTGCTTCACCAGCAGTCCCTGCACCGATTCGCCGCTCACGTTCATGAACGTTTGCGGCTTGGCGAGCAGCACCGGCCTACCCGCTATCCTTCCCTGGCCAACCAGCGCGCGGGAATCTTTACGCTTGACTTGAATCCCGTTGCGCTCGCCCAACCGGTCGAGCACCAAAAAGCCGAGGTTGTGAGCGGTGTGTTCGTATTCCGCGCCAGGATTCCCCAGACCGACCACCAGCTTGTCGAGCGCCACCTTCTTAAACCAGGGCATGACAATCCAGCAGCGCGGCTAGGGTGAATCCCGGTCCGGTCAGCCTTTCTTTTTCCCTTTCTCGGCCTCGGCCGCAACCTCCGGCTCTTCTTCCTTCTTGCCCTTCTTGATGACTTCCGGTTCGGCCGGAGCAGCGGGTGCGCCTTCCACTCCCGCTTCGGCGGCGGGAGCGACCTCTTCGGCCTTCATGGCGACGCAGTGCGCAATCACCTGCTCGGGGGGGCTGAGCAGCTTCACCGATCCGCTCAACGCGATATCGCTCGCACGGAGATTCTGGCCGATCATCAGCTCGCTAACGTCCACGGTGTAAGAGTCGGGAATCTCATCCGGCAGGCACTCGATCTCGACTTCGCGGGTCACTACTTCCAGCAAACCGCCCTGTAATTTGACGCCCTGGGGCTCGCCGATGGTCTGCACCCGGACGGTGACCTGAATGCGCTTGGTTAAATCGATGCGCTTCAAATCGACATGCAGGAGGTTGTCGCGCACCGGATCGTTTTGCCAGTCGACGATCATGGCGGGCGTCTCTTCCACGCCCTCAATCGCCAGTTGGAAGATGGTATTGTGGCCGGTACTGCTGTGCAGGATCCTGTTGACTTCCTTAGGATTCACCGAGACCGCGATGGCGGGCTGGCCGGCGCCATACAAAACGGCGGGCGCGAGCCCTTTTACGCGCAAACGGCGCGCCTCGTTTTTGCCGCGTGAATCGCGGCGCTCGGCGCTGACTGTGATAGAAGCTTTCATCTCATACTCCCGCGGGCGGCAGCCTTTCAGCAGGCCAATATTGCCCGGCTATTGAAATTCGCTATAGAAAAAGTGTGCTTACCGAACCGTCCTCGTGGATGGATTGAATGGCTCTGGCCAGCAGCGGCGCCACCGACAGAGTTTTAATGCGGGTGGACCGCTTGGCGTCGTCACGCAGCGGAATGGAATTGGTCACCACTACTTCTGAATCTGAGATTCTTCGATGCGCTCCACCGCTGGTCCGGACAGGACCGCGTGCGTGGCGCAGGCGGTCACGCTCACCGCGCCGTGCTTGAGCAGCGCTTCGGCGGCTTTCACCAGCGTTCCGGCGGTATCGATCAAATCGTCCACAATCAAACAGTGCCGCCCCTCCACATCGCCGATGATGTGCATCACTTCCGCGACGTTCACATCGGTGCGGCGCTTGTCGATAATCGCCAGCGGGGCGTTCATATGCTTGGCGAATGCGCGCGCGCGCTCGACGCCGCCTGCGTCGGGCGAAACCACGGTCATGTCCCTGCGCCCGATGGAATCGAAATATTCGAGCATCACCGGCGCTGCAAACAGGTGATCGACCGGAACGTCGAAAAACCCCTGGATCTGCGCCGCGTGCAGGTCCAAAGTAAGCACACGATCCGCGCCGGCCCTTTGAATCAGATTCGCAATTAACCGGGCGGAGATGGGCATTCGCGGCTTGTCCTTGCGGTCCTGCCGCGCGTACCCATAATAGGGTAGCACCGCGGTGATGCGTTCCGCTGAGGCGCGCTTCAAGGCGTCGATCATCAGCAGCACTTCCATCAAGTGCCGGTCCACCGGGGTACAGGTTGGCTGCACGACAAACGCGTCGGCGCCGCGCACGTTCTCCAGGATCTGCAGGCGGATCTCGCCGTCGGAAAATGGCTCCACGGAAGCAGCGCCTAACGTGCAGCCGAGCGCGCCGCAAATCTTGGCGGCCAACGCCGGGTTGGCATTGCCGGTGAAGATCTTCATTCGTTCGAATCTCATTCTGCGTACCGGTCGTGGGGCGGCCATAACGTGTGTTCAGAGAAGGCTGACAACTGCCGCCGCCAAAGCGCACGGTACCGGCTGCGGCTTACCATCGTAACAGGATATACACGCAACCGAGCCGGCTCTTCCCGGAAAAATTCGGCCGCTCGATCCCGTCTGTCGCGGCTCCCGAACATTCCGAAGACACAGGACCCGCTCCCGCTCATCAGCGCCGGTGCGGCCCCCAACTTCAGCAGCTTCCTCTTGATCAATTTTAATAGAGGGTGCTGGCGGAAGACAACTTCCTCAAAATCGTTGGTCCAAGCCTGGGAGCCGGCCCAGGCAACTTCCTGGAAATTCCTTAAGATCTCGGGGGTTTCTGCATGTTCCGCTTGACGCTCCAAAGCGCGGTAAGCTTCCGGGGTGGAGGAGTGGATTTCGGGCACGATGAGCAGCGCGGGCCGAGCGGGGCGTTCCGGAAGCGGATACAATTCGGTGCCGCGTCCCAGACCGAGGGCCGTGCCGCCCAACAGGAAGAATGGCACGTCGCTTCCCAGTTCGGACGCCAACTCCATCAGCTTCTCGATCGGCAGCGGTTTCGCAAGCAGTGCAGGCAGGGCCAACAGCACCGCGGCCGCGTTGGCCGATCCGCCGCCGAGACCGGCTCCAAGCGGTATGTTTTTATGCAAAACGAACCCAACGCGGGCGGTTCGGCCAGTAGTCTCCAAAACAAGATGTGCCGCTTTTTCAATGATGTTGACAGGAATGCTCAAGTTCGACTTGATCTCGATTTGCGTCGCCCCGCGCCGGCATTCGATCTCCAGCGTGTCAGCCAGCGAGATGGTTTGGAAGATGGTGCGCAACTCGTGATAACCGTCCGGCCGTTTGTGCAGGACCCTGAGGTCCAGGTTGAGCTTGGCGAGCGAACGAACGCGGATGCGCGCCGGCATCAGTAATGGAGGAGCGAGTAGACGTCGTAGCCGTTGAGCCTCTCGCGTCCTTTCAGGGCATCCAACTCCAGGATGAATCCCAGCCCCGCCACTTGGCCGCTCAGATTTTTGACCAGGCGCGCCACCGCGGCCGCCGTTCCGCCGGTAGCCAGCACATCGTCGATGATCAGGACCTTCTGTCCAGGCTCGATGGCGTCCTTATGGATTTCGAGCACGTCGGTGCCGTATTCGAGCGCGTACTCGATGCGCTCGCGCTCGGCCGGGAGTTTCTTTTCCTTCCGCACCGGAATGAAGCCATAACCGAGTGCATAGGCCACGGCTGGCGCGATGATGAACCCGCGCGCTTCGATCCCCAGCACGACGTCGATGGGAGTGGATTTGTACTGTGCGGCCAAGCCGTCGATAACGCCTTCGAAACCCCCGGGATCTTTCAGCAGGGTGGTGATGTCGTAGAAGTTGATGCCCGGCTTGGGGAAATCAGGCACTTCGCGGATGAGCGCTTTCAGATCCTGCATTAGGGGAATTCGTATTGTAACCCGCGCTGTACAAGTTGGTCCATACTGGAGTGGTGTCCACGCCCTCGCTGCGCGCTAATCCGCTTGCCTCGGCTAAGCTGGTTGCCTTCGCTGCTACTACGAATCAGGAGCGCGCCAGGGAGTTCTATGGCGGGGTGCTCGGGCTTGGTCTGCTATCGCAAGACGGCTTTGCTTTGGTGTTCGACGCGAACGGCATAATGTTGCGGGTATCGACAGTCCGGGAAGTGGCGCAGGCGCAGTATACGGTGCTGGGCTGGGAAGTCACAGACATCGTGGCTAGTGTCAAGGCACTGGAGACGGCAGGCGTGAAGTTTGAGCGTTACTCGTTTCCAGGACAGGATGAGATGGGCATTTGGACCGCACCTGGCGGCGCGCGCGTGGCCTGGTTCAAGGATCCGGATGGGAATATTCTGAGCGTCAGCCAGCATCCGTGATCGAGTTGGCAGCGAAATGATGCGCGTCTACCAACGCTTCCGAGAGCAGCGGGACCGCGAGGAGGCCCGTTGGGTCTCGGACCTCATCCACGAAGCCAGAGCCGAGCAAACTCGCCGGCCCATGCCGGTAGATGAAATCCTCGCGGAAAGCGACCGACTTAGCCGCGCAGGCGCGAAACGGGCCAAGAAACTCGGCATACGGACAACATCCCGAAGCATAAACCAGCTCATCCATGAGCGCCGCAAAACCCGGAGCTCAGCTTAGAGACGTTCTTGGCACGAACGTCTACATATCCGCGTTTCACAGTGTGCGCGGTGCTCCCTTCGAACTTTGGCGGAGTGCAATGCTGACGGCTAAACAATAGTTGTTCGCTGTACTTTTCCGTCCGCGCGCAAGTACTGGGGACTTCAACGAATTGGTCGTCGACTCCGGATGTTAATGCGGCCTGGTGGGAACCGATGAATGCCCGACGTGACCTCGTGACAGCGTACACTGGACTCGGTGCTGCTCCAGCTTAAGAACATCAGCAAGCGCTTCGGCGGCGTGACGGCGTTGCGCGCTGCCAATCTGGAAGTGAACGCGGGCGAAGTCCATCTGCTGCTGGGCGAGAATGGCGCGGGCAAGTCCACGCTCATGAAGATCGTCTCCGGCATGCTGGCGCGGGACTCCGGCGAGTTCCTGTGGCAGGGGCGCAGCGTCGCCTTCCGCAAGCCCGCCGAAGCGGCCGCGCACGGTATCGCGATGGTGCATCAGGAATCGTTGCTGGCGCCGCATCTTTCGGTGGCCGAGAATATCTTCCTGGGACGCGAGCCGCGCCGGGCGTTGGGCTTGATCCATCGCCGCCGGATGCTGGAGCGCGCGGCGGAGATCATCGAAGAACATCGTTTTCCGCTCAAAGCCGGCGGGCGCGTGGACCTGCTCAGCCCGGCCGGCAAACAGATGGTGGAGATCTGCCGCGCCATCCATCAAGGCTCCAGCCTGCTGATCTTCGACGAGCCGACGTCTTCGCTTTCCACGGCCGAAACCGAGGAAGTGTTCCGCATCGTGCGAGCCTTGCGCGCGCGAAACATGGGCGTGATCTACATCACTCATCGGCTGGAGGAGCTGCGCTCGATCGGCGATCGCGTCACGGTGCTGCGGGACGGGGAAACGGTGCACTCCGGCGCGCTGAGCGAAATCTCATCCGGTGAGCTCATTCGCCACATGGTGGGCCGGGAGGTCGCGGCCATTTACACCCGCGCACCCTTGCAGCCCGGCGAAGAACTGCTCAGCGTTCAGCATGTCACGCGCGCGCCGGTGCTCGACGACATCACGTTCTCGCTGCGCGCTGGGGAGATTGTCGGGCTAGCCGGATTGATTGGCGCGGGCCGCACCGAGCTGTGCCGCGCTTTGTTCGGTGTCGACGCCATCGATCATGGCGTGATCCGCATCGCCGGCCAGGTTCTTCGCGTTCGCTCGCCCCGGGATGCCGTGCGCGCCGGAATCGCGCTGATACCCGAGGATCGCCAGCACCTCGGACTAGCCACCAGCTTGCCCGTGGGCCATAACCTGACCTTGTCCGCGTTAGATACGGTCTCTCGATTCGGATTCCTGAATCGCGCCGCTGAGTCGCGCGCGGCCACCGATCTGATGGCGCGATTCCGCATTCGCGCCGATTCAGCCGCGCAACCAACAGGCCGCCTGAGCGGCGGCAATCAGCAAAAAGTCGCCATAGCCAAGTGGCTGCTGGCACGCTCGCGCATCTTTCTTTTCGACGAGCCCACGCGGGGAATCGATGTCGCGCGCAAAGCGCGAGATTTTTGAGACGCATGGACGAACTGGCACGCGGCGGTGCCGCCATCCTGATGGTGAGTTCTGAAATTTCGGAGCTGCTCGAAGTGGCCGACCGCATCCTGGTCATGCGACAGGGACGCATCAGTGGTGAATTGCCTGGGCGTACTACGCCCGAAGCCATCCTGCGCTATGCGGCCTTCCAATCGAATATTGCGGCGGCCGGAGAGCACGCGGGATGATCCAGCGGCTGCTGCCGTTCTTCACCCTGATCGCGCTGTTCGTTATCCTTTCCATCGCCTCCCCGAATTTCCTCACCGGCACGAATCTATCGAGCGTGGTGCGCCAGACCGCGGTGATCAACATCATGGCGCTGGGCATGACCATGGTGATCATCGCCGGGGGAATCGATCTATCGGTCGGCTCGATCCTGGCGCTGGCGGGGCTGCTCGGCGCGATGACGATGGAACAATACGGAATCGCTCTGGGCTTGATGGCCGGCCTGATCATCGGCGCGGCGTGCGGATTGGCCAACGGCTTGATGACGACCTCGCTCCGCATCAATCCGTTCATTGTGACGCTGGGCACCATGGGAATTTATCGCGGCCTGGCGCTGATCATTTCCAAAGGCCTGCCGGTGCATGAAATTCCGGCGTCCTTTTCTTATCTGGGCGAGGGCACTCTGCTGGGCGTTCCGTTCGTCCTGTGGATCCTGCTGTTGTGCGCCGCCGCAGTGCACGTGATTTTGGAGCACACGCGCCACGGACGTTACGCGTTTTCCATTGGCAGCAATCCCGAGGCGGCCTTCTACGCGGGCGTGCCGGTGCGGTTCCATATCACGGGCGTTTACACGCTATGCGGTCTGCTCACCGGGTTAGCGGGAATGATCGAAGCGTCGCGGCTGATGACCGGACAGCCGACCAGCGGCCAGGGCTACGAACTAACCGCCATCGCGGCCGTGGTGATCGGCGGTGGCAGCCTGCGCGGCGGTGAGGGGAGCGTGCTGGGGACGCTGGTGGGCGCCTTCATCATGGGACTGCTGGCCAACGGGAGCGATCTGCTGGGAACGAACCCGTACTGGCAGCAGGTGATCATCGGCGCGGTTATCATCCTGGCGGTGGCTTTCGACGAACTTCGCAAACGCAGGGCCTAGGACCGGCGGGGTGGTTCGTAGCGCGAAAATTAGGACTATTTTCTCAGTCATAGTCCATGAGATGGTCAGGGTAACGAGAAGAATTGGTACCGCAATTAGGGTTTTCCTCCGATTTTTCGTACAGCCTTGGGGTGATAACTTACTCATAGCGATGAACGAAACCGTTGCCGAACAATGGGCCGTTCTGGTATTCGCGGAGTAAAGTTTTCTAACAAGAGGAGAAGCTAATGACACGAATCACTAATTTGATTTTGAAGCTGAAGGTTCTGAAAGACACGCGCGGCCAAGACCTTATTGAGTACGCGTTGATGGCCGGCTTCGTGGCGGTCGCGGCGGGCGCCGTGATGCCCAGCGTGGCCACCAGTATCAGCACCATCTTCAGCAAAATTTCCAGTGTGATGAGCCTAGCTGCATCACAGAGCTAAGACTGAAGTTCCTTCTACTGCCGGTCCCCTGCCGGCATTCTGACGGTCGGAAGTGACCTCGTGTCGAAATATGCCAAATGCCCCTCATTATTTAGGAGGGCGTTTGAGGCATCCGTGGCGGCTCGCGAGGGCCGCCACGCTCCTGTGATCCGCTAGGTCTTCTTCACGTATTTCTTCAAGTCCTTCGGACCCACCTCAGCGCCGTACACGTTGCCATCGTGGTCCACGGCCACGCCTTCCGACATGCTGGATCCGCCCTTGGGGTCCGGATCGGGAATGAACGCCGTCACCTTTCCGTCCTTGATGCTTCCGATCCGGATGCCGCGATGACAGCCCGGGTTGTGTCCATATCCATCCTGGTCCCGCGACTCTGAATCGGTGACGTAGAGCACATCGTTCTTGGTGATGAAGACGCCGCTCGGGCGCCCGAACTGTTTCCACTCGGTGATGAAGTTGCCGTTCTGGTCGAAGATCTGGATGCGGTTGTTGGAGCGGTCGCCCACAAACAGCCGCCCTTTGGAATCGAACGCCAGCGCGTGCGGTCCGTCGAACTCGCCAGGGCCGCTTCCCTGCTTGCCCCACTCCTTGATGAATTTTCCGTTCTTGTCGAACTTCACGATGCGGTCGTTCGGGCAATTGCAACCGGCGTGGCCGTCAGCGACGAAAATATCACCGTTCGGGGCCACTACGACATCCGTGGGCGCGCCGAACTCGTCCGGGCCCGTGCCAGAGACGCCTTTTTTGCCCAGGGTCATGAGAACCTTGCCATCCGGACTGAATTTGACCACCTGCAGCCCTTTGCTGCCGTCCTTAGCCTTCTGATCGTCGGTGACCCAGACGTTCCCGCTCTTGTCCACGAAGAAGCCGTGCGGCTGAACGAACAGGCCCGCGCCAAAATGCCGCAACACCTGGCCTGTCGACTTGTCGAATTCGACGATCGGATCGACCGGCGAACTCTCGCAATTGTTGGCGCCGCAGCGGTCGTAGGCCCAGATGTTTCCGTCCGGACCGATGTCCACGCCCGCCGTGGATCCCCACTTCCTTCCGTCGGGAAGCTGCGCCCAGCCGGTGACAGTTTGATACGGATTGGGCGCGTCGTTGGGGGGCGCGGCGCTGGGCGGCAGATCGGACTTCGCGGCTATCGCGATCATGGCCGCGCCGGCGGCGATCGCCAGCGCGAAAAACGCTCGTTTTGTATTTGGCATTAGAGCCTCCTTCAATGGTGACAAACATAATAATACTTCCCAGAGCGCTGCGCGGTGCGCTGCGCGGAGGTCGGCGTGATGGCACGCGCCTTCGCATGATACCTTGAGTAGCATCTTCACTAGCCTGGAGGAACCGCAATGTTGAGATTTACGCGCCGCGTATTCTGGCTGGCTGCCTGCGCAACAACCGCTTCGTTCGCTCAAAGCCCGCGCCCTATGACGCTGGTCGACGTCATGAATGTGCCGCAGGTCACGGATCCTCAACTTTCGCCCGACGGCCGCACGGTGCTCTTCGTCGAAGCGGAGGCCAATTGGAAAGCGGACAAACGCATCCGTCATATCTGGAAAATCAATGCCGACGGTTCCGGCCTGGTGCAGATGACCAATGGGACAGACGGCGAGGGCAGTCCGCGCTGGTCTCCGGACGGGAAGAACATCGCCTTTATCGCCAAGCGCGGGGACGAGGAGGCGAATCAAATCTTTCTGATTTCCCCGGCGGGCGGCGAAGCGCGTCCGGTCACTCATCACGCCTCGGCCGTTTCCGATATCCAATGGTCTCCCGACGGCCAGAGCATCTACTTCCGCGCCCCCGATCCGAAGACCGAGCAGCAAAAGGCGCGCGAAAAAGCGAAGGATGACGTGTTTTTGTTTGACGAAAACTATCAGCAGCAGCACGTCTGGCGCGTGGGCGTGGCGGACAAGTCCGAGCATCGCATCACGCAAGGCGATTACTCGGTCACATCGTTCCAGCTTTCCGACGACGGCAGCAAGATTGCGCTGCAGCGCGCGCCCACCCCGCTGCTGGAGGACAGCGATCAGAGCGAGGTCTGGGTGATGGACTCCACCGGCTCCGGCGCGCGCCAGCTCACGCACAACCATGTCGGCGAGAGCAATGCCACGCTGTCGCCCGATAACTCGCGCGTCCTGTTTCTCTCGCAGTCCAATCAGAGTTTCGACATCTACTACAACGCCAAATTGTTCGTCGCACCGGCGGCTGGAGGCGAGGCGCGTGTTCTGATGCCGGATCTTCCTTATGAGATCGAACGCGCCGCGTGGTCGAAGGACGGCAAATCGATTTTCTTTCTCGCCAACATGGGCGTGCACAGCGAGCTCTTCAAAGCCGGGCTGGACGGAGGAAAACCCGAACAGCTCACCAACGGCAAGCACGCCATCAATGCCTGGACTTTCGCGCGCGCGGCCGATCAGCAGATTTACACCGTGAGCGAAATGTCCAGTCCCGGCGAAGTCTGGCTGGCGGGCGAGTCGGCGTCCTCGCCGCATAAAGTGACATCCGTCTTCGAATACCTCACGCGCGATTTCCGCCTGCCCCGGCAGGAGCGGATCGAATGGAAAGGCAAAGACGGAACTACGGTGGAAGGATTGCTTTATTATCCGCTCGATTACGCGGCGGGGACACACTACCCGCTGGTGGTTCAGACTCACGGCGGGCCGCAAGCTTCCGACAAATTCGGCTTCGGAGGGAGCCAGAACTACGTTGCGGTACTCGCCGCCAAAGACTACGCCGTGCTGCAGCCGAATTATCGCGGCAGCACCGGTTACGGCGACGCGTTCCTGCGGGACATGGTGGGGCATTATTTTCAGAACGCGCATTTGGATGTGCTGGCGGGTGTCGACTACCTGATCCAGCAGGGCATCGCGGATCCCGATCATCTGGTGAAGATGGGCTGGAGCGGCGGCGGGCACATGACCAACAAGATCATCACCTATACGAATCGTTTCAAGGCCGCTTCCTCCGGCGCGGGCGCAGCCGACTGGGTCTCGATGTACGCCCAAAGCGATACTCGCACGTTCCGCACGCCCTGGTTCGGCGGAACGCCATGGCAGAAGGACGCGCCCATCAATGTTTACTGGGACAATTCGCCGCTCAAGGACGTCTCCAAAGTTACGACGCCCACTATCTTTTTAGTCGGCCAGAACGATCAGCGCGTGCCCGAGCCGCAATCTATCGAAATGTATCGCGCGCTGAAGAGCAACGGCGTGCCGACGCATTTGTATGTCGCGCCGCGCGAGCCGCACGGCTGGGAAGAACTGCGGCACGTGCTGTTCAAAATGAATGCCGAGCTGGACTGGTTCGAAAAATACGCGATGAATCGACAATACGCCTGGGAACAAGCTCCGGCTGCGCAGTAGGATCGTGGAAGTCTATCTGATCGACGGAACGTATGAATTGTTCCGCCACTATTATGCTCTGCCCTCGGCCCGCGATCGGGACGGCCGGGAAATCGCGGCGGTGCGCGGCGTAATCGGCTCGATTCTAGGAATGATCAAGCAGGGTGCGACGCATCTCGGGGTCGCGACCGACCACGTCATTGAGTCTTTCCGCAATCAACTCTGGGACGGCTACAAAACCGGGGAGGGAGTGGAGCCCGATCTTCTGAGCCAGTTTCCTTTGCTCGAAGAGGCGCTCACGGCGATGGGCGTTGCGCTCTGGCCGATGGTTGAATTCGAAGCCGACGATGCGCTGGCGTCCGCCGCAACCGCGGCCTCTCGGGACACGCGCGTCGATCGCGTAATCATCTGCACGCCCGATAAGGATCTGGCTCAGTGCGTGCGCGGCACGCGAGTGGTGCAGTTGAATCGCCGGACTCGCACCATATGCGACGAGGCCGGCGTGCTGGCTAAGTTCGGCGTGCCTCCGGCTTCCATTCCCGATTACCTGGCTCTGGTCGGCGATGCGGCCGACGGTTATCCCGGGCTGCCAGGATGGGGCGCGAAATCAACGGCCGCGGTGCTGGCGCGCTTTGGCCATCTGGAATCGATTCCCGAGGACTCGCATGACTGGCACGTGAATGCCGCGAATGCGGGCGCTCTGGCCGCCACGCTTGTGCGCGAACGCGACCGCGCTTTTCTGTTTCGCACGCTCGCCACATTGCGCACGGATCTTCCGTTATTCGGCTCCGTGGACGAGCTGCAGTGGGGCGGTCCGACCCAGGCGTTCGCGGAATTGGGCGCGCGGCTGGATGCGGCGGTAACCGAGAAGACCGCGCCACGCTCGCGCGACAAGCGGAGCGCCCGCGCGGGATAGCATAAGAATCGTGCAGCTTCCTGTGAACCCGCCCCTTCTGCCGATGCTGTCCAAGCGAATCGGCGAATTGCCGCGGGAGGGCGAATGGATTTTTGAACCCAAGTGGGATGGTTTTCGCGCTTTGATCTTCCGCGACCGGGACGAAGTCTTGATTCAGAGCCGCGACGAAAAACCTCTGAACCGTTATTTTCCGGAGTTGCTAGATCCGATACGCACGCAGTTGCCCGCCCGTTGCGTGCTCGACGGCGAAGTCGTGATCGCGCAAAATGGCCGGCTGGATTTCGACGCCTTGCAACTCCGGCTTCATCCCGCCGCATCGCGAGTGAAGTTGCTATCCCAACAGACGCCAGCCTCTATCGTATTCTTCGATCTGCTCTCGGAAGATGATCGCGACCTAAGAGGCGAACCTTTTCGCCAGCGTCGCCGGGCATTGGAAACGATCTTGTCTTCGGCCGCGCCTCCCATCCATCTCACTCCGGCCACCCGGGACACCTCCGTCGCGCCAGGATTGGTTCGCCCGTTTCGAAGGCGCGGGCCTGGATGGCGTCATGGCGAAACCTGCCTCGCTCGGGTACGAATCGGACAAGCGCGTAATGTTCAAGGTGAAGCACGAACGTGATTGCGACTGCGTGGTGGCCGGTTTCCGCTGGCACAAAAAAGGCGAGGGTACCGCGATCGGCTCACTGCTGCTCGGATTGTTCGATGACTCGGGGTCGCTGCAGCATGTCGGCGTGTGCGCCAGTTTTACGCAGGAAAAGCGGCGTGAACTAGTGGATTTTCTCTCGCCCTATCGCGAGAACGCACTCGCGCATCATCCTTGGAAAGCGTGGGCCGGCGAGTCGTCAGGACAAACGCAGCGGATGCCGGGCGGCATGAGCCGCTGGAGCCAAGGGAAGGATCTGTCGTGGGAACCGGTGCGGCCCGAGCTGGTGTTGGAAGTGGCCTATGAACACATGCAAGGCCCGCGCTTCCGGCACATGGCGCAGTTTCGGCGATGGCGTCCCGATAAAAAACCGGAGGCCTGCACCTATGCGCAACTCGAAGTAGTCCCTCCGCAGGAGTTAATGGAGATTTTCGGGTGCTAACCGCACGGGCGCTAACCGCGCGGCGGTTTTTTTGCGGCCCGTAGTTCACGCCACTCGCGCGTGGGGTCATCGTCGGGATCGGGAGTCTCTTGCGGCGGCCTCAGGTCCTCAGGGACATGCCGCAAGTTGACGCGAATACGTGTCCAGGTGGACGATCGGCCCCGCATCGAATCCACCAAAACATCATCCACCGCCAGCAGCCTCGCCGCCTCGGCATGTTTCTGTTTCCATCGTTCGAGGCCCGCCAAGGCTGCTTCTTTATTCGGTGAATTGGCCACCACGATGAGCGGCATCTTGGTGCGTGGCGCTTTCGTCCGTGCGGTTTTTGCCCGCGACGGAGCGACTCGCGGCGCTTCGCCTTCCATCTTGCGGAAGTGCGGCGGCCAGGGCGCGTCGCCGAGCCCCTCCGCCTCATCTCTGGCTGCAAGTTCGAGCAACTTTTCGAGTGACCCCGCCGTCTCGTCCATCCCGGCGTGCGGGTCGCCCAACTCGGCGAAACGTTTCGGCAGCGTGAGCACGGTGAAGTCCGCCGGATCGCAATCCGGCACCTCGCTCCAGTGGAGCGGCGTGGACACGCGGGCATCAGGCAAAGGCCGCACCGAATAGGCCGAGCACGTGGTGCGGTCCTTCGCGTTCTGGTTGTAATCGAGGAAAACGCCGTGGCGCTCTTCTTTCCACCATTTCGAGCTGGCGAGCTTTGGCACGCGCCGCTCCACTGCCCGTGACAACGCCACCGCCGCGCGGCGCACTTCGCTGAAAGTCCAGCGCGGATTAGTCCGAACGTTCACGTGCATCCCGCGCGAACCGCTGGTTTTAGGCCAGCCGCGCAGACCCATGTCATCGAGCAGCGCCTGCACCTCCTGCGCGACGGTTCGCACATCCTCCCAGCTCACGCCGGGCCCTGGATCGAGATCGACGCGCAGCTCGTCGGGATGCTCGAGATCGCGCGGAGCGAACCGGATGCGGGTGCAGTTCGATGCAGCCCAGATTCACGATCCAGGCCAGTCCGGCCGCGTCGTCAACCACCAGTTCTTCCGCGGTGCGGCCGGACGGGAAGGAAAGCGTGACGGTACGCAGCCAATCGGGGTGGTCGGCGGGGGCGCGCTTCTGATAAAACGCCTCACCCTCGGCTCCATTGACGAAGCGCTTCAGCACGATGGGACGGTCGCGAATCCCATTCAGCGCGCCAGGTGCGACCGACAGGTAGTAGCGCACCAAGTCGAGTTTTGAAAGCTTGATCTGTTTTGAAAAATACGGCTTGTCCGGATGGGTGACGCGCACTTCGCGCCCATCAATGGACAGCAATTCGACCGTATCTTTCGCCACAAACACAGGCTACACCGACAGCTCTACTGGTTTCTCGGACGCAGGGAACCGTTATTTCGCTTCGCCTTCGAATTTGATGGTGGAATCCACGCTGTAAATTCGGACCCCGGTTCCGAGCGGGCGCAGCATTTGCAGAACCAGCGCGTCGCCGCGAGTCTTCATTAAGAAACTCGAGCTGCCCTCGCGCTCCACCGGGAATTGGCGCGCGCCGAACGGGGCTAGCTGGACCTGGAAGGCATTGGAACAGAGCGGCGTGAGTTCCACGGTTGCGCGCGACCTGCCGGGAACCGAGTACAGATTTCCCGACGAGTAGCACAGCCAAAGTTGGGCAGATCTCTCGGAGGTGTTTACCACCGAGACCAGGTCTCCGTGCATTTCATCGATATCGCTCGAAAAGGAGGGATTGCGCAACGGGAAAGAAACTTCGCGTGCGGTGGTGCGCAACTGGTTCTCGACGACGCATTCGGTGTGGCCGGAGACGGCGATCACGGGCGACAATTCCGTCGACGGAACCCGCTCCCGCACTTTTGCCCAGGCCGCGCCCGTTTCTTCCTCAATTTCGAGGCGGAAGCTGGCGCGCTCGCCGGCCGGCAGGGTCAGCGTCAACTGTGGATGATCCACCAGTGCGACCAGCGCGCCGCTGGCACGGTGCGCTTCCAGCTCCAAGTTCACGGTTCGATCGCCGAGATTCTGCAGATCGATGCTCGACCAGCAGGACGATCCATAGGCCAGCGATGGCAGCACGCTCTCCACGATTCGCTCCTTGCCGGAGGGGAAAGCGGAAGCAGCGCACAAAAGAACGCAGATCAGGCGTGGGCCCATCATTCTTCTCTTCGACAGAATGGTCCGCGAAGTTGAACCTTATTTTAGGCGGGAACCGGCACTACGCAGCCGGTGAGCTTGGTCGGCTTAACTTTCACTGACATGGAAAGATAGGTCGCTCCGGCCAAGGTACTGGGGACTGCGTCGTATACATCTAAATCCGTGGCGTTCGTAGACACCAGGAAACCATCTGACAGCTTCAGACCGCTGAGATGGTTCTTGACAAAATCGGAGTGCTCTCGCGGGATGGCGATGTAGGTTCCAGTTCGCAAGCGCAGTCCCTCATGCACGGTGGAACAGGCCGCGGCCGTACAAGCCACATCCACAGGTCCGGATCCCAGGATCCATTGATGATCGAGGCCTTGCGTTTGCAGGTTTGCCACCAGCGCGCGAATTGCCACCAGCGCCGGTCCGGCGATCACTGGCATGGAGAGCATCGGCAGATACGACAGCTTACTCGAACTGCTGCCCATTTCGAGAAAGGCGGACACAAAGGTGCCGAACGCGGATTTTCTGCGATCTTTCATGAAGCAACTGAAGCCCAGCTTCCCGATGCCGTTCGATAGTGCGATAGACTGCGACTCGGCGGTGCCTTGCAAGGGGATGTTTGCGGCGGCGCTGGCTGGAGCGGCCGCGGGTTTCGACGGCTTCGCGCCTTTATCGGCCGTTTTACCCTTGCCGCCCGGCGAAAAAAACGCGCCCAGTATGGTGGAAGCCAGCGGCATGCTAGTGGCTGCCTGCGCCGATGGCGCCTTGGCTGGTTGCTGCTGTTGTTGCATGTCCAGGTAAATTCCGCCCGAGGCGAATCTCTCAAACTGTTGCGCGTCGCCAGGGCTGAGCCGCAGACGATTCAATTGCAACTCCACGATCGTGTCGCCGGAGGGATGCAGCATCTTGGTTGGCACTTCCGATGCCGAGATGAGCGCGTGCTGGTCATCGTCCAAGTGGAAGAACACCGGCTCGCGGCCGAAGCCTACGACGCCCGCGTTCGTGGCGGAGGCTTCGATGATGGGCTGCCGGTTGCCCAGTTCGCTGAGCCCGGTGTCCTGCTTTTGACCCAGGCCGGTGCGATTCGAGAGCGACTCGGGCTGCCTGCTGGAGCCGATGGAACCTGCCGATGAGCTACCGGACTGGCTGGCGGGAGGCCGCGCCGGCGCTGCATGCCCGATCAGCAAATTTGCCGGCACGCCCATGCGCTGCGCCCAGAAATCCGCCACGCCGGGAGCCACTCCCGCGCTCGTTTGCGCCCAGGCCAGTTCCTCGAATTCGGAAAATCCCAGCAGCAATGCGGGTGCGCTTAACAGCAGAGAGCGGCGATCAGAATTCATTCCACGCGCCTTTCTATGCGTGCCATTTTAGCGCCGTCAACGCGCGATGTGCAGGCGCTCCACGCACGCGATGGATTCTTCCACCGATATAGCCGCGATTCCCTTGGGGCTGACCAATGTGGCCGATGAGGTGGCTCGCCATGGCGCCCAAGTGAGGGAGTGCTCCGTCCTTCCGTAGAGCACTACCAAGGGGATGTCGAACGCGGCGGCGATGTGCGCCGGTCCGCTGTCATTGCCGAAAAAAAGCGACGCGCCGGCGATGAGGCTCTTGATTTCAGAAAGCGGGGCTCCGGCCAGCACTCGAAAAGCGCGGAAGGGAGTCAAGTCGTCTCCGGCGCCGCCGATGAAAACGGGTTCGAGCCCGCAGGATCGGCGAACGTGTTCGGCCACCTGGGCGAAGCGCTCCGCGGGCCAGGTCTTGTACGCGGCGGCCGCAATGGGATGGAAGATCGCGTAAGGTGGGGCTTCGGGCGGTGGAGCGGCGAACAACCGCGCGCGCGGGATCTCCTGCTGTGGGCATCCCAGGTAGAACATGGCGGAGCCAAGATGCTCGGCAGTGTGGACCGGACGCTCCACGCCAAGAATTTCCTGGGCGCGGGGAATGGGCACATTGTAGAGGAACGCGCCGCGATGATGCGCGAAGCCCGCGCGAATTTTGCCTCGCGAGGCTACGGTCAGAAACATGCTGCGGCGACCGCCGTGCAGATTCAGACATAGCTGGGGCCGCCATCGCCAGATCGTGGTGAAGGCCGGATCCAGAATCGCCGACAACGCGGGAGTGCCCTCAAAGATGGCACGAAATCGGTTTTCGACAACGACGCCGATTTCAAGATCCGGGCGTGCACTCTTCAGAATGTCGAGCGCGGGCGTAGTCAGAACACAGTCGCCCATGGAACGCAGCCGCACGATGGCGACGCGTGCCCCGCGCGGGAGTTGATCCAAAGCACGGGAATTCATCGCAGTTGTAAAGCGGCTTCTATGACGCGGTCGGCGCTGACGCGCGTCATGCAGCGATGATCGATGGGGCACTCGCGCAGAAGACAGGGACTGCACTCCACCTTTTCGCGGACGACGGTTGCGAGCGAACCAACCGGGCCGGTGGCGGCTTCATTGGTCGGCCCGAAAATCGCAACCGTCGGCACGTCCAGAGCGCAGGCGATGTGCATGGCGCCGGAATCATTGGTTAAATAAAACGCGCATCCCGCGGCCAGTTCGATGAACGCGCCGAGTGTCGTCTCTCCGGCGAAATTGTGGGTCGGGATTCGTTGACTCTTTATCGTGGAAGCCACCTGTTCGCAAAGCGCGCGCTCGCTTGCGGAGCCGAAAATCGCGACGCTGGCGTGGAGTTCAGCGGCCAGGCGCGCGCCCGCCTCGGCGAAGCGTTCCGGGAGCCAGCGCTTGGCGCCGCCGAATGCCGCGCCGGGGCTGATTCCGATGGTGGGTGCTGGCAAACCTGCGTCGGCCAAACGCTGAGCGCCGGAGACACGCCACTCGGCCGCGCGGCTGAGGCGCACGGCGGGGTCGGCTGGGATCGTCTCGATCAAACCGGCTCGCTGGAGCATCGCCAGATAATAAAAGCGCTCATGCGCGGGAATCTCGCCGCGCGCCGGCACCGCGATCGGATCCGTGAGCAGCAGACCTCGTCCATCGCGCGCATATCCGATGCGGCGCGGAATACCTGCCAGCCATGCCAGCAGCGCCGCTTCAAAGGCGTTTTGCAGTAGAATCGCGCAATCGAAGCGCTCGCGCCGCAGCATCCGCGCGGTTCTCCATTTGCCAGACAGATCGCCGGCGCCGCGTGCGGAGGTTAATTCGATCACGCGGTCGGCGAACGGCTCATGCTCGTACAATTCGGCGACCCAGGGCCGCGCCAGAATCGCGATGTGGGCTTTCGGAAACCGGGCCCGGATGGCCTGGAGCGCAGGCAGGCTGAGCACCGCATCACCAACCCAATTGGTGGCACGAACCAGAATGCGGGAAAAGTCAGGCAATAGTCATTTTAGCTCCCGGGGGCCAGTTCTCCGATCCAACGGCGCATGCGTGCGTAATGCGATCCCTTCCAGTAGATGCGGCCGCACTGCCCGCAGCGATGAAATTCGTCGTATTGTTCTAGCGCGCGCCCGGGAGCCAGGTTCCGCACTTGCTCTTTTGAAACTGGCTCCAGGATCCCATTGCAAGTCATGCATCGAGCGAAGGGCCGAATGGCACGGCCCAAGTCGAAGCGGTGGACAACTTCCGCGATTTGGCGGCGGCTGTTGGTTTCGCGCACCCAATAGCCGTGCGTGAGGGCGCCGTGTTTGAGCAGGGCACGATCGCGCGTCAGCAGGACTCTGCGCTCGCTGGTGGAGATCTCGACCAACTGTGCGTCGGTGAGGGAGCGTCCATACTCCGCATCGAAGCCGAGCATGCGTAGGTAGGCTGCAAGCTTTCCTAGATGCACGTCGAGTATGAAGCGCGGATCCCGGAGCGGCTGGGGCCGAAGTTGCTGCTCGCGCGCTATATCGAAAGATTCAAAGACCGGGTAAACGGCGATCCGGTCGCCATTTTGAACCTGATAAGAGAAATCGACCGACTGGCCATTGGCGGCGATCAAATCGACTTCCGTATGCGGCACGCCAAAGCTCTCGATCATGTCCTTTACGGCGCCGGGAGTGAAGAAGGATTTTTCCAGAGTCTGGTATTGCTGCTCTCGCGGAAGGTGGTCGTTCAGCTCGGCGTAGAAGCGAAAGGAAGCGCTTCCCAAATTAGCGGACTGCCGTTGTGAGTGACGAGTTGGGCGCAGTGTAGACCACTTCGCCGTTTACTAACGTCATCAGACATTTCAAGCTTTTGATCTGGTCGCTGGGGACCGCATACAGATCGCGGTCCCAGATAGCAATATCCGCACGCTTGCCCACCTCGAGCGTACCGATTTTGTTTTCCAGAAACATTTGGCGCGAGCCCCAAGCGGTGTAGCTTCGGAGCGCGGTGTGGATGTCCACGGCTTCGGCCGTCCCGAAAGGATGTGGCCCGTACGTGCCTTTCGCGGTCTGACGTGCCAGAGAGGCCCACAGACCGTAACGCGCGGGAAGTGGTGTGACCGAGTAGTCCGACCCGCCGGACCAGAGGATGCCTCGCGAGCGCAGCGTCTTCAGAGGGATCAGATTCTGGTCGCGCTTGGGGCCATAGTTGCCCGCGTAGATATCGCCGATCCACCACAGGAATCCAGGCTGCATTTCCGGGTAGGCGGCATCGTACTTCTTCTGCAGTTCGGCCATCGCGTCGAGCGCATGCGGCGTGGGAAGATTGGCGTGGATGATGCTATGGCGCAGACCGGGGTGAGGCTGCTCCTTCTCCACCAGCGCGTAGGTATCCACCACCCAATCCATGGCGCGATCGCCGACGGCATGCGTTCCCACCGGGACGCGGTTCTGATGAAAAAGGCGGACCATTTCCCGATACACAGCCGGGTCCGTCTGCGGATACCCGCGATTCGGCGCGCCTGAAGACGTAACGTCGGGCGTCGTGCCGTTGCGGAGCCAGTCATCGAAGACCCAGCCGGTGCGCGCGCCACCGGAGCCGTCCATGTAAATTTTTGCGCCACAGGAAAGCAAGCGATCGTCGCCCAGGCTCGCGGGCAGGCGCGGGACGGCCTGGAATTCGGCCAAGGCTTTGCGGGCAGTTTCAATGGTCGATCCGGCGTGCCAGAGGACGCAGATGCGCTCCTTGAGCTGACCCTGGTCGAGGAGCGCCTTGTAGGCGTCCCACTGGATCTGTTCGATGTCAGGGTCTTTGACAGCGGTCATGCCTTCGCTGTGCAGCACCTGCTGGATGTGGAGAATACCCTGGCGCATTTGCTCGGGCGTGGTCGGCGGGATCAGGCGAACGACAGGATCCATGGCGCTCTCTTCTTTGAGAACGCCAGAGGGATTGCCGTGAGAATCGCGATCGATGGTGCCCGCAACGGGATCGTGTGTGGCGGCGGTAATGTGAGCCAGCTTCAGAGCGAGCGAATTCGCTACTCCATAGTGGCCGGTGGTTTGCATCAGCCAGACAGGGTTCTTGGAGGAGACGGTGTCGAGATCGGCCGCGGTTATGTAGCGATGTTCGGCCAGCTTTCCCTCATCCCAGCCGGAACCGGTGATCCACTCGCCGGGCTTGGCCTTTGCGACCTTGGCCTTGACACGCGCCAGGATGTCAGCCATCGAAGTTGCATCCGATAGCTCGACGCCGTAGAGCTCATCGACGCCTCCGTTGGCGATGTGTGCATGAGTGTCAATGAGGCCTGGGGTGGCCGTGTCGCCGTGGAGGTCAATGACGCGGAGGCCGCGCGCGTTCCCTGCGAATTTCAGAACCTCGTCATCGGTGCCTGCCTTGACGATGCTGCCTTGACGAATGGCCAGAGCCTGGACGGCCGAGTCCTTGGCATCGACGGTGAGGATATGGCCGTGAAGCAGGATGAGATCGGCTGCGGCGTTTTGGGCGGCGATGATTGCAGGGAACGAGAGAGCCATTAATAGGGCGCTGGCCAAACTGAGTTTGCGGTGCGGTGCCGTCATGGGATTTCGCGGAACAATTCTTACATATTTTCTGTGCGCCCGCCGGCAAGTTGGTGACTTATGGCTTACGCGAGTATACTCGTTCCTGGAGAACTCGAATGCGACAACTTTGGTTGATTCTTGCAGTGGCGATGGCGATGTTCGCGCCAACCGGCTTGGCTCAGGACGCCGGCCCGTACAAGGTGCTCAAGACGGCAAAAGTCGGCGGCGAAGGCGGTTGGGACTACATTTATGCCGACTCCGCCGGACGCCGTTTGTACATTCCGCGCCGGGGAGCGCCCAATTCGGGCGTCGAGACGCGGCTGTCAATCTACAATCTCGACACGCTCGAGCTGGTCAGCGAGATTACCGGCGTGGGCGGCCAAGGCACGGCGGTCGATCCGAAGTCCGGCCATGGCTTCACCAGCAGCAGGCCCATCTCGATGTTCGACACCAAGACGATGAAGCTGATCAAGACCATCGATGCGGCGCCGAAGCGCGGCCGGACGGCATCTACTTCGATCACTTCAACGAGCGGGTCTACATCTTCAGTCATCCGACCAAGGACGCGACGGTGATCGACGCCAAGACCGGTAACGTGCTCGGCACGATCGATCTCGGCGGCACACCGGAAGAGGGCGTGGCCGACGGCAAGGGGATGCTCTACGTAGTCATGCAGGATATGCCGGGCAGCGTCACGGCGGTCGACGTAAAGACGATGAAGGCGGTGGCGCACTATCCGTTTCGGCGACAAAGGCCGGTGCAACGGGCTGGCGCTGGATGTCAAAGAACAAGGTGCTTTTCGCGGCGTGCGCGGTCTCGGGGAATCCGCCGGCTCAGCCGCCACAGCCCATGATGGTGATTCTGAGCGCCATGGACGGCAAGATTCTTGACCAGCCTGCCGCTCGCGGGAGGGTCCGATGGCGCCATGTTCAATCCCGCGACGATGGAAGCTTTCAGCACGCAAGGCAACGGCACGTTGACCGTGGTCAAGGAGAAAAGCCCGACCAGTTTCGAGGTGGAGCAGAATCTTCAGACGATGAACGGCGCCCGAACCATCGCGTTCGACAGCAAAACGAACCACATCTTCACGATGAGCCAGGAGCGCGGGCCGGCGCCGCAGGCAGCGCCAGGCGGGCCGCGGATCGTTTCGGCCCGCCGGTACCCGGTTCATTTACAATTCTGATGATCGGCAAGTAAGGAGGGCTCATGCACTATCGAGAGATCGCTTTCGTCGCGGGAGTAACAGCGATCTTATCGCTCATGCCGCAACCGGTCTCGGCACAGGCGAAGCCGGAAAGTTCCACTAAACAGAATTGGACGCTGCCTCGTACCAGCGACGGCCAACCCGACCTTCAAGGCATCTGGGCCAACAACAACGCCACGCCGCTGGAGCGTCCCAAGGAGTTGGCGGGACGCGCGCGCTCTGACAGACGAGGAAGTGGCGGCCATGAGAAGGAAGGCCGCCGAACTCTACGACGGCAAGGGCGACGCCTCCTTCGGCGATGACATTTTTCAAACTGTTCTGGCGAGCTATCAAAGGAACTGAATCCGGGCCGCACAAAAAGGGGACGAATGAGTTCGACGGGGGCACGGGCGACTACAGCTCGGTGTGGATTGTCGCGCGCGACTGGGACAACCGCACGTCGCTCATCACGGACCCGCCCGATGGACGGCTGCCGCCCCTGACGCCGGAAGGCAAAAAGCGGCAAGAGGCCGCTTTCGCGGCGCTGCATGCGTCCCGCCGCGAGCCCGGCTGATCGCATGTTGTCAGAGCGCTGTATCACGTACGGCTCGCCGCAGCTGATCGCCGGTTATCAAAGCTACTATCAGATCTTCCAGACCGCCGATGCGGTCGTCCTCATGACGGAAATGATTCACGATGTGCGCATTATTCCGCTCGACGGGCGCCCGCATGTCGCTTCGAATATCCATAATTGGTTTGGCGATTCGCGCGGCCACTGGGAAGGCGATACGCTGGTCATCGATACCACGAACTACAAAGCGGAAAGCTTCATGCCCGAGTCTAGCGACAAGCTGCACGTGATCGAGCGCCTCACCCGCACCGGCCCGGAGATATTGAAGTACGAAATCACCATCGACGATCCGGCCACCTGGACCAAGCCCTGGAGCTTGATGATCCCGTTGCGGCATTCGCCGGATCCGATCTTCGAGTACGCCTGCCATGAGGGAAACATCGGCATGCAGGGCATTCTGGCGGGCGCGCGGGCGGAGGAAAAGGCCGCCGCCGAAGTCTGCGGCGAAAGCAAAGTAAGAAGCAGAGGAAAACATGAAGAGATCAGTGCGGTTTGTTGCGGTAGCGTTTTTCGGCGTCGTTCTCGCTTTCGGCCAGGCGCGCGAACACTGGATACCGACCTGGGTAGCGGCCCCGCAGCAAGGCCGGCCGGAGCCGGTTCGTCTTCCGCAGGCGGGAACGGCGGCGGCTCAGCCTCCGGCCGCGTCGAAGAACGGAGGGCAGCGGCCAGCCGGACCGATCGTCAGCTTCAACAACCAGACCGTGCGCATGATCGTTCATACCAGCATCGGCGGGAGCCGCGTGCGCATTGAGCTTTCCAACGTCTTTGGCTCCGCGCCGCTGCGGATTGGATCCGCGCACATCGCGCTCCGCGCCAAGGATTCGGCCATTGTCCCCGGTTCGGACCGCGCGTTAACGTTCAGCGGAAAGCCATCGTTCGTGATTCCCCCGGGAGCGGTTGAGGTGAGCGATCCCGTGAGCTTGGACGTGCCGCAACGGGGCGACCTTGCGGTGAGCGTGTTTGTTCCAGGCGATTCAGGGCCCGCGACGCAGCACTCGGTGGGTTTACATACCACTTACATTTCGAAGCAGGGCGATGCCACGGGCGCGTCTGAGATGACCGATGTAACCACCTCTCAGTCCTGGTATTGGCTGTCCAGTGTCGAGGTCGGCGCGCCGGCGAATGCGGCAGCGGTGGTTACTTTCGGCGACTCGATTACCGACGGCACGCGCTCGACGCCCAACACCAATTCGAGCTGGCCCAGCTTTCTGGCCGCGCGGCTGCAGGCAAATCCGGCGACGTCGCGAATCGCGGTATTGAACGAGGGCATATCGGGCAATCGCATCACGCGCGACGGCATTGGTCCTGCCGGCCTGGCTCGCTTCGATCGAGACGTGCTCACGGAGCCCGAAGTCCGGTGGGTAACGATTCTTATCGGCATAAACGATATCGGCGCGGGCATCGGAGAGTTTTTCGTTTTCGGACCCAGGGACGCGAGCGATAACCCGACGCCCGACGATATTACCGGCGGGTACCGTCAGATGATTGAGAAGGCCCATGCGCACGGGATCAAAGTGATCGGCTGCACGCTGCTGCCGTTTGAAGGCGCGCCGTATTATTCCGAAAGCGGCAACGTGGTGCGGCAGGCGGTGAACCAGTGGATTCGGACCAGCCGGGCTTTCGATGCGGTGATCGATTTCGATGCTGCTACCAAGAGCCGTGACAATCCCAACCACATTCGCCCGGAGTTTGACAGCGGGGACCACTTGCATCCTAACGATGCGGGTTACAAGGCCATGGCAGAGGCGGTGGATCTCTCGATTTTCCGCAGCCCGGCCATGTCCGCGAGCAAGTGAGCTTAACGGCCAACGGCTCAGGCAACTGGGGTTTGACATCGAAGCTTTTCAGTATCATCATGTTAAGCGACGCAACGGGTACGCGAGGAGGCTCACGATGCGATGTGGGGTTTTCACGTCTGCTATTGCTTTGACGGCGCTTGCGGCGTTCGCCCAAGGCCAGGAGGCTGTCCCGACATTCTCCAAAGACGTTGCGCCCATTTTCCAGCGCTCCTGCGACAACTGCCATCGCGAAGGCTCCATCGCGCCCATGTCGCTGCTGACCTATAAGGACGCGCGGCCCTGGGCACGCTCCATCAAGGAAAAAGTGGCGCGCCGCCAGATGCCGCCGTGGCACATCGACCGCAACGTCGGCATCACGAAATTCAAAGACGATCCTTCGCTGAGCGACGCACAGATCGCAACCATTTCGGCTTGGGTCGACCACGGCGCGCCGGAGGGCAATCCCTCCGATATGCCCCCGCCGCCCAACTTTGCCGATGCCAATAAATGGCACTTCCAGCCCGACCTGGTGGTCGCCATGGCCAAGCCTTATATCCTGAAAGCCAATGGCGGCGATGAGTATGCCGACATCGACGTCGATCCAGGGCTGACCGAAGACCGCTACATTCAGGCCATCGAGACAAAACCGGATCTGGGTTACAAAGTGGTGCATCACGCCACCACCAACCTAGTCGAGGATCCCGAAGAAGATCCCATCGGCCTCTTCCTGAACGAATACGCCATCGGCAAGAACGCGGACGTCTTTCCACCCGATGCGGGCCGTCTGATTAAAGCCGGAACCATCATCCACTTCAACCTGCACCTGCATCCGGACGGGCAAGTAACACCGGTGCAGCTCTCCATGGCGTTCAAGTTCTTCCCCAAAGGCGTGGTGCCGAAGTATGTCGCGTTCACGCAGCACATGGGCGACGTGAACGATCTCGATCTCCCGGCCGGGCAGATCACGCGCACGGACGGCTATTTCCGTCTGCAGAAGCCGGCCGTGGTCACCGCGTTTCAGCCGCACTTCCACACGCGCGGCAAGGCGCAGTGCATCGAAGCGATCTATCCCGATGTGCGTGCGGACTCGGCGCGGCCCGGCCCGGCGCGGACCGACACCATAAGTTGCGTGAGCGATTACCAGTTCGGCTGGAGCATCACTTATCCGTACGCCGATGACGTCGCGCCGCTGTTGCCGGCCGGCACCGTGATTCACGTCACCACGTGGCACGACAACACCGACAACAACCCGCACAATCCGAATCCCAAGAACTGGGTGGGCAGCGGCCAGCGAACCATCGACGAGATGAGCTTCGCCTGGATCAGCCTGTACTATCTGGATCAAGCCGATTTCGATGCGCGAGTCGCGGCGCGCAAGGCTATGGCGAAGTCCGGTGAATAAGCCGGGCTAGACCCAAAGAGCACTCCATGCGAAGGGCCTTCGGCGCTGCGGTCTGTATTGGTTTACTAGGTTGCGTCTTCCAACTCGCCGCTCAGCCGCAATTCCCGACCGCGATTCCTCAAACGAAATTTAACTCCGGCCAGGACGTGGTGCCCTCCTTCGATGGATGGCTGCGCAACGCCGACGGCACTTACACGTTCGTGTTCGGCTACATGAATCGTAATTACAAAGAAGAGCTGGCGATTCCCGCCGGTCCCGACAACAAAGTGGAGCCTGGAGCCGCGCTCGATCAGGGCCAGCCCACCTTTTTCCTGCCGCGGCGCCACGCCTGGGTGTTTCGCGTAACGGTCTCGGCCGATTGGGGCCAGAAGGAACTGGTCTGGACCATCACCGCGCACGGCAAGACGGAAAAAGCCTACGCGTCGCTGCAAATGGAAGAAGAAATCATGCCGCGCCTGATCATGTCGCATGGCGGCTTGAGCCCGGGTTTGGATGATCCCAACAAGCCTCCCGCCGTCTCGGTTGTACAGGTGACCTCCGCGAGCGTCGGAAATCCGGTTATATTGACGGCGCTGGTGACGGATGACGGCCTTCCTAAACCGCGCGTGCTGAAGGTTCGGGCCGAAGTGGCGCCTGGCAAAGCTCAGACTAACACGGCGGGCGGGCGTCCGAGATCGGGAGTCTCCGTGACTTGGTTCGAATATCGCGGACCGGCCAAGGTGACCTTCGATCCGGCCGAGCCAGTTCATTTCGGAACGCCCGGCGAACCGGTGGACGGTAAAGCTCAAGTCACGGCGCACTTCACCGAGCCGGGGATCTATGTGCTGCGGGCAACCGCCGACGACGGAGCATTGTCCACCACCGGCGATGTGACGATCACGGTGACGCGTTAGGCGCTAAAGGAGAATTGAAATGGCCATCACGGCTCGATTGAATATGGCTGCGGCGATCTGCTTGGCCGCCGCGACGACGCTCCCCGCTACGGCGCAGACCGGTACGAAGAACGGCGAATGGCGCTCCTATGGCGGAGACCTTGGACACACACGCTACGCGCCGCTAGACCAGATCAACGCAGGCAATTTCAAAGATCTCGAAATCGCGTGGCGCTTCAAAACGGACTCGCTCGGCCCGCGTCCTGAATATCAGTTTGAAGGCACGCCGCTGATGGTGCATGGAGTTGTTTACACTACCGCCGGTTCGCGCCGGGCGGTGGTGGCGCTGGACGGCGCAACCGGCGAAATGTTGTGGATGCACAGCGAAAACGAAGGCCAGCGCGGCCGCGCCGCTCCGCGCCAGCTTTCCGGCCGCGGCCTGGCTTACTGGACCGACAATCGCGAGGAGCGCATCCTCTACGTAACTTCCGGTTATCGGCTGGTCGCCCTGGACGCCAAGACCGGCATTCCAGTCGCGAGCTTCGGCAACAACGGAGCGGTGGACCTCAAGGAAAATGACGACCAGGAAATCGATCCTCTGAGCCCGGAATCGGCCTGCATTCCACACCGCTGGTCGCAAAGGATGTCGTCGTCATCGGCGCCGCGCACCGATCGGGCGGCGTTCCGAAAAGCTACAAGAACGTGAAAGGCTACGTGCGCGGTTTCGACGTGCGCACCGGCAAGCGCCTCTGGATTTTCCATACCGTTCCGCGGCCGGGCGAGTTCGGTATCGAGACCTGGCTGAACGACTCCTGGTCCTACACCGGCAACACCGGCTCGTGGGGACAGATCTCAGCCGACGAAGCTCTCGATACGGTTTATATCCCGGTCGAGTTACCCACCGGCGATTACTTCGGTGCACATCGTCCAGGCGATGGCCTTTTCGGCGAGAGCCTGGTTGCGGTCGATCTGCACACCGGCCAGCGCAAGTGGCACTATCAGCTCGTACACCACGGCATCTGGGACATGGACATCCCGTGCGCGCCGATTCTCGCGGACATCAACGTCAATGGACGCGCCATCAAAGCCGTCGCGCAGCCCACCAAGCAAGGCATCCTTTATGTGTTCGATCGCGCAACCGGCCAGCCGGTCTGGCCCATCGCCGAAACACCCGTAGAAAAAGGCGACGTCCCGGGCGAATGGTACGCGCCCACGCAGCCTATTCCCAGCAAACCGCCCGCCTATGAACGGACCGGCGTCTCGGTGGACGATCTGATCGACTTCACACCCGAGCTTCGGGCCGAAGCCGAAAAACTCGCTTCGAAATACAAGATGGGTCCGATCTTCACTCCGCCGGTTGTCAGCAAAGTTGGAGGCCCGCTGGCAACGCTCTCGCGCGCGCAGGCCGGCACCAACTGGTTCGGCGGCTCATACGATCCCGAGACCCATACCGTGTACGTGTTCTCGAGCGGTGCAATCGGGGCTTACGGGTTGGTGCCTCCGAATCCAGGGCAGTCCGACATGGAGTACGTTCAGGGAAACGCGGAATCCGGCGCTCGAACCACGGGTGGCGCCGGATCATCGGCGGGCGGCGGCCGTACCGGCGAACCGGCGCCCGCTCCCGCCGGCCGCGGAGGCAGGGGCGGTGGCGCATCCGCTAGCGGAGAAGGCGGGGGCGGCGGGCTCAACGTGCGCGGCTTGCCGCTTGGAAAACCACCCTATGGACGCATCAGCGCGATCGATTTGAACCAAGGCGAGATCAAGTGGCAGATCGCGCACGGCGAAACTCCGGATAATGTTAAAAACAATCCCGCGCTGAAAGGAGTGACCATTCCTCGCACCGGCCGTCCCGGCATGATTGGCACGCTCGTGACCAAGACGCTGGTGATCGCCGGTGAAGGCGGTTTCGCCACCACGCCTTCGGGGCAGCGCGGCGCAATGCTGCGCGCCTACGACAAAGCGACCGGAAACGAGGTGGGCGCCGTATACATGCCCGCGCCACAGAGCGGCTCTCCGATGACTTACATGCTCAACGGCAAGCAATACATCGTCCTCGCGGTCAGCGGCGGCAGTTATTCGGCCGAGCTGCTCGCGTTTCGCCTGCCGAATTGAAATCTTGATCGAGCAGCGAACTCGACGTTCGTAATATTCTTAGATTTTGAAAGTCAAAACCGTATTGGTGCTTGCGGTAATCGGTATCCTGGCCGTCTTGTCGGCAATTTTCCTCCCGCACAACACGGATTTTGGCGCGTATTGGTATGGCGTCCGCAACTTCATGGACGGCAGTAAGCCGCTCTATGGACCGCTCAGTGGCATGGAATATCCTCAGGAATTCCGGTATCCGCCGGTTACGGTTTTATTCTTCTTGCCGCTCACGTACCTGCCGCTGCGCGTTGCGAGTTTCTGCTGGATTCTCATGGCGTGGGCCGCTTGCAGTATTGCCACGTACCTGGCGAAACGGGCGTGGAAACTCAAGTTCACCGCCAGCGGCGCGCTGCTCGGCGTCATTTTCCTGGCGCCGTATGTGGTGCTAGCCGTGAAGTTCGGTAACGTGCAGCCTTACCTGATCGCGCTGGTGCTGTTGGCGCTGCTGTTCGCGGAAACCCATCCGGGCTGGAGCGGGCTGGCGCTGGCAGTCGCGATCTGCTTTAAAGTCTGGCCGCTATTCTTCGCTCCCTGGTTGCTGCTGCGCCGCCGGCGTTCAGCGCTTTACTACGCAGGGGGCGCCACGGCGATCCTTTGGACCGCCCCGGTGTTATTTTTTGGCTGGAGCCTATACCTGTATCTGTTGCAAGATTTTTTCACGCACGTGGTCGCTCTCGCATCCGGACCCGAAGCGGTGTGGTATTCCAGCCAATCGTTGCGCGGCGTCCTGCTTCGCCTGCTCACGCGCTCGGTGCATCCGCGGGACGGCTATCCGGATGTCAGCTTTGCGTCGCTCCCGCCGGCCTTGATGGTGGACTGCTATCTGCTTCTCAGCATCTTGATTTACGCGTATGCAGTGTATGCGATGTGGCGCTCGGATGAATCCCGCCGCTGGCTTTGGGATGCGGGTGCGTTTGTGCTCTTCTCGGCGTTGCAGCCGTTCTGCATGAACTCCAGCCTGATTTCGCTGCTTCCCGCGATCCTGGCCGGCGCGCACGTTTACTCCGCGCCGGCCGGCCAGTTTCCCGCCGTTGCCAAGCGGGCATTCCTGGTGGCGTGCGGCTTGGTTGTGCTGTCCACCTCGCCTTACCTACCTTTGCAGCGCGAGGTGTTAATGCTGGGCATCGATTTTTGGATCATGCTGGCGCTGGCAGCGGGCCTGGGCTTTGCGGTCCACGCGGTAGCGCCCAAGCTGGACCGCACCTATTCCGCGCAGCCGGCTTGACCAGACATTTAATGCGCACTGAACGCCGCAACGATTTGTTTCGCGTCCTCGATTAGCGCGCCGAGCTTCGCGCTTTGACCAGCGCCACAATTCAGATCGGGGGTTTCATCGCCATTGAACTGGATGGTGAGCCGGGTGCCAAAGGACACACTCTTCATGCATCTCGGCCGCGGCAGGTCAGAGAATGGACGCGCTGCCTCCAAATCCGAAAACAACCGCTGAACCAGAGCTGGCGGTAGCTTGCGTTTCATCGGTGCGACGGCGTGCTGGCCTTCCGGCTGGGAGTGCGCGCGCGGCATGGCGGTATACCCGGCGCCCCCGTCGCGCTGCACCACGAGCTTGAAACCGGGTGTGTTCGTAGACCCGGAATTCACGAGAACCACGGAGCCGGCATCAGCAGGCGATGCTACCAGAAACCAAGCCTGAGTGGCGAGCAGCGCCGCGATGATCGAGCACTTAAGAAGCATGAGTAACAACCATGCCGATACCATTTTCTCTCGTCCGCAACACGCCCAACGGATTGGATCTGGCGGGACTCAATCCCTTGAGGCTCATCTCGATCCGTGGACGGGAACCGCGGCACGGAAGCTTGATTCTAAGTACTCAAGAGAGTAGACTGGCTTGCATTGCTAAAGTATTAGCCAGGAGCGCAGATCCATGGAAGAAAAGGATGTAGCGGCCGCCACGCCCAAGCAGGGCCTCGGCCGGAGACAGTTCATCAAAGGCGTTATTGCCGGGGGCGCGGCTGCGTCCTCTGTCGGCTACCTGTTTCGCTCAGCGGTGCTGGCCTCGGCAGCCGGTTCCACCGAGCGGCTGGTCACTCTGAACGTGAATGGGCAGTCCCGGCGCGTGGACGTTTTGAAGCAGGAAACGCTGGCCATGACGCTGCGCTACAAGCTGGGGCTGACGGGCACTAAGCTCGGATGCGACCGCGCGGAGTGTGGCGCCTGCACGGTTCTGATCAATGATGTTCCGCATTATTCATGCTCGGTGCTGACCCATACCGTGCGGCAAGCCAAGATCATGACCATCGAAGGGTTGTCCGCCCCGGGCGGCAAGTTGCATCCGGTGCAGCAGGCCATTGTGGATGAACAGGGCTTCCAATGCGCTTTCTGCATGTCGGGATATATTATGGCCACGGTTGGTTATCTCAAGACCAATCCAAAGCCGACGCGAGCGCAACTGGCGCACGGAATTTCCGGCAATCTGTGCCGCTGCTGCGACTACAACAAGATCCTGCGGTCCATGATGAAGGCCGTCGAGTACATGGAGAGCGTCTGATATGTCTGCCACTAACGAGAATAAGTACAAATACATCGGGCATGACTATTCGACGCCCGACTTACAAGCCAAAGTCAGAGGACAATCGAAATACGCCGAGGACTTCCGCGCGGACGGAATGGTTTTCGCCAAGCTGGCGCTGAGCCAGGTGCCGCACGCGAGGATTCGCCGGCTGGATGCCCGCAAGGCTCTGGCGATGCCGGGCGTGCTGGCGATTCTGACCGCCGAGGACGTGCCGGTGGCGCAGCCCGGACCTGAGGATCCGCCCCCGGTTGGGCGTCCTGAGCTGGCGCTGACCAACGAGCCCGTCTACGCGGGCGAGCCGATTTTCGCGATCGCGGCCGTGGATGAACATACCGCCGCGGAAGCCATCGAAGCGGTGGAAGTGGACTTAGAGCGTCTTCCTTTCGTGATTGATCCGCTGGATAGCCTCCGGCCGGGCGGGCCGAACGCGCGCCCGGATGGAAACGTTTATTACCAGAACTCGAAAATCAAGACCATCAAGTGGACCTCGAAGGATTTCGAAGAAGTGGCGGCAGGGAAGCTGCCGTGGGGCGCGCAAGCGGGTGAAGAAGCGGGCTACGGCGATGTGGATGCCGCGTTCAAATCGGCCGACTACGTGATGGATGAGACGGTGTTTCAGCAGTCCACCAGCCACGCGCCGCTGGAGCCGCGTTCGGTTATGGCCTATTGGCAGAACGGCAAGCTGTACATGTTCGGCTCCACGCAAAGCCTGGCGCAGACCGTGGATGCGGCAGCGCGGTGGTGCGGAATCAAGTCCGACCAACTGGTGTTCGTCAGCGAATATTGCGGCGGCGGCTTCGGAGGGAAGATCAACGGCGCGCAAACCATGGCGATTCCAGCGCTGCTGTCGAAAAAAGTCAACCGGCCGGTGATGATGCGGATTTCGCGCGAAGAGGAGTCGTTCATCGGGCGGGTGCGTCCGGGCATCCAGGGCCGGATCAAGATTGCGTTCCGCAAAGATGGGCGGATTCTCGGCATGGACATGATGTTCATAGAGGACGCCGGTCCGTATGCGCAGCAGGGCGACGCGCAGATCGCGGCCATGTGCGCGTCACTGCTTTATCAGCCGGCGGCGGTACGGTTACGAGCGCTGTCGGTAGCCACAAATACGGCGCCGCGCACCTCGCAGCGCTGCCCGGGCGGCCTGCAGGCGGTGGCTATTTGCGAGCCGCTGGTCGACAAGGCGGCTCGGCAGCTTGGAATCGATCGCGTGCAGATCCGGAAGATCAACGCGCCGTCCGATAACTCGCCCTGGGGATTTCCCGGAGAAACCGGGCGGACCGCGCGCGACCGTGACCAGCGCCAAGGTTCGCGAGGCTCTCGACCGCGGCGCCGAGATGTTCAAGTGGGAAGAGCGCAAGAAGCGCAGCGCACAGAGCAGCGGCACCAAGCGTCGCGGGCTTTCCGTTTCGGTGGCCACTTTCTTTTCCGGCAGCAATGGATTCGACGGATTGCTCGCTGATCAAGCCGGACGGAAAACTGTATGTGCATCAGGGCATCGGGAACTTAGGCACGCTTTTCGGTGATGGACACGGCGCGCGTGGCGGCCGAAACATTGGACATGCCGTGGGATCGCGTCGAGGTGGTGTGGGGCAGCACCAGTCGTCGGCGTTCCGTGGAGTTCCACGCAGGACGGCAGCCAGACTACGCACGCGCATAGCCGCGCCAACTACGCCGCGGCATTGGATGCGAAGACTAAGCTGCAGGAGATCGCCGCCAAGAAATTCGGAGGCAAACCGGAGAATTATCAGGTCGGCAACGGACGTGTTTTCCCGAAGGGCAGTCCGGGCGGCGGCATGACGTTCGCGGATGCGGCCAAACTCGCCATCCAAATGGGCGGGAAATATGACGGACACGAAGCGCCCAAGCAAGTGCACCAGATGACCAAGGATTCCGTGAAGATGCTGGCCGGGCAGGGGCTCGTCGGAGTAGCGAAAGACGAGTTTGGTGGGAAAGGTGTGCCGTTGTCGTTCGTCGCGGGATTCGCCGAGGTTGAAGTCGACGTCGAGACGGGCCAGTATCATGTGATTGATTATTTGGCGGTCGCCGACGTGGGCACGGTTCTGCATCCCCGCGCCTTGAGCGGCCAGTTGCACGGCGGCGCGATTCAGGGACTGGGGCACGTCAAAATGCAAGCGTTGATTTACGATCCGCATTATGGCCAGGCGGTGGCGAAACGCTTCCATCACACCAAGCCGCCGACCATGCTGGATATTCCGAACGACATGCAATGGGACGCAGTGAACATTGCCGATCCACAGACGCCGGTGGGCGCCAAAGGCGTTGGCGAAGTAGCGGTGGCGGCGGGTGCGTCGACCATCTTCTGCGCCATTGCCGACGCGGTGGGGGAAGACTACCTACGACGCACGCCTATCCATCCCGGCATGATTGTTACCTCGCTTGAAACCAAGACCATGGCGCATCACGCCGCTCATGGCGTACATTTAGGCTCGGCATCGTCGCGAAGCGTGCCTCGCAAGGAGATTTTCGTGAAAAGACTCACCGTCGTACTGCTGGCGGCTTGCGCCGCATTGGCCCAAAACAAAGCCACGCCTGAAAAAGAAGCCGGGATGAAGGCCGACCTGGCCGGCGAAATCGACCATATGAAGAAACAGGCCCAGGTGATGGTCGACAGCGTCTTCAGTTTCGGCGAGCTGGGCTTTCAGGAGTTCGAGACCTCGAAATATCTTACGGGCATTCTCGAAAAGGAAGGTTTCAAAGTCCAGCGCGGCTACGCCGGCATTCCGACCGCGTTTGTCGCCACCTGGGGCGAAGGGAAACCGGTGATCTCGCTCGGCTCCGATATCGACGATATTCCGCAGGCTTCGCAGAAGCCGGGCGTGGCCTATCACGATCCGATTATCGAAGGCGCGCCGGGACACGGCGAAGGCCACAACTCCGGCCTGCCGCTGCAGATCATCGCGGCGCTCGCGGTGAAGCGAGTGATGGAGCGCGAGCACCTGCAAGGCACGCTTCAGATCTGGCCGGGCGTGGCGGAAGAACTGCTGGGCACCAAGGCCTTTTACGTGCGCGCGGGCTTGTTCAAAGATGTCGATGTTTGTTTGTTCGCGCACGTCGGCAATAATTTCGGCGTCGGGTACGGGCCCACGGGCGGAAGCGGGCTGGTGTCGATCGAATACATGTTTAAGGGCGAAAGCGCCCATGCGGCGGCAGCGCCGTGGCGCGGCAGAGCGCCCTCGATGCGGTGGAGCTGATGAGCATCGGCTACGAGTTCCGGCGCGAGCATCTGCGACTAGCGACGCGTGTGCACTATGTGATCACCAATGGCGGCGATCAGCCCAACGTGGTGCCGCCGAATGCGGCCATCTGGTTCTATTTCCGCGAGGCGGATTACGACCACATCATGAATCTGTGGCGCATCGGCGACAACATGGCCAAGGCCGCGACGCTGATGACCGATACGAACTACACCGAGCGGTTGCTGGGCACTGCCTGGCCGGGCTATTTCAACAAGCCGCTCGCCGAGGACATGCACAAGAACATGGAGAAGGTCGGCCTGCCGCAGTGGTCCGACGACGATCAGGCGCTGGCGAAGGCGCTTCAGAAGGAGCTGAAAGTTCCAGTGCGCGGGCTGGCCACCACGATCTCGCCGCTGCGCCAGCCGCGGGCCCAGGCGCAATCGGAAGACGAAGGCGGCGTGGGACCCACCGGCGGGCCTTCCGACGACATCGGCGACATTTCCTGGAACGTGCCGACTGTGACGCTGGGGTATCCGTCCAATATTCCCGGCGGCCCGGGCCACAACTGGGCCAATGCGAATTTCCATGGCGACGCCCATCGCGCACAAGGGCGTGGTCGCTGGCGCCAAAGTGCAGGCCATGACCATTCTCGATATTCTGCTGCATCCCGGAATTGGTTCAGAGCGCCAAGGATTATTTCAACAATGTCCAGACCAAGGACGTGAAGTACCACAGCTTCCTGCGTCCCGAAGATCAGCCCGCAACCTGGATGAACAAGAAGACCATGGATCAGTATCGCGACCGCATGAAGGCGTTCTACTACGATCCGTCGAAGTACGATACGTATCTGGAGCAGCTCGGGATCAAGTATCCGACGGTGCATTAACCCACTGTATAAAAAAGACTTCATCATCGCGATGAAACCGCATGCACCCGCGGCGTATCTCAAATCAAGTGGGCAGATATACTGGGACAGGAATGCGGTTGCCGGCCATAGTTATCGCGCCGCTGCTATGTTGTCTCCTTCACGCGCAAAAAGCATCTGATTCCGACGCGGAACAAAAGAATCCAGCGGCAGCCGCGCCGGAAGCGCCTCCTTTTGTAACCTGCCCGGCCGGTGGTCCGCTTGGTGCGCTGGACCTCCGAGTGCAGGCGGGCGGGCAGAACCTCCCATTTCGCACCATCAATCATCTGGGCGAAGGTGACACGCTTGTTTACTCGCCCGTTCTGCGTGGCAAAGAAAAACGTCCGGGCGAGATCGCGCTGGTGCTGGTGCCGGAGAAGCGGCGAGCCGATCAGCCGGATGTTCTGGTCACCGATCCGAAGCCGGCCGACAAGCCTCAATCCTGGAAGGTGACCGAGACTATTTCGGTCGCCGCGCTAGCCTACGGTCCGGCGGGATTGAGCAGAAAGAAAGTCGCCAAATTTCTTTCGCAGGACGAGGTGTTGGTGGCGCAATTGGCGGATTATGCGGACAAGACCGCGCAGGCCGAACAACTGGTGGCGACCCTTTCCAACAGCGAGAGCTCGGCGGCCAGCGTGAATGCGGCTTTGAACGGATTCGCGTCCGAGTACGGATTCGCGGTGCAGATCGACAGAAATGCTCCGGTAGCGACGCAGGCCGCAACGGTCTTCGCCACGATGAACCCGCAGCTCGCCGCGTATAATCCGCTGGCCAGTTCCACGGCGGACGCAGCTGGGCAGACAGCCAGCCTCGCGACCATGGCCGGCACGTTGTTTTTCGGAAGCCCGATTGGACTGGCTGCGGGCGGGACTGCGATGCTGCTGGATCTGCGCGCCATCGCGTTTCCCGATACCCAGTTCCGCGCGTCCTTCGCCCGGCCGCTGGCCGGCACGCCTTCGGGCGTGAATCTGTGCGGCCAGCAGAGTCCGCTGCCGCCGCACACTCGAGCGGCTTTCATTTGGGCCAGCCGCGTTCCGAACATCGGCGCGCCGCCCATCCATATCGGCGCTGCGGATTTCATACCGGCTGCCCAGAAGACGCCTCTCCTTGTTGAGGTGCCGCAGCCGGGATGGAAATATTTGGATCACGCGCGCGAGTGGACCCTGGTGAGCGGCGAAAAGAAATTCAAGGTTCCGGTAGTGAAGCTGGGAAATCAGAAGGCGCTCGAGATCGATCTGACCAAAGTCAAGCTTCCGCCGGGCGACTACAAGCTGGCCGCGTTCTGGGATTGGACGTCGCTGGAGGCCAACGGAATTGTGCATGTGCGGCCGCTCAACGATTTTAAGGAAGCGCACTTCGATCCCAGCTCGCAGGATCGGCTGCTGGCGGGATCCGGCAAAGTGGCAGCGACGTTGCTGGGCAGCGATTTCGAGTTCATTAGCAAGATCGAATTGCAGAAACCGAATGACGAATTCGCGACGCCGGAGAGCGTTCGATTCAAATTGCCGAAAGGACTGCGCGAAGGAGTGCAGGATCGCATCGACGTGCAGATCGACACCGGGGATCTGGACCCGGGCAGGTACAAGCTGCTGATCTCGCAACTGGACGGCAAGAGCCACCCGGTGGAGTTCAAGGTACTTCCCAACCCGCCCAAGATCAACAATCTGCCGATTGTGGTCAATCAGGGCGCCGTCGCGCAGCACTTCGTGTTGAAAGGCGCGCGGCTGGAGCAAGTGAGTAAGCTGGAAGCGCCTGGCGCGATTCTCGATCTCGGCGCAGCCAGCGCGGATCAAACCGAGAGGAGCGTCACGGTAGAACTCAAGTCCGCGCCGCAGCCGGGGACTGAGCTGCCAGTGAAAGCCTACATCGATGGCCGCAACGCGCCGCTTTCTTTCCCCGATGCGCTGGAAGTCATTGGACCTCTGCCCGCGATCACCAGCACCAAGCTTTCGCTGCCTAAGGGAATGGCTGTCGCGGCGCGCCAAGACGAGTTCCCTTCCGGATATACCTTGAATGCTTTGCTGGATGTCAAAAATATCGAGCGGAAGAGCGTTCTGCGTTTGGCCTGCGCCGATGGCGCCGGAGAGCACACCGACCTCCGGATTGGCCAGCAAGGATCCGGCTGGAGTTTGACGCAGCTTTCGCCGGACCAGTTATTCGTGGCGTTTGACACGACCGGGCTGCCGGCCGGGTGCGTGCTGCAGGCTGTCATCGACAACCACTCGAAAGGCAGCTCGAAGCCATTCACGCTGGCTCGCATGCTGCTGGTGCCGCAAATCGACTCGTTTACCGTGGCCGATGCGCCACCGCAAAACGGGACGCGCCAGTATCAGCTCACGGGCGAGAATCTCGAGCTGATTGAGAAACTGGGATGGGATGATCAGAGCGGGCTGGAAGTTCCAGGGCTTCCGGTGCCGCTACGCGGTCCGGGATTGAAACAGTCGATTCAAATCGGCCTGCCGGATCCACCAAGCCTGGACGCCGTGGTTTATGTATGGCTGCGTGGAGACAAACAAGGGCGTGCGACCACGATCAATGTTCCGGTATTGCCGCCCGAGCCGCCGCCGCAGATACCGGAAACGCCGGACTCCAGCGCTCCGCCGAGCGTCACGCCAGACGTTCCCCAACAGCAGCAGTAGTTTTATTGCACTTCCGGCAGCGCGAAGGCAATGTACTCGCCCGAATAAGGCCCGCCGCTGACGGCCACGACGATGTACTGTTTGCCGTCCAACATGTAAGTCATGGGCGAGCCGCTTTGCGGGGCCGGCATCCACACCGCGCCCACTTCTTTACCGGTGGTTTTGTCATAGGCACGCAGCATCGCGCCGCGCGGATGTTGCGGTGTAGTAGTAAGCCGGCTGTCGCCCAGGATCACCAGCGTCTTGGTAACCACTAGTCCCACGCTGCCTCCCTGGCCGGTGTTGCCGATGTTCATGCCCTTCAGAGCGGGGTGATTGCGCACATTGTCCGGCGTTTCGCCGTATGGCACTTTCCACGCCAGCTCGCCTTTGTCGAGATTGATGGCCGAGATTACACCGTAAGGCGGCTTGATGATCGGCAGTCCCTGGACACTCAGATTGCCGTTCGGAAGATTACTCGGTTTGGACGCGACCGGCTTGGCCGTATTCGGAATCGCGATGCCATCCTTGGGCGGCGGAGCGCCGGGATAGTCGCCTGATCCGGCCGCTTCGGCCAGACGATAGGGCTGATCCTGACGCCCCAAAACATAACGCATGTCGGAATATCCCGGCGGAGGCGTCGCGCAGTGAGATGGGCGTAACGCGCGGACTCGTTGGCCTGCGCATACACGATGTGCGTTTCGGGATCGTATGCGCCGCCCGGCCAGTTGGTGCCACCGTCGGCGTTGCCGAGGTCGATCGCGGCGAGATAACCGTTGGGATCGCCAACCAGCGGCGGATTGAATACGCCGTCGACTTTATATCGTGAGATATTGTCTTTTGCCTCCGCGCGCATCTCAGGCGTGAAGTCGATCAGATCGTCGGGAACGCGAAGGTAGTTGCGGCAATAGGCCGGCGGTTTGGTCGGAAAAGGCTGCGTGGGCGAAGTCTTTTCCCCAGGCACGGTGGATTGCGGCACCGGACGCTCTTCGATCGGCCAAATGGGTTGCCCAGTCACGCGATCGAAGACGTACAGGAAACATTGTTTGCTCGGCACGGCCACAACCTTCACGGGTCTTCCATTGACGTTGACGTCCGCCAGGATGGGCGCCGAAGAAATGTCCATGTCCCAGATGGGATGGTGCACGAACTGGAAGTGCCACTTGCGCTGCCCGGTCTTCAAGTCGACGCAGACCAGGCTTTCGCCGAACAAATTGTTGCCGGGGCGATGGCCGCCGTAATAGTCAGAAGATGGCGACTCCACCGGCAGGTACACCAGGCCCAGATCATCGTCCACGGTGATCTGCGTCCACACGCCGGTGTTCCCGTTGACGGCCCAGGAATTGTTCTCCCAGGTGTCGGCGCCGAACTCGCCCGGTTTGGGGATGGTATTGAACTGCCAAATTTTCTTGCCGGTTCGAACATCGAAGGCGCGCACCAGGCCCTTGGTGTTGTTGTGCGTGACGATGGTCATGCCTTCCTTCATGGCAGAGCCGACGATCACGACATCCTTCACCACGATGGGAGTGGAATGCACGCCGATCTCTCCGGTTTCAAGATCGATCTGCTGTCCTGTTCCCTTGACTACACCGACCTTGAGGTCGAGAACGCCGTCCGTACCGAATGACGGGATTTGTTGTCCGGTGTGGGCACTAAGTTCCACCATGCGATAGCCGGTGGTGATGTAGACTACGCGGTCGTCGCCCCTGCCGTCGGTCCAGTAGGCCACGCCTCGGCCTGAAAGCTGGCGTGGCGCGGCTGCCCCGCGAGCGCCTTCCTGCATGCTGTGCGACCAAATGAGCTCGCCGGTCTTGGCATCCAGCGCGACCACGGAGCGCCTGGTGCCGGCGGTGGTATAGATGACGCCCTTGACCATCAGCGGCGTGCCTTCCAGCTTGAACTCCGGACGCGCGCCAAAATTGTCGGTCTTGAAGCGCCAGGCCACCTCGAGCTGGTTGAAACTCGAGGCGTTAATCTGATCGAGCGGCGAGTAGCGCGTGCCTTTCAGATCGCCGGCATAGGTTGGCCATTCGCCGTTTTTCGTGGAAGGCAGCGCGGAGGATTGACTCCGGGCCAGGGGCGCCAGGCACAAGACTCCAATTGCCAGCGACAGGGCTGGGAACGACACGTGGTTCCGTCGGGTTTCGTTCACTTTGTCCTACTTCCTGCGGAATGAAATCGCGTTACAGTCACTTTACAACACGGGTCTGTACGAGACAACACAGGAATGCGTGAGCGCTGGCCCCATCTCAGAGGAGAAGCGGCGGCCTGCCTGCTGCGGATTCGTGGTGCGCGATAGTCCGCAGGCCGGTGCAAAAGCCCGCAATCGGATAGAGCTTCGCATTAAGAGCAGCCTAGGGCGGTTGCCGTAGGTGGCAAGCGCGCCCGATCAGCACAAATTCTCGTTCTTTCAATCGCATAAAGCGATACGCCGCGCCTAAGGTCCGGAGATGGATCTTTAGATGCGTGACGTAATGCCATGCGAGATGCTACCGAACCGACTATATGTCTCACAGCATCCAGTGCGGCCTCAAGTGCGGAGCGGCCACAAGAGGTCCAGGATGCCAATTATTCGCTCGGCCGAGGGGTCGCCGTCTTGATTACCACATCCCGTTTCAGAGTGGCCGGGATCGTTCAGGGTATCCAGCCACACGCGCTGTCGATTCTTGTCACGCAGCCATTACCAGACGGCAGCGCTTCGATCGAATTCGGCGCCGTAAGCCGTTATGGGGAAATTGTCTCCTGCCAGCGGAAGGCGGGGAAATACGAAGTCCGTGTCGTCACTCCAAGCAGCAACGAATGTGATCTGCGCAGCGCCGAGAGGTATCCGCTCACTCAAGACGTCCGGGTTCACGCGGCCAGCTTGCCGTCGCCGCTGGTTGCAACGGTAGTTGATGTATCGACGCACGGTGTCGGTCTGGAGATGCTTCAGCCGTTAGGGCGAGGAGAGATTATCACCGTGGAAAGCGATTCGAGCGTAGCATTCGGGATCGTGCGGCACTGCAGGTCACGCGCGGACGGGCGTTTTCAAGCGGGCGTGGAGGTATTTCACACCATGCCGAAAGATGCGTGATTGGCCCGTGCGGTGCTTCAAACTGTTTGGCGGCGCAGCACAGCATTGAGATGCATCAGGCCGGCCGAATATCGGCGAGGCCTTTCTCATCGAATGGCCCGATCGCAAGATGGGCTTCTTGAATCCGGCCTCGGACACGGACTCGTCGAGGGCAGCGACATTCTCGACTCCGAGACCCTACGTCGGCCGGCTCCGCGGCTGACCTGCCGCACGTCGTGGGTTTTTCGGCGTGGATTTCGACCAGGGGGCCGAGGACGAATCGAGCGGTCCGCAAGAAGCCGCGCGGCGTCTGGTTGGCCTGCTAAGTCATGAGCAGTCATTGATGCCTTGCAACTTTCCCAGCTTGAAAGGCCTTGAGATGGCCAAAACAGGGCTAGCGAACGGAAATGGTCACGCTGTTCGAAACGGTGGCGCCGAATGAAAGCACAACCGGGACAGTGTCCCCCGCGGCCACTCCCTGCGGTACTTGCACGTTCACCTGGTAGAGTCCGATATAGCCTGGAGCCAGTCCCGCGAAACTGACGGGAGCCGATACGCCGCCAATAGTCGCCGACGGGTAGACGATCAGGTTGGAAAGGAGCGGCGCTGCCAGGGCTACGGCACCGGTCGCGGGTTGTTTGGTCACCATCCCCAGTCCGGTTGCGAAAATCAGTATATAGTCCCCGGCATGGGCCGGCGAGTTGGAGTCTACCACGGCTCCGGCGACATTCTCGATGGCGCCTTGCCCGCCCTGGGGTGCGCCCAGCGAGAAAATACCGGGATCGTTCTGCCCCACCGCAACCGGCTCCAGTTCGCTGCTGATCGAATTGCCGGTCACGGTGACGGTGACCGGCGCAATCGGCATGCCCTGCAACTCCCAAGGCACTTGCAAATTCAGTTGCGACGAAGAGGCATAGAGGATGGGGGCTGGGATGCCGCCGAACTGGACGCTCGCGCCATTCAAGTTCAAACCGAACAGGGTCACCAGGGAGCCGGGGACCAGAGCGTTTTGCTGAAACGTGGCGGCGTTGACTAATCCCCCAGTCTGAGGTCCGTTAACGGTTCCGGTGCCCTCGGCAAGCGATATCGAATTTCCCGAGCCACCGGCGCCCAGGTAGGTAAAGAAGGATGCATCGTTCAGTACGCCCCCCACCAGATTGTTTTCGATGCTCAATTGCTGCACCTGATTTCCACTGGCGTTCAGCATCCCCGCCACCACGTTGATGCCCTTAATTCCGGTATACGGCGCTAGAGCGACGGTAGCAGCCTGGTCCAGTTGGTTGCAGGAGATGGTCGCGCCAGAGACAACATTATTGTCGGCCGGGGAGATTGGGGCGTTGAGTGCTCCGGACTGGCCCAATCCCGCGATGATGCTGATTCCCACGAACGACGTGTCCACCTCGTTATTGAGGATCGAGAGGCCGTTGACGCTATTGCCCGGCTCCTCCTGTCCGGTCCAGACCTGAATGCCTCCGAATGTGATTCCCAACGATCCGTTGTAACAATTGCAGCCGTTAAAAACCGATGATGTCATCCGGATGGTGTTGGCCTGAACCAGGACATTGGAGAGCACCTCCGCGGTGGTGGTTCTGCTGTAATACCCACCGGAGCTGCCGCTGTTGAGACTCACTCCGACATTCATACTTCCTATAATGGTGTTCCCCAGGATCGACAGGCTGGTGAGCGTGTTATTGCGGTTACCGCAGCAGGACTCCTGCACGGAGATTCCGAAGGGGGCAAGCCCCACTAACGCCGATGCATCTTCGTTTTCTTCGATGGTGTTCGCAAGAATGCCGAGATTACTGATGACGTTGTTCTCCGAATATTGGATGGGGAAGAGGGACGGATCACCGTTGACATCGTCGCTGGCGGCATCGCCGCCCACGATTACAATGCCGTCAGGCTCGGCTGGAAAAGGCCCCGGTCCGTTCATGTGCAACTGGTTGCCGATGATCTCCGTTCCGTTCATTGTGTTTTTCGAGGCACTGCCGATACCCGTCCCGACGTGAATTCCGGACTCGAAATAAGTGCCTGTAATGGCATTGTTCGCGATTAACGTGTCCAGAACCTGGTTATTCGTTGTCCCCAGCCCGCTTCCGGCGATTACTTGAATGCCGCCCCCGCCAGGCGATTGCATCACTAGATTGTTGTTGGCGATGGTGGTGTGCTGTAGAACGTCGCCCACGGTGTTGCCGAGTATGAGATCGATCCCCAACACGCGGCCCGAGGAGGTGGCGGAGATGGTGTTGCCCGTAATCAGAATGTGGTCCCAGGTGTTGTTCGTGACCAGGCCGGGGTTGGGAGGAGCCGTCCCCTGTTCGCCCAGCCTGGAATTCAACGTGATTGCCTCATTTTCCACACCCGTGATCGCCAGGTTGCTGATGGTGATATTGGAGAACGTTGTATTGGTAGCGGGGGGCAGCTTGAATTTCGCGGATGGCCGTTGAATGAGAATGCAGAGCGCACAGTTCTGGAGAGCCAGCGCGTGGAGCGTGTTCCCGCCGGAAAGGACAGTAAAGTAGGTTGTGTTCGTCCCCGGCGCCCTGGAGAACGTGATGCCGGGTTTTCCGGAGCCATCGATGTCGCCGTTGATGGTGACGTTGCCTCCGGTCAAGGGAGGCCATCCACCGGGTCCTCCAACAGCATCGAAGACGATAGTGGATCCCTTCAGGGCAGGGGCGAACTGGATGACCCAAGTGCCGGGATTGTTGTTGGTCGCGAGAATGGCTTCATAGAGAGAGATTCCATCTGAGCCTGGGTTGGCCACCAGCGCGTGCACAGAGGAGGTGTCGCCATTCACCACGATGGTCGCGTTGGTGACGGTGATCACCGTGCCGCGATTGAGAGTAACGGCGGGAATGGTCACGGCTGGAGGCGTATAACTTTTCGCGCCAACCGCGCCGCAGGAGACCGGCAACTGGTCAGCCGCCGGCAGTATAGCGATGGACAACAGAAAGGGGGTGGCCGCTATGGCGCGTCGTATGTTCACGTGTCCTCCGAGCCGCGCCGCTTCGTCTTGAACGCAATTCCCATTTCTCCGGACCGGTACACTCCAGCTTACGTAAGATCGGCAAGGACCTGGTAGTCGCTCGGGGCGAAGCCTGGCCTACCGCCCGGCTTTTTGCGTTTCCCCACGCCTGCGGCCCAACAATCGGCCGATGAACGGGGTAGTGTCGGCAATCCGGGACGTAAGCTGGCCCTGATCGAAGCCCGAGCTTTGCGTGTAATCCTCATGATGCGGGTAGGGGTCAGCAGTCGGCGGTTCCACCACTACGGTCCTGGAAGTATAGGGGTTGGACGCCTCTTCGACAGCTTTGGCGGCCTCGTCCGGCGTTTTAGCCAGGCGGCGTACTTCCAGAATGCTGAACAGGATGGCCCAGCCCACCACCACCGCGCCAACCACGGCCAGTACGGACTGCCACCGCGCGAGACCTGTGATTCCACTGTAGATCATGGCGCTGGCTGTAGCGCCCGCCGCAATCACCACGTACAAAAAGGCGAACCTCTCATTACCGGGAGCGATGACGGCGAATTTCGCTCGTCCAGGGCCTGCAACCGAAACATTCAATTGTTTATCCACGATTTTTCTCCTTCAGAGATGCCATCTCTTGAGGGCGAGTTTGCTTCATTCTGATTCCACTTCAAGCAAATCCGGTGCCATCCCGGCGCTTCGCAAGTGGGCCTGTTTGGCCTGCTAAAGGCGATGTGGCTGATTTGGCGCAGTTTTTCGGGTGTTTTTCTGGCGTCTACTGACGCAGTTCCGTGCTAGCGGGCCGCTGGCAGCGCGAGCCGGTTGTACTTCTCGAGCGTTTGCTTCAGGCCATCGTGGGGCAGCGCGGTGACCGTGTGGCCGGAGACGCCCGTCATATCGCGAGCCGCAACCATGGCGTTGACGATGGCTTCCTCGGTGGCCTGCACGGTGGCTTCAAAGATCGGCCCTAGCGCGTCGTTGGGAAGCATGCTCACAGACGCGAGTTCGCCGGAAGGCTGGGCGGCTTTCGGATTGGCGGTGGAAAAAGCGATGAAGATGTCGCCGGAGCCGTTGCCGGAGACCGAACCAAGGCGCGCCAGGCCAAGCGAAGCGCGGCGGGCCAGGCGTTTAGTTTGAGTCGGCAACAGCGGCGCATCGGTGGCGATCACGATGATGATCGAGCCGCGATCTTCCAGTGGCTTCGGGATGGAGGCGACCGCGGGACGATCCAACTCCCGGCCGACCGGCACGCCCGCGATGGTGAGCTGGCGTTTGCTGCCGCAGTTGCATTGCACCAGCGCCGCAACGCGGTATTTTCCGGCCACGCGCGAGGATGTTCCGATGCCGCCTTTGAAGCCGAAACAGATCATTCCCGTGCCACCGCCCACGTTGCCTTCCCCGACCGGGCCGGAGCGCGCGTGCTCGATAGCATCGAAGACGTGCTGCGGCTGTGACGTGCTGGCCATTGGTGTCGTTCAGGAAGCCGTCGTAGGTCTCGGCGACGATCGGCAGCGACCAGAAGCCGTCGCCGACCGAGTTGGTGCCAGGCCGGCGATGCTGATCGGCCTGCCAGCGAATGTAGGAATCGCGAACGGTGCCGACGCTGTGCGTGTTGGTGATGAAGATGGGGCTATCGACGAACCCGGACTCTTCAACCCAGGTAGTGCCGGTCATTTCGCCGTTGCCGTTGAGCGCGAACCAGCCGCCGAAGGTGGGGTCGTCCGACTGGCGGCCGCGCGGCCAGATGACCGTGACGCCAGTGCGGACTGAATCGCCTTCAATCAGAGTGGTCTGGCCGACCTCGATGCCGGCGACGTCGGTGATGGCGTTCCACGGGCCGGGGGTACCGTCGAAAGGGACGCCCAGATCACGAGCGCGTTGGGCCGCCGCAGGAGCGCTCACCAGCAACAGAAGAGCCGCGCAGCAACACAGATACGCACGCATCATAACAATAGAGTGTTGCAGATCCAGCCGGGCGATGCCGGACGGTTCAAAGGCGCAGATCGCGTCCCGTCATTTCCTTGGGTTGCGATTCGTCGAGAAAGCTCAGAATAGTGGGCGAGATATCCTGCAATGCTCCGCCGGATCGCAAGGGACGTACGGTCTCATCGACCAAGATGAACGGCACGGGATTGGTGGTGTGATAGGTATGCGGGCCTTTGGTGATCGGATCGATCATCGTCTCGGCGTTGCCGTGGTCCGCGGTGATGATCCAGGAACCGCCCGAGCGGCGCAGGGCTGTATAGATCTCGCCCAGACCGGCGTCGACCGCTTCGACGGCCTGCACGGTGGGAGCCATTTTTCCCGAGTGGCCCACCATGTCGGCGTTGGCGTAATTCATGACGATCACGTCGAAACCGCGCTGGTCGATGGCCTTCACGACCACCTCGGTGACTCCGGCCGCGCTCATCTCGGGCTTTAAGTCATAAGTTGCGACTTTGGGCGATGCAACCAGTTCGCGGCTTTCGCCGGGATAGGGGTTCTCGTTTCCGCCGTTGAAGAAGTAAGTGACGTGCGCGTATTTTTCCGTTTCGGCGACGCGCAGGTTCTTCCAATTCAACTGCGCCATGACGTCGGCCAGGATGTTGTTGGGATGCTCGCGCGAGAGTACGAAGGGGACGCGAAAGGTCTTGTCGTACTGGGTCATGGTGGTGAAGTGCAGGTTTTTCGGAGCGAGCGAGCGCGACGGCTTTTCGAGCGTGGCGTCGGTCAGCGCCGTGGTCATTTCGCGGCCACGGTCGGCGCGGAAATTGAAAAAGAGGCAGGCGTCGTCGTCGCGGATCAGGCCCAGCGGCTGATTACGGTCGTCGACGATGGTGACAGGCTCGATAAATTCATCGGTGACGCCGCGCTGGTAGGAGCGTTTCACGGCGGCGACTGGGTCGGTTAATTTTTCGCCATTGCCGAGCACCATCGCTCCGAAGGCGCGCTCGATACGGTCCCAGCGCTGGTCGCGATCCATGGCATAGTAACGTCCGGACACGGAAGCAATTTTTCCCGCGCCGATTTGGCGCATCTCCTTTTGCAATTGCTCGAGATAGCCGGCGCCGCTTTCGGGCGGCGTGTCGCGGCCATCCATAAAGCAGTGCACGAACACCTCCTGGACGCCTTCTTGCTTGGCCAGCTTGAGAAGTGCGTAGAGATGCGTAAGCTGGGAATGCACGCCACCGTCACTGCACAACCCCATCAGGTGGAGACGATGCGCGCGAGCGTGACGCATCGAGTCGAGCAAGACCGGGTTCTTGAAAAATTCGCCGGACGAGATCATGCGGTCGATGCGCGTGACGTCCATGTAAATGACGCGGCCCGCCCCGATATTAAGATGGCCCACTTCGCTGTTGCCCATTTGGCCTTCGGGAAGACCGACGGAGGGGCCCGAAGTGCGGATCAGCGTGTTGGGGTATTGGCGCAGCAGCGAGTCGTAGGTTGGTTTGTGGGCGGCGGCAATGGCGTTGCCCTCGCGCACGGGCGAGTAGCCCCAGCCATCCAGGATGGTCAGGACCAGGGGCTTCTTTTGGCCTTGCATTATTGGTGGAACGCTTTCCGGCCGGCGAAACGGGCGGCGTCGCCCAACTCCTCTTCGATGCGCAGGAGCTGGTTGTATTTCGCGATGCGGTCCGTACGGCTGGCCGAACCGGTTTTGATCTGACCGGCGCGTGTGGCGACGGCGAGATCGGCGATAAAGGCGTCTTCGGTCTCGCCGGAGCGGTGGGAGATGACGTTGGTGTAATTCGCAGCCACGGCCATTTCCATGGCTTCCAGCGTTTCGGTGAGCGTGCCGATCTGATTCACCTTGATGAGAATCGAATTGGCGATGCCTTGCTCGATGCCGCGCGCCAGCCGTTCGGTGTTGGTGACGAATATGTCGTCGCCCACCAGCTGGATCTTCTTGCCCAGCGCTTGTGTCATGGTTTTCCAGCCGTCCCAATCGTCTTCGGCCATGCCGTCTTCGATGGAAATGATGGGATACTGCTCCACCCACTTGGCCCAGAACTTCACCATCTGATCGGGCGTGCGCTGGCTTTTGTCGGATTTCTTGAAGACGTACTTGCCGCTGGCCTGGTCGAAAAATTCGCTGGCGGCGGGGTCGAGCGCGAGGCTGATTTCCGAGCCCGGCTTGTAACCGGCTTTGGTGATGGCCTCCATTACTACGTCCAGCGCTTCTTCGTTGGATTTGAGATTGGGAGCGAAGCCGCCTTCATCGCCGACCGAAGTGGAGTAGCCGCGTTTCTTGAGCACGCTTTTCAAAGTGTGGAAGACCTCGGCGCCCATGCGGAGGGCTTCGGAAAATTTTGGCGCGCCGTGCGGAACGATCATGAATTCCTGCGGGTCGACGGAGTTGTCGGCGTGCGCGCCTCCGTTGAGGATATTCATTTGGGGAACGGGCAGCAGGTTCCCACCGATGCCACCCAGATATCGATAGAGCGGCGTCTTTTGGGATTGTGCGGCGGCGCGAGCGGCGGCCATCGAGACCGCCAGGATGGCGTTTGCGCCCAGCTTGCTTTTGTTGGGCGTGCCGTCCAGGTCGATCAGCTTGTGGTCGATGGCGGCTTGCTCGGCAGCGTGCATGCCGATGACGGCCGGCCCAAGCTTCTTATTGATGTTCTGTACCGCTTTGCGCGTGCCCTTTCCGAGGTAGCGCTTGGGATCGTTATCGCGCAGCTCCACCGCTTCGTGTTCCCCGGTGGAAGCTCCGGAGGGAACGGCGGCGCGCCCGACGGCGCCATCTGAGAGATGCACATCGGCTTCTACGGTAGGATTGCCCCGCGAATCGAGGATCTCGCGGCCAATCACTTGGACGATTTGCATACCTTCTTATTCTGCGGGAGTTGTGCGGCATATGTCCAACTGTTAAGAACGGTACAGGCGATGGAGCGTTGATGGTACGTCGTGATTTGTTGGGCTTCTAGGCTCGCACGAGTGTGCACACGGCACTCGAGGAGCGCGTGCGCCACCATGGCGGATTACGCTACAGTCGAAACCAGCATGAGGCGCGTCGTTGTGCCGGCGCTGCTGCTTCTTTGCGGCGTGCTGGTGGACGCGCAGCAGCAGGCGGGCCAGATTCATCTTCAAGTACGAGACCCCTCCGGAGCGCCAATGGAAGCTTCCGGAACAATCGAGAATCAGACGGCGGGGATCAAGCTTGACTTTGAGACGGATAAGCAGGGCGAGTACACCTTCGCCAGTCTGCCGTTTGGCCGGTATAGGCTGGAAGTCAGGCGCAGCGGCTTCGCGCCACAGTCGGTACAGATCGACCTCAAGTCCAGCGTGACGATATCGCGTATCGTCCGGCTGGCGCTGGAGACACAAGCCACCCGGGTTGAAGTGGTCGCGACCACGCCCCTTCCCGGCACCGATCTCTCGCTCGATCAGGTCGCCGCGCCGGTCCAGATCGCAACGGCGCAGGAGATACAGAACAGCGGCGCGCGCGATCTGGCGGACCTTTTGAACCAGCGCCTCAGCAGTGTCTTTATCAACGAGAACCAGGAGAACCCCTATCAGCCGGATCTGAACTATCGCGGCTATACAGCGTCGCCGCTGCTGGGTACGCCGGAAGGGCTTTCAGTGTATATGGACGGCGTACGGCAGAACCAGCCGTTCGGCGACATTGTGGCCTGGGACCTGATCCCCAAAATCGCGATCGACGAAGTGGAGTTGATGCCCGGATCCGATCCGCTGTACGGGCTGAACACGCTAGGCGGAGCGCTCTCGATCCAGACCAAGAATGGAGTCAGCCATCCAGGCACGGCGATACAAATTATGGGCGGAATGTTCGGACAGCGCGCGGCCGAGTTCGAGCATGGCGGCTCAAACTCCAAAGGCCTGAATTGGTATGTGGCCGGCAATCTGTTTCGCGAAGACGGCTGGAGACCCTTCTCGCCTTCGGAAGTCCGGCAGGCATTTGGGAAACTCGGCTGGCGCCGAGGGAATACCAGTCTGGCGCTGAGCTTCAGCTATGCGGACAATTGGCTCGAAGGTGTCGGCCTTCAGGATTTCCGCTTGCTGCAGCAAAATTACTCGAGTGTGTACACGGTTCCCGACATCACTTGGGATCGCTCGCCGTTTTTCAACTTAAGCGGGCAGCACGATCTGTCGAGCAAACTGACGTTTTCCGGCAACGCCTATTTCCGCTACATCCGGGGCGACACTTACAACGCCAATCTGAACGCGGCCTCGTTCGATCAATCGCTCTACAATCTGGACGCTGCCGACGTCGCAGCGCTGACGGCGGCGGGCTACAAGAATTTTCCGGCCAGCGGGAATGCGGCCACGGAGCCCTTTCCCTACTGGAAATGCATCGCGCAAGGGCTAGAGAAGAGCGAGCCGGCCAATTACTGCACGGGCATCGACACCAGCACCTACAGCAAGCAGAATAACTACGGGCTGTCGGGACAAGCAACCTGGCGGCCGGCGCACAATCACTTCACCGCGGGCGCGGCTTGGGACCGCAGCAGCATGACATTCCAGCAAGCGTCGCAATTTGGATATCTGAACGCCGATCGGCTGACCATTACCCCGATTGACGCGTTAGCCGATGGATCGACCACGCAAGACGGCGTCCCAGTCGATACACGAGTGAATCTTCACGGGCTGATCAATACGTTCAGCCTGTATGCTACGGACACCATTTCAACCGGCAAATGGAATTTCACAGTGTCCGGACGCTACAACCGGACCGGCATCGACAACGTTGACCGTCTTCCTCCGGCGGCGCCTGGCGCGCGCGGATCCTTGAACGGGCAATATGTGTTCGGACGTTTGAACCCGGCGGCCGGCGTCACCTACAGCGCGGCGCGATGGGTCAACGCGTACTTCAGTTATAGCGAGAGCAGCCGCGCGCCAACGGCCATTGAGCTGGGCTGCGCCAACCCCAGCCAGCCTTGCAATTTGCCGAACGCGCTGGTGAGCGATCCTCCCTTGAAACAAGTGGTCGCGAAAACGTTTGAAGCGGGCATACGCGGACGCCAGGAGTCGAATCTGCGGTGGAGCGCGGGTTGGTTCCGCGGAGAGAACTATAACGATCTGCTGTTCGTCGCTTCCGAGCAAACCGGCTTCGGATATTTCACTAACTTCGGTCAAACGCGGCGCGAGGGAGCGGAAGCGAACCTGAGCGGGCACATCCGCAGCTTCACCCTGGGCGGCAGTTATACATTCTTGAGCGCCACTTACCAGAGCGCGCAGTTAGTGGACGGCGCAGGCAACAGCTCCAACGACGCGGGCGCGCCGGGTCTGGACGGGAACATCGCGATTCAACCCGGCGATCACATTCCGTTAATCCCGCGCCAGATGCTGAAGGCGTACGGCGACTGGCGAGCCACCTCAAAGCTGAGCGTCGATCTGGACTTTGTGGCCGTGTCGCGCTCCTTCGCTCGGGGAAACGAGAACAACCTGGATCAACCCGACGGGATCTACTATCTCGGACCTGGTTCGTCGCCGGGCTACGGAGTGGTGAATCTGGGAGCGCGCTACCAGATCCACACTCGAGTTCAGCTATTCGCTCAGATCGACAATTTGCTGGACCATCGCTACTATACGGCGGCACAGCTCGGAGTCTCACCGTACGCCAACAACGGCGCGTTCATAGCGCAACCCTTTCCTCCGATGAACGGGAACTTCCCGGTTCGTACTACGACATTCTACGCACCCGGCGCTCCCTTGGGAGTTTTTGGCGGCCTGCGTTTTACTTTCTAAGATTCGGAGTAAGTTAGCGCTTGCGTCTCGTAATAAACGTCGAAAAACACTGTCCGCTAAATTCCGATTAGCCTGCTGGTACTGTGTCAAACGGTAATCATTACACGGCGGGCGGCTTAAACTGGCCGACCTCCGAGTCGATGGCGCCTCGCGATACTCCATTGACAACACGAGAAAAAGCAGGTATGCGCGCCGATGCAATTTTCTTTGGCCGGTATTTTGCTCTATGGTTCGCCAAGTCCGGAACGGTAACTCGTACCGGCCGAAAGAAAGAAGGAGGACCTATGTCGCCTAATTCGAACATTCAGGATGATGCACCGCACAGTAACCGGAATTCGCGTGCGCTGTGGATTTTGTCCGTCGGAATTGCGCTTGCGCTGGCGGGCAACGTGTACCAATGGGTAAGAGCCGACCACCAATCGCGTGATTTGGCGGCCTTGCAGGAAAACACCGAGAAGCAGATGGGGAAATTGGCGGACGCCGCCGCGACGGAAACGCAGTTGAATCAGCAGCGCTTCGACGCCATGCAAGCCGCGCTGAAGTCAGACCTGGAAGGCGCCACCGCAACTGCCCTACGCCAGGCCCGCGCGGACGTGAAGCGTAGCAGCACGCAGCTATCCGAGAACCTGGAGCAGCGCCGACGCGAACTGGAGCAGGAGAACCAACAAGTGGCGAGCCAGCTTAACGATTTGAAGCAAGACACATCCAGCAAGCTCCAAGACACCAGCACCAAGTTGCAAGACGCCAATACCAAACTAGATCAGGTGTCGAGCACGGTGGACCAGCACGGCTCGGACTTGAAGCGCATGGTGGGCGACATGGGAGTCATGAGCGGCGGTATCGCCACCAACGCGAAAGAATTGTCGACGCTGAAGGAATTGGGCTCGCGCGATTATTTCGAGTTTGATTTATCCAAGACCAAAGCCCCACAGAAGGTCGGGGACATCCGGCTGATCGTCAAAAAGACGGATCCCAAACATAACCGCTTCACGCTCGCCGTCTATGCGGACGACAAGATTGTGGAAAAGCGGGACAAGACCATTAATGAACCGGTGCAGCTCTATGTCGCCGGCAACCGGCAGCCGTACGAAATCGTAGTGAACCAGGTGAAGAACAACGAAGTGGTCGGTTATCTGGCGACGCCCAAAGTCAAAGCGCCGCGCGCACAGACAGCCTCGAATCCAAGCCTGTAGGTTTCGAACATCCCTCCGCATTGGCCCGGCGTTGACCGCTCCGTTAACGCCGGGCCTTTTTAGCACTCCTACATCGAAACGGTTTTTTTCAATTCGCTCTGGTTTCGACGCTGGTGCGGCGGCCGGATGAGCCGGAAAGTCGAGCGGGAACTTGGTACATTTTGGACATGGTCCGACGAACGCTGGCCACCCTCTTGCTGTTGGCGTGGACCGGCGACGCCAAGTTTCCCATGCAAGAGTACCGGGCGCGCCGCGCGAATCTGCGCAAGACGCTGGACGGCGTTCTGGTCTTATTTGCGCACACGGAAGATCGCGATCAAATCTATCGCGCGGCGCCTGAACCGAATTTCTATTATCTGACCGCCTGGACGGAGCCCGACGCGCGGCTGCTGATCACGCCCACGCGCGAGGTACTCTTTCTCCCGCATCATAACGAGCGGCAGGAACACTACGAAGGCCGCAGATCGTCGGCCGAGGACCAGGACGCACAGCGCTGCCACCGGATTCGAAGAGGTGCTGCCGCTGGAAAAGTTCGAGGCCGAGTTGGGCAAAGCCTTGGACGCAAACGAGCACCTGTACGCGCTGCTCAACCGCCCGTCCGGCGAACAACTGAAAACTCGCTATCCTTTTCGCGAGGTTTTGGACGCCGCACCGCTGATTACCAGGCTGCGCGTGACGAAATCGCCCGCCGAGCTCGCCGCCATTCAGCATTCGACCGACGTCAGCATGGAAGCGCACCGCGCGGTGTGGAAGCGGATCGCCGCGGGCTTGTATGAATATCAGCTCGCGGCGACGTTGGAGGACGTTTTCCTGGAACACGGATGCGAAGGTCCGGCTTATTCGACCATCGTGGGTTCCGGACCTAACAGCACCGTGCTGCACTACTCGGCCAATCAGCGCAGGATGGATCGCGGCGAGTTGGTAGTAATGGACGCAGCCGCCGAATGCGACAGCTATGCCAGCGACATTACGCGCACGGTTCCAGTAGGAGGCAAGTTCACACCGCGCCAGCGCGAGATCTATTCCATCGTGCTGGGCGCGCAGAAGACCGCCATCGCCGCGCTCAAGCCGGGGACGCGCCTCTCGGGCGAGGGCGACACGCTCACAAAACTTGCCAAGGATTACATGGATGCGCATGGCAAGGACCTGCACGGCGCCGGCCTGGGAAAATACATGATCCATGGAATCGGCCACCAGGTTGGAATCGACGTGCACGATCCGAATATCGATGGGCCGCTCGAGGCAGGGATGGTGGTCACCGTCGAGCCCGGCATTTACATCGACGAAGAACACATCGGCGTCCGGATTGAAGACGTGGTGCTGGTGACTGAGCACGGCGCGAAAGTCCTAAGCGCGGCGCTGGCCAAGGAGCCTGACGAGATTGAAAAGGCCACCAGCCGGTAAGCAGACTCTAGGCTACGTCGCGGTGCTGGCGGCCGCCCTGACGGTCGCGATCATTTCCAGTTGGACCGCCGTGGCTAACCAGATCGACAAGTACGCTTACGACTGGATGTTCCGGCTGCATCCTCCCTCCGGCGGTGCGTCTCACTCGATCATTCTGGCCATTGACGACGAGACGTTCAACTCCATGGGCGGCGTAGGCGGCTATCGCAGCATGTGGGCCAAGGCGTTTGAACTGGTGAAGCGCGCCAATCCGAAGGCGGTGGCGCTGGACGTGGTGCTGGCCGACCCATGGGCGGACCCGGCCGAAGACCGGCGCCTGGAGCAATCCATGCAGGGCGTGAAGAATCTCGTTCTAGCGGCGCACTTGGCCAACGGGCGCTGGGAAGATCCTTTGCCCCAGTTCCGGCAACATGCGGCCGCGCTGGGACACGACCGCGCCGACGAATTGTCGCGCGACGGAGTCACGCGCGAGATTCCTCTCGAAGAACATAGCGGGATGGAACGGCACTGGGCGCTGGCTCTGGAAGGATTTCGTCTGGCACGAGGCGGCAGAATCCTGGAATCGCCGGACGACCTCGAGATCGGAGGCGAATTGATCCCTGCTCCCCGGACTGCCGGTGCGAACCGCCCGCTGCGCGTTCTCTACACGCCCGATCCCATTCCCCAAATTTCGCTGAAGGAGCTGATGCGACAATCCGGATCTGGCCGCCCGATTCAATGGTCAGGTTGTATTCATCGGCGTTACGTCCATATCGGCGACTTATGATCGCGTCGCGACGCCCTACGGCCAAGGCCGGATTCCGGGCGTCGAAGTACATGCGCAGCTATTCGAAACGCTGGAGCGCGGGCAATTCCTGACCGACGCGTCGGACTTATCGGTGCTTGCATTCTCGGTGGCCGCGGGTCTGTTGGCCGGGCTGATTTTCGCGTTCCTGGCCGGATGGCCGGCCTATCTGTCGGCGGGAGCGCTGCTGGTGGCCGCGCATTTCACGCCGTTTGTCGCCTTCCGTCAGGGCATTGTATTTCCGTACTTCGCGCCGCTGGCCTCGGCCTGGCTGACCTGCGCGGCCGCGGCCAGCTATCAACACTTCGTGGTGCGGCGCCAGCTCCGCAAAGCCGAGAGCGACCGCCAGCGCTACCAGCAAGCCATCCATTTCGTCACCCATGAAATGCGTACGCCGCTCACCGCCATCCAAGGGTCCAGCGAGCTGATGGGCCGCTACAAGCTGAGCGAGGAGAAGAGCAAACAGATCGCCGACATGATCAACCAGGAATCCAAGCGCCTGGCACGCATGATCCAGACTTTCTTGGATGTCGAGCGTCTGTCCGACGGCCAGTTGGAATTGAAACGCGAGGCGTTTCCAGCGCGCGAGCTGGTGGAGGTTTGCATTCAGCGCGCGCGGCCACTGGCCGAACGCAAGGACATTTCGATCCAGACCGAGCAACTCGATGGCGCGCTCGAAGGCGATCGCGAATTAATGGAGTATGTAGTTTATAACTTGCTCACTAACGCCGTTAAATATTCCAATTCCTCCACCCAGATCACCGTGGCGTGCCGCGTGGAAGGCGGGCGGCTGCGGCTTTCGGTTCAGGATCAGGGAATCGGAATCGACGCCAAGGAATTGCGGCAGATTTTTCGAAAATTCTATCGCACCAAGCGCGCCGAAGCCTCTGGAGAAGCGGGCACGGGCATCGGGCTGTCTATCGTCGAGCAGATCGTCCACCATCATGGCGGAAAGATGGAGGTTACCAGCCAACCCGGCCAAGGCTCTTGCTTTACGGTCGTGTTACCGTCCCACTCGCGTGCACCCCAGCCTCCCACTGTGTCAGTCTAAGAAATAGGTAATCCTTCAGTGCAACGTTTGTTAGTAGTAGAAGACGATTCGTCTGTTAGAAATACGATCACAACTTTTCTGGAGCTGGAGGGCTACGCGGTAGACGCAGTGTCTTCCACGCGCGAAGCTCTGGAGCGGCTGCGCAACGACGCCTATCCGATCGTCATCTCCGACATCTACGTGGACGAACGAACCGGCCTGGACGTGCTGGAGACGGCGCGTCAGAAGAATCCCAACTGCGCCGTGATTTTGATGACCGCGCGCGGCACCATGGAGACGGTCATGAAGGCCACCCAGGGCGGCGCGTTCGATTACATCGCCAAACCGTTCGAATTGGATCGCATGCTGGACACCGTGAAACGCGCCGAAGCCGTGGCCAGCGAGAAGGACGACGAGAAGGAATCGGAGATCGACGATCTGCCTCCCAGCGAGATGATCGGCAGCTCGCCCCGGATGGTGGAAATCTACAAGACCATTTCGCTGGTGGCGCCCACCAATGCCACCGTGTTGATTGAAGGCGAAACCGGGACCGGCAAGGAAATGATCGCCCGCATGATCCACAACAACAGCCCGCGCGCGAATCAGCCCTTCGTTCCGGTGGATTGCGGTTCCATCGCGCCCACGCTGATCGAAAGCGAGTTGTTCGGCGCGGTGAAGGGCGCCTACACCGGCGCCGACCGCGATCGCATGGGCGTGTTCGAAGCCGCCAACAACGGCACCGTTTTCCTGGACGAGATCGGCGATCTCGAGCTCGGCTTCCAGCTCAGCTTGCTGCGTTTCCTGCAGGAGAAAGAGATTCGCCCGCTGGGGTCCGCGCGCGGAAAGAAAGTGGATGTGCGCGTGATCGCGGCCACCAATCGCGACCTGCAGAAGATGGTGGAGGAAGGCAAGTTCCGCGAGGACCTGTGGTATCGCCTGAACGTGGTGCGGGTCATTTTGCCGCCGCTGGTGGAACGGCGCGGCGATGTTCCGCTGCTAACCCATTATTTCCTGAAGAAGTACAACGAGCGCTACAGCCAGCAAGCCAAACTGACGGCGTCCGGGCTGGCGGCGCTGGAGAACTATAGCTGGCCCGGCAACGTTCGCCAGTTGCAGCATATGATCGAGCGGCTCACCATCCTCGCGCCGCAGGGCAAAATTGACGAAGCCGCCATCAAAGAAGCCATCGAGCTGACCGAGCCGCGTGACAGCGCCAGCGACACTCTGGCGGACACGGAAGCCGACCACATTCGCCGCGTCCTTGCGGCCACGGGAGGCAACAAAAGCCGCGCCGCCAAAATCCTGGGAATCGAGCGCAAGACGCTATATCGAAAACTGGAAAGAATGAGCCTTTAACTCGCGCGGCTGGGAGACCTGTTCTTTTTCCCGAGCCGCGGCATACTCAATCCCAATTTTTGACGCTCGGCCAGAGTTGACTAAGTGGCTGCTTCATTCCGCGGCAATAAAACACGTCAAAATGTTCGTAAGGCATCGAATAAGGATGCTCGACGTGGCCCACCTTTGTGACGCTGGCAAATAGCTGCTCGAGCCGCTCTTTCCGGTCATCCATGACGACCACGCTCTCACCGGTGTAGCCGCGCGGTCCCCATAGGAAATAGGACTGGTGCCCGCTGATGGCCTTCGGCAACCCGTACTTGGGGCCGAAGAAATCGATGGCGCCGGCCTGGCCGTAGTTCTGCCCAAAAATCGCCGTCTTGGCACGCACGTCCGGCGGCAGACTGTTGTAGGCCCGCGCGACCACTTGCGTCATTTCCTCCCATCCGAATTGGTCGGCAAATATTTGCGGCAGTGGCCCGAGCCGCATGTTTTCAATGCGCGGCTGCTGCAAATGAGTCGCTTCGGTATAGCGAATGAACTCCGGCACCGGGAGCAGGGGAACCGCGATGGGCGCAAGCACGGCGGCCATCAAAACTATCAGGGCGGGATAAGCGAATTTGAGCCACTTGATCCGCGGTTTTTCCAGCCAGGTTTCCCATGCGACCGCTCCGGCGGCCATCAGCATCGCGAACGCTGGAAACAGATAGTAAACGCGCGGGTCCAGCGCCATGATCATCGCGGCCGTGATCACGAACGCGTAGCCCAGCGCGCGCACAGGCCGTCCGGCAGAGGAGAAGAGGAAATACCAAAGGCCCACCGCCCAGACGGGAAGACTCAACGGAAGCATCGCCAATGTCTCTTCCATGAGCAGGCGCAGCGGTGGCAGATCCACGTTGCGCCCGCTGCGTCGGATGTTGGCTTGCAGCTCCAGGAACGGGAAATGATGCTGGATATTCCAGACCAGATTCGGCAGGAAAATTAGAAAGGCCAGCAACCCGGCCAGCCAGAACCACGGGCTGCGCATGATTTTTCGCTGCGGCGTCAGCAACAGGCCGGCCACCAGCGCGAACCCGAAAATGAGCATGGAGTGCTTGTTCTCCAGGCCGATCCCCGCCAGTAAGCCAAACCATAACCACAGCTTTTCGTTTCCGGTCTGGATGATGCGGATCAGAACGTAGGCACAACCCATCCAGAACAAGGGCTCGAAGGCGTTCATGCTGAGAAAATTGTCGACGCTCAGGAAGGCCGGCGCGGCCAGGATGGTCAACGCCGCGAAACCTTGGGCGAATCGCTTCCCGCCCAGCGCTCGCGCGATGAATCCGGTCAGCAGCACCAGTCCCGCTCCGGCCAGCGCGGGCAAGAAGCGGATCGCGCCCAGCGAATCGCCCAAGATCACTCGACTGGTTTTTGCGACCAGCGCGATGAGCGGCGGCTGATCGACGTAGCCCCAAGCCAGGTGATCGCCGCACGCCAGATAGTACAACTCGTCAACGAAATATCCGTAATGCCGGCTGGTATAGAGATGAACCAGGAACTTGGCCGCAGCCAGCGCGGTCACGATCGCCGGACCGCTAGTCAACCAACTCTGATGATTTGCTCGAGCAGGGTTCAATCCAAGGTGTCCGAACGGGTCTCGCTCGGGCCTAAGGCCCGCATCACCGCCTTCACCTTATGAGGATACGCAGGATTGGGATTGTAGGTTCTCAATTTTCCGTCCAGGGATTTGTTCTTATACCGGTCAGCCTGCGCCAGCTGCGCCGCGACGTACTGGATGCCTTCGCGTATCGAAGAGAAATTCTGGAGCGGTGTGTCCCAGCCGAAGACATTGTTGTTGCGGTAATCCTTTCCGCCGCTGGATTCTATGAACGAGATGCTCGGCAACAAGCGCCAGTCCAGCGCGTTGAGGTCAGCCGCTGCCAGGAAATCGGCCGCCACCTCACGCAACGGGCAATCCCGCGCGCCGAAGAATCGCTGCAATCGGAGCAGCCTCGGATCCGCGGCTTGTGTCTTTTCACCATTCCTCTCCTGCCCGTGACTGACAACAGCGGGTACCGCGATCAAACCGGCTACTATAACCATACTCTTCATCAGAGTTTCCTCCCGGGTGTACTCAAAATCTTCAGGTGGACTGCGCTAAAGGTGAAAGTTGTTGAAAACTAAGGAACTATTGGGTATTGCGTCGGTTACTATTTTAGAATCAATAACATAGGAGAAGTCGTGGTGTAAGGCAGTTCTATGAAAGTGTAGCACACGAGCGGCCCGCTCAACCGGCCGCATGGTCAAGCGGCGCTACCCTTGGACGCTGGTTTTGCGACTTTGTTTCGGGGCATTTTTCGCGCCGGATGGCCCCGCTCTGGAGCGCCTCTCAAGAATCCGATATGATCGTCGTCATGCGGGAATCCAGTCCGGACCATGAAATGGAAGACGAATGGACCGAATGGCGCAAGCTGACACCGGAACAGCGTTTTCTGGAATCGATGAAGCTGTGGGACACTTATCTGGCACTGGGAGGTTCGCTTGAGCCCGAGCCCGATACTCAGAGCCCTTTCTTCGATCCGGAAGAGTGGCGCGAGAACCTTGCTCATGGGCGGCCAGGCGTGCGTGTTTTACGGCGCGGCGGAGTTTAGCCGCGATTTAGATCTGCTGGTTTTGATCGAGGATGAAGAACTGGACCGTCTGCGCGGCGCCCTGGCGGATCTAAACGCTGAACCGGTTGCCGTCCCCAGCCTCTCAGCAGAAAATCTGCGGCGTGGACATGCCGTTCATTTCCGATGCAGGCGCCCTGACGTAAACGGGCTTCGCATCGACCTGATGTCACATCTCAGAGGGTTGCCCTCGTTTGAGGAATTGTGGGAGCGTCGAACAACTTTCGAAGTTGCCGGTGAAAAAATCGACGTGATGGCGCTCCAAGATCTGGTGCTGGCGAAAAAGACCCAACGGGACAAGGATTGGCCCATGATCAGGCGGCTGGTGGAGCAAAGCTATTTCACGCGCTCAGACACTCCCGCTACCGAATTGGTCGACTTTTGGTTGCACGAATTGCGAACAGCTGAGTTGGTGATGGAGGTAAGTCGAGAATATCCCGACGCAGCCCGACGGGCCGCTGTAGGCCGTCCCGCGGTCGCAGCCGCCCTCCGCGCCGATATGGATGCAGCGGCTAGGTCTCTCGAAGAGGAAGAACGAGCGGCGCGCCGCCTGGACCGCGAGTATTGGGCGCCCTTGAAGCGCGAACTGGAACAGCTTCGCCGATCACGCCGGACGTGACGGGTTAGCGATCCACTACGCCTTGCGCACGGTGCGGCGCTCGATGCGCTTCTCGTATTTTTCGCCGCGGACGATGCGCTGGACGTAAATGCCCGGCGTCACCACCTGATCCGGATCAATCGTACCGGGTTCGACCAGCTCCTCCACCTCGGCGATCGTGATCTTGGCCGCGGTTGCCATCATGGGATTAAAGTTGCGCGCGGTTTTCCGGTAGACCAGATTGCCCATTGTGTCGCCGCGCCACGCTTTCACCAGCGCGAAATCGGCCTGAAGCGCGGTTTCGAGCAAATAGATACGTCCGTTGAACTCGCGCTGCTCCTTGCCCTCGGCCACCACCGTCCCCACGCCGGCCGGCGTGTAGAACGCGGGAATCCCGGCGCCGCCGGCGCGAATAGCCTCAGCCAATGTGCCTTGCGGGATCAGCTTCAACTCGATCTTGTCTTCGAGCACAAGCTGCTCGAGCAGCTTGTTTTCGCCGACGTAGCTTCCAATATGCGACTCGATCATCCCCGCACTCAACATCAGACCCAAGCCCTGGCCGTCAACGCCGACGTTGTTGGCGATGGTGTGCAGCTCTTTGACGCCTCTGCGAACCAGCGCCGCGATCAGGTTCTCGGGATTGCCGCATAGTCCGAAGCCCCCCACCATGATGGTTGCGCCATCGGGTATATCGGCCACCGCCGCGTCCGCGCTGGCAACCACTTTGTTCACGACATCACCTTCAGCGTCTGGCTCACAATCAGGTTGGGCTCAGTGGCTTGCTGCACTTCCTCGACCGTGACGCCGGGCGCGATTTCCTCCAGCACCAGCCCCTCCGGCGACACGCGGATCACGCCCATCTCGGTGATGATCGAGTCCACCACCCCGAGACCGGTCAGGGGCAGCGTGCAGCGCTTCAGAATTTTTGGCGCGCCTTGCTTGGTGCTGTGCTCCATCGCGACCACAACGCGCCGCGCTCCGGCCACAAGATCCATGGCGCCGCCCATTCCCTTCACCATTTTCCCGGGTACCATCCAGTTGGCCAGATTGCCCTTTTCGTCCACTTCCATGGCGCCTAGAATGCTGAGGTCCATATGCCCGCCGCGGATCATGGCGAAAGAATCCGCGCTCGAGCTGTACGACGTGCCCGGCAATTCGCTGACCGTTTCCTTTCCGGCATTGATCAAATCCGCGTCCTCGGTCCCTTCGAGAGGATACGGGCCCACGCCCAGCATCCCGTTTTCGGCCTGCAACACAACCTCGATACCCGGCGGAACGTAATTGGCTATCAAGGTCGGCATTCCGATGCCGAGATTGACATAGAATCCGTTGCGCAACTCTAGCGCCGCTCGTTTTACGATGCGCTCGCGCTTTTCGATGTCGGTCAGTTTTGGCCCTGCTTGCAAGTCCGGCTTCCTCCAATCCGATCCTACCTTAATCAGGTAGTCAGCTCTTCCGTCCAACGGCCTGCTTCCTGGCATAGTGAAGAGATGGCAGAACGAGCGACCGGCAGTCCCAGTGACTATCTCGCCGCGGAGCGAACTTTTCTGGCCTGGATTCGAACCGGGCTCGCGCTCATGGGCTTCGGTTTTGTCGTCGCGCGCTTCGGTTTGTTTCTGCAAGCCCTGCAGAACGGGCATTCGACCTTTCAGGCGCGGCCGTACGGGCCTTCCTTCTGGTTCGGCACGGCTCTGATCGTGCTGGGCGTTGTCGTCAACATTGTCTGCGCGCGGAATCACGTACGTCTGGTGCGGCAGTTGAATGAAGGCCGGCCTATCATGAATCACCCGTCGTCTCTCGCGATCGGTGTAGCAGCCATCTTGGCGGTGGTGGGAGTGGCGATGGCCGTCTATCTCGTTTTGGTCCACCAGCCCAGTTAGGACTTAGTGCGGGCGGCGCTATGATAGACTGTCGCTGGAGACGAGCATGATTCCCCATGGACGGGTGGCATTCTTCTGCTTAGCGACCACCCTCCTGCTGCTCTTCTCAGTCCGTTCCAGCGCACAACAGAGATTTGCCTCAGGCCAGAACGTGGTCCCGGTTTTTGAAGGCTGGGAGCGCAACGCCGACGGCTCGTTCAACATGGTCTTCGGCTACATGAACCGGAACTATGAGGAACAGCTTGAGATTCCGGTTGGGCAGGACAACAAGATCGAACCGGGCGTTCCGGATCAAGGCCAGCCGACCTTTTTCTACCGGCGCAGACAGCAATTCGTGTTCAAGGTGAGAGTCCCGAGCGATTGGGGACAAAAAGATCTGGTTTGGACGCTAACCTTCCGCGGCCGCACTGAAAAAGCCTATGGGACGCTTCTGCCGGTTTGGGAACTCGGCAACCTCGTGTATCAGGAAAACCGCGGCGGTCCGGGCGACATGACCTATCCCGAACAGCCTGACCAGCCCCCGGCCATCGAGATGGTGGGATCCGCCCAGCGAACCGTGACCGCGGGCGAACCGCTGGCACTGACAGTTGAGGTAAGCGATGACGGCCTTCCCACGCCGCGGCCGCGCCGGCCGGGAGCGCAAGCCAATGTCGTGCGTGATTCCGATGGCGGAATTCTTTCGCGCGGCGGCGGTTCGGCCGAAATGCCCCGCCCTGAAAACCCATTGACTCAGGCAGTCGTAAAGCTCGATCCGGGAGTTAGGTTAGGAGTTACCTGGGTAGTTTATAGAGGAACCCCCGGAACTGTTACCATCGAACCAATGAAGGTGCCCCTCATTAAAGTGGCGCCAGCGGGCGAGACCAACCCGGCTGGGCCGCTCAGCGGGAAGGCGACCACGAACGTGACTTTCAGCCAGGCTGGATCGTACAGGCTCCGAGCCTATGCCGATGACGGCATTTTGGTTACGCCGCTGGACGTGAACGTGACAGTGCAACCGGCGCATTAGAGCATTCGAGTCAAGGAGGTTGGCCAATGACTATGAGATTTGTTCCCACGATGTTCATCACAGCCGCGGTAGCGCTCGCCCAGACGCCGGCCGGCCAGCTGACCTTTACCAAAGACATCGCGCCCATCCTCCAGCGCACTTGCCAGAACTGCCATCGCGCCGAAAGCATGGCTCCGATGTCGTTAGTGACTTACCAGGAAGCGCGCCCGTGGGCTAAGTCGATCAAGCAGAAAGTTGTGCAGCGGGAAATGCCGCCTTGGTTCGTCGACAAGAATGTCGGAATTCGGCAATTCAAGGATGATCCGTCTCTCACCGACAAAGAAATTGCCATTATCGCCGCTTGGGTAGATTCCGGAGCGCCCGAGGGTAATCCCGCCGATATGCCGCCTCCGCGCAAATTCGAGGACGTGGATAAGTGGCACATCGGAACGCCGGACTTAGTCGTATCGATGCCTGTTACATTCACGGTCAAACCTGAGAACTCGGATTGGTGGGGCAACTTTATTGCCGACTCGGGCCTCACCGAAGACCGATACATCAAAGCCGTTGAGACCAAGCCCTCGCCCGGCGGCGGCGTCAAAGTAGTGCACCACGCGGTCACCAGCCTGGTTTCCGACGATGGCGGGACCGAAGGCGGCACGCTGAACGAGTACGCGGTCGGCAAGAATGGCGATATCTATCCCGATGGCGCCGGCAAACTCATGAAGGCGGGTTCGCGCATCCGGTTCAATATGCACTATCACGCCATCGGCCGCGAGGTCGTGGACCGGTCGCAAGTAGCTTTCGTATTTTATCCCAAGGGTTACGTGCCCAAGCATGTCATGACGACCGTCCTTTCGCCGAACAATGACGATCTCGACATTCCCGCCGGCGCGGATAACGTGCGGTCAGATGCCTATTTCAAATTGGATAAGCCGACGCGGCTCACCAGCTACATGCCGCACATGCACAATCGCGGCAAGGCGCAGTGCCTTGAAGCCATCTATCCCAACATGACCGTCCAGACGATCAACTGCGTCAGCCATTACAATTTCGGATGGCAGATCGTCTACAATTACACCGACGACGCGGCCCCTCTGCTGCCGGCCGGCACGATCATCCACCAGACCAGTTGGCACGACAACTCGACCAAGAATCCATGGAATCCCGATCCCAGGAATTGGGTAGGATTCGGGAATCGCACCAGCGACGACATGTCGCGCCTGTGGCTGAACTATTACACGCTCAGCGACGAGGAATTCAAGGCGGAAGTGGCCGCTCGAAACGCCAAGAAGGGCAGTCTCACTAGCCAGCGTTAGCGATTAAGAAGCGCCTCCACGTGAGCGGCAATCGCCGCCGCAACTTCGGATTTCATGTTGCCGAGCCCCGAGCGGCCACTGGTTCATTATATTGTGTTGCAAACACAAGCTTGGTTACGTAACATCGCTGGTTGTTTCCTGATGACACTTGTTTTCTTTGCACTGCGTGTCGACAATCGACAAAGCAAAGCGAAGAGAAGGAGGAACCTGTCATGTCCATCCTGTGTGAAATTGCGAAGCACGCGCCAGGCGGCCTGGGCGCGCTTTGCCTGATGTTCTCGTTTGGTTTTCGGGCGCAGGGGCAAACCTGTTCGAATGCGAATCTCTCGGGTACATATTTCCTCCTGCAGCAGGGCGCGTACTTAAGCACCGGCTCATCGGTGGCTGTTTCAGGGCTTGAGAAGATAGTCGCTGATGGCAATGGAGGGATCACCGGCACGGGCACGGTACACGTGGCCACAGCCGAAGTCGATAGCGGTTCGCTTTCCGGAACCTACAAAGTGAACAGCGACTGCAGCGGGACGTTGACCGTAACCATCACGCCGCAGAACGGTGCGGCCCAGACCTCCTCCAGCGCTTTTCAACTCGCTCACGGGGGACAGGAACTATTGGGGCTCAAGACACAAACCGCCGATGTCGAGACCGTGGTCGCTTACCGCGCGGCGGCGCAGTGCAGCACAGCATCGCTGACCGGGAGCTATGCCTTCTCCCAGACGGGCATGAATCTCGTGCCAAGCTTCGACCTATACAGCATCGTAAGCCCAATCACGTTCGACGGAAACGGCGGGATCAAGTTCAATGGAACCGAAAATGAAATACTCGGGTCCGGCTCATTTCCTTTTACCGGCTCGGGAACCTACTCGGTCTCCTCGGACTGCTCGGGGACAATGTCCCTCCCTCCTCACAATCGGAATGCCATAGCACTCGTTGAGGGCGGACGTGTTCTTGGCCTCGAGATTGATCCCAACGAGTATACCGCCTCCGACATTCTGGAGCCTGTTTCAACTGTTACCGATATCCCACACATCGCGGTGAACGGGGGATGGAACACGGACTTGATCTTTGTCAATTCCGGAAGCACGGCAGTGAATGCTCAGGTCAATTTTATTTCGGAGGACGGCAGCCCATGGCAGCTCACCGTGCTTCCGGACGGAGCTGCCAGCAGCACTACGGAAAGCTCCGCCGGCGTTTCGATTCCGGCTCAGGGACGTGCCATCCTGCACACCGTCGGTGATCCGGCGATCCCACCGGTGGGAGGTTGGGCGCAAGCCACTGGTGGCGGGCCCTTCACGGCCTACGCCGTGTTCGGTTGGCCTCTCAACGGTCAGACGTCAAACGGACTTACCCAGGCGGTCTCGTACAACGCCTGCGGCGGGAATACCTCCGTGACCGTTCCGTTCGATGACACCGGCGGCCGTTACTTCGGAGTTGCCGTCTCCAACCTCGCAAACCACGACGCGACCATCATGCTGGCGGTTGTCAATTCCCAGGGCATCCAGGCCCAGCAGGCCAGCCTCTCCACGCCGCTTGTGGCAAACGGCCACACACAGTTCTTGCTTTCGGACGTGATTCCCGCCACCAACGGCGCCAATGGAGGTACGGCCGCGGCCGGAACCGTAACGCTGACCAGCTCGGCAGGTCCCCTGGCGGTAACCGCCTTGCAATTCAACAGCAACGGGTCGTTCACTTCCGTACCGATTTCCTGTCAATAAAGCGACGTTCGACGGGTGCCAGGTCCTGAAGGTTGAGTGGGGCATCGTTGGCTGCAAAATCGTTGAAAGCGCGCCATGCCGCCGGCCTGCACGCTGGCCAAGCCCGTTTAGGCTCATCTTGCATGAGACGAGAGTGGCCATACCAATCCGGCAACCCCCGGTATATACTGACTAGAATGCTGCACGGTGCTGGGGAACCAGATTAGAAGACCTGGGTCGTGCAGGCGTCCACACGGAGGTGTGCGATGGATGTCAACGTCAGACGTTCTTTCGGATGGCTTTTAGCCCTCCTTGTTGGTCTCTTTACGTCGGTTGCTGCGCGAGCCCAGTCCAACACCGCGGGCGACGTTACGTTCAATAAAGATATCGTGCCGATCCTGCAGCGCAGTTGCCAGGATTGTCATCGGCCGAACGGCGCGGGCCCTATGTCGCTCATCACCTACGAAGAAGTGAGGCCGTGGGCGCGCGCGATTAAGGAACGCACTCATGTCGGCCCGCACGCCGGAGTCATGCCGCCGTGGTTTGTGGAAAAAGAGATTGGTATCCAGAAATTCAAAGGCGACCCGTCGTTGACTGATGTGGAACTGGCCAAGATCATGAAATGGGCCGACAACGGCGCGCCGCGTGGCAACCCCGCCGATGCGCCGGCGGCTCGCAAATTCGATGACGACGACAAGTGGACCATCGGCGAGCCCGACCTGGTGGTGAAATCTAAAGACGTAACGGTTCCAGCCAGCGGTCCGGATTGGTGGGGCGACGTTGGGCTGATTCCGACCGGCCTTGCGGAAGATCGCTACGTTTCAGCCGTCGAGGTGAAGGAAGTCAACGACGTCCCCAAGAACGGTCCGACCAAGACCGTCGGCGGGCGCTTCGTGTTCCACCACATGAATTATTCCAGCACCGCTGGCGACAACGGCGAAGGCGGCGGAACCGTGTGGCCCATCCACGAAGTGGGACGCAATGCCGATATCTTTCCGTTCGAATCTGGCCGGCTGTTGGCGGCTCATTCCAAACTGGCGCTGACCGCGGGCCACATCCACTCCAATGGCCGAGAAACGAAGGCGCACCTGGAATTCGCGTTCAAGTTCTTCCCGGTTGGCTATAAGCCGGTTTACAAGCGCTCCAGCCTGCGCCTGGGCAACGGCATCGATATCGACGTGTTGCCGAATCAGCCCGGGCAGCAGCTCCATTCTTACGCGGTGCTCACGGAGAACACCAAAATCATCGCCTTCGAACCGCACCTGCACGCGCCGGGCGTGCGCATGTGTTTGGAAGCCAGCTGGGGGTACAACATCATGACGCTGAGCTGCGTCGGTTACGACCACAACTGGGTGAAGCAGTATGTGTACGACGACGATTCGGCGCCGTTGCTGCCGAAAGGTACGGTGGTCCACTTGATCGGCTTCCTCGACACCACGGCGGCGAATAAGAATCCAGCCGATGAGCGCAACTGGTTTGGCGGCGGCCGCCGGTCAATCGCCAACATGTTCATCGACCTCGGATATTCCGTCTCGTTAACCGACGAACAGTTCCAGGCCGAAATGGCCAAGCGGCGCGGGAAAATGAATAGCCGGAACGATTACGATATCGGCTGCCCGCTGTGCTGGGCGCCTGCTCCGCCGGCCAAGCCCATAGCGACCGGCGCTGCTTTGATAAAGAGCGATCCGATCCGGGCCACGCAAGGAAATCAATAAGGAATTAAATAATGTATCGAGGTACGATTCTCGCGGCGGCGCTGCTGCTCGCGCAGGCTGCCAGCGCTCAAACGCGCTTCACCTATTCCAAAGGCCAGCGTGTGGGGCCGACTTATGAAGGATGGATGCCGAACGAGGATGGTTCCTTCAGCTTGTACTTCGGCTACATCAACATGAATTGGCTGGAGGAGTTCGATGTGCCGGTCGGCCCCGACAACAATGTCGAGCCGGGAGGTCCGGACCAGGGCCAGCCAACGCACTTTTATCCGCGGCGCAATCCGTTTTTGTTCACAGTTCGGGTGCCGAAGGATTTCGGAAACAAAGAAGTGATCTGGACGCTGACGACGCACGGCCGAGCTGAGAAAGCTTTCGCGTCGCTCAAAAGCGATTACCAGATCGATAAACAGGTGATCTCCACCGAGGTCGGCGGCGATTTCGGAAGCCTGCGGGATGAGCTTCGCGAGAACATTCCGCCGGAGCTGGAGGTAGCGGGCGATGCGACACGGACCGTCAAACTCGGAGAAGCGACGACGCTAGTAGCGCTGGCCGGCGATCCCGACAACTTGCCGGGAAGGCGCGATGGCAAAGCGCAGCCACGGCATCCTGGAAAACCGCTGGACCCGGCCGACCAGAAGCCGGAGCGCGCGGCCGGGATTGTCAGCGCAGCCAGCCGGCCCCCTACGGCGTTAGTCATGGAAAGCGGCCCCGGCTTGCGTCTGTCGTGGATCGTCTACCGAGGGAAAGCCTCGGCGGTTAAATTCGATCCGGAACAAATGAAGACCTGGACCGACAGCCGCACGTGGGGCAATTCCCCGTGGTCGCCGCCTTACGTGATTCCCGAGCCGCCTCCGGACGGCAAATGGACCACCGAGGTCACATTTAACGAGCCGGGTACATACGTGCTGCGCGCGGTCGCGAGCGACGGGTCGCTTTTCACGTATCAGAATGTGACCGTCACCGTCACGCGGTGATCAGCTCGCTCGCGAACGCCAGAAGGACATTGCCCGGCATGCCACCGTTGCGCGGGTGCCGGAAGTAATGTAGACCATGCCGTTCACCACCACTGCGCCGGGGCCTTCAATAGACCCCCCGCTGGCCTTCACTCCGTTCACGGTTTCAAACTCGCGCATGGTGTCGAAATCCCACAAGAGCTTGCCGTCCTCGGCGGAGTGCGCGCGGATGTGTCCGTCCACCGACGTGGCAAAAACCACTCCGGGAATGCCGGTCACCGCGCCAGGCTGAGCAGGACTGCAGCCCGCCGGTGCATTGTCGGGACAGGGCGCCGGAGCAACGTGCCACATTTCGCTTCCGTCTGCAACACGCAGCGCGGTCAGCCCGCCGCCTTTTTTCGGATCGGGAACGATGCGGCGCGCGTCCAGAGCATTCG
>CAVUBR010000021.1:0-32539 GCA_963739705.1 Terriglobia bacterium | reverse complement strand
TCACGCGGCACTCGCGCTGGCTCTCGGCGGCGCGCTCTACCGGCTGTTCGGCTCGCGTCCCGATCCGGATGCATTTCTGATCCTGGCCCTGGTAGTGGTGATCGCGATCAGCACATACGGGCAGTGTCTTTTCGGACTCGACCTGCCGTGGGGCATCGCGCGGTATCGTGTGTTGCCGCTGCGCGGCTACCAGATCTTGCTGGCGAAAGACCTCGCGTTCCTGTGCGTCGCAGCCGTGCAGTTGCCCCGCTGGCGTTGCTGCCGGGCGTGGCCGGCGCTCTGGTGGCGCTGGCGGTGGGACATCATGCGTCCGTGCTTCAGCCTCTGCCTCAGACGCGCTGGCGATTTACCGGCGGCACGCTTTGGCCCAGCGGATTCTTCCAGGTGTTTCCTCTGGTGGCCGTCGGCGTGGCGACCGGGCGAGCCAGCGTATGGTACCTGGGACTCGCGCTGGCCGCTTACTTGGCGTCGCTTTGGTATTACGGCCGGCAGTGGGATAAAGGTACTTAGTCATATATGTCCATCACCCTGCTTGAAAACAGCTACGGTGCCGAGCGTGTGCGGTTGCTCAAGGTGCGGCGCCTTCAAGACCGGCACGACCTGAAGGAATTGTCCGTCGGAATTCAGCTTAGCGGCGAATTCGAGGGCAGCTACGCGAGCGGCGACAACCGCAGCATCCTGCCCGCCGACACGATCAAGAACACGGTTTATGCGCTGGCCAAGCTCTATCCCATCGAGCAGATTGAGCAGTTCGCGCAGGAGTTGATCAATCACTTTTTCAACGGCAACCCGCAGGTGCGGAAAGTGCGCGTGGAGATTGCCGAGCATCGCTGGGAGCGTATTCCATTCGGCCAGAAGCCGCATCCGTGGTCGTTCACGCCGGCCGGTCCCGAGCGCCGGACCGCGATAGTAACCGCGACGCGCGATGCGATGCTGATTGAGGCCGGCGTCGAGAACCTGCGTGTGGTCAAAACCACCGGCTCGGGATTTCAGGGCTACCTTCGCGATCCTTTTACTACGCTACAAGAAACGTCGGATCGCCTTCTGGCCACCAATGTGAAGGCGACCTGGCTGTATTCGGACAATGAGATTCCCTTCGCGGTCTACTGGCATGGCGTGCGGGACGCAATTATGGATACCTTGGTGGAGCACGAGAGCCGATCCATGCAGAATACGCTGCATGCGATCGCCGAGGCCGTGCTGGAGCGCTACGCCGATATCGCGGAGATTCATTTGTGGGTACCGAACCACAATTGCCGGCTGGTGGACCTGAGTTGCTTCGGTCTGGAGAACAACAATGAAGTGTTCGCGCCGGCCGACGATGCTTGCGAATTGATCGAAGCGAGGCTGCGGCGGGAGAGCATCGATTGAGTGGTTCCGGATTCTCCCTGTCGCTACATCCGTCCATCGTTGGATTTCGCCTCGCCTGGCCTGCTTTAGCGGAACTCGCGGCACAAACGGGCTACCACGGCGCCGTCATTCCTAAGGAACAGCCGCTGCCGGCCGGGGCGAAGAGCGCGGTTCGAGCGACCGCGATGCAATTGCCGGTCGAGGTGCGTCAGGACGATGCAGCTTTTCTGAAGACGCTTCCCCGGCTCAAAGCTGTTTGTGACTTGGCCGCGGAGGCCGGATGCCGTCTCGCAACGTTGGGAGTGCCGTCGTCCGCCCAACAGCCACGCGAAATTCAAGCTGCGATGTTGCGCGAGCGCTTGAAGAGATGTTGCCAGGTTCTGGATGAGTATTCGATCCGGCTGGCGTTGGAATGCATCACGCCGCTTCATTCGCGCAGGGCTTATCCGCACGAGTTTATCTGGCGCAACGAGGAGATGTTGGAATTTGGACTCACGGTCTCCCCGGCGTGCGGCCTAGCAATCGATTCGTGGCACTGGCGCCACGCCGGGAGCGATCCGAACTGGATTCGAAACGTCCCGGCGGATCGAATCCTGGACGTGCACATTTCCGATAGCCCCGCAGCGCCGCCGGAAGCGATTCGCGACCTGGAGCGGCTTCTTCCCGGCGAGGGGATTGTCGATTTCAGATTGTTCCTGGACTTGCTCGCGGAGAAGAACTACGGCGGACCTTATACGGTAGAGGTGTTCGGCCGCGGCTTGCGTGATATGGACCCCACCGCAGCCGCGCGCCTGGCCTTCGATGCTTCGGCGGCAACGCTCAGAAAGGCGCGCCAGGCTGGCGCTGATCTTTTTGAGGGAAATGCCACTGCTCCGGATTCGGCGGCGGTTTGAACTCGTCGGTGCTGAAGACGCGGAGTTCTTGTCCTGCACGCGCGATCTTCAATTGCAGCGCAACCTGGAATCTCGGCCCTTGGAAGTAGGAGACGCGGATGCTGTGGACGCCACCGGTCAAATCTACGTCACGTCTCTTTTCAAAAGGTGGATGAAGGTCGTCATTGTCGATTTCGAGCTGGTCGTCGATGTAAAGCTTGGAGCCGTCGTCGGAAAGCAGCGAGAATGTGTAAGTAGTGGGAGTTTCGATCCAGAATCGTCCGGTGTAGTCGATCGCGAACCACTCGGTGCGCTTGGTGACGCCTGGAAAGCCCTGCTTGAAATCCTGCGGAGGGATGTCGAGGGAGGAGGTGTAGATAGCGCCTGAGGGTTTCAGCTTCTTGAAATTGGGAAGGCGCGTGCTATAGCGGTGGATATGATAGACCAGTCCGCGGAGCCCGGATGGAATTACGACCGTGGTTCCGAAAATGGGCGTTGATTCCTGCTGGGGCCAGAGCGGACTGCACACGAGCAGCGCCAGCAGGGACGCGATCGGGCGCATCACGCCAACTGTATCACGGACTCGCCGTAATTTGTGCTCTAATCTCGCAGCCGGCGGAACGTTTGTTGAGTTACCGCTCGGCTCCGTCTACCGGGAACTACCGGTGCGCAGGAACGCGCCAATTTTCTCGTTCAGAAATCTCGCATCCGCCGGATTGCTGGCTGCGCCGGCAGTGTGCCCCCACAGCGAGGGAATCGGAACCAGGAAGACGCCGGGGATAAACGCGGCTTCGTAACGCGCGTCGGAGATCGGAAAGTACAGGTCTGTTTCCGACGGCATGTAGAGCACTGGAACTTTGATGGAACGCAGCGCGCGCTCCACGTCACCGTTGAACCCGGGCGTCGTGCCGACATCGTGGCGCTCCCAGGTGCGCATTTGGAGAATCAGATCATTGGCATCGGCATTGGCCTGGAAACTCTTGCGGCGGCTTTGGAAGTATTGCTCGAAAGTGGTGCCCGGCTCGGCCGTGGGCCGCCACAACTCGCGTCGCCACCATTCCTGCGAATACAGCCAGCCCAGCCACATCACGCCGAACGTGTCCAAACCTTTGGCGGGCCGCGCGGTGTAGTCACCGTTGTTGAACGCCGGATCGTTTGTAATTGCGGCTATTTGTCCTTCGAGACGCACCACGCCGTGCGGGTAGCATTTGGCCGTGCCGGAAGTACCTACGATGCGATCCGCGAAGGTGGGGTAACTAACCGCCCATTGGAACGCCTGCTCGGTACCCATCGAGAAGCCCACGACGGCGCGCAGGTGCGTGATCTTGAGATCTTCGGTGAGCAAGCGGTGTACGGCTTCCACGTTGTCGCGTATGGTCATCACTGGGAAGCGCGGGCCGTGAAATGGCTCGGGCGTGTTGCTGGGAGACGACGAGCTGCCGTTGCCGAAGAGCTCGGTTGCGACTAGAAAAAGCTGCGACGGATCGAGCGCGCGATCGGAGCCGATCAGCCATTCGTAGCCGTGCAGGTTCGCCATGTAATGCGACGGCATAAGCACGGCGTTGTCCCTGGCGGCGTTCAGGTGCCCGTAGGTGCCGTAGACAACGTGTACCTGCGGCATGGTGACGCCGCTCTCGGTCCGGAAGTTGGAGATCACGAACTCATGGCGTTCGACCTGGGGCGCGGCGCGGTTCGACGCGTTTTGCGCGATGAGCAATTGCGAGAACCCGAGCAGCAGCGCGAGTTTCTTCATATTTCAGAGTATAGGCGAGCAGGGATCTCAACGGCGTATGCCTTGCGGCGTCGCCCGAACGGCGCGCTCGAAGGCCCAGCCGCGAATGTGGCTGATCTGCTCCTTCATGGTGCGCGACAGAGGCACCAGCTTGACCGCAACGCCGATCAGATCCTGCTGGGTCACTTCGCGTTCTTCCAGCCGCGCCTTGGTGATGGCGGAGATGACGCACTGTTCGATCTCGGCGCCGGTCCAGCCCGCGGTGAACTCGGTCAGTTGCTCCAGGTTGAAGCCAGACACGTCGACGCCGCGGCGGGTCAGGTGAATCCGGAAGATTTCGACCTGCTCCTCCAAGAGCGGCAGGTCGACGAAAAACACCTCGTCAAAGCGGCCTTTGCGGATCATCTCCGCCGGCAGCAAATCGATGCGGTTAGCGGTGGCCGCCACGAACAAACCGCGCGTCTTTTCCTGCATCCAGGTGAGGAAGAAGGCGAAGATGCGGCCCTGCTCGCCGCCGGTTTCAGTGGACGTGATTCCCATCTCGATTTCGTCGAACCAGAGCACCGCCGGCGCCATCTCTTCCAGCATCCTGCAGGCCTGCACGAACGCGCCTTCGGGCTTGCCGTGGCGGCCGGAAAAAATCTCGATCATGTCCACGCGATAAAGCGGAAGCTGAAAAGCGGAAGCGATGGCTTTCACCGTGAGGCTCTTGCCGCAACCGGGAATGCCCATGAGCAGGACGCCCTTGGGCACGATCTCCTCGCTCAGGCTGTCGCGCAGTTGAAAGAGTTTGCGGCGCTCGACCAGCCATTTCTTGAGGCCATCCAGACCGCCAACCTCGCTGAGCTGCGTCCCGGTGGCGATGTATTCGATGTAGCCGGTGCGATTCACTAAGAGCCGTTTCTCTTCGAGCACGGCCGGGAGCGAGTCAGGGCCCAGGATCGGGTTGACGGCCAAGGCGCGGCGCAGGGCGTAGCGCGCTTCATCCAGCGTCAAACCCACCAGCGCGCGCGCGATCTGCTGCAGAGTTTCGTCGCTCGTCCCGGTGGTCTCCAGGCGCAGAAAATCCACCAGCTCGACCACGTCGGGTGGCCGCAGCTCCAGGAACATCACGCTGCGTTCCAGCTCTTCGGGAACGAACCGGACCGGCGACGTGATGACGACAAACTTGTGGCGGTCCAGGCAACTCTCGTACACGTCGCGCAGCCGGCGCCGGATTTCGGCTGATTCGCGCAGCTGCTCGTGAAAATCCTTGAGATGGAAGATAGCGGCGCCGCGGTAGCTCGCGATAAAGTCCAGCGCGCCGCGCGGCGCGTGCGAGCCGGGTTCGGCGGGCTGATTGTCACGCTGCATGCCTTCGGTGAGACTCCACCGCCAAACCGGCAGTGGCTTGGAAGCGAGGGATCCCTGGGCTACCTCGTGCAGCACCTTGGCCACGCGTTGCTCTTCGGCGGTCCGAATAAAGGTAAGCGGGCGCCCGGATTCGAATACTTCGCGAATCGCCTTGGCCGCTCGGCTCTCGGCAGCAGGCCCCGCCTTGCGATCCAGCAGGGCTTCAGCTGGGCCGGCTGTGCGTTGTGATGGCGTTGACGTAGGGATTTCCTCTTTGGAGAAACTCTCTCTCATTATGGACGAAGCCGATCGCGAAAAAGCCGAAGCCGCGGGCTACTTTTCGGCGGGCGCCGCATCCAGCCGCAGAGTTCGCACCCTAGCCAGTCGAAGAATGAAATACAGCAACAAGCCGGCCGGGCCGAACAGGAAGGTGAGAATCAGGCACGGGATCACCAGCCAGTGGGAAATGCGGTGAGCGCGGGCATCGCGCACCTGCCAGCTTCCGACGAACAGATCGAACGCCAGGTAGTGCACCCACCCGGCCAGCAGCAGCCAGCGATTCGAAAAGAGCGTGGCCACCTGCGATAGCGATCCGAATCCGCCTCCCGGCGTTTCGCTCCAGTGCGCGGCAATCAAGGGGGCGTAGAGAATCCCGAACAGCAGCGGCAGAATGGCGCCGGTTACGAGTGGCGCCACCCAGCGCCGCGGTCCAAGAACGATAAGCAGCAGCCAGCCCAGCAGCGCAACGTTGTTGGCGATAGAGAATACTTGATCGGCAGTCATGTCCCTCAATTGTCCTAGCGCAGAATCGGCTTGTCCAGCGTGTCCCATCCATAGGCTAGAGCCACGCGGCGCCGGATTTCGGGGATCAGGTAGCCGCCGCTATCGCTGTTGGTCATGATGGCGACGCCATAGCCTTTCAGGCGATGCGCGTAGAGGTCGCATTGGAATCCCCAGTTGCTGCCGGAGTGCGTGAAATACCAGCCTTCGCCGTCCTTTTCAATGGTGAATCCCACGGCAAACGGGCCGACGCCGACGGGCGTGATCATCTCTTGCGCCATGGTTTGCGAGAGCACACGGTTGGATTTCCCGAGCAGAGACAACTGGACTTCGATGGCGAACTTGGCAAGATCGGTGGGAGTGGTCCAGAGGCCGGCCGCGGCTTGCTCGGGGTAGACGTGCCATTTCGCATCCATGGCCTTGCCCTGGGCGTTGTGCGCCCGCGCGGCTTTCTTGGCGCGCTCGGGCGGAAGCGGCTGCTCATAGCTGCTGTTGGTCATGCCGATCGGATCGAGCACCCACTCGCGCATCAGTTGTGTAAACGGCATGAAGACGGCATCCGTCAAGGCCAACTGTTCGATCAAGACGGCGCCGCCGGAATACTTATAGCCGGTGAACGGCGGGCGCGCCCATCGCACCGGGCCGAGATTCGAAGGCGGCTTTCCATCGAGAATCTGCGGAATTGTGGGAAGCGGCGCCGACGGAGCATAGCCGGGAAAACCGAAGCCATCGTCGGTTCCGGAGGTGTGGCTCATCAGCGCGCGCGGTGTGACGGGATGATCTTTGGTGAACGGGCTCTCCGGAATTTTCCAGGACTTGAGAATGGTGTTGACGTCCTGATCGAGGCCGAATTTGCCGCCTTGGATGGCCTTCAACGACGCCATGGCCGCAACCGGCTTACTGATGGAGGCAGCTTGGAACATCGTCTCCGTATCGGCGGGCTCGCCCGATTGAACATCGGCCACGCCCCAGGCTTTGGCCCATTGGATCTTGAAGTCGCGGATCACGGCGACGCTGACGGCGGGCACGTGGAATCGATCCATGAGCTGCGCCAGCGTGAACGGGTCGAGTCCCTGACGGTTGGGGACCTGCGGGCTCTCAATGGCGCGGATGATTTCGGCGGTGTCCTGCGCAAAAGCTGAGCAGGCCAGGCAAAAAAGCAGAGGCAGGGGAAGCAAGCGTGCGCGTCGCATTCCCTCAGGATTGCCTATCTGCCGAATGCTTGTCTATTAGAAGGCCAGGAAGCTCAGGTATCCGAGCCCCAGGCCCAGAAGCGCGCCGGCTACCACGTCGCTCAAGAAATGCATGCCGAGCAGGATGCGCGACAGAGCGATGCTGAAGGCGCAGAACAGCAGGCCGGCCGTCAGCTCCGGATAAAAAAGCGACAGCGGGATCGCCACCGCGAAGGCTGTCATGGTGTGGCCGGAGGGAAACGAGAATTGATCGGGAGGAAGAAGCGTGGCCCAGCAGTGCGGCTCGATTTCGTTGGGACGCCGGCGGCCTGTGAACCGCTTGAGTGCCAGGAACAGCAGAATACTCAGTACCGCGGCGGCTCCGGCCGCGCCCAGCGCTCGGAAGCGATTTTCGCCGCCGAAGAGCAGGATGCCGAGCCCCATCGCGTACCAGAGCCACCCGTCGCCGGCGCGCGTCGAAGCGATCACGTAGGCGCGCATCCACCCCGGCGCCACCCAATTATTCGCGAGGCGCATTACGCTGTAGTCGCGTCGAATAATGAAACCGCGCATCAGGCTGCCTTCCTAGTTTGACTATACCGCCCGCCCTATTACATTCTGTTGAAGAAATGTTTGCGGATACCATTTTTTCTGGATGAATCAGAACAAAAGTGTGTCAACATGTAACCTTGAGCGAAACCCCCAAACCCGTGCAAAAGCTGGATTTTGTGTACTTTGAGGCGGGCGGAGGCCATCGCGCGGCCGCCAACGCGTTAAAGTCCGTGATCGAAGAGCAGCAGCGGCCCTGGGAGGTCCGGCTGGTCAATCTTCAGGAGATTCTGGACCCGCTCGACATCTTCCGCAAGTACACCGGCATTCGGATGGAAGACATTTACAACCTGCTCCTGAAGAAAGGCTGGACGCTCGGATCGCCGCAATTGACGGTGCTCATGCATGCGCTGATCCGCTTGTACCATCGCGGGCAGGTCCGGCTGCTCAAGAAATTCTGGGCGCAAGGCGACCGCGATCTGGTTGTGTCGTTGGTTCCGAATTTCAATCGCGCGCTGCGGCAGAGTCTGCCAGCAACACCGTTCGTGACGATCCTCACGGATCTGGCCGACTATCCGCCGCATTTCTGGATCGAACGCCAGGAGCAATATTTGATTTGCGGCACACGCAAGGCAGCCGAGCAGGCCGCGGCGCTCGGTCATCCGCGGGAGCGCGTGTTTCTGACGTCGGGAATGATCTTGCGGCCGGACTTTTACCGCCGCGCGGCGATCGACCGGGCAGCCGAGCGCCAGAAACTCGGGCTCGACCCGCACCGGACGACGGGATTGGTTCTGTTCGGGGGCGAAGGATCGAGCGCAATGCTCGAAATCGCGAAGCGCGTCACTATGGACGCACAGTTCATTTTCATCTGCGGGCGCAATGCCAAGCTGGCGGAACGTCTGCGCAGGCTCACGACGAAGTTCCCGAAATTCGTGGAGGGGTTCACCCGGGAGGTGCCTTACTACATGCAACTGTCCGATTTCTTCGTCGGAAAACCCGGGCCGGGCAGCATCAGCGAGGCGTTGGCTATGCGGCTCCCGGTGGTTGTTGAGCGTAATGCATGGACCCTGCCGCAGGAGCGCTACAACACCGAATGGATTCGCGAGAACCAGGTTGGAGTGGTTCTGAAATCGTTTCGCGACATCCATGCCGGACTGCGCGAGCTGCTCGATCCAGTGAACTTCGAGCGCTTCGGATGCAACGCAGCGGCTATCGAGAATCGCGCCGTTTTTGAAATTCCTGAAATGCTCGCTTCCGTGCTGCAACAGCAAAGCCGGTGAGTCCGATGGCTTCGCCGGCCAGCAATAGCGGCCAGTTGAAGGCATTCGGCAGGCCACCCGCAGCGACGTTGCGAAAATCCCAGATGAAGGCGAGCACGATCAATAGCGCGCCCGCCACGATAGCGAGCCAGGAGAGCGGCGGGATTCGCAAGCCGCCCCATCGCAGCGATATCAACCCGCAGACGATCATCGTGGCAGCCACCATCACCGGCGCCCACACCGGCCCGACCCATGGCAGTGGAATCAGGAACAGAATGTCCCAAGTGCGGAGCGATTCCGGCCACTGAATCATGAGCTTCAGAAACGCGTAGAAAGAGATGTCCCACACTCCGAAGGCGATGGCGAAGGCCGCGACGCTTTGATAAAACGTTCGGCCGCAGGCCAGGGCGATTCCACCCAGCATCGCCATGGTGGCGGCTTCGCGGCCGATTTCGATCACCAGACGCCGGGGATTTTCGGGGCCCGCGTCGGCAAGCTGCCGCGGCGAAATCAGCGGGAACAGCTCGTGCGGCTGGCGGTCCGGATGCAGGTGCTGGCGAATCGGATCATAGATCGCGCGCAAATACACGACCACCGCAGCCTCGACGTAGCCGAACGAGATGCCAAAAAGAAACAGAGCGGCGATGATGCGGCGCATAGATCTCATTCAAGCACGACACACCTATGGATTTTCCGGCCAGGCGTGCTTGGGATATCGCCGGCTCAGCTCACGGCGAACTTGCGGATAGAGACGCTGCCAGAAACCCGCCAGATCGGTGGTGGTCTGCACCGGACGCTGATTGGGCGCGAGCAGATGTACGACCAACGGCACCTTGCCATTGGCAATGCGCGGCGTTTCGCGCATGCCGAAGAAATCCTGCAGGCGTGAGGCGACCCAAGGCGGCTTGCCAGCCTCGTAGTGAATCGGCGCTTGGCGGCCACTCGCGAGGCGAATGCGGCTGGGAGCGATCTGGTTCAGCAATTTCGCATTGGCGCGCTGCTCGAGCGTCGCGATCATCGAGCCAGAAGCGCTCTTCAGATCGGCAAAGCTCTTCAGCCCGCGGCAGAGTTCGCGGAATGCCGATTCAATATCGATTCTGGGAACCTGCGCGTGCTCGGAGGCGAAATTGATGCGAGCCAACAGCTCGTCCAACGCGTCGCGATCGATGAAGCGTTCGATTCCGGCCTCGAGGGCCTTCTCGGCCAGCAAAGCTCCGGCTTGTTCCGGATCGGGTGCGCCGCTGCGCGTTTCTTCAATGACCAGGTGGTCGTACAACAGAGCGCTGACGGCCTCGACGCGCTCCGCCGTGCGATTCCATTCGACCCCCGCACGCTCCGTGATGTGCGCGGGAAACAAATCGACCAGCCACTCCGGCTCAAGGCCGCAAAAGAGCCGGACCAGCGGCTGGCCGTGTTCGCTGCGATCTTCGATGTCGACGGCCACCAGGAACTCGATGGCCGTATCGAACTCCAGGACGGCCGAGCCGCCGGAAGCAAGCAGCAATTGCCGGTCTTTGCGGCGGCGCGCCACTCGGTCTGGAAAAGCCGTCAGGATGGCGAGCGAAAGCGCGTTCGGGTCGTGCTTGCCAGTTTTGTGCGGACGAACGATACGGCGGATCTGCTCGAAGTGCCGTTTTGTGATCGCGTCCATTTCGGAATCGACGAGATGCATCAGATCGCACGAGCTCGATCGGGTCCGCGCGCTCAGCAGTGCGGCCGCGGCGCAGCCCTCCTCGCCAGCGCCTCGCTCAACAGCTTCCATTACCAGTCGCGCGAGCCGGGGATGCAGAGGATAACGGGCCATCCGGCGGGCGCTGTCTCCGGTTGCATCCAGCCGCTCGAGCAAGTCCTCGGCACGAGAAACCGCCGCATCGGGAGGAGCATCGAGCCAAGCGAGTGAACCAGGATGAGCGATGCCGATAGCCCGCAACGTGAGACAGAGCTCGGACAACTCGCGGCGCGCAATCTCGGGAGGGTCATGATCCGGACGACGGCTGAAATCTTCGAGCGTGTAGAGGCGGATGGCCCGGCCGGGTGCGGTTCGGGCGGCGCGGCCGGCGCGCTGCGTGGCGGAGGCCTTGCTGATACGCGAGACCGTTAGAGTGGGCAGACCGGTCCAGGGCGAATCGCTCGCCACGCGCGCCAGGCCGCTATCGATGACGGCCGTGACGCCTTCCACGGTGACGGAACTCTCGGCGACGTTGGTCGATAAGATCAGCTTCTGCCGCGAGGCCGGGGAGACAGCGCGATCCTGCTCTGCCGCCGGCAGGTCGCCGTGCAGCGGAAGCACCAGCAGCCCGTGTCGCGCGGCCAGCGCCTGGCATTCGCGGGCGGAGCGGCGAATTTCGGCAGCGCCGGGAAGGAAAACCAAAATGTCGCCCTGATGTTTTTCACGTAGCAGCTGATCTATCGCGCCGGCGACCTGCGCTTCCAGCGGTGCGGGAGAATAAGGCTGATGCGTGATGGCGAGCGGGAACAAACGGCCTTCCGAGCGCACAACGGGGCAGCCGGCCAGGAAGCGCGCGATGGGTGCAGCATCTAAAGTCGCGGACATGACGATCAAACGCAAATCGCGCCGCGAGGTCTCCTGTAATCGCCGCAGCAGCGCCAGCGCCAGGTCGCTCTCAAGATGCCTTTCGTGGAACTCGTCGAGCACCACGATATCGACGCCGGTCAGCGTCGAATCCGAGATCAACCGCCGCGTAAGAATGCCTTCGGTCAAGAAGCGCAGACGCGTGCGCGGGCTAGCGACCTCCTCGAAGCGGACCTGATATCCGACCGTTTCGCCCAGCCGTTCGCCCATCTCCAAGGCGATCCGGCGCGCGGCCAGCCGGGCAGCTAGACGTCGTGGCTCCAGGACCAACACCTGTCCGGGCACCAAAGAGAGCAGCGCGGGAGGAACGCGCGTGGTCTTTCCTGCTCCCGGTGGAGCTTCAATAACCAGATTCGAGCAAGCCGCCAGCGACCGCCGGATCTCCGGCAGAAGATCGTCAACCGGGAGATGCAACGCTACTGCTTCTTGGGCGGCGTAGCGGGAGGCTTGTTGGGATCGTCCACGTCGCCGTACTTGATGGTCGTGTCGCTCTTGAACTGCTTGTAGTCTTGATATTTCACGACCATCTTCATGCGCTGGTCGTGGTCCTGAAAGTGCAGCGTCGCGTTAGCGATGGTGTAAGTCGGGAACCAATATTTGCCGTCGACTTGTTCGCGATATGTTTCGAACTTCGGATACTGGTGGTCGCCTTTCTGAATACCGACGCCGCGGCCATAGCTCTTGACGATCTGGAGATCCTGATCGTCCACCCAAACGATGCCTTCGAAATAGCGCTGGCCGGATTCAAGCTTCTTGGGCTTCACCGCAAAGGCGAAGGAGCTAATCTCATCCAGCTTCTGGCGGCCGAGATAGCGAATGTAATACTTGGCCAGCTCATTGGTAGTGAGCACGAACGGCTGCACGTCGCGCAGGTCCGAGATGTCGCCCGGATCGAGTTGGAAAGCCTCGAGAGTGCTCATGGGCGCGTGAACCACTCGATCGGTGCGCTTGCCTTCCGAGGTGAAGACGATGTCGCTCACCTCTTGCCACTTGCCGGTGACGTTCCCGTCATCGTCGAGCGACATGACACTGGCGTCCTGGCGATACGTATAATTGTCGCGCGCCTGCTGGAACGCAGCTTCTTTGGCGGCGAATTTGGCAATTATGTCGTCAATCTCCGATGGACTGGGGTCGTGGGCGATGGTGGCGCCAAAGGCCGCGCCCGCGAGAATTGCAAAAAAGGCTACGAGACGCATGGTTGTACTCCACTAACTCGCGCCGCAACGGAAGGCCGCTGCAGCTATTTCTACGCCGAACGAGGAGGCCGCAGCCTCCTGCGGCGCTCTCCAGCTTCGACGGTAGCCGGGCAAGCCCGGTTCCTTTTTCAGTGTAGCGCGGCGCATCAGGCTAGGATCTGCTTCGCAATGGTCAGCTTCTGCATATTAGTGGTGCCTTCGTAAATGCGGCCGATCTTGGCGTCGCGATACAGCTTTTCCACTGGGTAATCTTTTGTGAATCCGACGCCGCCCAGAATCTCGACGGCGCGCGAGGCGGTGTTCTCGCCAACCTGAGAGGCGAAGTACTTGGCCATCGCGGCTTCGGTGACAAATGGAAGTCCGGCGTCGCGCATGCGGGCAGCGTTATAAACCAGGAGGCGCGCCGCTTCGACTTCGGTGGCCATCTGGGCCAGCTCGAACTGCACTCCTTGAAAATCGGCGATGGGTTTGCCGAATTGTTGGCGCTGTTTGGCGTAGGCGATGGCGTGGCCGAGCGCTCCCTGGGCCAGGCCGGCCATCTGAGACCCGATGGCGATGCGCCCTTCGTTCAGCGTTTCAATGGCGATCTTATAGCCTTTGCCTAACTCGCCGACGACGTTGGCCGCGGGAACGCGGCAGTCGTCCATAATCAGCTCGCAGGTGGACGAAGCGCGAATGCCGAGCTTGTCTTCCTTCTTGCCCACCTGGAATCCGGCGAATCCGCGCTCCACCAGGAAACAAGTGATGCCGCGATGGCCGGCTTCCGGATTGGCGTTGGCGAAAACAAAATATACGCCCGCTTCCCCGGCATTGGTGATCCAAAGCTTGCGGCCGGTGAGCAAGTAGTGGTCGCCCTGGCGTGTAGCGCGCGTCGCAAGCGCGAAGGCATCCGAGCCTGAGCCCGCTTCCGACAACGCGAAGGCGGCAACCGTATCGCGCGCGAGCTTGGGCAGATACTGGCGCTTCAGCTCCTGGCTGCCCCAGCGGATCAGGATATTGTTGGCGATGGTGTTCTGCACGTCGACGATGACGGCTGCGGAGGGGTCCACCTCGGCCAGCGCTTCCACAGCCAGCACGCACTGGAAGAAGTTTCCACCCTGCCCGCCGAATTCCTCGGGGATCTCGATGCCCATGAGGCCGAGCTCGAACATTTCCTTCAGCAGGTCTTTGCGAAAAACCCCGGCGGCGTCCATCTCGCGCACGTGGGGGCCGATGCGCTCGCGCGCAAAGCGGAGAATCGTGCTCCGGAACATCTTCTCTTCTTCGCTCAGGACGGTGAGCGGCTGAACGGGCGGATGGGTAATTTCAGTTGCGGCCGGCATGATGATTAGGGATTTCTGACTTCAGTCTACCTCGGGCGGGTTGCGGAGAGGGATCTGGCACCGGCGCCGGTAGAGCGGAATCAGTGGTGGCAGGTTTGTAGGGGCTGGGCGGGGCGGCGGCGGCGGTCAGTAGGTGTGCTTGTCGTAGCCTTTTTGGAGCTGCGGGGCGTGCTGGAAGCGGCAATAGGCGACGTGGCGGGCCTCGTTTTGACGCATCATGCGGTCGGCGGCGCGCTCGACTTGCTCTTTCGTGAAAACGAAGCCATGGTCGGCGGGGTCCCAGGGGCGGCCTTTGTGCTTAAAGAGTTCCAGCAGGGCAGCGGCGTCTTCCAGGTCGCGGCGCTCGCGGTGGCGGCGCTGCTCTTGGATCTCGCGCAGCTTGTCGAGGGTTTTTTGGAACTGGCGGGAGAGGCGCGCGCCTTGCAGGTTGATGCCGGCGATGAGGCGGTGGGCGTCGACGATGTTAAACGGGATTTCTTGGGTCACGGCCGCGGGTTGTTCATCAGGTGGGTTTTCGGCATGGGCGAGCAGACTCGCTTCGAGCAGCGGGATGCGGTTGAGGCGCCAGGCGGTGTCGACGAGTTCCTGAACGAGCTGGGTTTCGGTTGGGGTGGCCGGCTGGTATTCGTCGAGCATCTGGCGGCGGAGGGTTTCGTACTGGGCGGGGTCTTCGGAGGGCAGGACGACAGTTTGGGCGGTGAGGCCGTGGCGGATGGCGTTGAGCGAGGAGCGGCGTTTTCCGGCTTCGGTGCGGGGACCGGTGGAGTGCTGGGCGTTGGCGCGATTGACAGCGGCCCGATTCACGGCGGTGCTGTTTGTAGCAGCGCAGGCGGTAGGGGGGCTGTCGTCGATCGAACTGGGGACGGCCGCGCGGTAGAGGGCGGCGCGCGCCAGGTTTTGTTCGATGGCACGGGCGTCCGCGCCGTCGGGGACAGGGGTTGGAAGTGCTGACATGTTTTTGCCTCGGTTTGGAATTAGCATGCGCGGCGGCGGTGGCGGAGGGTGGGTGGAGGGAAATGGCTGAGGGTGGGGAGATTATGGGAGTTGGAGATGCGTCACCGGGCGTGGGTTTGTCTGGACGTGCGGTCTGGTAATGCGGCGCGTTGAGCTTTTCGGGTAGCGATCCGTGGGGATTGGCGAACAGAGGCCGACGTCACGAGAGCAATCTTATCGAACGCCCGTTCCATTCTGGCGTTCGGATGGCAAGCGAGCCGACAAGCTGTTCTGGCGTGCTGTTTCTGCGCATAGATTTTTCTAAGTCAGCCAGAGACTCCATATAAAACAGCGGCGTAATCGTGCAGCGGTAAAAATGGTCCAGAAGAGCCGCTTCGTCGATATTCAGGCTCTCCAACGGGGATTTGTCGAAGACCAGAGATGTAGCGCGGCCCGATGCAAAGATTGTTTCCCCGGTCCATGGCGGCGGTGGTGGGGGCACCTTGGTCGTTTGCATCGCGGGTTTGCTCAGATACAGGCTGTCGATTTGCTAAAGCAGTTGTCCATTTTCTCTCTTTCAGCATCCAGCTATTGCCTATGAACCAGAATTTACTGTCCGTCAAGTCCTTTGTACTTCCCAACCGCTCTGGCTGATCGCGAGTTTCGGTCCTGTTTGCGGCGCGGGCTCGCAGCCTTTGCGCTTCTGACCGGCAGCGTTTTGGTCGGAGCACTTGCCCTGAAGCGTCGGCAGGCACGAGTGCGTGTCGCCACACGGCGGACGTTGAGCATGATTGTCGGCCCACGTCTCGCGCACTAATTCGCTCCCGCTACTGCCATATGCGGATGGATGGGCATTGACGAGAGCGCGATGCGTTCAACGGCCACAGCTGGCAGGGCACGGCGGACGTCAACATGAACCTCCGCGAGTGGTGGCCGAAAACAGCCAGTTGTCTGGTCGAAAACGATCGCCATACATCGCCGGCGCAGACGTTGCCCGCATGCAGGCGATTGAAACAGCAGGCGTCGGTTTACCGGACCTTTCGGTCGTCAGGTTGCAGAAGACCGTATTTGGGAGCACATATGCGAACATATTTTGGGTTCCTGATCCTTCTCGGCGCCGCGCTGGTTCTCTCAGGTTGCGTTGAACGCCACTACAGTCCCTACTACTATGGTGGCGGCGGTTATTACGGCGGGTACGGATACCACAACTGGGATCACGGCCGATGGCATGACGACGGCGGCTACCGCTTTCGCCACGATCATGATGACCGGCATTGAGGCGAACGCTTGGTATCGATAACAGGATCGATCCGGCCTTAGCTGGGAGATCGTTGCCGCGGCTGGAGAAGTTAGTTGGCGGCTCTTTTGAACAGTGTGGAGAAATGAGCAGGGAGCAGGGGAGCTAACACTTTTCATTAGCTGGGTGTATAATCGCCTGCCAGAGGGAAAGCCTATGCGAACCTGGTTGGTTGTTGGGCTGCTTTGCGTGGCCGTTGCGCTGTTCGCTTTTCAGGCCACGCCACATTGCACCACAGTCGATCCCGATAGCGGGAAGAAAGGCGATACGATCACCGCCAAAGGTGAAAACCTGGGAAAGAGCGGCATTGCCGAGCTCTACCTAACCGATGGTCAGAAGGATACCAAGGTAAACATCTCGGACCAGTCGGACACAGAGGTCAAATTCACCGTCCCTGAAATTAAGGCCGGCCGCTATCACTTACTGGTGTTGACCGCGAACAAAGCGTCGTTGATCGAGCAACCCGTCGTGCTTACGGTGGAGTGATCCGGCGCGCGCGGCTATTTGGAGTTGGGAAGCAGCATGTAAGTCACGATCCCAACCGCAGCCAGGCGCTTCTCGGCGTCAAACATGTCGACGCGGCTGACGAATAGCGTCTTGCCCGCGCGCAGTGCGTAGGCGCGCGCGATCACTTTGGACATGGCGATGGGGCGAAGATAGTTGACCTTCAGTTCGCTGGTGGTTGCGTTGCGGTGACCCTGGTAGGCATGCACCATGGCGTGCCAGGCCGCTTCGTCCGCGATGGACGCGATAACGCCGCCGTGCAGGACGCCTTGACTGTTCACGTAGTCGGGCCGCAGGGCGCACGATACGGTTACTCCATCTTTATGTTTGCGCGTTACTCGAATTGCCAGGGTGTCTTCGAAGGCCATCTGGATAGGATAGCTGGCGTACGTTGCTAGCGCTTGGGCAGCGAGATGGTGATGTTGCGGTAGCGCAATCCGCCGGTGTGATCGCCTTGCAGGTAGAGCGGTCCCGGTTCGGCCTCGTGGCTGTCCAGGGCGCCGCCGGTGATGCCGGGGATTTCCTGTTCATCGATGATCTTGGTTCCGTCGCGAATCACGGTCACGGTGCGGCCCACCAGCGTGACGTCGTAGCTCTCCCATTGACCGGGGCGCTTGGGCAGCTCCACCGCGGGCGCGATGAATCCGTAAATCGAACCCATGGCGTGGAATTGGTCGTTCTTTTCCGGCGGCTCGTATTCCACCTGGACCTCGTAGCGGCCGCGCAGGTAGACTCCGCTGTTTCCGCCTTGCGGGCAGTTGTATTCGATGTGCAGCTTGAAATCGTCGAACTTGCGCGTGGTATGGATATTTGCGCCGCCTTTGTCGTTGTGCAGCTCGCCGCTCTGAGCGGACCAATAGGTTTTGGAGGGATCGTCCACTTCCCAACCCGTCAGGTCTTTTCCGGTGAACAACGGCTCGGGCGCGGACCAGGCAGCGGGCGCGGGACGTTTCAGCGATGGCGCCGTAACTCCGGCGACTTGCACTTCCGCGCCCTTGGAGCGACGCAGGACTCCGCTCAGCTTATGGCCGCTGGCGGTAACATCCCAATTGCCCTCGGGCGACGTGAACGTCAGGTGCGATGCCTGCACCTTGACGTCGCTGGCCGGATGCACGCTGCCGGTCCGGCCCACCAGGCGAACCACGCCAGACGGGCCCTCCTCGGCAAATTCCATCCAATCCGGATAGGCGCCCTGAGAGGCGGTCATGGTGAGGTCCCAGCGTCCGGCGAAGGGCGAATTCGCTGCCCCCAAGCAGCTCGCGGCAATGACGCAGGCCAACGAAAGAGATACGCGTTTAAGGGTCATTCGTGTGTTACGCCAGCTCCTCGGTGCGAATCGGCAGGCGCCGGACCCGTTTGCCGGTAGCCGCGAAAATGGCATTGGCCACCGCGGGAGCGATGGCGGGCGTTCCAGCCTCGCCGATCCCGCCGGGATTATTCTTGCTCGGCACGATATGCACTTCGATGACGGGCATCTCCTCCATGCGCAGCACATCGTACTGATGGAAATTCTGCTGCTGAACGCGCCCGCGCTCGATGGTGATGCCGCCTTTCAGCGCGGCCGACAAGCCGAACACGATGGCGCCGCGGATCTGCTGCTCGACACCGGAAGGATTGACGGCATACCCGCAATCGACTGCGCAGACCACGCGATGCACGCGCAGCTTTCCGCGGTCCACCGAGACTTCGGCCACCTGTGCGTTGAAGCTCCCGACGTTGTTCGCCACTGCGATGCCGCGGGCATGCCCGGACGGAAGCGGCTGGCCCCAGCCGGCTTTGTCGGCCGCCAGCTCTAGAGCGGCGCGCAACCGGGGCGAATCGGCCAGCAGGCGCAGCCGCAATTCCAGCGGATTCTTGCCACCCGCCAGGGCCAGCTCGTCGATGAACGACTCGGCAAAAAAGGTATTCTGCGAATATCCGACTGAGCGCCAGTAACTCACCGGAATCCCGTGGTCGAGCGCGTGATAATCCACCAGGACGTTGGGAATGGCGTACAGCAAATCCACGACGCCTTCGACACCGGTGCGGGCCACGCCTTTGCTGAGGCCGCCGAAAGGCGGGCAAATCAGGCGCGCTTGTAACGCCACGGGCCATCCGTCGGCATCCAGACCAGCTGTGAAGCGGCTGTAGGCAGCGGGGCGATACCAATCCTGCTGGATATCGTCCTCACGCGACCAGGTGACTTGAACCGGCGCACCCGCAGCTTTGGAGACCTCGACGGAATCGGCAACGTAGTCCGAGCGGGCGCGGCGCCCGAATCCGCCGCCCATGAATTCGGTGTAGACTTTTACTTTTTCGGGCGGCAGGCCGGTAATTTGCATCGCGGCCTCGTGCGCGGCGCTCTGCCCTTGCGTGGACGCCCATACCTCGCATCCGTCGGCGCGGACGTGCGCGACGCAATTGAGTGGCTCCATGGGAGCATGCGCTAGGAAGGGCGTTTCATAAACCGCCTCCACCTTCTTGGCAGCGGATTGAAGCGCGGCCGCAGCGTCGCCATTCTTGCGCGCTTCGGCGCCGGGCTGCTGCGCGTGTGCGGCGAAGTCCTTACTGATACCGGCGCTATTGACGGACGCGACCGGGCCTTCGTCCCATTTCACTTGCAGAACCCGCCGGCCTTCCATCGCCGACCAGGTGTTGTCGGCGATCACGGCCACACCGCTGGATATCCGCACTACATCCTTAACACCCGGAATCGCCTTGCTCTTGCTGGCATCGAAGCTCGCCACTTTGCCGCCGAATACGGGACAACGCTCCACCACGGCGTGCATCATTCCGGGAACCCGCACGTCGATCCCAAACACGGCGCGGCCGTTGACTTTGTCGTGCGTGTCGAGCCGCTTGGTAGGCTGGCCGATCAGCCGGAAATGGCTGGGGTCTTTCAGCGCGACGTTCGAGGGAAGCGGCAATTTCGCCGCGGCATCCGCCAGGCTGCCGTAGCTGAGCCGTGCGTTAGTATCGGTGTTGACGACGGTATTGTTCTCAGCGCGGCAGCGCGCCTTGTCGACGGCCCAGCGCTCCGCCGCAGCCTGCACCAGCATCTCGCGCGCGGCCGCGCCGGCCTTGCGCAGGGACACCCAGGAGGTTCGGATGCTCATGCTACCCACCACGCCCTGGTACGGCCCGTATTCGGGGCTGACGCCGGGAAACTCGGTGCGGATTTTGTTCCAATCGCATTCCAGCTCCTCGGCCAGCAGCATGGAAAGCGACGTCACCGTTCCCTGCCCCATTTCGGCTTTGTGGATAAACAGTGTGACAGAATCGTCCGAGCCGACGTGCACATAGGCGTTGAGCTTGGCGTCCGTGGTGGCGGCCACGAGTTGGGAGCGCTCAGGGACGTAGAAACTGACCAGCAATCCGCCGGCGGTTGCGGCCCCGGCCTTCAGGAAAGCTCGCCGATTCACGCGCGGGTTCATTTGGAACCTCCTTCAGCGCGGGCAATCTCACCCGCGCGATGGATGGCGGCGCGAATCGTGTCGTAGGTTCCGCAACGGCAGATGTTGCCGTGCATGGCCTCATCGATATCGGCGTCGGTGGGCCGCGAGGTCTTGGCGAGCAACGCCGCCGCGGTCATGATCTGGCCGGACTGGCAGTAGCCGCACTGCGGAACATCCTGCTCGATCCAAGCTTGCTGGATGGGATGGCTGGTGTTCGGCGACAGGCCCTCGATGGTCACCACAGTCTTTCCCGCGACCGCCGAGATAGGCGTCACGCACGAGCGCACCGCCTGCCCGTTGATGTGAACCGTGCAGGCGCCGCACAGCGACATGCCGCAGCCGAACTTGGTTCCGGTCAGCCCCAGCGTGTCGCGCAGAACCCATAACAGCGGCATGGCGGGTGCCGCGTCGACGGTCTGCGCTCTACCGTTCAAGTTGAATTTGACCACTGCCATAAGTTGCTCCTCCTTTTGGCGTCGACAATCGCAAGTATACAGCCTTCCATGCGGCGCCTGCCGGTACCGGAAAGTTGTGAGTTTTGGAGCGCCGCGCCTGGTATGCTGCCGTCCGGCAACTCACGGTCCTGGTTGCTGCCGGTACCCGGCCGAAAGTCTGTTTATTCAGTCGAGCTGCCGGATGCGGCCTCGCTCCACCGGGGGGTGCGCCTGGAACTTCACGCCCATCCAGCCGTGGCATTCAGTGGTGCCGCGATAGCGCGCGGCGACGGTGTCGGCGAAAGGGAAGAAGGCTGTGGTATCGCCGCGCGACGCGCGCAGCCGTTCCAGATTCAGATCGTGCTCGCGGTCGAGCATGCTCTGCAGCCGTTCTCTGGAAACGTAACGCTTGCAATGGCCGTAGATCGCATCGGCTCACCGTCATGTCGTAGGCGGAAATGGGCTTGGAGATGCTGCCTGCGGCGCCGCCAACTTTGAAAAACCAGCGGGCCACTTCCTGCCCGGCCCCGATCTCGGCGAAACTGCCGTAACGCATGGGATTTCGATCAGAACGTGCTCCACATCTACTCGCGAAATGTCCTGCGGCGAATCAAGGACGAAGACGGCTCTTGGGAGGAGATGGTACCGCCTGAAGTGGCCGAAGTGATCAAACGGCGCCGCGTCTTCAATTATCGCGAGGCTAACAATCGCGCCAAAGAAACCGGCGCTTGAATAAAATCAGCGCCCGAACGGCCACCGGCTGCTAGGGCCGAGCGCGGCGGCGCCGCGGGCGATCTGGCGATTGTGTGCCGCCTGCCACTTCGCCGCTGCATACATCTGGGATGCATTCAGCACCGGAACTGCCGGCTCCGCAGGCTCCATTCCGGCCGCGGCAGCCAGGGTCTGCCGTGGCGGCACGGTCCAAAGACGAAGCAAGGTCACCACGGCGGTGCTGCCGATCATGAGTCCCGCGAATATCGAGAGCGGCTTATCGAACCAGTCGCCAAACTCCCACGCCAGCATCGCAAACCGGAGTCCGGTTGGAAGGAAAATGGCGAACGCCAGGGTGTAAAACCAATTCCTCAATCGACGCTGCTCGTACAAGCCGAAAACAAATTTTTGAAACGGTAGGGTCATAACTTCTGCTTTCGCCCCGCTGAAAAACTTCAGGAGGCTTCAAGACCTTCACATACTTTCACCATAGTGCAAGGCGCCGAGACGGGCCATACCCGAGCTGCGGTAATTTCGACGCCAACGTTTGGGTAGAACGGCTGGCATGAAACAGTTACTGTTTCCCGCTCGCCGGTGGGGTGGCCGGGCTGTCTTCCTTGGGCAGAGGGACAACCTCGATATCGTCGTTCACATCTTCGACACTCGTAGACCCGCACTCGGTGTTCATTCCATCCGCATCGAACCTGCATCCATAGGTACCAGCCGTTGCGACTCCGCATTCTCCTGCGTCCAACTCCGCGATCCACCAGCCGGAGCCGGGCGGCTTGTTCAGCTTGTTATCTTTCCCATAGATCGCCGTCAGAATCGATCCATCCGCGGTGCCGCCGTTCCGGCAGCTAAAGCTTCGATCGCGGCTGATGTAGAGCACTTTGTGCGGGTTGTCCCAAGCCATGTCGACCAATACGGGCTGACCGGAATCGTCCACATCCAGTTGCTCGGCCCAGAAAGAGTGCGTAGACTTGCCTCCGGGATGCCCTTTAACGGCAATCGAAGCCTTTCCTTTGCCGAAGCGCTCCGCTACTTCTTTCTTCTGCGCCGCCGGAGCAGGCTTGGGATCCATCGCCTTCGCCTTAGCGGCCGGGCTCACCTTGAGATCGGGCACGGAGGCGGCCGGTTTGGGGGGTGTTTTGGGCTCTTGCTTGGCCTCCGGAGCGTTGCTGCAGGCCGCGGCGAGCAGCAATAGTGGAATTCCGGCTGCGATCCCAACAAAATAGCGCTGGAAAGGTTTTTTCATATCATCCTCCGGACCGAAGTCTTCGTCGCGGTAGTCCACCGCCACAGAATATGACCGGTATGCCGCGTTTCACCATACCGGCACACTGGTAATTTCTTACTGGTGGGTTCAGGTATTTGTGTGCACCGCTACAAGCTCAGCGCACCCGCAGCATGACCACGCCGTGACCGGGAACCGGCGTCGAATACTCCGGGCCCCTGAGCTTCAGGTCGGCATGGGCCCACAAATCACGCGCGCGGTTGGGCATCTTGCCAATCCCAACATCCGCCCAGCGGAAGACCACGCGGGCTTCTTCTGTGGAGCGATTGAAAATCGCGACAGCCGTGTCGCCACCGGCCAGGTCTCGCGACCAGACCTCCTGCTCTCCCGATTGCCAGGCGCGCCGGGCTGGGTGTCCGGCTTTGTCCTGATCGATCGCGATCACCTCGCGGTTGGTGAGAATGTCCAGAATAGAGGCCGGCATGTCGCGCACATCGTTACCTGCGATCAACGGCGCCGCAAGCATCGACCATAGACTCATGTGAGTCCGATACTCGGTGTCGGTCATATGGCCGTTGCCGATCTCGAGCATGTCCGGATCGTTCCAATGTCCGGGCTTGGAAAATGCGGCGAGCCGGTCCTGACTAAAGCCGATCCGGGACATCGAATCCCAAGCGTCGCGAATGTCCCCGGTGGTGCGCCACAGATTCCCTCCCACGTCCGGCCCCCATTTCCAGACCTCCGCGCGGCCATATTGGCAAAGGCTGAAGACGATGGCGCGGTGGGACGCGAGCAAGGCGTCGCCCATCTTCTGATATACGGCTTGCATTTCGGCCTCGCTGTAAAGATTGCGGGCGCCGCACCAGTCGTACTTGAGATAATCGATGCCCCAACCAGCGTAAGTTCGTGCGTCTTGTTCTTCGTGGCCGTAGCTGCCTTCGTAGCCCTCGCAAGTGTTGGGTCCGGGCGAAGAATAGATGCCCAACTTGAGGCCCTTGGAGTGGACATAGCCGGCCAGCGCCTGCATGTCCGGGAATTTCCGGTTGGGCTGGATGTTGCCTTTGCCGTCGCGCTCACCTTGCCAGGTGTCGTCGATATTGATGTAGATGTAGCCTGCGGCCCGCAGGCCATTGCGGGCGATTGCGTCCGCGATTCCGCGCACCGTCGCGTCGTCGATGCGCGTGCCGAACTTGTTCCAACTGTTCCAACCCATGGGCGGGGTCCGAGCCAGCCCGTTGTTGCGAACCAGGTGCAAAGCCGGCGGCGGGATGCGGTCAGGCAGCGCGCCCTCGCCGTCCGGTTCGAGGTGCGCGATCATGACCGGGCCGGGCCCGTTGGCGCGGACTTGCACGATCTGCAACCCATCGCCGTCCAGCTTGCCTTCGTAGCTGACGTGGCGCTCGCCCTCGAAGTCTGGCATCGACGCCGTGAACTTGAAATTTTCAGCGCCGCCGGAACTTTCGGTGATTGAGTAGAAGAACTGCGTCGCACGCACCGTGCCCGCAATCCGGCCGCCTTCCTGCTTGAGGTTGAAGTACACCCGCCGCATGGTTCCGTCGCCGTTGGGCGTCTCCACCAACCAGTTGCCGGTCAGGTCCGCGGCAACACACGCGGAGGCCAGCGCGCAGAGGAGGACAAGTTGCTTCATGGCCGCCTTCCATCATCGCTCTACGCGCAGTGGCGTGTCAGCGACGACATAGCGTGTCTGACACAACACGAGGCGGCGAACAAACCGCGGGCTGAACTCTTTCAGAATCAACCGGCGGGCATCCGGCCCTTGGACTGTCTAGCAGCGCGCGAGGAGAAATACAATGCTGTTCGTAAAGTACTTGTTAAGCACGGTCGGGATCGGGCTCCTGGTTGGAGCGGCGGGCGTCTTGATCTTTGATTTGCATCGTATGTTCCAGCAGACCACGACGGCGCTCGCGCTTCGCTGGCGTCTTGCGATGCGCGTGGCCGGGTCCGGTTTCCTGGCATTGCTGGCCGGCCTGAGCATCACAGTCGTGCCCAGCGGCCAGGCGGGAGTCGAGATCAGCCAGTGGCGCGGCACCCTGCCTGGAACGCTCTATCCGGGCGTTCATTGGATTGTTCCGCTGGTAGATCGCGTCGAGTTGTTCAACCTACGGGATCACTTGTTTTCCACCGCCCTGATAGAAGACTCGAAGTCAAAAATCCCTACGCTGCGCGTGCAGACCAAGGAAGGACTGGGGGTCGGCCTGGCCGTAACGGTTCGCTTCCGCGTGGATCCGGCGAAGCTGGCCTACATTTACAGCAATCTTCCACAGCCGGTGGAGGAAGAAATCGTTCCGGCCATGGTGGCCAGCGTATTCCGTCAAGCCGCGCCGAACTACACCGTGCGCGAAATGTTTTCGAGCCGCCGCGACGACCTGCTGCGTACGGTTGGCGGGCAGATAACTCAGCGCCTAGCCGTCGACGGCGTCATCGTCAAGGAGGTCATGGTTCGCGACATCCAGTTGCCCGGCGAATACGCGAAAGGCATGGAGGGCCTGCTTCTCAAAGAGCAGGAAAACGAGCGACTCTCGGTGGAGCTGGAGGTCAAGCAAAAGATGGTGAGGGAGGCGGAATTGGAGGCCGAAGCGCAAAAGGCCCGCGACATCACGGCCGCCGAAGCCAGAGCCGAAGTCACGGTTATCGAGGCCAAAGCACAGGCCGACGCCATGCAGCACACCCTCCCGCTCAAGGAAAAGCAGATCCAGCAATCCAAGCTCGAAGCCGCTGCACGCAAGGAATCCACTGTGATGAACGCGGAGGCGCTGGCTGAGGCCAAACTGATCGACAGCAAGGCGGAACTGGAGAAGCGGAAACTCGTTACAGAAGGCGAAGCGGACCGTATTCGCCACGTCGCCGAGGCGGACTCCGAACGGATGCGCCTCGAAGCCGAGGTCCTGAAGCAGAACCCGCTCCTGATTCAGAAAATCATTGCCGAGAAGCTTTCCGACAAAGTCCAGATCATGATGGTTCCGAACGACGGCAAGTTCTTCTTCGCCAACGATGTGTTGAAAAGCGTTGCGGCAGCCGGGAATCAATAGGAGCAGACGGAGGGGCCGAATTGCGCCATTTCACGCTAAAGGTCCGCTGAAATGACCCAGGCGGACCTCTTCCTGGGACCGTAAGGCCCGCTTGCTCCCGACTAACCGCAAAATCAGGCCTCCACGGGCTCTGGCCCAATGGTTGCAATGGTTGGCGCGATACAACACATGCAGTCGAAGGGAGCGGGTACATGAGATACGTGGCGGCGGTGAGTTTATTGGCAGCGATTTCGTTGCTTATGCTCGGCGCGGACAAAACGGCGCCTGCGAAACCGGATACGGCGGCCGTTCAACAGACCTTGATCCAACTCGAGCAGGAATGGAATCGAGCCTTGCTCGCAAAAGATTACCAAACGGTCGACAAAATCATGGCTGACGACTGGACCGGGATTGACTTTCGAGGCATGGCCGTGACCAAGGCGGAAACGATGGCCGAACTGAAGTCGGGCGAATCCGGCAATGAATCGGTCGAGCTCGGGGAAATGACGGTTAAGGTTTATGGGAACACTGCGGTAGTCATCGGCAGCGATGCGGAAAAAAGCACCTATCAAGGCAAAGACAGCAGCGGCCAATATGCTTGGATGGATGTGTTCGTAAGAATGGCGGGTCGCTGGCAGGCCGTGGCATCGCAGAGCACGAAGATTGGGAAGTAGTTCCAAGAAGAGATCGTCGGGGCTAGCTAACGCTCTCGGCGCTGTAGCGGGCAATCAGGCCGGTTCGCACCGCGCGGTGGTAGACCCTGGCGAAGACCCAGCAGGCGCCTGCAATGTAAACGATGACCAGACTTGCACCCGCCAATAACCCCGCGGGGGAGCCGGAGCGGCCTGCCACAATGCTTCGCATGTTTTCGAATACAAAGGATGGCGGGAGGACGTGCGCCACCGCTTGCATCCAGAGTGGCAGGGTCGAGAGCGGATAAAACACTCCCACAAAAGGCGAGATCAGAGCCGGGATGGGCCAGACGAACCATTCCGCCGCCGGCCCCAGGCGGAGCACCAGGGCGCTCGCGACAATCCCTAGCGCGATGCCGAATGCAAACAGGATCAGTAGAAACGGAACTAGCATCAGCCCGTAGCTGAAGAACGACAGCCCGAAGACCGCCGTCGCAAGCACCACCATCACCACCAGGCCGAACGAACTGGTGAAGATGCTCGAAAGCACCAGGCCGAGCAGGTACTCCCAGATCGAGAGCGGCGTTGCAAAAATGTTCAGGAAGTTGCGCGACCACACGTCCTCGAAGAACGCCGTGGTGACGCCCTGCATCACGCGGCTGAAGAAATCCCACATCAGAACCGCGCTGAGGATCGCAGGCACGAAGTTGAAACCGGAACGCGCCACCGAATTCAAATATCTGGTGATGAAGCCCCACAGAACAATGTCGATGGCAACCCAGCCGAACAGGGGCACAATGCGGGCCGGGCTGCCTCGGAGCAAATAGACTTGCCGGAGAAAGATGGCGCCGCTGCGTCCGGGTTGCATTCAGAGTTGGGTCAGCTCCAGCGGCTCGCGCGCCAGGGTGATGAAGAGCTCTTCGAGGGTCTCCTTGCCGTGCTCGCGTGGCAAGGTTTTCGGGTCGCCTTCGAGCAGTATGTTGCCGTGAGACAGAAACAGAACCCGGTGACAGACTTCCTGCACTTCATACATGTTGTGCGAGGTCCACAACACGCCCACCTGGCCTTGGGAAGCGAACTGGCGGATTTTGGCGCGCACTTCGAGAGCGATGGCCGGATCGAGCGACGCGGTCGGCTCATCGAGCAGGAGCAAGTCCGGGGAATTGAGCATGGCCTTGGCGAGTCCCACGCGCGTTTGTTCGCCGGAAGATAGGATGCCGCATTTGGTATCGCGAAACCGTTGCAGCGCGAACTCGCGGATCAAGTGCTCGATTCGCTCTTCCAGACGAGGGACGCCGTAAATCAGTCCGAAGATTCGCAAGTTCTGGCGAACGGTCAGATTGCCGGGCAGCGGCGCATAGACAGCGGCGAAATTGGTGTGCTGCAGGGCCTGCGCGCGATGGTTGGCCAGGTCCAGGCCCTGGATGCGGATCGTTCCCGAGGTGGGTTCCAGAACTCCCAGAATCATGTTGATGGTGGTTGTTTTTCCGGCGCCATTGGGACCGAGCAGACCCACAATTTCGTTGCGCGCTACCTCGAAGGAAATGCCGTCAACAGCCAGAGTGTCGTGGTAACGCTTCGTGAGTTGGGCGACGGAAAGAACGCTGGACAAGGCTGAAGCTATGGTCGCACGGAAATCCGAAATCCGGGGAAATCCGGGGACAGCGTAGAGCGATGAAGCCGAGCTTCACCCGGAAGCATGAAAATCGCCGAAGTAGTCTGCCTTGCAGGATCAACGTTTTGCGGCGATTTACAAGAGAGTACACTCAATCCCTAATTTCGGTGACAGCTCGGCCGAAAAGAATTGGGGAATGAGTGTACTGTCCCCGGATTTTAGAAAAGAATTGGGGAATGAGTGTACTGTCCCCGGATTTTTAGGGGAGTAGTTCGGTTAAGACCCGGCCGATTGAGCCGCTGGGGGCCTCGATTCCAAGCAGCGCCGACAATGTGGGTGCGATGTCGTTCATCGCGATTTTTCCCCAATACGCCCCCGGCTTGATGCCAGGGCCAAGGAAAATCACCGGAATGTGGTTGTCGTAGTCGTACGGTGTCCCGTGCGACGTTCCCGTGGCCTCGAACAAATAATACGGTTCTTGCAGGATGACCAGATCGCCCGAGCGCGGCCCATAGAATCCAAGGCTCACCGCCCGGCCAATATCGTCGCGCTGCACCTGACCGTTCAGAATTTCCTGTCGCGTATACACTCGCGCGATGTGTTCCTCAGAAGCGGCCGCCTGCGCCGCCACGCGCTCGACGTCCGCCAGATCCAGTTTGCGGGATTGAATCAAGTCCAGGTTCAGGTACGGCGTGGTGGCTGGGGCCGGCAGCAGCCACTTGCCCGGCCCGAATCGCTTCACCAGCGCATCCGACATATCTTGCGCCAGGCGAGCGCCCGACAAACGTCCTCCCGGCATGTTCCGCGCCTGGTTGACCTCCGGCACCGGGGCGACGCCGTGATCGGCCGTCAGGACAACGATGGTGTTTCCTTTGCCAACGCGCGCGTCGATGAAATCCAGGAGCTTACCCAAGAGCCGATCGGTTCGGATGGAAATATCGCGAACGGCGGGATCGTCGGGGCCCACGGCGTGGCCAACATAATCGTTCGACGAGAAGCTCACCGTCAAAATATCGGTGCCGGAGTGAGAGCCCAGCATTTCAGCGCCGACGGCACGCTCGGCAAACTCCTCGATCATCTCGTTGCCCCAGGGTGTCGCCTCCAGGCTCCCGCAGAAACGCACCTCCGAGCCGGCGGTCATGGTACAAAACGGCTTGGCGGACTCGTTCGGCGCGTCGAGCGGAAGCCAATTCGCTCCCAGATAACGCTGATAGATCTGCTCGCTGTTCAGTTCGCGCACCCAGTCCGGCAATTCGGCGTGGTAAAACGTGCTGGTGACCCAATGATTCGAGCCCGGATCGTACCAATACGCACCGTCGGCCATGTGCCCGGCCGGCAGGATCGCGCCGCGGTCCTTGATCGACACGCCGATGATCCTGGATTCGACGCCGTGCATCTTCAATTCATCGCCGACTGTACTGACCAGCAATCTCCGCGGCGACGATCCCGGTGCACCCGGCAAGCCGCCGACCATTTTCGACTTAGGATCGAAAACGCTGGTCACCATTTGATGACTCGCACGGTCGTACCATTCGTTGGAGATGATCCCGCTCACCGAGGGCGGCGCGCCACTCAGGAACGTGGAATGTCCCACGGCGGTCACGGTGGTGGAATGGATCAGATGAGCATCGTGGAAGACCGCGCCTTGATCGAGCAGCCGCTTGAATCCGGAGGTGTACTCATTGCGGAAGCGCAGCAAATAGTCGTAGCGGAACTGATCGATCACGATAGCCAGCACCAGCCGCGGCCGTTTGGGAGTCTCGTTGGCCGCGAACAGAGTCGCGATCGCAACCAGCAGGCCAAGGGCGATCCGTCGTGTATGTTTCACTGTGCTTTCCTAAAGTGACCAGCATGGCACAGCAACGCTGTCGAGCGCCAATGAAAAATCGGTTACAAGCGGCCTAGTTTCCTGAAGGCCGCTCCGCGTGCTCGATCACAAAGATCTCGACCGGACCCCTTTTCGATTCGAGCTTAAGACCGAGTTGCTCTTCGACCGCGGTGAAAATGGAAGGACCGCCCAACTCCGGCGCCGCGACACTGTCAGGCGGAGCCGGCGTGGGATCGGGCGCCCACTGCAACGTGAAATCGTAAGTTCCTGTAAGACTGGTCGCGTCCAAGACAGAACGCCCGAGGCGCTGCGATAGGATGCGAGTCAGATTCGCGATGGGCATGCCCTTCGCGTCGAGTTGGTTCTTTCGCAATTGAAGGTCGCTTTTGCCGCCGGTCGCCTCGTGAATCTTTGGGCCTCCCTTTGCCACCACCAGGGCATAAACCGGAAGGTCCTTGGTTTCACGGCGGAATTTGACCTGGAAACGGTCTGTCAGCAGCGTTCGCAGACGCTCAAGGAACTGGTCTTGAAAAATCTTGCCCTGCTCGGGGGTAAGTTTGCTCAGATCGTTAGGTACGGATTCATCCCGTGCGTTGCGGAGCGCCTTGGCCTGGATGTCATAGCGTTCGGAATTGATCCAAGCCGGTCCGTCCGAAATCTGAAAATCCAAAAGGCCATATGCACGTTGGATCAGGGTTTTCAACGTCAGATTCCGGCCGTTGAGACCTCCGCCCGGAGTGATAAGCAGCGCCGAGCCCTGACCGGATGGATCGCTCGGCTTGATGGAGGCTACTTCGAAAACGGGCGGACTTGAACCGGGCGGCGATGGCGATTGCGCCGCAGTCAGCGCGGCCAGAAAAATTGTGAACGCGAAGAGTGTTGGCATAAGCTGGAGCTACGGAATCAACATCACCGGCGCCTGCCAGAACGCGGCCTTCTGGCTGGTCGGATCGAGAATCGTCACCTGGCAGTTGTATTCGCCCGGCGGCAGCTTCGCAAGCGACAGGTCGAACTTTAGCGGCGTGGTTTTGAGCCGGTTGTTCAAGGCCTCGGTCACCTGAAGGGGCGGCGTCTCGAACGCCTTGGTCTGGCCGCGATAGAACGTCACAAACGCCACCAGCGGGTTCGCGCTCGGAGCCTCCTGCTGGTAGGCTTGCAAGTACACATACAAGTCGTGCGCCTTGCTGAACACGCGCGTGACGCTTGGAATCAGCTCCTGGCCTTGCTGTACCAGCGGGTTCACGGATTCGGTTTGGCCTTTGTCCTTGGCGGCGTTGTACAAAGCATCTTTGAAGTCCACCCGCTGGCTGCTCAAGACCACGGAGCTGATCGCGATCCGCTGCTCTTCTGTGTTCAGATTGGGGATGACGAACGGCGTTTCATAGGTTCCGATGCGGCCAGTCTCAGCGTCGCGAGCCAGGAATTTAATTTTGTATTTTCCGGGCAGCAAGGTGAAGCCGGTGTGGTATTGAATGGGACGCCTGGCCAACTCGACCGCGGTCGCGTCGCTGAGCTTGACATCTACCTTATCGCGCACGTTCGATACGGTGGTTCCAAAGTCATCTTTGATTTCTCCGACGAAATCAAGTAGCGTGTGCTCGGCGCCGCCGCGCTTGGCCAGCGCCAGCTCGCTGCCGGGAATTTTGACGACCACCGGCGTGAAGTACTCGGCGCGGTTGAGCTGGAAGTAGTCGACCTCCATCGCTATGGTAAGTTCGGTGATCGGATCGCCCAACAACAACGCATCTTCGAGTTGGCGTTCCTTCTCGGCGGTAGTGAATTTACCGAATTGCTTACCGGCGAAGTATCCTTGCCGGTAATCGATGCTGGCCGAGAGGCCGTTCGCCAGTGCGATCTTGATGCGCCGGAATTTGCCGTCCAGAAAGGCGTTGCTGGTGTAGTAACCGATGATGTAGTAACTGGAAATGGCTTGCTGGGCCTCTGCCATTCCCTTGGTCAGGTCGTTGTAGTCGAGCAGCGCCTTGCCGCCGGTATCCGCGGCCAGCGCCCACAGGGTGTCCTGCGACCGGTTGTAGCTGTCGCGCACCGCCAGGGCGGACTGGCCGTTGTACATCGCGATGCCGCCGGGCGAGCCATGCGTTGCGTCACCCAACGGCGCCTGCGCCACCAACCCGCGCGCGTCGATGGGCCAGAACGAAACGCCGGCCCGAATCGCGGCGTTGATGGTGGCGTGCAATTGCGCCTGGTTATCGACGCCGTTCAGTCTCAACCCGCTGGCGAAGTAAACCAGCGCTTTCTTCTCGCTCAGCGTTCCCAGCATCTTGGCGGCGGTTTGTAGCGCGGATAGTTGGCGATCGGTATTGAAGATGTTGAACTCGCTATCATCCTGGCCGAAGGCCGCGCCCGTATCGGCGTTGCTGGCGTCGTTCGTGGTGTCTCCCGAGTTCTGATCTTCGCCCACGATCAGCGTCTCGATGATGCTCTCCAGCCGGTCGCGATCGCTGGTGAAATCCTGCAAAACTTGTACCGCGCCGGATTGATACATCAGGACGGCCACCAGGTCGGCCGGCGTCAATTGTGTCCGAACGAACTTCTGCGCGGCAGTGAACGCGCGCAGCTGATCGGGTACCGGCATGGCGCTCATGTCGAAATAAAGCGCGAGCAATCGCCGGTCGCGGTACTTGATGTCGCCAGGCGTCTCGGGCGCGATTTGGCTGTGCGGATATCGGGCCAGCGGCGCTGCTCGCTCACTCGGCGGCGCCGCCGCCGC
>CAVUBR010000020.1:0-55041 GCA_963739705.1 Terriglobia bacterium | reverse complement strand
GGTACAAGCCGGCCGAACCGGGTGTCAAGCCGGCAAAGGCTACCTGGGCTTGTTGCCCGCCTATCGTCAGCGTGACCGGCACAGCCGTCTGGCTGGGAGGATTCGAAGGCGCCGGGTCGCCGCCTGCCACCGGAGGGCTCACCGCGCCCAGTCCCACCGTGTAGATCACCAGCGTATCGCCGGCCGTGGCCGGTGCATTGGCATCCGCCAGCACCTGGTTGCCTGACGAATCGACCTTGTAAATGTGCCCCTGTCCCACCCCGTTGCCAGCTGTGGCCAGAATCGCGGGCTGGGAATCGAACACCGCGATGGGCACTGGAACCGAGATCGCATTTCCCCGCTGCACGATCAACTGATGCGGCGCGTTCACGGCCAGATCGTAAGGGATCAGCACGTTGATCTGGCTGTCGCTCACGTAAAGCACGGGCAACTGTTCTCCAGAAACCACGACGCTGGTTGAGCCGAGCTGATTAGGAAGCGGCAAGCTGCCGGCGCCGGCCTCGCCGTCCGCCAGCGCGCTCCCGAAGATCGAGACCAGAAGGCCCAGCGCCGGCGAGCTGGTATAATCCCCGGAACTCAACACGCCACCCGACGCAACCGCAGGCACGTTAGGATTCGTAGTGACTTGGCCGGTCACTTGAACGCTGCCACTCAACTGCGCCAATTGCGCGTCGGCGCGGACCGAAAATGCCACGGTCGAGTTATGCACTGGAACCCAGGTAGCGGTCCAGGTTCCGCTGCCGATCGCCAAAAGCGACAGCGGTGCATCGCCGTTGCTGAAGCTGACCGTGACGGTTCCAGTGTTGGTCGGGTCGCCGCAATCGTCTACAACTTGGACCGCCAGAGCGTTCGGCCAGGCCACGGGTGTTGTAAATCCCGTACCCAGGGAAGTGAAGACCGGAAGCATGTTGTGGGCTTGCATGGCGCGGCGGCCCGCGGCGCTTCTGTTTGACCGGATGACACAGCGGAGGATCCGGTAGTCACCAGCAGCAGATCCACTGTCTGGGTGCTCTTGTCGGCGAATGTCAGGAGGATTGATCCTTGAAATACGCTGGCGCTCAGACCAGTGAGCGTGGGCGTCACGGTCACTGTAACGCTGGCGCCGGGCGGGATGCCCGCGGCCTTGGGACCGAAGCTGAACCAGTTCGGTGTGGCCGACGCAGTGGCGTTGAATCCGATCACGCTGGAAGTCAGATTCGAAATGGTGAACGACTGCGGCTTTACATTGGCGCCAGGCGCGGTGAGAAAAACCAAACCGTTAGGAGATACGGCGGGCGGTGCGGCGCTGCCGGCCGGGACGATGCTCAGCACCACCGAGATCGATACCGGCGGATGCTTGCCATCGGTGGGAGTCAGAGTGACCGAGCCGTAGTAATCCTGCGCCGCCAGGCCGGCGGGATCTGCGGTGATCGAAATCGTCGCGGCGGAAGTCCCCGGAGCGCTGGTTGCGCTCGAAGGTGTGACGGTCAACCAGTTGCCGCCGGTGTAGGTGTGCGTAGAAGCGTTCCAAGGGATGGTGTCAGTGGCGCTTAGCACGGCGATGGTCTGGTCTGGAAGTGCCGCCTGCGCGCCCTGCGCCGCTCGAAACGTGAGTCCGGTCTGCGAGGGCACCAAACCTTGAGCCACGGCGGTGTACAATTCCGCCGATGCAAGCAGGAAGGTGCAGCACATCTGGGTATCGCCTCCCGTCACCAGAATTCTGCCATCCAGCAGTGCGGTTGCCTTGGATCCATTACGACCGATACCCATACTTCCGGTCGGCGTAAAGATGCCGGATTGCGGGTCGTACAATTCAGCGGAATTGCCGGCAATATTCTGGTTGTTGCCACCCGCCACCAGCACCAGGCCGCTCAGGACAGCACGGCGACGGCCGGATTTGCGCGGCTCATCTGCATGCTGCCGGTGGGAGTAAAGGTGCCAGTCGCTGGATCGAAGATTTCAGCCGAACCTCCCGGCACAAAGCCCCCGCCCACCAAAACGTTGCCGTTTGAGAGCCTGGTGGCGAAAAAGCGATCGCGTTGAACCTGCATCGGGCCGGTCTGCGAGAACTGCCCGGTTACCGGATCGAAAATCTCGGCGGTGTTGAAAACCGGGAACCCTACCGTCGTTAGCGCTCCGGTCTCGCCGCCAGCGATCAAAACCCGGCCGTCAGTCAACAAGGTTGCGGTATGAGCGCGGCGGTTCACCGCCATGGGTCCCGCATTGGTGAACTTAGACGTCTTGGGGTCGTAGATCTCAGCCCCGGAATTAGTGCTTACCGAGGGGTCCGACCCCGCCTGTCCTCCGACCACTAACACCCGTCCGTCGAGAAGCAAGGTCGCCGATTGGTAGAAACCGTGCGGCTGCGAGGGACTGCCTGTCGGAGTAAAGGTGCCGGCAACAGGATCGAACAATTCCGCCGCTGTGGGGGCGCTAACACCGCCTTCGATCAGCACTCGACCGTCATTCAACAGGGTCGCCCCTACGAGGCCACCGTGGTTGACAAGCGTTTGACCCACGCTCTGAAATATCCCGGTAGCTGGGTCGTAGAGTTCGACGACCGAGGAGGCGCTGCCGCCGACTAGCAACACTTTGCCACTGGGAAGCAGCACCGATGAATGCGAAAATCGCGTGACAGCCATCGACCCCGTGGGGCTCCAGCCTTGAAGGGCCGATGCGACCTGCGTCGCCCCGATCCGCCATGCAAAAACCGCTCCCAACTGAGCCGGTGGAATTATGCCGGCCGGATAGGGCTGATTGTTGGTCGGACTTACCAACAGACCGGCGAAGACCCCGAAGTTGCCCGAGAGTTCCGCGGCCGTCGGGACATATACGTTCGAGTAATATTGGCCCGGTGCCAGCTGCACTTGCCCGCAGAATGTCTGGTTTTGAAACGCGGGCGGCGGAATGGCAGCTTTGATCGCGCTCAGCTCGCTGGCCCCGCTTAGCAGCGAGCCGACGATCAGATGATCTCCAGCAGAGTTCGCCGGTGTGACGTAAGCGATGGAGGCAAACGGGATGGCCTGCGAGCCCTGCAGCGGAAAGCTAAGACAGGTGTTCTGCGCAAGCGCCAGCGGCGTCGCACTTAAGGCGAGCAGAAGTATGCCGATCGAGCGCAGTTCAACAACCTCCAAGAATCAGGGCAAGTCAGCGATCATAACATGCGCTGCCTTGGAAGTGCCGAACGCAGTAGACAGCGAGAATTGTCCAACGCAAGATGAGCATGAAAGTAGCGAGTTGGACGGGGCAGTTTCCAATGCAAGATGAGCATGAAACAGGGAAGAATGGGGTAGGCGTAGCTCGGTCGGGTGCAGATACGGATGCAGAATGCCGAGAGCCTGAGCCGGGATCAGATCCGAGAGTTCTTACGGTCGAGCGAGCCGATCGAGTTCACCAGCGGGGGGCGGGAAGAGCGCTACGGGTGGGTGGAGCGCGTGCTGGCGGCGCAGAAGTACGGGAAGTTGGGGAAAACGGGAACGAGGGCCTGGTGCGGGCCTACGTGCGGAAAGTTACCGGGTTGAGCGAGGCGCAGAGCACGCGGTTGATCCGGGTGTTTCTAGATCACGGCGAGGTACGCGCCCAGCCGTACCAACGGCACACGTTCGCAGCCAAGTACACGGCCGAAGATATAGCGTTGTTGGCGGAAGTGGATCGGGCGCATGGGCGGTTGAGCGGGCCGGCCACCCGGTGGATTTTGCAGCGCGCCTACGAGCAGTTCGGAGAGAAGCAGTACGAGCGGCTGGCGAAGATCACCGTGGCGCACTTGTACAATCTGCGGGCCAGCGCGCGCTATCGCAACCAGGCGGCGGTGTTCGAGCCGACGCGGTCCAGCGCGGCCTCGATCGGACAGCGCCGCAAGCCGGACCCGCAAGGGCGGCCGGGATATGTGCGAGTGGACACGGTGCATCAAGGCGACAGCGCGGGAGCCAAGGGTGTGTACCACATCAACGCCGTGGATGCGGTGACGCAATGGCAAGTGGTCGGCTGCGTCGAGAAGATCAGCGAGGAGTATCTGATGCCGGTGCTGGCAGCGGTGCTGGCGCAGTTTCCCTTTCCGCATTCACGGTTTTCATGCCGACAACGGCTCGGAGTTTATCAATCATCGCGGTGGCGGAAATGTTGGGAAAGCTGCTCGCCGAATTCACCAAGAGCCGGGCGTGCCGGAGCCAGGACAATGCGCTAGTGGAAGGCAAGAACGGGGCGGTGATCCGCAAGCTGATCGGCTACGGGCACATCGCCGGCCAACACGCTGCGGCGCTGCAGAAGTTCTACCGCGAGCACCTAAATCCGTACCTGAATTTTCACCGGCCCTGCGGCTTCGCCACAGTGAGCTTGGACGAGCGCGGCAAACGGCAACGCAAGTACAAGACCGAAGACTACCGGACGCCGTTCGAAAAACTGCAATCGCTTCCGGAAGCGGAGCGGTTTTTGAAACCGGGATTGAGCTTGCCGGAACTGGAGAAGCGGGCGCTGGCCATCAGCGACACCGCATGCGCTCGCCGGATGAGCGCGGCCAAGGCCAAGTTGCTGCGGCAGTGCCAGACGCCGTCATTGCCGAAGTTCCGCTGACCCAGGGCCGTGGAAATGCCGGGCCCGTGGAAAGCGTGGAAAAGCAAAAACAGCTTTCCCACTCTTTCCACCGTCCCTTGGAAATCTCGCAGAAAACGCGAGATTTCCACATTCCCACCGCCTGGCTTCGCGGCTATGGGAAGTGGAAAACCAACGGCAGGTTTCCCACTTTCCCACAGCCGCTCGCAACGACGACCACTGTTCTCTCTGTGAAAACCAAACACCAAAGAAAGGAAGTCGGCCGCTGCGCGGCCTCCTCATTCCCTATCCGTTCTCCCTACGGTCGAACGGAACCGATTTCATGCTCATCCTTCAATTGGAAAATGCTCAGCGGCTAAGCGTCTGCCAGAGCCGCTACCAAGGCGCCTCGGGCCGAGGTATGCAGCGGGTCCGTGGCCAGGCGGATATCCGAAGTCGAGATCGGAAGTTCCGCTTCCAAGAGGATCTTCTCGAATCGCCCCAGGAATCCGGACGGCAATGCCGTCCCGCCGCTCACCACAATCGGCAGCGGGCGGTTCTGCTTAGGCAGATTGCGCGAGGTGGCGAAGGCCTGTTTCATGGCCTGCACCAACGACTGGATCATTTCGTCATAGTAGACGCTCAGCGCCTGCTGCAGCTTATCGGCGAAGAATCCGTTGAAGTGGAACGAATCCTCCTTGGTAATGCGGACGCGATTGGCCCGCTCGCCGGTGATGGCGGCCGCGGCCGAGTCGATGTAATCGCCCGCGCGCGGAACCGAGAAGCTCAAAACCGGGACCGAGAGATACGTCACGCAGACATTGCACAGTCCGCCGCCGCAACTGATGCCGATGCCGGTATAGTTGGAGCTCTCCAGCTCCGAGTAAACAACCGCTAGTCCTTCGTTGATGCTCATCACCTCGAAACCCAGTTCGCCGATTACCTGGCGCAGCGTGGCTTCGTGGTAAGTCAGATTCTCTTCGGCTCCCAGCGGCGCCGCCGGCACGGTGAAACACAGCTTGCCCCGGTCCTTGTTGGAAACCAACAGAGACTCCACGATCTTTCGCAGCATATCCAGGCTGGCCGGCTCGCTGGGATTCAGCAGGCCCTTGTTCATGGTGCGCCGCGTCTCCACGTTCAGCAGGTCGGCGAAGCGGTCCGACTCGTTGCCATGTACTACGATCTCGGAACCGTTGACGCTATGCGGCACGTTCTCCTTCTGGAGCACGTTTTCGGTGATCTTCGAGTAAGGAATGGTTACGAAGGCGTTCAGTTGCGTGTCGTACTGAAATTCCTCGCCCATCCTGCGCGCCAGGCAGACGCGGCTGGTGCCGATATCCAATCCGAGCGCGAAACGTTTGTCGTTATGTGGCATGAGTGGTCTCCTTAGCGGGAATCGCGGCGTTGAGCGTAGCGATGATCTGTTTGTATTTGTGCCGAAGAAGGGAGCGATAGCGCGCCAGAGTGAGCCCGGCCGCCATGGCCTGAGTGCGCATCTGGTCGTCGGCCAGCGCCAATCCCTCCCAAAGACGTACCCCGGTGGCGTGCACGAACACCGGGTCGTAATCGAAACCGAAAGCGTAAATGCTCGCGGGCGGAATGGTGTAGTTGTCTCTCAGCCCGAGTTCCAGGAACGGGAAATTACCGGCCCAATCGGTGTGATAGCCGATCAGCATGTTGCCGGGATTTACGGAAACTTGTGCGTGCGTGACGCAGTTTCCAGCCGGGATGCGATACTTGCTGCGCAACATCTCGGTGAGAACGGTGGCGGCATGGATCTGCGCGGCATTGGCGCTCGGCAGATCCTCCTGGCGCTGCGTCTGGGTTTCAAACGCAATGCCCAGGAAGCTGCTGTTCAGGTTGACGTAGATGGCTTCCTCGTCCGCCCAAACCGAATTACCGGCATGAAAGGCCACGTCGGATTCCTGGACCACGCGATGCACCTGGCCGAAACGGTCAATCACGAAGTGATAGCAGCGTTTGTCGCGAACGAAATTCAGGACCTGCTGGCCGATCCGCTTCAGAGTGCCGTTTTGGCCCGGATCGAAATCAGCCTGGTCGCTCTCCGTGGTGTGATACACAATGCCGGCCGGCTCGGAGCGCCATTCCGGCTGGTCGGGATCCACTGCGTTGCGCCGATACACTGGATAAAACACGCGGGCGTCATTCGCTACCGCGTACCGGTCGTCGATGCGCAGCCCGTTGCTGTAGGTCTCGAAATCCTTGCTCTTGTCCACCAGCCAGACCTTGGGGAACGTGTCGGCCGAGGCGGGATGAAAATGCGGTACCGGTTTTTCGGTGGCGTTCTCGCGATTCGAAGCTTGATAACCGGGGGCCAGCAGTCCGGCCAGCAGCAATACAAAGCAAATCGCTGGAATGCTCTTGGCTCGCGTCCACGGCGGAGCCGGAACCGGGTCCGGGCTCTGGCGGGCGCACAGTTTCAAGAACCGCAACCGCATGATCGGGTCTTGGATGTGACTGGCTTGGGACTCGACGGAACTCCAAGGAAGCAGCCGCACTCTTTTCATGACCTGTGACTGGTTTATCGTCGGCGGGGTACTAAAACCTTATAGTTGCTAAGGCGATTCTTTTAGGCCGCTGGGAGGAACCACTCAGACTGGCGATGTATGTTGCCGAGGTTCAATGCTTTGCGGGTTCGAGCGAAGGCGCGAAAACTAGGGCCTCGGGGCGGCCGTCACCTGAGGCAACAGGCAGAGCTGGCCTCGATAAAAACCTTCCGACTCGATGCCCAGGGCATGGTTGAAACGGGCGCGGTAGTTCTCCCAGGCAATCGCCGATGTCAGCTCCACGAGTTGCTGCTCGTTGAAGATCTCGCGCAGCGCGCCGAACATCTCGTCCGGGATGTCAACGGACGTTTGAGTCATGGCGGTCGCATAGCGCAGGACCAGCTTTTCGGTCTTGGAAAACTGGCAGGAGTTTTCAAAGTCGGCCAGCGCCATCAGTTGACCCTCGCTCACTCCCGCTTGTCTGCCGACGGCAGACCCGATGTCGATTCAAAACGGGCAGCCGATGAGAAGCGCGGCTTGGATTCCCGCCAGCGCCTTCAGCTTGTGGTCGACGCTATGGGCGGCCTGCTGACCCATCTCCATCTGGCCGAGCGCGAGCAGCAGCCGAGGGTGATGCGCCGTGACCTTGAGTGGCAGAGCCACACGGCCGAGCTTACGCTGGGTCATCCAGTAAATAAACCGCGATAGCGGATTCGTCTCGCCGGCTTCCAGTCCACGGATGCGCGCCATACTGCCTCCCGTTTGTAATTTTATCGTGGCGGATGCACTTGTGCCTGGCGTGCGCGAAAGCGGCGCACCTTGGCCAGATTGCCGCAGTCCTGCATATCGCACCAGTGCCGGCTGTGATTGCGGGTGGTATCGAGGAACATCCAGCCGCAGTTCTCTCCGGCGCAGCGGCGCACGCGCGCCAGATCCGGGGACGTGAGTAGATCGGCGGCCGATTGGCTGACCCTCCACAAGATGGTGTCGAGAACCGGGCGTTCATCCCAAGTCCAAAGGAACCTGCCGCCTGTAGCGGCCAGTCTCTGGTGTTTGCGCGCGATGCGGAGTTCGTCTTCGAAGAACTGGACCTCCGCTGCCCGTGGTTTTCGGTTTTCCAAAATGCAATTGATTATGCGATGCAAGACACCGCGCAGCGCGCGGGCCCGCGCCAGAACCTTGGCCGCCTGACGCGGGTGGTTGCGGGCCAGGCGAGTGGAAGCAGCCGCATCGCTTGCGTCCAGGAACCCTGCCAACTCGGCCCAGCGGATCAAATCGCCAAAGTTCTCGAGCTTGTCATCGAGCACGTTTCCCGCTGACCAGCCGCCTGCCGTGTTGACGAAGTCGAGCGCCGGGTGCCCGGCGACGAACTTCATGGGTGTCGGCATGTCTGTAACCAGCTATAGCATATTGACAGGTTACGGCTCGGCCTGTTATTGTGTAACCTGCAAATACGGATTAGTCAGTTACAGGACGAAAATCATGACCAGCGTCGAATTTCTCGCGGATCAATTGCGGCGCGCCCACCAGGGCGAAGCCTGGCACGGGCCCTCGCTGCGCGAAACTCTGGCGGGCGTTACCGCGGAGATGGCCGGCGCGCGTCCAGTTCCGCAAGCGCATACCATCTGGGAACTGGTGCGGCACATCGCCGCCTGGCTTCCGGCCGTGGGCCGCAGATTAGAGGGCGAGTCCGTGGAATTACCCGCGGCCGAAGATTGGCCCGCCGCCGGCGACAGCAACGAAGCGGCCTGGCAGAATGCGCTAGCTGCGCTGGATCGCGAAACCAACCGGCTGCAAGAAACCATCTCGAAATTGCCGGAAGAAAGTTTGCGGAAGGGCGTCACGGGAGCAAATTACTCCGTCCGCTTTATGCTGGAAGGCGTGATCCAGCACCACCTGTACCACGCCGGCCAGATCGCGCTGCTGAAAAAAATGGTCTCTGCGCGCGGCTAAACGAGCTTGGCTTTCTTGAGTGGCAGGTCGCGAATCCGCTTTCCGGTGGCCGCGAACACCGCATTGCAAATGGCCGGCGCGATGGGCGGAACGCCCGGTTCTCCGATCCCGGCCGGCGCGGCATCGCTCTTGACGAATGTAACGTGCGTCTCAAACGGCGCTTCATTGATCCGCGCCACCGGATAGTTGTGGAAGTTAGACTGCTGGATACGGCCATCGCCGGCGGTGATCTCGCCCAGGAGGGCCAGGCTGGTTCCAAACACCGCGGCGCCTTCCCGCGCGCGCTCCGGATTAACCACCAGACCGGCGTCCACCACCGTATCGACGCGCGGGATCCGGATGCGGCCCTGGTTGTCCACTTCCACCTCCACGACGCTGGCGACATAAGTCAGAAAACTGCGATGCACCGCGATGCCCCAGCCGTGCCCGTTGCCGGATTTTTTCTTAGCCCAGCCGCTTTGGTCCGCGACCATCTGAACAATTCGCTTAAAGCGGGCGGTGTCGAGCGGATACGGATTCGGCCGGCTGCCCGGACGCGCGCCGATGATGCGATCCGGGCCGAGCGCGGCCAGCAGGTACTCGACGCGATCGCGTCCCGCGGCCACAGCCAACTCGTCGATGAACGAATGCACGGCAAACGCATGCGGGATGTTAGCCACCGATCGCAGCCATCCCACCCGCACGTGTCCCTGGGCCATTCCGTTCTCAGCGCGGAAATTCGGAATATCGAAGGGTACGTCCCTTCAGCCCGATGGGCAGGTTCTCATCGTGGTCCATCGCTCGGAAATGGGCACCGGCATCCACACCTAGCCTCCGATGGTGCTGGCTGACGAACTGGAAGCAGACTGGAAGCGCGTGCGCGTTGAACAGGCCATCGGCGACCGGAAGTATGGCTCGCAGAACACGGATGGATCGATTTCGAATCGTCTATTCCTTCGACCCCTTCCGCCAGGCGGGCGCTAGGCGCGCATGGTGCTCGAAAACGCGGCCGCCACGAATTCCCAAGCGTGAAAAAACAGGACGATGGCATAAGAATGGTAGCGTAATGGTATGAAGACTGCCATTGATGCCGCCGGACGCGTCGTGATTCCAAAGCCGATCCGGGAAGTAGCTGGCTTAAAACCGGGCACCGCGCTGGAGATCGCCTACCGCGACGGGAAGATCGAGATTGAGCCGAAGCCTCCCAAGATCCGACTGGTGCGGAAGGGTTCTGTTCTGGTAGCCAGTGCGCGTGCACCGAAGCTGTCGGTGAAAGAAGTTAACGAGTGGATCCGAAAATCTCGTGAACGTGAGATCTGACCATGCCGCCCCACAGGGAGCGCTTCGGCCTGGATTCCAACTGTGTTATCGCGCTGCTGTGCGACTGGCATGTGCATCACCAAGTGACCATCGGTTGCTACCAGCATCTGTTGGACATTGGTTCGGTTCCTGTCCTGCCCGTGCACGTGATCTTGGAGTCGTTCTCGGTGCTCACGCGCCTTCCGGCCCCGCACCGTTTGGCGCCTGAGATGGTGAAGCTGGTGCTAGAGCAGACGTTTGCGAAGACGGCCACCGTCGAGGCTCTGCATGCCGAGACCGCCTGGACGATGATTGAAGCTCTCGCCCGCCAGGGGCTGGGCGGAGGAAAGATCTACGATGCAGTGATCGCCGCCTCGGTCGCCGCCTCGGGTGCTGGCGTGTTGTTCACGTGGAACGTCAAAGACTTTGCCGCGGTCGCGCCGCCGTCGCTCGAAATTCGGGAGCCATCCTCCCGCAGGCGAGGAAGCTAATCCAGCCGCTTGCGGAACCGCATCGCGCTCAGCGTCAGGATCGTTACGCCGAAAATCGCCAGCGCCAGCATCTGCGGCCACAGCACATCCACGCCGCTGCCCTTCAGGAAAAGGCCGCGCACGATTTCCATGAAATAGCGTACCGGATTCAACAGCGACAGGTACTGAATGGAAATCGGCATGTTGCGGATCGGGAACGTGAACCCGCTCAGCAGGAAGAACGGCTGGAAAAACAGGAAGGTCGTCATCATGGCCTGCTGCTGCGTGCGCGAAATGGTGGAGATAAACAAGCCCGGCGCCGAGCGACGTCATCAGGAACAGGAGCGAGCAGGCGAACAGCAATAGGACGCTGCCGCGGAAGGGAATGCCGAAAAGGAGGATGGCGGCTCCGGCCGCGGTGGCCATGTTCACCAGACCCACCATCGCAAACGGCAGTGTCTTGCCGAGCATCAGCTCGATCGGCCGGATGGGCGTCACCATCAGCTGCTCCATGGTGCCGATTTCCTTTTCCCGCACGATCGCCATGGCGGTGAGCATCAGCGTCACCAGCATGATGATGTTCACCACGATGCCCGGCACGAAGTAATTGCGGCTCTTCAGCTCCGGATTGAACCAGACGCGGCTCTGCAGCGATACCTGCGGCGCGCGCGGGCGAACGGCGACGGGAGTCATTGCTGCGCGGCCAAGCGGTCGCGGGTTCTGCTGCTCCATCACTTCGTATGCAAACTGGCCGACGATCGAATTCGCGTAGCTGGAGACAATCGATGGCGGTGTTGGAATTGGTGCCGTTCACCAGAATCTGCACTGGCGCGGTTCGCCCGCGGTGCAGGTCGCGCGCGAAGCCAGGCAGCACGCGCACCACCAGGTCCACTTTGCTCGAATCGAGCAGTGCCTGGACTTCGCGGTCGCTGGCTGGAGCCGCAGTCACTTCGAAGCGCCCGGAGCCCTTGAAAAGCAGCCAGCAGTTCGCGGCTTTCGTACGTCTGGTCGCCGTCCATCCAGGCGATGCTGGCCGTGATCCACGTCCAGGTTGACCGCGAAGCCGAAAATCAACAGCTGGATCAGCGGCGGCAGAAACAGCATGAACGCGCATGCGCGGCTCGCGAAATGCCTGCCGGAATTCTTTGCGAATGATTTCGAACAGCCGTTCGCGCATATTTCATGCCACCTTCAGCCGCATTCTTGCGCGAGTCGCCAGCACGAAACACCAGCGCCGCATAGGCGGCCAGCATGCAGCACTTCCAGCCACAGCATCCGGAAGCCCACGCCTTTCAGAAACACGCCCTTGAGGATGGTGACGAAATAGCGCGCCGGGACGATGTAGCTGATGACTTGAATCACCTTCGGCATGTTGCTGGATGGAGTAAATGAAACCCGAAAGCAGGTAGCCCGGCAGGAAGGAGCTGAGCATCCCCATCTGATAGGCCATGCAGCTGCGAGCGAGCGCCAGCCGAAATGAAGATTCCCCAGCGAGAGCGCGCCGAACAGAAACAGGCAGCAACTGATGAACAGCAGGAACCAGACGCTGCCGCGGAACGGCACCTGGAAAATGAACACGCCCACGATGATGCAGATCAACATGTCGGTGAGCCCGAGCGCGAAATACGCCAGCAGTTTGCCCAGCACCAGTTCGCGCGGGCGCACGGGAGTGGACAGCAGTTGCTCCATCGTGCCGTTTTCCCACTCGCGCGCGATGGTCAGCGAACTCAGCATGGACGCGATGATCATCATGGTGACGGCGATCAATCCCGGGCACGATGAAGTTCTTGGACTTGAGATCGCTGTTGTACCAGACGCGGATGCGCGGATCGACGGGAACGCCGCAGCGGTCTGGCCTCCGCGCTGCACCTGCGCGTCCGAACGCAATGCGGCGGCGTAGGTTTGCACCACGGCCTCGCGCGTAGCCCAGCGCGATGGACGCGGTATTGGAATCGCTGCCGTCGATCAGCATCTGCACGTCGGCTTCTTGGCCGGCGAGCAAATGCTCGCGCGTAGTCGCTTGGGCACGACGATGCTGAGCAGGATGGTGCTTCTGATCGATGGCGCGGTCGATCGGTCTGGTAGTCGTGCACATCGCGCGTGATCTCGAAATAGCGCGAGCCGCGAAATTGGTCGATCAATTCGCGGCTCTGCGGGCGTCTGGTCCTGATCGTAGACGTAGGTGGGGATGCGGTCCACGTCCAGCGTCAGCGCGTAGCCGAACAGCAGCAGCATCACCAGCGGAAGCGCCAGGGCCAGAGCCAGGCTGCGGACGTCGCGCACGATGTGCAGCAGTTCTTTCTTGGTGACGGCTTTCAGACGGCGAAAGCTCATGCGGCCTTCCTTTCTTCCTGCTCGATCATGGCGACGAAGACGTCTTCCATGGAAGGCTCGATCGGCTCCAGCATCGGCACTTGAGATGCCGGCTCCTTCGAGCACCGTGCCGGATCTGCGGAATGGCGCGCTCGGCGTTTTCCACCGTGACGTGCAGCCCGCCGCCGAACACCGCGACGTCGGAGACGCCCGGCACCTTCTCCAGCAGCTTCATGCTGCCGAGACATGTCGGAGACTTCCAGGTGACAGCAGATGATGCGATGCCGAGCGATTGCTTCAACTCGGCCGGCGTGCCCAGCGCGATCACTTTGCCGCGATACATCAGCGCCAGCCGTGGCAATATTCGGCTTCGTCCATGTAGTGCGTGCTGACGAAGATGGTGTGGCCGGCGGCGGAAAGCTGGTAGATCAAATCCCAGAAGGTGCGGCGCGCGATGGGGTCGACGCCGGAAGTCGGCTCGTCCAGAAACAGAATGGGCGGTTCGTGCAGGATCGCGCAGCCCAGCGCCAGCCGCTGCTTCCAGCCGCCGGAGAGCAGGCCGCGTCAGGCTGGAGCGCCGCTCCTCGATGCCCGCCATTTGCAGCACGTAGTCCTTGCGCTCGGCGCGCCGGCTCGCGCGGGACGCCGTAGATGCCGCTGAAGAAATCGATGTTCTCTTCCACCGTCAGGTCGTCGTAGAGAGAAAATCTCTGCGACATGTAGCCGATGTGCTGCTTGATCGGCTTCGGACTGCGTGCCGACGTCGAAGCCGCCCACCGTGGCGCTGCCCGAGGTGGGCGTCAGCAGGCCGCACAGCATGCGGATGGTGGTGGATTTGCCCGCGCCGTTCGGGCCCAGGAAGCCGAAGATCTCGCCGCGCCGGACTTCCAGGTTGACGTGATCCACGGCGACGAAATCGCCGAAGCGCTTCACCAGGTCGTCGAATCTCGACGGCGATTGGATCCGGCATGCGCGGCCTCCTGCTCTTGCGGATCAGCGCCGATGAACACGTCTTCGAGCGAAGGCACGATGCGGCCGGAACTCAATCGGACCGGGATGCGCGTCTCGCAGCGCTTGCTCAAGGCATCGGCCGAAGCTGTGGCCGGCGTTCAGAAACAAGTGCAGTTTCGCGCCCGCAGGCTCCACGCTCAGCACACCCGGCTGCGACTGCAGAAATTCGCGCGCGGCGCGCTGGTCCGAGGTTTCCATTTCGTAGCAGATTTCTTCCAGCGTGTGTTTCAAGGCCTGCGGCGACTCGCAGCGGATCATGCGGCCCTGGTTCATCAAGCCGACGCGATTGCAGCGCTCGGCTTCATCCAGATAGGCCGTGGTGACGAACACCGTCAGGCCGTCGCGCACCAGTTGGTAGAGAATGGCCCAGAAATCGCGGCGCGAAACCGGATCCACGCCGTTGGTCGGCTCGTCCAGAAACAGAACCTGCGGGATGATGCAGCAAGCGTGCACATCAGCGCCAGCTTCTGTTTCATGCCGCCCGAAAGATTGGCGGCCAGGCGTTTGCGGAACGGCTCCATGCGGGTCATGCGGAGCAGTCGCGGCATCAGCGTGGTCGCGCTCCGGCTTCGAGATGCCGAACAGGTCGGCGTAGAAATTCATGTTCTCGTCGACCGTCAGATCGCCGTACAGGCCGAAGCGCTGGGCCATGTAGCCGATCTGGTCCTTGACGGCGTCCAGCTCGCGCGCGACGTTGTGCCCGGCCACCCAGGCCTCGCCTTCGGTGGGATCCAGCAGGCCGCACAGCAAGCCGCAGCGTGGTGGTCTTTCCGGCGCCATCCGGGCCGACCAGGCCGAAAATTTCCCCGCGCGCCACCTCGAGTTGAGATGATCCACGGCCGTCAGCGTCGTCGAAGCGGCGCGTCAGGTTGACGGCGCGGATGATCGCGTCATTATGTAGCTCGCGCGCGTCATTCAGTTGAATCTCCGCGTCCACCGGCATGTTGGACTTCAGCTCGTGCTGCGGATTGTCCACGTCGATTTTGATGCGATACACCAGCTTCACGCGCTCCTCGCGGGTCTGAATCTGCTTGGGCGTGAATTCGGCTTCCGAAGAGATGAACGAAACGCGGCCCGGATAGGTTTTGCCGGGATACGAATCGGTGGTGAGCTCGACCGGCTGGCCCAGCTTCACGCGGCCCAAGTCGGTCTCGTTGATGTAAGCGCGCAGCCAGGGATGATCGATGTCGCCGATGGTGACCACGGTGGTCCCGGCCGCCAGCACCTCGCCGACTTCGGCCGACTTCACCAGCACCACGCCGTCGATGGGCGAAGTCACCACCGTGTCGTTGATCTGCGTTTGCGTCATGGCCACCTGCGCCTTGGCGCGATCGACATCGGCGCAGGTGCGCCTTGACATCCTCCTCGCGGCGCTTCAGTTCCAGCCGATTGGCCTCGCTGGCCTGCAGCGCGGCTTGGGCGCGCTCCACTTCCGCGCGCGCCGCTTCAATGTCCTCCTTGCGCGGGCCTTCCTCCACCAGCGCCAGCTGCTCCTGGGCTTGCCGCAACACGGCAGTCGTGCTGTCGAGCCGCATGCGGTACTGATCGTATTGCTGCCTTGGAGATGTCGTCGTTCTTGAACAGCTCCTGCGCGCGATCCCAATCGGCCTTGGCCTGATCGTGCTGCGCGTTGGCATCGGCAACGGCGGCTTCGCGCCTGCTGGATCTCCTGCGGCCGCGATCCGGCCAGCAGCAGATCCAGACGCGCCTGCGCCGCGCGCAGCTCCGCCTTCCGCAACGCGATGTCGCTTTCCAGCGTCTGGCGCTGCCATCGCACGGACGTCTCCATTTGTTGATACTGCGACTGCGGAAGCGGCGACGCTGGCTTCGTCGCGGCTGCGCTGCTGCTCCACCTGATCGCGGTCGATGCGCGCGATCACCATGCCTTTCTTGACGAACGTGCCTTCGTCCACATCCAGCTCCACCAGCTTGCCGGGAACCTTGAAAGATATGTCCACCTGCGTGAGCTCGATGTTGCCGGAAACCGGCAGTTGGTTTTCGTTCTTGTGTGAGAACCGCATCGACCACAAATAAAAGCCTGCGGCCGCCAGGATAACGAGCAGAAGAAGCCGGAAAATTATTTTTTTCATGTGGTCCTCACTGGATCATGTTCTGGATGGTCCCCGTCGCGGTTCCAAGATCGATGCGAGCGAGGTTGTAGTTGTACAGTGCGTTGATGCGATTATCGCGCGCGCGTGCCAGCCGTGTTTGCGCGTCGGTCACTTCGATGCTGTTGGTGACGCCGGCCTTGTAGCGGCGCTCGGCCTGCGCCAGCTCGTTTTCAGAAAGCTGCAAGCCCTCCTCGGCGGTCTTTACCTGCGCGTCGGCCGAGCGCAGGCTGTCCAGCGACGTCCGCACCTCCAGCTCCATCTGATCGCGCAGATCGCCCATGCGGATCTTTTCCTCGCGATATTGCGACGCGCTTTCGGCGCGGCGGGCATCGCGCCGGCCGCCATCGAAGATCGGAATTCTCAGCGACGACGCCGACGGTTCGAGTCGGAAGTGCGTTGGTGATGCCGGCTGCCGATGTCGCCGTAGTTGGCGAAGGCGCTGACGCGAGGCACGCGCTCCAGTTTGGTAGCGCTGTAGCTGAGCCGCGCGTTGTCCTCGCGCTTCTGCTGGGCCTTCAATTCGGCGCGATGATCGTGAGCGATGGCGAGTGCTTGGGCCGCATCCATCGACTCGGTCGGGATGTACTCCAGTCTGCCCGTCAGCTCCACCGGGTTGTCGAGCCGCAGCCCAATCACCTTCAACAACTGCAGGTGCGAACGGTCCACGTCGTTCTCGGCCACCAATGCAAGCTGGCGGTCATTGGCGAGCTGCACTTGCGCGCGCGTGATCTCGATCCCGGTGCCGGTGCCGGCGTTCTTTTGCGATTGCGCCAGGCGCAGCAGAGCTTCCGACAGCTCGACGTTGGCCCGCGCGGTGTCGAGCGAGGCCTGCGCGCGGAGAGCCGCCAGATAAGCGCGCGCCACTTGATCGGTCACCTGGTCGCGCGTGCCTGCGTTATCGGCCTTCACCGCTTCGATGGCGACCTTGGAGGCCTGATAGCGGCGGAGCGAGCTGAAATCGAAGACGGTCTGCTGCACGGTAGCGCGCGCGTCCAGGAGCTCAAACGGGCCGAGCAGAGTCGGGAATGATTGAAACCGTGAAGACCCGGCAGGGCAATCTCGGAAAGTTGAAACCGAACGCCTTCATGTTGTTGGTCTCGTTTTGATACTGAACGTAGCTCTCCAGATCCGGCAGCAGCGCCGCGCGCGCTTCATTGGCGCGAGACTCGGCCTGCTTCAAGTCCTCCAGAGCCAGACGCACACGCGTGTTTCCTTCCGGCGCCAGCGCGAGTTCGACGGCCTGTTTCAGACTGAGCTGCAATACCTCGGGACGGTTTTGCAATTGTCCGAACAGCGGCGCCGTCGAGCAGCGCGATGGCAAAAAGTCTAGTGCATGGCATGTTCAACCTCCGCGACCGGAGCTTTCAGTCCGGCCAGCATGTAACGCCTCAAGCCGCCTGATCGTCTCCTCGACGTCCGACAGATCGCATTGGCCCTTCGACAATAGCCGCAGGATGTGACTGGCGCCCATGGTGTGGCCCAATGCGCCGATTGAGAAATGCAGCCGCCACAGCAATTCGACGTGCGGCAAATCGGGCAACGCTCGTTCGTAAGCTCGAATGAACCGCATCGCGACGTGTTCCAGATGATCCTTATAGAGTTGCTCCACGAATTCCGCGGGCTCCGTGTAGATGCGCCCCATCAACGGAACGAACTCTCGCGCGTGACTCGCATAAATCTCGACCACGGGCCGTACGAATGCGTCCAGCACCTCTTCCACGCGGAAGTGGACCGTCGCCCGCAGCCCTCTCGCATGCGTCGAGAAGATCCAGCCGCCGCTGGTTCACCGGCACGACCCGGCGCGCGATCACCGCATGAACCAATGCTTCCTTGGATTGAAAATGATAATTCACCGCCGCCAGGTTCACGCCGGCTTCCGCCGTGATGGCGCGCAGCGAGGTGGCCTCGATGCCATCGCGAGCAAACAGATGCTCGGCTGCATCCAGGATGCGATCCTTGGTAGTCATACGTATGTTTCAATTATACGTATGATTTAAACTGCGTCAAGGCCGCTCGAACCCGGCGCTGATTAAAACGAACCCAAGTTCTCGCTTATCTAATTGTGGAGAAAAGGTCTTATCCACAGAAATCGTAACCTGAACGCTGTCTCCGTCGGGCTTCGAAGCTTCGCTAACCAGCGTGTAACTGCCAGGACCAGGATAGTTTCGAGCGGCAACTACCCGGCTGTTCAACTCCACAGTGACCTGGCGGGCAGGGGCTTGGTCGGGAATGTAAAGCTTGACGACCAGCGGCAACGCCTCGGCCGGAGGCTTCAACAGAAGGATGGCGGTCTTGCTGGCCCAGCGAAACTTAGAATTTTCGAGCGCGTAGATGCCGCTGACGATCTGCTGCTCGGCTTCTGGCGCGTTCATCGGAAGATCCGACAGGACCGGTTTGCGCTCTACCAGAATTTCGGCGCGAACCTGATCGATGGGGCCGAGCGAAACGTCGAACGGCCGCAGCCCCCAAGTGGTGGTGGAATAGCCGGAGCGGCCGTTGAGAGCGATGAGCCGCAGCGGAATCCGCGAGCCAATGGTGCGATTCGCGATCGACACCGGAGTCGCACCCGGGTGGCTGACCTGGACCGGATAGCCGAGGCTGCTGGTAACCACCACTTCGTCCGGATGCACCGCTTGGCCCACCAACAATGGAAGGCCGCCCTCGGATTCGAGGTAGTATTGCAATCCCCACTCGCCATCGATCCACAGCCGCTTGGTTTCAGCTTGCTCCTGAAGCGAGCGCGCGAACCTACGGTAGCCGCTCCAATGTTGATAGTTCACCTCGGCGAGAAGCACGCTTAGCGCGAGGCCGCATCCCAGGCCGATGCCGAGCATGCGTGGACCGGATCGCCGCGTCGCAAGAATAGCGACCGGCAATGCGATGGGGAGCAGATAGCGCGCGGAACCGGCGAAGAAGATGGCCAGCGCGCCGGCGAAAAAGATGAGCACCCACTGCGCTAGAAAATCGCGCCAGTTCCGCGCGCACCAGATCAAGATGCCGATGCCGATGGCGATGGATCCCCAAAAGAGCGGATTCAGATCGTAGAAAGCGGCGCCGATCGCGGCCGGCAATGTAATTAATGGTGGCAACCACAAGCCGGGAAACACCAGCCAAGCCAGATGAGCGGTGAGCGCGGCCGCGCTTTTCAACTTTTGGATCAGTGCCTCGAATCCGTAGGATTGGAGATAACCGGCCAGCACGCCCGCCGGAAGCGCTCCGGTGGTCACCCGTTCGAAGAGCTGCCACGCGAGCCAGACCGCGGGCGCCGCAAGCGTCGCGATGGCAGCAGCTCGCCATTTGCGGCCGTAGAGAAACAGAATGGGAACCAGGAAAATGGCCTGAGTTGCGCCCAGCGCCGCCAATCCCATCGCGACGCAGGATGCGGCGAGCAGCGCTCGAGACCGCCGGTCCACCGCGGCCACGTACAGCGCGGTCGCAAGCAGCCAAAACGCGAGGAACGGCACATCGGACTCGAATGAGTTGCCGTTCACCACGAACGCCGGTGTCACCAGAAAAAGCAGCGTCGCAAGCAGCGGCCGCGGGCTGAAGCGCCGCGCCAGCGACCACGCGCTGAACGCGGCAATCAGCGAAAAAACGATATACGCGGCGTGAAATGGAATCTCGCGAACATCCTTGAAAATGGCCAGCAGCAAGCCCAGGCACCACGCATCCAAGGGTGGATGCGGTTGGCCGCGCATGTCCACCATGCGGCCCAGGAAGGGCGCGAGCGTGTGATCCGGATGCAGCGGCTCGATCTGCGCGTGCTCGGCTTCGGCCAGATAGTAAACGTCGTCGCCTTGCACGGCCTGGTTCAAGAACGGCAGCCGCAGAGCCAGAACGAACAGCGCGACGATGATCAGTTCACGGCGCAAGAGAACAACATAGCAGGATTAATCCGCCGCTTTGCTCGTGGTGGCTTTCGGCTTCCACCGCACGATGGGTTTGCGGGCGGCGGTCACTTCGTCCACACGGCTGGTACGCGTGTGGTGCGGGGCTTTCAACACCAGCTCCGGATTTTCTTCCACTTCCTTGGCGATTGAGATCAGCGCGTCCACGAACAGATCCAGCTCATCCTTGCTCTCCGTCTCGGTAGGCTCGATCATCATGGCGCCGTGCACGATCAGCGGGAAGCTCACCGTGTAAGGATGAAAGCCGTAATCGATCAGCCGTTTCGCGATGTCGCCTGTACGAACGCCGCGCTTGGCCTGGCGCTCGTCGCTAAAAACGCACTCGTGCATGCTGGGCGCGTTTAGCGGCAGGTCGTAGTAAGGCTCGATGAGCTTGCGGATGTAGTTGGCGTTGAGCACCGCGTCCATAGTGGCGTTGCGCAAGCCGTCGCCGCCGTGCGCCATGACGTAGGCCAGCGCGCGAATGTGCATGCCGATGTTGCCGTAGAACGCTTTCACGCGTCCGATCGAGTGCGGCCGTTCATAATTCCAGCGCCAGCGCTCGCCCGCCCGCTCCAGCCGCGGCGTGGGAAGGAACGGCTCCAGATGCTTCTTGACTGCAACTGGTCCCGAACCAGGCCCGCCTCCGCCGTGGGGCGTCGAAAACGTTTTGTGCAGATTCAGGTGCATCACGTCCACACCAAAATCGCCCGGCCGCGCGATTCCCACGAGCGCGTTCATGTTGGCGCCGTCCATATAAAGCATCGCGCCCTTGGCGTGCAGAATCTCGGCGATGCGCGTGATGTTTTCTTCGAACACGCCCAGCGTATTCGGATTGGTGATCATCAGCGCCGCGACATCTTCGGTGACCGAGCGTGCCAGCGCCTCCACGTCCACCATGCCGCGCTCGTTGGACTTGATGTTTTCCACCGCGTATCCGGCCGTGGTCGCGGTAGCGGGATTGGTTCCGTGCGCCGAATCGGGAATCAGCAGTTTCTTGCGCGGGTTGCCGCGCGACCCGAGCAGCGCCCGCACCAGCAGAATGCCGGTGAATTCGCCGTGCGCGCCGGCCGCCGGCTGCAGCGTCACCGCATCCATTCCGGTGATCTCGGCCAGGATCTTTTCGAGTGTCCCCATCACTTCCAGGACTCCTTGCGAGAGCGACTCCGGTTGATAAGGATGCGCCCACGCCAGGCCGTCGATGCGCGAAACCAGCTCGTTGACGCGCGGGTTGTACTTCATGGTGCAGGAGCCCAGCGGGTACAAGCCGAGATCGATAGCGTAGTTGTGCGTCGACAGACGCGTGAAATGGCGGATGGCTTCTACTTCGCTGACTTCGGGAAACCCTTCGATTTCGTCGCGCGTATTGGATGCGCCCAGCGCTGCGGCCGGATCCACCGCCGGAACATCGAGTGAGGGCAACTGGTAGCCGCGCTTGCCCGGCGAACTGCGCTCGAACAACAGCGGTTCGTTCTGATTGATATGCTGGCGGACTTTTCGAATCATCGCGTGAATGCCTCCGCTACCGCATCCAGACTCTCGCGGCGGGACATTTCCGTCGCGCACAGCAGCATGGCGCCATCGAGTTCCGGATAGAAACGCTGCAACGGCAGCCCGCCGATGATCTTTTTCTTCAACAGCGCTTCGTTCAACTGATCCGGCGTGCGTCCGTTCGTGGACGCGACGAACTCGTTGAAGAATGGCCCGGAGAATCGCAGCGGCAATTTTCCAGCGAGATAGTGCGCCTTGGCAAGATTCTGCGCCGCCAATTCACGCAGCCCCTCTTTGCCGTAAACCGTCATGAACACGGTCGCCATCAGCGCGATGAGCGCCTGGTTGGTGCAGATATTGGAGGTCGCCTTCTCGCGCCGGATGTGCTGTTCGCGCGTGGCCAGCGTCAGGCAGAAGGCCCGATTGCCGCGCGAATCTTTCGTTTCACCGACGATGCGGCCCGGCATCTGCCGCATGAACTTCTCTTTGGTCGCGATGATTCCCGCGAACGGACCGCCATAGCTCGGCGAAATCGCAAACGATTGCAGCTCGCCCGCCACGATGTCGGCATCCCGCGGCGGTTCCAGCAGCCCCAGCGAAACCGCCTCGGCGCACACAAAGATCAACAGCGCGCCGTGCCGATGCGCGATTTCTGCCGCGCGCTGTACGTCCTCCACCATGCCGAAAAAATTCGGCGACTGGATAATCACCGCCGCGGTCTCGCCGTCGATGGTCTTCTCCAGATCTTCGAGATCGAGCGTGCCGGCGTCGCGCAAATAGCCGAACTCGGCCACCGGCATGCCTTGATGCTGCGCGTAAGTTCGCAGCACCTCACGATACTCCGGATGCACCGTGCGCGACACCACGATCCGGTCGCGGTCCGTGAGACGCATCGCCATCATGGCCGCTTCCGGCACCGCCGTCGAACCGTCGTACATAGATGCGTTGGCCACTTCCATGCCGGTCAACTGGCAGATCATGGTCTGAAATTCGAAGATCGTGGTCAACGTGCCTTGCGCCATCTCGGCCTGATAGGGCGTGTAAGACGTCAGGAATTCGCCGCGCGAAACCACGGTGTCCACCAGCACCGGACGGTAGTGATGATAGACGCCGGCGCCCAGAAACGACGCGTACCCGTTGGCATTCTCGGCGCCCCGCGCGCGGAAATAATCCACGATGTCGTACTCCGACTTGCCCGGCGCGATGTCCAGAGGCCGCTTCAGCCGCACTTCGGCGGGCAGATGCGAGAACAAATCTTCCAGGGAATCCACGCCGATCGAGGACAGCATCTCGCGGCGCTCTGAGTCAGACTTCGGTAAATAACGCAATCGCGGTCACATTTGAGGGCTCAGTGAGCCGATCCCTCAGCTCCTACATAGTTCTGATAGTCGCCGGCGGAGAGAAGTTGCTGGATTTCGCCAGGGGCCGACAATTTGATTTTAACAAGCCAGGCCTCTCCATGCGGATCGGCGTTCAGTTTTTCGGGCGACGTCGCCAGTGCATCGTTGACCGCGACCACTTCTCCGGACACCGGGGCGTAAATGTCCGAGACTGCCTTCACGGACTCCACCGAGCCCAGCGCCTTGCCTTTTTCCACGCGCGTCCCGGGCTTGGGAAGATCGACATAAACGATGTCGCCCAACTGTTCCTGCGCGTGATCCGTGATTCCGACCACGCCGGTGTCACCCTCAACGTGCACCCATTCGTGTTCCTTGGTGTAGCGAAAATTTTCTGGATACATTCCGTTATTTAGCTCGCTTGTAGAATGGCGTTGGAACCGTGACGGCGTCCACCGCCTGATTGCGAATCATGATCTGGATCCGCTCGCCGGGCTTGGCTCGATCGACCGGAAGATAGCACAGCCCGATATTCTTATTCAGGGTCGGAGCCGGTCCGCCGCTGGTCACCCATCCGGCGGGCGAACCGTCCAGATACACTTCATAGCCGTCGCGTCCGATGCCGCGGCCCGTCATTTCAAAACCCACCAGCTTGCGCTTCACGCCTTCGGCTTTTTGTTTGGCCAATGCCGCGCGGCCGGTGAAATCGCCTTTGTCCATTTTCACCATCCACGCCAGGTCGGCTTCAAACGGCGTGATGGAGGCGTGAATCTCGTGGCCGTAGAGCGCCATTTTCGCCTCCAGCCGCAGCGTGTTTCGCGCGCCTAGCCCGCAGGGTTTGATGCCGAACTCCTGGCCCGCGTCGCAGAATCTCGTTCCAGATCCGCTCGGCCTGCTCGGGCGCGATGTAGATCTCAAAGCCGTCCTCGCCGGTGTAACCGGTACGCGCGATGCGCGCCGGTGTACCGGAAACCTGTCCGTCGGTGAAGTGATAATAGGCGATCGGCGCCAGTTCCGTGGCGGTGAGCTTCTGCAGTGTCTGAAGCGCCCTCGGGCCTTGAATCGCCAATTGCGCGTACCGGGGGCTGGCGAATTCCACAGTGGCGCTGGTGCGATTCAACCCCGCGATGTGCTCATAATCTTTCTCTTGGTTGGACGCATTCACGCAGAGGAAATAGTGATCGTCGGCGACCTTGTGGACCAGAATGTCGTCTACAAAACCGCCATGCTCGTAAAGCAACCCGGAGTACTGCGCCTGCCCGATCTTTAGCTTGGCCACGGCGTTGGTAGTAACCGAGTCGGTGAACGCGGCGGCTTCCCGGCCCTGAATTTCGATCTCGCCCATGTGGCTGACATCGAACAAGCCGACCGCGCGCCGCACGGCGTGGTGTTCTTCGAGAATGCTGGAATACTGAACCGGCATATCCCAGCCGCCGAAGTCGACCATCTTGGCGCCGCACTTGCGATGGGTGGAATTGAGCGAGGTCGTTTTGAGCGGAGTGGCGGAGGCGGTCATCAGAAGGCGCTCGGTGGAGCGCAGTCTTCCATTCTAACCCGCATCGGCCGCAAAGCTTCGGACCGCCGACTCTTCGTCGGAAAAAACTTCGAAGATGCTATGGACCTTGGTGAGCTGCACCAGGTCTCGCACGCGAGGTGTCAGCTTCATCAGCTTCAACTGCCCGCCCCGGTGCTTCACCGTAGTGTAGGAAGCAATCAGTTCGCCCAATCCGCTGCTGTCGAGATAGTGTATCTCGGCCATATTGAACACGATCTTCTTTTTCCCTGCATCCAGCGTGTCCAGGACAAGCTGTCGTAATTTCCGAGTCTCTTCCCCCAAGGTGATGGAGCCCTGGAGGTTCAGGACCAACACACCCTCGACTTCCCAATCGAAATGATCCAACGCCATCCTGCGACAGTATCAGAAAACGGTGCGCGACCGCATCAGGCCGTGATGTAGCCCGCTGAGCGTAAGCCGCTTCGGGGGTGCGACGGGGGCAGATGACAGGAAGTCAGTGTGTAAATAATAATTGACAACAAGTCAACTATGACATACCATGTGTAAATAAATACAGACAACAAGGAGGAAGTCTTCGATGTCCTTCCGCGAAAAAAGTGCCTGGATCTCGCTGCTGTCAATCTCCGGCATCTACGCGTTCTATTTCTGGTCCGTATTGCATTCTGGGCCGCCGGGCGGCCGGGTCTACTTCAGTGGTTTGCTGGAGACAATCATCGCACTTGCGGTTGTCCAGACCGTCTTGACAATCGCCGTTGCGATCTACGCCCCCAAGGAAGCGCAGGCGCCGAGCGACGAGCGCGAACGGCTGATCGATCTGAAAGCCACGCGCTTTGCATATGCCGGGTTGGCTACGGCGGTGGCGTTAGCCTGCTTCTTCGGCGCGTTCAATCCACCGATCATCTTCAATACAAACGCGCTGCTGTTCGTGCTTGTGACCGCCGAGATCATGCGCTCGGGCTGCCAGATCGTCCAATACCGGCGCGGTGCATGAGACCGCTATGGAGACGATCCGCAACGAAATCCGACGGCTGCGCTTTGAACACGGGGAAATGACGCAACAGGAGCTGGCGGAAAAGATCAAACTCACGCGTCAAACCGTGAACGCAATCGAGCTGGGAAAGTACTCGCCATCATTGGAAGCGGCTTTCCGCATCGCTAAAGTCTTCGGCAAGCCCCTGGAGAGCGTGTTCCACTATTCCGAGGATGCTTAGCCAAATTCCATCGGCACGTCATCACTGTGGAGGAAGCAGATCCAGTACCGAATGGACCCGCTACCCAATCGCTGGTAGTGGGTCCGTTTGAAATCCGTCCCTCTTGACTTCTGCCGGTGGTACGTCACGCTGGTGATATATGCCGGAGCAGTCAAGCACTCCCAAGGGCAAGGTCGGGAACCGATCTAAGTAGCAAGGCCCAAAGGACTTCAATCAGATCGCCTTCGAGGTCGTGCAGAAGGCCGCCGGCCAGATGCCGAAGGAAGAAGCAGCCGATCCTAGCAAGAACCCGCCTGCCGTCACGCTGGGGAGGCTTGGTGGATTGAAGCGCGGAAAGGCGAGAGCAGAAAAGCTCACGGAGATGCCCTTTAACCACCGTAACAGTAACCCTGTCTGGCCTACCTCCCATAAAACAATTGTCGCTCGTTATGGTTCCATAATTGCCTTGTTGCTTTAGTGGAACGGACAGGGTATAGTGGTCATCCGACAGAGTAGCTGGGAGATTCCCAATGAGCCACCTTGATTTTCTCATCGAAGCAGCCCGCAAGTACCGGCAAGAAAACGGGTTCCCCGCAGAAGAAAGGGACCGGCAGGTTCGCAGTTTTGCATACGGGAATACCCGCCTAGAAAACGAAGCCATCACCAAGAACGACATCGACAAAGCGATGGAGACTCTGCACAAGGAACGTGACACCGTTCGTTCCTAAGGGAGCTGTCTACCGCGATCAAGAAGACAAACTCCGCTCGGAGACACGGAACGGTGTCATCCAAGCGGAGTTCATTTTTTATACGGCATCGAATTGGCGTCCAGAAGAGAGGCCAACTCTAGCCCTTCTTCTCAAACTTTCAAGAACTGGCAATAACGCAGATCTATCGGTGTGCCGGACATTTTCGTGATGGCCCGGTATACCTTGAAGGGGCAAGTTATGAACCTCCGCTGTGCGCCGAGGTACCAAAGCTCGTCGACGACTTGTGCGCCTACATCAACGACCACTGGGACGATCTACCCGTTCAGCTAGCGGCCTACGCAATGTGGAGGGTCAATTGGATACACCCTTTTTATGGAGGCAACGGAAGAGCGGCGAGGGCGTTCTCCTATCTGATTCTGTGCTTAAAGCTCGGTTTCGCTCCGCCAGCTAGCGACAAGACGATACCCGAGTTGATAGGAGAAGACCGCACACCGTATTACACTGCGCTACGGCAAGCAGATGAGGCTTGGAATCATGGCAAGTTGGACTTAACCGCCATGGAGGAATTGATATCCAGCCTGCTGGCGGCGCAGCTTGTTCATCTGCTCGGGCGAGCGACAGGCAAGCCTTATCTGGCGACGTAGCGACTAAACTGTGCAGTTCCCAAATGGACCACTACCTCACCGCTGGTCGATTTGACAAACCCTCCCCTGTTCGTTATCCTGATATAGTTTCGCGAGTCGTGTCTTCTGCTCCCGGAAACCCCTTCCTTTATTAGGGAGTCCGTCCGGGGGTCGGCCCCGATGTCTGGAACGGAACTAAGCGTTCTGGATATGGGCTAGTCCACAGCAAGTACCTCGCTGATTGCAGTTCGATCATTTTGCGGCTGGCTTTGAGCCTGCCGTCGTGCGCAAACGTAGAAATTAAGGTCCAAGAGGAAATTCGTGCCGACGTTCAATCAGCTCGTCCGAAATGGGCGCAGACCGCCGCGCTATAAAACCGCGAGTCCGGCGTTGCAGGCTTGTCCGCAGAAGCGCGGTGTGTGTACGCGAGTGTACACCACCACCCCCAAGAAGCCGAATTCGGCGCTGCGCAAGGTGGCGCGCGTCCGGCTGACCAATGGAATCGAGGTCACAACTTATATTCCGGGCGTTGGGCACAATCTGCAGGAGCACTCCATCGTGCTCATTCGCGGCGGACGCGTCAAGGATCTGCCCGGCGTGCGATACCACGTCGTGCGCGGCACGCTGGACGCGGCCGGAGTGGCGGACCGGAAACAGGGAAGATCGAAATACGGAGCCAAACGACCCAAGGGGCCGGCCAAATGAAGCCGCCGAAAGGACCGGCCAGGTAAAGTATGCCACGCAGACGCAGACCAGAACCGCGAGAGATCCTTCCGGATCCGGTGTACAACTCGACGCTGGCCGAGAAGTTCATCAACTCCATGATGTGGGACGGCAAGAAGAACACCTCGCAGCGGATCTTCTATGAGGCCATGGACAAGATCAAGGAGCGCACGGCCGACGATCCGTTGAAGCTCTTCAAGAAAGCCGTGGAGAACGCCAAGCCGCTGCTCGAAGTGAAAACCCGGCGCGTGGGCGGCGCCAACTATCAGGTGCCGGTGGAAGTTCCGCAGAACCGGCAGCACCAGTCTGGCGATTCGTTGGATCTTGCAGAATGCGCGTTCAGGCCGGAAAAGAGCATGCCCGAAAAGCTAGCCAACGAGTTGACCGACGCCGCCAACATGCGTGGCGGAGCGATAAAGAAAAAGGATGATGTGCACCGCATGGCGGAGGCTAACAAGGCCTTCGCGCATTACCGGTGGTAGTGAGAGCAAGCAGTAGTTTTATGGCGCGTACCGTACCAATTGAGAGGATGAGGAATATCGGCATCATGGCCCACATCGATGCCGGCAAAACCACCACTACGGAACGCATCCTGTACTACACCGGCCGCACGCACAAGATCGGCGAAGTGCATGAAGGCACGGCCATCATGGACTGGATGGAGCAGGAGCAGGAGCGCGGCATCACCATCACTTCGGCCGCCACCGCCTGCCAGTGGCGCGACATCACCATCAACATTATCGATACGCCGGGTCACGTCGATTTTACCGCCGAGGTAGAGCGCAGCCTGCGCGTGCTGGATGGCGCCGTGGCTGTGTTCGATGCCGTGGCGGGTGTGCAGCCGCAGTCGGAAACCGTGTGGCGGCAGGCCGACAAGTATGGCGTCCCGCGCATTTGCTTCATCAATAAAATGGACCGCGTGGGCGCGGATTTCTATCACGCCATCGATACCATCGTCGATCGCCTGAAGTGCCGGCCCGTAGCCATTCAGATTCCTATTGGCGCCGAGGACCAGTTCAAAGGCATCGTCGACCTGGTGAAGATGAAGGCGCGTGTCTGGCACGATGAAACGCTGGGCGCCGAGTACGACGAGGTCGAGATTCCGGCGGATCTGCTGGATAAGGCCAAATCATATCGCGAGCAGATGATTGAGGCGGTAGCCGAATCCGACGACCACCTGTTCGCCAAGTTCGTCGAAGGCGCGCCGATTTCCGAAGAAGAGCTGATGGAGGGCATTCGCAAGGCCACCATCGTGCAAAAGATTTTCCCGGTGATCTGCGGCACGGCCTTCAAGAATAAAGGCGTCCAGAACCTGCTCGATGCGGTGGTGGATTATCTGCCTTCGCCCATCGACATTCCTCCGGTGCAGGGAGTCCTGCCCGATAATCCGGAAGTTTTGGAAGAGCGGCCGGCGACAGATGACGCGCCCTTCTCCGCGCTGGTTTTCAAGATCATGACCGACCCGTTCGTCGGACAACTGGCGTACATTCGCGTCTACTCAGGACGGCTGGGCGCCGGCGAATCCGTGTTCAACGTCGCCAAAAATCGCAGGGAGCGCATTGGCCGGCTGGTGAAGATGCATGCCAACAAGCGCGAGGACATCCAGGAAATTCTGGCCGGCGACATTTGCGCCGCACGTGTTGAAGAACGTCTCTACCGGCGACACTATCTGCGACGAGAAGCACCCCATTCTGCTCGAGTCGATCGACTTCCCAGAGCCTGTCATTCAGCTTGCCATCGAGCCCAAGACCAAGGCCGACCAGGAAAAGCTGGGCATGGCGATCCAGAAGCTGGTGCAGGAAGACCCCACGCTGCGTGTGAATACCGATCCCGACACCGGGCAGACCATTCTGGCCGGGATGGGCGAGCTGCACCTGGAAATCATCGTGGACCGCATGCAGCGCGAATTCAACGTCGGCGCCAATGTCGGTAAGCCGCAAGTGGCGTATCGCGAGACCATCCGCACCACGGCCGAGTACGACTACACGCATAAGAAGCAAACCGGCGGCGCGGGCCAATACGCGCGAACGAAGATGCGCGTCGAGCCCAATCCGGCCAAGGGCTTCGAATTCGAAAACGAAATTACGGGCGGCTCGATCCCGAGGGAATTCATCCCGGCCGTTGAGAAGGGCGTTCGCGAGGCGCTGGAAGGCGGCATTCTCGCCGGCTATCCGATGGTGGACGTCAAGGCCGCCGTGTACGATGGCGCTTATCACGAAGTCGACTCGTCGGAAATGGCTTTCAAGATTTGCAGCTCGATCTGCTTCAAGGAAGCGTGCAAACGCGCCAAGCCGGTGCTGCTCGAGCCGGTGATGCGGGTCGAAGTGGTGGTGCCGGAAGAATACATGGGCACCGTCAACGGCGATCTGAACTCCCGGCGCGGCCGTCTGGAAGGCACCGAGATCCGCGGCACCACGCAATTGATTAAGGCGATGGTTCCGCTGTCGGAAATGTTCGGCTATGCCACCGAGCTTCGCTCGCGCACGCAGGGCCGCGGCAGTTTCACCATGCATTTCGGACAATACGAGGAAGTCCCAAAAAACTTATCGGAAGAGATTGTGGCGAAAGTTCAGGGCAGGGTTACGAGATGAGCAGTGAGTTAAAGATAAACGCAGCGAGTTTATAGGAGAGTGAGACATCCATGGCCAAGGAAAAATTTGACCGCAGCAAGCCGCACGTAAACATCGGGACGATCGGACACATCGATCACGGCAAGACCACGCTGACGGCGGCGATCACCAAGGTGCTGGGCAAGAACAACCCCAAGGTGAAGTTCCGCTCGTTCGATTCGATCGACAACGCGCCGGAAGAAAAAGCGCGCGGTATCACGATCGCGGTGGCGCACATCGAGTATGAGACCGCCAAGCGGCACTACGCGCACGTGGATTGCCCGGGCCACGCCGACTACATCAAGAACATGATCACGGGTGCGGCGCAGATGGATGGCGCGATCCTGGTGGTCGCGGCCACCGACGGACCCATGCCGCAGACGCGCGAGCACGTGCTGCTGGCCCGCCAGGTGGGCGTGCCCTGCATCGTGGTGGCCTTGAACAAAGTGGACATGGTGGACGATCCCGAGCTGCTGGAATTAGTCGAGCTGGAAGTGCGCGAGCTGCTGTCGAAGTACGCGTTTCCCGGCGACGACGCTGCCGGTGGTGCGCGTGAGCGCGCTGGGAGCCTTGAACGGCGAAGAGAAGTGGGAAAAGACGGTGATGGAGCTGATGGAGAAGGTGGACGACTATGTCCCGCAGCCGGCGCGCGAGAAGGACAAGCCGTTCCTGATGCCGATCGAAGATATTTTCTCGATCCAGGGGCGCGGCACGGTGGTGACGGGCCGTATCGAGAAGGGCATCTGCAAGGTCGGCGAGGAAATGGAGATCGTGGGCTTCCGCGATACGCGCAAGACGGTGGTCACGGGCGTGGAAATGTTCAAGAAGCTGCTCGACCAGGGGGAGGCCGGGGACAACGTGGGACTGTTGCTGCGCGGCATTGAGAAGGACGACGTGGAGCGCGGGCAGGTGATCGCCAAGCCGGGCTCGATCACGCCGCACAAGAAGTTCCGGGGCGAAATCTACGTGTTGAGCAAGGATGAAGGCGGGCGGCACACGCCGTTCTTCAAGGGCTACCGGCCGCAGTTTTACTTCCGGACCACGGACGTGACGGGAGTGACGCAGTTGCCGGCCGGGACCGAGATGGTGATGCCGGGCGACAACGTGAATCTGGAGGTCGAGCTGATCACGCCGGTGGCCATGGACAAGGGGTTGCGGTTTGCGATCCGCGAAGGCGGCCGCACGGTGGGCGCCGGAACCGTGACCGAGATTTTGGAATAACAAATGAGCTTACGCGAACGCATCCGCATCCGCCTCAAGGCGTACGATCACCGGATTTTGGATCAATCGACGAGTGAGATCGTCGACACCGCCAAGAGGACCGGAGCACAAGTGGCCGGCCCGATTCCGCTGCCGACCATCAAGAACCGCTACACGGTATTGCGGTCGCCGCACGTGGACAAGAAGTCGCGCGAGCAGTTCGAGATTCGTACCCACAAGCGTCTGCTCGATATTCTCGAGCCGACCCAGGACACCGTGGACGCGCTCATGAAGCTGGATTTTCCGGCGGGCGTGGATGTCGAGATCAAAGCGTTTGGGAAGGGCAAGTAGCATTCTGGATTCGTTTTGAATCCCGCAGAAGGTGGTTATGGGCCCAGGAATTTTAGGCAAAAAAATCGGAATGAGCCAGATGTTTCGGCCGGACGGGCAGGTTGTGCCTGTCACTTTGCTCAAGGCCGGACCGTGCGTGGTGGTGCAGCGCAAAACTCCCACTACCGACGGCTACAATGCCATTCAGCTCGGCCTGGTGGAGTTCGCCAAAGCTTCGCGGACAACCAAGCCGCTGAACGGGCACCTCAAGAAAGCCAACGCCGACGGCGTGAAATTCTTGCGCGAAATCAAGATGCGGCCTGGCGACGACGACCTTAAACAAGGCGATCGCGTGCTGGTGGATCAGTTCAAGCCCCAGGACAAAGTGGACGTCATCGGCACCAGCAAGGGCCGCGGTTTCGCGGGCCTGATCAAGCGGCACCATTTCCACGGCGGTCCCGAGTCGCATGGTTCGATGTTCCATCGCGCGCCGGGATCGATCGGCGCATCCAGCTTTCCTTCGCGCGTTTTTCCGGGAACCCGCATGGCGGGCCATATGGGAACGCAGCAGGTAACGGTGCGGAATCTGGAAGTGATCGACGTGGTGGCCGAGGACAACGTGCTGGTGGTCAAAGGCGCGGTCCCGGGCCCCAACGGCGGCTACGTGCTGGTACGAAGGGCGAAGAGGTAGACCCATGCCGAGTGTAGAGGTTGTCGATTTAAATAACGCGGTGGTCGGCTCGGTGGATTTGGCCGACGAAGTATTCGCGGCTCCGGTCAACGAGGATCTGCTGTACGAAGCGGTGCGGCATTCCCAGGCCGGCCGGCGCGGCGGAAACGCCAAGACCAAAACGCGGCACGAAGTTTCCGGCTCGGGCAAGAAACTGTGGCGGCAAAAAGGTACCGGCCGCGCGCGCATGGGCTCCATCCGCTCGCCGCTGTGGCGGCACGGCGGCACGGTGCACGGGCCGCAACCGCGCGATTACAGCTACAAACTTCCGCGCAAAATGCTGTTGGGCGCGCTACGCTCGGCCTTGTCGGCAAAGCTGCGCGATGGCGAGCTGAGAGTCATCCGGGAGTTCGCGCTCGAAGATCACAAAAGCAAAGCGATGCGCGGGATTTTGAACGTCCTGGGCGCGCCCAAAACGGTGCTGCTGGTCGACACTGGCGACAATCGCAATCTCGAGCTCAGCTCGCGCAACCTGGCCGGCGTAAAACTGGTATCGACGCGCGAGGTCGAAGTCTACGATCTGCTGAAACATGCCGGCGTGCTGCTTTCCGAGCAAGCTGCCAGGAAATTATCGGAGGCGCTCGCAAAATGACCATCTACGAAGTAATCAAGCGGCCCGTCGTTACCGAAAAGGGCGTCACTAAGAAAGAATCCGAGCGCACGCTGTGCTTTCAGGTGGCGCCCGAGGCCAACAAGGCGCTGGTGAAAGCGGCCGTGGAGAAATTGTTCAAGGTGAAAGTGGCCGAAGTGCGCACCTCCAATCAAGTTGGAAAGCTGCGCCGGCGCGGCCGCTTCGCCGGCTATCGCTCGAATTGGAAAAAGGCCTACGTGAAGCTCAAGGCCGGCGAAAAGATGCCGGAGTACGCGGAGATTTAGCAAGGGAGACGAATCACCATGCCGATGAAGAGTTACAACCCGACCACGGCGTCGCGCCGCTTCATGAGCGTCGTTTCCCGCGAGGAGATCACCAAGGAGCGTCCGGAGAAATCGCTCGTTCGCGGCAAGCAGCGCACCGGCGGGCGCAACAGCGAGGGGCTGATTTCATCGCGCTTCCGCGGTGGCGGCGCCAAGCAAGCTTATCGCGTAATCGATTTCAAGCGCGATAAGTTCGGAATTCCGGCCAAGGTGGCGGCCATCGAATACGATCCCAACCGCTCGGCCCGCATCGCGCTGCTGCATTATGCCGACGGCGAGAAGCGCTACATCGTCTGCCCGGTTGGTTTGGAAGTGGGCCGCACGGTGAGCTCGGGACCGGAGGCCGACATCCTGATCGGCAACGCGCTTCCGCTGAAGAATATTCCGGCCGGCACCGTGGTGCACAACATCGAACTGCGGCCGGGCAAGGGCGCCCAGATGGCGCGCTCGGCGGGCGCGCAGGCGCAGTTGGTTTCGCGCGAAGGCGAGATCGCGCTGCTGAAGCTGCCTTCGGGCGAGGTGCGCCGGGTCCAGACCGACTGCATGGCCACCATCGGCCAGGTGGGCAACGTCGAGCACGAAAACGAATCGCACGGCAAGGCCGGCAAGACGCGCTGGCTGGGACGCCGCCCGCACAATCGCGGCGTCTCGATGAATCCGGTGGATCATCCGCATGGCGGCGGCGAAGGCAAAACTTCCGGCGGCCGGCATCCGGTGACTCCCTGGGGCCAGCCCACGCGCGGATTCAAGACACGCAATAACAAGCGCACCGACAAGTGGATCGTGAGCAGGAAGGTGAAGAAGTAGACGATGAGCAGATCGCTGAAGAAAGGCCCGTTCACCGACGACCACCTCGCAAAAAAGGTGGCCGCCATGAACGAGAAGAACGAGAAAAAGGTGCTGCGGACGTGGTCGCGCCGCTCCACCATCCTGCCGGAGTTCGTCGGGCACACGCTGGCGGTTCACAACGGCAAGAAATTCATTCCCGTGTACGTCACCGAGAACATGGTGGGGCACAAGCTGGGCGAATTCTCACCGACCCGCCAATTCCGAGGCCACTCGGTGAAGGCGGCGGCTGCTCCCACCACCGGCGGCGGGGCTCCCACGGCCCAAACGGCCAAGCCGGCATAAGAGGAAAAGATATGGAAGCCAGAGCAGAAGCCAGATACGTTCGAACGTCGCCGCAGAAGGCGCGCCTGGTGGTGGACTTGATCCGCGGCCGCTCGGCGAACGAGGCGCGCATCATTCTGCGCCAGACCAACAAGCGCATGGCCCCGATGGTCCTGAAGGTCCTGGATTCGGCCATCGCGAACGCGGAAAATCGCTACAACGACGTGGACGTCGACGAGTTGATGGTTTCCGATGCCTACGTAAACGAAGGACCGCGGATGAAGCGCATCCGCCCGGCGCCCATGGGCCGCGCTTACCGCTACCAGCGCCGCATGGCGCACATCGTGGTCAACGTCAGCGACAAAAAGAGCGACAGCAAGAGCAGCGAGGAGAACCAATAAGTGGGACAGAAAGTACATCCGTACGGATTCCGGCTCGGAGTCACCAAGACCTGGCGCTCGCGCTGGTTCGCCAAGCAGGATTACGCCAAGCTGCTGCGCGAGGACCTGGAGCTGAAGGACTCGCTGCGCGACCGGTTGAAGGCCGCCGGCGTAAGCTCGGTCGAAGTCGACCGGCCCGGCAACAAGCTGCGCGTCACCATTCGCACCTCGCGGCCCGGCATCATCATCGGACGCAAAGGCGCGGAGATCGAAAAGCTCAAGACACGATCTCGCCAAGAAAACCAAGCGCGAAGTTTTCATCGACATTCAGGAAGTGCACAAGCCGGAGTTGGATGCGCAGCTGGTGGCCGAATCCATCGCGCTGCAACTGGAAAAACGCGTGGCGTTTCGAAGGGCCATGCGGAAAGCGGTCGATTCGGCGCTGCGCTTCGGCTGCAAAGGCATCAAGGTGCGCGTTTCCGGCCGGCTGAACGGAGCCGAAATCGCACGCAGCGAGTGGTATCTGCAAGGCCAGCTTCCGCTGCATACTCTGCGCGCTGATATCGATTACGGTTTCGCGCAGGCCTACACCACCTACGGCGTCATCGGAATCAAGTGCTGGACGTACAAGGGCGAGATTTTAGAAGGCGCCCGGCACGATGGCATGCGCAACGAGCCCGAGCCGCGCCGGCCCCGCTGCGGGATCGCCGGGAACGCCGTCCCATGGCTCCCTCCGGTCCGATCACGCAAGCCGGCCGCCCGGCGCAGGCCGCGCCCTCGGAACAGCCGCAGGCCGACCAAACCGATTCTGCCGCCCATGAGCCCGCCGCAACCTTCCTGGAAGCAGGAATTGAAGCACGAGCCCGCCGCCACACCCGAGCCGACGCCGGAAGCGCCCGAGAAGAAAGAAGAATAATCACGGAACTGGAGACACGAACGCCATGTTGATGCCCAAGAAAGTCAAATACAGAAAGCAGCAGCGCGGGCGCATGACCGGCAAGGCCTGGCGCGGATCATCGCTCGCGTTCGGCGATTTCGGCCTGAAAGCCTTGCGCTGCGGCTGGATCACGGACCGGCAGATTGAAGCGGCCCGCGTCGCCATGACTCGTTTCATCAAGCGCGGCGGCAAGGTTTGGATCCGGCTGTTCCCCGACAAGCCCATTACCAAGAAGCCCGCCGAAACCCGCATGGGCAAAGGCAAGGGCGCTCCCGAACAATGGGTGGCGGTGATTCGGCCCGGAAAGATTCTGTTTGAGATGGAAGGCGTGCCGAGCGCCACCGCCGAAGAAGCCTTCCGCCTGGCGGCGGGGAAACTGCCGCTGCCGACCAAAGTGGTGAGCCGCGAGCACGCCGGAGAATAAGCCATGCGAGCCGACAAGAGTACGCGAAATCGATAGTGCCGATTTGAAGCGCCAGATCGACGATTTGCGGAGCAGACCTTCCGGCTGAGCTTTCAACTGACCATGGGCCAGACCGACGGGCTGAAGAAGTTGCGCGCCATCCGCAAGGATCGCGCGCGGATGCTGACCATTCTGCGGGACCGCGAGCTGCATCCGGAGACCGCTCCCGAGCCGGTGGCGAAGAAAAAGAAGAAAGGAAAGTAAGCCATGGCCACAGCGGATACAACTCAGCAGAAGAAGATGGGCAACAAGAACGAGAAGATCGGCCAGGTGGTTTCCGCCAAAATGCAGAAGACCATCGTGGTGGAAGTGACGCGCCGCGTTCCGCATCCGGTCTACAAGCGAATCATCAACAAGCGCAAGAAATTTTACGCGCACGACGAGCAGCAGACCGCCAAGGTCGGCGACGTGGTGCGGATCATCGAGTGCCGCCCCATGAGCAAGCTGAAGCGCTGGCGACTGGGCGAGGTGCTGCGCAAGGCGGTGCAGGTGGCCGTCGAGCCGGGCGCCGTGGATCTGGACATGGTTCAGTCCACCGCCGGTTCCAAGTCGCTCAAGGCCAAGGGAACGGGGAGGAAATCGTCATGATTGGAATGCGTACCATCCTGGAGGTGGCCGACAACAGCGGCGCGCGCAAACTGCAGTGCATTCTGCCGCGCGGCGGCGACCTGGGGTTGCGCGCCGGCCTGGGCGACGTGGTCACGGCCAGTGTGAAAGAAGCCACTCCGGAATCTCCCATCAAAAAAGGAAAGGTCGTGCGCTGCGTGATCGTGCGCATGCGCAAGGAATCGCGCCGCAGAGACGGCACCTACATTCGATTTGATTCCAATGCCGCCGTGCTGATCAACGAAGTGGGCGAGCCGGTAGGCACGCGCGTGTTCGGGCCGGTGGCGCGCGAGTTGCGCGACAAGAAATTCATGAAGATCGTTTCGCTCGCGCCGGAGGTCATCTGATGGCTAACGTCGGCATGAAAACCAAGTTCGTGAGCAGCGCCGGCAGCGCCACCAACGAGCGTCTCAAAATCCGGCTCAAGAAAGACGACCAGGTAAAAGTGATCGCAGGGCGCGACAAAGGCAAGACCGGCCGCGTGATTTCGGTGGACCGGCGGCGCGGAAAAGTGCTGGTAGAGGGAGTGTCGATGATCAAACGTCACACGCATCCCAACCCGGCCAAGCAGATCAAGGGCGGAATCGCGGAAAGGGAAAGCCCCATCGCGATTTCTAACGTCATGATTCTCACCTCCGGAGGCGTGGCGACGCGAATCGGCTACCGGATGGAGGGCGCCGGGTCCTCCGAACATCGCGTGCGCATCGCCAAGAAGAGCGGCGAGGTTCTGGACAAGCGGGCGTAAGAGGAATCGAGATGGCACAGGAACCAAAGCAACCACAACAGCCCAAGGAGCCTAAGAAGGAAGCTTCCAAGAAGGAAGGCGCCAAGGCACCCAAGCAAGCGGGCGCGAAAACGGAAGCCGCCAAGGGCGAGCCTTCGAAGAGCGAAGCCCCCAAAGCCGCGAAGCCGTCCAAAAAATCAGATGCCCGGCTGAGACGTCATTACAAGGAACGCGTGGTGCCGGCGCTGGTCAAGGAGTTCGGCTACAAGAACGTGATGGCGGTGCCGAAAATCGACAAGGTCTCGGTGAACATCGGTCTGGGCGAAGCCACTCAGAATGCCAAGCTCATGGATGGCGCCGTGAACGAGTTGGGTCAGATCGCGGGCCAGAAGCCGGTGATCACCAAAGCCAAGAAATCCATCGCCGCTTTCAAGCTGCGCGAAGGCATGTCGATCGGAACCATGGTCACTCTTCGCGGCGACCGCATGTACGAGTTTCTGGACCGCCTCATGAATGTCGCCCTGCCGCGCGTCCGCGACTTTCGCGGAGTTTCTTCCAAATCGTTCGACGGCCGCGGCAACTATACGCTGGGCATCAAGGATCAGCTGATTTTCCCCGAGATCGATTACAACAAAGTCGAAAAAGTCAAAGGGATGAATATTTCAATCACCACCACGGCGAGAACCGACGCCGAAGGGCTGGCGCTGCTGAAGCACATGGGCATGCCCTTCCGGCAGCAGGGCTCATAGGAGATCAACACAGCATTTTATGGCAACTACAGCCAAGATCGCGAAAGAAGTGAAGGCCAAAATCAAAATGGCGGCCAAAGACTGCCCGGCCCGGGTCAAAATCCGGATGCGCAACCGCTGTTTCCGCTGCGGGCGCCCGCGAGGCTATCTTCGCAAGTTCGATCTGTGCCGGATCTGTTTCCGGAAGCTCGCCCTGGCAGGCGAGATCCCGGGCGTGATCAAGGCCAGTTGGTAAGGAAAGGATTCCAGAAACATGGCTACATCCGATCCGATCGCCGATATGCTGTCGCGCATTCGCAACGCCCAGATGGCGCGCCACCCCAAGGTGGACGTGCCGGCCTCCAAGCTCAAGATGGAGATTGCCCGCATTCTCAAGGAAGAAGGCTTCATCACCAACTTCAAGCTGGCTGAAGACGGCGCCAAGAAGAGCATCCGCATCTATCTCAAGTACACGCCCGGCAATGTGCCGCTGATTTCGCGCATCGAGCGCGTGTCCCGGCCGGGCTGCCGCGTCTACGTCGGAAGCAAGGAAGTGCCCAGGGTTTTGGGAGGCCTCGGTATCAATATTCTGACCACGCCGCGCGGCGTCATGACCGGAAGCGCGGCCCGCAAGGAGCGCTTGGGCGGGGAGGTTCTCTGCCAGCTCTGGTAGGGAGGATTTATGTCGCGAGTTGGAAGTAAACCGATTCCGCTGCCGAAAGGCGTCAAGATCGCGCTCGGAAACGAGATTGCGGTGGAAGGGCCCAAGGGCAAGCTCAAGGTCCCCATTCCGGAAGGCATCTCGGTGCGCCAGGCCGACGGGAACCTGGAAATATTGCGCGATTCCGATCAGCGCGCGGCCTTGCATGGCTTGACTCGCGCTCTGGCGGCTGCCGCCGTGCAGGGTGTGAGCACTGGATTCACGCGCGAACTCGACATCACCGGTACCGGGTATCGCGCCGACGTCAAGGGCAAGATCGCAACGTTCACGCTGGGCTATTCGCATCCCATCGAGGTTCTGTTGCCGGATGGCGTAGACCTCAAGATCGACAAGCAAACGCACCTGGTGTTGACCGGCTACGACAAGCAAATGGTCGGGCAGGTGGCGGCGAACATTCGCGCGTTGCGTCCGCCCGACCCGTATAAACAAAAGGGCGTCCGTTATACCGGCGAAGTCCTCCGCAAGAAGGCCGGCAAGACCGGTGCGGCAGCGACAGGAGCGAAGTAAATGGCAAATTCTTCTAAGAACCATAGTTCGACTGCGGATTCACAAGCGCATCCGGCATCGGGTGCACGGCACCGAGGAACGGCCGCGGCTGGCCGTGTTCCGCAGCCTGAAACACATCTATGCGCAGGTGATCGACGACCGCAAAGGGCATACCCTGGCGGCGGCGTCATCGAACGAAAAGAAATCGAGCGTCGGCAGCGGCGGCAACCTGGCGGGCGCCAAGCAGGTGGGAAAGCTGGTCGCCGAGCGCGCCCAGGCCGGCGGCGTAAAGAAAGTTGTATTTGACCGCGGCGGTTATCTGTACCACGGGCGTATCAAGGCCCTGGCCGATGCGGCCCGCGAAGCAGGATTGGAGTTCTAACGAATGGCGGCAACACTAGCAGCAAAGCGGATCGACGCCGCAACCCTGAACCTCAAAGAGCAGGTCGTGTCGATCAACCGCGTCACCAAAGTGGTGAAGGGCGGCAAAAATCTGAGCTTTTCGGCGCTGGTCGTGGTGGGCGACCCCGGCGCGAAGATCGTGGGGTTCGGCACCGGCAAGGCCAAGGAAGTGCCGGCCGCGATCAAGAAAGGCATCGAAGCGGCCAAGAAGAATCTCCGCAAGATCAACGTGCTGAGTACCACCATTCTGCACCCCGTGCTGGGGCGTTTCGGCAGCGGCATGGTGCTGCTCAAGCCCGCGCCCGAAGGGACCGGCGTAATCGCCGGCGGCCCGGTGCGCGCCGTCATCCAAGCTGTCGGGATCCCCAACGTGCTGACCAAATCGATCGGCTCGCACAATCCGCACAACGTGGTGAAGGCCACCATCGATGCGCTCGAGCAGCTACGCGACAAAGCGCAAGTGGCCGAGATGCGCGGCCTGGCTCTGGAGAAGGTGGTCTAAGCCAATGGCCAGCTCAACCATTAAGATCAAGCTGATCGGCAGCCCTATCTGCTGTCCGGAAAAACACAAGAAGGTGGTGCGGTCGCTCGGATTGAAGAAAATGAATCGCGTGGTGGAGCGGCCGGATACGCCCGCCTTTCGTGGTATGGTGGCGAAGGTTCCGCACCTGCTCGCGATCGTCAAGGACTAATATGAACCTCAGCAATCTCAGGCCGCCGAAAGGGCAGAAACACAAAAAGCAACGCATCGGGCAAGGCATGGGCACCGGGCGCGGCAAATATTCCGGCCGCGGAGCCAAGGGCGCCCGCTCCATTTCCGGCTACAGCATCATGCGCGGTTTCGAGGGCGGCCAGATGCCCTTGCATCGCCGTTTGCCCAAGCGCGGCTTCACCAACATTTTTCGCAAAGAGTACGCCATCGTGAACGTCGGGCGGCTGGAACAGCTGGATGGCGACAGCTTCGATCCAGGCCGGCTGCTCGAATTGGGCGTGATCAAGAAGCTCGGCACGGGACTCAAGGTGCTGGGTTCGGGCGACCTGAGTCGCAAGATTGCGGTCAAGGCCCACGTGTTTTCGAAATCGGCTTTGGAAAAGATCCAGAAGGCCGGAGGAAGCGGAGAAGTAATCGGGAGCGCATCCTAACACTCACAGGTTGAGGTAGGCACAAATGAAGTTTTTCGACGCCATTGCCAATGTCTTCCGGATTCCGGACCTGCGCAAGCGCGTGCTGTTCACGCTGGGGTTGCTGGCGGTCTACCGGATCGGTGCTTTCATCACCACTCCCGGTGTCGACGCCATCCGGCTGCAGCAATTCTTCACGCAGAACTCCGGGACGCTGTTCGGATTTATCGACCTGTTCAGCGGCGGCATGTTCCGCCGCATGACCATTTTCGCGCTGGGCATCATGCCCTACATCACGGCATCGATCATCCTGCAATTGCTCACGGTGGTCGTCCCCACCCTCGAAAAATTGCAGAAGGAAGGCGAACTCGGCCGCCGCAAGATCACGCAATGGACCCGCTACCTGACCGTGATCCTGGCCCTGATGCAGTCCTTTGGTATCGCCCTGACGCTGGAAAAATCCGAAGGCGGCTTCGTGATCAACCCCGGCATCGGCTTCATGCTGATGACCATCCTCAGCTTGACCACCGGCACGGCGTTCATCATGTGGCTGGGCGAGCAGATCACCGAGCGCGGCATCGGAAACGGCATGTCGCTGCTGATCTTCACCGGCATTGTCGTGGGCCTGCCCCGCGCCGTCCAGAATATCTACGATCACTTATTCGTAACCAAGGAGTGGACTCCATTCCACCTGATCATCATCCTGGCGGTGATGCTTGCCGTCGTTGCTTTCATCGTACTGGTGGAGCGCGGCGAGCGCCGTATTCCGGTGCAGTACGCCAAGCGCGTGGTGGGGCGCCGCATGATGGGCGGCCAGCAGACGCATCTGCCGCTCAAAGTCAACGCCGGCGGCGTGATCCCGGTGATCTTCGCCTCTTCGCTGCTGGCCTTCCCGCAAACCTTGATGACCTGGAACGTGGTGAAAAACAGCACCTTCCTGAGCGCCATGTTGAATTCCATCGGCAACGCGCAACCGCTCTATTACCTGCTGTTCTGCGTGTTGATCATTTTCTTCTGCTTCTTCTACGTCTCGATCATCTTCAACCCCAACGAGGCGGCCGACAACATGCGCAAGTACGGCGGATTCATTCCGGGCATTCGTCCCGGCAAGAACACCGCCGACTACATGAACAAGATTCTGACCAAGATCACCGTGGTTGGCGGGCTATATCTTTCGATTCTCTCGGTGATCCCGCAGATCATGATCGCCGGCATCAAGCTGCAGCGCCTGCCGCTGGTCGGCAACTTCATCGATGCCTATTTCCCGCGCTGGCTGCTGGACGGCCTGAACGTCAATTTCTATTTCGGCGGCACGTCGCTGCTGATCGTGGTCGGCGTCGCCATGGATACCGTGAACCAGATCGAAGCGCAATTAATTATGCGGCACTATGAGGGCTTCACGCCTCGCTCCGGCCGCATCCGGGGACGCCGAAGCAGCATATAAATCATGACTTACGCCGGCATGATACAATCAAAGCATCATCATCTTGCGTCCGGGAGCCCGTGTGCGCACGCTGTGGCAGGGAGCCCGGCCGGCTGGCAATGATTATCCGGAAGAACAAAAAGGAACTGGAGCAGATGCGCCGTAGCGGTCTGCTGGTCTGGGAAATTTTGCAGAAACTGGCGGGAATGGTGCAAGAAGGTGTGACGACCCAGGATCTGGAAGTCGCCGCCGAAAAGATGATGCAGGATGCGGGCGCGAAACCGGCTTTCAAGGGCTATTACACGCCCTCGGCCGGCAGCAAGTATCCTTTCGTTTTGTGTACTTCGGTGAACGAGCAGATCGTCCATGGGATGCCTTCGACGAAAAGAAAGCTGAAGAAGGGCGACATCGTTTCCATCGACACCGGCGTGCAGTTGAACGGTTATTTTGGCGATTCAGCCATCACCGTGCCGGTGGGGGAGATCAGCGAATCGACCAAGAAACTCCTGCGCGTCACCCAGGAATCGCTGGAGATGGCCATCGACAAGGCGCGTTCCGGAAACCGCCTGTTTGAAATTTGTGGAACCGTGGAGCAGCACGTGGTGGAGAACGGCTTCTCGGTGGTGCGCGAAATGGTAGGCCACGGGATCGGAACCAAGCTGCATGAGGATCCGCAGATCCCCAATTATGTGGATCGCCGCAACGAGAATCCGCGGCTCAAGGAAGGCATGGTTTTGGCCATCGAGCCGATGGTGAACGCCGGCGCGCCGGACATGAAAGTCCTGCCGGATAAGTGGACCGCGGTGACCAAGGATGGATCGTTTTCGGCGCACTTTGAACATTGCGTCGCGGTAACGGAAAGTGGGCCGTGGGTACTTACGCGCCCGTGAAAGTGGAAGCGACGGTAGTGGACCTGCTCCCGAACGCCGTCGTTCGGTTGAAGCTGGGCAATGAGGATTTGGTTCTGGCGCACCCAGCCGGGACGACGAAGACGAATTTTATGCGTGTGCGGCCGGGCGACCGGGTCGAAGTGGAGTTATCGCCGCACGACCCGGGTCGCGGAAGAATCACGCGGCTGCTGAAGTAGTCTTGGAGAAACGATGAAAGTTCGAGCCAGCGTAAAAAAGATGTGTGACAAATGCAAGATCGTCCACCGCGAAGGCGTGGTGCGCGTGATCTGCCCGAATCCGAAACATAAGCAGCGGCAAGGCTAATAACAAAGGAAACTCATGGCGCGCATAGCAGGCGTTGACTTACCAGCGAAGAAACGGGCCGAGATCGGCCTCACTTACATTTACGGCATCGGGCGAAGCCGTTCGCTTTCCCTGCTCCATCGGGCCGGCGTGGACGCCGGCAAGAAGGTCGCCGACCTCACTGAAGACGAGGTGAACCGCATCCGCACCATCATCGAAAACGAAGGCGAGGTGGAAGGCGACCTGCGCAAGGAGCTTTCGATGAACATCAAGCGGCTCATCGAAATGGGCTCCTATCGCGGTTTGCGCCATCGCCGCGGCTTGCCGGTGCGCGGCCAGCGTACCCACACCAACGCGCGCACCCGTAAGGGACCGCGCCGCGCCACCGTCGCTTCCAAGAAGAAAGCCACCGCGAAGACCTAAGGATCACAATGGCCAAAGCTCCCGCAAAAACCGGAAAGAAAAAGACCTTCAAAAAGAAAGAGAAGAAGGTCGTCAACGTGGGTATCGTGCATATCCAGGCGTCCTTCAACAACACGATTGTGACTTTCACGGATCTCGTCGGCAACGTGCTGGCTTGGTCCAGTTCGGGTTCGCTTGGCTTTCGCGGATCGCGCAAAGGAACTCCCTTTGCCGCCCAGCAGGCCTCTTTGACGGCCGCCAACAAAGCCAAGGAGTACGGATTACGGACCGTGGAAGTGCGAGTCAGCGGCCCCGGCGCCGGACGTGAATCCGCCGTGCGCGCGCTGGGTACGGTGGGAATCGAAGTGAAAGCGATCAAGGATCGTACGCCGATCCCCCACAACGGCTGCCGGCCCCCCAAGCGGCGCCGCGTATAGGAAGCCAGTAAGCAGGACGAAGGCCTCGGCCGTAAACTGCACCTTTGAAAGAGGAAGGTAAGAAAACGAATGGCTAGATACATCGGCCCCGTTTGCCGGCTCTGCCGGCGCGAGGGCATGAAATTATTTCTGAAGGGCGAGCGCTGCCACACCGAAAAGTGCGCCATCGAAAAGCGCAACTTCGCCCCCGGCCAGCATGGCAAGGACCGCAAGCCCAAGCTGGTCGGCTACGGCCTCCAGCTCCGCGAAAAACAGCGCGCCCGCCGCTACTACGGCCTGCTCGAAGGCCAGTTCCGCAACCTGTTCGAGAAGGCCTTCGCCACCAAGGGCGTCACGGGCGAGCATCTGTTGAACTCGCTCGAGCGGCGTCTCGACAACGTCGTTTACCGCATGGGTTTCGGCACCAGCCGCAACCAGGCCCGCCAGTTGGTTCGCCACGGCCACCTGACCGTCAATGGCCGAAAAGTAAATATCCCGTCTTATGAAGTGAAACCCAACGATGTGATCGAAGTGCGTGAGGCGAGCAAAAACAACCCGACCATCTTGTCCGCGCGCGACGCCACCGCCCACGCGCCCTCGCCCAACTGGCTGGAAGTGGATCGCGATAATTTGAAGGCCCGCATGCTCAGCCAGCCCAAACGCGAAGATCTGGTACAAATTCAGCTCAACGAGCAGCTGATCGTCGAATTGTATTCCAAGTAGAGAATCCGTTCGCAGGCCCGCCCGCGCGGCCCGGCGAACCAGGAGCCAAAGGAACGAATTATGTTTAAAGGTTTTCAGAAACCCAAAAGATTAGTCGCCAACACCGAAACGCTCACCGAGCGCTACGGCATGTTCACCGCGCAGCCCTTCGAGCGTGGATTCGGATCCACCATCGGCACCGGCCTGCGCCGCGTCCTGCTGAGTTCCATCGAAGGCGCCGCCATCACTTCCGTCCGCATCGAAGGCGTGGCCCACGAATTCAGCCCCATCCCCGGAGTGGTCGAAGACGCCACCGACATTATCCTCAACCTCAAGCAAGTGCCGTTCAAGATGATCGGCGAAGGGACTCGCGTGGCGCGCCTCAAGGTCGACCGCCCCGGCGCCGTGCTCAGCGGCCAGATCGAGACCGACGCCGACGTCGAAGTGCTCGACCGCAACATGCACATCGCCACCATCGGCGAAGGCGGCAAGCTCAACATCGAAATGCGCCTCAAATCCGGCCGCGGCTATGTGGCCGCCGATCGCAATTACGACGAAGACCTCCCCATCGGCTACATCCCGATCGATTCCGTGCACTCGCCCGTGCGCAAAGTCAACTTCAGCGTCGAAGCCGCCCGCCTGGGCCAGATGACCGATTACGACAAGCTCACCATCGAAGTCTGGACCAACGGCGCCATCTCCCCGCAGGACGCCATCGGCCAAGCCGCCAAGCTGCTGAAGGATCACATGGCGATCTTCATCAATTTCGAAGAATTGCCCGAGGCCGCCGAAGAACCCGCCGACCGCGGCATTACGCAGATGAACGAAGTGCTCAACCGCTCGGTCGAAGAGCTGGAGCTGAGCGTGCGTTCTTACAACTGCCTGAAGAACGCCAACATCCAAACCATCGGCGACCTGGTGCAGCGCACCGAAGCCGAAATGCTGCGCACCAAGAACTTCGGCCGCAAGTCGCTGAACGAGATCAAGGAAATTCTGTCCAACCTCGGTCTGAGCTTCGGCATGAAGTTCGATGCACAAGGCCGCCTGGTTGCGCCTCCCGGTGGATCGACGCCGCCGCCATACGGCGCCGCGGCCGATGAGCAGGAAGGTGAAGGGCTGGACGAGGCGCAGGAGTAGCCATGCGCCACAAGCGAGCCGGTTATAAGCTCAAGCGCAATGTCGCCGCGCGCAACTCTCTGCTGCGCGGCCTGGTGACCAGCGTTATCGAGAACGACTTCTGCATCACCACGATTACCAAGGCGAAAGCCGCGCGGCCGCTGGTCGACAAGATGATCACTCTCGCCAAGGAAGACACGCTGCATTCCCGCCGCCAGGCCGCCGCGTTCTTAAGAACTCCGGCGTCCGTGAAGAAACTCTTTGATAAGCTCGGCACGAAGTTCGGCCAGCGCAACGGCGGTTACAGCCGCATCGTCCGCCTGGGTTGGCGGCGAGGCGATGGAGCCGAAGTCGCCAAGCTCGAGCTGATGGGTACCGAACTGGTCAAACGCGCCGCCGAGCGCGCCAAGCGCCGCGAAGAGCGCCTCAAGGCCATCCAGGAAGGCCGCCACGACGAAGAGGGCGGCGAAGAACAACCAGAAGAATCCTAAACCGCCCGGTCCCGGTTCGCCTGCGGCTTCAGAATCACCGCTCCGATCACGCCGGCCGCGACGCTGATCCAGAAACCCGCCACGACATCCGCGGCGTAATGATAGCGGCCGTAAACGGTCGCCACCGATACACTCACCGCGTAAATCAGCATCCCAATCCCGAACCGCTTCTTCGCGGGCAGCAGAAGCAGCAATGCCCAAGCGGCTGAAAACGCCGACGACACGTGCGCGCTCGGAAACACGCTGGAGTGAATCCCATAGCCGTTCACGATCCATAAATTGAATTGCCGTAGCGGCGTCACGATGTGCGGCATGTCGCTTCCCCCGAACACCACGCGCGGCGGATCCGATGGAAAGAACGGAAACAGCGCATACGAAAGCAACGTTCCCAGCAGATAGATGAGCAACAACTGATTCACCAAATCGCGCCGCCGTTCGAAATACAGCACCGCCACCGCAAACGGCCCCACCGCGTACACCAGCAGATAGCAAAGCTCCAGATAAAACGGCAGCAGCGCCCCCAGCGATTCGATCGCGCGTTGCAGCCCCGCCCGAAAGAGCAGCCAGCGGTCCCACTCGATCCAGCGAAATTCCAGATGAAAATCGTGGTTGAGGTATGCGAACCAGTCCATCTCACGGTACGCCAGCAACACCAGCGCCACCGCCAGCCAATCCCGCGCCACCGAGAACACCTCAGCGTATTCGTGAGCTTCGCCGTAACCGAACGCGGCGAACAAAGCCGCCACCAGAAAAGCAACCGCGAACGGACGCCACGCAACTTCCCCCGGCAGCGGAAACGCCCGGGAAATGATGGCGACGTAACTGAAATAAAAAATGAGAAGCCACTCCGAGGAACGGAGCGGGCCTGGAGCCTTCACTCGCTGTCAGGATACCACTGTGGCGCTCAGCGGCCTTCTACACCCGCTCGGCCCCCAACCGAATCAGTTGCTCGGCATGCTTCAGCGCTTCCGGCGTCACCCTCTGGCCGGACAGCATGCGCCCAATCTCCCGCGTCCGCGCCGCCCCGATCGAGTTCCTCGACCTCGGCCACCGTCCGCCCCTTGACTTCGCGCTTCTCCACGAAATAATGATGATCGGCGAATCCAGCCACTTGCGCCAGATGCGTCACGCACAAAACTTGATTCGCTCCCGACAGTTTCTTCAGCCTCCGCCCGACGCTCTCGGCCACCGCGCCGCCAATCCCACTATCGATCTCATCGAACACCAGCGTTCTCTGAACCCCTTTGCTGCAACCCGCCGTGCCAGTCGAAGTTTTCAACGCCAGCGCGATGCGCGACAGCTCGCCTCCCGAAGCAACTCGATCCAGCGGCCGTGGCTCCTCGCCGGGATTCGCTGAAATCAGAAAGTCCACTCGATCCACGCCGTTCTCCGACGCCTCCGCCGAGGAAACCTCCACACGGAAGACCGCGTTCTCGAGCGCCAGCGAATCCAGCTCCGTCTCCACTTTCTTGGCAAGCTTCGCCGCCACCGCCTTCCGCAGTTTCGTCAAAGCAGCCGCCGCCTCCCGATAAGCCTCACTCCGCTCCGCCGCCTCTCGCTCCAGCTTCACCCTGCGCTCCCCCGCCGATTCCACCGCGTCCATCTGCGCGCGCACGTGATCCAGAAACGCCAGCACATCCTCCAGGCTCGATCCGTACTTGCGTTTCAGCCGGTCGATCGAACGCCAGCCGCGACTCCACATCCTCCAGCCGCTGCGGATCCGCCTCCAGCCGGTCCAGGTAATCGCGAATCCGGTCGGAGGCCTCATCGATGCCGATCGTGGCCGCGCGCAGCGTCTCCGCCACCTCCTCGAAGCTGCGATCGATGCGCGCCAGCTCGTCCAGCTTCTTTAACGCCGCCCGAACCTGCGCCGAAGCGCTCTCCGGAGCATCGTACAATGCCGCATACGCCGCCCCCGCGCTCTCCTGCAGTTTGGCGACGTTCCTCAAGACCAGCCGCTGGTTTTCCAGTTGCAGATCCTCGCCCGGCTTCAATGCCGCCGCGTCAATCTCTTGGCGCTGGAAGCTCCACAGATCGGCCATCCGCAGCTTTTCCTGCTCCGATCGATTCAGCTCCTCGAGTTCCCGCTCGACAGCCTTCCACTCGCGGAACAATTCCCCAGCCTTTTCGCGCTGCTCGTCCAAGCCCGCAAAATCGTCCAGCAACTGCAACTGCGCCGCTGCCGAAAAAAGCTGCTGCTGCTCGTGCTGGCCATGGATATCGCCCAGATACGGAGCCAACTCCCGCAGCAAAGCCGCCGTCACCGGACGGCTCCCCAGAAACGCCCGCGACTTTCCCCCGGCCAGCACCTCGCGCTCGATCAGCAACTCTGCGTCTTCCACCGTTACACCGGCTTCATCCAGCAGCCCCAGGCAGGCCTTATCCCGAGGCGCCTCAAAGATCGCTGAAACTCGCGCCCGCTCCGCATCCGACCGCACCATTTCGGCCGACGCCCGCGCCCCTAGTACCAGCCCAAGTGCATCCACCACAATGGATTTGCCGCTTCCCGTCTCGCCGGTCAGGAGGTTCAGCCCGGCATGAAACCGGACCCGAACGTGCTCCACGACCGCGTAGTTTTCTACCAGCAACTCGAGTAACACTCGATGAAATTATACGTGGTTTCCGTTCGTCTAAATGAAGGGCGATTCCGTCTACAGTTTGGCGGAGGCGCCGGGGTGTAGGTGTGTTTGTGAGTTGCGCCCGGCGGGCCTAATACTATAAAACAGAATGGGAGCCATCTGTTTTAATGGCCGAGCCTCCCCACGTTATCATGGATGTATCGGAGCGATTGCACGAAGCTCAAACCGGTGGGCGCAGCGCTTCGCGGATTGGAAAGGAGCCCGGTTGATACCACCGCATGTTGGCGGGCTGTTCCTGCAACTGAATCTTTGGGATCTGGTCCAAAGTTCCGGGCCTTTGCCGAAGGCCATCATGGTGATCCTGCTGATTTTCTCGCTGCTTTCCTGGGCAGTGGCTTTTTCCAAATGGGCCATCTTCCGCAGCGCGCGCGCCGCCAATCGCCGCTTCCTGCGCGCCTTCCGGAAAGCTCCTGGTCTGGATGCCGTGGCCGTGGTGAGCGAACAGTTCCGCAGCTCTCCCCTGGTCGCGCTCTTCGATTTCGGCTATAACGAAGTCAAGCGCCAGATGAAATCGCGCGGCAGCCTGACCAATCCGCTGGCCCTGGAGCGCAGTTTGCAACTCGCGCATGAGCGAAGAGCTCACCCGCCTAGAACGCAATATGGGCCTGCTCGCCACCACGGCCACCGTGTCGCCCTTCATCGGATTGTTCGGCACGGTGTGGGGCATCATCGACGCCTTCCAGCAACTCAGCACCGCCGGAGCCGCCAGCCTGCGCGCCGTCGCCCCCGGAATTTCAGAAGCCCTCATCACTACCGCGCTGGGCCTGGCGGCGGCTATTCCCGCCGCAATCTTCTACAACTGGTTCGGCAATGCGATCAAGGAATTTGGCGCGCGCATGGAAGATTTTCAGCTCGAATTTATGAACCTCACCGAGAAGAGCATGGAGGGCTAGGGCATGGCTTTCTCGATGGGCAGTTCATTCACCGGAGGACGCCGCAGTCGCTTTCGCGGAACCACCGCTCTGGCCGAGATCAACATCGTGCCTCTGGTCGACGTCGTGCTGGTGCTGCTGATCATCTTCATGCTCACCGCGCACGTCATGGAGTTCGGACTCGAAATCGAAGTGCCCAAGGTGAAGCAGGTGAGGGAGAGTGTCCAGGATCTGCCCGTTATTTCCATCAGCCGCGACGGTCTCACGAAATTGAACGACAAAGAAATCAACATTAACCTCATGGCCAGCGAGATCCATCGGCGCTTCCATAACGCGTCGGCGGTTTATGTGCGCGCTGACGGACACACGCCTTGGGATACCGTCGCGCAAGTCGTCGCCGTGCTGGGCGACGCGAAGTTCTCCGTCAACATGGTGACGCAACCGGACGACCAAACCGGCAGGAGACGTTAGCAGTGACACCGCGCATCGACATCTTGGATGAACGCGAGTCGCTGCGAGGCCCCTTCGTCCAGTCTGTCTTGTTGCACGTCGCCATAGCTGGCGCGCTAGTGGTTTCGACGGTGAGCTTCCAGCGCTCGCGCGAAGTGTGGGGTTCGGCCATGACGCAAGCCGGTGATGCCGTCCCAGTCACTGCGGTGAAGACCATTCCTCTGCCATCGCGCACCGGTCCGATAAATCCGGTCGCCAATGACACCGAGTCCCACGTTCCGCAGCCGCCCAAACCGCAGCCTAAGAAACAGGTGAAAGTTCCGGAAGAGAAGGCGATTCCGCTCCTCAAGAAGCGCCACGTGGACACGCGGCCGCTGGAAGACACTTCTCCGCAGCGCTATCGCTCGCAGCCTCCGCTCCCCAATCAAGTCTTCAGCCAGCAACCGCCCGCCGCCGTCTCGCCAATGTTCGAGAAGCCGGGTGCCGGCGGTGTCGGCATCGGTCAGAGCGGCTCCTTGGGTACCAGGTTCGGCGCTTATGCGGATCTGGTAGCGCAACGCGTATCGGATAAGTGGCAGACCGGCGGCCTGGCTGGTCTCCACACCGCGCCCGTGGTTGTCGTCACGTTCGATATTCAGAAAGACGGCTCCGTTCGTAATGCCAAGATCGCCCAACGTAGCGGCAACGACACCCTCGACTATTCGGCGCTCCGTGCGGTCACGGACGCCGCACCTTTTCCCCCGCTTCCGGCCGGCTTCGACCGGAGCGAGGCCAACGTCGAACTGAGGTTTCAATTACAGCGATGAAACGATTTATTCTCACAATCATTGTTCTTGGTGCGTCAGCCCTCAGTTACAGTCAGATTACCCGTGATATCAGTAAACAGGGCGAAAAGCCCGTCATCGCCGTCCCGGATTTCCGCGGCTCCGGCGACGCCCAGCGCTTCATGGCGGCGTTCAACAGCACGCTCTTCGGCGATCTGCAAAACTCCGGCCAGCTCAAGATGGCCGCCAAAACTTTCTACCCCCTTCAGATCCCGCAGCAGCCCGCCGACTTCAAACAGCCCGACAACGGCCAGGGTCTCTGGCTAACGGACTGGTCCGGCCCGCCCGTAAACGCCAACTACCTGGCGTTCGGCTACACCTCGGCATCCAACAACCAGATCGTGCTGTACGGCTGGCTGTACGACGTCAAGCAAGCCAGCCCCAGTTCGGCGCAAGTGTTCGGCAAAGTTTATCTCGGCTCGCTCGACGAAGCGGGCGCGCGCAAAGTGGCCGAGCTATTTGCCGCCGACATCCTCAAACAATTCGGCGCTACCAGCCTGGTCGGCAGCCGCATCTATTTTGTCTCCGATCGCTCCGGCCACAAGGAAATCTGGTCGATGAACTATGATGGTTCCGATCAGAAACAGTTCACTTCCTATCGCACCATCACCACGTTCCCGGTGGTTTCTCCCGACGCCACCAAGATCGCATTCACCACGTATCCATTGCTGGCCTCCTCTCGCGCAGCGGCCGAATCTCTCCGCTCCATCCCCACGCCCAAAGAAAATCTCGGCCAGCCTCAGGTTTACATGCACTCGCTCGAGACCGGGCGAAAACTGGTCTACTACAATCAGCAGGCTTCTTTCAACGCGGCCTCCGATTTCACGCCCGACAACCGTCATCTGCTGACTTACTCTTCCGCCGGCGGGCACGAGACTGCAGTTTTCATGACCGATCTCGACGGCAGCAACATCCACCGCCTCACGCACAGCGGCTCCATCGACGTGGAAGCCAAAGTGAACCCCAAGACCGGCACCGAGGTCGTTTTCGTCTCCGGACGCGGAGGCATGCCGCAACTATATAGAATGAGTATTGATGGAACCGATGTGTCTCGTTTGACTACCGGCGAAGGCGAGGCGGTGAACCCCTCGTGGAATCCCGATGGCCAGCACGTTGCGTTCGCCTGGACGCGTGGATTCGAGCCGGGGAATTACAATATCTTTATCATGGATGTCGCCACTCGCGACGTGGTCCAACTTACTCATGGGGCCGGAAGAAATGAGAATCCGGTATGGGCGCCCGACGGGGTCCACTTGACGTTCTCATCTACTCGCGGCGGGCGAACACAAATCTACACCATGCTGGCGGACGGCACCGGAGTCCAGCAGCTGACAACACAAGGCAATAATGAGAAGCCCGTTTGGGCCAAGGGACCGCAATAAACATGGGAGCGCACAGCGCGGGGCGCGGTCGGCCAGTTGAAGAAAACGATCGCGACCCGCTGCGTTGTGCGCTAGGTCTAAAATGAGAGTTACAAAAACGCTGCGCGCGGCGGGACAATACTTATATAGAGATACTGCACACGTTGACGCAGTACCTGTGTTTTACCAAAAGAGGAGAATGCTACGTGATCACCAAGAGTACAAGACCATACATTAAAATCGGCGCGGTTACTCTGGCGCTGACGTTCGCGATTTTTGCCGCGAGCTGTAAAAAGAAGGCTCCGCCTCCTCCCCCTCCTCCGCCTCCAGCCGCCGCGCCACCGGCGGCCATCGCGCCTTCGGCCAGGCCCGTCATCAACAGCTTTACCGCCGAACCATCGTCCATCGACCGCGGCCAGTCCTCGACCCTGACTTGGTCCATCGCCGGCGCAACGGACATGAACATCGACCAAGGCGTCGGCGCCGTTCAAAGCCAGGGCTCGCGTCAGGTCTTCCCCACGAACAGCACTACCTACACATTGACGGTCAGGGGACCTGGCGGCACCGATTCTCGCTCCGCTACGGTCACCGTGAGCACTCCGGCTCCGCCACCGCCGGCCGCTCCTACCGGTCCGAGGCTGACCAGCAGCGACATTCTCCAGCAGCAGGCGCAGGACGCGTACTTTGACTACGACAAGAGCGATATCCGGTCCGACGCGCGTGACTCGCTCACTCGCGACGCCACCCTTCTGAAACAGATTTTTGCTCAGGATCCGCAATTCACCGTCGTGGTGGAAGGCCATTGCGACGAGCGCGGATCGGCTGAATATAACTTAGCGCTGGGCGACCGGCGCGCCAGCTCTGCCCGGGATTTCCTGGTCCAGCTCGGCGTTCCGGCCGACCGCCTGAAGACCATCAGTTACGGTAAGGAGAGACCACAGTGTACCGAGGCCAACGAGTCATGCTGGCAGAGAAACCGCCGCGCGCATCTCTCGCCCGGACAGTAGAGAGTTCGAGGACGCGGCGTTACTAAGTGCAGCGCCGCGTCCGCTTGTGTTTGAGTTACAGGAGTTACTATGAGATTGTCCCGCATCGTCCCGCTGTTTTTGCTCACCACCCCCTTTGCTCTGGGCGCCAGCAAAGAAATTCAGGAGCTGCAACGCGACGTCGCCATGTTGCAGGACCAGGTGCGCACCATGCAGAAGGATTTCGGCGACCGCCTGGTCGTCTTGCAGACCCAGGTCCAGAACACCCTCGACACCGTCACGCGCGTTAATAACCAGATGAGTGGCATGGAGAGAGTGTTCAACGACGCCATGAAACAGCAGCAACAAGGCGTCACCGGCCCGGTGCTGGCCGTCGGACAGAAGCTGGATCAAATGTCGGAGGACTTCCGCGCGGTGCGCGAGTCGGTGCTCGACATGAACACCCGCATGGGCAAACTGGATGCCAAGCTGGCCGACTTGCAAAATCTCGTCAACGCCATTCGTACGCCCCCGCCGCCGCCGCCTGGTTCTACGGACACCACCGGCAACCCGGCTCCAGGCCAAAGCGCGCCGGCGCAGAGCGGTCCTCCGGCTGGAGTCTCTGCCGACACGCTCTATAGCAACGCCGTCCGTGACAACTCCACCGGTAAATACGATCTGGCACTACAGGAGTTTAGTGACTACCTGAAGTACTTCCCTACTACGGCGTTTGCGGCCAATGCGCAATACTACATCGGCGACATCAATTACAAGAGGAACGATTATTCGAGCGCGCTGCAAGCATTCGATGCCGTGCTGGAGCGCTTCCCGGATGGTTCCAAGACGGGCGATGCTCACTATATGAAGGGTCTGTGCTACGTAAAGCAGGGAAGGAACGACTCTGCCGCCGCTGAATTTCGCACCGTCGCCAGAGAATACGCGGACATGGATCCCGACCTGGCTGCCAAAGCCAAGGCTCGCTTGCGGGAAATGGGCCTTAGCGTCGGAACCACCCCCGCGCGCCGCAAAAGATAACACCGCGCGTCGTACGCACGCGTGGGTGCCGCCTTCACACCGCTGTGAGCGCGAGACCAGCCA
>CAVUBR010000019.1:0-43884 GCA_963739705.1 Terriglobia bacterium | reverse complement strand
AAGCAGGTGGTCGCTGGTTCGAGTCCAGCCGCGCCTACCAAGTAATCCCTCCGGCGGGACCTTCGGAACAGGCTCCGATGTGGTGTACAGCCCTCCAGCATATGCACCGGTCGAGATGCACGAGCCGGCCGATCTGGCCGCTAACCTCGGTGACATCTTATGAAGCCGGAAGTCGTACGAGGAACTACGTCGACGCACAGATCAACGCTTTTCAAGCGACACGGTCGGCCATCGCGTTCACCGCGGAACTGGGATCCGAATGACGGCCGAACGGTCCGACCGGATCCGCTCGCTCATCATCACGATGGCGCGATGCGCCGCCAGCGCTGCACCTTCCTGCCACGCTCCCAGCCGGCTGCAGTGGTCGCCGGCAAAAAAGAAGCGATCATCGGGCTTGGTGAACTCCTGGTAGGGGCCATCGTAATATCCGTTTGTCTGCCCCACATCGTTTCCCGCAGGCCGGCCGCCGACCCACGAGCCGAGGTTGTACGGGATCTTCGCCCAGCTTACGTAGATTGGTTTGTTGAGTTGCTGGCCATAGCCGGGATGTAGCCGCTCGACGGCGGCGCGCGATGCCGCTAGCTTGTCCGCTACACTGGGCAGCATACCGAATTCGGTCCCGCTTTCGCTCGCGTAGCCCGCCACCACCACCCCTGTTTCACTGAACAGCTTGGCGCTGGGGTACCAGACCAACCCCACCGGACCGCTCACTACCCACGAGATGCCACCGAAAATATTGAATTCCGTCTCCCAAAAACGTTTGGACTCCCATCCGATTTTGTACGCGTCGCTGTATTCGGTGTCTTTGATGGCCTGCTGAATCCGCGGTGAAAAGTCGTTCGGAATCGATTTCAGAATCGTGATCGGCAGGGCGCAAACGCAATAGTCGGCCTCGAGACTCCTGGTAGCTCCCGCCTGAGCGTACACGATTCTCACGCCCTGCGAAGTCTTGCGGATTTGTTTCACCGGACACTCGTATTGCACCACCGGCCCCAGCTTCTTGGTGAACGCATACGGGATGCGGTCCATGCCGCCGACGGGCTGGAACATCGTGGCCTGCATATCCAGCGTTTCCTCGAACAGCATTCCGCGCCAGAAATTTGCGTCCAGTAGCGCGTGCATTTCGAGCGGCGGCCGCAGCTCCTCACGAACCGGGCCCGCCCCGGAAAGATGCGACACTCCGGCTCGCGACGAACCGTTGTAGGCGTAATCGCGATTTAGATCCCCGTAGATTCTTAGGAAGCTGAGCATGCGCTCGTGATCTTCGGCGGTGAGTTCTTGATCGAGCCCGCGTTGGTTGATGCACTTTGCGAGCAGTTCGGCGACGTGGCCCCGCGTATCGTTGATGGCCTGGCGCTGCTCGATCGGCTTGCCGCCAAAGGCGCCGTCATGTACCAGCAGCGAGCTGCGAGAGCTGTTTACCTCCACTTCCAACGGGACTCCGAGTTCTTTGCAATAGCCGAGGATGGTCTTGTGAATCGAGGGCAAGCGAGCAGGTCCGGCGTTTAAATAATTGTCCGCACCCCACTCCGCCGTTTGAGTGAATCCGTCCGTGCACTCGACCTTGGTTCCGCCACGGACGGTCCAGTTGCGCCCTCCGGGACGCGATCGCGCCTCCAACAGCGTGCACGAGTATCCCGCCTTGCCGAGTTCGTAGGCCGACACCAGGCCGGCGATTCCTCCACCCAGGATCGCGACCTTGATGCCGTTTCCGGCGCCCGGCGGCAGCTTCAGCTCTTCTCCTGTGGCCGAAGGCGCGAACAGCAGCCCCAGCGCCTGCATCATCGAAAACGCTGCTCCATAGCCGCCGGCCTGGCCCACTTCGCGTTAAGAATTCGCGGCGGCTTCCGTTGTTCGGCAAAGCCTGTTTGAGAGCGTCCGTTCTCTTCATGCGATTCTCCTTCTCACCACGCTAGGTGCGAGCTGCGCTGGCCGGCCCGTGGCGTATGCGGAACGATAGAGGTTTCGGGAATCAGACGAGGAAGCAGTCTACGTGGAGACGCGCGTCAAAGCGCAAAAACAGAATACTACAGCAGCTTCCCGGCTGTGCCTAATTATAGGCCCAATAACAATTTTCAATCAGTGGACTGGGTCGATTTCCACTGACACATTCGCCGGCTTGTTGTAACATGCCAGAAGTAGGTTTTTCTCCACACTTGCGCCGTGACGCGCTTCCGCCCCGTCCCGCGGTCTCGAACGCGAAGCAACTTTACCGAGACATTCGATTTTGTCTGCGCTTGAAATCGTTGTTGCCGGCCGGCTGGAGGTCTTTGCTCATGAACGGTAAAAATACTTTCCTGGTGGTTCTTGTTTTCGTGCTCATTGCGGCCACCGCTTTCCCTCAGGCTTTCCGCGGCGGCATCAGCGGAATTGTCACGGACCAGACGAGCGCCATTGTGCCCGGCGCCGAACTTAGAGCGGCCAACGAAGCGACTGGCCTGACCTACACCACCACATCCTCGACCGCGGGCGAATTTTCATTCGCGGATTTGCCCCTTGGCTCGTACACAGTAACCGCCTCCAAACCGGGCTTCTCCACCGTTACCGTCAACGGTGTCCGCGTATCGGCGGGTACCGCCTACAACCTGCCGGTCAAAATGGAAGTCGCCCAGGTGGCTTCAACGGTCGAAGTCTCAGCGGCCGCCCTGGCTGTTCAAACCACCGAGACCACTCTGAATACCACCGTCTCTACGCAGGCCGTGCAGGATCTTCCGATCAACGGACGCGATTTCACCCAGATCGTGGCCCTGTCGTCGAGTTTCTCGGGCTACGCGGCGGGCGCCAACGGCTCGGTGGATGGCACTCGCGCCAACCAACTCAATTGGCAGATCGAGGGAACCGACAACAACGATCAATGGTGGAACATCATGGCCGTCAATCAGGGCGGCATCCAGAGCATCCCCGGCGTGCTCCTGCCTTTGGATTCGGTGGAGGAATTTTCGATGCAGACGCAAGGCGGGCCGGAATCCGGACGCAATCCCGGTGGCACCATCAATCTCATCATCCGGTCCGGAACAAATCAGTTCCACGGCAGCCTGTATTACTACAACCGCAACGAATTTCTTGCGGCGCAGTCGCCCTTCGCCCCAGTTGGCACTCCGAAGAATGAGCTGCGCAACCAGCACTTCGGAGGTTCGTTCGGTGGCCCTATTATCAAGGACAAGACTTTTTACTTCATTACATACGAGGAACAGAAATTTGTGATCGGCAGCCAGGCGCTTGCCACTACGCCTTCATTGGCTTACCAGCAAGAGGCGCTGCAATTGCTGCAGCAATATAACGTTCCGGTCAATCCCGTCTCTCAGAACCTGCTCAATGCGCTGTGGCCGGCCAGCTCCCTTACTGGCGCCGGCTCGCCCGCCAACTATTTCACGCCGATCCCGGAAACAGGCTTCAGTCACAACGGCCTGATCAAACTGGACCACAGCTTTAATAGCCGTAATCGCCTCTCATTCCGCTGGTTCGACGGGCAAGGTATTCAGGTTGCGCCGGTAGGTTCGCATATACCTTATTACTACCAAGTCGGGCCGATCCACGTACAGAACTATTCGGTCATCTATAACAGCATTTTGAGCCCGACCATCTCCAATCAGGTGCTTTTGGGGGTCAGTTACTTTGACCAGGTTTTCTCGGACGCCAACACCGCCATCAACCCCGTTGCTCTCGGTCTCAACACCGGCGTGACAAAGCCCGAACCTGGTCGGCGCTCCGTTTATTTCGATCGGCAACTTCGATTCCACTGGGCTTACGCCCAATTCCGGCCGCCAGGACGTGACCGGCCACCTATCGGATTCCTTGTCCATGACAAAAGGCGCACATCAACTTCGGTTCGGTGGCGAGTTCAGGCAGGCGCGCATCGATTCCTTCTACACCACCGGCGGCCGCGGCGCCTTCTTCTTCACCGGCGCGCAGGGCCCCTGGAGCGGCCTGCTGAACAATCCGAATTTTGATTCCAATATCGCCGCGCTGGCGGACTTTATGGCCGGCGATGTTTACCAGTCCATCATCATGGAGGGCAATCAGGAGCGCAAGGTCACCATGAACAGTTTCAATCTTTTTGCGCAAGACTCCTGGCAGGCCACCCGCAAGATGAATATTAATCTCGGCCTCCGCTACGAGTATGAGGGACCCATCCACGACGGCATGAACGATCTTTCGGTCTTCGATCCCGCCAAGGGCGGATTAGCCGTCGCCGGCCAGCAGGTTGGCGATTTGTACCCGAAGTATTGGAAGGCCATTAGCCCGCGCGTCGGGTTCGCCTATCAGCCCGGAAGCTCGGGAGATTTTGTGATCCGCGCCGGCTTCGGCATTTTCTTCGATACCCCGGCGATCGTCCCGTTCCTTGACAACTCGTTTAGTCTTGCCACTCCCTCTACCCGCAACAACGGCCCCATCGGTGTGGAAGGAAATCCGGCCGGTACTCAACCGGTTTACCTGATCCAGGAGAATAACTACACCATCGTTCCCAATCAACTTCTGTTCCCGTCCAGCTTTCGCTGACCGGCAACAACGTTGTCAATCTATTCTCCGTAAACCCAATTTCAAGCCGGCCTATGATCTCAGTTACAACTTCACTATCGAAAAAGGCCTGGGAAAAAATGCCATTCTTCAGGTCGGCTACGTTGGGACTGAAGGGCGGCGTCTGCTGGTGGCCACCGACATTAACCAGGCCGCGCTCGGAAGCGGTTTCCTGCCTGGCGCCAACGCCCAAGGCTTCACGTTCCAGCAGGCCAGCCGTCCGTACTTTTCGCAATACCCCAACTTTGGCGTGATCAACCAGATCGCAAGCGCGGGCACATCCAACTACAATTCTCTTCAGGTCACCTTGAAGACCAGAACGTGGCACGGGCTCAACTGGCAATTCAATTACACCTGGGCGCACAGTCTAGACGAAATAACCGCATACGTCGGCGCGATCCCGCAAGACAGCACCAACTTTATGAACGACTACGCCAACTCGGATTTCGACATCCGCCATAACTTCAGCGGCTACACTGTTTACGATATTCCCGGATCGTCCTGGGGCCCGCAGTGGCTGACGCACGGTTGGGCAGATGACCAGCAAGATGCAGTTCCACACCGGCCTGCCATTCACGTATTTGCGAGCTATGATACCAGCGGCACTGGTGAGAATACGACGCGCGGTGATCAAGTGGAAATCCGTATGCCGGCGTGACCGCACTGTAAGTGCAAGGCCAGCCGGTGCAGTGGATCAATCCGGATGCTTTTGTGAATCCGGCGCAGGGCAGCTTCGGATCGGTTGGACGCAACACGCTGAGCGGACCGGGATACGGCGACGTCGACCTGGCATTTCTCAAGAACATTCCGATTCAAGAACGGCTTCACGCTCAGTTCCGGGTAGAGATGTTCAACGTTTTTAATCGCGTGAACTTGGCGCAACCCAGCGGCACCATCGGCGGCGGGTTTCGGACAATCTTCCGACACCATCGGCGACTACAACGGCTCTCCCGGCATTGGCCCGGGCGAGCCATTCAACACCCAACTGGCGCTGAAGATAATTTTCTGATCCGCTGCGTGGACTTATAGTGAAAGAGTCCAATGAACATTCGTGTGCGCTTTTGTCTCCTCATCGGGCTGATCGTCTTGTTCGAAGCCAGTTGCGCGCGTGCGCCGGCCGGCTCATCGCACATGCTATCGATCGCGACTTGCTGGAAGTCACCGTCCCGCAGTTGGAAGCAGCTGTACCGCAACCATAAGTACACCGTCACCGACGTGGTGCGGTGGCACATTGCGCGCATCGAAAAAATACAACGGGATCTATCGCGCCATGCAGAATTTCGATGAGCCGGGCGCGCTTGCCGCCGCCGCGCGGGAGGACGCCGATGCGAGCGCCGGTGGACCGAACTTCGTGCGCGGTCCGCTGTGGGGCGTTCCGATCGTCACCAAGGCCAACACCAGCGTCAAGGGCTTGATCACCACCGACGGCTGGAAAGGCTACACGATCGCCGGTCATGAACTGGTGGCGCCCAAAGATGCGACCATCGTGCGCGAAACTGCGCGGCGAGGGCGCCATCATCATCGGCCAGACCAACATGCCCGATTTTGCGGCTAGCGATACCAATCGCAGCACTGCCTACGGACGCACCGGCAACGCCTATGACGTGCGTTTCAGCCCCGGCGGTTCGTCGGGAGGGACGGTTACAGCCGTCACTTCGAATTATGCGGTGCTTGGCAACGGAACCGATACCGGCAACTCGATCCGCATGCCGGCGGCCACCAGCTCTGTGGTCGGCGTTTTCCCGACGCGCGGCCTGGTGAGTATCGCCGGCATCGCGCCGCTCGACTGGCTGCTCGATAACACCGGACCGATCGCACGCGATGTAACCGATGCTGCCATTGCGCTGGGCGTCATGGCCGGAGAAGATCCAGCTGGATCCCCGCCACCCTGGGTTCCGGACGCAAGGCCCAGCCTGGACCCTATACGCAGTATCTGAAAGCGGACGCGCTCAAAGGAAAACGCTTCGGTGTTCCGGCCTGTATCCTCCTGGAAGGTCTCGGCATTCCATTTCAAGGCATCCCGGCGTCCGAGATCGCCCGCCGAGGTCGCAGACGACACGCGAGGCACGCGGTCTTCCGCTCACCCCGGAAACGCGCGACGCTTTTATGAAAGCGCTGGACGGGCTGCGCGCCGCGGGCGCCACGGTGGTGTTTCGACGACTCCATGCTCGACGAAGACTTTGCCGCTGATCGTCGTCGCGCGTCGGCACCGTTCCCTATATCCGCGAAGGAACCGAAAAATTTCTGGCTGAGTTTGGCCCGGCGCAATACCACTCGCCTGAGGAGTACCAGAAAGCCGTTGGCTCCCCATTGCCGCCCACCATTATCGGCGGTCACGGATCCAGCCTTGAAAAAGGACCGCAAACCCTTGGTGCAGGCCGTCTTCGAAAACGACCCGCAGGCCGACGCCAACGTGCTTGCTCCCCGAACGAAAGGCCCTCGAAATCTATACCGCGACTCTCGATCGTCTGCATCTCGACGGCTACGTTTACCCCGCCACACAGATGCCTCCACCGGATGAGACCATGCCGCAGAACGGAAAGCTCAGCGAAGGTCCCCACAGCGCCACTGGTTGGGTGAATATGATCGGTGTTCCCGCCGTGGTGGTTCCCGGCGGATTTTATCCCGGCGGCCTGCCTTTCGGTTTGGAGATCTCTGCCCGGCCGTGGAAGGACGGCGACTTACTCGGTTGGGCGTACGCGTACGAGCAATCCACCCGCCACCGCCGGCCGCCTGTGCTCGTCGAGAAGGGCCTGCTCCCCGATGCCAGATGAATCATCCAAACCATAGCTCAGGAGCAATGCCGCCCTCATAGAAACTTTTGATGCCGCTCAGCAGCATTGTTGATACTGGGCCGCTAGCTTGACGGCCAACGCATTGAGAACAGGGGAAAAGACCGCTAGATAACGTCGCTGATACGGGGCCCGCAGCCGATGGAAATCGCGATTTTCCAGGAGTGCGAGCCGCCGCTGCTTGGGTTACAATCGATCCATTCCTGGTTGGCCACGTTTTGCCGGCCTTGCAACGTCAGCGTGGACGACGACTATGCTTCATTCCATCCCTGATACGTGTGTACGTCGAAGGCCGCCGTGCGCAATGCGAGGCGCCGTGCTGTTTGCGTTGCTGGTTGCCTGGCTTGCGCCCGGTCAGGCTTTCGCCCAGAAGCCTTCGTTCACCGTGGGCTGGTCCGTCTACGTCGGCTGGGATCCGTATTATTACATGGCCAAGTCCGGCATCCTGCGCAAATGGGCCGACAAGTACGGCATCAACATCAAGGTCCAGCGCTTCGATTATGCACCGTCGCTCGACGCCTTCGTCTCCAAGAACATCGACGCCTGCGTCATGACCAACATGGAAGCGTTGGATATGCCCGCCGCCGCCGGCATCGATACCACCGCGATCATTGTGGGCGACTACTCCAACGGCAACGACGCGGTTCTCGCGCGGCACAATCTAAGCCTCGCGCAAGTCCCCGGCAAAGAGGTGATGCTGGTCGAGAAAACCGTCTCGCAATATCTTTTTGAGCGCGCCATGGCCATCAACGGCCTGGGAGATCAGATCAAGAAAGTCCGTTACCTGAACACTTCGGATTCCGACATCGCCGCGGCCTTCATCACGGATTCGAGCAAAGAAGTGGTGGTCACCTGGAAGCCGCTGGTGTCCCAGATTGCGCGCACCAAGGGCGTGAAGACCTTGTTCAATTCTTCGCAAATCCCCGGCGAGATCTTGGACCTCCTGGTAGTAAGAACCGACGTTCTGAAACGGCCGGACGGATCGGGCCAGAAGTTCGCCAAGGCCGTTACCGGCGCGTGGTACGAACTCATGCATCAGATGTCCAACGCTGGACCGGAGACCGACAAGGTGCTGGCCAGCGTCGCCGAGGCATCGCAGGATACGCTCCCCTCTTACAAGGAACAGCTCAGTACCACGCACATGTTCTTTACGCCGCTGGATGGCCCAGCAGATGGCAGTGTCGCCGGATTTGAGAAAGACCATGGACCTGGTGCGGACCTTTTGCTTCACGCACGGATTGCTGGGCGAGAAAACCAAGTCGGCCGATGACGTTGCCATCCAGTTTCCGGACGGCAGCGTGCTCGGCAAACCCGATCGCATTCGTTTCCGCTTCAGCGCCGAGTTTATGCAGCTAGCCGCGCAAGGGAAGCTATGAGCCTGTTCCGCATACACGCGCAACCCGGACGCACGGCTGCCTGGAGCTTGTCGTGGTTCCTCTTCGCGGCCGGCATCACGATGTACTTTTACACCTCGCAGCAGCGGCACCGCGAAAATCCGGACGACCGCGTCACGCCGACCCTGACGCAAATGGTCCGGGCCTTTGGCGACGCCGCTCTCAAGCCCTCGGACGAAGAAGAGGCGCAAGATAGCATCGCGCGGCAGTCGATTCTCGAGCGCATACGCAGTAGCATGCTCTGGAAGGACACCCAAGCCACCGGGCGAAGATTTCTGATCAGCGTTGTGTTGCTGTTTCCCGCGGTCCTGCTAGGCCTGCATATGGCCATGTTCCCCTACGTCGGCGCATTCTTCCTGCGGTTCTTTTTGTTCTTCGACAAAATCGTCGCGCTTTCCCTGCTCCCGATCTTGTTCATCGCGTTCGGAATCGACGAGCTCGCCAAGATCATGCTCATCGTGATCGGCGTCGCGCCTACTATCATTCTGGATACGTTCAATCTCAGCAAGAGCGTGCCGCGCGAACAGATCGTAAAAGGTTTCACGCTGGGCGCGACCGATTTTGCCATCACCTATCGCATCATCCTGCGGCAAATCCGTCCGCGGATTCTCAACAGCATCCGCTTGAACCTGAAAGCCGTGATGCTGTTTCTGTTCGCCGGCGAAATGATCGCCTCCACCGACGGTCTGGCTTATCGCATCGCGCTATTGCGGCGTCACATGGGGATGGATACCATTCTGCCGTACGTGCTCTGGGTGGCGTTGCTGCTGTTCCTGGTGGACGCGGGAATGAGCACGCTAAACCGCAAGCTGCACCCCTGGTTCCAGGAGGCATGAATGGCTGATCTCGCGGTTCGCTTGGACAATGTTCACGTCGACTACCCGGTGGAAGGCAACTCGACCCGCAAAATTCTCAACGGAATCGATCTCGAAATCGAAAGCGGGGATTTTGTTTCCATTGTCGGGCAGACCGGCTGCGGAAAATCCACTCTGTTGCGCCTGATCCTGGCCGAGGAAAAGCCCTCGCAAGGACGCGTGCTGGTGGGCGGGCGCGAGCGCTCGCAACCCGACCGTTATTGCGGCTACGTCCCGCAGAAATATTCTTTGTTCCCCGACAAAACCGTTCTCGATAATGTCACCTTCGGCCCGGAGGTTACCGGCCTGCGTGGTTTTCGCGGCTGAGCTCCGCGGGGCGCGGGCGTTTGCGCGACTTCCGCGCGGAAGCCCTCCAGTATTTGCGCCACACCGGATTGCACCAGGCGGATGCCAGGAAATATCCGCACCAGTTGTCGGGGGGCATGCAGCAGCGCGTCGCCATCGCGCAAGCGCTTATCATGAAGCCCCCTATTCTGCTCATGGACGAAGCTTTTAGCGCCCTCGATCCGGGAACACGTTCCGGAATGCAGCGGCTGATCAAGGAACTTTGGAGGGAAAGCGGAACTACCATCGTCTTCGTTACGCACAACACGCGTGAAGCAGTTTGCCTGGGCACGCGGGTGATTGCCCTGGCCAAGGAGCCCTCGGGCGAACGCGGATCGTCTGTAGCGCTGGATCTTTCCGTGCCGCACGCCGGCTTTGATTCCGATGAAAGCGAAATTACACGCCTGATTCGGGAAGTGGAAGCCGCCACCATGCCTCGCGGAACGAGCTTCATTTCCCCCGAAGATGCGATGGTGGTTCACGCCAGTTCGTCAGACTAGCAGGTTCTGGTTTACAATCACAGACTATGTCCTTTTACAAGCGCCATGCGCCCAATCACCGGGAACACAACCGGCCGTTGCCCGATTTCCAGGAACTCGAAGGAATGCGGGCTCTTCGCGAAGAGAAGACCATTCCGCTCCGCCAGTGGCAAGAAGAAGTGCGGCGCGGCAAGGAGTTCGGGCTCGAATGCGTCGACTCGATCGAAGACAAAACCGAGATCAGTTGTTTTCAGCGCGGTGAGCTGCCGCACTGGTCCGGAATCAATACTTTCCTGAAGACGCCACTATCTCGAGGACGTGCGCAAAGTCGGCGAATACGATGTCGCGTTTCTGGGCGTGCCGTTCGACATCGGGACCACCTATCGCGCCGGCACGCGCTTCGGGCCGCAAGGAATCCGCCGCATCTCGTCTCTCTACACGACCTATAATTTCGAGCTGGGCGTGGATCTGCGCGAGTCGCTCAAGATGTGCGACGTCGGCGATGTGTTCTGCCCGGCCAACATCACCAAGAGCCACGACCAGATCTCCAAAGCCGTGGCGCACATTCTCTCGCAGCGGCACGCTGCCGATGATCATGGGCGGCGATCATTCCATCGGATATCCGTGCGTGCGCGGCGTGGCGCAATGTATCGAGGGCAAGGTTGGCATCATCCATCTGGACCGCCACATCGACACGCAAGAAAAGGACATGGACGAGATCATGCACACTTGTCCCTGGTTCCACGCCACCAATATTCCGAATTGCCCGCCGACCAATCTGGTGCAGGTTGGCATCGGCGGCTGGCAGGTGCCGCGGCCTGGCGTGAAAAAAGGCCGCGAGCGCGGATCCACCGTCCTGACTATCCAGGACATCGAGCGCATCGGCATCGAGAAGACGATAGAGATCGCCCTGGAAGTCGCCTGGAAAGGCGCTTCGGCCGTGTATCTCTCCTTCGATGTCGATTCCGTCGACGCCGGCTTCGTTCCCGGCACCGGCTGGCCCGAACCTGGCGGATTCCTGCCGCGCGAGGCGCTCGCCATTTTGAAAGGCGTCGCGAAAGAAGGCGTCGCCGCCATGGAAGCCGTCGAGGTTTCGCCGCCCTACGATATTTCCGACATCACCGCCCTGGTTGCGGTTCGCGCCATGGTGGACGTGCTCGCGACCATGGTCAAACACGGCCGCATCGGTGGCAAGCTGGGTTGAGGCGAGCTGTGCCGAGCTACTCAGCGCCGGCCTTTATCATCGCGACGGATTTGCGATCGTGCGACGCGGCCTGGCCGGCGGCGATCGCGCAGCTCGCCGATATTCGTGCGGCGTGCGCGCGAATCCTGGGATTTGATCCGAATTTACGGTTGGCATCGATGCCGGTGCACCCTGGCGATGCCGAACCCGCCGAGTCGCTCGAAAGCGTGCTGCGAGACGTCGCCCGCGCCAGCCAGGAAGTCTTCGTGCTCCCCGCCACGCTCGATTTCAGCTTGTGGCAGCGAGACGCGCTCGGGCAATTGCTGGCCGAGGCCCGCCGCGAACATCCCGGTCGAGCGATTCATCACGACGACATTGACCTTGGACATCCGCTGCTGGTCAGAGCCTTCGCCGAACAGGTAGCGCTCGCCATCGCCCGGCGCGATGTGCCTCCGCAACATTGCGGACTGGTGCTGGCCCCCAGCGGCCACGGCGATCCGGCTAGCCGCGCGCAGTCCTACCGGCTAATGCGCTTGCTGTGGGAGGAGCTGGCTCTCGCGCGCGCCGAAGTGGGATTCATCCGCCACGCGCAGCCTTTTCTCGGACACGTCCTGGATCGATGCGCCCGCGAAAATTTGAACTGGTTGATGCTGCCGCAGGCGCTGTGGCCGGTCGAGCACGCCGAGTACGCGCGCGTGGTTGTCGACAATTTCCAGCGCGCGCACCCGGAAGCCGCGGGCTGGACCTTCGTTGATCCACCCGGAGCACAAGCCGGCATCACGGCCTGGTACGCGCAACGCATCCTGCGCCTGTGGCAGCAAAAACGCGAGCGCGAAAGTTTGCGAACCCCCTCGGCCAAGACCCAAGCGCCCGCAGCCGGCGAGCAATGGACCTGCGGCTCCGGCATCATCGCCCGAGTCCCCGATTCTAACGCGCTCGCCGAAATCCTCAGCAGCCATCCTTCCGCCCAAACCCGAGCGCATACTCGTCAAAGTGACCTGGCATGGATACGCCACCGGAACCTACACGGATCCCGCCGCCTTGGATCTGCTGCTGCGCGCCCTCCCTGCCCCGGCCATCATCCTGGAGGGCCACACCAGCAGCCGGAACTTGGGCGGCGCTCGATTCGACTGGGAAACTGAATCGCGCGAGAACCGCGCCTGGATCCGCCAGCAGGAGTCCGAATATCTGCGGCGGACCGGGCTCGCCGACGTCATGGCGCGCCATCAGGCACAATACGTCAACGTCACCGAAGCCTGGTGGGACGAGGCCTGCGTCTGCCGCTGCGAAATCGAACGCATTCTCGGCCGAGCGCGGCGCCAGCTTGCATCACACCGAGCTGGCGGATTTCGTGCCCCAGTCCCTGCTCCCGTTTCGCGGATGCCCGCTGATCAGCTTCGCCAAAATCAAGGGACCGACACGGCTTGGAATCTCGAACATGTTCGGACTCATCCCCGCGCCGTTACGGGACGCCTGGCACGGCCCCAACATCACCTGGTTCGCGCGTGTTTGTTGCGACCTTGCCAAACTGTATGGCGCCTTGTTCGAGTTGAGCGGCGTAGTGGAAGGTTTGTTCTCGGCGGTCCGCTGGAACCGCCAAGGCCTGTACCGCAGCCGCTGGGGCAATTACGATTTGATCGCCAACGCGGGCTACCTCACGGCCAGCCGCGGCCTGGTGGCGGCCGATATTCTCGCCAGCCGCCTCCAAGGACAAGATGTGAATTCCAGCGCCTTCTTCGATGTGGTGCAGGCTGAACTGGGCTGCGACCCGGCGGCATCGGAGATCCTTCCCGACCAGGTCAAGGCCATCTTCGCCTGAATCCGCGTAGTGTTCTCACCGTTATCTCCCTAAGGTCTTCCACCTAGGCACTATGAATCCGTGCGGTCCGATGATATGCTTGAGGCCGAGAAACCTCCACGTTCGAGGTATCTATGCATTGTCGATCAGCCCTGTTGCTGGCGTCATTGTGGGGAATTGCCGGTGCGCAGACACCGCCCGATAGCCCCAACCTTACCGGTCCCTTAACCATCGTTCTCCGCAGCGATGCCGTGGTCTCCACGGAAGTGCTCAACGCCATGGAGAGCGAAGTTGAATCCCTGGTCGAACCTTCCTCGATCCGCGTCACTTGGACTTCCGCTACCGCCGGAGAGGTCTACGAGCGCGTCGCTGTGGTGCGCCTCCGTGGCGCTTGCAGGGCGGACGCTCCTCTTCTTGTCCCGGACCGAACCGAGAAGCAGGGCGATGTGCCGCTGGGCCAGACTCAAGTCGTGGACGGCAAGGTATTGCCTTTCGCTGCCGTGCGCTGCGATGCTGTCCGCAAACTCATTGCCCGCGATCTCGCTCTCCAGCCATCCTACGAACGCAAGGATCTTTTCGGACGAGCGCTCGGGCGCGTTCTGGCTCACGAGCTGTATCACATAATCTTGCGCACCCCCAGTCATGGCTCGCAAGGCTTGGCGCGCCCGGCGCAGTCCAGCGCCGATCTATTGGCGGATCGCGACTACTTCGCGCCCGCCGACGCACAAAAACTTTCGCAGTCCTCCAGCTCTGAGACGGCTGAATCGCTTGACTCAAGTGGCCGTTAGTCGATTCGGCGGCTTGATCCGCCACACACACGGCGTGCCGGGCGACGATACCAGACGGGAGAGCTTTTCATATAGATTCCCGCATTCAGCGCGGATCGCAGTTTCATGCGACCGGACGGAAAGCGCTTGAGCCCGATTCCCGGTGCGCCAACGGTCGTGGATGAGTCGGTGCTGATGATCGGTTTGTGCTTCCAGTTCGCTCGCGCGCTCCGAAGGACCGCGATTCGGTTCCACCACCGCCTGCAACGCTTCCGCCAATAACGACGCGGTAGTCTCGCCCATTTCAACCAGGTTCTTGCGAACCGCTCCCAGCTCGCTCACGTAGTGTGTTCTCATTTGTGCCTGCTTTGCTGCTGCTTGTCGGGCTTTGCTTAGTTACAATCCTGTTTCGATTGCCTTCTCCGGCGGGAACAGGAGCGGCGTCATTCCTTCCAGTGAAGTTCCGCATCCGAGCGGCGCACATAATTCGCATCGATGGCCATGGGATCAAGTGCGCGGCCCGCTTCCAACTCGCGCCAGGCGATGCGGCCGACAGCCGAGGCGAGCGCTCGCGGTGCAACGACGACCGGAACCGCGGGATCGACGTGGCTCTGGAATGGCGAAAAATCGCTCGAGACGAACTCGAAGCCACGCGCCGGTAGCGTTTGAAGCCAGGCAGGAAACTTCATGACCGTTTCCGCCTCCACCGCATCCAGCCGATCGTTATAGACCGCGCCATAAACTTCGCCGCGCCGCGCATCCAGCACCACGGCGCGCAACGGCGCCGATCCAAAGAAGGCCAGCGCACGAAGATTGGAAACCGCCACCACTTTTTTCCCGGCCGCCTCCGCCAAACCCTTCACGGCCGCCAATCCGATGCGTACGCCCGTAAACGACCCCGGGCCGGACGCTGCGGCAAAACAATCCATTGCATCCACCCTGCCCCCGTGCCGCTCCAGTAACTGCTGCACATGCTGGAAAAGAATGTGCCCGAATCCGTCGGGCGAATGCAGCAGGATCTCTTCCACCACTTCATCGCGCTCGGTTAGCGCAATGCTGCCGAATTCCGAAGTCGTATCGAGGGACAGGATCACTTGGCGAGTTCGTACACGCGGTCGGCTGCGTACGCTTTGCCGTTCGCGTTGAGCACCGTCAAGTGGATGGCCAGAACGGCCGGAAAGCTTTGCGCTACCGAGGGAGGAATCACGAACGTACCGGGCGAACCGGTTCCGATGACGCGAAAACCCTGCCCGTCCGTAGGGACCTCGGCGGTCCAGAGATACATCATGGAGCGCGTGGCGCGCGTCGCCCGCGTCAACTTCACCGAGAACTGCACTGGCTTGCCGGCCGCAAGCGTGTGGCTGGACGGTTCCTCCAAAGCAAAAGGAACCTTCTGCGGATTATTTTCGATCGTCTGGATCAGCGGAACTTCGCGCGAGTCGAACCGGTAAGACCTGTTCATCGACTCCAAGTGCCCTTCGCGCGATATCAGCACTACCCACGCCCTGCTTTTATCAGGCGCCTCGCCAGTGAAATGTTCGCCGCTGTATTTTTTCTTCTCCTGGTACTCGCCCGTCGCCGGATCGAACCACATCACGTCGTAGCCGTGCTTTTCCACCTCCACCTCGACGGGCGCACCTGGATGCTCGATGTACACCAAGTACTCGGCGTCTTCCAGCGCCACGGCCCGCGCGCCGTCCGTATAGAAGTACGGTTCCAGCTCCCAGTAGCGCGCGCCGGAAACCAGGTCGAACCAATGCTTGCAGAGAACCGGCTGCGGGCCACGAAATTCGGGATATTCGCCGTCCATGGCCGTGTTCCATAGATGCTGCGCGTCGGTCACGCCCACGAAAGGAACTTGATAAAACTGATGCTCCACCGATCCGATCGTGTCATCGGTTGAATTTTCGATGACAAAGTTCATCCAGCCGTCGGCCAGCAGCGGCGAAGACGTGACTTTCGCGTTGGATGAGCGCGGATGCTGGTACGGATCGATTTTAGCGAGCGCGGCGCCAAGCTCCTTCAACAGCACTCGACCGCCCGAGTAATCTTCAAACTCCTCCAGCCCCTGCCAGGTGACGTTCATTGGCGCATACCGCGCCACGATGTATCGAATGAAGCGCTCGCGCGCTTGCCAGTCCGGGAACAGACTCGTAATGTAGTCGGGATTGGACGCCAGCATGAGGTCGGTAACCAGGCCGCGCTTGTGGATCGCGAGAATCCGCCGGTCGAGTTCATCGAAATAAGCTGGATTCGGTTTATCCGGGCCGAGATACACGCGGTTCTTATCCCCAGCGCCGCCCAAAATCGAGCCGCGAAAATGCGTGAACTCATTCTGTGCCGCTTCGTTCAGCGCCTGATCGAACTCTTGCGCGCTCCCGAAAGCGAACCGGTCGTCGATGTAGCCCATCCACAGATGCGGTTTCTTCTTGTCCGTCCACCAGTGGTGGAAATTAGCCGGCTGGATAAACCCGGCCGCATCGGACTCGGCGGCGTTGAAGGAGCCTGCGTTGCCCTCCACCGCGGCGAGATTGCTGCTGAATCGATACAGCCACTGCCCGGATTCGGTAGGCGTGAAACGGAGCACCATTTTGCTCCCGCCGTCCCAAAACGCGGGCATCAGGAAGGTCTTGAAATGCGGCGACCGAAACTCCGCCTCCAGCTTCACGCTCGAGTAAGGATTCGGATGCGCCGCGAGGTCCGCCGGAGACAGGTCGAATACGAATTCGCAAGGCGTATAGGCCGGCGTCCCCTCGCAGGGTGTTTGCGCGAGCACCGGGACGCTCGCAAGAATCAGCAGCGGCAAGCGCGCCAGCATCACCTTTCAGCGTAACGCAACGCCGCGATTAGTGCGTTACGAACCGAACAAGTCCACGAGGAACCGCCGCATCGCCTCCCACGAGCGCGCATCCGAGGGCTCATGATAGGCTACGCCGGGCCGGCCGAAGCGGTCAGCGGCCGGATTCGCGAAGCCGTGCATCGCTCGGCCATAGAGGATCACCTGAAAATCCACGCCCCCGGCCTGCATCTCGTTCGCAAACGCGGTCACTTGATCGAGAGTCGTAAATGGATCCAGTGCCCCGTGGCACACCAGGACCTTCGCCTTCACCTGGCCGGCTACGGCGGGCCGGGTCGAGCTAAGTCCACCATGAAAGCTGACCACGCCCTTCAGATCCGCGCCTGCGCGCGCCAGCTCTAATGCGACCATGCCTCCGAGGCAGAATCCGATGGCGGCAATCTGCTGCTTGTCGACCTGAGGCTGAGCCGCCAGCGCCTCGAAGCCCGCCAGCGCCCGTGGCAGAAGTTTCTTGTTGCGAAATTCCTCGAACGCCGCGCGCCGTTCTGCGTCCGTGGCCGGAATGACCCGCTCCCCGAACATGTCGCAGGCCAACGACGGGTAGCCGAGGTCAGCCAGCCGCATCGCGCGTCCCTTTTCGTGATCGGTGAGTCCCGTATTTTCGTGAAATACGAGAATCCCCGGGCGTGGTCCGGGGTGCGTCGAGTCCCAGGCGAAGAACCCGTGCAGCAGCTTCTCGTCCTCGCGATATTCCAGAGTTTGCGTCTGCACCGGGCTTGAAGCACTCACGGCCGGTCGAACCACTCTTCGAAGTGGTTCACCTCGCCATAGCTGGCCGTGCCTTTTCTCGTCAGCGACTTTCGATCCGCCGAAACCGTGTACGTCGTGTCAACCACCACCTTGGCGCCCTGCTTCATTTGAATCTGGAACGTGTGGCTACTGACGCGCCGGATCGAAACGTGATCGTAGGAGGGACTGCCGGTCACCGCGTAGTCCTGGCCGTCGAATTTCGCGGTGTAAGAAGCGCCGCCGCTGGTCCCATTCACCAGCTTGTTCTTCGAGCTGTAGTGGATTCCGTCTTCTCCATCCGCCGTGATTGTGATCACCAGGCTCAGTGGCAGATCGCCATGGCTGAATTTTGATTTCGCTGCGTTGAACTTCCAAACACCGATCAACGGACTGGTCGAGGCCGCGAGGGCGCTCAGGCCAGTCAAAATCCCTACAAGCAGAAGCTTTCGCATCAGGACGATTATATGCCACTGGCAGCTATTGATAGAAATTCTTGCCCCAAGCGTGGCGCTTCAGGATATCGAGCGTAGCCGCGTCCAGCGCCCCTTTGTCCGACGCACAGGCGTTCCGTTCCACATTGCGTACCGTCCGCATCCCGGGAATGACGGTGGAAACCGCTGGATCCGAAATCACAAAGCGGAGCGCGGTCTCCGCCAGCGGACCATCCACGCTCTTCAGGTCGCGTTGCAACGCCCTAACGTGTTCCACTACCTGAGTCTTCCGGTCGCCCCGGAAGTAGGCCGACCGAAAATCCTTCGGATCGAAAGCGATCGCTTCTGTGATCGCTCCTGTGAGGCTGCCTTCATCGAACGGCACGCGCGCAATCACGCCAATGTTCATCTGCTGCGCCAGCGGAAAAAGATTCTGCTCCGGCGTCTGATCAAAAATGTTGTAAATCACCTGCACGGCATCGATCGACCCGGTCCGGATCAGACTCAGCGCCGAATCCGGCTCATGATCGTTGATCGAAACACCCACCGCGCGCACCTTGCCCGAAATCTTCAGTTCTTCAAACGCCCGCCGCCAGTCATCCTGATCCAGCCATTCCGAATTCCAGACGTGCAGCTGCTGCAGGTCGATCGTATCCATTCTTAAATTGCGCAAGCTCTCTTCGGTGCAGCGGATGATGTAATCGAACGGAAACGCGCTCTCGATCCCGATACCCGCCCGCGCCGGCCACAGGCGATTCTTGGGCGGAACCTTAGTGGCCACGTACATGCGGTGCCGCGCCTCGCGGATGGCCTTGCCCACCAGCTTTTCGCTGTGCCCGTCGCCATAAACCAGCGCCGTATCGATGAAGTTGACCCCCAGCTCCATCGCGCGGTGCAGAGCCCGCACCGATTCGTCATCCGAGCCGCCCTGCCATAGTTTTCCACCGATACCCCAAGCTCCGTAACCAATCTCGCTGATGTTAAACCCGGTGCGGCCGAGCGTCCTGTATTTCATGCTGAACCTATCATAGAGGAGGAAGCATCCAATAATTTCAGGCTCGGAGCGGAGCATTGTTATGGAAACCAAGCATCGAGTACTGATCCTGGGCGGTGGCTTCGGCGGACTGTACGCCGCCAAAGCTCTCAAGCGCGCGCCGGTCCAAGTCACGCTGCTCGACCGCCGCAACTTCCATCTTTTCCAGCCGCTGCTTTATCAGGTAGCCACCGGTTCCCTGTCACCAGGTGAAATCGCTTCGCCCTTGCGAGCCGTGTTCCGCCGCCAGAAGAACACGCAGGTGCTGCTGGGCGAGGCTGTCGATCTGGACGCCGGACGCCGCCGCGTCATTCTGATAGACGGCGAAATTGAGTACGATTCGCTGATCGTCGCCACCGGCTCCGGCGATTACTACTTCGGCCATGACGAATGGAAGCAGTCTGCGCCCGGCTTGAAGAGCATCGAAGAAGCCACCGCGATCCGGCACAAGATCCTGTTTGCATTTGAGGCGGCCGAACGGGAGCAGGATCCCGAAAAACGCCGCGAGTGGCTGACATTCGTTCTGGTCGGCGCGGGCGCCACCGGCGTCGAGCTGGCGGGAGCGCTCGGCGAGATCGCGCATGACACTCTACGCCGCGATTTTCGTTCCATCGATCCGGCAGAGGCACTTATTCTATTGCTCGAAGGTGGCCCGCGAGTTCTGCCGGCTTATCCGTCCGACCTGTCCGCCAAGGCCGAAGCATCGCTGATCCGCCTCGGCGTTAAGCCTCGAAGGAATGTACTCGTCACCGCAGTGGATTCAAATGGCGTGGATGTAAAAACCAGCACCGGTATTGAGCGCATCAATGCCCGCACCGTGATCTGGTCAGCCGGCGTGAAAGCCTCGCCTTTCGGTCAAGTGCTGGAACGCCGTGCCGGGGCCGAGTGCGACCGTTCCAGCCGCGTCATCGTGAATCCGGACTTGAGCCTGCCCGGCCATCCTGAAATTTTTGTCCTCGGCGACCTGGCCCATTTCGAACAGGACGGCAAACCTTTGCCGGGCGTCGCGCAAGTGGCCTTGCAAGGCGGCGGCTATGTCGCCAAGCTGATTGAGAAACGGCTCGCGGGCGAGACCTTGCCGCCCTTTCGCTATTTCGACAAAGGAAACCTGGCCGTGATCGGACGTGCCTCCGCCGTCGCTGACATCCGCGGGCTGCACATTTCGGGACTGTTCGCCTGGTTCATCTGGCTCTTCGTCCACTTGATGTACCTGGTCGAGTTTTCAAATCGCGTGCTCGTGTTCATCCAGTGGGGCTTCTTGTATCTGACCTACAATCGCGGCGCGCGGCTGATCACCGGGCCCGAGGTGCCAGTGGAAGAAAAAGAGCCTGAAGATATTCCCCGCCTGGTGCGTTGATAGAATGGTGCTCAGCGGCAATATGTTTGAATCAACGCAAAGACCGGCGCGCGGTTTTTCCGGCCGCCCGCTGATCGCCTTGTTATTCGCGGTTGGTACCGGGATTATGTCGTCTTACCTCGGCTCTCTGTTCCATCTCGGTGACGTCGCGATCACTGCTCTCGGCTTGGCCACAACCGCCATCGTTGCCTACGGCTGGTACCGGGTGGAACGGCCCAAATAGGGTAATCGCCGTAGTGCGATAGCTCGCTACGCAGCCTAAAATCGGAGTAGCGAGGTTGCATGTCTCACTTCCGATTCCTTCCCCTCTTGATTCTGGCGGCGAGCTCTTGTTTCGCACAATCGTGGTCGCTCGGCGGAGCGGCTGGCTTCGGCTTCTATCACGATGCGACCATCACCAACGGATCCGCATCAGCGCAGGCCGGTTTCGGACCTCGCGTCTCCTTCAGCGCGGTTCTGGGTCAAAACATCGGCGATCATTTCGGCGGTGAACTGCGCTACACGTTTCGTGACGGCGACTCGGAGTTGAAATCCGGTGGACAGGGAGCCAACATGGACGCCGAGGCTCACGCAGTGCACTACGATTTTCTCTTCTACGCGGCCCCGCGGAGCAGCAAGCTGCGCCCCTACGCCGCTGTGGGTGGGGGCATTAAACGCTACATGGCAACCGGCGTGGAGTATCCCTCCCAACCGCTAAGCAATTTTGCATTCCTGACTCACGCCAATGAAGTCGAAGGTCTGCTGAGCGCGGGCGGCGGGCTCAAATACTCCCTCAATGAGCACTGGCTGGTTCGAGTCGACTTCAGGTATTACTTGACGCCGTTTCCCAGCCAATTGTTCGCACCCGCACCCGGCGCGAAGATCAATGGCTGGCTGCATGACTTCGTCCCGTTGGCCGGCATCGATTGGATTTTTGGGAAGTAACGTTGCGCTGGCAGGCGCCGGCGGCGCACAGCCCATTAGAATAGTAGTCAATCATCTATGGCGCGCTCGATCGCTTGCGTTCTACTTGTCGGCGGATCGATCTGCGTTTACGCGCAGGGAGTTCGATACCTGCGCTGGCAGCAGATCCAGCCCTTGACCGCCAGCATTACCACAGCCGGTGAAAAGCTGCCCGATTTCGCGACCGCCAGCGCGTGGGACAACTGGATTCGCCAGCGGGATTGGGAAGTGCGCGGCCGCACCGATCAGAGCGTCGAGGACTTGATCAGCGGTTGGATTGTTTTCGGCACTTCATTCAGCACCCAACCCGTGGTCATGAGCCAAAAAGATGCCGTCAATGCCGCGGGAGATCTGACGGCAGTGTCCAAAGCGCGAATCGATGACTTCATCAAAGGCCTCGACAGCCGCGATGACGAGCGCTGGCGCGATGTGCTCGAGTTCCTGCGCCAGCGCCGGGTGACGGAAGAAGAGCTGCCCGCATTTCTGGGCGGCATTTTGCGGCGTTCGGCTCTTGACCACGCGAACGTCGGGCGGAGCGGCGAGACCGAGCCGCTGCTGATGGGTTTCGCGATATCAGAAACATTGCGTGCCTTGAAGACCAGCGCTGCCGCGCCGGCTCACGTTCGCCGCGTCGCTGTAATTACGCCCGAGCTGGATTTCTCGGGCGGCCCGGACGGCTTTGACTTCTATCCGCTTCAGACCATCCAGCCTTTCACGATTCTGGAGGCAGTTGAGCGCCTGGATCTCGGGCGCGCCGCCGAGGTGCAGGTGGCGCTCATCGGCATGAACCCGTTCGTACTCTCGCACCTGCGCGCCATGACGGCCAAGCTTCGGACCGGCCATTACGTCGTGCAATTGCCGCTTAACACCGCGGCCGGCTGGAATGCGGAGGCGGTCTCGTACTGGAATCGCATCGGCGAGTTGATCGGCAGCCCTGCCGATCCTCTCGCGCCTCCCTCCGGCGTGCACCATGTGAACATGCGCGCCATCGCGGTGAAGCCGCAGGCCGGCGCGCGAATCAGCGTAAACGATCTCGATATCGTGGCGCAGTCGGTAGAAACCGCGCCGGGTCAGGGATTCGATATCGTTCTGGCTCTGAACGCGCTGAGCGAGTATAACCGCGTGGAACAGTCGCTCGCGCTGGCCAGCATGGCCGAGATGATGAATCCGGGCGCTGTCCTGCTGATGAGCGGCGCTTCTCCCGCCACTATTCCATCAGAGCTCGAATCGCTGGGTTCGCACCGCATCGTCTACAGCGAACGCGGCCTGGGTATCGATATTGCCGTTTACCGGCGGCGCTAGTGAACTTCTTCCTGCATGCGCCGCACTACCTTCGTCACCACGCTGCGCGGGCTGACTCGAATTGACTGTGTCATCAGTTTATTCAGTACTCCTGGAATCACGATGGTCTTTCCCGCCATCATTCCGCGATAACCCGCTTCGGCGACGGTGCGGGCGTCCATTATCTTCTTATCCTTCACCAGGCGCGAGTTCTGCAATTTTCCGCGCTCTTGAAATTCGGTCGCGGTCGGCCCGGGACAGAGCGCGGTGATGGTGACGCCAGTGCCTTCCAGCTCATTGGCCAGCGCCTCGGAGAACGAAAGCAGAAAAGCTTTGGTGGCAAAGTACACCGACATAAGAGGGCCGGGCTGAAACGCCGCCGTGGAAGCGACGTTCATGATGTTGCCTTTGCGCGCCGCCAGCATTCCAGCGAGATACAACCTGGTGAGAATCACGGGCGCGGTCATGTTGAGCTGCATCATGTTTATTTGTTCCGGCAGGCTGCTGGATGCAAATTTGCCGAACGAGCCAAAACCGGCGTTGTTCACCAGGACTTCTACCTGTGGAACGAGGCGCTGGATTTCTTCGGGAGCATCGGCCAACGAGAGGTCGCGCGCGATCACCTTGACCGAAGCGGGCCTGAGATCGGCGGCGATTTCGTCGAGCCGCTTTTGATTGCGAGCGACCAGCACCAGATCGTATCCTTCGCGCGCGAAGACACGCGCGAGTTCGAGTCCGATGCCCGTGGATGCTCCGGTAATCAACGCCGACGGCATAATGTCACCAAGGCCTGCGCTTCGGCGGACCGGCCCTCGCCCACCGGTCCCACTTCTTCGGCCGTTTTGAATTTTACCGAGACCTGATCGACCTGGAGATTGAGCGCCTGCGCCAACTTTTCCCGGATGGCGTCGCGGTAATCCTTCAACTTGGGGCGCTCCAGAATCACGGTGGAGTCGACGTTGGCGATTTCGTAACCCTCGGCGAGGGCGAGGTCACGCGCGTACTGCAAAAATTGAAGACTGTCGGCGTTTTTCCAGCGCGGATCGGAATCGGGAAAGTGCATTCCGATGTCGCCGAGGGCGGCCGCGCCCAGCAGCGCGTCAGTGACGGCGTGCGACAGTACGTCGGCGTCGGAATGCCCCTCGAGACCAAATTCAGAAGAAATCACAACGCCGCCCAAAATCAGCGGCCGGCCGGGCGCGATGCGATGCACATCCCAGCCCTGCCCGATTCGGAGACTGGCGATGCCGGGATCGCTCAAGAGGAAACCCGCGCGGCCATCTCCTCGGCCAGGAACAGGCGGGCGAGATCCATATCGGAGGGCTTGGTGATCTTGATGTTGCGGTCGCTGCCCATGATCACGCTCACTTCCACCTGGTCGAGCCGTTCCACAAGGCTCGATTCATCGGTGCCGGTAAAGCTGTCCTCGCGAGCCTTCGCGAAGGCCTCTTTGAGCAGACCGTAGCGAAAGACCTGCGGAGTCTGAGCCAGAACCAGGCGCTCTCTCGGGATGGTCTGTCGAATCTTATTGCGATGGACTTGCTTCACAGTGTCCACCGGCACGATTCCGACGATGGCGGCGCCGGTCTCGGCGGCTTCGGCGAAAACTTTTTCGAGCACCGGCTGCTCGATGAATGGGCGCACCGCATCGTGTACCGCGACCAGCTCTGTTCCGGGCGCCAGCGTGGCCAGCGCGTTTTCGACCGATTCCTGCCGGCTTTCGCCGCCCTCGACCAGGCGCACAGGTTTCGAGAATCGCTCGGCGGCCAGCAGGTCGCGCACCCAGCCCATATCTTCGGCGCGCAGCGCCACGACAATATCGACCACTTCCGGCGTGTCCACGAATTTCCGAATGGTGTGCAGCAATATCGGCGAGCCTTCCAGCAGCATGAACTGCTTGCGGCTGGTGCCGGCCTTTTCGGGGGCGGCTCGCCCCATTCGAGTCCCCAGCCCCGCGGCTGGGAGAATGACTGAGACTTTCATGTCAGGACCTGCTATCCGGCGGCAGTGACTCCCGAACCGCGTGCTTCGGCAGTCTGAGTGCCCGCGGCGGGCTCGCGCGGAGTTCCATGCGAGCGCTCGGGCGCCTGGCTCTTGTCGTGAACTCCGTGCACGCGTTCGTCAAAGCGGCCAAAAATCATTTTACCGGCGGTGGTTTGAAGCACGCTGGTTACGGTGATGTCGATGGTGCGCGAGATCATTTTCTTGGCGTTATCCACCACCACCATGGTGCCGTCGTCCAGATAAGCCACGCCCTGGTTGTACTCCTTGCCTTCCTTGAGAATGAAGACACGCATGGTTTCACCGGGGAGTACGATGGGCTTCAGCGCGTTGGCCAGCTCATTGATGTTGAGGACGTCGACGCCGTGCAATTGCGCGACCTTGTTCAGATTGAAATCGTTGGTGACGATCTTGCAGCCATACGCCTTGGCCAGCTCGATCAGCTTCATGTCGACTTCGCGGACGTTGGGAAAATCGTCTTCCAGAATCTGAACGTTGATCTGGCTCATTTTTTGGATGCGCTGGAGGACGTCCAGGCCGCGGCGGCCGCGGTTGCGTTTGAGCGAGTCGGCCGAGTCAGCTACCAATTGCAGCTCGCGCAGCACAAACTGCGGGATGACCAAGGCTCCGTCCAGAAAACCAGTTTCGACGATGTCGGCAATGCGGCCGTCGATGATCACGCTGGTGTCGAGGATCTTGAAGGATTGGCCGGCGGTCTGCTCGCCGCCGAACAGGCCACCGAGCGCGCCCAAGTTCAACATCTCGCCCTTGCTGGCGCCAACCACCAGCCCGACGTAAGCCATCCATAACAGGAGCATGACCTGGAGGAACGAAAGCGTGGTCGAGTTGCTGGGGAACGCGCGGGCCAGAATCAGCGAGATCAGATAAGCGCCGACGATTCCGAGCAGGGAACCGAAGGCCGCCCCAAACAATCGCTTGAGTGTGGTCTTACGGACCTGGACTTCGAAGAGTACGATCGCCACGCCGATGACGAGTCCAAGCGCTGCGGCGTACAGATCGGGCAGATCGAACGGGCGCAGGAACCAGCCGGCCGCGGCCAGTACCAGAACAAAGAAGGCACGAAATATGAGCAAACTCACGAAGCCACCCCCATACGAGCGGATTCCCGATAAAAACAAAACGCTACCCAATGTTACAGGGTGCATTGAGTATAGCACTGAAAAAAGGATTGCTGCGTGCGGGAAAGAAAATCAGGATTGCCGCCAGGCGGGAGGGCCGGACCAGAAAACCTAAAGTGCCTTAGCTAGCTCTTCGGCAAAAGCGCTATGCGGGCCTTGCGGACCATTGGGACTGTTCGGTTTCCGGTGCTTCTTGCCCCCGCGTTCCCGCCTTGGCCCGGGGCCGGTTCGATTTGCCGGACTGGCCGCCGCGGGACCCTGCCCCTTGGATTTGGGCGGTTGGGCTTGATTGGCTCTCAGCAGCCGGTCTTCGAGAGGCGCGCGATCGAAGCGGCGGATGATCAGATTCATTTCTTCGGCGTTAGGCGTATCGATGAAGGCGAAACCCTTGGACTCCTGTGTTTCGGGGTTGCGAATCACCTTCACGTCGTCAAAGGCCAGATTCTCTGCGGTCAGCCAGGACTTGATGTCGTCTTTGGTGACCCACACAGGTAAGTTTCCGAGGAAGACAGTAAAGCTCATTCTTGGGTCTTGTTAGCTCCGTTTTGGGGGATTTGACAGAGAACCACTGGATGGGTGCGGTTCATGCAAGCTATTGTTAGAATAGCACACCGAGCGCCGCGGCGTAAACGGTAAACTTTGGTGATTATGCCCTTGACAAACATGGCCCGCGCTCGAGGCTTCGTCCAAGGAAAAACTATCCGAAGCGCAGCGAAGGAAAAGCGACCGCAGGCGAGGAAAGGGGCGTAGCGAAGGACGGCACGTCCTGTCCCCACCTCAGCGCGCAGAACCCGGAGCGCGACGAGCGCTCCGCTCAGCTGGCAAGCGATCTTCCCTTTCTTGGGGAGGCTGCTGGCCATGGTGTTGTCCAGCGCCACTGGCCTGTGGAAATTATTCCGGGATCCAGCCGAACGCGGTTTCGGGACCGGCCTGAAACTTGAGCAGCCAAGCGGTACATCTCTATCTCCGGGCTGGCCCCCGATAATACGGCTTTCCAACTCTTCTCTCTCCAGCTTTGTTTAATGTTTCTGTGGCTCCGGGATGGATTCGAACTTGCGCTCGCTCATTTCGCCGGTCTGCCGTGCTCCAGGCATAGCGCGACCAGATCGGGGACATTCGCTTCGCCCACGCACATCACCGTATCCGCAGCGCCCCAGTAGATCTTGACAGTTCCATCGGGCTCAGGAACGGCGCCGCAGGTGAACACGACGTTGTGGACATAGCCCGTGATTTCCCAGGGATCCTCTGGTTGCAGAATCCATGAGTCGCCCACGCCGATGATCTTTGCGGGATTCTGCAAATCATGAAGAGCCACACCCAAGACGATAGACCGATCCATCCATCGTCTGGAAAACTCCGTGATAGATGGAGAGCCATCCCTGGTCCGTTTTGATGGGGGGCGCGCCGGGTCCGATCTTCATTTCGTCCCAGTGATACTGGACCGGTCTCATGATCAGCTGGGACTCTCCCCAAAAACGTAGGTCGGGAGAATAGGAAATCCAGATCGACCACGGAGCGATTTCCGAATGAGGACGATCGAGCCGGGCATACAGCCCGTCAAACTTCTCGGGAAAGATCACCACGTTCCGATAATCGGCTTCCGTGATGAGCGAGAGTCTTTCCACGTGAACGAAGTCGCTGGTCCTGGCGAGAGCGATCCGTACTCCGTTTCGCGAGTAAGCGCTGTAGGTGATGACGTACCCCCCGTCCAGCGGAGTCACCCGCGGGTCCTCGACACCGAACTCCTCATACTCGGCAAACGGACCGTCCTTCGCAGGAGTCAGAAACGGCTCCGGATCGGCGACGAAGCGGAATCCGTCGTAGCTTCGCGCCAACCCAATGATGGACCGTCCGGTACGGAGGTGGGAGCGGAACAGCATGATGTACTTGCCGTGATGCTTCACCACCGCCGCGTTGTGAACCGTTTCGACTGGATACGGGATGTCGCCGTTTGGTGAGGATCGGATTCTGGCTGTATCGGCGGACAATATCGTGCGTCATTCTCGCCTCCGCGCTTCGAGGCCGAAAATCGTGGAGTAAACCCGTTCGTACGCTTCCACCATCGCTGGGATCGAAAACATTTTCTGGACTCGTTCGCGGCAGGCGGCGCGATCGATCTCCTGAATCCGATTCAGGGCCAGGACCGCTTCCCCGACGCTATTGACCAGAAATCCCGTGAACCCGTCTTTGATCACCTCACGGCAGGAGCCTAGATCCATCGCGATGACGGGCACGCCAGCGGCATTGGCTTCCGCCAGGACAAGTCCGAATCGTTCCGGGATCGTGTTCAGATGCAGCAGCGCCCGGGCCCGCGCGAACAGCTCATTTTTGCCGGGGACGTCCACTGGCCCGATGTAGCGGATCGTCTCATCAAGGTGTGGCTCCACCTGCTCCCGGAAGTAGGTCTGATCTTGGATGATTCCCGCGATGAGTAGCGGCAACCCGCTCAGGCGAGCAACTTCGATCGCCAGATGGACACCCTTGTCCGGGTGAATCCTGCCGAGGAAGATCAAGTGATCACCGCCGCCGTTCCTGGAGCGGGTACAACGAGAGATCGATCCCGTTATACACCGTCGCCAGGTAATTCAGCCCGGGCGCGCGATCGGAGTTGCTGATGGAGACAAAATAGCCGTCTCGATACTTCTGATAGATGGGCATGATTTTGGGCGACGAGAATCCGTGGATGGTAGTGAGGACCGGCGTCTTCACCAGCCGAGTGTAGCTCAACGCCATGAAGTCGTAATGGCTGTGGATCAAGTCAAACTCGGCCGCGTGCTCGAAGGCTTCGGAGATGTGAAGGTATTCGGCCACTTTCGGATCCGCGGCCGGATCCTCCTCATATCCCTTGTCCACCACTGCATGCAGGCGAGCGCGGGTCACTGAATCCCGAGTGGCGAACAATGTCACGTCCCAGCCACGAGCGACGAGTCCTTCAGTGATATTGCTAGCCACTGTCTCCCACGCGCCGTATTGGCGGGGAGGCGTTCGCCACGCCACCGGCGACAGGATAGCCACTCTTTTGTTTGGTCTTGTCATGCTGGGAGATGGTTGTCCTACTCCATGGCGGCCAGCACCTCGGCGAGCGGCACGGTGGCGAAACCCGTGGCGTGATCGGCCAGGCCATACGGAATGATCAGCTCGCCCTTGTGGACCAGAGCGCCGCAGGTATAGACGACATTCGGCACATAGCCCTCGCGCTCGTTCTGGTTGGGCTTGAGCAAGGGCTCGCGGAGTCGGCCGATCACTTTGCCGGGATCTTCGCGATCGAGGAGAAACGCGCCGATGCAGTACTTTCGCATGGGGCCGACGCCGTGGCTGAGGACCAGCCATCCGGCATCGGTCTCGATAGGAGATCCGCAGTTCCCGAGCTGGACCAGTTCCCAAGGAAAAGTAGGTTTGAGGAGCACCTGGCGCTCGTTCCAGAAGTGGACGTTGTCGGAAAACATCAGGTAAATATTTTCGTTGTCCTGGCGCGAGAGCATGGCATAGAGCCCGTTGATTTTTCGCGGGAAGATGGCCATGCCTTTGTTTTCGGCGGCCGGACCATTCAAGGTGATGAACCGAAAAAGAAGGAAGTCAGATGTCTCCACCAGTTCCGGCACCACGACCCTGCCGTCGTAGGCGGTGAAAGTCGCGTAGTAGATGTGTGTGCCATCCTCGTTCTGGAAACGTACGAAGCGCGCGTCCTCGATGCCGTTGCGTTGCGAAGGCGTGGCGGGGAATAGGATGCGTTCGGACAAGTCCTGTTCCGGCTGGAACTGGACCTCGTAGTTGGACCGGGCCAGCATCCAAATTCCCTGTGCGTCCGTCTTGCTCTTCCTGCGCCATTCCGTCCGGCAGACGGAACTGTTCGGCTTGGAGGCTGGCGCGAAGCTCTTCTAGTGCGAACGACTCCCCGAGCTTGTTCATCACCCGGCGGGTGAATTCGGTGGTTCAATCCCAGCTCAAAGAGTTTCCTCTCAAACAGTCCCTTCTCGAAACCGCGGGTCTGGAGACTTGGCGAGGCTCGGTGAGGAAGCCAGTGGGAGTGAATACCTCGATCCGCTGATCGGGATGGATGACACCCGTTCGAAAAGTGATGGAAGAAATGTGTCCCTCTCCGGTAGCGCGCAAGCTGAGAATAAATCGCAGAGCGCCGGGCGGGAGATCGGTTTGGTCAGGGTGCGGAACAATGGAGGGATTGAAAAGCGCGGCGGATTCTAACGAGTATTCGGCCAGGAAATAGGAGCCGATCAGCAGCCGCCTTTGTTCGGACAGATTCTCATCTGTTAATAGCATCTCGCGGACTTGGTCAAAGCGTTCCAGAAAGCGGTTGCGGATGTTCTGATGCCGTTGCGAGAACTCGGCGGAGATTTCCTCGAGCAGGAGACCGACCCGGTCTTCCGGAAGCGACATGATCCTGGAGATGATCCGGCCCATCCGTTCCGGTCCTCCCGGACTGAACGGACGCAGAAGCACGCGCGACTGGTCAGGCTCCAGGATGGTGGGCGCCCGATGGATGTGAATTGAGGCAGAACGCGAGGAAGCGATCATGACGCTCCGATGGAGATCGGTTCCTTGAAGCTCGTCACCATGTTTTGCGCCAGGCGCATCTCCGCTAATGAAAGCAGGAATGCCAAGGTGGATTCCGCTCCCTGGTTCCCGTTGACGCGATCGACATGCAATCCATCGCCGCAGCCGCCGCTCTCAGGAAAATAAAGTTCCAGGCCGAGATCGTTCCAGCCGATGAACCAGTCGAAGGCGCGTTGCGCCTGTTCGTACCACCAGATATCCGAGGTGGCGCGATAGGCTTCCAGACACGCCGAGACCATGGCCTGGGCCTCGATCGGCTGTTGGTCAAAATTGGCGCGAGTGCCGCCTCGCCGGTAGAAACCATTGCTGCCGATCGGCCGAAAGTGGCCTTTCTCGGAGATTTGCAACTCGTTCAGCCAGCGCAATGCGTGCAAGCCTCGCTCGAAGACCTGCGCTTGACCGGTGGCGTGTCCGCTCAGAATCAAGGCGTGGGCGAGCTTGGCATTGTCGTAGGACAGTTCCTCTTCGAACCAGCACCAGTCCGGCTTGGCGTTTCTTGCGAGGAGTTCCATGAGCCGGCAAGTGAGCGTCTCGCGCGTCTGGTTGACAAGGCTGTCACCGCGCAGGCGGCGCAGGTATTCATGGATGCCGATTAGTCCGAAGGCCCAGGCCCGCGGCGACGTGAAATCCGTCAAGGCCGGCAATGCCTGGGCGAAGAGTTGTCCCGCCATCATCTGGAAGCTGCGGAACGGGGAACGTCCCACGCCTATGCCCAGGGCCCAGAGCGCTCGGCCATGACAGTCCTCCGATCCCTGCTCGTCGAGCCAGCGACGGTCAAAGCTCAGGTGGTTGTGGAAGCGTCTGGGTGCGGTGATCGAATGCGTGATGAAGAAAGGCGGCGGAAGTGGTGGCCACGCTCAGCAGTTGTTCCGGCTCTTCGCCCAGCTCGCCGAGCAGCACCGCGAGGATGAATGCACGCGCGTTATCGTCGGTGCAATAGCCCTCCGAGAAATTCGGAACGCCGAAAATCGGCGTGTTGGAAGACTCCGGTGGAATCGGTCATCCGCCAGAGATGATTCATCTTCAACTCGGGCAGTTCCCGCGGCCTCTGGTCGAGCGTCTTGGTGACCAGAGATTTTCGCGAGAGCGCCGCTCCCTCCAGCCGCGACGACTCAAAGGAACGCATATATAGGCGTGCGACATTGCTCCAGACCATCTCCCGGCCGATCCGATAGGCGTTCTTGCGCATGGCATGCCGGCGCGTGTCGTCGCGCAGCAAGGCAATCACTTCCCGCGCGATGGCCGGCGCATCGCGGAATGGCACCAGCACTCCGCGGTCCTCGGCCAGCAGTTCCGCGGCGTGCCAGTATGGCGTGGAAACAACCGCTTTGCCCGCGCCAAACGTATAGGCCAGTGTTCCTGACGTGATCTGCGCTTCGTTTAGATAGGGTGTTATATAAAGGTCCGCGGCGCCGATGAACTCCTTCAGATTCTCAAGATCCACGAAATCGTTGTAGAAAATAACGTTCTTCTCGATCTTGTTCTTCTTGGCAAGCATTTCGAGGCTCACTCGGTAGGCTTCACCATGCTCGCGCAGTTCGTTGGGATGGGTGGCGCCCAGCACGATGTAAACCACATCCGGAAACTCCGCGAGAATCTGCGGTAGAGCGTTGAGCACGTATTCGATGCCTTTGTTGGGAGAAAGCAGGCCGAAGGTGAGCAGCACCACCTTTCCTTCCACGCCAAACTGGTCCTTGAAGTAGGTCGGATCGACGAAGCCCACGTCGGGAATCCCATGCGCGATGAGATCGATCTTCGCCGGCGGCGCTTCGTAGATATCCTGTAGCATCCGTCGCCCTCGCTCAGCCATGACAACGACCCGAGTCGAAAGCGCAATTAACTCCTGCATGACGCGTCGTTGCTCGGGTCTCGGCTCACGCAAGACGGTGTGCAGAGTCGTGACCACCGGCATCCTCAACTCGCGCAGGAAGGCCAAAATGTGACCGCCGGCGGGCCCGCCGAAAATGCCGAATTCGTGCTGCAGGCAGACGATGTCTACGTTGCTGATGTTGAGGAAATCCGCGGCACGCAGATAGGACGACAGGTCCTGCTCCTCAATTTCGAAGTGCACCACTTCCGGATAGTCGTAGCCACTTTTGATGTCGTTCACCGACACACAGAAACACTGGCTTTGAGGGTAGGCTGCGGCGACGGCCGCGAGCAGGTCGGACGTAAACGTCGCAATGCCGCACTTGCGCGGCAAGTGGTCGCCGACGAAAGCGATCTTGCGAACTTTAGAATGTTCTGGCATGAGGTGTCTCCATTGCAGAGGGAAAACGTCAGCACCAACACAGGGGTTAGGTTGTTACTGACTTAGATCGCGAAAAATCACCCAGCGTGCCATTCGAGGAAAATGTGGGCAGCACTCTTTCTCAAGGTCGATATAATCAAGAATCATCTCCTCGAAAAAGGTTAAATTTCTTCATCTTGTAGCGCATCGTGTCGCGAGTAATCCTCAGCAAACGAGCGGCCTGCGTCTGGTTCCCGCCGGCTGTATCCAAAGCTTGTACAAGCATTTGGCGCTCGTGCTCCAGCAATGACAAACCGTCGCCGGCGAATGAGCCAGAGCTGGCCGCTGCTGCCGAAGCAAAAGCTGATTCGCCAGCGAGAGCCGCGATGTGCAAGCTCGCGGGTCGAATGTAGGCCGTATCTTCGAGTATCATTGCGCGCTCAATCGCGTTGCGCAGCTCGCGCACATTGCCAGGCCAGTTATAGCTCAACAAGAGGGTCTCCGCTTCGGGCGAAACGCCCTCGATCTGCTGTTTGAACTTGACGTTGTAGTGTTGGACGAAGAAGCGCGCCAACGGAAGAATATCCTGTGGCCTATCTCTTAGCGGAGGAACGATTAGCTGAATTACGTTCAGACGGTAGTACAAGTCCTGCCGGAAAGCTCCCGCCTTCAGCGCCTCGCCGATGTCCTTATTGGTGGCCGCGACGATGCGAATGTCCACCTTGAGGTCCCGTAGCCCGCCCAACCGCCGGAAGGTCTGGTCTTCGAGCACGCGCAATAGCTTGGCTTGCAGCGAAAGTGACATCTCGCCGATTTCGTCCAGGAACAAAGTGCCTTTGTCGGCCAGTTCGAACAAGCCGCGCTTTTGCGCCCGTGCATCCGTGAACGCACCTTTCTCGAAGCCGAACAGTTCACTCTCCAGCAGAGTCTCTGGGATGGCAGCGCAGTTGATCGCCAGAAACGGCTCGGCTTGCCTGGGACTCTGATCGTGCAGAGTTTTGGCGATTAGGTCTTTTCCGGTCCCGTTCTCGCCCTCGATGAGAACAGAAGTTGCCTCGCTAACGGCTATCTTGCGAACAAACTCAAGCAAATCACGCATGGCCTGCGACTCGGCGATGATACGGCGCACAACCGGATGTGACTCTTCGGTAATGTCTTTGATCGTTGCCACCGCGCCTTCGACGGCGTCGGCATCGTCGCGGAGTTGCACTGTTCGGATCACGACCAGGCGCTGTCGTCCGTTCTTCACGTGGAGATTGAACGTTCCCGTCGGTAGACAGGCGGATTCAGCCAGCGCTTGTCCCATGCCTCCATCCGGCCGGCAGGAACTGCAATGAAACAGCCCTTCGCAGCCTTGACCGATCATCTCCTCGGCCACCATGCCGAAAAGGCGTTCAGCGGCATGATTGACACCAACAATTTCGAGATTTTTGTCGTACAGGACCACGGCGTCGGAAAGCTGGTTGAGGACGGTCTCCGAGAAAGTGTGTCCGCAACAGGCGGCGGGCCTGTGGTTCAGCATCGAAAAACGTGACTCGAGCGGTGCTCAAAAGACACCTCCTTGGCAGCGCAACCGAAGTAGTCTGGCGAACCGCGAGCCAGGGGAAAACAGTGGGGATAGATGAAGAGGCGACGCTTATGCGCGGCCGCCCCTCGTCTCGATCGAGTCGGCTAGTAGCGATTGTTGCGACGCTGGCCGCCACCGCCAAATGAACGCTCCGGTTTCGGACGGGCTTCATTGACGTTCAGGGCTCGGCCGTCGAGGTCCCTGCCATTCAGTTCAGCGATGGCGCGATCCGCATCCGCGTTAACGCTCATCTCGACAAATCCGAACCCTCGCGCCTGGCCGGTATCCCGGTCCGTTACGAGGTTCACACGCTCCACGGGTCCGTATGCCTCGAAAAGCGATCGAACCGCAGCTTCGGTAGCCCCAAAGTTGAGGTTTCCTACAAAAATGTTCTTCATGTTTTCCTTTGCTTACAGGTTTCGTAAATAGGGGCAGGATCGGACGAGGGCGGTTGGGCCGGACTAATGCGAAGATGCCAAAATTGTTAAGCTTCTTCAGTTTACCACGAAACCCTGCAAGCCTTGTCCGCGGATAGTTCCTGGTCCGAACAGAATCCGAATGCAACGATCTTCATGGCCTCATCGTTGAACAGAGTCCGGCTCAGAATACCGTTCTCCGGTAGGGGGACCTCAGCATTTTCCAATTGAAGGATGAGCATGAAATCGGTTCCGTTCGACCGTAGGGAGAACGGATAGGGAATGAGGAGGCCGCGCAGCGGCCGACTTCCTTTCTTTGGTGTTTGGTTTTCACAGAGAGAACAGTGGTCGTCGTTGCGAGCGGCTGTGGGAAAGTGGGAAACCTGCCGTTGGTTTTCCACTTTCCCATAGCCGCGAAGCCAGGCGGTGGGAATGTGGAAATCTCGCGTTTTCTGCGAGATTTCCAAGGGACGGTGGAAAGAGTGGGAAAGCTGTTTTTGCTTTTCCACGCTTTCCACGGGCCCGGCATTTCCACGGCCCTGGGTCAGCGGAACTTCGGCAATGACGGCGTCTGGCACTGCCGCAGCAACTTGGCCTTGGCCGCGCTCATCCGGCGAGCGCATGCGGTGTCGCTGATGGCCAGCGCCCGCTTCTCCAGTTCCGGCAAGCTCAATCCCGGTTTCAAAAACCGCTCCGCTTCCGGAAGCGATTGCAGTTTCTCGAACGGCGTCCGGTAGTCTTCGGTCTTGTACTTGCGTTGCCGTTTGCCGCGCTCGTCCAAGCTCACTGTGGCGAAGCCGCAGGGCCGGTGAAAATTCAGGTACGGATTTAGGTGCTCGCGGTAGAACTCCTGCAGCGCCGCAGCGTGTTGGCCGGCGATGTGCCCGTAGCCGATCAGCTTGCGGATCACCGCCCCGTTCTTGCCTTCCACTAGAGCATTGTCCTGGCTCCGGCACGCCCGGCTCTTGGTGAATTCGGCGTGCAGCTTCCCCAACATTTCCGCCACCCGATGATTGATATACTCCCAGCCGTTGTCGGCGTGAAAACCGCGGATGGGAAAGGGAAACTGCGCCAACACCGCTGCCAGCACCGGCATCAGATACGCCTCGCTGATCTTCTCGACGCAGCCCACCACTTGCCATTGCGTCACCGCATCCACGGCGTTGATGTGGTACACACCCTTGGCTCCCGCGCTGTCGCCTTGATGCACCGTGTCCACGCGCACATATCCCGGCCGCCCTTGCGGGTCCGGCTTGCGGCGCTGTCCGATCGCGGCCGCGGTGGACCGCGTCGGCTCGAACACCGCCGCCTGGTTGCGATAGCGCGCGCTGGCCCGCAGATTGTACAAGTGCGCCACGCTGATCTTCGCCAGCCGCTCGTACTGCTTCTCTCCGAACTGCTCGTAGGCGCGCTGCAAAATCCGCCGGGTGGCCGGCCCGCTCAACCGCCCATGCGCCCGATCCACTTCCGCCAACAACGCTATATCTTCGGCCGTGTACTTGGCTGCGAACGTGTGCCGTTGGTACGGCTGGGCGCGTACCTCGCCGTGATCTAGAAACGCCCGGATCAACCGCGTGCTCTGCGCCTCGCTCAACCCGGTCACTTTCCGCACGTAGGCCCGCACCAGGCCTCGTTCCCGTTTCCCCAACTTCCCGTACTTCTGCGCCGCCAGCACGCGCTCCACCCACCCGTAGCGCTCTTCCCGCCCCCCGCTGGTGAACTCGATCGGCTCGCTCGACCGTAAGAACTCTCGGATCTGATCCCGGCTCAGGCTCTCGGCATTCTGCATCCGTATCTGCACCCGACCGAGCTACGCCTACCCCATTCTTCCCTGTTTCATGCTCATCTTGCATTGGAAACTGCCCCGTCCAACTCGCTACTTTCATGCTCATCTTGCGTTGGACAATTCTCCTGTCTCGATGTTCTCTAAGAAAGTGTGCATATTGTTATTGTGATTGCGGGAGAGTGATTTAGACACTCAAGGATATCCATGAAGAAAATCAATCCCGATGACTTCCGAGTGCGGGCTGGGAAGAAGGTCGATCTCCACAAGTGGCCGACTAAGATGAAACCCGCTTACAACTCGAAGGAGGAGTATGACACGCTTCTCCGAGAACACATAGAAAAGTTGAGCGAACTGCAAAGCCTGCTGTACGCATCCAACAGCTATGCGCTGCTGTTGATCTTTCAGGCGATGGACGCCGCCGGCAAGGATAGTGCCATTAAGCACGTGATGTCGGGCATCAATCCCCAAGGCTGCCAGGTGTTCAGTTTCAAACACCCGAGTGCCGAGGAACTGGAGCACGACTTTTTGTGGAACGCGACGCGGAAGTTGCCCGAACGGGGCCGGATTGGCATCTTCAATCGATCCTATTACGAGGAAGTGCTGATTGTTCGTGTACATCCCGAGATTCTCAGCGGCCAGGGACTCCCGGATGAACTTGTCGATCGAGAGACAATCTGGCGCGACCGATATCGCTCCATCCTGAACTTGGAAGAGCACCTGCACCGCAACGGCACCCGCATCATCAAGTTCTTCCTGCATCTTTCCAAGGAAGAACAACGCCAGCGCTTCCTCAAACGCATCGATGAGCCGGAGAAGAACTGGAAATTCAGCCTGGCCGACGTCCAGGAAAGGAATTACTGGAAGCAGTACCTGAAAGCTTACGAGGCTTGCCTCGGTGCGACCAGCACCGATGACGCACCATGGTATGTCGTGCCCGCCGATGACAAGGCGAGCGCCCAGTTGATCGTGTCACGGATCATTTTGGATGCGCTCAAGGGGCTAAAAATGGCCTACCCGAAATCCAATCGCGAGCGACGGCGGGAGTTGGCGAAGATTCGCAATCGACTTACTAAGTAGAATGCGTCGCGGGCCGCTGTCGAAGGCATGCTTTTTTCGCGGCTGAAACGAGATTTAATCTTTTTGCGGCCGCCCGTCAGGAGACAATTGAGGTTGTTCATATGGAAGGGCCTTGCATCGGGCGTGGCCACTTTAGAGATCGGCCGGAGTCGCATGGTAGGATCACCGTATGTCGCAAATGTCGGAGCTGAGCCCGAAAGAGAAGGCCCAAACGGGCATGATCCTGATCAAAACGGCAATCGGGGAGGTTCTCGCAGAAAACAAGGACCGTTGGCTGGGACGGAACCAGATTGAGGAGTCTTTGGGACTCTGGTCAGAGTACGGCAGCGGCACCTACGGTGCAGTCGCGTCAATGTTTCTCGATGAGCTCGTCAAAGAAGGCCAAGTATTCTCTCGGCGAGATCCGGACGGAAGAACATGGCTTTACCGCGCGGTCGCGGAGGCGGCATAACGAGGCATATCTTTGTGCGTTTGTGACTGGGCATTTCCGGATAGCGCTGCTCGTTTCAAAATCCAAAATAGAAGTGGATTAGAATGAGCGAACGCGGCAGATTATTGATAATATTGCGCCTTCTTCCTTGACAAGCATGTCCCATCGGCTCACACTAGTGGCTGCCTGAGCAATTCTGCTGCAGTCATCAGATCATCTGGCCTAAGCCAGGCAATTTGAGATCTTCTCTCCGTCTTAGCCCAACCACCAACCTAGGAGGTTGCCATGTTTGCTCGTAATGTATCCATTCGTCTGAAGCCCAATAGCTCAGCGGCGTTCACCAAGCTGATCGAGAGCGAAACCATTCCGATGCTTCGAAAGCAGGCTGGTTTTGAAGGCGAAGTTACGTTCCTTGCTTCGGGCGGGGCCGACGCTATCGCGATTAGCTTCTGGAATAACAAGGAGAGCGCCGACGCCTACGCGAGGAACGGTTATCCAGACGTTCTGAATACCTTGAATCAAATTCGTCGAAGGTACTCCGAAGGTTCAGACTTACGAAGTTGCTCAATTCGACGCTCCACAAGATCGCTCGCAACAGTAGCGGCCTGAAGTTAAGGCCGTGTGGTCACAGGCCGGGGCGGGCTAGTCCGCCCCTAGCCATCCCAGGATCGCACCGAAGCAAGGATCGGAAGAGTACATGCAACAAGACGAAGATCTGAAGATTCTCGACGAGATGATCGCGGATCTCGGCGGCTCCAGCGATGTGCCAGCATGCGATTTGTTGCTGGAGCACCTCCAGGCCGCGCGCCGGTATTTGTTAGGCTCCATGCCTGGCGAGTACAGTTTGTGTCTGCGGCAAGCGAACGAATCCGTCGTCTTTATTCCAGATAAGGCCGCCGGAACCAAACAAAAAAGATGCTGCGACATTAGATGATTCGGAAGCGCCAAAAACAGCGGCGGTCCACGGCCGCTGGCGCTGGGCGCCTGCTACCCAGCCCGGCTCCGCTCGCAACGGCGTCCTAACGCCCGGTGAAGACCGTGCTCCAATGGTTATCTATGGACAAGCGATTAGCGAAACGGCACAAACGTCAGGTTTCCCGCGCAAAACAGCACGTAAGGCTGTCAGAGCCCGACGTGAGGACGCCGGAACAGATTAAAGCCGCCCCGCGAGGCGAGCCGCCCCGCTGAAGCCCGAAGCAGCAGACCTAACGTCCCTAACTCCGGACCTCCATTTCGAAATAAGCCGGCCCCGGTGACGGGTAGTGCGGCGAAAACTGACGCTTAGGCTAGCCAGTGAGAAAGACGCTCCAGTTGGCTATATTGTCTACACGCTGTCCGCATTGTAGATCTGTCGACTTCAGAACAGTAGGCGTTCGAAACGCCATCGAGAGCGCTCTCTATTGGCTCCTCCAACCTTATCGCTGCTCCCTTTGTGGCCATCACTTTTTCCTGTTTCGATGGCAAGCTCCCGTCGAGGAACCCGTCTAACCGCGAACGGGGATAACTTCGGTGCGCGCCCGCGCCGCTCTGCATGACATGGCGCGAATATCACGAATCCACCAAGCACAGCGTTGAATCGCTGAGGCGCGCGCCGCATGTTCTCGACTGGGCGAACATGCCCGATCCGTTCCGTCACTACGAGGGCGTGCCGGTGCTCGACCTGCCAGCAGATCCACCCGTCCCTGAAACGCCGGCGCTCGAAGTGCTTCACGGCGTCTCCGGCAGCACGTCTGCCGGTGACGGCCCGACGTTCCTTTCGCAACTGCTGTTCTATTCCGCTGCGATCAGCGCGTCCAAACGTGTTCCGTCCACCGGATACCGGTACGCGTTGCGCGTGAATCCATCCTCCGGGAATCTGCACCCGACCGAATTCCACTTCCTCACACGGGGCCTGAAGGAGTGGCCCGATGGGCTGTATCATTACCGTCCCTCCGCACACATGGCCGAGCAGCGTGCGCTGGGCGATCTCGAGATGAAGTTGGCCGGCAGCTCTGCGCCAATCGTGTTTGTCTTGACCAGCATTGCGTGGCGCGAGGCGTGGAAGTACCGTGACCGGGCATATCGATACTGCTTGCACGACATCGGGCACGCCTGGCAAGCGCTCGCGCTCGCCGCCCGAGCCATCGGATGCGACAGCTTTGCGATCGGTCATTTCCCGGACGATGAAGTCGCGCAGTTCTGCCGCCTGCACGAAGATGAGTGGCCGATGCTCATTGTCGAGCTGCGTGGCGGGTCCATTCCAGTGCGCGAACCAGACGCCTGCGAGACCGTTTGGTACGGCGGGCACGCGAATCAGCTCTCGACAGAAAGAATCGCTTACCCGCGGATTGACGGGATTCACGGCGCCACGAAACTCAGCAACGGCGTGTCGCGCGGCATCTCCGCCGCCGAGCCGGCTCCCACTGGCTCCGGCGAGATCAAGCTGCCTCCCCCAGCCTCATCGAGCCTGCCCTTTGGCGAGGTCGCCCGAAAGCGGCGTTCGGCACTCGACTTCGTGGGTGGAATGCAATCGATGTCGTTGGCGCAGCTCTCGGCCATCCTGGCTGCGACGGCCCGGCCGCTTTTTGCCGATTTTGCCGGTGCACGTTTCATCCAGCTCTATTTGTACGTCCATCGCGTCGACGGGCTGCGAACCTGGCGTGTACAGGTTCTGGCCTGAGCGTGCCGAGTTGGAGCAGATCAGGAGTGGCGACCAGCGCGTCGCGGCCGCGGGCCTAAGCCTCGGGCAGGACCTCGCCGGTAACGCATGCGTGGCGTTCTCGATGATCGGCGATCTGGAGCGTGCCGCCCGCGCCCATGGTGACCGTGGTTATCGCTATGTGCATTTCGAAGCAGGCGCCATCGGCCACCGCCTGTATCTCGCCGCGGAAGCGCTCGGGCTAGGGGCGACCGGCATCGGCGCGTTCTACGATGAGGAGGTGCACCGCTATCTCAATCTGCAGCCGGAGCAAGGGCAGGTGGTGTACCATTTCGCGATCGGTTATCCGGTTCCCGATCCGCGCCTCGATGGATGATATCGCGATGGTTGTGCAGCGGCACATGCGCGCGCTCCACAACCTGCTGCGGGAATCGCAGGACCTTCCAGCTCTTCCATAGAGCCATGGGCCAACTATAGGAGCGATAGGACAGCCCATGCTCAGTGCAGAAAGCTTGCACCGCCACGCTGACCTGCGGATAGTAGATGTGGCTGATGTTCGGAAATAAGTGATGCTCAACTTGGTACTCGAGACCCGAGCACAGGAATCTGCCCAGCAACCCCGTCCGGAAACTCACCGTTCCCGCGGTCTGGACAGCGAAAAAATCCGCACCGTTCCGGGCTTCGGCTGTCGTACGCTGTGCCTCGGCAGGAAAATGTCCAGGCGCCAGGATCGCGTACATTGCGTACCCCAGCAGAATGCTTCGCAGAATGTAGAATCCGGCCACTGCCGGCAGCGGCCAAAATAAGAGCGGCACACCAATCCAGATCACATAATGCAGGATCATGGCGCCGAGGTCGATCCAGTGGGCAGACTTTCGTCCTTTGGAATGGCGGAGCATTCCCATCAGATGCGTCCACCCGCCCGCCTCGATACTGAAATAGTTCAGCGCGAGCGCCAACGGAAACAGCCAGAACTGCAGGTGCTCGTAATAGAAGCGACGCAGGCCGGAGCTGGCGTGTACTTCGTCTGCCGTGATCGCGAACCACGGCAGCAGGTCGGCGTCGCTGTCCACCCCAACCACGTTCGGCGCCGGATGATGCAGCACCACGTGCTTGTGCCACCAGTACGTAGCCGATAGGCCCAGGAACATCGGATAGCCAAAATAGCTTAGAGCCTCATTTACCCAGCGCTTCTCGCTGGTCGCGTAGTGCGTGGAGGTGTGCGTATTGGTCCCCACGCCCATGCACCCGAAGGTCGAGATCAGGAGTCCCAGAACCTCCAGCGCCGGATTGTGGCAGGCCAGGAAGATGACGATGCCTGCTAGCGCGAGTGTCACGTGGATCGATAACTGGAACACGATCCGGCCCGTGGCTTTCTTGTCCCAGCCGCGGCGGGAGAATTCTCTGCGCAAGTCCGTTACTGCTTCGATGGTCGTCACCAGGTATAGCTTCATTTCCAGGCTAGCGGGAAGTGAGGCGAAGCTTTGTAACACTTGTGTAATTTCACGTTGAAATCGAAGCGATTGGCCCTATGGTCCCAGCATTGGCCTCGCGGGCGTGCGTTAAAGAATCAAGTTGCTGTTGCTCTGTTCAGCAAGTGAGGCGACCGACCCGTATGTCACTGACTTGGCGGACTCTGGGTAAATTTCGTGCCGAAATGGTTCGCGCTCACTCGACCCAGAGGAATTCAGGAGCTGCCGCAACGGTCTTCATTCCATGGCGGGGAAAACCGTCCGCGCGGCAGGGCGCTAGCGAGCCGCAATAGCGTCAGCGCTGGCCGATGCTGGATTTCTCGGCGGCCGCTATGGTGGCGTCTGCCTCCGGCCGCAGTATGTACCCGGCTTTGAAATTCATTTCCGTGACATCTTTAACGGCAGCCACATAAGCAGCGTGGGTTGGGTAAAAGACTTTTTACAGTAGCGGCATCGAAATCCAGATGACTGCCGTAAAGGCGGCAAAAGCCCGCGCCGGAATTCTGGCCGGTATTGACGCCTGTTGGAACTGCAATTTCCGCCAGGGTGATTTTCGCCCGATCGAATTTCCGTTCTTGTCGCGTGCGATTACGGCCGGTGGACCGGCTGAAGTCACTTCGATCGGGGGCGCCGATGGAGGCAGAGTACCGTTTTTCACCCAAGCCTCGAGATGATCGAAAGCGGCGTCCATGACCTGGTAGAACGGCACATGGCTATAGGGTGGCTGAGTACAGGGACTTCCGGTGGCCATCGGTGCCGCAGGAGCAGCAGGCGTAGTGGCCTCGCAGGCCCGCTCGCTTCTCCCGAGCCCCGGAGAAAAACCGGGCGCAATCGGATTACCGTCACGCGCTCCCAACGTGCCGGAACTGGCTCTGAACTGCGTATCCACGTGCGAATCGCCCGCTACTTCCCACGAGCGGAAGGTATTGGTATCCGGCTGCCGGTTGGCGGCCTGATTATTGATGACATCGGTTTCCGAAAGGAGCTTCCAGATTTTGACCGGCTGGTCGGTGCGAATCTTGCCGCCGCCTCCATGCACCACAATCGCATCGAACACAGGTGAAATCGGATGCACTGAGTTTAGATAAATGGCGAGACGCGAAGCCGACTGCGAATGTCCTGTAGCGAAAACGCGCTGGGCCTTCAATCCGCCGAGCAGATCCACTCTGGGTCTGTTCTCCGCATCGCGCGCGCCACGTCGGCGAAGATGTCGTAAGAAAGGGCGTCATTTGTGATCGTGCCGTCGGCCGTAACGTCCAACGATCCATAGCGGTCCTTGTTCCAGACCTTGAGAAGTTCGACGCCAATCCGCTGTGGCGTGACTCCTATATAAGTGTAGCCGGCGCGAATGAAGTAATCGTGGGCCTGATACCAATCGATATCGAGATCGTGGCCGGCAGTGACATTGTTCCATTCGACGATCACCGTGCCGTTGAACTTCGCGGCGCTGGCCGGCCTCCGCACCACGACGCGAGTTTTGTATTTGTGATCGGCGTCGATCACCGAGCCGGTTGCGCCGTCCGGGGTGTTGTAGCGTGCCGCCGCACCGGAAACGAAAAACTCCTGTTCGACGTAGCCGCGTCCCTTCAGATCCTCGAGCGCCGCAAAAAACGGATATTGATGCGACGGATCGCCCACGGGAGCAGTCGCGACGATCGGGCCAGTGACCGTAGGGTTCTCGGCCATTGCGCCAAACGCGAACACAACCCCAAGCGCTGCGAGAGGAATCAGAATGCCCTTCAGCATTCCGCCATCGTACAACAAACGACGCCCGGCGCGAACGGACTGGCAGGCCC
>CAVUBR010000018.1:0-149751 GCA_963739705.1 Terriglobia bacterium | reverse complement strand
TTGTTCCAGCAGCCGCGCCAACGGGCGATAAGCACAATAACCGCAGCCTACCAGGGCTTCACCACGCAAGGCGGTGTGAAGTTGGCCGTGGATTCAAGTTCGAAGTCAGTTGCCCCTTGATCACGATCGCTCATTCCAGCATTGCTAGGCGTGCGTTTGCAGCCTGTCCACACCGCCACCAGCCTCACGCTTCCATCCTGCTCGTTCTTCACTTCGTACGCTCGAAGGCAGTTCTGGCATTCCATCAGTTCGCTGTCCATCGCCGTGCTCTGGACCCTCGGCGCTCGCGAAGAATGACCCATTTGTGCTCGGTTAGACTGACCCACACGAAGAACAGCGTTTTCGCCCGTTGTTCGGCATAGTTCACATAGGGCGTAGCACTATCGTCATCATCCACGCCGAAGGCGTTGCCCTCGGGCAAATTGATTGTCTTCATCACGATGTGCGCCACCGGCACGATTCGCTTACGGGCAAGAGCCTTCCGGGCTGATGTGAGAACCCTGCATCATTTCCTCTTTCCTCGGTCAGGTAGTGGGTCACTTCTGGCGAGCAAACCTGGGTTATTCTTCGCGAGCGCCGAAGCTCTGGACGCTAGCGAGATTCGGTGAACCGAGAAGAAGGCAGGAGAATTCGTCATGCCCTCACTTTCCAATCGCACGCTCGACCGTAGTTGCTTTCCATCAGTAAGACCGCCATTCGGACTCAGCGCTGTTTATTCCACGGCGGCAAGGAGCCGTAGGTATCGCCGGTATCGCAGTAAAACGCGATTAGCTGAGACTCGATGCGCTTTGCTTCTGCGCCTGGACACTCAGCCCACGCGAGTTCAAAATCAGTGCACTGACCGATTGCGTGGCGGATGTCGCAAACTTGTCTTGTTGCCATAACCGGGATGAAAATATTGACGTATCCGCTGTCGAAGACCTCGCGAGTTGGTTGCCTTGAAAATATACGATGTCAGAAGTGCCGAAGGATCGCAGTCGTAAACACCTCATCGCGTAGACGCCGGGTCGCTGGGGAAGCAGAGCGAGAAGTGTTTTCTTGGCCTTCCGGTTGCGGGGATGCCATAGAACCAAATCCGAATCCCACAAGTGAAACGCTGTTCATGACGAGTCTTGAACATTCATCTTAATCAACCCGCTCACATCCACGCTGTCACGCTGTATGAAGCGGTAGCGCCTGGCGGCCCACGATTCCGTCTTAGTGTCAACCAGGTTTCCTCAAGGCCCACGACAATAACCGCGTGTGCGGCGCTACCGGACGTAGAGCATCACACCAGAAGCCGCCGCCTCAAAGCGTGGGTGAATCGGCCAGGCGGATCGCCCGCCGAAAGATACAGCAGGGAAGGAGTCGGGGGATTTTGCGGCTCTAAGTCTGAAGCACCTCGCCGCTAATAAACCGGCGTATCCATTGCCCTGGTGCTACGATGTTTGCCTGATCTGTCAAATTCACAAACAATGAGAGGACGCTCAATGACGTTCGAGCAATTTGAGAACGCAAATGGCGCAGAACTGCGGAGCGAGGCGAAGGCATGTTTCGAAAGGGCGCGAACCTTCGGGCACTCTTGGATGGGCACAGCTGGAGCGTTGCTTGAAGCGCAGTTTTACATGGGAGAGATTGACCGCCGCGATGGCACCCGAATCGCGCGGCGCGACTTCCGCATGGAGCTGATTGTTATTGCCCTTATCGGGTTTGAACTCCTAAGCGGCGATCGGAGGGATAGTTTATAGCGTCCGCGAAAGCAAAGAGCAAGCGCAGATCATGGAACGACAGATACAGCTCTTGGAGAAGGTAGAGAAGGCCATGATCCGTGCGGGGGAAACATGAACCTGGTGAGGTGAGTGACGAGTACGCAACCCCTCTCCAACAGCATGCGCCCGTTACCTCCGAACGACGGCTTTGACGATCTCCACGATTCGATCTCGGAGGTGATTCCGTTTCCTAACCTGTGCCGGTCCGCCCTCCGGGGGTTCTCAGTAAAGTCGCGTCTTTTAAAATTGGGATCAAGGGCGTGTATTGGCGTGTGGTTCACTTGTTCTAGATGCCGCTTGGTGAGCTTTACAGCCCCTCCATCGCGTCGGTAGGAGTCGGATAACTACGACCGCTCTAATTTTTTGGGTCCCCAGCCCAGAACCTCCATAGCACTCCATACCACTGAGTATCGCTACCTGGGACACAATCACGCCACTGTTCCAGAAATCACCGATGTAATTCACGTCTTTCGTCCCATAAAGCCAGTATTTACTGGAAGTCTTGACCGATGTTAAAAAAGAGTAGTTGCAAATTCCAATGTCGCCAAATACGCCTGCCAGTTCAACTCAGCAACGATCAGCCCGTCGCACGGGCTGATCCGTGGGAGATGGTGGAGAGCCATGATGAGATGATCAGAGGTATCGTCGGCGTAGCTATCGCACGCGGTCTGCTGCACAGTCAGGATCGTGATGAAAGGATTTCCGATGCGAAGATGCTAGCGTATCAGCTAGCCATACAGTACGACCCAGCGCGAGGTGAATTTGAATGCTATCTAGCACACACCTTATCCCGCCGGCTGTTCGATGAGGTCCGCGAGACTTCCGATGCTAGCACGCGTGTCGGAGGGGACACAGCAGTAGTCGCCGAAGTCGCCAAGGTCTCGCCGGATGAACCTGTGGAACTAGATCCAACGGAACTCCTGGAGCGTGTGCCCGCGCACCCGCGGGAGTATCGCCCATTGCACGTATGGCGTGGATTGAGGAGCAATCCATCGGTCGCATCGCACGCCGGACGCATCGCACCCGGCGCCATGTTCAGCGGGTAGCCGCGATAACTCGCGAGTACATGAAGGGCCAGAAGAAGCCGAAAGTACATGAGAACTCCAATTGAGTCAATGGTTTACAGTATCGCCAACCAAAATCCTGCGATACGTATATAGGGCCAAACAAAAGGGCCCGAGGGACAGACAAGCAGCTCCGGCAGTCCGGACGTCCCGTCAACATGGCGCAAGGGAATATATCCCCTATCGCGTGTCAGTTCCGGGGAGCCGATGGCATATCCGGCAGAACGGCGCGAACAGCTCCCTGGGGTAAACAACCAGGTTGCGATAAACACGATAAATCCCGTTACTGAAACCAGAATGACGCTGGATTGCAACTATCGCAATATAACACACGAACCCCCAAGGGCGATCCATCGGAGCGTATTTACTACACCGAGAAACAACGCGACGATGTTGGCTGGTGGATTCGTCTGTGCCGGCACTTCATTCGCCCGAAGTAAAGGCATTCCCAGAAGTGTACCCACTCGCACATTTCCATTACGCGTAACGTATACACGTATACGTAGCATCATCGCGCAACGAGACAAACCTTGGAAGTTAAACAACCGCCAGATGGCCGAATTGGCTGTCTTGGCGGTTTTTCTGTTTAGGGACATCAATACACAAACTGTAATACGTACATAGGTACACGTGCGTATCGGAAGGGAGGAAGTAGTAGAGCAAACATTCTCATAGCGACTTACTAGCTAACAGTACACAATTTGAAAACCTCGGACCACCTGCGCACAGCGGTGGTCTTTTTTTTGCTTAGCGAAAGGAAAAACCATGGAATCTCTCCTCGATGAACAAGCCGCGGCAGCGATGATCGGCTGCTCGGCCGCGCTGATGCGGAAATGGGGGCGATCCACCAGGGGCCGCGTTCTGCAAGGTAGGAAGGCTCGTGCGTTATGCGGCGTCGGACATTCAGGCGTTCCTCGACGCACACCGCGTGGAGACTCGCGGGGGCGGCCTATGAGCGCGGCGCCGGTGAGGATCGTCGCGCCCACCGGGCAGCCAGCGCGTGTGGAGAAACCAAAGGTCGCCGAAGTCTCCGCGCTGCCATCGGTGTGGACGCTCGAAGATTCCATCGACTGGCTAGTGGAAGACATGATTCCCCGCGCCGGCGTGAATCTGATTTCCGCCGAAAGTGGCACCGGCAAGACCTGGCTGGCCTATGCGATCGCCGGAGCGGTAGCACACGGTAGGCACTTCATCGGACGCCAGGTTCGCCAAGCACCCGTCGTCTACCTCGACGGAGAGAATCCGCTCTACGTGGTGAAACGGAACCTCGCCGATCTTGGGGTCACCCAAACAGATCAACTTCGCGTCTGGGGTGGATGGGTTGACGAGGAGCGGCCTCGCCCGAACGATGCCCGGATCCTCCAATTCGCAGGCGATACCAAACCACTCCTGATCTGGGATTCGCTGGTGGAATTCGCCCGGTGCGATGAACAATCCTCCACCGAGATGCGGGAGTTTATGAAACTGTTCCGGCGGCTCGCCCACCGGGGAGCCACTGTGATCGTCCTGCACCACACCGGGAAGTCCAAAACCTCGAAAGACTACCGCGGCTCGACCGATATCAAAGCCTCCGTGGATATGGCCTACGTTGTCTCTGGCCACGCCCGGCAAGGCAAACTGCACCGGCTTGAGATGAACCCGTTCAAGTCCCGCATCGCTCCGGGGGAGAAGTTTGCGATGGAGTTCCGGGAGGGGCAGGGGTTTCACGCGATCGAAGCTCCGAAGCAGGGCTTTAATAAGCCCAAGGTCGACGCCGAGGAAATAGTAGCACAATCGTTCGGGAGAATCCGGGGCTCAATGGTGCCCAGATCAAGGCTATGGCTAAGGACCGCGGCGTTGGAAAGCACCTGGTCGAGGATGCCCTGTTCGACAACGATTTCGTGGTTGAACCGGGCCCTCGAAACGCGAAGCTGTACACCCTCCGGCAGGACCAGCCTCCCAGTTTCCCGAATCCTAGAGTACAGGAAGCTGGGGAAACTGAAACAGAACCCGACACGGATAAAACATCCTTCTCCGGCCACTCCGGTGAGGGAGGAAGTTTATCCTTCCTCCCCTCACACGGCGACCCTGACGGGTATGTGGCTGGAGGGAAGCAGGGCAGGGAAACGGACGGGCATAGGCCGGGCTAACGAAAGCTCAGAGATCTAGGTTCTTAAACGCCGTGCCAGACGGCCGCCAGGACAAGTGTGCCTTAGCACGAGAAAAGGAGGAAGTGTATCGATCGATAGCACTCGTTGACGCTTTATATCAAGCCGTAGAAGCCAGTGGCACTTGCCGCTGAAGTCTGCGGCAGTTATCCACCCCGTTGCGATCCGAATCCGAACCTGGGCGGGATCGTGGCGGAAACCAGCAGCGTGATCAAAAGGAGATCACTTATATGGATGCAGTCAAGTCTGATAGCACTAACAACCAACGCGCTGAGATGCTGGCCATAGTCCAGAACCTCATCGTTAAGATCAACAACCTGGTCCAGCATGTCGAGGAACAAGAATACTTGGTGGATCTGATGCCGGCGGAGCTGATACAGAAGTATGGCCGGGAACAGCTCGAAAATACAGCCGGGATGCTGATTGGAGAAGGCACGTCCGAGGGCCTATCGAAGAAGTTTTCGACCCTGCTGCAAAGGTTCGCTGAACAGTACTTCGGTGAGCGCGTGGAGTTGTTCGCGCCTTTAACCGTGAGGGCGCGGTATCGCATAGATCGTCGCGCGGCAACGAACTTTTGTTGGCGGGAAAACAACAAGATGATTCTTGAACTCCCGGTAAGCTCTGAATCCGTCATGGTCGAGCGACTCGTGGAGGAGATGCTGCACCGCTCGATCGAGGGCATCGATCGCGGTACCTACACCGGCTTCGATCCCTATATGGACGAGTCAAACCGTCTGTATGAGAAAGCTGCACCAATGTGCGTCTACCCGGAAACCCGCTGGTTATCCGCGGAGGAGTTCATCGCAACGTATAAGGTGCGGCCCATGGCGATCCATGCTTAGTCAACAGCCGTGATCTACCGGCGACCCGCCTGTAGCACCGCTTCGGCAGTCTGCGCCAGAGGGTGGAATCCGGTTCTCAACGAGCGACCTTCCACCCTTCCCCTTCGGGGGACATGCGGAGGCATATCTGATGTTCCAGGTGCGCGCCGGTACTATTTACACAACCCATCCAGATGGGATATGCTTCAACGATGCCGAAGGTCCCTAAATGCCCGATCCACCGTGTAGCCCTGGTCTGTCCCGCCTGCCGTGCTGCGGAAGCCGGGTCGGTGAGGACCGACAAGAAGGCAGCGGCGTCACGCGCGAATGGTAGGTTGGGTGGAAGGCCGAAGAAGTCCAAATCGAAGGTCAACAGGAGGAAATCATGAACAACACTGAGGCAAGAGCTATTGCTGCGGAGGCAGTCCCGGCAAAAAGGATCATCGACAAGGACGGCCTTCACAAGCGCCGGGGAATCTGGCATTACAAGCTCAAGATCGCCGGGAAGTGGAAGGAGTTCTCGTCGGGCAAGACCAGCTATCAGGAAGCCCGCAAAGTCCGTCACGATGCTATCCAAGCGCAAGAGGAGGGTCGGCTTCCTACCGACAACTCCAAGCTAGTGTTCAATCGAGGCAGCGAAAGTTGGCTCGAAGAGCGGAAGGTGCTGGTGGCGCCCAAGACTTATCGGATCGACAAAGAACGGCTCGTCGCCTTGAAGTCGTACTTCATCGGTACCCGCCTGTGCGACATCACCAGCGATATGGTTCGGGCGTATCAGGCCAAGCGCGTGGCCAAGGTCAGCTCACGCACGGTGAACCTGGAAACAAAGGTCTTGAGGATGGTGCTCAGGCGCGGCAGGCTTTGGGCGCGTATCGCTGATGATTTCCGCTCGCTGCCGGAGAATAAGCGTGGACCGGGTAAGGCGCTGACACCGGAGGAGGAACGAAAGCTTTTCGACGCTGCCAAATCGAAACCAGGATGGAGCGTTGCCTACTGGGCTGCTTTGCTGGCTAGCAACACCACCGCGAGAGGCGGCGAGTTGAAGGGCCTGAGAATCGGTGACCTCAACCTGATCGAGAAGACTATCCGAATCCAACGTGCCAGCACAAAAACGGACGCCGGTGCCAGGATCGTACCGCTCAACGACACCGCGCTGTGGGCTTGCGCCAGGCTCCTGGAACGTGCCCAAAAACTCGGTGCATCCGATCCAAGCCACCACCTGTTTCCAGCCGCGATGTTCCGGCATACGAAGAAGACCGACCCGATGAAAGGCAGCTCCGGTTTCGACTTCACCAAACCCATGAGATCATGGCGAACGGCCTGGAAGAATCTTACGAAAATGGCCAAGCTCCCAGGGCTTCGATTCCATGATCTTCGGCACCATTGCGTCACGAAACTCGCCGAAGCTGGTGTGCCAGACCAGACGCTCATGTCCATTGCGGGACACGTACAGCCGCGCGATGCTGGATCACTATTCCCATATCCGAATGCAGGCGAAACGCGACGCGGTAGCGGCTTTGGAGCGTCGGCCAGCAGCGACGGAGGATACGCCGCAAGTCAGGCCTGTACGTGACGTTCCGGTGTCGTGAAGCCTCTGGACCTGCGACGCTACTAATTTGGTACCGGATCGGGGTGTACGCCAGTCTTTCCCGATAACTCTGGTTGGACATCATAATGTCCAAGTGAGGAGACGATTGGTATGCGTCACGTCTTGGCAGGAGCGGTGTTCGGGTGTCTGCTGATCGGTGGGTCCGTGCACGCACAGGATTTGTTTCAGCGAACATCGGATGAAGCAGCTGTCCGCAAAATGTGGCAGGACTACGTCGCTGTCTGGAATACACATGATGCAAAGGCGCTCGCCACATTTCTTACAGAGGATGCCGACCGGCTCGCTAACGGCAGTGTTGCGAAAGGACGCGCGGCCGTTCAACAGGCGTTCGCGGACACCGACAAAAACGCCACTCTGTCCTCAGTCCAAGTTAGTGTCCGTTTTCTGACCCGCGATGTGGCAATTCTCGATGCTCGCGATGAAGTGCGGCGTATTGAAAAGGCTGGGGTATCTATCTCAAGAACGAACCATACATCGATCCTCCTGCGCCAGAACGGAAGGTGGGTGACCGCAGCGATAAGGGCGTGGACTTTGCCCGCTCCGGCTGTGGCCGCGAAATGAGCGTAGCCCGACCCAACCTGTAAGCCGTGGCTTCATGTGGGCAATCAGCGGCATCGACGAACGAGAAGTTCACGTCCACACGGATGTCCACATGGACCTTCAAACATGACCGATTGGTACGGTTTGCTACGGCGCTTTATGCGAGGAGATCCACGCTACGAACTTACTGATAACACGGAGGTTTGTAGCATTCCGTAACAATCCGAAGATTTTTATAGAGGTGGGCTTCGGTTCTTAGAAGGCAGGTGCTCTATCCACCTGAGCTACGCGCCCGCTCTCGCAGATTGCTCTACGACGAGTGTAGCGTGCCTTAGTGCGCGATCGCTGCAGTCCAGGACGGCGGATCGCTGGCTGGGAATGACTCTTTGCCCGCTTCGTCCACTTCGTCTTCGGGCTGGTCCGATTCCTCCGGCGGCTCCGGTGGCTGATCCGCTTCGATCTTCTCAGTTCTCGCTTTCATACCTGACGATTGGACCAACTACGGTCACACAGGTTTCATCGCACCGCGAGCCGGCTGCTGCGGATCAACAAGCTCGACCGACTGGAACAACCCTTCGGCCATCCAATCGCGGAACCATTCAAAAAGATTCGACTCCCGCACCGCCGGCCGCCATTTGCGCGGCAGCACCGCTGTGATCGCCTCGCCCAGCGTTTTTCCCGAAGCGAGCGCCGACAGCAGTTCGTAGCCAGGCTGCGTCAAGTCCATCCGGTGCAGGCCGTACTCCCGGCGATACGCCACCAGCCAAGTCTTCTTGCGCACCAAACGCGGGAAAGGATTTTCTTCATCGACCGCGCCAACATAGCGGCTCACCGGATAGTCGAATTCGAGCAGCCGGAACGCTTCCACAGGTTTCAGCCGCGCCGTCTCCCAGGCTTCCGGCGGCACCGCGCGCACAGCCTCGCCCTTCAGCGGCGGCGTTTCAGGGGCGTCGAAAACGCACGTCAGCGCATATTCCAGCCGCACCAGATCGAGACAGAATTCCTTCCGCGGCAGATCCTCCAGCGTGGCGATGAATTCGCACAGATGATCGCCTAGCCGGTTGAGCGTGTAGCTGCGCGAAGGATGCGCATCCACATAGCGCGCAACCAGGCGCATGAATTCATCCGCGCCGAGAAAATGTTTGAGCGCCGGATAATCGATGGATAGCGCTTCCTCCATCCGCAGCAGATACATGCCGCGATAGATATCCAGGCGTTCCAGCGGCGAAAGCGTTGTGGACGGCAGAACGACCTCGCGCGCCTGCTCTCGCGGGATTGCCGAGTGAGCCGCTTCCGACGCGATGGCTTCCTCGACCGTACCTTGATTCAGGATGCAGGCCTGCATCCAACGCTGGATTCGGTCGAGCCCCGGATCAGTCGCCACAGGCGGGAACCTCGGCCACTTCGGGCGTCTTCGCCAGCGCGTCTTCCTGGTCGCGGAACTTGCGGGCTTTGAGCGCCTCGCCGTGGACGACGTCGAACGCCGGGATGTTGGCGTCCCATTCGAGCAGCGTGGCCACGCCTCCCAGCCGCCGGTGCGCGTAACGATAGAGCTTCCATACCGTGTCGATCACGTAGTCATTGTGCGTGTCGATGATATGCGTTCCTTTGTTGGTGTGGCCGGCCAGGTGCATCTGCACCACGCGGTCAGGCGGGATGCGATCGATGTACGCCTGGGGATCGAATCCGTGATTGTAGGAACTGACGTAAACGTTATTGACGTCCAGCAGGATGCCGCAGTCAGCTTCCTCGGCCAGCGCCGCCAGGAACTCGCTCTCCGGCCAGGTGGACGCGGCGAACTCCAGGTACGTGGACGCGTTTTCGAGCGCGACGGGCCGCTCCAGAAAATCCTGGATCACGCGCACGCGTTCGATAGTATGCTGCAGCGCCTCCGTGGTGTAGGGCATGGGCAGCAGATCGTGCGTGTTCAGGCCGGTCACGCCGCACCAGCACAAATGATCGGACACCCAGTTGGCTTTCACGCGCTGGGCCAGCGCCTTCAATTTTTTCAGATATTCGAAATCGATCGGATCGGTGCTGCCGACCGAGAGCGAAACACCGTGCAGCACCACCGGGTAGCGCTCGGCCACTTGATCCAGCACGTGCAAGGGACGGCCGCCGGTGTCCAGGTAATTTTCCGATAGAACCTCGAACCAATCCATCGGGGGATGGTTCTCGAGAATGTGCTGGAAATGGACGGATCGCAGTCCGATGCCGAATCCCAGGTCTGGATAACCCCACCGATTTGCCATAAAACCGATTCTTACTTCGAGGCCGTACTTGCCGAACTGGGCTCGCCGCCGATATGCAGCCACTTGCTCAGCAGCTTGTCGATGCTGATCGGCCCGGGCCCGTACAGCACCAACCATATTAAGAATAGCAAGTAGGTGAAAGAGGTGACGTCGGTGATGTCAGCGGGGAATTTCTTGAGCCATTCCTGGCCGTCGGAAGTGATCAGCGCGACGATCATCGAACAAGAGAGCAGAGCGGCGAAAATGCGCGTCGCGAGGCCGAAGACCAGGCACAGTCCGCCGACGAACTCCAGCGATGCGATGAAAATTGCGTTCAAGTGCGGGAAAGGAATGCCTAGGCTGGCGAAGAACTGAGTGGTCCGATCGAGATTGTGAAGCTTGCCATCACCCGTGAAATGGTATGAGCTGCCGATGACCAGCCGTGTCAGCAACGGGGCCAGGAAGGCGAGCGCCGCTGTGACTCGCAGGCCGAGCGCTGCCAGCTTTTGAACGACACTCTCGTTGCTCTGAGCCATGGGCCCAGTATACCCGCGCCTTGCCGCGCACGGCGGCAGTCTAGGAAGCAAATAAAAGGAAGTGTGGCATTCTTGAATTAGACCTTAGTTGATGCGTATCACCAGAAACGCGCTGGCGCGTCTAATCAACGTGAAGCGTTGGCGTATTCCGATCTTGCTGGCCTGCGCCGGAGCGGCGCTCATGGTTGTGGCGTTTGGCCAGCGCCCCTTCCGCGAGTATCCGGGTTGGGAATATAACGACTTTCCCAAGGCGCCGGATTGGCAGGTGCCCGGTGAGTGGACTTTTGCCCGGCTCATGTACCCCTCCTCCCGAGAAATCTTCGACCGGCCGCGTGACAACTGGCTATATGGCGCGGCCAATTGGACCATCGACTATCCGCGTTCGGACCGGCATCTGTCGGAAGCCGTGCGCCGGCTCACGCGCATCCAGACGCGCTCGGTGGAACAACCTGTAAACCTGGATGACGGGGATGAAGTCTATCACTGGCCCTGGTTGTACGGGGTCGAAGTCGGGCACTGGGATTTGACCGATGCGCAGGCCGCCAAGCTGCGCGACTTTCTGCTGCGCGGCGGTTTCTTCATGTGCGATGATTTCCACGGGACCGAGGAATGGGCCATTTTCGTCGAGACCATGAGCCGCGTTTTTCCGGACCGGCCCATCGTGGACATCGACAACAAGGATCCGATTTTCCATACCATCTTCGATCTGGATGACCGCTACCAGGTGCCGGGCGAGCAGTTCGTCTATACGCACCGCCGCTATGAAAAGGACGGCTTCGACGCGCATTGGCGCGGCATCTACGACGACAAAGGCCGATTAATGGTGGCGATCTGCCACGACATGGACCTGGGCGATTCCTGGGAGCACGCCGACAACCCGAAGTATCCCGAACCGTTCTCCGCGCTGGGAATTCGCATCGGGGTCAACTACATCACCTACGCGATGACGCACTAATTGCGCACAGCGGTTGCCGACACCGCATCGGCGCGCACTCCAAGCGCTAAAATAGTCGCCGGAGGGCCTGGCGGCTGTGATCCGGACCATCACCATCGAACGTGAATTCGGTGCAGGCGCCGCCGCCATCGCAGAGAAACTGGCCGCGCAGCTCGGATGGAAACTCTGGGACCAGAACCTGACCGCCGAAATCGCGCGGCTGGCGCAAGTGGACCGCGCTTCGATCGAGCGCGCCGCCGAGGCCGGCAATGGCGTGATTGTGGGCCGCGGTGCGACCTATCTTTTGAGGAACCCGCGCAAAACGGAGTGCGGCGCGAAGCAGTTCCTGACACGTATGGCGGTGCGCGCCGCACCCTTTGCGCTTCTAAGGCACCGGACGGACGCGTTCCACGTCTTCATCTATGCTCCCTTGGAAGAAAAAATCCGGCGCGTGAAGGCCAGCGGCAAAAGCGAGGCTGAGGCCATCGAGCTGATTTCCACCATCGACCAGGAGCGCGCCACTTTCATCCAGAAATACTTCAGCAAGGAGTGGCCCACGCGCCATCTCTACCACCAGATGATCAACTCCAGAGTGGGCGATGAACTGGTGGTACGGGCGATCATCAATGAAGTGCTGGATATCGACGCGCACAGCACCACTCAGTCGGCTCCTCATATCACCGAGGATGCGCGTTAAGTGGCCGAAGCGCCCACGAGCACTGTAGCGGCTCCCGCGGATCACGCCGCCTGGCGCCCGCGGACTCCTCCGCCACTGATCGCCGCAACCGTGATGCTGGCGACCTTCATGGAGGTGCTGGATACCAGCATCGCCAACGTCTCGCTGCCGCACATCGCGGGCAATCTCGGCGCCACCATCGACGAGAGCACCTGGGTGCTCACCTCGTACTTAATCTCGAACGCCATCGTGCTGCCGCTCACCGGCTGGCTGCACATGCTTTTTGGACGCAAGCGCTTCTACATGGCTTGCGTCGCGATCTTCACGCTCAGCTCGCTGATGTGCGGGCTGGCGCCCAGTCTGTTCATGCTGATCCTGTTTCGCATCCTGCAAGGCGCGGGCGGCGGCGGATTGCAGCCGACATCGCAGGCTATTCTTGTCGAAAGCTTCGAGCAAAAACAGCAAGGCATGGCCATGGCGGTCTATGGCATGGGAGTGGTGGTAGCGCCTATCATCGGCCCGACACTGGGAGGCTGGATCACGGACAATTTCTCCTGGCGCTGGATCTTCTTCATCAACGTTCCGATCGGTGTTATTTCCATGGTGATGACGTCCACGCTGATCGACGATCCTCCTTACCTAATACGCAAGACGCTGAAGCAGGGCCTGAAGATCGATTTCATCGGCCTCGGGCTACTGAGCATCGGCCTGGGCTTCGGGCAGGTGGTTCTCGACAAAGGGCAGCGTGACGACTGGTTCGGATCGAACTTCATCGTATGGGCCAGCGTGGTCAGCGTGGTGGGATTGATCGGCACGGTTTTCTGGGAACTGCGTCAGGACCAGCCTATGATCAATCTGCGGCTGTTCAAGAACCTGAACTTCGCCATGGCGACCTTCATGATGTTCTGTCTCGGCCTGGTGCTCTATGGCACTACCGTGCTGCTTCCGGTGATGGTGCAGAGCCTGATGGGCTACACGGCGGAGTGGGCCGGCCTGGTGCTGTCGCCCGGCGGGATCTTGACGCTGTTCACGATGCCGCTGGTCGGCCGGCTGCTCACCAAAGTCCAGCCGCGCTGGCTGGTGGTTACGGGCCTGGCGATTTTGTCGGTGGGGATGTACCGGCTATCCACGCTGAGCTTGCAAACCGGTTTCTGGACCTTCGTGTTTACATGGACCATCTCGCGCGGCGGCCTGGCGTTCCTGTTCGTTCCGATTAACGTCACCGCGTTCTCGCATATCGAGCGCGAGAAAATCAGCAGCGCTACCGGGCTGATCAATCTGACGCGCAATTTGGGGGGCAGCATTGGGATCTCCCTGGTTACGGCGCTGCAGGATCGGCTAAGCCAGTCGCACCAAAGCGTCCTGGCCGGGCATCTTACGCCGCTCGATCCGAGCTATGTATCCAGGCTGAGCAATCTCGAAGCTGGGCTGCGCGCAGCCGGCGCCAACCCGGTGCTGGCGGCCCAGCAGGCGCAAGAAATTATATATCGCGAACTGACGCGGCAGGCCTCCATGTTGGCCTACGTCGACGTGTACCGCCTGCTGAGCTACCTCTGCGCCGTATTGATCCCGCTGATGTTCCTGATGAAACGCCCCAAGCCGAGAGCCACTTAGGAGCCGGCAGGAGTAGGCTGACCAGCCAAAGAAATCGCCCGGCAACCGTGCGCAAGTTTGGTCTCGCGACGGTTCGCCGGGCGGGCTAAGCAACTTTCAAAACCGAGTAGTTACTTTTCAAGCACCAGGCTGTTCTGCCACGTGATGTACAACGTCACGGCAAACAGCACAATTCCGAACGCCACATCCACCACCGTCAGCAACTTGCCCCAATGGTCGATTTTGTCAAGCTTGGTGGCAACCGCGTACTGGTTCGATATCGTACTCTCCACGGAGCCTGACAGATGCACCAAATCATCCTCGTTCCGCGCCGTAAACTTACGAATCAAGGCCAGAGAGATCACGAACAGCGTGAGAGCGGACCATACAATCCAAAGCGTAAACATTGAATTAGTCTCCTTGCGTACCTTTGTCTCTAGCGACGCTTGCCCCGCCGGCGAAAGGCCCGGCCGAACCGCCTGCCGCTACCTGAACTCATCCAAAAGGCTCGGGCTATTTCGCCCCGCAGCTTTCCAGCGAATGACCGTGCTCTGCATAGCACTTGCCTACGTCATTCAAATCTTTCTTGCCCGCAGCCGTGTGGCAATACGTGCAGCCCTTTCCCTCTTTCTTGGTGTATTCTGGTTTTCCGAAAGACGAGGACGGCGCCATCATCAGGCCGGTCACAATGATTGCGGAAGGAATGCCGATCGTAAGAAATCGCTTGAACATAGGTTTTAAGAATCTCCGTTATCAGGGACTTGCAATCGAAACGCCGTTAGCGCGCAGCCGCAAATTGATCCAACTTAGTCGTAGATCGCCGGTCTTCGGGCCTTTCGGCGTGAAATAGCCCATTCGAATGGGGGAAGACCCGCATGTGTTGTGGATCGACTGGGGGCGAGACTACTGGGCCGTGCGGGCGATAGACTCCAGTTCGCCGGCCACACGCTCCACCGCCTCAAGTACTTCCGGGCCGGCCGTCGAGCCTGGTTCGAATTGCGCCGCCTCGATTCCGTAGACCCGAATACGCCGGGGCAAGCGACCCAGCGCACGGCCGATTTCGATCGCTTCCGCCGGACCGAAGCCGTGCGTCGAGCAGCCGCAATCTTGTACTTTCAGTGGCTCGGACCCGGGTTCCCAAACCGATACCGTTCCGGGAGCGGCACCGCTGAGGACCGCATCCACCAATACCACGTCATCGGAACCATGCCAGAGCTCGAGCAAGGCGAAGCCATCGCCCGCATGTTCGATTGAATCCAGGCCCAGTTCACGCAGGCGGCGCGCCACCAGGATTCCGGCCGCGTCGTCGCCACGATCGGCATTTCCGCACCCGATGATCCGCATCACTCCCGCTCCAACGTCAGTTTGAGAAAGTGCGTGGCGCAGGATATGCACGGGTCGTAGTTGCGCACGGCCTGCTCGCAGCGGCGCGTAATCTCTTCCACCGGCTGCGATACGATGCTGGGAATAAAATTTCGAAGATCGTCCTCGATGCGTTTCTGGTTCTGCGAAGTCGGCGGCACGATCTTCACCGCCTGGATCAGCCCATCCTCGTCGAAGCTATAACGGTTGAACTGGATGCCGCGCGGCGCCTCGGTGATGGAATACCCGGTTGCCGCGTGAACGTCGTAAGCAACCCTCGGCGCCGGGGGTGGCTCGTAAGCCTGGATGATGCGTTGCGCTTCATCCAGCGCGAATATTACCTCAACCGCGCGCGCCAGGATGCTCTTAAAAGGGTTCAAACAGGGCACACGTATGCCGCAATGCTCGGCCACTTGCCGCGCCACGCTGGGGAGTTTCGAGAAGTTGAGGTTGAGCCGCGCCAGCGGTCCGGTTTGATAGGAGCCCCGCCCGCGTATCACCGAATGCAGCGCGTTGGAATGCTTGACATGCTGTTCGACGAAGTAGTCGTCATACTGGCTGGCGTCGATATTCAGCCCCTTGTTGGACACCAGGCGGCCTTCGTTCAATGGATATTCGGTGGGATGTGACAGCGCCACGAACTCGTAAGTCTGCTCGAAATCGGGATACTCGAAGCTCGCCAGGAACTCCGCTTTGGCGACCGCAACATCCAGCGCGAATTTAATTTCTTCGGCCAGCTTTTCAAGTTCGGCGCGCTCGGGCGTCTTGTAGAAGCCACCTACGGCCACTGAAACGGGATGAATTTCGCGCCCGCCCAGCAGCGACATGATGCGATTGCCCAGTTTCTTCAGCCGCAGCGCCTGGGTTGCTTCTTCGGGGTGGTCCTTGGCCAGCTCGACGAAATCGCGATACCCGAGAAAATCCGGGGCATGCAGCATATAAATGTGGAGCACGTGGCTCTCGATCCACTCGCCGGCGTACAGCAGTCTTCTAAGTTGCCGCACCATGGGATGGATGGTAATGCCCAGCGCCCGCTCGATGGCGTGCACCGAGCCCATCTGATAGGCGACCGGGCAAATGCCACAAATGCGCGCGGTGATGTCCGGCGCTTCGGTGAAATGACGGCCGCGGAGCAGCGACTCGAACAGGCGCGGCGGCTCGAAGATCTTCAGCTTCACGTCCTGAACCTGGTCGTTCTTCAGCTTGATGAACAACGCGCCTTCGCCCTCGACGCGCGCCATGTAGTCGACTTTGATGGTTCCGCTCTTCTTGCGCGGCTCGCCGGAAGAAGTCATGCCAACCTCGCTTTTTCGCTGGCCTCGCGGCAGGGCCAGGCCCAGGCGTTGAAGGATCGAAAATCGCGCGTGACCGCTTCGGGCGTCCGGCCGTGCGCCAGCAACTGTTCTACCAGGATCAAGGTGTTCGGGGTCTCGGCCGGGCCGAAGCAGCCGTAGCAGCCGCGATTGAAACTCGGGCAGATCGCGCCGCAACCGGCTTGCGTCGCCGGGCCCAGGCAAGCGATGCCCTGCGCTACCGTCACGCACACGTTGCCGGCGCGTTTGCATTCCATGCAGACGCTGTAGGTCGGGACATTCGGCTTCCGGCCGGCGAGTGTCGCACTCACCAGTTCGAGCAGTTGACGCTTGTTCACCGGGCAGCCGCGCAGTTCGAAGTCTACCGGCACGTGCTCGGAGATCGGAGTGGACATGCTCAGCGTTTGGATGTACTCAGGATGGGCATACACGTTGGAGACCCATTGCTTGGAGTCGTTCCAATTGCGCAGCGCCTGAATGCCGCCCGCGGTGGAACAGGCGCCGATCGCCACTAACGTGCGGCATTGCTTGCGAATCTCGTGAATGCGGCTGGCATCATGATGCGTCGTGACGGACCCCTCCACCAGCCCGATGTCGTATGGACCTTTGCGCATATTGCTCGACATTTCCGGGAAGAAAGCGATATCCACCGCACCGGCCAGCGCCACCAATTCGTCTTCCAGATCCAGGAGGCTCAACTGGCATCCGTCGCAGGACGCGAATTTGAATACACCGATGCTTGGTTTCTTGGCTTGCTTGCTAGAGCTCATGATGACCTCTCATCCAGGGCCGCATCTGGGAGTAACTGAACACGGGGCCGTCCTGGCACAAGAAATACGGACCCATCTGGCAATGGCCGCAGAATCCGACCGCGCACTTCATATTCAGTTCCATGGACAAGTAGATCTTTTCATCCGGTATAGCGCGCGCTTCCAGCTGCCGCATCACGAAGCGCATCATGATCTCCGGCCCGCACGTCATCACGGTCAACCGCTCCGGCCGCAGCTGGATGTGCCCGAACAGGTTGGTTACAACACCAACATGGCCGCGCCAGCTCGGGCCGCCGGTGTCGACCGTGACAAGCACTTCCGTGTCCGGTTGCGCGCTCCAGCTTTTCAGCTCTTTGGAAAAAAGCAGCTCCTTGGGGCTGCGCGCGCCGTACAGCAGTGTCAAGCGGCCATAGTCGCCCCGGTTGCGCAGGATGTGATAAATGACCGGGCGCAGCGGCGCCAATCCGATCCCGCCCGCTACGACCAGCACATCGCCGCCTTTGGCTTGTGCCACCGGCCAAACGCTGCCGAATGGTCCACGCATCGCAATCAGCTCGCCGGGACGGCGATTGACCAGCGAGGTGCTGACCGCTCCCACCGCCCGAATGGTGTAAGTCAATCGATTCGCGAGGCCCGGATCTCCGCTGATCGATATCGGGACTTCACCCACGCCATATCGATACAACATGCTGAATTGGCCCGGCACGAAGGCCGGTAACCCGTCTGGGGTAACGGCTTCGGTGACGAGCGTACAAGTGTCGTAGGTCTCCCGGTTCACGCTGGCCACGCGCACCGCGACGGGCAGCATGGGGTCCAGCACGTCAGGTTGTACCGGAACGGTCATACCCGCACAGCTCCCGGCGTGGCGTACATATCCAAAAGCTGCATGCGGGTGACGTCCAAGCGCTCCGTGATCAGCGAAAGCAGAGCCTTCATCATGCGGTAACCGAAGGCGGGATCCGCATCACAGGTTTCGCGCAGCTTGGCGCCATTAAACGCCAACGTGCGCGCCGTCGTAAGCGCCCGCGCTTCGAAGTGGGTTCCGCCGGAGCCGAGCAGGGACGACCAGCCCATGGCATCGCCGGCGTGCAACGTTTGCAGCAATACCGGATGCCGCGCCGTAATGATCTCCAGCGCCAGCGTGCCATCCAGGATCAGGTAGAACAAGCCATGCTCCTCACCCTCCCGGAAAACGATCTGGTCGCGATGGAAATTCACTTCCTCGGCCAGTGCGGCCAGGCGTGCCAGGTGCTGCGGCCCGAAGTCCTTTAAGAGGTCCTGGTTCTTGGTAACGCGAATGAATTCTTCTGTGCTAATCATAAGCAGCCTCGTTTTTTTCAACTACCGTTCGAGCTCGCCCGGATGGCCGGGACTTCCTGGGTCAGGTCGATGCCGGCCGGACACCAGGCGATGCACCGGCCGCAGCCGACGCAGCCGGACGAACCAAACTGGTCGTGCCAATAGGAAAGCTTGTGGCTTAGCCACTGCCGGTAACGCGATTTGGTGGAAACCCGCAAACTTCCGCCATGAATGTAGGAGAAGTCCAGCGAGAAGCACGAGTCCCATTTGCGCCAGCGCTCGGCCTCGGCCCCCGAAACGTCGGTGGTATCCTCAACCGTGACGCAGAAACATGTTGGGCACACCTGAGTGCAATTGCCGCAAGCCAGACACCTCTGCGCGATGTTGTCCCACTGCGGGTGATTGAAGTTGTCACGCAGCAGTTCGCGCAGGCCCGTGGTATCGAGCCGCCGCTGGATGGCTGCCTCGGCGGCCTGCGAGACGTCGCGCGCCTGCTCGCGCAATTGATCGGAAGCATCCGAGAATTCGATTTCCGAAAGCAGTTCCGCTCCCAGCTCGCTTCCTACTTCAATGACGAATTCGTGTGCGCCGGGCCCCATCAGTTCCGTCAGAGCCAGGTCAAAACCGCTGGTGGCGCTCGGACCCGTTCCCATGGATGCGCAGAAGCAAACCGCCGATGGCTCCGCGCACTGCACCGCGATGATGAACGCATTGCTGCGCCGCGCCCGGTAGACCGGATCGGAATAGTGCCCGCCCAGCAACACCCGGTCCTGAAGCCCCGCGGCGGCCAGCTCGCACGCGCGAATCCCCAGAAAAGCGTAGCGCGGTGCTGGCTCCGTGTTCGGCAGAATCCGGAACGCGCTGTTATCCGGCGCGGCGCTGAAAAGCTTAATTTCCGACGGATGGATGAAATCTTTCAGGCTGTTTGGACCATTTGCAAATCCGAACAGCGCGGCATCGGTCCTCCGTTTGAGGCGGTATGAGGCCGGCCCCTGTTCGGAGGTCCACCCGATCGGCAAGTCATCAATCCCCTCGATCGGGGCATAGCATATCGCTCCATCTTTGACGCGGGGGCCAATAGTTTGATAGCCGCGACGCCCGAGGGCTGTGATCAACGATCCCAAGCCTTGGCAATCGATGCGAACGGCGGAACGGATATCCGGTAGGCAGACATTCATTCGTTCTTGAGAGGAGCAGGTCACCTTCCAACGCGGTGCCGCGCAACAACCCGATGAAATGTGGACCTGCTAGCCGACTTAAGGCCCTTACGAGCGGTCTCCGTTGGGTGAAATAACCCAAAAAAAGGGCCGAACTGGCGCTAGCCAGTCCAGCCTATGGTCCGAAAGTGGGGGCCTGGAGGAGGAGGTCCCCAATCGGGAGACAACTATGTAACGAAAGCCATGCGGCGCTCCAAACATCGCTTGCGCCTACTCTCAAGCCATGAGATCCAATCGTCAAAACCTATCCCGGCGGTGGAGGAAATATCCAGAATTTCGGCGTCGGGATGAACCTTGCGCACGTTCTCCTTGGTTAGCGCGAGATCGAAGGAAAGGTATGGTAGAAGATCGATCTTGTTGATGATCACCAAGCCGGCTCGCGCGAAAGTGGCCGGGTACTTCAACGGCTTGTCTTCACCCTCGGTCACGCTGAGGATCACGATCTTGTCGTTCTCACCCAGGTCGTAACTCGCTGGGCAAACGAGATTTCCGACGTTTTCAATGAACAGGTACTCGAGCGTTTCCAGGTTCCATTCATCGAGGGCGCGCTCGATCATACGCGCGTCCAGGTGGCAAGAACCGCCGGTTGTGATCTGCCGGACGGGAAAACCATAGCGGGCCAGCCGCTTGGCGTCGTTATCAGTTTGAATATCTCCGGTCAGCACCGCCAAGCGAGTATCGCGCGGCAAACGCTCGAGCGTGCGCTCCAGCAGCAGGGTCTTCCCGGCGCCCGGAGAGCTGATGAAGTTCGGGCAGTAAACTCCGTTGTCCCGGAGCTTTTCGCGTAGCGCGCCGGCCAGGCGATCATTCTCGCTCAATACCTTTTGCTGGACATCTACGCGGGTCAAGGTTCCTCCAATTCAACGAACGCCAATTCCAACTCATCCCCGCTGACCGGCTCCGTAATTTCCGCGCCGCATTGGGGACATTCAATCTGAAACCTGTCTAGAGCAAATACATTGCCACATAAGGGGCAGCGGTTTTTCCGTTGCAGAAATTCGATTTCTAAGGCCGGAGAATGGATTCCCTCGCCACGCACCAGGGCGTCGAAGCAAAATCGCAACGACTCCGGATCCACGCCGGCCCACTCGCCGATCCGTAAACCAACCTTCAGGACACGCGCACCGGGACGCTTCGCGGCTTCCCTGTGTGCCGTTTCCAGAACCGAACTGGCGATTCCCATTTCGTGCATGATTCAACAAATCCTAGGCAATTGATCGCCCGCCAGCATGTCCACGATGCGCGTGGTACCGAGCGACGTGCGCATCGTAACCCAGCCTGGATCGGATTCGGTCACGGTGCCGATCCGGCGAGCTTCCAGGCCGAGAGGATGCTGGCGCATTGCTGCCACCAAATCATCTGCTACGGCCGAATCTACTATAGCCAGCAGTTTTCCTTCGTTGGCGACGTACATGGGATCGAGTCCCAGCATTTCGCAGGCGCCCCGCACTTCGTCCCGTACCGGAATAGCTTGTTCCTGGAGCAAAATGCCCACGCGCGATTGAGCGGCAATCTCGTTCAATGAACTGGATACTCCGCCGCGAGTGGGATCGCGCAGGCAGCGGATGGCGTGCGTGGTCTCGAGCATGCCGGCCACCAGCGTGTGCAGCGGCGCAGAATCGCTTTCCACCGGACTGTCGAACTCCAGCCCTTCGCGTTCGGCCAGAATGGCGATGCCGTGATCCCCGATGAATCCGCTCAGGATCACGGCATCGCCCGGACGAGCCCCACCCGCGGAAAGGTAAACCCCTTCCGGCATCACTCCAAGGCCCGTCGTATTGATAAACACCCCGTCGCCGCTTCCCTTATCCACTACCTTGGTATCGCCGGTAATCACCTGGACGCCGCAATCCGAGGCCGCCCGCCCGAGCGAAGCCGTGATGCGGCGTAGCGTCTCCATCGAGAAACCCTCTTCGATGATGAATGCGACGCTCAGAAACAAGGGCGTCGCGCCGCCCATGGCGAGATCGTTCACCGTCCCGTGTACCGCGAGCGATCCGATGTCGCCGCCGCGGAAGAACAAAGGTTTCACCACGAACGAATCCGTGGTCATCGCAATGCGTGTGCCGCCGAGCATCACGGTGGCCTGGTCTTCCATCCGTTCCAGCGTTTCGTTACGAAAAGCAGGCAGAAAAACATCGCGCATCAACTCCGCTGAAAGCTTGCCGCCGCTGCCATGCCCGAGCGATACATGATCGCGGGCAACCATCGGCACCGGGCAGTTCAGCGTAAGTACGCTCATGTGTTTATGTCCTCAGGCAATGCACTTCAAGCTGGCCGCATGCCGGCGGTATTGGTAATAAGCCGCGCACGCGCCTTCGTTTGAAACCATGGGAGCGCCGAGAGGATGCTCGGGCGTGCAGCGGCATGCGAAGGCCGCGCAATCCACTGGTTTCTTGAGCCCCTGCAGCACCTGCGCGGCGATGCATTCAGAAGACTCCTCAGCTTCCAGCATCTCCAGGCCGAAAATCTTCTCGGCGTCGTAATCGGCAAATTCGGGACGCAGCCGCAAACCGCTCATCGGAATAGCGCCGATGCCGCGCCACTTGCGGTCGGCGACTTCGAATACTTCTTCCATGATCATCTGGGCCGGATGGTTCCCGCTATAGTCGACCGTACGGCCGTATTGATTCTCCACTTTGGCTTGGCCGGTCTCGAGTTGTGTCACCAGCATGAGGATGGCTTCCAGCAAATCAACCGGTTCAAAACCGCCGACCACGATCGGAACGTGGAATTCGTCCGCCAGGGCCTTGTATTCCCAGTAGCCCATCACGGTGCAGACATGCCCAGGCGCGATGAAGGCTTGTACTCGATTTTCGGGCGAATTCAGAAGCAGCCGGATGGCCGGCGGGACCAGTACATGCGAGACCAGCTCGGAGAAATTCTTGAGGCCGAGTTCTCGAGCTTTCCAAACCGCCATGGCATTGGCGGGAGCCGTGGTTTCAAATCCGATTCCGAAGAAAACAACTTTCTTGAAAGGATTATTGGCTGCGATCTTCACTGCTTCCATGGGCGAGTAAGCGATGCGCACGTCGCCGCCCTCGGCCTTTACGCGAAACAGGTCGCAGCGCGTGCCCGGCACACGCAGCATGTCGCCGTACGAAACGAAGATCACGTCGCGGCGCGAGGCAATCTCAACCGCTTTGTCGACGACTTCAATGGGTGTGACGCAAACCGGGCAGCCGGGGCCGTGGACCAGCTCGACTTGTGGGGGGATCAATTCGTCAATGCCGTAGCGCATCAACGTGTGGGTCTGGCCGCCGCAGATCTCCATGAGAACCCACGGTTTGGTGACGCGCGCATGAATCCGGCCCACCAGCGCTTGGGCGATTTTGGGGTCGCGGTACTCGTCAATGTATCGCATTGTCGCCCCGAATCGATGCTAGAGACTGCGCTGTATCCGGCTCACCCGCGAACGCAGGGTCCTCGGTCTCGAGCATCCCGATGTGCTCCAGCAGTTTGTAAGTGCGATGCGCTTCTTCTTCGTCCAGGCGGCTGATGGCGAAGCCTACGTGGACCAGGATGTAGTCGCCGACCTGGGCTTCCGGAACAAAGTCCAGAAAGACCGAGCGCTTGATTCCCCCGAACTCGACCACTCCCACCCGGCTGTCGCTGATCGTTTGGGTCTCCACCAGTTTTCCGGGCACCGCCAAACACATAGTTGCCTCCTACTCAGATGCAGAAAGAACTTTTCAAATCGCTCGGTTACCGAGCCATGCACGCCAGCAGACGGTTCACCGTCATGCGAGCAAAACCGGCCGCCAACCCGATACTGTTCTGAACCGCCGGTGACAGGCCGATGCGGGTTTCCACCCGTTCTGGCTCAATTCCAACCAATGCAACCTCTTCCGGAATCTCACCGAGCAATTGGAGGGCCCTCAAAATGTCCGGGGCGCTTCCCTCATGTGCCGAGCTTGCCGGACGCCGGCCCATCTGAAGCACGTCCTTTCCATTCAGAACGTGCACCGCACCGGCCTTGTACCCTAAGCGAATAGCATCCAGGAAAACCACCGCCTTGCGTTGATCGAACTTACCGAGCAACGCGAGACCCTGGGTGCCACCGTCTACGAGTTCGACGTCGTGGCCCCACTTTTGGGCGTCCGATTCCAACCGGGACAGGATTTCCTGCCCCGCGCCATCGTCGGCCATGAGTGGGTTCCCGATCGCGAGCAGCAAGACCGGCGCAGTCTCTTCACCGGCGCACGGCTGGCCGCAGCGGCAAGTTCCCCCGGCCGCTGCGCCGCACCGTGTGCGCTCGGCAAACTCAACTGATCCAGGTATCCGCATCGTGGTCTCCGGGCTCATAGAACTTTGGACCGGCAATGATCGAGTCCACGAGTCCGTTCCTGTACAAGTACACGTCGTACAACACGATGTAGATGTGGAACAGCACGAACACCAGGATGAGCCAGGCTACCAGGTGGTGCCACATGTGAACGCGGAACGACCCGCCCAGCAGCGGAATCGACCAGCCGGTCACTTTGTCCCAGAAACCGCCCGGATTCGATTCCGAATAGAGCGCCATTCCTGTAAGACCTTCGAATCCGCACATGGCGAAGAAAGCCATGTACGAAGCGCCGGCCAACGAATTGTGCCCGATGTGGATATGGCCGCGCTCCAGGTGCATGTAGTCGACAACCTGTTTGAATACGGCCTTATACCAGGAGAGTTTCCAGAACATCGGGAAGCCCGCTGCGGGCGTAGTTGTTTCCTACAAAGAACCAATACACCCGTATCAGCACGCCCAATAAGAGCGCGAAGCCGAAAGCGAAATGGAACTCGCGCACTCTTCCCATCACGAAGTGGTTAGCCGCTTCGCCACCGGGCATCAGGATCGGGGCAGCGATGAAGAGCCCGGTGGCGAACAGCACGAAGATAGCGATCGCGTTCACCCAATGCGACAGGCGAACGGGAAACTCCCAGACGTACTTCCGGCCGGCGATGAGGCCAGCTGGCAGAGGAGCTTTTTCAGCCTCCAGCGTCGGTAGCGGGATATTGGGCGGCGCCAGCGGGACTGCTCCCTTAGCCGGAGGCGCCCCTTTGGCCGGCGGCGCGCCGCTTACATTCGTATGAATGGTTGCCATTGGAGTCCTCCTAGCGAACGATCACCTCAGCTAAGGTCTCGCCCTCCGGGCTGGTCACGTGCGTGGCGCAGGCCAGGCAAGGATCGAACGAGTGGATGGTCCGCAGGATCTCGAGCGGCCGTTTCGGATCGGCCATCGGCGTCCCGAGCAGCGCCGACTTCATAAGCGCCCTTTTGTCCCTTGCCATCCTTGGGCGATGCGTTCCAAGTGCTCGGCACCACGATCTGATAATTGGCGATCTTCTCGTCTTTGATATGGACCCAGTGGCCCAGCGCTCCGCGCGGCGCCTCTTCGGAGACCGAAGCCTTTGCAGTCGGCCGGCCAAGTTTTCGGATCCCAGTGCTTGGTGTCGGCGGTGGCGTAATCGCCCGCCTTCAAGTTGGCGATCAAGCGGTCGTACTCTTCGAGCAGCCACTTGGCGGCCAGCTTGGTCTCCAGTCCTCGCGCGGCCGTGCGGCCCAGCGTCGAGAACAAGCGCAGCTGGTTGCAGCTTCAGCCGGCCCAAAGCGTCGGTGACCACTTCTTTGTACTCGTCGCGCCCGCTCGCAAAACCGACCAGCATGCGCGCCAGCGGCCCGACTTCCATGGCATGTTCCTTCCAGCGTGGCGCCTTGACGAACGAGTAGCCGGCATTCTCATCCAATTGCGCGAAAGGCGGCTTCGGCCCGGTATAATTCACCTCGGTGATGCCTTCCGATGGATGCAGCCCCTTGGTGCCGTTCGGATACTTGTACCAGGAGTGCGCGACCTCCTCCTGGATCTGATTGGTATCGGACGGATCGAGCGGCAGCACCTCACCCAGGTTCTTGTTGAGGATGATGCCGCGCGGGAACTTGAACTTGGATGGATCGTTGACGCCATTCTGCGGAATGTCGCCATACGCCATGTAGTTCCCCAGCCCGCCGCCGTAGGTGGTCCATTCCGGATAGAACGAAGCGATGGCCAGCAGATCGGGAATGTACAACCCTTCCACGATCGGCCTGCGCGTCCTTGATCAAGCCATGCACCAAATTCAGCCGCTCCATGTTGATGGCGTTGTCGCCGTTCAGATTGATCGCGGACGCCGGTTCCACCCACCAGGTAGTGCGGATGCGGATTCTTGCCGCCGAAAACGGTGTGGATCTTGACGATTTCCTTCTGCCACTTGAGGGCTTCCAGATAATGCGCCACCGCCATCAGATTCGCTTCCGGCGGCAGCTTGTACGCCGGATGTCCCCAATAGGCGTTCTGGAAAATGCCGAGCTGGCCGGACTCGACGAACTTCTTCAGCGTTCCGGCGACGTCGGAGAAATAGCCGGGCGTGGAAGTGGGCCAGCTCGGCGATACTTTCTGAGCGAGCGCCGCGGTGGCTGCCGGATCGGCCTTGAGCGCCGATACCACGTCCACCCAGTCCAGAGCATGCAGGTGATAGAAGTGAATCACATGGTCCTGGACCATACTGCGTCAGCTCCATGATGTTGCGGATGATTTCCGCGTTCTTGGGGACGGTGATGCCCACGGCGCTCTCCACCGCACGCACCGAGGCGAGCGCATGCACGGTGGTGCACACGCCGCAGATGCGTTCGCAGAATGCCCAGGCATCGCGCGGATCGCGGCCCTGAAGGATGACCTCCAGACCGCGCCACATGGTGCCGGAAGAAATGGCATCCTCCATCACGCCCTTATCGTTGAGCATGGCTTCGATTCGGAGATGGCCTTCAATACGAGTTACTGGATCGACTACTACGCGTGTGGACATGGCTTACTCCTTGCCTTTCTGCTCGCCGGAGGCGGGCTCGCCCGGCTCTTGCGTCTTGAGTTTGTTGAACTGCCGGCGCGTCACCGTCGAAGTGAGGTGAGCCGCGATACCGACGCCGGATAGCACCGCCAGCGTCTTGCCGATCTTGTCCGGCGTGGCTTCGATTCCCGGCACAACCACATTGGACAGGCGTTGATAGAACGGTCCGTTGTCCCAGAAATTCTTCTTCCGCGCAGCCGATGCAGGGATGTCCGGAATTGACCGGCCAGCCTTGGCCGCAATTCCACTTGAAGGTGGAGCAGGAGTTGTAGGTCGTCGGGCCGCGGCACCCCATTTTGTACAGGCACCAGCCCTTGCGCGCGCCTTCGTCGTCCCAGGCTTCGACAAACTGGCCGGCGTCGAAGAACGCGCGCCGGTAGCACTTGTCGTGCAGGCGCTGGCCGTAGAACATCTTCGGCCGGCCCTGGCGATCCAGCTCGGGCAGCGCGTCGAAGGTCAGGATGTACGTCAGCACGCCGGTCATAACTTCGGCGATCGGCGGGCAGCCGGGACATTGATGATCGGCTTATCGGTGATCAGCTCATGCACCGGCTTCGCGCCCGTCGGATTCGGCTTGGCAGCCTGAACGCAGCCGTTGGAAGCGCAGGAACCCCAGGCCACGATGGCTTTGGCGTCCTTGGCGGTTTCCTTGAGGACGTTGAGGAAGGTCTCGCCGCCCACGGTGCAATACACGCCGCCGTCGTTGGTAGGCGCGTTGCCTTCCACAGCCAGAAGGTACTGGCCTTTGTACTTCTTCATCACGTCGCGCCGGATTTCTTCCACCTGGAAGCCCGCGGCGGCTTGCAGCGTGTCGTCGTAATCGAGCGAGATCATGTTCAAAATGACGTCTTGCGCGATGGGGTGCGAGGAGCGAATGAACGATTCGCTGCAGCAGGTGCACTCCAGGCCATGCAGCCAGATTACGGGGATGCGCGGTTTGGTCTCCATGGCCTCGACGACCTTGGGGACAAATGCAGCGCTCAAGCCTAGAGCAGCCGCGGTCTGGGTACAGAATTGTAGGAATGACCGGCGGTCGACTCCGTGTCGACGGAGGACTTCATAGGTCGTCAATGTGCGGTCCGAAGGTTCCACTGAGTTAACCTCCCTCGGTATCAAAAAACTGCGTCAATAAAAGCACGTCTCATCGAGAAACGCGCGAAAACGATAGCGACAAGTGCAAACGCGCGGCCAAGTTAGTCGTCAAGCCAGGGTCTCTTCACGCAGTGATTTACGCGACCAAATTAGTCCGACATGTGAACTTCTTTGAATGCAATCAGGATGGTGCCATGGCGCAAGCGCTTATGCGTGCCGCGTCGACACTCGTGTCGACGCTGAGGCCGATGTTGAAGAGCCCACGCCTGCGCAAAAAGGCTCAGGTCATTACGCCAATAGCCGCATGATTGTGAAACTTGAAGGTCAAAATGACCCAGAGAATCAGTCAACATACCCTCTGGCCGCCAAGTTGACGGGAGTTGTGACGTACTGTAGAGTTCAGATGGACGAACTCTTCAGTCGGCTGGAGGTTGTGATCGGCAAGAGAACGAAATCGGCATCCCGGGTTATTTCGGCGCTGGCCGCGCGCAGCCGGCTCGGCCAGATTCTCGAGGAAGTAGACCAGGAACACCGCAGCTTCGTCATTGAGAAGCCCGGTAGCCCGAAGGCTATCCTGCTGGGCATTCAGGAGTACATTCGCCCGGCGCCAAGCGGGGTTTGTGGCTGGACTGCCGTCGCGATTCGGCGCAGGAAGCGATTCAATGTGCAACAGCCGATAAGGCGGGCGTCGTTGAATACGAAGGTGAGTTCTTGCTTTACAGCGAGACCCATAGCGGCACCACAACGAGTCTTGAGATTGACTACGGGCGGATACAGCACAACTCTTACGATCAGGCCTTGTTCATTCACGAGCACCTTGTCCCGCTGGTTCAGCTGAAAGATGGTGGCGTGCTCATTCGAACTCGAACTGGGGCATAACACCCGATAAATTGCCGCGAATTCCCCCATTCCTGTCTTTTCAACGTTCTCCCGGCGGCAGATGAGTTGCACCACCCTCAGCAGAGTGCAAATACGAATACATGGACGTGGGGGACAGGGCGTGGTATCCGCCGCCGAGATGCTTTCCATCGCCGCTTTCCTCGAAGGGCGATATGCCCAGGCTTTTCCTAGCTTTGGCTCCGAGCGCATGGGAGCGCCCGTTATGGCCTTCTGCCGGATTTCCGATCAGCCTATCCGTTCACGCGAACCGGTCGCGCAGCCCGACGCGCTGATCATTCAAGATCCCACGCTGCTCCACCAGCCCGGTCTCTTTGAGGGCCTCCAGCCCGACGGCTACGTGCTCATCAATTCAACGCGCGGCCTGGATGAACTGGGGGTCACAACTTACTTAAAGCGTCTGCCGCAAGATCATGTCTTGACCTTGCCCGCTACCGAGCTGGCCGTACACCACATCGGGCGTCCGCTGCCCAACAGCACCTTGCTGGGCGGGTTTGCGGCCATGACTGGCGAATTGCGCCTGGCGTCGGTGCTAGCGGCGATCCGTCAAAAATTTCCTGGCAAGATCGGCGAAGCCAACGCCGCAGCGGCTCAAGCCGCCTACGAATTGATCGGCCAGAATATCGCGCGGCCGCCGCTCGACAATTTATCGCAGGCGACGACGCGGGAGGAAATCCATGTGGAAGCAGATTGAAGGCTCGCGCGCCATCGCCGAGACGGTCGCCATGTGCCGTCCGCAAGTGATCTGCGCATATCCCATTACGCCGCAGACGCACATCGTCGAAGGGCTGGGCGAATTGGTGAAATCGGGCGAACTGGCGGGCTGCGAATTCCTGAACGTCGAGTCGGAATTCGGGGCGCTCTCGGTAGCCATCGGGGCATCGGCCGCCGGCGCGCGTACCTATACCGCGACCGCTAGCCAGGGACTGCTCTTCATGGCCGAGGCGGTTTACAACGCGTCCGGGCTCGGGCTTCCCATCGTCATGACCATCGGGAACCGCGCTATCGGCGCGCCTATCAACATCTGGAACGATCATTCGGATTCCATGTCGATGCGAGACTCCGGGTGGATCCAGCTTTTCGCCGAAACCAATCAAGAGGCCGCCGACCTGCACATTCAGGCCTTCCGCTTGGCTGAGGAGTTGTCCTGCCCGGTGATGGTGTGTGTGGACGGCTTTATCCTAACGCACGCCTACGATCGCATCGATGTTCCGTTGCAGCACCAGGTGGACGCCTGGCTGCCTCGCTTCGAGCCCAGGCAGGTGCTGGATCCTGACGCGCCGGTTTCAATCGGCGCCATGGTCGGTCCCGACGCTTTTACCGAAGTACGTTATCTCGCACATCACAAGCAACTGCAGGCGCTCGAACGTATCCCCGAAATCAGCGGCGAGTTTTACCAAACATTCGGGCGTGAATCCGGCGGCTTGCTGCGGCCCTATCGCCTGGATGGCGCCGACACGGTGGTAGTGGCGCTGGGTTCAGTGAACGGGACCATCCAAGAAGCCGTCGACGAACTGCGCCAGGACGGCATGGCGATCGGCTCGATCAGCATCTGTTCGTATCGCCCATTTCCCTTGGAAGCAGTAGCGCGGGCACTGGCGGAGGCCAAGCGCGTTGTGGTGATCGAGAAGTCGCTCGCCGTCGGTCTGGGCGGTATGTTGGCTACGGACATCCAGATGGCCTTATCCGGGCGGCGGCAGAAAGTCTACACCGTCATCGCGGGCCTGGGCGGGCGCGCGATCACCAAGGCTTCGCTGATGAAGCTGTTCCATCGGGCCAAGTCCGACGCGCTGGAGGGCGTCACCTTCCTGGATCTCAACTGGGATGTCATCAACCGTCAGTTGGCGCGTGAGACTGCGACGCGGCGATCGGGCCCGGCAGCCGAGAGCATTTTGAAAGATCTTGCCACATTGCCGGCAAAGATCATCTAGGAGCACCGATGCCGTTTGAACACATCAAGTTTTACCAAACCGGAACGTTCACGGTCGGCAACCGCCTGCTGGATGTTTCCAACCGCGCGGTGCAATCGGACGTGCGGCGCTCGAACACGCTCAACAGCGGTCACCGGGCCTGCCAAGGCTGCGGGGAAGCGCTGGGCGCGCGCTACGCGGTGGACGCGGCCGTACGCGCCGCGGACGGCAACCTCATCGCAGTGAACGCCACCGGATGCCTGGAGGTTTTTTCCACGCCCTATCCGGAGACTTCCTGGCAGGTGGCCTGGATGCATTCGCTGTTCGGGAACGCGGCGGCGGTCGCGGCCGGGGTCGCGGCAGCGATGAAGGCGCAGGGCCGAAACGAAGTGCGCGTGATCGCACAGGGTGGCGACGGCGGGACCGCCGACATCGGAATGGGATGTCTTTCTGGAATGTTCGAGCGCAACGATGACGTGCTCTACATCTGCTACGACAACGAAGCGTACATGAACACCGGCGTGCAGCGCTCCGGTACGACGCCGCCCGCCGCCCGCACCGCGACCACGCCGCCGGTGGGTCCGAAGCCGGGCAACGTGTTCGGCCAAGGCAAGAGCGTGCCCCTGATCGCGATGGCGCACATGATTCCTTATGTCGCCACGGCATCAGTCGCGAATCTGCACGACTTGGAATTCAAGGTTGAGAAGGCAATTCCAATTCGCGGCGCGCGTTACATCCATGTTCACGTCCCATGCCCGCTGGGCTGGGGCTCGGAGCCGCACGACACCATCAAGGTGGCACGGCTGGCGGTAGAAAGCGGGCTGTTCCCGCTATTTGAAGCTGAGTTTGGAGAGATTACCGGGCGCAGTGTCATACGCCGGAAGCAGCCGGCCGAAGAGTATTTGAAACTGCAGAAGCGATTCGCGCACTTGTTCCGGCCTAAACGCGATGAAGAGCGCCTGGCAACAATTCAGGCCATCGCCGATCGCAACATCCAGCGCTTCGGGTTGCAGAACGGAGCATCGTCATGAGTAAGCCTTTTGCTATTACGCTGGACGTCGGCTCCAGCCTGGCTAATCATACCGGCTCCTGGCGCACGGAGCGGCCGGTGTATGTGGATCGCATTCCGCCTTGTAACCACGCCTGCCCGGCCGGCGAGAACATCCAAGCCTGGCTCTATCACGCCGAATCAGGCGATTATCACGCCGCCTGGAAGTCCCTGGTGGAGAATAATCCGCTGCCGGCGATCATGGGCCGCGCCTGCTACCATCCTTGCGAATCTGCCTGCAACCGCGCGCAGCTCGATCACGAAGTGAACATCCATTCGGTGGAGCGCTTTTTGGGCGACGAAGCCATCCGCCGCGGGTGGCAATTCGAGGCTGGCCCGTCCTCCGGGAAACATGTTCTGGTAGTCGGCTCGGGACCCTCCGGCCTTTCGGCCGCATATCACCTGTCGCGAATGGGCCACAAGGTAACGATCTACGAGGCTGGACCCGCGGCCGGCGGCATGATGCGGTTCGGCATACCGAAATACCGGCTTCCGCGCGAGGTTCTGAATGCTGAAATCGCCCGCATCGTGAATATGGGCGTCACCATCCGGCTCAACACGCGAGTCGACGATCTCGCGCCCGTAGTCGAAAGCAAACGATTCGACGCTGCCTTTTTAGCCGTAGGAGCGCACGTTTCCAAGCGCGCATATATTCCGGCGGGCGACGCCAGCAAAATCCTGGATGCGCTGGGCGTACTGCGCAGCGTGGATGGCGGAAAGCCGCCCGAGCTAGGACGTCGCGTTCTGGTTTACGGCGGCGGCAACACCGCGCTGGACGTCGCGCGTACGGCCAAGCGGCTGGGCGCGACTGAAACGCTCATCGTCTATCGCCGCACCCGCGAGAAAATGCCCGCACACGATTTCGAAGTCCAGGAAGCCATCGAAGAAGGCATCCAATTCCGGTGGCTTTCCACCATCAAGGAGGCGGGCGACTCCAGCTTCAAAATCGAAAAAATGCGCCTGGACGAAAAAGGATTCCCGCAGCCGACCGGCGAATTCGAGACCATCGAAGGCGACTCGCTGGTGCTGGCGCTGGGTCAGGACGTGGACTTGAGTTTTCTCGAGCGCGTGCCCGGCTTAGACATTGTCGACGGCGTGGTCAAAGTCAATTCGCAGATGATGACCGGGTATCCGGGCGTGTTCGCGGGCGGCGACATGGTTCCGGCCGAGCGCACCATAACGGTGGCCGTGGGGCACGGCAAGAAAGCCGCGCGAAACATCGACGCCTGGCTGCGCGGCGCCACGTATCAACCGTGCGCCAAGCATGAGCTCGCGGCATTTGAAAAGCTGAATCCCTGGTATTACGCCGACGCGCCCGAAACGGTGCAGGCGACGCTCGAAACCGTTCGCCGCCAGACCACGTTCGATGAAGTGGTAAGCGGCCTGGACGAAAACAACGCCTTGTTCGAAGCCCGCCGCTGCCTCTCCTGCGGCAACTGCTTTGAATGCGACAACTGTTACGGCGTCTGCCCGGACAACGCGGTGGTCAAGCTTGGTCCCGGCAACCGCTTCCGCTTCAATTACGATTACTGCAAAGGTTGCGGCATGTGCGCGGCCGAGTGCCCCTGCGGCGCCATCCAGATGGTGGCCGAAACGATCTGAGCAGGCCGCTAGCGGTGACGACGTGCTATTTGCTTCCCGCGGCAGTGGTCGACGTAGAGGTCGTCTGGCGCGGGTACTTGGGGCGCGATGGCGGTTTCGGTTCTTTGTCCAGCGCCTGCTTGGCCAGCTCGATGGCTTTTTCGAGCTGCGGATCGTGACCGGCGACTTCCAGATCCGGCCGCTGCTCGACCACGTAATCCGGATCCACGCCGTGATTTTCGACGATCCAGTGGCCGCCTCTATCGGGCGCCCAGAAAGCGGTTTCGGGCGCGGTGACAGCGCCGCCGTCCATGAGCGGAATGCTGCGATCGATCCCAACTAGTCCTCCCCAGGTGCGCGTTCCAACCACTGGACCGATCTTCCCCTCCTGGAAGAACCAGGGGAAGGCATCGCCGCCGGAGCCAGCCAGCTCATTGACGATCATTACTTTTGGTCCGAAGATCGCTGCGCCCGGTACCGTCTGATCCTTGCCCTCGCGCGGCGACACGTTGGCCAGCAGGCGGCGCTGGAGCTTCTCGGTGAAGAAATCGGGAACGAAGCCGCCGCTGTTGTAGCGCTCGTCGATGATTAAGCCTTCTTTTCCGATCTGCCCGGTGAAGTACTTGTCGAACGCTTGCAGGCCGGAAATGGCCGTATCAGGGACGTGCATGTATGCGATGCGGCCGCCGGTGGCGTCGGAAACGATCTTGCGCCGCGATTCCACCCAGTCGTAGTAACGCAGACCGGTTTCGCTCGCGACGGTCTTGACCGTGATCTCCCAGGCGCCCTGATCGGAGGGCTGGTCGTTGATCTTCAGCGTGACGATTTTGCCGGCCAGGTTTTCGAAGAACGAATACGGATTGGCGGGGGCGCGAACCGCGGCGCCGTTTACCGCGATCAGATAATCGCCTTCTTTCACTTTGAGTCCAGGCTCGGTCAGCGGCGAGCGAGTGGCTTCATCCCAGTTCTCGCCGCGATAGATTTTCGCTAGCTTGTAATAGCCGTTATCCAGCGCGAAGTCGACGCCTAACAGTCCGGTACCGATGCGCGGGCGGTCCGGAAGATCGCCGCCTTGCACGTAGGTGTGTGAGGTGCTGAGCTCGGCGATCATCTCGCCGATCACGTAGCTCAGATCGCCGCGGTGCGCCACCCAGGGCAGCAGCGCCTCGTAGCGCGCGCCGATCAGCTTCCAATTCAGGCCTTCCATGGCGGGATCCCAGTAGAAGTCGCGCTCCACACGCCAGGCCTCGTGGAAAATCTCCTTCCATTCCGCGCGGGGATCGACGCGCGTCTGCAGGCTGGACAGATCCAGCTTGCCGTCGCCGACCTTCTTGCCAGCCGCGGCGTCGATGATTCCGAAGTTGGCCGGTCCGGCGCGATAGATCACCTTCTTGCCGTCGTGATCCAGGTCGTAATTGTCGATTCCGGTGAGTAAAACTTTGTCATCGCGTTTTGCGATGTCAAACATGTGCAGCGTGGCGCGGGGCGGTGCGCCGGGCCGGCCGTTCTCGGTGGATTCGATGGTGTTTGAGAGGTAAAAGATGGTGTTGTTTCGTGCTTCGAGATGCTTGTACATCCCAGCGGGAACCGGCACCTGCACGATGCGGGAGCCGAGTCCATCGAGATCGATGGTGGTGGGTTTGACCTCGGCTTTCTTTTCGGCCGGCTTCTCGTCGGAGGATTTTGTTTCGTCGGGTTTCGCTTCCGCTTTGGATTCGCTCTTTTGCGCTGCCTCGGGCTTTTTGGCGTCGCTTGCGTCCTTTTCGTCGTCGATCTGCGGGGCGAAAGGTGAGGCTTCGCCCGATTTCAGTACCAGAGCAAAGATGCCGCGCGTGTCGTAGTAGTTGTACCTTTGGTCGAGGACGCCGCTGCTGGGATAGAAGAAGCGGTCGGAGAGGAAGTAGAGATATTTCCCGTTCTGATCGAATGCCGGATTGACGTTGTTGTAGAAATCCTCGGTGACACGCGTGACCTGGCTTTTCTCCAGCGAGTACAGATAAATCGCGGTGGCCTGGTTCTGTTCGTTCTTGGCGAAAGCCAGCCAGCGGCTGTCCGGCGCCCAGGCGGGCGTGCCATCCAGACCGTTTTCAGCCTGATCCACCAGCACCGGCTGCTTGGCATCGACATCGACGTAATACAAGCGCTGCTTCTTGTCCCAATAGGCGAGCTTCTTGCTGTCGGGCGACCATTTCGGCCCGTAGCGATAGCACTCGCCGTCGCTGGTGACGCGAACCTCGTCGCCGCCCTTCTGCGGCCGCAAGTAAATTTCGAATTCGCCGCTGCGATCCGACAGATACGCGATCCATTTGCCGTCCGGCGACCAGACCGCGTTTTGTTCGTGGACACCCGGAGTATCGGTCAAATTGCGAATGCTGCCATGCTCGGCGGGGATGGTGAAGATGTCGCCGCGCGCTTCCACCAGCGCGCGTACTCCGGTGGGCGACAGCTCGAAGCTCCGAATCATGTTGGAGACGCTTTTTATCTCCGGGCGCGCGGTAGTCAGATCGCTCGAGACCGTTATGGGGATGTGCGCGACCTTGCTGCTCGCCAGATCGTAGGAATACAGCAGCCCGCCGTTTTCGTACACGATGGCGTCCGCGCCGGCGCTGGGCCACTTGACGTCGTATTCGGTGTAGTTGGTAAGCTTCCTGGTCTGCTTCGAACCCAAGTCGTAGCGGTACAGATTCATGGTGCCGTCGCGGTCGGAAATGAAATAGACGGCGTTGCCGCGCCACATGGGGAACTGATCGAGCGCGCCCGAGCGCGGGATTTCTTCATAGCTGTTGCGCTTGAGATCGTAGATGCCGATGTAGTTGTTCCAGCCGCCGCGATAGCGTTTCCAGGTGCGGAATTCCTGCGAAGTCGGGTTGTAGGCGATCTTTTGGCCGTCGGGCGAGAAACTGGTCAGGCTGGCGCGCGGGACCGGCAGCATCTCTTCCAGGCCGCCGTCGATGGAGACCAGGAACAGGCGCGTGGTGGCGGCCGGGGCGCTGGCGCGGTTGGAGCGGAACAGGACTTTCTTGCTGTCGGGCGTCCAGCCCAGCACCATGTCGTTGGCCGGATGATAGGTCAGGCGCCGCGGCTCGCCGCCTTCGGATGGAATGATGTATACGTCGGCGTTGCCGTCGTATTCACCCGTGAAGGCGATCCACTTGCCGTCGGGCGAGAACTTCGGGTAGACCTCGTCGCCGGGATGCGACGTGAGCCGGCGCGCTTCGCCGCCCGTGCGCGGCGCGATCCACAGATCTTCGGCGTAGACGAACACCACGGCGTCCTTGGAGATGTCGGGTTGCCGGAGCAGCCTGGTTTCCGGTGGGGCGGTACGAACAGCGGACGGTAGCAGAAGGAACAAGAGCAGTGCAGCGCCGAGCCACTTCATGGAAGACGACCTCCTTCGAGATGCGAGCGGGTCCAAATAGAATTGGACCGGCCAAGCCCGGAAACGATAGGCATTTTCGAGCGATATCCTAATTTTAGCGGATGGCTGGCCCTAATCGAACTCGCGCACCGGGGCGGCTTGATCCGCACCCACGCGCCCTTTTTCAATGTAAGCCTGGTAGTAATTCTCGCCGCGTACGGGGCATCCGGCCATTCTTCGCAGCATGGCGATCTGGCCGGTATGGGTAAGAGCGTCGGCCAAGCCGCCCTGGAATAGCTTTCCAACGTCGCCGTGCAGCGGCTTTTCGGATGCGAGGTAGGCGTCGAGCGCTGCCAGAGCGGCGAAGAACCGGTTTACCTCCGGCGGCCAGGGGAGCGGCTCGGAATTGTGCCATTGCTGCTGGCCGGACACGATCGACAGCGCCCAGTCCGCCAGATCGCCCATATGAGCCAGAATCTGGGCCGGTGTGCGGGTGCTTTGAGAAGCTTGATAAGCTGCGAAGCTCGCGGGCGCGTCGCGCACGGTTTTACCCGCGCGGTATGCGAGCGTCGCGACGATGTGTCGCAGCAACTCGCGAGCCGGGTCCTGCTGCGGGATCGGTGTCGCGCTGGTCATAAGTCCAGCGTACGATTTTCGGTCGGTCTTTGCTTGCCCGATGACAAAACGATGACTGCAGGCTCGCTCTCCGCTTGGCTACACTTAACCAGAAAAGGTATGGATGATTCGGAACATCGCGCTTTCAACCGCGTTAGCCATCGCTGGCGGCTTGTGGGCTCAGGACACCCCGAGCGCCGATGCGAACGCGACACCTGCGGAAGAGCGATGGAATCTCTATTACCAGGCCACGTCGATCGGCCAGTATCACGGCACGTTTAACGCGCCCTACCAGGGAGCATTCAGCCTCTTGGATCAGCGGGAGGCCGATGCGTCCCTCACCACGACGCTGTTTTTTGGCGCGCGTCTCACCGATAATTTGCAGTTTTATTTCGATCCCGAAATCGCCGGAGGCAAGGGCCTCAGCGCGGTAAATGGGCTCGCCAATCCGCCCAACGGGGAAATTCCTCGGGTCGCGAGCGCGACTCCCAAGCCCTACATAGCCCGGCTGTATCTTTCTTACGATGTGGGCTTCGGCTCGGAGAAAGAAGCCTTCGAGAGCGACGAAAACGTGCTCGGGGGCACGCGTCCGATGGTTCGCTATACGGTGATTGTGGGCCGATTCACGGTCACGGATTTTTTCGACAACAACGCCTATAGCCACGATCCGCGCACGCAATTTGAAGCGTGGGGCGTGATGTACAACGGCGCTTGGGACTATCCGGCCGACACGCGCGGCTACACCTGGGGCATGGTACACGAATTCCACACGCGCAACTGGTCGTGGCGCTACGGCAGCGTGGCGGAGCCGCGAACGGCGAACGGTCCCCGGTTCGACCGCCGCCTGTTTGTCGACCGCGGCGACGTTTTCGAAGAGGAACGGCGGCATTCCCTGGCAAAGCATCCCGGCGCGGTACGTGTTTTGGAATATCTGAATCACACCAACTCGGGAAGCTATGGCGACGCGCTGAACCTGGCCGCGCAAACCGGAACCAGGCCGGATGTCAATGCTGTCCGCCACTATGGAACGCTGAAGTACGGGTTCGGTGTCAACGCCGATCAGGAAATTACGAAAAACGTCGGCGTCTTCACGCGGCTGGGATGGAACGACGGAAAAACCCAGGATTTCGCCTTCACCGCGATCGACCGGCTGGCGAGCGCCGGCGTTTCAGTGAAGGGCGCGCTCTGGAAGAGAAAGGACGACGTCGCCGCCACGTCCTTCACGGCCAGCGGAATCTCAGGCGTCCATGCGCTTTACCTGGCGCGCGGCGGATACGATTTTCTGATCGGCGATGGCAAGCTGAACTACGCGCCCGAATATCTGTGGGAGAGCTACTACAGCGCGCGGCTGTTCCGGGTTTCTTTGCGACCTTGGATGCGCAGCACTACGACAATCCGGCCTACAACCACGATCGCGGGCCGGTCTGGGTACTGGGCCTGCGGCTGCACATGGAGTTCGGATTGAAGCCGCTGGCCGCAAAATGATCTCAATCCAGCGCGGCCGTGTGTTCCAATTCGTGGATCAACCGATCGAAAGCTTGGAGTGCGGGCCGGCCGCAGTGCCGCAACACGGCCGCTTCGAGCGACTCCATCTGCGCGTGGATCTTAGCCGCTTTTTTAGCGCCGGCGCGGGTGAGGCTGATCACAAACGAGCGCCGGTCCTTGGGGCTGGTCTCGCGCTTCACCAAGCCGCGCGCATCCAGCCGGTCGAGGACGCTGGTCAGCGTGGAGCGCTTGTGCGCGAAGGCGCGATGCAGATCGGCGATAGAAGTGTCACCGGCTTCGTGCAAGTGGCAGAGGATGTGCGCCTCAGCTTGCGTGAGACCCGGCGCGTGTCTTTGGACGAATAAACCGATCCGATGGGTGGCGCGGTGGATGCCGAAGATCAATTGAAGGCGTATCAAAGCCCAGCATAAGCCTTCCAGCCGGGAATCCGCGAGAACCAGGCGATCGCGCTATACTTGGGTTAGACCCACCGTCTTTTGTAGGAGCTCTCACGCATGTTTGATCTGTTTCGCAGCCGGGCCAAGGCCGTGCGCATTCTTTTGGGCGCCATGCTCAGCCATCGTCGCACTGTCGATGTTGGTGTATCTCATTCCAGGCGCGGGAACGCCGGTAGGCAACGGCGACGACCAGGTGATCGCCGAAATCGGCAAGGAGCCGATCACCGTTCAGCAGGTCGATATGCAGATCCGCAACCTGTTGCAGGGCGCCAAAGTCCCCCCGGAGATGGCCGATTCGTATGTCCCCCAATTGATCGATCAAGCCATCGCCGCGCGAGCCATGGCTTATGAAGCCCGACGGCTCGGATTTCAAATTACCGATGCGGATCTGGCTTATATCATCCGCTCGACGCAGTTCGGAAGCCTGCCGCCGGATCAATACAGCCAATACGTCCAACAACAGCTCAACACCAGCGTCCCCGATTTTGAGAACGGGTTGCGGGAGAACGCCTACCTGGATGATCTGCAGTCCCTGGCTCTGGAGGGCGCCATCGTCACTCCCTCGGAAGTGGAAGCCGCCTACAAGCAGCAAAACGACAAGATCAAGTTCGAGTACGTCGCCTTGATCCCGGAAAAGATTGCCGCCGACGTCAAGCCCACGGAGGCCGAGCTGAGGGCCTATTTTGAAAGCAACAAGAACTTTTTTCCGCAAGTGGAAACTCGCGATGCGCAATTGATTGTGGCCGATCAGGCCAAGGTAGGCGAAACGATTCCGATCTCGGACGCGCAAATTCAGAATTACTATAACTCGCATCTGGACCAGTACCGGACCCCGGAGCGGGTGCATGCCCGCCATATCCTGCTGGCTACCAGCAATAAATCGGATGCCGAGAAAGCGGCCATCAAGGCTAAGGCTGATGATCTGTTGAAGCAACTACGCGCCGGCGCCGACTTCGCCGCACTGGCTCAAAAGAACTCCGACGACCCTGGCTCGGCGTCCAAGGGCGGCGACCTGGGCTGGGTGGTACGCGGCCAGATGGTCAAGGAATTCGAAGATACGACCTTTGCGCTGAAGCCGAAAGAGATCAGCAACGTTATTACCACGCAGTACGGCTACCATATCATCCAGGTGCTGGAGAAAGAGCCGGCACGCTTAAAGACGCTGGACGAAGTGAAGGCTGATATTTCGAACACCCTTCGATCGCAGACCGTGTTCGACAAAATGCAAAGCTTGGAGGATCAGGCGCGCGCGGAACTGGTCAAGAGCCCGCAAAATGCCCAGCAGATTGCCAACCAGTTAGGCTTGCAATTCGTCGACCTTCCGAAGTACAGAGCGGGGCAACCGATTCCAGAGCTAGGGTCGAACCCGGTGGCAAACACCGCCATTACCTCGCTGAAAAAAGGCGAAGTCAGCGAGGTCATCCAGGCCGGAAACAAGCTTGCCATCGCCGTGGTTACCAGCGTCATTCCGCCGCATCCGGCGGACTTTTCCGAGGTCCAGGCGCAGGTGAAAGCAAGCTACATGCAGCAGAGGGGAACGTCGCTGGCGGCTGAAAAGCAGAACAAGTTGATGGAGCTGCTGAAGTCGAATGGCGGGGACCTGCAGGCCGCCGCCAAGAGCCAGGGGTTGGAGGTAAAGACGGCCGATTATTTCTCCCGGGACGGCGCGGCGGAAGGCATCGGGCCGGCTGCTTCCCTGAGCGATGCGTTTACCAAGCCGGACGGTACCATCATCGGGCCAGTTTCCATAGCGGGCCAAGCCGTGATTGGCAAGGTGGTGGGGCGGCAACAGGCCGACATGACCAAGCTGGCCGAGCAACGGCAGAGCATCGTGATGCAGATCAAGACGCGCAAGGCCCAAGCGACCGCGCCTCTTTTGACGGACAGCGTCCTGACGCGTCTGGTTCAAGAGGGCAAGGTCAAAAAACACCAGGACGTCATCAACAAGCTGATTGCCCGGTATCACAGTTAGCACGGCCGCATGATTCACTGGCTGCTGGATGCATTCCGCACCCTCACTACGCCCGAGCGGCTCATTCAACTGCTCTCCACGGTCCTGACAGGCTGGCTGGGTTACGTTACGCTGGCGGCTATCCTGTTTACGGAGACCGGGCTCTTGGTGGGCTTCGTGTTGCCGGGTGATTCGCTGCTGTTCACGATTGGAGTAGTGGCCGGCGCGGGCGAGTTGAACCTGGCGGTGATCATCGCTCTGCTCATCTGCGCTTCGATGCTGGGGGATTGGTGCGGCTATTTGCTCGGCCGGCGTGCCGGTCCGGCGATATTCAACCGCCCGGATTCGCGCTTCTTCAAACGAGAACATCTGCGGCGCACCGAAATGTTTTATGAGAAGCATGGCGGCAAGACCATCATCTACGCCAAGTTCGTTCCGATCATCCGGACCTTTGCGCCATTCGTCGCGGGTGTGGCGAAGATGCGTTATGTGCGCTTTCTGTCGTTCGATATCTTCGGCGGGATCGGCTGGGTTTCTTCCATGACGATTCTGGGATATTTCCTGGGTGAAGTGCAGTTCGTGCGGCGAAACTTCGAAAAGTTCGTGCTGCTGGTCATCTTCATATCGTTGCTTCCCATCATCAGCCAGGTCGTGCGCGCCCGTTTTGCGCGCAAGCCGGAGCTATTGCCGGGAGACTAGCTGCTCGATGGCGGCCTGCACCGCCGGGTCCCGCTCGGCTCCTACTTCATCGCCTTTGGCAACGCCCAGGGACTGATTGAAGATTTCCTGCTTGAGCCGGTTTTGTATCCAATCGCGGTCGCGCACCCAGTCGGCCACGGAGGGTTGAATCTGGCGTTGGCCCGCGAATACTTGAAAGTCTTCGAGTATGGACGGCGTGACATTGAAGCTCTCAGTCACGCGATGGTTCTGGGTGTACTCGGTGGCAAAGGAGGTCATGACGCCGCTGCCTTCCAGTACCATGCGCAGCCGCGTTGGAGATTCGGGAGCGACGATGAGGTCGGGCTGAATCCCTCCGCCGCCGGTGACGGTGCGGCCGGAATCGGTGTGGAACTGTTCGTTCTGCTTTTCGAGCGCGAGGTGGCCACTGGCGAGCGGCTTCTGAATGGACCGGCCGCTGGGCGTGTAGTAGAAGGCGGTCGTCAAAGCCAGGGCCGTTTGGCCGGAAAGAGTGAACACGTTTTGCACCAGGCCCTTGCCGAAACTCGGCTGGCCCAGGATGACCGCGCGGTCGTGATCCTGCAACGCGCCGGAAAGAATTTCCGACGCGCTGGCGGTCTTTTCGTTCACCAGCACGGCCATCCGGAAGGCATAGGGTGTCGCGGTCTTGGGTGTGTCCACGGTCTGGTCCTCGATGCTGCGGCCTTTGACGCTGAGAATTTTTTGGCCCGGCTGAAGGAAGAACGACGCGGCCTCTAGAGCCGCCTGAACCACGCCGCCGGGATTGTCACGCAGGTCGAGCACCAGGCCATGCAGTTTGTCGCCGCCGAGTTTTTCTATGGCTTCCTTGAGTTGCTTTGAGGTCTGGGGATCGAATCCGGTGACGCGGATGTAACCCAGGTTGGGACGCAAGAGAAAGGCGCGATCCACGCTGGGGGCGTCCACTAATTCCGGGTCCAGCACGAACGAGAGCAGGCGCGCGTTGGTGGGGCGGCGGACGATGAGCTGGGCCTGATGCTGCCTGGCTTCCCCCAGGAAACCCACGATTTGATCGAACTCCAGGCGCGCCAAGGCCACGTTGTTCACCGCGACGATTTCGTCGCCAGGCTGCAGCCCCGCTTTGGCGGAAGGCGTTCCCGGCATGGCTTGCAGCACGAAGACGCGTCCCGGCAGAATCGATACGACGGTGCCGAATCCCTTCTGCTCGGACTTCTCCATCTCCTTGAGCTGCTCGTACTGCTCGGGATCGAAGAAAACAGAGTGAGGATCGAGCTCGCGCAACATGCTGGGGATGGCGCCCTGATATACGGCCTGTTGCGAGTTGACGGGATCCGCGGCTTGCTGTTGGACGATGGCCAGCACCTCGGAAAAACGCTTGAGCGCGTTCTCTAGATCCTCGGTGGAGGGCGGCACGGCGAAAAAAAACAGAAGCGGGGCGATCATTCTACGGTTACTTCGAATATCGGAGACGTTTCTTGGCTTCGTGTCTGGAGAACGCCAGCTCAATCAAGCGATCGATAAGCTTCGGCATCGGAAGACCCGAGTACTCCCACATTTTAGGGTACATGCTGATGGAGGTGAATCCGGGGATGGTATTAATCTCGTTGATGTAGAGCTGGTCAGTTGCGCTTTCCAGCAGAAAATCGACGCGCGCCATTCCTTCGCATTCCACCGTGCGATAGCACTCGACAGCCAGCCGCTGCAGCTCGGCGGTTTTTTCCGGAGATAATGCGGCCGGGATCACCGTCTCCGCCTTGTTTAAAACATATTTGTCTTCGTAGTCGTAAAACTCTCGCGATGGCAGAATTTCGCATGGCACGGCTGCCACCGGATTCTCATTGCCCAGCACTGCGCATTCGAACTCACGCCCCGTGATGCCGCGCTCGACGATAACCTTGCGGTCGTAGTGGCTCGCTAGCTCGATGGCCGCCATCAATTCCTGCTCATTGCGGGCCTTCGATATTCCGACGGAGGATCCCAGATTGGCCGGCTTGACGAACTTCGGAAAATCCATGTTCATGGCCGGGGCGCCTGCACACGGCACCACAAAATAGTCGACTACGGGAAGCCCGCTCTGCTTCATCACGCGCTTCATCATTTCTTTGTCCATCGATATCGAAGAGGCCAGGACGCCCGCGCCGACGTACGGCAAATTTGCAAGTTCAAGCAAGCCCTGAATTGTTCCGTCTTCGCCGAAAGTGCCATGCAGCACTGGAAAAACGACGTCGATCTCAGGATTGCCATTCGGTTCGGGAACGATAGGCCGCGGGCTCCACTTGCCTTCCTTCGAGATCCGGTAGTGGAGCACGTTGTACTTCTCCGTGTCCATGGCCTCGATGATGGACTTGGCGGAACGCAGCGACACTTCGTGCTCGCCGCTGCGCCCGCCGTAGATCACTGCCACGCGCGTCCTCATTTGGTCTAAAGAATCCTCTTTCCCATCGCGGACATGACTAATTCGACCGCCAGGATCGCGGTGCGGTTGGCCTCATCGATCACCGGATTCACTTCCACTACTTCCATAGACGTCAGACGTCCGGTGTCGCCCAGCGTTTCCATGGCGAGGTGGGCCTCGCGATAGGTGATGCCGCCGCGCACGGGCGTGCCGACGCCGGGCGCCTCGCGCGGATCCACCGCGTCCATATCCAGCGAAACATGGATGCCGGCAGTACCCGCCGAAGCCACTTCGATGGCCTGCTCGATGACCGATCGCATGCCGCGCTCGTCGATGTCGCGCATGGTGAAGGCGTGAACACCGGAGCGCTGGACGTTCTCGCGCTCCTTCACATCCACCGAGCGGATGCCCACCAGTGCAACGTTGGCGGGATCAATCTTAGGCGAGTAGCCGAAGATGCAGGAAAGTTCGGGCGGACCGAGACCGATACAGCAGGCCAGGGGCATTCCATGCACGTTGCCGCTGGGGCTGCTGGCGGGCGTATTCATATCGGTATGGGCGTCTATCCAGACCATCCCCAGCTTTTCGCCGCCAGAGCGGAAGTGTTGCGAGACTCCTGAGACGCTGCCGATTGCGGCGGAATGATCGCCTCCGAGCACCAGTGGAAATTTTCCCTGGGCCATCACGCTGGCCACCATTTCGGCCAGGCGGGTACAGGTTTCTGTGATCTGGGGAAGATACTTGGCTTTTGGATCGCCTGCGGTTTGGCTTTCGCGCTGGACCACCGGGACGTTACCGAGGTCTTCAACCTGGTAGCCCAACTCCGCCAGCCGCGCGTTGAGATTCGCGACGCGAACGGCCGATGGTCCCATGTCGACGCCGCGCCGGCCCGCGCCGAGATCCAGAGGGACGCCGATGACAGCGACGTGCGAGTGGCGCATATCAGGGGTGGCTCACGGCTTGGTCCTGTAGAGCATGCGCGGGAACGCGATGGTTTCGCGGATGTGCTCCAGGCCGCACATCCAGGCCACGAAGCGCTCGATGCCCATGCCGAAGCCGCCGTGCGGGACGCTGCCGTACTTGCGCAGGTCCACGTACCAATTGAAGGCTTCCTGGGGCAGATTGTGTTCTTCCAGGCGCTTCAACAGAAGATCCAGATCGTGGATGCGCTGGCCGCCGCCGACGATTTCTCCGTAGCCCTCCGGCGCGATCACGTCCACACCCAATGCCAGTTCCGGGCGATCCGCGTCGGGCTGGAAGTAAAAGGCCTTCACTTGGGTTGGATAGCGATCCACCATGAGCGGGCGGTCCAGGCCCTCGGTAATCAGGGTCTCGTCGGCGCCACCGAAATCGCCGCCCCACTGGATCTCGCTGCCTTTCTTTTGCAGCTCGAGCACGGCGTCGTCGTAGGTCATGCGATGAAACGGGGACTGGATGGATTCGAGCTTGGAGACATCGCGTTCCAATTCGGCCAGATCGCCGCGGCGATTCTCGAGCACGCGGCCGACCACGAATACCACCAGTTCTTCAGCCACTTGTTTGACATCTTCCAAAGTGGCATAAGCCATTTCCGGTTCGACCATCCAGAATTCCGTCAGGTGCCGGCGGGTCTTGGATTTTTCGGCGCGAAAGGTGGGGCCGAAACAGTACGTCTTGCCGAACGCCATCGCGGTGGCTTCGTTATAAAGCTGGCCGGACTGCGTGAGGTAGACTTTTTCCTCGTCGAAATAATTCACTTCGAACAGGGTGGTGGTGCCTTCGCAGGCGGCGGGCGTGAAAATCGGCGTATCCACCAGCGTGAAGCCGTGAGAATCGAAATAGTCGCGCACGGCTTTGATCACTTCGGCTCGCACGCGCAGAATGGCGTGCTGGCGCTTGCTGCGCAGCCAGAGATGCCGGTGGTCCATCAGAAAATCGATGCCGTGCTCTTTGGGCGTGATGGGATAAGGGTCGGTCTCCGGTACCCGCTGGAACACCACCGCGCTTTCCACATCCAGCTCGTAGCCGCCGGGCGCACGCTGCTCGGCGCGAATTTTGCCACGTAGAACCAGCGAGGATTCCTGCGTGAGATTCTTCAATTCTTCAAACAGCGCTTCGTCCAGGCTGGCCTTCACGGCGACGCACTGCATGATGCCGGAGCCGTCGCGCAACAGCGGAAACACGATTTTGCCGGACTTGCGCAGGTTGTAAAGCCAGCCCGCGATCTCCACCGTATCGCCCACGTGCCGGCCGGCGTCTTGAATTCGAATGCGCGAGTACGCCATCAGAGCGCCTCGAGCTTGTCAAAGATCTGCTTGACGGAGTCGAGCGACTGGGGGAGAGGAAACTCGGGCAGCTCACGCAGCTCCAGCAGCAGCGGACAATCGCCGGGATGCGACCGCAGCAGGGTCATGGTCTCTTTCCAATCGATGCTGCCGCCTTCGGAAACCAGCGGCCAAAGATGGCTGTCTTCATCGCCGCCGTTGTCGTGCAGGTGCGTGGATCGGATGCGGTCCTTCATGATCCTAAACGCCGTAGGGACGCCTTCGTTGAGATTGGCATGTCCGACATCCAGGCAAAAATTGAGTTTCAGATGCGTGGTGTCGATGAAGTAGATCAGGCGTTCGGCGCTGGAGAGATCGTTCGGAATGTTCTCGAGCAACACCTCCACGCCACGTTCGCGGGCGAATAGATTCAGCTCTTCAAGCGCGGTGAAAGCGCATTCCACTTTGTGCTCGTCGAAATCTTCATTCGAAACACCAAGGTGCTGGATCAAGTAACGAAACGGGATGGTTTCGGCGATGTCGATGGCGCGCTTGATTTCATCCAGCATCTCGAGCCGCTTGGATTTGACCGGCTCGGTGATGTTGATACGCGCATTCGGCCCGGACCGGCCCCACATGTCGTCGCTGTACATGGGCGAGTGCAGTGAATGCAGCTTCAGCTCCGAGTCGCGGAACCAGTGGCCCAGCTCGTTGATCTGTGCGCGGTCACGGTAATCCAGATGCTGGCGGGCACAAAAAATTTCCACCGCCGGGATGCCGGTCTGATGGATTTTATCCAGCCAGACCGTCGTGAGCCGATGATTGACGAACAGGTGAGTCGACAGAACGCGCTGCATCCGGTTTAATAACCTTCTGCTTTCGAGCTGCCGCGTCCGTCGGCGCCGCCCTGCAGCCAGCCGTTTTCATTGACGATAGCCTCGACGCGCGCCACGATCGGGTCGCTCGCTTCATAGGGCGCAATCTTATGTCCCATCGCACTCAGCAGCGCGGCCGTGTCGGGCGAAATGCCTCGTTCCAGGTACAGTTCGTCGGGCATCCACTGGTGATGGAAGCGCGGCCAGTCGACCGCATCCTGAACGTTCATGTGGAAGTCGACCACGTTAAGAATCACCTGCAGGACACCGTTGATGATGCGGCCGCCGCCGGGCGCGCCAACCGCCATGAAGAACTTGCCGTCGCGCAGCAAGATGGTGGGCGTCATGGAGGAAAGCGGCCGCTTTCCTGGCTGAATCGCGTTTCGTTCGCCTTGGATGAGATGGAACATGTTCTCCGAGCCGGGCTTGGCCGCGAAGTCGTCCATTTCGTTGTTCAGCAGAAATCCGAGACCGGGCGCGGTCACGCCGCTTCCGAATCCGCCGTTGAGCGTGTAGGTAACCGCGACCGCGTTGCCTTCGGAGTCGACTACGTTGAAATGCGTGGTCTGAGTGCTCTCGTAGGCGTTCAGATTTCCGGGCCGGATCTCGCTGCTGGGGGTGGCGTGCTGCGGATCGATACTGCGCCGGCGGCTGGCGATATAAGCGGGATCGAGCAGCTTGGTGATGGGAACCGGGCCGAAATCGGGATCGCCGAAGTACTCGCTGCGATCCGCGTAGAAGCGGCGCATTACCTCGGCGACGTAGTGAATGGAAGCGGCGGAACCGGCGCCGGATTTTTCGTAACCCGAGCCCTCCAGAATCCCGAGCATTTGCAGAATTCCTACGCCGCCCGAGCTAGGCGGAGGCGAGGTGACGACCTCGTAGTCGCGATAGTGCCCACGCAGAGGCGTGCGCTCGATGGCTTGGTAATCCTGCAGATCCTGCAAGCTGATCAAGCCGCCGTTGGCCTGCATCGCCGCGGCCAGTTTGCGAGCGATTTCGCCCTGATAAAAATCGTCCGCGCCGTGCTCCTGGATGCGTTTCAGCGTGGCGGCCAGCTCGGGCTGCACCAGCTTGTCGCCGATTTGAACGCCCAGGAAGGTACGCTTGGAGTCCGGGAATTGGGAGAGCTTCCGAACCGTGCCTGGGCTCTGCAGCGACTGGCCCAGGCTATAGGAGACCGGAAATCCGTCAGCCGCCAGCCGCACCGCGGGCGCCAGCAACTCGGCCCAGCTCTTGTGCCCATATTTCTTGTGCGCCAGCTCGAAACCGCGCACCGATCCTGGAACGCCCGAAGCGCGCCATCCGAGCTGGCTGTCTTTGGTGAGGTTACCGTTGGCGTCCAGATACATGTTGCGCGAAGCGGCCAGCGGAGCCTTCTCGCGGAAGTCGATGAAGGTGGTTCGGCCATCGGCGAAACGGGCCAGCAGGAAGCCGCCACCGCCGATGTTTCCGGCGAAGGGGTGCGTGACAGCGAGCGCGAATCCCACCGCGACGGCTGCGTCGATTGCATTGCCGCCCGATTGGAGCACCGCAACGCCCACGTCGGCGGCGAGTGGTTCCTGTGCCACCACCATGGCATGGCGGGCGTGGACCGGCTGCCTGGCGTACACCAGCGCCGCAAGGACGAGGGAGCAAATGACCGCGCGAAGTCGCATTAACTCGATTCTAGCGTGAGACGAGCGAGCGCGATCAGCCGAAAACTTCGGCCGGCGACAACGTCAGTCCCAATTCCGGGATCTGCAGGGTTGCCACTTCCATCAGGCCGCTGTCGCAGGTATACATGCGGCGGGAATGGGGATCGACCAGCCAGACGTGGGTCACGCCCCAAGTGCGGTAGGTTTCGAGCTTTTCACGAACGTCAGCCAGCTTGTCATCGAGCGAGAGAATCTCGATGGCGATGAAGGGAGGCTTATCGGGATAGCGCTCTTGGGGCTCATCCGGATGAAATACCGTTACGCCGGGTATGAGGATGAGAGTCGGTCGTATCCTTAATCGCAGTTCGCTCCGAGCGAAGACGGCAACTGTCTTTCGATGGGTTTCGAAGAAGGCTCCCAAGAGCACTTGAGTTTTGGAATGTAGGTTATCCGGCAGAGAGCGCTCCACGAGCTCTCCGTCCCGGTACTCTTTGTCAAGGTCGGGGAAGGAAATGGCGAGATATTGCTCGACGGACAGCGCCGTGCCAACAGGCATGACTTCAGAATATCAACTGGATCGCTATGCGGCTCGTTTGCGGCTGCCCATGCGATACAGCCACGTGCCCAGCACATTGGCGCCCACGATCACACCGCCGATCTTGGCAGCAAACGACAGCCGGCTGGTCACGTCGATGATGGGAAACAACGACATCACGCAATAGAGAACCGTTACCAGAAAGCCGGACGCCATCGCTGCACGAAACCAAAGCGGCGGTTTCTGTGCAACCTCTCGGAACCCGACCAGCGGAAGCGCGAACAGGGCCAAATAAGCGAGGGCATAGAACACACCGGCCGCGTTGTCCAGGATCTGGAACGCTTCTTGCTGACCCACGCCGGTGATTCCCAACAAGCCGAGGGCGAGAATCATGGCGCCCACGAACAGAATTGAGTTCACCGGCGTCTTGTATTTGGGATGCAACCGGGAGAACCATTCCGGCAAGAGATGGTCCCACCCGGCTACCATCGGAAGCCGCGCGCTTCCCGCGGTGCTCAGGCTGCAGTTGCCGATTTGCCGGCCGATCAGCAACAGAATGGCGGCCGGAGCGACTAGTCCGGCCCAGCGGAAACGCCCCAGTGCCAGCGTCAATACTTGGGGGATCGGGCCCACCAGGTCCACTTGGCCAGGTAACACGAACGCCAACACCGAGCTGGTGCCCAGAATGAACATCAGGCAAATGATGGGCGACGCGATAAGCACGGACCGGCTGATATTGCGGGCCGGATTCTTGCACTCCCCCGCTAATATCGCGACGTACTCGAAACCGCAGAACGCACCCATCGAAATTTTGCTGAAGATATTCACGCTGAACAGAGATATCGCGGGCGCCGTTGCCGCCAGTGGATGATACTCTCGCGCCGCGGCGCCGCGTGGCACGACAAATGGAATCAGAATCAATGTGGCGAACACCAGGATCTGCGCGACGCCACCGGCGTTCTGAAACCACTTGCCGACACCGAGGCCGAGCGTCGTCACCGAGACGAGAAACACGACCAGCAGGCAGGTCACCAGCAGCATAAACCACGTCGCACTACCGACAGCGCCCAGACGGAAAGCGTAGCCCAGGTTGTTAGCGATTCCAACACCCAGCGTGGCCACGATGAGGATGACGTACAGCCACAGGTTCCAGCCCACCAGAAAACCGATGAAGTCGTTGAAGCCCAGCTTGGCCCACTGGTACAGTCCGCCTTCGAGCGGCATCATCCGGTTGAGATAGATCACGGCGGCTGCGAGGGGAGCGTAGAACAAAACGATCGCAGCCAGCCAGAAGACGATCTGCTGGTTTCCCAACTTGGCTGCCGTTCCTACCCAGCCCGTGCCGACCACGTACATGATCTGGGTTAAGACCAGATCGCCCAGGCCCAGTTCCTTCTTGAGCTCGGCGCTGTGCGATCGGACGCTTTGGGCTGAGGACATCGGGACCGGGCGTTGGCGCGGCTAGGCTGTCGAGAGCTGGTTGCGGCGTCCCTGATGATACTCGGCCAAGGCGCCGTTGGCGGCCAGGACGGTCTGAAGCGCGTCCGCGATCGATTGGAGCGCGGAGCCGGGAATGGCGGAGTACAGTTCGTGCTCGCCCAGGTCCGTATAGACACGATTGCCGATGCAGCCCGCGCTGGTCACCATGCCGTGCCCGATCGCCGCGGGAATCGCCATACAGGTGGGCCGTGCCAGCAGCGGGAGCTTGGATGCGAGTCCGGCTCGAAGCGCGGCTTCCTCCAGCAGCATTAGTTTAGCGGGGACGGCCGCCATCAAGACAACGTCCGGATCGACCGGTGTTTTCGAAAGGGGTGCATACACAATCACTCTGGGCGTTTCCTTCAAGACCGGGATGCCCGGGACTTCCTCCATCTTGAGGTAGCCCAGGCTGGTCATGGTCCCGAGTATATCCGGCAACTCGCGCGCCCTATCCGCTGGCAGCTCGATTTTGTGTGTATAGGAACCGACCGGGCAATTGTAGTGGTCGGACGGCACCGTATAGAAAGCGCGGCCCTGTGCGGCCAGGCGCCAGAAACTGCAACCGGACGGTTCCGATCCGGCGAATTTTTCGACGCCGGCGGGCGGTTCGTTTAGAAAGGTGACAGCGACCGGAGGCTGCTTCAAGTTCAGAATCTCGCGAAACTGCTGTTCGAGTGTTCGATAGTCAGGCATAGTTTGCAACCCTCCTATCTTGGCACGTGCAAGAATCATAGGGGATGTCATCGGCGGTGAATGCGCCCACGGCGCGCCAGTTTTTCTCCCGGCACGGGTTGCTTTCCAAGTGGCATGCGCGCTATGAATTCCGCTCCGGACAGTTGGAGATGGCCGAAGCCGTGGAGTCGGCCCTTGCTGAAAAGAAGCATCTGCTCGTGGACGCGGGCACCGGCACCGGTAAAACGCTGGCCTACCTGGTTCCGGTGATTCTCTCCGGCAAGCGCGTGGTGATCTCCACCGGCACGAAGAATTTGCAGGAGCAGCTTTTTTACAAGGACATCCCATTCCTGGAAAAACATTTCGCGCGGCCGCTGGAAGTCTGCTACATGAAAGGACGCGCCAACTTCGCCTGCCGGCAGAAAATCTACGATGCGGAGCGCGAGCCTCTACTCACCGGACTGGAGGAGATCGCCGACTTCCAGATCATTCGCGAGTGGGAGAAGACGACCACAACTGGAGATCGCGCCGAGATCAAGACGCTGCCTGAGTCGAGCTCGGCCTGGCATAAGATTGACGCGCGGCGCGAGCTGTGCAGCGGGCAGAAGTGCAAGCAGTTCGAGCGCTGTTTCATCACCCAAATGCACCAGCGCGCGCACGAGAGCGACATTATCATCGTCAATCATCACTTGTTCTTCGCCGACCTGGCGGTGAAGGACGAAGAATTCGGCGGCATCATCCCGGAGTACGCGGCGGTGGTGTTCGACGAAGCGCATGAGATCGAAGACGTGGCTGGGAAGTACTTCGGCGTGAGCGTCAGCAACTACCAGTTCCAGGAGCTGGCTCGCGACATCGCGGCGGTTTCGCGGGCCAAGCAGTTCGGATCGGGCGAGTTGGACAGAGTGCTGGACAGGCTGGCCGTTCTGGCGGAGGAGTTTTTCGCGCTCTTCGGTCACACCGAAGGCCGGATTGGCTTCAAAGGCCACACCGTGTTCTTCGAACAGCACCAGGATATCTACGATGACCTGGAGCGCGCGCTGGAACTGCTGGCCACGCACCTGCAACTGGTGAAGGACGCGCCCGACGAGGTGATCCCGCTGTTTCGCCGCACGCAGGAGCTTGCGTCACGGGTGGCATTCTGGTGCCGCGGCGACGACAAAAGCTACGTCTATTGGATCGAACGGCGCGGGCGGGGGTGCTTCCTGCAAGCCACGCCGATCGACGTGTCATCGATCCTCGAAGAAAAACTGTTTGACAAGCTCGACACCGTGGTGCTCACCTCGGCGACGCTGGCCGTAGGCGGCACATTCGAGTTCACCGAGAAGCGCCTCGGCATCCGGCACGCCCGGCCGCTAGTTGTTCCAAGCCACTTCGAATACCAGAAACAGGCGCTGCTGTACGTGCCGCAGCACATGCCCGACCCGCGCTCTCCCGCATTCCCGCGTGCCGCCGCCGATGAGGTTACGCGCATTCTGAAACATAGCCGCGGCCGGGCGTTTGTGCTGTTTACCAGCTACCAGCAAATGCGCATGGTCTACGACCGGGTTTCGCTCGACATCGAATATCCCACGCTGCTGCAAGGCACCGGACCGCGCAGCGCGCTGCTCGAAGAATTCCGCGCCACGCCGCACTGCGTGCTGTTCGCCACGTCGTCGTTCTGGCAGGGCGTGGACGTGCAGGGCGATCAACTGAGCTGCGTTATCATAGACAAGTTGCCGTTCGCCGTGCCCAGCGATCCGGTGGTGGAGGCCAGGATCGAACGGATTCGCGAAGACGGCGGCAATCCGTTTTACGACTACCAGATTCCGCAGGCGGCGCTGGCATTGAAGCAAGGATTCGGGCGGTTGATTCGGAGCAAGACGGATCGGGGAGTGCTGGTGCTGCTGGATAATCGGATCACCAAGCAACGGTATGGGCAGGTATTCTTCGATAGCCTGCCCCATTACGCATTCACCACCGAGATCGACGATGTAGAGAGATTTTTCGATGTTTGAAGTTTCCGTAGAACAGAGCTTCGCGGCCGGCCACGCACTGCGCAATTATCACGGCAAGTGTGAGAACGTGCATGGCCACAACTACAAGGTGCGAATCACGGTGGCGGGCGAGCGCCTGGATTCCACCGGTTTGCTGGTCGATTTCGTGGAAGTCAAGCGACTGATGGGAGCGGTGATCGAATACCTGGATCACCGCTTCATCAACGACCTGGCGCCGTTCGATGAGATCAATCCGTCGGCGGAGAATATCGCGAAATATTTCTACGACCGCGTGCACGCTGGATTGAATGACGATGCCGTGCGAATTTCCGAAGTGAAGGTCTGGGAAACCGACACCAGCTCCGCGGTTTACCGGCCTAGCTCTTAGCGTCCAAAATATTCAGCGTTCTTCTGGGCGAAGGTGGCCCACTTCTCCGGCAGATCGTCGAGCGCGAAGATGGCCGAGACGGGACAAACCGGCACGCAGGCGCCGCAATCGATGCATTCCACCGGATCGATGTAGATCATGTTGTGGTCCGCAAAGTTGGGCGCATCTTTTTTCGGATGGATGCAGTCCACCGGGCAGGCATCGATGCATGCCGTGTCTTTGGTGCCGATACAGGGTTCTGCTATTACGTAAGCCATTCACTCTCCAGAGTGCGAGCCGGAGCGGCCGCACGTTGGGGTAAGTTTCATTATAGCGTGAGCGCAGATTCGCGGACGCATCTCGCGTCGAAATGCCTTATTTCCCAGCCAGATGGGGAAATTTCCAGGGTGCACGCGCATGCTATCCTTCGAACAGGTGGCCACCAAAACGCAAATCACGGCCGAGCAGTATTTGCGAATGACATTCGAGCATGATGCTGAATTTGTCCATGGCGAAATCGTGGAGCGCAGCATGCCGGATTACATACACTCGACTATTCAAGCTCTGCTCATATTGCTTCGTTTGGAGCGTCTTAGACATAGTTACGCCCTGCTTACCTGCCGCGAGTTGCGGCTAAAGCTTGCAGCCGACGTTGTATCGAATTCCAGACGTTCGGTTCGCCGGGAAGCCTCCCCAGCAGCGTGTACCCGATCAGCCACCGTTGGTCACGTATCGAAATCCTCTCGAAAGACGATCGCCACTCGAATCTCATGCAAAAACTCGAAGAGTATCGCGTGTGGGGCGTTCCTAACATTTGGGTGATCGATCCGGCGACGCAGCGCTTCTCAATCTACACCGAACTCGGCCTCCAAAACGTCTCCTCTTTCTCGTTGCCCAAGTATCCGTTCCAGCTCCCGCCCGCCGAACTTTTCAGCCAGCTCTGAGTCACCGCGTACAATAGTTCTGATGATTCCAAAAGTACGCAAGGCGGTTTTCCCCGCTGCGGGACTCGGCACTCGGTTTCTTCCGGCCACCAAGGCGCAGCCCAAAGAGATGCTCCCGCTGGTGGACAAGCCTCTCATCCAGTACGGCGTCGAGGAAGCCATTCATTCCGGCATTCAGAACATCATCATCGTCACCGGGCGCGGCAAGACCGCCATTGAAGATCACTTCGATGTCAGCTTCGAGTTGGAGCAGACCCTGGAAGCCAAAGGCAAGAAGGATCTGCTGAAGATCGTGCGCGACGTCTCCGACATGATCGACGTCGCTTACGTTCGGCAAAAGGAGGCGCTCGGCCTCGGCCATGCTGTTTTGCGGGCCAAGGAATTGGTGGGCAATGAGCCATTCGCTGTGGTGCTATCAGACGACGTGATCGATTCGGAAATTCCGGCTATCCGGCAGCTGCTGGATGTTTACGAATTTTACGGAGCTTCCGTAATCGCTTTGATGGAAGTGCCGGGAGACGCGATCTCGGCGTATGGCGCCGTGGACGCCGGATCCGGTGGCTCACAATTCGGGCAAGGATCGCCTGTTCCGCATCCGTAACATGGTGGAGAAGCCCAAGCCTTCGGAAGCTCCTTCCAATCTTGCGATTATCGGCCGTTACGTTCTGACCCCTGACGTCTTCACTTCCATCGAAGCCATCGAGCCTGGCAGCGGCGGAGAAATCCAACTCACCGACGCGTTGAAACATCTGGCGCGGAACCGCCCCATCTACGGCTATCGTTTCGAGGGCACGCGCTACGATGCCGGCGACAAGCTCGGGTTTCTGAAGGCCACCGTGGAGTTCGCGCTGCGGCGCTACGACCTGGGAGGCCCGTTTCGCGAATACTTGAAGGGCCTGAAGCTGTAAATCGACCTATCTTATGAGCCAACTCAAGAACAAAGTTGCAATTGTGACCGGCGGAAGCCGCGGAATCGGAAAGGCGACCGCGGAAGTGTTCGCGCGCGAGGCCGCGACTGTCATCATCTGCGGCCGCAAGCAGAGCCCGCTGGATGAAGTAGCCACGCAGTTGAAAGGCCTGCCAGGCACCGTGGTGCCGATGGCGTGTCATGTCGGCAAGCTGGAGGAGTTGGAGCGGCTGGTGCACTCGACCAACCGGGAGTTCGGAAAGATCGACATCCTGGTCAACAACGCAGCCACCAATATCGCGCAAGGACCGGGCATCGAAATGGACGATTCCCAGTTCGACAAGATGGTTGAGGTCAACCTCAAGAGCGCCTACCGGCTGACTCGCTTGGTTGCGCCCGGCATGTGCCAGCGCGGCTCGGGATCGATCATCAACATCTGCGTCCATCGCGGGCCTGCGCCCGCAGTTCCATGGGCTGCTGTACAGCATGACCAAGGCGGCCCTCATCATGATGACGCAGTCTTACGCCGTGGAGCTGGGTCCACTGGGCGTGCGCGTGAATGCTATCGCGCCGGGCTTGATTCAGACGGTGCTGAGCGAATACTACTGGAAGGATGAAAACAAGTGGCAGCAGTTGCTCGCGCGGCAGCCCATCAAACATCTGGGCCAGCCCATGGAAGTTGCCGAAGTGGCGCTGCTATTGGCGAGCGATGCGTCATCCTATCTGACCGGCCAGACCATCGTCGTGGATGGCGGCCGCGTATTATCCTCGATGTAGATGCTGTTCGAAATTAATCCCGGCGTTTCTGATCGCGGCTGCGGCGCACGCGGGCATCGTGCAAGATGTGCGCACGGCCATCAGCCAGAACAATTTCACGCTCGGCGACACGCTGGTCGCCAGTTACCGCGCGACAATATGGCATCAACGCCGGAGTACCTGGAAGCGCTTTCCTGGATGGGACGCGGTGCGCTGGCGGCTAGTGAGTTGGATAAAGCGGAGGCGTACGCTAAGGAGACAGAGACGCTGGCAGTCCAGCAACTGACCAAGCGGCCGCTGGACGCCGAGCCGCACCTGCCATTAGCGCTCGGCGCGGCGATCGAAGTCCAGGGACTGGTGCTGAGTGCGCGAGGCGAGCGGGGCGAAGCCGTCGCATATCTCGAGAAGGAACTGGCGGCGTATCGCGGCACGTCCATCCGCACGCGCATTCAGAAAGAACATCAACCTGCTGGGGCTGGAGGGTAAGCCCGCGCCGCCGCTCGAAGAACGCGAGTTTCTGGGATCGAAGCCCGTGCCGCTTACCGCGATGCGCGGAAAGCCGGTCCTGCTGTTCTTCTGGGCGCATTGGTGCCCGGACTGCAAACACGAAGCGCCCATCCTGGCTCAGATCCAGCAAGAGTATGCCGGCAAGGGTCTGGTGATCGTCGCGCCCACGCAGCTATATGGGTATGTAGCGCGCGGCGAAGAGGCCGGTCCGGCCGAAGAGTTGAAGTACATCGACGAGGTTCGCAAGAAATTCTACGCGGATCTGTTGAGCGCGCCGGCTCCGGTGAGCGAGGAGAACTTCAAGAATTACGGCGCCAGCACCACGCCTACGCTGGTCATCCTGGACCGCCGCGGCATCGTGCGCGTGTATCATCCGGGCGTGATGACGCTGGATGAGCTGCGCGCTGCGCTGAACCGGATCGGGTGAACCGTGGCTGAAGGCATCAGCCGCATTGCGGTGGAGGGCTTCAAATCGATCGCCAAAAGACAGGAGATCGAGATAAGGCCGCTGACGATCCTGGCGGGCGCGAACAGTTCAGGGAAGTCAAGCATCATGCAGCCGCTGCTGATGTTGAAGCAGACGTTGGAGGCAACCTATGATCCAGGCGTGCTAAAGATCGATGGACCAAATGTTACCTTTTCCTCGGTCGAACAGTTCCTGTCGAGAGCCGACCAAACCGTCCGGGGCGTTGCCATTGAGGTCGGATGGTCGGATAAGACAGCGTTTAGCACAAGGTTCGTAAGGGACGAGTCAGGACTTCGAGTAGTCGAACAAAAGACCTTCTTCGCGGGCCAGCAGGTGGGGCTGCGACCGGATATGAGCCCCCCAGAAATCGTAAAAGAGTTTGGATTAGTGGCCGAACCCGGACTGCACGTGGTCGCCAGCCGATTTTTCTTAGGTGTTGTCAGCGATGCTATGCCGTTCGCTAGCGTGACGAAATGGGCCCTTCCTGCCCTTCGCGCTGGAATTCACGTCCCAAGCATACGGGGCAACGCCTCGAGAGTCTACTCGACTGCCTCGATTGATCCTATGTTCAGCGGGTTGTTTGAGTACTACGTGGCCGCCCTCATCGATCATTGGCAGCAGGAGCAGCCCGCCATCAAGCAGGCGATAACCAACGACCTCCGGATACTAGGCCTAGCTCGGAATGTACGGGCGAACAAGATCAGCGATGTAGCGATAGAGCTGCTTGTGAATCGGTCTGAAGGATCCCCCAATGACATGGTCAATGTCGCAGATGTCGGAATCGGCGTATCCCAGGTTCTTCCAGTGCTCGTAGCGTTGCGGGCCGCCGATGAGGGCCGGCTCGTCTACCTTGAAGAGCCCGAGATCCACCTGCACCCTCGGGCGCAAACGCGACTAGCCGATATTCTCGCCGACGCTGCAAGGCGTGGCGTTCGGGTTGTTGCCGAAACCCACAGCTCTCTCCTATTAACTGCTATTCAAACTTTGGTGGCCAAGGGCGAGCTTGACCGCTCCCTCGTCAAGCTTCACTGGTTCCAGCGGGATCGCCAGACAGGAATCACCCAGGTTTGTAGCGCCGATCTCGATGAGAACGGCGCGTTCGGAGATTGGCCGGAGGATTTCGATGCAGTTGCTCTCGACGCAGAAGGTGCCTACCTGGATGCGGTCGAGGGCCACCGAGTCCCATAGTGCTCCGCGCAGCTTCGAAGGTACTTGTTATCGATGCGTCGCTGGCGAAAGCAGCGGGTTGGAGCAAGCAGCCCGACTCTAGCGCCAGCCGCTATTTCTTGAGAGCTGTTCTGCATATCTGCCATCAGATGGTTCTCACACCAGCGCTGGCCGAGGAGTGGCGTCGCCATCAATCCAAATATACGCGGGAGTGGCGCAAATCCATGTACGCCAGGAAGAAGATTCGGCAACTCGAAGCAGAGGAGAACGGTAACCTGCGGGCTCGCATCCTCGATCCTGATGCAGGCCCCGGGGGTGCTGGCAATCCGGCTCAAGGACATGCCCCTCATCGAGGCAGCGATCCGTGCCGACCGCATCGTAGTCTCACTAGATGAAGAAGCAAGGAACGCGTTTCAGCTGCGAGAGTTGAACATCATCATGTGGGTGAACCCGGTTAGAGAACGCGAAAGGGTGAATCCCTGGTTAGAAGACGGCGCGCCTCCAGTCGAGGAGTGGAAGCTCGGCCATGAAGCGTGATGGGGAGGGTGACGTCCAGACACAAAAAAGGCCCCGATTTCTCGGGGCCGTTTGCATGAACCCTAAATAGACTGCAAGCCCTCTCGGGGCGGCGCGCCTACTTCTTCTTCTTCGCGGCGGCTTTCTTCTTCGGTTTCGCAGCCTTCTTTGTTGCGTTCTTCATCGATTGATTCTCCCTAACATCAGATTTGCGATCAGAGATCGCAGTGTGATTCATATATAAGGTGCTTTGGTTCGAAAGTCAAGAAAAAAATGCACATCGGTCCCGGACCGAAGACCGTGATTCACCCTCCTCGGCGGCCAAAACCATTCCTTCAGTTAATTGTTCGAGCCCTGAAAAACCAAGACGACCTGCTTTTGTTCTTGTCCGGACACGCGCGGCGGCGGTACGATCGAAGGAAATGGCCCGGCGCGCAAGCATCCTGGCGTTCACCATCCTGCCGGTGAGTTTCTGGCTCTCGGGCTGCGCGCACAATCGCCACGTGGCGCGTGCGACCGCGCCAACACCTCCTGTTCCTTCGCAAATTCCCGCGGCCGAGACCGGACTCGCAAGCTGGTACGGGCATCCGTATCACGGCCGCGCCGCCGCCGACGGCGAGATCTACGATATGGAGAAGCTCACCGCCGCGCATCGGACCCTTCCCTTCGGAACCTGGGTGCGCGTCACCAATCTCGCCAACACGAAATCGGTGGATGTCCGCATCACCGACCGCGGCCCTTTCATCGACGGCCGCATTATCGACCTCTCGCATGCCGCCGCGCAGGTGATCGACATGATCGGCCCCGGTGTGGCTCAAGTACGTCTGGACATCCTCTCGGCTCCTGCCAGCCAGCCTTCCCTGAACTGGTTCGCCGTTCAGGCCGGAGCTTTCGCCGATAAAGGCCGCGCGGAAAAGCTGCGTGGCTCGCTGGAGCGCGAGTATGGACCGGCGCGCCTGGTGCAACGCCCAGGCACTCCCTCGCTCTGGCGTGTCCTAGTGGGAAGAGAACATACCGAACAAGCTGCCGGTGTACTGGCCGCAGGATCAGCGACGAGGTGGGTCCCGCCTTCGTAGTACGGCTGGATGGGCCGCGAGCAGCAGAGTTTGGATTCGACGGAAACGGCTGGTCCCAACAATAGCGCTACCGGCTCCAGCTAAGGCCAGTGTAAGGCCGGTCGGCTATAAGTACTACTGGCATCCCCGCAAATTTGCTATCCGACGGTACCCTAAATAACCGCCCTATCTAAGATGTTGCGGTGTTGCCCAAAGCCTAAAGTCCCAGTAGAGTTTATGGAGACGCGACACACTATACTGTCTTGGGACGATTGACGAAGGGAACCCAATGTTAGCCCCCGCTTTGGAATCGACGCCAGCCATGGTCGGCCAGTCGCCGCGTATCCGCAATGTTTTGAGGATGGTGGAGAAGCTAGGCCGCTGCCGCTGGCCGGTTTTACTGCTGGGCGAGACCGGTACCGGCAAGGAAGTAGCCGCTCGTTCTATCCATAACGTGAATCCGGTAGGCCCCTTCGTAACCATCGATTGCTCTTCCTTAGTCGGGCCCTTGATGGAAAGCGAACTGTTCGGGCACGTCAAAGGCGCTTTCACCGGGGCGGTTGTAGCAAAAACGGGGCTGATCGAGCTAGCCAATGGCGGGACCGCATTTTTGGACGAGATTGGCGAACTGCCGCTCGACCTACAGGCCAAACTACTGCGGGTCCTGCAGGAAAAGGAGTTTCGTCCGGTTGGTTCCCTCATACAGCGCCGCTCGGACTTCCGCGTGATCGCCGCCACCAATCGCGATCTCGCAAAGGAAGTGGAAAAGGGAACATTCCGCCGCGACCTTTTCTACCGGCTCAACGTGGTGAACATGCGCCTGGCGCCGCTGCGCGACCGCAAGGAAGACATCCCCGCCCTGATCGCTCATTTCTTGAACCGCTACGGCAAAGGACATACGCTCACGCAGGAAACGCTGGAGGCCATGCTCTCCTACGATTGGCCGGGCAATGTGCGGGAACTCGAAAACTCGATCCAGCACATGGTCGCGATTAACTCCGGACCACTGCTCCACGTGACCGAACTGCCGTCCATGGTGCAGAATCAACTCTTCGCCCGCAAGTCGCAATTCATGACTGTGGCGGTGGGATCTCATCCCTTCGCCAAGCCTCCGCAGGACGCCGGTGCGCACGAGCACCGCGCTACGCCACCGGATGCAAAGCGACCGATCATTCCGCTCACGCAGATGGAGCGCCAGGCGATCCTCGACGCGCTGGAGTACACCAAGGGAGACCGCGCGGTTGCCGCCACGCTGCTGGGTATCGGGCGCACCACCCTGTACCGCAAGCTGAAGGAATATCAGCTCGCGGTCTGACCGGCCGCAGTGAAAATCTGATAAAAAAACCCGCTCGGCGCCACTATCCGAACAGTGGCAGACTCAAAGAATCTCAACCTTCTGGTGGTCGAGGACGACCTCGAAGATGAACAACTGCTCTGCGAGGCTCTGATAGAAATCGAAGAAAACCGCCAGTGGTGCAATTGGTGCGGCGCTAGCATCGTTCAGGTGGATCAGCTTTCGGACGCTCTGGACTGCCTGCGCCGGCAGCAATTTGACGCTGTGTTACTGAACTTGAGCCTGCCCGACAGCCCCGCGTTGCTGGACACTTTCCTCGAAGCCCATGCCCTGGCGCAAGGAGCGCCCATCATAGTTCTGGCGGATGAAGAAGACGAGAACCTTGCGAATCGCTTGATCCGCTCAGGCGCCGAAGACGTCCTGCTGAAATCCGAGCTGGAGTGCAGTCTTCTGGCGCGTTCGATCCGATATGCCGTCGAGCGGCGGCGGCGCAGCCCCGCCGATCTGGTTCCAGGCGCCGACATGACTGGCGTCCTTAGCAGGCCAGGGCTCTCCTTCGTCGTTCCTCACTTTCTGGGCCTGGCTTTCTCCAGACATATCGAAACGCATCTTGCGACAGTCGACATCCTTGATCTTCCGTCCGCAACCGCCGAGGATCGCGAGGCCCGCGAGCTTTTCCTGATGCGCGCCGCGGACGTACTGCGAGACACGATCTCAGCTCCGGCCCTGATTGGGCGCGTAGACACGTGCCGCTTTGTTCTTATCCTGGCGGGAGTAAACTCGGAGGCAGTGGAAAATCTGGTGGCTCGCTGCGCCGCTGAGATCGATGAAGTCCTGCACGGTCTGGTCCCAGCCACCGTCAGCTTCTCCGTGAGGCAACTCAATGATGTGGATAGTATCGAGCACCTCATCAGCGCTGAGACCACAGCCGCCCCACTCTGGTCCGCGAAACCCGTTATGCTGGCAGATTGAAAATCGCTCTGGATGCGACCTATAGCGTCGGCCGGAATCTAAGCGGCGTCGGCGTTTATTCCGAGGCTATCTTGAGCGGACTGGCCCAGTCGCACCCCGACACGCAGTTTCTCTTTTGCTACCGGCCTCACCGGTTTCTTCGCTCTTTTTCGGCAGCCCTCGGGCAAAACAGCCGCCGCCGATTATTGACCAAGACCTGGACGCCGCCAGCGGACCTGTTTCACGGCCTGAACCAACGCATCGACTCGCCCAAACATCGCCGAACCGTCTCAACCTTCCACGATCTTTTCGTGATGAGCGGCGACTATTCGACGCCTGAGTTCCGCACGCGGTTCACCGATCAAGCCTATGGCGCGGCCCAGCGGTCGGATTTGATCATCGCGGTTTCGCAGTTTACCGCGCGCCAGGTCGAACAGCTTCTCAAAGTGGAACCCGGCAGAATCCGCGTGATCCATCACGGATGCCGGCGTCCTTCTGAACCGGCGCCCGCGGCGAGCCGGGAGCGAATGATCTTGTTTGTAGGAGCGCTCCAGCGCCGCAAGAACGTCATCCGGCTGGTGAAGGCATTCGAACAGACCGCGCCCGATTGGCGGCTGGTCCTGGCCGGGTCCTTCGGTTTCGGTTCAGAAGCAATCCTGAGCGACATCCAATCCAGTTCGCGACGAGCGGACATTCAAGTCCTGGGCTACGTCTCGGGATCCATCTTGGAGGATCTCTACCAGCGCGCGTCTGTGTTCGCGTTCCCTTCGCTCGACGAGGGATTCGGCATGCCGCTGCTCGACGCCATGGCCCATGGTGTCCCGATTCTGACCTCCAACTCTTCGGCGTTGCCCGAAGTCAGCGGAGATGCAGCCTTGCTCGTGGATCCGGCCGACGTTACTTCCATCGCCGCCGGCCTCGACAGGTTGATTCATGACCCGGAGTTGCGGGATCAGCTACGCCAGAAGGGCTTGGTCCGTTGTCAGGAGTTTAATTGGGAAAAAGCAGTCGAGGGAACCTGGAAGGTTTATCAAGAACTCTTGGCTGGCTCGTGAAGGCTAGCTTTTGTCTTCTTCGATCGCGATTTTGAGCGCTTTCAGGAACTTCTGATCTTGCGACGTCAGTTTGATTTTCCCCGTAGATTCAAACTTACGCTTGGGTGGGGCTTCGGACTCGGCTGTTTCCATTTCTTCATCGCTTTCCTCGCCGGATTCGTCGCGCTTGTTAAAACCGATGGTTGCCTCCAGCACCAGGAAGACATCGTAACCCGCGCGCTTGATTTCCCCAATTGCGGCCGCTATGCGATCTGAGTCAGACAGGGACTCGTTGATTGCGTTGCCCAGTTCCTGCATCAGCTCTTTCAGTTTCTCTTCCACGCATCGCCCCTTTCTTCGCGGGCCACTTTCAGCATAACACTCTACCTTCTTGATGTTGGCAACGCAAGTACAGTTTCATTCATTCTTGTAAGTGTTGCAAACCGACCATTCCGCTCCCAGTTTCTGTATCGGCCAGAAGGGCTTTTCTCAATAGCGGGCATTGGCTCGCGTGAGTACTACGTCCACCAGCGCCGCCTTGAATCGGGCCGGTCCGCTACACTGAAGCTGGCAGCATGTTTGCGTTGGCTAAAAAGTTTCTGGCGCATGTGATCCCCGGCGTCGTCCGGCCGATCCATATCCTCTGGAATCAGATGATTGGATTCCTATTCATCGTATTGGCCGCGATCTTCGGCTACCGGGTAGTCCGCGCCAAGGAGCCGGTCGGGTTGCAGCTTGTCGGGGCTGCTTTCGTAGTCCTTATCGCATGGTACGGGATTTCGTCTTTTTGGAAAGCTCGCAAGATCTCCAAATCATGACCCACGACCTGCCCGGCCAGTACCCTTACACGCGCGGCATTTACCCCGACATGTATCGTGGCCGCCTCTGGACCATGCGCCAGTACGCCGGATTTGGGACCGCCGAGGAGAGCAACCGTCGCTATCGCTACCTGCTGTCACAGGGTATAACCGGTCTTTCGGTTGCGTTCGATCTGCCCACCCAGATGGGCATGGATTCCGACCATCAACTCGCGGCCGGAGAGGTGGGCCGCGCGGGCGTCGCGATCTGCTCTCTGGCCGACATGCAGCGCCTCTTCGATGGCATCCAGCTGGCGGACATCACCACCTCGATGACCATCAACTCGACGGCGTCGATCCTGCTGAGCCTGTACGTCCTGGTCGCTAAGAGCCAAGGCGCGGATCTACGCAAAATCTCGGGCACCATCCAAAACGACATCCTGAAGGAATACATCGCGCGCGGCACTTACATTTATCCGCCGCGGCCTGCGATGCGAATCATTACCGACCTTTTCGCGTGGGCCTCGCGCGAGCTGCCGGAGTGGAACACCATCTCCATCAGCGGTTATCACATCCGTGAAGCCGGCTCGACGGCGATCCAGGAAGTGGCCTTCACCCTAGCCAACGCGATCACCTATATCGGCGCGGCGCTCGACGCGGGTCTTGAAGTTGATTCCTTCGCGCCGCGGCTGTCCTTTTTTTTCAACGCGCACAACAACTTTCTGGAAGAGATCGCCAAGTACCGGGCGGCGCGGCGACTGTATGCATCCATCATGCGCGACCGCTTCGGCGCGCGCAACCCACGCTCCCTGATGATGCGCTTTCACGTCCAGACCGGGGGCTCGACGCTGACCGCCCAGCAGCCGGACGTGAACGTGGTGCGAGTATCGATGCAGGCGCTGGCGGCGGTGCTGGGCGGCGCGCAGTCGCTGCACACCAATGGCAAGGACGAAGCCCTGGCGTTGCCCACCGAGGAGGCGGCGCGGCTGGCACTTCGCACGCAGCAAATCATCGCCTACGAGAGCGGCGTTACTAACACGGCCGACCCGGTAGGCGGGAGCTACTACATCGAGCAACTCACCGATGAAATCGAGCGTGGCGCGCGCGAGTACATCGAGCGCATCGATGCCATGGGCGGGACGCTGGCGGCGATCGAGAAGAATTACATCCAGAACGAAATTCAGAACGCGGCCTACGAATGTCAACAGGCGGTTGAGCGCGGCGAAGCGATCGTAGTCGGCGTGAACCGGTTCAAGCAGGAAGAGGGCGAGCCGCAGCGGGTATTCCGGCTCGATCCCGACTTAGAACAGCAGCAGATCGCTCGCCTGCGCGAGCTGCGCGCTTCGCGTAGCGCGAGCGCGGCGCAAGCTCGCCTGAGCGCCCTCGAGCAGGCCGCGCGCTCGAGCGACAATCTGATGCCGCGCATCCTGGCTTGTTCGGAAGCCTACGCCACGGTCGGCGAAATCTCGGACCGCCTGCGCGCGGTGTTCGGCGAGTATCGCGAGCATTAAGAGCTGCTCTCCTGGCGCGAAGTAGTGAGCGCTATTCCGCAAGCCGCCAAGAATGCCGCGCCGCTGTAGATGAAATACAGTAAATGCAGCGGCACAGCACGCACTGCAAAAAATACACCGCGGCGCTCGGCCAGGAATCGATAAAAGCGCTGGTTCAGCACGATCACTACTGCTGCTAAACCCACCGAAGCCGGCCAGTAGACCAGGACCGTGGACAACGCGATATACACCAGCGCCACCGAGACGCGCTGGCTCCACTGCACGTTCAGGTCGTTCGGAATGTGGCGCTCGCGCAGCATCAGCAAGGTCCATGGAATGGCCCGGTCCCGAATATCGGATTCGAGCAGTCCCATCAGCGTCCAATGTTTCAGGTGCTTGACCGTCAACGACGGCTCCAGCTCGATCTTGTGGCCGGCGCGAATCAAGCGCGCTCCCAGCTCGATGTCCTCGGTGGAAGGCCGCCGGTAGCGTTTGTCGAAGCCGCCCGAGTCCAGGAATACCGATCGCCGGATAGCGCCGCAGCCAGTCCAGAACGTACTGGCCCGCCGCTTACCCTGCTGGTGCACGAAGCAGTGCATCAAGTTCTTGTATTGCGAGACGTAGTTAGACGCGGCAGGCTGGTCGTCGTAGGAGCCGATCAGCGCATCCAGCTTCGGATCCTCGGCGAAAAACTCAATCACCTTGGAAACTGTGTCGGACTGAATGCAAACATCGGCGTCGATGAACAGCAGGATTTCCCCTTGGGCGGACTCCGCGGCCACGTTGCGGGCGTAAGCCGGACCGTGGCGCCCTGCGATGGAGACCACGCGCGCGCCTTTCTCCGCGGCGATGTCCGGCGATTCGTCCCAGGATCCGTCGTCCGCCACCAGGCATTCAAAGTCGTGATGCGTGGAGTTGTTGACGGCATCCAGACACTGGCCTAGGGTCTTCGCCGCGTTGTAGACCGGGATGATGATCGAGATCAGAGGGGGCGCCGGCATTCAATCAGGGAATGATCCAGCGCTCGCCTGCCTCGAAGACCTTGAATCCTACCGAGGGACGATGGCCCAGCATGTGATCGACGAAACGATCGGTCTCCGCATCTTGGTCGGCAAAAGTTCCGTAGTGCATCGGCACCAGCCAGCGCGCGCGGATGTCTTCGGCCAGCTGCGCCGCTTGCGCGATATCGAAGTTTCCCGTTCCCTGGATGGGCAGGAGCGCGGCCGTCACGTTGTAGGGCCTGAGCCGCCCCACGATCCCCTCGTACCAGCAGCAGTCACCGGCGTGGTAGATGGTGCACGCGCCGAAACGAATCAGGTAGCCGAGCTGAGGATATCCTCCCAGCGGCGTCCAATTCAGTTCCGGATGCGCCGAGGGAACCGCATACACGCGGCCGTACGGCCCTCCTTTGAAGTATTCCACCCGCAGGTCGGAATCGGTGGTGGTCATTCGTTCATAGGAGATCCCGATAGAGCAGGCATGTTCGGCGGTGCTCTTGGGAAGCACCACGCGGGCGCGCGGCGAGGCCTTGAGCATGCCCGCCAGCGTCTCCGGGTCCATATGCGCGGCGTGCGCGTGCGAGCAGAGGATCAGGTCCGCGTTCGCGGCCTGTTCGGGCGTAAGTGGCGGCGCGAGCGTGCGAGTCCTGCCGGGCGGAGTCCCAAAACACGGATCCACATAAAACACGATGCCCTGAAACTTGACCGCGAAACCGCTGTGGCCGAGCCACCATAAGGCCGGCGATTCGCCATCGGTGCGCTCTATTTCCTCCAGCAGCGCCTCGCCGCTTTTGACCGGCTCTCTCATCGAGCCGCGGCCCTTTCCAGGCGATCACGAATCGCATCCCAGGACGCATCCGAGGGAGGCCGTTCGACAGCGATCCAGTCCCAGCCCTGCGCGTCCAGATCGTGCAGAATCCGATAGAGCGCGGCTGCGTAGGCTTCGGCGTCGCTGGGCATCTGAATGCATCGCGCTGCATTCGGCGCGGCATTCTAACCACAAATACGCCCCGCGCCCGCCAGCGGGAAGACGTCCGCGGCTCACCAACGCTAGCGGCGTCCTGGGGCTATAGTGGCGCGCGTGCATCCCGGGCGAAGGGTGAGCCGCTTCTTCACCGGGCCATCGCATGACCTCAACCGGCCCGATGACATCCTCGATCTGCGCCCGCGATACCATGCCAGGTCTCAACAATACCGCTTCCGGGCCTGCGAGGGAAAGCACGGTGGATTCGATTCCTAGCAGCGTCGGGCCTCCGTCCAGAATCATGGCCACGCGCTCGCCCAACGACTCGCGAACGTGTTGCGCCGTGGTCGGCGACAATTGCGAGAACAAGTTTGCGCTCGGAGCCGCCAAGGGCACGCCCGCTTCCTTGATCAACTCGAGAGCGATGCGATTGGATGGCATGCGAACTCCTACCGTATCGAGGCCGGCCGTCAACCGGTCCGGCACGTGGGCCTGTTTCGGCAGGACTAGCGTGAGCGGCCCGGGCCAGTAGAGCCGCGCCAGCCGTTCTGCCTTCTGGGGCCATTCTCGCACCAGGCTGCGCGCCATTTCGATGGAATCGACGTGCACGATCAGAGGGCTCGTCGGTGGACGCCCCTTAGCCGCGTAAATCTTCTCGATCGCCGCGGGATCAAGCGCGTTGGCGCCCAGTCCGTAGACAGTCTCGGTAGGAAACGCCACCAGCTCGCCAGCCCGGATCAACGCGGCGGCCCGGTGTACATCCGATTCCTCACTCAGGCAGTTCCTCTTTTCCGTCGCCTGACACTTTCCCGGTGTGCTTGTAGACCAGGAAGGCGTGCATCAGCCGGTCGAGATCGCCGTCCAGCACGCGATCGACGTCGCCGATGGCAAGCTTGGTGCGATGATCCTTGATCAGGCGGTAGGGCGCGAGCACGTAGCTGCGGATCTGGCTGCCGAAATTGATCTCCAGCTTGGCGTCTTCCACCTTGCTCTGCTCGACGCGCTTCTTATCCATCTCGAATTCGTATAGCCGCGCGCGCAGTTGCTTGATGGCGCTGGCGCGATTCTTGTGCTGCGAGCGCTCGTTCTGGCACTGCACCACGATGCCGGTGGGAATGTGCGTCATGCGCACCGCCGATTCAGTCCGGTTCACGTGCTGGCCGCCGGCGCCCGAGGCGCGAAACACATCCACTCGCAGATCTTCCGGCTTGATGTCGATATTGATGTCATCCTCGATCTGCGGATAAACGAAGACTGAGGCGAACGACGTATGGCGGCGGGCGTTGGCGTCGAAAGGCGAGATTCGCACCAGCCGGTGCACGCCGATTTCCGACTGCAGCAGCCCGTAGGCATTTTCGCCGTTGATTTCGAGCGTGGCGGATTTGATGCCCGCGCCTTCGCCCTCCAGCCGGTCCGTTACGACCGCCTGAAAGCCGTGGCGCTCGGCCCAGCGCAGATACATGCGCAGCAGCATCTCGGCCCAATCCTGGCTTTCGGTGCCGCCCGCTCCTGGATGGATGGCCATGATGGCGCTCTTCGAGTCGTTCGGACCCGAGAGCAGCATCGCGGTTTCCAGCGTTTCGAGGCGCTCTTCAAAATGCTTGATCTCGCGCTCCAGGTCGGCAGCGACGTTCTCGCCTTCGCGAGCCAGCTCGAACAGCGTGTCGAGATCCGAAGTGAGGCGCGAAACTTCTTGGGCATCCGCAACCGACTGCTCCAGCCGCTTGCGCTCCTGCATCACCTTTTGAGACTTTTCGGGCTGATTCCAGAAGTCGGGATCCGAAATCTGTTGCTCGGTCTTGGCTAGCTGGGTTTTCTTGCCGGGCGCGTCAAAGATAGCTCCGCACAGCGTCGGCCTGCTGGCGGAGCGAAGCGTACTCTCTTTCCAGTTCGTCGAGGGTCATGAAGTTTTATTTTAGCAGGCCGTCCAAATCGAGCACCTCCCCGCGCTTGCCGACATTCCAGGCTTCGGTCCGGCCGATGGTATCGTGCACACCGGCCGCTTCGTGGATGTGGCCGCAGTAAAAGTAGTGCGGCTGATAGCGGTCGATGAAGTCGCGGATCGCCTGGCTGCCAAAATGCTGTCCCTCGCGCACCCGGTCCAGCTTGGTGGACTTCGGCGGCGCATGGCAAATGAGGATCAGCGGATCGAGCACAGAGAATTTATCGAGGCGCGCGGCCAGCTCCTGCTCAGTGTACTCGCCCGGCGTGTTGAACGGAGTCGGGTTCGAGTAACCCAGCCCGGCGACGGCCCATTTCCCGATCTGGATGCTCTGGCCGTGGAACTTGTGAAACCCGTATTGCTCGCAAAATGTCGCGATGGCGGCTTCCGACTCGTGATTCCCCGGCAGCACGTACATGCGATCGGCACGCTTCTGCAGGATCGGCCCGAGCTGCTCCAATCCGCGGCCCCAATTGGCTAGATCACCGTCCGCAAAGTAGTAATCCGCCTCGATCTCCATTAGCTTCTCGAGCGCGCCCTTATCGCCGTGGATGTCAGAAAAGACGAGCAGTTTCATATCGTCGACTGGCGCGGCATTCCCTGCACGCACCAGTTACGATGATGCCAGAGAACAACCGGGCCAAGCGTCGTATGCGGTGCGCGTGGTCGCAGGTCAACCTTGAGTTAGCCTGAAGGGTTTATGTCCGAAGAACTACTAGGCCATACCCTGCAAACGACGACACCAGTGAACGAGCCGTACCTGCGGCCCGTGGATTCCGCGCACCCGAAGTCGGAAGGCCCGTCCTTCCAGGTGTGCAAGTCTCGCTGAGGTCGGCTTAGTGCGTGACGAGAGAACCGACGATCGTGTAGGTGCAGGTCAGACCGGTACTGCTCCCTTCGTACCTGACCGTCCAGGCTGGCGATGTTCCGGGGTCTGCATATGCGCGTACCCTCGCCGATGAGTTATACCCCCCGGAGATGCTGGCAACCAGCGGAAGCGGGATTACGGCAGGAAAAACGGTTCCGTTCACTTCGTTTTCGTTTGTCTGAAAGCTCAACGTTGCGCTTGGATGACTAACGGCCCCGACGAAGGCACACTGCGCGGAAATCTGTTCGACTACTAGCCGTTTGACGCTGAGCCCGTCGGAGGTAGTAGAGGGGACGGTGAAGTCGCCTGGGGTGCCTGAACATGCACCCGGGAAGGATCCAAGAGTCTCGCAGATCTGTGTCTGAAACGGCTCCTCGCCGGGCGCATTCACGTCGGCATTCGGGACTGGATTCGTTGATGTGTTGGCGACCTCCACCAGTGCGGCCACCACCGCGTGCGCGGCCTTCGGGGTGATTAGGGTGAGAAGCAAAGCCACCAGTGCCGTAGCGCCGATGCCCATCAATAGCCTTTTCATGATTTTCATTTTTGTTCTCCCTATGATGTTTTGTCTACTCCGAGGTCCTGGCTGAACCTCATTCCTTGACTTGCCTGGCTTAGAACTCTCATTTTGTCCTCCTCGGACCTGCGAGATTTGTGTTTAAGAATGGCTTGGCGCAGCAAACTTGAGATCATTTGAGTCTCCTTTGCTGGAATGATTTGGTGAGAAGTGCTGAGCCTAACAGCGCGATTATCGCCAGAACTCCACCGAAAGCTGGCTCCGGAACTGACGAGGTCGCGGGTGGCAGGCCAGTGATGTCGAACGCGTAAGCGCCACCCAAAGAGTCGGGACAAGCGACACCATTGATGTCGACATTGCAGAACGCGCCTGCCGTAAGGTCGGTAAACGCTTCGCCTAATGTCCCGTTGTCGAAAACCGCATTAGCGATGTACTGCCCATCGCTCAACACGACGGTGTACGTACCCGCCGCCAGTGAGGGCAACGACATAGTGATGTCGCCGCACTGAGGAGAGCCAATGACCGGTGCTCCCGCTGGAGGGCAGCCCAGGAAGTTCGGGTTTCCGTAGTTAGATAAGTCCAGCGAAGTACCAAATGGATTGCTCGAACCATCAGTTAGGATCGTTGCGCCGGCGCCTGTACCTGCGAAAACAGCGAGAAAAGGATCCGTGCCGCCCGGCGAAATGACGTTGCCCGCGGCGTTAGTGCCCCCTCCGAATCCCCAGGTTTGAAGCCCGATCGTCGCTGTTGAACTCAGGGTGAAAGTCGTCTCGAAAACATCAGTGGAACTCGTGAGCGTGCCAGTATAGGAAATCGAGTCCGCGTAAACCGCCATCGTGGCCAGAACAAAAACAAAGGATCGTAAGGGCCACCGCGTCTTCGCCAGCCCGCCCGTAAAACGAGACGCGGAAAGCACGCGAGCGGTGAGCTGCATTTTGGTTAAGTTCATAAACTCTCCACGTTGTGAATCCTGCCGGGAAACTGGATAGCGTCTATCTGGATACTTGCCCCTTATCGTTCACGATCCACGGAACACCCAGATCCGGCGAAACCGCGATCTCGGTTGCGGAGCCCGGTATCTTCGCCCAACCGCCCTGCCATTGGTAAATTCCATACCCGCTCCCTTCGGCAGTGCAGCCGGTGATCCACGGCTCTCCAACCGCCGTATAGTAAGTCGCTCCATCCGGTGCGACCGCGATACTGGTGGCGCAGCCCGGGACATTCATGAATTTGCTCCCGTCGAAGTAATAGATATTTCCGAGATTGTCGATGGCCCACGGGATGCCCTCATTGCCGATCGCGATCTGTGTTGCAGCGCCAGTTTGCTTTACCCACTTGGACCCCTGTAATTGATAAATGGTGCCGTTGGTCGGAGGGTACCCACCATCGCATCCGATGATCCACGGATCGCCGAACTTCGAACCGAAGGCATTTGGACCTACGGCAATCGACGTCGCGCAGCCTTTGCCGGGGGCCAGTGCCCAATCAGTACCGTCGTAGTAACGGATCTCCCCAGAACGGTTGACCACCCACGGGACGCCCTGGGGAGAAACCGCGATCAGAATCCCTGATATACCGGTCTGTTTCACCCATTTCGACTTTTCCCAGCGGTAAATGGGCTGATTGGTGTTCGTGGCGCCGCCTTCGATCACCCACGCGTCACCGATGTTGGAACCCTCCGCGTTCGGGCCAACGGCAATGGATTCGGGGAAGCACAGGAGACCATTGCCGCAATCGATCACCTTTGCGTTGGCCGTAACGCCGCCGGCTCCCACGAATTGAGACATGCTGAAATAGGTCTGGTTCGTTTTGCCCAGAGAGACCTTCATGTGCGATGTCGTCTTCGTAAAGTCCTCCAGCAGGTAGACCAGCGAATCCGAACTGATGGTTTGTGAGAACTTACCAGTCTTTGATGAATAGGCTGTACCCGTGAAAGTCACCTCGGGCGAGTAGTCAGTGAATGCGGTTGACGGCTTGCAGCATCCTCCGTCTTGATTCTCAATCACAAACTCCGCATCCACCCCGAGAGTCATGCCCGAATGTACATAAGCCGACCAGCAGAGCGATCCGCTGGGCGACGTGCAGCTGAGGATGGCACCCGTAGTCAAGTCGTGGACGAAGTTGCATCCATACCCACCGGCGATATTCGCATTGCCCGCGGCGTCGCAGTACCAATTTTGGTCGTAGATCTTGTCGCCGGGGTTCGGAGTGAACGCTCCTCCGTATCCGTTGCTGTCGCCGCCTGGTCCGCAGCAAAACTCCCGCCAGGTCCCATAAACAGCGGTAAAAGTGCCAGTCTGGATATTTACGCCGGCCTGGATGAGGCCAGAGCCCGTGTTATATCCTCCCAGACCGTTCCAGATGGATATTTCCGTACCCGTGGTTTCGTCGCCACCTGGAATCGCTTTGGGGACATTGAAATTTCCTTCGACGGAAATATAGTTCGGCGAACCTCCCAGGACAGATCCGACCCAACAACAACCGGGAGTTGGTTTCTTCACGGTGTGCGAGACCGAACTGTTGGGCCGCTTGGCCTCCAGGATTCGCCCTGGTGTTGAGGCGGACTCAAGCCAACGGGCATACGCCTCGGGTGATTGGTCGGGGTCGGGCCTCAGCCCGTATCCAGCCTGGATCAACTCGGCCTGGCTGTAGCTGACAGGATCACCGATTAGAGCCGGCCGGTCGGTACCGCGCTCGTTCGAGAGATTCAGCGGACGCGGCGCGAACGTATCGTCCGATGTGAGATCAACGGAGAAGATGGCAGGCCCCCCGGCAGCATCCTTGCAATCCAATGTGAGCCGTTGGACCTTATCGCCAGCGGTCGCCCGCACCGCATGGAATCGGGCGTAGCCGTCATCGTCGGTGAACACCGTAAGACCCGAGGAGGGCGCGCTCCCTTCCTGGTGGAGCAAACACTGCAACCCAGGAAAAGCTTGAACCGACGCAGGAGCGTAGCTCCTTTTCGCTGGAGCGGGTATTGGATGATTCAGCGCGGTAGCGTCGATTTCCTCCTGGTCCTGGACCTGATCCGGCACTTGGCCGGCGACCGTCATAGCCATCAGGAGCGCCAGGCAAGTTCCGGCAGACGTTTTTCCCAGCCATGCCACGCTGCAATTGCTCCGAGACTTGTTGTCCATAGTGATGTGTCGTGCTCCCCTCGAAGTTAGATTGATCGGATTCCCACGGGCTTCATTGCTCACGGGAAGATGAGCAACGGACCGGGTGACGAGGCGAAGATCATCCAGTCGGCCCCCCACAGGTGATCGTTACCCACCGCCGGCGGCGCCGTCGCGTGAATGAACTCGGCGACCGTGCCGCCGAGGCTGGGAACCTCGTAGACGGGATCTGGAGTGCTGAATGCCGACGGTAACAAGTTGTTGTTGTAGGAGGTCGTGTAGAGATTGGGCACCGTCGCAAAGCACGGGAAGGGCGGGGGCAGCGGACACATGGATGGGGGAAAGACCAGATTGCCGTTCAGCAGGTTCGGAGACGCGGTGAGGGTGGCCACGAGCACGATGGGGCCGCCAGGGCTCGTCTCCCGTACCACTTGCCCCGTGAATATGCTGGTCAGGTACATCCGGTTAGCTGCGTCGAAAGCCAAGCCCCCCGGCTCTATGCCGCCGACGACGCTCGAGTGAATCTCGGTGTAGTAGTCCCGGGTCTGCGCGCCTGTGGATGTATTGAAGCACCGCACGTCCCCATCGATGAAGCTTGCGATGCAGAGATTGCCCCCTCTGTCAAACGCCATCTGATCGCCACGGTACAACGCGGTCTCGATCACCATTGGGCCCGCCGAAGGATTGGGCATCGTGAGGTTCGCTGCCGGGTATTCGAGGATGCAGATTGGCCCGCCCAAATCCGTTCCGTAGGCAGTCGCCACCCAAAGGTTTCCGAGCGGGTCGAAAAGCAAGCTCTGCGTCTGCGAAGTCGGGCAGCCCTGGGGCGCCGTCACCGTGAAGGTGTCCCAGTTGGGATTGGCTTCAAACTGCCCCTTAGGACCATATCGCAGGATTCTATTCGTGAGCTGCCCCACAAGGGGTCCCGACCCCCAGAGCGTGGTCGCGAAGATTAATCCGGTCGTTGGGCTTTGGGCCAGCGCAACCGGGCCATACGGGCCAGTGGTAGCGAAGGTGCCAGTCCATTTTCCGCTGGTGTTGAAACCCTCGATGGAATTGCTCCTGCTGCTGGCCACCAGGATGTCGTCCGCCGCGTGAAGCGAAGCGGATGCAATGAAAACGGCGATCAGAAATGTCGTGCTCAAGTTTGTCTCCTTCTCTCGACGTCCTGAGCGACCCGCGCGAGTATCTCAAGCCGAAACGGAGCCGAGTATGACTGGAGTTCGAGCTAGCTGGCAATAGCCGGCTGAGGGTTTGTTGGTAACCGTGTGACTCCATCGAAACATTGGAGATAAGTATCCAGGTGACCGCGCCGGAGGAGACGGTGATAAGATGAGTTCGATCCGAGACTCTGGATGGCCGAGCAAACTCAAAAGCCAGTGGTGCGATTCGGCGTCTTTGAGGCCAGCCTTTCGTCCGGCGAACTGCGTAAGCACGGCCTGCTGATCCACGTTCCGGGCCAGCCTTTCAAAATCCTGGCGATATTTCTGGAACGGCCAGGCGAGGTGATCACTCGCGAGGAGATACGCAGAAGCCTCTGGCCCGCCGAAACGTTCGTCGATTTCGAGCACAGTCTCAATAGCGCCATCAAGAAGCTCAGAGAAGCGCTGGGAGATTCAGCCGAAAACCCGCGCTACATCGAGACTCTCCCCCGCGTCGGGTATCGATTTATCGCTCCTGTAAGCGCTGCCGAACCCGAGGCTAGCGCTGAGCCGGTTCCGCAGCCCCCACCAGCCGTTCCACATGCCGGCTTTCGGATTGCTCATCCAAAGCTTCTGGCTGCGGCGGCGGTGCTGTTGGGCGTCGCCGGCAGTAATCTGGTACACACTTTCGCGCAGACCACCGCTCCTCACCGAACAAGACTCTATCGTCCTGGCGGATTTCGAGAACCGGACCGGTGAGGCAGCTTTCGACGGCACATTGAAGAACGTGCTTGAAGTTGAAATCAGCCAGTCGCCCTACTTGAACATCCTGCCGGATCAAGATGTGCGTCAGACGCTGGAATACATGCGCCGCCGCCCGGATGACCCGATCACGAAACAGGTGGGCCTCGAAATCTGCCAGCGCAATTCGGCCAAGGCGATGGTGAACGGCTCGATCGCCAGCTTGGGGAATCGCTACGTACTGACGCTGGAAGCCTTGAATTGCACCACGGGCGGTGTCCTTGCGGCGGCCACATCGGAAGCTGACAGCAAGGAACGGGTACTCAGAGCGCTGGACGATTCCACCGCGGAAGATTCGCCGGAAGCTGGGCGAGTCTCTGGCTTCGATCCAGAAGTTCGGCGCACCCATCGAGCAGGCCACTACTGGATCGCTCGAGGCTCTGAAGATGTTCGCAACGGGAGATGAGCTCCGCAGGCAAGGTAAGATCGCCGAGTCCATTTCTTTTTTCAAGCGTGCAATCGAGCTCGATCCCCAATTCACCCTCGCTTATGCACGTCTGGGCGCGGCGTACGCGAACCTGGACGAATACAGCCTATCCAAGGAGTATCTGGGAAAAGCGTTTCAATTGCGAGAGCGCACCAGCGAGCGGGAGCGGCTTTACCTGACCGCCAGGTATTACGAAAACGTCAGCGGAGAAGCCGGCAAAGCCATCGACAACTACGAAATATGGAGGGCCGCCTACCCAAGAGACTGGATTCCATTCAATAATCTTGCAAACAAATACACTGACCTCGGCCAATACGAGAAGGCTATCGAAGTAGGCCGAGAGGCGGTTCGGCTAAACCCGAATCATGAATTCCCGTACGAAACGCCTAGCCAGGGCGTACAAACGCGCCAACCGTTACGCGGAGGCCAAATCTATCTCTGAAGCTGCGATCGCCAAACACCTGGAACGCTGGGGCATCCACGGCATCCTGTATCAAATCGCATTCGTCGAAGGGGACACAGGAGCGATGCAGCGCCAGGTGGAGTGGGGCATCGGCAAGTCCACTGAGGACGAAACTCTGACGTATGAGGCTGCGGCTGCGGCAACTGCCGGCAGGCTCCACGATTCTCGCGAACTATGCGCGGCGTGCCTTCGCAGTAGCTCGCAAGAACGGGTTTCCGGATAACGCAGCCACCGCAGTGGCATCGCTGGGATCGATTGAAGCGGAATTCCATAATTTCCAGGAAGCGAAGGAACGCGCTACCGAAGACGTTGGCGTTGGAAGGAGCGAAGGTTTCAGAAGACGCCGCGGTGGTTCTGGCACAGATCGGCGACCTGTCCCGGGCGGAATCGCTGGCCGATGACCTCGTCCGGCAATACCCGCTGGACACCCTGGTCAACGAGGTCAAGGTTCCCAGGATCCGGGCGGAGGTGGAGCTCAAGCGCGGGCAACCGGCGCGTGCCGTCGAGCTTCTCCGCAGCGCCGCGCCTTATGAGCTCCGCGATTTCACTGTGCCCTACGTCCGCGGGTCGGCCTATCTGTCGGCCAAGCTGGGAACGGATGCTGCCAGGGAATTCCAGAAAATCCTGAAAAACCAAGGCGTCGATCCTCTTTCACCGTATTTCCCGCTCGCGCATTTAGGATTGGCGCGGGCCTATGCTCTGCAAGGCGACATACGCGGCCAGCCGGGGCGAATATGAGAAGTTTTTTGGGTTGTGGAAGGATGCCGACCAGGATATTCCCATTCTTCGAGAAGCCCGGAACGAATACGCCAAGCTGGCGCAGCCGAAGCCGTCGCCTCCACCTGGTCCGCCAAGTCGCTAACAGCCGGCGGACTCCCCGTCATTCGCCTTCCTGACCCGACGCCGCCCGGTTGGGTTCCCATAAAACCTCGCTGATTCCCAACACGTGATTCGCCCATCGGCTCCAAACGAAGAACGCGTCGCTCAGCCGGTTCAAGTACTGAACGGCCTCGGCCGGGATCTGCTCTGCGCGTGCCAGCCTCACCGCGGCTCGTTCCGCGCGCCGGCAAATCGTGCGGCAGGCATGCAACTCCGTGTTCAAGCGCGACCCGCCCGGCAAGACAAACGACCGCAGCGGCGCCAGCTCGCCGTTGGCTTGATCGATCTCTTTTTCCAGTTGCTCGATCTCGACCGGCGTGATCCTGGCCTGCTTGGGATGCACATCTTCAGGCCGCGTGGCCAAAATCGAGCCCAGATTGAACAACTCGTGCTGCACGCGCCGCAGGATCGCAGCCAGAGGCGGCACGGCTTCCTGGGCCGAAACGCAGGCCATCCCCACGAACGCGTTTAACTCGTCCACGGTCCCGTAGCATTCGATACGGAGCGAATCCTTAGCGACGCGCTGCCCGCCGGCCAGATGCGTCTCGCCCTGGTCCCCGGTCTTAGTGTAAATGCGGTTCAGCGCGATGCGCGGCTGGTCGAATTTGGTGTGGGACATGCGAGTCTCCCCTTCCATTGTCGCCCAAGTTGCAGTAAGTGCTTCCTGCAACGCTGCTTTCCGCGGATGATCCTTAAGATTCGGCCGCTTCCGACCGATAACCCTTATGGATATGTCCGTGGAGACCCAAGATCCCGAAGTGGTTCTGAACCGGTTCAACAAGCTGCTGCAGGAGCTCGTACGCGGCACGATGAACCGTAACACATTCCAGCCGTGGGAGATAGAAATTCTCCTGGATATTGAAATGTGCAACCTCCGGGAGGCCGTCAAGCGCGAAACACTGCGCCGCTATCAGAAAGCAGTACAGCGCTCCATGGAAAAAGGCGCCCGTGCGCCGCTCAAGTTGTCCGAGTATCTGGAAGGAAAAAAATCTGCCGTCCATAAGTCCCACGTGGCCTAGCGCACACGTTCCCGTCGTCGCCCCCTGCTATCCTAAGGTCAGAACCGAAGCAAAGGAGAATGCCCATGGGTTGTGGCAGCGGAATGGTTGGCCCTCCAATCGAGGAAGAGACCGGCAAACGCAAGGTGTTCTGCGTCAAATTCCAGCGGGAAATGGCCGGTCTTGACGAAGTTCCCTTCGACGGCCATCCTCTAGGTCAGCGCATCTACGACAGCGTCTCCAAGGAAGCCTGGAAGATGTGGCTCGAACAGATGAAGATGATCATGAACGAGTACCGCCTCAACCTCGGCACGCAAGAAGCGCAGGAATTTCTCCTCAAGCAGATGGAAGACTATTTCTTCGGGGAAGGCGCGGCGCTGCCTCCGGGCTACGTTCCGCCTAAAGCCAAAGGATAGTCGCGGACAGACCGTCTAAAACACCGGCAACGCGGTAGCAATCTCAAACTTCAATTTCGCATGTGCATCGCGCAGCGCGCGTTCCACCTCTTGCGGCGCTTTACCCCTTGCAAAAATGAACCCCAAATAACTGTTTCCTTCCGGCAGCGGCACCAGCTTCTGGCCTTCTTTGGCGGTGATGATGACGTCCTCCACGCCTGCCACGGATCGCGCGTCCTCCAGGCCCTGGGCGCTCGCATAAATTCCTTCGCGCGGGATGGGAATCATCATGACTGCCGCGGCGTCGCTGGGCATCGGAAACGAGGAAATATCCTCGCCCGCGGCATGCCGCAAGATCAGCTCTTCCAAGCCCGGCAGCACCCGCGCGCACAAGCCGCCAATGGGCCGCGCAGCTACTTCCAGCATCCACACACCGCGCTGGTTCACGCGCATCTCCGCATGCACCGGGCCGCGCGTGAGACCCAGTGCCTGAATGGCTCGCTCGGTGGTGCGCACGATATCGCGCTGTGTCTCCGCGCTCTCGCGCGACGGGGTGACATAAATCGTCTCTTCGAAATAAGGACCGTCCAGCGGGTCGGGCTTATCGAACAACGCCAGTACGCGCAGCCGCCCCTCTGAGAGAATCCCTTCCAGCGCAAACTCGCGTCCCACAATGAAGGTCTCTACCTGGATAAAGCGGTTTTGCTCATCGTGCAAGCGCGCGATGTCGGGATCGGCAAGCAGCGCCGCGATGCGTCCGAAAGCGGCCACAAATTCGGCGCGATTGTTCGCCCGGATCACCCCGCGGCTCGCGGATAGACCGAGTGGCTTGAGGACACATGGATAGGACGCGCCATCGGCAGCGCCTTGGGGTCCGTCGCCGGCCGGCACGCGGAAATATCCGGGCACCGCCAATCCGGCGCATCGGAAACGCTCGCGCGCCAGAAACTTATCGCGCGAAGCCAGCACGGAATCAGGCGAATTGTATGGAATTACCATTCGCTCCGCGGCCAGCGCGGCGATGTACGCAGGACGGTCACCCAGCGCCACGATTCCATCCACATGTGCTTGCGCCGCCAGCATCTCGGCCGCCCCTCCAGGTTCTTCAAACCGCAGCGCGATCGCCCGATCGCCCCAGGGATCATCCAGCACGTGACAGCGATCCGTCGCCAGCGCCAGCTCGAAGCCCAGGCGCTGGGCCGTCTGGGCGAATGTACGGGTCTGGTACCCAGTGGTCGCGCCGATCAAAAGTAGCCGTTTACGATCGCTCATCCCGTCAGCCTGACTTCATTGTGTCGCAAGCGCACCGGATGAAGATAAGATCTCACTTGACAAAAAGTCCCTAACGGGGAGAGAATAGACCCAATTTATTGAGTCCAGTCCAACTACTACGCTTTAGGGAGGACCGATGTTCAAGCAACCGTCCAGGTTGATGTTGCTGTTCTTGGCGCTGCTGGCGATGTGTGCCAGTGTTTACGCGCAAGCCAGTGGAACCATTTTAGGAACCGTCACCGACAACACGGGCGCGGTGATCCCAGGCACGACCATCACCATTACCAACAAAGCCACCAACGTCGCGCGAACCACAGTCACGAACGCCGAAGGTCTCTACAGCGCTCCGGCCTTGCCGCCCGGCGACTATGAGGTCCGCGCCGAGGTACAAGGCTTCCGAACTATGGTGCGCCCGGCTACCGTTTTTACTGGCGGCAACACCACCGTCGATATGAACATGACCCTGGGCGAGGCGCGACAGGTGGTGACGGTCGAAGCTGCTACCGGACAGGTCAACTACGAGACCAACACCATCCAGGGTAATATCATTCGCGAAAACATTCAGGACATCCCGTTGAACGGCCGCAGCGCACTTCAGCTGGCCGCCCTGGAACCCGGCGTCAGCGTCGTACCGGGGAGCACATCGCAGTTCAACGGACTGGTGAACGTCAGTGTCTTCGGCGACAACGCGGGCGCAACCGCCGGCTCCGGTGTCGGCATCATTTACACGGCTGATGGCGGAACCATCAATGACGAAATGGAAGGCGGCATCTCTTTGACTATGTCGCAGGAAGTGGTGCAGGAGTCGCAGCTCTCGCAAAACACGTTCGATCTTTCCACCGGCATTGGCGCTTCCGGCGCACTCAACATTGTCACGCGCTCTGGCTCCAACGACTTTCATGGCAGCGCCTACTTCTTTTTCCGCGACCATAATATGGCGGCCTATCCGCTTCTCCAGCGCAACCCTCTGTTCCCGGATCCGTTCTTCGTACGGCGCAACCCGGGCGCGTCGCTGGGCGGTCCCATCAAGAAGGACAAGCTCTTTTTCTTTTTCAACTACGAATATCTCGGCCAGGTTGGCGTAGGTCTGGTCCAGGAAGACTTGCCATCGCTGCAGGGCTTGAACGGCGCGTATCCGGAGCCCTATCACTACAATCTCATCAATACGCGTTTTGACTACCGGATAAACGCGAAGAATACGTTCTTCGCGCGGTACACCCACGATGGCAATACCGGTTTCGGACCCTACTTCGGGACACCGCTACCGTCGAACATGAACTTCAATTACAACTGGTCGGATCAGAGCATCATCGGACTCACTACTGTGATCACGCCCGCTCTAGTAAGCGATTTCCGCTTCCAGTATCACTATTGGCAGAACAACGTAGTGGACTCCACCGCGGCCCAATGCACGTCTCCCTGTATCGGCACCGGTCTGCCCGCCATTGTCAGCATGATCCCCTCCGGTACGTTCCTGGCAGGCACTACTGTGAACGGGCCGCAGTTCCGCCAAGCCAGGTCATTGGAACTCAAGGAAGGCTTGAACTGGCAGAAAGGCACGCATCGCATCGCATTCGGTATCGACTACGAGCACATGAAAACCAAGGTTGCGCCCTGGGATTATTGCGATCCGGGATGCGACTATCTGTGGTCGCCCGAATTCGTCCAGGGGATTCTGGGTAGCGCGACCAGCGCAGTTTTCCCCAATCTTCCTACCAGGATTACCTCGAATCAAGATCTGCTGAACTTGCCGGTCTTGAACTTGGCGTCTTCGCTCTACAGCGGCACGGGCGTTGGCAATGGAACCTTCCCGGGCGGCTACCAGCACGATCAGGGCGGTCTCAACCAACGCATTCACCCTTATATCTCGGACTCCTGGAAGGTGAAACCAAATTTCACGCTCAACTTCGGTCTGGGCTACGACCTGGAGACCGGCCTGTTCTACTCCAACATGCACCTGCCTCAATACCTGTCGCCGATTCTGGAAGGACAGACCGGTGGCGTGCCGTACGGATTGGGCGCGACCCAGGCGAACACTAAGGATTTCTCACCCCAACTTGGCTTCGCCTGGGCAGTAGGCAAGGACAAAAAGACAGTGATTCGCGCCGGCGGCGGCATCTACTGGGATACGCAGCCGATCTGGCAGCATTTCCGCGAGGGCGCCGCGATTGGACCTCCGGGCGACGGGCGAACCACGCTGGCCGGCAGCGCATTTACCAACACCATTCCGGGCATTTTCGACATCTTCGCCGGCCAGCCGGTTCCGGTCGGCGCACCTCTGCCGCTCGGTGACTTGACCACCATGACTTTGGGCCAGTTCCTTTCGATTGTCAATCAGCAGCTCCCCGTCTTGCAGCAGCAGCTTACTCCGGCACCCCAAAAGAGCGGACCCTATTCGGTCAGCGGAATCGATATCGCCAAGCAGGGCGTCGAGATTTACCCGTCTCAGTTCCCGTTGCTGCGCAGCTATCAAACCAATATCGGCGTGCAGCGCGATCTGGGACACGACATGGTTATATCGGTCGATTGGGCCCGGCGCCAGGGTGAGAACACCAATCTCGGCGAGCTTGACCTGAACCGCTTCCAGCGGGTTATCAACGGCGCTCCGGCGCCGGTCATTCCGACATGCGCTGCTAATCAGTACTACCAAGCCGGCCAGGAGTGCTCCACCGGCTCGATCACGTTCTGGGTTCCCGAGGGACGCTCCGTCTATGACGGCTTACTGGTGAAGTTGAACAAACGTTTCTCGCACGGATTCTATTTCATCGCTTCGTACGCGTTGTCCAAGAGCCTGGTCGAAGACGCGACTCAGAACCTGGACAACTACTTCGCGGGCTATGGTCCGAATCCTGGACTTCCGGAGCATAACCTGAACGTGGCCGGCTCATGGAACCTGCCGTGGGGCTTTACGATTAGCATGAACTCATCGATTCAGAGCCGGACCCCAGTCGAACCGCTGATTCCCGGCGTGAACATCGTCGGCACCGAAAACGGCAATACAGCGCTCTCCGCCGTGACACAAGGAGACCAATTCAACTGTTTCGCTTATTCCTGCGGCAAGTCCGACCTGGTCAAGGCCGTTCAATCCTTCAATGCCAATTGGGCCGGGAAGACGACTTCCAGCGGAGCTACCATCCCCACGGTGGTTGTTCCACCGAACTATCAGTTTGACGACCCGACTTTCTCCCAGGACTTTCGGATTACGAAGAGGTTCACTTTCAAAGAGCGCTACAAGTTCTCGATCATGGGCGAGTTCTTCAACGCGTTCAATATTGCGAACCTGACGTATCCCACCTTCTCGCTGGATACGCTCGCACCAGGCTGTTCACTGACCAACGGGGCCTTCACCAGCTGTCCGGGCCAGACTTACGCTTTCGGCCAGCCCAACAACCGCACCGCGAACATTTTTGGTTCGGCCGGGCCGCGCGTGATCCAGGTCGGCGGCCGGTTCGACTTCTAGTCTCGTAGCCTCTTGTTCCAGGCGGGCGCGGCCCAGTAGTCCGGCGCGCCCGCGCCACTCGCGCCATAATAATTAGACGGCATGAGTGAAATCCCCGATCTGCTGGAACGCTTCCGACGCGGCGCCGAGCTGGTGGCCGTCTCCATCACCGGCGCGGCCGGTTCGGAGGTCGACTTCGCCCCGGAGCCTCAGAAATGGAGCATCCGCCAAATTGTGGCTCATTTGTGCGACGCCGAGATCGTCGCTACGATGCGCTTGCGGCAAATCCTGGCTGAAGAAGATCCGAAGATGCAGGCCTGGGATCAGAATGCCTGGGCAAAGAACCTGGACTACGCGCGGCGCAAGCCCTCCCAGTCGCTTGAAACCTTCCGGCGCATTCGCAGCGAGAACTACGAGCTGATCAAAGATCTGTCGGAGACCTCCTTCGAGCGCGCCGGCATCCACTCCGACCGCGGGCGCATGACCCTGAGGCAACTGGTTCAACTCATTGCCGACCACGCCGAAAATCACGCTACGCAGCTGCGCGCCCGACGCGCCGAATTCAAAGCTTTCAAGGCTGGTGCCAAATGAAAACTCGATCCCTTCTTCTGCCGCTGGCCGCCGCTGGCGTCTTGCTGGCCGCGACCATTGACTACAACGCGGAAGGCCAGCGCTGGTGGTCCCACATCCAATACCTGGCCAGCGACGACCTGCAGGGCCGCGACACCGGCAGCGAAGGCCACCTCAAAGCCGCCCATTACATCGCCTCGGAGTACGAACGCGCCGGTTTGAAACCCGCCGGAACTTCCGGCTACATTCAACCGGTCCCATTCAATGTCCAACAGATCGTCGAAAACCAGTCCAGCCTGGCCCTGGTGCGCAATGGGAAGGCTGAGCCTCTGGTTTTAGGCGATGACGCTACGTTCGGCTTGCGGGGGGATATTCAACCGGATACTGAGGCTGGAGCCGTCTTCGCGGGCTACGCCTTGAAGGTTCCCGAGAAGAACTATGACGACCTGGCCGGACTGGACTTGAAAGGCAAGATCGTGGTGTATCTCGCCGGCGGACCGTCGTCCATCCCCGGCCCGCTCAAGGCGCACTATTCCTCCGGAGGCGAGCGCTGGAAATACCTGAAAGCTGCTGGCGCGGCAGGAACCGCTGCAATTCAGAACCCGAAATCCATGGACATCCCCTGGTCGCGCGCGCGACTCTCGCGTTTCATGCCTTCGATGAGCCTGGCCGATCCGTCGCTCGACGAGTCGCAAGGCTTGCGGCTTGCGGTAACCATCAATGCCGAGCGCGCCGACAAGTGGTTCCAGGGCACCGGACACACGATCGCTGAGATTCTGGCGGATGCCGACAACGACCGCCCCCTACCCCACTTCGCCCTGACCGCCGTTGTCCGTGCGCACGTGCAACTCAAGAAGTCGAAACTGGAATCGCAGAATGTGGCCGCGCTGCTTCCGGGCTCTGATTCGAAGCTGAAGAATGAGTATGTCGTTCTGACCGCGCATCTGGATCACGTAGGCGTCGGCGAGCCCATCAACGGCGACAAAATCTACAACGGCGCGATGGACGACGCGTCCGGCATCGCTTCCGATCTCGAAATCGCGCGCATGCTGCATGAATCGAATGCCAAGCCGCGCCGTTCCGTTTTGTTTGTCGCGGTCACCGGAGAAGAAAAGGGACTGCTGGGCTCCCGCTACTTCACCACGCATCCCACCGTCAACGGCAAAAGCATCGTCGCCGACATCAACATGGACATGTTCCTGCCGCTGCATTCGCTGCATTATCTGGAAGTGCAGGGGCTGGGCGAATCCACCTTGGGCGACGACATTCGCACGGTCGCGAAAGCCGCCGGCGTCGAAGTGCAAGCCGATAAGGAACCGCAGCGCAATCTCTTCATCCGCAGCGACCAGTACAGCTTCATCCGGCGCGGCATCCCGGCTCTGGCGTTCAAATTCGGCTATATCCCGGGTTCGCCGGAAGAGAAACTGCACAAGGATTGGCTGCGTGACCGCTACCACGCACCTTCCGACGATTTGAATCAGCCGGTCGACAAAGCCGCGGCCGCCCAATTCGACCGCATCATACTCGCGCTCGTGGAACGCGTCGCCGACGCCAACTCGCGCCCCGAATGGAAACCTGACAGCTTCTTCCGCAGGTTCGCTGGTGAGTAAGACATCGCTTCTCCGCCAACTGCACCAGGGGCCGAAAATCCTGGCCCTTCCTAATGCCTGGGACGTCGCCAGCGCACGCATTTTTGAAACTACCGGGTTTCCCGCCATCGCAACCACCAGCGCCGGCGTCGCGAATTCGCTCGGCTATCCCGACGTAGAGCGGCTCACCCGCGACCAGATGCTGGACGTTGTGGGCCGGATCGTCAAAGCCGTTTCCGTACCCGTGACCGCCGACGTAGAGGCCGGGTACGGCGATGCGTTGAAGACTGCTCAAGCTCTCGTCGAGCTCGGCGCGGCCGGCATGAATCTGGAAGACACCACGGGCGAAGCTTCTCTCGTAGACATTCCCACGCAGGTCAAAATTATCGAGGGTATCCGCTCCAAGACCGATCTGGTCATCAACGCGCGGACCGACCTCTTTCTGTTCTCGATCGGCGATCCGACCACGCTGCTCGAACGAACCCTCGAGCGCGTTCGTGCCTTTCGTAACGCAGGCGCGGACTGCGTATTTGTCCCCGGCCTTCGTGATGCCGCAACCATAGGCAAGCTCGACCAAGCGGCCAAGTGCCCGATCAACATTCTCGCCGGCCGCCGGCACTCCGCCGATCGCTGAACTCCAGCACCTCGGCGTCGCGCGCGTCAGCATCGGCTCCGGAGCCATGCGCGCCACCATGGGCCTGACGCAGCGAATCGCCCAGGAGCTATTCGAGCGCGGAACCTATTCCTCTTTCACCGACGGCGCGATGCCCTACCCCGACGCGAACCGGCTGTTCAAGTAACAGCGCCGTAACAGCTCCGCTGCCGCATAATGGTTGCTTATGTCGCTCGGCGATCTGCTATTCGGCAAACCTCTCGCCAACTATGAAGAAGGCGAACAACGCCTGGACACTTCGTCCGGCATAGGCGTGTTCGGTCTGGACGCCCTCAGCTCCGCGGCGTACGGTCCGGAGGCCGCGCTGACACTGCTGATCCCGCTGGGCGCAGCCGCCGTGCAATACGTCGTTCCCATCAGCTTCAGCATCATCGCGCTGCTGATCATCGTCTACATTTCCTACCGCCAGACCATTGCCGCTTATCCCGGAGGCGGCGGCTCCTACACCGTCGCGCGAGAGAACCTCGGGACAACGAGCCGGTCTGCTGGCGGCTGCAGCTCTGATCATCGACTACATCCTGGTGGTTGCGGTCGGCATTTCCGCCGGTGTCGGCGCTCTGGTCTCAGCGGTCCCCAGCCTGCTTCCGCACACGCTCGCTGCTTTGCCTGGGCATCCTCGCCATCATCACGCTCATCAACCTGCGCGGCGTGCGAGAAACGGGGAACATCTTCCTGGTGCCCACCTATCTCTTCATCGCCTGCCTTCTGGGCGCCATCGGCCTGGGTCTGATCAAGGAGCTGCTCGAGCGGCGGCCATCCGATGCCGGTGGTTCCCCCGCCCGCGTTGAAAGCCGCGACCAGTGCAGCCGGTCTCTGGATCATTCTCAAGTCGTTCGCCAGCGGATGCACCGCCATGACCGGCGTGGAGGCCGTCAGCAACGGCGTCAAAGCTTTTCGCGACCCGCGCGTCGAAACCGCGCGCCGCACCCTGACCGCCATTATCGGAATCCTGATCCTGATGCTCGCCGGCATCGCATGGCTGGCGCGCGTCTATCATATCGGCGCCACCGATCCCGGCGCGCCCGGATACCAAAGCGTGCTCTCGCAGTTGATCGCCGCCGTGGCCGGCAAGGGAATCTTCTACTACGTATCCATCGGATCGATTCTGGCCGTGCTGGCGCTTTCCGCCAATACCGCTTTCGCTGATTTTCCGCGGCTCTGCCAGATCGTTTCAGAAGACGGCTATCTTCCACATGCATTCTCCATGCGCGGCCGCCGGCTGGTCTTCTCCTACGGCATTTACGTTCTGGCGTTCCTTGCGGCCGTGCTGATGGTCATCTTCGGCGGCGTGACGGATCGTTTGATTCCCTTGTTCGCCGTCGGAGCCTTTCTGGCCTTTACGCTCTCGCAAGCCGGCATGGTGGCTCACTGGAGGCGCGTGGGCGGACCGGGCGCTGCGCGCGGAATGCTGATCAACGGCTTGGGCGCCACCGCAACCGCCATCACCGTCGGCGTGGTGCTCACCGCCAAGTTCGCCGAGGGCGCCTGGATCACGGTCCTGCTGATTCCTTCGCTGTTGATCTTGATGTTCACCATTCGCCGCCACTACCGGGCCGTGGAGCGCGAAATCTCTCTTAGCAATCCGCTAGACGTGACGGGACTTCAGCCGCCGGTGGTTGTGATACCTCTCCAGGGATGGAGCAAGGTCGCGACCAAAGCCCTGCGCCACGCCATGAACATGTCCACGGAAATACACGTGCTCCAGGTGAAGGCCGGTGATAGAGTTGAGGACCTTCGCGAGAGCTGGACTCACCTGGTGGAAACGCCCGCGCTCGAACTGGGCGTCCAGCCGCCCAAGCTCACCGTGATCGAATCCCCTTATCGCTTGATCTTTACTCCGATTCTCACTTTCATCGGCGACCTGGAAAAGAAGTTTCCAAATCGCTATATAACGGTGGTGATTCCGGAGTTGGTGGAGCGCCACTGGTATCACTTCTTCCTCCACAATCAACGCGGAAACATTTTGAAGGCAATGTTGTATTTGAAGGGCAACCAGTACATCGCCGTGCTCGACGTGCCCTGGTATCTCATCGCGTAACGTCGCCTAACCAGCATGTTAGAGTGCTATGAGGAGATGCACTCATGCGGTTCTGCATCGCCGCGCTTTCCTTATTTCTTCTGACCTCCGGCACATCGCGCGGCCAAGCTCCGGTTGAGACCAATACTTCATTTCGCGCCGACTCAACGCTGGTGCTGGTGCCCGTCGCCGTCACCGACAAGAGTAACCGATATGTCCTCGGCCTCGAAAAGGAAAATTTCCAGATCCTCGAGGATGGCGCCGTGCAGACCATCACGCATTTCTCGAGCGAGGATGCGCCTCTGTCGGTAGGCCTGATCGTCGACGTCAGCGGCAGTATCGGCACGAAGCTGAACACTTCCCGGCAAGCCGTCGGCGAGTTCCTGAAAACGTTGAATGCGGAAGACGAAGCGTTCCTGGTGGAATGCAGCGATCAGGCCGAGGTCACACTGCCCTTTACACATGACGCCGCCGAGATTGACAAAAAACTTAAATCGGCCACTTCCGGCGGACTCACGGCCCTGCTCGATGCGGTGCGCCTCGGCCTGGACGAAATGAAACAAGCCAAGAACCCCCGCAAGGCCCTGCTCGTGATATCCGATGGCGGAGATAATAACAGCCGCTATACGTCGCGCGAAGTGGAGGACCTGGTGCGCGAAGCCGATATCCAGATCTATGCGATGGGTGTCTTTGAGCCGTTGACGTTCGGACTGACCGCCTCCGAGTTGAGCGGCCCTCGCGTCCTCTCTGAAATCTCCGAGCAGACCGGCGGACGTGCGCTGGCCGCGACCGGCTCGCAAGACCTTCCCAGTATCGCGTCCCGGATCGGTCTGGAACTTCGCAACCAGTACGTGTTGGCTTATTCGCCCTCAAACAAAGAGCGCGATGGAAAATACCGCAAGGTCCTGGTCAAGCTGCTTGCGCCGGAAGCGCTGCCGGATCTCAAAGCGCGTTGGCGCCTGGGCTATTACGCACCCAGCCAGTGAGACCCGGACGCGGTTAACATGGGCCGTCGCGATTACGCCCTAGCGATGTCCGCCGCCGGCGTGTCCCACCCCGCCATGCATGGCAGCACCCGGAGAAATCGGCCTCGCCCCGCCACCGCCGTAAATCCCGGTCCTGCCAACTCCGAGCCCGGTTCCAACGCCGACTCCCGTCGGTATGGACGGGCGCATCCCGATCGAGAAGGTACGGTACGGCGACACGCCCGTTATTGGAGACCGGAGCAGGTAATTCCGATACAGCGGCACACCATAAAGACCGTAGACGCCCGCCATGCCATAACCCCAAGGACTCAACAAGGATCGTAGGGGTTCAGACCGAGTGGCGTGTATGGACTGCTGACCCAGCCAGTGTATGGCGCAGTGGCAATATATCCGGGAGGCGGAATATAACCCGACATTCCCATGGCCGACGAGCGCCGCCGCGGGATCGTTCTGCCAATTGTCAATCGCGCTCGAAAGATCCTGCGTATTGGCGGCCTCTTGATTGCCCTGGGCTACGGAATCGCTGCGCGCCTGATCCCAATCGTCCAGCCTGTCCCGGGGAGCGCTGTCCAGCATCCGCGCGCTGAGCCCGCCCGACATCGGAACCAGGTGACCGGCATCGACGGTCAATGAATCGCCATTGTGAATCACCTCAGCCTTGCCATCTTCCACGCGCAATTCCGCCGGCTCGGTATTGAAGCGGAACCTGCCCGTCCTGGCCGATCTGAACCTGATAGTCGCCTTGCAGCAAGGTGACCGAGGTCTTCGGCGAAGCGCCAATGGCGTCTACAATCGCGGTCCCGCCGATCAGCCGCAAACGCGTATCCGCCAGATGATTCGCAATCATCTGCACCGCGCTGTTGTCTCCGATGCGCAGGAACACGCCTGGCGTCAACATCACTTCCGCGCGGCCCGCCTGGGTTCGCAGCTCGGAGCCCTCGTTCATCTGGCCGAATCTGCCGGGCACTTGCCGCAGCAGGTCACCGTCCAGAAAGACGACTCCGTCAGCAAACTCGATCAATCCGGCGCGCGCTGAGATCACCGGCTGTGCCACAACCGGCATTCCGAGAAATGCGGCCAAGGGAAGGGAAAGAAGCCAGCAGCTCTTGGACATCGTAAGACCCTCTGTCCAAGATTCTACCCTTTCGGCGAGCCTGTCAAGCCGGGTATTCTACCGGGTACCCTAAATCATGGAATGGTTTGAGGATGAAACTTTTTGGCGGGAATTGTACCCATATATGTTTCCTCTGGAGCGCTTCGCGGCGGCTCCGAGTCAAGTCGACCAGGTGCTTTCGCTGGCGAACGTGAGCGCCGGCGCAGTCCTGGATCTTTGCTGCGGACCCGGCCGGCATGCCGTGGAGTTCGCCCGCCGCGGTTTCAGCGTAACCGGGGTCGACCGCTCGCCTTTTCTGCTGGAACGCGCTCGCGAGCGGGCCGCCGAATCCGGCGTGACGGTGGAATGGGTGAAAGAGGACATGCGCCGCTTCGAGCGCGCCTCCGCATTCAACCTGGCTTGCAGCCTGTTCACATCCTTCGGCTACTTTGAGACGCGAAGAAGAGGATCTCGAAGTCCTGCGGCACATACATCAGAGCCTGAAACCGGGCGGCGTCCTGGTGCTCGAGATGTTGGGCAAGGAGCGGCTGGCGCGCGTCTATCAAGACGCGGTTTGCACCGAATTTCCGGATGGAGCCTTGCTGTTGCAGCGCCACGAAATACGAAGCGATTGGTCCCGCATCCGCAACGAGTGGATGCTGCTCAAGGGCGGGCGCTACCGGACTTTTGATTTTGAGCACACGATCTATTCGGGACGTGAGCTAAAAGAGCGATTGTTAGCTTCCGGATTCTCGGCCGTGCAACTTTTCGGCGATCTCCAGGGCGCTCCGTACTCAGTGGATGCAGCCCGCCTGGTGGCCGTGGCCCGCAAGGCCGCTCAACCGTAGTTCTTGAACTGTTTCCAGAATTCCGGCCAAGGTTCGCGCAGCCCGCGGCACACGAAGATATCGGGATGCTCGCGGCTTTCCTCATTGAGCACGCCGTAGCGATTGGTCACGTGTCCAGCTAATTCGCAAGACTCGAAATGCCGCTCCAGATACTGGCGCGGAAGCCCCGTTACGATCAGCGTCTGCGGCGGCGGATCGCCGTAGCCGCGCAGCCAGAAAGAATTGGTCCCGCTGATCACCTTCGGCAAACCATACGCAGCGCCGAACAGGTCAATGGCGCCCGCTTCCCCGTAGTTGCCTGCCAGAATGCCGACGTTCGTGCGGTCCTCGGCAGGGAGCAAATCGCGCACCTTGGCCACCTCGCCAACCAGATCCCGCCAGCCGACTTCCTCCCGCCAGTCGTCCTGCACTTTGCTCCCGAGATTCCACCATGCCGATCCGACCGGGGCAATCGGCACCACCAGCGCCATCGCGATCACAGCTCCCACCGCAATCGCGCTCCATCGGATCGCCCGGCGAACGCGAGCGCGCCCGGATGTCAAACCGTTCCAGCCGGCTTTCCCAAACAACCGCGCCCGCGGCCAGCAGCATCGGATACGCCGGCGCCATGTAAAAACCACGGCCGCGCGCGCCGAAAAAAAGCAAAAACGTCACCGCAAACATCCACCCCAGCGGGCGACACCGCGCGCCTTGCCGTGAAAAGTAATACCAGAGCCCTGTCAACCACATCGGAATCGTAAATGGATTCGCAGTGATCACAAACTGCTCGATCAGAAAATTCTTGGTGCGTCCAATCCGGATGTCTCGCGCATGAATGTAATTCAGAAAATCCAGCGAAATGAAATCATGCCGGATCTGCCAGATCGCGTTGGGCAGGAAGACCGCGAGCGAGAGCGCCACGCCTCCCCACAGCCAGGGACTCTTCAGATAACGGCGCGCCGGAGTCAGCACAACTCCCACGGTGATTCCCGCCACCAGAAACGCCATGGTGTATTTGGTCAGCATTCCCAGGCCGATTACAGCTCCGATCGCTATCCACCAGCGCGGATTTTCGGATTTCAGCAGCCGAATCATAAAGTACGCGGCCAAAACCCACCACAGATAATCGAACGTGACGTATTGAAACAGGATGCCAGCTGTCATGGACACCGGTGAGATTGCCATCGCCAGCGCCGCTGCCACTTGCGCGGTCCGTTTTCCGCCCAACTCGCGCGCCATGCAGCCTGTCAGCACAATCGCTATGCCTTGCGCCAGCGAAGCGAAAAATCGCAGACCCACCAGCGACGGTCCAAAGAGCGTGAATGCGATGCGCGCGATAAAGGGCGTCACTGGCGGATACGCCACGTAGCCCCAAGCCAGGTAGTGCGCGTCATCCACCGTCGCCAGCTCGTCCCGATGAAAACCGTAGCGGCCGTTGGTCAGCGCATGCAGGAGAATCATCGCCAGCGCGATCAGGATCAATACGCCGGTATCGCTCGACATCAGGCGCGAGATTCCGGGGCGTTTCGCCTCAGTCTCCAGGGGCATGAACTATCAGATTATGACAAACGCGCGGGCGCCAAGTGCGCCAGCCTTCGGCGCAGCGTCTCGTAGGCGCGAAACAGCAGCGACTTCAAGGCGGGAATGGAGCAATTGAGCGCTGCGGCGATGGCTGAGTAATCCAGCTCCTCGTACTTGTGCAGCAATACCGCCGCGAGTTGCTTGGGAGGCAGGGACTCCACCGCCGCACGGATCTCTTCGGCGCGCTGGTTCTCCAACAGACGCTGATCGGCGCGCGGAACTTGATCCGCCGGGTCGATCCTGCGCGCGTTTGGAAGCGCGTCTTGGAGCTGCACATCCCCGCGCTCGCGACGCGTGTCCCGGCGCCAATTGAGCGCGACGTTGGTAGTGATGCGAAACAGCCAGGTGGCAAACTTCGCGCCGGGCTGATAAGTTCCGCGGGCGCGATACACCCGCCAAAAAACGTCCTGCGCCAATTCCTCCGCAATCGCCCGATTGCGCACCAGCCGGTAAAGATGACGGACTACGTTCGCACGATGGCGCTCCAGCAGCATCCCAAAGCTTGACTCGTCGCCGCCTGTGACCTTCACCATCAGCGCGGTATCGGGGTCAATCACGTACTCGGCCACTCTGTGAGTTGAACGCGCGCGCCACCGCCGCCGTTACCGGACGCTTGTAAGGTTTGGTAAACAAAACCGCGCGCGTTCGTGCGTAGCCCGCGCCGGCGCTTTATTCTTGCTTCTGATGTTCGGGGAAAACCGCGTAACCGCCGGGCGGTGGATAGAGCGTGAACAGTGCGTTCAGCCGGCGCCGCAAATAACGGCTGGGCAATTGCCGCGGACCTGTGTCCACATCGATATCGCAACAAATCCCGTGCAGGTACAGTGTCAGCGTGTCGACAAAGGACTGGCGCGCGTAATCCCGGAAAGCCTTCGATTCCTTGCGCAGACTGCCGTCCCGCCGCAGCAGCGCCTGCTTGGCCTGCCAGCTCTCTTCGTCCACTTCGCCGTGAATCCGCCCGCGCAACTCCTCGCGCAGCAACGCGAAATATTGTGATTGCGCTTCTTCCGGCCACACATCCGCGGCCAGCTTCGCCAGGATGTGGTACAAGCGATAGTGATATTCCGAGACGTCTTGATCCTTGAGCGCGAAAACCAGCACCTCTTCGTTGTCGAAGCGCACTTGGGTGCCCCAGGAAAGCTTGTTTTCGGGCGGTTTCTCCGTGCAGACGAAGTCGTCGCTGCGGACCGCGCCCTTCTCCTTGCCATCTCCACGCTCCAGGTAAGGCACCAGCATGATGGAGACTTTCGGCAGCAGCGCGGCGATCGCGGGCGGCAGCGCTGCGATCGGCTCCTCCAGGTATTCCTTCAGATCCTCCTCCGACAATGGCACCGACGCGCAGAAATAGGAGAACGTGTTGCTGAGCGGAATCATCTCGCTGCGGAACCGTTCCGCGAACTGGCCAACGCTCAGTTTGGAAAGATCAGGTTGAGCGGACATCTGGAGGGAATATTTCAATTTGATTCTAGCATGTCACGGCCGCAGATCCTTCCCAAACCAAGCCTTCTCCCATCCGTCACATAGAAATTTTCAATTGGAGCGCCGGTCCTTTCTCCCCTAGAATGACTCCAGAGTCTCCGTCGGCTCTTTCTTCCCCAGCGTTGGCTTAGTTTCCCCGTCGCCTAGGAATCCAAAACCCAACTACTTAGGAGCGGATTGTGTCCCCTAAATCCCTTGCATTCGTGTTCTTTCCAATGTGCGTTCTGGCGCAATGGCCGCCTTTCGAAAACGGAGCCAGCCTGAACCAAATCGATGGTCGCGCGGCAGCCGATCGTACTCAGCCGGATGCCGGCAACCGCTTTCGTTTCGAACGCTATGACCCCACCGATGAGTTCGCGACACGGCGCGATGGGTTAAATCCTCCGCTGACAGTCGAACTGTCAGAGCCGGCACCAGCCAAACCGATCTCCGGCGTCGTTTCCCTGCGCCAGCTCCAGCACCCGCCGTCTAAGAAAGCCATTCGCTTATTCCAGGAAGCGCGGCGCTACTCGCAAGCTCACGACACCGCGAAAGCCATCGGCAAATTGGAGGAGGCCATCCAGATCGCCCCGTCCTTCACCGAAGCGCATCAGAACCTGGGCGTTCAATACGCTCGTTCCGGACGAACTGCCGAAGCGATGACACAGTTCGAGACTGCTCTCGAGATCGGGCCGCCGGACGCCAAGGCTTACTCGAATCTCGGCTGGTGCTATGTCCGGCTGAGACAATACCGTGAAGCCGAGAATCTCGCCCGAAGAGCGCTCTCGCTCGACCCGAATAACGGCCCCGCGCGGACCTTGCTGCAAGTGGCTTCGAACCACTAGTCCGCTGGCGGCGCGCGCCGTTTTGCACGGCTGCTTTTCATATGGTGATCCGGCCCGCCAACTGGTAAAATAAAGCTTGCAACTCGCATCTTTTACCAGGCGCCCCCGCCCTGTATTTTCAAGGAGTTAACCTTTGGCGAATCCCGATGATCCCAATACCCCGCAAACGCCCCCGGGCGGCGGTTCGCAAATGCCGCTGGGCGGTGATGGCAAGCAGAATCTGATCCCCATCAATATCGAAGACGAGATGCGCCGGTCGTATCTCGATTACGCCATGAGCGTGATCATCGGCCGCGCGCTCCCCGACGTTCGCGACGGGCTCAAGCCCGTCCATCGGCGCATCCTCTACGCCATGTCGGAGATGGGACTCACCTTCAATCGCGCCTACCGCAAGTGCGCCGGCATCGTGGGCGAAGTGCTCGGCAATTACCATCCGCACGGCGACGCGCCGGTGTACGACGCGCTGGTCCGCATGGCGCAGGATTTCTCGCTGCGCTATCCGCTGGTCGACGGGCAGGGCAATTTCGGCTCCGTCGATGGCGATCCGCCCGCGGCTTATCGGTACACCGAAGCGCGGCTTTCCCGCATCGACACCGCGCTGCTCGAAGACCTCGACAAAGAGACCGTCGATTTCCGTCCCAACTTCGACGAGCGCAAGGTCGAGCCCGAAGTCCTGCCTACCCGCGTTCCCAATCTCCTGATCAACGGTTCGTCCGGCATCGCGGTCGGCATGGCCACCAACATCCCGCCGCACAATCTCACGGAAATCATCAACGCTACTGTCCAGCTGGTCCAAAAGCCCGACACGCATCTGAGCGAGATCATGAACATGGTGCAAGGGCCGGATTTCCCTACCGGCGGATTCATCCTGGGCCGTCAAGGCATTCTGGACTACTTCACCAAAGGCCGCGGCACGCTCAAGCTGCGCGCCAAGGCCGCCACCGAAAGCATGGGCAAGGATCGCGAAGCCATCGTGGTCACGGAGATCCCGTATCAGGTCAACAAAGCGCGCCTGATCGAGTCCGCCGCCGCGCTGGTTAACGAAAAGAAGATCGAAGGCATCTCGGAAATTCGCGACGAGAGCGATCGCGACGGCATGCGCATCGTCTTCGAGCTGAAGCGCGGTGAGCAAGCCGAGGTCATCCTCAACAACCTCTACAAGCACACCCAGCTTCAGACCAATTTCGGCGTGATCATGCTGTCCATCGTCAACGGCCAGCCGCGCGAGCTGGGCTTGATGGACGTTCTACGGCGATTCATCGACCATCGCATCGATGTCGTCCGCCGCCGCACCGACTACCTGTTGCGCAAAGCGCGCGAGCGCGAGCACATCCTGCTCGGCTTCCAGCGAGCGCTCGAGAATCTGGACGCAGTGATCAAGCTGATCCGGGCTTCGAAGACGCCGCGGGAAGCGCGCGACAAGTTGATGGAGTTCATCACGCCCGCCGAGGCAAAGGAATACGCAAAGAAAGTGGACGCGGATCCGCGCGGTCCCCGCTTCACCGAAAAACAAGCCCAGGCCATCATCGAGCTGCAACTCCAGCGCCTCACCGGCATGGAGACCCAGAAGATCCTCGATGAATTGGCGGCAATTCAGAAAGAGATCGCTGAATACCTCGATATCCTCGGCTCGGACAAAAAGCTGCGCGGCGTCATCGTGAAGGAACTGAAGGAAGTCCAGAAGGAATTCGGCGACGAGCGCCGCACGCAGGTGATCGAAGACACCGGCGAGATTCACCTGGAAGACCTGGTCCAGGTGGAGGACGTCGCGGTCACGGTCACGCACGGCGGCTATTTGAAACGCACCGCTGTCGACACCTACCGGCGCCAAACGCGCGGCGGCAAGGGCCGCATCGGCATGGGCACGCGCACCGAGGACGTGGTCGAGCACCTGGTCGTCGCCTCCACGCACGCCTATCTGCTGGTCTTCACCACCAAAGGCCGCGTCTACTGGCTCAAGATTTACGAGATCCCCGATGCCGGCACCACCGGAAAGGGCAAACATATTTCGGGACTGTGCAATCTGCAGCCGGACGAGGCCGTGAAGGCCTTCCTGCCGGTGAAGGATTTCGTGGCCGGGCAGTTCATCGTGATGGTGACCAAGCACGGCGTCATCAAGAAATGCGAGCTGACCGAGTTCGACAACCCGATGTCGCGCGGCATCATCGCACTGTCGCTGGACGACGGCGACGAACTGCTCGGCGCGCGCCTCACCAAGGGCGAGAATTACATCTTCTTAGGCACGCACGAAGGCAAGGCCATCCGCTTCAACGAATCCGATGTGCGCGCCATGGGCCGTCCGGCGCGCGGCGTCCGCGCCATGGATCTGGCCGAGGGCGATTACATCATCGGCGCCGAAGTGGTCGAGAAAGAAGGCCTCATTCTTTCCATTTCCGAAAACGGCTACGGCAAACGAACGGAACTGGAAGAGTACCGCCTGACTGCGCGCGGCGGCAAGGGCGTGATCAACATGAAAGTCCACGCCCAGGATCGGCAAAGTGGTCGCGATCCTGTCCGTCAAGGAAGATACTGACCTGATGATCATCACGCGCGACGGCAAGATTATCCGCATTGAGTCGGGCGAAATTCGGCAAGCCGGCCGCTCCACGCAAGGCGTCCGCCTGGTGCGCATGGATGAGGGCGACCAAGTCGCCGCCGCGTCCGTGATTCCACCCGAAGAGCCCGTTTCCGGTAACGGAGCCAACGGCCAGAGCGATCTGCCGCTCCAATAAATAGCGCTCAGGGCGCGAGCTATTCCCTCACGACCAGCTCGCGCCCCAGCCATTCCAAGTACGCCTCCGAGCCGTCCACGATGGGCATCGCGATGACTTCGGCCACTTCGTAGGAATGCAGCTTCTCGATCTCGGCGCGCAGTTCGTCGAACAGCGCACGGCTGGATTTGATCACCAGCAGCGTCTCCTGGGCATCCTCCACCGCGCCCTTCCAGCGATAAATGCTGCGCACCGCCGGAATCAGGTTCACACACGCCGCCAGCCGCTTCGAAACCAGCGCCCGCGCGATCCGCTCCGCTTCTTCAGGCGATCCGCAGGTACTCAAGACGACAATTTTGTCAGTCATCGCAAATTTTTCCGTCCGTCCTCTGGACGTGCGGCCAAAACAGGATTATAAACAAATGTAGGACTCATATTTTCTTTCATGAAGAACGCACTGGGCCGTCTTGTCTTTCTGATTGTGTTCATTCTAGTTGCCGCCTACGGTTATTACACGCTCCGAAGCCCCCAGGGACTCCCCGCGCTGCGCGAAAAGTGGACCGAGATCCGCACGATGGAGGAAGACAACGCGGCGCTCCAACGCGAGAACGATTATCGCCGCAAGCGTATCGAGAAGCTCGAAAGCAATCCCGCCGAGCAGGAACTCGAGATCCGCAAAAAGCTGAAGTTGCTCCGCCCGGGCGAGACATCCTTCATTCTTCCGGATCAGCCGAAGCCCGCCGTACCCGCACAGCCGCATGGTGATTCAAAGGCCCCGCTCCCGCCCCCAGACCAGGATTAGTGCGGATCGCCTCCCGCACGTATTGCTTGGCCGCGTGAATCGCCTCTACGAGCTCCTCGCCGCTCGCTAATAGCGCGGCGATCGCCGCCGAAAACGTGCACCCGGTTCCATGCGTGTGTCGGGACTCGATGCGTTCGCCGGGAAACTCAACGAATCCGCCGTCGTGAAGCAGAACATCGATCTGCGCTCCCGCTCAAATGTCCTCCCTTCACCAGCACAGCACGCGGGCCCATGGCTCGCAACGCTTCCGCGGCGGCTTTCATGCCGGGGATGTCGCGGACTTCTCTGCCAGCCAGCAGCTCCGCTTCCTCCAGATTCGGCGTCAGAAGAAACGCGTGTGGCAGGAGTCGCGTTTTCAGCGCACGCGATCGCATCCGGAGAAAGCAGCGCGCCACCGTGTTTGCTCGCCATTACCGGGTCCACAATCAGCGGAAACCGGAAGCCGGGCGCGAGATCCGCGACCGCTTCGATAATTTCCCGATTCCCCAGCGCTCCGGTTTTGGCGGCATCCGGTGGAATATCCGCGATCACAGACCGAATCTGTGCCGCTACCAGATCGGCCTTCAGATACTCCACGCGTTCGAACGCCACCGTGTTCTGCGCGGTGACCAGCGTGATCACCGCCTCGCCATAAACTCCGAACTGATGAAACGTTTTGAGATCGGCCTGAATTCCAGCGCCGCCGCTCGGGTCTGAACCGGCGATGGTCAACGCAACAGGCTGGGCGGAGTGCATCTATTGCTTCCAAAACTCCGGGCGTTTCCAAAACTCGGGGTCCGCGGCGATCCACTCTTTGGCCGGCATACTCCAATACGGCCGCACAACGAATACCTGGGAGCCATCCCCAGCCTTCGACTCCGCTTCATCAGCCGTGCGCGCAGCCCTCACGACAAACCGCGTCCCATCCGGCGTCTCGAAAACCGTTCCATCAGTCGCCGGCTTATCACGCGTGATCGCAATCACCAAAAATCTGCCCTGGCCCACATCCCACCGCGCGCCATGGCTCAACTCCTTGCGATACGTGGCCACCACTTCAATCGGATCTCCGACCAAACCTCTCTTGCGCTCTGTAATCGCATTCAACGCGTCCGTAAGCTGCCGATTGTTCGCATACTGTTCAGCCACGCGCTTCCGTGCGGCCAGCGATGCAAACCCGTTCAGCCACCACGCCTCCTTCGGACCGGTTAGCGATTCAATCCCGATATATGGATTTGGGCACTTCAGTTCCGCACAGATCCGGGCAGCATCTTCCTCAATCTTGCGATATTTCTCCTCACTGTCCGGCGCCGGGAAATCACGATAAATGTTCAAGACCTGGGACGGTTGAACCTGCGCGCCAGCCGGTGACATGAGGAACGCGAGTGCGATCCAAACCAGAAGCTCAGAAAGTCGCCAGCGCATTGAACGGCGTCGCCGTACCGCCCGGTATCCGCGTGAATTGCACGGTCGTCAAGAACTCCCAGCGCTTCCGGCTGGCGGCTTCCTTGGCGACATCCTCCAAATAGGCGTTGTCCACCAGCGGCACGCCCATCACCGCGATGGTCAGCGTGTGCACTGGACGCCCTGCCGCTTCGCCCTGCCCCACCACACCCGACGGCTGCACGTCGTTCACGCCGTCGCCGCCGAGCAAGGAAATGTCGCGCTTTTTGAGCCACGGCATGGTGGACGCGTCCAATCCGGCCGCCTCGCGCCCCACGTTCCACGGCCCCAGCTTCGCGCGCCGCGCCCAACGCCCGGTCCGCACCAGCACTATGTCGCCGCTCCCAATCTTGACGTGCGCGAATTTCTCCCATGCCTCCAGATCCTCGGGATAGATATGCGTGCCCGGCTCCAGATACTCGACGCCTTTGAGCAACGGAATGTCCACCAGAATGCCGCGCGTGAAAAGGCCCGGTCCCATGCGGTCCATGCCGTCAGCCTTGCAGCCATTCTCGTCCAGCTCCTGAGGGTGGCCGTTGAATACAACGTATTGCCCGTCCTTTTCCAGACGATAGTGGCACAGCGCATCCAGGTGCGAATTGGTGCCGTCGTGAATGCCGAAGCTGATCATGTCCAGCGCAAAACGCGGCACGTGGGTCTTCGGATCGATGCCGAACATCTCGTGCTTGGTGGGACCAAAGTTGAAATTGTCGGCGGCCTTCTCCAGGCTTGCGAAGTGGGCCAGGGAAACCGTAACGCCGTCCTTGACCAGACGCGCCGCTTGCACTTCCTTCTGCGGCGTGATCAAGTTCAGCGCGCCGCGCTCGTCGTCCTTGCCCCAGCGGCCCCAATTGGAAAGCTCCGTCTCCCAGCGCATCACCTGTTCAATGGTGATTACCGGGTGTCCCGAAGCGCCTTCCGGAGCGGCTTTGGATTGCGCGGCCGCGCGCGTGAATTTCGATCCTCCTCCCAGCACCAGCAACGCTGATCCCAATGCCAGGGCGCACACTAAACGCTTCATTCGAATTACCTCCCGCGGGTTTATTATACGCAACGCGCCCAGCCCCGGGCGCTTAGCATTTTCCAATTGAAGGATGAGCATGAAATCGGTTCCGTTCGACCGTAGGGAGAACGGATAGGGAATGAGGAGGCCGCGCAGCGGCCGACTTCCTTTCTTTGGTGTTTGGTTTTCACAGAGAGAACAGTGGTCGTCGTTGCGAGCGGCTGTGGGAAAGTGGGAAACCTGCCGTTGGTTTTCCACTTTCCCATAGCCGCGAAGCCAGGCGGTGGGAATGTGGAAATCTCGCGTTTTCTGCGAGATTTCCAAGGGACGGTGGAAAGAGTGGGAAAGCTGTTTTTGCTTTTCCACGCTTTCCACGGGCCCGGCATTTCCACGGCCCTGGGTCAGCGGAACTTCGGCAATGACGGCGTCTGGCACTGCCGCAGCAACTTGGCCTTGGCCGCGCTCATCCGGCGAGCGCATGCGGTGTCGCTGATGGCCAGCGCCCGCTTCTCCAGTTCCGGCAAGCTCAATCCCGGTTTCAAAAACCGCTCCGCTTCCGGAAGCGATTGCAGTTTCTCGAACGGCGTCCGGTAGTCTTCGGTCTTGTACTTGCGTTGCCGTTTGCCGCGCTCGTCCAAGCTCACTGTGGCGAAGCCGCAGGGCCGGTGAAAATTCAGGTACGGATTTAGGTGCTCGCGGTAGAACTCCTGCAGCGCCGCAGCGTGTTGGCCGGCGATGTGCCCGTAGCCGATCAGCTTGCGGATCACCGCCCCGTTCTTGCCTTCCACTAGAGCATTGTCCTGGCTCCGGCACGCCCGGCTCTTGGTGAATTCGGCGTGCAGCTTCCCCAACATTTCCGCCACCCGATGATTGATATACTCCGAGCCGTTGTCGGCGTGAAAACCGCGGATGGGAAAGGGAAACTGCGCCAACACCGCTGCCAGCACCGGCATCAGATACGCCTCGCTGATCTTCTCGACGCAGCCCACCACTTGCCATTGCGTCACCGCATCCACGGCGTTGATGTGGTACACACCCTTGGCTCCCGCGCTGTCGCCTTGATGCACCGTGTCCACGCGCACATATCCCGGCCGCCCTTGCGGGTCCGGCTTGCGGCGCTGTCCGATCGCGGCCGCGGTGGACCGCGTCGGCTCGAACACCGCCGCCTGGTTGCGATAGCGCGCGCTGGCCCGCAGATTGTACAAGTGCGCCACGCTGATCTTCGCCAGCCGCTCGTACTGCTTCTCTCCGAACTGCTCGTAGGCGCGCTGCAAAATCCGCCGGACAAACGGGCTTTGCTTTTCTGTGTCTTTCGTGGCATCATGGAAGGGTTGTTGGTCAGTTAAGCCGATTAAGGCATACGTCTCGCACAGTCCGGTTCAAGTCCGTCCATGTCCGATCCTGCCCGATTCGCCAATCTGCAACTTCAGAAAGAAGAGTAAATGAAAAACATTTTTGTTGGTAATCTCAGCTTCGGTACCACCGAAGACTCGCTTCGTTCCGCCTTCGAGCCGTACGGAAGCGTGGATAACGTAAACATTATTAGGGATCGTGATACGGGCCAGCCCCGAGGCTTCGCGTTCGTCGAGATGTCGAACGATGCCGAGGCGAACAGCGCCATCAACGCCCTGAACGGGAAAGATCTCGATGGCCGCTCGCTCAATGTGAACGAAGCTCGCCCCAAAGCCGAGCGCGGATCCGGTGGCGGGTTCGGACAGCGCAGCGGCGGCGGCGGCCAGCGGCGCGGTAATCGCTGGTAAACACCTAACTAAATCTCCAACGGGGGCGGCGTCTGCCGCCTCCATGTCTAAATCGGCGCACTCATCCGCGTTCGCTAGCCACATTGCTGGATCGTGGCCAGGCGAAATTAGGGATTGAGTGTACTTTGTCCCCGGATTTTTTGGGCGTGCAGACGCCGTCCAGAAAACGGTCCGGCAGCGCGGCATCGCTCGGATCCACTTCGTAATACGACGCGGATTCCCCGAAAGTGCCCACGTAACGCCATACTTTGCCGTCGCTGTTCTTGCCGCGAGCGTCGATCACGTCCGAATCGCCGTTGATGTAGTCTTTCTCTGAGTACTCCACCGATTCCCACACGTCGCCGGTGTAGGGAATGCCCAGGGTCCAAGTCGGGCCAGTCCCGAACAGCACCTCGCGCGGGCCATCCCCGGTAGGAACCATGAACTCGCGCATGATGCTGTCGCCCATTCTGCCCTGGTCGCTGATTTTGATGCTCGATACAGGCGGAAAACAGAAGCTGCTCTGAGCCCCCCTGAGTCCGACGCAGGCGCTTCTGCAGACCGGAAGCTGGGTGGCCCGCTCCAGTACGATGCGCAGCGGAACTGTGCCGCCTATGTGGATCAATTGTCCATCGAAGCCATGCTTGCGAATCACGATGGCCGAGGCGTGCGTGTCCACGTGAAAGCGGCCCATCTCGTCGGTAAAGAGCTGCTCTTGTTCCTTGACGTCGGAATGATCGATGTGCGCGCCCGCGATGGGCTGGCCGGATTCGTCCACTACGCGCCCGGAAACCGTGTGCGAATCGGGAAGCAGAATCTGGCGCTCGTACCAGGTCAGGCGTTGTCCCGGCAAGAGCAGGCAACAGAATGCAAGGCCCAGGCCAAGTCTGACAGCGCTTCGGTTTTGCACGCTCACTCGGTTCATTATATAGTGCGCGGGCCCCTTTTGACCCACGCGGATGTGACCCGCAGGTTACGCCTTGGGGTGCGCTTTGTCGTACACGGCCATCAGGTCGGCCAGCGAGACCTGTGTGTATTTCTGGGTGGTGGAGAGCTGGGCGTGCCCGAGCAGTTCCTGGATGGCCCTCAGATCCGCGCCGTCCGAGAGCAGATGCGTGGCGTAGGCGTGGCGCAGGCTGTGCGGATGGATGGAAGAATCGCCGGTGATCATGCGGGCGTAAAATTTCACGATGCCCCGCGCGCCGCGGTCGCTCAGGCGGCGGCCGCGATGGTTCAGGAAGAGCGCGCGTTCGCCAGGCGCGGCGGGTTCGCGCGCCGCCAGATAGCGCTCCAGCGCTCGCGCGGCTTTGCCGGGGAAGGGGACCTGGCGTTCCTTGCGTCCCTTGCCGCGGACGCGCACCCAGCGCTCGCTGAAATCGAAATCGTCGAGATTCAATCCAACCAGCTCGCTGATGCGCAGCCCGCAGCCGTACAGCAGCTCGAAGATCGCAAGATCGCGGGCCGGGTAAGGGCGTTCGAGTTTCTCAGCCGTCGCCGGGATGCCGTCCACCATGGTGTTGGTTTGCTCGGCCGTCATCACGGCGGGCAGCGACTTGGGAGTTTTCGGCCTGCGCACCAGCCGGGCGACGTTGGCGCTGACCACCCCCTCGCGCAGCAGAAACTTGAACAACGAACGCACCGCGGCCAGCTTGCGGCCCATGCTCACTGCGGTCAGCCGCTGCTGGTACAGGTGGCCCAGCCATTCGCGGATCGCGAGCGCGTCGATCTCTTCCACCTGCGGGTGCGGTTTGTTGTCGATGCTGAAGTATGCCAGGAACTGGTGCAAATCCGAGCCGTAGTTTCGCAAAGTGTGCGGTGAGGCGTTCTGGCGGCGCAGTTCATCGAGGAAGCGCTGGATTTGCGACGACAGATCAGGCATACACAGACCGGTATTCGTCCAGCTTTTCGAGCGCCCGGCGGCAGACTTCGGCGTGGCGCGCGCGCTTGTCGTGACGCAGGCGGGCGCGCGTGGCTTCATCCAGTGCGGGCAGCAGATCGAAAGTGATATTGGCGGGTTGATAGTGGCGCGGATCGGCGCCCGAGACATACGCGCACAGCGAACCGATGGCGGTCTCGCGCGGGAACGGACGCGGAGTCTCGCCGAGCGCCAGCTCCGCGGCGTGCCGTCCGGCAACCAGGCCCGTGGCGATGGATTCGACGTAGCCTTCAACGCCTGAGATCTGCCCGGCGAAAAACATATCGGGCTCGGCGCGCAGTTGCAACGTAGGCGCGAGCAGCGCGGGCGCGTTGATGTAGGTATTGCGGTGAATCTGGCCGTAGCGCAGAAACTCGGCGTTTTCCAGTCCGGGAATCATGCGAAAAACGCGCGCCTGTTCGCCGAAACGCATGTGATTTTGAAAACCGACCAGATTGTAGCTGGCCGCGCGCAGGTTTTCCTGGCGAAGCTGCACCACCGCGTAGGGCCGGCGGCCGGTGCGCGGATCGGTGAGGCCGACCGGCTTCATAGGTCCGAAGCGCAGCGTATCGCGGCCGCGGCGAGCCAGCTCCTCGATCGGCAGGCAGGCTTCAAAGAACGGCGTCTGGTCTTCGGGGATGTGCGCGGGCACTGCGTCGGCGGCGAGCACGGCATCGACGAAGCGCTCGTATTGCTCGCGATCGAACGGGCAGTTCAGATAGTCGTCACTCCCATCGAGCGATTTGCCGTAGCGCGAGGCGCGGAAGGCGACCGACAGATCGACGGACTCGGCGTCGACGATGGGACTGATGGAATCGTAGAAGAACAGGCGGTCCGAGCCGGTGACACGCGCGATCTCGTCCGCCAGGGCGCCGCTGGTGAGTGGGCCTGTAGCGACAATCGTGATGGGGTCAGCGGGAATCGAGACAGCTTCCTCGCGCCGTAATTCGATGCGGGGATTGTTTTCGATCGCCGCCGTCACTTCCTGAGCAAAGAGTTCCCGGTCGACGGTAAGGGCATGTCCCCCTGGGACACGAGTTTTTTGCGCAGAAGCGAGCAGCAGCGAATCGAGCCGCCGCAATTCTTCCTTGAGGAGCCAGGGAGCGGAGCTTTCAGATTCGCTCTTCAGCGAATTACTGCATACCAATTCGGCGAGACGGTCGGTCTTGTGCGCCGCGGTAGAGCGCAGAGGACGCATCTCAATCAGGGCGCAGTCGAGACCAGCCCGCGCAATCTGCCACGCCGCTTCGCAACCGGCCAACCCGCCGCCGAGGATCTGGATGCGAGGCACTCAACACCAGCATACAGGCCCTGACAGCGGCTAAGCCTTTCTACGAAAAAGACCAGCCCAAGAAGAGTCCAGGTCCTGCCACCGCTGGGTGCTGTAAGATGTCCGATTCTCCGGTACGTGCAACAATCCATGACCTCTGGTACAAAAGAACTCCGTGCCATGCCAGTCCAGCAGCGTGTGCGAGGCCTCGCCGAATCGTGAATGGCCAGCGAGCAACCGAAGACAAACCGGGCAACGCCGTCGCTGATCGTTCAAAGCCCAACGAAATGCGAGAACGTAGCCCAGCAGCCAAAGATCGGCAAGCAGGGGGAGGACACCAATAATCGACGAGAGGTCCAGAATCCCGAAGAAGACGGCTGGCCAAATCAGAGCAAATTTGGACAACAGAAAAATCCAGCGCCGGAATCCGCGGGAGGGATACTCGCCCAGAGCAAGAGACGTGGTGGTGGGCAGAACCAGCAGCGCGAGGAACATCAGGAGAAACTGGAGGAAGATGAAGCCCTGACGGTTCTGCGGAGTTTTCAGAACCGGATCGATAAGGCCAGACGATCGAAAGAAAAAGAGGGTGACTATTGCGGCAATGCCCGTCAAGTACGCCAGGCACCGAAATGGCGACTCGAGCAGCGGAAGATGGCATGGGGCGGAAGCCGAACCGTTGCGCCGCAGCCACAGCGCGTCACGGAATGCACCCAGCGAGAATCCCAGCGCTCTTCGATCTGGAACGTACCACAGCTCCGCGCTCCATTCGGCGAGCCAGTCCGCCCGATCCGGCTCGCGTACCAGAAGACCGGCCACGTGAAGCACCCCGTGGTTGAGCCAGTTCATATTCACTCCTCAGCGGACTGTGCCAGCTTGGCCAGTAGCGGATAGCGCTTTTGCGAGGTTTCCAGAATCGCGCGACCCGAGCTGGTCAGCCGATAGTATTTCCTGGCCGGCCGCTGCTCAGCTTCAGCCGAGCTTTCGGATTCCCAGCGCGAGCGGATCAGGCCATCGCGTTCCAGCCGCCGCAGCGCAGGATAGACGGTGCCGCTCGGGAGTCCGGTGGCCTCCATCACGCTGAAGCCATAAACACAGCCTGAATGAATCGTTTGGAGGATGATCGCGGCGGTGTGCGAGAGCTTCTGATCTGTTGCCACTAATCACTATGTAGCATACTACTTGACAGTTCGGCAAGCACAGAGTAGTATGCTACATAGGGTCGACGAGACATGACGCAACGAATGCTCGAGCTTCGCAACGTCACCAAGCGATTCCGCGGCATCACGGCCGTCGACGACGTGACCTTTTCGGCTCGCGCCGGCGAGATTACTGGCTACCTGGGCCCAAACGGATCCGGTAAATCCACCACCATGAAGATGATCACTGCACTGCTGGAGCCCAGCTCGGGTGCGATCTTGTTCGACGGCGACCTGATTCAGCATGACCTGATCGCTTACAAGCAACGCATGGGCTACGTCCCCGAGGAGCCGCACTTGTACGCGCACCTCAGCGGGCTCGAGTACCTGGTCATGGTGGGTCAGTTGCGCGGCCTGCCTGCCAAACGAACCGCTGAGCGTATCGATGGACTGTTGCGCTTACTCTCGCTCCACGGCGACCGGCACGTGCCCATCTCGTCGTACTCGAAAGGCATGCGCCAGAAGGTGCTTCTGATTGCCGCTCTATTGCACAATCCGGACCTGCTCCTGCTCGACGAACCATTCTCCGGCCTGGATGTAACCACCGGACTGGTGCTGCGCAGCCTGATTCAGGACTTGGCCGCGCGCGGCAAAGTTGTGCTCTTCAGTTCGCATGAACTCGAAACCGTTGAGCGGGTGTGCTCGCGCGTGGTGATCCTGCACCGCGGCAAGATCGTGGCGGACGACTCGATCGAGCACCTGCGTCAGCTCATGGCGCTTCCGACGCTCGAAAGCATCTTCTCGCAGCTCGCCGTGGAGCAGGACACCGCCGCAATTTCGCGTGAGATCGTGGGCCTGGTTCTGGAATGAGGAAGCTGCAATTTCGAATTCTCTACCGCGAGTTTCTTTTTCGCATGGTCGATTTGGAAGTCTTATCGTCGCATGCACAGGGAGACGCCAGCGCACTACTGGGGCAGTTTGTAGCCCTCCTCCTGATCTTCAGCCTTTGGGTCCTCTTGCCGATCGCTTTCGCGGCCGGTGGCGACGCGAGCCTGCCACCACCAACACGCCTGATCGACGGCTGGCCTGCGCAAAACATTCTAATCGCGACCAACATGCTGGTGGTCGGCCTATTCGCCGTCGCGAGTTGGGATTCCACCTTCCCAAACCGACGCGACGTCCTGGTGCTTTCCCCCCTGCCGGTACGGGCACGCACCTTGTTCCTGGCGAAAGTGGCGGCGTCAGCTACGGCACTCAGCTTCGCTGTGATCGCCCCGAACGGCTTGCCGAGCCTCGCTTGGACGCTCGCAACGTCCCCTGCCAACCGCGGCCTTCTGGACCTGATTTTCTCATCTGGCCTCTACCGTTCATTCGCTGCCTATTGGCTCACGATGATCGCGGCCGGCGGATTCATTTTCGGTTCCCTGTTGTGCCTGCAAGGTCTCGCGGCGCAACTCCTGCCTCGCCGGCAATTCCTGCGCGCATCGGGGTTCCTGCAGCTAGGTGCCTTCTGTCTACTAGTGAGCACATACTTTTCCCAACCTTCGCTCGCCAACCCCGCCGCGCTCGTTGCCGAGCAGCATCAGCGGGCACTCGCCTGGCTTCCCTCCTATTGGTTCCTGGGGATGTTGCAACAGTTGAACGGATCGATGCATCCCGCTGTTGCACCGCTTGCGCGACGAGCCTGGCTCGCACTGGCGATCGTCGGCCTAGGAACGGCGGCGACGTACGCCTTGTCATACTTGCGAACGCTCCGAAAGATCGTGGAAGAACCCGACATTCTGCCAGGCTCCCACCGGCGCGCCAGTTGGGCTCCGAGATTCGGGAATGCATTCGAAACCGCCGTCGCGCAATTCAGCTTGCGCTCGCTCTTTCGCAGCCGTCAGCATCGCTTGATTCTCGCGTTTTATCTTGGAATCGCGTTCGCAATTACCGCTCTTTTCCTTAAGACAGCGGTAGCCCAACGACAAATCATCAGCAAACTGCCCGGCGTGTGGCGTCAAGTCAGCGCGCCGCTGCTCACTTCCAGCATCGTTCTAATGATCGCGTGGGTGGTCGGAACAAGAATAGTGTTCTCCATGCCGTTAGAACTGGGCGCCAACTGGATTTTCCGCATCATTCCGACTGGCGGGGCGCCCGCTTGTTTAGAGGCTCGCCGCCGAGCGTTTCTCGTCATGGCCGTCGCACCCGCATGGATCATCTGGGCCGCTATATTCCTTCGCATCTGGCCCTGGAAACAGGCAATTGGCCATTTGCTCATCCTGGGACTGCTCGGACTATCGCTGGCCGAACTTTGCCTTCGCGGCGTGCAGAAGATCCCGTTTGCTTGCTCTTACTTGCCAGGCCGCTCCAGCTTTCATATCACATTTTGGATGAGCATTCTCTTGCTCGTGACGCTGATCGACTACGTCGCTAGCTTCGAGCGACAGGCGCTTGAGAGTTTTCCTCAGTTTTTGCTGGTCCTGGCTATTTTGCTTCCGGCCGGGCTCCTAGCGAGGTGGCAAAACACAAACACTGCCCGGTCCCAAGGGGACGCCCTGTGCTTTGAAGCTAAGTCGTCGCCCGCCGTCATGACCCTTGGCTTGGGCCGGGACGGAGCCCTCACCTCGATTCCTAAGGTACCCGCTGCTCGATCGCCGCAAAAGCGAACTTGCCCACCGCCGGATCCACCAGCCGGTCGTAATCGCCGTAGCTGATGTGGATCACATCCAAATGCGTTCCCGCGTTGAACGCAATAAATTCCTGCTCGGCAATGCTCGTGTCCACGATCACCGGCAGATGGAACAGGTTGCCCAGCGGAGGCATAGCGCCCAACTCGCACTCCGGGAAAAGCTGGCCGAGTTCCTGTTCGGTCGCCAGCCGAATCGCGGGATCGTTCACGAACGCCCCCAGTTGCTGCATGTCGATGAGGCAATCGGCCGGAAGCACTGCCAGGCCGTACCCCTGCGCGCAGACGTAAACCACCGTCTTGGCCAGCTTGTGCGGCGGAATGTGCTCGGCGAACGCGACTTCGGCGGCCGTGAAGGCCAGCGGATGCTTGGTGTGGGCGTACCAGACGCGGGACCTGTCTAGAAAATCAAGACAACGTTCTAGATTCGTCATAGGACACCTCTTCATCGCGTACGCGATGCACGGATCGTGCCACAGCGCGAGGAAGCGGGAACGCTGGGACTTGGAACGGCAGAACGTGCGGCTCTGGGTCGGATGGCTCACCCGACGCTGGCTGATTCTGCACAACTTTGGACGCGCAACGCAACGGTATCCTGTACCTATGAGACTCGGTTTTGTCGGACTCGGGAAGATGGGCACGGGCATGGCGCGGAATCTTCTGCGCGCCGGCCATCAGGTGGCCGTCTACAATCGAACGCGCCAAAAGTCCGAGGCGCTGGCACCCGACGGCGCGCGCGTGGCCGGTTCGCCCGCGGATGCTTGCCACGATGCGGAAGCGGTGCTGACCATGCTGGCCGACGACGCGGCGCTCGACCAGGTCGTGTTTGGCGACCACGGCATTCTGGGGGCACTCGCGAACGATTCGGTGCACATCTCCCACAGCACCATCAGCACCGCCCTGGCGCGAAGGCTCTCGCGGGAACATGCCTCGAAAGCGCAAGCCTACTTGAGCGTCCCGGTGTTCGGCCGGCCCGAGGCGGCGGAAGCAAAACGGCTGCTGCTAGTAGCAGGCGGCACGAGCCAGCTCATCGACCGCTGCCAGCGGTTATTCGATGCGTTGGGACGCCAGACCTTCGTTGTAGGCGACGAACCCTGGCAGGCTAACGCAGTAAAGCTGTGCGGGAACTTCATGATCGCAAGCATGCTGGAGACCTTCGGTGAAGCCTTCGCCACGCTGCGGAAAGCGGCGGTCGCGCCAGGGACCTTCCTGGACATTATGAATGCCCTTTTCGGTTCGCCGGTCTACGCTGGCTACGGGCGGGCCATCGCGGAAGACAAGTTTGAGCCCGCCGGCTTCGCCCTGCGCCTGGGATTGAAGGATGTTCGCTTGGCTCTGGCAACGGCCGAGGAATGCGCCGCGCCGATGCCCATCGCTAGCCTGTTGCGCGATCATTTTCTGGACGCGCTCGCGCACGGACAAGGCGAAATGGATTGGTCCAGCGTGGCGCGAGTCCCGGCGCGCAACGCGGGCTTGTAGGGCCGTAGCCCAGAAGAGCACCTCTTCCACGGGATTTGCCACAACCGCTCTTTTCAGCGAGGAAGTCGTTATTCGTGCTCTGGCTCTCCGCCAAGTGAATGGCGTACTCTCCCTCCAGTTTGGTTTCGTTGATGACCGGCCCGTGTAGCTCCTTTCCAACTCGTGACAAAAGTCTTCCATCGTGCCCTCGATGAAGATGCTTCTGATCGCGCTTGGGCTGACTGGCCGGAAATGAAGGCTCCGCTACTGCTGCACCGTGATTAGCGTTCCCGCCTGCGTCGTCAAGCCGTTGTACATTGCCAGCGTGGGCTGGTCGCCATTGGCGAGCGAGGGCGGCACTACCACGTTGAACTGAAACTCGCCCGGAGTAACCAGGCCGGCGAAGGTTACCGTCGCAGCCACGCCGCCGATGGTGATCACCGGCATTGGCGATAACGTTCCCGACTGCGTTTCGGACCCGCTCACCACCGGTATCGACGTGGATCCGAAACCGTTGGCGTACATCACGATTGTCTCGCCGGGCTGGGCGGGAGTAGTCAAACCGGGATACAGACTGGTTGGACCGAGGTAACTTCCATTGCCGTGAGTGGCGGCAATATAAGGTCCGCCGCCGAAGACGAAGAACGAGGGAGATTCCGCCTGCGCCTGCACCATGAAGTTTGCGCTGACCACTCCATTGTCGGAGACCTGCACGGGTACCGATCCGGAAATGGCATTCGGAGGCGTGAGTATGTTCAGCTGCGTGGGGCTGATGTAGTAAACGTAAGCGGGCTGGCCGTTCACCGTGACGCTAAGCTCCATCCAGGCTGGTGGGCAACTGGTCACCCACGAAATCCGAGTTCTGCCCAGATGCGCGTATCGCCCGCCGGACCAAGATTGGAACCTTTGATCTCCACCCACGTGTTCGGCGCAATTGTAGCAACACCGCCCTCCGCATTCGCCACCAGCGTGAGGGTCGGGGCGGGCGTGGTCAGAGGATCGGGAGCAAGAGCGACGGGGGACACTCCCGGTCCGAAAATCGAGGAGTGGGGATCGATCTGGCCCGTGGCAACGTTGATCGTGCCAATCCCGGAACCAAAGCCGACATAATAAGTGCCGTATTCCAGAAGCAGCACGGAGGTCAGATAGCCGTTGCTGTCGGTCGTCCCCACCTGGGTGGCCGCGCCGGTTGTGGTGTTGATGGTGAAGAGATTGCTGTTGTACTCCAGGTACAGCGTGGGGGAGCCGACGGAAAGCCTCACATAGGCGTCTCCGCCGTTGGGTACGGCGCTGCCGCCGAGGGGCCCGATCGCCGTCATGATGCCCGTCTGGGGATTAATCGAAAACAGAGTCGCCACCGTCTGAGAACCCGTATTGCCCACGCCGTAGAGTCCAGTGGTGGTTGAGCCAAACGTGACGAGAACTGGGGTGCCGGTGACTCCCCCGATGAGGGTGAGATTTGCATTGGCCGTGTTGACCGAATAAAGCAGTCCGTTCTGTTCGGTGTACAGAGTGCCGTTGGCAACACCAAAGCCGTCGTATCCGCCGTTTCCCATGTTCCCGATCAACGTAAACGCTCCCGAGTTGAGGTCGACGACGCCGAACGGATTCTGGACTCCCTGGTCCTGTGTTGTGAGCATATAGGCGCTGGCCGTCAGCATTACCGGCGGCGTGCCCGCGGGCAGAGGATCGGGCGCGAGGCCGACCAGGGAACCCGGTCCTCCGGAAAGCGCGGAGCCGGGCGTGATCTGGCCGGTGGTGACGTTGATGGCGCCAATTCCGGGACCGTAGCCGGCGTAATAAGTGCCGTTTTCGAGAAGCGGCACGGTGCTTAAATAGTCATTCGTGTCGGTAGTTCCCACCTGCGTGGCCGCGCCGGTTGTCGTATTGATGATGTAAAGATTGCTGTTGAACTCCATGTACAGCGTGCTGGAACCTACGGAAAGCCTTGCATAAGAGCCTTGACCGTTGGGTACGACGCTGGCGCCGATCGGGCCAATCGCCGTGAGGGCGCCAGTCTCCGGATTTATCGAAAATAGAGTAGCCACATCAAAAGAACCCGTACTTCCCAGGCCGTACAGTCCAGTGGTGGTTGAGCCGAAAGTCGCGAGATTCTTGCCGGTCAGCCCTCCGATGAGGGTGAGATTTGCGTTGCTGGTGTTGACTGAATAAAGGAGTCCGTTCTGTTCGGTATACAGAACACCGTTCGCAACAGCCAAGCCGTCATATCCCCCGGATCCCATATTGCCGATCAAAGTAAACACGCCCGTATGGAGGTCGACGATCCCGAGCGGATTCTCAACCCCCAGCGCCGCTGTTCCCAGCATATAGGCCATATCGTCGGCCTCTAAGCTGGCTGGGAGCGCGACGAGAACTCCAATTGTCAAAAGAACTGTGGTGGCGTGTTTGCGAATGTTCAAATTGCCTCTTCGTTTCCGATCAACTACACTAGCGTACCGCCGCTGGCCTGCGCGAGTTCCATGAACTGGCGGAGCAGGCCCTGCGCGTCGATGCAGGTAATCTCCAGCTTGCCGGGCCTAATCCGGATCGCGGAAGGAAGGCCGGAGAGTTCGCGGTACGCGACGTTCGGCGCCGCGGTGAAGAATCGCCTGTCCAACTAGCGTACTCGGAAGCCCATTGGGTAGCAATGACCCGATCCCGTATAATTGGCCTGAGTGCATCCCCCAGAGCTTGTGTATAGCCCCAAGCGCAGTGTGTGGCTCCTCGCGCTGCTTTTCGCCGCTGCCGTCCCCGTCGCCGCGCAGCCCGAAGTGATGCCGAAGTTCGATGAGGCCGCAGCCGAGCGCGGCAAGATGGCATTCATCAGCTCCTGCGGATTCTGTCATGGATCCACCGCGCGCGGTGGTGAAAAAGGGCCGGACCTGGTGCGCTCCGTCGTAGTGATGGACGACGAAGCCGGCCGGGACCTGGGCAAATTCCTGCGCCAGGGACGTCCCGACAAGGGCATGCCGAGCTTCGACCTCCCGCCCGCACAAGTGAACGACATCGCCACCTTCCTGCACTCTCAAGTAGCAGCCGCCGCGTTTCGCAATACTTATAAGATCCTGAACATTCTCGTGGGCGACCCGAAGGCGGGCCAGGCTTACTTCAACGGCGCCGGTAAGTGCAACACCTGCCACTCGACTGATGGCGACCTCAAGGGAATCGGCGCAAAGTACGACCCGGTCAGGCTGCAAGGAAAGATCGTGATGCCGAGAGATAATCCAAGGTCAGGGCGGGGCGTTCAGGTCACAGTGACGCTTCCGTCCGGCGAAACGATCAGCGGAGATCTGCTGCGGATCACCGACTTCGACGTCACCCTGCGCGATTCAAACGGCATCCGGCACACTTACGCGCGCAATGGCGATTCGCCGAAAGTCGTGACCAAGGACCCCATCCAAGCGCACATCGACCTTCTCACCGTGTACAAAGACAAAGACATTCACGACCTGACAGCTTATCTGGCGGCACTGAAATGAAGAATTGCTGGCTGCTTCCCGTTCTATTTTTCTCCGCGCTCGCACGAGCGCAAGGGCCGCTCGATCCGACACTGCTGCTAAAGCCGCCAGTGGACGCCTGGCCCACCTATCACGGCGATTATTCCGGCCGGCATTACAGCACGCTCAAGCAGATCAACGCTTCCAACGTGAAAGCGCTCTCCTTGGCGTGGGTCTATCGAGCCAACCTTTCGCTGAACGAAGCCGTCGCGGGAGGCGAGGGGCCGGATGGTCCCGCCAGCCCGGGGGAGGCGTACTTCAAAGGCATGCCGCTGATGGTGAACGGCGTCCTGTACGTCACCATGCCGGATCACACTTGGGCCATCGATGCGCGCACCGGCCAGCAGATTTGGCACTACGTCTGGAAGACCAAGGGCGGCATCCACATCGGCAATCGCGGCCTGGGCATGTGGGGCAACCGGCTGTTTTTCGAGACGCCCGATTGTTATCTCGTTTCCCTGGACGCAGCCACCGGCCAGGAGCGCTGGCATAAGAAGATCGCCGACGTGAAGCAGGAATATTTCTGCACGCCCGCGCCGCTGATCGTTCGCAATCACGTCATCGTCGGGATGGGCGGCGATTCGCTCGACGTCCCGGCCTGGCTTGAGTCGCGAGATCCGGAGACCGGCGATATTCAATGGAAGTGGAATGCCACGCCTCGTCCGGGTGAGCCGGGCGCCGAGTCTTGGCCCGATGCGTATTCGATGGAGCACGGCGGGGGCATGCCTTGGCTGCCCTGGACCTACGATCCGGAATTGAACCTGCTGTATGTGCCGACCGGTAATCCAAATCCGGTGATGGCGGCGCAGAGCCGGCCGGGCACGAATTTGTACACCGCCTCCATCGTGGCGCTGAATCCGGACACCGGCAAGATGGCCTGGTATTTCCAGGCCTCGCCGCATGACACGCACGATTGGGATGCCACGCAGACGCCGGTCCTGATCGACGACGTGGTCGACGGCAAGCCGCGCAAGTTGCTGGCGCAGGCCAACCGCACCGGCTTGTTCTTTCTGCTGGACCGCACCAACGGCAAGAATATTTTAACCAAGCCGTTCGTCGAGTCGATCAATTGGTTCAAAGGCGTGGACGCCAAGGGCCAGCCCATTCGCGATCCTGAAAAAGACCCGAAGATAGAGGGCGTTCTGGTGTCGCCTGACTCGTCGGGCGTCACCAACTGGCCCACGCCCAGCTTCAATCCGGATACGGGATTGTTTTACGTCGGTACGTCCCAGACCTTCAGCTTGTTCTATTTGACCGACACCGACCCGCGTCCCCAAGGCTACGGCGCTGCGGAACGTGGCGCCGGACAGGCCGGCGCTTCGCTGCGAGCCATCGACTACAAAACCGGAAATGTGGTGTGGAAGCACCCCACGCGACTGGGCGCGCAGGGGCTGCTTAGCACTGCGGGCGGCCTGCTGTTCGGCGGCGACGGCGTGGGCAACTTCGTGGCCTACGATCCCAAAACCGGGACGCCTCTCTGGCACGCCGGCATCGGCGTCCCCAACAACTCACCGGAGACTTTCCTGCTGGACGGCCGCCAGTACGTGCTGGTGGGGACCGGTTTTCGCGGCCGCGGGCATCGTAGGCGTCAGCCACTGGCCGGTTTGCATGGTCGTGACCGTGCTGAGAGTCCAGCCTCCCAGAACGGCGTTCACGAAGCGACTTCCGGCCATTGGTCGGCCGGTTCCGAAGGGAAGTTGGTAGGAGCCGGTGAGCAGGAACGCTGCCGCGGCATACCTACTACATTGCCGCGGTCGTACTTTATGTTATAAGCTTTGGCAATTTCGACGGCGTATCGCTCTTCGCCGTCGTACGCGGTGCGAGCATCGGTGCCTTGCGCGTCGCTGATATTTTTCGCGAAAGTGTAGTTTGCCTGTAACGTCAGTCCGTGCGTCGCTCTATGTGTGAATTCGACGGTACCCGCCTGATAGCTTTGATTCCCGATACTCTCTGCCTCCATCAGCAAATTCCAGTTCTGTAACTGCGCGCGTTGATCGACTACTGAGTACCCGTTGTCCGGAATGGTGTAGGGGTCGTGCTCGCCGGAATTTGGTTCCGGTCTATGGTGATGGGCAGATGGTAGCTGCTTTGGCCGGTATAGCTCACCCGCACCGTCGTGTTGGGTGTCACTTCCCGTTCCACGGTCAAGTTCCATTGCGCTGAATTAGGATCCTTCCAGTGCGGATTGTTTGCCTCCTCGAAATCGCCGCCGCCTAAAGTTGCCGGCGCGCCCAGAGGAGACGTTTGCGGAAACTGGAACGCCGCAGCACCGTTGGTCACAGAATTGTTGTAGGTGAGCAGATCCGAGAGCGCGATGATGCCACTGTTGAAAGACATCGAGCCTAGAGTGGTCATGGTATAGATGCCAAAGCCGCGCGAATGACCGTCTTGTTGTCGTTGAACGGACGGTAGGCGACGCTCACGCGTGGATCAAAATCACGCCAATTCCAATACCTCAGGCCCTGAGGAATCCCCGCCTGGCTGGCCGTTTCGATGTTCGAACACGGGAGCAACGAGGTCTTACCCGGAAGCGAACATGCGTTGTCTCCCTGCAAAAATCCAGTGTATATCTGCTGGAGTAGCGGATTGTTTGCGATAAATTTTGAATTTGTCCGGAACGACGACTGTCAAGTTGTTCCCGTTCGTAAGATAGGTCGCTATATCGCCATTGGTTTCCTCAAACGGCGTTAGCAGTTCCCACCGTAACCCGAAATTGACCGTGAGATGACTGTTCACCTGCCATGTGTCCTGGCCGTATCCGCCCCATTGCACCGTGCGTGCGTCCATTTGTGTGCCCGTGACCGCGAAGTAAGACTCGTTCGCCAAGCCGAGCAGAAAGTCGCCCATCGAGTACCCTGTCAGTGAACCGCTAAAGGTGAAGTTGCCATAGTCGTCAGACTCGAGGAAGTACATCAGGGCGTTGTAATGCTCTCTGCGTGCGTCTATTCCTAATCGAAACGTGTGTTTGCCCTCGATGCGCGTGACTTTGTCGGTGAATTGCGTGTTCCCCGAATTGGTTTGTCCCACCCGTCCTGCCCGATCGTGGTAACTCGTGCCGTCGGCGAAATTGAAGTCGGGAAGGCATTTACCTTGGCATGCGAGGCAATGCCTACCGGATGATCGAAGACCAGCCCGAGTTGAGAAATGGCCTGTGCGCCTTCGATCGGGAAGTGTCGTTCTCGTTGTAATTTGTGAATCCGAAACGAAATTCGTTCAGCAAGCGTCGGAGTAATCGAATAGTTGTAGGAAACCACCAGGCTGCGGTTCTTTTCATTCGCTCCGTCATTCGGCAGGAAATTGTTTGCGGGTAGAACGACTCCGGCGTTATTGTATTCGTTGTAAAAGGCGTTCTTGAAACTGTAGCGCACAAAGATCTGCTGCTTGGAATTGATGTTGTGATCGAGTCTTACATCGAGACCATTGGAATTCGACGGGATCGGTACCAGAGTCTGGTAGTTGTAAGAAGGGTTCAGCACCCCGAAGTTGGCGTTTGGCAGCGGGTAATAATTCAGTAAAGCTTGCGCCACCGGGTTGATGCAGGCCTGCGCATGAGCCAGTTGGGATGGTGTTGTTCGGAAAGGGCGCGCCGTGAACGGATTCATCACGGTCCTGCCCCAGCCCTTGGACCAGATCGTTCAAATTGCCGCTTCTGTCTGCTACCGATGGCACCAGAAGCTGCTCCGGATAGGACTGTGTTTTGCGATTTCCTTCGTAGTCCACGAAGAAAAATGTTTTGTCTCTTCCGTTGTATAGCTTGGGAATGGTGACTGGGCCGCCGAAGCTGCCACCGAAGGTATTAAAGGTCCGCGGCGCCTTCGTGGCGAAATTCAATACGTTGGCATCCAGGCTGCTGTTCTGAAAATACTCGAACCCGCTGCCGTGCACTTTGATTTGTTCCGCTCTTGGTGACGAAAGTCACGTCGCCGATTTGGCGAATTCCGCGTTATTGTTGAACGCCGTGACTTTCATCTCGGCGATGTTTTCCATGGATGGATAGGAGTCCTGCAGCGCGCCGTTCAACCGCACATTGGCGGTCGAAATTCCATCCACAGAGAAACCGGTCTGCGCCGATGTAGCGCCTCCTACCGCGATATTCCCTTGCGAATCTCTCGTCACCTTGAAGCCGAATCCGCTAGAGCCGCCAGCGCGCTGGTGGAGACGTCTCGGGAGTTGAGTGGCAGTTGTCTTTATGTCATTGTTGTCCTTGGAATCGCTCAGCGTGGCGTTCTCCGTATTCACCGTTTTGAGCTTACGCTACCACTTCCACGGTTTGCGTCTTGAGCCGCCACCGCCAAGCTGACATCCACGCGTAAAGTTCTGCTCTAGCAGTTAACTCTAACTGATTCACAACTGCTTGTGTAAAACCTTCTTTAAGCGCGGTGAGCGTGTAGTGTCCAGGCTTGAGATTCTCAAACATCGATTCGTTGTATGCTTTCTATTTGCAGTAAACAAGCCGGGCCAGCGCGGCCCGAGGTTTGCATCTCTGCCGCGATATGCGTTTTGTTTGTCTGGGTTTAATCCTAGTAGCTGGTTGCGTTTCCGGTGAAGTAGTGCGCTCGGTCACCGTCCAGGGGACCGATGCGCACGTGCAACTTGCGACACAGGTGGGCCAACAGTACGACACTGCCGTCATCGATAAAGACGTCAAGGCATTGTGGTCCACCGGACGCTTTTCCGACATCCGCGTCAAGCGCCAGGAGCAAGAAGACGGCACGGCCGTGATCTTCGATGTCGTGGAAACGCAAACCCAGCCGCTGCATGAAATGCGGATCGAGCCCTCCACCTTTGGCGTCCAGTTCAAGCTTCCGGAAGGAACGCCCATGGACCGTGAGCGGGCGCATGAAGCCGCGCGGCGAACCCGGGAAGAGCTTCGCTCGGAGGGTTTTCAGAACGCGGAAGTCGATTACAAGCTGACGCCGTTCATTGGCCGGCAAGTGAATTTGACTCTCACGGTAGATCCCGGCCAGCGCGTACGCGTGAAGCAGCTTGATTTTACCGGCGATGTCGGCCTAGACCCGAAAGATCTTCGACACGCGATGCAGGCGCTGCGGATACGGCGCGTGTTCCCACCGATTCCAGGGATTTGGAGTGGATGGCGCTTGTTTCCCGCCTACAGCCCGGACGCGGTGCAATCGGACCTCAGCCGCGTTCAATCGCTGTATCTCTCGAAAGGCTACTTGGACGTCAGCCTTCGCTTGGATAACATCAAGGTCAACCACGGCGACGCCAACATTGCCGTGCATGTGGAAGCGGGACCGCGCTATAGCGTCGCAATCGCGAGTCTCGATGGCGCCGCGGCGCCACACATCGATTCGCCCGGCCAGCTCTGCCCCAGCCTGTTCAGCGCCTGGCGGGAAGCCGAGAAGCAAGGCATCGTGGATTTCTCAGCCAAGCTGGATGCCAGCGGCATGGAACCCAACGATATGGTTCCGGCGGTGGATCTCGCCGTCACTACCGAAAAGGGGCATCCTTACCACATTGGCCGCATCGACTTCAGCGGCCGGCAGCACTTCAGCGATCTCGTGGTGCGCCGCAACATGCTGTTGGCCGAAGGCGACCTGCTGGATGAGAAGCTCTTGCGCAAAAGCATGCTGCGGATCAACCAGGCCGGTTTCTTCGAGCCGGTCACCGAACGCGATATACACATCCAGACCGATGAAGATTCCGGTATAGCCAACATCAACATTCAATTGCACGAGCGCAAGGGAGGCTCCTGGAGTCTTTCAGGACCGGTCGGCCCGGTCAGCGTCGGCGGACCGCTCGAAGCCAACATTCGCTCCCGCCTGCCGGCTTGGGGATCGGGCCTCCTAGAGCTGTCCACATATAGCGCCGCTCTCAGCCTGTACGCGTTCCTGCCTCCGCTGATCCCGGCCATCTCGTTATTGCCGAAGGGCGCCATTCTGCCGATACTGGCGCTGCAGCGGCCCTACATTCCCGGCGAAGGCTGGCGTTCCGGATTCTTGATCGCGCCGCAACTAGGCTGGCAGGCGCTGGGTGCGATCTATGCCGTCACGCAGATCCAGCAACGCCTGCTGCCTAAGCTCGCTGGGGATCGCGGATTAATTCCGGAGCTGCCCGTTACGGTAGAAACGCATAAGGGCGAGGCTATGATGTATTGTGAGCCTGCCCCACCTAGGATGGCCGCACTGAGAACGGGAGCGTCGTTCGCCTTGCGATTCCTGGGCGTGTTCACCGGGCTGTGAGCCCGCCGGCGGCTAGCGTTTGAAGCGATCTTCGAGTACGCTCAGGCGCGTATCCAGCTCCATGAGCTTACCCATCATCAAGTCAAAGCGCGCAGTCATGGTTGTCTCGAGCGACAGCATCCGCGCTTCCAGGCTAGCCATGCGGCTGTTCAATCCACTGCTCAAGGCGTTATAAAGAAATCCATTCAGAAGTATCCCGATCAATACGGCGAAGGTCGGAATCCCGATCGATAGGTACAACTGCTGGTCCGTCATCAATAGCTTTCTCGATTCTATTATACGAAGGTAACCTATCGGCGGTTGAAGAGCCAGAGAATGAGCGACAAGACAATGCTCAGCAACAGCGAAGTGACGATCGGGAAATAGAACACCGTGTGTTTTCCACGAATCACGACGTCGCCTGGTAGGCGGCCAAAGCGGATCGGAAGCCTTTCCCCGAGCGAAACGATGACGCCCAGCGCCAACACGATGAGGCCGAGCACAATCAGCATCCGCCCCAGGCTCATATTATTTTCGCTCGTGCCGCACGCCGCGGCGCTCGGCCATCTCCTGGCCCACTTCAGCGATCTGATCGGGCGCCAAGACGCGGGCGGCCAGCGGGAATAACTGGTGATCCTCGATGTCGATGTGACGCCGATAGGTATTCGATAAGCGCGCCAGCGCTTCGCCAAGTTGGCCCACTCGTTCGGCCGTGAGCGCGCCCGCCGCAAGCCACTCGCGCCCAAGCGCATCCACCAGCTCATGATCGCGCGCCGCGGCTTGGTGGTCGTCTTCCAATTCGGCCAGGCACACGAGCTCGGATTCCGCGCTTCCGGATTTGCGTAGCCGCGGAAACAGCGAATCCTCTTCGTCGGCGGTATGCTTCGGTGCCGAGTTGCGGAAATAAGCAAGCGCCCTCTCCAAGGCCTCCCGCTCCTGCTGAGCGAGCGAAGCTCCCCCAGCTCGGCCGACAACTTGGATCAGAACTTCCAGGAATCGTTCGATGCGGCGATGACAATCACTGAGCAATCCCAAAGGATTCGAGAAGTCCGATTCCTTGCGGCCAATCTGGACTGGCATCTGCCTCAATTTTATACCTGCCAGCAAGTCGCGAGACCGGGCACGGCTATCCCACAGGCGGACAAGCCTTAGCCGCACGGTTGGTCAAGTGATACAAACCAGGATACTTTTCGTTGGCAGCCAGTGTGCATCGGCCTCACGAGCAATTCAGAGGGGAGGTCTTTATGCCGCGAATTGAACGGATGCGTGAAGTAGTAACGGGAACAATGACGCCGGCGGATTTCGAACGCCGGTCGGCCGACGGCTGGAGAGCCGTCGCAGTGGTCTGGGAGCGGCAGGTCGACGAAGGCGCGACGGCCCCGGCCAACATTCGCGACGACGTCCCCTACGGCCTGAAAATCTCCGAGGACTGCCTGGCGCTCGAAGAAGACATTCAGGAGAAGGAAGCGCTGCTCGTGATGCTGGAGATGATCATCCAGGACAAGCCGCTTTCCGAGATCGCCCAGTCGCTCAACCAGCGGGGCTTCCATACGCGCCGCCGCACCAGCTGGACGCCTGGCGCCGTCTTTGACATGCTGCCGCGCCTCATCGAAGTCGGTCCTCGCGTGTTTACCAGTGAAGAGTGGGTGGTTCGCCGTGGCCGTCTGATGAACGCGGTTTGATCTGATTGCCCAATCGTTGCGTCTGGCCGCGCACCCATGGGGTGAGCCAAAGTCGTCAGTACCTGCGGCGCCCTCGTCCTATTGTGCTCGGAATCATCGCGCCCATTTTCGGGTACGGTCGTGCAAGTACTAGAGCAGCAGTTTTACTCCTCACGGAAATGATTGGGGGGAATTATGAAAGTACAAGACGTAATGATTCACAACGTCAGATTCTGCAATCCCGATATGAATCTGGCGGCTGTATCGGAAATTCTTTGGAAGGCGGGGTGCGGCACGCTGCCGGTGGTCGAAAATAACCGCGTCATCGGCATGATTACGGACCGCGATATCTCGATCGCGCTCGGGACACGCAATGTCCGGCCGTCGGAAGCGATTGTCAGGGATGTCAGCCTGCCCAAGTTGTTCTATGCCACCGCCGGAGAGGACATTCACATTGCCCTGCATACGATGGGGGCGCAAAAGGTGCGCCGTCTGCCCGTGGTGGATAGCAAGGGAGCGCTGGAAGGCATTTTGTGCCTGGACGACATTGTGCTGTTCGCCGAGGAAAGAGGCAGCCTGACTTATGGCGATGTTGTTGACACGCTGAAGTCCATCTGCGAACACACCACCGCGTTGAAGGCTGTGGAGGCCACGCTATAGGCAGCAGTGAGTTTGGCGCGAAGCTTCTTGCGTTGGAGGACCAGCCGGTCCTGGTAGCGGCCGGCGCCGTTCGAAGCTTCGCGCCTCGTTTCAGCAACGCTGGAGAGTTGTTCGCGTTGCTGAGCCGAGCCAAGCCGCGACGCCCTCGAGAAGTTGGGGGGTCCACCGGCGTTGTCTAGGTGGTAGTGGCTTGGCTCGGTAATCCGGCGCGTGTTAATTCTTCAAAAGGGACGGCGTCTTCGGTTCGTTGGTAGCGCCAGGGGAAGACTGGTGTAAAACGCACGCAGGCGTGCGCGATACTCAGGTCCCGCTTTGGCAAGAATGTCGTTGTGTCCCGCCCCTTCAATAATCCAAAATGATTTGGGCCCTTGCGAAGCCGCATAAAGCTTCTGAGCCAAGCGTAAGGGGATCACTTCATCGCGATCTCCTTGCATGAACAGCTTCGGCATCAAGAGCCAGCGAATCTTGGGAAGCGAATCGTAGCTGCGAACCAATATCGGTCCGATCACCGGCAGGATGGTGGCGGCAACATCGCTGGCCGAGCTGAACGGCGCCTCCAGAATCAGCCCGGCGCACGGCCGGCGAGAAGCTAGGTCGATCGCAACCGCGCATCCGAGCGACTCACCGTGCAGAATAATGTCGCGGGCGTGATAGCCGAGTCCGAGCAAATAGATATAGCCGGCCTCGCTGTCGGTGTACAGTCCCTTTTCTGTCGGCCAGCCTTGGCTGCGTGCCATAGCCGCGATAGTCCAACATCAGAACCGACGACCCGGCTGCTACAATCTCGCGCATCTGGGCGGCCCGCTGCGTGACGTTGCCCGCGTTGCCGTGCAGAAACAAAGTTGCAAAGCGCGAGCCAGGCGATGGAAGCCACCAGCCGTGCAGCCGCACGTGGTCAGGCGTATCCAGCCAAACGTCGCTCGCCCCCAATTGTGTTTCCTGTTCCCACAAGCCGTGTGGAAACTTCATTGGATAATAAATCGCGCGGTTGGCCAGGTAATACAGCGCCACGCACGCCAGCGCGAGCGCAATCAGCCAGCTGACGGAGACCGGCAGGCGGAACACTTAGGCCAATGTAGCACCGCCCTTGTTCCGGACTCCAGCCGTACGTGCTACCTTCAACTACTTGTTTGAAAGCATGCGCGAATCCTCGTCAGAAAGAGAACTGATCGTAAACACGGTAAGGCGCTTCGTCGACCAGGAAGTGCTTCCCGTTGCGTCCGCAATGGAGCATCGCAACGAATATCCTCATCAGCTCGTGGAAGAGATGCGAAAGATGGGTTTATTCGGACTCAATGTTCCCGAGGAGTACGGAGGAGCCAACGTCGACTACACCACGTTTGCCATGGTGTTCGAGGAGTTATCGAAGGGCTGGCTCGGCCTGGCGGGAGTGATCGGGACGCATTCCGTATTGTGCGATGTCTTGGTCCGCTTCGGGACTGAAGAGCAAAAGCGGCGCTTCTTGCCAGGCCTGGCGAGCGGCGAGCGGCGCGGCGGTATCTGCCTTTCCGAGGCTAATGCCGGCACGGATCTGCAAAACATCAGCACCGTCGCCGTGCGGCAGGCGGACCAATACCGGGTGAATGGCTCTAAGATGTGGATCACCAATGGGCGCTACGGCAACACCTTTCTTCTGCTCGCCAAAACCGATCCCCAAGCCCAGCCGGCCTACGCCGGGATGAGCGCGTTTGTCATCGAAAAAGGCGCGCCGGGATTGAATGTCAGCCGGGACATCGACAAGCTGGGGTATAAAAGCGTCGAGACTTGCGAGCTGCATTTTGCGGATTTTCCGGTGCCCGCCGGGAATCTGATCGGAGGCGCCGAGGGGCAAGGGTTCAAGCAGGTTATGACCGGGTTGGAGGCCGAGCGTCTGAACGTGGCCGCGCGCGGCCTCGGATTGGCCCGCGCGGCGTTTGAGCAAGCCATCGTCTATGCCCAGCGCCGAACCACGTTCGGCAAACCAATCGCCCAGCACCAGGCGATTCAGATCAAGCTGGCCGACATGGCTACCAAAATCGAAGCTTCCCGCCTGTTGATCTATTCGGCTGCCGAGAAAAAAGATCGCGGGGAACGCTGCGATCTGGAGGCGGGCATGGCCAAGCTGTTCGCCACCGAAACCGCCGCCGAGGTATCGTTTGAGGCCATGCGGATTCTGGGCGGCAACGGCTACTCGAAAGATTTTCCGGTGGAGCGGTACTACCGTGATGCGCCGCTGCTCGTAATCGGCGGAGGAACCAACGAGTTGCAGCGGTTGATCATCGCCCGCAATCTGCTCCGGAAATACCGCGAAGAAGCATAACCGTATCCCCTGCGGGCCTACGCAAGGCGGAATTAAAATTCCCGCGCCTTCCGGCGATAAGGCCCACGTGGGAAAAATACTTCTTCTTTGCAGCGTCCTGACATCGATCGCCCAAGCCAGCACCGCCGTCACGGCAACCGCGACGCCATCCGCGGTCACATTTACGTACCAATCGGGTGCCGCCACCCTTCCATCAGCCCAGAAGATCTCGGTGAAGGCGAGTTCCGGCACGCCCGCGTTCACTACCGCCATCAACCCCAATACCGATCTCTGGCTCAGTGTCAGTCCGCCAAGCGGCAGTCTGCCCGCTACCCTGAGCATACGGGTCAATCCCACTAGTCTTGCAGTGGGCGCTTACAGTGCCACGGTGGCAGTGACAGTGACCGGCATCGCGAGCCCAGTGGATATTTCCGTCACGTTGAACGTAACGGCGCCGCCGTCCACCCTGACCATGAGTCCAACCACCTTGACGTTCACGGCGCCACCCCTGCCGGTGCCTGCGCAAACCGTCACGCTGTCCACCAACGGCTCACCGATTTCTTATACCGCTAGCTCGGGATCGACATGGATGACCGTAAGTCCAGCCATCGGCGTCGCGTTACCCGGCGATCCGGTGACCTTGACCATAACCGTGAACCCGGCCACGTTAGCGCCGCAAACCGCACCCTATACCGGAAAAATTACGGTAGTCGCATCGGGCGCGGCAGTGACCGCCAAATCGCAAAACGTCACAGTGAACTTCACGGTGAACAGCGTTGCTCCCACCATCGCCAGCATCTGGCCATCCACGCTGCCGGTCAACGCTGGCGCGCAAACCATCACCATCCGTGGCACGAATTTCTACACCGCGTCGGTGGCGAAAATCCAAGGAGTCACGGCGCCGCTCGCCACCACGGTGCTGGATTCAGCGACGCTACTGTCGGTTGTTCCGGCCACATCGCTCTTGGCTGCCGGGACGCTTAACGTCTTAGTAGAGAATCCGGCGCCGGGCGGCGATTCGGCAACCGCAGCCGTGGCGGTGGCCAGCACTCCCACCATTTTGGGTATTGTGGATGCTGCCAGTTATGCCGTGGGCCCCGTGAGCCCGGGCCAATTGGTCACCATCTTCGGAACCAACATCGGGCCCGCGACGCCTGCGCCGATGTCGATCACCAACGGGTACGTCGCTACTTCGCTAGGAGGAGTTTCCGTCACCATCGACGGACAGAATGCTCCTCTGATCTATGTCAGCGCGAACCAGTTGAGCGCGCAGGTGCCTTACGAAGCCACCACCGGCAGCAACAAACAAGTCTCTGTCACCAACGGCTCCAATCCGGCCGCCAGCGCGACCCTCACCATCGCGGCGACGTCGCCGGGAATCTTCACCGCCGATGGCTCGGGTGCCGGGGGAGCGGCCGCGCTAAATTACAGCGCAGCCACCAGCCAATACAGTCTCAACAGCAGCTCCAATCCAGCTAAGATCGGCGACACCGTATTGCTGTATCTGACCGGTGAAGGCAATTACAACGCTACGCCGCTTTCAGGCGTGAACGGTGCCAGCAATACGGGATATATCATTCCATCCTCGCTGTCACCGCTCCCACAGGTCAGTCCACTGCCTACCGTGACGATCGGCGGCGCGGATGCCACGGTGGCCTATGCCGGGCCGATGGTGGGGTCGATGCTCGGTCTACTGCAGATGAACGTGGTCGTCCCGGTAGGAAGCGCAACCGGCGCTGCGGTACCGGTTGTCGTGACGATTGGCGGCAACGCCTCGCAGGCCGGGGTTACCTTGGCCATCCACCTATAGAGCTGGCCCGCAAGCCGCCCAGGTTCCAAGTCGCCCTCCATGGGGTATGCTTTAAGGAGCACCTAAGGAGGGCACGTGCAGTCCATTCTTAGCTCCCAACAACAGCAGGATTTCCTGCGGCGCGGTTTTTCCCGCCGTCACTTCGGCCGTCTCGCCTCAGTCATCGCCGCCGGCGCAACGCTGCCGTTCTACAACGAGTCGGCACTGGCGCAAATGTCGCAGAAAGGCGCGCCCATCCCCCCGGACGCGGTCCGGCTCAATGCCAACGAGAGTCCCTGGGGGCCGTGCCCGGAAGCCGCCGACGCAATCCACAGCGTGGTGCAGAGCGGGGGTCGCTACCTCTACGAACAGACCGATGAATTTGTAAAGCTGCTAGCGTCTCAGGAGGGTGTCCCGGCCAGCTACGTGCGTGCCTATCCCGGCTCGAGCGCGCCGCTACATCAGGCCATCCTGGGCTTTTGCTCACCTGAAAAGAGCTACGTGTCCGCGGACCCGACCTACGAGGCGGGTGGCGACGCCGCGAAGTTCGTGGGCGCCAAACACGTCGCTCTCCCGTTGCGCAACGATTGGGCGCACGACGTGAAGGCTATGGCTAAAGCGGATCCCAACGCGGGGCTGCTTTACCTCTGCAACCCAAACAATCCCACTGGGTCACTGACGCCGCGCGCGGATATCGAGTGGCTGCTCGCCAATAAACCCGCCTCCAGCGTTCTCATGGTGGACGAAGCCTATCTGCATCTGTCGGGCGCGCCCTCCGTGATCGACCTGGTGGCCAAGGATAAAGAGATCGTTGTCCTGCGCACTTTCTCGAAATTGTACGGCATGGCTGGACTGCGCTTGGGCGCTGCCATTGCGCGGCCGGACCTGTTGAAAAAAATCACCAATTACGGCGCCTTCGCCATTCCGGTCACCGCGGTAGCCGGCGGCATCGCCAGCCTGAAATTGCCGGACCTGGTCCCGCAGCGCCGCAAGATGATCGGCGACATTCGCGAGGACTCCATTGCGTTCCTGGAAAAGCACAACTTCAGCGTGGTCCCATCCAAGAGCAACTGCTTCATGGTGGATACCAAGCGTCCGGGCACCGAGGTAATCGAGGCCATGCGGAAGGAAAAAGTGATCATCGGCCGGCTCTTTCCCGCCATGCCGAACTACGTGCGCGTTACCGTAGGCACGCGCGAAGAGATGGACAAGTTCAAGGCCGCATTTGTCAAAGTGACGGCCTAGCCGGCTGCGGCGCCTCAGCAAGAACTTGCCCGGTCAATCCAGCTTTTCAGTGAGCGTGGTTGACTCTTTGACGTGGAAGGTGAGGCGTGTTTCCACCGGAATCTCGACTGATTTTCCGCTGGCGATCATAACCGCGCCGGTACCAGCCGCGGCGCCCGCGCCCGCTCCGATCGCCGCGCCCTTCCCTCCGCCGGCCATGGCTCCGATAGCTGCCCCGATGACGGCGCCCGCACCGATCTTGGCAATGTCGCCGCCCGCCGAGCCGGAGCCCTGTCTCACGTAAGGTTCGGTGCGAATCGGGACGCGCTGGCCGTCGGAGGTGGACAGGTACACTAGTTCAATACGGAGATGCGATACGCCTCCTCCCCTTCCGGATGGAACCGCTTCAATAACTTTTCCGATCACACGCGCGCCGCGTTCGCCGATGACGAACCCGTCAATGACGAGCGGCTGTTCGAGCGTGGCAAAAAATGTATCGCCCACCTGATTGTGCGCCGCGGAAACGCTCTCGCCCAGCCGGACCGTTAGTGGACTGCCCGCCGCAAGCACCACAGAGTGCGGCACCCGTACCTCCGGTTCAGGAGCAATGTTGGCGACCACCGGTGGTGCGGGAACAGGCTCGGGCGCGCTCGCAGGAGCCGGGATGGCTTCAGGCTGCGGCGACTGCGGCGACTGCGGTTCCGGCCTGGCTTGCGGAATAGGAGCCGGTATTGGAGCGGGGATCGCTGCCGGGACATCCTCATTGCGCACCACCATCGGACCTTTCTCGCGCCGCACCGCCGGCGGCATCGGGGAAGGTTTTTCGCGAATCGGAGTGTGCGAAATCCTGGCGCGCTCCCTGACCGGCTTGGGCTCTGTCTCAGGCGGCGGCTTGACCGCTGGTTCGGGCGGGGCAGCGGCGCTGGGAACGCTCGCCTCCGGCGCCGGCGTGGCGGGCGGGCTTGCGACAGGCGCTTCCGTTGCTGGACGAACCTCCGCAATGCTGCGCGTGTGCGGCGGCGATACCGGACGCACCGCCATGTACACGATCCCGGAAGCGATCGCCGCGCCGGCCACGAAGGCAGCTACGATCTTCCAATTCATGCCGAATCCCCTCACAAATTAAACGCAGCCCGGTCCGTTTACGTTTCGTAACGCCAGCCGTTAAAATAAGTTCAAGATGGCAGTTTTGGCTGAGTTTCGGATTGGCTCCATTCCGATTGCACCCGCGACGGTCCTGGCGCCCATGGCCGGCGTCACCGACACCGTGTTCCGGCGCCTCATCCGCAACCAGGGCGGCTGCGGGCTGATCATGACCGAGTTCACCAGTTCGCACGGCGTGATCCATTCGCTCAAGTCCAAGAAACCGACGCGCACGTTTCGCTACCTGTATTTCGAGCCTGAAGAGCATCCCATCTCGGCGCAGTTGTTCGGCTCCGATCCGCAGGTGATGGCCGACGCCGCCAAGGCCTGCCAGGATTTTGGATTCGACATCGTGGATATCAATTTCGGCTGTCCCGTCAACAAAGTCGTGAAGTGCAATGGCGGATCGGGGCTGTTGCGCGACCTGCCGCTGGTGGAACAAATCCTCAGCAAAGTGCGCGCCGCGATCTCGATTCCATTGACCATGAAGTTCCGCGCGGGCTGGAACGATCAAGAGCTGGTAGCCGTGCGCATGGCCAAGCTGGCCGAAGATTGCGGATTACAGGCCGTCGCGCTGCATCCCCGCACGCGCGAGCAGGGGTACAGCGGAAAAGCGGATTGGACGCGCATCGCGGAAGTGAAAGCCGCGGTCCGCATCCCGGTCATTGGGAACGGCGACATCGTGACGCCGGAAGATGCTGCGCGCATGGTCGAAGAGACCGGCTGCGACGCCGTGATGATCGGCCGCACCGCTTCCTCCAATCCCTGGATATTCCGCCAGATCGCGCAGTACCTCCAAACCGGAACGTACGAACATCCCGAAGAGCGCCGCCGCTACGACATCATGCGAACTTACTATGGGATGCTGTGCGAGCGCGACGCGCCGGACACCGTGGGCAAAATGAAACAGTTCGCCACCTACTTCACGCACGGCGTTCGCAACGGCTCTAAGCTTCGCGCCGAGATTTACAAGGCGGCGGAAGCCTCACAAATCCTGGATCAGGTGGATGCTTTTTTCAAACACGAGCTCGAAGCCCTTACCGCCTGACCACGGGATGAAAAAGGTCCAAATCATAACCGACGGCTCCTGTATCGGCAATCCCGGCCCGGGCGGCTGGGCGTGCATATTGAGACACGGCGGCAAGATGCGCGAGATGTACGGCTCCGAGCCCCGCACCACCAACAATCGGATGGAGCTGAAGGCGGCCGTAAAAGGTCTCGAGGTTCTCAAGGAGCCCTGCCAGGTTGAAATCGTGACCGACTCCAATTACGTCAAACATGGCATCACCGAGTGGATCCACAAATGGAAGATGAATGGCTGGCGGACCGGCGGGAAACAGCCGGTCGCGAACCAGGATCTGTGGCACGAGCTGGACGAAATGGCGTCCAAACACGAGGTAAAATGGGCCTGGACCAAGGGGCACGCTTCGCACGCCGACAACAATCGCTGCGATGAGCTGGCGCAAACGGCCGCGCGCGGTCAACTGAAGAGCGACGGGCAGTAGGAGATCCGCATGCGTATCGCAAACATCGCCGTGCTTCTGGTTCTGGCAGGAGCCGTCTGGGCCGATACCCCTCCGGATGGCAAGACGCTGCTCCAGGAATCGGGCGACGCTTTGCACTCGGCTCAGTCCTACATCCTCGAGCAGGCCGTGGTGGTGGAGATTTCAGGCGGCCTCCGGAGCCGGCTCGAAATGCCGGTGAAAGTGGCGGCCGCAAATCCGGACAAGCTTCGCATCGAGTCCAACGGTCCGGTTGGCAGCACGCTGATCGTCTCCGACGGCGAAAATACCTGGATGTATCTCGGTCCCTTGAAGCAGTACACCAGGACCCCGGCCGCCAGCAGTCCGGACGCGTTGATGAAGTCGATCAATCCCGGAATTTCCGAGATGGTGGCCGAATACAGATCCAAGGATCCGTACTTGTCGGTGAGGGTGACCGGCGAAGAATCGCTGGAAATGGACGGCAAGCACTTCGATTGTTTCGTGGTGGAAGCCACGCTCGACAACCTCAAGATGCCCGGCGCGATGATGCTGACCGACGGCGTCATGAAGATGTGGATCGACAAAAAAACGAAATTGACGCTTCGCCAAACCGCGGCGGCCACCATGCAGGGCGGGTCTTTGCGCGCGCCGGCCGAGATGAATCAGACCGTCAACATGCTCTCCATGAAACTGAACGAGCCCGTGCCGGATTCGATGTTTCAGTTCACCCCGCCGGAGGGCGCCAGGGAAGTGAAGGAATTTCAGGGCCCGGTGAAGGCCGTTCCGGACCTGGCGGGCAAGGCTGCGCCCGATTTCAAACTCAGTTCGATGGACGGGAAAGAGTTCAGTCTCTCCGCGCTGCGGGGCAAGGTGGTGCTGATCGATTTTTGGGCCAGCTGGTGCGCGCCGTGCCGCAAGGACATGCCCGCGCTGGAGAAGATCTATGCCGATTTCCGCGGCAACGGCCTGGTAATGATCGGAATGGACGCGGGAGAAGACCAGGATACAGTTAGTAAGTTTCTTCAGCAGACTAAGTTGAGTTATCCGATTGTCCTGGCCGGCGAAATGAATGTGCTGGAGAGTTACAGCGTGACGGCGTTTCCCACCTTGGTGCTGATCGACCGTGATGGCAAGATTGCGCTGTACCATGTGGGCTCGGGCAGCGAGGCGGAGCTGCGCGCGGCCTTGGCGAAGCTGGGTTTTCCAGCGGCCCAGTGAGGCGGGCGCACACCTGTGCGCCGGATGCTTCCAATTACTTTACATCAAGCTAAGAAAACAATTCCTTTTCGCGCTGGTTTTTGAATTGCATCCAATTCCTTCGTGCGCCTCGCGAATTCCCAGGCGCTGTCGCTTGGATTGCACGCGATGGCGCTCGGAATTATTCTCTTTCTGACCACGCGATCCATCCCATCGCCGCGGCGCGCACGGCAGGTTGTGTCCGTGATTGCGCCACTGCGATGGCGTACGCCGCGCACCGCGCCAGAGCATTCGGGCGGAAGCAACCGCACGCCGCTGCCCGCCCGGCGAGGCGTGCCTCCTCCCACCGCGCATCGCACCTTCATTCCTCCGAAAACGGCGCCGGATCCGAAATTGCCAATGCCCATGACGGTGGCGTTCGATTCGCCGACGATCCAGATCGACGCGTCGGCAATTGGCGATCCGTCGAGCCAGCTCCTCGCGGGAGCCTTCGGCGACAAAGGCGGAAATGCAATCGGCAATCGCCCTGACGGCCCGGGAATCGGCCCCGGAGGCTCGGGCCCGCCCGGCCTCAGCTCCATCCCGAGAGGCCGCTCGATCACGCCTCCCGTACTGATCTTCCAAGTGGACCCCGAGTTTTCAGAAGAAGCGCGCAAGGCCAAATATCAAGGCACGGTGCTGCTCGCCATCGAGATCGACACGTCGGGGCATCCTGCGAATCTCCGCATCCTGCAAGGACTTGGCATGGGCCTGGATGAGAAGGCTATCCAGGCTGTCTTGCAATGGCGGTTTCGCCCAGGATTGCAAAACGGTAAGCCGACAGTAACGAGCGCCACTGTCCAGGTCACTTTTAGACTGCTATGACCGGCGCACGCTAATTTTTCAATAGACTCGTATAGCCCTTTCGAGCCATTCTGGATGCAATGTAACGGGGGCGCAGCTTCCCCAGAGCTTCAGTCGCCTGGATCACGCTCCCAGGTACTGGAGTTAAGCAGCGCCTCCGTGCTTCGCTCAGGGCCCTGGCGAGTTTACTTGACCACGATATTGACGAGCTTGTCGGGGACGACGATTACCTTGACGACTTGTTTGCCATCTACAAGTGTCTTGACCTTGGCGTCATCGAGCGCGAGCCGTTCCAGCTTTTCGCGCGGCGTGCCGAACGCCACGAAAATGCGCCCGCGCAGTTTTCCGTTCACCTGAATGACGACTTCGGCCTCTTCTTCCTTGGCCAGCTCCGGATCGTAAGCCGGCCAGGATTGTCCGAAGACCGGGCCGGTACGGCCTTGTTCTTCCCACAGTTCTTCGGCCAGATAGGGCGCGAACGGTTCCAGCATCAAAGTGAGTTTCTCGATCACCTCGGCCATCACGGGCTTTGAGATATGTTTTTCACCGGCCGTCAGGCTATTCATGAGCTCCATCAAAGCGGCGATGGAAGTATTGAAATGCCAGCGGCTCTCGAAATCGTCGGTCATTTTCCGGATCGTCTGGTGCAGCTTGCGCAGGACTTTTCTATCGGCTTCCCCCGGTTCAGCTGAACCTTGCCCAACATTGCGGGTAACGAAACGGTAGACGCGCGCCAGAAAGCCGTAGGCGCCGTTGGCCGCGGCGTCGGTCCAGTCCATTTCCTTCTCGGGCGGAGCCGCGAACAATTCAAAAAGGCGGCCGGTGTCGGCGCCGAATTTTTCAACCATCTCGTCGATGCTGACAACGTTGCCTCTCGACTTCGACATTTTGGTGCCGTCCTTCAGCACCATCCCCTGGTTGAACATGCGCCTGGCGGGCTCGCTGTTGGTGATGAGGCCCAGGTCGCGCATCACCTTAGTCCAGAAGCGCGAGTAGATCAAGTGCAGGATGGCGTGCTCGATTCCGCCGATGTATTGATCGATGGGGAACCAGTAGGCGATCTTTTCCGAGTCGAACGGCGCGCTGGAATTTTGAGGATCGCAGTAGCGATAGAAATACCACGAGGAATCGACGAAGGTGTCCATGGTGTCGCTCTCGCGGTGCGCGGTTTCGCCGCATTTCGGACACATCACGTTCATGAATTCGGGGACCGCTTCCAGCGGCGAGCGGCCCTTGCCCGTGATCGCGATTCCGAGCGGCAGCACCACCGGAAGATCCTGCTCGGGCACCGGGACGATGCCGCACGTGGGGCAATAAATCATCGGAATGGGCGTGCCCCAGTAGCGCTGCCGTGAGATGCCCCAGTCCTTGATGCGAAACGTAATGGCAGGCTTTCCGAAGCCTTCTTTCTCGGCTTTCGCGCTCATGACGCGGCGCGCTTCTTCGCTTGCGAGTCCGGAATAGGGTCCGGAGTTTTCCACCATGCCGTCGTCGCCGAACGCCTCTCTCATCTCGGCTGCGTCAGCCAACACCCCGTCGACCGGCCGGATGACCGGACGAATCGCGATGTGGTACTGGTTGCAGAATTCGAAATCGCGCTGATCGTGCGCCGGGACGGCCATGATCGCGCCCGTCCCGTAGCCCATCAGGACGAAGTTGCCGATCCAGATCGGGATTTTTTCGCCGCTGTAAGGATTCACGGCGTACTGGCCGGTGAAGATGCCTTCCTTTTCCACATCGCCGGGCCCTTTGGCGGCGCGCGCATCGATCATGCGCTTCACTTGAGCCTTTGTTTCACCGCTGACCAGCTCTTCAACCAGCGGATGCTCGGGCGCCAGGATCAGGCACGTGGCGCCGTAAATCGTGTCCACGCGCGTGGTGAAGACGCGAATCGGCGCGCCGGTTGTCTTGAGGTTAAAATCGATCTCCGCGCCTTCCGATCGCCCGATCCAGTTGCGCTGCATCAGCAGCACGCGCTCGGGCCAGCCTTCCTCCAGATCTTTGATTGAGTCCAGCAGCTCCTGCGCGTAATGCGTGATGCGCAGAAACCACTGCTCGATGGCGCGCTGCTCCACCGGCGTCGATTCGTGACGCCAGCAGCACCCGTCCACCACTTGTTCGTTAGCCAGCACGGTGCCGCATTCAGGACACCAGTTCACCAGCGCCTGTTTGCGGTAGGCCAGGCCGCGCTCGTACATTTTCAAGAAGAACCACTGGTTCCAGCGATAGTAGGCCGGATCGCAGGTGGCGATTTCGCGCGACCAGTCGTAGCTGAAGCCCATGCGGCGGTGCTGGCGCTTCATGTTCTCGATGTTGAACATGGTCCACTCGTATGGGTCGCGCTGGTTGGCGATGGCGGCGTTTTCCGCCGGCAGACCGAAGGCGTCCCAACCCATAGGGTGCAGCACGTTGAAGCCGCGCATGCGTTTGTAGCGCGCCAGCGCATCGCCGATGGCGTAGTTGCGCAAGTGTCCGATGTGCAGCTGCCCGCTCGGATACGGCAGCATTTCGAGCACGTAGAACTTCGGCTTGGCGGAGTTTTCCTCGGCCTGGAATAGCGTGGAATCTTTCCAGCGCTCCTGCCACTTCAATTCGATTTGCTGCGCGTCGTACTGCTTTTCGGCCATATGTAACCAGAATCGAGTGACCCTCAACGTTTCGGTACAGCGGTACCGCGAGATCCGAGAGGGTTGAGGGATGCGGCGAAACCCTTCTATTCCAATATACTGTCTGGGCGTCGACGCCGTTGGCCGCTTGATATATACTTGCAACTACTCGGGACCCCAAGTCCCGGCGAAGGAGGCCCAATGGAAGTCGATCGTAGAGTGTTCTTTGCCAGCCTCGGCGGCGCCGCTGCCATCAGCGCCATGGATTCGGAAGCCAAGGCCGACGCGCTCGAAGCGTACCTGTCGGACCAGCTGGACGACGCGGTCTCAGCGCCGCCCAAGGGAACCGGCTCGCCGAAGAAAGAATATCCCACCGTCGCCGAACTGGACGCGCAAATCACCACCAAGAATTACCGGCGCGGCGCCGGCAACCTGTTCGCCGGCGGCCGCAACGTCAAGAAGCTCGAACCCATGCCGGCCAATCCCACGCTACAGGATTTCTTCCGGCTGCGTTTCGCGCCCGCCAATCACGTGCTGCAAAGCGCCACGCGCGCCATGAAAACCGGCATGACCGAGGAAATTATTCTCGCCTGCCTGCTGCACGACGTCGTCCAGGAACTCATCAAGCCCGATCACGGCTGGTGGGGCGCGCAACTCTTCGAGCCCTACATTCCCGCCAAGAGCACCTTCGCCATCCGCTACCACCAGGCGCTTCGATTCTACGCCGATCCGGCCAACGGCTACGAATACCCGGAGATGTATTACGGAATCTTCGGCAAGGATTACGTCCCGCCGCCCCACATCGAGGCCACTTACAAAATGGTTCGCAACCACAAGTGGTATCTCGAGCCGCGCCTGGTGACGGTGAACGATCTCTACGCCTTCGATCCCAAAGCCAAGGTCTCCATCGATCCGTTCGTCGACATCATCGGCCGCCACTTCAAGCAGCCTAAGGAAGGCCTGGGCAACGACAACAGCCCCGTGGCCCACATGTGGCGCACCATCGCGCGCCCCGATTCGCCGCTGTAGATTCGGCACGCCGGCGCCGCTGCTAGAAGCACAACCCGTTAGTGGTGTACCGGAACTGGCGCAGCCCACGCGCTTGTACAGGTGTATAAGAGTTGGCTTTTTGTTAACCGCGATGGCCCGCGGTTTTGCCATGTGCTGGTACATATTCCAGCCGGGGGACGTGGTTTTTCTTGACAAACGTTTGCCTCTCGTCCGAGAATAGACCTAATCTGCAATGGCTCGGTCCACGCTTTGCCCGGGTCATGAACAGTAACGGCTAAAAAAGGGGCACCTCGTGAAACAGGCATCTGTGTTGATGTTTTGTGTTCTTTTCCTTGCATCGGCTTTCGTAGTCTTTGCGCAAGCACCCACCGGAATTATTAGCGGAACCGTCACCGACCAATCCAGCGCCGCCATCCCTAACGCCACCGTCACGGTCACCGAAAAAGCGACGGCCACGGTACGAACGCTCACCACCAACAACGCGGGACTCTACAGCGCCCCTGCGCTGCTGGCTGGCGAATATGACGTGCGCGCGGAAGCGCCGGGGTTCCGGACCATGGTGCGTAACGCGACCGTCACGGCCGGCAATACGATCACGGTTGACATGCAAATGGCGCTAGGTCAGGCGAGCGAGGTTGTGACCGTGGAAGGCACGGCCTCGCAGATTAATACCGAGAGCCAGCAGATCGCGGGCACCGTTGCACGCAACACCATTCAGGAACTACCCACTAATGGCCGCAGCTTTCTGATTCTGGCTTCTCTGGAGCCCGGCGTCACCTACACCACTGGCGTTCCGGCGCAATTCAACTCGCTGATCAATGTCCAGACACTCGGCAACTCCCAGGCCTACACGCGCATGACCGTTGACGGCGGCATCATCAACGACGAATGGGAAGGCGCCGGCTCTACCAGCATGAACGTGTCTCAGGAAGTGGTTCAGGAATTCCAGATGACCACCGTCAATTTCGACGTGGCGAGCGGCATCGGGGCTGCCGGCCAGATCAACATCGTCACCCGAAGCGGATCCAACGACTTTCACGGCAGCGGCTTCTACTTTTACCGCGATCACAATATGGCCGCCTATCCGGGATTGAAGCGAGCCACCGATCCCACTTCTTTCAACCCGAATTGCGGAAAGCCTGGGGCCGTGAACAACTCGCCGCAATGCCAGGCCGCCGAGAGCCCTTACTTCGCTCGAAAAAACCCTGGTGGTGGAATCGGCGGCCCGATCATTAAGGACAAATTATTCTTCTACTTCAACTACGAAGACTCAAACCAGACGCAGGCTTATGCTCTCCAACAGGATCTGCCTTCACTAGCCGGTCTGTCGACGGTTTCTCTTAGCCCCTACTTTTCCCATTACCTCACGACGCGGTTCGATTACAATCTCTCGACCAAAAACAGCTTGTTCCTGCGCTACTCCCATGATGGCAACGTCGGCTTCGGACCCTATGGCGGTCTTGCACCGCTGCAGGCAAACTGGTCCAGCAACAACAACTGGTCCGATCAATATGCCTTGGGCGTTACGACCTTGGTGACTCCGAATGTAGTCAATGACGCGCGAGTCTTTTACCACTGGTGGCGCAGTCTAGTAGAGGTCGCGTCCCCATCGCAATGCCCGCCGCCCTGCATAAGCGGTGGCCTGCCATCCTTGGTGACTGGCGGCAGCGGTTCCGGCATGGTGGGGTCAAGCACCTTTTATGGCGGTGTGAGCGACAACTCGCCGCAGCCGCGCCAGGAGCGCTCCTACGAGTTTACCGATACGATGAGCTGGCAAAAAGGTACTCACCGTATGAAGTTCGGCTTCGATTACGAGCGCATCCATACCAACAACGACTGGGAGTTCTGTACTAATTCTTGTGTGGGCGTGTACTCGCCGGAAACAACGCTGCAACAGGCCAACCCAGGCCTCCTCGCTCAGTACCTGCCGAACCTGCCGCGAACAATTTCCTCCACCGCGAACATTCAGTCGCTGCCTGTTTTCTTCAACAGCCCCTCGATTTATAGCGGCATCGACGTCGGACGCGGCCAGTTCCCCGGGCCATATCAGTTTGACAAATACAATCACAATGATCGGCCCAGGTGGTTCGCATCTGACGTATGGAAGGTCACGCCCAACTTTACTTTGAACGCTGCGCTCGACTACCAATTTGAGACTGGCCTCTGGTATCAACTGCCGTACCCCTCTCTCCTGTCACCCATTGTGGGCAATAATCTGAGCGCACCCGGGGTAAACTACAAAGACTTCGCGCCGCAAGTCGGTTTCGCCTGGGCCCTTGGCAAGGACAAGAAAACGGTAATTCGCGGCGGCGCCGGGATGTTCTTTGACAGCGAACCGCTGTGGCATCACTTCCGCGCGGGTGCTTCCCTGGGACCCCTTGGTAACGGCAGAACCACCCTGGATGCAGGATCCCTGACCAATATCTTCCCCAACATCGTGAATCTTACGAACGGCAAGCCGATTCCGATTGGAGGCCCCCTGCCGCTGCAAACGTTAACCAATATGACATTGGGCCAGTACCAGCAGATCTATAACCAAGAACTCCCGTCGCTCATCAATACGTTTGCGCCGACTCCTCCCACCAGCGGGCCATTCAGCGTGGCGGGACTGGATGTCGCCAAGACCTCCGTGGAAATTCACGCGCCAAACTTCCAGATCATGCGCAGCTATCAGACTTCGATCGGCGTGCAGCGCGATATGGGCCACGACACCATACTCCAGGTTGACTGGGCGCGGCGGCAATTCGAAAATGTGGACCTAGGCGAGCTGGATCTAAACCGCTCCTCGCGTCCAGCTTCCGAGGGCGGTCCGGTCATTCCATTTTGTAATCCGAGGCCGGATTTCAATCCGAACGACAAATGCTCGAACGGAGGCATGACGTTCTGGGTTCCACAGGGCCGCACCATCTACGAAGGGTTGCTGGTGAAAGTCTCAAAGCGATTGTCGAACCACTTCCAGGGCCAAATCGCCTATGCCTTGCAGAATCAGAACACCGTCAATGCGCCCTTTTCGACCTCAACAACTATTTCGCAACGTATGGTCCAAGCATCGCTCGTCACAATTTGCACGTCTCCGGCTTGGTGCAATTGCCTTGGGGATTCGAATTGACCATCAACCAATCCATCATTTCCCGACAGCCCGTCTATCCACTACTCATCGCCGGACTCGGAACGCCGCAGAATCAGTTCGGAACCAGTGTTCTGGTTCCGCTGCAGTTGGATGTGCCAGGGACGACCTTCGGCAGTTTCGGTGTCAGCAGCGGCAAAGCAGATCTGCAGAATCTGGTCAGCAAATACAACTCGACGTATAACCAAAACCTCACGCTGCCTTCGCATTATCAGTTTGGCGATCCGTTCTTCACCACCGACTTCCGGCTGAGCAAGTTCTTCCGATATAAAGAGCGCTACTCGTTGCAACTCGGCGCTGAAATGTTCAACGCCTTCAACATCTCCAATTTGCAGGGATATAGCTTCATCCTCGGACCGCAGTTTGGGCAAGCTAACTCCCGTGTCGTGCAGACCTTCGGTTCGGGCGGACCGCGCGCGATGCAGGTGCTGGGGCGCTTTAATTTCTAGCCAGTTTCAACTAGCCTAAGGGAGCGGCTTCAGTTCCGGCTTAGCTCCCTCGGGCAGCGGATAACGGTCGATGTTCAGCATCGCTGATACGAATCCGTAGTAAGTCACCAGGCCGGTAAGATCCACAACGCCCTTTTCTCCCAGCTTGGCTTCCGCAGCCTTGAACACCGGGTCGCTCACCTGTCTGGTCTTGAGCAATTCCGTGACGAAGTTGTAGACCGGCAGTTCGTCCGGCCCCAGCGCCGCAGGCCTCTTTCCGGCCGCGATGGCGTCCACCGCGTCTTTGCCGATCCCGGCCTGCAGCGCCAGGCGGGCGTGCGCGTACCATTCGTATTGCGCCGTCCAGTCGCGCGCCGTCAGGATGATCGCCAGTTCGCGCTGCTTGGCCGTTAGCGCCGAGTGAAACCGCAGTTCCGCGCCGAGCTTTTGCGCCAGGTCGCCCATCTCCGGACTGCGCAGAGTCACGTTGAACGGACCGCCCATTCCGCCGCGCTCGCCGGCGTAAAGATGCTCGACCATCGTTTTCTGCTCGGGCGTCAGCTCAGCATAGGTAAGCGGCTTGAATCGGTCGCCGCGGAGGTTCAAATCGTGCGGCACAGGAGCTTGCGCTTGGGCGACGCTTAACAGCGCGAGGACAGCAATTGGGAGACCTTGGAGGCGCATGGGAACTTTCCTTTCCGTTCCATGCTACATCAGGTAGTCCCGCAGCGCCCGCAAGGCCTGCGCACGATGGCTCACTTCCATCTTCCGCTTCAGCGGCGCTTCTCCGAACGTGCAGCCGAACGGCGGATAAAAGAAGATCGGATCGTAGCCGAACCCGTTTTCGCCGCGCGGCGCTTCGGTCAACAAGCCCTCAACCGCGCGTCGAAATGTTCGCACCAGCCGTTCGGATTCGGCCACCGCCACTACACAGACAAAGCGCGCCGACCGATCTTGAACGCCGCGCATGCGCTCCAGCACCAGCCGATTGTTCGCCTCATCGCTCGCATCCGACCCGGCGAACCGGGCCGAGTAAACTCCCGGAGCCCCCTCCAGCGCATCCACTTCCAGCCCCGAGTCATCCACAAACAAATAGCCATCGCAATGTCTCGAATAATACAGCGCCTTCTGGATCGCGTTTTCTTCGAACGTTGCACCGGTCTCCTCGCACACCGGGATCGACGCCAATCCAGGCAAGGGTTGCACATCGAACGAATCCTGGAGCGCCAGCCGGAATTCGCGCAGCTTTCCGGGATTGGTGGTCGCGCAGTACAGCCGCAAAATCAGGCTCCCAGGGCCTGCTTTTGAATCGCGAACAGATCCGCGATGCCGCGCCGCGCGGTGCTCGAGTAACTGCGCCAGTTGCGCATCGTCGAAGGGAATCTTTTCGGCCGTAGCCTGCAGCTCGACGAACCGCCCGGCGCCGGTCATCACCACGTTCATGTCCACCTCGGCCTTCGAATCCTCGTCGTAGCAAAGATCCAGCACCGCTTCGCCGCCAACGATGCCGACGCTGGTGGCCGCCACAGCCGAAGTCACCGGCAAAGCCTTCAGCGCCTTGAACTGAACCAGTTGCCGCAGCGCCAGCACCAGGGCGACATACGCGCCGGTGATGGCCGCCGTGCGCGTGCCGCCGTCGGCTTGCAAAACGTCGCAATCCACGATCACCGTGCGGTCTCCCAGCGCCGTCATGTCAACAATCGAGCGCAGCGAGCGCCCGATCAACCGCTGGATCTCCTGGGTGCGTCCCGACGGATGGCCCCGGTTGACCTCGCGCGCCGTGCGTGTCGCGGTGGCGCGAGGCAGCATGGCGTATTCGGCGGTCACCCACCCGCGCCCGCTGCCGCGCAGAAACGACGGCACCCCGTCTTCCACCGTTGCGGCGCACAACACCCGCGTGTTGCCCACCTCGATCAGCGCCGAGCCCTCGGCCGTCAGCAGATAATTCGTAGTGATGCGAACAGGGCGCATCTGGCCGGCGCCCCGGTTATCGATTCTCATGAAGCGTTGGACCGCAGCGAGTAATAAAACAGCAGACACATGATAACAATCCCGAGAACCACCAGCAGCAGGCACGGAATGGCGGCGCGCGCCGACTTGGCCTGCGTCGCTTTCCTGCTACCCGCTGATCTGAACTTGGCCATGGACTAGAAGCTACCGCCTTCGAAAGAATTCCCGGACTCTTCCAGTGTAGATCGGATCTCCGGCGCTACTGCGATCGGCGCTACTGCGACCCGCGCGACAGCAACATCACCTTCGCGGTGTGAAACATGATCAGCGCGTCCAGCGCCGGCGCCAGGTTCTTGATGTAGTACAGGTCGTACTCCAGCTTCGCGATAGTGTCCTCTATCGTGTCGCCATACTTGTGATTGATCTGCGCCCAACCCGTGATTCCCGGCTTGACGCAATGCCGCTGGCGGTAAAACGGGATGCGCTTCTCCAACTCCGCCACGAACTCGGGCCGCTCCGGCCGAGGCCCGACCATCGACATGTCGCCCTTCAAAACGTTGAACAATTGCGGCAGCTCGTCCAGCCGCAGCCTGCGCAGCCACCGCCCCAAACCGGTGATGCGCGGATCGTCCTTGGACGCCCACACCGCGCCGCTCGCCTGCTCGGCGTTCTGAATCATCGACCGGAACTTGTATAGCGTAAACGGAACATCGTTCCTGCCGGCACGCTGCTGGCGAAACAGAACCGGCCCGCGCGAGGTCAGCTTTACCGTCATGCCTACCAGCAGCATGAGCGGCGCCGCGGCCAGCGCAACAACCAAAGCGATGCTCCACGAGTAGATCGATTGCAACATCACGCGCTTCGGATTCGGCCCCAAATCGGAAGAGAAAATCAACTGGGCCGGACGCAGCTCGCGCGTCGATACGCGGCCGAAGGTGGCTTCATAAGTGGCCGCCGCCTCTTCGATCTGGATCCCCGCCAGCCGCAGATCCAGTAGCTGATCGATGGGCAGGCGATTCCGCCGCTCGGTCATTCCCACTACGATGCGCGCCGGACGCAGCCGCTCTACTACCGAACGCACCTCGCTGATCGTCCCCAGCAGCGGAACGCCCTGGATCGAAGAATCGCCCACACTATCATCGAGGCAGCCGATTGCCCTGAGCCCCGTCTCGGGATGCTCGCCCCAATACGCGCAAATGTCGTGGATCAGCGCGGAAGCGCCCAGAAGAAGGACTCGCTCCGAGCCAACCGCGCGAAAAGCAACCCGGCCGTAAAACACGCGCCACAACGAGATCAACACCAACGCCAGTGCCCCGCCGACTATCATGAGCCAGGTCGGGACGAACAGATCCTGCAAGCCCAAATAGACCAGCAGCGCTTCGAAAAGGAAGGCCACCCCCACGCTCACGCCCACCTGTTGCACCAGGACCGCCTTGGACTTGACGCGAAAATCCGTGTACAGGTCGTGAAAGTAAAGCCCGCCCATCACGAAAAGCGCCACGATGGCGAGCCGCGTCCAGCCGTCGTCGTACCTCAGGAAGACCACCGGGTCCACATCCAAAACCAGGAAGGCCGCTATGACAAAACAGGTGTAAAGGAGAATCGCATCCGAACACAGAAGTGCGATGACGCTGTCGGGAATCGAAACGCGAAAGACGCGAATCATCTGACCTGCACAGGGAGGTGCAGCGCGGGGGTAACAGCGCCAAACGGCGGGTTGCTAGGTTGCAACCGCATGCGGCGCCTGCCGCGCGTGCGCAAGAAACCAATCGTAGGTCTCGGCGATTCCCTGCTCCAGACCAGTGGAGGCATGCCAGCCCATGGCCTGGAGCCGCGATCCATCCAGCAATTTCCGCGGGGGCCCGTCTGGTTTGGACGCGTCAAAAACCAGACACCCCGGATAACCGATCACGCGCTGCACCAACTCGGCCAGCTCACGGATCGTTACGTCGGTCCCGGCGCCGACATTGATAATTTCCGGCTCATCGTAGTGCAGCATGAGGAATACCGCGGCATCGGCCAGATCGTTCACGTAAAGAAACTCACGCCGCGCCGCGCCGCTGCCCCACACCACCATTTCCGCAGCCTGCTCGACGCGCGCCTCGTGCGCTTTGCGAATCAAGGCCGGCAGCACGTGCGAGTTCTGCAAATCAAAATTGTCGCCCGGACCGTACAGATTCGTCGGCATGAGGCTGATGGCTCGAAACCCATATTGCCGCCAGTAGGCTTGCGCCAGCTTGATGCCGGCGATCTTGGCGATCGCATACCACTCGTTGGTCGGCTCCAGCGGGCCGCTCAGGAGAGCGTCCTCACGCATCGGCTGCGGAGCCAGGCGCGGATAAATGCACGACGAGCCCAGGCATTCCAGCTTCTTTACGCCGTGACGGTATGCCGCGTCGATGACATTGAGCTCGATGGCCAGGTTGTCGCGCAGAAACTCCACCGGGTAGGTGCTGTTGGCCAGAATTCCGCCCACTTTGGCGGCCGCCAGAAAAACGTACTCGGGTTTTTCGGCGGCGAAGAATGCCTCCACCGCGGCTTGATTTGTAAGATCCAGGTCCGCGCGGTCTCGCACCATCAGCCGCGTATATCCGCCGCTCTTGAGACGCCGGCAAATCGCGGAACCAACCAACCCGCGATGCCCGGCGACGTAAATGCGGCTGGACTTATCCATGCGCGCCTCGCGGAAAAACCTTATGGCCCGCCCGCGTTAGCGTTTCTTCCTGGCGCGCCAGCTCCATATCATGATCCAGCATTAAACGGACTAACTGCTCGAAGCTGACCTTGGGACGCCAGCCGAGCGTGCGTTCAATCTTGGAAGGATCGCCGCGCAGCTCATTGGGTTCAGCCGGCCGCAAATAACGCGAATCACTTTCGACAAACTGCTTCCAATCCAGCTCGCACATGCCTCCCGCGACATCCAGGAACTCGCGCACGGAGTGCGATTCGCGCGTCGCCACCACGTAATCGCCAGGCTCGGGCGCCTGAAGCATCATCCACATAGCTTCCACGTAGTCCCGGGCGTAGCCCCAGTCGCGTCGCGCATCCAGGTTCCCCAGGAATAGTTTGTCCTGAAGCCCTAATTTGATGCGGCCGAGCGCGCGTGTAATCTTGCGAGTGACGAACGTTTCCCCGCGCCGCTCCGATTCATGGTTGAACAGGATTCCGTTCGCGATAAACAGCGAGTACGATTCGCGGTAGTTCACCGCGTACCAATGCGCGGCGGCTTTGCTGACCGCATACGGGCTGCAGGGATGGAAGGGCGTGGATTCGCTTTGTGGAGGCGCGGCCGCGCCGAACATTTCCGAGGACCCGGCCTGATAAAAACGCGCCTGGCGATGGCCCCCGGCGACATAGTCCCGAAACGCGTCGAGCAGACGCAATGCGCCCATCGCCACCACGTCCGCTGTGTACTCGGGCTGATCGAAACTGACACGCACGTGCGATTGGGCCGCCAGATTGTAGATTTCGTCCGGCTGCACTCTTTCGATGATGTGCCGGAGAGCCGAGGCTTCGGTCACGTCGCCGTAATGCAGCTTTAGATTGGTTTTCTCGTGCGGGTCGTGGTAAATCTTGTCGAGCCGCTCGGTGTTAAAAGTGGACGCGCGGCGCACCACACCGTGTACATCATACCCCTTGGACAGCAGCAACTCCGCCAGAAACGAACCGTCCTGGCCGGTGACACCAAAGATGAGCGCGGTCTTGGCCATTACGCCCGAACCTCGGAGCCGGCGCGGGCGGCGGCGGCGCTCTGGAGCGAACCGTTTACCACCGGCATGACTGGAAGCCCGCTATTGCGGATCTTTTGCATGATTTCCTCACTCTGCTTTTGCGCCAGCACCAGGTGATCGGCCCAGTTTAGTATTTCCTCCAACCCGCAAAGCAGCCGCCCGATATGCGGAATCGCCTCCAGAACGAAGTTGCGGTTGGAGCCATAAATCCGGTCCAGCGCGATGTGCGGGTCGAAAACGCGAACCTCGCGGCCTTTGCCGATCAACTGTTCCAGCAAGGTCACCACCGGACTCTCGCGCAGATCGTCCGTGTTTTCCTTGAACGCCAGGCCGACAATGCCGATGCGCCGGGATGTGAGATCCAGCACCGCGTCGATGGCGCGTTTCAGATGCTGCTCGTTGCTCGAGATGGTGGACTCCACCAGCGGCAGCCTTAAATCCAGACGGCCCATTCGATAAATCAGGGCGCGCAGATCCTTGGGCAGGCACGAGCCGCCAAACGCGAATCCGGGTTTAAGATAGGCCGGCGAAATATTCAACCTTACATCGTCGCACAGAGTGTTCATCACTTCATGGCCATCGATGCCGAGGCGTTCGCTCAAGGCTCCCATCTCGTTCGCGAACGAGATCTTGACCGCGTGGAATGCGTTGGAGGCGTACTTGATCATTTCCGCGGCGCGCAGCGAGACCAGGCGCGGCGTATTGCCCAGCGGCGCGTACAGTTCGGCCACTCTGCGCACCGCGTCTTCGTCGAATCCACCCACCACCACCAGAGCCGGCTCCATGAAGTCCTGGACGGCCGAGCCTTCGCGCAGAAATTCGGGGTTGCGATACGACGCGAACTCCCGAATGTTTCGCCAACGCAGGCAGCACCACTTCTTCGCATGTGCCGGGAAACACCGTGCTGCGGATGGCGACGATGAGAGGCTTTGATCGGCGCTGCATTTGGGCGGCGATTTCGTCAATCGCACGGCGTAATTGCCCAAGCCCGAGGTTTCCGTTTTTCTCCGACGGCGTCCCGACGCATACCAGCGCGACGTCGGCATTGAGGATCGCGTCGGCGGAGGTTGAGGCCGATAGAAGTCCTTTTTGGATGCCCTCCCGCACCAAATCTTCCAGGCCCGGCTCGTAGAAGGGAGCGTGGCCGTTCAAGACGTTATCGACTTTATGTTGGTCCCGGTCGATACCGAACACCCGATGTCCCAGGCTGGCTAAACAGCCAGCCGTCACGCACCCGACGTAACCCAGACCGAGCACGGCAATTTGATTCGAATGGGCCGTTTGCAAGTAGGAATATCCTTAGGGTACAAGTGCGCGATCCGGGCTAAGCCTCTCATCCACGTTGCGCCGGCCAGGCGCCCAAGCTTGGTGACAGGTGATTCCTCTATTGTGGCACTGCTGCGGTCCTTGCGAAGTGGCACTTCCGGCGGGAGAATTGTCCAACGCAAGATGAGCATGAAACTAGTGAATTGGCTGGGGCGGTTTCCAATGGAAGATGAGCATGAAAACGGGAACAATGGGGTAGGCGTGGCGCGGCCGGGTGCAGATACGGATGCAGAATGCCGAGAGCCTGAGCCGGGATCAGATCCGAGAGTTTTTGCGGTCGAGCGAGCCGATCGAGTTCAGCAGTGGCGGGCGGGAGGAACGATACCTGTGGGTGGAGCGGGTATTGGCGGCGCAGAAGTACCGAAGTTTGGGAAAAGGCGAGCGGGGCTTGGTACGGGCCTACCTGCGGAAAGTGACCGGATTGAGCGAGGCGCAGACCACGCGGTTGATCCGGGCGTATCTCGATGGCGGCGTAATACGGCCCCAGTCGTACCAACGGCACGCGTTCGCAGTGAGGTACACGGCGGAAGACATTGCGTTGTTAGCGGACGTGGATCGGGCACACAGGCGGTTGAGCGGACCCGCCACGCGCCGGATCTTGCAGCGCGCCTACGAACAGTTCGGAGAGAAGCAGTGCGAGCGACTGTCGAAGATCAGCGTGGCGCACTTGTACAACCTGCGGGCGAGCGCGCGCTATCGCAACCAGGCGGCGGTGTTCGAACCGACGCAGTCCACGGCGGCCGCCATCGGACAGCGGCGCAAGCCCGATCCGGAAGGGCGGCCGGGGTATGTGCGCGTGGATACGGTGCATCAAGGGGACAGCGCGGGAACCAAGGGCGTGTATCACATCAACGCCGTGGATGCGGTGACGCAATGGCAAGTGGTGGGCTGCGCCGAGAAGATCAGCGAGGCCTATCTGATGCCGGTGCTGGCAGCGGTGTTGGCGCAATTTCCATTTCCGATCCGCGGTTTTCATGCCGACAACGGCTCGGAGTATATCAACCATCGAGTGGCGGAAATGCTGCGGAAGTTGCACGCCGAATTCACCAAGAGCCGAGCGTGCCGAAGCCAGGACAATGCACTGGTGGAAGGCAAGAACGGTGCGGTGATCCGCAAGTTGATCGGCTACGGACACATCGCCGGCGCACACGCCGGGGAGCTGCAGAACTTCTACGCCGAGCATTTAAATCCGTACCTGAACTTTCACCGGCCCTGCGGATTCGCGACAGTGAGCTTGGACGAGCGCGGCAAACGCCAACGCAAATACAAGATCGAGGACTACCGGACGCCGTTCGAGAAACTGCAATCGCTGCCCGAAGGGGAGAGCTTTTTGAAACCGGGATTGAGTTTGCGGGAACTGGAAAAGCGGTCGCTGGCGATCAGCGACACCGAATGCGCTCGCCGGATGAGCGCGGCCAAGGCCAAGCTGCTTCGGCAATGCCAGACGCCGTCCTTGCCGAAGTTCCGCTAACGGAGGGCCGTGGAAATGCCGGGCCCGTGGAAAGCGTGGAAAACCAAGAGCGGGTTTCCCACGCTTTCCACCGTCCCTTGGAAATCTCGCAGAAAGCGCGAGATTCCCACATTCCCACCGCCCGGCTTCGCGTCCATGGAAAAGTGGAAAACCAAAAGCAGGTTTCCCACTTTCCCACGACCGCTCGCGACCATAACCACCGTTCTCTCTCTGAAAACCAAAAACCAAAGAAAGGAAGTGGGCCGCTGCGCGGCCTCCTCATTCCCTGTCCGATTTTCATGCTCATCCTTCGATTGGAAAATGCTCCC
>CAVUBR010000017.1:0-150990 GCA_963739705.1 Terriglobia bacterium | reverse complement strand
TTGTGACTCCTTAGTTTTTTTCCCTGCAGGGGTTGAAAGAGCCGTGAGAGAGTTGGCATCTGAGGGACAGAACTAAGTTTAGCCGATTAGGAAGCCCCCCAGCCTGGATGACGGGCGTATTCGTCCTCCACTTTTTCAAATTCTGGGTTTTGGCTTGGAGGCGAGGGCCCGAAAAGAACAACCCGGCGGAACCGATTCCCTTAGTTCCGGCCCTTAGACTTTGCGATAGGTGCGCAGCATCCACGGCCGGCGGCATCGCAACCGGGGCGCCTGTTTTTGTGCGCCTAGTTCGGCCCGCCGCTTTTCCAGTTCGTCGTAAGGAATTTCTTCTCCATGCAACTTCCGGGCCTTCGCGTAATCGCTGAGCTCGGCGGCGGTATCGCAAAAAATCTCGAAATCAAAAGGAATACTCTTCTCAAAACAAACCAGCCGCTGGATATGGCACTTTGTACGGCGGCGTCCGCTGCCGCCACGTCATCCGGCGTGCTGTAAGAGGCAACTTCCCTCGTCCAAGTCGTCTGGGCGGCGACGATCACCTCCACCATACTGGGCGCCACCAACGGACGGAGGTCCAGGAGAACACCACGCCGTGCCAGAACCCGCCGCGCTTCCCGCAGGGCATCGACCATGCCCTCCCGTGCGACTCATCACAACGACGATGCCAGCAATACAATCTCGAACTGTTCCGCGGAGAACGGCAAAGCCGTCGCGCTGGCGCATAGAACCGCACTGGACCGCGGCTTTCCATCCGTGGCGCCACTACCGCCGACCTGATGTCCAGCTCTTTCGTGTCTATTCCGATCACGGACCTGGCCTCGGGCGAGTACTGCTGGCGACGCTTGGAGAAGCCGTTGCGCGCCGAATGTCATGTTCTCCATCGCGGCGAATGCGCCGGTGAGCCTGGGGATCGGCAAGGAGTGGGTCACCTCGAAGCCGTCGAAGACGTTTCCATACGTTCCTGCCGCCACCTGAGAACTGGGGGTTCGAGCAGCCGCAGCCGCACATGGAAGACCGAGTGGATATAGAATATCCTTTACGCGTGCTGTGTACGACGACCACGCGTTAAAAAGGAGCGACTATGTGCGATCAGGATCATTTTGAAGACGACCTGAAAGATTTTCAGGCGCGCGGCTTGGTGACGCGAAAGCAATTCGGCATGATGTTGGGAGCTGGCGTGGCCATGCTGCTGCCGAAAGTTGCCAACGCGGTTGCAGTGACCGAATCTGACGTCAACATCACCACGCCGGACGGCACTGCCGACTGCTACTTCGTCCACCCCGCCAGCGGCACGGCCCCAGGCGTTCTGGTGTGGCCCGATATCTTCGGCCTGCGCCCCGCCTTCCGTCAGATGGGTAAACGTCTCGCTGAATCGGGCTATTCCGTGCTCGTCATCAATCCGTTCTACCGCGTCAAGAAAGCCCCAACGGCCTCTCAGGGCGGCGCAACCCCAATCCAGGAGGTGATGCCGCTCATGCAGGCTTTGACCGAGACCACGCACGTCACCGACGCCAAGGCCTTCATCGCATGGCTCGACAAGCAGCCCGCGGTCGCCAAGAACCGGAAGATCGGCACGCAGGGGTATTGCATGGGCGGCCCGATGGCGTTTCGCACTGCGTACGCCATACCGGACCGCATCGGTGGCGTCGCCACCTTCCATGGCGCCGCCCTCGTTACCAAAGGGCCGAACAGCCCGCACCTGGAGGCCGCGAAAAGCAAGGCGCAGTTCCTAATCTGCATCGCCACCAACGACGACGCCCGTTCTCCCGACGACAAGACCATCATGAAAGAGACCTTCGAAAAGGCCAACCTGCCTGCCGAAATCGAAGTATACAAGGGCGCGCACGGCTGGTGCCCGCCCGACACCACGGTCTACAACGAAGCGGAAGCCGAGCGAGCCTGGGCCCGCCTGCTGGTGCTGTACGGAAAAGCTCTAGCCTGAATCCTGCGGGCGCTTTGCTTTTACTAGTTAACGGTCTTCTGAGCGATCAGCCGCTGAACACGCATTCTGTTCTCAGGGTTCCATTCCGGGATGGTCTGGACGTCTTCGAAGCGGATGATTTGGTAACCCAGGAACGCCGTCAAAACTGAGTTGCTTACATCACCTCCGTTTTCATAAACGACGATTCCACCCGGCCTCAGCGCTTTCCAGAACTGCGCTGCATCGTCCTTGGTCAAGTTGCGGACATAGGTAATGACGATCAGGTCCCATTGATCCTCGCCGTACTGGAATTCGTCATCTCTGGCGACCAAAGCGCGGATCTTCACGCCTGCCTTATCAGCATTCGAGCGAGCGAGACGGATCGCTTCGCCAGACGGGTCGAAGTCGGTAACATCCCACCCCTCGGCCGCCAAATAGACTGAGTTACGGCCCTGGCCCATACCGATATCCAGCGCTTTGCCAGGCTTCCTGCCCTCAATGGCGCTCATTACCAGGGCGCTCGGGCTCTGGATGAAGATGGGGTTGTTCCCCGCGTAGACCTTATCCCAGAGTAGTTCGACCCCCTTTCGCCGCGTGAAAATGGAATTTGAAACCACTCCCATTCGGCGCCTGACCTCGTCATCGGGGATTCCCTGTCGAAGCAGGGTCTCCCGATAGGAACGAATCAAATCACCGGGCTTGCTGTTGGGCACCTGCTTCTGCAACCAGTTGGTAAAGTCTTTCCAAACCGTTTCTTCTGAGATGGTTGGTTGTCCAAAAACCACCAGGCAAACGCACAATGAGAGACAGGCGAGAGATTTCATTGGGCCGGCATTCATCATATTACGCCGAGCAGGTTACGCCGCGGAAGATGGTGGTCGTGGTGATTCCGCCTCAGGACATAGAGGCCCGCAGCGCGATCAGCGCTTCGGTTAGCCGAGCTTTCCCGTGGGCCCTCAATGAAGCCCTCGACAATTTGCAGCACCAACAGGATCAGGTCAGCCTGCGCGAGAGGTATTATTAGCCGAAAAGAGCTTTTGTGACCCACGGACATCGCAAAGCACTGGCCAAACAGAAAGGCGAGTGCCTGGGATCGCTCGCCTCAAAGCGAGCCAAATCAGTTATGAGCCGGGTACGCAGCGCACCATCGACTTTGCAGGCGTGCGTGGCGATGTCGTCGTGATCATGGGCGAAGAGGTCACGCATCCCAACAAGAACGCGCCTTACGCGGGGAAAATCGAGCATCGCCGATTCACGGATGTGCGGAAGCGGTTGATGGCGTCTGAAAGCTCTGGATTCGCCAAGCAACGATCACAAAAATCGAGTAACGCGCAATCGGAAACTACCAGGCGGCGGCCCTCCGTGCATGGCGACCGGTTTTCATCCGTTAAAGTCGAAAGAATGCTTCTAGCTAAACCTGATTTTCTGGCGTCGTGAAGCCGCCGCCGCTCCGGCGCCGGAATCGGGGCCACTCTGCGCCGCCAAGCAGATTAGGAAAAGCGGCTGTATGGATAGCGCAGACAATAGATGCAATATTGGATGGCGGCATCAGGCTGTTAATCTGATGGCCTTGCCGGCCAGGAATCGCGTCGCAAGCACCTGGTCGGCCGCGAGCGCCATCAGGAACATACCGCCGTGCTCACCAAACCATAGCGGACCGACAAGCATCGTGCCGCCCCAGCATCCGCAGGTGACTTGCATTCCGCGCAGCTCTGAGACGACACCGAGGCCGAGAAAGGCCATCAGTATGGCGCCGGTGGACAGCACGACCCAGCGCAGTGGGACCCAGCGCAGGGGAACGAGCAGCAGGACCGCGATGGCAACTTCGCCCCACGGGATAATCACGGCCAGTGGACGCAGCAGCGCCGAACTTTCGGTAATACCGACCTTGAACTCGACGATGGAGGTCGCCAGCACATACCAGGGATTGCTCAGCTTCACCAGTCCGCTGTACAGAAACGTGAGGCTGAGGGCGATGCGCGACCATAGCACGATGCGATTGAGGGTGCGTTCATCAATACGGCCCGTGATCCTGGTGGCCGCAGTAAATAGGATGCCGCCGGCGACCAGCGCCACCACCAGCCATGCCGCCCAGATTTCTAATACACTTCGCCACATAGAAACTATTCACCCGGCTCCGGCTACCGTTTGACGATTGCCTTTTTCGGCGCACTGCGCCAATCGCAGAAGTCGGATGCAATTCGCCGCCCTTGAGCTGACGTCAGAAGAATCTTAGAGTTAAAGCAAAACCCTCGACTATTTGGGTTATATGACTCCGCTTCGATTGGGCTGCCTTCCAACTCACCTCAGCCGCCAGCTTGCGCACACCGGGTTAGCCGGCGAGATCACTTAATGCGGTTCTGAGGTTCGAACGCGAACGTTACGGCCGGCCTGCAGGAAGGACTCGGAATCGGCGGCGGCCTTCGATTCGATAAGTTTCGAAGTCCCCATAATCCACGGTGAAGATGGTCGCGAGAGATTCGCGCTTTGCGAGGTGAACCAGAGTGGCATCCGCGAAATCCATGGGGTGATCCGAATAGCGCGACATTAGGCTAGTTCTTGCAGGTGCGGGAGCTCTGCATTCTCGATCGCGGCCATCGCCAGCGCACCGGAGCGCACAAATTTCCAGGCAGCCGCCGTCTCGTGCCGGCTGTCGCCGACCAAATGAAACAGTTCGGTTAGCACTGCTTCGGAGGTAACCAAGGGCAAGCGAAGCTGGCGGAAAGTTTCGGTGCAGATCCGGTGCCAGCCATCGGATCGGTCGAGCAACGCCAGAATCGCTCCCGTATCGATCAGGGCATTAGCGTTCATTGACGCCGGCGCAGCCGCCGCCGGATTTCGCGCCGCGCGTTCTCGGAGCGGTGAGCGTCGCCGCTCGCGAAGGCCCCTAGGCACTTGGAGGCCTCGCGGTGAAGACGCTGTTGGGCTTCGTCGCTGCCGATCGGGAGGCCGTTGTTATTCAGCCATTCAGAAGCCGCTTGATCCAACACCGCGGATAGAGACACTTTGAGCCGCCGCGCCTCGCGCTCCAAGGCGCTCTTCAGACTGGTGGAGACACGCCAACTGTACACTTCGGCCTTCATGTACTACATTGTAGTGCATCTTGCTGGAAGGGGCGGTGTCACGCGGGATTAACGCCTGAATGACAGACGGCGACGGAGCCAGGCGTGGAAATCGGGCCAGAACTCCGGCAGCAGATTGGCGAAGCCGGAGCCCGCCAGGGAGGTGCCCCAGTTGACCAGGGTCACGCTGGCGGATCTGCTGGCGGGCGGGTAGTAAGCATTGGAGAGGCCGGCGCTCATGGCGGTTCCAACGACGTTGGACCAATTGAAGGTGGGCGCGCCTGAGTCGGTGTGGGTCACCAGCGAACGGCCGACGGCATAGCTGACACGCGGCAACAGCCTGTATGCGGGGCCGCGGCGGACGTAACGGGTATCTTCGTGAAATGCGTAGGCCAGCAGAAAATCGCCGAAGAAGTTCTGAGTGACGATGTCGCCGACGGCCGCGCCGAAGCGCTTCGGGTATCCGCCCAATTTGCCGCCGTAGAGCGGCGCGGAACTGGTAGCTTGGGAAACGGCGGCGTTGAAGGCGCCCGCGCCCAGCGTCATGGGCGCAAAGGTTTCGGTCGCGAACAAGTTCCATTTTTCGGAAACGGAGGGCGCGGGAGGTGCGGGGGTGGCGGCGAGGGCGTCGGCGGTCTGGGCGAGCGCACTCGAGACGACGGCTAACAAGAGACAGAAGGCGTACCAGAGGCGTCGCATACCCATATTGTGACGCCCGCCAGGTAAGAATCGTGTCTGGAAGATTCCAGAGACGTTACTTTTTGATCGCCGGGTTCACATATCCGGCGGGAAGAACGCGATCCGGGTCGGGGCCGACGCTCAGGTAGTTCACGTAATCGGTGACGCCCGATCCAGCCGTGGCATACGTCCGGCTTTGCGGACCTGTGCTTCTTGACGCGTCCGCCGCCGACGATGATGTAGGTCTCGGTTTGGTTGTGATGGATGATGCAGGGCGCGGTTCCGTCAGTGGCGTCCTTGGTGGATCCTTCGGATGATTGACACGTACGTATATTTACCGTACAATTGTGGCGAAGAGGTGGTCTGTCATGAGCCAGGCTGTGGCGAGAAAGCGCAAAAGCCCAAAAGCAAAGGCTTACCGATTCGATGCTCGTCTTAATGAAGAACAGAAGGTTCTCATTCAAAAAGCTGCCGATCTGGAAGGACGAACGATGACGGATTTTGTCCTTCACAGCGCTGAAGCAGCGGCGGAGCGCACGATTGAACAACGGGCCATGCTGATCCTGAGCGCACGCCAAACAGCCGCCTTTGTTGATGCGATTTTGAGCCCTGCAGAACCAGGGCCGGTGCTGCGGGCGGCGGCACGTCACTATAAGAAGGCCGTGGGGCGGTAGGTTGAGTTCCTCTCCTCGTTATTCTTTCGAACCTCTTTCCGACCATGATCGATCGTCATTCTTCTGCGGCGTGCCTGAATTAGATGAATATTTGCACCTGCGAGCGAGCCAGGACGCTAAACGTAGGGTCGCTGCACCCTTTGTTATGGTGGACGAGGCTCGCCGGGTTCTGGGCTACTACACACTGTCGGCTTATGGACTCCGGGTAGCCGAGCTGCCCCCCGACATGGCGAAGAAACTCCCCAAGTATCCTTTGATTCCCGCCACACTGCTCGGCCGCTTGGCCGTAAGCCACGCCCACCAGGGCCAGAAGCTGGGACGGCTACTGCTGATGGACGCTCTTTATCGCAGCTGGATGAATTCAGCCCAGGTTGCTTCCGTAGGGGTGGTGGCGGAGGCGATCGATGATGCCGCGCGAAGATTCTATCTGCATCATGAGTTCGCCGCTGTTCCTGAGCACGCACGCAAGCTCTTTATTGCCATGCGGACCATAGCTATGTTGTTCGCGTAGAGACCCTCCGGTGCTAAGTGGGAGCGAGCTTTGGGAAAAGCGAGCGCCCGGGCTGGCCGGCTGTGCTAGACTAAAAAAGCCGCTAGTTTAATCCTGGAAACAATTCAAATGCCCAAGCTGAAAACACATAAGGGTGCGTCTAAACGGTTCAAGAAGACCGGGACGGGCAAGGTGGTGCGGCATCATTCCTTTGCCCGCCACATTCTGACGTCCAAGTCGCGCTCGCGCAAGCGGAAGTTGAAACACTCGGAAGTCGCCGATGAGGCCGATCAGGCTAAACTGCGGCGGATGATTCCGTACTAAATAAGAGCCCGTGTGAAACGGCGCCGCACGTGCCGTAGCCGCCGGGCGAGTAAAACAAGGAGTAAAACGTGCCGAGAGTCAAACGGGGAACCAAACGCAGAGATTATCGTCATAAGACGCTGGAGCGAGCGTCCGGGTTTTTTCTCACCAAAAGCAAGCTGAACCGTGCCGCGCAGGAAGCCGTGGAGAAGGCGCTGCGCTACAGTTTTGTCGGGCGCAGGCGCAAGAAGCGCGACTTCCGGTCGCTGTGGATTGTCAGAATCGGTGCGGCGTGCCGCGCAGCCGACATCTCTTACAGCAAATTCATCAGCGGTCTCAAGAAATCGGGGGTCGAGCTGAACCGCAAGATTCTGGCGGACCTGGCGGCGAGCGACGAAACGGCGTTCGCGGCGCTGGTGGCCACCGCTAAAGCAGCCCACGCGCAATCCTGAGGTACTTATGAACGCAGCACAACAGGCCAGAGACGAAATGGATTCGTTGGCGCATCTGGAAGAGCGCATCACGAGAGCCGTCGAGCTGGTGAGTCATTTGCGGGCCCAGAATGCGGCGCTCGAGGAACAGTTGACCGCGGCGGTGGCGGATCGCGACGCCGCGCGCGCGGAACTGGACGAGCTTAGAAGCGAACGCAAGCAGGTACGGACACGGATCGAGAAGCTCCTGGGCCAGATGGAGTTGCTTAGCGCGACCTAAGGATGGCATCCTTAGGTATGCCCAACACGGAAGCGGTCCGTGTGACCATCTTCAACCAAAGCTATTCGCTGGTTGCCAGCGAAGAGCCTGGCCGTATCGAACAACTGGCGCAGCGAGTGGACGTGCTGATGTCGGAAATCTCCGAGCAGTCCGGCCACATTGACGCCACGCGCGCGGCGGTCCTGGCCTGTCTTCACCTGGCGGATCAATTGGACGGAATTGAGCATCGGTTCAGCGCGCTGCAAAACCGCGTGGAACACAAGGCGCAACAGTTCAGCATTTTGCTGGACGAAGCGATCGGAGCAGGGGCGGCGACGTAGCGGCCGGCCGCGCGATTCCTGGCGTACTGCGGCGCCGCGCTACCCCGCGCCGTCAAAAGATCCTTTCCTGCTTGCGCAGCGTGCCGAAGGATCCCATGTTGGCTATGGAGAATGCCATCCGATATTGCGTATCGTCGCGGGCGCCGACGTTGAAGCGGTTGTACTCGACGCTGATTCCGCAGCAATCCGTGTTGTAGGTGATCTGGGTGGTGGCGAAGACCAGAATGTGGCGCATGTAGTCGTAGTAAAAGCTGCTTGCGCCGTTCCATCCTTTGCGGGTTTGATTGCCCCATCCAAACAGGCCGTGGATCTGGTTGGAGTTGGGGGCTATCACGGGATCGGTGTGCACTTCGTTGTCCCCGACGCTAACAAAATATTTTGACCAGCGGAAATTGGCGTTGAGTTCGTCGTTGCTGATGTGTTTGAGCAGCGGATCGTAGTCCACCCGCCATTCGAAACCCCAAGTCTGCTGATAGCGGAGCGAGGAAACCACCGGCGAGTAGTTGCGCGGACCATCCAGGAAAGCGAAGCCGTCCAGCTCTTCGGAACTCTGGATGACATTGCGCTGACCCGCAACCACGGCGCCGCCGAAGGTGGGATCGAAATAACGGGCCTGCGAAACCTCCCAAGTGAGCACTTCCTGCACATTACCGTCCTTGTTCTTGACGAACAGGCGGTTGGCGATGGAGAACGTCAATTGGTTGGTATTGTTCATGATGTCGGTCTCGTCGAAGCGGAGCAGGCGGTTGAAGTTGTCGATGCCGTCCACGAATTCGTATTCGATGCGCGGCTCGATGACGTGCTTGACCTTTCCGCCACCCAGCCATTTGGGCGCATTGAAGATGCGTTCGAGCGAGGGCGGCAGGATCTCCAGGCTGGCCTCGCGGGCGCTGCGCAGAAAACTAGCGCCGGTAAACTGCGTATTGGCGACGCTGGCGCCATACTCGGTTTCACGCGCGGAGGCGTTGGCCAGGAAATTGAACCCGAGAAAATGAAAGGCGGACGTCAGATGCGGGTATACATCCAGGCGATCGACGAAGGCGCCGGTCTGAAGCGCGGGCTGGTCTCCAAACACCGGCTGGCTGCGATCGTAGAAGCCGGCGCTGGAGTCGAATGAGATCCACAGCGGCAGGGGACCATTCACAATCTGGCGGTCGCGGCTGAAAAAATCGAACTCGGGCAGCTTTTTGATTATTATGTCGTCGCCGGGGTTGATGCTCTGAAATTCCTCGTCGCGGCTGGCCACGATGTTCATTCCGAAGCTGGACCAGTGCTTGGTCAGGAATCCGACCGTGTGAGATTCCGCCATGATGGCCTGATTGAAGGACTCCGAGAAGGCCTGGCGGAACAGGAAGGAACTGAGGTAATCGATCTCCATTTTGCCTTCCCAGCCGTCGGCGAGCTGGGTTTTGGCGTCGAATGTAAATTGCACGCCGCCTTGTTTTTGGACCTGGCCGTTTCCAATCGGAATGCCGCGATCGTTGACGCCATACAGGTTGAAGCCGATGTCGGTGCCGGGGCGGACCTTGCCGCGGAAATCATAGGTGTGAGCGAATCCTCGCGCGGAAAAGTATTGGATCCGGTACAAGGTGTCGTAGCTGCGATTGATGGCCCAATAGTAAGCCAGGCCGACCATCATTCCGTACAGCGTGCTGCGCCCGATGTTGGGCGTCATGAAGCCGCTCTGGCGGGGAATTTTCTTGAGCGACTTGTAATACTTGGGGGCGTAAAACAGAGGCAGTTGCCGGATATGAAAGATGGCGTGATAGGCGATGGCGCGGTCGTACGGGATGATGTCGAAGGTGGGAGCGGTGAGGCGCCACCATGGTTTGGGGACTTTGCAGTCCGTCACGAAACCGTCATGCAGGATGTAGCGGTCCTCCTTGCGCTCCGCCCATTTGCCTTCGAAATAGAAGGGGCTTGTGGTAGTGAGGAAACCGGGGCGGGAAATGATCTTGGTAGGGAAGATTCCATTGACGTCGTAAAAGATGCCGGTTTCAGTGTCCACGTTATAGGTGAGGTGATCGGCAATTATTTTGGTGCCGTCGGTGAAGTTTTCGAAATGAACGTTGCCGCGGGCCTCGGCGTCCTTGGTGTCCTCGTTGTAATCCACTTCGTCGGCTTCCAGCTTTTTGTCGAAGGTCTGAAGAACCACGTGGCCGCGGAGATGGCGCAGATCGCCGTCCACTTCCTGCGAGTCCGCGCTTACATCGACGTCGTTGACGCCGGGGGCTTCCGGGCGCTGTATTTTGAGGCGCAGATTCGGATTTGCGACGCTGGGCTGTTCGCTAGGCACGGGCGGCGGGATGAAGGGAGGGGGCGTGATCTGAGGAAAGGCCGGGTAAGCGAGCAAGCTGAAGCAAAACACGCACAGGCGGGCGGCGAAGGCTAAAAATTCTTCGTGACATTTTAGGGCAAATATGTTACGAAGGAAGATAGCCTGTTTTGAAAGCCAAAACCGGTGAGGAGAGCCTGCGGAGGGTAGAACGAGAAACCCCAACCGAGAACCGTAGCATGGTCTCGAAGCTGGCTGCAACCGTAGATTGCATGGACTGAGGGTGGGGATCATTTATGGAATGCCGATACTGTCAGACTTCCAACAGCGAAGATGACCACCGCTGCCGGCGTTGTGGTCGCCGCTTGCGGAACATGCCTGTGTACGTAGGCTCCTCAGCCGCTGCGCCGGCTCTAAGCTACGACGCGAGCGAACAGAGCGAGGTTGCATCAACCGTTCCGCCGGAAGCAGCGCCGCCAGCACGCAGGGCCATCACTTATCAGCCGTCGTTGTTCAGCTCGCGCGAGCTGCCGCGGCTGGTTCCGTTTGAGACCATCGCGCCCGGACCCGTGCAGCCGTTGCAGCGGAGAACGCCGGCAGCGCCGGCTCGCCAGCGTCCGCGCAAGGTCATAGCGGGGCAGAAAAGCCTGGAGTTTTCCGGCCCCGCGCGGAGCGCGAGAAATCTGGAAGGCGCCATCTATTGCGACGCTCCCGTGGCCATTTCGACCCATCGAGCACTGGCGGCCGGCATGGATGCGGCTGTGATGCTGATAGCGCTGGCGCTGTTTGGCGTGGTTTTCCGCCTGGCCGGCGGAGAGGTGGTGCTGAACGCCAGAACCATTCCGCTATTCGCTGCGGTGGCGGGCGCCGTGGTGGTGCTGTACCGGCTGCTGTGGTGCTACGCCGGTTGCGATTCACCTGGAATGCGTTGGACCAGTCTGGCTTTGATCAACTTCGACGGTCAAGCGCCGACATCGAAACAAAGGCTGGCGCGCACGGCCTCCGGATTCCTGAGCCTGGCGGCGGGTGGTCTCGGTGTGGTGTGGGCGTTGGTAGACGAAGAGACGCTGACCTGGCACGATCACATCTCGAAAACGTTTCCTACGCCGAGATAAGCGCGCGCTGTTACTGCTTCTCGAAAATAAACTTCTGATCGGCTTCGCCGATGGGGCCGGCGTTCAAGTGCGCGTTCTGCGTCAGCGTCTTTCCATCCGCTGAAAGAATCCAAACGGTCTTGATGGCGACATCGGTGCCCTGGAAGGACAGCTTGGTATCGACTACCAGGTTTGATCCATCCCAGCTGGCGACGCTTTTCGTGTCCATGCCGCCGGCATTGTTGGTGGCCTCTTTGCCATCGGTGGTGATTTTCAGGACGTAGTCCATTTTGCCTTGAGCGCCGTCGTCGGACACGGCGTCTTGCAGAGCGGGCTCGCTGTGCGCGATGATGTCGGTGCGGCTATTGGACGGAGGCAGAGGGCCGAAATCGGATTTGTCGATGCTCAGCTTCCAGGTGCCGCTGTAATTAGCGTGGGCGCCGGTTGAAGCGGCGGCTGGCGTGGCGGCCGTAGCTGTTGTGGCTGTTGCCGGTCCGGCGCCGCCAGAGCCTTTCTCGAATACCAGCTTTTGATCCGTTTCGCCCACCCCGGCGGCCAGGTGCGCGTTTTGGGTCAGCGTCTTTCCGTCAGCCGACAGCGTCCACACTTGCTTGATGGTGATGTCGTTACCCTGGATGCTGGTACTCGAATTAACGACCAGATTATCGCCGTCCCAGCTTAGCGTCGACTTGACGGTCATTGGCCCCTGCTCATTGGTGACTTCCTTGCCATCCGTGGTGTAAGTCAGGGTGAGGTTCAGCGGGCCTTGCTCGGTTGCCTGCGTGACCGCATCTTTCAAAACCGGATCGTTGTGGTCGATGACGTCGGTGCGGCTGGTCGGGCCCGGCAGCATGCCGAAATCGCTTTTTGAAACATTCAAGGTCCAGGTGCCGCTGAAGTTCGGCTTGGCGGCGAGCGACGTTGCGAATGCCAACGCTGCGATGGACATCAGGATCGACTTACGGTACATATGCATCTCCATTTGGATACCTAACGCGAGAATTTGGGGTGTTGAAAGCCAGCTTAACATGGAACCGCAGAGGCGTTACACGATCTCCCCGGCCCACAGCGGAGCCCGGTTCGGCCATGAGCTGCTGCACGGGTTGTTCGAAGACGCTGGCGCGTCCTTGCAGTTCGAGGATGTCGGGTCCCGGCACTTGGGGACGTTGCTTTCGGACAGTGGAAGAGCGACCATGGATTCCTATGAATGGGCTTGAAGGGTTCTGGGCGGCGCTGACGCGAGTGCGCGCACTGTTCTGGTTGGGCACACTCGGGCTGGCGTTGGCGGCGGGATGCGTCGCGGTTGCGGTCCTGCGGGGCGGCCTGGCCGTGGGCGCTGAAGGCGATCTGAGCAAAGCCATCACCTTCGACGGCGCAGTCGGCATTTATCTGCTCACGCTCGGCTTTTTTGTGCCGCTGGCGGACTTCACCGCGCGCGGGCTGCGGCGATGGCTGGGATGGTCCATCGGAATTTTCGCTACGCGTACGGACTTGAAACGATTCAAACTCTGCGCGGGCTGGATCCGCGTTTCACCAAGGTTGGGACACCGGCGGATCAGATTCTGGGTGGCGTGTTTTTCGTCGTGGCGCTGGGAGTCATCGCGCTATTTTGCATTCTGGCCATCAAGCTGATGCGGCGAGATGTCCATGGCGCCCAGGGGCTCATCCTGCTCGCGATACGGTACGCGATTGCGGCGGCCATGATCGCGTTCGCGGCGGGCGTGTGGATGAGCGCGGTGAAAGGCCGGCGCGTGGGGGTGGCCGGTAATATTCTGCCGTTGCATGCCATCGGCTTTCACGGACTCCAGGCGGTCCCGTTGGTGGGCTGGCTGTTTTGCCGCTCGGCACTTTCAGATCAGGATGCACGCCGCTGGGTGCATCTGGCGGGCGCGGGCTGGATTGCCGCCTGTCTCGCAATCGTCTGGCAGACGGCTGCGGGCCGGCCAGTCACCGAGTTCTCCGTGGCGATGGCCTTGGCCGTTCTGTTCGTACTGGCTTGGAGCTTGATCGCGCTTCGCGCAGCGCTGGCGTGGATGCAGGCCAGAATGCCAGCCGTCACAGGATATTGACGGCGCGCGCGGCGATCAAGGCCACGGTGGCTAGCGAAATGGACGCTTGCACCATCATCATGAGCTTGGCCCAACGCGAAAGCACGGGCACATCGGTGGGCGAGAAAGCGGTGCTGGTGTTGAAGGCCAGAAACAGGTAATCGACAAAGCCGGGCCGCCAGCCGCGCCCTTGCTTACCCGGCATCAACATCTGAGGAAATAGGAACGCGCCTTGGCCGTGGGTCTCCCGGCGATCGCGCTCGTTGGGGCCGCCTGCATCCAGACGCCAATACCAGGATGCGAAGACGAGTACATTGGCGGCCCACAGCGTGACAGCGGCGCGGAGCAAGACTCTGGGGCGTGTCGCGGTGCTCGGGTAAGCGCAGGATGAGCAGAGCGAGCGACCAGACCATGGACGCGGTCAAGCTTCCCAGCACGAGATGGCCGAGAACGCGGTTTATGTCGAGCCGGCCGGCGCGATGCGCGAGTACGGTGGGGATCAGGAGCAGCGATACAACCACCAGCATCAGCCAGCCTGGGCCAAATCGGAGTGGTTCCGGCAATACGAAATGCAAGGCCGCCGTCGCGAGAACCGCGAGAATGGCCGGCCAGCGTGGTTCTCCGGCAATAGGAGCCTCCAGGCCGGCGTGTCCGGCGGTAGCGCGCTGGACTTCTTCATATGCGGCTATGATGAATGTAGCAGGACGCCTCCCCCATGAAGGTCGTAGTACGCAGTTCATCGTTGCTGTTCACGCTGCTGTCAATCATCCTGCACGTGCCGATCCAGCGTGTAAAGCGTAGCGGTGCGGAAAGCGCGCCGGCAGCAGGAAAAGATTCAAGCCGGGTGACTGAAATTCCGCGCGTGCCGCCGCAAAAAGAGGTCCTGGTGGTAGCGGGGAGCCGCCGGGAAAAAGCCTAGCGGCTTGCTTGAGTACTACGCAGCCCGGTACGGCTGCACCGGCTGGCATTTTCAAATGACACGAAGTCTGTTACAGTTCGGCTGTGACATTCCGGTAGCAGATGGCCATTCGCGAGTCCGAGTTCGTTCAGCCCGCCGAGGCTGGCAAGGCTCATTCTAACCTGGGGCCAATCCTCGATAATATTTGCCGATTGGTGCAGGGTTCCGCCGAGGGTGCCTGGTGTTCCCTGGTGGTGCGCGTGGGCGGCGAGCGGCCGCTGGTTGTTGCGCCTGGCCTGCCGGCGGATGCGGTGCGTCTGTTCCAGCAATGCCGTGTGGCTGAGGAAAGCCTGGATGGGCTACCCGCGCAACTGGCCGACCAGTTGGGCTTCGAGAGTTGCATAACCTCTCCGGTGCTCTCCTCGCAAGGCGAATTGCTGGGCGTGATTGCGCTGCACTACAAGGGACGGCATGCGGAAACGCCCTGCGATAAAGAATTGTTGGGCTGTGCCAGCCGCCTGGCGGCGATCGCGATCGAGCATCAGCAGTTGCGGCGTTGCGAGGGGGACTACGATTCGATAACGGGGTTGCTCAATCGCAGCCGCTTCATCACGGAGTTGGATGCTTTGGTGACGGCGTCCGAACCCGGTGAGTTGACACTGCTGCGGATTGATTTGGATGGCTTCCACCACATCAACGACGCCTTGGGAGACGCGGCAGGCGATGGGCTGCTGGGCGAAGCGGGCCGGCGGCTGGCGGGGATGCTGGAACCTGGAGACCTGGCGGCCCGCATTGGCGCGGACGAATTCCTGATTGTTCTCACCAGGCGCGGGGAAGAACAGAGCGCGCTGCGGGCCGCAGGGGACCTTCTCGAGACGCTGCGCGCGGCCTATCACGTGGACGGTAAAGAACTGTTCTTGACGGCCAGTATCGGTGTGGCGGTGTTTCCGAAACACGGCCACTGCGCCTGGGATCTGCTGCGCTGCGGCAGTCTGGCGATGCGCGGCGTCAAGCGGCGGGGCGGGAACGGCGTGAGCGTATTTCAGAGGGAGAGTTCTGACAGTGCGGTCAGCCGTCTGGAGCTGGAGAGTGCGCTTCGGCTGGCACTGGAACGCGGAGAACTCGCTCTGTTGTACGAGCCGGTAGTCAGCGTGCGGGGCAAGCCGGACAGCTTCGAGGCTCTGCTCACGTGGCGCCATCCGATCCGGGGCGCGATTCCGCCAGGCGAGTTCATTCCGATCGCCGAAGAGTCCGGGCTGATCACGCGCATCGGATCCTGGGTGATCCTGGAGGCATGTCTGACGGGAGCCGGATGGCGCCGGGCGGGCTTTCGCGAGGCGCGCATTTCGCTGAATGTTTCGGCGCGCCAGTTTGAGCAGGACAACTTCGTGGACACGCTGGCGGTGGCGCTGGCGATCAGCGGATTTCCGCCGCAGCGCCTGGAGATGGAACTTACCGAGAGCTGCGTAGTGCGAGACCTCAGCCGGTCGGCTGGCCGCATGGCGCAGGTCCGCGCTCTCGGGGTGAGCATTGCGATCGACGATTTCGGCACGGGGTACTCGTCGTTGAGTTATCTGCACAAGCTGCCGGTGAATTGCATCAAAATGGATCAGTCGTTCCTGCGCGGCATCGCGGAAGTGGACGGCTCGCTGCCGGTGATCCAGGGCATCGTGCGGCTGGCGCGCGGCATGCATATGACGGTAGTGGCGGAAGGCGTGGAAACGCTCGAAGAGCTAGAGCTGGTCCGGCTGGCGGGTTGCGACAAAGTACAGGGGCATTTGTTTGGACCGCCGTTGCGGGCCGAGGAAGTAAAAGCGCTGCTGGCGCGGGACCTGCAGGCGGCTGCGCTATAGCGGCGCTTGCGCTACACGCGCAAACCGAGCAGTTTGACAAGCTCTTCAAATTCAGCCACCCAATCGGACTGGTTGGACTGTTTCATTTCCGGATACAGATTCTGCAATACGCCGTAGGCGTGGTTCTGCATAGTCCACAACCGTAGGGGCAACGGGAAGGATCTGGCGGTTTTGAGCTGGCCGCGGCATTTGCGCAGCAGCTCCAGATCGCGGGGCTGATCGAAAAAGGTACGGCAGGTCCGCTCCAGGTTGCGGCGCAGGATGATTTCGAGCGCGGCTGAGTCCAGCGCAGCGCCGGACACGGGAACCTGGTCGAAGAGGTTGTCTATCTGCGCGATGTCGAACTGGTCCGCCTCCAGTGCGTGCCCGAGCAGATCATTGAGCGCCACCTGAGCGTTCATGCGCATCTCGGTGGGAATCGGGATGTGGCATTCATACAGGAACCGGAGAAGCGGGGCCTGATTCTCGTAGGTTTGTCGATAGAAGGCCTCCATATCGTCGAGCGTGCCCTGCAAGACCTGGTGCATGACGCGGCGCTGCTCGTCGCGGAAAAGATTCCGGATGGAATAGGTGCGTTCGAAGCCGTCGTCGATGCGGCGGATGGTCTCGGCGAGGTCGGAGCGGCTGAAGGCATCGGCGGCGGACTGAGACAGGCTGCGGTATTTTTCGTCGCTGCTCCATTTGCTGACTCCGCCGTGGAGGTTGTGGTCGCCGAAATGCAGCACGCCGAACATCAGCATTTCGGATTCCTGTGTGATTTCGGAGGTGAAACGAGCCTGACCCGAGGCCAGCCGCATCCTGCCGGAGCGTTGCAGATGATAGTCGTTAGTTTGCACGTCGTAACAATAGATGCGCGCCTTCTCCGGGTATTCGGAAAAGAGCGAGCTCATGGCAAAGTGCGCGCCGAGCTTGGCCAGGTCTACCATGGCGGGCTGGACAAATTTCTCGTAGATGAGAGCTCCGTCGCGATGCTCGGGCAGATTGCTTTTGGCCTCCCCGAGTTTGGCCATGAAGCGCTGCTCGAGATCGTCGCCGAACAATTCCTGGGCCAGCTGCACGACGCGGCCGGCGTACTGGATCACCTGCACGGTCTCGATGCCGGACAACTCATCGAAGAACCAGCCGCAACTGGTGTACATGAGCATGGCGTGGCGCTGCAGCTCGAGCAATTTCCAGGCCTTGACGCGGTCCTGGCGGGGAAGATTCTTGCGGCGAAAATGGCAGGCGGCGAACTGGTTTCTGTTCTCTTCGGAGCGATCCAGGATGACGCGGATATATTCGTCGCGCGCGGTCCAGGGATCCTTGAGAAAACGCGCGCCGGTGTTCTCATAAAGCGGGGCTATCTGATCGCGCAACCAGTCGAAAGCCTGGCGCAAAGGCGCGCGCCATTCCTGGTTCCAACCGGCGTGGCCGCCGGAATTGCAGCCGCAGTTGTCGCTCCAGCGTCCGACGCCATGCACGCAGCTCCAGGCGGTATTTTCCAGGATCTCGACGTCGTGGGTGGGCGGATTGCGCTCCAGATATTCGGCGTAATTGGTGAGCTTGGCCAGGCCCTTCAATTCGAGCTGTTCCAGGGCGTAGGCCAGCGCCATGTCGCCGTGGGCGTGGTGATGTCCGTAGGTTTCGCCGTCGGTGGCGATGTGGGCGAGCTGCGGCCAGTCGCGCTTATCGGAGAAGGCGTCTAGCAGGCGCTGGGCGAAGTGCTCGCCGTCTGCGAGCAATCCCTCGAAAGCCACGGCGCGGGAGATGGGGCCATCGTAGAAGAACAGCGCGATGCTGCGGCCGGAAGGAAGTTTCTGGCGATAAGCGCGCGTGGGATCGATGCGCTGGCCGCTCACATCTTCGCCATCCACGGTGCGTGCTTGCGAGGGCGCGAGCACGGTGAACTGGATGCCGTACTCCGCCAGGATGTCGAGCGTCTCGAGATCCACGGCGGTCTCAGGGAGCCACATCCCTTCGGGATCGCGGCCGAAGCGATGGCGGAAATCTTCGATGCCCCAGCGCACCTGCGTGCGCTTGTCGCGCGCATTGGCGAGCGGCATGATCATGTGGTTGTAGCACTGCGCCATGGCCGAGCCGTGGCCGGAGAAGCGCTGGGCGCTGGCTGGGTCGGCATCCAGGATGTCGCGATAGGTTTCGGGCGCGTGATCCTTGAGCCAGGAGAGCAGGGTGGGGCCGAAGTTGAAGCTGATGGCCGCGTAGTTGTTGACGATTTTCGCGATGCGGTTGTCGCCGTTCAAGATGCGGGAGGCGCCGTTAGGGGCGTAGCATTCGGCGGTTACGCGCTCATTCCAGTCGTGGTAGGGAAAGGCGGAGTCCTGGAGCTCGATGGCCTCCAGCCACGGATTTTCGCGGGGCGGCTGATAGAAGTGCCCGTGAATGCAGAGATAGCGAGGAGTGGCCACGTCTAATGGACGCTATCGTGGCGTGGGTGTTGCAACCACCGCCGTACCGTAGCAAAGCACTTCGGTGACGCCCTGCATGACTTCGGTGGCGTCGTAACGGACGCCGATCACGGCGTTGGCGCCCATCTGGGCGGCATGCTGGGCCATGCGCTGGTAGGCGTGCATGCGGGTTTCCTCGCACAGTTTGGTGAAGAGCGTGATATCGCCTCCGGCGAGCGTTTGCAGGCTGGCGCCGATGGTGCCGAAGATGGAGCGGGAGCGGACGATGATGCCGCGCACGATTCCGAGGTTTTTTTCGATGTGGTAGCCGTCGAGAATGAAGGCGGTGGTCATCATGTGGCCGTCGACGGCGGGCAGTTGTTCTTCTTCCATTGATCCTCGCGGAGTTGTATTGTAGCATCGCGCGGGTGCTGGGCCGCGTTGAACCCGTCGCCCGCCGGCACATCACCGCAGGTAGTTCCAGTAGATTCCGGCGATGTCCAGGGCGGGTTTAAAGCGAAGTAGCCGTTGGGCTGGACGGGTTCGGTGGGTTCGTTTGTGCAAATTTTATTTTCGTCTGGTGGCGGCGCTTGGGGCGGGTCGGAAGATTGCCGCGCGCGCTGGAGTTGGATCAAAGTGCGGAGGGCGCGCGAGTAGGTGCGCTCGAGGCGGGACTCGACGCGATGGAGGAAGGGGAAGGAATTGGTATTGGCGAGCAGGGTGAACGCGGCGGTGAGGGACTCGACGGGGCTGAGAGGGCGGTCGGCATCTTCCTGGACGCGCTCCGTGTACTCGACGTAGAGTTGGGTTTCGATGATGGCGAGGCGTTGAAGGCGCCACTTGGCGGCGACCATTTCGTGGACCAGGTCGAGTTCGGCGGGGCCGGCGGGGCGGAACTGATCGAGGTAAGAGGTGAGGAGCTGATTAAATTCGGCGGGGTCTTCGGAAGGCAGGACGAGGGCTTGAGCGGTTAGGCCAAGTTTGAGGCTGTTTTGGGAAGAGCGTTGGCGGCCGGCTTCGGTTTTGGGGCCGTGGGATTTTGCGCCGTTGATGCGGGCAGATTCGGATTTGCGAAGGGATGGCATTTGGTACCTCGGTGGATCAGAGTAGCGGAGGGTTGCAGGACTCCAGCAAGGAGGCAGCGGGAAGCGGCTGTTAGGGAAGAGGATTTGGGTGGGGGAGCGTGGTGACCGGAATCAATTGCGGTAGTGTCGAGAACTGGGACGGCGGATGCCGCGAGCCCTGCAGAGCATCGTAGGGGCAAGGCGGAGATGCCGGCTTACCAACATGTGGGTCTAGAGGCGGTCGCAGGCGCGTTCCCGTTACTGATCGTTATCCGTAGCGCTAAGTTGAGGGCGACGGCTGCGGAGGTATTGTCTGGGAGAGCTGCCCCATTGCCGCTTGAAAGCCGCACTGAAGGCGCTTTCTGACTGATATCCGAGGGATGGAGCAACCGAAGATATCGGTTCGCGTTTGTCCTGGAGGCGATTTGCAGCCAAGGTCATTCGCCACCGCGTGAGATAAGCCATGGGAGGCTCTCCTACTGTCTTCTTGAAGGTCTGGGCGAACGCCGTTCGTGACATTCCCGCGGAATGAGCGAGCTCCGCCAGTGTCCAGTCATGAGCCGGGGTCTGATGCATGCCGGAAAGCGCTGTTCTCATGCGCGTGTCGGCCAGGGCGAAGAGCCAGCCAGTGCCTGGTTGCGCGCGGTCGGAGACGTGCAATCGAAGAGCCTCTACCAGCAGCGTATAGGCGACCTGCTGCGCCACTAGGGTGCCGCCAGGCTGAAAGTCACGCATCTCGCGCAACATGCGTTCGACTGCCCACCGTATGGACTCCCGGTGCGCATCATCTTCCAACCTGACGACAGGCGGTAATACATCCAGCAGAAAGCTGGCATCGCCCTCAAGTGCGAAGTGGCTTCCAAGCAGAAAGAAATCGTCTCCTGGATTGACCGAGAGGACGCCGTTGTACCTTCTTCCCACTACAGAAAGGATTGCGCGCGCGTCCACGGGTGGGAGGGTGAGGTCGCTTGCGAGCACAAACGAGCGGCCATGCGGCAGGAGCAGGCAGTCTCCCGCACGCAGTCGAACGGGCTGTTCGACACCGTCGACCGATAGCCAACACTCTCCGGCGACAACCGCGTAGCACTTGATCCCTTCATACGCGGGCAAGCGAAGCGACCACTGACCGCCCGCGGTGAGGCCGCCTGTCACATACGTGCGAGGTTTCAGGAGCGACAACACGTCAGATAACGGGTCCATAGGGGAATTGTACGATTGCGACGAATCTATGAACGTACCAGCATTGAGCGTACATGTCCGATGGCGATAGAGTCAATTTCTGGATAGCCGAAGGGGTGCTCTTTCGGCAGCGGCTTTCAGGAGGAGACAAGTATGCACATCTTCGTTACCGGCGGCTCCGGACTTACCGGTCCCTCGGTGGTCACTGAACTCATTACGGCCGGCCACACTGTCACCGGACTGGCACGGTCCGATAAGGCGGCCGCTCGCCTGCACGAACTCGGGGCAAACGTTTTGCGCGGCTCGTTGGAGGATCTCGACATCCTGCAGGAGGGTGCTCGGGCTGCCGGCGGCGTCATCCACATGGCCTTTGGCGGCAATTTCGCCGATCCCGAGGATATGACTCGGCGCGATTGCGCGGCGATCAATGCGCTTGGACAGGCCTTGGCTGGGTCCGGCAAGCCGTTCGTCAGTACATCGGGCACGTTGGTGATGAGCGCCGGACATCTCCGCACCGAGCAGGATCCGCCTGATTCCGAGTCGCTCGGCAGTTTTCGAGTACCGGGCGAGCAGACCTGTCTCGCCTTCGCCCATCAGGGAGTGCGATCCAGCGTCGTGCGGCTGGCGCCAACCGTTCACGGCCCGGGAGACTACGGGTTCATCCCGTTTCTGATTGCAGCCGCGCGTAGAACAGGCGTCTCGGCATATATCGGTGACGGCGCGAATCGATGGCCCGCGATTCACCGTCAGGACGCGGCCACTCTCTTTCGCCTCGCCGTCGAGAAGGCGCCGGCCGGCAGCGCCTTGCACGGCGCGGGAGAAAGCGCGATCACCTTCGAGACGATCGCGCACCTCATCGCGCGAATTCTCCGGATACCCACTGCGTCTTTGACTCCAGAGGAAGCCGCCACCCACTTCGGGAATCCGTTTCTGGCCAGGTGCTTTGCCACCGATGCGCCCGTCTCCAGCGCTTATACCCGAAAACTGCTGGGCTGGAAGCCCACCCACGCCACCCTCCTGGAGGACATGGAGACGGGCGACTACTTCTCGTCGCAATTCGCCTCACCCTTCAGCCATTCATCAGAGGAAAAGACGACACAAACCTCAACAAACTGAGATACACCAAGGAGACTTTGATGACCGAACACAATCTCACGAAAGAGACCATGCGCACGGTGCGCTTCCATCGGTACGGCGAACCAGCGGACGTGCTGCGCATGGAAGAAACGATGCTTCCAAAACCGGGCGCTAATCGCATTCGCGTGCGCGTGACCGCCTGCGGGCTGAACCCGGCCGATTGGGCCCTTTGCCGGGGTTTGTTCGCAAAAGATCTTCCGCGGGGCATTGGACTGGAAGTGTCCGGAACTGTGGATGCTGTCAGCGAAGGTGTCCAGGGTGTCGCTGTGAGAGACGCGGTCTTCGGACCTGTGGACTTCGTCACCGCTGCCAGCGCGGGGGCATCGGATTTTGCGATTCTGGAGCACTGGGCCCGCACTCCAAAGGGCCTCGATCCGATTCACGCAGCCGCGCTGCCGATGGCCGTCACGACAGCCTTTAGCACCCTCGACAGAATGGGACTACGGGCTGAGCATACCGTCCTGATCAACGGGGCGGGCACGATGATGGGGTTCGCTGCCGTTCAGATTGCGCTGATACGTGGTTCCCGCGTTATCGCCACGGCCGGTGACACCTTTGCAGATCGACTCCGCGGGCTGGGCGCTTTGGTCACTCCGTATGGTGACGGCATGGTCGAGGGGGTTCTTCAATTGGCGGGCAAACCGCCGGACCTGATCCTCGACACGGCGCCGGTCGGCGGCGCGTTACCGGCGCTCGTCAGGATTGCGGGCGACCCTAAGCGCGTGGTCACCATCAGCGATTTCGCCGCGGCAAAGGAACTGGGGGTCCGCAGCAACATTGAAGAAGGTGGCACGATCCGCTACGACGTCCTGGACGAGTTCGCGCAGCTCGCCGCGGACGGAAAATTCACGATACCGATCGCCCGCACATTCCCGCTGCAGGATTGGCGCGCGGCATTCGACGTTAGCCAAAGCCAAAAGGCTCGCGGCAAACTCATCCTGCTGCCTGGAAGCGCGGATCCATTCGTTTGGCCTGATCTCTAACTATGCAACTAAGGCGTGCATAGAGCAAAATATGGCTCCGATGGTCGCACCGAGCGCGGGATTTACGAGTCTCGCCCAACAATGCACCGCATCACCATGAAGCGAGATTCCATTCAAACTCCATAATCACCGCGTCCGCCTAAAACGCCAGCGGCTTCGTTCAAAGGGCGTTCGAGGAAGTTGGGCGGATTAGGAACGGGAAGCCGGCATCGATTCGCTGATGGGCGCTGCAACCGCAGCTTTGCCGGGGACGCGCGTGGCAGGATAGTTCACATGATAAGGCGGAGATCAAAGCGGAATGAGATATCGCGGCTGGGGTCAGACTCATATTCTATTTGCGCAGGTAGTTCCAGTAGATTCGGGCGATGTCGCGGAGGGCGATCAGGAAATCGCCGCCTTTGACTTTGGAGCCGGCGACGTCTTCCCATTCTTCCAGCGGGTATTCGTAGATGCGGCCGGCGGCGATGTCCGGGGAGCCGATCTGGCGGAGGTAGCGGGCCAGGATTTCGACGTCGAAGACCCAGCGCGTCAGGAATCGGTCGGCGAACAATGCGGGCGTTTCCGGGCGAACGCGGAAAATTTTGGCGCCGCATTGGGTGTCGTAGATGGGGAGGCGCAGCATCTGAGAAACCAGCGTTGCGAAGACACGGCCTAAGTAGTGGCGCAGGGGGCGGCGCTGGACGTTGCGGCCTAGCAGTTTGACGCGCGAGCCGAATACCATGTCGAGGGTCGGGCGCGTCTCGAAAACCGCCAGGAATCGGGGGATGGCGTCGAGCGGCGTGGCCAGGTCGGCATCCCAATAACCGACGTATCCGGCCTGATGCTGGAGGGCGAAGTTGATGCCTTGGCGCACTGCCTCGGCTTTGCCCTGGTTGGTTTTTAGCCGCAGTACGAAGACGCGGTCCGCACGCGAGGCGCCGAGGCTTTCCAGCACCTGAGCGGTCTGGTCGCGGCTGCCGTCGTCCACGAAGACAAACTGGATGCTGGAGTGGTTGAAGAATTCCTGGAATCGGGCGACGGGCAAGCGTTGAGCCTCGTTGTAACAAGGCACAACGATCATGACGGCCGGCAAGCTCAGATCATAGCAAACGAGCGGCGCCGTTTCGTCCGTGGCGCGCTTGTTACAGTGTTGATGTGGACGGGGCCTTGGTGGTGGACAAACCGGCGGGGATCACATCGCACGATGTGGTGGACCGGGTTCGCAGGCTGGCGAACACGCGCAAAGTGGGGCATTTGGGCACGCTGGATCCGATGGCTACGGGAGTACTGCCGCTGGTGGTTGGGCGCGCGACGCGGCTGGCGCAGTTCTTCTCGGCGAGCGAAAAAGAATACGACGGGCGGATCTGTTTCGGCTGGGCGACGGATACCTACGATCGCGATGGGGCGGTGACTGGCGCGGCGGTCGAGCCGCGGTTTACGCGAGAGCAGCTAGAAGAGGCGTTGGCGCAGTTTCAGGGAACGATTCTGCAAACGCCGCCGCCGTTTTCGGCCAAGAAGATCGCCGGGACCCCGGCCTATAAGTTGGCGCGGAAAAAGATTGCTGTCGAGCTGGAGCCGGTAGAGGTTCAGGTGCATGCGCTGGAGCTGATGGAGTTCGCTGGGACGCGGGTACGCGTGCGCGTCCGCTGCTCGGCGGGGACGTATCTGCGGAGCATTGCGCATGAGCTGGGGCAGCGGCTGGGGTGCGGAGCGTTTCTCGAAGAATTGCGGCGCACGGTTTCGGGAGAATTCAGCGAGAAGGACGCGCATACTTTGGAAGAGCTGGAGAAGATGGCCGGCGAGGGGCGGCTTCAGGAGGCTATCATTCCGGGGTCGCGGGTGCTGCCGCAAATTCCCTGCGCCACGGTGGACCAGCTGACAGCGTGGCAAATCCGGCAGGGTAAGGACTTCCGGCTGTCGCCATTTTCGGGGCGGGCGCGGGGCCAATATGTTAAGGCTATTGGGCCGGATGGGGACCTGGTGGCGATCGGAGAGGCGCGGCTACCGCATGTTTATCATCCAATTCTGGTGTTATAGCGGCCGAATGAAGCAAGTTTAATACCAGCCGTAGCAACCCTTCCGGCTGGTTGGTTTATGATTCAAGTGTGCGCCGTTTAGCCGTTGTAGTTGTCTTCATCCTCGGCCTGGCGGGAGGCTTGACCCGGGCCCAGGAAGAGGCGAACGCCGCCAAAACAGAACCTGGGAAGAGCGAACCGAAGTACAGCGACACTTTTTCGGGGCCGATCGTGGAGCTGTTTTACAAGGGCGACAGCACCAAAAAAGTTCACCCTGATGACGCGGTGACGCGCATCACGGTTTCGCGCAGCATTCTGGGCAAGCCGGCGGAGAAGGCTACGTTCTGGATCAAGCCTGATACCAAGGTCGAAGGCAATCTGCGGATGCGTGCCAGGGTGACGGTTGGGTACGTGGTGAGCGATGAGGGAAATGTGGCGCGGCTGGTGGTGGTGCGGACGGCGCAAAAGCAGCCGGCCAAGAAGTAGTCACTTCTTCTTTTTTCTTTTGGCGGCCCAGCCTGGTTTTACGACTTGACGTGCGCGTCCGAGGGCCAAGGCGTCGGGGGGGACAGGATCGGTGATGACGGAACCAGCGCCGATGTAGCTGCCGTCGCCAATATCGATGGGCGCCACGAGCGTGGAGTTGCTTCCGACGAAGGCGTCTCGTCCGATGCGGGTGCGGTGTTTGCTGACGCCATCGTAATTGCAAGTAATGGTTCCGGCGCCGATGTTGGTTTGGGGGCCGATCTCGGCGTCGCCCAGGTAGGCCAGGTGATTGGCTTTCGCTCCTGCCGCGAATTGCGTATTCTTGAGTTCCACGAAATTGCCGATGCGGGCGTTGGGGCCGACGTGCGTGCCTCCGCGCAGGCGAGCGAAGGGGCCGATGCGCGCACCGCTTTCAATGCGCGAGTCGACGATGGAGGTGAAGGGAGCGACTTCGACTCCGGCGGCGAGAATGGAGTCGCGGACGATGGAGCAGGCGCCGATGCGGCAATCCTCGGCGATTTCGGTGCGGCCAAGGATCTGCACAAAGGGCTCGACGATGGTGTCGGGCGCGATGTTGACCAGGGCATCGATGCTGACCGTTTCGGGCTTCTCGATGGTGACGCCGGCGAGCATGAGTTCCTGGGCTTTGCGGTCGCGGAAGATTTTGTCGACCGCGGCCAGCTCGGCGCGCGTGTTGATGCCCAGGAGCTGTTCGGAGTCGGGCACGTTCATGGCGTGGACCTGGTGTCCGGCGCGCGTCAGAATGGCGGCGATATCGGTTAGATAGTATTCGTGGGCGGGATTGTCGGGGCGGATTTCCGCGATGTGTTTCCACAGCAGATCGGCGCGGAAGCAGTAGATTCCGGAGTTGATGAAGGGGATGTTGAGCTGCTCTGGAGTAGCGGCTTTGTGTTCCACGATCTCCTGAATGGCGGAGTTCTTTCCGAAGATGATGCGGCCGTAGCCGGTGGGGTCGCCCAGTTCGGTGGTGATCAAAGTGGCCGCGGCAGAACCGGCGGCCTGTTGATCGACCAGGGCCTGGAGCGTGGCGGAGGTTAGCAGCGGGCAATCGCCGTAGAGCACCACCAGCAAGCCACCTTGGGCGGCGAGGACGTCGCGGCAGATCATCACAGCATGGCCGGTGCCTTTTTGTTCGGCCTGCCTTACGAACCGGATGCCGTGGGGCGCAAGGAGCGCCTCCACTTGTTCGGCCTGATGTCCCACCACTACGGTGATGTGCCGGGGTGATGTGAGGTGGCAGGCGGCATGGACGACGTGCTCGATCAAAGCCAGCCCGCCGGCGCGATGCAGGACTTTGGCGCGCTTGGAGCGCATGCGCGTTCCCAGGCCCGCGGCCAGGATCAGCACGTTTACGGTGGCCTTCATTTCGGTTGGATTCACCCGAGGATCCGGACTTTATCACAGCCAGCGCGGCCGCGCCGGGCGAGGTTGAGCGCGACTTCGGCGGTGGCGCGGGAATGGTGGCGCACGATTTCACCCTCGCCGAGCAGATCCGCAGTCATTACCTGCAAGCCCATCTGTGCCAGGCGATCCACGTCATTCAAGACCGGCTGGACGTTTTCCGCGGCGTATTTGCGGCGTTGCCGGGCGCTGATGCTGCGGGTGTTAACCACGACAACGTCCAGCAACGAGTTCCGAGCATGGCGGAGCAGGGCGGCGACGTGGTCGGAAGCGCGAAAGCCGATGGTTTCACCGGGCTGCCACATGAGGTTGACGAAGTAAGCCTTCAAGGCGCGGCTGCGGCGGACGGCGCCGGGGATGCCGTGGACCAGCAAGTTGGGAATCAGGCTGGTGAACAGCGAGCCGGGGCCGAAGGTGATGAGGTCAGCTTGCGCGATAGCCTGCAGTGTTTCGGGGAGCGGTTGGCAGACGCGCGGCGCCAGGCGAATGGTGCGAATCCGGGAGCGGCTCTTGCTGATCCGGGTCTCGCCGGTGACGATGCGGCCGTTTTCGAGTTCGGCTTCGAGCGTCACGTTAGCGGCGGTGGAAGGATAGATGCGCCCCAGGCTGGCCAGCACCTCGGAGGATAGTTTGACAGCCTGAGCGAAGTCGCCGGTCAGGCTGGTGAGGGCGGTCAAGAAGAGGTTGCCGAAGCTGTGTCCTTTGAGGCCACGGCCTTGTGAGAAGCGATATTGGAAGAGCTGCGCGAGCAGGGCTTCATCTTCTGAGAGAGCCACCATGCAATTGCGGATGTCGCCGGGGGGCAGGACGTTTAATTCGCGGCGCAAGCGTCCGGAGCTTCCGCCGTCGTCGGTGACCGTGACCACAGCGGTGATTTCGACTTCGCGGGGAGAGCGGGCATAGCGCTTGAGGCCCTGCAACAGGGTAGAGAGGCCGGTGCCTCCTCCTATTGCGACGATGCGAAGCGGCTCCATGACTTATAGCATCGCAGGTTCCGCGGCAGACTTGGCTGAACCAATCCGACCATTTTGAATAGAACCGTAGCGATAGGAATGTGGTACTGGATTCCGGGAAAAATCTCAGTGGAGGAGCGGACGTTTGGTTAGGCGGCGGTGGTGGTTTCGTCGTCTTCGTCGTATGCCGGAACAGACTCCAGGTCTTCGGCTTCGAACACCTGGTCGCAATCCAAGCAGCGGACGTAGTCAACGCCATCGCGTCTCGCCATGATTTCTGTTCGAGAGTGTTGGCAGTGCTGCATAAATGGAGATTATCCCTATTCTAAGCATGCGGACCGGCTTGTCAAGCCCCCGAAAGTTCTGGGAAGGAGAAGCGGGCCGGGGGGTGTAAGGCAGCGGACGCGGGCGCTTACTTAGATTCCGGAATGGTTGATACGTTATGGAATCGGTGTAACCGGGTCCGGTCAAAAGCGGCCAGGCCGGGCAGCAGGCGGCTGTCGGGAAGGGGGGCCTCAACTTGGCAGCGCAGCGAGACGACTCCGGCCCAGATGGGGAGCGCGTAATCTTCTTCGTCGTCAATCGGCGGGCCGGTGCGCACCTTGGCGGAGACCTCGTCGAGCTCTAAAGACAAGACGCTAGTGGCCTTGAGCTCGCGATCGTCGGGGGGGCGGACTTCTTCCCATCGGCCGGGGACGATGTGATTGGTGATGGCGCGCAGGGCGGCCATTTTTTCTTGCTTGTCATTTATAGTATGGGCTTTGCCCAGGACCACGACGGAACGATAGTTCATGGAGTGATGGAAGGCGGAGCGGGCGAGCACGAATCCGTCGACCAAGGTTACGGTGAGGCATAGGTCGATCCCCTGGTCGAGCTTACGCAACATGCGGCTGGCCGAGGAGCCGTGGATGAAGAGGCGTTCGTCGACGCGGCCATAGCCGGTAGGGACGACAAAGGGCTGGCCGTCGACGACGAAGCCGATGTGGCAGACGAACCCCTCGTCTAGAATGGAGTGCACCTGGGCCTGGTCGTACACGGCCCGCTTGGGCAGGCGGTGAACTTGGGTTCTCTCGGTGGGTTGGTAGGTCCGCATGTTCTTTCCACTCTAACAACGATGGCGGTGTTTGTGAGGGACTCCAACAGTTCTGGTATTGCTCTTGCAGAACAGGATAGCGTGGAGGACCTATGACGCAGCAACTTGCTTTGTCAGCGGCGCAGTTGGACTTGATTCTGGAATTGCTGGAGGGGGAACAAAAAGAACTGCTGGTGGAGATCCGTCACACCGACACGGCCAATTTCCGGATGGGCTTGAAGGAGCGGTTGGCAACCGTGGAGACAGTACTGCTGAAAGTAAAGTCATTGCAGGCGGCTGAGCCGGTGTGATGGACGCGTGATCCGTCACGGAACGTGGTGGCTGAAGCTTTGGATGCGGGAGTTTCACGCTAGGAGACTTGGACGCCAGGGATCTGGTGACGGTTTGCGAAGATCTCGGCATCCTTGAATGCATTCAGCACATGCGGTCAAACGGCATCCGGCGCATGCAGGTAGTCGACCGGGACGGGGCGCTGGTGGGGATCATCTCGCTGGATGACTTGGTCCAACTGTTGGCCGAGGAGATGGGCGAATTGGGCAAGCTGATCGCGCCAGAGCAGGCGCACGAGGTTGCGCTGCGGTAGCCGGGCGACTGCCCGGACTCACTCTACTGCTGGAGCGATTCCAGGTAAGTAACGAGAAGCTTGAAGCGCTCGTTAGCGGCCTGTTCCGCGGCAGTGGTTTTGGGGAGGAACAAGTCGCCCCAGATAGGCATCTCGCGCGAGCCATGGGCGCTTATCTCTACCGACTGGCCAACAACGTTCTTCACGCGTTCGGCCGGGAAGACGCCGGCATTTCGCTTAGCCAGCAGCGTCAGATCGGCCGGTGCTACCTTGAGGGCGCCGACTGCCGGGCCATTGCCTTTGCCGTCTTCTCCGTGGCAGGCGCTGCAGCGGTCCATATAGACATCGCGGCCGCTGGGCGAAGGCGCCGGGTTCTTCTTGGCCACAACTTGCGGGATCAACAAAATGCTGAGCCCGACGGGAATCATAACTCTCAAAAGGGAAACGCCGAATGTGCGCATGTTGGTGCTCCTCTATCCGGCCGGATAACAGCATCGGATAACGGATACAGAGCAATTCAGAAGCCAAGCTGAACGGGCGGGCGCGGCCTCAGGTCACATTAACCGGCGCCGGTGGAAACCCAACTGCTCGTGGAAGGGCGGGGGACCGGCGTGATTCGGCGTGGACGCACGCCAGTACGCGAGATGGGAAGAGATCATGGGTGTGGGCGCTGGATGCATGTATCTGATGGATCCAGATCGTAGCCGGTCGCGGCGCGCAGGGTGTGCCGGCGGCCGCGAAATCGCTGGTCCAAGCAGGAACTCACCTGGTAGCGCGCGTGCGGGGCGTGGCTGGGGCGGTTGGTCTCTCATCCGCATGCGATTGAGGTGACGGCGCAGGCCGGAAGAATTACGCTCAGGGGCGACGTGCTGGAGCAAGAAGCGGCAGGGTTGCCGGCGGGAGTGGGTCTGGCCGGCGGTGTTGGCTCGATCTCGGACCATCTCTTGCGGCACCGCGAAACTGGAAAGATCGCCAGCTTGCAAGGCGGGCGCGCGCGGCGGACCCAAACCGCGTTACGGCGCGAATGGCCGCCGGCGCTCCAGATGTTGGCGGGCGTGGCGGGAGGCGGCCTGGGAGTTTACCTGTTGGCGCGTGAGATCGCACAGGGCGGAAGAAGGAGTGGGGCGCCATGAAAACGAGTGAACTGATTCAGCGCAAGGTTGTCATTCCACCGATGGGATTGCACGGAGAGCTGGCTATTCCCGAGAAGGCGGAGGCGGTCATCGCGTTCGCGCACGGCAGCGGAAGCAGCCGGCACAGCCCTCGCAACCAATATGTCGCGCGCGTTTTCGAGCAGGGCGGTCTGGCCACGCTGTTGTTCGACTTGCTCACCGCCGACGAGGAGCGCATCGACGCGCGCACCGCGCACTTGCGGTTCGATATTGCGCTGCTGGCACGGCGGCTGGCGGCGGCTACGGCGTGGCTGAGAAGAGATGCGGACACGCGGGATCTGCGGCTCGGCTACTTTGGAGCCAGCACGGGAGCGGCAGCGGCGCTGGTTGCGGCCGCCGAGCGTCCCGAGGATGTTTACGCCGTGGTATCGCGCGGGGGACGTCCGGACTTGGCCGGTGCATCGCTCGCGTCGGTGCAAGCTGCCACGCTGCTGATGGTGGGAGGCGAGGACACGCCGGTGATCGCCATGAATCAAGACGCGCTGCAGCAGTTGCGCACGCGGGAAAAGAAGCTGGTGATTGTTCCCGGCGCGACGCATCTTTTTGAAGAGCCCGGTACTTTGGAGAAAGTAGCGGCGTTGGCGTGTGACTGGTTTCAGAACCAACTGAGAGAACTCAGAACTCCGTGATCCCAGCCGCGGCGCGGCGGCTGTCGGTTGGGATACAAGATATGTCTTCCTGTTTGTGGCGAGTAGTGGGATACTGCGCACCCGGATTGCGTGCTTCGGGCCACTTTTTGACCCAGTAATCTGCAATGCCAGCGCCCCGGCGAACAGGCAAATCCATCGCCCTCAGCCATCAGCATTTCTTTGGTACGTAAGCTGCCGCAAGTGTAAGAGAAATTCGCCGGCCTTGGCGCGTGGAGCCAAGGTTGGACGAAAAGGGGGGTTATTCTATGAAGCGTTTTATTCTTGCATTTGCCTCCATGGGGCTGCTTGCGATCGGGTTGACTCCGAGTCTGCGAGCGGACCAATGGGACAAGAGAACCGTAATGACGGTCAATGAGACCATTCAAGTTCCGAACAAGGTGCTTCCAGCAGGCACATACGTGGTGAAGCTGCTCGACTCACCGTCGAACCGGCACATCGTGCAGATCTTCAACGGCGATGAGACCGAACTGCTAACCACGATCCTGGCGATTCCGAATTATCGGCTGGAACCGACCGGGGACACGGTGTTCACGTTTTGGGAGATGCCTCCTGGCCAGCCCAGAGCGCTGAGGGCATGGTTCTATCCGGGCGACAACTTCGGACAGGAGTTCGCATATCCGAAGAGCGAGGCGGTGGCAATCGCGGCAGTATCGCATACTGAGATTCCTACGATCGAAGCCGAGAAGCCGGCTGAGCTGGAGACAGCACCGATCGTGGAGCTAACTCCGGAGGCGCCGGTGGCGGAAGCTCCGCAGGCTCCGGCTCCGATGGTAATTCCCGCAGAGGTAGCCCAGGAGGTTCCTTCAGTGGTGGAGGTGGAAGAGCTTCCCAAGACTGCCAGCCCGTATCCGCTAATCGGATTGATGGGCATGCTGGCGCTGGTGGCTTTTGCTGTCGTGCGGACGGTCCGCACATCCTAGCTTGCCGCTAGAGGTGCCGTATGAAACAAGGCCGCGGCGCGTGGGGGTGGGTGTTGGCGGTAGTTTGCGGCGCCGGTTGGTTTGGCTTGGGCCAGCCAGCCGGTCCGGGCCAGGAACCGAGCCAATACACCATTCGAACGACGTCGCGGCTGGTTTTGTTGGATGTCAGTGTGAAGGATGCTTCCGGCGGGCTGGTGTCAGGACTCAGCAAAGAAAACTTTGAAGTTCGGGAAGACGGTAAGCTGCAGACGATTACCCAATTTGCGCATGCGGACATTCCGGTGACGGTGGGCCTGGTGGTGGATGAGAGCGGCAGCATGCGGCGCAAGCAACCAGAGGTGATCACGGCCGCGCTGGCGTTCATCTCAGCGAGTAATCCGCAAGACGAGATGTTCGTGATCAACTTCAACGAGAAGGCGCGCCGTGGTTTGCCGGACATACAATTGTTCTCCGACAATTTGCAGCAGTTGCGCGATGCGTTGTGGCGGGGCGCACCGGAAGGACGAACGGCCTTGTACGATGCCGTCGAGATGGCGCTGCATCAACTGGATTCCGGCCGGCGGGACAAAAAGACCCTGATCGTGATTAGCGATGGGGGCGATAACGTCAGCACGCACAGGCTGGAGGAAGTGATGCGCGACGTCCTCAATTCGGTCGCCAGCATTTACACCATTGGTGTTTACGATGAGGACGATCCCGACAAGAATCCCGGCGTGTTGAAGCGGATCGCGCAGGTGAGCGGAGGCGGGGCATATTTTCCGAAGAAGCTGGATGAGATTGTTCCGATTTGCCGCGATATTGCCAAGGACATTCGGGCCCGGTACACGATTGGTTACATACCCGTGGCCGGGGAAGGGAAGCCGGAGCGGCACATCAAAGTAAGCGCCCGGTCCGAGGCCGGGCAGAAGCTGGCCATTAGAGCACGCAGCAGTTATCTGTTCACTCCAGACGCGGACGAGGCCGGCGCAAGATGACAGTGCATGCCGTATGGAGCGCGCGTTCGGAACCGAGCCGGCCCGGTTGGATTCGGATCCTAACGGGTGTGGAATGGTTTCTTCTGTTGTTCGGGCTGGCGGCGCTGGATGTGTACATTTGGGTCAATGCCAGCTCGGTTGTGTATGAGTCCTACGAGGACTGGGCGTTTGATCAGGATTTGCGCGGGCTGGCGCCATCGCCATTGCGGTTTGCCGGAGACGAAATCAGCGTTCTAATGGGGCGGGAGCGGCCCAGGCCGGGAACGCCGGTGCTGCCGGCTCCGAAGAGTGAGTCATCGGTAGACACGCGGTCACAGGAGCACAGGCCGCCGGTGCGCTCCGCGGTCATCGGGCGGCTGGAGATTCCCAATCTGCACCTGGTTGCGATGGTACAGGAAGGGGCCGATGCGGGTACGCTACGCCGGGCGGTGGGGCACATTCCGGGAACGGCGCTTCCGGGCGGGAAAGGCAATGTCGGTTTAGCCGGGCATCGAGATACTTTTTTTCGGGCTCTCCGAGAGATTCAGGTTAATGATGACATTGAACTTCAGATTGGAAATGAAACCTATCGATTGTAGTGGAATGGACGCAGATTGTCGGGCCTCGCGACGTTCAAGTTCTGAGGCCGTCGTCGGCGGCGAGCCTGACGCTGGTGACGTGTTATCCGTTCTACTATGTCGGATCGGCGCCCAAGCGCTTCATTGTGCGCGCGGGGCTGGCGCCGGCCAATGGGCATTTAGAAATTGGCCGCGGCTGTGCGCCGTGTAACGGGACCATCATGGTTCTAAAGTGATGCGATATTCGGCCTCGGAACGGCGAGACAGGAGTATAATTCGCTCGTGGACTGGAGGTTTTATGTTCGTGCGGAAATGCCAGTTTCTGGTTTTTTTGGTGGTCGTGCCACTTTTTCCCCTGTCCCCAGCGTTTGCGGATCTTCTGACCGGCGTATCGATTAATGGGTCCGTGAGCGGCAGCGGCGATTTGAATGCTTTTCTAGGATGCCCTCCTTATAGCCCACCGGACCAAAATAGCCCACCGGACCAAAGCTACAGTTTCAGCGGATCGAACTCGCAGACAGGCGTGGGAAACTACAGTCTAGGCAAGTCGGGCAGCGTGAACTGCAAGGGCAATACCAACGCTTCCAGCGCCGATCAGAGTGCGGATGTAACCGGAAAGAGCTTCATGGTTACGGACGAGGTATCGGCGACCACGTCCGGGCCGTATTCTATCGACAATGCGAACGCCTCCAGTTCATTGACACTCTCGTTTGACCTCAGCCAGGCAGCTTTGGTGGATTTTAGCGAGTCGTTTAACACCTTCTGCGGGTTCACGTTCCTCTTTTTTCCGGGCCAGACCTACCCGGGCCCGTGTTCGTCGTTTGGTCCCTTATACCCTATTGACATGGCAAACGCGACAGCGTCGGTTGAACTGATCGGTCCCGGCGGTAATGTTCCACTTCTCCCTTCGTTCATACTGGGTCCCGGTGATTACACACTTAACGTGTCCGGTTCTGCGTCAGCCATGAGTTTTAACGTTCCCTTCGAGGGTTTTTCCAGTCTGTCCCTGGACGCTGAATTCACGGCTATCCCTGAACCTCGTTGGCTGGCTGGTTTGGCCGTATTACTGCTAGTGGGCCTCCATGGTGCGCGCCGAGCGGCGGCCCGTAACTAGTGTGCGCGACGCCTCGGCGCAACGCTGCGTGGGGCATTTCACGCACATTTTCAGAAGCAGCTAGGAAAAGCCTGGACATCCTTTCGCGGCCATCAAAGTGCACCTTTGAGCCAGAGAATCAAACGGGCTTGGCTTGCGGTGTGTCGTGGAGACGAAGCCTATTTCCGAAGGGGCGCCAGCAAAAGGATTGACCGCAATCGAGCAACGGGGCGCGGCGCCTGCGTTGATGGCGGATCTGGATGGCACGGTTCTGAAGACGGATCTGCTGCTGGAGTCCCTGTTGGACCAGGACGATCCCGACAAGAATCCCGGCGTGTTGAAGCGGATCGCGCAGGTGAGCGGAGGCGGGGCATATTTTCCGAAGAAGCTGGATGAGATTGTTCCGATTTGCCGCGATATTGCCAAGGACATTCGGGCCCGGTACACGATTGGTTACATACCCGTGGCCGGGGAAGGGAAGCCGGAGCGGCACATCAAAGTAAGCGCCCGGTCCTCTTCCGGACAGAAGCTGGCCGTTAGAGCGCGCAGCAGTTATCTGTTCACTCCAGACGCGGACGAGGCCGGCGCAAGATGACAGTGCATGCCGTATGGAGCGCGCGTTCGGAACCGAGCCGGCCCGGTTGGATTCGGATCCTAACGGGTGTGGAATGGTTTCTTCTGTTGTTCGGGCTGGCGGCGCTGGATGTGTTCATTTGGGTCAATGCCAGCTCGGTTGTGTATGAGTCCTACGAGGACTGGGCGTTTGATCAGGATTTGCGCGGGCTGGCGCCATCGCCATTGCGGTTTGCCGGAGACGAAATCAGCGTTCTAATGGGGCGGGAGCGGCCCAGGCCGGGAACGCCGGTGCTGCCGGCTCCGAAGAGTGAGTCATCGGTAGACACGCGGTCACAGGAGCACAGGCCGCCGGTGCGCTCCGCGGTCATCGGGCGGCTGGAGATTCCCAATCTGCACCTGGTTGCGATGGTACAGGAAGGGGCCGATGCGGGTACGCTACGCCGGGCGGTGGGGCACATTCCGGGCACAGCGCTTCCGGGCGGGCACGGCAACGTGGGTCTAGCGGGCCATAGGGACACATTCTTTCGTCCGCTGGGCCAGATTCAGGTCAACGATGCTATCGAACTCAAAACCCAGGACGGCACCTACCGCTATCGAGTGGAATCGACGCGGATTGTGGGTCCGCGCGATGTTCAAGTTTTGAGATCGACGGCGGCCGCGAGCCTGACGCTGGTAACGTGCTATCCGTTTTATTACGTAGGTTCCGCGCCCAAGCGTTTCATTGTTCGCGCGGGCCTGGAGTCGGCGGTTCCGAACGGGTCGTCAACGGCAGCCTTTTGATTCTCTAATTGAAATGTTTCACAGCGAAATCGCGCAGGCGTTCCAAGTCGGCGGCCAGTAGGTCCCGACCACCGGGCGTAATGTGGTTCCAATCCAACACCAGTTGGAGGCGTGAAATTGCATCATTCAACTGGATGCGAGTGTAGGTGCCATCTTCCCAGGTCTGCTCGAACCGGTCCAATTCGCCGCGTGCAGTGGCGAAGCGATAGTGATCGCCGGGGTTGGGCGCGGGATTCTTTGCGGCCCGATCGAGGTCTCTTTTTGCCTGTCGCAGGAGGGTGAAGCCGCTTTGATACGCATCCAGGGGCTGGACTGCGGAATCGCGCTGGGTGTAACCGGTGACTGGGGGTTGGGCGGCGGCATTCCATCCCAAGAAGAGGGCGGTGCCGAGGAGGCTGCTAACCATGATTTTTCTCATTTTCACGATTCTCCCTGCTTAGTTGGATGCGCAACGCGGCTTATCGACACGAATGTGGCGCCGTGAATCGGAGCCGCGCGCATGTCGGTGAAAGACCTGAGCTAACCAACTGTTGTGTTCTAGTTACTGGATGTAACTGGATGGCCGGCCGATGTGTCTTACATCTTGTTCCAAAACTTAGCGCGGGGTTTGGGGTGGGGTGCAGCCGTGTTTCTGCTGGCGGGAGGCGCGTGGGCGCAGATTTCTCCCGGTCCGCTGTCGCGCGCTCATCAGACCTTGGAAGGCCCTACTAAGTGCGCGGCTTGTCATAACTTCGGGACCGGTAACCGCGGGCTTAAGTGCCTGGACTGTCACGCGGAGATTCACCGGCAGATTCTGCTGAATAGCGGCCTGCACGCGCTGGCTTACAAGCCTTCGCAATCGCAGGAAGATTGCGCGCGCTGCCATCTGGAACACAACGGCCGGCAGTATCCAATCACGCAGTTTGACCGGCAGAAGTTCGACCACGCGGGCCTGACGCGATTCGCGCTGGAAGGCAAGCATCGCGAACTGGCGTGCGCGGCCTGTCACAATCCGTCGCACATCCAGGCCGTGGCCCGCGCCGACATCAAGATGAAAGATCCGAGCAAGAGTTACTTGGGAATGGGGCGCGAATGCACGGCCTGCCATCGGGATGTGCACAATGGGCAACTGGATCAAAATTGCACGCATTGTCATTCGCAAGACGTCTGGAAGCCCGCCGGGGGATTCAACCACTCCCGGACCGCATATGCGCTCACCGGGTTGCACCGCGACGTGGCTTGCGAAAAATGCCACGCTGGCGGAACAGAACCGAAATACAAAGGGGTCGCCTTCAACAGTTGCCGCGATTGCCACAGCGACCCGCATCGCGGCGCATTTCAAACCGCCAAGTTTTCTCGCGACTGCCAGGGTTGCCACACCACTTCGGGGTGGAAAAGTATCGCGAACGACTCCGGTTTCGATCATGAAAGCACCGCATTTCCGTTGCGCGGCAAGCACGCCGACATGGCCTGCGGCAAATGCCATAAGGGCAGCGATTTCCATCAGCCCGTGGCGCACGCGTTGTGCAAGGATTGCCACGAAGACGTGCATCGCGGGCAGTTCGACGCAAGGAAGGCTGGTTCGGACTGCTCGGCCTGCCACAACGAGATCAGCTTCAAACCGTCGCTGTTCACGAAAGAAATGCACCAGGCCGCCTTCCGGCTGGAAGGCAAGCATGCCGCCCTCGATTGTGAAAAGTGCCACCAGCCGGCGGGCAAGGACGCGGTATACGAAGTCCACAAGCTGACCTGCGTGGCTTGTCACGCCGATGCGCACGGCGGTGAATTTGCCGCCGCGCCGTATGCGAACAAGTGCGAGGAGTGCCACACCCAAGACAAATTCGCGCCGACCACGTTCATTCCAACGCGGCACGCCAAGACCAAGTTCCCGCTCACGGCCGCGCACGCCGCGGTGTTGTGCGTGGATTGCCACAAACCGCTGCCCGGAGCATCGACGGACGCCGCGCGCCAGTATCACTTCACGGATCAATCCTGCACGGCCTGCCACAGCGATCCGCATCATACGGCACTGGCTTGCGAAAGCTGCCACAACTTGCGCCAGTGGAAAGAGCTGAAGCCGTTCGATCACGCCTCCACCAAGTTCACGCTCGAAGGAGCGCACCAAAGCGTGACCTGCGCCGCCTGTCACACTCCTAAGCCGTCCGCGGTAGCGGCGAAACCCTCGGTGGATTTCTCGCATACGCCGCAGGAGTGCTCGGAATGTCATGAGGATGTGCACGGCGGCCAGTTCATGAGCGCAGGCAAAGAAAAAGAATGCTCCACGTGCCACAACCTGGAGCGCTGGGGTGCGGCAGTATTCGATCACAACAAGACCGCCTTCTCACTCGACGGCGCGCACAACACAGTCGGCTGCGCGCAGTGTCACAAGGAACAGATTGAGCAGGACGGGAAAACGATCCGCTTGTACCGAGGCACGCCGACCCTCTGCATCGATTGCCACGGGTCGGATGGCAAGCAACCTGCTGCGCACTAAGTCGATCAATTTAGCACAGTAATGGTACCCGACTAAGTGATTTCACTTAGGCGACGGGGAAAGGTGCCTGATACTCTGCGTCGTAGCGGGTAAGCGCCTTTATCATGAAAAGCACGCCGCGCGTTAACTGGCGGCAAAAGGACTCTCGAGACATTAACTCGTGAGCAAGTGGCTGATTCGTTGGGCGGCAGTGATTGGGGCAACGCTGCCGATCTGGGGCCAGACTCCGGTGCGCAACCCGCACGGCGCTCTAGCTATCGCTTGTCAAAACTGTCACACCACCACCAGCTGGACTCCGTTGCGCGCCAAGCCGGAATTCAATCACAACACCGATACGCACTACCCGCTGCGCGGTATGCACGTGGATGTGGCGTGTAATTCTTGCCATGTGTCGAAAGTTTTTACAGAGGCCGGGACGCAGTGCGCTGACTGCCATGCGGATTTCCACAAGCGCCAATTCGGGGCGCAATGCGAGAGCTGCCATAGCGTGAACGGATGGCGTGTCAACACGCGGGCAGCCCAGGATCACTGGAACCGGTTCCCGCTGTTGGGCGCTCACGCGACAGTCACGTGCGACTCCTGCCATCCGGGCGCGGCTACCGGCACTTACACCGGACTTAGCACGGAATGCATTAGTTGCCACGCCCGCGATTTTCAAACGCCGGTGCTAAACCATGCGGCGGCCGGCTTTCCAACGACCTGCGAAAACTGCCACAACATGGTTCAGTGGCAGGTGGCGAGGTTCGATCACACCCGCTTTACTAACTTCCCGCTGACCGGCGTGCATCAGAACCTGGCCTGCGCCAGTTGCCACATCGGAGGGCGGTTTCAGGGGACGCAGGCGGAATGTTTCAGCTGCCACGCCAAGGATTTCACCGGCAGCACGAATCCGAATCATATCGCGGCGGGATTCTCGCAGAATTGCGCCGAGTGCCACAACACTACGAGCTGGGCCACCACCAACTTCGATCACAACCTGACGAAGTTTCCTCTTACCGGCGGTCATGTTGGCGTGGCGTGCGCAACGTGTCACGTGAACAACCAGTTCTCAAATCTCAGTACGGCGTGCGTTTCGTGCCATCTGAAGGACATGCAGGGGACGACGAACCCGAATCACGTGGCCGCGGGTTTCCCGCAGGATTGCTCTGTGTGCCATAGCACCGCGAACTGGACCGGCGCGACGTTCAACCACAGCACCACCAAGTTTCCGCTGACCGGTAAGCACAGCACGGTGGCGTGCGCCGGTTGCCACGTCAACAATCAGTTCGCGACGCTGAGCACGGACTGCGTGTCATGCCACCTGAAGGACATGCAGGGGACGACGAATCCGAATCACGTAGCGGCCGGCTTCCCGCAAGATTGCTCGCTGTGCCACACCACCACGGACTGGACCAGCGCAACGTTCAATCACAACACCACCAAGTTTCCGCTGACCGGTAAACACACCGCGGTGGCCTGCGCGACCTGTCACGTGAACAATCAGTTCGCGACGCTGAGCACGGACTGCGTGTCATGCCACCTGAAGGACATGCAGGGGACGACGAACCCGAATCACGTGTCGGCGGGCTTCCCGCAAGATTGCTCGCTGTGCCATACCACCGCGGACTGGACCAGCGCAACGTTCAATCACAACACCACGAAGTTTCCGCTGACCGGTAAGCACACCACGGTGGCCTGCGCGACCTGTCACGTGAACAATCAGTTCGCGACGCTCAGCACCGACTGCGTGTCGTGCCACCTGAAGGACATGCAGGGGACGACGAACCCCAATCACGTGTCGGCGGGTTTCCCGCAAGATTGTTCGCTCTGCCACAGCACCGCGGACTGGACCGGCGCGACATTCAATCACAGCACCACGAAGTTTCCGCTGACCGGTAAGCACACCACGGTAGCCTGCGCGATCTGTCACGTAAACAATCAGTTCGCGACGCTCAGCACGGACTGCGTCTCCTGCCACCTGAAAGACATGCAGGGGACCACGAATCCCAGCCACGTGGCTGCGGCGTTCCCGACGGACTGCTCGCTGTGCCACACCACCGTAGACTGGAGTGGCGCGAAGTTCGATCATTCCAGCCAGACCAAGTTCCCGCTGACGGGGGCTCACGTCTCGGTCGGCTGCACCACGTGCCACGTCAACAACCAGTTCGCGACGTTATCCACCGCCTGCGTTTCATGTCACGTGAAGGACTGGCAAACCACCAACAATCCGAACCATGCAGCAGCCGGCTTCCCACAGGATTGCTCGGTATGTCACTCGACTACGAACTGGCAGGGCGCGACATTCGATCACACCACGCAGACCAAGTTCCCGCTGACGGGCAAGCACAGCACAGTGGCATGCGCTACCTGCCACGTGAACAATCAATTCGCGACGTTGTCGACGGCCTGCGTGTCGTGCCACCTGAAGGACATGCAGGGTACGACGAACCCGAACCACGTCGCGGCGGGATTTCCGCAAGACTGCCAGGTGTGCCACACCACGGTGGATTGGAGCGGCGCCACTTTCAATCACAACGCCACCAAGTTCCCGCTGACCGGCGCGCATCAGACCGTACCTGCGCCACCTGCCATGTAAACGGGCAGTTCGCTGCGTTGAGCACCGATTGCGTATCGTGCCACAACAAGGATTGGCAGGGTACTAACAATCCGAGCCATGCCGCCGCCGGGTTCCCGCAGGACTGCTCGCTGTGCCACTCGACCACGAATTGGGCGAACGCCAGCTTCAACCACACTACGCAAACGAAGTTTCCGTTAACCGGCAAGCACGCCACGGTGTCGTGCGCGACGTGCCACGTGAACAATCAATTCGCGACGCTTTCGACGGCCTGCGTTTCGTGCCACCTGAAGGACATGCAGTCGACGACCAATCCGAATCACGTCGCGGCCGGATTCCCGCAGGATTGCTCGGTGTGCCACAGCACGACCGACTGGCTCAACGCCACGTTCAACCACAACACCACCAAGTTTCCGCTGACCGGCAAACACACCACGGTGGCGTGCGCGACGTGCCACGTGAACAATCAATACGCCACGCTTCCGACCACTTGCATTTCATGTCATCAGAAGGATTGGCAAAGCGCGACCAATCCGAATCACGTCGCGGCGGGATTCCCGCAGGATTGCTCGCTGTGTCACAGCACCACGGACTTTCTGAGCGCAACGTTCAATCACAACACCACCAAATTCCCGCTGACCGGCAAGCATACCACTGTGGCCTGTGCGACGTGCCACGTAAACAATCAGTACGCCACGTTGCCGACGGCGTGCATTTCGTGTCATCAGACGGACTGGCAAGGAGCCAACAATCCGAATCACGTAGCGGCCGGGTTCCCGCAGGATTGCTCCGTGTGCCACAGCACGACGGACTGGCTCAACGCCACGTTCAACCACAACGCGACCAAGTTCCCGCTGACCGGCAAGCATACCACCGTGGCCTGCGCGACGTGCCACGTGAACAATCAATACGCCACGCTTCCGACGACTTGCATCTCATGTCATCAGAAGGACTGGCAGAGCGCGACCAATCCGAATCACGTGGCGGCGGGATTCCCGCAGGATTGCTCGCTGTGCCATAGCACCACCGATTTTCTGAGCGCGACGTTCAATCACAACAGCACCGCGTTCCCGCTAACCGGCAAACATACCACCGTGGCCTGCGGGACGTGTCACGTGAACAATCAATACGCCACGCTTCCGACGACGTGCATTTCGTGTCATCAGAAGGACTGGCAAAGCACCACCAATCCGAATCACGTTGCCGCCGGATTCCCGCAGGATTGCTCGCTGTGCCACAGCACCACGGACTTTCTGAGCGCGACGTTCAATCACAACAGCACGCCGTTCCCTCTGACCGGCAAGCATACCACCGTGGCATGCGCGACATGTCACGTGAACAATCAGTTCGCGACGCTGCCTACGACCTGCATCTCTTGCCATCAAACCGACTGGCAGGGCACCAACAATCCGAATCACACGGCGGCGGGATTCCCGCAAGATTGCTCGCTATGCCACAGCACGACCGACTGGACAAGCGCGACGTTTAACCACAACACCACCAAGTTCCCGCTCACCGGCGCACACACCACGGTGGCGTGCGCGACCTGCCACGTTAACAATCAGTTCGCCACGCTGCCCACGACATGCGTTTCCTGCCATCTCAAGGACATGCAGGGCACCACCAATCCGAATCACGTCGCGGCCGGCTTCCCGCAGGATTGCTCGGTGTGTCACACCACGACGAATTGGACGGGTGCAACGTTCAACCACGCCTCGACTGGCTTCACTCTGACGGGCGCGCACACGACGCTCGGTTGCAGCCAATGTCACGTCAACAACAATTTCAGCTTGAGCAGCGCGGCATGCATCAATTGCCATAACGCTGATTGGAACAGCACCAATAATCCTCCGCACGCCTCGGCCGGCTTCCCGCAAGATTGCTCGCAATGCCACACCACGACGAACTGGGCCGGAGCGACGTTTAATCACGCCAATACGGGCTTCGCGCTGACCGGCGCGCATACCGCGCTGGCCTGCAATCTCTGCCACGTAAACAACAATTTCACTCTGAGCAGCGGCGCGTGCTATCCGTGCCACGTCGCCACTTACAACAGCACCACCAATCCGAATCACGCTCAATTGGGATACCCGCAGGATTGCTCGATGTGTCACAGCACGACGGACTGGACCAGCTCGACCTTCAACCACTCCACGACGGGCTTCCCGCTGACGGGTAAGCACGCCACCACCGCATGCCTGCAATGCCACGTTGGAGGCAAGTTCGCCGGCACACCGACGGATTGCTATTCCTGCCACGCCACCGAATACAACAGCACCACCAATCCGAACCATGCGGCGGCAGGTTTCCCGAAGACCTGCAACACCTGCCACTCGTTCACCGACTGGACGGGCGCGACGTTCACTCACACCTGGTTCCCCATGAACCATGGAAACGCGAACGGCGTTTGCAGCACTTGTCACACGAACTCGAATGACTACTCGGTATTCTCCTGCACCGGATGCCACCTGAAGCCGCAAACCGACAACAATCACGGCGGCGTGCGGAACTATGTCTACAACAGCGTGAATTGCTACGGCTGCCATCCCAACGGGAGGGGCGGATGAGGACGCATTGGCGCTGGATGCTTGCGGCGCTGGCCTTTACCGCGGCCGCGCAGCAACCGAGCACGGAGATCCGGACGATCTTCGAGGTCCGCTACGCGACCACGGGCGGCGTGTATGTCAACGGCGGCCGCGAAGAGGGACTGCAGGAGGGTTTCCATCTGACGGTGAAGCGCTTCAAGAAAGGCGACGCCTCGCTCACGGCGCAATCCATCGCCGAGCTGGTGGTTACCGCGGTCACGGCGCACTCGGCGGTATGCGACGTAGTATCGTCTAGCGCGGAACTACAGGTCGGAGACGTGGCTCAGATCTCGGCTCAGGATCTGGAAGCGATGCAGGCAATTCAGCAGTCCAAAACAGCGCGGCGCTATGCCCAGGTGGTGAGTTTTACCGAAGGCGATCCGCTTGACCAGGAGCAGCGCGATTATGTGCCCAAACCGCCGTCGCCGGAGGTCAACAATCTTCGCGGAAGGATCGGCCTGGAATACAACGCGATTTACGACCATTCCACCGGCCTGCTGACCAATCAGTACGGCGGGGTAGTGCAGATGGATATGACGCGGCTGGGGGGAACGTTTTGGAACTTCACCGGCTACTGGCGCGGACGCTTTACGCAGTCCAACGGGGGACCGCAGATCGTCACCATCAATGATCTGCTGAATCGAACCTATACCATCGGATTGACCTACAACAATCCGGAATCGAACTACGTGGTGGGAATTGGGCGGCTGTACCTGCCGTGGGCGTCGAGCCTCGGGACGGTGGACGGCGCGTATATTGGGCGGCGCGTGGGCAAGCACGTGACGGTGGCTACCTTTGCGGGATTCCACGCCGGACCCGACCGTGTGGGACTACAAACCCAATCGCCAGATCGCCGGCGCGCTCACCAATTTCGAGGCCGGCAGTTTCGACAGCTTGCGATTCTTCAGCACCGAGGGCCTGGCGATCACGCGCGTGAGCTGGAGGGCGGAGCGCGAATTCGCCTTCACGGAAAACGTGTTCTCCTGGAAACAATACATATCGCTGTATCACAACCTGGAGGCCGATGAGCTCACGCCGGGGCGATTGGGAAATACCCAAAGCGGCGCGGTGCTCAGCCGCAGTTTTTTCACGGCGCGCATCCAGCCCTGGAAATGGATCGCGATCGATTTCAACGACAATTATTTCCGTACCATTCCGACCTTCGATCTGGTGCTGCTGGGGACCGGGCTGCTGGACAATTACCTGTTCTCGGGAATCAGCGGCGGCCTGCGCCTGGAACTGCCGGAGCACATCACGCTGTACGGAAGCGTGGGCCGGAGCAAGCGCAGCGACGATCCCAGCGGGTCGCTGAACCAGATGTACGGCCTGGCGATCCGCGATCTGCTCGGCACCGGGATTCGCGCGGACATCCGTCACGCTGAGTATAACGGCCCTTTCGGCAACGGCTCGTATCAGTCGCTGGGCCTTTCGCGAGATCTGAGCGAGAGGCTTCGTTTTGAAATTATCGGCGGCCAACAGGAGTTTATCTCCCCACTGGCCGGACACGACCGCGGCTTTTTCATGAACTCGAACGTGGATTGGTTCCTGAGCCGGCATTACGTGATGAGCGGCGGCATCAATCTTTACCGTGGAAAGATTCAAAATTATGACCAGATGTTCTCTTCGCTTGGCTATCGATTCTAGTGGAGCGCGGCGGGTTCGGGGCGCGGCGGCGCTGGTGGTTTTGGGAATGCTGCTTGCGTTGCCGGAGGCCGGGGCGGATGCCTCCACGCGACATGCCGATCTGCTGGAACGCACCGGGCTGCGCGTCAAGCAGTTCTGGGATGAGCTATCGTCGGTGGCTTGCACGGAGACGCTGCTGCAAGAGCGGCTGAACGAAAAGGGTAAAGTGGCGTTCAATAGCAAGTCCAGTTACGATTATCTGATTTCGATGCGCTGGGATAACGGCGGCATGCTGGTGGACGAATCGCGGCTGCCTGTCGGCCAGCAGCAAAAGAAGGCGCCCAAGAGCTCGCTGCTTGTGACGCAAGGCTTCGCCGCGCTACTGATGATTTTCCATCCGGAGTTTCAGCCGGGCTACTCGTTCACACTGCAGGGCGAGGAAACGGCAGCAGGCGCGACGCTGGTACGGGTGGCGTTCATTCCGAGGAAAGGATCTCCTTCGCCGGCGGCCCTCTCGCTGAAGGATCACACTTATCCGATCGCCTGGGAGGGCGAGGCCTGGATCGACCCGGAACGCGCCATGGTCACCCGGATTGACGCGCATTGGAAGGATCCTGCCGAGGAGATCGGGCTGCGGTCGCTCTCAAGTGAAGTGCTGTATGCGCCGATCTCTTTTCGAGGAAGCTCGAAATCCATGTGGCTTCCGGAAAAGGCGCGAATCGAGGTGAAGACCGCGCATCAGGAATGGCGCAACACGCACCAGTTCAATAACTACCGGTTGTTTTCCGTGAATACACAGGACAAAATCGAAGGAGTTAGTAAGTAGTTGGCGAATCGCATCATGGCTACGACGCTATTGAATCTTGAGGGCGGCGCGGGGAACACGGCCCGCGCGTCGAACCAGGAAACCTGGCACCGGTTTCGGTTGCGTGTGGCTTGGTTCGCCGCGATCGTGTCTGTCGCCGCGATCAGCGTGTACGGGTTCTCGTACTATCGTCTGAGCCTGGAGCAACGCCCGTTTTCACCGCTACACGGGCTGCTGAAACCGAGCGGGAGCGTTGGGCTGCGGCTGGGGATGATCGGCCTCGGGCTGTATTGCGTTCTCTTTCTTTATCCGGTTCGCAAGCGGGTCAAGTGGCTGGGTAAGATCGGCAAGACGCGGCACTGGCTCGATTTTCACGTGCTGATCGGGATATTGGCTCCGGTCCTGATTACGTTTCACGCTTCGTTCAAACTGGCGGGAATCGCGGGCGTGGCGTACTGGATCATGATAGCCGTGGCGCTGAGCGGATTTGTCGGGCGCTATATTTACGCTCAGATTCCACGCAGCCTGAATGCGGTGGAACTCAGCATGGGTGAGCTCGCCTCGCAAGTCACCGAGCTGGCCGCGGAGCTTGCACGCCAGCATCTGTTTCAGGCGGGCGACCTGGCTTCGCTGCTGCTGGTGCCCTCGCCCGACGAGGTTCGCGCCATGCCGCTGAGCGAAATGCTGTGGACGATTTTGCGTTTGGATCTCGCGCGGCCGATCCTAATCGCGCGCCTGCGGAGGCGGGTCTTGCGCGGCTGGGGTTTGATTACCACCCTGGGCGGGCTGTTGGCCTCCCACGAAGCCGGTCTGGAGACGGTGATTATCGCCGTCCGGCGGCAGGCTGCGCTGCGAGTCAAGATGGCGTTCCTGGACCGGACCGGGCAAATCTTCCACTTGTGGCACGTGATCCATCGGCCCTTCAGCTATTCGTTCGCCGTGTTGGTGATGATCCACGTGGCGGTGGTGCTTATGATGGGATACTACTGAAAAGCGCTGCATGGAAACGTTTCTCTCGTTCCTGATCGCGGCCGTGGTCACGCTATTTTTTGTGCGCGGCTATCTGAGGAAACTGGCGATGAAATCGCCGGGGGGCGCGGCCGCCGGTTCGGCGTCGCCGGCCGCTGCGCCCGCTGCGCCATGTCCACGCTGCGGCAAGCCGGTGGTGCAAGGATCGGCATTCTGCGCGGCCTGTGGCGCTCCCATGGCGCTCTGGAACCTGCACCGCGCCGCGGTCCAGGACTCCTCCGCGAATTCGGGCGAGAAAGGCAAGCCCAAGCCGCTGATCAATGCCACGCTGTGCATCGGTTGCGGGACCTGCGTGGAGGTGTGTCCGGAAACCGGTACGCTGGCGCTGGTATCCGGCAAGGCCATCCTGGCGAATCCGGATCGCTGCGTGGGCCACTCCGATTGCGTGGGAGCTTGTCCCACATCCGCCATTGCGTTATCTTTCGGCGGCGTGTTGCAGACCGTGCGGGTGCCGCACGTCAACGAAAATTTCGAGACCAACGTGCCCGGGGTTTTTATTGTTGGGGAGCTGGGCGGGATGGGCCTGATCAAAACGGCCATCAACGAAGGCAAGCTGGCGATTGAGCACGTGCGGCGGCGATTGGAGAAGGATGGGCTGTGGAAGCCTCCGGTTTTCGATCATGGCCCAGCGCCCGCACCGCCGGACCAGGATACGACGGGGCTGTACGACGTGATCATCGCGGGCGCCGGTCCGGCTGGTTTGAGCGCCTCGCTGACCGCGCAACAGCATGGCTTGAAATATCTCACGCTGGAGCAGGGCGAGGTGGCGTCCACTATTCGCAATTATCCGCGGCACAAATTTCTGATGGCCGAACCGCTGGAAATGCCGCTGATCGGAAGTCTGTACATTGGGGATTCGACCAAGGAAGCGCTGTTGTCGGTTTGGGAGACGATTCTCAAGAACACCGGCGTTAAAGTTCGAACGAATGAAGGCGTGCGCGGCGTCATGCGCGACGGCGAGGTGCTGGTTGTTCGAACCGATTCGGGCGAATATCGGGCGCGTTACGTCGTGCTGGCGCTTGGCAAGCGGGGCACGCCGCGGCGCTTGGGCGTGAACGGCGAGGAAGCGAACAAGGTGGCTTACCGGCTGATCGAAGCGGAGTCGTATTCTGGCGATGACATTTTAGTGGTGGGCGGCGGAGATTCCGCGATTGAGGCGGCGTTGGCGGTGGCGCAAAATGGCCGCAACCGCGTAACGCTGGCCTATCGCGGCGCGGAGTTCAAGCGCGTCAAGGACCGCAACCAGCAGCGCCTGTCGAGTGCGGAGGCCGAGGCGCGGGTTCGCGTTCTGCGGAATTCCGAGGTCCGGGAGATTGCGCCCGCCGCGGTGCGGCTGGAAGTCCAGGGCGCGGCGCAGGAAATTCCCAACCGGTTCGTGTTCGTGTTGATCGGCGGGGAATCGCCGGAAGAGTTCCTGCGCAAGATCGGTGTTGAGATTGTGGACAAGGCCGTGACGAGCGACAGCCTGAATGCGGCCGAGAAGGTGATGGCATGAGTTTAGGCAGCCGAAAAGTATGGATCGCTGTGCTGCCGGTAGCGATCGGGGCCGCGATTCTGCTCGGTCTGAAAGGGCTGAACTCCTTTCAGTCAGGTTCGCGGGCGGCCAAGTCCCAGAGCGACGCTGCCAGCGAAAATACCGCGCCGCCCAACCCGGCGCATGAGCGCGCCGCGCTCGAAGAACAACTCAAGAAGAACCCCGACCATGCCCCGATTCTGTTCCGCCTGGCGGAGATGGAGCGCGAAGCGGGACGGCCCTCGGGCGCGACCCCATATCTTAAGAAGATCCTGGAGCACGATCCCACCAATTTGGACGCGCGGCTGGAATTGGGGCGGGCGCTCTACGATTCCGGCGATACCGGCGGCGCGCTGAAGGAAACGCAACGTCTGCTGGCGGATCATCCGGGGCAAATCGACGGCTTGTACAATTTGGGCGCGATCTACGCCAACCTGGGCCGCGTGGACCTGGCGCGCCAGTACTGGAGCCAGGCCGTGGCCGCCGATCCGAACTCGGACAGCGGCAAGCGTGCCAAGGAAGCCCTGGTGCAACTGGCTAAGTAGCGGGCTGGTTGGAGTGCAGGAACCAGCGGTCGAGCAACACTTGGCGCGCGAACCAGCGGCTGCTCAGGAGCGGGTGGCTGAGCGCGCGGATCACTCCCGTAGGAAGGCGGCGTCCGAGACGAGTGGCCCAGTGCTCCTCGGACGAGCCGAATCTTCGCCGCAGCATTTCGGGATAAGGCCTGAGCTGTTCACGGCTGTATTTGCCTTCGGCGGCAAGGATGGTTTGTGCCGCCAGCAATCCGGATTCGATGGCGGGCAGAATTCCTTCGCCGCTTTGCGAATAAGCCAGGCCGGCTGCATCGCCGATCAATAGCAGGCCGTCGTCCACGAGTTTTCGCGGGGATCTTCCGTATAGCAGATACGCGTGCCCGCGCATGGACGCCGGCAGGTCGAACGGAACGCGGCCTTCCGATTTCAAGAATCGTACGAATTCGGAGACGTGGTCGGAAAGGCGGTGCGGGTCCATTCTGCCGAGGCCAATGTTCAAGAAGTTTCGCTTGCGGAAGCACCAGCTGTAGCCTTTCATGTCCTTGCAAAAGTAGAGCTCGGGGATTTCCGGTTGGACGTGGCAGGCGGCGATTTGGGACGCGTCCATTTCGAACTCGACTTCCTGTGCAACCACGACGGATTCGGGCTTGGGTTTGGCGGCGGTGAGCCGGGCGACCGGGCAGAAGTGTCCGCCGGCGCCAACGACGACGCGTGTGCGGATCTGTTCGTTCGCGATCCAATGCTCGCCGGATCGCTCCAGGCTGGTCAGATTGACGCCTTGAATGAGGCGCGCGCCGGAGCGCTGGAGCAAGTAATAATCGAATTCGCGTCGGCGGATTCCGTAACTGACCACTCCCCCGTAATCGGTTTCGACCGCCGATCCTTGGATCGAGCCGGTTCTGAATGCCGTGATGTTCTGCAGCACGTGGCCGCGCGCATATTCGGCGGGGTGAATTTCCAGCTCCGAGAGAACGGCGGGCGTGATCCATCCCCCGCAGAGCTTATCGCGCGGGAAGAACTGGCGATCCAGGATCCCGACGTCCAGACCGGAGTGGCGCAGCTTCCAAGCGCAGGACGAGCCTGCCGGGCCGCCGCCGACAATCAGGACATCGAAGGCGTCCATATCTGATGCTCGATTGGGGTGGGAGCGGGTGCGTACAAGCGATCGCGCGTCCAGGAGATCGGACGGCAGCGCGAGCCGGTGAAGACGACCTGGAATAATTGCAGCGTGCCGGTTCGAAACGCCGCCAGCGATCCGGCCAGGTAAAGGCGCCACATCCGGAAGAAGCGCGAGTCGTACATGGCTTCCACTTGCCGCTGCGAGTTTTCGAAGCGTTCCAGCCAATGCTCCATGGTTTTGGCATAATGCCAGCGCAGATTCTCGATATCTTGAATCGCAAAGCTCCACGGCTCCAGAACGGTCAAGGCTTGCCGCAAGGTGGGGATATAGGCGCCGGGGAAAATTCGCTTTCTGATCCAGCGGCTGAGCGGCGCCGGATAATTCCGGCCCAGGAAGTGGAGGAAACCGCGGCCGCTGTCGCTGATCGAGTGGTAAATCACCCTGCCCAGCTCGTGGTAGTGCTCGATTCCTACGTGCTCCAGCATGCCCACCGAGACGAAGACGTCGAACTTGCCGGACGCATTCCGGTAGTCGTCTTCGATGAACTCGACTTGCTGGTCCAAGCCTTCTTCCAGGGCTCGCTCGCGGGCAAAGGCGATCTGTTCACGCGAAACATTGAAAGCTTTGACGGATACTCCGTAGTTACGCGCCATATGTAACGCCAGAGCGCCCCATCCGCATCCGGCTTCCACCACGGTTTCGCCCGGGCGTAAACGGAGCTTGCGGCAAACATAGTCCATCTTGGCGGACTGCGCTGTCTCTAGCGTGGCCGAGGGCGAAGGAAAATATGCGCAGGTGTAGACCAGAGCCTTATCCAGCCAAAGCTTGTAAAAGTCGTTTCCTAAATCGTAGTGGCGATGAATGTTGTGGCGCGAGCCTCCCAGGCTGTTGTCTTGGCATAGCTGCATCCACCTAGTCGCCAATCGGGAATACCAGCTTCGCGCGGAAGGGGCGTCCGCCATCGAGACGTAAACGGCTTCGAGGAACCGGACCAAGTCTCCTTCCACGCGAATCCGGCCGTCGGAGTAAGCCTCACCGAAGCCGACTTCCGGATCGATGATCAGGCCGGCTAATGTCCGGCGATCGCGGATGATCACCGTGGCTACGGGGCTGACGTTAGGAGGACAGAAGCGTTCGCCGCCGAGAACAATTTGAATGGGCGCTGCGCCGATGCTTTCCGAGATTCGCCGCAGCAGGTGCTTTTCGAGCGAGCTGGAAGCCATCTCCATAGCGTTTCTCAAGCCAGCTTACTACTCCCGGAGTCTCCCCCAGTTACTACCTTTTTCAGATGCACGCTAGCGACCAATCGAGTCCAGAACAGAGTTAGAGGATCACCGTTAAATCACGAACCTTAGCGCGCGGCGAAGGCCGTAAGTAACCCGACAAACGGTATCCTAAAAGTGAGGCACGAATGCCGGAACCGAAGCTGAGCCCGCCGACTCCGAAATCACGCGCCTTACAGAGGCGGGCCTATCGTCTTTTCTTCAGGGAGTCCATTCGAACTATTCGCAGCACCGCCGCGCTGCTTCCCAGTTCCCGGTTCCTCGCCACGGCCATGTTGGAGCAGGTGGACTTTCGAAAAGCATACACGCTGGTGGAACTCGGCTCTGGAACGGGCGTCATCACGCGCGAGATCCTGCACCGCATGACCCCTGATTCGCGCCTGTACACGCTGGAGATCAACAGGAATTTCGTCCGGCACTTACGGGCGCATTGCCAAGACCGGCGCCTGACCGTTCTGCAAGCCGATGCTGCCGATCTGCTGAATCAATTGCGGACACACCACGCCGGCCCGATTCAAGCCGTGGTTTCTTCGCTGGGACTCACGGGGATGAGCCCGCAGCAGCGCTCTCGCATCGTCCAGGCGGCGGAGGCTTGTCTGGCGCCGGCCGGCGTCATGACGCAGTTTCAATACCTCACCTCCCAGGCGGCGGTGGAGCATTGGCCCAACGTCCGAATCCGGCGATTCGAGGAAAAGATGTTCCTGCAGTCCTATTTCTCCAGTGTCAGCGCCAAGCGAGTTTTGTTGAATTTCCCTCCGGCCGTGGTTTTCACCTGCCGCAAGTAGCTGGCAGATTCAGGCTATGCGGGCATGCTTTAGACCACTAGTCGGCTAGCCCGCGGTGAATTAGGCGGCGGCCGTTAAGGCCAGCAGCGGCAATTAGCCCTGTGACTTAGAACTGAAACCGGAAGCCGTCGCTGTCGCGCACGATGTGGCCTACAACCGGTGACGCGAAATGCGTGCCAATCACCAGGATTCCGTCTTCGGCGCGGCGTGCGATGAAAGCGTGGCGCGTGGCGCAGGCCTGCGACGGATCGGAATCGGCTACTGAGTTCCAGTGCGGACGCGCGATCTGGCAGGGATGATGCATCAAATCGCCGGTGATGACGGCCTGCTCGCCGTTCGATGAGATGCGGACTGAAACGTGGCCGGGCGTGTGGCCTGGGGTCGGATCGAGCCAGATTTCATCGGTGATGCGATGATTTGTTTCGACCAGGGTGTGCAGGCCTGCGTCCAAAATCGGCTGGATGGATTCTTCGATCAGCGTTGGCGTCCATTTCTCGCGCGTGCGGTCCCAATGTTCCCATTCGACCCGGCCGAACAAATAACGCGCATTCGGAAAAGTCGGCTGCCATTTTCCATGCACGAGCATTGTGTTCCACCCGATGTGGTCCATGTGGAGATGTGTGCAGAGCACGGTGTCGATTGTGTCGCGCGGGAATCCGGCCGCGGCGAGATCTTCGAGAAACGGTCCCTTGCGATTGGCCCACCTGCGAATGGGAAGCTTCTTGTCATTGCCGAGGCAGGTGTCGACGATGATCCGCTTGCCCTGCGACTCAACGATGAAGGCCTGAATGCTCGCGATCGCCTCGCCTTCCGGCGTGATAAAGTGCGGGGCGAGCCACTGGATCGGGAGCAGATTCTCCGGAATCGCGTCTGGCAACACGAAACTCAGCCCCGGCATCTCCAGCTCGACGATGCGGGTGATCCTGACGTTTCCGATTGTCAGCATCTAGGCGCGTGACGGCGGCGTCGATCCGGGCGCGCTTTTGATGGATTCCACATCGGCCAGCATCAGCTCGCCGCAGATCTGGCTCATGGCGGCCATTTGATTCACGAAGTGATCGGCGTCCAGATATTCGATGCGCGCTTTGGTGGTCCAGTAGCCGGTCATCGAGCCCATGGTGGATGCGCCCGCTACTCCGATGCGCCGTGCAATTCCGCCCAGGCCGTACCAGGGGCCTTGTTCGCCGCCGTGGATTCCCTTGCGTCCGGGCGCCTGGACCTGAACGCGCCGATAGCGGTTGTCCTTGGCCGCTTTGACCGCGATGTCGATCAGATGCTGATTGGGCGTGACCCAGATGGAAGAAAATTCCACTTCCTTGATCTTGTGGAATGGCTTGCCGTTGCCTTCTTCCACTTTGATCTGGCCAAGATGCTCGATGCCCATGGCGGCGATGACCTTTTTGTAAATGTCGGGGTGGCTGGTGGCGTAATCCTGCGCGGCGAAGGCGCGCTCGGCGCCGGGCATGTAATGCCGGCAGTCGTAAAAGAGCATGATGGTGCGCGGGCGCTCGGCTTGCGGGATGTGCGAGAAAGTATTTCACCATCGCCAGAATGCCCAGGCCGCCGTTTTCTTGAGAAATAGAGGGGCCGTCGGTGTGGGTGATCAGCAGAACCTGCTGATCGTTCGGTTTGCCGTAATCCCGGCCGGGCAGATAACCGAAGAGCTGGTATGCTTCGGCCTGCTCGGTTTTCGAAACAAGGCGCAGCGTGGCTGTCTTTGCTGCATTGGCCGCCTCGATCATCTGCGCGCCGGTATCGCGGTCGAGATACAGACTCGGCATGTCGTGGAGCGCAGGAACGCCGAACGTGTAGACGCCCGAGAGCACATCGTACGACAGCGGCATCACGATCAACGCACCCGCCGCGCCGGCGTCGATGAGAGGCTTCTGTGCCGCTCCGAGTCCCATGATCGGAAACGGGCTGAGCGCCGCTTCTTCCGAGCGCGGGATCAGCGGATTCGGGAAGGTCTCGGGATTCGACAAGAACTCGTAATCGTCCGATCCGTTGCTGCCGCCGCGCCCTTGCGCCTTGACGACGATGGCGATTTTGCCGCGCAGCGCCTCGGCCGGCATGCCTTCCTTGTAGACCACCAGCCCGCCGGTCGCGCCATCGTCGGGCGTCTGGCCGGAATTGCAGCCGTAGCTGGCGACCTTGATTTTCTTCCCGTCGACGTGCAACGACCAGTTGGAATCGTCCGGATATTCGGTGGTGTACCAGCGCGTGAAGGTGAACGAGTTGCGGAAAATGTCAGTCACGCCGGCTTCGCGCCAGCTCTTTTCGGCGAACTCGACATAGTTTTTCCAGGACGGGCTTCCGGCCATGGTTGGGTCCGCCCTTGGAATCCTTGACGACGTGCCAGTCATGCACTTCCTTGGGGCTGACCATGAATTTCGGATTGATCTTAGTGAGGGCGGGATGCGCGGCTGCTTCTTCACGCGCCGGGGCAAAAGCGAAACCGGGGGCGAGCGAGACGGACGCACCCAGTCCAGTGAGAAATGTTCTGCGCTTCATGTCGATGCTCCTTTAGCCGAGCGGGCTGGCGGGTTGCGGCATCTGCTCCCAGAATTTGCGGATCTCGCCGCGCGGATCGTTCTCGATGCGTGTATTGTTATCGAAAATCATGGTCGCGCGCTTGGCGGTCTCGTAAGCCGGCCAGTTGGGGGTGTTTGGATTATTCGGATTGCCGGTTTTGGCGAAGGCCACCCAAGCTGATGCGAAAGTGTTCCACAGCGCGCGCTGTTGATGCGAGCCCGTGCCGCCGATGCCGTCCCGATAGTTGTTGAACGACGCCGACACGTCGGTGCCATGAACAGCGCCGAATTTCCCGTCGAATCCGGGGCTCGCGTAAGTCCATAGATACATGTACGCGGGCGCTTTGCCGAGAGCCGCTTTGCGCTCGGCCTGCGGATGGCGCCGCGACGGAATCCGGAGTCGGTGAAGATTTGCGCCTGGATCAGGTACGGCGTCTTCTTCTCGGTCCAGCGGAGCGCTGTATAACGCGTAAATCTCGTCGCCTTTGTCCTTGAAGCGCCCGTTCAGCATCGCTTCAAGCCGACGTCATCCAGATCGAAATTGGTCAACGCGAGGGCGGCGTCCTCCAGCGTGGTGGAGATGATCACCGGGATGTCGGCCGACTCGGGCGGCGCGACCGGATCGAAGGGATGGTGCGGCAGTACTTTGCCCTCCACCACCGGCGAGAACGCCAGGCCGGCCCAGCGAGCTTTGCGCATCCAGGATTTGTTGCCAGGATATTTTCTGAAGGTCGCCGAGGTTGGCCTTCGAGATACCGAGCTTCGCCAGCAGCGCTTCGGCCATCTTGCGTGCCTTGCTCGCGCGTGGTCAGCCGCAGAGCAGAACCGCTCTGCACACCGGCGCGATGAAACAATCCTTTGCCGACGGCATGGCCAGCATGGTAGAGGTTTTGGCGCCGCCGCCCGACTGGCCGAAAATCATGACGCGGTTGGGATCGCCGCCGAAGCGCTCGATGTTATCGCGAACCCATTCGAGCGACGCGACCAGGTCCATCATGCCCGCCACGCCCGCTTAGGCGAATTCCGGCGGCGCGCCCAGGTCGGCCAGATGCAGATAGCCGAAGCTCGCCAGCCGGTGATTCACCGTGACCACCACTACGTCGCCGAAATGGGCCAGCTGCGCGCCGTCGTATCCGGGACCATTGCCGGAGCCGGTGGCGAAGCCGCCGCCGTGGAACGAGACCATGACCGCGCGTTTGCCGCCGTCGTTGACGCCCGGCGTCCAGACGTTGAGCGTGAGGCAATCCTCGCCGATGCCGCCGACTGCATGTCCCACTGGATCATCATGCCGTAGTCGCCGCGCAAGTCCGCCAGCGTCTGCGGGCAGACCTGGCCGTGGTTGAAACACTCGCGAACGCCGGTCCAGGAGGCTGGCTTTTTCGGCGGCATGAAGCGATTCTTGCCGCCCGTGGGCGCGCCGTAAGGAATGCCCTTGAATTCCTTGATGCCGGTGTTGGCAATTCCTTGGACTTTCCCGTTGGTGGTTTCGACTTCCCAGAAAAGCTGCCGGTCGGAGCCTCCGCCTAGCCCCGCAGGCGCGCGAGAAGCTTGTGAGCTTGCGCCGACATTTTGGATGTGGACGCCGCGCCGGCCGCCGCGGCAACAGCCAGGGACGTACCTTTTAGAAATGCGCGCCGGTTCGATTTTCCTGGATTTTGGCCGCGATTCTCTGCGTTCATGTTTCCCTCCTAGGCAATCATTTCCCAAGCCATTGTACCCAGACTGAGAGGTCGATCCCTAGGGAGGAATGCCGGCCAGTCCTAGGCGGATGGGCGATGCTTCTTTTTCGGCACGAATGCCAGGAAGCGGCGCGGATTGTCCACCAGGATGCTGTGCAACGTTTCGTCTTTGACGCCGGCCTCGGTCAGCTTTTTGCCCCATATCGTTACGGTCTTGGCGTACCCGCCTCCGCGGTTCTTCTTAAGCTGATTGGCGCTGGAGATGTCGGAAGCAAACATCAGATTGCCCGCGTATCCGGCTTCAATCAGCGCCAGCACCATGGGTACCTGGCGCGCGTCGCCGGGGCCACCTTGACGATCGAACCCGATGAATGCGCCGCGTTTGCAAATTTCCTTCTGCACCTTGACGTCGGGATCCACCAGGTTGCCGAGATGCCCGATGACAATGCGGTCCGGCTTGACGCCGCCGCCTTCCAAAATGTCGAGCTGTTCCATGGCCGATTTTCCGGGGATTCCGGTGTGCGTGAAGATCGAAAGATTGGTCTCCCGGTGCGCCTTGGCGACGGCGCGGAAAACCTTGCGCTCGTCGTCGGTAATGAAGTCCCAGCTTCCGATTTCGCCGAACACGCCAATCGGCTGCGTAGTGACCTGACGGATTAACTGCTCGACAATTTGATCCTCGCTCCAAGTGGAAATCTCAGGCGGATAAAACGGCTGCGAGTAAAAACCGCCGCCGGCAACGATGGTCATGCCTGATTTGATGGAAAGCTGTTTGAGGAAATCGAAATCGCGGCCCATATCCGGATGACCGCCGTCCACGATGCAGCCCACGCCTTCCTGCGCCGCGATTTTCATCTCTTCGGTCATTAGATCGAGGTCTGACATGAACAGGTTTGGCTGCGCCGGGAGCTCAGGCGGCCGGGCGGGGGCGGCGTTGCCTCTGCCAGCTTGAGGATTCATCGGGCGTGAATTCATGATCCACCGGCGCATAAAGTCGGGCGCCAACGACAGGTGTTCGTGGAACAGTATCGCGCCGCCGCCGCCCAGCGCCTCAGGAGGCAGGTCTTTGAGGATGGTCCGAATGATCGCGCCCTTCGGAAACTGCGGCCCAGTCGCGGCGGGTAATGCCGCGGCTGCAGCGCCTAAACCGAGAACGCCGAGTACATCGCGGCGCGTCCACTGCGCCGCACGGGGATCTTTCTGCATGACAACCTCCTAGTTGCGGATCAAAAACAGATTATCGCATCGCCGGTGCTGAAACACACCGCTGCTTTCCATTAAGTCTTGAGGTGCCGGTTAAAAAATGACACGATGCGGCCCTTGGCGTCTCGCGCCGCGGGCTCGTCGTATCCGATGCGGTTGAGTTTGCTCATCAAAACGAACAGGAATGGAATCTCCGCGGGATCGTGATTGTTGAGGAAGGCATGCCCCGCGTCGGGGTATTCTTTCACGTCGTGATCCACGCCTGCCGCCGTTAGTGCCTGCTCCAGCCGCTTGGCCGCGCCGCGCAGCGGACGATCCTTGGCGCCAAAACTTCCGACAATCGGGCAAGCCCCTGCCAGCAGGCTGGCCGCATCATCCGGCACGGTTCCATAGTTGACGCTGGACGCTGAAAAGCCGTGATCCGGCGCAAGCAGCAGCGCAAAGCCGCCGCCCATACAAAAACCGATCACCCCAACCTTCCCGCTGCAATTCGGCTGGGCCGCAACCCACGAGCGCGCCGCCTCGATGTCGTCGAAGTTCCTGCCCCGCCGCGCCCGCATGTCGCGGAAAACAGTGCGCAGGCAAGTCATCTTGCCGCCCCAATAAAAAAGATTCGGCGCCACGGCCAGGTATCCTTCGCTCGCCAGCCAGTCGGCCTGATTCCTCAAATCGTGGCCCATGCCCAGAACGTCGTGGATCACAACTACGCCCGGCCACGGTCCACCTCGCTGGGGCGTGGCCAGATAAGCCGGCATTTCGCCGGAGGGGGTGCGAATCGTCAGGTCGCTCATGGGATCCTTTGCGTAATCTTAGCTCGGAAGGACCAGCAGCCGATAGTACTCGTTGGCTATTCGCGATACGGGGATGTTTTAGAGAGAGCCTCGGGCGAGGCCGGCTAGCGATTGGTGCGCTCTTCGGACTGGTTGGCGTAGCGGTCGGCGACAATCTTCAGAGCCAGCAGGGTGCACGACACCGCCACGCTCAGCGGAAGCGGAAGCTTGTGGTCGGAGAAGAAACAAAATCCGGTGAAACCCAGCGATATCAGGAACAGGATATTGCTGAACAGCGAGAGTCGCTTTCTGGCCGAGGCCACGTTAGCATAACGGGGCACCTTTTGTCCGCAGACGTAACAAACCGAGTCCTTCTTCGTGATTATGCTGTAGCAGGCATCGCATCGGCTCATGTGCCAATTGAAACCCGGAAAGGGCTGGGGTGTCGATGGCGCACGGGTACCTTTTCAGTTGATGCCTACGTACTGTTACGGAAGCCCTGGGTTAGCGCGTGGCGCGCGGCGCGGGCGGATTCTCGGGCGGACGTTGCAGGTCCTTCAGGTCCAATGTGTTGACGCCATCGATGATCATGGCATAAGCGCGCGTGATGGCCTCCAGGCCGGTCCACGGCACCATTCTGGGCTTTCGTGGTCGGAGTGGAAGAAGACATTGTAGTCGGACGCCTGAACGCCTGGTACGAAGGGCCACAGCCTGCTCATCTCGCCGCCCGGCGCGGCTCGTTCCGGAGTGGCGTAGGTGACCACGCCCGCCGCGCGGAACGCCTTCACCGCGATGTCCTGAAGTTTAGGCCGCCGCGGACCGCCTGCGTACCACAGCATTCCGGTGTACATGTTGGCTTCACGAATATCCTCGCCGAGCAAATAGGTTTGAATGGTGGAAGTGTGTTCGCAATTGATCAGCAAAGCGGAATTGCCGAACACTTCGTCGCGATGATCCAGCAGCCAGGTCCCGCTCATGTTGCCGCCGTTGTGATGGCCGGTTGATCCGATGAAGACCATAGTACGGCGGCGTTTCTCTTTGGGGATTTTGGAGAAATATTCCGCCAGCCCGACCATGGTGGCGACGCCTGAGGCATTGTCGGTCCCGGCTTCAAACCAGCCGTCGCGGTGCGCCAGCACGTCCACGGTTTCCGCAGTCGCACCGGGAAGCGTCGCCCAGACTGTGCCGGTCTTCAAGCCAGTCTCCATCTTCACGTCCAGCCGGACTTTCACGTGGACCGGCTGGCCTGGGGACGCCTGCCCGATCAAGTCGCGGATGGCATAGCCATCGTCCATGCCCATCGAGAAGGTCGGGACGTTGGTTCGGGTGGGGTAGAGCTGCGTGCGGATGTTACCGGGCAGCGCGATGACGGCGAAAATCGCTGCTGCGCCTTTGGCTTCGGCCCGGCGCACGGCGCCTTCCGCGGTCGCGGTGTGCCGCCAGGAACCAGGAAGCGGCATGCTGAAAATGAACACGGCCTTGCCGCGCACGTCGCGGCCCGCGAAGTCGGCTTCGCTTCCCGTGCCCGCGTAGACCGCCTCCAGGTCCAGGCCGTCGCCGGTTGTGCCCTTGGTTTGATAGGCAGGCTGCGCCGAATCGAGGTGCAGCGTCTTCGCCGAGCCCGATGCTACGATCTCCCAGGATTGCGGCATCCACTGCGGCGGCAGATCGAAAGGCTGGACATGCACGTCCGAGAGCCCCAGCTTGGTGAATTTGTCGACCAGCCATTCTCGCGTATCGGCGTCGGCTTGGGTGCCGATGATTCTGCCCAAAATTGCGGATGGCCGCTGTCGCGGTACTTGCGCGAGATCGCAGTCAGCTCCTCGACGTAGGTGTGGATATGCTTGCCGTCGATGGCTGAGTATGCTTTGTCCTGCGGAGCGAGCTGCCAGTGCAAGAACGCATCCTCGAGCGGATAGAGAGGAGCGGCAGGAATCTGCGCCGAAGGCCGGGGCTTCGGTTCGGGTTGATCGGACCCTTGCGCCAGCAACGTCCCGCCGGCAGCCAGCGCGCACAGGCCGAAAGACAGACTTTTCATCATGACCACCTCCTGGAAACTGCGCCTGAACGACAATACTACAGATTTCGGGGGTGATGGACGGGGAGGATTTGGCAAGGAACTCACCTTGTCAGACTCGGCTATACTCAGGTCAGAGAAGTGGCATCGCTAACCGAGGAACAAAAAATGGAAATCCGGGAGGAAGTGTCCCGGATCCTAGAGCAGTCAGGAGCTTTTTCAACTGAGGGTGGGACTGTTCCGATCGGTACCTCCGCGGAGCAATACCGGCGGACGGGCAAAGTATATTTTTCTCTCGTTCCGCCGCCTGCCCCGGAAGCGCAATCCATTGAGCCCTTAGTGCAAGTAATAGCTCGAGCCGTTGAGGTCCTTGGAAGCAGCGAAAAGGCCCTCCGCTGGATAAACGCGCCCGTGCGATCCCTTGGCGGTCAGACACCAGTGTCGCTGCTGAGCACACCCGAGGGGATTGCGCGTGTCGAGGATGCTCTCGGACGCATCGAGTATGGCGTCTGGTAGGTGATCGTCTACCGAATCGGCAGCAGCCGCCATCCGGCTAACGATTGGGCTGGGCGCGAGCTCTACGGAGGCCGCTGGAATCACAAAGGAACGCCGGTTATCTACACTGCAGAGACCCGCCCTCGCGCTTAGGAGTTTGCTGAAACGGTCCGAGGGCACCGTTCCGCTTGACCCGAGTAAAACGACTTCGCGCTGGGAGCCCGTATATCGCGATGCTGGGCGGTGTCCATACATTTCTGATCCCCTCTTGGCTCCGGGCCAAAGCGGGCGAAATGGTTTTTCAGCAAGCTCCTAGGTACTCGTGAATTCCGACGAGTTGGCCGACGACTACGTCAGCATTTCCATTGAAATGCCAAACGATCTTTCTATCGGGATCGTCACCATCGACGATCTCCCAACGGGCTGGAACTCTAACCCCGCCGTCGATGCAACCCGCAACCTCGGACAGATAATGGCCAAGGCGCTCACAAGTGCTGTCCTATCCGTGCCGTCGACGGTGATTCCGTGAGAGCGCAACTATATTCTTAATCCTGCTCATCGGGACTTCGCGCGCATTCATTTTTCCAGTCCGGAACCTTTCTACTTCGACGAGAGGCTGCGATGACCGTGGCTGGAGCCAGCGCGCTACTTGATTTCCAGAATCTCTTTCTCTTTGATCTTGGCGGCCTGATCCAGCTTCTGGATGTAGCCGTCGGTCAGCTTCTGGATCTCGTCGTGCGCGCGGCGGTCGTCATCTTCGCTGATCATCTTGTCCTTCAGCAGCTTCTTCACGTGCTCGTTGGCGTCGCGGCGGATGTTGCGCAGCGCCACGCGATGATCCTCGGCGATGTGGTGCAGCTTCTTCACCAGATCTTTGCGCCGTTCCTCGGTCAACGGCGGGATCGGCACGCGGATCAGCTTGCCGTCGTTGCCTGGATTCAAGCCCAGATCGGCAGCGCGAATGGCCTTTTCGATCACGGCGATCTGCGAAACGTCCCAGGGCTGCACGGTGATCGAGCGTGGGCTCCGGCACATGCAGCGTGGCCAGTTGATTGAGCGGTGTCGGCGTTCCGTAGTAATCGGCGCGCACGTTGTCCAGCAGGCTCACTGAAGCGCGCCCCGTCCGCACGCCAGCCATGTCGTGCTGCAAATCACGCCAGCACCTTTTCCATGCGGGATTTCGCGTTCCCATCGACGTCTTTCACGCTCTGAAAAGTGTGAGCGGCTTGCGCAGCTTGAGGTTCGTTTTTCATATCGTTCCGCTAATGAATGATGGTTCCGATGGGCTCGCCCATCGACATACGCATTATATTGCCGAAAGTGTTCAAATTGAAAACCCGGATCGGCAGCTTGTTGTCGCGGCACATGGCCACTGCGGACGCATCCAGTACGCCTAGCGACTTGGACAGCACTTCATTGTAAGTGATCTCGGGGTACAGCACCGCATCGGGATACCGCAGCGGATCTTTGTCGTAGACGCCGTCCACGCGCGTGCCTTTGGCGATCACCTGCGCGTGAATCTCGAGCGCGCGCAGCGTGGCCGCGGTGTCGGTGGAAAAGATACGGATTGGAAGTGCCGGCCGCGAACAGCACGATGCGTCCTTTTTCAAAATGCCGGATGGCCCGGCGGCGGATGTAGGGCTCGGCCACCTGGTGCATCTGGATGGCGGTCATGACGCGCGTGGGCGCGCCCGCTTTCTCCAGCGCGTCTTGCAGCGCCAGCGCGTTGATCACCGTGGCCAGCATGCCCATGTGGTCCGCGGCTATGCGATCCATGTTCATGGCAGCCGCCGCCGCGCCGCGAAAAAAGTTTCCGCCGCCCACTACCAGCCCGATCTGAACGCCTTTTTCGGCTACCTCGGCGATTTCCTCAGCCAGGCTTCGGACCCGTTCCGGATCGATGCCGAACCGCCCGCTGCCGGCCAGCACTTCGCCGCTCAGCTTCAGAACGATGCGCTCATATTGCGGCATGCACGGCCCGTTATTCCTTGGGTGGCGACTGGTCGGCGGTCTCCTCGATCAGCGCCGCTTCGCCCACTTTGAAGCGCACGAACCGCGAAACCGAAATGTTCTCGCCCACCTTGGCGATCATGGTCTTGATCAGATCGCCAACGGTGGTGGAATTCTCGCGAATGAAGGGCTGTTCATACAAGCACACCTCTTCATAGAACTTGTTCATCCGGCCCTCGATGATCTTATCGATCATCTTCTCCGGCTTGCCTTCCTGGAGCGCGCGCCCGCGCTGGATGTCACGCTCTTTATCCAAAGCGTCGGGCGTGACGTCCTCTTTGCGGATGAATTGCGGATCGGCCGCGGCGATTTGCATCGCCAGGTCCTTCACCAGTTGCTGAAAATCGTCGGTGCGCGCCACGAAATCGGATTCGCAGTTCACCTCCACCAGCACGCCCAATTGCGAGCCGGGATGAATATAGCTGCCGATGACACCCTGGCGCGTGCTGCGCGTGGCCTTCTTGGCAGCGGACGCAATTCCGCGCTTGCGCAAGATGATTTCCGCCTCGGCAAGATTCCCTTTGGCTTCCACCAGAGCGCTCTTGCACTCCATGATGCCCGCGCCGGTGCGGTCGCGGAGTTCTTTTACAAGCTTCGGACTGATCTCCATAAACTGGCTTCTTGTTTCCTTGGTTTTCTGGCTCCCTGGGGAACCGGATTGCTCCACGCGGTGCTGGCCGATTGAACCGCGCGCTTACTCGGCGGTGGTTCCCAAGGACGAACTAGCCCCTGGCTCCGGCTCCTCCGAACCGGGACTCTTGCGTGGCAGCGACATGGAGGGCAAGTCTTCGTCCGACAAACCTTCCGACATAAGCTGATCCAATTGTTGCGGATCGAACTGGGTATACTCGGGAATCTCCTCGGCCGGCGCCTCTTCGGTCACCACCTTCTCGGCGGTGAAATCCTGCTCGGTGGCTAGCGCCCGGCCTTCGATCACAGCGTCGGCGACCTTGGTGGTGAACAGGCGAATGGCCCGCAGCGCGTCGTCGTTGCCGGGGATAACATAGTCCACTTCGTCCGGATCGCAGTTGGTATCCACCACCGCGACCACCGGAATCCCCAGCTTGCGCGCCTCCTTCACCGCGATGGCTTCCTTGTTGGAATCCACCACGAACATCAAGTCCGGCAGCCCGCCCATTTCGCGGATGCCCGCCAGATTCTGCTGCAGGTGCTTGCGCTCGCGCTCCAGCCGCCCGACTTCCTTCTTGGCGCGTCCTTCGTAGGCGCCGTCGGCCGACATGGCGTCCAGATCCTTCAGCCGCTTGATGGACCGCTGCACCGTGGTCATGTTGGTGAGCAGCCCGCCCAGCCAGCGCTGATTCACGTAGTACTGCGCGCAGCGCGTAGCCTCTTCGGCGATGGCTTCCTGCGCCTGCCGCTTGGTTCCGACAAACAGGACCGTCTTGCCTTGCGCGGCCGCTTCGGCCACGTAGCGCATCGCGTCCTTGAAAAGTTTCAGGGTCTTTTGCAGATCGATGATGTAGATGCCGTTGCGTTCGCCAAAGATGTATTCCTTCATCTTTGGATTCCAGCGCTTGGTCTGGTGCCCGAAATGAACGCCCGCTTCGAGCAATTCCTTCATGGAAATAGAAGCCAAACTACCTCCTTGTGCTTCGTAAAGTTGCGATTTCGCCCGGTCTCATTCAGCGCACGCGGTCCAAGGCGGAATTTGCGTACACTGGCGGAAACCGGCCGTTAAACTGTGGCGCACGGAGCGCCATCTGGGTACATGCGGGCCACGTTCACGCTGGTGTGAACGCCGTCCACATCCTCGAATTATCGCTTCGAGAACTGGAATCGTTTGCGCGCGCCCTTCTGACCATACTTCTTGCGCTCGTGGGCGCGAGGGTCGCGCGTCAGCAAGCCCAGCTGCTTCAACTTTGGCCGCAGCTCGGAATTAAACTCCAGAAGCGCCCGCGCGATTCCCAAACGCGCCGCTCCCGCTTGTCCTGCCGAGCCGCCGCCGTCGGCGAGAATGATGATGTCGAACTTATCGGCCATCTCGGTCGCCAACAGCACCTGCCGCACTACGGCCCGCGTGGCTTCAGTCACGAAATACTGCTCAAATGGCCGCCCATTCACGGTGATGGCGCCTTTGCCCGATCGCAGAAAAATGCGCGCAACCGAAGTCTTGCGGCGGCCCGTTCCCAAATACTGTACTAATCCTGCCAAGTCAAACGCCTTTCTTCATCGCTGGCTTTGTCATCCTAGGGACAGCGGCTCCGGCTTCTGCGCCTGGTGCGGATGCTTGTCGCCTGCGTAAACTTTCAGTTTCCGGTACATTTGTTTGCCGAGCTTCGTCTTGGGAAGCATTCCGGCGATGGCGTCCTCGATGATTCGCGTGGGCCTGGTGGCGCGTACCTTGGCCATGCCGATTTCCGACAGCCCGCCCGGATAACCGCTGTGCCGCCGGTAAACTTTCTGCTGTTCCTTGTTCCCGGTGACCCGGATCTTGGCGGCATTGATGACGATCACGTGATCGCCCGTATCGAGAAATGTCGTGTAGATGGGCTTGTGTTTGCCCATCAGAAGCATCGCGGCTTTACTGGCCACCCGCCCCAGCACTTGATCGGCGGCATCCACAACGTGCCACTTACGCACGATCTCGCCCTCGGACGGAATATGGGTTTTCATACAGACAGACTCTCTCCGGTGGAGACTTAGTGTCAATTCAGCTTACCGAATTGGCCGCGAATCTGTCAAACTGCGCGGTGACGCGCTAATCGCTCTACCAACCATGGACAGCGATCACTTCTGAGTTTGCTGCTTGGCCGCTGCTGCCTCTTCGGCCCGCGCCCCGGCCAGGATCCCGGCCAGGCCCTCATTGCCTTCGTGGCAGGCGTACTCATAAACCGGCTCGGCCGAGCGCTGCAGTGGGATCATCAGGCTCCAGGGCTTGGTCCAAGTACCCGGATCGTCGATGGTGATTTCGTACTTCAGCGTATCCTCGCTACTGCGGGAGATGCGCTCGATCACATGCAGCTTCTCGCTGGATATGGACATGAACGCTCTCGGCTTGTAGTTGGTGGTATCGATCACCAGCGTGTCGCCGTCCCAATGGCCGCGCGAATCCCCCAGCCACTGCTCGACCGCGGCGCCGGGATGTGGGCCGCCGTTCAGCGGAATGCTGCGGACATCGTGGATCATCTCGGTCATCATCATCACCGACTTGGGCGTCTGCACAATCTGGTAGTAGCTCTGGTATCCGGCCGTGAGCTGGGGCGAGCCGTAAGTGAGACAGCGTTCCGACAATCCTCGATCCTCGGGTCCCCTGGCCGGACGGCGCATTGCAACCATCATGAGCTCGCGTTTCTTTTGTCCTTCCGGCGTCATTGCGGGTAGCCGGCCATCCGGCGGATCGGTAATCAGCGAGGTGCGGTTATCCCAGACCCGCTGCACGATCCATTCCGAGCTGTAATCGCCAGTGCCGCTGTCGAACTCGTCGTCGGCTTTCTTGTGCGGGCCGGAAGTGGAACCATGGACACTCGCCCACACGGTTTCAAAAATGGTGTCACCGAACGCGGCATCACCTTTGCCGTTGTAAAGCTCGAGCGCCTTTTTCCTCATCGCGACAACTTCGGCGTCGGTCAGCGTCGGGTGTCCGGCGAACTGCTTGGGACGCTCGATCGGCGTAGCGTTATTGTTGGCCCAGAATCCCTGCAGGTCCGGATGCCCGTCGCGACGTTCGAGGCGGTGTCCAGGTCTGTTTGACGGCTTTAGAGCTCGCCAATGCGGTTTGCGGCGCCACTTGTCCCGGCGCGACTACAGCCAGCGCCGTGAGCCCGAGTACAAAGCAGAGGCATCGATGCTTCACAGTTCCTCCCTGTAACGTAAGTATACGCCCCCGCGCGCCGCAGTGACAGGGACTGCGAAAATCAGCGCCTCTGGCCTTTAGAACGGCACCTTCATCGCAAACTGCATCTGCCGCGGCGGGTAAGTCGACCGAAGCCCTTCATCGGTGGCGCCCGTTCGGCGGAAAGCATCAGCCAGCGGACTGCGTGATGGAGTCTGGCGCTAGAGATCGCGCTGGCCGAAGTGATAGAGCGCCACGGCCAGAACCACGCACAGGTAAACACTGGCGTAAACGATCATCGCGGTGCTGGGAATGGAAACGTCCGAGAAAATGGCAAATTGCGGCAGAGACCCGGCCAGCGGCGATTCCATTTCAAACGCCGCGCGCCGCCATACCGCCTCGGTCGGCATGAGCATGCTGGCCACAATTCCGACCATCGCCAGCCGCGAACCTTCCGTGAATCCGCTCATCTGCTCCAGCCATCCGCCCATGAACGCCAGCCCATGCAGGCCCAGAACGATCACGCCGTTGGTCAGCGTCGAAAACCAGGTGCCGAACATGAACGTGACGGATAGCGCGACGAGGCATTCCAGAAAAACCAGCAGCGCGCCGCCACGCGGATGCCGCGCCACCAGTCCCGCCGATCTCATAAACCATCGGCGATCGTGCCCCCGAACATAATCGCGACGTAGACGCCGGCATGGCGGCGAATCCCATCCATTTGCCGATCAGAATCTGCCAGCGGGCCATGGGCTTGGTGGCGATGGCGTGAATCGTGCCGGAGGTAATTTCGCCGGCGATCGTGTCCACGGACGTGAGCGTGGTCATGACCACTGCCAGCAAATCCACCGTGTAGAGCCCGATCATGAGCATCGCGCTCAGAACCTGGTAGCGCAAAAACGGCGGCACGTCGGTGCGGCTGAAATCGCCGATCTGGAAATGCAAGCCGATCGCCGAACAAGACCAGAAATCCCGCGCCGGCCAGCAGCGCGGTCCACAGCATCTTCTTGCGCGCCGCCTCGCGAAACGTGATGCCCGCCATGATCCACGTGCCATTCACATGCCTCCGATCCTCGCCCATGATGCTGACGAAAAGTTCTTCAAGCGACATGCGGCTGCGGCGTGAACTGGTAGACCTCCGCGCCGGACGCCACCAGGCAGCGCAAGATCTCAGGCAGCGATTCGCTGAGAGCGCGCGGTGAACGTAAGCCGCTCCTCGTCCACTGACGGGGAAGTTGCCCAGGGCGCGAGCCGCTCCACAACCTGATCCGGCAGATTGCGCGCGCGCACCGCCACGCGAACCGCTTCTTCCGGCCACCGTTCGCAGGTCGCGGCTGGTCACCACTTCGCCCTCGCGGATGAACACGACCTGATCGCAGGTGATCTCGATTTCGCTGAGCAGATGCGAATTCAGGAAAACGGTGGCGCCGCGGTCGCGCTGTGCGCGGATGATATCGCGCACCAGGCGCCGGCCCAGCGGATCGAGCCCGGACGTCGGCTCATCGAGAAAAATCAACTCGGGTTCGTGAATCAGCGCCTGCGCCAGCCCGATGCGCTGCAGCATGCCCTTGGAGAAATTCTTCGAGCGCTTGTCCTGTGCGGCTGTCAGTCCCACCAGATCGATCAGCTCGGGAACGCGTTTGCGCAGCTCTTCCGGAGAAACGCCGCACAGCCGGCCATGCAGCCGCAGCAGTTCGGCTCGCCGTGAGCCATTCATAAAAGCGAAAATCTTCCGGTAAGAAGCCGATTCGCCGCCGCGTCGCAACATCGCCGCAAGGACGGCCCAACACCATCGCCTCGCCGCTGGTCGGCCTCGCCAGACCCAGCAGCATCTGGATGGAAGTGCTTTTCCCGGCGCCGTTCGGTCCCAGGAATCCGAAAATCTCGCCGCGCCGAACGGTCAAGGTAAGATTGCGCACCGCGACCTTACCGCCATAAACCTTGCGCAGGTCGCGCGTTTCGATCGCGAGTTGATTCGAGGCGTCCAGCGTCGAATCCTTTTTAGTTCAGCGAATCCGCCAGAGCCACTGCTCCGCTGGAATCTCCGAACCCGGTCAGCGAGTACGCCATCCCGTTCTTGCCCCAGATCAGCGTGTACCCGGGACCGCGCCGCCCGGCCAGCGTCAACAGCGTTCCGCGAACGCCAGCCACCTTCACCTGTTCGTAAGAGCGCAACTGGCGCGGAACAGAAAGCGTCAACACCGATTTCCAATCGACGGTGCGAAAGAACTGGCTGGATTGCTCGGCTGACATCCCGGCTGCCTGCAGTCCGACCTCCGCCAGCTTCTGAACGTCCAGGCTCGCGGGAACATTTACCACCGGGCTGGGACCCTCGGCCAGCCGCACGCAATCCTTGTACAGCCCCACCGAGGGCGCGGTTTCGATCACCTGCCCGGCGATCGCATTCGTCGCAGTGACCCGGCCCGGGCAGGTCCCGTACTGCGCATGCACGGCGTGCCCGATCTGGACCGAAAACGTCGCGCCATCGATCGACGCCGGCACTTCAATCTCAGGATGGCCCGACGCCTTGAGAATCTCCTGCAGCCGGGACCGGTCCACAGCCATCTTCAACGCGTGCCGCCCGCCCACCACCAGCGTGGGCTTGTCTTTTCTCGCTTCCGGAAGCTCGACCGCGAATCCCGCCAGAGCGCTCGCCGCCGCGCGATCGGCCGCGGGCTGATTGGGCTCGTTCAGCGTCACGTCCACCTGGTCGGAAATCATTTGCGAAACCATCTGGTGCAGCGCCGGATTCGCATTCGCATCCACGAACGGCGAAAGATCCAGATTGACGGCCTGGACCTTTTGTACGCGTAACGAGCCAAGCCATCTGCCGGCCAGATCCCGCCCCGCCGCCGTGCTGAGGATTCCGGCAACCACCACCACGGCTCCAGCCGCAATCCAGAACGGACGCTTGCTCAAGACAGAAGCTCCCATCAGATCAGCCTCCTTCCAGGAACTCTAGCGCCCGTAGATCAACAGCCGGAAAGTCCCCGGAACCGCCATGGGCCGCTGCTGCTTCGCATTGCCGGACGCAGCCTGGAAATCCGACGTGTCGACAAACAAGTCATGCGTTTTTGGATCGAACGCCATCGTTTTGGCGCTGGGCTCGGTCTGTACGGTCTGGACTTCGCTGAATTTGTCCGGAGAATCTTCATGGAAGATGTGAATGGTGCCGTCGCCGGTGGAGCACGCCGCCAGTCCTGTTTCAGGATCGAAAATGTTCGAATCAACACGCTTGCCGATCGGAAACGATGGCCCGACGATCTTCCCCGTATCGGCGTTCATCACTACGAACATCGCCGGGTTGCGCCCCCCGATGAAAAGCCGCCGGTGCTCGCGATCCATCGCCATCGACGTTGGCCCTCCCGCCGGAGCAACCGGCCATCGCGCGGTAATCTTCAGCGAGCGAGAATCGAGGGCGATTACTTCATTCTTGTCTTCGAGGTTGTCGTAAATCATGCCCTTGCCGTCTGCCACGCCCTGCTCGGGTGCGCCTCCCAGCGGCAGGGTGGCGATCACCGCTTCCTTCACCGGATCGATCACGGTGGAGCTGCTGGGATCGCCGTTAAAGACAAATATGTGCTTCGATGCAGGGTCATAAAGGATACCGTCCGCGTCCGCCTGGCCCTTGATCCGCCCGATCGTTTTTAGGGTTTTGATGTCGAACACGACGATCTCGGCGGCCGCGCCATCGGTGATGAATCCGCGCCCGAGATCCGGTACCAATGCGACCCCGTGAGATAGCTTCAGCCCCGTGATTTTCCCGGCGAGAACGCCCGTGCCGGCCTCCACCACCAGCACCTCCGTTCCATGCGCCAGATAAATACGCCGCGCCGCCGGATCGAACGTGATGTAGTCGAAATACTCGCGGCCGCCCTCCGCGGCTGGGAACGAGATTTTCTTGAGCAGGTGATAGCCGGGCGTTTGGCCAAATACCGCTACACCAACGCCAGATAAAAGCAAACTGAAACCGATCGCCAGATACCAACGTTTCATAGCGCGCCTCCTGACGCCACCACAAGCCAAGCTACTTGATGCGAGCGCCGTTGCTGTCAACTTGAATCTCGCTGGACTTGCCGCCTCTTCGAATGCTCGCTTCGTAGAAGGATTTCCCGTGCTCGGTTACCGACTCTACTTTGCGCAACGTGCCGCCTTCTGCGGCCTTCTGAATGGCGGCGCGCGCCGCCGCGGGCAAGTTCTCCAACTTCACTTCTTCTTCGACCGAGACGAGATGGCCGGCCGCGTCGAATGAGATGTCTTTACCGTGGCCGTTAACCGCCAACTCTGCTTCATACTCGGTCGCGCCGTTCTCGACCTCTTTGGTGAACCCGCGGATCGTGGCGCCTTTACTCTGCTCCTTGACGGCGTTTTGCACCGCAACCGGCAGGTCCTGCATAGCGATTTTCGTTTCCGCCGCGCGGGCGCTCGATGAAAACAGGTTCGCCGCGAACAATACTGCGTATAACGTAAAGTATGCTTTCATTTCCACATACCTCCTTCGACTATTGTGCCCCTCGATTCTTAAAAAAAGCTTAAAGAGCGCGGCTCAGCCGTTCTGAGCACCCGTGACGAAGTAGTGCGTCCGTGCGATGCTGGCAACATGAGCGGACTGGCACTCGTCACCGGCGCTTCCAGCGGAATCGGCGCGGCCTTCGCGGGCGCATTGGCGCAACGGAAATATGACCTGATCGTGGTGGCGCGCCGTCAGGACCGCCTGGACGAATTGGCGCGATCAATCGAGCGCTCCCACGGCGTGAAAGTCGAATCAATGGCCGCCGACCTCACGCGCGATCAAGACCTCGCGCGCGTCGAGCAGCGCATCGCCTCCGCATCTAATCTCGAGCTGCTGGTCAACAACGCCGGCTTCGGCTCGCGCGGAAAATTCTTCGAGACCGATCTGGCGCACCAGGATCAGATGCATCGCCTGCACGTGCTCGCCACCATGCGCCTGACCCACGCCGCCTTGGCCGGCATGGTGGCGCGCGCCAAAGGCGGCATCATCAACGTCTCCTCCGTCGCCGGATTCTGGCAGGCGCCGGGCAACGTGAGCTATTGCGCCACCAAGTGCTGGATGAACAGCTTCACCGAAGGTCTGGCGCTCGAGCTCTCAGGCGCCCGCTCGCCGGTCAAGGTGCAGGCCTTGTGTCCCGGCTACACCCGCTCGGAATTCCATGATGCTGCCGGTCTGAATCGCAACCACATCGGCGCGGGGATGTGGATGAGCGCCGAAGAAGTCGTGGCCGAATCGCTGCGCGGCCTGGAGCAAGGCAAAACCTTCGTGATTCCTGGCTGGCGCTACAAGGCCGCGACATTCCTTCTGAAGCACATGCCCCGTGCCATCCTGCGCGGCGCAGCCGTCCGCCAGCAACGCCGCTTAGGACGCATCTAGGAAGTTGGTATCAAGAAACCGGAGGCGCCAGCGCAGCAGCACGGCGAATCAGATCCGGCAAGGGAGCGAACGGTGTGCCACAGCCGCTAATTGTCAATAAGAGTCAGCGGCCTGTCCATTACATCCAAGAGCGCAGAGCTGTCGTTCAAGTCAACTCCCTGAAGTACTCCGCCGCGGGCGCGGGAAACAGGCAAGGTCACATGCTTTCGATGAGATTTCGTGGATGATCGCGCAAGGACCAACCGCAAGCCTTGCTCGATCAGCGCGCTAAGGGTCACGCGCCGGCGGCTTGCTTCGCGTTTTGCCTGGTCGAGTAACGCATCGTCCAGCCGTACTGTGGTTCTCATATGTCGAGACATATCCAAACTGCGTCTGAAGCCCGAAGCACCGCTCCTCAGTACGTCTCGATCTCGGTCTTCCGCCGCGGCGCGGGAACGTAAGGCGTCACCAGGCTCTCGTTCCCGTCCCGGTCAATCGCCTTCACTCCGAAGACCACATCGTCGACGGAAACATTTTTCAATGTGTATTGATTCACGTTTCCCACGAAGATCTCGCGTTCCCAATCCGGCGAGGTGGTCTTGCGCATCACCACCACGTATCCCAGCAGGTCGGGCTCGGGATTCTCATTGCTCCAGCGCAGCGCGGCGTCATAGCGCGACTTCCCCCGGCCCAGCATGGTCGTCGGCTGCCCCTTGCGTGGCCCGCTCTTGATGGGCTCGTTGGTCACCGGCGCTTTAGGCGCCAGCGCCAGACTGGCCAGCGCGGCGGCATTGGCCCGCACCGCCCGCGTCGTGTACGGCACCGATGCGTTGGCGAACGTGTCCGTTACACTGTGCTGATTGGCATAAGTTTCGTTCGGCGTGGTCAGCCGCACCGCCGCGTAGCCTTCCTGATTGAACGGCGTGTGGTCGCCGCCGCGGCCCAGCCGGTCTTCGCGGAAAACCAGATCGATCTTAAGCGACGGAAAATACCGCTCGCTCATCTGCTGGACGTAACGCGCCAGCTCCCGCGACGGCGAATCGTTGGGGTCCTCGGAAAACACCCACAGTGTTCCATTATCGATGCGCCCGTTGCCGGACACCTCCGTGCCGATGATGTCGTTGTTCAACACGCCGTCGATGATCTGGTTCTCGCTGCGCGCCTTCCGCGCGTACAGGCTGCTGCCGATCAGCCCTTCTTCTTCCGCCGTGAACGCGACGAACACCAGAGTCTTCTCGAACTCGTACTGGCTCATCACGCGCGCCAACTCCAGCACCGCCGCCGTTCCGCTGCCGTCGTCGCTGACACCCGGCGCGGTCGGCGCCAGATTCTCCGGGCCGAACTGGCTGTCGGGCAATGGCTGCGCATGTTCCCGCTGGACTGGGGGCCTTCAGCCATGCTACGGAATCGTAATGCCCGCTGATGATGAACTGCCGCTCCGGATTCAGCTTGCCCGGCAGCACCGCCACCACATTGTGCAGCTCGACGTCGCGAAAAATGCGCCCCTTCTTCTTCACCTTGTAGCTATCGAAGCGAACTTCCAGGCGCGGGCTGTAGCTTTTGAACTGGTCGTAAATCCAATGCCGCGCCGCGCCGATGCCATGCGCGGCGATCGTCGTCATCCGAGAAAACATTCCGCGTCCCGAAGCTTTCCAGCTTCTGCATGGTTGCGCCAATGCGCACCTCGGATACCTCGTCCACGATCTTCTTAACCGTGGGATTTACCGATTTGTACTGCGCCGGTGCGCATCCGGCCACTAACAGCGCCAACGAGCGGGAGCCTGAATTTCATTTGTTAGCCTTGTAAACTTTCTGAAATTTGTTGCGCGAATTGAACACCGTAAACGACCCGTTGGATTCCGCCGTTAGCTTCAGATAGCTGCCCTGGCAGTGCTCGTCCACGTTGGCGATGAAGCTGTCCGGCGCATTATGTTCCTTGCCGCCTTCCATCGCGTAATGCAGTTGCCAGAGATCTTCCAGCCCCGGCGAATCCTTGACGATCTGCCATGCGTCCGGACTGCCTCCCTTGCGCGCGCCGTTGTTCATGATGGCCACGCGCGGATGCACCGCCTTCACCAGTGCCGGCGAGCCGGATTGATTCAGCCCGTGGTGCGAGGTCAAATACACATCCACCGTTCCAATGGGATTGTTCGGACACATCAGAGCCAGTTCCTTGTTCCAGGTCAAATCACCGAGATCCAGGAAGCGGAAACTCCCAAACGTGATCAGCACTCCAAGCGATCGCGCGTTCTCGGTGGCGTCATCCTGCCGGGCCGGCGAAGCAGCGCAGAATTCGTTCGGTCTGCCCGGCGCCCGCCAGCGGAGTCTTGAGCACTTCACCCGCCGCGGCCAACACCTCCACTTTCAGATCCTTGATCGGAATCATATCCCCGGGCTTGGCCACCACGTGCTCTCCGCGCTGGAACGTCTTCACGTAGTCGCTGTAATCTTCCTTGGTGACCTTGCTGTCTTCCATGTTGGGGCCATGATCGACGAAGTTCAGAATCTTCATTCGAGCAGCCAATTGCGGCACGCCGCCGACATGATCGCGATGGTAATGCGTGATCAAAAGGTAATTGATCTCTTTGACGCCCGCGGCCTTGGCGGCCTGCACGATGCGGTCGGCATCCCGTCCGTCAAATCCGCGCCAGCCCGTGTCTACCAGCAGGCTCTGGCCGGACGGGCTCACGATCAAGGTGGACTGCCCGCCCTCCACATCGATGAAGAAGATCTCCAGCGGCTTGGCCGCGGCAAGCCGCCGCCACCCACGCCAATCCGCACAGAATTGCGCAAAAACGCAACGCAAATTTCGGCCGTAACAACCAATCCCGCATTTTTAGAATCTATCACAAAGCAGCAATATTGCCGGAACAGAGCCGCCCAGCGTAACGTAGATAATGATAGAGCGACTATGCCGTACTGCTGTCAATGCGGACAAAAGGTAGGAACCGGCGACGTCTATTGCGCCAGTTGCGGCGCCCCTCAGCCCCGCTCTTCGCCGGTCTCAGACTACATGCACGGCATCAGCCCCCGGACCGCTTCGCTGCTGTGCTACATCCCCATCGTCGGCTGGATCGTGGCCATCGTTGTCCTGGCGTCGGCCCGCTTCCGCAACGATACCCGCGTGCGCTTCAACGCATTTCAAGGACTTTATCTGTTCGTCACCTGGCTCATTGTCGACTGGGTGCTGGGCCCAATCTTCAGTTTCCCGCACCTGTGGGGTCCTAACATTTATCGCGTTTTTCCAGCTCTGATGAAGGCCGGCATCTTCGCCGCCTGGGTGGTCATGATCGTCAAAACCGCACAGGACGAACTTTATAAACTCCCCATCTTGGGCGACCTCGCGGAAAAATCCGTCTCTGAACAAAGATAGATAGCTTTCTCCATGCGGACAATCTGGAGCACCACGCCGTTGCCAAGCGGAACCTCTGTCCTCTCCCGCTCCACATAGCCATGCGCCGCATAGAGGGGAATGCCAGTCAGCGTGGCGCCCATTTCCAGGCGCTTGAAACCCTCAGCCAGCGCCGAGGCCTCGCATGCTCGCAGGATCAAGGACCCGATGCCGCGCCGGCTCCAGTCAGGATGCACGAAGAATGCCCGAATCTTCGCTGGATCGCGCTCGGGATCGCTGAGCGAATCTTCGCGTCCAGACCACTGGTCTCCGCCGTAGAGCGTGCGGCGCCGGCTCCAACCGCCGCAGCCTACAATGAGGCTCGCATCCTGATCCGGCGTCACCGCGAAGTATGTTCCATCGGCGATTAACTGGTTATCCACGCCGAAAACGCCCTTGAGAGCCGCTTCGATCTGTTCGCTTGTGTAGTCGAACTTCTGTAGCTGGCGGACCGAACGTTCAATCAAGTCGGAGAGCGCTGGCGTGTCCTCCGGCGTGGCACGACGCAGCGTAAAGGCCATTTCGGTGCTCACTCCTGGGTCGATACAATCTTCGAGTCCGCGTGGAACTTCCGGTAGTCGCTGTATCGCTCGATGTCGTTGGCGTGCGCCTTCAGCAGCAAAAGCCGCGCCCCGAAGTGCACTTCGGTATAAGAAGGCAGCCAGACTTCGTCGTTGATCCGGGCCTGCTCAAACACGAAGCTGGACCCTTTATCGATCGATCCCACCACCCCGCCGCCGATTTTCGCAGTGTCGTTGAAATGCCCCTCCAGCCGGACCACGTCCAACGCATGCTCGTCGATCCAAACCACTCCCATCAGCTTCTGCACGATATTTTCGACCAGCTTCTTCGCCTTGTAGTCCGGGTTCGGCCCGAAATCCACCGCGATCACTTCCTGGCCTCGAAACTGTTCCCGCCGCATGTTAGTGAAACGCACCGCGCGAAGAAAATCGGAGATCTGCGCCTGGTCTTTTTCTTCCGCCTGCTGCTGTTTCTTTGGGTCAGCCTCGGCTTTGGCCTGTTCCTTTTGCCGCTTGTCGTACTCTTTGTTGAAACGTTCCTCTTCTTTCTTCTGCTGATTGCCCGTGAGCGGTTTCCCGTCCTTGGCCACCAGCCGCCGTATTTCGTCTCCGCCAATGTAGAAGGATTCGTATTCGCTGACCGTGTTGGAAGTCACCTGGCCTTTCGAATTGATCTTTTGTTCTTCCTCGGCGACGTGACAGGTGTACTGTTTCGTCATCTCATCGATGGCCTTCTGATTCTTCGCTACTTCGAGAATCAGGCTCTTGATGTCCGGCAGGTTGGTTGCCGCCGGCCGCGGAAAATCGAAAACCGAATTCTCCACCGGAGCATTGAATTCAGCGCGCGTCACCGCAACTTTGTACTCATGACCGCCCCGGTGCACCTCGATGCGTTGCGGCGTTTGAACACCGTTCACCGCCCGATAGTCGTCGTAATCCAGCTCCAGCGATTCCCCGGGCGAGGTCTCGCGCGTGATCAGATAGGTCTCCGCATCGAAGAAGATTTCATGCGTCACGCCGGGCCCCACCGACACCTGGACGCGATACGCATCGCGCCCGCGCACCTTTTCCTCGCCAACCAGTTGGACCCCGAGTTTGGCCTTCTTGATGTCGGCCAGCCGGCTGTTCCAGTAGCGCGACGCGCCTTCCACTTCGCTGGCTGCCTGGCCGGTGAGAGTGTGCAAACCTTGAGCGCCATCCTGCCCCCATGCCGACATCCCGTTATAGGCCTCCACCGAGCGGTCCGGCCCCGCGATAATCTGCATATAGAAGCGATTGGGCGACTTGGTGACCAGCGAATACGACCCCGTCTGACCGCTAGCTTCCTCAGTCAGGCTTCCGGCAATGCTAGCCGTCTGGATTTGCGCGAGCGCTTTCGCGCCGCCGGCCGCCCGCAAGTAATTCTCGATGATTTTCTGCGCCGTTTGGGCAGACGAAAACCCTGTAAACCCGGCCACCAGCGCCGCCAGTAAGCCAATCCGTTTCATCGCTGCCCTCTAAGTCTAATACGCACGGTGCTCCATGACGGTTGCACCGAGTGGCGATCCCGAGCCGAGAATTGAACCTCTCTAGCCGGGTGTTAAGCTAGGTAACCAACTTGTGCCCGATTGGGGGTGGGCCGACTATGCGACTTGCCATCTTCCTGTGCGCGATCTCGTCCCTTTGCCAAGCCGCCGATCGAATCGTCTTCGGCCATCTGGCTCCCGGGGACGCGAATCTTTTCATCTCCAGCGCCGATGGCAGCCAAGAGCGCCCCCTGGCTCATTCCGGGGCTCTCGATTACAACCCCTCCTGGTCCCCAGACGGCGCATGGATCGTCTTCACTTCCGAGCGTGCCGGTTCAGCGGATCTTTTTCGAGTTCATCCCGACGGCAGCGGCCTGGAACGTCTCACCGACGATCCATCCTTCGACGATCAGGCCGCTTTCTCGCCCGACAGCAAGCAGATCGTCTTCGTAACCACGCGAGCCGGCGGCACCGCCGACCTCTGGATTCTGGATGTCGCCGCCCGCAAAGCCCGCCCACTCACCTCGGGTCCCGGCGGCGACTTTCGGCCGGCCTGGTCGCCCGATGGAAAATGGATCGCTTTCTCCTCCGATCGCGGCAGCGATCTGCCCATGGCCAGGGGCCGCTGGGAACACCTCCAGCTGGTCGACCTTTATATCGTTCATCCCGACGGCACCGGCTTGAAGCGCCTCTCCGAACATGGCAACTTCTGTGGAAGCCCCAAATGGTCGCGCGATAGCGAGAGCGTCGTCGCGTATTGCATGTCCGGGCAGGACACCTGGAAATATCGCGGCCCGATCCAAGACGGCGACACCAAACTGGTTCGCCTCGATATCTCCACCGGCTCGGCAACCCCTGTAACCGCCGGCCCCGGCGTCAAGATGTCTCCCGTTCGTGCTCGCAGGCGGCCAGATAGCCTACGTGCGCAAAGATACCAGCGCCCCCGGCGTGTTCTACGGAAGCGGCAAACCAGGTCCAGCCGGAAAGGACGTGCGTTGTCCCTCCTGGTCACCCGACGGAAGCCATGTAGTGTACAGCCGCGTTGGTCCCACCAGCCATTCTCTCTACCAGAAGCTTTGGAGCAAGAACCCGCAATACGAGCTGGTTAGCACCGGCGTTTTGCCCGCCTATGATTCAACTGGCGCCCGCTTCGTAACCACCGAGCTGGGCGATAACAATGGTTCCACTCTGATGCTCACCGAGAACGGCAAGCCCGCGCGTCCCATCCTGGAACGCAAACATGAGCTGATCATCGGCCCGCAATGGTCCCCCTCGGGCGATGCCATCCTCTTCGGCATCGGCCAATTCAGCGCTTTTCTCGATTTCGCAATTGGCGCCGAGAAACCCGTGGACCCGGTCAACGGCGGTGCCCAGATCGCCAGCATCAAACCGGACGGCTCCGGCTTTCACCAGATCACCTCGGGCGCCAACAACAACGGCTTCCCCTCGTATTCGCCGGATGGAAAGCGCATCGTCTATCGCACCATGGGACCGGATGGCAACGGCCTCCGCATCATGAACCTCGAAAATCACTCCGTGTCCGTCCTTACCAACGACTACGACAATTTTTGCGTCTGGTCCCCGCGCGGCGATTTGATCGCCTTCATCCGCCGCGTCGCGGGCGACTTCGAGGTGTTCTCCATCCGCCCCGACGGCACCAACCTGCGCCGCCTCACCAACTCCAAAGGCAACGAAGCCCACCTGGCCTTCTCGCCGGACGGCGAAAAAATTCTGTTCTCCAGTACCCGCATGGGCTTTAAGGACGAAACGCTCTACACTCTGGCCCCCCAGCCCTACGGCGAGCTTTTCGTCATGCGCTACGACGGAACCCAGGTCGAGCAGCTCACCGACAACCAGTGGGAAGACGCCGGCCCCTCCTGGCAACCCAGTAAGCAAAACGCAACCGGGCAAAAATAAGTCGATCCGCCGGCGCGAGTAATCGTTCACTGTGGCGTAATAGAAAAGGAGCCGGCCTCCTATTCCTATGCCCAAGATCGATTACGGCCTCGACGCCCCCCGAATGGTCCGCCGTCTTACCTCTCGCGCGCTTCTTATGCTCGCGGTCGCCGCCATACTCTATTTCGTGAATCGCACCAGCAACCCCGCCGCCGCTCTCCCGCTCGCCATCTCGTTGGCCATCATCGGGCTGTCGTTCGCCTTCGCCGCCGTGGTCATGTATCTCAGCAGCCGCGTCGCGAAAGTCAAAATACGCGATCTGATTATCGAAAGCATCCCCTGGCGCGGGGACGAAAATGTCCTGGATGTCGGCTGCGGCCGAGGCCTGTTCCTGATCGGAGCGGCCAAACACCTCAAAAGCGGCAAGGCCACCGGCATCGATCTGTGGAATCCCCAGGATCTCTCCGGCAACACCGCCGAAGCCGCACTCGCCAACGCCAAAGCCGAGGGCGTGGAAAAGCGCGTCAAGATTGAAACCGGCGACGCCCGCAAACTCCCCTTCGCCGACGGCAGCTTCGATGTGGTCCTCTCCAGCCTCGCGCTGCACAACATCAGCTACAAAACCGAACGAACCCAGGCCCTGCGCGAAATCGATCGCGTCCTCAAGCCCGGTGGCTATCTCGCCATCTTCGACATCTTCTATACACGCCAATACGCCAAGCTCCTTGAACAACTCGGCTTCGAAGACATCCGCGTGTCTCCTCTCACGCTGCTGTGGTGCGTCCCCACCCGCAGCCTCACCGCCCGCAAGCCGGCGTGAACGCATATTTCCATCACTACTCGTGTGGTCTCATAAAAAAGAATGAACGCCGAGCGCAACCGCCTGATTGAATCCCAGACCAGAGTCAAGTATTGGAAGCGCTGGGGTCCTTATCTCACCGAGCGCGCCTGGGGCAATCCGCGCGAAGACTACAGCCCCGACGGAACCGCTTGGGACTTCTTCCCGCACGATCACGCCCGCTCCCGGACCTACCGCTGGACCGAAGACGGCATCGCCGGCATCTGCGATAACCACCAACGCCTCTGCTTCGCCTTCGCGTTCTGGAACGGCCGCGACCACATCCTCAAAGAGCGCTTGTTCGGCCTCTCGGGACCCGAAGGCAACCACGGCGAGGACGTCAAGGAATATTACTATTACCTCGATTCCACACCCACGCACTCCTACATGAAGTGCCTCTACAAATACCCGCAATCCGAGTTTCCCTACGCCCAACTGGTCAGCGAAAATCGAAGCCGTTCCCGCGCGCTGGACGAGTACGAATTGATGGATACCGGCGTCTTCAGCGACGACCGCTACTTCGACATTGAGATCGAGTACGCCAAGCACGACGTCGATGACATTCTGGTCCGCGTAACGCTCATCAATCGCGGACCCACCACGGCGCCGCTGCATGTGCTGCCCACGCTGTGGTTCCGCAATACCTGGAGCTGGGGCTATGGCACGCCGCGTCCCGAGATGGAGCGCTTCGACACCCAGACCATCGCCGCGCGCGAGCAGTCGCTGGGCGAATTCAAACTCTGGCTCGAAGATTCACCGCCTTTGCTGTTCACCGAGAATCTCAGCAACACCAAGCGTCTCTTCAACTACGACAACGGCGAGCCTTACACTAAGGACGCCTTCCATCGCTATTTGATTGAAGGCGACAAAAGCGCCGTCAATCCGGAAGAAAACGGAACCAAGGCCTGCGGCTTGTACTCCCTGGAACTGGGCGCCGGCGAATGCAAAGTCCTCCATTTCCGGCTGTACGCAGGCGATGCCCCGGCGCCCGATCGCCACCAGGTCTTCGTCGCGCGCCGCGAGGAAGCCGACGACTTCTACAGCTTCGCCCCCGCCACTCTCTCCGATGACGCCCGCATGGTGCAGCGCCAGGCCTTTGCCGGCTTGCTGTGGAGTAAACAGTTTTACCACTACGTCGTCGAAGAATGGCTCAAGGGCGATCCCTCCGGCCCCCCGCCTCCGCCGCAACGCCTCTTAGGCCGGAACCACACGTGGATCAACGTCTACAACGACGACGTCATTTCCATGCCCGATAAGTGGGAGTATCCTTGGTTCGCTGCCTGGGATCTGGCCTTCCACATGATCCCCTTGGCGCTCGTCGATCCCGACTTCGCCAAACGCCAGCTCTCGTTGCTGCTGCGGGAATGGTATCAGTCCCCCAACGGCCAGTTGCCGGCCTATGAATGGGAATTCAGCGACGTGAATCCGCCGGTTCATCCCTGGTCCTGCTGGCGCGTGTTCAAAATCGATCAAAAGCTCACCGGAAAACCCGACTATGAATTCCTGGAGGCTGCTTTTCACAAGCTGCTGATGAATTTCACCTGGTGGGTCAACCGCAAGGACTCTCAAGGCAACAACATTTTCGAAGGTGGTTTCCTGGGGCTCGATAACATCGGCGTCTTCGACCGAAGCAAGCCCCTGCCCACAGGCGGATGCATGGAGCAGGCTGACGGCACCGCCTGGATGGGCATGTACTGCCTGGTCATGCTGCGCATCGCGTTCGAACTTACGCCGCACGACCCGGCCTACGAAGACATCGCCAGCAAGTTCTTCGAGCATTTTCTCTATATCGCCAGCGCCATGAACCGCCTGGGCGATCACGGCCTGTGGGACGAGACTGAGGGATTCTATTACGACTGGCTGCGGCTCCCCGACCACCGCAAAATCCCCATCCGTGTGCGATCGCTGGTGGGCTTGATCCCGCTCTATGCCGTCGGCACGCTGGAATCCGCCGCCATCGACAAGATGCCGGGATTCAAGCGCCGCATGAATTGGTTCGTCAAGCACCGGCCGGACCTGTGCGGCAATATCGCGTCCATCACGCGACACGGCGTCGACGAGCGGATTCTGCTCTCCATGGTGCAGCCGGCCCGCCTGCGACGCGTGCTCGAGACCATGCTGGATGAGAACGAGTTCCTCTCTCCGCACGGAATCCGCGGCATCTCCCGGGTTCACAAAGATCATCCCTTTGTGCTGCAGGTGGACGGCCAGGAGTACCGCGTCGACTACGAGCCGGCTGAATCCACCGCGGGCCTATTCGGCGGCAACTCCAACTGGCGCGGCCCGGTCTGGTTCCCGGTGAATTACCTCATGATCGAATCGCTGCAGCGCTATCATCACTACTTCGGCGACGAATTTCAGGTCGAGTTTCCCACCGGCTCCGGCGTCTCCATGAATTTGTCGCAAGTGGCCGCGGAACTCTCGCGCCGCCTCTCCCGGCTTTTCCTGCGCGATAAGGACGGCCGCCGTCCGGTTTTCGGAGCCGCTGAAAAATTCCAGACCGATCCCCACTTCCGCGATCACGTCCTGTTCTACGAGTTTTTCAACGGCGACGATGGCGCCGGCCTCGGTGCCAGCCATCAAACCGGTTGGACCGCGCTGGTCGCGAAACTGCTCCAGCAGAGCGGAGAATAAAGATCGTTGCTAGATCTCGACCGTGTCGCTATAGGCCCGCTTTCCCGCCTCCACTGCTTGCGACACGCTATCAACCTGGTTACGCAGCATCCCCTTGGCGCGGCCGATGCCCTCGTTGGCCAGGTCCATCGCTTTCTCTCCCTGGTCCTTCAGAAGTTGACCGGCGTCTCCCGCTTTGGATTGTAAATAGTTCCTGGTGTCTGAGCCGGTCTTGGGAGCAAAAAGCAGCCCCACGGCGGCTCCCACGCCGACGCCAATTAGAAAATAACTATACCCGTTATTCGATTGCATTGCTCACTCCTTTTTGATGCATCAGGATACCTCCGGCTTAGTGCCCATGATTGAAGAGAAACCAAATGACGATCAGCACGCCCGGCACGCCCAACATCCACGCCACAATATATTTCATCTAGCCTCCGCGTTCCTGAGTGCACTTGGGTTACCAAGCCTTAACGGCTCAGGAATTCAGCGATCGGCGCGAGCGGAGTCACATGCTCGCAGAAAATTTTCAGCATCACCAGCGCCGGCACCGCCAGGAACACTCCAGGAATCCCCCACAGAAAGCCCCAGAACGCCACGGCTGCAAAGATGATGACCGGGTTTAGCATCATACGGCGGCCCATGACAAAAGGGGTCAAGAGATTTGCCTCCAAAGTTGCGAGCCCGAGATACGAAGCCGGCACCAGCAGAGCGTGGCTGAGAGTTGGGAATGTCGCCGCGGCAACCAGTCCCACGATGACAATCTCCGTGAGTGCACCAAAATAAGGCACGAAGTTCAGCACAAAGGCCAAAGTGCCCCACAACACGGGATTCGGCATGCCGAACGCCCAGAACACTAATCCTCCAGCCAGGCCCAGGCATGCATTGATCATCGTGACGGTGATTAAGTATTTCGAAATGTGGTCTTCAATCTCCCGCATGATCAGGACGGCGCGTTTCTTGTCTTGCAGGCGCGGCAAAACGTGGATGAGCTTGCGCAAGAACAGATCGCCGGACGACAACAGGAAATACAGCAATACGAAGAACACCAGCAGGCCCAAGGCCAGATTCCCCGTCTTGCTCATGATTCCGGCCACAATTCCAGGACTCTTGACCTCAACTTGCGCGGGTTTCTTAGCAGGTTCGCTGGGCGAAACTTGGGTTATCTTGCCGACTTGCTCACTGGCCTGCGTGACTTTCTCTACGGGCTTCTTCCAGCGCTCGAGATCATTAGAGACTTTGCTTAGAATCTGCGGAGCACGCCCAACCCACTCGCTCATGGATCCGGATAACTCGTAAATCACGAACGATGTGACGCCCACTCCCGCCAGCAGCACGAGCGCCGCCCCCAGCGCTTCCGGGATGCGAAGGGTCTTGAGCGCACGGACGAACGGACTGAGGAACAAGTTGAAAACGACCGCGAACGATACCGGCACCAGAAACGCTTTCGCGACATCCAGAGTGTAGATGCAGGCCAGCACCAGAAGTGCAGTTAAGACAAAACTGGTCCAGCCTCTTTTTTGTTCGAGCACCTCGACCGTCGCCTCGATGTCCGGCGGCCGAAGGGCGGCTTCGCTGTCATTTAGCACCAGATCGTCTGGGGGCATCCGGGTTGTCCACGCCTGCGGGACGATTTCACTTGTTGGACCGGCCTTTACTGGGAGGCGTTTCGGGGTTGCGGATCGCTTCTTGCGCGGATCATACTGTGCTTCGCGTCGTTCGTCTTCCTGGAAGTGTTTCACCGCTGGTAGGACGCTGGGACGCACACTCAGTTACGGTCCGGCAAATCAGGCAGTCCGGCCAGTCGCTTGTAGTGCCGCTGTGTTTGCCCGCCGGATCAGCGGCTTCGACGCCGCCGGCTGCTCCAACGTTGGGCGTTCTGTTAGTCTCAAGCCGTGCTAACCCTTTGCCCCGCCCACCGTCCATAACCGGAGACGTGGATCCATGAAAAAGCTGCTCCTGTTGTTGTCTGCCGCCGCCCTCACGCTAGTCGCCGACGGGCGCTATCACGAGGATTTCCATTACAGCTATCCGCAAACAGCTGGAGGAAGGCTGATTGTCGACAACTTCAACGGGTCGGTCGAGATCACCGGCTGGGATCAGAATACGGTGGACATTTCAGGCGCCAAGTACGCCTCCACCCAGGACCTGCTCAATGCGATCAAGATCGAAGTTTCAAGCGCTGGCAACGCGGTCCAGGTGAAGAGCGTCCGGCCGGGCGGTGTGCATATGGGCAGCCTGGGAGCGAAGTACACCATTCGCGTACCACGACGCACCACGCTCGAGAGCGTCGCCAGCTCCAACGGGTCCGTCCGCGTCGAAGACGTCGAAGGCGAAATACATCTCACCGCCTCCAACGGGTCCGTTCACTTGGCGGCGTCCGAAGCGGGCCAGGCCATCCATCTGGCTACTTCCAACGGCCCCATCGATCTCGAACTGGATTCACCCCGCTCGAACGACGTCGTGGCCAAAACCAGCAACGGCTCAGTGACCCTCCGTATGCCGGAGGGCGCCGGAGCGGCCCTGCACGCCGCCACCAGTTCCACCGGATCGATCCGCAGCGACTTTGAAATTCTTACGCACGGGCAGCTATCGCGCAGCCACATTGAGGGAACCATTGGGAGCGGCGGCCCGAGGATCGACCTGACTACGTCGAACGGCAACATCCGCCTGCTGAAAATCTGATCGAGACGCTTCAGCGTTTGAGCCAGAGATCCAGAAATTTGTCAGCCTGTGCTTGCGAGATGTTGGCCTGAACTTCGGCATGCGTCTGCTGTTGCGTCACCTGGATGGCATCGTAGAGCTTAAGCATTTCCGGCTGGTTGTCCGGCGTATTTAGCCGGCCCAGACCGATGACGCCCTTGAGCATGTCATGGACGAACTTGGCGTCCCGCTCGGTATTGCAATTCACCGCGGCCACCAGTTGCAGCCCGGAACTCAGATCCATTCCGAGCGTCGCGTTGTTCACCGATCGCAGGGCTTGCATGATATTCGCCAGATTGCTGTTTTCCGGCGCGGCCAGATTCAATCCCGCCAGGCTCCCGTTAAGGGCGGCGTAAATCTGGTCGCTCTGCGGAAGTGTGCGCAGTAAGTCGCGCAGCGCGGGCGGTAATCCGGCGGTGGTGTGGCCGTCGAGAATGGTTCGCAATTCGCTGGCCGGGCCGGCCACGGCGGTGGAATCGTTCAGAAAAGTAATGGCCTGGTTTTCGTTGCCGAAGAGGCGATGGTTTTTGTAGGAAATGGGCTTGGCGCCCTGGCGCTCCAGGCGCGCTTCCAAGTCGGCCCGGTTGAATTTTCCGCGCGCCATCAGCAAGCCGTGTTTGCCGTTCGAACAAGAAAGGATCTGCGACAGGTCCTTGCGCGGATCGAGACCGGTCTGCCGCGCGAAATCGTCCAGTTGGGGCAGGGGAGCGCGGCTGAGCAGCTTCTGATACACGGTGGTATTGCGGATCGCGTCCAGATTGGCGCCCACGACGAAAATCGTGTCTTGCGGAAGCAGCGCTTCAAGCGCCGGATCGATATGCAGCAGCCCAGGCTTCTTGGATTGACAACCGGCTAGCGCCAGGCACAGCGCGACAGTGAGGAGGTAGCGCATTAGAAGTCGCGCCTCGAAAAGATTTGCAGCGCGCATGCCAGCACTACCATCGCGAACAGAGCCGAACTCCAGATCGCCGCGTAGTCGTCGAAGGTACGATTTTGAATCGCATTGAGAGTGATGCGGCCGGTGTCCCAGATCTTCGGCAGCACGTAATAGAGCGCGCGCCACAGTTGCCGCGACCATTCTGACGATAGCAGGCGCATCATGGTGCTGGTCTGAGCCAGAATCGCGCTGATGATCATCAGCGCCACGCTGATCATGGTCGCCAGCGCCGCGCTCTCGAAGATCACGCCAATGAGCACCACCACCGAGAGAAGCACCGCGAATATGAACACGGTGGTCGCGATGGAGATCAGAAACGTTGGAGACCAGATTCCAGTCTTCGCGCCCAGGATGGTCCATATTCCCAAAACCAGGAACACCACATTGCATGAGATCAACAGTACATTTCCCAGGTAGCGGCCCAGCAGAATGTGCGTGCGCGAAACAGGCTTTGAGAGCAGCAACTCGATCCGGCCGGGCTCCAGCACGCTGGGGATCAAGCCGGCGGAAGCGAACACGGACAGAAACATTCCCCAGGTGTAAAGGAACGTTGCGATGCCCGCGTAGACGCCACGCACGAGTTGATCCACTTCGGTCGGCGATTGCTGGTGCGCCCAAACAGTGAGACCGTCGCCATCGCGCCCTCCACCAGATCAATCTTGAGCAGAAACAGAAAGAACAGGATCATGGCCACGGAAAGCCCGAACAGGCCCCAAAAAATCTTGCGGGCGAAAGCTTCGCGGAAGGTATCGCGGATCAAAGCCAGGGTCGCCATCATTTCGCTCCGTTCTCCACGGTCCGCACGAAGACTTCTTCGAGCGTGCTGGTGGTGGGCGTGAACGCCTCGATCTCGCACTCGCCGGCGCGCACCAGATCCAGAGCCTGGTTGGCAAGCTCCCTGGTGGGGAATTGAAAATCCACCAGCCCGTTGCGCGCCGCCATCGAAGTCGCCTGCGAGCGCAATTGGTCCAACAGATTTTGCGGGGCCTGCGAAACGGTCAAGCGGTACCCTTTCCCGGCGATCAGGTCCGTCACCTTGCCGCTCAAGGCGACTTTACCCTGGTGCAGAATCGCGACCTCGCGGCAAAACATTTCCACTTCCACCAGCAGGTGCGAGTTGATGAAGATGGTGACGCCTTTTTCTTCGCAGTGCGTCAGAATATCCCGGATGTGGCGGCGGCCCACGGGATCGACGCCGTCGGTGGGCTCGTCCAGAATCAGGAGCGACGGCGAATGAATGAGAGCCTGCGCCAGGCCCACGCGCTGCAGCATGCCTTTGGAATATTTGCCCAGCCGCATGCCGCCCCACTGCGCCAGGCCCACCAGCTCCAGCAGCTCCGGAATAAGCTTTTTCCTGCGCGCGGCGTCCAGCCCGGAGAGAGCAGCGTAAAAATCGAGCATGCCCTCGCCGGTGAAGTAGGTGGGGAAGCGATGATTCTCCGGCAGGTACCCGATGGGCCGGCGAGCTTCCGGTTCGTGCGCGTCGCGTCCAAAGAGCAGGGCGCTGCCCGCGGTAGGATGAGTCGCCGAAAGCAGCAGCTTCACAAAGGTGGTTTTCCCGGCCCCATTGGGTCCCAGCAGACCGAAGATCGTGCCGCGCGCTACCTGCAGTGATATGCCATCCACGGCCCGCACTTCCCGGCGCGTCCACCGTGACCGGTAGATTTTGGTCAGACCCGCGGTTTCAATCGCATACTCGGAAGCCACTCAATCCTAGAATACGCGGAAGGAACCGGAGTTTGTTCCGTGCAAGCCAACCGGAACTCACGGTACCGCGCCCGCCGTGACGATGTAGCCTGCGGCGGATGGCGGTAACGCTACGTGGCTGGGCCACTTGGAAGGCGCACATGTGCTCCCGGCGCCAGGCGAAGCTGGCCTTCCGTGACCACCTTCTCGCCCAGCGTGAGCCCGCTCTCGACCACCAGATCCTGATCCACGCGCGCCCCGGTGATCACGGGGCGCATTTCCACTGTGCGATCCCCCTTCACTACATAGGCGAACTGCCCATCTTGACCGGTTTGCACCGCCTGATTGGGAACCACCAGGGCGTTCGGCTGCTTAGTGAGCTGCAGCGTGACGCGCACGAACTCACCCGGCCAAAGTTTGTTGTCTTCGTTTGGGAAAGTGCCTTTGAGCTTGATGGTGCCGGTATTTGGATCTACACCGTTGTCGATGAACGTCAATGTGCCCACTTCGGTGGTTCGGATGTTGTCCTGCGGCAGAGCCATCACCGGCAGCTTGGCTTCCGCCATATATTTCTTGATGCTTCCCAGCCGGTCTTCCGGCACGGCGAACGTCACGTAAATCGGGTGGAGTTGCTCGATTGTCACCAGCTCCATCGTGTTGGGAGTTACGATGCTGCCCTCCTTAATGGCCAGGTTGCCCGTACGGCCGTCGATGGGCGAGCGGATCGCAGTATCGCCTAAAACGATTTTGGCGCTCTCCACCGTCGCAACCGCGTTCTCCACCGCAGCTTTCGAGGCCCTGATCTGCGCTCGGGCACTCTCGACGACCGCTTGATCGGCCAGTATGGTCTGCGCGGACGCCGTGGCGCTAGCGCGGGTCTGATCGCTTTGTTCGTGCGTAACGATGCCCTGTTGGAACAGGTTGCCATAGCGGGCGGCCTCGGACTGGGCGTACTTCTGGTTGGCCGTGTCGCGCGCCAGATTGGCTTCCGCCTGGCCCAGCGCGGCGGTATCCCGGGCAACGTTGGCTTGCGCCTGGCCCAGTTGCGCTTGCGCCTCGCTGAGCTGGGCTTGGAAGGCACGGGGATCGATGCTAAACAGCAGGTCGCCTTTCTTTACGTAATCGCCTTCCTGAAAGGAGACCTTGGTCAGCTCGCCGCCGGCCTCCGCTTTGACGGAAATCGTGGAATAGGCTTCGACATTGCCGATAACATCCAGGTCAATCGGAACGTCCCGCTGTGTGACCGTGGCCACAGCCACAGGTATCGAGCCAGCGGCGTCGGCCGCGCCGCGACCCTTACTGCTGATACCAGTGTCCGATCCTTTGTTCTTGCCAGTGTGCGCCCGGTGATTTGCCGCGCATCCTGGGGTTGTCAGGAATGCCAGCGTAATGGGTTGTCAGGAATGCCAGCGTAATCAGGAATGCCGGCGTAATCAGGGTGATTCCTGGAGACGCGGAGACGTGAGTAACGCATCGGGGAGCAATCATGAACTTCCACTTCCTTTCACGAGTGAATCCCAGTTCGACGCTAATCTGGCGTGCAGCGTCCTGGATCGGTTACCCGGATCAGGCTCCCGGCGGTTGCCCCTCCGTTGTCAGGCTGGTTGCCCAGCCATGCCGATATTGCGCGGCGACTCACGGGGTGCGTGGCTCCGGAAGTCTGGCGTCACAAAAGTGTCATAAAATCAAGATAGTCCGCATGTCTGACTCCAACCCGCTGCTGCACACTCAATTCCAAATCCCTTTCGACCGGATCCGGGCCGAACATGTCGAGCCCGCCATCTCCCAGCTGCTGCGCTCAGCGCGCGAGCGGCTGGACCGCTTGACATCGGACCCGGGAGCGCGCACCTACGCCAACACGATGGAGCCGTTGGACACCTTGACCGACACGCTGGATTACGCCATGGGGGTGGTGCGCCATCTGGAGGCGGTCGCGACTACGCCGGAGTTGCGCGCGGCCTATAACAACGTGCAACCTGAGGTCAGCGCCTTCCACTCCTCCCTGCCGCTGAACGAGGGCCTCTGGAACGCGGTCAAATCTTTCTCCCAAACCGAAGAAGCCAAGAGCCTCGCGGGAACGCGCCGGAGATTTCTTGAAAAAACCATGGACAATTTTCGACGGCACGGCGCGGAACTGGATGCGGCCGGAAAGAAACGCATCGCGGAAATCGATGTCGAGCTGACCAGGCAAACCATCAAATTCGCCGAAAATGTGCTGGACTCGATCAATGAATTCGAGCTGATAATCCGGGATCAACATAAGCTGGCCGGGCTGCCCGAGGGCGCGGTGGCCATGGCGCGTGCCAGCGCGGCCGCTAAAGAGATCGAGGCGCCCGCCTGGCGCTTCACTTTGCAAGCTCCCAGCTATATCGCGCTCATGACCTATCTGGATGACCGGGAAATCCGGCGCCAGGTCTACGAAGCGTATATCAATCGCGCCGTGGACGAGCGTCATGACAACATCCCGGTTCTGCTGCGCATCCTGGAGCTGCGGCGGGAAAAAGCCAATTTGCTGGGCTATCGTGATTTTGCCGACCTGGTGTTGGAAGATCGGATGGCGCATACCGGCCAACAGGCCACGGAATTCCTCGAAGATTTGAAACGCAAGACCTCCGGCCGGTTCCGGACCGAGAACGAGGAACTGCGCGCTTTCGCCGGCCAGCAACTCGAATCCTGGGACGTCGCCTACTACGCCGAAAAGCAGCGCGCCGCCCTCTACAACTTCGATGAGGAGGCGTTGCGGCCGTATTTTCCGCTCGCAAGCGTGATCCAAGGAATGTTCGAGACGGTGCACCGTCTGTACGGAATCCAGGTGCTGGAAAAGCCAGGAGTGCCGGTCTGGGATGCGCACGTGAAGTATTACGAGATCCGCGACAACGGCCAACTGATCGGGGCGTTTTACGCCGACTGGTATCCTCGCGAGAACAAGCGCGGCGGCGCCTGGATGGATAGCCTGATCACCGGTATTGCGCGTGACGACTATTTCGAGCCGCACGCGGCGCTGATTTGCGGCAACTTGACTCCGCCGCTGGGCGATCGTCCGTCGCTGCTCACGCACCGCGAAGTCCAGACTATCTTTCATGAGTTCGGCCACTTGCTGCACCATTGCCTGAGCAAGGTGGAAGTGCGCAGCCTGGCGGGCGTAAATGTCGCCTGGGATTTCGTCGAGCTGCCGTCGCAAATCATGGAGAACTGGTGTTGGGAGCGCGGCGCCCTGGACTTGTTCGCCCGGCACTTCGAAACGGGCGCAAAAATTCCGCAGGATTTATTCGAAAAAATGACGCGCGCGCGCAATTTCCGCGCCGCCAATGGACAAATGCGGCAGCTTGGGCTCGGCCTGGTGGATCTGAACCTGCATCGCGAATATTCGCCGGCCAAGGATGGCGATGTCTTGTCTTACGCCAAGCGAATCCTGCAGCAGTTTTCGCCCGCTAAACTTCCCGAACGCTATAGCATGATCTGCAGCTTCACGCATTTGTTCGCCAGCCCGGTGGGATACGGCGCCGGGTACTACTCCTACAAATGGGCTGAGGTTTTGGACGCGGACGCGTTCACGCTGTTCCAGGCACGCGGTATTTTCAGCCCGGATGCGGGCGCGTGTTTCCGCCAGAACATTCTCTCGCGCGGCAACAGCGCGGATCCAGCCGACCTGTACCGCTCCTTCATGGGACGGGATCCCAATCCCAATGCGCTGCTGGAGCGGTCCGGGCTGTTGGAAGTCACCTCCAGCGCCAACTCTTGACCGGACCCTCCGGCCGTTTCTGCAGCGGTGGTCCTGCGCGGGACGCATATTCCCCGCAACAAAACCGCCGCGGCGGCGATCCAATCAATAGGAGTCTGGATTATACTTTGTACGCGAGCGCCTGGAATCGGAGCGGGCGGGGAAGGCTGGCATGAAATCGAATATTCGGTTGGGACGCATCTTCGGCATCGAAGTCGGCCTGCATTACAGCTGGTTTCTGATCGCTTTTCTGATCACGATGTCGCTGGCATCGCAGTTTCACGCGGCCAACGCCAATTGGGGCGAGGCAGTGATTTGGGCGGTATCGGTCGTAACCGCGATCTTGTTCTTCGCGGGGCTCCTGGCACATGAGATGTCGCACGCGTTGGTAGCGCGGGCGCATGGCCTGACCACACGGGCCATCACTTTGTTCGCCCTGGGCGGCGTGGCTCAAATCGAACGCGAGCCTTCCGATGCCCGGACTGAGTTTTGGGTCGGAATCGTGGGGCCGTTTTCGAGCGCCGTCATTGGCATGATTTGTTTTCTCATCGCCTATGGCGCAGGCTGGCACATGGGCGCGACGCCCGGCACGCCGATACAGGCGATGTTCTACTGGCTGGGCTACATCAATCTCATGCTGGCGGCCTTCAACATGATCCCCGGCTTTCCGCTGGATGGCGGGCGAATCCTGCGCGCCATCATCTGGTGGTCCACCGGCAACGCGGAAAAGTCCACGTTGCTGGCGGCGCGGGCCGGCCAGGCGGTGGCGCTGCTATTCATTGCGTTCGGCATTTTCCGATTCTTCGGCGGAGCCGGCATCGGAGGGCTGTGGATCGCCTTCATCGGCTGGTTTCTGCTGCAGGCCGCCGGAGCCAGCTACGCGACGGTGGCCCTCAGCGCGCGATTGAAAGATGTCCGCGTGAGCGATGTTATGGATCGGGATTGCGCCAGCGTGGACGGCCATCTGAACGTCCAAAACTTTGTGGAAGAGTATCTGCTGCGGACCGGACGCCGCTGCTTCATGGTGGCGCAAAATGGGAACGTAGAGGGCTTGGTAACCCCGCACGAGATCAAAGCCATCGAGCGCCAGCGCTGGCCCTACACCACGCTGCACGATGTCATGCGCCCGCTCGATCAACTGCATACCGTGACCCCCGTCACGCCGGTCATGGAGGCGCTCGAAACCATGGGACGCGACGACGTGAACCAACTTCCGGTGGTGGCGGATAACCATCTGGAAGGCGTGGTTACCCGCGCTCACGTCTTGCAGTTCCTGCAAACTCGCGCGGAACTCGGCGGACTGGGGTCCCGAAGCTGAAAATGGGCCGGATTGCGCCGACGAACAGCCGTGAAGTTTGCTAAATTAGGCGCAGTGCGAATCGCGTTGCTCGCAGCCTGCATGATGGTGTGTTGGGCTGCAACGGTTGACGATCAACAATTCAACGGCCGCTGGGACATCTCGGTCAATGGGTTGTCTTCGCCACGCGGTTGGTGGCTGGAGGTATCGGGCGCGGGCACTCCTAATCCCAAGGGGAAGTTTACCGGCGCTCCGCTGGCACTGGTGGAGGAAATTCCGAAGATTGCGATTTCAGACGGCGAGCTGCGATTTGGAATCGAAAGCCGTTACCGCCAGAACCGTCCGGAAAAAGGCGTGTACTGGGCGCGTCTGGAGGACGGCAAACTGAAAGGCACATTCGAAATTGAAGGCGACCCTTCGACTTATCTGGAGTGGACCGGTGTGCGGGCGCCGCTGTTGCCGGAAAAAGACGATCCAACCTGGAAACGAGGCGATCCTGTAATTCTGTTCGACGGCCACAGCGTGACGGGCTGGCAAACCGTCGGTTCGGTGCGGTCGCTGGGCTGGACGGTGAAAGAAGGCATCCTGAGCAACGGGCTGGGCACCACGAACCTGGTCTCGGAAAAGAGGTTCTGGAATTTCGCGGTGGAGGTGGAATACCGCATCGGGCCGCGTGCGAATAGCGGGATCGGGCTGCGCGGCCGGTATGAAGTGCAAATTGCCGACGACGCCGACCGGCCCGTCTCCGCTCAGACCAGCGGGGCAATCTTAGGGAGAATCGCACCCACCATGAATGAGGCCAAGCTGCCGGACGAGTGGCAAACCATGTCCGCCCGGCTGGTGGGACGGCAGGTGACCGTGGTCCTTAACGGGGTGCGCGTCATCGACAAGCAAACGATCGACGGGCCCACGGCCATTGCGCTTGACACCAACGAGCCGGATCCCGGGCCGATCCTGCTGCAAGGCGATCGCGGCACGGTAGCCTTTCGCAGGATCGTGGTGTACCCACTCAGCAAGAAGCCTTGAGCGGAACCAAGCTAGCGCGCTTGTATCGGATTCGCGGGCGCGTCCAAGGCGTGGGGTTCCGCTATTTCGCCGAAAAAGCCGCGCAGCAGTTGGGCGTTAGCGGCTGGGTGCGCAACGATGACGACGGGAGCGTCCAGGTGTACGCGGTGGGCCACGCGGAGCAATTGGCGGAACTGGCTGGGATGCTGAGGAAGGGTCCACGCTGGGCGGAAGTGCGGGGAGTGGATGAATCGGAAGCCGCGCTGGAGAGGCTCTCGGGATTCTCGGTGAGGCAGTGAGGTCAGGCCAGCAGCCTGGCGGCGTCCTGGGCGAAATAGGTCAACATGAAATCGGCGCCGGCGCGGCGGATCGCGGTGAGGGACTCCAGAATGGCGCGGTCCCGGTCCAGCCAGCCGTTTTGAATGGCCGCCATCAGCATGCTGAATTCGCCGCTGACCTGGTAGGCTCCCAGCGGAGCGTCGAACCGGTCGCGGGCCTGGCGGATGATGTCCAGGTACGGCATGGCTGGTTTCACCATGATCATGTCGGCGCCTTCCTCCAGGTCGAGCTCGATTTCGCGCATCGCTTCACGGGCGTTGGAAGGGTCCATCTGGTAGCTGCGGCGATCGCCGAACTGGGGCGTGGATTCGGCGGCTTCACGGAACGGCCCGTAAAACACGGAAGCGTATTTGGCGGCGTAGGAAAGAATAGGCGTGTTGGAAAAGCCGGATTGATCGAGCGCGGTGCGGATGGCGGCCACGCGCCCGTCCATCATGTCGCTGGGGGCGACCATGTCGGCGCCCGCGCGGACGTGCGAGACGGCGGCTTTCGCGAGCCACTCGAGCGTCGGGTCGTTTTGGACCTCGCCATTCACCACCAGCCCGCAATGGCCGTGGCTGGTGTACTCGCAGTTGCAAACGTCGGTGATCACCAGGAGCTTGGGCAATTCGCGCTTGACGGCACGGACGGCCTGCTGCACGATGCCGTCATCGGCGTAGGCGCCCGAGGCCAAGTCGTCCTTCGTTTCCGGGATTCCGAACAGGATGACGCCGCCGATCCCGAGCCGGAGCGCTTCCGCGCACTCTTTTACTAATTCGTCCACCGAGAGCTGGTAGTTGCCAGGCATGGAACTGATGGCGCGGCGGATGCCGATGCCAGGACACGCGAATAGAGGAAGAATGAAATCGTCCGGCGCGAGATGAGTCTCGCGCACCAGTTTGCGCAGCGGCTCGGTGGCGCGTGAACGGCGCATGCGGTGGACCGGGAATGCCATGGATGTACCTATTTTAGACCGGCGGCCGGCGTTTCCTAGCTTTCCTCGACCACTACGGCCTTGAGTTGATCGCCCTGTTTGATGTTATTGACTACGTCCTGCCCCTGGGTGACCTGCCCGAATACAGTGTGTTTGCCGTCCAGCCAGTCGGTGACGACGTGGGTGATGAAGAACTGGCTGCCATTGGTGTTGGGTCCGGCGTTGGCCATGGAGAGCGTGCCCACCTTGTGCTTGTTGGGATTGCCGCGTGTTTCGTCTTCAAAACGATAGCCCGGCCCGCCCGTGCCGGTAGCCGTGGGATCGCCGCCCTGTACCATGAAATTCGCGATGACGCGATGAAAGACAGTGCCGTCGTAGAAGCCTTCGCGAGCCAGGAAAACAAAATTGTTGACGGTCTTAGGGGCGTCCTTGGCAAACAGCTCGCAGACGATTTTGCCTTTCGAGGTGTCGAGCGTTGCGCTGTACTTTTTATTCGTGTCTATGCTGATCGGGGGCGGAGCAGGGTATTGTTTGGCCATGCTTCCAGTGTAAAGGGTGGGAGGGATGTTCACGTAAAGTAAGACACTTCCCGCGATGGTTCCGAAGCCCGTTCAGATTAGAGGTAGCCTTTCTTAGCCAATTTTGCGACGATGCGCTCCGCCGCAGCGTTGGGCGATTCGGTGTCTCCGTGAACTAGTACGTCCGGGGCCTCCGGCGGCTCGTAGGGCGCTTGCAAGCCGGGGACATTCGCGACCTCTCCTTCGCGGGCCTGACGGTAGATTCCTTTCGGATCGCGGGCCATGCAGGTTTCGAGCGGGCAATCCACGTAGACCTCCAGGAATCGTGGGATCTGCTGCCGCGCGCGCTCCCGATATTCGCGACGGTTCGCGGTGGCATCTAAGATGACCGGCACGCCATATTCGGTAAGGAGCGCCCCGATGTAGGCCAGGAGCCGGTAGAACGCATCGCGCTCGTGCGGGCCGTAGCGTGGCTGATCGAACATCACGCGCCGGAGGGCGTCTGACTCCAGTACCGCCGCGTTGACTCCTCGCGCGGAAAGCTGGGTTTTGAGAGCGCGCGCCAGGGTGGATTTTCCGGAAGCCGGCAGGCCCGTGATCCACACCGCAAACGCAGGCCGGGTGTTATCCGCCACAGTACTTGTTCACCTGCGCGGGATCGAACCGGTCGGATTCGAGCACATTCAGAATAAAGTTCAGCAGTCTCCGCCGCACAACGTCCGTGAGATGCGGATACCAGACCGGGCTCGCCATCACCAGGCCGCGAAATGCAAAGAACGGCGCTGCCACACACAGCATCTCCCGATCGCCGGTCTTCTCGAGGTAGCGGTTCCAGAACCGCCGCCACAACGTTTCGAAGATGCCTTCCAGGCGTCCGCTGCGTTGGAGCGAAAAGAACAGGTAGTTCGACGTGAGGCAGGTGACGTCGTCGGCAGGATCGCCGTATTCGCCGCGAGAACGGTCCAAGAGTTTGAAATCAGCCTCCCGGCCAAAAAGAATATTCCAAGGATGAAAATCTCCATGCACCTGCCGCAGCCGGTGCGTGTAGTTTTTCAAGCGCCATCTCCAGGCTACGGCGCGATGTTCGATCTGTTCGAGCACCTGCGGCGTGAACAAGGGATGATCCGGATAGGAATCGTTGAGCCCCATGATGCATTCGCCGTCGCCGACCAGCTCGCGGTTGCGCCGTAGGTACAGGTCAGGGTTTTCGACGTGCACGCGGTGAATGTCGGCCAGGTAGTCGCACAGAGCATCGGCGCGGGCCAAGTCCAAATCGGCGAGTGTGCCTCCATCGCGCAGGCGCTCCAGATCCGATGCATAGGCCTGCCCTTCGGCGTATTCGGTGAGGAGGCAAAGCTCTTCCACCTTCGCCAGCGAGATCAGGCTGCCATCGTGTTGGAACCCGCCCACATCGAAGGATCGAACGTGGTGCGGAAGTCGGTTGAAGGCCTGATGGGACCAGAGCAAAGTGCGTGCGCGATCCGCCATGTGTTCGTGCCCGAATGGTCCCGTGCTCATGGTATGGAGCACGGTGCTTTGCGTTGCTTGGCCGGGAATTTTGTAGTCGATGCGGAGGGGGGTTCCGTAACCGAAGCCTTTGGTGAGGCTGTCGGCCGCCCCACCTAGCGGAACGAAACCTTCGACGATGATGTTATTGCCCAACAACGACTTGAGGTACTGTTCTAGATGTTCCGCATGAATGCCTGGTACCTCAAGATCGGCGATCACGTCTTGAATCGGAGCACTTGGCATACCATGCGGGCTCATCGCTCTGGCTCTTGACCGTTACGAAGCTGTTCCAGCGTCTCGTGATCCAGCGGTTGCCCGGGATGCGCTTCGAGTAACGGCAACCGCATTTCGAACGGAATGGGAGGGGGCGGTGGGGACCGGCGCAACATCACGTGGCGGTCTGCGCTTCCCTGAGGCGGCTTCGGGATTCGAACGCCGGGCACGCGGGTTGACAAGCTTTCCGGTTCAGGGGCCAATGCCGGAAATCCGGTTACCTGCGCGGCGGCATCGCGGGATTCCGCCGCCAGGACCGAGCCTTGTACTGGCCGCCCAGACGTGAAGACCACGCGCGATACAGCAGTGACGGCGCCGGGCGCCTGGCGGTTGGCGTAGGATTGGCGCGGCAGGATTGCGGACTCGATGGTGGAGGGATTTTCGGCCATCGGGTTCAGATTGGCGAGATAGTGCAAACTGGCCCGATAGGCGGGCACGTAGATCTCTTTGGGCCCCAGTGGAAACCACGCTACCGCGGCGCTGCCGGGTCTTGCGCCTCCGGCAAACGCCACCAGTGCCGGCGCATAAACCGGCTGTCCACGCAACGGCCCAGGGAACCACGACCAGGAACCTTCCAGCCAGGCCCAGCGGCCATAGTGAAACGGAGCGAATCCCCAAGGCGTGTCATCGATCCAGGTCCAACCCCACGGTTCGATCCAATTCCAGCGGCCGGAGCGGTACGGCGCCCAGCCCACCGGAACGCAGCGCGGCGTCCAGTGAGCGCCCAGCGTCGGGCTCGTGAGCCAGATGCCGCAATCATCCAAATCATACGCTCCGATGACGCCAGTGGCGACGTACTTTTGGGACTCAGCGTGTTCTTCCAGGTGATCCCGTGTTTGACAGAACTGATCGAAACGGTCGGGTTCAGGAGCGCGACTGACATTCCTCCCTATCAGCTTGGTGTGGTCTACGCGGGTCCGCTGGCCTGCCAAGACTTCGAATGCAAGCTTTGCGTTGGTCACTTCGGCCTCTCCGGCGCGCACGATCACGTCGGTTGTGTTCGCCTTCGAGCCAACCTCAATGCGATACTCGCCTGCCTCGGAGGGAGTGATGGACGCGTTCGGGGTGTCGATTTCAAAAGCGTCGCCATGCTCCAAGCGCCGCACAGTGAATCGAATCACTCCTTGGGTTAGCTTGGCTTGCAACGCATTGTCGCTCAACTCCAGGACGCCGAAATCGGTTTCCTCATTGAGACGAATGGCCGCGAAGCCGAGATGGAGTTCCGCCCGGGCCCCCGCGCTGGTCCACAATTCGTCTCCGGTGGTAACGGGCCGGTTCAGGACCGCCGGGGTCCAAACACTGGAGCCTGAGGCGCGGAAGGAAACCGGCCCGTCCAGATAGCTGAGGCGGGCAACGCGCGATGGCGGGTCGGATGGATTGGGCTGAGGCGGAGGTGGACTGTAACGGCTGCTGCTTCCGAAGTTCATGTCGCAGGCAGAACCGAAAAGCAGCACCGCGCCCAATCCCAGGGCGCCCAGAACGCATGCCACCGCGTGCTTAGATTCAGCCGCTCGGTACGTCATGGTTCCACCTCGCTAGTGAGTGAGCAGCTTGCTAAGCGCCGGCCACAGGAACAGTCCTCCTAATGTTCCCGTTGTGAGAAGCAGAAGAACAATCAGCCAGAACAAACGATTGAACCCTCGCATCGCATGCTCCTTTCTTCGCCGGTCTCCGCCGGGCGACCTGGCAGGGCGCGAGTAGACATTGAAACTCGCGTCCCAGTCCTCTGTGCTGCAGACGCGTTTCCACAACCGGGCTCGCTGCAACTCACACGCTACGAGAATCTTAGGCGGAAGGCCGGGCCCCGGTTGTCCGCTTTCACGCACCCTGTAACTGCGTGAAGCGACCCAGAAAGGGGAAGTTTCGGTTGCAACGCAACTTGCAGTCAATAACTTGGTGACGCGGAACTCCCTCGGTACTTCCCGTGCTCTCCTCACAGGCGTTGCGCATGAATTGAGCTGTGCGGAGCGTGCCTTCCCGCGTCAAGTGAGACTGATTTGACCGAGTGCGGGATGGTGGGGGCGCGATGGAGAGGAATTTAGGGTTATGAAGCGTGCCAGCATTCATAAGATTTGCTCCCGTGCGTGGCTGGTCCTAGTGACTGTCCTGCTGTTGTTTTCGTATGCCACGGCTTCGAGGGCTGCCGACGATCAGGACAAGGAGAAGCGAGGTAATCCGCCCGCTGGAGTGCGCGGCGGCCCAACTCATATGGCGCCCGCGCCGCAAGCTCAGCAGGAGCAGCCGCGCCCAGCGCCGGCGCCCAATGTTCAACGGAAGCAGCCACGTCCGGCGCCCAAGGTGACTCCTCCGCCGGCTGCGCCAAAAACAGAGAGTGCGCCAAGAATGGAAAAGGCGCCGAGGCCGGCGCCGCATGTGGGGAACGCGCCTGCGCCGAGCGTTCAGACATCGCCAAGGCCTCCCAGCGGAGGCACTCCGCAGGTAGGAGCGCCGCAAGCCGGCCGGGGGCAACGTGCTCCCAGCGCCGTCGGACCTGCACGGGAAGCGCCGAAGGTTGCGACTCCGCGTCCGGCGCCCAGGATAGAGAATGCGCCGCGCGGAGCACCGAGCGCCGCCGCCCCGCCCAACGCGACTCCGCAAGCGGGCCGTGCGCCGCGCGAATCGCAGAGAGCCGGTGAAGCCGCCCGGCCCCAGCCCGGCCAGCGAGTGATTACGCAGAGACATGTTCCGCCCGGGCAAATCGCCACACAGAAGGACGGCTCGTACTCGGTCCGGACCAAGGCCGGCAATCAATATTCGATGCGGCCGAATGGTTCCGTGCGCAGCTTCCAGAGCCAGCACGGCGAGGCTCAGTTCCGCCCGGACGGAAGCGTTCGTACGGTGCACGCGCGCGACATCACGATTGTGCACCCCCCTGTTGGCAGGAATCTCATGATGCGCGAGCGAGCCGACCACGTCGTAGTTGCGTCCTACGGGGGCGGCCGCGGTTATATCCAGCGCCCGTTCTCGACGCGCGGCCATGATTTCATCCAACGAACCTACTATGGCGATCACGGGCGCTTCAACCGTTTCTACAGGCCGTATCGTTACCACGGCTTCGGGCTCTACGCATATGCTCCGATCAGCTACTACCCGCCACTTTTCTATAGCTGGGCCTATGCACCGTGGTCTCTCGGCGTCTATTTTCACTGGGGCTGGCTGGGGGCGTCCTGGTATCCCTACTATGGTCCCTACTTCGCTCCGTATCCGGTGTATGCGGCCGGTCCGTTCTGGCTGACGGATTATCTGCTGGCCGCTGCGCTGGAGCAGGACTATCGCGACCGGATGGCGGCGGCCGCCGATGAAGCCGCCGCTTTTGCGCCGCCCTGCGGTCCGGGCCAAGTGCCGCTGTCGGCTGAAGTGAAGCAAGCCATCGCCGACGAAGTCCGTCTGCAGCTTTCCGAGGCCAGCCTCGATAGCCAAGCTGTGGCCAGGAATGGAACGGCGGATCTGACCTCCGGCGACCTGGGCCGACTGCTCAGCGACAACAAGCCGCACGTATTCGTAGCGTCGAGTGGGCTGGACGTAGCCGCGGGAATTGGAGAATGCGTGCTTACTTCGGGCGACGTTTTGCAATCCACCGGAGCGCCACTGCCTCCCGATTCACAAGTTGCTTACCTGCGCGTCCTGGCGAGTAAGAGCGGGGACTGTGCGCGAGGCAGCCTGGTGGCGGTCTCGTTCCAGGACTTACAGGAGATGCTCAATCGCATGCGAGAGACCATCGACCAAGGCTTGGGCGAGTTGCGGTCCAGCCAGGGGCAAGGTGGTTTGCCGCCCGCGCCCGGGGCAGCGTTGCGCGGCGATGTACAAGCGCCCTTTGCGTCCGCGGCTCCGCCACCGGATCCTAATGACGTTGCCGCTCTCAATCAGACTGAAAAGGACGCGAGCGCCGCCGAGCAGGACGTCTTGAATCAAGCGTTCGAGGGGAATCAAACTTCGGCGCCATCGAGGGCGGCGGGAACCATCCAGCTCGGCCAAACGGTGGATCAAGTGACCGCGATCCTCGGCCCGCCCAATGTGGTGGCCGATCTGGGAGGCAAGAAGATGTATGTCTACCCGAACTTGAAGATTACCTTCACGGCCGGGAGGGTGACGGACGTTCAATAGGTTGCATCCCTGGCGCCGGCAGGATTGGCGCCAGGCCGAGATTTTAAGGGAGTGACAATGGGCTTTCGATTATCACGCAGCATTGGCCTTCTGATTTTCGCTGTGGCTTGGATAGCGGCGCCTCAGAGCGCCGAGACCGGGCAGGCGCCGCTTCGTCCCACGCCGGCCGGCGCTGGTGCGGAAATGTATCTGGATTACTGCGCTTCCTGCCACGGCCGCGATGGAGCGGGCAGCGGGCCTGTATCGCCGGCGTTGAAGGCCCGCACAACGGATTTGACAACGCTTGCGAAGCGCAACAATGGCGTGTTTCCCTCCGAGCGCGTCAGGGCGACCATCCGCGGGGATCTGCTGGTGGTGGCGCACGGGTCCAAAGACATGCCGGTGTGGGGGCCGTCGTTTCGCTACCTGGGTGGCGGCAGCCATGCTGAAACGACGGTGCGGGTCGACAGCCTGACCCGGTACATCGAGTCCTTGCAAGTGGCGCCGTAACGCCCGACCTTGCTGAGCGGGGCCTTTAGGGTTTGGGCTTGGCCCGCAGCGCTTCGAACGATGAGATGATATCCAGCAGCTCGTCGGTGATCGAGGTCTGGCGGAACTGGCGCGATTCGGTGGTCAACGCTCGCAGACGGTCGTCGATATTGTGCTCGGCCACCTGCATGGATGCCAGGCGGCTGGCGTTTTCGCTCGCCAGCGATTCGGCGAAGGCGCGAAAGAGCGACACGAACATGTACTCGCGGATCAGCGCGCGGAAAAGCTGTGTCTCGTCCATGCTGAACTCGGGAAGCACCTTGGATGGCCAGCGCCTGGCCTTTAGGCCATTGATCCACTCGCGATCCACCGGCAGGAGCCGCACGCCGCGCACTCGGTACCATGCGCCGGAGACGGGCCGCGCGTAAAACAGCACGACGAACTCGATGCCGCGCTCGAAGTGCCACTCTTCGATCTTGCGCAGGACTTCTTCCACCGCGGCCGTGATGCCCGACGTCGAGCTGGGAACTTGGACCGATCCTTCCAGCTTTCGTCCCAGGCGCTCCAACTGCCCGGCAGCGCGGACGCCGACGGCCAACAGCGCCTGGCTCTCGCGCTTGACGGCCAGCTTCAACAACGCGCGCGAGGCATGCGAGACTACTTGATCGTTCAACTGGCCGCACATGCCTTGATCGGACCCGAACACGATGGCGCCCAGCTTTACGCCGCGCGGGGTGTTTCGGGCGGAAGCGCATGCGCCGGGATGCGCTGCAGCGCGATTTGCAGTCCCATCTCGATGGTGCGATTGTATTCGGCCACGGCGTGCGCGGCGCGCTCGTATGCGCGGATGTTCACGCCCGCCAGCGCCTTCATGGTCTTCACCACCGATTGCAGCTCCTCGGTGACGGCAAGGGATCGTCTTAGCGACTCGGCGGTTTCCATTGGATGGCATCCTGCGGCGAGCTTCACTAACGCCTGGCGATCCGCATCGCTCAACTTCTTGCCGGCCTCGATGGATTCATGGATTCGCGGCAATCTTCTCGAGCAGCGTTTGCCGGATGCGCGCGGAGGCTTCGACGATCTGCTCGGGCCGCAGATTGTCGAACAGGCCCTCGGTGGCGGCCACCAGAGTCGCCACCTGCTCGGCGGCCGGAATCGGATCGAACTGCGGCTGTTTCAGCGCTTCGCGAACGGCGCGGCCGCGTGCCAGGGTCTGTGCGCGTGCGTTCGTCCAGGCGCGAGCCGAAGCGCGAAAACACTTCCAGTTCCTCGAATTGCGAATAGAACAGGCGCAGGTCGCCCGCCACGGCGCGATACGCCGCCAATTGCGCTTTGCCGCCGACGCGCGAGACCGATTTGCCGACGTCCACCGCCGGCAGAATGCCTTTCTGAAACAAGTCCGGCGTGAGATAGATCTGGCCGTCAGTGATGGAGATCAGATTGGTGGGAATGTAGGCCGCGATGTTCTGCTCTTCGGTCTCGACGATGGGCAGAGCGGTGAGCGAGCCTCCGCCGAGCTCTTTGCGCAGGTGCGTGGAGCGTTCCAGCAAGCGCGAGTGGATGTAGAAAATATCGCCGGGAAAGCTTTCGCGCCCAGGCGGACGGCGCAGCAGCAGCGAGACCTCGCGATACGCGCGCGCATGGCAGGTCAGATCGTCGAATACCACCAGGGCGTCGCGGCCTTGCCGCATGAAATACTCGCCCATCGACATGGCCGCGTAGGGCGCAACGAACTGGAGCCCGGGCGTCGAGTCGCCGCCGGCTACCACGACGATCGAATATTCCATCGCGTCGCGCAGCCGCAAATCGGCGATGACCTTCGCCACCGAGGAGCTGCGCTGGCCGATCGCGCAGTAGATGCAGATCACATCCTTGCCTTTCTGGTTGAGGATGCAATCCACGGCGATACCGGTCTTTCCGGTCTGGCGGTCGCCCAGAATCAGCTCGCGCTGGCCGCGCCCGACCGGAATCAGCGCGTCGACCACTTTGGTCCCGGTTTGCAGCGGCACCGTGACCGGAGCGCGATCCATGATGGAGGGAGCGTCGCACTCGATGGTGGCGCGCAGGTGCGTTTCGGGCGGGCCGCGCATCGTCGAGCGGCCTGCCCAGCGGATCCACGACGCGCCCCAGCAGCGCCTCACCCACCGGCACATCCAGCACGCGATTGGTGCGCCAGACCTCGGAGCCCGACTCAACCGCCGGTGCAATCGTCCAGCAGAACCACGCCGACTTCGTCCGGATCGAGGTTGAAGGTCATTCCCAGCCGGTCGCCCGCGAAGCGCACCAGCTCTTCGGATTTGACGTTCGGCAGGCCGCGCACGCGCGCGATTCCCTGGCCGACAAAGTTTACGATGCCGTATTCGCGCAGCTCAGGCGCGACCGGAGACTCACTGGAGACCTGCTCGACCGCCTCCAGCGTTTCATCCAGCACCGTGGACAGCGAGATGCGCGCTTCTTTCATCGCGTCACCAGGTCCGCCCTGCGTTCCAGGGCCTCCTTCAGGTTCTCTTCGAGCGATTCAATGTAACTGTCCGGCGTCCAGCCGATCCTGCGGCCGTTCCCGCGCAATTCGATGCCCCAGGCCATGGCGGGCGCGCGTTGGAATTGCAAAGGCACGGGCGCGCCCAGACGTTCTTCGAGCGCAGCCTGGATTTCGTGTTGCTCCGGGCCCGGCACTTCCAGCGCGCTCAGCACAGTAAGCTCCTTGCCCACCAGGTCGCGCAGCGCGGAGGGGTCCAATTTCTTGATTTTTTCGAGGAACGTGCGCGTGGCGCATTCCTGGATATCGGTACAGGCCAGATCGGCGAGCGCCCGCCGGATCACGGTGAGCATCTCGGTGGCGGCCCGGCGCTTCAAGTGGTTCAGAAAAGCTGACTGTTCCCGCTCCAGATCTTCATGCCAGCGCGCTTCCAGGCCCCGCACTTCGTCGCGCGCGCGCTGGATCATGGCGTTGCGTTCGTCTTCGGCCTCGTGCTGGGCTTGCCGTATCATCTGATCGTGCTGGTCGGCTAGCGCGGCCTCCTCGGCGTGAGCCTGCTCCTTCAGCGTCTCAGCTTCCTGGTTCTTCTCTTCGGCTTCGGCCAGGCGCCCGGCGATGCGCTTCTCGCGCGCATCGATGGCCGCCACCAGCCGTCCCCACAGGAAGTGCTTCAGCAGCGCCACCAGGACCAGGAAGTTGACGATCTGCGCGACGACCGTGAACCAGTCGATCAGCATCCGCTAGCCTCCCGGTTTCGCCGCCACGATATGGTTCCAGAACGGGTTGGCGAAGATCAGAATGATGGAGATGACGAAACAATAAATGGCGATGGATTCGATCATGGCCAGGCCGATGAACAGCGTGCGGCTGATGGTGGCGGCTTCATCCGGCTGCTGGGCGATGGAGCCGAGCGCTTGCGCGACCGCCCGGCCTTCGCCAATGGCCGGGCCGATCGAACCGATGGCCATGCACAAAGCGGCGGCCGCAATCGAAAAGATGGCGATCACCGTGACGCTATCCATAAAGCCTCCTAAGTCGCATGTGCATCTGACGCTCCTTCCTGCTCGCGTTGTACCGCGGCGCCAATATAAACCATCGCTAAAACCGCAAAAATGTAGGCCTGGATCAGGCCGATCAGCAGTCCCAGAGCCTGCATCAGCACCGGAACAAACAGCGGCGCGATGGCCAAAAGAATTGCGACGATCATCGTCCCGCTCATGATGTTGCCGAACAGGCGCACGGCCAGCGCCAGATTGCGCGTGGTCTCGCTCAGCAAATGAAACGGCAGGATGATCCAACTGGGGCGCAGGTAATGCCGCAGATATCCGCCCAGGCCCTGGCGCAGGATGCCGAAAGCCGGCACCGCGACGCCCACCGAGATCGCCAGCGCGGCCGTGGTGGAAAGCGAGCCGGTGGGCGGGTGCCAGCCGGGGACGATATCCAGGACGTTCGAGACGGCGATGAACAGGAACAGCGTTCCCGCGAAAGGCAGATAAGTATCGCTGCCTCGCGGGCAGATCTCGTGGATTTGGCCGCGAATCAGCTCCACCACGGCTTCCAGACCGGTTTGCCAGCGCGAGCGCTGCTCATCGGAGCTGGTCAGCCGCCGGGTAATCAGCCAGGAGACCAGGGTCAGCAGCAGCATCACGATCCAGGTAAAGACGATGGTCGCGTTGAGCTGGACAAAACCCCAGCGCCACAGAACGATATGATCGGGCGTCAGGTGCATTTGGCCACCGGCCTCCGCGCCGGTATGAACCGGGAAACTGCCAGACGTCCGAGGATGAAGCTGGCCATCGCTAGCGCGACGTACGGGAGTCCCGCGCGGGTTAGAAAGACGAAGGCTGCCAGCACCACCACCAATCGAATCCAAAAACTGCCCAGAGTGAGCAGGACCGGGTGGGGGGTGGTGGCGAGCCGGCGCACTGTGAACCACAGCCCGCCATAGAAGAACAGGCCCAGCGCAGTTCCAATCAGGACGCTCGAAACGATGGCGAATCCACTCACGGTTGATCTCCTTTCACGCGCAGCCAGGCGCTCACGCAGCCGAATACCAGTCCGCCGATCAGCAACATCAAGGTCCAAGAGAAGCGGCTGGGCCAATGGTGGTCGATCCACAGGCCGATCGCGATGCCGGCCAGAGTCGGTATGGCGACGGACCAGCCCACCACGCCCAGGATGGCGATCGAGCTCCAATTCCCGTTTGTGCGCTGGCGCGCGCGGAGCATGCGCTCCTGCTCGGCGCCGACCTGGCGGATCATGCGCTCGGCGCCGGTGGAGAGTTTCGGCTCGGGCTCAGGCATGTTTTTCCTCCTCCAGCAGGCGCCGCACCAGGTCGGTTTCCAGTTTCGCTTCGAAAGCGCGCGCTTTCCTCTCCTGCTCCTCGCGCTCGCGGAATTTCTTCTCCACCTGCGTGCTGGAGCTGTTCCAGGCTGGCCCCGCGCACGGCGTTGCGCGTGGATACCCGGACGTCCGGCCCGCACTTCACCAGGATTCCGTGATCGACCGCCAGGTACTCTTCCGCCTGTCCGGGCCGCTCGAAAACCAAAACACTGGGCACCAGCGCCGTGACCATATCGACATGCTTGGGCAGGATGCCGAACCAGCCGTTTTCCGCCTCGGCCTTGATGCGCACCACTTCTTCTTCGAGCAACACTTCCGACGGCAGCAAGACGGTGAGCTTCATCGGCGCACCTCATTGATGGCGCCGATCATGTAGAGCGCCTGCTCGGGCAGGTTGGCGAATTCGTCGTTGAGGATCCGCTCGCAGCCATCCAAGGCGTCCTCGAGCTTCACCAGCTTGCCCGGATGTCCGGTGAACTGTTCGGTCACGAAGAACGGCTGCGTCAGGAATCGCTCCAGACGGCGCGCGCGATGAACGGTCCGGCGGTCCTCCTGCGAGAGCTCTTCCAGGCCCAGCATGGCGATGATGTCGCGCAGTTCGTCGTAGCCCGCCAGCGTTTTGCGAATCTCCTGCGCGATCAGGTAATGCCGCTTTCCCACGATCTGCGGCGTCACCATCTTGGAGCCCGAGCGCAGCGGGTCGATGGCCGGGTATAGGCCCTCCGCAGGCGCGCTTGCGCGACAGCACGATGGAGGCGGAGAGATGGCTGAAGGTGTGGACCGCCGAAGGATCGCTGAAGTCGTCGGCCGGAACGTAAACCGCCTGCACCGAGGTGATGGCGCCCGCGGCGGTGTTGCAGATGCGCTCTTCCAGGTCCGCAAGTTCGGTGGCCAGCGTAGGCTGGTAGCCGAGCCGCGAAGGCAACTGGCCCATCAGCCCGGAAACTTCCGAGCCGGCCTGGATGAAGCGGAAAATGTTGTCGATCAGCAGCAGCACGTCCTGGCGCGCGTCGTCGCGAAAATACTCGGCCATGGTCAGGGCCGAGTGGCCGACGCGAAAGCGCGCGCCCGGCGATTCGTTCATCTGGCCGAACACCAGCACGGTCTTGTCGAGCACGCCCGCGGTTTGGATCTCGCGGTACAGTTCCTCGCCTTCGCGGCAGCGCTCGCCGATGCCGCAGAACACGCTGACACCCTTGTGGTGGCCGATGACGTTGTGGATCAGCTCCGTGATCAGCACGGTCTTGCCGACGCCGGCGCCGCCGAACAGCCCGCTCTTGCCGCCGCGCTCCAGCGGAGCCAGCACGTCGATGGCTTTGATGCCGGTCTCGAAGACTTCCGAAGTGGTGGAGCGCCGCATGAGCGGCACCGGTCGGCGTGAATAGAGCGCCATTCGCCGCCCTCAACGGGGGCCTTGCGGTCGATGGTTTGGCCGAACACATCGAACACGCGCCCGAGCACGCGCTCGCCGACCGGCACTTCGAGGGTTTGGCGCGTGTCGACCACGCGGCGCGCCGCGCCACAATCCGCGAGTCGGGGTAAGCGCGATGCTGCGCACGGTGGTGGCGTCCAGATGCGAAACCACTTCCATCACAATTTCCTGCGCCGGGCCGGATTTCAGGACGTGATAAATGGCGGGGATGCGTTCGGGGAAGGTGACATCGATGACGCTGCCTCGCACGGCAGCCACGGTCCCTTCGTTAGACGTCACGGTCGTCATCGCACAGACGCGGCTTAGCCAGCGCGGGCCAGAGCCGACGTCGCGTCTCGCCAGGGCTGCTGCCGCCCCGAAATCAGGTCTCGCAACCGATGGACCAATCACAATAGCCCCTGCATGATTTATTCGGGTTCCGACATCTTGCAAACGCTTGGGATAAGGCAGCACGTAAGTCCTGGTAGGGGGGCTTCTGAGCTAGGTAACCCACTGCAAGTGTGTGAAAAGACGCCTCTGCGAGCAGTCCCTGGCGGCATTCCGCATCCTAGCGGCGGAAGCTGGATTGCTGCCTGAAGGGTGAAGGATTAATCCCATGCAAACCACCGAGGTGGTAAGCCACGAGCCTCGCATCGCTTCGCTGCCCGGCGCGCCGCCAGAAATTGAGGAATTGCGGTCTCCGGCGGGTCTGCCGACGGGGAAGGGCAGCCGGCGGAAGAGGTCCAGAAAGTGGCTGGCGGCCATCGGCGCGGTTGTGGCGCTTAGCGCCGCCGCAGTTGCGTATTACTATTTCGGTCGGGCGCAGCAAACTGGATATTTGACCGCGCCGGTGGATCGCGGCGACATCGACGCCAGCATCAGCGCGACTGGAAACTGCAACGCGGTAGTGACGGTGCAGGTGGGCAGCCAGGTTTCGGGCAACATCCTCGCGCTGTATGCGGACTTCAACACCAAGGTGAAGCAAAACCAGTTGGTGGCGCGCATCGATCCGGCCATGTTCCAGGCGCGCGTAGACCAGGCCAAAGCCAATCTGGATGGCGCCAAGCAGGCGGTGATCACCGCGCGCGCGACGTTGACCAAGTCGGAAGCCGATATCGCCAATGCGGAGGCGAACGTGGCCAGCCAGAAAGCCAATGTGGTCCGGGCGCAGAGCGCGGTGACGCTGGCCAAGGTGGAGAACGATCGGCGCGTAGTCATGCTCCAGGAGAAGATCATTTCGCAGGAGGACGCCGACACGGCCAAGGCTACCTACGATCAGGCGGTCGCCAACCTAGACGCGGCCAACGCGGCGCTGACGGCTTCTCAGTCCGCCGTGGAATCGGCTAAAGCGCAGCGCGACGTGTCACAGGCGCAACTGGATGGGGCGGGTGAAACGGTGAAGCAGGATCAGGCCGCGCTGGACCAGGCGGCGCTGGACCTGGAGCACACCCAAATCCGCGCACCGGTGGACGGCGTAGTGGTTTCGCGAAACATGGATGTCGGCCAGACCGTGGCGGCGTCGTTTCAGGCGCCGACTATTTTTCTAATCGCGCAGGATCTTACCAAAATGCAGGTCGACACCAACGTGGATGAATCCGACGTTGGGCCGGTTCGCGTTGGCCAGCCCGCTAACTTCACCGTGGACGCGTATCCGGGAGTGGTTTTCCGCGGTGCGGTCACGCAGATCCGCCAGGCGCCCATCAACGTGCAAAACGTGATCACTTACGACATCGTGGTGGGCGTTTCGAACCAGGACTTGAAGCTGTTTCCAGGCATGACCGCCAACGTGAAAATTCTCACCGGGCGGGCCGAAAATGCATTGCGGATTCCGGTGGCCGCGCTGCGCTTCCGGCCGGCGAGCGTTTCCGCCGGAGCGCGTCCCAAAAGCCCGGCGGGAACAACGAAAGCAACGCAGGGGCTTCAGACCGTTTACGTCCTGGATGAACGCGGTAATCCTAAAGCGGCGGCGGTGAAGCTCGGCCTAAGCGATGGGAATTTCCTGGAAGTTCTCAGCGGCCTCACGGAAGGGCAGCGGGTGGTGACCGGGACGGCCTCCAAAGCCGCGTCGAGTTCCGCGGCTCCGAGCGCTCCCGGCGGCACGCGGCGGATCGGATTCTAACTCGGAGGAATTTGTGACGCCTCCTCTGATTCAAATCGAGAATCTCACCAAGATTTATCAGCTCGGCGACATCACCGTGCACGCGCTGCGGGGCGTGTCGGCCACGATTGATCGCGGGAGCTTCGTGGCCATCATGGGGCCGTCCGGATCGGGCAAATCGACTTTCATGAATATCGTCGGCTGTCTGGACAAGCCTAGTTCGGGTTCTTACTATCTGGACGGCGTCAGCGTGGGCAATCTGGATCGCGACCAACTGGCCGAGATCCGCAACAACAAGATCGGTTTTGTTTTTCAGCAGTTCAATCTGCTGGCGCGAACCAGCGCGCTTGAAAACGTCGAGCTTCCGCTGCTGTACAGCGATCATGGAACCGGCGATCAACACCAGCGCGCCATGGAGGCTCTGGGCGTTGTTGGCCTGGCCGAGCGTGCCGATCATCGTCCCAACCAGCTTTCCGGCGGCCAACAGCAGCGCGTCGCGATCGCGCGGGCGCTGATCAACGATCCGCGCATCATCCTGGCCGACGAGCCCACCGGGGCGCTCGATTCGCGCACCAGCATCGAGATCATGGCCATTTTCCAGCGGCTGAATCGCGAGAAGGGCATCAGCATCGTGATTGTGACGCACGAGCCGGATATCGCGCAGTATGCCGGCCGCATCATTCATTTCAAAGACGGGCGGATTGTCAGCGATGAACCGGTGGAAGCGCCGCGGCAGGCGGATCGGCAGCTCGCCGAGACACCGGCCGCGGATGAGGAGGTGCCGGTCGCATGAAGAAGCTCACGGCCAGCATGCGGATCGCCTTCAACGCGCTGCGAATCAACAAGCTTCGCTCGGCGCTGACCATGCTCGGCATCATCATCGGGGTTGCGGCGGTGATCGCGATGGTGGCGGTGGGGTCGGGTGCGCAGGCACGCATTCAGGAGCAGATCGCCTCCATCGGCAGCAACGTGATTATCGTTCTTTCGGGCAGCATCACGAGTTCCGGCATTCGGCTCGGCTCCGGTTTCGCCCAGACGCTGAGCGAAGACGATGCCCGAGTGATTGCGCGCGATTGTCCGGGCGTCCAGGCCGCCGCGCCGATCAGCCGCGGCGGAGTCCAGGTAGTCTACGGCAATAACAACTGGGCCACGCAGCTTCTGGGCACGACGCCGGATTACCTCGGCATTCGCGATTTGCAGGTGCAGGACGGCCAAGCGTTTACCACGGGCGACGTGGATGCGGCGGCCAAGGTCGCGTTGCTCGGAAAAACGGTGATCGACAACCTGTTCAACGGCGAGGACCCGGTGGGCAAGGTAATCCGCATCAAGTCGGTTCCATTTACGGTTGGCGGGACGCTCGTGCCGAAGGGCCAATCGCCCACCGGTCAGGATCAGGACGACGTGATTCTGGTTCCCATCAGCACCGCTAAGAAAAAGGTGATTGGTTCGTCGCAGGCCAATGCCGCCGCAGTGGGGCAGATCATGGTGCAGGCGCGCGAAGGCATGACGCAGGACGCGCAGGACCAGATGACCACGCTGCTGCGCCAGCGGCACCACATCCAGGCCAATCAGGATGACGACTTCACCATCCGCAACATGGAGGAAGTGTTCAAGGCGCAGGAGACCTCGGCGAGCGTGATGTCGATGCTGCTCGCGGCCATCGCTTCGGTTTCGCTCATCGTGGGCGGAATCGGGATCATGAACATCATGCTGGTCTCGGTGACGGAGCGCACGCGCGAGATCGGGCTGCGGCTGGCGGTGGGCGCGAAGACCAAGGATATTCTGTCGCAATTCCTGATCGAAGCGGTCACGCTGGCGGTGGTTGGCGGCGCGGCGGGAATCGCGGCGGGGCTGGCGGCGAGTACGCTGATCTCTTACTTCGCCGGATGGTCGACGCTGGTGAGTGCGGGGTCGATTTTGCTGGGTTTTGTTTTTTCTGCCCTGGTGGGTGTTTCTTTCGGTTATTACCCGGCGCGCAAGGCGGCCTTCATGGATCCGATTGAAGCGCTGCGGTACGAATAGCGCTGGCGCGCCAAGCCTTGCTTTTGCCAGTTGGCAAGAAGATCCCGGAAACGCGAAACTAGAATGGAGAATCTAGGAGTCTAAGATGCTCTGGAAAACGCTATCCCTGATTTCGCTGGGCGCCTTCTGGCTGGCAGGCGCGGACAAGTGGGACGGGCCCGTGCCGCCCAAGCCGGACATACCCTATCTGGTGCACGCCTCCAACCTGGTCGAGACCGAATCCGGCCAGGCTCGCGCCGAAAAGAACGGGGCCGTGATCTCGGGCGCCTCATCGCAGGCGCGCACGCCGTTGTCGGAACCGATCTTCATCATGGACGCCCGTAACATCTCGCCCGAGCGGCTGGAGTTGGCGCGGCTGGAGGTGAAGGGCGGAAATCGCGAAGTGACGTTCTCCGGCAGCGGCCGGCGCAAGGGCAGCGCAAGGTTTCTGCATCTGGCGGTGACCCCGGTAGGCGGCCATTTGTACAAGATCGAAGTCGATGAACCGCTCGAAAACGGCGAATATGCTCTGTCGCCGAGCGGGGACAATCGCGTGTTCTGCTTCGAGATTTACTAGCTCCAACTGGCAATTATCGTGATAGGCTGGAAGTAGAGCCTCGCTCGCCATGTGCACGCCCTCGACAGCCCGGCCCTCCCTGTTTGGCTCCGACTAAGTCGTTTCCTCTGCGGCTGTTTTCTATCCAATAAGTGTCGATAGCAGAGAAGGAGTCGTCTATGCTTACCGAGGCGGTCCGTTTGGATCTTCCCCACATTTTGACGCCGCTGCCGGGTCCTCGCGCCCGGGCGGTCATCGAGCGCGACCAGGCGGTGCTTTCGCCGTCCTATACGCGCGGTTATCCCCTGGTTGCCAGCCGCGGTGAAGGCGCCATCGTCGAAGATGTCGACGGCAACCGCTTCCTGGATTTCAACGCCGGGATCGCGGTGGTTTCTACCGGACATTGCCATCCGCAGGTGGTGGAGGCGATCGAGCGGCAAGCGCGCCGGCTGATCCACATGTCGGGCACCGATTTCTATTACGAGAACATGGTGGAGCTGGCCGAAAAGCTCGCGGCTCTGGCGCCGGGCGGAGTGGCGCGCCGCGTCTATTTCGGAAATTCCGGCACGGAAGCGATTGAGGCCGCCATGAAGCTGGCGCGCTATCATACCGGGCGCGAGAAATTCATCGCGTTCCGCGGAGCGTTCCATGGCCGCACGCTGGGTTCGCTGTCGCTGACCGCGAGCAAGGCGGTGCAGCGCCGCGGATTCGGGCCGTTGGTGCCGGGCGTCTTCCACGCCGAGTTTCCGGATTCCTATCATCGTCCCGCCGGCGTGTCGCCGGAGGATCACGCCATGGCCTGCGTGCACGCCATCGAGCACGATCTGTTCCGCACCGTCGCGCCGCCCGATGAAGTGGCGGCCATCGTGGTGGAGCCGGTGCAGGGCGAAGGCGGCTATTTGATTCCGCCCGCCAATTTTCTGGGTGAGCTGAAGCTGCTGGCCGAAAAGCACGGGATTCTGCTGGTTTTGGACGAAGTCCAGTCCGGCATGGGCCGCACCGGAAAGATGTGGGCGGCTGAGCATTTCGGTGTCACGCCCGATATTTTCACCGCCGCGAAGGGCATCGCGAGCGGGCTGCCGTTGAGCGCCATGATCGCGCGAGCTGAGATCATGAACTGGCCTCCGGGCGCGCACGCGTCCACTTTCGGAGGCAATCCGGTGGCGGTGGCGGCTTCGCTGGCGACCATCCAGTTGCTGGAGCGCGAGCTGATCGCGAACGCCGCCAGGATGGGCGCGCACCTTATGGACCGCATGCGCGATTGGCCGCGCCGCTTCCCGCACGTGGGCGAAGTGCGCGGGCTGGGGCTCATGATCGGCATCGAGATTGTCCACGATCAGCGCTCCAAGGAACGCGCGCCGGAGTTGCGCGATCGCTTGACCACGATGGCGTTTGAGCGCGGGTTGCTGGTGCTCGGCGCGGGCCGCAATAGCATCCGGCTTTCGCCTCCGCTCATCATTACGCGCGATCAGGCCGATTTCGCTGTCGATACACTGGAGGAATGCCTGAAGCTGGCGGCCTAGACGCCGCCTCGCGATCTGCACGCACGCTGGACGTCGGCTGCGGCATCAACAAGTACCCGGGCGCGATCGGTATCGACCGCAATCCCCGCAGCCGCGCCGACGTGATCTGCGATCTGGACCGCTTTCCCTATCCGTTTCGGGACAATTCGTTCTCCAGCGTGCGCGCGATCCACGTCATCGAGCATGTTTCCGACGTGATCGGCGCCATGGAGGAGTTTCATCGCGTGGCCGCTCCGTCAGGGCGTGTTTTTCTGGTCACGCCGCATTACACCGATTTCAGTTCTTTCTGCGATCCCACGCATCGCTGGCATCTGAACAGCTTTTCGTTCCGCTACTTCGGCGAGAATCACGGCGGGTTCGGCTATTACAGCGCGGCGCGCTTTCGCGAGGTGAAGGTACACGTGCGGTTGCTGGCGCTGTGGCGCTGGCTGGGGTTCGAGTTTCTGGTGAATCATTTTCCGCGCTTCCGGCGGTTCTGGGAGTATTACTTGTGTTACGTCGTGCGTGGCAAAGTGATGGAATTCGAATTCGAGGCTATCAAGTAGGAGAGAGAATTCCGCCGCTTCACACCATATAGTCGCCATGTTGCGATCTCTCTATCGTCTGGCCGACTTGCTGCGCGAGCAGAACCGCCAGCACACGTTGAACCCGGACCAGGCGCTCGGGCGTCGCGGCGAGGACGTAGCGCATCGATTTTTGCAGCGTGCCGGGATCGTGGTGGTGGCGCGCAATTATCAAATGGCGTCGGGCGCCGGAGAGGTGGATCTGATCGGCTGGGAACGCGATACGCTGGTTTTCGTCGAGGTGAAGTCGCGTCAAACCGACGACTACGGCGCACCGGAGCGCGCCATCGGCGAGGCCAAGGAGCGGAGCCTGGTGCGCGCCGCGCGCGAATACGCCCGCCACGCCGGGGTAGCTTGGGAGAAAGTCCGCTTCGATGTGGTTACGGTGGTGTTCTCGAGCCCTCCCGTGATTACGCATTTGCGCGACGCCTTCTCAGGTAAAATGAAGATTCGGTGATGCTGCCAGAGGTTAGCGCAGCGCGGCGAGATCCTCGGCGACGCGCAGCGCATGGTTTAAGTCGAGCGGAAATCTTCCTACATCCAGCGCGGCTTCGAATTTATCGATAAATCGCTGGATGATGGGCTCTTTCGCTGCAAGCAGGTCGATGAAGGCGAACCGGTGCGATTCTCGCTCCAGCCACGCACATCGTTCATCGGCCCGTTCGTACCCACAGTGAATTTCGGCAAGTTCTGACTTCGGCACCGCGAATGCCCGGATCGACGCCAGGTGCGATCCGAGATTGTCGATGGCCGGAATGCCCGTGCGATTAGCGCGGTCCACAAAGAAGCGTCCGCCGAAACGGATCCCGGTGTCCGATGCGAAGTTGATGCGCCACTTCTCCACTTCCGTGAGAAGGCAATACTCGTAGTTGATTGCGACTATCCGGCCGAGAGACCTCGACCGCTCTATCAGCGAAGTTGTGACTTGCCGGGAACCATACCAGGGCTTCTCCGCGATAATATGCACGCCGGCATCCAGCGCCGCTTCGATCATTACGTTGACGTGCGGTCCGGGAGGGACGCAGAGCCACGCGGCTTGGGCGCCCTTCGCGCGAATTTGATCGGCCAGACGAGATCGGTATTCCGAGATGCCTTCGTTGGCGGCCTGCCGGCTCTCGGCTAAGTCGACTACATCGCGATTCTCAGCCGTCAGAATCGTGCGGATTTTGCCCGCCCAACTCCCTCTTCCGAGAATCGCGTAGGCAAGTCCCCTACTCATACCCCTTGGCGATCCTTTGGCAGACGATCCTCGCGGCTAACACCGCACTGACTACTTTGCCGGAAAAAATGTGGATCTCTCCGCGAGCTCCGTCCCGGACATAAAGTGTTCGGCGGTCGCTTTCCGGATTGTCCTCCACGACGCGAATGGTGAATCGAGACCCGATGTAAACGGCGTTTTGGGCGGAGGGAACGCTGAGACAGCAATCCGCGCGCATGGCTTCGAAGCGAGTGAAGGGCACAGGCAGGAACTCGCGTCCGTTTAGAATCCCGCGGTAAGTTGCGGGTATGGGATCGTCCGGATTCGTGGTCGTCCAGTGATTGGTGTTCTTAGCCGAGCCGAACAGCGACCGCGAGGAATTACCATACGGGTCGAACGCGGTGAAAGGCCCGTCTACAACCACCAGGGCCACTCCCTGCAATTCCCGGGGAAGCTCGATCAACATTTTTTCTGCGACTTGATATTTCGCAACCTTGAAAAACCCCTTACTGGGCCCCAACCCATAGGTGGCCCAAACCACCCAGTCGTAGTCCGGCCGCAGTCCGGCATTAAACTCTCGTTGCTGTAGCTTAATCCCTCGCGCTTGGAAGCGTTCTTCGAGAAGTTGGCGCAAGACATCTGGATCATAGATGCTCTCCTCGACTTCATAGCATCGATCGATGAACGCGAAATCCATCCAGTGAGGACGGCAGTGGCGCAACGGTAAGTCGTACTTCTGCATTGCCGCTTCGTAGGCATCGGGAGAGGTCAGGGACTTCTCTTTGGGAATGGCGTAATAATGACGGCTGTTTTTGACGATGGCTGGCGCGAACTCCTGCACAAATTCGCGTCGAGCCTCGGTTACTTCACGGATCGTTTCCGGGCTGCGTGGGTAGTGGTAGCCCGCGTGCACTCGATACTGGTTAATCGCAGATGCGGCCCCCATGACTCCCAGTGGATCGAAAAGATCCACCTGATGTCCCAGTTCTCGGAGCCGGATAGCAGCCGTTGCGCCATAAATGCCCGCTCCGGCCACGGCGATTTTCAACTTCATGCGATTTTCAACTTCATGTTCCTTTAGCGCCGGGCCGCGGCAGTGGACTCATTTCCGCTGAACCGACACTGCGACCGGCACCAGAACTCCCTCGCGGATGCGATAGTCGATATCGCGCCATTTTATGCTCCTTCTGCCAAAGCTCAGTACCCAAATCAGGAGGGCCCACGCGTCCCATAGAGGTATTAGCGGTATCTTTTGCCATACACCCTTTTGTTTCAGCCCCCATACGCCGATCAGCAACATCAGCGCGACTCGTACTGACAGGTAGCCTCCTAGATATGCCAGAGCGACGAGCGCAGTGGGATGAACCGCGAAAGCTGCTGCTGACCACGCCAGCCCTTGCGTAAAAACAAGACCGACATGTCCCCATGGCCGCATGTGCCGCATCACCGTCATCCAACGCAGCCGCTTAAAAAAAAGCTCGCGCAGCGATTTGAAATCGGCCACGGTTTCCACCGCATAGGGCAGCAACTCAACCTGAAACCCCTGTTCGGATATAAGTCGTCCTACCAGTAAGTCGTCCGCCGGCCGGTTCTGAATGGCCGCGTACCCGCCAAAACCCGCCAAGTGCTTTTTCGTGGTAACAATCGTCTGACCGAAGGCAAATTTGACCCCGTCCAGTTCGCGCGCAACCAAAACTCCTGGATAGAAATCGCTGATCATGCCAACGGACTGGAGCCTTTCAATCAGCGTATTTTCGTGTACGGAAACATACAGGCAGGTGACGGCCCCGAACCTGGCGTCACGAAGCGGTGCAACCACTGTCCGCAAGTAGTCTGGACGCACGCGTACGTCGCTGTCGCTGATCACCAAAACTTCGTTTTGCGCCTCGCTCGCCAAACGCGCCAGCTTCGCAACCTTGTCGTTCGGCGCCGTGTGGCCGGAGACGTGAACCACCCGAATTTGGCGCTGGGGAAAGTCCCTTTTCAGCCTTTCGATGACCTCCTCGGCCTCCTGGTCGCCGTCGCCGATGGCAAAGAGCAATTCATAAGCGGGATAATCCTGCTGGCAGAAGCTGGCGAAGTTCTCATAGGCCTCAGGATCCAGGCCACGGATTGGTTTCAAGTTGCTCACGGGTGGAGTGAAATCCGTGTTTTTGCTCGATCCGGCAGCCTTCGCAAAAAATCGCCACGAGCTGTACAGCGCAAGCAAATAATAGATGAACGGGATAGCCGCGACAGCCAGGAACATATAGACCGCGTTCGTTGCCGCCCCAGGAGCCCTCATGATTCTGGTTGATTGCTACAGTACTCGCAAATGCAAGTTTAAGACATTTGCGCGATCCCGGTCCCGCTCTGGCCCGGATCGCTTCCCGTCCTCTGCGCTCCACGACCTCTCGAACCACTTTGCACAATACGCCTCATCTCCGGCGATCTCCCGAATGCGACCCTGGGTGTAGTGCCGGCTGAGCCGCCGGTGATTGAGCATTTTCGCGGCGGCTTCTCAGGTAAAATGAAGATTCGGTGAGGTGCGAGAGTGGTTGAATCGGGCGGTCTCGAAAACCGTTGAACCTTTGCGGGTTCCGTGGGTTCGAATCCCACCCTCACCGCCAGACTCTTTCAACAATTTGCAGACACGGTTTCTCCGTCTGCCAGGAAACGTACCAAACGGCCATATGATCGAGCCGTGGACAGCCCATACCGATGCCATGAAAAAACCTGCCGCTTCATGTGCGCGCCGACCCTGACCGAGCGCCTGGGCGGCAGGCTGGCCGCTGGCGAGGCGATCCAAGCATTCCTTGGATAGTCTTACCCGACCCGCTGGCGCCAGCGAGGCTTGCAACGCTTTCACGCACCATAAGTCGCCATTTCGAGGAGCCGGCGCCCAAGTTTCTCCGGTTTCCACTCATCTCGTTTCTTTGTAAAAACTTAGCACTGAGTTCCAAATCCTCGTACCCGATCCTAAGTGCTGGCTAAGAGAAGTACTGTGTTTTCTGCAGATAGAAATTTGGGCTCTGCGTTGCACAGACTTTGTAACGTACGTGGGGCCGACCCATTAACCGCGCCCCCTGTGTCCGAACTTAAGGAACTTGGGAGACTTCTTTCGCTTTGCTGATTTGGGAATGCAGCTCCCAGTATGTACTATCAACCTAACCCAGCGCATGAACAAGAGACCATCCAAGCAACGTGGTCAGACCGCAATAAGAGCGCAAACAGGGCACCCATCGCTCTATTGCGCACATTGCGGGATCGCGAAGGCAGAAAAATTTACTCCGCCAATGTTAGACAGCTTGCTCGAATCGCATGGCGAGTTGTGCGCCACACTCCGTCAGGTTGGCCGACAGCTATTGCATATCGAGAATCGTGGCGACCACTCTTTGGACAAGATTCGAAGCGTGTTAAAGCGTGCGGAAAATCTACGCCGCACCCTAAGGATCTCGAGCGAAATGCAACAGGGCAAAGATGAGCTGTTTGGGGCCGCGGAGACCTCGGATTTTGAATCGAACCCTGGCAATGCTGCGACCGAAGCGCCTAGCCGCGAGACCGTCCAAAAAAAGGGCCGTCTCACTCGCCCGCGCTCATTCGATATCCTCAAATTTCCGTCGGGCTGAGTGCTGCTCTGGCGAGCCTTGAAGCCGCGCCTGCCGGTTTGCATTCAACGTCACGCTCAGATTTCTCCCGTCATCGTGATAACCTATTTTTGCGGTGTATAGCCGGCATTTTAGAAAAGTCAAGCTCGTCTTTGGTCTCATTGACTCCATCCTTATCGCCATAGCCTTCGTTGCGGCTTACCAGACACGCGTCCGGCTCCATTTCGAGAAGGTCTTCTACTTTGTCTTTTATATCGATTTTCCCGTCGCCATTCTGCTTCTGGTTATTTCGATCCTGTGTTGGCTCGCGATCGGATACTGGTTCAATGTCTACGAGAAGCTCGACTCCGCACATCCTAGCGTGGTGTTACGGGATACGCTTCGGCAATCCGTTTTGGGTGCAATTTGTCTGGTGCTGGCCCAGTACATGTTGCGCCTGGACCTGAGCCGTTTCTTCATTACGTTGTTTGCCACTTACTCTTGGATTCTGTTATGCGTGTTTCGGATCAACGCTGCGCGCGTGATCGGCGCTGTGCGAAAAAGATTCGGGACCGCGCATTTCGTCATGGTTGTGGGTTCCGGCGAGCGGGCGCGCCATCTTGGCGAAGCTCTGGAGCGGTCCGAGGACTACGGCATTCGGTTGCTGGGTTTCCTAGGGGAAGAACCAGGTCGTGTACAATTGTCCAAAGCCTACGAACAGTATCCTCTCTCGCGCTTGCAAGAGTTGCTGCGCCGGCACGTCGTCGACGAGATTATCTTTGCGGTTGATAGCGCCAAACTCGCTGCAATGGAGGAGGTCTTTCTGCGTTGTGACGAGGAGGGTGTGCGCACGCGCGTAGTAGTGGACTTCTTTCCTCATGTGAACAGTCAAGTCTATCTGGACCGACTCGGAGCGACGCCTCTGTTGACGTTTTCGGCCGCCCCTCATGACGAGATTCGGCTCATGATCAAGCGCATCACTGATGTGATGGTGGCTTTGCCGATGCTGATCGTTTTGTTGCCTTTGATGTTTTTGATCGCCCTGCTCATCCGGCTCACCTCTTCGGGACCCGCGCTGTTTCGGCAGCAGCGCTGCGGATTGAACGGGCGCCGATTCACGTTTTACAAGTTTCGCTCCATGTGCGACAACGCTGAGGAACTAAAAGCTTCCCTAATGCACCTGAACAACAAGTCCACAGCCTTTAAAATCCCTAACGATCCGCGGCTCACGCCCATCGGACGGTTCCTGCGCAAGTTCTCTATTGACGAGTGGCCGCAATTGTGGAATGTGATCAAGGGCGAAATGTCGCTGGTTGGCCCGCGGCCCGCCGTGCCCGAGGAGGTCGAACTGTATCAGACATGGCAACGACGGCGCCTTCGCATGCGGCCCGGCTTGACGTGTCTGTGGGCGTTGGCCGGGCGGGACCGGCTTGACTTCGATACTTGGATGAAAATGGACATGCAGTACATCGACAACTGGTCGCTGGAGTTGGATTTAGCGATCCTTCTCAAGACGATACCGAGAGTGCTTACCGGCTGGGGCGCGAATTGAGTTCTAGTCGATACCCAACTTTTTCATCTTATAGAGAAGCGCTTTGTAGTCCACTTCTAAGAGCGAAGCAGCGCGCTTTCTGTTCCATTGAGTCATGTGCAGCGCTTTCATGATGACTTCGGTTTCGGCCGCCTGACGAGCCTTATCAAGCTTCACCAGTTCTGAACCGTCACCCGTGGTGCGATTGATGGAGTCGCCGCCGTTGGGCCGAAAAGTCCGACTGGCCGGATCCATTGAGGGCACTGGGGTTGGTCTAAAGAATAAATCAGCGCTGGCAGGTGCCGAGTCCACGGACCACCTAGAATGCGCGTCGTTCGCAAAATCGGGCGCCGGTGGCCGATGCCGGGAAGCCACTCTGCTTGCGCAGGCTTGCAGTTCGTCGACGAGCGCTTCCTGGCTCCGCACGACCAAGTATCTCCGCATTAAGTTTTCCAGTTCGCGAACGTTCCCTGGCCATTGGTGGCGGAGGAGGGCGGCCCTTAACGCCGCGCCGATCTCGGGAAGCGGCATGTTCGCCGCGATGTGTTTCCTCAGGAAGGACGTCGCCAGGGGAATGATTTCGTCCAGTCGTTCCCGCAGGGGAGGTATCACGATATTGACAACATTAAGCCTGTAAAATAGGTCCTCTCGAAACTCTCCTCGTGCGATTCGGCTTTCCAACTCTCGGTGGGTTGCCGCAATAACTCGCACGTCGACTTGAGTGGACTCTTTCGCGCCAATTCTGTGGAACTCGCGATCTTGGAGAACCTGCAGCAGCTTAGCCTGAAGCCGGAGATCCATGTCGCCGATCTCATCGAGAAGGATCGTTCCGCCATGCGCCAGTTCAAATTTCCCGGGAGTGCTCTTGAATGCCCCCGTGAAAGCGCCTCTCTCGTACCCGAACAGCTCACTTTCCACAAGTTCGGACGGAAGCGCGGCGCAGTTCAGCTTCAGGAAGATCTTTCCAGAACGAAGTGACTGATTATGAATCTGACGCGCCAGGATTTCCTTGCCCACCCCAGTTTCGCCCTGCAGGAGAATCGGTACATCAGACCCCGCCAGCCGATCCAACAAAGGCTCTATTCTTCGGATCCAGCTACTTACTTTCAGGTCTACGTCCGGCTGACAGGAAAATCCGACGGCTGACCTCGCGACGACTGGGGACGGCCTTGGCGGCAGTAGACGATCGATGGTCTGATGCAACTGCTCATACGAGACCGGCTTCGTCAGAAAGTCGTTGGCGCCACTATCCATCGCCTGCACGCGATTGGCCGCCGATGAAGCGCTGGAGAGCACGAGCACGGGGAGGCTGCGATTGTGACGCCGTATTCTCTTGACAAGAGCGATCTCATCATTGCGGGATCTCGCGACATCCACAATAACCAGGGACGGGGTATCGATCTCCTCTGCCGGCGCAGCGAGCAGGTCGTCCGGGTTCTCTACGAAGTCAATGAAGAAATTGCGCCCGAGGAGAACGATTTTTAAGTGCTCGCGTATCTCGGCTTCGCCCCGCACGACTATTATGCGGTAAGGGCTGGATTGCCGGCGCGATGTGTTTTCATTCGATGTGATGATTGTCGCGGTGTTCATGTAGCAAATGTGTGAATCACTGTAGAAAGAAACCCAACCTCGATAAAAACGAGAACGAAAGTCCTCATTTCTGAAACCTAAGCTCCCCAACGTCGCGGATGTGGATGACGGTCAGCTCAAGGCAACGTCTCAAAGTCGATTATGAGCGTCACCTGACAATCAACTGGCTCTGCTCCACCTAACGAAATGTCAAGAATTGCGGAATGTCCTGACTCCGTCACAGAATCTGGGTCGGAAGATCCCAGTATCTGACATTTTTCCAAATCGTTTTCGATTAATCACAGTAAGCCGAAAAACTAGGACTGACAAGGGTTGTTTTCGCCCTCAGGGGGGAGGAACCACCCGTACCAGTGGGTCTGTCCCTGAGACATCGCTACCAGGCGGGGACGCTTTTGCGGCCGAGTATTTCCACAAGGCAACCGAGGTGAAGATGCCACGATCGATGACGTCCCGCTGAAGCTTGCTGAACCAGCTCTCGACTCGATTCAGCCAGGATGAGTAGGTCGGCGTGAAGTGGAACTGAACCTTGAGGTGCCGCTGGAGAGAGTCCTCGACCAGATTGGTTTTGTGGGTGGAGAAGTTGTCCAGGGTCACGTCCACATCGCCATGGGCGGGCTGCGTGGCAACCACCTCCTCCAGAAAAGCGACAAAATCCTGGGTCGTGTGTCGTGCTGCCCCAAGCTTCTCTTCGATGTCGCGGTACGACGTCCCCTCATCCAACAGCAGAACGATTCGCATCCGTTGCGCCACACTCGCCGGTAGGTTGCGCTTCCGCAAGCACGCTTCTAACTCTCCACATTCGCTCGGCGTCAGGTGCAAGACCATCTTCGCCTGAGGAAACGTTCTCGCGTACTACGACGTCAGGATTCGAAGCACGGCTCGACAGGGACTTAACCAGCTGCCAGTTTCCGAGCTGCAGGAGTCACTTTTGCATGGGGAAACCGCGGTTGGATGCCCTCTCGCAGCTTTCGATTGATGTGCCGTTTGTGCCAGCGAACCGTCCCAAGACTGATGAACAGGGCGTCAGCGATAGCGGAATTCGTCAAGCCCTGCGAACTTAGCTCAAGGATACGCGATTCTTGCGGGGTCAAGCCACGTTCCGATTGCAAAGACGCTGCTCGCAACAGTTCCGACACTAAATCTGAAACCAGGCAGGGAGGCGCCCAGATTTCCCCCTTGAGAACCGCCAAGACAGCCCGCCTGAAAAGCTTGCATGAAAACCGCCGTGGCAGGACGCCCCGACAACCGAGTCGAAGCATCCTTCCGGCCGGTGCTGCTTCCAGGGCCTCGCTCTCCAAGACGGCAAGAACGCGGCAGCGCTTACCCAAGTTTGCAATCAGCAAAACTGCTGTCGGCGGTAGTTGCTCAATGAATTCTTGCCGCGCGATAAACAGCGATGCATTCAGTTGTTTGAGGAGCGGAAGTGTCTTTTCGAGGTCTTCGGCACAACGGATCAAAGTAATTCCGGCAGCTTCGGAAGCAGTGTCACTAAACCATTTACGATGGGGTTCAATTTGACCGCACACAACCACGCAGTGAGGTCCAACGCCCGGCGCTTCGAAAACTGAACCGTTCTTCACGCTCCGGCCTAGCACATAGCCTGCTGCGCAAGCCATGTTATCGATACTATTGTGAACGTCTGTCATACTACCAGCATTTTTCCAAACTTGCAACTGAGGTTGTTTTGGATATGCACTTACGAGATTAGCGCTCCACCTGATTTGTGCTAACTATATATTTCACGGGTCCAGCGTTAGATGTGAAATCTAGAAGCCGTAAACAAAGCACCGCCGAGCCTTTAAGCGGCGGCTGTGTGCTCCCGAACGAGATCGAGAACTGGTCGATGACCAGCTTGCAGTGGCCTCGAAACATACAACGCTATAACCAGGATTTCCATTTTGTTTCCCGGTTTCGTATAGTATACGGCGAATCGCCTCGATTGCTGACCAAAGTTTTGTAAGCAGCGTCGTCGGAAGAGTACCAGTACCCATGAGAAGTGGACGGTACGCCTTCCGGTCGGGTGCCAACCGGCAAACTTTGGGTGCGTTGCAGGGCAATTCTCGGACACTCCACATCCGTCCTTCTTTTCTTCGCCCCCCTTCCGTCCCTAAAGCCGCCAGCTCTTACCCCACCGGTAACAGCAGCGCCCAGATGCGCCTCAGAATCGCCGCGAGCACCCGCCGCGTCAGATGGCCAACGGCTACCAAGAGCCCGTACTACCGGTGCATGTTTCACCAATCGCCAGCCCGTCTTCACTAACCGCTGTGAAATCTCCATAACCTTTGACTATTCGGTCGACGTCTGGGGGATCAAGTTTTTGGAATCCCTCGGTTTTGTCGTTTGCACCAACGATCTACAACGGGATCGCACTCGATTTCACGCGCGCCGATATTTGTCTTTGTCGATCGATCCGGCCACGAATATGACCGGGTTCGATGCGAGCCGGATCAGCTTTACAAGCCCAGGTTCAGGTGGATTGGCAGAATCTCAGTTTCACACCAAGCGCGATTGTGAAACTGGATTTTACTAGTGTACCAGAACCCAGCACCTACGTTTTTCTCAGTTCTGGAACTGTTGCTATTGCTTTCCGGCGCCGAAGAAATAGCTGGTCATCAAGAATTTGACTGTGGCAGATTAGCTCCGTAGCTTGGCGGTTTTGCTTAAAGACGAGCTGGACTCAGATTCCAAAAGCCTGTAGCGCAGGCGGCACTATGCCTCGACAGGATTACAACTCGGTTGGCGCAATTACATCAGCGCGGAAATCCCCATTACGAAGCAATCCTTTACTTCTCGAACCAAGCGATCTTGCGACACGCACGCTCGAATCGATTTGGACGAAACGTCCCGTGTCTGCGGATGACCAGGATTTGGCCTGTTCGGAGGAATCAATGTCCACGCCTCGAGAGCCCTTCGAGATTCGCCCGAGCACACGGCGCGTAAAGAAAATTCGGATTGTCCTTGAGTGCCGCTTGAAGAGATCGCCGCGCCGGAGACAACAGCTGCGAAGAGAAATATCGCATTCACGACACCCCGCTGTGCATACGTCTTTGATGCTAATCAGTAGATGGGCTTTTCTTCAATGGGACCAAGGGGCGATCCTGAATCGCCATTGCATGGACCGACAGGATCGGCGCCCGGGAGGTGCGGCCCTCTAGGAATTTGGCGAAGCCGTGTTCCAGAGCTAGCTTCGGCCGCATCTTCACCAGGCACCTAGTAAAACCGGATAACGCTAGCACTTTTCAAGCCGCTCCAAAATGGTCTCAAACAGGCAGAGAACAGGCTGTAAGATCATAATTTCACGTGGGGGCACCTGGAGGCTGTGAAACCGGAAGAGCTAACGAAAGAGATAGTGTGAGCCCAAAAAGATATGGGGCAAGCGGGCAATTGATCAGCCGATTTGAGAATTTGTGGTGATGTTTAGCTCTCAGTGTTGCGCGCACTAACGATGACAGTCTCGTTGGAGTTCGTTGAAACCGATGCGACCGTGCGCGGCTTTACGTTCACAGTGAAGGTCTGATTGATCCCTTGGTACGAAGCCGTTACAGTCACAGTTGTAGCCTCACTTACGGTTCCCGCAAGTCCCGAGAAGCGCCGGAGGAGGATTGACGGATTGACGGTCATACCGAATGTCTTATTGACGCTGGAATACGAGGCCGTGAGATTGACGGGGTTTGCCACACTCACCGTGCCGGCGGTGACTGAAAACGTTGCCGAGGTCTGTCCTTGTGGGACCGTCACGGTCGCTGGAACAGTGCCGGCCCCAGTGTTGGAGCTGGAAAGCGACACTGTCACACCACCGCTGCCCGCTGCCGCTGTCAGGCTGACCGTGCCAATGGTGGATCCACTGATTTTGTTCTAAGCAGTGGATAATAGGTCGCCCGTGAGATCAGGCTATTGGCCGAAGACCTGAACTTCCGCCAGGCTCAAATAGTCGGTCCCGCTCAGTTGTACTCGCACGTAGCGCCCTTGTGCGCTTGGAAGGATGAGGCCGGTACTCGGATTGGGCTCGTTGGTTAGATGGGCGCTCCAGGTCCCCGGCCGGTTCTGCAGCGTACTGGGGGTGTCGGTCGCTCCGAAAGGTGTATTGGAAACGAATACCCAGTAGTCGCTCAAACGACTCCCGCAACAGTCCGTCCGGTTCCAGATCACAATCGAAGTCAGCGTGGCCGAAGCACTCAAATCCACCTGCCACCAGGCATTCGCATCCATGTTAGTGTGGCTCACCGAACCATCCCCAAAGTTGCCGTCTGTGTTGCCATCCACGGCCTTGGATGCATCGGTAAAGCCGCGCTCGTAGGTGCTGCTCTGCGTGGCGGCTTTATTCACCGCCAGGTCTGGCGCCACCGGGCTGGCCGGAGTGCCAAGAACCTGGACCTCCGCCAGACTTAGATAGTTGGTCCCGCTCAGTTGCACCCTTACGTAGCGCCCCTCTCCTGTGACGGCGATGGCGGCGCTCGGACTGGGCTCCACCGTCTGATGACTGCTCCACGTCCCGGCCCGGTTCTGTAGTGTAGCCGGCGTATCGTTGGAAGCAAACGGTGTGTCCGACACGAACACCCAGTAATCGCTCAGACGATCCCCGCAACAGTCCGTCCGGTTCCAGACCACGATCGAACTCACTGTCGCCGAAGCTCCCAGATCCACCTCCCACCAGGCATTCGCATCCTGGTTGGTGTGACTCACGGATCCGTCCCAAAAGTTGCCGTCCGTGTTGCCATCCACTGCTTTGGAGGCATCCGTCTTCCCTGGATATAAGGTGCTACTTTGTGACGCCGCTTTATTCACCGCCAGATCTTGCGGTGCCGGACCGCTCAGCGTCCCAAAAACCTGGACCTCGGCCAGGCTCAAATAATTCGTCCCGCTCAGTTGCGCTCGTACATAACGTCCTTGCGCGCCTGCGATCGCGATGCTGGCGCTCGGATTAGGTGGTGTCGTCTGATGGCTGCTCCAAGTCCCTGCGCGGCTCTGTAGCGTAGCCGGCGTATCGGCCGGCCCAAACGGCGTGTCCGATACAAACACCCAATAGTCGCTCAGACGATCCCCACAACAATCTGTCCGATTCCAGACCACAATCGAACTCACCGTGGCTGAAGCTCCCAGATCAACCTGCCACCACGCATTCGCATCCAGATTCGTGTGGCTCACAGAAGCGTCCCAAAAGTTGCCGTCCGTGTTACCGTCCACTGCTTTGGAGGCCGCGGTAGCTGGATATAAAGTGCTGCTTTGGGTGGCGGCTTTGCCTAATGCGAGATCCTGGGTAGGAGAACTGACCGGCGCGCCCAACACCTGGACTTCCGCCAGGCTGAGATAGTTCGTGCCGCTCAGTTGCACCCGCACGTAACGTCCTTGCGCTCCTGTGATGGTAATGGCGGCGCTCGGATTGGGCGGCACCGTTTGATGGCTGCTCCAGGTCCCCGCGCGGCTCTGTAGCGTGGCCGGCGTATCGGTCGGTCCAAAAGGTGTGTCCGATACAAAAACCCAGTAATCGCTCAAACGATTCCCGCAGCAATCCGTGCGATTCCACACCACGATCGAACTCACCGTTGCCGAACCGCCCAGATCCACCTGCCACCATGGGTTCGCATCCTGGTTGGTGTGGCTCACCGAGCCGTCCCAAAAGGAGCCGTCCGTGTTGCCATCCACTGCTTTGGAGGCATCCGTGAGCCCGGAATATAGGGTGCTGCTTTGTGCAGCGGATCCGTTAAGTGCCAGGTCGGTTACACCAGGAGCAGCTATCGTCGCCGAATCTGTCGCACTTGCCGTCACGGAGCCGCCACCTGATGCGGACACGACATTGACCTGCGGTGAGGTCGCGCTGCTGCTCACACTCGCCGTTACGGTAATCGGAGGATAGCTGCCACCGCTCGGTAAAGCGTCGCTCCGGGAGCAGGAACTGGTGCTGGTTGAACATGACCAGCCCGATCCGGACATCGAAAGCAAAGTCAGACCCGGAGGGGCCGTTTCACTTACCGTCACTTGGCCGCTGGTGGCTGATGTATTGGCCGCATTCGATACCATCACGGTATAGGTAGCGTTTTGCTGCCCTTGATTGAAGATGCCAAAGTGTTTTTTGGCAACGCTTAGAGAAGGAACGGCGAGCTGCGTTATCACGACTGCTTGACCCGCTATGGCAACGACCCCGGATCGCGTAACACCGGAGTTAGGAGCAATCGTCAGCTGAACCGCACCAGCGCTGGTGCCGGACGATCCGGATGAAACAGCGACCCATGAGAGACCTGATATCGCGGTCCAGTTGCACCCCGCGCCGGCGGTGACGCTCAAGTTTATCGGGCCGCCTCCTGGCGGCTGAATCGACGGTTGACTGACGGTGTAGCTGCAGAACGTGACCGGGCTGAGTTTCCAGATTACATAGTTGCCACTGTCGCCCAAGTAGATATTGGCCGACGGATCGGTTGTTAAGCTATCAGGCGTCACGTTTAGAGGCAGCGGAATTGCAGACAGGCTACTGTCCGGCGAGCGCTTGAGCAATTGACCACCGAATTCCCGGATAAACAGATTTCCCGCGACATCATAAGCTAGATCCTGCGGAAGGCTCAGAGATCCACCGCTGATGGGCAGCGTACCGACAACACCTTGAGATACGGTGCGGATAGAGTTTCCGTCCGCAAACACGACATTTCCGCTTCCATCCAGCGTAATTCCTCTCGGTCCAGTTAAGCCGCCGGCGAGCGTTGTGATCGTTCCGCCACTCACGCTACGAACTCTGCCATTGGCCGTGTCAGAAATGTAGACGTGCGAACTGTCTGCCGCGAGTCCCCTGACATCAGAAACCTCAGCGCTTGCTGCCGGGCCATTATCGCCACCGTAGCCGTAGGTTCCCGTGCCCGCGACAAAAGAAGAACCGATACCGAATACCAGGCCAGGCTCTCCGACGTAAACCACACCGGATGGATCTAAAGTAATGGCATTGGGCTGCGTAAGGGGTTCACTTACCGGCAGGGAATTGATGATCCCGTCTGGAGTGATGATACGGATACGTTGCAGCTGGCTATCCGAGAAATAGAAGTTGCCGTTCTGCCAATCGAAGTACACGGAACTTGGATCGCCGATTTGGGCTTCAGTCGCTGGCTCGCCATCGCTGTTTAAATCGGTCCCGCCGGCGAACACCGAGATGTTGTATCCGGTAACAATGCCCGCGGGCCCGGCGGTTTGCGTGATGGTGACAAACTGGTCCGCAACCATGATTTGTCCAGAACGCGGAAGCGATCCTGGATTCGCGGCCACGATATAAGGCAACGAGCCATTGCCTTGTCCCGAGGCTGTCGCGGCCAATTGGATCCAAGGCGCAAGGCTGTAGCCAGTCCACGCGCACGATCCGCCGCCTACAGAAACGCTGATGTCGCCGGTTCCACCAGAGTTGGGCACCCTCGGAAGCGACGCCGAGGCTGCTGCCGTACACGATTGCGATCCAGTCTGCGTAACGGAAAATGTCTGGTTGTCAATGGTTATGGTCCCACTCCGCTGCGAGTAGCTAAACGGCGGGGCCGCGATCGTTATAGTCCTGTTTCCGTTTTCGATTCCTGTGTTACCGATGATCAGCCACGGTGCATCCGTGGAGACCTGCCAATTACAGATATTAGGCAAGGATACGTTGACGTTTTGTGTGGTGCCCGAAGCGCCCAGTGCGAGCGGAAGTGGGCTTACTAACGGCTGTTTACACGAAGCGGCCGCCTGCGTTATTGGAACAATCTGCTCGGCCACATATATGTTGATTGTGCGTTGGCTCGTCGACGGATTGGGGGGGACAGTACCACTCGCCGATAGAGTTGAGCCATCGCTCAAACCGAGGGCCGTGCCAGTTACGGCCACGCCTTGAGTGTCCGGCCAAACTGACCATGGACAGCGGGCCGGCAGCGTGAAGTTAAATGCGAATGTGCCGCCGTTTCCTGGAATCTCGCCCGGAGTTGGCCCCAAACTCGTCATACACAAAGTCTGGGAGGTCAGATCGACCTTGACCACTACGCCAGACCCAACGTTGGAGTTCAAGCTCTTGGTCTGATCTACCTGCTGAAACGCTCCGGGAGTAGTCGGAAAACTGGGGCCGGTGGTTTCGCCTGCCAGATAGACCCCACCCTTCCCGTCAATCGCAATGGCGTTCACCTGGTCGCCTGACCCGCCACCAAATCGGCCGCCATATGAAAGTGCGTCTCCGGATGGAGCCAACTGAGCCAGATAAATGTTTCCGTAGAAGCCGCTGTCGAAACCGCCGCTAGTGATAGGAGCAGAGAGTGAAGCGTAGGCCGCAACGTAGGCACTCCCGGACTGATCGACCGCCATCGCAGGCAGAAACAAGTTCCAGCCAGTTTCACCTATGTACGCAGAGTATTGAAGCGAAGATGAAGACAAAGACGCTGTGAACTTTGCGACAAACACTGCGGGCCCGCCGCTCTTTGCCTTGAAAGTAGCAGGAAAGTCACCCGACTCCGTCTCGCCAGTTACGTAGATATTCCCAAGATGATCGAGTGTGATTCCACTTCCCCAATCGTCTGCTGAACCGCCCAACAGAGTCGATCTGAGGAGCGCCGTTCCGGTCGGATTCAGAACGCTCACAAAAGCGTCCGCTCCACCCTTAGAGGTAGTGCTATAAGCGCCAGAAGTCGTGGGAAAATCGCTCGACCTCGTCCAACCAGTTACATAGGCATTGCCCTGAGCATCCACTGCAATGCCGGTCGCACTATCGTCTGAGTTACCACCCAGGTAGGTCGCATACGCTACCTGGCCGGACGGAGTGAACTTGGCAACAACGCCATCGGCTGTACCGGACAAGGTTGTCCGTAATGCCAGGGGCGTCGTCGGAAAAATACTTGAATACGTGACGCCTGCCACGTAGGCCGCACCGGTGGAGTCGATCGCGATCGCCTGTCCGTCTTCGGCCACGTTGCCCGCTAAAACCGTCTCGTATTCGGTCGCACCGCTCGGTCCCAGCTTGGCTACGAAAATATGTTCGCCGCTTTCGATCATTGTGTTGCCAAAGTCGGTTCCAGCGATTCCAGCAACATACACATTTCCGGCGCCGTCAGCCACAATTGCCTTTCCCTGACCGCCAGCAATGATGGTCGAATAAATCAGGTTCGTGCCGCCCAGGTTGAACTTGGTGACAAAAAGCGCGGGCTCGCCCTGATTGGTACCGGAGGTAACCGGAAAATCCGTAGTGTATGATGATCCCGTGACGTAAACACCGGTGCTGTCCACGGCGATACCGTTGATCGAGTCATTACCGCTGCTACTTAAGAAAGTGGAAAAATTGATAATAGGGTCAATCGTAAGCTCTAAGGAGTGGTCGTATTGACCGAGGATGAATCTCACTTCACCGTCATCCGATACCTGATAGCTGCACGGCACAATATGACGCTGGCCATCGATTTCCTGCCACGCCTCTAGCTTCTGCAGACGAATTTCCGCTCCAGCTCGTAAAAGCAGGTCTCCGTTTGCTTCGAGTTCCGGTTTGCCAGCTCCACTGAACCGCAACCGCACTGCTGCAAGGTCTGCCGACGGCCGGGCCACGAAGTCATATTCCAGCTCGCTCCCATTGCCGTAATAGACGATATCGATACCTGGCATGACGTTGGGAGCGCGGATTCGCGAATAATGCGGCAGCCCGGTAATGGCGCGAGCGCCTAAGTAGTAATTGCTGGCGCCATTCACTGGATACTCAACGACAAAACCCGTGGAGGCGGCTCCCACTATCTGCATCGAAATCGAATGGCCTCCTAGCGGAAACACAACCCCACCATCGACGACGGCCGCCTTCATCGCGCCGTTCGAAGCCAGAAACTTTACCGCAGAGTCTGCCTGGCCACGATTTTCTTCAAAATACAGTGCCACCGGGTGCGCTTGCGTCGAAGCGACAGGCGATGCGAAAGACAATTGCTGAGCGATCACTCGCGATGCAAGGAATGCAGAAAGCCAAAGCACGTTTATAGATAGCCGTGTGCTATGAACGCCAAATGCTAGGGCGGGGCTTCCTGCACCGAAACGGGGGGGTGATGTCTTTGCCTTCGGAAAGCTCGGCCAATTCTTTAGATAAGCCGCGAACACCAACAAACTCCTGTTTGATACACCCGGGGCAAGCTAAACTCAGCCATTCTATCACGAGATCCCGGTAATTGAGGTTCCAGTACGTCCCGTTGACGCGAATTATGCCATTCCCTCAGAAAGTTAAAGTGGGCTTATTGTGCTACTGCGGGCTTCTGAGAAGTACAACAAATCGTGCGGATTCAAGTTTCTTACTGGTCAGCGTTACGAAGCTGACAGACTATGAGGAATATGCGGCACTGATCACTGACCAAACACCTGGACCTCGGCCAGGCTCAGATAGTTGGTCCCGCTCAGCTGCACTCGCACATAGCGCCCCTGCGCGCTTGGAAGGATGAGCCCCGTACTCGGATTGGGCTCGTTGGTTAGATGGGCGCTCCAAGTCCCGGACCGGTTCTGCAGCGTACTGGGGGTGTCGGTCGCTCCGAAAGGTGTATTGGAAACAAAAACCCAGTAATCGCTCAAACGGCCCCCGCAACAGTCCGTCCGGTTCCAGATCACAATCGAACTCACCGTGACCGAAGAACCCAGATCGACCTCCCACCAGGCATTCGCATCCAGATTGGTGTGGGTCAAGGAGCCGTCCGCGTAGACTCCGTCCGTGTTGCCATCTACTGCATTCGATGCATTCGTGAAACCGGGCATCAGCGTGCTGCTTTGTGTCGCTGCCTGGTTCAACGCCAGATCCTGACTCGGAGCCGACAGAGTTCCCAAGACCTGAACCTCCGCCAAGCTCAGATAGTTCGCCCCGCTCAGTTGCACTCGCACGTAACGGCCCTGCGCGCTCGGCACGGCGATGCCGGTGCTGGGATTCGGCGCCACCGTCTGGTGGCTGCTCCAGGTCCCCGCGCGGCTCTGCAACGTCGCCGGTGTATCGGTGGACAGAAAGGGAGTGTTGGATACGAACACCCAGTAATCGCTCATACGGCTCCCGCAACAATCCGTCCGGTTCCACACCACAATCGAACTCACCGTCGCCGTGGATCCCAGATCCACCTGCCACCAGGCATTGGCATCGAAGTTGGTATGCGTCAACGAGCCGTCCGCGTAGTTGCCATCGGTGTTGCCATCCACTGCATTCGATGCATTCGTAAAGCCGGGCACCAAAGTGCTGCTCTGGGCCGCTGGTTGATGGAGCGCCAAGTCCGCCGGCGCTGGACCTTGCAGAGTGCCCAGAACTTGCACCTCCGCCAAGCTCAGATAGTTAGTCCCTGACAATTGCACCCGCACATAACGCCCCTGCGCGTTCACACTCACGGTAGTGGACGGATTCGGCGCCACCGTCTGATGGCTGCTCCACGTTCCTGCCCGGCCCTGCAGAGTCGCCGGTGTGTCGGTGGACAGGAACGGCGTATCGGATACAAAAAACCAATAGTCGCTCAGCCGGGACCCGCAGCAATCCGTCCGGTTCCAGACCACAATCGTACTGACGCTGGCGGAGGCTCCCAGATCCACTTGCCACCACGCATTCACATCCAGGTTGGTGTGGCTCACCGAACCGTCCCAAAAGTTGCCGTCCGTGTTGCCATCCACCGCTTTAGACGCATCTGTAAATCCGGGCTGATAGGTGCTGCTTTGCGTCGCTGCTTGATGGAGTGCCAGATCAGATGCGGGTCCACCACCGCCTGAGGAGGCGGTTATGATCGTCGAATCTGACGTAAAGGGGGCGCAGCCGCAACCCCCGCCAGACACCTGCACTTGATTCACTTGCGGCGACGTTGCGTTGCTACTGACGTTAACTGTCACGGTTATGGGCGCATAGCTGGCGCCGCCGCTCAACGAATCGCTTCGCGAGCAGTTGTTCGCCGCACATGCCCAGCCGGTGCCCGACATCGATACCAGAGTGAGACCGGAGGGTATCGTTTCGGTCACAGTCACCAAACCGCTGGTAAAAGCAGCTCCTGGCGAGTTCGACACAATAACGGTGTACACCCCGTTCTGACCCTGAGTGAAGTTGCCCGCATGACTCTTGGTGATCGTCAATTTAGAGTACAAGCTGAAACCTACAACATCCAGGAGTTCGACCTCCGCGGTGGGCGAGATATCTGTCCCTGGAATTCCGCTACAGAGTGCAGCGTTTTGAACCAGCTGTGCGGTGCAGTTGGGAACCCAATCTCCCGCGTCGTCACCGTCGTTAATGTTGTTGAACTGCTGCAACATATGAACGCCGTCGATTGAAAAACACGCGTTCTGAGTACTGCCGGCCGAGCAGCTATCGTTCGTCCCTTCGGCGAAGCTGCGGGTCCCATTGCTGTGATAACGGAATAAGTCAGCAGGCGCGATCGCCAGCGTCCCACCAAAATCGCATTCAAACGCACAAGAGGCGGTGCCGAGCACTTCGTCCGTCTCATGTTCTACAACAGTGAGGAAATCGTATTGGTTTGACCTGATTATGCCTGATCGAAAGTAAAATTCCCCCAGAGCCTCTATGTTGCTACTTGCCGTAATCAGACCGTCGTAACAACCTGACGTGCCGGTTGCGCAGGAAGCTCCATTCGCTTGAATGCCCGACGGAGCTTCAAACCCAAGCGCTCGCGCGGTGGAATTGGTGATCGCGACAGCATCGTTTCCAAAGGGACTGGTGGGCGGTACGCTATCGGCTACTGCAGTTTGGTCGTTCGAGTCCGTTTCCGCGGCCATCAACGCGTTCCGGAAATTCGCGTAGCTCACCAAATTCAACGGTGTCACACTCTGGCCGAGGCCGGTCGAACCAAGCATAATGTAGATATTCGCGCCTGCATTCGCGAAATAGCGCGAGTAGAGACCTGCGGTGCTTGTGTTCAGAAGGGTACAGATGTCGCCGGCCAGGTCCGTAATGCTTGGATCACAAGTGTATGTGATCGGGTTTTGCCCGACAGCGCCGTGAGTACGCAACTCGGGATTCGCTCCAGTCAGCGGCTCGGATAATGTAGAGATGACTGCAGCGGATCTGCCGCCTTCCCTGGCCGTTCCGGCTTTGATGCTATTCACTGCGGCGAAGGTTTCACGCACGCTCGCCCGGCCGGTTGGCGCGGAAGGCGTGGAGGGCTCGTCGGCGCGGAGCCGGATTAGCCCGCCGGCGTCTCTGAGAACCACCGTTGACCCGTAGTTAGCGATCGGGATTGTGACGGCCTGGGACTTCACGCCGCCAATGGACACGACCAGGTCTTGATTTCCGAGGCCCACGTTCGGAACAACGAAAGCGACCTGGTACACTCCCGTCAGCCCCGGAGCCAAACCTGCAGATTCTACCAGCGCATCGATCCCGCCAACCGTCACGGTGGGTTTTGTGACACACGCGGATAAACTGTCGGCACTGGTCTGGTTACCTGCACTGACCTGTGGATGGACGGGCCCTAAGCCCGTCGCATAAACATTGATGATCTGCCCTGGCGCAGCAGCAGCTTCGATCAGCGTTCCAGACGAATCGGTAAAGACTCCAAGACCGCCGGAACTAAAGAGCGCTGGTGAGTAGGGAGAAATCCAAACCTGCGCCGGAAGCGAAGCCTGTCCCCGGACGCTCACTGTGACGGCGGCCAGTCCCGAAGACAGCTCGAACGGGAACTGTACATTCACTTGATGATTCGAAGTAAATAGAACACGCGCATTCAGTCCATTGACCGAAACCAATACGTCGGTAGACGTGGTTCCGAACTCGGCGCCGAATATTGTCGCTAATCCTCCGGGACTAACAGCGGGTAGCGATGAGGCGGCGTTGACGATGGAAACGATCGTCGGTTCAGCTGATATTGCTAGCCCGGGAGCGAGAAAACAACAGAGCAGAGTACTGATCCATCGAGCCAGAATATCCATCGACCATCACGCTTGCAGCAGACGACCCTTCACGATCCCGTCGCTGGGGAGATGCTCGCACACCTTCGATGGCAAAGGCCACTGAATAGACACGCCACGATTGGTGGAATTGCTTCGGCAATTCATCGAAAGGAACTTTCCTGATTGATCTCGAAGATATCAAATGAACAAAAGAGAGTCAATTCAGTTGGACACCTTAGTTCGCTGTAGTGATCGCTTAGTTGTCGTGATTGAGAGCGTGCGCCAGGCAGGTGAACGTTTAGAAAATCTGGACTTCGGCCAGGCTCAGATAGTTGGTCCCGCTCAGCTGCACTCGCACATAGCGCCCCTGGGCACTCGGCACGGCGACGCTGGTGCTCGGATTCGGCTGCACGGTCTGGTGGCTGCTCCAGGTCCCCGCGCGGTTCTGCAGTGTCGTGGGCGTGTCAGTCGCTCCGAATGGTGTATTAGAGACAAACACCCAGTAGTCGCTCAAACGGCCCCCGCAACAGTCCATCCGGTTCCACACCACAATCGAACTCACCGTGACCGAAGAACCCAGATCGACCTCCCACCAGGCATTCGCATCCAGATTGGTGTGGGTCAAGGAGCCGTCCGCGAAGACTCCGTCCGTGTTGCCATCTACTGCATTCGATGCATTCGTGAAACCGGGCATCAGCGTGCTGCTTTGTGTCGCTGCCTGGTTCAACGCCAGATCCTGACTCGGAGCCGACAGAGTTCCCAAGACCTGAACCTCCGCCATGCTCAGATAGTTCGCCCCGCTCAGTTGCACTCGCACGTAGCGGCCCTGCGCGCTCGGCACGGCGATGCCGGTGCTGGGATTCGGCGCCACCGTCTGGTGGCTGCTCCAGGTCCCCGCGCGGCTCTGCAACGTCGCCGGTGTATCGGTGGACAGAAAGGGAGTGTTGGATACGAACACCCAGTAATCGCTCATACGGCTCCCGCAACAATCCGTCCGGTTCCACACCACAATCGAACTCACCGTCGCCGTGGATCCCAGATCCACCTGCCACCAGGCATTGGCATCGAAGTTGGTATGCGTCAACGAGCCGTCCGCGTAGTTGCCATCGGTGTTGCCATCCACTGCATTCGATGCATTCGTAAAGCCGGGCACCAAAGTGCTGCTCTGGGCCGCTGGTTGATGGAGCGCCAAGTCCGCCGGCGCTGGACCTTGCAGAGTGCCCAGAACTTGCACCTCCGCCAAGCTCAGATAGTTAGTCCCTGACAATTGCACCCGCACATAACGCCCCTGCGCGTTCACACTCACGGTAGTGGACGGATTCGGCGCCACCGTCTGATGGCTGCTCCACGTTCCTGCCCGGCCCTGCAGAGTCGCCGGTGTGTCGGTGGACAGGAACGGCGTATCGGATACAAAAAACCAATAGTCGCTCAGCCGGGACCCGCAGCAATCCGTCCGGTTCCAGACCACAATCGTACTGACGCTGGCGGAGGCTCCCAGATCCACTTGCCACCACGCATTCACATCCAGATTCGTGTGTGTCAGCGAGCCGTCCGCGTAATTCCCGTCCGTATTCCCATCAATCGCCTTGCTGGCAACATTGGCGCTTGTCAGCGTGCTGCTCTGCGTGGCTGTCCCGCCCAAAGCCAAGTCCGACCCGATGATTGTCGTGGGATTTACCGTCACACCAAACGTGTCATTGACACCGGAGTAGGAAGCCTTCAGGGTCACCGAAGTCGCCGAGCTTACCGTTCCTGCCGTGACTGTGAACGTCGCCGAGCTTTGGCCCTGCGGAACTGTGGCCGACGCTGGAACACTGGCGGCCGTGGTGTTGGAGCTGGAAAGCGATACCGTGACACCGCCGCTGCCCGCTGCTGAGGTTAGTGCGAGCGTACCCGTGGCGGATCCACCGCTGGCAATGGTGCTGGAGTTGACCGTAAGACTGCTGAGTGCCGGCTGAGGCGGGTTTACTGTTACGCCGAATGTCTTGTTGACGCTAGAGTAGGAGGCCGTGAGAGTGACTGGGGTCGCCGCGCTCACCGTCCCGGCGGTGACTGTGAAAGTAGCGGAGGTCTGTCCCTGTGGGATCGTGACCGTGGATGGAACACTGGCGGCGGTGGTGTTGGAGCTGGAAAGCGACACTGTGATGCCACCACTGCCTGCCGCCGCCGTCAGGTTGACCGTACCAGTGGCGGATCCGCCGCTGGCAATGGTGCTGGAGTTGACCGTAAGACTGCTGAGTGCCGGCTGAGGCGGATCAACGGTGATTCCAAAGCTCATATTGACACTAGAATAGGAAGCCGTCAGCGTGACTGGGGTCGCGGCGCTCACCGTGTCTGCAGTAACCGCGAACGTCGCCGACGTTTGGCCTTGCGGGATGGTGACGGTCGCAGGAGCGTTTGCTCCGGCAGGGGACGAGCTGATTCCGATTGTGGCCCCTCCGCTCAACGCAGCTAAGGTGAGTGAGGCCGAGCAGGTGGAACCAGAAGACGGGCTGATCGAGATTGGATTACAGGTAAACCCATTTAAGGTAGGAGTTTGGACGATCGTGACCGTGCCGCCGGTCGCTGACGTGGCTATAGCAGCCCCGGTTGAGTCTGCCGAAACGCCGTTGCTAAGCTGGACCGGCGAGGACGTATCGGCGGTCGAGGCTGCCAGGGTTAGGGTGACTGAGGCAACAACGTTATTTGGAATCGCCAGGGAGTTAAGTCCCCACACTAGGCAGGTCGCGGTGCCGGCGCTATTGCTGCAGGATAGAGTTTTGTTTGCAGACGCCGCGCCCGCAGCGAAAGTGGCGGATGTAAAGTCGGTCGTTGAATAGTTCAGAGTCCATTCAGTTGAATCCGGTAAATCGCCAGATGCGCTCAAAGAGACATTCAATACTACCGACTGGCCGGGTGTTCCAGAACCAGACGAGAGACTGAGCGCCACGCTCGCCAGGCTACCGGTGCAAGCGGCCAACAGGACCACAGCAAGGCGAGAGACTCGTGCTAGTCTTTCGAGCCGGAACAACATAACTGACGCTACTATAGCGGTCCTAGTGGTTCTGGACCATTCGTAAAGGCCTCGTGGTTATTGCAGTAAAATCATGCAGTCTTGGCGGTGAATCTACTTAACTCATGGCGCGGTCATATGCAGTACTCTCCGTGAGGTCTCTTACAGATCTGACGGCCGGCACTCGCTCGTGTTCGCGGCCAGGAGATATTCTGTGCGGGGAACCGATAGCAGGATAGTGCTTCGAGGAAGGGTCAGTAACGATGGTCATTTCGTTGGAATTGTAAGTAGAGTTCACCCTTCCTCGTGTGATGCCGACGCCCTCGGATAAGACAGATGCGACTGTGGGTGGGCTTACTGTGACAGTAAAAGTCCGGTTGAGCCCTCTGTACGAAGCCGTTACAGTCACAGTCGTTGGGGTACTTACGGTTCCAGCAACCACCGAGAACTTCGCCGAGCTGTTGTGCTTGGCAACCTTAACGGCAGAAGGAACCTTTAGAACTGCCGGGTTGGAGCTCGCAAGGGATACTGTAATGGCCGCCCTCGCGGCGGCGCTGAGGATAACCTCTCCAACGCCAGAGTTCCCGCTGAAAAGCCTCGCGGGTTTAACCGAAACACTGCTGATACTATCCCCAGCACCAGCCGGCGGCGGATCGACCGTCACGCTGAACGTCTTGTTGAGGCCCAAATACGAAGCCGTCAACGTCACCGACGTCGTTGTGCTCACTGTACCGGCGGTGACGGTGAACGTCCTTGAGGTTTGGCCTTGCGGGACGGTGACCGTGACGGGAACGCCGGCGGCCGCGGTGTTGGAGCTGGAAAGCGATACCGCCGCACCGCCGCTGCCCGCTGCGGTCGTCAGGTTGACCGTACCAGTGGCGGAACCGCCGCTGGCAATGGTGCTGGAGTTGACCGAAAGACTGCTGAGCGCCGGCTGAGGCGGGTTTACCGTTACGCCGAACGTCTTGTTGACGCTAGAGTAGGAGGCCGTGAGGGTGACTGGAGTCGCCGCGCTCACCGTCCCGGCCGTGACTGTGAAAGTAGCGGAGGTCTGTCCATGTGGGATCGTGACTGTCGCTGGAACACTGGCGGCCGTGGTGTTGGAGCTTGAAAGCGATACGGTGACGCCACCGCTGCCTGCCGCCGCTGTCAGGTTGACCGTACCAGTGGCGGATCCGCCGCTGGCAATGGTGCTGGAGTTGACCGAAAGACTGCTGAGCGCCGGCTGAGGCGGGTTTACCGTCACGCCGAACGTCTTGTTGACGCTAGAGTAGGAGGCCGTGAGAGTGACTGGGGTCGCCGCGCTCACCGTCCCGGCGGTGACTGTGAAAGTAGCGGAGGTCTGTCCCTGTGGGATCGTGACCGTCGCTGGAACACTGGCGGCCGTGGTGTTGGAGCTGGAAAGCGATACGGTGACGCCACCGCTGCCTGCCGCCGCTGTCAGGTTGACCGTACCAGTGGCGGATACCGCCGCTGGCAATGGTGCTGGAGTTGACCGAAAGACTGCTGAGCGCCGGCTGAGGCGGGTTTACCGTTACGCCGAACGTCTTGTTGACGCTGGAGTATGACGCTGTGAGAGTGACTGGGGTCGCCGCGCTCACCGTCCCGGCGGTGACTGTGAAAGTAGCGGAGGTCTGTCCCTGTGGGATCGTGACCGTGGCTGGAACACTGGCGGCCGTGGTGTTGGAGCTGGAAAGCGATACGGTGACGCCGCCGCTGCCTGCCGCCGCTGTCAGGTTGACCGTACCAGTGGCGGATCCCGCCGCTGGCAATGGTGCTGGAGTTGACCGAAAGACTGCTGAGCGCCGGCTGAGGCGGGTTTACCGTTACGCCGAACGTCTTGTTGACGCTGGAGTAGGACGCTGTGAGAGTGACTGGGGTCGCCGCGCTCACCGTCCTGGCGGTGACTGTGAAAGTAGCGGAGGTCTGTCCCTGTGGGACCGTGACCGTGGCTGGAACACTGGCGGCCGTGGTGTTGGAGCTGGAAAGCGATACCGTGACGCCGCCGCTGCCTGCTGCCGAGGTTAGGCGAGCGTACCCGTGGCGGATCCACTGCTGGCGATCGTGGTGGGGCTGACGGAAAGGCTGCTGAGAGCAGGCGGACGACGGATTAACGGTCACGCCGAATGTCTTGTTGACGCTAGAGTAGGAGGCCGTGAGAGTGACTGGAGTCGCCGCGCTCACCGTCCCGGCGGTGACTGTGAAAGTAGCGGAGGTCTGTCCCTGTGGGATCGTGACCGTCGCTGGAACACTGGCGGCCGTGGTGTTGGAGCTGGAAAGCGATACGGTGACGCCACCGCTGCCTGCCGCCGCTGTCAGGTTGACCGTACGCAGTGGCGGACCCGCGCTGGCGATCGTGGAGGAGTTGACCGAAAGACTGCTGAGAGCCGGCTGACGGAGGATTTACCGTCACGCCGAACGTCTTGTTGACGCTAGAGTAGGAGGCCGTGAGAGTGACTGGGGTCGCCGCGCTCACCGTCCCGGCGGTGACTGTGAAAGTAGCGGAGGTCTGTCCCTGTGGGATCGTGACCGTGGCTGGAACACTGGCGGCCGTGGTGTTGGAGCTGGAAAGCGATACGGTGACGCCACCGCTGCCTGCCGCCGCTGTCAGGTTGACCGTCGCAGTGGCGGTTCCGCCGCTGGCAATGGTGCTGGAGTTGACCGTAAGACTGCTGAGCGCCGGCTGAGGCGGGTTTACCGTTACGCCGAACGTCTTGTTGACGCTAGAGTAGGAGGCCGTGAGAGTGACTGGGGTCGCCGCGCTCACCGTCCCGGCGGTGACTGTGAAAGTAGCGGAGGTCTGTCCCTGTGGGATCGTGACCGTAGCTGGAACACTGGCGGCCGTGGTGTTGGAGCTGGAAAGCGATACTGTGACGCCACCGCTGCCCGCTGCTGTTGTCAGGTTGACCGTACCAGTGGCGGATACCGCCGCTGGCAATGGTGCTGGAGTTGACCGAAAGACTGCTGAGCGCAGGTGGGGGAGGATTGACGGTGATTCCAAACGTCGCATTGAGACCGGAGTACGAAGCCGTCAGGGTCACTGAAGTTGCCGAGCTCACCGTCCCTGCGGTCGCTGTGAACGTCGCTGATGTTTGCCCCTGCGGAACTATGACCGACGTAGGAACGTTTGCGCCAGCAGGAGACGAGCTGAGCGCGATCGTGCCCCCCCCACTCGGAGCTGGCGATGTGAGCGAGACCGAGCAAGTCGAGCCAGAGGATGGGCTTATTGAGACGGGGTTGCAGGTAAGGCCATTCAAGCTAGGAGTTTGGACGATCGCCACTGTTCCTCCGGTCGCTGAAGTGGATATGGCCGTCCCTCCGGTGCCAGCCGAGATTCCGCCTAGTTGAAGCGATGACGTGGTGTCCATAGTCGATGATGAAAGAGTTAATGTCGCCGATCCGACTACGCCGTTCGGGATCACTGAATTGTTTAGGCCCCAGACCAGGCAGGTGATCGTACCCGAGCCGCTATTGCAAGAAAGGGATTTATTTGAATCGTCCGGCCCGGCAGCGAAACTGGCGGATGAGAAATCCGTGGTGGAATAATTGAAGGTCCATTCAACCGACGCAGGTGAGGCGCCAGTAGCAGCCAAGGACACATTCAGGACGACGGTAGAACCAGGACTTCCGGAACCGGAAGAAAGGCTCAGGGCAGCGCTTTGGGCCAAGACACAGGCGCAGCCGAACGATGCCAGGAGCAACAAGCGGATCGCCCGCGATGAATTTGAGTAGTACAACATTTGAGACCGGCCCATATAGTCAAGGCTCGAAGTTCCGACTATAGTACCCGCGCTGGTTGCTGCCTATGCTCGAAAAGCCTGATCTTGTGTTAGGAGAAATACTTAGGAGGGTTCGCCGTTTTCTGGATCAAGCATGCAACTACTTTAGAATCAACGGGAAATTCGTTATGCTTAGACGTGCCGGTTAATGGGATTGTTTGGATATACTGGCCAGGCTTGCTCGGGCACTGGCGGCATTTAGGAAATCGGGATCGTTCTTAAGTGCTGCTTGTAGCGAGCGCTGAGCGGATTCTAAGCGTCCGGTCGCCAGATAAGTCATACCGAGGTGATACTGGAACATGGGGTTGTTCGGAACCTGTTGCGCGCTTTCTTTCAGCTGCACGAGAGCCGTCTCTGGAGAGCCTAATTTGTAGTAGGCCCAACCGAGGGCATCGGCTGTGACGGGAGAGTTAGGCATTCGTTGCTTCGCTTGCTGAGCGAGGGATAGCGCAACGTTCACGTCACCACCATGCTCGAGATAAAGAAATGCGAGTTCGTCTGCCACGAAGGCTGCGGCTGGATCGACTTCGTGGGCGCTCTCACAGTACTTCTTGGCCTCCTCCCAGTTACCTTCCTTCTCGTATTGGGTGCACAGGGCCATGTAGTTGCTGACGTTGTGAGGGTTTGCCGCAATCGCGGCGCGCAGGTCGGCCTTCGCTGGCTCAACCCTGCCTCTGGCGAAATCAATGTTCGCAAGCAGAGTGTGCACTTCGGGTGTTCTGGGGTCGATTGCGATCGCCTGTCTAACGCTGGCTTCTGATTTGTCCAAGTCTTTCAGCGCGAAGTAGCCTAATCCGAGCAAGAAATGAAGACCAGCGTTGCTGGGCTGTTGCTGGATGAGGTTGGAGATTCGTTCCACCGCTTCCTGTGTTCGACCTTGGCTTATCCGAAGCTTTAGGAACATCGACAAGGCGGGGAGGGAAGCGGGATTGCGTTTCAATGCCTCATCGAGCATTACCTCGCCTTGCTTCGCGTCGCCTTTTGCAAGGGCCACTTGGGCACTGGTAGCGTAGGCGGCAGGCAAATTGGGATTCGTCTTGAGCGCACCCCTGGCTTGGTGCTCAGCTTCGTCGTAATCGCCACTTCGCACATCGAGCGCGGCTAACATCACGGAGGCCTCGGTCATGTGAGGTTGCAATTGCAGCGCGTGACTGAGCGAGGACTTAGCCGAGTCAGATAGGCCAAGGGATTTTTGCGCGGCCGCGAGAAAGTAGTAGCTCCTGGCGGATTTGGGCTCGGACTTGATGGACTTCTCGATGCACCGCGGAAGCTTCCTGATATTTGCCCTCGGCGATCAGTATTCGACCACTCGATAGGAGTGCAGTTGGGTCGTTGGGGTTCGACTTCAGAATTCGTTCGTTGAGAGCCTTGGCTTCTTGCAGCCGATTTCCATCCAGGAACATCTCAACCAGTCGGAGCTTGACCCAAACGTCTTTCGGTTTCGCGGCAACGAGCAATTGGAATTCTGCAATCGCTTTTTCATTCTGGCCGCTGGATGCATAGAAAAGTCCCAATGCTTGGTACGCCTGCGGATCATCGGGTGCGATCGTTTTGAGCTGTTTGTAAACGATCTCGGCGTCCGACAACTTGCCCTCTGCAATGTAGACCCGTGCCAGGAAAATGCGGGGAAGCACGGCCCGGGAATCCAACCCAGTGGCGGAGCGCAACTCGGATTCCGCTTCGGCCAACTTGCGCTGCGAGAAATAGAACTGGCCCGCTGCTATGTGTGCTTGTGCAGAGTTCGGGTTCGCCTCAATCGCCTTCCGGTACGTCGCTTCGGCCTGAGCCGGTTGAGACTCGGCGAGATACGCAGATCCGAGTGCGATGTAATATTCGATTCGCCGGGGATCGAGCTCAAGGGCCTTTTGAAGTTCCGGAATAGCCTTGAGCCAATCGCGTTTTGCGAGGTAGTTCTCGGCTAGAATCGCGTGCGCCTGGGCATTCGTAGAATCGGCTGCAAGGACCTTGTTCACCGCGGCCTCGGCTTGATCGAATTGGCCGCGGCCGACGAGCAGGGAGGCCAGTGCTAGTTGCGCTTCAGAGTTCGTGGGATCGAGGCTCACGGTTTCGAGAAACTCGCGGTAAGCGGCCTGCGGGTTACGCGAACTCATGTAGGCGCGAGCAAGCTGGTAGTGCGCCTCGGCAAAGCGCGGGTCAATTTGAACGGCGTTGCGGAACTCGATAACGGCTTCCTTGAGCTTGCCTTGTTTGAAGTATTTCTCCCCGCTATGCAGATACTTTAGCTTCCGCTTGTTCGGGTCGCTGGAACAGCTCGCCAAGAGGGCCAGCGCTAAGGCAACGAGGAGTAGCCTGTTCATTCGCATGTTGAGCGCAGTCGAAGGCACTCTGGCGCTACTGGTAAGCGTTGTGCCTGGAGCCATCGTGGGCGAGCAGTCCATAGGCGATAAGCGGCAGGGGTTGTTCGAGACCCGCCCGTCGCGAGTTGCACGCCTTGGGCCAAACCCTAATCCCTACAATCTATTACAGGCGGAGTCCCATGGATCGGGAATGTTCGCCAAGAAGTGTTAATCGGTGAATCGCTGGGCAGTTGGTTGCCGAATGAGTGTCCAAGGGAAGGAAGCTTCGCAACCTGGGAGGTGCGGCGCGTCTTCGGAATGCTAGTGCAACCAGGATCCCGTGCTATTAAGGGCCGCATCTCAACCAGGTTGGAGATATGACAGCTAACGACACGAAAGTGTTTCACTTCAGCCAAATAAATCCTGCGGCTGGGACGCATGCACTTGAGAACTCATATAATTATGCATTTTCACCGGGCACGACTTCTCGAACGATGCCCGGAATTCGGTGTGGCGAAGTGCGCTCAAAGGGCCGCTTCAAGTTGGTTCGCAATCTCCTGGCCGATCGCAAGAGACGCCGTGGCGCCCGGACTGGGTGCATTAAGCACGTGCAGGGCGCGCTCACCTTTGACAAAGCTGAAGTCCTGCACGGTCTCACCGCTGGGTGTGAGGGCTTGCGCGCGAACGCCCGAAGGACCGGGCTCAAGGTCCTCCGGCCGCACTTCGGGCACCAGTGCGTTGAGAGACCGGCAGAAGAGCTGCTTGCTGAACGAGCGGCGAAGTTCCTGGAAACACATGAGCGGGTATTTCTGGACGAAGCGCCAGAATCCGGTGTAGGTCAAGGCATCGATCAGATCCCGGGCGGAGAAGTCAGTTTTCTTGTACCCCTCGCGCGCTAAGGCGAGGACGGCATTAGGGCCTGCCTCGACGCCGCCATGGATCAGCCGCGTGAAGTGCACACCGAGAAACGGGAATTTCGGATCGGGTACAGGGTAGATGAGATTGCGAACGAGATATTGGCGCTCGGGCTTGATTTTATAATACTCGCCGCGGAAAGGGACGATGCGCAAATGGCGCTTTTCCCCAGCCAGAGCACTCACGCGATCACAATGCAGGCCGGCGCAGTTCACGATGTAGTCCGACTCATGGACGCCGGCCGTAGTCTGGGCACACCAGAGCGAGGCGTTCCTTTCGAGCTTGGTAACGCGCGCCTGAGTCTTGACTGCGCCGCCATTTTGGGTGATGCAGCGCACCAGCGCCGCGCATACCGCCGGAAAATCGACGATGCCTTCCTCAGGTACGCGAATGCCTGCGAGTCCGCCGACATGCGGCTCGATTTCGCGCATCTGGTCGAGCGATAGCATTTGGAGGCCGCTTAGGCCGTTCTTCTGTCCGCGATCGAACAAGTCGCGGAGACGGGGCAGTTCGTCTTCCGTAGCCGCTACGACCAGCTTGCCGCAGACCTCATGCGGGATGTTGTGCTCTTCGCAGAAGGCGATCATCTGGCGGATGCCCGTGACTGCCAGGCGCGCTTTCATCGAGCCGGGCTTGTAGTACAAGCCGCAGTGCAGCACGCCGCTGTTGCGGCCGCTCTGGTGCAAGCCGACCGCGCTTTCCTTCTCGAGGACGGTGATTGTGGCCTTCGGCATGAGCTGGCCTAAGCGGTAGGCGGTTGCCAGGCCGACGATTCCGCCGCCGATTATTACGATGCGCATGAGGCGAGTTCAGAACTAGATGTGATGGGCCGGGCTGTCGTCCAAAATGGATCAGCTGAATGATTTGCCATTTGGAAAAACCGGCGATTTCAAGAAAGTATCATAGAACAACCTTGCGAGTCGGGGCCGGAAGCTCAATGAGCTCTTTTCAACGTCTAATGGCCGGCCCCGTGTATTGCCCATGGTCGAGCTCGGATTTAGGTACATAACCGCGAAACCTTCGTGATCAAGAGATACGCGGTCACTACATTGAGAAGAATTTCAGGATGGCACACGTTTGATCCGCAGCCGGCAGCACGTCGTTTTTCAAAGGGCGGCTTCGAATGCCGTGACGACAGGGCGGGATTTTGCGGCTCAAGATCAGCGTGGTCTATGGCACCGATTTTGTCGTCCACCTATGTGCCGGATTGCCCAGCCAAATGTAGTTATGAGCTACCCTTTCAAGGCTAATGGACGGTTACAGTTCCCTCAGCATTGTTCAGAGGAGACCCGATTTCCGCGGTGTTTCCACCTCGATAACCAGAGCGTTCAACTTCTAAGCTCGGGAAGGAATCGAGCTTCCGCAGGACTGGAAGCGCTTGTCCTTTATGGCCCCGATCGATCTCGACCAGGAGTCCATCTCCCGCTGCCGGGTGGGCTCCTGATTTATATGGCGGGGCCACGCGCAGCCCGCAGCTCAAACCAATTTAACAAGCGGAGATGGGCTGCTAGACTTCTGAGCGAGACAGGTCAGGGAACGCTCCGCCCGCACAACGTTGACGATACACGCCGCTGGGGCATACTTGTGTGAATCCTAGCAATACTGGCGCCTTTTTATAATGGGACCAAAGGGCAAAGCTTCGAGGGCGGTGAGCCTCGAAAACTCTGCCCGGGAGGTGCGGCGTTTGACGAACTCTGGGGGACTCCTTGCTGCTCCCAAGCTAGCGGCAGCCGCATCTCAACCAGGCTTCGAGGACCCAACGTAATCAGCATTTCTGAAGCCGTTTGAATCGCGGAGGGGGTACGCTGCAAGTTAATGATACTGCGGGAACGTGGCCGGGGCTGTTCGCGGCGAGCGGCTATTTGAAAAGATAGCGTGATCCGGAAAGGATAGTTGATGGCTAATGTGCCAATTGCTTGGATTGCCCGACAACCGGGACGCGGCCATCGCAGCGGAGTCAAGTACTTATAGCTATTATGTGACTGCCCTTAAGTCCCATTGACTCTTGTTGACAAAGAGTCATAATTAACGGTGTTGCATCGGCGTCGAAGTAGGTTCCATACAGAAGGCAGGCAGCAACAATGAGGAACACATTGAACCGACCACGAGTATCGAGACTTTTGTGCGCAGCTGTGATCTTGATTTGCTGTGCAACAGGCGCTTTTGCCGATGCAAACCTGCAGCTCCTTAGTCCTCCGAATAGTGGCTACACGGAGGGCGGAGTCTACACCAGCCCGTACAACATCAGCGTGAATGGGACAGCAACGCAGCTTATCTGTGATGATTTCACGACCGATATTTCAGGAGGGACCTGGAGTGCGACGGTCAGTACAATCACGACCATCGATTCGGCCACGGTAGCGGGCTTCAAGTTTGACAGCTCTCCATATAACGCAAATATTCTGGGTGGCGCCGCGAATGTCGTCCAAGATTATGCGGTCGCAGCAGTCTTGGCTGCTGAGTTGCTTTCGTTACCTAACACCAATACTGCAGAAGCTGGTGCCCTTAGCTTCGCACTTTGGGATGTCTTCGATCCCAGTTTGCTGGGCTCCAGTTATGGCACGATGTCGGATCCGTATGGACCTATAGACAAGACTCAGTGGACAAATGCCATGACCGACTTAGCTAACGCTATAGCTCAAGTCGACGGAGTCATGACGGGGGGAACGAATGCTGGTTCTGTGACGAATCCTACTTCCCTCGCAAACGTGGAGATCGAGTCAGGAGGCTCGGTGAATCTCAGCAGCCTCAACATCAGCGGTTTAACGGTCTACACACCGACCCCGGACGCGAGTGTATCACAGGAATTCCTGCACGTTACGACGCCTGAAGCATCCACTCCAGTCCTATTGGCAGTTGATCTTTTTGGCTTTGTCGCCATTGCGGCATTTCTTCGCAAGCGAATTTGGCGGAGTATTTGAGCGCCGTCCGACTTAATAGAACTGCCAGATTTCTTCCAGCTCGCCCTTTAGTGCCATTGACTGACAGCTGACACCAACGAGTCATAATCGAGGAGGTGTTGCGCGCGAAGACGAGCCTAGCATCGCTGTTCTTGGGTGCTTTGGCCCTGGTTGGTTTTGTGAGCAGCGCTTTGGCTCAAGTTGTCGTCAGCATGCAACTGACATGGCCGCCGCCGGGAGGCCAGCTTTTAAATGGTATCTACAGAAGTCCGTACACGGCAACGAATCGGTCCGGCGGGCCAGATTAGTGCTCCGATTGGTGGCGTTTCGACATTGGTTGTCTGTGATGATTTCACTACCGACGTCTCCCCAGAGACCGCACCTTGGCTGGCGGTTGTCACCGACGTGGCGTCACTTAGCGGCGAAACGACCGCGTCGACAAATGTGAAGTTTGATCAGACTAACTCCTCGCAACAGGTGTGCTGCTGCTGGCCGCGGATCTAACGGGTCTGCTCGGGCTGATGGTGCTGCTGCATCGCCTAAGCAGAGTTCGCATCCTCAGCTAAGACTTCCAACCTCGCTAAAGGCAAAATCAGGCATTTCTCCAAAAACTCAGTTGGCGAGTCCCTTAGAGAGCCCGTATTAAGGACTCGGAGCAAGCCAATCGGCTTAAAAGACGCGCACTGAATCCGCTCACTCTAGTCGCGAGACGTTTGTTCCCAGCCAGGAA
>CAVUBR010000016.1:0-127264 GCA_963739705.1 Terriglobia bacterium | reverse complement strand
ACAAATGGTCCGCCATGTGGCTGCGCGACTGGAAGACCAAGGAGAACGTCGCCGACCATGATGCCTGCGGCTACACCGACATCAACCCGGCCGTTTCGACACTGGAGCGCATGCCGAAGATGTATTACATTCTCCAGACGCGCTGGACCGGAACGCTAACTCCCAAACTGATTCTGCAGAGCGGATTTTCTCTGACCAAGCTGGATTACAACATCAACAACCATTCCGGCAATAACTACACGCCGTTTTCTCCGGCCTGGTACGCGAATGCCACCGAATTGGACGCAGCATTGCTCCATCGCAGCGTAGCGGGGGCGATACTTTCTCCAAATACGACCGCTACGTTTGGAATGCGATGGGCGCCTACATCACGGGATCACACCAGTTCAAGTTCGGAGTGACCGATGACTGGGGTATCGACCAGTTGGACAACATTACCACCGGCGACGCCTACTACAACTACTTGAACGGCGTTCCTCTGAGCATCACGGCTTTCAATACGCCGACGACCAGCATTTCCGGCTGAAGGCGGACCTGGGCCTTTACGGTGTGGATACCTGGCACGTCAAGCGGCTCGCCATCACGGCCGGCCTGCGCTGGGGGATATCTGGACAATTACATCGAGAACAGGAGGCTCCCGCCTGGCCGTTCGTTCCGCGCGGAGCCTTCCGCAAATTGATTGCAACACGGTGAAAGGGCTCAGTTGCTTTAAGAACTGGTCGCCGCGCGTCGGGGTCACTTACGATGTGTTTGGCAACCATAGACCGCCGTAAAGCCGGAGTCGGCAAGTACAATTCTCCGGTTGTGACTTCGAATTTGAATGCGTTCAACCCAATGTATACTGCCAGCCAGAGCATTCAGTGGTTGAATCATCCGACCACCGCCTGCGAGACGAATGGCGTTACGCCTGGCTGCATTCCGGCTGGGAGCGGCTTCGGCGATCAGAATATCGGACTGAACACGAACCCACGCTTCGGACTCTTGAACAATATGTCGATGGACCCGAATTTCAAGCGCGAGTATCAATGGGAATATAGCGTCGGCGTTCAGCAGGAAGTGGTGCACGGCGTGACAGCAAATTTCAATTGGTATCGGACGTCAGACTATCAACAACCGCTGGTCGACAACTACGCCGTTCCGCAGTCGGCTTACACACCCATCCAGATCGTTAACCCGCTGGACGGCAGTCCGATTACGGTTTATAATTTGCAATCAGCCTATTTCGGCTTGACACCTCAACTCCACGAAACGAACGCTCCTCAGAGTCTCCGCCGCAATATCTACAATGGGATCGAGGCATCCACGACCGCTAGGCTGCCCCACGGGGCCTTTGTCTTTGGCGGCTGGACCCTTGAGAATCAAACCGACGTCGCCTGCGACATTACTACCAACTCCTCGGGCACCGCCTTGAACGACCCGAATTCGCTCCGATTCTGCGATCAAACTGGAGGCCTGTTCCAGAGTCTCGGGAAGATTGATGGAGTACCGTGGCGAAACGAATTCAAGCTTCAGGGTAATGTTCCGATTAGGTGGGGCGTCGAAGTAAACGCTTCGCTTTATTCGGATCCGGTGTTCAGCACGAACTATGCAATGTCCATTGCCGCCAGCCCCACTGGCCCACCGCTGCCGCTGTCGGTCTTCAGCGGGCAGCAGCAAGGATATAAGACGGTAAATTGGACCATCTCGCCTGCTACCAAGTATCCGCTCGATTGCAAGTGCCCGAATCCAGGCGGTGTTGTCGACCCCGGCTTGACGCAAGGATCCGCGACGATCCAGCTAATCGCGCCCGGTTCCCGGCTCAGCCGCGCCTGACCCAGTTCGACATGGGAGCGCGGAAAGTGTTCCGCATTAGAGAGAGGTACACCCTCATGGCGGAAATGCAGGTCTACAACATCATGAACGCAAGCACCGTGACGATCGAAAGCCAGTCGTTGGGTACCAAGGTTGCGCCTTATCTTTCCGGCGGACCCGGCGGGAACGCTTCGACAATTTTGAACCCGCGCATGTTCCGGGTCAGTATGCAGTTCAAGTTCTGATATCGACGGCTCAGCGCGACGCTGGATCCGGCGTTTCGCTGTCTCGCTTGAAAAGCCGGTGCTTGATATCCGGCCAGAATTCTTTCAACACCTGGGAAACCGAGTCGATGCCGATCTGCTCGGCCAGTTTCTCGACATTGTCGACCGCGTTGCGGCCGTCCGGCTCATAGGCATTGGAAATAGCCACGGCGGCCGCATTGCCCAGCACCTCGGAATAGTTGAAGCGCCAGTCTCCGGTGTCGGTGCGATTCACGAAAACTCGTGTCGCGGCGTACCAGGTGCGCGACCATTTGCTGCCAAAACCACGCCGGAAATAGCGTGGGTCTTCCCGAAGAAATGTGGGGAAGACTGCCTCCGTCATCATGTTCCCGATGGCTTGATCGGCGTACCCTGTTCCCAGCCGCCGGCCATAGCCGGCCATTCCCTGGCCAAAGGACGGATTCTGGTCGGTCAATTGTCCCAAACCAGCGATCGCTCCCGCCAGTAAGACCAACGGATAGTCGAACGAATCCTTGCTGGCGATAATGAACTTCTGCTTGGTGGTGATGGGGGTGTAAACGCCGGTATCATTCGTCGTCCGATAGTTGGGCAGCACGCCAAAAACCCGCTTGTCAGGCGGTTCCTGTGCTTGCCCGGGTTGGATCTGTGCCGGAGCGCCGGGCGCCTGCGCGGATTGTCCGGCGGGCTGCTGCGCGGCGTCCGGGGAAGTATTTTGCGCCCAAACCAAGCCGCAGCCTAGGAGAGATACGGATAGAGCTGGAACAATTCGAAATCGAAATGTCATGTTGAGTCAAGGAAACGAGCGGCTTACCCAGCCGCCCGCAACAAACAGTCTTTACGTGTAGATGTCTCCGCAGCAGTCCGGGTTACTCACTTTCGAGCAACCATTTGGGATTCAACTTGCCGGATGGCGCGCGCGAAATCGTCCGGAGTGCGGACCTCCAGCTTTTTGCCGTGCACCCTCTTGACCGCCAGCTCGATGGAATCGGCCACTTCCGCGCGAGCCCGCATGTAAGGCTTGTACTGCAGATAGAAAAAGCGCGGCGACTCGCTGGAGGGCTCCTCCAGACTGGCCTGCGGCAACTTGTCGAAATAGCGCGCCGCCGGGCCGAGGAAGATCACCGCGTCGGAAGCGTCCGGCGTATTCAATTGCTCGTTCATCAGATCCGCCAGCAGATGGACGTGGCCGCGCGCATTTTTCAGAACGCTGTAGTCCACCAGTTGCAACTGCAGGCTGGCCAGCGATTGCGAAGCTTGGTCGAAGTCCTCCGGCGTAAAAACGTCGCGCCGGAATAGCTCCTTCTGTTGATCCAGATTGAAGATGACCAGACGCACCGTGCGAGCCGGGACGCTTTCCAGCAACGACGCCAGCGAGCCGAGCAAATTGAGGCGGTCCTGAGCACGGAACCGCGTCATGCGCGGAAACAAAGGCGCGGCGTGCAAGAATACCGTGAGCCGCCGCAGTGTGGGCACATCCGCCTCGTTGTGGTCCTGCGCCGACCAGCGCCGAAACGAAACTTGCGCGACAGTGCCGGGCGCGATACCCGGAGTAATGCCTCGCTCGCTTGAATTCAGCTTCGCGTCGATCTTCCATTGTTTGCGGCAAACGCGGCGTGCCTCATCGTACAGTACCCACTCCACTTTGTAATTGCCTTCGCCGACCCAGAACAGCCCTCCCCATTCCGCTATTGACTTGGTCTTGGGCACGCTCGGCAATCGGTAGCGCGCGCTGAGCAGCGCCGCGTCTCCTCCAATCGCCGGGGTCAAGCGCGTGAGAACGGTCCAGCGATGGCCTGTGCCGGCAAATTGTTTCATGGGCACACGAAACACGTAGCCGGCCTGGAAGCGGAAACTGAAATTCAATCGAGGCTGGATGGGCGTGACTTCGCAGCGCAACGGCTGGTCATCCTTTCTCGCGTCAAAGCTTTCGGCCAGCCGGTCTGCTCGGGCGGGATCTACCAGCGACTGAGGGTACACCGCGCCCGTCGAACTCAGCAGCGCCACCGTGAGGATCAGACGCATTGACCTCATTATGATCGCCGGCGCGCCGTGCTGCACGGGGTCACTCGTAACTGTGTCAACCTGGATTTCAGAGGAGCCGCGCTCATGCCCGTTAGTTCGCGCGCCGGTGAGCCGGCGCAAGCGTCTGATCTCGTAAACGTCGCACGATTGATTACGGCGTATTTCGCCGAGCGTCCGGACCCCGGCATCGCTTCGCAGCGCGTATCTTTCGGAACTTCGGGACATCGCGGCTCCTCGCTCCACGTGGCCTTCAACGAGTGGCACATCCTTGCCATCACACAGGCGATTTGCCAGTACCGGAGCGAGCACGCGATCGGCGGGCCGCTTTTCCTGGGCATCGACACGCACGCGCTATCCGAGCCGGCTCTCGCCAGTGCGCTGGAAGTGCTGGCGGCGAACGGTGTATCCGTGATGCTCGCGCCCGAGGGCGAGTACACGCCCACACCCGCCGTTTCGCACGCCATTCTGAACTACAACCGCGGCCGGCAAACTGGCTTGGCGGACGGCATCGTCGTCACGCCCTCGCACAATCCGCCCGAGGATGGCGGTTTCAAATACAATCCGCCGCATGGCGGGCCTGCCGACAGCAAAACCACCGCGTTTGTCCAGAACCGCGCCAACGAATTTCTTGCGAACAAGCTCGAAGGCGTCAAGCGAGTACCTTTCGATGCGGCCAGAAGAGCTTCCACTACCGAGCGGCACGACTACATTGCCGAGTACACCTCCGGCCTCGGAAATGTGATCGATCTGGAAGCCATCCGAAGCGCGCGCATCCGCCTGGGTGTGGATCCGCTGGGCGGCGCGGGCGTCCACTATTGGCCTGCTATCGCGGACCGCTACGGCCTGAACCTGACGGTGGTCAACAACGAAGTAGATCCAACCTTCCGATTCATGACGCTGGATTGGGACGGCCGCATCCGCATGGACCCCTCATCGCCTTACGCCATGCGCGGCCTGATCGGGCTCAAGGACCGCTTCGACATTGCGTTTGCATGCGACACCGATCACGACCGGCATGGCATCGTCACGCATTCCGGTCTCATGCCTCCCAATCAGTACCTGTCGGCTTGCGTTCACTATCTCTACGGCAACCGGCCCGGCTGGAACCGGGATGCAGCGGTCGGCAAGACCGTGGTGAGCAGCAGCATGATCGATCGCGTAGCTGCCCGGCTCAACCGCCGGCTGTACGAAGTACCCGTAGGCTTCAAATGGTTTGTCGATGGCCTGCTGGACGGTTGGCTGGGCTTCGCGGGCGAAGAGAGCGCCGGAGCGTCCTTCCTGGCGCGCGATGGTTCGGTTTGGAGCACCGATAAGGACGGCCTCATCGCGGCGCTGCTTGCGGCCGAGATCACCGCCAGCGCGGGCCGCGATCCGTCGGAAATCTACGCGGACCTGGTGCGCGAACATGGCGAGTCATTCTATGAACGGATCGATGCACCCGCCAACGCCAGGGAGCGGGCCGCGCTCGCCAAATTATCGCCGGCCGATCTGGCGGTCTCCGAGCTGGCCGGCGAAAAGATCCAACGCGTCTTGACCACGGCGCCCGGCGATAACAATCCCATCGGCGGAGTCAAGGTCATCGCGCGAAACGGCTGGTTTGCCGCGCGGCCATCCGGCACCGAAGATATCTACAAGATTTACGCCGAGAGCTTCCTGTCGGCGCGAGCATCTCGGACGCATTCAGGAAGAAGCGCAGGCCATAGTGGCCGCGGTTCTGCGCGCGGCCGCGCCTACGGCCTAGCTGGTCGTACGCGCCCGCGCGCCGCCGCATAAGCTGCTCACATCGTACTCGAGCAAATCGCCAATTCGATCGATGCTGATATCGGCCGGCGCATACTGCGACAGAACCTTCGGATCCTGCGCGTAGTGTCCTTGCCGGACAAAGACGGTGGTCACTCGCGATTTCCAAATTTGCTTAATGGCGTGCAGAATTCGCAGCTTGTCATCCACGATTACATAGTGCTCGGCCGGATAGCGCTGTTCGACATCCGCCAGCTCCTGCTCCTTATGCACGTAGATCAGAACGTTGCCTTCGAAAATTTCATATAAACCAGACCGGTACACCTTGTGAGGCTGAAACACGACGTCGCCATCGGAGAGAATCACCGCGCGGCCCCATTGCGCGACGTGCTCCACCGCATCGACGGAGTTCGGGAAGAGCCGGTTGGCGAACGGATAGCCCATCAAGAAATAGGAAACCGCCAGAAGATTGGGCTCGTGCAGGTGCTCCAGGCGGTAGCGTTGCAGCGCTCCCAGATAGTCGGCATAGCCCAGCTCCGAGCGGATGCTCTCGAACAGCTGCCAATAGCGCAGCGACCGCTCGGGTCCGACGTTGGCCTCCAGGTAGCGCTTCAAGTCCGCCGTGACGCGATCGTTATCGAGCAGCGTGTTGTCGACGTCAAAGAGAAAAACAGTCTTGGAGTCCGGCATGGTGTCGTCGGCCAATTGTACTGCGGACCGGCGGCTCAGTGCGCCCGCTGCTTGCTCCGGTCGGCCACGATGATCACCTGCATATCGCGCGCCAGGCGCACCACCTGCTGCACCAGGTTTCGTCCACCGAAGGCGGGCCAGCGGCCTTCTGACGGCCGGGCCAGGAACACTTGCGTCACCCCGTTGAGCCGCGCGAACTCCACCACCGTCTTGGCCACATCGTGTCCGCCCAACATGCGCGCTTCGATGTGCAAGTTGCGCGCGAAGTTCAAGTGCCGCTCCACGGCGTCGCGTTGCTGGGATGCTGCTTCTTTGCCCTCCCCGTTGGCGTGACACAGCCACGGCGAAACAATCCGCGTGCAGGTAATCGGCCACGCGCTTTCCGCGCCGGATCAGCATGGCGGTGGATGGATCGGCCGTCACCACAATCAGAATGCGCTCCTGGCTCCGCGGCGGCTCATCGGTCGCCTCGCCGTCGCTGGGGACGGCTTGAAAGCCCGGTGAATTGTAGTCCACCTGCCGGATTTCCACTTCGTGAGCCGTCTGGCGAAGCGCCAGTTCGCGCAACGCCACCAGCGTGGATTCCTGGAAAAAGTTTTTCAGCGCCTCCAGAGCCTTGTCGGGAGGGTACACCACGCCGCGAGCCAGACGGTTCAGCAAAGCGCGCGGCGTCAGATCCACCATCACCACCTGATCGGCCTGCTGCATCACCCAGTCCGGAATCGTCTCGCGCACACGAACCCCCGTGATTCGCCACACCTGATCGTTCAGGCTCTCCAGGTGCTGGATGTTCATGGTGGTCAGTACGTCGATTCCAGCGTCCAGCAGAACCTGCACATCCTGCCAGCGTTTCTCCCGCTCTGAGCCGGGGATGTTGCTGTGCGGAAACTCATCCACCATGCAGACTTGGGGACGGCGCCGGAGGATGGCGTCCGTATCCATGTCTTCAAACATCGGTGCCGCGGTATTCGGCTCGGCGCCGCGGAACGAACTCCAGGCCTTCGGTCTTGCCGATGGTATCTTTGCGCCCGTGCGGCTCGAAATAGCCGATCACCACGTCCCGGCCCTGGCGACGCAGGTCTTGCGCCTCCTCCAGCATCTGGTACGTTTTGCCGACACCGGCGGCATAGCCCAGGTAAATTTTGAGTCTTCCGCGCGCCTGGGATGCTGCCATGCTTGCTAGTGAGGAAACACGCGCACGTCGATGTCGTTAGCGCCGCGGATCAGCCGGTCCAGCGGGGTTCCCGTGTACCTCTCCCACCACCGCTCTTGCGTGCTGTGCCCGACGAATACCTGCGTTATCCCGTGCTCGCGGGCAAACTGCAATATCGTTTCGACCGGGTCCTCCCCGTCCAGGATTTCGATGTGCGCCTTGGCGTCGCGCGCAATCGCGAGGTTTCGTTCCAGCGCGGCCTGGTCGTCGGCGGAAATCTCGGCTTGCCGCACGTAAGCCACGGTCAGGTCGCCATGGAACCGATCCGCGTTGCGCCTGCCGCTGGCGACCATCACCGCACCGTTGGCCCGCGGCGTGATGCACACCAGAACTCGCTCCTGCGCGCCGAAGGTTTGCGTGATTCCATTTCGCTGCAGGTACTGCTCCAGCTGGCGGTCCACCACGTCGGCGGCCAGCAACAGTGCAATCTCGCGGAGTTCCGACAGCTTCTGCGCCTGGCTGGAGGCGCGGCCATCCGCTTCGCCGTCCGTGCGTGTGATGCACATCTCCGGCGGCGCATCCACCACCACAATTTCGTCCGCGGAATTGAGAAAGCTACGCGGTACGGTTTGCGATACGTACTTGCCGGTGATCCGTGCAACTTGTTCGCGCAGCTCGTCGATGTATTGAATATTCACCGAGGAGATAACCGAGATTCCCGCTTCGAGCAGTTGCTCCACGTCCTGCCAGCGGCTGTGGTTGGGCGAGCCGGGTGGGTTGTCGTAAGCCAATCCGTCCACCAGGCACGACGCCGGGATGACGCTTCAAAATCGCGTCTACGTCCATCACCGCGACGCCATCCACAATCCGGAGCGGGATCACGGGCATTTTTTGCAACAGCGCTTCGATCTCCGGCGACCGTTGCGGCTGCACCGCGCCCACCACGACATCCTGGCCGCGCTCGTGCCGCCGCCGGCCCTCGTCCAGCATGCGAAAAGATTTTCCGACGCCCGAAGCGTAACCCAAAAACACTTTCAGCCGGCCGCGTTTCTCGTACGCCTCCTCGGCCTGCACCTGTTGCAGGATTTCTTCAGGACTGCGGCGTTTAGTCGTGCTGGTCATGCTCCGTTACCATTATCGGCGGTCGCACCGGGTTGTGTTGCGGCGCGATGGCAGGCACCGAGAACCGGAATATCGAGCCTTCGCCCGGCTTGCTCTCCACCCATATTTCGCCGCCATTGGCGTGGATGATCTCGCGCGCGATCACCAATCCGAGCCCGGCTCCGGGAACGCGATGCCGCGCCGTATCGCCGCGATAGAACTTTTCAAAAATGCGAGTCTGCTCCGCTTCCGGGATGCCCGGCCCGCAATCGGCCACGCTCACAATCACGCGGCCCGATTCCGCTTCCGCTTCCACCCGCACCGGCGAGTCCGGCGGCGAATACTTGAGCGCATTGTCGATCAATTGCCGCAAGGCCACCTCGATCAGCTCGCGGTCCACCCAGATAGGCGGGAGCTCGCTGGCAACCCGCACCGCGATGGTGCGTTCTTCGGCTCGCCCCTTCAGCTTTGCCAACACGGACTCAATCAGCGCCGAGACCTGATGATGCTCGCGCCGCAAATGCACGCGCCCCGCCTCGATGCGAGCCATTTGGATGGCCTCGGTCACCAGAATGCTGAGCCGGTCGGCCTCTTCATCCACCACGCTGAGCAGCTCGCGCCGCTGTTCCTGATCCAATCCGTCGCTGGACAGCAAGGCCGTACTCGCCGCCTTGATCGAAGTCAATGGCGTCTTGAACTCGTGTGCCAGCGCGTCCAATAGCGTCGATTTCAACTCATCGCTCTGTCGCGCCGCTTCGGCCCGGCTGGCGCTGGCGTGCGCCCGGCTCCGCTCCAGCCCGATGGCGACCAAGTTGGCGAGCCCTTGCAATGCGGAATCGGAAAGCTCCACGCCGCGCAAACCGAGGCTGCCAATAGGCTGTGCGCCCAAGCGCACCGATGTAATAACGCTGCGCTTTGTCGCGGAAGAACGTGCCTTCCACCGCCGCTTTTTGCAACTGATCGCCGGCGTCGGGAAAATCCTCCGGCCCGGAATGATAAATCTGCCCGGTCTCGCGGTCGTAGAGAGCGATCGCGGATGCGTCGAAAGTCTGCGCAATCTGCATCGCCAGTTGCTTCGCCACGGATTGGCTGGGCTGAATCAGCAGGATGGACCGGCTGAAAGCGTATAGTGTTTCCATCTCCTTCTGGCGTTCGGTCGCTTCGATGGTCCGCATTCTGGCTTGCCGCGAGAAATGGCTGGCCGTGATCGCAGTAGCCAGGAAAGCGAACAAAGCGACCCAGTTCTGTGGGTCGGCGATCGTGAATTTGCCGATAGGCGGAAGAAAAAAGAAGTTGTACGCCAACACCGCGGTCAGCGACGCCGCGATCGACTCCGCCAGCCCCCAGCGGCCGGCGATAAACAGGACTGCCAGCAGGTACGCGAACCCGGCGGTAGTCTCGTTCACTGGCAGCAAGCCATAGCCGATCCACGTGATGGCCGCAATGATGCCGATCACGATGGTAATGTGAACCGCTATTGTCCTGGCAGATTCCTTGGCGCCTGCTGGCATCCCTCACCCATCGAACTAGCCTAACAGACGAGTCTCGCAAGAATTTAACGGAGTATCCCGCGCTCGGACGCCGCCCGTCTGGACGCCGAAAACACCCCATCCGCGAAGATTCCGCCGCGCTTCGGCTCTACGCGCGTGACAATCCGGCGGACACCCCGGTATTCTGAAAAAAGAATCATGCGGGGTTGGTACGAACGCTGGATCCTGGCTCGCGAGCAGCAGCTCTGCTTTCGTGCGACCAATCGAGTCGTCCGCCATTTTGAATGGGGGCTGGAATGGACCGGGAACTGGCCCTGCGGCCGCCGCTATCCCAAGAATGGCGACGCGCCCGCCGATTACGTCTCCAAGCTCAACCGCCTCGCGCTGGAGAATAGCGACGAGTTCTTCGCCTACCAGCGCCCCGCCCACTTCTCGCTCCGCGACGGAATGCTGCGCTTTCGCTCCGCGGTGGAAACGCCATATCCGGAGAACAACATCGTGCACGCGCAGTGGTTCCCGGCCAAGGGCGGAAAGAAGGCGGTGGTGCTCTTGCCGCACTGGAACGCTCCCGCCGACGGTCACAACGCGCTCTGCCGCGGCCTGGCCCGCCTGGGCGTTTCGGCCTTGCGTCTCAGCTTGCCCTATCACGACTACCGCATGCCGCCCGAACTCCAGCGCGCCGATTATGCCGTCTCGGCCAACGTGTGCCGCACCATCGATGCCGCGCGCCAAGCCGTCATTGATGTTCGTTCCTGTTTGGACTGGCTGGAGATGCAGGGATTCGAGCGCCTCGGCATCGTCGGCACCAGCCTGGGATCCTCCTACGCATGCCTGGCCAGCGCCCACGATCCGCGCATCGCCGTAAACGTTTTCAATCACTGTTCCACGTATGTGGCCGACGTGGTCTGGACCGGTCTCTCCACGCAGCACATCCGCCAAGGTCTGGAAGAGCACGTCGATCTGGAAGTCCTGCGCGAGTCCTGGAAGGCCATCAGCCCGGTCAGCTATCTGGAAAAATTCGCCGCTCGAAAACACAAAACTCTGTTTATCTACGCCGCGTATGATACGACCTTCCTTCCGGAATTTTCCCGCGACATCATCGCCAAGGTTGAAAAACATGGCTTGGATCACAAGGTGGTGGTGCTGCCTTGCGGCCACTACACGCTAGGCGAAACTCCCTTCAAGTTCATCGACGGGTATCACATCTGTTCGTTCGTGAAACGGCACCTGTAGGCGCTCGCGGGATCGCCTCCACCAGCGGCCGTATCACCGCATTGTGGGCAGCGTAATCGTGAACTGAGATCCTTCGCCCAGGCGGCTGTCCGCCTGGATGGTCCCATTCATCTGCTCCACCACATGTCTCACGATCGATAGGCCCAGTCCCGTGCCGCCCATTTCCCGCGAGCGCGCCTTGTCGACGCGATAGAATCGCTCGAACACCCGCGGAAGATCTTCGGACGGAATACCGATGCCCGTGTCGCGGATCGCGATGCGCGCGCTTCCATCCACGGCCCGCGCTTCCAGCCACACCTCCCCGTTGGGCCGATTAAACTTGACGGCGTTATCGAGCAGGTTCACCAGCACCTGCTCCAGGCGCAGTTCGCTGCCCAACACGGTCAGATCGTCAATGGCTCCGCAATGGATCTGGACGCCTCGCACTCGCGCCGCCGACTCGACCGTGCGCAGCGCCGACTCCAGGACCGCCCGGACCGAAACCGTCTGCGGCTGGGGCGCAGCGCCGCCGCTCGAGTCCAACTCGGAAAGCGTCAGCAGATCGGAGGCGATGTTGCTCAAGCGCGTGGCTTGCGCTTCGATGATCTCGACGAACTTGCGGTTATGCTCCTGGTCTTCGAGCGCGCCTCCCAGCAGCGTTTCCGCATAGCCGCGAATGGCAGCCAGCGGCGTTCGAAGCTCATGCGAGACATTGGCGACAAAATCCTTGCGCACCCGCTCCAGCCGCTCCAGCTCCGTCACATCATGCAGAATCGCGAGCGCGCCGCGTGTAGAAGGTCCGGCCAGCGGCCCGGCCAGGATTTCGAAGGTGTGATCGGCGGCCGCCGGCAACGTCAGCCGGCGTTCCACCCTTTCGCCAGATGTCAAAACGCTAGTCATGATCTCTAGAAGTCCGGGATCGCGCACCAGATCTAATAGCGGCATCCCGGCGTGCACCGGTATGCGCGCGCCCAACGCGCGCGCGAAGGAGCTGTTGCAGAACGTCACGCGCAGATCCTTATCGACCGCCAGAACCCCTTCCACCATGCTCGCGAGAATCGCCTCGCGGCGCGCATTTTCCAGTTTCAGGCTCTCCACCAGCTCTCGGATGCGCGGCGCCATCCGCTGCAGCGAGCGTGCCAGATCCCCCAGGTCGTCATCGCCGGCCGGAAGCTGTTCAATGGACGCGAGCGGATCGAGCAAATGCTCGGCGTAGGACCGCAACTCGTCGGTCTGTCTCGAAAAAGATCGCACGAACAGGAACGCCAGTATCCCCGCCAGCAGCAGGATGATTCCCGAGACCGTGAGCAGCGGATACCACAGCGCAGGACTCGATTGGGCGGCATACAAATCCAGCGCGACAAGCGCGGCCGCCAACAACATGAAGCCGCTGGTGAGAAATGTACGAATGACGCGCGTCCGCATGTCCAGGCTCCCGTTTCCGGATGAACCGCACTATAACACGATGCATAACAAACAACGCGACGCAAAACGCAGCACAAAACGCAAAACGCTACTGGCGCGAACCGCTACCGAGCCACGGCGGGAGCGAGCGGCATGTTTCGCCGCAATAATAGAAGGGATAGGATACGGAATCGCCGATTGCAATGAACCAAATCGATCCCTCGCGACCAATCCCCGCAATCCGGCGCCTCCTGCTGGCCTGGTACCGCGAAAATCAGCGCGACTTGCCATGGCGGCGCACTCGCGATCCATACCGCATCTGGATTTCCGAGATCATGTTGCAGCAGACGCGCGTCGCGGCCGCGATCGCCTACTACGAGCGATTTCTCGCGCGCTTCCCGGCTATCCAAGAGCTGGCGGCGGCGCCCGAGCAGGATCTGCTAACCGCCTGGGCCGGTCTGGGATACTACGCACGCGCCCGCAATCTGCAAAAAGCGGCGAAGAAGATCGTAGAATTGGGAACCTTCCCACGAGACTACGAATCCATTCGAGCCTTGCCGGGCGTTGGGGACTACACCGCCGCCGCAATCGCCAGCATCGCTTTTGGCCTGCCTCACGCCGCTTTGGATGGCAACGCCATCCGCGTGTTGAGCCGCCTGACAGCGGAGCGCGGCAATGTTGCTTCCAGCGTGGTGCGCAAGCGATTGCGTGCCGTGGCGGATCGCCTGATCGATCCCGGACAGCCGGGGCAATTCAATCAAGCCTGGATGGAGCTGGGCGCGATCGTTTGTCTCCCCAGGGAGCCGCGGTGTTCGATTTGTCCTTTGAAAAGCCAGTGCGCGGCACGCCGGCTTGGGTGCCAACGCGAGTTGCCTGTCAAAGCTGTCCGCGCCAGCCCCGTGGAAATCGAGAAGCAGATCTTAGTCATCCGGAAAGCAGCCTGCATTCTTCTCTGGCAAAGGGAAACGGAAAGCCGCCGCTTGGCGGGCTTTTGGGAACTGCCCGAGCCCGCGCACCTCCCCCAGGCCAAAATCGGCGCCAGGATTGGCGTTTTTCGCCACACCATCGTGAATACAAACTATTCGTTCCACGTCCATCAGGCCTCCGCCCGAAGCATCCCTAAGCGCTTTCTCTGGTTGCCCGCGCAAAGATTACATGAATTTCCCTTGAGCACCGCCGCCAAGAAAGCACTGGCGTGTTTGGCCCGCCAGGAAGGCGGTCAGAATCCATGACAAGCCGCTCAGCCGGGACCCTTCCCCGGGCGCCAATCAAGCGTCACTAAGCTGCCCAAGCTTAGATCCCAGCTATCCTAACTTACTAATTCCTCGTACAATCCACCTTATCCCTGTAACCTTTCTGCTCTAACTCAGTCTCACGAGAAGAATGAGACGGATACTTCCAGCGCTGTTGCTTGCGATTGCCACCATGCCGGCCGTCCTGCTGGCTGAAAGTGCTACACCAAGTTTGGGATATGCGGGCGCCAACGCCGTACCCTCCGATCACAACGGCCAGAATTGCAGCACTTGCCATAGCTCATTTGGCCCAGCCAATGGCGACCCCAGTGGTTCCCTGAAAGTAATGGTCAGCGACTATTTCCCGAACATCCAGCAAACCATTCGCATCTTCATCCAACATCCGGAGGCGGTTACTTGGGGCTTTCAGATAACCATCCGCGAGGTGAGCGACGAAACTCAGTCGGCCGGAACGTTTTCGCCCACGGATACCCCCGCCCCGGTGCAGGTTCGATGCGACGACGGCTCTCAATACGGCGCCGCCGCGCCATGCAATAACCTGCGGGCATTCTCTGAACATAAGGTCGCGCCCCGAGGCGCGGCTGGAACCAGATTTCGAATTTGACGTGTTGTGGACTCCGCCTCCCAATGAGGTCGGCAAGCTGCACGTATACGTGGCGGCGGTCGCCGGCAACGGTGATGGAATGCCGCTCGGCGATTGGGTCTACACTTCCGTGTCGACCATTGCGAATGCCGGCAAATGCACCGACATCACCAAACCGATCCTGCGAACCACGGAAAATGGAGGATCATTCCAACCGCCTTTGTCCTCCAACGCCATGGTCAGCATGGTCGGCACCGCGTTTGTGGTGGGCGGCCCGGGCCGCGTCGCGGGACTGGGCGATTTCGTCAATGGAGCCTTCCCAACCGAGCTGGCCTGTGTCTCGGTGCAAGTTACCGGCCCAGGTATTTCCAACCCGACGCTGATTCCTATCACCTATGTGTCTGCCGCGCAGATCAATGCGCAGTTACCCACATTCTCCGGAACAGGTCCGGTGACGCTCCAACTTATACTGAACCCCGGCCAAGATAACCAGCTTACTTCCGACATCGATACTTACACCACGCTTCAACCCTTCGCGCCGGCGTTCTTTCTATTCGCGAACTCCGCCAGTATCGCGGCGCAGTTCGGTGGCACCGCCAACATCGTCGCGGATCCGATCCCTGATCCCCGGCGCCATGCCTGCCAAGCCGGGCGATATCGTGACGTTGTACGGAACCGGATTTGGCGACACGAATCCCTCGGTTCCCGCCGGCCAAATTGCCACGGGTGCGGCGTCCTTGTTGAACGGAGTCACCGTCACCATCGGAACCGTAACGCTCGATCCATCGGACGTCTTATACGCCGGCCTGGTCCCCGGTTCCATCAGCGGCCTCTATCAATTCAATGTCCGGATTCCGCAATCCACGCCGAACGGAGAGATACCCGTGTCCATCTCCATCGGAGGTTTCCAGACCCAGACACCGGCCACGATTCCTGTCCAGGTGCCGGGGCCATAAACGGCCAACGAGCTGTTACTTGGTTCCAGCGCGGCCGAAGAAGCGGACGCGCACCACAAAATGCCGCCCTTCATCGCCCAGGAACTGCAGGAACTGCGGCGCGCCGATCACGTTGTTCACCGCGGTGGGATTGGCTTGATTGGTGACATTGTCCATCCCCCCGCGTAGCGCAAACCGGTATCCCGCCAGCGTGATCATGCGCTCGAGGGCGATGTTCAGATCCAGATTCATCGGATAACGGTGCGAATCCACCGCGCCCGAAACCAGTCCGGTCTGGTCCCGGATCGAAAACGGATAGCCGCTGCGAAGGTCGGCCAGCGCGGCGATGGACCAGTTCTTCCACGGCAGCCCCAGATAGGTCCATCCCAAGAAACGATTCGGCGCGTCCCAGGGCATCGGAACAAGATTCGTCACAACCTGCAACGGTAGGGATGTGCTCGGATCGAGAACCGCGTTGGAGAGCGCGCGCGAGCGCGTGTAGCTTGCCATCCATTCGTGCTGGCCGGACAGAGTCTGCCGCACCGAAATCTGCACCGAGTCGTAGTCGTCCCGGCGCAGATTTTCGAGCTGGTAGACGCCCGCGGATGTGGCATTGGGTAACGGCAGCAGCGAGGCCGGGCCTTCCGGAGCCAGCGTGTTCACGAACGCGAAGCCGTCGGTTCCACGCCGCCGCAAGTATTTCGCTGTCAAAAAAGTGTGCGGCGTGATTTGCTGGTCCACGTTCAGATTCCAATTGGTGGCGCGCGGTAATTGGAAGCCGCCCACCGCGAAAGTGGTGGCCGCTGCGAAGAACGGCGTGCTGGGGGTGCTGGTAAGCGCCGTCTGATCCAGCGGGCGGCCCAGCATATCCATGGTCACCGCATCATGACTGATCGCATAGCCTCCGGAAACCCGCGTGTGGCCGGACGCAAACGGCGACCACGAAAACGCCGCGCGCGGCGACCAGGCCACGTCGGTGGCGCGATGATCCAGGTCCTCGCGAAACCCAACCTCGAATTGCAAGCTCTTCGAGACGCGCCACGTATCGAGCAGATAGGATGACGTCGCCACATCCCGCGCATGAAACAGCGCGGGAGGGCCGAACACTGTCTGGGACAGCAACTGGCCCGTGAGCCCCAGAACTTCGTAACCGGTGCGGTGGAAGTCGCCACTATAGTGCAGCCATTCGACGTCTCCGCCAAGCTGGATTTGATGCGAGCCCGCAAATTCGAAACGCGGCAGGTAGGCATCCGCCAGGCCCTGATCGCGCGCAGCCGACTGCGTGGAATCGACGAAATAATTGCCGCTCGCGCCCTGCGGCGAAATGACGTATAAGCTCTGGCCCAGCGGAGTTTGAGTATCCAGGAAGTCGTTGTGCGAATACCCCAATTCGACCAGCGTGTGGCCGAAGTAGGTCTGGTCCTTGATGCTCCCGAAAAACTCGCGTGTGTGCACGTCCGGAGTAGTCGGTATCGGGTTCAGCGGTCCCAATCCCACGTGCCCTTCGCGATCCACGTATGCCAGGAAGTCAGTGAACAGGATATTGGATGGCGTCAAGTTGGTCTGCGTGTGCAACAGGTTGCTGACTGACCAGCCGCTGCGTGTGTTCTGCCCGCGCGGCAAGTCCGTTACGATCGACTGGTCGTATCCGGAATCGAGGGTGTCGGAAAACCAAGACCGCCCGCGCACGATCGGCCCGGAGAAACCCACGCGCGGATACCAATTGCCTAGGCGCAGGCCTTGCTGCAGCTTCAAACCGGGAATAAAGTCCGTCGCCGTATAGTGGAACGCGTCCGTACCGTTCTCGGTATTGAGGGCCAGAACTCCGGCCGACCCGGCGCCGTACTGCGGCGAAATCCGCGCGGTGGTGAGATCCACCGAACGGATGCCTTCCACCGCCAGCGCCGTGCGGAAATCGCCTGAAATCGGATCCGTGATGTTGAAGCCGTTGAGCAGGAACAGAACCTGATTCTCCGACGACCCCTCAATGTGAAAAGCGCCGGTCGCATCCTCCAGCACGCCCGGCATCAGCGTCATCGCGTTTCGCAAACTGTGGCTATTGGCGTACGGGATGTCGTTCACTTCCGTGCCTGTCAAATGTTCCTGGTTCTGCGTCTGGCCGACGTCCACCGGCGAGGTTTCGGCGTTCACATCGGTGGATTGGAAAACCTCGCGGACCGTGTTCAACGTCAGCGTCATCTCCTGCGTCCCCTGCACCCGCACGGGGCGATCCTTCAGCGCATAGTAACCTTCGAGTTCGACGCTGACCAGAAAATCGCCTGCCGCTGGAAGACTGAGCGTGAAGGCTCCGGTCGGATCAGTTTGCGTGTCCCAAGGCTTCGCGGGGGCGGGAATCGGGGAACCGGGCGCTGGAACCACGCTCACGTGCGCACCGGGAACCGGCACTTCGTTTTCGTCCACTACCCGGCCCGTCAAGGTAACATCGGCCCACAGCGGAAAGGCCGCCAATACGGACAAGGCGCAGCAGCTCCCAGCAAGTGAACGGATACGCCAAATCATCCCCGTCTTCCTGAGGACAGCCCTCCTTGTGAAATTAACAGATCGCGCTTCAGGAACGAGATTGTGGACTACATTCCGGATGGGAAGGTTTCGGCCGGCTCGCCGATGGTCCACTCGGACGTGCGTTCCAGCGGCTCGACCGCGCGGGTTTGATCGAAATGCAGGATGGCGTCGAACTGCCGCGCCAGGCTGGCGTAGAAATAGTGGCTAGATAGTTCGGACTCCGGCAAGTAGATTACGCCGATGGCGCGCTCAAGCATCGGCTCCGCGAGCCCATGCGAAACCTGCCCGCCATCGCGAAGCCCCAGCAGGAATCGCGGGGCGCCCACTGCATGGAACATGGCTTCGTAGCTCTCCGCCACCGCCGGACGGACACGCTTGCGCTCCGCTTGACCACCCCATTCGGACGCCGCCGTCACCGTTCCACTGTAGGTAGTGAATCCGATCAGCACGCACTCGCTTCCATAGCGTGCCCGCACCAGTTGCCCGACGTTTAGCTCGCCGCGGCGGCCCATCTGCGTCGCTCGCGCGTCCCCCAGGTGCGAGTTGTGCGCCCACAGCACGATCTTGGCGTGCTGATCATGTCGGCTCAGGTGCCCGGCCAGCGCGTCCAGCGTCTCGGCCATGTGACGATCGCGCAGATTCCAGGATGAGATGCGCCCGCGAAACATCGCGCGGTAGTATTCTTCCGCATTCCTGACCAGCCGCGCGTTCTGCTCGGCGTAGAAGAAATCGTCGGCCGCGATCCGCCCATCGCGGCGAGCGTAATCGGTGGCGCGCCGCTGCAAGTCGATCAGTTGCTCGATCACCTCGCGCTCGCATGTGCCGCTCAATCCCAGCCCGGCCGCATAGCCGTACTCCTGCGGATCTTCGCCGAAGTTTTCAAAACACGCGTAGCGATGCCGCGCCCGCCGCGCTCCTTCCGGATCTACCTTGTCCAGGTACTCCAGCACAGCTTGGATGGAGGCGTGCATGCTGTACAAATCGAGTCCGTAAAACCCTGCTTGAAGTTGCCGCGCGGCTAGCGCCTCGTTATGCGCGCGCATCCACCCGATGAAATCCAGAACGTCGGCATTGCGCCACATCCAGGCCGGAAAACGCCGGAATCCGCTGAGCGCGTCCGCCGCATCCTCATCCTCGCCTTGGCCGCGCACGAAGCGGTTAATGCGATACGCGTCCGGCCAATCCGCCTCCACCGCGACCGCGGTAAATCCTTTCTCGCGAATCAGCCGCTTGGTGATCTGCGCGCGCTCCCGATAAAACTCGTGCGTGCCGTGCGTCGCCTCGCCGAGCAAAACGAAGCGCGCGTCGCCGATCAGCTCCAACAGCGGATCGTAATCTTGCGCCGACCCGGTCAAAGGGTGCGCCGCATCCCGCACCAGATCGAGGAGCATCGTCTCCGTAGTGTTCATGTTGCACCTCTCTAGATTCCCGACGCATGGCCCAGCGCCGCACCGTAATACCGCGCGCATTCCTCTTCCCGCCCGCGTACGATTCGCTGGCCCTTCAAACCTCCGTACTGGCTGGTGATCACCGTGGCCTGCCGCTCGCCCCCGCGCCCGTCGTAATAAAGGATCACCCAATCTCCGGTCTTACCGAGCTTGTGCGCGCGAGCCGTGTTCGAAAACAGTGCCGTGTAGTGACGGTCCCCACGCTGCGTATGCAGAATCGGCAGCCAGGCATCACCGGTGGGATTGAAGCGCCGCGGCGCAATCTTGTGCAGTTCGCCTGATTCCGCGCGCTCGCGATATTCCCGGTCAACGTCCAGCATTTCTTCAACCGGGACCTGCTCCTCGGCCTCCGCGCTCAGCGCCCGCAGCCGGCCCAGCCGCGTAGCCAGCGAATCCATAATGCCGGCCACGCGCTTGTGCCCCAGCCCCGCGACGTTGACCAGCCTCCCGTCGTGCGCCGCCGCTTCCAGATCTTCGAGCGAATCGACGCCCAGATCGTCGTGCAGCCGCTGCGCATGCACCGGCCCGATACCGGGAACCGTTCGCAGCAATTCCACCACGTCGGACTCCCCGCGCAGCCGATCCAGCATCGGAAGACGCCCCAAGCGCACAATGTCGCGAATCGCGATAGCCAGGCGATCGCCGATGCCCGGCAGCTTGCGCAGGCCTTCCACCCCCTCCTGCTCGAAGATTTCAGAAACGGGGCGCTCCAGCCGCCGCACGGTTTCCGCGCCCCGCCGGTAGGCCTGCACACGGAAAGGACTCGCGCCTTGCTCCAGCAGCAAGCCGGCCACTTCATCCAATCGCATCGCGACTTGCGTGTTCAACGTCATCTCACACGCTCCGCAAAGCTAGACCCTGGCCTAAATGCTGATCACCGGGCAGGGCGCTTGTCGGATAACGGAAACGGCACTGCTGCGCAGACGCCCGAGCTTGTGTTGCATCACACCGCGCCCGATCACTACGAGATCGGCGTCGTGGCTGATAGCCGCCTGGTGTATCGCGCGGCCCACCTTGCCTCCCAGAAAACAGACTTCAAAATGCGTTCCCGCCTGGGACTGCGTCGCCGCGATCCGCTCGCGCGCCACGTTGAACAGGAACTCGTACATACTCGGGTCGCGTTCTTTCGTCAACGTTCCGTCCACTCCCTCAACGGCGTGCACCAGCCGCACCTCCAAGCCTCGCCCAGCCGCAAACTCCGCCGCCCACTTGAGCACCGCGGCGTCCCGCGGATCCGTGTCGATCGCGCACAGCAGGTGCTTCCAGCGCTGCGGAGGATGCGCCGTCAGCTCTTCGGCATGCACTCCGGTCCAAACCGGACAATGCGCGTCATGCAACACCTTGGCAGTGATGGACCCCAATAAAAACGCTCGGAACGGACCATAACCATGGGTCGGCATCATGATGAGGTCCGTATGCTTGTCCTGCGCGTAATCGGCGATCTCGCGCCCCGCTTCGCCTTCGTCCACCACCGCGGTCACGGGAAAATTCCCGAAATGCTTCGCAATGAAACGATCCAGAGCGATCTGGCCTTCCTCCCGCAGCCGTTCAGCGCTGATCAGCGCTGCCCAAGCGGCGGCCTCGGGCGACCCAAACCAGGCCGCAGGCAAGTCCACCACGTGCAGCACCTCGAGCCGCGCGCCAAATTGGCTGGCCATGGCCTTCACAGCCGGCACGATGGCCACGCACTGCTCGGAAAAATCAACTGGAAACAGGATTCTCTGGAACCGGATCATTCGTCCCTCCCTCCTTCCCAGCCGGCCAAGCCGCGCTAATACGCCACCAGGCTCGCCACCGGGTTCACAATGAGCAGATTCTCGACGTCACATACGCCCGGCGCACCCCAGGCCGCCTGTTCGGCCGCTTCCCGCTCCAGCCAGGATTGCACTGTGCCGCTCAGAATGACGCGGCCTCCACGAATATCGACACGGATCCGGTTGGCGTCCAACTGCGCGTTGCGTAGCAGCGCAGCTTCAATCTGCGCCTTCACGGCGACCTGATCGGCCCGCGGCCGAACCAAGATGTGATTATTCACGTCTCGGACGCCCGCCAGATACCGCACGCTCTTTCCGGCCCCCCTCCGTTGATACTGCCAATCCACCGCGCCTTCCAGCGTCACGCGCCCTTTGTCCACCCACACTTGGATGGCGTCCTTCGGCAACAGCGTATTCCAAGCAACGGCGTTGGCAGCCGCCCGCGCGATTTCCTCATCGCTTCGCTCGAAAGAGACCGGTAGTGCCACCTCCAGCTCGCAAGCCACTGCCTTGACCCCCCGCACCAAGCCCGCCACCTTCTCAGCTTCTCGTTTCTCGGCATAAGTCGGAACGTGTCCGCTCAACGTCACAACCCCATCCGCGACCGACACCCCAATACCCTTGGCGTCAACGATCGGTTCCCAATCGAGCGCTTGCTCGACCGCTTCTCGCAGTTCTTTGTCGCCCATCTTGCGCCTTCTTCCGGTCCGTCATCCCTGAGACACAAGACGTCTCCGGACTACTATTCTGGACCACCTAGTCACCCGCACGAGCGGTACCAGAAGAGCATACCGTTCAATCTGTTGGCGGCTCTGCCGATCGCCGAGAAGCCCCGCGCCGTTTTCCCCATAGCGAGGGTGCGTGAAAGCTCCCAACCAACCACTTCGCGCCCGAACAACCGTAATATGTTGGCCTTCCCGCAATTGGTTGGATGCGTGCCAGCAGTCCTGGATGGAGGACTCTATGACCGGCTTGAATGTTCCGACGTTAGAGACCCTGCGCCCCGAAAAAATCGGGGAGCTGGCCGGCTCTGCCGCGCCCTGCGTTACCATCCTGCTGCCGCCTTACCGGCCCGGAGAACAGGCCAAGTCCATGGGCACGATGTTACGAACCTACTGTCAGGATGTCCAACGGCAGCTTAAGGCGCGCTCGATCGCCCAGCCCGAGGTAACCGACTTAATCGAGCCGTTACTCCGGCTGACCGATGCTCCTGAATTCGAGGCTGGATCCCACTGGGGCCACGCTATCTTTCGCTCCCCGGAAGTTTTTACCATCCTGGACGGGATCGAGCCGCTGAAACCCTCGCTCACCGTGGCCGGCTGTTTCCAGGTACGGCCCGTGCTCGTGGATCTGCACCTGCCTGCCGAGTTCTATCTGCTGCGCTTGTCGCAGAAATCGGTGGAGCTATGGCGCTATGCCGGCCTGCGTGCGCACCGCGTCGAGCTGCCTAAGGGCGTGCCCCGAACACTCGACGAGGCCCTGGCCTTCAAACCGCCCGATCACGACCTCGAGAATCGCTCCACCGCCGGCAGCTCCACCGGGTCCATGCGCGGCGTGCGTTTCGGAACCGGTTCGGGACGCGAGACCGCTCACACGTACGTGGCGGACTTTTTCAAGGCCGTCGACCGCGGCATTCGCGAACTGCTCCACGCCGGCGACGCACCCCTGGTCCTGGCGGGCGTTGATGAGGATACCGCCATCTATCGCTCCCTCAGCGGTTACCCGCACTTGCTCAAGGAGAGCATCCACGGGGGCGCCAACTCGCCGTTCTCCGAGGACGAATTGCTGAAGCGAGCCTATGCCATTGTTCGATCCGATGCGACCGAGCACGCTGCCGCGGGTCTCATGGAATCCAAGGAACGGATGGCGCCGGCACGCTTCTCAACAGACTTGGACACCATCCTCCACGCTGCCGCCGACGGCCGTGTGGGCTGGCTCTATATCAATCAGGACGCGCGCGTAGACCGGGGCGACGAAGATCCGCTCAACCGTGCCGCCATCGAAACCCTGCGACAGCGCGGCTTAGCTTTCAGCCTGCCAGCCGCTAAAATGCCGGATGGCGCCGCAATCGCGGCCGTGTTTCGCTATTAATGCTCCTCTTCGCTGTGCCCGGATTCCAACTGTTCGGGCCGGCGCATCTCGCGATCATCGCTGCCATCCCTCTGATCGCTCTGGTTCTGTCGGCACTCTGCCGCAGAAGCCGTTTAGCCAGCCTCTGGATTCGCCGCAGCCTGGGTTTGTTCCTTCTGGTCAACGAACTCATCTGGTATTTCTACCGCTATCAGCACGAAGGCTTTCGCTTCCCCGAAGGCCTGCCCCTGCAACTTTGCGATTTCACCCTGTGGCTTACCATCATCGCGGCGCTGTGGCTTCAGCCCTGGTGCTATGAACTGGCCTACTACGCCGGCGTGGCCGGAAGCAGCATGGCGGTGCTGACGCCCGACCTGTGGGCGCCCTTCCCGTCCTATCCGACCATCTACTTTTTTCTGGCGCACGGCTTCGTCATCGTTACGATTCTGACGTTGACTTGGGGCCGCTTGCTCCGGCCGCGCCCCAACAGCGTCTGGACAGCATTTCGGACGGCGAACCTGTACGCCGCCGCCGTCGGCGTGTTCGACTGGCTTTTCAAAACCAATTACATGTACCTCCGCGAAAAGCCCGCCAATGTTTCGTTGTTGAACTATCTGGGACCTTGGCCGTGGTACATCGCGGCCGGCGAGTTGGTGGCGCTGGCTCTCTTTTTCCTGATGTGGCTGCCATTCCGCCGCGCGCCACGGTGATTGCGAGTCACGCTCTGGCCTGCTCCAACAAGTAGTCGAGCGCCGCGTCCACGCCGCCCTTGCCATGCGGGATTCCGGCCAATTCCAGCCCCATCTCGACCCCGGCCAGCGTGCCCGCCAGCATCAGCTCATTGAAGTCGCCCAGATGGCCGATGCGAAAAGCGCGCCCGGCCAGCTTACCGAGCCCTGCGCCCAGCGACATGTTGAACCGCTCCAGAATCAGCGCACGCACCGTGGCCTCGTTGAATCCCTCCGGCACAAAGAGCGCCGTCAACGAGTTGCTGTATTCAGCGCAATTGAGCGCCACCATCTCCAGCCCCCAGGCGCGGGCAGCCCTTCGCGTCGCCTCGGCTAAACGTGCATGGCGCTTGAAAACGTTCTCGAGCCCCTCTTCCTCCAGCATGCGGAGCGCTTCCCGCAGGCCATACAGCAAGTTCGTCGAAGGCGTGTACGGAAAAAATCCCTTCGCATTGGCCTCCAACATCTCGCCCCACTGAAAGAAGCTCTTCGGCAAGCGCGACTTCTTGCCCGCTTCCATCGCCTTCGCGCTGATCGCGTTGAAACCGAGTCCAGGCGGCAGCATGAGACCTTTTTGCGACCCACCCACCGTCACATCCACGCCCCACTCCTCGTGCCGGTACTCCATACACGCCAGCGACGAGATCGTATCCACCAACAGCAGCGCCGGATGCCGCGCAGCGTCGATCGCGCGCCGAACCGCAGGAATGTTACTGGTAGTCCCCGTCGAAGTCTCGTTGTGGACCACCATCACCGCCTGGATCTCATGCGCCGAGTCGGCTTTCAGCCGTTCCTCCAAACGCGCCGGGTCCGCGCCGTGACGCCAATCGCCGGGAATCACGTCCACACTCAGTCCCAGGTTCCGGGCCATCTTCGTCCAAAGCGTAGCGAAGTGCCCCGTTTCAAATGCGAGCACCTTGTCGCCGGCGCTCAGCGTGTTCACCAGCGCCGCTTCCCACGCCCCAGTACCCGACGACGGAAAAATAACCACCGGCCCTTGCGTCTGAAAAATCGATTTCATTCCATCCAGACACGCTCTCGCCCAATTCCGCAAAATCGGAGCTCCGATGATCGATGGTGGCGTGATCGATGGCGCGTAAAACGCGATCCGGCACGTTCGTCGGTCCCGGTATCTGGAGAAAATGTCTGCCTGGCCGGTAGCTCACCTGTCCAATCATAATCCACAAATCCCGCGCGCCACTTACATTGACACGAATCCAATCGGAATGGTCCCATGAAGGCAACGCATTGAACCTGGTCAACCTCACCCTCGGCACGCCAGTGCCCCAAGCCAACGCCGGCTTAGTGGATGCCGCTGCGCTGCAGCGCGAACTCGAGCGCCAAATCCAGGGCGAGGTCCGCTTCGACCAGATTTCACGCGCCTTGTACTCCACCGACGCCAGCGTCTATCAAATCCGGCCTCTGGGCGTGGTGATTCCGAAAACGCGCCAGGACATCATCAGCACGATTCAAATCTGCCATCGCTTTCGCTGCCCTCTGACCATGCGCGGCGGCGGCACATCCCAAGCCGGACAAGCCATCGGCGAGGGCGTCCAGGTGGACACCTCCAAGTACTTCAATCGTGTTCTCGAAATCAACGCGCCCCAGCGTTGGGCGCGCGTCGAACCAGGCGTCGTACTCGACGAACTGAACGCGCAACTGGCCCCGCACGGCCTCCGTTTCGCCCCAGACATCTCAACCGCCAGCCGCGCCACCATCGGCGGCATGATGGCCAACAACTCCGCCGGCGCGCGCAGCGTGGTGTTCGGAAAAACCATCGACCATGTGCTCGAACAGACCGTCGCGCTCTCAGACGGCAGCGTCGTTCAATTTCGCGAAATCCGCCGCGACCAAATCCCAACCGGCGACACGCTCGAAGCCGCCTGCTATCGCACCGTTCTCGACCTGACCCGCCAGCACTCCGCCGAAATCGCCCAGCGCTATCCGAAAATTCTGCGCCGCGTGGGCGGCTACAACCTGGACGAATTCGTCGACCCCGCCAGCACCGTGAACCTGGCCAAGCTCATGGTGGGCTCCGAAGGCACGCTGGGCGTGGTGCTGGAGGCGAAGCTGCGCCTGGTGCCTCTGCCGAAAGCCAAAGCCGTGATGGTGATCGGATTTCACCATCTCTTGGACTCGCTCCACGCCACTCCATTCATCCTGGTGCACCAGCCCTCCGCGGTCGAGGTAATGGACAAATCCATCCTCGACAACACCCGTCAGAACCTTGCACTCGACCAGGCCCGCCGCGCGGTCATCCAGGGCGACCCGGCCGCCATCCTCTGCGTCGAGTTTTACGCCGATCGCAAAGAAGACCTGCCCGCCCGCCTCGCAGCCCTCGAAACCGACCTGCGATCGCGCAACCTCGGTTACTTCTACCATTCCGAAACAGACCCCGCCGCCCAGGCCCGCATCTGGAATCTCCGCGAAGCCGCCCTCGGCCTGTCGATGGCCATGAAGCAAGATGCCAAGTCCATCTCCTTCGTCGAGGACACCGCCGTTGCTCCGGAAAAACTGGGCGAATACATCGGCCGGTTCCTCGAAATCATCGACCGGCACCAAACCACCGCCGGAGTCTACGCGCACGCCTCGGTCGGTTGCCTGCACGTTCGCCCCGTCATCAACATGAAAACCGAAGAGGGCGTTCGCAAATTTTCGAGCCTGGCCGAGGAAGTCTCTGACCTGGTGGTCGAGTTCGGCGGCGCGATCTCGGGCGAACACGGCGATGGCTTGGTCAGAAGCCCGTTCATGCGCAAGATTTTCGGCGATGTGCTCTATGAAGCCTTCCGCGAGATCAAGCGAACTTTCGATCCCCTCGGCATTCTGAACCCCGGCAAGATCGTCGACCCGCCCCCGCTGACATCCAATCTCCGATTCGGTTCGGCGTACCAAGCTCGCAATCCATCCACCTGGTTTGATTTTTCCGAATACGGCGGCGTCGCCGGCGCGATCGAAATGTGCAGTGGCGTGGGAGCGTGCCGCAAAAGGTTATCCGGCACAATGTGCCCCTCCTTCATGGCGACGCAAGACGAGTCGGCCACCACGCGCGGCCGCGCCAACGCGCTTCGCATGGCGATCTCGGGCCAGCTCAACCAAACCGGCCTCGGCGACGAAGACGTCTATAACGTATTGGACTTGTGCCTGGAGTGCCGCGCCTGCAAAGCCGAATGCCCGGTGAACGTCGATATGGCGATGCTCAAGAGCGAATTTCTGGCCGATTATTGGAAGCGCCACGGCGTTCCGCTCCGCGCACGCGCCCTCGGCCATATCGGCTCTCTGTCGAGCTGGGCCAGCCGCTTCGCTCCGCTTTCTAACACGCTCACGCGCAGCTCTCTAGGCCGCTATGCGAATGAAAAGCTCCTGAACATCGATCGCCGCCGCACGCTTCCCGAGTGGAAGCGCGAAACCTTCGCCGATTGGCTGGACTCGCACGCCCAATCGCCGGCCGACGGCCTGCCTGTCACTCTGTTTAACGACACCTTCACCAATCACTTCGACCCCGAGATCGGCATCGCGGCAGTCGAGATCCTGCAGCATGCCGGATGCCGCACAAACGTCGTCCGCCCAGGCTGTTGCGGCCGCCCGCTGATTTCGCAGGGCCTACTCCAGCAGGCCCGCCAACACGCCGCCCGAGTTGTAGACGCGCTCTTCCCCGTCGCGGACCGCGGCGAAAAAATTCTCTTCTGCGAGCCAAGCTGCCTCTCAGCCGTCAAGGAAGACGCGCCGGCGCTTTTGCGCGGAGACCAACAAACGAAAGCCCGCACCGTAGCGCAGGCGTGCATGCTATTCGACGAGTTTGCGGCGGCAATTGGATCTGCCCCTCCGCGCCGGCCCCCAAAGAATCCTGTTCCACGCGCACTGTCATCAAAAATCGATGGGCTTGACGAAAGCCACCATCGCTCTCCTGTCGCGCATCCCTTCCGTCACGGTTGTCGATCTGGATGCCGGCTGCTGCGGCATGGCCGGATCTTTCGGCTATTCCAAAGATCACTACGAAGTTTCGAAAGCCATCGCCGGCCGCCGCCTTTTGCCCGCGGTCGAATCCATGCAACCCGGCGACGTCCTGGTAGCAACGGGCACCTCCTGCCGCCATCAAATCGCCGACCTGAACGGCGCCCAGACGTTTCATCCCACAGTACTGATCCGAAACCTGCTCGCCGAGACAGCCCGGTGATACTCTTGATCCGTGGGTTAATCAGCATTCGTTGCGAGCCTCATCATCCTCCTCGCAGGAACAGCTCTCTTGTCGCAAACTCGTGAACCAAGGCCCAAAGTCGGCTCTGTGCCTCCGATCACCATCCTTCCAATTTCTGGCGCGCCGATATCCGGAGAGATTGTGACCGAACGCGTCGAAACCGCGCCTACCGGAGAATCCACAACGCACCGTCAAGCCTCGAAGTTCTACCGCGACACAGCCGGAAGAATCCGCATTGAGCGGGATCTGCCCGAACTGATGGGCGACGCCACACTCATCGAGATCGTCGATTCGGAAGCCGGATTCCTCGCAATGTTGATCGTGCCTACAAAGCAGGCCTTTCGCATGAACCTTCCCCCGCAAACCCCAGCATCATCCATAGTTATGGCGATGGTAGGCCCGGGCGGCGAGGAACTGGCCCGAGAACCAGGCGAACGAACCACTAAGACCAAGTCCCTCGGAAAACGCACCATCGAGGACATCGATCTCGACGCCTCCTTGACCACTATCACAGTGGAAGGCGACTGCACCATCACCGGAACCGACGAACAATGGATCTCCAAAGGGCTCCGCCTGACCGGCTTTCGCCAGATCTCCGCGCTCGGTGTCAAAACCACCAGCAAAATCCAAAACATCGTCCGCGCGGAACCCGACGCCTCGCTGTTCTCAATTCCGCCAGATTACCGCATCGAGGACGAAACGCCTCAGAGGTGAGGTTGCGGGCGAGAGGAACGCATGGGCCTGAACATCAAGAACGAAGAAACGCAGCGCCGCCTACGAGAGCTTGCCCGGCTGACGGGCGAGACGATGACTGAAGCAGTGGACCGCGCTGTGATCGAACGACTGGAACGCATCAGGAAGAGTCGCAACAAGGCTCGCCTGGTCAACCGGCTGCTTGCGATCGGCCACGCATGTGCCAAGCTACCCGCCCTAGACAAGCGTAGTCCGGATGCTATTTTGTATGATCGGCGAGGCCTGCCCAAGTAAACTCCAGCCCGCTATTTGAAATGAGAACTGACGCCACATCCCGACGTCGCTCCTGTTAACCTGGAATTCTAAATGAGCGAAAGCCTCACCATCACGTTGCCCGACGGCAGCACGAAGGAAGTCCCTCCAGGCACCCGCCCCATGGACGTCGCCCAGTCCATCGGCCAGCGCCTGGCCGACGACGCCGTGGTCGCGCGCGTCAACGACCAGCTATACGATCTAACGCGCCCGCTCGAAGGCGACGCCAAGCTCGAAATCCTCACTTCGCGCAACCCGGAAGCCCTCCAAGTCTACCGCCATTCCACCGCCCACCTGCTGGCCGCCGCGGTGCTCGAGCTGTTCCCGGAAACCAAGCTCGGAATCGGCCCGCCCACCGACACCGGCTTCTACTACGACTTCCAGCGCGAAACGCCCTTCACCCCCGAAGACCTCGAAAAAATCGAAGCCCGCATGTGGGATCTGCAATCCAAAGCTCTCCCCTACGAACGCAAGCTCACCGCCAAGACCGAAGGCCTGCAAAAGTACGCCGACGACTGGATGAAGGTCCAGCTCATCCAGGAAAAAGCCGACGAGATTTTCTCCGAATACACCCTCGGCCCCAATTTCATCGACTTCTGCCGCGGCCCGCACGTCCCGGCCACCTCGCGCATCAAAGCCTTCAAGCTGCTCTCGGTCGCCGGCGCGTACTGGAAAGGCGACGAGCACAATCCCAAGCTCCAGCGCATCTACGGCACGGCATTTTTCAGTAAGAAAGATCTGGACGCCTACCTCGCGCGCCTGGAAGAAGCCAAAAAGCGCGACCACCGCAAGCTCGGCCAGGAGCTCGACCTCTTCAGCATCCAGGAAGCAGCCGGCCCCGGCCTCATCTTCTTCCACCCCAAGGGCGGCCTGGTGCGAAAGATCATCGAGGACTGGATGCGCGATCAATACCTGGCGCGCGGCTACTCGCTCGTCTTCACTCCGCACGTCATGCGGCACGACTTGTGGAAGACCTCCGGCCACGCCAATTTCTTCAGCCAGAACATGTTCAAGCCCATGGAGCTGGACGACGCCGAATACCAGCTCAAGCCCATGAACTGTCCCGGCCACATCCTGATCTACGCCGACAGGCAGCGAAGCTATCGCGATCTTCCCGTGCGCCTGGGCGAGCTCGGCACCGTCTACCGCTACGAACGCGCCGGCGTCCTGCACGGTTTGCTGCGCGTCCGCGGCTTCACTCAGGACGACGCCCACATTTTCTGCACGCCGTCGCAGATCGAAGACGAAATCGTCAACTGCCTGCAGTTCGCCATCGATGTCCTCACCACCTTCGGCTTCGATTCTTATGAGGCCGAAGTTTCCACCTGGGACGGCGGCGCCAGCGGCAAGTATGACGGCACGCCGGACCAGTGGTCGCTAGCCGAGAACGCGCTCAAACACGCCGTCGACCGGCTCAACGTCAAAGCCAAGCTGGTCCCCGACGAAGCCGCTTTCTACGGCCCGAAAATCGACGTGAAACTGTTCGATGCCATCGGCCGCCCCTGGCAGCTATCCACCGTGCAGTTCGATTTCACGCTCCCGCGCCGTTTCAACCTGGAATACATCGCCGAAGACGGCAAGAAGCACCAGCCGCTCATGGTCCATCGCGCGCTGTTCGGCTCCGTCGAGCGCTTCTTCGGCATCCTGGTCGAACACTATGCCGGCGCATTCCCGGTGTGGCTCGCCCCGGTGCAGGCTATCGTGCTGCCCATCACCGATCGCCATAACGAATACGCCCAGAAAGTCACCGGCCGCCTCAAACAGGCCGGAATCCGCGTCGAACTCGACGATCGCAGCGAAAAAGTGAATCTCAAAATCCGCGACGCCCAGCTCCAGAAGATCCCCTACATGCTGGTGGTGGGCGATCGCGAAGCTCAGAACGACAGCGTCTCGGTCCGCAACCGGAAGCACGGCGATCAGGGAGCCCAAAGCGTCGACGCATTCCTGGCCGGAATCAAAAATCTGATCGAGATCAAAGCTCGGACCGAGTAGGCGCCCATTCATGTTCGCCCTGGCGATCGCCGTGGCCTTCTTGCTGGCCGGATCCCTGATCTATTGCCTCCTGGTTGTCTTCGCCGCCCGCAGCTATCTGTCGCAGAAAATTCCCGCGGCGCACTCTTCGGCCCCCATCAGCGTCCTCAAGCCCCTCTCCGGCGCCGACGAAGGCCTCGAGGCAAACCTCCGCAGCTTCTTCGAACAGGATCACCCGGAGTACGAACTCTTGTTCGCGGTTAGCGGACCAGCCGACCCCGCCGCCCCCGTCGTGCGCGCACTGATCGAAGAGTTCCCCAGCCGCACCGCTCGCTTACTGATCACCGGCGAGCCGCCCTATCCCAATGCCAAGGTCCACAGCCTGGAGCGAATGGTCGCTGAAGCGCGCTATGACATCCTCGTAATGAGCGACAGCGACATCCGTGTCGCCCCCGTATTCCTGCGTTCCATCGCCGCCGAGTTCAGCGCCCCCCGCGTCGCGCTCGCAACTTGTCCCTACCGCGCTCTGGCGGGCGCCAGCCTCTGGTCTCAGCTCGAGGCTGAAGGCATGAACACCGAATTCCTGGCCGGCTTGTTAGTGGCCCGCCTCATCGAAGGCATGCGATTCGCCGTGGGCCCCACCATCGCCGCGCGCAAACAAGCCCTCGCCGCCATCGGCGGCTTCGCCAAGCTCAAGGACTACCTGGCGGAAGACTTCATCATGGGCAAGTTCGCCGCTGAGGCCGGAATGGGCGTCATTCTCTCGCGCAACATCGTCCAACATCGCATCGGCAGCCAATGCCTCCGCGCCAGTATTTCCCACCGCCTGCGCTGGCTGCGCAGCACTCGCAGGTCCCGGCCCCTTGGCTACATCGGCCAGCTCTTTACGCACCCGCTCCCGTTCGCCCTGCTGCTCTGGATTCTGCATCCGGCCTGGTGGCCCGCGCTCCTCGTCGCCGCCGCTCTGCGGGCCCTGGCAGCCTGGTCTACCTGCGCCTGGATTCTACGCACCCGCCCGCGTTGGCATCTCCTGATCTTGCAGGATTTTCTAACTTTCCTGTTCTGGTGGGCTGGCTTCTTCGGCAATACCATCGTCTGGCGCGGCCGCCGCTATTATCTTTATCCCGATGGCCGCTTCGAGCTGCGTTAAACTGAAAGGTGAGCGTCCTGCCGGATCCAAGGCTAAAATCAAGTCTCGGCTTGAGATAACAGCTTGCAACGTGTAACCTGAGAGATCGTAAGGACGCCACTTTAAACGTTAGTGATGGAGTTCCCCTTTTCATGAGTGTGTCGAAACGGATTATTTACTGCCTCGCGCCACTTTCCCTGGCTCTGATTACTTTCGGGTTTCTGGCAATGCAAGGCTGCGCCTCCAAAACTGAAGCCGACGCGACTACTGGCCGCGGACCTGGCGGCCGCGGAGGACGTGGCAGAGGCGACGGCGGTGGCCCTGTTCCGGTCGTGGTCGCCACCGTCATGCAGAAGGATGTGCCGGTCAACATCGATGTCATCGGCAACGTCGAAGCTTACTCCACCATCTCCGTCAAGGCCCAGGTCGGCGGCCAGCTCACTAAGGTCTACTTCCAGGAAGGCGGCTACGTGAAGAAGGACGACCCGCTGTTCACCATCGATCCGCGATCCTACGAGGCCCAGCTCGGCCAGGCGCAAGCCCAGCTCAGCCAGGCGCAAGCCAATTCGGCGCGCGATAACGCGATGCTCAGCCAGGCGCAAGCCAATCTCGCGCGCGACACCGCCAATCAGAAGTACTCTGAAACCGAGGCCGGCCGCTACGCCAAGCTGTTCGAGCAAGGTATCGTTTCTCGCGAGCAAACCGATCAGATGCGCGCCAGCGCGGATGCCTTAATGCAGACCATTCAGGCCGACAAGGCCGCCATTGAAAGCGCGCGCGCTCAAATCGGCGCCGATAAAGCTTCCATTGCCAACGTCGAAGCCATGATCGACAATGCCAAGGTCCAATTGGGATATACTGCCATCCGCTCGCCCATCGACGGCCGGACCGGCAATCTGGCGGTCAAGCAAGGCAACATCGTAACCCCCAATACCATGGAGCTGATGACCATCGCTGAGGTCCATCCGATCTACGTCACCTTTTCGGTCCCCGAAGCGCAGCTGGGAGAGATCAAGAAATACATGGCCGAAGGAAAGCTCCCGGTGCATGCCCAGTCCCAGGACACAGGAAATGCCGCGGAAACCGGCGTTTTGACGTTCATTGATAATACCGTCGATCCCTCCACCGGCACCATCAAGCTCAAAGGCACTTTCCCGAACGAAGACAATACGCTCTGGCCGGGAGAATTCGTGCGAGTCACCCTGCGGCTCACCACCCGTCCCAATGCCGTCGTGGTCCCCAATCAGGCCGTCCAAACCGGACAAGACGGCCAGTTTGTGTACGTCGTAAAGCAAGATCAGACGGTCGAAATGCGGCCCGTGGTCACCAGCACGCGCGTAGATCAGGATCTGGTCGTGGATAGCGGCTTGACGCCCGGTGAAACCATCGTTACCGAGGGCCAGCTCCGGCTGGCGCCCAACAGCCGCGTCCAATTCGGCGGCCGGGGAGGCCGCGGTGAGGGAGGCCGCGGAGCTCGCGGCCGCAGTTAGGATAGCCAGGTTGTTCCGTCGTCATGCCCACAAACTCCGGTCTGAGATTGCGGCTTAAATGAACTTTTCGGAAGGATTCATCCGCCGGCCCATCGCCACCAGCTTGCTGATGGCTGCCATTGCACTGTTTGGACTCGTCGCCTATCGCTCTCTGCCCGTTAGCGATCTGCCCAACGTCGACTTCCCCACCTTGCTGGTCACCGCGGCCCTGCCCGGAGCCAGCCCCGAAACCATGGGCTCCGCCGTTGCCACGCCGCTCGAAAATCAGTTCTCTAACATCGCCGGCCTGGATTCGATGACCTCCATCAATTCGCTCGGCTCCACTCAGGTCACCTTGGAATTTAATCTGAGCAAGAGTCTGGATGGCGCCGCCGTGGATGTCCAGGCCGCCATTACCCAGGCCGCGCGCTTGTTGCCGCAGGGCATGCCCACCCCTCCCACCTTCACCAAGGTGAATCCCGCCGATCAGCCCATTTTGTATCTCGCCGTCACCTCCAAGACCGTACCCTTGTGGACGCTCGATGAGTACGCTGAAACCCGCATCGCCCAGCGCATCTCGATGATCAGCGGCGTCGCGCAGGTGCAGGTGCTAGGCGCGCAGAAATACGCAGTCCACGTCCAACTGGACCCCCATCTGTTGGCTTCGCATGGCGTCGGCATCAACGAAGTCGAAACCTCGCTGCAAAGCTGGAACGTGAACCTGCCCACCGGAACCATCATCGGGCCGCAGCGCGCGTTCACACTCCAGACCACCGGCCAATTGATGAGCGCCGCTCAGTATCGGCCCCTCGTCGTCGCTTACCGCAACGGTTCGGCCGTTCGCCTGAATGATCTCGGCCAGGTCATCGATAGCGTCGAGGACGACAAAACCGCTTCCTGGTTTTACACGCCCGAAGGAACGCAGCGCGCCATCATTCTCGGCATCCAGCGCCAGCCGGGAACCAACACCATCCAGGTAACCGACTCGGTGAAGAACTTGCTCCCTCTGTTCCGTTCCGAGATTCCGGCCTCGGTGAGCATGAACGTTCTGTACGACCGTTCCGATACCATCCGCGAATCCTATAAAGACGTTCAGTTCACCATGCTGCTCACGCTCGGCCTGGTGGTGATGGTGATCTTCCTGTTCCTCCGAAATGTGTCCGCCACCGTGATCCCCAGCCTGGCGCTGCCCTTTTCCATCATCGGCACCTTCGCCATCATGTACCTGCTGCACTACAGCCTCGACAACCTGTCCATGATGGCCTTGATTCTTTCGGTCGGATTCGTCGTCGACGACGCCATCGTCATGCTGGAAAACATTTTCCGGCACATGGAAATGGGCGAGAAGCCTTTGCTGGCCGCGCTCGATGGATCGGGCGAAATCGGATTCACCATTGTGTCCATGACCTTATCGCTCGCCGCCGTGTTCATCCCCGTGCTTTTCATGGGCGGCATCCTGGGCCGGTTGTTCCGTGAATTCTCCGTCACCATCTGCGTCGCGATTCTGATTTCCGGCGTCGTCTCCGTCACCTTGACGCCCATGCTGTGCAGCCGCTTCCTGCGCTCGCCCGAGCTGCAAAAACATTCCTGGTTCTACCGCGTCACCGAGAAGTTTTTCGAAGGCATGCTGCGCATCTACGACCGCACGCTGCAAGTGGTGCTGCGCCACCGCGCTCTCACCATGGCCGCCTCCGGCTTGGTGCTGGCCGCCACGCTGTACATGTTCGTCACCATCCCCAAAGGCTTCATCCCGGATCAGGACACCGACCAGATTTACGCCGTCACCGAAGCCGCGCAGGGCACTTCGTATTACCAGATGATCGAATACCAAAAAGCGGTCGCCGAGGTTTTCCGCACTAATAAAGATGTCCTCGCGCTCATGTCCACCGTCGGCGGCACTTCCGCCTCTACTCTCGGCGGACCCAACTATGGCGAGCTCGTAGTCCATCTGAAGCCCCGCAACCAGCGCAAGGAACTGGTCAACCAGATCATCGAAGACCTGCGCCCCAAGCTCGCCAACTTCCCCGGCATGCGCGTGTACTTGCAGAATCCGCCCACCATCCGCATCGGCGGCCAGGTCACCAAGAGCCTGTACCAGTTCTCCATGCAATCGCCCGACAAGAAAGAACTGTACGCCGGCGCAATGCGCCTTCAAAGCGAAATCGAAAAGTTACCCGAAGTGCAGGACGTCACCAGCGATCTGGCCATCCTCAGTCCTCAGGTCACGGTCACCATCGACCGCGATAAAGCCGCCGCCCTGCAAGTGAACGCCAACTCCATTGAAAACGCGTTCTACGACGCCTACGGCCCGCGCTGGGTCTCCACCATTTACGCCGCCATCAACGAATACAAGGTTCTGCTGGAATTCGATCCGAAATACCTGGCCGATCCGCACGCGCTCTCGCTGCTGTACTTCAAAGGGTCCACTGGTTCTCTGATTCCCTTGGATACCTTGGCGAAGCTGCATCAGGATATCGGCCCGCAGGCCATCAGCCACTATGGCCAGCTCCCGGCCGTTACCGTATCGTTCAACTTGAAGCCCGGCGCTTCGCTCGGCGAGGTGGTGAACAAGATTCAAACCCTCGCCAAGCAAACTTTGCCCGATACCATCAGCACCAACTTCCAGGGCGCGGCCAAGGCCTTTCAATCCTCGCTCGGCAATCTCTGGGTCCTGCTGATTGTCGCCATCCTGGTGGTGTACATCGTTCTCGGCATTCTGTACGAAAGCTATATTCATCCCATCACGATTCTGTCCGGGTTGCCGTCGGCCGGCTTCGGCGCCCTCATGACCCTGTACCTGTTCGGAATGGATCTGAACATTTACGCCTTCGTCGGTTTGATCATGCTGATTGGCATCGTGGAAAAGAACGCCATCATGCAAATCGACTTCGCTCTGGAAGCCGAGCGCAAGCAGGGCTTGACGCCGCTGCAGGCCATCTACGAAGGCTGCCTCATCCGCTTCCGTCCGATCATGATGACTACCATGGCGGCCCTGCTGGGCGCGGTCCCCATCGCGCTCGGCTACGGCGCCGGCGGCGAAGCCCGTCAACCGCTCGGCCTGGTAGTAGTCGGCGGCCTGCTCTTTTCGCAACTGGTGACGTTGTACTTGACGCCGGTCTTCTACACCTACATGGCCGCGATCCTGGAAAAAACGCGCGCCCGCAAAAAACGCGTCAAGCAGCCGGTCCCCGAACCGACCGTGGCCTAACGCGTCAGCGCGGCACGACGGTCAACGTCTGCTTCGCATCCACCTTCTGAAACTGCATCGGAAAACTCCGCCCGGCATAATAAGCATTCCACTGATCCTTGTAATGCCTCGATAAAATCTGCCCGGATTCTCCAATCGTGAGGTTGTTGAGCGAGCGATCCCACCCGCTGAGATCGGCGACAAACCGCATCGACGGCCCCAATATCTGCGTGGTCTGCTTAATGCTCGTCGACGAGCCGCTCATCGGCACCGGCCCCACATTAAAGTACGGTCCCAGCAGCGGCAACTTGTCGCCCACCGGATGCCGGATCGTCAGCTCGTTATAACTGCCATAATTCCAGCGCTTCACATTGCTGCCCTGCAAGCGCCGCCCGTTTTGGAGGCCCTCCGAGAGCGCCCGCATCAGCAGCCCATCCCGATCCTGAAACCAGCCGCGCGCGCCGCGCTCCAGAATCTGCTCTACCACCGCCGGCGCCATTTGCGCGCCATAGAGATCGGACTTGCCGGGCGCGGCCGAATCCGCAATGCGCTTGCGCAGAGCCTGGTACACCACCGAAATCAACATGGGCGCGGCGGTGCCCTTTTCCATCTGGCCGTTCCAGGATCGCAGCACCCCGACGGCATCGCCCAAGTTCGAACCGGCCGGCTTCGATCGATCGTAGGCCGCCACAAGCATGCGCGCCAGATGATCCAGAAACGCGGAGTAGACGTCCTTCTCGACCGCCAGCATATCGCCCGGCTTCCAGCCGTCGTGCGAGGCCAGCAGGCTGCGAATCTCCAGCGAACGATACGGCGCGGCGAAACTGCCATGAACGCTGTAAGGATAATTGTCCGGAAACGGGTCTTGATTGGCCGTGACGATCCAACCTTGCGGCGGATTGTAGAAAGCCGGCAATTGATCGAACGGAATGAAACCTTCCCATTCGAAATCGCCCGAACTGCCGTCCACCGGAACGTCGCCTTCGTATTTCCGGATCGGAAGCTTCCCCGTGGCGTGATAGCCGATGTTTCCGTCCACGTCGGCATACACGAAATTCTGTCCCGGCCCCGGAAAGCGCGCCAGCGCGGCCGTGAACTCGGACCAATTGTTCGCGCGGTTCAAATCCAAGAACGGGAATTGAAACGAGCTGGGGTCAGCCGCGCTCCAGCGCAGAGCGAGGAACCGATTTCCCTCCGCAATGCTCACCGGACCGTGACGGGTTACCCACTGGCGAAACTCTTGCGGCTTCTGCCCCTTCACCGCGATCCATTCAACCTCCGAGCGGGCCTGCTCGAGTTGGCCGCGAAACAAATATCGGCCGGTGCGTGGATCGATCTTCTCAATGTATAAATCCTGCACGTCGTAGCCGAGATTCGTGACTCCCCAGGCGATGCGCTGGTTATGCCCGATGATCACGCAAGGCAATCCGGGAAGCGAAACGCCGATGACATCCAGGCCGGGCGCCTGCAAGTGCACCTGATACCAAGTAGACGGGATGCCCCATTCGAGATGCGGATCGTTGGCGAGAATCGGTTTGCCGCTGGCGGTGTGCTGGCCCGAGAGCGCCCAGGCGTTCGAGCCGGGTTGGAACTCGGTGCCGATGCGCGACGGAAACAGAAAATCCACTTTGGCGCGATCGCCGCTCGCGAGCATAGCGGCCTTCTGCAATTCTTCCCGCCAGGTGGTGGTCAGGTTGCGATACATCTGCAGGCCGCACAGCAGGCTGTCTTCGATGCTCCATGGCCGGGGATCGTAGCGCAGCAATGAGAACTCGAGCGGCAAACGATCGCGATGCGTTTCGATGAAATAGTTCACGCCGCGCGCGTAGGCCGCCAGCACCGCGCGGTCGCCCGCGGCCAGATTCTGATAATATTCGTGCGCCATGCGCCGCATTCGCAAGCGGCGCGCCTCGCGATCCAATTCCAGCGCCGAAGGCCCGATGATCTCGGACAACTCACCGGCAGCCAGCCGGCGCAGCGCGTCCATCTGCCACAGGCGGTCCTGCGCGGTTACGTAGCCCTGCAGGAAAATCGCGTCTTCCCAATTCGCGGCGGCGATGTGCGGGACGCCCAGCGCGTCTCGCTCGACCGTGGCTTTCGCCGAAATCGGCGCTGCGACCTGTCCCGAAGTTTGGGGCAGCGGACGATAGGCGAACCAGTAGGCCGCCGACAGACCCACGAAGAGCAAAACCGCTATGCTCAAGTTGATGAACTTGACGATTCTTCCGAGGTGCATCTAGGAAATTCCACTGTATCGCGGCGGAGTGCGCGGCGTCAGGGGAAAACGCTCGGCATGCCTTATCGTTTCATCATCCTCATTGCGGTCCTGACCTTGAACGGCTTCTTCGCGGCCGCTGAAGTGGCCCTGATTTCGGTGCGCAAAAGCCGGCTCCGCGCCCTCGCGGCGGAAGGTCAAGTGGGGGCACAAGCGGCGCTCAATCTGCTGGCGAATCCCGCGCGTTTGCTCTCGGTCACCCAAGCCGGCGTGACGCTGGCGAGCCTCGGATTGGGATGGGCCGGAGAGAGCAGCATGTACCACCTGATCCTGTCGATCTTCAATCCGGTGCTAACGCCGGCTCTCTCGCCATTGCTGCACGTGTTGAGTTTCACGATTGCTTTCCTGCTGATCAGCTATGCGCACGTGGTGTTGGGCGAAGTGGTGCCGAAAAATCTGGCCATCGAAAAAGCCGACCGGCTTGTCGATTCTGGTAGCTCCCGCGCTGCTGGTGTTCGATCGCATTTCGTCGCCGTTCGTCTTCTTCGCGGAAAGATCGGCCGCGGCGCTTTCGCGCTGGATCGGCCTCCGGGGCAGCCACACCGGCGGCGGGCATTCGGCCGAGGAATTGAAGTTCATCGTCAGCTCCAGCCGGCGCGAGGGCCATCTGCACCGCTTCGAGGAAGACGCCATTCAGGCGCTGCTCGAATTGCAGAATTACTACGCGCGCGAAATCATGGTGCCGCGCAACGCCATCGTCTCGGTCTCCGTGGATGCGAGCCTCGACCAGGTATTGCGGCGCATGCGCGAGAACCAATATTCGCGGCTGCCGGTGTATCAGGGCGATCCCGAGCACATCATCGGCTACGTGCATTACAAGGACATGATGCGAATTTGGGAAGAGCGCCGGATCGCGGCGGAAAGGAAGCGTCCGCTGCGGCCGTTTCATCTTTCGCGTGTATTGCGCAAGCCGCTGGTGGTGCCGGAGACCAAGCCGTTGAACGATCTGATCGACGAATTCCGCAGCACGCATAAGCATATGGCAGTTGTGGTGGATGAGTTCGGGACTATCGTGGGACTGGTCACGCTGGAAGATGCGCTGGAGCAGATCCTCGGCGAGATCGGCGACGAGCACGACGTGAAGCGGCCGCGTCCGGCCGCGGAGGCCGCCGAGATCGAAGTGGAGGGGACCATCTCGATTCGGGATCTGGATACGCAGTACGGTTTGGAACTTCCGGGCGACGCCGGGTTTGAAACATTGGCCGGGTTTTTGTTGTTTCAACTGGGGAAGATTCCCAATGAAGGCGAAGCGGTGGAGTATGGCGGGCGGCGGTTCACGATTCTTCAGATGGAGCATAACCGGATCGCGCGCGTAGCCATTGCGCGGATGCCCGCTCACAAAGCACCGAGCGAAGGGGCGCCCCGGAAGAAGACCGCCTCGGATTAGGGAACCGCTGCGTAAGTGATGTGGCTGTGGACGTCGGCGTGGTGGAAATTGGAATTGCGCATTGAGATGCCGATTTTGCGCGAGTAGAGAAACAGGGCTTTCAACTGAAATTCGCCGCCGTAGGTGACTGGGAACCACAAGCCTTGGTCGAATTTCTTGTAGGTCACTTTGAAGCCCAGCGCTTTGATGTCGGTTCCGAACACGGCCTTGACCCACAGCGGAATTTTTTCGGCCAGCGTGGTGGTGATTAGGACCGGCTGGAATTCGTCGCGATCGATGAGCGCTTCACCGGCCCAGACGTCTTCGTCGTCGCCGATCTCGTCGGCGTCCAGCAGCGGCGGCTTTTTCTTGGGCTCGAAAGTGATGCGGTAAACGGGCGTTCCGCGATAATCTTCTGTTCCTTCCAAATGAAAAACGTACTTGCGCTGTTGTTTGGAAGTGAGCGGAAAGAAATCGTGCTCGATGCCATCGCGGGATTTTTGGTCGTTGACGAATGAGTCGGCAAGGCTGGTTACGAAGCCTGCGTCGGCATCGAACTTCTTGTGCTCGTAGCCGGGCTTGTCGAATTCGACCTCTTTTCCGTGATCCATGTACTTACCGCGGAAAAGCTGGCGCTCTTTCTTGGTGCCATCGGCCGTAGGGGTGACGGTGTATTCGCTGTACTCCTCGCGCGCCAGCTTTCCGTTCTTGCGATTCAGGCGAATCAGCACATCCTGGTGATAGACGAAATCGGCGCGCATCTGGTCGGCGCGATCCTGGTTGGCCGCCACGCGCGCCATGATGTCATCGGCGGTGAGCGGGTCTTGCGCCAAGAACAGCAGCATCGGCAGCAGAATCATTTGTGCTTCCTTTCGGTCTTGGAGCGAATGTCGTCGGGGATGCCGAAGTTGCCCGCCAGCTTCGACAGGCCATCCAGGTCGATTACTCCGTCGATGTGGACCACGGTCAATTCTTTCGGCTCGGCGGAGACGATCGCGATGCCGGCGAAGTGGTCGCCTTCGTCCTTGACGTAGACGTCGGTGTTGTCGTTCTCGTCCTTGGTGTGCACTTCGACGATCGGCTTCCAGCTTGCATCGTGCAGTTGTTTGCGGATGGCGTCGAGGTCGGAGTCGGCGTATTGGCCGGTATTGGAAAATTCGAAGCTGCGGACGTAGATGCCTTTGAGACCCTTGACCAGCTGTTTGACCTGGGCTTCGTCGGGATCGTCATTGGAGAGAAAGCGGGAGGCCAGGCCTAAGAGCTTGTTGTCCAGAGTGACCTTGACGGTCTCGGTCGCCTTGGAGGCGAGCTTATCGAGGCTGTCGAGCTTCAAAGGCTGGGCCAACGCCAGCGGAGAGATAAACAACAGAAGTAATAGAGAATGTTTCATCGTACGGCACCTTGGACTTTCTTATGAATCTTGTTGAGCTGCGCGGAAGTGATTTCCATGGCCTGGAGCAGTTGGGCGCGAGCTTCTTGACCTTGTTCGCGGGCGAGGCGCTGGCGGCGCTCGAGATCGAGTCCGGTGGATGCGAGCAGCAGAGAGGCGGCGACGGCCGCGGCAGTCCAGGCGGGCCATTGGAACCAATTGGCGATGGCGCGCGGGCGGCGCTTGGCGGAGACTCGCGCCAGCACGCGCGCGGCGAAATCTGGCGAAGGGTCTTTGCGCTCCAGCGCTCGGCGAAGCTGATCTTCAAAATCCGTCATATGGACTCCTCGGGGGTGGTGAACGTCATTTTGCGGCGCAGCGGCGCCAGCGACCTGTGCAGGTGGCTTTTCACGGTGGCGAGCGGCATGTCGAGCAGGTCGGCGATTTCGGCCGGCTCGAGTCCTTCCTGGTAGCGCAGGATCACGATCATGCGGGGCGCTTCGGGGAGTTTGGAGAGGAGCTGCTCGATGTAGCGCTTGACCACCGGGTCAGTGGCGGGCATCCAGGAGAACGGCTCGGGCGCGTCGTCCAGGCTCACGTGGCGGCGGAGTTTGCGGCGGCGGCCCTGATCGATGGAGCGGCGGCTGGCGACTTTGCGCAGCCAGTGCAGGCGGTGTTCGTCGGAGCAGAGCTCGTGCCAGTGCCGGTAGAGTTCGAGAAAAACTTCCTGGGCGACCTCTTCGGCGGCGGCGTGATCCTGCAAGAAGTGGTAAGCGACGCTGAAGACCATGGCCTGGTGTTGGCGGACGGCGGATTCGAAGGCGCGGTCCGAGTCGACGGCCGCGCGCCCGAGGGCTGCATGCTGGGCCAAGCTGGGGGTCACCGTTGCCTTTCATGGACTAATACGCAGGAGGCTGGGGGAGCGAACGCGCTAATTTTGTGCAAAATTGGCGGGTGGGCGGCCTTTCTGGGCGACGGGTTTGACGCATGTAGGGGGTTCCGTGCGGGCGGTGGGGATTTGAATTGCAAATCTGAAAAACGAAGCCAGGCAAGTTGTGCATTTTCAACAAAGCGTCGGTTTGGGCGGGAATCATGGCGATGCTTTGGTCCATCAAGACATGCTACGCCTAACTGGTTCAGCGGATGCCTGGGGGTATGGCGTAACTGGTTGTGGCGCCAGCAACGAATATTTGCCTAGGCAACGTTAATGCGCACAAGCGCTGTGCTTAGGGACCGCGTGTCGGGACAGTCAGGCGGGCTGCTGGCCGAAAGTACGCCCTATACGACCAATTGCCGACTGCACTGCAGAGATCGACATTCCCGTTCTTACTCGTCCTGGGACCGGACCGACTGTCTTCCCCTTGACGATCTTCAAGAGCAGGAGTAGAGTTATTGTAGATTATCTAGGAGTAGGGGAGATATAGCGCTGTGGCGAAACCGACCGACCTCGTCCAGGGAACATTGGATCTACTAATCCTGAAAACGCTTTCGCTAGGACCGATGCACGGGTGGGCGGTCGGGCAGCGCATTCAACAGATTTCGAAAGACGTATTGCAAGTGCAGCAAGGCTCACTCTATCCTGCTCTGCACCGGCTTGAGCAGCAAGGCTGGATTCAGGCCGAATGGGGCGAGAGCGATAATAACCGCCGAGCCAAGTATTACTCACTGACCAGGGCAGGCCGACGACAACTTGAGCGTGAGACGATCAGTTGGGAACGGCTTTCCACTGCTATTTCTGCGATTGTACGGGCCTAAGGGACTCTGATGAGGTGGCTCCAAATACTGCGCCTTCGCCTCCGTTCACTATCCCAGCGCGCAGCGGTGGAGCGCGAGTTGGATGACGAAATTCAGTTTCACTTTGACCTGCAGGTCCAGAAGAACTTGGCTGCTGGGATGAGCGCCGCAGAGGCTCACAACGCGGCGCTACGGCAGTTCGGCCGCGTTACGCAGCATAAAGAAGAGTGCAGAGATAGCAGAAAAACTAGAGCGATCGAGAATCTCTGGGACGATTCGAGCTATGCGGTTCGTAGCCTGCGCCGCGATCCGTTCCTGGCTTTGGTCGCGACGCTAACGCTCGCCGTTTGCATCGGCGCCAACACGACGGTATTTAGCGTTGCGAACTCGATTTTGGTCCGGCCGCTTCCATATCCCTACTCCGATCGGATTGACTGGATCAGTGAGACTTCGGGGCCAGCTCATCAGGACGTCGGAGTCGCTCCGGACTACTTCGCCCTGAGAGAACAGAACCGGATTTTCGAAGACGTTGCCGCGTTCAATTCGGCCCCGGTGAACTGGACGGGAGTGGAAAGGCCTGAGCAACTGGACGCCGGGGAGGTGTCGGCATCGTTTTTCCAAGTCATGGGCATGCAACCGATGCTGGGGCGGTATCTAGCGACGGACGAGGAGGGGCCGAAGTCACCGGCGGTCGCAGTCGTGAGCTATGCCTTCTGGAGGAATCGTTTGGGTGGCGACCCATCTGTTGTGGGCAAAACGATTGCGCTGGACCGACTGCCGCACACAATTATCGGCGTGATGCCACAGGGCTTCGACTATCCGCGAGGATCCGAGGTATGGCTGCCATCTTCGCTGGACGAATCTACTCAGAGCTTCCCTCTGTCTGCCAGGCGGGGTGTGTTCATTGTCTCGATCGTCGCCCGGCGTAAGGCTGACATAACGGCGCGAGAGATCAGCGCAGAGATGAATCGCCTGACACTCGCGATTCGCGCCCAGTATCCAAAGGAATTCCAGAAGACGGGTTTTCGGACGGACTTGAGGATCGCCGCCGGTCCGCTGCAGGAGCATCTTACCGGACCAGTGCGGCCCGCACTTCTGATGCTCACGGGCACGGTGGGCTTGGTTCTATTGATCGCCTGCGTCAACCTAGCGAATCTGCTCCTGGCGCGCGCCGGGAATCGTCGGCGCGAACTGGCCGTACGCCTGGCACTGGGGTCCGGGCGCGGGCGAATCATCCGGCAGATGCTAACGGAGAGTTTGGTGCTTGCATTACCCGGCGGTCTGGCGGGAATTGGACTCGCGTCGGTGGCCGTGGGTGTACTCGACGCAGCCAAACCGGGGATTCTTATTCGCTATCCAGCTATTTCTCTGGACTGGCACGTTCTTGTGTTTACAGTCGTGCTCACGCTCGGGAGTGCAATGCTATTTGGCGTTGTTCCCGCGGCATCTGCGGCTGGAGTCCACATTCACGAGGCCCTGAAGTGCGCGAGCGTGACCCACAGTCACGCAAGGGGCTCAACGCACCTGCGGAAAATGTTAGTGCTTGGGGAGATTGCTATCACTCTGGTATTGCTGATCGGTGCCGGTCTGTTGACACGGAGTTTTCTTCACTTGGCGCGAACCAGCTTGACCTCCGACCATTTGCTCACGTTTCGCGTGAACCCGATCGGTCCGTTCGGCCGCAACTACGGTCCGTTCTATTCGGAGATCCTCGAGCGGCTGAAGCAACTGCACATGGTGCGTGGGGCCACGATGGTGTCGGCGATCCCACTGGGCGACGAAGCTTTCTATATCGGCGGGCGAATTCGTGTTGTCGGTCGGCCCCTGGTGCCGTTCCTGAATCGGCCGATCATCGATAACACACTTGTAAGCCCGGAGTTCTTCCACACTTTGGAAATTCCACTGAAACGTGGCCGGATGTTCGACGCGAGCGATGTAGCCCGATCGGAAACTGTGGATTTTGCTTTCGTGCGGGCTGAGCCGGTGGTGGTAAATGAAGCTTTTGTCCGGCGGATCTTCCCCAGTGAGGACCCGCTAGGCCGGCAAATCGCGTATGGACCCGATATCGAGCGCGGCGTCACATGGACAATCGTGGGTGTGGTAGGCAACATTCGCGGTGCCGCCCTGTGGGCGGAGCCGCCGTCGATGATCTACCGCTGCACATGCGCCGGCAGCCCTCTTTTCCGCGCGACCTTCATGCTGCGAACAGATGGTGACCCGAGGATGGCGATTCGGGCGGTGGAGCAGCAAGTCCGCGCCGTCGATCGGGATCAACCTATTTCCGATGTGAAGACCATGGATGAGCTGAGGGGTGCGGCCCTCGCGCCGGAGCGCTTCCAATTGACGCTAATTGGAGGTTTCGCTCTGATTGCGATTCTTCTCGCCGCAGCCGGAGTCTACGGAACGATGTCCTACTTGGTTGCGCGGCGCACTCGCGAGATCGGCATCCGCACGGCAATGGGCGCACAGTCTGGGGACGTGCTGCGAATGGTGCTTGGCGAGACTTCCGTCTTGTTGGTATTGGCCGTCGTCGTAGGTATCGGAGGCGCCTGGGCGCTCACGCGATACATCCGATCGATGCTGTACGGTGTGAGCGAGCTTGATCCCATAACGTTCGCGGTCACTTCGGGACTGCTGGCCGTCATCATATTACTTGCATCTCTTGGGCCGGCACTCCGTGCGATACGCATCGATCCGATGGCAGCTTTGCGCGAAGAGTGAGAGAGAAACAGTTGGTATGCCATTCCATGCCGGGTTTTGAGAATCGGCTGGTCGCCGGGTTGCCTCCTACAGAGCCGTGGAAACCGCAACCTTGGCTAGTCCTATTGATGCCGTTCGCCAGCCTGTCCGCTACCAGTTGGATCGTATGGTCGCTAACTGTTTCTGCTCGACTGTACCGCGAGTCTACGGCAAATATCGCAGTTCAGGCTCTGGCCGATGCGTTTCTTGCTCTGGTCTGCAGTGGGACGATCATGATCGTCTTCCAACTGGTAAGCGTGCGCTCCGTGAAGCCAGACGTCCTCCGCATCTCTCTGCGGACCGCGCGAACCGCGGTATGGTTGACGCCAACTGCAATTTTGCTTTGCGACTTGACGCCCGCGGTGTTAGTGGCTGCGCTGGCGCTAGCCGTCAGCTCAACACGACTGATGTATTCCCAGTGGGCGGAACTCGAAGGCGCCGGCCCTGGGTCCGTTCGCCTGGACACGTGGCTTCGGGTCTCGGCATTCGTGGTCGCTCTGGGTGGCCAAACGACCATGGTGGCTGTTTGGGTGGGAACTCCGCTCTTGGCGGCCCTGCTACTATGCTTCAGCGCTGTTACTCTGACGTTGTTATGTCTGGTCGCGGGAGTCTACAACCTAGGTGGACCGGCCACTTCTCAGAATTCGCTCCTGCGAATTCTGCTCTCCTTAATCTTAGCCGCCGGTCTGACGGTAGGAGGCAGAGAGCTTGGCTTTAATTCAGCTTCCCAACCAGGGGGAGAGCCAGATCCTAAAGTGCGAACCAGTAATCCGCTTAAGAAGGTGCGAGCCTTGATCCGGACAGCGACCACGCAGACCGAATCCGGTAGACCGACCGAACTAGTAACCACACTCTACGAGCCATCCAGCAGCATTGAAATTACTGACGCCAGTTACCCCGGCGTGATCCTGTGGCCTTACGTAAGGGCTGCTGATAGCGTGCTGACCGCGCCTCCATCACCATGGCTTTCGAGTCCTCCGTCGTCTGCCCCCCGCGCTCGATTCAGCATGCGATTCTCAGGACAGTATTGGATGTTCAAGCGTCCGCAGATCGCGCCACCAGCGGGTTCATATTTTCGCAGAGCGAGTCCACTAGGGCTCTCCTTTGTAACTACAGACCAAAAACCGATGTCCATGAAGGCGATCCAGAAGCTGAAACATCTCATCGATCTGGGATGTTGTCGCTCAATTGAGCTTACTATCTCAAACGCAGACCGCTATCCGAGAACAATAGCACTCGAACTTCTCTTGGTCGACACCCAGGCACCAGGCCAACCTTTCCAAAGTTTGGGGAAACGGGACGTGTTGTCGCTGCCGAAGGTCCAGCCATTGTACTTGGCCGCGATCCCGGTGACAGAAGTCCTCGATTTTCCAGTTCCTCAGAACGCCCGCATACAGGAGTTTGACGAGATTCAGGTACTATTTCATCGCTCGGCACTCAGGATCGATCGGAGTGCTCTGATTTCGATCGAAAACTTTGCCCTAGTTCCACAACGCAGCGTCACCCTTCGCTAAGAACAGCTGCGGGCGTGCTGATTAATTCGTGTCCGTTATGGGAAAATTGAGGAGTGCAGAAATACACCGTTGTCATCCATGAAGACCCGGATGGCGGATTTTGGGGCGAGGTTCCTGCGCTGCCAGGCTGCTACTCGCAAGGCGAAACCGTGGATGAGCTTAGGGACAACATCCGCGAGGCGATCGTCGGCGTGCTCGAGGTCCTGAAGGAAGAGGGGCGGGAGCCTGAGTCGCACGTTCAGTTTCTCGACGTTGCGGTTTGAGACCGATTGCCGGAACTGAGATGTGCCGGCTGGTGGAGAAAAACGGTTGGTCGCTTAAGCGCGTGCACGGTAGCAAGCCGCTGTCGCCTGGGCTTGCTGCGCGGATCGGACAGTGTAAGGCATTGCGAGTGATCGTCGAATTCTCACGCAAACGACGTCAATGCGACCTCGCCGGCGTTCGGCCATTGCTCGTTTTCGTGTGATCCGCATAGACTAAGGGTATGGACCGGACGCGTTGTGTCGCGGTCGATCGCGCCCCGGAAAAGCTCGGTGGCGTTTGGTGTTTCCGAGGCACGCGTGTGACGGTTGCCTCTCTGTTCGAACACCTTAATCGCGGGTCTTCAATAGAAGAGTTCCTGGAGTGGTTGCCATTTGTGTCCCGGGAGCAAATTCAGGAGGTCTTGGCGTTTCCCAAGCGCTCATGAAGGCCGGAAGTAGCCGGCTCCGACCTCGGTCAATAATCTTTCGACATTTTCTCTAGGCCGGGTCATTCGAGAGAATGATTTCGTGACCCCGAACTTCGACGGGTCAATTTGCGCCCTCGGAGAGGTTCAAAGTGTCACACAAGAAGGTTGGTCTTTTCTCCCGCTGAGGTGAAATGCCCGCGATGTTGGTTGGCTCTGGCGTGCGAGGCCTATCCTTGGACCGCGTGTCCCGCACCGGGGACTAGCCGCGTTAGCGAGACTAAAGCAAATGGCTGTTTCAACGCGTAGCTCGAACCTCGGCCGTCACGTGTTTGGAGCGGCGTCTTTGGTTTTTGGCCCCATCACGCTGGCCTGGCACAACTACAAGGATTGGGATCAACTGCGTTACATCTTGAACGCTACCGATGGCCCGGTCTTTCTCTACGCAGTCGCTGCTCTCCAGATCTTGGGCGGCGGTGCAACTCAGTTCCGCCGGACCGCGAAGACGGGAGCGGCCGTCCTGGGTGCGGTTTATCTTGTCTTCGTCTTACTATGCGTGCCGCCAATCGCCGCCGCACCGCGGATTTACAATAGCTGGGGCAATTTCTTCGAGCAATTCTCTCTGCTGACCGGAGCGGGTCTGATTTATGCGCGCTGGTCGGCGACATGTGCGCCGGAAACGCTGAATCGGATCGGCCGAATTTCTTTGGGCCTTTGTGCCGGTTCCTTTGGCCTCGAACAGGCGATTTATCTCAACAACACCAGCACGCTTGTTCCGAAGTGGCTTCCGCCAAGTCAGGTGTTTTGGGCGATAGCAACGACGGTTCCCTTCGCACTGGCGGCCGTCGCTCTGCTTACGAATCGAATGGCGCTGCTCGCGACTCGCCTGCTGACAATCATGCTTGGGTCCTTTGGGCTACTGGTGTGGATTCCGTTGCTTGTTTCCGAGCCCCGCAGTCATACGAACTGGAGCGAAACCGCCGAGACATTCGCGATTGCCGGAACCGCATGGATCCTCGCTGATCTGCTGGGCGAGCATCGGCCTGATGCGCGGCGCGCTACTTCAGCCGCAACGACTTCCCGTCCGGATCCGGCCTGAAGACCAGATACGACATGTCGCTCTCCAGATTCTGCCACAAATGCGGCGTTCGCCCCGGGGTGATGATCACGTCGCCCGGAGACACGTGCCGGCTGGTGCCGCCCTCAATCTTGTCGCCGCTGAAGTTGCCGCCGGGGCGCGTGGGCGGATGAGCGTCCGGAATGGTGCCGCCCGTGATCAGTGTCGCCGATCCCTCCAGGATGTACAGAATCTCCGTCATGTTCGTATCGTGGTAGATAGCTTGCTCCGGTGCGTCCTTTGGCCGGAACACCGCGAAGACGCCCACCTTGTATCCGCCCACGTCAATCGCACGGATCGGACTGTCCGATATTCGCGCGCGTGGCAGCTTCGCGATGAACTCCTGAATCTGTTCCTTCGTGACATGCGTTGCCGGTGCTGTCTTAGGGGCCTCGGCGGCCTGCGGAGTTGCCGCCGCGCACAACGCCAGCCCTGCAATTGCGATTCTCGCCGTACGCTTTATCTTTTCCATAGTCGGAAGTATACTACCGCCGTAAACAAACCGCTTCTCCCTGGCGGCCCTATCTCCCCGGCCCTGTGCGACTCGGCATTTTCCGTTTGCCGTTTACAACCGGCGGGAAGTCCTTCAGTTCGTCGTACACTTCGGTGATGAACCGGTCCTTGCTCTGCTTGGTGTCGCCCAGCGTGGTCGCGTCATAGGGTGCGGTCAGGTTCGCGGCCAGAACCTCGTCCAGCGACTTGCCCTGATCGCGGAGCTTCTGCACCTTTGCCAGGATGTCGACGAGCATGGCGCGGTAGCCCAGCAGATCCTTCTTTTTGACCAGCGTTCCGTGGCCCGGGACGAGCGTCGTATCGGGGCCGGCAAGCTCTTGAATGAGGTCAACGGCCTCGATCATGCCCTTGATCGAACCGCCGTTGGCCTGGTCGGCAAACGGATAGCCGAAGTTGCGATAGAAATCCTCGATATAGATCACGTTCGCCTTGTTGAAGCGCACGATGGTGTCGCCCGCGGTGTGGGACGGCATCATCGGAATAAAGTCCACCGTTTCGCCGTTCATATGGATGGTGACGGCAGGAGCGCCTGGTGAGCCGTACCGATAGGTGGCAGTTGGAACGCCGGCGGGATCGGGCGAGCGGCATTGGCCTGGCCCGGCGGGTTTAGCATTTCCTCGCGCAGATTCTCCTGCGAGAAGATCACCGCCCCCTGTTTCGCGAAGAACGCATTACCGCCGGTGTGGTCGGGGTGAATATGGGAATTGACCACAATCTTAATCGGCGCGCTGGTGAATGTCCGGATGGTGTCGAGCGTCTTGGCCGCCAGTTGTGGGTCCTCGGTATCCACCATCAGCACGCCGTCGGAGCCGAAGAGCACCGCGACCCTGCCACCGGCGGCATCGGGATGTGTCGGGTCAAGACCGGCCGAACCGTGCAGAATATAGAGATTCGGCGACAGCTTCTCCGTAACCAGCATCTCGATCTTGTCCCAGGGCGTTTGGTACCCCTGAGGAAACTGGTATGGCCCTTTTCCCGGTGGGACGACCGTGATCGGATAACCCGGTTCCTGTGCCCACGCGCTGGCGGAAACAGCCGCCACCGTCAACAGTAAGATTAGTCCCTGTTTCATGCGTTGGTCCTTCCGGACCTGAGCTTCGATATTACCGGATCTGAAGCCTGGTGTTAACGGTGGGGCGCGAAGAGACGCCGCTCGCGGCGAGCCGGCTCTGAATCGCCTCTCCGGTGAGTAATTTTTACGGCGCGCAGTGCTGCGGGGACACGTTGGTCCAGATCTGCTGGATCAGGTAGAAGTGGGAATTCATTTGCACGTTGGCGGTCGCGCCGTTGGCTGGTCCGGGAGAAAGCGGTTTGCCGTAGGTGAAGTTGCAAAGGTCGCCATTCTCTTCGCCATTGGATGTGAGCCAGCCGGTGCCTAGCGGGTCGGTGACGGTTTCCGAGAGCTCGTGGATGATGGAGTCGGTCATTTCGTCGGCGCCCGGGTCTCCGTTGGGAGTCACGTTCTGTCCATAAATGGCGACATTGCCGTCGCAGCCGCCGCAGTCGTTGCCGGGATCGGGGACCAGCGCGAACTTGATATTTTTTCCGCTGACGATGGCGGTTGAGTTGGTGTGATAGGCGCAATAGGATTTGCAGAAGCCCTTCGCGCTGACCGTGGGGGCCGTCAGGACAAAATAGACGCCGTTCTCATCGGCTGGGAGTCCATCGGGCGCTTCGATCGCATTGCGAATTATTTTCGGAATATCTTTCGCTCCGATGTGCGTTCCGAGCGACGGGGGATTGTCGATATAGACCATTCCGGTGACCGGTGCGAAATCGAAGCTGGGGGCGACGGTGGCTTTGGTTGAGTCGTAATAGGTGTCGTTCACGCGAAAGAAGGAGCTTTGGGCGGTCCGGAGATCGGTAAAGAAAGTGTTGAGGATATTTTGGCTGCCGAGCGGGACATCGCCGTAGTAGATGACGTAGACGTTGACGCGGGCGCTGGTCATGACGGCTCCTCCGCGGTAGACAATGTTTGGAGTGCCGCCTTTGCTTTTGCGCACAGACTGATCGTAGGGCTTTTTGACGTTGACCCCTTCGGGGCTCTCGGCGGCAAGGCTTCCGCATGCGATTAGAACCGCGGCTGCAATTGGAAAGATCAGGGAAGGCTTCACTGGATTGACTCCTCTGCAAAAAATAAGTCGGGACTTGACCCACGACGCGGTTATTGACGCAAGTATACATTAAAGCCGCGGGCATGGCTTTCTGCAGTATTGTGGAGATCAGCGGAGGTTCACGATGAAGGAATCTAGCAGAGGCCGTACGCCACGGCGGACCTTTCTTAAGGCGGCGGCTGGGGTCGCGGCAGGGACGGTGCTGGGGCGCAGGGCCGGCGCGACGGAGTTTCCTAAGATCGATGCGCGGTTCATGATTACGCCGGATGTCGCGTGGGAGTGGAACGTTTTCAAGAGCAAGGGCGGCCCTACTTACGCGGGCGGCGCCGGATGGAAGCGCTACACCGATTTCCTGATCTCGAAGATGCAGGAGTTCGGAGCTGTGGATTTCGACTATGTCGAGATTCCTTACGACCATTACATCGTGGATGACTGGCCGGACCACCGAACCCATCTGCATGATTCGGGCGTCGCGGTGGAGAAGCTGGTTTCGGATGGGATGCGGGTGCCGGTGGTGGCTTCTTATGGCATGACGTCCGGGTTCACGCCGGCCGAGGGCGTGTCGGCCCAGATGCTGTATTATGATCGCGCCAAGCCGCCGTCGGACGCCGAGATGGCGGGGAAGATTGTGGTCTTCGAGACGGCGCCGTATCCCGAGCCGCCTTACTCCAATTCGTTTCTCGATAGCTATACGCTGACCGATTACGAGTGGCGCTCGCCGGGGAAATGGCATCCGCTGTTTACGCCGCCGCCGGCCAGCGTCACCAGTTCCTATCATTGCCGCTGGGTTTGGGCGCAACTGAACCGGTTGGCCGCGATCGGGATTCGCGGGCGCGCGGCGGGCATGGTGGTGGTGTACGACCTGTCGCCTGGGGCGGCGTTTGGACTGGCGCAGCGCAGCGTGTACACGCCGGATGGGAAGGCGGGGCTCGGCGCGAAATACGTCAATTGTCCGACGCTGACGTTGGATCGCGTGAATGGGGCCAAGGTGGTGGCGGACGCGAAGGCTCAAAAGCGCGCGACGCTGACGCTCACGGCGCGGTTCCAGCGTGACACCGGGAAAGCGATTCTGACACATTTGCCGGGGCGGAATTATGGGACGCCGCAGGACGAGCAAGTGCTGCTGGCGACGCACACCGACGCGATGTCGTTGATCGAAGAGAATGGCGGGCTGGGGATGCTCGGCATCATCTCGTATTTCAGGAACATTCCGAAGGCGGAGCGGGCGCGCACGCTGGTGTTCTATTTCGATTGCCGGCACTTTATGCCGGGTGGTGAACCGAGTTGGCCGCAGTTCGACTACTACGCCATCCACCCGGAAACGTTGAAGCGCGTGGTGGCTACGATTGGGATCGAGCACATGGGCGGGAAGCAGACCATCGAGACCGGGCCGGACGGGAATCGGTATGTTTACTCCAGCGAGTCGCCGGAGAACGGCGGCGTGATCACCAGCCTGATGGATGTGCACAACAACAATATCTGGATGGTGGAGGCGATTGCGCGGGCGGCGACCGATAATCATTGGCCGCGCGTGGATGTGAAGTCGGGGAATGCGGGGCCGGGCATGAATGGCGGATTCCAGGGAACGGTGAAGAGTCCCATGAATAAAGGGCGCGCTTATGGGATTCCGGGGATTGGGCTGGCGGGCGACTGGCCGGGCGGGTGGACGCAGACGTATGCGCAAGTGGACACCGAGGCCGGGATGCATGGGTTCGACCGGAATTATTTTGTGCAGCAAGTGGCGGGATTGTCGCAACTGGCGGGCGAGTTCATGCTGGTGAAGCCGCAGGTGATCGATCTGGGGTGGGGCGGGTTGAAGTCGGCCATTGTGAAGCTGCCGGATTCCGGGTTCGTTGGGGCGCGGGACGCTAAAGCGCATCGGGAGACGCTGGTGGGGCAGTATGTGGCGGCGTTTCGCGAGGTGGAGCGCGGGGATCTGGGCGCGGCGCGGGTTGCGCTGAAGAGTTTGTCGGAGAATATTGCGGGCCTGGTTGTGAGCGAGCAACAGGGGGCGCTGCGCGCGTTGGTGGACGGGCAAGCCGCGAAACTAGGCTGAAGCGATTGCGCGGGTTGAGCGGGGCTAAAATAGCCTCATGATGCGCATCCGCCTGTTGTTGATTTGTTTCGCCGCGCTGCTGCTCGCCGATGAGCCTTATCAGAAGCCGCCGCGGGAAATTCTCGATGTGTTGAATGCACCGGCGACGCCGCGCGCCATCGTCAGTCCGGCGCGCACGCACCTGCTGCTGGTTGAGCCGTTGCGCTATCCGCCCATTGCCGTGGTGGGGCAGCCGATGCTGCGGCTGGCCGGGTTGCGAATCAATCCCAAAAACAACGGGCCGCATCGGGCCAACCTGGATACTTCCATGGTTCTGGTTCGGATCGACGATGGGTCGCAGGTGAAGATCCAGTTGCCGGCCGGTGCTAAGACTTCGACGCCGCGCTGGAGTCCGGATGGAAAGCAGTTCGCTTTCACGAATACTACCGAGACCGCGATCGAGTTGTGGGTTGGCGACGTCGCCAGCGGGCGCGCGCGCAGAATCGATGGCGTGCGCGTGAACGCGGCTATGGAAGGGGCGGGGTTCGGGAATCGGCGCGACCCTATTCTCCAATGGATGCCGGACAGCCGCAGGCTGCTGGTCCAGACCGTTCCGTCCGGGCGCGGCGCGGCTCCTACGGAGCCCGTGATTCCCACTGGTGTTCACACGCAGGAGAGCGCCGGGCACACCGGGCCGGTTCGTACCTACGAAGACATGCTGAACAACGCGCACGATGAAGACCTGTTCGATTACTACGCGACGGCGCAATTGGCGACGGTGGATACAGCGAGCGGGCGCGTGGAGGCGCGCGGGAAGCCGGCGATTTTTCTGACAGTGGATCCGGCGCCGGACGGGGAGCATCTGCTCGTGGCGCGCGTGCATCGGCCGTTTTCCTATCTGCATCCCGTGGAGGATTTTCCCAAGGATGTCGAGGTGTGGAACGCCGCAGGCAGCGTGGTGTACAAGGTTGCGAGCCTGCCGCTGGAAGACCGCGTGCCGATTCAGGGCGTTCCCACAGGGCCGCGAGATTACCGATGGCGGCCCAATCAGCCCGCCACGCTGGTTTGGGCCGAGGCGCTGGACGGCGGGAATCCGAACGAGAAGGTTCCGCATCGCGACCGCATTGTGATGCTGAAGGCGCCGTTCCAGGCAACGCCGGATGAAATTTTCAGGACCGAAGAGCGCTTTCGCGGAATCGAGTTCGCCGAGGAGCGCGGGGCGTTCGTGCAGGATTACGAACGCAATCGGCGCTGGCAGCGCATGTTTCTGATCGATTCCGAGCGCGCGGGCGTGGCGCCGAAGCTGCTGTGGGGCGTCAATGTGCAGGATCGCTATCATAGCCCCGGCACGATGGTACTGCGGACATTGCCGACCGGACAAGACGTGGTGGCGCAGGTTGGCAATGCCATTTATTTGACCGGCCCGGGCGCGAGTCCGGAAGGCGACCGGCCGTTTCTGGATCGCATGAATCTGGAGACCGGCAAAACGGAGCGCATTTTTCATTCGAGCGCGACCAGTTACGAGAATTTCGTGGCGCTCGCGGACGGCGCCGCATCGAAGATCCTTACGGTGCGCGAGAACCAGACCACGCCGCCCAATTATTTCGTGCGCGTGCTGGGCGCGGGCGGGTCCGAGCGGGCGCTGACACATTTCCCGGATCCGACGCCGATGCTACAGGGCATCACCAAACAGAAAGTCACTTACAAGCGGCAGGATGGCGTGCCGCTGTCGTTCACTTTGTACTTGCCGCCCGGTTACAAACAGGGCACGCGGCTGCCGACGGTGGTGTGGGCGTACCCGCTCGAATACAACGACGCCGAGACGGCCGGGCAGATCAGCGGCTCAGTGCAGCGCTTCACCAGCATTGCCGGACCATCCGAGCTGTTCTTCGCGTTGCATGGCTATGCGGTGCTGGACGACACGGCCATGCCGATTATCGGCGATCCCCAGACGGTGAACAACACTTATATCGAGCAGATCGTGATGGACGCAAAAGCGGCGATCGACAAGGCGGTGGAGATGGGCGTGACGGATCGCGATCGCGTGGGCGTGGGCGGGCACAGCTACGGCGCGTTCATGACGGCGAATTTGATGTCGCATTCCAACCTGTTTCGCGCTGGGGTCGCGCGCAGCGGGGCGTACAATCGCACGCTGACGCCGTTTGGATTCCAGACCGAGCGGCGGACAGTTGTGGGAGGCGCAGGATGTTTATTTGAAGATGTCGCCGTTCCTGGTGGCGGATAAGATCAAGGCGCCCATTCTGCTGATTCACGGCGAAGCGGACGATAATACCGGGACGTTTCCGATTCAATCCGAGCGAATGTACCAGGCGATTCGCGGGAACGGCGGCACGGTGCGGCTGGTGATGCTGCCGGCCGAGGCGCATGGGTATCAGGCGCGGGAGACGATCGAGACGGTGCTGTACGAAATGATGGCGTGGTTCGACAAGTACGTGAGGGACGCGCCGCCCAAGGTTTCAACGGAATGAGTAGTCCGGCCTTGATGCCAATTGCTCCGGTGGTGCTGGGAGGGCGGCACATCCGGCTGGAGCCGCTGACGGTTGGACACGTGAACGCGCTGGCCGAAGTGGGTCTGGATGAAGAGCTGTGGCGCTGGATCCCGGTTCAAGTGCGGACGCACGACGACATGCTGGCTTATGTCCGCACGGCGCTGCAATGGCAGGCGGAGGGAACGGCGCTGCCGTTCGTCACCATCGAGCAGTCGAGCGGGCGGGCAATCGGCAGCACGCGTTTCATGAATATCGATCGCGCGAACCGGCACGTCGAAATCGGCGCCACCTGGATCGCGCGGCCGTGGCAACGCAGCGCCGTAAATACGGAGGCCAAGTACCTGATGCTGCGGCACGCGTTCGAATACCTCGGCTGCTTGCGCGTGGAATTGAAGACCGACGAGCTCAACGAGAAGTCGCGCAATGCGATTCTGCGGCTCGGCGCGAAGCAGGAAGGCATCTTCCGCAAACACGTGGTGTGCGACAGCGGGCGCGTACGGGACAGCGTTTACTTCAGCATCATCGATTCGGAGTGGCCGGAAGTGAAAGCGGAGCTGGAACGGAAACTGGCGTCCTAGGGTTTCTTGGTGAATACCAGAACGTCGTTAGCGTCGCCCTGCGGAACGATGTAAGTCGTTTCTACCTTCAGCGTCTTGCCGTCTTGAGAAAGCGTGAGCCGGTAGCGGGTGACGTGGTCGCCCTTGGTTTCCATCTCCACCAGCATCGGCCCGTTGAACCAGAATGATGCCTTGGCCTTGTCGCCGTGGACTTCACAATCCTTGCCGTCGGTGGTGCACTTCATCTCGATCGGCTTTGCCGGCCTCGTTCTCCGTGACGTGGATGGAGTTATCGGACTCTTCAATGGACCAATTGGCGTCGGCCACCTTGCTGGTGTGCAGTTCGCACTTGGCTGGATCGAGCTGCCAGTTGCCGCTGAAGTCCGGTTTGTCTTGTGCGTTCGCGAGCATGGCGAGCAGCGCGAACATAGAACCTATCGCAATGCATCCAACTTTTCGCATAAGCCTCCCCTTCGTTGCTTTGCCACTTCATATCCTATGCCAGTGCGAGGTGGTCCGGGGAAGGGGGCTTTCTACCTGGCGTTTGACGCCCGGCAAAGGCTCTGAGGTGCGCCCAGCGCATGCTAGCATGAATCGGATACTCACTCCTGCGCTATGAAGCTCTCCGACAAGTTCACGCTCGAACAAGGCCGGGTGTATCTGACCGGCATCCAGGCGCTGGTGCGCCTGCCGATCGACCAGATGCGGCGCGACCGGCGCGCGGGGCTCAACACGGGCGCGTTCATTTCGGGCTACGAAGGCTCGCCGTTGGGCGGCTACGACATGGCGCTGGCGCGCGCGGGAAAACTGCTTTCCGAACACAACATCCATTTCCGGCCGGGCGTCAATGAGGACCTGGCCGCGACGGCGGTGTTCGGCAGCCAGATCATCGACACCATCGGCAAGAGCAAAGTGGAAGGCGTGGTGGGGATCTGGTACGGCAAAGGGCCGGGCGTGGATCGCAGCGGCGACATCTTCCGGCACGCCAACCTGGCGGGCTCGGCGAAGAACGGCGGCGCGCTGCTGCTGTGCGGCGACGATCCGATTTCGAAAAGCTCCACCATCCCCAGCCAGAGCGATTTCAGCCTGTTCAACCTCGGCATTCCGTATCTGTATCCCGGCAACGTGCAGGACATTTTGGATTATGGGCTGCTGGCCATCGCGTTGTCGCGCTTCAGCGCGGCTTGGGTGGGGATGAAGATGGTCACGGATGTGTGCGATGGCGGGGGAACGGCTGAGCTGGACCCGTCGCGGCCGGTCATTCGGCTGCCTGAAGGCTACCAGCGCCACACCGATCCACGCATCGTGGCGCCGGTCACGCTGGGGCTGGAACACGAAGTGAATGTGCGGAGACTGGAGGCCGCGCGCCAGTTCGCGCGCCTGAACGGCATCAATCGGCACAATGGGGCCGAGGCGCGCATCGGCGTGCTGAGCACCGGCAAATCCTATTTCGATCTGATGCAGGCGCTGCGCGATCTGGGCGTGCGCGATGAGGTGCGCATCGGTAAAGTTGGGATGCCGTTTCCGCTCGATCCGGAGTTTGCGCGGGAATTCGCGCGCGGGCTGGAAACGATATTCGTGGTCGAGGAAAAGCGGAGTTTCATCGAAACGCAGCTGCGCGAGATTCTGTACGATCTTCCGTCGCGGCCGGCGGTTCTGGGCAAATCGCATTTTCCGCCGACCGGCGAACTCGATCCGGACAGAATCGCTACGGCGCTGTGCGACATTCTGCACAAGGCGCCGCGAACGCTCGCGGCCGCGCCGCAGCCATTCGGGAGTTCGAAATCCCTCGGCGCGCGTCCGGCCGCGTTCTGCTCCGGTTGCCCGCACAATCGGTCCACGCTGCTGCTGGAAGGGCAAATCGCGGGCGGCGGCATCGGCTGCCACACCATGGCGATGCGGCTGAACGATCCGGCCCGCAGCTTTGTTTTCCTCACGCACATGGGCGGCGAGGGCGCGCCGTGGATCGGCATGACGCCGTTCGTGGATCAGAAGCACATTTTCCAGAATCTCGGCGACGGGACGCTGTTTCACTCCGGCTATCTGGCCATCGAGGCGTGCGTCGCGGCCAAGGTCAACATTACTTATAAGATTCTGTTCAACGGGCACGTCGCGATGACTGGCGGGCAGAATGCGGTGGGCGCGCTGCCGATTCCGGATCTGACGCGGAAGCTGCAGGCGGAGGGCGTTCGCAAGACCGTCGTGCTGGCCGAGGATGTCGAGAAATATAACAACGCAGGCGAATTGGCTTCCAATGCCGAGCTGCGGCCGCGGGAGGAATTGACGCGCACGCTGCGCGAGCTGGAACAGATTCCCGGCGTCACGGTCATGATCTACGACCAGGAATGCGCCGCCGAGAAGCGCCGCAAACGATCGCGCGGCATCTACGCCGAGCCCACCAAGCGCCTGGTGATTCACGAAGAAGTTTGCGAAGGCTGCGGCGATTGCGTCAAGCAGGCCAATTGCATGAGCCTCACGCCGGTGATGACCGAGCTGGGGCAGAAGATTCGCATCCATCAATCCTCCTGCAACAAGGACTATAGCTGCGCGCTGGGCGATTGCCCGTCGTTCGTGTCGGTGGACGTGAAGCCGGGCACCGGTCTGAAGAAGAAGGCGCTGCCGCAATTGCCGGCCGCGGAGGTACCTGCGCCGCGCGATCGCGTGCAGGCGGGCGAGGGTTATCGCATCATCGGTCCCGGAATCGGCGGGACGGGCGTAGTCACGATTAACGCGCTGCTGGCCACCGCCGCCTGGATCGACGGCCTGCACGTGGCGACGCTCGATCAAACCGGCAGCGCGCAGAAGGGCGGCGCGGTGGTCTCGCATCTGCTGGTCAGCGCGCATCCGATTGAAGCGCCCGCCAAAGTGAACGCCGGCAACGCGGATCTGATCTTAGGCTTCGATCTGCTGGGAATCCTGGAGCCGAAGAATCTGGCGACAGCCGGCCGCGAACGCACGGTTGCGATCCTCAACACCGATCTGGTTCCCACCATCGATACCATCAGGAATCGCATGCCGCTGAGCGGTTCCGGGCAGATGCTGGACGCGATCAACTCCGTCACCAATCGGGGCCGCAACATTTTCGTGGACGCCAACCGCATCGCCGAAGGATTATTCGGCACGCACATGGCGGTGAACATGTTCATGACCGGTATCGCCTATCAGGGTGGTTTGATCCCGATCTCCGCGGAGGCGATCGAGCAGGCCATCCAGTGGAACGGCGTGGAGGTGGACCGCAACCGGGAGTGGTTCGCGTGGGGACGCAAATATTATCAGGATGCGGCCTGGGTGGAAGGGCTCCTCAAACCGCAAACGAAGGCTAAGGCGGGCTTCGATCGCGTGGCGGAGCTGCGCGAATATCAGAACGAGGCGTACGCGCGATCGTACGTCGAGTTCCTGGATAAGATTCAGGAGCCGGCGCTGCGCGAGGTGGTCGCGAGGTACCTGTACAAGCTGATGGCGTACAAGGACGAGTACGAAGTGGCGCGGCTGCTGACCAAGCCGGAGTTCGTCGAGCGCGTGCGCGACATGTGGGAAGCGCCGGAAGCGATCTCTTACAACTTGCATCCGCCGCTGCTGCGCAGCTTCGGAGTTAACAAGAAGCTCAAGCTGGGCCCCTGGTTCCGGACTCCGCTGAACGTTCTCAAGCGCTTCAAAGGTCTGCGCGGAACGCCGCTGGATATTTTCGGGCTTTCCTCGCACCGGCGCCTGGAGCGCTCGCTGATCGCGTGGTATCGCCAGCTCATCGAAGAAGTGCTGGCCAGCCTGACGCCGGACAACTTGCCACAAGCGCTGGAAATCGCCGCGCTGCCGGATCAGATCCGGGGGTACGAGAAAATCAAAGAGCAAAACATCGCCACGGTGAAACGAACGGCGGCCGAAAAACTTGCGTCGCTAAAAGCCGGAACCACCGTCGCTTCCCGCTAAGGCTCGTTTTAAAATCCGCGGCCTAAGGGCTCTGTCAGCAGTGATAAACTGGTACCTTATCCTGGTTAGTCTCCTGGAAGTTCTTTCGTGCCGGTTGAGAAATGATCTCTCGCCGGCGGCATAACGGGTGCTCCCGCGTCGGGGTTTGATTTTTCCGCGATCCGTGTGCTGTCACGCTCTTCGCTGGTTTGCCGCAGCTAAGCAGAAAAGCCTAGCGGTCCGGGGGTGAAGACCGGATGGCCGGCCACGGTGGAGAAACGGATATTATTTACATTCTTTACATTGCTGAAGGAAATTTCGATCAATTGGGGTTCATCAAAGTAGTCATGGCGCAACGAATTAGTAAGTATCTAGGTATCTTGGGACTGATCCTGATCGGGAGCGCTGACGCTTCCGGCGCTGCGAGCGCAATCCGGGGCGCAGCATTACACGCTCATTTTCGAAGATCCGCCGGTCGCCGAACGCTACGCCTCGGCCGAACGAGCGCGCTCGCTGGACGCGGCGAACTACCGGCAGCAGATCGAGGCAAGCACCAAGCTTTGAAGAATGATCTGGCGTCGCGCCATATACAAGTGACGGCCGAAGTGAAGACGGTGCTGAACGCCATCTTTGTGATTGCGCCCAAGGAGCGTCTGGCGGAACTGAAGGCGCTGCCGGGGGTGAAAGGCGTGGTGGCCGGGCGTCAGTATCATTTGAATCTGAATCGTGCCACGGGTCTGGTGGACGCTCCGGGTGCATGGAACGCGCTGGGCGGAACTGGGAAGGCGGGCGCGGGCATGAAGATCGGGATGATCGATACGGGCATCGATCAGACTCATCCGGCTTTTCAGGACAACTCGCTGAGCGTGCCTTCGGGATTTCCGATCTGCAAAATCGCCTACCCTAATGGCACGGAAGTAAACGTCCCCAATTGCTCGGACTACACCAACCACAAGGTCATCGTGGCGCGCAGCTACGCGGCGTTGGAGGCGGCCACCGAAGCGATCCGAACAATCCGGCGGTGGATTCGACGCCGGACGATTACACGCCGCGCGATCGCGTGGGTCACGGCACCGGAACGGCTTCGGCGGCCGCGGGAGTCCCCAATACCGGCCCAGCCGGTTTGACATTCAACGGCGTAGCTCCGAAGGCGTTCCTGGGCAACTACAAGGTATTCGGATCACCCACGATTCACGATGGCGCGTCGGACGCCGCCATCATGCTGGCGCTGGAGGATGCGCTCAACGACGGGATGGACGTCGCTTCGGTGTCGCTGGGAGGCCCGGCCTTCTCGGGTCCGCTGGATACGGGTTCCATCTGCGGTAATCCGAGCGGCGTGCCGTGCGATCCACTCGCCATAGCGGTGGAAAACGCGGTCCAGGCCGGCATGGTGGTGGTGATTGCGGCGGGTAACGATGGCGACGGCGCGTCCAGTTCCAACGCGCCTACGCTGGACAGCATCGGGTCACCGGGCGACGCGCCGTCGGCAATCACGGTGGGGTCCACCACCAATTCTCATTTCATCGTGGATGGAAGTGTTCAGGTGCTCGGCTCGGGGGTTCCTTCCAACCTGCAGCAGCTCGCCGGGCAATTGGGTGACGGCCCTTTTCCCACCGGCCAAACCGGACCAGCGGTGGATGTGGCGTCTGTTAGCGCCGACACGTTGGGATGTAATCCACTGCCGGCCGGATCGCTAAACGGTGCGTTCGCGATCATAGAGCGGGGAACCTGCACCTTTTCCGACAAAGTAACGAATGCGCAAACTGCCGGCGCAATTGGCGTGGTGCTGTACATGGCAGACCAGTCTCCGCCGATCGCGCCGGGCGGCCTGACCTCCACCAATATTCCGGCCGTGATGATTTCAAACTCGGACGGCCTGGCGTTGAAGTCCTTTGCTACTGCAAATCCAAAAAATAACGTGACGATCGGGATTGGCACCTTCGAGTTGCTCAAGCCCTCGAATCTTGTGAACCTGCTGTCGTACTATTCTTCGCTGGGGCCGTCGCCGGGCAATAACGCCATCAAACCGGACCTGGTGGCGACGGGTGGCAGCGAGAATTTCGGCGCGGACATCTATCTGGCCGCGCAAGACTATGACCCGCTAGGCGAGCTCTTTAGTCCCGACCGCTACGCTGCCGGCTCGGGTACCAGCTTCGCGACGCCGCTGGTGTCCGGAGCCGCGGCTCTGGTGAAGCAAGCGCATCCCGGCTATACGCCGGCGCAGATCAAGTCCGCGCTGGTGAACACGGCGGCGCAGGTTGTCACTCAGGACGAGAACGGCAATGCGGTGGGAGTGCAGCAACTCGGCGCGGGATTGATGGACGCGGGCGCGGCGGTGCAATCCACCATTATTGTGACGCCCTCCACGCTTTCGTTGGGCGTGCCTACCGCGTTCCCTGTCTCACAATCATTCCAGGTGACCAACACCGGTTCGGGCAGCGCGAATTTATCGCTGGTGGTGACGCCCGCCGTGTCGGTCAATGGCGTGAATGCGTCGGTGGATCATGCCAGCCTGACGCTGGCGCCGGGCGCTTCGGCGGCGGTGAATCTGAACATTGCCGGATTCATTCCCAATGCGGGCGTCTACTCCGGATTCGTAACCATTCAGGGAGGAGCGTCCGCGGTCCATGTTCCTTACATGTTCTTCATCAGCACCCCCGCGGTGGGCAATATGATTGCGCTCTCTGGGCCAACCGACACGTTGGCCGGCCAGGATGCGGGCCCGATTGTGGTGAAGATGGTGGACTTGAACGGCGTTCCAGTCGCGGGGCTCAATATCACCTTCATCGCTCCGACCGATGCGTCGCTAGAAAATATCCAAGCCGTCACGGATAGCAATGGAATCGCAAGCGCGGAAGCCTTCCTGGGGAGCACGGTCGGAAGCAATTACACTTTCACGGCGCAATTTGGCGCGCGCCTGGGGTTCAGTTTTGCCGCCACTGCACTTACGGCGCCGGTCATCACCGCAAGCAGCGTGGTGAATGCAGCCAGCCTGACCGAAGGACAACCCATCGCCCCCGGATCGTACATCTCGATTTTCGGAACAAACCTCAGCGCCGTGACGGACGAGGCGACCACGGCCATTTTGCCGTTGACCATCGACTTCGTCACCGTCAGCTTCGATGTACCGTCAGCCCAGCTTAGCTTGCCGGGGCATTTGATCTTCGTCAGCCCGAATCAGGTGAATGTCCAGGTGCCCTGGGAACTGCAAGGTCAAAGCTCGGTCCAGATGAAGGTCATCGTAGGGGACGGGTTCGGCCTGGCGTTCGGTAATGTGGTGACGGTGCCACTGGCCAACTATTCCCCGGCATTTTTTGAAGGCGGGGGCCAGGTTGCCGCGCTGGATTCCAAAGCCAATGTGATCACTTCTTCGAATCCCGCGGTGGGAGGGCAGAGCATTGAGATTTTCGCAAACGGTCTCGGCCCGGTGACCAATCAGCCGGCCAGCGGCGATCCGGCGCCAGCGTCGCCGCTCGCCCAGTGCAGTTCCACGGTCACGGTGACGATTGGAACGACAAAGGTGACGCCCGATTTTTGTGGACTGGCGCCGGGGTTTTCGGGACTTTATCAGTTAAACGTTACGGTGCCGAGCAGTCTCACAGCCGGCTCGTATCCCATCATCTATCCCATCACGGTAACGGCGGGTGGCGCCAACGTCCAAGTCCTCGAGCATCCCGGTGCACTAACGCCGGAAGTGAGAGGCCGCGGGCGTCGAGGCGTCCTGGCCCACGAGAAACGACACACCCGCGATGGTAATGCTGCCTTCGCGCGCCGCGCCAGTCGTATTTGCGGCCACGGTAATGGTGACCGAACCGTTGCCGCTGCCGCCGGCGGGAGAAACCGTAACCCAATCCAGGCTGCTGGAAGCGGTCCAGGCGCAACTTCCTCCCCCAGCCGTGATGTTGATCGTCCCGGTGCCGCCGGATGCGGGAAATTGCTGGCTGTTGAGCGAAAGGCTGAAGCTGCAGATGGGGAATCCGGCCACGAAAGCATCCGTTTTGCCGGAAGCGGACGGCTTACCGGCGCCGCCCAGCGCGTCGAAAATCGGCCCGCTGGTGGAACCCACGACGTAGACGTTGCCGCTCGCGTCAAAATCCACGCCGTACCCGATCTGCAATCCGTCGCTTCCCAGATAGGTGAAATAGTCGATGCCTGCCGCACCGGCTTGGGAGGGATCGAAACGCAGGACAAAGACGTCGAGGGTATTGTCGTAGGCCGGCTGCGGCGCGCCTGGAGTGGACGGGAGTCCCGGAGACGTGGTCATGCCCGACAGGTAGAGCGCTCCGCTGGAGTCACGTTTCAGATCGAACGGAACATCGGCTCCTGCTCCGCCGAAGTAGGTGGAATAGGCCAGTTGATTGGATGAATTGGCGGGATTCAGAATCGCAATGAAGCCGTCGGTATTGCCGCCGTAGGTCTGCTGATAGGCGTTGGAGGTCACTGGAAGGTCCGGAGAGACCGTGTAACCGCCGACGATCACCGGTCCGGATGGATCGAGAACGATGCTGCGGGCTTCCTCCAGGCTGCCGCCGCCGAGGAAGGTTGCGTATAAGAGGCCGCTCGAACCCATGTTGGGATCGATGTGAGCCACGTAAGCATCGCCGCTGCCGCGATAGTTAGGCTGATAAGCGTTGTGCACCGGTGCATCGTAGGAATAAGTACCCCCAACGATCCACAACGTACCATCGGAGGCGACTGCGATACCTCGGCCAGTGTCCCAATTCGAGCCGCCCAGATAAGAAGAGTAGACGAGCGAATTGGTTCCGCTTTGGGATGGATCGAAACCGGCGATGAACATGTCCTGAGCGCCGGCGTTGGTGCTCTGAAGGGCTCCCACCATGGGGAAATCGGTGGACAGCGTTCCGCCAGTGATCCACATTCTGCCATGCGAATCGGTTGCGATTCCATTCGCGATGTCGGCATGGCTCCCGCCCAGGTAGCTCGAGTAGGCGAGACTCTGGCTGGAATTGATCCAGACGACGAAAGCGTTGGTATTGGGGGCGTTGGTGATGCTGCCTTTGTACGCGCTCGAGGTGACCGGAAAATTCGTGGACTCGGTTGATCCGGTCAAATAGATGTCGCCTTGGGGGCCGACCGCGAGGCCGCCGAAGGTTTCCGTGCCGGACCCGCCCACGTAGGTGGTAAACAGAAACCCACTGCCGGCCGGGGCGTTGGGATTAATTTGTGCTACCCAAACATCGCCGCTGCCGCCCGCCGAGGCTTGTGACGGGGCCCCGGCTAATGGGAAGTCAGTGGATAGAGTCGATCCGGCGACGTAAATGAGGCCGTTCTGATCGTGCGTGATGGCGTATGCAGTATCTTCATGTGATCCGCTCAAATAAGCTGAAAACGTCAGCACGGGATCGAGGATGAGTTCGCGCCTCGAATCGTAGTTTCCGACAGCGAATCCATAGGAGCCGTCGCGATTGCGGCGGTAGCGGGCTTTTACAGTGGTCCGGACGCCATTTGCGTCCACCTGATACGCTACCGGCCGCTTCTGGATCAGATCGGCGACCAAGTCGCCGGCGTGGTCCACGCTGGCACGCGCGCCCGTAACCCGCAAACGAATTTGGGCGGGATCGGCGCCAGGCGCGATTTTGAGATCGTACTCCAATTCACGAGCGTTTCCGTAGTACACCAAATCGACGCCGGGATACAATCCGGGAACTCGCAGGCGTCCGTAGTTAGCGATGCCTTGCCGCCACTGGGACGGGTCGTTCCCCAGGAACAGATTGGTTTTCGATTTCAGCTCGTCTTCAGCCTGGATGCGGGCGTGAGGATCGGCGCCGTCGAAACGCAGCGCTACGTTGCGACCCGCGGCATGCAGGATGGTCTGGTGGTTCGAAAACTCGAAGTGGTACCGTGCGCCGCGCGCTACAAAACCGCCGGAAGCGCCGGGTGCGGGCTCGAATCGAAGCGGCGCGGTCTCCAGCAGCTTCACGGCGTCTGGCTCTGCGCCGAGCAGCGCATTGGAGGCTACACCGGCCGAGCAGAGCAATCCGGCGAATGGAAGAATAAGACTTAGTTTCATGATCGAGACGAATAGTGTAACGACGCGCCCGGTAAACCGCAGGTTAACGGGAAAAGCGCTGCGCGGCGGAACTTCCTTACAAAACTTGACAGACTGAAAATCGGCAAAACATGAGTTTAGCGTAACGGCACACTCCCGCACAGCGTCTGGCGAAGCAAGATGCATCGAAATCAAATTTTGGGGATAGCTTTTGCCGGGACAGCCTGCGCCGTGGTTCTTTTCGCCGCCGAATCGTGGAGGAACAAGGACTACACGCAATGGACCGACGACGAAATTAACAAAGTCCTTACCGACTCGCCCTGGGCGAAGGAAATGACCGTCGCGCCGCAAGGATCCGGCTCCGGGCGCCGACGCGGGATTGGATTCCCGGGCGGCGGATATCCGGGTGGAGGATATCCAGGTGTTGGCTACCCGGGGGGTGGTTACCCGGGCGGTGGTTATCCGGGCGGTGGCTACCCGGGCGGTGGTTATCCGGGCGGCGGCAACCCAGGCGCTGGAGGTTATCCTCGCGGCGGGGGTAATCCGGATGACGACAGCGGGGCTTCCTCGGGCGGGCGCAGCGCCGGTCCCATGAACGTGACCGTGCGTTGGGACAGCGCGATGCCGGTTCAACAGGCTCTAAAGCGTCAGGGCGCGAGCAGCGCCGATGAGGCCAAGGCCGTGGCCGACGCCAGCGAGAAATACTACGTTATCTCCGTATTCGGATTTCGGATGCCAATGAATCGACGCGGCGACCAAAATGGCAGCGGCCCCGATGCGGACACGGATCAAGGCCGCGGCCGCCAGAGCGCGGACAATTTGCGCTCCCAGTTGCTGGACGCCGCGCAGTTGGTTCCTAAAGGCGCGCGCGCGATTTACGCGCAGGATGTCCAGGTGGAGAGCTTGGGCTCCGAACTTCACTTTTTGTTCCCGCGCACGCCGCCCATCGCACCAAGTTCCAAGGACGTGGATTTCATCCTGGAAGTGCGCGGGGTGAAAGTAGAGCACAAATTCCATCTTCCCGACATGCAGTACCAGGGCCAGCTCGCGCTGTAGCAGGCTCACGTACTCATTGCCAAGCGTCTTCCCGACAAGCTGCCTATTCGCGATGTGATCCAGGATCTCCTGCTGATCTGGCAGGTCACCGAAGCAAAGGAATGGGGAAACGATATGCAGCGGCTGCCGCTGTGAACTCGCGCCTCGCAGGCACGACCTGTGACGGAATCCGGTAATGCACTGCCTCTACTCCGTGCCCAAACTGAATGAAATTAGCAGGCGCACGCCGGTTCCCAATAACGATCAACGCGCTCGCCTGACGCAGCCTGCCCGAGCTCACTAGTTCATTTCCACATTGTCGTCAGTCGGTCATTGAGATATCGGTCGATGCAGTCGCGCCGCTCGGTCTCGGAGAGAGGCGCGTTGCAGGCACGGCTGTAGTCAGCAAACCATTCTGCCTGTTGCCGCCGAATTATTTCCTTGCGCTCCGCGGAAGCACCTTTGAGCACCATCTTATAGGAGTTCGCCATCTGGCTATCCAGGAATGATAGTTCGACATCCTTGCAGATGAGGATCTCTACCGGCGTCGCGGCCTTGGCACAATCGAAGCTAGGTGGATCTATTTTGTAAATCGGCTGCCCAATCGCTGAGAAAGAATCTCCCGACCATCGATATCGGGTGGTTATACTTCCAGCCGAGCAGCAATCCCCTTGTCTCTTTTCGGGATCATTGACCACCAAAACCAGATCCCCGGCAGTGATCGACGCTTCACGCAAGCCTTGATCGGCCCTCGATCCAGACCTAAGCCACGCAAGCAGCCGAGGCTTGCCTGACGCGAGTATAAGCACGTACACGTACTGCCAATGTGCAGTACCGCCGCTGTGATATGTCAGGACGACCGCTGCAACAGTCGAGCTGATTCCGGTAAGCGCGCCATAGTTAACGGAGTCAAAGGTAACCAATGGGCAAAAGCGTTTGTCGTCGCAGTCGTCGGGCACCAGATACCGGCCGTTGACCAGTGAGACAGTTTCCTTCGCACCAAGCGCCATCCAGAGAATCGTTCCCGGCACGTCCGCAGTTTCCAGAAGCGGGTATGGGAAATTTTTCCAGTCAATATCCCGAATTGACTGCGGTGCCGCTCCAGAAACGACCGCGCAGCAGATGAGGACCAGCAATTCGCGCATTTCGCTTTCCAGTTTAATCGCCCGATGACTTGGTTTGCACTCGTCCGATTTCTCCGTGAACGAGGCCGTCTGCGAGCGCTGAACGATTCGTCATGTGCACTGTCATTCTGTTTTCGATCGTAGTTTATTCCTGTGGCTACTGGCGGACGGCTCGCGGGAAACTGCTTGGGGCGCGGCCGGCTGTCATACAATCGACTCATATGCCGGTGACACGCTCGTCGTGCCTGCTCCTGGCGCTGGCCATCAGTGTGGGCGCGCAAAAGCAACCCTTCGACGTACAGGCGCTGCTGAAGATCGCGCGCATCAGCGAGCCGCAACTTTCGCCGGACGGCAAGACGGTGGCCTTTACGGTTCAATCCATCGATCTCGATCAGAACAGCAAGCCTAAACAGATCTACACGGTTCCGGTTTCAGGCCTCGCGCCGCGGCGCATTACATTGCTGGGCGATGACAACGAGCGGCCCGAGTGGTCGCCCGATTCCACGCGCATCGCGTTCATCTCCAACCGCGGCGGTTCTTCGCAAGTCTGGATCATGAACGCGGACGGCTCCGGAGCCAGGCAGATTACGAATCTCTCCACCGAGGCGGGGGGCGTGCTGTTTTCCCCCGACGGCAAGAAACTGGTCTTCACCAGCAACGTTTATCCCGATTGTGCGGACGATGCCTGCGCGAAGAGCCGGCTGGAAGCGGAAAAGAACAGCAAGGTGAGGGCGCGCAGCTATACCACGCTGCTCTACCGGCACTGGACGGAATGGCAAACCAAGCGCCGCTCGCATCTCCTGGTGGTCGACGTGGACGGAGGTCCCGTCAAGGATCTGACGCCGGGGGATCGAGACGTGCCGCCGTTTTCTCTGGGAGGCCCCGACGACTACGCCATCTCGCCCGATTCCAAGGAAGTCTGCTACTCCATGAACGCCGATCCCGTGCCGGCCACCAGCACCAATTCGGATCTGTTCGTGGTCTCCATCAACGGCGGCGATTCCACCAAGATCACGCTGAATCCCGGAGCTGATTCCAGTCCGCAATATTCGCGCGATGGCAAATGGCTCGCCTACCGCAGCCAGCAGCGCGCCGGCTATGAAAGCGACCGCTGGCGTCTGATGGTGCTGGAAAGAGCGACGGGCCGGGTAAACAGCGTCACTGAGACCCTGGACCGGTCGGTGGAAAGTTTCACCTGGTCGCCGGATTCCAATGCGCTGTTCTTCACCGTGATCGATCGCGGGCGCCAGAGCATTGAAATGATCCCCACCGCGGGCGGCGCCAGCCGCATCATCGTCAGCGGCCCGGACACGTTCGATGACATGCAGTTCAGCTCCGACGGCAAGACCATGATCTATTCCGGACAGAGCGGCTCGGCTCCCACCGAGCTATACCGCGCGTCGTCGAGCGGCGGCACGCCCTCCGCCATTGACGCACTTGAACGACGCGCTGCTCGCGGGCTACGCGCTGACGCCGCTCGAGGAATTTTGGGTGGACAGCGCGGACAAAACACGCATCCAAAGCTTCATCGTCAAGCCGCCGAATTTCGATCCCAGCCGCAAGTACCCGGTGCTGATGCTGATTCACGGCGGGCCCGAGGGCGACTGGGGCGAGAGCTGGACCTATCGCTGGAACGCGCAGGTGTTCGCATCCGCCGGCTACGTGGTGGTGATGCCCAATCCGCGCGGATCTTTCGGCTACGGGCAGAAGTTCACCGAGGACATCAAAGATGATTGGGGCGGTAAGCCGTTCGACGACATCATGGCCGTGACCGATTACGCCGCTGCCCTGCCCTACACCGATCCCAACCGCTTGGCGGCCGCGGGCGGCTCCTACGGCGGCTACATGATCGACTGGATGCTCGGCCACACGCAGCGCTTCAAGGCGTTCGTTTCGCACGACGGTGTCTTCGACCTGCGCAGCGAGTTCGGCGCCACCGAGGAGCTTTGGTTTCCGCTGTGGGAGTTCAATGGCACGCCCTGGGATAATCCCGATTCGTATGCCAAATGGTCGCCCAGCTACTATGTGAAGGATTTCCATACGCCCACACTGGTAGTGCATGGCGAGCAGGATTTCCGCGTGCCTTACACGCAGGGGCTCCAACTCTTCACCTCGCTGCAGCTTCAAAAGGTGCCGTCCAAGCTGCTGGAATTTCCCGACGAGGGCCACTGGGTTCTCAAGCCGCAAAACAGCGTGCTCTGGTACAACTCGTTTCTGGAGTGGATCGGCGAGTGGACCAAGCCGTCGTCATCGGCTCGCTAGTGTCGCGGGCGTGTCCTTCCATCTTTGATATACTCGCGAAAGGCCCGCTAGTTTTTCCTATGCGCGAATTCCGGCTCGGAGATATCATCGATGATCACTGCATTAAGTGCCGCCGGATTACCAATCACGCCATCGTTTCGCTGGTGAATCACGAGCCTGCCAAAGTCCGCTGCCGGACCTGCTATCACGATCACGACTACCGGCATGAACAGGCGCCGCCTTCCAAGAAGGATCTGAAAAAGCAGGAACTGTTCAACGAAGTGCTTTCTTCGGTGGCTCCCGCGGCGGCTGAAGCGGCGGCGGCCGCGGGCGATCCGGAAGAATCGCCTAGCCCCAAAGCATCCAAGGCGCGCGGCAAGAAGGCGTGACGGCCGCTTGGGATCCCGAGCGGTATCAAAGCAAGTATTCCTTTGTTTGGCAGTTCGGCGAGAGCCTGCTGGAATTGCTGAAACCTGGCGCCGGCGAGCGGATTCTTGACATTGGATGCGGCACCGGGCAGCTCACGGCGGAGATGGCTCGCTCCGGCGCACGGGTGGTGGGGCTCGACAAATCGCCGGAGATGCTGGCCGAGGCGCGCAAGAATTTTCCTGAAATCATGTTCGAACAAGGCGACGCAACCAGCTTCCGCTTCGAGCAGCCTTTCGATGCGGTTTTTTCGAATGCCGCGCTGCACTGGGTGAAAGATCAAGCAGCCGCGGCGGCATCCATCGCCCGTGCGCTACGGCCCGGCGGACGGTTTGTAGCGGAATTCGGCGGAAAGGGCTGTATCGCATCCGTCGTTGGCGCCATGCGCGCCGTGCTCGGCCCGCGCGCCGATCAGCTTTGCCCCTGGACCTTCCCCAGCATCGGCGAATTCACGCCACTGCTCGAACGGAGTGGGCTGGAAGTAAGCCAGGCCGTTCTGTTCGACCGCCCCACACCGCTCGAAGGCGAGAGCGGCATCGAAGAGTGGCTGCGCATGTTCTGCGGCGTCTATTTCCGGGATCTATCCGCCCAGGAAACGCGCGCAACGATCGCGCAGGTTGTCGAGCGGCTGCGTCCAGCTTTATATCGCGACGGCGTCTGGACCGTAGACTACCGGCGCCTCCGCGTGGTCGCTCGTAAACTCGACTAACTCTTCCCCAGGTCGTTCTTGAGGTCGCGCAAGACCTGTTCGCCTTCGCCGCTTTTCAGGTCCTGCTCCAGCCGGCGCAGCGCCAGCCCGACGATGTCGCGATGGTGCAGCTTGGAGCCGATTTCATCGGCATCGCTCAAGCGCAGCCACAACTCGTGCAGCCGGCCGACATCTTCCGGCCATAAGCGCGGCGGGTGCGGGCCCAGGTTGACGAAAATCGAGGGCCGGTCGGGGCTGATAATTTCGAGCGAAAAAGCATGCCGCGGTTCGGGCAGGCGCTCCCACGCAAGACCGATGCGCCGCGCCAGCTCTTCCGATGGCATGCGCGCCGAAACACCCGTTACCAAGCGCGAACATTGCAGCTTGGCCGCGGATTGCACCATGGCGTCGAACGGATCTACGGCCGGCACCTCCAGCAACTCCACCGGCTTGCCTTCTTTTTCGGCTATCTCGACCACATGGCTGAACAACTCCCGCTCGTAATCGCTGAAGATTTGGTCGTCGGACAGATCGTATTCACCTGACCCCGCCGAAATGGTTCGCACGGTCATCACGACGATGTCGTGGCGGCGCAGATTGGTCTTTTGCAGCACTTTTCTCAGGTGCTCCATGTTGTGATAATCGCGCACCGCCACCAGCACGCAGCCGGAACGCGCATGCAGCGTCGCTGTGCCGACCTGCGGCTGATGTTCCAGGTTGAATTCTTCGAGCGGCTTCTTGTCCAAGTGCTTCAACCGGCGCTTGCGCTCGTTCACCCGCTCGGAAATCGTGAAGACCACGAACACGACCGCCGTGAACGAAAATCCGTAAATGGTTGCGATCTGTTTCGAAAAAAGATTGGCAATGGCCACGAAGCCCAGAATCAGCGTGGTGACTCCCAGGCCGACCGGAATCTCCAGACCGCGCAGCCGGATGTTGAACGGAAATTTGTATTCCTGGTCGTGCCGCTGGTAGCGCAGCACCATCACACCCAGCGATTTCAAAAAGAAGCTCCACACCACGCCGAACGCGTAGGCCTCGCCCAGCAGATACATGTCACCGCGGCTGGCGATGATGGTGGTCACTTGCAGCAGAGTGATCAGGTTGATGATGCGATACGTGGTTCCGTAGCGCTTTTGCGGCTTGCGGAACCAGTCCAACAAGACTCCGTCTTCAGCCACGCGATTCAACACGCCGTTGGCCCCGATGATGGAGGTGTTCACGGCGCCCGGAGAGAATCAAGACGCCGACGATCACGACAAAGATATGGAACAGAAGCCGCAGCAATTCCGGCCCCACCAGTCGCATCGCTAGGCCGCCCAGCAGATTGTCGGCGTACAGATTGCGGATGTCGGACGGGCTGATGATCACTCCCGCCAGCACCGTGATCACCCCGGTGCAGATCACGGCGTACCAGCAGACGATATTGGCGGTGATGCGGAGGTTCTTCAGTTTGGGATACGCGATTTCTCGATATACCTGCGCCAACGTTTCAAAGCCGCTCATCGACAGCAGCGAGTGTCCAAAGGCGATGACCAGAGCCACGATCGGAATGCTGGGCCAGAAGGTGCCTTTGAACCACCCCAATGCATCGGGATTCGCAGGGCTGAATTGCAGGTTGCGCAGGACGGGCGCGGGAGGCAGCGTGACATGCCCGCGCAGCAGAATGGTCAGGGGGGCCCAGATCAGGAACGCCACCACCATGACGGTTGTGATCTGCATGATGCGCAGCGCTTTGCCGCTGGATTCGTGAATGCCCTTGATGTTCATCCACCAGAAATAAACCGTCACCGCGACCGCAAAAAACGCCGCGAAATAGTTCACGTTGAAGGGGAAGGATTGCCCCATCATCTTGGCGATTTCGTCCAGCAGATGGCCCAGATATTGCCCGGCGCTGACCACGCTGATGGGACCGGTGAGGATGTAGTCGAACACCAGGGCCGACACCGACAGCCGCGCCATGAACGACCCCATGCTGTCCTTGACCACGATGTACACGCCGCCGCGCACGAACATGCTGCAGCTTTCCATGTACACGGAGCGCACCGCGAAGCTGAACAGCATCACGCCCAGCACGAACCAGGGAGCCGCCGGGCCGACCGCGGTTTCGGCAATGCCGCCGGCGTAGTAAGCCGACGAGGCAAGGTCGGAAAGAACAATCGCGGCGCCCCGCCAGAAGCTGATGAAGGAGAGAGCTACGGTGGTGGCCACCACGACCTTGGCAGTGTTCGTGGCGGGCCGGCTACCTTCCGGTGACATCAAAACGAGCGATTCCCCAATTTCAATTTTACTTGAGACACAGCTTCTATCCTACGATGAGCATGTGGGGCACGCCCAAGCGATTCAGATCGCCCATGATCTTCACGCGCGAGGCTACCTGGCCTGGCTGGTGGGCGGCTGTGTGCGCGATCTGGTGTTGGGCCGCGAACCGAAGGACTATGATATCGCAACCGACGCGACGCCCGATCAACTGCTCCAGCTTTTCCCCAAGGCGCAACTGGTGGGCGCGCAGTTCGGTGTAATTCTCGTCGACGGCGTCGAGGTCGCAACCTTCCGCAGCGATCATTCTTACCAGGATGGGCGACATCCGGGACGCGTCACGTTCGAAACCGGCCCGAAGCAGGACGTCCTGCGGCGCGACTTCACCATCAATGCGCTGCTGCTGGATCCGGCCCATTTGGATGATCCCGCTGGGCACGTAGTGGATTACGTGGGCGGCCTCGAGGATCTCAAGAACGGCGTGATCCGCGCCATCGGCGATCCGGCGCAGCGTTTCGAAGAGGACCATCTGCGCATGCTGCGCGCCATCCGCTTCGCCGCGCGCTTTGGTTTTGAAATCGAGCCTGGCACGTTCGCGGCGATTCGCAAGATGCACGAGCGCATCGCGCGCGTCTCACCGGAGCGCATTCGCGACGAGCTGAACAGGATCCTGACCGAAAGCGGCGCGCGCCGGGGATTCGAATTGCTGGACGCGTCCGGTCTGCTTCAAGACATCCTGCCTGAAGTAGCCGCGATGAAAGGCGTCCGGCAACCGCCCGAGTTTCATCCCGAGGGCGACGTCTGGACGCACACGCTGATCATGCTGGAGGGCCTCGACCGACCCACGCCCACGCTGGCCTGGGGCGTGTTGCTGCACGACGTGGGCAAGCCCGGGACATTCCGCATCGCCGATCGCATCCGCTTCGACGGCCACGTCGAGCTGGGCGAACGGCTCGCGCGCGACATTCTGACGCGGCTGCGCTTCTCCAACGCCGACATCGAGCAGATTGTCGCGCTGATCGCGCAATCACATGCGCTTCACGCACGTCCACCAGATGCGCGAGAGCACTCTTAAAAGGATGCTGCGGCTGGATCGATTCGCGGAACACCTGGAGCTGCATCGCCTGGACTGCGTTTCGAGCCACGGCAATCTGGGCAATTACCAGTTCGTAAAATCCAGGTTCGAGCAAGCGCCCGCCGAAGTTCTGCGGCCCCCGCGCCTGGTCACCGGAGATGACCTGATCGCCGCCGGCTACCATCCCGGCCCGGATTTCTCGCGCATGCTGGAAGCCGCCGAGGATGCGCAACTCGAATCTCGGATCGCCTCGAAAGAACAGGGGCTGGATCTGATCCGGGAGCTTTTCGGCCCTCCCGCCGTGGAGCGGCACTCCGAGCGCTAGAATTCATCGAGGAGGATCAAATGAGCGACAAGCCAGGGGACAACAAAGTGCGCGATGACGAAGACGCGCCGGCGCGCCGCAGTTTTTTGTCCGGCGCAGCCGCGGCAGGGCTGATCGGCGCTGCCGCAGTGAGCTCCGCGATGGCGCAACAGACGTCGAAAGCGCGTGAAAGCGCTGCTCAAGATCCGCAACCGCCCAAGGGCCTCGGTCCGCGCGCCATGCTGGACAATCGTTTCGCGGTCACTTACCAGACCTCAGTGACGGAGGGAGTCCGCGTGCTTACGCAATTCTTCGTCGCCCTGAGCCAGCGTGACCTGAAAGGCATCGCCGACCTGATGCATTTTCCCTTTGTCTCATTCGAAGGCACCGAGGCTGTAGTGATTGAGACGCCGGAAGAATTATTCGCGCACGCGCCCGCGTCCATCAACACGTCCGAGAACCCCGAGCGATACTCGGATCACGACGGCTATCTCAAGCCCGGCGCCTACGACGTGTTCGATGGCCTGGAGGTTCTCAACTGCGATCCCGTGCTGGCCGGTCTCTCGCTGCGCTACAACCGCTACGGCGGTGACGGCAAAAAGCTGACGCGCTGCGATGGCGTGTACTCGGTGACCAATAACGACGGCAAATGGGCCATCCAGATGATGTCCACCATATTCACTCCCGCCCAGATGACCGGCGTCACGTTCACCGACACCATCGAAGCGGCCAAACGCTGCCGCATCGATCATGACCTGGCTTATCAAGTTTCGGATCGCAGCGTGGACGCGCCCACTTCGCAATTGGGCCGCACCGCAGCCGTGGCCAACACCGGCGGCCAGCCCTGGACGCTCGGCCCAGCCGGACGAGCCATGGAGCAGTTCAAAGTGAAAGGCATCAAAACGCGGCTGCGCATTACGGAAGTGACGCCGGAGAGCCGTGCCAGAATTCAACCCAGCGCCAATCCGGCCGCCGACTACGCCAACTATCGCGCGCTGTTTCCACAAGCCGGGCTGGGCAACTGGGGCTGGGTGTACGGCGTGCTTCCGGAAACGCGGGTTCTGCACGCGACGTTTGACAAAGCGCACATGTTCTCGGGCGCGATCCGCTTCAACGCGGCGGGCGAGGAATGTAGCTACAACGCCGACCTGTCGGTAATCACCTACAGAAAAGGCCACTGGGGCCGTGCAGGCACACTGGCCTATACGACGCCGCACGACCGCTCCAACGATGTCCTGCGAGCCTGACGCACCCAGCGCGCCCTCGTTGACTTTCGAAACGCCGCAACGATATAGTGTTTTCCATCGACCCTCGCGCTCCCGGTTCGCTCCCTGAGCGCGGTCCATGGCCAAAACGGGGATGTTTTGCGCGAAGAGAAGAAAGGAAGACTCCGTGAGTCGAAACAACGTTGTTCGTTTGGCCCCTTTGGCGGGCCTGCTGGTTTGCGTGACGCTGCCCCTGGTTGGACAATCTGGAGCCAAGAATGGAGAGTGGCCCACCTACGGCGGAGATCTGGGCACCACGCGCTACTCGCCGCTCGATCAGATCAATGCCTCCAACTTCAACAAGCTCGAAGTAGCGTGGCGATTCAAGACCGATAATCTGGGCCCGCGGCCCGAGTTTCAATATGAATCGACGCCGCTGATGGTGCACGGCGTGATCTATGTGCACCGCCGGCACCCGCCGCGACGTGGTTGCGCTCGATGCCGCCACCGGCGAGATGCTCTGGATGCACAGCGAGAACGAAGGCAAGCGCGGCCAAAACGCTCCGCGGCAGCTCTCCGGACACGGCGTCTCCTATTGGACCGACGGCCGCGAGGAGCGCATTCTCTATGTCACGCCCGGCTACCGGCTCATCGCGCTCAACGCCAAGACGGGCGCGCCGGTCCCCACCTTCGGCAACAACGGCGTCGTGGATCTCAAGCAAGATGACGATCAGCAGATCGATCTGGAAACCGGCGAAGTGGGGCTGCATTCGACGCCGCTGGTGGCGGGCGACGTAGTAGTGGTCGGCGCGGCGCACAAAGCCGGCGGCAATATTCCCAGCTACAAACACGTCAAAGGCTACGTGCGCGGCTTCGACGTCCGCACCGGCAAGCGGCTGTGGATTTTCCACACCATTCCGAAGCCGGGCGAATTCGGCATCGAGACCTGGGACAACGATTCGTGGTCTTACACCGGCAACACGGGCGTTTGGGGACAGATGTCGGCCGACCTCGCCACCAACACGCTCTATCTGCCGGTGGAACTGCCCACCGGCGATTATTACGGCGGCCATCGCCCCGGCAACGGACTGTTTGGCGAAAGCATCGTCGCGCTGGATCTGCACACCGGCCAGCGCAAATGGCATTACCAGCTGGTGCATCACGGCATCTGGGATATGGACATCCCGTGCGCGCCGATCCTGACCGACATCACGGTCAACGGCCAGACCGTTCAGGCGCTGGCGCAGCCGACCAAGCAGGCGTTCCTGTACGTGTTTAATCGCGTCACCGGCAAACCGATCTGGCCGATGGAAGAACGGCCGGTCCCGCAAGGCGATGTTCCGGGCGAGTGGTATTCGCCCACGCAGCCGTTCCCGACCAAGCCGCCCGCCTACGACAACCAGGGCGTTACAGCAGGACAGCTTGATCAACTTCACGCCGGAGCTGCACGAAGAAGCTCTGAAGCTGGTTTCGAAATACAAGATCGGGCCGCTCTTCACGCCGCCGGTAGTTAGCAAGATCGACGGCCCGCTGGCGGCCATCACGTCGCCGGGCTCGCTGGGAGGCTCCAACTGGCCCGGCGGCTCCTATGACCCGGAAACCCACACTGTGTACGTGTTCTCGCAGACCGCGACGGCCTTGCTCGGTCTGGTGAAGCCCGACCCGGAGAAATCGGACATGAACTACGTCCAAGGCAGCGCGGCGGCAGGCCGGGGTGGGCGCGGAGCACCGGCCGCCGGCGGTGGCGTGGGTGCACCTCCCGCCGGGCGGGGAGCAGCCGCAGGTGGACGAGGCGGACGCGGCGGCGATGGTTCCGGTGAAGGCGGCGGTTTCGGCCTGAACGTCCGCGGATTGCCGCTCTTGAAGCCACCCTACGGCCGCATCAGCGCGATCAGCCTGGACAAGGGCGACATCGTCTGGCAGGTCGCGCACGGCGAAACCCCGGACAACGTCAAGAACAACCCGGCGCTCAAGGGCCTCGATATCCCGCGCACGGGACGCTCGGGCATCATCGGCGTGCTGACCACCAAGACTCTGGTCATCGCCGGCGAAGCAGGCTTCTTTACGACGCCCAGCGGCCAGCGCGGCGCCATGCTGCGCGCTTACGACAAGGCGACCGGCAAGGAAGTGGGCGCGGTCTACATGCCCGCCCCGCAGAGCGGCTCGCCCATGACCTACATGCTGAACGGCCAGCAGTACATCGTGGTAGCGATCAGCGGCGCCGGATACAGCGCCGAGTTGGTAGCGTTCAGGCTCGGGGCGTAGCTCAGGCAGGATTTCGCGGTGCGCGCCACGCAGTTCCCATGGCTCCGTGGCGCTCTGTGAACAGTCGCGCTCCTCGGCGCTGCCGTTTCGCTTCTCGGCGGATTCGCAGCCCTGGTCTCGATCCGGGTTTTTGCGCCGTTCGAGGAGCCTCTCGGCTATGTCGCAGTTGCCGCCATGATTTCTGCCTTGTGGCTCTCGAAATCAATTCCGCAGTCGCCTGAAGTGATTCGCCCGCGGAAACGATTCATCTAGGGGTTTGTCTTCTGTACGTGGTTCGTCCTATCGATTCTCTATTTCGTGGTCGCACCTGAGGCCGGCGCATCTTTGTCCGCGCCTCCGTTCCACTGGCTCTTCTCGTTCTGGACTGTCTCGGGAAGAATGTACGATTCGATTCGCTCGGTCCGGTCTTACTCCACAGCTCTCTTTGGGTTTGCAATGGCCATCGCAGCGCTTGATCCGCCAAGTCCCGGCAGTGTGGATACCGGCGAGCCACCACGCCGGCTTTGCGCTGCTCAGCAAACGTGGCCTCTTGTCTATCGCCGCGCCGCCGGTTTCCCTCTATATCGTTGGGCGATTGGCGCTAGGCATGAAACTCATCTCGCAGGACACGGCGTTTGCCATCATGGCCATCGGCGGATTGTGCTTTATTCTCGCCCTGCTGGTAGTGGGGGTCGCGCTCATTGTGAGCGGCGCGAGTTCGAATCCGAAAACCGACCAGTCCGGGCGTTGAAGTCAGCGGGCGGATTTTACCGTGACCTGAACCTCGCCGTTGGTCCAGCAGCACAGGAAGCCGCGGCCGCCTTCGCCTGACCAATCGTTGATCACTACCAGCAGGGTGTACTCGCCTGGTTCGCTGAAGGTTGCGCTGGTGGTCGACTTCCCGGCCGCCGGAAGCTCGGCCGTCGCTTTGCTCTTGTCGAGTTCCACGGCAGGCTTGTCGTTCGCGAACGTCACCTTGCCCTGTCCGCGGAACTTCGTCCAGGTCACCGTAATCGGCGGAGAATTCGGAGGTTTCGCGCCCGGAAAGGTCTTGGCGTCGTCGGCCACCCACACTGTCAGCGGCAGCGGGCTCCCGGCCGTCGCGGTCAGAGTCTTGGCGAACGGCCGCGGGCCCTGCACCGATGGCCCGTTCTCCTCGAAACGCAGGATGGGTGGCGTGTTCCCCATCCCGACTTCAGAAAACGGCATGACCTCCCACAACGGGTTCAGGTCCAAGGGCAGCGCCGTGGTTTTACCGTTCGCAACGATGGTCCAGATCAGCTTCTTGTCGCCGAAATCCTTCGGCACCGTGATCATGAACATGCCCCACTGCCGGCGCGTCAGAAAATGTGTAGGCTGCCCATGATCCGGCCCGCCAGGATCGATCCGGTTGTTCGGCCCGATCGGAATATCCACCACTTCCTGGCGATTGCGATTGAAATAGCCGACCAGCATGGTAAACGTGCCGTCGGGATTCTGAAACCAGCCTTCGTATGCGCCCGTGACGCTGTCGCCCGAGTCGTGAACCGGTCCCCTGGGCAGATCCTGTGCCTTCAAGCGCGCTTCGATCAGAAGGCACAAAGACAGAAGAACCAACCGCCCCGCTCGCATCGTGGAGATTCTGGAATCCTGCCTAGCGCTCCGCCACTGCTTTCGTCTGCGCGGGCTTATGCTTGGCGGCCCACTCGTTGTACTCTTCGTCGCTCAGATTAGTGACGTTCACCCAGGCGTGCGCCATCTCATCCACCGTGCGATCGCCGTATCCCACCCATTTATTCGGATCGGGATTATTTTTGTTCGCGCTGGTGTTGTCGTGCCAGGCCGTGACGCGAATGAACGTTCCCTTGGGCAGCACCGGCGCTTCGTCGTCGGTGTAGATGTAGTTGTTCATCCAGTTGAAGTTGAAATTATTGACGTAGCTGAGCGTGCGCACGGTGCCGTCCGGCAGGATCGCTTCCATCAGCATGGCCTTGCCGCGCAGATGCATGTGCGGCTGGAAATTTTCCAGGCGCGCGGCCGATTTGAGCAGCGTCACGTTGGAAGTTTCGGCGATGGTGTTGGGCGGAATATCCAGAACGCCGCGATCCGGCATGGCCTGGAATCCCACCAGCACAGTCTTATGCTTGGGCACCTCGCCCTTGGGATAAAGCTAGACGCCCAACTCGGCATGATCGGTGACCTCTTCGCCGACGGCGTGGATATGCAGCTCCCAGCGAATGGCAGCGCCCGGTTCGAGCAGTTTGCCGGCGCCTTCGCGATAGACGTCGTTCTGCTTCCCGATGGCCCACTCCATCAGAGCCGATTCGTTGCCGCCGCGCTGATTGGGGGCATCCTGCACGATCAAGTCCGCGCGCACATGATGCATGATCCTGCGTCCTGCCGGCGTGCCTGGGCGGATTTCGACCGCGCGAACCCAGCGCTCTTCGGTGATCGGCAGCGCGCTGACCGGTTTCCACCACACGTCCTGTCCGTGCGCGGGCATAGTGTAGTCGGCGGACTTGACCACAAAGGTCGGCTCGCCCAGAATCTTAGCGGTCTGCCAGCCCATGTCGTCGGACCACTGCTTGGGCGGCGGCAGATCCTTCTGGTCGCCCAACGGCGCACCCGAATCCACCCACTTGGCGATGATGGCGATCTGCTCGTCGCTCAGCGAGCGGTCATTGGCAAAATGCCGGATGCCGACCGTCTTGTCGATGTGCCACGGAGGCATGTTGCGCGTAACCACGCGTTCCTTGATGGACCGCGCCCATGGCCGGGCTTCCTGGTAGGTCGACAGCGGCATGGGCGCCGCTGTGCCCTGGTGATGGCACTCCTCGCACTTGGCCTGGAAGATCGGCGCCACGTCCTTGGCGTAAGTGACGGCCTTGTCAGGCGTCTTTGCGGCGCTACCTTCGATGTCGGCCGCACTCGCCGAAACCATCAGGAAACCGCCCATCGCCAGCACCGACACCCCGGCGATGCGCCATTGGATACACCCCAAGAGTGCATTTTTCATGACACGCTCCTCTGGGCTACCTACTTCAGCTAAGACCGAATTTCTGCCCGCTACGTTACAGCGCCAAAGATCTTTAGAACTTAAACTGCAAGCCGAGTTGCAACATTCGCGGGTTCGCGATGACCGAAGGCGTACCGCCCCCTAATCCACCTTTGGAAGTGGGCAGGAACGGCGTGATCGAATTTCCCAGAGCGTAGCTTTCGGTCAGGACCGTACTGGTGTTGATCAGGTTGAAGACCTGCAGCTGGCCCATCAACGTGTATTTCTCGCGGAAAGTGAATTTCTTCCGGATGCCGATGTCCACTTGGTTATAGCGGGGCGACAAAAGGCTCCCCGGAGCGGCCAGTTGGATCGTCTCCGAGCCTTGCGTCAGGCCGGGATCCACCTTGCCGCCCGGGTTGGGACAGTTGCAGTTTTTCGGATAGGTGGTGGCGGAAGTGATGGTCCAGTTCACCATCTTGAATCCGGATTGATCGCCCGCAAAGGTCGTCAGAGGCGTGTACGTCGCTGATTGGTAGCTGGCGTACTGGCTGAAGACCGGGGACGAATAGATCGAAATGCTACCTTCAATGCCCCACTTGATCGGCATATTGGCCTGCATTTGGAACTCGTTGCGGAACGGAATGCCAACGTTCTGGCCCAGACTTTGATACAGCCCGCCCGACCAATCGCAGAAGCGATTGTAGTTCGGATCGTTCAAATAATTGCTGCCGGCCGTCTCGTCGCACGCCCGGTCGATTTGGTGCTCGACGGTCCATCCGAAATTGAAGAAGCCGCCGCGCGCCAGCCGGCCGGTAACGGAGGTCTCGAACCCCTGGTAGTAGTTACTCCGGAGGCTCTGGGGAGCATTGGTCTCATGCAGCGCGGGAGTCAAGCCGACATAGTTCTTCGCCAGGTTATAAACGGTAACCGGTGACTCCCGTCCAGCGGGTTGTTAATGCTGACGGGCGTCCAGGCCGACTGGGGAACCGCATAGTTGAGAAGCAACTGCTGTTGATAATCCGACACGCGGTTCCAGATAAAGTTCGCGGTAATGCTATGCCAAACCTGCTGCTGAACGCCGATGTTGTACTGCCATTGATATTCTCGATGGAAGTTAGGATCCAGGCTGATGTTGGGGATCTGGCCGAACGAGGGATTCGGGTTGACGCCCAGCTGGCCGACCGGGACCGCGCTATTGGGCGTACCCGGCGCAGCGAAGCCGCCCGCGGGATAGCATGTGGCCGGCGCGTTCGTTACAAAACATGGCGACGTTCCACCGTTCCAGAACACCGCTTCGTTAGTCAGAAGCATGGGGTTGAAATTGTTCAGGTTCTGCTGCACCAACGGAGTGTTGTATTTGCCGATCCCCCCCTTTACGGCAGTCTTGTGGTTGCCGAATACGTCATAAACGGCGCCCAGGCGCGGCTCCCAGTCCTTGAAACATGACAGCCCCTTGATGCTATTGCAGTCGATGAGCGGAAAATTGCGGGCGCCCACGAATCGTCCCGCCGGTGCGCTCTGCGGATTGATATCGTTGTTCAGATATTCCCAGCGAAGGCCGGCTGTAATGGACACGCGCTTGAAGGTCCAGGTGTCCTGCCCATAGATTCCGAGATCGTTGTTCAGGTAGAACTTTTCATAGACTGGTGAGTCATACGCCAGGAACCTGAGCGGCACCCCGCTTGAAAACTGAGAGATTCCGTCTCCGTTGTAGAGGAAATTCTGGTACGCCGGACCATAGCTGCTTCCAATCCCGAACTTGATCTGGTGTGCGCCGGTGATGTATTGGCCGGTTGCGTCCCAGACATACCGGTCGAATTTGTACCATACGTTCGTTCCGCCGGAAACGCTGCGTGCCAGCTTGGTGATGTCCTGTTCCGATACGCCCGCATACCAGGCTTGGCTAAACGGGGCTTGTAACACGCCGGGCTGGTTCAAAACGAAATAGTCCAGCTTGTCGAAGGACCATCCACCTTGAAAAATGAGCTTCGGAGTCGGCGTGGCGGTGATTCTGCCCTGCATGATGTAATACATCACCGGCTTGCGATAGTCCGAAGATTGCAGCGGATTGGTGTCATTATAGCCGCCCGAGCCCGATACGATGTCGTCGCCGATGTACTTCCAGTCGCGGGTCCACATCGCCGTAATCTTCAACTTCGGATTGGCCTGAAAAGTGAGCCGTGCCGTGCCGTCGTAGATATGGTCCAACTCGACTCCAGGGGAGCCGTTGGGATAAAACGAACCCGGCGATTCCAGATTGCTCAACTGCTTACGGCCAGTGATTAGGAACCAGAGTCGGTCTTTTATGATCGGGCCGCCAAAGGACCCGTCGAAATCCTGAATCTCAGTCACTTTGGATTGCCCCACCAAGCCGCGGGCAGTTAGCGGCGCAGTGGTGTTGGTGCCGACAAAGCTGTCGTTCACCCAAGACAGAAACAGGTCCGTATGGAACTGATTCCCTCCGTCCTTGGGGATCAGATTGACGTACGCCCCTCCAGCCGAAACTTCCACCGGGACGTTATTTGCCATCTGGGTTGACTCCGAGAAAATCTCGTTGTCGACGTAGGTCTGAATCTGACCGTCGCCCTGCGTGGTGTTGATCAGCAGGCCGTCCATCAAGTAAGTGGTTCGCTGCGAGGAATTGCCATGCACGGCGATGTAGGTCTGCTGCACCTGCATCGAGCCGCCCACGTCCGGCGTGTTGAGGTGGATGCCGGGTGTGTAAGACGCTACCGATTGCATGTTGCGCGCCGAGGGCACTTCGTCGATTTCGGTGCGTGTCAGATCCTGCGGGTGCGCGACGTTTTGAATGTCAACGGTTTGCACGGTTGCCTCTACGTTGACAGTCTCACCGACGGAGCCCACTTTCATCTCGGCGTCCACGGGAACGGTGGTATTGACGGCCACCTCCACCTGCTGCTTGATGGTGGAGAATCCCTGCATGGTGAAAGTGATGGTGTAGGTGCCCGGCCTGAGGTCCACCAGCGCGTATCGGCCGTCGCCACCGGTGGTCACGGTACGCTGACCTTCAATCATCACCGGGCTGGTGGCTTGGACTGATACGCCCGCCATCACAGCGCCCGAGGTGTCCTTCGCCACGCCGGCAATGCTGCCGTACTGTGCGTGCGCGGCTGGCGCGAACATCAACAGGATCCCAAGAACCGCAAGAACAGAAAAGACAAACCTTGCCTTTGGCATCGAGGCCCCCTTTAAGCTTCTTTACGCAACTCGTAGCGCAGAGATTTCTGGGGTCGAATTATATTGCAACGCGAACGTGAAGTAAAGGGGCCCTTTCGGGCTATGAGCGGTCCCGCGGGCGGGATCAATCGCGGCACGTCCCCAAGAATAAAAAAAAGGAGTGCTCCCGCGGGGCGTTTCTGATATCGTACTTCTGAAGTGTTCTGAGAAGGAGGCCCCGTTGAAACTCTATTCCATCATCGCAGCAGCGTGCTTCAGCGCGCTCGCGTTCGGCCAGGAACCGGCCACGCCCGCGCCCGAAATCCCGTTTGATTCCGTTCCCAATTTGCTCAAGCTTCCCGCCGATATGTATCTGGGCGAAGCTTCCGGCGTCGCTATCAATTCCAAGAAACATATTTTCGTCTTTACTCGCGGCAACTCCACCGGCCCGGCGTTCGGCGCCACCGCGGCGGAGATCCTCGAGTTCGGCCCTGATGGCCGCTACATCCGCGAAATCGGCCACAACCTGTACGCCTGGTCCTTCGCCCACGCCATTCGTTTCGACAAAGACGACAACCTCTGGGCCGTGGACAAAGGCAGCAACATGATCATCCGCTTCAATCCCGAAGGCCGCGTCACGATGACGTTCGGCCGTAAGGCGGAAGCTTCGGACGAAAACGCTCATCCATTGGAACATCCCCGCCCGCCACTGCCCGCTCAACCCGGTTCGTTCCGCCAGCCCACCGACGTGACCTGGGATCAACAAGGCGACATCTTCATCAGCGACGGCTACATCAACTCGCGCGTCGCCAAGTTCGACAAGAACGGCGATTGGGTGAAGCAGTGGGGCGATTATACTAAGCCCGAGGATCGCGAGCACCCCAAAGAGTTCGAACTGAATACCCCCCACACCATCGCCTCCGATGCGAAGGGCAATATCTATGTCGGTGACCGCGGCAACCGCCGCATCATGGTATACGATCCCGATGGAGGTTTTATCCGCGAGATCCGTATCAACGTTCCCCCGCCCCAGGTCATCCATCCCTGGATGGGCGCCATGCCCAACGCTCAGGCCCTGGCCGCTCAGAACGGCGCTCCCTGGGCCATCTGCATCACGCCCGGCCCCGGAACTCAGTACCTCTATAGCGCCGACGCGATGCCAGGCCGCATTTACAAGCTGTCGCTCGAAGGCCAGGTTCTGGGCGTTTTGGGCAGCATGGGCCACCAAATGAAGCAGTTCGGCTGGATTCACGAGCTGGCTTGCCCGTCCGAGAACGAAATTTATGCGGGAGAGTTACTTAACTGGCGTGTCCAGAAGCTGATCCTGCATCCAGGAAAACCCGCCACATCAACTAATTAGGGTAAACACCTGAGCGGGCAGGCGTTTTTCCCGCCTACCCGGCTTAAGCGCCCGCTCAGGTGCCTCAAAAGAGCCATTGACATAGAAATGTCAACGACTTAAACTGTAAGGAGTTGTAATAGACCCCAAAGGAGGGATGGGTCATGACATCTAAAGTCAGATTCCAATCCACTACGTTAGTTCGTCTGTCCCTGAGCGTGCTTGCCACGGGCGCCGTGTTGATGGCCGGCGATACCACCGGAGCAACACAAACCACCAAGATTCCAACATTCACCAAAGACATCGTACCGATCCTGCAGGCCCGCTGCCAGGAATGCCATCGGCCGAACGCCATGGCGCCGATGTCGCTGTTGACTTACGAGGAGACGCGGCCCTGGGCCCGCTCCATCAAAGAGCGTGTCGTAAAGCGCCAGATGCCGCCATGGCACCTGGACAAGAGCGTGGGCGTTCAGAGCTTCCAGAACGACATGTCGCTCAGCGATGCGCAGATTGCGATGATCGTGAAGTGGGTCGATTCCGGCGCGCCGCAAGGCGATCCCAAGGACATGCCGGCGCCCAAGACGTTCCCCAAGGACGACGAGTGGCAGCTCCAGAAGGTCTACAACCGCCCGCCCGACATGATCATCAAGTCGGACGACTACACCATGCCGGCCGTGAGTCAGGATCAATGGTGGAAGCCGGTGGTTGATCTGAACGTGAAAGACGACCTGTGGGTGAAGGCCGTTGAGATGCGCCCGGGCACCACCGCGGGCCGCAAGATCACGCACCACGCGCTGGCTCACCTGATCCAGGACGATCCCGACGCCAAGGACAGCCCCGAAGATGTCGCGGCTGGCCAGGGCGGCGTGCTGATGGAATGGGCGGTGGGCAAGAACTACGACATCTATCGCCCCGACACCGGCAAGCTGATCCGGCCCGGCGCCAAGATCTGGTGGGACATCCACTACCATGCCGTCGGCGAGAAGATCACCGATCACGTCGAATTAGGCGTTTGGCTCTATCCCAAAGATCAGAAGCCGAAGTATCGCACTTTCCTGACAGGCTTCCAGGGCACCACGAATGGCGCCGGCAGCCGTCTCGACATCGAGCCCAACACCGTTAACGTCAGCCAGGGCTTCCATGTCCTGAAAGAACCGGCCATCCTCGGCAACTTCCAGCCGCATATGCACCTGCGCGGCAAGGCCATGTTGCTCGAAGCGATCCTGCCGGATGGGACCACTCAGACCATCAGCTACGTGGATCATTTCAACTTCAACTGGATGACCAACTACATCTACACCGACGACGCCGCTCCGGTGCTGCCCAAGGGCACTGTGATTCACGTCGTTGCCTGGCACGACAACACCACCGCCAATCCGTTTAACCCGGATCCGAATCAGTGGGTCGGCTGGGGCGATCGCACCGTCGATGAGATGGCGCATGCCTGGGTGAACGTCACTTACATTTCCCAAGAGGATTATGATAAGTGGGCCGCCACGCACAAGAAGTCCAACAGCCGTCCGACGGCCGCGCTGAGGAACGGCGCGGACCCGGCGGCTAACAACAACTAAGTCTCTCTCGTTCTCCAACTGGCGGCAGCTTCCCAGGAAGCTGCCGCTTTCCTTTTTCGGGCTCGCTTTGACCCGACGATTGACACCGCCGATCAGTGCAGTTAGACTACATGAAGCTGTACAAGAAGGAGGAAAGGGTCGTGACATCTAAAGTCAGATTCCAATCCGCAACACTTGTTCGTCTTTCCCTGAGCGTGCTTTCAGCCGGCGCGTTGTTGATAGCCGGAGACACTGCTGGAACCACACCGACAACCAAGGTCCCAACATTTACCAAGGACATCGTGCCGATCCTGCAGGCCCGCTGCCAGGAATGCCATCGCGCCAATGCCATGGCGCCGATGTCGCTGCTCACCTACGATGAGACGCGGCCTTGGGCTCGCTCCATTAAAGAGCGCGTGGTGAAACGCCAGATGCCGCCATGGCACCTGGACAAGAGCGTCGGCATTCAGAGCTTCCAGAACGACATGTCGCTGAGCGACGCCCAAATCGCGACCATCGTGAAATGGGTCGACTCGGGCGCGCCGCAGGGCGATCCCAAGGACATGCCGCCTCCCAAGACGTTTCCGAAGGAGGGCGAGTGGCAGCTCGAGAAGATTTACGGCCGCCCGCCTGACATGATCATCAAATCGGACGACTATACCATGCCGGCCGTCAGTCAGGATCAATGGTGGAAGCCGGTGGTAGATCTGAACGTGAAGGACGAGCTGTGGGTGAAAGCGGTCGAGATGCGCCCCGGCACTGCGGCGGGCCGCAAGATCACGCACCATGCGCTCGCTCATCTGATCCAGAGCGAAACCGACGAGAAAGCTATTGACGGCAATGACGACGCCGCCCTGGGCCAATCGGGCGGCACGCTGATGGAATGGGCGGTCGGCAAGAACTACGACATCTATCGCCCCGACACCGGCAAGCTGATCCGGCCTGGCGCCAAGATCTGGTGGGACATTCACTATCATGCCGTCGGCGAGAAGATCACCGATCACGTCGAACTCGGCGTTTGGCTCTATCCCAAAGATCAGAAGCCGAAGTATCGGACCTACTTGACCCTTTTCGGGGCCACTGGCAACCATCTTGACATCGAGCCGAATACCGTCAATGTCACCCAGGGCTTCCATGTGTTGAAGGCGCCGGCTATCCTTGGCAACTTCCAGCCGCATATGCACCTGCGCGGCAAGGCTATGTTGCTGGAAGCCATCATGCCCGATGGCACCACGCAGACACTCAGCTACGTCGACCACTTCAACTTCAACTGGATGACCAACTACATCTACACCGACGACGCGGCTCCCGTGCTGCCTAAGGGCACGGTGATTCACGTCACCGCGTGGCACGACAATACCACCGCCAATCCGTTCAATCCCGACCCGAACCAGTGGGTGGGCGGCGGCGATCGCACCGTCGACGAGATGGCGCACGCCTGGGTTAACGTCACTTACATTTCCCAAGAGGATTATGACAAGTGGGCTGCCACGCATAAGAAATCCAACGGCCGCCCGACGGCTGCGCTGCGGAACGGCGCAGATCCGGCCACCAACAACTAACTTTTAGCGCTCTCTGAAATCGGCGGCAGCTTCCAATCGGAGGCTGCCGCTTTCCTTTTTAATCCGGGGACAGCGTAGAGCGATGAAGCCGAGCTTCACCCGGAAGCATGAAAATGGGAGAGTTGGCGGCAGCGCTGAGGCCGAAGTGAGACTGTGAGGCTGTAGAAGCCTGCGGGACAGCGTGGCCTGAACGCGAATCGAACCCAGAAGTGTTGCGGCGCGCCAGCGCCAGCACGCAAGAGAGAGTGCCCGTTCCCGCGCGTTCCCTGTCCGCCAGCAGAGGAGCGGACTATGGAAGTTTTGTACCCCCGATGCGCAGGCCTGGATATGCATCAGGAAACGGTGGTGGTGTGCGTGCTCACGCCCGGCCCCGGCGCCGATCCGCACAAAGAGATCCGGCAGTTCGGCACCACCACGGGCGAGTTGCGGAAGCTGGCGGAGTGGCTCAAGCAGGAAGGCGTCACGCATGCGGCGATGGAATCGACCGGCGTGTACTGGAAGCCGGTGTTCAACATTCTGGAATCCAGTTGCGAGTTGATTCTGGTCAATGCCCGTCACATCCGGCAAGTGCCGGGCCGCAAGACCGACAAGGCCGATAGCGCGTGGTTGGCGAGCTTGCTGCGGCACGGGTTGCTCGAAGCCAGTTTCGTGCCGCCGCTGGAAGTGCGCGAGTTGCGCGACCTGTGCCGCATGCGCACGACGCTGGTGCGCGAGTGCGTGCAAGTGGGCAACCGCATTCGCAAGGTGCTGGAAGACGCCAATGTGAAGTTGGATAGCGTTGTATCGGACACCCTGGGCGTGTCTGGCCGTTTGATGATCCAGGCCTTGGTCGCAGCTGCCAACTCTTCGCTGCAAGTGGTGTGGCATCTACTCGCACACCGCCAACCTTACCGCGGCCTCGGCCCCGACCACTTCGACCGCAATAATCGTCAACATCTCACTCAATCGCTGGTTCGCCGCTTGCAGAAACTCGGCCACACCGTCACCCTCACCCCCGCGGCTTAGAGTACGGCAGACGAGATTTTCAAGAGAGAGTACACGCATTCCCCAATTTTCTCGGCCCAGTCGCCTCTGGAGCGTTGGGGAAATTGGGGATTGAGTATACTCTCTTGTAAATCGCCGCAAAACGTTGATCCTGCAAGGCAGACTACTTCGGCGATTTTCATGCTTCCGGGTGAAGCTCGGCTTCATCGCTCTACGCTGTCCCCGGATTTTTCTATCTGCGCTGGGCGGGACCCTCACGGCCACGCGGATCGTGCATCGCCCGGCCATGGAACTCCGCGCGACGCTCGGCCGCACGCTCGCCACGTGCCGGCAAAGGCCCACGATAGCCCCTGCGATAGTCAAGGTCGTGATCGACGTGCCCGTAGAAACGGCCGGGCCCGTGATACCAAGGTCCTGCACCGATAAACACCCCGCCTGAGAACCACTCCGGCCCAAAATAACCGTCCGGCGCGCAATTGTACGGCGGTACCTCGTAGTATCCGTAGGGGCAAATGGGAGGCCCCCCGATTCCTACCGCAACGTGCGTGGGGCCGCAGCCGGCCGTGAACATGCCAACGCTGATGGCCAAAATAGTAAAACGTGTCATGGTGTTGAGTTCCCTGTCCTAAATGATAAGAGTAAGGCGCGGGGCCTCGCAATGGCCGTTTACTACAGCTAGCATTGACACCCAATGTGAGAGCTAGTTACACTTTACTCAGCTGAACCAGAAGGAGGGATGGGTCGTGACATCTAAAGTCAGGTTCCAATCCACTACGTTAGTTCTATCCCTGAGCGTGTTTGCTGCGGGGGCTGTGTTAATGGCCGGCGATACCACCGGAGCAACACAAACCACCAAGATTCCAACATTCACCAAAGACATCGTGCCGATTCTACAAGCTCGGTGCCAGGATTGCCATCGGCCGAACGCCATGGCGCCGATGTCTCTGTTGACTTACGAGGAGACGCGGCCATGGGCCCGCTCCATCAAAGAGCGTGTCGTGAAACGCCAGATGCCGCCATGGCACCTGGACAAGAGCGTCGGCGTGCAAAGTTTCCAGAACGACATGTCGCTCAGCGACGAGCAGATCGCGACCATCGTGAAGTGGGTCGACTCCGGCGCGCCCCAAGGCGATCCCAAGGACATGCCGTCACCCAAGATTTTCCCACGGGACGATGAGTGGCAGCTCGCCAAAATTTACAACCGACCGCCCGACCTGATCATCAAGTCGGACGACTACACCATGCCGGCCGTCAGCCAGGATCAATGGTGGAAGCCGGTAGTTGATCTGGGCGTGAAGGACGACCTGTGGGTGAAAGCAGTCGAGATGCGGCCGGGCACCACCGCGGGCCGCAAGATCACGCACCATGCTCTGGCTCACCTGATCCAGGACGATCCCGACGCCAAAGACAGTCCCGAAGACGTCGCGGCTGGCCAGGGCGGCGTCCTGATGGAATGGGCGGTCGGCAAGAACTACGACATCTATCGCCCCGACACCGGCAAGCTGATCCGGCCCGGCGCCAAGATCTGGTGGGACATCCACTATCATGCGGTCGGCGAGAAGATCACCGATCACGTCGAATTGGGCGTCTGGCTCTATCCCAAAGATCAAAAGCCGAAGTATCGCACTTTTCTGACCGGCTTCCAGGGCACGAATTTTGCCGCCGGCAGCGCGCTCGACATCGAGCCCAACACAGTTAACGTCAGCCAGGGCTTCCATGTCCTGAAGGAACCGGCCATCCTCGGCAACTTCCAGCCGCATATGCACCTGCGCGGCAAGGCCATGTTGCTCGAAGCGATCCTGCCGGATGGGACAACGCAGACCATCAGCTACGTGGATCATTTCAACTTCAACTGGATGACCAACTACATCTACACCGACGACGCCGCTCCCGTGCTGCCCAAGGGCACCGTGATTCACGTCGTCGCCTGGCACGATAACACCACCGCCAATCCGTTTAATCCGGATCCGAACCAGTGGGTCGGCTGGGGCGATCGCACCGTCGATGAGATGGCGCACGCCTGGGTGAACGTCACTTACATTTCCCAAGAGGATTATGATAAGTGGGCCGCCACTCACAAGCCCGCGCGCGGCGCTCGTCCGACGGCTTCGCTGAACAACGGCGCTGCCTCGACGGCCGCAACCAACAACTAGCTTTTAGCGTTCTCCAACCGGCGGCAGCTTCTTCGGAGGCTGCCGCTTTTATTTTTGCGCTGCCTCTACGCCGTCCGAAGCATCCACCACGAACACCTGCATAGCGAGCGAGACGTGCCCCTCGATTAAGTGCCCGCCTTTGGTTGACCCATCCGAAAGCGCGACGACGCAATGCGCATGCACAAACGGCTTACCGTTCTGCAAAGCGATGTTCCCGGATAACGAGACGACTTCGGCTTCCTGATTGATCAGGATCTTCTTGTAAGCCCGCTTGTCCGGATCGAACCAACCGAGCACGCCCGAATCGATGGCCCCGACCGCCGTGAAATGCGCCACCTTGATATGGTTCTGCTCGGCGAATTCGGTGAGCCCGGCCGCGACTTCATCGCCTTTGCGCATAGTCACCTCGAATGTGCGCCCGGTCCGAGCCAGTTCGGTGACCTTCATTCCAGGCGCCTGCCCATGAGCCGCATCCGGTGCACGCCGGACATAGCCATCGTCGACCGGCGGCTGAGGTGCTTGAGCGCCCAGCGGGAAAGCAAGTGCAAATAGAAGAATCGTCTTTCTCATGGCCATGTATTTTATCGCGTTAGACGTGGCGCACGCTTCAGCGTGCCGCGTGCGCACTCCTGCGGGCCTATCGCTTGTACAATGAAATTGCGAATACACGCCGTAAAGGCGAAGCCGAATGCAAGTATTGGCTGCTCCCAGAACGCTTCGATATCGTGGAGGAGTTCCAATATAACTGCACTCCGCCTTTGCGCCGCGAGATTCGCCAGATCATCTTCGAGCATTTCGACCAGATTGTCGCCGCCTGGCGGGATCATTTCGGAGGACACCGTGCAGAGTGAAACGCACCCCGTTTTGGCGAAGGCCATCAAGGCCACCGCCGAAGCACTCGTGGTGATCACGGAAGCTGGAGCCGTATCGATCCCATGGGAAAGGTGTTCGGAGCGGCTCGCCCGCGCGAGTTTCGCCGAACGAAGTCGAGCCGAACTGTCGCCTTCTGGCTACGGAATCCACTGGCCGCTGCTCGACGAGGACCTCGCAGTTGGTCCCCTCTTGCGCGGCTCGCCTCAGTGAGATTAAGCCATGCCGAGTAACAGAAAGCTCTCAAGCAGCCGCACACTGAGGCAACCCGCGCGACAAGTCCGTGGCAAACTGAATACTACCGACGTTGGGCGGGGCCTCTCCGCAAGTGCGCCGCGAGCACGCGAAGCCGCTGGCCGGGACTAACCGTGCGAGCCTATAAGTACCTTCCGGCCGAGTTCGCGCTAAAGACCATCGCCGAGCACAGGATCAAGATCTCGGAATTCGCCGACATGAACGACCCGCTCGAGCTCTGGGGCGTTTCATTCTCTGACCGAAGCGTCCAAGACATCATGGTCAATCTGGCACGAGAGAAGTGGGGCGCGCTGTGCCTATCAAGTGAATGGAACAACCCGCTGCTCTGGAGCCACTACGCGGATAAACATCGAGGCTTCTGCCTCGGTTTTGAGATCGCCTCCGAAGTCGAGGTTTTGAAGATCGACTATGTCGAGCATAGGCGAGACGCTTCGGTTGAGAGTTTCAAGAGTTTGGCTGCAACCCGCCACTTACCGGGATCGCAGACACAGGAGGCGAGGAGCAAAGCTAAAGAGCCCTTGATGCGAATGCTGGGCACGAAGTTCAAGGGATGGGAGTACGAAAACGAAATCAGGCTACTAGCTCCAAAAGAAATCATTGAGTGCGGTGTTTATTTCCACCCCTTCGATGAGACGTTCAAGCTATCCGAGGTAATCGCAGGGGCTCGATGTTGCGTTCGGCGAACGACGATCGAAGACTGGCTCAAAGGCTACGTCGGCGTGAGATTGGTTAAAGCACGCCTCGCGGGCAGCTCGTTCGCGATCGTCGAGGACCCGAACGGCTTCACTTGTTGATCTGCTCACCGTCCGCTAGACCACCTGAGTGTCGGACCTTCGCGCGATATCCGCATACGTCGCAGCAACAAGTTGCCATCTGCTACGTTGAAAGTTCCGGATGATTTCCTTCTCCAACGTCAATAAGCAATACGGCAAGCAGCTCGTCTTCGTCGACGCCTGCTTCCAGCTCAACCCCGGCGAAAAAGTCGGCCTGGTCGGCCCCAACGGCTCCGGCAAAACCACGCTCTTCCGCATGATCGTCGGCGAGGAAGAGCCCGACGACGGCGAAGTCACCGTTCCCAAACGCCTCACCATCGGCTACTTCCGCCAGGATGTCGAGGAAATGCGCGGCCGCTCCGTACTCGACGAAGCCATCGCGGGCAGCGGACGCGCCGGCGATCCTGCACCACGAGCTCGAAGACCTGCAGCGCGCCATGGAAGATCCCAGCCACGCCGCCGACCTGGACCGCATTCTGGCGCGCTTCGGCGAGGTCCAGGAAGAATACGAGCACCTCGGCGGCTACGCGCTCGAAGCTGAGGCCCGCGAGGTCCTGCACGGCCTCGGTTTCGAAGACGATCAGATCGACGGCGACGTCGGCGCGCTCTCCGGCGGCTGGAAAATGCGCGTCGCTCTCGCGCGCGTCCTCCTGGGCCGTCCCGACGTGCTCCTGATGGACGAGCCCACCAATCACCTCGACATCGAATCCATCATCTGGCTCGAACAGTTTCTCAAATCCCTCCCTGGCACGCTTCTCATGACCTCGCACGACCGCGAGTTCATGAACCGCATCGTCACCAAAATCGCCGAAATCGATTCCGGCGAGATCGTCGCTTTACTCCGGCAACTACGATTTCTATGAACGCGAGCGCGCCATCCGCGAAACCAACCAGCAGGCCGCCTTCGCCCGCCAGCAGGCCATGCTCGCCAAGGAACAGCGCTTCATCGACCGCTTTCGCACCCACGCCGCCAAAGCCGCCCAGGTCCAAAGCCGCATCAAGGCTCTCGACAAAATCGAGAAGATCGAGCTGCCCCGCAAACGCCAGGTGGTCAAGTTCGAATTCCGCGTCCCGCCGCGCTCCGGCGACCAGGTGGCGGTCATCGAAGATCTCGACAAAACACTACGGCTCGCGTGTGATCTACGACGGCTTCAGCCTCACCATCCGGCGCGGCGAACGCTGGGCCGTCATGGGAAGCAACGGCGCGGGCAAAACCACGTTGCTCAAAATGATCTCGGGCACGCTCGCCCCCGACTCGGGCGAGGTCCGTCTCGGCGCCAGCCTCAAAATGGGATACTTCGCCCAGCAGTCGCTCGATGTCCTCGACCCCGATCTCACCGTCATCGAGCAGCTCCAGAACGATTTCCCCCAGGACGGCATCGGCTCGCTGCGCTCCCTGGCCGGCGCTTTCCAATTCTCCGGCGACGACGTGGACAAGAAGATCCGCGCGCTCTCCGGCGGCGAAAAATCGCGCCTCGCCATGGCGCGCATGCTCTACGATCCGCCCAACTTCCTCGTACTCGACGAGCCCACCAACCACCTGGACCTGGCCACCAAGGAAATGCTGGTCGAAGCGCTGCGGGAGTTCGAAGGCACCATGATCTTCGTCTCACACGACCGTACGTTCCTCCGCGGCCTCAGCTCCCGCGTTCTGGAACTGGGCGGCGAAAACGGCGCCGCTCGCCAGCCCAGAGTTTATCCCGGCTCCTACATCGAATACGTCCAGGCCATGGGCCACGAAGCGCCCGGAATCTATTCCTGATTTCGTGCGATGACCGCACATCTGCCACTGATCTTCCACGCCTTGCAATAAGTTGGCCTTCCTTGCAGGCCGCTCGCTGAGCTTCATCATTTAGACTGGGACCGATTCGACGTCTTCGCGGCCCGGCTCTCGAACCGGTAAAAGAACAGACTGTTGGATATCTGCGCGGCCAACAGCGAATTCCGATTGAATCTAAGAGCCTGCGCTCCATCGATTCTGTTGATCGCCGCATTAGGAGAGTTGCGGCTGTTAGCGGAGGCTGCAGGACCAGCATAAATGTAATCACACCTCGATTGGCTACGGTGCGCATAACAATCTCCGAGCTTCGCAGCGCCTTGGCCGGGAAGTTCGAAACCCAACTTGTGGCGCCGTTGACCGGCGTGCTCGATGGCGCTGGAGTCAAGCGCAAGGCTCGCGCCCGAATACTGCAAACTATGTTCGAAGAACGTCTGGGCAGTATCTCGTTGGCCGAAATCTGGCCGCTGAGAATTCCCGCTTCGGCCGGAATCACGACGCACCTTCGCCAACCCGGGCTGATGAAGCCGCGCACGCGCTCGAATATGCGCTCTGGATCGGGGCATGGATCGTCGCCGGCAAATGGGCCTTGCAAGGCCACTTCGACATGGGCTGGGTATTGGCCTGGGGCTTGCTCCTGCTAACCATCGCTCCAGTCCACGCCCTCGCGATGTAGAATCAGTCCAAGCTCGCGGTCCATTGCGTCTGGGTCACCATGCGGCTGCTGCTCGAGGGGTCATTCCGATTGGATCCTCCAGCCGCTCGAGTGAGTGATGGATTGCATATCGCGCCGGGTGCCATCCCTGGCGTGTGTCACGCACCTTTAACAAAAATTGTCCAATACATTCTGTTACCATCTTTCTAAGAGTTGGGTTGAGTCGCTCCCCGCGTCCTGATTCTGAAGGACACTGTCCGTCCTCATTCGGAGCGAACAGATAATTAACTGATTCCGTGCCCTTGCGCCGTTAGATCGCGCGGAGGAGGCTGCTTATAATTGCGCGCCACCTGAAGGAGGAGTATGCCCACTGACCCCGCACCGAGCCGCTTGTCTCAGGCACCGGGTGCCCACGGCCGGCCCGAGCTTCGCGTCCACCGCCGCTACCCCATTATTCTGGCGGTTCAGTACAAATGCGATCATAGACGAGCCCAACAACGCGGTTCTGGAACCACCATCAACATCAGCAGCGGAGGCATTCTGTTTCGCAGCGCCGAAATGCTGCCCTTGCAGAGCCTGATCGAATTGGCGCTGAGCTGGCCGGTTCCCCTCAACGACTGCTCCCTGAAGCTGGTGATGCGTGGCCGGGTGGTCCGAAGCGCCAGCGAAGCCACCGCGGTTTCTGTCCTGCATTATGAATTCCGCACCGCGGGCCGCCTCCTCTCGGGCGCGTCTCTCTGATGAGCCGCATCAGCCCTTCAGTGCGTGCATTTCGCGTAACCGGCGCTCCAGATAGCGCCGTTCGCTTTCGTTCGTAACCATCGCCAGTGCTTTCGCGTAAGCCTCAGCCGCCTGCGCCGTCGATCCCATGCGGCGCAGGAGATCGGCGCGCGCCGAATGCAACAGATGATAATCGCCGAGTTCGCTGTTCTCGGCTAGCGCATCGATGAGCGCCAGCCCTGCTTCTGGACCATGCGCCATCGCAACCGCCACCGCGCGATTCAGCGACACAATCGGAGAAGGCTGCAGGCGCTCCAGCGCATCGTACAGCCGCAGGATCTCGCACCCAATCGGTGTCTTCGCGCCCGCGCCGCCCGGCAATGCAGCGCCGCAATCGCCGCCTGTACCGCGTATGGCCCCGGCCCTCCTTGCAACGCCTCCTCCACCAGCGGCAACGCTTCGCCGATCTGGCGTTGATCCCATCGGCTCCGATCCTGCTCTTCGAGCACCACCAGATCGCCGGCCTCGTCCAGGCGCGCCGGGCGCCGCGCATCGTGCAGGAGCATGAGCGCCAGCAGGCCGGTCGCTTCCGCCGGCGGCTCGGACCCCGTCAGCTCCCGCACCAGCCGCCCCAGCCGGATGGCCTCTCCGCACAGCTCGGTCCGCACGTGCGGTCCGCCTCGCGTACTCGCATAACCTTCATTGAAGATCAAATAGATCACCGTCAGCACCGCGTCCAGCCGCTCCGGCATCTCACGGGTGCCCGGCACCGCGTACGGAATCCGCGCATCGCGTATCTTGCGCTGCGCCCGCACCAGGCGCTGCGCCATGGTCGGTGTCGAGACCAGAAACGCTCGCGCGATCTCCTCTGTTTCCAGGCCGCCTAACGTCCGCAGCGTCAGCGCCACTTGGGCTTCTGGCGCTAGCGCCGGGTGACAGCAGGTGAAAATCAGGCGAAGCCGGTCGTCGGGAATCTCGCCTGCATCGTACTCGGGTTCCTCGACGGCTTCGGCCGGTCGAAGCCAGCGAGGCCAGCATTCTCCCGATGCCGCGCCGAACGGCGGATTCCGTCGATAGCCTTGTGACGCGCCGTCTGAATGATCCACGCCCGAGGGAACTCCGGAACACCGGCCGTGCGCCACTGGTCCACGGCGGCCGCAAATGCTTCCTGCGCAGCCTCTTGGGCAATTTCAAAATCGCCCACCAGGCTGATCAGGGCCGCCACGATGCGTCCCCAGTCCGCCCGATAGACCGCCTCTATCGCCGCGTCCGATTCCCCGTGCACTCATCGATGGTAAAAAAATGTATGGCGGGCTGTCGAATTCCTCCCCGCCCCAGTCGACTAACCCATGGAGGCCAGACCATTGCAATACATGCTGCTGATTTATCTTGACGAACAAGCGCTGAGCGAGCCGGAGCGCGAGCAATGCTACCAGGATTCAACCGCCGTTCGCCCACCGGCTTGAGGCCGCCGGACAATACGTGTCGGCCGCGCCGCTTCAGCCCACCTCGACCGCCACCAGCCTTCGCGTCCGCGACGGCAAACGTTTGATTACCGACGGCCCGTTTGCCGAGACGCGCGAGCAGCTGGGCGGCTTTTTCTTGATCAACGCCAAAGACCTCGACGAGGCCATCGACATCGCCGCGCGCATTCCGGCCGGACGCTGGGGCACCGTCGAAATTCGCCCTCTGGTCGAGATTCCGGATCTGCCTGAAAATTCTTTTTCTCGGACTGTCGAATTCGCTCCTTCTCAGTCGACTCAAGGTTAGAGCAACGCTCAGAAAGCTCACAAGGAGAAACCAAAGTGCGATTCATGATGATTGTGAAGGCCAACAAGGACTCGGAAGCGGGCCAAATGCCCAGCGAAGAACTCTTGAGCGCCATGGGAAAGTACAACGAACAATTAATGCAGGCCGGCGTACTGGTGGATCTGGCCGGGCTCCATCCCAGTTCCAAGGGCGCTCGCGTCAAGTTTTCCGGCGGCAAGCAAACCATTATCGATGGTCCCTTCGCCGAGACCAAGGAGCTGATTGCGGGCTACTGGATTATCAAGGTGAAGTCCAGGCAGGAAGCCATCGAGTGGGCCAAGCGTGTGCCCAATCCGCATGGCGAAGGCAACGAAGGAGAGATCGAGCTTCGCCAGATATTCGATCTCGAAGACTTCACTCCTAGCGAAGCCGTAGATCGCCATCGTGAACTGGGCAAGCAGCTCGCGGAGAGGAAATAGTCATGGCCACGCTATCTATCGCTCAACCAGCTCACGTCTCCAATGCCAAGATCCGGGCAGGATACGCGCTGAGCGGTTTGGTGACCCTGTTCCTGCTCTTCGATACCGCGATCAAGTTCAGCAATCCGCCTGGCGTGGCTGACGCGTTCGCTCACGTCGGATGGTCCAGCAGTCTGTCTGCGGTGCTGGGCGCCATTTTGCTGGTCTGCACCTCGCTCTATGCCATACCGCGCCCGTCAATTCTAGGAGCCGTCCTACTCACGGGCTATCTGGGCGGCGCCGTTGCTACTCACTTGCGCGTAGGCGACCCCCTGTTCAGTCACGTCCTGTTCCCAGTATATTTGGGCGGGATGCTCTGGGCAGGCTTGTTCTTGCACGACGACCGCATGCAAACGTTGCTTCCCTTCTAACCACGCACCGGAGATCAAAATGCAAACAATCACGACATTCTTGTGGTTCGACAACCAAGCCGAGGAGGCAGCGAAACTCTACGTCTCCCTCTTCAAGAACTCAAAGATAGGCACCGTCAGCCGTTACGGCGATGCCGGACCAGGGCCGAAAGGCTCCGTCATGATGGTGACCTTTCAGCTCGATGGCCAGGAGTTCATGGCGCTCAATGGCGGCCCGGAATTCAAGTTCACGCCAGCCATTTCTCTCTTCGTCAACTGCGAAACCCAGCAAGAAGTCGACGCGTTATGGGACAAGCTCTCCGAAGGCGGGCACAAGGACCGTTGCGGGTGGCTCACGGACAAGTACGGACTGTCCTGGCAAATCATTCCCAGCGCTTTAGGCAAACTGATGAGCGGCCCCGATCCTGAAAAATCCAAGCGCGTCATGAAGGCCATGCTGCAAATGGACAAGATCGACATTGTGGGCCTCGAGCGGGCTTACCAGCAGTCATAACGCGAATATCAGTAGGAGCAAAGCATGCAAATTAATCCCTATCTCATGTTTAACGGCCAGTGCGAAGCTGCGTTCAAGTTCTACGAGCGCGCTTTGGGCGGCAAGATCGATGCCATGATTCCTCACACCGGCACGCCGGCCGAGCAGCACGTCCCGCCGGAGTGGCGCAACAAAATCATGCACGCCCGCCTGTCGGTGAACGGGGCAGTCTTAATGGGTTCGGACGACAGCAGCTATCAACAGCCCAAAGGCTTCTCCGTTTCTCTCCAGGTCAAGAAACCGGGAGATGCCGAAAGCATCTTTGCCGCGCTCTCCGAAAACGGAAAGGTTGGCATGCCGTTGCAGCAGACATTTTGGTCGGTGCGTTTCGGCATGCTGGTGGATCAGTTCGGTGTACCCTGGATGATCAATTGCGAGCCGTCCTAACTTCACCAGACAAACGGGATCAGTCTATAGCGCACTCGGCTGGCATAAGCATCGTACCCAGGCAACTCGCGACGCAGGAATCGCTCTTCGAGGAAGATTCGTGCAACCAGCGTCGCGACCGCAAGGCAGGCGACCAACGCGCCTGGGTACGATTCAAGCCACAGCGGAATCCCAATCAGCAACAGCGAACCACCGGCATACATCGGGTGGCGCACCACGGAATAGACGCCCGTGTCGATCACGATTTGGCCCCGCTCTTCCTGGTTCTTCACCACTAATGCGGCGAAAGCGTTCTCTCGCAACGCGCGATATGCAATCCACCACCCGACAACAGTCAGGGCCAGCCCCAACGACGAAACCAGCGTTCCAGGCTTGCTCATCAAGTGAAAACGAAATACGTCCAGCGACGTGATGACCAGTATTCCGAGAAACGTCGTCAAAAGCAGGAGAACCAGGATCTTGTCCGCAACCGGTTGGCCTTTCTGAATGGGCGGCTTCATCCTTTCTTCCACTATGCCCCGGTGCTCGCGCGCGAGACTGGCGATGGCTCCCGTGGCCCCGACGAAGGACAAGCCCACAATCACCCATGCGCGCCACCAGTCCAAAGTGCCCGCCGGCAGGAACAACGGCACGCCGAAAATGATCACGTTCAGCAGCACACTCACAATCAACTTCACGATGTACATAACACTCGCGCCTCCGCATCGCACTACACTGAGATTGGGGGTAAGGCATGCACGATAAGCAGTCTCCCACGCTCCATCCGCCGACTGAGGTTCTCACTCGCGGATTCGATCCCAGCCTTTCGGTGGGCTCCGCCCGTCCCGCGGTTTTTCGCAGCTCGACCTATGTCTTCTCCAGTCCCGAAGCGGCCGAGCGCGCATTCGACTTGATGGCAGGCCGTGCGCAGCCGCAGCCCGGCGAAAAGCCCGACCTGGTCTATTCGCGCTTCAATCATCCCAATGCCGAAATTCTGCGAGGAGCACATCTGGTTCCGCTCGAAACCGGCGCACAGGCGGCGCTGGTGTTCAACTCCGGCATGGCCGCCATCATGACCGCGCTGCTCACCTTCGCGCGGCCGGGCGAAACCATCGTCTACACGGTGCCCATTTACGGCGGCACACAACATCTCATCCAGGATTTCTCTCAGCACGCTGGACATCACCGGTATCCCCGTGCCGGCCGGACGTATCCGGCGATCTCGATCGATGCCATCCGTTCCGCCAAGAATCTGGCCATCGTCCTGATCGAGACGCCCGCCAACCCCACCATCATCATGACCAGCATTAAGGACGCCGTCGCAACTGCGGCGCGCTTGAAACCCAGACCCGTCCTGATGGTGGACAACACGCTGCTCGGCCCCGCCTTTCAACATCCTCTCAAACTGGGCGCCGACATCTGCCTCTACTCGGCCACCAAGTATCTCTCCGGATTTAGTGACATGATCGGCGGCGCCGCTACAGCTGCCGATCCCGCGCTGCATACGCAAAATGCGTAGCAAGCGCAATCTGTTCGGAAACATTTTGCAGCCGGACGAGTGCTGGATGCTGGACGGCCGCCTGCCGACCGTCACGCTGCGCATGAACCGGCAGAGCAAAAACGCGGAGCGCATCGCGAACCACCTCGCCAAGCACCCCAAAATCGCGCGCGTGCTCTATCCCGACTCTGCTCACCGATCCCGAGCAAATCCGCATCACGCGCGAGCAATGCGATTTTCCCGGCGGCATGCTTTCCATCGATCTGCGTGGCGGCAAACCCGCCGCTTTCGAGTTCCTGCGCAATCTGCACATCGCGCACAACGCAGTATCGCTGGGAGGAGTCGAAACTCTGGTCTGCCATCCCAAATCGACCACCCACTCCGGCTTCACCGAAGAGGAATTCGCGCAAGCCGGCGTAACCGACGGTCTGGTTCGAATCTCGGTTGGAATCGAAGACTGGCGCGACCTGCTGGCCGATTTCGAGCAGGCCCTCGATCTTATTTGACTTGAAACTTTACCACTGCCTGGCCGAGATGAATCTCGTCGCCCGCCAACAGCCTGGTTCCGCGTGTGTCGCGATGCACTTCCTGCCCCATGCCGTCGCGCACGATCCACAGCCCGCAGTTGTTCTCGGCCTTGTCGCCGCGCTTGTACCAGCGATCGTTGAATAGCCGGTACTCGCCAGTCTTCTTGTCGTGCACAATATGCGCGTGCTCCCGCGATACGGTACGGTTGACAGGATTGTCTTCGGCGAACGCCAGATCGTTGCGCCGCGATAATCCCTCGGCTTTGTAAACGTCCACCAGCCGTCCGATGTTGGTGCGGGTCTTCTGTAACAGGATCTCGGATTTGTTCGCGCTTCCTGTTTCCACTACTAGCCGCGCCGCGCGACGCGTCCGTGGAACCTCTTCGATAGCCGGCGGAAGGTCCTCGGCCAAGGTCTCGACGCGCAGCCACTTTCCTTCGGCTCCGTCCTCTTCACTGGCTGCGCGAATGTCGACGCGCAGATCAGCCGGGAAGAGGCAGGCCTCCTTCGATAAGTTCTTGCGCACTTCCTCTTCGAAGAACCGGCGGAAGAAATCACGCTGGAATACCGCTGCATCGCCGGCGGACGCGCGAATCACGATGCGCACCACGTTGTAGGGAAAAAGCGCCTTGCCCCCCGCCCGCTGGATCTTTTGGCCGATCTCATCCAACACCGCGATGCGAATCTCGGCCACCTCAGGCGACTCGCTCATTGCCTCCGACAGGGCCCCAAAAGGCGCTTCAAACACCGTCCGGCCGAGCCGCTCGATCAGTTCGGAAACTTTCATTGCTTGTCACCCACCAGGCCCAGTTCCGCAGCGGCTTCCACCACCGCGCGTGCGATTGGCGCCGCGGTAGTCGCGCCGTAACCTCCATGTTCCACCACCACCGCGAATGCAATGCTCTTACCCCGGTCGCCGTCGAATGGCGCGAATCCGGCGAACCAGGAATGCGGCATGCCTTGATCGAGCTGTGCCGTGCCCGTTTTTCCCGCAACGCTGACCGCGACGCCGTGCATCGCCCGCCGCCCCGTTCCGTCTGTCACCACGGACCGCATCGCGCGCGCGAGAAAATCAGCCAGCTCCGGCGCCAGAATCGGTCGCGGCCCATCGCTGCGATTATTGCTGCTGTCTATCACCCAGCGACCCTCGGGCATCGCGCCGTGTGCCGCAATCGTCGCCGCCACGCGAGCCATCTTGAACGGCGTCACCAGAACCGGACCTTGCCCGTACGCCGCGAACGGCAGTGCCGCCTGGATGTCGGGAATGCTCCCGGCCGGAATGTCCAACATCTTAGCTGTATCGCTCAGCGCCTTCGCGCCCACCGAGAACACGCCGAGCTGCGCGAAATACGCATTGCACGACACGGCAATCGCGCGCGACATGGTCAAGGTCCCATGCGCTGAATCGCCGACGTCATCGCGAATCGGTTTACGCCAGCCAGGAATGATCGCACCAGCGCGGCCATCCGGAAGCCGCCGGCAACTGAAGCTTTTGTCTTCGAGCTTCGGGTCCAGCCGCAGCGCCGCCATCGCGGTAACCAGCTTGAAGGTCGATCCCGGCGGATACTGACCATATCGCGCGCGATCCAACAACTCATCGGGCGTCGCTTCGGATGATCCCACGGGCTCGGGCTCGCTCACCATCGCCAGCACGTCGCCGCTCTTCGGGTCCATCACAACAATTGCGCCCTTGTCTTTATGGGCCTTCGCCAGCTGATCTTTCAACGCCTTGTCGGCGCGCATCTGCAAACGAATGTCAATCGATGTCTTAACCGAGCGGTCCCGGGCCAGCAGCCGCGCAATTTCCGGATTACCGGGCTGATGCCGGTAGCGAATCAGCGGCGCCAGTTCGCTATAATCCATGAACCCCTGCAGTCTGGCGTTTGAATCATGCTCGATCAGCGACGCGTTGCTGGCGTGGAAATTGTCGCCCGTTTTCAGATCGCCCAACACATGCGCCGTGAGCGGACCGAAAGGATAATGCCGGTTGTCCAGCCGGGAGCAGGCTGTGTCGATCGAAACGCCCAGCTTCTCGAAATCGGCACGCCTGCGCTCCAGCTCATTCCAATCGCTGGTCGCAAGCACAACGCCGTTGCGGTCGTAAATGTTGCCGCGCTGGATCTCATGCGCCAGCGAATTGAGCCGGGGATTATGCTGTGCCCGCTTAACGCCGTCATCTTCGAAAACCTTGGTGTCTCGCGCCAGAAACTCGCGATCGTGCGCGACTTGATAGTATGCAGCGAAGCCCAGCAAGACCAGTACGCAAACGCCGAGCGCCAGTGCCAGCGCCCGCACCGGCCGCCGGAACGGCTCATCAGCCGTCGTCTCACGTGCGTGATTCGAAATCGCCAGCAAGATGCCGGCGATCAGAAAATTCGCCAGCATCGCGGTGTTGCCGGAACTCAAGAATGGCGACACTACTCCCGACAGCGGCAGCGCTCCCAGCACTCCGCTCGATATCAGCAGCATCTCGAACGCGATCAGCGCTCCTAGGCCGAGCGCCAGGAACATCCCGTACTCGTTCGGCGCTTTCAATCCGATGCGCAAGGCGCGATAAACCAGAAACCCGAGCAACAACAGAACCGCCGCAACTCCGCAAAATCCCCACTCCTCGCCGATCGCCGGCAGCACCAGGTCAGTGTTACCCGCCGGAATCATCGCCGGATCGCCCCATCCCGGCCCCGAGCCGAATGCGCCGCCGGTCGAAAAAGCCCACAGCGAATGTGCCAGTTGATTGCCGCCGTGCACATCGTTGTCCCAAGGCGAGAGCCACATGTTGATGCGATCCACAACCGTGGCCGGCTTCCCGGCGTGATACCCCACGGCGACTCCAGCCACCAGCAGCGCGATGCCCAGCACCGCCAGCCCGGCGCGCCCGCGTGCCACTGCGAACATCGCCAGAAACAAAAAACCCGTAACCAGCGCCGGTCCGAGGTCCTTCAGCATGAAAAACAGGCCAAGCGCGCATCCCACGGCCAGCATCACCGGTAGCACGTGCGACAACCGCGGCAAATTGATCCAGCGCAGCGCGCGCGGAACCAGCCGCTTTTCGCGCAGATCTCGCAGCCGTTCCCAGTTTCGCGCGAAGTAACCAGCCAGGAAGAACACCAGCAGGATCTTGATCGCCTCCACCGGCTGGAATGGGCCCAGATTGACCTTGGCATCGTTGCCCGCCGGTCCCGACCCGAATCGAATGAGCAGCACGAAGAGCGCAAAAGCGGCGAACAGCGGCGTGTAACACCACTTGGCGAAACGCTTATAATTCACGATGCGCAACGACGGGACCAGCAGCACCACGCACCCCAGCGCTACACCCCAAGCGAACTTCGAGAATTCCAGAGTGTCACGTAGCGGATCGCGCAAGCTCACCGCCAGAATCAATCCGACTCCGGTCAGCAAATGCATGGCGGGTAGCATCGCAACATCGCCGCGAAAGCCGCTCCAACGCCACACCAGGAACACCGCGTAGAATCCGGCAAAATACGCGGCAATCCAGATTAGAAATTGAAGCTGATACTCGCGCGCCGTGCGAACCACAAAAGCCGGCTTCAGCTTGGCGAGAGGCAGAAGCGGTATGCGCGGCTCGGCGCGCCTGGGCTTGCCCGCTTGCCGCGCGAGCTGTTCCGCTAACTGACCGCGCAACACGGTCCACTCGGGATGACTCTCGATTTCCTTCTCGCCCACGCGCAGCCGCCCGAGCGCCCCCACGTTGGCGAGCGGCCGGTGCGCCACCAAGAAATCGAACACGGTCTTGGCCACGAACTCGCGCTCATCCTGGCCGCGAAACACCTGCAGGAATGGCAACAATTGATCGGCGTCATTAACCTGATTGAGATCCAGCAGGTCGCCTCGCCCGAGGCTCGCGTCCGCATCGGCAAAGCGATAGCTCTTGGCCGAATAAACCAGGAACAGCCCCGCGCCCACCAGCAGCGATGTGCACGCGAGCCATGCGAACTCGCGCCATCCGACCCGCCCAGGCGCGGCACCGGCTTTCACCGCGACGACCTTGGCTTCCCAGCTCCTGGTTACTGCCAACGGGTTGCCCTCCGGATCAACTTGCGCGGATGTTTCGCCTGCGGCTTGTTCGCCGGCGGCTTGGCCAACGCGTCGTTGAGTTCCTGGCGCGCGTGATCGTCGTCATCCACCTGCCGCAGCGCCAGGCTCACGTTGGAAAATCCGAGGATTGGCTCGTAGAGCTGGCGCGCCCGCTCGAAATCGCGCTGCGCGAGCCCAAGGTATCGTTCCTCGGTGGACCGGGATGTTCCGTGGGCCCGCCGCGCTTCGGCCAATTCGGCGCCCGCGCGGAATCGATACCCATCGGCTTCCTCTTCCAATTCGCGCGGCCCCGGCTGGAAACCCAATCCCGCGGCTTCGTGCAATTCCGCCACCGCTTTGCCGATATTCTTCACCCAATAAACGTAAATTCGCGCCAAGCCCAGATGCGGATCCGGCGAGCGTGGAATCAATACAACTGCTTCCTGAAAATTCTTCTGCGCCGCGCGCGTCGACGCCGAACGCGCATCCCCCTGCTCGGAGTCTGCTCGTATCAGATTGACGTAGCCGTTGGCCAGCGCCAGCTTGCCTTGCGCCGCGCGATCGTTGCGATCCATCTCCAGCGCATGATCCAGGCACACCGCCGCCTTGGGCCAATCGAAATCGCGAATCGCGGGATCGGAGCTGTTGCGATAGCGCTCGATAATTTCGTCGGCTGCCTGCAAGAACGCGGGCCTTAGCCCGGGCCCCAGCCGCGTGGCGGGCGAATAGTCGCCCAAAAAAGCATTCTGCTTCTGGATGCGCTGGAACAGATCCCAGTCGGAATTGATCGCCGCAATGCTCGATCGTGCATAATCCGGGGTCCGCCGCAACGGCCCGCTCTCATGCCAGAAGCGATAGTAGTAGCCGGACGGAACGCAAACCACCAGCCCCGCGAACAGGCCCCAGCACAGCGCCACCAAAATGCTCAGCACGGATGCCACTCGCTTGGCACGCTCCGGTTTCAGTTTGAGCACGCTCTGCTTCACGGTCGCAGCCATGCTCGATACGCGGTCCGGCAAATGGAAGCGAGCTTTCTCCACGGTTGGATTGCTGCGCCACGCGACGCGCCTCTCGGCTTCCGCGGCCGTCGGCCGGTCCTGCAGCAACAATCTCAAATCGCTCTCAAACGCCGACGCCGACACGTATCGCAAGTGCAGATCCCCGGCCAGCGCCTTGTTGAGAATTGCTCTTAGTCCCGCTGGACACGCTTCCGGCAGCGTGCGCGGCGGACGCCGCGACTGGATCAGAGCCTCCAGCTTGCGCGTATCCTCGGCTTGATAAGGGGGCGAGCCGGCCACCATCTCGTACAGCGTCACTCCCACCGCCCACAAGTCCGCATGCAGATCCACTTGACCCCGGCTCAGACGCTCCGGCGAGCAGTAACTCGGACTGCCCAGGCTCATGTGCGTCCGGCTATGCGTGAACGTCAGCGCTTTGGCGATCCCGAAATCGAGCAGCCGCACTTCATCGTCGGCGCCGATCTGGATGTTAGATGGCTTGATGTCGCCATGCACTACCGAACGGGGCTGGCCGTCAATCTCCGCGGTAAACGAATGCAGCTTCGCGAGCTGGCTCAAAATCTCGACTGCGAATTTGGCTGCCCTTGCGGGCTCGATCCGCTTTTCTTCGTCGATGATTTGCGCGACCGTCCGCCCCTCGATGTACTGCATGGCGATGAAGAAATATCCGTCCTTCTCGCCGTATTCGTAGATCTCGATCACGCGCGAATCGGCCTCGTGCAACTGGCGCTGCAATTCCGCCCCGCGCCGCTCGGCTTCGAGAACCAACTGCGTCAGCGCATCTCCGGATTCCTCAACGATTTTTAATACTGCGTAGCGGCTGGAGTCCGAGTCGAACGCGAGATAAACATCGGTCATCCCGCGTGCTAGCTTGCGGATAATCTGATAGCTGCCAAACTGCTTGCTTCCGAGCACAATTCAACCTGATAACACCTTGACGCGCCGCGTGCCGTCCGGTTTCCGCTAACGCCAGGCGAGCGCCAGCACCACGCCTAGAACAAACCCATAAATCAGAAAAGCCGTGCGGCAGGTCAAAATCCGAAGTACCCTGGCAAGAGCGCCCGGGGCCCCCAACTGCTCCGCGGCCACCTCCCTCGCCCTGGTAATGGAGTGCCGCACCCGCGCTTCCGCCATCGCCGGCGATGCGGCTCCCACAAATTCGCTTCCAGCCACAAAAATTGCGGTGACATTGTCGCTCCCGCCCGCCCGATTAGCCGCCTCAACCAGGCTTCGCGCCACCGCTTCCGGATCGCCATCGTAACGCTCGATCAATTCGTTTATCGCCTCGGACGTCAACTGATCGCTCAGCCCATCGCTGCATAGCAGGAGCGCCGCATCCGGTTTGAATAAAAACTCCTTCATCTCGATGAAATCCTCTTCATCCGCTTGGCGCCGCGTCGAACCCACATCCCGGAACACCTCATGCCGGCGAGGATGCGCCATTGCTTCGCGCTCGCTCAATTCGCCGCAGTCCTCGCGCTCGCCGACCGGCGAATGATCCGAGGTCAGCTTCCGGATGGCGCCATTCCAGACCAGATACAAGCGCGAATCGCCCACGTGTCCCACCACGACTCGGTCGCCGTCCATCACTGCCAGCGTCAGCACGCACGCCATGCCACGCCAGGCTTCGTTCTCATCACCCAGATCGCAGATTCGATTGTTGGCCGCGGCAATTGCCTGCCGAACGCGCTGCGCCACGTCTCTGTCTTGCTTGGCAAGCTCGGCTTGAATCACTTCGACTGCGGTTTCGGCGGCCTTTTCGCCCGCGGCGTGCCCGCCGAGTCCATCCACCACCAGGAACACGCCGTCCTCATCCCGGACATAGCTCCGATCCTGGTTTTCGCCGCGCACCAGCCCGCAGTCGCTGGCCGCGCCGGAGCGCCATTTGCAGTCGAGGTCCATAACTACCGTTTGACGGTCCAATGCGCTGCCACAAACACCAGCGCGAACCCAAGGAAGAACAGCACGAACGGGATGTGCGCGAGATAGGGAATCTTCACGGCCGCGCCTCAAATTCCAGAGTAATCACTTCCGCCACGCTGATTTGCGCGCGCGCGGGCAAGGGCTCCTCGACGCCGCGCTTCAGACGCTTGCCGTTGAGCCAGGTCCCGTTCATGCTTTTATCGATGACCAGGAATCTTCCCTGCGCGGGATCCCGCCGCACGCGCAGATGCTCGCGCGATACTTCATCGTTGGTGTACAGCGCCAGATTCACCGACACATCGTCGCCCCCGCGCCCGATGGCAATCTCGTCCTGTGTCATGAGAAAAAGCTGCGGTCCGGAGTCGTCGCGATAGCGCAGTTCGGCATAGACGCGTTCAGCGGACTGGCGGGTATTCGCGTGATTCCCCGCGCCCTCGGCCCCCGCGCGGCCGGTGATGCTTCCCACGGCCGGTTCGCGATCCATCAGCGTCGTTTTGGCGCCGTGATAACCGGGCTGCGGCGTTTCGTTCAGCTCCGAATGAATCTCCACGTCGCCCACCGGAACCACGCCTTCGGCATCGGGAAAAAATTCGAATACCCAATCCTTACACGCTGCTTTGTAAGGCTTGCGCTGGCGCGAACCGCGCAGCCGGCCGAGCGAGAGCGGCTTGGCGTTCCACTGCTCCAGCCGCTGCGTGAGCGCCCGGCGCGCGTCTTCGCGAATCAAATCGAACACGCCGGTCAGGCGCGCACAATCGTCCGGATGCAGGTACAGGCTGAAAATGCACGGCACCAGAACGCTGTACCCCATCTCGAATTGCCCCAGCTCGAGGTTTCGCAGGAGCTGCTCGATGATGATTTTCCCCGTGATCCGGCCTTGCTCTTCCCCCGTCCGGCTCGGCATTTGATAAACCTCCGCCTGGCATTTTGACGCGCCCCGCAGGGGTAGCGGTTTCCTGCTCTTCACCTGGCTGCGCTATCAATAGTTCTGTGTGGATCGCCTACGCAGTTGGCGCTGCCTCCCTGGGCGCCTGGCTTTATCTGGTCTCTTGCCGCGGCGGATTCTGGCGCGTTCCCGTATCCGCCGATCCGCCGCCCGCGGCCGCCAACAAATCCGTGGCCGCGGTCGTGCCGGCGCGAAATGAAGAAACCGTAATCGGCAAGGCGATCGGGTCGCTACTGAATCAGGACTACCTTGGCCCATTCCACGTCTTTCTCGTCGACGACCATAGCACCGATGCCACCATCCAGGCCGCCGGAAGCCATGATCGCCTCAGCATCGTGAACGCCGGTCCGATCCCGGCAGGCTGGACCGGCAAACTCTGGGCCGTCTCTGAAGGCCTGAAGCAAGCCGAGCGCCTCCAGCCCGACTACATCCTGCTGACGGACGCCGATATCGTGCATGCATCGGAAAGCCTCTCGCGCCTGCTCGGACGCGCCCAAGCCGAAGACTCGGACCTAACGTCATGGATGGTCAAGCTGCGCTGCAGCACGGCCGCCGAGCGCGCCCTAGTCCCCGCATTCGTTTTCTTCTTTTTCATGCTGTACCCGCCCGCGTGGATCGCGAACCGCCGCTACAAGACTGCGGGCGCGGCCGGCGGCTGCATGCTGATCCGCCGCCCGGCGCTCGAACGCATCGGCGGAATCGCGTCCATTCGCGGCGAGTTGATCGACGATTGCGCGCTCGCCCGCGCCGTCAAACCGGGCGGGCGCGTCTGGCTAGGGTTGACCGATAGCGCTCATAGCATTCGCCCCTATAACACCTTCGCCGAAATCGGCCAGATGATTTCGCGCAGCGCCTTCACCCAGCTTGATCACTCCGCGTGGCTGCTGGCCGCGACTGTAGCAGGCATGGCCGTGATCTACCTGGCGCCACCGCTTCTGCTGCTGACCCGCGATCCGCTGGCCATCTTGCTCGGGCTCGCAGCCTGGATGCTGATGAGCCTCTCGTATCTTCCCATGCTGCGCTTCTACAAGAGATCTCCCGGCTGGGCGCCACTGCTACCACTCATCGCGCTTTTTTACATGGGCGCGACGGTGGATTCCGCTCTGCGCTACTGGACCGGCAAAGGCGGCGAATGGAAAGGGCGCGTCCAACACCGTATTAAATCTTCCTAAGCCTCGCGACATTGGCTGGTGCACTGGGTTCGAAATTTCAGGAGGAGAGCACATGAAGTCCCTGCTGAAATCCCTGCCCTGGCTAGCCCTGTGCGGTATTACGATCGTTTCCACACCTAGAAGTGGCATGACCGCGCCGCCGCCCGAACCGCATCCGCACATCCGTGCGGCCATTGAGGAACTGCGCGCAGCACGGCAAGAATTGCAAACCGCGGCGCGCGATTTTTGCGGCCACCGCGCCGAGGCGGTCGAGGCCACCAACGCGGCGCTAAAACAGCTTCAACTGGCGCTCGATTGCGACCGCCGCTGAGGCCGCACGCTCACCGATCCAGTTTGTAGATGGTGAGGCCGCTCAAAAGCTTCGGATAGAAATCCGTCGATTTTTGCGGCATGACGCCGCCGGAGAACGCGACGTCGGCCACTTGTTGGATGGTTGTCGGCTCCAGTAGAAAGGCCACCTGGGCGCCTTCCCGAACCTGCGCGTACGCGGCGTCGAGCCCGCGCACGTACTCGATATTCTTTTCTTCGCGCACCGCTTCTTCGCTGACGCCCAGCAGCCCGCCCAGCAGCTCTTCGTGCAGCACCTTGACGTCCAACTCGCCGGGCTTCCGTTCGCGCTCCGAAAGAAAAACCTCGCCTGAAGGCAACGCAATCCCGATCCGGATTTTGTCCGGCGCCGGCGTCCGGAAAATTGCCCGTAGCTCGTCCAGCGATCCGAGTTTGCGCGCTTGGATCTTTTCCAGGAGAGCCGCGCTGTCGAAATTCGCCAGCCCGCGCGCCACGCGATGCGTCGCCAGAATCTCCAGACCGGGCGAGTGCATGTTGACGAACGTCATCATGACTTTTCCCGCCGCCTCCCAGCCGGGATTTTCATTTCGAAACGCCAGCGCCGTCTCGTAGCGATGATGGCCGTCGGCAATCAGCAGCTTCTTGTCCGACATCAATTGCTGGATGCAGGCGATGGCGGCCGGATCCGCGATCCTCCACAAACGGTGCAGCGCGCCATATTCGTCCGCGACAGCGGTCACGGGCGCGCTGATCGCCGCCGCGTCCAGCAGCTTGTCCACTGCCAGGTCGGGATCCGGATACAGCATGAAGATCTGGCCAAAATGCGCGTGCGTATGCCGCAGCAATTCCAGGCGATCCTTCTTCGGCCCCGACAGCGTCTGCTCATGCCGGTGTACCACGCCCGCCGAGTAATCCTCCACCGCGCCTAGCCCGATGAAACCCTTGCGCTCCAGTTTCAAGCCCGTGTCCGGGACCGTGAAGCGCTGGAAATACGCATACAAGCTCGGAGTACTCTCTGGTTCCAGAACGTTGCTCTCGATCCAGGAATTGAGATGCGCGGCCGCGCGCGTATACACGTTGTCTTGATCGGAATCCGCCGGCGACTTTTCGCCCAGAATAATCCGCACCAGGTTGTACGGGCTCAGCGACAGATAGCGCGCCTGCATGGCCGGAGAAATCTTGTCGTAGGGCTGCGTGACCAGAGTCTCTACCGGCCCCGCTTTGCGGCTGTATCGATAAGGTTGAAAAGGAAAGATGCGTGCCAAAGCACAGGATATCAATTGATCGCGGCACTCGCATTCTACCGGAGGTCAGGAGGCCCACACCTCACCGGCCACTTCGACAATCCGGGCGAGCTTGGACCACTGCTGGTCCGCGGTAAGCACGTTGCCTTCTTCGGTGCTCGCAAAGCCGCATTGCGGGCTCAAGCAGACGCGCTCCAGATCGATGAATTTCGATGCCTCATCGAGGCGGCCTTTCAGAAAGTCCTTGCTCTCGAGCGCGCCGGTTTTGGAGGTGACCAGTCCCAGCACCGCCACCTTTTCCTGAGGAAGCAGCCGCAAAGGTTCAAACCCGCCCGCGCGGTCTGAATCGTACTCTAGAAAATAGCCATCCACGTTGATCTGGCGAAATAGAACCTCGGCCACCGGCTCGTAGCCGCCTTGCGCGATCCACATCGACCGAAAATTGCCCCGGCAGGAGTGCATCGTGATTCGCATATCCGCGGGCCGCTCCGCGATCGCGCTGTTGATCATCGCGGCGTAAATGCCCGGCAGCTTCTCGGGATCGTCACCGCGATCCTTCAGCATTTGCCGTTGCTCGGGATCGCACAGATACGTGAAGTTCACTTCGTCCAGTTGCAGATAGCGGCAACCGGCATCCGCGAACTGGCGAACCACTTGCCGGTAAGCGAGACCGAGGTCGCGATAAAACTCTTGCATGTCCGGATAGACGGATTTATCCACCGCCTGCCGGCCGCCGCGATAATGCAACACGCTCGGCGATGGGATGGTGATCTTGGCGGTGGCGCTCGTGTGGTCCCGCAAGAATCGAAAATGTTCCACCATCGGATGGTGCGCCGGGGCACGGATCTTCCTCACCACGCGCAAACCTTTGGGCTTGGTCTGGCCGCCTTTGAACTGGATCCCTTGGCCGGCCTCGTAACTCTCGACTCCCTCCAGCGCCTCCAGAAAATCGAAATGCCAGAACGCACGGCGGAACTCGCCATCCGTCACGCCTTTGAGGCCGATGCTTTCTTGCATTCGAATCGCCGAAGCAATCGCGCTGTCCTCGATTGTGCGCAGCTCATCAGAGGAAATCTCACCGCGCGCTTGCTTGGCACGCGCTTCCTTTAGTTCGGGCGGGCGCAGCAGGCTCCCGACCTGATCGGCCCGGAACGGCGGTACAGTTCGAATCATAAAACCCACCTCATGCTTTGGCGCCCGGCTGCGCGGCATGCAGCGTACGGTAGACCAGGTCGCCTGAGAACAAATCAATCGCCGCGTGCAGAACGATCGCGGGCCACAGCGAGCCCGTGCCGAGCACCACCACCGCGAATACCGCGCCCACGATCATGGTTCGGATGACATGCGGGATGCCGATGTAAATGTGCGCGAAGCCGAAAAGAATCGAACTCGCCAGAGCCGCAGGAATGATCGTGATCCATATCGTGAGATACCACATCACGAATCCGCGGTAAAGCACCTCTTCGCAGATGCCGGCCGTGATCGCGACCATCCGGAACAGCAGGTATTCTCGCGGCGTGTGAGGCATGAGAGCGTCGGCGCGGCCCAACTGACGGCGTACCAGCTCAGCCGCATCAGGCTGGCGAAGGACCGCGCGCCGCTGCATCCAGGCGAATACAACATAGGCCGCCGTCAAGGCGAGCCCGATTGCGGCACGAGGCGGATTGCCGATTCCAAGCCTTAGATAGTCGAACGGGCGTCCGAAGGTCAACCAAAGCGCGATGACGCATGCCGTCAGGCCCCAGGACGTCAGCATGGTGAGGACGTAGCCGCGCTCGCGTGCGCACGGGAGGCCCGCCGCCGTAGCTCGCCGCAGGCGCGGATAGAGCCACAGCCAGTCAATCAGCGGCGAAGCCAGGCAGATGACAACGAAAAGAGTGTGGTCGAGCACGCTCATGCGCACTCAACCACCAGATGTACTGGCGTCAACAGGTTTACTTGATGTGCGGATTCACGTACCCGTGCTCCAGCACCTTCTTTTCGTCCGGGCGCACGCTCAGATAATCCACGTGATCAGGAATGTCGCTCCAACCATGCGGCACTCCGGCTGGAATTACAATGACATCGTGCAGCCCGACCTTACGGCTCACAATGTCGCCCATCATTCGGCCGCTACAAGAAGGGCCGTTCAGGATCTTGGTTACTTCCGACTCCGGCCCGGAGCGGAAACCGTTGACGATGTGGCCTCCGGTTACCAGTGTGCCTCCGCCTGAAACGATGACGTATGCTTCCGTGGTGTCGTCATGCGCGATGCCGCTAGCGCCGCCGGTAGGGGCATTGGCCATTTGCTCACCGCATTTTTCGAGATTCGCCGGTGCTGCGCCGCGTCCACGGCCTGCTCCAGCGCCCCGGCCGGCTGCCTGACCTGTGGGACCGCGATGGATGATGCCAACCGCGAGTTGATAACTGCCCATGTCGATGACTCGAAGCTGCTGGTCCACCGCCGGTGGAGCGAACTTCAAGACTTCCTGAATTTGGGCATTGGTGATGTCGATTGCCGCGTTGGGCTGCGCGAACCCGATTGTTGAAAACATGAGCAGTGCTGCTGCTCCCAAAACTGCTTTATACATTGTCCTCTCCTTGCCAGATGGCCTGGCTTCCTTTGCCAAAGTGGCTCGGACAATCATTATATCCCCGGAATCGTGGCGTACGCACGACTGCATGCGACACGAGTGCATGCGCCACAGATATAATGCCTATTGTCCTTTCCTACAGAACCATGAGGCTACGAATGGCATGCATGCGGTGCGCCGCGGTCGCGGCGATCGGAGTTGGTTTGGTCTGGGCGGCCGCAACCGAAGAGAAATTTCATACGCGGCTGGCGCCCGTGTCGATGGACGCGACCATGCGAGCCACGGTCGCCGGAGCCGGCTCTGCTACGGCCACGCTTTCGGGTACAAAGCTGGTGGTTAGCGGAACATTTGAAGGCTTGCTTTCTCCTGCGACCACAGCTAACCTCCGCTTGAGCCGCGTGGCCGGCGTGCGGGGACCGGCAGTTTTCGATTTGACCGTGACGCATTCCACCAGCGGTTCCGTGTCTGGTACGGTGGATCTGAGTTCGGATCAGGTGGAGGCTGTCAAGAAAGGCCGATTCTACATCCAGATTCAAAGTGAAAAAGCCCCGGATGGAAATTTGTGGGGCTGGCTGATGCATTAGGAGATTGGGAAACAATGCTGAAGAAAGCTAGTCTGACGTTGATGGCGGCGGCGGCCGGAGTGATCCTGGTGCAAGGCCAGCAGCGTCCCGCCGGACCATTTACGGCGGCGCAGGCATCGGACGGAAGGGCCGCTTATCAGGAGAATTGCTCCGGGTGCCACTTGCCTGACTTGGCCGGACGGAACGAAGCTCCGCCGCTGGCCGGCGGCAACTTCATGAACACCTGGGGCGGCCGGACGACGCGCGAACTGCTGGCGCTCATCCAGACCACCATGCCGCCCGGGAGCCCTGGCGTGCTGGGCGCCGACGTGTACGCCGAGATCGCGGCCTTCATTCTTCAATCCAACGGTGCGACGCCGGGGAATCAACCTCTGACCACGGCTACCGCGGTCACGATCAGTTCGGTCGCCACCGGACAAGCGCCGGCGGGCGGGCGCGGTGCTGGCGCCGGCGGTGGACGTGGCGCCGCTGGCGGTGGACGCGGAGGAGCGCGGCCGGCAGGGCCCCGCGGAATCACGGTCGCCGGCGAAGTGAAAAATTACGTCCCGGTGACCGACGAGATGCTGCCGCAATCCCGATCCGGCCGACTGGCTGATCGTCCGCGGCAATTATCAGGGCTGGAACCACAGCGCGCTGGCGCAGATCACCGCCGACAACGTGAAGGACCTGCAGCTGGTCTGGGCCTGGAACATGAACGACAGCGCGGCGGCCAACGAGCCCACGCCGCTCGTCCACAACGGCATCATCTATCTGTCGAACACCGACAACATCGTGCAGGCGCTCGACGCGCGCACCGGCGACCTGATCTGGGAAAACCACATGCGGCCGCCGAAGAGTCCACCGGCGGCACGGGCGCGATGCGCAACATGGCCATCTATCAGGACAAAGTTTCGTTCGCCGACCACCGACGCGCATCTGTTCGCCCTCGACGCGCGCACCGGCAAAACCGTCTGGGACGTCACCATCGGCGACAGCCGCAAGGGCTACGGCGAACTCCAGCGGGCCGATCATCATTCACGGCAAGGTGATGCAAGGCGAGAATGGCTGCGACCGCTACAAGGCGCAGGAAAAAGATCAGGGCTGCTTCATCAGCGCGTTCGATCCCAGCGACCGGAAAACGCTCTGGCAGCTTCAACACCATCGCGCGCGAGGGCGAGCCCGGCGGCGACACCTGGGGCGATCTGCCGAACATGCTGCGCGTCGGCGCGCGAAACCTGGATCACCGGCAGCTACGATCCCGAGCTGAATCTGACGTACTGGGGCGTGGCGCAGGCCAAGCCGTGGATGCAGGCCAGCCGCGGCACGAAACGGGCACGGCGCTGTACTCCAGCTCCACGCTCGCGCTGAATCCCGACGACGGAAAACTCGCCTGGTATTTCCAGCACGTGCCCGGCGAAACGCTCGACATGGATGAAGTGTACGAGCGCGTGCTCGTCGATATCGGCGACCGAAAACGCTTGTTCACCATCGGCAAGGCCGGCATCCTCTGGAAGCTCGACCGCAAGACCGGAGAATTCATCGGCGCCAAGGAAACCCTTTTTCAAAATATTTTCAACAGATCGATCACAAGACCGGCGCAGCTCGACCTACCGCCCCGACATCCTCGAGCAGGAAATCGGCAAGTGGACGCCGGTCTGCCCCAGCACCGAAGGCGGCCACAACTGGCAGGCCATGAGCTACGATCCCGCCACCGAGCGGCTCGATCATTCCGCTCAGCCAGAGCTGCATGGAAATGTCCGGCCGCAAAGTCGAGTTCGTCGACGGCTCGGGCGGCACCATGGGCGACCGCCGCTTCTACGAAATGCCCGGCACGGACGGCAACGTCGGCCGGCTCGCCGCCTTCGACGTGAAGACCATGAAGGAAGTCTGGAACGTCCAGCAGCGCGCCGTCGTTCCTCACCGCCGTGCTTTCGACCGCCGGCGGCATCGCCTTCGTCGGCGATCTCAACCGCGTCTTCCGCGCCGTCGACGTCAATACCGGCAAACATGCTGTGGCAAACGCGCCTGGGCACTTCGGTGCAAGGCTTTCCCGTAACGTTCAGCGTCGACGGCAAACAATACGTCGCCGTCACCACAGGCCTCGGCGGCGGCAGCCCGCGCAACGTGCCCGCGCACCATCCTGCCCGACATTCACTATCCGGCGAACGGCAACGCGCTGTACGTTTTTGCGCTGCCGGAAAAATAGCTGCGGCGCCTATTTTGCTTTCGCCGCCGGGTCGCCATGCTCGACCAGGTTCTTTAGACGCGCCAATAGCGCTGACCAGACCGAATCGACCGGCGCGGCAAGGGTGTTCATGCCTGCAGGCAGATAGGTCGTGACTGCGTAGGAGAACATAGCGCCGGTAGCGCCTATGGCCTGTAGCGGACCCAGGCCGCCGCTCAGAACCAGTCTCTTGCCCGGAGCGAGGAACACAACCTCCATGTGACGAACACCGCCGCCGTTGGCCAGCTTCTCGCAGAAACAGCCGGCCGGTTTCTCATCGATGCTGAGGTTCTTGGCATCGCCCGAGAACGTGTGCGCGGAATCCCGCCAGTCGCCGACCTGGATCAGTCGCCGGTAGACCATATCCGGCGTGGCCTGAATTTGAAGCGTCGTCTTGACCGTGAATCCATTGGTGCCTGAGTCGGCCACTTCAGCCATGGCGGGAATCGCGGCCAGCGCCAGAATTGCCGCAAGGAATACTCGGTTGCTAGGCATTTCTTTAGCATACCCGTGGGTAGTGCATCAGTTTGAAGTTTCATAAACCTCAATCATCGCAACGATATCCTCGATCTCCCACAGGCGATTGTCCACGCCAGCGGCCATCGCAGGCGAACAGCGCAGCGTCTTGTGAAGGCGGGCAAAGTTGTAATACATGAAGCAGAGAGCAACGGCAGCGGCGTGGTTTTCGATCTTCTTTGAGAAGGCATTCGTGAGCCTAGTGAAGCGGCGCATTCCCATCCGCATTGAAAGGTTCGCCCGCTCAACATAGCTTGTGCTTACCTGATCGGGATCTGGATCTCCGGTCATAGTCTTCCTCTCGCATCCGATGCACTGGGCTGGGCTGTAGCGCTTCTCGGCCTCGGGATCGTTGCCGTAGATCTCTTGCAGCATCGCATAATCAACGTCCCCGCCGAACGCACTCTCCGCCGCTGATACATACTACGGTACAAGGCAGGCGCTTGCAGGTAAACGATTCCGCGACGCGGTGTCAGAAAGAGCTTGCTTATCTAACCAGTATCATTTAGACTTCCAACGCGCCGCAGCGGCCTTCCTGGCAATCATTTTTCTTTTTCGTGGCGACAGCGCCGCAGCACGCGCCACGCCGCCCTTAGCTCCCCGAGTTTACCCAGCGCCACAGCAGCAGGGTTCTTCCCGGCGTTCGGATCGTCCAACGGTTCGACGGACAGCTTCTCGCCGATCGCCTGCTCAACGACGCACCGCCCCACGGCCATGAAGTCGTGATCCTTTGGCTTGCTTGAACGGGTAGGCATGATACAATTGTGACTCAACAATGCCTGGAGGCAATAGAAACCTTTGTCCCGATTGTCGCGGGTATCTCGTTAAGAGCGGACTATGCACTGCATGCTACGGTTCGGGACAAAACATCCATCTAAACGAAGCCGACCCACTTTGCCGCATCTGCGGCGGAACCGGTTTATGTCCTACCTGTAAGGGTACCGGTCATCGCACGGCAAGCATGAGCTATCCGTCCGGTTGGTCGCAACGAATAAACTATCTAATCAGCGCGATTATGGCCTTGGGGTTTGCGTTCGCACAGGCCGCACAAACTTGGCGTATTCCGATGTTGATTTTAGCGGCGTACTGCATATTCAGGGCTTCCTTTCGGCCGCGTCACAAATCAAGCTGATACACTACATACCCGTGTAGTTGTGGTTTAATGGTGCGCATGTGGCCACGTATGCTTCTGGCGGCGGTAGCTGTCGCCGCAGTGGGACAGGACCTGCCGCGCGGGCAGATTGTGGATGGCGTGAAATGCGCCATGGATCAATCGCAGACCTACGCGATTTATCTGCCTTCGAATTATTCGGCGGATCGGCAGTGGAGTTTGATTCTGGCCTTCGATCCGCGCGGGCGAGGCAAGGCGCCGCTGGAGCAATACAAGGATGCAGCCGAGAAATACGGCTACATCGTGGCCGGGTCGAACAACGCGCGCAATGGTCCGCCGGAAATCAGCCTGAATGCAGCGGCCATGATGGGGTCGGACATTGTCCATCGATTTTCGATCAATATGAAACGTGTGTACACGGTCGGGCTTTCGGGCGGGGCGCGCATCGCCATGAAGGTGGCCATGGATTCGAACGAAATGGCGGGGGTCATTGCGTCCAGTGCGGGATTCCCGCCGGGTGAGCGCAACAGCAATCTGCCGTTTGCCGTGTTCGGCACCGCGGGTACCGAAGATTTCAATTACCTGGAAATGCGGCAGCTCGATGAAGAGTTGAGCAGCCCGCATCGCATCGTGGTTTTCCAGGGCGGGCACGAGTGGCTGCCGGCCAGTCTGGCGATGCAGGCAGTGGAGTGGCTGCAAATTCAAGCCATGAAAACTGGAATCGCGCCACGCGATGAGAAGCTGTTGCAGAAGGTGTTTGACGCTCGGTCGACCGAAGTCGCCGCGCAAAACAGCGAATTGGGAACTTTCGAGGCTGCCAACGGGATGGTCCGGGATTTCGAGGGTTTGCGCGACGTGTCCAAGTTTGCGGCACAGGTTCAGGCGCTGCAGGGCAAAAAGACCTTGCTGGACGCGCTCAACAAGCAACACGCCGATGAGCACTTCGAGGCGCAGCTCGAGTCCGAGCTGATGGATTTGCAGGAAGGACTCGGAGACGGTGGCGACGCGCGTACGGCGAGTCTTTCGCAGTTGAAGGATCGGCTGACGAAGCTGTCGCAACAAGCCGCAGGTTCTGAGGACACGCCGGAACGCCGCATGGCGCGCAGGCTGCTGGGCGGGATTTTCGTCGACTCGCGCGCGGTCCCGGATCAGGAATATCAGAAGTTCGTCGACAGCTTGCGGCCGGCCAGCAGGAACTGATCCAACGGTGTGACTACGCCCGTTGCACGAGTTCCAAGACCGTCCGGCGGACGACGGCTTTGGTCAGCGGAATTTTATAAGCGTTCTTTGCGAGCGGCGTAGCGCCTGCGACCGCAGCTTCGCCGGCCTTTTCGGCGAGTTCTGGGGTGATGCGCTGGCCAGCCAGAAGCTTCTCGGCTTCGGGGACGCGCCACGGAATTGGAGCGACGCCGCCTAACACGACACGCGCGGAGCGGCAGACGTCCTTGGTCCATTTCGAGCACGATCGCCGCGCTTACCACGGCGTGCGTCCAGGCTTCACGATCCATCACTTTGTGATACGTGCTGCGCGTGCCGGGGCGGGTTGAGGGGATTTCGATGTGCGCGAGAACCTCGTCCTCGGCCAAAACATTTTCACGCGCGGCGTTTTGGCGCGGGAGGACGAAGAAGTCGGCTGCGGATACAGTGCGGTTGCCTTTCGGTCCCGCGACGTGGAACTTGGCGTCGAGCGCGACCAATGCCGGCGCGGTATCGGACGGGTGCACGATGAAGCTAGGGCCACCGCCGAAAATGGCGTGAAACTGGTTCTCGCCGTTGATGGAGAAGCACTGCTTGCCGCCTGCTTTGAAGCACGGGAATCCATTGCGGTAATACCAGCACCAGGGGCGCTGCGCGACATTGCCTGCCAGAGTGCCGACATTGCGGATCTGTGGCGTTGCGACGCTTTCGGCCGCTTCCGCCAGCACGGTGTATTGGCGGCGGATGGCGGGATGACGCGTGATGGTGTCGAGCGTGGTCAGGCCGCCGATCTTCAGGCCAGCCTTTTGCGCTGCGATCTGATCAAGGCCCTTGACTGATTTCAGATTGACGACGACATCCGGTGTCTCGATGCGTTCCTTGATCATGCCCAGCAGGTCGCTGCCGCCGCCCGCGATGGCGGCGTGCCGGCCGCTGGACTGCGCCTGCTGAATCAGAGTGAGCGCGTGCGGGAGATCCCGCGGGTTGGCGTTGGTGAAAGCTTTCATGCCAGTGCTCCTATGATCTTGTCCTTGGTGATCGGCAGGTCCTTCATGCGCTTGCCGATCGCGTTGAAGACCGCATTGCCGACGGCGGCGACCGCCGGAACTTTGCTCGATTCGCCCATGCTCTTGGCGCCCCAGGGTCCGTAGCCGTCGTCCGATTCGATGAAGATGCACTCGACATCCGGCACGTCGCGATGGGTGGAGATGCGCGCGCCGTAGTAGCCCGCGGTGAGTGGGACGCCGGAGGCGCGGTCGTACACGCAGGTCTTCGTGCAAAGCCATGCCGATGCCCATGACGGCGCCGCCTTTGATCTGGCTGATGGCGGTGAGCGGGTTCATGATGCGGCCGCAGTCGTGCACGCAGAGGTATTTGGTGACGCGCGCGCGGCCGAGGTCGGTGTCGACTTCGACTTCGACGAAGTGCGCGCCGAAGGCGTTGCGGACCTTGCCGGGTTCCATACGCTGGGGTTCGGTCCGGCGGAGGCGGTGAGGAATTCGCCGGCTTTGGGCAGGCCTTTTTCTGCGACCTGCTTCTTCAAATCGTGCGCGGCTTCGATGACGGCCCAGCCGGTCTGGATGGTGGTCCGGCTGCCGGATTCGCCGACTGAGTAGGGGCATGTTCCGGTGTCGCCCCAGACCACTTCGACCTGCGAGAGCGGCACGTCCAGCGCCTCGGCCGCGATCAGGCCCATGGTGGTTTTAGCGCCCGCGCCGACGTCGGTGACGCCCACATGCGCGTAGTAGCGGCCGTTGGAATCGACGCGCAGTACCGCGTTGCTGTGGCCGACGCCGGAGCGAAAAGCCATGAACGCGAAGCCGGCGCCGCGCTTGATCGGGCCGGAATCGGAGCCCGGAACTCGACCGCCAGCGTTTCTTCCACTCGAAGGCTTCAGCGCCGCGATGGATGCATTCGTCCAAGGTGTAGTTGGTGTACTCGCCTTGAGTAGGCTTTGCGCGTCATGTTCTTCAAGGCGAAGTCGACCGGGTCCATCTTCATCTTGTAGGCGACCTCGTCCATCATGGACTGGATGCCGAAGTAGCCTTGCGGGAACTCGGGCCCGCGGAAATTTCCGGAGACCGTCTTGTTGGTATAGACGGGAGTCACGATAGTTTCGATGTTGGGGCACTCGAAAGACCTCGATGCCGCCGATGGCGCCGGAATTCTTGCGATAGCCGCCCATGCCGCTGAAGCCGCGGAGTTGGATAGCCTTGAGCGTGCCATCGTTCGAGACGCCGACTTTGTAGTATTGGACCGTCGGCCAGCGGCCGTGCATGCCGATGAAATCTTCTTTGCGCGAAAGCTCCAGCTTGACGGGCGCGCCGGCCATTTTAGCGAGCGACGCGGCGATCAGATCCGCATCCTGATTCTGATTCTTGTTGCCGAAGTTGCCGCCCATGTATTGGCAGATGACGCGCACTTTGTCGTCGGGAAGGCCGAGGTCGCGCGCGATGTCGTGCCGGCAATTGGCGATGCCGCCCGTGGGCGTGTAGACGGTGAGCTGGTCGCCTTCCCAGTGCGCCACGGCTGAGCGCGGCTCCATTTGCGCGTTGTGTACGAAGGTTGTCGAAAAGCGATCTTCGAAGACGTGGTCGGAAGTGCGGAAAGCTTCTTCAACGTTGCCGCGTTTTTGTCCGATGGGCTGCTGTTCGTTGCGGGGATTGAGCGCGAAATTACCCTCCGGCCAGACCTTTGGAGCATCGGGCTTGAGCGCTTCTTCAGGCTCGAGGACGTGCGGCAAAACTTCGTAGTCCACCTGGATCAATTGCAGGGCTTCTTCGGCGATGTGGCGATCGGTGGCCGCGACCGCCGCGACCGGGTCACCCACGAAGCGCACCGGGTTGTTGAAGGCGTAGCGGCGCTGTTTCGTGATTTTCTTGATTTCGTCGTTGTACTGGACTCCGCCGGCGATCGAGCCTGCGCCCCAGACTACGGTGCAATTGTCGTGCGTGATGACGGCCTTGACGCCAGGGAGGGCCTGGGCTTTGGAGACATCGATGCTGCGGATGCGCGCGTGGGCGTGCGGGCTGCGGAGGACGCGCGCGTAAAGCATGCCGGGAAGTTTCACGTCGCCGGAGTAGTGGGCCTGACCGGTGACGCGCTCCAGCGCATCGATACGCGGCGTGGGATGGCCGACGGTTTTCAAAGGCTGCAAGGTCTCGCTCATGAGAGGCCTCCCTTGGAGCGCTTGCGGCTGGCGGTGGAATTGGATTTCTTACCCGCGGGCATCGCGGCGGCGGCCAGCACTGCCTCCACGTAGCGATTGTAGTTGGAGCAGCGGCAGATGTTGCCGGTCATGGCGGCTTGCACTTCTTCGTGCGTGGGATGGGGATTGGAGTTGAGCAGCGCTTTTCCGCTCATCAGCTGGCCGGAGGTACAAAATCCGCACTGGGGGGCGTCGTGTTCGATGAAGGCTTGTTGCAGCGGATCTAGCTCGTCGCCGTGCGCCAAGCCTTCGACGGTCTGGATGGTGCGTCCGTCGGCCCAGACCGCGAAATTGCTGCAGGAGTAAACGGGCTTGCCATCGAGCAGGACGGTGCAGGCGCCGCACTCGCCGCGGTCGCAGCCGATTTTCGTGCCGGTGAGGCCGAGATGGTCGCGCAGCATTTCGGCGATGGACCAGCGGTCCTCGACGTCGATGCGCTGGGCCTTGCCGTTGACCGTGGCGCGGATGGTGGTGTGGGGCACGCCGGGCGAGGGTTCGATAGTAGTGCTCTGCGCTTGCAGAGCGGGGGTGGCGGTGGCGGCGACGACAGCAACGCCGGTGCCCTCGATGAACCTACGGCGGGAAATCCGGCCCTTGGCCTTGATCTTGCGCATGTGCACCTCCCTGGCGCGAGATGCAACGATTATATGCGATTCGGAGGTGGGGTGCTGAGGTGCTAACGACAGGTGCTAACGACACTTGTGCCCCGAGTGCCTGGCTGCAGGTGCCATCGCTACCCGCACGCCTGTACGACAGTTCTAAGGTGC
>CAVUBR010000015.1:0-62867 GCA_963739705.1 Terriglobia bacterium | reverse complement strand
ATGGGAGCTGAGATAGCTCTAACCGTCACGACCGTTGGTTGCAAGCCTGATCCGGGATCGCCTAAGCCGCCGGTGTCAGAACTTGAACTGCACGTTAACGCGAAACATGCGCGGGTTCAAAATAACCGATGGCGTGCCGCCCGCGGCGCCTGCAAGATACGGAATCACAGTCGGGCCGAGCGATTCGCTCTCTTGCAAAACGGTGCTCGCGTTAAGGATATTGAATACTTGAATTTCGGGCATGATCGTATATCTTTCATGAATATGAAAGACTCTCCGAGCTCCCATGTCGAACTGCGTTAGCCGAGGCGTGAGGCGCGAACCAGGTGGAATTAGCTGGATCAGCGCGGAGCCCTGCTTCAGGCCAGGGTCAACCAGGCCTCCTGGATTCGGGCAATTGCAATCTTTGGGATACCTGGTGCCAGGCGTAATGCTCCAATTTACCGTCTTATATCCGTCCTGCTGGGCGCTGAACCCGGTCAACCCCGCGGCATTTGGAGTTGCATATTGCGCGCTGTAAACCGGAACCGAATAGATCGAAGCATTTACTTCGAATCCCCAGATGATCGGCACATTGCCCTGAAGTTTGAATTCATTGCGCCAAGGTACGCCGCCGATCTTGCCCAGATTCTGATATAAGGCGCCGGTTTGGTCGCAGAACCGGAGTGAATTGGGATCGTTGAGGGCAGCCCCGCCGGCGGACGTGGTGATGTCACAAGCTACGTCCGTTTGGTTCTCGATCGTCCAGCCGCTAAATATAAAAGCCCCATGTGGCAGCCGGCCGGAAACCGATGTCTCAAAGCCGTTGTAAACGTTGCGGCGGAGACTCTGGGGCGCGTTGGTCTCATGCAGCTGTGGAGCTAGGCCGAAAAAGGCGGGCTGCAAATTAAAAACCGTGAGGGCACTCCCATCCAAGGGATTCGTAATTTGGAACGGCGTGTAGGCCGACGGTGGCACGGCGTAGTTGACGAGCAGCGGCTGTTGATAGTCCGATGTCCGGTTCCAACCAAAGTTCAGAGTAAGGCCCTGCCGAATTTGCTGCTGGACGCCGATGCTGTATTCCCATTGGTACTCGCGCTTGAAATTCGGATCCATACTAATGTTGTTGAGAAGTCCGAATCGGGGATTCGGGTTGGGACCGATGTCACCCGTGCCAAAAGTGGTACCGGCCGGAATGCACCCAGGCGTCCGACCGTCCGTTTCGCAGGCGGTGGTCGGAGCATGCAACCATGGCACGCTCTCGCTGGAGGTATACATCGGGTTGAAAGCATTTAGATTCGAAGTCACGATCGGGGAATTGTACTTACCGACGCCGGCTTTGACCGCCGTCTTGTGGTTCCCGAACACATCGTAGATAACGCCCACTCGCGGCGACCAGTTCTTGAAGCAGCTCAGCCCCTTAACCGTGCCGCAATCGATTTGCGGGAAATTGCGCGCGCCAACAAACCGCCCAGCCGGAGCCTCCTGCTTCTCGATATAGTTATCCAGGTATTCCCAGCGCAGCCCGCCGGTGATCGCGAGGCGCTTGAAGTGCCACGTATCCACGCCGTAGAGCGCGAGGTCGGACTTCAGACGAAAATGTTGATAGGTGGGCGTATTGTACGCCGTGATGTTCAATGGAACGCCGTTCAAGTAATTGTAGTTAGCGTCTCCGTTCGCGATGTTGTCCAGTTGGTCGATGCCCCAGTCGTCGGTAATTCCAAAGCGGATTTGGTGCGATCCTGTAATGTACGCTCCCATTGCATTCCAAACATACCGGTCGTACTTGGAGAAGGTCTGCACATTCTGCGAGACACTGCGTGTGAGCCTGCCGAAGTCTAGCTCTGAGGCGCCGGCATACCAGTCCTGCGTAAATGGGGTAAGCTGTTGTCCCGCGTGGTCGTTGATGTTGTAGTCGAGCTTGGTGAGAGAGAACCCGCTTTGCAAGATGAGTTTAGGCGTTAAGGTTCCGGTCCAGCGGGTCTGCAGGATGTAATACATCTTTGGCATCCGCTCCAGTGTGGATACCGCTGGGTTGACATCGGCGAAGCCGCCGGCGTCGGTGACTACGTCGTTTTCCTTGGTCTTCCAGTCGCGAATCCACATGGCGGACCATTTGTTTTTCGAATTGATTTGCCACGTCAGCCGGATATCGCCGGTGTAAATATAGCTCCTCTCAATTCCGGGCTGCCCGTTCAGGTAGAACGAGTTTGCCGCTTGAATAAAGGTGAGTTGCTTTCGCCCGCCGAGCAAGAACCATAACTTGTCCTTGAGGATCGGTCCGCCAATGCTGCCATCGAAGTCCTCGATCCTGTTCACGGCGGATTGTCCCGTAACACCGCGAGCCGTGAGAGCGGGCGAAATGTTTGTGCCCACGAACTGGGCGGGCGTGTACCCCAGGAAAAGCGCGCCGTGAAACTCGTTCCCACCATCCTTCGGCACCAGGTTGGTGTAAACGCCGCCACCCTGAACTTCAGCAGTTACGTTGCTGGTCTGATAGGTGGCCTCTTGCAGGAGTTCGTTATCGATGTAGATCTGAATCAAACCGTCGAGCTGCATAGTGTTGACACGCATGCCATCGAGCAGGTATGTATCGCGCCCTGCCGGGTTGCCGTGCGCGGACATGTAGGTCTGCTCGATCTGCTGGGTGCCTCCCACATCCGGATTATTGAGGTGAACGCCCGGAACATAGGAGCCGATGGATTGCATGTTGCGCGCCGACGGCACCGAGTCCATGTCAGTCCTGGTCAAGACCTCGGGGTGGGCCACGTTCTCGACATCGACCGTAGCGACCTGTGCCTGCACCTCGACCGTTTGCCCAACCGCGCCTACTTGCATACTGGCGTCAACCGGCACCGTCACGTTGGATGGCACTTCGACTTGCTGCCTCACCTGGCTGAAACCTTGCATGGTGAAGGTCATGGTATAAGTGCCCGGCCGAACGTCCACGATTGCATACCGCCCCGTACCGTCCGTGGTGACAGTGCGAGACCGTTCGATCAGAGCCGGGCTGGCAGCTTCGACCGATACACCTGCCATGACAGCACCGGAGCTGTCCTTGACCTGTCCTGAAATTGTGCTCTGCGCCGAAGCTATCGAGGCGAAGAGAAGAATTGCAAACGCGGCAAGCAAGCACCGCACAAACGTTGTGCTACGCATTCGTATTTCCCCATTTCTCCTAGATGTCCTCACCCTAGCGACACCAAAGGTTGTCGGGCAGAATATACCAAACCGCGGGCGGTGTCAATGGGCCCCCCTTTTAATTCCAGGCCGGCACTCGGACTCTGGTCGCATTCGCTGAAACAGGCCGGCGTCCGCCAAACTTCCTCGGATGAGAGTATGATCTCTAAAGGGCTGTTGGAAGCTAGGCCGCAGCTCGATGCCATGATCCCCTCGAGGCTCATGGGCTGAATCGTGATGCAGAAATAAGCTTCTGAACAACCCTCCAAAGGGAGGTAATGCTTTGGCTGTGACTATAGGAGTGCCGCGGGAAACTTTCCCGGGCGAGCGTCGCGTGGCGCTGATTCCGCGAGCTTGCGAAGCGCTCGGCAAGATCGGCGCGACCGTCCTGGTCGAAGAATCGGCGGGCGTCGAAGCGAGTTTCCCAGACGATCTCTACAAGGCCCGTGGCGCAAGCGTCACCAATCGCGCCGAGATTTTTGGGAAATCCGACATCATCGTCCAGGTTCGCAGCTTGGGCGCGAATCCCGACGCGGGTCGTGCTGATCTGAGCCTGCTGCGCTCGGGTCAAATCCTGATTGGTTTCGGCGAACCCTTGACTGCCGCGCGGGAAATCCCCGACCTGGCGCGCACCGGCGTGTCGTACTTCGCCATGGAGCTGATGCCGCGCATCACGCGCGCGCAGAGCATGGATGCGCTCTCGTCGATGGCGACCATCGCCGGATATCGCGCCGTGCTGCTGGCCGCCACCACGCTGCCGAAAATGTTCCCCATGCTGATGACCGCGGCCGGAACCGTGACAGCCGCGAAAGTCTTCATCCTGGGCGCCGGCGTGGCAGGACTGCAGGCCATCGCCACGCGCCCGGCGTCTCGGCGCGGTGGTCTCCGCGTACGATATCCGCAGCGCCGTCAAAGAACAAATCGAGAGCCTGGGCGGGAAATTCGTCGTCTTGGATATCGAGGCGGGCGCTTCCGAAGACAAGGGCGGTTACGCCAAGGCCATGGGCGAAGAATTCTACCGCAGGCAGCGCGAGTTGCTCACCGAAGTGATCCGCGAACAGGACGTCCTCATCACCACAGCCGCGGTTCCGGGCAAGAAGGCGCCCATTCTGGTCACCGCCGAAATGGCCAGCGCGCTGCAACCCGGATCGGTCATCGTCGACATCGCGGCCGAACGCGGCGGCAACTGCGAGCTGACGCACCCCGGCCAGACCGTGGTTCACAACGGCATCAGCATCCTGGGCCCGCTCAATATTCCCTCCACGATCCCGAACCACGCCAGCCAGATGTACGGCTCCAACGTGGTGTCTTCTTGAAGCTGATGGTCAATAAAGGCGAGCTGAAGATTAATCGCGAAGACGAAATCATTCGCGAAACCCTGGTCACGCAGGGCGGCGAGGTGGTGCATGCTCGCGTGAGCGAAAAGCTAGGCCTGGCTCCCGTGCGAGCCGGGGAAGGAAGGTGAAGCGATGGGAGGTTATGAATTTGGCCTCTGGGTATTCATGCTGGCCGCCTTTCTAGGCTTCCAGCTCATTCGCGGCGTATCGCCGCTGCTGCATACGCCGCTGATGTCGCTGACCAACGCGATCTCGGCCATCACCGTAGTCGGCGCGATTTTGATCACCGGCGCGAAAGATGCCAGCGTGCTTTCGCGTGCCCTGGGTTTCTCGGCGGTGTTCCTGGCCGTGCTCAACGCGGTGAGCGGCTACTCTGATCACCGACCGCATGCTGAAGATGTTCAAGAAACGGGAGCCGGAAAAGAAATGAAGCTGGACAATACCATTCTTCCGCTGATTTATATGATCGCGGCCATGGGATTCATCCTGGCCATCAAATGGATGAACTCGCCGGCCACCGCGCGGCGCGGGGTCATCGTAGGCGAGATCGGCATGGTGCTGGCCGTGGTCGGCACGCTGCTGCGTTTCGAAGTAGTCAGCTACCAATGGATCCTGGTGGCGTTCGTTTCTGGGCACGGCGGCCGGAATCCCTATCGCTTACATCATGCCCATGACGGCGGTTCCGCAGCGAACCGCGTTCTCGCACGCGTGCGGCGCGCTGGCGTCGGCGCTGATTGGAACCGCTGAGTACTACAAGGGCATCAACCAAGGGCCCGCGCTGACCTCGGTCGAGATGACCGCGCTCATTGTCGAAACGTCTGCTCGGGTTCCTGACCTTCACCGCCAGTATGATGGCGTTCGGCAAACTCCAGGAGACTTTGCCGCAGCGGCCCATCACGTATAAAGGACAAAACTTCGTCAACCTCGGAATGTTCGCCGCCGCAGCCGGTATTGGGCTGGCTCTGATCATTTCACCCGAGCGCACTATTCTGTTCCCCATCTTCACCGTGCTCGCGCTGGTGTTCGGCGTTCTGCTGATCATTCCGATTGGCGGAGCCGACATGCCCACCGTGATTGCGCTGTTGAACTCCTACGCCGGGCTATCGGCCAGCGCCATGGGATTCGTGCTTAACAACAAGATGCTGATCGTCGCGGGCGCGCTGGATGGATCGTCGGGTTTCATTCTCGCGATCATCATGTGCCGCGCCATGAACCGCTCCTTCGGCAATGTGCTTTTTGGCGCCTTCGGCCAACTGCAGACTTCGGCGGCTGCATCGGAAGCCCGGCCCTATCGGTCCGCTACCGCCGATGAAGCGGCGCAAATCTTGGATTCTGCGCGAACCGTGGTGATTATTCCCGGTTACGGCATGGCCGTCGCGCAGGCGCAACACAAGCTCCGCGAAATGTACGACCTCCTCACCAAGCGGGGCGTGAACGTCGAATTCGCCATTCATCCCGTCGCCGGACGCATGCCCGGCCACATGAACGTGCTGCTGGCCGAGGCGGACGTGCCTTACGACAAGCTGCGCGAGATGGACGACATCAATCCCGAGATGCCCAACGCCGACGTGGCGCTGATCATCGGAGCCAACGATGTGGTGAATCCGGGGGCCGAGACCGATCCCAAGAGCCCCATCGCCGGGATGCCGATCATACAGGCGTATAAGGCCCGCACGGTGATGGTCATCAAGCGCAGCATGAATCCCGGTTTCGCCGGCATCGACAACGATCTGTACTACATGCCCAACACCATCATGCTGTTCGGCGACGCCAAGGCGTTTCTATCCAGCCTGGTGAAAGAACTGGCGGCGGTGGGCCGCGCGGCGTAATTCGAGTTAAGAACGTCCCAAGACCGCTCGCATTCCCCTTGACAATCTAGGAGAGTCGCGCTAGACTACCCCTAGATTGTCTAGGCATCGATGAACAAGCAATCCGATCTGCTCCAAGGCACGCTCGATATGTTGATTCTGAAGTCAGTTTCTCTCGAGCCCATGCACGGCTACGGCATCCTGATGCGCATCCAGCAGCTGTCGAACGGGCGTCTGCTCGTCCAGCAAGGCTCGCTTTATCCGGCGCTGTATCGGCTGGAGCATCGCGGCCTGATCCGGGCCGAGTGGGGCGAGAGCGAGAATAATCGAAAAGCCAAGTACTACCGGCTTACCGCCGATGGACGGCGCCAGTTGAAGATCGAAACCGAGAACTGGAATCGTCTGAGTGAAGGCGTGCTGGGCGTGTTGAAGGCGGTCCCGGAGAAGTCATGACCTGGTGGGCACGTCTTCGCACGTTAGCGCGCGACGCCTTGGGCCGCAACCGCATGGAGCGCGAGATGGATGCCGAGCTGCGCCATCATGTCGCGAGCTATACCGAGGATCTGGTGCGGGGAGGCATTCCGCGCGAACAAGCCGAGCGCCAGGCCCGCATCGAATTCGGCCAGCTCGAACCTCTCAAGGAAGAGTGCCGGCAGGCGCGCGGGCTGCGTCTGCTGGATGAGACCAGCCAGGATTTGCGCTACGCCTTGCGGATGCTAAGAAAGAGTCCCGGATTCACCGCCATCGCGGTGCTTACGCTGGCGCTCGGCATCGGTGTCAACACGGCGATCTTCAGCGTCGTGAGCGCCTGGATCCTGAAGTCCTTGCCCTATCCGAATCCCGATCAACTGGTGACCGTTCGGGAGCTGGACCCAAGGAACGCCGCGGCGGGCGTGGTGGCGCCTGCCGATGCCGCCGATTGGCGCAGGGACCATGACGTTTTCGAAGAGATTTGCGCGTACACCACCCCCATTTTTACCCTGCTGCACGGAGATGAGCCCGAGCAGCTTTACGGCGCGCGAATCAATTCCGAGTTCTTCCACATGCTGGGCGTCACGCCGCGCCTGGGCCGCGGTTTCCTGCCGCAAGAAGACACGCCGGACGCCGCGCCGGCCGCCATCATCAGCTATGAATTGTGGCAGAACCGTTACCAAAGCGATGCCACACTGGTGGGCAAAACCATTCCAATCGACGGCCAAAAAGTGACCGTGGTAGGGATTCTCCCAGGCGGCTTCCATTTGCCACTTCTCGGCAGGGCCGCGATCTTTATGCCGCTGGCCTTGACAGATGCGGAACGATCCAATCGGCGCGTGCGCTATCTCAACGTGATCGCGCGCATGCGTCCCGGCGTGAGTCTTCCGCAGGCCAGCGGCTACCTGAAGACCGTGGCGCGCCGCCTCCAAAAAGATTACCCGGTGACCAACGCAAGCAGAAGCATTCAACTTCGCACCTTGCAGGACGAAATCGGCAAGGAGGTCGGTACCGATCAGTTGCTGATAGTCTTCTGGCTGGTGGGTTGCGTGCTGCTGATCGCATGCGGCAATGTCGCCAATTTGGTGGTGGGGCGGGCCGTGAGCCGGCAGAGAGAAATGGCGGTGCGGCTGGCTATCGGAGCCGGCCGAGGCCGTTTGTTACGGCAGCTTTTGGTCGAAAATCTGGTGCTGTTCCTGCTGGCGGCGGCCGCCAGCGTCATGTTCGCAATCTGGGGCGTGCATTGGATCGCCGATGCCATTCCGGTCGAAATCCGCCAGTATCTTCCGGACTCAGGCGCATTGAGAGTCGATCGCAATACATTGCTCTACACATTCGGCATCGCGCTCGCGACCGGCCTGATATTTGGTTTCGCGCCGGCCTTCCGTTGTTGGGCCCTGGAGGTCAATGACGGGCTCAGGGAAAACACTGCGCGCTTGACTGCGGGCGCCGCTGGGAATCGCCTCAAGAATTGTTTGATCGTCTTCGAAGTGGCCCTGGCCTTAATAGTGCTCATAACAGCCGGCCTGTTGACCAAGGGCCTGGTGCGCATGTATACCAGCGAGCCGGGCTTTCAGCCCCAGGGACTGATGGTGGCTCAACTGGCGCTGTCGGGGTCGCGCTACACCGACTCGAAGCGCGTGGAAGCGTTCTATGCCGGCGTGCTCCAACAAATCCGGCGGCTCCCGGGCGTGACGTCGGCGGCGGCCGGGCTTCTGGTGCCGTACACGGACAGTGGAAATTACGCCGGATATGCCATTGATGGGCGTCCCAAGCCGGATCCCAGGGATGTTCCGAGCATGCAGCTGAGCGCGGTGACTCCTGGCTATTTCAGCACCATGGGAATCATCCTGCTGCGCGGCCGTGCTATCTCCGACGAGGACCAAGCCGATTCGTTACCCGTAGCCGTTATCAATCAGGCGCTGGCGCGGCGCGAATGGCCTGGTGAAGACGCGGTTGGAAAGCGCATTCGCTACGGAGCTAACTACGGCACCGTCGTGACCATCATCGGCGTGGTGGAGGACACCAAGGGCCAGAACGAGACCGATGTGTTCGAACCGGAGGTCTATCTGGCTCACCGGCAGTCCCCCTACCGCAATATGCGAATCGTGCTGCGCATGAATTCCGAGCCGCAAGATATGGCATCTGCTGTTCGCCGCGCTGTCCTGGCGGTAGACAAGGGTCAGGCTGTGGCGGGCGTGCAATCCATGCGGCAGATGATGGCCCAGCAGCGCGCGCCACAAGTGATCGTCGGTCAAATCACGATTTTCTTTGCGGTGTTGTCGCTCTTTCTGGCAGCACTGGGCATTTACGGCGTGATGGCGTATTCGGTGGCGGCTCGCAAACGCGAGTTCGGAATTCGCCTGGCGCTCGGCGCGGCCGGACGCGATCTGGTTTCGTTGGTGGTGGGGCAAGGCCTCAAACTGGCGCTGGCCGGGCTTGCGATCGGCCTCGGTGCCGCTCTTGCGGTTACACGTCTGATGAAATCGATCCTTTACCGCGTCAGCCCCACGGATGCCGCAACGTATATCACGATCAGCGTATTGCTGCTTGTCGTGGCTCTGCTCGCGTGTTATCTTCCGGCCCGGCGCGCTTCAACTGTCGACCCGAACCGAGCCTTGCGATATGAGTAACTCCATCCGCGCCGCACTGGCATTGCTCATGCCTGTCATGACCGCGGCTGCCGGCGGCCCGGCCGCTGACGCGCTCATCGAGAATGGCCACTTTAAGCGCGCGCGTGAAATTGCGGAAGCTGACTATAAGGCGCATCCCGAAGATGCCCGAGCCAACTATATCCTGGCTCGCATCCGGCACGAATTCGATCAACTGGACGAGGCGGCCAAGCTGGCAGAAGCCGCCGTCCGGTTGGACCCGAAGTCGAGTCCGGCGCATCGTGAGCTGGGTGAAATCTACGCCGATCAAGCCGATCGTGTGTCATTTTTGAAGCAGCTTGGACTCGCGCGCAAGATCCGCGCCGAATTCGACGCCGCGCTGGCCATCGCTCCGAAAGATCCCGACAATCTGTTCGATCAAATGCAATATTTTGCGGAGGCGCCGGGTGTAGCCGGGGGCGATAAGAACAAAGCCGCGCAGGCCGCCAACGACCTGGTCAAGATTGATCCGGCCCGAGGCTACTTAGCGCTGGCTTTCATCGCGCGCAACGAAAAACAAGACGACAAGCTGGAAGGGTTGTATCAGAAAGCCGTCGAGTCAAATCCACGGAACTATGAGGCTCAAATCACTCTCGCCAACTTCTACAGCGGCTCGCAGCATCCCAACCTCGGCCAGGCCGACCAGCACAGCCAGGCCGCGCTGGAGTTGAACCCGGATCGAATCGAAGCCTACCGCATGCTGGCGATCGTGCTGGTCGAGGAGAAACGCTACGACGACGCGGCCAAGCTGGTTATCCGCTCCCAGCAGGCCATTCCGGACGACCTCAGCCCTTATGTGTATGCCGCGCGCGCAATGCTGCACGAAACCGTCGAATTGCCGCGCGCCGAAACATACCTCAAGAAGTACTTCACGGAAACACGCGAACCCGAAGCAGGCGCGCCTCTGATCGCGGGCGCGCATTGGTCGCTGGGCTTGGTCTACGAAAAGGAAGGCCGCAAGCAAGACGCCAGGAACGAGCTGGAAACGGCTCTGCGCTTGAAGCCCGATTTTGAGCCGGTCAAGAAAGACTTGAAACGTCTCAAGTAGCAGATTGGCGCTCCATTCGCAAAAAGCCCGTAAAATACGCGAAAAATCGCTTGCGCCGCATGGAACATCGGCATATGATAATTCGGTGACGAAAACCCCACCAAGGAGAAGTCGATGACTCAAAGCGAACTCGTCAAGCTGCTCGCCAAGAACTGCGAGGTCAGCAACAAGGTGTCCAAGCAATTTCTTGAGAACCTGGCCCAGACTGCCGTCAAAGAAGTGAAGAAGGCCGGCGTATTCGCGCTGCCCGGCCTAGGAAAATTGGTCCGCGTGGATCGCAAGGCCCGCATCGGCCGCAATCCGGCCACGGGCGAAACCATCAATATTCCCGCCAAAAAAGTAGTGAAATTCCGCGTCGCCAAGGCGGTAAAAGACGCGATTGTGCCGCCCAAGGCCAAGAAGGCCGCCAGCTAGCCCGCACAGGGCGCGCAGGCGCCTTCACTACACTCGAGCAAGCAAGCCCGCGCGCTCCGTTTTGCGGGCTGTTACAAGACACCGACGTTCCGGCGCCGTGCGTCTTCCAGCTTCTGCCGTTCCGACTGAATCCAGTTTTCCATGGCGAGTTGCCCTTCGCGGGCGTGCGCCAATGCGCTGCTCACCACTTCGGGTGCGGGACCGCCAATGATGCGCCGCACCCTGACAAAATGGAGGGGGTCAAGCGATCGCTCGATAAGTTCCCGGCTCAGCGGCAAAGATGGATTCTGTGACAACAGCGCGGAGGCGATGGCGCTGGGACTGTCGTCAGCCGACCGGTTGACCGCCTCGGCCACCAGCGCGTGAGCTTGCCGGAAGCTGAGACCGGCCTCGCGAACCAGCGTATCCGCCAGTTCGGTCACCGTCATGAAATCGGAGCGGGCTCGCTCAGCCAGACGGTACCGGTCGAACTCGGCTGTTCTTAAGAGCCCCGCCAGCAGCCGCAAGGAGCGCGACGCATCCTCGAACGCCGTGAACACCAGCGGTTGAAGATCGTCTTCGCTGTCGTTGATATCGCCGAACGGAGTGTTGTGGGCGCAGGTGAGCACGGCCTGTGATTCTCCGAGCGCGCGGCTGGCCAGGATGCGTGCATGCTCCAGCGCGACGGGATTGCGTTTTTGCGGCATGATGCTGGAGGACTGCACGTACGCGTCGGTCAGGCGTACGAACGCGAATTCCCGTGTGGACCACAGCAACAGATCCTGCACCAGCTTTCCGATATTCACCATGGCGACTGCGACGGCTGCCGCGGATCCGGTCAGATAGTCGATGGATGCGATCGCGCCGTAGGAGTTTTCCGCCAGCCCATCGAAGCCCAGCAATTCGGCGGTGAAAGCCCGATCGATCGAAAATCCTGTCGTGGTGATGGCGCACGCACCCATCGGGCTCAGATTCACGCGCGCAAAAGCTTCCCGGATGCGCGCCAGGTCGCGCTCTAAGAACTCGCTTACCGCGAGCAGGTAATGCGCCAGCGTGGTTGGCTGTGCGGGCTGCGTGTGGGTGTGCGCCGGCATTACGGTATCCACGTGCCGCTCCGCCAAATCCAGTACGGCGCGCCGCACTTCCGCGATCACCGCCGCCAGGCGCAGCAGTTCTTCCCGCAGAGTCATTCGAAAGAGAGTGATCGCGATGTCGTTGCGGCTGCGGGCGGTGTGCATCTTTCCCGATAGCGGCCCGCAGGCTTGCTCCAGCAACCGTTCGATATAGAAAAACAAATCCTCGTTCGATCCGTCGTAAGTCGCCGCGGCGATTTCGCTTCGGTCTAGCTGATCGAGGCCCTGGCGCAGTTTGCGTTCTTCGGCCTCGGTCAGGATTCCCTGCCGCGCCAGCATGCGCGTATGGGCGTAATGGATCTCGATCAGAGCGTCCAGAAAGTGCCGCTGGGCTTCCCGGAAGTTCGGCGCCAGGACCGTTTCAACGTAAAGCGGGGCGGGGAATTGCTCGGTGTCCACTTACTTACCTTGCGGCGCTGGCGGCCTGATTCTTAGGTGTCTGCGCGATGAAGGTTGGATTCTTAGCAAGACTTACTAAGTTGGCGAGAATCCGGTATGCTCCCGGTACGCCATCCGGTAACTGACGATACAGCGCGAATGCGTCGTAAATATAGGCGCCCTTGCCGTAGCGCGCTAACAGCAGGCCGCCCAGCTGCGGGTCTTGATCGGGATCTTTGGTTTCCACCAGCGGCTCATAGCGCGGATCCCAGGTTTGCATGAAACCGTGGCCGCGCTCTTCCACCCAGCCTGAGAAGTCCGCCTCAGTGATTCGATTGGGCCACGCGAGCGCGGGATCGTTCGGCTTCAGAATCCGCACCTTCGAATTTTCGTCCACTACTTTCTGCGGATTATTGCCGAGACTGAAGGGATAGGGGCCGTAGTTCTGGTCGAAATCCTGCAGCTCGTACTGCACGATCAGCACACCGCCATTCTTCACGTACTCGAGCAGCCGCGCGTTGGCGGCTTTCAGCTCCGGCCGCACGGCATAAGCGCGCGTCCCCAGGATGATGGCATCGTAGCCGGATAGATTGCCTTGCGTGATATCGCTGGCCGCGAGCGTGCGAACGTTGCGTCCGAGGTTTTCGAGCGCGCGCGGCACGTCGTCGCCGGTGCCCGGCAAATAACCGATGCGCACGTCGGCGGTCTTCACCTCCACGCCTACCGCGCGATACACCGCCGGCTTAAAGTCCGGATATGGCCGGAGGCCCGCGTAACCGGCCAAATGGTAACCCTCTTCGTAAGTCTTGCCTTGGTATTCCGCGACCGCGGTAATGCGATGCTCGCCGGCTTGGATCGCGCTCGGGAGCACCGTAAACGTGATGGTGTGATCTTCGCCGTCGCGCGTCATCGCGAATTCGGCCGACTCGGGCGTCGAGCGCCAGCCCGCCGGAAGTTTCAAACGCAGCGTGCCCTTGGCCGGTCCTTTGACGTTGCTATGCAGCGTGCAAGAGAACTCGAACGATTTCGAGCCCAGAGGAACAGCGCCCGCGGCCGGCGACACGGAAACCGAGATGGCGGGCCCGACGATGAGAGGCTGCGGGATGGTTCCTTCCGCGTTCACGTGGGTCATGGCCTGCACTACTTCCGAGAGATGCACCGGCACGCCACGATAGGAAACGGTCGCATTCGCGGACAGCGGATAAGGCGCGAGCGGAAGGTTGCGGTAGCGCGGGTCTGTGAGATCGTAATAAGGCTGTTCCTCGTTAGGCCGCGTGAAGTACGGGCGCGTGAGCGCGGCATCGGCCGGGGCCGTCACAGAAAAGCGAAGCTGGCCCAGCGCGCGTGCAGTCAGCGCTTTTGGCTGCTCGCCCTTACTCGCTATCCGCCAGGCTTTTCCGTCCGACGCGGCCAGTGCGATGCTCTCGACATTCACGCTCTCCGGGCTCTGATTCAGCAGGTCCACGCGCACGCCGAACGTCTGTCCGGGGATGGCGATGGTGAACGAAGGCCCCGATGGAGCGAACGGCCCTTGGCGTTGTGGCTCGTGTTCCGGCGAGACTTCGGCGAATAGTGACAATCCCAGCGAATCGCTGAGCGCGCGCTCGAACTGATTCTCTTTTGCGCTTAGTTCAAACAGCACGTCCGGCTTGCCAGGATCCGGCAGACTACTCGCCCGTACCCGCTCCATCAGCGCGCGTGTGGCGCGCAATCCGTCGGCCAGCAGCGGCGCGATCGCTTGCGGGTGATCGGGTTGATATTGCGCGTTGGCCTGGTCGGCGATGCGCGCCATTTCCGCCAGCCCGCTCTTCAACCAATCCGGCGGATTCCCGGCCAGAGACGCAATACCTGGAAGCGAAGCGTCGATTCCATCGAAGAAAGATTCTTCATGATCCGCCGCGGTCACGCGCGAGCCGTAGCGATGATAGGCGCTGGCTTGCGGCGCCGGCGGCGGAATTGCCACGCCGTTGTTCTGGCTTTTCTGCTGGCCGAGGCCGTCCCGGCCAATCTGCAGGTATGTCAGCCCCGCGGCCGGCGCGTAATTACCTTCCTGAATCTCCAGCGTGGTGGAAGGCTTCTCGCTGGACCAGGTCTGCTTGACGTAATCGAAGAAGCGCACTGGGACGTACTTGTCGATGGCGTAGTCGTACATGCCTTTGGGCGTGACGTCGAAGAACGGGACGCGCGCGTAGATCTTGAGTGGCGACCAGGGCCGCAGGCCTTCGCGAATCTGCTCCGGGAATTTCGTGGGATCCCCCGCCGCCAGGAATGCCTCTTGCGCCATTTGCCCGGACACCTGGTGCTGGCCGTGGCCGTCGGTCGCAGCGCCGACGAAGACGGCTGTGATCACCAGCGGCCGCGTCATGCGAATCACCCGCACCACGTCGGAGAGAACGCGGTCGTGGTCCCACTTTTTCGAGCGCCTCCTCGCGGGTCTTCGAGAAGCCATAGTCGACCACGCGAGTCCAGTATTGATCGACGCCGTAGTAGCGGTCGGCGGCCAGCAATTCCTCGGTGCGAACCAGGCCGAGCGCGTCGTACATGTCCGGCGACATCGCGTTCTGCCCGCCTTCACCGCGATTCAAAGTGAGCAGCGCGGCGCGCGCACCTGTTCCGCGCGTCTCAAAAGCCAGCATGCCGCCATCCTCGTCGTCCGGATGCGCCGTAATCATGAGTACGCTGGCGCGCGTTCCGAGCGCGTGCAGCCAGTGCGTCAAACCCGCCGCGCCGCGATCCACATCGATCGGCATGGCATTGGCCGAGGGCTGGGCTGAGGGAGCCTGCTGGGCCCATGCCAGTCCGAAGGCGAGCGTCAGAGTTGCCAAAAGTCCGACAGCGACAGCCACGCGTGTGCGGAGGAATGAGGCCTGCATAAACTTCATTGTTCCGTGAATCAAGTATCGGATGCAAGAAGGCGCTCAAAAGGCGCAGTTCTTCCGCCGCTTAAGATGGGCCCTGACTGCGACGAACGCAGACCGACTCGGGCTCTGGAGGCCTTGCGGTGTGATTGTCGAATCCGAATCTGCTTGACGCGCATCAACCGAAAGAGTACATACTAGTAACTAATACGTCATTTTTCAGCCAGGGGAGTGGACATGTTTAGTTTTTGCAGTGCACGTTACACCGGAGCTGTGCTCGCGCTACGGTTATTTTTTGCGGCGGCACTTTTGGCCGCCTGTCTGATGCCGCTAGGCGCGCAGACGCAAGCCATCAACGGTAGTATTCGCGGCCGCATCACGGATCCGGCCGGCAGCGCCATCCCGGCCGCGGCTGTGACGGTTACGAATACGGCCACGGGTTTCACGCGCGACGCTCAGACGGGCGACGACGGCTACTTCGTCATCCCGAACCTTCCGATCGGCACCTACACCGTCGTCTTCAAGAAAGAAGGCTTCGAGACCGAGCGCCACACCGACGTGGTGCTCAACGCGGGCACGGAGGCGGTGATCGAGACATCGCTCAAAGTCGGCCAGGTCAGCACCACCATCGAGGTGACGGGTGGGGCGCCCGTGCTGGAGCCCTCGAAGATTTCCACAGGCCGCACCATCTCGTTCGCCGAAGTGGATAACCTGCCGATGACCTCGCGAAATCCATACAATCTGATCATCTTCCAACCCGGCGTGAGCGGCCATCCCAATCCCGAGCTGGGCATTCCGCGCACACTCAACACCAACGGCTTGCTGGATCGAATCAACTATCAGATGGATGGCATGATCGACACCGAGACGGACCGCTACGGTCTGCGGCTGTTCCCGATCTCCGACATCTATGTGCGCGAAGTGCAAACCGTTTCGAACAGTTTCGCGCCCGAGTTCGGACAGACGGCCGGCGACATTTTCAACGTCATCACTAACTCCGGAACTAATCAGTTTCACGGCGAGGGCTATTTTATCGGACGCCCGCCGGACGCCAACGCGCGGACCATCCTACTGCCGTCTAGCCAGAAGGCCGCGGCCATCGACCTGCACGACTATGCCGTGAATGCCGGCGGCCCGATCAAGAAGGACAAGGTTTTCATTTTCGGCGGCTACGAGCACCTGCTGCGTGGAACGCCTTCGCCCGTGACGATCGACTCCACCACTGCCTCGCAGCTCGGCTTGACTCCGGCTGAGCTGGGCATTGCGTCGAGCATCGAGCACGTCCAATTCGTCGATCTGCGCCTGGACTGGAACGTCAACGAGAAGAACCAGGTTTTCTTCCGCTACGACTATTTCCGCAACGAGTTCCCGTTCAACACGCAGGTGGGCGGCAAGAATGCGCTGGATGCAGCCGTGGATTTTCACGACCGCGCGCACATTGGCGGCCTGCAATGGCTGACCACCTTCTCGCCGACGGCGCTGAATGAGCTGCGGGCTTCCGAACCGTATCGCAACGAGGCGCATGCTGCCGGGCCGCTGACCGGTCCCGGCCCCGAGATTTGTATCGCCGGCTGCATGGGCAGCGGTCTTGCGACGTTCAATGGGACGCAGTCGGCGGGCGACCGATTCGCAGAAAAAATCCCGAGCTTCAGCGACAATTTCACTAAGATCCGCGGCGCCCACACCTACAAGATGGGCTTTGGCTGGCAGGAGAACAACGACAACCAGGTCACCGACACTTACAGCTTCTACAACTTTCCCACAGTAGCCGCATACCTGGCTGCTCAGAGCGGCGCCAATCCGTTGGGTTACACGCAGTTCGGAACCGTGCTGGGCGCGCCGGGAGTCCCGTACAAGTCCTATTTCTATGACTTCTACGTGCAGGACAGTTGGCAGCTTCGTCCCAACCTGCTCATGACTTACGGTGTGCGTTGGGATCGTTTCCAGGCGCCGAGCGGCGAACCAAACGCGCCGTTCGCTTATACGCACAGTTTCAACACGCCCAATCGCGACTGGGCTCCACGCCTCGGCTTGGCGTGGAATATCCGGCCAACCACCGTGATACGCGCCAGTTGGGGCATGTTCTACGAAGCGCCTCCCACCAATACCTGGTTCAATGCGCTTTATAATGACGGCTCAAACCGCGCTTTCGTGGCCACCTTCGCACCGGGGCAGGCCGGGGCTCCCACGTTTCCAAACGTGTTTAATTTCCTCCCCGGCGCCACCGCGCCCACCGGCCAGAATATCTACGCCGTTACGCCGAACTTCAAGAATGCCTACACCCTTAACACCAGCTTCCAGGTGGAACAGCAGATATCGAAGAACGACAAAGTCACGCTGGGCTACGTCAACACCGGCGCGCGCGATCTGGAATATCTGCGCGACATGAATCTGATCAACCCCACCGGATACCTCGCCGACGGCCGCCCGATCTTCTCCAAGACGGTCAGCGCCGCCACGCGGTTGTATCCCCAGTTCAACGGCATCCAACTCCAGGACGTAGGAGCGGTTTCCAACTACAACGCTCTGCTCGTGAGCTGGTGGCACCGGCTGGGGAACGGCTTTGAGGTCAGCGCGAATTATACCTGGTCCCACAGCATCAGCGACGCGCCCGACGCCAACAGCTTCGAGCAGAGCGCGGTGCTCGAAGATCCATACAGCCGAGCTTACGATCGCGGCAACTCGATCGTCAACCGGCCGCAGGCCTTCAACATGGCCGTTTTCATGGCGCCGACCTTCAGGCTCTCGAATGGTTTCTTGAATCGCTTGGCCAACGGAAACGAACTGACGATGCTGGCTAACCTGGCCAGCGGAGACCAGCAGAACATGACCGCCAACGTGAACCTGAACAACGATCCCATCGGCGCCTCCGTTCAGCGTCCCGTATTCGTTGGACGCGACACGCTGCGCACCGGCAATCTCTATCAGGTGGACGCGCGCTATACGCGCACTCTGTTTTCAATTCGCGAGCGATTCAACACCCGGTTCATCGCGGAAGCGAACAACGTGTTCAACACCCGCAACGTGACGGTTCTCAGCACCGCGGCTCTGGTGAACTCGCTGGGCGTGATCACAAGGCCAGCCTCGCTCGGGCCGGTTGGGACCGTGCTGGAGGGTCGGCTGATCCAGCTTGGCATCCGCGCCGATTTTTAGACCACTTACAACGCCGGAAGCCGGTTGATCGCTTCCAGAACCGCTTCCGGCCTGGCCCGCACTCGCAAATCGTCGGTGAGATTCACCCAGCGGATCATTCCGGACGGGTCCACCAGAAACTCGGCCGGACGCGCGATGTCATGGTCATCCTGGCCGCCCTTGGGGTGCAGCACACCATATTGCCGGATGACTTCCGCGTTGGGATCAGAGAGAAACGGGAACGTGTAGCCCTTGGCGTCGCACAGCTTGCGTGATTCCCCGGGCGAATCCACGCTGATGGCGGCAATGGCCACGCCGCGCGTCTGAAATTCGCTGTAGGTGCTGCTCGAAACTCCGCAACTCGGAGTTGCAGAACGGTCACCAATAGCCGCGATAAAAAATCAGCAGCACGGCCCGATGGTTGTTCGCCAGATCCGAGAACGCCACTTGTTTTCCATCCGCATTCTGAAGCGTAAAGGCGGGCGCTCGCTGGCCGGTGCGCAGCGCACTCCCGGCCGAGGGGATTTGTTTGCCCAAGTAAACAATGAAGATTACGAAAAAACCCGCCAGCAGCACGGCCAGCGCACCCAGAATGGTCCCGCTTACCTTTCCCCGGTAGCGCTGCGGGTCGCGATAAGCGCGCCGCAGGCCCACAGGCGAGCAGTCCGCCTCCCACCAGAAAAAGGAGATAATTGGCCCACGGAAAATCGCGCGTCACGGCGAACCGCGTGAAGACCGGGATATAGCTGGCGAGCGCGATCACCACGATCACGAACCCGATCCAAATCGGTAGATTCCAGCTTCGTTTCATAGCTTCCTTCCACTGAGCCGTTGTCCGGCGACTCTCGGCCTAAGCTACCACGTTTGATTCGGAGCGTCTTGGAGGGGAAAAACCGCCGCGCTTTTGGGTATGATGACGGGAGCATGCTTCCCATCAAGGCTACACGCGCCGCCGGCTGGTTCGCGTTTACATCGCTTACCGCTTTGGGCCTCGCCCAACAACAACGGCAACAACCGCCTGTTGTGCCCCAAGCGCCCATGCCTGCAGTGCTGCGCAATTATCAACCCGTCACCGAGGAGCGTCTGAAGAATCCGGAAGACGGCAACTGGCTCATGATCCGCCGCACGTACGACGGCTGGGGCTACAGCCCGTTAGATGAAATCACGCCCGACAACGTGCAGCGCTTGCGGCCGGTATGGATCTTCTCGACCGGCGAGACCAAACCGCACGAAGCCCCGCCGATTGTCAACAACGGCGTGATGTTCATTGCGACGCCGAATAACCAGGTGATCGCCATCGATGCCCGCGGCGGCAATCTTCTGTGGCGCTATCACAAGACCAGACCCGCGAGCGCCCACGTAGGCCACGAAACCAGCCGCGGCGTGGCGCTGTATCAGGACAAAGTCATCTTCGCCGCGGGCGAGGCAGTCCTGGTGGCGCTCAATGCCAAGACCGGACGCCAGGTTTGGAGCACGCAGGTCGCCGACAACAAATCCGCTTACTACATTACGCTTGCCCCGTTGGTCGCGGGCGGCAAAATCATGGTGGGCGCTTCGGGCGGTGAGTATGGCATTCGCGGTTTCATCGCGGCCTTCGATCCCGATACCGGCAAACAGCTCTGGCGCACTTACACCGTACCCGCGCCCGGCGAGCCCGGCAGTGAAACCTGGCCCAAGGGCGACGAATGGAAGAATGGCGGCGGCTCGGTGTGGGTCACCGGCAATTACGATCCCGACACCAACCTCGCCTACTGGGGTATCGGAAATGGCGGACCCTGGATGGGCGATCAGCGTCCAGGCGACAACCTGTATACGGCATCCACCGTCGCCATCGACGTTGCTACTGGGAAGATCAAAAGCCATTTCCAATACAACCCCAACGATTCCTGGGATTGGGACGAAGTCTCGCCGCCCATCCTGCTCGACTTCCAGCGCGGGGACCGCAGCATCAAAGGCCTGGTGGACGTCGCCCGCGACGGCTACCTGTGGTTCCTGGAGCGCAGCGCCGCCGGTCTGCACTTCATCGATGGCAAACCGTACGTGAATCAAAACGTGTTCAAGCGCATTGATCCGGAAAGCGGCCGCCCGGAAATAGATCCCGACCACAAGCCCGGCACGGGAAAACAAGTCACCTTCTGCCCATCCTTGTGGGGCGGCAAGAACTGGCCTCCCGCCGCGTTCAGTCCGAAGACGCGCATGATTTATATTCCGGCCAATGAGAATCTTTGCCAGACCTCGATGGGAGAAGAGGTCGAATACACTCCCGGCAAAAGCTACATGGGCGTCCAACTCGGTTTCTCGGTTGTGCCAGGCGCCGATCACATCGGCGAAGTTCAGGCCTGGAATGTGGACACCGGCCAGAAGGTATGGACCCACACTTACGCGAAGTCGCCCAACTGGGGCGCGATGCTCGCCACCGCGGGCGGCCTCGTATTCAGCGGAGGGACGAACGACCGCCACTTGCACGCCTTCGACGCGGCCACGGGCAAACTGTTGTGGGAGTTTCCCACCAATTCCGGAATCCTGGCGCCGCCCGCTTCATTCGCCATCGACGGCAAACAATACATCGCGATTCAGACCGGCTGGGGCGGAGACTCGCGCGGCATGCAAGCCAACCTGAACCGCGTTTTTCCAGGTGAATATCCGGAGGTTCCCGAGGGCGGCGCGGTGTGGCTCTTCACGCTGGAGTGAGCCAGGCCCTGTTCAAAGCACGCTCCGGTACTGTTCGAGAGCGACCCGCACAAGCTGGCTGCGCGTGCGCACGCCGGTCTTGGCGAAGAGCTGCTGGATTGCATTTTTGACGGCGCTTTCGGAAATCTCCATGCGCGCGGCGATTTCCTTGTTGGCCAACCCTTGGACTAACAACCGCAGGACATCTGTCTCCCGGTTGCTCAACGCGGCGCGTTCCTGGGTGTCACCCTCGTGCGCGTTGGTGCTGCCCGCAAGTGTTGGCCCCGCAACCGTCGCTTCATCTTCGCTCACGTCCGCGATAATGGCTGCCAGTTTCGGAGTCCGCCCTTCTTTGTACGTGGAGAACCACACATCGGCGGTGAACGTCTCGCCATTGCCGCGGTGTCCCTGGCATTGCATGGATGCCCGGAACTGAGGCGCCTCTTCCCACCGCAGCGCGTGATGCAGTTCGGGCAGGAAGGCAGCAATCGGATCACCGATCAGCTTGCCTTCCCGCGGAGCCATCAAATCAACGGCCGCGCGATTGGCTAGTTCAATGAAGCCGCGCTCGTCCACTGTAACAATCGCGGCCGGGCTGGTCTCAACCAATGCTTTCAACCGGGCCTCCGACTCCAGGCTCAGACGCCTGTTTTGCGCCAGTTCATGGACGAACAACCCGCATCCGACCAGCGCCAGACTCTCAAAGCTCAAACGAACCACCGACGGCTCCAGTGCACTGAACTCTTCAGCCAGCACCGCGCAAACGATCCCCAACGCTGCCACCAGCCAGCGCGGCAGGAAACCCGCCGCGAACATGATAGGAAATAGATATAGAAAACCCAGCGACACAAAGGGCTTCGTCCACCAATCAATTAGCGCCACAGCCAGAATGATGACGCCGCTGATCAGCAGGATCGGATCGCGGTTTCGTTCACTCCACAGCCGTTCTAAAGGCAGCATGGGTCTCAGCGAGATTTTAATTGTCCTTCAGTTCGTGACTGCACGCGCGATTCAATCAAGAGATTGACCAAAAGATTCTCCGGGAGACGTTGGCCCCTTGCTTTTGCGCCTAATCAAAAGATTGGCAAAGCGATAATCGGGCGATTCAGTGCGTCTGCCGTGTTCGATCCGATTCCGCATGACTGTGAACTGGAGTTTCGCTCGATGGCCGGCTGAGCAGAGCCCCGGTAGGACCCAAAGCGCCTTCCAGAGCCACCCGTACCAATTGGCTTCGGGTCTTGACGCCGGCCCGGCCAAACAAACGCTGCACGATGTTCTTGACAGAACTTTCCGATAGGCCCATGTTGGCCCCGATTTTCTTGTTCGTGAGACCGGCCAGAATGCCCAGCAGGACATTTCGCTCGCGCTCTTGGAGCCGACCCGCCGGCGCTTGATCGTCCAAAGGATAATGGTCGATTAGATGTTCGGCCAGCATTTGAGTGACGCGGGGATCGACCCATACCTCGCCGGCGGCCACCAGCCTCAAGGCATTCAGCAGCCGTTCGGGAGCCTCTGACTTTAGGAAAATACCTGAAGCGCCGTTCTTAAGTGCAATCGCCGCGGACCTGGCGTCCGTGGCGCCGGCCACCAGAAGAAAATGACCGGCGTAGCCTGCCTGGCGTGCCGCGGAGATAGATTCACTGGCGCGCTCCGCACCTAACTCGAAATCCAGCAAGACGATGTCCACTGCCGAGGTCCGTAAGACCTCCAGCGCCTCCGCGAAGGTGCTACACTCGCCGGCAATCTCAAAGCCAGGTTCGCCGGCCAGAAAGTGCGCCAGACTCGCTCGAAATAGAACGTGGTCGTCGAGCAACACCAGCCGAATTCGTTGTTCGTCTGTATGGTTCATTACGTCACAGTGCCGCTGTAACAGCGGATGCAGGGAACTCACCGGCACTGATGTACTCGTGCCTTGCCGCTAGCTTGTCGCCGGTGAAACTACCAATTGGCATCCGGGGCCCGGCCGGGAGCCATGGCCCGCGGCACGCTGAGTTCAATCCTAAGTTGAATCGCACGCGCTGCCAAGTATTTCACCCGAAAGATAGGGCCAGCTCGCCGAAAGATAGAGCGCTAGCCGAAAGTCGCGACTGGGGGCAAGAGCGGCGCCGGCGGATTATCGAAAGAACCGAGATCCTGTACGTAAGATCTGTGGCTCCCAAGGCGTGAAGGCGCTAAATTTGGACTCTATCCATTTGAAGCGGCTTGCTCCGCTCCACTGTCACTCCTTTGCTATGAAGATAAGCCGGCTCACAATTCGACGCGTTACGCGCGCCTTGTTACATGACGCCGCAAGCCCAATTCCTGTCGCTGTGCTTCTGGCGAACACGTGTCTGGCTCAGACAGCCTTCACCTGGCAGCAGATCAGGGAGAAGTTCGAGCGCACCAATCCCACGTTAAAGGCCTCCCAACTCAGCATCGATGAGTCGCGCGCCGCCGAAATTACCGCTTATCTGCGCCCCAATCCGGACTTGAGTCTTACGGCGGATGGCTTACAAGTCAGTCGGAACATGGGCGTTTGGCGGCCGCTCAGCGGCGTGGTGGAAACACCCGCTATTAGCTATCTGCACGAACGGCAACACAAACGCGAGCTGCGCCGTGATACCGCCCAGGAGTCGACTGCCGTCGCGGAATCCACCTATCTGGATCAGCAGCGCAGTCTGCTTTTCAATCTGCGAAATGCTTTTGTCGAGACTCTGCAAGCAAAAGCGGTGCTCCAGAACGCCCGCGAGAATCTGGATTACTGGGATCACGAGCTGGACATAAACCGGACGCGTTACAACGCCGGTGACCTCGCTTTGATGGATTTGAACCGCCTGGAGCTGCAGCGCCTGCAGTTCGAATCGGACTATGAGACGGCGCTGGTAAATCTTCGCACCGCTAAAATCCAGCTCCTGACGTTGTTGAACGAGCGAACGCCGATTGAGCAGTTCGATGTGGCTGGTCCGTTCGACTTCACCGGCGAGCTGAAGCCGCTGGAAGAGTACCGGAACGTCGCGCTGCAGGCTCGGCCGGATCTGAAAGCCGCGATGCAGAATGTGGAGCTGGCGCAGCTCAATCATCAGCTCGCGGTGGCCAACGCATCCACCGATCCAACTTTCAGCGTCTGGTTTTCCAACAATCCCTCCTTTAGCAACTCGTTTGCGAACGAGACCATCGGTGGCAGTGTCAGCATTCCGTTGCGCATCTTCGATCGCAATCAGGGCGAGAAAGCGCGGACTCAGATGGACATCGGCCGCAACGAACGATTGCGAGACGCCACCCAGGCCCAGGTCTTCAGCGACGTGGATTCGGCCTACTGGACGCTGGTCCAGGCTCTGAATCTTCTCCGGCCTTATAAAACCAAATACCTGCCCCTGGCAGTCGATGTTCGCGACCGAATGTCGTTTTCGTTCCGCAACGGGGGCGCCTCGCTGCTGGATTTTCTGGACGCGGAGAAATCCTACCGTGACACTCGCTTGGCGTATTTGAACTTGATTGGATCGTACTTGACTGCCGCGGCGCAGATGAATATGGCGGCGGGCCGGGAGGTTATCGAATGAATCGCCTGATGGTTCTTGAAGCAACAGCCTGCTTGGGGCTTAGCCTGCTGGTCGCTGGTTGCGAGCGCAAGGTTTCGGCGCAAGGAAGCGCGCTGGCCAGTGTCGGTCCTGTTGCTACGCCCGTGGTGCCGGACATGGACGCGAACAATTTCAAGATCGAACACCCCGACCAATTTCCGCTCGCCACCGCGGGCGAGTACGCCGCCGCGCCTGAACTAAACGTGACAGGCGTAGTAAGTCCGGATGTCTCGCGGCAAGTGCCCGTGCCGTCGCTCGCCACCGGCCGGATCGTCGAAATCGACGCGCGTCTGGGCGACGAAGTGAAAAAGGGCCAGCTACTGTTCAAAGTCCGGAGCACGGATGTAGCCGGCGCTTATGCGGACTATCGCAAGGCCGTCAAAAATGAACAACTGGCCAAGGTACAGCTCGACCGAGCCAAGCTTTTGTTCGAACATGGCGCCGTCCCGAAGAGCGCGCTCGAAGTGGCCCAGAATGCCGAAGACAACGCTCTTGTCGATCTCGAGACCAGTACCGAGCACCTCCGCCTGCTCGGGTCGGACCCGCAGCATCCTTCCGGCATCGTGGAGGTGTTCGCTCCGGTTGCAGGAGTTATAACCGATCAACAAATCACCGACCAGTCCGGCGTGCAGGCGCTCACGCCTCCAAACCCGTTCACCATTTCCGACCTGTCGCATGTCTGGGTGATCTGCGATGTGTACGAAAACAACATGGCACAAGTGCATATCGGCGAGTACGCCGACATCCGCCTCAACGCCTACCCTGACCGCGTCCTCAGAGCGCGAATCAACAACATTCTGCCCGTGATGGACCCCAATATTCGCACCGCCAAGGTGCGTCTCGAACTCGAGAATCCCGGTCTGATGCGGCTGGGCATGTTCGTTACGGCGACTTTCCACGGCCAGACCGTCGAAAAGCACGCCACCGTTCCGGCTACCGCCATTCTGCACCTGCACGACCGCGAGTGGGTCTATACGCCTGTAGGCAACGGCGCCTTCAGGCGCCAGGAAGTGACCGCCGGCGGCATGCTGCCCAACAATCTACAGGAAGTGATCTCCCCTCTCAAGCCCGGCGACACGGTAATCGCGAACGCGCTCGTTTTCCAGAACACGGTGGAGCAGTGAGAAACCGTCCTTTCGGAGGCCGCAGGTAGATGATCCGCAAGGCCGTCGATTTCGCGCTGAACAATCGCTTCCTGGTGCTCGCAGCGGCGCTCCTGCTGTTCGTCTGGGGTGCGATTTCGTTCCATCAGCTCCCCGTCGAAGCCTATCCTGACGTTGCCAATAACTACGTCGAAGTTATTACGCAGTGGCCTGGGATCTCCGCTGAACAAATTGAGCAACAGGTCACGATCCCTTTAGAGGTCGTAATGAATGGCGTTCCACATGTCACGCATCTGCGTTCGTTCTCGCTGTTTGGGCTCTCGGACTTGAAGCTGATCTTCGACGACGACGAAGAGAACTTCAGAAACCGCGAAAGAGTTCTCGAACGGCTTTCCCAGGTTACTTTGCCGCCGGGCGTCGTGCCGCAGATGGGAACCGATTGGAGTCCGGTGGGCCAGATTTATTTCTTCACTCTGCATAGTTCGAATCCGGCCTACGACGTGATGGAGTTGAAATCCATCGAAGACTGGGTGGTGGAAAAGAATCTTAAGTCTGTCCCGAATGTTGTCGATGTTGCCAGCTTCGGCGGACCCACGCGCGAATATCAGGTGCGGGTGGACCCCAACCAGCTCATCGCCTACGGATTGAGTATCGCGCAGGTGGAGCAGCAACTAAGCAATAACAACGCCAATGCGGGCGGAAGCTTCATCGAGGCCGGCCTCCAGCAGATCAACATCCGGGAAGTGGGCTTGGTGCGCAATGTTCAGGACGTCGAGAACACGGTCATCCTGACCAAGAACGGAACGCCCCTGCACATCAAGGATATTGCCGTTGTCGCTCAAGGGCCGAAGATCCGCTTAGGCCAGTTCGCCCGCGCGATCCGCCGCGAGGACGGAAAGCTGGTGGACAACAGTGACGTGGTCTCGGGCATCGTTCTATTGCGAAAAGGCGCGGAAGCCGACTCCACTCTAAAAGGGATCCACGCCAAAGTGCAGGAGCTGAACGATCACATTCTGCCGCCCGGCGTAAAGATCGTTCCCTTCCTGGATCGCAGCGATCTGGTGCACTACACCACCCACACCGTTCTGCATAACCTCACCGAAGGCATCGTCCTGGTGATCATCATTCTGTTTTTGTTTCTTGGCAACGTGCGCGGAGCAATCATCGTCGCCTTGACCATCCCATTCTCTTTGTTGTTCGCCGCGACCTGCCTGAACCTGAAAGGAATTCCAGCCAATTTGCTCTCCCTGGGCGCGCTGGATTTCGGCATGGTGGTGGATGGCGCGGTGGTGATGGTGGAGAACATCGTGCGCCACCTCGGCCGCCAAGGCGAAGACAACCGGACACCCAAGCAGAAGATTTTCGAGGCGGCGCACGAGGTGCAGCGGCCGGTATTTTATGCCATCGCCATTATCATTACGGCCTACCTTCCTATCTTCACGCTGCAGCGTGTGGAAGGGCGTTTGTTCAAGCCCATGGCCTGGACGGTGGCGTTTGCGCTACTGGGCGCGATACTGTTTTCGATGCTGATTGCACCGGCTCTGGCTAGCCTGTTTTTTCCGAAAGGCACGCGCGAGTGGCATAACCCGGTGATGGCCTGGTTGACGCGCGGATACCGGCGGCTGCTCAGAATCGCGATTCGATTCCGGTATGTCACCGTGGCCGCCGCCATCGCGACTCTGGGCGCTGGGTTGTGGCTCGGAACCACCATCGGGTCCGAGTTCCTCCCGCACCTGGATGAAGGAGCCTTGTGGGTGCGCGGCACTCTCGCTCCCAGCACTGGACCGAGCGAAGGCAGTCGGCTGTCGAACCAAGCCAGAGTTCTGCTGTGCTCCTGGCCGGAGGTGATCCAATGTACCAGCCAAACCGGCCGTCCGGATGATGGAACGGACGCCACAGGCTTTTTCAACACGGAGTACTTCGTGGACCTGAAGCCTAAGGAGCAGTGGCGTCCCGTGTTTCACCAGAACAAAGACGAACTGATCGCCGCAATGAACCTGGAGCTTTCTAAAGTCCCCGGCGTGGTGTGGGGATTTTCGCAACCCATCGCCGACAACATGGAGGAAGCAGTCAGCGGAGTAAAGGGCCAGCTTGCCACCAAAATCTACGGCGACGATCTGCACATTCTGGAGGATAAAGCCGAGCAGATTCTCGGCATCATGCACGGAATCAGGGGAATTCAGGACCTTGGGATTCTGCGTGTTCTGGGCCAGCCGAACGACAACTTCGTGGTAGATCGGCAACAGGCGGCGCGTTACCAGATCAACGTTGCCGATGTGCAGGATGCCATCCAAACCGCCGCCGGCGGCAATGCTCTCACGCAGGTGCTTCAGGGCGAGGCTCGCTACGACCTGGTGATGCGCTACCTTCCGCAATATCGGAACACCAAGGAAGCCATAGAGAACATCCGCCTGCTGGCCCCAACCGGCGAACGAGTTTCGCTGGCGCAGCTGTGCAAGGTCGAAGAGCGCGACGAAGGCTCAGAAATCTATCGGGAAGGAAATCAGCGCTATGTTGCGATCAAGTACAGCGTGCGCGACCGCGACCTGGGAGGCGCCGTCGAAGAGGCCATCAAGAAAGTGAGTGCACAGGTACAACTGCCGCGCGGATATCGCATCGACTGGGAAGGCGAATACGAGAGTCAAAAGCGGGCTCAAGCGCGCCTGGCCATCATCGTGCCCCTCACGGTCTTGCTGATCGGCATTATTTTGTACACCATGTTTCGCTCCCCGAAATGGGCGGGGTTGATTCTGGTCAATGTGATCATCGCGCCCATCGGGGGGGTGCTGGCGCTTCTGGTTTCACACACCAATTTCAGCGTTTCGTCCGGTGTAGGTTTTCTGGCATTGTTCGGTGTTTCGGTGCAGGTGGGAGTGATCATGCTCGAATACATCAATCAGCTACGGGCTCGCGGGCACACCATCGTGGACTCGGCCGTGGAGGGCGCCGTCCTCAGGCTCCGGCCCATCACGATGACCATGCTGGTGGCGACGCTGGGCTTGTTACCTGCCGCCTTATCGCACGGCATCGGCTCGGATTCGCAGCGGCCCTTCGCCATTGTGATCGTCGGGGGCCTCATCTCGGATTTGCTCATGAGCATTTTCCTTTTGCCCACTTTATATGTGTGGATGGCCGGCGAAAACGATGTCCTCCCCGAGTTAGAATCGGGTCATGACGAGCAGGTCTAGAACCATGACCCTGAAGCACGTGATATGTGCGGCGATCTTGTTCGGCTCCCTGCTGTTCGCGGCCAGCGAGCCGAAGCAAAAGGTCGTGGTGACCAACACCCAGCACCTGGACTTCGCCTCCGGCGGCCAGTTGAGACTCAAGCATTCCACCGGTGAACTCACCATCGAAGGCTGGGATCAGCCCGGCGCCGAGATCACCACTATCAAGTCGACCAAGAAAGAGTACGAAGCCAGCGAGCGCGAGAACGCCGTCCGCGAACTGGACAAAGTGCATGTCGCGGCCCAGCGCCAAGGCGACGATGTGGTGGTCACAACCGAATTTCCCCGGCACCGCCTTCTTCCGCCTCCTTCCCCGTTGGGCTCCGCCGTCGATTTCGATCTGCGATATGACATCAAGGTGCCGCGCAGCGCCCGCGTTGCGGTGAATCACAATACTGGCGAAGTGCACGTCGACAATATCACCGGCGAGACTCATATAACCGATAAACAGGGCCTGATCACTGTCCATCTGGCGGAGAATCGCCCATACGCAATCGACGCCAGGAGCGGGCTCGGCAGCGTCGATTCGGATTTTGCCGGAACCGAAAAGCGAACGCCGTTACTCCTGGGTCACAGCTTCATGGGAAACCCACCCGGGAACGCGCAGAAGCTGTATTTGCGCATCCGCTACGGCGATATCATCATCTTGCGCCAGCGAATCCCGCAGCCTCCCGGCCCTCTCACCCATTGAGACGGCGTACGGTTACCGGCATCCAATAAACGGGGATTGCTATGGCTCTGCAGTCGACAGTAGCAGTCCACGCTGCATTGATGCCCGGCGGTCTCAAAGCTCTACCTCCCGCATATTGTTCCGTAGTGATGGCCACCGGCGGCGGGGCGCTGGCATCGTACTTCGAACTGAATGCCCGTTGGCGGGCAAATGTCCTACCTTCTTGAACGCCGCGATCTTCCCGGTGTTGGCCGCGATGCTGGTCGCCGCCTCATCCTCTATCGCCGCCAGTTTGCTCGCGACTTTCAGGATTTCGATCGCAGGCCGGGATTTTTCACCATCGTCGCCGGCACCGCCTTCGAAGAAGGGATGAACGGCGGGTGGCTGATCTCTGTAGTCGCAACCCAGGGAATCGCGAATCTAGGAGCGCGGATCTCGGCGCAATTTCCGCCCTACCGCAGCGAGATGCTTTTCTTCGCGCTCGCCTTATGGCTGGCGGGGGCATGCTGTATCTTTGGCGATCGCGCTGATCTTCTATCGCTTCACGTTCTTCCGATTCCGCCCGCAGGATTTCATCCCGCCCTTTTGGATCAACATGGGCGCGATGGCGATCTCCACACTGGTGGATTCCGATGCTGGCGATCCTGGCATATTGGCAACACGTCATCAAAAGGCTCGGCCGGATGTACACGTTTCTGTATTGGGACGTCGTGTTTCCGATCGGAATGCACACCGTGTTCAGTTATCAATTGGCAAAGGTGATGGACTTGGGCTTCCTGATGTGGCTGCCTCGCTGCCTGATTTATGTTGCGTTACTCGCATGGCTGGCTACTTTCTTCGGCATGGTCCGTTCCGGTCTAAGACGCATTGCTAGGGTTGCCTAGAGTCCTGGACCTAGCCCGCATTTCTCACAGACCCTATAGCAAAAAGCCGTCCTTCATGGCATAACTGAGTTTCCACACAACAGTTAGCACCAAGAGAGGACGGCCTTCGCTATGACAGAGTGTAACCAATCGGGCTTCGGATTTGCAGCGTGCGGAAAACGGGAGATCGTGGCCCGCTTCGACGGGGGCACGATCAGTTCCGACGGGGGTGCCTTCCTATTACGTCAGACCGACCAGCGACTGAATCTTCTGGCGCGTCTGGCGAAGTGTTTTCTGGATAGCCGGAATCCGGATCTGGTGGAGCACTCGGTGCTGGAGCTGGTCTCGCAACGGGTTTACGGTCTGGCGTTGGGTTACGAAGACCTGAACGATCACGAGCAACTACGGAACGATCCGGTGTTCGGAGTTCTGGCAGGACGGGAAGAACTGGAGCAACCGCTGGCGGGCAAGAGCACCCTGAACCGCATGGAACTGGGGAGCGGCGGGCCGGACCGGTACAAGAAGATCACGTTCTGGAAAGAAGCGGTAGACGAACTGTTGGTGAAAGTGTTCCTGGAGTCGCACCAGACGGCTCCCGAGGAGATCGTTGTGGACGTGGACACCACCGACCTGCCGCTGCACGGCCACCAGGAGGGTCGATTCTTCCACGGCTACTACGACCAATATTGCTATCTGCCGCTCTACATCTTTTGCGGAGAGCACGTGCTGTGCGCGCGCCTGCGGGAATCCAATCATGACGCTGCCTTCGGCTGCCTGGCGGAAATACAAAGAATCGTGGCGCAGATTCGGGCGAGTTGGCCGGAAGTGAAAATCATTCTGCGCGGGGACTCTGGCTTCTGCCGCAACGAGTTGATGAGCTGGTGCGAAAACAATGGGGTGGACTTTGTGTTCGGTCTGGCGCGCAATCAGAGACTGCGGAAGATCATTGGAGCCCAGATGCACGAGGCGACTCAACAGTGGAATCAGACCGGCAAACCAGCGCGGGTTTTTGCCGAGTTTGACTATCAGACCAGAAAGACCAAGAAGAGTGGCTGGGACCGGAAACGGCGCGTGGTCGCCAAGGCCGAGCACCTCGACGGAAAAGAGAACCCGCGCTTCGTGGTCACCTCACTGAGCAGCCAGGAGTGGGCGGTGCAAGCGCTGTATGAAAAACTCTACTGCGCGCGCGGCGACATGGAGAACCGCATCAAGGAGCAGTTCAGCTTATTTGCCGATCGGGTGAGTACCGAGACCATGCGAGCCAATCAGATGCGCCTCTATCTGTCCACGATGGCCTATGTGCTGATGAGCGGACTGCGGCGGCTGGGACTGCAAGCCACCGAGTTGGCGCAAGCGCAGGTTTCCACTATCCGCACCAAGCTGCTGAAGATCGGCGCGCAGGTCCGGGTCACGGTGCGCAAAGTCTGGGTTTCCATGGCTTCCAGCTATCCCTGGCAAGGTCTGTACCAGCAGGTCTGGACCAACTTGCGCTGCTGAACGGCAACACGGGGACCGGCTTTGTTGACATGCTTCCTCCGCTGGCGCAGCCGGTTCGGAGGAGTGCGTTTGCACGCCCATCAAAGCCTCGCTCCACGATCGACTGCGGGTCGAATTGATCCCTACACTCGCCAAAAGACGTTCGACGATGACTCGCCTTGCTCAGTTCGTGCTTCGCGAGGCTCTTCTGGCGCCCGTTTCAGTCTGTTCTGACCTACCTGTGAGAAAAGCGGGTTAGTCATTCTCACTGACAACTGTATAATGGAATTTGATCCCCAATTTACGGCACTTACGGGCTACGCGTGTCGGCTTGGCTCTGAGTGGCGGCTCAGTTCGCGGCTTAGCCCACGTCGGTGTACTGAAAGTGCTGGCGGAGGCTGGCGTGCAGCCCGCGTTCATCGCCGGCACCAGCGCGGGAAGCGTCATCGGTGCGGCCATCGCGGCCGGCATGAGCTGGCAGGACGTGGTCGACCTGGCGCGCGGCGTTTTCTGGCCGAAGCTGTTGCACGGACCGGCGCTGGAGCGTTTTTGCGAACGCTATTTGCCGCGACGCTTTTCGGATCTGCGCGTGCCTTTTGCCGCCGTTGCCACCCGGCTGCCCGCCAAACGTGCCGTCGCTCTCAAGACCGGCAATCTTGCAACCGCGATCAGCGCCAGTTGTGCGATGCGCGTAATTCGGCGGCCGGTCCATCGCGATGGACAAGCCTTCAAAGATGGCGGCATCGCTTGCGTTCTTCCGGCCGATGTTTGCCGCCAGATGGGCGCCGATTTTGTGATCGCTTCCGACGTGTGGGAGATCAGCTCCATCTTGCGCGGCGTCGGCATTCATCCGTCTCACCCCAGCGCGCATCGTCTTTATCCATCCCACTATCGCGCTTCACTTCGCCAGACCGATCTGCTGGTTCACCCGCGCGTTCCCGTTGCCGGATACTGGCCGGGCGAAGCGGGCATCCAACGCATGGTGGCCGCGGGCGAAGCGGCTGCGCGCCGGGAGCTGATGCGTCTCCGCGCTGACTCGCTGGACTGCCTGGCCGAAGCCCGCTAGCCAGTGAAGCTGAAGTTCCTGGGGACTTGTGGAGAAATCGACATCCGAACTCGCTTGCACGCCATGCACTCCTCGCTGGATCATGCTGACTCACGCTCATCCGGATCACGCCTGGGGACTGAAGCGTGGTGCGCCCTGCCGGATCTACGCGACCGAACAAACCTGGCGCATCCTGGAGCGCTTCCCGGTGCCGGATCGAATCACTATCGAACCCCGGCGCGCTTTTCCCATTCACGGCATCCTGCTGGAGGCTTTTCCCGTGGAACACTCGCTGCGTGCGCCCGCGGTGGGTTATCGGGTCGCCGCCGGAGGAAGCACTATCTTCTACGTACCCGACTTAGTCTCCATTTACGACGCTCACCAGGCTCTGGCGCTGCCCTGCGCCGGCCCATCGTGCGGAAAAGGGGCAGCTCTGGTGGGCCACGCGCCCATCCGGACGCAACCTGGCGGTTGCCACGCGCGGATCGCCGTTGATGGCATGGAGGTTATCTTGCCTTAAAGCGCTGCCCTGGATTTGGAACCATACCTAGTCCTTTCGCATCAAAGAAATAGACAAACTTAGCCGGCCTTGGGAGGGATCCACTGGAACGCTTCTGGGAGTCTCGGTAAATCAAAGAAAGAAAAAGGAAACCTAACCAGACCCCGCTGCGGGGCGGTTTTTGGGAGGAAAATGGAAAACCTTGAAAACGCTCTGATGGAACGAACCGAACTGACCGACCTTGTTTCTGATGAGGCCGTGGAATCGCCGGAATTATTGGCCAGCCACCTCGAGGAAGAAGAGGGTCAACTCGAGGCCATCGAGTCACCCTATACCGACGATCCGGTACGCGTCTACTTGCGCGAAATGGGTTCCGTGTCTCTGCTGACGCGCAAGGGCGAAGTGGACCTGGCGCGCCGCATGGAGCGCGGAAAATTGCGGACGCGCAAGGCGCTTTCGCGCTCGCCTCTGATTCGGCGGATGGTTCTGGCGCTCAACGACGACATACGGCAGGGCCGGATCAAGCTGGACGAAGTTGTGGAAACCGGCGCGACCGAGGACAAAGTCAAAGAACGGAAGCGCGCCGAGGGCCGCGATCGATTCGCTAAAGCGATGCGACGCAACCAGGAGTTGACTGCAACTGAAAATAAGCTCGCCTCTCTATCCCGCCGCCACGTGCATGTGCGCGAGAAGTTGGAGAGCAAGCTGGTTCGCAATCGAGTGAAGTTCGCACGAGCAGTTCGCGAGATTCCATTCACACCGGCGAAGTGGGGCGCGTTTGCGAGCGCCTTGAAAACTGCAGCCCACGAGATGATCGCGCTCGAGGCCGAGTTCAGGAAATACGAGTCGAAGAGGACCGGCGTTGCCATGGCGCGCGAGTTAAGGCGCCAGATCCGCGAGAAAGAAGCCGCGGCCGGCGTGAAGCTGTCCGAGATCCGGCATGCGATAGCGCGCGTCGAACAAGGCGAGCGCGAGACCGAGCAAGCTAAGAAGCTGCTAGTTGAGGCGAACCTTCGCCTGGTGGTTGCCGTTGCCAAGAAATATGTGAATCGCGGGCTGCACCTTCTGGACTTGATCCAGGAGGGCAACATCGGTCTGATGCGCGCGGCTGACAAATTCAACTACCATCTCGGTTACAAATTCTCGACTTACGCGACGTGGTGGATCCGGCAATCCGTCACGCGCGCCATCGACGACCAGTCGCGCACCATCCGCATTCCGGTGCACATGAACGAGAGCCTGACGAAGTTCGTGCGTGCTTCGCGCGAATTGGAGAAGGAGCTGGGCCACACGCCGAACAATGACGAGATCAGCCAACGCCTCGAAACCACACCGCAGAAGGTCGAGGAGCTGAAGGCCATTTCGCGCGATCCGGTGTCGCTCGACATCCCCGTCGGCAAGGATGGCGAGTCCGCTCTGCGTGATCTGATCGAGGATCGCTGGCTCCAGCCTCTGAGCGACACTTTGTTTGAGAAGGACGTTCGCGCCGGAACCGCGGACGTGCTCAAGACGCTGGACCCAACCGAAGAGAAAGTTGTTCGCATGCGGTTCGGAATCGGCTACGATCGCGAGCACACGCTGCATGAAATCGCCCAGCACTTCAACCTCAGCCGCGAGCGCATCCGCCAGATCGAAGTCCAGGCGCTGCGGCGATTGCGCGCGCCCGAGACGGTGCACCGGCTGCGGCCGCTGATGAGCATTCAGTAACGCCTGGAGAGGCCGGCTTGACTATCTCTTTGGATAGCGTCAATTAGAACAATCGGCTCCCCTAACGTTGTTAAACTGGTAGTTGAAGTGACGCGTTACTATTTTGATCACAACGCGACAACGCCCGTATCTGCGGCAGTACTCGAAGTACTCGTTCCAGCGCTACTTGAAGTGTACGGAAACGCGTCCAGCATTCACCGGGACGGCCAATTGGCTCGGCAGCGGCTGGAAGCGGCGCGCCGCCAGACGGCTAATTTACTGGCTTGCGACCCCAAAGAAGTAGTCTTCCTGAGCGGTGGAACCGAGGCTGACAACCTGGCCATTTTTGGCGTCGTGCGCGCGCACCCCGGCGCTCGCAAGCATGTCATTACGTCCGCCATCGAGCATCCGGCGGTCCTGAATTCCTGCCGCGAATTGGAGCGCGACGGGGTCGAGGTGACCTACGTTCGTGTCGGTTCGGATGGCGTCGTCGACCCAGCGGAAATCCGGCGTGCTCTGCGGCCGGAGACGGTGTTGATCTCCGTGATGCACGCCAACAACGAACTGGGCGCCATCCAGCCGATCGAGGAAATTTCGCGCATCGCGCGCGAAGCGGGCGTCCTGCTGCATGCTGACGGCGTCCAGGCTGCCGGAAAGATTCCGGTGGACGTTAGAGCGCTGGGAGTGGATCTGTACTCCATCAGCGGCCACAAGCTTTATGCGCCGAAAGGAATCGGCGCGCTGTACGTCAAGGGCGGGACGCGCCTGCGGCCGATTCAATTCGGCGGACGTCATGAGCGCGAGCGCCGGCCCGGCACCGAAAATGTTCCAGGCGCGGTGTCGCTCGGTTTCGCCGCGGAAGCGGCTGCCTCCGATCTCGCCCAAGAATCCGCCCGCGTAGCGCGTCTGCGCGACCGGCTGGAGCGCGGCATCCTGGATCGCGTGCCGTCGAGCGGCGTGAATGGAAGCGCGGCGCGGCGCACTCCCAACACGACCAACATCTTCTTCGACGGCCTGGAGGGCGAAGCCATGGTAATCTCGCTCGACCTCAAGGGATTCGCGGTGTCGAGCGGCTCGGCCTGCTCCAGCGGCGCGGTTGAGCCGTCGCACGTTCTGCTCGCCATCGGCTTGCCGCGCGAACGGGCGCGCGCCAGCCTGCGATTTTCTCTCGGCCGCTCCAACACCGAGGAGCAGGTGGACGCGCTGATCGACGCCGTCGCGGAATCCGCCGCGCAGTTGCGCCATCTCTCGCCTACTTACAGCACCCGTGCCTGACAACATCACCGCCGTCGCCATGTCGGGCGGAGTGGATAGCTCCGTCGTCGCGGGATTGCTGCGCCGGCGCGGCCAGCCTGTTGTCGGTCTGACGATGCAGCTCTGGAACCAGCGCCGCCTTCCGGAATTGGTTCCCGAAGGCGGCGCAACCGGCCGCTGCTGCTCGCTCGATGATGTTTACGACGCGCGCTTTGTCGCCCAGCACCTGGGCATTCCTTACTACGTGGTCAACTTCGAGGACCGCTTCGAGCAGCAAGTGGTGCAGCCCGTTCATCGACGAATATCTGGCGGGCCGCACGCCGATTCCCTGCACGCTCTGCAACAACTTCATCAAGTTCGATCAGTTTCTGGATCTGGCCGCGGGCGTCGGAGCGTCGCGCATCGCCACCGGGCATTACGCGCGCGTTTCATATGACGAGCCGAGCGGCCGCTATCAACTGCGCCGCGGCGTGGACCAAGCCAAGGACCAGACCTATTTTCTTTTCGGCCTCACGCAGGATCAACTCGCGCGTACCGAATTTCCGCTGGGCGGTTTCACCAAGCCGGAAGTTCGCGGACTCGCGCGCGAGCTTGGCCTCCCCGTGGCCGAAAAGCCCGACAGCCAGGAAATCTGCTTCGTTCCGAACGGCGACTACGCGGCATTCATCGATGCCTATTTCCGCGAGCGCGGCATTGAGCCGGAGCGCAAGCGCGGCGAGATCGTGGATACCGAAGGCCAGGTGGTGGGCGAGCACGCGGGCGTACATCACTTCACCGTGGGACAGCGCCGTGGATTGCGCGTCGCGGCCGGCGAGCCACTGTACGTGATCGCGACCGAACCGGATTCGCAGCGCGTGATCATCGGCCGCAATCAGGATCTGCTTCGCGCTGGCTTGCATGCCAACGCCGTCAACTGGATCTCGATCGCGCCCATCTCCCAGCCCGTGCGCGCGCGAGTGAAGATCCGCAACAAGCACGAAGCGGCAGAGGCTACCTTGCACCCGAGCGCGGATCCAGCACGCGTCGAAATTCGCTTCGACCAGCCACAGCGCGCCGTGACACCCGGCCAAGCCGCCGTCTTCTACGACGACGACCTCGTGCTGGGCGGCGGGTGGATAGAATAACGTTCATCCAATACCTGATCGCCCAGTTCGTGCTGTGGTCGCTCGCGCATGCGCCTCCCGGCCTGGCCCGCTTCTACGCGAAGCTTCTGGACGTGGCCGTTCCACGCCTGCGCCGCACCGCGCGCCGCAATCTCGAATTGGCGTATCCGGACAAGACGCCGGCCGAACGCGAAGCCATCGTCGATGATGTATTCAGTTCCATTGCGCGGCTGCTCTATGCCTTCGCGCGATTCCCGCAAATCAATCGCGAAAACATTTCTGACTGGATACGTTACGAGGGCCTGGAGCACTATCTCGAAGCCAAGACGTCCGGCCGCGGCATTCTGATCGCCACCGCGCATTTCGGCAACTGGGAACTGAGCGCCTTTGCGCACGCGTTGATGACCGAACCCATGCAGGTGATGATCCGGCCGCTCGACAATCCCGCCCTCGACCGCTTGGTGGAAGAGCGCCGCCAGCTTTCGGGCAACCAACTGATCTCCAAGCGCGACGCTGCCCGCGCCGTGCTCCGCGCCCTGCAGGCCAATCAGGCGGTCGGCATCCTCATCGATCAGAACACCTCGCTAGACGAAGGCGTCTTCGTCGATTTCTTCGGCACTCGCGCCTGCGCCAACACCGGCTTCGCCAAACTGGCTGCGCATACGGGAGCGCCCGTGATCCCCGGTTTCGCGGTTTGGTCCGAAAAGGAGCGCCGTTACGTCCTCCGCTTCTACCCTCCGGTGCCAATGACTGGCGACCCTGCCGAGGACACGCAGCGCCTGCATGCGAAACTGGAAGAAGTGATTCGCGAGCATCCTGGGCAATGGCTATGGATTCATCGGCGCTGGAAAACCAGGCCTCCGGGCGAGCCGTCTTTGTATTGAAGCGAAATATAAGATATGAGCTGTAGGCCATTGATTTAACATGTCTTGGACGCGACGCGCCTTCTTGTCATCGGCCGCTGCCACAACAGCCCTGCCTGGCTTGGTCCGTGCCCAAGACGAGAAGGACACCAAATTCACCACCGACGTGCGGGTCGTCAATCTCTTCGCCACCGTACGCGACCAGCAGGGAAAAATCGTCCGCGATCTCGTCAAGGAAGATTTCACGATCGAGGAAGACGGCCACCCGCAAGTGATTCGCTACTTCTCGCGCGAGTCCAACCTTCCGCTGACCCTGGGGCTGCTGGTCGATACCAGCGGCAGCATGCGCCGGGTTCTGAGTCAAGAGCACACCGCAAGCTATCGCTTTCTCGATCAAGTGCTGACCGAGAAAGACCAGGCCTTCGTCATCCACTTCGATCGCGAGGTCGAGCTATTGCAAGACCTGACCTCGTCGCGCAAGAAACTCGAAGACGCACTCGCAGAGTTGGAGCCTAGCGAACCGCGGCGGCAGCGCGGGCAACTGGGCGGACGCGGAGGCGGCGGAGGCACCGAACTCTACGACGCAGTCCTGCTCGCCTCCGATGAGCTCATGAAAAAGCAGACCGGGCGTAAGGCGCTCGTACTGCTCACCGACGGTGTCGACAACGGCAGCAAGGTGCCGCTGGCGCGCGCGGTGGAATCGGCGCAGCTGGCCGACACGCTGGTGCTTGGAATTCGCATCGCCGATCCCGACGCCAATGGCAATAACGTCGGACGGCGCCGCGGCGGGATGTACGGACGCGGTGCGCCGCCGCCCTACGTCTACGGCGACCGCATCGATGGCAAGAAAGTCTTGCAGCGCCTTTGCCAGCCGACCGGCGGAACTTATTTCGACGTCACCGATAAGCAGCCCATCGATGCCATCTACAGTCAGCTCCAGGAGGAACTGCGCAACCAGTACAGTCTCGGCTACACGCCGGATCGTACCGCGGCAGGCCCCGGCTATCGCAGAATCCATCTGGCGGTGAAGCGCGACGGCGCCACCGTGCAAACGCGCGAGGGTTACTACACCACGAGCTAAATTGCCACGATGGCCGCGCTCACCGGCTTCGATCCCACCGGAATCAGCATGAACAGCGGACCTTTTTTCCAGCGCCGCTGCTCGCTCACCGCGCGCGTGACATTGGGAATGCGAATCACGGCCATGTCGCCCGACACCTGGTTCAACACCAGCGCGTACTGATCGTCCGGCGTAATCGCAATATAGGATGGCCGGGTTCCAACCGGCGTCACCGCCACGACGTTCTTGGTGACCAGGTCCAGGATGCTGACATCTCCCGAGTCGGGATTCGCGACAAACAGGTAGCCGGCCGAATTGGAAGACGCTGAGCCAGTCGCCGCCATCGCGCCGGGACTGTGACCTGCGAGCACGGTCTTCTCCACTTGGGGCGTGTAATAAGGTTGCACCACCACCACCGCGTCCATGCCTTCGCCGGTGACGAAAAGCTCGCCGCCGTCGGCCTTGAAGCATAGGTGATCGGGCCGGACCGAGAGCGGAAGATTCACTTCCAGCTTCCGCGTCGGCACGTGATAAACCGACAACATGCGCTCGCTGACGTTAGCCGCGATGAGTTGCTTTGAGTCCGGCTGAAACCGGACCAAGCCGATTTCTCCGGGCGCGGCCACGGGAGGAAACGCTTTGCGCCCGGCCAGGTCGACGAACGAAATCGCACGGGCAGCGCCGTAGCTGATGGCCATGGTGGCGCCATCGGCGGAAATTTCCAGGTCGACCGGATCGGCCGGTAGCGGCAGAGTCCAATCGATGCGCATGGGATCGAGCGCGAGCCGCACCAGTTGCTTCGGCTGGTTGCACAACACATACAGCGAAGCGCCTGCCAGCCGCATCGTGAGAGCCGACTGCGCTACCTGGAGCCGGGCGGCGAGCGTGAGATTCGAGGTGTGGATTTCATGCACCGAGCCATTGGCGGGCGTCAAAGCGTAAACGCGCCCGCTCTCTGGCCGCGCCACCACCGCGGTGGGAGCGCCGTCGACATGAATGTGCCGCGCCACCGCGAAAACTTCCAGGTCCACGGCCGCCACCGCGCCGCCTTCCTGGTTGGCAATGAACGCGTAGCCCGAAAACCCTTTGGCCTTGGGCCGGGTGCACGCAGTAAGGCCAGCCAAGCCGCCAAGCAAAATCGAGCGCCGCGTGAACATCCGATTTCATTTTCGCACCTGAATGCTGCCACACCCGGCAGTCGGATGCCTAAGCGGTAGCCCTACGTCCGCCAGATGTGCTATACCTCCATACATTGGTGGCGCGTTGACGAGAGGCCTGACTGCTTTCCTGTTGTTGAGCGTTTGCGCACCGCCCCTATCGGCGGCGGCTGTCACTCAATCAGAGCGATTCGAGAACCTTCCGCTTCGCTTTGAAGAGAACCTCGGCCGGGCCGGCAGCAACGCGCGCTATATTGCACGCGGAGAAGGCTACCGGCTGAGCCTGGCTCCCTCCGAAAGCTGGCTGGAGTGGAAATCGGAACGAATACGCACTCGTCTTGTGGGCGCGAATCCCGATGTTCAATTGGACGCAACCGATCCCCTCGCTGGCTCTGCGAATTATTTCGTCGGCCCCGCGGCGAATTGGAAGACGGACGTACGGGGCTACGGGCGCGTGCGGTATCACGAGGTGTATCCCGGCATTGACCTCATCTTTCATGGCGAACAAAGCCGCCTGGAGTACGATTTCGTCCTGACTCCGCGCGCCAATCCACGCCGGATCCGACTCGAAATCAGCGGTCAACGTGGAATCCGGATCGATGCCAACGGTGACCTTGTGATCTCGACGAGAGCGGGCGAGATAAAGTGGAAGCGGCCGGAGACCTACCAGTCCGATGCGGGACGGCGGCAGCTCGTGGACGCAGGGTTCGTGATTGAACACGGCAATACGGTGCGCCTGCGCGTGGGCTCCTACGACCAGAATCGTGAGCTCGTCATCGATCCCACGCTGAGCTACGCAACCTATCTGGGACGCGAAGCGAATGACGCGGCGCGCGGCATCGGCGTCGACGCTGCGGGAAATGTGTATATCGCGGGGAAAACCACTTCGCCCGATCTGCCGGTCGTCCACGCAGTGCAGCCCGCCTATGGCGGCTCGACAGCCAACTACTTCGCGGGCGATGCCTTTGTCGCAAAGTTCAGCCCGGCTGGAGCCCTGCTGTACCTTACCTACCTGGGCGGGAGTCAAGACGATGGCGCTACCGCTTTGGCCGTCGACGCGGCTGGCAACGCGTATATTACCGGGGCCACAATTTCCAATGATTTTCCAACCGCCAATGCGTTCCAGGCGCACTTCCAGGGTTTTGGAGGGTCGGGCTATGCGCGCTTTGGCGACGCTTTCATCGCGAAGCTAAGCCCGAGTGGAAATCAACTGCTATACTCCACCTACCTGGGCGGCGTTCAGGACGATATCGGTCTCGCCATCGCAGTGGATAGCGCCGGAAACGCATACGTAGCGGGAGGTACACTCTCGCCGAATTTCCCCGTCACGAACGACGTATTTCAAAGTACTTACCACGGCGGCGGCGGGGAGCCTACGCGAAACGACGGAAGAATCTTCTGGGATCCCGGCGACGCGTTCGTTACGAAGTTAAGTAGCGCCGGCCAGCCGGTCTTCTCGACCTTGCTAGGAGGCACTCGCGACGATGTAGCGCTCACTATTGCAGTGGATTCTTCGAGCAATGTCTACGTCGGGGGTTGGACGCTCTCGTCCGATTTTCCGGCCACCGCCGGAGCCTACCAAGGGTCCTTTGGCGGGACCGATCTGCAGAATCAGTTTTTCAATACCGGCGATGGGTTTGTGAGCAAGCTGAATTCTACCGGAACCGCGCTGATGTATTCCACCTACTTTGGCGGTGCTGGGGACGATATGGTCACTGGGATTGCGGTGGATGGCGCTGGAAACGCGTTCCTAACCGGTTCCACCAGCACGACGAATCTGAAAACTTCCTCTGGAGCCTTGCAGCGCGGGTACGCGGGATACATAACGCTGCCATTCTTTATTGAGCAGCTATTTGGCGACGCGTTCGTTGGAAAGCTGAATCCATCCGGCTCGGCGTTCCTCTATCTCACATACTTGGGCGGCGAAAATAATGACGCTGGATGGGCTATCGCAGTGGATTCCTCTGGCAATGCCTATGTCACCGGATTCACCGACTCGCGAATTTTTCCCCATACGCCGGACGCATTCCAGTCGAGCCTGGGCGGGGACGGGAACGGGATTATAACCACTCCCGATTTGATCCTTTACGGGGACGCCTTCCTGGATGTCGTTAATCCGTCCGGAACCAGCCTGGTCTACGGTACCTATTTCGGGGGAACGCTCGACGAAGGCGGCTTAGGCTTGGTGCTCGACGGGACCGGCAAAGTATACATCACCGGTATAACACTGTCGACCAATCTAGCCACCACCGCCCATGCCGCTCAGCAGACCTACGGAGGCGATCAGCCGAGCGTATCGTTCCCCATGGGCGACGCGTTCCTGGCGACGTTCTCAGGATTTACTGCTGGCCCGGTATTGAGCGCGATCGCTAATTCGGCCAGTAACGCTGTGCCGCCCATTGCTCCCGGCATGGTCTTTACAGCCTATGGTTCCAATATGGGGCCGCAGACGCTGGCCGGCGCGCAATTGGATTCCTCAGGACACCTGGCCAGCACGGTATCCGGCGCGCAGATGCTGTTCGACGGCGTGCCTGCTCCCATAGTCTATGCGCAGGCCAATCAGTTCGCTGGCATCGTTCCGTATTCCGTGGCCGGAAAATCGACCACTCAAGTTGTGTCGGTGTATCAAGGACATCAGTCGCAGCCGCTCTCCGTCCCCGTGGCTGTGGCTGCGCCAGGCTTGTACTCGCTCGACTTCTCAGGTAGCGGCCAGGCTGCGGCCTTCAACCAGGATGGGACGCTAAACTCCGCATCCAACCCGGCGGCCAAGGGCTCCATCATTATTGTGTATGGAACTGGCGAGGGCGTATTGACACCGGTGCCACCAGATGGCTCGATCGCTGCAGCGCCGCCAACGTGGCAGCCGGAACAGCCCATCTCACTGACCGTCGGCGGCTTGCCCACGACTATCATTTATGCCAATACGGCGCCGCAAGAGGTGGCCGGCCTGCTGCAAGTTAATGCGCAGTTGTCGTCCAATACTCTTTCCGGAAGCCAGCCAGTGGTTTTGACCGTGGGCTCAACCAAGAGCCAGGCGAACCTCACCGTTTTCGTGCAATAGCTAACGGTAGGAAACAATGCGGCCTTCGGCATACAAGCTGACCGCCGCGCCTCCATCCAAGCCCGGGGCCGCAATCGGCGTGGCGTGCGGCGGCAACACCGCTAAAAACAAGCGATCGTATGGAATGCCGGGGATATCAATCGAAGCGGGTATGTTGGCGAGCAGCGCCGCAGGCACCGTGAAGCGCCCGGCGCGGGCCTGCGCCGTGCACAAACAGGTTCCGATCGCAGTTGTGATCTGATCGACGTTAGTCGCCAGAATCACCACAACTCGGCCGCTGGATTCCGCAGGCCAATGAACTGTCAAGGGCAGTCTGCGATCGACAACCTCGTGCTGGTCACGGTCCTTCCATTCCAGTGGCACTGGTCCTTTGACGGTAAGTTGGAAGTCGCCAATATTTTTGCCTCCGCCCGCCGAAAGCAGAAAGTCTCCTTGGCCAAGAAACGGCGGGAGAGCACGGCGCCTTGGCCCTGAATCGCTCGTTCCCAGGCGGACTTTGTACAATCCAGGTGCCGCGGGAATGCGGGGAATGCTGCGGGACTGCCCGTTCCTTACCAGTTGCAGATGTGGACCAGCATCCAGCCCCGAGCCCCCCAGGTCGCTCACCAGGGCGTCAGAGATGGACATGGATAAGATTGAGTTTGATTGGAAACTGCCCGTATAAGCGGTACAAGTTCCCGTTGGTGGCAACAGCCAGAGCGGCGACAGCACAGGAAAATTGTTCTTGTGCGCGAACGTGGCGAGCGCGTGATCTTCGACAACGTCCGGGTTCAAATCGTTGAGTCGCATATTGGTACGGCTAAGAAGGATAAATGCCGGACGCTCCTGGCTGAGAAGGGGGAGTGCGCCGGGCTCGCATGCGCCAGAACGGGAGGCGATCGCAATCGTCACGACATTGCTTGCTCGGACCGGTGGAAGATCCAGGTACACCGGCACGTAACAGCCTTCCTGCGCATCCGGCGGAACTGTAAAAGTGATTTGTTCCTCGCCCGGCTTCTTGCTAGCGCTCACGCTGGCGCCCGCTACAGGGCGATTACCGATCACTACGCGAATCGCCCTGGCATGCCCAACGCCTGTGCCGAACAATCGGAGCCGCTGCCCCGGTTTAGCTGGATGGTCAAACGAGTTCGGCGTGAAATGATCCTGTGCATCCAGGTTGTCGACGCGCCCCGGTCCCCACCCCTCGCCGTTCAAACTGAAGAGACCCGGATTGGAAGCGACCACTTGAATCGCGAAGGGCTTGCTGGGTTGACCGGCAGTATCCACCATCAGCGAGCTCTTGCCGAGTGGTGCATCTTGTGGCATTCGCGCCTCAATCCGCCGGGGTTGCGCGGCGACCACGTTCGCCGGAATACGCACCCCGTCGTGAATTATTGCCACTGTAGTCGCACCCGCCGCTCCGAGCCGAACTCCATTGATCGTGAAAAGCGCGCCCCGCGCGATCGATCCACCTGGGAGTGTCGGCGGGATGTGGCTAGCGCTATTGAAGACTCCGTTCTGCCCGATGGCAGGTGGTTGAGCGCTCGCCTGTGTAGCGGCGGCACAGAATAGTGCGACCAAACGCCAGTTGCGTATCAACTCCTAGATTATCGCGATATGATCGAGGTTTCTGTGATGTCCCCGAGTAGTGCTTGGCCGGCGATTGCGAGACTCGCGTGGAGAGACCTGCACGCATCACGCACCAAAGCCGCCTTCCTTATCGCCGCCTTGGGCGTAAGCATCGGTAGCGTGGTGGGCGTTCACAGCGCCGCCACTACCGCGCGCGGCGCGCTGCTCTTGGATTCACGCGTCTGGCTGGCCGGTGACATCTCGGTCACCACCGGCGATGCGCTTGACGGGGACCAAATTGCGGCCCTCGATCGCATGCGCCAGTCTCGCATCGACTGGACGCTGATCACTTGGATGACCACGAGAGCCACATCTGACGAATCACCGGATCCAGCCCTTGTCACCGTCAAGGTGGTGGACCCCAATACCTATCCATTTTATGGATCCATCCAGTTGAAGCCCCAGCAAACGCTGGCCGCTGCGCTGGATCCGGAATCGGTCGCAGTGTCCGATGACGTGCTCACGCGCCTTCAAGTACACGTCGGCAGTCACATTCGTATCGGCGGCGAACCATTCCGGATCACGGCTCTCATTCAAGCCGAGCCCGATCGCTTTACTGGATCGCTCGGTCTCGGCCCGCGCTGCATATTGTCGGCGCTTGCCTACGCGCGCAGCCGCATTGCACGCTCGGGAAATCCAGACAAATATCGCGTGCTCCTGCGGCTTCCGGCGGGTGCAAGAGTCGAGGAGGCGCGGCGGCGGCTCCGCGAAATCGTTCCCGAAGGCAATATTCTCGCCTATCGAGAAGCGAATCGGCATGCCATCGAGTCCGTGGATCAAGCGGTTCTGTTCCTTGAGATCATCGCTCTGCTGGTGTTGCTGCTGGGTGCACTGAGCATCGCGGTCACGGTTCAACAGCACCTGAATGCGCGGCTGGACGCGTTCGCAATCATGAAGGCGATCGGCGCCCGCAACACGCAGATTCTGGCGGTCTTCACGCTACAGACCGGCTGGCTCCTGGCCGCCGGTTTCGCAGTTTCGTTACCGATTGTTTGGGTGTTTCGTAGAGCGATTCTCATGGCAGCGGGAAGCTATTTCGTGCTGCTGCCGGTTCCCGTCGTCAACCTCCGCTCGATCGGATACATAGCCTTGGCCGGCTTAGCGGCAGTTTCGCCCGCCATTTTGCAAGTCGCGTTTCAGGTTAAACAACTCCGGCCGGCGCTGTTGCTGCGGCGGGAAACTGGAGAAGCCACGCCACCATCGAACAGTTATCAATTCATGGCTGCGCTGATACTGTTGCTGGTGTTCGCAATCCTCTCCGCTCTGACGCTGGATACCCGGCGGGTGGCGTTGTTGTTGCTCGGCGCGCTCGCGGCCTTGGTGCTGCTCGTGATCGCTTTCGCTCGCGGTTTACTTCACTTGCTTCGGCGTTCCCACACGGACTCCTTCGGGCCCCCAGGTTTTCGGGTCGCGATTCGCAACATTTCTCGACTCCGCCATCGATCAGCCGCCGTAATCAGCGCCCTGGCGTTGGGATTTATGATCATGGCTGCTACTTTTGTTCTGCAAAGAAGCATCGCGGAAGCCATCTTGGGCGCGCTCCCCCTGGATCGTGCCAATCTCCTGATTCTGCGCGTCGCTGAGGGAGATGAAGACAACGTCCGCAGCTTGCTAGCCGGTCAAACCGGCATCGGTGCTTCAATCGACATCATCACGCTTGCCAAGCTGCGGCTCACGCGCGTGAACGGAGTACCGCTCGAATCCCTTGGTGAAGCGGCTCAGGCCGATGCCTTCGTCAATCTCGTCGGATGCGACTCCACTCAGCCTCCCGGCCAGGTCGTTGTGGCGGCTGACGTGGCGCGATTGATCAGCGCCAAGCTCGGAAGTCGGCTCGAATTTAGTGGCCGGCACGGCGTCATCAGTGCATCCGTTAGCGCGGTTCCAAATCTCACGCCCGCTGAGAAGTTTTGGCGAACCTTCGTCATCAACTGCAGTGGCCTGGACAAGTCGGACGAATTTCATCAGATTGCGGCACGCATCCGCCCGGATCGCATGGCCGCCGTCGAGCAGGCGCTAGGCGCGAATTATCCAACTCTGCCGGCTCTCACCGCTGCGGAGGTGGTAGCGACGATTGACCGCGTGAGCCGCGACACGATTGGCTTAATACGCACAGTAGCCTGGTATGCCATCATCTCGGCCACGTCCGTGATGATCGCGATCGTCTCCGCTTCGCGCGCCTATCGCTTGCACGAAACCGCCGTGCTCTCCGCGCTGGGAGCGCGCCGCAAGACCATGCTCACTTTGTACAGCGTCGAGTTTGTCGCCATCGGCGCGGTGGCCGGTTTACTAGGTGTCCTGGGTGCCTGGGGACTAGACTCCGTGATCCTCATCGCCGTGCTACATCAGGATCACGCGGCCTTTCCCAGCGGCGTGATCCCGATTACGATACTCGGAGCCATGCTGCTGAGCTTTGTCGCCGGGTGGCTACCGTGTTACCGGCTGCTGCGCGAAAAGCCGCTCGCGATCCTGCGCCGTGAGTAGCACCGTGAGATGGATGCACTGTCAGAAACAACTGGAGTTCGAAGCTGACACAGAGCGCGGCGATCGCGATCCGTACCTGGAAAGCTGCGGGGCCGGCTCGCCGGAAGAGAACGAACCGCCAGAATAGCTACCGCAGCAATTCCAAGATCCCAACCGATGTGAGCCAAGTGGATGGCATTTACGCTCCAGTCTCGCTATGCAGCGGCATACTCGCATCCGATTGCTGTCCGGCCGGAGGGCGCGCCGGCAGCCATAGCAGCCAGAATAATCCCAAAGCAACGAGGGCGGCCACGAATACGTAGCTCGGATACGGGCCCATCAGGTCCAGCAAAGAATGCGTGGCCGGCTTCCGGCCGATGTAGAAGTAGTTGGTGCCGAACCACAAGTTGAAGGGCCAGATCAAGGCTAAGTACGCGGCGGTGATCAGCGATACCCGCCTGACTGCACCTGCTCGAAGGGGCGAGAGCCGGCCATAAACCAGCGCTATCGCAACCGCCACGATGGAGCCATGCGTGATGAAAAACCGCGGCGGCCAGTCCGCACCCATATCGGGCGAGAGAAGCGCCAAGCCGGCACCCGTCAAGCCCAGGAAGTAGACGACCTCAGTGGCCAGCGGCGACAAAGTCCAGCAGGCCCACACTGCCACCCAGGCAGTCAGGTTGCAGAGTTGGATTGGAAGGTTATTGGGGAACTGAATCCCATCGTGGAAATATCGTTGGAACTCACCCGCCGCAATGATACACGCCAGGAAAACACGCACCGGTTTGTCTGGGATCCGCCGATACCGCAGAGAAATCGCCAGCAGCGCAGACGTCAGGGCAATGCCGCTCAGCCAGGCTATATGGGCGAAGCCGAACAAATGCACGTCAGAAATTCTAGCATGGCAGGCTTGCCTGGCTTCACACCGTCTTCTATCCAAAATCTTGGGATTAGGGGCCAAAATGGCTTAAGCTGGGCGCATTTGATGCGCGCCATCTCGTGAGACTCCGGCTGGAGGCTTACAGTTTCGCGCAGCCAAGCCCCACCCGAAGGTTGCTACAATAATACTCGTTTTTGCCCGCGCTTCCGTCTGTTTGATGTCGATTAACGATATCGATTTATGAGGAGGGTCCATTGCGCCATGAATTGATGTTCAGGGGCGTCGCCGGGCACGTGGTTCGCGCTACCTGCGGTATCGTTTTCTTTGGAGCATTTGCCGGCACTCTGCTGGCGCAGCCGCCGCTGCTCTATAACCGCTCAGTAACCAACGCGGCGAGCTACATGCCGAACGGTATTCCGGCTGGAGCGGTCGCGCAAGGATCGCAGTTCACGGTCTTCGGGGCACGCATTGGACCCTCCCAGGGCGTCTCGGCAAACTCATTTCCATTGGGGACGACGCTGGGAGGAATTTCCCTCAACGTCATTCAGGGCAACACCACCGTGAGCGCCATACCGGTTTACGTGAGCGCGGGCCAGATCAACGCCATCATGCCGTCCAACGCGCCGCTCGGCATGGCTTCGCTCCAGGTGATCACGTCGAACACGCGCAGCAATCTGACGCCGGTCCGGATCGTCCCCAGCGCTTTCGGAATTTTCAGCGCGCTCGGAACCGGCGAGGGCCCCGGCATTCTGCAGAACTATATCGCGCCAACTAACCAGCCCGTTAATTCGCCCACCATCACCGCTCAGCCAGGGCAAGTGATCACGTTGTGGGGCACCGGGCTCGGCCCCGTGAGTTTTGCCGATAACGTAGCTCCCACCCCAGGCAACCTGCCGGTTAAGACCGAAGTTTTTGTGGGCGGTGTTTCCGCGGCCCTGCAGTACAACGGACGCACCCCCTGTTGCTCCGGTATCGACCAGATCGTCTTCACGGTCCCCAACAACGCTCCCAAGGGCTGCTGGGTTCCGGTTTACGTGCGCACCGCCGGAACCGTCGTTAGTAATTTCGTCACCATGGCGATTTCGTCCGACCCGAACAGTTGCAGCACCGATGTGCTCCCGCAATTCACGTCGGGCTTTATCAACGGAAAACGGATCGGCAAAGCAGTCGCTGCGCGCGCGGACACAATTCACGATGTCGGTGTTATTGCGCCGGTGGAAGTCACCGCGGACTATCACCTCTCCTTCGCCTTCGAACCCAATCCGGGTCCCTATCCTTTTAATCCAGTGATCGCCTTCCCGCCGATGGGAACCTGCACCGCTTATGAGGAATATGGCGACATGATGGACAGCAGCCCGCTCCCGGACATGGCGCCGAAAACAATACCGCTGGACTGGGGCGCTCCCTTGCAACTCACCGGCCCCGGCGGCGCGAAAACTCTTACGTTCGGTTTTTCTGGAGCGCGCGTGGGCCTGCTGGGAGGCCTGATCACTAACAACATTCTGCCCGGTCCGCTGTACCTCAGTCCGGGCTCCTATAACCTGCAGGGCTTCGGAGGAAACGATATCGGGCCATTCTCGGCGTCGTTTAACATTCCACAGCCGGTGACTTGGACCAATCGCAGCTCTATGAACGTGATCGACCACACCCAACCCTTGACCCTTTCCTGGTCCGGAGGCGACAGCTCGCAGGCGGTCGCGATCCTGGGCATCGCCGAAGATCTTCCCACCAACTCGAGCGCCGCGTTCGTTTGCATGGCGCCGGCCGGCGCGACCAGCTTTACTGTTCCGCCGGATTTGCTTTCGAACTTTCCTTTGACTCGCGGCGATCCTTTGCAGTCCAAAGACGTGATCTATCTGATCACCATGGCGGGCAGCAGCGTGAACAACCTGAACGCCAGCGGCCTCGATGTAGGCATAACAGAATACGATTCCATCATGGGAAAAACGGTGGTGATCGAATGATGCCCCACCTCTCGCGTTCTACGAAGTTGATGAGCTTCGGCATCGTGCTGAGCCTGGGTTGGTTTCTTTTTGAAAGCTGCGACTGCGACACCAAACAGCAGGAATTTCCCTTCAATTGGGTGGCTTGCGTAGGCAACAAACCAACGCTCATGTATTACCTTGGCGACAGTCCCGTGCAATACTACTCCGCCGACACCGACCTTAGCGGATATAAGTGTTCGCATAACGGCTCGCCACAGTACAAAGGCTCGGAGGCTGCACCGTATGCGGTCGGCGGCCCCGCCGGACCTAGCGGCTATGAAAGGCAGGGTCACGCTACCGCGGCTCCACTAACTGCCTGGATTCCGCAACAACTACGCGACCTGCCATTCCTGCCCGACATTCCGCCCTCGGCTGCCGCGCCTACGTGCCAGTCTTCGTTTCCCGACGTGCTCCAGACCAACCACGACAGTGGGGGCTTAACGCGCATTACCACTTGTCCGTTCGCAATCAAGACCGTGATCCCGTTAGGCACCAACACGCTGCAGGTCGCAGTGACTCCGGATGGTTCCACCGCCATCGTGACCAGCTTCGATAACGCGGTGTACTTTGTCGATCTCGCGACGAATACGGTCAGCTATACCTTGTTGACCGATTCAACGATCAACCCCAACGGAATCGCAATTTCGCCGGATGGCAAGCGCGCCTACGTCACCAGCTTCACTTCCTTTAACCCGGTGGTGATTGTACTTGACCTGACCTCACCAACTAAGTCGATCATTGCGACTATTCCGACCATCCAGTACCCGTCGGGAGCGACATTGACACCGGATGGTTCGCAGCTTTGGATTACGTCTCCGCTGGCGTTCGACATGGCGGTTATCGATACCCTTACGAACACGAACGCAACCAACCTCGCCATTGGCACCACCACCGATGTGGCCTTCAATTCCACAGGCACGCGCGCCTATGTCACATCGGGCGCCGGGGCTTCGGCTGGAACACCTGGCCAGGTGTATGTGGTGAACACGGGGACATACCAGACTGTCCAGACGTACACGGTCGGCGCCAGTCCGGCCGATATTTCCATGTCCTACGGCAACCAGTGGTTGGTGGTGAACAATAACGCAGACAACTCGATATCCGTCATCGATTTGTTGAAGCAAGCCGTCAAGACCACGCAGGTGGGAGGCACGCCCTCCGGCATTGCCTGGATGCAGTAGCATGCTTCCGTACTATCCCCAGCCCGTGCTTCATCTGGGCCCTCTTCAGATCCATGCGTTCGGCGCGCTGGCGGCGATTGCGGTACTGGTGGGAGGCCGGGTCATCTTGCTGCGCGCGCACCGGCAAGGCGTTCCGGTCGAACAGATGTTTCGCTTTTGCTTTTGGGTCTATGCCTGCGCCATGATCGGGGCGTATTTTTCTAAAGCCCTGATGGACGATTTCCCCGCGGTTCTGGCCGACCCTGCGCGCATTTTCAGCAATCCTTTGGGAGTGCGATCGGTGGGAGGCATCGCTTGCGGATTTCTGGCGGCCGTGGCATGGTGCCGATTCCATCGGCTGTCCGCGCTCGAAAGCATGCGCCGGCTGGACATCATCGCTTACGCCATGCCGATCGGCTGGATGATCGGCCGCCTGGGGTGCACGCTGGCGCACGACCATCGCGGTCTGGCCTCCACCAGTTGGATCGCCGTGAACTTTCCGGAAGGGCCGCGCTACGATCTGGGCCTGATCGAGTTTCTTTTCCTCATCGCGATGGTGATCGCGTTCCGTCTGCTCGACCGGCGGCCGCGCCCGGTGGGTTTCTTTTTCGGCCTGTTCGGCGTGGTGTACGGCGGCTTCCGCATCTGGCTCGACACGTTGCATCTCCAGCCGATGCGTTTTTACGGCGGGATCGCGGGCGTCCTGGTCGGCCTGGCGGGCTGGGCCGTTATGCTGGCTCTGGAGCGAACGCCGCAAAAACCTGCAGCACCCTCCTGTCAGCCGTCCGACAGCCCAAGCCGCGAGCTAACTGGACGCGAGGCGCCGGCCCGGCGGGGTCGCTTCTCCTCCCTCGCCATTTGCATCAAACAAAAATTGATGCCCCCGTATGGATGTGTTACGCTTGGGGAGACTGCAGGACCTCCCGCTATTCCTCTGAAATGCCGATAGATGGGTGTAGACTAGCCCTGGCAATGCCGAAGGAGCCCGACGACTATCCGTCATGAACGTCCGCTCGCTGTTTAGCTTGTTTTCTTCCGATCTTGCCATCGATCTTGGCACCGCCAACACGCTGGTCTATGCCAAAGGCAAAGGCATCGTCGTCAACGAGCCTTCCATCGTGGCCATCAACAAGAACCAACGGCGAAGTGGAAGCGGTCGGCAAGGAAGCCAAAGATATGCTGGGCCGCACGCCCGGCAACATCGTCGCCATCCGGCCCATGAAGGACGGCGTCATCGCCGATTTCAAAGTCACCGAGCGCATGCTGAACTACTTCATTCTGAAGGCGCATGGCCGCAAAGTGCTGGTGCATCCGCGCATCGTCATCGGCGTTCCCAGCGAGATCACGCAGGTGGAAAAGCGCGCCGTCATCGATTCGGCCTATCGCGCCAAAGCCAGCGAAGTGCACCTGGTGGAACAGGCCATGGTGGCCGCGATCGGCGCCGGCCTGCCCGTTACGGAGCCTTCCGGCAACATGGTGGTCGATATCGGCGGCGGCACCACCGACGTCGCGGTCATTTCGCTGTCCGGCATCGTCTATTCGCGCTCCGTACGCGTGGCCGGTAACCAGATGGACGACGCCATCATGCAGTATCTGAAGCGCAAATACAATCTGCTGATCGGCGAACGCACCGGCGAGGCCATCAAAATTCAGATCGGCTCGGCCTATCCCTTGGACAAGCCGCTGACGATGGAAATCAAAGGGCGCAACTTGATTGAGGGCGTGCCCAAAACGCTGACTATCGACGACAGCGAGATCCGCGAGGCCCTCTCGGAGTGCGTGGCCACCATCATGAACGCCATCCGCGTCGCGCTGGAACGGACGCCGCCGGAGCTGAGCGCCGACATCAGCGACCGCGGCATCGTTTTGACCGGAGGCGGCGCATTGTTGAAGAATCTAGATAAGCGGATTCGTGAAGAGACAGGACTGCCGGTCTCCATTGCCGAGGACCCCCTGGCGAGCGTGGTGCTTGGGCACGGGCAAAATGCTAACGGACTTCAAGTTGCTCCGTAGAGTCGCGATCGAATAAACGGTCGTTTCGAGATAGCGGTCCGACGCGATGTAATGTAACTTATGGACTTCTTCCTCAGCCGCTACCGCAACCTCACGGTCCTGCTGGTCGTGATCGTCGGCGCAGTTGCTGCTGATTGCCTACCAGGTCAAGAGCAACAAGGATATCCCGCTGATCCGCGTGTGGGCCGTCACGGCCGTGACGCCCGGTCGAGCAAGTCCTGGAAGTTGTCCGCAGTTATACCTGGGGCTTCGTCGAAGATTATTTCGTCCTGCTGGGCGTGCGCAGCGAAAACGACAAGCTCAAGCACGAAAACGGCCAGCTCAAGCTCGAAAACCAATACCTGAAGTCCGAACTCAGCACAGCGGATCGCGCCCAGGCGCTCAGCGTATTCCAGGCGCCATCGCCCTCCAAAACCGTGGCGGCACGCGTTATCGGCAACGGCACCGGCGCCAATTCCAAGGTGGTGTTCGTCGACCGCGGGTCGCCAGCGGCGTCGAAAGCGGCATGGCGGTGGTCACGCCGGACGGCATCGTGGGCAAGGTAGTGGACGCCTATCCGACCGCTTCGCTGGTGATGCTGATCACCGATCCCACCTTCGCCGCCGGCGTCGTCTCGCAGAAGAATCACGTGCGCGGCACGCTGCAAGGGCCAGGGCCATGGCGAGTGCCTGGTGGACTACGTACAGAACGAAGAGCGGGTCGACCTGGGCGAATGGTTCTTACACTTCCGGCGACGACCGGATTTTCCCCCGCGGCTTCCCGGTCGGCCAGGTCAGCGCGGTGCGCAACGGCAAGACTTTCAAGGAAATCTACATTACCCCGAGCGGGATGCAGGGCGGACTGGAAGAAGTCTTGATCGTCATTAGAGGGCGTGCACCAGGAGATCCCGGACGGAGAGACGGCCATCGCCCGGCTACAAGATTCTTCAGCCGCCCGCCGACACCGAGGCTTCCGGCAGCGACACGTCAGCCGGCACGCTAGTCACGGATGCCGACCGGCTGAAGCGACCAATACAAGCAGGCAGGGCAAGCCCAGAACCACGTGTTCGGCGAGGGCGTGCCGGGGTCCAAGCCTCCGGACTTTACGAAGATCCCCGGGATCCGCGCCGCTGCTCCGGATGGCGTCTCGAGCACCTCTCCGAGGACTGCCGCGTCCGCCGTCGGGGCCCCGCAGAATCCGTTGCCTCAGGCTCCGGCCAGCCCGAACGCCGGTGCCGCGAACAACACGGAAACCAAATCTGTATCGCCCAAAACTCCCTCCCAGGCCGCGGATGCCCCCAAGCCGAAGCCGCGTCCCACCGCTCCTATCCTGGTAACCGACCCGACCGACGCCGATCCCGACTCGGCGCCTCCCGCGCCGCCCAGTCCTTCGAACAACGTCAAGCCGCCTGCCCCCGCGCAAGCACCGGCGCCCAAGCCTTCGGCCACCAGGCCCCAGACGCAGACAAATCCATGACGGAGTACGGCGAACGGCTGCTGATAAGCCGGTTCGACAAGAATCGGCCGGCAACATGCGTATCGCATGGCTGATCATCATTCCGTTGATCGCCGTGCTGTCCCAGGTTTACGTTCCCCGTTTCATATCTTTCCTTTCGTACCTGGAGCTGCCTCTTCTGATTACCGTTCACTTCGCGCTCAACCGGCGCAGTCCCATAAGCGGCCGTGTTCTACGGCATGTCCATTGGCCTGGCGCAGGATTCGCTCTCCCACCAACCCATCGGAATGTTCGGCATCGTCAAAACGCTGGTCGGATACTTCGCCGCTTCGGTCAGTTTGCGCTTCGACGTGGAAAACCCCGTCGTAACATTCATCCTGAGCTTTTTCTTTTATTTTTTCCACCAGTTCTTTTATTGGGTGCTGTCGCGAGCCTTGCTCGGCGAGGCCATCAATTTTGACGCGCAGCAAACCCTGATCTTTGGCCTTTTGAACGCGGCCGTAGCTCTGCCGCTGTTTCGTATTTTGGATAAACTGAAAGTAGCCGCTTAATCTCCGGGGCGTGTTTGTGAAACTGCCGAACGACCGCGAACATCAGCAGATCGCCACTAACGACCTTCTGCGCGACGACAGCAAATTCGCGTCCGGCAAAATCGCGTTTTTCCAGTACCTCATGGTCGCGATTTTTCTGTTCCTGATCACCGGCTTCTGGGACCTGCAAGTCCGCAATCCCGCGCTCTACCAGGCACGCGCGATGGAGAACAGCATCAAGTCCATCCCGGTGCTGGCGCCACGCGGCAAGATCCTGGATCGCGATGGGCGCGTGATTGTCGACAACCATTCCTCGTTCAGCTCTGTATCTGTCGCGCGAAAACCTGAAGATGGAGCATCTCCGGCCGATCGCCGAAGGCCTGAATCTGGACTACGACGCTCTGGTGGCGCGCGTGCGCCGCTTCAAGTCCCGCGGCGAGCCGCAATACCATCCCATCCCGATTAAAGAAGAGCTCACGCCCGCCGAGCTGGCGTTCGTCGACTCGCACAAGGATGACAACACGTTTCCCGAACTCGAGGTGATTCACACCCAGCATCGGCTGTATCCGCGCGACGGGCTGGCCGCGCACGTGATCGGGTACGTGGGCGAAGTCAGCGAGAGCGATCTGAATACGCCCGAGTTCGCGCGCTTCCACCAGGGCGACATCATCGGCAAGGACGGCATCGAGCGCGAGTACAACGACGTCCTGATGGGCACGGACGGCCAGCGCCGCGTGGAAGTGGACAGCTTCGGCAACGAGCGCCGCGTTCTGTCCGAGGACAAGGAAGTCCATCCCCGGCCGGAACCTGCAACTCACCATCGATCTGGACCTGCAAGCGGTGGCCGAACTGACGCTGGAGAATCGCCGCGGAGCCGTGGTTGCGCTCGATCCACGCAACGGCGAAGTGCTCGCCATGGTGAGCCGCCCGGCTTTCGATCCCAATCTCTTCGCCAGCCGCATCCGGTCCAAGGATTGGAACGACCTGGTGAATAATCCGGCACATCCGCTCATGAATCGCGCCATCCAGGCCCAACAGGCGCCCGGGTCCACGTTCAAGCCGATCATGCTGCTGGCCGGGCTGGAGACCGGAGCGATCGACGACAACTTCCACGTCAACTGCCCCGGAGGCGCTACCTTTTACGGACGCTTCTTTAAGTGCTGGGGCAAGCACGGCACGGTTGGCATTCACGAAGCGCTGGTGCACTCCTGCGACACGTTTTTCTACAACGTGGCGAACCGCATGGATATCGACGACATCGCGCGCTACGCCGAAATGGTCGGCTACGGACACAAGACCGGGATCGATCTGCCGCATGAAGCCGAAGGCGTGGTCCCGTCGCGCAAGCTGGAAGATCCGCAATTTCCGCGAGAAATGGTATCCGGGCGAGAACATCTCGGTGGGAATCGGCCAGGGCGCCACCACCGTCACGCCGCTCCAGATGGCCTACGCCATTGGCGGCATCGCCGTGGGCGGGATGTGGTTTCAACCGCACTTGATCAGGGATGCCGTCCACTTGATGCCCGCGCGCCGCGCGGAAGTGAATCTCGACAACATCCGAAAAGTCAAGTCGGGCATGTACGGCGTAGTCAATGAGGGCGGCGGCACCGGCGTGCGCGCGCACATTCCGGGCACTCGACGTATGCGGCAAAACCGGCAGCGCTCAATTGGTGTCCAACGACGCGATTCGGGCAGGCTTCAAGCAGGGAAAAGACATGAAAGACAATGCCTGGTTCGTGGGCTTCGCACCGTGTGACGCTCCCGAAATTGTCGTGGCCACTCTGTTTGAAAACGGCGAACACGGCCAGCTCGCCGCCCCCATCGTGCGCGACGTAATCAAGGCTTACTTCGACAAAAAGGCCCGGCTCGCACAGCCTGTGCCGCAGATCGCAGCGCTTCCGCCGCAAATCCTGCGCCCGCCCGTGCCCGTTGCAACCCCAGCCGCCGCCACCACGGCAACCGCGGGAGCGAATCCCTAATGGCCGCCTACCGCTCGCTCCGCGATCTCGATTGGCTGATGCTGTTTCTGGTCGCCGCCCTGTGCGGCCTGGGCGTGCTCCAGATTTTCAGCGCCACCTACGACACCCATTACTCCGATGCCTGGTGGAAGCAGGTCATCTGGATCGCCGCCGGCTTCATCGCCATGTGGATCGCCACGCTGATCGACTACCATACGCTGCTCGGCCAGACCCCGCTGCTCTACATTCTTTCGGTGGTCACCTTGATCGCCACCTACCCCCTCGGCATGAGCGCCTTCGGATCCCGCCGCTGGATCGGAACCACCAGCTATCATCTTCAGGTTTCGGAATTCGTTAAGATAGTAATTGTTCTTCTGGTAGCCCGGTATGTGACCGAGCTGAAGACCGACCAGCTCCAGCTTTCCGATTTGCTCAAGCTGGGCGGGCTGGTTGGCGCTTCCCATGGTGTTGGTGATGTTGCAGCCGGATCTGGGGACCGCGCTGACGTTTCTTCCGGCTTTGATGGCCGGTGTTTTTCTGGCGGGTTTTCGTTGGCAGTACGCAGTGGCGTTGTTCGCGATCGTTGCGGTAGTAGCTCCAGCGAGCTATTTCTTTGTGCTGAAGGATTATCAAAAAGCCCGCCTGATCAGCTTCATCGATCCTAGCCAGGATCCCAAAGGCTCCGGCTACCAGGTGATCCAGTCCAAAATCGCGGTCGGCTCCGGCGCGCTCTGGGGGCAGGGCGTCACCAAGGGTACCCAAACCCAAGGACGCTTTCTGCCGGTGCCGCACAAGGATTTTATCTTCTCGGCCTTCGCCGAAGAGCACGGCTTCGTGGGCGTTATCGTCGCCTTAGGCATGTATTTTCTGTTGCTCATGCAAATTGTGGAAAACGGACAAACGGCTCCGGACCGGGCCGGGATGTATGTCTGCTTGGGCATCGCGGCAGTATTGTTGTTTCACGTATTGGTAAACGTCGGAATGGTGGTGGGAAGAATGCCGGTCACGGGTATTCCACTGCCGCTGATGAGTTCCGGCGGGTCGAACATTGTTGCGGTTTTTGTGATGCTGGGGCTGGTGAACAACGTGCGGCTCCGGCGATTTGTTAATTAAAGCGTACAGCGCGGGGCGCGCTCGCTCGAGAAGTAACCCAATCGCGACCCGCTGCGTTGTGCGCGATGGATTGAAGAAGAGGTCGGGACACGGCCGGCATTCAGGAAAATTGAGGGGTTAACGGGCTTAGGGGCTGCCGCGGATTCGCGCGTCCGGGTCTGGGCAGTTCGGTCGCCTTCAAAAGGTGTTGAGAAACGGTATCTCCACTTGCGAAGGCCCAAGATTTTGTCGTCAGTGGCGCCGGGAAAACGGTCCTTTGGATCACCCGGCGGCCTCAGTGGGAGCCCTCAGTTCCTTGATACTACCGTTCCCGCCATGAAACTGTAGGAGTATTCATGAGCAAGGAATTGGTGATCTCGGCGAATCGCCACGAAACCAAGGTGGCCATTCTCGAAGACGATCAGCTAGTCGAGGTTTTTTTCCAGCGGGCCAACGAATATTCTCTGGCCGGCAGCATCCACAAGGGACGAGTCACGCGTGTCTTGCCGGGCATGCAATCCGCATTTGTCGACCTCGGCTTGGAGCGCGACACGTTCCTCTATGTCTCCGATTTCTTCGAGGAAACGAGGATTTCGACCGCGTAGCGGTGACCCGCGAGCGCCGCCCGCCGGATCGCGGCGGCCGCGCGCCCGCCGAAGCGCCGTCCGCCGGAGGCAGCCGCCGCCCGCTGAACCCGCCGAAGCAGTGTCCGAAGACAGCGCGCTGCCCGAGCCCGCCGCAGCCCCGCCACGTTCCGACGAAGCCGACGGACGCGATCGACGCGGCCGCCGTTCGCGCCGCCGCAGGAACCGCGGGCGCGGATTCCCCGATTCGAAATACGCTTCCGATGTTTCCCGCGCTCCGCGTTCCACGCGAACCCGCCGCTCCTCAGGAAGCTCGCGCCCGAAGCCCGCCCCGAATCGACCCGCGAGGCAGCCGCTGGTGAATCGGCCGACTTCGCCGTCCTTCCCGGTGAATCGCTGGCCAAGTATCGCCAAGCCGCCATCGAGCCCTTGGACGAAGCCGAGGAAGAAGAGATTCGCAGTCTGCATGAAAGCGACGGTTCCGCCGAGCCAAGCGCGGTGGAAGTGAGAGCGGCCCAGGCAGAGGCGCTCATAGAAGAAACGGCTTCATCCGAAGAGTCCACCGCCTTCGAGGAAGAGCCAGCCTCCGCCACCGAACCCGATCCTCCAACGTCTCTCGATGAACCCAGCCTGGAAGCCGAAATCGAGGAGGCAGAGGAGGCCGAAGACTTACAACAAGCCGCCGAGGCGGCCGCCGAGTCCGCTGCTTCGAATCCGGAAGAATCCGCGCCCGCGTCCGAAGACGTCATCCGAAATCGCCGCTCCGGAAGCTGAGCCGTTCCCAGGGCCAGCCTCAAACCGCGCAGCTTCGCGAACAAGGCGGCCGCTATATGCATCGCATGCCGCGCCGCATGCGCCGCAAAATGCGCGGCGGCCGCATTCGCGGAGACCAGGCCCGAGGCCGGACGCCGCGGTGAGGCCCCGCGCCGCGGCCTCGCGCCGAGCCACGCCATCTCCAGAGCGGAGACATCGCGCTCCGTGGCCCGCCGCCGAAATACCGCTGCATGCCTTCCATTACCGAACTGCTCAAGGAAGGCCAGGAGATCATCGTCCAGATCGCCAAGGAGCCGCTGGGCCAAAAGGGCGCGCGCATCACTTCGCACATCGCGCTGCCGGGGCGATTCGTCGTCTACATGCCGACGCTCGAGCACACCGGCGTCTCGCGCAAAATCGCCAGCGACGAAGAGCGCCTGCGCCTGAAGCGCATTCTGCAGATCCACGCACGCCGGAATTCCCGGCGGCTTCATCGTGCGCACCGCCGGCGAGGGCAAGAGCGAAGAAGAACTCGCCGCCGACATGAACTTCCTGTTCAACCTGTGGCTCGACATCCGCCAGAAGGCCGAAAAGAGCCCCGCCCCGCGTTCTCCTGCACCACGATCTGGACATCGTGCAGCGCACCCTGCGCGATCAGTTCACCGACGAATTCAAAGACATCTGGGTGGACAACGAAGAGATGTACGAAAGCATCGTTGCGCTTCGTGCAGCGCTTCCAGCCCGCGCTGGTGACTCGCGTCAAGCTGTATACTCGCCCAGAGCCCATCTTCGACGCTTTCAACATCACCGCCGAGCTCGAAAAAGCTCTGCGCCCCAAGGTATGGCTGAAATCCGGCGGCCACATCGTCATCAATCAGACCGAAGCGCTGGTGGCCATCGACGTGAACACCGGCAAGTACGTGGGCCGCTCCAATCGCCTGGAAGACACCATCGTCAAAACCAACACCGAAGCGGTGAAGGAAATCGTGCGCCAGATCCGGCTGCGCGACCTGGGCGGCATCATCGTGGTCGACTTCATCGACATGGACGAGCGCAAGAATCGCCAGAAGGTGATGCAGGCGCTCGAAGACGCCATGCGGGCCGACCGCGCGCCCTACAAAATTCTCCAGTTCAACGATTTCGGCCTGGTGGCCATCACCCGCAAGCGCGTCAAGCAAAGCCTGGAGCGCGCGCTGTGCATGCCCTGCCCGTATTGCGAAGGCGCCGGCTATGTCAAGAGCGTCGCAGACCATCGTCAGCGAGATTCTGCAGGAGGCCCACAAGATCGCGCCGGCGCTGGAGGGCAAGGACGTCCTGCTGCGCGTGCATCCCGATGTTGCCAAGCTTCTTGAAATCCAACCAGAACAAATATCTGGAGGAGACTGGAGGAGATCCTGCGCCGGCCCGTGCTGGTGAAGGGCGATCCCGCTGCTGCATCACGAGAAGTTCGATCTGGCGATAACAGAAGCAGTCTTTGGAAGAGGGAATGGAGGGACAATGGCCAGTTATGCGCATCCGGAAGTTTTGGTGAATACCGATTGGGTGGCGAGCCACGCCAGCGATCCGAACGTGCGCGTCGTGGAAGTCGACGTCGACACCAAGGCGTACGATGAGGGCCACGTGCCCGGCGCCATCGCCTGGGCCTGGAACACGCAGCTCTGCGATACCGTGGTTCGCGACATCCTGCCGAAGATTGCAGTTCGAAAATCTCATGACGCAGTCCGGCATCGGCAACGACACCACGGTGGTCCTGTACGGCGACAACAACAACTGGTTCGCGGCCTGGGCCTTCTGGCAGATGAAGATTTATGGCCACAAGGATGTGCGCATCATGGACGGCGGGCGCAAGAAGTGGCTGGCCGAAGGCCGCGATCTGGAAACCGCACCAGGCACGGCAACTCCATCGGCCAAGCCTTATCAGGCCAGCCGAGCCGGACTTTTCCCTTCGCGCGTTTCTGCCGCAGGTGCAGCAGGCGCAGCAGGCTGCGAGGCGCGGTCATGATCGACGTGCGCAGCCCGCAGGAATTCACCGGCGAAATTCTGGCGCCTCCCGGACTGCCGGAAACCTGCCAGCGCGGCGGCCACATTCCCGGCGCGCGCAGCGTTCCCTGGGGCAAGGCCTGCAATGACGACGGCACTTTCAAATCCGCGGCGGACTTGCAAAACCTGTACGGCGCCGAGGGCGTCAGCCGACTCCACGCCGGTCATCGCCTATTGCCGCATCGGCGAGCGCTCCAGCCACACCTGGTTTGTGCTGAAGTACCTGCTCGGCGTCGAGAACGTCATCAATTACGATGGCTCCTGGACCGAATGGGGCAACCTGGTGGGCGCGCCGGTCGAGAAGGGCGCCGCCGAAGTCGGCGAGCCAAGCATGAAGGCCGAAAACTTCAGCGAACGCCATGTCGAAATCGACGGCTGGCCGGTGAATCTGTCACAGCTACCAGCTGGGCGAGAAATGGCACGCCAAGGCCGACAATGTGTCGCCCGGCGCCAACCTGGCGCGCGTGGAGGCCGATACCCGCGAGACCGCCGAGCAACAGGCGTTGGATCGCGCCCGCGAGCTGCTGGCACGCACCAAACGCCACGAGGTCTGACGCCGTTCGCGCATGCTAAACTGAGTTGCGCGAGCGTTTCTTGATGCGTCCGTATTTGACCCCGGAGAGATGGCCGAGTGGTTGAAGGCGCACGCTTGGAAAGCGTGTATAGGGGAAACTCTATCGAGGGTTCGAATCCCTCTCTCTCCGCCAT
>CAVUBR010000014.1:0-349310 GCA_963739705.1 Terriglobia bacterium | reverse complement strand
TTCATTGAAAATAATTGACTTAAGTGCAAGAAAACGGCTATTATGGCCTCTCTCTCCGCGGTTCCCCCTGTTTTGATCCTAAAGCAGTTGCGCAACAAACGTCACTCTCTCCACAGTTCCCCTTCCGGCTGTCCCGCGGAGGGGCCAAGAAGGTTACGGAATTGCCCAATTTGGGGCTAACGATGCGGATTAATGCTACGAAGGGGATTTCGCAACAACTATGTGGTCAATGCGGACTCCGCTCCAAGCCGGTCCTCAATTTGGAGCATCAACGTTCGACTGTACCAGGACGACAAAGTGCAACCTTTGGCTAGGCCCGCTGAAACGAAGTGCTCGGGTGATCACCCGATGCGCGCGAGTTCGCTGTTGATCTGCGCAACTAGCTCGCCTTTGGCCGTTTGGAACTTCTGCCATCTCGTGCGCGCCTCCCTGACGGCCGCGCGATAGCTATCGGCCGTGTCTGCCTTTCTAAATTGACCGTCCGCGATCTTCTTTAGGAAGTCGCCGCTCTTCAAGAAAACGACAGTTTGGTCCGAAGTTCCTTGCGCCCCGAGAACAACGGGATTCCGCAGGACTTGTCAATTTCAGCCAACTTGTTTTCCAGAGCGTCGCCCTGATTTATAAGTACCTTCGCTGTCCACATCTCTTGGGCGAGCCTCGCCAAGCGTGTGCATTCTTCCTCACGAAGCACGTTGCGTTCATGATCGAGAAAAACTGGCAAGAAGGGCTGCGTCAACTCGTTGTACCAGCCCTCGGCGGCGTCGCGAAGTGCGCGGAGCATGTCCTTCTCGCTCTTTATTACACCAAGGCCCAGTGACTCAAGGAAGCTCATGTCGAATCCTCCGATGTGATGCCCAACTCAGCTTACGACCCGCATAAGCCGCCATGGCGGTTGGACCGAGTACGCGATCGGCGAGAACAGCCCGTATCGCCACCAGCGCGCAACATCAGAGGAGGCGGCGCACTCAATAGCCTCGCATCCCTGCAGTCGCGCCGATCGTATCAACACGCCATGAACGAGTTCATTGATTGGTATTGTTCGGAACCGCGGCTGGCGTTGAACCGTGGCGTCGTACTCGGCTATGCTCGCGGAGTGGCCACGCTGAATCATTCTGAGCTTACGGTCTTACGGTGGGCATCGTGGTCGAAGTTAATGAAGGCGATGGTGGGTTTTCGGCGCTTCGGACATTGGCCGTGGTGAGGCACTAGGAGCGACAGCGCAGGCGATTCGGTCTCCGCCTGTCAGGAGATCCCCTTTATCTGGCGCCCGGATCTCCGCGTCGGCCGGTCGTTTCAGTGCAGCGTCGCTGCCAACTCGACGTGATCCAAAGCCGTGCTTCCGCTTTTCCTCGTCGGCCTTGAGCTGCTCTACAATCGGAAGTGAGGCGAATTCGATGGAGAGTTGGCAGCCAACCGCATATAAGGAATATCAATGGATTGTGGCCGATCCGAAGCTTCTCGGCGGGAAGCTGGCAATTCGCGGCACCCGGCTCGGAGTCTCCCTAATTCTCGAATGCTTGGCTAGCGGTATGTCTCTCGATGACATTGAGCAATCTTTCGGCGGAATCTTTCCGCGTCAAGCATTGCCCGAAGTTTTGAAGGTCGCGTCCGAGATCACCGACTCGTTTCATGTGGCTGCTTGACGCCAACATGGATGTGCATCTCGTTTCTGTCTTGACTGATTTCCAGATTTCCTGCGATACAGTTGGGCAGCGTGGGTGGAAGAGTTTGTCCAATGGCGAACTGGTGCGCGCGGCCGTCGATGCCGGCTTCAAATGCCTGCTGACGAGGGATCAACTGTTTGGCGACTCCGCTTCCCAAGCCCTAAAGCAGTTTCCGGAATTCGCAGTCGTCGTGGTGAACGTCGCTCAGCGACCTTGGCCACAATATCGAGAGCCTCCGCAGTTCCCCTACTTGATCCTGAAGGAGTTGCGCAGCAAACGTCACTTCCTCGCCAGTCCCCCGTCCGGCTTTCGGCGGCGGGTTGAAGAAGCCGTTACGCGTCTTGCCCACTTAGGTCCGAACGACGCGGATTGATGGCGGGAAGGGCGGTTACAAACAGCTATCGGCGAGAAAACGGGGTCCGAGCGTATGACTGCCAACTTCCGTCCCGTTAGTCTGAATCGGAGCTGTTGATATCGATCACATTCCGGCAGCGCCGTTCTCCGGACGTGATCAATCCACTGCGCCGCCACGCGGGTACATCCACGAGTAGGCGACAACAGCCGAGTGCCGGCGCCTCATTCGAGTATTCGGAATTCGTCTCGCTCGGCGAGGATTCCGGCGAGGCCGCACGAGGCTCCAGAATGCCGGGGCCACCGGCATCAGGCTCAACATCACGTGAACTTGGCCGCGATGATGAGTTTGATGATTGAAGAGATGGCTCACTGATCTATTTTGGTTTAGCCTGAGCCATTCCATAGACAGCTTGCGCAGTACCGTTTGTGAGAACGTGTCCGCGCTTGCGGCTATTTGCGGGCACTCCATCTCGGAATAAATGAGGATCCAAGGAGAATCTGAAATGCCACAAACCGTTCGGCAGTTCTGGCAACATATGCACGGACGCAACAAACTAAACTTCAACTGGGGCCCCATTGATCACGATTCGGTTGTATTGATCTCGGCATCCGAGTACTATCTCGACGACATCCTGCCCGATTCGGCGGACCATCATCGCTACGTTGGCGACGCGAACATTACCGTTTGCAATATTGCACCACATGGTCCGCCTTTTGATCCGAATCACGGTGTCACCTTTGTTGTTCAAATCGATTGGGAAACGCCGCTCAACGTCGTGACGGACATTACGGTACTGGACAAGCCAGTGGACATCGAGCCGCAAAGATACGCCACGAATTTCGGGGGCGAGGGCAACGGGTAGAAACTGTGATGGGTAAACGCTAATAAGCCAACCTCTGGCATCTTGCGAGGCCAGAGGTTCGGGGATTGAAACGGATGGAGGATTTTATCAGGGGAAACTGACGAGATGCCCCGAAATGATTACTGTGAACGGAGCGCCGCCCTGCCCTCCGGTGATTTGGACACCTCCCGCCGAGACAATTCCCTGCATCGGCGTAGGCCTGCAGCTTTATTGTGTTGGCGTAGGCGTTTCCTAGGAAAGCTGGGCTGGATCCGGTAAAGATGAGGGGCATCAGGACGGCTGGCGGCGCGAACTCTTCAAAGGCCGGGAAGCCAATGGCGCAGGCAGTAGATGTAGACCCGACATAGAGGGTGAACGGGCTGGTGACTGTGGCGCTACCTAACGAAGAACCCGCCACCGCCAGGGTGTCGATCACAAGCCGATGTCCGGCCGGAACGGTGTACTGAAGATCCTGCTGAGCCCTTACTGAAACGTCGGAGACAGGTAGAGATATTGACCTGTTGATTTGAATAAAGTTGAGCGCGGGGTTGTCGACGTCGCGCACCAGCGCCGCTCGTACTGCCTGTGCGAGCGCGGGAACCGCATAGAATCGGCCGAGCACTGCGACTAAAGACAGGACACTATCGAGTGTCAGTAGTTTGGTTTTCATGAATTGCCTCCGTTTGTTTTGATCCGGCGTATCCCGGCTGCTGTCAGTAGAGCCATACCCAACAGCCAGCTGGCCGATGGTTCCGGAACCTCCGTGGCTGGCGACAGCACGACATCGAACGCGTAATGCAAGTCTTCTCCGTTCGCAAGATTGCCAAGACCGGTAAATCCGTCAGCTAAGGTACCCGATCCCAGGTTCTCGGCGAACGACATGTTTTCGAACGCACTGATTGCGATTTGATAGCTGCCTGGCGCGAGAGTGCCGCCGTTGAGCGAAACGTCAAAACATTGGCCGCTGTTGGTGTTCGTGTTGGCGCCTGGCGGGCACGTGGTCCCCAGCAGCGTTGAGGCCAAGAAATCTCCGCTCGAGGAGGCGCGCGGCCACAAGATCCCCATCGACGGCCGCATTACCGAAATCAACGACGCTCTCACACGCCTGGAGCAGCTCGACCCCAGACCGGCCGCTGTTGTCGAGATGCGTTACTTCGGCGGCCTTACCGAACAGGAGATCGCCGATGTTCTTGGCATCTCCGTCGCCACGGTCAAGCGCGATTGGGAATACGCCCGCTCCTGGCTCCTGGCGCAGCTCAACGTGAGCTAATCCTGCGTTGGTTTGCGCATTTCCTACTTAAGGAGACCTATGCACAAACTCGCCGTCTTTCCACTCGCGGCTTTACTGGCCGCCGCACTCCCGGCTTGCGCTGCGTCCGGTTGCGACGCCGTCATCGCGGCCGCTCAGAAGGTTTTGCGCGTGCCCTCGCACCTATACATGACGGAAACCGCGGGCTTCAACGGAGGCAAGACCAGAAACGCGGAGACCATTTATCTGAACGGGGCCATGTACACCAGCCTCAACGGCGTATGGCGGAAGAGTCCGATGACGCTGCAGGAACTGGCGGATGCCCGGAAGGATTCGGAGAAGGACGTCGGCGCCTGCTCCATGGTGCACGACGAACTGGTGGGCGTGGAACCGGCCACGCTATACAAGGTCCACAAGCAAACGCCCGATGACACGGTAGACACCCAGATCTGGATATCGAAATTGAGGGGCCTCCCGCTGAAGCAGATCAACGACATGGACGTGGGTGGCGGCGCCCGCGGGAAGAGTCACACCGAAGTCCGTTATGAATACACTGGCGTGAGCGCACCAGCTGTCACGGAAACGACGCACAAGTAGAATCGAGCACGGATTCGGAACCGGCAACGCAACGGCCTGGCCTGCATGGACACCACCGAAGCATCTCTAACCGCGACGCGAGCCAGTCCTGCTTCTTGAACTTGGCCCGTAAGGAAAAAGCCTGCAAAGCCCCGTTACCGGAATATGTGGTTCGAATGGTTTTCGGCACTTCGGACATTTGCCGTAGCGCGGCATTCAGACCGGCGGCGCAGGATGTATGATGCATGCGAGACGAAGTGGACGGGCCAGACCTTGCGGATTTCATTTCGGTGTCCTTGTAGACGGGGCTGCGCATAGGCGACGTATGCACGCTGCACATTGACCGGATGAGACCCACTGGCGAGGTCCACGTTAGGACCACCAAGGCTGGCACGCAGGTATACATATGGGTGCCCGAATGGTTGCAGGAGCGCATCCCACCATCGTCTCCCCCGGCACCCGATGCTTGCACCAGAACCGTTCCGATCGCGATGATCCGATAGCCGGATCAATCGAGACTCGAACCGAAAAGGGAAATATGTTTGGGTAGCGAAGAATATCGACTTCGAACCCTGAAAATAAGCAAAAAACGTCCGATAAGAGTAAGGTCTGGGACTGAACCCTGGGCTTGGTATGGACATATTCGTAGCCCGGCAACCGATTTTCGATCGAGCGCGCCAGCTCTCCGGCTATGAATTGCTGTTCCGGTCCAGCGCCGACAGTAACCAGTTCGACGGCGCCGGCGCAGTGTCCGCCACCAGCCAGGTGATCGCTAACAGCCTGTTTTCCATCGGGTTGGAGAATATCGTAGGCAGCAACAAGGCTTTCATAAATTTCGATGATGAACTGCTGCGCAGCGGGTTGCACACCATGCTGCCGCGCGATCATATCGTATTGGAAATACTGGAAACGGTCCGGCCGGATGCGGATTTGATTGCGCTCTGCAGAAACCTGCGCAGCGAAGGTTACACCATCGCTCTGGACGACTTTGTTGCGGATCCGGCCTTTGAGCCACTTACGCAAATCGCGCAAATTATCAAAGTAGACATCCAGGCGACGCCCCAGCCCGAGCAAGAGCGGCTACTTCGCACCTATCGGCCACGCGGTATCGCCATGCTCGCTGAACGAGTAGAGACGGCGGAGGAATTCGAGCGAGCGCGCAGCGCCGGCTACGATCATTTTCAAGGTTTTTTCTTCGCACGGCCTACGGTCGTAAAGGGCCGGCAAATCCCCGCCGCTAAATTGAATTGCCTTCGGTTGCTCGCCGAACTTCAGAACTCGGAGTTGGACTTCGACCGTCTGCAGGCCATGATCTCGCAAGACCTCTCGTTCTCGTACAAATTACTACGGTACGTCAACTCCGCCCTCTTCTCGCCGCGTACGGAAATCAATTCGATCGGCCAGGCCCTGATGATTCTTGGAGAAACGGGCCTGCGTCATTGGATCGCGATTGCCGCTCTCCCCGAACTGGCGAAGGACAAGCCGGGTGAACTAGTCACACATTCGCTGGTGCGAGCCAGCTTCTGCGAGCGACTGGCGGACATGGCGGGACTTCGCGAGCGCAGCCAGGGATTTCTGATGGGCATGTTCTCGCTCCTGGATGCGTTGATCGACGTGCCGCTCGAGGAGGCATTGCAACAGCTCCACGTCAGCCAGCGGATCGCCGCGGCGTTGCTCGGAACCGCCCGGGAACAGGACTTGTGGCGTGCCATCTATCGTATGGCGTGCTTGTACGAGAAATGCGACTGGAATGGAGTAAAGGCGGCAGCTTCAGCACTTGGAATCGCAACGTCTAATCTGGCATTGGCGTATTCGGAGTCAACGCTCTGGGCGCAGCGCTCGCTTCACGGAACCGGGCGAAGAAATTCCCGCCGCCAACACCGGCGCGTTGCCGAAGGATCGCTTCAAATCAAGTGGCAGGACCAGTCGGGGCACGAAAACATAGCCGACGCGCGCCTCACAAATGTATCCACTTCAGGCATTCAGGTGCAGGTGCCAGATCGGATTGCGGTGGGAAGCTTAGTATCGTGCAACGACCCCCAGACCGGTATCTCAGGCAGCGCTTGTGTTCGTTATTGCAATTTCTCAGGTGGCAAGTATTTCGTGGGGCTGGAATTTAGCGACGGCTCCGGCTGACAGGAAGCTCTCGCTGAGAACCCGGTGATTTTCCAATTTTCCTTGAATTGCAACAGCATGTGTTGTGCCCCACATCTCCAATGAATGTAAACCTCCGTAGAAGCGAACCAGGCACTGGATCGTCGTCAATTTCGCCTGGACGGCGGGCCGGTGTGGAAGCTCCGTTACCTGTACTGTGCCGTCGACAAAGCGGGCCAGACGATCGATTTCTTTCTCAGCTGGAGCCGGAACGTGAATGCCGCCAAATCGTTTCTCGGAGCGCGATGAAGAACACTCGCCTGCCAACGAAGATCACGTTGGACGCCTATGCAGCCTCGCCAGTACTTAAACCATCTGGTGGAGCAGGACCATCGGAGAGTGAAGCAACGAATTCGGCCGATGCTGGGATCCAAAGCGATTCGACAATGCGGTAGTAACGATCTCCGGAATCGAGCTGGCAGAGAAGGCGGAGCTTAACCGATCTCACCGTTGGCTTGAGTTTGCACCAGAACCATTCTGAAAGGGTTACGCTAGCAAAACGTCACTCTCTCTCCGCATTTCCCCCCATTCGGCCCTCGGCTCAGACCCGGCTCATTTCCCGGCACCTTCACACCGCATCTGGATTACCTCGACCAGCCATCTGTACAAGTGCCGTTAGCACCTGTCGAGGACACCTGTCTAGGCACCGCTTGCCATAACGCTCCGGCGTGTTACAATCGCGAAACTCCGCTGAAATATGATTCTTCCTGCCACCTACGCCGGCGCGCTGTTGTTGACCATACTTTCGATGATCTGCTGGGGCTCGTGGGCGAACGCGTTCAAGCTGGCGCGCGACTGGCGCTTCGAAATCTTCTACTACGACTACTCGGCGGGCGTGCTGCTGACTGCGGTGGTGGCGGCTTACACCTTCGGATCGCTGGGCCCCGATCTGCCCTTTGCCGACAACCTGGCTTTCGCGGGCAAGCGCAGCATGGCGTATGCGTTGGCTGCGGGCACGGTCTTCAATCTTGCCAATATGCTGCTGGTAGCGGCGATCTCGGTTGCCGGGCTGGCGGTAGCGTTCCCGGTCGGAATTGGGTTGGCTCTGGTGGTTGGCGTGATTTGGAATTATTTTCTCAATCCGCAAGGCAACCCTACCCTGCTCGCCAGCGGAGTCACCCTGGTGGTGGCCGCCATCATCGCCGACGCCCTGGCCTACACAGCTCACTCCCGGCGCCAACCGCCTCGCGAAGCTCGGCGAGCGCGCAGCGGCGCCAAAGGGATTTTTCTAAGCCTGGCGAGCGGCCTGCTGATGGGATCGTTTTATCCGCTGGTTGAAATGAGCAAGGGCCGCGGCATGGAGAACGGCGGCTTGGGACCTTATGGCGTGGCGGTTCTGTTTAGCGCCGCCGTTTTCGTTTCGACGCTGGTTTTTAATCTGTACTTCCTCCGCCGTCCGATTGAAGGCAAGCCTCTGCCCATGTCGACGTACTTCCGCGGCAGCCGGAGCCAGCATGTCCTGGGGATCGTAGGCGGGCTGGTGTGGTGCACGGGAGCGGTTGCGAACTTCGCCGCGGCCAGCGCGCCGAAATCGGTTCAGGTTGGACCGGCGATCAGCTACGCCATGGGACAGGGCGCCACCATGATCAGCGCGCTCTGGGGGCTGCTGGTGTGGAGGGAATTTCGCGGCGCAAGCGCCGGCGTAAAGGCGCTGCTGGCCGTCATGCTGGCGCTATTTCTGGCCGGCCTGGTGCTGGTTTCCGTCGCGCCGTTGTACGCGTCTTAAGCGTCTTGGCTCAGGCTCGCGGCGCCCAGGCTCGCGGCCAGCGTGCGCGACACTTCCTGGAGCAACGTTTTGGATGGCACGCTGCCCTGCGCCATGGTCGCGCTGCCACCGCCGCGGCCTCCCGCCGTGGTCAAAGCGCTTTTCAGCAGATTCCCGGCATGTACGCCGCTATCGGCCGAGGCCGCCAGCATTAACGCGGGCGGATCGTCTCCAACGGCCAGGAAGACCGCCTTCGCGCCGGCCGTGAAACTCTGCGCCTCCACCCGAAGATCATCCGAAAGCGCGGCCACTCGACGCGCGATGCGGCGGATGCCATCGGGCGATGCCGCCGTGTTCGTGTACAGTTCCCGGCCCCGCGCTTGAGCCAGTTCCGCGGCCAAGCGGCGATGCGCCCGCTCCACTTCGAGCAGCCTTTCGCGCTGCGCCTCAACCAGCGAGGGCACATCATCCAGCGGTGAGGAGAAGGTACGCGCCACCGTGGAAAGCGCTTCGAAGTCGGAGCGCGCGCGCTCAACCGCCCGCAGGCCGCACAGAAATTCAATTCTGAGGTTCCCGCGGATGCGGTCGAGCTTGCGGATCAGAATCGGCCCGATTTCGCCCGTGGCGCGAACATGCGTGCCACCGCACGCGCTGCGGTCCAGATCCTGAATGGAAATAATGCGGACCTGGCCCTCGCGTTCGGTCGGTTTGCGGAGGCCGAGCTCTTCCGATGAATGGCGGTAGCTCACGCTGACCGGGCGATTCTCGAAAACGATTTCGTTGGCGCGGCGCTCGGCTGCGCGGATCTGGCCGGCTTCCAGCGCCCGAGCGATATCGATGGTGCTGGCCTCCGCGCCCAGATGAAAGCTGACGGTAGGCGCATTGAACAGTTCCACCAACACCGCCGATAGCAGATGCTGGCCGGTGTGTTGCTGCATGTGATCGAAGCGCCGCCGCCAGTCGATCACGCCCGCCACTTCCCTGGCTGCCAAGGGAGCGCTCATCACATGCGCAACTCGCCCATCTTCATCCACCACGTCGATAACGTCGATGCCGCCGAGCTTACCAGTATCGAATGGCTGGCCACCCGAAGCCGGGTAGAAGGCCGTGCGGTCGAGATAAATGCGCTGTTGCTCCGGGCTGGCGTCCACCACGCAAGCCCGGAATTCCGCCAGATAGCTGTCCTGATAGTACAGCCGATCCGTCATTGCAGCGCGATGAGTTCCTGATCGCTGGCCTCGCCCGCCACGGTGAAAAAGATCGGCACGTTCCCCTTCGGCAGGCCGGACGGAATGGTCACATTGACTTGGTACAACCCCACCAACCCTGGGGTTAATCCGGCGAAGCCGGCGGTCGTACACACCGGTTGAATCACCACCGTATGCTGCCCAAAGCACACTCGCGTTTGCGGCACCGTTGCCGCGGGAGTGGGTGAAGCCGTACCGGATGAAACGCTGGGCGAGGCTGGCCCGAGTCCGATCACGTAGATCACCACAGTGTCACCAGCCGTGGCCGGATTGCTCGCAATACCGGTCAGCGCGCCCGCCGGGGTGGTCATGATCACATAGCCTCCGCCGAGCAGCAGGAAGCGCGGCTGCGCGTTCAAAATGTTCACGTAAATCAGATTGCCGTTCGTGCCGTTTCGAACCACCTGAATGGTTCCGTCGCCAGTCGCCGCCTCGAATGGAATTTGGAAATTGATCTGGCCCGCTGCCACGTAGTAAACCGGGGCCGGTTTTCCATTCACCAGCACTTCCGTGCTTCCCAAACTGGTGCCAAGTGGAAGAGTCGATGCCCCTTGCGGGTCTCCATACGTGAACTGATCTCCGAACACCGCCGCGATGTCGCCCAGCGCCAGGGGCTCGCTGCCGACAAAGGTCCCATTGTTGACCGCGCCGCCTGGTGTGGCGACCGGCGCAGCTTGAGCTTCCACCGTAAGCTGCACCGGGATCTGAAAGCTGCTGTTGGCCGCGTTGCTGGAGATCGTAACCGTGCCCTGATAGACGCCCGGCGATAACCCCGTCGGATCCGCGGACAGAGCAACCAACGAAGGATACCCCGATACCGTCGAGGCGCCCAGCCAGCTCCCGCCCGAGGCAGTCGTGGCGCTTACGCTAGAAATGCTGAGCGATCCCTGGCCGCTGTTCGAAGTAGAAATGTACTGCAGCGCGCCGTTGGTCGAGGTCTGCTTGTTCCCGCTTTGTGCAATCCGGATTTGCAGCGAGCTGGGGCTGGCCTGGAGAATCGGCTGCGTGGTCACGTGCAGCACCACCGGAATCTGTTTATTATCGGGAGCAAACACGGAGCCGCTGAGCGCCACAGTCCCGTTGTAGTCTTGCGCCGCCATTCCGCTGCCCGCGGTCGCGGTCACCTTATACGGCACATTGAACGCGAAGCTGCCTGAGCCGTTCACCGCGACGGATAACCAGGGCGCGTTGCTTACTGACGCGTTGGCTGGGCGGTAGGTGGTGAAAGTCGAAGTAGTGGAACTTCCGGGAGCCAGATAAAACTCGAGCTTGTTCGGCGCCGGGCCGCCAACCGACAACACCACAACGATGTTCTGCGGCGCGTCCACCGCGTCTGGGTCTGAAACCGTCACCGCTCCTGTATAAGTGCCCGCGGTAAGCGCGTTGGACTGGATGGCGATCTGGATCGGAATGCACGTGCCTTGGCCGGTAATTCCGCACAGGCCTGATTTTCCCATCGTCGGAACCAGCCAGGACACTGCGGACGAGACGCTCAGACTCAGCGATCCTGTGCCGGTGTTTTGAGCATTCACCGTTTCGGTTGGACCGTTAGACCCCGCCGCCACCGAAACAGCAAAAGATGTCTGGCCCAGGGTGAGACGGGGCGCGGCGCTCAATGCCGAACCGAACGCCAGCAGAACAGCCACACCGCAAATGTGCGCACAGGACAATTTTTCAAGAACCACGGAAGCTCCTTAACTTTGCTTGGATTGAGACAACAATGGAAATACAGTACGCCGAGGCAGTACGGCGCAGCGCGGGCGCTACGATCATAGCAGGTCCCCTTCCATTTCCGATAGCGCTGATTTCGCGCCTCGCGCCCCGTTCAAAAAGATTAGTTCCGCCACAACGACTGCGACACCCAGCAACACCCCTCGAAACCGCCGCCCAGCTTACTGTGGCTCGGTAATTTCGAAATTCGCTATCAGAAACTGCCAATCCGGCAACTCATACGCCCGCAATTTCGTGGGAACATCCACGGTCACGTTTTTCATGTCCGATGGGCCGAGCGAGGCTACCTGCGCCGGAAAGCTTATCAGTGGCGGGTCGCCCGGCTTCGCCGCCGTGGTGGTTAAGCTGACCTTCAACTTTACGTCTCCCAGGTCGGCCGCCGAATGGTTCACCACGGCGAACTGCACTACCAGCTTTCCCGGACTCCTTTCCGTGACACGAAATCCAACCAGCTCGACCCATTTGGCCAGCGAGTTCGAGCTATTGCTTGCCATGATGTGAGCCGGCGGGGCCGTATTGGCCGCCTTGGTCTGCTTGTCCGCCGAGGAAGACCCGCACCCGATCATGCACACCGCCAATATCAGCAAACTCAGCCGCATAAACTTAATAATACGTCGGCGCGCCTCCCGGGGGGACTGGATCGGCTTGCAGCATACCCACCGTCTTCACCAGCCAATCCTACGCTTCGCTTCCGCTGGCTCATCTGGTATCCGGCGTGCCGCGTCGTGCGTGCGTCGATGGCGCTGTACTTCTTTTGCGCGACGTGCGGCGTCACATTGCGTTCCCGCAACTGCGCCACGTGATCCTGGGTGTCGTAGCCCTTATCCGCTCCCAGCGTCACCGCGCGATCACCCGGAATCTCCTCGACCATCTCGATCGAAGCCTCCCGCTCGCTGGTGCCGGTGGCCAGCGTCACGCGCGTGTTGACCACCAAGCCGTTGCGATTCTCCATCAGCACGTGCGCACCGTAGCATAGCTTGGATTCTTTACCATCCCCCTTGCGCGCCAGTCGCGCATCGCCATCTGTCGTCGATGCGTGGCTGTCGTTGCGGCGCGTTTCACCGTGAAAATCGACCGTCGGATTGCCACGGTCCGTATCACTCGGTCCGGGTCCACTTCCATCCTTGCGCTGAAAACTCTTCAGACCCGCCCACGCCTCAATCAGCGTTCCGTCCACGGTGAAGTGTTCCGCCGAGAGCAGGTCCAGTCTAGCACTTCCCTTCCAGCGCAGTGTCATACTGAGTCTGATGTTACGGCGAACTGTGATCTTCTTGCTGGCCGCCGCACTGAGCAGCGCTACCGACTCGGGCGCCGGCCTGCGCTGGAACCCGCCCGCCAATTGGAAACCCGAGGCGCAGCGCCCCATGCGATTGGCTACCTACACCGTCCCCCACGCGGCCGGCGATGCCGAAGGCGGCGAGTGCGGCGTGTATTACTTCGGACCAGGGCAGGGCGGCGGTGTGCAGGCCAATCTGGATCGCTGGATCGGCCAATTCCTGCAGGCTGACGGCAAATCCTCAAAATCCGCGGCCAAGATAGAAAGCCGGTCCGCGCACGGCCTGAAGATCACCACCGTGGATGTCTCTGGCGCCTACACCGGCATGGGCGGACCCATGGCTCAGCCAGGTAAGCCAGTGCCTGGTTATCGCTTGCTGGGCGCCATCGTCGAGGGCGCGCAAGGTTCCGTCTTCTTCAAGTTCGCCGGACCCGCCCAAACCGTGGCTCAAAATCAGACCGCATTCACCAAGATGTTGGACTCGCTAAGCCCCCAATAGCAAGGCGCATTCACTTCCCACGAGCGGCGGTCTGTTTCGCCAGTTCCGCGCGAAACGCCTGTTCCTTCTCGTTGACGTAAGCGCGATACCCTTCCGGATCAACGAATGGATTTGACTCGCTCTGGCGGAGCTTGGCATATTTGGCTTGCATCCCGTAGTAGTCGCCGTGGGCGCCCAGGAACACGTCGCAGTTGAGGGACTTCAGCACGCCAAACATCTTCTCGTAATCGCTCGCGATCTGCGGGTAGAGCGGATTATTCACCAGCTTGTAGCCGGCATTGACGTTGGGGCTGCCGATAATCACCACGTCATAGGTTTTCCCGCCATCGCGTACTTTCAGCGTCCACGTGGTGCAGCCTTTGGTATGTCCCGGCGTGAGATGAGCAACCATGACCACGCCTCCCAGTTTCACCTGGTCGCCATCATGCAGCACCCGATCCACCTTCACCGGCTTGTACAGCATGTTGGGCATTTGGCCGTACTGAAAATTACCCTTGCCGCCGTTTTCGACCTCCTGAACATCGGCATCCATCACCATGTATTTCGCGCCAGTCAGTTCCTTGATCTGAAAGCTGCCCGCGCAATGATCGAAGTGCGCGTGGCTGATGAGCAGGATCTTCACATCACTGAATTTGAAGCCCAGCTTCTCGATGCTGGCGCGGATCAGCGGCACCGAACTTTCCAGGCTGCTATTCACCAGAATTGACCCTTCCGGGGTGGTGATCAGGTAGGACGCCAGTCCCTGCGAGCCGACGTAGTATACGTTGCCGATCACGCGATGCGGCGGGAATGGCTCCGTCCAGTCGCTCGAGTTCTGCGCAGCCAGCGGCGCCGCAAAACCTGCCAGCGCTAATGGGAGTGACGCCAAAGCAAAGATGCGATGCATACGCTACCAATAGCATCTTTGCAACGGGCCCACAACCGCGCGGCGCTAGCACGCCATCGGCGACTCCGGCTGGGATGATTTGTCGACGCGCCGAAAGTTCAATACGATGGCCTGCACATCGGGGTCGTCCAGCATATCAGTAACATGTCCTGCCAGCCAGATCCATTTCCCATCGGGCCCGAGCCCACGGATCTCGATGCCGCGGGCATCCGCGTGGTTTCTCAAAAGATCCACCAGGCAATCTTCCAGCCGATGTGCGTCGTCGGGATGGATGAACGCGAGCGCCGATTCTCCCACCAGATCGTTCTCCGAGTAGCCGAGCGCTGAATGGATCAATCGCAAAATGGTCAATTCCGGATTTACCAGCAAAATCGCCTCGTGGCTGGCACCCAGCAGCACATCGAAGAGGTGGCTGTTCCTCCGGATGGTCTCTTCCAGCTTTCGGAGATTGTCGTTTTCGTCCTCCAGCTCTGAGATCCGCTCCAGAAGATGCGTGACCACCTGATCTTCAGCTCGCGTCCGAATCTGGCACGCCTCGCATTGGTTTTGCGTGTAAAGTTTAGGCATAATCCCGGGGCACCTGGGCAGCCGTGAATGTTTCGATTTTTCTTTGCAGCGCTTCATAGGGAGGCGATGGCTGTGTGATCGACCAACTGGCGGAGGCCTGAATCAATACCGCGCGGCTGCCGAGCTGAACAGTCTGTTGCACGGGCGCGTCCGCAAAACGCCGGATTTCACTGCGAACCTGGTCGATACGCTTGGCTCGGGAGAGAATTGCCAAGAACGCCGGCCCTTGCCAGCGATACAGCTCATCCGAGCTTGAGAGGCCGGAGCGGAAATGTTCGACGCAGAGGCTGAGAATTCGGTCTCCGGCAGCGTATCCGAAGCGCGCGTTGATCGCGTTCAGTCTGCTGACCACGGCGATCAGAATAAATTTTCCATCCGGCGCGGTCACGGCTGAGCGGAGCGCCAATTCCGCCTCTTCCTTGCCGGGAAGCCCCGTGATGGTATCCATCGCCTTCTGCTGGCGCGAGGCGCCCAGATCCTGTTCGAGTTTGGCGATAGCGGTCTCACTGTCGGCCTTCCGCTGCTGCACCTCTTCCAGAACCGTCGCCAAGCTCTCACTGAGTTGCCGCTTTAGGTTTTGGATGTCGCCCGCCTGCGGAAGCGCCTTGGCGATTTCTCGCAGTCTCGCCACCGATAGGTCGCTATGACTCCCGATTTTGATAATGGTTTCAGTCAGCATCGAGACCATGCTGTGCAGCTCGCCCTGCCGATTTTGGAGGAATGCAGCGCTAGAACGGCCGTATTTCTCGACAACTTTCATCAGTTCTCGCGCTCCGCCCACCAGGTCGGACGGCTTGATCTCGGATTCGACTGTGGCCGAGAACCTCCCGATGCCAGCTCGAAATTCTTCGTAGAGGGCTGGCTCGCCTGGCACCACGGTCGTACCCAGGACCTGCAGGATCAGCCCAATCACGTCCCGATAGGCCTGTTCAGCTTCTCGGTTCCCTTCTCGAAAGACTTTATTCAGCATCCCTGAATGCTCCGGACCTTGCGTCTCCTCTGGCGGCAACCGGCGATTGCGGGAAGGCCGGCCCGACCAATTCGGCCAGCGTCCCGTGTACGCAGGTTCCACGAACCACCCAAACATTCTCTTCGGACGATCGCACGCTTTATTGAGCCGGCCGATTTCGCCGGGCCTTCAGATGGTATTCTGCGGAAGAAGGCGCATCCATGAGCTGGCGCAACAAGTTCCTGATTACCGGTTGCGGGTTCGCCTGTATCAGCATCCTCTGCGCCTTCCAGCGCCCGTTCCGTCAATATGCCGGAGTCGAGTACTATCAGTTCGAGCTGACCCCGGACTGGCAGCAAAAGTCCGAATGGGCTTTCGCCCGCCTCATGTTCCCCCCGGGCCCCAACGACGGCTATCGCGGGCGCTTTGACGGCGACTGGCGCCAGGGCCTCTCCCTATGGACTCAGGATTACCCCCGCGCCGATCGGCACTTCTCCCAAGCCGTGCGCCGCCTCACGCGGCTGGACGTCCGCTCGGTCGAGCAGCCCGTCAACCTGGAAGATGGCGACGATGTTTATCATTGGCCTTGGCTCTACGCGGTCCAAGTCGGCGAGTGGGGCTTAACCGAGGCGCAGGGCAAGATTCTGCGCGATTACTTGCTGCGCGGCGGCTTCTTCATGGCCGACGATTTTCACGGCAACTACGAATACCAAATGTTCCTGAAGAGAATCCATTTCGTATTCCCGGACCGCCCCATCGTCGACATACCGGATAATGATCCCATCTTTCACACCGTCTTCGATCTCGACGACCGCTTCCAGGTTCCCGGCGCGGAACATCTGGGCGTGGGGGCGAAGAACCCAGGCGACGGCGGTGTCGGCGCCCACTGGCGCGGCATTTACGACGACAAGGGCCGCGTCATGGTGGCTATCTCCTATAACTCCGACCTCGGCGATGCCTGGGAATGGGCCGACGATCCGCGCTACCCGGAGCGATTCTCCGGCCTCGCCATCCGCGTCGGAGTCAACTACATCATCTACGCGATGACGCATTGACCGCGGGCTCTAGCAAGTCCTGTCACGCGCTGGCTCTGCGAACCGAAATTCGCATGGAGCCATATAGTATCCCCAGCAACGGCAGCAGAGCCACGAACAACCACATGCTGGTACTGCCTTGCGAGGCCAGCACGGCCGCGCAGGCTGCGCCCACCATATAGTAAGGGAAAATCAAAAGGTGCGAGTTCTCCCAGACTTCCATCACTCCGCGTCCGCTTACGAGCGCCAGAATCCAGGAAACCAGGCCGCTGTTTAGCAGAAAGAAAACTCCCGCTCCGAACGTGAAGCGCACTGGCATGCTAATGCTGGGAGCCAGGCGCTCCAGCGCATGATAGGCTTGCCATGAAACAGCCGCGCTGAGCGCGTAATTGAACAAGTTGAACAGAACCTGGACGCCCATGGGCCGCTTGGATGCGTGCCAATAACATTGCACCAGCGCCGTGACGATGGAGACCAGCACGGCCTCCGGGAAGCGAAGCATTCCCATGGCCGCCAGCACCACGATGTATCCAAAGGAATAGCAGCTCTCGAGGCCAGGAAAGCGGACCTTAACGGTGCCTGCTACGGCTGCCAGCCCAATCCAGACGGCCAATTTAAGAGGGTCGTCGGCACGCCAATCAAACAAAGCCGAGGCAAGCACGATTGAGGCTGCGGCGCACACGCAGGCTACCAGCCGCTTCGCAGGTTGTGGAAGTTTGTTCATCGCTCGTCCTTTGGGTCTGGCGATTAGTTGTCGCCGTTGAGAGCGACTGTGAGCGAATCGGCATGTACCGTGCCCGTGCCCCAAATCGCACCCGTGCCCCAGATCGCGCCTTCACCCCAAATCGCACCCGTGCCCCAAATCGCGCCGGTGCCCCACACCGACCCGGTGCCCCACACCGACCCGGTGCCCCAGATCGCGCCCGTGCCCCAGATCGCGCCCGTGCCCCAAATGGCCCCCGTGCCCCAGATCGCCCCGGTGCCCCAGATGGCGCCAGTCCCGGTCACCATCGTTACGGTGTTCGTTTCGAAATTGAAACTCGCCGTTGGAGACGTCGCCGGCAGAGTTGCTTCAACCGTGCTGTTCAATGCCGCCTGAACGTTCAGGTAACCGGCGCCGACCGTGAAGACATCGTTTTCACTGACGTACGTAATGCCGGTAACCGGATCCGTCGCGGTCGTCGTAACTTGAGGGAGCTTGGTTGCCGTCAGCATGAGCCTGGCTTTCACCTGGTCCGGCGTCAGCGTCGGATCCTGCTGGATCAATAACGCCGCAGCGCCGCTGACCATGGGCGCAGCCATGGAGGTGCCGCTCAGTTCGAAGTATGCCGGCGAAGCACTCGCAGTCATGCTGGGCTCGTAGCTGGACCACGCTACGCGATTGCTGGAATAGGTCTTGACCAGGTAGGCGTTATTATCCTGGATCGAGTAGATGCGGTTGCCGGGCGCCACCAGGTCGGGCTTGACGATGTGGTCGATTAGCGTCGGGCCCTTGGAGCTATAGCTGGTCATCTTGTCGTCGTAGGGCGACGGCGTGCCCATCGTGTTCATCGCCCCAACGGTGATGACATAGGGGCTGTTCGCCGGTGCGTTGATGGTCGCGTAACCCTGATTGCCGTGCCAGTTATCCCGCCCATTGTTCCCGGCTGCAACTACTACGACGATCCCGGCATTCCAGGCTTGCTGCACGGCCTGGCACAAGGGATCGACCCTGTAACTCTCAAAGACCGGACGGCCTAACGAAAGATTGATCACGCGGATGTTGTATTGCCTCTTGAGCTGGATGGCGCGTTGAATCGCCGCAATAACGGTGCTATCAGTGGCCGTTCCACTGCTGTCCAAAACGCGAAGATTGATAATATTCACGTTCGGAGCAATGCCCCGGGCTGTGTAATCACACTTGCTGCAGCTGGACTCTTTCCCGTTCCCGCCAACCAACCCTGCGACCATGGTGCCGTGGCCGTAGCCATCGTTCGGGCTTGTATCACCGGGGACCAGGCTCTCCTTATAGATCACCCGGCTCTTGCCGGCGGCGTTCGTCAGATCCAGTGGGCTGCCCGCAATTCCGCTGTCGATGACAGCCACGCCAACGCCGGTCCCGTTCCAGGAGAGTGTCGCTTTAGAGGAACTTACGCCGAGAGCGGTCATCCAGCCATAGTCCGGCGTCGAAGGAAGCACGTTCGCGGTCGAATGGAGCTCATGGTCCAAACTGACGTGCTCAACCTCCGGATCCTTGGTAAGGTCTTGGAGTTGGCCGGCGGGAATGGAATAGTGCGCGCCGCGAATGATATCGAGACTGTGCTTCAATTGTCCGCCGCGCGCCAGAACTCGACTGTGCTGCGCCTCCGCAGGCGCTTGCCGGTACTGCACGATCACGTCTACCAGGTCCGAATTGTTGGTCTGTGCATACCCGGCCAGTGCGCTCGCGAGCGCCGTGCTTAGAAGAGCAACAACTTTCGTCCGCATCAGAGGCGCTTCTTTACAAGCCATGCCATCAAGAAGGCAATTCCTCTGCCAACCACGATTGCGCCGTTCCTAACGCTCGTCACCGCCTGTAGAAAATTGCAAAAGGGCAACTTGTACCTTAAACGCGATAGCAAGGGTACTTGCGCAGCCCCAGGTCCAGTCAGAGACAATTTGGCTCTCTAAATCATGCGCAGGCGCGACGTTTTGGCTTGGATCCCATCTGCAATTCAAGGAAATCACCCGTTTTTCCGATTAGTCCTATGCACCCTCCTTTGGAAGCTCAGATGCAAACCCAAGCCAGCATGCCGCTGAAGGCGCGATTCTATATCGGTTTGATCGTCTGCCTCGGCGTGCTGACGTTTCCCCACGCTATCTACGCCTGGGAAAGCAGCAATTTAATTCGCTTCGCTCTCTACCTCATCATTGCGGTGATCGGCTCGGGCCTGAAGGTGACGTTGCCGGGCATCAAGGGAAGTATGTCGTTTTACTTCCTCTTCGTGCTCATCAGCATCGTCCAGCTTAGCCTGCCCGAAACACTGGTGATGGTTGGCGCAGCAGTCACTTGGCAGGGTTACTGGCATGCCAAGCCAACTCTGGTGCAAGTGGCCTTCAACCTGGCCAGTAACTTCGTTGCGGCTAATCTGGCGTACATCGCGTTCCATGGTACGGCGTGGGAGAAAGTACCAGTGGGAGCGCCGGTCCGCTTGGCGGCCGCCGCCATCGTCTTCTTTCTCGCCAACACCCTGCCAGTCGCGGCGGTAATTGCTCTCACGGAGAGCAAGAAGATCCGCAACGTCTGGACTGATAGCTATCTCTGGACGTTCCCGTACTACCTGGTGGGCGCCTCGATCGCCGGTTTCTTCAGCTGGCTGAGCATTAAAATCGGCTGGGAAGCCGCTTTGCTGCTGGTTCCCGTGGTCATCATCTTGTTTCGCGGTTACCGGCTGTACGTGGGTCAACTGGAATCCGACAAGCACCACGCCCAGGAAGTTGCGTCATTGCATCTTCGCACCATTGAAGCTCTGGCCCTGGCCATCGAGGCCAAGGATCACGTCACGCATGACCACGTCCAGCGAGTGCGGATCTACGCAATGGAGGTGGGCAAAGACCTGGGACTCGGACCAGCAGACCTGGAAGCGCTCCAGGCCGCATCCCTGCTACACGACATCGGTAAGCTCGCCGTACCGGAGCACATCATCTCCAAGCCGGGCAAACTCACACCCGAAGAATTCGAAAAGATGAAGATCCACCCCACGGTGGGCGCGGAAATTCTGGAGCGGGTGAAGTTCCCTTATCCGGTCGCGCCCATCGTGCGCGCGCACCACGAGAAGTGGGATGGCAGCGGTTATCCGGCCGGATTGAAGGGCAAAGGAATTCCCATCGGCGCCCGCATTCTCTCGGCGGTGGACTTTCTGGACGCGCTGGCTAGCGACCGGCAGTACCGCCGAGCCTACCCGCTGGATAAGGCCATGTCCATGCTGGTGGAGCAGTCCGGCATCAGTTTTGATCCACAAGTTGTCGAGGTCCTCGAACGGCGCTACATCGAGCTGGAAGCGCTGGCGCGTAGCGCCCCGGCGCCTGAGGCCGTAACGCTTTCCACTAACATCGACGTGGAACGCGGAGCGGCTCCGGACGCCGGGTTTGAAGAAGCGGGGGCGCCCGCTGCACCGGGCCAGACACTCGATGGATCTCCCGCACCGGCGAATTTCTTGAGCTCCATCGCCGCGGCGCGTCAGGAAGTCCAGACTCTGTTTGAAATGGCCCTGGACCTCGGCAACTCGCTGAGCCTTCCGGAAACACTCTCCGTATTGGCGATGCGGCTCAAACAGTTGGTGCACTTCGACACTTTTTCCATTTACGTGCTGCGCAACCACAAGCTGATCCCCGAATATGTCGCCGGCGAGGATCGTGCGCTGTTCTCGTCACTGGAGATTCCGGTAGGGCAGGGCTTGTCCGGATGGGTGGCTGATAATCGCAAACCGATCGTGAACGGCAACCCGTCCGTTGAGCCCGGATATCTGAACGATCCTTCCAAGTTCAGCAAGCTTGGCTCGGCGCTCTCGGTTCCCTTGGAGGATTGTTCGGGTGTAGTGGGTGTGCTGACGTTGTACCGCAGCGAGCCCAATGCCTTCAGCCGCGATCAATTGCGAATCGTGCAGGCCATCACATCCAAGCTGGCGGTGGCGCTCCAGAACGCGCTCATATATCGTCAGGCCCGCGATTCGGCCACCATCGACTATCTCACCGGACTTCCCAATACGCGGTCCCTCTTCATACACCTGGATAGCGAGCTTTCGCGTTGCGAGAGAACTTCGGAACCTCTCTCCATAATGGTCTGCGATCTGGATGGCTTCAAGGAAGTAAATGACAGGTTCGGCCATCTCACCGGGAACCGGCTGCTGGGCGTGGTCGCCGCGACGTTGAAGCAGTACTGCCGCCCGTACGATTACGTGGCTCGGATGGGCGGCGATGAATTCGTGATTGTGTTGCCTGGTCTGGCCGATGACTCTCTGGAATCGCGGCAACTCGAAATCCAGCGCGCCGTCGAGCGCGCCGGCGCCGGAATCTGCGGAGCATCAATCATCGGGCTTAGCATCGGAAAGGCTCAATTCGCTGAGGACGGCCGGACCGTGGAGGATTTGCTGGCCGCCGCGGATCGCCGCATGTTCGACAACAAACGAAAAAACAAAAGCGCCCAGCGGGCCCAACCGGGCTCGGGCCTAGCAAGCGAAATTGTCGAGGCCTGTTAGACGTGAATTGCGTGCCGGCGCCCGCGCCTCAGCTGGTGCGGGAAAGTTCATCCTGGCGCGCGCGCATTTCGGCTTGCGCCTCGCGATGCATTTCGCCGATCTTGGCGCCCGTCACAACCACGTCAATGAAGCCGACAATCACGAGTGGAATCGTCACCACGCCCCACAGGATCAAGGCGAAGCGCCGCGCCATGGCGGCTTGCACGCCGAACAACGTTAGTCCCAGGGTCGACAAAACCTGAAACAATCCCACATTTCCAGGCGCTTGCGGCGCCGCCGAGCCTAGCCGCAACAAAACCATCAGCGCCGCTGCTCCTCTCCAAGAGCCTTCATCCAACCCATAGGCTTGCATGACGGCGTAAATCGGCACGATCTGCAGCAGCAGATGAGGAATGCTCACCAGCGCCGAGAGGTACAAATAGCGGGAATGGCCGATACGGTGCAGGTCTTCGATGAAGACGTGCGCCCAACTGAAAATGCGCGCGTCCAAAATCGCGTCCAGAGCCTGCTGGCGCCAGTACATCGCAATGGCCAGCACGGCGCCGCATACGAGGATCACGACTGTCAGGAATAAGCTGCTGTCCGCCACGATACCCAGAGCTCTGGCCTGTCCGTGACTGAGAGGGAACTGCTTCAGGTAGCGGAACGAAAAGAAGACCCCCACCATCAGCAGGATTCCGTCGAAGATCCGCTCGATCAGCGCCGAGGCTAATGTCACCGAGATCGGAATCTCGGTCCACCGGCTTAGAAGAAAACAGCGGATCAGTTCACCGGCCCGCAACGGCAGGACTTCATTGGCGAACAAGCCGACAAAAATGGCACGCGACGTATTGGGAACCGAGACCGGCGCCACCGGCTGCAGCAACAGACTCCAACGCCAGCCTTGGATGATATAAGCCAAGACTTCGGTGACTACGCCAACCGCGACCCAGCGCCAATCGAGCGTGCGGATTTCATACCACAGCTCGGTCCAACTCACGCCATGCAACGCCCAACCCAGACAGGCCAGCGAAACCACGATGGTAACTAGCGTGAAAATGCGGGTTCGGAGCCGGCTCTCCGGCGACGGAGGGGTCATACTGCCAATAACCATGATAGCTGCTGGCGCATTCGGCCTTTCACGGCAGCGAGCCACCACCCGACCGTTCCTGGCATTATTGCCAGTTGTGAACAGCACCTGCGAATGTTAGCCTGCAAGCTTCCCCGAGATATTCCGTGTGCTGAAGCGCGCGGTTGCCGGGGCCCTTCGTTCAACCGGGCACGGAACGAATTTTACATGGCAAAATGCACCTACTGCGGCGCTGAAACGCAACTCCACTCCGGCGCTGTTCCGATCTGTTTAGTCTGCGCCGTGGACTGGCAACCGCAGCGGAAGCCGCCTCTCCTGGAACGTCTGCCTGGCCGAAGCGCTGGTAGTGGGAGAGCCGAAATCTCTGGATCCTCCATGGGTGAATCCGTGGCGTGTTCAGAATGCGCGAGGCTCGAAGCGGAGCGGTTCGACGCGATAAGGCGGTACGTGGATCTCAGAGCAGCGCGCCAGTGTCTTTTGCGGGAATGCCCCGCCGTCGTACCCGTGCTCGATTCCACGCTTGTCTCCGTCGAGAAAATCTTAAACGAAGCTTGGAGAAAATTAAACGAGCATCAAGCTGGCCACCTGCTGGCCGCGAGCGCATGAACTAGGGACTGACGCGGCGGAACGCGAGCACTGCGTTCAAACCTCCGAAGGCGAACGAATTGGACAGCGCGCACTCGATCTGGGCGCGGCGCGCCTGGTTGGGGATCACGTCCAAGTCGCAGGCCGGATCGGGCTCGTTGTAGTTGGCCGTGGGCGGTAAGATCGATCGCTGCAGCGCCAGCAATGTGGCCACGGCCTCCAGCGCCCCGGCCGCGCCCAGTGCGTGTCCGTGCATGGATTTGGTGGAGCTCACCGCGAGCTTCGCGGCCTGCGCCCCAAATACCTTGCGGATGGCCGCGGTCTCAGTGGCATCATTGGCCGGCGTGGCGGTTCCATGCGCATTGATGTATCCAATCTGATCCGGAGCGAGGCCCGCATCCGCCAGCGCGGCTCGCATGGCTTGCGCGGCGCCATCGGCCGAGGGTTGCGTGATATGAAACGCATCCGATGACATACCGAAGCCGGCGATCTCGCCATAAATTTTCGCCCCGCGTGCCCGCGCCGCCTCCAGCGGCTCCAGCACCAGCATCGCGCCGCCTTCGCCTAGAATCAGACCCCGCCGGTCCCGCGAAAACGGACGGCAGGTGTCCGGCGAGACTACGCGCATGGCCTCCCAGGCCTTCAGAAAGCCCAAGCTGAAAACCGCCTCGCTGCCGCCCGCCAGCGCCATTCCAGCCGCGCCGTTCCGTACCAGCCAGAAAGCTTGGCCGATGGCATGATTGGAAGAAGAGCAGGCCGTAGAGATCGTGTAAGTCGGCCCGGTGATCCCAGTCTCCAGCGAAATCCGGCTCGCGCCCGCGTTCTCCATGGTGCGGGGAATGGTGAGTGGATTCACGCGCGGGATGTTCTTACGATACAGATTGACGAAGCCTTCGTCTTCCGTGGTCTGCCCGCCCACGCAACTGCCGGTGACGATGGCAGTGTTCTCACGCAGCTCCGCCGTCCACTCGATGCCGGCATCGGCAATGGCTTCGCGCGCGGCCACCGCGGCGAATTGAGCGAAACGGTCCAGCCAGCCAATTTCCTTCTCGTCGAAATAACGCGCCGCATCGTAATTCCGCACTTCGGCGGCGTTCTGAAAACGCAGCAAGCTCCGATCGACGCCTTCGAGCGGCGCGATTCCCGAACGCCCCTCCGCCAGAGCCTGCCAGAATTCGCAACTATTGTGGCCCAGCGCGGAAATAACGCCCAGGCCGGTGACGACCACGCGGTTGGTCATGGCAGCGGCATTTTGGCCGGAAGCCTTGCGGTCAGGCTCGGACCGCGGCCTGGCCTCCCTCGCCTTGATCGAGCAACTTGGCGATCCCTTCCACCACGTCGCGCACCGAGCGAATGCTTTGCGCGGCGTCGTCCGGAATGTTGATGTTGAACTCGCTCTCCACCGCGAAAAGAATATTGATCCCGTCCAGCGAATCGATCCCCAACTCTTGGAACGTGCTGTCAGCCGTCACCTTCTCTTGCGGAAGGTGCTGGGTGGACGCAATGATTCCCCTGACCCGTTCGGTCAGCTCTTCGTTGGACATAGGATGTCGGTCACCTTTTCGAAATGAAAACCTTGCTCCATCAATTTTGGCAGAACTTCGCGCACACTTTCGAGCGTGGCCCGGATGTCGGGATTGGACTGGACTCGCCGTCCGTCATGCAGGCATAAGATGGCGCCATTTTGCGCGCCATTCAAAAGCCGGGGAACGATGCGCTCGCTGGTCCACTTCCAGTCTAACGCGATGGTGGTCCACATGACCCCCATCAGGCCAAGCTGCTGCTGGGCCTGGCGCAGGCCGAACCATCGGATACCATAAGGGGCGCGAAAGTAACGCGGACGCACGCCCGTGACGCGCTCGATGCTGGCCTGGGCTTCGGCCAGTTCACGCCGGATGAATTCTCGCGGCTTGAAATCCAGACGGGGATGCGTGTCGGTGTGATTGCCGATCTCGTGCCCCGCGGCGGCAACCTCACGGGCCACATCCGGCAGACGACGGACGTTGGCGCCGCACTGGAAAAACGTCGAGGGAACACCATAACGCTCCAGGATTCGGAGCAGCTCGGGCGTAGACTCGCTGGGGCCGTCGTCGAAGGTGAGCGCGATGGCCCGGCGCGTGCGCGTGCCTCGATGCACCGAAGGCGCCAGCAGCGTCGAAGCAGGCATGCGCACGGCGTAAGCGAGCAAACCCGCTCCCGCCACCGCCGCGCCGCCCGCGCTTCCCAACCAAGGAACCCAGCCCGTCATGACTTCACGCCGGCCACTCCGCGCGGCGCATCATGGCACAACCGGCAACACCACGTGCGAAGGATAGGCTTTCGACCGGAATACCCGCTGCTCCGCCTTTTGGTAATCCGAAGCCTTGGCCAGGAAAACGTTCTCCACGTACTTCTGCGGGTTGCGATCGTATAGCGGAAACCAGGTGCTCTGTACCTGCACCATGATGCGGTGCCCTTTCAAAAACGCGTGGTCGTTGGTATGCAGATCGATGCGATAGGGTGTCACTTCCCCCGGCTTAATCGGCTCCGGATGTTCGAAACTCTCGCGGAAACGGCCGCGCAGGATCTCATCGGCCACCATGAGCTCGTAACCGGCCAGGTTCGGAGCCTCGGGATAAGTTTCCGGATAGACATCGATCAGCTTCACCACCCAATCGCTGTCGGAGCCGCTGGTGGAGGCGAAAAGCTGAGCCACGATATCGCCGGCAATTTTCACATTCTCGGTGAGCGGCTCAGTCTGCCAGGTCAGCACGTCTGGACGGCTCTCGACGAAGCGCTGATCTTCCACCAGCCATGCCGGCCAGCCGCCGCCCGGATAAGTCGGACTGATGGGCCGATGACGATAAGGAACCGGATGCGCCGGATCGGAGATGTAGCTGTCAGACTGTTCGCCATCGCCCGAGGGCGGATCGAACGACAACCGTCCATTGGGCTCAAAGTACAGGTTGGTGTCTTTTGCCGAGCGCGGCGGCCAGGCATCGTAGTGCTCCCAGCGATTGGCGCCGCTTTGAAAAACCGTCGCCTCGGGAAAATCGCGCGCGCCTTTGTCATGCAGCCAATAGGCGAACCAGGGCGCTTCGATCTCGGTACGGAAATACTTGCTGGTGTTGCTGTCGAACGGAATCTCGCCCAACTTGCTACCGTCCGCTCTGGCCCAACCGCCGTGATTCCACGGCCCCACCGCGAGATAGTTCAGATGATTCGGGTCGTTCTTCTCGAACAGTTCGTAGACTTTGAGCGGGCCATAGAAATCTTCCTGATCCCACCACCCGCCGACGTTTAGATTGGGAACTTTGGGCGTTCCGACGTAAGGCGCAAAGGCCTGCTTCTGCCAGAACGTATCGTAGTTGGGATGATTTACGAAATCGTTCCAGGTGGGCAGCTTGGCATGGAAATATTTTTCGTTGGCGTTCGACAGCGCACCCAAGCCGAGGTACCACTGGAAAGTATCGGCGCGGTCGAATGGAAAATAAGTGTTGGCCTCTTTGGTTGTCTCCAACTCCGCCGCATATTCGAATCCGTAACTGAGGCGAAACGCGCCATTGTGATGGAAGTCATCGCCCAGAAACATGTCCGCCGGCGAGGCCTGTTCGGAAGCGGCTTTGAGCGCCGGGTGCGGTTCGAGCAACGCCATCGTAACCAGCCATCCGCCGTATGAAATTCCCACCATCCCAACGCGGCCATTGTTGCCTGCTACGTTGTGGAGCATCCACTCGATGCTGTCATAGGCATCCGTGCTCTCGTCGACGGCATGCGGATCATTCTTGTCACGAACCGGCCGCTGCATGACAAATGTTCCTTCGGAACCGAAGCGGCCGCGAATGTCCTGAAAAGCGAAAATATAGCCGTCGGATATAAGGTCACCATAGCGCGCCAGCAGCGCTTTCTCGTCCATCCTGAGCGCGCCGTAGGGAGTGCGCTCAAACAGAATGGGAAGCGGCCCACCGGCGTTGCGCGGCGTGAACACCACAGTGTGTAATTTCAAGCCGTCACGCGCGGGAATCATCAGGTCCTGTTTAATGAACTCGCCCGGCGATTGAGCGTAAACAAGCGAGCATAGGCCGAGCAGATAGATCGCGGATTTCAAGGCGGTTTCGGCACAAGTATGATGGGCCCCGCCCAGCTTGTCAAGCGCGAGCGCGGGGCCTCAACCGCATGCCCACCCTCGGATCGAGGCTTAACCGGCCGGGCGCAAGAAGTGCAAAATGCTCGCTGCCAGGCTTCCGATCGCGACCGCCACGGCGGCGTATTGCCACAGGCGTCTCTCACTCGCCCAGTCCGGACCAACCTTTAACTGGCCGGCGCACGCCGGGCAAAAGCCGATGTCATCTGCTGTGACAGTGCGGCATTCGGGACATTGTTTCGGCATACCCTTGTTCCTCCACCAGGAAGATATCGCCGCCGCCAGCGTGGGCGAATCCTCCTGCCGTACTGGCTCGGTACGCCACATCTACCTCCGGCTGCATAGCCCAAGTACGAGGCGTACCAGTCCTAAGCAGGCAAGATGTGGATTCGTACTAGCCCGAAGGCTGCTGTGCGGACCAGCGAGCGCGCCTCAGTGTTTGACCGGCACCCGCTGGCGGAGTTCCTCGAACCAATCGCTGACCCCCACCATCACCCGGCTGTCCCGCTGCGCACCAGGTGGCTCCTCGATCAGAAATCGCTTCCCGTCCGGCGCCGGATCCCAACTGGTTCCGAAAGATCTCTTAATCATTTCGCGCGGCAAACCCACGTGCAACATGGGCGCCGTCTGGATATCCACGGACATCAGGGTTCGGTCGGGGCTTCTGGTCAAATAGAACAGCTGGTGGCCGTCGTGCGACCAGCGAACCGCATTGCCGCCTTGCGTGGAGATACGTTCTTTGCCGCCCGGCCCAGGGAAGGGTTGAATGTAGACTTCGGATTGGCCGGACTCGCTGGAAACGTACGCTATCCACTTGCCGTCTGGTGAAATCTGGCCATCGCTCTCGCTGGACTCGGCATCGTGAAGCGGAGTTGGTTTTCTGCTGCCGCCCGCAACTTCGAGAACCCAGAGACGGACGGCCTTCCCAGCTTCAGCCTCGGTGTAGACCAGGGTTCTTCCGTCCGGCGACCAGGAGCTCGGAGCCGCCGGCGAATCCGTCGCCAGCAGCAATTCGGGCTTGGCGCTGCCATCGGCCATTACCGAATAAATGCCGCTTTTTCCGTCTAGCGTAGCGCCGAAGGCGATGCGCCGCCCGTCCGGCGTCCAGATTGGGTCGTGGTTCTGGCCCCCGAACGTCAGCCGCTGCCTGGTGCGCCGCTCCACCTCAAATGACCAAACATCCCCTGCGCTCCCAGTGCCGGCTCCGGTGTTGATGGTGTTGGCAATCCTGCGGCCGTCCGGCGAAAGATGTCCCGTGCCCCATAACTGTGCATCGGAGAGCGGCTCGATATGGCCCTGGGCGTCCAACCATTCCAGCACTGTCCCGGCATCCTGGCCCTGGCCCTCAATGTAGGTCAGCAGGCCGCGATCCGAGAACGAGAATTCTCCGATGGCGCCGTCGGGGCCGTTCGTCGCCACCGCTTCAATCACCGGCGCTTCGGGCCCGGTTATGGTCAGACGCTCGGCGTCGAAGGGCGCTGCGAACAGGGTGCCGTTGCGAAGATAGACCAGGTGGCCGGTCGGAACATAGCGTCCCTCCTGGCCGTCTGTGACCACCACCTGATAGCTGCCTTTCTTCAGATCAAGCACGGCAATCTGAGTGGAAGGGGGGTGCACGATGGTGAATACCACCGCTCGCGATCCCGGCAGGAAGTGCGGAGTGCGGTGCGACACTTCTCCTTTCTTCGGATCGGGCGTGGTGAGGGTTTGTGGAGTTCCTCCAGAGCTTGAAACGCGCATCAAGCCTTTGCCGCCGGCGAATATGATGGACCCGTCGTCTCCCCAGGTTGCGCCGAATGGGACATTTGCGTCGGCGAGCGTGATGGGCGTGCCGCCTGTCGCGGGAATCTTTTTCAGCTTCCTCTCGGCTCGCGCGAAAGAGACGATCCACTGGCCATCCGGAGAAAAGTCGGCCAGCACGAAATCGTCCGTCCCGGCGACTGGCTTGCCCTCGAGTTGATCCATCATGCGCAACGAGAGGAAGTATTTGCCCTCAAGCTGGTCGGTGGTGATCAGGCGCGAGCCGTCACGCGATAAAGTAGGAGTTCCGTAGAAACCCTTTTGCGTATAGGTCCAGCGCACCACCGTGCGCGGCTCACGTGCCGCGCGGTGCAGCAATCCCCAGGTCAGTCCAGCGCCGCCTATTACCACTGCCGCGGCCCACGGCAGCCACCACATTCCGCGCCGCGCGGGCGGCAAGGACGCAACCGGCGCCGCCACGGCCGGTTCTTCCGGCGCGTCGATCTCGATCCAGGCATCGCCGATGTCGCGCAACCGCCGCTTGACGTCGCGCTCCAGGCAGCGCTGCAGAAGGCGGCGTACCTTAGGCGGGGTATCGGGGGGCAACTGGCTCCAGTCGATATCGGCGCGCAAAACCGCGGCCAAGGCGTCCGAGACGGTCTCGCCTTCGAACATTGATTTGCCCGTGAGCATCTCGAACAGCACTACACCGAAGGCCCAGACATCAGCGCGCTTATCCACCGGCTTGCCGCGCGCCTGCTCCGGGCTCATGTACCCGGCCGTGCCCAGGATGACGCCGGCCCGGGTCGCTTCCAGCGTGAGCGTCGGCGAGTTGGCCGGGTTTCCGGAAGCGGCGTCAGCGTCCAAAGCTTTCGCCAGGCCGAAATCGAGGACCTTCACTTTGCCATCCGCAGTGAACTTGATGTTGGCGGGCTTGAGATCGCGATGGACAATGCCCTTGTCGTGGGCCGCTTCCAAGGCTTCGGCGATCTGGCGGGCTATCGCCAACGCTTCATCCAGTGGAATGGGGCCGCTGGCGATGCGTTCCTCCAGCGTCGGCCCTTCCACCAGCTCCATCACCAGCGAGCGCATGCCGCCCGATTCTTCCAAGCCGTATATCGCGGCGATGTTGGGATGACTGAGCGCCGCCAGCGCCTGCGCCTCGCGTTGCAGCCGCGCCATGCGGTTGCTGTCGCTGGCAAATACCGCGGGCAGAGTCTTGATAGCGACGTCGCGGTTCAGCCGAGAATCGTGCGCGCGATACACTTCACCCATGCCGCCTGCGCCCAGCAGCGCAACAATTTCGTAAGATCCGACGCGAGTGCCTGGCCCCAGAGACATAAGCAGAACGTTTAGTCTAACACTCGCCTAGCGCTATTTCGCATGCCACGGCTCGCGGATCAGAAGCTTCGGATCCGCATCCGGCTTGGGTACGAACTTCTGCGTGCGGCCGTACTGATTGTCGCCGCCGTACAGGTTGCCCTTCGAATCCGCCGAGATGGTGTGCACTTCGATATAGCCGTCCGGCAGTTCCCTCGGCACCATCCACGTGTACAAGTGGTTGCCCTTGAAATCGAGCTTATTGAAGCGCAGGGGGCTGAGGTCGGTGACCCAGATGCAGTCGTCGTTGACGATGATGTCGAGCGGCAGCGAGAAGCCGGTAAACGCATCCACAAAATCGAACTTCGCCGGATCGGCAGTCGTCCGGAATACGTTGATTCGGCCGCCCGAACGGTCCAGCACGAAGACGCGTCCTTCCGGGCCGATGCCGATGGCATGCACGCCGTTGAACTGCCCGGGGCCTGTGCCGTGGCCCCCGAACTCGCCGATGTACTTCAGATCGCGGTCCAGGATCATGACGCGGTGGTTATCCAGACCATCGGCAATCAGATACCGGCCGTCGGGGAGAAATGCAATGTCCTGGGGCTTGCCGAAGTGTGTCCCATCCGTACCCTCGACGCCTTTCTCGCCCAGTGTCTTCAGCAGTTTCTTGCCGTCGTTGGAAAAGGCATAGATGACGTTGTAAGTCTCGTCGACCACCCAGACACGATGCTGCGGATCGTAAGGGCTGATGCGAATGCGGTGCGGTCCCGGGCCCTTGGCATCGGCGAACAGGTAGTCCCATTGCGACCAGCGTTCACGCACTTTGCCATCGGCGTCGAGCGTGTACAAAAAGTTTTTCTTCATGACGCGCCGATCGGTGACGCTAAGCACGTTGATCCCGATAGAGCCGGCGAAACCGGCGTAGTTGTCCGGGAGCGGATCGGGAAGCCGAGTCTCGCCGCGTTGCGCTATGAAAATGCGGTCCGGCGATTCGGCGAAGACGCCGGAGTTGCCGCCAAAAGCGAAACCCGGTTCGGAAAAGGGCTGGTGCCAGTAACGGATCACGTTGTAAGGGCTGGGGCCCACCGGGCCTGAAACGACCGCCGGCTTGGACTGCGCAAACAGGGCGGCAGTTCCAGCAGCCAGGGTCACTCCGGCGGCGAGCGTAGCCGCGATTCTATTCAGCATCCTGTTAGTTCCTCGAAGTTGGACGATCGGTTCAGCTGCCATGCGTAGGGACCATATTATTATCACCCATTGTTTCTTTCGCACAGCCGACGGGCTCCTGCGTCTCCGCGTCTGGCGTAAGGACCAACAATTGCAATCCAGGCTGCGGTATTCAGAAGCGGCGGCGTTTCCCCGGTACCGAGCCGCGGTGGGAAGCCCAGCTCCTGGAAGAAACGTGGCTCCAGCTTCCAATCAGAAATCCTGACTGTTACTTGACCGTTCCACGCATGTAGACTTGATCCCGTTCACCCTCGGCGCAAAAATTCTCCAGAACGTCGCTGTTCGGGATCAGTAGCTCCGTGAACTTTACAGTAACCGGCTTGGTCAGGACGTTGGGATCTTCAATAGTCGCCTGTATGTCCATATGGCCGAAATCACGGCGGTGGAAACGCTCCTGAACCCGCAGCGCCTCGCTATGGGGATGTCCCCGAACATCCAGCCAGCTTTTGTCGTTGAACCCCGCCGTATCCACCACGAGCGTATCGCCTTCCCACTTGCCAACCGAGTATCCCATCCATGCCGGGAAAGGATCCTCGGGAAGTTTGCGCCCATCCGTGTGGATTTGCCGAAAAGCTCCGTCGACCTCATAATAAATGACTGTCGCCTCCGGAGTCTGGAAGATTTTAATAGCACGATTGCTGAAATAGCGATTCGGCAAACCGTAGGGCAAACAGCGAGCGACAGGGGAATCCGCAAGATTCTTCTGGTTTCTCAACGTTTGCGCGGCCGCCTCGGGCCGTAGAGGCTCTTCTCCGTGCTTGAAATCGATAAAGAGATTAAAGAAATACTTGTTTTGATCGCGAAGATCGTCTCCCAGGACCTCGCCGGCGCCCACTGGACCGTAGAGCCTCTCGATCTCACCGGGTTGCGGAGGCTCGATCTGCCAGACTCCGGAAAGATCCGGCTTGCCGTTCGCCGCGCGGGGCGCCTTGGCAGTCAGGTCTGGCTTTCCGTCCCGCTTTAATGGAGTCCCGGGCGTGGGATAGTTCAGCCACTGAGCGTTCACAGACGCCATCGCACCCGCTACGATGATCCCCAACGCGACTACCTGAAGGCGCATGTTCCTCGTTATTCTCCACTGCTACGAAAATGTACGGCAACAGGGTTAACCGTCATCGGCCCAATTATACTCTTCATCATCGTGAACAAAGGCCTAGCGTTGTGGGCTATGGCGATCGCCAGTTTCAGGTAGGCGCGCGCCGGGATGAGAGCCTTAGCTCCCCCGCTCGGCGCCGGACCACATCTTTACATGCTCGATCAGGTAGCCATACTGGCGAGCCGCATTGGCTGCTGCCAGCACAGCTCCACTTCTATCACTGCATGACAACAATGTGCGATACGCAAACGCCGAGCATGTTACGAAGATCGCTTCGGTCACCCCAAAGCTGCTGGCCGGCCGTGAAGGACTTCCAGACGCGCGTCCGATCGTCCCTGCCAAATCGATCTCCGCATAACGTAACTGAGCGTGCACTTTTGGCTGGGGATATGGTGCCAGACCAGTGCAGCCGCTAAGAATGCTACGCGCCCGCCTGACTTCATGATCCGCTTGCAGAGCTCCAGTTCCTCGGATGACCGCAGGCATGAGCCGTAACGCCCCAGATCGAGCCGAAAGCCGCCGATTGCCTCGATAGAGCGCCGGGCGACGCAGAAGTTCGCACCGACGACATACTGTATGTCCGTGATCGCGGGAATATCCAGGGCGTCGTACCGCAGCTCCGCCAAGAGGGATCTCAGCCCTTCCGGGTACCAGACTGGAAGACAGCCATCCAGGGCAAGTTCCACCCGGCCTCCCGCGGCAGCGCATTCGTAGCGACGAAGCCCGAGTTGTAATTCCGCGGCCCAGGTAGGCTCTGGAACGCTGTCGTCATCAAGAAATGCAATGTACTGGCTGTGAGTGGCGGCGATCCCGGCGTTCCGTGCGGCGCTAAGACCTCGGTGCGGAAAGTGCAAGAATGCAACTCGTTTCCCAAAGAGTTCACAGATGTGCCGCGCGCGCGGATATTCATTGTTGTCGACGACCATCACGTCGAAGCATTTATCAGTCTGATCCGCCAACGCCTGGAGGACACTCGCCAGATGGGGCGCTTCGCCGTACGTGGCGATCACAACCGACAACGTTGGGTCACCCATCCGGATCTAACCGCGCAGGTCCTGCGCAGAGACCTGTAGGCTCCGCCCGCTAAGTTCTGGCGGCGGCTCCTCACCGAGCAGTTCGACCATGGTAGGGACTACATCGAACGAGCTTCGTACTCCATAGTCGCCGGCGGTGATGCCGTCGCCGGCCAGATATGCCATTCCGTAAGGGCCGGTGTGGCCGCCGGTTCTCCGGTAAGGCAGGGGTCCGATGCGGCCTAGGCTGGGATGCTCGAATCCCAGCGCCGCACCGCGCCACACGATGACGAGATCGGATTCGGTAGGCCCGAGCTTCAGCGGATCCCCACAGCCGCAACGCTCAACGTGATCTACGACGGATTCGCCGGTACGAACATCCCGGCATTGACGCACCAGGGATTCGACTTCATCACAGACGGCCTCATAATCCGCGGGTAAGACCATTCCCTGGCCCTCGCGGCCCGCCAGATTGATGCGGACGCGGCCGTCATAGAAGGAGGGCAATGCGAAGAATCGCATGGCGTGCCAGTGTGGCTGGTAAAGGCAGGCCGGCATCCAATCCAGGGGCAATCGCACGACTCCTTCCGAATTAGCCGAAGTGCCGTGGAGGTTCCGCCGCAAGATCCTTCTGACGCTTCTAGGCATCAGCCGGACCGCGGCGCGGTGAGCGAGGTCACGTGCTGTGAGGTGTTGCGAAATCAGAGGCTTTATGTCGTGCGACCAGTCACTCTCGCGATCCAGCATCGGTAGGCCTCGCGGGGCGTTCGCCCAGCTTTCCTTCTCACGTAGCAGTGGCCGGTGAAATGCATTTCTGTAAAGCAGCTCCGATAGAAGGATCATGCTCGCGACATCGGAGCGATTCGGCCCCATGCCGCCCATCGCGAAAGCCACCACGTTTGCGTCGGGAAACGCGGCCACCAGCTCGGCGACTAGCGCGTCGGTGGCGCGGTAAACGTTACGGAGTCCATCCGCGGCGGCGGCGGCCGACGGACAAGAGTGCAGCGGATGGGTGGCATCGATACCGTGCCACAAGGCTTCTATCGCTGAGTGGATCTCTCCGGCAACCACGAGTCCGAGGTCCCAATCCGGGCAACGCTCCTTGAGCAGCCAGCCAGCTGCCCGGGCGCGAACCTCGGTTGCCTTTATGAGTAGATCGCCCATCTCTCGCGTGCGATCCGGCGATGGCCAGACGACGTCGTACATGCAATCCTGTGCCGGATAGGCGCCGAAGCGCTCTTGGATCTCCGCCGCCAGCTCCGCCGGACGTCCGGCGAATGGCACCCCGGGGTCGTGCGCTCCCCAGCTCGTCACTCCGCGAACAGACGGAGCCTGGTGGAGATCGAAATAGGGAGGATCGAAAATGACCGTGCGCGCGTCGAGCGAAGCGGCAAACGGCGGCAGCGAAGTGCCTTCCTGCCAGACTTGATACGAGTCCCGATCGAAGTAAACCGCTGACCAACGGCCAGAGACTTCGGGCGATTGTCCCGAACTGACTTGCTCCCAGGCGAGTCCCGAGCGCGCCGCTGCCCCGTGGTCGAGCAGGTACCTTGCGCTCCTGCTGCGTAGGGATTTTAGACCGGGAAGCGCACCCTCCGCCATGAGCTTGTCTCCCAGAGACTGCTCGTAACCATCCAGACCAATTGCTAGAACTCTTCGTCGCGTCATTTACGCCGGCCTTTTTCTTTACGGTACGCCAGGCACCGTCATTATTAGGTTACGGAACAGCAGATCATTATGACTCATTGAGGACAGGTGCGGCACAAACCGGCACTGACATAGTATCCCGGGGCTCGGGCGGATCGGCGCGACGTTCATTCCTAGATAGGTGGATTTCGGGCCGAAAGCGTCAGCTCAAGTAGCTGCGGTCCAGACTCCGGTACTGGACGGCTTCGGCCAGATGTTTGGCCAGGATCTCACCGCGGTTGTCCAGGTCCGCGATAGTGCGGGCGACTTTCAGAACTGCGATCGTGCGCCCGCGCGCTCAGGCCCATGCGGCGCGCGGCCATCTCCAGCGTGCGCTCGCCGGCTTCGACCAAAGCGCACAGCTTGCGCAGTTGCGGCGACAGGGATACGCGCGTTCTAAAGCCCACGCCGCTCCTGAATCGCGCGGGCGGCTTCCACGCGCTGGCGCATCTTGGCCGAGCCGGCGCCGCGATCCTTGCCGCGCAGATCTTTGTAAGGCACGGCCGGCACTTCCACGTGCAGGTCGATGCGATCGAGCAACGGTCAGCTGATCTTGCTCAAGTAGCGCTGGATGATCGCGCCCGTGCGGCGGCGCGCCCGCCTCGGATCGGAAAAAATCCGCAGGGATAGGCGTGCAGACAGCCACTGAAATCACTATCGAGCCAGAGAGCCGGGGCGCAACCTAACGTCGATCCGCGATTCACGGATTACATGAATCGTAGCCGAAGCTGTTCCGGCCCTCGGACCATGGCAGGCTAAACAGGCTTCCGGCCAGCGCCTTGGCAGCCTTACTGCACGTTGATCAATATCCCAGGCTGAGTCGTTGACCCGTTGTAGGTAGCCGCAATCGAGTTATCTCCGGAAGGAACGTTTGCGGGCACCACCACGTTGAACTGGTACAGCCCAGGCGAAATCAGGCCTGCAAACGTAACCGCAGCCTGAATTCCTCCGATCGTGACTACCGGCGCGGAGGCCAGACTTCCGCCTTGTTGCTCCGAGCCGCTAACGACCGCGCTCGACGTCGGCCCGAAGCCGTTCGCGAACAAAAGAATGGTCTCTCCTGGCTGCGCCGGCGTGCTGTAGCCCGGGTAAAGCGTCGTCGGCCCGAGCAGGCTACCGTCGGCGTGCACCGCCGTCACATACGGACCTGCGCCAAACTCGAAGAAAGTTGGCGAAATTGCGACGGAAACCACACTTGCCGCGGCGCTTTGCACCCCTGCAGTCGTGACCTGAACCTGCGCTAATCCCGCGGCCAGGTTCGGTGGTGTCAGGACATTAATCTGCGTGGGGCTGATGTAGTAAACGAATGCGTTTACGCCATTAATCGTCACGCTCACGCCATCCAGCGAGGTCGGCAACTGATTGTCGCCAAAATCCGAAGATTGCCACGTCCGTGTATCTCCCGCCGGAGCCAAGTTCTCGCCCTTGATGATGAACCAAGTATTCGCCGCCACGTTTGGAATATTGCCGAACGCATTGGTCGTCTGACCCACCGTCACCGTGGTCGGAGTTAGCTTCCGAATCGCATTGTTAAAAGAGTCGGCAATGTAGATGTCCCCGAACGTGCCCACGGCCACCTGACGTAACGAGTTCATCTCGGCCTGAAGCGCCGGACCGCCGTCGCCGGAAAAGCCCGCTTGGCCGTTTCCGGCGACCGTCTGAACCGTGCCATCCGCCAACAACACACGAAGCACATTGTTGCCCGCATCGGTGATGTAGATGTTGCCCGCCGAATCTCTCGCGATTCCCGCCGGCGTGTTGAATACTGCTGCTGCCGCCGGGCCTCCATCGCCCGAATAGCCATATTGGTTAAAGATTCCCGCCACGGTGCTGATCTTGCCTGTCGCGGCGCTCACGTACCGGATCACGTTGTTCCCCTGATCGGAAATCCAGAGGTTATCGGAAGGATCGACCTCTAAACTGATGGGAAGATTTAATTCCGCGCTGGTCGCCGGCCCGCCGTCCCCGGTATAACCGCCTCCTTCTCCGTTCGCGTTTCCCGAAGCGGCTCCGAAACCGTTCCCGGCTACCGTGGTGATGGTCCCATCGGTCGAGACCTTTCGGATCACGTTATTCCCGCTGTCGGCTATGTACATATTGCCGAAGACATCCAGTTCCGCTTGCTCCGGAATCCGTAAAGTTGCGCTCGTAGCCGGACCGCCGTCTCCCGAGTAACCAGGGTGCCCATTGCCGACCACAGTCGTTATAATCCCGTTGGGCGCGAGTTTCCGGATGCGGTCGTTGACCGCATCTGCGATATACAGGTTCCCGGCAGGGTCAATCGTCACGCGCCAGGGCGTATTCAACTGAGCTTGTATTCCAGGAATGTTATCGCCGTTGTATCCGGGAACTCCGGTTCCCGCGATTGTAGTGACGATCCCCTTCGTGTCGATCTTCCGGACCACGTGGTTCTCTCGGTCACAGAAGTATACGTTCCCCGCCGGATCGGTCACAATTCCCCGCGGATCGTTCAATTTGGCAGCGGTCGCCACTCCCCCATCCCCGGAGTAGCCGGTGGCGCCCGCTCCGGCAATGGTCGTGATCGTGAAACTCGGAACGGAGCCCGCAAACAACCCAAGCGGCAAGAAGAGAACGAGGGTCGCAATGTTCAAAGATAGGAAATGGTTTTGCACGGACGAGAACCTCTTATTTGGACTGGACAATCTACCACCAGAAATATTCACGTCAAGTTTCACCGGCTCCATCGATCCCTCCGCGAGCCCAGCTTGCACTGGGATGTACAGCATTGTCGGGAATCTCCGTTTTGCCGCTTGTGCACGCACGCTTAATCTCCTTGGTACAGCCGCGACCCCCTGGGAGGGGTGCCGATGGGCGCTCATCTACTGAAGGGAGGCGTGAATCGTGGTGGAAAACCCTCAAAACGGCATGCACAAATCCGTGGGCCGGGACGGCGTGGCCGGGCGATCGCTGCTGAGCTCCCCCCGCACAGATCCTGAGCTACGCAACTCCCGAAACTCCAGACCCCTCCCGTGCTGAAATGACAGGCGTTCGCGTGCACGAGGGACTGTGCGGTCCTTAGGATGGAGTGGTCAGTGGAATAAATGAGCTACGGAATATTCGCGGCACGCATCACTAGGGAATGGTAGGTCCTGGCGATTAGCTCCAGTGACTGCGGTCCAGACTGCGGTACTGCACCGCCTCCGCCAAGTTCATCCAGAGTGCACGGATCACGCAGAGCTCCGCCGAGTAAGATCCAAAATCATGAACATTTGACGCTGGGGGTGACTGTGCCACCGCTTTCATTCCGCGCATTGTCCCCAATTGGATGGGATAAAATCATTCAAATCGCCATGTCTCTCCCGGCCGGGACAAGTTTGAAGAACCCATATGAAATCCTCGCGTCGATCGGCCCCGGCGCCAATGGGTCAGCTGTACTGCGGACGCCAGCACAAATTAAATCAGGAGACACCAGCTTATGAATAAAAGCCTGCGTAGAGAGATTCTTGCGTATGTGTCATTGGGTGGAACGATGGCCTTGCTGCAAAGGACCGCTGATGCCCAGCAGAACCAGCAGACGGGCGCGCGCCCGAGAAGTCTTCATTACGGTCCCGACAATCCGTCCGAGACTTACGTGAAGCATGCCTACGACGAGCAGACCATTGACCTCGGCGAAGTGAAAATGAACTACGCCGTCGCAGGCAGCGCCAGTTCGCCGGCGCTCCTGCTGATCCCCGGTCAGACCGAATCGTGGTGGGGCTACGAAAAGGCGATCGGGCTCCTGAAAGACCGCTTCCATGTTCATGCCGTCGATTTGCGCGGACAAGGCCGCTCTACTCGAACGCCGGGCCGCTACACGCTGGACAACATGGGCAACGATCTGGTGCGCTTCATTGCGCTTGTCATCCGGCGGCCCACCGTCGTGAGCGGACTCTCATCAGGCGGAGTGCTTTCGGCGTGGATGTCTGCCTATGCGATGCCCGGCGCCGTCCGAGGCTGTCTGTATGAAGATCCGCCCTTATTCGCCTCCGAGGTCAACACTTCCTATGGCCAGTCGATACGCCAGGGTGCCGCCGGTCCGATGTTCGCTCTTTGGGCAAAGTACCTCGGCGACCAATGGAGCATCGGCGACTGGAAGGGCATGCAGGAAGCGGCAGCGCGCGAGTTGCGTGCCCCTATGCCAGCGCCAAGAACCGATGAGCCGCCGCAGAATCTGAAGGAGTACGACCCGGAATGGGGGCGGTCATTCTGGACTGGAATGTGGGCGGCGAGCTGCGATCACGCGCAAATGCTGTCTCACGTGAAGGTACCGGTGCTCTTCACGCATCACCAGCGAAGGATTGACGACAAGACCGGGTTCCTCATTGGCGCCATTTCAGATCTGCAGGCCAGGCGAGTGCGCGAGATCATTGAGGCCGCCGGACAACCGTTCGAATACAAGTCGTTTCCGACCATGGGCCACCCGATGCACCAGATAGACCCTGCGCTATTTGCTAACACGCTGACCGCCTGGGCGGAAACGCTGAAGGCCTGAACCATGCAGCATTTTAAGAATCGGTGATTGCGACCGGATGCTGAACGATCGGCGTTTTCAACTCCAGTAGCTGCGGTCGAGGCTGCGGTACTGGACGGCTTCGGCCAGATGTTTGGCCAGTATCTCACCGCGGTGGTCCAGGTCCGCGATAGTGCGGGCGACTTTCAGAATGCGGTCGTGCGCCCGCGCGCTCAGGCCCATGCGGCGCACGGCCATCTCCAGCGTGCGCTCGCCGGCTTCGTCCAGAACGCAGAGCTTTCGAAGCTGTGACGATGGAATTGCGGCGTTGTAGAATCCGCGCTGCTGTTGGAGGGCGCGGGCGGCTTCCACGCGCTGGCGCATCTCGGCCGAGCCGGCGCCGCGATCCTTGCCGCGCAGTTCTTTGTAAGGCACGGCCGGCACTTCCACGTGCAGGTCGATGCGATCGAGCAGCGGCCCGCTGATCTTGCTCAAGTAACGCTGGATGATCGCGCCCGTGCAGCGGCACTCCCGCGTCGGATCGGAAAAAAATCCGCACGGGCACGGATTCATCGCGCCGATCAGAATAAAAGCCGATGGGAATGACAGCGACATGTTACTCCGGGCGATCATCACCGACGATTCTTCCAGCGGCTGCCGCAGCATCTCCAGCACGTTGCGCGCAAATTCCGGCAGCTCGTCCAGGAACAGCACGCCGTTATGCGCCAGGCTGACTTCGCCCGGACGCGGCGTTCCAGCGCCTCCGCCAATCAATCCCGCATCGGAAATGGTGTGATGCGGCGCGCGAAACGGCCGCTGCACCACCAGTCCGGCGCCCCGCGCGAGCAATCCGGCTACGCTGTGGATCTGCGTGGTCTCGATCGCCTCTTGAAACGTCAGCGGCGGAAGGATTCCGGCGAATCGTTTCGCCAGCATGGTCTTGCCGGAGCCGGGCGGACCGATCATCAGAACGTTGTGGCCTCCCGCCGCCGCAACTTCCAGCGCGCGCTTGGCCGTGATCTGCCCACGCACTTCGCAAAAATCCGGGATCGCCGCCGCTGCGTCCGTGGAAACGGGGACGGCGCCTGTGGCTGGCCGGAACTGATCCGGCTGGTTCAGGTACTGCACCACTTCCGCCAGATGCCGCATGCCGAATACGTTCACCCCTTCGGTGACCGCCGCTTCGGCCGCGTTGTCGATAGGAACCAGCAGATTCGGAATGCCCTGTCGCCGCGCGCACACGGCAATCGACAACACGCCGCGGACGGGACGCAAACTGCCGTCCAGCGACAACTCGCCCACCAGCATGTGCTGATCCATCGCGCCCACTGTCCCCATCGCGCCCAGAATCCCGAGCGCCATCGGCAAATCGAACCCCGCGCCTTCCTTGCGCACGTTGGCGGGCGCCAGGTTGATCGTCACAGATTTGTTCGGATACCCGAAGCCCGAATTGAGCAGCGCCGATTTGATCCGCTCCCGGCTCTCGCGCACCGCCGTGTCCGGCATACCGACCGTGATGAAATCGCGCGCGCTTCCGCCCGGATACATGTCGACCTCCACGTCGATCAGATGCGCTTCGATTCCGAAAACTGCGGCACTACGGGTCCTGAAAAGGGCCATATCCGGGGAGGTAGTGCCCAGAAACAGGGATTAATCTCGATTTTACGAGCGAATGATGGGTTGCTCCAGACGAGCAATCCGTTCTTCCAGCCTGCGAATTTCAGACCTGAAAAAATCCTTTAGATCGCTGTGCCGAGCCTCTTGGTGTCGGCTCAGATCGTCGATTCGCGCCGAGAGGTGGCTGAAGGAATCGTCGTTTTTCGTCGAGAGGTGGCTGAATGAATCGCCGATTCGCGTATCCAGGTGACTGATGCTGCGGTTATTGTAGAGCACCCCCAGCAGAATGCCCAACAGAACTAGAAGCGCCGGCCCCCACTGGATGATTACAGGACTCACTCTAATTTGATCTTACCCCACCTCTTAGTGTGACTATGAGTCGATTATTCTATCGAAAACTTCTCTCGCGCTTCACAAGTCTGCTGGCCCAGATTATCGTGCACCGTCAGCACAATGGTGTACTCGCCTTTGGCGATGTCCTTCGGCATATTCAGACTCAGCTCGCCGGGCTGATAGCGCTGCGGATAAAATGGCGCTTCTTTCGAGTTGGCTGCTTCCGGTTGCGAATAGGCCTCGGTGCCGTCCGCCCGCAGCACCACCAGACCGTATCCGATATCGAAGAGATTCTTGTCGCCGATTTTGTAGCCGGTCATATCGAAACGCCCCCACAGCGAATCGCCCGGACGATAAGCCGGCACCTGCAGCGCCTTGTCATCGTTCTCGCCGCGATAGAAGCGGAAATTGCGCACCGCCAACGTGTCGCTGGGAGCGACATCGCGCCCATGCACCAGGAACGTCGCGCGCGTCTCCGCCGACGAGCCGGCCAGCTCGTCTTTCACTGTGACGGTCACGTGATATTCACCGGTCTCCGCCAGCCCAGGAATGACCACCGTGTAGCGGATCTTCGGCATCCAGTTCTTGTCTTCCGGCGAGAGCGTGGTCTTCACCAGGCCTTTTTCAGGCAAAAGCAGCTTCACGCCGCGCGCGTCGGCGGCTTCCACTTGATAGGCGATCTGGATTTCATTGCTCTCGGATTTCTTGTAGCCTTCCACCTGGCAGCGGAAGAACAGCGTCTCGCCGGGAACGAACTGGTCGTCGTGCGCGGACGCTGGTCCGTCGTCGATCTGCGCGAACGCCGTATCCACGATCGCGAGCTTCTTATCAGCCGGGGCCGCGCACACGACCGGCGCAACCAGAAGCAACGCCAACCACACCTTCATGAAACCCGCACCTAATTCTCTATTCTAGCCGCCCGGACCGGCGTTGACTTCTGGCCCCGCGTTCCCGCACAGTGGAACACATGGTACTGATTCTGGCTCTGCTGCTATTCTTGTCGCCGCTGGCCGCGCAAGGCGTGCATCCGGTCACCGGACGCCACATCGCGGGCGTGATGGGCGCGGCCGGATCCAGCTGGCTGGACCGCCCGGAACGCGAAGAAGAAGAACACCCCGACCAGGCACTCGAAGCCATCGGAATCCGCCGCGGCATGGTTGTCGCCGACGTCGGAGCCGGCAGCGGCGTCATGACCTTCAAGATGGCCAAGCTGGTTGGCCCGTCCGGTAAGGTTTACGCCGTCGACATCCAGCCAGAAATGCTCGAGATCCTGCAATCACGCGCCCAGCGCGACAAGGTCACCAACATCCAGACGGTGCTCGACACCGTAAGCGATCCCAAGCTTCCAGCCGGCGCCATCGATCTGATCCTGATGGTCGACGTCTACCACGAATTTTCGCAACCACAGGCCATGCTCGATCACATGCGCGAAGCGCTCAAGCCGAATGGCCGCCTGGTGCTGCTCGAATATCGCAAGGAGGATCCGACCGTCCCGATCCTTCCGGATCACAAGATGAGCGTGAGCGAGGTAAAAGCCGAGGTTGAGCCGGAGGGCTTTCAGTTCGACCAGGTGATCGAGGTGCTGCCGCGGCAGCATATTATCATTTTCCGGCCGCGTAAAGGCTGATCCGCCGCCGCGCCCCGCTACCCACGCTACAATCGAATTATGCGTTTTTTGATTGCCGCTGCCGCCCTTTCGCTCTGCCTTCTGCCCGCTCAGGACAAACCGAAATCCGCCTTCGATAAACCCACCTTCGAAGCCTACATCCGCCACCTGCTGGCAGTGATCCCGGAGGTTCAGGTCAAGATCGACGACCCGCAACCGGCGGCGGCCGGCTTCCAGCGCATCGACGTCCATTTCACCTATGGCGCGCGCACCCAGGACGAGACGTTTTATATCTCCAAGGACGGCAAGAACATTTTCCGCGGCACGGTTTACGACATCAGCCAGAATCCTTTCCAGGAAGATCTCTCCAAGATCAAGACCGATCTGGCTCCGAGCTTTGGGACCCCGGGCGCGCCGGCCGTATTGGTGATGTATGGAGATTTTGAGTGCCCGGATTGCAAGATGGAAGCCCAGACCATCCGGCAGAACCTGGCGACCACGTTTCCCACCCAGGTTCGCGTCTACTTCAAGGATTTTCCGCTAACGCAGATTCATCCCTGGGCCAAGCAGGCCGCCATCGCGGGACGTTGCGTGTTCCGCCAGGGATCCGGCTGCATTCTGGAAATACTTTGATTGGATCTACGACCACCAGATCGAGATCACCTTCGAGAATTTGAAATCGAAAGTGACGGATTTCGCTAAAACCATTCCGGATCTGGATGGCATGCAGTTCGGCCGCTGCCTGGAATCGAACGCCACGGAAGAAGAAGTCAATGCGTCCGTGGCGGAAGGAAAATCGCTGCGGATCGATGGCACCCCCACCACGTTTCTGAACGGCCGCCGTCTGGTAGGCGCCTATCCCTGGCCCAATCTTCAGCAAATCATTCAAGGCGAACTGAATTATCAGAAGACCGCGCAAGATGCCGGCGAGAAGTGCTGCGAAATAAAAATTCCCTCACCCCTGAACAAGTAACATGCGATACCCACTGCTGCTAGCGCTGGCCGGAGGCTTGTTTGCCGCCGAGCTGAGCCCGACTGAATACATCGACTACGTCAAATATCTGGCCTCTGAGAACATGCGCGGCCGCGCCACCGGCTCGCCGGAACTGGAAAAAGCCGCCGGCTTCATTCGCGATAAATTCCGCTCCTTGAAGCTCGAGCCGATCTCGGGCGACAGCTACTACCAGGATTTCGATGTCACCACCAGCGCCAAGCTCGGAAACCAGAACGAAATCAGTTATTCCAACGGCGCGAAAAAAGAGACGCTGCGTTTCAACCAGGATTTCATTCCTTTCAACCTCTCTTCGGCCGGCAAGGTGTCCGGCGAAGTGGTGTTCGCGGGATTCGGCATCAGCGCGCCCGAATACAACTACGACGACTACGCCGGTCTGGACGTAAAAGACAAAATTGTAGTCGTGCTGCGCCACGAGCCGCAGGAGTTCGATGACAAGAGCGTCTTTGAAGGAAAAGTCTACACCGCGCACGCGCAGATCTTCAGCAAAGCCACCAACGCCAAGCTGCACGGCGCCAAGGCGGTGCTGCTGGTCAACGACGTGGCCGCGCACCCCAACGATTCCGACGATCTGGAAAAATTCGGCGGCACCGCTGGACCAGCGAATGCTGGTATCGAGTTTGTGCAGGTGAAAGCCGCTGTGGTCGACTACTGGCTGAAGCCCACCGGAAAATCCCTCTCCAGCCTGGAAACCGTGATCGATAAAGACCTCCATCCGGTGTCGTTTGCTCTTCCCGCGTCGCTGCACCTGGATTTGGACGTCGATATCCGGCGCGAAGTGAAAACCGTGCACAATGTCGGCGCGTATCTTCCCGGCGAGACTCCGGAATATGTGATCATCGGCGCGCATTACGACCATCTGGGCCTCGGCGAGCAGTTTTCGCTCGCACCGTCCATGGCTGGGACGGTTCATCCCGGAGCCGACGACAATGCTTCCGGAACGGCCGGCGTTCTGGAGCTGGCGCACTGGTTCTCGCACGAGCCGAAACACAAGCGCGGCATCCTGTTCATGACCTTCGCCGGCGAGGAGCTGGGATTGCTGGGATCGAGCTACTACGTCAACCATCCGCTCATGCCGACTGCGAACGCGGTCGCGATGATCAACATGGACATGATCGGCCGCATTCGCGACAACAAGATTTACGTGGGAGGCGTCGGCACCGGCACAACGTTCGCGCCACTGCTCAAGGAAGCCGCGCACCGGCACGACTTCGATGCCGACGTCACCGAGCGCGGCGGCTACGGCTCGAGCGATCACACCTCCTTCACCACCAAGCAAATCCCGGTGCTGTTCTTTTTCTCCGGCCTTCACGCCGATTACCACAAGCCCAGCGACACCTGGGATAAGATCGATGCCCCCGACGCCGTGCGCTTGCTCGACATGATCGCCGACGTGATGGATCATCTCACCGACGGTTCGCCCCGGCCGCAATTCGTGCGCGTCGCCGAGACGCAGCCGGAGCCCGAAGTCGCCTCTCAGTCCCATTCGGGTACCAGTACCGGTTCAGGGTACGGCCCCGACTTCGGCAGCATCCCCGACTTCACCGAGATCCCCAACGGCGTCCGGTTCGCCGACATTCGCCCCGGCTCGCCCGCCGCCAAGGCCGGATTGAAGGCCGGCGACATCCTCACCGAGTTCGACGGCAAGCCGATCCAGAATCTTTACGATTTTACGTATGCGTTACGGGCCAAAAAGCCCGGTCAGGAGGTACTTGTTAAGGTGCTACGAGGGGACCAAACAATTGTAGCCAAGGTACTACTGACCGAACGCAAGTAACTGCACATACTGGATCCAGATATGGCATCCAGATTCTCCTTTGGTAGCGCGCCGGCCCTGGAGGGCGGCGCCGCATTCATACTTCCTCCTTTGATCCTGCATCCCTTCGCGGACGCGGGCGGCCCCGGTAAATTGGTCGAGAGTTCGCGCGCCAGCTTGAAGCTTCAGGGGCTCTTGCCGGCGGGCGAAACCACTCGGGAAGACCTCGACCGTGTCCTGCTGGACGGCCGCTACTCCGAGCTGCGCATGCTGTTTTACGTCGGCAAGGACCTGGCGCGCTGGATCGAGCAATCCCTCGAACTGGTCAGCCGCCATCCGGATCTTTTTCCACAGACACTGTGTTATCAAAGTTTCGCCGACCTGCTGGTTCAGGACGCCCCGGCCGCCGTACAGACGAAGCTCAAAAAGTGGGGCGTGGGCGATTACCAGGCTATTTTCAGCCGCGCGCTGGGATTGCATTGCTTGTTCGAAGATGCCCCGCCGCGCCCGCTGCTGTCTGACGACTTCGTCCGCAACTATTACCGCTTCGCCGATCAGATCTTCACCGCCAAGCAAGGCGAGTGCGCGTTCCAGGCGCTCAACTCCAAGGATTTTACGTTCGACCTGTATTCGTCCGGCGAATACACCCGGATGCTGGAACGTTCCTGGGGTGAATAGCCGGGGGGCCTGAATTCTCTACTTCCGCCCATTTTGAAGAGCCAGTATGCGTCTGATGGACCGGATTTCGAAGTAAAGAACTACAAGCCCACACGCCAAACCAAGCCACTCGCCCTTTACGGCCGCACCGATGCACAAGACCACTATAACGAGGGCTGCTCCACACTGCCAGCCTATCGCGGTGTCCGGCTTCTGGTTTGAGAGAGATTGCCGGCCAGCGAGAAACCATGCCACGGATGCGATGATCCCCCCGATGACCCAATGCCGAGCCGCGAAATCCGACCAAACACTTTGTAATCCAATCATTGTCAGAATGTAAGGCCTGGCAACTGGCTACATATTTGGCGCAACACCTGCGTCCATTGCAGTTCCGAAGGGGACCAACGATAAAAGCGCCGGGCTTTCTAAAGCTTGTATCAAGGCAGCCGCCTCACCTTCGACGCTAGTGATAGCACCGGTAGTAAGAGACGAGAAATCAATGCTGCCAATTGTCTGACTCAGATCTTGAACTGCTGCAGCTGAAAGGGCCTTGATTGAGGGGAGCAGCACCCACAGGGGCAGACCATCCAAGGAGAAATCACCAAAGGTATTTGTAAACATGGTAAGGGCACTGATGTCCTGGATGAGCTTACCCAGTGCAGAATTGTAGAAGCTATTTAGGCAGTGCTGTAGCTGCATTTGCTCCAGTTCTTGCTGCAACAGTTGATACCCCTGCTGTGTGACGCACATGTTGTTGAAAGCGACCAGCGGGGACAAACAGGTTGCTGGGCCGTGCCCTCCTTTTATATTTGTACCTCCAGTCGATCCCCCGGACGATCCATTTATAATCGTATTGATGTTGGCTAGGATATAGGACGTTCCGGATTGGTCGGTTACTGTCACGCATATCCACCCCGGAGGACAGGTGAATAGGCCGAAAGGATCGTACAAATTCACGGGATCGCCACGGGTATATGAGAACTTGTTCCAGCTGCTCGGGTCGGTCGGATCGCCGGCCTCCCCGTTATTAGCTCTGTATGGGTCAGGCGTCATAAACCGGCCAAAATTGTTCACGTAATAACGCTGGTCCGCATAATCTAAGCTGGTCGCTGAATCGCGCCAGTAGGTCGCATACTTGAATTGGTCGTTCGCTAACGGCGCTCCCTTGTCTTCGCCATAAGGATAATACGAGCCCTGCGAGCCCAGCTGGTCCTGGATGAACGTTGAGTAGCTCGTCCCATTCGGCGCCACGCCAACGCGCTTAGCGTCGAAATAGACAGACGAATACCCGCCCGATGCCGTCAAGCTGCTCCCCAGCGTCAGCGTGTAGGCAGCCAGCATGCTGCCGTCCACGCCGTAAAAGTACGCCGTCTGGCCCGTGAGTTGCCCATTTGAGTTCAGCGTGGCGACCCAGACGCGCTTGTTCTGCGAATCGTAGCCATACTGGACGCCGGGCGCGGCCACGATGTGGTTGTCGGCATCGTAGGTCAGGGATGCCGATGTCCCCAGACTCGGCGCCGCCTGCAAATTGCCATTCGCATCATACGGATAACCAACTACCTGGTTGTTCGCCGTATTCACCGCGATCGACAACGTTGGAGGCGATCCCGCTGTCGGCGTCTTCGACAACAGGTTCCCGAACGAGTCATACCCGTAGTTCTCGCCCCACCCGCTGCCCGCCGCCGAGATCAGCCGGTTCAGCGAGTCGTATTGATACGTCACCGTCTCGCCGCTGATGTTGTCCGTCATCGACGAGATCTTGCCGTTGTTCGTACCCGTGGGATACGTGTAGGTCCGGTTCAGGCTCGTGCTGCCGGACGCGACAATCGACGTCACCTGCCCCAGGCTGTTGTACTGCCGCGTATCCGAACCGCTGAAATAGTTCATCGACAGGACCTAGTTGGCCGCATTGTACTGCACGCTGCTCACCACCTGGTTGCTGTGCTGATCGGTCAGCGCGTCCGGCCGGTCCAGGCTGTCGAACGAGTAGGTGTACGTGTTGCCGCCGGAAGGATAGCTCACTGAGGCCGTCTTTCCTTCAGTATCGTACGTGTAGGCCGCGTCCAGGTTGAGCGATTGGGCGTTCTCGTGCACCTGGAGGCGCTTCTTGTTCCGCTCGCCCGCCGTGGTGTAGCTGTACATTTCCACGAACTGCGTGATGGCTGAACTGGGCGCTTTCCACCGGGCAACCGTCGACGCCATTCGTGAGTGCAATAGTGGTTCAGGTATGTGAATTCCGGCTCCCTCGCCGCACCCTGACCTCGTGCAGAACGACGATCACCGCGAAGAACCCCGCATCTATGAGGAGGCTGCTCAAAGCCCACGCAGGTGACGCATGCCGCCTGCGCGCATAGTGTGCGAGGCGAGAGGTGGCGATGATAGCCAGCACCAGCATGAACAAGTAAAACTTGAAGCGGGAAGAAAACCTCGGCGGCGCTTCCGACACTCGAGTTTGGGACAGCCCCGCAGATCGCCGTATTCGCCGCGCGAATATCAGACACACGCCAGAGGCTATCAGGCCGAACACCCCGGCGAAAAGCCAACCAAACCATAAGCTGGAACTACCCGCAGGCTCACTCACCGTTGTGGCAAGCCCCATGGCCACGGAGACCACGATGCAGACCGCGACCAAGAGGAGCTCAAGTCTCCGCCCGACGCTGAGCCAACTTCTGAATCTGTCATCCCCGGAACCCATTACCTATGTCCACCCAGGCCCGGGTCCCCGTGAATCGGCGGTGGGGGTCCGCAAGCCGCCGCGATTGCGCCGGCCGACGGCCCAAGGCTGGTATATCCGGTGAGCCCAACGACAAGGATGGTGTGGAACATTTCCACGGATAGCGCTCCTATTGCCCCGCCCAGCATACCGAACTCTGCCGCACCGAGAGGGCCTCCCGCTAATGCCCCTCCGATAAGACCGGTGCCACCCCCTACGACACCTCCGCCGATCACGAATGCGAGTTTGTACGTTTCCAAGCCACTGGAGGAAAGCCAGGGCCTCCGCATACTCTTGTTGGGTCACCTGCGCGACGCAAGCGGAGTAGCTCTGCGCGGGGGGCGATGGCGGAGTTGAGGGGTTAGTGGAGTGGAGGGACCCCTGGAGTGAATCCATCCGCCACGGGCACTGGATATGTGCAATCCAGCGCAGAACACCTGGGCTCTCTCCTGCCGGTCCAAAAATGAAGCCCCGGAGAGACGCTGCGTGGCTCGCCATTATAATTTTGAGACCTACCAGATTCTGTAGCGCGGCATAATAGGAAGCTTCCATCGACTCCCCTTTACCTGCGGCCACTGGGGTTTCCCGGGCGGACCTGTCGATGGATGAAATGATCAGTGGGCATCGACATCATGCGCGTTGCGCTTTGTTTTTCGCCCCATCTTGACTTCGTAGCGGGCGATAACAGCGGCCAGGATCGCCAGGTCCGCGAGGAAGAAATAGAGCACCCAGTTAAGTGACTGCCGTTCACGGGCATACTGTTCGAGGTTAGACACGAGGCCGACACTACCGAGCACCAGGAACAGGTAAAACGCCAGGCGGTAAGAAAGCTTGGGCAGCCGGGTTTGAGCGTGTCCGGTCGTCATGCCAGCACCGCCTCGCCGCACCCCAACCTCGCTTACTACGATGTAAATTCCAACCGCGGCGACAGGCAGGGTCAACACTCCTAAGATGAGCGTAGGCGACGCGTGGCGTTGGAGAGCGAAGCCGGCGATACGGGATGCCACCATGAGGCACACAATCAACACTAAAAAGTAGCGCGCTAAGCGGGAACCGAGTTTTGGCACTCCGAGCATGCCGGTTTGCGGCAGGCCCCAAGAACGCCGGATGAATTGCGCTAGCAGCTGCGCCGCAGACAAGGCAAACAATGTGAACACTCCGGCGACCAGCCAACCAACCGAAAGCCCCGGCGTGCCCGGCGGCTTACCCACCGTCAACGTGATCCCCATTATGAAGAATCCGGCAATACAAATCCCGGCTAGCGTGAACTCGAATCGTTGGCCAACGCGAAGCCAGGTTCTTATGTCGTCTCGTAGAGAGCTCATTTAGCTATTTCCGGCTGCGCCCGCCGTCGGATCGTCCTGGAACGCCTTGGTGACGACCACTCCCCCCAGGAGAAATGTAGCGATCAGCACCGACAGGAACATTCCGTTGTTGAGCGACAGCCATAGCGTCACTGGCGGGAAGAGACAAAACAGGACCGCAACGAGCCAAGAATGATAGTCGGCGAATTGAAAACGACCGGAAATGGCTGACTCCGTGAACACAGAAATCGGCCCGAGTATGTAGACGCCTGCTAGTAGCCAGCCCCACTCCACGCGATGAAGCCGCGTCCAGCTCACCAGGCCGAGCATAGTCAATCCCAACAATGAGGCGGCATTTAGCCAGAACAAGCCCGCATTCTCGCGGGAAACAGCGGCCAGAACAATGTACGGAAGCCAGAAAGCGAGCCCTCCCATGGCAGTCCGAGATGTCCGACGTCCGATTTTCACGTTAACCAGCTCTTAGGACCTTTCCAGCTGTCGTCCCGGCAATTCTTACAAACTCATTCTATATCCCTGTAACCGGATTTATACGTTTTCGGCGTAAGCTGTGGAGATGAGCCAGAAAGATTGGAGCACCCGCGAGGCCCGATCCTCCTCGAAAACTCGATACCGAAAGTCGTGTGTGAACCATTCACCCATCACCTTACCCAGCCACTGAGGAGGCGCCAGAGGAGTTACTCCGCCGCGATTTGCTACGGACGGAAGCCACATAGGTGTATCCCCATACGAGGGCCGCAGTTGGTACTGCCATAATCAGTCCACCCAAAAATCCCACGCGAGACCCACCCGAGGCGAAGAATGCGGTTTCAAGCACAAGGAAACTGATCGACAAACACACAGCCGCAGCCCTCGGCCGCATGTAGGCCGTGACGGTTATTGGCAAGACCATAATGTATCCAAGGCCGATCCCAAGAATACCCCAGATAAAGTCTCGCGCGCCGATCGTAAAGCTGGCGCCCAGCCCCCATAGAAACAGCGTGATACCCCACGCCAATCCGAGTGCCAATATAATGTTGGTCAACGGAATCCCGAGGATGCGCCGGGCCGTTCTATCCGCAGCGCCTAAAATATGCGCCCCGGATACGAAATCGTACCCACAATCACAACGGGGCGTACTGTTCGGATTAATAAGCCGGCAGTCAGGACAACGTTTCACGACTATTCGGCACGACGATCGGTGAATAATGCTCAAAAGCGGCTGACCGCAGAAACAGGATCTGATCGGAATCTGGAACAAACGCCGGGTGTAGGTTGTCGTGATCGGCAGGTACCAGAACCCGCTCATTGCGGCCGTCGGCATTCGCGAGGAGTAGCGCCGCGGGAAGCCCATGTTTTTCTGCGCGCATGAATGCCAAGCGTCTTCCATCCGTGGAGAAAGCCGGATCGAATTCGCATCCCGAGCCTGATTCGGTAACACGACGCATTAAGCCATTGGCAATTTCAGCCTTGTACAGGAAGCACGTCTCGCCGCTGCTCATTGAGAACACGATGCTCGAGCCGTCCGGAGTAAACACCGCAGGCGAAAACGTCGGTTGAATTGGTTTGCTGCGGCAGGCGACCAAGGTGGAAACGAGTATCACCGCGATCTGCGAGCTTCGCATATACGATCAAGTTTAGCCTGGCGCGCACTCGCGAGTGCCACGTTCATGCTTGTGTGGACGCAGGGCTTCTCTAGCTCATTCTAAGCCCCTGTAACCGGATTTATATGATTCCGGCGTAAGCTGTGGAGATGAGTGAAAAAATCGGATTGCTCGTGGAAGCAGATCCTGGGCCCGGTATCCTCCACAAATTGACCGGCGTGATCGCGCAGCATAATGGCAACATCACGTCCGTCGACATCGTCGAGGAACGGCAGACTTATTTCGAGATCGACGTCACCGAAGATCCCACGCCTATGCTCGACGATCTGGCGAAGCTTCCCATCGTGCACAACATTACCCAGGTGAAGACCTTTCAGACCGTCTTCGGCAAGCGCATCATCGTGATGGGCGGCGGCGCGCAAGTGGGCCAGGTCGCCATCGGCGCGATCTCGGAAGCGGACCGGCACAACATCCGCGGCGAGCATATCTCGGTGGACACCATCCCGCTGGTCGGCGAGCAGCCCCTGGCCGATGCGGTGCGCGCTTGCGGACGCCTGCCTCGCATGAAGGCGCTGGTGCTGGCCGGCTCGCTGATGGGCGGCGACATTGAGCGCGCCGTTCGCGAAGTGCGCGCGCAGGGCTTGCTGGTGGTCAGCTTGAACATGGCCGGCAGCGTCCCGGACGCCGCCGATCTGGTGGTCTCAGATCCCGTCCAAGCCGGGGTCATGACCGTCATGGCGGTAGCCGAAACAGCCAAGTTCAGCCTGGCGCGCTTGAAGCGCAGAACGTTTTAGCGCTCAGGCGCTACTGAGCTGCCGGCGGCGCGGCGGGCGCTGCCATGGCCGGCTCGGTAGCGCCGCGATGGCAGGTGTAGCAGGTCACGTGCTCCTTGCCATCGGGGAACTTGGCATTGATCTCGCGCACCATGGTGATCATGTGGCGCGCGATTTCCTTTTTCGGATTTTCGTCGCTATCGAAAGCTCCCTGCACGTGGCAGTAGGTGCATTGCACGCCCAGCGCGGTGCGAAACGCGCCCATCATCGGACGAATATCCGAGGGTTGCAGCAGCTTCAAATTCTTCGGCGCGGGAGGCGCTTTCTTGGGAGCATCCTGTGCCTGAACGCAAAATAGAGAAACCCCGACCAACAGCGGTAACAGTAATCGCATAGAACAGATGATACACAAAAAAACGGGCGCGCCGCTATTTGACCAGCGTGAAGCTCACGTCGACATGAGTTTCGTCTTCCACCCGGACGCCGTTGCGAGTGGCCGGAAGAAACCTCCATTGGCGAACCGCCTCGATGGCGGCTTGAGCCAGCAAGGGAGGGCCGCTTACAAGCTCGAGAGCATCAACCGAGCCGTCCGTTCCGATGGTGGCCTTGAGCCGCACCGTGCCTTGGACCAGCGCGAGTCTTGCGACTTCGGGATAAACGGGTTTAACTTTGCCGATCACGAGGGATGACTGGAAGTCGTCCATCGCGAACGGCTCGGCGGCAAAGCGCGTGGGCGTTCGTGCGAGAACCGGAACGGGCGATGCCGGCTCTGACGGTCGCGCATATTGGATAATCGCCGGCGCTGGCTTAGCCGTTGGCGCAGGACGCACCGCGGCGGTCAATTGCCGCGTAGCCAGCCTGGGCTCAGGCGGATCTTTCGGCACGCGGCGTTGGGGAAGCGGTTCAGGAGCAACGGGAGCTGCGGGAACAATCATGACGGCGGCAGCCTGTGGCCGGGAATGCGCCTGGTTCTTCGTTGGCGACGAGCTGTGACGGATCAGCAAAACCGCCAGGCCGGCTGCTGCCAGAGCGGCGCCGGAAATTGCGAAAATTCGCTCGAAGGGAATTCGTTTTTCGATGGCCGGTGCAACGCGCGGGGCTTCGATGCGGCGCGGCTCTGGCACCGGCGCCGGGCGGCGAGGCGGCGCGATTTCGTAAACCCGGCGGCGCCTCGGAAGTGGCCGGTACATTTTCGGAACCACCATCGCCCAAGTGATGTCCGGCTCGCTGGGTGTCTTGACAACAGCCCGCGAACGCGCGCCGCTCGATTGCACCACGGATTTTTGCGGCGCCGGAAGCGAGACGTAAAGAGATGACCAGGTGACGGAGAAGTGGAAGCGTACAGGCTGTGCGATCGGCCGTGAGGTTTCTGGCGGGGCCACTGAATCCAGTTTCGCCGATGTAAAACATTCGCGCAAGCGGTTGTTTGAACTTCAGAGCTGGTACGCGCACAGATCGTCGATGGATACGTTGCCGCCGCACAGGACCAGGACCAAGCGGGAATCCTTGGTGAACCGGCCGCGCAGGCGCTCGGCCGCGGCCAGGGTGCAAGAAGCCGCCGGCTCGGCCAGCACTTTGGCGCGCTCCAGCAGGAATCGCAGCGCGGCTACAGCTTCGCGGTCCGGCACCACTGTCACGCTTTCCAGATACTTGCGCGCCAGTTCCAGCGTGCGCTCGGAAACCGCGGGCGCGCCCAGGGTGCGAGCGATGGATGTAATTGCTTTCAGATGCACGGGGTGACCGGCGGCGAGCGCGCGAGCCATGGCGTCCGCGCCTTCGGTCTCGACACCCCACAAGCGCGCTTCGGGACGCAACGATTTCACGGCGGTCGCGACGCCTCCGATAAACCCGCCTCCGCCGATGCTGACCACGATGTCGGTTACTTCCGGAAGATCCTCGACAATCTCGAGCCCGACAGTTCCCTGCCCGGCCATCACGAGAGGATCGTCGAAGGGATGAATGGTGGTCCAGCCCTGGCTTTGGTACGCGCCGATCTTCTCGAATGCCACGGTTGAGTTCTCAACCAGGACGACTTCGGCGCCGTAGCCTCGCGTGGCGTCGATATAATTCCGCGGAGTTTTTTCAGGCATCAGAATCAGGCTCGGTAAACCGAGCTGGGCCGCCACGTAGGCCACAGCCTGCGCGTGATTGCCGCCGCTGACCGCAGCCAGCCCGCGCCCGCGTTGTTCAGCGGGAATGCTGAGCGCTTTATTAAAAGCGCCGCGCACTTTGAACGAACCGGTTTTCTGGAACAACTCGAGCTTGAGATAGACCTGCGCGCCGAGCCGGGCGCCGAGGGTGGCGCTCGAAACCAGAGGCGTTCTCGCCACGCGGCCGCGGATCCGCTCGCGGGCGCTTTGGATATCGGCAAGAGAAATCAACTCATTCACCGAGGTCGGCCCGAATCTGCTCCGCGATGCGATTAGCGAAATGCTCTACGCGCTCCAGGTCGGGTCCTTCCACCATGACGCGTGCCAGCGGCTCAGTGCCTGAGAAGCGCACCAGCACGCGGCCCGCTTCGCCAAAGGAGGATTCGGCGGCGCGAATCTCGGCCGCGACGGCGGGCAACTGGTCCAGTGGTTTGCGCTCGCGCACGCGCACGTTCACCAGGCGCTGCGGATACACCTGAAGCTCGCTGGTTAACGCGTCCAGGGATTGGCCGGATTCGAGCATGGCCTCAAAAACGCGCAACGCGGTCAGCATGCCGTCTCCGGTGGTGGCGAATTGATGGAAAATGATGTGGCCGGATTGCTCGCCTCCTAGGACGGCGCCGCGGCGGATCATTTCCTCGAGCACATATTTGTCTCCGACCGGAGTGCGAACCATCTGGATGCCATGGGAAGCGAGCGCGCGCTCCAGACCGAGATTGGACATTACGGTAGCGACCACGACGGGCCGGCCATTGCCGCCGGTCAACCCGTTTTCGCGTTTCAGATGGCGGGCCGCAAGGAGCAGCACCGCGTCGCCATCCACAATCTTCCCGGACGAGGCCACGAACAGCGCGCGATCCGCATCGCCGTCAAACGCCACGCCCACGTCGGCGGAATGCTCACGCACCGCCGCGCGGAGCTGCTCTAAGTGCAGCGAGCCGCAGTTCAAATTGATGTTGCGGCCGTTGGGCGAGCAATGCATGGCTTGAACGTGCGCGCCGAGGCGTTCGAATAATTCGGGAGCGAGAGCCGACGCCGAGCCGTTGGCGCAATCGGCCACGATCTTCAGACCGCCGAGGCCGCCCGGAAGCGTCGAGGCCAGGTGTTCAATATAGCTGCGATCCAGGCCCGGGTCGATATCTATGGAGGCGGAGGCACCGCCCTCGGAAGCGATTGCCAGAATGTCCGCCTCGAGGCGTTCTTCCTGCTCGTCGGGGAGCTTGTAGCCGGTGTGGCCGATCAGTTTGATGCCGTTGTCCTGATAGGGATTGTGGGAGGCGGAAATCATGACGCCGGCCGCGTAGGGTCCGGTCTTAGCCAGATAGGCGATGCCGGGCGTAGTGGTGACGCCGGCAAAATCCGCTTTGATCTTCCGCGTGGTCAACCCGCCTGCCACTTCGGCGGCAAGCCACGGGCCGGACTCGCGCGTGTCCATGCCGATGACGACTCGAGGTTCGAGACTCAAGCGGTGAATCCATTGGCCGAGCGCGGCTCCCACGGCGTGCGCCGTTTTGCGGTCTAGCGGAAACTCACCCGCCACTGCGCGGATTCCGTCCGTGCCGAAGAGCATTCGCGCCATTTATTTCGCAGCCTTCGGCGTGCTTTGCTGGAGCGCCACTTGCACCTTGGCTGTGATGATGAGCTGAGATTCCAGACGCACTTGCGGATCGCCGACATTGACGTGGGTGCGAATCTCTTTCTGACCAACCACGCCGGTCAAATCGATAGGGTCGGTTGACACCGCTTCCATATTCCTTACGCGCTGCTCCGGCCCACGGATCCGGACTTTGGCCGGGTAGAGTTCCGCGTTCTGGACACGGTAGCCCTGGGGAATGTGTTCGTAGAGCGGCTTCACGAGAATGTCGCGGCTGATGACGTGTTCGAAGCGCAGTGTGAGCTGAGACGGAATAGCGCGGTAGAAGGAAACGGCGGAAGGGAGATTGAGGCTGGTATCGCGGATGGTGTAGGTGCGTTCTCCCGGACGTGCGTCGGCGAGGTCCAGCACCACCGCGACGTCGGCCAGATTGTCGTGCGAAAGACGGCCGGACTGGCCGCGGAGTTCAAGCTGCACGTGGTCCGGCACGGCGGAGTTGAAGTCCACGTCCTCGGGCATGTTTTTGAATTCCACCGGAGCCGAAAGCGAAGTGGCTAGTTCCGGCTCACGCGCCACCGCGATCCACAAGGCCGCGGCGATTGCTAGCGAAAGCAGCTTCCAGCCGACATTGCGGGTGATCAGTTGGATCATGGGCGATCGAAGCTCGATTCACGAACTGCCGCGGAGCCACGGTGAAGGGCGGACGATGCCCGCATGTCCTGACGCTGCACTCGCTCGTTGAGCAGGTGCTCCACTCGTTCGAGCGGCACGTCCAGCTCGATCTCTCCAAAGGCAGCGATGGATATTCGCCCGGTTTCTTCCGAGACAATGACGGCCAGGCAATCCGATTCCTCGGTGATGCCGAGGGCGGCGCGATGGCGCGTGCCGATCTCGGTGACCAGCAGCGGATTGGTGGTGAGGGGGAGAAAGCAGGCGGCCGCGACAATGCGGTCGCCTTGAATAATGACCGCGCCATCGTGCAGCGCTCCGCCCGGCTCGAAGATGGCGCACAGCAAATCGCGGGAAATGACGGCGTCCACGTTCACTCCGCTTTCGGCAAATGTCCGGAGGCCGATCTTGCGCTCGACCACAATCAGGGCGCCGACCTTCTTCTGCGCCAGGTGGCCGATGGCGAGCAGAATCTCCTGAGTGGTTTCGCGGCGTTCCAGTTGGCTGATGCCTAAAAATGGCTTGCGGCCCAGGCGGGCGAGCATGCGGCGCAGCTCGGACTGGAACATCACGATGAGCGCGATGGCGGTGTAAGGCACCAGCGTTGCCAGGATGGTATGCAGAACCTGCAGCTTGGCCAAGGTAGCCACGCCGTAGATGATGCCGACGATCCCCAAACCGAACAGGATGTGTACCGCGCGGCGCCCGCGAATCAGCAGCAGGAATTGATAAATAAGGATGGCGACGACCAGGATGTCGACGATGTCAGTGGGGCCGGGCCTCGGCAGCACTGAGAAGGCAGATGCAAGGAAGTTCGCCATGCATTCGGTTTGATTGTAGCAGGGACTGACGGCGGCTGAAATATGCGTCCGGTCCGGCGGGCGGGATGGGCGGCGGCTTGACGCATGTAGGCATCCTGCGTGGGCGGTGGCGTTTCGATTGGAAAGTTGAAAAAACGAAGCCAGTTAAGTGGTCTGTTTTCAAGAAATCGTGCTTTGAGACAAGTTGCGTTATTTGTTCGCTCCAATAGAGGTAGACTACGCCCGCGCGGGAAAGCCATGCAGCCTTTGATGGAGTAAGTGGCTGTAAGAACAGGAGTGAATATTTTGCGGAGGCGCGGGAATGCGTTGGGCGCGGTCAGATTCGGAGGGCCGCCAAGAGATCGATTCTGGCGGCGCGGCGCGCGGGGGTGTAGCTGTCAGCCAGGGCCACTACCAGGAAGAGCAATGCGATTCCGGCGAAGGTGACCGGCTCGGTGGGGCTGACGTGGAATAGCAGGGCAGTTAGCAGTCGTGTCAAGGCGAAAGCAGCTCCCAGGCCGAGGGCGATTCCGGCCAGCATCAAGCCCAGAGCCTGCCGCAGGGCCAGCCACAAAATGTCGCTCTGGTACGCGCCCAGCGCGCGGCGGATGCCAGTTGATCGGCGTCGCGGTATTGAAGTGGCTTCAGCAGCACGCGCGAATGACGGTAAACGTAGCTGTGTTGGCGCCGATTGTGAGCGCGAGCGTGAGAACTGCCGTCGCCGCAAAGACAGGTTTCTTGCGCGGTGTTCGAAGCGCGTAGCGGATATCCTGCCAGACCGATTCCATGAGACCGAGGCTGTTCATAGGGCGTGCCCTGATGCACCAAGTTTACCCGCGCCGGCGCCGCTCGCGATCTATTATGTTTGCGCAATCCCCATGGTTGCGTTGGAGCTCGCGTGGTTCGAAAATAAAAGCAATGCGGCAGCGCAGCCTTCCCGTTCTTATCTTGAGCCTCGCGCTGGGGCCGGCCTGGGCCGCGAATATCAATGCGCCCGGCGTTCCCAACTTCCACCAGGTGAACGAGCACGTGTTTCGCGGCGGCCAACCGGTCGACGCCGGCTGGAACAGCCTGGCTCATCTAGGCATCAAGCTGGTGGTGGACCTTCGCCCGCCGACTGAGCACCCGATTCAATCCGAGGAGCGCGCGGTGGAAGCCGCGGGCATGCAGTACGTGAACGTTCCCATGAAGGGCCTCGGCGCGCCGCCGGCCGAAACGGTCTCCAAAGTTCTCGCCTTGATGATTTCAAATTCCAATGGGCCGGTTTTTGTGCACTGCCGGCGAGGGTCAGACCGGGCCGGCACGGTTATTGCCTGCTATCGGATTCTGCACGATCACTGGCAGAATCGGAAAGCGCTTCAGGAGGCGCGGTCGTACGGGATGTTGAGGCTGGAGCGCGGCATGATACACTTCATCCAGAATTTCAATCCGTCCGAGCTGCCGCTGCTGACCGGAGCTCTGAACGCGCCCCCCACCCTACACTGAGCGCCCGCTATTTAAAATCGTTTCGGACCACCTGGCCGCCCTTCATCACGAACTTGATGCGTGACATTTCGGTGATGTCGGAGAGCGGGTCGCCGGAGACCGCCACCAGGTCGGCGAACTTGCCGTTCTCGACGGTTCCGACGCGGTCCTGCCAGCCGATCAGGCCGGAGGCGACGGTGGTGGCCGATCGCAAGGCCTGCAGGGGCGTCATGCCCCACTTCACGAAATAGGCGAATTGATCCACTTGCGTGCCGTGCGGGAACGGCCCCGCGCCGCTTCCGAAGGGGAGCGTGACACCGGCCGCGAAGGCTTTCTTCCAGCTTTTTTCCATCATGCGCCAGCGGCTGTTTCCCCAGCGCTTCATTTCTTGGGCGTCCTCGATACTCAAATCGAAAAATGTCGCCGTCAGCGGCAGGTGTTTTTCGAGCAGCAGCTTGAGCGCGGCGTCGTCCAGATCGAGCCCGTGTGTAGGAACGTCCACTCCGGCCGCGATGCAGTTGTGCAGCCCTTCGCCGCCGTAAGCGTGGCACGCGACTTTCAAGCCCTTGCGGTGCGCTTCGTCCACGATGGCCTGCGTCTCTTCGAGCGTGAAGGAGGGCGTGTTGACCATGCTGCCGTCGGGGTTGAAATAGTATTCTTCGGTGCTGTAGATTTTGATCCAATCGACGCCGTAGTGCGCCTGTTCGCGCACGGCTTCGCGCACGGCCCAGGGACCATTGGCGACTTGCGCGCCGAGGTTGGAAATCGGCGTCGTAGGAAGCAGCGGGAATGGGACGCTGCCTTTGTTGGTGTTCACGATGCCCGGTCCGGCCACCTGCATGCGCGGTCCCTGGACCAGGCCAGCGTTGATGGCGTTGCGCAGATCGACGGTGCCGTACCAGCCGCCGTGCGACATCAGGTCGACGATGGTGGTGAAGCCGGCGGTGAGGTCGCGCTGGGCGTTTATCAGGGCGATCAGTTCGCGATATTGAAGCGTTGGAGGGATGTTGGGATTGCCTGGGACAATTCCCGGACCGCCGGGCGCGGTCAACGGATTGCCATCCATGACGTGCAGGTGCGTGTCGATGAGGCCGGGAAGTACGGTGGCGCGGCTGAGATCGATCACGCGCGCGTTCGAGGGGATGCCAACGGAGGAGCCGACGGCGGTGATGCGATCGCCGTGGATGACGATGACTTGATTCGCGAGCAATCTCCCGGACTTGGGGTCGAATAGGCGGCCGGCGCGGACGGCGATGGTCTCGGCGGGGGCGGTTTGAGCGGGCGGCGGCAAGACCCAGGCGGCGGGGAGCGAGGCCGGGGGCGTCTGTGCGGACGCCAGCGCAGTGCTCGCGATAAGTAAGATTGCTGCGACGCTATTTGGCGACATAACCGGCCGGGAGAACCTTGTGGGAGTCGACGCGGACCACGGTGTAGACGACCTGGTCCGTCGGGATTTCGCTGAAGCCGTGCGGCGTGTTCGGCGGCACGATGATGATGTCGCCCGGTCCGACCTTGCGGGTCACGCCGCCCTCGATCGAACTGCCGGAGATGCTGGGGCCGGCAAGCACTTTAACAATTTCGCTGTCGGGGGCGGATTCCTTCGGATTGACCAGCTTGCCGCCGGTGACGAAAGTTCCTTCGCCGGAAATGATCTGGTAGACCTCGGTGATCTTTTCGTGAATCAGGGCGCCGCTGGGTTTGCCGTTGGTGCGCGCGCGGTGCAGGATGCCGACCGCGACGTTGTATTCGCCGTCGATATCGACGACGCGGAGTTGCGTGTCGTTGACGGCGGCCGACGCTGTTTTCTTGAGGGCAGCCTGGATCTGGGCGTTGGTCACGTCGGTTGCGGTGCTGCTGGGCGGTTGTTTTTGCGCCAGGATCTGGCTGGTGACCGCGAGTACCAGCGCCAGGGAAATGACGGTGAGTTTGCGCATGAGACTCTCCTTGGTTTCGAGTAGCCAGTATATACCTTGCGATCAGAGCGGTGAATCGGGAGGAAAGGCTGGCTTGCGTTTTTCGAGATGAGAGGCGAGACCTTCTTTCACGTCGGGGCCGGAGAAGCCGAGGAACTCGAGGCTGAGTGAAGTGTCGAATGTGGGGCCGGCCTGGCGCAGCCAGTTGTTCAGAGCGTACTTGGTCCAGCGGATGGCGCTTTGCGCGCCTTCGGCGAGGCGGGTGGCGATCTCGAGTGCTTTGGCATCGAGCGCGGCATCGTCCACGGCGAGGCTCACCAGGCCGATGCGCTCGGCTTCGTCGCCCAGCAGTTGGTCGCACAGCAGCAGATAATATTTGGCCTTGGCCATCCCGCACAGCAGCGGCCAGATGATGGCGGCGTGATCGCCCGCGGCGACGCCCAGGCGGGTGTGGCCGTCGATGATGCGGCAATCCTTGGTGGCGATCGAGATGTCGGCGAGCAGACCGCAGACGAGTCCGGCTCCCACGGCCACGCCGCGCATCGCGCTCACCACGGGCTTGGAACAATTGATCAGGTTGTAGACCAGATCGCGCGCTTCTTTCCAGACTCGGGCGCGGGTTTCGAAATCGCGCACGATTTCCTGGATCATGCCGAAGTCGCCGCCGGCGGAGAAAACTTTGCCCGCGCCGGTGAGAATCGCGGTGTTGATGCTGGGGTCGGCGTCGATGTCGCGCCAGATTTGAGTCAGCTCGGCGTGCATGGCGCGGTCGGCCGAGTTCATCTTGCCGTTGTCCATCGCGATGCGCAGGACTTTGGGATGCGGGCGGTCGAACTTCAGGCGTGTGTACTGCGCGTAATGGTCTGTGGGGCTGGGTTGCATGCTCGTCAGCTCATTGTAAGACCGCCCGAGACGCTGATGGTCTGGCCGGTCATAAAGGCTGCGTCGTCGCTCAGCAGAAAAGCGATGATGCCGGGATAATCGTCCACCTGGCCGAGGCGGCCCAGCGGAATGGCGCGCGCGAGGGCCTCGGTGAGCTTGGGTGACGATTGAGCAATCGAGGCCAGCAGCGGTGTATCAGTGGGACCGGGACACACACGTTCAGCGTGACGCCGCGGCGCGCCAGTTCTCGCGCCAGAGTTTTTGTGAAGGCGATGATCCCGCCTTTGCAGGCCGAGTAAACGGACTCGCCGGAGGAGCCCACGCGTCCGGCGTCGGAGGAAATATTCACCACGCGTCCGAATCCGCGCTCGGCCATCCCGCGCACGACGATGTGATGCATGTTGAGCGGCCCATACAAATTGATGCGGATCACTTTTTCCCACAACTCGGGGCTGCTGTCGAGGAAATTCTGCGCCTGATCCCAGCCGGCCACGTTGGCCAGGAGTTCCGTGGGGCCGGCGGCCGCCTCGAACGACCGCACGGCATGACGCACCTCATCGTATTCCGCGATATCCACCTGGTAGCTGAGGGCGTGGCCCGGCCCACCCTCGCATAAAGTCAAAGTCTCGCTGGCGCCGCGCTCATCCAGATCGAAAATTCCGACGAAGCAACCTTCTTCGACCAGTCGGATGGCGGTGGCGCGGCCGATGCCGCTCGCGCCGCCGGTCAGAATCACACGCTTGCCGTGAAGTCCGCGCATTTTCGTTAGAACCCGCTCGGACGAATCCAGAAACTCTCGGTCCAGCTTGCTCCCGGCGCGATGCTTTGCAAGTCCTTGTACAGGCCTGCGTGCGCGAGGTTGAAGGCATTGGTGATGGCGGTCATCGGTTCGAAGCACACCACATTGGGAGTTTTCGGAGCGTAGATTACCGCGACTGGAAACTTGGGTCCGAAGCGCACGGAAATCCGCTGCCCCGCGCCTTCCACCCAAAATTCGTCACTCGAATTTACACCGCCGAAGACGTCATCAAGCTGGCGCCCTGAGAGCGGAAGCGGGTCCGGCAAATCAGAGGCCTTCTGCTCGCCTGTTGGGACCAATTTGCTGGAGAGCGTGTAATGCTCGCGGACGGGCAGATGCAATTCCCAATTGTCGCGAGGGACACCTGGGATTTGATACCAGGGATGGAAGCCGATGAGCAGCGGCATCGGATCGCGCGATTCGTTGTGGATGGTGGTGCGCACTTCGAGCACGCCGTTTGAGAGCCGGTACGTCATTTCGATGGTGTGGGCGAAAGGAAATTGCGACATCCATTCGGGATGGCGCCAGAATTCCAGGCGGCTCACTACTTCGGCGGAATCATCGCCCGCGTTCAGTTTGATCACTTGCCAGCCGGAGGCGAACAGGAGCAAGCCGTGGATGGCGAGACCGTTGCCATCACGGCGCAGGCCGGTGGCATCGGGGTTTAAAAGATATTTTTTTCCGTTGGCCCAGAACGAATCGGCATCCATGCGGTTGGCCCAAGGCGCGAGGAACGGGATGCCGGCTTGCGCTGGCTTGGCCTTCCACGCTGCTAAATCGGCCGGCGGCGACATCAGAATTGGTTTGCCGTTGACGCGCATGTCATAGGCGATGTTGCCGACTGACGGACAGATGGAGACATCGATGTGATGGGCGGCATCGGACAGACGGATGAACTCGATGCCGTCGACGGCCAGCTTCTGAGCCGAGTAATTTGCTGCCTGTGCCATGACGGCGAGGGAGAAGAGCCAGGCTGCCCTTAGAGGCATCCCATTAATAGCGCCGCCATGTGCCGTCAACGTGCTGCTGCGCTACGCCCGGGCGCGTATAGTCGCACACACCCTGCGGAAAAGTTGCCTTGAGCTTTGCCATCTGGTCGGGCGTTAGTGGCTGCGTGTAGCCGGCGGCACTGATCGGCTTAAGCTGGCACTTCAGCACTTCATCGGTGAGTGGCGAACCGGCCACGAGACGCGGGTCGGCGTGCGCCGGATAGAGCTGGTTGCAGCGGCCGGCGCCATCGTAGGTCTGCGGCTCGACGATTTTTTCGCCCTGCTCGGTCCAGCAGGCGTCCGCGAGATCGGCCGGCTTGTCGCGCACAACTTTCGACGCGGCGCTGGCGCTCGAAGTATCGGCGGCGACGTTGTCGAGCCACTGGTTCATCATCGAGAGCAACTGACCGGGACGAAGCGGGGCCGGGCCTTCGGGCGGGAATATCAGCGTAACCTGATTGTCGGCGGTTCCGTTGGCTTCCTTGAGACGCGCGCGCATCACCATGGAGCGAAAGCGGTCATGCAGATTGCCGGACATGTCGTAGTAGGCGCGGGTGTCCAGGATCGGAACGGAGCCGAGGCTGCCGCCGCCGGTGTTGACGCGCCCGGTTTGATACGCGATCTTAAGCGCGGCCGGGTCCGCGACGTCACGGGTCGGGACGATGTTCCCGTCGACATCGTGCCCGCCGATCACTTCATTCAGTTCGATGAATTGCTCGAAGCTGATCTTTTGGGCATTGAAGGCGGCCAGGCCGTACTGCACGCCGACGTTGTCCAGCGCGCGGCGGCCGGCGCCGGTTTTGGGATCTTTGCCGTAGACGTTGACCATGTCATCGAAATAGTCGCAGCGGGCGCCCTCGGGATTGGCGGTGCGATCGAAGGCCAATGTTTTGGGAATGGCCTGATTGCACGCCGCGGCCTTGACTTGATTGTTCGCGAGACTGGTGGGGGTGCCGCGCGCCATCCAGCTGTCCGAGCAGGTTTTGAACGTCGCATAGCCCGAGACCAGCGCCTTTTGCTCGTCGGTCCAGGATGCTTTGGTGGAGTCGAAGGCGTGGGCGAGCAGAGAGCAGTCGATCACACTCTCGAAGATGGCGTTGTCGGGGAAGCTGATCTGCGGCATGAGGCCGTCAAGCAGGCCGGGGTAATTCTGAGCCATCATGTACTGCTGGATGGCGCCGCCCGAGCCTCCGATGCCGATGGTGTGAGCCGGAGGGCCGAATTCATTGCTGAAGTGGCCCTTCACCATCATCATGGTTTCCGATGAAATCACGTCGTCGCAGTTGTTGCCGAACACGTTGAGCGACGAGACGGCGACGGCGTAGCCTTGCGAGAGAAATTCGTCGGTGATCGCGCCGCCGGGGAGTCCCTGACGATAGCCCGCCGCGCAGCCCCCGCCGAAGGAATAGACCAGGCGGCCATTCCAGTTCGCGCTGGGTGTCCAGGGATCGGGTTCGGGCTGGGCGGGGTCATGCAGCATGGTGATTTCGTAAATGGCGCGATTGATGGTGCCGCGCTCGCGGCGCACGATGTAGTCCACCGTCTTGCCGTCGCTGGTTGTCGTCTTAGCGAGATCCGATGGGCGGGGGCCGGATGGATCGAATGGTTTGAAACCGGCGGGGAGCGCGTTCGGTCCGCCTGGACCGCGGCCGCCTCGCCCTGCCCCTGGCGGCGGAGGTTCGGTGGACTTATAGACATAGCTGACCACCGTCTTCACGCTGCAGTCTTCATCCAGCGGTGCGCCCAAGCCGGCCTGCTCGGTCTGGCAGACAAAAGGCTTCTGATGCGGGCCGGAGAAGACCGGGCCGGAGATCGGGTAGTCGATCAACTCCAATTTCGCCGAGCCCTTGGAGGATTTGATTTCCAGCGTGTTCTTGCCGGTGCGGAGGCCTTCGACGCGGCCTACCAGCGAGCCCTGCCTGGCGCCCGGGCGGAACGCTTTCGTAACATCCTGGCCGTTGAGCATGGCGCTGAATTTCTCCGGAGGCGCGCTGGTCTCCACCAGAGCCTCGCCGCCCGTGATCATGTCGGAACGGCCGGAGAGGGTGTGAACTTCGATGGCCGCGCAGGCGGCCGGGATCGCCGAACCCAGCAGGGCCGCAAACGTAGCGGCAGAAAGCAACGCGCGGGATGATAGCGCCATTCTCGTTAGTCCTCCATCTGAGCCAGCATATCAACACGGCGGGCCAGTGAGGTTTCGAAATGGCGCGGCAAACGCCGCCTCGGGAACATCATTGAGGCGGCAGAATGCGCATGGCGTTCATGCGGGCGTAAAACTTCGCCACGGACTGAAGGTCGGATTCCGAGGTTTCCGCCAAGACGGACTCCACTTGCCGGCTGATTCCGGCGTAGACGGAACTGATTTTTTTGAGTTTGCGCGGATTGACGCGCACCAGAAGACTGCGGCGATCGCCGGGATTGGGCTCGCGTTTGACGAGGCCGGCCTTTTCCAGACGGTCCAGCATCACGGTGACGCCTCCGGTGGTCAGCCCGGTGTATTCGGCCAGCTTGCCTGGCGTAACCGGACCGAGCAATTCCAGTATGCTCAGGCACTGCATATCGGTCAGCAGGAGGCCAAAGCGGTCGGCCACGCGTTGGTTGAAAAGGATGCTGCCGGCGATGGACTGGCGGATCTGCCGGACGATTTCGGCGTGCAGGCGGGCGCGATTGCTGGTTGACAAGCTCATGCGAAACCGTTATTTTGTAAGTAGCTTACTGAATAAGATATCATGCTACTAAGGGATAGGGAGGCAAATCCATTATGACAGCGGCGATGCAAAAAGGCTACAAGGGCATCGGCATGGAAGGAGCGATTGCCCGCTGGTATGAGAAAACAACCCGCAAGGACCTGGATGAATTCCGCAAGGTGGCGGAACGTCTGCGGGCAATCGCTCCGGAAAATGGAGCCGTGCTGGAAGTCGCTCCGGGCCCGGGTTTTCTGGCCGTGGAGCTGGCGCGGGGTGGCAAGCTTCGAGTCACCGGACTGGATATCAGCAAGACCTTCGTCGAACTGGCGCGGAAAAACGCTGCCGAAGCGGGTGCGCGCGCCGAGTTCCGGCAGGGCAATGCGTCCGACATGCCGTTCGCTGATAACAGTTTCGATTTGCTGGTCTGCCGGGCGGCCTTCAAGAACTTCACCCAGCCGCAAAAGGCGCTGCGTGAAATGCGGCGGGTGCTGCGTCCGGGAGGCAAGGGCGTGATCATCGACCTGCGCCGCGATGCGTCGATGGCGGAAATCAGGCAGTTCGTGGATGGTTTGGGCTTGAGCAGGGTGGACCGCTTGTGGACACTGCTGACATTCCGCTTCATGCTGGTTCCCCGGGCATACAGACATGAAGATATGGAACGCATGGTTCAAGCCACAGGGTTCAGCAGAGCCAGCGTTGAGGCGAGCGGGATCGGCATGGAGGCTTGGTTCGAGAAGTAAGGCCGGCGAGCGCTGCCGCTTACGCCTTCACTGCCAGCTCGCGGCCCATCTCAAAACTCGGACGTTTGCGATTCGAAACCAACTGCCGGTCTTCGAGCAGCGCCGAAACCAGAATGGGCATGGCGATAGTGGAATCGGAGTGGCACGTGACCATGGAAGCGTCTTTGGCGATCTTGCCCCAGCTCTGCGCCTCCTCGAATGTGCAGCCGGAAAGCCCGCCCCAGTGCGGTGAGTCGGTGACGCACTGAATGGCGTATTTGTGGCCGGTGACGCCGGTATTCATGATGATGGCCGTGACTTCGGTTTGCTGGACGAAATTCTTCGGCGTGCCACCGCCGAAGTAAATAACGCCGGTAGCCTTCGATTCGGCCACGATGCGCGCGGTCTCCACCACGTCGCCGATCACGTCGAAGGTGAATCGATTGCCGCCCGCGTAGCGGTTGGCCGCGATGCCGATTCCGATGGAGCTGTCGGCCACGGCCGGACAATACAATGGAATGCCCGCTTTGGCGGCAGCCGAGACGATGCCATCTTCCTTAGCGTGCTTCGCCAGTTCCAGCCCCAGCAGGTACAGGAACTCGCGCGTCGTATACGGACGCGTTTGATCGAGCGACGCGGCGAAGCGTCCGATCCATTGGTCGTGCTCGCGGAATTTCTCTTCGTCGGCCAGGACGTCGTACATGCGATCCACCAGGTTCTCGGCCAGCAGCACATCGTCGATGGCGGGCGAGCCCTGGTAATGGAAATTTCCGAGCGTCTCATGCAGGTCGTGGAAGAAGTTCGCGCCCGTGGAAACCAGGCAATCGATCAGCCGGTTCTCGATCATGCGCACCACCAGGCGGCGCATTCCGGCGGGCACCATGGCGCCCGACATGCCCATCATGATGGTGCAGCGGTCGCCCAGCATTTTTTTCCAAACCTCGAACGCGAGGCCAAGCTGCTTGCCTTGGAAAGCGGTGCCCTGCATGCGGGTCAGAATTTCCGAAGCGCTGGTGGCGCCTACCGGATCGAATGGCCTGGTGGGCGTGGAGAGGATGCGCTCTTTGGTCGCTTGCGCTTCTTCAGCTGGCGGAGTATGGGTATGGCTCATTCTCTCTAGTGTAAAGGGTCGACGGTGAAACGCGAATGAATTTTTGGAGGCTGGGAGGGAAGGCTAAGACGTGCCGGGAGCTATTGCAGCCGCATGCGGCTCTTCTCGTTGAGGACCAGCTCGTCGAATATCGCCAGCACCTGCTTGCGGTATTGATAAACGCGCCGCAGCGAATTGCGGAAACCCATTTCATAACGTCGCGAGTTGAGCCATTTCTCGAGCAGCGGCTTGGGGACGTCGATATCGCGGCGCAGCGTATCGGCCGAGTGCCCGCGCAGGAAGAGCCCATAAAACATGGCGGCCTCGCGTTGCGGGGCGAGCGGATCGAAATCTTCCCGTGGCGTCATGTCTAAATACTCATCGACAAAAAAGCCAGTATAAACACCATGGCGGCCTGAATCAAGTGGGGAGCGAACCGGGAATCGCGCGGCTGATTTGCAAGTCTAAAACAATTTTAGCAGATGTTCCGGATGGGTTAAGATCGTTCATACGGCGCCCTACCCAATTCGAACCGGCGCCCCGTCGCAAGAAGTCCGATGCACCAAGTTTTCATCAGTTACAACAACGCGGACCGGCGGCTGGTGGACGAATTGTCCCAGAGCCTGGAAGACGCGGGTTACAGCACCTGGTTTTACGATCGCGACGGCCGCATCGGTTTCAATTACATGGACTATGTCGGCGCGCTGATCTCGGAGTGCCAGGCCATGGTTTTGCTGATTTCTCCGCTATCGGTGGAGTCACAGCAGGTGACGCGCGAAGTGATCCGCGCCTGCGAGGAGAATAAGTTCGTTCTGCCGGTGCTGTGCGGCATGACCTACGCGCAATTCCAGAAGATGGCTCCCATCTGGCGTCAGGCGCTGGCGGGGATCGCGGCGCTGGAGTTGCCATCGCAAGGGATTTCGGCCATGGCGCCGCGTTTAATCGAAGCGCTGCATAACCGCGGCATCGCGCCGGCCGGAGCAGCGGCGCAAGCCCCGGCTGCTCGGAATCACACAGCGCGCGCGGCGGCTGGGGCGGCGGAAATGCCGCGCTCGCCACTCAGCCCCGCCCCCGCTAGCGCCATCGCGGCGCGCCGCATCATGCTCGCCTATAAGCGCGACGCCCAACCCGACGAGGAAGTATTGCATTTTCTCGAAGCCGAGCTCACGCGCCGGGGCGCATCCATCTTCGTCGATCGACACCTCAAGCCCGGCATGGAATGGGCCCGGGAGATCGAGCAGCAGATCCGATCCTCCGATATCCTGATTCCCCTGCTCTCGGAAGCTTCCGTTCAGAGCGAGATGCTGGGCCTGGAAGTCGAGATCGCAAAAGAAGCCGCGCTACAAAACAGCGGCAAGCCTTTCCTGGTTCCGGTGCGTGTGAACCTGGAAGGCAGGCTGCCGGACCCGCTGGGCCCGATTCTCGATCCGATCCAGTACGCCATGTGGAAAAGCTCCGCCGACAACGAGCGGCTGCTGGCCGAACTGCTTCCCGCCATCGAGAACCCGCCGCCACGCCGCGTCAAATCCGATTCCGGCGACGGCCACGGGGCGGTGCCGCTCGATTCGGAATACTACATTGTGCGCGGCACGGACCAAATTTTTCTGGATGCGATCGCCAATCGTGACTCCATCGTGCTGATCAAGGGCCCGCGGCAAATGGGCAAAACGTCGCTGCTGGCGCGCGGTTTGCAACAAGCGCGCAAGTCCGGAGCCAAGGTGGTGCTCACCGATTTTCAGAAGCTCAGCCAGGAAGATCTCAAATCCGCCGGCGCATTCTTCCGAGGCCTGGCGGAGCTGATCGCCGATCAGCTCGAACTGGATTTCATCGAGCAGAACTGGGCTCCGGAGCGCATCTCCAATGCGAATCTCGCGTTCGAGAAATTTCTCAAGCGCGAGGTGCTGCGCAAACTCGATCAGCCGCTGATTTGGGGCATGGACGAAGTGGACCGCCTGTTCAGTTGCGATTTCGCGACCCAGGTCTTCGGCTTGTTCCGGGCCTGGCACAACGAGCGTTCACTCGAGCCCGACGGGCCGTGGAGCCGGCTCACCATGGCCATCGTTCACGCCACGGAACCGCACCTCTTTATCCAGGACCTGAACCAGTCTCCCTTTAACGTGGGAACGAAAATTGCGCTCGAAGATTTCAGCGCCGCGCAGGTGGCGGAGTTGAACCGGCGATACAATTCCCCGCTCCGCGGCGCCGAGCTCGAGCGCTTCCACGATCTGGTGGGCGGCCATCCGTTCCTGGCACGCCGCGGATTGCAGGAATTGACCAAGGCGGGCGCGGGCATGGACGCTTTCGAAAAAGCCGCGGGCCGCGATGATGGACCGTTCGGCGACCATCTGCGGCGAATGCTGGTGCTGCTCGCCAAGGATGCCGATCTGAGCGCGGCGGTCCGAAGCGTGCTTCAAGGAAAGCCAGACATGGCCCGCGAGAGCTTCTTCCGGCTGCGCAGCGCCGGCGTGATGGCGGGTGATTCGGCTGAAGAGGCCCGCCTGCGCTGCGGCCTGTATGCGGATTACCTGAAGCGGCAAATGTTATGAGTCCCAAGCCAGCACGCGCGGGTTTCTATGTACTCGGCGGGACCTTGACGCGCGACGCACCGTCCTACGTCATGCGGGAAGCCGACTTGGACCTGCATGCCGCTTTGGCGCGCGGCGAGTTCTGCTATGTGCTTACATCCCGGCAAATGGGCAAATCCTCGCTCATGGTGCGAACAGTGGTGCGGTTACGCGAGGAAAAAGCCAAAGCGGTGGTCATCGATCTCACCGCGCTCGGACAAAACCTGACGCCCGAGCAGTGGTACCTGGGCCTGCTGGGCCGGATCGCCTCGCAGTTGGAACTGGAAGATGAGCTGGAAGCTTACTGGTACGCTAATTCTTCGTTGGGGCCGCTGCAGCGTTGGTTGGGCGCGATTCATGAGGTATTGTCGCGTACGCAAGCACCGGTCTTTCTTTTCATTGATGAGATCGATGCCACGCGCAGCCTGCCTTTCGCGGCGGACGAATTTTTCGCCGGAATTCGCGAGCTGTACAACGAGCGTTCTGAAACTCCCGCCCTCTCGCGGCTGACCTTTTGCTTGCTGGGCGTGGCCACTCCGGCGGACCTCATTCGGGACGCGCGCACCACGCCTTTCAACATTGGCCACCGCATCGAGCTGACCGATTTCACTCAGCAAGAGGCTCGAGTTCTGCTGCCGGGCCTGCGCCGGACCAGCCATGCGCCGGCTCTGCTGGCAAGAATTCTGCATTGGACCGGCGGGCATCCGTATCTCACGCAGCGTTTGTGTCAAGCGGTAGCGGAAGATCATCGGGTACGCACTCCCGGCGGCGTCGACCGCGTTTGCGAAGAAATCTTTTTGTCCAACAAGGCCCGCGAGCGCGACGACAATCTGCTGTTCGTTCGTGACCGTATCCTGCGCGGAGGCGCCGATCCGGTCCAATTGCTAACGGTTTACTCCAATATCTGGGCGGGCCGCTTGGTGAAAGATGACCCCTCGCATCCCTTGCTCAACGAGCTGCGCTTGACGGGAGTGGTTCGTTCCGAGGACGGCTATCTGCGCGTGCGCAACCGCATCTACGAGCGAGTCTTCAACCAGAAATTCGTGGAAGCGAATCAGCCACAGGATGAGGTGGCGCGGCAGCGGGCCGCGGAACGGCGCGGGCGCTTGAAGGTTCTGTACTGGGCGGTGCCTATTGTGCTTGGGTTTGCCGCGCTGGCAGCGCTGGCGTGGTGGCAAAGCCGGCGCGCGCAAAAGGAAACCGAGAACTTCACGGCCACCGCCAATACGGGGATGGCGGCGATCTCGAGCACCGCCGACCGGATCTATGACATCTCCGCCAATCGCCCTGAACTGCGCGCCATCTATGCCCAGATCATTGAGGGCAGCAATACGTTCTTGGACACCATGCTCAAGATCGAGAAGAACAATCCAGCGGCCAATAACCTCAAAGCCAACAGCCTGTATGTGGCGATAGACGATGCGATCCGCAACGGGGACAAGGCCACGGCACAATCCAATTCGCGGGAATGCGTCACGCGCGCCAAAGATTTGCAAGGCAATTCCGACATTCGGGTACGGGCCATCGCGGCGCGTCTATATGCCACCGCCGCTGAGGCCTTCGGGAAATTGGGCGATTCCACGGAAGCCGAGCGGGACGCGCAAAGTGCGGAAGCCGTAGCGCGCGACGTTTCAACCAGAATAAAACCCGACGACAAATTCACGCTGCAGACCCTCTCGACAACGTTCAACATGCTGGGAGCCGCCGAAGAGTCCATGGACCATTGGGACCGCGCCCTGCAGTCGTACCAGCAAAACATCGGCATGGACCAGAAGGTTTCAGATCTCTCCCGCAAGCAAGGCATCCAGAAGAATTTCAACGTCGTCCATGATGCGCTGGAGCAGAGGAACCGGATCGCTCAGATCGAATTCGAGAATCATCGTTACGACGCGGCGCGTAAAGTTTTGGAAGAACGGTCGCTCGCTATCGCACGGACGCTGGTGAAATGGAATGACGATCCCGCGCAGCAACGCAGCGCGGCGCAGAAGCTCGAGGCGCGTCAAGATCTGATTGACGTGGAGGAGAAACTGGGTTTGCTGTTGGGAGCTCGCTCCGCTACTTGGCCAGACGCCTTGAAGTACGATCTCCAGGCTTTTGACGATGCACAGAAGCTGGTGGAAGCCGATTCGAGCCTGCCGAATGTGGAGCTGCGCGAAGCGGCTGCTCTGGCAGTGGCGCGAACGCGAAAGTTCCTGGGCGAGTCTGGCGAAGCGATGGACGCTTATAACAAGTACCTGGCGTTGCTCCACCAGCGTGCTGTGAGCCAGCCGAGTTCCGAAAGCGCCGCCAAGCTGGGATTCGCCTATCAGGAGCTGGCTAGTTTCGAGGCGCGCCACGGGAACAAGTCGGCTGCCCCGGCCGATTATTTGAACGCGCTGGAGTGGCTGTCTAAAGTCAGCAGCACTGATGGGTCCGTGGAAAGAGAGATCGCGGCCGTGTATCTCAAGCTGGCGGGCGTTCAATCCGATTTCGGGCAGGAGGGTCAAGCCCGGGAAACTTACGCCAAGGCGATGCGCGCCAGCGAGAAATGTATCGCGTTTGACAGCCGGCACGGCGCAACGCCAGACAATGGAGCGCAGGTTATTCTGATGTCGGATTACGAGAACCTGGTTTTCAGTAAGCTCGGACTGGGCGATCGCAAAGGCGCCACCGATGCTGTGGTGCAATTGCTGGAACGCGCCAAGGCGGAGGCCGCAGCCGCGCAGTCCTCGTTCGACAAAAAAGCAACCTCGGAGGCGCAAGATCGCGCGGTCTTTGCTTACGGGACCCTCGGGTGGGCGGAGCTACTCAGCAATCATCCGCAGGAATCCATCAACGCTTCCCGCTCCGCGCTGCGGCTGGCGAATGAAAAGCCATCCTGGATAGAAGCTAATCTCGCGCACGCCTACCTGATCGCCGGGCAAGTAGATCAAGCCAGTGCGATCTATGCGGCGCACGTCGGCGAACCGATGTACGACGATCGTTTCGAAATCGCGGTTCTGGACGATTTCGCGCAACTCCGGAGGCTCGGTTTCGATCGTCCCGCCATCGCGCAAATGGAAAAAATGTTCGGCCATTGAATCCTTGCCGGATTAAGCCATGAATCTTCCCGCGCCGCAGACTGCACGCCTGCAAGCTCCGCTGGTGATCGGCGTTACGGGCCATCGCGACCTGCGCCCGGATGATCTTCCTCATCTGGTGCAAAAAGTGAAGCATGTCTTGGAGCGGCTTCGCGAGCGGTATGGTTCCACGCCGCTGCTGGTTCTTTCTCCGCTGGCCGAGGGCGCTGACCGGCTAGTGGCGCGGGTTGGGCTGCTCGACGGGTTCGGCGCGCGTTTGGTGGTTCCGCTTCCGATGCCCGCTGCATTATATGAGGGGGATTTTGAGGAGCCCGGCTCGGTGGATGAATTTCGAGAGCTTCTAGCGCGAGCCGAATGCAGTTTCGTGCTTCCACCGGCCGCCGATCCGGAATCCATCCGGAACCCTGGGCCGGCGCGCGATCGGCGTTATGAGCTAGCGGGCGCTTACGTAGTCGGCCAAAGCCAGATCCTGATCGCGCTTTGGGACGGCACCGAGTCCGGGAAAATCGGCGGCACGTCCGCGATGGTCCGTTTGCGCACGGAAGGATCGAGAGACGGCCGTCAGTGCAGTCTCCAGCCGCCCGAGTTGTTCCCCGTGTATCACATCCTCACGCCGCGCCGCAGCAATCCGAACCCAGCCGGCAAGCCTTTTCGGCTGCGCGAGATTTACCCGCCAGTTTTTCATCGCGAGGAACACGGGCAAGCCTATTACGGGAAAGCTCTCCGGAATCTGGATCAATTCAACCGGCACATCCTGGAAGAAGGCGGCCGGTTACTGGATGAAGCAGCGCGGAGCAAGCAGAGACTGATCGGTGGGGCGCACGGCGAAGGGTCGCGATCCGAGGCCGATGCGCTGGCTCTCGATCAATACGCCGTGGCGGACGCGCTGGCGATTCGATACCAGCGCAATACTTTGCGAACACATTGGGCCTTGCACGTTTTGGTGTTCCTGTCTTTTCTGTGCCTGGTGTTCTTCGGTGAACTGGGGGAGTTTCGGGGGTGGTGGCTGGCCGCTTCCTTGATCCTGCTGTTGGCCGCGCTGGCGACCCATCGCGTCGGGCACCGGCGCGCGCTGGATAGCCAGACGCTCGATTATCGAGCCGTGGCGGAAGGAGCACGGGTGCGATTCTTCTGGAAGGCCGCGGGCATCCAGGATTCCGTCGTGGATAATTACCTGGATGAGCAGCGTACCGAACTGGACTGGATTCGCAATGCGCTGCGCGCCTGGGATGCGGCCTCGGGTGCGGCAACCGCGGAGGGATCGGAGAATGCGCGAGCGCCACTCGACTTTGCCCTGAAGCATTGGGTGGAACATCAGCGCGAATACTTCTCTAAGGCGGCGCGTGAAAATCGCGAGCGCGCGGAACGAATCGACTTTTGGGTTACGGGCGCAGTGGTTGGCGTGCTTGGAGTTGGGCTAGGAATGGCAGCCGCCGCGGTAGCCGGTTCCATCCTCAAGGCTAGCTGGTGGGAACTTCCGGCTCGCGATTGGTTGAAATGGCCGATGATCGCGATTGACGTGCTGCTGGCCGCCGGTGGCTTACTGCATCATTTCGGCGAGCGCATGGCCTATTCCGAGCACGGCAAGCAATACCGCAGGATGGAAGAGATCTTTCGCAGCGCCAAAGCCATCCTGCACGATCAACTGGCGGCGAACGACATCGAGGCCGCGCGGGCTTGCTTGCGGAAGCTGGGGCAGGAAGCGCTGGCGGAAAACGGGGATTGGGTGCTCCTGCATCGCGAGCGTCCGCTGGAGCTGCCGCATCCGTAGCTCACGCTTTACACTGAGATTTCATTTCCAATCTGAAGGAGTATAGGGATGGCGGAGGAGGGGACTTATTGGATGGGCGACGATTTCGGGGATTTTGGCGACGGCGGCGATTTCGGCGATGGCGGGAACGGCGACGATCAGTATGATGATCAGGACGGCGGCGATCAGGAGAGAACGGCGGCGATCAGGACGGCGGGAGACGCCGGAGACGCCGGCGGTGGCGGATGAGGGCTCGAATGGCGACGATGGCGAGAACCTCGACGATATGTTCGCTTCCGGCGACGACCTTCCTCCGCTGGATGACGATGTCTTCCAGAGCGCGTCGGATTTTCCCAACGCCGATGCCGGCGACTTCGAAGACGATCCAGGCGACTGGACACCGGCGGACTATCAGGAGTCCGCGCAGAACCTGTTCGGCGATCACGAATTCTTCGGCGACACCCTGATCCAGCAGAAGACCGACGAAGGCTTCGAGCCCTACCAAGACGAACAATTCAGCCGCGCCTTCGATGAGCTGGCTCCGGGCGCGGGTGAAACAGTGCATCTGTTCGAACGCGACGGCCGGCTGTTCGCCTTTGGGCTGCTGTCGCAGGCCGCGCTGGAGCTGTTGATGGCGCGCTACACGGGCATCGACATGAGCAACGTCGAAGTCGCGGTGCCGCAGAAGGGAGAAGCGGCGCCGCCCGAGCCGCTGCCGCCCGCCTTCGCCAATGTGGCCGAGCAGGACGCTGTGGATTTGCGCAAGTGCTGCACGCCGGTCGGCGACCAGGGCCAGACCGGGCGCTGCTCGGCCTTTGCGTGGACGCACGCGCTGGAGATGTCGCGCAACATTCTTCAGGAAGATTCGCCGCGCTTATCGCCGAATTTCACCATGCTGGAGTTTCAGGAGATGCAAGGCGACGCGCAAGATTACCAGTACGCATATTCGGGCGGCGACGGCACGATCAGCGGGCCCGACCCTGGACGCGTGCTGGCAGCGAACGGGACGTGCCGGCAGGATTTGTGGCCGGACGATCGCGATCAACCAGTTGCGGCCGAGCGGCAATTGGAATCGGACGCGCAGCGCTATCGGCTGGAGGCTGTGCCACTGCCGATTGCGCTCGAGGATGTGCGGAAGGTGCTCAGCGCCGGCTGCCCGGTGCATGTCTCGATGAACACCGGGACGGCGTTCTCCGATGTCGGCCGCGATGGTCTCTTCAACGCCGCGGAAGCGCCCTGGGGACGGCACGGGCGGCACGCCATGCTGATGGTGGGCTACACGGGAAATTTCTTTATTCTGAAAAACTCGTGGGGAACGGGCTGGGGCGACCAGGGCTATTGTTATATTCCGAAGAACGTCCTGGCCGCCTCAGATCCCGAATTGATAGCAGTGTTAGTGAAGAAATTGTAGCCCGTGGTTACAGGTGAGTGTCGCGGAAATCGCGCAACGCGGTCATATCTTGCGCCAGGCGATCGCGATCGCCGGGGAGCATTCCGCTGCTGCTTAGCGCCCGATCCAACGCAATGATTACATCATCGGCGTTGTTCGGCTCATAGGTGCTTTCGTCCCAGCGACGCTGGAGCTCGCTCAGCTCGCCGCGAACGCGGTCGAACCGGGAGCGGCCATTGCTAAATGCTGGAAGATTGCTCTCGGCGCGATCAATGTCGGAGCGAACCCGTGAAAAGAGGAGTTGGTTGCCGCGAAGGTCGTCGCCACTGTACGCCTGATACGGACTCTCGTACGGACGTTCATAACGTTGAGGTGCGGCTTGTAGCGCCGCGCTTAGCCCCAACGAGAATAGGGTCGAAACGATAACGTTCGGAATTAGGAATTTTCTCATTATCCACCTCTCTGGTTCTTTGGACGCGCTCCTGAGCGGAGCAGATTCCGGGCATTTTTACATTGGTGAACAAGAGGTGACAACACCTAGTAATACTCTTGCCTGAGATCCAACAGGCGGCTAACATCGTCACCGAGGCTGGCACGATCTCTTTCCAGAGGGCTCCCGTCGGCTGCCGTCTCGAGAGCCACTATGGTGTCGTAGATCTGGCGGCTGTCGTAAACGGCGTTATCCCAATTGTTCCGAAGGGCGCGCACGTCCGCGCGGGCTGGGTCTAGAAGGTTCGTTGGGGTGCTGGCTTGGGCGGCGTCCAAGTCCGCTTGCAGCTTATCGAACAGCGAATGAGCGCGCTGGTATTCATCGGCGCTATAGAACGGACTCAGCGAGCCGCGCGGCGACTGTGCGCGCGCGTGCAGAGTGAACAAAAGCAATCCCGCTGCCAAACTAAGAATGGTTGCGTTTCTCATTGACCCTTCCTCCTTATTGTTCGATGCCAACAGCGGGAGCAAGGCTTCGCGGCGCAGAGGATCATTCGTAGCGCAGGGCGATCATGGGATCCACCTTGGCGGCGCGGCGCGCGGGAAAATAGCACGCTAGAATCGCCGCACAGATCAAAACGATCGATGCACCGACAAAGGTCAGTGGATCGGTGACGCGAACGCGGAAGAGTAAGTGCGAGAAAGTGGAAAGCACGCGAGCGAGCACCAATGCCGCTGCAGCGCCGCTGGCGACGCCCACCATAGCGAGGCGGACGCCCTGACCAATTACCGTGCGCAAAACATCTTCCCTCCGGGCGCCGAGCGCCATGCGAATCCCAATCTCGTGTGTGCGGCGGGCAATGGCATAGGAAATCACCCCGTAGATGCCGACGGAAGCGAGGAGTAGTGCCAGGACGGCGAATGCCGCCAGAAGCAGCATGGGGAAGCGTTGCCGTGCCATGGAGCCAGAAACGAGTTCCTGCATGGTGTGGATGTTATAAACAGGCTGGCCGCCGCCAGTTTGATCAACCGCATTCCTGATGGCTGGCATGACGGCGGCGGCATCGAGGCGCGTGCGCACGGCCAGATTGACTTCACCGCGGAAGGAAGGCACGGCCTCATCCGGAAGCTGATAAAAGGAGTAATAGATCTCCGGCTTCTCGCCTAGTCGAGCCGTCGAGCCCATAGTGTTCGACGTGACCGACGACACCGACAATGCGAACGGCGAGATTGCGAGCTGCTCCCCAATGAGGGACCGTGATGCTCTGGCCGAGCGGGTCCTGATCCGGGAAATAGGTGCGCGCCAGGAGGCTGTCGATCACGACCACGGGCTCCGAATGAATATTGTCCGCCGGAGCGAGAAAGCGTCCCCGCAGAAGCGGTATTTGCATCGCGCTGAGGTAACCCGGACCGCTCGGATACCAGATGGCTCGCGGAATCTCGGCCATGGATGCGGGCTGGTGCGGGCCAATCCAGAACGGGCCCTCGTTGGAACCTTGACCCATGCGGCACAAGCGCGGTAATGGCCGCGGCCTCGACGCCCGGAATTTGGCGGATGCGCTCCACCAGTTGCTGGTAAGCGATTCGCATCTTTAGGCGGCGTGTTCGTAACGGAAGGCGCAAGGCCCACCTGGAAAGTGATGACGTGGCGCGGATCGAAACCGGGATTCACAGCCAACAAGTTGTGGATGGTGCGAAAGAGCAAGCTGCCGCCGGTTAGCAGGACGAGGGCGACGGCGATTTCGGCCACTACGAGCACACGCTGGATGCGTTGATGGCCGCCGGAGGAGCCGCGGTCTCCTTCCTTGAGCCCCGAGTGCACATCGGTGTTGGAACTCTTCAGCGCGGGCAACAAGCCGAACACAATTCCGACAGCGAGCGAGACGGTAAACGCGAAGAAGAGGACCCCGGCATTTACGCCGATGTTCTCGATGCGAGGCAAGCTCCCCGGCGCAGCGGCCAGCACCGCGGCAACGCCCCACTCTGCAATCACCAGTCCAAGCACGCCGCCGATGAAGGACAGCAGCACGCTCTCGGCGATCAACTGTCGCATGATTTGCACGCGGCTGGCCCCCAGCGCCAGGCGGACGGCAAACTCGCGCGTGCGTAACGCGGACCGAGCTAGCAAGAGATTGGCGACGTTGGCACAGGCGATCAAGAGTACCAATCCGACGGCTCCCAGCAGCAACAATAGAGTGCTGCTCACATCCCCGATGAGGAATTTTTTAAGAGACTCGACATAAGCTCCCTGGCCTCGCTCCGTGGCGGGATTGAGCTCATCGATATGCTCCTGCACGGTGTTCATCTCCGCCCGCGCCTGACCCAGGCTCACTTCCGGGCGCTGGCGGGCGATGCAGAGGATGTCGTGGACGGTACGATCGTTGCTATAGAGCGGATCGGCGGGCGCGATGGGCGTGTAAACATCCGCCTGTTGGTTTCCAAATCGAAACCCCGGCTGGAGTACGCCGACGATCGTATAATCGACCCCGTTCAGGGTGATGATTTTCCCGAGCGCGGCGCGGTCGCCTGAAAAGCGGGCCTGCCATAGACGATGGCTAATGACCACGGCCGGCGGGCCGCCGATGCGGTCTTCCTCGGGCGATAGTTCACGTCCTAGCGCCAGGCTCGCCCCCAGAGTGCTGAAGAAGTTCGCCGAGACTTGCTTTCCGTCGACATGCTCGGGCGCGCCGGGGCTCGACAGGTCGAACCCTCGGGGTCGAAATGCCGCGATTTGGTTGAACGATCGCGAATTCCGCTGCCAATCCAGGAAGTCAGGGTAGGAGAGGTCGGTAGCGTACTTGAGCGCTCGATTGTAGAGCGCCACGACGACCAGGCGGTCCGGGTCGTGATAGGGCAAAGGCTGCAACACGACTCCGTCGAGCACGCTGAAGATGGCGGTATTCGCTCCGATGCCCAGGGCGAGTGTGAGCACGGCCACGACGGCGAAGCCTTTGTTCTTGACGAACCCGCGCGCGGCGTAGCGTAAGTCCTGCCAGATTGCTTCCGGTGTTAGGAGGACGTGCATGTGTTTGAATGACGGCGCGGCGTGAGCGTCAGTTTCCTTGTTATAGCATTGGCGGGTAATGTCTTTTCATTTCCAGGCAGGGGCACCGGCCTGCCAGCGGTGGGTTCGTTTTTGGAGATCGTGAGCCACAAGGCGTCGCCGGGTATTGCCGCTTGCCTGCCCCAGAGGGCCGGCGGTTGGCTGGTGTTGGGTTCGTTTTTGCAAATTTGAATTTTCGCGTGACGGAGACGACCGAACTACGCGCGAGTTGAGCCTTCCTAGAATGGTCCATCTGGGCAAGATTACATCAGGCGGCCGAAGAGAGTGCAAGCGCGGGAACGTAACTGTTTGTGAAATGGCGGTGAATTCTCTCGGCGCGAGCGGGAATGCGCCTATTGCTTACTGACGGCTTTCTTTTGAAACCGGCCATGGTACAGCGCCGACCAAACCTGGTAGGAGGCGCCGATGAGGACGGCCAATACAGCGATACCGGCCGAGATGGCTCCCGAGCCGACGAAGGTGATGTATCCGTAAACGGCTAGAGGGAGGTAAATCACGGTTCCTGTCACAACGCCTGGGGAATAGATATGAGATCTCAAAGCCGCCCACGCATGCCACAAACCGTTCGAAGCCAGGAGCGCGGATATGGCGAGCCAATATGCCATTCCTATGATCGTCCGCCCCAGCATCCCGATGTTCACGCACACGATTAGCAGGACGCCGTTCACGATGACCAGCATCCGGCTGGTAATGCGTTAAGAATCGGGGCTATAGCGCCGATACCAGGCAGCGAAGCCACCGGGAAGAAGAAATTCTTCGGAAATATGAATGGCTGCTGCCGCGAGCGCTCACGGCAGCCAGTCCATTGGGAGCCTACTGCTTCTCGATGCGCATGCCGTAGAAGGAGCGCCAGACGAAGAAGATGGAAACCAACAGGAACGCCGCCGCCAGTACGTCGGTCAGCATTGCGCCTCGATCGTTGGTGAGGGAAACGGCCAGCTCGACAGCCAGCAAGCCGAACAGCGTGGTGAACTTGATGATCGGATTCAGCGCCACCGAGGAGGTGTCCTTGAAGGGATCGCCCACCGTGTCGCCGACGACGGTAGCGGCGTGGAGCTCGGTGCCCTTCTGCTTCAGCTCGGTCTCGACAATCTTCTTGGCGTTGTCCCAGGCGCCGCCCGCATTGGCCATGAAGATGGCTTGATAGAGTCCGAACAGCGCGATCGAGATCAGGTAGCCGATGAAATAATACGGCTCGACGAAAGCAAACCCGAGAGTGGCGAAAAACACGGTCAGGAAGATGTTGAACATTCCCTTCTGCGCGTATTGCGTGCAAATCTCGACTACCTTCTTGCTATCGGTAACCGAGGCTTTGGTTACGCCTTCCAGCTTGATGTTGGCCTTGATGAATTCAACCGCCCGATAGGCGCCTGTGGTTACGGCCTGCATGGACGCGCCGGTGAACCAGTAGATGATTGCGCCGCCGGTGATCAGTCCCAGCAGGAACGGGGGATGCAGAATCGACAGATTAGACAGCAGCTCGGTCTTCAGGCCGTTGGTGAGCGCCACGATGATGGAGAAGATCATGGTGGTGGCGCCGACCACGGCGGTTCCGATCAGCACCGGCTTGGCGGTGGCTTTGAAGGTGTTGCCCGCGCCGTCGTTTTCCTCCAGGTTGTCCTTGCCTCTGGCGAAATCGGGGGAGAAACCGAAATCCTTCTTGATCTCACTTTCGATGTTCGGGATTTGCTCGATGGTGGAAAGCTCGAAAACCGACTGAGCGTTGTCAGTGACCGGCCCGTAGGAGTCGACCGCGATGGTGACTGGGCCCATGCCCAAGAACCCGAATGCCACCAGGCCGAATGCGAAAACCGCCGGGGCGACCATCAGGCTCGCCAGACCGTGGGTAGCGTCTACCTGACCCATCCCGCTTACTTTATAAGCGATCGCCATTAGCGACATCATCGTGAGGCCCAGCCAGTAGGCGCTGAAGTTTCCGGCTACCAGGCCCGAAAGGATATTGAGCGATGGGCCGCCCTCGCGCGATGAGGTGACCACTTCGCGCACATGGCTGGAGTTCATGGACGTGAATACCTTTACCAGTTCCGGTATGATGGCGCCGGCCAGAGTGCCGCAGGTGATGATGGAAGAAAGCTTCCACCACAAGGTGGTATCGCCGTTGAGATTCGGAATGATCTGACTGGATACCAGGTAGGTGGCGGCGATCGAAATGATCGAGGTCAGCCAGACCAGCGAGGTGAGGGGCGCTTCGAAGTTCATCTTGGCGACGTCGCCGTAACGGCTCTTCGCAACGATATCGTTGAGGAAGTAGGAAAGCCCTGACGAAATCACCATCATCACGCGCATTACAAAGATCCAGACCAGGAGCTGGACCTGGACCAACGGGCTGCTCACTGCCAGCAGAATAAATGTGATCAGGGCGACGCCGGTGACGCCATAAGTTTCGAAGCCATCCGCGCTCGGGCCGACAGAATCGCCCGCATTGTCGCCGGTACAATCGGCGATCACGCCCGGATTTCTGGCGTCGTCTTCCTTGATTTTGAACACGATCTTCATCAGGTCCGCACCGATGTCGGCAATTTTCGTGAAGATTCCGCCCGCGACGCGTAGCGCGGCAGCGCCCAACGACTCGCCGATCGCAAATCCGATAAAGCACGGCCCGGCGTAGTCTCCCGGAACAAACAGCAGGATGAACAACATGATCACCAGCTCGATGCTGATGAGCATCATGCCGATGCTCATGCCCGCCTTCAGCGGAATTGAATTGCAAGGCCAGGCTTTGCCGGTAAGGCTGGCAAACGCGGTCCGCGAGTTGGCGAAGGTGTTGACGCGGATGCCGAACCAGGCCACGCCGTAGCTGCCCGCGATGCCGACCACGCTGAACAGCAGGATGATGGCAACCTTGACAGCCTCCATGTGCTGGAGCACGCCGAAGTAGATCAGAATCACAGAGCCGATGAAAATTTCCAGGATCAACAGGAACTTGCCCTGCGTGATGAGATAGGTCTTGCAGGTCTCATAGATCAGTTCCGAGATTTCGAGCATGGAGCGGTGCACGGGAAGATTGCGCAACTGGGTGTAGGTCATGAGCCCGAACAGCAGGCCGAGCGCGCAAACGCCCAGGCCCCACATGAGCAGGCTGCGGCCGTTGGTCCCGCCGATGAAGGTGGCTTGGCTCAAGTCGGGCAGCACCAGGTGCGCTTCGCCGCCGACGGCAGAGGGGGCAGCTTGTGCCAGCACGGGCGCGGGTGCGCTCAGGAAAATGAGGACCGCCAGCAGCAGCGGCAGGACAGCGAGCGCAAAGGCGGTGGCGCGTCCCTTGAATGGGGTAAGCGAGCGTTCGGCGCCACGGTCCGTTTTACGCGAACTCAATTTGGTGGCGCGCCGAAACGAGGGCACGCGTACGGTTGGCATTCGGTTGAATCCTCCTGGTATTTGGAAGAAGCCCCCCGGTGGGAGGGACTTACTAACTTCAGACGGGTATTACAGCAGCCTGTATACCTTCGAACACGATAGCGCATGGGAGCGCGCAGGCGCAACCGCAAGCGGAAAGCGCGGGAGGAAGCCCGTACCGGTACGGGCCCGGCGGCGAGCTGCCAGGGCGGTTTATCATACAGAATTGATAGACTTATCGGGGGAGGCATTTATGATGCGGGAGCGAGCGAGCGCAGGCCGAGCCTGGCCAGCAAGATCGTCAGCGTTCGCGTTGGTTCCGAGCGCTGGGGTCCGAGGGGCCGGCGATCCCTACGCTTTGGTCACGGCTCCCAAGAAGCCGCGCCCACCACACCGCAGCACTTCGCAGTGGCCGAGCTTCCTGAACACTAATCGCCCGGCGGAGCCGGAACGGACCAAGCGCGCGCGTCTTATCCCTGCCAGGGGCGCGGGCGGAGGACCGGCTCCGCCGCCAGCGGAAACGAGGACAGCGAGTTTCGTTATGCATAGTTTGGCGCGATCAGGAAAAATCTACTTCCTCTATTTCCATTCGGTATCGCCATGCGGCTCTGGGCGCTCAGGTTATAGGGATTGATGGAGTGGTTACGCGTTTAAAAGCCACGCTTCCGCCCGGCGGCCTCCAACCATCGGTTTTGGTAAGGCGGTTGCAACCAGGGGACGGATTGTACTTGTCCCGACATCAACGTGCGGCTGCCTACTGGCCAAGTACGCGCAGCGGCGTGGCTGATAGCGATCGGGCTCACCACTCTTCTGAAAGGAAACTACGAGTATGAAATACGCGATTATCACCTTGGCGTTAACACCCGCGTTTCTGTTTGCCGATAGTGAGCGGCATGACACCAAGCTCATATCACAGTCGACGGAAGTATTCCAAGACATCATGAGCGCGCCGGACCGAGGAGTTCCTCAGGACATCCTCGCCAAAGCGCAATGCGTCGGGATTATTCCCAACTTAAAGAAGGCGGGATTCATTGTTGGCGCGAAGTACGGTAAGGGAGTTATGGTTTGCAGGACCGATCATGGCTGGAGCGCGCCGGAAGTCGTGAGAATCGAAGGCGGAAGTATCGGATTTCAAATCGGCGCCGGCGAAACGGATGTAGTAATGGTGGTGCAGAACATGAGCGGAGAGAAGAAACTGATGCAGGATAAGTTTACGTTCAACGCCAGCGCGGGAGCCATGGCGGGCCCAGTGGGGCGCACCACGCAAGCCGAGACCGACGCGCAGCTGCATGCGGAGATCTTGTCTTACTCGCGCTCACGCGGGCTGTTCGCGGGAATCGATCTGGGCGGCGCCACTCTGAGGCCGGACCACGACGACAACCGCGCGCTGTATGGGCGTGACGTGACGCCGAGGGAGATCTTGATGGGTACGTGTGACGCCGCCGCCGAGCGCGGGTGCGTTGTACTCGGAATTGGATCGCTACCGGTCAGGGACGAGCGCGCGACGTTAGAATTCCAGGGCCGTTAGAGTTAGAGAATGAATGGGCTCTGTGGGCTGGAGAAGCGTGCAGAGCCCAGCGCATTGTTGTCAGCGGCTGCTGTCCGGTAGAGTAACGCTATGACCAAATCCCGAGCCAAGCGGCTAGGAGTTGCCTGTGCCCTGCTAGCGTTCTGTATGGCTGCCAGGGCCGATGAAGGCATGTGGCTGTTCAATAGCCCGCCGTCGGCGCTGCTGAAAAGCAAATACAACTTCGACGTCTCGCCGGCCTGGCTGGAGCATCTGCAGAAGGCCTCGGTGCGTTTTGACAATGGCGGATCCGGATCGTTTGTCTCGCCGCACGGGCTGGTGATGACGAACCAGCACGTGGGAACGGACTGCGTTCAAAACATCAGCAGCCAAGCGCATGACTATGTCAAGACCGGATTCTATGCCCGTACTCAGGCCGAGGAGCTGAAGTGCCCGAACCTGGAGCTGGACGTCCTGATGAGCATCGAGGACGTGACGGCGCGCGTCAATGCCGCGGTTCCAGCCGGCGCGAGTCCGGAGGCCGCAGAGAAAGCGCGGCGGGCGGTGATCAACAGCATCGAGAAGGAATCGCTAGACAAAACCGGCCTGCGCAGCAACGTGGTCACGCTCTACAACGGGGGCGAATACCAACTGTATCGCTACAAAAAATATACGGACGTGCGGCTGGTTTTCGTGCCCGAGAAGCAAGCGGCCTTCTTCGGAGGCGACCCGGACAATTTCGAATATCCGCGCTACGACCTGGATATCTGTTTCTTTCGGGCGTACGAGAACGGGCAGCCGGCCGAGACCAAGGACTATTTGAAATGGAACCAGCAGGGCGCCAAAGATGGAGAGCTGGTGTTTGTGTCGGGGAATCCCGGCGCGACGTCTCGCCTGGACACGATCCGGCACCTGGAGTTTTTGCGCGACCGCTCGAATCCATGGGCGCTCTCGCTCCTGTTCCGGCGTGAAGTGCTGCTGCGCGTGTACAGCGAGCGCAGCGATGAAAACAGGCGGCGCGCCGAAGATGAACTCTTAGAAGTCCAGAATAGCCGCAAAGCGTATGTGGGCATGCAGGCCGGTCTTCAAGATCCGGCGTTATTTTCGGAGAAGCAGGCGCAGGAAAGCAAATTGAAGGATGCCGTGGAGAGCGACCCGAAGCTGCGCGCTTCCTACGGTAAAGCCTGGGACGAGGTGGCCGCGACCTTGCAAACCTTGGGTGGCATCTACGTGGATCTTTCTTTGCTCGAAAGCGGGCAAGCTTTCAATAGCAAGCTGTTTGAGATCGCGCGGACGCTGGTGCGGCTGGCCGAAGAGAGCCAGAAACCGAACAACGCGAGGCTGCGGGAGTACTCGGAGGCCAACCTGCCGGCGCTCGAGCAGGAATTGTATTCGGATGCGCCGATTTACGACGACCTGGAAGCGCTGAAGCTGGGCGATTCCCTGGGAATGTACGCCGAGATGAAGGGCATGCAGAACGAACTGGTGGAGAAGGTTCTGGCGGGCAAATCTCCGGACGCGCGGGCTGAGGAGCTGGTTCGCGGAACGAAGCTGAAGGATGTGGCCGAGCGGAAGCGGCTGGCGAAGGGTGGAATCAAAGCCATTGAAGCATCGAGCGATCCGATGATTCTGCTGGCGCGGCTGGTGGACCCGGAGTCCCGGCGGCTGCGGTCGATCTACGACAATCAGGTCAACGAGCCGAGACGCCAGGCTTATGCCAAGATCGCTCAGGCGCGCTTTGCGGTATACGGCAAAAATGTGTATCCCGATGCGACGTTCACGCTGCGGCTTGTCGTTCGGCGAGGTGAAGGGGTATGAAGAGGATGGAAAGCAGATTTCCTGGACAACCACCTTCGGCGGCGCGTTTCAGCATGCGGCGCATCACGACAATGAGGCGCCGTTCCAGCTTCCCGCGAGCTGGATGAAGGCGAAGAGCAAACTGGACCTTTCCACGCCTCTGGATTTTGTCAATACCGCTGACATTATCGGGGGAAATTCGGGCAGCCCGGTGGTGAACCGCGCGGGCGATTTGGTGGGAATTATTTTCGACGGCGACATCCAGTCGCTGGTGCTGGACTACATCTATACCGACCAGCAGGCGCGGGCGGTGGCGGTACAATCGTCCGGAATCGCCGAAGCGCTGAAGAAGATCTATAGTGCCGACCGTTTAATTTCAGAGCTCGGGCTGCATTAAAGGCGGAGGCCAATCCGCCGCCGTGCAAGGCCGGATGGGATTTCTCCGCGCTAGGTTCGTCCGAAGATCAGGAACCACTTGGTGCCGGGAAACAAATCCGGATGTTCCTCCACCAGCTTGAAGCCGGCATCGGACATCCAGTGCACGATTTCGTCGCGGCCAACCAGCAGCTCGGGCTGATTGCGGTGCGGGCGTCTTGGGATCGTCCTTATCCATCTCGATGATCGCGATCCGGCCGGTCGGCTGGATGTAAGTGCCCAGCGCTTTCAAGTAAGCCGCGCGGTGCTGGATGTGGTGCAGCACGTCGTTGATGAAAGCCAGGTCCACGTTGCGCGCCGGGAGCTTGGGATCGTTGAATTCGCCCAGAACGGTCTGGATGTTGCGGATGTTTTCTTCCTTGTCGCGCTTGTTGATGTAGTCCAGCAGGTCCTGCTGAATATCGACGGCGTACACTTTGCCGGACGGGGCGACTGCCTTTGCCAGCGGCCGGGAGAAAAGTCCGGAGCCCGGCGCCGATGTCCGCGACGACCATGCCGGGCTTCAAAGAGAGATCGGCCAATACCTCATCGATTTTCTGGCCGGCGATACGCTGCGGACCTTCCAGTGTCGTTACCCACTGGTCGGCTTTGCGCGGCGCCAGTTGCGCGCGAGATTCGACGCAGGCCGCCAGACAGCAAGGCCGCGGCGAGACACCACAGCCATACATGTTCTTGCGGAACATCGGGACTCCCTTAGGAGATCATGACCTTGCGCGGGAACTGCGAATTGTCCTGCAGGAACGTCTTCTTCCTCTTCAATTCTTCCGCGGTCGGCTGAACGGCGCCTTCCGCATCGGTGACGCGCGAGACCAGCGTGTGCTCGCCGGGCGTGGCGCCTTCCCAGCGATAGGTGAAGAGCTTCCAGGAATACTGGGTGTTGGTCGAAGCGAGCGTGGCCTTCTGCCAGGCGCCGTTGTCGATCTGCACTTCCACCGACTTCAGCGGCGTGCCGTCGTTCAGGACGAAGCCGAGAATCTCATACGCTCCGCCCTTTTTGCGTACGCGAGCGATAGCCGACTTCAGGTGCATGCGAGTGATCTCGTTCTCCACCCACTGCGTCTGGGGATCGGCGTCCTCGCCGGTGCCGCCGACGCCGACCAGCGAGCGGTACCAGCGCGCCTGGTAATTTCCCAGGTAGCGCTCTTCCTGCAGGTGAATTTCGGAGAGCCATTTCACGTTGCAGACGCCGTACCAGCCCGGCATGAGGAGCGCGGACCGGGAAGCCCTGGCCGCGCGTCAGGGGTTCGCCGTTGAGCGCGTAAGCCAGCATCGGCTCCGGCTTCATCGCGTTTTCGAGCGTGATGCTGCGGCCGAACTGCTGATCCAGCTTGAAGGTCTGCTGCCGGAACACGACTTCCTGGGGGCCGCGATCGGTCCCGAAGAAGACCACTTCGCGGGCCTTGGAGTTGACGCCGGCCCTACTTCAACACGTCTCGCAAGCGCACGCCCTTGAACTGCCCGCAGGAGCACAGGCCTTCCACCGATCGGGGGCTGTTGCCGGAACATTCGTAGCCCGCGGCGACTTCCACGGCCCGCATCGCACGCAGATCGTCGAGCGAGAACTCGGCGGGCTTGTTGAACAACCCAGTGAGCTTCAGCCGGTAGGAGGCGGGATCGATCTCCGGCTGGTTCATGTGCTGCAGGGTGAAGAAACGGTCCTTAGGAGTGAAGGGCCCGTCAATGGTGCGGATGTCGAAGACGCGCGTGGGCGCGTTCGGATTGGCTCCTGGATTGAAACCTTTGGGAAGATCGGAGAAAGGTACGTCGACCTCGTCGTCGGCGCGGGCCGGCATGGCCCAATCCGGGATCAAGGCGAGCACGCTTGCCGCCGCCACACTTCGCCTCAACGTCTCTCTGCGAGTCATCTCTTCAGGCATTGGTCTCCTCCAGCTCACGCTTCAATCACTTGACTTTAGTACATTTTAGCTCCCGGATCAACGGCCCGCGCATCGGACGGGCCGTAGGGCGCGGTTTGGGGCAGTACTTAAGTATTAAACCGTGTGGCGTTCCCGATAAGTGAATTGATGAGCGCCTCCAGCGTGCCTTCACCCCGCAAGCGAAACTTGGTCTATGCCGCCGTGTCCGCTGCGCTGTTGATAGGCAGTATTGGAGTCCGGCATCTCGGGGCAGGAGGCGGCTGGACTCGTATTGCGCTGGATTTGATGGCTACGATGCTGGCCCTGGCGGCAGGTGCAGTGGCGCTTCGCATGGTCCCGCGCGGGCGTTTCATCAAGCAAAAGAGTGCGAATGAATCGTTGACCGGGGAGATAGCCGGCTGCCGGGAGGCGGAACTGGAGGCCAGGATCGCAGCGGCCAGACAGGAGCTAGCTGAGCAGGACCACTTGGTGGCTCTGTCCTCGAGGGTCGCCATAGCATTGACCACGGGCAATACATTTCCGGAAACACTGCGGCGCGCCGCCGAGATTATTGTGGAGTCGCTGGATGCAGCCTTCGTCCGTATTTGGACCTTGAATGAGGAACAGGACGTCCTGGAGCTTAGAGCCAGCGCAGGGATGTATACACACCTGGATGGGCCGCACGGGCGTGTGCCGGTGGGCCGTTTTAAGATTGGCCGCATCGCCGAAGAAAGAAAGCCGCACCTGACCAACACGGTCCAGGAAGATTCGTGGGTGAGCGACCAGTCCTGGGCCAGACGGGAAGGGATGGTGGCGTTTGCCGGGTGCCCTTTGATGGTGGGGGACCGGTTGGAAGGCGTCATCGCGGCCTTTGCGCGGCATCCTCTGACGGACGCGACGATTCAGGCGTTCAGCTCCATGGCCGGCAGCCTGGCGCTGTTCATTGGACGTCAAAGGGTGGCAACGGCGCTTCTGGAAAGTGAAGAACGGGTGCGGCTCCTGCTGGACTCCACGGCCGAAGCCATTTACGGTATCGACCTCAAGGGCGGCTGCACTTTTGCCAACTCCGCTTGCCTGCGCGTGCTGGGTTATTCGAAGCCGGAAGAACTACTCGGCCGTAATATGCACGAGGTGTTGCATCACACTCGCGCGGACGGTACGCCCTTTCCGGTAACCGAATGCCAGATCTTCCGAGCATTTCAGCGAGGAGAAGGCTGTCACGTGGACGATGAGGTCCTGTGGCGGGCCGACGGGAGCAGCTTCGCGGCCGAGTATTGGTCCTACCCAGTGGTAAAGGACGGCCAAGTAGTGGGTGCGGTGGTTACCTTTTTAGATATCAGCGCACGCAAGCGGGCCGAAGAAGAGCAGCGCAAGCTGGTATCGCTGGTGGAGAGTAGCGATGACTTTATCGTAATCGCATCCCCAGAAGGAAGCGTGCAATATCTGAATCAGGGCGGCGCCAAAATGATCGGTTTGGATAGCCCGCAGGAAGCCATTGGGCACCACATTTCCAGTCTGCATACGGAGGCCGCCTGGGCGCAGCTGGAGAACACCATACCGATTCAAGTGGCAATCGGATTGTACAAGTGTGAAACGGAGGTGAAGCATTGGAAAACCGGGGTTCCCATCGACGTGCTGCTGAGCGCCTTCGTGTTGCGGAAAGCGGAAACGGGTGAACTGCTCTGTCTGGCGGCCGTGATGCGCGACATCACCCGGCGGAAACGAGTTGAGCAGGCGCTGCGAACTTCCGAGGAACGGTTCCGCATCGCCACCGAGAACGCGAGCGACTTTACCTTTGAGTGGGACTTCCGCACGGGACGCACGGAGGTGTTCGGATCGGGCGGGGATCGGCTGGGGGACCGGCCTGCGCCCGATAGCTTTGAAGGCTGGAAAAGCATGGTTCATCCCGATGACCTGGGGCCGCTGCTGGAAGCCATGGGACGGCATATAAAGAGCGGCAAGCGCTACGTTGGCGAATACCGTGTGATGGGGCAGAAAGGTGACGTCTTTTACTACTCTTTGCGAGGACAAGCGATTCGGGACGCGGCGGGAACTCCATACAAATGGATCGGGCTGGGAAGCGACATAACCGAGCATAAGCAAGCCGAGCAGGACCTCGCGCAACTGGCTGCGATCGTGCAGTCGTCGGAAGACGCCATTATCGGGGCTAGCCTATCGGGAATCGTCACGTCCTGGAATGGCGGCGCCGAGAAGCTGTTGGGGTATACCGCAGCCGAGGCGATGGGGGCGTCCATTTCTACTTTGCTCTCGCAACCCGATCGCGCTTCTGAAATTCTCGATCCTAGCGTGCGTGGAAGAGTGAGCCGGTTCGACGAGACCGTGATGCTGTGCAAGTCCCTGGAGACGCTTCCCGTCTCGCTGACGGTTTCGCCCATCCGTGACGGATCCGGGGACGTTACCGGAGTGGCAGCCATCGCGCGCGATATTCGCGCCCGCAAGCAGGCCGAAACGGAGTTAGCTTACCAGGCGCAACACGACCATTTGACGGGATTGCCGAACCGGCTGCTGGTGTCTGACCGGCTGGCGGCGAGCATAGCCCGCGCCCAGTGTGGGGGACGCATGACCGGGGTACTGTACCTGGACCTGGACGGCTTTAAGTTGGTCAACGACACCTTAGGACATGAGGCCGGAGACAGCCTTCTGCGACAAGTGACCGAGCGGCTGAGAACCTGGATCCGCGAACCGGATACGCTGGCGCGCATGGGCGGCGATGAATTTATGCTGGTGATCAGCGAGGTCGGCGACGACGAGGCCGCTTTGGCGGTCGCCGAAAGGCTCCAGGCGTCGCTGCGCAAGCCGTTCACGATTGCCGACCATGAGCTCTACCTGACCGCGAGCATCGGCATCAGCATGTATCCTCGGGACGGGGCGGACGTGAGCACTCTCCGGCAGAATGCCGACGCCGCGATGTACCAGGCCAAGCATGCGGGCAAGGACCGCGTTATGTTCTTCACGCCCGCCATGAGAGCGACCGTTCTGGAGCGCTTGGAACTCGAGACGGACCTGCGCCACGCGCTGGACCGCGGTGAACTTTTCCTGCAATTCCAGCCGATATTCGAAGCCACCGGGGGACGACAAACCGCCTTTGAAGCGCTGGTGCGCTGGAGGCATCCGGCGCGGGGGGTCATTGCGCCTGATAAGTTCATTCCGGTGGCGGAAGAGACTGGATTGATCATGCGCTTGGGAGCATGGGTGCTGCAGGAGGCTTGCCGGCAGTGCCACCAGTGGCAGCATTGGGGATTGGATTCGGTTCGCGTAGCCGTGAATGTGTCACCGCTGGAATTTGCTCGGCCGGAGTTCTCCGAAGGCGTGCTAAGTGTTCTGGAGGAGACCGGATTACGCGGTGATTTGCTCGAATTGGAAGTGACTGAGGGCGTCTTGATGCGCGATCTGGACGATTTTGTACTCAAGATGTCACGCTTGCGGGAGCGCGGCATCCGCATTTCCATAGACGACTTCGGTACCGGCTATTCTTCGCTCGGCTATTTGCCCCGGCTGCCGATTGACACCGTCAAAATCGACCGAAGTTTTGTAGCGGAGCTGGATGTCAATCCCACGGCGCTTTCGCTCATCGAGGGGATGATTTCGTTGGCCCGTACTATCGGCAAACGAGTCATCGTGGAGGGGGTGGAGACGATCGAGCAACTGTCCACGCTGCGCAAACTCGGCTGCCATGAGGTCCAAGGGTTCCTCCTGGGACGGCCGGGAGCCGTTCCCAGGCGCCTGGACGCGCCGGCCTGCTTGCTCCAAGAGGCGGAGACTGAGCCGGAATTGCTGGAGGAGTCCGAAGCGCTGCTGGAAAGTCTGGCTGACAGGCAGGCTGGTGGCCAGGCGATGCAAGGCTGGACGGCGGCCACGTTAAGATAAAAGGGCCGCGCCCGCTGTCGTGATCCATCCTGCTATCCGCGACCTTCTCGAATCGCTCAACCGGGATCCTGCATTTCAGGAAATCGCCAGCCGCCTCACGCGGGAGCCCTCCTCGCGGCTTTCGCTTTCCGGGCTCACCACCACGGCCAAGGCGCTGTATCTGGTGCTGCTGTGGCAATTGACGGAGCGCAATCTCGTGGTCGTGGTGGACGGGAACAAAGAAGCCGAGACGCTCGGGGAATTGGTGGGCACGTTCTTCGATCTGCTGGTCACTTCGGATTTTCCGCGGCCGCAGACGATTCCGAGCCTGGATGTACTGCCGTGGCAGCGGCTGTCGCCGCACAGCGAGATCAGCGAGCAGCGCGCCGTGGGATTGTGGCGGATGACGTCGGGCAAGACCACCATCACCATCACGCCGGTGGCTTCGGCAGTGCTGCGCACCGAGCCGGCTGAGTTTTACCGGCAGCTCGCGCTCACGCTGCGGGCGGGCGAAGAAATTCCGCTGGAAGATTTGCTGGCGCATTTGGAGAGCATCGGCTATGAGAAGCGCGATCCGGTGGAGATGGTGGGCGAATACGCGCTGCGGGGCGGGATTCTGGACATTTTCCCGGCGGAAGCTTCCAAGCCCATCCGCATTGAGCTGTTCGGGGACTTGATTGAATCCATCCGGCGTTTCGATGTCGAGACGCAGCGCTCGGTGTTGCGGATCGCCGAAACGACGCTGCTGCCTTTGGCTGAATATCCGAAGTCGCGCGAGGTGCTGCGGGCGATCGCCGAGCAGGTGGACGTCCCGAGCCCCGGCGATCCTTTTCCGGGCTGGGAATTTCTGGTTCCGCTGGTGCGGCCGCGCGCGGAGTCGCTATTTTCGCTGGTGGAGCATCCGCTGATTGTCTGGGACGAGCCGGAGCAGATCGCTTCGGCGGCCGGGCGGCTGTGGAAGCGGTTGGAGGAGAGCGATCGGCCGTTTCCTTGTCCACCGGAGAAGAACTTTTACACCTGGCCGGAGTTGCAGGCCGAGCTGGAGCCCAAGGCGGAGTTGAGGCTGCGAGAGCTGGAGCTGATCACGGGCGCACAGGCGGAGCCCGGCCCGGTCCTCACGTCGCGGCCCTCGCTGGCGTTTCACGGCAACGTGCAGGCCGCGATTGGCGAGGCGCGCAATCTGGTGGAGCAAGGCTATCGCGTGATCTTTTTCGCGCAATCCAGCGGCGAACTGGAGCGCCTGGCCGACATTTTTCAGGAATACTCGGTGCCGTTCCAGCTCGGCCTCGATCCGGCGGATGCGACGCGGCCTTATCTGGCGGAGCGGTCGTACGTGGCGGGTGCGGCGGCGAGCACGCTGCTGGCGAAGGGGCTGGTGCGGCGCGGAGTGGTGTTCCCGGACGCACGCATCGCGCTGTTTGGCTCCGAAGATCTTTTCGACACGTCGGAGCTGATCGCCAAGCCGTCGCCGGCGAAATCGCAACTGGCGGCGTTCACCACCGATCTGGCCGATCTCAAGCCCGGCGACTTCGTGGTGCACGTCACGCACGGGATCGGCCGATTTTTGGGGACGCGCGAGATCGCTCAGGGCGAGAACAAGGGCGACTTCATGCTGATCGAGTATGCGGCCGACGCGAAGTTGTATGTTCCGCTCACTCGTCTGGATCTGATTCAGAAGTTTCGCGGAGCGGGCGAAGGTGCCGCACCGCCGCTGGACCGGCTGGGCGGGGCCACGTGGGAGCGCACCAAGTCGCGTGTCAAAGCCAGAATGCGCGACATGGCCGACGAGCTGTTGAAATTGTACGCGCAGCGCCAGATGGCAGAAGGGTTCGCGTTCTCGCACGACAGCAACTGGCAGCGCGAATTCGAGGATGCGTTCGATTTTAGCGAGACCAAGGACCAGCTCGCGGCCATCCAGCGGATCAAGAAAGATATGGAGAGCGGGCATCCGATGGACCGGTTGCTGTGCGGCGACGTGGGCTACGGGAAAACCGAAGTGGCGATGCGCGCGGCCTTCAAGGCGCTGGGAGACGGCAAGCAAGTGGCAATTCTCGCGCCGACCACGGTGCTGACCTTCCAGCACTATGAAACTTTCAGGCGCCGGTTCGCGCCGTTTCCGGTGCATGTGGAGATGCTCAGCCGCTTTCGCGACAAGAAAGAAATCGCCGAAGTGCTGGCCGGGCTGGCAGAGGGGAAAGTCGACATTGTGATCGGAACGCACCGGCTGCTTTCCAAAGATGTCCAGTTTCGCGATCTGGGCCTGCTGGTGGTGGATGAAGAACAGCGCTTCGGCGTGCGCCACAAAGAGCGCATCAAACAGATCAAGCACAATGTGGACGTGCTCACCATGAGCGCGACCCCGATTCCGCGCACGCTGCACATGTCGCTGGTGGGGTTGCGCGACATGTCGGTGATCGAGACGCCGCCCAAGGACCGGCTGGCGATTCAGACGCTGGTGGCGCACTTCGATCCGGGGTTGATCCGCACGGCCATCGAGCAGGAGATGAGCCGCGGCGGGCAGGTTTATTTCATCCACAATCGCGTGGACAGCATTTATTCGCGCGCGGCCTCGATTCAGGAGCTGCTGCCGAATTGCCGCATCGGCGTCGGGCACGGGCAGATGGGCGAGGCGGACCTGGAAAAGGCACTGCTCGGTTTCATGCGGCACGAGTTCGACGTGTTCGTGTGCACCACCATCGCCGAGAACGGGCTGGATATTCCGCTGGCGAACACCATGATCATCGAGCACGCCGAACGCTACGGCTTGTCGGAGCTGTACCAGCTGCGCGGGCGCGTGGGGCGGTCGAATCGCAGGGCGTACGCGTATTTGCTGGTGCCGGCCGATACCGAGTTGAGCGAGATCGCGCGCAAGCGGCTGGCGGCGTTGAAGGAATTTAGCGATCTGGGTGCGGGATTCAAGATCGCGGCGCTGGATCTGGAACTGCGCGGCGCGGGCAACCTTCTGGGCGGCGAGCAGCACGGGCACATCGCCGCGGTCGGATTCGATACTTACGTGCGGTTATTAGAAGAGACCGTGCACGAGCTAAAGGGCGAGGAGGCGCCGCTCGAAGTGCACTCGACCTTGAACCTGGGGCTCGACATCCGCATTCCGGCTGAGTACATTGCGGACGAACAACAGCGGCTGCGGGCGTACAAGCGTATCGCCGATGCGGCGTCGGCTGAAGCTGCCTCTGAGTTGCTGGGCGAGATGGAGGATCGCTACGGACCGGCGCCGGAAGCGGTGCGCAGCTTGCTGAAATTCTCGGTTTTGAAGAGCGCGGCGGCGAAACTGGGGATCGAAGCGATCGACCGGCGGCAAGGCGCGCTGAACGTCAAGTTCCACAAGGACGCGCGCGTCGATCCGAACCGGCTCATGAATCTAGTGGCGGCCACCGAGGGAGCGCAGTTCACACCGGCCGGCGTGCTGCGGCTGCCGCTGGATGGGGCCGGGAGCGCCGGCAAGCTGCTGGACCTGATCGAGAGCCAATTGGCGCATTTGCAAACCTAGCCGCTGTTACAATCAACTCACATGCGCTTGGCCGTGCCCGTCCGATGGATCGCGCTCACGGTCTTCGTTTTTTCCGCGGTTCTCAATTATTTGGATCGGCAGGTGCTCGCGACCATGGCCGAAGTCTGGACTACGCGGCACGAATTTGCATTTACTCCCTCCGATTATGGTCATCTAGTCCAATATTTTTCGATTGCGTACGCGCTGACGGCGCTGTTCGTCGGCTCGTTTATCGATCGCGTGGGGCTGAATCGCGGCGCCACCGTCTCGGTCGCGGTATGGGCCATCGCGAGTTTCGGTACGGGCATGTCGCACAGCGTGGAGCAACTGCTGCTGTGGCGCATCTTGCTGGGCGCGGCGGAAGCGAGCGGGGTCACGGCGGTCGGCAAAGCAGTGAGCCTGTACCTCTATCCGAAGGAGCAAGCCGTCGGCCAAGCGATGGGACAACTGGGCTTGAGCCTGGGCGCGGGTTTGGCGCCCGGCTTTGCCGTGTACTTCGCCTATCAACACGATTGGCGCTGGACGTTTTATGCGGTCGGCATCTTGAGCCTGGCATGGATTCCGGTTTGGTTTCTGACGGCGCGCTGGATACCGCCGACGGTGGGGCATGTGTCACTGGTCCACAAACATTCGTTCGGTTTGCTCAAAGACCGCAAGCTGTGGGCGCTGGCTCTGGCGAATTTTCTCGCCATGACGGTTTACAGCCTGTGGACCAATTGGCCGCCCAGATACCTGGTGCGCATGCATCATCTGACTCCGGCCGAGACGGCACGATACACGTGGATCGTTCCCATCTGCGGATATTTCGGCGCCATGCTGGGGGGCGGTCTTTCCTGGCGATTGATCCAGCAAGGTAAAACGCCGGTGGCGGCGCGCAAGCGGGCCTGCATGCTGGCGGCGGTTCTTCTACTCGGGACGATGACCATACCATTGCTGCCTACGCCGGCGCTGGCCACGGCGGGAATGTGCCTGAGTTTTTTCCTGATCGCGGCCTGGAGCACGAATCATTACACGCTGCCGATCGACATCTACGGCCCGTCGCGCGCGGCCTTCGGCGTGAGCGCCTTGATCATGGCGTACGGTTTCATGCAATTCGTGATCTCGAGCCCGCTGGCCTGGATCACGGATCGCTACGGCTTTGCGCCGGTCTGCGTCGTTTTTTCGCTTCTGCCGCTCGCCTCTTACGCCGTCGTGCATTGGTCGATACCTGACAATACGCACCCGGCGCCGGTGGAAGATGCGGCAGTAATCGGTACGACGGCGTAGTGACCCCAATTCGCATTGAAAGCAAGGCATTTGTACGGTCTATACGGTACCGTTACCTTAGTTTGGTAACCAAACGCCCCTAGTTGCGATCTAATTTTAATAGATAGCACGCACCGGCTAAGGCTGTTGCTGGTCTGCTCCTGTCAGGCGGAAGGAGGAGAAAAAAGATGAGGGTTCACTCGCCATACCGATGCGACTATTGTCAGAACCTGAAGGGTGAAACCAATCATTGGTGGATGCGCCCTCCGGACCGGGAACAGTTCACGCTCCTGCGCTGGGACCCAGCGCTGGCCGACGTTCCAGGGTATGAGCACATTTGTTCGGAATCATGCGCGGCGAAGGCCCTTTCTAAATGGATGACGCAGCCGGGTTCGCAGGTAGCTGCCGCAGTCGCGGCACCAGCGTCGGGCCTCAGATTTCGGACGCAGTAAGACTTACCTCTTTAGTAGTATCGCCCGAGCCATTCGGCTACGAGTGCCGGTTTTTCGCGGCCTTCCACTTCCACTGTCACGAGCCAGGTGACCTCATTGTCGGTGACTTTTTGCGGGGTGAAGCGCGCGCGAATCCGCGAGCCGGCGGGCACGGGCGAGACGAAGCGCAGCTTGTTGAAGCCATAATTGATGCGCATTTTGAAGTCGCCGCGCACGTCGATGGTGCCGCGCGAGAGCTCGGCGAGCAGCGACACGGTGAGGAAGCCGTGGGCAATGGTCGACCCGAAGGGTGTTTCTCGGCGGGCGCGCTCGACGTCCACGTGAATCCATTGATGGTCGCCGGTGACGTCGGCGAAACGGTTGATCATGTCTTGCGTGACGGGCGTCCAGTCGCTGACGCCTATTTCCTGGCCGGTCAGGGAGCGCAGTTCGTCCAGGCCGTTTATGACTCGTGGGTTTGGCATGTGCGTTATTTCTTATATCCGATTTTTCTGAGGAAGCTGTGCCGCCATTCGGCGCCGGAGGTATCCTCGACGCCCTTGGGCGAGGAGCCATCGATCACACCTAGCACACCGCGGCCTTGCTCGGTCTGAGCTACGATCACTTCCACCGGATTCGCCGTCGCGCAGAAGATGGTGCAGACTTCGGGCGTTTCCAGAATACGGTTCTTGATGTTGATGGGAAAGCCATCGCGCAGTGCTACGACGAAGAGATGGCCCGCGCCCACGGCCGTGGCGTTTCGAGCCGCGATGGCTTTCAGTTCGTCGTCGTTGCCATCCACGCGCGTGAGGCAGTGACCGGAAGCTTCGTTGAACGCGATCCCGAACTTCATCTGCGGGACCGAGTTGACGATGGCTTCGTACAAATCCTCGACGGTCTTGATGAAATGGCTTTGTCCGACGATGAGGTTGCCTTCAGAAGGGATCTCGAGACGGATCGAGTGCAGGTCCATACACTCCATTAGGCCACAGCCCCGCCGCAGTCGCGCGGTCCGGCGGTTGGGTTCGGCGGTGTGCGGTAGACTGGGGTTTCCAAGCTTTCCGCATGGCGACAAATCCTAGTACAACCGGCGAACGATTCGAGCGTCTGGTGGCGATCATGGCGCGGTTGCGGGCGCCGGGCGGGTGTCCGTGGGATCGCGAGCAAAACTTCGACACCATCAAACCTTACTTAGTGGAAGAGACCTACGAGGTGCTGGATGCGATCGACCGGCGCGACTGGTCCGGGCTCGCCGAAGAGTTGGGCGACCTGATGCTGGAGGCCGTTTTCTTCGCGCAAATGGCGGCGGAGGAAGATAAATTTCGGATCGACGATTCGCTCGAGGCGGTGTGCGAGAAACTGATCCGCCGGCATCCGCATGTTTTCGGCGATGCCAGCGCCAAGACCGCCGACGACGTGAAGCGGCGCTGGGATGAGATCAAGGTCGACGAGAAGAAGAGCAAGGGCGTTGAGGAAAAAGGACGGCTGGAATCCGTGCCGCGCAACATGCCCGCATTGGTGGAAGCACAACAGATTTCTTCGAAAGCGGCCGCGGTGGGGTTCGACTGGGAAAATGCCGAGCAGGTGCTCGAAAAACTAGAAGAAGAACTGCGCGAGCTGGCGGGCGCGCGGGAATCGGCAGCGCAGTCGGAGGTTGAAGGCGAAGTGGGCGATCTGCTGTTTGTGCTGGTGAACCTGGCGCGTTTTCTCAAAGTGGACCCCGAACAAGCGCTGCGTAAGACCAATGCGAAGTTTCGCAAGCGCTTCGGTTACGTGGAGCAGCGGGCCAAGCTTCCGGGTGCGAGCATTCAGGAGATGGAGGCGCTGTGGCAGGAGGCCAAGGCGGCCGATGATTGAGATCCGTGCGCTCGCTTCGCACGCCGAGTTTCGCGATGCGGTGCGATTGCAGCAGGAGATCTGGGGATTCGAGGACGTGGAACTGCTTCCGCTGCGGCTGTTCGTGGTGGCGAGCAAGATTGGCGGGCAGGCGTTGGGTGCCTTCGACGGCGGGCGCATGATCGGATTTTGCCTCGCGATCCCGGGTCTGAAGGCCGGCGGGAAGAGCTATCTGCATAGCCACATGCTGGGTGTGCTGGCCGAGTATCGCGACGCCGGAGTCGGGCGCCGGCTGAAGCTGGCGCAGCGCGAGGAAGCGTTGGCGCGCGGGATCGAACTGATTGAGTGGACCTTCGATCCACTGGAAATTAAGAACGCGTTTTTCAATATCGAGCGGCTGGGGGCGATTGTGCGGCGCTACGTTCTCAACCAGTACGGGACCACCACCAGCCATCTGCACGGCGGGCTTCCGACCGACCGCTGCATCGCGGAGTGGTGGATCGCGAGCGAGCGTGCGCGAAAGATCATCGCGGGCGAGCCGTTTGAGCGCAATCCGATAGCGATGCGCATCGCGATTCCGTCGGACATCGCTCGCATCCGTTCCAAAGAGCCGAAGCGAGCGCGCGAGATCCAGCAAAAGGCCAGTGAAGAATTCCGCGCCGCGTTCGATCGCGGCTGGGCCGTGATTGGTTTTGAGAAATCCGAAGAGGCGGGTACGTACCTGCTGGGGCGATGGGAATGCAATTAGAACGAATCACGCTGCGCCAGATCAGCATGCCACTGGTGCATTTTTTTGAGACCAGTTTCGGCCGGACCACCGAGCGTCACATGGTTCTGGTGGAGGTGGAGGCGGGCGGAGTGTCCGGCTGGGGCGAGGTTACCGCGGGCGAGAACCCGTTCTACAACGAGGAGTGGACCGAATCGGCCTGGCTGATTCTGCGCGATTTTGTTGCGCCGCGGGTGCTGCGGCACAACTTTGCGAGTGCGGCTGAAGTTGGCGAGCGAACGGCGCACATCCGCGGGCACAACATGGCGCGCGGCGGGCTGGAGGTTGCCGTATGGGATCTGGAAGCGCGCTTGCTCGGGCGTCCGCTCTAGTCAGCACATCGGCGGCGGAGCGCGGCGCGAGATACCCTGCGGCGTTTCGATCGGCATTCAGGATTCGGTGGCGCAGCTTCTCTCGAAAATCGAGACGGAACTGGCCGCCGGATACCAGCGCATCAAGATGAAGATCAAGCCTGGCTGGGACGTGGAAGTGGTGCGCGAAGTGCGGCGTCGATTCCCGGACATTCTGCTGATGGCGGATGCGAATTCGGCCTACACGCTGGACGACGCGCCGCGGCTCAAGTGCCTGGATGAGTTTAACCTGATGATGATCGAGCAGCCGCTTGGGGCACGATGAGATTATCGACCATGCCAAGCTGCAGGCGCAGCTCAAGACGCCGATCTGCCTGGATGAATGCATTCGCTCGGCGCATCAGGCCCGGCAGGCGCTCGAAATGGACGCGGGTCGCATCATTAATATCAAGCTGGGGCGCGTGGGAGGTTTCGCCGAGGCCAAGCGGGTGCACGACGTGGCGGAGAGTGCTGGCGTTCCAGTGTGGTGCGGCGGGATGCTGGAAGCAGGGATTGGGCGGGCGCACAACATCGCGCTCGCGACGCTTCCGAATTTCACGCTGCCGGGCGACGTGTCGGCGAGCAAGCGCTATTGGAAGCGCGATATTATCGTGCCGCCGGTGGAGACAACGCCCCGCGGAACCATCGAGGTGCGGGATGCGCCCGGGTTCGGCTACGAACTCGACCGAGGCTTCATTGATTCGATTACTGTTCGCCGAGAAACGATTTCCTAGCCGCGGATGAACGCAGATAAAACTGTACTGGTGACCGGCGCCGCTAAGCGCATCGGACGCGCGATTGCGTTGCGGGTGTTTCAGGCGGGTTATCGGGTTGCGATTCATTATGGGACTTCCGAAAAAGAGGCCCGGGAGACTGCCGAACAATGCGGCGGCGCGCCTTTGTTCCGCGCGAATCTCGAAAGCGCGGATGAGATTCGGCGGATGTTTCGCGAGGTGGAGGACCGCTGTGGGTCACTCTATGGATTGGTGAATAATGCCGCGCGATTCAAGCGGCGCGATGCGTTCGAAATGACCGAGGAGGATTGGGATTTCATTCACTCGGTGAACTTGAAGGCGACCTTCTTTTGTTGCCAGCAGGCGGCGCTGCTTATGCGGAAGAGCCGAGCGGGTCGTATCGTCAATATGAGTTCGCTAGGCGGCTTGCGGCCGTGGCCGGAGTACGCGCATTATTGCTCATCGAAGGCCGGCGTGATTATGCTGACCAAAGCGCTGGCGAAGGCCTTTGCACCCGGGATCACGGTGAACTCGGTAGCGCCGGGTGTGATTCTTTCATCAACTGAGGAGCCGCGCACGCAGGATATGATCGCTGCGACCCCGGCCGGCCGAAGAGGAACGGTGGAAGAAGTGGCGGACGCGGTGCTCTACTTTCTGAACGCGTCGGATTTCATCACGGGCCAGGTGCTGGCCGTGGATGGCGGGCTCAGCTTGCGCTGAACGCGCTACTCGACCGTGACCTTGGTGCCCTTCTTCTCTTGTTGCGACAGCCGTTCGATGCGGGCATCGATTATGCTGCGCATGCCCTTAAGCACCTCGACGCGCGCGTTGCGGAAGTGCTCGCGCGTGCCTTCGGGCCACAGGTGATCCATCATGGCGTCGATCTGCGGCGCGATGATGTGGCAGAACACGCAGCCTTCTGAGTGTGCCGTGGTTTGTTTTTCGTCCATGTCAGCCTTCTTTCAATTCTACTGTTAACATTTTATGCTGTAACGTGGCGCGGGTTGGAGTGAGCGCGGCCATTGACGTAGGCAATCCGATGTGGCGGCGCAGCGTGCCGATCTCGACCACCAGCTCGTCGCCTTTCTTGAACAATCCCACCTCGCCTTTGACGGCGAACGGCAGGCGCAGGCGGATTTCGTAATGCGCGTTGACCTTTTCGAAGGTGTACGGCGCTTCGGTGCGCGTAACGGCGGCCGGATCTTCCTGCGCGCCATAGAGCACGTCGGCCAGTTCGATCAAGCGCTCGCGGCCCAGGACTTCGTGCGTAAACAGCGGCACGCGTTTCATGGGGACCGGAGAGAAATATTCTTCGATCTCGTCCAGAATCTTGGCCTGTGAGGCGCGCCACTGGTCGAACCAGGTATCGGTGACTTCCATCGGCAGCACGCGATTGACGATGACGCCGTCGACAGTCAGGCCATGCAGCGAAAAATAAACGAAAGCGCGCTGCGTCTCGCGCAGCACCATCTTTTCGGGATTGGTGACCAACCGGACGCTGGTAGTCTTCGAGTCTTCGAGCAGCTCGGCGATGCCTTCCAGACGACCGAACAAGTCCTGGATGTTGGCAAAGTAACTATCGGTGGGCAGCTCGACCGGCGAAATGCGATTGGCCACCGGGCGCACCGCTTTGAGCAAGCCGCGCTGGAACGGGAAGATGTGCTTCATGTACCATTCGAGCGTGGTCGGCATGCTGACGAAGCGCATCGATTCGGCGGTGGGCGCGCAGTCCAGAATGATGACCTGGTAGCGCTGCTCGCGCCGGAACTGGTTCACGTACATCATGGCGCTCAGCTCTTCCATGCCGGGGAGGATGGCCAGCTCTTCGGCCTCGACGTCGCTGATGCCGGTGGTGCGGAGCACGGAGGTGACGTAAGTGGAAATTTCGCGCCAGTGGCGTTTGATTTCCTTTTGGATGTTGACTTCCTGGATGGCGAGATGGGAGTCGATGGGATAAGGATCGTTGGTCTTTTCCTGGAATAGGCTGGTTTCGAGATCGAATGCGTCGGCCAGGCTGTGGGCCGGGTCGACGCTCATGACCAAGGTGGAATAACCGAGCCGGGATAAATGCAGGCCGGTGGCCGCGGCAATGCTGGTCTTGCCTACGCCGCCCTTGCCGCTGAATAGCAGGATGCGCACACCTTCATTGTAGCGGGCAGGTCGCAGGTGCTAGCTTGCAGATATGACGATTCGTCTCACACCCGAGCTGGAGGCTCTTATCCAGAAGGACGTGGAACGCGGCCCGCATCGATCCGCCGACGAATTCGTTGCCCAAGCCATCCAGATGCTGCATGAGCAGGAACAGTGGCTCGCCGAGAATCGCGCGGAAATTGCCGCGAAGATCGAGCATGGCTTCGCCCAAGCGGAAAGGGGAGAGCTGGTGGATGGGGACGAGGCGTTTCGGAGCCTGTGAATTAGGAGATCCTTACGTAGGCTTATGTAAGACAGTGGAAAGAAAGACTCCCAAGAAGGTAAGCAATGGGAGCAAAACTACACCTGGATTCTTTCTTTTGTACACGAATGAAATCGCTAATAGTATAGGGTACGTCCAAACGGAACCAACAAACGTGTAGGCTTCCGCTGTGTCTCCTCCCTCGAACGCCATTCCAGCGCCTACCGTAACGAAGAACAACCACGGGATTAGGAGAACGCACCAAAGGACAGCATGATCCGCACCAAAGGCCGAAGGGGCACAGGTCCCAAGGATTGGAACATGCCCGTGGCCGGTGTTAATTGCCTTCGCCGGTCTGCTCGAAGATCAGTTTGCCGTTCAGGTAAATCCGGCGGGCGTTCATCAGGTGGGAGCCGTCTTTGGCGGCGTAGCCGTCGACTACCAGTTTGTCGCCTAGTTTGGCTGCGCCTTTCTGGAATCCCTGCCGGGATAGAGCCACCGGGCTGGCGCCTTCACATCCCCAGGTCACCACGTTTCCGGCATCGTCCTTGACGTCCACGTAGAACCAGGAATGCGGGTTGGTCCACTCGAGCCTTGACAAGAGCTCCTTGGATGCGAATCGGTTTGTTCCCGTCGAACTCGGCGGCGAAGGAGTGATGCGCGAGCGCGGAAGGCACGGTCCCGAGCGCCAGGCATAGGGCGGAAAGAGCCAGACTCAGTCGCATTAGCATTATTATCGCTCCTATTTCTTCTCCGGCAGCGGCGGAGGCAGTGGGGCCAGCTTTTCGAATCCTCGGGTGCCATCGGGACGAATCGGGCCTGGTCCGAATTGCAAATGGTCGCGATCGACGTTGTTTTCGCTGCACGCGTACTCATGCAGTTCGTCGCCTGGCTTGCCCAGGACCCAGGTGCGCGAGTAGTTGAATGGCTTGGTGTAGAACTTGGGGTCCTCGATCAAGGTCTCCACGTGGATGTGATCGTAGTCGGGCCGAGTCCAGCGCTCGACAACATGCAGCGCGTCGCTGTGCGGATTGGCATTCTCGTCGATCCACACTTGTTTGTCCTTGAAACCGATGGAATCGATCACGAGCGCGTCTTGGTCCCAGCGGCCAAGTTCTTCTCCGAAGAAGGATGGGTCGGGATCTTCGCTATGTTTGCGCTTTGCGTCGATGGGGATGACCCGAAAGTACGTGTACCAATAAAGGAAGGCCACTTTGTTCGCGCCTTGCAGGACCTCAAAGGGCAGAGCGCTGGCATTGTGGCGCGGGATGCCGCCGGGGATGCAGAGGCTTTCCGGATCGATCGTAGCCGTGACGTTATGTTTCCAGGCCGCCTCCCCGGCTGGCGTGAAGGGCAGCTTGTGGCCGGGAAGATCTTTGGCAATGTTGCCGACGGGCGTGGTATCGCGTAAGCCTCTCCAGTAGCCGCTCAAATCGGGATGGCCGTCGGCGGTTCGCGGAGCCGGTTTCGAGGATTTGACGTCGGGAGCCGTCAAGCCCTGGGCCGCCGCGCGGGCCGGGGAGAACGCGAACACCAGCAGAGCGATTGCAATCGTCGCACAGAATCGCATGACGAACCTCCCTAAGACGCGCCGGTTTTCGACCAGTTACGCTCCTAACATTCTATGCTCCGGCGGGTCGAAAAGGACGGGGCGGCCACGGATCGCAGGATATACCCCTCACGGTGGTATAGGCAAGAGGTTGGTAGTTCGTTTATACTGGCTGCGGAGGCTGGTTGTGACGCAACCTCCGCAGTTCGTGACCGTTACCGGCGTTTACGCCGGATGACAATCGCTACTGATATCGTGCCGACTAGAGCGAGCACGACTTCGACCAGTATGAGGATCATAAAAAATGGTCCTCCTTTCTGCTCCAGATATGGAAGGTCCGGCCTAGGCCCTTGCAGGATTAGCCGGGCTTTCCCGTTTGGAGCTCTCTAGTACTCCTCGCAGGAACCCACTTTTCCACGGAACAGAAAGATCGTTCGAAACCGATTAGTGGCTAATCAGGGGCGGTTGCTCTCTGAGGAACTTCTTGGATGAACTAGGGGTTGTCCGGCTCGGCCTTCAACACCGATTCGGCGGTGTACTTGCGGTACTCGCGGAAGTCGACTTGATTAGTCAGAAAGACCTGTTTGGAATGCCCCGCTTCGCGGCCGTATCGCATGAAGTCCTCGCTCATGCGAGTCTGCATTTCGGCGTGCAGCGGAAGTACGAAGGGCTGACCCGCGATCTCCACCTGACCGTAGTCGAGCAGGTGAGTGACGTCTTGCAGCGGGAAGTCCTTCGGTGGTTCCGCTTCAGTGGTCAGGCGCAGCACGATGTTCGAATCTCGGCTGGCATAGATCAGCCCGTGATAGCCGACCACCACTGCTGCGGGAGGGCACATCCAACTCGGATTGGGAGTTGGGCTGTTCGACGCGGAAGGAAAAGACCGCGACCGGCTGGCCGCGCAGCGTATCCCATTTCTTCCATTCGAATTCGGCTTTCGATTGAGGATCAAATATGCCCGACATTGTTGTGCCGAACTCGCCCGCCGACGTCAATCCCGGAGGACGCGGCTGGCCGGGCTTCGGTTTCTTCCCGTCCACTTTTAAGAGCTGATAGCTTTCCTTGTGGTCGAAATAACCGAGCTGCTCTTCAAACATATCCGTCGATTTGCGGTCTGCGTTGGCAAGACCGAGGCGTCCGCGGCCGGGCATCGATTCCCGCACCCCGGCCACGTCGTTGGGCGCCAGCAGAACTTCGCGCTTGGTCGTCTGGGAGCAAATGAAATTAGGCAGATTGCCGGTATAAGCTTTGGCGTAGGCGCGCAGTTCGCCGATGATTTTGGCCTGTTCGGCGGCATCGGGCGGAGTTTGAGCGCAGGCCACCGCGGCCAAGAGAAAAACAGCCATGCGGCGCGCTAGCGGCATGAGGTTATTGTACTGCTCTGATGGAAACGGGCGGTCCAGCGCGTGTGTGCCCGACGCCCGCGATTACAAACCGAGACCTAGCGCTGCAACAGCTTTGCCCAGGCTATGTTTGGGCTTCTCGATCGATGGCGGGGGTGGGGCGCCCTTTGGATTGAGTGCGTTTTTGGGATGGTGCGAACGAAACCGCAGGCGTTCAGTCGGAGTCCTACCTGCGGGCCACATGATGCCGGTCGAGGTGTTACTAGTTGAGGATAATGCGGGAGACGCACTCCTGACGAGCCAAATCCTGGCAGAAGCTCCCATGCCCGTCAAGCTTCACATCGCCCGGGACGGAGCCCAAGCCTTGCAGATGTTGTCGGGGGAGCTAAAGCCTCAGCTTGTTATTCTGGATCTCAACCTGCCGGAGGTCGATGGACTCCATATGATGGAGCGCTACCATCCGGTGGATGTTCCCATCGTCGTTTTTAGTGCATCGCGGAAGGAAAGTGACAAGTTGCTAGCCAAGGCATTGGGAGCATCGGAATACGTCGTGAAGCCCAGCGATCTTCAGGCTTTCCGGGACGCGCTTTTCGGCATTGTGGAAAGGTGGGGCGGCCGGAAACAAAACGGTCTAACCGGCGCAGCGGCACCCTAAATCGATCCCAACAAGCCAAATCAAAGCGCTAATCGAGACGACTGCGAGGCGGGTACGCGCTCAGCGGTCAGTAAGTTTACGTTCAAGCAAATCCTGGACGGTATGGCCGAACTGGAAGATCTCGTCCAAGTCGGAGGACTTTTGGACATACAAATCCGCGCCGAGCTCCATGGCGGTAGTCTTGTCGTCGGGCGAAGCCGAGGAGGTCAGAATGATCACCGGGACAGCGGCTAGTGCGGCATTGCCCCGGACCCAGCGCAAAACCTCCTGACCACTGTGTCTGGGCAGATTGACATCCAGGACGATCAAATCCGGCGGAGCGGGGTTTCCGGGCGTTCCGATGTTTTCAAGCAGTCTCAGGGCTTTCTCGCCATCCTCGGTAACAACTAGCTCATAGGTCAGATTGCAGACGCGCAGGGCTTCCCGAAAGAGCAAAACGTCGCCCGGATTGTCCTCCGCTAGCAGGATGCGAACAGGAGTGCTAGGCACAATATGACGTGAGGAAAACGTGTAACATCATCTTTCCCATAGAGTCTAATTCTGACGACCAGTGTACTCGAATCATACTGTGTCCGCGTAAAATAGGTGTCCAGATAAGGAGCAGCGCATGAAGCCCAGCACGACTATGCCGACCACTCGCAATGGATCCAAAACCCGCGAAACCAATACCTTGCTCAATACGCTGGCGGCGTTTAAGCGAGGGAAGTTTTCGGTTCGGATGCCCGTGAATGAGACCGGCGTGGCCGGCAAGATTGCCGACGCGGTGAATGACATTCTGGAACTCAACGAAAAGATGGTCAGCGAGTTTGCGCGCATCAGCCGGGCGGTCGGCAAGGATGGCAAGATCAGCCAGCGCGCCTCGATCGGATCGGTCACGGGGAGTTGGGCGGAGTGCGTGGAGTCGGTCAACAGTCTGATCGGCGATCTGGTGCAGCCCTCAACCGAAGTGGCGCGCGTGATCGGCGCGGTGGCGAAGGGCGACCTGTCGCAGAACATGTCGCTCGAGGTGGAAGGGCGCCCGTTGCGCGGCGAGTTTCTGCACACCGCGCGAGTGGTGAACACCATGGTGCAGCAGTTGAACTCCTTCGCCAGCGAAGTGACGCGCGTGGCGCGCGAAGTGGGAACCGAAGGCAAACTGGGTGGCCAAGCCGTGGTAACGGGCGTCGCCGGAACCTGGAAAGACCTCACCGAGAGCGTCAACTCGATGGCCAGCAACCTGACCAACCAGGTGCGTAACATTTCCGGAGTCACGACGGCCGTGGCGAAGGGCGACTTGACCACGCGCATTACGGTGGACGCGCGCGGCGAAATTTTGCAGCTCAAGAACACCATCAACACCATGGTGGACCAGCTCAGCTCGTTCGCCGCCGAAGTGACGCGCGTGGCGCGCGAAGTGGGAACCGAGGGCCGGCTGGGCGGGCAGGCGGAAGTGAAGGGCGTGGCGGGCGTGTGGCGCGATCTGACCGATTCGGTCAACTCCATGGCCGGTAACCTTACGAACCAGGTCCGTAACATCGCCGAAGTAACCACCGCGGTGGCGAAAGGCGACCTTTCGACGCGCATCACGGTGGACGCGCGCGGCGAAATTTTGCAGCTCAAGAACACCATCAACACCATGGTGGACCAGCTCAGCTCGTTCGCCGCCGAAGTAACGCGCGTGGCGCGCGAAGTGGGAACGGAAGGCAAGCTGGGCGGCCAGGCGGACGTTCCGGGCGTGGGCGGAACGTGGAAGGATCTTACCGATTCGGTCAATTCCATGGCCGGCAACCTGACGGCTCAGGTGCGCAACATTGCGGAAGTTACCACGGCGGTCGCGAAGGGCGATCTGTCGCGCAAGATCACGGTGCAGGTGTCGGGGCGAAATTCTGGAGCTGAAGAACACCATCAACACCATGGTGGATCAGCTCAGCTCGTTCGCCTCCGAAGTGACGCGCGTGGCGCGCGAAGTGGGTACCGAAGGCAAGCTGGGCGGGCAGGCCGAAGTGGAAGGCGTGGCGGGAACCTGGCGCGATCTTACCGAAAGCGTCAACTCGATGGCCGGCAACCTGACTAACCAGGTCCGCAACATCGCCGGTGTGACCACTGCGGTAGCGCGCGGCGACCTTTCGACTAAGATCACGGTGGACGCGCGCGGCGAAATTCTGGAGCTGAAGAACACCATCAACACCATGGTGGACCAGCTCAATTCGTTCGCCGCGGAAGTGACGCGCGTGGCGCGCGAGGTGGGAACCGAAGGCAAGCTGGGCGGGCAGGCGCAGGTGAAAGGCGTGGGCGGCGTCTGGAAGGACCTGACCGAGAGCGTCAACTCCATGGCCGGCAACCTGACCAACCAGGTGCGCAACATCGCGGACGTGACCACGGCCGTGGCCAAGGGCGACCTGTCCACAAAGATCACGGTGGACGTGCGCGGCGAAATTCTGGAACTGAAGAACACCATCAACACGATGGTGGACCAGCTCAACTCGTTCGCCAGCGAAGTGACGCGCGTGGCGCGCGAAGTGGGTACGGACGGAAAGCTGGGCGGCCAGGCGCAGGTGAAAGGCGTCGGCGGCGTCTGGAAGGACCTGACCGATTCAGTCAACTCCATGGCCGGCAACCTGACGGCTCAGGTTCGCAACATCGCCGAAGTGACCACGGCCGTGGCCAACGGCGACCTGTCGCGCAAGATCACGGTGGACGTGCGCGGCGAAATTCTGGAGCTGAAGAACACCATCAACATCATGGTGGATCAGCTCAATGCGTTCGCTAGCGAAGTGACGCGCGTGGCGCGCGAAGTGGGTACCGAAGGCAAGCTGGGCGGTCAGGCCATCGTGAAAGGCGTGGCCGGCACCTGGAACGATCTTACCGACTCGGTCAACTCGATGGCCAGCAACCTGACCAACCAGGTGCGTAACATCGCCGAAGTGACCACGGCAGTGGCGAACGGCGATCTGTCGCGCAAGATCACGGTGGACGTGCGCGGCGAAATTCTGGAACTGAAGAACACCATCAACACCATGGTGGACCAGCTCAGCTCTTTCGCCGCGGAAGTGACGCGCGTGGCGCGCGAGGTGGGAACCGAAGGCAAGCTGGGCGGGCAGGCCGACGTGCACGGCGTGGCCGGCACCTGGAAGGACTTGACGGATTCAGTCAACTCGATGGCCAGCAACCTGACCAGCCAGGTGCGCAACATCGCCGAGGTGACCACGGCGGTGGCCAAGGGCGACCTGTCGCGCAAAATCACGGTGGACGTGCGCGGCGAAATTCTGGAGTTGAAGAACACCATCAACACCATGGTGGATCAGCTCAACGCGTTCGCGAGCGAAGTGACGCGCGTGGCGCGAGAGGTGGGAACCGAAGGCAAGCTGGGCGGCCAGGCCGAAGTGAAGGGCGTCGGCGGCGTCTGGAAAGATCTGACCGACAGCGTCAACTCGATGGCCGGCAACCTGACGTCGCAGGTTCGCAACATCGCGGATGTGACCACGGCGGTGGCGAGCGGCGACCTTTCGACCAAGATCACGGTGGATGCGCGCGGCGAAATTCTGGAGCTGAAGAACACCATCAACACCATGGTGGATCAGCTCAACTCATTCGCCAGCGAAGTGACGCGCGTGGCGCGCGAAGTCGGAACCGAAGGCAAGCTGGGCGGCCAGGCCGACGTCCGCGGCGTGGCCGGCACCTGGAAGGATCTGACCGATAGCGTCAACTACATGGCCAGCAACCTGACCAACCAGGTTCGCAACATCGCGGGCGTGACTACGGCGGTGGCGCGCGGCGATCTGACCACCAAGATCACGGTGGATGCGCGCGGCGAAATTCTGGAGCTGAAGAACACCATCAACATCATGGTGGATCAGCTCAGCTCGTTTGCATCCGAAGTGACGCGCGTGGCGCGCGAAGTGGGAACCGAAGGCAAGCTGGGCGGTCAGGCCGAAGTGAAAGGCGTGGCAGGAACCTGGAAGGATTTGACCGAAAGCGTCAACTCCATGGCCGGCAACCTGACCAACCAGGTCCGCAACATCGCCGAAGTGACCACGGCGGTGGCGCGCGGCGACCTGTCGCGCAAGATCACGGTGGACGTGCGCGGCGAGATTCTGGAGCTGAAGAACACCATCAACACCATGGTGGACCAGCTCAGCTCGTTCGCCAGCGAGGTGACGCGCGTGGCGCGCGAAGTCGGCACCGAAGGCAAGCTCGGCGGGCAGGCTGACGTGCGCGGCGTGGCTGGCACCTGGAAAGACCTCACCGATAGCGTCAACTCCATGGCCGGCAACCTGACGGCGCAGGTCCGCAACATTGCGCACGTGACCACGGCTGTCGCCAACGGCGACCTGTCGCGAAAAATCACCGTGGACGTGCAGGGCGAAATTCTGGAGCTGAAGAACACCATCAATCGCATGGTGGACCAGCTCAACTCCTTCGCCAGCGAAGTGACGCGCGTGGCCCGCGAAGTGGGAACCGACGGCAAGCTGGGCGGCCAGGCCGAAGTGAAAGGCGTGGCCGGAACTTGGAAGGATCTGACCGACAACGTGAACTTCATGGCGGCCAACCTCACCACGCAGGTGCGCGGCATCGCCAAGGTGGTCACGGCGGTGGCCAACGGCGATCTGAAGCGCAAGCTGGTGCTGGAAACCAAGGGCGAAATCGCCGAGCTGGCCGACACCATCAACGGCATGATCGACACGCTGGCCACTTTCGCCGACCAGGTGACCACCGTGGCGCGCGAAGTCGGCATCGAAGGCAAGCTGGGCGGGCAGGCGCGCGTGCCCGGCGCGGCCGGCATCTGGCGCGACTTGACCGACAACGTCAATCAGCTCGCTGCCAACCTCACGAACCAGGTCCGCGCCATCGCCGAAGTGGCGACGGCTGTGACCAAGGGCGACCTGACGCGATCGATCGCGGTGGAGGCGCAAGGCGAAGTCGCCGCGCTGAAAGACAACATCAACGAAATGATCGTGAACCTCGCGGCCACCACGCGCAAGAACAACGAGCAGGACTGGCTGAAGACCAACATCGCGAAGTTCACCGGCATGATGCAGGGCCAGCGCGACCTGCTCACTGTTTCGCAGTTACTGCTCTCCGAGCTGACGCCGCTGGTCAGCGCTCAGCACGGCACGTTCTATATTGCCGATACCCACGAGAACAAGACCTTGCTCAAGCTGCTGGCCGGTTATGCAGTGGACGACCGCGATGAGGTCCGAAACCAGTTCGAAATCGGCCAGGGTCTGGTGGGCCAATGCGCCAAGGAAAAGGAGCGCATCCTGGTGACAGATGTGCCGAGCGGTTACGTGCGCATCAATTCCAGCCTCGGCAGCCTGGCGCCGGTGAGCATCGTGGTTCTGCCGGTGTTGTTCGAAGGCGACGTAAAGGCCGTGATCGAGCTGGCATCGTTCGGACAGTTCAGCGATATTCACCTGGCGTTTCTGGATCAGCTCACGCAATCCATCGGCATCGTGTTGAACACCATTCGCGCGACCATGCGTACCGAGCAGCTCCTGCAACAGAGCCAGGCGCTGGCCGAGGAGTTGCAGAGCCAACAGCTCCAACTGCAGACTACCAACGCCGAACTTCAGGAAAAGGCGCAGCTGCTGGCCGAACAGAAGACCGAAGTCGAAACCAAGAACCGCGAAGTGGAACAGGCCAAGAAAGCTCTGGAAGAAAAGGCCGAACAGCTCGCCCTGACCTCCAAGTACAAGAGCGAATTCCTGGCGAACATGAGCCACGAGCTGCGCACGCCGCTGAACAATCTTCTGATTCTGGCGCGCATGCTGGCGGAGAACTCCGACAAGAACCTGACGTCCAAGCAGGTGAAGTTCGCCGAAACGATTCACACCTCGGGAACCGACCTGCTGGCTTTGATCAACGACATTCTCGATCTGAGCAAGATCGAATCCGGCAAGATGGACGTGGAAGTGGGCGGCGTCCGGTTCACCGAGCTCGAAGACTACTGTCTGCGCACGTTCCGGCACGTGGCCGAAGGCAAGGGCCTGGATTTCCAGATCGAGTTCGGAGGCGGGCTGCCGGCCGAAATTATGCACACCGACGCCAAGCGGCTGCAGCAGGTGCTCAAGAATCTGCTGTCCAACGCGCTGAAGTTCACCGAACATGGTTCGGTGCGGCTCAACATCGACAAGGCAACCAGCGGCTGGAGTTCGTCCAACATGATTCTCGGCCGTTCCAAAGCCGTGATCGCATTCTCGGTTTCCGACACCGGTATCGGTATTCCCTCCGACAAGCAGCGCATCATTTTCGAAGCGTTCCAGCAGGCCGACGGAACCACCAGCCGCAAGTACGGCGGGACCGGGCTGGGCCTTTCCATCAGCCGCGAATTGGCCAAGCTGCTGGGCGGAGAAATCCGGCTGCAAAGCGCGCCGGGAATCGGGAGCACGTTCACGCTGTACCTGCCGCAGACCTATGTCACGCCGGCCCAGCCGCCCAGGAGCGAGGCTTTGAGAAGCACTCCCATGATCTTGGAAGAAGCCGCCCGCGCATCCGGCCGCCAACGGTGAGGTGGATATGATCCTGGCGCCAACGCAGCTCGCCGCCCAGGAGTTGGTGGAGGATCTGGTGATTGACGACGACCGCAATCTGATTCAACCGGGCGATGCGGCGCTGCTGATCATAGAGGACGACATCACGTTCGGCAGAATTCTCGTGGATATGGCCCACGAGCATGGTTTAAAGGCGCTGGTGGCGCTGCGCGGCTCTAGCGCCATCACGCTGGCGCGCGAGTTCAAGCCCGGCGCGATCACGCTGGACATCAATCTGCCGGATATGGCCGGATGGACGATTCTGGACCGGCTGAAGCACGATCCGGCCACCCGTCACATTCCCGTCCACATTATTTCCGGCGATGAAGACCGGCGCCGCGGGATCGCGCTGGGCGCCATGACCTATCTCGAAAAATCGGAGACCAATGAATCGCTGGCCGAGACTTTCGCGACCATCGAACATTCCGTGCAGAAGCGCGTGAAGAAGGTCTTGCTGGTTGCCAGCGACAAGCAAGATAGTGACAGCATCATCGAGTCGATCAGCGCGCCGGATATCGACGTCTCCCCGGTCGCTACGGGCGGCGAAGCGCTGGCGGTCATGAAACAGCAGTATCTGGACGGCATCGTGATCCATCTTCGGCTGGATGGCATCGCGCCCATCGACCTGATGGACGAAATCCAGCGGCACGCAGGTCACTATGTTCCTCCGATCATTCTGGTCTGCGACCGGCCGCTCAGCGCCGCCGAGGAGATGGATCTCTCGCGCCTGAGCCGCAACAGCGTGATCCGGCGCGCTCTGACGCGCGAACGGTTGCTGGATGAATCCGTGTTGCTGCTCCACCGGGCGGAAGCGGACTTGAGCGACGAACAACGTCGAATCCTGGAACAGCTGCGCGAAACCGACCTGACTCTGCTCGGCCGGAAGGTGATGGTGGTGGACGACGATGTCCGCAACATCTTCGCCTTGACCAGTCTTCTGGAAGATCACAACCTGAAGGTGGTTCACGCCGAGAACGGGCGCGCGGGAATCGAGCTGTTGAAGAAGATGCCCGATGTCGATCTGGTGCTCATGGACATCATGATGCCGGAGATGGACGGCTATGAGACCATGAAGGCCATTCGGGAGATCCCAGAATTTCGCGCGCTTCCGATCATCGCGCTGACGGCCAAGGCCATGAAAGGCGATCGCGCCAAATGTATCGAAGCGGGTGCCTCGGACTACATTACCAAGCCCGTCGACTTGGAGCAGCTCTTCTCCGTGTTGCGTGTATGGGTGGGCCGCGGCCAGGAGATCACGCAGGCAGCCATGAGTAATATAAATTAGGTCCGCCGAGTCTTATCGCTAGCGATAGAGGTAACCATGACTCCCCCAGACGCGACGCAAGGTTCCGCTGAGCAACCGGTTCAGGATCGGATGAAGATCCTGCTGGTAGACGATAATCCCGAAAACCTGGTCTCTTTAGAAGCTGCGTTGGAATCGCTGGGGCAGTCGCTGGTGCTGGCCCGATCCGGAATGGAGGCGCTTCGCTATCTGCTGGAAGACGACTTCGCCGCTATTCTGCTGGACGTGAAAATGCCCGACATGGACGGCTTTCAGACCGCCGAGCTGATTCGCGCTAGAAAACGTTCTCGTCACACGCCGATACTGTTTTTGACCGGCTACAAGAGCGACGAGCACTTATTCCGCGGCTATGACCTGGGCGCGGTTGATTTTCTTTTCAAGCCGATTGTTCCCGAGATCCTGCGCTCCAAGGTCGGAGTCTTCGTCGAGCTCAGCCGCAACACCGCCCTGCTGCGGCGCCAAGCCGACGTATTAGGCAAGGCTGAGCTGAAGTTTCGTTCGTTGCTCGAGGCCGCGCCGGATGCGATGATCATCAGCGCCGAGGATGGCCGCATCAGCCTGGTCAATTCCCAGGTGGAGGTGGTCTTTGGCTTCCGGCGCGAGGAGTTGATGGGTGAAAATATGCGCCGTCTGGTTCCGGATTGGAGTTCTCACGCGGCTGGAGCGGCCGGCGGCGCGGACATCTGGCAGGGCCAGATGGAGCTATGGGGACGGCGGAAGAGCGGACAACAGTTCCCGGTTGAAATCAGTTTGAGCCCGCTGCAAACCGAGGAAGGATTGCTGGTGACCACGGCGATCCGCGACATTACGCAGCGCCGGCGCGCCGAGGATGCCATTCGCGAACTCAACCTTACGCTCGAGCAGCGAGTCGCCGAGCGGACGCAAGAACTGCTGCGGTCCAATGAGGCGCTGCGGCAGTCCAACGACGATCTGAACCAGTTTGCCTACGCCGCCAGCCACGATCTCCAGGAGCCGCTGCGCATGGTCTCGCTTTACAGCCAGATGCTGCAGCGCAAGTACGGCGACAGGCTGGATGCCGACGCCGATGAATACATCTCCTTCATCGTCGGCGGCGCCAAGCGCATGGAGCAGCTCCTGAGGGACCTGCTGTCGTATTCGCAAACCGGATCGTCGGGTGAAGGTCCGATTCATCCAGTGGATTGCGCCGCCGCGATGCGGAAGGTGGTGCTGAATCTTCAGGCCTCCATCGAACAGAATCGCGCTAGCATCACGTTTGATCCGCTGCCGGTTGTGCATGCGCACGAAATCAGATTGGTTCAGTTGCTGCAAAACCTGGTGGGAAATGCGATCAAATACCGCAGCGCGGAACCTCCCGAGATCCACGTCTCGGCGGAGAGCCGCGAATCCGATTGGGTCTTCTCGGTCGAGGACAACGGCATTGGAATCGATCCGGAATATTCGCAGGAAGTTTTTCGCATCTTCCGGCGGCTGCATGGCCAGGCCTACCCAGGTACCGGGATTGGCCTGGCGATCTGTCAAAGAATCGTGGAAAGCTATGGCGGACGCATCTGGGTGGAATCGAGTTCAGGCCGCGGTTCCCGGTTCTGCTTTACGTTTCCACTTTCGGCAGTGGAGCCTCGAGAGCAAGACAGCCGCCCGCAAACAGCCGAAGCGGTCCTGCGGCGGGCCTCCATGCAATGATCTTACGCTGAGAGGGTTTGCAGGAAATTCGCGATTTCGGAGTGCCCGGCCGCTTCGGCCACGGCCGATGCGGTCAGACCATTTGCGGTCAGCAGTTGGGTGTCTGCCCCCGCTTCAACCAGACGGCGCACCGTAGCGGTCTTGCCCATGGCGGCAGCGGCATGCAGGGCCGTGATGCCGTTCTGATCGGCCACGTTCAGGAACGCGCCCCGGCTCAGCAAGATGTCCACGGCTTTCGGATTGCTATTCACGGCCGCCATCAATGGCGTAACGCCTTCCTTGGTGTGGCCGTTCACGTCCCCGCCGGAGTCGAGCAACGCCTGAAGAATCTCGAAATGACCCCGCACCACCGCGACGATCAGAGGCGTAATGCCGGCCGAGCCCGCCGCGTCCGGATGGACGCCTTTAGAGAGCAGCGCCTGGACGGCGTTCAGGTGTCCGCCCAACGCGGCCGCCAGCAGAGCGGTGTTTCCGGACGCATCGCGCGCCTCGGGATCGGCGCCTTTTTCGAGCAGCATCGACACCACTTCCGAATTGCCCTGCCCCGCCGCGGCCACCAGCGCCGGGCGTCCGTCCTCGTCCAAGCTGTTGGGATCCGCGCGCTTTTCAAGCAGCACCCAGGCTACGGCCGGCGCACTTGCGATCGCGGCAGTCAGCGCGGTTAATCCCGACTGGCTCTGGGCGTCCACGCGAGCTCCGGCGGCGAGCAGCGCGCAGGCCGCTTCCAAACGGCCGTTAACCGCGGCGCCGATCAACGGCGTGACCCCGCGATCGTCGGCCCCGTTGGGGTCGGCTCCCGCCGCAAGCAGCGCTTCCACCACCTCGGTATGGCCCTCGATAGAGGCGGCCAGCAAAGCGCTCACGCCATTGCGCGTCCGTTCTTGATGGCTCGCGCCTTTCTGCAGCAGCAGGCGGACGGCGCCGGCGTGTCCCTGAGCCGCCGCCATGATGAGCACCGTGGAATCGTCCTTATAGCGGGCTTTCAGATCGGCGCCCTGGATCAATAAAAGCCGTAGAGCATCGACGCGGCCCGACACGGCCGCTGCCAGAACCGGCGTAGCTCCGTTGCGAAGGCGCGTGTTCACTTTGGCGCCGCGGCCCAGCAGCGCCCGAAGGCGCTCCACGTCGCCGGCCGCGGAAGCCCGAATCAGATCCAGATCTCGTTGTGTTGCCATGCGCGAGAAGCTTGGCGGAGAGCAGCGGCAGGCTTTAAGCTTCCGCTGAGCTGAGCAGGCGCCCCTTCTCCGTCAAATCCTCATAGAAGACCGAGAACGCCTCGCCGTTCCACAGCACATTAATCAGGCCGGACTGTCCGACGGCGCCCTCGGCTTCCAAAATCGTGCCGGCCGGAATTTCGACCAGCGTGCCGGTAGGATCCCTCAGACTGCTTCCTGGATGTTCCTCGAGCTTGACGGCGTGCAGTGGCTTGGACGTTTGGTAACGTTCCTTCGGTTTGGTGGCTGGCATGATCCCGGCACTCCTTATGTCACTCCGCTATGTTAGGGTATCACGCGATGGACTGCGCCGTTCCGGCGATAACGGTAGATACATAAGCGCGCGACTCTTGGAGAAACGGGCGGATGTGTCATGAATGGCGGCTATTGCCGGGCGCGATGCCAAGCCGCCCTGAGGTGGCAGCAATGGCTTGAAAAAGCTCCCGCGCGTCCCGCTCCAAGGCGCGCCGTTCCTGCCCAGATCCGAAAGGCGACTGTTCGAGGTGCTTTAGGACATGGTCGTAGGCGGTAGTTGCTTTCTCGATCAGTTCGGCCGCACGCGGAGCGGCCCCGAGTTTCAGCTCGGTGTGAGCTAAGCGCAAGAACGAATAAGCGAGACCGATGTCCGTCTGCAGCAATGCCAGGCATAACTCCTGGCTCTTCTCGACCAGGCGCCGCCGCTCGTCAATCGCTTTCGTCAACTGCACCGCATGATGACCGTGCCGATACCATTTTTGAAGTCATCCACCCACACCATCCGCTGAGGGGCCAGAAGTTCAAGCTGGTTACGTATCGCCACAACTGGGGCGAGGACCGGGTCTACTTCCACGATGTCGCAGGCAGGTTGAGCTCCCTTCCAGCGTGCTGGACCACGGTGTCGGCGGAAGACCCGTTTGTGGTGAGGGCCAGCGGCCGATGCTTCTTTCGCTACGAGGACTTGATCAAGTTGGTTGAGCTGGTGGAGAAGCTTCGATGAGAAGACGGCCACCGGGTCGTAAAGTGAATTACGCCTTAAGCGTAAAGATAAATATGCCGGCATCGGCGGGCGGAACGATTTGCCAGAGGGTTCCTTGTGGGCGATATACGCCAATCAAAATGCTGGGTCGGTTGGATAAAATGCTTGACAATGAGCTATTGTTGATCATAATTATATTTACAGTGGCCGCAGTGGTTTCAGATGCCGGAAAAAGATTTCAAACTCGAAGCCTTGCGCGAACAAGGAACTTTAAATACACGGCCCCGCGAAGTCACCGACCCGCTGTTTGCCGCCGACAGCTTTTTCGATTCCAGAGATCTCGTCCAGGTCAAGTACGAGATGCTGCGCCGCGTGCAGAGCGAGGGCCATTCCGTGACTGGCGCCGCGACAGCTTTCGGCTTCTCCCGGCCCTCTTTTTATCAGGCGCTCTCGGCCTTCGAGGAGGGTGGGCTTGGTGGCCTGGTGCCCCGCAAACGCGGTCCCAAGCAGGCGCACAAACTGACCGACGAGGTCCTGGCTTTCATCGTCGAGAGACGCCAGAAAGAGCCGTCGGTGCGCCCACGGGAACTGGTGCGCTCGATCGAAGAGCGTTTCGGGACGAAGGTGCATCCACGAAGCATCGAACGCAGCCTGCTGCGTCATCAAAAAAAACGCCGCTGATTGAATCCGGTGGTCCACGGAGAACCAATTCGGCGCTGACTGAACATTACGAGCAACTCCGCCGCGAGGCCACCGGTTCTTCGGAACATGCAGCCCAAGGATTGGGGCTAGCGTTGTTTCTCCGGCGTGGCATGACAGCCTGGATGCAGGCCTGGTCACAATGCACCGATAGTGCCCAAACTGAAGCACAGCCGCGGCCAGCAACACCTGCAGCCGTTCCGATCGATCTACGAATGCAGATCGCCACGCTGCTGACCGGAATCATTCTCGGTCTTCAACAGGAGGCAACCCATGACTGGAACCGCACATGAAAAAGTGAATACCGGCCATCTGAAGCGAAACGCTTATCTGTATATACGACAGTCCACCTTGCGCCAAGTGATTGAGAACACCGAGAGCACGCTACGGCAATATGATCTTCGGCAGCGTGCAGTGGCCCTGGGCTGGCCGATCGAGCGCATCATTGTGATCGACAGCGACCTCGGTCAATCCGCGGCAACGGCGGCGGACCGCGAAGGATTTCAAAAGCTGGTGACGGAAGTGAGTCTGGAAAAAGCCGGGATCGTGCTCGGACTGGAAGTCTCGCGGCTGGCCCGCAACTCCACGGACTGGCACCGGCTCCTAGAAATCTGCGCGCTCACCGACACACTCATCCTTGACGAGGACGGAGTCTATGATCCGCGCCACTTTAACGACAGACTTTTGCTCGGATTAAAGGGAACCATGTCGGAAGCGGAACTTCATGTGATTCGCGCCCGGCTACAAGGCGGCATCTTGAACAAAGCGCGCCGAGGCGAACTGCAGTGTCCCCTGCCCGTGGGCTTTATGTATAACTCCGAGGGCCGGCCGATCCTCGATCCTGATAAACAGGTACAGGAAAGCATTCGGTTCTTCTTCGACGCATTCCGCCGCACCGGTTCCGCCTGTGCGGTCGTGAAAGCGTTTCGTCACAAAGGCCTTCTGTTTCCACAACGGCTGAAGAAGGGGCCGAACAAAGGTGAGCTTCTTTGGGCGGAACTCATCCACAGCCGGGCACTGTACATCCTGCACAACCCACGCTATGCGGGCGCATTTGTTTACGGCCGCAACCGTACGCGCGCAAGACCGGATGGAAGTACGGCCTACACGAAGTTGCCCAGGGAGCAGTGGACGTTGTTCCAGGACGTTCATCCCGGCTACGTCTCATGGGGGCAGTATGAGGAGAACCTGCAACGACTGCGCGATAATGCTTACGCCAACGGCCAGGATCGTAGAAAGAGTCCCCCGCGCGAGGGCCCGGCGTTGCTGCAAGGCCTGGTTGTCTGTGGCGTCTGCGGCAGCCGGATGACAGTCCGCTATCACGCGCGACAGACAGGATCGTGCCGGAGTATGCCTGCCAGCGCGACGGAGCCGACCACATCGTCTCGGTATGCCAGCACGTCTTTGGTGAACACCTTGACCAAGCCGTCGGCCAACTTCTCATCGACACACTCACTCCCCTGGCGCTGGAAGTCACGCTGACCGTCCAGCGGGAGATGCAAGTCAGATTAGATGAGGTGGACCGTCTGCGAAAGAAGCAAGTTGAGCGAGCCCGGTATGAGGCCGATCTGGCTCAGCGCGCTACCTTCACGTGGACCCGGCGAACCGGCTGGTTGCGGATTCGCTCGAGGCCGAGTGGAACAACAAACTTCGGGCACTGAATGCCGCTCAGGAGCAGTATGAAGAGCAGCGCAAAAACGATCAGGCAGCGATCAGCGAACAACAGCGTGCGAGTATTATGGCCTTGGCGCATGACTTTCCTCGGCTATGGCAGAATCCCCAGACGCCGGACCGCGAGCGAAAGAGGTTGGTCCGGCTTGTGCTGGACGACGTGACGCTCATCCAAAACGAAGAGATCACTGCGCACGTTCGATTCAAAGCGAATCACGAAAACTCTGACGCTGCCGCGACCCCTCAACTCCTGAGAAGGGAGAAAGACCCCGACCGAAGTGGTACCGAATCGACCGCTTGCTGGATCACCACATGAAAAAGAGATCGCCGAGATTCTCAACGAGCGCGCGTCCGTTCGAGGACGGAAAACCTTCCACAGCCGAGCGTTGCACAGATTCGCACAAAGTATCAGCTCAAATCACGCTATGATCGACTACGCGAGAAAGTCTCTCACAATCGAGAAATCTCGATCGCTTGAAACTCACGCCGTGTGGTGCCGGCGTCTCGACCAGGATTTCTCGAGCCCACCCTGAGCGACAAAACCTGTTTCTATACAAATCGACCCATCCGCCTCGCAAACCCAAACCAACTGTCAAAACCCTTTAAATATTACTTCCGGAGTCATAGCCTCGGCCACGGCACTTTCGGCCTAAAGCTCATGGACGCGTGCCAGGCGGCGGAGTTTCAGCGCTGGACCACGGTACTTGGCGAGGTTACTAATTCCGGCCGTACGGCATCTCCTGTGCATGGCCTGCCTTTTGCTGATCGTCGTCGTGGCGTTCCCACGCATCGCGCTAGTGTTGTTATTCTTCTTCTCGAACTACCTCGAGCGCGCCTACCACGGGCTGCTGATCCCGTTGATCGGGTTTCTCTTTCTGCCGCTAACCACCCTGGCGTACGCCTGGATGGTAAACGCCGGGATGCCCACCGCGGGAGTCAATCTGCTGATCCTGCTGGTTGCGGTGATCATCGACATCGGCGGCCTGGGAGGCGGAGAATATCACCGCCGGAGGTGGTGACGGGCGCGGTAGTCGGTGGAACATTGCGGCGGGTTCCGGCCTAGGTTGTTCGCCAGGCGGCCAAAGGACTCCAAGCGGGTGTTTCAGAGCCCGGCGCGTCCGTGACGATGTGCCGGGAGCCTTGCAGGATGTGAAATTCGCGCTCCGCCGAAGCAGTCGCTTCCGGCAGTTGGCGACGCGCTCCCGACAAGCTCCGCCGCGCGGGGCGTGGCATCGCGCTCAAAGTCGATCATGGCCCAGCGCAAGAGTGCGAAAGCCAGGTCGATTTCGGCGTGCATGAGCGCCGCGCAGATCCGCTCAGCCTGCTCGGGAAGGTCCGATTTGTTCGTAAAGCGGCTTACGGCCTTGCTAGGGTTTATCTTCCGGCTGGTACCGGAACGTTAGATGACCTTCGCGAGCGGCTCGGCCCGCTCTTTCAGATCGCAGGCGAAAATTAGAACCATATGCCCCTTGCACATCCCCTTGACCATGCCGTGCGAGTCGGGCTTGGGGCTGTTGCAGTAGAACATGGATCCTGCGGGAAATTCCCTTAAGTGCGAGCTGTCTTCTTGGACCACAGCGACCAGTGAGTCCTTAAGACGATAGGCGTTGGAGGACACCACTCGGACTCCTTAATGCTTTGCCGTTCGGAGGGCCCTCCTACGAAGCCAACTCGACGGTGGCTCTCGGCCCTCCGAACTTTCTTAGTATATTGGCGAACGCATGGCAGTACCACTGGCAAAAGTGCCTGTTTTAAAGGCTGCTGTTGGAAGCGCTGCGCACGGCCGCGATTCAAGCTGCGCGGCTCTCCGTACCGCTGGAACAGAGGCCGGCGCGCAGTGGCGCCACGGAATTTGCCACTAATAACGCCACCGGAGCGGCTTCAACAACAAATTGAGCAGTTATACTAAGAGACAGATCGGACCCGAGGAAAGGTGTTGAATGAGTAAGGTTATGACAGCGGCAGCAGTGCGCAAGCTGATGCTCTTAGCGCTGGCAGGCGCCGTACCGGCCCTGTTCGCGGCTAGCGCTGAACGCAAAGAAGCGCAGGCTCAGATCCTGGAGCAGGCCAGTTTCCCTTGTCCGAACTGTTTTTTCGGAAACGCTTACTATTTTTTCTGCTTCCAGGCCGATAACCAGATCCTGCTGGCTCAGGACAAGATTCCCACCATGAACTACTCCGACAGCCAGAAGAACTTCCTCGGAAAGGTCCACAAGTCCTGGAGGCGCCCGACGCCATCCGGCGAGTCGATCGCGATACGGTACGACCAAAAACACGTGTGGATCCCGCGCGCCGACGGAAAACTGATTCGTCTGAAGCGGGAAAGCTCGCACGACGTGTTTACCAATCCGCAGTGCCGCGCTGCCGTCAAAAAGGCCGGCAGTTAGCGCCAGGTTCTCGTTTACAAAAGGCGGTTGGCCGGCTCCGGCGCTATAGTCAGTCACGGCCGCGCAGAGGACGGAATCGAAACTTAACAATGGCGAGAAAATCGGGACCCCGCAGGGCGATGCAAGCTTCGGGACGGCTCCATCCGCGCAAGACTGAGGCCGGAAAAGCAGCGAAATCCGCTAAAGCGCGCAGTTCCGGACCAAGTGCTCCGGCGGAACGTTTTCCCATCGCCGGCCTGGGCGCGTCAGCCGGCGGTTTGGATGCTTTCACGAAATTCCTCAAAGCGCTGCCGGCGGACACCGGGATGGGATTTGTGCTGATCCAGCACATGGACCCCACGCATGAAAGCATCCTGGCGAGCTTGTTACAGCGCTCGACGAAAATGCCCATTCGCGAGGCCAGCGACGGAACCGTGGTTGAACCGAACCGCGTTTACGTCCTCCCACCCAACGCGCTGATGACCATCTCGAATGGTGTGCTGTCTCTCACCACGCGCGGGCCGCGCTCGTTTAAGGACTATCCGATCGACCAGTTCTTCGTTTCTCTGGCCGAGGATCTCAAGCACAAGGCCATCGGCGTAGTGTTGTCCGGCACAGCTTCCGATGGGACTCACGGTCTGCTCGCGATTAAGGCCGAAGGCGGTATCACGTTTGCGCAAGCCCCGAAATCGGCGCAGTTTTCGAGCATGCCTGCCAGCGCAATTGCGTCCGGCTGCGTCGATTTCACGCTTCCGCCGGACCAAATTGCACAGGAACTATCTCGCATTAATGTCCATCCCTATATTCGACGCGCTCCGGCCGCCGAGGACCCCGCCGTACCAATCGCCGCCGATGGCTTGCGCAAAATTCTAAGGCAGTTTCGAATCGCTACCGGAGTCGATTTTGAACTGTACAAGCCCGCCATGATTGGCCGCCGGGTTGCGCGCCGCATGGCGCTGAAGAAACTCGACACGCATGAGCAGTACCTGGAATTGATTAAGAAGGATCGCGCGGAAGTGGATGCACTGTACGAGGATATTTTTATCCATGTCACGGGCTTCTTCCGCGATCCGGAGAGTATGAAAGCCCTGCAAAAGCGCGTGCTGGCCAACTTCGCGCCGGGCAAGTCTTCACCAACTGTCCGAATCTGGGTGCCGGGCTGCTCCAGCGGCGAAGAAGTCTATTCCATCGCAATACTGCTGTTCGAAACGCTGGGCGAGCGGCGCGCCGAAGCGACCATCCACATTTTCGGTACTGACATTAGCGAGCGATCCGTCCAGCGGGCGCGTCTCGGAATTTATCCCCCGTCTACGATGGTGGACGTCTCTTCCGAACGTCAAAGACGCTTCTTCAGCCGCATCGACCGGGGTTTTCAGGTTACTAAGGCGATTCGCGATATTTGCGTTTTTGCCCGGCACGACCTGAGCAAAGACCCGCCGTTTTCGAGGCTCGATCTCATCAGTTGCCGGAACGTGCTGATCTACATGGGGACGATTCTGCAGAAGAAGGTGATCGAAGCGTTTCACTACGCATTAAGACCGGGCGGCTATCTCTTTCTGGGAAAATCGGAGTCCTTGAGCGCTTACTCCAGCCTTTTTGGCACGGAAGACTCCAAGCACAAGATTCTGGCGCGCCGGCCGCTGGAGACCCCGCTCCGTGTGCACGCCGGGATCACGGAAACGGCCGCGGCCGAGAAGGCGCCGGCCACGCTGCAAGCAGATCCTCCGGTAGCGGATGTTCGGCGCGAAGTCGAGCGGCTGTTGCTGGATGGCTACGCTCCGGCCGCGCTGGTGGTGGATTCCGGCCTCCAAATTGTCCACTTTCAGGGCAACACCGGTCCTTTCTTAGCGCCCGCTTCCGGCGAACCCAGCTTTCATCTATTGCGAATGATACGGCCCGAGCTCTTGGCGGATATGCGTACCGCCATCTACCAGGCCAAGCGGGAGCGAACTACCGTGCACCGCGAGGGCATTCGATTCAAACATAACGGCGAATCGGCCCTGGTGGATATCGACATCGCGCCGATGGAGGCCCGCGGCGCCAATGATCATGATTACCTGGTAGTGTTCCGGGAGAGCCCCACGCCGGCGGCTCCTGCCAAACCAGTGCGGGAACCTGCCCCCACGGCCAAAAACCGGACCAAGGCTGAGCTGGCCCACAAAGAACGCGAGATCGCGTCCTTGCGCGAGCAACTTCGGGACCTGGTGCAGAATCATGAGGCGGCCGACGAAGAAGTGCGGTCGATGAATGAGGAGGTCCTGTCCAGCAACGAGGAGCTCCAGAGCGCCAATGAGGAGTTGGAGACCGCCAAGGAAGAGCTCGAGTCGACTAACGAAGAGCTGACCACTCTCAACGACGAGCTCCAAAAGCGCAATTCCGATCTTTCGCAATTGAACGACGATCTGAGCAACGTGCTGGTCACAATGGATATTCCGATGGTGCTGCTGGACGCGAACCTGCGCATCCGTCGTTTCACTCCGCCGGCGGGCAAGGTGCTGAACCTGATCGCCACCGATATATCGCGGCCGCTGTCCGACATCGCCTCCACGCTGCCGTCGGTGAGTTGGAAGGAACTGGCCCGCGCCGTGATGGAAACCGGTCAGTCTACGGAATCGGAAGTCCAGAATCGCGAAGGCCACTGGTATAAGTTGCGTGTGCGGCCCTATGAGAGCAGCCGGGGCAGCGTGAACGGAGTTCTGATCGCGCTGATCGATGTCGACCTGATGAAGCGGACTATCGAGGATGCCGCGAAGGCCCGCCAACACGCCCAGGATTTGGAAGCACGGCTGGCGCTGGCCGGCGAGGGGCTGCGAATCGGGATGTGGGAAACGGACATTGGCTCGGGCGAAACCCGCGGTTCAAAGCAATGGGCGGAGCTCTATGGCTTCAAGATCAACAGCGCCGCAAAGCAGGCGGAATTGGTGCAGCGGCTCCATCCCGAGGATCGCGGAATAATGCAGGAAGACCTCAAGCAACTCACCACCAGCGGCAAAAGCACGAACCGGGAATATCGCGTCATCTGGCCGGACGGCAGCACGCACTGGCTCAACGCCCGCGCGGAATTGGTGCGTGACGCCAAAGGAAACCCGGCCAAAATTCGCGGCGTGAGCATCGACATCAGCGATCAGAGAATACTGGAGCAGGAGCGGCAGGTGCTGGCCTCCCGGATCGCGTCGGCGCAAGAAGCTGAGCGCCGGCGGATTGCGCGCGAGTTGCACGACAGCCTGATCCAGGAGCTGGCGGGAGTGGCGATGGACTTGGGCCGGCGTGTGGCCCAGCCTCCCGCCTCCCCCGATCTCAAGAATGATTACCAGTCGCTTCAGAATCGCGTGGTGAAAGCCGCTGAAGCAGCCCGCCACGTGGCCTACGAGCTGCACCCCTCGGAACTGGATGATTTGGGATTGGAGACCACGCTTCGTGACTACTGCGAGCAAGTGAGTAGAGAGACCGGGGTTGCGGTAGAATTCAACAGGCGCAAGGTGCCGGCGCAATTGACACGCGAAGTCGCATCCTGCCTGTACAAAGTAGCGCAGGAGGCTCTCCGGAATATCGTGAAACACTCCCAAGCCCAGCGCGCCACGGTCACCCTCGATGCGGCGAATAGGCACATCCGGCTGCGCATCGCGGACAACGGCAAAGGGTTCCTGTTGTCATCGCTCGAGGCCCCCACCGGCCTGGGGGTCGCGAGCATGCGGGAACGGGTCCAGTTGGCCAACGGTAAGTTCTCGATTACCTCCGAGCCGGGCAAAGGCACGCAGGTGATCGCTGACCTGCCGCTAGACCGCGGAGGGAGGCAGAACAATGCGGGCTAGGCTGCTGCTGGCCGACGATCATTCCATCACGTTGGAAGGCATGCGCAGCGTGATTGGCCGCGAACACGACCTGATCGGGGAGGTCAGTGACGGCCGGGCGTTGGTGACGGAAGCTTTGCGGCTGCGGCCCGACCTGATCGTGCTGGACATCGGCATGCCCCTGCTCAATGGAATCGACGCCGCCCGCCAGATCCGCCAGGCTTGGCCGCGCGCCAAACTCCTGTTTGTCAGCATGCATTCCAATGGCATGTACGTTCGGGAGGCCATGAGCACCGGCGCTTCCGGGTACGTTCTCAAGACTTCAGCCGCCGAAGAGCTGCTCCCGGCCATTCGAACGGTGCTGGAAGGCAGCGTCTACATGACGCCGTCGCTCGCACCCAATGGAATCCCGGCGCTGCCGGCGGCGCGTGTGACATCCGGCCTCACGGAGCGGCAAAGAGAAGTGCTTCAGCTCATCGCCGAAGGCCGCAGCAGCAAAGAGGTCGCGAGCATTCTAGGCATTTCCGTAAAGACCGCTAACTTCCATCGTTATGAAGTGAAGAAGAAGCTGGGAGTGCGTTCCATCGCGGAGCTGGCGGCGTTTGCGGCGCGCAGCGGTTTGGTTTCCGAATAGGCCGCCCCGCCAAATATGCGATGGGGCAGGAAATCTTTGAGCTCTGCCAGCGTCTAATCCGAAATGTGGCGATTCGACGCCGACCCCGGATGAGCACTGTGCCTATTTGGCGGGCTTTTGCCAGATGCCGTTTGAAATCAGCAAACTAACTAGAGTAACATCGATTCCACTCAGAAAGAACTGGCAAAAGTTCCAGGTTGGCGGTACTATCAGAGCGGGCAGAGTGAGCCATGCCGAAACCAATCGAAATATTACTCGTTGAGGATAACGCAGGTGACATACTTCTGGTGCGTCAGGCCCTGGCCGGAGAGCAATTTCCCATCAATCTTCACGTCGCGGTGGACGGCAAACAGGCCGTGCAGATCCTGGCGGCGCGCCAGTTCGAGCCTGACCTGGTGATCCTGGATTTGAACCTTCCAAAACTCTCCGGCCTATCGGTTCTAGAGTGCAGCCAAGCGAGCGTACCGGTGGTTGTGTTCAGTTCGTCAGACAGTCCCCAGGACCGGCGATCCGCTTTCGAGCTTGGCGCGAAGGATTTCGTGCAGAAACCGACGGATCTCCAAGCGTACGGTCAAGTGGTGTCGCAGATGGTGCGGCCCTGGGCGTTTCCCTCCCAAGCTGGCGCCTAGAGAACCTCGGACGGCTCGGAGCGCGTAAGATTTGCAGCCGAACGGCTCAATGATCTTGCGTCTAGCCACCTGATTTATTTGCTATTTGCAAGTTTGGCACGCGGCTAGCAACTGTTATGGGCGGTGCAGAGCATGTCACCGTCTTCTTACGTAACGGTTCACAATGGCGTGCGAGGCTCCTGGCGCCCTCTGAAAGCCGTCGTCATTCCCTTCTTCGAATGGTTCGGCGAACTGGGGCTGTTTTGCGGGCGGCTGGCGCGCGTGGCCGCAACTCCTCCCTTTGAATTCGGCGAACTGATACGCCAAATGGACTCCATTGGATCCATGTCCCTGCCGCTGGTGGCGCTGGCCGGAGCCGCAATCGGCGTGGTCTTATCACTGCAGACGCGTGACAGCCTGGCGCGTTTTGGCGCGACGTCCATGTTGCCGACGGTAATCGTTTTCACGCTCATCAAAGAATCCGGGCCGGTGATCACGGGTTTAGTGATGAGCGGCCGGGTGGGCGCCGGGATCGGTGCCGAATTGGGCTCGATGAAGGTGACCGAGCAGATCGACGCAATGGAGGCATCAGCGGTGGACCCCTACCGGTATCTGGTTGCGACTCGTGTGCTGGCGTGCGTATTGATGCTGCCGCTGCTGACTTTAGCGGCGGACTGCGCGGGCATTCTGATGGGCTGGGTCACCCAAACATTGACTGAACCAATTTCGCTGCTTCAATTCGTCGGCAGCGGGCTTAAAGGTGTCATGTTTAGCGATTTTTTTCCGCCGACTTTGAAGACCACCGTGTTTGGATTCATCATCGGCATCGTCTCCTGCTTCCAGGGGATGCGCACGCGCGGCGGAACCGAGGGCGTGGGAAAAGCGGCCACCAGTTCGGTGGTTCTTTCCTCGCTGTTCATCATTTTGGCCGACGTCGTATTGGTCCGGCTGATCCTGGTCCTTTATCCCTGAGGCTGACATGGAAGCAAGTGCCCAACCCCGCGTCGAGGACCGAGAGCACGAAGCCCCGATTGTGGTGCAGGGCCTCCAGAAGGCGTTCGGTAGCCAGCGAGTGCTGAATGGCGTCGATCTCAGCGCCCACAAGGGTGAGACGGTGGCGGTTCTCGGGCGAAGTGGTACAGGTAAGAGCGTCTTGCTGAAGCTGCTGATTGGCCTCGATCAACCGGACGCCGGCTCCATTCGAATCCGCGGCCAGGAGATCACCGCGCTGGAACACGATGAGTTGAACGAAGTGAGAATCAAGATGGGGTTTCTATTCCAACAGGGGGCCCTCTACGATTCGTTGACAGTGTCACAAAACGTTGAATTTCCGTTGCGCCGTCACACCAAGTTGCCCCAGGCGGAGCGGCGCCAGAAGGTTCAAGACTTGCTCTCCCAGGTCGGGATGGAGCGGGATTCCGGGAAAATGCCATCGCAAATTTCGGGAGGAATGCAAAAGCGTGTCGGCTTGGCGCGCGCGCTCGCCTTGGAGCCCGAGATTCTATTGCTGGATGAGCCGACGGCGGGATTGGATCCGATCACTGCCACCGAAATCGGCAACTTGATCTTGAAATTGCAAGAAAAACGCGAGATTACCTCTATCGTGGTGACGCACGATATTCATGGCGCCAAGGCGTTTTGCGACCGCATGGTTTTCTTGCAGGAGGGTCGTGTTTCTCTGGATGGAACGTTCGAAGAGCTCAAGAAGAGCCGAAACTCGTTTGTGATCGAATTTCTAAGAGATGCTGCATAGAGGCTAACTATGACACGGGCGCTGCGGTTGGGATTATTCGTTGTAGGAACGCTGTTGATACTTGCTTGCGCCGTGTTCCTCATCGGCAGCAAGCAGTTGGTTTTTCAATCGAAATATCATGTGCAAGCGCAGTTCGCTAACGTTTCCGGTTTGTTGGACGGCGCTGATGTGCGCGTGGGTGGAGTTCACGAAGGAACTATCCAGGCCATCCATCTTCCGAGCCAGCCTGATGGACAAGTCACAGTGCTTATGGAACTGGACTCTAAGACGCATCGCGTGGTCAAGAAGGACTCGCGAGCTGCAATAAAATCGGAAGGCTTGTTAGGGGACAAATATGTCGAGGTTTCATTCGGGTCGGAGGGCTCCGGCGAAGTTAAGGACGGCGATACTATTGCGAGCGAGCCGCCGTTGGATATTTCCGACGTGATCAAGAAGACGGACCAGCTTCTGGATTCAAGCCAGGCCGCCGTGCAAAACATTTCGCAGGCTAGCGGCAATTTTAAAGACATCAGCGCCAAAGTGAATCAAGGTAAAGGAACCATCGGCGCTTTGATCAACGACCAGCAGGCTTATCGGGAAGTCACGGCCGGCGCCACGAGTTTCAACGAAGACATGGAGGCGCTGAAACATAACTTTTTCCTGCGCGGTTTTTTCAAGAAGCGCGGCTATGAGGACGCCGCCGACCTGAAAGACTACCAAGTCCCGCGCTTGCCCATGCGGCCTGCCATGAAGACTTTTGCTTTCGAGGGGACGCAGATTTTCGATAAACCCGACTCGGCCAAGTTGAAACATCCGAAAGAATTGAATGAGGTGGGTCAATTTCTACAGGACAGTAGTTTTGGGATGGCGGTGGTAGCCGTCTCGGGGGGAACCACGGGTGACTCCGATAAAGACCACCAGCTTACCGAAGCCCGCAGCTACGTGGTTCGCGAGTATCTGACGAAAAACTTCCGGTTCGACGATACGCACCTGAAGACCATTGGCCTTGGAAAGGCTCTGGAACCGGAAGAAAGCGACAAAGTCGAGATCGCCGTGTACCCTGCCACGGTTGCCGGCGCCACGCGGCAAGGACAGCGGGCGCCCTCCGGGAAACTTCCCTGAGGGCCGTCGCGCCTAGCCCGATCATCATGGCGCGATCATAATGAAAGCAATGAAGGCCGCCTCCCAGCGCCTTGGCATGGCTCTCGTTGGCCTGGCCTGCCTCCGGCTCCCAGCCGCTCCGGTTTCGACCTCCATCTTCGTTTACATCCAGCAGACTTGGAAACAGTTGACGCGATCGAATCAGGACCTCGCCTCCGCGGCGGCCGATCCGAAGTTCAAACCTGCGAGCGATGGACGATGGCCGGTCTACATAGCGCAGACCGATTTTTCGCGCGCCGCGGAGGATCTTCGCAACCAGATGCAGCCAGGGGATTTTCAGAAACTCGATCTGCGGCAACTACCGGACAATCCGCTGAACATTCGCGAGCAGGGACTCCTGTATCTGCCACGGCCGTACGTGGTTCCCGGCGGACGATTCAACGAAATGTACGGCTGGGATAGCTTCTTCATTCAGATGGGCCTGCTGCGCGATAGCGAGTTCGCGCTCGCCAAAGACATGGCTGACAATGCCCTGTACGAAATTCGTGAATACGGCAAAGTCCTGAACGCCAACCGGACTTACTACCTCACTCGCTCGCAACCGCCATTCCTGACCGGGATGATTCTGGCGGTTTACAACCACACTCACGACCAGCAGTGGCTCGCAGCCGCGGTTCCTGCGATTGAAACTTACTATCGCTATTGGACTGTCGAGCCGCACTTGATTCCGGCAACGGGCTTGTCGCGCTATTTCGATCTGGGCGAAGGCCCTGCTCCCGAAGTGGTGGCGTCCGAGCACGACGCACACGGCCGGACCGACTACGATCTGGTTCGGGAATATTTTCGAAGCCACAAGATCACCGATTACGATGTAACGCAGTACTACAATGCCGCGACCGATCAGCTTACGCCGCTCTTTTACAAGGGCGACCGCTCGATGCGCGAATCGGGTTTCGATCCTTCCAGCCGGTTCGGCCCCTTCAGCGTGGATATCATCCGCTACAATCCGGTATGCCTGAACTCGCTGCTGTATCTGATGGAGATGCAGACCGCGGAAGTGATGAGCTTGTTGCATCGTGATCGGGATGCCGCCTTGTGGCGGGAGCGCGCATTACACCGCGCCGGTCAGGTGAACCGCCTGATGTGGGATGCGCAAGACGGCCTTTATTACGACTTCGATTTCGTGCATGGCACCGTACGGCGTTATCCGTTTCTAACCACGTTCTACCCGCTGTGGGCCGGAATCGCCAGTCCGGAACAAGCCGCGTGGGTGGTGGCGAACCTGTCAAGGTTCGAGCGCGCTGGCGGCCTTGAGACCAGTCAGCTCAAGAGCGGAGATCAATGGGACGCGCCTTTCGGTTGGGCGCCGCTGGAGTGGATCGCGGTCCAAGGACTGCGGCGCTACGGCTATTCGCGGGAGGCCGACCGTATTTCGGAGAAATTTCTGTCGCTGGTGCTGCGGAATTTTGCTAGATACGGTATAATAGAGGAAAAATACGACGTGGTGAAAGGCACGGCCGCCGTCGGAGGCAGCTTGCGTTACGGATACCGCAGCAACGAGGCAGGCTTCGGCTGGACCAACGCAGTGTTCACGTCGCTATTCGATGAGCTGCCCCCCGAGGCGCAACGCAATCTCCTGCCGGTCCGTCGATAGTTCTGAGATCCGAGCGGCACGGGCCTGGAAGCAAGTTCCCACACGTGGGAGAAATTGCAATCGCACTTTGATGCGTCAATTCCGGCACGCGTTCCAGATTTCCAGTTAACAAGCTTAGTACTAAGGTGTTATCGGAAATCCCTGTAACCTCTGTTGCTTGGGCCTTCGGCTTGCTCGGTTGATACCGACGATTTGGTGCCGTTGCTAACGGTTATAGCCGCGGCGGAAGGTTCCTTTGCACCATTCTTCTCCCAAGCCCAGGTGGCGGCAGCGTGCCGCCGCGCTACAAAATCTGCCGCCGGTCTTACATCTGATCTGGGAGGCTGCTCCCGCAGTGGTGGCTGGAGGCCTGGCGCTGCGTGTGGCGAGCGCGTTGGTTCCCGTATCCGTTCTGGCGCTATCGAAGTGGATCATGGATCTGCTCGTAGGCGCGGTGAAACATCCGGGCCCGATTCCTGTGACGCTGTGGTGGCTTTTGGCTGCAATATTCGCTTTGGCCGCGCTGAACAGCATGTTGAGCCGCGCCATCGACTACACCGACGCCCGCCTGGCGGATGAGTTTACCCGCGAAGTGAGCCTGCGCGTAATACGCCACGCTGCGCGCCTGGATTTAGCTCGTCTCGAAGATCCAGCATTCCAGGACAAGCTGGAGCGCGCGCGCCAACAAGCCACCGACCGGATCGGCATGCTGAACTCCATGGGACGGCTGGTCCTGGAGATCATCACATTGATCTCGCTGTCGGCTTGGGTGATCGCCTATTCGCCGGGCCTGTTTCTGCTGCTGGTGGTGTGTCTGGTGCCTGCTTTTGCAGGAGAAAGCCACTTCGCATTCTTGGGTTACGCCCTGGCACACAGCCTGACGCCGATCCGCCGGGAATTGGATTACCTGCGCGTCCTGGGGACCAGCAAAGAGAGTGCCAAAGAGGTCAAGATGTTCCGCCTGGGCGGTTATTTTCACGACCGCTATGCGAAGCTTACCGGCGGAATCATCCAGAGGAACATCCGCTTGACGCGCAAGCGGCTGTGGTGGGGTTCCGCATTCGCTGCTCTGGGATCGCTGGGTTACTACGGCGCTTATGCATATTTGGTTTGGCGCACATTCCTGGGTGAGATCAGCATCGGCACCTTGACGGCTCTCGCTGGCGCCATCGCCGGGTCGAGCGCGCAATTGCAGTCGGTGTTTTCTCTGTTCTCCCATATTTCGGACCAGTCGCTTTTCCTCACCGACCTGGTGGATTTCCTGGCGGTCCAGCCCAGCATCCAGTCCAAGCCCGGCGCACTACCGGCGCCTCGCGCCATCCGCGAAGGATTTGAGTTTCGCAACGCATCGTTCCACTATCCCGGGTCAGACCGGCTGGTGCTGAACTCGCTTAACCTGCGCATCGAGCCCGGGGAACGTCTCGCTCTGGTGGGCGAGAACGGTCAGGGCAAAACGACGCTGGTGAAGCTGATGGCTCGGCTCTACGATCCGACTTCCGGCGCCATTTTACTGGACGGCGTCGATCTGCGCGACTATCGCATGGAGCACCTGCATAACCAGATCGGAGTCATCTTCCAGGATTTTGTCCGTTACGATTTCTCCGCTCGGTTGAATATCGGTGTCGGCCGGATCGCGGATTTGGACTCCGATCCCTCACTCTGGAGAGCCGCCAAAAAGAGCCGGGCGGATGCGATGCTGGAGCGTTTTCCCGATGGTCTGGACCAAATGCTCGGCCGGCGCTTCGAGGGTGGCGTGGACTTGTCCGGCGGCGAGTGGCAGAAGTTTGCGCTGGCGCGCGCCTATTTGCGGGATGCGCAGATTCTGATTCTCGACGAACCGACCGCGTCGCTGGACGCGGTCGCCGAGTACGAAGTGTTTTCACGGTTCGCGGACTTGGCGGAAGGGAAGATGGTGATTCTGATCTCGCACCGCTTCTCTACGGTACGGCGGTCGCATCGCATCGTGGTCCTGGAAGACGGAAAGATTCGTGAACAGGGCACGCACGATCATCTGGTGACCACCGGCGGTCAATACGCCCGGCTCTTCAAACTACAAGCGGCGAATTACCAATGAGCGCACCGTCGATCGCGATCGAGCTTTCGGGCTGCGGGTTGTTCCCTCCCCTATGCGGAGCGCAGGCAGTCACCAGACGTTTGCAAATCTGCGCGCGCGCGCTTCAAGAACACGTAAGCGGCCTAAGCAAGAACACCGGGCCGAGCCAGCCGGGGGATCGATGGCTGCGAGAGAATGTTTCGTTCCTGCAACTGAAGATTCGAGACACCAGGCGCGGTCTCCGGCCAGACTACATGCGGAAGTTGCTAAGAGCAGGAAGAAGCCCATCCGGTAACGAACCGCGCATCTATCGAATTGCGGCGACCGAAGTGGCCCGGGCGGGCGGTGGACTCACCGGCGACAACATCCCGTCCCTGGCCGAGAACCTTCGCGAGCACTCTTCGCTGAAGCTATGCGAACTATGGGCTTTCTCCAGCATGCTGCGATTGGCGCTATTGGAGAGGCTGTGCGCGAGCTTGGATTCGGAGCCGGTTGTTTCCTGCTGCATTCAGAGCCTGCGCTCGCTCGAAAATCTATCCTGGCGGGACTTCGTGGAATCTGTTTCCCCGGTGGAAGCAGCGTTGCAGCACGATCCCGCGGGAATCTACCCGCGCATGGACTTTGAAACACGGGACCGCTATCGCCACGAGATAGAGAAACTGGCGCGGCGGTCGCGGCGGTCTGAACTGGCGGTAGCCGAAGCTGTCGTCGAGCGCTCGGCGAGCGCACGGTCGCGCGGCGGCGTTCCCGATATCGAGGCCCACGTCGGCTATTATCTGATCGGCGCCGGCGCGCCTCGTTTCTCCCGGTCCCTGGGCTCGAAACCTTCGCTCGGTTCGGTGGCCGGCCACTTGATCGAACACTGGCCCGGCTTGCTCTACGCATCCTGTTTCATAATCGTTGCAGCGCTGATCGTGAGTCTGTTCCATCACTTCTCCGGGCCCCTGCCGTGGTGGATGATCGGGCTGCTTCTGGTTCCCGCCAGCCAGGCCGCGCTGGAGGTGGTGAACTCGGTGGTTTGTCACTGTCTAGAGCCACAGCCGCTGCCCAGCATGTACTTCGGCGCCGGAATTCCGGATGCGTGCCAAACCATGGTAGTGGTTCCCGCCTTGCTGCTGTCGCCAGAGGTGGCCGCGAGACTGGCGGAAAATCTCGAGATCCGCTATCTCGCCAATCGTGATCCAAACCTGTTGTTCGCGTTGCTTACGGATTTCCCGGATGCGAACCAGCGGCAGGTCGCTGCCGATTCGGTGCTGGACATCTGCGTGGCGGGAATCAACCGCCTCAATGCTCGTTACGGCACCGGCAGGCCAGGACCGTTTCATCTGTTCCACCGCCCTCGCCAATGGAATCCAAAGGAATCCAAGTGGATGGGACACGAACGCAAGCGGGGCAAGCTGAACAATCTGAACCAGCTTTTGCTGGGAGGCGCAAACTCGTTTGACGTGGTGATCGGCGATCAAGCGAGGTTCCCGGAAATCCGCTATGTCATCACTCTCGACGCCGACACGCAATTACCGCGCGATACCGCGGCGAAGCTGGTCGCAGGCATGGCCCATCCGCTCAACCGGCCCGTGCTCGACGCCGCAAATAAGACCGTGATTGAAGGGTATGGATTGATCCGCCCGCGCGTGTCGGTGAGCATGGAATCCGCCGGACGGTCGCTGTTTTCGCAAATCTTCAGCGGGATGGCCGGATTCGACCCGTATGCGACGGCTGTTTCCGACGTCTATCAAGACTTTTTCGGGATCACCAGCTTCACCGGAAAGGGCATCTACGACTTGCGCGCCTTCGATACCGCCGTGGGAGCCCGCTTTCCCGAAAACGCGATTCTGAGCCACGACCTGATTGAGGGCGAGCATGTCCGCACAGGTTTCCTGCCGAGCGTGGAGTTGGTGGAAGACTACCCTGCGACGTATCAGGCATTCTGCAAGCGAAAACATCGCTGGGCTCGAGGGGACTGGCAGCTCTTGCCTTGGTTACTCTTGCCGCCCAGGATGCCATCCGCCCTGGCCCGTGGGAATCCGCTGGGTTTGCTGTCGCGCTGGAAGCTATTCGATAATCTGCGCAGGAGTCTGGCCGAAATCACGCTGCTGGCGCTGTTGGTGGCAGGCTGGATTTCCTCCAACCACTCCTTGCGATGGACCCTGATGGTGCTGGCGCTTCTGCAGCTACCGTCCTACGTCGACATTCTGCTCAGCGTGCTGAACACACCACGACAGCACTTATGGCCGCCGTTCGCGCAGGATTTAGCGCTGCGGCTGGTGCGCGGGCACCGCGACACGCTGTTGAGTCTGGTCTTTCTGCCGCACCAAGCCTGCCTGATGGCCGACGCGATCGCACGAACGCTGTATCGCCGGTTCGTTACACGCCGCAAGCTGCTCGAATGGGAAACCATGGCGCAGTCTGAGTCCGCCAGAACAAACATCGGGATCGTGGAAATCTATCTTTATCTTTCCAGCGCCGGCGCGCTGCTGTTCTTGTTCGGTGCGCCATCCATAAACGTTGCCATGTGTCTCATCCTGGAGCTGTGGGTTCTGGCGCCGCTGATTGCCTGGTGGCTCAACCAGCCGCCTCCGCGCTGCAGTGCTCTAACAGACGCCGATCGGACGTTCTTGCGCCAGACTGCTCTGCGAACGTGGCGTTTTTTTGCCGATCACAGCGATGGCGCGCAACATTGGCTGATTCCGGACAACGTGCAATTGGATCCGCCAATGGCCGCTCATCGCATCTCGCCGACCAACCTCGGCCTGCAGCTTACCGCGCACTTAGCCGCGCACGACTTCGGTTATGTTACTTCCGGCGAGCTTTCCGCTTCGCTGCGGCGGATCTTTGACTCGATGGCGGAGATGCCGCGTTATCGCGGCCACTTCTACAACTGGTACGACACCACGAGTCTTCGCCCACTTGTTCCGCGCTACGTATCGAGCGTCGACAGCGGTAACCTTGCGGCCTCGCTGTGCACGCTGCGGCAGGGCCTGCTTGGATTGCAGAAGCAGCCCTTGCTGGGCTCGCACACACTCGCGGGCCTGCGGGATCACGTGCTACGGCTGAGGGAAGAGCTTCCGCCGTCTCTCAAGAGCCTGTCGCTCATGCGTATGATCGCCAGCTTGCTGCGGCAGTTGGAGTGCGAACCGACGGACTTGTTCTTCTGGGAGGGCGTACTGGACGAAACCAGCGGCTTGGTAGCGCGCATTCAAGAAGGCTTGGATCATGCTTATGCCCGGCACGCGGGCGGGCGCAGCGATCCACACTGGGAGGAGCTTAAGTATTGGAATCATCAGCTCGCCGAGCGAACCGGTGCGGTTTTAGCGGAGCTGTACGCTTTGGTTCCCTGGCTCGCTCCTGAGTTTGAAGCCGAACTGCGTTTCAACGTTCGCGATGCCAGTTTGGCTGCGCTCATGGCGGAATTAAGCTCGGTACCGGTCCTCGCCGAGCTTCCGCGGCAATACGAGCGCATCCGCGAGCGGTTGATAGAGCGGCTGGCGGACTCCGCGCCGCTCTATCCCGCGCTGCGTCAGACTTTCAGTCGCCTGCTGCAGCGCCTTGCCGAACCCAACTCGGTGCTGGACCTGATCCAGGAACTGGACCGCATTTCATCGGAAGCGTTTCAATATTTCGACGAAATGGATTTCACTTTCCTTTACCATCCGGGCCGTAACCAACTGCGCATCGGGTATAACGTGTCCGCCGACCGGGCCGACGAAGCCTGCTACGATCTGCTGGCCTCCGAAGCGCGTACCGCCGTTTTCCTGGCGATTGCCACAGGCCAGCTCCCGCGCGAGGCTTGGTTCAAGCTGGGACGCGGTCTCACTGTGTACCGGAACCATCGAACGCTGGTCTCCTGGAGCGGCACGATGTTTGAATATTTGATGCCGCTCTTGCATTTTCGTATGCATGAGAATACGCTCTTGGGCCGCGCGCTGCGCGGTGCGGTGCGGGCTCAGCAGGCCTACGCGCGTGAGCGCAATATCCCCTGGGGCATTTCCGAAGCGGGATACTCGGCTCGGGACAGCTTCGTCGCAATACCAATATCGAGCCTTCGGAGTCCCGGCGCTCTCGATGCAGCCGGAGGGTTCGCACAGCCTGGTGGTGGCGCCGTATGCCAGCATGCTGGCGCTTAGCCTGGATGCGGTGCAAGCAACCGCTAATCTGCGTTGGCTCGCCGCATTAGGTTGTTTGGACCGGCACGGATTCTTCGAGTCGCTGGACTATTCGGCGGCTGGAAACGGGGCCGCTGGGCATGGGCCCGCGGAACTGGTCCGCTCTCACATGGCTCATCACCAAGGCATGGGGCTGGCCGCGATCGACAACGCGCTGCTGGGCGGCCGAATGCAGGAGCGCTTTCATCTGGATCCGTGCGTGCAAGCTACGGAATTCCTTCTCGAGGAGCGTATGTCCGCCTTGGTGGAACTCGTCAACACCATGCAGGCGGCGGCCTAGGCCTGGTGGAATCCGAGCACGCCGATTAACTCTGTGGAGCGGGCCGTTTGTGGGAGCGCTTTCGAGTGGCCGCCCTTTTCTTTGGAGCCGGCTGCTCGGGTTGGGGAGGTGCGCTAAAGCCCGCCAGATCCATCCCGTGCGAAATCGCGTCATTTTGCATAAACCAACGCCACACATTGCCCGTCAGCAAGTTCTCCGCGCTCAGCAGCGTCACACCAACGTCGATGCCAACCACATCGGTGTCAAACCATTTCGCCGATGGATTGTAGCCGTCCACAAACCCGTAGCGCCGATAGACCTGGTCACCGTATCGCTCGCGAATGTCCCGCAGAGCAGGAATCGAAATGTCGGGCGTGAACATGAGCGATCCTCCCGCCGCGCTGGGAGCAACTGTACCGTCCACCGGCTCGAAAGCCTTAATTTCGCCGTAAATTCGATAACCCTTGGGGCCGTCGGAAGCGGTGATTCCCCAGATCTGGGGGCCAAAAGTATTAACCTTGTCGTTCAAGTTCGCGCAATAGGCGCGATTCGCGCGAGTGGCGTTGACGGAATTAAGGTAGAAGTCCACGAAGCCCTTGTCGCGGCGGTTTCGGAAGTCCACCCAAGCGTGCGAATACTGATGCGTGTACAACGGGCCGCCACTGATGAAGTCAAACGAGTCGTAGGTGTAGTACGGCCGCTGCCATCCATACCACGATTCCCAACTGATGGGATGAGTAGGAGAACCGATCGCCAGCAAGTACAGCAGCGAGGCCTCGCTGTAAAAATCCCACTTGTATTTCAAGAAGCCCTTGCCGCGCTTCCACCCGTGAGAGAGCAGCAGCGGGTCGCCATCCAGCATCCACTGGAAATCGACCCGTTCGAAAATTTCCTTAGCCAGTCTGGAAATTTCAGAATCTTGTGAAAAATAGGAGCTGCAGCTGAGCACTCCCGCCAGAAGAAATGAAGTGTCTACCGAGGAGGTCTCGCTGTCCCATCGGCGTTCTCCGTTAGCGGCGCTCATCCAGTGGTAAAACCAGCCGTGTTCGGCCTCGGCCCGGTTTGCCAGGAAGTCCAACGTGGTTCGAACTCGCGCGATGGCGTCTTGGCGAGGGATCCAGCCATGTTCGGCGCCAATGCATATCGCCGTAAGTCCAAATCCAGTGGCGGCAATGCTGGAAATGTCACGGCTCGGTCCCTTGGCTCGGCCTCCGTCGGCATCAGCTCGATCCAGCACCAGGCCCGTGCTGCGGTCGGCTTGCTCCCAGAAATACAGCACGCTGCGGCGCTCCAGGTCTTCCAGGAAGGTGCGGTCCGAGGCTGAGATCTGGGCTGGCGGAATGGTGTCGTCGGCCCGCAACGCGACTGTGGCTACCAACAAAGCAGCGACGGCCGGCACGAAAACAGGGTGCTTCACCGGGCCTCTCATTCGGGCTGAATCTCTACCAGGGCAAGACCGTGGGCAGGAAGTGTAAAAGGCGGCCCCTCCAGCTTTTGGGTTACACCGGCGGCTTCCCGCAGGCGTTGGTACTGTGCCCGCGTCGGAAATCTAGGGCTTCCCATGGCTCGCCACGCCGGAAGGGCCGAGCCGTGCTCGGGGTCCACGATTTCTACATGAAATCTGGGCGAACCACTCCAGCCATTTACACGAATTCGAACACCCCGAGGCGCGCCGTTCTCGGCTGGCGGGGCATAGTTCCATACGGCCACCACCAGGGTGCCGTCGGCGCGCTTCGTCGCTAAAGCGTCCTGAAGGTCAGGCTGGATGCGCCGGTCGCCCAGCCGGTGCAGCATGGCGAACGCATTGAAGGCGGGCTTGGGAATTCCGCCTTCGGCGATGAGGCCATAACCGCCGTAAAACGGGGTCTTCACCACCCCTTGCTCCTCGAAAACATCGGAGAAGGTCCAGTAGGACATGGTCGTGGCCAAGCCGTCGCAAACGCTGATGTTGTTCGCCAGCCACGGCCCCATGAAGGCTGCATCGGTAACGTCGATTTCGTTCTTATAGCTGGCATTGTACTCGGTCCAATGAATGGGGAGCTGAGGCCGCCGGGAAGCCTTCACCTGGTCGTAGACTTTACGTACCGCGCGGCCAATCATGTCGCGCCTCGAGATCAGCTCGTCAGTTCCGAAAACGTCCTTGGCGCTGTCGTTGGCATAGACGTGCGTGGAAACAAAATCGAGCGGAACGCTGTTTTCCACCGCGTGCGCGATCATGGCATCGATCCACGCAGCTTGCGCGGTAGCGGGCCCTCCCACGCGCAATTGGGGATCGGCCCGTTTGATGGCGCGAGCGGCATGATCGTACAACTCAAAGTACGTCGCCTGCTTGGGCTGGCCGGTCCAAAAGTCGATATTCGGCTCGTTCCAAACTTCGAAATACCACTGTTCCACTTCGGGCGCGCCGTAGCGCTCCACCAAATGCGCCGCGAACCGGTACACCAGCTCCTCCCACTTCTCATAACTTATCGGCGGAGAAGGGAACGGTCTGTACCAGAAAGCGTGGGGCTGAAGCGATGCGGCCAGCGCGCGGGGCATGAAGCTCAGCTCTACAAAGGGGCGGACACCGCCCTCGAGCAGACCATCGTAGATCTGGTCTACATACGACCAGTTGTAGACTGCCTGGCCACTCGCGTCCTGGGTATAGACTCCGGCCTCGTCATCGAAAATGGCATGAAATCGGACGTAGTGTATGTCGGTAGCGGTGCGCATTGCGCGCAGGTCGCCTCGGTAGCTCTCGCGCAGCGACAGGATCGCTCGTCCCGAACCAAAAACCTGCTCCCAGTAATGTGGGAAGGGGCGTGACGGCGCGCTCGCGTCCACAATGATCTCTTGCATTGTCTCCGGCGGCGGCTGGCCGCCCAGCCCAAACACCAGTAGCCCGGCCCAGAGTACGACTCTGGCGCTGCCACCGCGAGTTCTCACTGGTGCGAGGCTCACTTTGGTTGGAGCTTCAGAACATGTGCCGGCTGCGTGGAAGCTGCGCGCGGCTACCTTATTTCATGGCGATCATATGCCTCTCTCATACTACGAAGTTGGGAGACGTCATCGGAAATTGCATCGCGCTCGTGCCCTGGCAGCTTGTTGTTGTCCAGAACGTGTTGAATGCTGCTGATCGCGTCGTCTAACCGGCCCTTATCGAAATTGTGATCGGACCATTTCTGCGCGAACTCTCGCAATTCCTTTTCGGCATGATTCAACCGGTCACGGTCTGCGCCGGAAAGGTGCCAACTGCCGTAAGCGCGATTGAGATCCGTATGGACCTGATCAACCAAACCAGAAACGGACGCAGGATCGTACCGAGGTTTCTCAAATTGGCCATATGCCAAAGACATAGACGCTGCGAAGATCGAAATTCCGATTACCGCAAGACAAAAGCGGTGCATGCTTTACCTCCTGGGAATAACGTGCCGCTAACGCACGTGACACATAAGAGACAGGCATGTGGCTTGCCAGCGCGCCCAAGCTTTTGGAATCAGGCTGCGGCGGCCCGGCTTAGACTTTGAAAAGTATTTCTTACTTGTTATGGGACTAAGCGAAACAGAAAATCTTGCGGAGCGGACCTTGGTTCCAAGACCGACACGGGTAACTTTCGCCTAACAGCGAGTTACTTATCATCGTGGCCAAATCCGGCAGGAATTGTTGTTAGCCATTCGGGATGCGCCCAAAAGCAGCCGGCACAGCATTGGCGCTGCCAACGCAGGCCTGCGTCGAATATTCGCGCCGCCCAAGCTTGCGCGGGCAACGGCTCAATCGGATTTCCTGACCGGCGCCGGCGAAGAAACGTGCCCGCATCAGTCCCTGAGTTCAACGGAAACGGAACTCAAGCAAGCGAATCTAACAAGTGCAATGCTTGATGTCTTGAACGTAGTGAAAGTGTCGGCGCTCGCCAATGGTGCGCCTCCAGCTAAGCCGGCGTCGCCGGAAGCCAAGTTCAAGAACGCGCCGGACGGACGGCCTGAACAGCCATGCGCGCCATCGACGAACATCACCGAACGCCGTTCTAAGGTCCGCTACCCAATCGAACTCGAGGTTCGTTTCGTCACTTCGAAGGAAAGCTCCAGCGCGTATAGCATCGGCCGCACAGTTAACATCAGTAGCAGTGGTCTCCTGATCAGCTCAGCCTGCGTCGTTCGTCTCGGTACCGCGATGCAGGTCACGATCCATTGGCCGTTTGCGCTGGATGGCCGGGTACCCTTGCAGTTAGCCGCGGACGGTATCGTGGTGCGGTCCAGTGCATCGAATTTCGCGGTAGAAGTTCGGAGTTATCAATTCCGGACGATGAAGCAACAGGCCCTCGTGCAACAAGCCCGTGCGACATGGCGGACCAGTTGACAGCGCTCGTAACCGTTACACACATCTAAGAACGTAATTCCGCGAGAGATGGCGCGTGGCGTGCATCTAAGCGTATGAGGCAGAGAAAATGCAAAAGCCGGCCACTGGGCCGCGGCCGCTCACGATCAAAGATCTATTACGGCCCCGAGCCCGCATTCTCCTGCTGGGGTTCACCGCGGTACTTGGAGAAGGATTTGCGAACCTGCTGGCGCCGTGGCCGCTCAAAATTGTCCTTGACAACGTCCTGAAGTCACGCGCGGGGAACGGTTGGCTGAATCATTTCATCCTGTCGCGGTTCGACGACAACAAATTGGAAATTCTGGAATTTGCAGCCCTGGCAGTGCTCGTCATCGCAGTGATAGGAGGGCTTTGTTCCTACGTTGAGAAGTTTGTCACCACCACGGTCGGCCAGTGGGTGACACATGACCTGCGCCGTGCTCTGTATTCCCACATGCAGCGCCTTTCTCTGGCCTACCATGATCACAAGCAAACCGGCGATCTCATCAGCCGCGTGACCAGCGACATCGACGCGATCCAGAGCTTCATCAACTCCGGCCTGCTGGGCGCGCTGGTCAACGGCCTGACGCTGATCGGGATGCTGGGCGTGATGCTATATCTCAATTGGCGGTTTACGCTGGTCGCGTTATCCATCGCTCCCGTGCTCTTCGTGGTGGTTTACAGCTACACGCGGCGCATCAAAAAAGCCTCGCGCGAAGTGCGGAAAAAAGAAGGTGAGATCGTTTCAGTCATTCAGGAGGTGCTCTCGTCCATTCGCGTCGTGAAGGCCTTCGCGCGCGAGGATTACGAAGAGCAACGGCTGGAGGAAGAAAGCCTGGAGAGCATCGAGATCTCGCTCCGCGCCCGCAGCCTCAAGGCCAAGCTCTCTCCGCTGGTGGAGATCATGGTGGCGATTGGCACCAGCCTGGTGCTGTGGTTCGGGGGACGCATGGCGTTGACCGGCGCCCTTTCGGCGGGTTCCCTGGTGCTATTCATCTACTACCTGGGAAAGATGTACAAGCCCATGCAGGAGTTATCGAAGATGACCGACGCCTACTCGAAAGCAGCCGTCGGCTACGAGCGCATCCGAGAGGTTCTGGATATCGATGGCGAAGTCCGGGATGTGCCAGGCGCCCGGCGCGCGCCTGTTTTTCGTGGCCGCATCGAGTTTGAGAACGTGTCATTCAACTATGAACCGGCCACACCAGTGCTCAGGAATGTAAGCTTCCGGATCGAACCTGGCCAGGTGGCTGCCTTGGTCGGACCCACGGGCGCCGGCAAAACGACCATCATCAGCCTGATCCCGCGTTTCTACGATCCCACTTCCGGCGTGGTGAAGATCGACGGCTACGACGTGCGGCGGTTCACTCAGAAGTCGTTGCGCCGCCAGATCAGCTTCGTGTTGCAGGAAACGGTGCTGTTCCACGGCCCGATTTGGTACAACATCGCCTACGGCAAGCCCGATGCCAGCCGTGCGGAGATTCTTCGCGCGGCCGAGCTTGCCAACGCCCGCGAATTTATTGAGGCCATGCCGGACGGCTACAACACCCTAGTAGGCGAGCGGGGAGTTACATTATCCGGCGGCCAGCGCCAGCGCATCGCGATCGCGCGGGCGGTCATTCGCAATACGCCCATTCTGATCATGGACGAGCCAAGCTCGGGGCTGGATGCGGCTTCCGAAAAACTGGTCTTCGAGGCGCTGGATCGCTTGATGCAGGGCAAGACCTCCATCGTGATCGCGCATCGGCTCTCCACGGTGCGCAGCGCGGGCGTGATCTTCGTGGTCCAGCAGGGTTCTATTGTAGAGACCGGCTCGCATGCGGAACTCTTGCAACAGGATGGGCTCTATTCGGAGCTGTATCACATCCAGTTTCAGGATGGCGAAGATACCGGAAGGCCGCGGTCAGACCAGCACGCCATCACTCTTGCAAGCGCTTCAGAGCCGGTTTAGTTCGGCGATTCGCGTCTTCACGACCGAGGCAAAGCCGTCCACCTGCTGGGGCGAATAGCCTGCAGCCCGAAACGCGTCGCGAATCTGCTGATCGGAGAGCTTTGCGAGCAGGCCGCCCATCCATCTGGCATCCGCGACGCGGTATATCGCGGCCGATCCAGCGCAGACCGAGCCGGCTGAAAAACTCATGCGGGTTCACCAGCACAACCATGGCAGGACGCCGCGGATCTTCAAAGTCCACCGCTCCGTCGTGGATCGTTTTTATGAATTTAGTCCGCGAATACCAATAAAGATTGCCCTTGGACTTTTCATGCGTCCGGTCAAGCCACGCCGTTCCGAAGCTCGCTCCCAGGTCGCTCACCATGTAAATGCGCTCATCCGGCCGTCCAGGCCGTTTCTCGTCGTATACGGCGTTGTTCGTATCCTTGAGGTCCCAGTTGTTTATGAGAGCCATCATGACCTTCAGGCCGTTCAACTCGCGCGTGCCGGAAAACGGATCGTCCCGCCAACGCCAGGTGGCGACTTTCTTCTCGTCGTCCGGCTCTCGTTTGAGCCTGACGTTGAGCATGGAGCCGTCAGGCTGGAGAAACCTGCCGGCGTGCCTGCGTTGTAAATGGGCCGGCATGTCGTCGACGCGAAGCCTCGGAAGAAAGTAGTCATCGTTGGCGAAATAGCCGGCAGCCCAGACCAACCGCGTGGCCGCAGTCTCCGGCCGCGCCTCCGCGCCAAGCTTCACCTTCCACTTGACGCCATCCCTGTCTCGCACGGTGAACTTCGGGTTGGAGCCTTCCAGGTCTTCTTTGATAAACGTGAATGGGCCGCGTGGTTGGCGCCGTTCCCCTCCCGGGCCGAAATACAGGTTCCTGGCGGTAATATTATCAGGCTCCCGCCATAACACCGTGAGAACGTTGCGTGTAATTTCTTCTCCTGACTTTGCAGACTTATCCTTTTTCTGCACGGCCCCGGCCGGACCCGCGGTGCAACTAAGGACGATAACAAAACAGGTAACCATCTTTACTGGCACGCGCATACACGGCCTCCTTCGGGGTGGCGACAGACCTGAAGAGCAAAAGGCGTGCCACATTAAACGAGCATCGATTCGAGGAGCCATGCACGTCGAAATTATTGAGGAGTTGACTTGAAATTATTAATGCAGCCTGACGATGGGGTACTTCCTCTGGTCGAGGCGATCAACAAAGCCAAGGACCGCGTGGAAATCGTTATCTTCCGATTTGACCGGCCGGAAATAGAGAAGGCGCTGGCAAGCGCGGTCAGCCGCGGTGTTTTCGTGCATGCGCTCATCGCCTACACCAACCGGGGTGGCGAAAAGGAGCTCAGAAAATTAGAAATGCGTTTGCTGGCCGCCGGCGTCACCGTGGCGCGCACATCCGACGACTTAGCCCGCTACCACGGCAAGTTCATGATCGTGGACCGTCGCGAATTGCATATCCTGGCGTTCAACTTCACTCATTTGGACATCGATCATAGCCGCAGCTTTGGAGTGATCACGCGCCACGCTAAGTTAGTGCAAGAGGCGGTGCGGCTGTTTGAAGCGGACACGACCCGGCAAGCCTATGCGGCTGGTCTGTCGTCCCTCGTAATTAGCCCCATAAATGCCCGCAAGCAGCTTTCTGCTTTGATCCAGGCCGCCAAGAAAGAGCTGCTCATTTACGATCCGGAAGTCAGCGACCCGTCCATGATTCGCCTGCTGGAGCAGCGCGCCGGCGCGGGAGTAGCTATCCGCGTCATCGGCCGGGTAACTCGGAAGACCCCGAAGATCGAACAGCACAAGCTATCCAAAATCCGTCTCCACGCCCGCTGCATCATTCGGGACGGGCGTCAGGTGTTCATCGGGAGCCAGAGCCTGCGGGAGGTAGAACTGGGGTCGCGGCGCGAGGTGGGTGTTATATTTCGAGACGCTAAGATCATCGCGCGGCTGGTGAAGACTTTTCATGACGACTGGAGCGCGGCGCAGCGCGCGGTGGAACAAGCGGGTGGTCAGGATACGACCCCGGCGGGTAAAGTCGCCAAGAAGTTCGCCAAGGCAATTACTAAGGATCTGCCACCCATCGCGCCAATGCTGGAGGTTGTAGTTAAAGAAATCGTGGGATCGAGAGCCGATGTCGACTTGGATACCGAGCAGGTCGAGGACAGCGTAAAGGATGCCGTGAAGGAGGCCGTGAAGGATGCGGTCCTGGATGCGGTTGAGGACGTGGTCCTGCAAGACGGAATCGCCCGAAGATAAAGCCAGGAAGTAACCTCAATGTAACTTCCCGCCGGCCTAACCACTGAAATCTTTATCCACCGTCAGAGTCCAAGGACGAGCAGCGCCATGCAGCGCAAAAAAACCAGACCCGTTCGCATCCCTTCGGCTACTTATCGTCTCCAACTCAATCGCTTGTTCACATTCGACCAAGCCAAGGACGTGGTCGCGTATCTCGACGAGCTGGGTATTAGCGATATCTACGCCTCGCCGTTCCTGATGGCTCGCCCGGGCAGCCTGCATGGATACGACGTGACGGACCACTCCCGGCTGAATCCTGAAATCGGAGATGAGGAAGCGTTCGTTCGGCTCTCGTCGGAGCTCCAGCGGCACGGGATGGGCCTGGTGGTGGACGTGGTCCCCAACCATATGTGCATTTCCCATCCGTCCAATGCATGGTGGTGGGATGTGCTCGAGAACGGCCCGAGCAGCCCCTTCGCACGCTATTTCGACATCGACTGGCAGCCGCCCAAGCAAGAACTGACGAATCGAGTTCTGCTGCCGATCCTGGGCGATCAATACGGCCGGGTCTTGGAGAATCGCGAGGTTCAAGCAGTCTACAAGGAAGGGCAATTCCACATATCCGTCTATGACACCCTGCTGCCTTTGGCGCCCCGAACCTGGAGCATGATCCTGGAGCCGGCGGCCGCCAAGCTCCGTGACAAGCTGGAGCCTTCCAATACACACTTGGCTGAGCTGGAAAGTATCGTCACCGCGTTGAATCATCTTCCCGGCCACACCGAAAGCGACGAAGCGAAAATCCGCGAGCGGCAGCGCGAAAAAGAGATCGTCAAGCGGCGCCTTTCAGAACTGATCGAGGCAAGCCCCCAGGCCATGGAGGCCATTCAGGCAGCCCTCGCCGAGATCAATGGACAACGCGGCGACCCTCATAGTTTCGACCGGCTGGAGCGATTGCTGGACAGTCAAGCGTACCGGTTGAGCTACTGGCGGGTCGCCATGGACGAGATCAACTACAGGCGGTTTTTCGATATCAACGATCTGGCCGCCATTCGTCCGGAAGATCCCGAAGTTTTCTCCGCCGAGCATGCGCTCATCTTCGACCTGGTGAAGCGCGGTCATGTGTCGGGACTGCGCGTGGACCATCCGGATGGGCTCTTCGAGCCCGAGAAATACTTCCGGTTCCTGCAAGACGGCTGCAAGGCGCAAACGATTCAGGCGCGTTTCAACGGCAGCAGCGGCCTGAATCAGGGCGAGCGCAGCTTTTACGTGGTAGCCGAAAAAATACTGATGAGGAAGGAGGCTTTACGGACTACCTGGGCCATTGAAGGCACCACCGGATACGATTTCCTGAATGTGCTGAACGGGCTCTTCATCGATCGCAGAAAGGAGAAGGCTTTTCAATTGCTGTATCGGCGGTTCACGGGCTGGCCGGAAGAGTTCCCGGATCTCGTTGCGGATTCCAAGCGCCTGATCCTGCAAGTGGCGATGTCGAGCGAACTGAACGTGCTCGCAAGAAAATTGGATCGCATCTCCGAACAACACCGCTGGTCGCGCGATTTCACGCTTGAAAGCCTGCGGGATGCCTTGCGGGAAGTGTTGGCGACGTTTCCGGTTTATCGAACCTACGCCCGGAGCGACGACCAGGAAATGGATCCAGAGGACCGGCGCCAGGTGCTGAATGCGATTCGCGCGGCCAAGAGGCGCAACCCCGCTATCAGCGAGTCCGTGTTCGACTTCATCAAGAGTGTGCTGTTGCTGGAACATCCCGACGGGCTGGATAGCCAACAGCGCGCCGAGCGGCAGACCTTCGTTATGCGCTTCCAGCAACTGGCCGCCCCCGTGATGGGTAAGGGGCTGGAAGACACCGCATTTTATCGCTATTACCCTCTGGCTTCGTTAAACGAAGTCGGCGGGAGCCCGGACCTGTTTGGAGTGTCAGTTTCGTCCTTCCATCGCCGCAACGCCATCCGCGAGCAGTTGTGGCCGCATACGATGAATGCCACTTCGACGCACGACACGAAACGGAGTGAAGACGTGCGCGCGCGGATCAATGTACTCTCTGAAATTCCACGCGATTGGTATCTGGCCATCCGCAGATGGAACCATATGAACCGCCAGTGGAAGACCCGAATTGAAGGCCAGAGCGCTCCCGACAATAATGAAGAATATCTCCTGTACCAAACTTTGGTAGGGACCTGGCCGCTCACGGAGATGACCGCCGAGAACCACGCCGCGTATGTGGGGAGAATTCAGGCTTACATGCAAAAGGCCTTGCATGAAGCCAAGGCGCATTCCAGCTGGATCAGCCCCAACTCGGAATACGACCAAGCAGTCGGGGCCTTTGTAAGCAACACTCTAAATAGGTCTCGCGAAAATCTGTTCCTGGAGGATTTTCGACGATTTCAGGGCCCCATTGCCAGAGCCGGAATGTGGAACTCGATTTCGCAACTGGTGTTGAAGATCGCCTCGCCCGGCGTACCGGATTTTTACCAAGGATCTGAGATTTGGAGCTTTAATTTAGTGGATCCCGACAATCGGCAACCTGTGGATTTCAAGTTGACAAAGGAGATCGCAGCCCGCTTGCGCCGCGAGTTGGAAGACGATCCGGCGGCGCTGATGTGCCGGCTGGCGAACAACCCTTGTGACGGCGGGATCAAACTTTATATCACCAGCCGCGCGCTACGCTTCCGTAGAGACCACCCCGAGCTTTTCGCCGAAGGCAATTACGCCCCGCTGGCCTCGCAGGGAAGCCGCGCCAACCACGTAATAGCGCTGGCACGAACGTTTCACGGCCAAACTGTTCTGGCCGTGGCAGGCCGTTTTTTTCTTCGGCTCTGCAATTCTCACAACGTACCCTGGGGAGACGTGTGGGCTAACACGTCGCTGGTCTTACCCAAAAAAATCGCAGCCCGCGGTTTTCGAGATGTTCTTACCGGCCGGACCATTAACGCGGAGCAGCAGGACGAACATTCCATCTTGCCGCTGGGAGAAATCTTCGCCCACTGCCCGGCAGCTCTGCTTTTCAGCGAGGGCGGCGCTTGAAGTACGGCGCTACTCCACTGGCCGGCCGAGGCGTTCAATTCCGGGTCTGGGCGCCAGGTGTCTCGAAGCTGGCGGTGCGCATTGCCGGGAGCGAGCCACGAGCAATGACTCGCAGCGGCGAGGACTTCGAACTAACCATCGAGGATGCCCGGCCAGGCGATCGCTACTTCCTGGTTCTAGACGATTCCAAGGAGCGCCCCGATCCCTGCTCACGATCGCAGCCCGAAGGAGTGCATGGGCCGTCCGAGATCGTCGAGCCTGGTTCGTTTGCGTGGTCGGACGCAAACTGGAAGGGCATCGCCCTCAACGACTACATCTTCTATGAGCTACACGTGGGAACTTTCACGCCGCAAGGAACGTTCGATGGTGTGCGTTCGAAGCTGGAGTACTTACGAGACCTCGGTGTCACGGCGATCGAGCTGATGCCGATCGTCCAGTTTCCGGGCAGCCGCAACTGGGGGTACGACGGCGTGGATGTCTACGCTCCCCACTCGGCCTATGGCGGTGCGGACGGCCTGAAGATGCTGGTAAATGCAGCTCATGAGAGCGGGCTCGCGGTGGTTCTGGACGTCGTCTACAACCACCTGGGGCCGGAAGGCAACTATCTAGCCGAGTTCGGCCCTTTTTTTACGGACCGCTACCAGACGCCCTGGGGCTGCGCGATCAACTATGACGGGCCCGGTAGCGACGGCGTGCGGCGCTTCTTCATCGACAACGCGCTTTATTGGCTGACCGAATACCACATCGATGCTTTACGGCTGGATGCCATTCACGGCATCTTCGATTTCAGCGCATATCACATTCTGGCCGAGCTGCGCGATCGATTTCACGAGGAAGCTCGGCGCTTAGGCCGTCAGGCTTTCCTGATCGCCGAGAGCGATCTCAACGACGTTCGCGTCATTCAACCGCGCCACAACGGCGGATATGCGCTGGACGCCCAATGGCACGACGAGTTTCATCACTCTGTCATCTCGGTGTTGACCGGCGCGAACCGCGGATACCTGGCGGGCTTCGGCCGGCTGAACCATATCCAGAAAGCCATCACCGAAGGCTTCGTGTACGACGGAAATTATTCACCCTACCGGCAGCGACGTTTCGGAAGCTCCTCCAAGGACGAACCGGGCCAGCGGTTCGTCACCTTCATTCAAAACCACGACCAGGTCGCCAACACCGCCCAGGGCTTCCGCCTTTCCGAGCTGGTTTCTTTAGAACAATGCAAGCTGGCGGCGATGTTGCTGCTTTGCTCGCCCTTCTTGCCGCTGCTGTTCATGGGAGAGGAGTTCGCCGAAGGTGCGCCGTTTCTCTATTTCACCAGCCATTCAGATCGCGCGCTAGCGAGAGCAGTCAGCGAAGGTCGCCGGAAAGAATTCGCCGATTTCGCCGGCGCCGGCGAGTTCGCCGACCCGCAGGCTGTCGAGACGTTCGAAAAGTCGCGCATTACTTGGACATTGATCGAGCAGGCGCGCTACAGCGAAGTTCTGCGCTTCTATCGGGATCTCATTGCGCTACGAAAGCGCACGGCTAGCCTGGCCAACTGCCGCAAAGACTTGACGCGCGTAATTGCCGACGAGGATGCCCGGTTACTCCGGATGGAGCGGGGCGATCCTTCCGGCTCGAAAGCTCTGCTGCTTTGCAATTTTTCCGGAAACTCGGCGGAATTCTTGCTGCAGGATGCCGCCTGCTGGCAGCTCGCGGCCTCGACAGGAACACCACCCGAGTTGCTGTCGGAGCGGAGCGCACTAGCCGGTGCGTGGAGCGGGGCCCTGTATCTGAGCGGCGTTCCTCCGTCTTAGACGTGCTTCTCCACCCTAGACATGCTTCTCGACGGCCCGCGGGTGTGGGCGGTCACTGGCCCCAAAATCGGCTTTAGCCTCGCTGGTGGACGACACATCTTCCGCGCCCGTCTGCTGCAAAATCATGCTCGCGGTTTTGACCCAATCGGAGTCGTCGCAGTGGACCGATAACAGAATGCCGCCATGCCGGATGCGCCCTTCATAGCGTTTGGCCTCATATTCGGGAGATCCCAGACCGACCAGAGCTCCGGTCAAACCGCCCACCACGCCGCCCACCCCGATGCCGCTCAAAGCCGCGATCAGCGGGCCTGCCGCGATAAACATGCCCAGTCCTGGAATCGCCAGCAAACCGGCGCCGGTGAGCCAACCCACAACACCCCCCAGCACGGCTCCGGAACTGGCCCCGGCGGCCGTACCTTCCGGCGCCTTCGTGCTGCGTGTCATCGCCAAGTCCTTGGTCCCCTCATTTTCCGGGAAAAGGATTGAAACATCCGTGTTACGAAAGCCTGCCAGCTTCAATCCGTTGACTGCGTTCTCAGCATCCAATTGGCTTGAGTAAATTCCGAATACGGCTCTGTTTTTGCCCTGCATCCCAGTCCCTCCTGTATTCATGCCCCGCAACTGGCCGGGGCTGTGAAGTGGTAATGCACGTTTATAACCGCACCTGTCACCGTCTCAAGATTGAAGAACCTTCGTGACTTGAGGTTCTCTTCTGCGCCTGGAAGAAAGACACATTAGTAGTTTTTTCATGTTTTGTTTCCACGCTGCGTTCCGAGAAACGCGCCGCTTTGCGGAGGGCCAGGCGAATCGGCACTGGCAATGAAAGTGCCGCATTTCACACACGGGGGTAGGTTCTCCTACGTGAGAAAGGAGTGACAAAGTGATGAAGCGAGATATGGTCTGCGGCAAGCAAGTCGACGAGCAGAAAGCTCCCGCGACGAGCACCTATGAAGGTGAACGTTACGTTTTTTGCGGGCACGAATGCAAGGACAAGTTCGATAAGAATCCGGAACGCTACACCAGGTCCAGCCACAAGTCGCATGAAACACCGGTGCCCTCGATGAAGTAGCCCGGCAGCGGCGCTCCTAGCGGCTCACCGGATCACCGAGGAGCCGCTAGGAATTTTTTATCGCCCGAGTTCCGAAAGGTGTGTCAATTCGCCATGAAATATACAGCAACCCTGATCGTCCTCTTGGTGGCAGCCGGTACGATTTCTCCGCAGCCGCCCGCGAAATCAACCTCTACGGCCGCACCATCCGCCAGGTCCCTCAATTCGCCGGCAGAAATGACCGCGTGGGACACTCTCAAGCTAGGCGTAGCGGACAGCGACGCGGCGCATCGCAAAACCGCGATCGCAGCAATCGGCACGATCGGGCCGAATTCGGATGCGGTCAAACTTGTGACGGAAGGTCTCAAGGACAAAGACAGCGGCGTTCGCGAAACAGCCGCTAATACCTTAGGCGAAATGGGCTCTACCGAAGCGATACCGGCTCTCAAGACGGCGCTCGACGATAAGCCCGAGGTCAGCTTTACCGCCGCTAAAGCGTTATGGACTCTGGGCGACCCGAGCGGGCGTGAAATTTTTCAGGAAGTTCTGGAAGGCGAGCGCAGCGATGCGCCGGGCAAGATACACACCGCCATCAAAAAGAAGCTGACGCCCACGCAACTCGGGCTCATGGGAGCCGAAAGCGCCACCGGCGCCCTACTTGGTCCGGCCTCAATCGGCATCACGGCTATTCGTGAAGCGGTGAAGGACACTAAGGGTGACGCGGGCGCACCGGGCCGGGCCGAAGCCGCGAGCGTCCTGGCAAAAGATCAGGATGCCTACGCGTTGACACTGCTTGAGTGGGCGCTTGGCGATCAAAACTGGGCCGTGCGTCTGGCCGTAGCGAAAGCCTTAGGCGAACGCGGCAACCAGGACAGCGTCCCGAAACTAAGTGCCCTGCTGAACGACGGCCACCATGCTGTCCGCTATATGGCTGCGGCTTCCATGATCAAGCTGAGCAATAACCAGGCATCGGCGTCCCGCGAACCATTGCCTGCTGCAAGCGGACAAACTGGGAGCCCCCAGATTTCGCAGCCCTGAGGTCGGGCGGTCTGGCGGCTTCTACTGCGCCACAGCGGGCTGAGGCACGCCGACGGAGGCAGCAGCGGCCGACTCCTGGCTAGCAGGAACGTTTGCCTCAATTTTCTTGGATTGAAAACCTCGGATGTAACTTTGGCGAGGCAACTGGAACAAGCTCATGCCCCGGTCCATAGCCTCCTTCAAAGCCCGGCTGTTGTCCCAGCCATCGTGATCGATCCGATAGGCCGCGATCACGGCGCCAGTACGATCAGCTCCCCGTTTGCAATGCACGAATACCGCTCCCGCGGTCTGGTCCTCAAGAATCGCGAGAATCTTGCTGGTTTCCGAATCCGTGGGAGCCGTCAGGCCGGTCATGGGGACATTAACGTACTTCATTCCGGCCGACGTTACTAACCTCTCTTCGTCCTGCGACCGCCGATCGGCCTCACGGAGGTCTACCACCGTCTTGACGCCGAGTTTCTTCAGGTAATCGAAGCCCTCTTTACCCGGCTGCCCGCCCCGATATACATGTTGATCCACTTGGTAAAAGTTCTTGATACCCTGCCCCGATGACTGTGCGAACACCGGTAGGGCAATTCCAAAGAGGAAAAGTCCCTTCCATGGGGAAGCCAGCAAGGACGGTCCTCGCCTCCAAGCTGGACACTGAGGACGTTGAGATGAGAGCATTCAAACAAAAAGATGCAGCCTATGGAATGCAGGTTACGCTGTCCGGAATTAATTCTTGCTAAGGGCCGCGCTTCATCGTTAGAACTGTTGTGACACGCGATGGGCCCCGGACTGAAGCGGCCGTTGATGCTGCTTCAACCCGGAGCCCCGATCGGCCTTCGCGATAGGCTGTTTTGTTTCGCCGCGAACTACCGCCAGTCCTCGTGGTGCTCGCGATAGTCGCGCAGCCGGCTCAGATCGTCGGCCAGCATGTCGCGGTCACGAGGCGCGAGCTTGTTGCTGTCGATGACCCGCTGCAGACCGGCGATGACGTCGTCGAGTTGCGGCTGGTCGTATCGATTCTCGGCTAGTTTGGCTTGCAGATCTCCCAGCTCTTGCTTCGTTCTGGTGATGCGGTACTCGTCGCCGCTTCCCGGGAACGTGCTGGATTGAACCCGGTCCAGATCTTCACGTACGCGCTGGAACAAATGCGCTTTCCAGTGCTGTTCGTGAAAGAAGGACTCCCGGCTTTGATACCAGCTGCTGTCGCGATCGCGGTCGCGATCTTGCGCCATTCCCATGCCGGCGCCTAACACCAACAAACACGCACCTGCGCTTAGTCTTAATAGGATGTGCCTCATGGCTGCTTCTACCTCCAAAATCTGGACGCGGACAATGGCAGATGTGCTTCGAACCAAAAGGTGACGAGGTAACCACGTGACCAGACGAAGCGATGCTGAAACAAGCCAGGGATCATCGGGTCCCACAGTCGAGCCCCAGGGGCTCGCTTAGATATGGAGCGAGATATGCCGGAAAAGAAACATGTGAGAGGTGTGGGTTCGAAGGAACAGAGGCAATACGAGCACATTCTCGATGCTTCTAAAAAGGAGGGCCGCTATGGAAAACGCGCCAAGGAGGTTGCCGCGCGCACCGTGCTGAAGCATCACAAAGAGGCCGGCCATCCCAAAGGGGAATAGCCGTCGCGAGAAGTGAGCTGCTGCCGGGGCGGATCCGCGGAATGAAGAACGCAGAACCGCCCCAAGCTGGCTGCAGACCTAACTAAATGCGCGATGCCGGACGGTCGCTCACTGCGAAGTCGGCCGTGGCTTCGCCGGATTCCGCGACGTCTTCGGCGCCGGTTTCTCCCACAATCGTTTTGGCGCGTTTAACCCACTCGGAGCTGTCGCAGTGCACCGAGAGCAGGATGCCGCCAGCCTTCACTCGGCCTTCGTAGCGCTTGGCTTCGTATTCCGGAACGCCCATCCCGATCAGGGATCCAGCGACGCCGCCTACAGCTCCGCCGGCTCCAACGCCTGCCAGCAGGCCCATGATAGGCCCAGCGGCGATGAATGGGCCAAGGCCTGGAATCGCCAATGCCCCGATACCGGCCAGCCAGCCCAGAGTACCGCCAATTACGGCTCCCGATACCGCCCCAGTAGTCGCGCCTTCGGGCGCTTTGGTGTCTTTCTTGTGCACAAAGTCCTTCGTGCCCAGGTTCTCGGGCATTAAGACCGAAACGTCGGTGCTTCGAAAGCCCGCGGCGCGAAGCCGTTCTAGCCCGGTGCTCAGAGCGACAGTATCGCGATAAATTCCAAAAACTGCTGTGTTCTTTGCCATGATGATTACGTTTTGTCCTTTCTGGTTGCTAATTGTGTTGGATCGATTCGTACTTTATTTCGAGCCCACGGTCAGCTCGTCGGTGACATTGCCCGGCCCGGCAAGTTCCGTGGCCTTGTCCTCGATAGCTTTCTTCTCTTGGTCTGAGGTGACCTTCCCTTTCAGAGTCACGGTTCCGTTCCGGGAGATGACTTTGACGTTGTGGGCGGACATGGAGAGCGACTTATCCCCTACGATGGCTTTCCGAATGTTTTGAGTCAGCTCACGATCGGCTTTGTTTGACTTTTGTTGATCGGCGGTGACCTGGCCGGGCGGGCTGTGATCTTGTGCGGCAGCGCCCAACGAGAGTCCCGCGGACGCTGAAAATATCTGACACACTAGAGCGATCTTCGATACGCTGGTGCGATTCATGCCTGGGAGCTTGCAAGAGCTCTGCCAGTTGCCCGTTTGCGATGCGGCTATAATTTCCAGGGCGGGAAAGGGTTTCTGTCGCGCCGCCAGCCGCGGGCGAGGCCGAAGATACCGGCGGGGACCCCGCCAAGGGGAAATATTTCCACGTTAGAAACTGGATAGGAACAAACTCTTCTATCGCTTCCACACGGCCTTTGCCGTGCTACTCGAGCCGAGGAAGGAGTCATTTACCTATGAATTGGGACAGAGTGGAAGGCAACTGGAAGCAGCTGAAGGGCCAGGCCCGCGAAAAGTGGGGCAAGCTCACAGACAGTGACTTCGAACAGATTGCCGGCAAGAAAGACCAACTGATCGGCCGCATTCAGGAGCGCTACGGAATCACCAAGGACGAAGCTCAGAAGCAGGCCGACGAATGGGTGCGCGCACAGAAATTTGAGGAGCCACAAAAACACACGACCCCTGTGTAAGCCCCTTTTTGAACAGGCCGTCCTCCGTGACGGCCTTCCTTTCTAGCATGTTTCCCGACCTGACCCGTGAATTTGACGACTCGACCCTCATACGACCGCGCCGGCCCGGGCAACCAGTGCGGCGCGCATCTGATCGCGTGAACCAGCACCCCACCAGGACGCTTCGACGCCAGCCTGGAAGCGAGCGATAAGCCCGGTCATATTGGCGACAGCGAAACTCACGCCATTCAGGTTGTGTTCCGGCGGCACGCCAGGAATGGGCCGCGGAAACGGTGACGAATAGAAGACGCCTTCGCGATAGCGGTACGAATCGCGCGGGCACTCCGCGTCGGGCGCGACGCCAATGACACCGGGCAAATCTCCCGGCAGCGAGTGAGCCGCGCCCACTACCAATGGCCCGCCCGCCAAGACTTGCTCGAACCCCTCCCGATGCGCCGGGTTGGATGTTCCCAGGCTCAGGTTGACTATGTCCATGCGCTCGTCGCTGCACCACTGGAGCGCCCGCAGGATCACCTCGATGTTCGCGGTGAGACGCCGGTCGAACACTTTGACCGCGTACAGCTCCACATCGCGGCCGGCCTTTTCGCGAATCGCGCCCGCCACGGCGGTTCCATGGCCAAGCCGGTCTATAAAGTCTTCGGTAAGACCCTGCGGTGTCACGCCCACACCGCCAGCCACGCCTTCCACGTGAGGATGATCCGGATGGACGCCGCTATCGATGATCGCGATCTTCATTGCGAAAGCATGACGGTCTGATGCGCGATGCGCGCCAGCGACGGACGATGCGTGATCAGAATGGCAGTGCGGCCATCCGCGACACGCACCAGCGTTTCGGCGATAGCGCGCTCATTGGCCTCGTCCAGCGCCGAGGTGGGCTCATCCAGAACCAGGATCTTCGGGTTGGCTAACAGGGCCCGCGCCAGAGCGATCCGTTGCCGCTCGCCGGCCGAAAGCGTCTGCCCGCGCTCGGCGATGACCGTATCGTAGCCCTTCGGAAGGGTCAGGATGCGTTCGTGAATGCACGCCGCATTGGCTGCTTCGGTAATCTCAGCATCGGTCGCGTCCGGCCTGGCGTAGGCGATATTCTCGCGCACGCTGGCTTGAAACAAGTACGGCGACTGGTCCACCAGCATGATTAGGTGGCGCAACTCCGCCAGCGGCAAATCGCGCAGATCGCGCCCGTCGATGCGGATCGCGCCGGCATCCGGATCGTAGAAACGAATCAGAAGATCGGCCAGCGTCGATTTTCCAGCGCCGCTCGGCCCCAGAATGGCGCAAATGCTTCCGGCCTGCACGCGAAACGAGAGGCTATTCAAAACTGCATCGCCTCCGTAGGTGAACGACACGCGGTCAAACTCGATATCTCCGCGCACGTTCTCCAGCGGTTTGCTGCCGGGGCGGTCGCTGATCTCGGGCTTGGTGTCGAACAGCTCCCAAACCCGGCTTAGCGCGACGCCGCCCGATACCAGGTTGGTGTACAGGCTCATCATGTTTTGCACTGGGGCGAGCAGCCGCATGTGGTAGGCCATGATCGCGACCAGTGCACCGATGGTGATGGTGCCGTCGATGACCAGCTTGCCGCCATAAAGAAAGATAGCCGCTGTCGAAAGCGTCAGCACCGTTCCGGGAACCGCGCCGGAAAGAAACGACGTCAACTGCATCTTTAGCAGCGCGTCCAGAAAACTCTGATTGCGCGAGCGAAACCTCTCCACCTCGCGCGATTCGGCCTGTGAGGACACAACCAACCGGATTCCCAGCAGCGTTTCGAGCAGAAAGCTGCCAATGTCCGAGCTTCGCTCGCGAACCGCCCGCACTCGATCCGCCAGCCGCCGCTGGTAGTGCTTCAGGGCCCACAGGCTCACCGGAACCGCAGCCACGCTGACGAGAAAGAGCCTGGGGCTTAGCGTGATCATAAATCCCACGCTGCCGGCCAGGAACACGACATTGGAGAGCACGCTCAACAGGCTGTCGGCGGAGACGCGCTGCACCTCGGCGATGTCGTTGTTGATACGCGAAATCACATCGCCCAATTTGGTTCGCGCCCAGAAACGCGGCGAAAGCACTTGCAGATGGCGGTACAAAGCCAGCCGCATGTCGAACAGCACCGCCGCCGACACGCGCACGTAGGTATAGCTGGAAAAGATATTTAGCGCGAACCCCACTACGGTGACGCCGAACATCAGCCCGCTCACGAGCAGCAGCATGCGCATGTTGTGCTTGGTCAAGGCGTCATCAATGAGAAGTTTGGAGATAAGAGGTTGCAACAAGCCGGAACCCGTGGCAACAATGCTGGCCACAAGAATCAACGCCAGCCGGGGCCAATACGGCACGATGAAATGCAACGCCCGGCGATAGCCGGCCAAGGGTATTACTTGCTGGGACACTTTCCTCTGTGATAGCACATGGCATGTTGGCGCCGTCGGATTGAGTGCCCAAGCGCCTGTGGACTTCGGCTATGCGCGGCGGTAGAATCGGCTTCGCGGATGAATTCTTTCTGGAGGTAGTGTATGTCAGGTCCAGGTCGCCTCGCGCATAACACATGGCCTGTTGGCGGCGTCGGATGGCGCGCCCAGTCCAACCCTGTGCGCCCAACCCTGGCACCGTCTGTTGCTTGCATTCCAGACCGTTCCATCGTGAAACACATCCAGGCAGACGAACTCGCCATCGTGTACGGCCCGGCAGTCGAGTTTAATGTGGACGGCCGCGGCGAGTTCCGTGAAGCGGTTGAAGACGTTTCCGCGGCGGGAGGCGAGGTGGGTTCGTCCAACTTCAGCTCAAATAAGAAGTCGTCGTGATCCACAGCGTCACGAGCGGGCGTCAGTGCCGCTGGTTTGCACGCGCGGTGCCAGTGGATCCAGCACGTGAGCACGCAGGGGGCGCGAGCCTGTTTCGGCGATACTTGCCCTCATAACAGTCCATCAATCGACAAAAGTTTTGGATCTCCAACTTCTAGTGCGCTAATGTAACTTATAGTTCTAGCATCTGTCCAAATCGGGCAGAAAGCGGCTTCTAACGATATGGCGGGCGCCAAAACCAGGCCTACGGTCGTCATTCACACCAATGAGCAGCAGATGGTCGCCGCGCGCGTGAGCGCCCACTCGCTCAAGTCCAGGTCCAAAAGTCCTGACTTTTTCGATGTGCGGCTGCTGCGCTTGGAAGAGACTCCGCATCTTTACAAGCGGCACAACCAGACATATGTCTGGTGGGAAGGCAACCAGCCGTGGGTGTGGCGTCGGCACGATCTGCAGTCGTTCGCCCCGTTGCGCCGCATGGTTCCAGCTCTGCTCGGCTTTCAGGGACGGGCACTCCTCCTCGATCCCGACGTTTTCGCGGTTGGCGACGTCTATGAGCTGCTCAGCCGGGATATGGGCGGCAAAGCCATCCTCTGCCGCCAGAAACCCCAGGTCGGCGAGGGAACGCGTCTCTATTCTTCCGCCGTCATGCTGCTCGATTGCAGCAAACTTACACACTGGCATTGGGAGCGTGAAATCGATGAACTCTTCGCCCACCGGTTAAAGATCGGCCCATGGCTTTCCTTGTTGGATGAGTTACCGGAGCGAATCGGGCTGTTCGAAGACGAGTGGAACCACCATGACACGCTAACCGAAAAAACCAAGCTCCTGCATAATACTGAGATCCGGACCCAGCCTTGGAAGACCGGTTTACGCGCCGACTACAACGAGTACGCTCGCCAAGACCCGGTCTGGCTGGATGCGCTTAAGCGTGCGGGCCGGAGGCTCTCGGGCAGACCAGACCAGACGGTTCGTTACCAAACCCATCCGGATCCACGCCAAGAGGAGCTGTTTTTCTCGTTGTTGAGAGAATGCGTCGAACAGGGCAGCTTAACGACCGATTTCCTCCGCAACGCCATTCGCAAGAATTACCTCCGCCAGGATGCCTTCGCCCGGCTGGAGCGCCGGCCTGCCAGTTCACCCGGAGCACAACTCGGCTAGCGCAGGATCAAGGCAACTGCGAACGGCTGCTAAGATGAGATCGCCGCCGGCGCGTCGCGGGAAAATTTCGCACTGGCTTCGACGCGGGACCCCGAGTCACCTCGTCCCATCCTCATGGCGAATCCCGGTCCTGTGGGACGGATGCTATGGCTATAGTGACATTAGCGCGGTAGAGTTGGAGGTCCGAACCTTTGTCGATGGATGGACTGTTGTGAGCGCAAGTATCGCTGAACAGGCTCGCGCCGCCCTGCGTGCTCACGTGCTGGAGCCACTGGTACCGCGCTGTCTCGACCAGGAATACGGTGGATTTCTGGTCGACTTCGATGAACGATGGCGGCCGGCCGGACCGCACGACAAAACTCTCGAGCATGCCAGCCGTTTGACCATCGCGTTCGCGCTCATAGACCAGGCCATGCCGGGACAGGGATACGACCGGCTGGTTCGGCATGGGTGTGCATTCCTCCAGGGAGCTATGTGGGACTCGAACTACGGGGGATTCTTCGCGCTCGTTGACCGGAGCGGTCGTCCATGCTGGGATGGTTTGAAACATCCCCACGCTGCCACCTATGCGGCCCGGGCGTTCGTACTCGCAGCACCGATCCTGCCGCCCGGTGAGGGCCACCTCTGGGCGCGCCGTGCCCTGGCGTGGTTAGACGATGTGGCCTGGGATCCTGCGTATGGCGGCTACTGGGGTTCCTTTCGCCGTAACAACGAACGCTATCCGGATGGGGCCAGGCTTCCCACGTCCGATGCCCGCGATGTGCTCGGGCTCACTCCGGGCTTCAAGGAGCTCAACACAAATGGGGATGCCATCGAGATGTTGACAACATTCGTTGTACACGGCCTTGGAGAAAGTTGCTCGGACCGGCTAACGTGCCTGCTCGATCTCACGGCCAACAGACTCATGGATTCCGGTGGCTTTTCGCCGTACCTGTATCGGCGGGATTGGCGGCCGGTTCCCGATCTTATTCGCATCGGGATACAGCTCCAAACGGTCCATCGGCTAGTGACCGCGGCTGCTATCAAGCCTGAGATGGGCCTGGTGGCGAAGGCCTGCCTGCTCACGGACTTCTGTCTCGAGTCCGCGCGCCACCCGTCCGGAGGGTTCTGCTATGCGGTCAGCGGCGACGGCCGCACTTGGCCCTCGACTGGTCCTTCAACCGACCTTCGGCAATGGTGGGTCCAGTTCGAGGCCGCGCATGCCTTCCATGTTCTGGCCAGGCACGAGGCCGTCGATCACGACAAGCGCACGGTCTACGCGCGGGCACGCGACGAACAGTGGGAATTCGCGCGCGACCACTTCTTTGATGCGCAGTTCGGGGGCATCCGGGAGCTCCCAGTTGAAGCCAGCACCCGGCGGCGCGCGCATTGGCCGTTTTGGGGACGAACAAACCCGCAGTGTCTCCTGCGCAAGACCCACGGATGGAAGGATCCACTTCACGAAGTCGCTGCACTCCTGGCGTTTGCACAGCCGATGCAGTCATAAGGAACCCGATGGAGCACGTGGGACGCTATTGATGAATCCGCCGACGGAGATTCCACTCATTTTAGGAGGGCACTCATTCATCAGCCAGCTCGGCAACGACCCGCCCGCTTCAGAGCAGGAGCAGCTCAGGATCGTCGAGTCCTGCCTGGATCACGGCATTCGATGGATCGACACAACTTATCAACCTGAGCGCGTCGCACTTGGCAAAGCCCTGCATACGCTCGGCAGACGTGCGGAAGCAAGCATCCTGGCCTGGAACTTCTTCACCGATTTCGCGCCTGGAGACGCGTTGGAACGGCCAGCTACTACCGTCCGGGACACATGGACATCATCCTGGAGCAGCTGCGCACTGCTTACGTCGACTGCTTGGTTGTGGTGCCTTTGACTGACCCTGAGAAGAACCAGCAGCAGGCAGAGTTAGCGCTGGCGTGGCAGAAGCGAGGGTATGCCCGATGGCTGGGCCTTTGGGTGGAGGACATGGCGAATGTCGAAGCATGTCACGACAAAAGCCGGTTTCGATTTGCAATCCGCCCATGCAACGTTACCACCGCGGACGCGGATCGAATCTTCGCGGCTTGCAAGATGTCCGGATGGGAGACCGTGGCAACCTCGCCATTTTTTCGCGGATGGGAATTGGACAGAATCGTTGCGGACGCGTCAGCACGCGGTTGGGCAGCGGCGAAACACTGCGAACGTCGCTGGCGGACCTGATGCTGCGCTTCTCGTTGTTTCATCGCGGTGTGGACCGGCTCAGCGTCGCTATGAGAAAGATCGAATGGGTTGGCCGCAATCTCGAAAGCGTTTCCAAAGGACCACTCACAGGCGAGGAGCAGCGGCTGCTCGAGCGGCTGCGAAATCCCGCGCGCAGGCAGGATCTTGGGTGGCGGCGTCTGCTTCGCCGTTTCCTGGCGCGCGCCTGAGTTGGGCCGTCCCAGCTTCTATTTCGCTTGGCGGCTCCTGACCATTTTCGCGGGGACACCGAAGGCGACGCTCCACGGCTCGATATCTTTGGTCACGACCGACCCAGCCCCGATCACCGATCCGACGCCGATTCGCACTCCATCCAGGATGCGGCAGCCGGAGCCGATCCAAACGTCCTCTCCCACCACGATTCCCTCACGCGTCAGTGGCTGCACGTTCATCGGCACGTCGAGTCGCGCAAAGCCGTGATTGGCGGGGATCAGCACGGTATGCGCACCGATCATGGTATTCCGGCCGATGCGGAGCCCTCCATGCCCATAGAGCACACAGTACGGTCCGATATAAGCACTCGCGTCGATCTCGATAGTGCCGCCATAGGTAGCGATGAGGACGCCGTCGGAAATGATCGCTCGCTCTGAAATAACGACCCGGCCTCCGAAGGACATCCCATCCGAGTCGGTTTGGATCATCGCGCCCTTGGCAAGGTAGGTGGAGTCAGCCACCTCGATGCCGGGCCTCATGTTCATCCGCCGGATACGGGCTCGATGGCGAATTCGCTCCAGGAGCGAGTGGTTGGGTCTCATGGCTGCCTGCCTTAGCGTGGACAATGCCGCCGCACGAGCTAGTATAGATCGGGTGGCGAACCAGGGGATACGGCCCGCTGGTGAGTTTGTCCGCTCCGGTCGAAAATCCCCGTTGGCGGTTTGGCTGGCAGACGCGATCGAAGCTAGCGCTATGCACACCACCCCAGTAGGCTCTGTGGGAAGATATCGAGTGACCGAGACCTTCGCAATCGCAGTCGTCCAGAAGCACTAACAACCACCGCCTCCTACGCCGGAATAGTCGTTGCAGTGACTTGCAACCTGTGCTCACCCGGTTCCCTGACTTCATATGTTTTGCTACGCACGCCAAACCTGCTGACGGGCGGAAGCGGAGTGCCGCAATACATCCCTGCCGGCCAATCGTGCTGCGGCAACGGATCGTGCAAGGCAAGCGAAAGGTGTTGAGGCAACACGATCTGCTGCGGGCCGAATCAGCACTGCGTCAACAACCGCTGTTCGGCGTTGAGCTTCTGATGACAAGCAAGTCGCGATCCATGCGTTCCCGCGCGGGGAGTGTCGCGGAATCATCTTGATCCCCAGCTCGTTTAAGGCCGGCCCCAGGCTGGTTATTGTGTTTCACGTTTCAGCTTCGGCCGCCGCTTGCTTCCAAGCGGACAAATCACGTGCTAGTAATTAGAGCCGACAGATCACATCCTAATCACAGACTGGAGAAGGCTGTTGCGCCCAACCCTGTTGGACCTCAGCGATGTGCGGCGGTAGAATCGGATTCGCGGACGAATTCTTCCCGGAGGTATTTTATGTCAGGTGCAGGTCGCGCAGCGCTCCTTATTGCCAGTGCCGTTGCAGCAACGGTCCCCATCCAAGCCACGAACGAACCCAATGCTCAGCCGAATCCTTATCAGACCATCGAAAACTGGGCCCAGATGCCGGAAGGACGAACCTGGGGATCGACGGCGGGCGTCTCGGTGGATTCGCACGACCATATCTGGGTCGCCGAGCGATGCAGCGCCAACTCCTGCGCCGGCTCGAAACTGGACCCGATCCTGGAATTCGATCAATCAGGCCACCTGATGAAGAGTTTCGGAGGCGGGATGTTTGTGTTTCCACACGGCCTTTATATCGACAAGCAAGACAATGTCTGGGTGACTGACGGCCAGGCTAAGGACGGCAAGGGCGATCAAGTTTTCAAATTCAGTCCGGATGGAAAAGTGTTGCTGACGCTCGGCAAAGCGGGCGCAGCGGGCGACGGCGAAGATACCTTCAATCAGCCCTCCGCCGTCATCGTCGCTCCGGATGGCGACATCTTCGTCGGAGACGGCCATGGCGGCAATTCCAACGCGCGCATCGTCAAGTTCGACAAGAACGGCAAATTCATCAAGACCTGGGGCCAGAAAGGCTCAGGACCGGGCGAGTTCAATGTCCCCCATACGCTGGCGTTCGATTCCAAGGGACGGCTTTTCGTCGGCGACCGCGCCAACAACAGAATTCAAATCTTCGACCAGGACGGAAAGTTCATCGAACAGTGGACCCAATTCAGCCGCCCCAGCGGAATCTTCATCGACAAGCACGAAATGATCTACGTGGCCGACTCGGAATCGAATCCGAACACCCATCCCGGATGGAAGCGGGGAATGCGGGTCGGATCAATAAAGGATGGCTCGGTGCTGGCGTTTATTCCCGACCCGGTACCGAATCCCACCAACACCAGCGCGGCTGAAGGCGTGGCGGTGGACTCCAAGGGGACCATCTACGGCGCCGAGGTGGGACCGAAAGACCTCAAGAAATACGTCAAGAAGTAGAATCAGTAGAAGACGCGCCCGGTAACACCGCTCTCACTTCATGCTCCCAGTGCCGATAAGAACGGCGTGTGAGCATGATGCCGGAGACGAACTTCGAAGATGCCGTGGTACAGCAAGCTTTGGTGGACGGCGAGCTCCACAAGAAGCTCCTGGACCAGTTGGATACCGGCATCTATATCGTGGACCGGGAGCGGCGAATCCTGTACTGGAACGGCGGAGCCGAGCGTATCACCGGATACCTGGCGCACGAGGTGGCTGGCCAGTTCTGCCACGGCGATCTGCTGGTGCATTGCGATGAAGAGGGCAGCGTGCTGTGTGGTACGCGCTGCCCTTTGAAGAACGTTATCGACGACGGCCGTCCGCGCGAGTGCACCGTATTCCTGCGGCATCGGTACGGGCATCGCGTTCCGGTGCATGTGCGCTCCAGTCCGATTCGAGATGCCCAGGGAACGATCATTGGCGCGGTTGAGGTCTTCGATCCGGCCTCTGCGCCGGCGCGGCACGCCATCTGGCAACTGCAAAATTTCGGCTGCCTGGACCAGCTGACGGGAGCCGCCAACCGCAGGTACGGCGAAATGCGAGTGCGGCACGCTCTCGAAGGCCTGAATGAATTCCGGATTCCGTTCGGGTGGTTGCGCATCGGATTGGACGGCACGGAGCAATTCGAACAACGCTACGGACACGGGATCATCGACGCTGCGCTGAAAACCATCGGGGGAACGCTGGACGGCAACCTTGGCTCGCTGGATGTGTTGACGCGCTGGACCAAGGCCGAATTCCGCGTCGAGGTGCACTACAGCTCGCGCGTGGAGCTGGCGGATCTGGCCGAGAAGCTGGTGGTGCTGGCCCGCTCCTCCGCTCTGGAATGGTGGGGCGACCGGTTGCGCATTTCGGTTTCAATCGCCGGGGCCACCGCCGAGCACGGCGATTCGCTCGATTCGCTGGAAGCGCGCGTAGCGGACATATTCGAGGACTGCCGGGCGGGCGGTGGCAATCGCGCCGCCATCTCTCGGGCCCCAGGAGAGCCATGTTCGCGATAGTTGGAATCGTGGTGGTGTTCGGCGCCGTTCTGGGCGGCTACCTGATGGAGCATGGCAACATCCGGGTGCTGCTACAGCCCGCCGAACTCGTGATCATCGCCGGAGCCTCCGCCGGCACCATCCTGATCGCGAACCCGATCGAAGTGCTGAAGGGAATTGTCGCGGGCTTTCGGTCGGTCTTCGGAAATTCGAAGTTCAGCAAGGCCCTATACCAGGACGTGTTGAAGCAACTCTACACAGTGATGCAATCCGCCCGCAAGCAGGGGCTGAACGAATTGGAGAACGATGTCGAGAATCCATCCAAAAGCAAGCTATTTTCGGCCTGGGATCACCATCTGCAGGATTTTGTCTGCGACACCCTGCGCATGGCGATGACCGGCGGCCCCACGCCGTTCGAGCTGGATCAAATGATGGAGGCCGACATGGAAGTCCATCATCATTCGGCCAATCTGCCGGTGAACGCCCTCAACACGGTAGCGGATTCGCTGCCGGGTTTGGGAATTGTCGCGGCGGTGCTGGGCGTGGTGATCACCATGGGCGCCCTGGGCGGTCCGCCGGAAGAGATCGGCCACAAGGTGGCGGCCGCATTGGTGGGGACATTCCTGGGCATCCTGCTCTGCTATGGGCTGCTGGGTCCGATGGCCTCCAAGATGGGCAAAGCGGCGGAAGAGGAAGGCCAGTTCTACCACGCGGTGCGGGTGGCTCTGATCGCGTTCTTGAAGGGCGCCTCACCGCAAGTAGCGATCGAGTTTGGCCGGCGTGCCGTGCCGGGCGGGGTGCGGCCCAGCTTCCAGGAGCTGGAGAAAGCATTGAAAGGCCCCAAGTCCTAGGTCATGTCCGAGCAAAAACAAACACCCGAACCGATCGCGGTGACTCCGATCGTGATCAAGAAGAAGATCGTTCACGCCGGCCATCACGGCGGTGCCTGGAAAGTCGCCTATGCGGATTTTGTCACCGCGATGATGGCGCTCTTCATCGTGCTGTGGCTGATGGGCGCAAGCGAACCCGTGAAGAAATCCGTGGCGGGATATTTTCGCGATCCGTCCGGCAAAAAGGCTGAAACCGGGACTGGACAAGCGGGCGTGGGCGAGAACCTCAGCCTCGGCAAGAACGATATGAACCAGCTCAAGCAGAAGCTGGAAGCCGCCATGAAGCAGGCCCCCGAGCTGGAAAAGCTGAAAGACCAGGTGCAGATGACCGTGACCGGCGAGGGCTTGCGGATCGAGCTGCTGGAGAGCGAAGTCGGGACGTTCTTTGAAAGCGGCAACGCTCATCCCACCGAATCAGGAATCGAGATGCTGCAGATGCTGGCGTCCCAACTCGGCAAGATGTCCAACAAGCTGCTCATCGAGGGCCACACGGATGCGCGTCCCTACGCCGCCTCTCGGGATTATTCGAATTGGGAGCTTTCGGCCGATCGCGCCAACAGCGTACGAAAGCTTATGCAGCAGACTGGCGTCAGGCCGGACCAGGTGACCGAGGTTCGCGGCTGCGCCGACCAGCGTTTGCGCAAGCCGGACGATCCCAACAGCGCCTCCAACCGGCGGGTGTCGATTGTAGTGAAGTATCCAGGGTCTTGAAAGCGCCTTTCCCCTGCGCCGCAAACTCGCGGCGGCCGCATTACGATAGACTCTGGAATTGCACGCAGGGTGGAGGGCGGCTATGACAATCTCGCGCATTGAAGTTGCTGTACTCCTTTTGTTGGGCCCAGCTCTCGCGATGGCACAGCATCATCAGGCAACTGGCGCCGAAAAGCCGGTTGTCCTGCTGGCTGGGCTGGGGAGCTGGCATCATCCCATCGCGACCAGCAACCCGGAGGCGCAGAAATTTTTCGACCAGGGGCTCACGCTGGTTTACAGCTTCAACAAGCATGCAGCGCTGCGCGCGTTTCGCAAAGCCTCGGAGCTGGACCCGCACGCGGCTATGAATTTCTGGGGGATGGCGATGGCGCTGGGTCCCTACATCAACATGGATGGCGATCCGGACGTGCAGCTCAAGGAATCCTGCGCCGCGGTGGACAAGGGATTGAAACTGGCGAGCGCGGGATCGGCCGACCGGGCGTGGCTGGAGGCGGCTCAAACGCGCTGCCCGGATTATGCCGATCCATCCAAGTACATCCGCGCCATGCACGATCTGGCGGCGCGTCTGCCCGACGATCCCGATGCGCAGACCCTGTATGCCGAAGCGCTGATGATCCCCGTCCGCTGGCATTGGTACGGCGCGGACGGCAAGCCGGCCCAAGGCGTCGCGGAAGCCGAACACGTTCTAGAAGCCGTGATGCGGCGCTATCCGCAGCATCCCGGGGGCGAATCATCTGTACATCCACGCGGTAGAGTCCTCGCCCACGCCTGAGCGCGCGGTGCCTAGCGCACAACGATTGATGGGCATCGTGCCGGCCGCGGGCCACATGGTCCACATGCCGGGTCACATATGGCTCGCCATCGGCGATTTCAACAACGCTATCGCGGTGAACGAGCGCGCCGTCCAAGTCGACGAAAAGTACATCGCGCAGGAAGGGATCATGGGCGGCTACGGCATGTACTATCTGCACAACATGCAGTTCCTGGTTTATGGACACGGGATGCAGGGCCATGCGGCGGAAGCCAGAAAGGCCGCGCGGCAGATGTCGGCGGCGATCACCGAACACGCCGGCGAAATGTCGGAAATGGCGGAAGTGATGAGCACCTGGCTGATCCTCAACGAGCTGCGAGCCAATCTGTGGGACGACGTCTTGCAAACTTCCCAGCCTCAAGCGCCTGCCTCGCTCGCGGTATGGCACTTGGTGCGCGGGATCGCCCTGGCAAGCAAGGGTCAAGCTAGCGACGGCCGTAAGGACCAAGCCGAGTTCGAAAGAATACGCAAGACCCTGGATCGCAATATGCAGTGGGACACCAACCACTTTGGCGACGTGATGGACCTCGCCTCGGTGGTGTTGGATGCGCGTCTGGAATCGTCACCGGCCAGCTCGGTGGCCAAGTGGAAGCGCGCCGCGGCGCTCCAGGACGGGCTGGTCTACGGCGAACCTCCAGCCTGGTATTATCCGGTCCGAGAATCGCTCGGTGGAGCGCTGCTCGCTTCTGGCGACGCGGCCGGCGCTGAGGCGGTGTTTCGCGAAGGCCTCAGGCGCAGCCCCAACAACGGACGCATGCTATTCGGGTTACTGGAAAGCCTCAAGGCCCAGAAAAAAAACGATGCGGCGAGCTGGGTGCAGCGTGAGTTCGACTCCGCCTGGAAAGGCGCCGATATCCAGCTGCGCGTCAAGGACCTGTGAGCCTGGCGCGGAAAATTATTTGTAAGCGTCTGAATTATTCGGGGAAACCTTCCCGTTCCAATAGTTGAATTCCAACGAGACGCCGGTTCCACTCGTGTCCTCTGTCCACGCCAAGCTGGCCGCGCTCTGGTTGACGCTGGAAAAGCCAATCCAATATCGGGTACTGGCGTTTAGCTGGAAAGGAGGGTTCACCGGAAAATCGAAATTCGCGTTTGACGGCAGCGTGGGGAGCAAAGAGTCCGCCAAAGTTCCGATCTTGACGAGCAGGGTGCCTGGTCTCCGGCCTGCATCGCTGTAAAGCGCGACACTGATCGATGCTGAAGAACCCAAGACGCCGGCTCCTAGTCTCGCCATTACGTCAGTCAGCGCCACCGGAGAGGACCCCGTAGAGAAAGACTCGTATAGCGGACCGTAGGTTGTAATTGAGTCGTCTCCTGCGGTAGTCCCGCCCAGCGCGTTATACAGAACCGTCGTGTCGGCAAAAAGCGGCATCCACGCGGCGGCGCAAATCAGAGTCAGCAGGATTACGGCCGTTCGCTTCATCGTAGTGGTTCGGCCCGCGGGTCGTGGCCCGGTTTCTCGAGAAACGTTCCCACCACAGACAGCAGCGCAGACCAAAACGGGGAGGCTCATGTGTTGTCTTCCTGCGGCAATCCTACGCGGGAGCGTCAGGAGCGTCAAGTATCATTAGGTAACGAGTTTCGCCGTAACGTAACATCCGCTGATTTTCATGGGCACTGTATGAAGCAGGCGCCACGCCGCCACTCGCGGCAGTGTGCGTGATATGCTACCGGGTTGCTCGTGAACCCATGGAGGCTAGATGAATCCCAAGGAAGTCTTGGAATTTTCGAAAAAGAGAGAAGTGCAGCAGGTGGACCTGCGCTTTACCGATCTGCCCGGTTTGCAGCAGCACGTTTCTTATCCCATCAGCCAGCTCAGCGAGGACTCGTTTGAGGAAGGCTTCGGAATCGATGGCTCCAGCATTCGCGGCTGGGCGGCCATCAATGAGAGCGACATGCTGCTCATCCCCGATGCTTCCACCGCGTTCATCGATCCGTTCGGCGAAACCCGCACGCTGGTGATGACCAGCGACGTGCATCGATCCCATCACGCGGCAGCATTACGAGCGCGATCCGCGCTGGATCGCGCGCAAAGCGGAGAATCATCTGAAAAATAGCGGCATCGGCGACACCGCGTATTTCGGCGCCGAGGCCGAATTTTTCATCTTCGACAGCGTCCGCTTCGATCAGAACCAGCATTCCGGCTACTATTTCATCGACGCCGAGGAAGGGCGCTGGAACTCCGGCCGCGACGAATCATAATCTCGGCTACCGGCCGCGCTACAAGGAAGGCTATTTTCCGGTCCCGCCGACGGATCATTATCAGGACCTGCGCGCCGAGATGGTGGAGACCATGATCCGCTGCGGCATGGAGATCGAATGCCATCACCACGAAGTCGCCACCGGCGGGCAGTGCGAGATCGACCAGCGTTTCAACACGCTGGTGAAATCGGCCGACAACATGATGCTGTACAAATACGTGATCCGCAACGTCGCGTATCAATACGGCAAGAGCGTCACGTTTATGCCGAAGCCGCTGTATGGCGACAACGGCAGCGGGATGCACACGCACCAGAGCTTGTGGAAAGACGGGAAACCGCTGTTCGCCGGCGACGGTTATGCGGGACTGAGCCAGCTCGCGCTGTGGTACATCGGCGGATTGCTCAAGCACGCGCGCGCCCTTTCGGCCATCATCGCGCCCACCACCAACAGCTATAAGCGGCTGGTGCCGGGCTATGAAGCGCCGGTGAATCTGGCCTACTCGCGGCGCAACCGGTCGGCTGCGGTGCGGATTCCGATGTACTCGGCCAGCCCTAAGGCTAAGCGCACCGAATTTCGGCCGCCCGATCCGTCGTCGAATCCTTACTTGGCGTTTGCCGCTATGCTGATGGCCGGGCTGGATGGTATCGTGAACAAAATCGATCCCGGCGAACCGCTCGATAAAGACATCTACGATCTTTCTCCGGAAGAAATGAAGAACATCCCGTCCATGCCGGCGTCGCTCGAAGAGGCGCTGGCGTGTTTAGAAGAAGATCACGGATTCCTGCTGAATGGCGATGTGTTCACCGAAGAGCTGATCGAAACCTTCGTCAACTACAAGCGGCGCAGCGAAGCGGATGCGATCCGTCTGCGGCCGCATCCCTACGAATTTGCACTGTATTACGACATTTGAGGCTTCCCATGGCAGAACAATTCCGGTTAACGAAGATCGGCCTGGTAATGCTCGGCATCTCTGACCCCGGCAAGTCCATCGCGTTCTATCGCGATCAGCTTGGGTTGACACTGTCGGCACAGTTTGAAGGCTTCGCGTTTTTCGACGGCGGCGGCGTGACGCTGGCGCTGAGCAGCGGGCTGGCGCAAGCGCTCGGTAAAGGGCCGGGCGCAACCGAGGTCGTATTCTCGGTCGAGCACGTGCGCGCCGCCTACGATACGCTGCGCAGCCAGGGTGTCGAGTTTTCGAACGAGCCGCGCGTCGTTTCCCCGGGAAACTGGGCCGCGAATTTCCACGATCCGGACGGCCATTTGCTTTCTGTCTTTGGGCCGGAGTAAGGATGGGGCACAGTTCCGGGCCTGCTGCCCGAGCCGCTTTCCGCTATCCCAACTTCCGCTATTACATGACCGCGCGGTTTCTGACCGTGCTCTCCACCGAGATGCAGGCGGTGGCGGTGGCCTGGCAGATCTATGCGATGACGCATCGCCCGCTCGATCTCGGGCTGGTTGGCCTGGCGCAGTTCGCACCCGGCGTCCTGCTGTTCCTGTTGGCCGGACATACCGCCGACCGTTTCCCCCGTCAGCGCATCATCTCGACCTGCTGCGGAGCTTTTTCCATTTGTTCGGCGCTCCTGCTCGCGCTGGCGCTGCATGGCTTGACGTCAGTCTGGCCGATCTATGCGGTGCTGCTTGGGAACGGCGTGGTTCGCGCGTTTAACGGACCGGCCGGGCAGGCCTTTCTGCCGCTGCTGGTGAGCGAAGAACATTTTCCCAACGCGGTGACGTGGAGTTCTTCGATCTTTCAATCGGCCACGGTGTTAGGCCCGACCGCCGGCGGCGTGATTTATGGCCTGTCCCGAAGTCCCGTGCCGGTGTTCTGCTGCGCCGTCGCCGGTTATCTCACGGCCCTGCTGCTGTTCTCGAAGATCCGATTGCAATCGGCCGCGCGGCCGCGTAGGGCTGCAACCGCAACCTTGGTGCTGGAGGGTCTGCGCTATATCTGGCAGAACAAGCTGATCCTGGGCAGCATTTCGCTGGACCTGTTCGCAGTGCTGCTGGGCGGGGCAGTCGCGCTGCTGCCGGTCTACGCGCGGGACATCTTGAACGCGGGCACATACGGTCTCGGCTTGCTGCGCAGCGCTCCCGGCGCGGGCGCGGTCCTGATGGCGCTCGCACTGGCCTATCGTCCGCTGCGCCGGCGCGCAGGCGTTACGCTATTCGCTTGTGTTTTCGGCTTTGGTCTTTTCACCGTCGTGTTCGGCGTCTCGCGCAGCCTGCCTGTTTCGATGTTCGCTCTGGCGCTGCTGGGAGCCTGCGACATGGTGAGCGTAATCGTTCGCCACACGCTGGTGCAACTCACCACGCCGGATGCGATGCGCGGACGCGTGAGCGCCGTGAACATGCTGTTCATCGGCGCCTCCAACGAAGTCGGTCAGTTCGAGTCCGGTATCACCGCGCAATGGTTTGGCGCCGTTCCCGCGGTCGTGCTGGGCGGGTTAGGCACCATCGCGATCGTCCTGCTGTGGGGCTGGCTGTTCCCTTCCCTAAGGCGCGTGGACAGCCTGACGCCAGAACCAGTCCAGACCGCCTAGGCGAGATTGGTCTTGTACAACGCGACCAGTTTGCCCCAGGCGCGCTCGGCGTCGGGCTTGTTGTAAATCGGCTTGCCATTCTGCGCCGGCATATCCGGCACGCACCAGCCATGCAGCGATGCCGAATATACTTCGATCTCCGCCCTTGGAGCCGAAAGCCTCCCGTCAGCTTGTCCTTGGCGTCCGGCTGATTCTTATCGTCATTGGCCGCAATCCCGAAATACATGCGAGCGTTGATTTTCGGCGCCAGCAGATGCGGGCTGTTAGGCTTGTCGGTCACCAGGCCGCCGCCGTGGAATGAACCACCCGCGCCCAACCGATCAGGAACGCGGAGCCGGCGGCAAGCAGGGGACGTGGAGATGGTTGGGGCGGCGGCTGGTATTTTTCACCCAAAGCTACGTGTTTTGCCCCAGACTCGAATTCTTGCTGTGCATTTGTGTTCCTGAATCGCGGAACGTGCGCTGCATCGGGTCGAAAAGGCAATCTCGTTGAGTCTGTGGGACCTAGGAGGGAACACCGTCCCGTCTACCCGCAAATGGGGGTATGGTGTTTCCCGCGTTTGAGATAAGCAGACTCCCCCCTTTGCGGTAGTGCATTCCCTCGGGGCGTGTTTGGGCCTTAGAACTGCGTTCCCGGTACAACGTTCAGCGGAGATCTAGACGGCTCAAGGTAGTCCAGAGCTGAATGGAAGAAAGACGGGGGCGAAGTGGCTTTAGAGACGGTGTCAAGAGGCTGCGGCGAGAGCACCGAGCGCGAACAGCGCATTCTGGACAATATAGGCCTCGCGAAGGCTATCGCTCATCGCATACATCAGACACTTCCGGTGCATGTCGAACTGGATGATTTGTTTCACGCGGGGATTCTTGGACTGTTGGACGCGTCCCAGAAGTATGACGCAAAAAGGCGCGTCGATTTCGTCAGCTATGCCAAGCATCGAATCAGAGGCGCGATTATAGACAGCCTGCGCCAGCTTGATACGGCATCGCGCGATCTTCGACGCCGTTGGAAGAAAATCGAGTCGGCAAGGTTGGAGTTGCGCGGATTTTTGAAGCGGGAGCCTACGGACGAGGAAATTGCAGAGCGGCTGCAAATAGACCTCACGAAATTCCGCAAAATCGTGCTGGAGGTCCACAGCGTGGGCGAAATATCGACTTGCAGCCAGTCTCCGCAGCACGAGGGCGTACTGGAGCACGAGTTCGAGGGTAAGCCGGAATCACAGCCGGACATTATGTTCTCCGTGACCCAAATGCAGGCCCTGTTGGCCAGCGCCGTGAGTCACCTTCGCCCGCGTCAGCAGCAGGTGGTGCGTCTCTATTATGCGAGGCACAAGACCATGAAAGAGATTGGATTGTCATTGGGCGTCAATGAAAGCCGTGTTTCGCAACTGCACAAGTCCGCGCTGCTCAAGATACGTATGGAATTGGAAGCCAGGGGGTTTCACTCCCAAGGAGCTTTTTAGAAACATGAAGAACTTGGGCGCCGGATTCTTCTCGGTGGCAGGATCGAAACATTCTCCAAAGGAGTGCAGGTAGTATGAAATCGCCGTTGAGTGTGGATACAAATGCCATCTTAGGTAGCGTCCGGAGGGAACGCTCGGAGGGCTGGCACAGCTTCAAACTGCCCAAGGATTCCCTCAGCCCGCGAGAGCTCGAAGTGTGCCAGCTCCTGGTGGAAGGGCTGGCGGTAAAGGAAGTCGCCTTCCGCTGCGGCGTTTCCCCAAAGACGGCGGAATGCCACACTCGGAATCTTTACAAAAAATTGGGCGTGCGCTCGCGTGTCGAGCTGGTCAGACGCTTTGTCACCGAACCAGTGATTGAAGTGCGTGAAGCGCCCCGCTCTTCGGACCATGTTCAGATCATGGAGCGCCTGGAGCTGATTGAGGCGAGGCTTCGCGAGGTAGCACTGCACCTGAGACCCTATGGTCTGCGGACAAGCTCAGTAGCCTGAAAGAGCGCGGTTATGCGAGTTCCCTAAGAATTTCCGTGGCGGGTGGAGGGACAGAGAGCCCGCCCCTTAGGGCCTTCCGGACCTTGAGTAATAAGATGACCTTCGAACTAGTCACTGTGATACTGAACGTCCTCTTAGTTTCGGCGTACGGCCTTCTGATATTTTGGGAAGTTCGTAATTCGAAACAACCTCCACAATCATGGTAGTGCTCCTTCGGCATTGTAGCTTCGGTTGATCAATCCCCTGCAGGCATCCAAGCCCATTGGGAATCGGGCGGCAGGCCTCTGAATCAGTGCGTGCTCCCGGAGACCAGCAAATCGAAAGCAGACAGCGCCAGTAAGAAGACGGAAGTGGTCACGATGACGATGCGCGCGAAAGGCGCGACACTAGCGGAGATCATGAAAGCACCGGCCTGGCCGCCCGCACACCGTGCGGAGCTTTGCCACCATCCTAGGGAAGAAGGGAGGGGAGAAGATCGAATTGTCCAAGAACGCTGACGGCGAGCGGACGTACAAGATGAGCTTCCCGATTTCACGCCTCGACGGGCGCAATCCAAATGCATTGGGTTTTGGTCTCGACGTCGGTCATCGTGACCGGCATCCCCGCCCCCGAAACTGAACCGAGGCGCCGCCTAGGCGAGATTGGTCTTGTACAACGCGACCAGTTTGCCCCAGGCGCGCTCGGCGTCGGGCTTGTTGTAAATCGGCTTGCCATTCTGCGCCGGCATATCCGGCACGCACCAGCCATGCAGTGATGCCGAATATACTTCGATCTCAGCCTTTGAACCGAACGCTTCTTTCAGCTTGTCCTTGGCGTCCGGTTGAGTGTGGTCGTCATTGGACGCAATCCCGAAATACATGTGAGCGTTGATTTTCGAAGCCAGAAGATGTGGGCTGTTGGGTTTGTCGGTCACCAGGCCGCCGCCATGGAAAGAACCGCCGGCGCCCAGACGATCCGGCACTGCCGCGCAGGTCCTGACAACCAGTGGACCGCCCATGCAGTAGCCCTGCGTGCCGATCTTTTTCGATTTGTTGACCTGCTTCTGCGAGTCCAGGAACTGAACGAAGGCAACCGCATCTTTTTCGCACGCTCCGTCAGCACCGATCGAGCCCATGAGCGGCCCCAACTTGGCCCGGTCGGTTGGATTCGAGAAACTGAAGGTCGACGCGTCTTCGAATTGCGGCGACTTGGATACGCGATAAAACGGGTTCGGTACCAGCACCGAATATCCCTCCGCGGCGATGCGTTTGCCGATCTCGCGGAAGGAAGGGCGCAGTCCGAATGCGTCGGGCCAAATGATTACCCCCGGGTGAGAGCCGCGGGTTGGATGAATGAAAGCTGCGTCGCAGGTGCCGTCCGGGGTTTTGATTTCGACGTCGGTCATCGTTACCGGCATTCCCGCGCCCGAAACTGAACCGGCCGCCGCGAGTCCCGCCGCCACGAACCCGGTGACAAAGTCGCGCCTGGATCCTGCATCTTCAATTTTCTTTTGATCTTTGATATCGTCCGCCATGATTTGTTTTCCTCCCTGTCACATCACAGTGTATATCTTGTTGGCTTGCCGGATGGGATGGGATGGAAGATGCCTGCGCCAGACGCCTGGACCCGGCCACGGTATACTGGTCGTAGGCAGCCTGCAGGCTCATATATGACCAGCCGTATCAAGTTTTTTGTAGCTTCCTCATCCACGTGCCTCGTTTTCGTGCTCCTGTTCGGAGCCATGCGCGGCAAAAGCGCCTCCCCCGAGGACACTTACCGGCATCTTGCGGTTTATACCGAAGTGCTTTCACGCATCAAGAGCGATTATGTCGAAGAGCCCGACATGAAGAGCGTCACGCTGGGCGCCGTGAACGGCTTGCTCGAATCCATCGATCCGTACGCCAGCTACTTGAACGCCGATCAGTACAAACAGTGGGCCGCGAGCAAAGGTCAGCATAAGGCCGGTGTGGGGCTGATCCTGTCGAAGAAATTCGGCTATGTGGGCATCGTCGACGCGATTCCCGGTTCTCCCGCCGCCAAGGCCGGATTGACTACCACGGATGTTCTCGAAACCATCAACGGTGTTGCCACGCGGGATATGCCGCTGGCGTTCGCCGAACTGCTGCTGGAGGGCGATCCGGGCAGCACGGTGGAAGTGGGCGTGCTCCGATTCCGGCAGCCTGAGCCGCAGAAACTCACCCTGACGCGCGCCGTGGTCGAGTATCCGGCCGTGACCGAGAAGCTGATGGACGATCAGGTCGGCCTGATTCAGGTGGAAAGCCTGGAAGGCCACAACGCCCAGGATGTGGCCGCGAAGATTCAGGATTTGGAAAAACAAGGCGCCAAGAAGCTGGTGCTGGACCTGCGGCATTGCGCCACCGGCGGTCCCGAGCAGGGCGAGAAGATCGCCGATCTGTTCCTGGATAAGGGACAGGAGATTACGTATGCGCAAGGCCAGAAGTCGCCGCGCGCGGACGTTACAGCAGACGGCACGGCGGTGAATCATCTGCCTTTGGTCGTGATCGTGAATCGCGGCACCGCGGATGGCGCGGAAGTCGCCGCGGCGGCGTTGCTAGACGACAAGCGCGCGGATGTGGTTGGCGAGAAGACCTACGGAGATGCGTCCATTCGCAAGACCATCACCATGGATGACGGGTCGGCGGTGATCCTGTCAACCGCGAAATTCTATTCGCCCAGCGGCAAGGCCATCCAGGACACCGGCGTCACGCCGTCGGTTCCCGTGATTGAGGCGGATGCAACGGCAGTGGATGACGACGGCAATCCCATCGGTGGCGAGCCGCAACAACCCAAAGAGGATCTGTTGCTGAAAAAGGCCATCGAAGTGATCACCAAGGGTAAGAGCGACGTGGCCGCCAAGTCAGGAGCGGCGGCTGGCGACGCGGATCATGGCCCGAATCTTACTCCGCTGCACGTTCCTCAGCCCCAGCAACAGCAATAGGACCAGAGATGCCTATTTACGAATACAAGTGCGACAAGTGCGGCACTGTATTCGAAGTTCGGCAGAAGTTCTCCGATGAACCGCTGCGCGTTCACGATCAGTGTGGCGGGGTGCTGGAACGTCTGATCTCGCCGTCCGCGCTTCAGTTCAAAGGCTCGGGCTGGTACGTGACTGACTACGCGGGCAAGAGTGGAAACGGATCGGCCAAGGGCGAATCGGGAAGCAAAGCTGGGGCCGACACCGGCAGCAAGACAGAGAACAAAACCGGCGAATCGAAACCGGCCGAATCAAAACCGGCTGCAAGTGACAAATCCAAGAGCGACTAGCCCGCGCGCTATTTCCCAGCATCCAGCGCTTCCAACAACGGATCGGCAACGCGAATCCGGTAACGTTCTGTGGCGAGGTGTCGCGACCATTTGGAAGCGAACACCAGTTCGGACAGGTGATTCGCCAGTGTCACCACCGGAACCAGTAGCAGCAGGGGCGCTAGTGCAATCGCCCAGCTATGCTCTTCGACCAGCCGCGTGCCGATCTCGAGGATGGCGCGCGTGAGTTTGGGGTAATTGCCCGACGCGCCGCCCACCTGGCCGCGCCCATGGCGCAACCCGCGCAGAAAATCCTGGATGCAACCGGCCGCCGGGATCTCGGTAAAGGTACTGCCGAGCGATTCCAGCGTGTGGGCGTCGCTGCCCCCGACGGGAGCCTTCCCCCAGTCCCGCGCCAGCCGGCTAGCCGAGAGATTATTTGGCTTGGGGATTTGTCCGTTCAGCGTTTCGACGCCCGGAAATTCGTCTTCGAAGAGCTGGAAATCCCGCGCCGTGCGCCGTCCGGTCAGGCTGGAGAAAACATGGTTGATGCTGAAGAACAGCCGCTGCTCGCGCAGGTAGGCCGCCAGCGCGGGGACATCCTTGCGGCGGCGCTGCAACTCGATGTGATGCCGCTCCTCGATGCCATATACGCCGACGTGAATTTCGGTGCCGCTGGGCGTGGCGCAGGTGACCTCCTCGCTCAGGAAGAAATCCGGATAGCGCCGGAGCCGCTCTGCCGCGCCGATGGAATCGTGATCCGTGACCGTCACCAGATCCATGCCGCGCTGTTTGAGCGTTTCGTAAACCGCTTGCGGATCGTTATAGCTCTCGCGGCAGACGCGATCTAACCACGGGAGGTTGCACATGCCGGAGTGTAATGTATGGACGTGCAAATCGCACTTCATGTCTCCTTGTAACGTCCAGCCGGTTACGATTTGGTGACTTGTGGAAAAAACATTGATGACATGATATGTATTTCTACCCGCTCGACCAGAAAGGTCATGGATATACTGAAGTTATGGCGGGTCTGGTAAGTCTGGAAGCAGGTTCCAAGCTGGACGCCGAACTGCTGGCCGCGAAGGAGCGGAAGCTCTTCGACCAGTTGGCGGGCATGCGGCGCTTGATCATCGCGTACTCCGGCGGGACGGACTCGGCCTATCTGGCCTGGGCCGCGTGGCGCATGCTCGGCGACGGCGCTATCGCCATCACCGCCGATTCAGCTTCCATTCCGGAATCGCATAAGCGCGACGCCGAGGCTTTCGCGCGCGAGTGCGGAATCCGGCACGAGTACATCGCGACCCGCGAGTTCGACAATCCGGATTACGTCAAGAACGATCCCAGTCGCTGCTTCCATTGCAAGGACGAGCTGTTCACTTGCCTGGACGCGATCGCGCGCGAGCGCGGAATCGAGCATATCGTCTACGGCGTGAACGTCGATGACCTGGGCGACTACCGGCCTGGCCAAAGGGCCGCGAAGCTGCACCAGGTGGAGGCGCCTCTAGTGGATGCAGGATTGACCAAAGCCGAGATTCGCGAGTTGTCGCGGCTGGCCGGGCTATCCACGTGGGATCGTCCCGCTTCAGCCTGCCTCAGCTCGCGTGTACCTTACGGCACTCCCGTGACACCCGAGACCATCAAGATCGTCGAACGTGGCGAGGAAGCGATCCGCGCGCTGGGGTTCCGGCAGTTCCGCGTGCGCTTCCACGATGAGCTGGTGCGGATCGAAATAGCCAAGGATGAACTGCCGCGAGCCTTGACACCTGAAATGGCTCAGGCCTTCGTCGCGATTTTCAAGCCCCTCGGATTCCACTACGTCACCATCGATCTGGAAGGCTACCGGCAAGGTTCGCTGAATTCGGTCCTGAATTCGCGCTAAACTGGCGACAGTCGTTGCGGGGATTAATTCCGAAAGAGGAGACGTATTATGCTACGAATTTCGCTAGGAATTTCCGCGATCTTGCTTGCCGCCGCGTGCATCGGTTTCGCGGCGTCCGGCAACGGAGCCTACAAAGTGCTGAAGACCGCCAAAGTCGGCGGCGCGGGCGGTTTCGACTACGTGAATGCCGACGAAGGCGGGCGCCGTCTCTATGTCGCTCGCAGCGGCGCCGAGCCACGCATCACCGTCTTTAATCTCGACACACTTGCGCCGGAGGGCGAAATCCCGGGCGTCGGCGCGCACGGCGCGGTTGTGTCCGACAAAACGCACCACGGCTTCGCCAGCAGTAAGCCGGTCACCATGTTCGACAGCAAGACTCTGGCGGTCATCAAGAAAATCGACGTCGAGGGCGCCCCCGATGGCCTGCTTTACGACCCGTTCAATGATCGCGTGTACGTGCTCAGCCATCGCGCACCGAACGCCACCGTAATCAATGCCTCCGATGGCTCCATCGTGGGCACCATCGATTTAGGCGGTGCGCCGGAGGAGGCCGCGACCGATGGCAAGGGTCACATCTACGTCGATATCGAAGACAAGGCCAACATCGCCGTGGTCGACGCCAAGACGCTCACCGTTACCGGCCACTACGAGCTCGAAGGCAAAGGCGCGGTCTGCGCGGGGCTGGCGCTGGATACGAAGCACAACATTCTGTTTGCCGCCTGCCGCAATCCGCACAACATGGTCATCCTCGACGCGGCCAGCGGCAAGATCCTGGACGCGCTGCCGATCGGTGAAGGCTGCGACGGCGCGGTATTCAACCCCAAGACCGAGGAAGCATTCAGTTCGCAGTTCGACGGCACCCTGACCGTGATCAAGGAAAACAGCCCGACCAGTTTCGCCGTGGAGCAGACGGTGCAAACGATTCCCAGCGCCAAGACCTTGACGCTGGATCAAAAAACGAATCACATCCTGCTGATCGCCGCCGAATTTGGCCCGCCCCCATCGGCGCCGCCTCCGGGAGGCCGTGGAGGCCGCGGGCAAATGGTGCCGGATTCGTTCTCCATTCTGATGGTGGGCAAGTAGCGCCTGGTCAGTTACGCGTACCGATCGTCTCAGTACGGCCGGCTAAAGGCTTAACAACCGAACCGCCGCACACGCCAACGCCGGTGTTCAGCAGCGCGTTCAGCAAATGAATCAGAACCTGGTAAACCATCTGTTCGTTGACTGGCTGTTTGCCCGGCAGCCGGAACGATGCGGGCAGTTCTTTCGCAATCTGCAGCCGGATGGAGTGCGGCAACGTGTGGCCGGAACGGTCGCGCTGGTTCGCTACCGACATGGGCGTCTGAAGCACGGCGCCCGATTTGCCATCGACATAGAACTGGCAGCGCGAGAACCAGCCCAGGTTGCCGGGATCGGCCGCGTCGAAAAGGAGCAGCGGCGCCTGGCGTCCGGCCGCCAGCAGATCCAGGCACAGCGTGCGCGGGTTCTCCTCGATCCGGTACTCGAAGCCGGCCTGCTTGGCGATGGTGCCCACCAGGTCAGGATCCAGTTCGAGCAGGATGAATTTATGATCGCCCGCCGAGAGAACCTGCATGAACTTCTATTTTACCGTCTCGCGGGGATGCAGCCTCGCGGTTTCCGCCAGGAATTCGAGAAACCGGGCATCGCGCTATAATTGTAAAGGAGTCTTTTCCCTTGACGATTCGAAGCTTTTTGCGCCTGAGCGCGCATATTCAAATGCTGCCCATTCTCGAAGGCGGCGAGGAGACGCTGGTTGGCGGCCAGGCAGTCATGGAAGGTGTCATGATGCGGGCGCCCCACAGCTATTGCGTGGCCGTGCGCCGGGCGAGCGGTGAGATGGTCACCGAAGAGAGTCCCCTTCCTCGCCTTTCCGAAAAATATCCGATTTTCAAGCTTCCGATTCTGCGCGGCCTCGGAACACTGGGGCATGCCATGACGCTGGGCGTGAAGGCGCTGCGGTTTTCGATGAATGCTTCGCTCGCCGACCTGGCCCAGAGCGCCGGCAAACCGTCCGAAAAGCCGGTCGAACTGCCCGGATGGGTATTAGGGTTGAACCTGGGCTTTTCGCTGCTGATGTTCATTTTCCTGTACAAGTTCGTGCCGCTGTTCCTGGCGACGCGCCTCGGGCATGCCCTTCCATCCGCTCATCAGCGGCTGGAAATAAATCTGTTCGATGGCGCCATCCGATTGGCCTTGCTGCTCGTCTTCCTGTACGCCATCTCGCGTATGAAAGACATGCGGCGCATGTTCCAATATCACGGCGCCGAACACAAAGTGGTCTTCAATTACGAATCCGGCCAGCCGGTAAGCGTCGAGAACGCGCAGAAGTTCGTCACCTTCCATCCGCGCTGCGGAACCAGCTTTCTGCTGGTGGTCATGCTGATCGCGATCCCGGTGTACGCGTTTCTGCCGTTCGACGCGTTTTTGGCGAAATTCGTGGCGCGTATCGCGCTGCTGCCGCTGATTCTGGGTGGAAGCTACGAGCTGATCCGCTTCGCCGCCAAGCATCAGAAAGGCCTGATGGCGTTGCTCACCCGGCCCGGCTTGTGGCTGCAACGCATCACCACGCAGCCGCCCTCCGACGATCAGGCCGCGGTCGCGATTCATGCGCTTCAGGGCGCCATGGAGCTCGAAAAGTCGCAAGGCGGCGAGTTGGTGATCGCCTAACTCGGGCTCGCCTGGAGGCCGGAGCCGGTCATGCAATTTTCCCAAAGACTCGACGACACGGAAGCGCGGTTCGAAGACCTGACGCGCCAGATGGCGGATCCGTCCGTGATCGCCGATGGCGACCTTTATCGCAAGACAGCCAAGGCGCGCTCCGAACTCGAGGAAGTGGTAGCGAAGTATCGCGAGTACAAACAGAGCAAGCACAACTACGACGAAGCCACAGCTCATGCTCGAGGATTCGGATGCGGATCTGCGGCAGATGGCACAGGATGAAGTGCGGCGGCTGGAACCGGAACTGGCCCGCTTCGAAGAAGAGCTGAAGGTTTTGCTGCTCCCCAAAGATCCGCTGGACGAGAAGAACATCGTGCTGGAAATCCGCGCGGGCACCGGTGGCGATGAAGCCACGCTGTTCGCCGCCGAAGTATTCCGCATGTATAGCCGCTACGCCGAATCGCAGAGCTGGCGCGTCGAAGTCACTTCGATCAGCGAATCGGCCGTTGGCGGGATCAAGGAAGTGATCGCGCTGATCAGCGGCAACAAAGTGTACAGCCGGCTGAAGTACGAAAGCGGCGTGCATCGCGTGCAGCGCGTGCCGCAGACTGAGCAGCAGGGCCGCGTGCACACCTCCGCCATCACGGTTGCGGTGCTGCCCGAAGCCGATGAAGTCGAAATCAAGATCGATCCCAAGGACATCCGCATCGACACGTTCTGCTCTTCCGGGCCTGGCGGGCAATCGGTGAACACGACTTATTCGGCGGTGCGAATCACGCATCTGCCGACCGGATTGGTCGTCTCGTGCCAGGACGAAAAATCGCAGATCAAGAATCGCGCCAAGGCGGAACGCGTGCTACGGTCTCGTTTGTACGAGATCGAATTGGAAAAACAGCAGCAGCAGATCGGCGCGGAGCGGCGCAGCATGGTCGGTTCCGGCGACCGCAGCGAGAAGATTCGAACTTACAACTTCCCTCAGAATCGCGTGACCGACCACCGCATCGGGCTGACGCTTGCATCAGCTCGATTTGATCATGGAAGGCCGTCTCGATCCGCTGTTCACCGCGCTCACCAACTACTATCAGAGTGAGAAATTGGGAGACCAGGGCGAGGCGGCCTAGCGCCGTTCTCGCCATGACCGTCCAGACAGCTCTGCTGCAGGGCACGAAGCTGCTGGAAGACGCCGCGATCGCCGTCCCGCGCCTGACCGCCGAAGTTCTCCTCGCCCACGCCCTCCAGCGCGACCGCGCCTATCTCTACGCGCACTCCGACGAAGAACTCAGCGAGCGCGCCTGGATTCACTACGGCCGCTACCTGCACGAGCGCCTTAAGGGAAAACCGACGCAGTACATCACGGGCCGGCAGGAGTTTTACGGCCGCGAGTTTCGCGTGACGCCCGACGTTCTGATTCCCCGGCCCGAAACCGAACATCTCGTGGAGGCAAGCCTCCAGCGCATCCGGCCCGGCGACACGGTACTAGACGCCGGCACCGGCTCGGGCGCGATCGCCATCACCCTGGCCCTGGAAACAGACCGCGCATGTGCTGGCCACCGACATCTCGCTGCCCGCCCTCTGCGTCGCCGCCGCCAACGCGCGCAAGCTGAACGCGAACGTAACTTTCCTGGCCTGCGACCTGGCGGCGTGCTTCGCCGGCCGATCCCTCAACGCCCTCGTCTCAAATCCGCCCTATGTGCCACGCAGCGATCAAGCCGGTCTCCAGCGCGAAGTCCGCGACTGGGAGCCGCACCTGGCCCTGTTCGGCGGCCCGACCGGACTCGAAATGTACCAGCGCCTTGATCGCGGAAGCAGAGCGCGTGCTGCGGCCGGGCGGCTGGCTGCTGGTGGAACTCGGCTACAATTCCTTAGAGCCCGTGCGAGGCATGCTGGCTCCCTCTGGAGCGAGATTGAAGTGCGCGCGGATTTGGCGGGGCTGCCCCGCGTGCTGGCCGCGCGATGGTCGCCCGCGCCGGTTTGATCCAATATGAAGACCTTCTTCCACGTCGACATGGACGCGTTCTTCGTGTCGGTGGAAGAGCTGTTCGATCCCTCCTTGCGGGGCAAGCCTGTAGTCGTCGGAGGAAAAGCCGATCAGCGCGGCGTGGTATCGGCCGCCTCGTACGCCGCGCGCAAGTTCGGGTTGCACTCCGCCATGCCGCTGCGAACCGCGTATCGCCTTTGCCCGCAGGCGATCTTCGTCGACGGACATCCGGAGCGCTACCGCGAATACTCGCGCAAAGTCTACGAGGTGCTCCAGAGTTTCTCCCCGCAAGTCGAGATGGCTTCAGTCGACGAAGCCTACATGGATCTCACTGGCACCGAAAAACTGCACGGGCCATCGCTCGAAGCCGCGCATCGCCTGCACGACGCCATCCGGCGCGAGACCGGGCTCAACTGCTCCATCGGAATCGCCGCGTCGCGCATGGTGGCCAAGGTCGCCTCCGATCAGGCCAAGCCGAACGGCATCCTCTGGGTTCTGCCCGGCCAGGAAGCGCGCTTCCTGGCGCCGCTCGAAGTGCGCAAGATTCCCGGCGTCGGCAAGGTCACCGAGAAGAGTCTGCAATCGCGCGGCATCCGAACCGTGGGCGATCTGGCGGCGCTGGAGGAAACGTTTCTGCGCGAGCACTTTGGCGAATGGGGACTGGCGCTGGCCGGAAAGTCGCACGGATTGGACGCGGGCGGATGGTTTGAGGGCGAGGTAGGCGAGTCAAGCGATCCGAAATCGATCAGCCACGAACTTACGTTTAACGAAGATACGGACGACACCGATTTGCTCGAATCCACCCTGGCGCGCCTCTCGGAAATGGTGGGACGCCGTCTGCGCGAGCACTCGCTCCACGCGCGCACCGTGCAGTTGAAGCTGCGCTATTCGGATTTCACCACCATCACCCGCGCGCATTCGCTCGACCATGCCACGCAGCTCGATACCGAAATTTTCCGCGAGGCACGCGCCCTGTTCCGCGGTAATCGAAAGAGCAAAGCGAAGATCCGGCTGCTAGGCGTGCACGCGTCGGGACTGGAATCCGGTGAAGGCCAGCTCAGCCTGTTGGACGAGGATTCGACCAAGCGCTGGCGCAAAGCCCTGTCAGCCGTGGATCAAATACGCGACAAATTTGGTGAAGACAGCGTGTCGCTGGCGACCGGCTTGAAAGGCCGCTTCCGCGAGCGGGTCCACGAAAACCCGGCCGGGCTGCCGGGCAAGACGCCGGGCGAGGAGTAAGAATCGGAGCGTCGCGAATGCGATCATAGTGGCGTGGCCGGCAAGAACCGGAAGCCTTCGGTGGACCGCAAGCCGGTGCGCCTTACTCGCGGGTGGAGCCGCGGCTAAAATACTTGCGGCGCTCGGGGCGCTTCTTGCCGCTACGTGGTTCCTGCTGCCATCGCAGTGGGATGGAGCGTAGGGGAAGAGGCATCATGACAGCAACTGCCGTGATGCTATGATAGCAACATGAGGACGACTGTCACGCTCGATCCGGACGTGGAGCGGTTGATCCATGCGGCCATGCGGGAGCGGGGCACTTCGTTTAAACAAGCATTAAATCAAGCCGTGCGCGACGGCCTGATCGGAAAACGCCAGCCACGCCGTCGAAAATTCGTGCAGCAGACGTTCCCTATGGGAGCCACACAGAATTTTCGTTGGGACAAGGCGCTGGCCGTCGCCGACGCCATGGAAGATGAAGAGATCATCCGAAAAATGGCTCTCAATAAGTGATTTTACCGGACGTCAATCTGCTCCTCTACGCGGTGAATGAGGAGGCTCGCAATCATCGCAGAGCAAGACTCTGGCTGGAGTCGGTGCTTTCCGGCATCGAACCAGTCGGGTTTCCATGGGCCGTTCTTCTGGCATTTTTGCGCCTTTCTACACGCCCAGGAGCATTCAATGAACCGCTTTCAGTCGCGATGGCGCTTGACCGAATTGACGAGTGGGTCAGCCAGCCAGGAGCGTTTATAATCCATCCTGGCCCGCGCCATGCCCAAATTCTGCGGGATCTGCTATTGCCTCTAGGTATTGCCGGCGATCTCTCTTCGGACGCCCACCTTGCGGCCCTGGCCATCGAGCACGGCGCCCAGCTCTGTTCGGCCGATTCGGATTTTGCGCGGTTCGCGGGCCTGAAGTGGACTAATCCTTTGGCTTGAGCGAAACGAAACCGCCCAGTGGCGCTAAACTACTATCAGGCACACCTGGAAATGAAGCAACTCATCGAAGATATCGCGAAAGCTCTTGTGGACTCGCCCGACCAGGTTAGCGTCAGCGAAGTACAGGGAGAGCAGGTCACCGTCTTGGAGCTGCGAGTCGCCCCCAGCGACTTGGGAAAGGTCATTGGAAAGCAAGGCCGCACCGCGCGTTCCATCCGTACGCTGTTGGGCGCCGCCGGGATGAAGCTGAATCGCCGGTTTACATTGGAAATTCTGGAATAGTTCTGAAGCTCGTCACCATTGCACGTCTCACGCGGGCGCGCGGCAATAAAGGGGAACTTGCAGCCATCCCGCTGTCCGGCCGCTTCGACGACCTGACGAACGTGCTGGTGAACCAGGTTCCCATGGAAGTGGAACGCACCTGGGTTCACGGCGAGCATGTTATTTTCAAATTCAAGGGCGTGGACACGATCTCGGACGCCGAGCGGCTCGCTGGCGCCGAGGTCTCGATCCCGATCGAGCAGCGTCCCGCGGTCCCGGAGGGTGAATACTATCGATCCGATCTGCTAGGCTGCGAGGTGTTCGATGAGCAAGGCCGGTTGCTTGGACTGGTCGAGGACTGGCAGGAGACCGGAGGCACGCCGCTGGTCGAGGTCCGAAGTGCGGCCGGCAAAGAGCTGTTGATCCCGTTCGCCAAGTCGATCTTCACCCGCATCGACGTAGAACGAAATCGCATCGAGGTCAGCCTTCCAGAGGGCCTTGCGGACCTGAACTGAGAGATCGTGCGCTTTCACATTCTCACCATCTTCCCCGAATTCTTCGCCGGACCGTTCCGTCACGGTGTCGTGGCTAAAGCGGCCGAAAGCGGCCTGATCGCGATCGAAATCCACGATCTTCGCAACTGGACACACGATCGCCATCGTACCGTCGACGACCGGCCATTCGGCGGCGGCGAGGGCATGCTGCTCAAACCCGAGCCCATCTTCGACGCCGTGGAAAGCATCTGGCCGCAACGCACCACATCCCAGCGGCTGGTGCTGCTTTCAGCCCAAGGCCAGCGCTTCGATCAGACAGCCGCCCGCCGCCTGGCCGATTACCCCGAGCTTTTCCTGATCTGCGGCCGCTACGAGGGCGTCGATGAGCGCGTGGCCGAGCGTCTGGCCGACGAAGAACTCTCCGTCGGCGATTTTGTCCTGAGCGGAGGTGAGCTGGCCGCAGCCATGGTCATCGACTGCGTGGCGCGCCTCCTTCCCGGCGTGCTCGGCAACGCCGATTCCGCGCTCCAGGAATCCTTCAGCCAAGAGAAATTGCTGGACTGCCCGCAATACACCCGCCCCGCCGATTTTCGCGGCTGGAAGGTCCCGGAAGTGCTCCTGAGCGGCAATCACGAAGAGATTCGCCGCTGGCGCCGCCAGGCCGCGCGCGACAAAACTGCACGCAACCGCCCGGATTTACTACAATAGAGAATTCAAGGAATTGTAACCATGCCCAACCCCCTACTGACCAAGGTGTCCGCCCGCCAGAAACGCGCGGACGTGCCGGCATTTCGCCCCGGCGACACGATTCGCGTTCACGTCAAGATCAAAGAAGGCGACAAAGAGCGATTGCAAGCTTTTGAGGGCACTGTCATTGCCCGCAAGAATTCGGGGCTCGGCGAAACCGTCACGGTGCGCAAGGTGAGCTTTGGACAGGGCGTGGAGCGAATTTTCCCTCTACACGCGCCGGTGGTGGATCACATCGACGTGATTCGAACCGGCCGCGTGCGCCGCGCCAAACTTTACTACCTGCGTGATCTGAAGGGCAAGGCAGCGCGCCTCCGCGAACGCGAGTAAGCCGGCTCTCCCGCTATCTTAGGCGCTCGTGCCACAATTGCGGGTGGGCACTACTTGATGAGATGCCAGGGTAAATACGAACGGGAGGCCCGTGCCGCGGGTTTCGCGCGCATCGCCGGAGTCGATGAGGTCGGCCGCGGCGCGCTGTTCGGCCCGGTCTTCGCGGCAGCCGTCATCCTTTCGCCCGAACGCCCCATCCGCGGCCTGAAAGATTCCAAGCAGCTCTTAAAAGACCGGCGCGAGTTGCTGGCCGAGCGGATTCGCGAGCGGGCCGTGGCTTGGGCCGTCGCAGCGGCCGATGCGTTCGAGATCGACCGCGTCAACATCTATCAGGCTTCCCGCCTGGCCATGCGCCGCGCCATCGAGAAACTCAATCCCGCAGCCGACTATTTACTGATCGACGCTATCACCGTGGATCTGCCAGTTGCCCAGCGCCCTTTGATTCACGGTGACGCGCTGTCACAATGTATCGCCGCCGCGTCTATACTGGCGAAGGTGGAACGCGACGCCTGCATGTGCGCCTGGGACCAGGTCTTCCCGCAATACGGCTTGAAAAATCACAAAGGCTATTCCACCGACGAACATTGGAAGGCACTCGAAAAGCACGGACCCACGCCGCTGCATCGCTTCAGCTTTTGGCCGGTGCGCGAGCACTCGCCCCACACCGTTTGGACCGGCTACCCGCGCCAGGGAGAGCTGTTCACCTCCGAGGAGATTCCCGCGGGCTGGGCCGACCCGGAAGCCGCTGAGGCCCATCTGCCGCTCCAGGAAGTGGCCGCATGCAACCGGTGACGCCGCCTACATCCATCGAGGAGCCGCCCGCCCCCGGCAAGAAAAGCTGGGTTCAAAAGCTCGGCACATTGGTGTTCGTGCTGGTGTGCTTCGAAGTCGGCCTGTTTCTGCTGCTTTTTCCTTGGATGGAGTATTGGGACCACAACTGGCTGGCCTCAGTGACACCCTGGATGCGCGATGTCTGGGATAGCGCCTATTTCCGCGGCGCAGTAAGCGGGCTGGGCCTGGTGAACATCTACATCGCGCTGGCCGAGATCGCCCGGTTCCGGCGCCCGCGTCCTGATAGACTGAAAGTGCCGGTGCTATGAAACCGCCTACTGAACCGAAGACCACGGTTGCCGAACCACCGGCCAGCCCAACCCGCAGCCAAGCCTGAGCCGCCGCGTGGAGCGATTGCCGAGTGGGCCATTACCATCCTGCTGCTGCTGTTCGGCACCACGACGCTGGTGCAGGCCTTCGTCATCCCCACCGGGTCGATGGAAGACACGCTGCTCATCGGCGACCATCTGCTGGTGGACAAACTGGCCTACGCGCCTTCCGGAAAAATCAGCAAGTACATCCTGCCTTACGAAGAACCCAAGGACGGCGACATCATCGTATTCCGCTATCCGGTGGACATCAGCCAGACCTTCGTCAAACGCGTGGTCGGCGTGCCGGGCGACCACATCAAGATGATTAACCAGCAGGTATACCGCAACGGCGTCAAGCTCAACGAGCCATACGTGGTCCACAAAAATCCGTATCCGGATTCTTTTCGCGACAATTTTCCAAACAGCGAGCCGAATCTGATGCTGCTCGACCGGGCGCGCGAGATGCTGGCGAACAATGTCGTCAACGGCGAGGTCGTGGTCCCTCCTAATTCCTTTTTCGCCATGGGCGACAATCGCGACAATTCGCTCGACAGCCGCTATTGGGGGTTCGTGCCGCGCGAAAATATCATGGGCAAGCCGCTCATCATCTATTGGTCTTACGATGCCAACACCGAAAGCCTGGCCAGCACTTCGGTCAATACGCTGCTGCGCCACTTCGTCGATCTGGGCGAGCACTTCTTCACTAAGACGCGCTGGAACCGCACCTTCAAGCTGATCCATGGCTACTACGCCTACAACAACTAAGACGCGCAAAAAAGCCAAGCCGGCCCCAGAAGTTAAGCCGGCTCAGAAGGCCACGGTGATGGCGCGAAACTCGATCGCCGAGTGGACCCTCACCATCCTGATCCTGCTGTTCGCCACCTCCACCATCGCGCAGCCATTTGTGATCCCGACGTCGTCGATGCACAACACGCTCTACACCGGGGATCACTTGATCGTGGACAAGCTCGCCTACGCGCCGCCCGGATCCTTCAGCAAATACGTACTGCCCTATGAAGACGTGAAGCGCGGCGACATCATCGTATTCAAACACCCCACGCTGATCAATGTAGATTATGTGAAACGCGTGATCGGAGTTCCCGGAGATCACATCAAGCTGGTCAACAAGCAGGTCTTCTTGAACGGCAAGGCCTTGACCGAGCCCTATGTGATCCACATGGACAACTACCTGAACTACCGCGACAACTTTCCGGCGGGCCAGCCCGAATATGCTTCGGATCCGAAAATGGCGGCGCGGGCCGGCCAGATGCTGCGCGAGGATGTCGTCAACGGCGAGCTGGTCGTTCCGCCCGGAAATTATTTCGCCATGGGAGACAACCGCGACAACTCGCTCGACAGCCGCTACTGGGGCTTGGTGCCGCGGGACAACATTACCGGCAAACCGCTGATCGTCTTCTGGTCCTACGACGCACCCACCGAGGATCTGAAGGACTACAATCTGCATCATTTCCTCGATCTAGGGCTGCACTTTTTCACCAAGACACGCTGGGATCGCACCCTCAAGCTGATTCACGGATACCCGCTCGGCTGATGGCGCGCGCGTCCTACTACGGCCTGATCCTGGCCGGAGGCCGGGGGACGCGCTTCTGGCCGCGCAGCCGCCGCACGCACGCCAAGCAGGTTCTGCGCTTCCTGGGTGAGCGGTCGTTGATCCAGCAAACTGTCGATCGCCTGCGGCCGCTGATTCCTCCGGAACGTTTGTGGGTCTTAACCAGTTCCCCGCTTCGCGCCGAAATCATGCGCCAGTTGCCGGAGGTGCCTCGCAACCAGATTCTCGCCGAGCCGGCGCAGCGCAACACGGCGCCCGCCATCGGCCTGGCGGCTCACATTCTGCAATCCATCGATCCGCAAGCCGTGATGGGCGTTTTTCCCTCCGACCACATCATCGCCAAGCCCGCGCAGTACCTGCGATTCGTGCGCCCCGCGCTCCAAGCGGCCGTCCAGGGCAAGATCGTGGTGCTCGGGATTCAGCCGCGCTGGCCCGAGACCGGATACGGCTACATTGAATTTCCCAAGGGCACACAGGCAGGCTCGCTCGAAGCGATCCGAGTGCGCCAGTTCAAAGAGAAGCCGACCCTTCGAACCGCGACGCGCTATCTCAAAGCTGGAAACTTCTATTGGAACGCAGGCATGTTCTTCTGGAAGGCATCCGTGCTGCTGGATGCCTTGCGCGAATTTCAGCCCAAGACCGCCACGCTGCTGGCCAGCTTGCCTCGATTCAAGAGCCGCGGATTTCTCGCCAAGATGAACGCCGCGTTCCCGCGCTGCGAGAGCGTCTCTGTCGATTACGCGGTGCTGGAGAAGGCTCGCAACGTGGTGGGACTTGCGACCTCTGACTTCGGCTGGAACGACGTGGGCAGTTGGAACGCGGTCTACGAGCTGCTGCCGCGCGACGGAAGCGCCAACATTTTCCGAGGCCACGCCCTGGTTCACGACAGCTCCGGCAACTACGTCGACGCCGAAGGCAAGCTGGTGGCGCTGGTGGGCGTAAAGGACCTGGTGATCGTGGATACTCCGGACGCGCTCCTGATAGCCCACCGCCCGCGTTCGCAGGAAGTCGGCGACATCGTCAAGAAGCTGGAGCAGATCGATCGCCAAGATTTGCTGTAGCATCAATGCGATGGGGCGACTTCTGCTAGCCGCGGCGGTTATGTTGGCGGCTGCCCATGCTCAAAGCCAGCAGGAACCACCTAAATGGTTCAGCGACCGCGCGAATTTCTGCTCCGAATTGGCTCGCCGGACCAATGGTGCGAACGGACCGGCGCTCAAAGACATCAGGTCGATAACGTTTGACCAGTACAAGGTCCAGCCGGCAGCAAGGCCGCGCACCGATCAGGCGATTATTGGCAAAGACGAAGCTTTCGAACCGCGCAAACTCAATGAAGCCTTAAAGCTGGAAGCGAAGAAGGGGCCGGATTTCGCAGGCAGGTATGTGTCGTACAGTGGACGTGCGGTACATGGTGTACAAATTCGGTGATCGTAGACGTGCGCACTGGCAAACAATACGACCTGCCATTTGTAGGTGTTGTGGGTTGTGAACGTGCGACGGGTGAGCGAAGCACTATTGAGCGAAGAGCCAACAGCCGCCTCACAATCGTTAGAGGGCGTCTTGAGATTGCTTATGGCGACTATTTCGACGATGGTCTTTGCGGCACGTTTTATTACGTTTGGCAGCAAGACCGGCCTCAGCTCATCGGATGCGAGTTAAGCGACGAATAGCTAGACCGGGAAATTCTGGTGCCCGCGCACTCCCCACGCCTGCTGTAAATGCCGCCGGTCATGCGCTGCCAGAATCGCAAAGCGCTGGCCCAGGCTGAATTTGATCACCGGAAACGGCGTCCGCGTTTTGATGCGCGCCAGATCCAGGCCGTTCGACTTCACGGCCAGTTCCCGCATCTGATCGTGAATCGAAATGGACTCGGCAACCACTTTCTCTTTCGGTCCTCCGGACGGCGGCCGGTACTCCCTTGGCGCCTTCTTCTTGATCTTCACCGGTCCGTCCTGATAGCGGACAAATCGGCGGCTCAGGAATCCATATCGAAACGGCCCCGTGCCAGTCAGTCCAGCCGCTCGTCCTTGCGCCATGGCGTCGGCCAGCAGCGGCAGATGCAGCCGATCGACCACGTTGAGATGCTCCAGACACTCGGAAATCGACCACCGGCCAATACCCGGGCGCCAGGCGAATTGCGTATCGCTCAACGGAGCAGTCAGCTCCAGCGCGTCTTCTTTGAGATTATCGATCTGCTCGCACAGGCCGCGTAGTTCTTCGGTCAGAGCCTCCACCGGCACCCATTTTATCTACGCAGCCGGCATGTTGTCTTGAAACCATTTAACGAGGCGATCGAAGACGTCGCGCGAATCGGCTGGCTTGTGAAAACCGTGTCCCTCGCCCGGATACAGAACAAACTCCGTCTGCACTCCCAGCGTTTTCAGCGCGTGCCAGAATTCGTACGACTGCGGCGGCGGGCACTCTCCATCCCGCTCTCCCACCACCACCAGCGTCGGCGTCTTGACGTTCTTGATAAAAGTGATGGGCGAGCTTTTCGCATACACCGCGGGATCATCGTACACCGAAGCGCCGAAATACGGGATCATCCACTGATCGATGGCGTTCTCGCCGTAATAGCTCTGCCAGTTGGCAATGCCCGCACCGGCGAACGCGGCGCGAAAACGGTTGGTCTGCGTGACGGTCCACATGGTCATGTAGCCGCCATAGCTCCAACCCGCAATCCCGACTCGATCGTTATCAACCGGATAGCTTTTTACCACCGTATCGACGCCCGCCAGGATGTCGCGCAAGTCGCCGTATCCGAAATCGCGGACGTTAGCGCGCGTGAACTCCTCGCCATGGCCATAACTGCCGCGCGGATTCGGCATGAAAACGAAATAGCCCTGCGAGGAAAGCAATTGCAGCGGCAAGCCCGGATTCGGCCAGCCCGGACGCGTTTCCGACGCTGGACCGCCGTGCACATCCACCACCATCGGGTAGCGCTTGGCCGGATCGTAAGGCTGCGGCAGCACCAGCCAGCCCTGCACATCGAAATTGTCGCTTTTCCATTCGATGCTCTTAACCTGGCCCCACTCTGGGTGCAGAGCATCGTTGGAATGCGTGATCTGCCGCCAATCCCCGGTGTGCCCGGCCCAGATTTCGGGCGGACGATCCCAGCTCCTTCGCACGATCGCGCTGATGTTCGAGTCGCCGGAGAAGCTGATGGAATCAGCGCCCTTCCACAGCGACTCTACCGTGCCCGACGCGATATCCAACGTCGCTATCGCCATATCGCCAGAAACGCCCTCAGTCAGAAGGATCTGTTTCGACGATGGCATCCATCGAAACCAATTCGGCGAGGATTTACGATTGGGCGTGAGGTCTCGCGCGGCGCCTCCCGCGGCGGGAACTGCGTAAATGTCGCCGCCCGTCACACCCTCGTCACTCATCAGCCCGCCGATGAACGCGATGGTGCTGCCATCGGGCGACCAACGCACATTAGCTACCTGCGTGTCGGGCTTCAGAATCTTGCGGACTGAGGCCGTCGCAACATCGATCGCGTACAGTTCCGCGATGAACCAGTTGTCATCGCCTGCGCCGGGCGCGGCCAGATACGCGAGGCTTTTGCCGTCCGGCGACCAGTCAAACTCGTACACATAGATGTCCGCCGGCGAAATAGCGGTGGTCTCGCGCGAAGCGAGGTTCACAATCGCGAGCCGCTGCTCGTAAATTTTCGATGCCACCACACCGGAGTCCGCAACGGTTGCCTCAGTCGGGCCCGGAACTCGCGCCGCCCCTGCGATCCACAGCAACGCGATGCTGCGCCCGTCCGGCGACCACTGCGGTTTCTCGATGTAGCCTTCCAGGTCCGTGATCTTACGCGGCTTCGCACGGCCCGGCTTGTCGGAAACATACAGCTCGAGTTGCCCCGGTGAATCGCTGGTGGCAACAAAAGCCAGCCGGCTGTCTCGCGACCAAGCCAGGCCGTGCACAGCGTGCGTGGGCTCGCTCACCCGCCGCGCGGCAGCGTTGGCATCGCGCAGGTCCTTCACCCAGATCGTGGAATTGGCGCCTTCCGTCCCATCATTGGCCCGGCTCGATTCGGTCCACGCGGCCATTCCACCATCGGGCGAAACCTCAACCTCGCGGAATTGGTGGACGGACGAAAGCGAATCCAGCGCATCATTGATGGTTGGGCCCGCCAAGATGGTTGGGCCCGCCAAGAGCGCGGAAGTGAACAAGAGAGGAGGGAGAGCTAGCAGAGCTGGTAGTCGCACACCCTCATCGTAGCGCTACTAAAGCTGTCGATCACTGAGGCGGCGCAGGCCGGCCCCGCCCCGGTCCGCCTTGCATTACGGTATAGCCGGAAGGCACGGCGAACCACGCCGGATCCGGCTCCGCGCGAGCAATATTGGTCAACTGATACACGCTTTCGCCGAATCGCGGATCGCTAGTTTTGCTCATAACCACCACTTGAAGATCCGGCGAATACCAGGTTTCAGTGACAACCTGAATCGCCCGATCGTTCCCGGCTGCACCCACCGCGATGCTGCGGGTGGTGCGCGTGCCGGTCGCGTTGAGACCCTGAATCACCTGCGTGCCCAAGTCTTCCGTGGTCGCGTTTGCGCCATGCCGGCCAAGCGCCCCGGGACCGGCTCCAACTCCGGCAGTTCCATTCTGCTGAGACTGCGAGGCTCGCTGGGAAATCTGCATCTGCCGAACCGTGTGAGCATTGGGATCGAGCACATAGCTCATGCTGGCCACCGGGTCGTGGATGAAGATGGTGGTCTTCGGCGTGCCACCCGACGCCGCGAGTGGCCCGATCGATGACATGGTCTGCTCGGTGCGCGTGCGCCCCTGACTATCGCGCGCCAGCAACGCGCTCGAGGAACGCTGGATATGCGTCCCATCCGCCAAGGTCTGCGTGAACTGCGTCGAAGCTTGCGCCGAATAGGGCGCGCCCGTCACCACCTTGCGTGAAAATCCAAATTCACCGCGTACGAACGCGAAATCTCCCGGCCCGCCCGGAGGAGGACCTCCCATTCCGCGGTGAGGCGGTTGCCCGAAAACACACGCGCCCGCGAGCGCTAGCATCGTGACCGAACGTACGCCAAGCATATTTCCTTCTCCTAATCGATCCCTACTGAATCAGCCGCACTCCCCGCGCCAGCCCATCCTGGCCCAGCAACACTTCGGCCTGAACCGGCTCGGTGCCGGCCTCTTCACTCACCGGAAAACCCATCAACTCAAGAGATGACACCGGTAGTTGTACGCGCACTACCAGGCTTGTTTCGAGCGGTGGAAGTCCGTCCGCCTCGGGAAGCGGATAAAAGCTGGCAGCCAGGTCATCGGTCCGGACCACAGCATACTGAACGGCCGGCACGTTGCTCGCATCGGAGGGAAGTTCGCTGGCGACCCGTGGCGCTGCCTGATTCCGATGCCATGGAAGCGGCGCAAAGAACAGCACCATGATGGCGGCAGCAATTGCAACGAACGCAGCCGCCACCGACCCCCACACCGCGCGGCGTCTCTGCTCGGCGCGCGCCCGGAACGTCGCCCGCAAGGTTTGCTCCACGCGCGGCGACGCTTCGCGCGGTTCCATCGCGGCCAAAGCTCTCAGCCCCATCAGCAGTTGGCGTTCATCCTGGTTCATACCGCACACCTTTCCGCGGCTCGCATCTTTTCCATGAGCAACGCGCGCGCCCGATGCAGGCGCGACCGGATGGTTCCTATCGCGCAACCCAGCACGCCCGCCGCCTCCGCATAATCCAGCTCATGCAGATCGCACAACACCACCACTTCGCGATATGCGGGCGGCAGGGCCAGCACCGCCTTGCGAAGCGATTCGATTCGCTCGGCGTAAGCAAGCTCGCCCGCGATGTCCTGTTCGCCCGCCAGACGTCCCGAGTACTCCTGGCCGGGATCGTCCAACACCGTTAGATAGGGCTTCTCGCGCTCCAGGCAGCGCAGCACCAGATTCCGCGCGATGCCGTAGAGATATGCGCCGGCCGATCCTCGCTTCGGGTCAAATTGTTTCGACGCGCTCATCACCGCCATGAATACGTCCTGCGTGACCTCTTCGGCGATCTCAGCCTTGCCGCTCATTTGCAGCGCGAACCGAAACACTGCGCCCTGATGCCTCCGGTAAAACTCCAGAAACGCTCTCTCGTCGCCGGCTGAAGTCAGCCGAAGCAGATCGTCATCACTAGGTTGGGACGGGGATTCCAGCATTAGTGTAAGCGACGATCCGCGCCGGCCATTGTTAGGGATTCGCCCGGTGCGGCCGAAAAGTTCCACTTTTTGGAGGAGCGTTCTATCGCAAGGTCACGATGGTCGCGCCCCAGCCGCCGGCTTCGGCAGGCGCGTCCGAGAAGCTCTCTACAAACGAGGTCCGCGCCAGCACCGCACGCACCATCTCCCGTTGCACCCCAATCCCACGTCCATGTATGATTCGCAACGCTTTGAACCCCAGCCGGCGTGCTTCCTCCAGGTACTCTTCGACGATGGGCCGCACATCGCGTGGAGGAATGCTGTGCAGATCGAAAACATCGGTGATCGGAATGCGCACCGGCTCTTCTTCCATGCGCCACTGCTGTTAGCCTAACATTGTGAATCCACTGGCCGAGTACCAGACACACCTGGCTGCGCGGCGCGCCGTTTCCGAACGTGACGAGAAGTTGTTCCGCCGCGTCGGGAACGCGCGCCTGCTCACCGCCCTGGCCGGATTGATCCTGGCGTTCTTCGTCTTTGGCGAGACAGTTGTTTCGGCCTGGTGGCTGGTAGCGCCAGCGTCCCTATTCGCGATTCTGGTTGTGCTACACGCGCGCATCGTGGGGCGTCTGGAGCAAGCCAAACGCGCGGTCACGTTCTATGAACGCGGCTTAGCCCGACTGGAGAATCAGTGGATGGGCCACGGCGAACCGGGCGAACGCTTTCGCAACACCTCCCACGTCTATGCCGAAGACCTGGACGTCTTCGGAAAGGGCTCGCTGTTTGAACTGCTCTGCACGGCCCGCACACGCGCCGGCGAGGACACCTTGGCCCGCTGGCTGCTCTCGCCCGCCTCTCCAGAGGAAGTCGCGGAACGGCACCAGGCCATTCAGGAGTTAAGCCCGCGACTCGATCTGCGCGAAGACCTGGCCGTTCTTGGAGACGTGCTTCGCGGTGGAATGGACCCTGAAGCCGCGGCTCGTTGGGGCCAAGCCCCGCCCGTTCAATTCCCGGCCGGCACCCGGATCCTAGCGCCTCTGCTCGCCTCGGCCGTCGTGGTCACTTTCGGCCTGTACATGGGCCGGTTGTCCAATCGCACGCCCTTCATGATCGCGCTGCTGGTGGAGCTGGCCTATGGCTTTTTCCTGGGTTCGCGCACGCTTCGAGTCACCTCAGCAGTGGACGCGCCCTCGCGCGATCTCGGCCTGTTGGCCAAGCTCCTGGCGCGGATCGAAGGAGAACCATTTGACGCGCTTCCGCTTCGGCGCATGCAAGCCGCGCTGGCCTCTGGAAGCCTGGTTGCCTCTTCAGAAATCGCGCGCCTGCGCCGCCTGGTGGATCGCATGGATTGGCAGCGCAACATCGTCTTCGCGCCAATCGCCATCGCACTCCTTTGGAGCGCCCAGATCGCCATCGCCATCGAACGCTGGCGCAAGCGTGCCGGCCCCCACATCGGAACTTGGATCGCCGCCGCCGGCGAGTTCGAAGCTCTGCTCGCGCTCGCCGGGTACAGCTACGAGCATCCGTCCGATCCATTCCCGGAGCTAGCCGACGTCGCCGGTGGCCGGTTCGAAGCCCAGGGAATCGCGCACCCGCTGATGCCGGAAGCGCAAGCCGTCCGCAACAACATCGAACTCGGAGACGGCCAGCGCCTGCTCATCGTGAGCGGATCGAACATGTCGGGCAAGAGCACGCTTCTGCGCGCCGTAGGCCTGAACACTGTGCTGGCCTGGGCCGGCGCGCCCGTGCGCGCCACCCGGCTGCGGATTTCGCCGCTCCACCTGGGAGCATCCATTCGCGTGCTGGATTCGCTCCAGGACGGCCGCTCGCGTTTCTACGCCGAGATCACGCGCCTACGCGAAATCGTGGATCTGACGCAAGGCGGCGCCGTTCTTTTTCTCATCGACGAGCTGCTCAGCGGAACCAATTCCCACGACCGCAAGATCGGCGCGGGCGCGATCCTGCGCACGCTGGTTGACCGCGGCGCCCTCGGCCTGGTTACCACGCACGACCTGGCGCTCACCGCCATCGCCGCCGATCTTTCCCCCCGCGCCGCCAACGTCCATTTTGAGGACCTGCTCGCGAACGGCAAGCTGCACTTCGACTATCGCTTGCGCCAGGGCGTCGTGGAACGAAGCAACGCGCTGGATCTGATGCGCTCCGTGGGACTGGAAGTATAGAAGCTGTCAGCTTCGTGTGGCCACGCCGGACGCCGGCTGCACAGCCGGATTCCCAGCGCGGCGAATCCAGCGATCGATGGCTTCCTGCAGTTTCTCCACGCTGACCGGCTTGGCGATGTAATCGTCCATGCCCGCGGCCAAACAGCGCTCGCGGTCGCCCTCCATGGCGTTGGCGGTGAGGGCGCAGATGGGCGTGTGCCGGTTGTTTCGCTCACGGTTGCGAATCACCGCCGTGGCTTCAAAGCCGTCCATCTCCGGCATCTGGCAATCCATCAGGATCAAGCCGTAGTTCTTCTTGCTCGCCGCATCCACGGCCTCCCGCCCATTCGCCACCGCGTCCACCGCGAGCCCGTGCTTTTCGAGCAATCGGACCGTAATCCTCTGGTTCACCTCATTGTCTTCGGCCAGTAACACGCGCTGGCTATGACCCAGCACTGCCGCTGTGAGATTCGCCAGCCCATTGGGTTTCTGCGCCGGATGCGCCGGCACAGCAGCCTTAGGCGGCGAAACGGCGGACGGCTGCGGAGCTGACGGCGGAATGGTCACTTTGATATGCGGCTTGACGCTTTGCGCCGGCGCTCTCGCGGAACTCGCGGCCTTGGGAACAGGCGCCTGCTCGGTCTGGGCGGCCTTGCCCAAGGCCACCGTAAACCAGAACTTGCTGCCATGATCTGGTTCACTTTCGACGCCGATCTCGCCGCCTAGCAGCTCCACCAACTCTTTGGAAATCGCCAACCCCAGCCCCGTCCCACCGTACTTGCGGGTGTTGGATGTGTCCGCCTGCGTGAACCGCTCGAAGATCCGGGCTTGATCCTCGTCCGCAATGCCGATCCCGGTATCGTGGACCATAAATCGAACCTGGATGCTATCGGCCGACTCACCACCCAAGACCACCGTCAAGCCGATTCGCCCCGCGTCTGTGAACTTAATCGCGTTTCCCAGCAGGTTATTGAGCACCTGACCCAGCCGCTCCGGATCGCTCACCACCATGGCCGGCACGTTGGGAGCGACTTCCAACCTGAACTCCAGCCCTTTGGCGCTCGCCTGCAGTGCGAATATCGAAACCGTTTCGTCCAGAACCGTCTTCAGCGAAAACGGAACCGGCCGGATCCTCAACTTACCCGCTTCGATGCGCGACAGGTCCAGAATGTCATTCACCAGAGCGAGCAGCGACGTGGCCGAACGCTTGATCGTTTCAGCATACTCCTGCTGTTCCGTTTTCAGAGCCGTTCCCAGCAGAAGATCCGTCATCCCCAGCACACCGTTCATGGGCGTGCGAATCTCATGGCTTATGGTGGCCAGGAACCGGCTCTTGAGCTGCGTGGCTTCGCGCGCGGTCATGAGAGCGGTTTCCATCTCTTCGTTCTTTCGCTCCAGCTCCTGCGCGTACTCCTTGAGTTTCGTCTCGTCGGTCTTGCGCGCCGTGATGTTGCGCACGATCGCAATCGATTCCCAATCCAGCTCCAACAGGCGCATCTCGTAGATCTGAGGCTCCGGCGCCAAATCCACGCTGAACTCGGCAATCCCCAGGGATTTGGTTCGTCTCACGTGTTGCTGCGCCCGCACGAACTGGTCAACGGCGTCTGCAGGCAGAAGCTCCTTCAAATTGCGTCCCACAAACTTGTCCGGCGACAGGAACGGATCGGACTTCCCGCCGCCCTTGGCGTCCTGCACTTTGCCTTCGCGATCCAAACGCAGGAAGAAGTCCGGAAAAGCCTGAAACAGAGCGTGCAATTCGGACGCGATCTGGAAAGCCTGTTCGTCGCTCTTCTTGCGTTGGGTCACGTCCACGGCCGCCATGCGCATTCCATTGACTTGGCCGGACGGACCGGTTAGCAATTCCTCGTGAATCTCCAGCACCACTTTGCTGCCGTCCAGGCGCTCATACTCACGCTGGTACGGCGCAAGCCTGGCTTCACCCGACATTCTGCGTGCGATTTGTTCGCGGTATTTTTCCCGGTGCGCGGCGGGCGCCAGCTCCTCGCAGTGCTTACCCACCAGTTCGAGCCTGGCGCGACCCAGCAGATTGGCATACTGGCGATTGGCCCGCTGCACCGTTCCATTCCGATCGATTTCCAGATAACCGATCGGAGCCGTTTCAAACAGATCCTCAGCCGAGGCGGAAGCAACGCCGCCGGATTGTGCTCGCGTGCGGCGCACATGATGGATCACTAGCGCTAACACGATTACGCACAATACCCACACCAACAGTTCCAGGATCGGCAAGCGCCTCAGCTCCTTTGTTCAGATCCAACAACTCTCGATACCGGATGAATCGGCTCAAGGCGCTAAATCCTTTAGATATAGGATGTTAACTACGTGGCGCGGTATCTATCAACCGCCGATCAGATTGATGGCGCCGATTCCGCCGCGGATGTCTAATCGCACCGTGGTTTTAGCGCGGCCATAGGCTTCGTTTACGTACTCGCCCCCGCGCTTCTCCAGCCCGCGCGCTGTGATGCCGCCAATCCCGCCTTGGGCGTCAGCCACCACGCCAACCCCTTCCGGCAGATAGACCGTGACCTCACCCACTCCTCCGCGCAGGCTCACGGTATAGTCTTTCTTGGGCGTCCCGCGCAGGTCCAGCCGCAACTCGCCTACTCCCATGTGAATCTCGACGTTTCGCAGGTTGAGTGAACCCAGATCCAGCCGCCCTTCACCGGCCCCGAAATCGACACTCAAGTCGAGCGGCTTGTCGTCGTTGAGGCGCAGGTCCCAGCGATACCGAGTGTTGCCCGTATGAACACCTGAGGGCTCCTCCACCCGCAAGCGGCCCCGGAAATCGCTTGCATCATAATGAACTTCCGGCCTCATAGCGAGCCGGCGAAACGAGAACTCCCCATCCATCAACTTCGGCGAACCGCCCCGAACGCTAAGTTCGCCCGCGCCCATCCTTACCTCGACGGTAACGAATTCCGATTTATCCAGCTCCACCGAGCGAGTCTCGGTCTGAAGCGTCCCGCGCTCGTCGAGATTGGAAACACAACCCGAGAGAAATCCAAGGCTTAGCGCAATGGCCGGAACCAGACCAGGCTTCATGACGAAGGGCATTCGAAGTTCACCTTACCACGAAATACGTTACTCGCCCGACCTACAGTTCCGGGCATTTCATAGGGTACCCACGGTGTCTCAGGCCCTTCCCTTAGCCAGGACCCGCTGTGACTCTCAAGTTAAACCAGATTCTTGGCTTAGTACATTTTCTCAAACACACCCACTTGGTACACTTGGGCATCATGGTACCGAGTACCGTGCACTGTCAATACTGCCGCAAGAAGATTGGCCCGCTGCGACGCCTGCGGGATCAGCAGTTTTGCTGCGCCGATCATCGTCACAAGCTGCAATCGAAGTCCGCCCGGGCGGTGCGCGAAGCCGAGGAACTTTATGGCCTGGACGAGATGCACAACGCCACCTGGCGCGTGGTCACGCAGCTCAAGCGCGAGGACAAGGAAGAACGTAAGGCGAATGTGGGCGCCACCATTTTCGTAGGAGTGGCAATCGTGGCGCTGTTGGCGGTGTTATCGCAGATGCCTGGCGGCGCGCCCGCTCCCAAGGCGGTCTCGTCTCTGCCCGACAACACCCCGCAAACCTCACCCCATGGCTTCGGTCAAGCGTTAAACAACCTGGTTCAGAACAAGACATCCGGCATTTTGCGGGACGATTTTCATACCGGCTTAAGCAACTGGGAAGGCCTGATGGCCAGCGGCTCGGACTGGTCTCCCGAGCACGGTGCAGTCCGGCCGGCCTCGCTGCGCATCTGGAAGCCTTCCGTTGCACTCTCGAATTATCAGATGGAGTTCATGGGCCAGATCGATCGCAAGAGCATGGACTGGGCATTTCGAGCCGTCGACACCAGGAATTACTACGCCACCAAGCTGGTCATCACGCGGCCAGGCCCGCTTCCCAACGCCGGCCTGGTGCGCTTCGTGGTTTTGGATGGCCGCGAGCGCGAGCGAGTGGAATTGCCGCTGCCGCTCACGCTGGAACGCGGCGTCGACTATCGCGTCCGCGTCAACGTGCAGGGCTCCCGATTCCTAACCTCGGTAAACGGCCAGCTGGTCAGCTCCTGGAGCGATGACCGCATCAGCCGCGGCGGCGTCGGGTTCTTCTCCGAGGATGGCGAATCAGCCCTATTGAAGTGGGTCAGCGTCTCCGAGCGCGACAGTCTGCTCGCCAAGATCGCGGCTCATTTTTCGCTGATCGTGTTCCCAGCGGGCCCCCTGGCCGAGTAGGTTCGAGGCGGGAAAGCGGCTTGCGAAGCTTTGGCGCTTTCGGCCATCGAGCTTTTTCGGTCCAGAGAACGATACAGGGCGGCGGTGCGGACGGCCACTTGATCCCAAGCGCGCTCTTTTTCAAACCAGTCCCGCGCGCGAACCCCCATTCTTTCCAAAAGTTCCCGGTCCCGGAATCCGCGGCAAATGGCCTCAGCCAATGGTTCCTCCGCGCCAGGCGGCGTCAGGAACCCGGTCTCGCCATCCCTGACCAGCTCGTGCAACGCACCGGCGGAGGTGGCAATCACCGGGCAGGCAAACCGGTAGGCCAGCGGAACCACGGAGCTGGTGGTGATGCGAACGTAGGGCAGCACCACCGCATCGGCCGCACAAAAGAAATACTGAACCTCGGATTGGGGAACGTAACCCGGCCGCAACTGCACCGAGTCTCCGATCTTCAGTTCGCGGATCAGCCCCTCAATCAAACGCAATGGCAACATGGCCTCACCGGCAATTAACAAGCGCGCATCCGGAAATTCTTCTACTACGCGGCGCCACGCGCGCAAAAGGTATCCGAGGCCCTTGTTGGGCTTCAGCAAGCCGAAAAACAGCAGAACCGGACCGCCTGGCTCCAGTCCGAGCACTGCGCGCGCACGTTTTTGATCGACGCCCGGCGAGAGCGGGAAGGTCGAAATGCCTTCCGGGATTTCGCGCACTTCCCCCAGACCTGGGCCGCCCCAGTCACGCAGTTTCCTTGCGAGGCCGGGCGTGTGAACGACAATGGCGTCGGCCTCCCGATAGATGCGCCCAAACAGCCAGCGTTTGAATGGCCGCCCTATTTCGGAAACAACTTCATGCGCGGTATAGACTACATGCCACCCCCTGGCGCGCAGCTTGCGAATCAGCACCGCGTCCAATGACGGAACCAGAGACCACTGCACGTGCAGAATGCCGGGCGGCTGAACCCTCAGCGCTCGCCAGGTGCGCCACAGGCCCAGAGGATAGCCGAGCGCCTTGACAAACCGCCGCAGCGTGGCATGCCTGCGAAAGAAATCTCGTCTGGCGCCGCCGGTTATTTTGAAAAAATAGTTTTCCACACCGATCGAGTCCGGCTGGCCGGCTTCCTCGAATAAGCGCGAGGATGTTATGAGCTCGACCTCGATACCCAGCCGGACCAGCCCTTTTGAGAGGTTCTCCACATAGTGCGGCGTGAAATTACCTGGATCGAACATCTTCACGCGCACCCCAGCACCTCCCGGTAGAGCGCCGCGAGAGCTGAGGCCTGCGCCTCCACGGTGTAACGCTCAGCCACCAGCCTCCGGCCTGCGGCGGCCAGCCGTCGAGCGAAGTCAGGGTCGTTGATCAGACGCAGTACCGCGGCCGCCAGGGAATCCGGATCGCCGGCGGGCGCAAGAAGGCCCGTTTGTCCATCAATCACCATCTCGGGAATGCCGCCCACCGACGTGGCAACCACAGGGCGCTCAAGCGCGAGCGCCTCCAGAACGGCCCGCGGAAACGCCTCGTAAGAAGATGCGCAGACAACCACGTCGCTTTGGGCCATAGCGTGGCCGGCATCGTCGCGATAGCCCAGAAACGAGACCGCGCCTTTTAAATCCAACTGCAAGGCGAGGGTCTCCAATTCATCGCGCAAATCTCCGGCGCCCACGATCCAGAATTGAGTGTCCGGCCTGGCCGCCAGGACCTTGCGCGCGCACTCTAGAAAAATGCGATGTCCCTTGACTGGTTTTAGCCTTCCCACAATCGAGATCACGGGTCCGCCGTTGCGGCTCGGCCAGCCCGGCGTAGGCGGCGCCGTATCCAGAGAAACATCCTCCACCGCGTGATGGATTACGTGCGAACGCCTTCGCAGCTCCGGCCAGCGCTTCAACTCCTGGAGCGCGGCGTGGGACGGAACGGTCAAGCCATCGAAGCGGTGCAGCACCAGCGAATCGAGCGCCTGGAACAGGCCCATCTGAAAACCCGGTTCGGTGTGCCGCACCGTGGCAATCAGTCGCGGCCGCGGGCCTTTGATTCTCCAGTCCGCCAGAGCAGCCATCAGATCAGTCTTGTACTCGTGGCAGTGGAGAATCGAAAACCGCCCGGTTTGCAACTTGCGCCGCAGCCATCCGATCGAGCTGGCGAGGCGACGCAGGTGGCCATCCAACTGAGTAATTGAAGTCCCCTGAGCGCCCGCCGCCGCAACCAGCGGGTGCTCGGCAGGTCCGCCCCGTCGCCGCCGATACACGATCACAATCTCGCAATTGAACCCATGCGCCGGCAGCCGGCGGCAGAGGTCCAGAATACCTTTCTCCGGCCCCAAGATACTACTGCTTTGGCGCAAATGCAGAACTTTGAGAGGATGTGGGCTCAACGGTCACGCCAATGTAACAATGATAGACCCTCTTGACCAACATAATTCCCGACTGCGGATCACTAGGCCCTGTATCCGAGGGCCGCGCTGGCCGATATTTCCACAGGCCTTGTTGCGGCTTGGTATGTTACTTTGAAACTTCCCGGCGTTTCCATGAAATACCGGCGTGTAGTGCCCGGCTTGTTCCTGGCGGCGGCTTTTGCGCTCGCGGCCGACCCCAGGCTGGCGCAAAAGTCGTTTCAGGAAGGCCTCCGGCTGGAGGATTCCAGCCAGTGGAAGCAAGCCGAAAGTGCGTATTCCGCGGCCATCCAAGCCGACCCCAGCCAGGCGGCCTATTATTTGCACCGCGGCCGGGTTCGTCTCCAGTTCGCCCGCAATTCGCCGGCGATCGAGGATGCCGGCGCCGCGATTCGCCTCCAGCCCGGCAGCGCCGAGGCATTTCAGTTGCGCGGCGACATCTACGTCAAAATGCTCGAGCCGCGTAAAGCGATAGCCGACTATGATCGCGCCATCGAACTCAAGCTCGACACTGCGTCCATCTACAATAGCCGCGCCGCTGCGCACGCCTCGCTCGGCGAAAATGACCTGGCCATCGCCGACTATACGCAGGGCATCAAGCTGCGCCTGGACGATCCCGTGCCGATAAAGCAGCGCGGCAATGTGTATGCCGCGATGGGCCGCTTCAGCCAGGCTCTGGACGATTACGATCAGAGCATCAACCTGAAAGCCGACTACGCCGATGCGTATCTGGATCGAGGGTTCGCTTGGGGGCAGATGGGCGATTTCCCGCGCGCCATCCAGGACTTCGATCGCGTCATCGCGTTGCGAAACGGCGATGCCAAGGCGTACACGCTGCGCGGCGTTGCGCATCTGAAGCTGGAGGAAAACGAAAAAGCGATCGCCGACCTTTCCGCCGCCATTAAGCTCGCGCCTAACGATCCGTACACTTACCTGGCTCGCGCCGCGGCGCTGGTGAAACTCGGCCGCAGCCAGGAGGCGTTCCAGGATCGCGATCAGGCCGTCCGCCTGAATCCGAACATGGCCGAGGCGTACCTGGCGCGTGGCGGCTCCTATCATGAACTCGGAATGCACGACAAAGGCTTGGCGGATCGCACCAAGGCGCTCCAGCTGGACCCCGAGCTTCCCGAAGCCTGGTACGCTCGCGGCAGCGCGTATTATTTGATGGGGGATTACGATAAGGCTCGAGCCGACATGCAGGAGGCTTTGCGGTTGCGGCCAAGCTATGAGGAGGCCGCGGATGTATTGAAAAAGGCCGAGGAGAAGTTGGCCGAAGCGTCCGTACCCCAGCCCACACCGTCAGCAGTTACGCCCGCAGCACCGAAAGAAGCCCTGCCTGTCACCCCGAGCAACGCTGTTGAACCAATAAAATCCCCCGTAGCTGCCGTCACACCGCCGGGGATCGAGACCCCCAGACCGCAAACGCCGCCGAAACCAGCCGGGGTCGTGCCTGCACCCAAGCCGCCCGCTCCCGTTCCAGCCGCCTCCGAAGAAGAGCACGAACGCCGCGGCCGCGCCCTCACCGAATCCGGAAACTACCCCGACGCCATCGCCGAGTTGAGTGAAGCCGTCCGCTTGAAGCCGACCCTCGCACGCCCCTACAACGCTCGCGGCTACGCCTACCTCCGCGCCCGCGACTATCAGCGCGCGCTGGCCGACTTCAACGACGCGATCCGGTTGGATGCCAACTACGCCAATGCCTACAAGAATCGTGCCGCAACCAAAAAAGCATTGGGCGATCAGGAAGGCGCTGCGGCCGACTTGGCCAGGAGCAAGTAGCTATGGAGCTAACCACGCTTGGACAGGTTATCGCGGAGAGAAGTCTGACAATCGTGGAAAGCGTCAGAGAAGTGATTGTTGAACTAGGCGCGCCGCAAGAGTTCGAGGATCATACCGGCTATTTTTGCCCGTGGCGGATACGCGGCATGGGCTCCGAGAAAATTCTATATGCCGCGGGAGTCGACAAATTTCAAGCGCTGCAGTTGGCTATGGCGATGATCGGCGTTACGCTGGAAGCCCGCTCAAAAGAGCAGCGCATGAGACTTGAGTGGTCTGGTGAATCGCGGAGTGGATTTCCCACCGAGGTATGAACCTAAACCGCGAGCCAGTTCGCAAGCTCCGCGGCCGGACAGCGGATGCCCACGTAAAACGACCCGAACAGCGCGTACACCGCGCTCACTTCGTCGAAGCGCATTTCGTAGATTAGCTTCTTGAAGACCAGCGGGTCGTCCGCGAACAGGTCCACGCCCCATTCCCAGTCGTCGAACCCGATCGACCCGGAAATAATCTGCTTCACTGTGCCTGCGTAGCGCCGGCCAATGAGACCGTGCTCGTGCATCTGGCGCTGGCGCTCTGCCATGGGCAGCGTGTACCAGTTCTTGTCCTCGCCGCGCTTGCGGTCCATGGGGTAAAAGCAGATGTATTTGTACGGCGGCATCTCAGGGTAGAGTCTCGGACGCATCGCCTCTCGCTGCCGCGCCAGCACCTGCTCGATCTCGGCGTTCCACTCCTCGGAAAAAGGCTGCATGCCGCGATCCGCCAGCGCGTGATAAGTCTTCTGGCTGGATTCATACAACCCCAGCTCCACCACCGACAAATACGATGTCGCCGGTTCCAGATAATCCCACAGCCGGAGCTGCGCCAGGCGCTTTTCAGTGTGGCCGAGTTCGTCAAAAGAATTGCGAAAGTGCACCAGAATCAAATCGCCTTTATGCCCGAGCAGCGAATACGCGGCACTCTGGCCGGATGGATTGCGCTCCATTTCCCCCAGCACCAGGGCGGCCTCTTGAGCGATCTCCGCGCGCTGCCCGGCCGTTAGAGCCTTCCACGCCGTCCATCGAACCCGCAGCATCTGGTGCAGCACGCTGGCGCCTTCGATCGTCAACGGAACCGGCGGCAGACTCTCCACAGCGGGCTCAGGCGGTGCATTGTGAATGGCTGGCATGTCGAAATTCCTTGTGTTATTTTATTTTCACACGGATATGAGTTCGTCTCCCGGTTCTCCATCTCCCGCGCAAGCTACGCCCTCTGAGCCTGCACGGGTGTTTTCCCACGAGTTGGAAGCTCTGCGCGCCGCCCACAACGTGCGGCCTTTGGAGCCCGATGAAGAAGGCTCAGCGGTCGCGCACCTGCCGGATGGCGTCTACGGCTTCACCTACGCGCCCGGCCAGCCCGAAGTCCCGCTGTTCTCAAGACAGGGCTACCACAGCTTCGAAGTTCACAAAACAGCCGATGGAACCGAGCACGTGCTGGGATTCGTCACACAACTGGAAGCGTCGGATCTCGAGGCCTCCAAAGAAGGCGCCGCAATCCGGCTGTTTCCCAGCCCTTGGCAGAATTCGCAGTCGTTCGTCAGCGTCGCTGTGGCCGGGATCGTGCCGTCCAAGCGGATGCCGCGCGAAGACGGCAACCCGTTTCCGTTCATGTTGCCTTAGGCCGAGCGCGAGCGTAGCCTGATTCTGCGTTAAACCTGGGATAATCGAGCCAACGAGGTTAAATTCGTATGCGAAAGATGGTTCCGGCCGCCGGGCTCGCGCTCGCGGCCACGCTACTGTACGCCGCGAAACTTATGCCCCCTCCCACCAAATCCGAACCAGTCACTGATGACATCCACGGAGTCAAGATCACCGACCCGTACCGCTGGCTGGAAGACCAGAACAGTCCCCAGACCCGCGCCTGGCTGGAGGCGCAGGAGAAATACGCGCGCGCTTATCTGGACGGTCTGCCCGGCCGCGCCGAGCTCAAGAAGGAATTCGAAGCGCTGCTCAAAATCGACAGCATGAGCGCGCCCGCGGCTCGCAACGGCCGCTACTTCTTCAGCCGCCGCCTGGCCACGGAAGACCGCGCCTCGCTGTGCATGCGCCAGGGCTACACCGGCAAGGATGAAGTACTGGTGGACCCCAAGACCGCCACCACCGACCCGACCTCGTCGGTCAGCTACCTGGGCATCTCGCGCGACGGCAGTCTGATCGCCTACGGCATCCGCAAGGGCGGCGAGGATGAGAGCGAGGTCCATTTCCTGGACATCGCAACGCGCCAGCCGCTGCCGGATGTGATTCCGCGCGGGCGCTTCAGCGGATTCTCCATCACGCCGGATAAGAGGGGCGTTTATTATTCCGTGATTCCGGCCAAAGGTTCGCGCGTCTATTACCACGTCATGGGAGCTCCGGCGGGCGCGGACAAGGAAATTTTCGGAAGCGGCTACGGACCCTCGCAACTGATCAGCTCCGGACTTTCAGAAGACGGCCGCTGGCTGGTGCTGATCGTCGCCGACGGCGTGCCGGCGAAGAAAAACGAAATCTATTTGAAAGACGTCGAGCACAATGGCCCCATCGTGACCGTCACCAAAGACATCGAGGCCGAGTTTGATCCCGACTTCGCGGGCGACTCGCTGATCCTCACCACCAACTGGAATGCCCCCAACCGCCGCATCTTCCGCGCCGATCTGAAGAACCCCACGCGCGATCATTGGAAGGAAATCGTGCCCGAAGGCAAGCTCGCCATCGATACCGTTTCGGCGGCCGGTGGGCGCATTTACGTCAGCTATCTCGACAACGTCGTCACGCGCGTCAAGCAGTACGACATCGATGGAAAAGACCTGGGCGATTTCAAGCTGCCCGGCATCGGTTCCGCCTCTCCTCCGAGCGGCCGCTGGACCGACAAAGAGTTGTTCTTCGATTTCACTTCCTTCGTCGTTCCCACTAGCGCGTATCGCTATGTGGTATCCACTGGCAAAGAAGACCTCTGGTTCCAGCCCAAAGTCCCGATCCACACCGGCGACATGGAGGTGAAGCAGGTCTGGTACCCGTCCAAAGACGGAACCAAGATCCCGATGTTCGTCGTCGCGCGCAAAGGCGTTACGTTAGATGGCAACCGCCCGACGCTGATGACCGCGTACGGGGGATTCAACATTTCGCTGACGCCGCAGTTTTCCGCCATCGCGGCCTGGTGGACCGAACACGGCGGCGTGTTCGCGCAACCCAACCTGCGCGGCGGCGGAGAATTCGGCGAGGATTGGCACCACGCGGGCATGTTCGAAAAGAAGCAGAACGTCTTTGACGATTTCATCGCCGCGGCCGAGTGGCTCATCCAGAACAAGTACACCAATCCTTCGAAGCTCGCGATTCAAGGCGGATCGAACGGCGGCCTGCTGATGGGCGCCATGATGACGCAGCGGCCGGATTTATTCGGCGCCATCGTCTGCGGCGCGCCGCTGCTCGATATGCTGCGCTTTCAGAAAATGTCGGTGGGCTCCTGGTGGACCGCCGAATACGGCTCCGCCGACGACCCCAAGCAGTTCCAATATCTGCTGAAGTACTCGCCCTATCAGAACGTGCATAAAGGCACGAAATATCCTCCGATCATGTTCGTCACCGGCGATTCCGACACGCGCGTCGACCCGGCCCACGCCCGCAAGATGGCCGCGTTAATGCAGGCCGACAACGGCTCGAACAACCCGATCATCCTGCGGTACGACACAAAGGGCGGCCACAGCGGCATCGGATCAGTGGACAAAGTGATCGACCAGCAGGTAGACCAAATGAGCTTCATCGCCGACCGGCTGGGGGTCAAGATCCAGTAAGCGAAGGTCTTCATGCACCAGCATCTTCAATAACGTTTGATAGCCGATGCGCTTACGCTCTGCGATTTCCCTGGTCACTTCCTACTCCGTGGCCAAGCAGCTAAAAGACGCAACGTATAAGAAGGTATGATGAACTCATGAGTGCCCGAACGCTGCTGACCTTCGAGCAATTCGAGCAGCTCCACGACGATGGGCTGAAGCACGAACTCCTCGAAGGAGAGCACATCGTCTTGCCGCCACCCAAAACGCGCCACACCCTAATACAAGAAAACCTGGCCGGCGCCCTGCGGCCCTACGTAAAGGAGCGGCGCCTCGGAAGGGTCCACACCGAGGCTGGCTTCAAACTTTCGTCAGACACCTGGCTGCAGCCCGATGTCAGCTTTGTAAGAAACTCGCAAATCAAAAAATCGGATCCGGACGAGTACTATGACGGGACCCCTGCCATCGCGATCGAAGTCGCCTCCGAATCCAATACCGCCGCGCAACTCGACCGCAAAATCGAGCAATATTTTGCTCACGGCTCCGAAGAAGTCTGGGTCGTTTATCCGGAAACCCGAAAAATCCGCATCCACTTTCCCGACGGCAGCAGCAGAACCGCCAGCGACGAGCTGAAATCCGACGTCTTTCCCGGCTGGTCCGCCCCGCTCGCCGCGGTATTCGAAGCCTAATCGCTCGCGATCTTCTTCGGCGCCTTGGCCGAGAGCATCAACTTGATCAGATCCTCGGCCACTTGCGGCTCCAGCCCCTCGGTGTGTCCCTTGCCCATTCGCACCACGTCGGCAACCACGCGCCCGTCCTTGCAATGCGGATACTCGAACACCTCGGCGCTTCCGCCCCTGGGCAAGCGGCCCCATGCATCCGACCCCGGATCCTGCCGCGTCCCGTCGTAAACATAGCCGGCCTTGCTGTCCACAATGTCCTGCACACGAACCCGCGCGCCGCAGCCCAGCTTCTCTGCCCACGGAGAAGCGTCCGGAATCGGTTGATCTCCGAGTTCGTGCTCGCCCGTTTCAAAGATGAACGAGAACTCAGCCGCCGGAGGCTGGCGCAACGCCGCCATCGAAGCGCTAAATCCCGGAGGCGGTCCTGCTGCGCCACCAGTTCCCGGCGCACTCGCTCGGCCCGGTCCTGGCAGCGCATTCGCGGCGCCACCCGATCTCGCACCGGCAAAGAAGCTCGACGGAATCGGCGGCGTCGGACCCAGCCTCCCGCCCGACAGGCTCAACCACCCATCCACGCGCTGTGCGAAAAAATCCGTCCGCAGCAGCCGGTTCGATGTCATGCCGCCTTGTGAATGTCCAACCAGCCAGAATGCCTTGATGTTTTTAGCGCCCAATTCCGCGTAGATCAGATTCACGATGTTCTGGAGATACGCGTCATCGGATTCCCCGTTCCAGACGTGCGTGGGCGGATTCGAGTTGGGAACCACGCTGGACGTCGGAGTCGCAATTACCAGCCGGTATTTATCCTTGTAATCGACCAGCGGGAAATAATGACGATGCCAATTCCCGTAGGAGCCCGCGCCATGCAAGCTGAGGATGAAAGTCACCTTCTCGCCGCGCTTCAGGTTGCAGGGATAGTCCAGGAAAAACTTACGGCCGGTTTTCGGCTCCACGGCGCTGCCCGATTCAACGACCGTCGCCGCGGGACAATTCGCATCCGGACAATGCAACGGCGGTGGTGTCTCGCAGGTCACCCCATCCAGCTCTACAGGCTTCTTGCCATACGCCGGACCCGCCAGGATGGCTGCCGCCAGCGCCAGGAATCCAGTCAAACTTTGCAGACGTTGCATGATTCATCATCGTAGCAAGCTGCGGATAGTGTGCGCGCCGCGCCTCGTGGGCTCCAGCTGATGACGTTCTATTGTGGCTTAGCCGCCGCCAGCCGCTTGGCGATGGTCTCGTAAACCACGGCGTTGAACGCCAGCCCGATGTGCGTGCCCGGCACTTCCACGTCCACTGCGGGATCGTCGGTGATGCAATACTGCCAGTCCACCACGCCGTCGCTCTTGGTGTAGATGGCGGTCTGGCTGATTGAATCCGGCAGGTCTTTCTTCAGCGAGTCCATGAAATTACAGGTGCAGCGCCCGGTATAGCAATCCGGCAGAACGCCGGGACCGTGCGTACTCAAGATCCGATTGCGCACCATCTCGGCCACCTTCAGCACCCGCGAGTGCACCACCGTGCCGCGAAACGGCGCGCCTAGCGTGATCACCGACGCGACGTCTTTCGTCCGCTGCCGCGCCGCCGATCGCGCGATGATCCCTCCCAGGCTGTGCCCGATCAGATGCACCGGCCGTCCGGTCTCATCCCGAGCGCGGTCGATCGTGTCATTCAGCCGGCGCTTGATCAGAAGATTCGGGCACTCCGCGTTCAGGCCGATACCCGAATAGTATGCGCGATAGCCGATGCGCTCCAGCCACGCGTACATGTCCATCAGATAAATGTCGGTGCCCAGAAATCCGGGAATCATTACTACGCCCGAGCCGTCGCCCCGCGGAACGCCGATTCCGTAATAGGCGGGCGTGGCGCGAAGCAGCAGCATTTCCAGGCCGAACAGCGCTTCTTGCCAAATGGGAACTGGGGCGGATGCTTGATCGGTGCTGATTAAGTTGCGCCGCGCAGCCATGATCTCGTCGTGGAGCTCACTCATTTGTACACCCTGAGCCACGTCCTTGTAAAGCACCCGACATAGTGCCCGGTTGGATTTATCAGAACTTGATTGTACTGATACTCAGGAAGCTTCCTGCGCGAGCTGCTGCATTGGTGCGCCCGCAGTCACTGCGAGCGCCCGCTCCACCACCCGGGTGATCGCGCTCAGGTAATCGAACTTTGGCTTGCTTGCAGGATGGTCCAGGTCGTAGCCCACTTCGGCCAGATGATCGGCAGGCCATGGCGGCTCAGCCAATTGGGTTCCGGGCCATTGCGCCGACGCCACCGAAACTAAGCCATCATTCTCGCGTTCATCGGCGGTTGAAGCGGCTCGCTCGATGACCCATCCGCCCGCCCGCAGCGCATAGGATCGCGGCCCGCAGCCCGCATAAGCGAGATAAGTCACGCCCGGCACATCGGGACATTGCTGATTGAAGGTCATGGCCGCGCCGGTGGTGAGGTTTACCAGACCGCCGGCCTCGTAGCCCTGCCGCGCCATGGTGTCCTTGAGGATCTGGTACACCAGGCGCTGCGGACCAAGCGGCGTCGGGCCAGCCAGCAGATCGGCCAATGGGCTGCCGCGATGCGGGGTTGAAATGGTGGAAAGCGTCGCGATACGCCGGGAGAGCCCGCGCAGATTGTGCGACAGGAGGTAGCGCGCATCGAGGCCCCCCATGCTGTGCGCAATGATATCGATCCGCCCATTGGGAAACGCAGCCTCGATCTGTCCGGCCAGTTGATTAGCTCGCATGTCCACGCTGCCAGCCAGCGCGACGCGCGGAAACAGCGCACCGGGATATTTCTTGGCGACATCCCGGAAATAATCCAGCCCCTTGAGCCTTTGCGGGATCAGAAACCCGCTAGCGAATACAAGATTCATTGCCTCCCCCGTCGTTGCCGGCAGCCGCCTAGTCGCCCGCGGGAGCAGCCACCGCGGCCACGATCGATTCGCTGCGCCCTTCTCCTATCGGTCCAATCCAGTCCGTCTTTTCGATGCCTGGCGTGGCAGCGGTCGCTCTCGCCGCGGGCTGCTTGAGCTTCGCAATCTTTGCGTGGCCGCGTTTTCACACCCGCGGCCTGGCACAATTCATGAAACGCCTCATCCACAAACTGCTTCAACCGGCCGACATCCGGCGCTGCCTGGGCATCCGCCGTCAGTCCAACATAGAGCGTCTGGTTGTAACTCTGAATGGCGCAGCCTACTCCCATCTGGTTGGCGATCGGAACATAAGGATAATACGTCAGCATCTTGCGTCCCAGCGCGTACAGTGGAACCTGCGGGCCGGGAACATTGGTGCACACCATATTGAAGGGCGGAACCGGCAGCAGATTGGACAACGGCCCCACCGCCGCCTGCAACGGCACCGGTGTCATGCCCATCCAGGTGGCGACCAGATGAATCAAGTCCGCAACCCGTGCGTTCTTCAAAGCCTCGGTCCGCTCCCGGATCTGATCGAGCAGCTTCACCGGATCGTGCACGCCCAGCGGCGCGCTGACCGGCAGCATGGAAACGCGGTTCCCCACCCCGTTGCCGGTTCCCTCGCGCCGCAGGTTTACCGGCACCATCAACCGCAGCAAGCGGCCTTTCACCGAGGCTCCATGCAGCTGCGCATAGCGGCTTACGGCCAACGTAACTACTGTCAGCACTACGTCGTTCAACGTCCCGCCGCAAATCTCGCGGATCGACTTTACCTCAGCCATCGGAATCTCGGTCCACGCGATCTTGCGGCCACTGGAACAGGGCTGGTTGAACGGCAGCCGCTCGACCGGCGTCAGCAGCTCCGGAACTAAGGCGAACCAGTTGATCCAGCCCGCGCACCGCCCGATCGCTCACCAGCGCCTGAGCGACATCCAGCGCTGCCGACTGCGCCGCAAGAACTCGCTCCACCATCTCGGAGAATGACGTAGCCAGCGCGTCCGCCAGCGAAGCGGCCGGACCAGGCAGCGGCGGCGCGTGTTGCGGCTTTCGCTTCTGTGCTCGCAACGCCGGATCCAGCATGACGTTCATCAACCCGACGCCTGACACGCCATCCACCAGGCAATGATGCACGCGCGAGATCAGCACGCTTCGCCCGCCGCTCAGGCCGTCCACCACCGTCATGTCCCACAGCGGCCGGTTCCGATCCATGATCTGGCAGAAAAGCCGGCCCGCGAAGGTTCGCAATTCGGCCTCGGTGCCGCGCTTGAGCTGCACGTGATGCACGTGATTGCGAATATTGAAGTCCGGGTCAGCTTCCCAGGTCGGATGTCCGAAATTGAAAGGGGGAACGACAATGCGCTGCTGATACCTCGGAATGAGTGGGCAGGCGTGAGTCGATATACTCTACGCACTCTTCAAACGGAATCGCACCGTCGAAAATCGAGACGCTACCGATATGGAGTGGCGTTTCTTTGGTTTCAAAATAAAGGAAAACCGCGTCTTCTGCCGTAAGACGGTCCCCGGGATAGGAATCTGGCATAAGAGAACTCCCCTTTCAGTTCCCAGGAACGGATGCACGCAGCGTGCCGCGCCCAGAAGGGAACGGCACGCTGCGCCGTCTGGCGGGGAAAGAGTCGGCTAACTAATGCACACGAACGCGCCGTGCCGCCGGACGAGCCTTCGCATGAATCGCCGGGTGAACCACCGGCGTGCCGGGCTTGGTCATTACATCCAGCAGCGCTTTCTGCGCCGTCACGAAGCTCTGGACGCCCTGGCTCGCCAAGTCAGCCAGAGTGGTGCCTGGAACCGGAGTAAAGAGGTTAGCGGTCTGCCGCACAGCCTTCAGGTTCGCAACCACCTGCTCGCCTGCCGTGTCCACCAGCTTTTTCTGCGCCTCGATGAACGCACCCACGCTCTCGCGCGCAAGCTCAGCCAGTTCAGTCGGCTTTGGCGCCGGCTTCACGCCACCGCGAGCCTTGGCCGCCTTGGTAGTCTCTTCTGCAACCAAGTCCAGGAACTTCTTCTGGGTTTCCACGAAGTTCTCTATCCCTTCGCGGGCCAGCTCGGCCAGGCCTTTGCCCGAGAAAGCCTTACCGGTCTTGGCGGCTTCCGCCCAAGCGCCGGTCTGTTTGGAGGCCAGCTCCAGGAAGTGCTTCTGGAGATCGATAAAAGTGTCTACGCTGCGCCGCAACAGATCGGTCATGGCTGCGGCCGGCGTCGAGACACCCACCCGTTCCTTGACTCCATTCAACACGATGTCGTTTTGCTTTTTGGCCAGCTCCAAAAGAATTTTTTGCGCTGCAATAAAATTGCCCATACCTTCGCCCGCCATCTCCGCTAGAGCAGTTGTGGCCGCTGGCCGCGTAGCCGTAACCCTCTCACGAATGGCATTCATTGCCATGGCATTTTGGCGCATTACTAAGTCCAATAAAATCCGCTGTGTGGCGAAGAATGTCTCGGTTCCCTGCTGCACCCATTCCGAGAACAGCGCCACCGGGGAAGCAGCCCGGGCCGGTGCCTCGGGAAGCTCCGTTTTAGCATTGCTTTTCATAACGTCCTCCGGATGCTGCACTGCAGCATCCAACTAATATATACACCTCATGGGGAGGTGTGTCAATATAAAATTAAGCGCGACGGCGGCGCCAGCGTGCCCGCCGCACGCATCTTTTTGCACTGCAACAGGAAGGCCCGGCATGCCCGACAAGATCGTCATCAAAAAATATGGAAACCGTCGCATGTATGACACCTCCCAAAGCCGCTACGTGAACCTGGACGACCTGGCCGAGATGGTCCGCCAGGGCGCCGACGTCCAGGTAGTGGACGCCAAAACCGGCGAGGATCTCACGCGCGTCACCCTCACCCAGGTCATCATGGAAGACGCCAAGGACCAACCTGCCGGCCTTCCTTTAGAACTCTTGCGCCAGCTCATCGTCGCCTCCGACCGCGCCCGCCAGGACTTCCTCATGTGGTATCTCAAGTCCGCTTTCGACAGCTACCAAAAGGTTCAGGAAGCCATCCAAAACCAGCTAACCGGGGTGCGCGCGGCCACGCTTGCTCCGCTCGAATCGGTCCGCCGTTTCTTCACGGGCACTGTCCCGACAGCATCGCCGTCCGGCGGCTCCGAACTGGACCAACTCCGGAGCCGGATCGCGGAACTCGAAGAACAACTCAAAAAAAAGCCGCGCGCATCTCCTCGCAAACCCGGAAAGAAAAAGCCAACCACTCGCTAGTACTCGGGCTAACGCGCGAACGCACTCCTCGTCCCCCGGAAGGCCGCAGCTCGCTACCTGAAATTGGCATCATCCACCTGCGCAACCTTCGCGCGGCCACCAATCCCGGAGCGCGACTGCGTCAAGAAGCGCCATGCTGCGCTCCCTGGCGCTAATCATCACCGCGGCCTTCGGAACGCTGTCTTTTGCAAGCGCTTGGCCATTTCATCCAGGGTACGCAGAGATTATTCGTAGAACTAAAGCACTAATCACAAAGCGGGAATTGCCTCACCCAAACTGCCTGCGTGTGCGCAATTTTTCGAATGCCCAAACCCATCGTGCGCGCGAAATCAACCAAAGCACTCCGTGAAACCGTGGCATCCCGTTTGCTCCGCATGAGACCAATTCAGCAAGTCCCGACAGTCCCTGGGGGAACGCCGTCAACTGCGGCCGCGTTCCTGGGTGTTTATTTCAGCCAGTCCGGTCCCGGACGAAAGGGGTTAGCAATGTATCCAAAATCCTTCAGTATTCTGATTCTGGCGCTTGCGGTCTTGCTCATCTCACTTCCGCTCAACGCCCAAGTCGACGTCTCCACCGCCATGCTAAAAGGAACCGTGCTTGACCCCACCGCGGCGGTCGTCCCCGGCGCCACCGTGACGGTGACGAACCTGGAGCGCGGATTCACCAAAACGGTCATCACCGGTGAAGACGGCAGTTACCAGATCCCGCTGCTGCAACCCGGTGTTTACCGCGTGGAGGTCACCCAGGAGGGATTCGAAAAGGCCGTCGCCAACCAGGTGGAGTTGACCATCGGTCAGATCGTGATCTATGACATGCACCTCGCCATCGGCTCGGTATCGGACGTGATGCAGGTCACCGAAGCCGCGCCCTTGGTCGAGACCGAGAGAACCCAGCAAGCCAATACATTGGGAGTCAAGACCATCGACAGCCTGCCCAATCTCAGCCGCAATTTCACCGATTCGGTCTTCACGCTGCCCGGCGTTTCCAACTCCGACGCGCCGCGGCTCCAGAATCCCGGCTACACCGGCTTTCTCACCTCGGGATTCTCGATCGGCGGCAGCAACGGACGCGACAATCTGATCACTTTCGACGGCGGGGAGAACGATTACGGCTCCGGTCAGCTTCGCACGCCCAATGTCAGCGTCGAATCGGTCCAGGAATTTCAGGTCAATCGGAATGCTTTCGCGGCCGAGTTCGGATTCACCTCCGGCACGGCCGTTAACGTCGTGACCAAGAGCGGCACCAATCAGTTTCACGGCAGCGCCTACGGCTTCTTCCGCGATCAGAACCTGGAGGCCAGGAATTTCTTCGACAACACCGCCACCAAGCCGTTCGATCAGCTGTTCACGCCCGGCGCCACGTTCGGCGGGCCGATCCTCAAGGACAAGCTGTTCTTCTTCACTTCTTACGAATTTCGCAAGGTGGACACTCCGGAATTCAAGAATTATTTGAACACGCCCGACGCGCAGGGTCTCAATGGGAATCCGGCGCAGCTTAGCTACGTGAACTCGCTTGCCACCTCCGGCGATCCCACGCTCCAAACCGTTGCCGGAATCTTCCAGCACGCGTTGACACCCATGAACAATCCCAACGTGGTCAGCCTGCTCAATGCGAACAGCGGCGTGTTCCCCGACGTCACCCGGTCCCAGGATTGGGTCACGCGCGTGGACTATCTGCCCACCCAGAACGACACGCTCATGTTCCGGACGTCGTTCATGCATTGGAACTATACGCTTATCGGCTCGAACAACCTGTACGCCGCCAGCGACGCCGGCTATGTCCACGAACAGGACTTCGGCTTGCTGGCAAGCTGGAATCACATTTTCAGCCCTCAAGCCGTCAACCAGGTTCGCGTCCAGATCGTGCCCTTTAACAATGTCAATGAGCCGCCCTTAGCGCCGGGAAGCACGGAGCTGTCCATCGGCAGCCTGGGCGTGTTCAACCGCAGCTATCAATTTCCGTACAACGCGCAGCAAGAGCGCTTTCAGTTTGAAGACTATTTCACTTTGATCAAAGGGAAACACACCCTGAAGTTCGGCGCCTCCTACCGGCCGGTCAACTACGCCGTGCAAAACGACCTCTGGTTCGGCGGCGAGTTCGATTTTACCGACGGCACGCTCCCGCTGATCGCCATCGTTCCCCCGGCGATGCAGGCTTCGCTGGCCGGTTTCAATCTGGCGCATGGCTATGGCGTCAACGGTCCAGCCAATACATATATGACAGCGCTCGAGTCTTTCTCGCTCGGCCTTCCAATTGATTATCGCCAGGGCTTCAACAATCCAAGCTGGAGCGCTTGGGCGAATTATTTTGGCTCCTTCGCCCAGGACACCTGGAAGATCACGCCGCGCTTCACCCTGAGCTATGGCGCCCGCATGGACTTCGACGCCGAGCCTTCCCCGCTGCAACACAACGTCTATTTCTCGCCGCGCCTGGGTTTCGCCTGGGATCCGTTCGGCGACGGCAAGACCGTGGTCCGCGCCGGCGGCGGCATCTTCGTCGCGCCCGTCAATTTCTTCGTCGACTACCTGGTCAATACCCTCAACGACAGCGGCAACTACATCAACCAGTATTTCACTGCGATCAATTCCCCCGGCGTGAACTCGGCCACCGTCTTTGGATATGGCGAGCAGATCGGCAAGCTTCCTTTTGGCTCGCTGACCCAGGCCGACCTGGCCAACCTCGGCGTCACCGTCGGCCCCCAAGCCCCCGGCCGCGTCATCTTCAACCTCGCTCCCAATTACAAGAACACCTACACCATCCAGGCCAGCATGAGCATCGCCCGCGAATTGACTCCCAACATTTCACTCGAGGTCGGCTATGCCATGTACAAAGGCGTTCACATCCAACTCGATCAGGAAACCAACTACTTCGAGACCGGTGCGATCAATCCCGAATGGGGCCCGCAGTATGCACCCATCAACCCTTCCATCATCCAGGCCAACTCGTATTCCTCGATCGGCAACTCGACGTACAACGGGCTGACGGTTCAGCTCACCAAGCGCTATAGCCGCAATTTCCAAGGCCACATGAGCTACACCTTCAGCAAAGCCATCGATGATGTGACCGACTTCAACTCGCAGTTCGCTTCCTTCTTCCCCACGCGCCTGAATCTCGAACGCGCCATCTCCGCCTACAACGTGCCGCACAACTTCGTCGCCGACGCGGTCTACAACACGCCCTTCAAGGCGGGCTCCGGCGCATCCTTGTGGTCCCGCATGTTCGCGGACATGACGTTCTCTCCCATCGTGCATGCGCGCAGCGGCATTCCGTTCACCGTCCGCGTTCCGGGCGCTGAAAACGGCACTCTGGGCCACAATCTTTATGCGCGGCCCTGGTACCTTTCGCGCGACACCGGAATCGGACCCGCTTTCTACGACTTCGACGCGCGGATGGTCAAGGCTTTTTACCTCAATCGCGATGCCGGATACAAACTGGAACTCATCGCCGAGGCGAACAATCTGCTGAACCACACCAACTTCAGCTCCGTCAACGACCAGTTCCCGGTCGGCGATCCGTTCCTGCTCACCGGTCCATTCAACGTGCAAGGCAACAAGAGCCTCTCCCCAACCACGCCGCTGGGCTTTACCTCCGCGTTTCCGGGGCGCGAACTGCAACTCGCGCTGAGATTCGCATGGTAGACCTTGACCAGAACTCTGGTCAATGCGGGGCCGCCAGGCACTCGAGGCCCCTTGTGCCTGGCGGTCCTCCTTTTTCCACGCGAGGTGTCCGGTGAAATCCGAGGAGGGGTCCGTGAAATCCGAGAAAGCCGCGTGCGAGCGAACCCATGTTCCGCGCGACATCCAGAACGACTACACCCACGCCATGGCGTCCGAGCGGCGCACATTCATCCACGAGCACACCGGCGCCGATCTGTCACACGTCGCGCAGTATTCCTTCGATCCCGCCGTTCTTCCCGGCAATATCGAAAACTTCATCGGTGTGGCGCAAGTCCCCATCGGCCTCGCAGGCCCGATTCACATTCTCGGCGAGCACGCAAAAGGCGATTTCTACGTTCCACTCGCCACCAGCGAGGGAACGCTGGTCGCCAGCTACAACCGTGGCATGCGCCTGTTGACCGAGAGCGGCGGCATCAAGACGGCGGTGGTCGAGGAATCCATGCAGCGCGCTCCCGTCTTCATCTTCGATGACGCCATCCAGGCGCGCGAGTTCGGCCGGTGGGTCACCGAGAATTTCGACGCCATCAAATCCGTGGCTGAAGCCACCACGCACACGGGCCATCTCATTTACATCGGTCAATACCAGGTCGGGCCGCTGCGCTACCTGCGCTTCAACTACACCACCGGCGACGCCGCCGGCCAGAACATGTGCGGGAAGGCCACTTTCGCCGCTTCCGAGTGGATCAAGAACACCTACCCGGGCGGTGTGAAGTATATCCTTTCCGGCGGCATCGACACCGACAAAAAACACTCCCACCTGAATATGCTTCTAACCCGCGGGCGGCGCGTCGTGGCCGAGGCCGTGATCCGAAAGGATCTGCTGAAGGAGATCATGGGCGTCGACACGCGCGATTTGTTCTGGTCCCGGCAGATCCAGATGGCGGGCGCGTTCCTGGCGGCCTCGGCCAACAACGGCGCCCATGCCGCCAACGGCCTCGCCGCTCTGTTTATCGCCACCGGCCAGGACGTTGCCGACATTTCGGAATCCCACGCCGCCATCAGCTACAGCCAGCTTCTCGACAACGGCGATTACTACTGGTCCATCACGCTGACGTCCCTGATCGTCGCGACTTACGGCGGAGGCACCGGTCTTCCCACCCAGAAGCAATGCCTGGAAATGTTGGGCTGCTACGGAACGGGCAAAGCGAACAAGTTCGCCGAGATCTGCGCCGCGGTGGTGCTGGCCGGCGAAACCTCGCTCGCCGCTGCCGTAATCCATGGCGATTGGGTAACGGCGCACGAACGCCTGGGCCGCAACCGCCCGCCTGAGGCTCAGAACATCACGCGCGAATAAACTCCCGTTCCCGACTCCCGCGACGCCAGATAACACTCCGCCGCGTATGTGAACTCGCCCGGTTTCAGCTTGGCGGAAAAATCTTGCGCGCGCGCCGAAACGTCGTTGGCCCAATCCGGAACATGGCCCGTCGCCTCGTCTAGCCGCGCCGGAGACCCAAAAGAACTGGCGCGCAACGCCGCGTTCCCAAGCACGTACCGCTCTGTCACTACCGCATGTCCGTTATTCAAACACTGCGAAGCCGGCGCGCAGTCGGAATCATTTACGACGCGAATCTTGCTGAGAATTGCCACGCCTTCATTGCCATCCATCCCCAGCCCCTCGGCGACGCGCATCGCGATATTCTTATTCTCATCGCGCGAAAAATCGACGCCCTGTGCGTACATGCTGGCCAGATCCCGGCTGATCTGATTGGCGCGCCCACCCTGGTCGGCATTGCTGCTCTCCAGCAGAACGCCGATGGTCAGCGGCACCAGAAAAACCGCGCCCAACACGTACAGCGGAATGGCTGCGCCGAAACCATCGATGGACGGGCGTCGCATGGGTGCAACTCTAACCTACCGGCTCTGCGCCGCCATTTCCAGACAGCAATTATTCCTATTGGCGAAGGAATGAAACTTAGTACTTGCGCGGTTGCGGTTTCAGGTCCGTACTCCCGGTACCATAAGGGTTTCGCCTAAGTGAATGAGCTCCGGCTTTGGGAATCAGTGCGTTGCCGCTGGAACCCGTAACGTCGTACCGCGCGCTCTGAAGGCGGACCGCGTTCGATCCGCGCCGCGGGACTGTATAGCGCCGAAGCCCGCTCGCCGAAACCCAGGAATTCCGGCAACCGAGGCACAGCGGATGCGTGACCATCGTCGGAATACTCAATTACTAAAATCGAATCCGCGCCGCCTTCTCTGACCAGCGGGTTGCCTCTCAAACTCCATCTTCCGCTCGCATCCGCGGTTGGCCGCACGCCCAGTGCGGGTCTGCCATCTTTGTACCAATAGGCTCCCGCCACCTTAGTACCTGGATACGCCAGCCGCAGCGCCATATCGAACCACATATTGTCGCCGCCAAAGGGATCTCCTTCGCCTCCGGGTACATTGGTCAGGATGATCAGCGTTCCGGGCTTCACTCTGGGCGCGACCTGCAGCACCGCCGCCATCGCTTGTTTGTGCTGGTCCCAAAACCAACGATGATTGGCCGATTTCGCGAGCGCCGAGTAACTCCCGAACCACGCGACGCACGCGCTCAGCGCGGCTAGCAATCCGAATCGCAACCATCTCGCCGGCACGCCGGATGCGCACATAACGATGACCGCGCTCAGAAATAACGCCGCGCCAAGACCAGAAAGCATCTGCGTGCGCCACAGGCTTCGGGCTGAATCCAGAAGCAAATACGCCGGAAAACTGAAGACGGTCAGAACCAAGCCGGCGGCTGTCGCACCGAGGATCGTGCGCACTTCGGGGATCCGCCAGACGGCCAACGCCATCATCCCCCCGATCAACACCACAACCGCCGACGCAGCCAGCAGCGCTAACTGGCCCTCGGGCACTCGCGCCGGCTGTTCTCCCGGCCATCCCCAAAACTTCATACTCGCGCCGATGTTGAAAAGCCAATCCCGCAAAATCTGCGCGATCGACCAATCTTTTCTAAGGACAGACACCTGATAGGTGTGTCCTCCCGAGTGCGCGTACCGGACGCCGGTCGCGACAAGATAAATGACGGGCACCGCATACCAGCCCCATATCGCCGCCCGCCATTTGCGAACAGCCTCGCGCCGCAACCACAGCAGCAGAAGCGGCGCGAGCAAATTGATCGCGATCGGACTCTCATAAGTCCAAAGCGACATGTACTCGCAGAAAACCGCCAGCACCAACCACGCGCGGCTGCCTTGATCGAGTCCTCGGAGTAACAGATAGAATGCGGCCAGCATCCAGAAGATGTATGCAGGCTGAGGCATTTGTCCGACCCAACCGGTTGCCAGATCCGATGAATGCACCAAGACCAGACCGCCCGCCAGATAGCTGAGCAGATCCTGGCCCGGCAGCAATCGCCGCACGATGAGAAACATCAGAAAACCGCGTGCCCACCACAGCGCCGCATAGACAATCTGGTAAGGTACAAAGCTCCCGCGAAATCCTGTGAGCTCTCCCAGAAGATAGCCCAACTGGAAAAACGTGCTGGTGTGCATCCGGCTGAGATCCGCGCCGAACAGGAACCCATTCCACCAGGTGGAACTTTCGCTGGTGTACACGAATCCTGTTTCAAACGGCATCCCGCTATGCAGATTGAAGGGCGTCCACAGGATCAGAACAATGGCCAGGTAAAATGTCGCGCCGATCCATGCCGCCCGGTCGCGAAAGAGGCTGGAAGTCAGCGCAGCGGATTTCCCCACACGGTTTCTTTTCTGAGCCGCGGCTTCAGGATTTTCCCGCCCGGATTGCGCGGCAGCGGGTCAGGCCGGATCGCCATGTATTGCGGGATCTTGAAATCCGCCAGCCGGCCTTTCAGGAATTCGCGGATCTCCGCCGGTTCTGTTTTCGCGCCCGGCTTCAACACCACCACCGCCCCCACCTTCTCCCCCATCATCGTATCCGGCACGCCCATCACCGCGCATTCATACACGGCCGGATGCGCGCACATGGCGTTCTCCACCTCGACGCAGTACACATTTTCGCCGCCGCGATTCACCATGTCTTTCTTGCGGTCCACAATCTGCACGAATCCGTCGGTGTCGATGCGCGCCAGGTCGCCGGTGTGCAGCCAGCCATTCACAAATGTCTGCGCGGTGGCTTCCGGCTTGTTCCAGTAGCCCTTAACCACGTTGGGCCCGCGCACCAGCAGTTCTCCGACGCCTTCAGCATCCACTTCGAATAAATCCAGATCATCAACCGGTGCGGCAAAGCCCACCGAATCCGGCCGCACGCCCGCGTACTCGTGCGGCAAAAACGTAGCCACCGAAGACGTCTCGGTCAGCCCGAATCCGTTGCCGACGCGTGCGTTTGGAAAGGCCTGCACAATGCGCCCCACCAGGTCCGGCGCGATGGGCGCGCCGCCGTACATGGCCCAGCGGACGCCCCTGACGTCAAACTCGCCGAAATTGGGCTGATTGATCGCCAGCCAGAAAATCGCCGGCACCGACGTAACCGAGGTGATCCGTTCGGCCACGATCGCGCGCAGAAACGTCTGCACCTCGAACGCCCGCATGATCACGGTCCCGCCGCCCGACTCGCAGCTCGGCAGAAGCTGGCTGTTGCATCCCGTGACGTGAAACAGCGGTACCGATACCAACGTGCGCAAGCTGTCGTCCATCGGAAGCGGAACAATACGCCGGCACGTCTCGATGTTGGAAAGAAAACTCTCGTGCGTGGTCATCGCGCCCTTGGGAAATCCGGTGGTGCCGCTGGTGTAGAAAATGGCCGCGACGTCCGGCTGCGTAAGGTCTTCCACCACGAAAGGGTCGCCCGACGGAAGCGGCTGGTCCGGCATGAACACGAACCGCGATCCGGAATCGGTAATCACATACTCGATCTCGGGCTCGCTGAAGCGCGTGTTCACGGGCACTACGATGGCGCCCGACATGAGCGCCCCCCAAAATGCCACGCACCAATCCAGGCTGTTGCCCAGCCGGATCGCCACGCGGTCGCCTCGTTGGATACCCAGCTTCTTCAGTCCTCCCGACACGCGCGCTGAGCGATCCCACAGCTCCCGATAGTTGATGCGCTCGCCGCCAAGTTCGACAATCGCTTCATTGGTTGGCATGCGATCCACCGTGGAGCGCAACATCTCAATCAGCGAATTCGGCCGGCCTTGATAGCGCGCGATGTTGTCGGCGCCGCGCACGATGCCGGACTGATCGAACGGCCGGATCATCAATACGTCCCCTGCTGTTCGAAAATCCGGCGCGGATTGTGGACCAGCATCGTCTCGATTTGCTGGTCCGTGACTCCCTGCTGCTTCAGCGCCGGGATCACGTCGTTGTGGATATGCAGAAAATGCCAGCGCGGCAGCACCGCCGGCAGATCGCGCTCCGGAAGCCAATCGTTAAAGCAGGCCGCATCGTGCGACAGCACCATTTTGCCAGCATGCCCTCGCTCGCACAGCCGCGCCACCGTCTTTACACGATCTTCAAACGAAAGGATCGTGTCGATGCCGAAACGGTCCATGCCCAGGTACGAGCCGCTGGCGATCAGTTCCTCCAGGTAATCGATGTCGGTGGTGTCGCCCGAGTGCCCGATGATCACGCGCGAAAGATCCACGCCCTCTTCGCGAAAAATGCGCTGCTGATCCAGGCCGCGCTTAGTGTGCGCATGCGTGTGAGTCGAGATCGGGACTCCCGTCTTGCGGTGCGCCTGCGCCACCGCCCGCAGCACGCGCTCCACGCCCGGTGTCAGGCCAGGCTGATCGGTGCAGCATTTCAAAATGCCGGCCTTCGCCTTGGTGCCCGCGATGCCTTCCCGAATGTCCTTCACGAACATGTCCACCATAACTTCCGGGCCGTCGAAGGGCGTGCCGGGCCCGCGGAAATGAAAGTAGAACGGAATGTCGTTGTACGTATAGATTCCGGTGGCGACGACGATGTTGAGCCTGGTCTTCTCAGCCACGCGCTCGATGCGCGGAATATAGCGCCCCAGCCCCACCACGGTCAGGTCCACCACCGACTGCACGCCGCGCGAATACAGCTCATTCATGCGCGCGACGGCGTCCTCGATGCGTTTTTCCTCATCGCCCCAAGTCTCGGGATAATTCAACATGATCTCGGTGGACAGCACGAAAATGTGTTCGTGCATCAAGGTGACGCCCAGCTGCTGGGAATCGATTGGCCCGCGAACAGTTTGCACAGTGCTCATAAGGATGCTCTGACCAGTATAGATCTGGCTGAAAGCAGATCCGAAGATGCGCCCAAGCAGAAGCTTACTGTTATTTTGAGCCTGCGGAATCGGTCATTTGCGGTTAGCGACTCCGCGGCGTTAAGTTTTGATCCGGTACTTCCCGAGCGGCAGCTCCGCCAGACACGCCAGCACAGTAGCAACAAGCAAAGCGTCCAAGAACATTCCTGGAGGCAGTGGCACCAGACCAAATTCCGCCAGAACGACATACGCCGCAGCGATCAAGAAAATCGGCGCGGAGAAATAGCAATGCAACCTTCCGCATCGAGCCGCATTCGCCCAACAGGCGACGCCCATAACAAGAAGGGCCGGAATCCAAAGCCAAGGACGCGCCTCCGGCCAGTTCAAGCCGGCGATCAACGCTGCTACAGGGAGACACCAAAGAGCCAGCGCACTGGTCCCACGAGTCAGATCTTGTGTCATGCACTGCCTAGAGGCAGCCTGGTTTCTCTCTTCTCCAGCCATTGATTTCTCCTTCCAGCCTTACTCGCGCCCGCGCGAACGAAGATGCTCCACATCCTGCAGCGCCTCAACCAGCGCCACGCGCGCAGGCTCGAGCGCCCGAACCACGGGTCCTCCTTCATACAGCGGTTTGGGAGGCCGTTCATCCCAGACTTGCCCTGGCGGGTACACGGCGATGTAGTCCCATACCACGTTACGGCGGCTATGCGCTCCGATCGAATGTGAAATGAGTAGTCCCTGATCCCAGAACTGCGAGGCGCGAACATCGGAAATACGCTTTAACGTTGACGCCGTCGGACGGCCCCAGTCTGTCGTCAGCACCGGTTCCCAAACCACAAAGATGCGGATGCGCTTGCCGGCCAGCTGTTCCAAGATATGCTCCGTGGCAGAAGACCCCTGCAAACAGATTGGTCACGTGGGTGACAACAGCAGAAGCACGCGGGCATCGCCCGTGGCCGCATTAAACGCATTCTTGACCGCGGATACATTCTCGGATGTGACGCTTTGGAGCGGAACCTGGCCGGAGGGGACCCGTCCGCCGCCGTGTAAGTACACCAGCGCACCACCCAGCAGAGTCACACCGAGAATTGCGCCGAGGCCGTATTTGCGTTTCATAGGTTCACCGTGTCAGAAGATCCGCCGTTGCGTTCGCCATCACCTGCGGAAAGAAAATCGATAAGAATACGAACCCCGCGGACACCCATAACAGCACCGCGCCGATGAGACTTGGCCGCTGTTTGCACTTCTTTACCCGCAGTGCTTGATAGAACCCGAAGGCGATCAACACAACAGAGAGTCCGAGCAGGTAAGGCCTGGCAGCCGAAAGAAATGTCGAACCGCCGGCCAGCCCCGCTGCCGCAACAAAAGGCAACACAGGAAGGCAGCAACTCGATGCGGCCAGGACGCTGCCGATCGCCGCCATACTCACCAGCGCCGTATGCCGGCCGTGATCCCGATTGGCGCCAGGACCCTCCGCGGAAGCCGTTCGATTATGCACGTTTGATTTCTCCCGAGCCTCTCTGAGTGCCGCTCGAATCATTTCTTCCGACGGCAACCCACCCGGATACCGCCGGCACGCCAGGCCGGTCTCGGCCATTTCGCGAGAGGAAATTTCAACGTCTATCCCATTCACCCGAATGGTCGGTGATCCGAAGAATCCAAGCTCCTTCGCCGCAGCTTCATCTTTCACCTCGATAAACTCAGCCTCAAGGTGCAATCCTTCCTCAAGCAGAACCGCCTGGAGCCGTTCCACCGCGGGCCGGTAGTTGGGGCATCCGTCGAAGTACAGGACTTCAACCCTCATCGGACCCTCGACTGGCAATTTCTTCCAGCACGGGGCAGCCGCCCTGGTGCGTGGCTCCGCACGCCTTGAGCTTTCGTTCACAGACTCGCAGGCTCCTGGCTAATTGTCCCTCCAGAACGCGGAGTTCCCGAATCTTATGTCGAACTACCGAGGCTTTGGCTTTGAGCAGATCACGGACATGAGAGCAGGCCTCGAACCCATCGCCTTGGAGTACCATCAACTCGCGAATTTCTACCAGTGAGAATCCCAGATGCTGGGCATTCCGGATAAACCGTAACCGGCCGATGTCGTTCGCGCTGAATAGGCGAAACCCGCCGTCCGTCCGCACGGGCCGGTCCAGGAGCCGCTGCTTTTCATAGAACCGGATGGCGTCGACGCTGACGCCCGTCCGTTCGGAAACTTTTCCAATCTGCATCCCACAGCCTGCCATATGTTTTCAGCATACACTCTGGAGTCAACTCCAGAGTCAAGTCTGCAAAAAGGTTGCCAGAGAAAGACCCTGCTCTGCCGCCCCCGGTTCGTTCCGTGGGTAGTGCCCGGCCCGGATCAGCTATGCTTTTCTTATGAAGCTCCTCTCCGCTGTTCTTTTCGCCCTGGCAGCTATATTCTGCTTCGCTCAAGAAACCGCGGACCCCTGGCCGAAAGCCGCCGTCATTGAGCCGGCCCAGCTCGCGAAGATTCTCGAGAGCGGCAAGGCGCCCATCGTGATCTCGGTGGCCTTCCCCGTTCTCTATCACGCCAGACATATCGTCCACGCCATCGAGGCCGGCCCCGGCTTCAAACCCGAAGGCATCGCAGCGCTGAAGAAAGCCGTGGCCAACATGCCGAAGGACGCCGACATCGTGGTGTATTGCGGCTGCTGCCCGATGGAGAAATGTCCCAACGTCCGCCCGGCTTATCGCGCGCTCAAGGAACTTGGGTTCACTCATATTCGCGTGTTGGATATCGCCACTAACATGCACACGGACTGGTACGAAAAGAACTACCCCTCTGAAGATGGCGCTAAAGACGTCAAATAACCAGTCGATCTCGGTCGTATAAAATAGGAGCGCTTATGAATCGCCGTGAATTTCTGATCGCTTCCGCCGGTACCGCCGCCGCTTTTGCGGCTCCGTCCACCAGCCCTGTAACGGTTCTCTACAACGATTCGGTTGTGAAGCTGGACAAAATCCGGCCCGACGCCAAAGACCTGTGGGTACGGGCGGCCGACCTGCCTCGCATCAACGAGTTCGAGTTGAAGCCGCAAGGCGCCTGCCGCGCCGACATGTGCATCCCCGTGGCCAAGACGCTGACAAGCGGCCCGTGGTTCAACCTGACCGGCTTCTCGCGCAAACTCGGCCAAGCCTACGTCGACGATTCCGGCGTGTGGAGCTTCGGCGAAATTCCGGTGATGCGCGGAAGCTTCTACAGTTCGCGCATTGCGCCGGACTTCGCCGTTCCCGACCGCAAGGGCAAAATCGTCCATCTCTCGGATTTTCGCGGTAAGAAAGCGCTGGTGTTCACGTGGGCTTCGTGGTGAGGCTGCCGCCTCGATCTGCCAGGCTGGCAGAAAGTTTACACGGAACTGAAGGACCAGAATTTCGAAATTATCGGAGCGGCGCAAGACACGGGCGGTGAAGCCGCGGCCGGACAATGGTACGACCGCGCTAAAGCCACCTTCACGACCTTGGTCGACGCCCAGCACGCCGTCAGCTCCGCCTATCAATTCATCAACGTGCCGATGGGCATTTGGATCGATGAAAAGGGCCGCGTCGTGCGCCCGGCCGAGCCGGCCTGGACCGAAAGCCGCACCGATACGTTCGGCGGCAAGCCGCTCGTCATCGAAGGCGCCCAGTATGTCGCAGCGCTGAGCGATTGGGTGAAGAACGGCGACCGGAGTGTTTATGCGCTGTCGGACGAAGAATTCGCGCGCCGCGTCAAGCCGCGTTCGGCGGCCGAGATGGAGGCCGACGCCAGCTTCAAGCTCGGGGTCTATTTCCACGACAACGGCAACCAGGAGCTCGCGGCCAAGTACTTCGAACACGCGCAGCAGCTGAATCCGGACGACTGGAACTATCACCGCCAGGAATGGAGCTTCACGCCTAAGGAAGCCGGCAAAAAGTGGATGGACAAATTCCAGAAACTCGACCAGCCGTATTATCCGAAGCTCGATCTGCCGGACCCGTCCAAGAAGCAGTAATCGCCCGCTGTCAGTCGCCTTTGAGTCCGAGGCGGCTCAGAATGCGGCGAACTTTTTTCGGCGAAACCGACAGCTTGGCCGCCACGCGCGAGACCTTACGGCCCTCGCGCTCCCAAACTTTGGGAATGATGACTTCGGCGAAATGCTCGGTTAACTGTTGCAGCGTTTCGTCGCCCGTCTCGCCTTGCGACCATTTGCGCAACATCACGTCCACGCCGCCGCCATGCAGCACCCTCGCTTTGAGGGCCTGGTGCTCTTCCCAAAGATGATCGTGGACGCCGGGCATCAGATACTCGCCCGCGCGGTCGCAGCATTCCCGCGCCGCTTCGGTATTGTCGAAGAATTCGTTGGCGAGCACCATGCCCTGGCAGATGTAGGCCCGCGCCAGCAGATGCCGGTTCTCGGTGTGCTGCGCGCAGGTGAGCGCTTCGCGCGCGAAATCCTGCGCGCGCTGGGCATGCGCCGCGGGATCTTCGTTGAGTCCTTCTTCGTACTTGGCGCTCTCGATCATGCTCTGCACGATGCGGGCACGTCCCATTAAGATGTTGTCTTTCTTCCCGGCGCCGAGTTGATACGCCTCGGCCGCTTCGGTGGCCGCGCGTTCCAGGTCGCCGATGTCGAGATAGAGAAGCGCGCGTTCGACGTGGACCGTGCCCCAGCCGCGGTGATGGTGCAGCGAGCGGTAAATCTCCTCGGCCTGCCCAAGATAGGACAACACTTCGGCATGTAATTGTTCTATACGCTGGCGCGAGGTCACGTTGGCCGGCGCTGCGTCAGGCGGGCGTGCGGCTGCTTTGCGGCGCCGTTTGGCCTCGGCGTCGATCTTCTGCGCCAGGCGGATCGCGGTCAAACGTTTGACGTATGCCATGTTGGCGAGCGAGCGTGCCAGGTTGCGATGCCGCGGATCGCGCTTGCGATATAGCTCGATGGCGCGCGCGAAATGATCCAGGGCCTGCTCGTAGCGCGCCTCGCGCAGCGCGATGCGGCCATAGCCGGATTGGATGTTGCCGAGCGTGACCGTGTCGTCCGTCTCAACCAGCACTGCCTCAGCCTCTTGCAAATCGGCCACCGCTTCGGCCAGTTTTTCTTTCTGAAAGCAGAGCCAGCTCGCGAGCACTTGCATGACCGCGGCCATCCGGCTGTAGCCCAATTCCAGCGCCAGTTCGCGGCCTTTCCGCGTGTGCAAGAGAGCGCTGTCGTATTCGCCTTGTTTGCGCTGGCAGCGGCCCTTCCAGAAATAGGCCAGCGAAAGCAGCTGCTTGTCGGCGACGGCTTCTTCGCCCAGGTTGATGATCACGTTGAAGCGCGCGATGGCCTGTTCGGTCTCCTCCTCCGCCGATGCCACCATGCCTTCTGCTAATTCGAGATGGATGTAATCGCACAGCGGCAACATGGCCCGCTTGGGCTTCGGAAAACGGTCGAGCAGTTCGCGAACGATGGCCGCGTCGCCGTAGCCCATGTCCATCCACTGCGACAAATAGCCGACGAACGCCGCGGCGCTTTTCTGATCCGGATCGAGCGAGAGCAGCGAATCGCGATGTGTGTGGAACCACTCGATGCTGCTTCCGATGCGCCGCAGGACGACGTCCTCCCGAAGGCGCGTAACCAGATCGTCGGTGATTTCGAAACGGGCGGCCGCAAACCCGTCCATCAATCGATATAGTCGTAAGCGACCAGTGTCAGAAATTCGGCCATATCCGGGCTGGTCATCATCTGTTCGAAGATTTTCGCGGCGAGATCGAATTTGCCCTGGCCCCGGAATTTTTCGGCCTGCTGCCGCGTGGCCTGCACCACAAAATCCGCGGTGATGGCGCGGCCGTCGTTCATTTTCGCGCCGTGGCGCACCCATTGCCAGACCTGCGCGCGGCAGATCTCGGCCGTAGCCGCGTCTTCCATCAGGTTGTAAATCGGCACGCAGCCGTAGCCGCGCAGCCAGGCTTCCAGATACTGCATGCCGACGTCGATGTTCCAGCGCAGGCCCTGCTTCGGTGATCTCGCCATCGGGAACCGCGACCAGGTCCTCCGCACGTGACACGCACCTCGTCGCGCTTGACGGAGATCTGGTTGGGAGTCTTCATGTACTCGTCGAAGATCTGTTTGGCGACGGGCACCAGGCCGGGATGCGCCACCCACGTTCCGTCGTGCCCGGCCTTCACTTCGCGCAGCTTGTCCTGGCGGACTTTTTCGAGCGCCTGCTCGTTGGCCGCCGGATCGTTCTTGATCGGCATCTGCGCCGCCATGCCGCCCATGGCGTGAATGCCGCGGCGGTGGCAGGTCTGGATCAGCAACTGCACGTAGGAATTCAGGAAGTGCCGGTCCATGGTGACCAGCGCGCGGTTCGGCAGCACGAAATCGGGCCGGTTGCGGAACTTCTTGATGAAGCTGAAGATGTAATCCCAGCGCCCGCAGTTGAGGCCCGCGGAATGATCGCGCAGCTCCTACAGGATCTCGTCCATCTCGAACGAAGCCAGGATGGTCTCGATCAGAACTGTCGCGCGAATGGTTCCGCGCGGAACGCCAAGCGCGTCCTGCGCGAAATTGAAAACGTCGTTCCACAGGCGCGCTTCGAGGTGACTCTCCAGCTTGGGCAGATAGAAATACGGGCCGGTTCCGCGAGCCATCAGCGCTTTGGCGTTGTGGAAGAAGTACAAACCGAAATCGAACAAGCGAGCCCGAGATCGGCGCGCCATCGACGAAGAAATGCTTTTCGTTCAAATGCCAGCCGCGCGGGCGCACCAGCAGCGTCGCGATCTTGTCGTTCAGCTTGTAGCTCTTTCCTTCGGGGCTCTCAAAGGTAATGGTCCGGCGGATGGCGTCGCGCGAGATTGACGTGCCCGTCGAGATTGTTGGTCCAGGTGGGCGAGTTGGCATCTTCGAAGTCGGCCATGAAGACGCTGGCGCCGGAGTTGAGCGCGTTGATGATCATCTTGCGGTCCACCGGGCCGGTGATCTCGACGCGGCGGTCGGTCAGGTCCTTGGGGATGGGCGCGACGGTCCATTCCTTCTCGCGGATGGATGCGGTTTCGGGAAGAAAATCGGGCATCGCGCCGGCGTCGAGCTGCTGCTGGCGGACCTTGCGGCGCGCCAGAAGCTCCTGGCGGCGCGGTTCGAACGTGACCGCGAGCTGGGCAAGAAACTCGCAAGCTTCGCGCGTGAGAACCTCGGCGTGGCGGCCTTGGACGGGGCCGCGGATCTCAGTGCGTCCTTTGGCAACAGCCGTTTGTTGAGTACTCATAATCTTCATGGTAGATCAATGCTTTGCGCTGAGGCACACACCCGTCCGATTCGGGCCACTGGACGCGGCGGACCGCGCGATTTGGAGATTTCTGAGATCCGGGCTCAATATTGGTCATGAACACACAGCGCCACGTTGTCGACATGGATCGGCCTTGGACCAATGAACCGAGGTGGAAGGGAATCGAACGGCCTTACCACATGGCGGACGTCGCGCGGCTGCGCGGTTCGGTGCACATCGAGCATACGCTGGCACGCATGGGCGCCGAGCGCTTGTGGCAACTGCTGAACGAGGAGCCGTTTGTGCGTGCGCTGGGTGCGCTCACTGGAAACCAGGCCGTGCAGCAGGTGCAGGCCGGTCTGAAGGCGATCTATTTGAGCGGCTGGCAGGTGGCCGGCGATGCCAATCTCGCCGGGCAGATGTATCCGGACCAGAGTCTGTATCCTTCCAACAGCGTTCCGAACGTGGTGCGCGCCATCAACAATGCATTCCAGCGCGCCGATCAGATCCAGCACGCCGAGCGCAAGGGCGATATTCACTGGTTTGCGCCGATCGTGGCCGACGCCGAGGCGGGTTTCGGTGGTCCGTTGAACGCGTTCGAGCTGATGAAAGCGATGATCGAAGCGGGCGCGGCCGGAGTGCATTTCGAAGATCAGCTCGCGAGCGCGAAGAAGTGCGGGCACCTCGGGGGCAAAGTACTGGTGCCGACGCAGGAGTTCGTGCAGAAGCTGATTGCGGCGCGGCTGGCTTCCGATGTGTTGGGAGTGCCGACGGTGTTGATCGCACGCACCGATGCCGACAGCGCCAAGCTGATCACGAGCGACGCGGATCCGCGCGATCGCGAGTTCATTACCGGGACGCGAACAGCGGATGGTTTCCTCCAATTCCGCGGCGGTCTGGATGCCGCCATCGCGCGCGGCTTGGCCTACGCGCCCTACGCCGACGTGATTTGGTGCGAGACTTCGGAGCCCAGCCTGGAAGAGGCGCGGCGCTTTGCCGAGGGCATCCACAAGGAGTTTCCGGGCAAGCTGCTGGCCTACAATTGCTCACCGTCGTTCCACTGGAACGACAAACTGGACCCCGCGACGATCGCACGGTTCCAGGAGGAACTCGCGGCCATGGGTTACAAATTCCAGTTCGTGACCTTGGCCGGATTCCATGCGCTGAACCTGAGCATGTTCGAGCTGGCGCGCGGCTATGCGGCGTCCGGCATGGCGGCCTACGCGAAACTGCAAGAAGCGGAATTTGAACGCGCGCGCGACGGCTACACGGCCATCCGGCACCAGCGCTTCGTCGGGACCGGGTATTTCGACGAGATCACGCAAGTGGTTTCCAACGGCGCCAGTTCGACGGTAGCGCTGGCCGGATCCACGGAGGAAGCGCAGTTCGCCTAGACGAGACGTTCTTGAACTACGTCGCCGGATAGTACCAGCAGGAAACCCAAACGTGGCCATCCCCGTCAAACGGACAAGAGAAAGTGATTCTCAGGTCGCCATGACGGGCCGTTCTAGTCGGTACATCCGATGGGACCCATTCATCTGGTTCGCTCATCGTGAACCCGCCCGCCACCTCAGCCAGATCTTTTAATACAAGTTCGATCGCTGGCCTCAGAATTTCGGGTGTGATCCGACCCAGGTGGCAATCGACTCTCGTGCTAAATTTCTTCGCAGAAACATCGTACGGCTTTACGCCTCTCACGTTCAATTCGCGCTCATGATCAACGAGACATTCCCGTCCCAATTCCGCAACTTCTGCTAAGGTCATGACTTCGATCTCACTTTCCCCCCAGACGTCCGACGAGGTCGTTCCGCACAGATCTTCGACTCCTCTATTATTTCGCGCCACATGGAAACGTCTCCTGAAGTCCTCGGACGAGCAAGAGACCTATAGGAAATCCCTCTAGGCCTGGAAGATCGGGCCTTTTCTTGATTTGGCGGTCGATGATGTCTATAAAATTAGCGGTCTTCAGAGCAAGCTTCTCTGGTGCACAAAATAGTGGGGCTTTCCTGTTCTTCGCTTCAAGGTTTGCCCACTGAATTCCCTCGGCAAGACCGTTCAAGTACGCTCTCATAACGGGGTCGGCGTTGAAGCCGTCGGACGTCATTATCGACCTGAAATCTCGTACGGTCATCTCGTCGGCCTTTGCCTGGTGATCGGCCAAAACCAAAAAGCATAGAACTGCCAGTGTTATCCGCATTTGTCCGCATTTTACCAAGTCTCGTGATTTTGCCGTCCGGCATTTCCGCCTCTTGCGTCTACCTTTCCCTTGCCAAGGCGCCCGAAGCGGCGTTTTGCCGAGGGCATCCACAAGCAATTTCCGGGCAAGCTGCTGGCCTACAATTGCTCCCCGTCGTTCCACTGGAACGACAAGCTGGACCGCGCGACGATCGCACGGTTCCAGGAGGAACTCGCGGCCATGGGTTACAAATTCCAGTTCGTGACCTTGGCCGGATTCCATGCGCTGAACCTGAGCATGTTCGAGCTGGCGCGCGGCTATGCGGCGTCCGGTATGGCGGCCTACGCGAAACTGCAAGAAGCGGAATTTGAACGCGCGCGCGACGGCTACACGGCCATCCGGCACCAGCGCTTCGTCGGGACCGGGTATTTCGACGAGATCACGCAAGTGGTTTCCAACGGCGCCAGCTCGACGGTGGCGCTGGCTGGATCCACGGAAGAAGCGCAGTTCGCCTAGGTCGAAGTTCCTAGTCAGGTTCGGAGGTTTGCCTTATGCTCGAAGCGGCAAATTCCGCCGATAATTCAGCGAGGGCGAGTCTCCGGATGAAAGTTAAGGCCTCAAGCAAAGCCACTTCCGCGGCAGTCGAGTACTTTCTCTACGCTATCGTCATTATTGAAACCGCCATTGCGGCGTTTGCCTACAAGACGCTGTCACAGAGCGAAGTGCTTTGGCCCGGCGCGTCGCTTTATCTGGCTGTGATGTATTTCGGCGTTCTGGGTTGGGTGTTCTACCAGTTGAACCGGCTGCACGGCCAGCGTAAGGCGGCTGCCAGCTCGGACCAGCCGCCAATCCAACCGGCCGGGGGTGCGGCTCCCGCGCAGATAGAAAATGGCGCGATGGAAATGAGCGACCAACCTGCCGCCGTGGCTGTCCCAGGCAGGCTGGTGTTCGGCATCACGCGTACGAAACTAGCGATCGTGCTGCTGGTTTTTCTAGCCGCGCTGAAGGTTTTCAGCTGGGCGCTGGCGAACCTACTGAAGTCCTAGGCGGCGGCCGGCGCGGGATTGTTCTTAAGCAGGCGGCTGACGGTCTCGGAAGGCTGCGCGCCGTTCTTCAACCAATATTGGATGCGCTCGTGCTTGAGGTTCACGGCCGGGGGTTGGCTGACGGGATTGTACGTGCCCACCACCTCCACGGCGCGGCTATCGCGAGCGCGGACTTTGTCAATCACCACTACTCGATAAGTTGGCTTTTTCTTGGCGCCAAAACGCGCCAGTCGGATCATTAACATTTCTCTCCTACTGTACCATCGGCAGCTTGAGTTTGCCCAGGCGCTTGCCCAGGAAGCCGCCGCCGGTAATGCTTTTCATCATTTTGCGGGCCTGCGCGTACTGCTTGAGCAACGAGTTGACCTCTTGGACGCTGGTGCCGCTGCCTTTGGCGATGCGGCGGCGGCGCGCGCCATTGATGATCATGTGATTATTGCGCTCTTTGGGCGTCATCGAATCGATGATGGCGACCACGCGCGTAATTTCGTTCTCGTCAACCTTGACGTCTTTGAGCTGCTTGATTGGCCCGAGGTTGGGCATCATGCCGAGCAGAGATTCGAGCGGACCGAGCTTGCGGATCTGGCGAAGCTGATCGCGAAAATCCTCCAGCGTAAACTCGTTCTCGATGAGCTTGCGCTGCATCTCCTCGGTTTTTTTCTGATCCATGGTCTCTTCGACCTTTTCGATCAGAGAGAGCATGTCGCCCATGCCGAGGATGCGCTGCGCGACGCGGTCGGGATGGAAGGGCTCCAACGCGTCGAATTTTTCGCCTACGCCGACGAACTTGAGCGGCTGGCCGGTGATGCTGCGGATGGAGAGAGCCGCGCCGCCGCGGGCGTCGCCGTCCATTTTGGTGAGGATGACGCCGGTGATGCCGAGGCGTTTGTGGAACTCGTCGGCGGATTTGACGGCGTCCTGGCCGGTCATGGCGTCGGCGACGAACAGGACTTCGGTGGGCGCGAGCAATTCCTTCAGTTCTTGCAGTTCCTGCATGAGCTGGTCGTCGATGTGGAGGCGGCCGGCGGTGTCTACCAGCAGCGTGTCGCGTCCGGTTTGGCGGGCTTCGCGGAGGGCGGAGCGGGCGAGATCGATTGGCTTCGTTTCCTCGGGCGTGCCCTCGTAGATGGGGAGTTTGATGTCGCGCGAGATGACGCTCAATTGCTGGCGGGCGGCGGGGCGATAGACGTCCACCGAGACCATGAGCGGGCTGTGGCCGTTTTTCGAGAGCCAGCGCGAGAGCTTGCCGGTGGTGGTGGTTTTCCCGGAGCCTTGCAGGCCGACAATCAGGATGGCGGTGGGGGGCTCGTTGGCGGTGCGGAGTTTAGAGGTGTGGCTGCCGAGCGTCCGGATCATCTCGTCGCGGACGATTTTGACTACCTGCTGCGTGGGCGAAAGCGCGGTGAGCACTTCCTGGCCCATGGCCTTTTCTTTGATGTTTTCGATGAATTGCTTGACGACGCGGAAGTGGACGTCGGCCTCGAGCAGCGCCACGCGGATCTCGCGGAGGGCGGCCTCCATATTTTCGGCGCTGAGTTTTCCTTCGCCGCGCAGGTTTTTGAAAACGCGCTGCAGCTTATCGGATAAGTTATCGAACATGAAGAACTTCGGAAGCCTCGGACGTGCGGCTGAGACCATTATACCGGTATGGAGGGCGAGGGCGAGGCGCGGTGGATCGAGGCGGTGTTCACCGATTTGACGCATTCCGCGGTTTTGCGCGGAGTGGTGTTATTTTTTTTAATAATCGGTACTGGCGGTACCATCGCATTGCCATAGAATTGGCAGCTTGGTCTGACGCGCTCATGATGCGAGCCTACCAGGCAGCGGTCAGCGCTTCGCGGAGCAATTCGGAAAGCTGTTGATCGGGTGCGCTTTATTTCGACGCTTATGGCGTCACCGTGAAGAGCGTGGAATTCATGGGGCCCATCATGCCGACGTTGTTCGCTTCCAGGCTAATCCGCCGCGTGCCCGGGGTGGCGGCAGACGCGATCTGGACCGAGGCCGTGAGCTGGGTCCCGGCGCTGTTGACGTTGATGTTGGTGACGTGGATGTTGGGGTCGTTGCCCGACGCTGGGCCTCCGTTCATCATGCCTCCTCCCATGCCGGAGCCGGCCAGGAGAAACTCGATGGCGCTAACACCCTGGAGGTTGGTTCCGGTGATGGTCAAGGTGAGGCTCCCGCCGGCCTGGGCCGAGTTCGGGCTGATGGAAGAGATCAGCGGAAGTGTCCAGCGGCCGGAGGGGCTCCCGCTGGTGGCGTTGATACGATCGGTGACAGTGTCGCTGGCCGAATCCACCAGGTCCAATGTGCCGGTGCCCTGGCAGAGAACCAGGATCTGGTTGGCGTTCACAGCGAGCGAACGTGGGCCTGGATCGACCGAGAATGTCTTCACTACGCTGGCCGCGTTGAGATCGACGACTGCGACGCTGGCCGCCATCTGATCGGCGATATAGGCGAGCGTGCCGCTGACGGCCACCGCGCCCGGTCCCATGCCGCTCCATGGCGCCAGGTCGATCTGTTGGATCTGCAGTGTATCCAGACTGAGGATGAAGGCGTTGTTCCACATGGGATTCGTGACAATGGCTTTGTTACCGGAAATGGCGACCTCATGGGGACGCGCGGCGGCTGGAAGGCTGACGGTGGAGACCGAATAATCGGTCAGATTAATCAGCGAAAGCGAGCCGGCCTGCATATTGGCGACAACCGCGATATTGCCGGAGACCGCGATTCCGCTGGGACCGAAGCCGACGTTGACGGTGCGCACCACTTGGCGGGAGGCGGTGTCGATGACGGCGACGGTGCCGTCTTTTCCGTTCGTGACCAGCAGATTGCTTCCGGCAAAAGCGAGGCGGCAGGCATAGTATCCGGTCGCGATGACGCTGGTGGCCTGATTCTGCGTGAGGTCGACGAGCGCGATGGAACCCTTCTCGGGCAATGCGACGGCCGCAAGCGTTCCGCTGGAATTGACAACGACCGAACCAGACTGTGAGCCGCTTGGCAACGCGATGGTAGCGATGGTGGTTTTCGAGCTCAGAGAGATCACGCGCAGGGCGTCGCCGGCTTCGTCCGTCAGGATGACGGTGTTATTGGCGGGATTAACGGCGAGAGCGCTCATTTCGGCCGAGCGCGGCATGTTGTCGCCAACCATCATTCCCTGGCCCCAGCCCGGCATACCCTGCATCATGGCGGTTGTCGGCAGGATGCTCATGAAGGTCACGTTGCTGGTTTGCCCGTTGGAAGTCACCGTGACAGGAATGCGACCGACGCCGGCCATGTTGGCGGGCAGCATGATATTGATCTGTTGAAGGCCGGGATAACCTGGCGCATTGCCGTAGAAAGTCACGTCGACAGGGACGCCCGCGGCGGTGACGACCGGCTGCACCGAGAGATCCATGCCGGTAAGGAAAATGGAAACGGGTGTCGGCTGGCCGTTGGTGGTGACGCTGAACGGGCCCATCTGCCAGTTGGTGCCAAGGACCATGGCGCCGTAGCCCATGCCCATTCCATCCAGAGAAAAGACGCCGGGACCGGCGGGGCCGATCATCATGGAGGCAGTCATGGACCGCGGGCCGTTGTTCATGATCACGTTGGCGGCGCCGGATCCGATGTTCTGGGGAACTACGAAGTTCATTTGCCCAGGTGCGACATATTGCAGCATGGCCTGGACGCCGTTCACCGACAGCGAGCAGCCTCCGAGCATAGTGGGATACATTCCGCTGGAGTCCAATAGCCCGGCAGCGGTTTGATCGCAGAGATTCTGGCCGAGAACGGTGGCGAACGATCCGGGCGCCATCGGTGCCGCGGGATCGAATGAAGCGGCGTTGACGACACTGGTCTGGGCGGAGGAGACGCCGACACTCGCGGAAAGCAATAAGGATAGTAAAGCAGTTGTGCGATTTAACTTCATTTAAGCCTCCCGAGGTTCGGTTCTGAGGGACACTTGCAAACGTGCAGCCTTTTGGTGGGGAGCTAGTCGCCTTAGGATTGGCGCACGCAGCAAGCCATTTGTTATGGGAAGGTTGGAAGGATTGGCGCCGCTGTTCCCGAGCAATCGGGAAGTTCGCGCGCCGGCGGAGCAGGCCGTAATCTTGGGCGACTTACCCCACTTGCTGAGTCTGGGCTGGCTAGGTGGTGCCGAGGTCGTTCTTGGAAAGGTCAAACACCTCCGCGACTCCAGCGCGGCTGGCACGCCGAACGAGTGCTCGATCAAACGAAACGAACCCACAGGCGGCCGGGCGGCTGGTCAAATGCATGGCGTCGGCAAGCGAGACCCCATGGGCCGTGAGTGCGAGCGCGGCGGATACCGCCGGTTCATCTTCAATTTGCACGTTCTCAAGGCCGATTATCTTTAGGAGCCCTTCGCGGATTGTGAGCTGCTCAAAACCATAGGCGGCGCCGAGCACCCAGAGGTTTCGAGAATAACGGTTTTGGCGATCCATATGGGCTCCGCAGTGAACAAAGCAGCCGCCGTGGCAGCCTGCTCCTTGTGGTCTCCGGTTAGAAACCGGACGAGCACGTTAGTATCGACCGCTAGCATGGCGTCGCGCTACGGCTCGACGAATTGCAGCGTCCATTTCCTCGATCGTTTTCGGCTTTGCCTCGCCATTTGGGTGCAGGCATCCCGCAACATCTTCCACCTTGGTGGGCGGGAAACGCCGGGCGGGGCGGAGAAGAATTCCATCGGCGGTTTCTTCGACGGTAAATTCGGTGCCGGGTCCCCAGGCATGAGCAGAACGAATCTCCTTAGGTAGGACGATTTGGCCTTTGGTGGAGAGCTTGGTGGTCTGCATTTGGTAAGACTCTAGTAAGATTGTGACACGCCAATTCCACCAGAACCGGCCAGCCCGCCTGGAAACCTATGCGACGTCTATGTAGCGCCGAGACCGTTCTTCGCTAAAAATTCGCGGATCACGGTATAGATGTGGGTGCGCTCCTCGCGCGTGAAGCCGCCGTGTTTGCCGCCGGGGATGGTGACCAATTGATTGGGGACGCCAACCTTGGTGAGCGCTTCGGTGAGGCGGACGGAGTGCTGATAGGGCACGGTAGGATCGGCGTCGCCCTGAATCGCCAAGATGGGCGGCAGGCCGGGGCGCACGTAGGTGAGGGGCGAAACGCGGCGCGCGATCTCGTCGCGATTCGGGAGGCTGCCCAGCCACGCGACGGCGTATGTCTTGCGGTTGGGGCCGTCCAGCAAGTCGATTCGACGTCGGCGATGCCGTACCAGTCGATGATCGCCGCCACTTTGGGTAGCGGCGCGCCGGGGCATTGGTGATCCAGTCCCGCGCTTTCGGGAATCATGCCGGTGGTCAGAGCTAGATGACCGCCCGCGGATTCACCGGTCACGACGAGGCGATTGATGTCGATGTCATAGGTCTTGGCCTGCGCGGCTACGAATCGCAGGGCGCACAGGCAATCTTCGACGGCGGCGGGCGCCAAAGCGACGCGTCCCAGGCGATACTCGACGTTCACGACGTTCCATCCCATTTCGAGCCAGGGAAAGATCGAGAGCACCGACTGTTCCTTCGATCCGCCCACCCAGCCGCCGCCGTGGATGAAGATCAGCGTAGGTTGCGGGCTGGTGGCGTCGCGGCGTTTGTAGATGTCGAGTTTCGATTCGTAATTGGTCGCGGTTAAGTAAGTGATGTTCGGAAAGACTTGGTACTCGTTGAGCGCGTGTGTGGCCCAGGTTGCCGCAGGCGATAGCTGCGCCAGGGCCGGATGCACGGTCACGGCGAGCAGGACCAGGGCCAGTGAACTCAAAATAACCATTCGTCGCATATGCGTTGCTCCTTTCTCGATCGCTTGAGCGATTCTATCGCAGCCAGCGGAGTCGCCGTCGGGGAGCGCGAGCATCACCTGATCGTCTCAGCCCCCGGCGGAAGCCTGGCCGTGAAGTTTTGCACGAAGCGTCTCAGCTTGGCCTGATCGGCGTCCGGCGACTCTGCTACTCCGAAGTACCTGCCTTTCGCGAACGCCATCGTGCCTGGCGCCGGCCACCATCTCTGAATCGCGTCCCATGCGTTCCCAGGGGACCATGGCATCGCATACAGCGTAATGGTAATCAGTGACGTGCCGCTATATGTACCTCGCCAAGCCTTAACGGCGCGGGATGTTTCGGCCGATGTTTTCAGCTCCGCTGGTACAGGGTCCAGTGCGGTCTGCGTGACGAGTGTCCAACCGTCTGACGGCGCCGGCAGGGCTTCCAGCCGTGGTGTGAAATAGCCCCGGCTCAACTCGATTACGACGCCTAATACAAGGACGATCCAGAGACGTTTCATCGGCCTTCCCTATTGAACGTCGTAGGTGTGGATGTCCTGGCCTTGAAGATATTTGTCGAACCAGGCCACGATGTGTTCCAGACGCTCCACGCGATGGCGCGGCATCCCCGACCGCGATAGCTCGTGCGATTCGCCGGGGAAGCGCACCATCACGGTCGGGATCTTGCGATACTTCAGCGCGCGGAACATCTGCTCGCCGCCCGACATAGGAGGTGTTCGATAATCGGCCTCGCCTTCGATCAGCATCAGCGGCGTGGTGACCTTGTCGATGTAGGTGATGGGCGAGCGCGCCTTGAAGTCGGCCTGCTGCTCCCAGGGCGAGCCGCGGAACCAGTTGGGCGTGAACAGCGTGAAATCGGCGGTGTACCAGAAGTCCGACCAATCGGCGATGGAGCGCTGCGAGACCGCGGCTTTGAAGCGCGTGGTCTGGCCGATCACCCAATTGGTGAGCAGCCCGCCGCCCGAGCCGCCCGTTACGCCGAGCTTTTCCGGATCCACCCAGCCGCGCTTGATCAAATCGTCGACGCCGGCCATCAGGTCCTTGTAGTCGTCGCCGGGGTAATGATACTGGATGACGTTGCCGAAATCCTGGCCGTAGGTTGTGCTGCCGCGCGGATTCGGATACAGCACCACGTAACCTTTGGCCGCCATCCACTGGATTTCGTGATCGAACGTGTACCCGTAGGCAGCGTGCGGGCCGCCGTGGATGTTCAGGATGAGAGGATATTTCCTGCCCTCTTGGAAATCGGGCGGGCGCTGCACCCAGGCCTGGATACGCTTGCCGTCGAAGCTCTTGTACCAGATCATGACGGGCTCTGTGAGGTTGAGCTTGGAGAGCAAATCCTCATTGATGTTGGTGAGGCGGCTCATCAGATGCGCGCCGACGTCCAGAAGATAAAGATCGCCGATGTTGGTGGGCGTCGAAATGAGTAGCGCGGCCTTGGCGGCGTCGGGCGTAGCGCTGTACGAGAAAATGTCGTGGTCGCCTTCCGTGACTGTTTCGACTTTTCCTGTTTCCGCATCGATGCGCTTCAGGTTCGAGCGGCCTTCTTCGGCCACGTCGACGTAGACGAAGCGGCCGTCCGAGCTCCAGAACGGATGTGATGGCCCACCGCCGCGCGGAGGCGCCTGATCGCCGCCGATTCCACCGGCGATGTCGTAGTCATAGGCCGCGGTGAGATTCTTCGGCGTCGAGCCTGGCTGGAGCGAGGTGATGAACAAATCCGGCTGGCTATAGGAGCGCTCCACGCCGTCCTTGCCGAGATCGATGGACCCGGTGAACGCCATGCGCGTGCCATCCGGGCTCAGCGTCATTTGTTGGATCCCTCCATCCAGTCCGGCGATCTTGGTGGCATCGCCGCCGCGTGGCTTTCACGGCGTACAGGTCCGTGTGCGGAGTTTCGTAGTAGGGCTCGACGACGCGGCGCGAAGTGAAATAAATTTGCGAACTGTCGCGCGACCAGACGATGTCGTTTTCGCTGAACTCGCCGCTGGTTACTTGTTTCGGCTTTTTGCACTTCGCCGGGCTTCTGCGGAATTTCGACCGTCCAGATATGGTTGGGCCGGTCCGGGTCCAGGTAGCCGGCGCCGTTGGAGCGATACGCGGCGCGAGTGATCACGCGCACGTCGCTTTTCTCTTCGCCGTCTTTTTTCTTGTCGAAGTCGGCCGTAACGGTGGTGGAGGAGAACGCGATGGCTTGCGGCCATCGGGCGACCACACCGGGCCCGAAGCGCCTTTCGGAAGATCGGTGAGCGGACGCGCTTCACCGCCTTCCATCGCCAGCAGATAGATCTGAGCGGGCTGCGTCTTGCCGTCTTTTCTCGGTCGCGCGCACGAACGCCAGCAGCTTGCCATCGGGCGACCATTGGGGCGACGAATCGTGCGGGCCGCTAGTCAACTGGCGCGCGGGACCGCCGCTGGAGGGAATGATCCAGAGCGCGGTTTCGTAGCCGTCGTGCTTCGCGTTGACGTTGACGTGCGTGTAGACGATGCGCGAGCCGTCGGGCGAGATGCGCGGGTTAGCGATCCATTGGAAGGAGTAGAGGTCGGTTTCAGCGATGGGGCGGTGGTCGGCGGCGGGGAGCGCGAGGGCGATTGAGAAGGCGACCGCGAGGGCGGGGAGGGTGCGTGTGCGGGGCATAGTCAGAATTGTAGCGCTGGGCAAACCAGTGGCGGAAAATCCTGGCGCGGTAGAATGCCTAGTTAGCATGAGTACGCAGGCCGATTCGCTGGTGCGGCTGCTGCACCAAGGAGCGCTGACACCGTGGATGATGGCGGCGGCGCTCGCTATCGCCTTCGCGCTCGGAGCCGCGCACGCGCTGACGCCTGGGCATGGCAAAACCATCGTGGCGGCGTACCTGGTGGGGTCGCGCGGCACGCTGCGGCACGCGGCATTCCTGGGCGCGATGGTCACGTTTACACACACGGTCAGCGTCTTTCTGCTGGGGATGGCCACGCTGTTTCTGTTTCAATACGTGGTGCCGGAGAAGATTACGCGCGCGTTGGGCGCCGTCTCGGGACTGTCGATTGTCGCGATCGGAGGCTGGATGCTGTACAAGCGCTTGCGCACTGGGCAAGCGCATTCGCATGAACATCAGCACCATCATCACGAGCACGCTCACGAGCATCATGAACATGACCATCATCATTGCCATGCGCACGATCATGAGCATAATCACGATCACGGCCACGCCCACTCGCACGTACCGGAGGAAGTTTCGTGGTCGAGCTTGATGGCGCTGGGTGCAAGCGGAGGGTTGGTGCCTTGCGAATCGGCGCTGGTGCTGCTTCTGACGGCGGTCGCAATGCGGCGCGTGGGGCTCGGACTGGTGCTGCTGATATTCTTCAGCCTGGGACTCGCCATCGTCCTGATGGGCATTGGTGTGTTGGTGATCTATGCCAAGAACCTGCTGCCCGACAGCGCGCGTGAAAGGCACGGATTCTTCCGCTGGATGCCGGTGGCATCGGCGGCCGTAGTGCTGGTGCTGGGCGTGCTGATGACAGGAGTCTCGCTCGGCTGGATTCGTCCGTCCTGGATGACCGGCTAACGCGCCGGCGACGTTTCCTTCAACACTTCGCGCACCGCCTGCTTGATCTGATCGCGGAGCTCCGGCGACATTTGCGGCAGCAGGTAAACCGGCTGGCTGGACGGCGTGAGGTCGATGTGCGCCTCGCCAAAGCGCTTCTTGATTCTTCGATTCATCTCGCGCCCAACCAGCCACTGCTGGCTCGGCATGGTCCTAAAGCGCGCCTTGATCATTACAGCGGAGTTGGAGAGCTGATCGACGCCCCAGATCTCGAGCGGCGCCAAAATCGCCGACTTGTAGGGTTCTTCATTGGTTAGCGCATCGGCCAGCTCCTTGAGCACGGCCAGGGCTTGATCCGTATCGTTCTCATAGGAGATTCCGAGGCTGAAAACGTAATAAGAAAACTCGCGCGTCAGATTGGACAGACTCTGGATGTTGCCGTTTGAAAAAATGTGCGCCGCGCCATCCTCGCCGCGCAGCACCGTGGTGCGAAGATTGATCTCCTCCACCAGGCCGCCTTTGCCGTTGATGATCGCGACGTCGTTGATGCGAATCTGATTTTCCATCATCAGAAACAGGCCGCCGAGCACGTCCTTGATAATGTTTTGCGCGCCGAAGCCGATGGCAACACCCACCACTCCCGCGCCGGCCAGCAGCGGCCGGACATCGAAATTCATTTCCTTCAGGATCATGAGCCAAGCGATGGTCCAGATGAGCACGAGCAGAACTTTTCTGGTGAGGCCGGAGATGGTCTTGGCGCGTTTTTCAAGTTCGATTTCATTGGCGCCGCCGGAGCGCAGCATCACCTTGACGGTGTATTTGCGCACGCCGCGAAGCAGCCGGCTGACCACCAGGGTCGCGAGGTAGGCGAAGATCAGGATGACGGCGATGCGGATGCCGTTGACTAGGAAGACGTCTAAATGGAGAAAGTCGGTCCGGATCGACATTGGTAGATTTTAGCGCGGTACCGGTTTACACCGGCCCGTTTCTAAGAACCCCTTTCAAACCGTGCGTGCAGTTTTCCTGCACACGGCTTAACGATGATCTTACTGATGTGGCTTGCGCCGGATATTTCACGGTTCCACGCAACTGATACAGACCCATTCCGACAAAACGTTCATGGGTCCACTTTTCAACGCGCTGGCGGCGCTGCCCTCCGCGACGGCCCATCCATTGGGCCAACCGATGATAGACGTAGCTGTCCAGCTGGTTGAACTTCCGGTCGGCATTGCCGGTGCGGAAGTAGTTTCCCCATCCCCGGAGCACAGGGTTCAGCGTCGCGATAATCTGCTTCACGTCGTTCCCGCTGTGTCGCGAATCGGTCAACTCATGCACGCGGGTCCGGACTCGCTTCATCGCTTTGGGCGACGGCCACCGTTGCACAAAATGCGCGCGCGGGTTCCGTTGTATGCTCCGCTTCTTTCGAATCGTGCAGCCCAGAAACACAAAGCTATCCTTGCCGCGTCTCAAGTCCACCATCCGCGTCTTCTCCGGGTGCAGTTTCAAACCGAGCCGGTCCATCACCAGCCCGATCCGCCGTAGCGCTTCCCTGGCCTGCGACTCCGTTCGGCACATCGCCACGAAATCATCGGCAAAACGGACTAGGATTCCAAGCGACGAACAGCGTGCCGCCCAGATCCGGTCCAGTTTGTTCAGGTAGATGTTGGCTAGCAGCGGCGAGATTACTCCGCCCTGCGGGGTTCCCGCCAGCGTTTCCCTCACCGTGCCATCCTCCATCACTCCGGCTTCCAACCACTGTCGGATTAACTTCAATACTCTTCGATCCGAGATTCGCTCCTTTACCAGATCCATCAGAATGCTTCGATTGATCCCGTCAAAGTAGCCCTGAATGTCCGCATCCACGACGAAATTGCAACCCCGGTTGCCCGCTTCGCGGATCGCTTCCAGAGCTTGTGTCGCGCTCCTCTTCGGTCGGAATCCATAACTGCATGGCTGGAAATCCGCTTCGAAGATCGGTTCGATCACTAACTTCGCCGCCATTTGGATCACCCGGTCCCGTATCGTCGGTATCCCCAGTGGCCGCTGCTTCCCGTCTGCTTTCGGTATCCATCGCCTCTTCACCGGTGAAGGACGATATCGGCCTGCCTTCAGTTCGGCCTGTATCCCTTCGAGAAACTGTTGCACTCCTCGCTCCTCGATGGATCGCAGCGTGATTTCATCCACGCCCGCCGCTCCCTTATTGCTGCGCACCCGCTTCCACGCTTCCCACAGAACGTCACTCCTGTAGATCCGGTCGTACAGCGCGTGAAACCGCCGTGTCTTACTCTGCTTGGCACACACCCATAGCCTGCGTTGGAGTTGTCGTACTTTTTCATTGGGGTTTTTGGCCGTTTCCAGCATGCCCTCGCACTTACCCCCTTCCAGGCTCGATCAAAGCAGGGCCCCTTCCCTCCAGCGCGTTATCTTGCACGCCTTCTTCGGTACTATGAACCCCTCGGACTCCCTCCCGGCTCCGCGCGCTTTCAACCTTCCGGTCTTATACGCCCGGTCTTTGCCTGACTTGGCCGCCAGGTAGGGCCTCTCCTGTTCCGCATTCTTCTCTGGAAACGTGCCACCGCCCTCTACCCCGGAAAGGTCCAACAGTCCCTCCGGTCTGGACTGCTGTCTATTGCCTTCGCCGCGACATGACCGGCTCGGCCCTTTCAAACACCTTTCGGCTGATAATATGACGTGGCTGCAGCGTTCACTTGATGTTGCGGCCCGCTTCCTTGCTCCCCTCTCTTTCAAGGGCTTTCGACACTCCGCTTGGCTCGGTCGGATCTCTCCTCCCGGCTGGAGTCTGCTACCGGGCGCTCCGGCGCTTACCCGGACAAGACTTTCACTTGCTAGAAGAACGCGTCTTTCAGGACGCACCATGTATTCATGATAGTGGCCATTGGCGGAGGCCGAACTTAGAAACGATACAACCGGGCGGGATTGTTGACCAGAATCTTTTTGCGGACATTCGGGTCGGGCGCCCAAAGAGCGAGCTGGTTAAGCAAGCGGCCATCGTCGATCTGCAAGAGTGGGGTGATTTCAGTGGCGCGGCGCGTAGAGGAAGTAGTCGAGTTGGGGTGCGGCCAGTCCGTGCCCCATAGGATGCGATCGGGATTGGCCGCGATTAGCGCTTTGGCGAATGGCACGAGATCGGGATAATCGGGAGCCTGCGTCGAGGCACGATAGGCGCCCGAGATTTTGACGTACGCCGTGCCGGACCGGACCAGCTCGATGAGGTCCTTCCAGCCGGATTGCTCGAACCCGAGCGATGCTTGCGCGCCGCCGAAATGATCGAAGACAACCGGAACCGGAGACGCTTGAACCAGGTCCTTGATGGCCGCGATCACTGCCGGGCTGGTGTACATCTGGATGTGCCAGTTGCTGCGTCGCATGCGTTCGACTGCGGCCTGGAAGCACCGGCGCGCCAGGGCCGGATCGTTCTGGCCGGTTGTTGCTAGATTCAGGCGAATGCCTCGGAGTCCGGCGCGGTCCATTGCGTCCAGGTCGCTTTCCGGCGTTCGGTCGTCAATGACCGCGACGCCGCGAGCGCCGGCGCCGCGCGCTTTGATCCCGTAGAGCGTTGCAGAATTATCCGTCCCGTAGACGCTCGGAGTGACGATGACTACACGCTGGATGTGCAGCGCGCGATGCAGCGCGGACATCTCGTCCGGCAAGGCAGTCTCGGGAGTGTAGACGCGGCTCGCGGCGAAGGGAAATTTCGCCGGGTCGCCGAAGATGTGCGTGTGGCAATCGCAAGCGCCGGCCGGGATGTCGAAATTCACTCGCGTTGCGGGCTGCGAGGCTTTCGCGAAACCAGTCCGAGCGCGGAGCCACATTCCCACAGCGGTGGATTTCGAGAGCAGGTCGCGCCGCGTCAACATGGCAGCTACGAGATTCGCAACAACTTGGCTGCGTTGCCGCTGAGGATCGCCTCGCGGTCGGAATCGCTGAGGCCTGGTGTCGACAGGACGTGCTCAACCGCGGTGCTCATCCACGGATATGGGTAGTCGGTGCCGAGCACGATCTGGCTCGCGCCGACCTCGGCCACCAGATGCCGCAGCGCTTCGGGAGTGAACACCAGCGAGTCGAAGTAAAGTTGCTTCAGATATTCGGTGGGATGCTTCTTCAGCGTCTTGTTGCAGGAATTGGGAAACGTCAGGCAGCCGTGATCGGATCGCGCCGCGTAGGAAGGCAGGTAGCCGCCACCGTGCGCCGCGCAGATCTTGAGGGCGGGGAAGCGATCGAGCGTGCCGTCGAAAATCAAGTGCGACAGCCCGATGGTGGTTTCAAGCGGATTGCCGATTACGTTGGACAGAAATCCATTACCTTGCAGGCGCTTTTGCAGTTCCGGCACGCCCTGCGGATGAATGAAGACTGGGACGCCCAGCTCTTCGGCCTTGGCCCAGAATGGATCGAACCTGGATGCCGAGAGGTCCTCGCCATTTACGCTCGCACCGAGCGAGACGCCGCGCAGTCCGAGTTTCTGGATGCCTTCATCCAATTGCTCGACAGCGAGATCGGGATATTGAATAGCGACGGTCGCAAAGCCCACCAGACGATCTGAATGTGCAGCGCACAGTTCAGCCAGCTTTTCATTTTGGATTTGAACGATGCGGCGCGCCAGATCGCGCTCAGCCGAGTACCAGAAGGGATTAATACTCAGCACTTCGACGTCGATGCGCTGCTCGTCCATGGGATGAAAGCGCGCCGGCCCGATGAGCAGGGGATCTTGAGCCGGCGTTTTGCGTCCCATCATTTCCATTGCTTCGGGGATGACGCAGTGGGCGTGGAAGTCGATCACTTTAACGCGCCGTCCGCCGAGCATCACTGGTCTGCGCGAAGTTGCGCCCGTTTGTGCGGGTGCTCGCGTGCCGCGCAAGAAGCAGCAGCCGGTGAAGACTACGCCCGCCGCGCTCGCTGTGTCGCGCAAGAAGGCACGACGATTGAGCATGGCTTACAGTGTATCAATGGGTAGCCGGGCGGGTATGTGCGGACCGTGTCAAGCTGGGGAGAATTGGCCTGAGCCGAGGAACGAAACTCGCCCTCGTGACTGTTGCCACTTCGGTCTTCGTGTTTGGGCAAGCCACTGATCGGGTTGCGCAGCTCCCGGACGGTAAGCCAAATCTCAACGGCATCTGGCAGGCCATCAACACCGCCAACTGGGATCTTCAGACAGATCTACTCGTTTTACAGACTCACGGGGCGGGCGCCGTACATGCACCAGATTGGTGCAACATTCCTGGCAGCCCCCGGTTGCTGTCAGCGCTCTGCTCGTAAGCGAACTGTGCTCGTCGCAATTACGAGACTCTGACAAATCCACCCGGTTTGATTGAACTAAGAGCCGTTAACGCCGCAGGAATGATGCCGGTCAAGTCTGCCAGCTTGTTCGTAGACGCGCAAAGAATCAACACTGCGACGGCTCGGCTGCTGAGTTCTTGCTGAAACGGAATGTTTTGGTCTGTGGTGACGATCACGTCGAAACCCGCCGCTTCGGCCGCCACGAGCAACTCCCCGTTCTTAAGGCCTGCCATTTTCGCAAACCGAGCCGTTTGGCAATCGTGAGGCGAGAACAAGTGACGCAGGCGTTCGTCAACGCACTCGTCGAGGAGGAGACGCATCAGACGCGTGAGAGCAAGAGCTGCTTGGCTTCCTCCAGCGCCTGGAGTGCCAGTTCGCGCGAAACAGTGGGGAAGCCTTCTAGGAAATCCTCCAGGGTCTCGCCGCCTTCGAGATAATCGAACAGAGTCTGCACGGGTACGCGCGTTCCTCGGAAAACAGGCGTTCCGTGCATGATCTCGGAATCTCGAGTGATGGCCTGAGCCATATGATCATTGTCCTGCAACGAGCGTGCGGTTGCTGGGGGGTAGTCAGATAACAAATGCCTGACTACCTTGCTGGGGCGCTCACCCCCCACTGCGGGAACGGTCGGTTCGTAGGTTCCAGTACTCCTCTTCCGATCGTTCTCAGCCGTCTTCGCTTTGCGAGTCACCTATCATGCTGCATTATTTTGCGCTTTTCCTCAGTCGGTTAACAGCTGGGTCTGCGCGCCCCGCCAACGCACTGCGAAACTGCCTGCAGGAGAGCGGACCGGAGATGATGTGTAGGAGAAACGCAATACAAGCTCTGATGGCTCTAGCTGCTGGTGGCACTGCGCAGACGCAGCCCACCGGACCCTACTGCTGGACAGGAAAACGCTTAAGCGGAGACGATGCGTACGCCCCTTGCCGCGATCTTGGCCTCACAACTGGTTCGACGATGCGCTGGATTAGCTTAGATCTGGTAGGTATCGCTGGGATACGAGTGCGTACCGAGGGAGAGGTTCACGATATAACTGTGGCTGAGATTTTCAATGCCCTGAAGAATTGCGACTGTCTCGAACCCGGCGCCACCCCTTGATCGTGTCGTTCACGAAATCCATAGGCACTACCTCCGCAAGGCCCGAATTCTCTTGGAAGACAGCTCTTATCTGGCCGGTCTGCTGACTCGTAGCTCCGCTTCGTCGGCTCTGGATCATCCTTGATGAGGTAGCCATACAAGAACCCGGACGCCTCTGTGATCCACTCTGGATTCTGGCCCGCGGCCTTAACCTCAGTTCTCCCAAGCGCCGCCACGGTGTCGATGAAAAATGGTGGGATCTGATCGGCTAGGAGAGCATTCCAAGCTACGACTGCAACAACAACAAACCTCATAACATCTCCGAATTCGCTAACAAGTCAAGAAAAGGCGGCCTTTGGCAGGCCGCCCAAGGTTGGAGGAGTGACACCTCCGACGAATCTCGTTGTGAAATTATCCTAGCTGCAGCCGCTGGTGCCGCCGCAGTTTTCGCACTTGTAGCAGCTTCCGTTGCGCGTCATGAGGCCGCCGCATTCGGAGCACATCGGGGCGTCGCTCACGACCGGGCTGAAGGGGAGCGCTTGCTGGGGCTCGGGCTCCGTCGGACGCAGCACCGGGGCGTTGCCTGCCTCGGTCGCGGCATACTCGGGGCCCAAGAACTTCGCGCCCATCCAACGGAAGATGTAATCCATGATGGACTTCGCGTACGGCACCTGCGGATTGCCGGTCCAGCCGCTCGGCTCGAAGCGCACGTGGCTGAATTTGTCCACGAAGAACTTCAGCGGCACGCCATATTGCAGCGCGTAGCTGATGCTGGTGGCGAAGCTGTCCATCAGGCCGCTGATGGTCGACCCTTCCTTGGCCATCGAGATGAAAACTTCGCCGGGCGTCCCGTCTTCGTAAAGACCCACCGTGATGTAACCTTCGTGGCCGCCGATGGAGAACTTGTGCGTCACCGATTGCCGCTCGTCGTGCAGCTTGCGGCGCACCGGCCGGTATACGATCTTCTCGGTAACTGGCGCTGCAACGGCGGTGGTAGTAGCTTTCTTCTCGCCTTTGCCGGTGCCGGAGCTGAGCGGCTGCGCGCGCTTGGAATTGTCGCGATAGATCGCCACCGCCTTCAAACCCAGGCGCCAGCTCTCCATGTAGGCGTCCATGATTTCTTCCGCCGTAGATTCCTCGGGCATGTTGATGGTTTTCGAAATCGCGCCGGAGATGAACGGCTGCACCGCGGCCATCATGCGGATATGCCCCATGTGATGGATGAAGCGCTTGCCATTCTGCGGGCGGAAGCTGCAATCGAACACTGGCAGGTGTTCGTCCTTGATGCCGGGCGCGCCTTCGATGGTCCCGGTGGCGTCGATGTGCGTGACGATCAACTCCACCTGCTCGGGAGTGTAGCCGAGCTTGATCAGCGCCTGCGGCACGGTGTTGTTAACGATCTTGATGATGCCGCCACCGACCAGCTTTTTGTACTTCACCAGCGCCAGATCAGGCTCGATGCCGGTGGTGTCGCAATCCATCATGAAGCCGATGGTGCCGGTGGGCGCGATCACGGTGGTCTGCGCGTTGCGGAAGCCGACGCGCTCGCCCAATTGATAGGCGTCGCGCCAGCACTCCTCGGCGGCTTGATAGAGACCGGCTGGAACGCGCTTGCTGTCGATACCCGCGACTGCTTTGCCGTGCATCAGGATTACGTCCAGGAACGATTCCTCATTCTCCGAGTAGCCGGGGAACGCGCCCACGCCCTCGGCGATGCGCGCGCTGGTGAGATAGCCCTGGCCGCACATAACCGCGCTGATGGCTCCGGCCCAGTCGCGGCCTTGCGGGCTGTCGTACGGAATGCCCATGGACATCAGCAGCGCGCCCAGGTTCGCGAACCCGAGACCCAGCGGACGGAAATCGCGCGAGTTGCGGGCGATCTTCTCGGTGGGGTAGCTGGCGTTGTCGACGATAATTTCCTGCGCCAGGGTGACCGTGTCGCAGGCGTGGCGGAATGCCTCGACATCGAACTCGCCACCCGGTCCAACAAACTTCATCAGGTTGAGCGATGCCAGGTTGCAGGCCGAATCGTCCAGGAACATGTATTCCGAGCACGGGTTCGACGCGTTAATGCGCGCGGTGGCCTTGGACGTGTGCCAACGATTGATGGTGGTGTCGAACTGCATGCCGGGATCGCCGCACTGGTGCGTGGCTTCGGCGATCTGGCGCAGCAGGTCCTTGGCGCTGTAGCGTTTCTTGGGCTGGCCTTCGGAGACCGAACGCGTCCACCAGTCGCCGTCGTTGGCGACCGCTTCCATGAACTGGTCCGTGACGCGCACGGAATTGTTAGCGTTCTGGAAAAAGACTGAGCCATACGCCTCGCCATCCAGCGCCGAGTCATAGCCCGCATCGATGAGGGTGTGCGCCTTCTTCTCTTCCTTGGCTTTGCACCAGATGAACGATTCGACGTCGGGGTGATCGATGTTGAGGATCACCATCTTGGCGGCGCGCCGCGTCTTGCCGCCGGATTTGATCACGCCGGCGAACGCGTCGAAGCCCTTCATGAAGCTGAGCGGGCCGGAAGCACAACCGCCTCCGGCCAGCACAGCATTTTCTTCGCGCAACGGCGAAAGATTACTGCCCGTCCCCGATCCCCACTTGAACAGCATGCCTTCGGTCTTGGCGAGTTCGAGGATCGATTCGAGCGAATCCTTGACGGAATTGATGAAGCAGGCCGAGCACTGCGGGCGCGATTCGCCCTTCTTCAGCTTGACGACCTGGCCGTTCGTCTCGTCGTAGTAGTAACCGTAGCCGCGCGCTTCATTGTTGACGCCCACGTTGAACCAAACGGGCGAATTGAAGCAGGCCTTCTGGGTGAGCATCAGGTGAGCCAGCTCGGCGCGGAAATTTTCGGCGTCTTGACTGGTTTTGAAATAGTTGCCAGACTTGCCCCAGTCCGCGATGGTGTCGACCACGCGGTGCACGAGCTGGCGAACGCTCGACTCGCGCTCGGGCGAGCCCATGCGGCCGTGAAAATATTTGCTGACTACGATGTTGGTCGCGGTCTGGGACCAGTCGGCTGGAACTTCGACGTCGTTCTGTTCGAAGATGATGGCGCCCTTGTCGTTGGCGATGGCGGCGGTGCGCAGTTCCCAGGCAATCTCGTCGTAAGGCGTCCTGCCGGCCTCCAGCTTTTCAGTGAAGTGTTTCGGAAAGCTGACACCGATCCTCTCGGCGACGGGAAGCGCCTTCTTGCTGCCGGTCTGACCTTCGGGAATTTTCGCCAATGCTACGCCTACTAGTCCCATTTTATCTCCTGTTGGCTGATTGTTTACTTTTGCGGGCTGTCTGTAATCATGCCGCAATATGTAGTGGGGCGTCAAGAACTATATCTATATACGGTGCAGCGTCTTACGTTGTGGCCGGTCGAAACTCGATTTCGGCCGGCAGTTGCCAGCGCCCGGTGCGGACTTCGAGGAGGTGGCGGCCGGGGGCGAGACCTTCGGGCAATCCCAGATTCACTTCGTGGCGTGGTGCCCGAGGATCCACGCACTTGATCTCGAGCCACGCGGCGGGTTGGCCGTCGATGGTGGCGCAGAGCGATTCGGGCGAGCTGACTTCTTCCAGCTGGATTTTCACGAGACCGCTTGTGGAGACATTCTTTTCCACCAGATTGACGCCGTCGATGACCGAGATGATGCGGGGAACCATCGGGCCGGCGGGAATGATGCGGACCGTGCCGGGAGCGCAGATCGGCCGGCCATTCATACGCACTTCGACCGGGAGCAAACCGGTGCGGACGCCTTCCGGCAGCCACGCGTTCACTTGTCTAACGCCCTCGGAAACTGGCCGGCCGGCGTAGTACGGATCCGCAGGCGCACCCTCCACCAGGACTTCGAGATTGTTCAGGTCGCATTCTTCCGGCAGATTTGCGACCCAGATGGAAATGGCCGCGTGGCGCTCGCGTTTGGGCGCGACCGGTTCGTAGGAGTGCGCGTTCGTGATGCCTTTGATGAACGGCGCGGGAATGGCGGGACCGGGAACGAATTTGCGCCATGTGGTCCACATGTATTGCGTCTGGACGCCCTCGAGCGCCAGCAACTGGAGCCCGTTCTCGCGCGTGAAGGCGCGAAGATCGTCCGCCGAAAACACGACGCCGGCCCAGGTATCGGGAATGGCGGAGTGCGGAAGGCCGTTGAACTGGCCGCGAAAGACTCCGCCTGGCTTCAGTACGCGGCATATTTCGCGCATGTATTGGAGCACTACCTCGCGGCTGGGGATGTGCTGAAAAACGGCGTAGGAATAGACGAAGTCGAAGTACTCGTCGGTGAAAATCGCCAGGCTGGCGCCGTCGGTGGCGTGCACGTGGGCTTGCGGAATGTCTTTGAGGCGCTCGCGCGCCAGGCGGATCATTTCGTCGGAGACATCCACGCCGTGGATCTCAGAGAAGCGGCGGCTGAACGGTTTCATGAGCCGTCCGGGCCCGCATCCGATTTCGAGCGCGCGCCAGGCGTGACGGCCGCCATCTTGGGGAAGGCGCATCAACTCCTGTTCGAGGTTCGGGAGCACGTGCATGACGGTGGCTTCAAAACCGGCTTCGTCCTGATCGCGGCTGCCGAACGCGACGTAGAAATGCGCATCTTCGCGGGCGCGCTGGTTCCAGTCCGCGCGCATGCGTTCGGAGACGCTGGTTAGTTCTTCACTCATCGGTGCACTGGTTTCCCTTGATGGTATTGTCGGACAGCTTCACCCCGGGCGCCGCTTGAATGCAGCGCGTCTTCATTTTCCAGCCGCTGATGGTATTGCCTTCGATGAGGTTGCTGGTGGCGGGGGCGGGGCGCTCGGCATGGCTGCCCAGATAGATTCCGGTTTCGAGCACTTCCGGCTCGCCCAATGCGGTGCAGCCGAATTGCGCGCGGTTTTCGTTGCAGTGCGCGGTGTTCGATGTGCAGCAGGCGATTGCGCAGAATGCGATGGCCGGATGCCGATCAGGAAAATGCCGCCGAACTTCATCCCGTCCAGCTCGTTCGATTCCACCAGGATGTTGCGCGATTGCATGTCGGGGTTGGCGTTGTTGAAGACGATTCCGAAATGGCCGAAGGGGTACTCGTCCGGCTTGCCGCGATTGATGCAGGTGTTGCCGCGGACGGCGCCGTCGTGGAAGCCGTCCAGGTCGATGCACTTGCCGTTGATTTCTTCGAACTGGTTGTACTCGTAGGTGGAGCTTTCGACATTGCCGGCGGTGTCGATCGCTACCGGCGTGCCGCCGCCTTCGACATCGACGATGGCGCTGGGGAATCCGATGCGCCGGCCGCGATTGCCGCTCACTTCGACATCGACGGCGTGGCCGATCTGGATGGCGTCGCGGCCGATGTCGCTGAATTTGACGTTTCGGATCTTTCCGCCGCGATTGCGGGGTGAGCGGTAGCGCGAATGCGTCCAGACGGCGTTGCCGCGAATATTTTCGAACACCGAATCGGCCACGGTGAAGGAATCCGTGCCTTCTTCCAGCAGAACGCCGCCGGTGGTGTTGTTGCGGTGCAGCGCGTTCAAGGAGCCGCTGTCTTCGACGTGCAGATGATCGAGCGAGACATCGCGGGAGTGGTTCACCAGGATGGCGAAACTGGCGATGTTGGCGAAGTCCACGTGGTCCACTTCCAGGCCTCGCGGTGTCTTCGATCAGGATGCCGTTGTTCGGAAACACGCCGGCGAATGATTTGTCGCCCGGCGGGATGGGCATGGGCTTTTCTAAGGCGGCGCGGTTGCCGTCGATGGCGAAGTTGGAGAACTTGATGGAGCGGCAGCCGCTGCAACTGAGAATGGCCCGGCCATGGAAATTGGGAGCCGCGCGCAGGACGGTGTGATCGCCACCCATCACGGTGAGATCGTGCGCGCCCGCCGGGAGCCGCAGCTCGGAAGAAATCTCGGTGGTGCCGGAAGGCAGGCGGAATGTGCCGGTGGCAGGGACGGAGAGCGCGACCAGGAACGCCAGGACCAAGCGTTATTCTAACTGGCCGGCACAGGGCGGACCGCCTGCATCTGGTTTTGGTCTGAAGACCGGCGGGCCGCTCCGTTGTGCCGGGGTTACCTTATAGAGATGGCGATTGAATTTCGCGGCGTCGACTTCGCTCCGCTGCGCAACCTGACGGTGGCGGCTCCCGGCAGCGCGGTGATTGGCGTGGTCGGGCAGACGGGCGCGGGTAAAGACGGCGCTGTTGCGGCTGGCCGCGGGGCTTGAAAATCCGGCGGCGGGCGCCGTGATATTCGAAGGCTCGCGGATCTACCTGGGAACGGACTGGTGCTTTTACGGCAACCAGGATCGATCTGCTGGCGCTGGATCAAACGCTGGCCCAGATGGACGCTTTGGAGCGCGAGAAATGGCTGGTCATAATCGACAATTTGCGCAGCCATGGCGCGACCGTGCTCATCGTTTCACACGATGCGGACCTGCTGCGCCGGTTATGCGATGAGGTATGGTGGCTGAAACAGGGAACGCTCGCCCTGCGCGGCGATCCGGGCGAGGTATTGGATGCTTACCAGGAACGCATTGCACAGCAGTTTCGAGCCTGGGGCGAGACGCATTCAAGTCCGATGCGCTTAGCGTTGCGCCGCGGGGATGGGCGTGCCGAGATTCTATCGCTCGAGACGCTCGGTGAAAGCGGACAGCCGAGCGTGGTCTGGCGCAGCGGCGAAACGGTGGCAGTGCGTGTGCGGGTGCGTTATCGCGAGGCGGTGGAAGAGCCGGTGATTGGAATCATGATCCGGACCAGAATAGGGTTGAACGTTTACGGAACGAACACGGAGTTGGAGAAGTGCAAGACCGGCAAATTGGGCGCAGGCGAGGGTCTCGAGACCGTGTTCCGTTTCCGCTGTGATTTGTGCCCGGGCGAATACACCTTGACGGCGGCTTCCCATGATCCCGATGGCACGGCGCACGATTGGATTGACAACGCGGTTGCGTTCGCGGTGACGGATTCCCGATATACCGCGGGCGTCGCCAATCTGCGAGCTTGCGTGGAAATGCAGAAACTACCGGCATGAAAGCGCGCGACGCTGAGCATACCGCCGAGACGCAGGAGCAGATTGAAAGATTCCGCCGCCTGGGTTGGTATCACAGTATCGAGCTGCCGAACGGCGAGGTCATCCAGGGGCACCAAAGCCTGGAACACCAGCGCCTACGTTTGCGCCAGTTTCCCATCCCCGACGACCTTGCTGGAAAGCGCGTTCTGGACATTGGCGCATGGGATGGCTGGTTCAGTTTCGAGATGGAGAAGCGCGGAGCGTCGGTGGTGGCTGTAGACGCGACTTACAATGAAAAACTCGTGCAAGCGAGAGAGTGGCTCGGCTCCAAAGTGGAATACCGCGTGGCGGATGTGTGCGACCTGCGGCCGTCGGACCTGGGCGTGTTCGACATTGTTTTGTTTCTGGGCGTTCTGTATCACTTGAAGCATCCGCTGCTGGCGCTGGAGCGCGTGTGCGCGCTGAGCCGGGACCTGGTGTGCGTGGAGTCGCAGGTGATGCATGACGGCTTCGATCCTGGCGCCGTGCCCGGTCATGGAGTTTTACGAGACCAACGAGCTCGGCGGGCAGTTTGATAATTGGGTGGGGCCGAACGTGGCCTGTATGATGGCGATGTGCCGGAGCGCGGGATTTGCCCGGGTGCGCTTTGAGGGCATGCTGGACGATCGCGCGCATGTCAGTTGCTTCCGCAAATGGGATGGCGCGGCGGGAACTGGGCAAGCGCCGTACATCGCAGGCATGGCGAACACGGCCACGCTGGATCTTAGCTTCTCGGCTTCCAAAGACGAGTACGTTTCAGCGTGGTTTTCAACAACAAGCACCGGCTTGACAGCGGACGACGTTTTTCCGGAAGCGGGCGATTATGGTGCGCGGCCGCTCAAAGTCGCAGGCGCTGGTTCGGAAGGCTGGGAAGTGGTCTTCAAGCTTCCGCCCGGCTTAGAGCCCGGATGGCATCCCGTCAGACTGCGGGTGCGCGACAGCGCCTGGAGCAATACCGTTCTGCTGGCAGTGGATGTGAATCGAGAACAGCGCCACGAGCGGACCGTGGCCTGCGGCGATCCAGGACTTGAGATTTTGAACGCGTGGGATGGAAGGACCTGGGAACCCAACCTGGTGCGCATGGGCGCTGAGGCGTCGATTACGCTGTGGGCGCGCGCTCTCGGTGGCTGGTCCAAGCAGGATGTTTGTGTGCGGCTGGATGGATACGATATTCCCGTTGTCTATATGGGCGAGCAGGACGCAAAGGGCCTAATGCAGGTGAACGCTCTCATTCCGTCTGGAATGGCGGCTGGAGTTGCGGCCGTCAACGTGGCGGCTGGAGGTTCGGTGTCTGCGCCGGTGCGCGTCGAGCTTATGCGCGCTTAAGCTTGAAGGATGGGAGGAAGACCCAGGCGACGGCTAGAATCAATCCCAGCATTTGGACCCAGGTGGCCCAATGCGCACCGGAACCTTCGCCGAAAACCAGATCGATGTCGCAAGAACCAGTGCAGGCCGGTTCAATCACCATGAGCCCAAGAGCGTCACTATGGATGGGCTGAGCGACTCCGGAGACAGTGGCGCGCCATCCGGGATCGTAAGAGATCTGGACAGAGACGACCTGGCCCTTGGTGACTTGAGCGCGCACTCGGGCCTGGTGAGCGTTGATCCATTGGAAGTGAGCCTGCGAGCCGACGCGCTCCAAGCCAGCGGCGTAGACCTCTAGGCTCGCCGGTGTCCAACCCGTTCTCCGGCTGGCGGTTCACCAGCTCGGAGGGATCGAGAACGTGAGCCAAGGATAGCGATGTGGATGGAACCTTGTAAATCACGCTGTCGCCGTCGCGCCACAATTCGGGGAGCGCGTTGCGGAAAGCCTCAGGCCGGGCGTAAGGTCTGAAAAATTCGCTGCTGTTGGGCCCGGTTACCAGGATGGCTTGCGCGCCGTAGGCCTTGAGCCAGAGCAGCACCGCCGGGATGTAGCGATCACCGGCGTTCTCGGCCGAGTACACGGTGTAGTAGGCCAAGCGATGCGAGAAGCTCGGCACGCTGGGGTCGCAGCATCCAGCTACTTGGGGCACGTCGCTAAAGGCATCCAGCCACAGCGAGACGCTTCCCGGGACGAAGACGCGGGCGTCCCTGAGATTCGCCTCGAGCCATTGGGAAGCTCGATATTCGATGGTGTCCTGAGGGGGCACTTCGTGCGTGATGCTTCGGCTATAGCGGTGATAGTTGCGAACTTGGAGGATTGCTCCCAATGCAAGCAAGGCCAGCAGCGCAATCCGGACCCGAGGCGAGCATCGCGCCAGCGCCGGCCGCGCCAGCAGGGCCAGCGCTCCGATGATGGCCAGCTCCATCTCCAGCTGCCAGCGATGTCCTTGTGGCAGGAGATTGAATCCGGTCCAAAACCTGGTGAGCGCAACCAGACCGCTCATAAAAGCGAAAAGCAAGAAAAAACGAAGCCAGCGGTCGACGCGGAAGCGCTGGAATAGCAGGTGCAACCCGAGCAGTGTCAAGCCCGCCGCGAGAGCAATCAGCAGGTGAAGCCGACCGAACGAGGTTCCATCGGACTGCTGGGCGTTGCGGAGAATCGGCAAGAGCGAGCCAGGGGCGACCCAGCGGCAGGCGATCAGAGAGGAGATTGCGCCGGCAGCCGCCAGGCTAATCCATAACGGGCGTGAGTGGGCGCCTGCTCTAGAAAGCGCGTACGCCAGCAGCGCCATCAGCAAGCCAACGGTTCCGGGCCAATTGGTGAGGAGGATGGCCGCGAACACCAGGCAGGTGAGAGGAAAATACCAGCGTTTCTGGTCCACGACTGCTTTGTGCAGAAACAGGATCGCGAGCGGGATCAATAAGAGAGCCGCGTCATGCGGCGCCTCGCCATAGTAAACCAGCGTGTGATAGCGCCGGGCGAACCAGATGCCGCCCAGTTCATGCCGGACCAGGCTCGCCAGGAACGCACTGGGAGAGATCAGACTGAACGCCACCCCGGCGGCGAAGGCGCAGCCTCGGGACCCGGTGGCGCGAAAGCACAGCCAATACAGCGTGACGGGCTGGAGGCAATACACTAGCGCGATCACCAGGAAGTAAGACCGCTCCGGAGTCAGATGGAAGAGACTCGCGGCGGAAGCGACGACCATGGGCAGCCCGGGCTGGTAGACGTGGAAGAACGGCATGCCGGTGAACCAGAGCGGGTACCAGGTCAAATCGTGCCAATGCCGCAGGATCCAGCGGCTGAGGGCGATGAAGGGCCCGGCTGTGGAGCCCATCTGATCGATGAAGTGGGCTTCAAAAAGGTACCGGCATATGTACGCATTGACGGCGAACAGGATCAGTATCGAAGCGGGGGTCAGGAAGCGCGCCGGCGCGGCGGACTTTTCGGAGCAGGGTCTGAGATTGTACGCGGCCCAATTATGGCATGGATGGCCGGGGAGCCGGACTTACTTTGCTTCCAGAATGAACGTCGGGGCGAGCCCCGACAGGGTCGAAAAGCCCGAAGGACCGATGGCGGTAAGCCAGCTCGAACAGCCCTGCACTTTGCCGAGGTAGGAGTGCGGATGCACATCCACGCGCATTTTCTGCATCTCCAGGTGTCCGTACTGCAGCACCGGGAAGACATCCACCACGGGCTCCAGCATTTCCTGAACGACGTAGGGATTGCGCAGCGCCGTCCGCAAGGCTTTTTCCCAAGCCGCGTCGTCCAACTCAGAGCCGCGGAAGGAGTTCTGGTCGGCGCTTTCATCATTGGGGCGAAGCACCAGCTTCTGGCGGTTGTGGAGGATGAACTCGGGAAGATCCACCAGTTTTTTCTTGAAGCGTGTCTTGGCTTCGCGCACCACGCGGGTCCAAGGAATCAATTCTTGCAGCGCTTTTCGTTCAGCCGCCGGGAAACTCGCCGTGATCTCTTCATCGGTGAGCAGATCAAACATGGCCTTTTTCTGCGCCATCTCGGAGCGGAAGCTGTTCACCAGGCATACGGCGCGTTCCTGATAGGCGCGCAGCAGCGGATGAGTCAAATCGAAACGCACCAGGAATTCCTGGACTTTGATGCGGCGGAAGATCAAGTCGATGGGAAACTCGCCGCGCCGCAGGACGCCGTTGCGATATTCGAGCTGGTCTGGCGAGACCACTTCCACCTGGTGCCCTTCGCGCCGGAAAAGCTGCGCGATCAAAGCGCTCTCACCCGACTCGGTGGTCTGAAAGGGCTGCCGGAATTCCAGCACCGCGATATTCGGTTTCTTGTTTTTGCCGCCCCATTCTTTATAAGTCTTGAGAATGGCCTGCAGCAAATACTTTGTGCCGGGCAGTTTTTCAAGATGATAACGCCGCCGGAATTCCTTTACTGGGGCCGCGTCGTAGAACAAGTCCGAGAGGGCCTCACCATATGCTATGCCGACCGGCGTATCCGGAATATAACGCGCAAACCGAACTGTGCCGTTATTCAGATGCGTATCGATGAGAGAGGTGACCGAAAGAAACGGATAACCGGGATCGACGGAGGCGAGCATTTTCTCGGCTGGCAGGAGCTCCATGCGGGCCAGCAGCGCAGGGCTCGCGATGGCCAGCTTTTCAATCCGCTCAATGGCGCTGGAGAACGACTCCACCGCTTTGACCAACCCGGCGTACTGCCTGCGCGTGATAAAATGCGGACGCAGAACCGGCGAGACAGGTTTTCCGCTAACGGCCAAATTGTTCGCTTGCATGCGTTCCTGGAGTTGGTGTGCCCAGGCAAGATTTTGGTATTGGCTGCCCTGGAGAAGCTTGTGGTAGCGGGTTATCGCCTCACCTAGCTGAGTCATTTCTGGCCGGTTGTCTTTCTGAACCCAGTATCGCACGTCGGGCTGAAAAAAGGGAAGTGAGCATCATCGGAATTGTTCATATTTGTTGTTTATTTTGTTTGACTTGACTGATGTTAAGAGGTCACTGCCGAACCGAGCCCGAAGGCGCGGATTTCGATGCTGGCGAGTCCAGAACCACCTCTAAGTGAAGCTCGCGGCCTGGTCTATCGGGCTACGGTTTCAGATTCGTTTGGGACTTCGGGAAGCGGTGTTTCCGGGCTGTAGTCCCGGAACTCCACGCGGTTGCGTCCCATTTTCTTGGCCAGATAGAGAGCTTCATCGGCCCTCCGAATCACGTTTTCGGAACAATCCGCGAGACCACAAGGAACGGCGGTTACTCCAAAGCTGGCGGTAATCGAAATGGCCGTGTCATCGACGCGCATGTCGGACTGCGCCAGCTGTTTGCGCAAACGCTCGGCCTGACTCACGCTGTTGACCGCGTCGCAGCCGGGGAGCAGAATCAGAAACTCCTCGCCGCCGTAGCGTCCGATGGAGTCATACTGCCGCATGGCGCTCTGGATGCGGCGGGCGGCCTCACGCAGGACGGCATCGCCGGCCAAATGCCCGTGGTGATCGTTGACGTTCTTGAAGCGGTCCAGGTCAATAATCACGACGCCTAGTGTGGCGTTCTCCCGCGCGCCGCGCGCGAGTTCGCGGTCGAGCATTTCCAGGATCGAGTTCCGGTTCCAGGTGTGTGTGAGGGAATCCCGAGTGGCTTGTTCTCTCAGAGCTTCCCGGGCGGCGAGCAATTCAGCCTGTGTGTCGACCAGCCTTTTTCCGGCGCGCAGCCGGACTTGCAACTCATGCCGGTCAAACGGTTTGGTAACGTAATCGTCGGCCCCCGCTTCCATGCCCTCAATCAGGTCTTCTTTCAGGCTCTTGGAGGTCAGCAGCAGGATATAGGTATAGGGTTCGCGGGCGCGCTGGCGGATGCGTTTGCAGACCTCCGGGCCGGTGTGCCCGGGCATCATCCAATCTAAGATCGCCAGTGCCGGCGCGTTGGGCTGCTGGAGGATGTCCAAAGCCTCCAAGCCATCACAAGCGGCGATGACGTCGTAGCCCCAGCTATGCAGAGTTGCCTCTAGAAGATGGCGTGAAACGATACTATCGTCTGCGATCAGGATCTTCACGATTCGGTCTTCCCAGTTGCTCTGGATTGAGTGAGGCCTCGTTCAGTCATAGCTCGACAACTCTCTCATCGGCATGGAGGTGTACTAACGTTAGCCCTGTACTGTCACTCGGGAAAACCCTAGGGAGCCTTAGCGGCATCCTTAGCCCGGGCGAGTGTCTGAGCGAGAAAGTCTAGCCGCTCCAGGGTGGTCCGGATGTCAGCTTGGGTGGTGCGCGGATTGATGGTACACGTTCTCAGGACGGTACGCCCGCGCAGGACGGTAGAGGTGATGAGAGCCGAGCCGTCGTCCAGAAGAGCCTGCACCAGCCGCAGGTGAAAGGCGTCGCTGCCCGCCGAGTAGCGGAAACAGACCACCGCCATGTTGGCCGGCGTCACTATCTCCCAGCCGGGCATCTCACGCAGACAGGCTTCGGTAAATTCAGCCAGGACAAAGCCGCGCTGGATGGCGGCGCGGAAGGAGGCCATGCCAAATACTTGGATCGACATCCACAGTTTCAGGGCGCGAAAGCTGCGAGTCAGCTGCAGGCCGTAGTCGGTGAAATTGAAGTCCTCCGAATCCTGGTGCGTATCCTTGAGATACTCCGGCAGGATGCGAAACGTATCGCGCAATTGAGCCAGATCTCGAACCAGAACACAGCCGATTTCAAAGGGCTGGAACAGCCATTTGTGGGGATCGAGCGAGAGCGAGTCGGCTAGTTCGATACCCCGGAGCAGCTCGCGGCCGCGGAGAGAGATTGCCGCTGCCGCACCGTAGGCCCCGTCCACGTGGAGCCACAGGCCTTTGGCGTGGCACAGTGAAGCAAGCTCAGCCAAAGGATCGATGGCGCCGGTATTGGTGGTTCCGGCGTTGGCGATGACGCAGAAAGGACGGAGGCCGCCGCCGCGGTCCTGCTCGATGGAGCGGGCCAACTCGCCCAGCGGCAAGCGAAAATCGCCGTCCGAGGGAAGGCGGCGAAAATTGGCGGGCGAAATCCCGATCAGGAACAAGGCTTTTTCGAGCGAGGAATGCGCCTGATCGGAAAAATAGACGGTGGCGCCATCCAGACGATCTTCGAGCGCGACATGGCGAGCCACGGCTAGCGCGGTCAGGTTGGCCATGGTGCCTCCGCTTACAAACAAGCCTCCCGCGTTGGAAGGAAAGCCGCAGGCTTGACGCAGCCAGTCGACCACGGCGAGTTCGACGGCAGCGGGGCCGGAACCGCTAATCCAGGTTCCGGCGAAAACGTTGTAGCCGGAAGCCAGAGCGTCGGCCATGGCGCCGATAAAATTGCTGGGACCGGGCACGTAAGCCAGGAAGCGAGGATGGTTCACGTGCATGGTATGACGGAAGACCTGCTGCTCCAGCTGGGCCAGGACGGTCTCAAAGTCAGTACCCTCTTCCGGCGGCGGCTGGCTGAAAGCGGGAATCAGTATGGAGGGATCTGCTTTGGCGCCCACCGGCTGAGTTGAAAGAGTGGTCAAGTGTTCCACGAGGCGATCGATGACGCGATAGCCAATCTCGCGCATCCGTTCGGGAGAAAACGCCAGTTCGGGGTTCACCGTGCATCCTCGGAGGCGCGGCGGATGGCCTGTTCCAAATCCTCTCTCTTCAGGCTGGTGCTGATGAACAGCTCCTGGCGCGCGCCGTCACTGAGAGCGATCGCCTTCCAGCCGTTGGTGGTGGGGACAGTGACTCGAATCTTGACAGGTCCTTTGGCGTCGCGTACCGGGCGGATTACGCCGGGGATCACGGAGCGCACGGCGGGATTTTCGGCGAGCAGCTGCTCGAGGAAGATTCGCACGCCATTCAGGATGGCATGCTCCACTTTCAGCTTGCCTTGCAGCTTCCGAAGTCTCATTTGAAACTTTTCTTATAGAGAAAGTCGATGCTGAAAGCGCCATTCTCGTCGCGCAGCGCCACCACGGACCAGCGCCGGTTGAGGTCCCACTCCAGGCGTACGATCTGCTGGTTGGCGACGGCCAGGTTGGTGATGTAGGTCAAGGTGACGTCGGACGAGACCGGCTGCTCGAAGGTCAAATGAGCTTGAGGAATGCTGGTTACGTCGGTGATCTGCGGATCGATCTTGATGTGACTTACGCCGAAAAGCTTCTCCAGGCGGCCGGAGGACGGTGTCAGGGCTTCACCCAGCAGGGCGTTGCCTCCGGAGCCCAGGTAACTGACGTCCGTGTTTTGGGCAGAAGTGAGCGGGCTCGAAAGTGAGGGAGTGCGTCCTACCGCCAGCAAAGCGACAATATCGCTGGCCTGGAGCGGCGGATCGGAGCGATAGGAGAAGTTCAGCTTGTTCAAAGATCCTGAAAAGCTGATATCTACCGTGATTCCGCGCACCTGCGTCTCCAGATCCATGTCGAGCGTGGGCTCGATCCGGGCCGGATTCAGAAAACGGATATCGCCCCGGTTGATGGTGTACTTATTTCCAAAGAATTCGATTTGGCCGGAACCGACGCTGACATTGCCGAGCAGCACAGGGCGATCGAGCGTGCCGCGCAGGCGAAGATTCGCATTGGCCTGAATATTTCGAGCCAAGGATGTTTGGACTTCGAGGCTAGGGGCGCTTTCTATCAGGACATCGAACTGAACGCCGCGCAGGTATTGGTTGGATTCCGAAGGCTCGGATACGGGTTTCTGTGTTGAGGCCAGCAGCGCGCCGACGTCGGTGCGGGGATTGAAAGCCGCGCGCGCCACTTGCACGGCGCCGGAGAGCACGCTATTCTCCGAGGTGCCCACCAGGGCGAGCGTCGCGTTCACCGTGACGCTGATCCCGTCCGGGGTGCGATATCGAACGTTGCCGGCGGAGGCCTGGAGCCGGTAAAGCAACACTGGTCCGCGAAAGCCGACGAAGCTGCCGCTATCAAATGTCACGTTGCCGCCGCCGGTAACGGCCGTGAGGTTCTGTACCGTGGCGCGGTTGCGATCGAAGAGAATCAGGCCGTTAGCTTGATCCACGCCATTGGGAAAGTCGCGCAGAAACAGGGAAGCGTTCTGCAACTCGAGACGGCCGTCGATTTGCGGCTCCAGCAGCGGTCCGCGCACGGCTAAGCTAACCACCGAGGCGCCGGACGCCAGCAGATTGGGGTTGAAGATCTGCAGGATGGAGAGGTTGATACGTCCCGCCACGTTCAGATCCCAGGGGCTTTTGGAGTCCAACGTCAGCCGTCCGGAGGCGGTCAGCGAGGTGTCGCGGGCGGTAAAGCTGGCGCTGCGAATGTCAATCGCCTTGGAAGTCGCCTCCAGGTGCACTGGCTGGGCATTGCGGAGAATCAGGTCCTGGGTTTGGAAGCCGCCTTTGGGCGAGGCGCTGGGGCTGGCGTTCAGTTGCACGGTGGTGAGCACGACGTCGGCCTTCATGGCGGCGGGATTGTTCAGCGGTCCGGTCACGGTGGCGTCGCCTTCGAGAAAACCATCGAAAGGCAGCGTCGGGCGTTCATGCGGGCCGGGGACAAGATCGTGCAGGGTGGCGAAGGGAACGCGCGGAATCTGGAAACGCGCCTGTCCGGAATAATCGCCTTCCATGCGCCATTCCCCACTTCCTTCGATCTGGATACCGCCGAGATTGACCTTGGCATTGACGCCCAGGATCGGCAGGCGGGTACTGGCGTTCAGCTCAAGATTGCCGTAGGGATGGCCATCCAGGACGGCATTGCGCAACGCTAGCCGCCCGGTGAGCGAGGTCAGGTCGACGGCGCCCTTCACGACCTTGGCCGTACCGTTGGCTTTGAGATCCACCTCGCCGCCCAAACCATTCTCGAATTCCTGGAGGTGCTGGATCTGCGCGAGCGTCAGCCCGCTGGTTGAGATGTCGAAGCGAAGCGCACCGTCCTTCCAATCCTGGGCCGGGTGATTGTAAGCGCCGCTTAGTGCAACGCGGGCGGGTCCGGAACGAATATTGCCGTCCGAGATCTCGACACCGGTAGCTGAAACCGTCACATCGCCACGGAAGGAATCGGCATGTTCTCCGTAGGCCGAGACATTCGCGGCTTCGATGGTGCCGGACGCGAGCGGCGAATCGAGCGAGCCCGACACGCGCGCAATGCCGGAAGCAGTGCCTGTAACCTGCAGTTCGGCTCCGCTTTCTTTGGCCAGGGTTTGGAGGTCGGCGCCGGTGATCGAAAGCAGGCCTGAGATGGGACTGGCATCTTCAATCTTCCAGTCGCGCAGGCTGACACGGCCCTGTCCTTCTACGCGCATCTTGTCTTGCGCGGCGGTCAGCGTGCGGAAATTGGCGGAGGACTGGTCTACATCGACGGTGGTGGTGAGATGATCGAAGCGTTGTCCTCGAAATTCGAAGCGGCCCACGTCGGCTTTGCCGGAGATGCGCGGATTGGCGAGCGGACCGGCGACCGTTCCGTCGAAGCTGGCGCTGCTTCCGTCGAGCGAGATGGGAGTCTGCTTGGGCGGCTCCACGCCGAGCAGCGGGAACAAAGACAGCGCATCATCCAAATTCTTCGAGACGGCGTGGACAGCGAGGCTTTGTCCGAGCACTCCGGAAACGGCCGCTTGCGTAGAGCCGAGAGTTAAGTGCGAGTCTCCCAACTGGATGGTTCCAGCGGCTTGGTTGTAGGCCAGCGCGATGGCTCCCTGGAGCGGCGTGCCGGCTGTTCCGGGGGCAATCGCGATTTGAGCCGAAGCGGTTACATTGTGCAGGCCGCCGCGCCCGAGCTCACCGCTCAAACGGAGGGGGCCACTCAGGATGCCGTCCAAATCACCCGCGTGGCGGCCGCTCAGCGCCACCAGTTCTCGTAGCGCAAAACCTTGAGCGTCTCCGCTGATCGCCAGCTTGCGGAAATCGGACAGTTCCGCCGACCCGCGAAAGTTGCCATGCAGCGCGGAAACATCCAGGTCCGGCAGCCGAAGTTTTTCGGGGGACAACTCCAGGCGCGAGCCGGCCGCGATATCTGTGATCGCGACGTTTTGGTACGTGTAACCGAGCCCACGCGCCGTTAGCTTGCCGTCCAGCTGGTACTGGAATGGGCTGCTCTGCAGGCTTCCCTGCCCTTCGAAGGCGACTGCGCCGCGAGCCTCCAACGGAATGCTGACAAACTTCTTCAGCTCGCTCACCGGGGCGGACGCTTTCACCTCCAGAGCCAGCCGCGGAGCAGCCAAGTCTCGGATGGAGCCCTTCAGTTGAACGTTGGTAGCTGTATTAGAAAGGCTGGTTTCAAGGATCTCGACGGCGTTGGATTCGAGCACGATCCGGCTGGCCAGATCGAACATCAAAGGTTCCTTCAATTGGGGAACGGAAACGCGCACTTTCCGCGACGCGACATCGCCGCGATAGCATGCGCCATTCGGGTCATATGACCAAGGAGGCCTGCAAGCGGTCGCCCTGGACATCCAGCGGAATGCGCCGGGAATTGTAGTCGAAGAAACCGTCGTGAAGTTGGAAGTGCCGCACTTTCAAATCGAGCAGCTGCTGGGTGACGTTCTGGACGGAGCGAGCCAGCGTAGGGACGAGGGACATTCGTTGATCCATCTGGGGCGACGATCACGTAAAGTTGCGGCTGATCCACCTGGAGCGAAGCGATGTCCACTTGTTTCTTGAACGCCGAAATGATTCTCAGCCCTACCCGAATCTTGGCAGCGCGGAAGAACGGCGGCGAAGACGGGGGTTCGGAGCCATGCAACACGAATGGCGCTACCTCCGCGCTTAGCGCATGCCAATCGTAATTGAAGCGCCCGATTTCAACCCGTCCACCGGTAGCTTGCTCCGCCACGGAGACGATGCGCTCGCGAACCTGGTTCTTAAACCAGTCGGTCTGTACTACGACCAGGAAGCTAATAGCCGCGGCGGCGGCCAGTCCAACCAGGCCGCCAAAGGTCCATAACACGGCCTTGGCGCGGCGGCTCATTGCAATGCCTCGTCCAGATAGCGAATCGGCACCTGTTTGCGCGCTTCGGCCAGCCAGTGGTCCAGATTTTGGTCGATTTGTTGCTCGGTCAAGATTTCTTCGATCTCCGCGCGCTGGTCGCTCAAGCTCGGGATGGGCTTAACACCCTGCTGCTCCCATTTGGACACTTGCTGTTGATAGTATGCCTGAACCTCGGAATCCGAGATCTGGATGCCGGGGCGGAAGCGATAGTCCACGAATCGCAGGACGGTCAGTTGCCACCACAAATGTTCCTTCAATTGAGCTTCGGTGATCCCATGTTCCTCGAATGCCTGGGCGAAAGCTGCCTGGCTGGGGTAATGAGATTTGACCTCATTCAGTGCGCTATCAGCGTCGCTGAGCGCAGGCAACGGATAGCGGCTGAGATCCATTTCGCGCTTGATCAGGGCTTGTTCAATCAGCCGGTCAGCAGCTTTCTTCTTTTCATCGGCGGAGAGGTCGACCTTTTCATTATTCAGAAACGCGGTGACGCGCACCTCCTCATCGATCTGGCTTTCGGTGATGACTTGATTGCCCACCGAGATCGCCATGCGGTCGATCACCTCGGCGCAAAGCGGAGCGCGCAGAGCAACCAGGCACAAAATCGGAGCGAGGCAGAAGAACTTCGCACGGCAGTGCGCCAGGTGCGGCATCAGAATGCCTGCCCCAAGGAAAAATGGAACTGGAACACGTTGATGCGCTGCGTTACCGCGTGGCCCCCGCCAAATAGCAATTGGTTCTCGGTGCCCTGGAATCCGAAGAAGCGCGGCGAATTGGGGCTGAGGGAAAAGTCGACGCGAACCGGGCCGATGGGCGTGCGGTAGCGAATGCCAAAGCCGAAAGCCTGCACGGCGTAGTCGAAATCCTGGAGATTACGCTGGGTAAACCGCAGGCTGATTTTGTTCACGGCTGAATAGACGTTGCCCATGTCATTAAATAGGACGCCGCCCAGGTTTTCTCCGATCAGCGGAAATCGCAGTTCGACGGTGTTGACAAAAGACGCGTTGCCACCGATGGGGAAGCCGGTTTCGGGGTCGCGAGGGCCGGCCTGGAAATCCGGGAAGGCCCGGTTGGAAAACGCGCCGCCGCCAAAAAACCGCTCCGCCAGCGGGATGTCGGACAGGCCGGAAAAGCGCTCGATCATTCCGAAAGTGGTGGTGCGCGCTAGCACCAGGCTCTTGGTCAGCTGGTAATACGTGGAGTTCCGAGCGACCACGCGGCCGAAGCCGGTCTGCGAGCCGAGATCACTGGACGCCAGAGCCAGGTCCAAGCTGTTGTAAATTCCGCGATGCGCGTCAACGGGATCGTCGCGCTGGTCCTGAATGAGAGTCGTGGAGACGAAGCCGACCAGTACCGGCTGGGCAAGCAATGGGATCAGTTCGGGCGTGACCAGTGGCGTTCCCAGAATGTTGACCTTCCGGAAGGTATAGCGGTATTGGATGGAGTAGGCGCGCGAGAGCTTTTGCCCTAACTGTACCGACCCTTCCTCGCGCCGGGCCGAGAACGTGCGGACGTCGTGCGAAATATCGAACAAACCGATAAATTGCAGATTCAGGTTGGGGTTCCCTTCAAACTGTGGCGCGAAATAAGTCAACTGAGCGCGCTGTTCCAGCGTCGAGACCAGGGTCTGCAACCCGATGGTGTGGCCGGTACCGAGAAAATTCAGGCGGCTGACGCCGAATATGAAGCGCGGGCTGAATCCGGTAGTGCCGGCCGGCGAATCGAGCGAGGTAGCGCCTCCGCCGATGCGTCCAATCTCGGCGCCCACGCCGTAGTTCGTCGTCCAGCGGCGCGCTTCGTCGATGGAATACAGCACATTTTTGTCCGGCTCCTCGCCGTCCGGATTTTGAAGCGCTGTGTCGACCCGGGCGAAGATCCCGAGATCGTACAGACGCCGCTGGCTGCCGGTGATCTTATCCTGGGAAAGCGGATCGCCGGCGTGCAGATCGATGCGGCTTCGCACCACGTCGGGCGTGCGTTCTTTCGAGACCGCTGACCACAACGTTGCGCACGAACTCGCGCTGGCGCGGGGTCACGACGAACTTGAGGTCGACATGCTGCGGCTCGGCAGCCGGCGTTGAAACGAACTCGAAGGTGGCGCCCGGATATCCCTGGTTGAAGAAGTAGTCGAGGATCGCGTCCCGGTCCAAGGCGATGTCCAGGTCGCTGTAGGGTTGGCCGGCGGTGGAATGCAAAATCATCACCAGGGCGGCCCGATCGTCTTCGGAGATTCCTTCCAGATCGAGTGTGGAGACGAACCACTGCGGACCCTCCTTAATCTCGACCAGGATCGCGAGTTGGGCGGGCTTGCCCTGATAGTTGTCTATCTCCCGGGAGTTCACCTCGACATCGCGGAAGCCATTGGCGCGGTACAGGCTGCGTACGCCTTCGATGTCTCTTTCGAGCGCGCTGCGGCTATAGCGGCCGTAGCGATAGCGGATGAGCGTGGCCGGTATGACCGAGATACGCTCGCGGATGGTCTGGTAGTCGAAGTAGTGGTTGCCGGCGATTTCGAGCTTGACGATCTTGTGGCGATCGCCGCGATCGACCGTATAGTCGATGTACTCCTGACCGTTGGGAGGAGTGGAGGTGGCGTAAGAGACCAGGGCGTCGAAGTAGCCCTGGGAATGGAAATACGACGCCAGGTCGCGAGAACCTTCCTCCAGCAGGTCCCGATCCACGGCGCGCTCTTCATAAATCGGCAGCAGGCTGCGCAATTTTCCGGCGGACATCTTGGCGCCATGCAGCCGCACGTCCACGAGCGCACCGCTATCGATATTCACATGCCGGCGTTACGGTGTTGGTGCGGTCGTGATAATCCAGGTGGACCAGCTGGACTCGCGCCAGGAGATGATCGTGCTTGGGATACCATGAGCGGATGTTGTCCAGACCGTCGCGGAGGCGGGTTTCGTTAAGAGAATGCCAGCCGAACAGGCCGCGGAATCGCTTCCAACCGGTGGAGGCGAGCAAGCTTTCCGGGGAGCGCTCGCTATCGCCGGTGGTCTTGAGGCCGTCGAATTTCGCGCGTTTTCCTGGATCGACGTTGAAGTCGAAATTGATCTGCTGGAACGCGGAGTCGGTGGTGGTATCGGATTGAACGTCGGCGTGGTAGAAACCGTTCCGCTTGATAACGTCGGCCAGAAGGTCGTCCGCGGTTTTCAACTCGTCGCTCGAATACGTTGTTCCCAACTCGAGCTTGGTGGCCAGCACCAACTGGCCCGCGTTGGGCGGTTCTGGCACACCGTTCACGGAGACGTGTCCGACGAAGTAGTTCGGCTGGGTGATCACCTTGAGGATCACGCCGGATGGTTCGGCGGTCGCATCGATCGCGATATCCACGTACTCGCCGGTTCGATACAGCCGTTCGATAGTCGCGCGGACATCCGAGCCCCGCAAAGGCTGGCCGGGCCGAAGCGGGATCATGGCCATCAACTGATCGCGCGAGAGCGGCTGCTTCTCGGGTTCGAATTGGACGCTCGCGATGGGCTTCCCCTCGTACTCATCGGAAAGCGCGAGAAGAGAATTCCCGCCCAGCGCGAGGAGCATGGGCAGACTGACCCACCAGCCCAGCCGGGTTGACACAAGCGACCATCTTAGCGCATCGGCTGGTACCATCTGGGTGTATGACGGCGCCGGTTCGGCGAGCGTTATTCGCGCCAGATTCTGTTTCCGGGGATTGGCGAAGCGGGACAACAACGCTTGTTGGACGCGCGCGTGGCGGTGCCGGTTGCGGGGCGTTGGGCAGCTTCCAGGCGGGCGCGCTGGCGCGGGCGGGCGTCGGGTTTCTTCGCATCATCGACCGCGACTACGTCGAGCTCAGCAACCTGCAAAGGCAGTGGCTGTTCGACGAGGGCGACGCCGAGCAAGCGCTGCCGAAGGCGGTGGCGGCAGCGCGCAAAATCGCCGCCATCAATCGCGACGTTCAGACCGAGCCGGCTGTGGCCGACCTGACCGCGTCTAATGTGGCCGATCTTTTCGACGATGTGGATTTAATTCTGGATGGCACGGACAATTTCGAGACGCGCTACCTGATCAACGATTACGCGGTCGATCGCGGGCGGCCCTGGATTTATGGAGCGGCGGTGGGAAGCTACGGCATCACCATGGCGGTTGTGCCCACGCGGACGGCGTGCCTGCGCTGCGTCTACCCGGATCCTCCCGCTGGCGCGCAGCCAACCTGCGAAACGGCGGGCGTGCTCGGTTCCATCACGGCGCTGATCGCGAGCCTGCAGGTGGCCGAGGCGCTGAAGATGCTGTGCGGCGCCGAGCCGTCGCGCAAAATCACGACCGTGGATGTGTGGAGCGGCGAAATCCGGCAGGTGGCGCAACCCGGGCCGAGCGAGCAATGTCCGGCCTGCGGGCGGCGTGAATTTCCTTATCTCGAAGAGAGTTCGCGCGCGCCGGTCAGCTTGTGCGGGCACAACGCGGTCCAGATTCATGAGCGCAGACGGCCGCTGGATCTGCAGCGATCTGGCGGTGCGGCTCAAGCCGCTGGGCGAAGTTCGCGCCAATGAGTTTGCACTGCGTTTCGAAACGCCGCCCTATCTGCTGACGATTTTTCCGGACGGCCGGGCCATCGTCAAAGGCACTACGGATGCCGGTTTGGCGCGCAGCCTATACGCGCGGTATATCGGCGCCTAAACCCTTCCGCTTGCGCGCGCCAGCATACGGCGTTACTATCGCGGTAGAGAGGCGCGTTATTATGCGTCGACTTGCAATAGTTCTCATCTTCGGGCTTTTGCCGGCGATACCGGTTTTGGCGCAACGTGGAGGCGGTGGCCACGGCGGTGGTGGCATGCATGGCGGTGGCGGTGGAATGCATGGCGGCGGTGGTGGCATGCATGGCGGCGGTGGAATGCGTGGCGGCGGTGGGATGCGTGGCGGCGGAGGCTTCGGAGGCGGGCGTGGCGGATACGGAGGAGGTCGCGGCGGATTCCGAGGCGGTGGTTTCGGCCGTGGGTTTGGATTTGGCGGTAACCAATTCTTCGGCTTTTCGCCGTTCCTCAATTCCGGGTTCTACGGCTACCCATTCTTCGACACTTGGGACCCGTTTTTCGACTATTCTGACAACGGCTATGGGTACCCGCCTGCCTCTGGCTATTCACCTTCCAGCTATCCTTCCGTAAGCTACTCCGGCGGTACACCGGCGGTCATCATCAATCAGAATTCCGGAGGTTATCCTTACGCTCCTCCGCCCGAGCAAGCCTATGCGCCGCCTCCTGCGCCGCCCGCTCCAGTCATACGCGAGTACACGTGGCCGACGACGCAGGCACAGCAATATCAACCGCCGCTCTACTTGATCGCGTTCAGCGACGGCGTGATTCGAGCCGTTCTGGCTTATTGGGTGGATGGCGCGACGCTGCACTACGTCAGCCTGGATCACGAGCAGAAGCAGGCGCCGCTCAGCACGGTGGATCGAGCCTTAAGCGATCGATTGAATCAAGAGCGGAACGTGACGTTTTCGCTGCCGCATTAACGCTCGGCCGCGTTTATTTCACGACCACCTTATCGACGGTCTGGTTGTCGAATTCGTCGCTCACGCGCACGGCGATCACTTGTTCACCTTGCGTGCGGTCGACCTCCAGACGATAATCCTCTTCCGGAGAATCGGTGAGTTTATTGGCCGGTTCCACCTGCATCCACTCCCCGCCGTTCACTGAGTATTCGGCCTTGTCGATGTTGCTGCGGGCATCGTGCGCCGTCCAGCGCACGGCGACTTTGTTGCCCGAGACGGACGCGGCCAAATTGAGAATCTGCGGGGGCGTGTTATCGATCAGGAATGGATCGCTGACGAGCGAGGCCTCCAGCGCCTGATCGCGCGGATTGCTGGGCGCATCCGAGGCGGTGACACGCAGCAGATACTCGCCATCGGGAAAAGCGGTGCTATCCCAACTCCAGTACTTGTCCTTCAGGCCATCTTTGAGCAATTGCCAGGTGTTTTCGTTGACGCCGCGGATTTCCAGCTTGTAAGTGAGCGAGTCGCCGTTCTCGTCGGAAGCGAGCCAGCGCGCGCCCAGGTCTCCTTTGGCGTAGTTCATGCTCTGCGAGCTGGCCAGCTCGAGCGGCGGTTGCGAGCTTCGTCTGGACTGCCCCAGCGCTGGCAGCGTGATGCTGGTGGAAGGCGTCAGGGACAGAGTGTTGGGCGGGAAGCGGTAGTTCGGCGGAGTCACTTCGATTTCCTCGACCGACGGCGCTACGTTCTTGGTCAGATAGGCAACCTCGACGTAGGAAACTTCGGCTAGAGGCGAGGCCGCCGGCGCGTCGAGCTCGATCTTGTACTGCAAGAAACGCGCGGGAGGTGAAACAGAGCGCCCGCCGCCGCAAGAATCGCAGATCGCTTTTTCGCCCGTGTCCGGCTGGAGCGCCGCCCAGGGGCTCCAATTGCTCTCGGGATGATTCAAGTTTCCGGCGCGCGTGAATACCGAAATTGTTCCGGTGCCGCGATAGCTGATGCGGCCCCAATAAGAGAAGCTGCTCGCATCCAAAACTTCGCTTTCGAAGGTGCCGTGCTGCTCAAGGCCGGGTCCCAGGCGATAGAGCTTTCCGATATTGGCGGTGACGGCGTAGAGCTCGCCGTGAGCGCCTTTGCCGAAACTGGTGACCTGAGTGGGCGACGCATCGATCAGTTCGGTGCTGAGCGAATCCGAATCCAGGCGATAGATTCTTCCGCGGTTTCCGGTGCCGAGGATGGGCCGGCCTTGCGCGTCGAACGTGATGGCATAGACGATGTCCTGGTTGTTGGACCAGGCTTTGCGCGGCGACCCGTCCGGATTGATGCGATAGATATCCGAACCGCCCGCAATGGCGGGCAGCGGCTGGCCCAAAGTTGAGCCGGAGTGCGCTGCGGCGCGATCGAGGTGAGCACGAGTGACGTTGCCGCCCACGGAGGGCAGAGTCGATGGCAGGGCCGTCACGGGTGCGAGCGGGATGGCCGGGCCGATGCCGGTCTTGCCTCCAGCGCCGGCGGCGTAGATGGCTCCGCTCGGGTCCACCGCAACGGCCGTGATCTCGCGCTTGGGCGCCTGATACAGGACAAATCCCTGCCCGCCGGGTGAAACGCGCAGTATCAAGCCGCTCGGTTCGGTGCCGACCACCAGGTTGTCCTGCGCATCGATGGCGAGCGAGCGCGCGTGGGTCTCTTCCGTCTTGAAGAACAAGCTACCGGTGCCGTCCGGCGTTACGCGATAAATCTCCCCTTGCTCGCCAGTAGCGACGAACAGATCGCCCTTGCTATTGAACGCCATGCGCCCAGATATACTTCTGGTGCGGATCGAAGAAGACGCGCGATTTGCCGTCGGCCGAAATTTTATAGATCTTTCCATCCGGGTCGGTGGCGGCGTAAACCTGATCTTTGGAGTCCATGACGATGGCATGAATTTCCAGACCGTCCAGCTCGGCGAAGGTGCGGCTCTTGCCGGCGGTGTCAACGCGGAAAAGCTTGGCGGTTCCGCTTCCCGAGCCTCCGCCGGCGGTGTAGAGATTGCCTTTCGAATCGGAGGCGATGGCCCAAAGATAGGGAGTGGATGAATCGAAGACTTCCTGAAACGTGGGAGCCAGATAGAGGCGGCCGTCGCTGCGCAGGGACAGATTGGTGAGGGTTCCTTTTTCAAAATCGGAACGCTCGCCTTGCTCCCAGAAGCGCGTTTCGACGGCGAGGCAGGTGGCGATGGCGCAAGCCACCGGCAGGAATCGTAGAATTTTCATTGCTAATTACTTAACCGTGATCCTCAAGGAGTAGCTGCCGTTCAATCATCAGATCGAAGGGAACGCTGCCCTGCTCGACGGCGCTTTCCGGCGAGCTCACGAAATGCCGGCTGGCGGTGCGGCCGGTCTGCATCACGTTCATGACGGAAGCCGGAAGGCTGGGTAGCGTTTTGTCTTCATAAAACACCGTGGGGCGCGGTTCCACCAGCGAGATATACAGCTTGTTGTTGCTGCGCTCCTGGTTGATCAGCGACACGGTTTGCGGAATATCCATGAACCGTTCCGAAAGGCCGGCCACGGTCTGCATGCGGTTCAGCGTATCGGCGTCGCTCAGCAGAATGCGGTGCTCGCCCTTGGGCCAGGCCGGCGGAATCTTCAGCTGGAAATCGCGCTCGATGCGCTCGCCGCGATAGGGGCGCAAGAAAACTTTAACCGGAACTTGCGAGCCGGCGTCCACTTCGCTCGATGGGATCCAGGCATTTTCGATGGTGGCTACGCGGCGCTCGGGAAAAATGTCGACGGTGGCGTCCACGCCTTCAGCCGGGGCGTGTGCACCGGGTTCAGGAACAGGCGGTTGAATTTGTCGCCCCACCAGCCGGCCAACAGCATCGGGGCGGGCGCGGGCTTTTCGCTGGAGGCCAGCATGGTGGAGATAGACATGCCGGGCTGGCCGTCAAACTCCACTTTGCCACTCAGGCGGTAGGTGGTCTCTTCGGCGAATTCGTTCAGGCCGGAGAGGGAATTGAACAGCGTCAGCATCATCAGGTACGGCGTCCACTTCTGCTGGACGAAGACGTTGAAGTGCAGATCCTTTTCATTGCGGACGGCGTTGTTGTCGCCAATGGAGCGGACCTTCACGGTGACCGGCACCATGTCGGCGGTGGCGCCGAGTTCGCCCATGATGGCGCTATGCCGGTCCTGCTGTCAGCGCGCCGACGATATCGGTGGCGTTGCCCATTTTGTTGGGCTGGAACGCCGAGGCCAGCGTCATCAGAACTTCGGCCTTGGCCATGGGCATGTCCACCGGCCCGAGATTGAAGAAGGAGTGGCCGCAGGCCAGCACGTGCTTGCCGTCGTTGTAGGTGACGGTGCACATCCCGCTGACGCTCATGTCGCCGGTGACCAGGACGCCCGAGACGGCATCGCCGGGCTGCAGCGAATTCTGCCAGCCCGCCGCAGGCTTGGCACTGAGGGTGGTGCTGGCAGCGCCGCCGGCCGCCACGGTCATCCCGAGCTGCTGGAACAAACCGGAGAACTCGTGCAGCACGTTTTCATGAAAGCCGGCGAAACTAAGCGGCGTTTCGATCGGCACCATGGTGGAGTTCGTGCCGACGTTGGCGGCCTGGCCGGCCGACAGAACCTGGGCCAGCATCCCGCCGGGTACCTGGACGGAATCCTGCGCCACAGTTTTGTCCGGCGTGCGGGCGTCCTCGGGGCGGGATTTGTCAAAATCGTTGACCTCGAGCATCAGCTCGATGGGCGTGATGCCGCAAATCGCATCCGGCGAGAAAACGCTGAAGCGCAGCGCCACCGCGCCAACCAGCTTGCCATCGATGTAAACGGGGCTGCCGCTCATGCCTCCGGCGACGTTGGTGCGTGTAGCTTTGCCGCCCATCTTGGCGAGAATGATGTCCTGCTTAGGTCCCCACTGGTTCTTCAGAAGTCCGAGGATTTCGATCGGAATGGGTTCGGGCTCGGTGCCGGCGAGAACCGTCCAGGCATAGCCTTTCATTCCGGGTTTCAGATCGGCCAGCTTGAAAATCTGGACTTTTCCCGCTTTGGGGCGGGCGGGCGCGGTCTCGGCTGCCAAGAGAGACGAACATACCAGCGCCACAGCAACGGCGGCAAACTTCATGGGACCTTCCTTAATTACTAACGATGCGGAGAACGGTGCTTATGTTCCCATTATGATCCAGATTTGAGGTGCGTGGGTTTTTGGAGCCGCAAGAACGGCATTAACTGGGTCATTTTTCCTCGAACGATGCGATGAACTCCACAGACCAGCAATACCGGCTACACACCCGTGTCGCCATGATTTCAGGACCGCCACGGGCGGGATGCGCTCAGCGATTTACGTTTTCAGGAACGCCTCGTAAAATCAGCACGACCGCCGCCGCAGTTGCGGCCAGGGTCAAAGACGCGACAACAGCATGAACCATAGTCACGACAATTACCGCCTCGGGGTCGATATCGGCATCCAACCCCATCGAGAACAGCGTGAGCCCTATAAAGAATTGCGCAGCCGTGACAGTTAACAATGTGACTGCGGCTGGACGCAGTTGCTCGTTCTCGGGACGGTAAAGCACCGACATCGCTAACGCCGCGACGATGATTGCAACGATCAAAGCGCCAAAGACATGCGGCATCACATCGATGATGCCGTGACGAAGTGCCACTCCCAGCGCGGCTTGTCCGAAGACTAGAATGGCAGTGATCATTGCCAGTGTCCGCAATGACCGGCGCCCACCCATGGCGACGGGAAACTGAGTCCAGGCGTGCAACGTAGAGGCCGCGATCAAAACCGAAGTGGCGAAGAAAAGCAGAGCCAGAACGGAATGGACGAATCTGATTGCCGGTGGCTGGGGTACGGCGATGAACCCCAGCAACGTCTCAGCGATCACGATAGATAATGCGGTCCAGCCGAGCAGCCGCATCCACGCTCGTTTTTCTGTCCGTAACAGCCCGATCACGAGACCAATGGTAAGGATTGCCGCGACCACTCCCACGATGAGATGGCTTTGTCCGAAAGAGTAGAATGGCCGTTCTTCGTTGGTGGTAAATGCAGCGCCCGTAACCATGGAGACGAGACCGGCGGCTGCGACTAGAACCGCGTAGCGCTGCAGCCAACGACGGTCGACTGGGATCATTGCCGCAGGCCGGACTCGGCGCTTTGAAGTTCTAAACCGACCCGCTCGCCATTGATCAGCACGAAGCCCGCGTTGATTAACTGCTGGCCGGTGGTGTCGTACTTCTCGTAACGGCGCAGCTCAGACATCGGGAAAAAGAACTCGACCGACTCGCTGACCGCCGCTTCCGATCCCGAAACCGGCACGCGCACGGTGGAACTGAAAACGATGCCGTCGAACTGCCGGCTGTCTTCGAAAAAAGCCAATGTTGGACGGATGAGATGGGATACGTGACGGTCAAAGGCCAGTGCCGCGATGCGATATGGGGAGCCTGAATCGGAAGCCGCCAGTGTAGTAGTGATTGAGAGCTGGAGATAGGATGCATTGCGGAAGGCGATGAGGGCCGGCGGCGCGTACGGGATAAAATGCGCTTGGGTGTCCAGCTCGCGCGCCATCCGATCGAGAATGGCCTGGAAGGAAGTTTGCGTTTTCTGCAAGGCTTCCGCAGATGTATCCCGCGCGGGCATGACTGGCGGCGCAGGCTGAGCCTCCGGCAACTTGTTCGCGACCACAGGCTTTTCAGGCGCCGGTTCTCCCCAAGGCGCGTATGGTTCACCATCGAGAAACTCGCTGCACTGGCTCAGAATCGCGATCTCATCCTCAGCACCCTCGGTGGCTGTCAGCTGTACGGCTACCTGGCGGGGAATGACCAGCACCAGGTTCTCGGGTCTTTCCATTCCATTGCCCAGCACCCGTTTGCGCACGTGGTGCGACACCTCGATTGCCAGCGCGCTCACTTCCGGCGCATTCCGAAGAACAGGAGTTATGGCGCGAACGATTGGCAGCATCACATCAACGTACGTGTGCTGGAAGCGCTGTTTACGATCTACGGATTGGTCCGAGTAGGCAGCGAAATAGTTGCCCGTCACCTGCAGAACGGTGCGGCCTTGGAATTGAGAGAAGCGAATGGAGCGCTGATCGGTTTCGAGCTCCTGCTTTTCGCTGACATCGAGCCTTCGGCTCAGATAGAACCTGTAAGGATATTGGTGCGCGGCGATGTCTACTGCCGCAATCTTTAGCTCGGGCAGGTGCTTCTCCTGGAGCGCTCGCATGGCTGGATCGGCAATTTCCGGCGGAGAGAGCACTTGGGAACGAATCTGCGGGACAGCAACGACCAAAGTTGCGACCGCAAGAGCGAAATTACCGCTGTGCATATACTGCCTCCCTGGATTGGTATGGCGGATCGGCCACGGCTCGAATATAGGCGGCCAGCGCGGCGATATCGGCCTTATTAAGCGTATGGTCATAGGGCGGCATCTCGGCCGACTTGCCCAGCGCGGGTCCGCCGTGCGAAATGACGGCCAGCAGGTCCGGATCGCTCATCTTGTTCAGGAACGCTCCGTCATCGAAAGAGTGAGGCTGCGCCACCAGATTGTCGTGGTTGGAAACGCGTTCCGCCGTCGATTCGGAATCGTGACAGCGCGCGCAGTAGAAGTCGCTCAACTGGCGGCCCTGATTCTCTTGGGAGCCGAGCGCGAGTTCGCCGATCCGAATGTCGATCGTCTTTCCGCCGGCGCCGGTGGTAGAGGCTGCGATCCGATACCGCCCCGCCATTGTGCCGATGGTGACAGCCGTTGTAAATTGGCCATCCGACCCGGTGACGCCGAACTCCGGCTGGAAAGCCGCTCCGTGGACGGAACGAAACCAGACCGAAGCCCCGGCCACAGGTGCGCCGTGCGCGTCATTGACTTGAACCACGAGCGGTTGGTCGAGCGGCGTTCCGATGGTTGCCACTTGCTTGTCGCCGCTGACTACAACCATGGCGGCAGGCACGGCTGAGGGAGGCTTCGCGGCCGGTTGCTTGCCAGGGCGTGAGCAGGCCAGCGTCACCGCCAAAATCCCCGCGACGAATCCAGCCGGAACTACTCTCATTTGCGAGCCCCTTTCTGCGCCATCAAGAAGACTGTCAGGGACGCTGCATCGGAATCGCTCATTTTCCAGTCCGGTTCGAGCGTGCCCGGGCGTAATGCCTGCGGGCCTTTTAACCATTGATAGATCCAGGCGGCGTTCAACCGGTCGCCCACCTGCGTCAATGTTGGTCCGATATATCCTTTGTCCTGCTTTGGATCGACGATGTGACAGGACTGGCAAGCGTACTTGGAATAAAACAGCTGCCGTCCTGGCTCGATCGAGGCAGAATCCGAAGGGGCCTGGAAAGAATCCCGGTCGAACGCCGGCGTCTGATATGCGGTCAGAATGTAGTCCGTGAGAGTGGCCGCTTCCGCGTCGGTGACGTTGAACTTGGGCATGCGACGGATAAGCGCCGGCCGCAGAGTGTTGGGATTCTTGAAAAACTTCAGTAGCCAGTCGCGCTGGACGGCGCTGCCCTCCCAGGTCAAGTCGGGCGCCATGTCGCCGCCGCGGCCATTGATGGTGTGACAACTGAAACAATTCATGTCGCGCATCAGCCGCCCGGCGGCGCCGGCAGGTTGGTAGTTAGTCGCGGGATGTCCGGCGATGCGTAGGCGAGCCGGAAGAGCGCTGGCGCGATCGGTCTGGGCTAGTAATGCAGTGACCAGGTTGTCCACCTGAGTGGTCGAGAGATTGAATTGCGGCATCTTCAATGCGGTTCCGAAGCTGCGCGGTTGTTTGATCTTGGCTGCGATATAGGCCGGCAGCGTTTGTTCCATGCCCGGCACAAAGACGATTTTCTCAAGTGGACGGGAACCAACCATGCTTAGATCGGGCGCGAAGTCGTCGGGCCGGTGAATCCCGTTGATCCGATGACAAACGGCGCAACCCATTTCGGTGGCGAGCCGCTTTCCGTGTGCGATCTGCGGCGCTGTGGCCGCTTCCAGGTGGATGTTCGCCACGAAATCGGGAACGGTCTCGGTCCCAAGGTAACCGGCGATCAATGCCAGCTGCCTGTCATCGAACCGGTAATGCGGCATGAGGGTTTCCGGATCGTAGGCTTGGGGATTTCGAATCCAATCGCGCAGCCAGTCCGGTTTGGCTTTGGTGCCGATGCCAGTGAGCTCGGGACCCACATTGCCGCCCACCAGGGCGCCGGCCGCATTCTGCATGGCGTGGCAGGAGGCGCAGAACGATTCGCCGTAGGCGCTGGATCCGGCCTGCGTGTCCGCATCCGACGGAGCGGCCGGAGCGGTGCTCACTGGAGGCGTGCCTGCTCCCGCTACCGGCGTCGATTGCGAGATCAGAAAAGCCGAGATGTCGCGCGCATCGTTGTCGCTCAACTGGAAGTTAGGCATGGTGGCCGTGGTTGAGTACGCCTGCGGGTTCTTGATCCAGGCAAAGATCCATTCGCGGGTGGTCTTCCGGGAAATGTGCTCGAGCGATGGCGGATCATCGGCGGGCGCGAGGCGCGCTCCATCGGGCAACGTCAGCGAGTGGCATTCCACGCAGCCGTAACGGGCCAGCAGAGCGCGTCCCGAATTCAGCCGGGGCGTTCCAACCAGCTTGTCCATATGGCATTGGCCGCAGGAGGCTTCGAAATACCGCGCGGGGAGCAGCGGTTCCTCCCAGGCCTTGGTGCTGCTGTGCGCTTCCACCACGGTGGTTGCCACGCCCTGGCCGCGATGACACAGGACGCATCCAAATTCATCGAGCGAATGTGGAACCGCCGGATGCGGACGGAAGGGCTGCGTGGATACATTGCGGAGGCTCGTCTCCTTCATGGCGACGTGACAGGAGGCGCAACGGTCCACTACACCGAGCTCCGGGATCCAGGTCTGATGGACTCCGCCCTGGAAGCGGCGTTGGAGCGTAAGGGCGTCGTCGCGGCGGCGAATCAGCCCGAGGTAGCTTCGCTGATAGCGATACCATTCGCGAAAATGATCGCGGTAGGGAACGATGGCGAGCAACAGCAGGAGCAGCAGTCCCAAGGTGCCGAAGGCGCGTGCGCTGTCGCCCAAGAGACCTTTGCGGATTGCGGCCAGTTTTTCGCGAATGGTCATCTATGCGCTCCAGGGCCAAACCCAGGACCAGCCTGGTCCGCGGAAGAACGTGCCGATGGCGGTGAGCAGGGTGGCCGTTACCAGGAACCACGTCATGATCCAGAACGAGAGTGGATGCGAGGAGAGCCAGCGGTGAAAGTGGCCGGCGTGCTCCGATTCCCGAGCTGCATAAAGCATGGCCGCGCCAATGAGCACGGTGGGCGCCAGCACCGCCCATACTTCAAACGCGATCAAGAGGATGATCAGCGCCAGCAGGACGACCGAGAATTTCTGGAGCCGCCTGCGGGGGTTGCGTTTCCACACGCCTTCGGCCTCCACGTTGACGTTGAAATACGGGATGACGATCAAGGCGATGACGACGAGGGTGGGGATCAACACGCCTCCCACTACGGGAGGAAAATAGTGCAGCAATTCCTGAAGGCCGAGAAAATACCAGGGCGCTTTCGCCGGGTTGGGGGTTTGCATCGGATCCGCTAAACCTTCGAGCGGCGCATTCCAGAACAGCGACATCGACACCAGCACGATGGTGAGCAGTTCGCACGCGACGGCAACCCGGAACAGCCCCTCGGGCCAGGTCATCACGAACGGATCGCCTGCGGCTTTCACCTGCGGCGAGGTTCGGCGCGTTAGGAATGCGACGCGCACCGGCGCCTTGCGGCTGTCGGACTCCAGGACGGCTTCGAAAGGCTTCGGCTCAGGCTTCGATTCACTCATGGGGCGCCCCCTTGCCGGTATGCAATCCCCCATCCTTGCGGATGCGCCAGAAGTGAATGGCGATGAAAAAAGCCGCGACCAGAGGCAGAATCACGCAATGCAGCACGTAGAAGCGCAGCAACGCGTTCGCGTTGACGGTGTTGCCTCCGAGCATCAGGAAGCGGATCTTCTGCCCGACCACGGGAACCGCGGACATGATATTGGAACCCACCGTGATGGCCCAGAATGCGAGTTGGTCCCACGGAAGCAGATAACCGGTATAGCTGAGGAACAGTGTGATGATCAGCAGCACGACGCCGATCACCCAGTTGAACTCGCGCGGCGTGCGATATGCGCCCCGGTAGAACACCTTGAACATGTGCGCGAACACCAGGAACACCATGGCTTGCGCCGACCAGCGGTGCAGATTGCGCAGAAACACGCCGGCCGAGACGACGAACTGCAGGTCCTTCATGTCCGCGTACGCTTGCGGAACGGAAGGATGGTAATACAGCATGAGCAGGATTCCCGTGCCGGTGAGAATGAGGAAGGTGGCGAGCGTGAGAGTCCCCAGATACCACGTGACGCCGAATTCCAGGGATCGGCGCCGCATTTTCACGGAGGCCAGATGCAGGAAGACATTCTGCTGGATCGACAGCGCGCTGTGCAAATTGCCGGCGCCCGAGCCGCTGCGGAATACCGAGCGCCAAACCTTCGTACCGCGCAGATCGTTCCAGTAGCTTTCCATAGCCTTGGCCATTCGTTAGGTCCTCAAGAACTGGTCCGGCGTCACGATTGTGGATCGATCTACCAGCAGGTCGCCTTCATCGCTGATCGAGATTTTCAGCCAGGGGAGCGGCCTGGGCGCGGGCCCGGCGATCTTCACGCCGAGCGTATTGAACTTGCTACCGTGGCAGGGGCAAGCGATGATGCCGAGTTCCGGCTTCCAGGCGGTGAGACAGCCCAGATGGGTGCAGATGGCCGACAGCGCGTAGAGGCCCTGGGCGGCGTGAACGATATAGATTCCGGCCGCTGTATCGGGAGTCAGCGAGTCGGGAGGGAATCGATCGGGCGGGCCCGCGTTGGCAATGGGCGAGGGCTCATACAGCACGTTCGGCGAAAGGAATTGATAGCCGAATGCGGCCGCGCCGCAGCCTGCCACGGCTACTGAGCCAAGTCCGATTTTGATGAGCGTATCGCGCCGCGTTGTTTCGCCAGCGTCTTTTGGTTCCATGGCTTCCCCCTCCATTACTTTTGCTCCGCCATTTGGCGTGGATACAGCGATTGCGGTGGAATGAGGCCGGTCGAGCTTTTCACCACCCAGTGATAAGCCTCCATGGTGATCACGTCGACCGGGCAGCGCGCCGCGCAAAGCCCGCAACGGATGCACTTGGTTTCGTCCTTGAGCATGGCCGAGCCCGTGATGACGCCCAATTCGTCGGCGGCCACGTCGTCCAACTCCACCGCGTAGAGCTCGACGTTGTCGCGGATGTGCCCCAGCGCCGCATCGGGGAAATGAATCTGTTCGAGCGGCGCCAACTCAAGACAACTCTCCGGACAAACGTCCACGCATCCGCCGCACAGGATGCAGCGCGAACCATCGTCTTCATTGCCTTCGAAGATGGTGTTCGTCCAGCAGCGCAGGCAGCGCCGAGCCTCGCGCATGGCACTGTCTTCGTCGAATCCGATCTCGACTTCCGTCATGCCGGTGCGCCGGTCGAGCGGCAACATCGGCACCGGCTGGCGCGAGTAATCCATGAAGTCGGCGAACATGTGATGGCGGTCCAGCACTTCGACTTCAATCTCCGGGTCCGGGTGCCGGGCGCCGCGCAGATACTCGTCGATGCCCATGGCGATCTTCTTGCCATCGCCGACGCTATCGATGATGAGGCGCGGTCCGAAAACACAGTCGCCGCCGGCGAAAATACCTTGAGCGGTGGTGGCTAGCGACTTGGGATCGGCAACGATGAGACCGCGTGGGCTCACCTGAACGCCGTCCTCCGGTTGCAGAAAATCCAGCTTGGTAGTCTGTCCGATGGCGAGAATCAGGGTGTCGCATTCGATCACGGATTCGCTGTTTTCGTGGAACACCGGATTGAAGCGCCCGTTGGCGTCGAACACGGATTTGGTTTTGACCACTTCCAGGCCCGCCACGCTGCCATTTTGGCCGACCACCCGTCTGGGCCCGAAACCGGCGTGCATCACGATGCCCTCGGCCTCCGCTTCTTCAATCTCCTCGAGGGCGGCCGGCATTTCGTGCCGCTTCTCCAGGCAGACGATGTTCACCTCGCGCGCTCCCATGCGCAATGCGGAGAGCGAGATGTCCATCATTTCGTGGGTGGCTACGGCCGCAATGTTGTCTTCGGACGGAACACTGCCGCCGTCGTCGCCGGCGTGCCGGCGCAGAACCTCGCGCGCCGCTGAGCGCGCCACGTCCATGGCTACGTTGCCTCCGCCGACCACCACCACGCGCTTGCCGATGTTGAACCGGTAGCCCAGGTTCGAGTTCAGCAGAAAATCGATGCCCTTGAGCACTCCATCCAGCTCGATGCCCGGAATGGACAGATCGCGGCTGCGATGCGCGCCCACGGCGATCACCACGGCGTCGAATCCATCGCGGCGCAGGCCGGCGATAGTGAAGTCGCGCCCGGCGGCGAGGTTGAGCTTCAGCGTGATATCGCCCAGATCCAGAATCTCGCGTACCTGCGCTTCCACTACGCTGCGTGGCAGGCGATATTCGGGAATTCCCAGGCACAGCATGCCTCCGGCTACCGGCGCGGCCTCGAAGATGGTGACCGAGTAGCCCAGCAGCGCCAGATCGTGCGCGGCCGAAAGCCCCACCGGGCCGCTCCCAACGATGGCCACGCGGTAGGGCAATTTCCCGGTGGTGCGCTGCACCGGCGCGATCGGATGGCGCGATTCGGGCCCATGCCGCTCGGTAAGAAAACGCTTCAGCGCGCGAATGGCGATCGGTTTGTCGATCGCCCCACGCCGGCAGGCAGTTTCGCACGGGTGCGCGCACACACGGCCGCAGACGCTGGCCATCGGGTTGGGATCGCGAGCGTAGCGATAAGCCTCTTCGAACTTTCCTTCGGCGATGAGGGCGACGTACCGTCCGGCGTTGGTCTGCGCCGGGCACGCCATCATGCACGGAAAGTTCGTGTTAAGCCAGTCGCTATCGACCTTCTTGTCTCGGAACCGTGTGCGCATGGATGGCGGCCGCCGGTAACTGGATCTATTTGGTCAGCGCGAAATCCGCCGTTGCGGTTCCCGAGATGGTCACCGGCTTCGATTGGGGCTTCATGCCTTCACGCCACGCCGTCACGGTGTAGCTTCCGTCCGGAACGTTTTCGATCTTGAAACCACCCGATGCATCGGCCTCGGCAAAGTACGGCGTCGGCACGACGATAATGTAACCGGACATCTCCGGATGCACGTTGCACAGCAAAGGAACTATGCCTGGGGCGTCGAACTTGAAGGAACGAATTTCGCCTTTGGGCCAAGTGCCCATATTGTGGCTCAACTTTTTGTTGCCCGAAATCGAGGGCCAGAAGATGTTGTGCTGCACGGTGTCGCTGTTTAGGAAGTCCACCGTCGAGCCAGCCAGAACCACGATGACGTGCGGCTGGAACAGGAGCGATTTCTGATCTTCCACAACGTGCTTGTCGGGCGCTGGAAATGTTTTGCCGGCAATGGCATCGATGTAAACCACCGCCGTTCCCTTGCCGCCCGTGATGGTCCCGCTCAGAGTGGCGCCGTGAGCGACAAGTGCTCCGGCCAAGGCAAGCATCAACGCCTTCGAAAAATGTGTTTGGATTGCAGTCATGTTTTCCTTAATGGTTGGTAGGGGTCGATTAGTACACGAACTCGAGCGCGGTTAGCGCCGTATTCAGCCGGAACGGGTTCATCGCAACCGGGTTGCCGTTGGGTAGGCTCCCCAGCGTCACAAACTGCTGCGGCCGGATCTGATATTCGAACGAAAGCTTGATGTTGGCGTGAATCAGGAACTGCACGCCGGGAGTGAATCGATTCCGGCTCGAATCGTAAGGCGCGAAATACGATGTGTTCGTCGCGAACAACAGGCCATTGATGCGATCCGCCGAGGAGTTCACTCGATCCCAACGCATGATCGTCATTACCCACGGCAGCACCAGGTAATCGGCCTCCGCGAAGCCCCCGCTGAAGGTGGCGGGAATGCCGCGCACAAAGCCTACGGGTGTGGCGCTAGAGGAGCCCAGCGGCAGCGGGATCAGCGCACCTGTGGCATCCACCGGCAGATTGTCGACATCGTGACCGAACATATAAAGCCCGTAGACATTGAACGTCCGGTAGTTGAAGCTGAAATCGCCGCCCACGCGGTAATATGGCTCGTTGTTATTGAGGATCGTGGTGAGGCTGCCCACTATCGCCCCGGGAAGCCTCTGGAGTGAGTCGCCATACATGTAGAACGTTCCGAGGTTCAAGTAGGTGTGGTCCCGCGGGCCCATGGCGCCGGCGGCCTGAATGTCGTGCCGGCTTTTGGAGTCGCGCTCGAGATTAAAACGATAGGACGCGCGGGCATAAACGTTCTTCATACCGGAATCGGAGCTGAAGCCCACTCCCCCATTCGCGCTAGCGGTAGCGGAAGGAACATAAGGGAACTGATTCGAGACCTGAGCGATTCCGGTGGTGTTCTGATCGAAAATCGCGACGGAATAGTGGTAACCGCCGTAGAGATGGCCGCCGCTGAGTTCGATGCCTCGCGCCACGTTGGCGAAGCCAAATTGGTTGCCGACGTTCTGTTGCTGCGCTCCGGGCAGCCCGGCCCCAATATTGGCTTCCTGATAAATGTCGTAGGGACTCAAGTTGATGGTCCGCGCCTGCGTAAAGGGCAAGTCCAACTCGAACTGGCCCGCACGCAGAGCCAGCGAATCCTTCGGCAATTTCAGCACCCGTCCGATGTTGACGAACTTCAGATAGGCGTCTCCCAATCCACCCGCACTGTTGTCGCCAGAGACGCTGAGGTCGTCATCCACCCACCATGCGATGTCGCTTCCGAAGTTTCCAGCGGTAAAGATGCTGAAGAACCCGGCTTCGAAATCCGTCGCGGGAATCAGCCCAGGCACGGTGCCCGGAGGCGCCAGAGAATTGAACTGGTTCCGATTCGATCCGGTATATTGAAAGAACTGGTTGTAGCGCAGTCCCACCGGGGGCATGCCGGGAATTTCGCCGGGCCAGATGGACTTGGGAAATGTGTCTTTACTCGCCTCAGCCCCGAGCATGACCGGCGGATTCTTTATGAATGTCTCGTCATCCGCCGGAAACTTGAAGCCCGCGTCTTTGAATGCCTTACCGAAATCGTTCAGCTTCGGGAAGTCGAGATGACAGGTGCTACAAGAAGTCTGGTATCGGCGGGAAAACGGCGGAATTGCTTTCGCCTTCGGCGCGATCAAACAAAAGGCCGCCGAGAGAACGAAACCCGGCACGAGGAACCGCAGACCAGATGGCCGCATCAGCTCTCCTTTTAAAGACATCACGCTCCGCATCGCAGCAAGCTCAAGAAACTGACTAATTCAGTTCGCATGACCTCTCGCACGTCATTGACCAGACGGGGATACTCGCACACGTCAAAATGTTCCTCAATAGGCACGGCAGGCAGTTCCGTCGGATGTGTCAAATCGCGCAACTTACTGGGTGTTATGGCGCTTCTAGCCTGCTTTTCTCAGCTTCTAGCTTGCTTTTCTCACGGGTTGGCCAGAGCGGACTGGAACGAGCGCCAGAAGGGGCCTCGGCGATGCACAAACTGAGTAGAGCGATAGATGGTGGTCGCTTCGGGCGAGCGCAGGGATCGATTCGGCCTCCAGTGGTGGTGGAGAGAGGCTCCGATTAGGCGTGCAAGCGCAGTCTTCCGAACCGGCGGCGCGCCAGCGGCTGAAACATTTTAAAAGCGGGCCTCCGTGTTGCCGTTCAGCAGCGCAAGTTCGTCCAAACCTGTTGATACAGACCTTGCCAGGGATAACTGGAAGCCATGGAAACCCGGACCTTGCGCACCGTCACCCGGATCTGCGCGCCGATCTTCAGCAGCTTGGCGCGGATAGTGGAAACCTGCGCTTGCGCCAGTAGAGCTTTTCATACAACGCTTGCGCCGTCCAATCCTGGCCGCTCAGCGAGGTGACCACGAAGCGCGGATTCTCTTTTCCGTCGATGTGCTCGGCCTTGGCGACCACGCGCCGTTTCCGGTCCAGCCGCTCTTCCTGGTCTTTCTAGTCTGATAGTCAAATTCGGCAAAGACCCGCGCTGGTTTGCCGGTCTGATTCCACTGTTGAGTCGCCTCCTGCATCTGGGCTCCAATGATCTTCCGCAGTCTCTGATTGCGCGCCAGGCCGAACACAAAGTCCACTTGATTGTTTTCGCACCAGCTCATCAGTTCGTTGCGGCAGAAGCCGGAATCCCCGCGCAGAATGATTTTCATCTCCGGCCAGGTCGCCCGAATCTGCGCCACCATTCTTTGGATTTCCTGCAGGCAGCCGAAGGCAGCGTCGTGATTGGATTCCCGCAGGCGCGCGCACAGAACGTGCTCTCCGCAAAAGATGTAGAGCGGCAGATAGCAGTGTTGGTCGTAGTAGCCGTGGAAGAATCGACTCTCCTGGGGCCGTGCAGCGGCAGGTCGGCGGTGTCCAGGTCCACGACGATCTCTGCGGGAGCCCTCGGGTGCGACTCCAGGAATACTTTCACCAGCAGTTCGTCAATCGCTTCTTTCCAGAACGTGATCTTCTTGTATCTGTCATTGGCGCCGGTGCCCAGTTCCATCCGGTTCAGCGTGCTCTTTCCAGCTGGCGGGCGCATCCAGGTCCTGTCGTCCCGCCAGAACTCCGAACACGGGATCGTTCCGCAGTTGCTCGTGATCGTTCAGGTCTTCATAGCTCAACGCCAGACCGTACACGCGTTGCGAGAGTATCTCCCGAACCGAGTGCTCCACCAGATCTTGGTTCCGGCCGTCCAGAAAAACACTCCGCCAGCCGCGGCAGCAGATTCAGCCGCTGGTCGGTCTCACGCATCAGGAGTGCACCACCGTCGGAACTGATCCTGCCCCCATCGAAACGCGCCACCACCTCCCGTCTTCCGCACGCTTCAAATCCGAAGCCCGATTGGTTACACTCTGTCATAGCGAAGGCCGTCCTCTCTTGGGCTCTAACTTTGTCTGGAAACTCAGTTATGCCATCAAGGACGGCTTTTTGCTATAGGGTCTGTGAGAAATGCGGGCTAGTTAAGGTTGTGGAATGGTGTGGTCCGGATTGTAGCCGCCGCCCGGATCCTGATCTTGTTCGGATGGCTCCGGCGGATGCACCGGACCGCGCGGCGGGCCCTTGGGAGCCTCGGGCGCGTCTTTTGGAAAGCGCAACTCGTCGATCATGGGTTGCACGATGGCTGGATTCTGTTCGGGGTTCGCAGTGGTTTCCTTCTCGGGTTTTTCCTTGGGTTTGTCGGCCTGTTTCACTTCGGTCTCCTTTCAACCGGGATTCTAAGAGCCGGCGTTCCGAACGCGGCCCAGCGCAATCACTAAGCGAGTGAAAATGATGGAAATAGAGTGTTGGCCGCGAAGTTACTGGCCCGCGGTCTAAAACCCGATGCCGATCAGAAACTCAGCCTGGTTCAGGTTGGATGGAAAGGCGGTGAGAGCCGACGCAATACTTGCGTCGTGACCCCAGCGCTCGTAGCGCAATTCCGGCATGATGCGGATCTTCCAGATCTGAATGTTCACGCCGCCCCCGATCGCAGCACCAGCTTTCGAAAGATAGGATGCTTGACTGCCGACCGCTCGGAAAATGGGTCCGGCTTCCACGTATGGATGCAGCCCGGGTAGGTGGAAGAAATAGTATTTGCCAAGAATCGGGAATTCCCAAGTGGTGACATCAGCCGTGGTGCGGATGGCCGGCTGGGGCACGATAGTGTTGTCGACGGTCAGATTGAGGGGACGGTACAATGCATCCGCTTCAACCGCAAAACCCAGCGGCAGGCCTAATTCGATCACGGGACCGATGACGAAGTCCTTGCTTTCGGAGAACGAATGGACGATGGTGTCCACGCCGTGTGTAGTCTGATCGGAAAACGCGTCGGTCAGCGGAATGCCGCTCTTGACGCCGATGGTTATATGTTGGCCATAAGAGACTCCGGAACACAATAGCAGCCAGGCGGCTAGCTTCAAAGGACGCATGTTGTTTGGACGCGCGAAGGATGTAAGCGTTTCCATGATTGGTTTTATGTCTCGAGAATCACGATCGCCACGCCTTGCTGCGCGGTGTGCGTGAGCGACAGCGCGATATTGCGAACACCGAGGCCTTGGGCGACTGCCGCGGCCGCGCCGTGCATTCGTAGCGTCGGCCGCCCGGATGGAAGATTGACAACCTCGAAATCCAGCCAGCGCACTCCCCGGCGCCAGCCTGTACCGATGGCTTTCATGCCGGCTTCTTTGGCGGCGAAACGCGCGGCGTAGCGCTCGTAGCGATTGGCCTTCCGCTCCACGTAGGCGATCTCGGCGGGGCTGAAGATGCGGTCCACGAAACGCTGCCCGTGCCGCTCCATGGCCTCGCGGATGCGGGCCACTTCCTCGACATCGATGCCGATTCCCACGATCACAACTCGGCGCCCGAGGAAGCCAGGGTCAGCTGTCCATGTTTGACTCCCTTGGTGCTGATCAACGCATCTGCGATCTTCTTCACCGCGCCCGCTTTTCCCTTGACCACCAGGACCTCCAGGCAATTGTCATGATCCAGGTGAACGTGCAACGTGGACAGAATGTTGTGGAAATGAGAATGCTGGAGTCCGGTCAGCTTCTCGCTCAGCAGGCGGACATGGTGGTCGTAAACCAGCGTCACGGTGCCCACCACGCTGCTATCGGGGCGCTCCCAGGAGCTTTGCACCAACTCGTCCCGGATCAAGTCTCGAAAGGCTTCCGAGCGATTGGTATATCCGCGCGAGGCGATGTGGTGGTCGAACTTCTTCAGGAGATCGGAATCGATGGCTACGCCGATGCGGCTGAGTTCGCTCATTTGTATAGAGCGTAGCAGGCGTCCGCCCCGCATCAGGAGACGGCGGAGACCGTGGCACGCTTTGAAAAATCGTGATACTGTGAAGCCGACGGCCGTCATGCATATTCCGGACAATTTTTTGTCCACTCCGGTGTGGGCCTCCCTCGACGCAATCAGCATCCCGGCCGTTGGGTTGATGATCCGGCGGGCCGGGCGCGATTTGCCGGATACGCGTATTCCGCTGCTGGGCGTGATGGGCGCCTTCGTATTCGCCGCCCAGATGATCAATTTTCCGGTAGGCGCGGGAACCAGCGGGCACCTGGTGGGCGGCGCGCTACTGGCCTGTGCGTTGGGACCGGCGCCGGCCGTTCTGGTGATGACCACCATCCTGGTCATCCAGGCCTTCGTTTTTCAAGACGGCGGCGTGCTGGCTCTCGGGGCGAACGTATTCAACATGGCCGTGGCGGGCGTACTGGCCGGATATTGGCCCTTTCAACTGTGGGGTGCGGCCAGGCGCAACAGCGCGATTTTCGCCGGCGGATTTCTCTCGGTGCTGGTGAGCGGCTCGCTGGCGCTGGCCGAGCTGCTGATCTCAGGCGTCCGGATGCCGCGCCTGCTGGTGTTTACTTCTCTGGGTCTTTTTGCCGTCAACGCCGCGATCGAAGGGGCCATCACGATTTCGGTGGTTCAGGCGCTGGATCGATTGAATGCCGGGATTCGTCCAAAAGCCGGCCAGATCGAATAGCCGGGTTCTGATCGTGCTCAGCACGGCGGGCATAGTGCTGGGAATCGCCGGATTCCTGCTGGCCTCGAGCGCGCCCGATGCCATACAAAGCCTCGGCCAAACGTTGGGCATGTCCGCCAAGACGACCTTTCAAACGCCCATGGCTAACTACAGCGCGGGAAACTTCGAGTCGGCGTGGCTGCGCCGGGCGATCGCGGGACTCACGGGATTGCTGTTGATCTGCGGCCTTTGCCTGGCCGGCGCGCGCTTCGTGGGCCGCCGCAGGAGCGCTTGATGCACCACGTTCTAGTGGACCAATGGAGCCATGCATCGAGCCCGTTACACGCGCGCGATCCGCGGGCCAAGGTTCTGGTGTTGCTGATCTTCCTGGTTGCTTTGGCTACGGCGGCTCCCAATGCGTTTCCTACCCTGGTCATTTATGCCGCGCTGCTGGTCTCCGGTATCCTGATTGCCGGCCTTCCACTGGGTGGACTGCTGCTGCGCTCGATGGGCATTCTTCCGTTTTCGCTCACGTTCGGATTGATTACCTGGCTGGCGGGTGATCGCTGGCGCGCGCTGGGCCTGGTGGAAAAAAGCTATCTTTCGACCGTCGCGGTGCTGCTGCTGGTGGGAACCACGCCGCTGCCGCGGTTGCTCGGCGGATTGGAAGCGCTGGGGACGCCACGCCTGCTGGTGTTGATGGCCCAGTTCTTGTATCGCTACTTATTCGTGATTTCAGAACAAGCGCAGCACATGCGTTTGGCGGCGTCGTGCCGCGGGGGAGCCTCCCGCACGCGCCGTCACGCGAAATTCCGCGCTGCCGCCGCGGGTGCCATCGCGGTATTGTTCGCGCGCTCTTATTACCGTGCCGAAGGCGTGCATCGCGCCCTGATGTCGCGCGCGTTTAGCGGCCGTTTCGCTCTTCTGAATCCGCTGCGGTTTGGCTGGATGGATGCCTGTTTCGCGGCTGGAGTGGGCGCGCTTCTGGTTCTGGCCCGAGTGCAATGACACCGATCATCGAAGTACGCGATCTCCACTTCCGGTACGAGGATGGCACGCAAGCGCTGGATGGAATCGATTTCACGCTGCATGCAGGCGAAACCGTGGCGCTGCTGGGCGCCAATGGTTCCGGGAAGACTACCTTCGTTCTGCAACTCAACGGTATTCTCGAAGGCCAGGGCAGCGTCACGGTGTGCGGTCTCGCGGTGAATAAGCAAAACCTGGCTGCGGTGCGGTCGAAGATCGGAATGGTATTCCAGGACTCGGACGAGCAGCTCTTTATGCCTACCGTGCTGGAGGATGTGGCTTTCGGGCCGCTGAATCAGGGATGCACTCCGGAGGAAGCCATCGAGAAGGCGAAGGCCGCCTTGAAACAGGCCGCCATGGAGCACGCCCTGGACAAAGCGCCTTATCACCTGAGCGCAGGCGAGAAGAGAAAGGTTGCGCTGGCCGGCGTGCTGGCGATGCAACCGGAGATCCTGGTGCTGGATGAACCGACCACCTTCCTGGATCCGCCCGCCCAGATCAACTTGCTCCACTTACTGCGCGGGCTACCGCAGGCCAAGCTGATCGTGACGCACGATATACGCTTCGCTGGTGCGCTGGCTGAGCGCTCCGTGTTCTTTGAAAAAGGTAAGTTGGTCGCCGATGGCCCGCTGGAAGAAATCGTGCGGCGTTTCGGGTGGACCTATTCGGACTTGGCCGCAGACTTACGATACTCGGCCCAGCGGCGCTTTTGAGCGGCAGCGATGCGCCGGCGCGCGGCTGCGCTGAGCCGGCTGCGCCCATTCTTCACCGCGCCTGGCGGCCGCCCTCTCCGCGCGGCGCCTCTGCCCAAAAGCGATCGCACTTCCATGATCTGCTCATCCAGTTGCTGTTTTCGCAGCTGGAGTCCTGCGAGAGCCGCTTCCAGCAGTTCATTGCTTTGAAGACTTTTCTTGGGACGGGGCATTTAGTGAACTCCTATTTCAATCATAACTAAGTATCGCAGGCTGCGACACGTTACAGTTTGTTAGAAACCTGCAATTTACTCTACAATTCGGAGTTGCGCGCTGAATCCAGAACAAAAGTAACTGGGCCATCGTTGACCAGGTAGACTTCCATTTCAGCTTGGAAGACTCCAGTTTCGACGTTTGTGTTACTTAGTTGCAAGCGCCCGACGAAATATTCATAGAGATCGCGCGCCTGGTCGGGCGGCGCCGCCTGGTCGAAACTCGGGCGCCGGCCTTTTTTACAACTTCCGTACAAGGTAAATTGCGACACTACCAGAAGCGAGCCCCCGGCCTCCAGGACGGACCGGTTCATGCGGCGCTGATCGTCGGGAAAAATGCGAAGATGGAGAATCTTATCGGCCAGATAATCGGCGTCCTCCCGCCCGTCGGTGTGCGTCACTCCCAACAGAATCAATAACCCCGGCCCGATCCGGCCTTTTGATTCGCCTGCGACTTCAACGTGAGCCTGCTTAACCCGCTGGAGGACAACTCGCATAAGTTCAGTTTGCGCCGTTCGAGATAGGGCGAACGCGCGGCGATCTTCCAATGTTACACGGACCGTCCTGAAACCGGCGCTGCCGGCAGAGCTTGGCTTCCGTTTCCAGGCTCGGTAGGTAACAGCATTACGGGCCACTAAGGCGAACACCTCATCCCAAAGTTTGCCCATTGGCCAAATAATGGACTGTGGCTCGTAGAGGTATCTTCCAGCGCCGTCGAATCCACGGCAAAATTCCAGGCGGATTCTTTAGCTTTGAGGAAGAAGCCACCAGCACGCGGCTGTACGGATTCGGCCACGGGGATCATCTGCAGTTGCGCGACGAGTACGGAAATGTCTGGAGAGGCACCGCTGAAAAAGTGGGCGAAGAGTCGGTTCGTTACACTTTCCGCGATCCAAATGGGCACACCATAACCGGCGTTGCAGATGGTTACGGGATCATCCTGCGCGATCAGCGAGGGAAGACCTGGCGAGGCTTCGTCGAGTAGCCTCGGATTTCGTAGCTCGTTTCTCAATTCAGTCAATCCGCTTTTATCACGGAAGCCACCGCCGCCATCGCACCAGACGTGCATTTGATGGGTGATCGCTTATCATAGAAGTTCTTCTCGCGGTCACAGACGGAAACAGTGCCCCAAAAGCGAATCAGTTACAAAGATGCAGGTGTGAACATCGACGAGGCGGACCGCGCCGTCGCGTTCATTCGCCGGCACGCGCGCTCCACATTTTCCCGCGGCGTACTCACCGATATTGGCAGTTTCGGCGGCGGCTATCTGCTCTCCGGATGGAAGCGCCCGGTGCTGGTCAGCTCGGCCGACGGCGTGGGCACGAAGCTTAGGATCGCTTTTCTGGCTGGGCGGCACAACAGCATCGGCGAAGATCTGGTGAACCACTGCGTGAACGATATCGCCGTGCAAGGGGCGGTTCCCCTTTTCTTTCTGGACTACTTCGCTGTGGGGAAATTGGACGCCGGGGTGGCTTCGCAGGTCATCGAAGGTGTGGCGCGAGGCTGCCGGAACAACGGCTGCGCATTGATCGGAGGCGAGACCGCCGAGATGCCAGGCTTCTACCAGGCCGGCGAGTACGATCTGGCGGGCTTCATCGTGGGCGCCGTGGAACGCGGCCGGATGCTGACCGGGAAAACGATCCGCGCCGGCGACATTCTGCTGGGCCTCCCCTCCAACGGCCTGCACACCAATGGTTATTCGCTGGCGCGCAAGCTGTTGTTCGACGTCGCTCGCCTGCCGCTGGACGACGCGCTCGCCGGCGAACTGTTGCGCGTGCATCGCAGCTACCTGAAACCGATTCGCGCGCTGGTGAAAGCGGGCGTCTTAAAGGGAGCGGCTCACATTACCGGCGGCGGAATTACCGAAAATACTCCGCGCATTCTGCCGCGGGGACTGGCGGCGCGCGTCGACGTTTCAACCTGGACCATCCCTCCATTTTTCGAGAAGCTGCGCGCCATCGGGAATCTCGACCTGGCCGATTACCGGCGAACGTTCAATCTCGGCATTGGCATGATCCTCGTGGTCGGCAAACGAAATCTCGAGAAGGCGCAAGCGCTGCTGCGCAAGCTCGGCGAAACTCCCTACCAGATCGGCGATGTGGTGCGTTCGAGCCGGGCCGGAGTTGTGTACGTCGGCGAGACCGGAGTGCCGGTTTGAAGCGCCTGGGCATCCTGCTGTCTGGGCGCGGATCGAATTTCGAGGCCATTGCGAATAACGTCGCCTCCGGACGGCTGAATGCCGACATTGCCGCCGTGATTTCGAACCGGCCGGAGGCACGCGGGCTCGAGATTGCGCGGGAACGCGGATTGCCCGCTGTCCTGATCCCATCCAAGGGCGTAGCGCGCGAAGAATACGACCGTAGCGTGGTAGCCGAGCTTCGAAATCGCGGCGTGGAACTGGTTTGTCTGGCCGGGTTCATGCGACTGTTGAGCGCTGAGTTCTGCCGCGCGTTTCCACTGCGCGTTCTCAACATTCATCCGTCGCTGCTGCCCGCGTTTCCGGGACTGGAGGCGCAAAAGCAGGCGCTCGATCATGGCGTCAAGATCAGCGGCTGCTCGGTGCACTTCGTGGACGAGCTGCTGGACGCAGGTCCGATCGTTCGCCAGGCCGCCGTCCCCGTGCTGGACCGCGACACGGTGGAATCGCTTTCAGCGCGCATCTTGACCGAAGAACACCGCATCTACAGCGAAGCGATCCAAATCGTATTGTCGGAGCGCTGGCGAATCGAAGGCCGGCGCGTGCTGGAGGACTAGTCTCGCCGCGAAGATGATAATATCGTTCACGAACTGGAGTCCCACGGAGCATGCTGGACTGGTGGCAAAAACGAGAAATCGAGCGAAAGCTTGCGCAGGAGCTAAACGGCACACACGAAAAGTATCGGCTCGCGAACTCCGCACTGCGCGACGTGACCAGTTCCTATCCATCTGGAATTCCCGCGCCAGACTCGAATTTGCGAATCGAACAAGCTCGCCGAGCCTGCGTGCAAGCCTACGATCAGTGGAAAGCTGCTTTAGATCGTTGGACTAACTTCGTAAAATACGGAACCCTTCCAGAGGACTCGACTTCTGACGAGCAGGCGTCCGCTGGCTAGGATGTCAGCTCCAGCTTTGCGACCGGCCTCATAATGCTGTAATGGTCAGGTAGACTTGTCTCGCTCGCCTAACCTTCTCGTTCGCGCTGGACGCGCTTCGCCGCCAACCTTCCGCTATTTGATGCAGACCGAGGTACATGTCTTCGCGTTCTCCATTTCGGCTGGGATGCTCTTGTCGTTTTTCCCCTTCATGACCCTGATCCTGTCGCTGTGCCGCTACGTTTTCAAATGGAAAGCTTCAGTGAACGCCATTTATTTCGCCCTCGGCGATTACTTTCCGGACGTGTTCGGGCAATTCCTGCGGCGGAATCTCGAGGCCACGGTCGAATCGCGCGGGCCGGTGCAAGTGATCGCTTTGGTTCTTCTGTTCTTCACCGCCAGTGGAATTTTCGAGCCGCTGGAAGTGGCACTCAACCGGGCTTGGCAGTGCGAGCGCAACCGGAGCTATTTGAGGAACCAGTTGCTAAGCCTTTTCCTGATGTTCGCCTGCGGCGCGCTGACGCTTCTGTCGGTAACCCTGACCGCTCTCAATAATGAGTTTCTAAAAGGCGCATCCCACCGGCCCATTGCAGCCGCCAACGTGCTGGGGCTTCTCTTTTTCAAGCTGGCGGCAATCCCCACCGCGATGCTGTTATTGTTTCTCATTTACTGGCTGGTGCCTAACTGCAAAGTGCCGGCTGTGAAAATCATCCCGCCTGCCATCCTGGTTGGATTCCTGCTCGAAATGTTGAAGTACGTCAACCTTCTCACCTGGCCTTATCTCAGAACCAAGCTGGCCCTCGAATACGGTCCCTTCGTGTATTCCGTAACCATCATCTTGTGGGGATTTCTGGCGGCGCTGGTAGTGCTGGCGGGCGCGGAGTGGACCGCGCGGCGGTCGCGCATCGCCATCGTTCCGGCCGGCTGACTGCAATGCCTTGGATCTCCTTCCACAATCGGCGCGCCGTTCAGATTGAAAACGATTCGGTCCGCCTCACCATGACAGCCGAGGGCGGGCACATCGCCGAAATCCTGCACAAGGCCAGCGGCGTGAGCCCGCTCTGGATTCCGCCCTGGCCGTCCATCGAGCCGTCCACCTATAGCCTTGAAACGCATCCCGAGTATGGCGCCGACGCCGAAAGCAAATTATTGGCCGGCTTGATGGGCCACAATCTGTGCTTGGACTTGTGGGGCTCGCCGTCGCCCGAGGAGGCCGCGGCCGGGATGACCGTGCACGGAGAAGCTTCCATTCTTCCTTACGACATTTCGATCAACGGCCATGAACTGGCCGCGAAATGCTTCTTGCCCGCCGCGCAATTGCAATTCGAACGGCGCGTGCGCCTGGAGGGGGAGCGCGTGTACGTCGCCGAAACCGTGGAAAATGTCTCGATGCTTGACCGGCCGATTGCCTGGACCGAACACGTCACGCTCGGCCCGCCTTTCTTGGAAAAAGGCGTTACACAGTTCCGGGCGCCCGGCGCCAAAGCCCGTTCGCTCGACGGCCGGGATTTCGATTGGCCGTTAAAACCTCGCCCGGATGGCGGCGTTGAAGACCTGCGCATGTTTACCAGCGCGGCAGCGTCCGGCGGATTCGACACCGTGCTGATGAATCCGCATCAGGATCGCGCATTCTTCTTGGCCTTCTCACCCGCTTCGCGGCTGCTCTTGGGCTATGTTTGGAGGCGCGCGGATTTCCCCTGGCTCGGGATCTGGGAAGAAAATCACAACCGCGAGCATCCGCCCTGGAACCGGCGTACGCTCACGCGCGGTATGGAGTTCAGCGCGTCGCCGTTTCCCGAGAGCCGGCGCCAGATGATCGATCGCAAGTCGCTTTTCGGCGAACAGGGTTATCGCTGGATCCCTGCGAAAACGAAGGCGCAGGTTGAATACCACGCCTTCATCACCACCGCGGCTTCAATCCCCGAGGGTTTGTAAGAACTCCAAATCGACGTTCCCGCCCGAAAGTATCGCGCCTACGCGCTTCAAACCGGCCGGCAGCTTGCGGTGATAAACAACGGCCGCCGTTGCGGCTCCGCTCGGCTCGACCATCATCTTCATCCGCGTGAGCAGGAATCTCATGGTTTCGCGAATTTCGCGATCGCTCACCAGCACGATGTCCTCGACGTACTTCTGGACGATCGGAAAGGTGATGGCCCCGGGTTTGGTGGCGCGCAGGCCGTCGGCGATGGTCTGCGGCATGGGAATCTCAACGCGCGAGCGGCCACGCATCGATAGATACGTGTCGTTGCCGTCTTCCGGCTCGACGCCGAAGACGCGTATGGCCGGCCGCAGAGCCTTGGCGGCGATGGCGCAACCTGAGATCAATCCGCCACCGCCGATGGGCACCACCAGCGCATCCAGATCGGCAATCTCGTCCAGAAATTCGAGCGCGGCCGTTCCCTGCCCCGCGATGGTCCATGCATGATCGTAAGGCGGAATCAGCGTCGCGCCGGATTCTTCAGAAATCTGCCGCCCGATGGCTTCGCGGCTTCCCGTCATGCGGTCGTAAGTGACGACGCGCGCGCCGTATTCACGAGTCGCATCCAGCTTGGACTTGGGCGCGTCTTCCGGCATGACGATCGTGGCCGGAATTCCGACCGACGCCGCCGCGATCGCCACGGCTTGCGCATGATTGCCCGAAGAATAGCTGACCACGCCCGATCCCAGCCGGTCTTTCGGAATCGAGTATACGAAATTCGCAGCGCCGCGAATCTTGAAGGCTCCGCCGCGCTGAAAATTCTCGCACTTGAAAAATACACTCGCGCCCGCGATTGCATCGAAAAACCGCGAAGTGAACACGGGCGTGCGATGCGCGATCGCGCGTATGCGCTCGGCGGCCTGGCGGATGTCGGAGATTTCAATTTCGTTGGTCACCTTAGTATCCGGCTCTCTTGTCGACAATGTTCTCGAGGAGTTCGCCCTTGCGGAAACGCTCGAAATTTTCGATGAACTTGTTCATGCCGAGATCGAACCAACCCACGGTGTGGTCGGCCGAATGCGGCGAAAGCAACACGTTCGGCAAACGATAAAAGGGATGCCCGGGAGGCAGAGGCTCGGTATCGAAAACGTCCAGCGCCGCGCCCTTGATACGGCCTTGTTCGAGCGTGGCGATCAAGGCGGACTCCACGACCACCGGGCCTCGGCCCACGTTGATGAGCACAGCCGACGGCTTCATCGCGGCCAACTCGCCCGCACCGATCATTCCGCGGGTTTCTGAGGTGAGTGGCGTTGCCACCAGCACGTAATCGCAGCCGGCCAGCATCTCGCGCAGTTCGTTTAGTGGAAACATGCGGTCGAGGTTCGGGTCAGCGCTTGAATCCGTCAGCCCACGACGGACGGCATGAACCTGCATGCCCAGCGCTCGGGCCAGCCGGGCCGACTCGCGGCCAATTCCGCCGTAGCCGACGATCCCCAGCACTTGCGTGCGCACCTTCAGCACCTCGAATTGCTCCCAGCGGCCTGCCTCCTGATTGCGGATCAGACGGCGCAGGTCCTTGGCGAAAAACAGAATCGAGGCGATGGTGAATTCCGCTAAGCCGTCCTTGAAAACACCCCGGCCGTTGGTCAGCGGAACCGCGCTCTCCACCAATTCGGGAAAGAGCAGCTTTTCGACACCGGCCCACATCGCGTGCACCCAGCGCACTCGCCGCGCCAGTGGAAAGATGACTCGCAGCAGATCGTGTTTGAGGGCGCCCACCAGGATTACGTCCGCTTCCGGCGCGTGCTCGGCCAGGAACTCCACATCGTTGCCGGTATGAATGTTCACCGGCTCCGGGAGGCGGTCCAGGAGGCGCAAGTAGCCCGCCGTGGGATTCGAAATCACCAGCACACTGATAGGGTCCATGAAAAAAGGAAGATAGCACGGTTGGAAGCCGGGGTCGTCCCGGTATAACATCGTGACGTGGCGGCACAGCAGCAATTGCGCGATCTCCCGGCGGTCGACCAGGTTTTGGCGGCGCTTGCGTATCTGGAGCCGCGATTTCCGCGCAAGCTGATCGTCGCCGAAGTGCGACGCGTCCTGGACATCGTGCGCGAGGAGATCCGAACCGGCCGCGTGGTGAGCCCGGAGCCCGTCGGGACGCGCGTTGAACGGAATCTTGCACGGCTGGAGCAGCCTTCGCAGCGTCACGTGATTAACGCGACCGGCGTCGTGCTGCACACCAACCTCGGCCGCGCTCCGCTTCCGCGCTTCGAACCGAATTTCGGATACTCGAATCTCGAGTACGATCTGACGCGCGGCGCGCGCGGCAAGCGCGATGTGCACATCGCGGAATTGCTGGAACGGCTGGTCGGCGCCCCGGGCATTGCCGTCAACAATAACGCGGCCGCGATCTACCTGGCGCTGAACGAGCTGGCGGCCGGATTCGAAGTGATCGTCTCGCGCGGCGAACTGATCGAGATCGGCGACGGCTTTCGCATTCCCGACATCATGCAAAGCTCGGGCGCGGTCCTGCGCGAGGTAGGAACCACCAATCGCACGCGGATCGAAGATTATCGGGATGCCATCAATGAGCGCACGCGCCTTCTGCTGCGTGTGCATCCCAGCAACTTCCGTATGGAAGGATTCACCGCGCGGCCGGACCTGCCTGAACTGGTGGCCTTGAGTAAGGAACGGGACATTCCGGTGTACGAAGACCTCGGCAGTGGTTGCGTTGCCGATCTGCGCGCGTTCGGCGTCCAGGAACCACTGGTCTCCGATAGTCTTCAGGCCGGCGTCAGCCTGGTTTCTTTCAGCGGCGATAAACTTCTGGGCGGCCCGCAAGCCGGATTGCTCGCGGGCGAAGCGAAGCTGGTGGCGCGATTGCGCCGCAATCCGATGTTTCGCGCACTGCGCCTCGACAAGCTGATTTATCAGGCGCTCGAAACCACGCTGCGCGATATTCTGCTGGAACGCTGGGACCAAATTCCAGCGCTGCGCATGATCTCGATCACTGCCGACGACCTGCGTGCGCGCGCCGAGCGCTTTGCCGCCGCACTGGACGGCATCCGCGCGAGCGTCATCGAAGGACAGTCCCTGATTGGCGGAGGAGCAACGCCCGAGCAGCCGCTGCCGAGCTGGCTGATCGCGATTGAATGCCCGGACGTGGTGGAGGCTGAACGCCGCTGCCGCCTGGCCGACCCGCCCGTGGTGGCGCGCATTGAAGAAGGCCGTCTGCTCCTGGACCTCAGAACTGTTTTTGCCGGCGAAGAAAACGACTTGAGGCGCGTGCTAGGCCAAGCTTGCTCATAGCGACGAGACCAGCATCGCCAGCAACGCCGTGCGATCGGCAATACGGTTGATCAAAATGCTTTCGTTCAGCGCATGCGCCCCTTCGCCGACTGCGCCCAGGCCATCCAGCGTAGGGATCCCAAGCGCTGCCGTGAAATTTCCGTCGGAACCGCCTCCCGTGGACGATTCTTCCAGATCAACGCTCAGTTGTTTGGCAAGGCTTCGCGCTGTCGAAAACATCCGGCCGATGGCGGCGGTGCGTTCCATGGGCGGGCGGTTCAGGCCGCCTTCCACCTGAATCGAACAGCGTTTGTCGAATGGGCGCAGGCTACGGAACTTCTTGTCCAGTGCCGGTGCATCTTTGAGGCGTGCGACGCGGATATCGACTTCGACCCGCGCTTCGGCGGCCACTACGTTGGTGCGCGTGCCTCCCGAGATGACTCCCGGATTCACTGTCAGGCCGCGCCCGATCTGCGTGAATCCGGCTATCCGCTCAACCTGCCGCGCCAGTTCGACAATGGCGCTGGCACCGCTCTCAAAATCGACCCCGGCGTGCGACGCCCGGCCTTTCACGCTGACGGTGTAATCGCCCACGCCCTTGCGCGCTGTCTTGAGCTTTCCCTCCAGACCGGTACCAGGCTCCAACACCAGAACTGCCGCACTGGATCGCGCCGCTTCTTCGGTGAGCGGGCGTGAGGTTTCGCTTCCCACTTCCTCATCGGCATTGACTTGCAACACTACGCGGCGCGCCACCGGAATATCCAGTTCACGCAGCGCCTGCATGGCATATAGAAAAAACGCGATGCCGGACTTCATATCCAGCACGCCGGGGCCCCACAGCCGCCCGCTCTTTTGCCGAAAAGGCATTTGCGCCAAAGTGCCGAGCGGCCAAACTGTGTCGGAGTGCGCGAGCGCCAGAATGTTTCCTGGTTTCCGGCTGCGTGGCCCCGGAAGTTGAAATTCGCAACGCAGATGAAGCCCGAATTTCCCGCCCGGATACGTTCGCACGCGCCCCATGCCTTCCAACTTGCTCGCCAGCAGATCGACAAAGCGATTCACCGACGGCGGATGATCGCTGGGCGACTCGAACTCAACCAGTTCGCGAATCAACGCGATGATCCCGGATTGTTTCGACCGCGCAAAAGCAAGGAACGGATGCATCGCCTGTTATAATAGCCACTTCCCATGCCCATTCTGGATATCCAGGCGATTCGCGAGATTCTGCCGCACCGCTATCCGATGCTGCTGGTCGATTCGATCGTGGAACTCGAAGAAGAGCGCATCGTGGGAATCAAGAACGTGACGATCAATGAGCCGTTCTTTGTGGGCCATTTCCCCGACTTTCCGGTGATGCCGGGCGTGCTCATCATTGAGGCCATGGCGCAAGTGGCAGGCGTGCTGGTTCTGAAAAGCATACCCGACCGGAAGAACAAACTGGTGCTGCTGGCCTCGGTGGAGCAAGCGAAGTTTCGCCGGCCGGTGCTGCCCGGCCATCAGCTTCGTATTGAGATGAAGGTCACCAAGCGCAAGGCCAGCGTGGCGAAGATGCATGGCCAGGCGACCGTGGATGGCTTGGTAGTGGCCGAAGCTGAGCTCATGTGCAAGCTCGCCGATCGCGAGCCACAAGCCGCACCGGCGCCGGTTGAGCCGCAGATCCCCGCGCCGGTCCTGTAAGCCACTGCATGGCGATTCATCCGACGGCCATTATTGACGCACGCGCTCGCATCGCCGAGAGCGCCGAGGTTGGTCCTTTTTGCATTGTGGGCTCGCATGTCGAAATCGGCGCGCGAACCCGCCTGATGGCGCACGTTTACCTGGAAGGCACGGCCGTCATCGGCGAAGACAACGTCGTATTTCCGTACACCACCATCGGCGTTGCATCCCAGGACCTCAAGTATAAGGGTGAGCCCTCTGAGACGCGCATCGGAAATCGCAACACCATCCGCGAATTCGTCACCGTGCATCGCGGCACCGAGGGCGGCGGCTTGATCACCGAGATGGGCGACGACAATCTCGTCATGGCCTATGCGCACATCGCGCACGATGTGCGAATCGGCAGCCACACGGTGATAGCCAATGGCGTGACTTTCGCCGGGCACGTCGTGGTCGGCGATTGGGCGGTGATTGGGGCGTTTAGCGGCGTCCATCAATTTTGCCGCGTCGGCCGTCACGCCATGATCGGCGGCTACAGCGTTGTGACTCAGGATGTGCTGCCGTTTTCGATGACCGTCAGCCCGCGCGAGGTGAAGACCTTTGGCGCGAACAAAACCGGCCTCGATCGCCGCGGCTTTAAGCCCGAGACCATCGCTGACCTGCACAAGGCCTTCCGGCTGCTGACCAAATCCGGACTCAACACCACGCAGGCGGTGGATCGCATTTCCGCCGAAGTGGAGATCGGGCCGGAGATCGAGGAACTATTGGCGTTCATCGCTTCCTCCGAACGCGGGTTCGTGAAATGAGCAAGTACGGGATGATCGCCGGCAACGGCCGCTTCCCGTTGGTGGCATTGGAAACTGCGCGAGGTCTAGGCGACGAGGTGGTCGTCGATTGGGCTGCGCGAGGAAGCGTCGCCGGAAATCGAAGCGCTCGCCGCGCGCTGCCATTGGATTTCGATCGGCGAGCTGAGCCGGTTGATCGAGATCCTCAAGCAAGAAGGCATCACCGAAGTCATCATGGCCGGACAGGTGAAGCACGCCAGTATCTTCTCCTCGATCCGTCCCGACTGGCGCCTGGTGAAACTGCTGGCGTCGCTGCGAGAGAAAAACACGGACGCTCTGATCGGCGGAGTCGCCAAAGTTTTAGCCGATGAGGGCATCCGTTTGGCGGATTCCACTCTGTTGCTGAAACCCCTGCTGGCCGGCGCCGGGGCGCTGACGAAACGCAAACCGTCTTCGGACGAAGAGCGCGACATCGCCTATGGCCGCCGCATAGCGAATATGCTGGCAGGCCTGGATGTCGGCCAGAGCGTCGCGATTTGCGACCGGGCCTGTGTGGCTGTGGAAGCGATGGAAGGAACCGACGCGATGCTCGAACGCGCAGCCTCGCTGGTAAACGGAAAACCGCTGCGCTTGATCAAAGTCTCGCGCCGCCGCGGGCACCTGCTGTTTGATGTTCCCGTGGCCGGACCGCGAACCATCGAGGTAATGCAGTCCTGCGGCGCGACCGCGCTGGCGATCGATGCCGGCCGCACGCTGCTGCTCGATCGCGACCAGATGCTGGAGAAAGCCAATCAAGCCGGCCTCGCCGTCATCGGTTGCGCTCCCGAGCCTTAGATTGTGCGTGTGCTAGGTTAAGTCCTTGGCCGATAAAATTCGAGTCGCGGTGGTGGGCGCTGGCGTTTTCGGGCGCCACCATTTGCGCATTTTGAGCCTATCTCCGGACGCTCAACTGGCGGGCGTGCGTGGACACCGATCCCGGGCGCGCTTCCTCCGCAGCATCCGAGTACAAGTGCCCTGCGTTCTCTTCCCTGGACGAATTGGCAGGCAAGGCCGATGCCGCCGTGGTTGCCGTCCCTACTTCGGCGCACTCCCAAGTTGGCTGCAGGCTGCTGGAACACGGCATGGACGTGCTGGTGGAAAAACCCATCGCCGCCGACCACGCCTCGGCCCAGCGCCTAGTCGAGACCGCCGAGCGCAATGGGCGTATTCTGCAGGTCGGCCACCTGGAGCGCTACAACCCAGCGGTGGTCGCGCTGAAGAAGATCGTTCACATTCCACTGTTCTTCGAAATTCACCGCCTCAGCCTGCCCGGCCCGCGCAGCCTGGACGTGGACGTCGTGCTGGACCTCATGATTCACGACCTGGACATTGTGCTGGATCTGGTGGGGGCGATGCCGGAGGACATCCAGGCCGCGGGCATCTCGGTTCTTTCCGAGAAAGCCGACATCGCCAACGTGCGGCTGGCCTTTCCAGGGGGCTGCATCGCCAATCTGACCGCCAGCCGGGTGTCCACGGAGCGCGTCCGCAAACTGCGCCTCTTCCAGCCGCACCAGTACATCTCGCTCGATTACCAGAAGCAAGAAGCGGCGGCGTTTACCGTTTCCGAGCAGAAACAAATCGGCTTCCAAATGTTGCCGCTGACGAAGGATGAGCCGCTGCGCCTGGAAGTGGAATCGTTCCTGGAATCGGTGCGGAATCGCACGCGGCCGCTGGTTTCGGGCGCTGAAGGGCTGCGCGCGCTGGATGTCGCGCTGGCCATTCTTGCTAAAATTGAGGCGCACACTGAGCTAGTCGCGCAACGACTTCGATCGCTTCGATAGCAACCTTCGGCTCGAGGCCGAACGTCATTTTTGCAACGCCGCCATGAGTATAGAAGCCGATCCCGGCCCCAAGTTACTGCTGGACTGGCAAGAGGAAACCGACTCGGTCCGTTGGTTTCGCGCCGGAGTGGCATCGCTTATAATTCACGCCGTAATCGTGCCGCTGCTGGTAATAGTGGCGAGCCTGGAGACACCGACCCCGAGGTTTGCTCCACAGATTGTCAGCAATCTAAACCATGTCACGCTGATCGCGCCGCCGGCCGACTTAACGCAGAAGGCGCCCAATAAAGCCAAGGTCGCCAAGGAGGTGAACGTCGAGGATCTGATGCCGCGTCCAGCCTCTGAACAGCGGTTACCTCCGGCGCCGGCTGTCCGCACCTTCAGGCCGCCTATCCCGAGGCCTCCTGGGCCGCCGGAACCTGCGCCGAATATCGCTGAGCCTCCCAAACTTGAGGCTTCTATTCCTCCCCCGAATTTACCGGCGCCCGCGGGCACGCCGAACGCTCCGCCGCCGAAAATTCAATCCGAGGAGCAGCCGAAGCTCGCATTCGAGACTCCCGGCCAGCACGGAACGAGCGCAGACGCGTCCAAGGGTCAATCCAGGCTCGCTCCGCCGAAAACGACCGTCGCCGAGGCCACGCGCGAGGTCGCCAAAGGCGGCGGCGACCAGGGCAGCATCGTGGTCGGCGATCTCAACCGTCCCAATCTGCCCGAGAGCCCTGAGCTTCCGCCATCGCCCGGCCGCATCGGAAGCAGCCTGGAGCTGATGAGCGACCCCATGGGCGTCGATTTCAAACCCTATTTGATCCAGATTCTCGCGCGGGTGCGCAGCAACTGGTTCGCCGTGATCCCGGAAAGCGCGCGCATGGGCAATCGCGGAGTGGTGCAGCTTCAATTCATGATCGACCGCAGCGGCGAAGTTCCCAAGCTCGTCATCGCGACCCCTTCGGGCTCGCAGGCGCTCGACAAAGCCGCCGTCGCCAGCATCAGCGCGTCGGTGCCGTTCCCGCCGCTTCCTCCGGAATACAAGGGGTTGTCGATCCGGCTGCAGTTCGCCTTCAAGTACAACGTGCAGTGATCCAACCGCTCAGATTCACGGCAGCACTACAATCGGGGCACGCCAGAATGCAAACTTCTGCGCGGCCGGATCCAGCACGCTCACCTGGCACGTGTACTTGCCGGGCTTCAGCTTCCCCAACGGCACGCTGAAACGCAAAGGGACCGCTTTGGTTTTGGGATTCAGGCCCTCGGTCACCCGCAACGGCTCGGTTTCAAAAGTTTTCACTTTGCCCCGGTAGAAGCTGACATTCGCTATCAGGGGTTCAGTGGCCGCGGCCGTGGGCTGATACGCTTCGAGATAAACGTAAAGGTTCTGATTCGTGCGGAACACGCGCGTGACACTGGGAACCAGCTTTACTCCGTCCTGGATCAACGGGTGAGCCGCCAGGATCTTCTTATCTCTCTCCGCCGTCGCCACCGCGGCGTCCAGCCTCTCGCGCTGATTGCTGAGCACCACCGAACTGATCGGCAAATATTTTTGCTCGCTCGTGAGGTCGGGCACGACAAACTTTATCTCGTACGTGCCCATTTTCCCCGTCTCGTTTTCGCGGGCGAGAAATTTCGCCGTGTAGGCGCCGGGCGGAAGCGTGAAGCCGGTGTCGTATTCGAGAGTAGTCTTGGCGAGTTGCTGGCTACTTTCGCCGTTTAACTTCACCTGGATGTTGTCGCGCACGTTCGCCACCACCACACCCTTGGAATCCTTCATTTCGCCGATGAAATCGAGCCGTGTGGTTTCGGCGCCGCCGTGCCGGGCGAGTTCGATCTCAGACCCCGGAATCTTTACCGCCAGCGGAACAAAATATCGATCGCGCGCCAGGCGGAAGTAATCCAGCTCCATGGCAAGATCCATATCGGTGACGGGATCGCCCAACGTAAGAGCTTGCGCGAGCTGGCGCTCCTTGTCGCTCTCGCTGAACTTGTTGAACTGCTTGCCGGCGTAGTAGCCCTGCCGGTAATCGAGCTTCGCAACGCGCGCTACCGCCGAACCGTTATTCAACGTGATTTTGATCCGGCGAAAACGCCCGTCCAGCGCCGCGTTGCTCGAGTAATACCCGATGACGTAGTAGCTGGTCATGTCCTGCTGTGCCTGGACAATGCCCATGGGCGAGATCGTTGTTGTCGAGCAGCGCCTTGCCGCCCGTGTCCGCGGCCAGCGTGAACAGCGTCTCTTGCTGATTCTGGAAGTTGCTCGTGGCGGCCCGCGCGGAACTGCCGGAGTACATGGCTTGGCCACCGGGCGACCCCTTGGTGGCGTCACCCAGCGGAGCTTGCGCCACCAGCCCGCGCGCGTCGATCGGATAAAACGACACATTGGCGCGAATCGCGGCGTTGATCGTCGACCTCAGCTGCGCCTGATTGTCCAGACCGTTGCGCTGCATGCCGCTGGCGAAATAGATCAGCGATTTTTTCTCGTTCAGCGACCCCAACATTTTGACAGCGTTTTCGAGCGCGGACAATTGGCGATCGGTATTGAAGATGTTGAACTCGGTGTCGTCCTGCTGGAACGCGGCGCCGGTATCCGATGCGCTGTCGTCCTGATTGTCGATTTCGAATCCCTGGCCTTCACCGATAGTCAGGCTTCGAATGTCCTTGGCCAATTGATCGCGATCGTCGGTGAAATCTTCCAGAACTTTGACGTCGCTCGAAAAGGTCATGATGGCCATCAGGTCGGCGGGCTTCATTTGCGTTTGCAGGAATTTCAGAGCAGCCGTCTGCGCCCGCATCTGGTCCTGGATCGGCATGGAGGTCATGTCGAAGAACATCACCATCAAGCGGCGATTCCGGTATTTGAGATCGCCAGGCTGTTCCGGCGCGATTTCAACGGTCGTGAGCGGCTTAACTGTGGCCTTTTCCGCGACGGCATTGGACGGTGCAACTGTGGGCTTCGTGGGCGGCGACGCGTCGCCTTCGAGCGACTGAAATTCGAAGATCTTGATCTCCTGCGGCTTGCCATCTTCGGTAATCGTGAAGTCGGATGCCTTGAGATCCGGGATCGGCTTTCCGTCCTTGCCCTTGATCAAGACATCTTCGACTACCAGTTGCGTCGTAGTCGAGATCCGCAAGCCGGTGTCCGGACGATTCGCGGCGTTCTGCACTGGCTGCTGACCGGATGCCGGCAGCAGAGCGCATAAGACCAGACGCAATGATCAAACGTCGTCGCATGAGTTAAAACCTGAATCGCAGCGTGAGCTGCATCGAGCGCATGGCATTTGCCGCGGCCGGCAATCCGAACTGAGCGTTCCCCAAGGTCGTGTTCCAGGAACTGAACGTCACGTGGTTCAGGACGTTGGTGGAATCGAAGCGTATGTCGAAGCTGCGCCGCTCGCCGAGGCGGAAAACTCGCCCGGCCGATGCATTCAAATTTAGCTGGATCGGTCCGGTGATGATGTTCCGCCCGGCGTCTCCGTATTCGCCTGAAGGCGGAGCGGCGAAAGCGGCGGTGTTGAAACCATAACCTGGAAGAACCGCCGCGAGAGATCCGCCGATGTAGTCCGCGCGGAGCGTGCCGGTGACGCCGGTTCCGGTGGCGACGCGGCTAAGAATAATCGGCGTTTCGGGCAAGCCGCTTCCGGCGGTCAAGGTAGTTGCGAACGTCCAATCCTTCGACCAGCGCTCCCTTCCAGCCGCTCAGCAATGTGCCGCCGCCTACTCCCTGGCCGGTGCTGTATTGCACAGTTCCGTTCAACGTGTGGGTACGGTTGAAGCTCGAAAGCGACCGTTCAGCGGCGAGATCCAGCCAATTCTGCGCGTAGGTCGAGCCCAAGGCCGCGCGCCCTCCGACTCCCTGCGCGTCGTCGATCGCTTTCGAAAAAATGTACGTCCCATTCCAGGAAAAGCCGCTCCGGAAGCGCCGCTGCAATTGAACGCTGGCGGCGTTGTAGCTGGAGTTTCCGTTCGACGTCACGTACACGTAGCCGGATGGGTAAGGACTCGCAGGCGAGCCTGTAGGAAACGTATTCGGCAGAAATTCCTGCACCTGGTGCGTGCCCTTGTTGCCTTGATAATTCACAGTCAGGATGATCGACGGCGACAGGTTCTGCTGAATCGAGGCCTGCCAGTAGTGCAGGTAGCCGAGGTGGAAATTGGGATCGATCGCGTAAGTCTGCGGCGTGGCGCTGATGGCCGGCGTCAGGAAAGCGTTGGCGAGCGTAAACGGATTCGCCACCGAATTCGGCTGCGTCACGCTATAGGACAGCGGCGCCTGCTGTGCCATCCAAGTAGCTAGCGATTGGTAGACCGAAGTGTTGTAGTAAAGGCCGTAACCGGCGCGCACCACAGTGGAATGTCCATTCAACGGCCGCCAGGCGACCCCGATGCGCGGCTGAAACTCGCGGTAATTGGGACGAACCAGTGAATCGGGATAACCCGCCTGGCTCGCCGAGGTGCAGCCCGGAACTGCCGTGGCGCAGACCGGCGCTTCGGTGGTGAAGTTCGGGCCGATGCTCAGATTGACCAAACGGTTGTACAACTCGCTCACGGGCTCTTGAAAATCCCAGCGCAGTCCGAAGTTGATGGTCAAGTTGCTCTTGATGCGCCAATCGTCGTTGGCGAAGCTGTCCAGCCAGGAGGTGCGGAAGTACTTGTCGGCGTTGCCATAGGCGACCGAACTGGTGGCCGGATAGCCCAGCAGGAAATCGGCGAAATCGTTGCCGGTAAACGCTCCCGTGAACAGGAAACTGCCGCGCGGGTTTTGCTGGGAAAGCTGGTTGAAATCGAGCCTGCGGAAATCGCCGCCGAAGGTGAAATTGTGCTTGCCATGCACCCAGAGCAAGTTTTCGCCCACCTGGTTGGTGGTGTTGTGATTCAGCGAAAAATTTCCATCCGACAGGCTCGAAATCCCGCTCGAAAACGACAGAGTTGGAGGGCCCCAGAATGACGGAGCCTGATCGTTGCCCTGAATCCCGGCGTTGTGCGAGACGTTTTGCGTGTTGGCGAAAAACGGCGTCGCTTGCGCCGCGGACCGGCTGAAGTTGTAGCGCAGATTGCTGATCAGCGTATTGCTGAAGTGATGCGTCCATTGCAGCCCGGCGTTGAATGCCGGTCATCGTGGAGTCGATCGAGGAAATTGAACAGATTCGGGTTGGTAGTGTGGTTGTACTGCCAGGAGAAATTGCCGCTCACCTGATTTTTGGAGTTGATGGTCTGGCTGACGCGCGTGTTGACATTGCTCTGGTCGCCGAGCCCCAGGACCGGAATCTGGTAGTTGTAGCGCGAGTCTCCCGCAAAATTCGGCAGCGGATAGAAATTCAACAATGCCTGAGCCTGGGGGCTGATGGGAATCGTGCCCATACCCGGAAAGAGGCCGGAGCGCTCGGCCGCCGTTGGCACCAGGCCTGTGAGCACGTTGGCGTTGTGATTGAGCGTCAATTGATAGTTGATGAAGAAGAATGTCTTGTCGCCGCTCAGCAGCTTGGGGATCTTCAAAGGACCGCCTAGCGCGCCGGTAGTGCGGAAATGGTTGTAGGCCGACTTGGGCGTATCCTGACCGGTGAGAGAAAAAGGTTTAGCGTCCAGCGCCGAATTGTCCAGGATCACCGCCAGGTTGCCGTTGTACTGGCTGCGCCGGTTGCGGCGCGCGTTTCCAAATGAGTTGGCGTTATTCCGGCCGAATCCTCCACGCCCGCCGCGTCCGCCGCCCGGAAAGCCGCGCCCTCCACCGAAGCGTCCACCGCCGAAACCTCCCCCTCCCGGTCCGCCGCCGGGCCCCGTGCCTCCAGGGCCTCCAGCTTGAGGGCCGCCAGGACCGCCGAAACCTGCCGGACCGAAGCCTCCTGGTCCGCCGGGACCGCCCGAACCGTCAGGCCCGAAGCCTCCCGGTCCGCCGGGACGGAAAAGCATCCAATCATTCTGCTCGGGCGCGTTGACCCCGCTGCTCACGCTGCCATTCACGATGAAAGCGTTCGAGGCGCTTTGGTTGAGGTCGCCCGATCCGGCGCCGAAATCGTTCTCCTGCCCTGGCACATTTTCTGCTTGTCCGGATTCCTGCGACGCGTTCACATCCAGCGGCTGATATCCGGGCTGGCCCGCCACGGCCTGGCGCAAAGAAGGCCGGCCAGCATTCTCCGATGGCGCTCTGTTCCTTCTCGGAAAATTCCCTGGGCTGGCATTGCCTGCGGCGCGGGCAGTTTCCCTCTCCACAGCTTCCGGCGGCAGAAGCTTTAGATCCCAGTCCGAAGCGGCCAGCGCTGGCTCGATGTCGACGGTGCGGCTGAGTCTCGCGAAGCCCAGCATTTCCACGGCGATCGTCCAGGCGCCTTGTTCCAGATCCGGAAAGCTGTACGCTCCTTGCTCATCAGTGGTCGTGATTATTTTCTGATCGCCCTTGCTGGCGGATACGGTGGCGCCGGGAATCGGCAGCCCGCCGGATTTCACGACGCCATGATATTCCGCAGCCATCAAACCCGTGGCCGCAACAACTAGACCAACAAAACACCGCACTGTCTAAAGGATCACACGATTGCAAGACGGGTTACGAAAATTGGTGTAAAAGAGGGTAAAGCCGCGCGATTTTCAGTGCTGCGCGCGCAATAGAAGGGCGGTGATGTTGTCGGGGCCGCCCGCCTCGCGAGCAGCCTCGATCAGCCGCTGACACTTGGATTCCAGCGTGCCATTGCCCGCCAGCGTGGTCGCGATCACACCGGCATCCACCACACCATGCAGGCCGTCGCTCGAGAGAAGAATCAGGGAGCCGTTCACCGGCTTGAGAGCGTAGGAATGCACGCGCAATTCCGGACTCACGCCAATCGCCATAGTCAGGACATGCCGCATGGGATGGGTACGCAAGCTGTTCTCGTCGATTCCCAACCTGCGGCCAACCTCATGCACCCAGGTTTGATCTTCTGTGATCCCGGTCAACTGGCCATCCTCGTAGACATACGCGCGGCTGTCGCCGACGCTCGCGATCAGCACCTCGGGGCCGTTCTCGAGCGCAGCCACCAAAGTGGTTCCCATACCTTCCAGATTGGGGTCGCTGGCAGCGGCATTCATCACGCGGTGGTTGGCTTCCTGGAACGCTTGGGAGAGCGTATCGGCGTCGCGCACGGCAGCATCTTCAATGAACGAAGCTACTGTTTCGACGGCCATCTGCGAGGCGTGCTCTCCGGCCTGCGCCCCGCCCATCCCGTCGGCCACGACATACAGGCCGGTCGAAGGAGACAGCAAAAAGGAATCCTCGTTGTTCTGGCGGACGCAGCCTGGATCGGAGAGTCCGTAAGCTTCGAGCATCAGCTTAGGATTATACCGTTCTCACGCAGGGCGCTTCCCGTCGGGGACATCATGGCTTGTCAGGCTGCAACACAGCCTTCAATTGCCAGTACGCGCTTTCTTCGTAATTGCTCTTGAGGCGCTCCAGGCCCTCGGTGCGAGGATCGCCAGGCCGGGGCCCGAGACGGTTTTCGCAGCGCGTCAGCAGCAAGCTGGCCTGTTCGTCAGCAGGATCGTGAACCAGAACGGCGTGAAAATTTTCCGCGGCCGCGCTAAAATCGCCTTTTTTCCAGAGTGCATAACCGACGTTGAACTGGTAGGTGGGATCGCTTGGGTCTCCCTCCAGTGCGCGGCGGAAATTCTCCAGCGTCTCCGGGCGATTGGCCCGCGACTCGGCCGCTCCCAGATTGTTGTACACCTCGTTGAGCGGGACCGTGCTCGCCACCAATTGGAAGGCAGCCTGCGCGAGCGCGAAATCGCCGGTGTAGTAACGGCACAGTCCTAGAAAAAAATTAGCTTGACGATAATGTGCATCCGAGGGACTGACGCGCTGGAACCAGTCCGCTGCCGTCTTGTACTCTTTCCGTCTCCACAGCAGCCGCCCCAGGTGAAAGCACGGCTGGGAATAGTGTGCGTCCAAACGGGCAGCTTGTGTAAAAAAACGATGCTTGTCGTCAGGGTTGACGGCCATCAAACCCCGAATGTAATTTTCGATCGCGTCCAGCCGGACCGGCGGATGGCGCTGTTGAAACTCCGCTTCGCTCATCGTGACATTGCGGCGGATCGCCTGGAGCGCCTGCCAGGCCAGACGGTTTTGCAAAGCGGCCAGATCCTCGATTGCTCCCGACTCGCGGAATTCCATGCCTTGCCGCATTCCTTTCAGGTGCAGAACGCGCGCGCCGATGATGAGCGAACCGCGGCTGGTGGCGGAGGGTTCGGTTGCCGGCTTCATATCGAATTCGCCGAAAATGACGTGTTCGGCATCCAATTCTTCGCCGATTTTCACGACCGACGCCTTGGTTAACTGAGTGTAGGGCCGTATAGAGAGACGGCGATAGACCTCGACGCGAGCGTCGCGGTCCAAGACCATCAGGCCCTCCGAGGAGAGCGTCTCCTGCAACGTCTCCGCCAAGCCTTCGCCAATCCAATCCAGACTGGAATTCTTGGAAACATTGGAGAAGGGCAGGACCAGATATGTGTCCGCCCGCGCCGCGGGGATACAGAATGCCGCTACGCTGGCGGCGAGCAAGAGGAAGCGCACGCCTTCATCTTACAGAAATCCGGGGACAGTACACTCGTTCCCCAATTCTTATCAAGGTTGTCGCGTCTGGGGCGACCGAGAAAATTGGGGAATGCGTGTACTGTCCCCGGATTATTCCGGATTATTTACTTTGTTGAATCGCCGGTCTGATCGAACACCAGCTTGGTGTGCGTCCCGGCCATGCCGATTTCAGCCACCCGATCCCCATCCAGACGGAGGGTATTGGTTTGATACTTCTCCTCAACGTTCTCCACTTTCACCGGGACCTCGGCCACCTTCTTGCCGTTCTTAATGACCGCCGTGCCGCCATTGACTTCGACCCGATATGTGCCCGGCTGTAACTTCGCGCCGCTGACCGTCACGGGGGTATAGAATCTAACGTTGTAACCAGTTGCCGCGCTCGCAACTGCCAGCGCGACGGAAGTAAAACCGACGAGCAGTTTCTTAACCACGATTGTAACTCCTGAACTTGAGAATTACTTACGACTCATCTGCTTTAACGTTCAGAAATCAATTTCGTTCCGTGGTAATTCGGGGAAAACTTGAAATCAGCCTCAACGCATGTTTGAATCAAAACTTTTTTGTTGCGTTGTTGATGTAGGCCAGCGCCTGCTCAATGACCGGCGGCTCGTCACCGAACCCTTCGAGCCAATGCACGTCCTGTTCCTTGCGAAACCAGGTTAACTGACGCTTCGCGTAGCGGCGCGTTTCACGCTGTGCGGACTCGATGGCCTGTTCCCCCGTGATGAGCCCGCGCGCGGCCTGTAGCGCCTGTTGATAGCCCAGCGATTCAAACGGCTTTGCATCGGCCGGGACACCACTAACGAGTAAGTCGCGAACTTCGGCCATCAATCCCCGCTGGAACATAGCCGCGGCGCGCAGATCCAGCTTGCGGTAGAGTAACTCGCGCTCGGGACTTAGTCCGATCTTGATGGGCCGGAACCCCTGGAGCGGGGAGCGGCCTTCTGCGAACAACTTGGTTATCGGCCTGCCGGCGAGTAACCGTACCTCCAGCGCGCGGAGGGTTTTGTTCAGATCATTGCGGTGAATGCGCGCCGCAGCCGCCGGATCCAGGCGCGTGAGAATCCGGTGCAGGCTTCCGGCGCGTGTTTGCTCCCGGCGTTGCAGCTTGGCACGCAACGCGTCCTGGCGCGGAGGACCCGGAGAAAGCCCCTCCAGCAGCGCGCGCAGATAAAAGCCCGTTCCGCCCACCACAACCGGGATTCTCCCGCGGCCGGAGATTTCGGCTAAAGCCGTCCTGGCCGCGCGCGCGTAATCGCCAGCCGTGAACAGTTCGCCTGGCTCGACCAAGTCAATCAGATGATGTGGAATCCCGCGCCGCTCGGATTCCGGAACCTTGGCGGTTCCGATCTCGAAGCGCCGGTAAATCTGCACGGAATCGCAATTGACGATTTCGCCATCCACTTCCCCGGCGATTCGGATGCCCAGTTCGCTCTTGCCCGACCCGGTGGGCCCCAGAACGACAGGCAGCGCGATGGGATGGCTTTCGTCCACGGTCTTGCTGCATAGTATCGCGGAACCGAAGCGGCCCCGAATCCAAGCTGCCCCAGCGACTTCAGCCCGCTTTCAGGGTTATACTGAGGTTGTGCAACTCTGTCCCGATCACCAGATCCGGACAAGAGAAAGAGAGCGTTTTTTGATGACCCCACACCGCTGCATCAGCCTATCCTGCCTGCTTTTTACCGGCGCCTTTGCATTCGGCCAGAACCAGCCGGCCGCCTCCCCCGCTCCAGCCAGCGACGAGAAAGCCACGGCCTACTACGACTATTCGCTCGGCCATTTGTATTCGGAGCTCGCCGCTGCGTATGGGAATCGGGGAGACTACTTCAACAAAGCGGTGGAGAGTTACCGGGCGGCTCTCAAGGCGGACCCCAGCGCCACCTTCATTGCCGAGGAGCTCTCGGATCTGTACATTCAGTCCGGCCGGCTGCGCGAGGCGGTCACGGAAGCCGAGGACCAGCTCAAAGAGAATCCCAACGATCTGAACGCGCGCCGCCTGCTGGCGCGCATCTATACGCGTTTAATCGGCGACCAAGCTAACCGCGTGGACGAGAGCATGGTCAAGAAGGCCATCGAGCAGTTCCAGAAGATCACCGAAGGCGACCCCAAGGACGTCGAGAGCTGGCTCATGCTGGGCCGCCTAAACAAAATCTCGCAGAACTCCACCGAAGCCCTCAAGGATTACAACAAGGCTCTGGAGCTGGATCCGGATAACGAAGACGCCATGACCGGGCTGGCCATGGTCTACACCGACTTGGGCGACAACAAAGCGGCCGCGGAGCTGCTGCGCAAGGTGGCCGACAAGAACCCCAACCCGCACAGCTTGATCAATCTGGCGGGCGTCTATGAGCAACTCAAGGATTATTCACTGGCCTCCGAGATGTTGCGCCGGGCGCTGCAGCAGCAGCCCGGAAATGCCGAGCTGAAGCAAATGCTGGCCGAGGACCTGGTGCAAGCCGACCAGATCGACGAGGCCGCTAAGCTCTATCAGGACCTGGTGGACGAAGATCCCAAGGATGCGCGTCCCCTGCTTCGCCTTTCCGAGATTTACCGCCAGAAGAAGGATCTCGTAAAATCGCGCCAGACGCTCGACAAGGCCAAGGAAATCGACCCGAACAACGTTGAAATTCAGTGGTTCGATGAGACGCTGCTCGAAGCGGAAGGAAAATTTCCAGAGGCCATCAAAACCTTGCAGTCGCTCCTGGACGCAACCGCCAAGAAGACCTATAACGCAGCCGAAAAGAGCTTCCGCGTCCAACTGATGGAGCGCCTCGGCAGTGCGTATCGTTCCATCGAGCAGTTTGGACCGGCCGTGGACACTTTCCGCGAGATGGCGGAATTCGATCCGGACACCTCGGGAGCCGCCGAAGTACAAATCATCGCGACTTACCAGGCCGCCAAGGATTACTCCAAAGCCGAAGCCGAGGCCGACGCCGCTTACAAAAAGTATCCCGACGACAAAGACCTCCGGGCCACCCGCGCCGGCCTCTTAGCCGAAATGGGCAAAACCGATCAGGCTGCGGCTGAGATGCGCAAGCTCATGGACGGCAAGGACGACTTCAAAGTGCTCATCGATCTCGCCGATGTCTATCAAAAGGCAAAGAACTGGGGCGAGATGGCCAAGACGCTCGATGCCGCGGAAAAGCTGGCGAAAAATGACGACGATAAGGTACAGATTGCGTTCCTGCGCGGCGCAATGTTCGAGCGGGAGAAGAACTTTACCGCATCCGAGGCCGAGTTCCGCAAGGTGCTGGCTATCGATCCCGAGAATGCCGGCGCGCTGAACTATCTCGGTTACATGCTCGCGGATCGCGATATGCGGCTGGATGAAGCGAAGGACATGATCCTGAAAGCGCTCCAGATTTCGCCGAACAGCCCCGCCTATCTGGATAGCCTGGGATGGGTCTACTATCGCCTCAACAAGCTGCCCGAAGCCGAAGAGAAACTCAAGCAGGCCATCGAGTACATGTCGCGCGACGCCACGGTGCACGATCATCTGGGCGAGGTTTACATGCGCGAAGGCAAGATCAAGGACGCCATCGCGCAGTGGCAAAGCTCGGTGAAAGAATGGCAAACCAGCTCGCCTAGCGAGATGGATCACGCGGAAATGTCCAAGGTCCAGAAGAAGCTGGACGAGGCCAAAGTTCGTTTAGCGCGCGAGACCGGCGCCAAGCAACCGTAAGCGCAGTTTCTATTCGCGCAACGCCAGCACCGGATCAATCCGGGCCGCGCGCAACGCCGGCAGCCAGCCCGCGACGAACGCTACCGCCGCCAGCGCCAGGCTCACGGCAATGAACGTAAGCGGATCGGCCGGCGACACGTCGAACAGCAAGGTCCGCATCAGCCGGGTCAGCGCCAGCGCGGAAAAGACGCCGGCAGCGATGCCCAACAACACCAGGCGCATTCCGTGTCCCAGCACCAATCGCAGCACGTCGCCGGGGCGCGCGCCCAGCGCCATGCGGATTCCGATCTCGTTGGTGCGCTGCGCCACCAGGTAGGCCATCACGCCGTAAATCCCCATCGAAGCCAGCAGCATTCCAAGCAGACCGAAGATGCCAAACAACGCCGCACCCATGCGGGGCGCCCACAGTCCCTGCGCCAGGTCCTCCTGGATGGTGCGCGGATTCGCCAGGACCAGGTTGTTGTCGAGCGATTGGACGCGCGCCAGCACCGCCGGCAGGATGGCGGCCGGCGCGGAAGCGGTGCGGACGTTGAGCGTCACGGATGGCGTGAACTGCTGTTCCAGCGGCAGGTAAATCACCGGTTGCGGCTGTTCGCCGATCGTCAGAACCGCGGTATTCCGGACCACGCCGACGACCTGGAGCAAGGCGTTATCGTTCACGAAATGAAATCGCTTCCCGATCGCGCTCTCACCCGGCCAGAAGTGCCGTTGCATGGCTTCATTGACCACCGCCACGCGCGCGGAACCGGCACGATCGAAATCCGAAAACACGCGGCCCGCCGCGAGCGGAATCCCGAGCGTGTCGAAGAATGTAGGCGATACGGAGTTGATCAGCGTGAGTGTGCCGCGATTGTCGGGAGTAGCCTCCTGGCCCTCTGCAAATGTAGTCAGCAGCACACCCCCGCCCAAGGGAGGATTCGAGGACACCGCGGCGCTCTTGACGCCCGGAGTTTCCTGCGTGCGATCTAACACGGTGCGGAAAAATTGCCGCACGCGCTCCGGCGGGTAGTGGCGCGAGGTGAGGTCAAAGTTAAAGGTGAACAGATTCTTGCTCTCGAAACCAGGATCCGTCTTCTGCACCTGCTGCATGCTGCGAATGAACAAACCCGCGCCCACCAGCGCCACCAGTGCCAGAGCGACTTCGGATACTACCAGCGCCGATCGCAATGGACTTCGCGCCCCAGGTTCCGTGCCGCCGCGTCCGCCGGTCTTGAGCATCGCGCTGAGGTCGGGCGTGGAGGCTCTCACTGCCGGCGCCAGCCCGAACAAGACTCCGGTGAACAAGGTGATGATCGCCGCGAAAACGAACACGCGCACGTCCATGCCGAGAGCGAGGCTGTTCGGCTGAAGAAATGCTGGTCGAAAAGACCACAGCAGCTGATATCCGAGTGAACCGATCAGCAGCCCACCCAGGCCTCCCGCCGCCGACAGCAGCAGACTTTCGGTGAGCAACTGGCGCACTATGCGGCCTCGCCCGGCGCCCAGCGCAGTGCGGATGCCTATCTCCCTGGCGCGCTTGGAGGACCGCGCCATCAGCAGATTCGCAAGGTTCACGCAGGCGATCAGCAGCACCAAGCCAACCACCGAGCTCAAGGCCACGCCCGCGATCACCAGTTGATCTCGCGGCAGAAAGCCCAGCGCGGCCTCCTGCAACGAGGAAACCTCAACGGTACGCCCGTTGTTGTCGCGCGGGTACTCCTGTTCCAGGCGCGACGCAATGGTCTTCAGCGGAGCCAGCGCTTGCTGCGGTTGCACTCCCGGCTTGAGGCGCCCAAAAACCGAGACCACGCGAAACCGCCGCGAGTCGAACAAGGTCTCAACCTGCGCCGGGAACACCTGCGCATGCATGCTGATCGGAACCCACACTAAGTTCGGATTGATTACCGTGAACGTTCCCTTGAAACCAGGCGGCGCCACGCCAATCACCGTGTACGGCGTCAGGTTCAGCGAAATGGTCTGGCCCAGAATTCCAGGATCGGCGCCGAATTCGCGTGTCCACAAGGCATGACTCAAGACCACCACTGGGTTGCCGCCCGGCTTTTGATCCTCGCCGGGAAGAAACGCGCGCCCAAGGACGGGCTTCACGCCCAGCAGGTCGAAATAATTCGCCGTCACCAGCATCGCGAGTTCCGGCTTCGGCTCACCCTTGCCGGTTAGAGTGATACCCGAAGGCACGAAAGCCGCCAATCCGGAGAACACATCGTTTTGATCGCGAAAATCCAGATAGTTCTTGAAAGACATCGGCGTTCGATTGAAGTTGGCCGCGGTCGCAATCGTGGCATGGTCAACCGTGAAGAGCTCCATAACACGCGACGAGTCCTCAACCGGCAGAGGGTTCAGAAAGACGGCGTCGGTGAGGGTGAAGATCGCGGTATTGGCGCCGATGCCGAGCGCCAGCGAAAGCACCGCAACCAGCGTGAATCCCGGGCTGCGAACCAGCGTGCGCAGGCCGTATTTCAGATCCTGGAGTAGTTGGTCCATATTCGTGCTATAGACGTATGATCGCGCGATTTGTACCGGTTAATGGAAGGGTGGGCAACGCGCCGCGTGCGCTTTTTCGGCGAACTTCCGATTCTAGTAGACTACAACCTGAGTCTCACTCACCCGTTATCAGATGGCCGACCGAGCTGCTTGCCCCGTCCACCGCACCGCGGATCCAGAGTATCTGTATGAGCCGTATCGCTCCACGATCCGGCGCGCACCTCGACGTCGGCTGATCCTGCTGCCCGAGAGTCTATCGCAGCCCACCGGACCCATCTTCGGACACGACGCGATCACCGAAACTTCGAGCGATCTCACGCGCCAACACTCGGGCGAACCGTTGGGTGAACGCATCACGGTATCGGGCCGCGTGCTGGATGAAGGCGGGCGTCCCGTCATCAACACGCTGGTCGAAATCTGGCAAACCAACGCGGCCGGACGATATTTTCACAAAAAAGATCAGCATCATGCGCCGCTCGACCCCAATTTCACCGGCGGCGGCCGCGCCTTGACGGATTCCAACGGCTGCTACCGCTTCGTCACCATCAAGCCCGGCGCCTACCCCTGGCAGAACCACGACAATGCCTGGCGCCCCGCGCACATTCACTTCTCCGTCTTTGGAGCTGATTTCGGAGCGCGCTTGATCACGCAGATGTATTTCCCCGGTGATCCGCTGCTCGCGTTGGATCCGATCTTTCATTCCGTTCGTGATGAGGGGGCCCGGCAGCGCCTGATCGCTCAATTTGACTTGGGACTCACGAAACCGGAATGGGCGCTGGGCTATCGCTTCGACATCGTGCTGCGCGGCCGCGCGGCCACACCCTTCGAGGATTGAGATGGACGTAACACCTTCTCAAACCATCGGACCGTTCTTTCATCTCTGCCTCACGGTCGACGAAACGGCCGGCCGCCTGGCTGGTCCGGGCGCGGAGGGCGAACGTGTGACGCTGATCTGCCGCGTTTTGGACGGCGATGGCATTCCGGTCGACGACGCCATGATCGAGCTGTGGCAAGCCGACGCGAGCGGTACGTACAACCACCCGGACGATCCGCGTTACGCCGATCACGACCCTGCCTTCCGCGGCTTCGGACGCCTGGCGACCAATCGCGATGGCGTATGCGTGTTCGAAACCGTGAAGCCGGGCCGTGTGCCTGCGTCGAACGGCACGTCCGAAGCGCCGCACGTCAACGTCTCCGTATTCGCTCGAGGATTGCTGAAGCGCGCGGTCACTCGAATATATTTCGCAGGCGACTCGGCTAATCAGCATGACCCGGTTCTGGCGATGACGCCCGCGGACCGCCGCGAGACCTTGATGGCGCGCCAGGATTCCGCGAAGCCGTCGGCCTGGACGTTCGACATCCATCTTTGCGGCGAGCGCGAAACGGTATTCTTCGAAATCTAGATGCCGGTGCGATTGATTGACAGTCTCGCCACGACAGAAGCACTGGCGAATGTTTTCTCCGACCAACAGGTTTTGCAAGCCATGCTGGATTTCGAGGCGGCGCTCGCGCGCGCGGAAGCACGCGAGAGTGTAATTCCACAAGCAGCCGCGGACGCCATCGGAAAAGCCGCCGCCGCTGAAGGTTTTGATGCCGCCGTTTTGTCGCACGAAGCTCTGCGCGCCGGTACGCCGGCCATCCCCGTCGTAAAGGCACTCACTGAACGAGTCCGGGACAACGATCCGCACGCCGCACGGTTCGTTCATTGGGGAGCCACCAGCCAGGACGTTACCGACACGGCAATGATTTTGCTTCTTCGGCGCGCCCGGGCGATCCTCGCCTCCGATCATGCGCGTCTGATCGATGCTCTGAGCAAGCTGGCCAGCGAGCACGCGGACACGGTGATGCTCGGACGGACGCTCTTGCAACCTGCGCCTCCGGTCACGTTCGGCCTCAAAGCGGCCGGCTGGCTGGCGGCCATTCGCCGCGGTTGGGCTCGCATCGACACGCGTTTTACGGAAGCCGAAGTGCTCCAATTCGGCGGGGCGAGCGGAACATTGGCTGCCTTGGGCGACCAGGGCGACGCGGTCGGGAAAGTGCTGGCTGCGGAACTCAGCCTGAAATATCCGGACGCGCCCTGGCACACCCAGCGTGACTGCCTGGCGGCGTTGCTCGCAGCCTGCGCCGTTGAGTGCGGCTCGCTAGGAAAAATGGCGCGCGACATCGCGCTTTTGATGCAGGGCGAGGTCGCCGAAGCCGTCGAACCAGGCGGCGACGGACGCGGCGGCTCCTCCACCATGCCGCACAAGCACAACCCCGTCGCCAGCTCGCTCGCGCTGGCCGCCGCGCACCGCGTTCCCGGTCTGCTGGCTTCTTTCCTTTCCGCCATGGTGCAAGAACACGAGCGCGGTGTCGGCGGCTGGCAGGCCGAGTGGCCCATCGTCACATCCATCATCCAAGCCCTGGGTGTCTCCGTTGCGTCGATGGCGGAGGCAGCCGAAGGCCTCACCGTTGACGCCCAACGCATGCGCACCAATCTCGAAGCAACTCGCGGAAGCGTTTTCGCCGAGCGCGTCATGATCCTGCTGGGCGCGACGCTGGGCCGCGACGTTGCGCATAAGCTGCTCGAACAAGCAACCAGCCAAAGCGCCGCGCTTGGCCGGCGGCTGGTGGACGTCCTCAAAGAAATCCCCGAGGTCACGCGAATCATCCCCGCCGCCACGCTCGACTCGCTCGACTCACCACGGGACTACCTCGGCCTGGCATCCGTTTTTCAAAAGCGGTTGGTCAAGCCGCCCAACCAATAAGGAGATCGAATTTGCCTTACGCACTGGTCGACAATACGCGCCTTTTCTACCGTCTGGAGGGGCGCGACGACGCGCCCGTTCTGGTCCTGGCACATTCGCTCGGTCTGGACCACAGCCTGTGGGATCGGCAGGCGCAGGACCTGGTGCCGCACTTCCGCGTTTTGCGTTTCGACACGCGCGGGCATGGAGCCTCGGATGCGCCCTCTGGCGATTACACCATCGAGCGCCTGGGGCGCGACGTTCTCGGGCTGGCCGATGCGCTGGAGATCAAGCGCTTCGCGTATTGCGGCATCTCGCTGGGCGGCTTCGTGGGCCAGTGGCTCGGACTGAATGCCGCAAACCGGCTCAGCCATTTGGTTCTGGCCAACACATCGCCGCATGTCGGGCCACCTTCCAACTGGGAAGCGCGCCGTCAGGCCGTGTTCAGCGGCGGCATGAACAAACTCGAGGCAACCTTCCTGGAGCGATCGTTCTCGGCCGAGACGCTGGCCCGCCGCGATCCGCACGTCGATTCGCTGCGCCGGATTTTCCTGGGCACCAATCCCGTTGGCTACGCCGGTTGTTGCGCCGCGATTCGCGATATGAACCACACCAGCCTGCTGCGGGAAATCCGTATTCCAACGCTGGTGATCGCAGGCTACAAGGATGTCGCCACTCCCTGGGAAGGGCACGGCGAAGTGCTGGCACGGGAAATTCCGGACACGCGTGCGGTGCGCTTGGCCGCCGCGCATCTGTCGAACATCGAGAAACCGCGGTCCTTTACCGCCGCACTGCTCGATTTTTTGTGGCAAGCTCCCGGCGATCCGCTGCAAGCCGGCGAGAAAGTCCGCCGCGCCGTACTGGGCAACGCTCACGTCGACAGCGCCATCGCCAAAACCACGGATTTCAACCGCGACTTCCAAGCGTTGATCACGCGCTACGGCTGGGGAGCAGTGTGGACCCGCCCCGGCCTCGACCTGCGCACGCGGCGGCTGCTGGCCCTGGCCATGATGGGCGCTCTCGGACGCTGGGAAGAATTCCGGATGCATGTGCGAACCGGCCTGGCGCACGAGCTCGAACTCCCCGACCTGAAAGAAACGCTGCTCGAAATGGCGATTTATGCCGGCGTTCCGGCGGCCAACACCGGGTTCCAGATCGCCAAGGAGGAACAGGCCAGCCTGCGGACGCCGCTGTAGCAAGTCGAAACGCAAAGCATCCGTCGTAAAATAAATGCGCATGGAACACTACACTTGGGAGTCGGTCCCGCTCGAGGTCATGAGCGAAATGATCTCGCGCAAGGTCATCAGCGGCGACAAGGCCATGGTGGCGCAGGTCTTCCTGAAAAAAGATGCGGTGGTGCCCGAGCATCATCACGAAAGCGAACAGCTCACGTTGATTCTTTATGGCGCACTGAAATTCCAGCTCGAAGGGAAAGAAGTGATCGTTCGAAAGGGCGAAGTCCTCCGCATTCCGTCCAACGTGCCGCACCGCGCCGTAGCCCTCGAAGACACGCTGGATGTTGACGTGTTCTCGCCCATCCGCGCAGATTGGCTCACCAAGGACGACAGTTACTTGCGCCGCGGCGAGCGCGAGAAAACCTAGGGATCACTTCAACTCGACCTGAATCTCCATCGCGGTGTGGTCGCCCACGTTTTCCGTAGCGTGCTTCAAGGCATCCCGCCACGCGATTTCGCCGGGCTTGCGCACATTGTCGATATTCCGTCCGTCGGCCATCGCCATGGTGGTGTGCAACTCGGTCAGATACACGACCACGTAGTGCGGATGCTCGTGCATGGGGGCCTTCAAGTGCGGCTCGAGAATCGTTTTGATCACGCGAACGCGATCGTTCTCGAGCAGGACGATATGATGTTCCGGGTCCAGCTTGACGGGGTCGAGCGCAACCGGCATCGCTTGGGATGGCGCCTCTTTCAACTCGATATAGACGGCTTCCAGCGGTTGGCCTGACAAATTCTCCACTTGCTGCGCGGCCTGAGCTACGAAAGACACACCACCGGCCTGCTGGTTGATCTCGTTCGACACGCCCATCATATCGGTCATCCGCAGATGCACGTCGGTCAGGTAAACCAACACAGACGGCCCGTGTGTTGCGAAGGACTCTATTGCGCGGTCGCGCTTCACCCGCTCGACGCGCACCCATTGGTTATCGATCTCTACTTGCGCGGCGAGAGGCGCCGCCGCGCCTAGCACCAGCAAGCAGGACGCAGCTAAGGATTTCACCGGTACTCCGTTCGGTCAATATATTATCAGAGGCGCGCATCGGCTATACTTCCGCGAGGAGCCTCATGAAAACTCGATCGTCCCGCTCTGCCGCCCTACTCTGCGCGTTGCTTGCGGCCGCTACGCCCCTGGCCCTCGCGCAGACCTTCGACTCGAAGTTCTTCTCCAATCTGCGCTGGCGATCCATCGGACCGCTACGCGGCGGCCGCACCCGCGCGTGCGCCGGCGTTCCGGGCGACCCGAACGTCTTCTACATCGGCGTGGTCGATGGCGGCGTCTGGAAGACCAACGACTTCGGCCGCACCTGGCAGCCGATTTTCGACGATCAACCCACCGGCTCCATCGGCGCCATCGCCGTCGCTCCTTCCGATCCCAACATCATCTACGTCGGCAGCGGCGAAGGCCTTCAGCGCCCCGACCTTTCGGTCGGCGACGGCATCTACAAATCCACCGACGCGGGCAAGACTTGGACGCACCTCGGCCTCCGCACGGGCCAACAGATTCCGCAAATCGCGGTCGATCCCCGCAATCCCAACCGTCTATTTGTCGCGGTGCTGGGCCATCCGTACGGCCCGAACGCAGAGCGCGGAATTTTCCGCTCCACCGACGGTGGGCAGACTTTTGAGAAGGTCCTCTACAAAGACGAGAACACCGGCGCCAACGGCGTCGAGATCGATCCAGCGCATCCCGACACCGTCTACGCGGCTATGTGGGAAGCGCGCCAAGGCCCCTGGGAGAACGCCGCCTGGAGCGGAAATAACGGCGGCATTTTCAAATCCACGGACGGCGGCGCGACCTGGCGCCAGTTGACCAGAGGCCTGCCTGAAGAAGGCGTGATCCAGGCCAGTCTCGCCATCGCGCCCAGCCGCCCGAGCCGCATCTACGCGTCGGTTGCGACTGCGCGCGGCACCGGCATTTATCGCTCCGACGATTCGGGCGAAAATTGGACCCGCGCCACCGACGACACACGCCCTGCCCAGCGCATCGGCGGCGGAGACTTGCCCGTGCCCGCGGTCGATCCGAAAAATCCTGACATAGTCTATAGCGCCAGCGTGGTCACCTGGAAATCCACCGACGCCGGAAAAACCTGGACGGCATTTCGCGGCGCGCCGGGCGGCGACGACTACCAGAAAATCTGGATCAATCCGAATAACCCCGACATTCTTCTCATCGTAGGCGATCAAGGCGCGATCGTGACCGTCAACGGCGGTCAAACCTGGAGTTCCTGGTACAACCAGTCCACCGCGCAGATGTATCACGTCGCCGCCGACACTGCGTTCCCTTACCGGCTGTGCGGCGGCCAGCAGGAGAGCGGATCGGCGTGCGTGGCCAGCCGCGGCAACGACGGTGAGATTACGTTTCGCGAATGGCATCCGGTGGGTGTCGAGGAATACGGATACGCCGCTCCGGACCCGCTCGATCCCGACATCGTCTACGGCGGCAAGCTGACGCGCTACGATCGCCGCACCGGCCAGACCAAGAACATCCTTCCCAAGCCACTGCGCCCGGCCGATTTTCGCTTGCTCCGGACGCAGCCGGTGATGTTCTCTCCCGTCGACAAACACACGCTGTATTTCGCCGCGAACACTTTGTGGAAAACGCGCGACGGCGGCGAATCCTGGCAACAGATCAGCCCCGACCTTTCGCGCAAAACCTGGCAGGTCCCGGCCAGCGTCGGCAAATACCGCGATGCCGCCAGCGCCCAGCCATCCCAGCGGGGCGTCATCTACGCGCTCGCGCCTTCCCCGCTCGACATTAACCGCATCTGGGCCGGCACCGACGATGGACTGATCCACCTCACCATCGATGGCGGCCTGCACTGGAAAGACGTCACGCCGCCGCAACTCACACCATTCGCCAAAGTTTCCATCTTGGACGCGAGCCATTTCGACCCGCTCACAGCCTACGCGGCCATCAACACGCTACGTCTGGACGACATGCGCCCGCACATTCTGCGCACGCACGACGGCGGCAAAACCTGGACCGAGATTGTCAACGGCATTCCCGACGGCGCGCCCGTCGACGTGGTGCGCGAAGACCCCGAACGCAAGGGCCTGCTGTTCGCCGGAACGGAGACGCAGGTTTATGTTTCATTCGACGACGGCGGCCACTGGCAGTCGCTGCGCTTGAACATGCCCGCCACATCGATTCGCGACCTTATCATCAAGGGCGACGACCTCGCGGCAGCGACGCACGGCCGCGGTTTCTGGATTCTCGACGACATTGCGCCGTTGCGCCAGCTCACCGACTCGGTCGCGAACGCTCCGGCTGTCCTGTTCCGGCCGCAAACCGCGACGCGCGTACGTTGGGACACTAATACCGACACGCCCATCCCTCCCGACGAACCCGCGGCGCAAAACCCACCCGACGGCGCGATCATCGATTACTATCTCGGCGCGGACATAGCAGGTCCCGTGACATTGGAACTTTCCGACGCCATCGGCAAGCTGATCCGCCGCTATTCCAGCGACGATCCGGTCGAGCCGCCCGACCCGACGCTTCCGATTCCGCGCTACTGGTTGCGCCCGGCGCAGACGCTTGCGAATTCGTCCGGCATGCATCGCTTCCTATGGGATCTTCACTACCCACCCATACCCGGCACACGGCCGGCCTACCCGATCGCGGCCGTCGCTCACAACACGGCGCCGGAGCCAACCTCTCCCTGGGTGTTGCCAGGCCTCTACAACGTCAAGCTCACCGCCGCCGGCCGCAGCTATACGCAGCGCCTGACAGTCAGGATGGACCCGCGCGTCCACACCCCAGTCGCCGGACTCACCGAACAATTCACTTTATCGAAGCAGGTCTACGATGACGAGCTCGCCTCGGTCGCGATCCTCGATCAAATCCGCGCCCTACACCCCAAGCTGGGCCAAGCCCGGGACCTGGATCAAAGATTGACCGCTCTCGAAGGTGCACCAACCGGCGGGCGCGGTGGCCGCGGCGCAGCCGGCGGACCCGACACATTGAACAGTGTGCGTGCCGCACTAAGCAATCTACTGCGCCTGCTCCAGGAAGCCGACGCTGCCCCGACCAGTCAAGAAATCGCCGCCGTCGCCGACCGGCACAAGGCCTTCGTGGTTTTGCGGCAGCGCTGGACCGCACTCGAGACCGAGGCGAAACAATTGAACCTGCCCTAGCTAGCCCGTCGCTGCGCGGAAGCGCAGTCCACAGGTTAGATCAGGTTAGATTAATAGTGAACATGCAACCAGCCACTTCCAGCGCCGCCGAGGCTCTGGCGGAAAAAATCAAATCCCGGACCGCTCGCGTCGGCGTCATCGGCCTGGGCTACGTCGGCCTGCCGCTCGCCGTCGAGTTCGCCAAAGCCGGATTCGCTGTCACCGGCATCGACGTCCAGGAATCGAAGATCGCGAAACTCAAGCGCGGCGAATCCTATGTCCAGGACGTTCCCACGGATGCCCTACGCGCGCTGGTGGAATCGCGCAAATTCTCCGCCACCGCCGATTTCTCTGTCGTCGCCGATCTGGACACCATCAACATCGCTGTCCCTACACCCTTGCGCAAAACCAAGGACCCCGATATGAGCTACATCGTGTCGGCCTGCCAGGAGATCGCCAAGTATTTCTCACCAGGCAAGCTCGTGATCCTCGAATCCACCACGTATCCGGGAACCACCGATGAACTGGTGTTGCCCATGCTCGAGCGCCCCGGCCTCAAAGCCGGCGAGCAATTTTTTCTCTGTTTTTCCCCCGAGCGTGTCGACCCTGGCAATCCGAGGTTTCAAACTGTCAACATCCCCAAAGTCGTGGGCGGAATCACGCCCGCCTGCACTCGGCTGGGGGCTCTGTTCTACTCGCAGGCGCTCGAAAAAGTGGTCCCGGTCAGTTCCACACGCGTAGCCGAAATGGTGAAGCTGCTCGAAAATACGTTTCGCATGATCAATATCGGACTCGTAAACGAAATGGCTCTCATGTGCGACCGCATGGGCATCAACGTTTGGGAGGTGATTGATGCCGCCGCCACCAAACCGTTCGGGTTCATGCCCTTCTATCCCGGCCCCGGCCTGGGCGGGCACTGCATCCCCATCGACCCGTTTTATCTGTCCTGGAAAACCAAGCAGGCCGGCATCGAAGCTCGCTTCATCGATCTGGCCGGCTACATCAACGGCCAGATGCCCCACTTCGTCGTGGACAAGATTCAGAACGCGCTTAACGATCATTCCAAGCCGCTCAAGGGCTCCCACGTTCACATCCTGGGCGTCGCCTATAAACGCAATATCGACGATGTCCGCGAGTCGCCTGCGCTCGACATTATCCTGCTGCTGGAGCGCCGCGGCGCGCGGGTCACATACAGCGATCCGTTTGTCCCCAGCGTTCGCCTGGACCACCGCGAGCTCACTGCTGAAGACGCCCTGGCCATGTCCTCTAGCGCCGACTGCGTTGTAGTGGTCACCGACCATGCCGCTTTCGATTACGCCGCCATCGTCGAACGGGCCCCTCTGATCGTCGACACACGCAACGCCCTCAAGAATCACCCATCGGCCAAAGTGGTCCGGCTGTAAGTGCTTAGCCGCGGATATACCTTTTGCGGCATGGTAGCATCTGGAAAGATGAGGGTGCCGGTTTGCTCGATTTCCTGAAGCCGCCCGTCGCCGCCATCCAGGATTTCTACGCGCTGGCCGGGCTGGCTCTCCGCAACGTCTTCCGCAGCCCGCATTACTCCGACGACATCGCACTCCAGATGGACATCATCGGTGTAGGCAGCTTGCCGATCATCATTCTCACCGGATTCTTCAGCGGCGTCGTCATCACCATGCAAATGTCGCGCGCTCTGGCGCAGTATGGCGCCACCGGCCAGGTCGGACAGATCGTGGCTATTACGCTGGTGCGCGAGCTTGGGCCGGTGCTGACCGCGCTGCTGGTGGCCGGACGCAATGCCTCCGGTATCGCCAGCGAACTGGGCTCCATGAAGGTGACCGAGCAAATCGACGCCATGCGGGCCCTGGGCACCGATCCCATCCAGAAACTGGTGACCCCCCGCATGATCGCCACCTGCGTGATGCTGCCCATGCTGACCATCATCGCGGATTTTGTGGGCATCTTCGGCGGCTACGTGATCGCCTCCCTCACGCTCAACCTGACTACTTCGCAGTACTGGACCAGCGCCTATCAGGCCTTGGAGTACAACGATATTGTCCAGGGCCTTTTGAAACCTTTCGTCTTCGCCTTCGTTATATCGCTGGTGGGCTGTTTTTACGGGCTACGGACCAGCGGCGGCACACAAGGTGTGGGACGCGCAACCACCGAAGCCGTGGTGGTCGCTTCGGTTTGGGTCTTCGTCATCACGGCACTGATCACGCGTATCTTCGTGAATTTGACCTGATGCCCGTTCCAGACGCCCAACCGCCCGCCGGCAGTCTGCTGCGCATGCAGAATATCACGGTGCGATTCGACGAGCTGGTGGCGCTGGAAGATCTGTCGATCGATATAGCCGCCGGGCGACACGCGAGTGGTGCTGGGCGCGGCCGGAAGCGGAAAGACCACGCTGCTGAAAACCGCTCTGGGACTGATCAAACCCGATGCCGGCCAGGTGTTCCTGTTCGGCCAGGACATTACCGGGATGAAGGAGCGCGAAATGTTTGGGATTCGCAGCCAGGTCGGCGTCCTGTTCCAGGAAGGCGGCTTGTTTGATTCCATCACCGTGGCGGAAAATGTCGCATATCCACTGGTGAATGGCAAGCTCCGGACCCTCACGCCCGCTGACGTCGATGAGCGCGTCGCAGACGCCCTGCGGTTCGTCGAGCTGGAGCACACCTTGGAAAAATTCCCTAGCGAATTGTCCGGCGGCATGCGCCGGCGCGTCGGAATCGCGCGCGCGGTTGTGACCCAGCCCCCACTGGTCCTGTACGATTCCCCGACGGCGGGCCTCGATCCTATCACCGCCAATACCATCATGGCTCTCATCGCCAAGGAACGGGATTCGCAGAACACCGCCACGCTCATCGTCACCCAGCGCTACCAAGATGGCCAGCTCATGGCCAATTTTCGCTACAATCGCAACAGTGGCCAACTGGAGCCGATTTCGCGCAATGGGGATGGGCGCGATCCAGGCTCAAATCCCCGTCCCACTACCTTCATGGTCATGAAGGAAGGCCGTATTGTTTTTGAGGGTTCCGAGGCCGAGTTGGAGTCCTCCACCGACCGCTATATCAGTAAATTCGTACCGAAACGCTCCTAAACTATGGCGATCCAGACCAAAGCACGGTGGGCGCGTCTCAAAGCCGGAATCCTCGCCATGGCCGCGATGGTGATTCTCGCAATCCTGATCTTCCTGATCACCGGCCATACCAATCTGTTCGAAGCTGAGAGCGCCATTTATACCTATATGGCGGACGCCGCGGACTTGGCTCCGGGCGCGCCCGTCAACCTCAACGGCATCCCGGTGGGGAAGGTCAAACGCATTGCGCTGTCCGGTTCGAAAGATCCCCAGCGGCTGGTTCGCATTGAAATGCAGATCCCCGAAAGTGAACTGAAAAATATCCCCGTAGATTCAATTTCCCAAATCAGCGCCGCCAACGTGCTGGGCACCAAATACATCAACATCAAGTCCGGCATGAATTCCACCACCGTCAAACCCGGAGGAGAAATACCGAGTGTCAACACCGGCGAGCTCCAGGATCTGGTGCAGCAGGGATTCGGCGTCCTGAACTCTTTGCAGGAGACGGTAAAGCAAGTCAACAAAACGGTGGAAGATGTCGACCGGATCGTGGGCGTGGTGGAGTCGGGTAAAGGAAGCATCGGCAAACTGCTGGTGGACGACACGCTTTATAACCATTTCCTCGCAATCGTCGATGAGATAAAACAGTTGGCCGACGTCTTGAACAGTAACCAGGGTACGTTAGGCAAGCTGATCTACGATCACGAGCTTTATGATGACCTTCGCAAGACCGTATCGAAGGTTGACACCGTAATCGACGATCTGCAACAGGGCCAGGGCACTGCGGGAAAACTTTTGAAAGACCCCGCGGTCTATGACGAGATGCAGAAAACCTTGACCGACGTTCATCAGATCGTCGCCGACTTGAATGCCGGCAAGGGGACCGCGGGCGCGCTGCTAAAAAGCGACGATCTGCACAAGCAGCTTTCCGACTCGCTCTCCAAGCTGGACTTGATCATGGATAAGGTCAACTCCGGCCAGGGCACCATCGGACAACTGCTGGTCAATCCGCAGTTGTACGATAACTTGAGCGGTGCAACGCGCGAGATGCACGGGCTCATGCAGGATTTCCGGGCGAATCCCAAGAAGTTCCTGCGCATCAAGTTTTCCATCTTTTAAGTGAAGCGGCTCATCATCAATGCCGATGATTTCGGCTTCACCCGCGATGTCAATGAAGGCATCGTGCACGCTCACCGCCAGGGAATTCTGACCGCAACCACGTTGATGGCTACCGGACCGGCGTTCGAGCACGCGGTTGCGCTGGCGCGCGAAGATCCCGGACTCGACGTGGGTGTTCACCTGGTGCTGGTCGGCGCCGAGGGCTATCCCGCGACGCCCGCGCGATTGGCGGCCGCGGTCGCGCTCGGCCGCATCCGCATCCATGACCAACTCGCGCTGCAAGTCCAGAAAATTCTGGATGCAGGAATCCGGCCCACCCACCTCGACACCCACAAACACACTCACATGCTCCCACCGGTCCTGGACGCGGTGGCACAAATCGCTCATGAGTTCCGGATTCCGTGGGTGCGCTGGCCCATTCCGCTGCGCGTCCCGTTCGTTAGATCCATGCTCCAGCGCAGGCTAATCGGCCGAGGTTGCCGAACCACCGACCACTTTGCGGGATACGAGATTACCGGCCGCTTCGACGCGCGCGGCCTGGCGGCTGTGATCCGGAAACTTCCCCAGGGCGTAACTGAGTTCATGTGTCACCCCGGATTTTGCGGAGAAGAGCTGCGGGCGGCGCCTACGCGCCTGAAGGACAGCCGCCGCGCGGAACTGGACGCGCTCACCAGCGCCGAAGCCCGCCAGGCGCTCCAGGAATCCGCGGTCACGCTGATTAGCTATCGCGATCTGGCCTGAAGTCTGTCGCTTAGCGCGGCGTGAGTGCTGAACCTGTCGACGGCGTTGCTACTGTTCGTTGAAGGATGCGCATCTTCCTGCTGTTCCTGTTTGGGTTGGCCTTCGGCTGTTTCCAATGCCTCGCGCAGGAATATCCCCAAGCGCCGCCGGAGTTGGAGGCGCCCCACGCCGGCGCCGACGTGATCTCCGGTAAATCGTCCGAATCCGCTTGGCCAGTCCGGATCAAGGTGTTCGACAGTGCCGGCCACGTCGTCCAGCAGCGCGATGTTTTCGTGAACCCCTCCGATTCCAGCATCGTTGCTGGTTTCCCAGCCAGCCTTCAGGCGGGCCAGATCGTACAAGCGTATTTTCTTCGGGGCGCAACCGAAATCATGCCGTCCGCGCCGTTGGTGGTGGGAAACGCCGCATCGTCCCAGCTAACCGCTGTTCGCATTCGGGGAGAACTGGCGCCGGGAGCGACCAATGTCTACATTGACGCAACGCCCACGCTTCCCAAATCCGGATATGAAACTCGCATCTACTCTTGCCCGGACGGCGTGCCGGCAGGCATCCGGGATTCAACTGGGTTCAAACCTTACGCCGTGACCGACGCGACCGGCCAGGCGGCCATCACCTTCGATCAGCCTTTAGCCGCCGGCCAATCGGTTAGCCTGTGCCAGAAACTCGTTGACATCAACGACGCCTCCGCACCGGCGATCGAAGCCCCCGGATCGGGTGCCATCGCAATCGCGAATCCGCTCGATCTGGGCCGCGTGCATTACTATTTCACGGCCGGCGTAATCTTGTCTAACGACCAGGGATTCCAATTGAACTCTCCTGGGACAAAAGCGGACCTCTTTTTGGACTTGAATGCCGATCGAGCCTGGCTGCCGCTGGACTCCAACGGATTTCGCCGCATCAATGTCAACACTTACCTGGATATTGGCTTAACATCCGTCCCTACCGAGCAAGCTCAGGCGGGCAATACGCTGGATAGTTTCATCCAGTCCCAAAAAGCCGCAACCTTTCAAGGCGGCGCATACTTGCCTCTGATCGCCAGCCAGCCCTGGTCGACAGGCGGCAGCAGGTACTCGCTCTTCGTGGCGCCTCTGGCCCAGACCGGTTTCACCACTCTTACCAGTGCCGCAACAGCGGCCACGTCCGTCACCGATCGTTTTTTCAAATCCTATTCGTTCGGCGCAAGATTGGGAATCTTCCAGCATGCCCACTCCGCGGCCGAGGCGCCGGAACTCGTGAGCTATGTGGACATCACTCGCGGACGCTTCGGCGATTTCGAGGCCTTTCGCGGCCCTCTGTTGGAGCGCCCCTGGAGATATTCCCTGGAGGGCGTTTTCAAAGTGCCTCATTCGCCCCTGGTGCTGGGCTTCAATGCCAATATCGGCACCGGCGGAAACCTGGCGTTCACTCAGCCTCGCGACGATCTGCGTTTCCTGGTCGGCGCACAATTCGATTTCTCGAAATTCCTAAAAGCCCTCCCGGCCTTCTAAAATCCGGGGACAGTATACGCATTCCCCAATTTCGCTCTGTGCCGCGACGCCTTTCTTCGGCCGACCCGCCGGCACAGGCCGCAGCCGCCGTTTGGTACGCCGCTCGATTCCTTCGATAAACTCTGCCGAACCGAACGGCCGGCCTGTCCGAGTAGCTTCCTGGAGCCGGGCAGCGAAGGCTTCCTCCTCTATACCCAGCCGGAGAGCACTACTCCATCGCTCTGCATCGTATACCTCCCGCCAGCTTCGCAAGTCCAGAAAACCGTGCTCGTCGCGGCCGGTGACGTGCGCGCGGGCGCTAGACCAGGCATAGTGCTCAGGCGCCGGCACCAGACCGGCTCGAACCGGATTGCGTTCAATATACGCCATGACGCGCCACACGCCCGACCCATCGATGGGGCACGAGTAATAGCGTGCCTGCCATAGATGACCGCCCCTGGCAGCACGAGCGTTTTTGTAACGCGCATAGTCGCTGTGGGTACGGCCGAGAGCGCGAGCCAGCCCGCCCGCCACTTCCGGCACGCCGAGCAGGTGCACGTGATTGCTCATCAGGCACCAGGCCGAGATGCGCAGCCGGTATCGCTCGGCATATTCCCGGAGTAGATTCAGATAGACTTGGCGGTCGCGGACGTCGTCAAATACAACCTGACGGCCGTTTCCGCGCTGCGTGATGTGATGCGGCAACCCCTCCACTACGACGCGTGCGATTCTGGCCATCTCGACCCAGGAGTGGCGTGGCTGGCTGGAAAATCTCGGCCGAAAATCGGGGAATGCGTATACTGTCCCCGGATTTTCCGGATTTTTGGATTAGGGATGAATCTGCGACAGGATCTGACGGTACCGCGCTTCGCCCCGCAACGGCCCAAAAGCCGGATCGATTCCCACACCTAGTATCGATGTCTCGCGCTTGTCCAACGCCGCCTGCAAGTATTCCAGCGCCTTTGCTTTTTCTCCCAGCAAAGCGCAGGTACGTGCAAGCTCATAATTGCTGGCCTGCCCTTGTGCGGCGAATTTCTGCTCTATCGCGAGCATCGCTTCCAGCATCTGATGTGCTCCTCCGGCCTGAAAGGCTTGCTCACCTGCCGCAACCTCTTCCAGGACTTGCGAGTCGTGCTCCAACAACGCCCCGGTACGCGCCTCGCGCAAATAGTCCGTGTAGTCTCCCTGCCATAGATACAGGTGCGCCAGATACTTGTGCGCCGAGAGGAAGGAAGGATCCGAGCCCGCGATCTGGGATGCCAGCGCGATCGCTTCGCCGTGGCGTCCGGAAGCGCCGATAATTTCCGCCTTGTCGGCCAGGACTGATATGGAGGTGGGGTCCAGCTGTTGTGCGCGATCGATCTCAGCCAGCGCCTCGGCCGGGCGCCCCTGCACGGACAAGAACGTGGCGAACCAGTGATGCGCGACAGCGGAATCTGGTTTCAATTGCAAAGCTCGTTTGAACTCGCGCTCCGCTGTAACGGCATCCCACGCCCCCCAAAAAGATGCGTACGCCAGCGAACAATGCGCGTCCGCCATCGAATCGTCCAATTGCACGGCTTTCCTGGCGGCGGCCAAAGCGCGCGAAAACGCTTCCCGATACGGCATCACAGTATACTCGCTGAGCAAGTTGTACGTATCCGCCAAGCCCACGTAGGCCGCCGCGTAGTTCGGATCCCGGGCAATGGCCTGCGTGAAGTAGTCCACCGCCATGTTCAGACTTTCAGGCGTCCTTTTGTCCCAGTAGAACCGGCCCTTCAAATACAACTCCTGCGCGTCGGAATTGACCACGTGTTTCCCGGCTACATGCGCGCCGCGGAGCGAGAGCCAAAGCCCGGCGCCTAAGCGCACCGAGGGCGACTAACGCCGCTGCCACAGCCCACCGTCTACGTGCGGGCACGGGCCTTCCCTCGGCAGAAGGTTGAGCCGGTACGATCTCCGGGCTCGGATGGCCTGCACCGCCTTCCGCTCAAACCGCGCCGCATAACCGCCCTTCGGCAGGCTGATTACCACCTCGTCGTTGGAGCCCGCTCCGGCGTAGTATTCAGAGAGCTTGAACCGCAGTTGCCTGGCTTCCACACGCACCACCGGATCGGTGCGTTGGTCGTAATTGCCGTCCCGCTCGAATACATCTACCCCGATCTGATATTCCTTCAGTCTTTCCCCACCCGCATCGAGTGTCTGCTCGACAACATACCGCAGGAATCGGCTAAGACGGCTGGAGTTGACAAAAGTCTCGCTGGCGAGAATGGTCTCAAGTTCGCGGATCACGGCCTCGCGCGGGAGGTTCGGGGAAGACGGAAGCCAATGGATCCTGCACGAACGTTGCTCACTCGGTCTAGGTAATGATATACCATTCGCACGCCGCTGGCTGCGACGTATCAATCGGAGAATGTGTAGGTTGGCGGTCGCGCTACGCGGGGGTTACCTACCGTAACAACACGGCAACCTACTTGGAATCAGGCCCTCGCTCTTCTATCCTGAACCGCAAGACAAACCTGGCCTTGCTTGGGCCTTGTTTTCCCTGAAGGCAATTCCCCTGGGAAACCCGCTAGAGCAGTTGAGGAGGATGGACGCGATGCTTACACACAGAAGACATTCCGGAAGTACAGACTCGGCAGTGACTCACTGGGGGCCAAGGACTCACTGGTTGTGCCGGCTCCTGGCGGTCTTTGCTCTAGGGTGCATGGCCGCGTGGGCCCAAAACACCCCCACCATTGCGTCGGTGCTAGAACTATTTGACTACAGCCAGACGAACCTCTGCCCGGGCGTACTGGCGGCATCTATGGCACCAATTTCGGGACCTCGGCTTCCGCCGTGAACGTTATGGTAGGCGGGAAGAACGGCTATGTTGTCCGCGGCGCTTCCGCAAACCAGCTCATCGCGCAAATTCCATTCGAAGTCTCGGCCGGCCCAACCACTATGATCGTTAGTGTAATAGCGTGCACCACCATCCGCCGCGTTTCCAATCACTTTGGCCGCGACGGCACCGTCTTTTCCCACTGTTGATTCAAGCGGCAGTGGCCCCGGTATTTTTGACAGTGCTACCGCCCTCACTCCCCTGACTTCACCGGCGCCCGCAAAGCCGGGAGATATTGTCGCCGCGTTTGTCACTGGCTTGGGCGCAACGAATCCGCCCACCGCCAC
>CAVUBR010000013.1:0-21803 GCA_963739705.1 Terriglobia bacterium | reverse complement strand
TGAAGCCGACCAGCATGTTGTTATATTGTTCCGCTTCGCCGGTCTCATATTCGTAGCGCAGGCCGATATTTAGCGTCAGGCGATTATTGACGTGAATGTCGTCCTGAATGTAGCCGGCATAGTAATTCACGAAGAAGTCTGTGTTGGAGAAGGTACCGATCGATCCGCTCGATGGGAAGCCGAGCAGAGCGTCCGCCACGTCGCTTCCAGTGGTGGCGCTGGTACCAGCGTTGAATTGCTGGCTAAAGATTCCGTTAAAGGTGAACTGGCCCTGTCCGTTCGTGAAGCCGACGCCATCGGTATGGATCTTGCGATAATCGAACCCCGCAGTGATATTGTGCTTTCCAATGAATTTCGACACGCCGAACGATGCATTCTTCGACCAGTAGACAGTCTGCGAATGTGAGCCGTTGCCGAACATGGTGCCTAATTCGGACAGATTGATGCTCGGGAACTGGGGCACCTGGACTTGATCCACATAGTTGGCCGGGAACCCAAGCGAGGTCTGATTAAAGCCATAGCTCGGGTAATTGTAGATGTTGGGGAAACGGTTGAAACCATATCGTGCATTGAGGACGGTGGACGGATTGACCGTGATGGTGGCGTTGACTGCGGTTGCATCGACGTGCCTGAATAGCAGGTAAGTGCCGGAACCTGGCAAGATGTTGAGGTAGTTCGAACCGTGCTCTTCGCTCTTGTAGTAGAGAAACGACCCGCTCAGGCGCAGCCATTGGGTCGGATTTTCATCGAGCTTATAGATATATTCTTCGGCATGGTTGGCGAGCGTATCGGTGCCCTGGAAATTGCTCTGGCCTAGCGAGCCGCCCAGGTTTGTATTGGCCCCAGGCAGGTAGCCAAGGATGGCCCGGCCGACCGTGTTAATTTGGCCTCCGGGAATAACGTTTCCCGGGAACGGCGTGCGAATGACGGTGGCGCCTGCGGGGCAATTGTCGCTAGGCTGGCAGGGACGGCCGCTGAGCGGGTCGTAGATGATCCTGCCCGAATTCGCAAAATTGCCACCAAGCTCGGCGGACGTCGGCACGGCGGCACTGCCCGCATCCGGCTGACCTTCCAGATAGCCTTCGGTGGAAACGAAAAAGAATGTCTTGTTCCTTCCGTTGTAGACCTTGGGGATAACCACGGGGCCACCGAGCGAAAACTCCCAGTTCTCCCATAGCTCGGATGGCCGCGGATCTACTTGTTGTCCGTTCGGAAGCGTGCCGGCCGCGTTGTTGAAGAATTTGTTGGCCGTGAAGTCCGTGGTGCGGTAATAGCCGAGCGCGTCGCCGTGGATATCGTTGCTTCCACCGCGAATCACGGTGTTGAAGACGCCGCCGCCGGTGCGCCCCATGGTGGCGTCGTAGGTGTCTTCCTGGAGCTTCATTTCCTGCACCGCACTTTCGCTGGGGATGATGATCGCCAGATTCTGGGAGCTGGTGATCGGAACGCCGTCTATCAAATAGTTGTTAGCGCGAATCGGGCCGCCGCCGATTGAAAGATTCGAAGACCCGATCTGGTCCTGGAACCGGTTCCACTGTGGCGGACCGGAGGGAACGACGTTGTTGGACAACTTGGACATCAAGTACGTGTTGCGGCCGAGGTTGGGCAGGTCGTCGAGCTGCTGGGTCGTGATCACCTGGCCATTCGACGCGGTCTCGTTTTCGATCAACGGAGCTTCAGTGGTGACTGAAACACTCTGGCTGATCTCGCCCAATTCCAACTTGACGTCCAGGCGGACTTTCTCCTGCGTCCCGACAATGACTCCTTTGTGTTCGAGTTTCTTGAAGCCCGGAGTTTCGACCAGGACCGTGTAGGTTCCAGGATCCAGTTGCGGAAATACGTATTCGCCGGCAGTATTGCTTGCGGTAGTGCGGACGGTGCCGGTGGCGTCATTTCGCAGCGTGACATTGGCATTGGCGATGACGGCCCCGCCGGGGTCTTGAATGATACCGCGGACTTCACCGACGTAGGATTGAGCAAATGCGATGACGGCACCTATTACCAGCGCAGTCACGAGAAGCAGAAATCGATTGAGTTTCACGACAATCTCCTTGATGGCCAGACAGGTTGCGGTGGGCTGGACAGCTTGGTTCGAATAGAGAGAGAGTACGATGTACAGTTGTTCGTCTCCGGATTTTCAAACAACCAACACACGAACGTCAATGCGTAGACCCAAGCAACAACGACGTCTTTTAAAAATATGCCACGCGCAGCTATTTTGTCAAGGGAGAAGCAGGAATTCCGCGGAGTGCTTCAACAACAGAATCTAATTCATCACGCGGATGGGCACACTCACGGCAGTTAATTAGGCTAACCTGCCAGATAGTTTATTGCTGTTTGGCAGCCGAGGTCAAGTATTTTAATGATTACCTTAGCGGTGGCGATTGGAAGAGCGGCAAAAGTTAGATCTCGCCGCGCTTGGCTGCCTGGATCATGTGGTCGGCGGCCCAGTAGCCGAGCGCCTGGATGGTGCAAGTGGGTTGCTGGCGCCCGGACGTCACCATGCTGCTGCCATCCACCACGAAAAGGTTGGGCACATCGTGCGCGCGATTGTAGCGATTCACAACGGAGCGCTTCGGATCGTTACCCATGCGGCAGGTTCCCATCAAGTGCACCGAGTTGGTGACTTCCCGAACCGGCCGCGTGATGACCTTGGTGGCGCCCGCTGCTTCCATGATCTCCTTTTGGCGGGCGGAGATGAACTCCATGATCTTCAAATCGTCGGGATGATTCTTGAACGTGATGCGGAGGGCGGGGAGGCTCCATTCGTCCTTCAGCTCAGTATCCAGAGTAACGTTGTTACTTTCCATGGGGAGGCAGGTCACGTGACTCAACGAGCTCATGATGCGCGGGAAATCGTGCGCGACGGATTTTTTCCATTCCGAGCCCCAGCGCGGGCTGCCGGGAAGGCCCCGCAATCCGAACTCAACCGGCGTCTCCGAAAATCGCGCATCGAAGCCGGCGCCGCCATAATATCCACGCTTGGGATCCGAGTCGTAGAAATCATGGATTACGCGCGAAACTTGAACGCTCTTGAACTCATTGAGTGGATGCTCGAACAGAGCGGTGGCTGTGGTGCCGTTGTCGAACATCAGGTTTTTGCCGACCATGCCATTCGAGTTGGCCAGGCCCTGCGGGAAGCGGCTGGATTTGGACATCAGCAAGAGGCGCGGTGATTCGACGCCATTCGCACACACCACCACGGCCTTGGCACGCTGGAAAATCTCGCGTTTGTTGGAGTCGAAATAAATTGCGCCCGTGACGCGGCCGCCTTTATCGACCTCGATTTTTCTGACGTACGATTCAGCCCGGACCTCGCAGTTTCCGGTGTGCTCGGCGACCGGAATCAGGGCGGCCAGCGTGGAGGACTTCGCGCCAACTTCGCAGCCAAACGACATGCAGAAGCCGCAATGTACGCAAGCAGGCCGCCCCTTGTACTGCTGCGACAAAATTGCCATGGGCGCCGGGAAGGAATGCCAGCCCAGCTTCTTGGCGCCGCGGTCAAAAAGCACGCCGCACGATTTTACCGGCAGCGGCGGCAGTGGGTATGGCTTGGAGCGCGGCGCATCGAAGGGGTTCGAGCCACCCAAGCCGGACACGCCAATGTCTTGTTCGGACTTGGTGTAATAGGGCTCCAAGTCCTGATAGGCGATCGGCCAATCGTCGAAAGTGGAGTTCGGAACCGCGCCTAAACGGCTGCGCTCGTTGAAATCGACTTCATGCAAACGCCACCAGTTCGTGGTGAAGTGCACGGTACCGCCGCCGACTTCGCGGCCATATCCGACAGAGAATTGAACTTTGGCGGTTTCGTTTTCGGTCTTCCGAAACGTCTGCGGCTGTCGCTTAGGGTCGTTGGTTAGCTGGTGCAGGTTGCGGACCAGCACTTCATCGTGTTTGAAATCTTTCGGGCGGAGATAGGGTCCTTGTTCAAGCACCACGACTTCGAAGCCGGCCACTGCCAGTTCTTTTGCCACGGCTCCGCCGGCGGCTCCGGAACCCACGACGATGAAGTCTACGGGATGATTGTGCCGATAAGGGCCGCGGCTCATCTGGTTCCCTCTCTCTGCGCCTCGGCGTCGTAATAACCGAACGGCGGCTGATAGACCATTTTGGGATCCATGCCCAGCAGCTTCCATCCGACGTAGTCGCGATTGCCGCCCTCGTCCGGGCTATTCAGGAATCCGATGATGGTGTGAGTGCGAACGGTTTCAAAAAAGGGCGTACGATCGATGGATTTTACTAGCGCCAGTTGCTGTTCGGGCTTGAGCGCGGCGATGCTGGCGGAACCGGGGAACATGGCAGCCCGCTTGGCTTGAATCTCCGCCAGGCCGGTCTTGTAGTGCTCCTGGCTTTCCTTGTCGAAAGTGCTGAGCGCATGATCGATGAAGTAGATCACACCGGCTTCGCGCGCGCCCGGAGTTTCGTCGGTGGGAATGATCTGCGCGGCGATGGCTTCTATCTCGGCCGCGGCGGCGTGATCGAAATAGGTAAGGGCCGCACCAGGTGTGGCTGCGGCGTGATGCGCGTGCTCCTGGGCGGCGAGTATCTCGGGCCACAGCGCAAGCAGGCCCACGGAAGAGGCGAGCATCCACTCTCGCCGAGAGACTTCGTCGTGAATCATGACTATTCTAGATTACAAGAAAAAGGGCCCGCATTTGCCGGGCCCTTGGAGATACTCTCTAGAGGAACTGAGTTGATTTATTCGGCTTCCGGCAGCGCGTAGGCGATGTACTCGCCTGAGTAATTGCCGCCGCTGACAGATACGATGATGTACTGCTTGCCGCCGGCCTGATAGGTCATAGGCGATCCGCTTTGAGGTGCGGGCATCCACACAGCGCCAACTTCCTTGCCGGTGGCTTTATCGTAAGCGCGCAGCATGGCGCCACGCGGATGGGTCTTGGAAGTCACCAAGGTGTCGCCCAGAACCACGAGCGTCTTGGTTACCAGCAATCCCACGCTGCCGCCCTGGCCGAGATTTTCGAACTTGATGCCGCGTTGAGTCAGGATGTCGCGGACGTTGTCGGCCGTTTCGCCGTAGGGCACTTGCCACTGCAGATCCCCGCGATCCAGATTGATCGCCGAGATCACGCCGTAGGGCGGTTTGACGATAGACAGGCCGTCGACGCTCAGGCCAAAGCCGCCCCCGCCGCCACCACCACCGCGCCCGCCACGACCGGCGGCTGGTGCTGCCGCGGGCGGAGGTGCAGGCGCACGCTTCGGTTGAGGCGCATCGGCTGCGCTGCCGAAGCCGGGACCTTCCGCGACGCGGAACTGCTGGTCATTGCGGCCGGCCACGTAGTGGATGTCGCTGAATCCGGCAGGCGGAGTGCGCAGCGAAATCGGCGTGACGGCGGACTGATTCGCCTGCGCATACACGATGTGCGTTTCAGGATCGTAGCCCGCGCCGGGCCAGTTGGTGCCGCCGCTGGCGTTGCCGAGGTTCAACCCGGCCAACCACTTGCCGTTCGGATCGCCGACCACCGGTGGAGTGAACATCCCTTCCACGCGGTAGCGCGAGACGATGTCCTTAGCCTGTGCCCGCATCTCGGGCGTGAAGTCGATCAAGTCGTCCGGAACTTTGATGAAGTTGCGGGCATAAGCCGGCGGCTTGGTCGGGAAAGGCTGAGTCTTCGAGGTCTTCTCGCCAGGCACGTCGGATTGCGCAACGGGCCGCTCTTCGATGGGCCAGACAGGTTTGCCGGTCACGCGATCGAACACGTAGAGGAAGGCCTCTTTGCTCGGCACCGCGACGGCTTTGACGGCTCGGCCGTTGACGTTGATGTCGGCCAGGATCGGCGCCGAAGAAAGATCATAGTCCCAAACCGGGTGGTGCACGATCTGGAAGTACCACTTGCGTTGGCCAGTCTTCAGATCCACGCAGACCAGGCTTTCGCCATAGAGGTTGTTGCCCGGGCGTTCGCCGCCGTAATAGTCGGAGGTGGGAGACTCAACCGGGAGATACACGAGGCCGAGTTCTTCGTCGACGGTCATCTGGGTCCACACGCCGGTGTTGCCGTTCACGTCCGCGGAGCCGTTTTCCCAGGTGTCGTAGCCGAACTCGCCCTTGCGTGGAATGGTATTGAACGCCCACAGTTGTTTACCGGTGTGAACATCATAGGCGCGGACCATGCCCTTGGTGTTGTTGTGCGTGACCACGGTCATGCCCTCTTTGAACGAGGAGCCGACGATCACGACATCCTTCACCACCAGAGGCGTGGAGTGCAAGCCGGCCTCGCCGGTTTCGAGATCGATCTGCTGGCCGGTGCCGGTGACCATGCCGACCTTGAGGTCGACCATGCCATCTTTACCGAACGAGCTGATTACCTGGCCGGTCTTGGCGTTCAGCTCGACCAGACGATAGCCGGTGGTCACGTACACGACGCGATCATCGCCGCGGCCATCCGTCCAGAACGCGACGCCACGGCCGGAGAGCTGGCGCGGCGCGATGGCGGCGCGATTTCCTTCGCGCATGCTGTGCGACCACATCAGTTCGCCGGTTTTTCCATCCAGCGCGATTACGTCGCGGCGTGTGCCGGCGGTGGTGTACAGAACGCCGTTGATCGCCAACGGCGTGCCTTCCAACTTGAACTCGGGCCGCGTGCCGAAGTTGTCGGTCTTGAAGCGCCATGCTGGTTCAAGCTTGTTGAAGTTGGAGGCGTTGATCTGATCGAGCGGCGAATACTTGGAGCCCTTTTCGTCGGCGGTGTAATAGGGCCAATCGCCTTTCTTGGTGGATGGCACATAGCCCCCGCCTTGGCCCAATGCGCCTGCTGTAATCCATAACAGCCCAGCGGCGGCCGGCAATGCGGTCAACCACAGGGCTTTCCTTCCCTTAGTCTTGCTTCGATCCATGTCGTTGGTTTTCTCCCTAACTTTTCTTGAACCGGGCCGCACGAGACTTTCCTTGAGCAGCCCGGTCATACTTCAGAAATCTGTGTCCCCACCAGGGTGGGGACACGGCATTCACACAATTACTCGTTTTCGGGCAGGCTGAACGCCAGGTACTCACCCGAATATGCTCCGCCGCTAACGGCGATCACGATATACTGCTTGCCGCCCGCCAGGTAGGACATGGGCGAGCCGCTCTGAGGAGCCGGCATCCATACCGCGCCGACTTCTTTACCGGTTTGCTTGTCGTAGGCGCGCAGCATCGCCCCGCGCGGATGCGTTCCCGGATTGGTAACTTGATTGTCGCCGAGGATCACGAGAGTCTTGGTGACCAGCAGTCCGACGCTACCGTTTTGTCCCAGATTGCCGAACTTGATCCCTTTCTCAGTGAGGATTCTGCGGACATTGTCGGGCGTCTCGCCGTAAGGCACTTGCCACTTGAGATCGCCCTTGTCGAGGTCAATAGCGGAAATGACGCCGTAAGGCGGTTTCATGATCGGCAGCCCGTCTACGTTCAAGCCGAATCCGCCACCACCACCGGCCGCGGCTCCACGTCCACCACGTCCAGCAGCGGGGGCGGGCGGAGGCTCTTGCGGACGGCCCATCCTCTTGGCTAGCGGAGAATCGGCTCCCGTGCCAAAGCCCGGTCCAAGCGCTTCGCGGAACGGCTGATCATTGCGGCCGGAAAAGTAGCTCATGTCGGAGAATCCCGGCGGCGGTTTGCGGACGGAAAGACCAGCTGCCGAAGAGTTGGCCGCCTGAGCGTAAACGATGTGCGTTTCCGGATCGAAACCGGCGCCGGGCCAGTTGGTTCCGCCACCGGCATTGCCTACATTGATGGCCCCCAGAAGGCCTTTTTCGTCGCCAACCAGGGGCGGATTGAACGGCCGATCGGTAACGCGATAGCGCGAAAGCAGGTCTTTGGCCTGAGCACGCATCTCGGGCGTGAAGTCGATCAAATCGTCCGGAACTTTGATGAAGTTGCGCGCGTAATTAGGCGGCTTGGTCGGGAACGGCTGGGTGGGAGAAGTTTTCTCGCCGGGCACGTCGGACTGCTGCACAGGCTTCTCCTCGATGGGCCAAACCGGCTGACCGGTCACGCGATCGAAGGTGTACAGCCAGGCCTGCTTGGTCGGCAGCGCAACGGCTTTGATGGCACGGCCATTGACATTGATGTCGACGAGAAGTGGGGCCGAGGAAAGATCGAAATCCCAAATGGGGTGATGCACGATCTGGTAGTGCCATTTACGCTGGCCGGTCTTCAGATCAACGCACACCAGGCTGTCACCGAACAGGTCGTTGCCGGGGCGATGGCCGCCGTAGTAATCCGAGGTCGGGTCTTCCACCGGCAAATAAACCAAGCCGAGATCTTCGTCTACCGTCATTTGGGTCCAAACGCCAGTGTTGCCGTTCTGGGCCCAGGAGCCGTTCTCCCAGGTATCGTTACCGAACTGGCCGGGGCGCGGGATGGTGTTAAAGGCCCACAATTGTTTGCCGGTGTGGACATCGTAGGCGCGGACCATGCCCTTGGTGTTGTTGTGCGTGACGGGCGTCATGCCCTCCTTGAAGGAAGAGCCAACGATGACCACGTCCTTCACCACCAGCGGCGTCGAGTGGAGCCCGGCTTCACCGGTTTCCAAGTCGATCTGCTGGCCGGTGCCGGTGACCATGCCGACCTTCAGGTCGACCATGCCGTGCTCCCCGAAGGTGGTGATTACGGCGCCGGTGTGGGCGTTCAGTTCCATGAGCCGGTATCCGGTGGTCACAAAGACCACGCGGTCATCGCCGCGGCCGTCGGTCCAATAAGACACGCCGCGTCCGGATAACTGCCGAGGAGCAATGGCAGCGCGATTTCCTTCGCGGAAGCTAAAAGTCCAGTTCGTTTCGCCGGTCTTGCCGTCCAGCGAAACGATCGACCGCCGCGTGCCACCAGTGGTGTAGAGCGTACCGTTGATAGCCAGCGGGGTGCCTTCCAGCTTGTATTCGGGGCGCGGGCCGAGGTTATCGGTCTTGAAACGCCAAGCTACTTCGAGCTTGTTGAAGTTAGAGGCATTGATCTGATCGAGCGGGACATACTTGCTGCCCTTCAGATCAGCGGTGTAATAGGGCCAGTCGCCTTTGGCCGTCGATGGGACGTATCCCGCGCCTTGGCCCGATACGTTGATCGCAATCCAAGTCGTCCCCAAAACGACGAACAGAGCGGTCAACGGCAGAACGTTGCTCGTTTTCCTACGCATGGTTCACTCCTTGAGTTTGTCTGTTACCGGCCGGCGAACCAACCTGGGACACGCCGCCGGATGCTACTTCTTTTCTGATTTCGATGCACTGATCTTAATTTCGTCTAGAACTTCTTTCTGTTGCGGAAGCGCGATCTGGCCCGCCGGAAACTGGTTGACGCTCAATATGTACGCCAGAATCGCGGCGTTCTTCTCACGGCTCAGGCTTCCAGGCCTGCTGGCCGGCATGGTGGTACGGATTCTTTCGAATAAGTCGCCTAGAGTCAGGCCATCCCAGTTGGAAAGAAACTCACCGCCCACAAGCGCGGGAGCCACGTCCTGACCGATAAGCGTATCGCCATGACAGGACGAACAATTCTCGTTGTAAAGAGGCTGGCCTTGCTTGGCTTGATCTTCTGTATAGGCGCCATCCCAAACCGAGCGTTTGGCGTCGGCGCGCAAGTTAGAACATAGCGCGCCCAGAGCCGCCAAGCCGATAGTTGCCAGGGTAGCGATTCTAAGTTTCATGCCAAGCCGGCTCCGATTTGTGGCACGCCGCGCTTCTCACTTTTTGTCAGGCTTCGAAGCATCGATCCGAATCTCTTTGAGCACCTCGGTCTGTTGCGGAAGATCGGTCTTACCGGCCGGAAACTGGCTGACGCTCAACAGGTAGGCCAGGATCAAGGTGTTCTTCTCGCGGCTCAGGCTGCCGGGGCGGTTTTGAGGCATGGTAGTACGAATTCTTTCGAACAGATCGCCCAGTGTCAGGCCGTTCCAATTGGAAAGGAACTCTCCGCCCGCCAGCGCCGGAGCCGATTCGCCGCCCATCAGTGTGTCGCCGTGGCAAGAAGAACAACTCTCGTTGTAAGCGGCTTGGCCCTGCTTAGCTTGGTCCTGAGTGTACACGCCGTCCCAGACCGAACGCGCCGGGGACTGAGCGTGCAAATTAGAATAAAGCGCGCCCAGAGCCGCCAGGCCGATGATTGCCAGAGCTGAAATCTTAAAGTTCATGTCACCTCTCGTCGTATTGAGCCGGATCGAATCCCGGATAGACGACTATATCAAAGATGAATGCGTCCTTGCTCATGGCCGTAAGACGGCCGGGAATGCCTGCATTTGAACGCTATTCAGACAAAGGGCGTAAGAACTGTGGCCGCGGTTACCGTGGATCACGTTAATCCGTGGATGGCAGGCTGAAGGCGATGTACTCGCCTGAATAGTTGCCGCCGCTTACCGCGACCACGACGTATTGCTTGCCGTTGAGCGCATAGGTCATGGGAGAACCGCTTTGAGGCGCGGGCATCCACACTGCTCCGACTTCCTGGCCGTCGGTCTTGTTGTAGGCGCGCAACATGGCGCCGCGCGGATGTTGAGGCGTCGTCGTAATTTGGCCGTCCCCGGCAATCACCAGGGTCTTGGTGACGAGTGTCCCGACGTTGTAGGTGGACTGGCCCGTTTTCGGGATGTTGAGGCCCTTCAGCGCAGGATTATTGCGGACCGAGTCCGGCGTGTCGCCATGCGGCGTTTGCCAAACGATTTCGCCCCGGTCCAGATTTATTGCCGAGATCGTTCCGTAGGGAGGCTTGACGATGGGTAGCCCTTGGACCGTGAGACCGCTTAGCACGCTGAGACCGCCTCCCGCAGGAGGTGCGCTTCCCGGTGCTGCGGCTGGCGGCGGAGTCGGAGGCCGCTGAGGCATCGGCTGATCGGCGCCACCCGCTTCCCCTGGTCCTCTGGCGATTTGGATTCGCTGGCCATCGTTGCCTGAGATGTATCTCATATCCGAGACTTCCTTCGGCGACGGAACAAGGCCGGTCGGGTAAATACAGGAATTGCAGGCGTAGACGTAGACGGTATGCGTTTCAGGATCGAATGAGCCGCCGGGCCAGTTGGTGCCGCCGAGCGGGCCGCCGAGATTCAACGTGCTCAGAGGGCCACCGGCTTTGCTGACGACTGGCGGCGTGAAGATCGGTCCCATTTTGTATCGCGAGGCTTGGGTCAGCGCCTGATCGCGAAGTGCGGGTGTGAAGTCAACCAGAACGTCGGGCGTGAAACCGTTGCGCGCATAGGCGGGCGGCTTAGTTGGGAACGGTTGCGTCGGTGAATACCATTCGCCGGGAATGTCGCCCTTCTCGACTGGGTGCTCCTCGATCGGCCACACCGGTTTGCCCGTGGCGCGATCAAACACATATAGGAACGCCTGCTTCGACGGCAGCGCGACGGCTTTGATCGGTTTGCCATCGACGTTGATGTCCATCAGCAGCGGGGCAGCGGATGCGTCCATGTCCCACAGCGGATGGTGAACCATCTGGAAATACCACTTGAGCTTGCCGGTCTTCAGGTCCACGCAGACCAGGCTCTCGCCGAACAGGTTGTTACCGGGGCGATGGCCGCCGTAGAGATCGCCGGTTGGAGATTCGACGGGCAAGTAAGCCAGGCCGGCCTGTTCGTCCACGGTGATTTGGTTCCACACGCCGGTATTGCCGGTGTACTCGGCCGATCCGTTGAGCCAGGTGTCGTAGCCGGTCTCGCCCTTCATCGGGATGGTGTGGAAGGTCCACAAGCGCTTGCCAGTGCGGACATCGAAGCCGCGCACGTAGCCCTTGTTGTTGCGCATGCTCTTGGGCGTCATGCCTTCGCGGAACGCCGCGCCGATGAGGATGGTGTCTTTGGCGACGACGGGCGCCGATTGCAGTCCGATCTCACCGTGCACCAGGTCGGGCACCCACTCGCCTTTCTCGTTCCAGGCGGAGATGTTCTGGTCGTCGTCGAGCTTGAGATCGACGATGCCGTTTTTGCCGAAGGAGGGGATGAGCGAGCCGGTCTTGGCGTCAAGCGCCACCAGTCTGTAGCCGCCAGTGACATAGATGATGCGCTCTTCCTTGCCGTCCGACCAATAGGCCAAGCCCCGGCCGGATAGAGCTCGTGGCGCAGAGGCGCCGCGCTCGCCTTCGTGCTCGCCGTGCACCCACAATAATTCGCCCGTAGCCGCGTCGAGCGCGATCGCAGCGCGGCGCGAGCCCGCAGTCGCATACACCACGCCGTTGACCATGAGCGGCGTGCCTTCCAGCTTGTATTCCGGGCGGTTTCCGATGTTGTCGGTCTTGAAACGCCAGGCGACTTCCAGCTTATTGAAGTTGGAGCCGTTGATTTGATCGAGCGGCCGGTACCGGCTGCCGGTCAAATCGGCGTTGTAGCTCCACCATTCAGTATCTTTGGGATGCCACTGCGCGGACGCTAGCGGTGTGAAGCACGCGAGAACAGTTAGTGCGGCCAGGGCGCTGGTCGAATTCATGCGCTCTCTCCTCATGGCCTTTTGGCCTGCGAGAGATGATAGCGCGAATCGGGGCCGCCTGGAGCGGCGCTCGAGTCTACTCGGCGGACGGAAGCGAGAACGCGACGTATTCGCCCGAATACGCGCCGCCGCTGATGGCCACGACAATGTACTGCTTACCATTCAGCATGTAAGTCATGGGCGATCCACTCTGAGGCGCAGGCATCCAGACCGCGCCCACCTGCTGGCCGTTGGTTTTATCGTAAGCGCGCAGCATCGCGCCGCGTGGATGAGCGGCAGTGGTGGTGACTTGGCCGTCGCCGGCGACCACCAGGGTTTTCGTCACCAGAGTGCCGACGTTGTAATCCGACTGGCCGGTCTTGGGAATGTCGAGTCCCTTAAGCGCGGGATTGTTGCGGATGCCGTCGGGCGTGTCGCCGTGCGGGGTCTGCCAGACAATTTCGCCTTTGTCGAGATTGATGGCCGAGATGGTTCCATACGGTGGCTTGATGAGCGGCAGGCCGCGCACGCTCAGAAGACTGTAGATGTTGGGTCCAGGGCTGGCGGCGGGCGGCGGAGCGGGGGGTGGAGTCGATTCGCGAGGAGTGCGTGGAGAGTCAGCGCCCGCATTTTCGCCAGGGCCGCGCGCGATCTGCACCTTTTGCCCGGCCATTCCCATGACATACTTCATGTCGGAAACTTCCTTGGGCGATTCCACCACGCCGATCGGAACCAGGCAGGCGTTGCACGCAAAGACGTAAACCGTGTGAGTTTCGGGATCGTACGAGCCGCCAGGCCAGTTGGTGCCGCCCGCCGCGGTGCCGAGCGTGAGCGTTGAATACGGCCCGTCAAGCTTGCTCTCGACTGGGGGCGTGAACACCGGGCCAATCTTGAATTTCGCCACGTTGGTCAGGGCCTGATCGTGGAGCGCCGGCGTGAAATCGATCAGCACGTCGGGCGTGACGCCGTTGCGGGCGTAGGCCGGCGGCTTGGTGGGGAACGGCTGCGTGGGCGCGTACCACTCGCCCGGGACGTTGCCCTTCTCTACAGGACGTTCTTCGATGGGCCAAACCGGCTGCCCCGTGACGCGGTCGAACACGTACAGGAAGCCCTGCTTGGTTGGAACCGCAACCGCTTTGATGGCCTTGCCGTTAACATTGATGTCGCCGAGCAAAGGCGCGGAAGAAATATCCATGTCCCACAGAGGATGATGGACCAACTGGAAATGCCACTTGCGCTGGCCGGTTTTCAGATCGACACAGACCAGGCTCTCGCCGAACAGATCGTTGCCGGGGCGATGTCCGCCGTAGTAGTCGCCGGTCGGCGATTCTACCGGCAGGTACACCAGGCCGAGCTGTTCGTCGACGGTGATTTGCGCCCAGACGCCGGTGTTGCCGGTGTACTCGGCCGATCCGTTGAGCCAGGTGTCGTAGCCGAACTCGCCCTTCTTCGGAATAGTATGGAACGTCCAGAGGCGCTTGCCGGTGCGAACGTCGAAGCCGCGCACGTAGCCCTTGTTGTTGCGCATGCTCTTGGGCGTCATGCCTTCACGGAATGAGGCGCCGATCAGGATGGTATCTTTCGCGACCACCGGAGCCGACTGGATTCCGATTTCGCCATGCACCAGATCGGGCACCCATTCCCCTTTGTCATTCCAGGCGGAGATGGTTTGATCGTCGTCGAGTTTCAGATCCACCATGCCGTTCTTTCCGAAGGACGGGACGAGCGCGCCCGTCTTGGCGTCCAGAGCAATCAACCGGAAGCCAGGAGTTATGTAGAAAATCCGCTCTTCCTTGCCGTCGGACCAGTAGGCCAGGCCGCGTCCGGAGAGCTGGCGCGGAGCGGATGCGCCGCGCTCGCCTTCATGCTCGCCGTGGACCCAAAGCAATTCACCAGTCGCCGCATCCAGCGCGACGGCCGCGCGGCGGGAGCCCGCGGTCGCATACAGAACGCCGTTGACCATAAGTGGCGTGCCTTCCAGCTTGTATTCCGGGCGGTTGCCGATGCTGTCGGTCTTGAAGCGCCAGGCGACTTCCAGCTTGTTGAAGTTGGAGGCGTTGATCTGATCGATCGGACGATAGCGCGAGCCCGAGAGGTCGGCGTCGTAGCTGGGCCACTCGGTGTCCTTGGCGTGCCATTGGGCGAACGCGATGGGCATCGTGCATAGAGCCAGGGCGCATACTGGGAACTTAAGATACATGCAGGTCTCCGTGTGTTTCAATGATATCGTTTCAGGCGCGGTCGCGGAGCTTAAAACTCCACTCTCACACTAAGCTGGATCTGACGCGGAGTTTCGTTAAGCGGGCTCACGGCGGGGAAACCGGACTGGAAACCCTGCCGGCCGAAGGTTGCGATTCCAAACGTCGGCGACAGCGGAGAAGTGAAGAGGGCGTCGGGATTGCCGAGGTTAGCGTGATTCAGCACGTTAAAGAAGTCGGCGCGGAAGCGCACGCGTCCGCCTTCGCCCAGCCGGCGCACCGGGAAAGCACGGGCCAGCGAAACGTCCAGGCTATAGAATCCCGGGCCGGTGAAAGCATTGCGTCCTTCGTTGCCGAGCATGCTCGGGGCTGCTTCCGCAAAGGCCGCCGGATTAAGCAACTGCTCGCCGCCCGGAACAGGAATGGGGTTGGGCAGCACCGTTTCACCCGGATTGACGATGTTGACCCGGTTGTTGATGATGAGGCCGCCGCCTGGGACGACGTTCGAAGTGCCATACACCGTGAATGGGAACCCGCTGCGGAAAGCCGCCAATTCTCCGGCGGTCCAATCGCGCAGCAGCAGTCCCCACTTTGAATTGGGAAATGGAGACGGCAGATTCCAGTACGAGAAAATCACCAGATTTTGGCGCTGATCGAAGTCCGAACTGCCGCGGTCGACATTGGGATTGAACTGCTGGGAAAAGGCGGCGCGGCCGAGCGACGGTGAAAAACTCTGGATGGCGGTGAAATCCAGATTGAAGAAATCGCCGAGCAGGGGGTCGCTCTGATTATCGATGCTGTGGCTCCAGGTGTAGGAGGCCTGCACAATTCCCCGCCCCGTTCGGTAGCGCGCCACCGCCGTCAGCGCGTTGTAATCCGAGAAACCCTGGTTGGCGCGGTAGGCGATGTCGGGCAGGTTGGGATTGTAGCGGCCGGCGGGAGTCGAGAAATCGCGATTGATAATGTCGGTGGTGATCAACTGCCGGCCGTAAGAGCCGAGAGCGTTCACTTCCAGCGTGAAATTCGCGGTGATGCTCTGCTGTACGCCGGCAAAATAACTGCGCGAGTAGCCGCTGCGGAGATTGGGATCGACCAGGGTCAGGTCGGGAAATGCGCTCGGAATGTTTTGGCCACGGAAGGTAGCAAGCTGGTTCGCAGCCGGCGCCAGGTAGTTCACCGGGCCCGACGGAAGTTGGAGCAGCGGCAGGATGAAATTATTATTCCGGACATTCTCCCAAAGATTGTCAAACGGCCGATCGTAGAAGGTTCCGTAAGCGCCGCGCAGCAGGGTTCGGCCAGTGCCGAACAGGTCGTAGGCCGCGCCCAGGCGCAATGCGAAATCGCCATTGTCGGAGCGGAACAGTTGCTGATCGCCCGCGCCGGGCTGCGTTAAGGATGCACCTACAAGCTGCTGAGCCAGAGTCGCGCCGGAGCCAAGCTGAACCAACTCGTCCTTAGTAGCTCCGGTGTTTTGCGGTCCGCCATAAAACTCATAGCGAAGCCCGTAGTTTACGGTAAGCCGTCGGGTGATTTTGTAGGTGTCTTGGGCGAACAGGAAGTACTGCGCATAGCCGTAGCTGCGGTTGAAATCCGGCAGTTGGAGATTCGGGAGCGCCGATCGATCGATGGATGCGGCGTAATAAACCGGCTGCTGCGGACCGAGCGGCCGGCCGGAAGCGAATGAAACAATACTGGGGAAAATGTACTCGCCCGCCTGGCCGGCGGTGAGATAGCCGTCCGAAGACCGCAGAAGCAGGCCTGCGCCCACGGTTACAAGATGCTGGCCATGCGACCAGATCAGGTTGTCCAGCATTTCCCAGCTCTTGTTGGCGTTTTTGTAGGCGTAAAACGCCGGACTGCCGGGCAAGGTGACATCGCCCGGAAAATATGTCGCGGCCGAGGCGAGCGTCGGGATTTCCGGATGCGCGCGGCCCCAGTGCAGATTATCGTCGCTGGCGCTGAATCGGGCTTCGTTCGTCAGGTTCGGACGGAACAACCGAACGTAACTGATTGCGCCTTCGACCGTGTATTCGTTCAATGCCGAAATGAAATCCTTGTACGGCGACCAAATGAAATCCGGCTGGCCTAGCTGATTGAACAGAACTCGCCCCATGATGCGGTCTTTCTGGCTGGGCGTGTTATAGTCCAAGCGCTCGATGGCCTCGTCGCGATTGATGGCCACCGGCGGCGCGAGGGTCAATTGAGCCACCGGAAGGTTTCCGCTGGTCGCGGCTGGGGCGGGAAATTCAGTCAGCAGTTGGCGTGCGAGCGATCCCGGCGCGGTATATTGCGACACAAAGTTGCTGGACGGCACCACGAACGTGCTGGGAGCTTGCTCGCTGCCGCTGTGAAAATAGTCGAATGTGCTCAGAAAAAAGAGCCGGTCCTTGAGTATGGGTCCGCCGAAGACGTACCCCGGCTCAGCTTGTTTATCCGGCGTGCGCGGCGCACCTTGAAGATTCTCCTGGAAGCCGTTCGCGTTCAAGATGTCGTTCATGAGATAGAAGTACGCCACGCCATGAAACGCGTTGCTTCCCGAGCGGGTGATCGCATTCGCCAGGAAGCCGGAAGTGCGGCCATACTCGGCCGAAAAGTTGTTGGTGGAGATGCGATACTCCTCAATAGCCTCGGGCGGCAAGGTGTTCAGCGGTCCGGTGATCAGATAGTTGTTGTTCTCGACGCCGTCCAGCAGAAAATTCGAAGCCGATGGGCGCTGCCCGTTGACGGAGAGCCCGAGGCCACGGCCCAGCGCGGCGTCCGAAGTAACGCCCGGCTGCGTGACCAGCATGGTGTAAACATCCCGGCCCTCCAAAGGAAGATTGTTTATCTCGCCGGAGTCGATTACCTCGGACACGGTAGATTCCAACGGCGTGCGGAGGCCCTTTTGTGCCTCAAAGGAACCGGTCTTGCTGGGATCAACGTCCGGACCGTAAAACGTGACAATGGTCTTCGAGCCGGGAAGAAAAACGCTGTTGTACTGGCCGGATTCCCAGACGTCGCTGAGCGGGCGGAGCCGGAAGTCCAGTTCGATGCGGGCGGCCACGGTCAGCTCGATTTCCTGAACCTCCTGGGATTGGTAGCCCGTCGCGTCCACGCGAATCTGGTAGAAGCCTGGAGAGAGCAAGGGCAGGTAATAGTAACCGCTTGCGTCGCTTTGCGAGGCGCCCGCCAGATTGCTCAGCGAACTCGAATAGAGGACGTTCGCGCCGGCGATCGGCCGTCCGGTGACAGAGTCCACTAACTGGCCAGAAATCAGGCCTTGCGTGGTCTGCGCGAAGACAGCGGTTGCGTAGAAGGTGAGAAAGGCGAGCGCTCCCCGGCGAAAAATCATGATTGAGGCTCTAAAGCGCCCTGGCAGCACCGCCGTAGTAAGATGCAGGTTACCATGAAGCGCAAGTGGCGGCACTGGGGGCTTTGCGCGATTCTTGCGGGCGGGAGCGCGCTGGCCGCCTGGTCGCTGGGAGAAGACGTGCGCTTCTTCCAGATTCTCAACCTGAAGGCATACGACGCACACTTTGTCCTGCGCAGCCTCTTGCACCCCCAACCCACGATATCTAACATCGTCCTTTTGGTGGCCGATCAGAAGACCTTAGATACATTTCCCGAGCTGCGTGATTTCTGGCATAAGCACTATGCAGACGCGATCAAGGCTGCGGGGGCGGCCGGAGCCAAGGTGATCGGGCTCGACCTGGCGTTCGGCGTTCCGGTGGACAAATGGGAGCCGGATTATGACCGGCTGCTGGGCGAAGCGGTGAGCACGTCGCCGGTTCCGGTAGTGTGCAGCTATGTTTCCGAGCTGAACACCAACGTAAGCTCTCAGGCCATTCCGATTAATATGCTGGCGGCGGCGCTCGGTTTGGGAGCTTTCGCCAATCTCACTTCCGATGCCGACGATTTCGTTCGAAGACAGGAGCTGATCGAGGCTCCGGGCAAGTCCGGCGACGCACCACTGGCGCGCTCGTTTGCCCTGCGCGTTGCCGAAAAGTACGTGGGTTCCGACGCGCAGTTTCAAAACGGTCAACTGATTCTGGCAGGAAAGCAAATCCCTATATCGGCGGATCGGACCATCGCAATCAATTATGCCGGCCCGCCCGGCACGTTTTCCCGATATTCGATGGCGGATTTTGAAGCGGCGGCGAAAGCTGGCGACACGGCCAAGCTCCGAAGCTGGGTAAACGGCAAGATCGTACTGATGGGGGTCGATTTTGCCGACGAGGATCGCAGAGCCACGCCTTTCTACACGCTCTTTAGCGGTCCCAAATGGACCACCGCGGGAGTTGAGATCCACGCCAATACGATCCGAACCATCCTGGAGCACAGATATCTGGAGCCCGCCGCGAACTGGGTCCGAATCCTTGCGCTGCTCCTGGCAACCGTGCTGGCGGTATGGGCGCTAACGTCTCTGCGCGCGTCGCGTGCGGCCGGGTTCATGGTGCTCGAGGTGGTAGGAATCATCGCAGCCACTCACCTCCTCTTTGAAGACGGGTTCATTCTCTCGACATCCGAGATTCTGCTGGCCACCTTCATTTGCTTGGTCGCCTCCGTGGTGTACCGCTTCGGGACCGAGGAGAAGGGCCGCAATCTGTTCCAGCGCGCCATCTCGCTGTTCGTCGGCAAGCAAGTCGCAACCTCGCTCGAAGAGACGCAAACCATCGCGCTGTCAGGCAAGACCATGGAAGTGACGGTGCTTTTCACCGATATTCGCGGATTCACGGCGTTCAGCGAGGACGTTTGCGCCAAGCAAGGACCGGAAGAAGTGGTGCGCTTGCTAAACGAATACATGACCATGATGGTGGGCATCATCGTCATGTTTCACGGCCACGCGAACAAGTTCATCGGCGACGGCATTCTGGCGATTTTTTGCGACGAAGACGAGGGCGCTCAGCCGGGCGACCACGCGTTGCGAGCGGTGCGCTGCGCCACGCGCATGGTTACGGCGCCCAGCCAGTTTCAAACCGGCGCCGGCATCCACACCGGTCCGGCGGTTGTCGGGAACGTGGGTTCGGCCGATAAAATGGAATATACAGTCTTGGGAGATACCGTGAATCTGGCTTCGCGGCTCGAGAGCCTGAACAAGGAGCGCCACACCAAGCTGCTGATGACTGGCGTGACGCAGAACCGGCTGGGAAGCGGAGTGGAGACGGTGCACTTGGGGATCGTCCCGGTGCGCGGGAAGGCGCTGCCCATCGATTTGTATACAGTCGCGTCGCTGGTCGCTAAGGCTGCGGTGAATGCGTAGTCGAGTTGTTCAAGTTTTCGCGATCCTCGCTCTGCTTCTAGCCGGCCGGCTCTCTTACGCCGACACGCAAGAGCAACCGGTCGGGTTGGTCCTGAACGCAGCGGGCAGCAAGCTGCTGCGTGCCGATACCGAAACTCCGCTCTCGGCGCGCTCCGGCGATCTGCTCTTTGCGGGCGACGGTTTAAAGACGGAGACCGGTGCGGCGTCATTCCTGTTCTGTCCAGCCAAAGCGATCGATACGCTCAGCGCGTCGGGCGAAGTCCGGTTCGAAGCCAAGCAGCCGAAAGTGCGGTCGGGCAAGCTCTCCGAGCAGCCGGCCCGCGCCTGCACGCTGCCGCAGACCTTACGCGTGGCCGTCGCGAGCCAGCAGCATTATGGCGTGAGCATGACGCGCGGCATCAACAAGCCGGAGGTGCCGCCGACGCCGCGGGACAAGCTGGCGGCCGACGTAATTGCCGAGCTCGCGCCCTTTGATGCCGCGCTGGCCGGCGATCCGAAAGATCAGGCGGCGCTGATCGGTGAGGCAACGGTTTTCGAAAATCACAAGCTAATCGCCAACGCGCTGGAAGCTTACTACAAGCTGCGAGAGCAATGGCCGGATGCGGTGTGGGTCAAAGCCAAGATTTTCGATTTGGAGGAAGCGCTGGCGACTCAGGCGGCGGCAGCGACGGCAGCCGCGGCGAGCGGCGGACAAACCTATGCGCTGCTGGTCGGGATCTCGAAATACGCGAAGCCGGAATTGTCCTTGCAATTCGCCGATGCGGATGCCAGCGTTTTTAGCCAGCTTCTGGAAAGCCCGCGCGGAGGCGGGTTACCGCCTGGCAACGTTTTGCTGCTGACGGACGAAAAAGCCACCACCGCCGCCGTCCGCAACGGCTTCCAGGACTTTATAAAACGCCGCGCGGGCAAGAACGACACGGTTGTGATTCTGATCGCCGGCCATGGCACGGTGGAAGTGCCGGGGAGCAGGAACGCGTTTATCTTGACCTACGACTCCGATCCGCAGGATCTGAAAAGCACGGCCCTGCCGATGCCGGAGCTTCAGGCGCTCTTTGAGGACCAGCTCAGCAAAGTGGGGCGCGTGCTTTTGTTCGTGGACGTCTGCAAAGCCGGAACTATCGGCACCATCCACAACACCATGGTGAGCGCGAACGTCCAGCAACTCGGCGATGTCGAAGGCGACCTGTTCGGTCTGTTGGCCAGCCGTCCCAAGGAGGTTTCCCTCGAAGGCCCGCAGTTTGGCGGCGGACACGGTGTGTTCAGCTATTACGTGATCAAGGGCCTGGAAGGCGCCGCCGACGAGAACCACGACGGCAACGTGGATGCGAACGAACTGATCAAATATGTCACCGATCAGGTGCAGATGGCGACGAACGACAAGCAGCACCCGCGCGAATTCGGCACCTACGACAACGCCATGCAGCTTTCGGACCTGCGCAAGCCTGGGATCAACATCGCGCACTGGCGCATGATTTTCGATTCGCGCAGTGGCGAGCCGCGATATGTTGCCGCGGCCGGCGCGACCGCCGGGCTGTTCGACGATCAAGGTTCCGATGACGTAGATCGATTCACTGGAGCCATCGATGCGGGCCGGATCCTGCCATCGGATCCGGACAACGCGTTCAGCGCGCTCCAGGCCCTGCAGGCGCAGATCAGTCCGGAACAATACCAGGAGCGCAAAAACCAGCTTCAAGTGGCGCTTGAAAACAAAGCGCAGCAAGTCCTTCTGCGATACCTGGAGGGCGACGAGACGCCGCAATCGCACGCTGCGTTTGAGCAGGGTGCGCGCTACATGGATGCCGCGCGGATGCTGACCCAGGAGTCTTTATTCCTAGAAGGCCGCCAGGATTTCTTTCAGGGCCGCGCTTTGTTGTTCGACAAAAACTTTCCGGAAGCGGCGCGGCTACTGGAGCAATCCGTGCGCATCGATCCGGGCGGCGCGTACAGCTTCAACGCTCTCGGCATCGCTTATCTGGAACAGGCACAAT
>CAVUBR010000012.1:0-64994 GCA_963739705.1 Terriglobia bacterium | reverse complement strand
GCCCCACTAGTCACTGTGCTATGCTTTTTCTCACTCCAGGCGTTCATGCCGAAGACAACTCCTCTGCCGCGCATCTGCATCGCCATGGGCTTCTCCGACCCCCAGAAGCTGCTGGAGTCCGCCCGCCGCGAAGCCAACGGCGGCGAGTCGCTTCTGGAGTTCCGGCTGGACTACCTGCCTGCGCCCGAGCAGGGACCCGCGGTAATCCGCAAGTTTCTGGCGTCTCGCCCGGATTGTGCCGTCCTGGCCACCTGCCGGCGCCACCAGAACCACGGCAAATTTAATGGCAGCATCGAAGATCAGATCCGCATCCTCGAAGCCGCCATCGATGCCGGTGCGCGAGCCGTGGATGTCGAGATCGAAAGTGCCGAAAATGCCGCCGACCGCTTGGAGGCGCTGCGCGGGCACGCCCGTCTCATTCTCTCCTATCACAATTACGAAGGCACGCCGTCGCCTGAAGCCGTGTTGCGCCGCATGCTGCGCATTCCCGCGGATGGCTACAAGATCGTCACCACCGCGCGCAAGCCGTCCGATAACTCCCGCATACTCGGGCTTGCCAAAGCCCATCCCCGCACTCCGCTGATCGTCCTGGCCATGGGCGAGACTGGTTTTCCCACGCGCGTGCTCTCGCCTTCCATGGGCGGCTTATTCACTTACGCTGCGCCTAACGCTTCCGAAGGCACCGCTGTCGGCCAGGTTTGCGCCCGGCTCATGCGCCATCTCTATCGCGTCGAGAAGTTCACTCGCGCCGCCAAAATTTACGGTGTGATCGCCGACCCGGTCCGCCATTCCATCTCGCCCGCGGTCCACAACCGCGCTTTTCAGTCTTTGCGCTTGGACGCTGTCTACCTTCCCTTCCTGGTGCAGCAGGCGCAGTTGAAGGATTTCTTTGCGCTGGCCGCGGGCCTGCCAGTGGCCGGATTCAGCGTGACCATCCCCCACAAGCAGAAAGTGCTGCGCTACCTCAACGCCGTGGAACCGCTGGCCCGCCGCATCGGCGCGGTGAACACGGTCTGGAGAAAAGCCGGCAAATGGCGTGGCGCCAACACCGATGCCCCCGCCGTCACTGTACCTTTGTCGCGGCACTTGAAGCTATGCAAGTCCTCCGTTCTCTTGGTCGGAAACGGAGGCGCTGCCCGCGGCGCGGCGTACGCCTTGGTGGATAGTGGCGCCAAGCTTTCCATCGTGGGGCGCAATCCGGATCGCGTCCGATCCCTAGCCAAATCCTGCGGCGCCGAGCCGCTGCTCAAGGAGCAGTTGGATAAGCGCAAGTTCGATGCCGTCGTTCACGCCACGCCGTTAGGCATGTTTCCGCACGCTGAAGGGTGCTTCTTCTCGGGCGCCATTCCCGCCGAGCTGGTGTTCGACATGGTCTACAATCCGATGGAGACGACGCTCATCCGCCGCGCAGTTGAACAGGGGCTGACCGTGATTCACGGGCTCGAGATGTTCCTCGAACAGTCCGCCCGCCAATTCGAAATTTGGACCGGCGCCACCGCGCCACGCGCCGTCATGGAAAAGGCGGCGAAGGAAGCGCTAGCCGCGGACTGAGGTTTGCGCCGCGGGCCTATAATGGTTGCGTGCCCGGAACACTTACGCGCCGCCAGCTAGCCGTCGCACTTTCCGCTCCAGCGTTGCTTGCACAACCCCCGGCGCCACCGCTGCCCCAAAATGCGGATGACGAGCTAAAGGCCGTTCGCGACCAGAACCGCCGAATTTCGGAACAACTGGCCAAATTCCCGCTGCCCATGACTGCCGAACCCGCGACCCGCTTCAAGGCTTAGAGCCGGCCATGGCCTCCATCCCGGACGACATTTTCTTCGCCAGCATCGCCGAGATCAATCAAAAGCTGAAAGCCCGGGAATTCTCAGTCGTCGAGTTGACGCGCGCCTTCTCCGAGCGTCTCGAAACCCTTGGCCCGCGCTACAACGCACTCGCGCTCCCGCTGCGCCAGCAAGCCATCCGCGCAGCCAAGGACGTTGACGACGACATGAAGCGCCAGCGATTCCGCGGGCCACTGCAGGGCATCCCGTTCGGCGCCAAAGATCTGCTCGCCGTTGCGAAACAACCTACCAGTTGGGGCGCTCAGCCTTACGCCGGCCAGATCTTCGATTACACTGCCACCGCCCTAAAGAAGCTCGCCAATCCCGGTGCGATTCTGCTCGGCAAACTCGCCATGGTGGAGCTCGCCGGAGGGCCCAGCTACCGCTATGCCAGCGCATCGCTGACGGGCCCTGGCCTGAATCCTTGGGATCGAACGCGCTGGTCGGGAGGCTCATCGAGCGGTTCGGGCATCGCGGTCGCCGCAGGGCTGGTTACTTTCGCGCTCGGCTCGGAAACTTCCGGCTCCATCCTCACGCCCAGCGCATTCTGCGGAATCACCGGACTCCGTCCCACCTACGGACTCGTGAGCCGCCACGGCGCCATGCCGCTCTCCTGGACGCTCGACAAGATCGGACCCATGTGCCGTTCAGCCGAGGATTGCGGGCTGGTTCTGCAAGCCATCGCAGGCGGCGATTCCGACGATCCTGGATCGGCGGGCAAAAGCTTCTACTACGCGCCCAGCTACGCTCCCGAACTCAAGGACATTCGAGTGGGCTACGCGGCTGTCGATTTCGATGAGTGGGCGGACCCGGCCGCGCGCCCCGATTTCCAAAAGGCGCTCGAAACATTTCGCTCGCTCGGTGTTCAGCTCATCGAAACCAAGCTGCCTGAGTTTCCTTACGGCCCCGTGATCAGCACCATCGTCTCTTCGGAAGCCTCCTCCGTATTTGAGCCGCTGATCCAAAGCGGCAAGGTCGACCAGCTCGCCGACCAGAAGCAAATCGCAGGGCTCAAAGCCGGACTTGAGATCGCGGCCAAGGATTACTTAAAGGCCATGCGCATTCGCAGTCTGATACAGGACGCGTTCCGCGACCTCTTCGCTTTGACCGACGTGCTGCTCGCTCCCTCGCGCCTCGGACCGGCGAACAAGATCACGGAACCACTCGAACGTCCGTCGAGCGGCCGCCCGGAACCGTTGACTCCCGGTCTAACGGCCTTGATTCCGGCAGGGAATCTGGCGGGACTTCCCGCGCTCTCGCTGCCATGCGGTTTCGCCGACAAGTTGCCGATTGGGATCCAGCTCGTCGGCCGGCCATTCTCGGAAAACACCCTGCTCATGCTCGGCCGCCGTTTCCAGGAGCGTACCGATTTTCACAAGCGCCGCCCCCCGCTGGGCGAAGGTTAACTCACACGGCCGACAGCGTGAAGCGCATTCTGTGCGGCTGTGACGCCGCGATATTGAGCTTCCTCGAAGATCGAGAAGCCGCTCAAATCGGAGTTTGCGAAAAAAACATTACCGGTTGGTTTTGTCCAGCGCTGCCGCTGGTCCGAGAAAACAAAGCCGGTCGCGGGCCGCACCATGGCGTGGCCCAAACGCATCACGTCGATATGGGTCACGCATTGCCGGATGTCCGGATGCGCGCGTTCGAGATCGTTCAGGATGGCTTCCTTCCAGTAATTCCAATCTTTGTCGAGCAGCAACCGGCGTGCGTCCTCCGGGCGGTATTCGGCGAGCGACCAGTAAAAGGTCCACACCGTGCGCTCCGAGGTGAGTCGCCAGGTTCATGTGCGTCGCGTTGACGTAGCCCAGCGTGGGCGAATCATAGATCACGTTGTCCCAAGCCAGATCGAAGCCGGGCTCGCGCGGCATGCGGTCCAGCGTCAGGTTGGCCGTGAGCCAGGGCGAGTATTGGAAGCCTTCCGCGCGCGGCGCGCCTTCGATGATGTAGCTGGCGAGAAATGTCGGCGCGGCGAAAATCACTGCGTCCGCGATGTATTCCGTCTGTTCCGTGAAAACGTGCAGGCGCGTGCCGTCTCGCGCGATGCGGTAGACCAGCGCGCCGGTGTTAACGTAACGGCCGCAGCTTTTCGAACAGCCGTTGCGCGATCCAGCCATTGCCTTCCGGCCAGGTCAGCGGACCCTTCTCTTCCGGCTCACGCGAAGCGAAGTAGTGAATGCCGGCCCAGGCCGAAGTGTCTTTGGCCAGCGCGCCGTAATCGTCGCGGCAGGCGTAGTTGATGTACCAGCGCAAGGTCGGCGAATCGAACTTCTCGCGCTCCAGCCAATCGGCCATCGAGAGTCCGTCGAGCGGCGATGGCTTCGCGCCGCGTTCCATCGGAATGGTGAATTCGCCGGAGGCGCGAAATTCGTTGATCCGGTCGTTGAAGCGTCTGTACTGCTCGGTGTCGCGCGGCGTGGCATTCTCGGGCTCGATGCCTTCCTGCCAGCGGCCGAAAATGAACAGGCGCTCCTGAGGAGCGAAGCACAGCACGCGATCGTCCCAGGCGCCGTCGTGGAACACGCCGAGTTCTTCGAAAAGCTCGCGCGCCAGCGATTCGCCTTTGGCGGGAACCGGAACGTAGTGGGCGGCCCAGGGGAAGCGGCTGATCTCGTTCTCGCCCCAGCGCGAATTACCGCCGGTACGCGGTTCCATTTCGAGCAGCACGAAATCGTGGAAGCCGCGCTTGTCCAGATGCCAGGCGGCGCTCAGGCCCGCCATGCCGCCGCCGACGATGACGATCGGAATTTTGACTTGCCGTTTGGGCGCGGCGAATGGGACGCGATCGCGCAGACGATGGCCGAGCGGGAACGAGTCGTTGACGAAGCCGCCTGAAATCGGCCGGTCCGGCTTTGCGCGCGAGCCCCAGCAGCGCGGGAGCCCCTGCCAGGACGGCCCTGCGAGTTATCTTGCGATGTCCTTCCATTCGCGGTCGTAGTAGCGAACCAGGATCTGGTCGTTCAGCCGGTTGGGTTCGACGTCCACCGGCGGCATGTCGTTCGGGAATACGAACATTTCCGCGACATTTCGCGCGGAGAGAAAACGCAGGCCGGCCGGCAATTGTTGGGGCGGTTCGAACGGCACCAGGCTTCCGATCACGAAGCCCCATTCGCCGAACGATGGCACGTACACGTGATAAGGATACGTCCGAAGCCCGGCCTGCTTCACGCGTTTCGACGATGCACCAGTACGACTGGCGCGCGAAAAGCGGCGAGGTGCTCTGGACCACCATCAATCCGCCGGCTGAAAGATGCTTCGCCAGCCAGCCGGTAGAACGCCGTGGTGAAAAGCTTGCCCAGCGAGTAGCTGGTAGGGTCGGGAAAATCGGCCACGATGAAATCGAACTGGTCGGAATTCTTGTCGAGCCAGCGGAACGCGTCAGCGTTGATCACGTGCACGCGCGGTGAGGTCAGCGAATGCTGGTTGAGCGCCGAGAGCACCGGATGCGTGGAGAAAGAGCCTGGTCATTTCCGGATCGAGATCGACCTGAGTGATGCTCTGCGACGCTCGGGTATTTCAGAATTTCGCGAATGGCGAGGCCGTCGCCGCCGCCCATCACCAGTACGCGCCGCGCGCCCGGCAATGCCGCCAGACCGGGATGCACCAGCGCTTCGTGATAGCGGTATTCGTCGCGCGAGCTGAACTGCAGATGCGAGTTGAGGAACAGCCGCAGATCGTCTTTCCACTTGGTCAGGACGATGCGCTGATAGCGCGTGTTGCGGCTGAAGATCACCTCGTCGGCGTAGAGGTTGTTGTCGGCCGACGAGGAGATGCGGTCGGCGACAGACCATTCCGCTCGCCGAGCAACGCCAGCGTCACAAAGCAGCCGCACTCGAAGCACATGGCTGCGGCCCAGCTGGTCGCGAAACAGAAACGTCGACCACAGCGCCACGCCGGCATTCAGCATTCCGAAGACCAGCGCCGATCGAACCAGGCCGAGCTTGGGCACCAGCAGAATCGGGAAGAGCAGCGAAGCGCCCAGCGCGCCGAGATAATCGAAGGTCAGCACGTGCGAAACCAGCTCGCGAAACTGGAAGCGCTCCTTCAGAATCCGCATGAGCAGCGGAATCTCGAGGCCGACCAGAGTGCCCACGAGAATGACGACGACGTACAGCACCAGCCGGAACGCCTCCGTGTAGGCGAAGGCCAAGAATACAGAGCGACGAAGAAAATCCGCCGACCAGGCCGACCATCAGCTCGATGGAAACGAACCGCGCCACCAGGCCGCGGCGCAGGAATCGCGACAGATAGCTGCCGATGCCCATGGCGAACAGATAGCAGCCGATGACGGTGGAGAACTGGAAGACGTCGTCGCCCAGCAAGTAGCTGGCCAGCGTGCCGGCGATCAGCTCATAGATCAGACCGCAGGCGGCGATCAGAAAGACCGAGAGGAAAAGCGCTACAGGCACCTAATACCTTAGTGCACGGCCGCGGCGATGATGATGCACATGCCGATGGACATGGCGCCGATCAAGACCGCCAGAGCGATGTTCTTTTCCCGGACGATCTCATTCCAGAGATGATATGGCGTCGCTTTGTCGATGATCACGAATGCCAACACAAAGATCACGATGCCGATGCAGTGCGTACACAACCGCATTCAGCCACGTTGTTCATGATTATTTGCCTCCGATATATCTCGAGTAACCGCCGTAGGTGGATCGATACGCGCCGGGGTTATCGCGGATCGATTTCGGAAGAACTTTCTGCTGATTGATGCGGTTGAAGCTCCTGCCGGTGTATTCCAGGTAGCCGGTTGCTCCCAGAAGCAGAACGCCATAGAGCAAGAACAGGGGATTGTTAATCATCACCACCTCCACTGGAAACTGCCGGTGCATAATCGCTCTCGTGCCAGCGCCGGCTCTCGAACGCCAGCGAGCGATAGGTCGTAAGCGCGGGCGGGATCAAAAGCAACAGCGCCGCGATCCAAAAGTAGCTGTAAATCGGGACATCGCGGCGCACAAAAATCTCGTAGCGCGTGCTGGGCGCGGTTGGACCCATTTCAGGCTCGACCCTCAGATAGTAGCGCCCGCCGGGAACGGATGGAATAACAACTGAGTTATCGCGGCTCCCCTCGGTTCCATCGGAGTCGTGATAGTAGCTGACCTCGCGGGCAAAATCGAAGGTCTGGCCGGTTTCGTCATTGATCAGTGCGAAGTCGAGGTAGATCCAATCGTTGTCGACGTCGGCATGCGCGCCGACTTCGACGTTTTTGTCGCCGCCCGGGACTTCAAAAGTCGGCGTGACGAATGCTGCTTCGCTGTTCTTACCCGCGTAGACATAATCCTGGCGAAACACTTCGCGGCTCGATTTCAGAAAGGTGAACACGATCAGCAGAGCGAACAACGCGACGTTGAGCCACAGCCAGGTGCGCCAGGCCGAGCCCACTTTACCTTGGTAAGGCGAGGGCTGGTTGGCGAAAATGCCTTGCGCATAAGGAGGCGAGCCGGGCAGCCGGAAAGCTTGCCAGATTTTCGATCCCGGCCAATACTCGCCGACCGACCAGGTGACTTCGCCGTCCGTCTGCTCGGCGGAAAGCATGTAGGGAGGCGCGATGTAATCCTCGCACTGCGCAGTGTCACCGCGCCGGACCTGCCACGGGAATTCGCCGATCACGTAGGAAGTGGCCGCCTTCATGGAATCGAATGCGGCGTAGGTGTGGCCGTCCATTCGCGCAGCGGCTCGGCCCCGGGCGCGGGCCGGTTCCGGCAACCTGCTCAGCACGCGCACGACGTTCCAGTGGCCCTGATATTCGGTGAGGTAGCGGAATCCTTTATAGGGATTGAAGAGCAGGTATTCATCCCAACTATAGAAGTCGTCGCCGGATTGGACGCTGCGCTCCTGGAAGCCGATCACTTCGTAGACGGTTTCGTTGAAGGTGCCGCGCGTTCCCAGCGGAATTTTCGGCTGGACGCGTTCCTTGCCCTGAAACGTTTGAAGAATCTGGAGCTCGGGGCTGGACGTGTCCAGGACGCTCAGGCAGTTTGGACAGACGGCAGTCAGTGTGTGGGCGAAGCCTCGCAGTGTGACGGGCGCGCCGCAGTTGGGGCAGGAGAGCGACTTAGCTTTGACCAGGGGAGGGCTGACCAGCGAGCTGCTCATGAGTTCCAGCCTTCGAACAGACGCAGATTCTTGAAGTGCAGATCGTCAAACTCGACCGCCCGGCCAAGAAAGAGCACCGGCGGGTTCTCGCTGTAGTCGATGGTGGCGAAGTCGCCGCTGATGGTGCGCAGGTCGGCGAACATAACGTCCGCTTTATCCCAATATTCGAAGGGTAGCTCGCCTTGGACGCCCTTGTAGTGCGCCTTGGTGATGGACGTCACCTCGTAGGTCCTGTTGTCCCAGACATAATTGGCGCCGCGTTGCGGCGGAGTGGCGGGAAGTTGCTGCTGAGGCGGAGGCGTCGCGGGCCAGGAAACATCGTATTCGAGCTGCGCGTCGGCCAGCCAGCCGTTGGTGTTGTCGTTGTAGACGACGTGCCATTCATTCCATCCGCCCTGCTCGTATTCGTAGATGATGCGGCCGATGACGACGAAGCCTTTATTCTGATATACGCCTTCGGTACCGATCTGGATGGGCGAGGCGTCGGCGGGCAGGTCGGCGACCTCACCGACTTTTTTCAGGTCGACGTCGGTGCGCACCAGGATGGAGTGGCAGAATTCGCAGGTGGTTTGCACGGCGCTCGACCAGCGAAACTTTACCGGCGCTCCGCAGTTGGGACAATTCGCCGCGGGTGCGCTCATGGTTGGTAGGGCCGTTCGACCTGGCGCACGGAAACGCGGGCGGCGCCGAATTCGTCCTTGAGCAGCGCTTCAAAGTCGGCGCCGGGGCGCGGGCGGCAGCAGAACAGGTTGAGGCACAGCGATCCGTATTCCGGGAAAGTGTGACAGGCCAGGTGCGATTCCGAGAGCAGGCTGACGCCCGTGATGCCGCCGGTGTTGGGAAATTGGTGCCAGTTGGATTTGCCGAGAGGGTGCAGGTCGAGCGCGGCGACCAGATGGCGGAACAGTTCCTGCATGCGGTCGAGGTCGGACAATGCTGCGGCGTCGCAACCGTGAGCCTCGACAATCCACTCCAGGCCGCTCATGATTTCTTAGAGCCTAACACCGCAAGCGATATTAGCGCTATTGCTGAGCGCCGCCGCACTCCGGGCAGAATTTAGCATTGCGCGGGATTGGCTTGCCGCAGTTCATGCAGAATTTTGTTTCCGTGGCAGGAGCGGCGGGCGCCGCCGGACCGCTCGCGGGAGCTCGCCGGACCTGCGGTAGGAGCAGGAGGTTCGCCCGGCTTCATGGCGTTCACCATGGTCTGCGCCATGGCCATGCCGGCGCCCAGTCCGACTCCAATTCCCGCCGCGCCACCGCCTTCGTTGGCGGCCGCGATGGGCATGGATTGCGCCACCTGGAACTGCGTGTACTTGCCCATGTCGCCGATCATGTTCATGCTGATGCGCTGATCCAGGATCTTCTGCAGCTCGTCGGGCAGCGAGATGTTCTCCACCACGAAGTTTTCAAGCGACAGGCCGAAATCGGCGAACGCGGGCTTCATGGTCTCGGCGATTTTCTGGCCGAGCGCGGCCTGGTTGGCGGCCATGTCGAGGAATGGAATGGCGCTCTGCGCGAACGCATCGGTCATGCGCGCGACGATGGTGTTGCGGAGCTGGCCTTCGAGATCGCCGACGCGATAGATGTCGCGCGTGCCGCTGATTTTCTCGTAGAAAATCTTGGGGTCGGCAATGCGGTAGGCGTAAATTCCATAGCCGCGCAAGCGGATGGCGCCGAATTCCTTGTCGCGGATGGTGATGGGCGTGGCGGTGCCCCAGCGCTGGTCGGTTTGCAGGCGCGTGGAGAAATAATAGACGTCCGATTTGAATGGGGACTTAAACGCCTTGTCCCAATTCATGAGGTAGGTGAGGATGGGCAGCGTGTTGGTGCTCAGAGTGTACAAGCCGGGGCTGAAGACGTCGGCGATCCGGCCTTCGTTCACGAACACCGCCATCTGCGAATCGCGGACCGTGAGCTTGCCGCCGTTCTGGATTTCCATGTCTTCCATGGGATAGCGGTAGGCCAAGATGCCGGGTTCGGGCTCGGTCCACTGGATGACATCGATGAACTGCTTGGAGAGGAAACTCATAGGCTTTGTATCAGAGTATACGCCAGGAAGGGCGGGGTTGTTCCTGGCTAGGGTTTTCGCCGGAGCTGTGTCAAATCGGCCACCGTCTGAAAGCCATTATTTTAGAACAACTTACGCCAGGAGTGAGAGCCACCGGAGGGAGTTGACGTAAGCCGCACTTTTGCGCGGGGTGGTCTTATTTTTTTAATTAAGTTTTATTAAGTATTCGTGCCGCCGTGTTGGGAACGCGAGTTCCAGTACATAGCATCGCTTTTGAGTTTAGAAGATGAGGCGCGAACGGCTCGGCGCGTGGTTCGGAAGCGAGTGCGAACGCGGCAAAAGAGAGCGCGCTGTGACGGCAGAGTACGCGGTGAGGGGATGCGGACTCAGAACGGAAATTCAAGGTTGTTGGCGGCGGCGAAATGCTTGAAGGCTTCCCAGGACTCCAAGACATACATTCTGCCCTGAATCCTTCCGTTCACATACTCCGGCAGAAAGATTACCAAGCGTTCCGCCTTATAGCCGTCGGGCCGTATCGGCGACCAGAAATCTTTTCCTGGGATCTTGCCGGCCTTGAGATTGTTGCGCGTATATGCCACGGTGGCGCCGCCGCCTCCATGCAGTGTGGGATCGTGCATGACACTGGCGCCGGAGGTTTCGTGATAGCGGCGGTTCATTTCGTATTCGAGCATCAAATCGTCCTCGGCGCCGCCGATCTTGTTTTTGGAGTTGTAGCGATCCTTGGCCGGGATGTGATCGCCGGCCAGTTTCATGCCGGGCCGCTGGCGAGTGGCAAGGTCGAGGTCCGAGGCGTAGGGATTGCCCATGCTGTCGACGACCATATATTTGCCGGGAGTGACTTCCACCAGATAGTGTCCGTGGATATCGACGTTGTTGTGGCCGGTGTAGTGATAGTCAATTTTGGCGCTGCCGTCGAGGCCGTTGATGGGGCGGCCGTCTGTTGGCATTTTGAATTTCTTGGGTTTGGGATTGGAGGCGATGGCGTGATCGATCTCGGCGCTGGCGCCTCGCAGATTGCCCATGTCGTAGGTACCAGCCGGTTCGAGATGGCCGCCGCCGAGTTCTTTTTCCGACAAGCACACCAGGCCGAACCATCCATCCCCAGAACTGGCTTTGAGCCACGGCGGTTTGCCGCGGTTCCAAACCTTGCTGTTAACCCAAGTGGCGCGCCGTACATCCGGCTCGCGGACGACGAGAACCTCGCAACGCTCGACGGAGGTCTTCTCGTACATCGCCACGGCGGCTTTTTCGAGCGGTGTGCCGGCAGGATCCTTCAGGTACTCCCGGCCCTGATAGCCCTTGCCGCGAATGTAGGCGACGGCGGCGTTCTTGTTGGCCAGCAATTTCTGCCGCAGCTTTTCCGGGGCGAGGTTCATAAGCGCGGAGAAGAAACGTTTCGCAATGGAGGAAATGACATGGATTCCCACGGCGCTGGCGATATCGGTGAACAGCTGGACCAGAATTTCTTCGATCAGCTTGGCCCCGTAGTCGAGATCGCCGGGCGTGGCGGCGGACATACAAATGCGGTGCAGAGCGGACCCACGCGGCTCGTAAAAGTAGTAATCGCAGAGCAGCTGATTGACTCCCATGAGCCGGGATATGGTGACAACGGCTGCGGCGCCGCCGACGAATTCGGCGCCAAACATGACCAGGAATGTGCCCGCGATCGGCAACAGCACCTCGGGGGAAGCCATTGAGCCGAACTGGGCCTGTATGGCGGACCGGAGGGTGGGCGAGCGCGCGGCGCGATCCAGCATTTCAGCCATGCGGTCCACGGGCGACATAATGCTCGGGTCGTCATATCGCCACCACCGCGTGCGCTGGGCGTAGGCGTCGGGATTGTCGGGATGTTCGCCGCGGACGCATACGCCATCACGGCGGGGAGCGCCGTTCATGAAGTATTCGGTCAGACGGGCCGGTCCGATTTGTGAGCCATGGTACAACAGGACGTCGTCAATCTCGACTTTCGCGGTGCCGGTCACGGCCTTCAGGAAACTGCTGCGAGTGAGCTGCCAGTTATTCCGAGCTACCCAAAAACCTTGGTCCAGATCGACCATGATCGTGACCAGCGGTTCTGACTTCGGCGCGTTTGCCACGAATTGGCCGATCTTGACGTTTTGCCAATGGGCGTGCAGAACGATCAACGTGCGGGAATACAAGAAGGTCCTCCGCTTGCTCTGATCAGTAAGGCTCCCTCTACAGATGTGATATCGTCCAAAACAGTCTCCTATCTTGAAGGCGTAATCCCGCCTCGGAATGCCTCATTCGTTAGTAGAATGAGCCAGGCGCATGGCAGTTCCTGAGCGAGAGTTCGGCTGATTTTACCACGCTGGAAGATCGGTCGAAAGTTGGTCTAGTGCAATTGCCCGGCCTTGAGGTGCGAATACACCATGCGGACGAAACGGTCGGCGCTGGTTCCCGCGCCGGCAGGCAACAATCCACCGGGAACCTTCGCATCATAGGGAGCCGTGACTTTCGCGGCCACGACTTCTTGCTCTGTTTGCCTTGGCCGATCAACTGTCGCACCTCAGCCTGGACGTCGAGGATCATGTCGCGGTAGGGGACGATGTCGGTTCGATGGATGATGGCGCCGTGGCCGGGGATGAGGCGAGTGTTGGGGCCGGCCAGTTTCATGGTTTCGTCGAACGCTCCCAAGGCGCCTTTCAAGGTGCCGACGTTGTTGGTATCGATGAAGGGATAGCCGTAATTGCGGTAGAAGTCGCCGATCATGATCACGTCGGCATTTTCAAAACGGATCATGGTGTCGCCGGCAGTGTGAGCGGCGCGAACCGGGATGAGGTCCACGACTTCGCCGTTCAAGCGAATTTTTATCGGATCGCCCATGCCGTAGGTCACGACGGGAAGGCGGGCCGGGTTTCGCGGGGGGAGCGTTGGCGAAGGCCGGCGGACGTAACACTTCCTCCCGCAGTTCCTCTCGCGTGAGCAACACCGCACCCCTCTTGACGAAGTAGGCATGGCCGGCGGTGTGGTCGCCATGCACCTGGGTGTTGACGAGAAAACGAATCGGCTCGAAGCTGATTTTGCGGGATGGCGGCGGCGCCCTTGTCCGATACTTGGCGTGCTGTGCGTCGACCATGAGGATGCCGTCGGGTCCAGCGAGTATACCAACCCTGCCGTCCGCGGCGTCCTGATGGCCCGGGTCGGCGCCGGCTGAACCGGAGAGCAGGTAGAGATTCGGTGCGATTTTTCGGTCAGAGTCTCGATCTTGGCGTAATCGATTCTTGCGTCCACGCGCTGAACGAAATGGCGACCGCGGCCGCTGCTCCGAGTAAAGTTGCTAGTCTCATCGGTCTTGCTCCTGTTCGAGTCTGTGGGCGCTCGGCACGAGGACTACTGGAGCTGTTTGACGCCCTCAATAATGCTGGTGCCGAAATTATCCTGGATGGGCGTGATGGTGCGGATGTTGAGCCCGGCCGCGCGATACAAGTCCGCCCATTGTTGTTCAGTTCTCTCCTTGCCCGTGACGCACATAAGCATGACAATGTCGAGCAGCTTAGCAGCTGTTCCAGAGGTGTTGCCCACCGCCGGCAGGACGGTGTCGACGCAAATCACGCGGCCATCGTGGGGCACGCGCCGGGCGCAATTTTCGAGCAGGAGAATGCATTTTTCATCGTCCCAATCGTGGATGATGTGTTTCATGATGTATACGTCGGCCTGGGGGAGCGACTCGAACATGTTGCCGCCCGAGTAGCTGAGCCGCGCCGCAATGCCCGGATCGTGAATTGGCAGGTGCTGGCGGGCGACGCCAACTACCTCAGGACGGTCCAGCACGGTGGCGTGCAAATGGGGGTACTTCTGGAGCAGCGCCAATGCCAGATGGCCGAATCCGCCGCCAATGTCGGCGACGTGGGAGGTGTTGGCGAAATCGCATTTCTCCAGTACGCCGCGCAGCGAGGCCAGGCTGTTCGACTTCATAGCTTCGCCGAACTCTGCGAGCTCCTTGGGATTGGCATTCAGATAATCCCAAAATTCCAGTCCGTAAACGGCCCGGACCTGGGGCTGGCCGGTCTTGACCGTTTCAGATAATTCGGCTGCCACCCGCAGCATCATTCCGCCGAACAATTCGACAATTTTCTTCACCGATACCGGCGAATCGGCGGTCAGAGTGTCGGACAATTCAGTAAGACCAAACCTCCCGAGTGCGTCTTCCGTGAATATCCCGACGCTAGCGCAAGTTCTCAGTACGCGCTGCAGAGCGGAGGCATCCGCGCTGAGGCCACCTTTCGCGATTATGTCGGCGGTGGTCATGGAACCATGACGTTTGATAAGGTCCGGGACATTCAATCGCGTGGCGTCGGCGACGACCTTCGTCACGAGGGCGCCCATGGCCATTTGCATTACGACGGCCTGCGGGGGTATCGGCTCCGGAACAGCAGCTGCGGGTGTCATCAGTCGCTCCTATGCATGTGTAAGGGACGTTTGAGTATACTCCAATTCGCCGGACACGCTAGTCCCGAAGGCGTCAGGTGGTAACGGGGCCGCTTCCGGTTCTGCTTTGAAATCGCTGGACGATGAATTCTTTGTTGTCGTAGGAGGCGAGGGTTTCTTGTGTCTCGGTGAAGGCGCCATTGGTGTAGTCCGAGATTATGCGGCGCCAGAAGGACTGGGCTGGTTTATTGGCTAACAGTTCTCGGACTTCCCAGCGGCCCGCGAAGCGGTCGAATAAGTTGACCGCCACGCGCCGGCCGATTCCTTGGCGGCGATATTGGCGCGGAATGAAAAACTCGCCCATGTCGAAAGTGGGAGGTGCGTCGCTTATGCGTTTGACCAGCGCGAAGCCGGCGGGATGGCCATCGATTCGAATCAGAAACGGGAATCCGTGCCAGGCGGGCGGCCAGGAGCGCTTGCCGGGGCGGCCCCAATAATTCGCGAATTGATCGGCGCAGTCGAACAGGCCGTCGGGTGGAAAATTCCAGCCGGTGTATTCGGCCATGTCGTAGATGTAGAAGCGCGCCAGATTGCTGACTACGATGTAGTCGGCGTCGGAGGCCGGCGTTATTTCGAGAGGCATACGCGGCTACGATTCGATGCCCATTTGGGACAAACGGTAGCGGAGGGCATTGCGGGTCAGGCCCAGGAGGCGCGCGGCCTGACTTTTGTTGCCGTTGGCGCGGTGCAGGGCTTCCTTGATGATGGATTGTTCGAATTGGTCCAGGCTCATGCCTTCGGGCAGGAAGCTGTCGACGGCGGCGGCGCGGGCTTTGGGCGCCAGGTCGAGCTTGATGTCGGCGGCCTCGAGAACTTTTCCGCTGGCCAGGACCATGCTGCGCTCGATGACGTTTTCGACTTCGCGCACATTGCCGGGCCAATGATAGCCGAGCAGGCGCTCCATGGCTCCTTCGGAGATTGACTCGACCGGACTGCCGAGATCTTTTTGGAATTTTCGGATGAAATGGTTCGCCAGGAACGGGATGTCTTCCTTGCGGTCGCGCAGGGGCGGGATGTTGATGGGCAGCACGTTCAGGCGGTAGTACAAGTCTTCGCGGAAAGTGCCTTGTTCCAGGGCAGCGCGGAGGTCCACGTTGGTGGCGGCCAGCACGCGCACGTCGATGTGGCGGGTTTTGTTGCTGCCGAGGCGTTCGAACTCGCGTTCTTGCAGGATGCGCAGAAGTTTCACTTGGATGGAACCGGGGACGTCGCCGATTTCGTCCAGGAAAACGGTACCGGTGTCGGCCTGCTCGAATTTGCCGGGCTTGGTGGTGTTGGCTCCGGTGAACGCGCCTTTTTCGTATCCGAACAGCTCGCTCTCCATGAGGTTCTCTGGCAGGGCGGTGCAGTTGATTTTGACGAAGGGCCGATCCGAGCGCGGCGAGTGGTGATGGATGGCGCGCGCGATCATGTCCTTGCCGACGCCGCTTTCGCCGCACAGCAAAACGGTGGCGCGGGTGGGGGCGACGCGGTCAATGGTGGCGAAGATCTCACGCATGGACTCGCTGCGGCCCACGATGTTGTCGAATTCGTAGCGCTGGCTCAGCTCGGCACGCAGCTTGCGATTTTCGGTGCGCAGATTTTTCAGCTCCAGCGCCTTTTCGATGACGGTCATCAAGTGATCGAGCGAGAAAGGCTTGGGGAGAAAATCGACCGCGCCGGCTTTCATGGCCTCGACCGCGGTTTCGATGCTTCCGAACGCGGTCATGACGATGACGGGAGTGCGATAGTCCTGGCTGCGCAGTTCGGTGAGCAATTCGAGCCCGCTTTGGCCGGGCAGACGCAGATCGGTGAGGATTACGTCGGCGCGATCGGCGAGCTTCAGCGCATCTTCGGCAGTGCCGGCCTGCTCCACTTCATAGCCCGCGGTCTTAAGTTGTAGCTCGATCACGCGCCGCAACTTTTCTTCGTCTTCGACGACCAGGATGTTGGCCTTCATGCGCTGGCCTCTTTGGAAGATTCGCGCAGCGGCAGAAAAACGCGGAAGACCGTGCCGGCGCCCTGTTCGCTTTCGACCGTGATCCGGCCCTGATGTTCGTCGACAATTTTCGACACGATGGCCAGGCCGAGCCCGACGCCGGAGGACTTGGTAGTGAAAAACGGATTGAAGATGCTCTCGAGATGCTTGGGTTCGATTCCAGAGCCGCGGTCGATCACAGCGACCTCCACTGTTCCGTCGAGCTGACGGGTTTTGATGGTGATGCTTCCGCCGGGTGGGCTGGCTTGCGCGGCATTGAGCAGCAAATTGTATATTACCCGCTCGATCAATTGGCGATCCAAGAGGAAGGGCGGGATGTCGGGTGAGTAATTTTTGTAGATGGCGAGGTCGAACGGTGGAACGTGCTGGCCGAGCTCGGCGACGGCTTCGTCGATGAGCTGAGCGAGATCGGTTTCCTCCGGCCGCAAGGCAAGCGGGCGGGCGAAATCGAGGAAGCGCGTGACCAGGGCGTTGGTGCGGTCTACTTCCGAGGAAATGAATCCGGCCATTTCGCGCGCCACTTCATTATTCGCTTCGACGCTTTTGGAGAGCAATTCGGCCGAGGCTTTCATGGTGCCGAGCGGGTTGCGGAGTTCATGCGCCAAGCCGGCGGAGAGTTGTCCCAAAGCGGCCAGGCGTTCGGAGCGGCGCATGGCGGCCTCGGCTTCTTTCAGATTGCGGTTTGCTTCGGACAACTGTTCGGCTGCGGCTTGATATTTGCGCGCCTGGATTCGAGTAGCCTCGGCGAGCTGGTGCGCAAGGAATCCACTGAGAAGCATGACCACGCACCGCAGCACGAGCTGTGGAATTTCTTCCCGCGGGATATAAAGGTTAGGCGGCAAGCGGAGCCAGAAAGATAGATAAGCGCCGCAGGCGATCGCACTGGTGATGATGGTTGAAAAAGCGCCCAGGGTCGTCGCGGCCGAGATTACCGGCAAAACCAAGACCCAGTAGTAGGGGCTTTCAATTCCGTCCGTCTGGCCGAGCAGCAGATAGCAGAGGACCAGTTTGATGGTGTAGGAAAGAATGGCTCCCCGCACAGAGGTGAGCGGGAGTTTGGGTTCGAGCACCTGGAACAGCCCGAGCGCGCTTAAGAAGGTAACCGTGAATGAACTGCGATCGGGGCCAAAGATCACCAAGGCGCCGAAGAGGGCGATCCAGACCAAATCCTGCGGGTGCACGATGCGCCTAAGGCCGCGTTGCTCCACGCTGTCATCTTATCCCGGCGGTGTGACACAATAGGTGTACACGCGTTCTTCATGGAAAACCTCACTTCCCCAGCAACATCGGGGGCTCCCGCAGGATCGTTGGAAGAAAGCCCCTCGTCTTCGGATCAGAATTCGTTCGCGGATATTCTTTCCGAGTTTGAGCAACAACACCACGGCCCAGGCGGAGGGCAGGGGATTCCCGGCACGGTGGTGTCGATCACCGCGGATTCGGTTTTCGTAGACATCGGCCGCAAGCTGGATGGCGTGCTGCCGGTGGAGGTGTTTCGAGGGCCGAAGGGCGAGCTGACGGTGAAGGTGGGCGATCCGCTGCTGGTCAGCATCACCGGGAACGACGGACAAGCTTATATTCTTTCGACGGTGAAGGTGGAGCGTCCCAAGGATTGGAGTGCGCTGGAGCGAGCCTTTGCGGAACACCGCGCGATTGGCGGCGTGGTTACGGAAGTAGTGAAAGGCGGGCTGCGCGTGGACGTCGGCGCCCAGGCTTTCATGCCGGCTTCACGCAGCGGCGCCAAGGACCAGGCCGAAATTGAAAAGCTGGTGGGGCAGGAGATCCAGTGCCGGATCATCAAGCTCGATACGGCCGACGAAGACGTAGTGGTGGACCGGCGCGCGGTGCTGGAGGAAGAAGAAGCGCAGGCGCGCCAGAAGCGGCTGGCCGAGCTGACCGAGGGCGCGGTGGTGCGCGGAACAGTGCGCAGTCTGACCGAGTTTGGCGCGTTCGTCGATTTGGGCGGCGTGGATGGGCTGCTGCATGTGGCCGATATGGCCTGGCATCGCGTGGCCAAGCCGTCGGACGTGGTTGCACCGGGCGATTCGATTGAAGTCAAGATTCTGAAGGTGCAGCCGGAGACGCGGCGCATTTCGCTGGGCTTGAAGCAATTGATGCCGGATCCGTGGACGCTGGCGGGCGAGCACTTTCATGTCGGCGACCGCGTGCAGGGCAAGGTGTCGCGGCTGGCGGACTTCGGCGCATTCATCGAACTCGCGCCCGGCGTGGATGGCTTGATTCACATCTCGGAAATGTCCTGGTCGAAAAAAATCAAGAAGCCGAGCGACGTTTTGAAGGCCGGCGAAATGGTGGAGGCCCTGGTGCTGGGGGTCAACATCGCGGAGCGGCGTATTTCGCTGGGCTTGAAACAGGCGCTGGGCGATCCTTGGGAAGACGCCGTCAAGAAGTATGCGCCGGGCGCGGTGGTGGAAGGGCCGGTGACGAGTTTGACCAACTTCGGCTGCTTTGTCGATCTCGGCCAGGGGATCGAGGGGATGATTCACATCTCCGACATTACGCGCGAAAAGCGTTTGAATCATCCGCGTGAAGCCGTCGCGGTTGGGCAGACCGTGCGGGCGCAGGTGCTGGAGATGGACCGGGAGCGGCGGCGCATCAAGTTGGGCATCAAGCAGCTGGAGCCGACCAGTGTCGACGAGTACCTGAGCGAGCATAGCCTGGGTGAAACGGTGACGGGGCGGATTGTAGAGACGGCGAACGGGCGGGCTCGCGTAGAGTTGGGCGAAGGGATTTTCGCTGAGTGCCAAATTCCGGCCGAAACATCGTCCCAGGCAGGCTCCGGAAACGCCGCTCAGGCCGCTGACCTGTCGTCGCTAACTGCCATGCTTTCAGCGAAATGGAAGCAGGGGGCCAGCACGTCGGCGGCGCGGACAGAACCGGCGCGGGCCGGCCAGATCCGTAGCTTCCGGGTGGTCAAAATCGACCCTGCCGCCAAGAAGATCGAACTGGAACTGGCGGGCTGAATCCGCCGGTCAGGTCCGACTTCCATGCGGGTCCGGGCATAACAGATCAGGGCCTTTCCGGGCGTGACACTTTGTCTTAGCGCCCGTCTATCTAAGTGTTGCAGGCAACCGTGGCCCAAGCGGCCGTCAAAATGGACGAACCCGAGCTGATTCGGGCGGCGCAGAAGGGCGACCAGCGCGCGTTCGAGCAATTGGTGCGTCTGTACGACAAGAACGTCCTGCGGCTGGCTTTTAACCTGCTTCGATCGGCCGAGGACGCCAACGATATTTATCAGGAGGCGTTCCTGCGGGTCTACAAGAACCTGCACACGTTTCGTTTCGACTGCAGCTTCCATACCTGGCTGTACCGGATCGTGACGAACTTGTGTCTGGATGCGCTGCGAAAGCGGCGGGTGCGGCGCGAAGAAAATACCGTGGTGGAGACGCGCGAAGGCGTGTTGGACCGGATGGACACGGTGGAAGAAGGACGGGCGCACGGCGATCCGCAGCGCCAGTTGCTGAGCAGCCAGCTGCGGGAGCGGATTCAAAAGGTGCTCGGGGAGCTGACGCCGCGGGAACGGACGGTTTTTGAGATGAGACATTACCAGGGGCTGCGCTTGCGAGCCATCGGCGAGCTGCTGGGTACGTCGGAGGAGGCCGCGAAGAATTGCCTCTTTCGGGCCACGCAGAAGATGCGCGCGGCGCTAGGAGATTTCGTATGAAGTGTGAAGAAGCGCGAGAGAGGATGCCGCTGTTTTTGTACGGCGAGCTGTCCTTTGAAGAAGAAGAGCGGCTGGAAACGCACATTGACGAGTGCGCCGGCTGCCGGGAAGCGCTGGGGCGCGAGAAGGCGCTGTTCCAGGCGTTCGATGCGGCGGAAGCGGTTCCGAGCCAGGAACTGCTGGATAATTGCCGCGCCGAGTTGCGCGGCCGCATCGCGCAGGTTGAGCCGGAGCATTCACATTTTTGGGGCAAGCTGCGCGAGGGCTTCAGTATTCATTTCCATTTTGCGCCGGGGTGGGCGCAAGTCGCGGGTGCGGTGGCGATGCTGGCGCTGGGGTTTGCGGCAGCGCGCATGACGCCGGGTTCGATGCTGGGACCGTGGCGCTCCGCGGGCGTGGCGGGTGAGCCGGTAACTTCGCGCGTCCGCTATGTGGAGCCGGTGGCGTCGGGGCGAGTGCAGATTGTGGTGGATGAGACCAGGCAGCACGTGCTGTCGGGCAACTTGGAGGATCAGACCATCCAGCGGCTGTTGCTGAAGGCGGCCAAGGATCCCTCGGACGCCGGGCTGCGGGTGGAGTCGGTGGATTTGTTGAAGAACCGGCCGCAGTCGGCTGAAGTTCGCACGGCGCTGCTGTATGCGCTGCAACACGATCCGAACGCGGGTGTGCGGCTGAAGGCCTTGGATGGGCTGAAGGAATTCGCGAGCGATCCGGAGACGCGCAAGACGCTGACGCAGGTGTTGCTGAAGGACGACAATCCGGGGGTGCGGACGCAGGTGATCGATTTGCTGATCCAGCACCGCAGCGAGGCGATGGTCGGAGTGCTGCAGGAATTGATGAATAAGGAAGACAACGACTACATCCGGATGCGGTGCCAGAAGGTGCTGAACGAGATGAACGCGTCGGTGGAGACGTACTAGGACGCATGAAGCAGCTGGTAGTCATCTCGTTGGTAATTGTTGGCGCGGCGCCGGCGGTGCTGGGTCAGGCTGAAACGCCCGTCACGCGCGAAGGCCGGTTCTGGGTACGCAGCATTTCAGGCAGCGTGCCGATCGGGACGGCGGAGCGGTTCCGGCTGGATACCACCGGCAATGTGGTGCTGCGCGGCGAGGCTGGAAGCGGCGCCAACTATACTCTCAAGCTGCGGGTGGAGGCACGGGACGCGCGAGAAGCGGCGGCGCTATTTCGCCAAGTCGAGGTGCGAAGCAGAAACCAAAGTGGATTGGCGTACTTGGTTGTGAGCCCGCCGCGGCGGATTTCGGAAGCGCCCGAGCTGACACTGGCGGTGCCGCGAGTTTTGCGGGAAGTGCGGATTGAGACGCGCGGCGGGAATGTGCAGGCCTCGGATCTGGATGGGCAAGTGGAGGCTCATTCGCTGGGCGGGCGGATCACGGTGGACGGCGTTCGCGGCGCCGCGGAGATTCGGACCGGCGGGGGCGACATTCAAGTTGGCAGCGTCGGCGGGCCGCTGCGGTGTTACTCGGGCGGCGGCGTGATTCGAGTTCAGAATGGCGGCTCGGAATGCTGGCTGGAGACGGCGGGCGGCGAAATTTTTCTGCACGACGCCAACGGGCCGGTGCATGCGTCCACGGCCGGCGGCAACATCCGGATCGATCGCTCGGCGGGGGCGGTGTTTGCGCGCACGGCCGCCGGTTTGATCCAGGTCCAACAGGCGGGCGGTCTGGTGACGGCCGAGAGTTCCGGCGGTGCGATTCAGGTGAGCGCAGCCAACGGTGTGCGTTGCGATTCGGCCGGTGGAGCGATTCGATTGCGCAACGTGGCGGGCGCGCTGCGGGCGTCCACCAGCGCGGGGAGTATTATGGCGGAGCTGGTGAATGGCAACCGCATGGAAGATTCCAGCTTGAGCACGAATGCGGGTGACGTTACGGTTTTCATTTCGTCCAATCTGCCGGTGACGGTATTGGCGAGAAATCAGTCGGGCGGTGCGGGAAGGATCATATCGGATTTTCCCCAGATTCGGGTGCGCCAGGCGGGCGATGCCGCCGCTGTTCCGGTGGTGGCGGAAGGGGCGCTCAACGGGGGCGGTCCCACGCTGCGCATCAACGTCATCGGCGGGACGATTTATCTGCGCAAGCAGAAGTAGGGTGGGAGCGTGGTGGCCGCAAGGCAGGTGTTTCGAGGTGATTTTATGAAGCGAGCAATTTTTTGCGCGGCTTTGATGGTGGGCGGTCTCGGCGCGCAATCTTTGAGTTTCTTTCAGGCGCCCGGCGGCGCGCAGGTCTACGAGGTGCATCCGAGCGGCGTTACGTATCTGGGCGTGAACCTGGCCGAGGTGAATGCCGATCGGGCGCGCGAGTTGAAGCTGAAGGAACCTTACGGCGTTGAGATTACGCGTGTGGAAGAAGGCAGTCCCGCGGACAAGGCGGGATTGAAGGCGGGCGATGTGGTGCTCGAGTACAACGGGCACAGCGTGGAAGGAATGGAGCAGTTTGGGCGGCTGGTGCGCGAGACGCCGCCCGGGCGGGAGGCGAAGCTGTTGGTGAGCCGGGGGGGCGCGAACCAGACCATCACCGCGACATTGGGAACACGCAAGGCCAGAACCATAGGCGGCAACACGTTTCCGGGTGTCGAATTTCCGGAGATTCACATTCCGGATATTCCACAGATTTTCACGGCTTGGCGCAGTCCGATGCTGGGCATCGAGGCGGAGTCGCTCGGTTCGCAGCTGGCGGCTTACTTCGGCGTTAAGGACGGCGTGCTGGTGCGCTTAGTGATCAAGGATAGCGCTGCAGAGAAAGCGGGTATCAAGGCGGGAGATGTGATCACGAAGATCGATGGGATCGGCGTGACCACGCCCAACGAGGTGTCGAGCGCGATGCGGTCGGCGAGTTCCAATAAGATGTTTTCGGTGGAACTGGTGCGGGAGCACAAGGAAATGAGCCTGAGCGTGAATATTGAGGACGGGCGCTCGGATCGAGACTGGCCGCGGACCCGAGCGGTACACAACTAAGTGCGGTAGGAGCCGCTCCGGGGCTTGCCGGGCGGTGGATGCGAGAGCCGCTTCAGGATGAGGACTCGGGGGCGTGGTCTAACGTCAAGCGCTGGATCTTTAGCAGCAGCTCCACTTCTTTACGGGGCAAATTGAGCGAGGCGGCAATGTTGGGGGCGGGTGCTCCGCGCCGGGACATCCGAAGGGCCTGGGTGCGCTTGTTCAGATTCAAGCTGGGCTTGACAGGCGCGGCCTGGATGGGGATGCTGGCGCGCTCTTCGGTCTCGCGCAACCGTGCGTTCAGGTCATCCAGCCGCATCTGAAATTCGTCCTGGCTGACTAACTCGCCGCCCGTTTGCCTTCCCAAGCGGGACTTCAGGCGTCTGATTTCTCGCTCCAAGGATGCGAACAAGAAAAGGCTCGCCGCCGCGACCAGGGCGAGCAAGAGGTATGGCGCCAGCGGTAATAGGTAACGTTCCAGCATGCTTAGTTCAACGTTCGCAGCCGCTCCTGACGGCTGATCACCTGCTTGATGCGGATCCCGAAGTTTCCTTCCACTACCACTACCTCCCCGCGCGCGATGACGCAGTTATTGACGATCACCTCGACCGGCTCGGACACGGAGCGGTTCAATTCCACGATGGAGCCTGTCGTTAGTTTGATAACGTCTTTGAGAGCGAGCTGAGTTCTTCCGAAGGAAACGCTGACCGGAAGCTCGACATCGAGCAGCAGGTCGATTGAGTTTGGCGGAGGCGCGGGGGCGGATGCTTTGGGTGGCGGCGCCTCCGCGGTTTCGTGGGCCGGGGACACCACGGACAGAAAGTCTGCCAGGGGGCGGCTGAATGCGGCCAGAATGCGCATTTCCAGATCGGGAAATCCGATCTGAAATGAATAGCCCGCAGATCCAGCGGCGGGTGGCGCTTCATGGCCGGGGTCAAGCGAAATCTCTTTGTGGACGCGCGAGGAGATGGATGCCGCCAGGCCTGAGAGCACCTGAGTGACGATCTCCAGGTAGGTACTGCGCGAGGTCTCGCGATCCTCTTCTTCGACGCCCGCGCCTCGCAACACGCGGCCGCCGATTCCCTCCCAGGCTGGCTGGCCGGCTCCGATCCAGATGAGAGCATCCGGCGAGAGACTGAGCGGCTGCTCCCACCACAGGTCCTGCTCGACGGAGCCCGTTTGCGGGACTTCGCAGGAATCGAGCTGGACGCTGGGAGCTTCGCCCGCCATGGACTCCAGAACGCCGCGAATTTGGCCGGCTAGCTCCTCGGCGAGCCAAGTGAGGACAGCGTTCTGCTCCGGCATGTCTAGGCTCCCCGCTCCACCGGCCAGCGTTTCTGGAGATAAGACCGGAGCCGCAGAATGGCCTGCGACTTGAGCTGCGAGATTCTGGATTCATGCAGGTTGACGATCTTGGAAATCTCGCGCAGGGTCAGCTCTTCGTGATAGTAGAGGCTGATCACTAATCGCTCGTGCTGCGGCATTTTTTCAATGGCATCCGCCAGAAGCCGCTGCAACTCAGATTTTTCCAGCAGCCGGGAGGGCCAGTTTTCCTCGTCGTCGGAAATGTATTTGAGCAGGCTGCGGCCGTCGCCCTCCGGCGACACCGTTTCCAGGCTTCCGATGTTTACGCCGCGGATATCAACCAGCCATTCGTGGTATTCCTCGATCGTCACGTCCAATTCGGCGGCTATTTCTTCCTCGGTGGGAGTACGGTGGAGGCGCTGTTCTGAGCGGGCGATGGCGGCCTCGATTTGCTTGGAGCGCTTGCGCTGCTGGCGCGGAGCCCAATCCAGGCCGCGCAGGCTGTCGAGAATCGCACCGCGGATCTTGTATTCGGCGTAGGTTTTGAGCTTCACGTTGTGGCCGGGGTCGAAACGGTCAATGGCGGCGATCAATCCCAGGGTGCCGGTGGAGACCAAGTCGTCGAGATTCACGCTCTCCGGCAGGCGCTCATGAATCCGGCGGGCGATTAAGCGGACTTGCGGCAAATGTTCCAGGATCAACCGTTCGCGGTCTTCGGCGGCGCTCTGCTGGCTCTGATAGCGCTTGATCGCGCGGGTTTGCTGCTTCGCTACGGTGGGGATGCTCATGCCGCCACCGTCCCGAATCTGGAGGACTCCGCCAGGTTGGGATTTCAGGATCAGGCCGAGCAGCAGATCCACGCTGGCCGCCTCCAGGTCCTCGGGAATGCGTTGGCCGTTGGAGACAAACGAAACCGGCAGTCCCATGCGGACGCTCTGGCTCAAGATGGGGCCAAAGGTCTGGGTCTCGTCCAGGCGCGTGAATAGAAGCTTGTCCGGCTTGAAAATGGAATACTGTTCCACGGTTCGTTTCAGGTCGCTGGTACGCATGGATGCCGCGAGGACCAGGTGCGTGTCGAGGTCCGGCGATTGAGCGAGGGCGTGCGCCAGGTCTTCATCCATCTCGTTCCGGGCGAGACCCGGAGTATCGATCAAGATCAGATCCGCGGAATTGTGCCCGGCCAGAGCCGGTGCGAGCGCCGCACTGCTCTCCAGCACCTGACAGGGAGTCCCGAGAATGGCCGCGTAGGATTGCAATTCTTCGGCGGCCGCGATGCGATAGGTGTCCAAGCTTAACAACTGGACGCGTTTTCGCGCGCTGATCCCGTACTGTACCGCCAGTTTGACGAGGGCGGAAGTTTTTCCCGCACCGGGGGGGCCGACCAGGGCGGCGATCCGCTTCGGCGATTCCGGCCGGCCGAGCTCGGGTTGCACGCGGATCAAGCGGCGAAGCTGATCGCGGAGCGCGCCCGGAGTAAACGGGTTGCTGATGCGGCTTACTATTTCGTAAACCAGGTCTGCGTCCAGCTCGGCTTCCGTGAGCGAGGCGAACGCGGCCGCCAGGTCCGGGTCCGAGGCCAGGCCCGCCATGCCAGCGCCACAGCGCATGAGCGAGCGGCACAGCCGCTCCATTTGCTGCCTCAAGTCCGAGACTTCAGCCACCAGTTTTTCAACCGGTGGAGCGGGCTGCTCGCGAGGCGAGACCGGCTGGCTGGGCTCGCTGGCGGAGTCTGGATCGGCCGCGCAGACCACCTCGTAAGCACCTAAGTGGCACGCTTCGGAGCCGGAGCGCTGGGAGTGCACCAGCATGGCATCCGGCCCCATCTCACGGCGCGCCAGGCCGATGGCCTGCCTCGATGCTATCCGCGAAAAATGATTTCAGTTTCATGGCTAAAGTCCTGGGCAAATCACGGCTAGGTCACCATACCGAGCGATACGATCCGGCCGCCCGGAGGCACTTCGTTGTGCGACAGCACCGTCAGGTTCGGCGCGATACTCTCGGTGATCTGCCGTAAGAAGAAACGCGCTCCCGAAGTCGTGAGCAGCACGACCGGGGCGTCGGGCGGTCCGCAGCATTTCTTGATGCGGTCCTGGATGTCACGCACCCGCTGCGGGGAGAGATTCACGTGGCTGGAGTTTTCGGTGTGCTCCACGGCGGATTCGATGGCCTGCTCGAAGTTTTGATCCAGCAGATAGGCCGGCAAATCTCCCGACGCGTCGAGCAGCGGCTTCACCACCTGGCGGCGAATCGCCTGGCGCACATATTCAGTCAGGAGCACGGTGTTCTTGGTAATGGGGGCGGCCTCGCCCAAGGCTTCCATAATGGTGGAGGCATCCCGAATTGAAACTCGCTCCCGCAACAGATTCTGCAAAACCTTCTGCACCACTGCCAGGGAGAGCAATTTCGGCACCAAATCTTCGACTACCTTGGGATGTTCTTCGGCGACACGATCGAGCACTTTTTTGGCGTCCTGCCGCGAGAACAATTCGTAAGCGTGGCGGCGCGCGACCTCGGACAAATGCGTGCCGAGTATGCTGATGGTGTCTACGATGGTATAGCCCGCGTGGCGCGCCTTTTCGGCTTGTCGGAGGAAATCCAGAGCGCGCGACATGCCAAAGGCCGGCTCGCGCGTGGGAATGCCGTCGATTTTCTCGGCTTTGTCGTCGGAGTGAATCGCCAGCTCGCAGCCATGCGCGAGCTCGTAGCGCGCGATTTCCACGCCTTTGATGGAAATGCTGTATTCGCGGGCCTTGAGCGTGAGATTGTCGGTGACGCGCACCGGCGGCAGGATGTAGCCGAGTTCGGTGACCAACTGCCGGCGAATGCTGGCGATGCGCCGGAGCAGCGGGGAATTCTGGCCGCCTTCCACCAGCTGGACGAGCCCCAGGCCCACTTCGACCGCCAGCGGCTCGACGCGCAGCAGACTTTCGAGGTTCTCGCGAGCCGGTGGGGCGGTTGGGGTCTTACTTTTTTCCGTCGCGCCAGATTTTTGCCGCAGACGCCATGCCACCACGCTCACCGTCGATCCCAGCACCAGGAAGGGCAACTTGGGTAAGCCGGGAAAGGCGGCCATCGCCATCAATACCCCGGAGGCCAGGAAGAGCGGCTGCGGGTTGCTGAAGACCTGTTTCTGAAAATCCAGTCCCAACTTGGTATCCGAGCTGGCACGCGTGACGATCAAGCCGCCCGAAATGGAAATCATGAGCGCCGGGATCACGGTGACCAGGCCGTCGCCGATGGTCAGGACGGTGTAAGTTTGCAGCGCGCGCTTCAGGTCCAGGCCGTGCTGCAGGACCCCGATCAGGAAACCGGCCAGGATGTTGATGGCGGTGATGATGATGGACGCCACCGCGTCGCGTTGCGTGAAGCGCGAAGCGCCGTCCATGGCGCCATAAAATTCGGCTTCGCTAGCCAGCGTTTTGCGGCGCGTGCGGGCTTCGTTTTCATCGATCAGCCCGGCGTTCAGGTCCGAATCGATGGACATTTGCTTGCCGGGCATGGCGTCCAATGTGAAGCGCGCGGTCACTTCCGAAATGCGTACCGCGCCGTGGTTGATCACCACGTACTGGATGGCGATGAGCACCAGGAAGATCACGACGCCGATGACATAGTTGCCGCCTACCACGAATGCGCCGAAGGCTTGGATCACTTCGCCGGCCGCGGAGGTGCCGGTGTTGCCATTGAGCAGAATCAAACGCGCCGAAGAGATATTCAAGGCCAGGCGGAACAGCGTCATCAAAAGCAAGGTGGTGGGAAAAACGCTGAATTCCACCGGCTTGGTGATGTACAGTGCCACCAGAAGCACGATCACGGACAGGGTGATGTTGGCCGAGATGAGAATATCCAGCAGAAATGGCGGCAGCGGCGTGATCATCGCCATAACGATGCCCAGCACTGCGATGGGAACGGCGAATTCGCGCCACTCCACGCCCTGGGCACCGCGTGCGGAGGATGCAGCCGGGGGAGCGGCGGAGGTGCGTGCGCAGCGCCAGAATGAGCCGGCGCCTTGGCGCGGAGTGCGGGAACGCCAGCGGCGGACGCCATCTACTTGGACCTCGTACGCATGATCTTAAGGATGTAGGCCAACACTTCCGCCACGGCGCGATAAAGATGCGGCGGGATTTCCTGTCCCACGTCGGCGGATTTGTAGAGCGCTTGCGCGAGCGGTTGATTCTCGACGATGGGAATCTGGTGATCCAAGGCGATCTGGCGGATGCGGAGCGCGAGATAATTCTTGCCCTTGGCCAGCACCAGGGGCGCCGCCATGCTTTCCATCTCGTAGCGGATGGCAACCGAATAGTGGGTGGGGTTGACGATGACCGCGGTGGCCTTGGGGATCTCCTTCATCATGTTGCGCCGCGCCAGGTCGCGCTGGATGCGGCGCACGCGCCCCTTGATCTGCGGGTTGCCCTCGGTCTCCTTCAGCTCGTCGCGCACCTCTTGCTTGGTCATGCGCAGCGACTTATTGTGGCGGCGGTAAACGCGCACAAAGTCGAGGCAGCCGATCAGGGCGAACAGCAGCGCTGCTTTCCACAGAAAGCTCTTGAGGGAATCGGCCAGCGTCTGTAGAGCCGGCCCTAGGCCGGTTCGGGCGAAGCCGGCATAAGTCAGCATATTTTGTCCGGCCACGGCGCACACCGCGCCGATCAGCAGCGGCAAAAATACCAGGGCCTGGAGGAAGGCAGCGAAGTTCTGGCCCGGCAGGCTGCGGATCTTTTCGAGCGGGTTCAAGCGCTTCACGTCCGGGGCCAGCTTGGTGGGCGACAAACCCAGCCGCGTGCTGGCCAGTTGCCCCGCCAGGGCCGCTCCGCTTAGACACATTCCCATCCACAGCAGCGGCTGAAACACCTGGCCCACCGACTCGCGATACAGCCGGGGTACGCTATGCGGGGTCAGCTGCAGGCGGAAAGCGGCGGTGAGAAAGTAGCGGCCCATGCTGCGCGCGCGATTGAGCACGCTCGACGCACCGACGCTAAGCCAGACCGTGAAGGTCAAGAACTGCAGCGCCGCCAGAAATTCGCGGCTGGATGGGAATTGGCCCTCACGCCGGGCCTTGTCCAGTTTGCGCTTGGTCGGCTTTTCGGTGCGTTGTCCTTGATCCGGCATGCTAGCGATTGAGCAACCTCAGAAGAGTTCCGAACGTGGCCTCGCCGATTTTTTCGAAGACCGCCGGGTAGAGTGTTAAGATGCCGGCTAAGAAGGCCAGCGACACGAGCATTTTGGCCGCAAACGAGAGCGAGAGCACTTGCAATTGCGCGTGCAGCCGGCCGAGCACCGCGAACGCCACATCCAGCAGCAAAGTCAAGGCCAGCACCGGCAGCGCCAGCTGCAGGCCGGTCGCAAAAATTCCGGAGCCGAGCCGAGCGACCGCGTCCACCAGCGGCCCTGTCAAGGCATCCGAGCCGCTCGGAATCGACTGCAGGCTCGAGGCCAGCACGTGCACGACCTGCCGGTCAAACCCCAACGCAAAGAACAGCGAGCCGGCAAAAAGTTGCGCCATGATCTGAAGCGTGGTGGTGTCGGCCTGCGTCGCCGGATCGATGGTCGAGGCGAAAGAGTAGCCCGCCTCCAGGCCCACGATTTGCGCCGCCAGCTGGATGCCTTCGAGCAGGAACGAGACCGCGACGCCGATGGTGAGGCCGAAACCAGCCTCGGCAATTACCCATCCGAGCATCCTTCCGATCGGCAGAGCCTCGGCGGTCGGATGCGGCCAGACCGGGAAGAGCGTGACGGTCAAGGCCAACGCCAGAACGGCACGGCTTGCATCCGGGCCGGCCGCGAGACCTGGAATCGGAACGAACGCCACCAAACCGGACACGCGCGCCAGTACCAGCAGAAAACCGCACAGCGTCGCGAGGTTGAGCGCCAGATTAGCGTGCATAGCCGCTGAAATCACCGAATAGCGCGGTGGTGAAGGATATCAGCCGGGCGGTCATCCAGGGCAGCAACAGAAATAAACCCAGGAGAAATGCCACCAGGCGGGGAACTGCGCCGAAGCTGGTGTCTTGGATGGAAGTCAGCACCTGCAGTAAACTCACCGCGATTCCGACTACGAATCCGATGGCCAGAACCGGCAGAGCCAGCCAGAAGACTTCGAGCAAGGTGTGACGGAAGATCTCAACCGCAAATTCCGGCGTCATGTGGAATAGAAGCTCCTTACCAACGAACCCACCACCAAGTTCCAGCCGTCCACCAAGACGAACAAAAGAATCTTGAAGGGTGCCGAGAGCATGACCGGGGGCAATTGCACCATGCCGATCGAGAGCGTAACCGATGCGACCACCAGATCGATCACCAGGAACGGCAAGTACAGAACCGCTCCGATTTGAAATCCGGTCTTAAGCTCCGACAGGATGTAGGCCGGCACCAGTACGTTCAGGCCCAGGTCGGAGGGCCGTTGCGGCGCCGGAGTGTGCGTGATGTCCAGAAACAGGCGGACGTCTTTTTCGCGGACGTAGCGCACCAGAAAGGTTTTCAAAGGCTTCGAGCCGTCATCGAAGGCCTGTTGCCAGGTCACCTTGCCGTCCTCCAGCGGCTCCCAGCCGGCGTGATAAATGTCGGTGACGACGGGCTGCATGATGAGCAGTGTGAGAAAGAGCCCCAGGCCGATCAGAACCTGGTTGGAGGGTGTCGACTGCGTCCCCAGGGCCTGCCGGAGGAAGTGCAGAACCACCGTGATCCTCAGAAACGGCGTAACCGACATGATCACGGCGGGCAACACGGTTAGAAGTGTGAGTACCAGGACGATCTGCAGGGGGGCGCTGAGCGTAGACTCGCCTTTGGATGACCCGAAAGAGATGCCGGGGGTCTGCGCCCCCAGCCGTCCGGCTGTAGAGAGAGCCGCTATTAGCAAGACTGGTCTCATGAGAGTGAAGAATCCTGATCCGCGGGCGGGCGAGGAATGAGGTCGCAAATCACGGTGAAACCGGAGGGATGCACACCCAGGAGCAGCTCTCGTCCGCCCACGCGAACTAGATGCAGGGAATGCTGAGCGCTCAAGCCCAGCTTGCCGCGCAACTCGATGGGATGCGGCCCGCCCTTGGTCCGTCCGGGTGAAAGCGCCCCTTTCCTTTTCAGAAGCCAGAGCGCGGTCCAAAGCAGTGCGAAGACGATGGTAATGGCCAGCGACTGGCGTACGATATCCATGCTTGTGTTAAGTCATCCCTCCAGGCAGAAGTCTGTAATTCGCACGCCCACCGCATCCTCGATAATCACGATCTCTCCATAACCGATCACGCTTCCGCCGACCAGGATGTCGATATTGTCGCCAGCCGAGCGCGCGATCCGAATCACACTGTCCGGGTGCAATTCGAGCACCTGCGCGATGGTCATCACCTTGCGGCCCAGTTCGGCTTCGACCTCCAGTGGAATGTCGGCAAAATCGGCGATTTGTTCAACGGCGCTCACAGGCCTACTTGATCAGGTTGATGGTGGTTTGGCTCAATTCGTCGACGGAAGTCACTACCTTGGAATTGGCCTCGTAGCCGCGTTGGAAGACGATCAGGTTGGTGAATTCGGTTGCAATGTCAACGGTGGAAGCTTCCACTGCGCCACCTTGCACGGATCCGCGTCCGCCCGTGCCGGGTAGCCCAACGGCGGGCAACGCGGAACGCGCACTGATCTGGTAGTTGTTGTTGCCAACCGCGATCAAGGAATCGGGATTTCTGATGGTCGCCATGGCCAGCTGGCCGACCACGGTCTGCTGGCCGTTGGAGAACTGCGCCAGGACTTGGCCTCCGTTCCCCACCGCGACGTGGACCAATTGAGCTGCCGGCGCCCCGTCTTGGGCCACCGCTGAGGTCGAGGACGGCTGAGCATACTGAGTGATGCGTGGAGTTCCATTGTTGAACAGATTCCATGTCATGGTCATGTCCGACGCTCCGTCCGCGAGGCCTTGGATTTGTAACTGGGAAGCGGGGTCGGTGACAGCCGGGCTAGTCAAGTTGCCGTTGGCATCGAAGGTCAGGGTACCGGTGAGTGGTGTCGCGGGCGGGTTGGCAACGTCCGAGTCCGGAACACCGAGTGAATAGTTCCACTGGCCGGCGGTGGCGCTCTTGGTGAAAGTCGCAGTGACGATGTGCGAATTGCCGAGCGAATCATAGATCGTGACGGAGGTGGCGAAAGTGCCATCCGAGTTGCCGGTCGTGGCCGCCGCGTTCAGATTGATGTCGAAAGAGAAGCTCTTCGTCGTGACGGGAGGCATTACGCTCCCAACCGGGATGGAGATGTCGCCCGGAGGTGCGTTGGTGTTCAAGACCCCGTTGCTTTGAGTCCAACCTTGTACCTGCTCGCCCGTGGCGGTGGTGAGGTTGCCGTTCTGATCCACCTGAAAGTTTCCGGCCCGTGTGTACTCGGTGGATGCATTGGCCCCCTGGACGATGTAGAAGCCGTCGCCCTGGATGGCTGCATCCAGCGTTCCGCCGGTAGTCTGTATGGCGCCTTGCGTAAATTCGCGTTGCGTGATCGGCGTTCCCACGCCGAATCCGACCTGTGTATCACCCAGGCCGGCGCCCAGGGATTGCGTGACCAGATCGTGAAAGGAAATGTTGCTGGTCTTAAAACCGGTGGTATTGAGGTTCGCCAGGTTGTTTCCAACCACGTCGATGGCGGTCGAACACGCCGCCAGGGCGGAAAGAGCTGTTGAAAATGAGGTAAACATAAATCTCCTTATGACTGTGTGGTGGCCGTACTATTCCGATTGGTTTGTCCCGATTGGCTCGTATTGGTTGGCTGGGTGGTGGTCAGGACCTTGTTCATGCTGTCCAGGTCCTGCCGCATCTGCAGCTCTTGCTCGAGCGAACTCATCTGTGCCAACTGCGAGACAAACTGAGTGCCGTCTTGTGGATTGAGTGGATCTTGATTCTTGAGTTGGGCGACCAGCAATTGTAAGAAGGACTGCTCGGTCGACAACGGATCGAGAAACGAAGAAGCCGAGGATCCCCCGGCGGGCTGAGTTCCAGAGGACTGTTGCGAACTGGGGCCATTGGTTAAGCTCGGTATCATTTTGATTTCATCCTTGCGTCTTCGTCCTTCATTCTTTCTTCGAACTGGGCGCTTGGGCGAGGCTGCCTGCGCTGACTGGAGTCGCCTTGGGGTTGGCGTTGCTGGTTTCCATTCCCGGCGCTCGAGTGTCCCTGTTGCTGCTGGCTGGGGGCAGATTCCCAGGAACTGGCCGCCGTGCCTGTCTGACGAGCGGCCGCGGGAACCCAGGCTTGTGTCTTGAAGCCCTGATTTTCAAGCCGAGTCACTAAATCGCCCAAGCCCGACTGCAGCGACTTAGCGAGTTGCGAATCTCCGGATCGCACCGCGACTTCGATTCTGCCGGCGCGCTCCCTCAGTTGGACCGCCACGCCGGCAGAGCCGGAACCGGCCAGCTTCAAAGAGATCTGTCTGGCGGCCGCCGTGGGAGTTACGCCGGTTCCAGGCTGGGGATCAATGACTGTGGGTAGTTCCGGAGGTTGCTCCGCCGTATCGGAGCGAGAGTCGCCAACAGTGCGAGGTGTCGTTGTTGCGCTCGATTGCAAACCAGCACCGGTCAGGCGGAATGTATCGCCTGGGCCCGGCCTTTCTTGCGCCGGCCCAAGCTTGTCAGCAGGGACATTTCCGGGTTCCTTCCGCCGCTGTTCCCCGTCTCCGGGCTCACGTATGCTTTGCGGGGGCCGGGTGACGCTTTCTGTCGCGGCAGCCTTGGACGGCGATTCCCCGGACCGGCGTCCGCTAGCGGATCGGTCTTGGTTGGCCGGACTCGCGCTTCGTTTCGTGCTCGATTCCGCGAGCGGAGAAACGCCGAATGTCTCGGCGCTTGATGTGGAAGCCAGCTCCTGCTCAGGCCGGGGGGGCGCTGGATTCTGTGGAAAATTCATCGCAGTAACTGCTGCCTGTGGCGGTGAGTCGTCCCGGCCCGGACCCGCAACGATCCCAGATGTCGTCAGCTCTTGCACGCTTAGCGGCCGAGAATCGGAAATGTGCTGAGGTGAAGCGTCTGGGCTGATCCATATGCCAGAAGATGGCTGAGCCGGTCTGAAGAGCTCTGGTTTTGCGGCCGGCATGGACAGGTGCGAAAGCCGCGCGGCGACGCTGGCCCCAGGCGCGTTCGGATTTGGCGCTGTCACGGCGGTGCTTGCCTTCGGGGCGCTAAGACCTGCGGCGACAGGGCTCGGCATAACGCCTGTCGCCTCTGACACAGCCGGGGACGCACTCGGCTGAGTGGCGCCGGCGGCCGTTGCCATGTCCATCCGGCCTGACGTGGCGGCGCCGGGCCCAGCGTAACTTGCGTTTGAAACAGCGCCTGAACTTGACCGTGCGGCGCCGCTGCTCGCCACCGCGGTGCTGGTACTCGGTCCAACGGCTATGAGGGGTGACTTAGCAGGGCTGGACATAACCCAATCCGGCAGTGGCACCGCTACACTCGACCTCGCGGCGCTGGCGCTCGGCAGACTCGCGCTCGGCGGGTTGGCGCTCGGCGGGCTGGCGCTTGAACGCGGCGAAATGCGGCTCTGGGCAACCGCGGTCGATCTTGGTGCGATCGGGATCGAGCGCGCCTCTACCGCCGCGGTGCTTTGCATGAGTGGACTGGAGTTTGACGCGTTCTGTTCCGCGCTACTTGACTCAGCGCGGTAAATTGGCGCGGTGAAAGCTTTTTCCGTCCCGGTCATCACGGCTAAGCCGGAAGGGGCCGGAGGATTGCCGGCTGCTGGTGGCAAGACCGGGCCCGCACTTTGAACTGAGGTCTGCTGGTTACTGAGGATCGCCGGCTTGGAAATCTCACTGGACAAGAGCAATATTTCCCTCGCACCCGCCTCAGACTCGGTGGTCAACTGTAGTCGAAATGCAAGCGGGGCGGCGGCATGCATTGCGATGGTTTGCGTATCGGTGCAGGCAATGGCAGAAACGCCAACAAGGTTCCGGCCGGCCGGCGTGTCAGGCCGAGTGGGTGAAGCATATCCGCCGCTTAAGTCCGGCGCCAGCGAGCTCTTGGCGCCGTCCAACTGGAGCGAAGCCACAGGCAGTGCGGGCGCGAGCATATATGGCGTCGTGCCGGCGCTGGGTTCCGGCCGCTGGCCCTCTGGAAGAGGTTGGTCTTTCGTTCGGTCCTTAGCCACCGCTAGCTGACGTGCAGGCTCTTGGATGAGAGCCGATTGGGGCGAGGCCGGTTGAGGCATACCGGCGACGGGCTCCGGTGGCGCTGGCGCGGGACGCGGAGCTGGCGATATCTTTTCGACGACGCTGCTCAACGTCGAAAGGAACATATTCAACCCGGAAGCGCCGGACATTTGTGGAGCCGCCTCGCGTGCGCCCACCCAAACAACGGGTAGCCCCAAAGCGGCGTGTTCGGGTGGTGGGTTGAGACCAGCGATGTTCACGGCGTGAAACAAAGCAGCTGACTTGCCATTGGCGAACATCACCAGGTCATGAGCTTAGCGTCCCCGGCCCGATACAAAAATGGCGCCAATCCCGTTGTGACACTTTCTTGTCTATGCCGAGTTGTTCCATAACGAACTCATCGCACCACAAAGCTTCAGTCTGAAAACAATTTCAAACGGCCACCGAATTGCTTTTTCCAACGGCGGCGAGTTTGTCATGGATCCACTAACCAGCGCCGCAGCCAGCGGAATGCGATCTCGGATTGAAAGCCTGGATATGCTCGCCAATAACATCGCCAACGCCTCGGCACCGGGTTACAAAGCCGATCGAGAGTTTTACAACTTATATATGTCGCCTGAGGCAGCCGGCTCACCGGACGGAACTAGTCCTGCCACCCTTCCGGTGATAGAGCGGCAGTGGACCGATTTCGCGCAAGGCGTGCTCACGCCCACCAGTAATTCGCTGGACCTGGCGCTCAATGGCAAAGGATTCTTCGTCGCCAATTCCAGCTCAGGGCACATCTTTACGCGAAACGGAAGCTTTCGTCTTTCCTCGCAAGGACAATTGGAAACCTCCGATGGCCATGCGGTCCTGGACCAGACCGGAAATCCGATTGTTGTGGATAATTCCCGGCCTATAGATATCGGGCCGGATGGCATGGTCAATCAGGACGGCCAGCAGATTGCGCAAATCGGCGTGGTGGACTTCAAAGATCCTAGCGCACTGGTAAAGCGGGGAAGCAACTACTTCGCGGTGGATCTGGCGACCATCTCGCCGGATACGGCACCGCAAACCGAGATTATCCAAGGCCAGTTGGAAGCCGCCAATTCCCAGCCCGCCGAATCCGCCGTGCGCCTGGTCAACATCATGCGCCAGTTCGAGAGCCTGCAAAAAGCGATGGCCATCGGAAACGACATGAACCGCCGCGCGGTGGATGAAGTGGCCAAGGTGACTGCGTGATCTTCTGGCCCGGGATAGAAAAAAAACGTGAGAGGAACAGATGATTCGAGCACTCTATAGCGCCGCCAGCGGCATGGCGGCACAGCAGATGAACGTCGACAACATTGCCAACAACCTGGCGAACGCCAATACTACCGGCTTTAAAATGCGGCGGACTCAGTTCCAGGACTTGCTGTATCAAAGCTATGTGCAGCCAGGCGCGGCGGCCGGTTCGCAGACCATAGTGCCCAGCGGCCTGCAGGTGGGTCTGGGAACTCGCCCGGCATCCAATGAGATCATTTTTTCGGAAGGCAATTTTCAGGAAACGGATAATCCGCTGGACCTCGTGATCCAGGGGAAAGGATTTTTCCAAGTCCTGCTGCCGAGCGGGCAACTGGCCTACACACGCGATGGAGGATTTCAACTCGACCGCAACGGCAACGTGGTGACTTCCAGCGGCAACATGGTGCAGCCCCAGATCACGATTCCCGCCCAAGCGCAAAGTATCACGATCGCGGCCGATGGCACAGTCACCTATACGCAGCCCGGTCAGACGGCCTCGCAAACCGCCGGGCAAATTCAACTCGCGCTCTTTCCCAACCCAGCCGGCTTGAACAGTATTGGGCAGAACATGTTTCAGCCGACTGACGCGTCGGGTGAACCCGTCGTGGCGGTTCCCGGCGGCCAGGAAGGACTGGGGACGCTCATGCAAGGCTACACCGAAGGTTCCAACGTCAGCGTGGTCGAGGAATTCATCAACATGATTGTCAGCCAGCGGGCCTATGAGGCGAATTCGAAAGTAGTCAAAGCCGCCGACGAAATGTACCAGCAGGTCAACAACGTCACGCAATGAAACTGGTATTCATCCTTGCAAGCCTTGCGGTGATGTCGCCGGCCGAGTGTATTTCCATACCGCATGGCAAAATCGTTGCCCGGGATTTGGCTGGTGCGGTGCCGGGCTTTAGCTCGCTCGATCCGGAGACGGTAATCGGCTTTGCGCCTGTTCCCGGAGTCCAGAGACTCCTATCATCGCGGGAAGTCCTCATGATCGCGCGACGGCAAGGCTTGGAAACAGAAGGTATGATGCCGAGCGTCTGTGTGGAGCGTGCGGTCCAGCCCATCGGCCACGACGAAATCAACGCTGCCTTAGTAAACGCCCTGGGCGTCGCGGACGCGCGCCTGGAGATGCTCGGCTTCAGCAATCAGGGAGTACCTCCCGGACGTCTTGAATTTGCGATCGCCGGATTGAACAAGCCACCCGTGGACAAGCCGGAGGCCCCGGTCATTTGGAGAGGCCGGCTGGTTTACGACGATGACCGCAGCATGGCCGTATGGGCCAAAGTCAGAATCACGGTGCAACGCTCTGCCGTGGTCGCCACCGAGCGAATACAAGCCGGGACCACGATTCGCCCCGAGCAACTAAGGGTCAACCAAACCGTCCAGTTCCCATTTGCCAGCCCGCCTCTTGACTCGATTTCACAGGTTGCTGGCAGGGTCGCCCGGCAAAACATACCGGCCGGTCAGCGCATCGCGCCGGCGTCCTTGGCGGAGCCAACAGAAGTGCTCCAGGGCGAGAGAGTTCGTGTGCGGGTGGTGGACGGATCAGCCGTATTGTCGCTGGAGGCGATCGCGCAGTCGGCTGGCTCCAGGGGCGACGCGATACAGGTCCTCAATCCTGCGACCGGAAAGAGCTTTCGCGGTGTGGTGGAAGACAAAGGGAAGGTCATGGTGCGGCCTTCCGGGGGAGTTGAATGAGGATGCGTTACTGGCTGGCTGGAATCTGCCTGGCCGCGATCCTGCCGCTGTACGGGAAAAAGCCCAAGCCTTCCCAGCAAACCCCGTCGCTGGAACAGTATGTGCAGCAAGTCAAGCAGAGAGCCCAGCAATCGTCCTTGGCGGCTCCCGGGTCGATCTTTGTTTCTACTGGCCGTCTGGCGGACAACGTTCGCGACGTCCGGGCCAGCCAGGTTCTGGATTTGGTAACGATTCTGGTCTCGGATACTTCTTCCGCCGTCTCCAGCGGCGTGACCAACACGTCCCGAAAATCCAGCGCCAACGCATCGGTCTCTTCGCTCTTTGGTCCCAAGAGCGCTACCAGCGCGCTTTCTAATCTCGCCAACACCAATTCGGCACAGCAGCTCCAGGGGCAAGGCACTACCAGCCGGCAAAGCACGCTCAACACGACTGTGACCGCCGAAGTAACCGACGTGTTGCCGAACGGGAATCTGGTGGTGGTCGGCCGCAAGGAGATTATGATCAATTCTGAAAAACAGGTCATCACGTTGCGCGGGATTGTGCGCCCCGACGACTTGAGTCCGGTCAACTCCATCCCTTCTGATCGTGTGGCGCGGATGGAGATCCTGGTCAACGGGCGCGGGGTTGTGAACGATGCCACCAAGCGGCCCTTCTTCCTGTACCGGCTTTTGCTGGGCTTGCTTCCTTTCTGACGGCCATGAATTCCCCATCCTTTAGGCTTGTTTTCTGCTACCTGGCGCTGGGCTCGCTACCGGCCGCATCGGCTGCAACGCGTCTCAAGGACCTGGTCTCAATCGAAGGCGTGCGTGACAACCAATTGGTCGGTTATGGCCTGGTAGTAGGTCTAAACGGGACCGGAGATTCACAGCAAACGATATTCTCCGCCCAAAGCCTCACGAATATGTTGGCGCGCATGGGCGTGGAGGTTTCGCCGACCTTGGTCATGGTGCGCAACACGGCCGCGGTATTTGTTATCGCCGACCTTCCGCCTTTCGCCCAACCCGGAACTCGAATCGACATCGAGGTTGGAGCGATGGGTGATTCCAGGAACTTGCAAGGCGGCATCCTGGTTTTGACGCCTCTCAAAGGGGCGGATGGGCAGATCTATGCCGCCGCGCAGGGCTCCGTGATCACAGGCGGGTTCGCGGCGGGCGGGCGAGGCAATACCAAAGTTCTCAATCATCCCACCGCGGGGCGCGTTCCAAATGGCGCGATTGTGGAGAAGCTGCCGCCGTCCGTAGCTCCCCAAGAACGCATAAAACTGCAACTCCGGCAAGAGGACTTCACCACGGCCGGCCGCATCGCGACTGCCTTGAATCGGAAGTTTGGCGACTCGAACATTCAGCCCGCGCACGCCGAAAACGCCGCGCTGGTGCTGGTCGACACTCCGGCGGCGTACAAATCGAAGATAGTCGACTTTCTGGGCGAACTCGAAGACCTAACCGTCGAGGCAGATTCGCCGGCCCGGATCGTGGTCAACGAGCGCACTGGCACCATCGTGATGGGCAAGGAAGTGCGTATCGCTCCCGTTGCGATCCTGCATGGTGGGCTCACCGTGGAGATTCAAACGGTTCTGAATACATCGCAACCGGCCCCGTTTTCGTCCGGTCAGACGACGGTGACACCCCAGGTTAATGTGGACACCAAGGAGGAGAAAGCGCGCAACGTAGTGTTGAAGCAGGGAGCTAGCGTGGAAGAACTAGTGCGCGCCCTGACCGCGATCGGTTCGACGGCGCGCGACATCATCGCCATCCTGCAGAGCCTAAAAGCCGCGGGAGCGATCCAAGCCGAGCTGGAGGTGATTTAGATGGTTCCGATCCAACCAGTATTGAATTCCGAAGTAAATCACGCGGCGCTGCTCGCGTCCGCGCAACCCAAGGACACTGCCTCCAAAATAGGCAAGGCAGCGACTGATTTCGAGGCTCTCTTGTTGGGCCAGATGCTGCATTCGGCCCGCGAAGCTGCCGGAACGGGGCTCAGCGGAGATGACGCCGAGGACAGCGAATCGAACTCCAGCCTGGTGGACTTGGGAGAACAGCAGTTCGCTCAGGCGCTGGCCGCCAACGGCGGTCTGGGCATCGCTAAGATGGTAGTCGCGGGGCTGAAGCATGCGGATTGATGATCTCAACCGGACTCCTCTCACCCAGGAAACCGAGAAAACAGATGCCTCGGCGCAGAAACGCGCCACGGAAAAAGATGGCTCACCGGCTGCAGGCGCGGACCAAGCCGACGTGTCCTCGCTCGCGCACGCTTTGGCGGCGGGTGACCCGCAGCGGCTGGAACAATTGCGCCTCGACGTCCAGTCCGGCAAGTATAATGCCTCGGCCGAGGCGGTAGCTAAGGCCATCATCGACGCCCACCTCAAGGAATAGCCCGCAGTCCTACCACAGCGATGCACCGCCGCCGGCGGGCGCCCGCTTCGCTAATCCATACCACGCACGTTTCCAAGGCTGGAAACATGACCTACGCGGATAACCGCCGCGGGCAGGAAGCGTCGGCCCAAGTGCCGCGCGTGCCGGGGATCTCGCGTCGCTACCGGGATTGATGTTGGAGGAAACTTGTTCTAGCATCGAATGACTAGCCCGCTTTTCTCACAGGTAGGTCAGAACAGACTGAAACGGGCGCCAGAAGAGCCTCGCGAAGCACGAACTGAGCAAGGCGAGTCATCGTCGAACGTCTTTTGGCGAGTGTAGGGATCAATTCGACCCGCAGTCGATCGTGGAGCGAGGCTTTGATGGGCGTGCAAACGCACTCCTCCGAACCGGCTGCGCCAGCGGAGGAAGCATGTCAACAAAGCCGGTCCCCGTGTTGCCGTTCAGCAGCGCAAGTTGGTCCAGACCTGCTGGTACAGACCTTGCCAGGGATAGCTGGAAGCCATGGAAACCCAGACTTTGCGCACCGTGACCCGGACCTGCGCGCCGATCTTCAGCAGCTTGGTGCGGATAGTGGAAACCTGCGCTTGCGCCAACTCGGTGGCTTGCAGTCCCAGCCGCCGCAGTCCGCTCATCAGCACATAGGCCATCGTGGACAGATAGAGGCGCATCTGATTGGCTCGCATGGTCTCGGTACTCACCCGATCGGCAAATAAGCTGAACTGCTCCTTGATGCGGTTCTCCATGTCGCCGCGCGCGCAGTAGAGTTTTTCATACAGCGCTTGCACCGCCCACTCCTGGCTGCTCAGTGAGGTGACCACGAAGCGCGGGTTCTCTTTTCCGTCGAGGTGCTCGGCCTTGGCGACCACGCGCCGTTTCCGGTCCCAGCCACTCTTCTTGGTCTTTCTGGTCTGATAGTCAAACTCGGCAAAAACCCGCGCTGGTTTGCCGGTCTGATTCCACTGTTCAGTCGCCTCGTGCATCTGGGCTCCAATGATCTTCCGCAGTCTCTGATTGCGCGCCAGACCGAACACAAAGTCCACCCCATTGTTTTCGCACCAGCTCATCAACTCGTTGCGGCAGAAGCCAGAGTCCCCGCGCAGAATGATTTTCACTTCCGGCCAACTCGCCCGAATCTGCGCCACGATTCTTTGTATTTCCGCCAGGCAGCCGAAGGCAGCGTCATGATTGGATTCCCGCAGGCGCGCGCACAGCACGTGCTCTCCGCAAAAGATGTAGAGCGGCAGATAGCAATATTGGTCGTAGTAGCCGTGGAAGAATCGACCCTCCTGGTGGCCGTGCAGCGGCAGGTCGGTGGTGTCCACGTCCACAACGATCTCCTCGGGAGCCGTCTGGTGCGACTCCAGGAACACTTTCACCAACAGTTCGTCTACCGCTTCTTTCCAGAACGTGATCTTCTTGTACCGGTCCGGCCCGCCGCTCCCCAGTTCCATGCGGTTCAGGGTGCTCTTGCCCGCCAGCGGTTGCTCCAGTTCTTCCCGTCCTGCCAGAACTCCGAACACCGGATCGTTCCGTAGTTGCTCGTGATCGTTCAGGTCTTCGTAACCCAACGCCAGACCGTAAACCCGTTGCGAGACCAACTCCAGCACCGAGTGCTCCACCAGATCCGGATTCCGGCTATCCAGAAAACACTTCGCCAGACGCGCCAGAAGATTCAGTCGCTGGTCGGTCTGACGTAATAGGAAGGCACCCCCGTCGGAACTGATCGTGCCCCCGTCGAAGCGGGCCACGATCTCCCGTTTTCCGCACGCTGCAAATCCGAAGCCCGATTGGTTACACTCTGTCATAGCGAAGGCCGTCCTCTCTTGGTGCTAACTGTTGTGTGGAAACTCAGTTATGCCATGAAGGACGGCTTTTTGCTATAGGGTCTGTGAGAAATGCGGGCTAGGGAGGTCTTCATGACCATGCCAGTCTCGAGGCTCAAAAAGCTGCTGCTATGCGCGGGGTTGGGCGGCCTGTGCGTGGCGCAAAGCCCGCAAGCCAGCAAAACCTCGCCGTTGATGGACTCCGCCAATCACGTTCGCGAGGATGCCTACGCCTCGCTTCCCGTGCCCGCCGCCGACAAGGTCTACGAGAAGATCGACGGGCGCCGCATCAAGGAGAAGGACCTCGAGGTAGTCGCCATTTCCCGCCAGAGCCGCGACGCGGGCGACAAGTACTGGGGCCGGATCGCGGGCACGAAATACGAAAAGATGACGGCGCAATGGGCCGAAGCGAAATGGCGCCAGTACGGGCTGACGGACATTCACGAACAAGAGTACGCGCTCGGGCCGCAGTGGTTCGCGCTCGACTGGAACGTGACGGCGACGGATGGCAGCAAAACGCTAACGTTCAAGTCGCTGAATCCGTCGATTGGGTCAGCGCCCACGCCGCCCGGCGGTCTGGAAGCCGAGGCGGTATGGGTCGGCTTGGGAACGGCGGCCGATTTCATGGGCCGCGATGTGCGAGGCAAGGCGGTGCTGATTCTGTCGATTCTCGAACCGGGGAACATGGGTGAATCGGCGGGTTGGGAGGGGGCCTGGAAACGCGCCGCCGATTTAGGCGCCGCGGCCATTTTCACTATCTGGGGCTACAACGACAATCTCGCGGCCTGGCAGGGCATGACCGCGGGCCGAGGCGTCGAGATCAAAGCGCCGGGATTTTTCATGGGATACGAAGACGGCAAGGCGCTGCGGGACTTGATCGCGACCGGGCATCCCGTAAAGCTGAAGATGAACCTGAAGACCGAGGTGCGGCCAGGGCTCCAGGCCGTCGCGGCCTATGGCACGCTGCCGGGCGCGACCGACGAAACTATTTATGTCCTGGCGCACACCGACGGTTACTATGACGCGGCGCTGGACAATGCGTCCGGCCTGGCGGTGATGGAGACGCTGGCCGAGTATTTCTCGCAAATCCCCAAAGAGAAGCGGCGGCGCAGCATTACTTTCGTAGCCAGCTCCGGCCATCATGCCGGCTCGCCCACCACGCAGTACATGCATGATCATCGGGACACGATGCTCGGTAAGACCGCCGTGATTCTGAATTGCGAACACATTTCGCACAATGATCTGCTGCAATGGAGCACGCATCTGCGGCCTTCCAACGTCATTCAAGAGCGGCGCTGGTGGGTCTTCGGCAGCGATCGTCTGATGGACATCACGCTCAAGGCGTTCCAGGAATTTGGCGTCAGCCTGGTGGCGGAAATGGATCCGAACGCATCCGGCGACATGGGCCACATCGAGCGCGATGCGCCATCGATCCAGGTGATCGACTCGCCCGAGATCAAGCACACCGACGCCGACATCGCCGAGCGGGTTCCGGACGCGGGACTGGCGGCGGTGGCGCGGGCGTACGCCAAGATCATCGATGAAGTGAACAAGGTGGACCGGAAGGATCTGCAGCCCGCTTCGATGGTCTCAACCAAGTAGGCGCGCGCCGCATTTCCGGTTCTTGGTCCCGGTTCTTGGTACCGGTGCGTCCGCCGCGCGGATGTGTCAAGATGATGCGATGACGTCCGCCGCTGCCCAACTCGCGACCGCTGTTCCGGCCAGCCGGGCCCGTCACGCGGTGATCGCTGTTTGGATTCAGGCCATCAACGCGGTGGTTTATTCCTGGTCAGTTTTCCGGCCGCCGCTTGGCGCAATTGCACGGCTGGTCGAAAGCCCAGACCATCATGCCGTATCGTTACTGTTTGCTGCTGGTCGCGGTGGGCGCCATTGCCGGAGGGCTGTGGCAGGATCGCAAGGGACCGCGAATAGCGGCGTCGGCCGGTGCGTTGCTGCTGGCAGCCGGGTTCTTGATATCGGCATTCTTCGGTGACACCCTGACAGGATTGGTGTTGGGTTATGGAGTTCTGGCCGGCCTGGGCGGAGGCATCGTTTATGTCGTGCCCATCGCGAATCTGGTGCGCTGGTTTCCCGACAAGCGCGGCATGATGGTGGGCCTGGCGGTGATGGGATCGGGGCTGAGCCCGTTGTTCTGGAGTCCGCTGATGGAGGCGGTTATCGGCAAGGACGCCGCGCGGCTGCACTCGACCGTTCCGATGGCGTTCCTCATCATGGCTGCGATTTTCATTGCCGCGGTGCTTTTGCCGTCGCAGCTCTTTCGAGTGCCGCCCGCGGGTTGGAAGCCGGCTGGGTGGACGCCCTCCGTCGATCGAACTGCGCTGCGCGAGTCCACTGCGGCCCAGATGCTGACCACGTGGCAATTTTACGTTTTGTGGATTGCTTTCGTACTGGGCGCCGCGGTGGGCCTGACGGCGATCGGGCAAGCGTCCCCACTAATTCAGGAAGTCTCGGGCAAGGTCACACCGTTCTCGGCCGGTGTGGCGGTGGGGATCATGGGAATCTTCAATGCGGGCGGCCGCTTGAGTTGGGGCACCGTTTCGGATCGCATCGGGCGGAAGTCCGCGCTGTTCGCCATGAGCTGCGTGTCGATCATCGCCTGCCTGGGATTACTGCGTACGGCCACCGGATTTTGGGGCGTAGTGATGGGGCTCTGCCTGGCGGCATTCGCCTACGGCGGATTTCTTGCTGTGATGCCGGCGTTTTCAGCCGATTATTTCGGACAAAGCAACGTGGGCGGCAATTATGGCTTCTTGTTCCTGGCTTGGGGCGTGTGCGGATTCCTGATCCCTGGATATTTTGAGGCGATTCTGGACCGGGCGCGCGAGGCGGGCAACCTGGCAGCAGGGTATCGCGACGTGTACTGGGATCTGGCCATGCTCGCCGTTGCGGTAGCTGTCTTGGCAGTGCTGTTGCGGGCGCCGAGAGCGAAGCAGCTAGCGCGCTAAGCCGCTAGAATAGTAAGTACCTGCCATGGTGGCGAGCCTCAGAGTCTGTATCTTCGTCGCTGCGTGCACGCTTGCACTGGCAGCGCCGCCTCCGGTCAGTTTCGCGCTTCCCGACGCCGCTGGAAAAAACCACACGTCCGCTGAACTCGGTCACTTCCAGGCCACGGTGCTGCTTTTCGTCGCGACCGAATGTCCCAACTCGAATACTTACTCGCCGGTGTTCGCCCGTTTGTATCGGGAATATTCGGCTCGCGGAGTGCTCTTCTTAGGAGTCTATTCCGATCCAGCGGACAACGCCGCAGCCGTCGAGAAGCACGATGCCGAATATCAGATCCCATATCCGGCTCTGCTCGATCCCAAGCATACGCTGGCGCTGGCCACCGGAGCCCGTTCGACTCCCGAAGCCGTGATTCTTTCGCCCTCGGGCGAGGTGCTTTATCGCGGCCGCGTGGACGATCGCTTCGTGGACTTTGGCAAGACGCGTTTTCGCCCCACGCGCGAAGACTTGCGCGAAGCTTTGGATCAGGTTCTCTCGGGACAGCCCGTCAAAGATCCAGTCACGAAAGTGCTGGGCTGTGCCATTCCAGGAGTAAATTGATGCGACCGACTTTTTTCGTGCTTGGACTCGTTGTTCCGATGCTCTCGTTCGCGGCCGCCGAGAACGATGCGGCCGGCGTAGCGCCGACCTTCAATCGCGACGTTGCTCCCATTCTTTACAAGAACTGCAGCACCTGTCATCATCCCGGCGAGGTCGCGCCGTTCTCACTGCTCACTTACGACGACGCAGCCAAGCGCGCCAAGCAGATTGCCACCATCACACAGGAGCGCGTCATGCCGCCCTGGAAAGCCGAACCCGGCTATGGCCAATTCCAGAACGAGCGCCGTCTCACCGATCGGCAAATCGCGACCCTGGCCGCTTGGGCGGCGAATGGCACGCCCGAAGGCGATCCCAGCCTCAAGCCGACTCCCCCCAAGTTCACCGGCGGCTGGCAAATCGGCGAACCCGATCAGGTGGTCGCGATGTCCGAGCCTTACTCGCTGCCCGCGGAAGGCCCGGACGTGTTTCGCTGCTTCGTCATCCCGCTCAACGCGAGCGAAGAAGAGTACGTATCCCAGGTGGAATTTCATCCGGGCAATCGGCGGGTCGTCCATCACGCCATTCTGTTTCTGGATAAGACTGGTCAAGCTCATACCAGAGAAAAATCGCCGGGCCAGGGCTACAACTGTGTGGGTGGTCCAGGGCTTGCGATTTCGGGCGGCCTGGGCGGCTGGGCGCCGGGAGCAACCCCTATCGAATACAGAGACGGCGTGGCGCAAGTCATCCCCAAAGGCGCTGACCTGGTGATGCAGATCCATTACCACTTGTCCGGCAAAGCGGAACAAGATTCGTCCAAGGTCGGCATCAAGTTTTCGAAAACTCCGCCGGTCAAGGGCCTGACCTTGATGACGGTTGGAAACGCGAACATCGATATTCCCGCCGGAGACGACCACTACGTGGTGAAAGCCTCGGCTACCGTTCCGATGGATGCCGAAGCGATCAGCGTCTTCCCGCACGCGCATTATCTGTGCAAGGACATGAAGGTGGATGCAACTCTACCCGACGGCACCGTTGTTCCGCTGATCTGGATCAAGGACTGGGACTTCAACTGGCAGGGGTCTTACCGTTACGCGGATCCCATCAAGTTGCCCAAGGGCACCGAGATCTCGATGACCTACACCTACGATAATTCGAGCGCGAATCCACGCAATCCCAGCGATCCGCCGCAGGAAGTGAAGTTCGGCGAGCAAACCACCAATGAAATGGCGTTCACCTTCGTGCAGTTGAGCCTGGACAGCCGCGCGGAAGTGGCTGAATTCCAGCGCGATGCCGATGCTCAGTTTTTTGCCTCGATTCTGGACGGAATGGTCTCATTTGACGAGATCCCGCAACGGATGAGAACGCAGATTCAGTTTCTGCTCAACGCTTTCGACAAGAACAAGAACGGCAAAATCGATCCCGACGAGCGTCCGGCGCTGGTTGAGTTTCTGAAGAAAATGCCGCAGCGCGCGAACTGAAGCGCCGTTTCAGTCGACAACCGAACTCCATCCACGCCGCGAGAGATCCCAGTAGATGATCGCGCCCGCGATGAGTCCGGCGGCCAGTAACAGTGATCCGGAGACGAATTCTTCGAGCAGCACTTTGCCGGTCCCGAATAGAATTCCGTAGATCAGCACGCAGCCGCAGATCCAATCCAAAAGATTGAACAGCCCGCCGGTGGATGGACGCACGTCCGGAGCGAGCGCGGCAACAGGGCGCCATCCGGCGGCGGAAGGGTGTGTGCGGCGGTAGAACGCAACCAGAGTATCTTTGGATTCCGGGTTGGTCAGGAATGTCACTGCCAGCCAGACAGCGGTGGTGATTGACACCGTGACGATCATGATCCAGGCGAAATCGCGAGGCTGATCGCGATCGAGACCCCATCCGATTTGCAGAGCGAGAGAAACGGCGAAGCCCGAGATCATCGCAGACACTTCGCTCCAGGCGTTGATACGCCACCAATACCAGCGCAGCAGCAGGACACCGCCGGTGCCCGCGCCGGTGACCAGCAGCAGCTTCCATGCGCCAGCGATGGAGTCGAGATAGAACGTGACTACGGCGGAGATGATGGTCAGGAAAACCGTGGCCCATCGCGATGCGACGACATAATGCCGGTCGGTTGCAGCCTTTCTCCAGAAGCGGCGATAGAAATCGTTCACCAGATAGCTCGCACCCCAGTTGAGCTGTGTGGCAATCGTAGACATGTATGCGGCCGCGAAAGCAGCCACCATGAGCCCGCGCAGCGAAGGCGGCAGGTATGCGATCATCACGCGGATGTAGCCGGTCTCGGGGTCCTGGAGCCCTGGAAACAGAATCAGCGATGCCAGCGCCACCAGCACCCAGGGCCAGGGGCGCACGGCATAATGCGCGATGTTGAACCACAGCGTCGCGAGCAGCGAATTTTTTTCGTCCTTGGCGCTGAACATGCGCTGGGCGATGTATCCGCCTCCGCCCGGCTCGGCGCCCGGATACCACGTCGACCACCAGTTCATGGAGATGTAGACCAGAAACGTGATCATCGGCATCCAGGCGGAGTTGAGGTCGGGAATGAAGTTCAATACCGAGCCGTGCCCGCCTTGCGTGATGCCGCGCGCCCGGTCCACGGCGGCCAGCTTCATTTTCAGACCGTCGATTCCGCCGACAGCTTCCACCGCGAAGACGGCCAGCACGGTCACCATCCCCATCTTGATGACGAACTGAAACAGGTCCGTCACCAGCACGCCCCACAGACCGGACAAAGTGGAGATGAAGGAGGTGAGCGCGATCAGACCCATGACAATCGCCAGCGCCTGAAGTTTGTCGACGCCCAGCACCAGGCCCAGGATCTTCACCATGGCGAGATTCACCCAGCCGAGAATGATGCAGTTGATCGGAATCCCGAGGTAGAGCGCGCGAAATCCGCGCAGAAATGCGGCCGGCTTGCCGGAGTAGCGGATCTCGGTGAACTCGATATCGGTCATCACGCCCGCGCGGCGCCACAAGCGCGCGTAGAAGAACACAGTCAGCATGCCGCTGGCGACGAAGTTCCACCACAGCCAGTTGCCCGCGATGCCGCCCATCGCGACCATGCCGGTGACGGCCAGCGGCGTGTCGGCGGCGAAGGTGGTGGCGACCATCGACGTCCCCGCCAGCCACCAGGGAACGTTGCGCCCGGAGAGAAAAAATTCGTTGACGCTCTTTCCGGCGCGGCTCTTGTAGTACAGCCCGATGGCAAGATTGAACAGGAAATAAAGCGCGACGACAGACCAGTCGGTAAAGGTGAGCTGCACGACCTGCGACGAGTATAACAGGGGGGTGTCGGGCTTCAGGTGTTGAAACGCTGGATTTGTCTTATGTTTTAGTGTACGCTAGGCAAAGAAAAGGCGAATATAATGAACCTCTCTCTCGGTCTTTCGGAATCGGCCGCTTTCGGCGTCGCGCGGCGCAGCGGTGTGGAGACTTCGGTTGCGCGCTTCGAGCAATGGATGGCGGATCCGGATTCGCCCATTCGCGCCATCCGCCATCAACCGGCGCGCGAGGGCGAGTACGAGGCGATTCCAGAAAGCGTCGCGCCGGCGATTCGCAGCATGCTCGAGGCGCGCGGCATTCCGAGGCTGTATACGCATCAGGCCGAGGCGGTCCGGCTATGCCTGGAAGGCAAAAACGTAGTGGTGGTGACGCCGACCGCGAGCGGAAAAACGCTGTGCTACAACCTTCCGGTCCTGCAGCGGATCACGGAAGATCCGGGCGCGCGCGCCATCTACATGTTTCCCACCAAGGCGCTCGCCGAGGACCAACTGCAGGAGCTGCAATCGGCGCTGGATGCGATGGGCTCCCAGATCCGCGCCTTCACCTACGACGGCGACACCCCGCAGGATGCACGCCGCGCCATCCGCGAGCGCGCCAACGTGATCCTGACCAATCCCGACATGCTGCACAGCGGCGTCCTGCCGCATCACACCAAGTGGGCGAAATGTTTCGAGAACCTGCGTTATGTGGTGATCGATGAGCTGCATTCCTATCGCGGAGTGTACGGCAGCCATCTGGCGAACCTGCTTCGCAGGCTACGCCGCATTTGCGAATTTTACGGATCGAAGCCGCAGTTCATTGGCTGCTCCGCCACTATTGCGAATCCCAAGGAAATCGCCGAGGCGTTGACAGAGTCGCCGTTCGAGTTGGTGGACCGGAACGGCGCCCCCAGCGGCGAGAAATATTTCGTGTTCTACAACCCGCCCGTGGTGAACCGCCAGCTTGGAATCCGCCGCAGCTACCTGCATGAGACGCGCCGGATTGCCATGGAGTTTATCGAGCGCCACCAGCAAACGCTGGTGTTCGCGAATAGCCGGCTGGCGACCGAGATTCTGCTCAAATACCTGCGCGATGCCTGCGAGCGCGGTCCGCTGCCGGGGAATCTGGTGCGGGGATACCGGGGCGGCTATCTGCCACGCGAGCGGCGCGAGATCGAGCGAAAAATCCGCAATGGAGAGATCCGCGCCGTGGTGGCCACCAACGCGCTCGAACTGGGGATCGACATCGGATCGCTGGATGCAGTCATTATGGCCGGATATCCAGGCTCGATCGCCTCGGCGTGGCAGCGCGCGGGCCGCGCCGGGCGCAGGCAAACGGCATCGCTCGCCGTGCTGGTCGCCTCCAGCGCGCCACTCGATCAGTACGTCATCGAGCATCCCGAGTACTTTTTCGATCGCTCGCCGGAACATGCCTACATCAACGCCGACAACCTGGAAATCCTGATCAGCCATTTGAAATGCGCTGCCTTTGAACTGCCGATTCACGACGGCGAAAAATTCGGCCCGCATGTGACCGATGAGTTGTGCCGCTTCCTGGGCGAGGAAGCCGGCCTCCTGCATCATTCCGCCGGTTGCTGGCATTGGACTTCGGACACCTACCCGGCCGACGCCGTCAGCCTGCGCGCGGTGACCAGCGATAATTTCTTGGTGGTGGACATAACCAACCAGCATGAAGTCATCGCGGAAGTCTCGTTCCCGATGGCGCTCTCGACGCTGCACGAAAAAGCGATTTATCTGCACGAGGCGCGCCAGTATCAAGTGGAGAAATTCGACTACGAAGGGCGGAAGGCCTACGTGCGCCGCGTCGATTCCGATTATTTCACGGACGCCATCGATTACACGCAGGTCAAGGAACTGGAGCAATTTGAATCGCAAGACCTCCATGGCGCGCGGGCCGCGCACGGCGACGTACGCGTGAATACGCAGGTGGTCGGGTTCAAGAAGGTCCGATTCTATACGCTCGAAAACGTGGGCGCGGGCAATCTCTCCATGCCGGAGCAGGAAATGCACAGCACCGCCTTCTGGCTGCATTTTCCGGCGGCTTTTCTGGCCCGCTTCACGGATTTGACGCCTTCGGACAAACAACACGGGCTCACGGGGATCGCCAATGTGCTTCGGACAGTAGCGGCGCTACTACTCATGTCCGATCCGCGCGATCTTGGAGTCGCAATCGCGGATGACATCTCGAAAGGCGCGATTTTTGAGCCGGACTTGTTCCTGTTCGACAAGTATCCGGGCGGAATCGGGCAAAGCCAGCCGCTGTTCCGGCTCACGCAGAAACTTCTGGCGGGTGCGCTGGATGTTCTGAAGTCGTGCCCTTGTGAGGTTGGTTGTCCTGCCTGCGCCGGGCCGGTTGGAGAAGTGGGAGAGCGCGGCAAGCAAGCCGCGTTACAAATTCTTACAGAACTGAGCTCGAGTTAGCGCACGAACTCGTACCGTTCCAGGGTGGCGGCGACTTCAGTTTTCCGGGCGAATCGAACAACCTTGCCGAGACAATGGATGCGTACCGATTGATCGCCGTTCCGGGGAGACGTGGGAAGGGTGATCAAGTATTCCACCGAATCGCCCACTTGGAGCCGTGCATCCGACCGGAACAGGACTCCCACCGAACTGAGGTTTCTGGTCTCGCCCACATCGGAGAGTGATCTTGTTCCACCGCGGACCAGCTCAACGGGGAGCCGCAGATCGAATCTTTGTGCTTTGCGTTGCTCCATTATTCGACGCCTATAAGACTCTAAGCTGAGATCGGTTACTAGGTCAAGACACAACGACACTTTTCGAGGATCTTTAGTTCCAGTACTTTTTCCGATCCTTGGGGCGCTGTCATATGGTTAACGTTCGGTCCTGCCGCGTTCACAAAGGCAGCGCAGAGCGGCGGACAAAGCGTAGCCCGGTACTCTCTCGTTGTGTATGGGAAAATGGAAACGCATTTGACGAGGCCATGAACAAGATCGGAATCGAGCAGCAACTCCAGAGGATGCGCGAGGACTGGGATCGCCGGGCCAGAGAAAACGCGCGCCACTACGTCAGCACCGGGCGGCTGCACTGGTCCGATGAGGAGTTCTTCGCTTCCGGCGAAAAAACGGTGGCCGAAGAGATCCTGACGGACATGATCAATATCTGTCAGGGTAAACCACCGGCCGAGATGCGAGTCCTCGAGATTGGCTGTGGCGCGGGACGAATTACGCGAGCGCTCGCCAAACTGTTCGGCGAAGTTCACGCCGTCGATGTGAGCGGCGAGATGGTGAAGCTGGCTCGCGAAGCGCTTCGGGATTATCCCCAGGCATTCGTCTACCAGAACAATGGGCAGGACTTAACCGTGGTCCCGCATCTGCCATTTGACTTTGCCTTCTCGACCATCGTGTTTCAACACATACCCAGCCGCGAGATCATCGAAAACTATGTCCGCGAGGTCCATCGACTGCTTCGGACGGGAGCCTTGTTCAAGTTCCAGCTGCAAGGCTACGTTACCACCGAAACCAAGCCGGACGACACGTGGCTGGGCGCATCGTTCTCCGAAGAACAGGCGGTCGAGATGGCGGCGCGCTGCGGCTTCGAACCGCGCTACCGCCATGGCGTAGGCGATCAGTATTTCTGGCTGTGGTTTTTTAAGCGCTGACTCAGCAGCCCGGCGAACCGGCCACGGCCGAGCGTGCGGAATCAAGCGCGCGTGTTTGTGCCCGCCGGGACTCCCAATAGCGCGTCATACGCGCGGAAACGGCGCGGCGCTCCTCCGAACTCATATTTTTTCTTCCACGGCGTTTCGGCGTGGGGAGAGCGGATGCCTTTCGCAACCGCTTCTCTAAAGTCGAGATCGCTGAATCCAGGATCTTTTTCTCGCTGTACAGCTCGCGTAGTGTTCTTTCAACGTCCATGACAGAATATCTGTCATAGTAGACGAGTTTCGCCGAAAATTCCAGTACCATTTGCGACGCCCTAGCGCGTGATAAAGGGCCATTGCCGCAGCAGATGCAGATGGAAATAGGTCATCAGGCCCCAAATCGCGGCTACCACCAACGCGCTGATGATCACGATCCGAATGGTGGGCTTCCAGGGGAACCGCTGGCCCTCGCGGCGCAGCACGATCAGGTAGCTCAGAAAGACCCCGACAAAATAAAGGGCGCACATCGGGATGGCGAACAGCATCAGGTTGAAGACGTCCGGGGTCGGGGTGATGATGGCGGCCGCGATCACGATGATCAGAATGGCGTAGCGCGAGTGGCGCAGCAGGAAGCGGGGAGAAAGGATGTGAAGCAGCGTCAGCAGGAAGATCAGGACCGGTAATTCGAAGACTAAGCCCACCCCCAGCGTCACATTCATGAACAGATCGAAATACTCTGTGATCGAGACCACCGGACGCACGTTGTTGCTCATGCCGATGCCGAGCAGGAATTCGAGGCCGAAGCGGAAGGCCAGGAAATAAGCGAAGAGTCCGCCCGCGATAAACAGGCCGGCGGTGATCAGTACGAAGGGAAGGGCCCAACGGCTTTCCTTCTTGTACAGATCCGGGCGAGATAAAAGCCCAGATCTGGTAGACGATCCAGGGTGAGGCCAGGAAGACGGAACACAGCAGCGGCAGCTTCACCCAGATGACTGAGAAGCTCTCCATCGGCGTGAGCATCGCGAGCGCGGGTGGCTCGACGTGCAGGTGCTTCAATGCCTCGACAGCCGGGTCACTGATGATGTCCCAGAGCTTGCCGGCATACACCAGGCTCACGACGAAAGCCACCGCCAGCCCATACACGGCCTTGAGAATGCGGCTGCGCAGTTCCTCCAGATGCTCCATGAAAGACATGCGGAGCATGCCCGCCTCTTCTTCGTCCGGAGGCGAAGCCGGCGGCGGAGGAGGCGGAGGTGGCCGCAGAGCCGGTGGCGCGGCGACAACCGGGACTAATTCCCGCGTGGGCTCTTGAGACGGTCCTTCACCATCGGGAGTAGGTACTCCCTGCTTGTCTTCGTCCATGCTATGTTTTACTTCTTTTCCGTACTAGCTATTGACCGAAGGTTCCGGAGCGGCGGGCTGGCTTGCGGCCGGCAGGAGAGCCGTTTCCGAAGCCGAACTGCGCGGCACGGTTCCATTCGTGGGTGCTTCAACAGAGACGGTAGATTCAGCGCCCTGAGGTGCGGATGCGCTTACAGTGGATGGATTGGCAGCAGTGGATGGTTGCGATTCGCCCTGATGAGTGATCGAATCGCTATACGACGAGTCATACTCGCTGAAATTGTTGTAGATTTCGTTGGTGTAGCTGCGAGTGACTTCCTTGATCGACTCGTTTTCCTTTTCCAACTCTCGCATGTGGCTTTCGAATGTGGCTTTGAGTTCGCTTTGTGCGCGGCGAAACTCAGTGATCGCTTTTCCGATCGACTTGCCCAGTTCCGGCAGCTTCTTGGGGCCGAACAAGAGCAGTGCGACCAGGAAAATGACGACCATCTCCTGCACACCGACGGGACCCATGGGGAAAACCTCCGCTTTCATCATAGCAGGGCGGAGGAAGCGGCTGCGTTAGCGTAGGATGCCCATTTGCTTGGCCTCGCGAGCGAGAATTTCGGCCGCGCGGTCCAGCATTTCGCGGGTGTGAGTGGCGGTGACGATGGTTCGAACGCGCGCTTTTCCTTCCGGAACTGTAGGAAAACCGATGCCGGTGGCGAGCAACCCTTGGTTAAAGAGAGCGGCCGAGAAGGCGTGCGCGGTCTTGGCATCGCCTACCATGATGGGCGTGATGGGGGTCTCGCTCTGGCCGGTATCGAAGCCGGCGTTCTTGAGCGTCGCCTTGAAATAGCGGGTGTTCTCCCAGAGTTTTTCGATGCGCTCGGGCTCCTGCTCCAGAATATCGAAGGCCGCCAGGCAGGACGCCGCCACCGAGGGCGGATGCGAGGTGGAAAACAGAAAAGGCCGCGCGCGGTGAAACAGGAACTCGATCAGGTCGCGCGAACCGCAGACATACCCGCCGAGCGCGCCAATGGCCTTGGACAGCGTTCCGACTTGTACATCCACGCGGCCGTGCAGTCCGAAATGATCCACGGTGCCGCGGCCATTGCGTCCCAGAACGCCCGAGGAATGCGCGTCGTCGATCATCATGATGGCGCCGTGACGCTCGGCGATTTCAACCAGGGCGGGCAGCGGACCGATATCGCCATCCATCGAGAACACGCCGTCGGTGATGAGCAGCTTGTGCCCGGGCGCGCCCGCGAGATCGTTCAGAATCTTGTCCGCCGCCGCCGTGTCCTTGTGCGGAAATACGTGGATCTTGGCGCGCGAAAGCCGGCAGCCGTCGATGATGCTGGCGTGGTTCAGTGCGTCCGACACGATATGGTCGTCCGGTCCGAGGATGGCCGAGACCGTGCCCGCGTTGGCCGCGAATCCCGATTGGAACACCACGCAGGCTTCGGTGTTCTTGAATTGCGCGATGCGGCGTTCCAGCTCCATGTGCAGGCTCATGGTGCCGGAGATGGTGCGGACGGCGCCCGAGCCCGCGCCATATTTTTTCGCGGCCGCCACCGCGGCTTCGATGAGCTGGGGGTGATCGGCCAGGCCGAGATAGTTATTGCTGGCCAGATTGATGACTTCGCGGCCATCAAAGCGGGAAATGGGTTCGCAAGCCGATTCCAGCACGCGCAGGCGCTGATAGGTGCCGGCCTGCTTCCAGCTTTCGAGCTGCTCGCTCAGGTAGGCAAGGGGTTTGGTGGCGGTCATGCACCTTCATCGTAGCGCTTCAGTTTCGTCGTCATAGTACACTTACGGCATGGAAGTACATCTGAGCCCGGACAAGCAGGCCAGACTTCAAGAGATCGCCACCCGCGTCGGCAAGAACGCCGAGCAGATGGTGGAGGAGGCGGTGGACCGCATGCTCGAGTATGACGAGCGATTTGTCGCTGCCGTTGAGGAAGGACGCGTGTCGGCCCGGCGTGGCGAGTTCCTGGAGCATGATGACGTCGTCGAACGCATCGAGAAGATAATGCGCTCATGATGAGGGTGCGGTGGACGACCAACGCCGCTGACGACCTTGCCCGCATCGTCAACTACATCCGCAAAGACAATCCTTAAGCAGCGCACCGAGTCGCTAGGACCATCTTCGAAGGCATAGCGGACGTGCGGACATTTTCGAGAGTTGATCTTCGCTCCCTGGCCATACGTCGCGGTCTATGAGATCAGTGAGGACCAAGTGCATATACTCCGCATCAGACCTGCCTCCCTCAGCTGTAACGCAGCCAGCGCATGATTTCGGGCAGATCGGGCCGCTTGCCGTACATGAGAATGCCGATACGGTAAATGCGGGAGGAGACCGACAAGATACCGTAGATCGACGCCACCATCAGCACTATCGAAAGCGCTAGTTGCCACCACGGAACCGTCATGGCCGACATGCGCAGGCACATCACGATCGGCGTGAGAGGCGGCACGAGCGACAGCAGAACCACCGGCCAAGCGGCGGGGTTTCCGAGAATATAAACAATCGACGCGATCGCCAGCACCAGCGGCAGCACAATGAGCATGGCGAACTGCTGCACTTCGGACTCCTGGCTGACCGTGGCCCCCAGGCCAGCGCTCAGGGCGCTGTAAAAGAAGTACCCGAGCAGGAAATACACAACGAAGAAGATCACGCGCAGCGGCGTTATTCCGTATGCCGCCAGCCCTCCCAGCAGGATGGAAGCGGCCAGCGACGAGGCATTGAATACCAGCAGGCATCCGATCCAAATGAACAATTGCGTGAGGCCGGCCGAGCCGACGCCCAGCAACTTGCCCGCTAAAATCGTGCGCGGCTCCACGGAAGCGAGCAGTACTTCGAAAACGCGCGAGCTTTTGTCCGCGGCCACCGACTGGGCGACATTCATGCCGTAAAAGACCAGAGTGAAATAGAGCAGGAATGCCATGGCATACGCGCCGAAGAAATTTTTGGTTGCATCCGACGCCACCACGCGGCCGTCCTTGATCTGCACCGTTTTCAGATCCACATTCTTCAGTAACGCCTCGATGCCGGCCGCCGTCACGCCCCGCTTCAGCAGTTCCTCGCGGACCATGGCGTGAGCAATGGCATTCTGGACGCGGCCATTCGCGGCCAAATCCACCGAGCTGCTGGATGCATAGGTTGCTTCCGGCCGAGCCACGCCTGGCTGGATGTCTAACAGCAGGTAAGCGTCGATCTGTTTATCGGCGATCGCCCGGTTCAATTCTTCCAAACCGTTCGCGCCGGCGGGCGCCCTGACTTCGACCCGGAGCGGCGGGCTCGCGGACGCGGCTCGATTAGGCGAGTCGCGATCATCGCGATCCCGCTGAGCCCTTAACTCAGCGGCCACGCCTTCGGCCAGGAGCGGATCGTTGGAAGCGACGACGATATGTCTGGGACCGTTGGCCAATCGACCCGATAGCGCGCCAATCCCGAATATGAGTCCGAACACCAGCGGGATGATCAGAGTGCTGATGCGGAATGCGCGGCTTCGGATGCGCTCCAGGTACTCGCGCTTTGCGGTCAGCCACACTTTATGCATTGACTCTGTCTCCCACGGTCTGGATGAAGATCTCTTCGAGCGATGGCTCCATCAGATCGAACCGAAAGATGTTGGCCTTCTCGGCGGCAGCCCGCAGCAGGAGCTGTGCGTCGGCGCCGTCCTTCAGGCGGATCTCGGCGCGCCCCGCGGAATTTTGAAAATCGGCGACAGCGGCATGGTGCAAAAACGACTCATCGCCCTCAAACTCCACGATTAAGCGATTACGCCGGTAGCGCGACTTTACTTCGCGCATGCTGCCCGAAAGCACCACCCGGCCGGAGTCGATCAGCGAGATCGTGTCGCAGAGCTTCTCCACCTGCTCCATGCGATGCGTCGAAAACAAAATCGCGCGCCCGGCCTTCTTCAGATCCAGTAGAGCATCCCGCAAAAGGCCGGCATTCACCGGATCGAGTCCCGCGAAGGGCTCGTCCATGATGATCAGGTCCGGATCATGCAGTAACGTGGCAATGAACTGGATCTTCTGCTGCATTCCCTTGGAGAGAGCTTCGGTGGTGCTGTCCAGCGACGCGTCAATCTGGAGCCGCTGGCACCACTGCCGCGCGCGTTGCGCCGCGGAGCCGGAGTCCAGTCCCCGCAATTGTCCCAGAAATACCAACTGGTCGATCACCTTCATCTTCCGGTAGAGGCCCCGCTCTTCGGGCAGATATCCCACGCGCTGCAGCAGGCCGCGCTGGAACGGTTGATCGAACAGTCGGACTGTCCCCGAGTCCGGCAGCGTGATGCCGATCATCATGCGGATAGTGGAGGTCTTGCCGGCGCCATTCGGCCCGAGCAGGCCGAACATCACGCCAGGTTCGATGCGCAAGCTCAGATCCTGAACCGCGGCTTTCTCGCCGTAGGTCTTGGAAATCCGGTTCAGTTCGACGACGCTCATTCTAGTCTCATCGCGCCGCCGCTTTTTTTCCAGCGCGCGGCCGCGTCCCGCCCGCGCGCCGCTTGGTTTGCGCAGCCTCGCAGGACCGAATGTAGCTCGCAGCCGGAACGCGCTTCACAGCCTCACCGATTAGTTCCAAAGGCAGGTCTTCGGCCTTCGTGAACCGGATGCAGGACTTGCCCATGGCTAGCTTTTTCCCGGTCTTGGCCCACGCTTCCCGGAACCATCGCGCGTGCTTGCTTCCGGGGCTCTCGCCGTCGCCTCCGCCATGCACACACATGAGATAAAGCGACATGTAGTTCTTCTGCGACGCGAGCATCGCGAAGGTCAGCGGCTGCTGGGGGTCGCAATGATAGCCTTTCGGATAGACGCTGTGCGGCACGTAGTAGCCGATCATCCCGTACTGCATGCCTTCTTCGTAGGAGGAATCGAGGTTCTTGAGGATCACGTCGCGCACCGCGCTGATCGCGGCGCGGCGGTCAGCGGGAAGCGAGCGCAGATAGGCATCGACGGTCGGGGCCTGGCTCTGCATATCGAGACGTTATCACAGTCGCGGGCGCTCGTCGCGAAGATTTCGTGCCAGGCGCAGTTGCTAGGTGCGTCGAGACCATTGTCGGCTCTTCGCACGCACTTGTATAATGAGGATGCGTGGCGCTATCGTCTAACGGTTAGGACGGAGCCCTCTCAAGGCTTAAATACGGGTTCGATTCCCGTTAGCGCTACCAATTCCTCAACCTTTCAATCGATTCAGCGCGCCGCTCAAAAATAAAATTTCAAAGCGAGCTGCATGTCTCGAGGCGTTGTGTTCGGCAACGTGGCGATTACGCGGCCGAAGGACCCTCCCGTCGACGCCGAGTACGCCGAGTTTGGATTGGCGAAGTTGGCGTGATTGAACGCGTTGAATGCTTCGGCGCGGAACTCGAACTTCATCGATTCCCGCACCTGGAAAGCTTTGAACAGGCTCAGATCCACGTTCTGCAAAGGCGGTCCTGCGAAGGAGCGGGGAGCGCAATTTCCAAACGTGCCGCGGGCCGGCAGGGAGAAGGCCGCATAATTGATCAGCGGACCGATTTCAGGATTCGAATTCGTGCCCACGAACGGGTTGCTGATGCAGTTTGGCCGGGGCTGATTGGTACCGGCGCCCGTCTCGTCCGGCGCGGTGACGCTGTAGGGCGCCCCCGACTGCACGCTGATGATGGTATTGAGCTGCCATCCTCCGAGAATTGCGTCCACTGCACCGCCTTGATTCAAGAAGCGTTGGCCTTTTCCGAAAGGAAGGCCAAAAGTGCCGTAGCCGACGAACCGCTCCCGGATATCGATAAACGCGTTGCTGTACTCCGCCGCATAGTTGTAGGTGTTCTGGGGAATGGCCTGCCCGCCGTTGGTGAGGTTATCGACATAATCGGCTAGGTCGTGGCTCCAGGTATAGCTGATTCCGAACGTCACGCTCTTGCTATATCTGTGCCGCAACGAAACCAGCAAGCCGTTGTAGTTGGAAGTGCCGTCGTTGGCGGCGTATTCGAGATAAGCGTGCTGGGTGCCCGAGTTCAGATTCGGATAAGGAAACGCGAGAATCGGGTTTCCGTTGGCATCCAAGCCTTGTACCACCGCCTGGTTGGCGTTCCGCAACCGCAGCATCCGGCGGGCGAAATTGCCGGTGTAGGAGACGTCGAGTACCGTGCTTTCTGTGATTTGAATTTCCGGACCGAAGCTCACTTGTTCGACGTAGCTGGTAGGTTGATGCGGATTTTGTACGCGCAGTTGAAGATTTGCAAGGTTGATAGTGCTGCTCAGCTGAGGAAACCCATTCTTCAACTGGAACACCGGATTGGGCGTGCCGATGGGCTGCACCAGGTTCTCATTGATCAGGAACGGCGGGTTCAACGCCATCATGCTTTCGGATCCGATGCGCTCGGCATGTTGATAGAAAATGCCGTATCCGCCCCGGAACACGACTCGTGAAAATGGATGGTAGCTGAAGCCGAGGCGAGGGGCAAAATTGTTCTTGTTGGTATCGATCAACGCGCAAGCCGACCAACCCGAACAATTGGAAGCTGGATAGATCAGCCCTCCGCCGTTGGCGGGCGTGAAGTTGGCGACCTGGTTCTGATGATTCAAGACCGGCGAAAAAAGCTCATAGCGAACGCCATACGAAATGGTCAGATTGGGACGCAGGCGCCATGTATCCTGCCCATAAAGGCTGTGCCCGATCATGTAGTTGTGGACGATGGTCGGAGTGGTCAGATAAATTTGATCGATGTCGCCCAGGACAAAGTCAGGAAGTCCGAAGCCCGGAAGGCTGGATGTTCCACCCACAAGCATCTGACCCTGCGGGGCGCGAATGTCGAGGAAGTTGTCGCTGGTGTGCCGGTACTCGTATCCGAACTTGAAGCTGTGATTTCCTTTCAACCAGCTGAAATTGTCGATGAGCTGCCAAACCTGGGAAATCTGATATTGCGGTTTGTACTGTGTGACGCCAATGGTTGTGAGACCGGTGATGTAAATCGGGGGGATGCCTGCCGTGTACGGTCCAACCGGGATACCATTGAGACCGTACTGAGCGGCGGCAGACTGCCCGTATGTCAGACCGGGAGAAATATTATGCGAATCGTCGCGGTTGAATCCGCCGCGCAGCTCGTTCAGGGCGGTCGGAGAGATGTTGTAGTCCCACGCCAGGGCCACGCCGTGGTAGCTGTCGATGCTTTGTGTGCCGGTTCCGTCGCCAGCCAGCAAGTTGCTGGTCCAGGGCGCGCCGGTCACGGTATTCGTGTTGAAAGAGCTGAATCGTCCGAAGATACGGTTTTTGTCATTGATGATGTGGTCGACTCGGGTATCCCACGATAGCCAGTCGGTGGGCGCTGAATAGGTGTAGGTATAGTTCGGTGTGCCGGTCCAGCTGCGAGGCACTCCTTCGCGAGCCACCTGTGCGGCGATATTGGGAGCAGGGAACAAGCTGAGTAGCTTGGCGCCCACAGTGTCGATGCAACTCGGCGCGATGATGTTGTTCTGCACGCATCCAGCTTGGGAGGGGAGCGCTGGGTTCTTCAGTGTAGCGGTCAGCTCAGTGAAATTGCCCGCCTGCATCAGAGGAGTGGGAACAGTGGAATTGCCCGTCTTTCCCTGCCGGCTGGTCAGGTCTTGGGTGTCTCCAAAAATGAAGGTCCTATTCTTCTTGATGGGCCCGCCGATAGTGCCGCCGAACTGATTCTGCACGTAGTGGGGCCGTGGAACCTTGTTAGCGTTGTTGAAAAACAGATTGGCATCCATGTCGCTGTTGCGCAGGAACTCCCACATGTCTCCGTGGATCTGGTTAGTGCCGGACTTGAGGCTGGCGTTAACCACCGCGCCTGCGGAGGTACCGAATTCTGCCGAATATGTTCGCGTTTGCACTCGAAATTCCTGAAGCGCATCCGGGGGCGGCTGAATCACCTGTACGCTGCCCTCCTGAATGTTTTCCGATCCGGAGTTATTGTCGACGCCGTCCAATGAGAAGTAGTTCTGCGTGTCCCAATTTCCGTTGGAGTTGTAGGGATCAGCGGCATAGTTGGAGACGGAATAGTTCTTCGTCATGCCTGCCTCCAACAGCGTCAGGTCGGAGTAACGGCGTCCGTTGAGCGGCAGATCGCTAATCTGCCTGGATTGAACGACACCGCCCACGTCAGCGGACTCGGTCTGCAAAAGCGGGCTGGACGAGGTGACTTGAACCACTTCCGTGGATTGGCCTACTTGAAGCGCGAAGTCAACCGCCGGCCGCGATTGCACGTCAATCGAGATATTCTCTTGCTGCGCGGCCTGGAATCCCGGCGCGGTGACCTTGACCGAATAGGTCCCCGGAATCAGCGCAGTGAATTGGTACTGTCCTGCTGCATTGGTTTGAGTTGTGAAGACAACATTGGTGGCTGCGTTGGTTACCTGTACCGTCGCCCCTGGAATTGCAGCCGCCGAAGGATCTCGCACCACGCCCACGATCGCACCGGTGTCTATTTGCGCTTGTGCAAATTCGGCCAGAAGCAACGCACCCGTCAATAGACTTGCGGAACGCCAAAGTTCGAATCGCATGTAACCCCTCCTCGAATTTTTCGCAAGCGGGACAGCCAAGCACTCCGCTTGGTGCACACATGTGCAGGATTTTTACCATGGTAAGTCCAGTCCACGCAGTGCGTCAAGCTTTTCGTTCGGTTTTTAATCCCAGCGCCGGCTTGGTTTGTTCTGTTTGGTTGCCCTCAATTCGCCCGAAAACTGCCGCTGCACGCGTGTGAGTAGATCAGGCTACACAAATCAGCCGATCACGTTCATTCCCTCTTGACAAGATCCGGGGGCCATGATAATCTGCGCTGCAAGAATACACACGTGAACAATTCCAGCACGGGTGTGAGGAGGTTAGTATGTGTCGTGTGAGCCTTCCATGGGCTTCGGTGGCCTTTGTGATGGCCGTGATCGCCCTTATGGGTTTGATTTCACGGCCGGCTTTGCCCAACTGCTCTACGGAACCCTAGTTGGAAACGTGACCGATTCCAGCGCGGCCCGGTGGTCGGCGCTACGGTAACGATCTCGGATCCGAGCACAGGTTTCAGCCGCCAGGCAACTACGACAGATCGGGGTGAATACGTGTTCACCAATTTACGGGTCGGAACGTACACCGTGACCATCTCGGGGACCGGTTTCAAGCAGTTGGTTCGGAATCAGGTCAATGTTCAGCCCAATGTCACCGTTCGCGTGACGAGACTCTGGACTAGGGGTTGTTTGCGAAAAGGTGGAAGTCCAAGCCGAAGCGACCGCGTTGCAGACTGACCGCGCCGAAACCAGAGGCGCAGTGCAGGCCATCCAGTATCTGGACCTTCCCGTTGCACCCAACCGATCCTACGAATCCCTGCTCAATACGATCCCCGGCCTTTCGCCGAGCACCGGGTTCGCCGCGATCGAAAACACCCCCTCCATGGCCCAAGCCTTCACGATCAATGACCAGGGGGGTACCGGCCGAAGCACGCGCATTGACGGCGCCGCGGAGATCAATATGTGGCTTTCCGGTGAGGTCGCTTATATCCCTTCATTGGAGGCGATTGATACGGTCAGCGTGACTACCAGCAGCTTCAGCGCTGAGCTCGGGGGGGCCGCCGGCGGAGCTGTCAACCTCACCATCAAGAGCGGCTCGAATACGACGCATGGATCACTTTTCGAGGAACACTCCGACGCCGCTTTGTTGCGAACCCCAACACCCTGCCAGCAGGGATTCCCCAGACCTACACTGACGTTCAACCAATTTGGCGGTTCGGTCGGCGGAAAGGTGATTCGAGACAAGCTGTTTTACTTTCTGAGTTTCGACGGCACCTTCTCCCGCCGGACTGGCTCGACTCCCGCCGCCGGCACGGGCGGTACCAGCACCGCCTTCTATACCGTGCCCGATGCATTGCAGAGGCAGGGCATTCTGACTGGGAGCCCGACAACGATCTACGATCCGTCCACCGGCAATCCCGATGGCACGGGCCGGACACCCTTCCCCCGGCAACAAGATACCAGGGTCGGACATCAATCCGATCATGTTCAACCTGGTCAACAAACTCCCCCTCCCCAATCTTCCCCGGGCTCACCAACAACTACTTCATCGAAACGCCGATCAACCGCGACGTATTCATAACCGACGCGAAAATCAACTGGAATCCCACCCAGAAAGCACAACTCTGGGCTCGCATGGGTCTGGTCGGCGATCAGGGCTTCACGGGCAACGCCTTCGACGCTCAGGGAATCGGTGGCCCCATCGAAGGCGGAAATATCTGGGGAAAGACTTTTAGCACCACGTTTGCAGGAGTCTACTCGTTCACGTCTCACCTGCTGCTGGACGCCAACATCGGATGGACCGAGTTAACTACCAACATCGAGCAGGTAGGAATCGGCACGAACCTCGGCTTGAATGCTGGAATTCCCGGAACCAACGGTCCAGCACGGTATCAAAGCGGTTGGCCGGAGTTCATTCCAGATACATATAGCCAGTTCGGCACTAACGCGCAATGGATGCCATGGAACCGCTGGGATCCGCAGTACAACTACAGCCCCAACATGACGTGGATCAAAGGATCACACCAAATACGTTTCGGTGGCGAATTAGTTTATCAGACCCTGAATCACATACAGGCCGAATACACCTCAGGCGGAACGGCGTACGGCGCGCAAGGCGGATTTGCTTTCGGCGGACAGCTTACAACGCTCAATGG
>CAVUBR010000011.1:0-116370 GCA_963739705.1 Terriglobia bacterium | reverse complement strand
GTTCGGTCGTTCTCGTAATGTGTTGTGAGTAGATGACTTATAGAGCCTGCCTCGGGGTCCTCCGGATCACGAGGCAGGCTTGTTTTGTGGTGTCGGCTGCACCGCGCGTGCACCAGTGTGGATGCGATGTCGGATCTTCGGAGAACATTCTGTTCGGCGCTGGGCTGATAGGGAAATACCTGACGAATCTTCCGGTTTTTCCCTACTGTCGTGTCAGGGGGGCGCCCTAACGTTTTCTGCGCTTGAACCTCACTCCGACGCCGGAGAACATCCTTCATGGGACAGCAAGCGCGCCACGCGCAGGCAGAACCACACGGCGGGACATCACCAGGCGTCCCTCTCGCCCCATGCCTCGACGAGGACGGACGCACTCCCCTCCCCGCCGCGAGCGAACAGGAGCTTCCCGCTCGGGCGTCGTCCACCATCCAGCGGTTCGCCCGGAGGCTGTTCGCGAGGAGTGTTCGAGACAGTCAGGGTCGCTCAGGGCTGCCGCGTCTATATCAAGTGCATTGCGACCATCGACTGGATGCGTGCAGCTGCGCTCTCTCGAATGAACCGCTGGTCCAAGGGGTCCCCCGCCGTACTTTTTCGACATCCACTCACATGGTGAGGAGTATCAGGATGAGAATCGGACGATTCGCACGACCTTTCTCACTTATGCGAATGGCGGGCACGCTGTGCCTCGCCAGCGCCGCGGCATGGGCGCAGGGAACGGTCAGCGGCCACGTGACGGCGCAAGGCAACAGCGAGCCGATCGCTGGCGCCCGCGTGCTGGCGCTCGGCACGAACGCCGCGGCGAACACCGAGCAGGACGGGAAGTACACGCTGACCGGCGTACGGGCGGGTACGGTCGAGATCGAGGTGCTGCGGATCGGCTACCTGCCGCTCACGCGGACCGTCACGGTGACCAACGGCGGCACCACCGACCTCGACTTCCAGCTCGCCGCCCGGTCATGCTGAATGAAATCGTGACGACCGCCACGGGCGACCAGCGCCGGATCGAGCTCGGCAGCGCTGTCTCGACGCTTGGCGACGTGTCCGCGCGTGTCGAGCAGACGTCGATCACCAACATGAGCGACCTGCTCGTCGCGAAAGTGCCCGGGATGGTGGTGATACCGGGGGCGTTCACCAATGGCGCAGCGAACATCCACATCCGCGGACTGAACTCGATTTCGCTGAACAACGGCCCAGAGCAATACGTAATGTTCTACGTGTACCTGGTACCGGTTCCGTCTTGCTAGAAGTTTTCAATTAGCGCCGCGCATGATTCTCCTGCAAAAGCGCTTTACGGTCGCTAGTTCGTCTTGACCCGTGAGAGTGTTGGGGTTTAACAGTGGACGTAACTTCAACTGAATCGAGATGGGGGCGGTGGCTCTCGCCTCTTGTCTACCTTTCCAGCAATTGGCTGCAGCCTTACTGGCGTGGTCGTTATCACCACCGCCACCGGTGTTGTGGCTTTTCCTGCTGCCGACGACACTGCGAGGCGAAACTGCTCATCCCTATGTAGGCATTTTCGCGTTTCTGCTATTGCCGGCAGTTTTCTTCAGCGGGCTGGTACTCATTCCACTCGGCATATGGTGGCGGCGTCGCTCCGCTCTGCCGGTAAGCTTTCCACCACTGGACTTTCAGAATGTCGAGTTGCGCCGGTTGATTGCGTTTGTCGGCATCACAACTGTTGCGAACTTCATCATTGGCAGCCAGGTCACTTATGCTGCTGTCAACTATATGGATTCGGTGACGTTCTGCGGGATGACATGCCATCGGGTAATGGAACCGGAATACACGGCTCATCAGAATTCTCCGCATGCGCGCGTCGCGTGCGTAGCATGTCACATTGGCCCTGGCGCCTCCTGGTTTGTCCGCAGCAAGCTTTCGGGAACTGGCCAGGTCTTTGCCACGCTGTTCGACACTTATCCGCGGCCGATTCCAGTGCCGGTTCATGACTTGCGTCCGGCACGTGAGACCTGCGAGACGTGCCACTGGCCTGAGAAGTTCGATGCGAACCGCCTGAATGTCATCGCCAGCTTCGCTGAGGATGAAGCAAACACCATGACCCAAACCGTGCTCCTAATGAGAATTGGCGGAGGTATGCGCGGGACCGGAATCCATGGAAAGCACATGGGGCCGGGCGTTGCTGTACGATATGCCGCCTCAGACGAAGAGCGGCAGAAGATTCCCTGGATCGAATACAGCGACAAGCACGGAACCACCGTGTACGTGTCGCCGGGCACTAAACCCGACAATGCGGCTGGCCTTCCGATCCGCCAGATGGACTGCATCGACTGCCATAACCGCCCGACACACACTTTTCAGTTGCCCGAGCGTGCCGTCGATGAGGCTCTCGCGGCTGGCTCCATCTCGCCGACGCTCCCGTTCGCCAAAAAGGAAAGCGTAGCGATCCTTAGGTCTGGGTACGCCAGCACTGAGGAAGCCGCAGCCCGAATCCCGCGGTCGTTTTTCGCATTTTACCAACAAGCCTACCCGTCCGTTTACCAGCAGCACAAAGCCGAGATCGAGAATTCGGCCAGGAGCCTACTCGCGATCTATCGACGCAATGTGTTCCCTTCGATGAACGTCACTTGGGGTACGTATCCGAATAACATCGGTCATACAGATTTCCCCGGATGCTTCCGCTGCCACGACGGCAATCATACCAGTGCCTCCGGAAGCAGCATTACCCAGGACTGCAGCGCATGTCACAACATGATCGCCGTGGAAGAAAGCTCACCTAAGATTCTGTCCGATCTCGGGATCTCAGAGAAAGACACGTTGGACCCGAAGTGACAGTACGACAGGTAGAATGTCTTCTGCGCTAAGGCTCCGCTGATCGGAGGTCGGGTGAATCAGTTCACATTGGTCGATAAGGAACGCATTCGGAACCTGCAGCCTGCTTATTTTGCGCTGGTGATGGCAACCAGCATTGTAGCGATTGCTTGCCAGCTTCAACATCTCAGCCGGATAGCAGAGTTGCTGACAGCGCTCAACGCGGCGATCTTTGTGATACTCGCCTCACTGACGCTCACGCGCCTGGCCCTCTTCCCACGTGAAGTTCTCGCCGATATCATGAATCACGCGCGAGCGCTTGGTTTCTTGACCATCGCCGCGGGTTCAGCGTTGCTCGGATGCCAGTTCATCCTGATCGCAAGCTGGTATACCGTTGCATTTATACTGTGGATCGCGAGCGTTATCTTTTGGGTCTTCTTGACCTATGCCGTCTTTGCGACTTTGACGGTAAAGGAGACTAAACCTGCTCTAGATCAAGGCATCAATGGAGGCTGGCTACTCGCGGTTGTCTCCACGCAGGCGGTCGCGCAGCTCGCGTTGTTATTGATCCCGGCGTTTCCGAATGGTGCCGATGTGTTGCTGTTCCTCGGCCTGGCGCTATGGATGTGGGGAGGGATGCTGTATATCTGGATGATCTCACTGATCTTCTATCGATACACGTTCTTCACATTCGCGCCGTCCGATTTAATGCCACCTTATTGGATCAACATGGGAGCCATGGCCATTTCGACTCTGGTTGGAGCACTTCTTGTAGAGCGCATTTCCGACTCAGCCTTAAGAGAACTTCGTCCGTTCGTCGAGGGGCTAACCATCTTTTTCTGGGCGACGGCTACGTGGTGGATCCCAATGCTCGTGATTCTCGGCTTCTGGAGGCACATCATCAAGCGATTTCCACTGTCCTACGATCCCCTTTACTGGGGCGCCGTCTTTCCACTTGGCGTGTACGCAGTAGCTACGTACCGCCTCGCTGACTTCTGGCAACTTAAGTTTCTCTTTTGGGTTCCGAGGTGGTTCACCTACGTTGCCCTGGCAGCGTGGCTGGCTACATTTGCTGGGATGACTCACGCTATCTTCCGGCCACGTGTTTCCGCTAGTAATCGGCACCAGCCGCAAGCCCGCTAAGGCCGCCTTATTGTCTCGACGGACGAACGCAACTCCTCAAGAAAGGAATCGAGATCAACCGATTCGCGGCGGCAGACCTGTTCGACCGTCACAATGCCGGCCACTGTTCTTCGGAGCGCCGGATTGGCGAGTGGCGTGAAGCCGCGCCGCAGGAAAAGCGGCAAAGTATCCGGGTAGCGTTCCAAGATCTCGCCGATCCTCGTCTGAGGACCCGGGACCCAATCACCGGCGGCAGGAACGGACACCGGCGGTTCAGGATGTCTTATCAGGTGCTGCCCAAACCGGATGTTCCGGACAATTTCGAAACCCCATAGCGCCAATCCGGCCAGTTCGATGAATCCGGAGACGCCCATCACCGCGTAGGCACGAGGAGTGTAGTCGGTCGCGATTTCAGTCCCTATGCGCAGCAAATTGCCAAGATTGAGAAGAACAAACGTCGGCCAGAGGGGGCTTGCTCGCCGGAGGTCCACCCCAGAAAGCGTCGGGACGACCTTGCTGGATACGCCGACGATCATCATGAGGATGAAACCAACGGTCAGCGCATGTCTGTAAGCGCCAAGATACGCGTGAGAGAACGGGCTGGGCGAGTGCGTGAGCGGTTGGAAGATGGCGACGTCATAGATGGGCGTGAGAACCAGCATCCCCGTCGCGGCCACGAACCAAACGTGCGCCGTACGAATAAACTTGAGACCTCGATCCTGTTCGCTTGAATGCACGGGCCCCCATATCCGGTACTGCCGAATCGTGCCGGCTGCAATGATTAGCAGCAATAGGGCACATAGCTCGTTCGGTATCAACATCCAGAACTTGCCAAAGGCGATCGCGCCAATAAATGTGAGCGCGCCACCCGCGATCGCACCGTTTATGCCCCAGAAGACAAACCCACGCCATCTAGGTCCAGGCGTGCGGAAGCCATAGGCGTGCGGCAGAAACTTGAGTGATACGCCAAGAATCATCACAACGGCGATGCCGATCAGTTCTACGTCACGATACGGAATGTCAAAAGACGATACATGGTATAAGAACTCCTCGCGAGTCTGCGCTCCCTCAAAGAGCCAAAAGACCAGTGGATTTACCAGAGCCGCGACGGCGAACCACGCCAACGATGCAAAGACGAAGCGATCGTAGGGTTCCGGTTTGCCTGCGCGCCCTAGAGTCTGCTTGATAACCACTGCAAAGATGGCGACGGCAAGGAACATTATCAGCCCCCCTGCCACTCCGAGCTCCAGAAACCATGACCCCGGTGCCCGCAGATGTCCAACTGTTTGCAGGCAGATGCCGGCCGCCATCAGGGGTAGTGCCGCATACGCAAGTCTCGGCCGCCACAATGCCGAATGCTTGAATCGGGGAAAAGCCTGGTAGGCGAAACCCATTACGAAGAAACCTACGAATCCGAACACCATCGCATCAGCGTGCGCCAACACCCACGAGTAGTTCACACTGCCGAAGGCGTGATTCTTGCCCATGATCCATAGATTTACGGCGCCCCAGAGGCATCCGAGCGAGAACACTGTAGCGATCCCGGCCAGAAAGAACGGACGAAAAATAGTGTCGCCGAGCGAGGGTCCGACTTCAACACGCATCGGCGGTGACACGGCCGCTGCCTCATTCAATTCGGATAGCAGCGTGTCCAGTGGAACGCTGTGCAGCCGCGAAAACCACCCCACGGTCTCCCGAGGTCCTTTCGGACCGCCGCAACCGTGGAGACCATAACGATCAAAAACAAGACGAGTGGCTGGATGCCCGGTTATCACGTCCGGCAGCAAGGAATCTTCTCTGATCATCGTTTCACCTCGATCATTCCCAGCCGATGCTAACCCGGATCAGCGCTCATAGCTGTGACTTCTGTCACCGGCACGAGCAAATCAATCGAGTGGCGCATACCATTCTTAGCCAGTACAACCGGAGCTTGCTCCGAGCGCATTGTGGTTTCAGACCCCTGGGCGGAAGGAGGCAACACCATTGTGCGTCCGAGTCGCCGCAACAGCATTCTTCACCCCGATGCGTCGCTAGGTGTGAATCGGAGGAGGCTCAGTGCGCCCGACCAGACCTGTTCTGGTGCGTTTCGGCGACAATTATTTACAGCAGAATGCCTCGTCACCAAGCGACGATTACTAACGTGCTTAGAGCGGCGCCGCTGTTTGTCGCTCTCACCGATTCCGAGATCCAGTTGCTCGCGGCGCGCTCCGTGTTGCAGGCGTACGCAGCAGGACAGCTGCTGTTCTCCGAAGCAGAAGCATGCAAAGGTTTGTACCTGGTTGCCCAAGGTCGTGTCCGTATCTTCAAAATCTCACCGAGTGGCCGGGAACAGGTGCTGGCCATCGAGGGTCCTGGCAGTTCCATCGCGGAGCTTCCGGTCTTCGACGGAGGCCCTTATCCAGCATCGGCCGCCGCAGTGGAAGATTCGGAACTTGTGTTCATCTCGCGTCAAGACTTCCGCACGGTTTGCCTCGAGCATCCTGAGGTCTCGCTGAAGGTGCTTCAGGTAGTCGGCGCGCGCCTGCGCCGCTTGGTCGGGATCATAGAAGAATTGTCATTCACCACCGTGCGTCACCGCCTGATCTCCTGGCTTCTGCGCCAGGCAAACGTGGAGGGCCATCCCACTGATCGCGGTCTGGCCTTCACAGTGCAGGCGAGCCATCAGGAGCTGGCGGCCCAAATCGGCACGGTACGCGAGCTGGTTTCACGCAATCTGGCCCGGCTGCAAGCACAAGGGCTCATCGAAGTAAGCGGCCGCGAAATCACGATCATCGACCGCGAGGCGCTGGAAGCCGATCTGGCCTCCGTCATCTGATTTCTTCCACCGGTGACTTAAGTCACTGAGTTTCTCTGGCTCCAGCCGTACCCTCGAACCAGAGGTAGCAAATGACACTCAGTGCTGATCAGGCCGTACGAGACATCGCGATCGAAAACCCGGCCACGGTGCGCGTTTTCGAATCGCTCGGCATCGACTATTGCTGCGGTGGGAAGCGGCCCTTACGAGAAGCGTGCGAGCGCGCTAAGGTCCCAGTGGAGCGCGCGTTGGAGCTGTTGGCCGGAACCAGCACGCCGGCTTCACCAGAACATGCCGCCCGCTGGAAAGATGCAAAGCTCGCGGATCTGGCGGCTTATATCGTCGAGCAACACCACGCCTTTGTTCGCCGGGAGGCGCCGCGGCTCGAAGCCTTGACCGGGAAGGTGGCGGAAAAACACGGCGAGCGCAATCCGGAACTGTCATCGATCCGCGATCTGTTCGCGGCCATCACGCAGGAACTCTTTGCACACATGATGAAGGAGGAGAACCTGCTATTCCCGTATCTATCCCAAATGGAGTCGGCCGTTCTCGCCGGCGAGCCCGTGCCTCCGCCATTTTTCGGGTCGGTTCAGAATCCGATCGCGCGGATGCTCGCCGAACATGACGACGCCGGTGAACTGCTCGCGCAAATACGCAAGCTGGCCGGAGGATTTCACCCACCCGACGACGCCTGTCCCAGCTATCGGGCCCTGTATCACGGCTTAGAAGAATTTGAGCGCGACCTGCATCACCATATTCATCTTGAGAACAATATACTTTTCCCCGCGCCGTCAACCTGGAACGCGATGTGCACGCGAGGGCGTGATGACTGCTGCTAACGCCGTCATGCATTCGAGCAGGTCCGATATCGTCACTCGGGAAGTTAGTCTCCAGCGGCTCCTGACTGCTTACATCCTCGCCGGCCTACTCTTCATGCTCTTGCCAGGAACGTTTCTCGGCGTCTGGAATCTGCTCTCGATCAGCAGCACGCACACGGTCGCCAGCCTGTCGCCGGCGTGGCTGCAAGCACACGGGCATGCGCAGATTTTCGGCTGGATAGGGACGTTCATTCTCGGCATCGGCTTCTATTCGCTGTCGAAGATGGGGAATCTGCCGCCCTTCGCGGTCTCGCGCGGCTGGATCTGCTTCGCAATTTGGACGGCTGGGGTCCTGTTGCGCTGGACCGTCAACATCACCGCCTGGCAGTGGCGCGTAGCGCTGCCGGCGTCGGCGGCGCTGGAACTCGCCGCGTTTCTCATTTTCTTTCGCACTGTGTCAAGCCACCGGCCCGAACCGGCAACGGGCGCGGCACCCCGCCCCAAGCAGCCTTGGATGTTGGTGGTCGTCGGCTCGACTATTGGTTTTCTAGCGACCCTCGTCGCTAACATAGGCGTGACCCTTTACGTCGCGGCGAGCGGACAGGGCCCGGCTGTTCCCTTAATCCTCGATCAGCGTCTGTTGATGCTGCCCACCTGGGGATTCCTGGTTCCGGCGGTGTGGGGCTTTAACGCCCGGTGGCTACCGATATTTCTTGGACTGAAAACGCCGAACGCCCGGCGTCTGTATGCCGCTCTGTTCGTCGCCTGGGCCGCCGTGGCCGCGATGCTGTCGGGAGTTGCAATCCTCTCTGCTGTGCTGCTGCTGATCGCCGCCTTTTTGGCTGTTTCGGCCCTGCATGTTTTTGAACCCGCGATGCAGCCGGCCAAAGTCAACGGCGTACACGCGAGTTTCCCGGTCTTCGTACGCGGCGCCTATGTTTGGCTACTGGTGGCGGCAACGCTATCAGTCGCTGCCGCGCTGGCGGATCGCGAAGGCGGCATTTGGGGCGCTTCGCGGCACGCGCTGACCGTCGGATTCCTGTCAACCATGGTCTTCGCCATCGGCCAGAGAATTTTGCCTGCGTTTTGCGGTGCGCGTGTTCTGTTCAGCAAGAACTTGATGTTCGCATCGCTGGCGCTGTTGAACCTGGGATGCGTTCTACGGGTCGGGTCTGAAATTCCGGCGTACGAGGGCTATCTCCACCAGGCTTGGTCGGTCCTGCCTATTTCTGCGGTGGTAGAGCTCACGGCCGTGACTCTGTTTGCCGCCAACCTGGTGCTAACTTTCTTGCGACCTCCTGCCCATCTACTGCGTGCATTGGACACACCCTGAGGACGCCTACGCAGTCAAGCGATCTTCGATGCCCGGCTCAGCTTCGACCCCCTGCGTGTCGACCAGGAGGTCAAAGAACCTTCACAATCCGGGAATGGATTCCGTACTCGAGAACTTCGCGGGTTTACGGACAGCGCGACTAGCGTCGCCAAATCCGCCCACCCAAATACCCACCCAGATGCGTACCCATGGTATTCATTTCTGCTGAACGGTTGGCTGTAACTTAAGTGATGGTCGGGCGGCAGGAGTTGAACCTGCGACTTCCCGGTCCCGAACCTTAAGTTCTCTAGAAGTTACGAGATTCGGCGCTGTGTGCTCGGCGAAAACCTAATCGTCGGGGATATGTCCGCGCCGACGACCATGGCGAGAGGCCGAGCTCAGGGCCGAGCCTCTCTCATTCGGAGCTCCCGAAGAGTCTCGCGGTCCTGTTCGAAATCCGCGGCCGAGTAGTCGAAGATTTCGTGCTCCTTTAGAAAGGCGTCGACCTGCATCCGCGTCTCGAAAACAAGGAGCCGCCGAAGCTGTGCAGCGGTGAGGGCACGCGACCGATATGCCTCGAGTGCTAGGCTTTCGAGCGCTGCACGAGGCAGATCCTTCCACTTCGACTCAAGCCCTACGGCGATGTCCTCCGGCAGCTCTATCGTAATCTGCATGGTTGCCCGTCCCTCCTGTCAATTGTCTCAGGAGCAACTCTCTTCGGCCACTCGGGCCAGCGCATCCAGCACTGGCTCATGCGCAAAGGCTCGGTATGCTCAGGTACCGGGTTTTAGCGCGCCGGCGGGTACCGGCCCTTCGGCGCGGGCATGCGATCGTCCTCCCTTCCGAAGGGAACGGGTCTCGCGCGCGGCAGACTTTCGCGGCGCCGGGGCGGCCTTCCCGACGGACGGAATAGTCACCAGGTCCAACTCGTCGTGAACATCGGTGGCCGGCGCCAGGTAGCGCATCGTGGTCTCCAGGGACTTGTGGCCCATCCAGTGCTGCACGGTCCGTACATCGAATCCCCTGCGCAGCATTCCCGTGGCATAGGTCGAACGAAATGTCTTCAGATCAAACTTTGTCGGATCGAGTTTGGCGCGCTTCGCGATAGATTTGCAGTGGTCGAGCATGTGCTGTTCGCGGTTTCCGGTAGGGGATGGGAACACAAATTGGCAGTTCGGGCGATGCGTATGCTTCCGAAGCTCGTCGATGAGTTCCACCGGGGCCGGAATCTCACGATCTTCCCATCGCTTCGGGTAGAATCCCAGTTCCGGTTTCGAGGTCACCCGCACAGTCCGCAACTCGAAGTTCACGTCGCTCCAGCGCAGGAACATCACTTCCTGCTCGCGGAAACCGGTCAGCAGAAACGTGGCGAACAAGGCGCGTTCCGTGATCGGAGCACGCTGCAAAGAAGCGGGCAAGCTCCTCGTGGCGGTATATCTTCACAAGCGGCGTGATGCGCTCCGGTAGCGACAGCTCTTTCGTGATCCCGCTCCTGCCATGGCGCTTGAGAAACTGCGCGACGATGACCGCGTTGTGCAGGATCGTATTGGATCCCAAGCCATGATCTTTCTTGAGCGTCACGACGAAGCGCGTTAGGTCGTCACCGGAGATCGCGTCGATCGAGACGCAGTCGCGGAAGAACTCCCCGAAGCGGTTGAGCACGGCTTCATATTTGCGATGAGTGTTGGGCTTTTTCAGCGCGTCGATCTGCTCCAGGTATTTAGTGATGGCGACGTGCAACGCAGGCTTCTTGACCGTTTCGCCGGCTGTTTCAAACCCGGGGATACCCAGTTTGCGGCCTTCCAGTTCATGGTGCTTGCGCCGCTGTACCTCGAGTGCCTGAGCGGCGGTGACGCCAGCACTCACACGACGGCGAGTGCCGCCCACGTACCACTCGACATAGTAGCGGCCGTCGGCGATGGCGTTCCAGTCGTAGTTGCCTTTGGCATTCCGGGGGATGGAAAACATCTTCCAGCGGCCGCCAATTTTGATGCGTTTGACGATGTTGACTCGCGACAAAATGTCTCTCCTGCGAGCCGCATCTTTGCGGACAGCATGGGAGACAGCACATGGTCTAAATGACAGAAAACAAAGGGGGTGGGTAGAAGCTGGCATTCTACCACTGAATTACTCCCGCCCGTCGCTGGCACCCTCAACATATCAGAGCAACGCTCCGATGTCCAGCCGCGCAGGCCCCCTGTCAAGGCCCCGTTCTCGCCGGGTGTATCATAGCGATTGCACGGAGGAAAAATGAAAATTATCCGGATTGTTTCGATACTTGTTCCAGCCGCTGCCGCGCTATTCTTGCTTAGCCATACCCATCCCACCAGCGTGCATGCAGCGCCTCCGCCTGACGCCATGCCCGCCTTCGCCATGGTCATCCATGGCGGCGCTGGAAATTACGACCGGATGCCCGCCGAACAAGTCGAGCTGCGCCGCGCTTCCATGATCAAGGCGATCGAGGCCGGCTACAACATCCTCAAGCGCGGCGGCACGAGCCTGGACGCCGTGGAAGCCGCGATCCGCGTGATGGAAGACTCCGGGTTGTTCGATTCCGGCCGCGGCGCCTATTACACCAAGGACGGTGTACCGGAAATGGACGCGGCCATCATGGACGGAAAAACGCTAAGCGCCGGCTCGGTGGCTTCCGTCAAACACATCGCCAATCCCATTCACCTGGCGCGGTTGGTGATGGAGAAAACGCCGCACGTCCTGCTGGTGGGCGAGGGCGCCGAAGAATTCGCAAAATCGCAAGGCATCCAACTGGTCTCGCCCTACTATTTCTATAACGAGCGGGAGTGGGAGCGCTTCAAGAAGGCCCAGGAAGCTGCCGCGAAAAAGACTTCCTCGCTGCGGCGCGAGGAAGAGCACGGTACTGTCGGCGCGGTCGCGTTGGACCAGGCCGGCAACCTCGCGGCCGGCACTTCCACCGGCGGGACCGTCATGAAAATGCCCGGACGCGTGGGCGATTCTCCCATCATTGGCGCCGGCACCTACGCCAACAACGAAAGCTGTGCCGTTTCGGCTACTGGAACCGGCGAATACTTCATGCGCAACATCGTGGCGGCGGATATTTGCGAGCGCGTCCGGTACCTGCACGTCTCGCTCGATCAGGCGGCGGACGACGTGGTCATGAAGGAGCTTGTCGCGCAGCACGGCGACGGTGGCGTGATCGCGCTCGACCGCAGGGGCAACTCCACCACGCCTTTTAATACCCCCGGGATGATGACCGCGACCCTTCGCGCCGATGGAACCATCACGCTGAAAGGCTGGAACAAGACCGCTCAGCCAGTCACGGTCTCGGCCGCGAAATAGATCTCATCAGCAAATCGAGGTACGCCGGCGCAACCGCGTCGCCTTCTCTCGGCGCCCAGGGCGCGAAGTCTTTATCGTTGCTCGCCACGTAAGGCCCAGGCTTCACTTCGTAACAGATCGCATGCGGCGTTAAGGGAGCCATCGTGTGCCACACGCCAGGAGCTGCGTCGATGCCTACTACGTCGCGCCCTAAAATGTGCGAACTCGCGATACGCCCGCTGTCGTCGAACGTGAAGAACGCGATTTCACCCTCCAGCACCAAAAAGGATTCCGCTTTCGGCGGATCCAGATGCCGGTGCGGCGCGATGTACGTCCCCCGGATCATGACATTCAGGAAGCGGTGCGGATTGTCTTCCATGCTGGCGTGAAAATTGTGATTCGTTCGCAGCCGTGGAGACTGGCGCGCGCGCTCCACTAGACTCCCAAAGAGCGCCGCGTCCAATAGCTGAATGGCGGGCATCAGCTTCATGTTCGCACGCCTGCGCAACGGGTATATACTTGTTTCCGTTCGAGCCGAAAGGAGCGGAGATATGCGGGCCATTACACTGCTTTTCCTGGCGGGCTTAGCGCTGGTTGCGCAACCGCCGGCGATCGACAGCGACGACATCGGAGGCACAGTCAAAAGCGCCAAAGGGCCGGAAGCCGGCGTGTGGGTTATCGCCGAAACAACCGATCTGCCCACGCGCTACATCAAGAACGTCGTCACCGACGATCGCGGCCGCTACCTCGATCCCGGATCTGCCGAAAGCGCAACTACACGGTCTGGGCGCGCGGCTACGGGCTCGTGGATTCGCCCAAGGTGCAGACCGAGCCGGGCAAGATGGTCAACCTGAAGCCCACCGTCGCGCCGGACGCGAAGACCGCGGCCGCAGCTTTATCCCGGCCAATTACTGGTATTCGCTGCTGAAGGTGCCCGACGAAGAACGAGTTTCCCGGCACCGGACCCAAGGGCAACGGCATCTCGCCCAACATCAAGAGCCAGGGACAGTGGCTGCACCTGATCAAGACCGATAGCTGCGAATCGTGCCACCAGCTCGGCAACGCATACACGCGCACGATTCCCGCGATGTTCAGCGAATCTCGATTCCCCCGCGCAGGCCTGGATGCGCCGCGTCCAGTCGGGACAAGCCGGGCAGCGCGATGCTCGGCGGCCTGAGCCAGCTGGGCCCGGAACGAGCCACGGCTGAATTCGGCGATTGGACCACGCGCATCGCGCAAGGCGAATTGCCGGCTGAAGCGCCTCCGCGGCCGCAGGGCATCGAGCGCAACGTCGTGATCACGCAATGGGACTGGGCCGATCCGAAAGCCTATCTGCACGACGAAATCTCCACCGACAAGCGCAACCCCAGCGTCAACGCCAACGGCCTGATTTACGGATCGCCGGAGGAAAGCCGCGATTATCTGCCGGTGCTCGATCCCGGTGCACAACACCATCAGCCAGGTGAAGGTTCCTTACCGCGATCCCAACACGCCGGGCCAGCCCAAGCCGCTGCAGCCGTCGACGTTCTGGGGCGACGAAGCCATCTGGGACAGCCACACGACGGTTCACAATCCGATGTTCGATCGAGAAGGGGCGCCTCTGGTACACCGTCGCGCATCCGCGCCAGCGACAATCCCGCGTTCTGCAAAGCGGGATCGAGCCTTCCTTCGGCCAAGCTCACGCCGGTCGATCGCTCCGGGCCGCCAGTTGGCGGTGTACGATCCGAAAACCAAGCAGACCTCCATGATCGACACCTGCTTCGGCACGCACCATCTGCTGTTCGCCGAGGACGCCAACAACACGCTGTGGACCAGCAGCGGCGGCGGCGGCGGCGTGGTCGGCTGGCTCAATACGAAGATGTGGGACCAGACGCACGACGCAGCAGAAATCGCAGGGCTGGACGGCGCTGGTGCTGGACACCAACGGCAACGGCAAGCGCGACCCCTATGCAGGAAGTCGGAGCAGAAAGTGGTGACGGCGCCGAGCGGCGAGAGTCTGGGCACTTCGGCCGCTCTCAACGCCATCGCACCGACCCGACAAGGACACGCGGCTCAACGCGGCTTTCTATGGCGCTCGCGATCGGCGCCGACGGCATGATCTGGGGCAGCGTGCTGGGCTTCCCCGGCGGAATCGTGCGGCTGAATCCGGGATCGAATCCGCCGGAGACCGCGCTGGCCGAATATTACGAAGTGCCGTGGAACAATCCGAAAGCGCCGGTGTGGGGTTTTTCGCCGCGCGGCATGGATATCGATCGCAACGGCGTCGCGTGGGTCGCGCTGGGCAGCGGGCATCTGGCCAGCTTCGACCGCCGCAAGTGCAAAGGTCCGCTCAATGGCCCGAAAGCCACCGGCCAGCATTGCCCGGAAGGCTGGACGCTCTATCCGACGCCCGGACCGAACTTCAAGAACGTGAAGGATTCCGGCAGCGCCGACTCGCATTATTACGACTGGGTGGATCAGTTCGACACGCTCGGGCTCGGCAAGAACACGCCCATCGTCACCGGCAATTCGTCCGATTCGCTGCATCGCTCTGGTGAACGGCAAGTGGGTGATCATGCGCGTGCCCTATCCGCTGGGATTCTTCGCGAAAGGGATGGACGGCCGCATCGACGATCGCGAACGCCGGCTGGAAAGGCAAGGGCGTCTGGACCACCTGGGGCACGCGCACGCCGTTCCACAGCGAGACCGGAAAAGGGACCATGCCCAAGGTGGTCCACTTCCAAGATCCGGCCCAACCCGCTCGCGAACTGAGGGCATCGACGGTGGAATTGACGGCTGCGGGTTAGTGCTGCGCCGTTTTTCGACCCGCCCCGATCTCAACCGTGTGCGCAGTGAATTTGTCGCCGCTTTTTTCGGCGTGAATTACTACGCGATCTCCAACCTTGAGATCGGTCTTCTGGATGGCTTGGCTCCCGCGCGCGAAGGTGGTCTTGGAGTCGAGCAAGACTTCCACCGTCTTTCCTGCCGCGGTAGTCACCGTCACCGAGCCGTCCGAGACCCTGGCGATTGTACCCATGACGTGTTCGAGCCCGCCATGGGCGAGTACAAGAGTGGCGCAGAGCGCGAAGCAAAGCGTGAGTTTAGTGAACGTGTGGTTTTGATTCATTGGATCTAGCTCCATTCAAGAAGTCTTTCTCTTGCTGTTCTTCTTCCAGTTCGTCCGGCGATTTCGGATTCATCTTTTGCATGTCCAATTCTTCCTGCGCGGTGAGATGTGCCAAATGACGTACGAAACGAACTAGCTTCCACGAATCGTCCTCATGTCCAGTGACGGCCCAGCCGGGCATACCTGACATCCTGACGCCGTTCTGAATAATGAAGAACAATTCGCCGTCGCTTTTGCTTTGCGTTTCCGTTCCGCGCATATCGGGCGCAGGCGGGTAAGAATGCTTCCCCATTTGTGTGTCGCCGCTGCCATTGTTGGCGTGGCAGGACGCGCAATGATCGGCCCAATGCTCGCGGGCCTCGGCGAGTACTTCGGGCGAATCCACAACGGGGTTGGGTGCCAATTTTGCAGCGGAGGGCATGGCCAGATCGCGCGCGGTTCCGGCAACCCAGCGCTCGGCAGCAGTCGGCGCTTCAAGAGCACTGAAGCCGTGCGCCTGGCGCAGTGCGACAAAGGCGACGACGGCGAGAACGATCGCTACGCTCAACCCTCCCGCCAGGAACCACGCCAGTTTGCTCATAGGTTCAAAACGCCGGCCACAGTGCCCGCTTGTTTGCCTTCCGATCGTCGGACACTCTGTTAAATGTCAGGCCATTGAGGATCAACCCGAACAGCGATGTAGCGTGCGTAGAATTAGACTGCAAAGCTCCTCCTGTTTCACATTCGAAAAGACAAAGCGGGAGTCCGCCAGGCCATTTCGCGATGATATATTCCGTCGCGACGGCAGCATGCGGGTGAGCGCGAAAGCTCCTCTCCGCACACCGCCGCCACGATCAGCGGGAGGCTGAATCACCGCGAGTAAGAAGGATGCAATAGCGCGGTGCATGCCTATTCGTCTTTACCTATGAAACATCAAATCCGGCGCTGTGGAATGCGGCAAATTGTCGCATCAAGCCCAATTCGGCCAAGCGCGACAACATGACGCATGGCAGGGGTTGGATTCGAGCCTTACGTTTGTCTTTTGGAAGCTCAACTCGCAACCCTGTTGGCCGATTTGTTTGATGACGATCGCACTGTGCGCAGGAACCGCAACTGCCAGCGAACAGACCACGGATGAACAGGCGTTCGGCCGCTTCCGGTGTGGATGTCTGGACAGTCAGTCGACGGGCGCAATGCCAGATTTCGCACCGAAACCGGTGCGCATAGTTCGATTCTGCGCTCAAAAGCCCGAGCCCGCCGTTCCAGGCAGCCTATCAACGTACGGGAGGATACTTCGCGAGTTTGCGCTGCAAAGAGCGGCGATGGATTCCTAAAAGGCGCGCGGCCTGAGAAATGTTCCCGCCGCAATCGGCCATTACCCGCTGCATGTGCTCCCACTCGACTCTCGCAAGGCTGGGAACCATTGCCGGAATCTCCTGCGCTTCCTCTGCGGTTGAGTGTAGGCCTTCATAGGCCGCCAACACCTGTTCGGCATCCGCGGGCTTGCTCATGTAATGATCGGCGCCGCGCTTCATCGCTGAAATAGTCGTGGGAATGCTGCCATAGCCGGTCAACACGATGATTGACATCGAGGAATCGATAGCGCGCAATTGTTGGACCAGGTCAAGACCGCCCATCCCCGGCATTCTCAGATCGACCAGCACTAAATCGGGACTGCGCTCGCGGGCGATTGCTAAAGCTTCTTCCCCGCTGGATGCGCCGCTGGCATCCCAGTTTCGCTGCACCAGGGCGCGGCACAATCGATTCCGGAAAACGTCATCGTCATCAACCACCAGAACCAGCGGCTTGTCGTCAAACGGCGGCATACACATCGTCGCGCGAGGCGTCCAGGGGCAGATCGAGCTTCGCTGTCGTGCCCTTCCCAGGAGCCGACTCGAACGACAAGTCTCCGCCCAAGCGTTCGGCGAACGTCCGTACCAGAAACGTGCCCAGCCCCATACCTTTTCCTGGTTCTTTGGTAGTGAAGAACGGCTCGGCAATCCGGCGCAGTACGTGCTCCGGCATACCCTGGCCGCAATCGGCGACCGAAAACGTGATCTGCGAACCGCTGCGCTCGGCGCGGATGACAATCTTCCCGTTCTCCACGTTCGCGTCTAGTGAATTTTTGATCAATGCGGCGAGCGAGTGAGTAGTGGCCTGCACGGGCAAAACCACAGCGACACCTTCGTCCGGCATGCTTAGGAAAAGAGACGCACGTTGCGATTCGGAAAACTGCAAAAGCGTCTCGTTCAGAAGTTCGGTTAGCAGAATGCTTCGTGGCGCTTCGCCCATCGGCTCGGCGCCCTCGACACTCATCCGTTGGAGGATCAAGCGGCACCGCTCGACTTCGGAACGAATCAGCTTCGCGTCTTCGCGCATATCGTCGCCATCTGGTAGCTGAGCCGCAATGCGTTCCAACTCCCGCGAGACTACCGCGATGGTGCCAAGCGGCGTCCCCAGTTCATGCGCCGCGCCGGCCGCGAGGGTCGCCAAAGACGCCAGCCGCTCATTCTTGGCGATTTGTTCCTGCAGAGTCAGAACTTGATGCTCCCGCTCTCTAAGGCCGTCGGAGACCTTTCCGGTGAAAAATGCGATTAGGCCGGCCGCGACAATGAACGCGACCCACATCCCGACCAAGTGCGGCGACAAGCCTTGAGCATCATGATGAGTTTCAAACGCGGGAGCAGGAACGTGGAACGGGAATAGCAGGCCAAAACAAACCGTCGCCAGCACACCCAGAGCCCAGGTCCACGTCTTTTTGAGCACCACGGCGGAAAGCGTGATTTGCACCAGGTAAAGCAGGCTGAACGGGTTCGTCGATCCACCCGTGAGGGCGAGCATCACGGTCAGGCAAAGCGTGTCCAGCACGAATATCGCGCCGAGTGTTGCCTGCGGAAAGCGAGTCGACACCTGCGGCTTCCCGGAGAGCAGGAAATTGGTCCCAACCACGACCGACAGGATCGCGAACATCCAGGACAGCGGAACCGTCAAATGGAACACAAACGCCATTCCGAGAATAATGGCCGCCACACCGCAGGCGATTCCGTAGCGCAACCGAACCACCCACGGTAGGGCAAGATTGGGCGCGAAATCTCTGCCTAGAGTTGTCGGGTCGCTCGGGAGCGTGGCCTTGGAGCCCGGACCAGACCGTCTGTCGTGGGTTCGGATCATCTGAGCAAATACCTAGCTACCCATCCTAGCTCGCTGAAAGAACTGCTGGCGTGCGACAATTTGCCACACGACAACCGGATCGAATTGATGTTTGATAGTTAAAGCACTTTTTTTCAAAATGCGTCGCGCGCTTGCATCGCTATTGCTGGCTCTCTTCAGCTTTCCGCTGATTGCCGCGGTGCTGCTAGCGGATACAGCTCCAGGCCTACCTTCCTGTTGCCGCCGCAGTGGCGCGCATCACTGCGTAACGGGCATGCATGACAGCGTCTCGCAGGACGGTCCCGCTTTCCGGCTGTTCCAGAGGTGCCCTGCGTTTCCACTCGCGCCCGCCGTAACGGCCGATACCGCAGCCGCATTTCTGAGTACCTCCAGCACGATCTTCTCCGCGCTTGTGAGCCATCTTGCGGTACCGCGGCAGACGGAAGCGCTCGGACGCATTTCCTTCAGCCGCTCCCGCCAAAAGCGCGGCCCTCCCAGTCCTCTCGCCTGATTCACTCCTGATCCTCGCTCGTCCTTGCCAGTAATTTCTACTGGCGAGTAGGTAGTTCGCACTCCCGGCGGGAAGACAGGAGCCAGTCGGGCGGCACGTCGTCTGATCCCGCAATTTGGGTTTACGAGGCGGGGAAATCGTTGAGGAGGCTTCATGCGAAAGCTCGCGTTTTTTTCGTGCCTGGCTAGTTTTCTAATTTTTGGTTCGCTGCTGCACGCAACAATTTTTGGAAGAATACAAGGAATTGTGCACGACCCGCAGCACCGGCCCGTGACCGGGGCATCGGTAAAGCTGCAGGCGACTACCTCGGATTGGTCCCAAACCGCGCAGACGAGTGATAGCGGCGAGTTCTCGTTCGCCACTGTGCCGATTGGCGACTACAAAGTCACTGTCAGTCAAGCCAACTTCCAGACTTTGGAACAGACCGTCACGGTCGTATCGAGCTCATCGCCCATACTGCACTTTCAACTCGCCATCGCGTCATTGAATCAAACTACGGTTGTGAGCGGCGCACCGGAGCCGGTCAACGCGGATTCTGTAACTCCGACCGCTCTAATCGATCGGGAGGATATCGCGCTAACTCCCGGCGCCGACCGCACCAACAGCCTGGCCATGATCACTGACTTTACGCCCGGCTCCTATGTAACGCACGACATGCTGCACATGCGCGGAGGCCATCAGGTGGAATGGCTAATTGATGGCGTTACCGTACCCAACACCAATATCGCCAGCAATCTCGGCCCGCAGATCGATCCCAAGGATATCGATTATCTGGAAGTGCAGCGCGGCAGCTACGACGCCCAGTACGGAGATCGTACCTACGGAATCTTCAATATCGTGCCTCGATCGGGTTTTGAGAGCGACAATCAGGGGCAACTGGTGACCTCCTTCGGCAATTGGTACCAAACCAACGATCAACTCAGTTTCGGGAGTCACACCGAGCGCTTCGCTTACTACGTGAGTGTGAACGGAAATCGCAGCGACTACGGTTTGCAGCCTCCCATCGGGCAAGTGGTTCACGACGCGGAGAACGGCTATGGCGGTTTCGGATCTTTCATATTCAACGCCAATCCGTCGAATCAATTTCGCCTGGTGGCTTCGTTGCGCCAGGACTACTACCAGATCCCTATCGATCCGGATCCCAATTCAGCCGGGAATCAGGTTTACCCCAGTTACGGCCTGCACGATAGCGAACGCGAGCCCGATGGCTACCTCGCCTTTTCCTGGATCCACACATTCAGCCCAAACGTGCGGATGACGCTTTCCCCCTTCTATCACTACAACCAGGCCAACTATAACAGCTCCCCGAATGATTTCCCGGTGATCACGAATGTGAATCAAACCGCCAATTACGCCGGCGCACAAGCCAGCTTGAACGCAACCCTTTTGAAGAAAAACGACGTGGAGGTGGGAGCGTACGGCTTCGCCCAGCATCAGAGCAATTTCTTTAATAACGTTTTTACGGACTGCGGGACCAGCTGTCAGAACTTCGGCCCGTCTTCGGCTGCTGCTACCGGGGGACTTGCCGAGTTGTTCGTCAGCGATCGTTTCAAGGCGACCTCGTGGCTGACGCTAATCGCCGGCTTTCGCTTCTCGCACTTTGACTCCGGCTCAGTGAGCGGGGGGGCCCAGCCGGCGGTCGTGGAGAACGTGCCCGACCCGCGCGTTGGCGTCGCCCTCAGAATCCCGCGCCTGAACTGGGTCTTTCGCGGCTTTTACGGCGTGTTTTACCAACCTCCTCCGCTCTTGACCGCGACTGGTCCATTGATGGCGCTCGCCAACAGCCAGAACTTTGCTTTCAGCGGCCTGCAAGGTGAGCGCGATCACGAGTACCAGTTCGGCGTGGCGATTCCTCTTCGCGGTTGGGTGCTCGACGTCGACACCTTTCAAACCAGTTCGAGGAATTGGCTGGATCACAACAACATCGGTGAATCAAACCTGTTCTGGCCATTTACCTGGGACCGCGCCTTGATTCAAGCTTGGGAAACCACGCTGCGTTCCCCGCGCATCTGGCGCCGCGCCCAGGTTCACCTGGCCTACTCCAATCAGATCGCTCAGGACTCGGCGCCTTTCACCGGAGGCTTGATTTGTCCAATTCCCGTGCCAGAAGGATGCGAGCCGCTCCCAGGTTTCTCACCAGTGGACCATGATCAGAGGAACACGTTAAACGTCGGTGTTAATTCCAGTCTTCCCTGGCACGGGTTCGCCTCGACAAATGTGTACTACGGCTCGGGATTCCATAACGGGAATCCAAATGAGCAATATCCAGGGGACTATCTGCCGCAGCACACCACGTTTGATATTTCCTTGGGCAAGAGTTTCGGCGAGTCCGATCGATACCGGGTCTCGGTGACCGCTGTGAATGTGGGAAATCGCCGGGTGTTGCTCGACAACAGCTTGACCTTTGGAGGATTCCACTATAACGATCCGCGGCAAATATATGTCGAATTCCGTTATCGGTTTCACTACTGAAGAATGATCGTCGCGAGTTGCGGGAGTTCACTGCAGCTCCGTGTTCCTGGTTTCGGGCAGCGTGAAGATCAACACCGCGCCCAACAGCAGGAATGCCGAATTGAACCCCAGCGCCGCGCCAATGCCTTGACGGTCGGCAATGCTCCCCACCGCGAACGGAGCGAGCGCGCTGGCCGCTCGTCCAATGTTGTAGACGAAACCCTGGCCGGCGCCACGCACCGCGGTCGGATAGATCTCCGCCAGCATGGCTCCGAACAGCGCGAAGAATCCGGTGCCGAAGAATCCAACCAGAGGGCCGAGGATCAACAGCCACGTTTCCGACGAAGCCCCGCCTATCAGTGGCGTCAACCCGTAGATCGGAGTCAGAACGGCAGCGATCACCACATAAGCGAAGAAGGCCGGCCGCCGCCCGAAACGGTCGGCAAAAAAGCCGAAGCTGACATAGCCCAGAAACGCGCCGAACTGCATGGTGAATATCCAGGCGCTGGTCCGCATGATGTCCAGTCCAGCGCCTCCTTCGCTCTTGGGAGCCGAGAGAAAGCCCGGCAGCCACGTGTTCAAGCCCCAGTAGGCGAACAGAACCGACATGGCCAAACAAGTGGCGGAAATCGTGCGCCGCGCCAAGGGCGGGCGAAACAAAGCGCTGATCGGAACCGCCGCGTGCTTATGAACCCAGATCTCAGGTTCCTTCACCTTGCGCTGGATCCAAATCGTCAGAAAGGCCGGCAGTATGCCCACCAAAAATAGAACCCGCCAGCCGAACCTCGGCAGGATGAGAGCCGTCACCGCGGCCGCCAGCATGTAGCCCAGCGCCCAGCCGGACTGCATCAGCCCGATGGCCTTGGCCCGATTCTGCGGCGGCCAATATTCCGACACCAGCACGGCGCCGGCTGACCATTCGCCGCCCAATCCCATACCCACTACCGCTCTCCAGGCGAACAGCGAAATCAAGCCAGTCGATAGAGCCGATCCCCCGGAGCCGAGCGAATAAAGAAGGATGGTGTAGCTGAGCGTGCGCGACCGCCCGATGCGGTCCGCCATTATGCCCGCGCCGATCCCTCCAATGGAAGATGCAATGAGCGTGACCGAACTGACCATACCCGCCGTTGCGGCCGACCAATGAAATTGAGCGCGCAGCGTCTGGATCGCGAAGACGTACAGCAGCACGTCCAGCGAGTCCAGCATGTATCCGAGCATGGCCGCCCAAAGCGCAAGCCAGCGCTGTTCCGTGAGGCGGCGCATCCTTCAGATAGTACCGTAAGGACGCCGGCAACCCGCGTCAACATGCTCTGTATTCCAGGGAACTTACTCCCCGCGCGGTTCGTTCTGGTTATGATGGGCCGAGGCTTCTAATCTGGCGCGAGAAACCCCAGGGGCTCCTGCGCGCCATTACATAAAGGTCCAAACGCATTCCGATGAGACTACTCCAAGCACGTTTACTCGCTCTCTGCGCTGCCCTGCTGATTCCCGCCGTGGCCAGCGCGCAAAACGCAATTCGAATTGAACCCGCTGCGGGCCCGTTAGGATGGCTGCTGAATCCCTATCGCCCGCGAAGTGTACCGCCCATCAACTTAGCCAACACCGCGCGCCTCGAAAGTCTGGTGCGCGGCGGCAATTTGTATCTCGACGGCGCCGGATGTGGCCGCACTGGCGATTGAAAATAACCTGGACGTCGAGGTGCAACGCTACGGCCCGCTGCTGGCTCGAGAAGTGCTGCGCCGCGCCCAAGGAGGCGGCGCTCTGCGCAGTGTCGGCCTGGGAGTTGCGCCGGGTCCGGAGAGCGTCAGCCTGACAGGCGTGAGCCTCAACTTCGCCGGCGCAGCCGTCAACACCGGGGGCAACGGCGTAAGTTCGGGCGGCGGAATCGTTACCCAGCTAGGACCGGCCATCCCCTCGCTCGACCCCACCGTGGTCGGCGTAGTGAACTTCCAACACGCCACCTTTCCCCAAAGCAACACGATTCTTACCGGAACTACCGCGTTGGTTGTTGACACGCGCACCTATCAAATGCAGTACCAGCAGAACTGGGCCTTCGGGCTCAGCGCCCAGATGACTTATCTTAGCCAGTACAACCAGGTCAACAGCCAGTTCTACAGCTTGAACCCTTACACCACCAGCGATCTGGACTTGCAGGTCACCCAGAACCTGATGCAAGGGTTCGGCTCTGCGGTGAACGGCCGGAATATCCGCGTTCAGAAAAACAATTTGAAGGTAACCGACCTCCAGTTCAAGCAACAGGTCATCACCACCGTCTCAGCGGTACTCAACTTGTACTGGGATCTGGTCAGCTTCAGCGAAGATGTAAAGGCGCGGCAGCAGGAAGTGGCCACGTCGCAGCAGTTGCTCGAAGATAATCGCCGCCAGGTGGCCATCGGCGCGCTGGCTGAGATTGAAGTGACGCGCGCCGAAGCGCAGCTTTACGCCAGCCAGCAGGACCTGGTTATTTCGCAGACCAACCTGTTGCAACAAGAGACGATTCTGAAGAACGCTTTGAGCCGCAATGGCGTCGCTAGCCCGACACTGGCCCAGGTGCACGTCGTCCCGCTGGATATGTTGCCGGCTCCCGACAACGAACCGCTCAAACCAGTAGAACAATTGACCGACGAAGCGCTCGCCAAGCGAAACGAGATCGAACAAGCCAAACTCAACCTGGAGAGCAATCAGATGAACCTGGTCGGAATCAAGAGTTCCCTGAAGCCGACGTTGCAGGCGTTTGCCGAGCTCACCAACAACGGGCTGAGCGGGCAGCTCACCGCCGTGGGCGCGCTCGAACCGGGCGTGGCGTATCTGGCCGGAGGCTACGGCAATCTGCTGGCGGAAATGGCACGACGCAATTTTCCCAACTACTCGGCGGGCCTGTCGCTCAACATCTCCTTGCGCAATCGCGCGGCCCAATCCGACTACGTCACCAGCCTGCTCGAAATCCGCCAAAACGAGTTGAACCTGCAAAAAAACATCAATCAGGTTCGGGTCGATGTGCAGAACGCTGTCATCGGACTCCAGCAGGCGCGCGCGCGCTATGACGCCGCCGTGAAAGCGCAGGATCTTCAGCAACAGACCTTCTCGGCCGACCAGCGAAAGTATCAGCTCGGAGCAGGCACCGTGTTCCAGGTCATCCAGGACCAGCGCGATCTGGCCAGCGCCGTCAGCGCGCGCATGCAAGCCATGGCGAACTACACTCACGCGAAAATCGCGTTCGATCAGGCGCTCGGTACGACGCTCGAATCCAGCAATATCTCACTCGACGAGGCCATGGCCGGGCATATCTCCAGACCGTCCACGCTTCCATCCAATCTCCCGGCGGAGGTGCGGCAATGACGCGCCGCGTCCTGGCGATTGGCCTTTGTCTCAACTGGTTCGCTTGGGCGCAGCAGCCCGGCATTGAACCAGTTCGGCCTTCGGCGCCCATTCTGATCAGGCCTTATCTGGCTCCGCACGTGCCACCGACCCGTCTTTTGAATTCCACCCGCCTGCACGATCTGGTTCGCGCGGGAATTCTGTACCTGAGCGCACAGGATGCGATTGCGCTGGCGCTGGAGAACAACATCGACCTCGAAGTCGCGCGCTACAACCCCAGCTTATCCGCCTGGCAGTTAGAGCGTGCCCAAGCCGGCGGCCTTTTGCCCGGCGTACCGAGCGGCGCTGCACAAGCAGGTTCGGTCGCCGGCGGTCAGGGCGTCGCCGGCAGCCAGGCGGCCGCGGGAGTTACTTCCACGGGAGCCAGCGGAACTACGAGCACCACCAGCAATGCCACCATTTCCCAGATCGGCCCCGTCACTCAGAACCTGGACCCCTCCATCCAGGAAGTAAGCACGTTTAGTCATCGAACCACGCCGCAGTTTGACGTGATTCAGAGCATCATCCCGGTTTTGATCTCCGATAGCAGGGCCCACACCGCCTCTTATCAGCAAGGTTTTCTCACCGGCGGAGCCATCACGGTGAGCTACAGCGACCATTATTTGAATGAGAACGCGCCTACTGATCTGCTGAATCCCTCGGTCGCGCCGAATCTGTCGATCTCATTCCAGCACAACTTATTGCGCGGTTTTGGAATCGCCGTAAACGCCCGCACCATCACGGTCGCCAAAATGAACCTGAACATTACCGACCTGAATTTCCGGTCGCAGGTGATCTCCACCGTCGCGCAGGTTCTCAACGCTTATTACGCTTTGGTAGCCGATTACGAGGATCTCAAGGCCAAACAAAGCGCGCTCGAACAGGCGCAAGAGCTGTACGCGAACAATCAGCGGCAGGTCGAGCTCGGAGCCCTGACTCCGCTGGATGTGACCACGGCGGAAGCTCAGCTTGCCACCGCCTCGCGCGACCAGTTGGATTCGCAAACCGCCCTCGACCAGCAGCAAATCCAGCTAAAGAACGTTATCAGCCGCACCGGGTTGGCGGACTCCGAATTGGCCCACGCGCGCATTGTGCCCATTGATCGCATCCAGATTCCGCCGCAAGACGAGTTGCCTCCCATCCAGGACCTGATGCAACTGGCGATGGCCAACCGCAGCGACTTGGCGGCTCAGAAGGCGAACGAAAAGGCCCAAGAGATTTCCGCACTCGGCACGCGCAACGGAATCTTGCCAACCGCCGAGGCCTTCGGCGGAACCAGTCAGGCGGGGCTGGCGGGAACGCCTCACACTTTGACCTTCCAAGGCAGAGTGGAGACGCCTAACAACTATCTTGTCGGCGGCATGGGAACCGCGCTAGGCCAGGTCTTCCGGCGCAATTACCCCACCGATCGAATCGGAGGATTTATCGCCGCGCCGATCCAAAACCGTCAAGCCCAAGCGGACTTCGGAATCGATCAGGTCCAACTCCGGCAAAACCAGCTGGAGGACCAAAAGAATATTAACCAGGTCGGAGTGGATGTCCTGAATTCCGTCATCGCGCTCCGGCAGGCCCGCATCCGCTACGAAGCCGCCGTCAAGAACCGCGAGCTGGATCAGCAACTCCTGGATGCCGAGCAGAAGAAATTGAGCCTGGGCGCCTCCATCCCCTACAACGTCATTCTGCAGCAGCGTGATTTGGCCGCGGCGCAATCGGCGGAAATCGCGGCGCTCGTGAGCTACAGCAATGCGCGCGTGGCGCTGGATCAAACGCTCGGCACTACGCTCGAAACCAACCACGTTTCCATCGGCGAAGCCGAATCCGGGCGAGTGGCGCGAGCCTCCACGCCGCCTAGCGAGCCGCCACGGCCTTGAGCGCAGGCATCTGTTCGGGCGGCGCCACGGTTTCGATGCGCACCACGTGCTGGCCCCGCGGGAGCATCAGGACGAAGCGATTCCCGGACTGCGAAAATTCCGCTCCAACACTGGCGCCGTCGATCTCCAGCCCGGCTGGGCGCACGCTGATGATGGCCACCGCTCGCGCGCTGCTTTGGTAGGAGAATTCAAGACTTCCGGCCGAGGCATTCGCCGAGTGCAGCTCCCCATTGAAATCCAGGATCCGCGCCGCAGGCTCGGTCTTCGCCGGTTCGATCACCGCTGGGCCGGACGGCAGCCACAGCGTGTCGTCGCTGCGAACCGGCCACGGGCGTCCATTAACAAGAGCAGGACCTCGCCACGGCACCCCAACACCGCGAGGCGAATCGATAATCAGTCTCGATCCGTTCTGCTCGATCTTGTCGACATTGGCCGCCGCCGAAGCGAGCAGCGGCAGATCGGGCGTAAGAATCGAATTCTCGAAATACAGCGCCACCCGCGGAAACGCCTGCGCCGCCAAATGGACCAACTGGAATAACTCCGTACCGGTTTGTTGCTTGGTCGGGTAGACGTCCTGGTAGCGCTCCACAATGTTGATGTCGATCGCCAGCTTGCTGGTTTGTTTCGTCAGCGCCTCATATTGTGCGGCAATCTTGGGATAGCGCTGCGGCCCCAGATTCCAGATCGTGGCCGGATCCTCGATCAGGAACGTAAAATCGTGGTCATCGAGCAAGGGCAGCACGCGCGCGGCGTCCGCCCCGATCAGATCGCGCATGCGCGTGTCGAACCGGTCGTCGACGTGAGTGAGCACGAAGTCCAGATCCGGTTTGGTGGCGCGAAGCGCTTCAATCTGACCGATCCATTCTTCCTGCTGCCGGCGCGCGAGCCCGGCGCGATAGTCCAGAAACATTGCCAGCCGCGCCGGATCTGTTCTGCCGGATTGAAACAGCTCCAGAGGATCGAAGCCGTGCGCCTGGCGAAATTCTTCGCGCACGTCGGCATTGAGCGGAGTGAATCGCGCCGGATTGGATGCGCCTTCCAGCGACTCAAAGTACAGTTCTGCCAGATTCACCCCATCCCAGTCGAAGCGGTTGATCAGCCCTTGCACCCCTTTCGACACTGCCCCAAAGCAGTCCCGATTGGTCAAGTTCATGAGCTTGCGCCAATCTAACTGTGCATCCTGCAAAAGGGCAGTCTTCTCGCGCCACTCCGGGTGCTCGGCCCAAAATTGCTCGCTCACGTGCGGCAGTTCCAGCCAGACATACACCACGATCGCCTGGCGATGGCAGGCCTCGATCAGCCGGCGCAGATAAGCGTCGTTTTCCGGATTCGATTCGTAGTAATGCCAGCCGGCCACATGCAGCGCGCCAATCCCCTCCGCGCGCCAGCGCTTGGCAAAATAATCCAAGTCCACCCGCGACCGGTATGCGCCGTCAAAAAAAGCCCACAATCGCTGGCTGCGGAAGGGCGGCTCCACTCCCAGGTCCCGCAGGGCCTGCAAAACATAGGGGAAGCGTTCGTAGCCTTCCTGGCCTGGCGCGGTGACGATCCATAGCGCCGCGCCCGCGCCTCTGCGAATCGAAGCCATCACCGGGGCGTGCTCCCAGCGTTCAGAAGCGAAAATGCGGGCCTCTTTCGGCGTCTCGAACACGGGCGCTTCCACAGCGCTCTGCCAGACGATCGGCAGTTTTGGCGCGCGCTGATCCACGATGCTGCGAATCAGGACATGTTTATTGCCGGGCTTGAATCCCAGCGCGGCGGCCAGTTCATTTTCGCCTTCCACCACCACAATCCCGCCCTGCTCTATGCGCTCGATCCACTGCGGTACCGAACCGGGCGCGACGGTGCGGACAATGAAAAGATTGGCCGGCCCGCCCGCCGCACGCGTCAGCCCGATCGAGGAAAGAATCTGCGGCCACGGCCCCGGATCATCGCCGGCAATATGATAACTGAACGTCGCCGCCGGGAGCGAGGCCCTCATAAAAAAAAGTAGCAAGGCGAACTTAGTGTGTGAACGCATACCAGAATCCTGCCCGGAGGTCGAAAAAGTTTGGACGGCGCGGATTGTCTTGATTGATGGTGTAAGCGCCACGCAAGAAATTCACCGAGAACAGCATCGATTTGGGCATGCCTTGGAACCGGAATCTGATCCCGGGGCCCGTTTCAACGAAGTTAGCCCAATACTGCTGCAGCCGGTCCGCCGTGCCGTCGAAGTTCCAGTAGAGCTGCGCCCGCAGACCGTCCAGCGATTCGAAAGGCGCCAGCGTAAGTCCCGCCCGATTTTGCGCGTAAAGCAGCATATCGTTCTCAAAACGGCTCACGAAGATGCCATCGTCAGTGGTTTCAAAGAACAGACCGCGCTCGCCGCCCAGCGCATGACCGAAACTTTTCGCGTACGCGATTCCGCCCCGGTAGTCCGGAATCATGCCTCCGACGTCCGTGCGGGTGGTCAGATATTTCACCGCTTCCCCGGCCTCGAACCAAGTCATCATTCCATGCCAAAGCGTGCTCGATACGCCCAGCGCGAAGATGAAAGACGTCTCTGAAAGATATTGCGGGTCCGGGTTGCTCAGCGTCGAGCCACTTGTATCTCGCGTGTCGCCGACAAATCGCGTGGAGATATAAGGGTGCAGAGGAAACTTCCCCAGCTTGAGTTCGGTCTTCACCTGGCCGTAGCCGAACGCGTCGTGCCAGCGCGTGGAAAAGAACGGATACATCCACACCGTGGTTCGAAGCAGGGCGAACTCCGGCGCCAGGTTGTGGGACGCCTTCCCCGCCTCGTCCGAAATAGAGCGATCCGGGCTCTTACTCGCCAGATTGAACCACTTCACCGCCTCGCGGTCGTCTTTCAGCACGTTGTACAACCAACCCAGTTTGAGCATCACGGCAAAATCCACCGGATCGTTCTCATGCGCGATGGTCAAATACTTGAGCGCATCCTTGAGATAGCCGGCCTTCAGGCTCTTGTCGGCCATGGCCTTGGCTTCATCCGAGGTGCTTTGCGCCGTGGATCCACGCCGGCGCAACTTTTGGGGAAGATTCAGCACCACGCGAACGCGGTCGGCCAGATCCTCATCATTACCTTTCAGCACTTGATCGAGCAGCGGCTGAGCCCCCGCATAGTCGTGCCGATTGAGCCGCAGAAACCCCAGCTGCGCCGCCGACAACAGATCGTCCGGCGCCATCTGATTCAGAAGTTGGAACTCGCGCTCCGCCGCGTCTTTGTTGCCCATCTGAAGTTCGAGATAGGCAAGCTCGCGTCTCAGCTCGTAATTCTTCGGATCGAGCTCCAGGGCTTTCTCGAATTCGTAGACGTAGGGATAGCGCGCCGGCAACAGTTCGCGCGCCTGCTCGGCCACTCGCGGCTGCGCGCCACGCGAAGCGGCCAGCAACACGGCATTGGCCTCTTCATTGCGGCCCTGCGCTTTCCAGACGCGGCCAAGATCCAGCATCAGAGAACGCTCCTCGGGTTTCAGCCGCCAGGCTTTCTCGTAGTGTTCCGCCGCCAGGTCAAGCTCATCGCGCTGCTCAGCCAGCCGCGCCAGTTCCTGATGTGCGCTGAAGTTGTCCGGCGACATTACGAGCGCTTTTTTCCAGCGCTCGATGCCCTCCCGCAAAGGCCGGTCAATGTTCTCGAAGGCCTGTTCCGCGGTCGCGTTTCCGGTCCTGCGAATGCGGTCGAAAATCCTGCGCGCGACGGCCTGCTGCTTGGTTTCATAACAAAGGAACGCGTACTCCAGCGCCACGTGCTCATCGGCCGGATCCAAACGCATGGCCTCGCCAAATTGATCCCGCGCGGCTTCGTTTTCTCCGATCTTCAGGAGCGTGTATGCCAGGTCTTTGTGGATCGCAGGCCGGCCCGGCGCGATCGCAATCGCCTGCTGGAACGCCATGACGGCTTGATCGTAATCCTTCTGGCGCAACGCTTCGTAGGCCCGCTGCAGAGTTTGATAGGAGGGATCGTTGGACTGGCCCGCCGCTACTGCCATTGCCAGCGACACCAGTAATGTAATTCGTAGCACCTATGCGCCCTCTCGGGATATTGGACTAGTGGCCGGGAGCGGCGACTTCTCTCTCAGGAATTGGCTGGAACCCTGAAGCCGATCTGCCGCTTCGGCGGACCCGCGGGAGGCTCCAGTAACTCGCGGATGGCGTGAAACACGACTTGGAACTGGGAATCGTGCTCTTTATACTTTTTCTCCAGCTCATCGATTTTGCGCGCCAAGTCCTCATGCGCCGCGATCACTTGCCGCAGCCGCACAAACGCCCGCATAATCGCAATGTTCACCTGCACCGCCCGTTCGCTGTTCAACACACTCGAAAGCATAGCCATTCCGTGCTCGGTAAACACGTACGGAAGCGTTCTCCTGCCGCCTCTTCCCACGTTTGACATCGCATTTTGCGATGTCAAAAAATCCGCCTCCCGCCGATCCAGTTGGAACATAAAATCGCGTGGAAACCGCTTCCGATTTCTCTTCACCTGCTCATTCAGCCGGAAGGTCGGAACCCGGTACAGTTCCGCCAGGTCGGTATCCAACATCACCTTCTGGCCGCTAATCACATAAATCCGCTTCTCGATCGAGGCAATCAACGCCGGAGGCGTTCTTCTCTGAATCTGGAAACTCCGCTTTGCCATAACAAAAAGGTGCGTCAAGACCTGCGCTGCTCTCCGTCAACTGGAAGGCAAGCCGCTCCTTTATGATGAGAAAGAAGTGCCCACCGCCCACAAAAAGAAGGCCCGGCCAGAACGCGTCGAGGTCGAGACCCGTCCTCCGCTGCTCGCCCGCATCGAAGATTTCCTTGAGCGCCGCGCATTGGTCATCGTCATCGCCCTGATCTTGTTCGGTTCTCTGCGGATCGCGCTGACTTACACGGTTTTCAACCACACCTCCGACGAGCCCGCCCACATAGCGTGTGGAATGCAGTGGCTCGATCAAGGTATCTACACGTACGAAGCGCAGCATCCTCCTCTAACCCGCGTGATGGTTGCGCTGCTACCGTACCTGGCCGGCGTCCACGGTAACCGTCAGGGCGACATGACTTTCGAAGGCAACACCATCCTTTATGGAGGCGGAGCCGGCCAGTACGATTGGCGCCTGGCACTCTCACGCGCCGGAAACCTCCCGTTCTTTTGGCTAGCGTGCTGGATGGTGTTCCTGTGGGGCCGAAGAATCCTGGGGACCAGCGCCGCGGTTGTCGCCGTGCTGATCTTTAGCATGATTCCGACGCTCTTGGCGCACGCCGGCCTTTCCACTACCGACATGGGCGTAACCGCCTGCCTCCTAGCGGCCATGTACGCCTCCTTGCGTCTGGTCGAACAACCCGGAGTCAAGACCATGGCCTGGTTCGGCCTGGCGCTGGGCTTGATGGTGCTTTCAAAATTTTCCGCGCTGGTTTACTACCCGGCCTCGATGGCGCTGGCGCTGGGCGTCTGGTTTTGGTTGCGCCGCCCGCGCATCGGCGATTTTGCCCGCCAGCTAGCCCGTCTGCTGCCGTGGATCGCTGCCTCAGCCGTTCTCGCATTCTTTCTGATCTGGGCTGGTTACCGGTTCTCGTTCGGCAAAAATGTGTACCTGCCATTCCCCGCCCCGTTCCCGGAATTGTTCGCCGGCATCCAGGAGGTCAGCCAGCACAACACCGGCGGCCATCTTTCCTACCTGCTGGGCGACCTGCGCATGGATGGCTGGTGGTATTTTTTCCCCGTCCTGATGGCCGTCAAGCTGCCGCTGGCGCTGCTCGGACTCATGGCAATTGGACTTTGGAAGCGCCCCAAGTATCTTGCGAACGGCTGGAGCTTTGGGATCGCCATCGCGATTCCGCTGGCGATGCTGGCGATCGCCATGGCCGCCAATATCAACATTGGCATCCGCCACATCCTGCCCATGTTCCCTTTCCTGGCCATCATCGCCGCTGCGGGCGCAATGTGGCTCGCAAAAGCCAAGCAAAGTTGGGCGCACTGGGCGCTGGCTATCGCGCTGTTTTGGCTTTGCGCGACATCACTGGCCGCTCATCCCGACTACCTGGCCTATTTCAACGCCGTCGCGGGCGACCATCCGGAGCGCATCGTGGTCGATTCCGACCTGGATTGGGGGCAGGATATCAAGCGCCTCGGTGAGCGCCTCAAGGAACTCAATGCACCCTCGGTAGCGTTCACTCCCACCATCACCATCAGCCTGGCTTCCCACGGCTTCCCGGTGCACGTCCGCAGCGCCCCGGACGCTCCTGAACCCGGTTGGAATGCAGTGCAAATGACCCAGTGGAAGCTGTACCGCTTGGGCCTTCAGATGCACGATCCGACCGCTCAAACCTGGCCGGACTTAATTCCCCCTACCGAACGCATTGGAAAGTCTATTCTGCTGTACTACATTCCGCCACAGCCCAACGGATCGCGTTGAGAATCCAATGCGATAGAAGCGCAAAGGGTGCGGCGCGCGCCGCCATATTTGTCAGGAACTGCTTCGCGCCGCGCTCCGTTTTGCGCGACTTCCCTAGAAGCGCGAGTCTTAGCGTTTGAACTTCTTCGGCTTCTTGGCCTTGTACTTCGACATGGGGTGAATGGGCTTGGGATGTTTGCCGGCCGGATGGGGCTTCCGTTGCCTGGCGCTGGCGGCAGGCACGAGCAAGCAGAAACACAAGCAAGTGATGATCCAAAAACGAGTCCGCATGGCGGTCAGCTCCCAGTATAACGTTCGGCGGGCTAAGCCCTTTTCTTTAGAGATCCTTCCCCGCATCGCCTGTGACCCCAATTGCCCTTAGCGCTCTGTCAACCGCCGGCGGTTATCCGTTCGGAATCTGCCCTGGACGCCCACGCAACAGAACCGGGACAATAATGTTAATGGCTGTAAGATCGCCTGTGCTCCTGCTGGTATTGAGCCTTTGTCCCGCGCGAGCAACGGCTAGCCCGCAGGTGCTGGCCCGCTATCTGAACCTTCCCGCGGATGCGCAGCCCCAGACCATAGCCGCCGACGGTTCCGGAAGCCTTTTCGTGGTATCGAATGTCATCGAACCCTCCGGCCGGCCGCAGATTCGCGTCCTCAAAACCGATTCACAAGGCGCGACACTGGCAAGCATAGATTTCGGGGGAAGCTTACCAGAGAGGATCGTCGGCGCGGCAGCCGATCCCTCAGGCAATTTGATTTTGGTCGGATCGACCACGTCACCGGATTTCCCGCTGGTTGCTCCGCTCATTTCCTCCACTTCCGCATCGGCGGCTTTTATCACCAAGCTCGATTCTCAGCTCCATGGCATACTCTTCTCGACCAGGCTCGGCGGCACGCAAGGATGGACGGGCTATGGAAGCGGCACGGTAGCCGGCGGCGTCGCTGTCGATTCCTCCGGTAACATCTACATTACCGGACGTACTGCCAATACCGACTTTCCTATCACACCAGGCGCTTTTCAATCCAGCCCGCCTCTGAGCGACGGCTTTGGCACTGCGGAATATGCCTATCTGACCGAAATGAGCGCGGACGGCAGGAAGATCGTCTTCTCTACCTATTTTGGCGGCGCGAACGTTGCTTGCATGGGAAGCGAGTGCATCGGAGCGTTTGGGTCGACCATCGCCACCGCGATCGTCTTGGATCATTCCGGCAACGTAGTCATCGGCGGCGGCACCGATGCTTACAATCTTCCAGTAACGCCCGGCGTTTATGCGCAACAATGCGGCTGCAATTTCCGGCGCGAAGTCGGTTTTCTGGCGAAATTCGCAGCCGGCGGCGCAAAGGTGATTTGGTCGACATATCTGCCAATCGTGGGCTACCAAATCGAACCCATCGCGGCAATGTCCTTAGACAACGACGGCGATGTTTACATAACCGGATCGACTGGTGAGGGATTGCCAACCACCCCCGGGTCAATCCAGCCCACGATGCCTCAAACGAGTGGTGGATTTATAGCTGAGTTCGATCCGAGCGCAGTGCGGCTTTTATCCTCCACGTATTTCGGTTGGCCGTTTGGCGTAGCCGGGCTCGCGTTAGACACGCAAGGAACGATCTGGATCACTGGCTCTTCCCTGCCTGCGTCCCTCCCATTGCCCCCGGGCACACCGCTTCTCGGCGGGACCTACATCGCAGCCTTATCTCCGGACCTCTCCACTGTGAAATCCTTGATCACCGCGCCCTTCGGTGCGGCCGGCCAAGCCATAACCCTGAATGGCGGCGCTCCTGCTGTTCTCGGCTCATCAAATGCGTTGCTCCTGGTGGAATCTTCCGAGGGACCATCTCTGGTTGGCATTGCGAATTCCGCCGACTCCATCGTTGTTTCCAATACGGTTGCTCCCGACGAGTTGATCTCTCTCTACGGTATCGATATCGGGCCAGGTTCGCCCCTCGGGGCCCAAGTGGTCAACGGTGTCGTGACCAGCTCACTACGCGGGGTTCAGGTGCTGTTCGATGGAGTCCCAGCGCCATTGCTCTATGCCGGCCCGACCCAGATCAACGCGATCGTTCCAAGTGAGGTTTTCGGACGCGATACGACCAATATCACCATCCTTACGCCCACAGGAGCGCTTACCGGCCCGACGATGCTGGTCCGGCCATCACAACCCGGCGTTTTTCCGGTCGCGATCAACCAGGATGGCTCGGTGAACAGCGCGTCCGATCATCCTGCTCCTCTGGGGTCTCTGGTCACAATCTGGGGGACGGGAGCCGGTAGGACAGCGTTGCCAGACGGAGCCATAGCGACTGCAGCATCGGGAAGGCCGCCGCTCCCGGTTTCGGTGTTGCTTTACGATCAATCTTACAATCAATCGCTCGAGGTTCAATACGCCGGGGACGCTCCGGGAATGGTGGCCGGTGTTTTCCAGGTAAATTTCCGGCTGCCGTCGGACCTTAAATTGCCCTTGGATACAGAACCTACTTTGCAGATCGGCGATGCGGGCAGCTCCTTCATCGTCTGGGTGAAGCAGCCCTAACTGCCGTCCGGAGTGCTAGCCTCGTCTGTATGACTCCCTCGCCTCAGAAAACCTCCGTCCGGCCCACCGAAATCTCCAACCGCCGGCCTCGCTTCCGCAGCAATCGCACGCGCTACTTCACCGAGTCGGTCATTCGCGAGATGACCCGCCTGGCTCTGGACGTGAAAGCCGTCAATCTGGCGCAGGGCTTTCCGGATTTCAGCGCTCCGGAACCAATCAAGCGAGCCGCCCAGGAAGCCATCGCGCAGGATTTCAATCAATATGCCATCACCTGGGGCGCCAAGCCATTCCGGGACGCGATCGCCGCCAAATACCGGAAGTGGTACGGCCTGGATTACGATCCGGAGAGAGAAATTACGGTCTGCTGCGGATCAACGGAGGGGATGATCGCTTCCATGCTCGCCGTCTCGAATCCCGCCGATGAAGTGATCGTATTCGAGCCTTACTACGAAAATTACGGTCCAGATACATTATTGTGCGATGCCGAAAGAAAACTTGTTGCTCTGCGCCCCCCGGATTGGACCTTCGATCCGGACGAGTTGCGCGCCGCATTCTCCACCCGCACCAAAGCCATCATCCTCAATTCGCCTAACAATCCAACCGGAAAAATTTTTGCCCGGCAAGAACTCCAGATCATCGCCGATCTATGTCAGGAATTCGATGCCCTCGCAATTACTGACGAAATTTATGAACACATCTTGTACGAATCCGCATCTCACGTCCCGATAGCGACACTTCCGGGAATGCGGGAACGAAGCGTCCTGGTAAACAGTATGAGTAAGACTTACTCAGTAACCGGTTGGCGAGTGGGTTGGGTGCTGGCGGCGCCGGATTTAACGGATTCTATCAGGAAAGTCCACGATTTCCTGACAGTGGGCGCCGCGGCGCCGTTGCAGCAAGCGGGTGTTTGTGCGCTCAATATGCCGGATTCTTATTACACCAGGCTGGCCGGCGACTATCAGCAGCGGCGCGATCTGCTGCTGGGCTTGCTGGAACAGGCTGGTTTCCGCTGCTTCCGCCCTAACGGCGCATATTACATCATGACCGACATTCGCGATTTCGGTTTTCCGGATGACTACACCTTCGTGCGTCATATGATCGAGCAAGCCGGCGTTGCGGCGGTACCTGGTTCAAGCTTTTTTTCGGATTCTAACCAAGGTGCAACATTAATCCGCTTTTGTTTTTGCAAAAAATGTGAGACGCTAGAAGAAGCGGGAAACCGCCTTCGCAAGTTGTAGTCGTCCGACTAAGTAAGTAAGTGGTTACTCTGTAGGTAGCCTGCCAGGTAGCAAAACTGAGAAAGTTCCGGCATGTTCCCCGGATTGGAGGACTTATGCTGCCAACTTTGCTACTGCCTGAAAGCGTCGCCCGAGCCGATGGCACTGGACCGGAGTTCGATCTCGGATCCAAACGAGGGAAGCTGCTTGTTCTCACCCTCGGTATCACTCGCATCATTGAGCAAGAAAGCCTGGAAGTGTCTATTTGGGGCTCTTGCGATGGTGAAAAATGGGGATTGCGGCCGTTAACTACTTTTCCGCCTAAGTTCTATTGCGGGATCTATTCCGTGCTGCTGAATCTGTCTTCTAAATCGGATGTCAGATTCGTTCGCGTCACATGGAGGATGAGCCGCTGGAGCCGCAGCGAGGCCCTGCCCCTGTTCGGTTTCTACGTCTATGCAGAAGAGTCCGGGTCCCGGATCAGCACTGCAGTGGCGTAGTGATAGCCGTGGCTACAAGCGATTGATCAAGCTCGCCACGTAGCCGGCGCCGAATCCATTATCAATATTCACAACCGCCACGTTGCTGGCGCAGCTGTTCAACATTCCAAGGAGCGCCGCTAAGCCGTTGAAGCTGGCGCCGTAGCCGACACTGGTCGGAACGGCGATCACTGGAACCGAAACGATTCCGCCAACCACGCTGGGCAGCGCTCCTTCCATTCCCGCCACTACCACCACCACGCGCGCCGCCATCAGCCGGTCGCTTTGCGCAATGAGCCGATGAATCCCCGCTACACCGACATCGTAAATTGTCTCCACTTCATTGCCCATGATTTCCGCCGTCACCTGTGTCTCTTCCGCCACGGGGATGTCGCTGGTGCCCGCGCATACCACCGCCAGCCTGCCTTTTCCATGAATGCTGCGGTCGCGCCACACCCGCACCGCGCCGGACAACGGGAAATGCTCCGTTTCCGGGAAATCCCGCTTCAGTCTCGACGCTACCTCCGCATCGGTGCGCGTGATTAGCAGGTTGCTCGATTTTTCCAGCAGCCGGCCCGCGATGGCCGTCACCTGCTCCGCCGTTTTTCCTTTGCCCAAAATTACTTCCGTGATGCCGTGACGCAGGCTGCGGTGGTGATCCAGCTTCGCGTAGCCCAGATCCTCGAAAGGCAGATGACGCATGCGGTCCAGCGCCGCCTCCACGTCCATGGCGCCCGAACGCACACCCTCCAGCAGGCTTCGTAATTGCTCGGAATCCATCTCCCTGAGAGTACCAGAGCGCTGTGAGGTGGCCCTCCCTCACCTCACCAATCCAGCTGTTGGCCGCTTCGAAGGTTGTATTTCTTCGCCATCCCTCCGGCCAACTCCAGCACGTAGTGAGCTGGCTTCGGGGAACCGTACTGCGGGCACTGGTCCGGCGTAGTCTTGCAAGGCTGAGCGTCGGGCAGGATCAGGATAATCTTACGGTCCGTGTCCATCCAGATGATATCCAGCGGAATCAGGACTTGATACATCCAGTAGCGGTAATACCCCGGCGTCTGGTGGATGAACAACATCCCGTGGTCCGGCGCCAGCGACGTTCGAAACTTCATTCCCCGGCCCAGATCTATCTGGTCAATCATAGTCTCCACTTTGATGACCCGGTCCCCCGGCAGCGTGAGGTTCGAAGTGTTGAAATCCTGGGCATTTTGAGGCTTGTTGCAATCGGCCAGCAGGATACAAACAAGAAGGCAGACGTACCGCATGAATTAGAATGGTATCGAAGTTTCGAGACGGAACCGAAAAATGGGTTTTTGGAAGCGCTTGCGGCTAACGCTGGAGATGATCAAGTTCGAGCACTCGGTGTTCGCCCTTCCATTTGCCTTAACCGGAGCTCTGCTGGCCTCTCGCGAAATACAATTGCCCGGCCGGTTGCTCGCCGCCAAGCTCGCCTGGATCGTCGTCGCGATGGTCGCGGCGCGCTCCGCCGCCATGGCGTTTAATCGGATCCTGGATCGAGATATCGACTCGCGCAATCCCCGCACCAGGATGCGCCACCTGCCGGCCGGAATCCTCTCGCCGCGCTTTGCCTGGGGCTTCGTCGTCGCATCGGTGCTGGTCTTCCTCCTGACCGCGCGGGCCCTCAATCCACTCTGCTTCAAGCTGGCGCCGCTCGCCATGGCGCTGGTTTTCTTCTATTCCTTCACCAAGCGCTTTACCACGTTCTCACACCTGGTCCTGGGCCTCTCCCTCGGAATCGCTCCGGCCGCGGCCTGGATCGCGGTCACCGGATCGCTGGATCCCAGGATCCTGTGGCTCACTGCCGCCGTTACCTTCTGGACCGCCGGCTTCGACGTGATCTATTCGTGCCAGGATTACGAATTCGACGTGAATGCCGGCCTCTTTAGCCTTCCCCGCCGCTTCGGAATCGCGGGCGCGCTCTGGATTGCCCGCCTGTTTCACTTAGGGATGATTGCCTGCCTGCTGGCCCTGGCCTGGAGTTTCGCGCTCGGGTGGCTCGCCCTGGCCGGAATCGGCGCCATCGTTCTGCTGCTGCTCTACGAGCATAGCCTGGTGAAAGCAGACGACCTGTCGCGCGTCGACGCCGCCTTCTTCACCATGAACGGCTACGTCAGCGTGCTATTCTTTCTGTTTTGGGCGGCTGACATCTGTTTCCTCCGCCTGAGATCGTGACCACGATGCAGCCCGGCATTCAAAATCAACACTTGGAAGATCCCCGCTTGCAGCCGATTCTCGAAAAGGTGCGGGCCGGAGCGCGCCTCAGCTACGACGACGGCCTGGCGCTGTTCCGCACCCCCGACATCCTGTCGCTCGGCTACATGGCCAACCTGGTCCGCGAGCGCAAGCACGGCAATGTCACTTGGTTCAACGTCAACCGGCATATCAATCCCACCGATGTCTGCGTCGCCAGCTGCAAGCTATGCGCTTTCGGCAAGCGAGCCAAAGACCCCAAAGCTTACACCTGGTCGCTCGAGGAAGTCTGGCATCGGGCGGGCGAGGGCTGGAGCGAAGCGGTCACCGAATTTCACATCGTCGGCGGCCTGCATCCGGAGCTGACTCTGGACTGGTACTGCGAGATGCTGCGCGGCTTGAAGCAGCGCTTCCCCGAGGTCCATCTGAAAGCCTTCACCATGGTGGAGGTCGCCTACCTCGCCCAGCGCAGCAAGCTGCCCATCCGCGAGACGCTGCAACGCTTGATGGACGCGGGCGTCGATTCGCTGCCCGGCGGCGGCGCCGAGATTTTCCACGATCGCGTCCGGCGCATCATTTGCGACCACAAAATCGACGGCCAGCAGTGGCTGGAAGTCGCGCGCACGGCCCATCAGCTCGGCCTCAAATCCAACTGCACCATGCTGTACGGCCACATCGAGACCGAAGCAGACCGTGTCGATCACCTGGTAAAGCTGCGCGAGCTCCAAGACGATACCAGCGGCTTCCAGACCTTCATCCCGCTGGCCTTCCACCCGGTCAATACCGCGCTGGAACACGTCGACACCACCACCGGGTTCCTGGATTTGAAAATGATCGCCGTATCGCGCCTGATGCTCGACAACATCGATCACATCAAAGCCTACTGGATCATGATGACGCCCCGCATCGCCCAGATCGCGCAACGCTTCGGCGCCGACGACATCGACGGCACGGTGGTGGAGGAAAAAATCTACCACGACGCCGGAGCCACCACCAGTCAAGGATTGCGCCGCAATGAGCTGCTACGCCTGATCCGCGAAGCCGGCCGCGAGCCGCTGGAGCGCGACACCCTGTACCACCCGGTCACGCGCAGCGAAACCGCGTTTACGGTTCTGGTCTGATTGTTGTCTAGGGCTGGGCGAACCAGCGACGTAGAATATCCAAAAAGTTGGCGAAGGTCGTGCTTTGTTCCCAACGGCCAAGATTGGCAGACGCTGCGATTCTCTTAACCCGCTTATCTCACAGGCTGGTCAGAATGGAAGAACTTTGGAAGCGATGAGTGGGCGCGAGTGGCGCAGTCTTCGGGAGATGAGAAAATGGTGGCCGATTTGGCCGTATTGTAAGGGCATTCGGGTCTGGCCGGCGGCGCGCGCAGCCTGTGAGGGTTAGTGGTGGCGCACCGGTCCGAGCCGGGCATTCCGGCTGACCGCAAACTGAAGATGTCGGATGCCGCTGTTGGAGTCTCAGCAGCGCAGGTTCGACCAGACCTGCCGGTAGAGGCCTTGCCAGGGATAACCGGACGCCATCGAAACCCAGACTTTCCGGACCGAAACCCGGATCTGCGCGCCGATCTTCAGCAGTTTCGTCCGGATCGTGCAACCTGCGCCTGCGCCAGTTCCGTCCCTTTCAGCCCCACACGGCGCAAACTGCTGACCAGGATATACGCCATCGCCGACAGATAAAGCGCAACTGATTGGCCCGAATCGTCTCCGCGCTGACGCGGTCGGCGAACAGGCTGAACTGCTCTTTGATGCGGTTCTCCATATTGCCGCGTTCACAGTACAATTCTTCGTACAGTTCCTTCGCCGCCCATCTTTCGCTGCTCAGCGAAGTCACCACAAAGCGCGGATTCTCTTTCCCGTCGATATGTTCAGCCTTGGCAGCCACGCGCCGCTCGCGGTCCCAGCCGCCCGTCTTCGTCTTCTTCGTACTGTAGAGGAATTCGGTAAACACGCGCGCCGGTTTGCCGGTCTGCTTCCATTGCACGGTTGCTTCATGCATCTGCTGTCCAATGATTCTGCGCAGCCTCTTATTGCGTGCCAGACCGAATACGAAGTCCACACCGTTGCTTTCACACCAGCTCATCAACTCATTGCGGCAGAAACCGGAATCTCCCCGCAGAACGATTTTCACCTCCGGCCACGCCGTCCGAATCTGTTTTACGATACGTTCCGATTTCCTGCCGGCAGCCGAAGGCGGCATCGTGATTGGCTTCTCTCATGCGTGCGCACAGAACGTGATCGCCGCAGAAGACGTACAGCGGCAGGTAACAATAGCGTCGTAGTAGCCGTGAAAGAAGCGGCCTTCCTGCTTGCCGTGCAACGGCATGTCCGTTGTATCCATGTCGAGCACGATCTCGGTGGGAGCCTCTTCGTGAGACTCCAGGAATGCCTTCACCAGCAGTTCGTCAACCGCCTCCTTCCAGAACGTGATCTTCTTGTACCGGTTATGAAGGCCCGTGCCCAGTTCCATCCGATTCAACGTGCTTTTGCCCGCCAGCGGTTCGGCCAGGTCCTCTTTTCCCGCCAGAATGCCGAACACCGGGTCTGTCCGCAGTTGCTCGTGATCGTTGAGGTCTTCGTAACCAAGAGCAAGGCCGTAGACCCGTTGCGCAACCATCTCGGGAATCGAGTGCTCTACCAGCGCCTGATTCCTGCCGTCCAGAAAACACTGCCCAAACCGCGCCAGCAGGTTGAGCCTCTTGTCCACCTGGCGCAGCAGAAACGCCCCTCCGTCAGAACTGATCATCCCGCCGTCGAAACGAGCTACGATTTCCCGCCTCCCCGACCTTTCAAATCCGAAGCTCGATTGGTTACACTCTGTCATAGCGAAGGCCGTCCTCTCGTTGGCGCTAACTGTTGTGTGGAAACTCAGTTATGCCAGAAGTACGGCCTTTTGCCTATAGCGTGAGAAATGCGGGTTAAAGTCATCTGGCAGAGGCTTTCGCTTAGAAACCTGATAAAGACAATGCTCGAACAGTTCTTTGGGGTGAGTCCTCTTACAGGTCAAGAAATCCTTGCTCTGTTTCACGACGAAGCTATCGATATGTGGCTGGAGGCGCGTTGCATCAATCCCAAGACCATGTGCAAGAGCTCCAAGGTCATGCCAAAGCCACTCCTCTACTTCGGGGACAACCACGACCGCGTCGGAGCGATCTTCCCAGGTCACTTGTCTGAGTCGAAGCTGAATCGCAGCGCGAGATTTCTCGGGCGGCCTCGACTCCTCCCCACTGCCGTGATGGTCCCAGATCAGCATCACGTTTTGGACCTCGGTCTTCTTGACCCGCATGCGGATGAGCTCAGGGCCATCCTTTACCATCCCAGAGTCCCTGCCAAAGTGGCGGTCGACGTCGCAGGTAATCGGACGAATTCCTATGGCGCTCGGACGGTCTAATACAGACCTGATTACAGCCAAGGCATCCGCATCGGCCGTAAACACGAATAGATCCTTCATCCAAGCACTCGGGATGAAAAGACCGAAGCGAGGTCAGGCACGCCACTCCAGCCACTCAGTGCAGGATGCTTTGATCCAGCGATGACCTGCACACCGCGCTCGTCTCTGGTGAAGCAGAGTAGAGGTTCGACTCCGACCTGCTGTATTACCAATGGCGAATGGGTAGCAAGGAACACCTGCGCGCTTGGAATTCCAGCTAGCGCCTTCAGGATAATCTCTAGAGCCTTCGGGTGCACTCCATCCTCAGGCTCCTCGACCATGTAGATGCGGGCCGCTGCGGGAAGGAATGCCGGTAATGTCAGAGCTAACATTCGGAGTGTGCCATCGCTCAGGAGCCAGCTTGGACATTCGAGCCCGTCCTTGTACTTTAAAACCAGGTATTCGGCATTATCAGGTTCTCGGGTTGCCCACGATATCTCATCAAGGTCCTCGATGGCATAACGCAGGTGATCCGTCCAGCGACTCAACGCCTTGTCGGCAAAGCGAAGGCGCTCTGCCAAGTCACGGCCGGGACCATTTCCAGGCAGGATCTTAGCTTCTCTTTCCTTCGACCCTGCCACATCACGTAGCGTAGGACGCCGCAGCATCGATCCAACCACTCTCGCGAGGTTCGTGCCGTCGGGTTCCAGTTCTGTGGGGCGGGTAGCCGGGCAAGGGTCCCGCATCGCCCGGCTGTTCAACTGGATGAATTGGATCCCTCTTGTTAAGAAGGCCTTTGCTGCATTCGCGGTAGGATACCGTGTTTGATCAGGAGGCGTGAGTGAAAGCGGAAGCTTATCAGGACCGAATGAGAAGGTGTCGGTATAGGTTCCACCTTCCCGTTTGTAGAAGGCCGCACCGCTCTTCGTCGTTCCAGCCAGGCGCTTCGATCGCGGCCCGGCGCGAAGGGGGCCATGCACGGTCTCCAACAATTCTTCATGGACGCGAACCCCTAGTTCTTCATCGTCGATCAACGCAACTTTGTAGTGAAGATAAGGCTCACTCAATTCAAGAGAAGCACTGAAATCTAGCCAGAACTCCATTTCGATCGGCCCGCCCCTACGCATGAAGGTCAGGTCGCGATATTCAGGGACCCTGTCTTCCACGGCCTTGCGCGGGCCGTTCTCAAGACAGGATTTGACAAAGTCTATTGCGTCGAGAAACGTGCTCTTGCCGCTCCCATTCGGCCCCACGAGCACGTGGAAAGACCCAAGTCTAAGCCGGTCAATCGACTGAATACCTTTGAAGTTCTTGATCGTAATGGCTGAGATCATGCTTGGTGTCTCGCGAGGCGTTGTCGTTCATAATTATAGCCATCGAGTCCAACAGGAGAGCACTAGAACCTGCTACACTCCCAGCGCTTTTCGAACCGCCACATACAGGTTTGACAAACGGTCCGCCGATGCCGGATCGCTTCGCGCCAGCAGCGTGATCGTCTCATCCTGCGAGGCGAGCAGCGGCGCCAGAGTATCCCGTTGTTGCTCGGTCAGCGCGGACTGCGCGCGCTCGTCGATCTCAAATCGTGCCGCGGTATAGAACGCGCTCGCTTCCTGACGCGCCGCCTCGTACTCGCCGCGCCGAGCATCAATGGCGGCCGAGCCGAGATCTTTCTCGATGCGCATGATCGTCAGCGAGTGCTCCGCCTTCAACCGCAGCGCGGCCTGATCGCGAGCCCTCATCCACATGGGAACGAATCCCAGCAGAAACGCGGCCAGCAGCAGGATCAGAACAATTAGTATGCGCCGCGAACCCCGCTTGGGCAGCGCCACATCCGTGTCAGCCATAGCTTCAGCCTACTTCTTAGCCTCGCGCTCCTGGTCTTCCACCATGCGCTTGACGCGATCCAGCTCGTCCCGCAGCCGACGCTCCCGCAAAGCGATCCAGATCACATAGATGATTACGATCAGCCAGGCAGCGGTGAAGCCATAGAACATGTACTCGAAGTTTCGATCCATGCGATCTCCTAAAACGCGTGCGCGTAGCGCCGCAGCGATTCGATCTCGCTTTGAATCGATTGCTGCCGCATCCGAACCAGAATCAAGGCCGTTTCGAGCATCAGAAACGCCAGAACATTCCAGAACAGCGGCGCTTCCATTCCAGGCGCCATCCCGCCGCCCCCTCGGATCTCCAAAACCGGGCCGGGATGCTGCGTCCGGAACCATTCAATCGACTTCCACACGATGACAATATCCACCGAGGCCAGAATCGACAGTACGGCCGACATTCGGGCCCGCTGGTGCGGTTCATCGATCGCCCGCCGCATCATGAAATAACCGAAGTACATCAGCAGGCAAATGAAGTAGGACGTAATGCGCGGGTCCCAGGCCCACCAGATTCCCCAGATAATGCGTCCCCAGATCATTCCGGTGACCAGCGTGATCAGCGCGAACGTAAAGGCCACTTCATTTATCGCCGCGGCCGCCGCATCATAGCGCAGATCGCGCCCGCGCAGGTACACCAACCCGAGAAACATCGCCACGAAGAAGCACGTGAACGAGGTCACGGCCGCCGGGAAGTGGAAATAGAAAACCCGAAAAATCGCGCCCTGACTGGCCTCATCCGGTACTTTGAGGAAAATGGTGTGCAGATTCCAGGTCAGAAGCGCGCCGGCCAACACGGAAAAGAGAACGATAAGTTTTGTGCGCATGGTTTACCCCACTAAAACGGTCTCGACCAGAGCCAAGGACAGCAGCGTAAAAATCACGTCGAAGGCCACCAGCAAGCGGAACCAGATCTGGTTGTCGGCCCCCACCGGTTCGCCCGCCACCAGCAAGCTGCTCAATTGAATGGCGCCGATCAGCAGCGGAATAATCGCCGGATACACCAGTGTAGGGAGCATCAACTCCCGCAACCGAAGATTGACTGTCATGGCGCTGAACATTGTGCCGATCACGGTGAGCCCCCACGTGCCAAGCAGCATCACCACAGCCAGCATCCAGATGGATTGGGCGTCCTTCCAGTGGACATTATAGAAAATACTGAATACCGGCATTGCGAGGGCTTCAACTGCGATCAAAATCGCGAAATTCGCGATGGTTTTGCCCAAGTACAGTTGCGCGCCGCTCACTGGCGACGCGAGCAAAGCATCCAAGCAGTCATTTACCAACTCGCGTGCAAAGCTTCGGTTGAGAATCAGGGTCCCGGCGAACGCGAAAACTAGCCACAGCAATCCTCCGGCGATCTCGCGTACCTGATCGGAGGTCGGATCAAAAGCGAGGCTGAACAGAAACAGGACCACCAGTGCGAACGCGAGCGAAGCGTTGATCGACTCCTTGCTGCGAATCTCGGAGCGCAGATCCTTGGCCGCGACGGTCAGCGCCCGACCGAGAAAGCTCATGCCTCTCCGTAATGACGATACAACCAGGTTGGATCTTCCAACATTTCTTGACTGCGTACGCCGCGAAAAGCGAGCTTGCCGCGGTTGATCAGCGCGACATCGGTGGCCAGTTCCAGCGCCTCCCGCAATTGGTGGGTCGACATGATGACCGTCCGCCCGTCCGCCAGCGCGGCGCGCAGCAGGTCTTGCAGCATTTTGATCGCCCGGTCATCCAGCGCGGTGAAAGGCTCGTCCAGCAGCAGCAGCGACGGATTGTGCAGAAACGCCCGCGCCACTGCCAGCCGCTGCCGCATCCCGCGCGAGAATTCGCGAACCAACCCGTCCCGCACCCGGCCGAGGCCAGTGCGCTCCAGCCACTCGATGGCAATCTGGGACGGGTTTTCCAGCCCATAAAGCCGCGCGAACAGCCGCAGGTTCTCAAAAGCCGACAGCTCTTCGTACACCCCGATGCCATGGCCCAGCACGCTGACCGCCCGGCGCGTGTCCTCAGCGCGCGCATCTTTCCCCAGTATCGTGATCTCGCCCTTGCTCGAGCGCGATAGCCCGGCCAGAATCCGAAGCAGCGTCGTCTTGCCCGCTCCATTGCGCCCTATCAGCGCCAGACAAGACCCGGGCTGCACGTCGAAGGTAATGTCCTTCAGCGCCGGATAATCCCCAAAATATTTCCAAACGCCTTGAATGGCGACCGCGGTCATAGCGAGCTATGTCTTGCCTCCGCCGGTCATCAACCGAATCCCCAGCTCGCGCAGCTGCCGCTCCGGCACAGGCGCCGGCGCGTCGCACATCAAATCCGTCCCGCGCGCCGTCTTCGGGAACGGAATCACCTCGCGAATCGACGTTTCCCCCGCCAGAATCATCACCAGCCGGTCCAGCCCCAGCGCGATCCCTCCGTGCGGCGGCGCCCCATATTCCAGCGCTTCCAGCAAAAATCCGAAGCGGCGCTTGGCCTCCTCGTCCGAAAATCCGAGCGCCGCAAATACCTTGGCCTGCACATCGCGCCGATGAATACGAATCGAGCCCGAACCCAGCTCCGTTCCGTTCAACACCACGTCGTACGACTTGGCGCGGCACCGCGCCGGATCGCTGGTCAGCTTGTCGATGTCCTCGTCATGCACCGACGTGAACGGATGATGCGCCGCGTTCCAGCGCTTCTCTTCCTCGTCCCACTCAAACATCGGAAAATCCACCACCCAGAGCAGCTTGAAGGACTGGGGATCGAGCAGCTTGTGCCGGTCGTTGTATTTCTGCCCGGCGTACAGCCGCAACTGCCCGCAGGCCTGATAAAACGTCTCTTCCGGACGAGGGCCCGCCGGCGCCCCAGGCCAGCCGGCGATCAACAGCAGATCATCCTCCGCCGCACCCGACGCCGCGCGCGCCTGCGCCACCAGCGCCTCATCCAGCTTCTTCAAATCGTCATACACCCGCAGCCCGCGCTCTGTCCCGAAAGCCTTCAGCTCATCGCGCTCCTTGCGGCTCAGCGGACCTACCTTCGGAATATGAATCGCCACCGGCGGAAACGTCAATCCAAGCTGCCAGGATTGCCCATCCAGCACATGAAACGGCGGCAGCCGCAGATCCGGCTTATCGATCCCGTAGGACCGCATCGCTTCCGCATACGTCAGCCGCGGAAACGGCGTCGCGATCTTAAATCCAGCCGCTTCAAACACGCGCTGCAGCATGGGCTCGATCACTTCATAGATGGTCTCCTGCTGCGGAAACGACATCTCCAGATCGATCTGCGTGAACTCGGGCTGCCGGTCGGCACGCAGATCTTCGTCGCGGAAGCACCGCACAATCTGAAAATATTTTTCGTAACCGCTCACCATCAGGAGCTGCTTGAAAAGCTGAGGCGATTGCGGCAGCGCATAAAACGAACCAGGCTGCACGCGGCTCGGAACCAGATAATCGCGCGCCCCTTCCGGCGTCGAGCGCGTCATGAACGGAGTCTCGATCTCCAAAAATCCCTGGCCGTAGAGAAACTCGCGCACCGCGAAACTGACTTTAGAGCGCAGCATGATGTTACGCTGCATGTGCGGCCGCCGCAGATCCACGTAGCGATACTTCAGCCGCGCGTCTTCCTTAACATCCACGTTTTCTTCCATCGGAAACGGGGGCGTGCGCGATTCGTTCAGCAGCCACAGCTTCTCTGCCACCAACTCCACCTCGCCGGTCGGAAGATTCGGATTCACGGTATCGGCCGTGCGCTTGGCCACGGTCCCCTCCACCGCAACGACATACTCCGAACCCAGCATCTCGGCCTTTTTGTGAACCGCTTCGTCGGCGTCCTCGTGAAACACAATCTGCGTAACACCCTCGCGGTCGCGCAGATGAATGAAGATCACGCCGCCCAGATCGCGGCGCCGATGCACCCAACCCATCAGCAGCGCGCGCTTACCGGCGTCGGAAGCGCGCAGCTCGCCGCAGGTATGGGTGCGGCGCAGTTCGCCTAAGAAATCCAGTTGTGAGGTTTCCATGAGTTATTTTATCCGGGAGTCCCTTTGATCCGCCCGGCCAGCTCTCCGCCTGCCACGGTCTCCTGTTGCCCGCTCTGCATATCCTTCAAAGCGTACTTGCCTGCAGCCATTTCGTTCTCGCCCACCATCAAGACGAATCGCGCCGCCATTTTATTGGCCAATTCGAGCGACCGCTTGAGTTTCCCATCCAGCCCCAGCTCGACCGAAAGGCCCGCGGCCCTCAAATCGCGCGCCAGCTTCGCGGCATGCTTGGCCGGCGTTTCGCCGATGGGCGCAACATAGACATCCAGCGCGGTGGCGTACGCATCCGGACGCTCCTGCTCGACGGTCATAATGAGCCGGTCTTCGCCGATCGAAAAACCAATCCCCGGCGAGTGCACCTTGGACCCGAGCGCCTCCGCCAAGCCGTCGTACCGCCCGCCGCCCAGCACCGAATTCTGCGCGCCCAACGCCCCGTGCACAATCTCAAAAGTGGTGCGCATGTAATAATCCAGCCCGCGCACCATCCGCGGACGCACCACGTACGGAATCGCGCGATCGTCCAGATGCGCTCGCACCGAGTCAAAATGGGTCCGGCACGCATCGCATAAGTGATCCTGAATGGACGGCAGCGTGTCGATGATGGGCTGGTCTTCCGGAACCTTGCAGTCCAGCACACGCAGCGGATTGGTCTCCGACCGCCGCTGGCAATCCTCGCACAGCCGGTCCTTCACCTCCCGCAGCTTTTCCTTGAGCAGCGCGACGTACTGCGGCCGGCAATTGGCATCGCCCACCGAATTCAGATAACAGTTGGAATCCGCTCAGCCCGACGCGTTGCAGAATCTCCACCACCATCTCGATGACTTCGGCATCCACGGCCGGCGACTCCGACCCGATCGCTTCCGCCCCGATTTGAAAAAACTGCCGGTAGCGCCCCTTCTGCGGCCGCTCGCGCCGGAACATCGGCCCGACGTAATAGAGCTTCGTGAGACCAGGTTTTTGATCCAGCCGATGCTCGATGTAAGCGCGGATCACCGACGCCGTCGCCTCCGGGCGCAGCGTCAGCGAGCTTCCATCGCGATCCTCAAATGTGTACATCTCCTTGCTCACGATGTCGGTGTCCTCACCCACGCCGCGCGCGAACAAAGCCGTCTCTTCCAGAATCGGCGTGCGAATCTCCTGATAGTTGTACGTGCGAAAAACCTCGCGCGCGATCGCCTCCACGCGGTTCCAGACATTGCTGGCAGGTGGAAGAATGTCGCGCGTGCCTTTGACGGCCTTGATCATGACTTGGATTTCCTGAGCTGGCCGAGCCGCCTCAAGCAGGTTCGTCCCGGTATATCCGGGCGGCTTCTACGTAGTGCTCTGCGTTCTGGCTGAAGCGCTCCCGCTCGGCCTCCGTCAGCGGCCGCTTCACCTTGGCCGGCACGCCCATCACCATGCTATGCGGCGGCACCTCGGCGCCCTCCGGGACAACCGCGCCGGCCGCGATCACCGAGCCTCTTCCTATTTTCGCGCCATTCAGCACCACCGCGCCGATTCCAATCAGACACTCGTCTTCGATGGTGCAGCCGTGGATCATCGCCAGATGGCCCACCGTCACCCGGCTGCCGATATTCAAAGGAAACAATCCCGCGTCGCAATGCAACACCGAATTGTCCTGGATGTTAGTCTCATCCCCGATACGGATCGAGTTGACGTCGCCGCGCGCGGTGACGTTGGGCCAGATGCTGGAGCGCTCTCCCACCACCACGTCTCCGATCACCTGGGCGCTGGGATCGATGTAAGCGGAAGCGGCAATTTTAGGCACTTTGCCGCGATAGGCACGAATCATGAGTGCGGTGTAGTCTTCAATTCTAACAGGTGTGCGCGGCGGATGCCGTGCGGATCGAGAGCTTCAGCCGCGCTCTTCGATATGCTTGAGCCGCGCGTCCAGCACTTCCTCGACGCGATGCAACTCGGCGCGCCACAGATCCCGCATTTCGTCAAAGCGCGTATCGACATGTGCCCGAAGATCACTGAGACGGGCGTTATTGATCAGAATGCCCACTAAAACAGCGAGCATGGTCGGCGCAGCGGCCAAGGCGATGGTCAGCAACTGCGAATCACTCATTCCAAGTTGATTGTAACTTAGGTTTCCGGCGCGGATTGGGCCCAAGCCACGCTTGGCGATCAGACTCGGGGCTCACCCCAAGCACCGCGTCCTGCATGGACACCTGTGCTTGGCGCAGTGGCTCGCAAGTGCCCTGTGCATCCGTGCTATCTTCTTCCGAAGCTTGTCTGCGGCAGGGCGGTTCTGTGGGTCCACGAAATCGTTGAGCGAAAAAAGCTCACGCCGCGTTTGGTCGATCTTCCGATAAAGGCGCTCAAGCTCTTCGCATTCAATCACTGAAGTTCCCACCAACGATTAGCCCCGCCCTTCGATCCGTTTGAGACGTGCGTCCAGCACTCCCTCAACGCGGTGCAACTCGAACCGGCAGAGGTCACGCATCTCGTCAAAACGCCGATCAAAATTGCTGAAACACAAGTCGACATGACTTCGAAGATCGGTAAGCTGGCGATTGCTAATCAGAATGCCCACTAAAACAGCGAGCGTCGTCGGCCCGGCGGTCAGGGCGATTGTCAGAAGCTGGGTATCACCCATTGCTATTCGAATGTCCTTTGCATCAGGCCTCAGCCCCGCTCTTCGATATGCCTGAGCCGGACGTCCAACACTTCCTCGACCCGATGCAACTCGGCGCGCCAGAGATCGCGCATCTCGTCGAAGCGTCGGTCGACATCGTTGAAACGCGAATCCATGTGCAGTCGCATCTCGCTGATGCGGGTATTGGTATCGTTGAGTCTCGAATTATTGATCAGAATGCCCACTAAAACAGCGAGCATGGTCGGCGCAGCGGCCAGGGCGATTGTCAGAAGCTGAGTATCGCTCATCCCTAGCCGATTGTATCCCAGCGGCTCGCCGAATCAGCCGTGTGGGCCTCGAATTGCCCTTTCGCCCCCTTAACCTCTTTGAGTCTCCCGCGAATTCGTGCTACAAGACACTCAGGACCCATACACATGAAGATCTCCCGAGCCCTGCTGCTCCTCTGGACTGCCCCCATCGCACTCGCCGCCCCGGACGGCAGCGACCTCTATACCAAGAACTGCGCCGTCTGCCATGAGACTCTCGCGGTACTTCAGAATCACGTCGCGCTGAAAACCATGCCGCCCGAGTACATCGTCCACGTGCTCGACAACGGCGCCATGCGATTCCAGGCCGCGAAGCTGAGTAGGGACGAGCGTGCCGCCATCGCCGAGTTTCTAACCGGCAAGACGCTTCTTGCATCGGCCGGCGCCGGTACAACTGGCAAATGCTCCGGCCAGCCGCCCCAGAGCTTCGATGGTCCAGCCTGGAACGGCTGGGGCGCGGACCTCGAAAATTCGCGCTCTCAAACCGCCGAAGCCGCCGGACTCACCGCCGCCCAGGTTCCCAAGCTGAAACTCAAATGGGCCTTCGGCTTCCCCGGTGACTATTCCGCCTACTCGCAGCCCGCCCTCGTCGGCGGTCGCGTATTTGTAGGCAGCGTCGGCGGACAGGTTTATTCTCTCGACGCCTCGAGCGGCTGCACGTATTGGTCCTTCGATGCGGGCGCCAGCGTTCGCAGCGCAATCACCATTGGCCCTGGCGCTGTTGCCTATTTCGGCGACGTCCAGGCCAATGTCTACGCGCTCGACGCCAACACCGGCAAGCAACTCTGGAAGACGTCCGCCGACGATTACCCCACCGCGCGCATCACCGCCGCTCCTAAACTCTACGAAGGCCGCCTGTACGTTGCCGTCGCCTCGCGCGACGAATGGTTCTCCACCGACCCCCGCTTCCAATGCTGCAAGTTTCGCGGCAGCGTCCTGGCCCTGGATTCCAAGACCGGCAAGCAAATCTGGAAAACCTACACCATCTCGGAACCGGCCCGCCCCACCACGAAAAAAGGCTCCACTCAGCTTTGGGGACCTTCCGGCGTGGGCGTCTGGACTTCGCCCACCATCGATACCAAACGCAAGATGCTGTACGTCGGCACCGGAGACAGCTACTCCGAACCGCCAACTCCGCTGAGCGATTCCATCCTCGCGCTCGACCTCAACACCGGAAAAATCGCCTGGTCTCGCCAGCTCACCGAAGGCGACGTGTTCAACGGAAATTGCATCCAGCCCAAGCCCACCACCTGTCCCGCCAACGTAGGACCTGATTCGGACTTCGGATCTTCTCCCATCCTGCGCACGCTAGCCAGTGGCCGCCGCGTCCTGATCGCCGGCCAGAAGTCCGGCGTGGTGCATGCGCTCGATCCCGACGACAAAGGCAAAATCCTCTGGCAGACGCGCGTCGGCAAAGGCGGCATGCTCGGCGGAGTCCAGTGGGGCCCGGCCGCCGATCGCGACACCGCTTACGTCGCGCTCTCCGACCTCGGCCTCATTCCAGCGCCTGAAGGCGTCATCCCCGATCCCAAAACCGGCGGCGGCCTGTTTGCCATCCAGCTCTCCACCGGCGAAAAACTCTGGAGCGCCCTCCCACCGGAAGGCGGTTGCCAAACCCCACACTGCAGCCCGTCGCAGTCCGCCGCTGTGACTGCGATTCCTGGCGTGGTCTTTTCCGGCTCGCTCGACGGACACCTCCGCGCCTACTCCGCCAAAGACGGCAAAATTCTCTGGGACTTCGATACCGCCCGCGATTTCGAAACGGTTAACGGCGTCCCTGCCAAAGGCGGCGCGGTGGATGGCCCCGGACCCGCCATCGCCGGAGGCATCCTCGTCGTGAATTCCGGTTACGGCTTCTTTAACGGGATGCCGGGCAATGTCCTTCTGGCTTTCGGCATCGAATAGCACTAATCGCGATCCTGCCAGGCAAAAAAAAGGCGCCCGAGCAAAACCTTCAACTCGGGCGCGACCGGAGAGGAAACTTCGCTATTAACTCAATGAATTGATCTAAGCGTAAGCCCGGTTCACACGCCGGGGAATGAAGCCGCCGGCCTAGTACGGTTGAGTACGCCAACCGCGCTCACGCGTGCGTAGCCCAAATTACAAAATGATCCGCTTTGCATCCCACAGCGTTTCCCACCGGCCATCGCCCAAGTATTTGGAAATTCATCATGAACGGTCTTTTCCTCCCGCCCCGACTCTGGCAGAATTAGGTCAGACTCAAAAGACATGCTCTCGGATAGCCGCAAAATCCAACTCCGTATCCTCGCGTTTGTGCTGGCCGGAGGCAAAGGCACCAGGCTGTATCCCCTCACCAAGGAGCGAGCCAAACCGTCGGTCCCCTTCGGTGGCCGCTACCGCATCATCGATTTTGTCCTCAGCAACCTGATCAACTCCGGCATCTATTCGATCTATGTCCTGGTCCAGTTCAAAAGCCAGTCGCTCTTAGAACACATCCGCGAGGGCTGGGAAGCCCACGGACTCCTGCGGAATCACTTCATCACCCCGGTGCCCGCCCAAATGCGTTCGCTCGGTGAAGACTGGTATCGCGGAACCGCCGACGCGATCTACCAGAACATGAATCTGATCGAGCAGGGCGAGCCGCACTTGGTGGCCATCTTCGGCGCCGATCATATCTACCGCATGAATATCCGCGAGATGGTGGAATTTCACGTCGAGCGCGGAGCCCAGGTCACGGTTTCTGCCATCCCGGTGGAAAAGGAGCAGGCCGCCGAATTCGGAGTTATCGAAACGAAAGAGGACGGCTCCATCATCGACTTCCACGAAAAAAAGCCCGGCGCGCCTACCATGCCGGGCGATCCCAATCGGGTCTACGCGTCCATGGGCAACTATCTGTTCTCCACCAAATTGCTCCTGGACGAGCTGCGGGTGGACGGCGAAAATCCCAACAGCTCTCACGATTTCGGCCGCGACATCCTTCCCGGCTTGATCGGCCGCGCCGATATGTACGCTTACGATTTTCAAACCAACCGCGTCCCCGGAGACCCGCCTGGCGCGCCCGTGTATTGGCGCGACGTGGGAACCATCGACGCCTTCTTCGACGCCAACATGGATTTGCGCTCGGTCTCCCCAGAGCTGAATCTATACAACCGGCAATGGCCCCTGCGCACCGCCGGTTACTTCGACGCACCCGCTAAATTCATATTCGATGCCGATGGCCGCCGCGGCCAGGCGCTCGACTCCATCGTCGCTGGCGGCGCGATTCTCTCCGGCGGACTGGTGCGAACCTCCGTCATCGGCCGCGGTGTCCGGGTCCACTCCCACGCCTACGTGGAGGATTCCATCATCTTCGACAATTGCGACATCGGACGCCGCGCCCGCATCCGTCGCGCCATCCTCGATAAGAACGTCCAGGTGCCGCCCGATACAACCATCGGCTACGATCTCGACCGCGACCGGAACCTCTATCACGTCACCGACAGCGGCATTGTGGTCGTGGAGGGGCACCGTTCGCCAGTTGACATTGCCACCATGAATCTCTAAGCGCCGCAGGCGCCGCGGTGTGGTCCAAGCTCCCCTTAGCCTGCTCAAACTAAACCGCCTAACCCCCGCGTGAACCGCAACGCACTGAAACCGCAACTAAGAACGGCTCCGATTTTCATGTAACGGGTTACCTCCTGTCTGTGTCGAACTAATGAAATGAATCCCACAGCAGTATCCTTACCCGACGAAGAAACCGTCATTTTGAACGGAATTTCGGGGCCGGAGATCCGCTCGCAACTGGAGAGGATCCTCCGGAGCCGCGCCTTCATTCAGTCCCATCGGATTCGCCGCTTTCTGCAATTCATCGTGGAGGAAAGCCTGCTCGGACAGCCGCACCGGCTCAAAGAATACCTGATTGGGCTCGAAGTATTTGACCGCCGCGACGCTTTTGACCCGCGTGTCGACTCCATTGTCCGCGTGGAGGCACGCCGGCTGCGCCACAAATTGGAGGAATACTACCGCTCGGAGGGACGTGAGGATTTAATCAGAATCACGCTCCGCAAAGGTAGCTACGTGCCCATTTTCGAGCCGCGAACTGCTGCGCCCAGCCTGGGCATCCTGGAGCAGCGCCGCGCCATTGCAATCGCTCCGCTCGCGGTCATCAACGCCCATTCGGACTCCGATCCAGTCGCCGAAGAGATTCGCCGCCGTCTGGCGCACGTCTTGATTCGGGAAGGCTGTTTTCAAGTCATCTCCAAATCTCCTGAAGCCAGTCCAACCAATGGCAGCAATGGAGGAGGCAACGGCCACGCCTCCACTGCCAACCGGCCTGATTTCGTAGTGGAAGGCAGCATCGAGTTTCGCCAGGACGACTTTCATTTGATCCTGCAACTGGCCCGCTACGCGGATCGGTCCTATATCTGGTCGGGCGCGGTAGATGGACAAATTGGAGATCTCTCTGGGGTCGAACAGATGGCGCGATCTTTAGTGTCCGATCTGATGACGCCCTCCACCGATATCGCCATGCGGCGGCATGCCGCGCACAAGGAAAGTCTCGATTTCTACCTGGAAGGCCGCTACTTCTGGAAACTAGCCACTCCTGACAACATCCGCCAAAGCGTCAATTTGTTCTCCAAAGCGGTGGAGTCCGACCAGAACTACGCAGCCGCGTTGGCCGCCTTAGCCGAGGCGCTGCTGGTCAGCTCCATGTTCGGCTTGTTCCCGCCCTCCGCCACCGGACCCCGCATGAAGGAGGCCGCTGCCAAAGCCACGGCGCTCGATCCTTCGCTTCCCGAAGGCCACGTTGCCCTCGGTTCCATCCTTTCCATTGTGGATTGGGATTGGAGCGCCGGAGAGCAGGAACTGGAAAAGGCGATTCAACTGGACCACCATGACCCGGTCGGCCACCTGGCCTACGGCATTCAACTGGCCTGCCGCGGCCAGCTCGAGGCTGCCGTTGTGGAAGTCGAGCGGGCTTTGGAACTCGACCCCGCCTCGCTCTTTCCTAATTTCATTCTGGGCTGGCTGCATGGCGTTTCGCGGCGCTTTGACGAAGCCATCGCACAACACAGCTTGGTCGCTCGCTTGGCGCCGGACTATGGATTGCCGCAACTGGGCCTGGGCCTGGCTTTCGCCGGCAAAGGCCAGTTCACCGACGCCATCGCCCATTTCACCAATGCCTCTCAGATGAAGTGCCGCAGCTTGCTGCACGGCCAGATGGGCTATTGCTACGCCCGCGCCGGACGCACCGATGAGGCCCAGCGCGAATTAGCCAGTCTCGGCATCCGCTCGGAGGAAAACTACGTCTCGCCCGTAAGCTTCGCCTCCATCTATGCGGGGATGGAGGATAAGGAGAAAGCGCTCGATGCCCTGGAACAAGCCGTCGCTCTCCGCGACACCTCGCTCCCGTTGCAACTGCTCGGAACTGAGTTCGACTCGGTACGTAGCGATCCGCGATTCCAAGCCTTGCGCCACAAAATCGGATTGACCGAGCCTTCAAATTTGTAGTGCCTCCAACCAAGTGAGTAGCAGCCTCCTGCCAAAGGAGGATAGCGGCCCAGTGAATTTGCCTCTTAGGATGTTTAAAGGTCTTGAACATCACTTGCGAGGAATTCACCAAATGACCATGTCGTCAAAAGTTCTTCTTCAGCTTGCGTTGTCCGGAGTTGCTGTCGGCCTCCTAATGGGCTCCAGCGACGGCAATCCCGCCATCGGCACCTGGAAGCTCAATGTCGCGCAATCGAAATCGAGCACCGGCTCTCTGCCCAAGAGCGCAACCAGGACCGTCGAGCCGCAGGGCAATGGCATCAGCATTAGCTACGAATTTGTCGAGCCGGATGGAAGCATCGACAAGTACAGTTACCTGGCCGGCTTCGACGATCACGATGCCCCCATATCCGGAACAGGAGCGCCGAATTGGAGACAAAACCGCATTGATGGCGCGGAGAGCATCGCGGTACGCCGTGAGGGGTCCAATGTCTTCGCCGAAGCCCTGAAGAAATCCGGTGGGGTCGTCATGACCACCAGAACCGTTGTGTCTAAGAAAGGGGCCGTAACTATCATTACCGCGAACGGAGCGGACGCAAACGGTCAGCCTACCAAGGATGTGCTCGTCTGGGATAAGCAATAAGCCGGCAGTTGCATGAAGCCGGTTCATAAGCCCCTGAAGGTCGGTGCCGTCGCGCGCCGTCTCGGGGTTTCGGCGGCCATGATTCGCTCCTGGGAAGTACTCGGGCTCACCACCCCGGCGCGCAGCCAAGCCAGGTACCGGCTTTATACCGAGGATGATGTGCGAATCCTCCGGCGGGCCACGCACTTGCGCAAGGCGAAAAGATTGAACACTCCCGCCATCCTGATGCAATTAAATCAGGAGGGTATGCTCAAGGATCGGGCCGGCTGCCACCCCCAAAAAGAGCCGTCACCAGGACCAATTCTTCGCCGGCTGAGATTGCAGCGTGGAACTTCCCTCTCTACAGTCGCCCAGGCCATCGATGTCTCCAAGGGGTTTCTCAGCAACCTGGAGCGCTCGCGCTGCCGTGCTTCAGCCAAAGTCCTGGACGATTTGGCACGCTATTATCGCGTCACCGGTTGCAGCTTGGCCGATCCGGCCGAATGCGCGAAACCTCTTCTGACACCAAAGGCTCGCAAAACGCTCCGCGGCATGCCAGGCGTTCATGTCGAACTGCTGGCTTTGGGCGCCACTGCCATCGAACCGCACCTTTTTCGTATCGATCCCGGAGCGGGCGTTCGCCAGGCCCACGGACACGAAGGGGAGGAGTTTGTCTTTCTGATGCGTGGGCGCTTGGAGATCGAAATGGACGCCAAAACATTTCAGCTTCGGGCCGGAGACGCGTTCTCCTTCAATTCCAAGACGCCACACCGCTGGCGCAACCCGGGAAAGACCAAAACCATCGCGCTCTGGATCACCACCCCGGCTGGCTTCTGAATCGAGCCTACCGGTCTCGCGGCAAAAGCCCAAGTTTTTCCGACATCCGGACCAAATCGGCCAGCGAGGCGGCCTCCATCTTTTTCATCACGTGCGCGCGGTGGGTCTTAACGGTCAGTTCGCTGGTACCCAATTCCGCGGCGATCTGTTTGTTGAGGAAGCCGGAGACAACCAGTTCCAGAACCTCTTTCTCTCGCTGCGTCAGCGAATCGTAGTGCGCCCGGAGCTCTGTCAGCCGGGCGCGTCCCTGCAATGCCTCGCGATCCTTGGCAATCGCGTCCTGAATTGCGTCCAGTAATTCTTGGCCCCGGAACGGTTTGGTAAGAAATTCGACCGCTCCCTCCTTCATGGCGCGAACAGTGACCGGGACGTCGGCGTGGCCGCTGATGAAAATGATCGGGATCTGAATATTGGCCTTCGCCAGGGCGCGCTGGAATTCCAGCCCGCTCATATCCGGCAGCCGGAGATCGAGCACCAGGCAGGCCGGCCCCTGGGGGCGTTTGTCGATGAGGAATTCGCGCGCCGACCCGAAGGTTTCAACACGCAGACCCACCGAGGTAATCAGTTTTCGCAGAGCCTCCCGGACCGAGGAATCATCATCGATTACGAATACGACCGGCGCCGTGTCCATCATCAAGCGCCGTCACGGTCCATGGGAAGAGTGAATTGTAGCGTCGCGCCCCAGTCGTCGTTGACACTGGCCCATAAGTGTCCGCCGTGAACTTCGACAATCGACCGGCTGATGGATAAGCCCATGCCCATGCCATTGGGCTTGGAAGTGTAGAAAGTATCGAACATTCGCTTTTCGTCCATTGCATCGATGCCCGTCCCGGAGTCACGCACTGCGATCAGCACTCCGTCTGGCTCGTGGTTCTCGGACCGTATCACCAGCAGGCGCGGCCGGTCCGTAACACCGGTCATGGCTTCGATGCCGTTGAGCACCAGGTTCACCATCGCTTGTTCCAATTGCACGCGATCGCCGGTCACGGGCGGCAGCTCAGGCGCCAGCTCGGTTCGCAGCACGACACCGTTCCTCGACGCCTCCACCTGCATTAAAGCGACTACATCGCCCACCAGTTCGTTCAACCGGACTTTCTCTCTTTCCGGCGGCGCTTTGGTGAACATGGCCCGAATATGCCGGATCACTTCACTCGCCCGGGTGGCTTCTCGAGCCGTGCAATCGGCGGCCGCGAGCGCTTCCGGCACATTGGGCGGCTGGTTGCGAAGCCACATGACGCAGGCATCGGCATTGGTCGCGACGGCCGCCAGCGGTTGATTGACTTCGTGCGAGATGGACGCCGCCAAGGTGCTCATGGCGCTCATTTGCGTGGCTCGAGCCAGATCAGCTTGCGCACTGTGATACGCGTCTTCGGCCCGCTTGCGTTCGGCCATCTCGGCCTTAAGCCGTTCATTGGTCCGCTGGAGTTCTCGCGTTCGCTCATCGATGCGCGTTTGCAGGTCAATCTCCGCCCGTCTTCTCCAGGAACTGATCCAGCTGGCAGCGATTGAGAATGCCGCACATTCGATGAACAAAGGCACTCCCGCTGGATCCAAGCGCCAGGTATAAGGGGGAGGCAGAAAAATGTAATAAATGGCTAGCGTGCTAAGCCCTACCGCAAGCCACCCCGACCACTTTCCACCCACCCAGGCGCTGGCCGCTACCGCCGCGTAGAACAGGAAATAATCACTGGCCGGTGGAATCGCACGCAGCGGAAACGTCAGGCCCAAGGCCACCGATACAAGTAGCACCGCTACGCCCACCGAACGAAGCGGGGATGGTCTTTCCAGGACTTTGCCTTCCAGGTACTTCATAAATTTCTGTAGCGCCTTCGAAGTGGCTTTTCTTGAGGTTATCCGATACGGCCGCTGTACGGCGAGCCGGCGTCGTGCTTCGCGAGCCGGAGCGCACGGGCATCATCCTCGCAGAGAAATTCCGAACAGTGGGATTTCATGCCGCAAAAGCTCGAAACGTCTCCAATTGCCGCTCGGGAAGAATTCCCCATAGCCGCTGCCGAATGGCTGATGGAGAGAGACCGAGCTCCATCGTTACAAGACTGACGGTTCTTGCGGCCGGCGGCGGAGTCATGGATTGTGGTTCGAATCCATGCCGGGGAACCAAATCGCATCGCATTCATTCCATTAAGTGCACGGATGTGCGAAAGAGCTAAAGCGTTTGTACTCGGGTTCGAATCCTCGCTGGCCTTTTGGGAAAAAGGCACGGGGTCTAGCGCTTCTTCGGATCCCGGTCCGCCCTCGTCCTTCGCCGTCGCTTCATCTTTACTGGGAACGCGGTGCGGGATTGAGCAGGGACAAGTCGACACCCTCCATCGCATAACGGGCAAACAGAAAGTCATGGATCGAGATTACGCGATCGCCGTCGAATTCCAGGGCAACAAAATAGGCAGGCGTCGCGAGCGAGATCTCGCGGTCGTATACGAGCATCGCGGCCCGGCCATCGACAATGCCCGCCGCGAAAGCCCACTGTTCGCAGGCTGCATAGCGACCGAAGTATTCGCCGACCTCGCTCTTTCCTTGCTTGCGCAGCTTCGCGACGAGGTCGAGTTTGACGTCGTCGGCCAGCAAAGCGCGAACCGCGTCGAAGTCTCCAGTCTTGAACCCCTCTACATACTTGATCAGTCTTACGCGCATTACATCTGACAGCATCGGCAGCGAGACGTCGGCGGGCTCACTTGCCAACTCGCGCAAACGAACCCGCCCCCGCTGGAGCGCGGATTTCGCGGCGGCCTCGCTAGCACCGGTAATTGATGCGATCTCCTCCAACGAGTGGCCAAGCACGTCCTTTAGAATGACCGCGCTCCGCTGGAGCGCCGGGAGCCGCATGAAAGTACGCAGACTCATCGTTGCGGCCGCGGGGTCGTGATCGGGGGAATCCGGAGTGGCAATCATGTCAAGGGCCTCATTATTCTGCATCATCGGGCCGCGCGCGCGGCGGCGCAGGAAATCGAGCGCGGTGTTGTGGGCGATTCGGAACAGCCAGCCTTCAGGGTTGTCTATGACGCCGACATTCCGCAGCGCGGCAATGGCTTTAATCAGAGCGTCCTGGACAATGTCCTCACCATCGACGGAGGAGCCGGTCATGCGCGCGCAGTAGCGATGGAGCTTTGGACGAAGCTCACCCACCAACCGCTCGAACTCTGCGCGCAAATCATCAGTCATTTGATGTCGGCTCCTCAGGAAGGCAGCGTATATGAATCATACGTCCAGCGGCAGGATGTCGCTATCGCTACGAAAGCCGTAAGCGATCCCCGCCAGAAAGCGCGCATCGCCGAGTAGCTCAGCGACCTGTCTTCCCACCTGAGCCGGGCACAGGATCGAGCCATAACGTTGCTTGACGTGCTCCTCGATGCTGACACCCTCGATTTCCGCGTATGCAGCCGCAACCTGGCGGCCGAGCGTGGTGCCGGGAATCAGCTGACATGGCACCAGCACCTGGAAGTGGATCCCGAGGTCGCGCATGCGCGATACCGCGTTTGCACTGTGGGCCATGAACCATAGCATCCGTTTGGCGCCTATATAGCCGCCGGATAGCCGCAGGCTTTCGGGCTTAATGAACGGCACGGCCAGCACCATCGATGCACCACTCGACATGACCAGAACGCGGCCGCCTCGCTTCATCGGGGTATTGAGTGCGGCCTGAATGCCGATTAGCCCTGCCTTCACGTCGGTGTTCCAGGCGGTCGAGAACTCGTCCCAGCTCTGCTGATCGATCGGCTTCATCGGCAGCCGCGCGCCGGCGTTGAGGATTAGCACGTCGGAGCGCCTCCTCGCGGACGACCGAGTTCATAAGCGTGGCGTCGGTTGCGTCGCCGGCGATCACGGTAGCACCGGCCTGCTCGGCTGCAGAGAGCTTCTTTCGATCGCGGCCAATTGCGGTAACGTTCGCGCCGCAAGCGGCGAGCGCCTCGACCATCGCGAGCCCCAGTCCCTCGCTCCCGCCGGTTATGACTATGCGCTTTCCGCTCAGCCTGGGACAGCGCCTTCGGCGAAGTCCAGAGATACTGAAACTTTGCGTTAACCGTCAGGTGCGTGTCACATTCGGTAGTGGCCGGGTGGGCAAGCTATGGTCGAGATTACCTTGGTGCCTTTGTGCCCGCCGCTCAGCATGACTTCGGTATGGGCGATCCAGTGATTGGTGGTGGTCCGGCCTTGCAAAAGGCCGGGGCCAACCCCGTTGGAGAGTTTGCGTATGATCGTCTACCGAGCCCGGCCCGGTCAACTCAATGGCAAGGAGAATGTGACATGGCAAACCGGAAGCAATCTACCTTCGAGCGCTTGAGCAGTGACCGCCTCAATCGCCAACAACGCAGGGAACTGGCAAGAAAACTGACGGCTGAAAACCCTGGGCTGGAGATCGTAAATCGGAACGTGGCTGGAATTGACGTTGGTAATGAGAGCCATTATGCGGCGGTGGCGCCGGGCTGCGATCCGCAACCCGTTCGGGAGTTCGGTAGTTGGACTGCGGACCTGGAGCGGATGGCCGACTGGCTCAAGGTGTGCGGCGTTGAAATGGTAGTGATGCAGTCCACGGGCGTGTACTGGATGGCACTCTATGACATCTTGGAAGCGCGGAAGTTCAAGGTCTGCCTGACCAATGCGCGCCACACTAAGAACCTACCTGGACGCAAGAGCGATGTGCAGGAAAGCCAATGGTTGTTGAAGTTGCACACGTATGGCTTGTTGCGGGATTCATTTCACCCGCCAGAAGAAATCCGGGCCCTGCGCAGTTTGTGGCGTCTACGCGATCGCCACGTAAAGGAAGCCGGCCGCGCGATACTGCACATGCAGAAAACGATGACTGTGATGAACGTGCAGTTGTCGAATGCGATCAGCGACATCAGCGGTGCGACCGGGCAGGCGATTATCCGCGCGATCCTGAATGGAGAACGCGATCCATGGAAGCTTGCAAAGCTTCGTGATCGGCGCATCAAGGCCACCGAAGAGGAGATTGCGCGCAGTCTCGAGGGAAACTGGCGGGCTGACATGCTCTTTGAACTCAAACAGGCAGTCGATGCTTATGACTTCATACAGAATCAGATTGCCGAGTGTGACCAACGTCTCCAAACTCTGTTGGCAGCACTCCCGCAGCGTGAGGTGAAGAGAACCGAAGTCCAGGCCGAAGCTCCCCTCAGAGAATCGGTGAAACGGAAGCAGAAGCGGAAGAAATCCCGCGCCGACGGGAACGCGCCGAGATTCGACTTGCAGGCTGAGTTGAAGCGCGTCTGCGGAGTGAACCTGACCAGCATCGATGGCATTGACATCATGACGGCCCAGACCATTGTGGCCGAACTAGGAACAGACTTTAGCCGCTGGAAAAACGAATCCCATTTCACGTCCTGGCTGGGGCTGACCCCGAGCCGCGAAATCAGCGGAGGCAAAATCGTGAAGCAGGAGTCACGAAAAATCAAGAGCCCCGTGGCTACCATGCTGCGTATGGCAGCGAGTTCTTTGATACGGAGCGAGAGCTATCTCGGAGCCCGTTACCGATCGCTGCGCACCAGACTCGGAGCCGGCAAAGCAATCAAGGCCATGGCCCGATACCTCGCATGTCTCGTGTATCGCATGTTCACCCACGGTCAGGATTGGGTAGATCGGGGAACGCAGGAGTTTGAAAGTAAACGAACCCAGCGCGAAATATCATCTCTGCACCGCAAGGCTGCCGCACTTGGATACACGATCGTCCCCCAACCCGCCTCAGCCTAGCATTGGAGCAGAAAGAAGTTTCTGGAGAGGTTTTGCATGTTCATTCTCCTTTACGCGGGCATCAGGCGTGGTGGTTGTAGACGCCATCGCTGGCGAAACCGTCGAATGCGGCTAGCGCTACGATCCTCGGGAAGTAAGCAACCATTTCGGGATTGGCCCGCATCGCTTCCACCGATGCGAGATCGCGCCACTGCGAGTAGATGATTACGTGGCGTTGATCCTGGGCGGCGATGAAGCTGGTCGAAATCCAGCCTTCAAGCCTACTGACGACGTTTTCAGTATTGGCACGCAGGAGTTCGATGAGCTTTTCCTGATTCTCAGGCTCAACGGTCAAGATGTTGATAAGGGTGGTGACCTGTTTGGTCACCGCTATTGTCGTGTTCATAATATTCTCCTCCCCAAAAGGTTGTTCTCTGCGCGGACACCCATGAAGACGATTCCTATAGCTGAAACGGATCGGTCGGAGAAAAAAGAGGCGAAGGGGAGCCTGTGCGGTGCATCCAATCGACGGCGCAAGGCCCCGGGAGAGCTGGGCGCCTAGGGGCAACGCGAGTGACACTTGGAGGTATCAAGCGCAAACGGTTGATCTGGCTCGCCGTGCATTAGCCTTTCCGGTAAAGGGAAGGTTCAATCGCCGTAGTGTTCACGGCCGTCACCGGATTCTCCTGCTCGAAGATGCTCGGTCTGACCGGTTCGAGAAGGATCTCGGCTGTGTACCCAGTCTGGACGGGACTGCCAGTTCTGCGCGCACGCCCTTGGTCTGAAAGAAGGTGGACCGGTTCGAGCGGACCGCACTTTAGGCCACGAGAGTTCGAAACGTATCCAGACTGGGGAGCCATTCTTGGGCCCCAAGAATCCAATTTCCAACTACGATCCTGATGTTGGCCGCATCGTGGACCAAGGGAATTGGTCAATCGAGATCCATCGCGGCTTTAAGCCCTTCTTCAACTTCACGCAGGGACTCGGAGGGCAGAGTGCCGAGCCGCTTGGTCAGCTTGGCGCGATCCAGCATAGTCACCTGGTGACACACCGCATAGCTCGTCTTGGCCAGGCCGCCCGCCCCGCCCGGAAGTTCGATGACAGTGGGTCCGCGCTTACCCTGGGATGACCAAGTCGAGATTGGGACCACGATGATGGATCTCCATCCAGCCGTTTGGTTGAAACCGTCGTGAGACATCACGATTACGGGGCGCGGGCCGGCCTGTTCCGATCCGGACCGCGGAACAAGATCGGCCCAATAAACCTCGCCTCGCTTCACCTTCTTGCCTTGCTTGTGTTCAAAGTGTGTTCAATGGCGGCGGACTCCAAACCGGCGTCGAGATCCAGCGGCTTTCCAGCCACTTCCGTAGCGTAGGCCGCGATTGCGTCGTGCCTTGCCTTTCGGCGTTGTTGTCGCAGCCACCAATCGACGGCCTCGCGCGCCAGCGTCGTCGCGGGCACCCCTGTCCGTTCGGCCTCCGCCCTGAGACCCATGTACGTCTGCTCCGGCAGCGGCAAGTGAAAGTTTTTCATTGCCTCCTCCCGACCTCAGTATGCCACGAATCGATGGCAGTTTCTGATGACAACAGATCATGGCAGAGAGCCCTTGGCTCAGCAGCGTTTTCCGTTGCTATCCGTTGGAGTCGCAGCGGGCGTTCGGGATCATGACACTCTCGAATCCGCCTTGGCGAGACCGCAGCATTTCTGAAACCGGGAGCCCTGCGGCCCAACCTGTTAAAATCATGTCAGCGTTGTGCAAATTGGCCGGTACCGAATTCTGGATGAGCTCGGGCGCGGTGCGACTGGCGTCGTCTACCGGGCCCAAGACCCCGCCATCGGCCGCATCATCGCCATAAAAACCATCCGCCTGGCCGACATTACCGACGAGGGCGAGCGCGATCGCCTGCGCGAGCGCCTGTTCCGCGAAGCCAAAGCCGCGGGCGTTCTCTCTCACCCCAACATCGTCACCATCTACGATATTGCGGAAGAAAACGGCCTGGCTTACATTTTCATGGAGTGCGTCGATGGCCCGTCGCTGGAGAAAGTGCTCAACGGCCAGCAGCCGCTCGATCCGCAGGCCATTTTCTCCATCCTGCGCCAAACCGCCACCGCTCTCGATTACGCCCACAAAAAGGGCATCGTTCACCGCGACATCAAACCCGCCAATATTCTGATCCATGAAGGCGCCACCGCTAAATCGCCGATTTCGGCGTGGCCAAAATTCTCTCCCAGCAAATGACTCACGCCGGCGTCATGATGGGCACGCCCAACTATATGTCGCCGGAGCAGGTCCAAGGACACGCCGTGGATGGCCGCGCCGACCAGTTCTCCCTAGCCGTGGTCGCCTACGAAGTGCTGACCGGAGAAAAACCTTTCGTCGCCGACCAATTGCCCGCCCTGCTGTTCCGCATCGTACGGGAAGACCCCGTTCCCCCGCATCGCCTCAACCCGACGCTCGCTCCACAGGTGGAAGTCGTGCTGCGTAAGGCGCTGTCCAAGAACGCATCGGACCGCTATTTAGGATGCACGGAGTTCGTGGACGCGCTGGCAGCTGCGTGCGACTTCAACCCGGGCTGGCACGCGCTTCCCAGAGCTGTCGCGCAGAACCTGCCGCCATGGGTGGAGGCCTCACCGCCGCCGGTAGTCCCGTTCCCCCTGCCCCCGGGCCGCACGTCCCTGAGCCGCTCCAGTCCCGCAGGCTCTGCCACCCGATTTTCTCGACACTACTTCGCGCGAGCGCAGCACCGGCAACCCGATTCTCAAGAGCCTCACCTGGATGCTGGTCGGCATTGGCCTGGTCGGCTTGGTCTTGTTCGGTGCGCAAAAGTATCTGTTCAATCGCTACAGCGAGCCGGCGACGCAAGACGCCAATTCCCAGGTCCAGCCGGACCAATCCAACTCCAAGCCCAGCCCCATGGGTGACTCGGCCGCCGCGGCCAAAACCCCGCCTCCGCCCGAGACCCCGCCCCAAGCAACGGCCCCGGAAACAACCAAGCCGGAAACCCCAGCGCCCCAAACGCCGCCTGAAAAGCCAGCCGCCGCCCCCGCTGAGCAAGCCCCCCAACAGCCGGCACGACGGACGGCGCCGGCTGCGCCACAGACACCGCCTGCTCCCCCGCAAACCCGCGCTCGCTCCATTCCACCTCCCGTGAGCGCGCCGAAATCGGACGTCGATCAGCAGGTTCAATTCGTGACCGAGCCCCCCAACGCGCAATTGACGATCGATGGCAACTCGGCCCAGAGTTGCAAAACGCCCTGTCTGATTTCCGTTAGCCCGGGCCGTCATTCTCTCAATGTGCGCCTGGATGGTTATCGCCCCTATCCGCGCATATTCAGCGTTCCTGACGAAAAAGAGATCTTTCTGCAGTTGAGCAAGGCCGGAGGTACGTTGAGCATCACCTCCAGCCCGCCCGGCGCCAGCATCGAGATCAACGGCGAGGCGCAATCCCGGCGCACCCCCGCCCTCTTCAACTACCCTCCCGGAAATTATCGCGTCAAGGTGAGCCGCAACGGGGCTTTCCTCGAGTTCGATGTACAGCTGCGCGATGGCGAATTCGTGAACAAGAAAATAGACTTCTAATATCTGAAGGCCGCGGAATCCATCCGGGCATTTGTGGAACGTTGCGCAAGCGGTCGATGTGTAGGTCGCCGATCAACCCGTTCCAAAACCAGGGCTGAAAATCTAGAATAACCTGGCGGAGAGAATCTCTGCGCCGCCGCACTACCGGGTAGAAGAAGCTCCGCTGCGTTCAGACCAGCCGCAGCCTGCCGCGCCTCATGTCGCAACAAGACTTTTGGAAAGAACACTACCGCGGCTTGCACCCCAAGAAAACAGAACTCGGGGCGTCCAAGAGCATGGACTATCCCAATGATCGTCTTCAGGTCCAAACGTATGCGCAGTTGTTGGAGGCGTTGGGCCGGCTCATCATCTCACGTTGCTCGACGCGGGTTGCGGTTGGGGCGTGCTGAGCCTGATGGCACATTCCCTGGGAGCATCCGTGACGGGCGTCGATTTTGTGCCCGAAACCATTCGGTCGCTGCGCGAGCAGCATCCCATGATCCAGTGGCAGGCGGCCAATTTCGCCGACCCGGAGCAACGATCGTCGCTGGGCGTTTTCGATCGCGTCGCGGCCTCGAAACTCTGCAGTATACCGACTTTCGTTCGGCTGTAGCCAACCTCTGGCAACTGGTTGCCCCGGGCGGCCGCTTCGTTGCTTGTGTGCCAAACGCTCTGTGCCCGTTCGTGCAAGGAGTGCACCAGCGCTTGACGCAATGGATTCCCGTTGCACCTGTCGAGATCAGCGACCTTACACGCAACCTCCCCGGCTGTTCCGCGCTGCACATGCGAGGCTTGACCTATCTTCAGGACCAGAGCTTCCTGCCTTACGCAGCTTCGGCTTGGGGCCCGGACATCACGGGCACGCCAAACCGGATTATGTTCGCCGCCCTCCGCGAATAGCCCACGAATGGTCAACCAGGTTTTCCTATCCCTTTTTTACGCGTGGTGATCCCACCACTCTGAGCGCAGGTCGCTGCACGGATGCCGAACTCCCGAGTGAAATTCCAGGAGAGCCTTCTGGCATATCCGCAGCAATTGATCCCGGTAATGAAGCCCAAGCTGCCAACCGCGGCCGAGATCCTTCCCTATCTCGAAACTATCGATGCTCACCGCTGGTATTCGAATTGGGGCCCGCTGGCGATACGGCTGGAAGAACAACTGGCACGGCGTCTCAACGTCCGTAGCGAATCGGTCGTCACTACCGGCAGCGGCACCGCGGGTCTGACGGCCGCGCTCCTGGCGCGCGAAATACGCGCCGGCAGCTTCTGCATCATGCCCTCCTGGACCTTTGCCGCTACTCCCCATGCGGCCCGCGCCGCGGGGCTGGTCCCGTGGTTTCATGATGTCGATCCGTCCACCTGGGCGCTTAATCCGGATGCAATCGCAGAAAGCGTAAAGCAAAAGCACACCCGGCCTGGAGCCGTGATTGTCGTCTCCCCTTTCGGTGCACCCGCCGATCTTGAGGTCTGGGAAGCGTTCGAAGACCATACCGGCATTCCCGTAGTCATCGATGCGGCCGCCGGACTCGATTCCGTCCGGGCCGGCAACATTCCTTGCGTCGTGAGCCTGCACGCCACCAAAATTCTGGGTGCGGGAGAGGGCGGCTTCGTCGCCACCACGGATTCGCGCCTGGCAGATCGGATTCGGGCTTGCTGCAATTTCGGATTTCGAGATTCGCGAACAGCTGTGCTCCCGGCAGTGAACGGGAAAATGAGCGAATACCATGCTGCCGTTGCGCTGGCCAGTCTGGCAGCCTGGCCGTCCACTCGCGCGCAGCACGTCCGAATTTCGCAATGGTACCGCGAGGCTTTTGCGCCGCTCCAGGACGTCGCGCTTCAGCCGGGTTACAGCACTGGCTGGGTCTCCAGTACAACCAACGTCCTGCTGCCTGGCGCTTCCGCGGCATCGATTTCCCATCGCCTGGAGCAGGCCGGCATTGAAACCAGGGCCTGGTGGGGCGCTGGATGTCATGTACAACCGGCTTTTCGAGAATTGTCCTCGAGAAGCGCTGCCGGTGACGGAGGATCTCGGCGGAAGAGTGCTGGGCCTCCCGCATTTCCCCGACCTGCGGCAGCGCGATATGGAGACAGTGGCCGGCGCGCTCGCGGAAACATTGGCGGGGTGCGCGCCCATCGCCTCGGCAAAGCCCTGCTGGAGCGAACTCATGTGGCCGTCCCGGTAAGGAACTGAGCGGCGTCCAAAGCGTTCTTGAATTCCCGCGCCTGGAGCCTCATCTCGCCGGGTGAGTAGCGCTGATCGCAAACCAGCGTCATCGAGCTGAGCGACAGCGTGTGACTATCGTGAAACACTTCCGGAACCACGTCATTGATTCTCCAATGCACCGGAGCATAGATTCTGTTCGCGTGCAGCCGCCGCAGCAAGCGGTCCCGAACGGCGGCTTTCACCCGTACCGGGAAGCCGAGCGGAACGGCCTGTTCTGGAATTTCGGGAAACAACGCATGCTCACCGAGCATGTCCAGCAGCGCTTGATAATTAGCGCGGCGGCGTGTCCGGATGGCTGCATAGTCGACACCGCAGCTGAGAACCGCACGGGAAAGGTCGCTCGACCGGTAGAGCCCAAGAGGAAAGTTGGACTCTACATCTTGAAACAGGCTGTACCAGTCGCTCGGCCGGGCGCTCAAATCGAAATCGCGGCGCTGAAGCATCATTGCGAGCGCTGAGTTCCACCATCGGCCCGGCGGTGGCTGGAGTGCCAGAGACTCCGTGCCGGTCTCCCCTTTCGACGCCATTACGCCGCTATCGGGCACTCCCAGGAACTTGCGGGGGCTGTAAAGAACGCACAGGCTCTCTTTGAACTGTTGCGGCAAAAACAAGGCTTGACTGGAGTCCTCGATGATGCAGGCCCCGCTTCGTTTCGCCGCGCCGGCCGGAAAGCTGGAGTGAGGCACGCCGAAATAGTGAATCACAATGACAAAATCGCCAGGGCGAACATCTTTCAGCCAGGCGCAGCCCGCAACGCGCAAGTGTTCATCCACGCTGTAGTAACGGGCTTCAACGCCGGAGGATTGAAACGGTTCGAGCAGCGCCGGACAGAGGTACGACGGAAGCCACGCGCTGCGCGGCCGCAGAACCTGCGCCAGCGCTTGCAATGCGCATCGCACATTCAAGAAATACTGCGCGTTCGCGGCCGAAAATGGCGGCGGGCTCGGCGATACCGGCGTCTCCAGACCAAATGCACCGCCCAAAATTGGGGCGCGCTTCATGCGGCCTCGCGCCAACGATAGCTGGGGAAATATTCGTGGCTAGGGCTTCCGGCTGCTTTCGAGAGCGCTGTATAGCGGTCCAAGTCCAAAATTCGGCCACACAGGAATGCAGTTCTCGTTGCGTTCGACCAGCCGCGCTTGAACAAAGTGAGGCCGTCGTCGTTCTGTTGGCTGCCGGCGCCTCCACCCAAATCGAGCCAGCGAACTGCACCTCGAAAATGCCTGATGGCCGCATCATACAGCGCATAGGCGCATGCACAGCGGTATCCTTCGGCATTGGCAACCGTCAAGTGGGAGTAGGCGACTTCGCCTTGCAAAAACCAGAGCTGCGCGCCCACACACTCGCCGGAGCGGGAGATGGCCCGCAACAACACTAACCCGGGGACCGCGAATTGGCGGCGAAACGACTCCGGCGAGAACGCCTGGATGCCCGTGAGAGCGTGCCGATCGATTAAGTGGCCGTACAACCTGACCCATTCGCCGAGTCTGGATCCAGGATCTGGGCACACCTCGATGGCGACCTCCCGCAGAGCTCGTCGGGCACGGTAGTGGTGGTGCCTGCTTCCAACCGAACCGGTCCGGTCGAGATCCACGGCAAAATGCGTCTTAAAGGGAAGCACCCGGTCGAAGGTAGCTCGCAGGATCTCTTGGGTGTGCTCTCCGAACGGATCCGCCACCAACACTACGCTGACCAGGCGGTCGCGCAAGGCGTCCACATCCTGACGGAGTGCGTTCCAATCCGCGCAGCAGAAGAGCGGATACGGGCCCATGGCGTCGCAATCGCCAGTTCCAGGAAGGCGCCGCTGCAGCAGCCATCCACCCGATGAGGGAAGCGCCACCGGCGTGCCGAACTCCGACAAGGCTTCGACATAGAGCGGGTGCATGTATCCGGCCGGCATCATGCGTTTTGCGCTCCGCACCAGGCGCGCCACATTTCGCGATAGGCATTCTCGACGTCGCGCACCAAGCCGGCCTCATCCATCAGCGGCGAGGCGGCCAGCGTTCGGCGCAGTTCCGCACGCAGCTGGGGCTTGCGCGGGCTCACGGCGGCGAGAAAGAGAGCGATCTTGAGATATTGCTCGGGCGTTTGGGCGACGAAGTCGGCTAGGCCGGCCACCGAGAGAATGCTCGCGCCATCCCGCTGCACAGCCAGCCGTCCAGCCAGCGTTACTACGGGAACCCCCATCCACAGCGCGTCCAGTGTGGTGCTGCCGCCGTTGTAGGGAAACGGGTCCAGCGCAATGTCGATCGATGCGAAATCGGCCAGATATGTTTCAGCCGGGCTTTGGCCGGCGAACAGAAGCCGCGCGGCCTCGATGCCATCTTCCTGGAACCAGCCGCGATAACGATTCTGTAGCGCTTCGGTTTCCATTCCCCGGAACTTCAGCAACAGACGGCTTTGCGGCGCGAGATGCAGGATAGCTGACCACAACTTCACCACTTCGCGGTTAATTTTCTGCGGATTGTTAAAGCATCCGAAGGTAATGTAGCCACGCTGGAGGGAGGGTGCCGGCGCGACGGGCAGATCAACCCGGAAGGGCCGGTAGCAGGATTGCGTGAGGGGAAGCCGGCACACTTTCTCGGCGAAGAATTGTTCAGTGCCTGGGCAGGGCATATAGGGGTCGCCCAGAAAGTAATCGATGGCGGGCATGCCAGTGGTGGCCAGAGCTCCGAGCCATGAGACTTGAACCGGTGCAGGCTTTCGAGCGAAGGCGAGGAACACCGCGCCCATGGTGTGCCCGGCCAAGTCGACCAGGATATCAATCCGGTCCTCGCGCACCTGCGCGGCTAATTGCTCCGGTTCCCCAATGGATTGAAATGCAGCCACGCTCTGACGCACGCGCTCGGTCCACTGGTCCGTTTTCAATCCAACCGCATACGCAAAAACCTCGAACCGCGAGCGATCGTGATGTTCGAGCACGGGCAGCAAGAATCGCATGATCGGATGATTGCAGAGGTCCGGCGAAACGTAGCCCAGTTTGAGCCGTCGATCCGGATCCGGGATATTGGAGTGAGGACGAACCTGGCCGCTCAGTGGAGCAGCGTACAGCGAATTCCAGCGGCAAGACTCCTGGTACAGGCTCTCCGGCGTTGTGCCGGGGAGATAGTTCATCTCGAACAGCAAGTCGCTGTGGATGCCGGGGTTCGGAAAGATATTCATAGCGCGCCGCTTGCTTTCGACCGACTCGTCCATGCGAGCAAGCGCGGCGCAGGCCCGGCCGCGCACCACGTGGGCCAGGAAATACTTGGGATTGATCTCCAGAGCACGATCAGCGGCTGTGATCGCTTCAGTCGAACGCTGGTCGAATAAATACATGCGCGCATAGAGTGACTGGACGGCGGGCTCGCGCGAAGAGTCGAGCCGCAGCGCGTTTCGAAGGTGAATGCGCGCCTGGCCAAAATTACCCAGATGCTCGTAGGCGCAACCCAGACTAAACTGGCCTTGCATCCAATCCGGTCTTGCGGCTGCGATGTCTGCCAGCGCGCGGACGGCCTCATTAGGATTCGCACTGGTTTCGGACAGATCGTCTGAGGGGTGGACGTGACGAAAACATTCGGCGGCTTCCACAAAACGGCGGCTGTCCAACAGGAGACAACCCAGCTGGAGCCAGGCATCGGAATAGCGCGGATCGAGCGCGAGAGCGTGGCGATAAATCTCTTCGGCGGCGACCCAGTCTCCCGCCTGGCGAAGGCGGTTTGCTTGTGCGAACAGGTCGGAGGCATTCTTGGCCGTCAGCGAGCTGGTCTGGTTCCGCACTGTCACCAGATAGTGAGGGAACAGGAAACTAGTTCTCGCGCGGCAGTGGAGAAAAAGCAAGCGGAGGCGACCTACTGTCGCCTCCGCTTTGAAGGGAACTGCGGGAGTTCCGGAGGGGTTAACCCTTCAGCAAGGAAAGCACAGCCTGCGGTGCAGCATTGGCTTGCGCGAGCGCCGCTACGCCGGCCTGCATCAGGATTTGCGCCTTGGTCAGATTGGCTGCTTCCGCGGCCAGGTCGGCGTCGCGGATGCTGGACTCGGCCGTGGTGAAGTTGGTCAGTTGCGACTGCGCCAGGTTAATGGCGTAATTGAACTGGTTTTCACCTTTACCAACGGCGGCTTGGGCGTTACCCAAATCAGCGACCGAAACGGCCAGCTGTGTAACAGCAGACTCAGCGCCGGCCTGCGTGCTGATGTCGGAAGTCTGACCGACGCCGACGGTCGAGGACTGTACGATGGTGTTGTATCCAGCCATTCCGGTGAGATCGTACGACGGAGTGCCGGTCCCGTTCTCGGAGCCTATGGTCACGCTAAACGCCGTGGGCGAATTGCTCGCAAAGTAGATCTTTCCAACTCCACTCGCACCGCCATCCGAGAAAGCCGTGATGTTCTGCAGCGCCGAATTTCCGGAAGCTTGCAATTGCTGGTTGATGGACGCGATTGCGCCAGACATGGCCAGGTCCGCAGTTGTGCCCGAATCCAGCGTGACTTTGAGGGTTTGGGGAGTACCGTCGGAGTTGTTGGCAACGAAGGTAAGTACTTGCTTGTCTTGTGTTCCGGCAACGGTGCTGTGCAGCATCGTAGTAAACACTGCACCGGCGGTTTGCTCGGTTCCACCGGCGATGAATTCGGAACTGGCGGCAACGGCTTCCGGGGTGGAGGTGGCGTTGGTGGCCGAGCCGTTCGCGTTGGTGCCCAAGTTACCCATCAAGCCATTGGCGGTTTGGTCGCCCGCGGTCACATCGAAGGCGGTGCTGGCGGAGGTGAACAGCAACTGCCGGTGACCATCGGTACCGGTGTGAACGATGGCTTCGATGTTGGCGGCCTTGAATGCGGCGGCCTGGGGGCTGCCCTGTTGAGCCGCGGACTGAATGCCGGCATTTATGGCGTTGACCAGGCTGGCGGTGTCGGCGACGTTGGCCAGATTTACGTTAACGGTGACGGCGCCGCCCGCTCCGCCTGAGAATCCTGGGCCCGAGATTGAGAAAGATGTAGTGGCGGGGTTGCTTTGCGCACCTAATATAGCCGACACGCTGGTTGTGCTCGAGGAGGCCAAATTGTAGAGGCCCGAATCGGCAGCTCCGGAAGCCACCTGGTAGCCGGCCGTAAAGCCCTGCAAGCCCAGGCTTTGCGTATCGACAGTCGCGCTGCCCAGATTCACGGAAACCGAACCGTTGCTAATGACGTCAGCCGCGGTGGTACCCTGGCCGCCGCCGATGAATACCGACAGGTTCTTGGCGAATGTTCCGCCGGTGTTCAAGCCGATGGCTTGCGCCTGCCGGTTAATTTCCGTCAGCACGCTCTGATATTCGTTGTTCAGCACGGAGCGATCACCGGTGAAGGTGCCCGAGGCCGATTCAGTAGCCAGAGTGCGAGCGCGATCCAGCAGTTGGGAAATGTTGCTCAAACCGCCATCGGCGATCTGCAACTGGCTGAGACCTTCATTGGCGTTCTGTATACCCTGCGTCAACACGGCTGAATCGGACCGGTAGCTGTTGGCAACCGCCAAGCCGGCCGCGTCGTCGCCGCTGTTGACAATGCGAAGTCCCGAAGTGACCTCGTTAATGGTTTTGGTTTGGAAGGCGCTGCTGACGCGCAGGTAGTTCTGCGCTTGCAACGAAGCAATGTTGGTATTGATACTGAAAGACACAGTTTTTCTCTCCTTAGATTATTGGGAGCCCGGGACGCGTGAACCTTCACGGCCTGGAGCGCTTTTGCGCCCTTGGGAGGTCAGACCTTCGCCCGCGGACCTCATTGCTGCGCCTGGTTTTTCGCCGGCGCCCCGAGGCTTCCGGTGCGTTGGTCTTTCGCCTCTCTCAGCTCTCACTGTGCTTATCGGTGCGGGGGGAGATTCTTGAGTTATTGCGGGAAAATTCTTTGAGCGCCTTCCCCAAGTCGCCGGATTCCAGGCCACGCGCGGCGTGCGTATTCTGGTCCTGGATGATCTTCAACTCCTTACGCAACACGATGGTCTCGCGCGGAGCCCGGATGCCGATCTTGGCGCCTTGGGGCGTCAACTCCAGCAGTTCGATCTCGATATCGTCGCCGATCAGCAACGATTCTCCGGCCCGGCGCCGCAGCACTAACATATGCCCTCGCAAACCGGGGCGATGCCTGGTAGCTGGAGCGGATGCTGGTGGGAATACCGCCGGTCGATACGGATGGCTTGCAGCGCGCGGCGAGTCTGGGCGTTGACCACAACCGGCGCCATCAAATTGGCGGTCGCCGGGAATCCGTCATGCACGGACAAAAGCGCCAGAGCGAGAATCTCTGTCCCGCATTCGAGCTGGCCTTCGAGTTCCAGCGCCGCGCGATCCTCGCTGGAGAACTCCAGGTGATAGTCCGAATCCACGGACAAAACCGGAAGAGCAAGAAAACACAACGAAGGCTGGCTTAGACTCTGGAGGAAAACCAGCGGGGCGTACTCCGCGATTTCGATGAAGACAAAGCGTTTTTCTTCCTCAAAGGCGGGGAGCCCGCAGGGAAAATCGAAGACCGATTCGTCCTCACAGGACATCGGTCCGAAGTACTTGGTTTCGATCAGGGGCATGCCAACGGCTGAGAGAGCACGTAGCGTGCCGACGGGATCACTGCGCAGGAGGCGTGGTGGGCGGCTCGCCGGCACGCTCCACCACCAAGGTAAAGTTCGCTACCAACGCCGCGATAGCTCCCAGGGCCGCTAGCAGAGGAGCCGCGATGGCGCCCACGGCGGCCAAGGTCAGCGGGATTTCGAGAAAGGTCTGGCCCTTTTCGTCCTTTAGAATAATGCGCCGCACGTTGCCCTCGTGGACCAGGGCTTTGATCCGGTCCACCAGGTCTCTGCCGTGGACTTTGAATTCTTCGTAAAATTTGTTTTCCATCAACCACCTACCATCTTTCGCGCCGAACGATACAGGCCTTTATCGGCGATGTAAGCCGCCACCTCCGCCGGGAGCTCAGCAGGAGCCTCTCCCAATGCCAGGCGGCGGCGAATTTCCGAGGACGAAACCGGCAGCGCCACCGTATCCAGCCGATGCACGCTTGCGCCCTCCGGCGCGGTGTAGTCGTGGCCGGGCCGCGTGACCACAATGAATTCGGTCACACGGATCAAGTCCTGCCAGCGGTGCCAGCTCGTAATCTCCGCGAAAGCGTCCGCGCCGATGATGAAGAACGGCTCTTCGCCCATGGCGCGAACTTTCTCGACGGTATCGATGGAGTAGCTTTTTTGCGCGCCCGCCTCCAGCCGCGAGGGGCGGAAGCGCGGCTCGGCATGACAGGCCAGCTCCACCATGCGATAACGATCTTCGTAACTGGCAGCCATCTGATCCGGTTTGTGCGGCGGATGCGCGGCCGGGACGAACCAAACCTGGTCTAAATGAAACTGATCGGCGGCCTCGCGCGCGACGGTGACATGGGCGTTATGGATGGGATCGAAGGTTCCGCCGAACAGTGCCAGGCGCATCGGGAGGCGCGCGTGCCGCTCCTGGGCTAAGCCTTCACCGGCTTGGGCGAAGCCTTCCAACTCTTCTCGTCCCAGTACAAGACGCGGCCCTCGCGGTAGCTCTCGACCGCCAGGTTGATGACGGCCTGGGCGCGAGCGCCGGTCTCAACATCCAGGTGCGGTTTCTCGCGCGAGCGGACGCAGGAGAGGAAATTCTCGATGTGCGCGGTCATCATGTCGGTTTGGTCCACCGGAATTTTGATCGGCTCGCCGCCGAACTTGGAGGCATATTCAGCCCTGAGCGGGGCCTTCTCGCGGGTTTTCGGATCGCGCACCAGCTCGGGAATCACGGTGATGTATTCGGCGCGGCTCTCGAACTCGCCGTTCTCCACCATCACGATGGTGCCTTCGTGGCCGCGAATCAGCCCGGGAATGTGGTGCGAATTCGCCATGGAGGAACTGAGCACCAGCGAATGCCCGGCCGGATAGTCGGCCACCAGCATGAACGTGTCAGGTACTTCGCGTTCGTCTTTGAAAACGTAATTGCCGCCGGTGCCGACCACGCGCGAGGGGAATTGCGCCTCGCCCCAGCAGATGTTGAGCGGCGCGACGACGTGATAGAAAAGGTCGGTCGCGGTGCCCCCCGAGTAATCCCAATATTTGCGGAAACGGAAGAAGCGGTCGGCATCCCAGGAGCGCTTGGATGCAGGGCCGAGCCAGGTTTTCCAGTCGATGTAGTTGTCGCCCTTGCCGTCCGGGCCGGCGTCGGGATCGATCTTCCAGTTCCACTCGCCTTCGATGGAATTGCGGTGATAAGAGCCCTGGCTCATGATCATCTGGCCGATCATGCCGTCGGCGATGGCCTTGCGCGCCTTCCACCATTGATCCCCGGATGTGGTCTGGGAGCCAACCTGCAGCACGCGCTTAGTTTCTTTGACGGTGTTGACCAGTTGGCGAATTTCCTCGTTGGTGTGGCACATCGGCTTTTCGAGGTAGACGTCCTTGCCGTGGTCCATCGCGTCGAGGGCGATTTTGGCGTGCCAGTGATCGGGGGTGGCGATGATGACCGCGTCCACGTCGCTGCGCTCGAGCACTTCGCGGTAGTCCAAGTGGCCTTTGCAGTCGTGTTTTTCGGCCGCGAGGCGCTTGCGTTTTTCGTAGACGTCGCAGACGGCGACGATCTGGCAGGCGTTGTGGGCGTCGCCGTAGTTATGGAAAGATTTGGCGTCGTCGCTGCCGCGGCCGCCGACGCCTATGACGCCCAGGTTGATGCGATCATTGGAGCCGAGGACGCGATTGCTCATCTTGGCGCCGCGTCCGGCCAGGGCGGCTCCGGCCATACTCAGGGAAATGCCCGCAGCGCCGGCGGTTTTCAGGAAATCTCGGCGATTCGCCATGGTTGCCTCCCGGTAGGGATGTTGTACCGGATTCAGTATCTCACAGCGGGGAGCGGGGGGTGTGGCAAAACAAGCTGGTTCTGGTCGCCTTTTTGCCCTTGCTTAGCCACTGACGCATCGAGGGATTGAAGCTCGTTACTGGAAAGTTCGCTCGCTCTGTTTGTGAGGAGTTTCCGTCCGGTCCGCCAGAGAAAAATACATGTAGGTGTTCGGTTTCTCACCGTTGCCGTAGTTGACTGCCCTATACAAGTTGCTCGTAACCGCGTCTCCCCGCTCGCCGGGCGTTTGAAATCTCCATTTCACATTCTTGCCCGTCATTGCCTCGACTGTAATCGCGGCGTCTGGAGGGCCCTCCTTGCCGACTTGCAGATCCAAAAAGAAGAGCTCCCGCAGCACCAGAGGTTCAGTATTAACAATTTTCCCAGGTCTATCTCTGACGACGGTGAATCGACGGTTGTGCGTTACGTAGTGGGTCTCGAGAGCCTGGGTTCGGATCTCCACGGTCGAACGCGCGGTGTGCCGATCTGAAGGCAAGCTAACCCGGATGGTTCCTTCGAAGATAAGAAATTCAACTCAAGCAATAGCGACGACAGCGATGGCCGTCCGGATTAGTTGCTTACGACTTAAACTGACGAGTGGCGGTGCTTACATTCCTCGCTCTTTGATAGATCGGCAAAGTTGGGCGGACACCTAAAACGCGGTACCCCCGCATTGGTCAACCCATTCGAAGCGGAGTGTGGCAACCTTGACCGTCTCGGCGGGGCCGAGCGTGGGTAGCTGGTCAATGAGCTTATGAACGTAACTCGTGCTTAACGAATTCGAATGGCCGGACCCGGATCTTCACTTCCACGTGGGAGCCGAGACGGTTCAGAATCGACATCAGCCGGTCGGCGGTGAACCTGGCGAGGTCGGCATTGCGAATGCGCGAGAAATCGGCAGCGGCGAAGCCGGTTCGCGCATGAGCGGCGCGGACGGTCAGGTGATCCCGGTCTAACGCTTTGATGATCTCGGCGGCCAGAAGCGCCTTTAGCTGCTCGACGTCCGCGTTCTCGCGGCCGAGGTCGCGGAACACGTTACCGGTGCCGCGCACCAGTTCCAGTTTTTCGGTCTTCATCGCAGTGTCTCCTTCAATCGCTTCAAACGATCCTTCACCAGATCGATTTCTTGTTTGGGCGTCTTCACGCCGTGCTTCGACTTCTTCTGAAACGCATGGATGACCCAGATCTCATCCGTGAGTTGGACAGCGTACACGACGCGAAACGCATTTCCTCGGAACGCGAGTGCGATCTCGAAGACGCCCGAGCCGAAGCCATGAAACGGTTTCGCGATGTCAGACTTTGCCGCCATCCGCTGCAATTGTGAGCGATGTGAGTACAATGGATTGCGCATCTTTCGGAGAGGCTTCGAAATCCTTGAGGGCGGCTTTGATCCACGCGATCGGCCGCGTTTTTCTGGCCTCGGCCATCCATCTATCATGTTGTCATTCGTGACAACAACATGTCAATCAACGCGCGGCGGCTTCCAAGTCGAACTTCCATATTTGGCGTCTTGACGCAAAGACGCATCTTGCGCGGGCGGGAAGGATTTGAACTGAAAATTTGGAAAACGAAGCCAACTAAGAGGCGCGTTTTCAACAGACGGTCGTCCGGGACTGAATCGGGCAGGTTTGTCATGTATTACAAATAAGGTACGCTGGGGCGCCGAAGCCGTTCGGTGCCGTCGCTTGCAAGTCATTGGGATAGGGGGATGAATGTTTGCGGCAAGTGCGTCAATGGCTGCGGCAATCACAACGCTCGGCGAATCTTTTTTGCTTGCGGCATAGCGATTTAACGGAGCGTTCCATGCGCCGTTGGTTCTCCGTCGTGCATGCTGGCCTTAGCAAAGAGGGAGAAGCAGAGGACTCGGCGCCGGATTGGAATGGACTCGGCGCCGCGTCCTTACCTATAAGGACCAGCATGGACAACACCCAAACCCAATTCGACCAGACCTACATTGCCGCGCAGACGCCGGAGGTGCGGGCGTTGATGGCGATGCCTGCCGGCAGCGACGCCGCCATTCAAGCGCGTGTTACGCGCGGTGCGTCGCTGGCGGGCAAAGGCTACACCATCGACGCGCCGATCATGATTTACAGCTGGGATCCGTTCTGGTGCATGACCGAGCGGGCGGATATGGGGCTCACCTGGGTTCCATCGGCGTTGCAGCCGGGCCTGGGAATGCCGGGGCAGTATTCCGAACCGGGGTTGAACACGCCTGGGACGCTGGGGCCTTACCCGGCCACGCCACCTCCGGGGTCGATCAAGGTGTCGACCAATCCGGCGGATTATCCGCCGTTCGATCCTCCCGCGCCACCTGCGCCCGTTCCGGCGGGGAATGCCGATCCAGTAGGCGCGCTATCGCTGGGAAACCTGTATCTCTGTAGCATCGCGGGCCTGTCCTATCCGGATGGCGCCATGCTGACCGAAGCGCGCGGAACTTTCCTCAAGCACGTCACCATCACGCCGTTCGGCCGAACCAATTACTGGGAAAAGGTCGCCTGACCAGCGAGGCGCCAGAAGTCGCGCCGCCCAAGGTTCCAGCCGAGCCGCGCTCCGAACAGCGCTAAAATGGCCGGTATGCGGAACGAATGGATTACACCCCGGCTGAACGATCCGATCCGGACTCAGATGCACTATGCCCGCAAGGGCAGTTGTCACCGAAGAGATGGAATACGTCGCCCGGCGCGAGCAGGCTGGCGCCGGAGCTGATCCGCGACGAAGTGGCGCGCGGGCGCATGATCATTCCCGCCAACATCCACCACACCAATCTGGAGCCGATGTGCATCGGCGTGGCGTCGAAGTGCAAGATCAACGCCAACATCGGCAATTCGGCGACCACTTCGAACATCGACGAAGAGCTGGAGAAGCTGCACTACGCGGTGAAGTACGGCGCCGACACGCGTGATGGATCTTTCGACCGGCGGCGACATCCCGCGCATCCGCAAAGCCATCATCGACGAATCGCCGGTGCCGATCGGCACGGTGCCGATTTATGAAGCGCTGGCGCGCGTGCGGCGGGTGGAAGACCTGAACATCAACGTGATGCTCGAAGTGATCGAGGAGCAGGCCGAGCAGGGCGTCGATTACATGACCATCCACGCCGGCGTGCTGGTGCAGTACGTTCCGCTGACCACCGAAGCGCATCACCGGAATCGTGAGCCGCGGCGGCGCGATTCTGGCCGAATGGATGGTGAAGAACCACCGGCAGAATCTGCTGTACGAGCACTTCGACGAGATCTGCAAGATCTTCCAGAAGCACGACGTCAGCTTTTCGCTGGGCGACGGGCTGCGGCCCGGGTGCATCGCCGATGCCAGCGACGCGGCGCAGTTCGCGGAACTGAAGACGCTGGGCGAGCTGACGAAGAAGGCCTGGGAGTACGACGTGCAGGTGATGATCGAAGGTCCGGGGCACATTCCGCATGGACCAGATCGAGATGCAGGTGGAGAAGGAACGCGAGATGTGCCACGAGGCGCCGTTCTACACGCTGGGGCCGCTGGTGACCGATATCGCGCCGGGCTACGACCACATCACGTCGGCGATCGGCGCGGCGATGATCGGCTGGCACGGCGCGTCCATGCTGTGCTACGTGACGCCGAAGGAGCATCTGGGGCTGCCGAATCGCGAGGACGTGAAGCAGGGCATCATCGCGTACAAGATCGCGGCGCATGCGGCCGATATCGCGCGGCATCGGCCGGGCGCGCGCGACCGCGACGACGAGCTTTCGCGCGCGCGCTATCAGCTTCGACTGGAACCGGCAGTTCGAGCTGTCGCTCGATCCGGAGACGGCGCGCGCGATGCACGACGAAACGCTGCCGGAAGAAGGCTTCAAGGACGCGGCGTTCTGTTCGATGTGCGGGCCGAAGTTCTGCTCGATGAATCATTCGGCGAAGACCGAGCAGTTCACGGCCGAGGACGCCGAGGCGGTGCTGGCGGCGCAGGCGCTGGTCAAGCTGGAACAGTAGCCGCAACATGATTCGCAAAGACCGGGTCCCTAAAATCGCCACTGAAACAAAACTGGATAAACTAAGCCGGTTGAAGAAGCGGAAAAGCATCATTGGCAATCCGGACGACATCGTGCATATGGATTGGCTCAGTGAATGGACCGAACCGAGCAAGTTCGAGCCAATATCGCGTCCGAACCGGAAGAGGAAGTGATTCGAGCAAGGTTGGGAACGAGTTATGGCCGAAAAGACTTTGAAAACTGACGAAGAATACAAACGCGACTTAACTCCGGAGCAATACCAGGTTGCGCGGCGCAAGGGGACTGAGCCGGCGTTCAGCGGCAAGTATTGGGATCATCACGAGCACGGTGTTTACAACTGCGTTTGCTGCGGCAATCCGCTGTTTCAATCGGAGACGAAGTACGATTCGGGCACAGGCTGGCCGAGCTTTTACGAGCCCATCGCACCCGACAGCGTCAAGACCGAAACCGATACCAGCTATGGCATGCGGCGGATCGAAGCGATGTGCAGCAAGTGCGGAGCGCACTTGGGTCACGTTTTTGACGACGGACCGAGGCCCACGCATTTGCGCTACTGCATGAACTCGGCGTCGCTGGATTTCGAGAAGAAGTAGTACTAGGGAATGCTAACGGCGATCGGCCGCAGCTCCGATTCTGTCAACAGCCGAAATCCTGCTCCAGTCCATTCGTAATAGAACTCAGCACACTTGCTGAGATCCTCCTCGGGACACCCCGAAACGATGATTAGTCGGCTGTTGGCGCGGAACTGTAGAAGCGGCGCCAGGTACATCTCGAGTGTGTGGGCGGTCTTTGCTGCGAGGGTCTTAAACGGGCCGGGATGAACGGCACCGGTTTCCTCGTTGATAACCACCATCTGGATGCAGCCGCTGCCGCACCCCCACTGCGCGATTGTGAACTTGCCGGCCAAATTTGGACCCTTCCGCGCGGCTTCCTGAATTTGGGTGCGGAATTCGCGCGCCAAGTGAATGGTCAGGCGTGGTTGCGCCGGCATGCCTTTGAAAACTTCGCTCACTTTATACTCGTCAAACGACGGGAGCTTGGTCTGCCGGGCTTGAATCAACACGGGGCTAGCAGCAGAAGGACCAATCTCACACTAGCTCCACGCGGTCCATCGCCAGAAATTCGCGGATGTGCGGATGATCGGCCTTCTCCAGATCGGCCACCGAACCGAAATAGATTGCCTTTCCTTCGTACAAGACCACCACGCGGTCGGCCACGTTGCGCATCAGCTCCAGATCGTGCGTCACCACCAGCCCGGTGAGCCGGAGCTGGTGTTTCAGCTTGAGCATCAGGCCCGTTAACGTACTCGACATGATGGGATCCACCATGGTGGTGGGCTCGTCGTAGAGGATGCACTCCGGCTGCGCGGCGAGGGCGCGGGCGATGGCGACGGCGCGCTTATGGCCGGTGGACAGATCGGTCGGATACACGTCGCGAAACTCGAGCAGGTCCACCATCGACAACAGGCCGTCCACCACGTCTTCCTTGTTCTTCTCGTCGTAATCTTCGCGCAGCTCCAGCGAGAACAGGATGTTCTCGGCCACGGTGAGCGAGTCGAACAATGCGCCGGACTGGAAGACCATGGTGACTTTTTTCCGGATCTCGCGCAGTTGGGGTTCGTCGAAGTCGGTGATGTCCTGGTAGGAGACGTATATTCGGCCGTCATCGGGCTTCAAGAAGCCCATGATGTGGCTCAAGCTCACGGACTTGCCGACGCCACTGCGGCCGATGATGGCGAGCGTTTCGCCGGCGTCTACGAAGAAGCTGACATCGACTAAAACCGGGTGGTCGAACGTCTTATACACATGGCGGAACTCTATGTAATGGAGCTTGTCGGTCATCGGGGCTGGAAGTGGGTCCATTCTTCCGGGGTGTTGACGTTGGCTAAGGCAGCCGCTGGGAAGGCGACCGACTCGAACTGGAGTTCTGCCAATAAATCCTTCATTTTTAATCGTTTATCATTGAGCGCGCGGTCTAATGCCGGGAGCGAGCGCCGATGGTAGAAGGCGCACAGGGGCTCCGGTTCGCCGGTCGGACCGCTGGCGGCGATGCAGTTTGCCTGGGATTCGAGGGCGCGCTTGGCGAGCATCCTGAGGTTGGACGCGGCCAACGTGGGCATATCGCAGGCGACCACCAGATTCCAGTCGGTTTGGGTGAGGTTGAGCGCGGTGACGATGCCGCCCAGCGGGCCGCAGTTTGGGATCAAGTCCGCGTGGACGGGGTAGCCGAGATCCCGGTAGCAATCCGGATCGCCGAGGATCGCGACCTGACCCGCGGAGCCCAGCGCTTCCTCGACGACAGCGGCGACATGCGCCACCAAAACCCGGCCGCGATAGGGCAGCAGGGCCTTATCCCGGCCCATGCGGCGGCTTCGTCCCCCAGCCAAAACAAATCCGGAGGGAGCCATGAGAGAATAGTAGCACTGGCGTCCTGGAGTGATTCCGGAAGGCATGTGCTTGCAGATTGGAGAAATCCGGGTATAATCGGATAAAACAAGAAGATGCGCTTTTGTTCGGAAAATATTCTAAGGACAGCGCTTGTGGGCACGCTCGGCGCCGTGTGCCTATGCGGTGAAAATGCCGCGACGGAGGTTTCCAGCGCGCCGCCCGAAGTGCGGCAGGTCGTTTCGGTGGTCCGGGCCGATGCGCGCACTGGACGCCTGGTCCGGCGCATTGTAGTGTCGCCCAAGCCGGAAGCGAAAACGACGCCCGATCCCGTAATGGTTGCGGTCATCGACGAGACCGCCAGGAATCTCCAGGTGAGCCCGGAGCTGGTTCACTCCGTGATTGAGGTGGAGAGCAACTACGATCCTTACGCGGTTTCGCCCAAAGGCGCGGAAGGGCTGATGCAACTGATGCCCGCCACGGCGCGTCGGTTTGGTGTGGCCAATTCGTTCGATGCGCGGCAGAACATCGAAGGGGGCGTACGATATCTCAAGTTTCTGCAGGACACGTTTCAGGACGACCGGCTGGCGATCGCGGCCTACAACGCGGGAGAAAAAGCCGTCACCCGATACGGAGGCGTGCCGCCTTACCCGGAGACCGTGAGCTACGTGGCCAAGGTGGGCGAGAAGTACAGCCAGGCCAAGAAGTCGGCTGCAACGGAGAAAGCCGGAAAGGGCAAAATAGATGCTAAGGCTGCCGCGCCGCCCGCATCGGATCCGGCTGAAGATGAAACGCATCACGTCATCGCATATCTGGACACGGAGGGCCGGCTGCACATCGCAACGCGCTAGAGAAGAGATGCCTCACCTCCCCCGAGAGCATTCGCGTGCCGGGCACCTTGATGGTATCGCGCACAACGCAGCGAGCCGCGAGCGTTTCTGTCAACCTGGTGGTCGCGTCTCGCGCTGTGCGCTTTTCACTAATTGGCGCGCACAACGCAGCGGGTCGCGAGTGTTTTCCTTCCTGAATGTGCGCAACCCGCGCTGTGCGCTTGTTAAGCCGCTGGGCTGGCTGGCGCTGTTGGTGACGGCAGGTGCGGCGGTATTGGCGGGCGCGTCCGACGATCAGCACCGTGTCACGGCGGTGCGTTTCTGGTCGCTGGGCGATGTGACTCGCGTTGCTATCGAGGCGGACGGCGACTTCCAGGTGGCCAGCGATCATCTGAGCAATCCCGAGCGGGTGTTTTTCGATCTGACGGGAACCAGACCCGCGCTGGGAGAAAAAGCGATGACCGTGATCCCGGTGGGGGACAAGTTGATCCAGCAGATTCGCGTGGCCGAGCCCCGGCGGAATGTGACGCGCGTGGTTTTGGATCTGACCGGCGTGTCGGACACCAGCGTGTCGCGGCTGGAGAATCCCAACCGGCTGATCATTGAAGTCCGGCACCCCGTTGGAAGCGCGCAGGCCACCGAGGCGGCGGCGCTGGAGCCCAAGGCCGGTGAGCGCCACGCGTTCAGTCCGCCGGCGGCCAAACCTGCCCGGCCATCCAAACCGGCACAGGTTGCGTTGGAGGAACCTCCGGTGGTGGAAGCGCAGGCGGCAGCGCCCGCCGCATTGAGCGCAAAACTTGCCACTGCGACGTATCGCGATACGCCGCCGCCGCCGCTTCCGAATCCCGCGGCGGTTGTCAGCGCATCCCTAACGCCTCCGCCTGCTCCGGGGATTCCGGCGGCGGTCGCACTGGTAGCGCCGCCTGAAGTTTCACCGTTTGCCAAGCGCATCCCAGCGGCGGCCACGTCCGAGACAGCCGTAGCTCCCCTTAAGCGCAGCACGGCCACGAATCTGCCTGAGACCGCGCTGCCCGCCAAGCGCAACACCACGGGGGACCGTTCGATGGTACGGGTGCTGGGACTGAAGATTGGGCGGATCGTGCTGGATCCAGGGCACGGCGGGCACGACACCGGAACGGTTGGCCCGGAGGGCTTGCGTGAGAAGGACCTGGTCTTGGATGTCGCCAAGAGGCTGGGGGCGTTGATCGAGGATCGCATGGGCAGCGAGGTGATTTACACCCGCACGGACGACACCTTCATTCCGCTGGAGCGCCGAACTGAGATTGCCAACGAAGCCAAGGCCGACCTGTTCCTGTCGATTCACGCCAATTCGTCGCCGATGCGCTCGGCCGCGGGCGTGGAGACTTACTACCTGAGCTTCACCACGTCGAAGACGGCGCTGGACCTGGCGGCGCGCGAGAACGCCGGATCCGAAGAAACCATCTACGACCTGCAGGATCTGCTGCAGAAGATCGCACTCAAGGACAAAGTGGAAGAGTCGCGCGACTTCGCAGCGCGGGTACAAACCTCGCTCTTCGCGCTGTCGGCGAAAAGCAATACGCATGCCAAGGATCGCGGGATCAAGAAGGCGCCCTTTGTGGTGTTGATCGGCGCCAACATGCCGTCGGTGCTGGCCGAGATCGGCTTCATCAGCAATGCGCACGATGAGGGCACCATGAAGCGCACCGAATATCGCGAGCGGATCGCTGAGGCGCTTTTTAAGGGAGTGTCGGGCTACGCCAGCACGCTCAGCCATTTCCAGGTAGCGCAGCGGCGAGTCGAGTTCCTCGCCGTAACGCCGTGTTTTAAGCCGTTCTAGATAGCCTGCAACGTCTCGTAAACCTTTTCGGCGTGCCCGTCCGGCTTCACTTTACGGAAAATCTTCTTGAGCTTGCCATCCTTGCCGATCACGAAAGTGCTGCGCTCGATTCCCATGTACTTGCGGCCGTACATGCTCTTCTCCACCCAGGCGCCGTAGGATTCGGCCACCTGGTGGTCCGTATCGGCCAGCAGCGTGAAGGGCAGATCGAATTTGTCCTTGAACTTGGATTGCGCGGCCGATTTGTCGGGCGATACACCCACGATCACGGTATCCGCCTTGGCGAATTTTTTGGAGTGATCGCGGAACTCGCAGGACTCGCGCGTGCAGCCGGGCGTGTCGGCTTTGGGATAGAAATACACAACGACGTTTTTCCCCTTGAGCCTGGCGAGATCGAACGACTCGCCGCGCTCGTCGACCGAATGGATGGCCGGCGCCGCCTCTCCTTCTTTCAGAGTTTTTGGCATAGGGTTTTATTGTAACCGCGTCCGGCGCGCAGCGGGATAGACGAAGATGCGGCGGGAGCGAAGACATCGTAGAATGGAAATTTAAAACACGAAGTCCAACACGGGAGGAGTTTTCGAATGCGCAAATGGGTGCTCTGCACAGGGATCGGCGGGCTGATGGCCGCCGGGATGGCGGTGGCGGCGGACAAACCGGATCCGGCCAAGGGCAAGGAAGTTTTCGAGCAATGCGCGGTGTGCCACAACACCGACACCGATGAGAAGAAGATCGGGCCGTCGTTGAAGGGGCTGTTCAAGCGCGCGACGCTGAAGAACGGTAAGCCGGTGAACGAGGCGAACGTGAAGGCGTTCATCAATTCCGGCGGGAACGGCATGCCTTCCTATATGGATTTGTTGTCGGAGCCGGAAAAGACCAACGTCATCGCTTATCTGAAGACGCTGTAAGCGCGTTGCGCAGCGCGGGTGCCGGAAATCGAACCGGCCGGGCATGTTAAAGTAGCAGTTGTAGCCCTTCTGGAAGTCCCCATCGTCTAGCCCGGCCTAGGACACCGCCCTTTCACGGCGATAACAGGGGTTCGAATCCCCTTGGGGACGCCACTCTGGGTTATTATTCGTCTTGCCGACCCATGCTGAAAGACTTCCAGCAACCGGCGAAAGCCATCGCTCTGATCGGGATCGTTCTGGCTGTGCTTTATGTGATCGACTCGAGGGAAACCAACGGGTCATCGGGTCATCTGGCTCCGGCCGGCCAGCGCAAAGCGCTTGCCGACGCGACGATCCGGGACCTGAACGGGCAGTCGTGGCGATTAACCGATCATCGCGGTGAGGTGGTTCTCCTGAATTTCTGGGCTACCTGGTGTCCGCCTTGCCAGGAGGAGACACCCGGGTTGGTCCGGCTTTCGAAGTCGTACCCGCAAAACGAACTGGATGTGGTCGGCGTATCCATGGACGAGGGTGGTCCGGCCGTAGTCCGCCGGTTTGTTTCTCAATTCAGGATTCCCTACACGATTGCGATGCCCGACGACAACTTCCGGCTGGCATCCACCGTTCAGGTTTTGCCAACAACACTGCTGATCGATCAGCACGGCCGTGTGGCAAAGACGTATACCGGAGGCGCGAGCGAAAAGGTCTTCCGCGCGGACGTGGATGCGCTGCTGCACGAGCAGTGAGCATGGAACAACGCCGGCTTGGCTCGCAGGGACTCGCGGTGTCCGCCATCGGACTCGGCTGCATGGGCATGTCGGATTTCTACGGGGCTGATCGCTCCACGGAACCTGAAAGCATCGCCACCATCCAGCGCGCGCTCGAGCGCGGCGTCACGTTGCTCGACACCGGCGATTTCTACGGGATGTGGCACAACGAGATGCTGATCGGCCGGGCCATTTAGGGGCGACGCGATCAGCCATCCTGTCGGTAAAGTTCGGCGCGCTGCGCGGCCTAGCATGTCGGGGAGATTCTTCATCCGTCTGGAACAGATCCAGCCGTTCGGCGACGGTTACCGAGTCACCCTCGCCGTTGGAAACCCGTATGAGGCAACGTTTATCGGTTTGAAACTGGGGATCGAGTGGAACAAGAAAATGCCTTCTGATTGCTCGCAATACCGGAGTGGTTCAAGTCCCGGCGGTCTCAGGAATTCAGCGAAACACCAGGCTTGCGGGCTGGGAGTTGGACCACGACGATACCCTTGTTGCTCAGTCACACTAAGACGGAACAGCTCGGGTATCTCAAAGTCAAGCTAAGCACCGCAGGCGTCAAGCTATCCGAATAGTGCTCTTCCGAACGAACTGCCAACCATCAGGCTGCGAGCGGGAGGCAGCGACCCCGTTCATTTGGCCCAAAAGCGTCGCCGCACTACTATCATCATGCCTGCAAAAACAGCTACGAGGGCAATGCTGGATGGCTCCGGAACCGCCGAAGTGGAACTCAAAAAATTCGTGACGAGCCCATAGTTCGGTGCTACACTGCCCGAGCTGCAACTTTCTCCAGCAGTGCAGTATACGCGCCCGAGGGTTGAATCCGTAGAATTAGTATCGAAATAGACCCCCCCTCCGCTTCCGTTGGCTACAACGTCCATCAGAAGGTTCCCATTGCCAGGATCGTACGAGAATGGAGTGCTGAACAGGATCGTGAGAGTGTCCCCGAAACTCCAAGGCTGGTTGATATTGCCGCTAAACACCTGCGCGTTATCAGCACCCACGTTCGAAGCAAACGTTGAGGAGAGCGTGTTCCAGTTTGCGCTGGTTGTGGAAAGGTCAATCGTATATGTGCCCGAGGGCAGACTCGTCGCGGAACTTTTGTCCTGGGTGTTGAACAACTGCAAACCTGTTATCGTTATCGGGGCACTGAACGCGCTGCTGGAATAAACTTGCTGATACTCAGCGTCGTAAGGGCACCCGAACGGAAAACAGTTTCCGCTCCCCGGATCCGCCGGCTGCCCGACGATCACATCCGCGACCGCGCAGGTGCCCATTACGACAACAAAACCGAACAGTGCAAGAACCCGCCTCATACCTTTTTCCTCCGAGTTACGAGACCCGATTATACGTTGGAAGCGTTTTAGAGTCAATAACTGCCGTACCGCAAGTACCAGAACCTCGTGAGATGCGCGAGGGCCCCCGGCTCCAGTTTTCAGTGATATGATAACGTTTTTTCCCATATGTGGAGGCCCAGGCCGCCGAGATCCACGATTGGCCAAGCTCGTAGCGCCGCCGACTCGATACCGCTCAGATGCCGTTGTAGATGCTCCTTACGGCAGCCACTCCGGCTCGCTGGCACTCGCGCTCTCCGCCATTGCGCAGGCTAGGCGTTTGCTCGATCCGCCGGTTTGCCCATGGGTAAAGCTTTCCTAAAGGCGCCACCGAAAAACAGCAGCGAATCGGCCGATAAGAGCACCGAGGATGAGCGCATGACTTACCGGGGAGTCCGGCGGCGCACGAGAAGCAACAAATGGACAAGACCACACGACTATTGGCCAGCTTGTTGACGATGTGGCTCGGTTGGGCGGCGCAGCTGACGGCTGGCGCACAGCCGCGGACGAACTGGACCAGCAGCGATGCAGGCTGCGCCCGATACAACGATTTGCGAAATCGCGTTCTCGGGAATATCGGCGTCAAGATCGACGTAAGCGAGCCGTGGGCGGCCGGATTTCGGCGGGCGATTACTTTCTGGAATACCGTGCTGGCCGCGAACTTTCACGAAGAGACAGACCTCAGCGCATGCGCTGTAAGGGTTATCAATGGTGACCGCAACGTTTTACACGACGGGATCGTGGCTCGGGCGCAAATCCCCGAATGGGCGGATTTTCGCGGAAAGATCGCAGTGCGTCCGGCACTGGCGAATGAATTGAGCACTGCGGAAATTTACGGCATTGCCGTACACGAACTCGGTCACTTATTGGGTCTCAAGCACAATACGAGCCCGGAGTCTGTTATGTTCTTCCTGGATGTCAATGGAGACGAAGTTCTCGATATCAAAGATCTTGTGGCGTTGAGCCGGCACCACAAAGTGCGGCCGTCCATTTTCTCGGCGGGTTATCTGTCGATTCAAATTTTTGAACCGGCGGCACCGGCCGTGGCGAGAAGAGATCCCGAGTCTGTTTTTGAAAACTAACCTTTGCGGTCTTCGGTCAATTACGAGATAGGCAGCATGCTGGGCCGCCTGGAGAAAACCTGCTGGTGGGTCCCCGGCGTGACTGCTGAGTCGAATAAAATAAGTGAGCATGGAACAACGCCGGCTTGGCTCGCAGGGACTCACGGTGTCCGCCATCGGACTCGGCTGCATGGGCATGTCGGATTTCTACGGGGCCGATCGGTCCACGGAACCTGAAAGCATCGCCACCATCCAGCGCGCGCTCGAGCGCGGCGTCACGTTGCTCGACACCGGCGACTTCTATGGGATGGGACATAACGAGATGCTGATCGGCCGGGCCATCGAAGGGCGGCGCGACCAGGCCATCCTGTCGGTGAAGTTCGGCGCGTTGCGCGGCCCGGACGGGGCGTTTCTGGGTTTCGACGGGCGGCCCGCTTTCGTGAAGACATCCATCGCGTACAGCTTGCGCCGGCTGGGTGTCGACCACATTGACCTTTACTACCCCTCGCGGGTGGATCCCAATGTTCCGATCGAAGACACCATCGGCGCGGTGGGCGATTTGATCCGGCAGGGTAAGGTGCGCTATGCCGGGTTGTCGGAGGCGTCGGCGGCCACGGTCCGGCGCGCGCACGCCGCGCATCCCATCAGCGCGCTGCAGATTGAGTATTCCATCTGGTCACGCGATCCGGAAGACGAGGTGATCCCGACCTTGCGCCAATCGGGAATCGGGCTGACCGCATATGGCGCGCTCTCTCGAGGTTTGTTCGGCGGCAGCATCGGAGCTACGCCGAACGACGGGCGGCGCAATTTTCCTAGGTTTCAAGGCGACAACTTGAAGGCCAACCTCGCGCTCATGGAAGATCTGAAGCGCCTGGCGGCGGAGCGAAACGTGACGCCCTCGCAGCTCGCCTTGGCGTGGGTACTGGCCAAAAGCCGCGATATCGTGCCCATCATCGGTACGCGGCGCCGCGAACATCTGGACGAGAACCTGGCCGCCGCGGACGTGCAACTCTCGGCCAGCGACTTGGATCAGATCGAACGCCAGATCCCGCGCGGTGCGGTGGCGGGCGAACGATACCCGGCGGCGACGATGTCCACGGTCAATCGCTGAGGCGAGCGCCTGGGCATCAGCGGCTGAGTTTGGATTCGATCAACTCCAGCAGCCCCTCTTCGTTTTCGATTTCGAGGCCGATCTTCAGCCAATAGAGTTCCACGGAATCCTCCATCAGCAACTCCAACGAGCCGGCCGGCAAGTTGGCGGCGTCCTTCTCGGTGCACAGCAGGATATTGGCGCCGTGCATGCGAGCCTGCGCGGCCAGGCGCTGAAGCTCGCTCCAGCGGTAGCGATGGTGATCGCTGAAAGACCAGGTGAACACCGGTTGGATTCGGGCGCGCTTGAGTGTGATCCAAAAACTGGCCGGATTGCCGAGGCCACAGAACGCCGCAACGGGGCCCTCGGGCGGATGCGCCAGCCGTTCGGTCCGGTGGCTGACCCAGTAGCGTGGTTCGACGCGCGCGCGGACAATCGGCGCGCGAGGGTTGATGGCGCGAAGCTGCTGAATCAGGCCGATGTACTCGCGCTCGCAGGTGGCGCGCATGATGATCACTACGTCCGCGCGCGCCAGCGCACTGGGCGCCTCTCTCAGACGACCGAGGGGAAAGACGGCCCCGTTGGCAAACGGATTCAAGGCATCCAGCAACACGACATCCAAGTCGCGCGCCAGGCGGCGGTGCTGGAACCCATCGTCGAGCAAAAACACATCGGGCTGGTACTTGGCTTCGAGCAGTTTGCCGGTGGAAAAGCGATCCGCTCCGATCCCAGCGTGCGCGAAGCCGGAATGGATGTAGATCTGGGCTTCATCGCCGGTGACGTTCACCGAGACGGGCTCGCCGGCTTCCACCACGATGCTGGGCTCAATGGAGCGTCGGCGGTATCCGCGAGTCAAGATGGCGGGAAGATGGCCGCGCTCGCGGAGGCGTTCGGCCAAATAGTCCACCATGGGAGTTTTGCCCGCGCCGCCCATGCTGATAGCGCCGATGCTGACAACCGGCGTCCGGAGGCGGCGGGAGCGCGCCAGATCCACACGTTCTTTCAATTTTCCGGCCGCGATCCAGATCCGCGCGAGCAGCCACAGCAGCGGGCCGAACACACCGTGCGGCTTTCCGGAGGGGACAAAGAGGTCCTGGCGTCTCAGAATCTCCTCGGCGGCCTTGCGAGCCGCTCCATGATGACTCGTGGCCAGCTCGGCGGCACGCGCGCCCAGACGATCGCGGAGCCTTTGGTCGTCCAGCAAGGCTTGCACCGCGCTTGCTAACTGTTCGGGGCCCGGGATTTCCTGCATGGCGCGATGTTGGCGGAACTCGGCTGCGATGCTGGCAAAGTTTTCGAGATGCGGTCCGCTGATGATGGCGCGTCCGGAAGCGGCCGGTTCCAGAAGATTGTGCCCGCCGCGGCGCGCCAATGTTCCTCCCATGAAGACTACGTCGGCTAGTGGAAAGAGGCTGGCGAGTTCGCCGATCGAGTCGAGCAGCAGGACACACGGCAAGGCCAGGCTGGGACCGGCGGCCGGCCGCGAGCGGCGCTGGAATCGCACGCCGGCCGCGCGCAGCAGCTCGGCGGCCGTATCGAAGCGCTCGGGCTTGCGCGGAACCAGGATCAGCAGCAGCCCGGGATTGGCCTGCGCGAGCCGGCCAAACGCCTGCACTACGGCCTGATCCTCATCGACATCGGACGCGTCGGCGCCGGGCATGGTGCTGGCGGCGATCCACACCGCGCTGGGACGGAGTTGATCGACCAGATCCGTGACCGCTTTCGGCGGCGAGCCACCGAGCGGAGCGACGTCGTACTTGAGATTTCCCAGGACGTCCACACGTTCGGGCGGCGCGCCGCAGTCCAGATAGCGCCTGCGATCCTCGTCGCTTTGGACGTAGATGGCGTCCGGCAGCTCCAGCACATCCCGGAAAAAGAAGCGCCAGGAGCGATAGCGCGGATAGGCGCGATCGGACATGCGGCCGTTGACTACCAGCAGCGCGCGTCCGGTACGCTTGACCTCGCGATACAGCGCCGGCCAGATTTCGGTCTCGAGGATCACCACCACGGCCGGGCGCAGCCGATGCAGCACGCGCCGCACCAGGAAGGGGTAGTCGATGGGCGCGAAAAAAATCCCGTCCACCAGCATTGCGAGTTTGTCTTCGGCGAGCGCGCGACCGGCCAGTGTGCTTACCGAAAGATACAGCGGGATGCAGGGATTGCGCTCACGCAATTGCTGGACGAGACCGGCGGCGGTCATCACTTCGCCAACGGAAACCGCATGCAACCAAATTGAGCCCGGCGGCGTCGCTTGGAAGGAACCCCGACCGCCGCCCAGCCGCTCGTTGAAATGGCGGAGATAGCGAGGCTCGCGGACGCAGCGCCAAACGAAATAGAATACAAGCAGCGGGAGCGCGGCAACGCGGCACGCCCCATAAAGGAACCGAATGAGAACGCTTTGGACTGGCCTGATGGTCTTCACAGTCTCAGCCCTGCTGCTGGCCGACAAAAAGAGCGACGCCAAGTTTTCGCCTGGCCCGGTTTCGTCCTACAGCGCCAAGCAGACCAATGACAATGTAACGGTCGCGGTATCCGCCTATGATACTGAAGAGCTGGCTCACACGGCATTTGGGAAATTAGACCCGAATCAGTATGGTGTACTGCCCGTGCTCGTCATCATCCAGAATGACACGGGCGAGGCGCTGAAGCTGGACCACCTGGAGGTGGAGTACACCTCGGTGAATCGGGAGCGTGTCGAAGCGACTCCGCCCGCGGAGGTGCAGACATTAGGCGGCGGCCGCCGGCCCTCGCTGCCCAGCGGGACCCCCATCCCGCGCATCAAGCACAAGAGCCCGCTGAACAATTGGGAGATCGAAGGCCGCGGGTTCGCGGCGCAGATGCTTCCGCCGCACGAGTCGGCCAACGGCTTTTTCTATTTTCAGACTGAGCATCGGCCGGGTGCGAAGTTTTACTTGACCGGGATCAAGGTGGCGTCCACGGGCAAGGACATCCTGTACTTCGAGATTCCGCTGGATTATCACCGCTGACGCGGTTTCGCGGTTATTTCTTCGGGGCGGCCGCGCCCTCGGCCGGCAGAATCCTCGCGCTCTTGATCTTGTCGATGTTGGGGAAATTTTTGGATATGTAGGCGTCGCCTTGCGACGTGATGGCGCCCTGATCGGGAGTTTCGCCATATTGGCTATTGATTTTATCCACGACATCCATGCCCTCGACGACTTCGCCAAACGGCGCGAATCCCTGCGAATCCAGGAAACCGTTGTCCTTGAAATTGACGAAGAGCTGGGTGGTGCGCGTGTTGGGCCCAGCGGTGGCGAAGGTGATATAGCCGCGCTTGTTGCTTTGTTTCACCGGATCGTCGCGGAGGTTGGCGGTGCGCCAGGCGCTGTTTACGGCGGGGTCGGCATTCAGGCCGAACTGCACCATAAAATTGGGCACGACGCGGAAGAAGGCGCCATTAGTAAAGAAGCCGCCTCGGACCAGATTATAGAAACGGTCGGCGCCAGTGGGAGCCCAGTCGCGATGGACTTCGATGACGAAGTTTCCCTTGGTGGTGACGAACTCGGCCTTAAAATCCGCCGGCGCGGTGGCGTGCAGCGAGGCTGGATTCAGCAGCGAGCCGCTGGAAGCCGGAGCTTTCTTGGGTGCGGCGGCGCTTTTCGGCGCCGGTTGTGCCATCAAGCAGGAGCACAACAGAGTGCTTACGATCAGTGATTTCATAAAGGTCGATTATACTGAATGTCCGGCCCCCGGCGCACTGCGCGAGATGCAGCGCTCTAACCGATCTTGATGTACTCCTCGATCCGACCGGACTTCCGCCATGCCTCGGCCACCTCGCGTCCGGTGGCGAACCAGACACTGGGAAACTTCAGCATGAAACCGATGAATTCGCGCAACAGGGCCAAGCGCGACGGGCGCCCGGTGACTTGCGGATGGCAGACGAGATTAAACAATCCGCCCCAGCGGTAGATTTCCTTGAACTCTTCGCGCCAGATTTCGAGCACGTGCGAGTTGGTCATGATGGCGCGCGGATTCTTCAAGGAAAACAGCATGTACACGGCGTCGTCCAGGCTCCAATGCCAGGGCAATTCCATGGGGCCGTCGGCGCCGTTGGCGAGCTTCAATTGGTAAGGGTCGATGGCGTCCTGGAGCGAGCTGTCGTAGAGAAACTTGTATTCGGAGAGCAGGGCGACCATGCTTTCGCTGGTCTCTCCGGCTGGGGAACGATAACCGCTGGGCCGGATGCCGGCGGTCTTCTTCAACGCGTCGAGGCCCTTTTCCAGCGCTTCGCGCTCGCGCTCCGGAAAACCGGGTTCGATCCATTCATGCAAATATCCGTGGTGGCCGATCTCGTGGTTGTCCTTGAGCATGGCTTCAATGCGATCCACGTATTTTTCGGCCGTCCAGCCGGGCACGAAGAACGTGGCCTTCAAACCGAAGTCGCGCAGCAGTTCCAGAATCTTCGGCACGCCGACCTTGGCGCCGTAAGTGCCCTGCGACATGGTCCCGGGGCGTTTCCAGTTGGATGGATCGCGTGAAATCCACAGCGTTTCGGCGTCGAAGTCGAAGGTGAGCATCACGGCGCATTGCGCTCCGTTAGGCCATGGACCGGTCTGCGGCATGTGTTCCTCGATTTTCTTCTTTAGGCGGCTTGCGTGTTCTGCGCGCCTGCCACCAGGGGTATGCGCTGGTAGTCCGCCTGGCAAGGTTGGCCGTCGGTCACGTACATCGTCCGGTCATTCAGATCGATCGCAACACTGGCGACGGAGATGACGCGCTTGGCTTCGGGCAACGTGGTATCAGGGTGGCGGCAGATGGACGCGGGAGCGCTGAAGTGATCGGACAAACCGGCATGAATCGTTTCGATGCCGATTTCGCCGGTGTTACGGCGGAGCAGGCGTTCAAAACGATTGGCGCGATATAGCGAATGGGGCGCGATGCGCTCGAACTCGGAAGCGATGCGGGTCTCGCGCACCAGATGGTTGGCATGCGTGACCAGCCCGTTGTCGGGATACAGGTACGAGCAGTAGTCGGGCGTGGCCTCGATGTCGATGATTTCTCCCTCGGCGTGGCCGATCAGAAAGTTCGTGGAGCAGCAGCGATCGGTCTGCACGACGGGCAGTAGGGCCTTGTCGAAAGTCCAGGCATCCAGGATTTCTTTGCAGCGGACGTGGAACGGTTTGCGGAAGCGGTTGGCGCCGTCGCGCGCGGTCACCAGTCCGTTGACGCATAGGCCGATGCCGGCCTCATTCACGCCCATTTTGCATCCGACGATGCCGGCTTCAGTAAATCCGACGAAGTCCGGCTTGGTTTTGCCTGACTCAGACGAGCGCTTGACACGCATCATGAAAACGCGCCCGCGCAGCCGCTCCAGCCAGTCCCAATTCTGGCCGATCAGGGTGTGGCCGCTTTTGGTCATTTCCGGAAGAAGGCCGAATGATGTGCAACCTTCCTGTTCGACCACGGTCGGTTTGTTCATTGACTGAGCTTCCGAGCCGAATACGCAATAAGCCAGCTCGTAACGCGCATTCAGCATGGCGATTTCGGTGAGGGAGAGGCCGGCCCCGGCGGCCACGCCGAGCATCTCTTCTGAATATTCGGGATTATCGCGAGCAATGAACTCGGCCCAAGCGTCGCTCTGCTCCAGGACCACCGGAAGCTTGGCGCCGCCCGCCTCGAAGCGGTCGACGTAGGTACGGTAGTTGTCGCGAATTTGATTGCGCATGGCGCGCCCATGAGTGCGGCCGCGTTCGCGCGGATCCGAATCCAAATCAAGGACTACTAGGTCGGCCATCGCCCCAGTTTACCCGAGTTTGCACAATTTGCGGAGAGCCGGCGCCTACTTCGGACGTACCAGCTTCAGTCTGTTTAGCTGGTTTGCACTTTGAATCGCAGCGCCGCCGCCCGGCAGCCCGTTGGCTTGCAAGAGATAAGCAACCAGACTGATGGCGTCGTTTTCCGCTAGAGAGCCTGGGCTGTCCGGCGGCATGGTGCTAATGATGCGGCCATACAGGGCGCGCGTGGTTTGTTGGTCCCATTGTGACCAGAAGGCGCTTCCGGTCAAGGCCGGGGCATGCTCTCCGCCGTCCAAATTCTCGCCGTGGCAGCTCGCGCACTTTTCGCGAAAGACGGTCTGGCCGCGCTGGGCCTGCGCGAGATTGAAAGTCGCCGCGGAGGCGCCTGCGGTGACAGATGAAGGAGCCGTGGAGGTCACTTCACTTCCGGCGGAAACTCCCAAGGCGAGCCAGCCGGCGCCGTAGCCTTTGCCTCCGATCGGCACGATAATGAGCTGTTTGCCATCGGCCATGTAGGTCATCGGGCCGCCGGTGGTGCCGACCGGCAGGTCAATTTGAGAGATCAACTGGCCGGTGGCTTTGTCGTAGGCGCGGAACTTGGCCGGTCCGGAGATGCCGGCGCGACCGTAGAGCGCGTTGCTTGCGTCGCCCAGGAACAGGAGCGTCTTGGTGACCAGCGCGACCGGCCGTCCGATGTTTCCCAGTGGCGGCAGGTTCAGATCTTTCAGCAGCGGATGGTTGCGCGGGCCATCGCCGTTGGCGACGGTCCAAAGTTTCGTACCTTTATTGAGGTCGAGAGCCGTGATGCGGCCGTAGGGAGGCTTCATCAGCGGCAGGCCGTCGATCTTTAAGCCGGCGGTTTCATCGGAATCGTTGTCTTCGGGCTCTCCGGGCAGCAGTTCGCGGCGCGGCCGGGTGGGCGCGCGCGCCGGTCTCTCATCGGCGCCGAATGGGACCCAGTACGCCATGGTGGCTTTGGGATCGGTTGTTTTTTTCAGGCCGTAAGCGGTGGGCTGCGTCATCGAGACTGCGTAATAGATACCAGTCTCGGGATCGAATGCGCCGGTGTTCCAATTTCCGGAGCCCCATGCGCTCGGCATGGCCAGCGTGCCCTTCTTGTCGTGCGGTCATCAAGGATGGCGGCGTAAACAGCGGGCCCAGCACGTAATGGCTTGCGAAGTCCGAGCGCCTTCTGGTGCAGCTCGGGCGTGAAATCGATCAGATCGTCTTCGGTGAAACCCTGCCGATCGAAGGCCGGCGGCTTGGTGGGGAAAGGCTGAGTGGGCCAGGTTTCCTCGCCCGGCATGGTGGACTGGGGCACGGGGCGCTCCTCGATCGGCCACACCGGTTTGCCGGTGACGCGATCGAACACGTAAAGGAACCCGGTCTTGTTGGATGCGATGACGGCCTTGATGCGTCTGCCATCTACGGTGATGTCGGCGAGGACCGGCGGCGTAGCGGAGTCGTAATCCCAAAGATCGTGGTGCACCATCTGGAAGTACCAAACCAGTTTTCCCGTCTTGACATTCAGGGCCATCAGGGAATCGGAATAGAGATTTTTGCCGGGCCGATGCCCGCCGTAGTAGGAAACAGTGGGGGCGCTGAGCGGAATGTAGACGTAGCCGAGCTGTTCGTCGGCGGTCATGGAGGCCCAGGCGGCCATGTTGCCCATGTACTCGGCCGAGCCCTTGCCCCAGGTTTCGTAACCGGGCTCGCCCTTATGCGGGAGCACGTGGAAGGTCCAGAGCAGCTGGCCGGTGTGGATGTCGTAGCCGCGGATGTCTTCAGGCGCGGAATGCGACTCGAATCCGTCGTCGCCGTAGCCCTCGCCGGTTTTGCCGCCGCCGTTGCCGCCCACGACGATCACGTCGTTGACGACGAAGGGGCCGGGATATCCGAAGTAGCCGGCCTGGTCGGGCGTGTGCCGATCCAGCCAGACGCGGCCGTTCTCGCCGAAGTCGCGGAAGGGCTTGCCGGTCTTGGCATCGATGGCGTAGAGGTAATCGCGGCGGATGGAAATAATGCGCTGGTCGGATTGCTTGCGCCAGTAAGCTACGCCGCGTGTGCTTTGCCCGGCGGCTTCCCTGAGCGTCGGCTCGACCGGCTGCTGCACCCATTTGGTTCGGCCGGTGGCGGCGTCGAAGGCTTCGACCAAGCCCACGCCGTCCGGCGCGTAGAGTACGCCGTCGATGACGACGGGAGTGCCGCGGAAATAGTTGGACGGCGTGAGATCCGGGAACTCGTCCATGATTTGCGGATCGACGGCGGGCCGCCGCCAGACGACGTGGAGATTCTTCACGTTTTCGCGATTGATTTGGTCGAGCGGAGAGTACCTGGTGAAGGCCTTGTCGCCGCCGTAGGTTTGCCAGCCTCCTCCAGATCTCGGCTGAGCGTTCAGAGCGGCGCTAGCGATCGCCGCGGTTATCAAGGCCCATCGAAAAATCATCTGACCTCCTTCACTGCACTGAAATATCAGAATACGAACTTTAGCGGCCCGGAATCGCAACACCCGATCTCTGGTACGGCTAAACTGATTACCAATGTGCCTGCCGAGAGGTCCCATAGGGTGCGAGCCGGAATAGAGGTTGGGGGAACATTCACGGACCTGGTGGCTTTCGACGGCAGCCGGGTTCAGATCGCGAAGGTACCGAGCACGCCCGCATCGCCTGACGCAGGTGCGTTCTCCGCGTTGCTTGCGGCCGGGATTGCGCCGGGATCGATCACCGATCTGGTGCATGGGTCTACGGTGGCGACCAACGCGATTCTGGAACGCAAAGGGGCGCGCTTGGCCTTTGTCACTACCAAGGGCTTTCGGGACATTCTGTTTCTGCAGCGGCACGACCGCCGTAATATTTACGATCTGCGCTATGCCAAGCCGATTCCACCGGTCGAGCGGCGGGATTGTTTTGAAGTGGACGAGCGCGTCTCGGCGTCGGGCCAGGTGGTGCGGAGCTTGGACGAAGCGGATGTCGAGCGCAACCTGATTCCAGCGCTCCAAGCGGGGCGATACCAGGCCGTGGCGATCTGTCTGCTGTCAGCGTATGCATCGCCGTTGCACGAGCAGCGCCTGAAGCAACGGATCGGGGCGGCGCTGCCGTCGTTGCGTATAGCATGCTCGCATGAGATCACGCGCGAATTTCGGGAGTTCGAGCGCGCGTCGACTACGGTCTTGTCGGCGTATGTGCAGCCAGTGATCGACGGATACTTGGACCGTTTCGAAGCGACGCTCGCGCAAGCCGGGTTCCGGGGGCACTTTAGCGTGATGCAATCGAACGGCGGCCGTTTGCCGGCGCAGGCGATGCGGCGCAATTCGATCACGGCGCTGTTCAGTGGCCCGGCGGCGGGTGTGGTGGGCGCGATTCGTCAGGCGGGGCGATCGGGCTACAAAAATCTGATTACTTTCGATATGGGCGGGACATCCACCGACGTCAGCCTGGTGACGGATGGCGAAGCCTGCGCTGGCGCCCGAGACTGAGGTGGATGGCTTGCCGATTCGGACACCCGTGCTGGATATCGTGTCGATCGGCGCCGGTGGCGGGAGCCTGATCTGGATGGACGAAGGCGGGATGCTGCGCGTTGGGCCGCGCAGCGCGGGCGCGGAACCGGGACCGGCTTGCTACGGGCGCGGAGGCACGGATCCGACCGTGACGGACGCTCATCTGGTGCGGGGAACGATCCGGGCCGACGCATTCTTGGGTGGCGCTATGCCGCTCTATGTCGATCGCGCACACGCGGCGTTCACGCACATCGCGCGCAAGCTTGGGACGGACGCGGTGGGTGCGGCAAACGCGGCCATCCGGCTAACGGTCGCCAACATCGTCCGCGCGATTCAGCTGGTTTCCACCGAGCGCGGGAAAGATCCGCGCGCTTATGCGCTGCTTCCGTTTGGCGGAGCTGGACCGCTGGTGGCGTGTGAAATCGCCGAGGAGCTGGGAATCCCGGAAATCATCGTGCCTCCGAATCCCGGCGTAGTATCGGCGCTGGGCTTGTTGTCGGCGGATTTTCTGAAAGTTGCCGGAACCACTTGCCGGACGAATTTGGACGATGGCGCGCCCTCGCTCATATGGGAGGAATTCGCTCGTTTTCGAGTCAGCGCTGAATCCGAGTTTCGCGAACTTGGATTGGATGGAGAACTCGATTTCTCACTGATCGCTGACATGCGCTTCGCCGGGCAAGCCTTCGAGATTCCGGTTGAAATCGATCCGGCGGCGCTGGCCGGGTTGCGTCCGGCGGATCTGGCTGAACGGTTCACGGAAGCACACCGGCGCATGTATTTTCATGGAGGCGAACCGGGCAGACAGGTGGAATTGGTTTGCTTGCGGCTGGGTGTACGGCGGCGGTTGGATGCAATGCCGGATTTCCACGAGCGTCCTGGTGCGCTCCAGCATTCGGAAATCGCGGAAGTGAGAAGCGCGGCGGGAGTGGTTCGCGCTCGGCTGGTGGACGCGGCTGCGCTGAAGGCCGAAGAGCGCGTCGCGGGTCCGGCGTTGATCGAAGGCTACAGCTCCAGCACTTGGGTTCCCGGGGGCTGGATGGCGAGACGCGACGCGCATGGCAATACAATCATCAGGAGGAATCCCGCTTGAATCTCGATCCCGTGGACTACGCGATCGTCAGCCAGGCGCTGATCGCCGCGGCGCGCGAAATGGGAGTCAAGCTGGTTCGGTCCGCTTATTCGACAGTTCTGCGCGAAGCGCGCGATGGTTCCGCGGCGCTGCTGGATGCGCAAGGCAACACCGTGGCGCAGGCCGAACTGATTCCCGATGCAACTGGGAACTATCGGGCACATTTTTCAGGCGTGTGCGCGGCTGTATCCAGTGGAGACACTGCGCGAAGGCGATTTCTTCGCGATCAACGACCCGTATTCCGGCGGGCAGCACCTGCAAGACGTCTTCTTTTTTCATCCGATTTTTTTCGACGGACGCGTGCTGGGTTTTTCCGCTTCGGTGGCGCATCACCTGGACCTGGGCGGAGGCAACGCCGGCCTGAATCCGCTGGCGGGTGATGTGTACGCGGAGGGCTTGATCATTCCTCCGCTGAAACTCAACATGCAACGAGACTGGCAGGGCGGTTGGTTCGAGCGGATCCTGCGCGCCAATGTCCGGGTGCCGCATCAAACCATGGGAGACTTCGACGCTCAGATGGCGGCGAACGCGATGGGCGCGGTGCGGCTTTTGGAACTCGTCCATCGGTATGGGCTGGATGTCGTTACGGCCACCATGGCGGCGTTGCAGGATTATTCGGAGGCGCGCATGCGGGCCGCCATCGCCCAGGTTCCCGACGGCGTGTACCGCGGCGAGGATGCCGTGGATGATGACGGCGATAGCGACACGCCGCTGATGGTCCGCTCCACGGTGACTGTGAAGGGAGATTCGATCGGCATCGATTTTGCCGGTACGGCGCCGCAGGTTCGCAAAAATCTGAATGCGCCTTTTGCTTCCACCGTGTCGGCGGCGTTGTCCTGTATCAAGGCGGCGCTCACCAGCCCGGATATTCCTTTCAACGCGGGCTCGGCGCGTCCCATCAGTGTTACTGCGCTCAAGGGCTCGTTGCTAAATCCTCATCATCCCGCGCCGGTCCGGGCTCGCATGGAAGCTTGCAATCGCGCCTGGAATGCGACGATGAAGGCTTTGGCGCAAGCCGTTCCGAAAAAAGTGGTGGCGTGCGGTTTCGACACGACCACGGCGCTGGTGCTTTCCCGTCTGCAGAATCACGGATGGTCGGTGTGCCTGGAAATCTGCGGCGGTGGTTGGGGTGCGGCCGCGGAGAAGGATGGTTGCGATGCCGTGGATACGCCGCTTTCGAACTGCTCCAACACACCGGTTGAAGCGCTCGATCAGGATTTCGGATTTTTCCGAGTCGTGGAATACGCGCTTCGCCAGGATAGCTGCGGAATCGGCGAAATGCGCGGCGGGCTCGGATTCGTACGCAGCTACGAAATTCTGGAAGACGGGGTTCAAGTTGCGCTCTATAGCGACAGGTTTCGCCGGGCGGCGGAGGGTTTGTTCGGCGGCGGAGCGGGGACGACCGGGTTCTGCAGGATCCAACGAGGCGATGAGGCGATCGAACTTCGTTCGAAAGATACCTTCGCTCTTAGAAAGGGCGATGTACTGACGATCGGGTTGGGTGGCGGCGGCGCTTACGGCGATCCAGCGGCGCGTCCTGAAGAGCGAATCCGCGCGGATGTTGCGCAAGGTTTTATCTCGGAACCATTCGCTCGCCGCTGGCGGGCCCGCAGCACGCTGGAGACGGCCGTATGACGCGCCGTTCGGCGCTCGAGATCGCGCTGATCTCGCTGGCCGCGCCCTGCGCCCGGCCCGCCGGCAAGACTTACATCGTCGGCTCCACCGCGACCGGTGTTCCGTTCAGCTTCATTGATCTGAAGACCAACACTCTGACGGGCGCGATGGTCGACATTGTGAGGGCTGTTGCCGCGGACGCGGGTCTTCAGATTGATGTGCGTGTGACGGCGTTCGCGGCCTTGATCCCCTCGCTGACCTCGAGGAAGATCGACATCATATCAGCGGCGATGCTGAAGACAACGGCTCGAGAAAAGGTGGCGGACTTCAGTGAACCGGTTTATTCCTATGGCGCTGGTCTGGTAGTGCCGGTGAAGGATACGAAAAACTATCAGCGCATCGAAGACCTTAAAGGTCTAACTGTCGGCGTGCAGGTGGGCACGCGTTTTTTCGAGCAAGTGCAAGCAGCCGGCGCCAAGCAGGTCAAGACCTACGATAGCCTCATGGACATGCTGCGCGATCTGAGCGTGGAGCGCATCAATGCGGCGTATGGCGATGCGCCTATCCTGGCCTACGAACTCGGGCAGTTAAAAGTGCAGAAGGCGCGATTGGCGAAATCGTTCAAGCCGCCGTCGATCGAGGATGTTTGTTTAGTGGTGCGCAAGGGCGAGCCGGAACTTCTCGGCCGGCTCAATGCCGCGGTGAAGCGGATTCAGGCAACGAAGATCAAGGCGATTATCGATCGATGGGGTCTCGGTTGATCCGATGAGCGGCTTCATCGGGGATGCCAGAGATTTTCTTCCGCTCCTACTAAGCGGACTGCGCGTAACCATCGCAATCACGGTGTGCGCTCTGATCGTGAGCGTGCTGCTCGGTTTCGCCTGGGCGCTCATGGGGCGATCCCGGTTCGCGCTGCTGCGCGGGACCAGCCGGACGCTGATCAATATCGTGCGCGGCATCCCGATCATCGTTCAACTGTTCTACATTTACTTCGTGCTTCCGGAACTGGGCATTCGGCTGGATGCGTTCGTCGCGGGTGTGGCCGGGCTCGGCCTCGCGTATTCGGTCTACCAGGCCGAAAACTTCCGCGCCGGCTTCGCATCGGTGGATCGCTCGCTGATCGAGGCGGCACAGTCGCTCGGGATGCCGCAGCCGGTGATCATGCGGCGGCTGATCTTGCCGCTCGCGACTCGTGTTATCCTTCCGCCGTTCGGAAACACGTCCATCATGCTGCTGAAGGACTCCTCCATCGCTTCGACCATCACGGTGGCCGAGCTCACGCGGGCAGGACAACTGCTGGCGGTCTCGACCTTCAAGAATATGACGGTCTACACGCTGGTGGCCCTGTTGTATTTGGCGATGAGCCTGCCTTTGACGTTCTTGACGCGCTGGCTCGAACGGAGATTTGCGGCCCGATGATCGAAATATCGGATGTGCGCAAGAACTTCGGTCAACATGAGGTGCTGCGCGGGATCACATTTTCGACCGGGAAGGGGGAAGTGGTCTGTCTGATCGGGCCTTCAGGGTCGGGAAAATCGACCGTGCTGCGATGCATCAATGGTCTCGAAAAACCGGACAGCGGGTCGGTGATCGTGGATGGCGTGGCTGTGGGGGAGGGCACGCTGCGCGAGGTGCGCAGCAAAGTCGCTATGGTATTTCAGAAGTTCAATCTCTTTCCGCATCGCACGGCGCTCGAGAACGTCATGGAGGGGCCAATCTATGTGCGGAAGATGGCACGCGCGGAGGCGCGCGACCAGGCGCTGGAGCTGCTGGAAAAGGTAGGGCTGCACGAAAAGGCGGATGCTTATCCATCGCAGCTTTCCGGCGGCCAACAACAGCGCATCGGAATCGCCCGCGCGTTGGCCATGCGTCCGGTCGCGATCCTGTTTGACGAGCCTACGTCGGCGCTGGATCCCGAGCTGGTGGGAGAAGTGCTGCGTGTCATGCGCTCGCTGGCCGACGAAGGAATGACCATGCTTGTGGTGACGCACGAAATGGGCTTCGCGCGCGAGGTGGCTGATCGCGTCGTGTTCATGGACGGGGGCGTGATTGTCGAAAGCGGGGCGGCGCGCGAGGTGCTCGGCAATCCGAAAGCCGGCCGTACGCGCAGTTTCCTGCAGCGCGTGATTCATCCGATATGACGGATTACAGCAAGTACAGCTTTTGGCTCGAAACTACCGGGGAAGCGTTGAAGCCGCGGCTCGCTTTGGAGCGGTCGACAGAGGTCGATGTAGCGATTCTGGGCGGCGGGTACTCCGGGCTGTGGACTGCATATTACCTGCTGCGGCAGAACCCGGGTCTGAGCGTCGCCGTGGTCGAAAAAGAGATCGCGGGCTTCGGGGCATCGGGACGCAACGGAGGATGGTGTTCGCCGAAATTTCCGGTCACGGCGGCGATGCTGGAACGGCGCTACGGACGCGAATCCGCGCGATCGCTGCTGCTGGCGATGTTCGATTCGGTGGACGAGGTCGGACGCGTTTGCTCAGAAGAACAGATCGATGCGCACTACTATAAAGGCGGTTACCTGAGCCTGGCGCGGAGAGCGCACCAACTGCCTGCGATCCACGCCACCTATACCGATTACGAACGGCTGGGGCTGGCGGATCGGCACCGGATCTTGAGCGCGGAAGAAGCGCGCGAACGAATCAACGTAACGAATCTCGAAGGCGCGATGTACACCGCCGATTGCGCCAGCGTCCATCCCGGCCGGCTGGTGCGTGGCCTGGCTCGCGCGGTGGAGCGCCGCGGGGGAGCGATCTACGAGCAGACAGAAGTAATCAATTTTGAAGGCGGCGCGACGCCGAAACTTGTGACGCGCGCGGGCGAGGTGCGGGCGCGCAAGGCCATCGTTCTAGCTGGAGAAGCCTATCTCTCGCGGCTGGCGCAGATGCATCGCGCCCTGATGCCGGTGTATTCGCTGATCGTGTTGACGGAGCCGCTGACCGATGCGCAGTGGTCTCAAATCGGCTGGCGAAACCGCGAGAGCGTCGCATCCAATCGACTGACGGTCGACTATCTCACGAAGACCGCCGATGGACGGATCCTATTTGGAAGCCGGGGCGCGCCTTATCGTTTTGGATCGAAGATCACCGACGGCCAGGATCGGCACGAACCCACGCATGACCGTGCGCGCCGCGCCGTGATCGAATGGTTCCCGGCGCTCCAAGGGATCAAGTTCACGCACGCCTGGGGCGGGGCGCTTGGGATGCCGCGCGATTGGATGCCGGCCGCTACATTTGACCCGGCTACGCGCATTGCGATGGCATGCGGCTACACCGGGCAAGGAGTGTCGACCACCAACCTGGCCGGAAGGGTCCTGGCGAGTCTGATCCTGGAGAAGCGAAACGGGCTTGACACACTGGCGTTGGCGCAGCGCCGTTCGCCGAAATGGGAGATTGAGCCGTTCCGCTGGCTGGGAGTGCGGTATACGCAGAACGCATTCGCTCGCATCGACGAGGCCGTGGAAGCAGGCCGCTCACGACCTTTGGATGCGTCGATCGCGGAACGTCTTGGTCAACATTGAGCCGCGCAGAACCGCGAATCAGGATTGCTTTCCCTGCGGTCATTTCGATGGGGCAAGCGAATAGCTCGTGCTGCGCCCCCCTTCGGGATTGCAAACGAGGAAGCCGTGATCGACCAGTGCGAGAATGTCACGATGAGCCGTGTCCTGCGAGCACTTGGCGAGGATGGCGTATTTAGCCCGCTTTTCTCACAGGTAGGTCAGAACAGACTGAAACGGGCGCCAGAAGAGCCTCGCGAAGCACGAACTGAGCAAGGCGAGTCATCGTCGAACGTCTTTTGGCGAGTGTAGGGATCAATTCGACCCGCAGTCGATCGTGGAGCGAGGCTTTGATGGGCGTGCAAACGCACTCCTCCGAACCGGCTGCGCCAGCGGAGGAAGCATGTCAACAAAGCCGGTCCCCGTGTTGCCGTTCAGCAGCGCAAGTTGGTCCAGACCTGCTGGTACAGACCTTGCCAGGGATAGCTGGAAGCCATGGAAACCCAGACTTTGCGCACCGTGACCCGGACCTGCGCGCCGATCTTCAGCAGCTTGGTGCGGATAGTGGAAACCTGCGCTTGCGCCAACTCGGTGGCTTGCAGTCCCAGCCGCCGCAGTCCGCTCATCAGCACATAGGCCATCGTGGACAGATAGAGGCGCATCTGATTGGCTCGCATGGTCTCGGTACTCACCCGATCGGCAAATAAGCTGAACTGCTCCTTGATGCGGTTCTCCATGTCGCCGCGCGCGCAGTAGAGTTTTTCATACAGCGCTTGCACCGCCCACTCCTGGCTGCTCAGTGAGGTGACCACGAAGCGCGGGTTCTCTTTTCCGTCGAGGTGCTCGGCCTTGGCGACCACGCGCCGTTTCCGGTCCCAGCCACTCTTCTTGGTCTTTCTGGTCTGATAGTCAAACTCGGCAAAAACCCGCGCTGGTTTGCCGGTCTGATTCCACTGTTGAGTCGCCTCGTGCATCTGGGCTCCAATGATCTTCCGCAGTCTCTGATTGCGCGCCAGACCGAACACAAAGTCCACCCCATTGTTTTCGCACCAGCTCATCAACTCGTTGCGGCAGAAGCCAGAGTCCCCGCGCAGAATGATTTTCACTTCCGGCCAACTCGCCCGAATCTGCGCCACGATTCTTTGTATTTCCGCCAGGCAGCCGAAGGCAGCGTCATGATTGGATTCCCGCAGGCGCGCGCACAGCACGTGCTCTCCGCAAAAGATGTAGAGCGGCAGATAGCAATATTGGTCGTAGTAGCCGTGGAAGAATCGACCCTCCTGGTGGCCGTGCAGCGGCAGGTCGGTGGTGTCCACGTCCACAACGATCTCCTCGGGAGCCGTCTGGTGCGACTCCAGGAACACTTTCACCAACAGTTCGTCTACCGCTTCTTTCCAGAACGTGATCTTCTTGTACCGGTCCGGCCCGCCGCTCCCCAGTTCCATGCGGTTCAGGGTGCTCTTGCCCGCCAGCGGTTGCTCCAGTTCTTCCCGTCCTGCCAGAACTCCGAACACCGGATCGTTCCGTAGTTGCTCGTGATCGTTCAGGTCTTCGTAACCCAACGCCAGACCGTAAACCCGTTGCGAGACCAACTCCAGCACCGAGTGCTCCACCAGATCCGGATTCCGGCTATCCAGAAAACACTTCGCCAGACGCGCCAGAAGATTCAGTCGCTGGTCGGTCTGACGTAATAGGAAGGCACCCCCGTCGGAACTGATCGTGCCCCCGTCGAAGCGGGCCACGATCTCCCGTTTTCCGCACGCTGCAAATCCGAAGCCCGATTGGTTACACTCTGTCATAGCGAAGGCCGTCCTCTCTTGGTGCTAACTGTTGTGTGGAAACTCAGTTATGCCATGAAGGACGGCTTTTTGCTATAGGGTCTGTGAGAAATGGGTAGGTCCTGAGCTTTCCTTCGAGCCCGTCTAGCAAGAGGTTGATCGCCAACCGCTGCCACTCATTGGCTAAGCCGACCCGGACTGGGTTAAATCACCCAAGCTTCGGATCAACCAGTCGCTAGAGTAATCACGAATTTCAAGCAACTTGCGGTAGTGGCACGCTGCTTGCCAGGACCAATGCTGAACGCAGCACTACCCGGAAAGGACACGTCCTTTAGGGATCGCGCATGATCATGAGTCGGCCCCGCATCCTTTTAGCTGACGAACACGTGTTGATCCAGGAAGGGCTCCGGAGAATGCTGGAGCCGCAGCACGACATCGTTGAAGCAGTCAGCGACGGCAGATCCCTGGTCGATGCCGCTCTCCGCCTCAAGCCGGACCTGGTCATCCTGGATGTAACGATGCCATTGCTGAGCGGCATGGAAGCCGCACGTCAGATTCGAAAGCGCCTGCCTCGCGTGAGACTGCTGTTTCTGACGGCCCATGCGAACCCGGCCTATCTCCGCGAGGCATTGAGTGCTGGCGCCACTGGATACATCCTCAAGTCGTCCACTCGTCAGCAGATCCTCGACGCCGTCAAAACAGTTTTGGGCGGTCAGAGATATTTATCGCATGGCGTCGTCGCTGAAGACTTCGACTTGTCGCAATGGCGGCCAGGAAAAACCACGTCGCGCGCCGTGCTCACTTCACGTGAAAGGCAGGTTCTCCAATTGCTGGCCGAAGGCCGCACTGCGAAGGAAGTTGCGGCGACATTGAGCGTTTCCCACAAGACAGTTGCATTTCACAGGAACAACGTCAAACGCAAATTGGGACTGCGCAAAACTGTCGAGCTGATTAAGCGCGCTATCGATGAAGGCTTCATCTAATGTTGCACCTCGATGAAATCTTAAAATTTCTATAGAAACCTAGCCTTTTGACTAGTACTCTAACTACTACCTGGAATTTATACTAGTTGACAAGCGGCGGATAACATCGGAAGTGCTGCTCTCCCGGGAGCTGCCCTTAGATGTGTACCACGGCGCCCAAGCGGAAAGGAAAATCGTATGGCAAGTGTCACTATTCAAAAACATCGTGAAGCGGGAGCCCTTCCCGAAACCTTGGCGCAAGAAATGAACGCGATCACCGATGAGATCCGGAATCGCGCCTTCAGCCTGTTCAAAGGACGCGGCGGGATGCCGGGCTGGGATGTGGACGACTGGCTGCAAGCGGAGCGGGAAGTCGTGTGGGCTCCGGCTTCCGAATTGATCGAGAACAAGGACGACTTCCGAGCCCGCCTTGCTTTGCCCGGCTTTGAAGCGAAAGATCTGGAGGTCACCGCAACCCCAAACGCACTGGTGGTCCGTGCTGAGTCAACTCATACACACGAGGGCAAGCAAGGAGATGTGCGCTTTTGCGAGTTTTCGGGAAAGAAGATGTTCCGGAGTCTTGATCTGCCGGCCGACATCGATGTCGATAAAGTAAGTGCGTCATTAGATAAAGGCATGCTTGAGGTAACCGCGCCCAAAGCAATGGCCAAGAGGCTGCAAGTCGCTGCCTAGACAGAACTGAGCCTGATGAAAGCATCTCAGCTCCCCCGGTGCGCCGCAAGGAAAGTTCGTGAACATCGAGCCGCGGACGCCGCCGAAACTGCGCGCTTGTCGCATCGCTGGGCCATCGTTTTGGCCGGAGGCGACGGCGTCCGGCTGCGCGGCCTCACCCGTCTGATCTGTGGTGACGACCGGCCTAAACAGTTTTGCCCGCTCCTGGGCGAATCTACACTCCTCGAACAAGCGTGCGTGCGAGCGGAAAGGAGCGTCCATCCTCGGCACATCCTATTCGCTCTAACCAAGGCACACCAGGATTACTACCTGCGGGACCTTGACCACCGCCTCTGCCATAGAATCGTGCAGCCGTGCAATCGAGGGACCGCGCCCCCGATCCTCTACAGCCTTTTGCACATTGCGCAAATCGACCCGGACGCAACCATAGCCGTCCTTCCGTGCGATCACTATTATTCCGATGAGAGCGCGTTTACAGACTCCCTGGGGTCGGCTTTCCAGATGGCGGCAATTCGGCCTAAGTCGATTGTGCTGCTCGGAGCGCAGCCGAGTGCTCCGGAGGTTGAATATGGCTGGATTGAAGTGGCCGCCACGGTGCACGGGGAGCCGCTCCAGGTCCAGGGCTTCCATGAGAAGCCGCCATTTTCTGTAGCTGAACGCCTGTTCCAGAATGGAGCCCTGTGGAATACCTTTGTAATGGTCGGGCGCCTTGAGGCTTTCTTACGATTGGCATCGGCTACCGTGCCCGGTTTACTTGAGGTGTTCCGATCGGCAACCCGGCGTTCACGCAATCAGTGTGAAACACGGATTCCCGATTCGCTTTACGATTGGGTTTCTCCGATGGACTTTTCGCGAAATATTCTATCCCCCGCCGCCGGACACCTGGTCGCGCTGCGTCTCCAAAACATGGAGTGGCATGACCTGGGGGACCCCGGCCGCGTGTTGACTACGTTGCTCAGCCGGAATGCTGAGCTTCCTGCCTGGGCCCAGCGCTGGCAAGCAGCCAGGAAAGCGGCCGGCGCTTCCTCTGCGCGTTCCGCTAGCGCAGTTGCATAAGACGAGTTATGCAGGCTCAACGGCGACTGGCAACTTCTCGCCTTCCCTCACCGGCTCGGGAGCCGTCACAGGCCGGTCCAATTCGGCGCGCTCCAGTGTTTCTTTGCGAATCAATGCATTGGAGATTCGAATCAGCGGATCGCGGCGCTGCAGCAGAATGCCGATGACTCGCTGGTCGATCTCGTCCACGATGCGGCGCGCCTCGCTATCGATGGTCTCGGCGGTGCGCTCGCTGTAGTTGCGCTCCTCCGCTTCATTCGCGGCCTTCAGGAACGGCGACACCGCCGGCCGCCCATAGGTCAACTTTCCCAGTTGTTCGCTCATCGCAAACCGCGTCACCATCTGGCGCACTAACGCGGAGGCGACGCTCCAGATGGTCTGCCGCTCCCGTGGAAACTATGCCACCGTACTGAATCTCCTCCGCCGCGCGCCCCCCAGGAGCACCGCGGTCTGATCTTCGAGTTCCCGCTGCCTCATCAGATAGCGCTCCTGGTCGGCCGCTGCAGCTTGTACCCCAGCGTGCCAATGGATCGCGGAATGATTGAGACACGATGCAGCGGATCAGCGTGCTTCACGGAAAGCGCAATCAAAGCATGACCGGCTTCGTGTACACCTGGCGGTCAAAGCGGCCGGCACGCAGCAACGCGGCGTCCAAAACCTCGGGCGTGTTCGTGGCGAAGAAGGTCAAGCTGACCGATGAGTATGAGATAGCAGAGCGGCGACGCATCCGCGACCGCTATTCTCGCGGGACAGATCGATCATCACATCGGTGTCGATCAGCGAAACCATCGATTCGCGGCCGCTAACCGCGCGGATTATCCCTGAGCTTGTTCACGTAGGCGACACCCGTGCTGATATCGGCGCGGTCCATCCAGATGCCGTAAAAGGGAAGGTTTTTGATGGAGGGCCGCTTGCGCACCGGCTATTGCTCCACGGGAAACAAGCATCTCGACCGCGGTTCCTTCCTTGATCTTCACATCTTGCAGGGGACGGAAGACTCCGTTCTCGTATTTGGCCGCGATGGTCATGGATCTAGACCAACCCTGGCAACGAGTCTCCTCCTAGTGCGGCACGCGTTGTCACTCGCTGCTAATTCCGGTCTGTAAGTTATTGCCCGGTAGAGGAATTGGTAGCGCTAACGGGAATCGAACCCGTATTTGCCGCCTTCTCCTCGTTTGCTATAAGTTACTGAAACCGCAAACGCAGGATTCGCTGTATTCGCAGGAATCTCAGGCCGTTTGTACAAAACATGTACACGGACTTGGCCAAAGGTTTTCAGTGTTTGCTGGCTAAGACGCGGGAATCGCAGGCAACGGCGAACCGGTCAGGCGATCCCTGACAAGCTTGGCAAGGAAAGCCGCGAACGGCCCGATGTTTTCCTCGACGCTCGCTTTTTCGAGCGCGGCCATGTACGTCTTGCGTTCCGAGAGCGGAATAACCGTCCAGGGATAGCCTGCCGCCGCCATCATTGTGTTCATGAGAAACCGTCCCATGCGCCCGTTGCCGTCCATGTAGGGATGGATATAGACGAAGATAAAATGCCCGAGCGCCACCCGGACAGCCGGATGTTCCTCTGCGCGCAGCAGATCGAAGAAGGCTGGCATGGCATCCCGTACCGCCTCCTTGTTCAGCGGAACATGCATCGAGTTGCGGATAAAAACCTGGCCATTGCGATAACCGGCAAGGTCCGAGGCCCGCAACAGGCCCGCCGCCACGCTCGGCGCGAACATCTCCCGATACCAAGCCCGGTGATCCTGCTCGGCGACGGCTCCCGGGTTTTCTCCCTTGAGCACCTTGCCGATGCTCTGCTCGACGAGTTGGAAGGCCTGCCAATACCCGCGCGCGGCCATGGCGTTGCGCTGCTCGCGGTCCTGTTCGTGAATCTCGGGATTCCAGCTTCCGCTGCGCACCCTCTCGATCAACGACGCCGTGACGCGGTAGCCCTCGATCGATAGCGAGTGATAGGCATCTGTCACGTAGGCCTCTTCCACGCCTTTCATGTAAGCGGCCTTGTTACGCGGCAGACCCGGCGCGTCCGGAAACGCCTCAATCACGGGCCCGCGCATCTTCTGCCAGAGAAGCTTGATCCGATTGACGTAGGGCGAGGTTTCCCGCGGTGGCAGCGTCATGACCGGCTGCTCGCTGAACGGATCGCTTTCGCGCATGGCGTAGCCGGCGGCGGTCATGGCGGCAATGATCTCGTCGGCAATCGCGCCTCGTCCGCAGTTGCGGAACCCGCCCGCCAGCCTGCCCGCGATGGTGCTGTGTCCGCCGTCCAGCAGCTTGCCCAGCAGATCGGAGGCGTCGCGGATCATCGCCAGGGCGGCGCGGGCGTCGGTTGCCTGATTCATGAAATACCGGGGCGAAGCTTCGATCAGCGCAGCCTCCAATCCGTACAGGCGCAACCCATCCCTTTCGACCCTGTCAGCGGACGGTGGCAGCGCCGCCTGGAGGTCGAAAAGCGACGTTCCGTGCGGCAGCTTTGTCACGCTGTTGGTGCCCTTGGGCGAGCGTACGGCCAGCTGGCGGGGAACGGTGCCGTTGCCAACGTGGATCGACAACGATTGTTCCGGAGACAGGCTCCAGTTCTTGCGGAACCGGTGCTCCAGATAGGCCGCGGCGAAACGCCAGAAGGAGGCATACCACGCCGTGCTTTCGCCCTTGCCGTCGTCAGGACGGCTCGGGATATACCAGCCCTTCATGACCTCTTGCAGAAAGCCGTTCTTCAAAAGGCGCTCCCGGTGAGTCCTGGTCAGGTCGCGCGCACGAATGGCGGCCGCGCCGTTGGCGTTCTGGAGCTTGTGCAGAACCTCAAGGGATTCGGCCAGTTTTTCGGAAGGGGTCGCCATGACGTGTCACAACTAGGTTTTCGTGTTGTTCTAAAATTAGGATATCACTGTTGTAGCATATCTAGGCTATGCAGTCGAGGACTTTCTAGGCTTTTGTGCTCCGACCAAGGCGCGATGGCGACGGAGACTCACCGCACGGCCTTCACTGCCTCCACCACCACGAGTCGTCGTCATTGACGTCATCCGCCATCGTGGTCATCCCCGCCGACATTCAAGATGCACGGCCGGACTTCACCGGCGACTGCATGCCAAGCGACTTGACGACCTCGACGCGACGATGCGAACTCTTCAGCCGCGGAAGTAGAGTGCGGATTTCGGCTATGACCGCGCTCATTCTGTCTGGCGAGATCGAAGCCACTCTCCGACAGGATATCATGACGTTCGAATCGCTCAAGCCTTTGTACAGCGTTTGTAAGCTTTTGATTTATAAAAGATTGGTAGCGCTAACGGGAATCGAACCCGTATTTAAGCCTTGAGAGGGCTCCGTCCTAACCGTTAGACGATAGCGCCACGCATCCTCATTATACAAGTGCGTGCGAACAGCCGACAATGCTCTCGACGTACACTGCTCTCGACGCACCCAGCAACTGCGCCTGGCACGAAATCTCCGCAATGAGCGCCCGCGACTGTGATAACGTCTCGATATGCAAAGCAAGGCACCGAC
>CAVUBR010000010.1:0-28406 GCA_963739705.1 Terriglobia bacterium | reverse complement strand
GATACTCAACTTATGTCTCTCACGAAAACCCGTGTCACGATCTGCCTTTTTGCGCTCGCTGCCGCGTCACTGCCCGCCTTTGCCCAAGTCGATGTGAAGGCGGCCTATTTGAAGCACCTCAAGACATCCAAGGACTTTACTATGAAAGTCGCAAACCAGATGCCCGAAGCGAGCTACGACTTCAAGCTCACTCCGCCGCAAATGAGTTTCGCCGAGCAATTGGTACATTTGTCGCAGTCGTTGGACTTCTTTCTCTCGTCGTTCTCCGGCGAAAAGCCTAAGGGGAATAAGCCTGCGTCCATGAGCAAAAAGGACGTGGTCGCGTTTGTGGGCGAGTGCTTCGACGGTGCTATTGCGAAGGTCTCCAAGCTGACTCCCGAGCAGCTTTCAAAAACCTACAAGGGCGAAGAAGGCACGATGACCGGTCTGGAAGTTCTGATGGGAATGATGGACCACACCACGCACCATCGGGCCTCCGCGGAAATGTACCTGCGCGCCAAGGGCATCACGCCGACCGAATACGAGTTCTAACGGGCTTCGAAGAAGCTCTCGCCCTCACGCGGCGTTATTGGATCGCGATGGTCGCAGAATCCGAAGCTTGCCCCATGGTGATCACCAGCGGCACATCGTTGCCTGGAGCGAGGTCAGCCGGGATTTGCACGTCCACTTGATACAGGCCGTTGTAGCCGGGAGCAACACCGGAGAACAAAAGCGGCGCCTGTTCGCCACCGATCGTAACGGTTGGCGTAACGACGGTGACGTAAAGAGGACTGCCGCTGGCCGGCGCGAGCGACCCTGTGGGCAGAACCGCGCCGTTGGGATCTCCATTGGGCGTGGCTACGCCCAATCCAGTGGAGTAGATCTGCAGGTAACCGCCGCGCTTGGCAGGCTGGCCGCATACGCTGGCGGCGTTGCTGCAATTAGTCGGCAAACCCATGTTGGTCAGCCATCGAAGTGGGCATGGCGATCCAGGCGGTGTTCGCAGCGACTGCAACCGCATTCCGGCGCGTGAGTACGAGCGGATCGGTGTAGTAGAACATGCCCGGCGCGGCGGGCGCTAACGTCATGGTTTGCGCCGGCGACGTACCGCCCGAGGTCTGCACGGTCAGATCTACCGTTCCAGTAGTTGGCAGCTCGGTAGGTACCAGCACGTTGATCTGGCCGTAGGTGGCGGCGAGGGCGAAGATGGGTGCCGCCGTACTCCCGAACATTACACTCAATCCATTGACATTGGTGGACGGAAACGCGGAGAGATTGTCCTGGGTACCGAAGCCGGCGCCGAACACCGAGACGATGGACCCCGGCGCGATGACGTTTTGGGAAGCGAAGCTCGCGCCGTTTAGAACGAAGCCCACCAGCGGGCCGGACCCGACCGGAATATTGACAGTATTGCTGGCGACTCCCGCCACCGTCATGATCACAGGCTCGATACCAACGGGAGTATTTTGCGAGAGCCCAAAGTAGACCTCTTCTTGGCCCTGGCCGGAATTTACATCGATGTGGAGGACCTGCTCAGCTTGGCCGCCTACCGTGACGGTGGGCGTCGCAGAGGGTGAAACATCCGGGCCCAGCCCGGTGAGGTTAACTTGCAGAACTTCCCCCAACGCCGCCGGGGATGTCGGCGTGACACTTTTTTGAGTTTGGTTGTGGATGATCGGATAGTAGGGATTAAATTGCGGCGGAGCCGTCTGAGAGGAAATGAGCACCCCAACTCCTCCTAGCTGGGGCTGGGGTACGCCGATCGTGATCGGAATGGCATTGGAGGCTTGGCCCTGGTAGGTGACCACCAGTGTGGTCGCCCCGGCCGGCGTGGTAGCAGGGATCGTCGCAGAAATGAAGTCACTGCCATCCGCAACGTTGATCCCGCCGGTTTGGCCGCCCACGGTGATGGTGTAGTCTCGGCCCGCCGAATGCAGCACGAAGGTACCCAGAATGTAGATTTCCGTGCCTGGGCCGATGGTAGTCACACCCGGGATGTCAGTGGTGAAGCTGGTGATTACGGGCGCCGCGGCCCAAGCCGCAGTCGCAAAGGTCATCAGAAAAAGAATCTTGCGCATGAGTGCTCCTCGGACAAACTAGCATAGTCGGCGGCTGCTCCACAGGCTGCGCTGGACATCGGCGAAGTTGCTTATAATTTGTTCCTCCAGCGCGTGCTGGCCGTCACGCACGATGCACCGGCCGGCGACATAAACGTCGCGGACTGCGGTCCGTTGGAGCGAGAAGACGATGTTGCCGGCGAGCGACTCGGCATCCGCGCCGGCGATGGAAGTATCGTTGAGGTCCACGGTGAAGAAGTCGGCCGGCCGGCCAACTTCGAGCTTGCCCCCGGGGGCTGCCAGGCTGGCTGCGCCGCTCTCGGTGGCACATGCCAGCAGGTGCGCGGCGAGCGCTTCAGGGTCCAGCACCACTCGCTCCAGACGCTCCAGACGCAGATGATATTCCAGCTCGCGGGCGTCCTCGAGCAGATCAATTTGGACGTTGCTATCGGATCCGACTGCGATGCGAACGCCGGCGCGAGTCAGCCGGTCTGCCGGACAAGTTCCGTCGCCCAAGTTGCGCTCGGTGGTGGGACAAGCGCAGACCATGCTGCGCGCGGCGCCCGAGCTGATCGATCTCCTGCTCGGTCACGTGAATGGCGTGAATGGCGGTGAAGCGGTCATCCAGAATACCGTGCTGGTGCAGCAACGCCACTGGAGGCAGTCCGTACTCTGCGATGCATGTTTCTACTTCGGCGGGCTGCTCGGCTACGTGCATGTGGACCGGCAACGCTTTGGCGCGCGCGTATCGCACCAGCCCCAACAAGTAATCGAGAGGAACCGCGCGAATGCTGTGCGGCGCGATGCCGACCCAGGAGCGGCCGGGCTTACATTGGCCTGACAGCGCCTCCGTGTCCGCGATGAAGTCCTCGAGGCGTGGCGTCAGAAACCTGGGTTGACCGCCGCGCACGTACGCCGAACGCAGCAGCGCGATTCGTAGCCCGGTGTCCTCGGCCGCGCGAAGTATTTGAAGTGCGAGAAGGTTGCGATCCGCGTAGGGCTGTCCCGCCGGGTCGTGATGCAGGTAGTGGAATTCGCCGGCAGTCGTGATTCCGCTCAGCAGCATCTCTAAGAACGCCATGCGCGCGGCGTGGTAGATCGCCTCGGGCGAAAGCAGATTCGCGGCCCGGTACATGGCCTCGCGCCAGGTCCAGAAAGTATCGCGATTGGCGCCGCTGCGCTGCTCGGTGCGGCCCCGGATCACGCGCTGGAAGGCGTGCGAGTGCGCATTGATGAGCCCGGGCAGCAGGGCTCGTCCTTGCAGCCGCTCGGCCTGTGCCAGGTCGGCGGCGTCGCTGGAGAAATGCGTGATCCGGCCGCTCGAATCCGCGAACATCGCCACACCGGATTCAAACGCGCCCTCGCGCCAGATGTAGTCCGGGAGCCAGCCAGTCATGACTTTTCCTCGGGGACATCCGCGAGTGCGCAAGAAATTCCCGCGGCACGATAGGCTTCGAGCAAAGCGCCCGCGGCGGGACCATAAAGAGGCGGCTCGACATGGTTGCCGGGCTCGCCGCGGCCAACTCAAAGAATCGCTCGCGAACAACCGGGCTGCGGAACACGCCACCCAAGTAGGAGATGCGTGCTGGTTCCGCTGGCTGGAACAACTGCGGCCGCACGGCGGCTGCAAGCTGCGCTAACGCCTGACCGGACCGCATCAGGATCTCGCGTGCCAGCCGGGTCGCCCTCGCCAGCGGCCTGATCCACGAGTTTCGCCATGGCGGCGATGCGCGGCCTGGGGAACTCGGGCGTATAGAACCGATGCAGCAGATCGTTGGCATCGCGCGCCCCGCTCGCCCCCAGCAGCACGGCGCGCAGGGATGTTGCCCGGCCCCAGCCTTCCTCCAGGCGCAAGGCAGCGCGCAACGCTTGGCGCACGATATCGAATCCGCTGCCTTCGTCACCGAACACGTATCCCCAGCCGCCGGCCCGCGCGGTAAGTCCAGCGGCATTGCGGCCAAAGGCGATGGAGCCTGTCCCGGCGATCACGATAATGCCCGGCGTTCCCGCGGTGGCGCCCGCCAGCGCGATCAGAGCGTCGTGGGTCACGATGATCTGGTCGCTCGCGAGAATCTCGCTAACGATAGCTTCCTTATCGGCCGGTCCGCCGCTGAAGCCCAGACAGGCGGAGGCGAAACGCGGCGGCGCATCGAGACCCGCGCTGAGGCACGCCGCTGTCAGGCATTCGGTCAACGCGGAAATGAATTTTTGACGCGCCTCGGAGGCGCCGGCATGATTGCATGGACCGGCGCGGCCCAAGCCGAGAACTTGTCCATTCCGGTCAGCAATCAGCGCCGTGGTACTCGACTGGCCTCCATCGACTCCCAGAAAATATTGGCTCACAAGCTAACCGGCGCTACCAGCGATAGACGGCCCCAGGGTCGATGTGTCGAAACGCGCGCTCGTTCCAGGCCGGCGCGGCGAGCCAGCGCCAGCAGCTCGCCGGTCTTGAAGGCGGCCTGCACCGAGATCAGGCCGTCGTGAACAAACATGCTGTGCCAGTCGAAAAGCCATTGCGTGGCCGGCAGGAATCGGAGCGCCAAAGGACCGCGCTCTAAGTCGATCGCCAGCACGGCGCGGCGCGCCAGCCGCTTGAAATTTCCGAGCAGCTCCACGATCTGGTCGTCGGAGAAGTGATGCAGGAAAAACGAGCTGAAGACGAAATCGAAGCTGGCGGCGTGGAACGGCAGCTGAAACGCGTCGGCCACCACTTTCGGCTGCGCTGCGCCGCCCAGGTGGGAGTCTAATCGATCCAACGAGACCACGGTCGCGCGCGGATAGCGGCTTCGAAGCGCCGCGCCGATGTCGCCCGAGGCCGCACCCACGTCCAGCATGGAAAAACTCTCGCCGCGTTCGGCCAACCCGCTCATGATTTTGTGCAAAATACGATGCCCCCCGAAGTACCGGTTCACTCTCGCCAGGTCCGCCAACACGGGGCGGGCATCTTCGGGACTAGCGTGATCCAGCAGCTCCGGGACAATCACGCGTTGTTCGGCCAGCGCCATGATCCAATGATAAGCGCACAGCGCGGGGCGCGCTCGCTTGGAGAGATAACCAATCGCGACCCGCTGCGTTGTGCGCGATGTTACTGGAGGAGATGCGCGGCGTGCTAAGATGCGGCCAACCAGCTTATGGATTTTGTCGCAAGCAATCTGGGTTGGATTGAGGCCATCTGCGGCCCGATGTTTTCGGGGAAAAGTGAAGAGCTGATGCGCCGCCTGCGCCGCGCCATGATCGCGCGCAAACGGGTGCAGGTATTCAAGCCGATTCTGGACGACCGCTATTCGAGCGACGAAATCGTTTCCCACGCCGAACAGCGCATGCAGTCGGAAGCGGTGCAGAATCCGGCTGAAATACTTTCCCGTCTGGACTGGCGCACCGAGGTAGTAGGCATCGACGAATCCAACTTCTTCGGGCAAGAATTGGTGGCGCTGGCCACCCGCTTGGCCGACAGCGGCAAACAGGTGATCATCGCGGGTCTGGATACCGACTACATGGGCCGGCCGTTTCCGCCCATGCCGGACCTACTGACGTTAGCCGAGTCCATCACCAAAACCCTGGCCATCTGCATGCGCTGCGGCAATCCGGCCAAGCACACCCAGCGGCTGGTTGAATCCGATGACCTGATCGTGGTGGGCGCGGCCGGCATTTACGAGGCCCGTTGCCGCCGTTGCTTCGAGCCGGGAGCGCCCAAGCAGGAATACCTGGATTTTGCGCGGCCGCAGGTTAGGCGCGCAGAAAAGTGAAACGGAAAGGTGCAATGCCAGACTCTAACCTGTTAGATTGATAGTGACGCACCGCCTAGAGGTACAGTAATGTCCATTTTCCCGAACCCGAGTCCGATGCCGCCGGAACAACCGGCCGCCCCCAGTTACCCCAGTGCTGCCCATCCGCGCAGGCACCCCCGCCGCCGCAAGGACCGTATGGTCCCCCGGCGATGCAATACGCGGCGCCGCCTTATTACACCCCACCGCCTCCTCCAGAGCCCCGGAGCTCGGCGTTGAAGACCGGCCTGGTGATCGCCGCCATCGCTCTGCTGGCGGGCGCTAACGTTTATCTGTATACCCAACTGAATCAGGTTAAGCAGGATCTGTCCAAGAACATCGATGCCACTGCGGCGCGCCTGGATAAGCTGGACGAGACTTCTTCGCTAACCGCGCGCGCGAATCAGAAGCGCGTCGACGAACTGAAAGACCAGCTCGAACGAGCGCGCCGGCAGGCCAGCCTGGCGGCCGGCGACGCCAAGGATGAAGCGCTGAAAAAGGTCGATGAAACGCGTGCTCAACTGGAGGCGGCGCAACAGCAGGCCCAGCAGCAGCTCAAGTCGGACATCTCGAAGGTGCAGGAACAAACCCAGACCGTGGATTCCAGGGTCTCCCAGGTAAGCAACGATGTCACCGGAGTAAAAGGCGACGTCGCTACCACGCGGTCTCAGCTCGAAAAGACCGTGGCCGAGTTGAAGCGCGCCACCGGCGATATCGATGGGCATAGTGTCTTGATCGCAACCAACGAGAAGGAACTGTCGGCCTTGAAAGCACTGGGTGAGCGGAACTTTGTCGAGTTCACGATTCACAAACAAAAACAATCTCAGAAAGTCGGAGATGTTTCGATTCTGCTCAAGAACGCCGATCCGAAGAAGAATCGTTATACCATCGAGCTGACCGCCGATGACAAGACCACCGAGAAAAAGGATCGCGGAATCAACGAACCGGTGCAGTTCATGACATCCAAGGCCAAGCAGCCCTACGAGCTGGTGGTGAACGACGTCAAGAAGGACACCATCGCCGGGTACCTTTCGGTCCCGAAAGTTCAAAACTCCAGGAATTAGAGGCGGCCAGGCGGGGTCCCGGGGTCAGATCTCTTCGATGGGTTCGTGCACGTGCACCAGTACCCGCCAGCCCTGATGTTCCTGACTGATGGTAGCGTCGGCCTGGGCCAGCAGGTTCTTCAACTCCTCCGTTGTGGCGGCCTGTTTCAGGACGGCCTGCAATCGCCGTGAGCTTTCGCACCATTGGCGAGACGGACGCAGCACTCACTGAGCCGCTGGCGAGGCGACTTCCGCCGGTATGCCGTTGAACGTCATGGCGGTGTGCGGGCGCGCGTGCTCCGTCCGGACATAAGCCAGCGCCACCACGCGGCCGAGCGCCGGCGAATAGGCGGCGGAAGTAATTTCAGCCACGTTCGCGTCACCGATCTGCAGTTTGGCGCCGGGCTCGGGCGGAGTGTGGCTGGCGAGCAGCAGCGGCATGAGAACGCGATGAACCTGGCCGCGCGAGCGCACGCGTTCCACAATTTCCTGGCCCAGATAGCAGCCCTTGTTGAAATGCAGCGCCTGGGGTTGATTGGCTTCTTGAGCGAGAAAGCGTTCGCTAAGGTCCTCGCCGTAACGCGCTTTGCCGTGTTCCAGGCGCACTACGTGAAGTGCTTCGGCATCGCCAGGCTCGGCGCCCGCAGCCTCCAGGGCGGCGATCAATTCGGCCTTCCGTTCGATCGCGTCAAACACAAAAAATCCCGCGCTGCCGGTTGCATTGAGACGCGCGACCAGCCGGCCGCCCCAGTCCGCGGTCGCGTAGTCAGCCTCGGGTACAGGCGCCCCGGCCCGTTCGAGTACAGCGCGCGATTCCGGACCCTCCACCGCAATGGTCGCCGTAGCCGCGGTCCGATCCTCAAGCGTCACGTCATCGGCGATGATGAAGTGATCCAGATGCTGGTACAGCTTCTCGCGGGTTTCCGGTTCGGTGTCCAGCAGAAAATGATCCGGGCGGCACAGGATGTTGGCGTCCGCCAGGATGCGGCCTTTATCGTTTAAGAAGAACGCGTAGCAGCCCGCGCCAGGCGTGAGCTGCTGGATGTGATTGGTGCTCATGGCATGCAGCAGGCGCGCGCGATCTTCGCCCGTCAGTTTGATCCTGCCGCGAGCCGACACATCCAGCCACGCAGCGCGGTTCCGAAGCGCATCGTAGCCGGTCATGGCATGGAGATCCAACGCAGATAGCCCGAAATCGCGATGATAATCAGGCCGGAGAACACCATCCCGGTCAGCCAGCGGTTGCGTTTGGCTTGATCGGCGCCGGGCAGCGAATACAGAATGGCAACCGCGAAAATATGCAGCACGAACAGGAACTTGATCCCGATGACCATGTGGTAATGCGGGGGATAGCTGGCCTTGCTGAGATAGTTGTACAAGCCGGAGCCGAGAATCGTGGCCAGCAGGGTGTACATGAGAGGGCGAAAATTCTCGATGACGCGCCATCCGAACGTCTTCTGCTCGGCCTCGGGAAGCGCGGCCAGCGCGGGAGCCAGCACGAAGCGGGCATAAATAAAGCCGCCGAGCAGCGTCACCACCGAAGCGATGTGTATCCAGCGGATCGACACTGCCAGCACCGCGCGCACGGTTGGGTCCATAATTCCATTATGATTCATGAGATCTTGCCGGTCGGCATGCTGCAGTGCAACTGTTCCATCTTCGGCGATGAACAGACGCGCGAGGCAGTGGTGATCGACCCGGGCGACGAGATCGAGAGCGTCCTCGAAATTCTTGAAAAACACGCATTGCGGGTGAAGGCCATCGTGATCACGCACGCGCACATCGATCATATTGGCGGCGCGCAGAAATTGAAAGCCGCCACCGGCGCGCCGGTCTACATGAATGCTAATGACCAGCCGCTTTACGACACCATCGACATGCAGGCTGGTTGGCTGGGAATGCCGGTCCCGGAGCGAACTGAAATCGACGTGGACGCGCGCGAGGGCGGCCAGTTGACGCTGGGAGCCGCCGAATTCCAAGTGCTCCATACGCCCGGGCACACGCAAGGCAGCATCAGCCTGTGGATTCCGGCCGAGAACAAGCTGATAGCCGGCGACACGCTGTTCCGGGACAGCATCGGCCGGACCGATCTGCCGGGCGGAAACACCCGCCAGATTCTGCAATCTATTCATGACAAGCTGTTGCCGATGGATGACGCGGTGCTGGTGATTCCGGGGCATGGCCCGAATACCACCATCGGCCGGGAGCGCGCGCGGAATCCTTTTTTGCAAGCGCTGTAGCCGCTATACTGAAATTTGTGAGCTCCTCACCGACTACAAAGTCTCCCGACGGCGACCAACCTAAAGGCTACCAACCGTCCTTAGGCCGCAGGCTGTTTATGCTGGCCCTCTGCATTGTAGGCCTGATCGTCGTCTGGACTTATTATTTCCACCTCCAGAAACCCTAGCGCCCCGGAGTAGACCGGCATTCAGACACAAAATGACCGCACGGAAACGCTTCTTTCGAAGGTTTCCGGCGGTCGAATGTTTTCAGAACGCGATTCTACCGGGCGTGCAACTTGCGTCGCAAACCTGTGAGCGCTACCAGCCCCAACCCAAGAAGCGCGGACCATTCCGGCTCCGGCACCGGGGAAGGCCCCGTGACATCGCCCTGATTGGCTGTCGGCAGGCCATTGGACATTTTCTGTGCAACCGCGCCGTAAGCCACCAGCCCTTCGTTTCCGCTGGTGGATTGCAGCGAGAATGTCCCCAGATCGGATGACCCGTTGACCGTTGGTCCCGAATAGGTGTACAGGACCGAGGGCGCCGTGTTGGTAGGCGTCCCAGGAGCTCCCGTGCCCGCGTTTATCGGGCATGCTGAGCTCGTGTTGTTTGTGGCAGTCCAGTCCGACGGCGCTGTTGGAGTCCCGGTCAGACCGAACACATCGGCGAAGCACAACTGGTTCCCGCTGACTAGATTTTGCTGCGAATCCAGATTGACGTTATAATTGTACGTGAACAGGCTGCCGCCTCCGGTTTCGTTGGTAAACGTCGGAATAATGCTGGCCGGCGCCAACCCGCCAAAGAGGCAAAGCAGCCCACCCAAAATCAACCATTTCTTCATACAGTTTTCTCCTCGCAGTGGCCGCAGAAGACAGCCACTGCATTGATTTCAGACCTTGCGCTCGATGAGATTTGCCAGAACCGCCGCGGCTCCCGCGACGCCTGGTAATGCCATCGAAAAATTTATCTCGGCTTCCGAAACTTAGGACAGTACCGTAAAACGCTCACTGTGAGGCGATGTTTCGTTCATGCACTGGCTTGCTCGGCCCGGGCATAGAAACTCCCGCCCTCTCTCGTTCGCAGGTTGGAGCGTCTTTCGAGGCAGAACGTGACCACGTTGCGCGAGTTTGCGGTACTAACTAGTACTATGCGCCTGCGTGTGCGCGGGAATTTGGAGCGGCGGCTACGCGTGTCACTGTTACTCGGTGGGCTTTCGCTTGAGCTGGACCATCACATCCGCCACCAGCTCCTTGGCGTCGGTCAGGCATTTGGAAATCATCTGGATGTCCATGGCGGGCTTACCCGGCTGGCGCGCGCTCTGGCAGTAGACGCCGTGCTGGCCCACCAGGACGAGAGCATCGGTCAACAGGTCAAGCGTCACCGCCAGGCGCCCGCGCTCGGCGCCTCTCATGAATTCCTGCTTTTCCAGCTCTTCCCGCCGTTCATCATAGACAGACATGCGCCTTCATTGTAAGTTGCCAGCGGCCTAAAGTCTGCCAAGCTCGCGCCCGATAGTACTCACTAGGAGAGGTACTAATGTTCAAAAGCCGCCAGCTTGTGTTTTCGACCCTGGTTTTCGCGCTGCTTCCACCCTTCATGCTCCGTGGAGCTTCCAGCGCCATCGAGTACGTCGGAGGAACGGTCAAAGAGATTCCCGCGAATGCCACCGGCACGTTTAATTTCGACGATGCCAAGGAATTGCGGTTCAATTATGGCCAGTCCAGTCTACGCGGTGCCTTACGAGCAAATCACCGCAGCGGACATCAGCCAAGGGCGAAACGCATCATATCCTGCGCAAGATTCCGGTGCCTTCGTTCTCGCACGACCCCAAAGAAACGCTCACCATCGCTTACAAAGATGCCGCTGGCGCCACGGGCACGCTGAGTTTCGACCTGACCTCGAGTCAAGCTGCTCAGGTCCGCGACGACATCGCCACGAAGAAAGGTCAAATTCAGGCCGACGCCGAAGCGCGATCGAATGAATGGTGGGGCGACAAGTACTGGAAGACGAGTCGCAACAAGGTCAAATGGGACACTCAAAGCGCGCAGAACCCGCAGCCGTCCCCGTCCGCTGCTACAAAGTAACACAGGCACAGTTTTTCCCCTGACTTCGGTCTTCGGCGGTACGGGTAACCACTCGTGCCGCTATTTTTGTATCTCGTTATTCATCTAACATAGCCACTAACTTCCCCTACCCTGCTTTCAGTGCTAGCCTGTAAGAGCCGTAGCGGGGAGGCCTCATGTCGGCTGCTGCACCGTTGTTACATCGGGCGCTTGCGGAACAGATGGATCAAGCAAGGCGGCGCACCGACCAGCTGTTCGATTTACTGAAACCGGACGCACTCTACTCCCGCCCCATTCCGGAACGTCACCGCCTGATCTTTTATCTCGGACACCTGGAAGCATTCGACTGGAATCAGATCGCCCGCAATGCGCTCGGTGTTTCATCATTCCAGCCCGAGTTCGACCAGCTGTTCGAGTTCGGAATCGATCCGCCGGTGGGGAAGGCTGCTCAAGATCAGCCCGCCGACTGGCCCAGCGTACAGGAAGTGCTGGCCTACAACCGCCGCGTCCGGAATAGCATCGACGGTTTGCTTGACCGCGCGCCCGAACAGATCGTGCACGTCGCCATCGAACATCGGCTGATGCATGCTGAAACGCTGGCGTATCTATTTCACAATCTGCCGTACGATCAGAAGCATTCACGGGCCATGGATCAACAGCGCGCCGGCCGCGCCGTACAGCCGGTTATGATCGAGATTCCCAAAGGCGACGCGACTTTAGGCCAGAAGCGCGAAGAATTCGGTTGGGATAACGAGTTCGCCGAGCGTCGCGTGCACCTGCCCGCTTTCAGCATCGGCAAGTACAAAGTCACCAACGGCCAATATCTCGATTTCGTCCGCGACGGCGCGCCGGCGCCCCATTTCTGGATCCAGCGCGCGGGCGGGTGGTTCTACCGCGGCATGTTCGGCGAAATGCCCCTTCCGCTGAACGCTCCGGTCTATGCCACGCATCAGGAAGCATCCAGTTACGCGCGTTGGGCCGGTAAGGTTCTGCCAACCGAGGCGCAATTTCATCGTGCGGCGTATGCAACACCCCAAGGCCACGAGCGTCCATATCCGTGGGGAGAGGCCCAACCTGATGCCAGCCGCGGCAATTTCGATTTTCATCACTGGGACCCAACTGACGTCGACTCCAGCCCGGCGGGCGACAGCGCTTTTGAAGTCTCGCAGCTCACCGGCAATGGTTGGGAGTGGACCTCGACGCAATTCGGTCCCTTCCCCGGCTTCGAGCCGTTTGCCTTCTATCCCGGCTACTCGACAAACTTCTTCGATGAGGAGCACTACGTGCTGAAAGGAGCTTCGCCTCGCACTGCCGCCTGCTTCCTGCGGCGTTCCTTCCGGAATTGGTTCCGTCCCGACTATCCTTATGTCTACGCCGGCTTCCGCGTGGCAGAAAACTAAGTCTGCGCCAGACCCCCGCGTGGCCGAATTTGCCGCCAGCGTGCGCGCCGGGCTAAGCCAACCGCAGAAGGAGCTGCACTCCCGATATCTGTACGACCAACTCGGCAGCGCGCTCTTCGAGGCCATCACGCATCTTCCCGAATACGGCCTCACGCGCGCCGACGAACGGCTGTTGCGGGAGCATGCCGGCGAAATATCTCGCTCGGTCCCGACCCGCGGCGCGGTGATCGAATTGGGCAGCGGCATGGGCCGGAAAACGCGGCCCATCCTGGCAGCGCTCCGCCATCGCCACGATCCAGTACGCTATTTTCCAATCGATGTCTCTTCGGAAGCGCTGGCGCGTTGCGAGCGCGAATTGTCGGACATCGCCGAGGTGCGCCCGCTGCAGCAGTCCTACCTCGAAGGAATGGCCGCCCTCACCGAAGAGCGCCCGAAAGACGAGCCGGTTCTGGTTCTGTTTCTCGGCAGCACCATCGGCAATTTCGAACGCCCTTGCGCCCTCGAGTTTTTGCGGGATCTTCGCAGCGGGCTCCGGCCCGGCGACAGCCTCCTGCTGGGCGCGGACCTGGTGAAAGAACCGGCCCGCATGCGGGCGGCCTATGACGATCCCACCGGCGTCACCGCAGCCTTCAATCTAAACCTGCTCGGGCGCGTCAATCGCGAACTGGATGCCGACTTCGAGCTGCGCAACTTTGAGCACCAGTCCCGCTGGAATGAGCGCGAGTGCCGCATCGAGATGCATCTGGCTTCGCGCGTAAACCAAACCGTGTCGATTCCCGGCTGCGGCCTGACCGTTCAATTCCGGGCGGGCGAAACCATCTGGACCGAGTCGTCCCACAAGTTCTTCCTGGAAGAAATGTTTGTGCTGGCGGAACGCTCCGGCTTCCAGGTCGAAGCCCAATGGGTGGACCGCGAGTGGCCTTTCGTGGAGAGCCTCTGGACGGCGCGCTGATGGCAGCGGTCGAGTTCCGTCAGGTCTCCTTCAGCGCGGGCGGGCAGCTCATTCTCGATCAGTTGAGCCTCAGCATTGAAACCGGCGAGACGGTGGTGTTGCTGGGCCGCAGCGGCGCCGGCAAAACCACGGCGCTCAAAATGGTAAACGGCCTGTTGTTCCCTAGCGCCGGCGAGGTTCTCATCGAAGGGCGGCCTACCACCAGCTGGGAACTGATCCAGCTTCGCCGCAGCATCGGCTACGTCATCCAGGAAGTAGGATTATTTCCGCACCTCACGGTCCGGGAAAACGTGGGACTGGTGCCGCGTCTGGAAGGCTGGCCGGCCGAGCGCATCGCCTCACGCACCAGAGAGCTGCTGGAACAAATGGATCTCTCTCCTACACAGTTCGCCGGCCGTTATCCGCGCCAACTCTCGGGCGGCCAGCGGCAGCGCGTGGGCGTGGCGCGCGCATTGGCCGCAAATCCAGGCCTGCTGCTGTTCGACGAACCGTTCGGCGCGCTGGATCCCGTCACGCGGCTGGAACTGCAAAACCATTTCCTGACGCTCCGCGATCGGCTGCGGAAAACCTGCATCTTCGTTACGCACGATGTCCGGGAAGCTCTCCGGATCGGCACTCGCATCGCTCTGCTCGATCATGGCAGACTGGAAACACTGGCTACACCGGAACAATTCCTGAAATCGCCGGCGCCGCAGACGCGTGCGTTTCTCGCGGTGCTGGATGGTGAGCAACGCGCGAAAGGCGAACAGCCAGAATGTCGCGCATGAACCGGCCCGGGCTTTGGGGAGATATTGTAGATCTCACGGTCGAGCATTTTGAGCTGGTTGTGGTGTCCATGCTGATCGCGGTGTCGATCGGCATTCCGCTCGGCATCCTGCTGACGCGCAAAGCCCCGCTGCGAGGTTGGGTGCTCGGCTTTGCCAATGTGATGCAAACCATCCCGAGCCTGGCGTTGTTTGGATTTCTCATTCCCATCCCGCTCATCGGCGGCATCGGCAAACGCACCGCGATTGTTGCGCTGGTTCTGTACGCCTTGCTGCCCATCTTGCGCAACACGCTGGTGGGCATCCTGGGCGTGGATCCGGCGGTGCGGGAATCGGCCATCGCCATGGGAATGACCAGCAGGCAGCTTCTGTTCCAAGTCGAGCTGCCTTTAGCCGCCCGCACCATTCTGGCCGGCGTTCGCGTCGCCACGGTGACCACCATCGGCACCGCGACCATTGCCGCGGCCATCGGAGGCGGCGGCCTGGGCGTTTTCATTTTTCGCGGCATCGCTTCGGTGGACACGACGCAAATCCTGGCAGGCGCAATTCCAGCGGCTTTGCTCGCACTGCTCTCAGACGGGGGAATCGGTTGGATCGAAAAACGTTTCTCGGCTGCTTGAGCGCGTTGCTGCTCGCGGCTGGCTGTTCGCGGCAGCGGCGCATAATAGTCGGCTCCAAGAATTTCACTGAACAGATCGTTCTGGGCGAGATTATCGCGCAGCAAATCGAAAATCGCCTGCACGCGCCGGTGGATCGCAAGCTGGACTTAGGCGGAATGCTGTTGGCTCACCAAGCGCTGCTTTCCAAAGAAATAGATCTTTATCCGGAATACACCGGGACCGCTTTCGCCAACATCTTAAAGAGCAGCGGCGTCACGGATCCGGCCATCGTGCTGGAGCGCGTGCGGGCCGAATACGCGCGTCTGGGGCTGGAATGGCTCGATCCGCTGGGCTTCGAAAGCTCTTTCGCGATGACGGTGCGCGGCGACGATGCGCGCTCCAGGCATCTGGACACGCTCAGCGATGCAGCCGCCGACCCGGCCGGGTTTTCCCTAGGGTGCGGCTACGAGTTTCTCGCGCATCCTGATGGATTTGCAGCGCTCAATACAAAGTATTCGATCAAGTGGACGGCCGCCGAAAAGACCATGGACCTCGGGCTCCTGTATCGGGCGCTGGCCGGCCGGCAGGTCACAATGGTGGCCGGCAACACCACCGACGGCGCGCTGAGCAAGCTGGACCTGCGCGTTTTGAAGGATGACAAACACGCCTTCCCCCCGTATCAGGCCTGCATCGTAGTGCGAGCGGACACGCTGGCGCAAAACCCCGAACTTCGCAAAGTTCTGTCGGAGCTTTCCGGCAAGATCACGGACGGCCAGATGCGCCGCATGAACTACGCGGTCGACGGAGAGCACCGGCCAGTGCGCGAGGTGGCGAGGGAATTTCTCGAGCGCGCGTTAGCGTGAAGTCGGTGCTTCGGTAGACTCGCCCGCAGTCTTCTGCCGCGCGCGGGAGATCGCGCGCACCAGTTTCCGGTACCGCACGTCCTCTAATCCTCGGAAGCCGATCCATTCTCCATCGCTCCAGGTTGAATAATGCCATCGGGCCAGCAGTGCCAAATGCTCCTGCTTCTCGGCCAAGGGCGGCGCCTCCGGCTGGATGGAGGCCACCATTTCGCGCAAACGCGCATCCAGCGACACTTGTGAATCGAGCGCGAACACGTGCGGCGCTTGCCACGACCCTTGGCACAGAAACCAGAGCAACACGCTGCCAGGCGCGGTCGACGGCGCCACCGCGACGCCATATAGATGATCGATGTCGCAAACCAGGTCGTCGCGCAGCGCCAGCACTTCTTGGATACGCTCCAGCCGTTTATGCTGGCGCGCGGCCGCTTCGAAATCCAGTTCCTCGCTCAGCCGGTCGCGCGCGGCGGTGGTAACGCTCAACAGCGCCGCACCGTCGCCGGCCAGGAATTCCTCGACGCGCGCCACTTCACTTAGATACTCTTCGCGGCTCACCGCCTGCTGGCAGGGGCGCAGGCACATATTCATTTCGCCGTAAATGCATCCGGGATGCTGCGGGCCCGGTTCCAGATTCTCCTGGCAGCGGCGGATCTGGAACAAATCCAGGAACTGATTCTCAAACAACTCCGCGGCGCCACGCGTGCGAAATGGGCCATAGTAAAGCGCCTGGCCCGCAGTCAAACGCGCGGTCACTTGCGTGCGTGGAAATTCATTCGACAGAATCAGCTTGACGAAGGCCGGCATGCGCAGCTTGACTAGCCGCTCGTAGTCCTCTGGAAAATGCTTGCGCGCCAAAGCGTAATGCACCAGCATCGACTCAAAGCGCGACCCTGTCAGCCAATACTCCACGCGCGTCACTACTTCGCGCAGATTGAGAGACCGCCGCGGCGCTTCGCCGGGCTTCAGGATGCGCAGCAAGCGTCGCCGCAGCATGCTGGTCTTGGCCAGATAAGCCGAGCGATCGCCGGCCCACACCAGGAACACGGCGTCGGAATTGGGCACAGCCGCTATGGCATCATCCAACTCTGCCGCGTCGATGATCGCGGGTTCTCTAACCGTCATCGCTTTCTCTCTTCCAGTGTGTCACTATAGGAGCAACTCCCCCGAGCGCTTCGGAATGGGCCAAGCAGCCAACAGCGTTGAAGTTTAGGAATCTTGTGTAATGGATTTCGTCGAGCAGCTCAAGTCGTCGGTCGATATCGTCAAGACTATCGGCGAATACGTGCGGCTGAAGCGCGTGGGCAGCACGCCGCGCTACATGGGCTTGTGCCCTTTTCACAACGAAAAGACGCCTTCGTTTTCCGTGCACATGAGCCACCAGTTCTTCAAGTGCTTCGGCTGCGGCGTGGGGGGCGATGTAATCAAGTTTGTAATGGAGATGGAGCGCATCAGCTTCATGGAGGCGCTGAAACTGCTGGCCGAGCGCAACGGCATCGCCATGCCCAAGCGCGAGTATTCCGATCCTGAATCGAAGCTCCGCGGCGCGCTCATGGAGATGCACGAAACCGCCGCGGCGGCGTTCCAAAAAAATCTGGCCGGATCGTCGGGCGCCGAAGCACGCAACTATCTGGCCGGGCGCGGCGTCTCACCAGAACAGATATCCGAATTCGGACTCGGTCTTTCGGATGCTTCAGGTCAGCAATTGATTCGCATGTTCGAACCGCGTTGTCCGCCCGAACAGCTGGAAGTGTCCGGCCTGGTGTTGAAACGCCAGGATGGGACCGGGTTTTTCGATCGCTTCCGCGGACGGCTGATGTTCCCCATCCACAACGAATCGGGCAAGATCATCGGCTTCGGCGGCCGCGCCTTGCGCTCGGGCGACGAGCCTAAGTATCTCAACTCGCCCGAAACGGCGCTGTATCACAAGAGCCACGTCCTTTATAATCTCCACCGCGCCAAGGATGCCGTGCGCAAGGCCGACTACGCGGTGCTGGTGGAAGGCTACATGGACGTGATCGGCGTCTATTCGGCCGGTGTCCGTAACGTTGTGGCCAGCTGCGGCACGGCTTTGACCAATACCCAGGTGCGGGCGCTCAAAAAGCACTCCGGCCGCATCGTTGTGAATTTCGATCCCGACGCGGCCGGCGCCAATGCCGCCGAGCGTTCCATCCAGATGCTGCTGGACGAAGGCTTCCAGGTTCGCGTGCTGGAACTGGAAGGCGATCTCGATCCCGACGAATACGTCAAGCGCGAAGGGGCCGAGGCCTATCGCGGCCGGGTGGAGAAAGCGCCCAGCTATTTCCACTGGCTGGCGGATCGCGCGCGCAAAAAATTCGACATGCGCACCGTGGAAGGCCGCCTCCAGGGATTCAAGTTTGTCGCACCGTCCATCCAGCGCATTGCAGATCGTCTGGAGCGATTCGCCGTCGCCAATGACGTGGCCGACTATCTGGGTGTGGACGAAAAGCTGGTTCGCGATCACTTCAGCCAGGGCTCGGCCGAGCGCCGCGGCGTCTCTCGCGGCCCCGTCGTTCCCCCCAACGAACGCCTGCTGCTGAACGCTCTGCTGATCAGCGAGAACGCCCGCGCGGAGGCCATCCCGCAGTTACGCACGCTGGCCGCAGTCGACCGGTTTGTAACGAAGCGTGTGTTTCAAGCGATTTTCGCCATGGAAACCGCGACCTTTCGCTTTGCCGACCTGGAAGGCCGCCTGGCCGACGCGGACCGGGACCTATTGTCGGCTGTCATTTTCGCCGATGAAGTACTAGAGGAGGAGAAGGCTCACCAGCAGGCCCAGGCCTGCCTGCGCAGTCTTCAGGCACAGGATCCCAAAACCGAACTGGCTGCCTTACGCGCGCAAATCAAGACAGCCGAACGGGAGGGAAAAATCGAAGAGGCCATCCGGCTGGCCAGTGAGCTGGATCAAAAGGTTCGCAGCCAGGCTGCCATGCTAAGGAGTTCCGTCGAAGCATGAGACCTTGGTTTCCGCTAGCCTTGGATCTGCGGGAGAGGCATTTGCGTTGGTGTACACTAAAGTGACTCAGGGCAGAGCGATCGCTGGTTAAAGGGTGCCAGTGGCAACGGAAGAAAAGTTCGGCCGGCTAAAACAACTCATGGAGACGGGCAAAGAAAAGGGATTCGTACTCTACGACGAAGTGAACGATCTGCTGGCTGAGGAGTTTCCCGCTGGACGCGAGCTGGACGATCTGCTTACAGATCTGGACAGCGCGGGCGTCGAAATCCTGGAGGAGCCCAAGCTCGACTTCGAGAAGTCCAAGGACGAAGCCGAAGACTTCTCGGACCTGGAGCTGGCGCAGGAAGCCGGCGACAAGACCAATGATCCGGTGCGCATGTATCTGCGCGAGATGGGCACCGTCCCGCTGCTGACACGCGAAGGTGAAATCGAGCTCGCCAAGCGCAACGAGCGCGGCCAATGGGCGGTGCGCAAGGCGCTTTCGCGGTCGCCGCTGGTGATTCGCGAAATTGTCCAGCTCGGCGAGGATCTGGGGCGCGGCGCCGTCTCGGTGCGCGATGTGCTGGTGCTGCCCGAATTCGTGGTCAGCGACGAGGATTTCTCCGCGCAGCACGAAGATCTGCTGGCGCGCATCGCCGAAATCGAAAAGTTCTATAAGAAGTCCCAGCAATTCCGCCAGAAACTCCAGGCGGTGTCCCGTCAGATGAAGCCCAAGCAGCATCGCGGCCTGCGCTACGGGCTGGCGCGCAGCATGGTGGCCACCTCGCGCATCATTCGCAATATTGCCTTCATCTCTCCGGTCCGGCGCGCGCTAGCCGGACGCCTGCGACGCGCCGTTGAGGAATTGAAGCCGCTGGAGCGGGAGATTGCGCGTATCCAGCGCAAGCTCGAAGAACCATCGCACGGCGGGCATCCCACCCGCGATCTCCGCAAAGAGCTGCGCCAGGCCGGCCAGCGGATCCAGCAGCTCGAGGAAGAATGCGGCGCCTCCTCCACCGAGCTGCGCCGCACGCTGCAGATCGTCGAGCGCGGCGAACAGGAAGCCGAATCCGCCAAAAAGCAGCTCATCGAAGCCAATCTGCGCCTGGTGGTTTCCATCGCCAAGCGCTACACCAATCGCGGGCTTCAGTTCCTGGACCTGATCCAGGAAGGCAACATCGGTCTCATGAAGGCGGTCGACAAATTCGATTACCGGCGCGGCTATAAATTTTCCACCTACGCCACCTGGTGGGTGCGGCAGGCGATCACGCGCGCTATCGCCGATCAGGCCCGCACCATCCGCATTCCGGTGCACATGATCGAGACCATCAACAAGCTGGTTCGCACCCAGCGCCAGCTGCAGCAAGAGCTGGGCCGCGAACCCACCACCGAAGAACTGTCGGTGAAGATGGAGCTGCCGGTGGGAAAGTGCGCAAGGTGCTGCGCATCGCACAGGAGCCGATTTCACTCGAAACACCCGTGGGCGAAGAAGAAGAATCGCATCTGGGCGACTTCATTGTGGACCGCCGTGTGGTCTCGCCGTCGGAAGCGGTGATCAATCTGAACCTGCGCGAGCAAACCGCCGAGGTGCTGAAAACGCTCAGCCCGCGCGAGGAAAAAATCATCAAGATGCGTTTCGGCCTGCAAGACGGCAGCGAGCATACACTCGAAGAAGTGGGCCAGCATTTCGCGGTCACGCGCGAGCGCATCCGGCAGATCGAAGCCAAGGCGCTGCGCAAGCTTCGCCATCCCAGCCGCAGTCACCGGCTGCGCGCCTTCCTCGACACCAGCCTTCACGAATAGATCGCGCGCACGCGATCCACAATCGTCTCCGGCACCAGATGTTCCCAGGGCTCCCCTCGCGCGATGCGTTCCCTCACATCCGTGGATGACAACGCGTCATAACCCGCGCGCAGCTGCAACCGATGGATGCGCTCGTGGAATTGAGCCGGAGCCTCGAACTCACCCTGCCGCGCCGCCACCAGCAGCTGGAACTCGCGCAGCATTTCTTCCACCACGCCGGGCCGCCCATAATCCCAGCTCAGAACCCGCTCGGCCGCATCCCGGCCGCAGATAAATGATAATTGGACGCCGGCTCCATAGTGGTCGCGGCACTCCCGGGCGATGTCCAAAAACAAGCCTGCTTCCGACGTCGCAACCGAGTAGGGTAAGCCGCCCTCCTCTGCCAGTTCCAGCATCTCCAGGCGTTGCTCCAGAGTTGCGCCGAAATATTCCTTGTGTGGGAAGGTACGAGGAAGCACGCACAACACTTCCTCCACGTGATAGCCGACCGCCGCGTCCACCAACTGCATGTGCGCTCGGGTGGGCGGGTTGAAGGTACCCGCCAAGACGCCCAGCGTCTTGGGCTGCCGCAAACTTCTAAGGTGGAACTGCACTGGCCCTCTGTATAGATTTTCACTCCCCAACTGGAGTAAGTGCAGTAGGTTATCGACCTAAGGTCCGTGAAGGGATGAGGTAGGGTAAGTCACCGACAGATCCAAAGACGCTTTCGCCCTAAATTTGTAATGTATGCTGTTCTGGACTTGTCCGGAATGCGGCCGCGAGTGTTCGCCCGCGCTCCGCCAGTGCCCCGCTTGTCCGCCGCCTTCCGAACGGCAGCCCGTGGCGGGTGCAACACTTGGCCGAAGTCAGGCAGAAGGCGCCATTCTGGCCCTTGCGCAGAATCTGGAAACCATTCACGCGGTGCCGCTGGTGGCGCCGGTTCCAGAGCAGCCGGTTCAGGCCCGGGAGAATGGCCATAACTCCCATGGTTCCCTGACGGCGACGCTGATCGAAGAGACCCCGATCGACGCGGGCCCTGGACGGTCCGCCAGATTCTGGGTTCAAGACCCGGCTCCTCCGGCCGAGCAAGCTCTGCTACTGCTAGCCGAAGAGACGCTCGAAATCCCGGTGAAGCAAGCGGTCGATTCGCTGGTCCGGCCGCTGGTTGAGTCCGTGGACACAGCCGAGACCGGCGCGGTCGAGCCGCCCGGCATTGAGGCCGCCGTCCTCACGGAAGCGCAGCCGGAAGAAGAGCCATCGGCGATTGTTCCTTCCGATATCTCGACAGCGGAGTCACACGCGTCTTCCGACCTGGCAGCGATTCCACAAGAGCCGGCCGGAACGGGCGCGGAGTGCGAAACTGTCGTTCCGGAGCCGGAGCACGTCGACGCAGCTCCGGTCCCATCCTCAGAGCCTGAACCTCTATCACAAGCCGGATCGCCGTACGAAGTGACGGCGATTCCAGAACTATACGTCGCATTGGCTTCATGGGCGCATCAGATTCGCGAACTCGAGCAAGCCTTGGAGCCAGAAGGTCAGAGCCCCGAGCAGGAATTGCCAACCGCACCTTCGGTCCAATCTCTCTGCGAAGCGACCGCCGCTCCAGAAGTGCAGGTCGCAGCCGATTCATCGCCGCGCCAGGGTTCGGAACCCGAGCAAGCCTCGGAGCCGGAAGTTCTTTCTGCAATCGAAGCCGCGGATCCAAATCCGACAGCCAGCCTAGAAGTTCAGGAACCTGCTTTCGAGGATGCCGCGGCCAATTCCTGGGCGCATCAGATTCGCCAACCCGAGCAAGTCTCGGAGCCAGAAGTTCTTTCCGCAATCGCGGCCCCGGACCTGACGGCCGGCCCAGAAGTTCAGGAACCTGCTTTCGAGGCTTCCGCGACAGATGCTTCTCCCGAGTCGACGGCTGTTCCAGAAATCGATGCCGCAGCCAATCGCCAATCCGAGCAAGCCTCGGAGCCGGAAGTTCTTTCCGCAATCGCGGCCCCGGACCTGACGGCCAGCCCAGAAGTTCAGGAACCTGCTTTCGAGGATGCCGCGGCAGATGCTTCTCCCGAGTCGACGGCTGTTCCAGAAATCGATGCCGCAGCCAATCGCCAACCCGAGCAAGCCTCGGAGCCGGAAGTTCTCTCCGCCACTGCTGCTCCGGATCTTACGACCGTCCCAGTGATGCAGGAACCTGCGGTCGAGAATTCCGCGGCAGATTCTTCTCCCGAATCTACGGCCGTTCCAGAAATCGATGCCGCAGCCAATCGCCAACCCGAGCAAGCCTCGGAGCCGGAAGTTCTTTCCGCAATCGCGGCCCCGGATCTTACGGCCAGCCCAGAAGTTCAGGAACCTGCTTTCGAGGATGCCGCGGCAGATGCTTCTCCCGAGTCGACGGCTGTTCCAGAAATCGATGCCGCAGCCAATCGCCAATCCGAGCAAGCCTCGGAGCCGGAAGTTCTTTCCGCAATCGCCGCCCCGGACCTGACGACCGGCCCAGCAATTCAGGAACCTGCTGTCGAGAATTCCGCGACAGATGCTTCTCCCGAGTCGACGGCCGTTCCGGAAATCGATGCCGCAGCCAATTCCTGGGCGCATCAGATTCGCGAACCCGAGCAAGCCTTGGCGCCGGAAGTTCTCTCCGCAATCGCCGCCCCGGACCTGACGACCGGCCCAGCAATTCAGGAACCTGCTGGGAGAATTCCGCGACAGATGCTTCTCTCGAGTCGACGGCCGTTCCGGAAATCGATGCCGCAGCCAATTCCTGGGCGCATCAAATTCGAGAACCCGAGCAAGCCTTGGCGCCGGAAGTTCTTCCAGCAATCCAGGACCCGCTCCAATCGCCCCCTGCCGTCGAAGCTCTCTCGGTAGCAGAAGCTACTTCCGAGTTGGCGCCCGTTCCCTCACCAGCGGCGCCCGACCTTTCGCCGGACGATGTGAGTGCGCAATCTGAGGAGCCCGAGCCAGCCGCTTTAGCATGTCAACAATTGGCGTTAGATCTGACGCCGGCTCCGCAGCCGCCGACACAGCCTGAACCGCTCGTTCTAACCACTACCCTCGCCGAAGATGCAGTGGTTCCAGAACCACCCACGGCACCTTTAAGCGAAGAGGCTACGTTGGCCGATAGCCCGACAGCATTGCAATCGGAGTCACCGGTGGCCGCGCAGTATCCCCCACCGGAGCCCGCTGTCGACGCGCGCGAAGCCCGCGAGCTGGAAGCAACTGAGGCCCTGCTTGGCGCGATCCAGCTCCAAGCCGAAGCGCTCGTGGATACCATCCACGCCGAAGTCGAAGCCGAACGCGCCGCCATCCGCGATGTGGTAGCCTCCTTCCGCCAGTGTTGCTCCACCTGCCTTCTAGCCACACCGGCCGAAATCGTTACCGCACCCGCACCTCCGGTCTTCGAATGGATCCGGAGACCGCGGCCAACTCTTCAGCCGCTTCCGCCGACGGCTGTAAGCCTGGTTCGGCGCAGCGCACAGCCTCAACCACTCACGCTAGCCGGCCCATGTCTTGCTCCAGAACTTCGCAATTTAGCGGAATTGCAAGGCCCGTCACGATCACGCAAGCGACGCGCTTTTCCTGGTTGGGTTGCCAGCCTGATGGGAGCTATGTTGCTCGTCCTGTTGGCCCTGACGTCGCTGCAATATCTCAGCAGCCGGAACGATGCCAAAGCCACCACGCCCACCGGCCAACAGACCGCCGCGGCGCCAAATACCGAAGCGCTGGACAAATCGGTCGAAATATCCGGCCTGCGCCTGGCAACCAGCTGGAGCGGCAAACAGCAAGTCCGCTTCCTGATCGTCAATCATTCCGCGCAAGATCTTTCCGGCGTTACACTCCAGGTCGTAGTCAGGTCATCGGATGCGGGGCCCAGCAGCGCTCCGATCCTGGTGATTCACGCGCCCCTGCAGTCGCTGGGACCGTATCAATCCAGAGAAATCAAGACCGCTCTCGATTCCGACATTCCTGCTTCCGCGCTATCGGACTGGCAATCCTTGCGCACGGATGTCCAGGTCCTCCACGGCGAATAGCTAGCCTGCAAAGGGCGAGCGGGCGCCCTCGTTTCAGTAAAGCAAGCAGCCCGCGCGCTCCGTTCTGCGGGCTGTTCCTCAGTAGTGCCCCAGCAAGGTCCGTTGCTCGCCGCTGAATTTGCATCCGGGTGGCGGAGCGATGGCAACACCCAGCCGCTCGAGATTCAACCGCGCGTCAAACTGGCAGGCGTCGATCGCCAAGGCGCGCTCAAAATCGGCTTGCGCCGCTGGTCTTTGATCCAGCGCGAGCAGCGCTGCGCCGCGGTTATTCAAGGCGTCCGCGCTGCGCGGCTCAAGAGCCAATGCCCGCCCAAAAGCCACTAGCGCAAGGTCGGGCTTTCCCAGGCTCAAGTAGATGCGGCCTTCTTCCGACGGAACCAGCGCATTGTCCGGCGCGATCCGCTGCGCCTCTTCAAGAATTTCGATCGCTCGCGCCGGTTCCACCGCGCGCGCCAATTGGATCTTAGGCCGGACTTTATTGGGCGCTTTTCTCACCGCGTCCTCCCACAGCGAGGCTTCGGTCCTCCAAGTCTGGGTCCTGACCACGCTCAGAGCGGTCAGGATCGCCAACCCCGCAACCACGACCGGTGGCCTCACGCGTTCGAGCAATACTCCCGCCGCGGCTGCGAACCCGATCATCGGCAGGTACAAGCGCCGGTCCGCTGCCAGATCCGCGACCGGCAGGACCGATGAACTCGGCAGCAAGAGGATGAAACCGGCTAGCAGCCAAAGCGCGGCCTGTTTGCCTCGCAGCGCGAACATCACCGCCGCGCCCGCGAGCAACGCCAGCGCCAGCCAAGCCAGGATGCCGAGCCAGGCCGGAGGAACCGCGATATCCGGATCCACCGAGAATCCCCAGGGAAGCACCAGCATCCGCAGGTATCGCAGAATCACCAACCCTTGCGCAAGTGCGTACGCCTGCCAGGAGATCCCCGCCTGCGCGCCCGCCGGAGCGCCGGGAGTCTGCGCGATCGCAATGAACACGCGGATTCCCGCCAGCACCGACAACGCGAACATCGCCACGACAGGCCGGAGTACGCGCTTAATTTCCGCTCGCCTCTCCCCCTGCTCGCGCAGTTTCCAGCCTTCCAGCAGCAACAACAGCGCCGGGAACGCGACGCATTCTTCTTTTGCTAAAAGCGCGCCGCCGAACCAGGCCACGGCCCACCACCGGTGGCCGGTTATCCAACTGGCGAGCGATGCCAGGCATAACACCGTCGCCAGCGTGATGCTCCGGGCGAAGATGTAATTCACCGGCTCGGCTTGAAAGGGATGCAGCGCGAATATCGCCGCTGCGATCCAGGCGGCTTTCGGAGACATCAGGCGTTTCAATACCTCGAACAGCAGCACCACCGCCGCCAGGTGCAGGAGCAGGTTGACGGCATGGTATCCCCATGGGTTGCGGCCGCCCACCAGCTCGTTCAGCCAGAACGTCAGATACGTCAGAGGACGAATATCGAACGGCCGCCACAGGTCGGAGGCAAACAGCGAGTAGTCGTCGAAATGGAAAGAACCCCACAGGCAGCCGCCAAATGCGATGATAGCGGCGAAGAGGAGAACCCAGCTCTGGCGAGAAAGTCTAAAAGCGATACCACCAGTGTGACAAATGGCATGACAAAGAAGGTCACACCTCCCAAGCTGGTTCCCCGCCCCAAAACCGCCGCCGAGCGAGTCGCCGCGTGCAAAAGATCATGGAATTGTTGGACCGGACGTACCCGGATGTAAACTCCCGCTGTACCATCGCAATGCCTGGGAACTGCTGGTAGCAACGATTCTTTCGGCCCAATGCACCGACAAGCGCGTCAACGAAGTGACTCCGGCCATTTCGCAAGTATCCAACCATGGCGGATTTTGCCAACGCCAATCAGGCCGAGCTGGCGCAGGACATCCGGTCCACTGGCTTCTTTAACAACAAGGCCAAGTCACTGATCGGGGCGGCTCGAAAAATTCTGTCGGACTTCGGCGGCGAGGTTCCCAGAACGATGGAGGAACTGCTGACCATTCCGGGCGCGGCGCGCAAAACGGCCAACGTGGTCCTCGGCGGCGCCTTCGGCGTCATGGAGGGCATCGTCGTCGATACCCACGTGCAGCGCATCTCGCAGCGCTCTGGACCTGTCCAAGCACACCGATCCCGTCAAGATCGAGCAAGACCTGATGAAAATCATTCCGCACGAGACATTGGATCCTGATTTCCGCATCAATTGATCTACATGGCCGCGCCCTTTGCATCGCCCGTAAGCCAAAGTGCGCCGATTGCAAGCCCGATCCCATTTGTTACGCCAAAGACAAAAACGTAAGTTAGCCTTCAATCCAATCCCCCGGTTGTAATCGAATATTAACCGCATCGTCATGTTTCGCTAATTCCCTAAGGCTATCCTCAACCAGCGGTGCTACGTTACAACGCCGCAGCTTCAACAAAATCTTGGAACTGACCCAAATCTGGGGATGGAGACGATGAAAGCTAAAACGCTAAAACCTTTGACATGCTGTTTGACCGCCCTGATCGCGGCCTGGCCGGCAATATTGGCGGCCCAAGCCCCTGCGCCGCAATCGACTTCCGCGGAAGTGGACGCACTGAAGGCACAACTGGCCGAGCAACAAAAACAGATCGACATGCTGAAGCTGACTCTCGAAGATCAGAAAAAACTGTTGGAACGCATCAGCAACGCATCGCCAACAGCCGCTGTGCCCGCCGGCGCCTCTGCCTCGACGCCGGACAAACAAGACTTCAGCCTGTCTGCCAAGACCTTGGGACAAGTCGCCAGCGCGACGCCGATCATCCCGCCCTCCGCGGCGGCGCCTGCGGCCGTGCCGCCACCGGCTTCCTCCAGTGCGGCGCAACCGGCCGTCTCGGCGCCTGACGAGTCGCCTCTTCAGTTGCACATCGGCACCGCATCCCTAACGCCCGTCGGCTTTATGGATTTCACTACCGTATGGAGTAATCACGATCGCGGAAGCGGCATCGGAACCAACTTCGCCGGCATTCCTTACGGTAATGTGTTCCAGAACAACCTCAGCGAGTTCCGCGAAAGCATGCAGAACAGCCGCATCGGTTTCCGCGTGGATGCCTCAGTGTTAGGTGCGCAAGTGATGGGCTACATGGAGGCTGACTTTCTGGGAAACAATCCCGGCAACGTCGCCGTCACCAGTAATAGCAATACGATGCGCTCCCGTTTGTACTGGGTTGACGTCCGCAAGGGTGGATGGGAAGTGCTGGGAGGCCAAACCTGGAGCTTGTTGACTCCCAACCGCACCGGCATCTCCCCATTGCCGGGCAACGTCTTCTATTCGCAAGACATGGACGTGAATTACCAGGCGGGCTTGGTTTGGGGACGAATTCCGGAACTGCGCCTGGTCTACCACGGTCCTGGCGATAAGACCGCGCTCGCGTTCGCGGTCAGCAGTCCGGAACAATACGCCGGCGGCTCAGCCGGCGCTCCAACCGTTACGTTCCCGTCGGCTCTTAGCTCCACCTACGGAAACGAATTGAACACCGGTGGTAATACCTTTGGCGTTCCTAATTTCGCTCCGGATTTCATTGCGAAGTTCGCCTGGGATCCAACCAGCCGGTTCCACGGTGAAGTCGCCGGCATCCTGCGCACCGTCCGGCTGTGGAATCCGAACACTAACAGCACTTACACTGCCGAGGGCGGCGGAGGTTCCGTCAACCTCAACTTTGAAATCGCCAAGGGCTTCCGGCTGCTCACCAATAACTTCTGGAGTGACGGCGGCGGCCGCTATATCTTCGGCATGGTCCCGGACCTGATCGTTCGCTCCAATGGCAGCCCGTCCCTCATCCACACCGGTTCCACTGTCGACGGCTTTGAATGGACCAAGGGCAACTCGATGTTCTACGGATACTACGGCGGCACCTATATCGGGCGCAATTCCGCCCTCGACACGAATGGAAAGCTGATCGGCTATGGCTATTTTGGTTCCCCCTCCA
>CAVUBR010000009.1:0-494856 GCA_963739705.1 Terriglobia bacterium | reverse complement strand
GTTCTAAGGCTCCCAGCCTAAAGTCAAGGAACATTTCATCCGAATTCTCAGACTAGACCCATGCGCTGTATCTGCTTCTGGCGAACCTGGGTATCGTTGCCGGCCTTGGCGCTGCTGCTAGGCAGTCCTCTGGCCGCTGACCGCCACAAAGTGGACATCGATCCCGAAAGCGAGGACGGGATTCTGTTGCAGCGCATCCAGCAAGAACCCACGCTGGCCCGCAAGCAGGCGTTACTGGAAAAGTATGCGGCGCAATATCCTCAGGCGTCGTCCATCGCCTGGGTCTACGAGCAACTTCTTTCGATCTATAAAGACGCCCAGGACGAGGAGAAAGTGATCGCCATTGGTAATGCGCTGCTGTCTGTGGATCCTAACGATCTGGATGCGGCGCACGACGCCCTGCGAGCCGCGCAAGCGACCCGCGCCACGGATTTGATCCGCATCTTTGCCGAGCGGGCGTGGGACCTCGCTTCCAAGGTGGTCCTGACGCCGAAACCTTCGGATCCCGAGGATGCCGCCGATTGGAACAAGCAGATCGAATTCGCCCACGAGGTGTTGTCGTATTCTGAGTTCGTGATGGCCACGCAGGCCGCGGATGAACCGGATCCCGCGATGCGCGCCGCCTTGATCGAGGCTTTGCGGAGCCGCAATCCACAAAGCAAGTTTTTGGCGAACACCAAGAAGCAAACCGTGATTGACCTGGCCAAGATCGATCCTGAGAAGGCAGTGGCGCTGGCTGAACAGGGATTAGTCAAAGAACCGGACAACGAGGACTTTCTGATGACCGTGGCCGACTACAAAATCGGCCATGAAAAAGATCTGCCGCGAGTGTTGACTTACTCGCTCCGCATCCTGGAGCTGATGAAGACCAAGCCTAAGCCGGAAACGCTCAGCGCGGAAGAGTGGGAGCAGAAAAAAGTGAAGTTTACCGGCTGGGCAAGCTGGATGGCCGGCGTGGTTTACGGCAAGCAGGCCCACTATGCTCAGTCGGATCGCTATCTGCGCGAGGCGCTGCCCTACATTCTGGACAACACGCGGCTGCTAGCCGCCGCATACTACTATCTCGGCTACGATAATTACGCCATGGCGAGCGAGTTGGGCGATAAAAGCCGCGCCATCGAAGCCGTGAAGTTCAGCAAGCTGTGCGCTGGAATCAACGGCCCATTCCGGTCGCTCGCGCGGCAGACGCTGGCGTCGGTGCGCAACGACTTCAACCTCGAGTAGCCGGCCGCCCCGTACATGCGAAGAGAGACATCCAGCCCCTTTACGCGGTGGTACTCTGATAAATGCACCCGATATTAGAGTCCAGCCGGAAGTGCCTCAGCGCCGGCGGACTTGCATTTGCCCCCCCGTTTGAGGCAAGCTGGATGGTTTTCCAACTTTGATGGACAAGAATCCATGCTGGTGAGAATTCTGTATCACGACCATTGTTTCGACGGGGCGGCGTCGGCGGCTTTTTTCAGCCGGTTCTACGAAGCTAAGTTTGCTCCGGGGGCTGCGTTTGAATTTACCGGCATGGCGCACAAGGCCTCGCAACTTTTTGAGGATGGCGTGTTTGACGGGGACGTAAATGCAATTGTCGACTTCAAGTATTCGCCCGACCCGCGTCTGGACTGGTGGTTCGATCATCACCAGAGCGCGTTCTTAACGCCCGAGGACGCGGCGAACTTCCAGCACGATTCGAGCGGCCACAAATTCGTGGATCCGTCCTTCAGTTCCTGCACCATGTTCATCGCGCGAGTGACGCGCGAGAAATTTGCATTCCAAGCGCCGGACCTGGCGGAGCTGGTGGAATGGGCCGACATCATCGATGGCGCGCGCTATTCGAGCGCTCAAGCGGCCGTGGAGCTGAAGGCGCCCGCCATGAAACTGACGCTGGTGATCGAAGGCGCCAAGGGTTCCGAGATCATTCACCAGATCATTCGCTGGATGCGGCATTGCAAACTGGCTGAAATTATCCAGCAACCGGAAGTGCAGGACCTGTTTGTGCCGCTCTATGAGCGCCATCTGCGTTCCATCGACTTGATCCGCAGCCGCAGTACCACGCATAACGGAGTGATCTATTTCGACCTGGTCGGCGACGATTTAGAAGGGTATAACAAGTTCATTCCGTATTACCTTTTCCCGGAATCCACTTACACCGTTTCGGTGAGCACTTCGAGTTTTCGCACCAAAGTATCGGTGGGCTCCAATCCCTGGGCTCCCAATCCGCCGGACCGCAATCTGGCGACCATCTGCGAGCGCTACGGCGGAGGTGGACATCCGCGCGTGGGCGCCATCAGCTTCGAGATCGGCGCGGTTGAGGAAGCGCGCAAGGTGGCGCTGGAAATCAAGCGAGAACTGGAAACCTAAAGTCGCGGATAGCGAGGGCTCATTTTTTCGCCGCTCCATTGAAACCTCCCGCCTCCGGCAGCGTCCAGGGGCGAGAGGTGAAATCATGCCTAATCAAGTTCGTCCAATCCCGGAAGGTTACCATTCCGTGACACCCTATCTCACCGTGAACGGCGCTGCGCGCGCGATCGATTTCTATCAACGCGCGTTCGGCGCGAAAGAAATTATGCGAATGAACGGCCCGGACGGAAAAATCGGGCATGCCGAGCTCCGGATCGGCGACTCGGTGATCATGCTCGCCGATGAAATGCCGGGCAGCGGAACCCGCTCGCCCCAATCGCTGGGCGGCGCCACAGGAGGAGTCTTTCTTTACGTCGAGGGCGTGGACAAAGTTTTCAACCAGGCCGTTTCCGCGGGCGCGAAGATAGATGCGCCGCTCGAGAACATGTTCTGGGGCGACCGCTACGGCAGGCTCACCGATCCCTTTGGACATTCCTGGAGCCTGGCCACGCATGTCGAAGACGTCGCTCCGCAAGAGATGGAGAAGCGGATGAAGAACGCGATGGCGAAGGCGCGGGAACACGCCCACGCCAACTAACTGGCCGAAGGCGCCAGCAATTTCTCGACGTATTTCGCGATCAGATCGACTTCGAGATTGATCTGCGTCCCGCCGCCGTACGTTCGGATGATGGTGTTGCTGTAAGTGTGCGGAATAATGGCGACGCCGAGTACGCAGTCCTCGAGCGACGCGACGGTGAGGCTGACGCCGTCGAGCGTCACTGAGCCTTTGTGAATGGCATAGCGGGTCAGTTCTGCCGGGATGCGAACCGTGAGCCACCAGTTTCCATCCGGGAGCGGTGCGAGCGACAGAAACCCGGCGGTACCATCCACGTGACCCTGCACGATGTGTCCGCTTAGGCGATCCCCGAGCGCGGCCGCGCGTTCCAGGTTCACTGGTGAGCCCTGGCGCAAGGCGCCCAGGTTAGTGCGAGCGAGTGTTTCCGGTGATAGATCGCACCAGAATCCGCCGGAGTCCAGCTTCACCACGGTCAGGCAGACGCCGTTCACCGCGATGCTGGATCCTTCGCGCGCGTCCGCGAGTACGGTGCGGCAGTTCACGCGCAGTTGATGGCCGGCGTTCGCGACCTGGCCCACTTCCTCGACGATTCCGGTGAACACGCTACTTCTCCACCCAGGCTTCCACGGCGAACTCATCCGGTGGAATGGTGTGCAGCTTGACGCGCTGGAGTTGGATGGCATCCATGCGTCTCGGCCGGCCCGTTCCACCCACGACAGGAAGGGATTGCAGGCCGCCCAGAATCTTCGGAGCGTAGTAGAACATCACCTTATCGACCACGCCCGATTCCAGCGCCGCCCAATTGAGCTTGCTTCCCGATTCGATCATCAGCGAGCGGTATTGCTCGCCTGCCAGCCAGGCGATCAATTGATCCAGATCGGTGCGCCCGCCCGGGCCATCGAACACCAGCACGCGAATGCCGCGGTATTCCAGCGCGCGGCGCCGTTCTTCGGAAGCGGCCGATGTGGTGATCACCGTCAGGTCGCCGCTGCCGCTGGAGACGATGCGCGATTCGAGCGGCAAACGCAGCGTAGAATCGGCCACGATGCGCAGCAGGGGACGGCTGCGTTCTTGTCCAGTGCGGTCGGTGAGCAGGCAGTCGTCGGCCAGAACGGTACCGATGCCGGTCAGAATCGCGTCGGAATTGTGGCGGATCTGTTGGACATGAGCGCGCGCCCGTTCGCTGGTGATCCAGCCGGTGTTGTCTTCGGGCGCGGCGATCTTGCCGTCCAAGGTGAGAGCGGCCTTGAGCGTCACCAGCGGCCGCCCGGTGCGCATCGCATGCACGAAGGCTTCGTTCAGCTGAGCAGCTTCTTCGGCGAACTCGGACGCGACCTCCACCGCGACGCCGGCGTCATGCAGACGGCGGAATCCTTTACCGGCCACCAACGGATTGGGGTCTTCCATGGCCGCGATCACGCGCGCGATACCGGCTTTTACCAGCGCATCGGCGCAGGGCGGGGTGCGGCCTTGATGCGAACACGGCTCCAGCGTGATGTAGAGGGTCGCGCCGCGCGCACGCTCGCCCGCGTCTTCCAGCGCCAGGATCTCAGCGTGTTTCACCTGCGCGTAGGTGTGGAATCCGCGCCCGATGATTTCGCCGTCTTGAACCAGGACCGCGCCCACCGCGGGGTTGGGGCTCACGAGTCCTTCTCCGCGGCGCGCCAGTGCAAGCGCTTCCTGCATCCAGGTGTTCATTTCGAGGATTTCGTCATTACGCGAATAGCGACGCGACGAACTTGTCCGGCTCGAAGGGAAGCAGATCGCCGGCCTGTTCGCCCACGCCCACGTAGCGGATCGGAATATTCAACTCGCGCGCGATGGCCACCACGATGCCGCCTTTCGCCGTACCGTCCAGCTTGGTCAGCACCAATCCGGTGACGCCGCTCGATTCGGTGAACTTGCGCGCCTGCTCCAGACCGTTCTGGCCGGTAGTTGCATCCAGCACCAGCAAAACCTCGTGTGGCGCGGTGGGGATCACTTTAGCGGCGGTGCGGCGCATTTTTTCCAGCTCCGCCATCAAGTTCGATTTGGTGTGAAGGCGTCCGGCGGTGTCGACGATCACGTAATCCACCCGGCGTGCGTTGGCGGCTTGCAGAGCGTCGAACAGGACGGCGCTGGGGTCGGCGCCGGCGCTTTGGCTGATGACTTGCGTCGAGGTACGCGTGCCCCAGATCTCGAGTTGCTCGATGGCCGCGGCGCGAAAGGTGTCCGCCGCGCACAACAGAACGCTGCGGCCCTCCGCCTTGTAGCGGCTGGCCAGTTTGCCGATGGTGGTGGTCTTGCCCGAGCCGTTCACGCCCACCACCATCACCACGGCGGGCGGCTCGGTGACGTGCGGAACAGGCCGCTCGGCCGCCTCCAGCACGCCCAGCAGGTGTTCGGCGATCAACTGCTTCACCTGTTGCGCGTCGGACAACTGCTTGCGATCCGCGCGCTGGCGTATGCTCTCCAGGATTTCCGCAGTAGTGGTAACTCCGATGTCGGCGGTGATGAGCGCGTACTCGAGTTCTTCGAGCACACCGGCGTCGATTTCCTTGCGCCCGGCGAACGTCTCTTCCAACCGGTCCGCCAGCCCGGCGCGCGTTTTTTCGATGCCCGCTTTAAGGCGTTCCAGCAGGTTCGGTTCTTGCTCAACGGAGCCAAACAGCGTTTGAATCATGGAGAGAGATGGTTGAGAACTTCATTGTAGCGGACGCGTGTTAACCTGAAGCGAGTAGAGGCTCGAGTGGGTAGAATTTTATCGCTGCTGGCCATCATCTTGGTGTTCGCGAACGCGCGGTGTTTTGTGCGCTGCCAGCTTGATTCGGCCGATCGAAGCGCGCCACCCTGCCATTCCCAGAATCATTCGCAGACTAAGGTGAGCCAGGATCACTGCATCGAGCAACACGAGTTGAGCGCTGCTCCGGCAATCCCGCAGACTGTCATCGCCGCCCTGCCTGACACGGCGTCGAGCGAACGCATGAACGCTAGTTCCCTGGTCCGCGAAGCAATCGACGCGTCTCCGCCGTTATCCGCAGCCTCGACGACCCCGCCTCTGCGCATCTAGACACAAACTACTCGTTTGTCCCTGAATCCGAAGCCAACAGAAAGGATGGAGTGTGTCCAGAGTTGTCTGGTTGTGTTTATTGTTTGTCCCATGCGTTTCAGGCCAGGAAGCTTCCCAGCCGCCGGAACACGACATGTCGAAGATGCAGATGTCCGGCATGAACGAGGCGGGCGGAGTGTTGATGAATCTGACGTCGGGCACCAGCATGAGTCCGGAATCGTGGGCCATGCCAATGCAAATGCTGATCAGCGACGGATGGAATCTCATGTTCATGGGCCAGGCGTTCTTGGTAGACACGCAGCAAACCGGTCCGCGCGGGGCGGACAAATTCTATTCGCCTAATTGGGGCATGTTCGCGGCGGGCCACGATATCGGACACGGCAGCTTGATGTTCGATCTGATGTTGAGTCTCGAACCGGCCACGGTTACGGATCGCCGCTTTCCGGAATTGTTCCAAACCGGCGAGACCGCGTATGGCAAGCCGCTGGTGGATGGCCAGCACCCGCACGACTTCATCATGGCGCTCGGCGTCCACTACGCGCATCCGTTGGGCGAGAACGCGATTCTCGAGCTGTACTTTGCTCCGGTGGGCGATCCGGCACTCGGTCCGGTGGCCTTTCCGCATCGCGCCTCGGCGGCCGAGCTTCCCGAGGCCCCTCTCTCGCATCACTGGCAGGATTCCACGCATATATCCGATGAGGTGGTCACGGTGGGTGTGGTCTATAAGAAAGTGCGACTGGAAGGCAGCGGATTCTATGGAACTGAACCGGATGAGTTTCGCTGGAACATCGATCACGGTCCGATTAACTCCTGGTCGACGCGGCTGTCGTGGTTTCCGTCGAAGAACTGGCTGGCGCAGGTTTCCATGGGAAGGCTGGCCCATCCGGAAATGCTGCAGCCAGGCGACGTGGTGCGCGCCACAGCCTCGGTGCAATACACGCGTCCCATGCAAGGATCGGACTGGTCCACCAGCTTGATTTGGGGCCGTAACCACGACACCTTCGACCATCGCAATTCGAACGCGTACCTGATCGAATCGGTGGCGCCGTATCGCGGCAAGAATTTCTTTACCGGGCGAGCGGAGCTGGTGGACAAAGATGAACTGTTCCTCGACCAGCCGGATGTGCAGGCGTTCCTGGATCGCACCGCGGGAAGCACCTTCCGCATCGGCGCCTACACCGCCGGATACACGCGCGACATTGGCGTTTTCCAGCACGCTGAGACCGGCGTCGGCTTCAACTTCACTGCCTACACCACGCCTCCCGCCATCAAGCCTTACTACGGCCAGCATCCCACAGGTTGGAATATTTTCGCCCGCGTGCGTCTCAAATGACACTTGCAACGGCGTAACATTGTGAGACGCACCGGCCGCAAATCGTTGGCCCGCTTGCGAACTCGTTTCCGGCACGGGGATTGCAGTACCAGATGCGAGGACTGATTTATGCGCCTGGCAAAGATCCTCACAGTTTTTCTAATCATTGGAAGCCTTGCGGCGGGCGCCGAGAAGAAGCAGTCATCCGAGGGCAAGAAATACCTGAAGCGCACCTTCTCGGCGTCCGCGGTTGGGAGCGCCGGACTCGGCGCTGCGGTGACCGAGGGGACCAACACGCCTAGCGAATGGGGCCAGGGCGCCAGCGGTTTTGGAAAACGCCTCGGCTCGGCATTTGGCAAACATCTGGTGAAAAGCGGAATCCAATATCCGGTCGGGAAGCTGTTTCACGAGGAATTCGGCTATCAACGCTCAAATAAGAGAGGTGTCGGTCCGAGATTGAAGTACGCGCTAACGTCGACCGTTATCACTCACAAGACCACAACCGGCAAGCGGACGGTTTCCAAGGGCGAACTTGCCGGCGCGTTCGGCAGTGGAATGATATCGCGTTTGTGGCAGCCGGCGAGCACACGGACGGTGGGGCTGGGAGTCGCTTCCGGCGGAATCACGCTGGGCGTGGATGCGGCTGGAAACGTGGTGCGAGAGTTTTGGCCGGATGATCCGGCACCCGCATACGCACAAGCGGATAGAAGCAAGGCGGCGGAGATCCGGTGCGGGTTTCGCGGGGATAGGGCGATAGCGTTACGTTACGCGCCATCGCCCTTGCCGATCTTGGGTGCTGACTAAATGTCGTAGTACAGCGCGAACTCGTAGGGGTGCGGGCGCAGCCGGATGGCGTCCGCTTCGTTGCGGCGCTTGTAGTCGATGAAGGTCTCGATCAGATCCTCGCTGAAGACATCGCCCTTCAACAGGAAGTCGTGATCTTCTTCGAGACAGCTCAGCGCCTCTTCGAGCGAAGCCGGCATCGAAGGCACACTGCGCATCTCTTCCGGCGACAGATCGTAGATGTCCTTATCGAGCGGCTCGCCCGGCTCCAGCTTATTCAGCACGCCGTCCAGGCCCGCCATCAGCATGGCGCCGAACGCCAGGTACGGATTCGAGGACGGATCCGGCGGCCGGAACTCGACGCGCTTGGCCTTGGGGCTGGCCGAGTACATCGGAATGCGGCACGCCGCCGAGCGGTTACGCCGGGAATACGCCAGATTCACCGGCGCTTCGTAGCCCGGCACCAGCCGTTTGTAACTGTTGGTGGTCGGCGCAATGATGGCCGACAACGCGCGCGCGTGCTTCAGTAACCCGCCGATGTAGTTCAGCGCCATCGGGCTCAGGCCCGCGTAACAGTCGCCCGCAAATAGCGGCTTGCCCGAGTTCCAGATGCTCTGGTGGGTGTGCATCCCGCTGCCATTGTCCTGGAACAGCGGCTTGGGCATGAAGGTCACGGTCTTGCCGTGCATCCTGCGCCACGTTACGGATGACGTATTTGTACAGCATCATGTTGTCGGCGGACTTGAGCAGCGTGTCGAAGCGCTGGTCAATCTCGCACTGCCCGCCGGTGGCGACCTCGTGATGGTGGCACTCGATGTGGAGGCCGCACTCGATCATCGTTCTCCACCATCTGCGCCCGCAGGTCCTGATAGTGATCGGTCGGCGGCACCGGGAAATAACCTTCCTTGTAGCGCGGCCGGTAGCCCAGGTTGTCGCCCTCGCGGCCCGAGTTCCAGCGCCCTTCCTCGGCGTCGATGAAGTAGTAGCCGGAGTGCTGGTCCTGATCGAAGCGCACGTTGTCGAAAATGAAAAACTCGGCTTCCGCGCCAAAGTAGGCGGTGTCGCCCACGCCCGAGTTCTTCAAATACAGCTCCGCTTTGCGCGCAATCCAGCGCGGGTCGCGGTTATAGTTCTGGCGCGTGATGGGATCGATCACGTCGCAGACCATGACCAGTGTCGGGATCTCGTAGAACGGATCCATGAAGGCGGTCTTTGGGTCGGGGATCAGGAGCATGTCGCTCTCGTTGATCGCCGCCCAGCCGCGGATGCTGGATCCATCCATGCCGAACCCGTCGTTGAAGGAATCTTCAGACAGTTCGGTGATGGGATAAGAAACGTGGTGCTGCAGTCCGGGGATATCCGAGAATCTCAGATCCAGCTGCTTAGCCTGCTTCTTCTTGGCAAATTCCAAGACTTCTTTCGCGTTCATTCAACCTCCTGGGGTGTAAAACAGAAACTTGTCGAGGGAACCCTATAAGGTAGCGCAAGGCGAGCCTCGACTGGCAAACACTTTTTAGATTGGAAGCTATAAATAACCTCTATTGGCTGCGGGACGGCTTCTACGGCTGCGGAACGGGCGTTCCGGGCGTGGCTGTCCGTCAGGGCCGGCGCTTTCGAGTTTAGTCGTGGAATACGCCGTTTGCCAGAGCTTCTCCGATTCGCCTTGCCGAAACCAGCGCTTTTGAGGCGCTCTACGCGCCAGGAGCGAAACACGCGTGGGTTATGGCGAAACTCCATTTGGTCCCTCCTTTGAGGCCAGCCCTTCACGGTTTTGGAGCGGTTCGCTCGAACGGTCTTTCAGCCGCGCGGTTTGAGCTACTCGCCAGTGGGTTTATGGCTACCGCCGGGACCAGCCACCCAGACTCGGCTTGGCACGATCACCTCCAGGTCCGGGATGTCGCTGTGAATGGATATGCTCTGTAGTCCGCCCTGGCCCTTCGCTCGGGTTCGCCAGGAACTCCAGCCAGTATTGATTCGCAAGATGGTCCCCGATGTCAGCGAGAAATGGTCCCAGCGAATTCAGCGGCCCGAAGCTCAGAAAATAAGCTTCACCGCCGGTTTCAATGCCGACGTGCGCAAGCTGGAGCTGCCCCGAGTAAATCTTGGAGTCGTTAGTGAGATAGTCGGCGCTGGGATGATAGATGGCATAGACCGTGACACCGGCGCGTTGCGACGCCTCAATGGCTGCTTCGGTGGACGGGTCTTCCCGGTTCTCGCTGCCGGCCGGATTGATGCCGTTCGAGATCATTAGAACAGCTCGACGCGCGGAATCCTGGGTCCAGCCGTTGATCAAGTCCGCGAGCGCGCCAAACGGGCTCGCCGGTTTGCTTCCCGCCGGAGGGTTAAGAGCCTTGATCACTCGTTCCCGGTTGCCGGTGGGGTTCTCCGCCACTTTCAGCTTCCCGTCCTGGATGTAGGCGACTCCAAACGACGTAGTCGGAGGTTGCGCGCGAATGAACTTGATCGAGTTCTTCAAACTTTCGAGCCAACCTCGCAGCTTGAGCAGTTGTCTACCAGCAAGAATATTTCGAGCCCGGCGCGATCGCCGCGCAATGGAACCAGATCCACGACGGGCCGCGGGTCGTACTGCTCAAAAACTGTAAAGTTTTGTTTCGTGAGTGCCGCGGGTGCATGGCCGTAATGATGGCCGATGGTGACCAGCACGTGTACTGGAGTGCCCGCGGGTGACGTGCTTTGTGCGAAAGCAAAAGCCGAGCACGCAGAGATAGCCAACAAGAATCTTCGAGCTTTGCGCATATGGAACCTCGTTCGCAAACCATACCTGCATTCGCCTCACCAATAGGCGCAGAACCAGCGAGATTGAAAGGACTTAGGCGTTCTGAGTGCGCCGTGAATCCTGCCGGGTGCGCGATTTAACCCAGGCTTTGACGCGGCAGGCAGCGGCCTATCGCTCAACAGCCCAATTAGCAGAAGGGCTGGCTAGTTTGGCGCCGAGAAGGTAACGGATCCCAGCGCAAACAGCCTGCGATCGAACACGATCAGGCGAATTTTTTCGACGCCGCTGGCCGGCTGCACATCCAGCGAAAGATTGATTCCGTCAGTCTGCGCTTTGTCGAACTGATCCTGAGTTAGATTGATTTCGATTGGGGTGGGCGGCGGCGCGTCTTTGAAAATACCCTGGTTGTAGGTTGCGAACAGTAAGGCGAGCTCGCCGTGATATTTTCCATCGCGCTGTTCCAGCAGCACGTCGGCCGGATCGATACGGACGTCGACGTGCGACTTTCCTTCAGGCCCCGCCGATAATTTGGCCCGCAGGCCGATCTCGGTCGCTTCGAACGGGCTGTGGCATTCGTTCGTAAAGAGCGCTCGTTCGACCGCGTCGGGATCGGCCTGGGCCGGCTCGCCGAAATAGCCTTGATCGGTCAGGAGTCGGACATCCTTGCGGGTGGACTGCAGGCGGATCTTGTGCTCCTTTTTATCTTTCTGGCGAACCGGTGCGTAGTAGGCCAGCCGGTAGCTGGCCCGGCCGTCCGCAATCGCACCAGCCAGCGCCGGAGCGGTGTAGTCGCTTGGATACCAGCGTCCCCCGGTGAGGGATGAGAACATCTGGAGCGTCTGGCGATTCAGGCTGCCCGGGTCGGCTCCCGCTCCTTGGGCGGACTCCTCCACGGTATAAAGCACAATCTGGGACTGCGAAGCCGCCGCGGTAAGCGTTCGTATCTGGTGGCGTGAAATCGATAAAATCGGCGCCTGGAATCGGTATCGTCAGCGGGAAGCCGTGAGTTACCCAGATCAAATTCTTACGGCCGGGCAGCGTGGCCATCTGGCCGCCGAGCTCGAATAAGGCTTTGAACGTCGTGTTCGCTTTGAGGACCGGGTCCAGCACATCAATGTCCCGCAGGCCATTCAGCTTGCGCACGTCGTCATCCAGCTTGGCACGAAGCTGGGCGGGAGTCGGTTCGGGCAGCGTGCGCAGGTCCGCATCGGCCGGCGGAAGAGCATGCACGGGCACCACGTCTCCGTGATTGGTCAATAGATAAATGAAGGTGCGCTCCGCCGATTCAGAGCGTCCGAGCGCGGCGCCGACATCCATCCAGGCGGCGGCCGCGACCATCGAACGGTCATTCCAGCGGTCGAGTAAGATCACCGTCGGAGCTTGCGCCGGACGATTGACCGCCTGGCCTTCCACGGGTGACGCAATCGCCGTTGTCACTCCGGACGAGTGAAAAAAAACTGCCGTACGCGGTTGCCCGTCTTCGCGAACCTGAATATCGGCGGCACGCAGATCCGTGACCGGGTCGCCTTTAGCGTTGGTGGCGAAGACGTTGAGCCGCACCAGCCGTTGAGGTGATTCCGCGGATGAATTGGACTGGGCGAAGGCGCCGGTGATCACGGCGAACAGCAGAAAGACGCGTGACATGGCTAGTAACATGATAGTAAAGTTTGGCTCTCGCGAGGTTTTGGACTCACGCTTTGTTGAACCGTCTCCGGGCCGGTTGACGTCCAAATAAAGGGAAATCGCGGGGAATTCCCGGATCGGCATCGCCTGTTTCGAGGCCGTCCCGAGTGTGCTACGTATATTGCCAGGATTGGTTTCCCGCTGGAGGTATGAAATATGCGCACATTGCATCTCAGCGCTGCCGCGTTTGCGATGGGAACTTTTCTATTGGCTCAGGAAAAAGCGCCGGCTCCCGGTGTGCCGGTTCAAATGGTTATTACCGCTGAGGCGCGCCACGGCAAGGAAGCACCTCTCTTGCACCCACAAGACGTCATGGCATTTCAAAAGAAGGAACGCCTCCCGATCAATGAACTGATTGATTGCCATGGTGAGCATGCCGCGCTCGAACTGTTCCTGTTGATTGACGACGCCTCCAGCACAACCCTCGGCTCGCAGTTAAGTGATCTGCAGCACTTCATCGAGACGCAGCCGGCCACAACCGCAATCGGAGTCGCGTACCTGCAGAATGCGACCGTGAGAGTCGGGCAAAATCCCACCACCGATCATGCCAGTGCGGCGAAGGCTCTGCGCCTGCCTCTAGGGTTCCCGGGCGTTTCGCCGAGTCCCTTCCTGTCGCTCAGCGATCTGATCAAACGTTGGCCGGCCAGCACGGCGCGCCATGAGGTTGTTCTGGTGAGCAGCGGCATTGATCCGCTGGGGGGCGAAGTGGTGAATCCGTATTTGGATGCAGCCATCCAAGATGCGCAGCGCGCGGGCGTCATCGTGTACACCATCTACACGCCTGCCGCCGGCCACTTCGGGCACGCCTATTGGCGCATCAACTGGGGTCAGAATCATCTGAGCCAGATCGCGGACGAAACCGGCGGCGAGTCCTATATGATCGGTTTCGGCCCGGCCGTCTCATTTGCGCCATATCTGGCAGAAATCGCCGACCACCTGGCCAACCAATACGTGGTGAAATTTCTGATCACGCCGGGGAAGAAGGCTGGATTGGAACCAGTACGATTCACCACCGAAGTTCCCAATGCCGATGTCGTAGCTGCGCGCAAGGTGTACGTGCCGGTTGCAGCCAAGTAATCGCCTTCAAGCGCGCAAGCCCAGCGCGTTGCGGGCGCGATCACTGGATGCGTTGAGCGCCTGCTCCAGCCGTAGCCGTGCCGATTCCAGCGCGGCGGTGTCGGGGAAGTCGTCGATTTTCAGCTCCGGGTCGATGCAAATCGCGATATGGCCGAAGGGCACGGGATTGCGAGGCTGATCCCACTTGTGTGGCTCGCGCAACGCAGGGTGGCAATCGGCGCCGGCCGGGATCAGAGGAACACCGGCTGCCGCGGCCAACACCAGCGCGCCGGGGCGTGCCAGACGCCGGGGACCTCCGCCGTCGGGCGTGATCACGGCGCACGCGCCGCCGGCGATTCGCTCGGCCAGCCGCGCCACACTGTGCCAGCCATGATGCTCCCAATCTCCGCGAATCACCTCCAGCCCGAGCAGGCGGCATAAGACGGCCAGGCTGTCGCCTCGCGGTTCGGTAGTGACCATAATCGCCACCTCCGCGCGGGGCTTACGCTTGGCCAGCGCCACGAGTAAAGAAGGTGCGCTGTCATGCCAGATCGCCAGCACGCTACGGTCCGGCACATCCGGCCAGGCGCGTGCTCCCAAGGTGGTCAGGCGCGAGGTGTGCGCGGCCAGCCAGGCATAAACGAACAACGCAGCGCCGAACAAGCATGCGCCCAACCAGTGGATGGGCGGCACGTATCGCCGGACCCACAACATGACATGGCGTCGAGTCGCGCGCGTGAATGCATTGCGGCCGGCAGCGATAGGGCTGACATGCCGCGTAGTCTGCAGGTGCCGAACCAACTCCGCCAGGCGGAGCATTTTCTCGGTGGTCCCCTTAGCCCGCATTTCTCACAGACCCTATAGCAAAAAGCCGTCCTTCATGGCATAACTGAGTTTCCACACAACAGTTAGCACCAAGAGAGGACGGCCTTCGCTATGACAGAGTGTAACCAATCGGGCTTCGGATTTGCAGCGTGCGGAAAACGGGAGATCGTGGCCCGCTTCGACGGGGGCACGATCAGTTCCGACGGGGGTGCCTTCCTATTACGTCAGACCGACCAGCGACTGAATCTTCTGGCGCGTCTGGCGAAGTGTTTTCTGGATAGCCGGAATCCGGATCTGGTGGAGCACTCGGTGCTGGAGCTGGTCTCGCAACGGGTTTACGGTCTGGCGTTGGGTTACGAAGACCTGAACGATCACGAGCAACTACGGAACGATCCGGTGTTCGGAGTTCTGGCAGGACGGGAAGAACTGGAGCAACCGCTGGCGGGCAAGAGCACCCTGAACCGCATGGAACTGGGGAGCGGCGGGCCGGACCGGTACAAGAAGATCACGTTCTGGAAAGAAGCGGTAGACGAACTGTTGGTGAAAGTGTTCCTGGAGTCGCACCAGACGGCTCCCGAGGAGATCGTTGTGGACGTGGACACCACCGACCTGCCGCTGCACGGCCACCAGGAGGGTCGATTCTTCCACGGCTACTACGACCAATATTGCTATCTGCCGCTCTACATCTTTTGCGGAGAGCACGTGCTGTGCGCGCGCCTGCGGGAATCCAATCATGACGCTGCCTTCGGCTGCCTGGCGGAAATACAAAGAATCGTGGCGCAGATTCGGGCGAGTTGGCCGGAAGTGAAAATCATTCTGCGCGGGGACTCTGGCTTCTGCCGCAACGAGTTGATGAGCTGGTGCGAAAACAATGGGGTGGACTTTGTGTTCGGTCTGGCGCGCAATCAGAGACTGCGGAAGATCATTGGAGCCCAGATGCACGAGGCGACTCAACAGTGGAATCAGACCGGCAAACCAGCGCGGGTTTTTGCCGAGTTTGACTATCAGACCAGAAAGACCAAGAAGAGTGGCTGGGACCGGAAACGGCGCGTGGTCGCCAAGGCCGAGCACCTCGACGGAAAAGAGAACCCGCGCTTCGTGGTCACCTCACTGAGCAGCCAGGAGTGGGCGGTGCAAGCGCTGTATGAAAAACTCTACTGCGCGCGCGGCGACATGGAGAACCGCATCAAGGAGCAGTTCAGCTTATTTGCCGATCGGGTGAGTACCGAGACCATGCGAGCCAATCAGATGCGCCTCTATCTGTCCACGATGGCCTATGTGCTGATGAGCGGACTGCGGCGGCTGGGACTGCAAGCCACCGAGTTGGCGCAAGCGCAGGTTTCCACTATCCGCACCAAGCTGCTGAAGATCGGCGCGCAGGTCCGGGTCACGGTGCGCAAAGTCTGGGTTTCCATGGCTTCCAGCTATCCCTGGCAAGGTCTGTACCAGCAGGTCTGGACCAACTTGCGCTGCTGAACGGCAACACGGGGACCGGCTTTGTTGACATGCTTCCTCCGCTGGCGCAGCCGGTTCGGAGGAGTGCGTTTGCACGCCCATCAAAGCCTCGCTCCACGATCGACTGCGGGTCGAATTGATCCCTACACTCGCCAAAAGACGTTCGACGATGACTCGCCTTGCTCAGTTCGTGCTTCGCGAGGCTCTTCTGGCGCCCGTTTCAGTCTGTTCTGACCTACCTGTGAGAAAAGCGGCCTAGAACAAAATCTCCGCCCGGTAGCAAAATTTACTAGCGGAACATTCTGCCATTCAATTGATTTTCAAGAGCCTAACGTTTGGACCGCTTCGTGCTAACGTAGCGTTAACGATGAAAACAAAACTGCTGTCCTTGGCTCTTCTGGCCGCAGGCTGTCTCTTCGGCCAGGTTTCGATTGGCATCCGGATCGGTCCTCCGCCACCGCCGCGGGTGGTTCGAGTTTTGCCGGCCAGGCCGGGCCCTGACTACGTCTGGATCGATGGCTATTGGTTCGTAGGTGGCGGGCGTTATCGGTGGCATGCCGGATATTGGACGCTTCCGCCCTATCCGGGCGCCCGCTGGATTGTGCCGCATCACGATGGAGAACGATTCTTCGCCGGCTACTGGGACGGCGACCGGGGACGATTCGAGCACGACCACCGCTGGGACCGCGACCACGAGCGCGATCACGACCGTTGGCGCGATCACGACGACCACGACCGGCACTGACGTTACTCAGCCGCTTCTACTGTTTTGATTGCGATGCCGTTCACGCCGCCTTTTTCAAGCAGCGTGCCACTCACTTTCACTTTCTTTTCGATGAACGGCATGAGCTTCAAGTTTTGATTCTTGTGGTCGAACGCGATGGGCATGTAGATCTTGCCGCTCGCGTCCAGGATCGCCAGCGGAACGCCGTTCTTGGCGCAGGTGGTGGCACAAGCGGCATGGTCGGGCCCTTTGCTGTCGTGCGACAGATAACAGCCGGTATCGATCACCTGGCCGGTTACTGTGATCGCCTTTCCTTTTGGTTCTTCATGCGCGAACAGCACGCCTAGCGCAAGGGTTGCGCCGAGCAGCAGGGAACGTTTCATCTCTTGTCTCCTTTGCGTCTAAGTTCCATCATACAGGCTTGGCGTGTACGCGGGATCCCATGCGGGCCACGGGCTGAAGAAGCCACACTGGAGCATAGAACTGGACCCAAGGTCGATCTAGATGGAACGGCTTAGGGAAAAACCCCCGGGCGCGGGGGGCGGAGCCCATTCACACCCACCGGAGAGCAGAGGGCGCTAAGCGAGATTAATTCGGTAATAAGGCCGGACCGGCCACGTATTATGAGTGTGTTGCGAGACAATTAAGGTCCTGTATAAAAAGATGCGTTGATTTTGAAAGCCGGTGGCAGGCGAAATGCCTAGCTGATGGTCATGAATCAGTTAAGCACCACGCTCAGTTGTCAGCCTCTCTGGAACGAATCTCCCCAAGCAGCCGCAACTCTGCAGGGCGAAGAAATCTATCAGATTCTGGTTACCAACATTCCGGATGTTCTGTGGGTGGGCGACGACCTAGGTCATTGCGTTTTTATCACGTCGAATATTGAGCGAGTTTACGGTTATACTCCCGCGGAAATCTACAACTCGGGCGTCTGGTACGAGCGCATTCACCCGCAAGACGCCCCCGCGGTGCGTGCGGCGTTCGATCGCTTTCTACACCGGGGTGAGACATTCAGCACAGAATACCGGATTCAGAGAAAGGACGGAGTCTGGATTTGGCTGCTAGCCAGGGCGATGAGCAGCTTTGAGAGAGCGGGGAAACACTACACCGTCGGCATCGCCTCCGATGTCACGGAACAGAAGCTGGCGGAGGAACGGCTGCGGACCTCAGAACAACGTTACCGGCTTTTGTTTGAACGCAACCTGGCCGGCGTCTTGCGCAGCACGCTGGACGGGCGCCTGCTCGATAAAAACGACGCCTTCGCCCAAATAGCCGGCTACACTTCGGCCAGCCAGCTCGCACAGTCAAACACGGCGGACTTCTATTATGACGTTCAAGACCGGCCCGTACTGATTCGAGAGTTGGAGGCCAAGAAGACCCTCACGAATCGCGAGCTGCGCCTCCGCCGGCGAGACGGCTCGTTAGTCTGGGTCCTGGCGAACATGAGCGTGGTTGAGGATGACGCCCGGGGCGACAACGTCGTCGAGGGAATCTTCATCGATATCACGGATCGCAAGCGGGTCGAAGCAGAGCTGAGAAAAGCAAAAGAGGCCGCCGACGCCGCCAACCGTGCCAAGAGTGAATTTCTGGCCAACATGAGCCACGAAATTCGTACCCCGATGAACGGCGTGATGGGGATGACCGATCTGTTGCTGGAGACCGAGCTGACCAGCGAGCAGCGCGATTACATGGAGACGGTCAAGAATTCAGCTCAATCTCTGTTGACCGTCATCGACGACATTCTGGACTTCTCTAAGATCGAGGCCGGTCAAGTCAAATTCGAGAGTGTAGCTTTCAGTTTGCCGCAGTTGCTGAGGGATGTTGTCCGGATTCTCTCGGTGCGTGCTGATGAGAAGGGCATCGAAGTCCTGCTGGAGACGGCTCGCGATGTGCCCGGCATGCTTCGCGGCGACCCCACGCGCTTGCGCCAGGTGCTCATGAACTTGCTCGGAAACGCCATCAAGTTCACTGCTCGAGGCGAGGTGCGTCTGGCGGTTCACGTTTCCTCCCGGGACGGTCAGAGTGCGTCACTCGAGTTTTCAGTCACCGACACCGGCATCGGAATTCCCTTGGACAAGCAGGCCCAGATCTTTACGGCTTTCACGCAGGCGGACGGCAGCATTACCCGCAGGTATGGCGGGACCGGGCTGGGCTTGTCGATTTCTAAACGGCTGGTGGAGATGATGGGCGGCGGAATCGAGGTTGAAAGTGAGCCGGGCAAGGGCAGCACCTTCCGCTTTCGGGCGGTTTTCGACGCTCCAGCCGGTGGCATGGACAATAACATATCGAGGCGGCATACGGCGGCGCGTTCGAATCGGGACACGGTGCTCGATTGGATTCCGCCGGTCTGCGGACCCGGCGCGCCGCGAGAATGTCCTCAATTCGAGATGATATGAGGACAGCGCGGCGCCTTATTCGCCGCGGATCAGATCCTCGTATGTTTCGCGCGTGCGGATCACGCGGTAGCGGCTGCCTTCTATCAAAATTTCTGGCGGTCGAGGGCGCGCGTTGTAGTTGGATGCCGCCACGAATCCATAGGCGCCGGCGGTGCAAACGGCCAGCAGATCGCCGGGCATGGCATTGACCATTTCGCGGCCGCGCGCCAGAAAGTCACCCGATTCGCACACCGGTCCAACCACGTCGGCGGTGATCGTGCCTGAATTCGATTCGCGCAGCGGGATGATCTCGTGGTGCGCATGGTAGAGAGCGGGACGAATCAAGTCGTTCATGGCGGCATCCACGATCACGAATTCGCGCTCGCCGTTGGTCTTGCGATACAGCACGCGCGTCAGTAGCACACCGGCCTCCGCAACGATGGAGCGGCCCGGCTCGATCAGAATTTCGAGGCCGTGAGGGGCCACTTTCGCGCACATGCCGTGAATGAACTCCGGAATGCAGACGGTCTTGTCTTCCGGTTTGTAGCGAACGCCGAGGCCGCCGCCGAGGTCCAGCGTGCGGATGGGCAGGCCGCGGGCGCGCAGGCGCTCCACCAGCGCGACCATTTTGTCGAACACTTCCAGCATTGGGTCGAGATCGGTGATCTGCGAGCCGATGTGGCAGCTCACGCCTTCCAGCACCAGATGGGCGAAGGATTTGGCGCGCTCGTAAACGGCTTCCGCTTGCGCGATGTCGATGCCGAATTTGTGTTTGCGGAGACCGGTTGAGATGTAAGGATGCGTGGAGGCATCGACGTCGGGGTTCACGCGCACGGCGATGCGCGCCTTCGCCTGACGGCGTGCGGACAGAGAATCGATCAGCGCAAGCTCCGGCTCCGATTCGCAATTGAAGCTGCGGATGTTGTGCGCGAGCGCGTAGTCGATTTCCTGCGCGGTTTTTCCGACGCCGGAAAAGATCACGCGCGCGGGGTCGCCGCCCGCTTTGAGGACGCGAAACAGCTCGCCGCCCGAGACGATGTCGAAGCCCGCGCCTGCCTCGGCCAGCAGCTTGAGGATCGCCAGATTCCCGTTGGCTTTCACGGCATAGCAGACCTGGTGCGGCACCGCGCCGAAGGCTTGATGGTAGGCCTCAAAGCGTTCCAGGATTTTGCCGCCCGAGTAGACGTAGCAAGGCGTACCCTCGCGCCGGGCGATGTCGGCCAGCGGCACCTCTTCCAAATACAACGTGTGGTCGCGATAATGCATCAACGGACTTTCAGGACAAGCATAGTCTGGTCGTCGAAGGCGGGCGCGCCGGCGGTGAATTGATCCAGATCCGCCAGGATCTGATCGGCCACGGTTTGCGCGCTTTGGCCGCACAGGCGGCGAAAAGAACGAGCCAGGTGGCCGTGGCCGAAGTCCTCCTCGCGCGGATTGAGCTGGTCGGTGATGCCGTCGGAAGTAAGCAGCAGCAGATCGCCGGGCTGTGCGTCGAAAACCAGTTCCTCGTACTCGCGATGATCCAGCATTCCGGCCGGGATACCTTCCACGCGCGGCTTGAGGATCTCGCCCTGGCGGCAAATCAGCGGCTGTTCGCCGCCTGCGTTGGCCATGACGAAGCGGCGATGGGCGCGCTCCCAGACCAGGACCAGCAGCGTCACATAGCGCGCTTCCACGGCGCGCTCGCGCAACACGTTGTTGAGCAGCCGCAACAATTCCGCGGGGCTGCGCTTGCGATGAGCTAGGGTCCGGAGCAGCCCGCTGACCATGGCGCCGTAAAGCGCCGCGGCCGCGCCTTTTCCGGCCACGTCGCCCAACGCGAACACGGCGTCGTTGCCATGCTCGAAGATGTCGTAGACATCGCCCGTGATTTGGCGCGCCGGGCGCGAGCGGATGGCGATCTCCAGACCCTTGATCGGAGGCGCCTCTCGCAGCAATAGGACGGACTGCACGTTGCGCGCGGCCTTGAGGTCCTGCTCCATGCTCTGCTCGCGTTGCGCCAGTTCTTCGTAGAGCCGAGCGTTTTCGACGGAACTGGCGACCTGCGGGGCGAGTAACGCGAGCAGCCGCGAGTGGTCTTCGGTGAAATAGCCGATCTTTTCGCTCTCCAGATCCATGACGCCGACGGCGCGATCCTGCACCACCAGCGGCACGGCGATTTCGGAACGAATATCGGGATGCGAAGCGATGTAGCGGGGATCGGCCAGGGTGTCGACCACACGTACGATCTCGCGCGATTCGGCGGCCGCGCCGGTGAGGCCTCGGCCGAGCGGGATGTTATCCAGATTCACGCGCTGGTCGTAACGCTGGCTGAAACGGTGACGCAAAATCTTTTGTTCCGGGTCCACCAGCAGGATGCTGAACGCGTCGAAAGCCACTAGCGCGTGCACGATCTTGGCGATTTTACCCAGCAGCTCGTCGAGGTCGAGAATCGAACTGAACTCCTGGGATAAATGCGAGAGCGTTTTGAGTGTTTTGTTCTGCCGATCCACACGCCGGTACAGGCGCGCGTTGTCGATGGCTACTGCAACGCGGCCGGCGATCAATTGGACCAAAGCTCGATCCTGCTCGCGATAGGTGTTCAGGCGCGTGGATTGCAGATCGATCACGCCCACCAGCTTTCCGCGCGTCAGCATGGGAACGGCCAGCTCCGATTGCACCGCGTCGAGAGCCGAGAGATAACGCGGATCGCTGCGAACATCGGCCACCAGGATCGGCTGGCGCGTGGACGCTGCGATTCCGGTGATGCCTTCGCCCAGCGGAAGCAGCAGGCTGCGGATGATCTCTTCGCGGTGACCGATGGCGTAGCGGATGGTCAGGCCGCCGCGGCGTTCGCTGTAGAGCAGGATGGCGAACAGATCGTAGGGGACCACTTCCTTGACGATGGTGGCGACGTTGGCCAGGATGCGTTCGAGATCCAGCGTCTCAGATGTAGCCGCGGCCACGTCGAGCAGAAAATCGAGCAGCTCGGCGCGCTCCTGGAAGCGGATGGCGGATTTGCGTGGGGCGGTGGCCATCAGTAGCCCGTGCCCGCCTCTTGCGGAGCGCCGGTGGTGGCCTCCACGATTTTCACGCTGGCACTGGCGCCGATGCGCGTGGCGCCGGCTGCCGCCATTTTCTTGAGGTCGGCCAGAGTGCGGATTCCGCCGGAAGCCTTGACGCCCATTTCGGGACCGACCGCCAGGCGCATCAGCTCCACGTCGTGCGCGGTCGCGCCGGAGGGGCCGAAGCCTGTGGAGGTCTTGACGAAATCGGCTTTCGCCATCTTAGCCAGCATGCTGGCCATCACTTTTTGGTTGTCATCGAGGTAGGCGGTCTCCAGAATCACTTTCAAGATCGCGCCGGCGCGATGCGTTGCTTCGGCGACGGCGGCGATGTCGGCTTTCACGGCGTCATGATCGCCGCTGCGCAGCGCGCCGATGTTTTGCACCATGTCGATTTCTTGCGCTCCCACGCGCAGGGCGGCTTCCGTTTCAGCAACTTTTGCTTCGGTGGACGTCGCGCCCAATGGAAAGCCGATCACGGTGCAGACTTTGACTGGCGATCCGGCCAGCTCGGCCGAAACCAGCGGCACCCAGTAAGGATTGATGCACACGCTGGCGAAACAATATTTGCGCGCTTCCCGGCACACCTTGAGGATGTCATCGCGCGTGGCATCGGGACGCAGCAGCGTGTGGTCGATGAGCGCGGCGATGGAGGGATCGATTCCAGTCAGCGTGTCGCTGCACGAGAGCCTGCACGCGCCCGCCTTCACGATCTCCTTGGCTTTGTGCTCGCAGGTCTGCGGGCAACGTTGCGTGCAACCGGGACAGACCAGACCGGGAATGTTGAGGCCTTCCGCATCGCGGGGCAGCGCAGCCAGCCGGCCGGTGCGCGCGAGGATTTCTTCTCCGATTTGTTCGACGAGTCGATCTAGCTTCGCGGCGTCCAATTTTTCGTGGCCTTTTCGATTTCGGCGATCTTTTGTACTCGAGCGGCGTGACGTCCGCCGGCGAAAGGAGTGCTGAGCCAGACTCGCAAAATGTCCTCGGCCTGGGTTGGAGTCAGCAGTCGCCCGCCAAGCGTAAGTACATTAGAATCATTATGTTCCCGACTATTCCGCGTCGATGCTTTATCATAGCACAGGGCGGCGCGGATACCCGGAAATTTGTTGGCGACGATGGCCGAGCCGATGCCCGCGCCGTCGATTATCACGCCGCGCGTGGCTTTGCCGCTCGCGACCAATTCGGCCACTTTAGCGGCGATGTCGGGATAATCGACCGGTTTCTCGCTCGTGGCGCCGACGTCGTTGACGCATAGGCCGAGCTCGGCGAAGATCGGCAACAGCATTTTTTTCAAAACGAAGCCACCGTGATCCGATCCCAGCGCTACGATTTTTTCCGGAGGCTCCGTATCGGGTTGATCGTCGGGGAGTTCGACGATTTTGATGCCGCGCTCGCGGATGGCGTCTTGGGCGGACGGCGTTATAATACTTCCCCGCGAAATTTTGAGTTCGCCTGAAAGCGGGATCTCCGAAGCGATTATGACTTTCCGCACTTCCAATCAGCATAGCGCGGGACAGTGGCGGGATTTCGGGTAGTTGGCCAGTATTGCGAAGGACCATATTGCTTTATTGCGCGGCTGGTGGGCGTCACCGTAGGGATTCGCCTCGCCGAATTGATAACATATCTCGGTTAACCTCGGAGTGATGAACCTGCCGAATTCAGTGTCGCCCTGGTTCATGGATATCAAGCGGACAGCTCTCGTTGTCTGCATAACGTCAGCGTTGGCTGTCGTGATACCTGTGTGGCAGGCGATGCGGCAGATGGCGGCACTCGCATCGAGCCACCCCACGATGAAGCTGTGGATGATTCCGGGCGGCGTGCTGGCGTGGCTATTCACCGCGATTTTGCCATTGTTCTTTTTCGCTGTGTATCGTAACGAAGGAACCCTGCGCTTTCCCAAGTACCTCCGGTTATGCAGCCTGGTCACTGCGCTGGTGTTCGGGTTTCTGGTGGCCTTGGGTCTATGGGAGTGGAGCGGATACCTAAGCTCTTATTGGACAGCTATGAAGCTGGTGGATTGGGAAAGCGGCGCCATAAGTGTGGTCGGTGCCGCGCGAAATCCACGGACGATTGGCGTAGTCTCAGCGGTGCTGGGCGAGGTTGGTAATTTCGCGTACATCCTGTCGCTCCTCGCGTTTTGGCATCAGCCAGATAGCGAGTCGGCGGATGCGGAGGTCCCCGTCTCCAGGCTGCTTAGTTTTGTGACAAAGGTGGCTCTAATTGGGTACGGACTATGGGTGGCCTTCAACCTTGTCCGGCTCGTCGTCACGCCGTATTTCTATTTCCAACTTCGGAATACAGCATTGCGGATTGGGCGACAACCCCCACAATTAACGAACATGATGGCGAGCACACTTCGCATGTTATTGGAGCAGGCTTGCTTGTTCATGGCGCCTTACATCGTCTACAACAGTTGGCGGAGACCTGACGAGAGCACCGTTGAGGGCGCATCTGAAGCGTCGGCAGAAGTCTAGCCAAACATATTTGAAATTTTGACTCCACCGGCCGTCTGACCGATGATCATGTTGTCAAGACCTGATCTGAGGAGGACGGCCGATGGAGACGTTCACAAAGCTGTTTAGCAGCCTGCTTGTCTTGGTATACCACTGCTTCGACCGCATCGTCATCAACGGGTACTTAAGCGGCTTGTCGCGGCCCGAGCAGGTGGTCTACTTTTTCCGCGATGTCATCGGCGTTAGAGTCATCGACAAGACCGTCCTGAGCCAGCGCAGCGAAGTGTACCGGAAGTGGGTGGAAGCCTATGCGGCCAATCACAAGCTTCCCGTGGAATGGGCCGAGAAGGGAGTGCGCAAAGAAGATTATGTGCAGCCCCACTTGCGGCGCATGGTAAAAACGAACGCCTACGGCGTCTACTTCATTTTCAAGAGCATGGAGCAGGGGGCCACGTTCCGCATCAGCGTCCCCAAGTTTCCCACCCAAGATCCCAACCATCGCATTCTGGCGCATCAGCGGAGCCGCTACACGCACTACTATTTTTATGTGCGCGATGAAGTCCTGGGACCGCTGGTGATTCGGGTCGCGTCTTTCTTCCCTTTCCAGGCCACCTACTATCTCAACGGCCACTCCTTCATGGAACAGGAACTGAACCGGCGTAAAGTCGGCTTTCGCAAGAATGACAATGCTTTCCTGGCCGTCGACGACGCAGAACAGTTACAAGCGGCAGCCGACCGGCTCAGCCCGACAGTGATCCGGCAGCAACTGGATTACTGGACTCTGATCCTAGGTCCCAAGTTCTCCAAGAAGGAACGCGCGGCGATGAACCTATCGCGCTTCTACGCTGTTCACCAAATCGAGTACTGCCGCAACTTCATCTTCAAACGGCATTTTCCCATTCACAAAGTGTTTGAGCGTTCCTGCGAGTTGGGGCTGTGGCGCCTGACCGCGCACAAGATCAGCGAGATTTTTGGCGTCCGCCTGACCAAGAAGTTCCGCGGCAAGCTGAGCACCGTCATCGAGCAGATCGAGCACGGCCACCACGTCTACCGCGCCTACTGGAAGAACGCGTTCCTCAAACAATACGAAAAGTTCTCCACCTTCCTGCGCAACGAACTCTGCTCCAACAACCTGAGCCACTTCGGCTTGAAGAAGGGTTTGGACCACCTGGACGCCGTGCGGCGGAAGTTTCAGCTCATCACGGACCGCTTCGCCAGTTGCCAGGCCCAATGGCTCAACGTCCACGTAGACTTTCCTTTGCTGCAGCGAATCGCGCTCCCCATCACCATCGGATCGGTGCGTTATCCCGGCATCAAAATCCACGAGAACCGGATCATCCGCCTGCTGGAAGTGCTCCTGCACGGCGGCAGCAACGTCGGCGGCTGGACCTCCAAGCAGATTCACCAAGCCGTCCTCACCACCTTCAGCCTCGCCGAGAAATCTTATAGCTTGAATCAACTGCGCTACGACCTCCGCAAGCTCAAAGGCCATGAGCTCTTGCAACGGGACGGCACACGCTACGCCTATCACCTCACCAGCAAAGGCCTCCAGGTCGCGCTTCTGTTTCTCTTCTTCCACAAGCGTCTCTGTGGACCCTTGGCCAACAGCCGCTTCCATCGCCAGCCTGATCCCGCTCACCGGCCAGACAGCCAACTCGAAGCCGCCTACCACAAAGCCGACAGGGCCATTCAGAATATCGTCGATCTGCTGGCCGCCTGATTATCAAATGTTGCACTACTCTTGTTTAAGATCTCTGAGGTAAGAATCTAGGATCTCAGCTTTGCTCGCTCAGATCACGAGTTGCGTCTGGGTGACTAGCGCTACTAGCCTCCCTTCGCGGGTCGTGATGCGGGTCTGCCAGACCTGGGTTCGTTTCCCGCGATGGATCGGGGTGCATTCGGCGCGGACCGTTGTGCCTGCCGGAGCAGGCGCGAGGAAGTTGGTTTTGCTTTCGATCGTCGTGGTCCCTGCGCCGGGCGGGAGATTCTGCGCGGTTGCAAGTGCGCCCAAGGTGTCGGCCAGCGCCATGGCAGCGCCGCCGTGCAGGACGGCTGGTTGTGTACATAGGTCATCTCGCACTAAAAGTTCGGCCACGACCTTTTCGGGCGTCGACTCGATCACATGAATTCCAAGCAGGTTGGCGAAGGGCAGGGAAGGGGTCACGGTTCTCCTAGAATTTCTCGCCTAGGAGCGCGCGCAGGCGGTCGTATCCGGCGCGGCTCACCGGAAGCTGCGTGCCATCCGAGAGCACCGCGATGCGGCTGTCTTTGGCGTAGGGCTCTATTTTCGCGATGCGCTCCAGGTTGACGATGACGGAGCGATGGATACGCACGAAGCGGTCCGGGTCGAGCCCGGCTTCCAGGCTGGAAATGGTTTGCTGCTTGAGGTAGCTCTTGCGCTGGCTGTGCAGGGCCACGTAGTCGTCCTGCGCTTCGGCGTAGTCGAGCGCCTCCACCGGGATGATGTGGACGCGCGCGCCGTCCTTGACCACGATACGATGCAAATGCTGTTGCGGTGGACGCGCCTCGCGAGCCAACTCGGTTGCGGGAGGCAGCTTCTGGCCTAACCGCTGCCGCGCACGCTCCAGCGCTTTTTCCAGGCGGTCCTGGCTGAAGGGCTTGAGCAGATAATCCACGGCGTGCGCGTCGAAGGCTTTCATGGCGTACTGATCGTAAGCGGTGACGAAGATCACCGCTACTTCGCGATCGATCAGCTCCAGCACCTCGAAGCCGTCCAGCTTCGGCATCTGGACATCCAGAAAGACGAGGTCGGGTTTGTGCTCGGAGACTGCCTTTACGGCCTCGAAGCCGTTGGCGCACTCGGCGATGATGTCAATGCCTTGCGCCGCGCTCAGGTACTCGTGCAACAGCTGGCGCGCGAGTTCTTCGTCATCCACGATGATGGCTTTGAGCCGGCGTGTCGCGTTCGACGAGGCTCCGTGCAGTGGCGTTCGGCCGGAACTGCTGTCGCGATCGAGATTTTTCAAATCGACCATTAGTTCCCGCGCGGACTGATAGCGGCGGCCGGCGTCCTTCTCCAGGCACTTGCGGATCACGCGGTCGAGTTCCTGAGGAACGTCGTAGTTGAAGCGCGCGGTGGCTTCGGGCAGGCTTTGGAGCAGATGCGCCATGGTCTCCTGCGCGTTGGCGCCGGAGAATGGAACGCGCCCGGTCGCCATTTCATACAGCACGATGCCCAGGCTGAAAATGTCGGTTCGCGCGTCGACTTCGCGGCCTAGCGCTTGCTCCGGGCTCATGTAGGCGACTGTTCCCATCACGACGCCGAGGCTGGTCATGAGTTGGGTTTCTTGCGTGTTGGGCAGGCGCGGCCTGCTTTGGCCAGCCCGAAATCCAGAATCTTGACGTGCCCGCGCGCAGTCAGCATCAAATTGGCCGGCTTGATATCGCGATGTACGATTCCCTTGGAGTGGGCGTCGTCGAGCGCGTCGGCGATCTCCAGACCAATGGCGACAATTTCGGGTGTCTTCGGCGGGCCTTGGCGGATGCGGTCGCTCAATGGCCGGCCTTCGACGTATTCCATGGCGAGGAACCAGAGCTCCTTGTCCTGTCCGATTTCGTAGATGGTGGCGACGTTGGGATGAGTGAGCGCGGAGGCCAGGCGCGCCTCTTGCACGAAGCGCTGCATGCGTTCGGGATCGGCGGCCATCTCGGGCGGCAGAATTTTCAGCGCTACGCGGCGGCCGAGCCGCGTATCGTCGGCCAGATAGACCGCGCCCATGCCGCCCCGGCCCAGGAGAGACACGATGCGATAGTGTGCGATTGCGGCGCCGGGCGCCACTGTCTCAGCCATTCGTCTCTCTATTGTTACCCATGCGCGGTGCAGGGTAGCTCGACCTGAACCACGAATCGGCCGCTGGTCAACTGGGTGTCGAGGCGGGCTTGATTTTCGTACAGCGCGCGCAGGCGGCCGCGCACGTTTTGCAATCCAAGGCCATGGCGGCTGGCCGGAGGCGCGTCGGGATCGAAATCGTTTTCCACTTTGACGCGCAGCCATCCGTCCTGGCAGCACGCGAAGACTTCAATGGTCCCGCCGTCCACCATGCCTGCGACGCCGTGCTTGACGGCATTTTCGACCAGCGGCTGTAGAAACAGCGGCGGCACGATACAGCCGTTGCAGCCTGGGTCGGCCTGGAATGCGGTGCGAAGCCGCGCGCCGAAACGAACTTGTTCTACATCGAGGTAGGCTCTCGCCAGTGCCAGCTCGTCCTTGAACGAGATGCTGGTCTTGTCGCCGAGGTTGAGAGTGCTGCGAAGAAAGTCGGACAGTTTGATGCACATCTCGCGGGCGCGCGCTCCATCCACCGTAGCGAGCGCGCTGATGGAATTGAGACTGTTGAACAGGAAATGCGGATTGATCTGCGCCTTGAGGGCTTTCAATTCCGCTTCGCGAGCTAGAGCGCGGGCCTCCTGCTCACGTGTTTCGGCTTCGCGCGAGGATTCCACCGACAGCAGAACGTAATGCAGCGCCACCGACAACATATAGAGCAGGACGCCGATCCCGAACAGCAAGGGAAGCTGGGGGCTGAATTGCTGATCTAGCTGAGGGAAATACAGGCGGGCGAGCGCCAACGCCAGACCCTTGCCGGCGATGATCCACAGCAGCCCGGCGACCAACGCCGCGGGGGTGTGGTTTCCCAAGAGTCTTAAAATCTGCGAGGGCCCGAGCGGCAGCGCCTTGCACATGTACCAGGGCGCCAGGCAGACCAGCGCGTAAAACAAAGACAGTGGAACCGCGAGAGCCTCGCTCTGAAGTAGCGGCAGCATGCCGGTGATCGACAGCAGATAGCCCAGCAGGCCGGCGAGCGGAAGCCAGGAGATCAGATAGAGAGTGGTCCTGCCTCGAGTGGCGAGCAGCGGATGCATGGTTGGGCCCGCTAGTTGGTCACCGACATACCGCCGAAGACCGCGGAGCCAGTAATCACGAGCTGTGGTGTCTTGACGTTGGGGTCGGGCTTGGGATGAATTGTTTTGTCGTCGAAACCACCGAAGATGCCCACGCCTTTGGTTTGCACATTCCAGCTTTCGGGCACGTGGATCTCGACGCCGCCGAAGACCGCGCTGATATCCAGCACTGCTTTGTCGATGGTAATCGCTGCGTGGCTCAGGTCCACTCGAACGCCTCCGAAGATTGCAACGATTTCGCCGCCTCGAAAATCAGGACTGTCGATGGCGCGCCGGGAACCCGAGAAGATCGCGACGATGTTGAGCACCGCTTCGCTCTTTGCCGGTGTTGCGTCCGTTGAAACCGATGTCCCCTCTAAGTGGCGCTTGCGGTCCAGCGCGCGGACCAGCATACTGAGTCCGAAGGCGATGATGATCAGCGGCCAGATGTAACTGAAATTGAACGTAATGATATCGAGGTTGTCGAGCAGCAGGAAGGTGCCGATCAGAGCGACCGCGCCGCCCCAAACCAAGCTGGAAACCGCCTGACAGCTCAGAATGCGCGAAACCCCGTAGACGATCAGCAAAACGGGCCAGTACTGCCAGAGATCGTGGAATCGGACGATACCCATGTTGTCGAGCAGCAAGGCCAGCCCGACCAGGACAATGATGGCGCCGATCACGATGCCGGAGCCGCCGGAACGATAGCGGCGGTTTCGCATGCGGTCCTCGAACCGGGCCATCTTACGCTGGATGCGGTCGTGAACGTCGCGCTCGATGTTGTCCCGCAGGTTCTGATGGAATTGATCGTCTGGCGGCACGATTTAAGCGTAACAGTGAGAGCTAGGGGGTTCGATCCCGCATCGGCGAACGGAGGCGCAGAATCGGCGAATGGCCTGGGGGGCAGGTTAGGGAGCCAGCCGCTCGATACGCCAGGGGCCATCCGCCTGGCGCGAATATACCAGCCGGTCGTGCAGGCGGCTGGGACGGCCTTGCCAGAACTCGATCGATTCCGGCCGCAGCCGATAGCCTCCCCAATTCGGCGGGGCGGGGATGTCGGCGGCGGCGTGCTTGGCGTCGAGCTTGGAGACGCGGGTCTCCAGGATCTGGCGATCCGGGACGGGCGAACTCTGCCAGGAAGCCCAGGCGCTGAGTTGCGCTCCTCGAGGACGAGTGCGGAAGTAGGCTTCGGATTCGGCGCGAGTGGTCTTCGTCACGGTGCCGGTGATGCGCACCTGACGGCTCAATTCGCGCCAGAAGAAGACCAGGGAAGCGCGCGGGTTCGCGGCCAGTTCGCGCCCTTTCCGGCTGCGGTAGTTAGTGAAGAAGACGAAGCCGCCGGCGGTCGCTTCCTTCAACAGGACCATGCGGGCGGAGGGCTGGCCTTCTTGCGAGACCGTTGCTAAAGCCATCGCGTCGGCTTGAGCAACGCCTGCCGCGCGAGCTTCGGCGAACCATCGATCGAATTGGGCGATCGGATCAGGATCCAGGTCGGTTTCGCGCAGTCCGCGGAGCATGTGGTGGTCGCGTAAGTCCGCGAGTTTCGTTTCGGGTGTGCGGCGGCGCGGCACAACGATGTAACCGCGCTTGGCATCGCCGAGCACCTCGTTGCGCTCGCGTCCCCAATGCCACCAGTAAGCGGCTATGTAGGCGCACAGCAGCGCGTCGAGTTGGTCCTCGAAGGTTTTCAGGGCCCTGCCTGTTTTGGGAATCTCCGGGAGATCGGGCGGATCGAGCGCGGGTATGAGGCGCGGCAGCTTGTCCAGAATCAGAGCGCGAAGCGTGGCCAGGCCCGCGGCGCGCTGCGCCAGAGTGCCTTTCTTGTACTTGACGATGCGGTCCAGCTCGAACAGTTGCACTGAGGCGGCGTGCGGATGCACCTCGATCTGATAGCGGCCTTGACATTGCGGAACCAACTGGTCGCCGTGGCAAAAGCCCAGGCGAGCGAGGTCGGTCGAGAACTGCGTGGTTCTGCGCCAGAAGCTACGGGCGCGGCTGGCTGGATAAGCGCCCGCGTGAAACTTGCCGTACATCGAATGCGCGAGGCGGTCCGCGGCGCGCATGCCGGTAGCGTTCGGGATCACGATGGGCGCGTCGATTCCCGCCACGGCGTGCTGGCCTGCGTTTGAATCAGCCCAGCCGGCGATGTCGTCTGGTTCAGTAAGGCATTCGAGCTTCAGCAGCCGCAACATCTGGCCGTCCTGCTCCAGGAGGGCCAAGCCGCTGGGGTTCTTCTCCCATCCGAAATCAATTCCGAGAAAGCGCAGAACTACTTATTTTAGCGGGTTCGTGTAAAGGACTTACTTCGCCTTGCGAAGATAGATGCTTCCGTTGAACGTGGTCAGAGCCAGCTCGGGACCGCCGCCGTTGATGGTGCCGAACATGGTGCGATCGAACCGTACGCGGGATTTTCCTTTGCCTGATTTGTTCTGTTCCACCGCAGGGGTGCGGCCGGAAGTATCAAGCGCGACGTCGAAGTCGCTGTAGATTGCACCGTTGTCGGTCTTCAGACGGAGCCGCGCCTTGGTATCGCTGGGCAGCGTGACATCGATGTTGCCGTTGAGCGAACTGAACGACATGGGTTTATCGCCAGTCACTTTGTCAAGCGATACGACCACGTTGCCGTTCAGAGCGTGCACGACCGCGGCGCCCGTGATGTGCGTCACGGTGGCATGGCCGTTGGTGCAGTCAATCTCCACGTCTCCGGTGATCTGGTCGACGGCGATTTCCTTGCCATTTACAGTGTGCAGCTTTAAAGAAGTATTGAACGGAACCTGGATGTTCAGGCTAAGGCTTTCGCCCGGCGAGTGTGTGCCGACCGTTATGACGTTGTCCGATTCTTCCACGGTCAGGCCGGTGGCATTGGTGTCGATGCGGCGCAGGCCGTCGGAGCGCTCGCGATCGCGGCGGCGGATCCTGCCGGAGCCCCCGCGTGCCTCCACGATGGCGTCCTTGCCGTCATAGCCTTTTACGGAAATGCTCCCGTTGACGAGCGAGGCCTTGAGCGATTTGGGGCGCGAGGCGTCGCTGAAGGGGACCGTCACGCGGTCCGGCTGCGGCTCCTGGGGCCAGGCCGCAACGGCGAAGAACGAGATAAGAATGACGAAACATTTCATGACTACTGCCCTCGTTTGATGATTCGGATGTCGCCATTGAGCGTTTCGAACTTGAGTTCCGATCCTCCGGCGCCGATGCGCAGTGCGGTTGTCTTATCGGCACGGTACACGAATCGGCCGTTGCGCCGTTGCGCGACAGGCTGGGCATGCGGCAGCGTGGTCACATCGAAATCGGTATAGGCGCCCCCATTGACGGTCTTCACGTGCACATCAGCCGAGAGATTCGGGCGGAAGGACGCCTCGATGCTGCCATTGACGCTCTTGAAGGAGCAGCTAGCGGCCGGGTTTTGTGCAAACACGGCCGTGATCTTTCCGTTCACGGTGCCGGCGTTACCGGAACCGCTGGCCTCCGCCAACTCGATTCCGCCGTTCACATTGCTAAGGTCGAAGGCGCCGGAAGTGCCTTCCAGCCGCATGTGGCCGTGATTCACCGCGGCCAGACGTACAGCAGTGGTGACCGGGACCTTGAGTTCGAAATCGTAATTGACGCGGTAGCCGCGATGCCAGCTATCTCGGTGCCGAAATGGGCCGTCCACGTAAATCCGGAGCTGATCGCCGGATTGAGTGGTCTCCAGCTTGACCTCGCGTTTGGCGGCGTCCAAGCGGTCCTGCGATTCGGCGTCGATGGTTTTCTCGGCCGTCATTTGGATTGCGCTGCCGCTGTAGCCGACCACGTGAATTGAGCCGAACACGTTGTCGACATCCAGGTGCGCCGCGGCGGGAAAAGTTTGACGGATGGTCTCCTTTTCCTGTGCATCGAAGCCATACGCCAGCGAAGCGGCTGCGACGACAACGAGTAGAGTTTTCATTGCAGTTGCCTCAGCGCCCACTGGGCGTGTTGTTTCACTTCCGGATTAACTTCCTGGCTCGAGATCAGAGCTTGAATGGCCGGAGCGGAGGATCTATCATGGACCTCTACGATTTCGTCCAGAATCGCGATCTGGACCAGCGGCGAATTCTGCTTGGCCAAGGCCCGCGCCAGTCCATTGCGTCCCACCGGATTGTTGGTGAATTTCTTCATCGCATCCACCGCGGCCAGGCGCACGTCGACGTTGGAATCGTGATCGACGGCAGTGAGCAGCGCCGAAAGCACCTGCGAATCGTCCGGTTCGACGCGATAGGCATAGCTGACGCCGCGTAAACGATCGCTGGCGCTTTGCTGCTGTAACAGAGAAAGAGCCACAAGCTGGCGCATATTATCAACCTCCCCACGCAATTGCGAGACCTCCGATATTTCCCGGCCGCGCAGCAGATAACCGGTTCCGATTCCCGCGGCCAGAATGATCATCGCGGCCGCGGTTTGAAAAGCCGGATGACGCAGCCACCAGAAGGGCCGCCGGCGTCCGGTCTCGTGCTGCCGCCACTCGCGCAGCGAATCGTAGAAGCGCGCGCGCAACCGCAGGCTGGGGTCTTCTTCGGGCAGCGTGCCGAGCGCGCTCCACATGTTTTTCAGCCCCGCCGCTTCGGCCCGGCAGCGCTCGCAGGAGGCCAGGTGCGCGTCGAACTCGGCGCGTGAATCCTCCAGCGATCCCCGCCAATAATCCACGAATTGGGTTCTTGCTTCTTCGCAATTCATGACGCCCTTTCTCAGTCACGCCCCGCGCTGTGCGCTCTCTCCCCTAAAAATCGCGCACAACGCAGCGGGTCGCGATCATTTTCTTCACCCTATCGGTCACGCCCCGCGCTGTGCGCTCTCTCCGGACAATTCAAAATAAATCTGTCCCAGCGCCCGCACGGCGCGATATACGCGAACCTTCACCGCTCCCACATCGCAGCCCAGGATGGAGGCGATTTCTTCGTACTTGAGATTCTGAAACCGGCTGAGTACCAGCAGCTCTCGTTTTTCGACCGGCAGCCGGGCCATGGCGCGTCTCAAGATCGAAATTTCCTGTTTGCGCTTCAAGTTCTCTTCCATAACATTTACGCTCGCGAACTCCCGGTCCGGCAGCGCCACCTCAAGTTTTCGTTTTCCGATCGAGTCGGACTGCGCGTTGCGCGCGATCTGGTACATCCAAGCCGCGAAGGCCCGTTCCGGTTGGTAGCTCTGGCGGTACTTCAGCATGCGGACGAACACGTCTTGCACCAGATCCTCGCTCAGCTCGCGATTTCCATTCATGTGGACGAAGTAGTTGAACAGCGGCCGATGGTAACGCTCAAAGAGGATGGCCAAAGCGCCCAGGTCGCCCTCCCGGACGGCCTGCATCAGGCTGCTGTCGCTGGCCTCGTACACGTAAGTAAATACTGAGCCGGACGGAAAAGGTTACTCACCAATTTCAGGCCGCAGGTGCGTTTACCAAACCCGACAGGCCGGCATGCGAACCATGGGTTGGCCCACCTGGCAAGAGAACGCCTTCTGGAACTCCGGCATATTCTGGACGACGCCGTTAACCCGATCCTTGGGCGGCGAATGCGGATCGGTCTGGGCACGCAGGCGCGCGGCTTCGGGCCGGACGTTGGTGCACCAACTCTGGCCGAACGCGAGGAAGAAACGCTGCTCGGGCGTGAATCCGTCAACAGGAGCCTGAGGATGGCCGGAGAGCGAGGACATCATGGCCATGAATGACAGGCGGGTGCCGCCGTTGTCGGCGGTGTTTTCGCCCAGCGTCAATTTGCCGTTCACGTGGACATCGCCGGTGGCGATGAAAGCCGAATACTCCTGAATGAAGCAGTCGGCGCGTTTTTCAAATTCCTTGGCGTCCTCGGGCGTCCACCAATCCTGCAGATTGCCGTGCGGACCGAATTTTCGCCCGGTGTCGTCGAAGCCGTGCGTCAGCTCGTGCCCGATGATGGATCCGCCGGCGCCATGGTTGACGGCCGCGTCCATGCGGTTGTCGTAAAAGGGCGGCTGGAGAATGCCGGCCGGAAAGTTGATGCTGTTCTCGGGAGGGTTGTAGTAGGCATTCACGGTTTGAGGCGTCATGAGCCATTCGCTCGGGTCCACCGGCTTTCCGATCTTGTTCAGCTCGCGGTGCACTTCGAACTGGGTGGCGCGCTCGTCGTTACCCACCACGTCGCCGCGCACGATCTTCACTGTCGAGTAATCGCGGGGTTTGTCGGGATAGCCGATTTTATTGGTCACGGCGCGGAGCTTGATGAGAGCCTGCTCCTTCGTGGCGGGAGTCATCCAAGTAAGCGAATGAATGTCGTCGTTGAGGGATTGTTCAATCTCCTGGACCATTTTGAGGGTCCGTGCCTTGCCTTCGGCGCCGAAGGTTTGGTCCACGAACTTGCGGCCGAGCGCGAATCCCAGGTCGGAGTCGACCGCGCCGACGCAACGCTTCCAGCGCGGCTCCAACTGCTTCGGCGCCGGTGAGCAGCTTGCCGTAGAACGCGAAATCTTCGTCCACGAAAGCTTTTGGCAGCAGCGACGCTTCGGCATGCACCAGATGCCAGCGCATATAAGCTTTCAGGTCATCCAGGCTGGTTTGCGCGACGGCGGCGTTCATGGCTTTGAAAAAATCCGGGACCGAGACGTTCAATTCGGAGAATGGCGGCGTGTCCTGCGTCTTGAAGTAGCGCGGCCAGTCGAATCCGGGCGCTAGCGACGCCAGATCGGCCAGCGGAAGCTTGTGGTACGTGCGATCCGGATCGCGGCGCGAGACGCGGTCGAGCGATCCTTTGGCGAGCGCGGTCTCGAGCCGCAAGATCGCCTGGGCGTCCGACGTTGCCTTGGTGGCGGGTTCGCCGATGAGCTCGAGCATTTTTTGAACGTGGGCCAGGTACTTTTCACGCAACTGGACCGATCGGGCGTCGGTGTTCAGGTAATAATCGCGATCCGGGAGGCCCAGGCCGCCCTGGTCGATATCCGCAATATCCATGCTGGAATTTTTCAAGTCCGGGCTGGATCCAAAGCGGAACAACACGTTCGCGCCGAGCAGGTGCAGCTGCGCCAGCTCGCCGGCCAGAGCGGATTTGCTGGCGAGCGAGTTGATGCGATCCAAATCGGGTTTTAAGGGCTGGATGCCGCGCTTTTCGATACCGGCTTCGTCCATGCAAGAGAAATAAAAATCGCCGATCTTCTGGTCGTCGGGCGCGCGCTTCGGATCGTTGGCGGAGGCCTTGTCCAGGATGCCGCGCAAAATGGTCTCGTTGCGCTCATCGAGTTCGCTGGCGACGCCCCAGGTGGAGTGGTCCGCGGGAATCGGATTCTTGGCGAGCCAGGTTCCGCAGGCGTATTGGTAAAAGTCGACGCACGGATTCGCGGTGCGATCCATGTTGGCGGTGCTGAAACCGGGCGTGGTCTGAGCGGCCGCGGGGAGGGCGAGAAGGAGGAGCAAGGACGCGGGTTTCACGCTTTATTTTACTCTTGCCGGTGGAGGGCCCGTCTTTCACGCCTCCATTCGCCTAACGTGCTTTGCGTGCGACGTTTCGCTGCGAGTAACTGCGCGGTTGGTTAGAATGTAGGGACTCGACTTATGCCTCTGAACGCAGGGGACCGCCTCGGGCCTTACGAAATCCTCTGGCCGATCGGATCGGGCGGCATGGGCGAGGTGTGGAAGGCGCGCGACTCGCGTCTGGACCGCATCGTGGCAATCAAGCAGCTAAAGGGCCACCGTGTTGGTCGTTTTGAGCAGGAAGCCCGGGCCATAGCAGCACTGAATCATCCCCACATCTGCCAGCTCTACGACATTGGGCCGGATTACTTGGTGATGGAGTACATCGACGGGAAGCCGCTGCATGGTCCTCTTCCCGTAGACGAGGCAGTTCGCGTGGTTATGGAGATTGCGGCGGCTCTTGGCGAAGCTCACCGGCACGCTATTCTGCACCGCGATATCAAGCCGAATAACATCGTTCTGACCCCCAAGGGCGAGGCTAAATTGCTGGATTTTGGGCTCGCGAAGTTGATGGCCGATGATCAGGACATCACGCGCACGATGGATGGCACGCTGCTGGGAACGCCCGCCTACATGTCCCCTGAGCAAGCCCGCGGCCAGCCCCTGGATGCCCGTTCCGACCTCTTTTCGTTGGGTGCTGTGCTGTACGAGTGCCTCACCGGTAGGCGCGCATTTCCCGGCGCCTCGTCGGTCGGTGCTCTGCTCGAAGTTGTTTCGTCCGAACCACCTCCTCCTTCCAGCATTACGCCTGGTGTTCCGCAGCGGCTCGATGCCGTGGTGCGCAAACTGCTGGCGAAGGATCGCGAGGCCCGCTACGCTTCGGCCGACGATTTGATTGCCGACCTGAGGGATTATCGAACCGTCACCACCAGGCAGATCGTTCGCCGGCGCAGCATGGTCGCATGCGCCGCTGTACTACTCCTGGTGCTGTTAGCCGCGGGGGCCTGGTGGATCATCCGTACGCGCGGCCGCGCGCCGAAGCGGGAGCACGCGGTGGTGGTAGTGCTGCCTTTCGAGAATCTTAGCGCTCAGAGTGACGCGGCAGCCTTCGGAGATGGGCTTTCCGAAGTGGTGACTGGCCTGCTGGCAAGACGGGGCGTGTTTCCCGATGCACTTTGGGTGGTACCGTCCAGCGACGTTCGCCGGTTCGGCGTCAGGACCGTGGCGGACGCGGCCCGGATGTTCCAGGCGACTGTCACTATCAGCGGAACCGTGCGCCGCACATCGGATGACGCCGGCTGGCTAATCACACTGTCCGCGTCCGACGCCTCGCGCCCGCTCTCGCCGGGGTCGCGCGAGGTTAGCCTCAGTGACTCCGACGCGGGAGCCATGGAGGGCCAGCTCATAGCCGTGCTGGTTAGCTTACTCCACCTGGAAGGACGGCCAGTGAGCCAGAGCGGGAAAATCACTCCGCCCAGCTATGCGCGTTTCGTCGTGGCACGTGGATATCTACGCGATTACGCTCGGGGCGACAACCTGAAATTGGCAGTTTCGGCATTGGAAAGCATAACCACTGCTAGTCCGAACTATGCTCCAGCCCAGGTGGCGCTGAGCGAGGCCTATTTCCGGACGTATTCGGGAACCAAACAGCCGGAGTGGCTCGCCAAAGCAGACCAAGCGATCCGCCGGGCCGCGGACATCGACGAGAGCGATCGCGAAATTCCTGTAATGCGCGGGCGCATCCTACGGGCTACCGGGCAGACCGAGGCGGCCATCCGTGAACTGCGAATCGCCCTCGCGCGCAATCCGGACGACGAAGAGTTATTAGTTCAACTCGCTGGGGCGTACGAAAGCGCTAAACAATTCTCTGCTGCTGAAGCCACCTATCAACAAGCAATACGTCTGAGGCCAAGCTTCTTTCCGGCTTATACGAATCTGGGAATTTTCTATATGTCCCAAGGTAAATGGGCGCAGGCTGAGGAGCCGCTTACGATCGTTACTAAATTGGCTCCCGAGTACGCAGACGGTTATACTAACTTGGGCTCGCTCTTGTACTATCTGGACCGTCTTGACGATGCACAGCGTCTCTTTACGCGCTCCATTCAACTCAAACCCACATCGACTGCATTTTCCGACCGCTGCGCTGTGGAGTTTGACAAGAGATCCATGGAAGCCGCCGTGGCGGACTGCCGAAACGCCGTCGACCTCCAGCCGGCTAGCGCAATCGCTTTAGGCAATCTCGCCGACGCGCTGGTGGAAAGTGGCCAAGGCGGGGAGGCGAAGGAAGTGTATCGCAAGGCACTCGAAGCCGGGAACAAGCTGTTGGCGATCAATCCCACCAGCCCGGACCTACTGGCAAGCATGGCTAAGTTCGCCGCCAAGACCGAACAAAAAGACCTTGCCGTCAAGCTGGCTTCCAAGGCGCTTAGCCAAGGCTCCGGTGTACGCACGTTGTACAATGCGGGGAAGGCGTACGGACTGGCTGGCCAGTGCTCCCGCGCAACCGACTTGTTGAAGCAGGCGTATCAGAAAGGCTTTCCTCGCCAGGAAGCACGCCGAGATCCCGACTTAGCTCGCTTGCGAACGGCGCCGTTCGTATGTGCAGTCCCACCGATCTAACCAGTTCATGAGGACATATGGCTGTGAAACGACCATCAGCGAAGGGGCGAAAAGCGAAGAAAAGCGCTCCGATCGCTTACGTAATCGACGTTAACGTGGATGTCCACGGGAATTTCAAATATTCGGCTCCGGGTATTCCAGATGCTTCGAGTATCCGGCCGCACAATGGAGATACCCTCTCCTGGTTTGCAAAATTTATGGGTCTTCCAGTCCCATTCCAGGTGACGTTTCCCGGTTTCAGTCCGTTCGCGGACGGATCGCAAGCGGTTCGCTCGATGTTTGGAGCCACCGGCCCACTCACGGTGGCGGTACCGAGTTTCTATCACGGAAACCTCGTGTTCAAATACACCGTGAGCATCGCGAATGGATGGTCCGATGATCCTGACGTCGAACCCGTGCCTTCCGACGGGGTGGAGAACACAGCCGATACTCAGGCGATCCTTCTCAGCATAAGCGAAGGGAACTTGGTACTCAGCAATACGAACGCAACATTCTCAAAGGGAGAAGTGTCGTGGAAATGGGCTGCCGGGCCGTCCGATGACTTTACTCTTACGTTTAATGGTCCTTCACCGTTACCGTCTGGGTGGCCAGCGCAGGCCAACAGCCAATCAAAAAGAATCGCGCTCGATCTCGAAACCTCGGGATCCCAGACCTATACAATTCAAACCCTCAATTTGGGTCTGTCGAGCTCGGGGAATACGCTCACTATTTCCTAAAGGAGAAGCTAGCCTGGCACAATCCGGCGCAGGGGATTGACGAAGCCGCCGCAGGTGTCGTAATATGTCGTCGTGCGACATGTGGTGTTACGACAGGACGTGCCGGATAGCAAGCCGCTCACCGAGCCGGTCCTTTTGATCCTGGCCAGCCTGGCTGCCGGGCCGCGGCATGGTTATGCGCTCATCAAGGATATCGAAACCCTCAGCAACGGCCGGGTTCGCATGAGCACCGGGACGCTTTATGGCGCGCTGCGGCGGTTGCTCGAAGAGCAATGGATCGAGCGCTTCGAGCAGAAGGACACCTCGCGCGAGAAGCAGGCCTACCGGTTGACCGCGGAGGGTCGCGGGAGACTTGAATTCGAGGTGGAGCGGATGAAGCAGGTGACGCGCGCCGCATCCGCGCGGCTGCGGACGAAAGAGGCTTGACATGAATTTCAAGCCCGTTTATCGAGCTTTGCTGCGGCTTTTTCCCGAAGATTACCGGTTGTTCTTTGCAGCCGAAATGCTGGATTCGTTTGGCCGGGCGTCGGAAGAGCAACGCGCGCGCGGCAGGGTTGCGTACGGCCGCTTTGTGTGCGTAGAGCTGGTTGCTCTCGCGATGAGTGTGCCCATCGAATGGATGGCGAAGGTCAGCACCAGCAGTTCAATCCGCGCGCGGTCTCTGCCGGATTTGCGGATGATGCGGCCGGCTGGCGTGCCGCGCGAGCTGTGGTTCGCGTCCGCCAGAACGATAAGCGCCGCGGTGCCTGATGAAATCGCGGAAGCTGAGCAGCGGGTCGAGTTCTGTTTGCGGCGCATGGAACACGCCATCGCGACACACGATTTTCCGGGCGCGCGCTTCTATTCGAACGAAGATCTGAAAGCGCGCGAGAAGCTGCGGCAGCTGCGCCTGAAATACGGCCTCGGCGAATAGCTCATGTTTACGGGGCATTTGGCGATCGGGTTCGCCGGCAAACAGATCGAGCCGAAGATCTCACTCGGCACTTGGATGACGGCGGTGATGCTTGCGGACATGCTCGCCTTTGTTTTTATGATGGGCGGCATCGAGAGGTTCCGGCCCGTGGCCGGCGTGACGGCGAATCGCATGTTGGGCGAGATTCCATACAGTCACAGTTTATTGACGGACACGCTGTGGGCGTTGCTCTTCGCGGCCGGGTTTTACCTCTGGCGTCGCTCCGCGCGCGGCGCCCTGCTGCTATTGGCGGCCGTGCTGAGTCACTGGATACTTGATATCGTCAGCCACAGGCCTGACATGGCGCTCGCACCCGGCGTGAAGCCGTTACTGGGTCTGGGATTGTGGAACTCGATTCCAGCGACGGTGCTGGTGGAAGGCGTCGCGTGGGTCGCCGCCGTTATCCTCTACGTGCGGGCCACGAAGAGAAAGAATTGGCTTGGTGTGCTCGCATTCTGGTTGGGGATCGCGCTGCTCACCGTCTCCTGGCTCGGCAACATCACGGCCGGCATCGATCCCAATCCGGTCCGCGCGGGTGTGAATGGCCTGGTGTTCTTTTCGCTGATGATCGCGTGGGCCTACTGGATGAACCGCGCCCGTCATTTCAAGACTTCTTCGATGTAGGCCAGGGCGCGCGGGTCTTTGCTCTGTCCGAGCCAGAACATGGCTTGCTTGCGAACGGCGGCATTCTGGTTGCCGCGTGCCATTTGAATCAGCAGCGGCACGCCCTCGCCGGCCGGCATTTGCGTCAGCGCGAAGACCGCCCGTTTCTTGACTTCGGTTTCCGGGTCGTTGGCGATGGCGTCAGAAATGGCGGCCTGCGCGGTTTTCTGTGCAGCCTTTTGCGCGAGCCAGAACAGCGCTTGACCGCGGACGCGCGGGCTCTTGTCGTCATGCGCGGCGCGAACTACGGCGTCCAGCGCATCCGGCTCTTTGCTCTGCGTGAGGGCGAAGATGGCGTGCTCGCGAATCTTGTCATTGGGGTCTTCGCGCAGAATCCGGCGGACAATTTCGAACCCACTTTTGCCCCGGGCGTTGCCCAGCCAGAAAATCGCTTGACGCCGCACCTGGTCAGGTTCGGTGGAGCCGGAGAGTTGTTCCAGCGCTTGATCGGCGGCCGCGTCCGCGTGCAGTGCGATGGCGGATACCGCTCCATTCGCTCGCCGCGACGTGCCGGCGGCCGTATTCTGAGCCACGCTCAGAAGGTAACGAACGCTCTCCACGGGCGTCGCGCCGGTCAGCCAGATGAATGGCAGCCCGCCTGCGTCCAGCGTGCATTCGGGAGTGAAGCTTCGAACTTTTTCGACTTGATGGTTTTCGACACGGTACAGGACGACCACATCGGTCGGGCCTTCCAGCTTGACCGTCTGGTTGGCCGGCGCAGACACAGTTTGGCCGGCCGTATGCGTTTCGAGAAAACATCCGCGCTCGTTGTCATTCCAGCAGCACATCTGCCGGTCGCCTCGAATCATTGGCTCTGCGTATCCGATCCAGAGAGGGCCGGACTGCGCTCCCATGATCGCGCGCAGAGTTGCATCCAGACCGCCCGAAACCTGGCGCGTTTCCATGCGCGCATTTTCAACTCGGGGCTGTTGCGCCAGTGCGGAACCGGCGGCAAGCGCGATCGCGATCCAGCCGGTCTTTTTCATTTCGCGAGAATCTCCATCAGATAGTCGTTGGCTTCTTTCGAGTGCATCACCGATAGCTGATTCACCACCTGTTTCTTCAGGTTCAGGTCCGTTTCCTTGCGCGCGATATCGACCAGCGCGGCCGCATTGCCCTGGATGAAAAGCGCATTGATGATGGCGCGCTTGTTGTCTTGATCCGTCTCCTGCGGGTACAGCGCTGCCAGCGTGGCGCCGGTTTTGCTGCGGCCCATGACGCCAAGCTGGTTGATGGCCAAGTGGCGCAGGCTCGCGTCTTTTTCGGCTTTCGCCAGTTCGAGCAGCTTGTCGGCGTTTCCGGAGATAAATAACCCTTGAATGACGGCGCGCTTCACCTCCGGCGAAGACCCGCTGGAATACAGTTGGGCCAAGTCGGCTGACCCGCCCGCGTTGCCGAGCAACTGGATCGCATGCAGCTTGAGCTCCTGATTGGATTCAGATTTCGCGACTGCCAGCAAATTTTCGCGACTGCCGGCCACCATGAAGCTGTTGAGAATCGCGCGCTTGATCTGCGTATCGTTGGAACTCTTGTATACATCGGTCAAGAGCTGCAAGTTGTCGCGGCCGCCGTAGATGCCCAAATACTCCACTGCTTTGGCTTGCAGATCGGGATTGGAACCGCCTTTGGCCACCGACGCCAGCACCTCGCGCGCTTTCGGCGACCGGCTTTGGGCCAGCACGAACAAAGCGCGCTCTTTCAGCCGCGGCGAGTTGCTGCTCTTCAACAGATTTTCGAGCATGGGCACACTGCGCTCAGGATCGGAGTTCATGAGGCTATTCAAAGCCAGCAATTTCAGATCTTCATCGGTAGCCGACTCGGGTGAAACCGGCTGGCCGCTCAGCTGCCGTATCTCGACCTGCAACGCCTTGGCATCATCCAGCCAGTGACTGGATGCATAGTTGTTCTGAAGCTCGGTGAGAGTGGTGACGGCTGCCTCACGCTGTCCCAGTTTATTTTGGGCGTAGGCGCGCCAGTACAGCGCTCCATCGGCGCGGCTGCTTTTGTTATCGATGACGCGATTGAACGCCTCGATAGCCCGGTCGTATTCTTTGCGATCCAGGTAGCTCTTGCCCTCTCTATAAAAGCGTTCGTCGCGATCCTGTTGCTGGCGGGCAACGTCTCTGGCGCGGCGCGCGGCATCGCGATCGGCCCGCGATGTGTCCTGGAAGGCCAGTAGCGGCAGGTCCGCCAAATCGGGCGGCAGGGGAGGCATGGGGGCGAGCGCAGGCCGCGACGGTGTGGGCCGCGTTGGCGGCATGGCCGGCATTGGCGACAAAGGGGCAATTGGAGCCGCGGGTGGTTCCGGAGGAGGCGGCGGTGGCTGCTGAGAAAAGGCCGGTGCCGCAACCAGGAACCCCGGGATCAATAACAATCTGCTTCTTCGAATCATGTCGATCTTCCTTACAACTTTTTCCTCTTCTCGTTCTTCTCACGGAGCGGAGTGCTCTCTTCGTCCCGCACACGCGAGCCCAGCACGCGTACTTTAAACAGTAATCCGCGGCTTTCAATTTGCTGTTGCAGTTCAGAGAGCTGATCGCTCGAAACTTCGGAGGGGCTATGGGCGATCTCGATCAAGACGCGCTCCAGATCGTCCAGCACGTTGGCGACTCCTGTATCGCCCGTGGTTCGCGCGGTCTCGCGGTAGAGCCGGTTGTCATCCAGCAGCTCCTCGGCCATTTGCCGCTCGTCGGAAATGTCGAGCTTGCCTTTTTTCTCAGGAGCGTTGCTCAATTCGGCCAGCACCATCTGCGACCGCTCCAGGTGATCGCCCACAGCCACCAGCAAGATGCGCTCGCGCACCTGCTGATTATTCTGATTGGCCGCCGCTTGGCTATTTTCGGCGCGATGCGAGAGACGTCCTGCGAAAAAGGCGGCCAAGACCAGCACTGCGGTTGCGGGCGTCCAGATCCACCAGGTGAATACGCGCCTGCGCTTGCGTGTGCCAAGGTGCTGGCTGAGACGCTGCCAGACGGCTTCGCCATACCCAGCGCCGCGTTCAGGAACCGGCGCAGAATCGACGGTGTTCAACACCAGTTGCAAGGCTCGGAAATCGGCCCGGCACTGCTCGCATCCCACCAGATGCTCTTCGATGCTGCTCGCTTCCGCGGACTCTCCGTAATAAAAGAGCACCAACTGTTCTTCGCTCAAGTGATTCATCTTGCAGTTCCTACTACCGGCTCCAAACTTCTACGGAGTTTCTGCACTGCCCGGAAAATACTGTGTTTGGTGGCGTTCGTTCCAGTTCCGAGCGCCTGGCCGATCTCGTCGATCGACAGGCCTTCAAAATGCCGCAGCACGAACGCGGTTCGCTCTTGGGCGCTTAGTTCATCGAGCGCCGCGTTCACCCGATCCTTGACCTGGCCGCCGTAGAAAATCCGGTCCGGCCCAGGACTCGACTCCGGAATGGACTGCAGGATGTCCCGGTCTTGGGAATTGCCGCGCTCCCGCTTTTCCTCATGACGCCGGCGCGCTCGGATCAGGTCCAGCGCGTAGTTCGATGCAATACGATACAGCCAGGTGGAGAAGCTGGACCGGGCTTCGTAGCGCGAAAGCTGGCGGTAAGCGCGCAAGAAAGTCTCCTGCACCACGTCTTCAGCGTCCTGTTCGTTGCCAGTCATACGAAAAGCGAGCCGGAAGATGGCGCGGCTGTGCTGCTCGACGAGCAGTCGAAAGGCATCGCTGTCACCCGACTGCGCCCGTTCGACCGCGCCGCCGGCCTCCGCATCCATCCGTCCTTTAGACTGCGGTTTCCCGTAACGGTTAGGCGGATTAAGCAGGGGTTCCGGGCCCAGCGCGCCGCGGAACTGAATCCGCTAGCGATACGTCTTATGTGTTGGATCGACTGTTCTTACTGGTATCCCGGCCGGATCGAGCCCTCTCCGGAAGTGTCCCAGCCTCTTGCCGGAGAGCGCGGGGCGGTGCGAAGATAGTTTGAGAATGCTGGTAATCTGATGGACCAGATGGACGTGGCTCCCGTAACACCTGCAACACCCCCGCCCGTAATGCCTACGGCTCCTGCGAGCAAGCGGTCATTGCTCGGTCTAGTGCTGCACTGGGCGCGGGACCTGCTGTTCTCGGTGGTCCTGGCGGTCATCGTCATTCTGTTCCTCTATCAGCCGGTCAAGGTCGAGGGCACCAGCATGATGCCCACGCTCGACGATCAGGAACGGATCTTCATCAATAAGTTCGTGTATCACTTTTCGACCATCGATCGCGGCGATACGATTGTATTCTGGTTTCCGGGCGACCCCACCAAGTCGTATATCAAGCGTGTGATCGGGGTTCCGGGAGACAGCGTGGAAGTGGACCGGGGCACCGTGGTGGTGAACGGGCACGCACTCGAGGAAGACTACGTTCCCTCCGAATATCGCGACGACAATTCCATGCCGGCTAAGAAAATTCCGTCCGGCGAATACTTCGTCCTGGGCGATCACCGCAGTTCTTCCAACGACAGCCGCGCCTGGGGCCTGGTGCCGCGCCGGTATATTTACGGAAAAGCGGTGTTCATTTACTGGCCGTTCGACAAAATGGGCGTACTAAGATAGGGAGTGAATCCGCCCAATGCGCCTGGCCCTGCCTTCCTCCAAGGAATCGATGTTTCCCATTTCCAGCGGGCTGTTGATTGGGCGGCCGTAGCCGCTGCGGGAATACAGTTCTGCTTTATCAAGGCCACCGAAGGCGCTTCGCACGTGGACGCCCGGTTCGCCTCCAATTGGCTGGCGGCGGCGGAAGCAGGCCTGGCCCGCGGCGCGTACCATTTCTTTCATCCCGCGATTTCAGTCACAGCACAAGCGGATTTATTTTTGCGAACCGTTCCCCGGCTCCAAGCGGGCGATCTGCCGCCGGTGCTGGATCTGGAGGCTCCCGAAGAGTGGCAGGGCGTTCCGGTGTTGCACCGTGCGCAGCTCGTATTGAGTTGGATCGATGCGGTCGAGAATCAGTTGCATCGGACGCCAATTCTGTATTTGAGTCCGGCCTTCATGAGCGACGTTCTGCACAACGCCACCGTGCTGGCGCAATACCCGGTTTGGTTGGCGCAATACACCAACGATCCGGCGCCCGATGTTCCCAAGCCCTGGACCAAGTGGACTTTTTGGCAACACACCCGGCAAGGAAATATGCCGGGAGTTTTGAGCCAAGTGGATCTCAACCGGTTCAATGGCACGCTGGACGAGCTAAAGGCGCTGGGCCGCGCGCCCGTGCCCACGACAAGCGAAACTTCGCCGGCCTAGCTCAGGAGCCCGCGGAACTTGGGATTCTCGTAGCCCGGAAATACCGCTTTGAGATTGGGGTTGCCCAGGTGTTTCGAGACCAGCTCGCCCAGCACGTCGCGAAAATCGGTAGTCAGCGCCAGGTCGCGGCCTTCGTTTAGTTGTTCCTCCGCCAAGCCGGGCCATTCGCCGTAGACTTTGCCGCCCTGGATGTCGCCGCCCATGACGAACATCACGTTGGCATGGCCATGGTCGGTGCCGCGATTGCCGTTCTCGCGCGCCGTGCGTCCGAACTCGGACATGGTGACCACGGCGACATCCGCCATGCGATCGCCCAGGTCCTGATAAAAAGCCGCGAGCGATTGGCCGAATTGCGCGAGGTTGTTGGCGAGTTGTCCAGCGGACGGGTGCGCGGCCACTTCGTTGACGTGCGTGTCCCAGCCGCCGATGTCGGCAAACGCGACTTCCAGGCCCACGTCCGCCTTGATCAGCCGCGCGATCTGTTGCAGGCTGTTGCCGAACCCTCCCCCTGGATATTTGGCGCCGTTGGCGGGTGTGTAGCTCTGCTTCTGGATCGATTGCATCAGTTTGATGGCCTGGAAGGTCTCTTTGCCGGTGCCGTGCAGCATGGTGTCGAGCGTGGATTCGTACATGCTCTCGAAGCCGTCCGCGCTGCGCGGATCGCGGATCTGAAAATCGTTCAGGTTGTTGATGGCGACTGCATCGTTGCGCCCGCGGATGCTGCGCGCCAGGTTCGCGCCCAGGCTCACGGCGCGGACGGGCGAAACCGGTCCGCTCGATTTCGGCAGCGCGCGGTTCATCCAGCCGTCAGTGGTCGCTTTGATTCCGGGTGTGCCGGATTCCATGTAATCCTGCGCGTCGAAATGCGATCGCGTGGGGTCCGGCGAACCGACTGCGTCCACGATCGCCAGGCGCCCTGAGTCGTAAATCGGCTTCAACGGTGCGAGCGATGGGTGCAGGCCGAAGAATCCATCCAGATCGACGGCGCTCTGCGGTGTGCCGTCGGGTTTGGGGATGGCGATCGAGGGGCGCAACTCGTAGTAACGCGGCTCGCCGAATGGCACCACCATGTTCAGGCCGTCCACTGCGCCGCGCTGGAAGATGGCTACCAGAATTTTCTTGCGGCGCTGCGGACCCTCGGCGGCGTAGACCGTTCGCGAGAGCCAGGCTGGAATCGAGCCCACGCCGAAAATGGCGAACGCCGAGCCTTTCAAGAAAACACGTCGTGACGTCATGCGTAGTACCTCAAGGCTGCCTCAAACTACCTGCGTTGAAAATCCGGGGAACCGATCACCAGCCCGGCCACCAGCGCCGGGGTTTTCTTCTGCTTTTGTTCCGCCAGCGCTTTCTGAATACCGAGCTTGCGTCTGCGGCGCTGCCGGCCGGCATAGCAAGCTCTTGGCGGCTGGCGCCGGATCGCTGCTCAAGTGCGATACATCCACTTTGACGCCCGGCACATGATTTTGCGCCAATTGCAGGGCGAAATTCATTCGGCCCAGCAGCGCGGCGGAATTCACCCAGTCCGAATTCAGATTGGAATAGCCGGTGGGCTCCAGTTTGCGATATAGCGGCTCGCCCAAATTGCCCACCTGATTGGCGAGCGCGAACCCATCGGTCACCGTAGCATCCAGAGCGCGCACCGAGCTCGCCACCATCTCGAACGGCGTTTTTATCTTGGCTTGATATGCGCCTTCCGACCAGAATTCGCGCGAAGCCAGCATGGTCTTCATGACCTCGCGAATGTCGCCATCCGTCTTGAGAAACGTCGCAGCCATTTTCTCGACCAGCGGCTCAGGCGGATTGTCGGCGACGAAGCGCTGAGCCAGTTCTTTCGAAATGAAGTGCGCGGTGGAGGGATGAGTGGCCAGAATGTCCAGCACCTGTTCACCGTCATCCATGCCGCCGCCCGCTGGAATCACGTGGCCCAGCACTACTTTCTCGCCCTTATCGTGCAACTTGTCGTTGTAGAAGAACCCGCCGCCGCGCCGCGGTTCGACGAGCGTCCAGCCGGTGAAACAGCGCGCCACTTCCGTGACATCCTTCTGCGTGTAGCCGCCGTTGACGCCGAGCGTGTGCAGCTCCATCAGCTCGCGGCCGTAGTTCTCGTTCAAGCCGCGCTTCACCTTGCGATTCTTGTTGTTGGCATCGAGGTCGGGCCGCACGGATTCGAAATTATCGAGATAAAACAGCATGGCCGGGCTCTTGGCGGTGGCTTCCAGCAGGTCGCGGAATTTGCCCAGCACGTTCGGACGGATGGCTTCGCGCTCGTACTCGGGGATCGAGAAGCGGTCCGCGCCCTTGTCGTAAAAGACGTTGAAGTGGTTGAACCAGAAATCGTCCAGCACCTCGGCGAGCTGGCGATTGCTCTCGATGGCGCGCAAGCAGCTTGGCGTCCAGCAGGTCGTAGGCCACCACCTGCTGGGGCGCGTTCAGCAGCATGATGGTCCGGCGCGCTTCCACCGGTGCGATTGCAACCAGTTGCTGCCGCTGCGGGCGCGGCATCGCGATCAGCATTTCTTCCAGCTTTTGCGGCGGCATGTTTTCGAGCAGCGCGCGCTTCTGGTCCTGAGAGCCACCGCGCAGTATCAGCAATTCCGACGGATCCAGGACTTCGTTGAGCCGCGTGGCTGGTTCCAGATCCGTATTCGGATCGAGCGCGGGAGCTCCTTGCGCACCCGAATCTTTACGCGCTTTGAAGCGCTGCAGCATGCGCTGAACGCTCGCGCGCAGCAACGGATCGTCCGGCATCGGCTGCCTGCCTTGCGCGATGGCCAGAATCATCTGCGGCGCCGGATAATGCTGCACCGCCTCGAGCGGCGACATACGCAGCGACTCCAGCGGTTCGAGCTTGGCTTCCAGATCCGCGCTTTCTCGAATGCGATCGGGATGCAGCTGAAGCTCGATCCACTTCTTCAGGCCCATCTTCTTGACCTGTGCGACGTCGCCTGGGCGCGGGCCGAAGGTCAGCCGGTCAAGCGCGTGGACGATCTGCTGGTCGTTATTGAGCTTCTTCTGGAACAGTCTGGCCTGGCGCTGTTGCTCATCGGAGGGTTTAGCAGGCTTTTTGCCCGAAGCTGCCATTGCCCCCATACAACACAGGGCTAGCGCCAGAAAGGTTCGATTTCTCATTGCGTTACTGCTTCACTACTATCATTAAACGCATTCGGCGGACTATAGGTTTACCGTCAGAGTGCATTTTCCTGTTGACAGTGTACTATAGAACTAATACACTATCAGACGTAGATGACCTCCGCGGCGCAAGATCGACGTTTTCAAGTCCGATTGGACGCGCGCAGCGGAGTTCCGGCCTACCGGCAGATCATCGACCAAGTGCTAGGCGGCATCGCATCGGGGACCCTGCAGGCGGGCGATCAACTTCCGACGGTGCGCCAACTCGCGGTGGACCTGACGATCAATCCGAACACGGTGGTGCGGGCGTATCGCGAGCTGGAGATCCGCGAGGTGTTGTCTACGCAGCAGGGAACCGGCACGTTCGTCACCGATAAAAAGCCGAAAGCGAGCGAAGTGGAGCGGCGCAGGCGTGTGGCGCAGCTTGCGGGTGAATTGCTCGCCAAAGCGGGCGCCGAGGGAATCTCGCTCGGAGAATTGCTGGATTATTTCGATGAGTTGAAAAAGGAACAGGAAAGGGGTTAGTCATGCTACTTCGAAGCATCATGAAACAAAGAGGCACTAAGGATTCGGGCGCCTCCGGAGGGTCGCAGGTAAGCAGCATCGGCGTAGCTGTATTAGTGATCGCGCTGGCCGGCGGCGTCGCGGCCACGCTGGTGTACAATCAGCCGGCCTTCGCCGTCGCCGGTATTCTGATCGGTTTGTACTTCCTGTTCGCGATCAAGGTGGCCGAGCAATGGCAGAAGGCCGCGGTGCTGCGGATGGGCCGTTACGTCGGACTGCGCGGGCCGGGGCTCTTCGTGATCGTGCCAGTCATCGACAGCGTCAGCCAATACGTCGATCAGCGCGTGCGCGTCACCGATGTCAAGGCGGAATCGGCCTTGACGCGCGACACGGTGCCGGTGAACGTCGATGCCATCATTTTCTGGCTGGTGTGGAATCCCGAGAAATCCATTCTGGAAGTGATGGACTTCGACAACGCCATCACCATGAGCGCGCAGACGGCGCTGCGCGAATCGATCGGCCGGCACGATTTGGCGCAGATGATCACCGAGCGCGAGATGCTCGGCCGCGAATTGCAGCGCATTTTGGATGAGAAGACCAATCCGTGGGGCATCACGGTGCAGTCGGTGGAGATTCGCGACGTGCATATCCCGCAAGCGCTGGAAGACGCCATGTCGCGGCAGGCTCAGGCTGAGCGGGAGCGCCAGGCGCGCATCATTCTAGGGACGGCCGAGACGGAGATCTCCAGCAAGTTTGCCGAGGCTTCGGCGGTGTATCTGAACAATCCGGTCGCTCTGCATCTGCGCGCGATGAACATGCTGTACGAGGCCATCAAGGAAAAAGGATCGATGGTCATCGTGCCGTCGTCGGCGGTGGAAACCATGGGCTTGGGCGGGCTGCTCGGGACGGCTTCGCTCTCGGGTACCAAACAGTAAGACGAGCGAAAAGAGACTACTATGTCGCGATTTCTAGAAGCGGTTTTCGTCCTGGGCTGCTCGCTGGTTGGATTCGGAATGAGCAGCAGCGCCGGCAATGCCGTGCAGCACATGATGGCTTACACGGTGCATCTGGTCCTGGCCGGCTGCAGCGGAGTTTTCCGGGTCAGCCTTCTATAATGAAGCAATGTCCTCTAGTATCGCGGCGCTAGCTACGCCGGAGGAAATCGCGAAATACGAGCCGGTGATCGGCCTGGAAGTGCACGTGCAGCTCAACACGCGCACGAAAATATTCTGCGGCTGTCCCACCAGCTTCGGCGCGCCGCCCAACAGCAACGTTTGTCCGGTTTGCCTGGGGCTGCCGGGCGCGCTGCCGGTGCTGAACCGTCAAGCGGTCGAGATGGCCATTCAAGCCGCGCTCGCGATGCACTGCCGCGTCAATCCATTCTCGCGATTCGCGCGCAAGAATTATTTTTATCCCGACCTGCCCAAGGGCTATCAGATCTCGCAATACGACCAGCCGCTGGCCGAGCACGGCTGGCTCGAGATTTCCGTCGAGGGGGACAGGAAACGGATCGGCGTCACGCGGGTTCATCTGGAGGATGACGCCGGCAAAAGCATCCACGATGGGTTCAAGGATTCCGACCGCTACACTTATGTCGATCTCAATCGCAGCGGGACGCCGCTGATCGAAATCGTCAGCGAACCGGACCTGCGCGCTTCCGACGAAGCCTATGAATATCTCACCGAGTTGAAGCAGGTGATGCAGTACGTCGGCGTTTCCGAGTGCGATATGGAAAAAGGGCAATTGCGCTGCGACGCCAATGTTTCGGTGCGGCTGAAAGGCGCCGAGAAATTCGGCACCAAGGCGGAGGTGAAGAATCTGAATTCGTTCCGTTTCGCCAAGCTGGCGCTGGATTACGAAATCGCGCGGCAGGTGGCTCTAATCGAAAGCGGCGGAAGGGTGGAGCAGGAAACCAGGCTCTACAACGTCGCAACCGGCGAAACAGTGGGGATGCGCAGCAAGGAGCACGCGCACGACTATCGCTATTTTCCGGAGCCGGATCTGGTTCCGCTGCGCGTCAGCGAAGCCTGGCTGGAGGGCATTCGCGCCGCCATGCCGGAGCTTCCGGCCGACAAGCGCCGCCGTTTTATCGAAAGCTACGGCCTGCGCGAATACGACGCGCAAGTGTTGACGGCCACGCGCGCCATCAGCGACTATTTCGAAAAGGTCGCGGCCACCGCGGGCGATCCACGCACCGCGGCGAATTGGGTGGCGGGCGATCTCATGGGCGCGCTGAAGGGCCGCGAGATTTCCGAATCGCCGGTCTCGGCCGAGCACCTGGGCGAATTGGTGAGCCTGATCGCGAAAGGCGAAATCAGCGGCAAGCTGGCCAAGGAGATCTTCGCCAAGATGGTCGAAAGCGGCGAATCGGCGCGTGCCATCATCGACCGCGAAGGCCTGCGCCAGATCAGCGACACAGGCGCGCTCGGCAAAATCATCGACGAAGTAATCGCGAGCAATCCCAAACAGGTGGAGCAATACAAGTCTGGAAAGACCGCGGTGCTGGGCTACCTGGTGGGCCAAGTCATGAAAGCGAGCAAAGGCCAGGCCAATCCGGGTGCGGTCAACGAGCTACTGAAGGCTAAGCTGACGTAACCGATTTGCTAGCGCACTAAGCGCTGGAATAGCGCCGCTTCGAGATCGCGCCTCCCGTCGATCACTGCGAAAACCTCAATGCTCTGTCCTCTGATCGCATAGATCAGCCGGTACGAAGAGATGAGAACTTGACGGTAATCCGACATTCCCTGTTCCTGAAGTTCGGGCACGATCTTTCCAATCTGAGGATGCCTGCTGAGACGGGAAGCAGCTCGCAGAAGTTCTCGACCAAGTTTTCGAGCCGCCGCAGGCCGGTCTTTTCGGACGAACTCAACGACCTCAATCAAATCGATCGAAGCAGGCTCCAGCCAACGAACATGAAGGCGCTTCAATCACCAGCCTCTTCCGTAACTCCTGTTCCATCTCCGATTGTGAAAGCCAGCGTCCCTTCTGAGAGGCCTCCTCAGATTGCGCAATCAGTTTGAGCAGAATTAAGGCGTCTTGGAGTCGCTCGTAGCTTTCGACGTCCATCAGCACCGCGCGGGGAGACCCACTCTGCGTGATGACGACCGGGCTCCGCTTCCTGTTGACCTCTGCGACGAGTTCAGCGGAGTGGGTCTTCATGTAGGTGATGGGCTTGACTGCGGAAGCTCGCATGACACCTACTATGGTACTAAATTCGGCCCCACATCATTGCCGCTCGCGTCAGTTGTCACCTCTGATTGGCCTTCAGGATCTTCTTTCGCAGGCGTATCGATTGCGGCGTCACCTCCACGAATTCGTCGTCGCGGATGAACTCGATGGCTTGCTCCAGGTTCAAGATGCGCGGCGGGACCAGGCGGATGGCTTCGTCGGCGGTTGAAGCGCGCATGTTGGTCAGCTTCTTTTCCTTGACGATGTTTACGTTGAGATCGGCGTCGCGCGCGTTTTCGCCGACGATCATGCCTTCGTACACTTCCGTGCCCGGCGTGATGAAGATTTCGCCGCGCTCCTGCAGGTTCCAGATCGCGTAGCCGGTGGCTCGGCCCGGCCGGTCGGCAACCAGCGAGCCGGTCGGACGCGTCGGAATATCGCCCTGCCATTCGATGTATCCGTGGAACAGCGAATTCATGATGGCGGTGCCCTTGGTATCGGTCAGCATTTCGCTGCGCAGCCCGATCAGCCCGCGCGATGGCACGTGGAATTCCAGCCGCACGCGGCCCGAGCCGTGATTGACCATCTTCGACATCTTGCCCTTGCGCTGGCCTAGTTTCTCGATCACCACGCCGACGAAAGATTCCGGACAATCCACCACCAGCACTTCCAACGGCTCGCGCAGCTTCCCGTCGATGGTCTTGGTCAGGATCTCGGGCTTTCCCACCATCAACTCGAAACCTTCGCGGCGCATCATCTCGATCAGGATGGCCAGCTGCAGCTCGCCGCGGCCCATCACTTTGTAGGCGTCCGGCCCGCCCGCTTCTTCCACGCGAATCGAAACGTTGGTGAGCAGTTCTTTGTCCAGGCGATCGCGCAGATTGCGCGAGGTGACGATACTGGCCCTCGCGTCCCGAGAACGGCGAGGTGTTGATGGTAAACACCATCGAGATGGTGGGCTCGTCGATCTGAATGCGCGGCAGCGGCTGGGGAGTCTCCACGCTGGTGATCGTGTCGCCGATGGTGATGCCTTCCACTCCCGCGATGGCCAGAATGTCGCCCGGACGCCCGATGGTTTCGTCCACGCGCTTCAAGCCTTCGAACGAATACAGCTTGGTAATGCGGGTGTTGTGATACGACCCGTCCAGTTTCGCGATGGACACCTCGTCGCCGTACTTCAGCACGCCTGAAAACACGCGGCCGATGGCCAGGCGTCCCAGATAATCGCTGTAGTCCAGATTCGCCACCAGGAGCTGCAGCACCGCCTCGGCGTTACCCGTCGGCGCGGGAATGTTTTTCAAGATCGTGTCGAACAGCGGGCGCAGATCGCGTCGATTCGTCCTCCGGCTTCAGCTTCGCGATGCCCGCCTTGGCGTTGGTGTAGATCACCGGAAAATCGAACTGGTCTTCGACGGCGTCGAGATCGATGAACAGATCGTAGACTTCGTTCAGCACTTCCTGAATGCGCGCGTCCGGCCGGTCGATTTTGTTGATCACCAGAATGGGCGGCAGCTTGGCCTCCAGCGCCTTCATGAGCACGTAGCGCGTCTGCGGCAGCGGGCCTTCGCTCGCATCCACCAGCAGCATGACGCCGTCCACCATCATCAGCGCGCGCTCCACCTCGCCGCCAAAATCGCTGTGGCCGGGAGTGTCGACGATGTTGATCTTCACGCCGTGATAGTGCACCCCGGTGGTCTTGGCGAGAATGGTGATGCCGCGCTCGCGCTCCAGGTCGTTGGAGTCCATCATCGCGCTCCACCACCTGCTCGTTGGAGCGGAACAGTCCGCTTTGCGTTGAGCATGGCGTCCACCAGCGTGGTCTTGCCGTGATCGACGTGCGCGATGATGGCGATGTTGCGAATGGACTGGTTGGCCTCAGGCTCTTCGCTATGATCGTTAGTGTGACTCAGGACTTCGGGTTGCATCGCTAAATTCCATGGTCGCACGACGAGATCCGATAACCGAAACCCCGGGCGCAATTGCGCTTCCAACGGTGGTGATCGTGGGCCGCCCGAACGTCGGTAAATCGACGCTATTCAATGCGATAACTGGCACGCGCCGCTCCATCGTGGGGGACGAGCCGGGGATCACGCGTGACCGCATCCAGGGCGAAGCCTCGTATCTGGGCCGGCGCTTCCATCTGATCGACACCGGCGGAATCATTCAGAATGACGCCGAGCTGATTCCGAGCCAGATCCTGAAACAGGCGCGGGTGGCCCTGGATGGCGCCGCGCAAATCATTTTTCTGATCGACGGCCGCACCGAGATCACCGGCGCGGATCGGGACCTGGCGAAGATGCTGCGGCGGTTGGACAAGCCTGTCACGCTCGCCGTAAACAAAATCGACACCACCGCGCGAGAGGCGCTGGCGCACGAATTCCACGCGCTCGGCTTCGCGGATCTGTTTCCCATTTCGGCCGAGCATCGGATTGGCTTCGATGACTTACTGGCGCATGTCACGCGCGATTTTCCTCAGTGCGAAGCCGAAGAAGCTCCGGCCGACGAAAAGCAGCCCATCAAAGTGGCGATTATCGGCCGGCCGAATGTTGGTAAATCCACGCTGTTGAACGCGCTAGTTGGATCCGAGCGCTCCATCGTGTCGCCAGTGCCGGGAACCACGCGCGACGCGGTGGACGAAAAGTTGACGCGCCACGGGGTGGAGTTTGTCTTCGTCGACACCGCCGGCATTCGCCGCAAGGGCAAGACCAAGCTCATGGCCGAGAAGCTGAGCGTGGTGATGGCGCGCCGCCACATCCGCATGGCCAATGTGGTTGTGCTGGTGCTGGATGCCACCGAAGGCGTCCTCGGGGCCGACGCCACCATCGCCGGTTATGCGCACGAGGAGGGCAGGGCAGTGATCCTATGCGTAAACAAATGGGACCTGCATGGCGAAAAAGGCAAGCGAAGTTTTACCGAGGCGGTTCGCGACGAGCTGAAGTTTCTCGATTACGCGCCCGTCGCTTTCGTTTCCGCGAAAACCGGCACGGGCGTCAAAGGGCTGTTTCGCCTGATCGAACAGGCCTACCAATCGGCTTCCCAGCGCATTACCACCGGCGAGTTGAATCGCTTCGTCCAGACGCTGGAGCCGTCGCGCAATATCAAAATCTACTATATGACGCAGGCTTCGGTGCGGCCTCCGGCGTTTGTCGTGTTCACCGATCAGGGCCAGGATCTGCATTTCTCGACCGAACGCTACCTGGTGAATCAATTGCGAAAACGGTTTGGATTCGAAGGCACACCGATCGCGATCAAGGCCCGCAGGAGGTAAAGGAGACGCGATGTTTTCAATGAAGCCGATCGGATATGTGAAGAGTCCGTACAAGGATACCGAGCAAATTCCGAAGGGACTTAATGCCAAGCACGACACTGAAGGCGAGCTGGACATTTTGCCGGAATTGGAGCCGGGGCTAGCGGATATAGAAGGCTTCTCTCACTTATTCGTCATCTGGGCGTTTGATCGAGCCGAGGGACTGAAACTCGTGGTAAATCCGCCAAGCGACAACCGGCCGCATGGTGTGTTCGCAACCCGTTCGCCACGACGGCCGAATCCCATTGCCCTGACGGTTGTCGAGTTGATAGGAAGAGACGGTCCCCTGCTGCGAGTCCGCGGAGTTGACATGCTCGATGGGACGCCGATTCTCGACATTAAACCGTATCTGTCGAGCGTGCCGCCGGAGAAGCTGCGTCGCGGATGGCTGGCGGAAGCCGAAGCTCGCACTAAGTGAAACGGTTCGGATTTGAAGGCACGCCAAGCGCAACCCTCGCCCAGTTGTGAGGAAATGAGATTCGTGCAGGCCGACGCCCTACAGCCGTTTCCCAAGCACTTTGATGGGAAGCGCTTCTTCAATATCGGCGGCGCTGAGCCGCGCGGCTGGCTCGACGTATTGCGCTGGAAGCTGACCAGCCGGCCTGAGCGGTCACCGCGTTTTATCTCGGATGTCGAACCAACCAAGCCGCCGTCCAGCGTGGAAGGCGATGAACTGCGCGTCACGCTAATCAACCACTCTACCGTCCTGCTCCAACAAGCCGGGTCCAATATCCTGACAGATCCGATTTGGGCGGAGCGCGCGAGCCCGGTCGCCTGGATCGGCCCGCGGCGCCGAAGAAACCCGGGGGTAGGTTGGGAGGATCTTCCGCGCATCGATACCGTGCTGCTCAGCCACAACCATTACGATCACCTGGATCTTTTCACCTTGCAGCGGCTCGCGGAGCGCGGACAATCGCAATTCATCGTACCCGTCGGCGTATCGCGGCTGCTGCGAGCCCAAAACATCGGCCCCGTTCACGAACTGGATTGGGGCGAATCGCTGGGACTGGCTGAAACCACGGTTTACAGCGTGCCGGCGGAGCACTTTTCAGCGCGCGGGATCCGCGACCGGAATCGAACCTTATGGTGCGGCTACGTAATCGAAACGCGGGGACGCATAATCTACTTTGCGGCCGACACGGGGTTCGGACAGCATTTCGCCGGCATCCGCGAGCGCTTCGGGCCGCCGCGCCTGGCGCTGCTTCCGATCGGCGCATTCGAGCCGCGCTGGTTTATGTCGCCCATCCACATGGATCCCGAGCAGGCGCTTAAGGCTCATGAGATCCTGGGCGCGGAGACCAGCATCGCGATTCATCACGGCACCTTCCAACTTGGCGATGAGGCCGTCGACACTCCCAAGCAGCAGCTCGACGCGTGCGGCCGCCCCGATTCGTTTCTGGTGCTGGCTAACGGCCAGTCCGTCACGCTCGTTTAGCGGCGCTCGCATGATCATGGACAGACACACCCTGGCGCTGATCAGCATTGCCGGCAGCTCGCTCGACGTGCTCGGCGCCTTGTATCTCGCCTACGATCTGCTGGGCGGCGAACACGGACCTCTTCGGACTCTGACGCGCGCCGTCACTTACGGAGTCCTCTTCGGAATTGGTTACGGTCTCGCGCTCGGGCCTGTGTTTGGCTTGGCGAGCGGTTTGGCGCACGGCATCACCCTGGCCTGGGAATTCTCGCGTGCCTCGCGGCACAAGCCGACGCCCGGAATCTGGTTAGACACGGCCATGAGCGCGATCCGCGGATGCGGGTTTGCCGTGGGCGCCTCTTTCTTATTCGGCGCCCGATTCGGCATCACGTTTGGCGTGCTGAGCACCATCGGGCAAGCGATCGCATATCGGTTCGGCATCAGGCCAACGGTCGACTATAGACCCGCGACGCGCCCGCGCTTGACTCGCTTCCAATTGCTGGCGGCGATCAATCGCGCCGTCGGTTACGCGGTCAGCGGCTATATCAGCAGCTTGGTGGCGCACGAGCGAGAACATGCCATTGCACTGGGATTGAGAGTGGGACTCGCCATCGGGGTGGTCACGATCGTGTTCGGCGCATGCACGCCTTTTGTGGAATGGACTGCCGATCATCTACCGCAAAAACGGATGGGCGTCTTTGGGGTGGCCCTCATTCTGACCGGCTTCGCGCTTCAATCCGTTCAGTATTGGCTGGCGTTGCTCGACGTGAGCGTTCGTTAGAACGCGTGAACGGAGCTGATGCCGTTGGACTGCAGCGCCACCTGCATCTTTTCGAGCGCCGATTCGCGGATGGCTGGCGGAAGCCGAAGCTCGCACGAAGTGAAAGCTCGGAAGGTTAGATTCTTACCTCAGAGATCTTAAACAAGAGTAGTGCAACATTTGATAATCAGGCGGCCAGCAGATCGACGATATTCTGAATGGCCCTGTCGGCTTTGTGGTAAGCGGCTTCGAGTTGGCTGTCTGGCCGGTGAGCGGGATCAGGCTGGCGATGGAAGCGGCTGTTGGCCAAGGGTCCACAGAGACGCTTGTGGAAGAAGAGAAACAGAAGCGCGACCTGGAGGCCTTTGCTGGAGAGGTGATAGGCGTAGCGTGTGCCGTCCCGTTGCAAGAGCTCATGGCCTTTGAGCTTGCGGAGGTCGTAGCGCATTTGATTCAAGCTATAAGATTTCTCGGCGAGGCTGAAGGTGGTGAGGACGGCTTGGTGAATCTGCTTGGAGGTCCAGCCGCCGACGTTGCTGCCGCCGTGCAGGAGCACTTCCAGCAGGCGGATGATCCGGTTCTCGTGGATTTTGATGCCGGGATAACGCACCGATCCGATGGTGATGGGCAGCGCGATTCGCTGCAGCAAAGGAAAGTCCACGTGGACGTTGAGCCATTGGGCCTGGCAACTGGCGAAACGGTCCGTGATGAGCTGAAACTTCTGGCGCACGGCGTCCAGGTGGTCCAAACCCTTCTTCAAGCCGAAGTTGCTCAGGTTGTTGGAGCAGAGTTCGTTGCGCAGGAAGGTGGAGAACTTTTCGTATTGTTTGAGGAACGCGTTCTTCCAGTAGGCGCGGTAGACGTGGTGGCCGTGCTCGATCTGCTCGATGACGGTGCTCAGCTTGCCGCGGAACTTCTTGGTCAGGCGGACGCCAAAAATCTCGCTGATCTTGTGCGCGGTCAGGCGCCACAGCCCCAACTCGCAGGAACGCTCAAACACTTTGTGAATGGGAAAATGCCGTTTGAAGATGAAGTTGCGGCAGTACTCGATTTGGTGGACAGCGTAGAAGCGCGATAGGTTCATCGCCGCGCGTTCTTTCTTGGAGAACTTGGGACCTAGGATCAGAGTCCAGTAATCCAGTTGCTTGCGGATCACTGCCGGGCTGAGCCGGTCGGCTGCCGCTTGTAACTGTTCTGCGTCGTCGACGGCCAGGAACGCATTGTCATTCTTGCGAAAGCCGATTTTACGCCGGTTCAGTTCCTGTTCCATGAAGGAGTGGCCGTTGAGATAGTAGGTGGCCTGGAAAGGGAAGAAAGACGCCACGCGAATCACCATCGGTCCCAGCACTTCATCGCGCACGTAGAAATAGTAGTGCGTGTAGCGGCTGCGCTGATGCGCCAGAATGCGATGGTTGGGATCTTGGGTGGGAAACTTGGGGACGCTGATGCGGAACGTCGCCCCTTGCTCCATGCTCTTGAAGATGAAGTAGACGCCGTAGGCGTTCGTTTTTACCATCCGCCGCAGATGCGGCTGCACATAATCTTCTTTGCGCACGCCCTTCTCGGCCCATTCGATGGGAAGCTTGTGATTGGCGGCATAGGCCTCCACCCAGTTCCGGTACACTTCGCTGCGCTGCCTCAGAACGGTCTTCTCGATGACTCGTAACACCGATGACATCGCGGAAAAAGTAGACCACCTGCTCGGGCCGCGACAAACCGCTCAAGTACCCGTTGATGACGATGCGGTCGAAGCAGTGGTATACAAAGACAAGCAGGCTGCCAAACAGCTTTGTGAACGTCTCCATCGGCCGTCCTCCTCAGATCAGGTCTTGACAACATGATCATCGGTCAGACGGCCGGTGGAGTCAAAATTTCAAATATGTTTGGCTAGAATTAGAACGCGTGAACGGAGCTGATGCCGTTGGATTGCAGCGCCACCTGCATCTTCTCCAGCGCCGATTTGTGAATCTGCGAAACGCGGCTTTCGTTGATCCCCAGGATGCCGCCGATTTCCTTCATCGTCATTTCGTTGCTGTAGTACAGGAAGACGACTTTCTGGTAGCGCTCCGGCAAGGTCTTCATGGCGACGTCCAGCACCGAGCGCATCTGCTCGTGCGAGCACATGTTGTCGGGCTGGGTTTCGGGCTTGCTGGGAAAATCGGGAGCGGGCAGGTCATCGTGCTCGGCGTTTCGCGAGGAAGCCGAGATCAGGCCAACGCTGCGCAGGTCGAGCATCATCTGGCGCCAGCGCTCCACGTCGACGCCGAGCTTCTGGGCGATTTCGGCTTCGGTCGGCGTGCGTTGCAAAGTGGCCGACAATTCGCGCGTGGCGGCTTCCACTTGCTTGTGGCGGCGGCGCAGATCGCGCGAGGCCCAATCCAATTGCCGCAGGCTGTCCAGAATGGCGCCCTTGATGCGGTGCTTGGCATAGCTGGAAAACGCGACTTGCTTATCGGGATTGAACTTCGACGGCGGCATCGAACAGGCCGAGAACACCGGCATGAACCAGATCGTCCAGATCCACATGCACGGGCAGATTCTCATGCACTCGTACGGCGATGGCCTTAACGAGCGGCAAATGCTCAAGCACGATGCGATCCCTGCGCGCGGTCTTCGCGGTTTGGATGGACGTAGCTGTTTTGGTTTTCATTGAGGTTCTTTCCCTGGCGTGTCTGGTTTTGCTGATCTTCATTTGAAGCACGCCGTCCTAAATGCAAACCGCTGGCCAGTGCGAAGGCGTAGGCAAAAATCCGCGAAAAGGATAAGTGGTTCTGCTAGGTGGAATACTCCGCCGGTCCTAAGCTTCAATGACATGGCGCTCCTTGGAGCCGTCTCGCCTGCTTAGTTCGGCGTGGGGCGCCGCTTCAGTACTGGCTTAAGGGGAGTCTCGTAATGGAACGAATTGACCACCCCCGCCAATCCCGAATCGGGACTCGCGTTCCATTTTGGAACGCTAATCGATTTACGCTTCTTCCCTGTGTATCGGCCATTTCGCCGCCGGCTTGAGGGACTAAGGTTTTTGAAGCCGGTGGAGATAGGTTCGGAACGCCAGGTAGCCGAGGAAAATCCAAACCACCAGGCGAAACTTCCCGTCCAGCGTGAGCCCTGCCAGCAGCGCGATGGCGGCGTAGGAGGCCAGCGCTACGTAGAACTTTCGTTTTGGATCCGACGGCGTCGGGCTAGTGGGCGTTTCCGGATGCAAGCCCTCAGCTTATAGCAAGAAGAGGCGCCCAGTCCTAGGCCGAATCCCGCAGCCGGGTGAGCCGAAACACTCACGCTCAGCATCCGCGGGAGCCGGCGTTGTACTCTGGTTGAATCCGGGAAATCCAGCGGAGGGTTGCATGATCGCCGAAGAGAAAACTCCTAGCGTTGCCAGCGGCCTGGTCGGAATGTTCAACGTGTTCGTCGATCCCGCCACGACGGGCAAGCGAATCCCGGCGAAGCTGTCCTGGCTGTGGCCTGTGATCACGTTCAGCATCATTTATGGAGTCATCGGCTACCTGATGATGCCCTATACGATGCAGTTGGCTGATGCCGCCATCGTTGAGCGAAGCGCCCAACAGGGGCTCAAGCCGGAGCAGATTGAGAACGCCCAGAGAATGGCCCACACCATCAGCCGCGCGGGAGCGGTGCTAAGCCCGGTGATTCTCATTGTGGCGATCCTGATTCTAGCGTGGCTGGTCAGCGGGATGGGCTCGATCAGCGGCTTGCGCGCGAAATTCCGCGACGTCTTCTCGTTGATGGCGGCTTGCTCCCTGATCCAGGCGCTTCAGTCCATCGCGACCTACGTGGTGGTGCGCGCCAAGGGTGATGAAATCCGCTCAGTCGAGCAACTCACTCCGCCCTTCGGCCTGGACATTTTTCTTCAGAACTTGCACGGCCCGCTGTTCGCAGTGGTGAATTTCTTTTCCATTTTTGAGATCTGGTACCTGGTGGTGCTGTGCGTCGGGCTGGCGGCTCTGGCGAAATCGTCCAAAGGCAAAGCTTTTGCGGCAATCACGCCGGCCTGGGTCCTGCCGCTCCTCATACGGATCATTCAAATCGCCTTCACTCCGGGCGGAAGCCCCTCCTGAGCATGCGCCGCGCGCGCGTCATTCCTCCTCCGAGCCGGGCAGCTTCTTGTGCTTCGGTTTGCGGCGCGACTTGGGCTGGATGATTTTCGGCGCCGGCACGGACCCCACGCGTTCACGCGCCAGCCTGCGCACGCCGGCCTTTTGATCGAACTTCCTGGGCTTCCGCAAGGTCCGCTATTCTCCCAACAACCGCTTGAGAAACTCCTTGTCGTCCAGGATCGCCTGAAACGCGGGACGGCGCGCGGCCGCTTCGAATTGGCCACGAAACGATGGGTTGTTAACCAAAGAACGCGCCTGGCTTAGCTCGTCGAGCGCGCCTGGCTTGTCGTTCATGGCGTAATCGAGCAGGCCGAGATCTAAATAGGCATCAGCGCGTTGCGGCCAGTAACGGACCACTTTTTCGGCGGCCTGACGCGCTTCTTTGGTCTGGCCTGCGTCCAGAAACTTGCCGGCCCGATCCTGATACAGATAACCGAGATTCAGGTCCAGCAGCCGCCGCAGCTCGGCGAGCGGCTGCGGGTTGTCATCGACATTGATGTAAATCGGGCGGTCGTTATTGATGTTTCGGCCGCCCTGCTTGCGCACCACCAGCATGGAAGCCGACTGCTTGCCGCGCGCATCGCCGCCCGCCTCGTCACCGGCTTTGAGCGCCGCATAGAGCTTTTCTGCCAACTCGCCTGGCGTCGCCTCGAAAGCCCGGCCCATGGATTCGACCACTTGCGGGCCTGCCAGGATATTGCCCTGCGCCGACCAGTTCTTGCCTTGCCGGCCGCCCGCCCAGGTTGGAGCGTTCGCTCCAGTGTAGGCCGCGATGTTGCCTTGCGAATCGACGATGGCGACCTGGCGCCCGTCCTTGCCTTCAAACTTGTCCTCTTCGAGCAGACGATCCAGGACCTGCTTCGCGGTCAGCCCCTGGCGCAGGAGCTCCAGGCCGTGCGGGCCGTAGCCGACATTGACATTAGCTTGCGTCGCGATGGCGCCGACTCCGGCTTCGGCCCACGGGACCACCGAGCCTACCGAAAAATAGCGCGATGCGACGGTAACGCCCCATTCGCCCGCGGCGGGGTCGTAAGCCACGATCGAAAAGGTGGCAACTTGCGAAGCAGCGGAAGTGGCCACAAGAGAGAGCAGGAGCAGGAGGCGAATCATATGGGCCGGCTAACTGGCCGGACGTCCATCGGACGCGCCATATTCCTTCAGCTTATTGAACAGCGTCTTCAGGCTGAGGCCCAGGATCTCCGCCGCGCGCGTTTTGTTGGCGTGCTGCGTGGTCATCGTGATGAGCGCTTTCTCCGCATCCTTGACGGTGGTGCCGAACGGCAGATGCACCATTCCAGGCTCCACGATTTGTCGCACTACCGTGGATCCGGAGGGCAAACCGAAACCGGGCGGAAGATGATGGGGCAGAACGGTGCCTTCGCCCGCCACGATCACGGCGCGCTCCAGCGTGTTGCGCAACTCGCGCACATTTCCAGGCCAGGAGTAGCGCTGGAACTGTTCGATCACGTCCGGGTGCACGTCCGCTACCCGCGTGTCGTGTTTTCGATTCAGTATGTCGACCATGGCGGCGGCCAACAGTGGGATGTCGCCTTCCCTCTGGCGAAGCGGCGGCAGAGGGATTTGAAACACGTTCAAGCGGTAGTAAAGATCTTCGCGCAACAGGCCGTCTTTGAGCGCCTCCTCCAACACCTTGTTGGTGGACGCGATAACGCGCACGTCCACGGCAATCTCGCTCTTGGCGCCCAGGCGGCGCACGCGCGAATCCTCCAACACTCGCAGCAGCTTGGCCTGCGTGCCCACCGGCATCTCGGCCAATTCGTCCAGCAGAAGAGTGCCGTGGTCGGCCAGCTCAAAGGCCCCGCTGCGGCGCTCGATGGCATCCGTGAAAGCGCCTTTCTCGTGTCCGAACAGCTCGCTTTCAATCAAGGTCTCGGGAAGCGCGGCGCAATTCAGCGCCACGAACGGTCCTTCGCGCCGCGGGCTCAGCTGGTGAATCGCGCGCGCCACCAGTTCCTTGCCGGTTCCGCTCTCACCCGTGATGAGTACGGATGCTTTGGAGGGAGCCACTTGCTGAATGAGCGAGAAAACCTGCTGCATGGCCGCGCATACGCCCACCAGATCCTGCAAAATGCCTTCATAGCGCAGCCGGCGTTGCAGGCGCTCGGCCTCCTCGGCCAAGTGGCTCTGTGCGGCGGCGCGCTCCAGCAGGACCTTCAGCACGCTGGGCTGAATTGGCTTTTCCAGAAACCAGTACGCGCCCAGATCGTGGATGGTTCGCACGGCGGTGTCGATATCGCCAAAGGCCGTCATCACGATGCTGGGAACAACCGCTCCCTGTGCCTGCAGGCGTTTCAACAGCTCGAAGCCGTTGACGCGAGGCATCATCAAATCGGTCAGCAGAACGTGCGGCGAACACTGGCCCAACTTTTCGAGAGCTTCCAGGCCATCGACGGCAGTCTCCACCGCGATGCCCCAGGACTGCATCACCTTGGTGAGTCTGGCGCGGTGCTGTTCGTCGTCTTCGGCCAACAGCACACGCATCCCTGAGTCAACACGATTTCCGTTCATTCAAGACGATTTTATACCGACGCCGGGGGACGGCAAAATGGCAGGGGGGTATTGAGATTCAGTCCGCTACTTTCTGGACCGCCAAAACTCCCGGAGCACGTTCATGCCGGCGTCCAGGCCGAGCGAGATGGTACCGGCTTCCACGCCCTGCCCGACGGTCTTGAAATCGGGCCGGATACCAGGAAAGCTTGAATTTCTCACCGGTGGTGAGCGGTTCCTGGTTCGCCCGCGTTCGGTGTGGAGTTGGCCGGGGGCGTGGCGCGGGAGTCGGGTTGGTTTTCTCCGGAAGGCTGAGGCGGATCGGGATTCGACTCAACCATGAGACCGGAAACAAAACCGCGCACTACAAGGCCCCTCGCATACTCACGTGTGTCTCCTGGGATGAGAGAAGGTTGCCTGTCCCTTTATTCCCGCTCGAACAACAGCGTGACGGTGGGATGGCCAGGCCGCTCGGTCGCCAGCATCAGAGTTCCATCCGGATTCAGCCGGTAGTGCTCCACCGACGTCAGGTCGCCTTGTGTGGAAGTGACCTTTAACTCATCTCCTTCCCATTTGGCTTTGGTCTTGAAAGCTTTTCCTTGATGGATGGAACTGTTCACACCTCCGTCCAGGCTGGTGTGGTAACTAACCGTTACATTCTGCCCATCGAAAACATAGTTGTGAGAGAGGTAGATATTACGGTCTCGATAACCAATGGTTAGCGTGCCGCTTTGCATCATCGGCTCGCCATTGAATTCGCTGCGCGTGGGAATCAATCGCCAAGTGCCGTTCAATGCGTGGTGATCGCTGGCCAAGGCGGTGGCGGAAACAAGAATCAGCGCGGAAATACAGGTGAGAAATGATAGGACCGGGCTGCGGGGCATAGCTCCTCCGCGTGGTCCTGTTGCAAGCCGGAGTCCAGAACTTTGGTTACTAACGACGTGCGCGGGCGTTCGGAAACTAGCGAGGTAGCGTAAACCGGAAGGTCGATCCCTGCTCGGGCGCGGATTCCACCCAAATGCGCCCGCCATTTTGCTCGACAACGCGTTTGCAAATGGCCAGCCCCACGCCGCTACCCGGATAGTCGCGGCCATGCAGCCGCTTGAAGAGCATGAAGATTTGATCGTGAAAGCGAGGATCGATGCCGAGGCCATTGTCCCGCACCGAAAACACGGCTTGATTGGCTTCCTCAACGGCGGATACATGGATCCGTGGCGGGTCCTCTTTCCGAAACGTGATGGCATTAACCAGCAAGTGTCGAAGCAAGTGACTTAGCTGTGTGCTGTCGCACAACACTTTTGGAAGAGGATCATAGGTAACGGATGCTTTGCTTTTGCGAACCTGGCCGTCCAGATTCAGCAGGACGCCTTCCAGAGCCGCTTCCGAATCTGCCGCGGCCGGCGGTTCTTCCCGAGGGCGGAACTGGCGCGAGTACACCACCAGGTCGGAAAGCAGTTGCTCCATGCGCTGCGCGCCGTCCAGAATGTAGGTGGCGAATTCGTTAGACTCGGCGTTCTGGGCCAGCTCGCGCCGGTTTTGGAGTTGCACGTAACTGCGGACCATCCGCAACAATTCGCTAAGATCGTGCATGAGCGCATAGGTTAATTGCTCGAGCGCTTCGGCATGGTGTAGCTCTTGCTCCCGCAGGTTCGCCCGCAGCGCCTGGATGGTCTCGGTCTCCTGCGGAATCTGATCACTTCCCGGGGGAGCCTGCTCCACAGCACCGTTTTGAATTTTCGATTCTTCGATACTCATTGATGACCATTCTTCGCTAACCAGGGGAGTCGACGCATCCCTAGTCTAACCCTAAGACCAGGCCAAACGAGGTGGTAACGGGTACTCCGCAAACCGCGCGCAGCCTCGGAGGAGTCACGGCACGCCTCGCTCTAGGCACCTAGTTAGATGGTATCCGGACCGTCCCAACGTTTCGTTTCCGGGTCTGGCAATCCCAACAAATCGAGCACGCGATCCACGCTGTGATCCACCAGGTCCAACACGCCCTGGGGGTGGTTGTAGAAAGCCGGCATGGGGGGCGCGACGATCGCTCCCATCTCCGCCAGGGCCGTCATGGTGCGAAGGTGCCCCAGATGGAAGGGCGACTCCCGGACCATCAGGATCAGCTTGCGCCGCTCCTTGAGTGCGACGTCCGCGGCCCGGATCAGCAGGTTCGAGCTGATTCCGGCCGCGATCGCCGACATGGTGTGAATCGAGCAGGCCGCGATGACCATGCCGTCGGTGGGAAACGATCCGCTAGCCAGGCGGCAGCCGATGTCGTCGATGGAATAACTGCAGTCGGCCAGGTCTTTGATGTCGGAAGCGAGCTTGCCGGTCTCCAGATACAGCGTTTTTTCTCCGGCGCGAGTCAGGATCAGGTGAATCTCGACTTCCGGGCGCCGCCGCAGCTTCTCCATCAGCCGGATCCCATAGATCGCGCCGCTCGCTCCCGAGATTCCGACGACAATTCTCAAACCAGACCTCCCGCCTGCTGGGTTTCAACTCGCCAGTTTTCGAGAATAACAGAGTCCGGCGTCCAGTCCAGCGCCGGCGCGCCGGGACAATCACGCTACCTTGGTAGCGGGGTGGGTGTGATTAACCGAGAGTTGCTGTTCGGCGTCGTCGTGTGGGCAGCGGCAAGTTGCGCGGCCGACGGGCAGGCTCCTACGTCCGCCTGCGACTTCGACGGTCTCGACGTCCAAGCAAAACTCTCGGAAGTCGCCAAGCCCACTACCGCTTACTACGCGTGCGCCGCAGGCCAGAAATGTCTTCCGATGCTTTTGAAAGCCGGCGACTTAGTCGTGATCGGCCGCTCCGAGGGCGAGTGGATCTGTGGATATCTGATCAGCGCGAAAGGCTCGGCGCAGGGCTGGGTTCATTCCGTAGATTTCCGGCCGGTCGAAGCCGATCCAAACCCGTCCTTAACGGCCTGGATCGGAACTTGGGTGCAAGGCGAGAATCGCATCACGATTGAACGCTCCAACACTCCCGGTAAGCTGTCGCTCGACGGCGAGGCGTACTGGCGCGGCGGGCGCGACAACGTGCACGAGGGCGCGATCGCCGGTGAAGCGACGCCGGCTGGCAATCACCTGCACTACGAGGAAGGCAGCGCCGAATCATGCAACGTCGACCTCGCACTGATCGGCAAATATCTGCTCGCCAACGATAACAGCAAGTGCGGAGGCATGAACGTCCGCTTTTGGGGCGTCTGGCGGCGGCATGGCGCGCCGCCGGCGCATCGCTAGCGCGAAACTGTTCGTTACCGGTGAGATCCGTTAAAATAGGAATGGCGTGTCCATACTCGATACCACCCTGGCGAAAATCTTCGGGACCAAGAACGAACGCGAAGTCAAGCGGATGCGTCCCACGGTCGCCGCTATCAACGACCTGGAGCCGCAAATCCAGCAGCTTTCCGACACCGAGCTGGCCGCTAAAACCCAGGAGTTCAAGCAGAGACTGGCCAACGGCGAGCCGCTGGACGACCTCATGATCGAAGCCTACGCGGTCACGCGCGAGGTCGGCCGCCGCGTGCTCAACATGCGTCACTTCGACGTGCAGTTGATCGGCGGCATGGTCCTGCATCGCGGCAAAATCGCCGAGATGCGAACCGGTGAAGGCAAGACGCTGGTCGCCACGCTTCCGGTGTATCTGAACGCATTGGAAGGCAAAGGCGTGCACGTGGTCACGGTCAACGATTACCTGGCCAAGCGCGACGCCGAGTGGATGGGGCGCATTTACAAGTTCCTGGGCATGTCGGTCGGCATCATCGTGCACGACCTGGACGACGACGAGCGCCGCCAGAGCTACGCCTGCGACATCACCTACGGCACCAACAACGAGTACGGTTTCGACTACCTGCGCGACAACATGAAGTTCCGCCTGGAGGATTGCGTCCAGCGCGGCCACCACTTCGGCATCGTCGACGAGGTGGACTCCATCTTGATTGACGAAGCCCGCACGCCGCTCATCATTTCCGGTCCCAGCGAGGAATCCACCGACAAGTATTACAAGATCAACCGCATCGTCCCCAAGCTGGTGCGCGGCGAAGAGATCAAGGGTAAGGAGCCAGGCGAGACCTACACCACTGGCGATTATACGGTGGATGAAAAGCACCGCAGCTCGGCGCTTACCGAAGAGGGCATCGCGAAAGTGGAAAAGCTATTGGGTTGCGGCAACCTGTATCAACCCGAGAACTGGACCACGCTGCACCACGTCCAGCAAGCGCTGAAGGCGCACGTCCTGTTCCAGCGGGACAAGGACTACCTGGTTCAGGACGGGCAGGTGATCATCGTGGACGAATTCACCGGCCGCGTGATGCCGGGGCGCCGCTGGAGCGACGGTTTGCATCAGGCCATCGAGGCCAAGGAAATGGTCAAAATCGAGCGCGAAAACCAGACGCTCGCCACCATTACTTTCCAGAACTACTTCCGCATGTACAAAAAGCTGGCCGGCATGACCGGCACGGCCGAGACGGAAGCAGCCGAGTTCGATAAGACCTACAAGCTGGAAGTTAGCGTAATTCCGACTAACCGCAACATGCAGCGCAAGGAATTTCAAGACACCGTCTATCGAACCGAGGAAGAAAAGTTCCGTAATGCCGCGAATGAAATCAAGGGTCTCTACGAGAAGGGCCAGCCGGTGCTGGTGGGCACGATTTCAGTCGAAAAATCCGAGAACCTTTCCAAGCGGCTCAAGAAAATGGGCGTTCCGCACGAGGTTTTGAACGCCAAGAATCACGAGCGCGAGGCTTTCATCATCGCCCAGGCCGGCCGCAAGGGCGCGATCACGGTTTCGACCAACATGGCCGGCCGCGGCACCGACATTCTGCTGGGCGGCAATCCGGAGTTTCTGACCAAAGAGCATCTGAAGAAGGAGAACAAAGATCCGGACCTGTTGCAGACCAGCGCCGTGGGAACGCCCGAGCGCGCCGAATGGGATTCGATCTTCACCCGGTATAAAGAGGAGACCTCCAAGGAGCACGATGACGTGGTCGCCTCCGGCGGCTTGCACGTGCTGGGCACTGAGCGGCATGAGTCGCGGCGCATCGACAATCAGCTTCGCGGACGCGCCGGCCGCCAGGGCGATCCCGGCAGCTCGCGCTTTTATCTTTCGCTGCAAGACGACCTCATGCGCATCTTCGGCGGCGAGCGCATGCAGAAGCTGATGCTGCGGCTCGGCATGGAGGAAGACGTGCCGATCGAATCCAACCTGATCAGCAAGCGCATCGCGTCCGCGCAAAAGGCCGTCGAGGCGCAAAACTTCGCCTCCCGCAAACACCTGCTTGAGTACGACGACGTCATGAACAAGCAGCGCCAGGCCGTGTACGGCATGCGTCGCGCGCTGCTCGAAGGCAAGGACCAGAAGCAGCGGGTGGTCGATATCATTGAAGGCATCGTTGGCGCGTTCATCGACCGGCGCTGCCCCGAACGCACCCATCCCAGCCAGTTCGATCTCGCCGGCCTGCAGTCGGACGTGCTCTCCGCGTTCGGCGTGAAAGTCGATCCGGAAGAATTGGCAGGCATGAGCGGGCCCGAGATTGAGGAGCATGTCAACGGGCTGCTCAAAAAACGCTATCAGGAAAAGGAAGACCTGATCGGCCCGGAAGGCATGCGCGAGGCCGAGTGCATGATCATGCTCAATGTCATCGACAACCAGTGGAAAGACCACCTGCTGTCGATGGACCACTTGAAGGAAGGCATCGGGCTGCGCGGCTACGGCCAGAAAGATCCGCTGATCGAGTACAAGAAAGAATCGTTCCAGATGTTCCAGGACATGATGGACCGCATCGAGGACGAGACCATCCGGTATTTGTTCTTCCTGCAAGTCACCACGGCCGAGCCCGGGAGGCTCCCCAATCCAGGTGGCGACGGTGGCGGAGAGGGCGGAGGAGGCGGAGAAGGCCTTGTGCCGCGGCGCCCACGGCCGGTGCTTCCGTTCTCACCTGATGGCGAGGACGAAGACGAGGAAGAGCAAGATCAGGAAGAAGCGCTCGTTGCCGCGAATGGCGAGGATCGGCGCGCTGCGCAGAACGCGGTGGCCGACTTCACGCGCAATATCCAGCGCAAGAAAGACAAGGAAATGGCCGAGCTGCAATTCGCGGGCGGCAGCGGCACAGCCACCGAGAAGAAACAGGCCATCTCCCAAAAGAAGGCCGGCCGCAACGATCCTTGCCCCTGCGGCAGCGGCAAGAAATACAAGAAATGCTGCGGAGCTTAGTTCTCGCCCTGATCTTCGGCTCGTGCGCCGGCGCGGCCATCTGGCCGGACAAGCTGGGGACCTATGAGCGCAAATCCGCCAGCGAACTGCACGACCAATCCACTCCCGACGAATACGGACGCGATGCCGCCGAAGAAGCTGACTACGGCGCGTTCAAAATCACCGGCACCCGTTTCAAGGACACCACCGGCGCCTACGCGGCCTCGCTCGAGATGCGCGATCGCCCGCTGCGTGTTGGGAATTATCTGATCACTTGTTCCGGCAAGTGCCCCAAGGACCTGGCCGCGCTGGTGGAAGCTCTGCCGCGCCTCTCGCATACGCCCGTTTCCGTGCTCAGCGGCTACCTGCCGGCCAAGGGCAAGTTACCCGATTCTGAGCGCTACATCATGGGCCCGGCTGGCCTGCATGCCGACCTTCCGCAGATCTCCGAATCGGCCGTCGCCCTGCAGTTTGGCGCCGAAGGGGCCGTGGCGCGCTACCGCCTGACGAAAGGCGAAGTGACGCTGGCGATTTTCTCTTATCCGACGCTCGAAATGGCCCGCCAGCAGGCCCCCGCCTACGAAAAGATACCAGGAGTCGTCGTCAAGCGCAGCGGCGCGCTGGTGGCCTTGGTAGCCCCGGCAATGGCCGGTAAAGCGGTGGATACCGCCGACGCCCAGAAGCTGTTAGCTCAAATAAACTATCAGGCTTCCTTCTCCTGGAACGAGCCGCTTCCGATCGTGGTCAAGCCTGAGACTGCAGGTCAAATGATCTTGGGAATCATTACGTTAGCAGGGATTGTGCTAGGCTTTTGCCTGGCTTCCGGGCTGGCCTTTGGACTGATTCGGGTGATCGCAAGAAAGTTTGGCTACGCGAGTGCTGACGAGTCGCTCACGACGCTGAGTCTGAGCGGCAAATAACTCCTCGGCTTTCTCTACCTTAGAAACCAACCGCCTTAGCCGGGAACGGAATTCCACAGGGTTTTCCACAAAATTTCGTAAACCGATTGACAGAGATAACTTCTCGTCCATCAGCGTCTTAAGTCGTATCGATGCACCGGCAGTTTTTCGACTTGACTCATAACCTGCCTGGCCCTATCATCTGAATCACAAACAGGTTTTGGCGGTTGCGTTTCCGTCGAATCTGCTTCTCCCATACATCCCCTGGCGAAAACAGGGAGCCTGTAAACTCAGGCAGATGATGGTCGAATGCTCACCTTCGGGTGAGCATTCGTTTCTCTACCCCATTACACTTGAAATTTAGCCGATGAAAGCTGTCAGAATCCATGAATACGGCGGGCCCGAGGTCCTGAAATATGAGGACATCGAGGCTCCTACACCCAGGCCCGACGAAGTCTTGATCCGCGTGAAGGCCTGCGCGCTGAATCATCTGGATCTTTGGATCCGGCAGGGCAAGCCGCGCGTGAAGACGTTGCCCCATATCTTGGGCAGCGATATTTCGGGCGAGGTGGTGAAGGCTGGCGAACTCTGTTGGCGCATCCGGCCTGGCCAGCGCGTGCTGCTGTCGCCCGGCCTTAGCTGCCGGCAATGCGAAGCGTGCGTCTCGGGCCGCGACAACCAGTGCCTCCAATACACTTTGTTCGGCAGCGGCGTTCCGGGCGGCAATCGCGAATATATGACCGCGCCCGAGTATACGGTGATTCCCATTCCTGACCGCCTCGGTTTTGAAGAAGCCGCCGCCGCACCGCTGGTTTTTCTCACGGCGTGGCACATGCTGTTCGGGCGCACGGGCTTGCAAGCCGGCGAGGACGTGCTGGTGATGGCGGCTTCGAGCGGTGTGGGCATGGCCGCGATCCAGATCGCGAAATTGTTTCATTGCCGTGTGATCGCAACCGCGGGCGGCGAAGCCAAAATGGCCAAAGCCACGGCGCTGGGGGCCGATCACGTGATCGATCACTACCGCCAGGACATCGCGGCGGAGGTGAAGCAGATCACCAACCAGCGCGGCGTGGATGTGGTCTTCGAACATGTGGGCGCCGCAACGTTTGCGCAGAGCACAGCCAGCCTGGCCGCGGGCGGGCGCTGGGTCACGTGTGGAATCACCACCGGCTATGATGTCAGCTTGGATCTGCGGCCGCTGTTCAGGAAACACCAGGCGCTGCTGGGCTCGTTCATGGGAACCCTGGGCGAGCTGCATCGGGTGCTCAAGTTTGTCTTTCAAGGCCAGCTCAAGCCCGTCGTCGACCGCGTGTTTCCGATGCAGGACGTCGCCGAGGCGCACCGGTACCTGGAAAACAAAGAGCAATTTGGAAAAGTGGTGGTCGTTCCCTGAGTGGACCGCGCGAACTACGTTTTGCCGAGCAGCGAACGGAAAAACGCGCCCAGTTGCAAGTGCCGGGTGCCGGGACACTCCTCCCAAGGCGCGAAGCTGATCACCTGGCTGGAGCGTTCCACCCACAGTGGAACCGGCTCTTCGGAGCCGTTGTAGCTTAACCGGATCACGACGCCGGAGCCGCAGGATTGCGACATCGTCAGGTGCGCTGATGATTCGTCTGAGTGCGCGCTAGCCGGCCCCCAGTCCTCCTGGAATCTTTGAAATGAATATTCCGGGCAGGGGTGGGAGTCGGTGCAGCCCCACAGCCGATAGGCTTCCGTATAATTCCGCGCCTGCAAGAGTTGAACGAAGGCTTTTACCTGTTGCTCTTCGGAATGATTGCGGAAAACGAAGAAGAGGACGAGCCCGATCAGGAGCGCGGCAGCCAGAGCGATGGAGACATTTCGAACTAACCGGACCCGATGGCTGCGGTGTTCTTCGGCGGCTCCGTAGGCTTCCAGATAGCTGGACATCGACCTACCACTATTTTACCGGAACAGGCTTAGGGGCGGCCGTGGCCGCTGTGATCGGATAGGCTTTGTTGTAAGCGGCGACGACATCCTCGGTGATGTCCAGGGGGGCTTTGAAGTAGTGCGTGCTGGAAGTGTCCAGCACCACGTCCAGGCCCTTTTCGTCGGCGACTTTCCTGATGACGTCCTGCATTCGGGTTCCGGCGCGCTGCAAGATGTCGGTGCGCTCGCTCTCGACGTCGGATTGCAGGTCCTGCTGCAGGCGTTGCAGGTCGCGCTGCTTGCGCTGGCCCTGCGCGGTCAACTCCTGCTGGCCGAGCTCGTTCAGGCGGCCGCTCTGGAGCTGCGCCTGGATATCCTGCAGCTCCTTGTCGAGCTTCGCCATCTGGTCCTGCCGCGGCTTGTATTTGGTTTCCAGGTCCTTCTGGGCTTTCTTAATGTCCTCGGTATCGAGCAGCGCCTTTTGCGAATTGACGACGCCGATTTTGGCCTGCGCGGACGCCAGAGCCGCGCTCGCGAGGGCAAGCAGGGCGATCGAGAAAAGCTTTTTCATCCCAGTACTCCCAAAATTTCGTCTTCGCGCAGAATCAAGTACTCTTCGCCGTCGATTTTTACATCCGAGCCGGAGTACTTGCCGAACAGGATGCGGTCACCGGCCTTCACGTCGATGCTGGCGCGCTGGCCGTCCTCCAGCAGCTTTCCGCTGCCGACGGCGACCACCTCGGCCTGCTGCGGTTTTTCCTTGGCAGTATCGGGGATGATAATGCCGCCGCGCATGGCTTCCTTTTCCTCCAGCCGGCGGACGAGTATGCGGTCGTGCAGCGGACGCAGGTTCATAACTATCTCCTATCGATCAAATCTGAAGGGTTAGAAATGCGGAGTCGCAACTAATCCGTTAAGTAGCCAATGTAGCACAAAATCAGATCTGTCCGATCCAATCGGGCGTGGCCACGGCCTTCCAGCGGGACCGGATGGCCTGGATCGTCGCGGCATCCAGCGGGCCTGCGCTCAGTAGCTCCGCGTTCTCGCGCCAGCGGCCCGGCTGCGTGGTGCCGACGATGGCGGTATGGACGCCATCGGCCGAGAGGGTGAACCGTAAAGCCGTACCGACGGCCTCGGCCATAGCGCCCTTCAAGAAATCGTAGTTGAGCTGATGGAAACGCTCCCAATAGGCCTGATAGTACGGGTCGGGCTTGGTGGGCTGTTTCCAGATCGCGTTGGCGATGGGGCGTTTTGCAATCACGCCCAAGCCGCGCTTTTTCGCCGCGGGCAGGACCAGATCGAGCGCTTCCTGATCGGCGATGCTGACCGAGATTTGCAGTGTGTCGAAGGCGCCCGATTCGACGGCGTACAGCGCGGCTTGGCCGTCGCCGCTGTAGCCGATGAAGCGCGTTTTGCCGGCGTCGCGGGCCCGCTGGATAACTTCGATGACGTCGCCCTGGCGAAGCTGTTCTTCCGAGCAGCTATGCAACTGGAGCAGGTCCAGGCGATCGGTCTTGAGGCGTTTCAAACTGCGGTCGACCGCGGCGGCCATCTTCGCCGGATTCCAATGTTGGCCATCGCCGTCGTGCCCGCTCTTGGAAAAAAGGAAAAATTCGTTGCGGCGGCTGGAGACGGCTTGACCGATCTTCTCCTCGCTGTCCGGATAACATTCAGCGGCGTCGATGACGTTCAGGCCGGCGTCGAGGGCGCCATTGATCAGTTGATCGACGGTGTCCTGAGGAACGCCGCGATAGCCGATCTCGGCGGCGCCGAAGCCGAGCACGGTAACGTTCATGCCAGTCTTGCCGAGTGTGCGTTTTTCCATTGTGATTGTCTTCCTGTGAAGGAAATTGAATGCGGTTGATCTGTTATGTACTGCAGACTTGATCGAGCACAGCCAAGAGCCTCTCAGCATAGCGAGATGACATCTTCACCTTCAACGGATCAATTCGAGCGAGGATTCGAAATGAATCTTCGCCTTTCGAGTATTCACCTTTTTGGCAGTCCCTCGTTGCTCGATTCAGGCCGTCAAACAGATCAGGCTTGGCGATTGCCTCGACGTCCGTCCTCTGGCTAAGCGACGCTGTTCGAAAGGCCGCGCCGTAGTAGACCCTAAGCGTCTCCTTGTCAGCATGAAACCAAGCTTCCATCGTCACGACCATAAAGTGGATCTGGTCGTTGGAAGCTCCGTCTGGTTGTTCCCACTGGTCCTCGGGGCTGGCCCTAACGTGCTCCCACGGGCTGTCCGCGACTATTGGCGATTCGCTGTCTACCAACAGAATTGGGAGTTCATTCTGTCTGTTCTCGTGGGACGTTCGAAAATTGTCATATGCGCGCCGCCTTCCACCGCAAGCGACCACTCTCGGCATCCGGCCTCCTAGACCACTCTTTTGGAAGAACTCGGAAAACCCCTTGCGACATTCTGTCTGCAGCGCTTTGTTGTGGTCGCCTCCTCCTTCCACGTAGACTTTGATGGTCACCAGCGATTTCCTCCGATCTCTCCGCGGCGCCACAGTTGTCCAAGACCATATTCCTTCAACCACTGAGTCAGCTCTGAACTCGTTCGCCGAGTCATTGCCGTCGAGCCATTGCGTTTCTCGCACACCACAACCGCCTCTGGTACTTTGGTCAGGCCATCCACGAGCGTATCCGAGTGTGTTGTCACGATCAACTGCATTCGATGGGACGCTTCCACCAGCAACTCCGCGAGTCCTGAGAGTAGGTCCGGATGTAAACCCAGTTCTGGTTCCTCTATACACACGAGTGGAGGAGGCGTCGGATGGCATAGCACCGCCAGGAGACATAAGTATCGAACCGTCCCATCGGAAAGACGAGTAGCGGGAATTGGAGACCTCAGGCCCGAATAGTGCAAATATAATTGGATCGTTCCACCAAGAACCTTAGTCGAAAAGTCCACGATTGTCTGGTCGGCGCTCCTTAATTTCTCAACGAGGCTGTTTCTTAGGTCGGAGCGATGTTCTAGGTCGTTGAGAACGAGGGCAATGTTTGCCGCGTCGTCGCGCAAAAACTCGGCGGGAAGATCGGTAGGTTGTGGCTTGCGAGGCGCAGTGTTGCGTCCGAGGTTCCATTCCCGAAAGAACTTGATCTTCGCGTATTCATTGCCCAGGTACGTCACTTCGGGATACTGATCCGGGTCCTTTCGTTGCGACAAAACAGACTGATCAAGTGCCAGATCTTGGCGACGGAGCTCGCGGCGCGCACGTCCCTCAGCCTGCGTATCTGCCTTCATGTTAAGGACTGGATGGCCGCGTTGGTAACGATAATAAAAGTAGGCCTCCGGCTCGCCGGCCCAGCTAGGCCGCTCGTTCTCGATTGCCTCGTCCACTAGTTCTGCTCGCTGACCAACCATCGTGAATGCCAAACGGTGTCGAAGAGGCATTCTGCCTTGGGGATAGAAAACTGTCACGTCGATCTCTGCAACAGGCGCCGTCTCGGAGCCCTTCCAGAGCCACTCGACGATGCCACCGCCGGTCTGTATTGGCTCCAGAAGATTACCTGGCGCTGACTGGAGCAGGCCGATGGTTTCAATTAGATTCGACTTTCCTGCTCCGTTGGGGCCGATGAGAACGTTCAGAGATTGCAACTCTAATTCGGACGTATCGGGGCCAAACGACAAGATGTTCCGCGCCTTGATCGTTCTCAGGAATCGCTTGTCACCAAGCATGCAGTCTTCCATTCTACTCGGACAATGGCACCGGAACTGGTTTGCTGAATATTCTCGGGCACCAGCGCTGGGAACTGCACTAATTCGATCCGTTGGCCAGCGCGTCCACAAAGGCGCGCTCCAACGGCCATTGACCGTGGACGCTGCGGTCGTCGCGGCGGAAGCTGCCGGCTACTAAGATCGCGGTCAGGTCCGCCGGGCCGGGCTGTTGATGCTCGCGAGCCAGCATTTTCCGCAGTTCGTTGGTGGTGCTTTCCAAGTCCACCACTAAGGCAGATGCAGTTTGCGTGTCACGGCAGGTGACATTGAGGGCCAGTTGCAGGCGATTGCCTTGCGGGCCGAGAGTAAACACGAGCTGATCGGCGTTTCCCAGCGCTCTGGCGTAAGGCTTCAATCCAGACGGCAGATCATCGGCGCGCTGCAGCGCTGCGATCGGGACCGTGGCCCAAACCGGTTCGGCAGGCGTCGCCACTTTCCGCGCCGCGGGTTTGTTGGCAATCTGATAGGCAGCCGAATCGTCAGAGCTGATGGCCAGGGCCATCGTGTCCAGCCGCAGCGCATAGAACGAAATTCTGCGATTGGGCCGGCTGCCGGTTGTCACGCAGAAACCATTTTGGCAAGACCCGCCTTGCTTGCGCGCGTAGTCCATCAGGTTCTTCCAATGAAAACGGCCGCGCAATGCGAAGAAGACCTGGTTGTCCTTGAAGGCCACTGCGATCGCGTCCAGGTCCTGGCGGTAATCAAAGAGCGTCGCGTCGACGAATTGCTTATATTCAATTTCCTCGGCGGCCTTGGAACCGGCAAGCATGTCCAGGATTCCGGAGCGGCGGATGGCGTCGACATCGATATAAACGATTGTCGCGTTTTCGGCCGGCAGATACGCGACCAGATCGGACGGCTTGGAACCGGCGCGCATCCGAAACACGTACACGCCGCCGACAGCCAGCGCGCAGGCGAAAATCAGCAGCGCGGCCAGTTGCCAGGCGTGAAGGCGAAAGCGCGGCACCGGAATTTACACCGCCGCTGTAGCGGCCTCCGTCACGCGCGCTTCTTTCCAGAGGCGGATATAGGGCTGAAACTCCTGCATCATCTTGCGGAACTGAATCAGGTCGAGCGATTGCGCGCCGTCGCTCATGGCTTTTTCGGGCGCCGGATGCACTTCCACCAGCAGGCCGTCGGCGCCGATCGCGATGGCGGCGCGCGAAAGGGCCGGAACCAGGCTGCGTTTGCCGGTGGCGTGGCTGGGGTCGAGAATCACGGGTAAATGCGAAAGCTCATTCAGCGCCGCGACCGCCGTGATGTCGCAGGTGTTGCGCGTCACTGTCTCGAAAGTGCGGATACCGCGCTCGCACAGAATCACGTTGGGATTGCCGTGTGCGACCACGTACTCGGCCGACATCAGCAGTTCCTTCACGGTAGAACTCATGCCGCGCTTGAGCAAAACCGTGCGGCCGCACTTGCCAAGCGCCTTCAGCAGCGCGAAATTCTGCATGTTGCGCGCGCCGATCTGCATTACGTCGGCGTACTCGGCCACCAGACCGACATCGCTGTCGGTCATTACTTCGGTGATGATCCCCAGGCCAGTGGCGTGCTTGGCCTTGGCCAGGAGCTTCAAACCCTCGGCTTCCAGGCCCTGGAAATCGTAGGGCGAGGTGCGTGGCTTGAATGCGCCGCCGCGCAGCAGCTTGGCTCCCGCCGCCGCTACCCCTTCGGCCGCCTGCATGATCTGCTTCTCCGATTCCACCGAGCACGGACCCGCCATCACGATGAACTCGTCGCCGCCGATTTCGCAGCCGTTGACGCGGATGCGCGAGTGCTCGGCGTGGTACTCCTTGCTGACGAACTTGTAGGGCGCCGAGATACGCACCGCTTTTTCGACCTGCGGCATGGCCTCGACAGATTCCAGGCAGGCGGTGACGTCGCCCACGCCGACCACACCGATGACGACGCGCTCTTCGCCCTCGATGGCGTGAATCTTATAGCCGAAATCCCGGATTCGCTCGCACACTTGTTCAATCTCCTGTTTAGAAGAGTGGAGTTTCATCGAGATGATCATTTGGCGTCTCCTAAAAAGAAAAGCCCACTCTTTCGAGTGGGTCGGTTTTTTCTATCTCTGCTATTTACGCCAACGCCACTCGTCCCGATTCAGGCACTAAACCAGTACCAAAATCGAAACGAGTTGTAAGCGACGCGGCGCATGAAGTCACAAGTATAGCAAAGGCGGAGGCAAATGCAAGGTTGTGGCAGTAACTGACCGTGCGTCAGCCGATGCTTTGTTGGGGGCGGACCTTCTTAGTGTTGCTCTTCGGTGTGCTCCATGGCGTGCTGGCCCTGGCTCACCATGCTCGCCTCCTGCTTGCTGGTTTCTGTCAGCTCCGAGCCGGTTTTCGATCCTCCCTCGAATATCTTGCTCAGAAACTCGGTATTTCCATACTTCCGAAAGACCAGCTCGGAGTGCGCGGGGCGATGATTCGCCGTCGTTTCCCGGACCGCAAACTGCGCGACGTTGTCACCGCGCTGGTCCTCAACTCGCATCACGTTAAGGTCCGAAGTTTTCTCCATCCGGAAGGTGTAATCGCCTGCAGGCAAGGCCTTGTCGCCGATAACGAAGCTGTGGTTAATGTGCGCTTGAATCGCGTTAGTAATCTGGGCATTTAAAGAGAGTGCGCCTGCGGTTGCAATGAACAAGCCGGCTAGCACCGGCGCCATGTTTCTCAGGTGGGTCTTCATAAGTGTTACCTCTGAAGATTAGACTCATCCGGTGCTGTTTGTTTTCAGACCCGCACAGTTGCAACGTTGATTGAGTCTCGTTTCTGCTTCCGAAATGGCCGTTGGAGCGGCCTGCTTGGTAACTTGCGGCTAACCTTCCTCTGAGCCCAGGTTTGGAGGCAGCATGATTGAGTGTGCCAGAGATCTGCGATCTAACAGGGAGCCGCTAAAGCCGGCGCAGTTTGGCCAGGATGCCAGGGATGGCCGGGTCAGCTTTGGTTTCAGCGAGCGGCATGAGTTGTTCCTCGATATAACCCCAATCGAGTTGGCCGCGGTTCCGTATCGCCATTGCTTCGGCATCAGCTAAGTCCAGAGGGCGCGAGGCGAACAGTTTTAGAACCATCAGATCTTCCGCCGAACAAGTCCGGATGTCGAGTGCAGGGCCGAACCAGAAAAGCGTGGCGCGGCTGATTAGGCGCTCCTCGAACGACAAAGCGCCGAGCGAAATATCGATTCCCATGCCATCCGGAGTTTGGAGCAGGAGGACGCGATTGCGGCGGGCAAACTCGGCGGCATTGCCGATGCGCGGCGGATACGCTGCCAGAAGGGTGTCGATGAACGCTTCTTCCCGGCCGAAGCCGGCTAACAAAGCGAGGTCTACATACCGCGTTACCCGCGGTTCACCCCATCTCTGCACCGCGATACCCCCAATGAAGCAGGAGCGCCAGCCTGGGCGATATGAGAAATCCTGGAGTTGCTTAGCCGCTTCAAACAGAGCGATTATTGGCGCAGCTTCCGAAACCACGCCTGCATCTCGACCAAGCCCGAGGAGGACCGGGGCGGCAGCGTCCGCAGAGCGTGGTTGAATGCGCCTTCGAGCAGCGCCAGCACCTTCAGGTTGTCGGTTTCGCGGATCTCGCGTCGATGTATCGCCTCGAGCTCCGGACCGGCTTGCTTCCAGGTCTCGACCCAGCGCTCGATCAACTCGCGCTCTTCCATATCTTCGATTATCAGGGATGAGTCAAACGGCGTCTTGACGGAACCGCCGTAGTCCCCGCCGCTCTAATCTTTGTGGCGTGAGTTCAGGTCGCGCGACACCATCAGCTTGAACGTCAACTTGTCGGCTCCCGCGGTCACGCCGAAACCAACGCCGGCTTCGATATTCACGATCTTGCTGTTGTGGTCCATCACCGCCCAGACTTCATGGAACTGGTTGTTCACGGGCTCGAATTGGCGCAAGGGCCCCATGTCGGCATATTCCTCGACGGCGGCGGCCCACTTGTCGTTGAAGTTGTAGGCGATGCGCGTCGCCGGGACGAATTCGAGGTTCCCAAAACCGCCCGTGTAGTCGGTATCGACAATCGGATTGAAGATGATGTCCCACGGATGCAGGTGCACTCCGATGATGGGCCTGACTTCGGAGGTGATGCGCTTAGGCTCCCAATAGGTATGATTGACGCTGAACTCGAAATTGATGCCGTAGAAGAGCTGGTGCTCGTCGGCGTGCGGCCGCACGAACAATTCCCGCAGCTTGAAGCCGTCCAGCGTGGCGCCGCGATTCTGCGAGTAGGGCGTATAGACGGGCAGATACAGCCCCTGCTCAAACCAGTCGGTGACGCCATAGGCCCATTCGGCGGTGCCGTTGACGGACTGGTCGGCAAGGATGGCGCCCGGAAACGCCGGCGTTTTCCGGCCGATGGGAGTGTAGTTGGTGTGAATCATCAGATTAAACACACCCGGCTCGGCAATGGCGGCGTCGTAGACCTGAATCTCGTCGGTTTGCGCGAAGACGGCCGCCGGCGCAAGCAGGAGGAAGGCTATCGCGGCGAGCCCTTGCCAATTCTTCCTGTTCAACCGGCGTTCCTCTTTGGTCGAAAGGGAGAGTCTGGAATCAGAACCCGGATCAGCGCGGACATGGTTTCCAATATAGCGAAAAATGCTTTCTCGGATTCGCACGGTTCATCAATCGCAGAGGGAAGTGCGCACCGCAGCCGCAGCGGCGCCCAAGCTCGGCGATGGATGCCGGCTAAGCTCTGACCGGGACCATCTCGACGCCGTCTGCCGCAACAATGGCTGACGTGCCCGGTCCAAGAGTGTTTGGTGCGGAGCCGTGCTTGACACGCCCGTTACCGCTCCCTACGCTGAAGACGTATGGAAGTGCAGTTCACCCCCGAGCAAAAGGCGTTCATCCGCCAAGCGATTGAGAGCGGACGCCTGCAACGCGAAGAAGATGCCGTGAGGGAAGCACTTTCGTTGTGGGAAGAGCGTGAGCGCCGGCGCCTGGAAATACTGGTTACGGTCGATCGATCCGAAGCCTCTCTGGGGCGTGGCGAAGGCCGCAGAGTCACGGCGCCCGAGGAAGCAAAGCAGCTTGCCGAAGACGTAAAGCAGCGCGGTCTGGCGCGGCTGAAATCCGAGCAGAACTCCCGTCGATGAGCGAGTTTCGCCTTTCGCCTGAGGCGGAAGACGAGCTTGCCGATATATGGCTACACATCGCGCGCGGTAGCGACAGTATTGAAATTGCCACTCGCGTGGTGGACGGTATTGCCGACCGTTTCTGGCTATTGGCGCGCCACCCTTACCTGGGTCGCGCGCGTGACGACCTGCGGCTCGGCCTGCGCAGCTTCCCAGCGGACGACTACGCCATCATCTATCGTGTCGGAGAGCATGACGTGGTGCTGATACTTCACGTGGTGCACGGCGGCCGTGATATCGCGGCGATGCTCTGATTGCTTCAGATCGAGCAAGGCTTCAGTTTGGTAGTGTCCTGAGGCCGGACACTACCTTCAGTTTCGTAGGGTTGACAACTCTTCCGGAATGTGTAATTATTCATTCAGGTGAATAAACATTCGTCAGGCGCCTGAGGAGACTCGTTAGAAAATGCCCCCTTCCTTCGGTACTTCGCTTAAGCCGGTCAAGAAGATGCCGGCCCCCAAGGCCTTTCCAAAAATTGGGGCCTGCGACCTCACCCGCGACCTCGATCTCTCTCAGGATGAATTGCTTGCGCTGCTCGATCTGACCCAACAGGTGAAGTCGACTCCTGCGCGATTCGCCAAGGCACTGGCCGGGCGCTACCTCAGCCTGCTGTTTGAAAAGCCGTCGCTGCGCACCCGCATGACGTTTGAACTCGCCATCAAGCAGCTCGGCGGCGATTCCATCCTGAACGTCGGGCCCATTGGCGAGCGCGAGCCGCTCAAGGACGTCGCGCGCAACCTGGACCGCTGGACCAACTGCATCGTCGCGCGCACCTTCTCGCAAACCACCATCGACGATCTGGCGCACTGGTCGAGCGTGCCCGTAATCAACGCGCTCAGCGACCGTTTTCATCCCTGCCAGGCGCTGGCCGACGTGTTCACGCTGCAGGAAAAATTCGGCGAGCTGCGCGGGCTGAAGCTCGCCTTTCTGGGCGACGGCAACAACGTCGCGAATTCGCTGATGCTCTCGGCGCTGCGGCTGGGAATGAATTTCGCCATCGCGACGCCGCCCGGTTACGAGCCGGATGACGAGATCGTTGCGCAGGCCGATGCGCTGGCCGCGATCACGGGCGCGCAGCTTCTGATCACCAACGATCCAATCGCCGCCGCCCAGGACGCGCAGGCTGTCTACACCGACGTGTGGGCCAGCATGGGCCAGGAGCACGAAAAGGAAAAGCGCCTGACCGATTTCGCGGCTTATCAGGTCGATTCCGCGATCCTCCGCAAGGCCAGCCCCGAAGCGGTGTTCCTGCATTGCCTGCCGGCGCGGCGCGGCGAAGAGGTTGCAGACGATGTGATCGAAAGCCCGCAGTCGGCGGTGTTCGATCAGGCCGAGAACCGCCTGCACGTTCAAAAAGCTTTACTATTGATGTTGATCAGCTAGGCTCGCGGCGCTGACGCGCGAACCCCGGCGCCTGATCCCTGGTACTGGAAAACTATGCAAAAACCTAAGAAAGTGGCGCTCGCCTACTCGGGCGGCCTGGATACATCCATCATCATTCCTTGGCTCAAGGAGAATTATCAGTGCGAAGTGGTCGCGGTGTGCGGCGACATCGGGCAGGGGTCGGATGAGCTGACCGGCCTGGAGGCGAAGGCGCGCAAGACCGGCGCGTCGGAAGTGCATGTGGCGGATATGCGCGAGGAGTTCGTCACCGAATACTTGTGGCGGCTGGTGCGCGCGGGCGGAGTGTACGAGCACAAGTATCTGCTGGGGACTTCGGTGGCCCGGCCGCTGCTGGCGAAGAAGCAAGTGGAGGTGGCGCTGGCTACCGGTTGCGACGCGCTGGCGCACGGATGCACGGGGAAGGGAAATGACCAGGTCCGGTTCGAGCTGACTTACAAAGCGCTCGCGCCCCAGCTTCGAGTCATCGCGCCGTGGCGGGAATGGAACATCGTATCGCGCGAGGACGCCATCGACTACGCGGCCAAGCACAATGTACCGATCTCTCAGACCACCACCAAGATTTACAGCCGCGATCGGAACATCTGGCACATCTCGCACGAAGGCGGCGCGCTGGAAGATCCGGCCAACGCGGCGCCTGAAGAGATATGGATGCTGACCCGCAGTCCCAAGGATGCGCCGGATCAGCCGGCCGAGGTCACCATCGGCTTCGAGCGAGGTCGCCCGGTATCCGTTAATGGGCAGCGGGCTGCCTCGGCGGTGAAGCTGCTCGAGGATCTGAACAAGATCGGAGGCGAGCATGGCATCGGGCGCATCGATCTGGTGGAGAACCGCTTCGTTGGCATGAAGTCGCGAGGCTGTTACGAGACGCCGGGCGGCACGCTGATCATGCAGGCGCATCAGGAGCTGGAATCGCTCACGCTCGACAAGAACACGCTGCATTACAAGCAGAAGCTCGCGCTCGATTACGCCGAGATGGTCTACAACGGGCTGTGGTTCACGCCGCTGCGCGAAGCGTTGGATGCGTTCTTCGAAGCTACCAGCCAGACCACTACCGGCGAAGTGACGCTGCGGCTGTACAAGGGCACGCTGCAGCCGGTGAGCCGCAAATCGCCGTACTCGCTGTACTCGCTCAACATCGCCAGCTTCACCATGGGCGCCGAGTACGATCAGAAAGACGCGCAGGGATTCATCAACCTGATCGGCCTGCCCATCCGGGTTCGCGCGCAAGCCGCGCAAGCCGCCAAACAAGGCAAATGAAGCTCTGGGGCGGCCGTTTCGAAGCGGGGCCATCGGAGGTGTTCGAGCGATTCTCTGAGTCATTGCGCTTCGACCGCCGCTTGCTGGATGCCGATTGCCGCGGCTCCCAAGCCTTCGCGCGGGCGCTGGAACGCGTGGGAATCGTGACGCCGGCCGAATGCGCGACCTTGGTGACAGCGTTCGATGCTATTCGCGAAGCCGCCAAATCGCCTGCCTTTTTCGACGGCGCTACGGACGAAGACGTCCACACCGTGGTGATCCGCAAGCTGAAGGAGCAAGTGGGCGAGCTGGCCGATAAGATCCACACCGGACGCAGCCGCAACGAGCAGGTGTCGCTGGATGTCCGGCTATGGCTGCGGGATGAGATCGATGGGATTCTCGGCCGGCTGGCGAACGTGCTGGCCGCGTTGCTGGCGATGGCGAGCAAATATCCGCATGCCGTTGTGCCTGGCTACACGCATCTGCGGCGGGCGCAGCCGGTATTGTGGCAGCATTATCTGCTGGCGTATTTTGAAATGTTCTGGCGCGATGCGGAGCGGTTACGCGAGGCGCGCCGCCGCATCAACGTGATGCCGCTGGGATCGGGTGCGCTGGCCGGCTCCGGCTTTCCGTTCGATCGCCAGGCCATCGCGCGCGAGCTGGGCTTCGAGGAAATCACGCGCAACAGCATGGACGTCTCAGCCGACCGCGACTTCGCGCTCGATTTTCTCTATGCCGCCTCCACCACCATGCTGCACTTGAGCCGTCTGGCCGAGGATTGGATTCTGTATTCGAGCGAAGAGTTCGGCTGGCTCGAATTGTCCGATCAAGTGACCAGCGGATCCAGCCTGATGCCGCAGAAGAAAAATCCTGATTCGCTGGAGCTGATTCGAGGCAAGAGCGGGCGCGTATTCGCCGATCTGACTTCGCTGTTCGTGACGTTGAAGGGTCTGCCCATGACCTACAACCGCGACCTGCAGGAGGACAAAGAGCCGCTGTTCGACGCCGCCGATCAACTCACCGGCTCGCTCGAAATGATCGAGGTGGTAATTGCATCCTCCCATCTCGATCCCAACCAGCCCGCGCACGCCGCCGAAGAAAGCTGGACGGTGGCAACGGATCTGGCCGAGGCGCTGGCGCGCGCCGGCACTCCGTTCCATCGCGCGCATCAGTTGGTAGGCCGGCTGGTGCTGGAAAGCGTGAAACAGGGCAAGAAGCCGGCCGATTGGACGCCCGCGCAATTGGCGGCGTTCGCGCCCGAATTCACGCCGGACATCGCCGCGCTGCTCAATCCGAGCGAAGGCATGAAGACGCGCGAGATCGCGGGCGGTACGGGTCCGGCATCGGTCGCGCGCGCCATTGAGGATGCCGAAGCGCGCCTGGCGCAATGGAAGCGATGAACAAGACCTTTCGACAAGGCCAAATCCTGAAGCTGATTCGCTCGCGCCGCATCCTGACGCAAGACGACCTGGGGCGCGAATTGAAAGAGGCTTTCGGAATCCAGACCACGCAGGTAACCTTGTCGCGCGACATCCGGGAACTGGGTTTGGTGAAGACGTCCGAAGGTTACCAGCAGTTGAGCCCGGCCACGGCCGGTCCGGAGCTGGCGACCATTGCCGGGGAATTTTTGCAAGACGCGCGCATTGCGCAGAACCTGCTGGTTTTGAGGACGTCGCCGGGGAACGCCAACGCTCTGGCGGTGGCGCTGGATAAAGAAGAATGGCCGGAGGTGGTAGGCACGATCGCCGGCGACGACACGATTTTGATTGTGGCCCCGGATGCAGCGACCGCGGCAAAGCTACGCGAGCGGCTGCTTGGCTATCTCGAGGGCCAATGAGAGGGACTCAGGCCGACTAGCAGGTTTTCGTTGGTTGAGCCGGTTTTGCCGCAGCGCGTCAAGTTCCCGCAGGCCCACCACCACCTGATCCAGATCGAGCCCCGCGACGTAGTGGGAGTACTCGCGCCGCGAGTAGCAGACCTCGCCGAAAGCCAGCCAGTCCCGAGTTTCGATGCTGATGGGCGTATTGACCGGTATGGGCTCCTCGATCACAATGCGCAGCGCGCGGCCCGCAAGCTCCATCACGTGGCAGACAATCGCGCGGCGGTCTTCGCTCAACAACATCAGCAGAGCTCGCTGATAACAGGCGATGCGGAGCTCACGCCGCCGTTCCATAGTGATCTTATCGCCCGGGCGGTGCGGAAGCTTAAAGCTGAATTTGTTGAGAACCGGTTAGCGCAAACTAAACAGCAGCCAGACCGCGAGCCCGATAGCCGGAGCCAAGAGGATCTCGATCCAGCACTGGCCCAGCGCTCGCCAGCCGGCTGGTGAATCGCCGGCAACTTCGTCGCGCAGCGAACTGCTCACGCGCGAGCGCAGGCTGGAGGGCAGGCCGCGAACCGCGCGGACGATCTCCTCCTTGCCTTTGCGGTCCGCGATCAGGATGGTGGCCGAGTGGATGCCGTTGGTGGACTGCTCGAGCTGTTTGCGCAAGGGAGCAGGAACGTCGTTGACCGAGCGATAGACTTCGGTCCGGTTTCCAACGGAGATGAAAATGGTCGAACTTTTCAAAGTGACGCGGGACATGGCGAGACTTCCGTACTCTACGATGATACCGCCGCCGGCATCTTGGTGAAACCGGCCGGGGAATTTTCACTCCCCGCATGTTCCAATATAACCTGAATGAACCCTAGAGCGGCTTTGGAGAGCGCCTTGTCCTTGCGGTAAATCAGGGCTACCTTGCGATCCATCGGTTCGGGGCCCAGCGAGACCGCGGCCAGCTTGCCTTGTGCGACTTCTTCCAGGCAATTGGAGGCGGCCAGGAAGGAGACACCCAGGCCCGACATGACGAAGCGCTTGATCATCTCGGTGGAGTCCAGCTCCATGGCGATCTGGATCTCGTTCTCCACCGGTTCCATCCAGACGTCCAGGCGGGCGCGCGTGGTTCCGGACTTGGGCATCAGCAGCGGCTGGCCGACCAGGTCCCGCGGCGTTACCTGGCGCCGGTGTGAGAGCGGGTGTTTGGCGGGCAGCAGCAAAATGATTTCGTCGGAGTGAATCTTAACCACTTGCAGCTTTTTTTCCTGGATGGGGAGTTGGGTGATGCCGAAGTCCGCCAGATTATCCATGACGGCCTCGACTACTCGCGAACCGTAGGAGCGGTCCACCGAAAGCTGCACATTGGGGAACTTCTTCAGGTACTCGGCGAAGACGCCCGGCAGAATGTAGATGCAGGTGGCTTCGTTGGCGGCAATCACCAACTCGCCCCTGGGCACGCGCTCCAGTTCGTTAATGGAATCCTGCGCGCGGCGCCGCAGATCGAGGATCTGTTCGGCGTACTCGGCGAAGATTTTGCCCGCGGTGGTGAGAGAAATTTTGGTTCCCAGCCGCTCAAACAGAGCGGAGCCAAGTTCCTGTTCGAGTTGCCGAACCTGGGCGCTGACGGCCGGCTGCGTCCGGTAACACGTCTGCGCCGCTTTGGAAAAGCTCTTAAGGCGGACAATTTCCAAAAATGTATGCAGCTGATCGAGATCCATGGGTACACGCTGGACGGCACACCCAACCGGAACCAGTGTGCATTATTGTAGCAGGATAGCGCCGCTCACCGGCTCCGAGCTGTCATGGGCGTGCGTTACTTGGCTGCCGAAGTGCCTGGCTTGACCGTAACTTTGACTTGCAGCGTGGTCCAGCAGCACTGGAACCCGCGCCCGCCGTCGCCGGAGATATCGTTGCCGACCACTTCCAGGATATAGTCGCCGGGTTCGCTGAACGTGGCGGTGGTGGTCGCGTTGCCGGCGAAGACGGCCGGTGCCGGGACTTTGAAGTCACCCTTTTGGACCGGCGGTTTGTTTTTGTCGAATTTCACGTCGCCGGGTCCACGGAACTTGAGCCAGGTTACGGTGAACGGCGTGCTGGGACCGCGGCCGCGTCCACCGCCTCCGCCGAATTGAGCTCCAGGCGGAATGATGTTGTCATCGCCGCCCCAGATGTTCAGCGTCAAAGGCTCGCCTACCGTGGCGGTGTAAGTCTGGCTGATCTTGATGGGAGGTCCCTGTTGGAAAGGCCCTGCTTCTCCGAAGCCGAGGAAGGGCGGAGTGTTGCTGGTTGCGTCCTTGAAAGGAGCAACGTTGTAGACCGGATCCAAGTGGAACGGAACCGTGGCCGGCTTGCCGTTGGCGACGAGGGTCCAGGTGATCCTCTTGGTGCCGAAGTCCTTGGGGACGTTGACTACGAAAACTCCCCATTGGCGGCCGGGCAGGAAATGGGTGGGCTGGCCCATATCGGGGCCGGCGGGATCCAAGTGATTGTTGGCTCCTACGGGAATGTCGATGGCTTCTTTCGTATTGCGGTTGTAGTAGCCAATCAGAATGTTGAAAGTGCCATCGGGCATTTCGTACCAGCCTTCAAAGGCCGGCGTCACATTTTGTCCGGAAGTATGTATGGGGTCTAGCGGCAACTGGGCCGCCCACACTAACGCGGCGCTCGCAAGCGCGATGATGACGCTAGAACCCCCAAAGATCCAGCGCTTTCGTTGCTTCTTCAAGACCAATCTCCTAAGTGAAACGGTAATGCGGTGTCCGCAAAAGAGTGTACGTCCGGCGGGTACACCTAGTCAACTATCCCAGAAGAGCTATAAGCCGGAGGCCCTTTTAATTATTATTACTCGCGGGCGCGGATGCAAGGGCCGCCCGGCTGTTGGCATGCGCGGCCTTGTGCTTCGCGGCCCAGGCGTTGTAGTCCTCGTCGCTGATATAAGTCACGTTGACCCAGGCGTGGGCCATCTCATCCACGGTGCGGTCGCCCCAGCCCACCCACTGGTTTGGATCGGGATTGGTGGCTTTGGCGGTGGTGTTGTCATGCCACGCGACCACGTGGATCACCGTACCTTTCGGCAGCACTGGCGCGGCGTCATCCGCGTAGATGTAGTTGTTCATCCAGTTGAAGTTGAAATTGTTGACATAGCTCAAGGTCTGGATGGTGCCGTCGGGAAGAATCGCCTCCATCAGCATCGCTTTGCCGCGGAGATGCATGTGCGGCTGGAAGTTCTCGAGGATAGCGGCTTGCTTGAGCACGTGGAAACCCTGCGTTTCGGCTACCGTATTGGGCGCAATATCCAGAGCCTCGCCGGGCCCCGAGCGCGCGGCGTTGAACATGGTCAGATAAGTCCGATACTTCGGCGTCTGATCTTTGGGATAGAGCCAGACCGCCAGTTCGACGTGATCCTTGAGCGGTTCGCCGACGGCGTGGGTATGAATGTCCCACCAGATCTTGGCGCCCGGCAGGATCAATTTTCCGGTATTGGGCCGGTAGACGTCATAAGTTTTGCCGACCGCCCATTCCATCAGAATTCCACCGCCGGCGGCGGCTGCGGCGCCGCTGTCATCGCCTGCCAGCGGGTTGTTCTTTTCGTCCTGCAGCAGAGTGCGCGATGGCGTGGTGCGTAATCTTGCGTCCGGCCACGGTGCTGGGACGCATTTCGACCGCCTTGACCCAACGCGGCTCGGTAAACTGTGGCAGATCGCTGAGCGGCTTCCACCACTGATCCTGGCCGACGGCGGGCATCCAGTATTCACCGGATTTCACGATGAAATCCGGCGGGCCGGCCGAGTTTCTGCTGCAACAGCCAGGCATCATTGCTGGGCCAGGTCACGGGCGCCGGCATGTCCTTGGGATCGCCCTGCGGCGCGCCGGAATCCACCCACTTCACGATGGTGGCGATCTGCTCGTTGCTCAGCGAGCGGTCGTTCTGAAATTTCTGAATTCCGACCGTCTTGTCGAGGTGCCAGGGCGGCATCTGGCGCTGTGGCTACGCGCTCCTTGATGGATCGCGCCCAGGGCCGCGCTTCCTGATAGGTCACAAGCGACATGGGCGCCATGGAATCCTTGCGGTGGCACTCTTCGCACTTGGCCTGAAAAATCGGTGCGATGTCTTTGGTGAAGGTGATGGTCTTGGCCGTGTCTGCGCCGGTTTTGACGTTGGGCTCGCCCGCCATTAAGAAGCCGGAGAACAAAAAGCACGAAGCAGCCGCCAGGGCGCTTAATCCCGCAATCCGCGACGTCCCTTGAAAGAACCGCGCATCCTGCATTGCCTAGCCTCCCAGAAGTCTAAGAATTTGGCCGATTTAGAAAAACCGCGCCTCTTGAGTGGCGTCTGAAAGTGCGACTTGGTTACAGTTTCTCGCGGTGACAATGTCCGCTGGCGGACGCTCAGCCTATTTGCCTAGTTCGACATCGAAACGCACTTCGAGGTAGGTGACCGAGCCTTCGACCTCTTTGTACCAGTGCGGAGTGCCGGCCGGTACCACGATCACGTCGCCCTTGGTGACGTGGCGAGTCTCACCGCCTTCGATGGTCGCGTTTCCCGCGCCTTTGGCCGTGCCGCCTGCCGGGCGCACGATGGTTCCGCCGGTAACCATAGTTGCCGCGCCATCGATGATGTAGTGGACCTCAGATCCCTTGCCTGGGCCAGTGGCGTGGGCCAGGGCGAAGCCGGGCCGGTCTCTGCGAACGATGTTGACGCGGTAGTGGCCTTCGTTCGAGATGGGCGCGGTAGCCTGAGCCGGATGCTCCTGAGCGCTCTTCATCAGAGTAGCCATCAGGTCGGCGGCGCTTTTGTAGGTCGCGGGCTGGGAAGAGCTCATCGGCGGCGACGAGGCATCCAGGAACAATCGCAAATGCGATCAGGAGCAGGGAAGGCTTGAACATGGCAGTCTCCTTATACGTGTGAAGTACGTCGTCTTTAAAGCTTCTCACAACTGTGAATGGATCTTGGGGGTTTCAGAAGCTCCTCTGGAGTCTGGGGCGACGTGGACAAGAAGGCGGGGCAGCACACCTTTGCCCTCCGGATAAGCCGGAAGACTGGAGGCGGCCCGCGCGCCCTTGGGGTCCAGGTAAACGCGGCGGCGGCGCCTGCCCGGGGCCGCCTTCATCTGTTCGAACCGGTTGTCGCCGCGCACATACAGTGCGACAATCTCGGTGGAGAAAACAATGTTTTCACATTGGCGGCGAGCACAGTGGACCGCATGCTCTTTGATGATCACGGCTGTTGTTGCGTCTGCACAATCTCAGCCAAGCAAGCCGGCAGAACCGAAGGTTGCCGCTCGGAACGGTTCTCTGCAATCGCAGTTGCCGTTTAACGACCGGCAGGACTTTGAGGACGCCAGGCGCGGATTCATTGCGACGACACCTGATCCGACGACGCCCGATCCGTACGCATTTCTGGAGCATGGGGCGCCGCCGACCGTCAATCCAAGTCTGTGGCGTCAGGCTCAGCTCAACGTTCCGAACGGCTTGTTCAAGGTCACCGATGGCGTCTACCAGGTTCGCGGCTTTTCCGTGTCGAGCATGACCATTGTCGAAGGAAAGACCGGCATCATTGTCATCGATACCCTGGCGGCACCGGGAGCGGCGCGCGCGGCGCTCGACCTCTACTTCGCGCACCGTCCTCACAAAACGATCGCGGCTCTCATCTATACCCACTGCCACCCGGACCACTTCGGCGGCGCAAGCGCCATCGTATCGCCGGCCGACGCAGCCGCGCGGAAAATCCCGGTGATCGCACCAGTCGGCTTCATGGACGCTCTCATCGAGGAAAACGCCATCGCGGGAAACCTGATAGCCCGGCGTGGGGAGTTTCAGTTTGGGAACTCGTTGCCGGTCGGGGATCGGGGCACGGTGGATTACGGGGAGGGCAAGGTTGTTTCTCGCGGAGCCCCCGGCGGCGGACCAATAGTTCCACCGAACGACACGATTCGGGAGGCAGCGGAGACGCGCACCGTGGATGGGGTCCCTTTCATTTTTCAGCTCGCCCTCAACTCCGAAGCACCTTCCGAGATGATGGTTTACCTGCCGCAGTCGCATGTCCTCGATGTGGCCGAGTTGGCGACCCACACGTTGCACAACCTGCTGCCGCTTCGCGGCACGCTCGTTCGGGATGCGAATCGTTGGTCGGAGGAACTCAACACCGCGCTCGAAAAATTCGGGGGTGATGCGCAGGTGATGATCGACCAACATCAGTGGCCCGTGTGGGGCAACGAACGGGTCCGGGCGAAATTGGCGGATTACCGCGACCTCTACAAATACGTGCATGACCAGACCGTCCGTATGATGAATCAGGGGACCGGCCCGGCGGAGATTGCCGAGGCCCTGAGGATGCCGCCCGGCCTCGAGAATGAATGGTCGACCCGCGAATACTACGGCTCGCTGTCTCAAGACGCGAAGGCGGTATATCAGCGCTACATCGGCTGGTACGACGGAAATCCAGCGAATCTCAATCCTCTGCCCCGTGTTGAATCCGCGAAGAAATATGTTGAGTACATGGGTGGTGTGGACGCAGTGGTCGCACGGGCTCGGAACGACTTCAAAGCGGGGAATTATCGCTGGGTCGCTGAGGTGATGAACCAGGTGGTGTTCGCCGACCCATCCAACAAGGAGGCTCGGTATCTTGAGGCAGATGCACTCGAGCAGTTGGGATACCTTGCGGAAACAGCGCCCTGGCGAAACGCGTACCTGACGGGAGCGCAGGAATTACGAAGCGGCGTTCGCGCTGAAGGGCGAGCCGCGCCCGCCATCACGCCGCCTGTATTGCATGCGATGACAATCGCACAAGTGTTTGATTACCTCGGTACGCGTGTGGACGGCCCCCGGGCAGGGGCGGCGAAAATCGTCATCAACTGGGGATTCTCCGATACGCACGAATCGCTTGCGTCCACGCTCCAGCACGGCGCGCTGACGGCAATCAGCGGGAAGGCGGATCCGAGCGCCACGTCGACGGTGACGACAACGCGAGGCGTGTTTGAAGGGGTCATTCTCGGACAACGAACGCTCAACGATGCAATAGAGCACAGCGAAATCGCCACTACCGGAGACACCCAGGCGGTCTTGGATTTGTGGGCGCTGCTGGTCGACTTCCGGACCGGCTTTTCGGTCGTCGAGCCGCAGGATTGAATCCAGCGGAACATTGGCGATTCGACCGTTGCGCAAATCCGGCCAGGCTAATGGAGCCTAGAGAGCAAGAGAGCTCATCATACAGGAGCCCGGCGATTGCGGCCCTGAGGCCGGCATGTCGGACCTTGGGTCAACGTGGGATCTGAACGGGTGTTTCAGCGATTGATCCGTCGTAGTCGCCCAGCGCCACCGTATCGAGCAATACGGGCTTCAACCTCCGAAGCCTTTCAGATGCTTTTTATTGGAACCGAGATCGCGCACGCCCGAACAAAACTTTCCGAGACCGGCGATGCTCCGCCACGGGCTAGAGGGGTGCGACGCGGCGAGCAGCCTAAGTCTCTCGCGCACGATTTTAGAAGTTGCCTTCATGATACGAGCCGAGCTCGTGGGCCTAGCGTTTGTTCTGTTTAGCTCGCTGGTCCCGCTCCTCCCAGAGCTGCTCCACTTTGGGAAGCTGGTCGGCGGTGAGAATGGCGCGAACCTTGGCGCGCTGCTGCTCTCCGATCTCCTTGACGACCTGATTGTGTTTGTCGCGGGCCGCGTGAAAGCGAGATCTGGTCTCATCCAGGATGGTGTTCACTTGCTGCAACTGGTCGTCAGTAAGATTGGCGCGAGTTTGTATCTCGCGTATGTATTGGCGCCGCGCGTCTTCCGGGGTGAGCGGGGAATTGCTGCTCGCCGTCGGAGGCTTATAGGTCCGATATCCAAGAGCCCCCACCACCGCGCCGCTCACAAAGACCAGGAACAGGTAGAGGGCGATAGGGAGGTTCCAGCGCTTCATTTCGTATCAGCCTCGTCCAAAATCCCATGCGAGGCCAGGTTTTCGGTGGGATAGGCCTGCGCCAGCACATCCACGTAACTGCTGCCTACTTCCGTCCCGTTGGGCACTGCCAGCATCATGGTGGCAAACAGAATGCAGATGGCCGCGGCCGCCGCCACGAAGAACTGGCTGAGCCGCTTCACTCTAAACAGAGTATTCTGGCGCGCTTCGATCCGGCGCCACAATTGCGGCATGAAGTTCGCGCTGGCCTCGCGATCCGGCAGCGCTGCTTTGTACTCGGCGAACAAAGCGTCTAAATCGTTATTGCGCAGTTCGTCGTTGGGATGCTCCATACTATTGGCGCCTCCTACACATTGTCATTCATTCTAGCTCTTCCGCTCGACCGGCTTGACGCTCCGGCCTTTCTGATTCGCCTCAAAGGCGTTGAGAACTCGTTGGCGTGCACGAAAAAGCCTGACCTTTAGAGCATTTTCGTTCACTCCGTAAATCTTTTCAAGCTCTTTCAACGAAAGCCCTTCCACTTCTTTCAACGTAAGCAAAATTCTATCCTGCTCGGAAACTGAACCGAGCAGCGCGTCCACCAGATCCTTCACTTGCTTCAGCCGGTGCTCTTCATTGGAAACTCTGCCACCGGCGGCGGCGTCGGCCATCATGACCTGCTGCTCGCTCAGATCCGACATCCGCGCTTCGTTTCTGCGCCGCTGCTTGCGCAGATAATCGTACGACGCGTTCACCGTCAACCGGTACAACCACGGCTCGAAAACCTCCGGCGTCCGCAGCTGGTCCAACGAATAATACAACCTCAGGAAAACCTCCTGGGCGACATCCTCGACATCTTCCGGCCGCCCGATCAACCGGGCGATCGTTCCCAAAATCCTCTTCCGGTACGCAACAACGACCTGGTTGAAGGCGGCCCCATCGCCGGCCTGCGCCTTCTGAATCAACTCAAATTCAACCAGCATGCGGCTCTCAGTAAGGCCAGCCGCCTGCCCTAAGCATTACAGGCGTACCGCCAAACTGTTAGGTTACAAGGGCTTGGGGAGGGAAGTAAAGACGCGAAAGGGCTAGTGAGGCAAGTTGCGCTATTATTCACCTCCCCGGGGTGGCATCCAGGCTGCGATTCGCGCGTAGGTCTTTCTCCTTCAACATGTTAAAATCGGGTTGCTAGCAACCCCCCGATGGATTTTCTTGAGGGTCTCAATCCGCAACAACAGGCCGCCGTCGCGCATGTCGACGGGCCGCTGCTGCTCCTGGCCGGGGCTGGCAGCGGCAAGACACGGGTGATTACGCACCGCATTGCGCACCTGATCGAAATCCACCATGTCCCCGGTCCCTGCGTCCTTGCAGTCACCTTCACCAACAAGGCGGCGGAGGAAATGCGGCAGCGGGTGTATGAGCTGCTGGGCGGGATCAGCTCGCGCGAAGGACCGCTGGTTTCCACCTTCCATTCTTTCTGCGTACGCCTGCTGCGGCGCGACGGGGCGCGGCTGGCCGATATTCGCGCCGGGTTTACGTCCCGGTTCACCATCTATGACGAAGACGACCAGTTGGCAGTAATCAAGTCCATCTTCAAATCGCTCGGCCTGGATGAAAAGTTCATGCAGTACCGCGCGGTATGCTCCTGGATCAGCCATAAGAAGAGCGGAAAGTCCACGCCCGAGGAGATTTACGCCGCGGCCACCGATCAAAAGACTTCGCAACTGGCATCCATTTATGAGCGCTACGAGGCGCGTTTAAGGCAGGCCAACGCGCTGGATTTCGACGACCTGCTGCTTGAAGCGGTCCGGCTGCTGGCACACGATGCCGAACTGCGCCGCCAGTACAACCGACGCTTTGAATTTGTCATGATCGACGAATATCAAGACACCAACCGCAGCCAGTATGAGCTGATGCGGTTGTTGAGCGAAGCGCGCAAGAACGTGGCGGTGGTGGGCGACGAAGATCAATCGATTTATAGCTGGCGCGGCGCGGACATTCGCAACATTCTGGATTTCGAGCGCGACTTCCCCAACGCGACCGTGATCCGGCTGGAGCAGAATTATCGCTCGACCAAGAATATTCTGGACGCGGCCAGCGCGGTGGTGGCTCGCAACACCGAGCGCAAGGGCAAGTGGCTGTGGACCGAGGCCGGCGCGGGGGCACGCCTGGGACGCTATGACGCTTTTGACGGGGAGCAGGAGGCGATGTTCATCGCCGACAAGATCGAGAACCTGCTTTCGGCGAATCCGGAGGAGCGCGTGGCGGTGCTGTATCGCACCAATTTTCAATCGCGCCAGATCGAAGAAGCGCTGCGGCGATACGGACGGCCCTACGTGGTTCTGGGCGGGTTCAGCTTCTATCAGCGCGCCGAAATCAAGGATGTGCTGGCGTACTTGAAGGTTCTCGCGAGCCCACACGATTCGGTCAGCCTGCTGCGGATCATCAACACGCCGGCGCGCGGGATCGGCAAGGGAAGCATCGAGCAGATCGAGCAATATGCGCTGGATCACGAGCTGAGCGTTTGGTCGGCGATCGGGCGGATGCTGGAGGAAAATGCGTTTCCTACGCGCGCGCAGGCCTCGTTACAGGCCTTTCGAGGAATGATTCAAGATCTGGCGGCGATGCTAGCGTCGGCGCCGGTGAGCGACATTCTGGAGGCGATTCTGGAGCGTACCGGATACATGGCCATGCTCGAAGCCGGCAAGGATCCCGACTCGGAATCGCGCGTGGCCAACTTGGCGGAGCTCGTGAATGCGGCCTCGGAAGCAGGCGAGCGTGGCGAGGGCGCGGCTGAATTTCTGGATCACGCCGCGCTGGTTGCCGATACCGACAATCTGGACGAGAAGGCCATCATCTCACTGCTGACGCTGCACAACGCCAAGGGTCTGGAGTTCCCCAACGTTTTCCTGGCCGGAATGGAGGAGGGACTGTTTCCACACTCGCGCGCTCTGGATTCCAAAGCGGCCATGGAAGAGGAGCGGCGCTTGTGCTACGTCGGCATGACGCGCGCTCAGAAACGGCTGTTCCTTACTTCCGCGCGCTATCGCCGGCGCTGGGGCGGAGGGCAGACCGAGGCTTCCATTCCATCGCGGTTCCTGAGCGAGGTTCCCGCCGGATTGGTCGAAGATCTGAACCCCAGGCAGCGCGCGCCGCAAGTGGATTTGTTCGCCGAGCAACATGAGGTGCGGGAAACGGCCAAGCGGAATCTTTATACTGGCAAGACCTACAATTCCGTGGAGAACATCCAGCAATTTTTCGCCGAGCGCGGCAAGACCGCGTCTCCGGCCCCTGCGGTTCGCACTCCGCAGCCCGCGCCGCGCGCCACCGTCCCGCCACCGCGTAAGAAAGGGTTGCGTGCCGGCGCCACGATCCGCCATCCCAAATATGGCCTGGGAACAATACTGCGTCGCGAGGGCGAGGGCGAGGATGCTAAGCTCACGGTAAGCTTCCAAGGTTACGGTCTCAAGAAGCTGATGGAAAAATACGCGGGAATCCAAGAGGAATAGACACGAAGCCGAATGAACACTAAAAACATAGCCGACAAGGCAGAACGCAAGAAGGTGAAACGTGCCGCGCGCAAGAAGGCGGCTCCCAAGCCCAAACGCGCCGCGGGTGTAGCGCGCGGTTCCATGAAGAAGAAGGTCAAGAAGATGGTCAAAGGGCAGTCCAAGCGCTAGCCGACGCGAGCGCGTTCATGTCGGCCCTGTTACGCACCAAGAGCATCGACGCACTGATTGCTTCTTCCGAGGAGCCGGAACATCGCCTGAAGAAGACGCTGGGCGTCGGCAGCCTGATCGCGCTCGGCATTGGCGCGGTGATCGGATCGGGTATTTTCACCGTGACGGGAACCGCGGCGGCCGGGGAGCACTTTCTCGGTAAATCGATCCTCAAAGCGCCGGTGCTCGATCTGCTGTTGAACGGCGGCAACGCGGCTACGCTGAGCGGCCGTCTGGGCGCCGGGCCCGCGATCTCGGTGTCCTTCGTGCTGGTCGCGATCGCCTGCGGATTCGCGGCCATCTGCTACGCCGAGCTGGCCTCCATGATCCCCATCGCGGGCAGCGCCTACACGTATTCCTACGCGACGCTGGGCGAAATCTTCGCCTGGATCATCGGCTGGGACCTGATCCTGGAATACGCGTTTTCCAACATGAGCGTGGCGGTCGGGTTTTCCGCCTATCTCAACGACATTCTTGACAACCTGTTCGGCTTCCATTTGCCCAAGCAGTTGTCGCAGCCCATCTTCGAAGAGGGACAGCGCACGGGGGCCTGGTTCAATCTGACCGCGTTCATCGTGCTGCTGATTCTTGAGCTACGTGCTGGTGCGAGGCGTACGGGAGAGCGCGCGAACCAACAACGTCATGGTGGTGATCAAAATTGTCGCCATCCTGCTGTTTGTGTTCGGCGCCATGAAAGCGGTGAATAGCGGCAACTGGCATCCCTTCATGCCGCACGGATACTCGGGCGTCCTGACCGGTGCGGCGATCGTCTTCTTCACTTATATCGGCTTCGATTCGGTATCGACGGCGGCGGAAGAATGCGGCCGGCCGCAGCGCGACATGCCGATCGGCATTATTGCGACGCTGGTGATCTGCGCGGTATTGTATGGTGCGGTGTCGCTGGTGCTCACGGGCATCGCGAACTGGTCCACGCTGAATAACGACGCGCCGGTGGCCAACGCGCTCAAAATGATCGGCATGAACCGGCTGCGGCTGATCGTGACGGCGGGCGCGCTGCTGGGCATGCTGTCGTCGCTGCTGGTTTTCCAATACGGCCAGGCGCGCATCTGGTTCGCGATGTCGCGCGACCGCCTGCTGCCGGACGTCTTTTCGCGCGTACATCCCAAGTACCAGACACCGCACATCAGCACCTGGGTGGCAGGGTTCGCGGTGGGCATTCCGGCCGGAATCTTCGACGTGAGCTGGTTCTCGGACGTGTCCAACATCGGGACGCTGTTTGCCTTCATCCTGGTCTCGGCTGGTGTGATCGTGCTGCGCAGAAAACAGCCGGAAAGGCCGCGCGGATTCCGGGTGCCGCTGGTCCCGCTGTTGCCGGGGATTTCGATCGTGTGCTGCCTGGTTCTGATGCTGAGCCTGCCGCTGGAGACCTGGATCCGCTTTTTCGTCTGGCTGATCATCGGGCTGGTGATCTATTTCAGCTATAGCCGCAAGCGAACTGATGAGCTTTTCGAAGCCGCGGGTTCCAAGAAAACCACGCCGTCCGCTACGGCCTGAGGCCAGACCGATGGCCGCGGTATAGAACCGGAATGGGCCGGTACCGTTACTGAAGTTCTCAGATTCCTATTCAACATTTGAGGGCGAATGTTTCAAGATGAGAACGCTTGGACGAGTCCACCGATTTGCGCAGCGTTCCGGAGCTGATCGAGCCGCTCCTGAATCCGGAGCGCCCCGAGGCGACCTACCGAGAAGTGCTTCGGGCGACGCGCGCGTGCGTGTTATACGGATCGGGTGGCTTTGCGGTGCTCTGTATTCTGGTCGGCGCCGTGGAAGCGCTATTTGGCCGGTAGCGTCAGGCTCCGAGCACTTTGGCTGCCTTGCGGACGTCGGCCTGCGGAAGAAAGATTACAGCGCCGTAGCGGCCGTTACCGCCGCACACGGCTTGAACAGCACCGACGTTGATGCCGGCCGCGGCGAGTTTTGCGAGCGATTTCGCGACCGCGCCGGGATGATCTTTGCCGTGGATGAAGAACGCGGTTTGTTTGGGCGATAGCGTGAGCCCGGCTTTCTTGGCGGTTTTCGCGAAACCGGCGCCGGATTCCGGAATCATTTCGAGCTGGGCTTTTCCCTTGGGCCGAAGGATACGCCCAGAGCGCCGTGAGATTGATGCCCGCGTCGCGTAGCGCGCCCAGTACGCGTGCTCCTTCGCCGACACGATTGTCGATGGCTGGCTGAATAATGATCCACTTTGGTTGCGGTCATAATACTAATGAGTGTACGACTATCCGAGCATTGCGCAGTCCGAAATCCCGCGCGCCGCGGTGCCGCTGTTCCAGCACGTAATTGATACCTACGCGAGCGAAATTAATAAAATCTCTTCGGTGTGGCGCCAATTCGCGGATGCCGAGCTAGAGTACCGGCCGCATCCGCGTTCCAGCACGGCAGGCGAAATCATGCAGCACGAGTTGCTGTCCGGCCGGCGATTTCTTCGGCGAATTTATGGGTACGCCGGAGCCGCCCGCCGATCAAGTGCGGCCCGGCGGCCGCTTCCGTGGCGTCGTATTCGGAACGACTGGTGGCTCTCGCCAAACCGCGCCTGGCCATTTCTTAGCGGGTCAGCCGGAAGGCTGGTGGCTGGAGCCGCGGCCGTTCTTCGGAGCAACTCGCGCAAAACGGACCGCGGCGCGAAGCAGTTCCTGACATGTATTGCGGTGCGCGCCGCACCCTTTGCGCTTCGACGTGACGCGCGAGCGCATCTGGATTTTCTGGCGGCGCATCCTGCATGGCGCGCATCATCGCACGCAGCTCAGCGTGTATTTGCGATTGCTCGATAAGCCTGTGCCGGCGGTCTACGGACCGACCGCGGATGTCACCTGGACGGGCGCGGATCCGACTCGGACCGTGGAGGCCGCGGGCCGGAAGTAGTTAATCCTTCCAGGCGCCGAGCAGGCGCCGCAGCAAAACAAGTTGGCCGATGTGATATGCGTTGTGATCGGCCACCAGGAGCGCTTCGCGCAGCAATGTTTGTCCTTCGCCGTGCGGGATGCGTGCGAAAAGGTCGCTCTTCTCATTGGCCACCAGCTTGGCCATGGCCTTGAGATCGGCGCGGAAGCTTCGCACGCTGTTGTTCCAGGCTGCCGCGCTGGGCGGCGCTTCGGTCTTAGGCCAACAGCCATCCGGCCATTTCGGGGAAACGTGCTTCGGATTGCGGCTGAATTCGAGGATGTCCCACTGGGCGATGCGGAGATGTTCCAGAAGCTGCCAGGCGGTGTAAGGAGCGCCCCTGGGCTTCTGGCCACGCAGCTGGGAAGGCAGGTTCGATACCGCAGCGTCGAAATCGACGTGGGCGTGCCCGCCGCGCAGTAGGTCCAGCAAATGCTGCCGCAGCGCATCGGTACTTTTCTTTGCCATGGCAGTCCTTATTTGGCGGCCGGTTTTAGAGCGGCCTTCGGCCGTGCTTTGGTGGGAGCCTTGGTCTCTTCAGGCTGCGGATTCCAGAACGACGGATCGGCCGCGGCGAAATCCTTGGAAACGTAGCTCATCCTGGGATCGATCGAAAAGAGCACCGATTCCTGACTAGCGATGGCCGCGCCCGCAGTGGTTTGGAAGCGTTTTGCGCCTGCGTCACCCATCGCCGTGAGCATGGCGCGCATGCGATCGGCGGATGAATCCAGCGCTTTCATTGAGGCGCAGGGCTCGAGCAGAAAAAAAGTACCGTCGGGCAGGCCCGACACGGCCTGGTACACCGCTACCGGCTGGTCGCTCATGGCTTTCTGAGCGGCATCGACGGCCATATGGCCGGCCTCGGCGAAGTCGGCATCGTGGCCGGGCTGGACGCGCAGCATAGTCACGTTAAAGTAGCGGGCCTTGGGAAGGTTGGGCATGATGTCGGAGCCGTGATAGCTGAGGTCAGCCCGGTAGACCGCGATCCAGGAGCGGCTGCTCGAACGAAACTCGGCGTCCAGCTCATCCAATTGGGCGAACTTGGAGCCCGGCTTGCCGAAGGCCGCCAGCGCATTCTCGATGGCCCCGAAGGAAGGGTACCCTTCCAGGAACCAGGCTTGGTCCGTGCCGCTCAGGGAGGTCATCCCGATTACGTTGGTGGGATATTTCGACACCGCCGCTTCCAGCATGAATGCGTTTTCGCTATTGCGATGCGCGGCGCTTTTGCCCTGTTTGATGTCCTCACGAACAATTCTCAGGACCGCAGGCGGATCGGTTGGAGTCTGCGCGGAAACTGGAAATGCTGCCCAAAAGAGAGCCGCGGCAGCGAGCGCGAACGAAGTTGTTTTCATGATTCCTCCCTAAGGATTCTACAGCCGCCGCTAGTTGGAAGGATATCCGGGAGTCGCCTTAACTTCGGCGATCTGTTTGTCGTGGCGGATGGTGTGCAACGGGATGTAGATCAGCCACTGGTAAGCGTTCAAGGTGCCGAAGATCGGGAAGGGGTGCTCGGCGGTGTGTTCCTTCAGCGGAAGCTGTGTGTCGGCGGCGAATTTCAGGATCGCGATGCGCTGCTTTTCGAACCGCTCCTTGACTTGCGCGTAGGTGAGACCCTCGCGCGGCACGATCGGCTCCGGTGCGATCGCCTTGCCCTGGCGCGACGGCATCACGCGGATGATGAATTCGGTCTTGCCCTTGGTCTGCTCTTCCCAAGCGGGATTGGGAGGCGCGGCCATGGCCTTGCGGGCGTTGTCGAACAGCATGGCTTCGGCCAGCACGATGTGCTCGGCGGTTTCGCCCACCGACCAGCGCTCGGGCGTGGGCTTCCATTTCCACTGCGCGTCGGAGAGGCCTTGGATGGAGGCGAAGAATTCCTTATGTGACTCGTCGAGCCATTTGAGGACCTGGGTTCGTTCGTCAGCGGTCATGTGCGGATCGGCCGCGAGGATCGGCAGGCAAGCCAGGAGCGACAGCAAGGCGAGCGATTTCATGATGTCTACCAGGATAGCGGTTTACGGGCAGGAAAGAGCCGCTAGAAGCTTAGTACTCGACCGACACCATGAAGCTCAGCGTATGGCCGCCATAATGCCCGGTCACCTCCCAACATCCAGCGGTTGGGATACCGAATGCCCGTCATCATCGCCGGGGTGCTACTCGTCACAAACACCGCATTTGCGTGCGCCACCGCGACCGAAGGGGAATCACCATCCGTCCGGCGAGCGGTAACGATCAACGCTGGCTCCGGTTCCTTTCGCCAATCGAAGCCTTTTCGCCAAAAGACCAATTTCGTGAAATAGCCGTTGTGGTTATCTACGTTGTTTGTGATGTGCCAAACACCATCTGCTCCAAGTAACGTCCAGAGCTCATCGGTTCCGTACCAAAACATGTTATCCGATGGACGGACCGAATCATACGGAGTTGGCGGAGCGAAGATTGGGCGGGATGGGAGGGTCGTGAGGCATTCTGCCTTTGCAGGCTGAATCGGTAACAGCAGCGCAGCAGCGAAGCCGAGAATGAAACGAGGCATAGCGAGCCGCCTTGTCTTTACACACGCCATTGTACTGCGCAAGGTGTCAGCCGGGCGGTAAGTCGGCCTGGGCGGCCAGGTCGCCGCGGAAGATCATAGTACCGACGTGATTCAGGCGGCTCTTGTAGTCCACCCAGATCTCGCCGCCCATGTCGGTCCAGCGGCGACAGAAACTGTAGTCCTCGCTCAAGTAGGTTCCGGTGGCTTGGTCGATGAGGCAATTGAACAGCGCGGAGCGCCAGCGGGAATTTGCCAGCGGATCGTCGGCTTTATGCTCGCGCGTGTAGCGAAGCTCCGGATAGTGTTCGATCATGGCGATGAGCGCGGAGCGCCGGATCATCAGAAAACCGGTGCCCGCATAGCGCGACTTCACGAAACCATTGCGAGTGATCAGACGCTCGCCCGGGTCGACATCGACCACATAGGAGAGCGTGGCGGATTCGAGCGGTGTCCGTCCGGCCTGCACGGCTGCGGGGATGAGATCCCAGTTGATTTTCTTGATGGGGTAGGCCGCGGCGGTGAAATCCTGGCCGAATTCGAGCAGGCGGAATACCTGTTCCGGCTCAAAGCCGATGTCAGCGTCGATGAATAAGAGGTGGGTGGCGTCGAACTCTTCGAGGAAATGAGACACAATGGCTTGACGCGATCGGGTGATGAGCGCATCACCGGGTTGGAGGAGAAATCCCAGGCTTAGGTTGCGCTGGGCGCAGGCTGGTTGCAATTTGAGGAGCGAAGCGGCGTACAGCCAGCTCAGTTGGCCGCCGGAGCAGGGCGTGCCAATGACGAGCGAGCGGGGGTCTATGCCCGTATTGTACTTGAGCCTGGCGCACGTAAAAATCGCTTCCTCCCCAGAAGAAAGCGATGAAAAGGCGGCGATGTATAATATACATCATGAAGCGGACTCAGCTCTACATTGAAGATGATGTCTGGAGACTGCTGCGCATGAAGGCGCGGCAAGACCGAACGACGATCTCGGATCTGGTGCGGGCGGCTGTGCGCGAGAAGTATTTGTCCAGCACAGCGGAGCGCAGGGAAGCCATGCTTGCCGCTGTGGGTCTCTGGAAGGATCGATCCGACCTTCCGGATACGCAGACCTATGTGCGGCGACTAAGGAAAGATAGCCGTCTAAAGCGGATTGTCAAATGAGCGGCGTGCTGGTGGATTCGGACATTTTGATTGACGTCTTGCGTGAGCGCAAGCCAGCGGTCCTGCATGCGTGGCACGGTCTCGCAAATTCGGGCGAGGTGGTTTGCTATTCGCCAGTTTCTGTGGCTGAAATCCGCCATGGTATGCGGGGGCCGGAGGTCCAAGTGGTCGAGCACTTATTCTCGAAGCTGACTTGCGTACCAATCGAAGAGGAGGTTGGCCGGGAGGCCGGCGACTATCTTCGTGCATTCCATAAGAGTCACGCCGTCGCGCTCGGCGATGCCCTTATTGCCGCAACCGCAGCCGTCAATGGGCTGGTGCTTTGGACTCAGAACCGTAAACATTTCCCGATGAGAAGCGTACGATTCTTCGGCGAACAGCGGTTGCAATAAAAAAACCGCCCAGTACCTGGCGGTCAAGAAATGGTACTAAAATGTTCAAAAATGAGCATTACTCCAGGCCCCGTCCCGCCCCCGTCGAAAAACGTCCTTTTCGCCGGAAGTTATGGCTTACTCTATCGTCGCCTCTTCTAATGGTTGGGGCCATTGCGGTTTTCTTGCTTCATGTCAGATCGGAGTACATCCCCAAGGTGAACGCCGCAGCGAGCCTCTTGCATGAACGCATGGAGAGAGGTGAGGATGTTCTCATCTACGCTGAGGCGGACCCTGGTTTTCAAAGCGCGTTGCCCCGGGACACCGCACTTAGTTTCCTATCGCGCGTGCATAGAAAGCTAGGGAAATGCCAGTATGTCGGACCAACCACGTGGCGGGTGAACAGCATGCCGACTGGCACATTTGTGGTTGTCTCGTACCACGAAAACTGTTCGAAATTTGAGATCGAGGATTTCCGCTCTGTCCGATCGGATTCAAGCTCTAGAAGCAGGCGTTGCAATTCAGTCCATTCGTTCATCCAAGTTTAAACTATGCGTTATCGCGTCAAACAAAAACCGCCCGGTGTGACCCGGGCGGTTTTTCTTCCCTCTGGTTGTGCGTGGTTGTGATTAATCGCCGAAAGAGCCGACCTCTTCGCGCGTCTCTTCGGACGCTGCCGCGGCTTTGGCTTTGGGTAACGGGCCGAGCTGCACCAGCTCCGCGCCCGGCTGTTCCTTGAGGACATGCTGGCGATAGAGCTTCGCCATGCGCTCGTTTTCCTGCTGCTTCAGTTTCTCGTCGCGGGCGCGGGTCTTTTCCTCGCGCGCCGTTTTGGCGATGCCCAGCTTGTCGAGATCGGTTTGCTTGGCGTGGTGCACGTCTTCGTCGCGCAGCACCAGCGAATGCGCCTGGTTAGCTAAGCCGACCGCCTTGCCGCCCGCGAAGATCTCGTGCCGGCCGTGCTCGTCGTACCACTTGGTGAGCGTCGCGGTCATGTGCATCTTCTCGATGATGTTGCGCCAGCCCACGCCGGTATTGTACGCGCAAAAAGAAATCTCGCCTTCCTGCGTAGCGTAGGGAATGATGCACTGTTCGGTGCGGCGGAAATCGTAGTTGAACAGATCCTGGAACCACATGCCGGCGATGAACAGGAAGTTCCAGCGATCCTCGCGGCGCTGTTGGATGTCCGCCATGGTGCGGTCGCCCGTGACCTTGCCGTACGCACCTGTCTGCGCTTTGTTCGACATGCCGAAGCACTTGTCGAATTTCGCAATCAGGTCCGTCAGTTTGAAGTGGGTGGGCGCTTTAAATGGATTGTAGTTGCGCAGCAACGACAGCGAAACGCCCAGAACCGAAAGGAAGCGCCCGCGCGCGGCGTCGTTGATGCGCGCAACGTCTTTCGCCAGCCTATCGGCATTCAGGAACGCCGTCACTGGCACGGCTTCCTTGGTGTGCTTGTCGCACATCACCGCCATACCGATGCCGCAGTTGGGATGACAACCGCAGCTGAGCTGGCCCCAGGTCGCTTCGGGACCGTGCACCAGGTCGGCGAAATCCGAGAAGGTGCTCATGAACGAAATCGGGAACCAATCGCGCACCGGCTCGCCCAGCCCGATCTGATCCTTGACGTCATGCGCCAGGTGCGACAGGGTGTAGCGCTGCGCCTTGCGGCGCTCATCGGTGATGGCTTCGTCGCGGCCGGTGAATGAGACCGGCTGGAAGCTGAGGAACGGGATCTTCCTGGGGTTGTCGAGCGCGAAGCGCACCACCGCGCCCACCTGCTCGTTGTTGATGCCATTGACAATGGTGATCACCGGGACGATGTCGACACCGGCGCTCCAAAGATTTTCGATCGCGCGCATTTTGACGTCGAATAGATTGCCCACCGCGCGGTGCGAGTTGGCGTCGTTGCCGATGCCGTCGAATTGGAGATAGGCGTAACGCAGGCCGGCTTCGGCGGCCTGCTTGCAAAACTCGGGGCTCTTGGCGAACTCGATGCCGTTGGTGGCCGCTTGTACGCTGTTATAGCCGACCTTGCGCGAGTAACGCACCGCGTCCAGGAAATAAGGCGACAGCGTGGGCTCGCCGCCGGAAAACTGCACCGACATCTGGCGCCGCGGCTTGATGGAAATGGCGTTGTCGAGCAGCGTCTTGATGTCGTTCCAGGTCAGCTCGTGCACGAAGCCAACCTGATTGGCATCCATGAAGCACGGGTCGCACATCATGTTGCAGCGATTGGTCAGATCGATGGTCAGAACCGAGCCACGCCCGTGGGTGATGGTGCTGGAGCCGTGGTTGTGCAGCTTTTCGTCGTTGTGGGCGCGAATGTCGCGGCCAGGGAAAACTTCTTCCAGGTGCTTAAAGAATGCCGAGTCGATGGCCATCACGTCTTCGAACAGACCGTGCTTGGGGCATTCCTTCACCATCATGATCTTGCCGTCGCGCTCGACGATGGTGGCTTTGACCTCGCCGACCTTTTGGTCGAGCAGGATCTGGTGGGGCAGCTTACCGTCGATGATCTGTTTGCGGATTTCCGGCACGCAGCGCGGGCACAGCGAATCGGTCTCGCGCGGCCAGCCTAGGGGAGGCTTCTGCTTTTGGTGGCTCTTCAGCAAGGGCTTGTCGGACCAAGCCGGGGTGAACGACGGGTTCTGATTGATTTGGTTGAATTTATCGAATATGAACCACGCCGCGCTCGCGCCCGCTGTAACGGCCTTTTCCACGTATTTTATGGGCTTGTGCATTTGGTGAAGTTTTGACCTTTTCCGAAGTATAAGGCAGGCTGCATTGAGGGGGCTACATGAATGGGTTGAAAGGGCTGAATTGCCGTTTCGACGGGGATATCGCCCATTGAACGGGGATGCTAAAATCGCTGGTGTTCATTGAAAACGTTAGGCTTATGATACTCACGAGGGTGAAAACGGCTATGCTGATAGCGTGACGGCTTCCCAGGTAAAATCGGCCGCGCGGGAGTGCGGATTCGAGCTCGCTGGAGTGGCTCGGGCGGCGCCGCTCGCTGAAGATAACCATCGCTATCTGGAGTGGGTGAATCGCGGCATGGCTGGCGCGATGGGATACCTGACCGATCGGCGCGCCTTGGTCCGAAGCGATCCGAGGCTGCTGCTTGCGAGCGCCCGTTCCATCATTTGCGTCGGGAAGCTGTACAACCGCCCCGAAGTGCGGTCCACCGAATGGGCCGATCCGGATTGCGGCTGGGTCTCGCGGTACGCCTGGGGCGAGGATTACCATGATACCCTTCGCAAAGGTCTGGAGCAGCTGGCTCGAAAACTTGGCGACGGGCATGAATGGAAAATCTGCGTGGACACCGCGCCGCTGCTGGAGCGCTCGTATGCGCGCGAGGCCGGCCTCGGGTGGATCGGAAAGAACACGTGTCTGATTAATCAGGAGATCGGCTCGTGGGTTTTTCTTGGTGAGATTTTAACTTCGCTGGAGCTGGAACCGGACTCGCCGCCGCCGGACCGGTGCGGGACGTGCACGCGCTGCATCGACGCTTGTCCGACACACGCCATCGCGCCCGAAGGTTACGAGATTGATGCACGGCTCTGTATCCCGTATTTCACGATTGAGTTACGGGGTTCGGTGCCGGAGGAAATGCGGGCCGGTATCGGGCAGCACGTGTTTGGGTGCGACATTTGCCAGGACGTGTGTCCGTGGAATCGCCGGGCGCCCGTGGCCGAGGATGCGGCGTTTGAGCCGAAGCATTTTGCCCCGCAGTTGGAGGATCTGGCCGCTGTGAGCGAGGATGAATTTCGCGAGATGTTCCGCTTGAGCCCGATTCAGCGCGCCAAATATACCGGATTCCTGCGCAACGTCGCCATCGCGATGGGTAACAGCGGCCAGGAAAAATTCCGTGAGCCGCTGGAGCGGCTGGCCGCGTTCCCGGACGAGATGGTGGCCGAGCACGCGCGCTGGGCACTGAGGCGCCTGCGGAAGGGTTGTCTGATAGTGTAAGGCGATGCGAATTCGATGCATTGTCCTGGCTTGCGCGCTGGCGCTGTCAGGATTCGGCGCGCCTCCGGTCGAAGCAGTTCGGACCGTTGTGATTCTCGGTGTGGACGGCCTGGGCGCGAACGTGTTGCGCGCGGGGATGCCGCCCCACTTCCGCGAGTTCCAGCAGCATGGCGCGTTCAGTTTGAAGGCGCGCGGCGTGATGCCCACGGTCACTTTTCCGAACTTCGCATCGATGCTAAGCGGGGCCGGCCCGGAACAGCACGGCGTCACATCCAACGACTGGCGGCCCGATGCCTTCACCATCGCGCCGTCCTGCCAGGGAGCCGGCGGGCATTTCCCCACCATCTTCGGACTGTTGCGTGAACAAATGCCGAAAGCGGCTCTGGCGATGTTCTTCGATGGAGACGGATTTCCGTTCATCGTAGAGGCGGGTGTTCCCGACAAGATCGCAATGGGAAACGGAGCAGACGCGACTTTCGCTGTGGCCATGGAATATCTGGCGCGCGCCAAGCCGGCCCTGATGTTCTTGCATCTGGACTTGATGGATCACGCCGGCCACACCGAAGGCTTCGAATCGGCGGCGTACGCACGCGCCCTGGTGCATTGCGATGAACTGTTGGGCCAGATGATGGATCGGCTGCGCGAGAGCGGGATGCTCGCTTCGACGATCGTGTTAATCAGTTCCGATCACGGTGGCGTCGGTAGGGAACACGGCCGCTCCACGATGGCCGAGTTGGAGATTCCTTGGATGATCCGAGGGCCGGGTGTTGCGGCGGGAAAGGAAATCGCCGAACCGATCGATACGTTCGACACCGCCAGTACCGTCGCCTACATCTACGGTTTGAAACAGCCCGCCTGTTGGATCGGGAAGCCGATCCGCGCGGCTTTTTCTAAGTAAGAACCGACCTAGCGCTGCGCGCGATTCAGTGCGAGCACGGCATAAGCGGTGGCTGCGTCGCTCATGAAGCGGCCGATGTCGGAGGACAGGTCGCGCTGCTTATTCATCGAGTATGCAAGCCAGCGGCCATCCGATTTTTCCTGATTCTTCGCCAGCCACGCTAGAGCGCGTTGCAACTTGGGCATCGCCGGCGGGCACGCCGCTCTCCTGAAGCACAAAAGCGACAACGCCGGTAGCATACCCGTCGCTCTTGGTTTCGAGCGGCGTATTGTCCCGGCGCTTCCATCCGGCCGCGAGATCCGTCATGCTGAATCCGCCGTCGGCTTGCTGCTTGGCGAACACCTGGTCGATGGTTTCTTTGGCCGCTTCACGTCCGGCTGTGGAAAGCAGTTTCGGCAGCTTGGCGGCAGCCCACAACAGAATCACGCGATCCATCAGGGTCTGCGAGTCGCGGTTCTTCACCAAATATTCTCGCAGCGATTGCAGCCCTGCTTTGATCTCTGGCGTGTCCTGGTAGCTAGCGGGCGTCGAGCCGGTCACGATCGCGGCCAGCGCCGCGCCATAGAACTGCGAATCGCCTTCCCAGGGCTGATTGTGGAACTGAAGCCAGGACCAGGCGCCTTTGTCGTCTCCCGATTTCAATTGCAGCGCCCACATGTGGTCCAGCGCCAGGCGGGTGTCCGGGCTCAATGTGCCGCGCGGCGCATCGTAGCTGGTCAGCACCAACGCGTTCAGAATCGACTCGGTGCCGCGGGACTCGGCCGTCTTCGGGACGCCCCGCGTTGCATCGGGGTAGTAGGGCTCAACTTCATCCCACATGCGAACGCGCTTGGTGACGTTGTCCAGAATCGTGCGCTCGATCGCTGAAGGACCTTGTTCGCCGAGCGCGGCGCGCAGCGTGGGCCGCGAGACCGCATAAGTCGCGACCGTGTGGCAAGACACGCAAAACGTGCCGTGGTCGCGCGCCGATTGCGACCAGCCCGCCCACCAGGTAAGCCGGCCATCCAGATACGAAGCGGCGGCTTGGGGACTCCAAGAGGAATTGACGGCGGTTGACGACGTGGTGTCCGCGGAGAAGATCACTGATACTGCGCAAACTGCTAGCACGCTGGCTCGAAGAATGAGCGCCTTCATATGCGCCTCCGTTCCCTCCAGCTTACTCGATTGCTCTGCTGGTGCGCTCGCCGCTCAGCCGGAAGCACGATCCAGTTCACGCGACCGCTTGATCATTTCGTCCAGCCATTCGATGCCGGAGTCCGGGACGCGCAGGTGGATGGCGGCGAGCGCCGCCTCTAGTGAAGTGCGCCGCGCAGGCAACGCGTCAGAAGATTGTGGCGATCTTACTTACGCACGGGCGCCTCGACGGACATGGCGCATCACTACCAATGCGACCATGCCCAGGAGCAACCAGTAAGAACTAGGCTCCGGGACCGGCGACGTGGGAGATAGTGTGCCGCCGATGGAAAAGAAGGCGTCTGAGTCTACAACTGCATTGAGGTCGCTGATCGCGGCTGCATCCAACGCGATGTTGACCGGGTTCGTATAGTCCGCAATCGTGTTCACAGAGTAAGAGCCGTAGTTTCCGGTGGCGAGATCGTTATAAATCGAGGCGTTCGGGCTGGCGTTCTTGTCCGCCAATGTCGACGCACTGTCTGACACGCTTCCGACACTATAGGTCACAGGCAAGCCGTCTGTTTCGCAGCTAGGTTCTGGAGTACAAAACCCATAGTTCGTCGGAATGCTCAACGTGGCGCTTACGATTGCGGCGCTGACAGTGTTCTGGGCCATATCGAACGAGAAGTAGTTGTTACTGATGCCCTGGTCAACGATAAAGTTCGAGTTCGAGTTACCGTTGGACATCGTCGGTGACCACCAGCCGGAGTTTGTGTCCCCGGCGTTGATTTCATCGAAACTGGTGGTGAATGTGTAACTGTTGCCATTGGCGTCAGTAACATTCAGATCCACTGGTGTGCCGCCAGCTGCGTTCGAAAACGCAAACAGGAATGGATCGTTTGGGCCTGGGCTGAATCCGCTGCCGTTCCCGAGAAGGTCCGCCATCGCCAGACCGGCTCCAAAAGCGATCATGATTACCAGTGCGTAAAGTGTCCTCATGTTCAGAGCTCCTTAAACCGGAATTGCCGTTTTGCGTTTAAAAACAGAGTACAGTATACTCCTGTGCTCGCCAGTTACGGCTCTTTTCTGTGGTCCGCTGGCGAATAGTAAGTACTGGTACTGTGGGAGTACTAAGACACTCTTGTGCACACAACCCTTTGTCTTGCCAGCTGCTGGAAGCCGCAGTTGGTAGCTTGGGCGTCTGACGATGAGGTTGACCTCTGCCTCGCTTCCCCCGACTCACTCGATCTTGTTACTCGGCTTGGCTTGTCAGCCCGTGGAGCGATCCAGTTCGCGCGAGTGCTTGATCATTTCGTCCAGCCATTCGATGCCGGAGTCCGGGACGCGCAGGTGGATGGCCGCGAAGGTTCGAAGCGACATCTGCTCCAGCTCGTTCGTCTCGTAGATCACCGGGACGGGAGGCGCCGGAAATTCAGACCTAGGGCTTCTCGGGATGTTGGGGCCCGGGAAATTCGGGCGGGAAACCTAGTGTTGGCGAGAAACGCTGCATGGTGATGCCCTCCTGTACTTACGCTAGCGCAATTGCCGACGGGAATCCTATTAGTCGGTCGGATTGCGCGGGAATTTCAAGTAGGGCAAGCGCACGCCTTGATCGAACACCTGGTCGGCCCGCATGGAAGCGGGCGCTTCAAAACCCGCTGCTGCGGCGGCGGTGACAAAATCGTCCTGCTCCACGCCATCTCCGCTGATTCCCAAGCCGCCCACCAGCACGCCGTTTTGATAGAGCGGCAGCGCGCCGGGAAAGAACACGATGCCGTTCTGATTGGGATTCGGCGGTTGCGACCCCTGCGTGCACGGATTGAGCGTGTCGAATTGATAAAGGCTGAAGAACGGGCCCGGCGTGGAATAGTCGACGCCCGGCGGATAGAAAGGCTGCGCGCCGAAGCTGATGGTGCGATTGGTAACGGCGGTGCCCATGGGGACTTCGGGCAGATCGCCGGAAGTGCGATTCGGCCCGCTAAAGAAGATGACGTTGCGCGCCTTCGCCACCGCGACGTCGATGCTGAAAACCGTGGCGTCGGGCATGCGATTGCAGGCCGATCAGCGTTCCATCCAAGTCCGCGACGGCAATTACGAAGCGCGCGCGGGAACCCAGAGGCAGGCGAATCATGGCGCGAGTGAGATTTGCTTCGGCGACGGCGTTGTTGATGATCTGCTGGACCTGGTCCTGGCTGAGTCCGCCGAGTGGGCCGGGTTGTGGCGCGATCAAATCACCTTCGGGAGCGGGTCCCGGGCTGTCCAGCGGGCCGAGTACGTAGGCGCCGTCCGCGGAACCCGGGCCGTATCCATCCGGCATCGTAGTTTGATTAACGAAGGGCAGCGCGATTCCGTCGATCAAGACTTCGCCGGGGAAGGGCAGAGGCAGAGGAACGAACAGACCTGCTTCCTTTGATCCCGAGACCGCCGCGAACTCGGCGACATCCGGGCTCACACCGGCTACGCCCACGCCGCCCACCAGCACGCCTTGCTTGAACAGCGGCACGCCGCCGGGATTCACGGCGGTCGGATCGCTGTCGTTCAGATCCGCTTTGCCGGTGAGAACGCCCAGGCCGGGTTGCGAACCGTCAATGGATCGCGCCGGCGGGAACGCCTGGCCGGGAAGAAACGTCGTGTTGAATCCGCAGCCACGGTTGGTGTTTTCGATCCCATACAGCGCGGCATTTCCGGTGAACGGGATCCCGGGCGGAAAATGAATGCCGCTGATGTAGCGCACGGTCCGCGAAGAGAGCGGCGCCTGATTGTTGCTGAAGAAGCCTGCGGTGCGAGCCAGCGCGACCGCAACTTCGTTGGTGTCGGCCTGCACGCCGAAGTTCGCCGTCGTAGTTGCGGGAGCACCCGGCTTGCTATAGACGGCGAGAATGTCGCCTTGGCGGTCGGTCACCGCGATCACCATGGATTCGGAATTTACGGAGGCCGCGGCCTGTTGGACGACGGCATCCACATCGCCGGCGGTCAGAATGGGCGGCGGATCGTCGGCGCGCAAGCGGAGAGAAAACATCGCGGTCGCGGCGAAGGCGGTCGTCAAGATGGTCTTGGATCTCATGGCAGCACCGAATTCAGATTCTTCAGCGCCGCGGCGAACTGAAAGCCGTTGTAGGCGGACGGATCGTCCAGCTGTTTGAAGAGCGCGTTTATGCCGGCGCGAATCTGCTGTTCGTTGGCGAGTTTTGCATTCTTCTGGTAAGCGACAAACAGCGAATCGAGCGCCATAGTGGCCTGCTCGGCGGCCCGCTCGTCTTGATTCGCGATGGCGTCCGCATCCGATGCGATGCTCTTCATCAAGCGCAGCGTCATCGCCTGATCGAACGTCATACCATTCAAGCGCTGCGACAACCGGTCGGCCACTTCGGACGCACTCGTTGCCTCTGCCGCCACCTGTCTGCGGTCGGACCCCAGCGCGGTGACCAGCGCGTAGACTTTCACCACCTCCGTCGCCAGTTGCTGCGCAGCGGCCGAATCAGCCTCCTGGACTACATGACGAAGCACCACGTAGCGCGACAGGTTCCAGGGCGGATTGCCCGGCCGCCGTCCCGCATAGCCGCGTTCCTGCCGCCAGCTATCCTTGGCGGCGACCAAACTGTGATGGCAGGCGAAGCAATCCAGCTCGGCGTATTCGGGCCAGATGCCGCCCTGCGATTCGCGCGCCACGCGCCGCAACTGCTCGCGCAGCTGCACGGCCTGACCTACCGCCAACGCACGTACGCCGAACAAAGGATCCTTATCCACTTCCTTCCAATGCGGCGGCATCACCGACATAAATGAATCCAGCTCGAAATACAGATCCGGGTGTCCGGCCGCGATCAGCTCATGATCCACCGACTTATCGGACGTTCCCAGATGGCAGGTCAGGCAGCGCTCGGTGCGCTTCACCAGATCGCGCGTGTTGTACATTCCGAGTTCGAGCGACTTGTCGTAGTTCCAGCCGCGCGTGGTGTGCGGGCCGAGCCAGGCCGACGCCGGGCCGTGGCAGTTCTCGCATCCTACGCCGTCGGTGAGATCGAAGGTCCGGGCGCGTTCATCCACCGGGACGTCTAGCGCATGACAAGCCAAACACCGCGGCGCACTGTCAGGCTGGCCCAATCCCATGATTTTCGCGATGCGCGTGCCCACCGGGTTGGTCAGATTGACAAAGGCATGGGCATGCTTGTCGCGCACCACCCAGGTGCTGTATTCGTTTTGCAGGACCGAAGTCTCGCTTCGCTCCTGCACCCCGCCGTGGCAGCTGGGCGAGCTGCACGAACCAGGTCCTGTATATTTCGAAGGTTCGTTTGCATCCGCGGCAAACAGGCAGGCGGCCACCAGTCCCAGGAACAAGTGGTATCTCATCGACTGATTACAGCTAGCGTAACATGCGTGGCAATCGCACTCGCGCGTGGCCCGTTTCGTTCGCCTATAATGAACCTTCATCACGTCAAACGGGGCGAGCGTTGCTTTTCGACGATCTTAGGGCCATCCAGAATCAATACGGCTATCTGCCGGGCGATCAATTGGAGGCACTCTCCAAGCGCATCGATGTTCCGCTCTATCGCATTCACGGCGTGGCGGATTTTTATCCGCACTTCCATCTGGCGCCTCCGCCGAAGGTAATGCTGCGGGTGTGCGCCGACATGTCCTGCCACTTGCGCGGCGCCGATCAACTGCGCGCGGGATTAAAGCAGCGCTTTCAGGGCATGAACGAGAGCGACCTGAAGATCGGCGATGTATCGTGTCTTGGCCAATGCGACGGGGCGCCGGCGATTTCGATTAACGACCACATTTTTCGCGGCGTCACGCCCGCCCAGGCGGAGGCGCTGGTGCTCACTGCGCTCGGTGGCAGTGGTCTGCCGCACATGCCTGCCGAGGATCGCATCAGCGGGCTGGCTTCCGATCCTTACGGCGAAGCGGAGCACTACGGCGCGGTTCGCACGCTGCTCCAGACGCGCGATTGGGATGGAACGATCGCGCAGTTGAAGGCCAGCGGGCTGAGCGGGCTCGGCGGCGCGGGATTTCCCACCGGCATCAAGTGGGAAGCGGTGCGCAAGGCGCCGGGCCCGGAGAAATACGTCGTGTGCAACGCCGATGAGAGCGAGCCTGGCACAATCAAGGATCGCTTCATCATGCAGAACCTGCCGCACCTGGTGATCGAGGGCATGATCCTGGCGGGGCTGGTCACCGGCGCGCAGAAAGGCATCCTCTACCTGCGGCATGAGTACGAAGGGCCGGAGCATGTTCTCGAAGAAGAGATCGAGCGCTGCTATCGCGAGGGGATTCTCGGCGCGAGCGTGCTGGGTTCGGAACTGGCGTTCGATCTGGAGCTGTTCATCAGCCCCGGCGGCTACATCTGCGGCGAAGAGAGCGCGCTGATCGAAGCCATCGAAGGAAAGCGCGCCGAGCCGCGCAACAAACCGCCGTTTCCGGTCACGCACGGAGTTTTCAACAAGCCGACCGCGCTGAACAACGTCGAGACCTTCGCCAACGTTCCGCAGATCCTGATCCGCGGCGTGGATTGGTACAAATCGCAGGGGCAGGGCGGCGCGGCGGGATTGAAATTCGTCGGCATCAGCGGCGATGTGCGCAATCCGGGAATTTTCGAGATTCCGATGGGGCTGCCGATGTCGGAAGTGATTTTCAACCTGGCGGGCGGAATCGTGGACGGCAAAAAGTTGAAGGCGTTTGCGCCGTCCGGGCCGTCCTCGGGATATTTGCCTGCCTCCGCCGCCGACGTCCGGCTGGATTTCAAGTCGCTGGCGGCGATCGGCTCCATGCTGGGATCGGGCGCCATCGTGGTCTGCGCGGAAGGCCGCTGCATGCTGGACATGGCGCTGAACGCGGTGAAATTTTTCCGCAACGAATCCTGCGGCAAGTGCGTGCCCTGCCGGATGGGTTCGCAGAAGCTGGTCGACATCCTGACCGGCTGGACGCACGGCAAAGGCTCGGCGGCTGACCTGGCGATGATCGAAGACCTCACCGAAGCGCTGAAACTGGCGTCGATCTGCGGGCTCGGCCAATTCGCCCACGCGCCGCTCAGCTCGGTGATGCAGCATTTTCGGCCCGAGATCGAAGCGCACATTTACGACACAGCAGTGCCCGGAAGGCGTCTGCCCGATGCGCGAGCAGAGTGCGTCATGAGCGACGTCCATCTCACCATCGACGGAACGTCCATCACGGTACCGGCGGGCACCACGATCTTCGACGCCGCGCGCATGCACGGCATCCCGATCCCGACGCTATGCCACCAGCAGAACGAAACTCCGGTGGGCGTGTGCCGCGTGTGTGTGGTGGAAGCGGGCGGCCGCGTCCTGAGCGCGGCGTGCGTCCGCCAGGCCGAAGAAAAAATGGTGGTCTCCACCAATTCGGAGAAGGTGTTGCGCGCCCGACGCACGCTGGTCGAGCTGCTGATGGCCGATCATCCCAGCCCGTGCGCGCGGCAGCGGCAATCGAACGACTGCGAGCTGGAGACGCTGGCGCGCCTGGAAGGTGTCACGCAGCCGCGCTTCCCGCGCCGGTTGTCGCCGCGCGGTCAGGACGATTCGTCGCTGGTCATCGCGGTGGATCACGAAGCCTGCATCCTGTGCGACCGCTGCATTCGCGGCTGCGACGAAATCCGCCAGAACAACGTCCTCGGCCGGCGCGGCAAAGGCTTCTGGCGCCGGCATCGCCTTCGACTACAACCTGCCGATGGGCAATTCGTCCTGTGTGTCTTGCGGCGAATGCATGGTCTCATGCCCCACCGGCGCGCTCACCAACAAGAGCGTGGTGAAGACCGTGCTGCCGGGCGAGCCGGTGGATGTCGACGAGCTGCAGCAGCTCACGTACTTCCAGAAAGTGTCCGGAACCTTCCTGGAGCTGAACAAAAACGCGGTGGTGCGGCGGCATTTCCGGAAAGGCGACATCGTCTGCCGCGAAGGCGAGTACGGCTCCACCGCGTTCTATATCCTGGAAGGCCAGGCGCACGTTTTTCTCTCGACGCCCATGGCGCACGTGAAGACGCAGGGCGGCGCCAGCGGATTCTTGAGCAGGCTCACCAGCCGCCTGGCGGGACGCCGCGAAGAGCGGCGCGAGGAAGAAGGAACGCGCGCCAGCATTCCCATCGATGCGTCCGTCGATCTGCCGTACGACAACCCCGTCGCGACACTCGGCCCGGGCGATCTGTTCGGCGAAATGACGTGCATGAATTTGTATCCGCGCTCCGCCACCGTGCGCGCCGCCACCGATTGCGTCATGTTCGAAATGTTGCGCAACGTGCTCGACATCATCCAGCGCAACAAGACGCTGAAGGCGCAGCTCGGACGCCAACTACCGCAAGCGCGCTCTCGACGACCATCTGCGCAGCGTGCCGATGTTCGCGTCGCTCACGCAGGATTTTATCGACGTGCTGCGCAACAACGTCGAGCTGGTGCGCTACACCAAGGGCGACGTGATCTGCCGGCAGGGCGACATCGCCGACAGCTTTTATCTGGTGCGGATGGGATTCGTGAAAGTGTCGGAGCCGCATCCGGGCGGCGAGCTGGTGCTGGCGTATCTCGGACGCGGTTCCTATTTCGGCGAAATCGGACTGCTGGGCGAAGGCCGCCGCACCGCGACCTGCACCGCGCTCGATCATGTCGAGCTGGTGCGCATCCACGCCGCGGAATTTCACCAGATGGTGGAACAATTCCCCGATGTGCGGCGAAATCTGGAACAGCTCGCGTACGAGCGGCAGACACAAAATCGCCAGCGCCTGGCCACCGCCACCAGCACGCCGCTCGATCAGTTCCTGACCCAGGGGCTGATGGAGGCGCAAAGCCTGCTGGTGCTGGATCTGGAGCGCTGCACGCGCTGCGATGCCTGTGTCCGCGCCTGCGCCGATGCGCACGACGGCGTCACGCGGCTGGTCCGCGAAGGCCAGCGCTTCGACAAATACCTGGTCGCCACGTCCTGCCGGCACTGCCGCGATCCGCTGTGCATGGTCGGCTGTCCGGTGGGCTCCATCCGCCGCCGCAATTCGCTGGAAGTGATCATCGAGAACTGGTGCATCGGCTGCGGCCTGTGCGCCAAGAATTGCCCGTACGGCAACATCAACCTGCATCCGTTTAACGTCCTGGAAGACGACCCCGCCAATCCGGGCCGCCAGATCGCGGTGGTGAAGCAGAAGGCCACCTCGTGCGATTTGTGCACCGAGCACGCCGAGCCGAGCTGCGTCTACGCCTGCCCGCACGACGCCGCGCATCGCGTGGAACCGAACGAATTTTTCCGCTGGCTGGGCACGCCGCTGGAAACCGAAGCGAGGATGCGGTAGCGATGCGGATCGATCGTACTCACCGCTCTTGGGAGATCGCTACAGCCGTGCTGGCCGTGGCCGCCACGATCGTCTACATCCTGTACGCGGTCGAATCCCCATCCGGTCCTCGCGGCGGCAGCGCGCTGGGGCTCGCTTTCGGCATCGCCGGCTATGCTCTGATGCTCTACGCCGGCCTGCTCGGCGCGCGCAAGAAAGTCCCGACCTGGCGGATCGGCCGCGCGCAGACCTGGATGCGCGGGTCACATTTGGCTCGGCTCCTTGAGCCTGCTGCTGATCCTGTTCCACGGCGGCTTCGCGTTTCGCGGACCGCTCACGGCCGTGCTGATGATCTTGTTCTTCATCGTGATCGCGAGCGGCTGGGTGGGCGCGCTGATCCAACACTTCGTCCCGAGCGTCATGACCGAGCGCGTGCCCATGGAAACGATCTACGAAGAAATCCCGCACGTGCGCGCGCAACTGTGCCAGGAAGCCGACAAGCTCGCTGCGAGCGTTTGCGGGCCAATCGGGGAGGAAACAGCATCGGAGGAGTCCGCGGGCGGCGTGGCTACGCTGGTAGAAATCGAGCAAGAAGACCGCGCCCGATTTCGCGACGTCTACTTGCGCAAAGTCCGGCCCTACCTCGCCGATCCGGAAGTGCCGCACGCCGAGCTGGCCGACCGCAACCGCACGGCCGAGGTCTTCGATTCACTTCGCCGGTTGCTCGCTTCACCAGTGCACGGCGTGCTGGACGACCTGGAAAACATCTGCGAAGAAGAACACCAACTGAGCCGCCAGATCCGCATTTATCGCTGGCTCCACGGATGGCTCCTGGTGCACGTTCCTCTGTCGATCGCCTTGCTGGTGTTGGGTGGCGTGCACGCCGTGATGGCGCTGAGGTACTAGCCGATGGCGGGACGAACACGCACCACCAAGAAGCTGGCGCAGCGCATCAATCTGAATTATTTTAAGACGCTGCGCGGCATCCCGCGCTGGCGGCGCATTCTGTCGGCTGTATTCACGGTGGCCGGACTGGCGTGGCTGGGCTGGCATGCGCTGGCGGGCAGTCCCAAGCCTTACAACGCGGGCCCGGTGGCGCATGCGCACGCGCTGTTTGGACAAAAATGCAGCGCGTGTCACGTCTCGCAGGCAGGTTTCCAGCGCACCGCAACCGACCAGGCTTGTCTGGCCTGTCATGACGGTCCAATCCATCAGGCCGAGCAAACGTTCGCGCCTGCCTGCTCCAATTGCCATGTCGAGCACAAAGGCGTGTTGCGCCTGGCGAGCACGAGCGATGAAGCCTGCACACAATGTCACGCCAACCTGGCTGCCAACGACAAGAACACGCCGCCGAGATTTGTGAGCGACATTCGCGGTTTCGACCGCAGTCATCCCGAATTCGCTGTTTTGCGCGCAGGCCGCATTGATCCGGGAACGGTGAAGTTCAATCATCAAGTGCATCTGGACCCGAAGAAGCCCATACGCGGTCCGCACGGCCCGGTCCAACTGCAGTGCCGCGATTGCCATCGCGCGCGAGGGATCGATGAACCCTGGCCGTTCGCTTCCGCCCAAGCAAATGTCGCGCCTGTATCCGTGCAGGATCGCGCGTACATGCAGCCGATCAACTATGAAGAACACTGCGCGGCCTGCCACCCGCTCCAGTTCGACCGCCGCTTCAGCGAGGCGGCGCCTCACAAGGAGCCGAAGGTGGTCTATGATTTCGTCGCGCAAAAGCTGACGACGTACATCGCCGCGCATCCGAGCGAGATTCCTCTGGTCGACGAGCCCGATAAAGTGCTGCCGACCCGCCCGCCGCAACGCCCGGCACGCAACGCGCAGGAATGGGTTGAGCAGCGTCTAGCCGACGCGCAGCTTCTGCTCTGGCGCAAGGCTTGTAAGGAGTGCCATACGCCGCGCTATCCATCCGGTTTCGACGCACTGCCCGAGATCCCCAAGTCAGCGATCACGGCGCGCTGGCTGACGCACGCCAACTTCGATCACGAAGCGCACCAGATGGTGACCTGCGCATCGTGTCACACCAAGACGCTCGCAAGCAAGGAAACCTCCGACGTCCTGATTCCTGGGGTCCAATCCTGCCGGGACTGCCACCATTCCGGCGCCAACGCCGCCGAAGCTCGCTGCTTCGAATGCCACACCTATCACGACTGGAGCAAGGAAAAGCCCGTCAACGGTGTGTTCACGTCGCATCAGCTCACCGAATAAGCGGATCAACCTGAATAAGCGGATTAACCAGTAAAGCGCGAGCCGATTGTTGTATACTGGCACCACTTATGAGCAGATTCCAAATCCTGTGTTTCGCAGCCGCGTCGCTGCTGCTGGCTCAACCCCAATTCGCGCAAAACGCGAACCTGACACCCGCCCAGCAGCGCGCCAAGGCCAAGGCGCAGAACGTGCCTGAGATTCCCTATGAGGCAGTGCCCAATTTTCTGAAGCTTCCGCCCAATCTTTATCTGGGCGAAGGCATCGGCGTGGCGACCAATTCCAAAGGACACGTGTTCGTCTACACGCGCAGCCAGGATACGCGCCTGTTCGAATTCGACGCCAAAGGGAATTATCTGCGCGAGATCGGCGAAGGGCTGTATGGGTTCGCCTTCGCGCACGCCGTCCGCGTCGATCCGCAGGACAATATCTGGGCCGTCGACGAAGGCACCAACATGATCATCAAGTTCACCCCGGAAGGACGCGTGGTGATGGTGCTGGGCCATCGGCCGGAATCGGTCGAAGGAGTGCCGGTGACTCCGGGTTTCGGCGTCGCGCCACCACCCGCCGAGCCGTATACCTTCAATCGCCCCACCGACGTGGCCTGGGATGCGCAGGGCGACATCTTCGTTTCCGACGGCTACGGCAACTCGCGCGTGGCGAAGTACGACAAGAACGGGAGATTTATCGCCTCGGTCGGCTCGAAGGGTTCGGAGCCGGGGCAGCTCAATCTGCCGCATACGCTGGCCACCGACGCGAAGGGCAACGTCTACGTCGGCGACCGGACCAACAGCCGGATTGAGGTTTTCGACAACGACCTGACGCCTCGCAAGGATCTACGATCAGGTGGGCGCGCCCTGGGCGGTCTGCATCACGCCCGGACCGCATCAATATCTCTACAGCTCCAACTCGAACCCCGACAACAACAATTCCGAAATCGCCGCGGTGACCGGCGAAATCTACAAGATGGAGCTGGACGGCACCATCCTGGGCAAGTTCGGAAAGGCGGGCAAGAAGCCGGGCGAGTTCAGCACCATTCATGAGCTGGATTGCCGCAGTGAAAACGAGCTTTATACCGCTGAAATCACCTCCTGGCGCGTGCAGAAGATTCTGCTGCATCCGCACCAGGCAACGAACGCCAAGTGAGGAGCATGTCATGAAAAATTCCAGGCTTCTTTTGTTGACTCCTCTGGCGCTGGCATTCGCCGGCGCCGTGTTGGCCCAGGCACCGGAAATCTCGTTCGATTCGACCCCGAACCTGTTGAAGCTGCCCGAGCACATCTATCTGGGCGAAGCGGCCGGCGTGGCGACCAATTCCAAGGGCCACATTTTCGTCTACACGCGCACCGGCGATCCCTACGCGATCACGGGCGGATCGCGCGTGTTCACGCACGGCGGCGCGCGGCTGTTCGAGTTCGACCAGAACGGCAAATACGTTCGCGAAATCGGGCAAGGGTTGTATGGCTTCCTGTTTGCGCAGGCCGTGCGCATCGATCCGCAGGACAACATCTGGGTGGTGGATCGCGGATCGAGCCAGGTGATCAAGTTCGATCCGGAGGGCCGTGTCGCGATGGCGATGGGCCGCAAGCCGGAGGCGATCTTCGTCGGCACCCGTGGTGGAGGGCTGGAGGCGGCCGTGGAGGACCTGAGGCGGGCGGACGAGGAGGCCGTGGCGGGCCCGGTGGAGGTGGCCCAGGCGGAGCTGAGCGCGGTGGCCCGCCTCCCGCACCCGGCGCAGGCACTCCCGGCGATCTCTTCAATCAGCCTTCCGACGTGGCCTGGGATTCGGCCGGCGATATTTTCGTCGCCGACGGCTACGGCAACGCGCGCATCGCCAAGTTCGATAAAGACGGCAAATTCCTGAAATCCTGGGGATCGCAGAGGCTCCGAGACCGGCAAGTTCAATATGCTGACTTCGCTCGCCAGCGACGCGCAAGGCGATGTCTACGTGGCCGATCGCGGAAACAAGCGCATCCAGGTGTTCGACTCGAATGGCGACTTTCAAGAGCGAGATCTCCAACGTCGGCTCGCCCTGGGCCATCTGCATTTCACCGGGCTCCCATCCTTACCTCTACAGTTCCGATTCCAACGAAGTGAACTCGATGGACAACGGCGAAATCTACAAGCTGGAGCTGGACGGCCGCGTGGTCGGCAAGTTCGGCCAGGCGGGCAAGCTCATGAAGCAGTTCGGCACCGTCAATGAGATCGATTGCCGCCGCGCGAACGAACTCTACGTGGGCGAAGTTCTCAACTGGCGAGTGCAGAAGCTCACGCTGCATTAAAGTCTGAAAGCTCTGAATCCCCGGCCCGGATGCGATAATCAAATACCATATGTTCCGGGCTGTTCGGGAACAGATCGATACCATCTTTCGCGGGGATCCCGCCGCCAAGAGTGCGGTTGAGATTTTCTTCTGCTATCCGGGTTTCCACGCTATCTTATTGCACCGGATGAGCCACAGGCTGCACCGCGGCGGCTTTACGCTCACGGCTCGCATTTTGTCGCAACTCAACCGCGCGCTGACAGGAATCGAAATTCACCCCGGCGCGCAGATTGGCCGGCGCTGCTTCATCGATCACGGCATGGGCGTCGTAATCGGCGAAACCACTGAAATCGGCGACGATGTGTTGCTGTACCAGGGCGTGACGCTCGGCGGGACCGGGAAAGAGAAGGGCAAGCGCCATCCCACCATCGGCAACAACGTCGTGATCGGGACCGGAGCCAAGATTCTGGGCAACATCACGATCGGCCACCACTCCAAGATAGGCGCGGGCTCAGTGGTGATCCGCTCCGTCCCCGACCACTCCACCGTCGTCGGCGTTCCCGGCCGCGTCACGCGCATGCGAGGCGAATCGGGCGCTCTGGAACACGGCAATCTGCCCGATCCGGAAGGCCAATTGATCGACGATCTGACTCGCCGCATCGAGCAGCTTGAAGCGCAGGTTCGAATGCTGGCCGAAGAGAAACTGGCAGAACGCCGGTGAAGCTACTCGTTTTCGTTCTCTGGTTTGTAACCAGCGCCTTCGCGGCGGAACATTACTCTTACTGGGTGGAACCGTGCTCAGGTGCGAATACCGGATGCCGGACGGGCGACGACGAGCTGGCTAGTTGGGCGTTTCAAGCCTGGCAGAAAGCCTCTGGTGGTTCGCTGGAATTCAGCCGGACAGAAGACCGGGAGCACGCCCGCATCCGCGTCCTATGGGCCTCCGCGCAGCAGGGACTATACGGCGAAACGCGGCGCATCGAGGTTGAAGGCAAACGCGGCGCCGACGTTTATGTGCTGCCCGCACCGCTCGGCCCCAATGACGATCGCCTGATGCGCGACGCCATCGTGTACCTGACTTGCCTGCACGAGACCGGGCACGCGCTGGGCCTGGTTCACACCGCCGCCTTCGACGACATCATGTACAGCTTCCAGTACGGCGGCGACATCCCGGAGTATTTCGGGCGCTATCGCCGCAGGCTGGCGTCGCGCGAAGATATTCGGAAGTACTCAGGCATGTCCGAAGCGGACCGGGTGCACCTGATGCAAGCTATCGAATTGCGGCGCTAGGGTCGGGGCTCTCAGTGCGCGTCTGTGGCGGCCTGGGGCTCGACCTGCAGCGGAAAATGCGCGCCTTCCGGAATCGGCGCCAGCATCTGCTCCTTGCGGTAAATCAGCGTCGCAGTGTTGTAGCTGGCGATTTCGAACCCGTGCCCATGCGTGATCGCGTCGGTGGGGCAGGCTTCCACGCAGTAGCCGCAGAAGATGCAGCGCGAATAGTCGATGTTGTAGACCTTGGCGTAACGCTCCCCGCCGCTGATGCGCAGCGCGCCGGTATTTTCGGCCGCTTCAATATAGATGCAATCGGCCGGGCAGGCGGCCGCGCACAAAAAACACGCCACGCATTTTTCCAACCCATTCTCATCGCGCTGCAACACGTGCGCGCCGCGATAGCGCTCCTGAAAACTCGGCGGCGAATCGGGATAATCTTCGGTGATGGTGGGGTTCAGCATCTCCGAAAACGTCACCTTCATGCCCTGGGCGACCGCGGCGGCAGACTTATAAGCTTCAGAAAATTTCGATGGCATCGCTCTGCTCTATTATGGCAGGTCCGGCCCGGACCCTAGTTTTTGGAGCCTCAACCGGCCTTCCATTCCGGCACCTTCTCGTCCGGCCGGAACGGCGCGGCCCCGGCGCGCTCGCCCAAATCTTCCAGGTCGCGCTTGGAAAACCCGCTGAAAGACTTCGAAATGCGCCCGTCCGGCTCTACCAGAAACAGAGCAGGCACGGAGCTGATGCCATACGCATTGCTCGCCGGATACCCGTCCGAAGCTTGGTCGAGCAGGGTGGGAAACGTCACGCCAAACCGCTGCAGGAACCCCTGCGTGGATTGAACATCATCCTGCGATACGCCGATAATTTGAATCTTGCTCCCGGCCGACAAGCGCTCCAGATAGGGCGCCGTGAGCTGGCAGACCGGGCAACTGATCTTGTAAAACGCAAACAGCGCTGGGCCCGCCTTCAAGATCTCCTCGAGCGACTGTTTGCCGCCCTGCAATGTCTGTAGCTCGAAGGCCGGCGCCTGCTCTCCCTCCGCCACCATGACTTTCGTCTTGCGCCCAAACATCTATTCGGCTTCCTTGTGCTGCTGGACGAAGTTCAGAATGTCAAAATGTTTGATCTCGCGCTCCGGAAAGAAGCTGTTGATCGCTTCCTGCTCTTCGCCGAAAATCTGAAACACGGTGGACAACTTGGTTAACAGCAGAAGTTCGATGTTCCGCCGGTTGAGGTTGTACAGTTTCAGCGCCCCGCCGGCCTTTTGCAGCGATGTATAGCAAATCACCAGCGTGCCAAGGCCGGTACTATCGATATAGTCGACGCCGGCGAGATTCAGAACGATGTTCAGCTTGCCGGCGGCAGAATCTTCGTTGACCTTTTCGCGCACCAGGCTGGCATCGCCTACCACCAGGCGGCCTTTCAAATCAAGAATCGTGATGCCTTCTTTTTCGCGTGTCTGGATATCGAGTGCCATCGAGTCCTAGTGTACCTGCTCGATCAGAGGGACCGGAGCTTCCGGGGCAATGTCCACGGGATGACCGGCCGGCAGTGTCACGATGAAGCGCGTTCCGTGCTGCAATTTGCTCTCAACCTCTACAGTTCCTGCGTGCGCCTTCACGATCCAAGCTACAAAGCTCAGTCCCAGCCCCAGGCCCTTGTCCGGGTCCGCGGATGGAACGCGATAGAAACGGTCGAAGATATGCGGCAGATGATCCGGGGCGATGCCCACGCCGGTGTCCTCGACGATAAACTTCACCTGGTCACCTTCGCCAGTCAGCCGGACCGTAACGCGGCCACCGGCCGGAGTGTACTTAATCGCATTGCCCAACAGGTTGGAAATCATGCGCTCGATCTGAGTGCGATCGGCGTGAATCATGGCCGTCGCGGGCAGTTCGGCCGAGAGACGAACCCCTTGCGCCTCGGCTGGAATCTGGTGCTGATCCACCAGGTCCCGCGTGACGCTCGCCAGGTCCAATTGACCCATCTGCAGGGCCAACTGTCCGGATTCGGATTGCGAGAGCAACAGCAGGGCGCGCACGATATTGGAAAGCCGGTCGATCCCTTCCAGGGCGTCAGCCATGGCCTCGCGGTGCTGCTCCAAGGTCTGTGCCGTGAACAGCGCGACCTCCAACTGGCCGCGCGCCACTGTCAGGGGTGTGCGCAGCTCGTGCGATACATCCGTTGAGAACTGCCGGATCTGCTCAAAGGAGCGATTCAGCCGCGTCATCATGTGATTGAAGGCTTCAATCAAGCGGTCCAATTCGTCGCCCGCATTGCGCATCGGAATCCGTGTGTGGAGGCTGGAATGCGTGATTTGCTGGGCGGCTTTGGCCACCGAGTTCACCGGGCTCAAGGCTCGTCCCGCCATGAACCAGCCCAGCAGACCGCTGAGGACGATCACGATGGGAATCAGCGAAAAATAGTTGCGCGTAAAATCGCTGATCACCTTGTCGTTGTAGTCCAGGGCCCGGCCGATCGCGAGATAGTATTTGTGGCCGTCCTGATCCACCCATTGCCCGGATCGAATCATGTAGGGAACGCCGCCAGGGTCGGTGCGGACGCGGATGGCCGGCTTGCCGGATGCCAGGATGCCTTGAATCTGCGAGGGAGGATCAATCCCCAGCGACTTGTAAATTACCGACCACTCCATCGGATGCCCGGCCGTGTCGGCCAGCATGTAGACTCGCTGCAAGCGCGTCACGGTGAAGCTCTCGTCGGGATCCTTGGCATCGTACAACCAGTTCGGACCTTCGGGTCCGGTGCGAAGGTAGCCCTTGGCTGCTCCCCATTCTTCGTCCAGCACGCTGGCCATCTGGGACTGAAACGCCGTACTCAAGGTCTGCTGGAAAACTTTGCCCAACAGAACCAGCAATATGGTGAAGAAAAAAACGTAGCTGAAGGCCAGCCGGAAGCGCAGGCCACGGGTGAATCCCAGGAGCTTCCGGACAGCGGTCATGATACCTGCTCGACCTGCTTGTCGGCGGTCTTTTCCGGGGCGTCCAGCATGTATCCAATCCCGCGCACGGTATGGATCATCTTAACCGGAAACTTGTCATCGATTTTGCTGCGCAGGTGGCGGATGTACACATCCACGATGTTGGTGAGCCCGTCATAGTCCATGTCCCACACATGCTCGACGATCATGGTGCGGCTGAGCGGACGCCCGCGATTGCGCATCAGATATTCGAGAATGCTGAATTCCTTCGGCGCCAGCTCGATGTTCTCGTTGGCTCGGGTCACTTTACGCCGGATGCAATCGAGCGACAGGTCGCCGACCTGCAATCGTTCCGGAGTGGGCTGGCCGCGCCGCAAAAGAGCCCGGGCGCGCGCCAGCAATTCGACAAAGGCGAACGGCTTGGTGAGATAATCGTCCGCGCCCAGTTCCAAGCCTTTGACGCGGTCGTCAATGGCGTCGCGCGCGCTCAGGATCAGTACCGGCGGATTCACCTTGCGATTCCGGATCTTCTGCAGCACGCTCAAGCCGTCCAGATCGGGCAGCATGAGGTCCAGGATGATGAGATCGTACTCGGTGGAGTGGACTAGCTCGATGGCCGTGTTCCCATCTGGGGCGACGTCCACCGCGTAACCCGCGCTTTCCAGGCCGCGCGACAGAAAATCCTGGATGCGTTTCTCGTCCTCAACAATTAGTATTCTCATCCTCTATCTACAATTAAACCACCGTTGTAACCTGCAGTTGCTTAGTTGCTCGCGCCGATGGCTAAGGGCACCGGCGCATTGGCCGATAAGTTCGCTTGGGTCGCCATGGAAAACGTGACGATGAGTAACGGCCATTCTCTCAACGAGATACTTCATAATCATGCCTTGTGGCTGGAAGGCGTGGAAACCGGGTTTCGCGGAATCCTGGAGGGCGAGACCCTCAACGGGTTGGCGTTGCAGGGAGTGGCTCTTCAAAGTGTGATATTGCGCGGAACAGCGCTGCTGGACGCCGATCTGTCCGGTGCGGAGTTGAGCGCAGCGATCATCGACGGGGCCGATTTTGAAAGAGCCATTCTCTCCGGCGCCGATCTCTGTGGAGCGCAGATCAGCGAGACGCAATTCCCTTTTTGCTGGATGCCGGGCTCGTTGTGGGCCGACACGAAGCTGCGAACTGACAACTTTCATAAGGCCAACTTGCGGAACTCGCGCTTTCAAGACGCGTCCATCGAAAACTGCAAGCTGATCGGTGTAAATCTGACGGAGGCTTTGTTTCACCGCGCTCGTCTGGCCACTTGCGATTTAACTGACGCCGACCTTACCAAAGCCCAGTTCATCCGTGTCCAACTTCAAGCCTGCCGCTTGGTTGCGGTTAAGGGACAAGGCGCGAACTTTAGCAATGCCCGCCTGAAGGCCTGTAACTGCGCTAAGAGCGATTTCACCGGAGCGAAATTCTTCCAGGCCGATTTCGGCAGGTCTGAGTTCGATCGTTCACTGCTTTACGACGTCGATTTCCGCGAAGCCCAATTGAGCGGCGTGGATTTCAACCGGTCGGACCTCTCCTACTCGCGCTTTCGCGGCGCCAAGCTGTTCGCTACTGATTTCCGGGGCGCGGACCTGACCGGCGCTCAAGAACTCACCATCGCGCAGCTGACGCAGGCCCGCACCGACGAACGGACCACTCTGCCCAACGGCACCCGCGGCCCATACTCCCGCTTCTCCGGCGCCGAACGGTGCGTACTAATCAATCGATCGGAATGACAGCTTTGGCGGCGCCGGACTCGCCAAATACCACTCCCCGTTTCTCTTTCCCGACCGCGGACATGATTCCCGCCAACACAAAGACAGTTGTTCCGGTCAGGGCCATGGCGGTCGCATAACTCATTCGCGTGGCGAAAACGGCCTGGATGTAAACAATCGAGCTCGCCAGCAATACTCCGCACTGGTAAGCAAACCCAGGCAGGAACCCGCGTACGGAATCCGGCGAAAGCTCCGCCAGGTGCGCCGGAATCACTCCCCAGGCTCCTTGCACCATGAACTGCATGAGCCACGCGCCGGTTACCAGCAGCGCGAGGTTGGGCGAAAAGGTCCAGATGGGGACCACCAGGACCGCTCCGGCTAAAGCCAGAATCATGGCCTTGCGGCGCCCGATGCGGTCCGACAGCCAGCCCACTGTCATTCCGCCCACCAGTGCGCCGATCATCGAAAAGGCCGTGATGGCCGATCTCTTACCCGGTGCGAAATGCCAGTAGCGCTCCAGGAAGGTGGGGTACATGTCCTGCGTGCCGTGCGAGGAGAAATTAAAGGCGGTCATCAGCAGCGTGAGATAGATAAACAGCTTCCAATTGGAAACCACCGCGCGCCCCAACTGGCCCCAGCTTGCTTCACGGGTCTTCTTCCAGACCTCGGACTCTTCGACGCGAAAACGCACGAAAAGCGCCAGCAGCGCCGGCAATCCTCCGATAAAGAACAGCGGCCGCCAGCCCCAGCGCTCGAACAGGAAGAAGTAGCACATAGCGGCCACCAGGTTGCCTGTCGAATAGCCCTGCTGCAAAAAACCGGAGAGCAGCCCGCGCAGCCGGGGAGGAACTTTCTCCATCGCAAGTGACGCGCCGACGCCCCATTCGCCTCCCATGCCAATCCCGAACAACGCGCGCAGCACCATGAACGTGGCATAGTTCGGCGCAAGACCGGTGGCGACCTCGACCACGGAATAGAAAACCAGGTCGATCATCAGCGGAAGCCGCCGCCCATATCGGTCCGCCATCAGCCCGAATAGAAACGCACCGACCGGACGAAACGCCAGGGTGAGCGTGATGGAGAGAGCGATGTCTGTGTCGGGCCGGTGAAATTCCTTGCCGATGGCCGTCAGACAGAAAATCACCAGGAAGAAATCAAACGCATCCAGCAGCCAACCCAGGTAGCTGGCGGTAAGAGCAGCGCTATGATCGGAGACTTTCGAGCCGGCGGCTGTTGGAGACGGCGCGGGAACGTCCATGGACGCACCAGTATATCAATATCGTTCCACGAGCTTTTCTATCGCATCGCTCTTGCAGTCCGAAAGTAACGGGTGGCCGCCGGACGGAAGAGAAAATACGCCAGGATCGCCAAAAATAGGGCGTGCACAGCAAGCTCGAGCGGCGTATGGAAGATGCTCAGGATCACGTGGAAACCCATCCAGGCCAGCGCCAGCCAGCGCGCCCAGTTGTGGCCGCGAAGCAAATACGCGCCAGACACAACAGCGATGAGACTGACGATTTCAACCCACGCGGCGTCGTTTTCAAACGGATGTCGCACCTTGAATTCGAATAGGTGAGCGACGAAGCCGCCTGCGCCCGTGACGATGTACACGCAACCGATGAGGAGCACAGACAGCGGCCGTTTGTTCATATGGCCATCAAATGCCGAAGGCCGGCGGGTAGACAACCGATCCTCGGATTCCATCCAGAGCCCCCGCGCAAAGCTCCATCGCCATGAAGGCTTCGGATGGAGATGGGCTTTCGAGCATCTTGGCTTTATCTGATGAGAAACCGAACCTTGGATAGTAGCCAGGGTGACCGAGGACAATAACAATCCTTTCGCCTCGCTCTCGCAACAGTTCCAACCCTTGCCGGATCAGACGGCCGCCAACTCCCTGGCGTTGATGTTCCGGGAGGACGGCCACCGGCGCTAGTGCGGCTGCCGATACCAGCCCGCGCGAGGTTCTAATCCACATGCGGCTGAACAGGATGTGCCTGGCGATGCTACCCTCAAGCTCCGCCACCAGCGAGATAAGGGCGTGCTCCTCTCCGCGCAGCTGGTCTACCAGATCGGCCTCGTCCGGACGTCCAAAGGCTGCCCGGTTGACGGCGCCAATCCCTGCGCGTTCATCGACGCTCTCGAGGTTTTCAATCCGAATGCGGACCGGGAGCCCGGCGGCGAATGACTGCCACGATCAGCGGTCCGGTTCCGCCCGTTGCCTAAAACAGGAACTTTCATATTGACCTCGATCTTTCTTGACGTTAGCGCCGCAGTTCACAAAGGAACCGGGCTGTTTCAGCTTCCCCCGGACTTACGCCTTGACGGCCTTCTGTGCAGCCGCAAACACATCGCGTGCGGACGTCGTACCCGCTACGTGCTCCGTACCCGCGATTCCGAGGTCCATCCATCCCGCGTTAACGCTCTCAAACATTTCTTCGGCAGGTCCAGTGTGGCCCTTCGGGATGCCGAACTGCTCGAACGCTTCCGCCCACCCTGCACGCGGGACGGCAAAGGCTTTTACGTCGAGTTTCAGGACTTCACCCAATTGTCCGGCCACTTCATCCGCGCTTACCATCGAACCCAGCTCGATGACGCGATGCCCTGACCACGCCGGCCCGGTCAGAAGCGTTGCCACCTCTGCGCCGATGTCGTCTGACGCGACCATTGTCGATTTCCGGTTTGTAGGATTGTAGAAGACCGGTAGTGTTCCGCCTTGGGCGGCCTGTAAGCCGAAAAGAAAGTTTTCGAAAAAGCCGCCTGCGCGCACAAATGCGACCGGAGATGGCAGGCTGCGAAAACCTTGCTCCAAAAGTGATAAGGCCGTGATCATCCCCAGCCCGCTTGTTCTATTCGCGCCCATCGACGAGAGCGCTACCACCCGCGGGGGCACTACCTTGGTCAGCGCCTCGACATAGTTCGCAATCACGCCCTTTGCTTCTCTGTAATCAGGCGAGGGTGCCCATACAGCCGGCAACATAACAAACGCGCCCTCAACACCTTTGAGCGCCGCCGCTATGGCTGTCGCATCGTTCCAGTCTCCATCCACCAACTCCACGCCTTGGTCTGCCCACTTCGCCGCTTTCTCGCGATTGCGCACAAGTGCTCGCACCTGTTTGCCTTGCTTCAGCAGATGCCGCGCGGTGGCGCCCCCAACTTTTCCAGTAATGCCCATGACTAAATACATGCTCGTTTCTCCTTGTTGTTCTTGCAGCGATACGATACCGTATCTGTTGTTACGCGATACGGCCCAGCAGGCTTTCTACGATACGATACGGTACGGTATCTGTGCTACGCTACAGTAGAGTACTCTTCGAGGTGAAAAGTTGCAAGCGAAAATGAAGATTCTAATTCACCCCACCAGGACAAGAGGGTTCAACGCTCAAAAGATGCCATCTTGGCGGTTACCTACAAATTGCTCAGCGAAGAAGGCATTGGAGGTGTCAGCATCGACGAAGTTTCGCGGCACTCTGGTGTTTCCAAAACAACAATCTATCGTCATTGGCCATCTCGTTCGGCGTTGTTGATTTGGACGCTTGTTCGAAGATTGGACCTGCGCCGGTGATCCCAGACACAGGCACCTTAAAAGGCGATGTTACTGCGCTCGCGACAGGTTTGGCTCAACAGTTAAAATCCGCGCGCTGGGCGGCCGTTCTTCCTTCGATTATCGACGCAGCAGAGCGGGAACCGGAGTTGGCGCAGATTCTCGCTCAGTTGCACGCCGGTCAGATGGTTCCGTATTTTGCAGTTGCTGAGCGAGCTAAGAAGAGGGGCGAGTTGGCCCGCGGCACGAACGTGTCTGAGTTTGTAGCCTCAATCGTCACGCCTTTCTTCTACCGACGCTGGTTCACGCGGCAACCCCTCGACGATGCATTTGTGAAAGACGGTTTGAAGCGGTAAGCATGCTGGTTAAATCGTCACACCCGCCTTAATCTTTATTGAGCGAGTGCACTCAATCCGCTGGATGTGCAGAACGTGTGCGTGTCACGTTGATATGTCGGAGAACACGCGTGGCGATCCACTCGGAACTTCCTCAATGAGCCAATGCGACTTGCCTTCCAGCCGTTCGAGGTCGTAGAACGAGCGCTGCTTTTCGCAACGCCGCCACGCGCGGCGCCCGGCTCTTGGGACTATCCAGACTGAACGAGCGCGCATCGCCCAGTTGTTCGCGCACGTATTGTTCGGTCTGGGCCACGGCCTGTTCCATGGCCTTGTCTTTCTTGATAAACGCGGTCCAGGCGATCGATTGTGTCGTTGTATCGTACTCCCACAGCCCCACCACGCGGCCGCGATCGAGAATCGCGTGGCTCGGAAGATCGGCGACAGCGCCCAGCGCCTGGGTGCCCTGGTCCACAAAAACTTGGCGCGCAGCATCCTTCGGATCCAGCATCGCCGCGAGCTTGCGGCGCAGCAGCACGATGGCATCAATCGAGCTCACCAGCACGTAGCGCGGATCTTTGGGTGGCTTGAAGCCCTCCAGTTTTGCGCGGTCTCCGGGGAGCATCAGTCGGTCGTCATCCTGGCCGAGCCGTTCCAGCTTGAGCGGCTCCAGAGCGGAGTGCGCGGCTCTTACACCCAATCCGGAAAACCATTGAAACTCAGCCGGGCTCGCAGGACCGATCCAGGCGAAATAGCGCCGTGCCAGCTCCACGTACGCCTCATCGCTAGATAGCTTAAAGCCTTTCAGCGGATTCGGACGCCAGATCGTGTACTTGTAGCGCTGCTGATCCAGCCTTCCGTTCACTGGAATACGCCGGATGTCGCCCGACGATTGCAGTCTTTCCAGCGCTACGGGAAGCGTAGTAGTGAGGCCTTTTTTCTTGCCCTCCGCGCCCAGGTTGCGCACCGCCTTCCCGGTCGCTTCACGCAGAGCGTCCGTATCGAGCGGTTCCTTTTCCAGCGCCGCCAGCACAGCCTGGCACAGCCTGTCGATTTCCTTCCTGGTGACGCCAAGCTTCTCGGCCACCTTCATTTCGCCCTCGCCGAAGTTCTCCCCCACCTTCAAACCCAACGCGAAATCGGAAGCCGGCAACACGTAAGTACAGCCACGCGCGCTCGGCAGCTCGTGGATTTCCAGGCTCGCGGCGGCGGCATCTACCGCTTCGCGGCTCAAACCGGCTCGCGAGAACAGCGTGAGGTAGGGGCCAACACCACCTACCGATCGCGCCCATCCGGTGCGCCCCAGCACTTCCGCCGCTGACTTGCCGTCCAGCGAGCCGTCCAGGCCTTGTCGATAGGCATACCAAGCCCGGATTTTCGATTGATCCATCGGTCCTCCACTAAAATCGCGCACAACGCAGCGGATCGCGATTGGTCACTTCCTCAGGCGAGCGCGCCCCGCGCTGTGCGCTCCTCCTACCATTGATGCCGCGTCGCCGGCGAGCAATTCGTTATGTTGGCATTCTCGCCTTCCAACCGCTCGAACGACGATTGCACCGCGACGCGCCCCGGCCCCCATAATCGCAGCCAGACGTAACGATTCCCCCAGGAGCCCCACAAGCTGAATCCCGTCCGGGGATGCTCGAAGTGCAAGCCCATCGAAACGGTCGGATCTTTGAAGATCAGCGCGGTGGGCTTCACCAGCAGCGATTGGCCGTCGCCCAAGTTCGCGCACGAGCACGTTGCCCCCGGCGTGCAGCAGGAGCAGGCCGGGATTCTGGGCAGAGAAACGGTCCATGAACATGCCCAATGGATAATGCGTTTCCGTATCGTCACCCGCTTGCGTTGTGTACCAGATGTTGGTCGCGAACCAGTTGTAGCCGACGTTGCCCGTGGCTAGCATGAACAGGTGCTCCCGCACGTCGATCGTCTCGCCGGCTTGGAGCGGCAGCGCGATCATTTCTCCCGGCGCGTCGCGCGAAAAAGCAATGTGCCCCGGGCCTTGCGCCTGCATCATCACCAGCGGCAGACCAGCCAGCATACGCTTCCAGCCGCCGCTCAACGACATGGTGGTCATGTTCACCTGCGGGTCTTTCCACAGCAGGACATGATGGGTGAAATAAATGCTGTCGGAGGGCGCCAGCTTCACATCCGCCACGGGGACGTACAGGCCTTCGATCTGGCAGAAGGAATCGCCGAACTGGAGCTTGGCCATGTCCTTGCGGCCGGGGAGCTGCTTCCAACCGGTCTGGCTCACCTCCGGCGGAGCGTTGAGCGTGGCGCCGCAGCGCGGGCAGCTCAACTCCACGGCGTCGATCACGGCGGCACACCAGGGACAGGTGGTTTGACGTCCCACCGGTGCAGGCGGCACAGCCGCGGGCTGCGCGCGAACCGGGGCGGGCGGCGGCAGGGGCGGGGCAGACGGCATCGCCGCCGCAGCCGGCGCACCTGCGTGTTTCACTTGTGCCCCGCATGACCGGCAGAAATTCGCGGTCGTCTTCTAACTGCACTCCACAGTTTCTACAAAACATGTCGGCCTATTCGGTGTGATGATGCACGTACATGGATTGAATCCCGACGCGCCCCGGCCCGGTCATCCGCGCCAGGCCATGTTCGTGCCGCCGAAGAAGCCGGTGCCGAGCTTCTGAAACTCCACTTGCATGGTCACCGACGAATCCTTGTACAGGAACGCACCAGGCTCCACCATGATGCTCTCGCCCGGCTTCAGCATGCGCTCGAAGACGTTGCCGTAGCCGTGCAGGATCACCAGTCCCGGCGTGTTGGTGGTGACGAAGCGGTCCATGTACATACCCTGGCCGCCGAAAAGGATGTTGGCGAATCCCTTGATGCGCACGAAGGAATAATCGATCTGGTGCGAGGCCAGCAGGAAGGCATGCTCGCGCGCGTCCACTTCCATTCCGGGATGCAGCGGCAGCACCACCAGTTCTCCGGTGGCGTCGCGCGAAAACGCGATGCGCCCCGGCCCGGTAGCCACGCTGATGATGAACGGCATGCCGGCGAAGGCGCGCTTCATCCCGCCGGGTAATTGCATCACCGTCAGTGGAACCGAATCTTCCTTCCACAGCATGATGTGGTGCTCGAAGAAAACCGAATCGCCCGCGCCCAGATTGATCTCCGCCACCGGCACGATCTCGCCTTCCACCTGGCAGGTGCTGGAGCTGAATTGGATCTCGGTCATGTCCTTGATGCGCGGCGCCTCGCGCCAGCCCGATTCGCTCACCAGGTTGCGAATGTCCAGCGGCGCGCCGCACGAGCGGCAGCTCAGCGCGGTCTTCTCATTCATGCCCTGGCACCACTGGCATTGGATACGTTCCAGCGGCTCGCCGGCGGGCATGTGAGTGGCATCCGTCATCGAAGAACCTCCTTCCGCGGTTGTTATGATAACAAGCGGGCGGTTCGCTCATGCGCCGTACTGTCTTACTCGCATTATTGGCGGTCGCCGCAGCCTGGGCCGAGTTGAGCAGCGGTTTCAACGCCGCGCTCGATCATCCGGCCATCCAGTACGATACGCGCCCGGCGAACGATCCAGTCGCGGCGCTGAATCGGAACATCCAAGAGGGCAAAGTTCAGCTCCGTTTCGAAGGCCCGTCCGGCTATCTGCGCTCGGTGCTCGACGCGCTCCGGATTCCTGTCGAATCCCAGCTCGTGGTGTTCTCGAAAACCAGTTTGCAGGCGCCCATCATCACGCCCACCAATCCGCGCAGCCTCTTCTTCAACGATTCGGTGGCGGCGGGGTGGGTGAGGGGTGAGCCTTTCGTCGAGCTGGCCGCCGAAGATCCGCGGCAGGGTGTGATTTTCTACACGCTCGATCAGCTACCCGCCGCCAAGCCGGTGTTCGAGCGCCAGGACCGCTGCTTGCAATGTCATGAGTCCTTTTCGAGCCTCGGTGTCCCTGGCACTCTGCTGCGCAGCTCGTTCGTCGCGCGCGATGGCCAACCGCTGCGCCAGTTGGGCGACTACCTCAACGATCATCGCAGTCCGTTCAAAGAACGCTGGGGCGGCTGGTATGTGACCGGCCAGCATGTCCCCACGGGACATCTCGGCAACACGCTCGTCATGAACCCCCAGATCGCGCCGGCGCTCCAGGCTCCCAGCCTCGCATCGCTCCAAGGAAAGTTCGACACCAGCCCGTATCTCTCTCCTTACAGCGACATCGTCGCCCTGCTGGTCTTCGATCATCAGATGCACATGATCAATCTGCTGACACGCATGGGATGGGATACGCGGCTGGCGTTGTACCGGCGGGAGGACATCGCTCGTAGCGTGCGCGATGACGCCAAAGAGTTGGTGGATTATCTGTTGTTCATCGATGAAGCTCCGCTGGACGGAAAAATCGAAGGAACGTCGGGATTCGCCGGGAAGTTCGCCGCCTCCGGGCCGCGCGACCGCAAGGGCCGCTCTCTACGCGATCTCGATCTCGATCGCCGTCTGATGCGCTATCCGTGCAGCTACATGATCTATTCGCCGGCCTTCGACGCGCTGCCCGCGGAAGCCAAGGACGCAATTTATCGCCGCATGTGGGAGATCCTGTCAGGCCAGGAAAAAGCCGCCAAGTACGCTCACCTGACGTCAGCGGACCGCCAGGCTATCGTGGAAATTCTGCGCGACACAAAGAAGGACTTGCCGCCGTACTTCGACTAGGCGCCCGAACTTACCCGCCGATCGCGTACATCGGCCGGGGCGGCGCCACAAACTTCGTGCTGTTGATCTCGTGCCCGATCCACTTCTTTTGAACCGTCGCGCGAATGGTCGCCGCGATTTCCTCGTCCGGCGCGCCGCTTCGCAGCAGCTCCTTCACGTCCGTCTCCTCGATGGCAAACAGGCAATAGCGCAGCTTCCCATCGCTGGTTAGGCGGATGCGGTTGCAGTTCAGGCAAAACGGCTGCGTCACCGAAGCAACCAGCCCCACCCGGCCGATGCCATCCGCGAAACTGTACTCGGTGGCCGGCGCGCGCGGGTCGCGATCCGGAATCTCGATCAGCGGCCCAATCTCGCGCGACAGCGTCTCGATGATCTCGCTGGCCGGCAAGACCTCCTTGCGCGACCACAGCCCCTGCGCGTCCAGCGGCATGAACTCGATGAATCGCACCTCATAGCCGTGCTCGCGCCCGAAGCGAACCAGCGGCACGATATCCGGTTCCACCAGGTTCTTCACCGCCACCGCGTTGATCTTGATCGGCCCGAACCCGATTCGCCGCGCGGTTTCGAGACCCTCCAGCACCTTCGGCAAATCGTCGCGCCGCGTGATGCGCAGGAAACGCTCGCGGTCGAGCGTGTCCAGATGAACGTTCAGCCGCCGCAATCCGGCTTCGTACAGCGCCTCGGCCTGCCGCGCCAGCAGAACGCCGTTGGTTGTGAGCGCCAGATCCTTGATCCCCTCGAGCGCCGCCAGCTTGCGAATCAGCACCGGCAGATCTTTGCGCACCAGCGGTTCGCCGCCGGTAATGCGCACTTTGGTCACGCCCAGCGAGATGGCCACCCGCACGAATCGCTCGATCTCTTCGAACGATAGAATCTCCTCGCGCGCGACGTAGTTGACGTTGTCTTCCGGCATGCAATAAAAGCAGCGGATATTGCAGCGGTCGGTGACACTGATCCTCAGGTTGTCGTGGATGCGCTCGAACGTGTCGATCAGCGGGCCGTTCAAGGGGCTCCTATTTTATCTCATCCTCAGCGCCCGCCGGCTCATTTTCATCGCTAAAGTGGTCATAGGCCGCCTGCCTTTACTATTCTATCAGTCACTATACAAAACCAAGGCTTTCTGTTAGACTTCCCACGGAGTTGCTCTCATGTCCTACCTGCTGGGCCCGCTTTTTGCCCTTATTTTGATGGCCGGCGCCTGGGCGCAGAATCTTACTTGTAACGCCGCGGCCCAGCCACCGTTAGTGCGCCAGGAGGGTCTGGCCGAGCGGACCGGTGACATCGTTTTCACCTGTTCCGGGGGGTCCGCCAACGCTCAGGTTAAAGGCAATCTGACGCTGTTCCTATCGGTCAACATCACCAACCGGCTCGGATCCGGCAACACGGTAACTGGCGTGGTGTTTACGGCCGACAACGGTTCCGGCCCCCAGGCCATTAATACCCCTGGGGTTCTGACTGCTGCTTCCACGCTGGTTTATAACGGCGCTACCTTCACGCTGTCTTCCACCGGCTCCGTCACGCTTCGAATTGCCAACCTCCGCGCTGACGCCAGTCAAGCCAGCGCCTTCCCAAGCGCCCAAATTGGCGTAATGCTGTCGTTCACCTCCATGCCCCCGGTCGCCTTCAGCGGCAGTCAATTGACCATTGGCACGCCGCAGGCCGGCCTGTACGTCGGCTTTTCCTCGAAAATCGTGTGCAGCCAGGGCGGCTCTCCTCTGCCTAAGAACCTGGCCAGTTTCGCCAGCTTCCTATCCGCTGGCTCCGTGTTCAACACCACTCGTTTTACCGAAGGGTTTGCCGCCGATTTCGACCCGCGCAGCGGCTTCCAGGGCCTGAACGCCGACTCCGGCACGCGCTTCATAGTGAACTATAGCGGATTTCCCAACGGCGCCCGTCTGTTCGTGCCCACCGTCGTGGCAGGCTCCGACGCGGCGCAGCCCACCGCCGGGGGCGACTTCGGCCTGCCTGCGTCCGGCGGGCAATACATAGCCGGTGGGAGCGGCTCGCTGCTGCTGTCGCTCGTGCAATTCGCGGACTCACACGGTGCGGGCGGAACACCTATCTACACACCGGGCCCTCCGAGCTCCAGCGTCGCATTGGATGCGATGAGCGAGGTCTATTTGCCGGACGGCTCCGGTTATGTCGTGTACGAGGTAGTGGACGCGAACCCGTTCATCCAGGAGAGCGCCCAGTTCCCCACGTTTCTGGCCCTGGCGCCCTTCAGCGGCGCTGATGTCAATACATCGGAAGACGTATTCTTCGCCCCCACCTCCTCGGTCGCGACAGCCACCGTGGTCGATCCGATTCCGCGCTACCAACCTTACCCGCCTCCCGCCGACTGTACCCTGGCGGGCGACTGCGGCGCCAGTTATTTTCCGGTTCTGAAGGTCATCGAGTCGTCCCTGCAACTCTCCGCTCAGGCTGGCTCCAATCCCCAAGCTGCTTTCGTTCAAGTGCAGAACCCTTCTGGCGGCGTGTTGCGTTGGACCGCTACGGTTACTTATCAAAACGGTTCCGGCTGGGTGAGCGTATCGCCTAGTAGCGGAATCAACAACGGCAGCATCCAATTGATTATCACGCCCGGAACTCTCTCGCCTGGCACCTACCAGGCCACGCTCACCATCGATGCTGACCCCTTTGCCGGCATCCGCAACGTCCCGATCACATTGACCATTACGCCCGCTCCCGCGCCGTCTCCTACTGTGTCCAGCGTGGTTAATGCCGCCACTTTTTCCCCCGGACCGTTGGCGCCGGGTTCACTTGCAACGATAATGGGCAGCCAGTTCTCTGGCTCCAATCTCACGGTGGACTTCGACAGCACGCCGGCACAGATACTGTTTAGTAACGATACTCAGATCAACCTGCTGGTTCCAGCTTCGCTCGGCTCGAAGAGTTCCGCGCAGTTGATTGTGGAGTCCGGTGGCATTTCGTCCGCGCCGCAGACTGTCGCGCTCGCACCATTCGCACCCGGCATCTTCACGCCCGGAATTCTCAATCAAGACTATTCCGTGAACGCAACCGCGCATCCGGCCGCGCCGGCGAGTATCATACAGATCTTCGCCACCGGACTCTCCGGCACCGGCGTGATCACAGCTCAAATCGGAGGCCAGCCCGTCAGCCAACCGTATTACGCGGGGGTGGCGCCCGGTCTCACCGGCGTCCAACAAGTGGACTTGATCCTGCCGCAAAATATCCAAGGGAATTCCATCGCGGTTGCGGTCTGCGGCGGAGCGACAGCTGACAACGTGCTCTGCAGTCCAGCGGTTCAGGTCGCAGTGTCGCAACCTTGAATCGGCGGGCTTAGAGTTCTTTAACGTTACGGGATCTTCATCCCGCGAAACCAGATCCATGTGTGCGCCAATCCAAACCAATGGAGGGGTTCTGTGGATCTCAAACGTTTCGTACTTGGCGGTGTTCTGGCGGCATCAGCTCTGTCGGTGGCTTGCGGGGGAGGTTATGCCGCGGCGTATGTCGTGCCCGCGCCTCCGCCGCCTCGCGTAGTCGGAGCGGTCGGATATGCACCTGGTCCCGGATTCGCCTGGGTAGACGGCTTCTGGGATTTGCGCGGTTCCAACTGGGTCTGGATGAACGGGCGATGGGCGCGTCCCCCACGCGGCCGTTCGGCTTGGGTTCCGGACCGCTGGGAACGCCACGGGGAACACTGGCGCTACAATCGCGGTCACTGGCGATAATTCGAACCGCGTCCGGCCTGGCATGCACCCGCGCCTCGTACAATAAATACGAATGGCCGGGCAGAACTACGACGCGGTGCTGGTACTCTCTTTCGGCGGACCTGAGAAGCCGGAAGACGTGCTGCCGTTCCTCGAGAACGTCCTCCGAGGCCGAAACGTACCGCGCGAGCGCATGCTCGAGGTCGCCGAGCACTATTACCACTTCGGCGGCAAGAGCCCCATCAACGATCAGAACCGCGCGCTCATCGCCGGCTTGGAAAGTGAATTAACCCGCAACGGGCCGCATCTCGCGGTGTACTGGGGAAATCGTAACTGGCATCCTTTGCTCGCCGACACCTTGCGCCAGATGCGCGCCGACGGAGTGCAGCGGGCGCTCGCGTTTGTGACCTCCGTGTTCAGTTCGTACTCCGGCTGCCGGCAATATCTGGAAGACATCGAAAAAGCCTGCGCCGAACTGGGGGACGATGCGCCCCGCTTGGATAAGCTGCGATCTTTTTACAACCATCCGTTGTTCATCGAAGCTCAAGCGGACGAAGTTCGCGCCGCCATCGACCAACTCCCCGCCGCTCACCGAAGCGCCGCGCAGGTTTTGTTTACCGCCCACAGCGTCCCAGTCGCCATGGCCGAATCGAGCGACTATCAGAAGCAGCTAAACGAATCCTGCCGGCTGGTCGCCGAAAGGCTCGAAATTCCAGCTTGGCGTCTGGTCTACCAAAGCCGCAGCGGTCCCCCCAATCAGCCCTGGCTTGAACCCGATGTGGCGGATGTACTGCGCGAATTGACGCCCGGCGCCGGCATCGTGATTGTGCCGATCGGATTCATCTCCGACCACATGGAGGTGCTCTACGATCTCGACACCGAAGCCCGTCAAATTTGCGACGCGCGCGGTGTACGGATGGTGCGCGCTTCCACGGTTGGCGTTCACGCATCCTTCGTCAAAATGATCCGCGAGCTGATCTCGGAGCGGATGGGCCAGTGCCCGGCGCGCGCGATCGGCCAGTACGGGCCGAATCACGATGAGTGCGATGCGGGCTGCTGTCCTGCACCCGCGCGGCGCGCCAATTCCGCCCGCAGCGACTCTTCTCCGCGCGCTATCGCCCAGCGGTGATTGGCCGAGAAGATCGGCTTTAGCAAAAAGAACAAATACCGCAGCAGCGGTTTTTTCGGCGCGAATCCGCCAATCGTAGGTGATCTCGGCAGCAGCGCCGTCTGGCGCGAACGTCCACACGCCGCGGCCTTCAAAATCGCCCCAGGCTTCGAGCGAATATCCATGCGGCCTTCGGGATTCCGTCACCCGAAAGCTCCACTGCAGGGTGTAAGGCAGCCAGCCCTTGGTGTGTAGTTCCACAACGCGGCAGATCGACCGCGTTGCCCGCGAACGTCAGATACTTCTTCGACCGTGCTCTCAACCCAGCCAATGGGTGACGAAATGGTAGTCGTTAGCGCTCATTCAACTGCCGGTAGACCTCGCGCTTAGAAAGGCCGCGGCGCCGCGCTACGGTCTTGAGCGCCTGCATGCGCGGGACGCCTGCCTCCATCAATTGTTGAACGGCGTTTTCAAGCGGCTGCTCGTCTGGCTCCGCTGTTTCCCCTTTGCCGACCATTAACGTGATCTCGCCCTTGAGTGGCGGCCGCCCGTTGAGCGCTTCCAAAATCTCGGCCGCGGTGCCTCGCAGAAATTCCTCATGCACTTTGGTCAGCTCGCGCGCCAGCACTACCTCTCGCGCCCCCAGCACCTCCGCGATATCCTGCAGTGTGTCCGCGATCCGATGCGGCGCTTCGTAGAAGACCAGGGTGGCCGCGGACGCCTTCCAGCTTTCCAGCGCCTTCCGCCGCTGGCTCTTCTTGGGAGAGAGGAAGCCCAGAAATACGAAGGAGTCTGTCGGGAGCCCGGACGCGCTCAACGCCGCCAGGAACGCGCCCGGGCCGGGGATCGGCGAAACCGGAATTCCAAGTTGCCGCGCGCCCGCCACCAGCCGGTAGCCGGGATCGGAAATCAGCGGAGTCCCGGCGTCAGTCACTAGCGCGATATTCTTCCCGGCTTGTAACTCGCCCAGCAATTCCTGGGAGCGGCTCAGCTCGTTATGTTCGTGATAGCTCGTAAGCGGTTTCGCGATGCCATAGCGATCCAGCAGCTTGCGAGTCTGCCGCGTGTCCTCGCATGCGATCAGATCGGCTTCCCGGAGCACCCGCACGGCGCGAAAAGTGATGTCCTCCAGGTTGCCGATCGGCGTCGCAACAATGTAGAGAGTGCCGCTCAATACGCTTGCCAGCCTAGCACGCTGGGGCGAACGCTTGGTCGGTCCGGAAAACCAGCTTATCGCGGCGCGTGCCGACTTCCGCCCGCACGTTCGCTCCGGGGCTGACTTCGCCGGCTGCCACCAGTGCAGCCAGAGGTTGAATCAACTCGCGTTGCAGCACTCGCTTCAACTCGCGCGCCCCGTACTCCTCGCTGGTCCCGCGCTTGAGCAGGAATCGCCGCGCCTGCGCCGAAAGGTCCACATGAAAGGCCTCGACTCCCAAGCGCTTGTCGATATGATCCTGCAAATCACCGATCGCCAGGTCCAGGATCGCCCCCATCGCCTCCGCGCTGAGCGGCTGATAGGTGACCACTTCGTCGATGCGGTTAATGAATTCCGGCGGGAAGTTCCGGCGCACTGCATTCGCGCCGATCGCATCCAGCCTCGGCCGGCGTTCGTGGGCGCCAGCGACTCGAACCCGAAATCGGGGCGCAGTTGCTTGCTCATTTCGCGCGCACCCAGATTGCTGGTCAGAAATACGATGGTCTTTTCGAAATTCACGCCGGTGCCGTCGCCCAGCCGCAACGTTCCTTTGTCCAGGATGCCCAACAGCAGCCGCGTCATCGAAGGCGCGGCTTTCTCGATCTCGTCGAACAGGACAATCGACAAATCGCACGCTTCCGTCGAGGCGGCGTTCAGCTTCTGCTGCGTCAGCACCGGCTGTGTCTCACGATGCCCCAGGTATCCGGGAGGCGCGCCCACCAGCTTGGCAACTTCATGATCCATCTGAAACTCACCGCAATCGATTCGCAGCAGTTTTTTCGCGCTGCCGTGCAGCACTTCGGCCAGCGCCTCGACGGTCCTGGTCTTGCCCGTGCCGGTAGGTCCCAGCAGCAGAAAGATCCCGGCCGGACGGCCCTCCGGCGCAAGCCGCGCGCGATAGAGCTGGATATGCGGAATGATCGCATCGATCGCAGCGGGTTGCCCCAGCAGCTTGCGCGACAACAGGCAGGCGACGTCGTTGAGCGATCTGATCGATCGCAATTCGGTCTGTTTGGGATGATATCTCATAAAATTTCGAAAGGACGTTTTCTTCTCGATTTCAGTATGGCCTTTGAATTGCTGTAAAAGCGCGCTCCGCTGCCGTTGATGCGGCCAGGCACATGGAATTTTTATTGGGATTTTTCGCTTAAGAATGAATGAATTGCTTCCGCTATGCGGGGGCTGGCTTTTCCATCCCCGTAAGGATTGTGAACGCGCGCCATCTCGTCGTAGGCGTCGCGATCCTCGATCAGGCGCGTTGCCTCGCTCACGATCATGGCCTCTTCGGTGCCCACCAGCTTCACCGTTCCGGCCTGGACCGCTTCCGGCCTCTCGGTCTTCTCCCGCAGCACCAGGATCGGCTTGCCCAATGACGGCCCTTCTTCCTGGATGCCGCCGGAATCCGTGATCAGCAAATAGGCGCGGCGCATCAGATCGACAAACGGCACATAGCTCATAGGCTCCACCAGCCGGATGTTGGGATGTCCGGCCAGATAGCGCTGCACCGGACCTTGCACGTTGGGATTCGGATGCACTGGATAGACCACCTGAACATCCGGGCGATTCGCGATCTCCGCCAGCGCGCGGCAGATGCGCTCGAATCCCGAACCAAAACTCTCGCGGCGGTGCGCCGTCACTACGATCAGCTTCTTGGATGGATCCAGTTCGGTCCAATCGCGCCCGCGCAGCGTCCCTTGTTCCAGGCCGTCGCGCACGTACAAAACCGCGTCGATGCCGGTGTTGCCGGTAACCGTGATGGAGCACGGCGCCACGCCCTCGCGCCGCAGATTCTCGGCCGCCTTCTCGGTCGCGGCAAAATGCAGATTCGCCAGATGCGACGTCAGCACCCGGTTCATCTCCTCCGGAAAAGGCTGGCGCAAATCGCCGGTCCGCAGTCCGGCTTCGACGTGCGCAACGGGAATATGCAGATAGAACGCGGCCAGCGCCCCGCAGAACGTAGTGGTGGTGTCGCCCTGGACAATCACCATTCCGGGCCGTTCGGCCGCCAGCACCCGCTCCAGCCCCGCCAGGATTCTCGAAGTCGACTGGAACAGCGTCTGCCCCGGCAGCATCAAGTCCAGGTCGTGGTCCGGATGCACGTCGAACGCCTCCAGAACCTGGTCCAGCATCTCGCGATGCTGCGCCGTGACGCAAACTTTAACTTGAAAATGGGAAGGATGTTCGCGCAGGCTGCGAATCACCGGACAGAGCTTGATCGCCTCCGGCCGGGTCCCAAAGATCAGAAGGATCTTTCGCATGCTGGAATTAACGCCCCGGTCGCAAGGGGCTGCAACAGGGATGGTCTACTTGTGCCGGTAGGTGATTCGTCCCTTGGTCAGATCGTAGGGCGAGAGTTCGAGAGTAACGCGGTCGCCGGCCAGGACTCGAATGCGGTTGCGCCGCAACTTGCCCGCCAGGTGCGCCAGCACGGTGCGGTCTTGATCCAACTGCACGCTAAACAAACCGCTCGGAAATTTTTCTACTACGGTTCCAGTCACCTCGATCGAATCTTCTTTACTCATCAGCCTCCTAGTAGGAATTTTCTGCCATCCGTATCTTAGCAGAAGGCGGGCAAGACGCGGAATGAGCCGCGCGCCCGCCTAAGATGTCGCAGGCTGTGGTCTGTCGCTCGGGCGCCGCAATAGGAAAAGCAGGCCCGCCGCGGCGACAATCGTGCACACCGCCGACCCCTGCCAGGCGATCCGCGTGATCGCGCGGCGCGTGGAGTGGTCCGCCAGCACGATCTGCCAGGATTCGGGCAGAACCCGCGAACCGAACGCCAGCACAACCAGCAGCAGCAGGAAAAATCCACGCAGACATTGCTTTCGCGGTGGCCGCCGAAAAACGGCCGGCCAGCAGCGCGCATAGCACGGCGACGGCCGCCGACGCGCTCAGGCTGAATAGTAACGTTGCCGTCAGAAACGGGCGCGGCGGAATGAGGATTCGTTCCGTCCGATTTGCCAGGTTCAGCGTCACCAGAGCCGTTACCAGCATCAGAAGCGCGATGCCCCAACCGTATCCCACGATGGCGAAGATCCTGCCCGCCAGCGCGCCCCGGGACATCGGACTCGGAGACGGCCGACCAGAACTCCGACGCGGCCGGCGCCACAAACAGCAGCGCGATCAGGGCATAGGCCATCACGATCGTGGGCTGAAGAATCGTAACGCCCTTGTACCATGGAACCACTACCCCGAAAACCAGCACCACCATCACCAGAATCAGAGCTTGCCGCGCCATGGAGTCGTCGAACCTAAGGAAACATCCTCAAAACCGCCGCCAAAGCTATCTTCCTGCAGGCTGGCGAGCCGCGCGCGCTTTGCGAGGCGCAGGCGGTTTTCCAGGTCCTGGGCGTCTTGGCAGTTACGTAAGAGCTAGTATAACCCGCATCGCAAAATGGTACTCTGGTACAGACTTTCATTTAGGGTAATTTTGCTGGGCAGACTCTCATAATGCCTCCCCCCGCGCAAGCCGATAAGAAGTATATGTTCGACAGGCGTATTGAACCTCGGATGCTGTGCGCGGACATGGTGGATGTTCACTGGAAGGACAAGACCGGCCGGATCCGAAAGGGCGTCGCTAATCTGGAAGACATTTCGCTCTCCGGCGCCTGCCTGCAATTTGACCAGCCTGTGCCGCTCCAAACCGAGGTTCGGATCAGCTATCCCAAGGGCGAACTGCTGGGCAAAGTGCGCTATTGCGTATATCGCGAGATCGGGTACTTTCTTGGGATCGAGTTCGATCCGGGGTGCCGCTGGTCGTCGCGGCATTTTAAGCCGCAGCACCTGCTGGACCCGCGCCGCCTGGTGATTCGCAGCGTAAATCGGGCCTCAAAGTTCGCTAACTAGCCCGCAAGGGCGCGCTGACGCCCTCGTTTCAGCAAAGCAAGCAGCCCGCGCGCTCCGTCTTGCGGGCTCTTCCTCAAAAGAACCGCAACGCCTGCCCACTCGTTGACCGTCAGCCTGCTCACCGGACAACCTTCTGAACCAAATACTCGTCGACAACGCGCAGCAAATGGTCCGGAGAAACCGGCTTGGAAACGTAGTCGTTCATACCGGCTTCCAGGCAATTTTCCTTGTCGCCGGTCATGGCGTGCGCCGTCATGGCGACGATCGGCAAAGTTTTCCAGCGAGGATTGTTGCGAATCAGGCGAGTGGTTTCCAGCCCGTCCAGTACGGGCATTTGCACGTCCATCAGGATCAAGTCAAAGTCGCTGTCGTGTTCCAGCTTGGCCAGCGCCTCCCGGCCATCGTTTGCCAGCTCGATGGAATAGCCGCGCTTGCCAAGGACGCCACTGACTACCCGGCGATTCACCGGATTGTCTTCCACCACCAGAATGCGTCCTGAACCCTTCACGGCTCCCGGGTATGCGGATTGGCCTTGATAGACGCCCCTGCGGCCTTCGGCGACGTCATACTGAAGCGTCGCGATAAAAGTACTGCCGCGCCCGAGTTCGCTCTCGACGCGAAGCTCGCCATTGTGCAGTTCCACCAGTCTTTTCGTGATGGCAAGGCCCAGGCCCGTTCCTCCAAACCTGCGGCTCACGCTCCCATCGGCCTGATTGAACTCTTCGAAAATCGCATAGCAATTTGTCGGCCGGGATTCCGGTTCCGGTGTCTTGCACCGTTACCTCCAGAAGACGCAGGCCCTTCGTATCGGATGCCTGGCCGATCCGTACCGCGACTTCTCCGTCTTCGGTGAACTTCACCGCGTTCCCGATCAAATTCCACAAAATCTGCCGCATTCGCAGAGGATCGCCAACGATCTGCTCCGGAACCTCACTGGAAACCTCAAAGCGAAGCTTGACCCTGTTTTCGGCTGCCTTGGGCTGGTGTGACTTGACGCACTCCGCCAGCAGCGTCCGCACATCGAACGGAACCTTCTCCAGGTTCATCTTTCCAGCCTCGATCTTGGACAAATCCAGGATGTCGTTGAGGAGCGTGAGAAGCGAATACGCGCAGCCATGCGCGGTTTCCAGCAGGTCCCGCACCTCGGCGGAGAGCTCCTCGTCTAGCGACATGTCGAGCATCCCGATTACGCCGCTCATAGGAGTCCGTAAATCGTGTGAGACATGCGCCAAGAATTCACTTTTGGCCTCGTTGGCCCTTTGTGCGCTGAGCACCGCCTGCTCCAGCTGTTCGGTGCGCTCCTTGATTCTGTGTTCCAGCAGTTCCTGATAGTCGTTGATCTGCCGCTGGGAGGCAGCCAGGGCCTCGATCATGCGATTGAAGCTCTCGCCCAGGTACTGGATTTCGTCGCCGGTCTGGCTCACCTCGATGGGCTCCAGCCGGCTGTTTTCCACCGAAACGATGCCGCTATGCAAGCGTGCCAGAGGCCGGGCCAAAAGGCGCGTCGCGAACCGGGAAATCGCCGCCGAGACTAGAAGCACCACCAGTACCACCAACACTCCCTTGGTGGCGTCGAAGGAGTCCCGGCGCAGGTCGTACGCCAGCATGGTGGCTACTGCCCAAAAGGCCAGCGTGGCGGAGAAAAACGAGAATTTGGACGCCAAGGAATGCAAACCCGCGGGCGGCCGTCCCAACGTCGGCTTTGCCTTTCGAGGGAGCTTCCATACTAGTCCCATCGGACTTTCAACCCACCTCTGCATAAGTGGGATGCCCTAGCGCGGAGCCGCGCACTCAACCGTTCGTACAGGCAAGGCAGTACACGCATTTCCTCTGACCCCCGGATGCTATTCTTGAACGGAATGGATCGTCTGCGGACCGTTCTGTGTGGTGTCGATCTTCAGAATCCGGTCCTGGCCGCATCCGGCACTTTCGGCTATGGCGTCGAGTTCATGGATGTCGCCGATCTGAACGCCATCGGCGGCGTGGTGGTGAAGGGGCTCTCACGCGAACCGATCCGCGGTAACCCGCCGCCGCGCTTGTATGAAACCGAAGGCGGCATGATCAATTCGGTCGGCTTGCAGAACATCGGCGTGCGCGCGTTTGTCAGCGAAAAACTGCCGGCCCTGCGCGGCTTGAAGACTGCGATCTTCGCCAACGTTTTTGGAAACTCGCCCCTGGACTATGCGGAAGTGATTCGCGTGCTGGAAGACGCCGAGGGCGTGGCGGGCTACGAGCTGAACGTGTCCTGCCCCAACACCAAGCACGGCGGGATTTATTTCTCGAGCGATCCGGCGCTGCTCACCGAGCTGGTGAACCTGGTGCGTCCCATCGCGCGGCGGCCTTTGATTGTCAAGCTGTCGCCCAACGTCAGCCGGATTGAGCCGCTGGCGCAGGCCGCCGAACAAGCCGGTGCCGACGCCATCAGCCTGGTGAACACGTTCGTGTCGTTGGCCATCGACGCGCACACCCGGCGTCCCAGAATCGGCGCCGGCTTCGGAGGCCTTTCTGGACCGGCCATCAAGCCCATCGCGCTGCGTCTGGTGTACGAAGCCTGCCAGGCAGTTCGAATCCCGGTGATCGGCCTGGGCGGCATTCGCAGCGGCGAGGACGCAGCCGAATTTCTGGTGGCCGGCGCCTCCGCCGTCCAAGTGGGCACCGCGAATTTCTGGGACCCCGGAGCCCCCGCACGCATCGCGCGCGAGCTGGATCGATACCTGGCACAAGAGAAAGTGGATCAGGTGAAACAATTGGTGGGAACTCTAAAACTATGAGACTGACATTTTCGACCGAAGCGGCGCCCAAGGCCATCGGCCCCTATTCGCAAGTTGTTGTTTACGGCGGTGTGGCATATCTCAGCGGCCAGATTCCGATCGATCCCGGCACGAATCAAATCGTGGATGGAGACATCGCCGCACAAACCGAGCGCGTGCTCGAGAACCTGAAAGCCGTGCTGGAGGCGTGTGGGGCGACGCTCGAATCGGTTTTGAAAACCACGGTCTTTCTGCGCGACATGGCCGACTTCCCAAAGATGAATGAGGTCTACGGCCGGTACTTTCCCGTCCCAACCTCCGGCGCGTTCCACCGTGCAAGCCGCCCGGTTGCCGCGCGACGTGAGCGTCGAAATCGATTGCATCGCCGCTGTCTTATAGCCGGCGCGTTTGCTCGAGAACCTAGTGCGCCGAATACTGCGCCTGCGGCGGATTCAACTTGATATCGAGGGTCTTCTCTGCTTCGTCCACGTCGAAGTTCTGCCCGAAGGTTTGATAATCCTTGGCGATCACTTGGATCAGGATCGTCCCTTGCGGAATGGGCGGAATCTTGGCGATCCCGTCTTCGTTGGTGTGCAGCTCATACTCGGTTCGAATCTTCTTGCCGAATTTCACCTTGGAACGGCCCTGCACGAACTTGACCACGACGCCGGCGTGGTCAATCGGCTTGCCGGACTGAGTGGTGACGTGGATGGTGAGCGTGGTCATGTCGGCTCCGGCCACCGGCCAGGCCAACGCTAAGGACAGCAGTAAAATCAATCCCCGCATAGTCCTATCATACCCGCCGCGCAGGCTCATTCAACTTCTTTGGTCCGCGATTTTTCGGCGTACTTGCGAGCCTCCTCCATCATTTTTGCGACGCGGCGCGCACGCCCGTCTGGCGTTCGGTAATAGAAGATGCCGAACAAGTGCCTGCGCCGGTGTGTGGGCGACATGCGCTTCCAGCCCTCTTCGGCGCGAGCGTCGCGCGCGAAGGCCAGCCGCAGAATCGGAGGAAGCTCGCGTTCGGCTTCCATGGTGGCGAGCATTCGCTCGACCATCTGTTCGGTGCGCCGTACACGGGCCGCCGTCGCTCTTTACATCCGCCACCCACCGGGCGATATCGCTGCGCGCCGACGGACTCAGTTGTCGATACCAGAGATGCAAGGCGCGGGTTCTTCCTCGAACGCGCTTCTTCAGTTCCGCGCGGTATCGCCACCTCGCGTTTCTCCGTATCTGGCTCCAGGCGGAAGCGCGCGGTCACGCCCAGGCCGGCCCTTCCGCCTTTTTGCATGCCCTTGTTCACCAGCAGGATGTGACGGCCATCGCCGGTCGGGAATAGCGATGTCCGGAACGCGAAGTCGTTGATCTCGCCCCTCACTCTCAATTGCCCGCGCTTTCCCCAGAGCTTCGAAACATCGAATGGGATGCGAACGATCACCCAGTTCAACGCTCCGCCGCCGCGTTCGAGCGTGGCTTGGAACGATTTCGCGATCGGCTTGGACATTGCTTTTATGCTATGTCTGGCAAGAGGAATTGTTTTCGCTAGCCCGGCTGCGCCAGTGACCGCCTCGGCCGCCAGATAGCCGCTTCGCACCGCGCCTTCCATGGTGGGAGGCCAGCCCGAGCGCGTCCAGTCGCCAGCCAGAAAGAGATTCGCGAACTTGGTCGCGCTCGTGGGCCGCAGTGGTTCCATGCCCGGCCGCGGCGAAAACGTCGCGCGCACTTCCTTCACCACGTGCGCCTTTTCGAGCTTCGCTTCACGCACGCGCGGCAAGAATTCAGCCAGCTCGCGAACCGCCAACTCAACCACTTCGTTGCGGCTCATGTCCACCAGCGAACGGGATGCGCTGATCACGATTTGCAGATAGCGCCCGCCGGACTTGTTGAACATCCACTGCACGGTTCGATCCAGCAGCGTCGCGTGCGCCAGTTGCGTCACGCTGCGGTCGAACCACAGATGAACGCCGGTGATCGGAGAATGTTCAAAGCCGTCGAGCGGCAAATCCAGTTGCGGGAATACGGCCGGCACGCGTTCGAACGGAAGCGCCGAAACATAGTAATCTGCTGAGCGCTCTTCACCCTGCGAAACAACCGCGCGAACCGAATTGTTCTCGATAATCGCCCGCTCCACCGGCGCCCGCGGATGCAGCCGCACGTTGCCGATGCGCTTCCACGCTTCCGAACCATACAATTCGCCCAGCGGCACCGCCGGAACGCCCATTTCATAGGAATTCGAGCGCGCCAAGAAATCCAAGCCAGAAACACTTGAAAGCCGTGGCTGGCCGCCATGCGATCCAAGTCCTCGTTGATCGCGCTCACCAGCACCTGGCTCCAGAAGCGGCGGATGGCGCGCTCGGTCTGGCGTTTTTCGCGCAGCCAGTCGAGCATCGTGATACGCTCCAGATCGCCGCGCCGGCCATGCTCGCGCCGGATGGCGAGCAACGCGCGCGCGATGGCGAGTTTATCGGCGGCATCCAGGAAATGCAGCTTCCAAAAACTCCCGGTGAAGTGCAGCGGCGCGGGCAGCCGGCCGGCGCCCAATGTCGAGATCCGGCCCCCGGGCTCGATGAAGTAAAACTGCTTGTAGAATTTGATCCGGTCGGCCACGCCCAGCCTGCGGTAAAAGTCCATCAGGTTGACGCAGCATCGCAGCAGCACATGCTGGCAATTGTCGATCACTTCCGTCTCGCCGGTCTCGCTGGGAAGCGTGTAGGAAGTAGCGCGTCCGCCCAGAAACCCGCGGGCCTCGAACAGATCCACCTGGAATCCGGACTCCCCGAGCGCCGCCGCGGCCGCCAGTCCGGCCAGACCGCCGCCGATCACGATGGCTGTGGGCATCAGAAGAGAATGAGGGCGGCGGCGAAGGGCTAAGCTACGGGCACGCGGGCACGATGACCGCCGTCTCCGCCGCTATTGATTAACAAGACGGCGATAGCGAGCACCACCACGATAAAGATAATGTCGGATAAATCAAATTGCATCGGTCCTCATTAGTCTGCCCGATTAACCTCGAAATTGACAAGCTCTACGACACCTAGTACGAGCCGCGTATGTATCGATTCGTCCTAAGGTAGCACAGCGCCCGCGTTTTCCGAGGCTTACAAATTCGCGGCCGCATGCCGCATTCCGGCGGCGCGCGCCACTACGTTCTCCATCAAGCGCAGGCCGCAGTTGCCCTCTAGCGTCAGCATGGATTCTGGATGAAACTGCACGCCTTCGATGGGCAGATCGCGGTGCCGGACACCCATGATCACGCCGTCATCCGACTCGGCCGTGACTTCCAGGCACAGCGGGCAACGTCTCGCGCCGCGCGAACAGCGAATGGTACCGGCCCACCTGGAACCGTTCCGGCAGACCCTCGAACGCGCCCCGATTGTGGTGCGTGACCATGGAAGGCTTGCCATGCATCGGGTAATCCAGTACGCCCAGTTCGCCGCCGAAAGCCTCCACGATTCCCTGCAGTCCCAGGCACACGCCGAACACGGGAATGCCGGCCCGGGCCGCGAACTTGACCAGCTCCGGCACGCCGAAATCCTCGGGGCGCTTGGGGCCCGGAGAAATCAGAATCAGATCCGGGTTGATTTTGGCGATCAGCTCCGTCGGGATTCCAGCGCGGTACGTCACCACTTCGGCGCCAGTCTGGCGCGCGTAGTTCGACAGCGTGTGGATGAAGCAATCGTCGTTGTCGATCAGTAGCAGCTTGACGCCCCGGCCGGGTTGGGCGGACGCAGCGGCGGCGAGCGGTGGCGGCGGGCGCCGGCCGCAGTGCGCGGAAGAATCCGGTGGCCTTCATGCGGGTTTCCTGCTCTTCGAGCGCCGGCACGGAATCGTACAGCAGCGTCGCACCCGCGCCGTAGCGCGCAATGCCATCGCGCAGATGAATGGTCCGGATCAGGATGCCGGTGTTGATGTCGCCGTTCATCGAGAGCATCCCTACCGCGCCGCCGTACCAGCCGCGCGCGTCTTTTTCCAGGTTCTCGATGGCTTGCGCCGCGGCCTTCTTGGGTGCGCCGATGATCGTCACCGCCCACATATGGGTCAGAAATGCATCCAGCGAATCGAAGCCGGGCTGCAGAATCCCCTCCACGTGATCCACGGTGTGGAACACGCCCGCGTAGGATTCGATCAGCCGCCGGCCGATCACTCGCACCGAGCCGGGCACCGAGACGCGCGATTTGTCGTTGCGGTCCACGTCGGTGCACATGGTCAGCTCGGATTCTTCCTTGGTCGAGTTCAGCAGTTCACGAATGGCTTCGGCGTCGCGCAGCGGATCGCCGGTGCGCCGCGCGGTACCCGCGATGGGACAGGTCTCGACGCGATTGCCTTCCACGCGCACGAACATCTCCGGCGATGCGCCGATCAGTTGCTCTTCGCCAAGCTGCAGGAAAAATTCGTACGGGCTGGGGCTGGCGTGCTGGATGCGCTCGAACAGTTCCGACGGGCTGTCGGAAAAGTTGGCCTGGAATGTCTGCCGCAGCACGACCTCGTAGTATTCGCCTTGCCGCATGCCTTCGCGCACCGTCTCCACGTTCGCCATGTATTCTTCGGGCGTGTGGTCGGCGCGAATCTCGTCGTCGGCGCGCTTGGGCGCTTTCCGAATCGCGGCGCCGGTGCGCGGCAGGCCCTCCGTCGAGACGCCCTCGCGCGCGAAATCGTAGCGGAAGCGCTCGATCTGTTCCTTCTTGCGGTCCATGTAGTAAATGTCGTCGCACAGGAACAGGTGCAGGTCTTTGGTGCCTCGCCGAGGCAGCTTGAGCTCGATGGGATCGAATTGGAACAGCAGATCGTAACCGAACGCGCCCACCAAGGCGAGCCGCGTGTCGTTGGGATTCGAAAATTCCTGGATCAGGCTGCGCAGAATGCTAAACGCCGACGGCTGTTTGCTGCGTTCTTCTTCCGGGAAAAGCTGCGGGCAGCGGCTTCAAACGCCCGTGCAGGCTGCCGTCCGGACGCGCCGCGAATTCCTCCCAATGCGGATGCGTTTCGAGCACGGGCTGGAGCAGCCGGTTGATGGCCTCGCCGCGCTTGTTGAGCGGCCGGAACTCGACCTCGCGCCCTGCCGCGACGATCTCGAGCGGCGGGCAGATGGACGCCACGTCCCATCGCGAATAGCGCTCCGGATATTCATAGCCTGACGAAAGGTAGATCCCCCGGTAGCGGTCCAGCTTGTGCAGCAGCAGCTTGCAGCCCCTTCTTATATGGAATCGCCGACGCTGTGCGTGTAACAGTGATTCCGCCGCGCGTGGTGTAATTCAGCTTGGACATAGGGCCGAGCCAGGAAGGTCTGAGTTCTCAGCATAGCACCACCTGGCAGTGAGTAAGGCAAGGTCAGCCCCAGGTTTGGTCGGCTTTTATGAACCGGCTTTCGCCGGGCCGTTGCTCAAGTCGGCGGCGATTTGCGCGAATTGATCGAGGGCGGCTTGGAGATCCTCGACGATCTCGGCGGCCAGGAGGGCCGGGTCAGGAAGGTTGTCGGAGTCGCCGAGGCTTTCGTCGCGAAGCCAGAAAATATCGAGGTTAGTTTTGTCGCGCTTGATGAGATCTTCGTAAGAGAACGGCCGGAAGCGCTCGCTCTCCTTGCGCACGTGCCGATTTTCAGGATTGTAACTTTGGACGAAATCGTCGAGGTCGGTACGCGTCAGTGTGTTCGTCTTAAGGGTGAAGTGCTTGTTTGTCCGAAGATCGTAAATCCAGAGTGTCTTGGTCCAGGGCGTCTCGCTGGCCGGCTTGCGCTCGAAGAAGAGCACGTTGGCCTTGACGCCCTGCGCGTAGAAAATACCGGTCGGCAACCGCAAAAGCGTGTGGACGTCGCAGTCGTGGAGCAGCCGCTTGCGGATGGTTTCCCCGGCACCACCTTCAAAGAGAACGTTATCGGGCACCACGATGGCGGCGCGAGCCATTGATCTTCAGCAAACCATAGACGTGCTGCAGGAAATTGAGCTGCTTGTTGCTCGTGGTGGCCCAGAAGTCGTCGCGTAGACATTCTGGCTGCTCCTTAGCTCTCTTCGCCCTCCTCGTTCATGCATCGTGATGCTCGACTTCTTGCCGAAGGGCGGATTGGTGAGAACCATGTCGTAATGTGTGGAAGGCTTGGCGGCGAAGGCTGTCGACACCGGCGGCTATGTTCTTTTCGGTGCCGAGGCCGTGCAGTAGGAGGTTCATGGCGCAGAGCCGGGCCGTGGCGGCGACCAGTTCGACCGCGTAGAGCGCTTCGTTTTGAAGATGGCTTCTTCTGGTCGCGATCCAGATTGAAGTGTTTCGTGATGTGGTTCGCTGCAGCAAGGAGGAAGCCGCCGGTGCCGGCTGCCGGGTCGATGATGGCTGGCCCGGCTCGGGGCGCATCACTTCGACGATGGCGTCGATCAGCGCACGCGGCGTGAAATATTGGCCGGCGCCGGACTTCGTGTCCTGCGCGTTCTTCTCAAGGAGACCTTCGTAGATATCGCCTTTGACGTCGGCGCTTAGGGTCACTCCACGGTTCCTTATCGATGAGGTCGACGATGAGGCGGCGAAGGTGTGCCGGGTTTTGAATCTTGTTCTGAGCCTTGCGGAAGATGATGCTGAGCATGCCTGGCTCTTTGCCGAGATTTTCGAGAATGTCCCGATAATGCTTTTCAAGTGGGATGCCATCGAGTTCGATGCAGGCTGGCCCAGTTGTACTCTTCCGGAATGGGCGATTTGTGGTTGTAGGGCGGGCTTGGTCCGCTCGTAGTCTCATCTTGAGGAAGAGCAGGTAGGTGAGCTGCTCGACGTAATCGCCGTAGGAGACGCCGTCGTCGCGGAGCAGATTGCAGTAGTTCCAAACCTTGTTGACCAGAGATGAAGCAGCGGTGGACATCAGGCGCGGACCTCGCGTCTGGCTCGCCTGATTGTGCGCCGAATGGACTCGGATTGCGCCCCATCGGCGCGAACGCGTTCGAGCAGCGTGCTAGCCGGCTCGTCGTTGGGGTCTTGCGGGATGAGTTGGCCGGAGAAGGCTTTGCCGAGGATGGCTTGACGCAAGGATTCGGCATGCTCAGTGGAAGAGCATATCGATTGTTTGATCTCATCGATATAGGAACGAAGTTCGTCGAACTGATTTACTAGCTGGCTCTGCTCTGGGGTCGGTGGGACCGGTACACGAATGGCTCGAATGCGATCCTGGCCGATGTTCCTCATTGATTCCTGGTTTCCGGTAGCTAGGCGTTCGATTTCGAAGCGCCCCCACCTGCTGCGAAGAACGCAGAGCAACCATTTGGTATCGAGTCCTCGGACGACAAACCTGAGGACCTTGTCACTGAGCATTAATGGCCTGCTGATCGAGCGCACGATCACACAAGCGCCAACCAGTTGCAACGTGTTTGCACGACTGAAGAGAAAGTCGCCGGGCTTGATGAATAGGTGCTCCAAGGTGCGTTCCGGGATGACGCAAGTTTTTGATTCCAGTTCGTTGAATGCACCCCAGGTAACTGCACTGACCTTAACGATACCTATCTCGGCTTCTGAGGGGGGTCTCTCTTGGCACCGAAAACTGACTCCGGCTTGTATGTGTGAGAGGAAGTCCCCGAGTAAGCCCCACTTCCATCCGTCTGGGAGTGCCGGAAGTCTGTCAACTGCAAACGGCGGGTGACAGTGAGTGATGGTTTGCAAGCTCGACATGTCGAAAGATTTGAGCTTCTTTGCCGTTTGCGCGAGTCCGCTCGTACCGGAGATCAAACGTGTGAACTGCTTTTCGATCCCGGCGACGATCCGGCGCTGTTCGGACAAGGGCGGCAGGAGTATCGGGAACGGGGAGATCTGATCGAAATCCACGCGGGGACGGTCGCCAGCATTCAGGCGCGAGGCATAGGAGACGAATTCTCGACTATTAAGAATATATTGGAGGAACGCCGGGTCGATGACCGACGAGGGCGGAAAAGCGATAAACTCCGCAGAGCAAAGGCCTTGAAAATCGGCCCGCACGACCTTATTCAGGTAGGGGCGTAGCCTTCCGTAGAGTACGTCGCCAGCTTGAAACTGTACCGCGGCGCTTTTCACCGCGCTGGCGGGAACCGTCCCAAGAAGACGCATCGTGTGTGCTTCAACATTCTCAAGTCCGATGAACGGAAGGCTTGGTGCTGCCGTCGGATTAATCTTTGGCCTTCCCGGAGTAGCGACCTCGCCGAGCGTCGTCTTCGCCCAACCTGGCGGTAGGTCACTCACTGAACCAGCGCCTCGTTCAGCTCCTTGAGCAGCGGAGTAAGTTGCTCGCCGAATAACTGATGGGCCTTTCCAAGCCCCCCTTGCTGTGAGAACGGTACGGTTTCCAAGTCGTCCATTGTAATCTCGGCGCTGGCACCTACGTGTTCGGCGATTGCGGTCAGCCACAGCAGTTGCTCTTCGGTGAAGCTGCGTCCGTTCTGCTGCTGCTCGGAGATCCAGTTCTCGAAGTGCTGGCGGACAGTGTCGGGAAAGGGCACAAGTTGACCCTCCTTTGTGATGGCGAACTTCACCAGGGAGACGATGTTCGTAAGAACGCGCTCGCTGGATGAGCGGACGCGTGAGCGGTCTAGCGTTTCGTAGGCCCGCCACAGGGCCTCGGTGGTCCAAGCAGGATGCGGTTTTTGGATCGCCTCGGCAAGTTCCCGGATCTGCTTATAAGTTAAGCGCAGCTTATAGGGCCGGCTGTAAAGGATTTGCAGCGCCGTGACTTCGTTTTTATGCTCTTGAAGGTAGGTCTCGAAGTCTTTCGTCAGCTTGGCGGCTTTTTCTTTGGCGTCTTGCGAGTATTCAGAACGCGTGATTTCGTCTTTGCTGACGATATCGATTACCTGCTCCTGTGATTTCTGGATCGCCAGAATTATTTTGCGGAGGTCGGGGTTGCTCTTGATGGGCGCGACTGCTTCGGTAATGAGCCTTGCGGCCGCAGCCTTGATTTCCTCGGGAGTCGGTTCCCGTCCTTCCTTGCCAACGGTTGCCTGCGCCAATTGGTTGTCAGGATCGAGAGCGTCAACAATCTTGTGGAGAATGGTCTGCAGTTGGATGCCCTTGGTTGCCTTTTCGACGGCGGCGACATCGCCTTTGGTCATGCTGCGTTCGAGGCGCGCAAGCCGGGAGGCAACCGAGGACACGACATCCGGGTCGGTGCTTCCAAATGCTACGGCTTCGAGGAGCTTATCCAAGGAAACCTTGGGCTGACGCTCGAGCGGGCGCGATTCGATGAGTGGATGCTCGGTGACGCCTACCGCGTCCACGATGACAAATCGATCCTTGGCGCGCGCATCCGGCGTCACCCCACGGAGTTCATCGGGCGTGAGGATGCGGACGCCGCGGCCCTTCATCTGCTCGAAATAGTTGAGGCTGCGCACGTCACGCAGGAAGAAGAGGATTTCGAGGGGCCGGACGTCGGTTCCGGTGGCGATCATATCCACGGTGACGACGATTCGCGGATTGTATGAATTGCGGAACTGGGCGAGCAGTGCGTCGGGCTTATCGCCCGTGTCGACCCATTCCGTGATGGTCTCCTTGGTCCCATCCTCACGCTGGACTTCTCGCGTTACGCGGGCCATTCCAGTGCGGTAGGTGATCTTCTGGCAGAAGTCGTTTCCTTTGCCGAATTCTTCCCGTATAATCTGGACGATGTCATCAGCATGGCTATCGTCGCGGGCGAACACAAGAGTCTTGGGGACCTCCGTTCGTCCCGGGAACATGTCTGTGAAGAGGCGGTCGCGGAATTCGCGAACGACCGTGCGTATCTGGTCCGGGGCGACGACGTCGCGGTTAAGCTGGGAAGCGGAATAGGTCAGATCGTCGTCTAGAAGTTCGCTGCGCCGGGCCCGAGTGAGGCGGTCTCGCTTATCGATCCACTGCTCGGCTTCGACCTTTGAACCAGATTCTGTAATCTTGGTGTTGATTCTGTAGACGTCGAAGTCGACGTTGACGCCATCGGCTACCGCCTGATCATAGGTATACGGCGGCATAACGTTTTGGTTGAAGAAACCGAGTGTGTTCTTCGAGGGCGTGGCGGTGAGCCCAATCAGGAATGAGTCGAAATACTCAAGCACCTGGCGCCACAGATTGTAGATGGAGCGGTGGCACTCATCGGTGACTATGAAATCGAAGGTTTCGATGGGGACCTTGGGGTTGAAGCCGATCGGATCGACTGGTTTCTTGAGATCAGCCATGGTGGCAACAGAGCGCTCCTCATTGCCGGGGTCGTAATCGGTTTCTCCTCGGAGGATGGAGTAGAGGCGCTGGACGGTGGTAATGACCACGCGACAGACCGGGTCAATTTTGTTCGATGAGAGCAGTTGAACGTTGTAGATTTCGGTGAACTTGCGGCCGTCGCCGGGGATGGCAAATTGCTGGAATTCGTTGAGGGCCTGGCGGCCGAGTGTGCGCCGATCCACCAGAAACAGGACGCGCCGCGCGCCGGCATGCGCAATGAGCCGGTAGATGAAATTGCAGGCCGTGAAAGTCTTCCCGCTGCCCATCGTCATGTGGATCAGGGCGCGAGGATCGTTGCGGGCGAAGGATTGCTCCAGGTTTTGGATAACCTTGTACTGGTGCGGCCAGAGTCCTTCTTTAGACAGAGGCGACATACGGCGCAGGCGGCCGCGCAACGTTGAACCGGGCGACTTGCTCTCGGCGTCTAGCCAGGCGGCGAGGGTCTCTGGCCGGTGGAATGCGAATATGGGTCGGCTGCGGGGCTCGGGCTCCAGGAGATTCGTGAAGCGCGTTTCGACGCCCGTGCTTTCGTAGCAAAATGGCAGCGGACGGCGATAGGCGGGCAGATCGTCAGGCAGGCCTTCGCTGTACTTTGAGGTTTGGATCTCCACAGCGATAAGCGGCGATCCAGCTTTCTTTGCCTCGACAACCCCGGCGGCCGCGCCGTCGACATAGAGCAGATAATCCGCGAAACCGTGGCCGGATTTCAAAGGAAATTCGCGAATCGCTACACCTCGCCCGGCAGTGATATTGGCGTCTTTTCGGTTCTGTATGAGCCATCCGGCCGCATTCAATAGGCGATCAATCTCCGCGCGCGCACGGTCTTCGGGCTTGCCGCTGGTAGGCGTGCTCATCTCGGTTTCGTTGGTTATTTGAAGATTAGGATAGCGCATCGGCGTCAAAAGGCTCGTAACTGCGGTTCGCGCGACCGCGATTCCGCTCATGACGCAGTTCAATTTGTACATCGCCGCAAGGATCTCTCCGAATAGCACCACTCACGAGTGAGTGCGCCGGGCCTCACCCTTCTTTGCAAACCGATTTGCTTATGCTTCGTCTGAAGCTAATATGTAGAAGCCGGAGGTATCAACTATGCCCGAGAAATCCGATCTCCCGCAAGGCACTTTGGACCTGTTGATCTTGAAAATCGTCACGCTTGGACCGGTGCATGGATACGGTATCGCGCAACGCCTGCAGCAGATCTCCCGCGATGTGGTGCAAGTTCCGCAAGGCTCGCTCTATCCCGCCTTGCATCGCCTGGAGAATCGCGGCCTGCTGGTTGCGGATTGGAAGGAAACCGAGACCGGGCGGGAGGCCAAGTTCTACCGCCTGACGCGTAAAGGACGAGCCCAGCTCGAAACCGAAGCGGCCAGCTGGAAACGGCTGAGTGAGGCCATCGGCCTGATCCTCCGAATTTCGGAAGGCGGCGCGCAATGAACTGGTGGCGGCGTCTGCTGCGCCGAAACGAGATGGAAGAACAACTCGACCGGGAATTGCGCTTCCATCTGGACCAGCACACCTCGGACCTGATCGCGCGCGGCCTGAGTCCGGAGCAGGCGCGGCGTGAGGCCCGGCTTGCCTTGGGCGGTCCGCAACAAGTGAAGGAAAAGTGCCGCGACGCGCGTGGCACGCGCTGGATCGAGGATCTGTGGCAGGACGCTCGCTACGCCTTGCGCACGCTTCGGCAACGCCCCAGCTTTGCCGCCGTTACGGTCTTGACGCTGGCTCTCGGCATCGGCGCCACCACCGTCATGTTCACCGTAATCAACAGCGTGCTTCTTAAGCCGCTGGCTTATCCCGACTCCGAACGGCTGGTCGCGGTTCACATCCAAACCGACAGGTTAGGAAGTACATGGGGATTCTCATACCCGGACTTCCTCGATGTACGGCGCTACAGCCACGCTCTGGAGCGTTTGGGAGCCTGGACCTACGGTGGAGGCACCGTGAGCGAGCCCGGCGAACCCGAATACGTTGATGGGCGTCAGATCTCGAACGAGCTGTTTTCCGTCCTGGGCGTTCCTCTGCTAAAAGGCCGCGCGTTTCTTCCCCAGGAGGACCGCCCCGGAGGCACGCCGGCAATTATTATTAGCTACGGTTTCTGGCAGCGCCGCTTCGGTGGAAATCCTGAAGCCATCGGCGCGTCGCTCGTGTTTGAAGGGAAGCCCTGCACCATTGTGGGTGTTGCGCCGGCCGGCTTCCAGCTGGACGGCGAAGTAGATGTCCTCACGCCGCTCGGACAAAACATCGAACTGCGGATGCAGAATCGCGCGGCCCGTTTTATCCACTTGGTGGCTCGGCTCCGGCCTGGCGCCACCGTCACCGAAGCGCAAGCCGAATTCGCGCTGATCAGCGCTCGTTTAGCGAAGCAGTATCCGGAGTCCAATGCGAATCTTGGCATGACCGCAGGTCCGCTCCGCCAGGAACTGGTTGGCGAAGTGCGTCCTACGCTATGGATGCTGCTCGGCTCAGTGAGCCTGCTGTTGCTGATCGCCTGCGTGAACGTCGCCAGTTTGTTGCTGGCTCGCGCGGTTTCACGCCAGCGGGAACTTGCCATGCGCGTAGCGCTCGGCGCGGGCCGCGCGCGTTTGGTGCGGCAATGCCTCACCGAAAGCGCAGTGCTGGGGCTCTCCGGAGGCTTGGCCGGCCTTTTACTGGCGGTGCTGGCTACACGGCGGTTTGTCGCGCTTTGGCCGGGCAGCCTTCCTCGGGCAGGCGAAGTCCACTTGGATTGGCGGGTGCTCCTTTTTGCCTTGGCCGTTTCGCTCGCCACTGGCATCCTGTTCGGGCTCGCCCCCGCCCTGCGCGCTCCCCACCGCGAATTGGAACCAGCGCTGCGTGCCGGATCCCGCACCATCAGCGGAAGCTCGCGCCGGCTACATAGAGGTTTTGTCATCTCCGAGATCGCCCTGGCAGTCGTACTATTGGTGGCAGCCGGGCTCCTGGGACGCACATTGCTGCGGCTCTCGTCGCTCGATCCAGGTCTCAATGTGAAGAATGTCCTGACGGCTCGAGTGGCGCTTTCGCCCGGCGCCCTGGCCAGTCCCGCGCAACTGCGCGCCGCCTGGCAAGATTTCCTGAACCGCACGCGTCATGTGCCCGGCGTGCGCGCCGCCGCATTGGCGGACATCATCCCCATGCGCGTAGGAGAAAACGTACTGGATTACCGGACGACACCGATCCCTCCGCCCGCCAACCAAGCGCCCCTTACGCTCGCTTCCGCCGCTACGCCCGACTATCTGCGTGTCATGGGCATCCAGCTGCTCCAGGGCCGATTCTTCACTGACGATGATCGCCTCGGCAGCACCCCGGTTGTAGTCATTGACGAGAATCTGGCCCGTCATGCTTTCGGCCGAACCGAAGCGGCCGGCCAGCGGTTGTGGAGCCGCGCCCTGGGCCCGGCGCCGCTTCAGGTGATCGGCGTGGTCGGCCATGTCCGCCACTGGGGACTCGCCGACGACGATCAGTCCCGCGTCCAGGACCAGCTCTACTATCCGTTCGCGCAGGTACCCGACAGTTGCTGCGCTTGTTCTCCATCCTTCATGTCGGTGGCCGTCCGGACCGATGTCGCACCATTGAGTCTGACGGAAGCGCTTCGCCGGGAGGAGCGCGGAGCCAATGGCGATCAAACGCTGTACGAAGTCCGGACCATGGAGCAGCTGGTAAGCGCCTCGCTGGCCCGACAACGCTTCCTTTTGCTCTTATTCGGCGTGTTCGCCGGCTTGGCTCTCGCGCTTGCGTGTATCGGCATTTATGGCGTGCTGTCGTACCTTACCAGCCAGCGCGTGCCCGAAATGGGCGTGCGTATGGCGCTGGGCGCAAACGCCGGCGACGTCGTGCGACTGGTGTTGCGGCAGAGCCTGGCTATGATCTTCGCCGGCATCTTGGCGGGTGCGCTGGGCGCTTTTGCGGCCGCGCGTATCCTGCTGAAGTTGGTGCCGGGCATGCGGCCTTTAGAACCGGCAACGCTTCTGGTCATGACATCGGTCCTATTGATCGCCGCATTGTCCGCGAGTTTTCTTCCCGCGCGCCGCGCCAGCCGTATAGACCCGATGAACGCGCTGCGTCAGGACTAGAACGACAGCGTCATCTCGGCTTCCACCTGGTTGCGCTGCGTGCGAGTGGTGGGATCGTCGAAAATCGGCGTGAGCCAGCGAATGTAACGAACCTCGGGAATGACGCGTATGCCGAAAGGATCGATGAACTGTGCACCGGCGCCTGCGACGATTCCTCGCGCCTGTCTGTGCGCGGGCTGGACGGTGTTGAAGGTGCAACACGTGTTGTTGCCCGAGGCGTCGATCGCCGACAGCGAGCTCTTGAGGTTCTCCACATCGCGCCATGCGCCCCCGCCTTCGACAAACCAGCGTTTGCCCGGCGTATGCCGCCCCTTGCCGTACCAACGCACCGTCAACGGCACATCCACTAGCGAGCTCGCACGTCCACGCGGGTGCTGGTGGTTGTGGTAGTGGTTTGAGGAACCGCTTGATGAAAGTGGTCACCGTAGTAGTCTGGCTATTGGACTCGATGTAACCCGCCCGCCTTAGGAAACCACCCACTGCAACCGCGAAGTGCTCGGTAATGGCGGCTTGAACGGTCAACCCGTAGCCGATCCTCGACGACGCACCGCTCGTACCCGTTCGACGTCGCAACAGTGGTTGCCGAGTTGACGGTGGTGGTTGTGTTACTGGAGCTGCCCCCACCATACTCAGTCCGACAACGGAGAGCGTCGCGCCAACCGAGAGCCGCCGGACATAAGTGTGGAGGCCCTTGTCGCTGCTGCTGGACGTGGACGAAGTGCTCGTGCTCTGAGAAGAACTGCCGGTGCTTTGAGAAGAACTGCCCGTGCTTTGAGACGAACTGCCGGTGCTTTGCGGAGAACTGCCGGTGCTCTGCGGAGAACTGCCCGTGCTTTGCGAAGAACTGCTCGTGCTCTGCGAAGAACTGCCCGTGCTTTGAGATGAACCGCCAGTGCTTTGAGAAGCCCCGCCCGTGCTCTGTGCGGCCAGCAGCGCCGCGGTACACAAATACGCGGCAAAAAGACATACTCTTGGTTGCATGTTCAGATGATCTCAGTAGACGGATCGTACCCCGTTGATGGTTGCAAAGGATTAAGGATAGCGCGAGGCCCCCGCTGAGAGCAAAAAGCACACCTGGGCGGCGTTAGCACGCCCGCGCTATCAAGCGCCATTGAATCTTACTGTGCTGGCGCGCTTGATCGCAGCATTCTGCTTGAGCTCCGCCAGCACCGCATCGGGGACGGGCTGATCGGTCTGTACCACTGCTACCGCCTCGGCGCCGGCCTTCTTGCGTCCCAGCGAGAAGGTTGCAATATTGATCTTGTTCTTGCCGAGCACGTCGCCGATATAGCCGATCACGCCGGGCACGTCCTCGTTCTGTAAGAACGTGAGGTTCCCTTCGAGCGGCGCTTCGCATTGGATGCCTTCCACTTGCACCAGACGCGGCTGGTCCAGCAGCACCGCTCCCTCCACGCTTGTTTGTCCCGGCGTCAGTTTCAAGTTCCAGCCGGACGGTGTCCGTGTGCGCGGCGCGCTGGTCGTGCCGCTCGGCCACCGCCAGACCGCGATCGGCGGCGATCTGCATGGCGTTAACCGAATTCGCCTTGCGCGCCAGCGAGCGCTGCAAAATCCCAGCCAACCCCGCATTGCGCAGCAAGTGTGTGTTGAATTCCGCCAGCTTGCCGAAATATACGAAGCGTGCGGTCTGCGGATTGCCCGTGGCAATATACGACGCGAAGTTGCCCAAGCGCTCCGCCAGCCGGCTATAAGGTCCCAGTGTTTTGTATTGCTCCGGCGTGAGCGCGGGCAGATTGACGGCATTCAGCGCGACGCCGTTCTGCAGATAGTCGACGATCTGCTCGCGCCAGCCGCACGCCCACCGTCTCCTGCGCTTCTTCCGTGGATCCGCCGATGTGCGGCGTGGCGATCAGCGTTTCCATCTTCAGCAGCGGATCGTCAGCCGAGGGAGGCTCCTGCTCGAAGACATCCAGCGCCGCGCCAGCTACTTTGCCGGATTGCCAGCGCCTCCCGCAGCGCTTCCTGGTCGATCAGCTCGCCGCGCGCGCAATTGAGGATGCGCACACCGGGTTTCATTTTGGCGAAGGCCTCGCGCGACAGCATGCGGTGCGATTCCGGCGTCAGAGCCGTGTGCAGCGTGATGTAGTCGCTTTGCTCGTAGAGCGTGGGAAGATCCACCAGGTCCACGCCGACGCTCTTGGCGGTCTGGGAGTTCACGTAGGGATCATTGGCGATGATCCGCATCTCGAACGCGGCCGCGCGCTTCACTACCTCGCGCCCGACGCTGCCCAGGCCCACGATGCCCAGTGTCTTGCCGCGCAGTTCCGTGCCCATGAACTTGCGCTTCTCCCACTTGCCCGCCTTAGTGGAAGCGCTGGCCGCCGGAATAGAGCGAGCCATGGAAAGCATCAGCGCGACGGTATGCTCGGCCACCGACACCGCGTTGCCGCCCGGCGTATTCATCACCAGCACGCCCGCCGATGGTCGCTGCGACGAGATCCACATTATCGACGCCCACGCCCGCGCGGCCGATAACCCGCAGCTGGGGCGCTTGTGATAGCACTTTGCCGTCCACAATCAGTCCGCTGCGTACGATCAGAGCGTCGGCGTCGGCCAGGTACTGCGTGAATTCCTTGGGATTGGAGGTGATGACTTCCCACCCCGGCTGCGCGCGAAGCAGGCTGACTCCACCCGCAGCCATCGGCTCGGCTAACAAAATTCGCATGGTGTTCGGATCAGGCGCCTACGGTTTCTTTCGCTAGCGCCGCGTCGGCGTAAGCATTCTGCACCGCAGCCACGCCGGTTCCGAATTTCACCGGCACGCCGTTGGCCGCGAGGATGATTTCCAGCTCCGCAATCACCGCGAAAAGATCGGCGAAATCGAAATAGCCCAGATGCGCGATGCGGAAGATCTGCCCTTTCATCGAGCCCTGGCCATTGGCGATGATGGAGCCAAAGCGGTTGCGATATTCCTTCACGATGACGCTGGAATCCATGCCCTTCGGCGCCTTGATCGGCGGTCACGGCCGCGCAGGGCGACTCCGGCGAGAACAGCTCCAGCCCCAGCGCACCGGCGGCCGAGCGCGTCGCGGCGGCCAGCTGCTGCGCATTGGCAACCAGCTTGTCCATGCCGAGCGACTTGACGTATTTCAGCGCCTCGGCCAGCGCCAGCACCAGCGAGGTGTTCGGAGTCCAGCTGGATTCGCCGCCGGCCGCATTCTTCTTTTCCTTTTTCAGATTGAAGTAGTAACGCGGCAGCTTGGAAGTTTCGGCGAACGCCCAGGCCTTGGGGCTGATCGACAGGAACGCCATGCCGGGCGGGATCATGAAGGCCTTTTGCGAGCCGCCGATCACCACATCCAGTCCCCAGCCGTCGATATCGAGCGGCATGGTTCCGAGCCCCGTGATGGCGTCGACCACGAAAATCGCGCCGGTCTTCTGAATCGCTTGCCCCATGGCGCGCACGTCGTGAGCCGCGCCGGTGGACGTTTCCGAAGCCTGCACGAACACGCCGCGCACGTTGGGATTCGCCGCGAGAGTCTCGGCGACGCGCTGCGCGCTCACCGATTTGCCATAGTCCTCGCTGAGCACGATGGCGTCCAGCCCGTACGCTTTGGCAATCTCAGCCCAGCGTTCGCCGAATTTCCCCGCCACGCAAACGATGACGCGATCGCCGGGCGAGAAGAGATTCGAGACCGAGGCTTCCATCGCGCCGGTGCCCGAAGCCACCAGCGCCAGCACGTCGTTGGAGGTGCCCATGACTTCCTTGAGATCCGCCAGAACCGAGCGGTACACGTTGCGGAAGTCATCGGTGCGGTGATGAATGTCGGATCCCATCATGGCGTGCAGCGCCTTGGGCAGCAGCGGAGTGGGACCGGGAGTCAGGAGACGTTGTTTCTTGATATACATGAGAGGAAACTCATAGGATACCAAACACCATGGCATTACTCGATCGGATTCAGAGCGACATGACGGCCGCCATGCGCGCCAAGGATGAAGCGCGGCTAGGAGCGATCCGGCTGATCAAAGCGGCGCTCAAGAAACACGAAGTGGATGCGATGAAGCCGCTGGATGAGCCCACCGAAATACAAATCTTGAACACGCTCATCAAGCAACGGCGCGAGGCCGCGGAGATGTTTCGCAAAGGCGACCGGCCGGAGCTGGCCGATAAAGAAGAAGCCGAGCTGAAACTGATCGAGTCCTACATGCCGGCGGCGCCCAGCGAGCAAGAGATCGAAGCCGCCATCGCAGCCGCTCTGGCCGAGACGGGCGTGACGTCGGCCAAGCAGATGGGCGTGGTCATGAAGGCCGCGCAAGCCAAACTGGCAGGCAAGCGCGTGGACGGCAAGGCGCTCAGCGAAAAAGTACGAGCACAGCTGACGTGAGAGACAATGTGCGAAGATTTCTGGATTGAGTTTGACCAACCGCCGCCGGAGACCACGCCTTTCGATTTCTCCTCAAGAGGCTTTGGCGTCACTGCGATTGATTTGGCAGACGCCCTACGTGTTTTGAAGGAGCACGTCTTTGGGAGCAAGGCGCTTCCGCCGGCCCGGCGGGTGATCGAAGACGTAGACGTCTCAACCCCTTGATAAAGGACACCCGTTGATAAAGGACACCTGATCCCTAACATGGGAAATGTACTGGAGCGAGGCATTTGGTTTCCGCTCGGTTTCATGCCGCGGTCGCGATTGAGCTGGTGATTGATTAGCGAAACGACGAGCCGCTGGGACGCACAGGGTTGGCCCTCGCGTATACTCAAAGTGAAAGGCCTGGATGGAGCTCAGTAAGAGAGAAGAAGGCTTCGTTGAAGCGCTGCGTCGGCTACCGCCAGCCGCGGCCGAGGAGCTTACGGCCCTAGCGGAACGGCTTGCCAGCTTGCCGGCGACCACCCGGCTTGACTGGTCCGATGCCTGGTCCGACTCCGACTTGCGCGAATTTACAGCGGAGTCCGTTCGGCGCTTGGAGGAAGAGGAACGGGATCAATCCAGTTGAGGCCGGGCGACGTGGTTGTTGGGCTGTTGCCTGGCGCCGCGGAAACGAAAGTTCGCCCCGGCGTCGTCATTGCGAGTGAAATGTACCTGGCGGAGCGGCCTGATGTTTTGGTTGGGATCCTGACGACCAGACAACCCTCACCGGTTACGTCGACTGATTATCGTCTGCTTGACTGGCAAATGGCTACGCTACGGGCGCCCTTCTTTCGAGCCTATTTACTCACCATTCATCGGTCGAATGGGACAATGATCGGGCATTTGAGCCAAAGGGACTGGCAGGGCGTTCAGAGGTGCATTAGGAATGCACTCGCGATCTGACAAGGTCGTTGATTATCTGCCACCGGAGACATCGATGAAGGCGCCCGTCACGTAGGAAGCCTCTGGCGACAGCAGCCACAGAATGGCCGCAGCCACCTCCTCCGGTTGGCCGCCGCGCTGCATCGGTACCTGCGCTTTCACTCGCTCCACGCGGTACGGCTCCCCTCCGGCGGCGTGCAATTCAGTATAGATGTGGCCAGGCCGGACGCAATTAACTCGGATGCCTTCTTCGGCGACCTCTCGAGCCAGGCCGAGCGTGAACACCTCCACAGCGCCCTTGGTTGCGGCGTAGTCGACGTATTCGCCCGGTGACCCGTAACGCGTCGCAGCCGAGGAAACATTCACGATGCTCCCTCCCGTTCCGCCCGCACGCGTCGACATCCGCCGGACCGCCTCGCGCGAACACAGCATCGTGCCGATAACATTGGTCGCAAACATCCGCTCCAGACGCGCCGCATCCATTGCGTCCACGCGCATCTGTAATTCCAGCCGGCCAGCATTGTTCACTAGCGCGGTTGGCCGTCCCAGCTTCTGTTGCACGGTCTCGAACAAGGCCACGACTTCCGATTCCACGCTGATGTCAGCCTGCACGGCAATGGCACTGGCCACCGTTTTGCTGGATGTCGTTCACCACCGCCTGCGCCGCATCCTGGTTCCGTCGATAGTTGACGCAAACCGAGTAGCCGCGCGAGGCGGCTAACCTCGCCGTCGCCGCACCGATGCCTCGGCCACCGCCAGTAACGACCAGTACGTCGTCCACTCATTTACGCAGCTATTTGAGCCGGTTCCAGATGTGATCCTTGATCCAGTGCTCGTCCCACCATTCCACCGGATTCACCTGCACTCCGCCCACCTGCATCGAGAAATGGAGATGATCGCCGCCCGCCAAGCCGGTCGAACCGCTCTTGCCCATCACCTGGCCGCGCTTCACCATTTCGCCTTCCTTCACGTCGATCTCGCTCAGGTGCCCGTAGATCGATTGCAGCGTGTAGCCGTGATCCAGCACGATGCAGTTGCCGTAGATGCCGAGCGGCGCAGCCCACACCACCTTGCCGTCATTGGCCGCGACCACGGGCGTGTGAGCGGTAACCGCAAGATCGAAACCCAGGTGCACTTGCTGGTCGACTTTCTTGCCTTTGTAGATATAGCTTCGAACGTCGGCGAACTCGGATTCGACCTTGGAGTTAGCGAGTTGAAGAAAAGGCTCCGTCCAAAGAAACTTAGGCTCGCTCTTCATTCGAAGATCGGCCACGGTACGGTTGTTCTCCACGCGCAGTTGCCCATTGATTTTCAGAAACCGGCTGAGCAGATCGCCGGTCCCGCCGGGCTCGATCTGATTGACCACTTTGTCGAGAAACTTGTCGTCGATCACCAGGTCGCGCGCCCGGAATTTCTTGGGAAAAATCTTGAACCAGAAATGCGCGGTGGCTTCCGCGCCTGCCGGATTGCTGGCGAAGACCACCGGCGCCGTGCTGACCGGCATGTCCCAGGGAAACGCGAACAGCGCGAGCCGTTGCCCCGAGCCGCCCGGCGCCGGAAAGCTCTCAAACTTGTTCGCGCCCGCGCGGACGCCTGCCTCGGTCCAATAGCCGGAGGGCGTGAGCAACACCATCTCCGAGCCGCCCTGGTTGATGTAATGCTGAAAGCTATCGGCAGTTACCGCCAGCGGCCGAAGATTCACGTCCACGTCGGCGGAGATCGTGTCCGTCGCGCCGCGCAGGTCGTTCGATTGTGCTTCGACGATCAGCCGCGCCTTGCCGTCCTGCAGGTTCGGCGCCTTCTTCTTGCCGGCAGTGAAGGCAAGCTCTTCCGGCGTCTGGCTCCGGCGCCAAAACATAAAGCGCGTCGCGGGACTCTTTGTGTCGAGCAACGTCGTGGAGGCGCCGTTCTGCTCCAATGTCGCCACCACGTGGCGAACGCCGTGCGGATTGGTAATGCGAACCACCACCGGCGTGTCCTGGCTGATCACCGTGGGAGGATGCGGAAACGTCAGCGTCGAGTGCGAGGAGACGCCCAGCAGAACGCCCACCGGCAGTGCGATCAGGACCAGCAAAATCACCAGAGCGATCAGAATCTTGCCCATTGCTGTTCGGATCATAACAAGGATCGCCGGTTCGAGCTAACATACAATCGTGTTGCTGCGGTTGTGTGTGCTGGCTTGCCTGTCGCTCGGGCTCCAGGCCGAAGACCGCTGGATCGCCATAAAATCGGGGCCTTTCGAAGTTTTCACCACCGGCAGCGAGCGCGCCGCGCGCGAAAAGCTCCTCTATCTGGAGGAATTCCGTGAAGCGCTGCGCATCTTGACGGGCAAGGACGAGATGGGACTGGTTTGGCCCATCGATGTGGTGGTTTTCAAGAATCCCAAGGAGGCTCCGGCGTTGCAGGGCGATTTCGTTCTGGGACGCGAGGCCCGCATGGAAATCGCGCCCGAGACGGAAGCCTTTTCGCGCGAAACATTGAAAGCTTTGGCGCGCCTTCTGATCTATGAAAACACTGCGGGCCTGCCAAAAAGCATGGAGACCGCGCTGATTGATCTGGTATCCACGCTGCGAACCGATGGAGCGCACATTACCCTCGGCGATCCGGTTCCGGAAGCGGAACGGTCGCACGATTGGGCGCTGCTGCACCTGGTCATCACCAAACCGGATTACCTCGATCGCGCTCACATTCTGCTTTCGAACCTGGAGCAAAGCGGCGATTTGGATGCCGCCTGCCGGAATGCATTTCAAAAGAGCGCTGCTCAGATTAATCAGGAAGCCGACGACTATCTGAAAGCGGGAAATTTCCCGACCGCCTCCATTTCAGGCCGCGCGATCAATGTGCGCTATAAGAAACTCGAGCAAGTTGACCGGCAGGACGTATTGGCCTTAACGGCGGACTTGTTGATGGCGGCTGGCTCGCCGGACGCAGCCAAGGCGTACTCCTTTGGCGGCACGCGCGGGGACGAAGGGACTGGGTCTGCTCGCGCTGAAAGATCAAAAACGAGACGAAGCGCGCGACTTGTTTGATCATGCCGTGACTGCCGGCACTCTGGATGCACGGCCGTGGCTGGAAGACGGACGTTTGGAAGCGGACCAGAAGACCGCGCGAGCCGATTTCGAGAGAGCCGCCCGCCTCAATCCGCGCTGGGCCGAGCCCTACATTCAAATGGCCGATCTGGAGTTCGAGCCCGAAAAGCGCGCGGCTCTGTTGAAGAAGGCTGCTGCGCTGGATCCCCGTAACGTCGAGGTGTGGCAAACCTTGGCGAGCGCCGAGAAGGCCGCCAGGAATTTCACCGAGGCGCAGAAGGCCTGGGGCGGCGCCGAGCGTGCCGCCACCAACTAACGAAGAACGCGCGCGCATTCATCAAGTCCGGCTGCAACAGGATCAGGAACAAATCGACCTCGAAAAAGCCGATCGCAAACGCGTCGCCGAAGAAAAAGAGCAGGACCTCGCAGCGAGTCAAGGCGCAGAGCGACGCCGCCATTCACGCCGCCGAAGAAGCGGCGCGTAAGAAACTCAATCCCGATGGCGCCGCGCCACCCACCAACGCTGTCTGGATGGATGAGCTGAAAGGCAATGCGTCCCTGGACGGCGTGTTCCTGCGGCTGGAGTGCCTGAGCGGCGATCAGGCGCGCATGGTGATCAAAACTTCGGACGGCAAAACCGTGCAACTTCTGATTCGCAGTCCCAGCCAAATCTCGCTTTCGGGCGGCGAAAAGACCATGGGCTGCGGCGTGCAGTCCGGCTCGCCGCGCGTGCACGTCGAGTATCAAGGGAAACCCGATGCCAAGATGCGGACCACCGGCGACGTGACGTCCATCGAATTCCGTTGAGGGCCGCGCTCAAGAAAATCCTATTTCGCATTCTCGGCAAAGATCCGGATGCAATCGTAGTGTCATTCGCTACCGGCGATCGCAAGTTGGCCGAACGCATGTACGCCGAGATCCAGCGGCTGGAGCCGGCCCGACGGCATTTTCTGGTCACGCCGGAGGATTTCTGCGCAGCGTCGCAACTGCGGATTTATCGCACGCTTAAAAAACGATTCTCTCGTTACCGGATCGGGCTGGCGCCTGTGCTGTTGGGCGACGCGCGCTATCGCAACCTGCGGCGTGCCGCGTTTCTGCTCGCGCCCCGCAAAATTCTGGCATACAACCAGCGGCTGGAGCGGCATCATCTGCGCCTCGGAACCTGGATCGCCTCTCTGCTGTTCCTCCGCGGCGTTCCAGTCGACCGGATTTTCCTCCGCCCCAAGTGGCTCGTCCCGTGGAAGCGACGACCGGTCCGTTTATCCGTCCGAGCGTGCGAGAAATCGAAGGCCGCACGATGTCCCCACGGCGCAGAAGGATCGCCATCGTCAGTCCCTATTTCCCCTATCCGCTTATCGCACGGCGGCGCGGTACGAATCTTCAATCTGCTGCGCGAAATGGCCGAGAGTTCGACATTTTTCTTTTTGCCTTTCTCGACCAGGAGACCGAGGAGGACTTCAAGCCGGTGCTGGAGCACTGCGCCCGGCTGATTCTGGTGCACAAAGCGCGTTACCGCGAACCGCGCTGGTCGACGCTCGATCCGCCCGAAGTGCACGAGTTCCGCTCGCCCGCCATGCTGGCCGCCCTTGCGCGCGTGCGGCGCGAATACAAAATTGAAGCCGTGCAAGTGGAATACACCATGCTGGCGCCCTATCGCGGGCGACGTGCTGGTGGAGCACGACGTCACCTTCGATCTGTACCGCCAGATCGACCCGCGAAGCTGGGACTTCCGCCGCTGGCGGCGATTCGAGCGGAATTGGGTCAGGCCGATACCGCAAGGTCGTGGTCATGTCGGAGCACGACGCCGCCCTGCTCAACGCACCCAACGCGGTGGTGATTCCCAACGGCGCCGATCTGGCGAGATTTGCGCCCGAGATCGAGCGCCCCGGCATGCGCCTGCTGTTCGTAGGATCCTTTCGCCATTTCCCGAACATCGTCGCCTATAGATTTTTCGTCGAGCAGGTTTGGCCCAAGCTTCGCGAACGCTTCCGCGAGATCACCCTGACTGTTGTCGCCGGACCCGACCCTATAGTCTATTGGCGCGAGCACACCGGTCTCCCCTCCATCCCGCACGACCATAGCATCCGGTTGCTGGAGTTCGTCGCCGACGTCCGCCCGCTGTACGTGGAAGCAAATCTGGTCCTGGTCCCGACCTTGGTTTCGGCCGGAACCAATTTAAAGGTGCTGGAAGCTCTGGCCATGGAACGCGCCGTGGTGTCCACGTCGTCAGGCTCCGCCGGCCTGGGGCTGGAACATATGGCCAGCGTCTGGATCGCGGATAACGCCGAGGATTTTACGCAAGCTGTCGAGACCTTGCTTAACAACCCGGATCTTCGAGGGCACATCGCGTCTCGCGGCCGCGCGCACGTCGAGCAACATTTCGACTGGAAGACGATTGGCGAGCGCCAGCGAGCCATGCTGCGCGAGCTGTTACCTGCGCGCACTCGCATCCGGCCCGCCGAGAAGTCCGACATCCCTGCAATTTCAGCGATCCAAGCCACCGCGCAAGAAGCCTCGCAATGGCAGGCCAGCGATTATCTGGCCTATGACTGCCAAGTCGCAATTCTGGACGGCCGCGTCGCCGGCTTCGTGGTTTCGCGCCGGGTGGCCGAAAAGGAGCGCGAGATCCTCAACATCGCCGTGCATCCGGACTTCCGCAGGCTGCACATCGCCACCGAACTGCTGCGCTCCGAAATAGCCCGTTGCCCCGGCGCACACTTCCTGGAAGTGCGCGAATCGAACGCCTCGGCGCGCCGTCTCTACGAGCGTTTGGGATTCGAATCTGTCGGATCGCGCCCAGGTTACTATGACGATCCGCCCGAGACAGGTATTGTCATGAGAATTTTTTCATGATAATGTCACAAATGCAGGGGCCCTCGGTGACCCCCGCATGACGAATGCAAGCGCAAGCGTTCCACATACCCACCGAGCAATTCAATCCTACCGACTCGGCGTGGCCAGCTCACAAAGGAGAATCAACCCTGATGGAGAACACGCAAGAAGAATTGAAAGCGCACCTGATGGCGACGGATGAGGAATTTCGCCGTCTGGCCGAGCAGCACGCGCAGTTTCATAAGCAGCTTGAGGCACTGGAAGCCAAGCCGCACCTGACTCCCGAAGAGGAGTTGGAAGAGCACCGGCTCAAAAAAATAAAACTTCGCATCAAGGACCAGATGAACGCTATCCTCAGCCGTCAGCGGCCGCAGAACGTGGCCTGACATCTGGTGCGCTGTAAGAAAGTAAGCGACCCGGCTTGGTTCGTCAAGCCGGGTTTTCATTTGTAGACGCGATCCAAAGCAGGCAGACGAGAAGAATGCCGCTCGACAGCGAGAGCAGAATACCTAATCCACGCGCCGGGGTGTAGTAGCGTAGGACGATGGCGTGCCGTCCAGGCGTCAACGGGACCGCCATGCTAAACCCGTTAGCCATCACGACCGGTGCGGCAACGCCGTCTACGGTCGCTCTCCAGCCCGGATCGTAAGACTCCAGCACCGCTACGAACCCGGGCCGGTCGGGCGCGGTCGCGATGTGGATCTCGTCGCTGGATGGGCGCGAATACTTCGCTTCCACCGGGCGCGGGCTGTCACCTAGCAGATCCGCAGCTGATCCCGGTGTATAAGTCCGCTCGGCATCCAAAGGCAGGAGCAGCGTATCGCGCCGCGGATTCGCGATGAACCTATCCAGCACCGCATTGCTGAAAAGGAAATCCACCCGCCCGCCCGCAAAAAACGCGGCGCGGGGAAACGGATCGGGAACCCGGTACAGCTTCTCGTCTTCCGTGCTGGAGACAAGCGCCAAGTCGAGTCGCGTCTCGGATGTGATTACGAATCGGACGCCGGCGGCTTCGAGCGCTGGAATCGGAAACCCCGCGGCATCGATCACTTGCTCGTTGGTGTTGGGCGGAAAACCAGCCAATCCAAGCATCGCGCGATAAGGATTCGACAACAGGATGGATTCAAAAATCCCGGCATCGTCGTAGCGGCCGTGATAGGCCAGGTCTTCCGCCGCGATTCGCTGACCACCCAGCTCGCGGTCGAGAATCTTCTGAAAGGTCTGCGGAAGATCGTCGCGTTCGGCGGGTTGGACAAACAGCCGCGCAAAGCTTCCCAAGTCGGCCGCATGGGCAACCAGGCATAACAAGACAATGACTTGTCTGATCCGCAAGCTAAACCAACCGCTCGCCATAAACAAACTCACCGCCCATCCCAGCGCGACCGACGCGGAGAAAGTGCAGAGATAGAAAAGCCGTGAGGGACTGCGAAGGAAAGTTCCGGGAATCGTCCGGTAGATTGGCTGTGCCGCTGGAAGCGATAACAAAAAGGCGCCGATTCCCAAAATGACCAAAAAGGAGAACGGCTGGGACGGCAGGCTCTTTTTGACCAAGCTGCGCCCCAGCAGCAATAGAATTCCGACCAGTGGCAGCACTCCGATGTATGACGCGGTATCCCAGAAGTAAGCATTCGAAGGAAAGCCTTGGAACAGTTTCACGCTTTCCACGTGCATCAATTCGGGGAATCCATGCACTGACGGCCACACCAGCGCGAGCAATCGGCCATACGGCATGGCGATGTCATTGGACGCGGGCGCCAATGGCAGCACCCGCGTGCTGCGCTGGATGAGCAAAATCATCGGGTACAGAGCAAAGAGCGCCAGCCCCAGACCGAGCGCCAGAGAGGAAACCGCCAGAATCAGCCGCCGGCCGCGCCCGCGCAGGATCAAGTACAACACCGTTGCTGCCACTGAATAGGCAGGCAATTGAGGATGCCCCGCCAGCACAACACAAGCCGCGGCTAAGGCCAACGCGGCCAGATCGCGGACTTGGAATCGGTCACGCTCACCGGCCAACGCTCGGTCCGCCAACCACAACAGCAGCGGCAGCGCCGGATATGCCTCCAACATCGGCAGATGTCCGCCCATAACGCGAGAGGCGAAGAAGCCCGCACAGGCAAAGGTCCAGCCGGCCGATATCGCACCCACCTCCGACACTCCGGCGCGTTTGCAAAATAGGTAAGTGAAGATGCTGGCCAGTGCGGCAGCCACAGCGACTCCAACTCCATAGGCGAACTTCGGATCGAACAGGAGCAATATCAGCCGCGTCGGGATCCAAGGAAAACTCTGGATATTCGCCGCAAAGGGCGCGCCCAGCAGGTCGCGCGGATACCAGCCCGGCAGGAAATGACTGGGCCCGAACAAGGCGACCCGTGCGAATTCGATGTGCCCCCGTGCAATTCACTATAGTCGGCGCCGAACAAGCCCGCGTGGAGAACAGAGGCAGGAAAGTAGACCACTTCGGTCAGAAGTACGAGCAGAGCCAAGCTTAGCCACAAGGATCGTCGTTGGGGCACGTCTTAAGACGTGGTGGCCGTGCTCGATCTGCTCGATGACGGTGCTCAGCTTGCCGCGGAACTTCTTGGTCAGGCGGACGCCAAAAATCTCGCTGATCTTGTGCGCGGTCAGGCGCCACAGCCCCAACTCGCAGGAACGCTCAAACACTTTGTGAATGGGAAAATGCCGTTTGAAGATGAAGTTGCGGCAGTACTCGATTTGGTGAACAGCGTAGAAGCGCGATAGGTTCATCGCCGCGCGTTCCTTCTTGGAGAACTTGGGACCTAGGATCAGAGTCCAGTAATCCAGTTGCTGCCGGATCACTGTCGGGCTGAGCCGGTCGGCTGCCGCTTGTAACTGTTCTGCGTCGTCGACGGCCAGGAAAGCATTGTCATTCTTGCGAAAGCCGACTTTACGCCGGTTCAGTTCCTGTTCCATGAAGGAGTGGCCGTTGAGATAGTAGGTGGCCTGGAAAGGGAAGAAAGACGCGACCCGAATCACCAGCGGTCCCAGGACTTCATCGCGCACATAAAAATAGTAGTGCGTGTTTGGCTAGTTCTTTTTATCCCAGAATACGGTGCAGACGTCGATGTCCTGGCTCTGTGCGTATAGATCCGGCAGGCCCAGTTCCTTAATCCGATTGTCGTCGCAATTCTCGATGGTGGCGTACCAGCCGGACTTTACTCTGCGCGCGAGCTCTTGCGCCGGCAAAATGTGCAGAGGCGCGGCTTCCCGCATGGGCATATCCATTTTCTGAGCGGCCTGAAATTCCATTCCATCCGGTGGCGGGCGGTGCGTGAGAAAGAAGAATTGTTCGCCGGCCCAGATTGAACCGCCCGGAGGCGTCACGTCCAGCACCTTTTGTGCGATGTTCTGCATTCTGGGCCAATTCATCTCGTCGCTATCGTCGTGCAGCGCACGGCCCAATCCCAACACCAGCATGATCGCCAGCAATGTTACGGGCCAGAGCGGTCTATAAGGGCGATAAAGCCGCGTCGCGATCTCTTCCAAACCGGCACCGGCAAGGATCGCGAGAAATGGCACCGTCAAGACAAAATACCAGGAAAATGTTGGATGCGCGCTGGCGATTTCGAGCGCGATCCCGCCCGCCAGCCAGGCGCACAGATAGTATTCCCGCTGCAGCGCGCGCGGCCAATTCGTCTTCCGCGCCACGAACAGCAGTCCGGCGATGGCGAGCAGGCCCACCAGCAAAGCCGGCCCAGAGTCGACCCACGACGTCAACACATCCAGGTCGTGACCGGTGGCGCCTTCCCATTTGGCGCGCCGGCCAAACAACTGGTATCCGGCGATATTGAACAGAACTACGTGCGGCGATTGCGCCAAGAGCCACAGCACGGGAAGGAACGGGATGATCGAGCCCGCGATGAACGCGGCCAGCTTGGTCCAGCGGCTGCCGGTTCGATTCGCGGCCAGCAGCCAAACCAGCATCACCGGAACCGCCGGTGCAGTAAGAAGCGAGGATGCCGCGGCGCCGCTGACCAACAGCCCGGCTAGTCCGGCCAGCCACGCGCGTGCGTGCGCCACCGCCAGAATCGCAATTCTAAACGCCCCCACCGTCAGGAGCAAGCACAGCGCATAGGCCTGCGCGATGGTGCCGAACAAAACTACCGTATCGTTCAAGCCGATCAACAATGCTGCCGCAATCGCACCCGCCAGCCGCCACTCGCGAACCGGAAACCGCGTGAGGACGTAATCGCCCACCAGGAGAATTGCCGAAGCGGTCAGTGCGGATGCGACCACGTGCATGGCGCGCCAGCTTTCGCCGAACAGCCGCATCCAGGCCGAGTAGAAATAGGCGTTGAGTGGAGTTTGCGGGAAACAGAAATCCAGATAGGGCCGCTTCCCGGATCGAATCAGCGCGGCCGCGAGCAGATGAAAACCCTCGTCCCAGGAGAATGCCTGGAGTTGAGAATACACCAGCAGGCCGGCGAAAAGCAGCGCCACGACACCGCAGAGCCACGCCCAAGCGGAGCCACGGCCGGCCTTGTCCCCGTTCATTTGTTTTTCTGCGTGGCGAGAAATTCCCGGATGCGTTCTACGGCAGCCATCAGGTTTTCATAAGAATTGGCAATGCTGAAACGAACGTAGCCTTCTCCGTAAGCGCCGAATGCGGTGCCACTCAAGCACGCCACGCCGGCTTCCTGGAGCAGGCCATCGGCCAGCGCATCGGAGGAGAAACCGGTGCCAGTGATATTGGGGAATGCATAGAACGCGCCGCCCGGAATCGCGCATCGAAAACCGGGGAGCCCGTTCAGTCCTGCGCAGAACGCGTCACGGCGGCGGCGAAACTCGGTCACCATCGCAGCCACGGCGTCCTGCGGACCTGTCAACGCTGCTATCCCGGCGCGCTGTGTGAAGCTGGCTGTGCACGAGTTGGAGTTAACCATCAATTTGTTCACCGCCTCCACCAGCCACTGCGGCATCACGCCGTAACCCATGCGCCATCCCGTCATGGCGTAGGTTTTCGAAAAGCCATCCAGCAGGATGGTTTTTTCCAGCATCCCGGGAAACGTGGTGATGGACAACGGAGCTTGTTCGAAGTAAATGCGCGAGTAGATCTCGTCGGCCAGCACCATCAGATCGCGATCGCGCACCATTTCGGCGATGGCTTGAATGTCCGCGGCCGGTATTAATCCGCCGGTCGGATTGTGCGGCGAGTTGAGGATCAACAGCTTAGTTTTCGCTGAAAGGCTGCTGCGCAGGCGAGCCAGGTCGAAAGAAAAACCGCGCTCTTCAATCAACGGGATCGGCACCGGCTTCGCGCCCAGGAAGTTGATCATCGACTCGTAAATCGGAAAGCCGGGATTCGGATAAACAACTTCGTCGCCCGCCTCGACCAGCGCGAGCATAGGGAAAAAGATGATCGGCTTGCCGCCGGGAACCACGCAGACATTCCCAGGCCCGACGCGGACGCCGCGCGTCTGACAAATGTGGTCGGCGATAGCCTCGCGCAACTCCGGCAGGCCTTGCGGCGGGCCGTAGTGTGTCCAGCCTTGATCGAGCGCTTGCTTGGCGGCTTCGACGATGTGCTGGGGTGTTGCGAAGTCGGGCTCGCCAATCTCCAGATGGATAATGTCGCGGCCCTGTGCTTCCAGTGCCCGGGCCCGCACCAGTACGTTGAAGGCGCCTTCGACGCCCAGCTGATCCATCCGCGCGGCCAGTTTCATGCGAGCATCACGCGCTCTTGCGGAAGAAGGCCACGTCGTTTCGGAATTGGACGAACGACACAGGATCCCCAATGTGGGCGCGCTCACCCTCGATACGGCCCGTCAGGCGCCGGCCGTTTTCAAGCTGGATGATCGCCAGCTGGTAGGGGACGTCGTTGACGTAGGCCTCGGGCGGCGAGTAGACCACGGTCTCGGTATAAACGGTTCCAGATCCTGGTTTGTTCAAGCTTGGATTGGTCATGCCGCCCCCAGAATAGTGACCACGCTGGTTGCGCCGGAGCCGCCCAGGTTTTGCGCCAGCCCCAGCTTGTTGCGCGTCACCTGGCGCTCCCCCGCTTCGCCGCGAATCTGTTGCGCCACGTCGCAGATCTGCCCGACCCCGGTAGCGCCCACCGGATGGCCTTTGGCCTTCAAACCGCCGCTGGTATTCACGGGAAGTTCGCCCTTCAGACAGGTTTTTCCCGCCAGCGCGTACGGCCCGCCTTCGCCTTTCTTCACAAATCCGAGATCCTCGGTGGCGATGATCTCGGCGATGGTGAAGCAATCGTGCAGTTCGGCGAACTGGATGTCGGAAGGCTTAAGACCGGCCATTTTGTAGGCTTTCTCGGCGGAGATTTTCACGGCGCGCAGCGTGGTGATGTCTTCTTTTTCATCCAGCGCGACGTTGTCGGATGCTTGGGCGATGCCCAGCACGCGCACGGGCTTATCGGTAAATTCCGAGGCCCGATCGAGCGGCACGATCACCACGGCCGCGGCGCCGTCGCTGATCAACGAGCAGTCGTAAACCGTGAGCGGCTCGGCGATCGGCTTTCCCGCCAGCGCCTGCTCCATGGTGATGACCTTGCGCATGTGCGCCAGCGGATTCTTGGCGCCGTTGGAATGATTCTTCACCGCCACCGCGGCCATCTGCTCGCGCGTCGTGCCGTACTGATACATGTGGCGGCGCGCAATCATGGCGAACAGAGCCGGGAACGTGGCTCCGGCGCGCACTTCGCCGCACAAGTCGCCCGCCCCGGCCAGGATTTCGGTGACTTTGGGCGTGGGCTGCGAGGTCATTTTCTCGACGCCGCTAACGAGCACGACGTCGTACAGCCCGGCCGCGACCGCCGAAACGGCGTGGAAGAAGGCCGCGCCGCTGGACGCGCAGGCGGCTTCAAATCGCGTGGCCGGGATGCCGACGATTCCCATGCCCGGCCGCCACGTACGGCGCCAGATGGTTCTGTCCGACGAAGGATGGCCCGGCGAAATTACCCAGATAGAACGCCTCCACCTGCGAGTTTTTCGCGTGCGCATCCTCCAGAGCTTTCTGGCCGGCTTCCACCGCGAGAGAACGCAGGTCGCGATCCGCGAACGCGCCAAAGGCGGTCTTCCCGATGCCAACAACGGCGACTTGTCTCATAGACTCAGGATAGCGTGGCGGGAAGTCTGCGAGCAGCTATCCGCCGGTTACTCCTGGCTGTCGGAAATCTCCGACAGCGTGCGCGAACCGATCAAAGTGTCCATGCTCTTCAACTACCTGATCTCTTCCAGAGCCTCCTGGGCAGAAGATACGTGAAACCAACGAAGCCTTCCCAATGGGTGGACGTGCTCGTGAGCCCGTGATCGAATCCGCCGTCGATCACAAGATTTCTGCGGACGGGATAAGACAACGCCCACAGCATCCCCACGGCGTTGCCCCGAAGAAACGGCTGCGTGAAGTGCCAGACCTCGCCGGCGACGATGAAACGCTTGAGTGGATGAGAAATCGAGAGCGTCTGAGCGTATTGAGCGCGACGGACGCCGCCATCGGTCTGCTCCAGGATGAGGTAGTTGGAATCGATGTGAAAACCAACCACATCGTTGCTGAGCAGAATCGACCCGCTTTCGCGGTACGTCCCCATATCGAGTTCCGGCGCCGGGCTCTCATACAGCCGGCGCACATAACTTACCGAGACAGTGGGTAGTGGACCTTGGCCCGCTAAGGCCACCACTTGGGTCCCGACAAAAACCTCCCCAGGGTGAATTTCGGCGGGATTCGAGTCCAGAGTGCTGTGAACGTAAGGCTCAGTCTGAACGAAAAACTCCACACGCGAGTCCACCGCCAATTTCGTGACGTTGTTGATTCCTATCCGGGTGGTGAATTCGGGCGATGTGACCGCTCCGAGCGACCCGCTTTCAAACTGAAGATAGCCCGCGGGAGGAAGGGTTGCAGGGGTGGAAACAGTCGGCCGGCCCGGGTTTGCTTCCGGATCGGCGATGGCCACCGGGTCGGCGGCCTGCGCCAAGTGCAATCCGATTGAAAGCGTAACTATGAGACAGCACTCAAAAGAAGTCAGGTTTGATTGTTTCCTTTAGCGCTGTTTCGCCTGCACAAGGAATCATTGTCACATTAGAAGCTCTATTTTCGGAAGAGCGGCGGTAAACGCAGACTCGTACTCGTGAGCTGCTTCGCGCATCGGGTGTCCGCCAACACCCGGTTGCGAGAGAATGACGGCATGAGCGGCGCGGTGCTTTGGGACCTGGACGGGACCCTGCTCGACTCGGAAGAATATCACTGGCTTTCCTGGCGCGAGACCATGGCTTCGCTGGGACATCCCATCACGCGCGACGAATTTCTGGCCACCTTTGGCCTGCGCAACGACGAGATTCTCCCGCGCTGGCTGGGCGCGGCGGCGACACGCGAGGAGATCGATCGCGTCAGCCGCGAAAAGGAAATCCTCTACCGGAAGCTGCTTCGCGAAGGCGGTGTCACTCCGCTTCCCGGTGCGGCCGAATGGGTGCAACGGCTCCAGCGCGAGGACTGGCTCCAAGCCATCGGTTCGGGCGCATAGGTAGTGGTTTCGAGAGATGATAGTTGACTTGGCACCTCGTAGGTGTGCGATAAGATGGGACAGCACAGCATAGACGTCGGCTTTGCGCACGATCTAGAAGAAGTAGTCACATTACATCTCGGCGATGCCGAAGCTTAGCAACATTACTATTGGCGGATTTCGCGGTCTTCGCGATCTTCGCCTGCGCGACCTTGGCAAAGTTAACCTGCTAGTAGGCCCAAATGATTCGGGCAAAACGAGCATTCTCGAGGCCCTCGCGATCTTTTGTCGTCCTCTTGATTTGCGTGTCTGGATTGACGCGGCATGGCGGCGCGAGGCGATGCTTAATCCGGAAGACTCTTTTTTCTTGTCCTTAGAGTGGATGTTTCCCCATGGGAGATCCGAGGGAGGTCCCTTTGTCAGCGGGGAGGTGGTCATATCTGGCTCAGGAGCGTTTCCTGTAAGACAGGCCAGAGCGACCTACAAACCAATCACTAGGTTCAGGGCGAGGGCCGCTGGAAATGGCGATGGCGCCGATGATATTGATCAAGCCCAACTTGAGCAGCCTGGTGCGCACATTCAGCTGACAGCAACCGCCGTAAGTGATTCCGCCGAACGAGAGCAGAGGAGAACGTACGACTTGTGGGAGGGCGATCCGCTTGTTCTGCAGGAGCAGGACGGGTCGTTGGCGTTGCCAATTAGCACGGTGACAGCCGTATCTCATCGCGTTGAGCAGCAACAGTTGCAAGGGCTATCTGAAGTGACACTCCGTGGGCTGAAATCACAATTCATTTCTCTATTAAGTTCCCTTGATTCGCAGATCCTGGACGTGCAAATTCTGTCGCCAAAAGGGAAACGACCTGTCATCTACATTGACTACCGGAATGCAGGGCTGCTTCCCCTCACTGCGCTGGGTGATGGCATTCGACGAGCATTGATGATAGCACTTCAATTGAACTCCGCTGGAGGCGGGGTGCTTCTAATTGATGAGATCGAATCGTCCCTGCACGTGACGGCACTGGGAACGTTGTTCTCGTGGCTCGTCAAGTCCTGCGAGAAGTTAGATGTGCAATTGTTCGCTACCACGCATAGCCTAGAAGCGGTTGATGCGATGATTCAAGCGGAGTCTGAAAATCTCAACGTTATTGCAGGGTACCGCTTAGAGAGGCTCGAAGAGCGAGTCGAGGCGAGAAGGCTGGACGGCCAGCTCTTGTTCCGACTGCGGGAAGAACGCGGTCTCGACGTAAGGCTTTGAGGGCCGCTTGAGATACGGATACCTGGTCGTCGAGGGACCGCACGATGTAGCCTTCATCGGGCGTGTCCTTCGGCTCTCCGGACTTGGTAAAGTTCAATATCTCCGGAATCTCGACAAGTACTGGCGGCCGATAATTCCAACTTCCTTTCCGCATCGGGACGACCTGCTGAAGCGAGTGCCAATCCCAAGTTTTTTTCAAAGCGCTACTCATTCGGTAGCGCTGCACAGCGTCGGCGGAGTTGCAAGGCTGGTGCCGTCAATTGAGGAGACATTGACGGTTTTGGAAAAAGACCCGCAACTCTCGGCCCTCGGTCTTTTCGCGGACGCAGATACGTCCAATCCTCAAGATCGCTTCCTCCAACTCAAGACAGAGCTTGCCAGGATGGGCTTAAATATTTCTGATACCCCGGGAACAATCAGTATCGCTGGAGTGCGAACCGGGGTTTTTATATTTCCAGACAACCGGAACCCTGGAACATTAGACAACCTCTTGGACGAATGTGCGGCCAAGGTTTACTCATCACTCCGAGATGAGGCGGTACGGTTCCGTTCGGCCGTAGATCGGTCCTCACTCAGCGAGGAGGACCTGCAGGAAGTCAACAAGACGTCTGGGGAAACCAAGGTCGTGCTCGGTTGTGTCGCGAACTTCCTCAGGCCAACGGGAGCCATTCAGAACAGCATAGAAGATAACAACTGGTTGAGCCAGCCTACCATAGCGCTTGTGAAGATTGAAACGCTTTTCCAGTTCGTGAAGGACCTACTAGCAGGCTGCTGAAAAACGCCTAGAGCCGAGGATTCCCGACCTCTTCAAAACCGCCTTTGATTGCCCTGGGGAAGGATTTTCGCTTCTATTTCCGCGTTTCCGCGTGTCTGGCTGCCCGTTGGGGGCAGTCCAGACACACTTGTCCTCAGGTCACTGCTGGAGAAAGTACGGACGCCAGGTTGCGAACCCGCACCAGGTTATAGGCCGAGGCCGCAAATGCAAACACCCATCCGACGCGCCGCAATCCCTTGTGCCGCGTCTTACGCAGCATACCCACCGTCTTCAACCAGCCAAAAATCTCTTCCACCCGCTTGCGCTTCCGCTGGCTCACCTGGTATCCGGCGTGCCGCGTCGTGCGTGCGTCGATGGCGCTGTACTTCTTTTGCGCGACGTGCGGCGTCACATTGCGTTCCCGCAACTGCGCCACGTGATCCTGGGTGTCGTAGCCCTTATCCGCTCCCAGCGTCACCGCGCGATCACCCGGAATCTCCTCGACCATCTCGATCGAAGCCTCCCGCTCGCTGGTGCCGGTGGCCAGCGTCACGCGCGTGTTGACCACCAAGCCGTTGCGATTCTCCATCAGCACGTGCGCACCGTAGCATAGCTTGGATTCTTTACCATCCCCCTTGCGCGCCAGTCGCGCATCGCCATCTGTCGTCGATGCGTGGCTGTCGTTGCGGCGCGTTTCACCGTGAAAATCGACCGTCGGATTGCCACGGTCCGTATCACTCGGTCCGGGTCCACTTCCATCCTTGCGCTGAAAACTCTTCAGACCCGCCCACGCCTCAATCAGCGTTCCGTCCACGGTGAAGTGTTCCGCCGAGAGCAGGTCCAGTTGTTTTGCCTCGCCCAGCACTTCATCGAAAAATGCCTCCGCCACCTCACCCGCCAACATGCGGTCACGGTTCTTGCTGAACACCGTCGGCACCCACACGTCCTCATCCATATTCAGACCCACGAACCAGCGGAACAGCAGATTGTAGGCCAACTGTTCCATCAGCATCCGCTCGCTCCGCACCGAGTAAAAGATTTGCAACAACAGCGCGCGCAATAACTTTTCCGGGGCGATGGAGGGACGCCCGGTGGTGGCGTACATCGCCTCGAACCGTCCGTTCAAGCGCAGCAGAACGCGATCTACCAGTAAACGGATCGGCCGTAACGGATGGCTCGCGGGCACGCGTTCCTCCGGCGACAGGAAGCTGAACATTGTCGATTGCTGGGTGTCGTCTCCGCGCATGGTTAAATCAATTCTACGGCGATTTGTTTCAGCCGCCAAGAGTATTCGGCGAATCCTTTTTCAGCAGCCTGCTAGTCTTGCCGTGACCATCGTCCCTAATTCCGGCGGTGCCTCGCCCCATTGCCGAGAGAATGACGGCATGACCGGCGCGGTGCTTTGGGACCTGGACGGGACCCTGCTCGACTCGGAAGAATATCACTGGCTTTCCTGGCGCGAGACCATGGCTTCGCTGGGACATCCCATCACGCGCGACGAATTTATGGCCACCTTCGGCCTGCGCAACGACGAGATTCTTCCTCGCTGGCTGGGTGCGGCGGCGACACGCGAGGAGATCGATCGCGTCAGCCGCGAAAAGGAAATCCTCTACCGGAAGCTGCTTCGCGAAGGCGGTGTCACTCCGCTTCCCGGTGCGGCCGAATGGGTGCGACGGCTCCAGCGCGAAAGTTGGCTGCAAGCCATCGCCTCCTCGGCCCCACGCGCCAATGTCGACGTCGTCCTGGAGGTGCTGGGAATGGCTTCGTTTTTTCAGGCCTTAGTTTCGGCCGAAGATGTCACGGCCGGCAAGCCCGATCCTCAGGTCTTTTTGACCGCGGCCGCTCGGCTCAACGTCGCGCCCCGGGTCTGCATCGTGGTGGAGGATTCTCCCATGGGCATCGAAGCAGCGCGCCGCGCCGGGATGCACTGTATCGGGGTCAGCCGCAACGGCCGGCTGGCTGCCGCAGACCTCGCGGTCGCGTCCCTGGACCAGCTTCCCCAACACGCCTTTGCCGCCTTACTTCAGTTCTAGAATTGCCAGCCTCCAGAGACGAAACCCGGGTACAATAAAAGCCTCTATACAATGGAGGAGAGGGGGTCGATCAGTACTCAGTGCCCCTAAATACCTTGCACGTTTCTGAGGTTTTTGCGTCAGCCTGTTATAGGCATGACCGCGTTCGTGCACACTGTCGAGGACTTCATGAGCGACCTGGGCGCGCCCTCTGAACTCCAAGCCGGCCAGCTGGCAGCGCAGGAACGGCAGAACCGCTTTATTTCCGACAACTTACGCAGGATTTTCCTGCTCATCTACCGCATTGTCGGAAACGTGGCCGACGCGCAGGACCTGACCCAGGAAGCGTTCATCAAGGCGCTGCAGCGGCAGGATCAGCTCAAGGACGTCGACAAGGCCGCGCACTGGCTGTCGCGCATCGCCAGCAACACCGCTATTGATTTTTTGCGGCGCAACGGGAAGGTCAACTTCTGCGAGATCGACAGCCTCGTCGAGCCGCTGAGCGAGCCCTCCGAAAGCCCCGAGCAGGCGGTGCTTCGCTCTGAGAATCGCGCCTACCTGGAAGAGGGGCTGACGGTGCTGACCGAGCGCGAGCGGACCGCGCTGCTGCTGCGCGACGTGGAAGGCCTGGCGGCCGAAGAAGTGGCCGAACAAATGAATTGCTCCAAGGCGACGGTGCGCTCCCACATCGCCAACGCGCGCATCAAATTCAAGCGCTACGTCGAGCGCAGCCGGCGGCAAGCCGGAAGGAAGAAGTCATGAAACACCCCAGCGAAATTCAACTCGCGCTGTTTGCCGGTGGCGATCTCGCTGGATACTGGGAACGCTGGCGCGTGGCGCGGCATGTCGCGCTGTGCCCCGATTGCCAGGCCGAGTTGAAGAGCCTTCGCGATGCCTCCGAACAAGTCCGGAATGTGGCGGCGGAGCTGCCCAAGGATTTGAACTGGAACCGGCTGGCGGCGGAGATCACCGGAAACATCCGCGTGGGGCTGGCGGCTGGCGAGGCCATCGCCCGTTTCGATAAGCCCGCCGCGCGCTCGCTGCGCTTGGGCTGGAATGCGGCGCTGGTATTGACTTGTGCCACGGCGGTGTTTCTGGTTGCGTTTTGGATCAGCTTGCCTCAACCGCAGGTGGAGCATTTGACAGCCGCGCTCAAACGCCTCCGCATCGAGCGGACTGGAAGCGTAGTCAGGACTCCGGCGGCGTCCCAGGACGATGTGGTGCTGGAAGCCACTTCCTCGTCGATCGAGGTTAAGGAGAACGGCCGCACCATGTCGCTGACGCACCCGCATTCTGACGGCGCTACTGTTTCGGTCAGTCTGCAAGGATCGGCGGGCGTGCGTTATGTAGACGCGGATAGCGGGCAAGTGACCACCAACAAGGTGTATTATGCGGAGCCGTAGCATTGGGGGTTTGCTGGCGCTGGCGGGATTGTGCGCCGGAGCTGCCAACGCCGCCGCCTTACTAAAGATCGACCTGCCCAAGGACTCCCCGGTGGTGGTGCTGTCGTCCGATCCCGGCGATTCCAACGAGATCGCGCGGGGTGGCGCGATGCTGCTGGATCTGCACGCCATGCTATCCCTCCGCAACGCCACCACCCGGCGCATTCGCGGTGTCACGCTGGTGGTCACCGCGCAGGATGTCACGCCGGGCGGAAAAGGATCGGTCACTATCGCAAGCGACGTGGGACCCGGTGAAACATTTCCGGTGCGCGTCGACCTGCGGCTGCTCCGGCCGCTGCAAGGTTCGGCTAATGTGCCGGTTTCGATCGGCCTGGATGGAGTGCTGTTTGAAGATCTCAGCTTCTACGGTCCGGATAAACTGAGCTCCCGCCGCACTATGACGCTGGCCGAGTTTGAAGCGCGCCGCGACCGGAAATATTTCAAGTCGCTGCTGGCCGAAGGCGGACCCGAACGGGTGCGCCAGGCGATCATCGAGAGCATGGCGCGGCAGGCGGATCGTCCCAGCCTGGATGTTCAGGTGATGCGAGGCAGCCGGGCTACCAATCTCGAGCCCGAAAAACAGGTCCAGTTCGCGTTCTTGAAGCTCCCGGATTCGCCCGTCGAGCCGATGGAAGGCGTCGCGCGCATCGCGGGTAACGAAGTCAGAGCGCCGCGCCTGGAAGTGAAGAATCGGTCGGATCGCGCCATCCGTTATCTCGAGATGGGATGGATTCTGCATGATCGCAGCGGAAGCGAGTTTCTGGCGGGATCGGTTCCCGCCGAGCTGAACCTGCCGCCCGGCCAGAAGAGCCCCATCCTGGAGAGCACCACCTTGAAGTTCCCGCAGCACGGAGGGCCGGCGCTGGCCATTGAAGGCATGACCGGCTTTGTCAGCAGCGTGGAGTTCACCGACGGCAGCGTCTGGATCCCCAGCCGCGCCGATCTCGGCTCGGCGGAGCTGCAGCGCGTCATTGCGCCCTCGGGTGAAGAGCAGCGGCTGGTCCAGATCTATCGCAAGAAGGGCATCCGCGCGCTGGTCGCCGAACTGGACAAATTCTAGGCTCGCGCCGGCCCTCTCCGCGGTGCACTATGCTGTTAAGAGCGGTATGTGCAACCTCAAGCTGTTATCGATTTCCATCGCCTGCGCGTGCGCTTTGAGCTTCGCGCAGATCGCAACCAACGGACCCCACCAACAGGTCGAACGTCCTTCTCGAGAACAAAGAGAAACCGCCCAAGCCCTCCGATGCGCGCACTATCTCAGGCCTGGTGAAGGACCAGAAGGACAACCCCATCAGCGGCGCCATCGTGCAGCTCAAAGATATGAAGACCTCCAAGGTCGTGGATTTTCCGACCAAGGATGACGGGAAGTTCGCCTTCCACGATCTGCGCATGGACAATGACTACGAATTGACTGCCAAGCACGGCGGCCTCACTTCGGTGAAAAAGGTGACCACATACGACACGCGAAAGAACGTGGTGCTGAACTTCAAGCTGGAGCCGGCTGCGCAAGAGACAGCGCGTTAAGCAGCATCCGGCCGCAAGCTGGATGTTATACTCATAAATGCGGCGGTTCGCGCCGCTTCATCGGGGCGTGGCTCAGCCTGGCTAGAGCGCCTGGTTCGGGACCAGGAGGTCGGTGGTTCGAATCCACTCGCCCCGACCATCCAACCTCTTCGCTGAGGTAGTCCCACCCCGTGCGGCCCCAGAAATCCTCCACGCGAAAAGCCTTCAGATCCGGGCTCGCCATCGGCATGGTCACGAACTAACGCAACTGCGCGAGGCGCGAAGAAAAATCGATCACGACCGCCAGTTCGGTCGAGCCAAGCGAGCCGGCATAACGCGTTTCACCACCGGGCAGCTTGCTCTTTTTTGGCGAGAACAACTGGCCAAAGGCCGGCTCCATCAATTTGCGCAGGAGCGGAGCCTTGGCCGGCTGGATTTTGCGAATGGCGGTTTCGGATGTCAGCTCTTTGGAAGGATCGTCGCGAGGTTCAAAATCCAGGCCGGAACGCGTCTCAGCCAGGTGGGTCATGCTCTCTCGGTCATTGAGCATGGCCCGGGCCATCCTGAGGTCAACGTAACGAAGCCCGTAGGCGAAGGAACCGGATCGCAGAGCGGACCGATAACGCCCGAGCGCGAGGTTATTAGCGTTCAGGTCCAAAGCCCGCTGGTAAACCAGCGGGGGCGGGAAAAACTGCATGGCGCCCCCTTGGGCCATCGCATCCAGAAGAGGCCCGCGTCCGTCGGGCTCCAGCGTCGCAAAATAGTCCAGGAATTTTACGCTTTCCGTGCTCGGGATACGCTTCACAACAGCGAAACCGGCATCTGCTTCCGCTTTAAAGTCGGCACGCACCAGCGCTGCGACGCTCGAAAGGAGTTCGGCCATTCAGTTTTCAGATTAACGCTGAAACCGGTTCGCACGTGCCGCTGGCGCGCGCGGCTAAGTTCGCCGGGTTCCACGCAATTCCACCCAAACCTTCGCCGCAGCCGTACGGCCCAACTGGAGCGGTTTCTCGGCGATGCTGAGCGTTAGCGTGTCGTCGTAATTGGAGGCCAACATTTTCAGCGGCGCGCCCGGGCGAATGCCGAGACCATCCAGATATTCGAGCAGCCTGCGATCCCGCTCGAACACGCTGACCACGGCGGCGTCCGCTTCGGGAGGGATTTCGTCGAGCGGCAACAAACCGCGATTGCGCCGGTCCTGCGGGGTGTCGCGGTGGACGCGATTGCCGTGCGGGCAAGCTTCATCAATGCCCAGCCGCTCCGCTAGGCGGCGCTCGAAGTCCTCGGAAACCGCATGCTCGAGCTGCTCGGCTTCGTCATGCACCTTGTACCACTCCATGCCGAAAATCTCGGTCAGCATGCGCTCGATCAGGTGATGACGATTGAGCAGACGGTTGGCGATCTCGCGTCCCGCGGCGGTGAGCGAAAGCTGCCCTTCGCGGCCCACTTTGATCAGCCCATCGCGTTTGAGCCGCTTGATGGCCATGGTCACCGCCGGAGCCGAGACCTTCAGCCAGCGCGCCAGGGTGGCGGCAATCACCGGCTCGCCTTCGCTTTCGGCCTCGGCGATGGTCTTGAGGTAGTTCTCCTTGGAGATGGTAATTTTCAAGCTCAAACTTGAATTGTAGCGTGCAGCCACAAACCAGCCCTTGCCACGCGCGACTGGAGGATGTACCGGTGCCATAATATCCCTTATGCGGGCTACCATTTTTGCTCTCGTTCTCGCGATCCCGGCCGTTGCCGCCGATTCGGTCGATTTCGCCGCCGTCAATCGCATCAAATCCGAAGCCTTCGAGCACTCCAAGGTCATGGACACTCTCGAATTGCTCACCGACCGTTACGGCCCGCGGCTCACCGCGTCGCCCGAGTTCAAAGAGGCCGCCGATTGGGCCGCCGCCCGCCTCAAGGAATATGGCTTGGAGAACGTCCATCAGGAACGCTGGGGGGCCTTCGGCCGCAGCTGGTCGCTCCAAAAGTTCGCGCTCGAAATGACCCAGCCGCGCTACTCGTTGCTCGCGGCCTGGCCGTTGGCCTGGACGTCCAACACCAGCGGCACGGCCATGGGCGAGCCGGTCTTCGCTCCGCTCGCGGGGAATCAGTCCGTCAGCAGGGCCGAAGCGAACCTCGATCAGTACATCCAGAAAAACAAAGGCAAGCTGCACGGCAAAGTGGTTCTCATCTCGGAGCCCTTGCATAACATCGCCGACCCGGAGTCCAGACCCGACCTGCGGCGTTACACGGATGCGGAGCTGGCGGAGTTGGCCACGGCACCCGCGCCGGTGCAGCCTATGAAGATCGACCTGAACAACCTCAACCCCCCGGAGGACCTCGAAGAGCGCATCCGCTTCAATGCCAGCCTTCCTCCCGAGGTTCAGGACGAGTTTCGCAAGCGGCGCGAAGCCGTAACCCTCAAGCGCAACAAGTTTTTCCTGGACGAGGGTGTGGTGGCTGTGATTCAAGACGATCGCCGCGCTCGCGATGGCATCGACTTCGCGGAATCCGCCGGATCGCAGGAAGCCGCAAATCCGCTCGCGGCGCCGATGTTCGTGGTTACGTCAGAACAGTACAACCGCATCGTGCGGCTGCTCGAAAACAAGGCCACAGTTGAGATGCGAGTGACCTTGCAGGCCAGCGCCTCCGACGCAGATGCCGGCGCGTACAACATCGTTGGCGAAATTCCCGGTACTGGCCCGCACAAGGACGAGATCGTAATGGTCGGCGCGCATTTCGACTCTTGGCATAGCGGAACCGGCGCCACGGACAATGGGGCCGGCAGCGCGGTCATGATGGAAGTGATGCGCATCCTGAAGGCGCTGAATCTTAACCTGGACCGCACCATTCGCATCGCACTATGGAGCGGTGAGGAGCAGGGTCTGCTGGGCTCGAAGGCCTACGTCAAGGAACATTTCGGCGACCCCAAGACCATGAAGCTCACCGCGGCGCACGCCAAGCTGTCGGGCTATTTCAACCTCGACAACGGCAGCGGCAAGATTCGCGGCGTTTATTTGCAGGGCAACGACGCGATGCGCCCGGTATTTGCGGAGTGGCTGGCGCCGTTCCGCGACCAGGGCGTGAGTACCATGACCATTCGCAACACCGGGGGCACCGATCATTTGTCCTTCGACGCGGTCGGCCTGCCCGGTTTCCAATTCATCCAGGACCCGCTCGACTACATGAGCGTCACGCATCACTCCGACATGGATACGTACGACCACGCTATCGCCGCCGATCTGATGCAAGCCTCGGCCGTGATCGCGTCAGTGGTGTACGACGCCGCCAATCGGTCCGAAATGCTGCCGCGGAAGCCATTGCCGAAACCGCAAGAAACCAGCGCTGCCACGAAATAGCGCGTCAGACCAAATGATGCAACACGCCCGAGAGCTGTGGCGCCAGTTGAATCAGGGTGCGCGGGATTACCAAACACAGCGGGAGTATACGGATCCAGTCCCGCTGCTGCACGCCGGCCAGGGCCACGAAGACCAGCAGCGGAGAAAGTGTGCGGCCGAAAGCGTAGACTTCCGTCCATGCGCCCGGCGAATACAAGAACATCGCCAGAAGCGCGAACAGGCAGGCAGCGGCCTGCAGGGGGCCCCATTCACGGCGCCAGATCGTTTGGACCACCAACACGACCGCTAACAGCATTCCCGCCAGGGCAGCGTAATCCAGAACCGTCGAGGCGGCGTTGATCCAGGCTGAGAACTGATACTTGTACGGGCTTACGATGCGTTGTGCGATTCCTTGGAAGGGAATCAGCGATAGTCCTTCAAAACCCTCCGGATCGGTATTGAAAAGAACGAACAGGTACCAAGCCAAAGCGGGGATCGCTGTGGTCAGAAAGAGAGCAGCCTGGCGGAATCTTCGCTGACTCGCGAGCCAGATGACGTACGCCGCGATCAGCGCAAATCCGGTCTCGCGAACCAGCGCGGCTGCCACCAACACCGCGTAGAGTCCCCAAAGCGAGCCGCGCAGGACGAAGACAGCGAAGGCCACACAGAGTGTTGCCAGCGCGGCATCCACCGTCATCCGGTCCATGGAGATCAAAGTGGCCGGAATGAGAACGAACGCCAGACCCCAGGCCGCCCTGTAGCCGAGCAGCGAGCAGTACATGCTAAGCCAATATCCGCCGCCGAACACAGCCAGTAAAATGACGCCGGCGTATGCTCCATCCACTCGGTCATCGTTTCCAAATGCCAGCCAGTGCGCGGCTAGCGGAACCAGAATGCGCCGGTAGCGCATGCGTGGCGCATCGACAGCGGCGTCAAATCCGCGAATGAAAAACGGATCGTGCGCGATGTAGTGGTACATTTGACCGTCGTAGCCCTTGCTATCGGGAAAAAGGTAGATGTGTTCGCCGGCCAGCTCAGGCGGCTGCGTCAATTCGGCGCCGGTGCAGAACAGCGCATTCCAGCGCGCCTGGTAGTTGGAATGCACCGTCAACCATTGCCAGCCAAAGACCAGGGCGGCGCAGCCCAGTCCGGCCAGGGCGCATCGCCCGCGATTCGAGACCGATTGAAGGGAGCTGATATCCTTACTCGCGCGGCCCGCGCCGCTTCTCTCCGGTCCTTATAATATAACAGCGTGACGAAACTCAGCCGCGGTCGAACGCCCGACATCTGCCAGCTCAGCGCGATCGAGATGGCGCGCCGCATTCGGGCCAAGGATCTGTCGGCGCGCGAGGCCCTCGCGGCCCATTTGAAGCAGATCGAGAGAGTGAATCCAAGCGTCAATGCGATCGTGACGTTGATCGCCGAGCTAGCGTTCGAGCAGGCCGGGCGGGCAGACGACCATCTGGCCAGCGGCGCGACGCTCGGCCCGCTGCACGGCCTTCCGATCGCCCACAAGGATCTGCAACCCACGCGCGGCGTCCGCACCACGTTTGGCTCACCGATCTACAAGGATTTCATTCCTGCCGCCGATTCATTGCTGGTGGAGCGCGCGCGCGAGGCCGGCGCGATCCTGCTCGGCAAGACGAACACGCCGGAGTTTGGCGCGGGCTCACAGACTTTCAATGAGGTTTTCGGCACGACCTTGAATCCCTACGACGTTTCCAAAACCTGCGGCGGCAGCAGTGGCGGCGCTGCGGTGGCGCTGGCTTGCCGCATGCTGCCCATCGCCGATGGCAGCGATCTGGGCGCATCGCTCCGCAATCCGGCAAACTTCTGCAACGTGGTCGGGTTCCGGCCGTCGCCGGGCCGCGTGCCCACTTGGCCCGCGCCGCTAGGCTGGTGGAACTTGAGCGTGGAAGGCCCCATGGCGCGCACGGTCGCCGATGTGGCGTTTTTCTTGTCGGCGCTGGCCGGTCCTGACCCGCGCGCGCCCATTTCCATCGAACAGCCAGGCAGCCGGTTCGCGGCCCCGCTCGGGCGCGATTTCACGGGCGTGCGCGTGGCCTGCTGGAAGGATCTGGGCGGGCTTCCGTTCGAGCCGCGCCTGCGCGAGATCGTGAACGCTCAGCGCAGCGTTTTTGAGTCGCTCGGTTGCGTGGTGGAGGAAGCCGAACCCGATTTCAGCGGCGCCGATGAGACGTTCAAGACCCTCCGATTCTGGCGATCCTACCTGGCATCGCTCGCCCTTCCCGCGGAGAGCCTGCCTCTGGTGAAGGACACCATCCGCTGGGAAATCGAATGCGGCAAGAAACTCACCGCCGCCGATGTCGGCGCGGCCGAAATGAAGCGCACCGAGCTCTACCATCGCGTCCGCCGTTTCATGGAACACTACGAGTTTTTCGTCTTGCCGGTGAATCAAGTGCCCCCCTTCGATGTGAATCAACCCTACCCCACTCAAATCGCCGGCGTGCAGATGGCAACCTACATCGACTGGATGAAGTCCTGCTACTACATCTCTCTGGTAGGCAATCCGGCGATTTCCGTACCATGCGGATTCACGACCGAAGGCCTGCCGGTCGGGATTCAAATCGTAGGCCGCCATCACGACGACTGGGGGGTTCTTCAGATGGCACACGCGTTCGAGCAAGCCAGGAACTTACCCAACTGCCCGCCGCCCATGGTGTAGGCGCGGTGGCGCGCGACCGTCGAGCGCGTGCGCCAACACTTTATATTGGTAGTGTGAACCTGCGACGTCCGCTGTTCCTGATGCTCGCTGGCGCTGTTTTTCTGCATGGCGCCGAGTTGAAGCCCGAGACCAGGGCCGCTTTCGACCGCTACATCAAGCTCACCGAAGAAGCGATGCAGGCCCGGTCGACGCCCGAGAATTTCCTGTGGCTCGACCAACATCCCAAGGAAAAAACCATGGCCTGGATGAGCCAGAGCTTCGTCATACCGCAGGAAACCTTGGACCATGGCGAAAAAATCAAGGTCCCCGACGGCTCCATTCAGCATTGGCTGGGAGTGACGTATCTGGAGCTGGCCACGCTGGAGCACGTTCGTGACATGTTGCTCGACTACGGCGACTACAAGACGTTTTTCAAAGAACAGGTGGTCGAATCGAAATTGGTGAAGCGCGAAGACCCGCGCTTCGACGCGTCTTTGCGCCTTCACAAGAAGCAAATCACGCAGATCGTGTTGAACGTCGACTTAACCGCGGAATACAACACGCTGGATCCCAAGCACGCGACTATCATGAGCCGCTCCACGCGCATCAGCGAAGCGCAGCGCTCCGGCAAGAAAGATACGAAGGAAAAAGAACAGTCCGCCGAGAACCAGAATGGGTATCTGTGGCGACTGAATATCTATTGGCGGCTGGAGCAAGCCGACGTCGGCGTGTTTGTGGAACTGGAAACCATCTCGCTCTCGCGCGTCGCCGGCACTCTCCACCCCGGCCGCTACCTGAACGGTTTTCAGAGCTTTCCCCAGGAGTTGACCGATGCATTCATCGCAGGACTGGAAACAGCATTCCCTGCGCCGCACAAGTAATCAGACCAGGGTGCATCACCGCCGGGGCGGCAGTTGCGGTATAGGTAACTGATATGGCCCACCCGATTCGTAGTCACGGCACTCCAGAGTGCAATCGTCGAGCTTTTCTTGCGGCCACGCTCGGAGCTGCCGCGCTCGCACCCGCCGCCGCGCAAACTACCCAGCAGCGGCCTGTCTCGCCAGAGGCTACACCGCGCGATTGGTCCAACGCGCAGCCAGTCCGCTATCCCGACCCCGACATTGTCGCGCTCGACAATCGCTTCCGCCGCTACATCGTCGGCAACACGGTGATCAAGCGCCTGTATACCGGCACGCTTTGGGCCGAGGGCCCGGCCTGGAACGGCGTGGGCCGCTATTTGGTGTGGAGCGACATTCCCAACAACGTTCAGATGCGCTGGCTCGAAGAAGACGGCCACGTGACGGTGTTCCGCAATCCCTCCGGCTACAGCAACGGCAACACCTTCGATTACGAAGGCCGCCAACTTTCCTGCGAGCACGGCGGCCGGCGCGTGGTCCGCTACGAGCCCAATGGAACCGTCACGGTGATTGCCGACAAGTTTGAAGGCAAGCGCCTCAACTCGCCCAACGATATCGCGGTTCATCCCGACGGCAGCATCTGGTTTACCGATCCGCCGTACGGAATCCTGGGGAGCTACGAAGGTTTCAAAGCCAACAAGGAACTAAAGGAAGCCGTCTATCGCGTGGATCCGAAGACCGGCCAGATGGACAAGCTCACCGATGAGATGAACGGTCCCAACGGCATCTGCTTCTCGCCGGATTACAAGAAAGTCTACATTGCCGATACGGGGAGCGGCCGCGAAACTCGAGTTTATGACGTGGATGGCAAAACCATTCGAAACGGCAAGCGCTTTATCCAACTGGATGTGCCGGGCAGCGGCGAGCCTGCCGCGGCCGACGGAATCCGCTGCGACACGGATGGAAATATCTGGGCCGGCGCGCGCCCCGGCGTGCAAATCATCACCGCTGGCGGCGAGCGCATCGGCATCATTCGTCTGCCCGAGAATTGCGCCAACATCTGCTTCGGCGGCACCAAGCGCAATCGCCTGTTCATGGCGGCCAGCCAGTCGCTCTACACCGTGTATGTGCTGGCCACCGGGGCGCATATCGCATGAACGCGCCTTCCATTTCACGCCGCGAGCTTCTTGCCGGAACCGCCACGCTCCTCTCGGCCCCCGCTTTGGCCCAACGCGCGCCGCAACGCGTGGTCGTCATCATGTGTGATGGATTCGGCCTGGAATACATGGAGCAGAGCGACATGCCCACGCTCGCCAAATGGCGCAAGCACGGGCTGTTCGTGCGCGGGCGTGCGACCATGCCGTCAGTCACCAACACCAACAATGCTTCCATCTGTTGCGGCGTGTGGCCCCAGGAGCACGGCATCACCGGCAACTCCTACTTCGACGAGCGCTCGGGCCGCGAAGAATATATGGAGACCGCCGACCTGTTGCTGGCGCCGACACTGTTTCAACGAGCCAAGAAGCACGGCGTCAACTCAGCTCTGTTGTCGTCCAAGAAGAAGACCACCACACTGCTGCCGGCCGGCGCCGATCTGGTTCTCAGCCCCGAGGAACCTCCCGAGAATGGGTAAAGCGCCTCGGCCCCGCGCCGGGAATCTACTCGCGCGAGATCAACTACTGGCTCATGCAAGCGGCCATCGACGTCCTGAAGAATCGGCGCGATCTCGGATGCCTGTACGTGCACACCACCGACTACCCGATGCACACTTGGCCTCCCGAAGCGCAGGAATCGAAGGAGCATCTGGCGCGATTGGATCAATTCTTCGAGGAAGCGCAGCCGCGTCCGCACCGGACGCCGCATTCCTGCTCACGGCCGATCATGGCATGAATCACAAATCGCTGTGCTGGGATCTGGAAAAAGTGTGCGCCCAGCATGGCGCACCCATCCGCATCGCAATCTCGGTGGACCGCGACAAATACCTCAAACATCATCGCGGCTACGGCGGCGTGGCCTGGGTCTATTGCAAATCGCCGAAAGATATTGATCCCGTCGCCAAGGTCCTGACCGGCCTGCAGGGCGTGGAAACCGTTCTGACGCGCGAGCGAGGCGGTCCAGCGCTTTCATCTGATGGCCTCGCGCATCGGGGATTTGATCGTGCTGGGCGACCGCGACACCGTCTTCGGCGAACTGGACGCCTACTCCGAGCCGCTTCCAGCCGAATACCGCGCTCACGGATCCTTACACGAGATGGATGTGCCGCTGGTGATTTACAACGCGCAAGCGAAACTTGAAGCCGGAGGAGTTCCAGTACGAACCGCGACCTCGCGCGTTGGTTGTACACGGGCTGAGACAGTTTCAGCGGCATCACGCTTGGGCGGAACGGCCGGCGATGGACTCGATCTGGAGGATGTGATTCAGGTCGTGACCCGCCATGGTCTCGATCAAGACCTGAAAGGTCATCTCGCCGCGTTCGGGATGGTTCAGCGGTTTCGCGAGCGCGCCGGGAATGACGGACCGGATCAGAGCCAGGTTCCAGTTGCGCACCGCCGAGAAGACCGCCAGCGCGCCGGTGGCATCGAACGCGCGATATTGCGCGGCCCATTTTTCCTGGTCAAAGGGCTGGATCACGTGATGGTCCTCGGCCAGTGCCTGGCGCAATCGGAAAGCGAAAACTGTCTCGCAATCGGCCAGGTGACAGAGGATTTCGCGCGCGCACCATTTTCCAGGCGCTGGTGGTTGCTCGGCGCGCTCGCTGCCCAGGATTTTCATCAGCGATTCCAGCCGCTGAGAGGTATCGGCGATCACTTCCAGCGGATTGCGTTGGCCTAAGTGCGTGGCGTAGGGGTTCATGGAGACAAAGTAGCATGGCGTTTGATCAGCCGAGTGTGCCGGCTATCGGAGGACGCAACTGTGCCGCCAGCCGGCCGTTGCGAGTCTATTGGCTATGCGATTCTTCGATCTGGAAGGCCCGCTTGTTGCCCGCCGTCACCACGCGGCCGTGGAACTTTAGCTTGCCATTGATGGTCAGATCGACGAACCGGCCTAGTGGATAGTCAAACGTCAAAACATCGTCTTGCTTGAGGTCCATCAGATCCATGACACTCAGCGTGGGACCCGCCAGCCGGCCGTCCAGGTGAATTTGCGCCGGGCGGATCAACCGCATGATGCGGGCTTGTTCGTCCTCGGTAGACTCGCTCTTGCGCACCGACCACTGCTGATCGAACTTGTGCCGGAGCATCTTGATGACGATGGAGGGAATGCCGATGTTCATCATCCCGCTGTTCTCTCCGATTCGGACTTCGATGCTCACCGCCACGACGGCTTCGTTGGGCGCCAGGATACGCAGCAACTGCGGCTCGGTCTCGTGAGCCATGATCGCGAATTCCAGTGGAGTTACAGCATGCCAGGCGCCTTTCAGATCCTGGAGGATGATGCGGAAAATGCCATCCATCACGCTCTGCTCGATCTCCGTAATTTCTCTCGCTACCTTGAGCGGCGCCTTCGCGCTTCCACCCAGCAGCATCTCGATGATGGGGAAAACCAGCGCCGGGTTTAGCTCCAGCACCGCGGCGCCCTCAAACGGCTTCATGCCGAGTGAAACCAGGCAGGTGGGCGACGGCAGGCACTGCGAGAATTCGATGAAGGAAAGCTGTTCCACCGAAACCAGGTTGACGGCGACATAGGCGCGCAGGTAAGCCGACAGGCTGGACGCCAGACTGCGGGAGAAATTTTCGTGCAACAGATGGATAGCACGAAGTTGATCCTTGGCGATGCGGTCCGGCCGCCTGAAATCGTACGGCTGCGCTCGCTTGCCGGGATCGTCGTCAGCATCATCGCGGAGATTGCGGAAAACATCGATTTCGTCTTGTGAGAGAACGCGGTCCATCTAAGAAGGTAATCGGGCGCTTGGACCAACAGCTTTACTTGGGATAGCGGCCGAGCGGCCACTGATAGAATCGAGAGAGGTGCGTAACTTTCACGTCCAGAATTTTGGATGCAGGGCCTCGCAGTCCGATGGCGCGGCTCTCGAAGCCGCCCTTTCCTCCGAGGGCTGGAACTCCGCGGCCGCGAGCCAGGCCGATTTAGTGGTGTTAAATACCTGTACTGTCACGGCCTTGGCCGACGAAGACGTCCGCAAGGCGGTGCATCGGGTGCATCGCGAAAATCCCGCGGCGCGTATTCTCGTAACGGGCTGCTATGCGCAACGGGCTCCTGCCGAGCTGGCTGTACTACCAGGGGTTTACTGGGTGGTAGGGAATTCGCATAAGACGCAAATCCCGGAAATCATCCGTGAAGATCATGCGCCCTATCACGGAGAGGTCGCCGTGGAAGGGCAAATTCGCGTGGGCGATATTTTCGCGCAGCACGACTTTCTTTCCTCGCCGGTGGAGGATGCCGCGCGGCGATCGCACGCGTCCGAACCTGAAGATTCAGGACGGCTGCAACAATCGCTGCTCGTTTTGTATTATTCCGTTCGTGCGAGGGCGGAGCCGGAGCGCGCCGGCTGAACAGGTCATCGGGCAGGTGAGAAATCTTGCCGCACGCTATCGCGAAGTAGTATTGAGCGGCATCAATCTCGGCCGCTGGGGCAGGGAAGCGGGCGCGATGCGGCTGGCCGATCTGCTGCGGCGTTTGCTCAATGAGACGGAGGTCGAGCGGCTGCGGCTGAGTTCGGTCGAGCCCATGGACTGGAGCGACGATTTACTCGATCTGGTGGCCGGCTCGCAGCGCATCGCAAAACACGTGCACGCGCCGTTGCAGTCGGGCTCGGACCGTGTATTGCGGCGCATGCATCGCAAGTACCGGCCCAGGCACTATGAGGATCGCATCCGCAAGGCCCGCGCCTGGATGCCGGACGCGGCGATCGGCGCGGACGTGATGGCGGGATTTCCCGGCGAGACGGAGGCCGAGTTTGAAGAGAGCCGGGCGTTCATTGAAAGCCTGCCGTTCACCTATTTGCACGTGTTTACTTATTCCGAGCGTCCCGGCACGCCCGCGGCGGAGTCCGAAGATCGCGTGCCGATGGAAGTGCGCAAGGAACGCAATCGTGTGCTGCGCGAATTGGCCGCGCGGAAGAATCTCGAATTCCGGCGCGCGATGGTGGGCCGCACACTCTCGGTGGTCACTCTTACGGACGGTGCGCTCTCGGATAATTTCCTCAAAGTGGAACTGGCCACGCCGCGCGAGCCGAATCAAATTGCGGATGTGAAGATCGGCTCCGTGAGCGCCAGCGGGCTGCGAGAACAGGGCGTCCTGACGGTGTTACCGTAGAAGCCGTTAATATAGGCGGACAAACGCAATAAGCCAAGCGAAGTTGTCCGCATTATTCAGGTTTACTGCAATTTGGATCCGACGCAACGTGTCGGCGAGCGCGCCCGTGCCGACACAGGCGGTACAAAAGCGGAACGAAAACTCGATATAATGTTTTTAGTCCGCGCTTTTGGAGCGCTCATGCAAACGAAGGACTGGTGGTACCTGATCGCGACGATCGCGAGCCCGTTCCTTGCAGCGGGCCTAACAGCGCTTCTCACGTTGTCGTGGCAGAACCGCAAGGAAAAGCGCGAGGCAAAGCTCAGGGTGTTCGCCTCGCTCATGAGCGTGCGAGGAAATATCCTAAATTTTCAGGCCGCCCAAGAATGGGCCAAATCTCTGAACCTGATCGACGTGGTGTTCCACGACGCGCCCGAGGTACTCAAGATTTGGCACGAGCTATACGCAATGCTGCAGTACAAGGAAGAGCAACCGGGCCAAGGGCACAAGAATATCGAGCTGTTGGCTGCAATGGCAAAGGACCTCGGGTACAAGAACCTGAGTCAGACGGATATCGATAAGGCCCACTTTCCCAAAGCGCTCGCCGACCCAATTGCGAAAGCCAATGAAGTGCAGGACGAGTTCCTCCGCGTTCTGAAGAAGACCGATAGCTTAGTAGTGCAACCGCTCGCGAAGGCGACCAACGCCGCTCCGGTCTCGCCCTCTGTGAGGCGCTAACTAAGGAACGTCGCAAGTGGAATTAAGGTGCCTGACGGTTCTGTAATAGTTAGATGACGCGGCGCAGCAGCGTGCTGACGCGCGGTCCTGGCAGTATGATTCCGGCCAGGTTCAGGGGGTCGGCATTGGAAACTTGTGGCTGTTCGAGTGCGTCCGGGTCGCTGCGCCGTACCGCGCGCAGCAGGTCGAGCGCTTCGGGCCGCGCAAATTGCTCGCCGCTGAAACCGGAGACGAAACGGCCGCCGCGGATTTCGCCTTGCGCCTCTTTGCGGCGCAGCACCGGCAGCAGGTCACGCCAGGGCGGGGCCAGCGATTCGCGCGCCAGCAGATCGCGAAACACCACTCCCCAGCGCTGCAACAATTGATCGGCGAAAAACGCCGCGCGGGCTTCGAGCGCTCGGGCGCCGTGAGAATGCCGCACCAGCGCCCAGCGTCCGGCGGCGTGCCTTGGCCGGGCGTACTTGCCGCGGCCTTCTCCGCGCCGGCGCTTGGGATCTACCAGCGAGCGCAGGTTCTCGAATCCGTCGGCGGTCACCAGGCCCGCGGCCACCAGTTCCCAGAGCCCGTCTTCCACTTCGCTCGCTAAGCGGCCAGTGGACCGCACCAGGTCGGCGAAGAAGGATGCGCCGCGCTGCTCGATCTCGGTCAACACTTCGCGGGCGGGGTGCGAAAAGACCGGGGCTAATGTGGAAGCTTCGGGCGGCGTAAGCCAGTCGGCGCTTTCGCGCAAGAAAATCGCTATCGGCGCGGTTCGCGTGGGACGCACACGGCGCGGCTCGGGATCTTCAAATGCCGGATGCGGAGACAAGCGCGCCCACATCACTTCGCCGGCCAGGCAGAGCTGATCCAGGAACTCCGGCTCATACTGGGCGATGCGCTGCGCCAGCACATCCGGCTCCCAGGCCGCGGCCGCGATCTCGTATCCCTGAAGTTGCTTGACGATTTGCAGCGTCCCGTCGATTCCGTGCAGCCGGCTGCCCGGTATCAGGTGTTGCCACTGACAGAGGAAGCGCTGGAATTGCGCGGCGGTCACCGGCTCAATTTCACGCCGCAGTTGACCCAACGTCAGGCGGTGGATGCGCGCCAGGATGCGCCGATTGCACCATTCCGTCTGGTCCGGCTCGAGTTGCGGATGGAAACGGCCGCGCATGACCTGGCCTTCCGTTTCGAGCTGTAGCAATGCCGGCTCGATCGAATCGAGCGGCACAGCGAGCGTTTCCGACAGTGTGGCCGCGGTGACGGGCCCGAGCGACTCCATCCAGCCGCGCACCGCCGGCAGCGCTTCATCGCGCAGCGCGAATCGCTCCGTGGCCACCCAGAATTGTTTGCCGCCGCGTTCGAAGACACGGGCCCGGCCGGTGCTATCAAGTTCGGCAAAGAACGCCCGCCATTGTTCCGCCGGAGGCAGCGCGATCAGAGTGAGCAGCGCATCGTGCAGTTCGTCGGCGTTGCGGACATCCGGCCAAGCTTCGGCGCTTACCTGCGCGATGGCCGCCGGATCGAGAATGCCCGCGCCACCTGAAACGTCGCTGCGCAACGTTCGCCGCAGCTGCACCGCGCGCGCACGGCGTTCCTCGAGCGGGGCGTCGTCCAGGTATGCGTAGGGATTGGCGTTCAGAATCTCGTGCGAGAACTGCGACGGTTCGGCGGTATCGATCGCGATTTTCTGAATGCTTCCGGATTCGAAGCCTTCCAGGATCGCCTTCAGGCCTTCGATGTCCATGGCCTCATGCAGGCAATTGTCGATGGTTTCGTTGACCAGAGGATGATCGGGAATGCGCGGTTCGCCGGTCAGATTTTCGGCGCAAGCGACCTGGTCGGGAAAAACGGAAGCCAGCAAATCATCGGAGCGCATCCTTTGGATGGGAGGCGGCACCTTGCGCCCGCCCTGGAAACGCAGGATGGCCAAGGCTCGCGACGCGTTCCAGCGCCAGCGCGCGGCTGAACATCGGGGCGTCCAGCAGGGCCTGCGTCAGAACATGCTCGACAGTTTGCGGCTTCAGGAATTCGAAAACCAGCGCCAGCGGAAAAGCGTGCTGCTCGGTCAGAGAAATGTTGATGCCGTTGTCGGTGGCGGCCGCCTGCAGCTCGAAATTGAAGGAACGGCAGAAGCGTTTACGCAGCGCCAGTCCCCAGGCGCGGTTGATGCGCGATCCGAACGGGGCGTGGATGACAAGCTGCATTCCGCCGCCTTCGTCGAAAAACCGCTCCGCCACCACGGTCTGCTGGGTGGGCAGGGAATTCAGGCCTGCGACGCCGGATTGCACATATGCGATCGCCTGTTTGGCGCCGGCTTCGTCCAGGCCGCATTCGGCGGTTAGGAATCGAAGCGCATCATCGGAATGCGCGACCATTTCCTCGCGAATCTTGGAGACGGCCTCGGAAAGCTCCAGCGTGCGGCCGGGGGCCTCGCCATTCCAGAAGGGAACGGAGGGCGGCGCGCCGCGGGCATCTTCCACGCGCACGCGGCCGGGCTCGATGCGTTTGATGCGCCAGGAATTGGTGCCGAGTAGAAATACATCTCCGGCCATGCTTTCAACGGCCCAATCCTCGTCGACCGTGCCGACGGTCTTTCCATCCGGCTCGAGGACCACGTTGTAGTTGGCGTTGTCTGGGATCGCGCCGCCCGAGGTAATGGCGGCCAAACGCGCGCCGCGCCGGCCCCGCACGCGCCCGTTCACCTGATCGCGATGCAAATATGCGCCGGCACGGCCGCGCTGCGTCGTGATCCCGTCCGACAACATGGCGACCACTTCGTCGAACTTGGTCCGCGGCAAATTGCGATACGGATAGGCGCTTCGGACCAGCTCGAAGAGGCGGTCTTCGCTCCAGTCGCACGCGGCAGTTTCCGCGACGATCTGCTGCGCCAGGATGTCGAGCGGAGCCTCCGGAATTTCCAGCCGGTCCAGCTCGCCGGAGCGAATGGCTCGAACCAGGGCGGCGCATTCGATCAGCTCATCGCGCGTGGTGGCGAACACGTGCCCTTCGGGTTTGGCTCCGATCCAGTGTCCGGACCGGCCCACCCGCTGGAGAGCGACGGCGATGGAGCGCGGCGATCCGATCTGGCAGACCAATTCCACCGAGCCGATGTCGATGCCCAGCTCGAGCGACGCCGTCGCGACCACCGCCCGCAGTTCGCCGTTCTTCAAGCGAGCCTCCGCATTCAGCCGCAGCGCGCGCGAAAGACTGCCGTGATGCGGCAGCACGGCATTCTCTCCCAGGCGCTCGGCGAGAGCGTGCGCCACGCGTTCGGCTAACCGGCGCGTATTGACGAACACCAGCGTAGTGCGATGCGCCAGAATCAACTGGGCCACGCGGTCGTAGATCTCCGCCCACATTTCGTTGCTCGCCACCGGGCCCAGCTCGTCTCGCGGGACCTCCACGGCCAGCTCCATCGCGCGGCGATGGCCGACGTTGACAATGCGCGCGTCCGGCGCCAGGAATTGCGCGACCTCTTCAATCGGTTTGACCGTGGCGGACAGGCCGATGCGCTGCGGCTTCTCGCCCGCGCCAACCAGCGCGTCCAACCGTGCCAGCGACAGCGCCAGATGCGAGCCGCGCTTATCATCGGCGACGGCGTGAATCTCGTCGACGATGACGGTCCGCACCGTTCGCAACATTTCGCGGGACTTGTCGGCCGTGAGCAGGATATACAGCGACTCCGGCGTCGTGACCAGGATGTGCGGCCGATGCTTGCCCATGCTGCTGGCGCTCGGAGGCCGGCGTGTCGCCGGTTCGGACGGCGGTGCGGATCGGCGCCAGTGTGATCCCCTGCTTGGCCGCGAGCTCGGCGATTTCGGCCAGGGGAATCTCGAGGTTCTTGTGTACGTCGTTGCTCAGGGCCTTGAGCGGCGACACGTAGACCACCTCGGTCGCATTCGGGAGTTCGCCATTACGCGCGGCCCGGACCAAGCGGTCCAGGCAGATCAAGAAAGCTGCCAGCGTCTTGCCCGAACCGGTGGGCGCTGAGATCAGAACGTTCCGGCCGGCGCGAATCTCGGGCCAGCCCAGCAATTGCGGCTCGGTGGCGCAGTCAAAGCGCATCGCGAACCACTCCGCGACCAGTGGATCGAAGGCGGAAAGGCTGCTTTTAAACTCTGGGGACGGGGACACCTTCTACTATTATTCCGCATGGCGTCCGGTTCGGTAGACCTATGTTAGCGGATGATCTCGTTCGCCAGGATGCCGGAAGCCGTCAGCCTCGCGCGGGCGCGCCGCAGCGCGGTTTCGCCGTCATAGGGCCCAATCAGGATAAGTCCGGTCTGATCCGTGGGAGTGGTTTCGAGATGAGCCTTGAGACCCCTGCTTTGGAGCTGATTGAGAAATTTCAAGTCCTGGGGCGTGCCGAGCGCCGTCACCTGGAGGTAGTATTCCGCCATCAGGGGCAGCAAGACCGGCTGCACTTGAGGGGACAAGGGCGCTGTGGACGCGCCGGTTGGGGGCGGGACGGGGGCTGGCGTTGGGTACGCTGTGGCGGTTGCCAGGGGCTCCGGGCCGGTGTGGGGGGCCTGAGCCACCAGAATGCGTTCTCCAACGTACCAGCCCGCCAGCGCCAATCCGATGGTCACCAGGGTGGCAAAGCCAACATACACGCCACGCGTCCGCCGCGGCGGCAGAGGCTCGTCCTGGAGGCCATCGATCTCGGACATTTGAGCAGCACTGGACATAGGGCCAATGTGTTAAGACCGGCTAAGCGCTACGCCTTATGTATCGGCGGTTCCCCAGAAAACAATAGGGGCCGCTTATGTTACGGACCAGCGCCGATTCGGCGCCGCCGCGCTTAGTACAGGATCCGCGTCCGGATGGTTCCAGGCACCGACTCCAGCCTGCGCTTGAGCGCCAGCGATGCGCCCGGCTCGCGCGTCTCGACGTCGATCACCACGTAGCCGATCTTCGCATTGGTCTGCAGATATTGGCCCGCCACGTTGATGTGCTGATCGGAAAAAACGGAATTGAGGGCCGAAAGCACGCCGGGCTGGTTGCGATGAATATGCAATAGCCGGTGCTGTCCGGGGTGTTCCGGCAGCGACACCTCCGGAAAATTCACGGCGCTGAGCGTGGAACCGTTATTGCTGTATTTGATCAGCTTCTCGGCCACCTCGGTTCCGATGTTCTGCTGGGCTTCTTCGGTGCTTCCGCCCACGTGCGGCGTCAGCAACACGTTGTCCATGCCGCGCAACGGCGACGCAAATTCCTCGCCGGCGGTCTTGGGCTCAACCGGGAAGACGTCCATGCCGGCGCCGCCCAGGTGCTTGGATTGAAGCGCTTCGACCAGCGCGTCGATGTCCACCACGGTCCCGCGCGAGGCGTTGATCAGGTGCGCGCCTGCTTTCATGCGCGCCATTTGGTCAGGGCCGATCATCCGATGCGTTTGCGGCGTTTCCGGTACGTGCAAGGTCACCACGTCGGCGGCTTGGAGCAGGTCGTCGAGCGAATGCGCGGCGCGCGCGTTGCCCAGCGCCAGCTTGGTCTCGATGTCGTAGTAGATCACCTGCATCCCCAGGGATTCGGCCAGCACTCCCACCTGCGTGCCGATGTGGCCATATCCCACGATTCCCAGGATTTTGCCGCGCGCCTCATAGGATCCGGTGGCGGTTTTCGCCCAGCCGCCGCGATGCGCCAGCGCGTTGCGGGCCGGTATCCCGCGCAAAAGCAGGATGGTTTCGGCCAGCACCAGCTCGGCCACGCTGCGCGTATTGGAAAAAGGCGCGTTGAAGACCGCAATGCCGCGCTCTTGGGCGGCCTCGAGGTCCACTTGATTGGTGCCGATGCAGAAACAGCCCACGGCAATCAGCCGCGGGGCGTGTTCGAAGATTTCGCGCGTCAGGTGCGTGGCGGATCGGATGCCGATGATGTAGGCGTCCTGAAGCGAGGCGAGCAGTTTCGGTTCCGCAAGCGACTTGGGATGATGTTCGATATCGGTGTAGCCATCGCGGCGGAAGGCTTCCACGCGCTCGCGTGAATGCCTTCGAGCAGAACAATCTTGATCTTTCTCTTATCGAGAGAAGTTTTCTCCTTGGGCTTAGCCATCTTTCTCTTAATGATACGAGGTGAAGCCGGCGGTTGACTTGGCGCGACTCAGGCGCAACGAGTTGCTTTTCTGGCGAGGAGTAGCTGCTACAGGGAAGAGTCGGGGCGCCGTTGCGATTCTTTTGACGCATTCCGCGGTTTTGCGCGGCGTGTTGGGATTTTTTTAATCAATTTTTACCGATTCGGCGGCGGGCGCGGAATCCGCTTTGGATGGGGTGCGGAACTGGCTTGAAAGGATAATCTACAGCAGACTGTTTTCCCAGCCGCTCAAACTCCCGCTAAGTACATGCAAGCACGCGTGAAATAACCAGGCGGCGCCGGTAACTGCAGCGTAAGTGGGATGTCGCCGGGAGGACCTAGTGGGCTGTCCCTGAGCTATCGCTACCACGCCGGAATCCGTTTGCGGACATCGGAGTATTTCCAGCGAAAGGGTTTGGCTGTCTTCTGATAGAGCCGGATATAGCGCAGGATCTTGCGTTTCAGGTCGGCGACGGAAGTGAAGATGCCGCGATCGATCACGTCGCGCTGAAGCTTGCTGAACCAGCTCTCGACTTGATTGAGCCACGACGAGTAAGTTGGCGTGAAGTGCAAATTCACGTTGGGGTGTTGCTGCAGGAAGCCCTTCACCAAGTCCGTTTTGTGAGTGGCAAAGTTGTCCAGGATGACGTGCACTTCCCGCTCAATCGGCTGGGTCGCGACAACCTCTTCTAAGAACCCGACAAACTCCTGGCTGGTATGTCGCGCCGGCGGTCTGGCCCATGACCTCGCCGGTCTGCGGATTCAGAGCCGCGTACAGTGAGAGCGTCCCGTGCCGGTGATACTCGAAACCGTGCTTCTCGGCTCGCCCTGGCGATAGCGGCAAGCGGCGGTCGAGCCGATCGAGCCGATCGAGCGCTTGAATCGCGCTTTTCTCATCGACACAGAAAACCGCTGCATTTTGCGGTGGATTCAGATACAGGCCGATAATCGCGGCCGCCTTCTGCTCAAACTGTGGATCGTTGGAGGCCATGTAGCGGTCGAGCCGGTGCGGCTTCAGATCGGCCTCCTTTCAGATGCGCGCGATCAGGTTCTTGTTCACCTTCATCGCCACCGCCATCTTGCGCAGCGACCAATGGGTGGAACCATCCGGAGGCGCTTGCCGGGTTCGCTCCAACACCCGAGCCCGCAATTGCGGCGTCAGTTTCTGCGGTGGCTGGCCGGGATGGATCGTCGCCAGCCCGAGCACACTCGTCTTCTTGATACCGCTGCTTCCAACGCGAGATGGTGGACGGCGGCACCCCTAGCTTCTCTTCGATGTCACGGTAGCTGCCGCCCTCGTCCAGTAACAACACGATCCGCATACGCTGCGCCACACTGGCCGGAAGGTTCCGCTTCCTCAGAAACGCATGTAGCTCACCACGCTGGCTAGGGGTTAAGTGCAGGCCTGCGGTGCTCGCCATACATGTATGGCGAATCTCCAGCGCTATCGGTTACTCAAGGACAGCCCACTAGATTATGGTGAGGCCAGAAGTTGCCGAACCGCTTTTTCGATATCCGGACCCATCGGGCCAGCCGCCACGATGCGGTGGGAGGAGTCGAGAACGAAGACCTTGCCGGCCTTTGGATCCACGTTGTAGTGGGCGGCCAAGCCTGACCGGTCGGGCATTTGGGGCCAGGCCGGGGTCACTTCGTCAAGGGCACTCGTGATGCGATTGGGATTGGGGTCCATGGCAACGCTCACTGCAGCCAGGCCGCTCTTATGGAGTTCGTTGTACAACGGCATCACATACATCACCTGGCTTCTCCCTTGCGCGCTGTTTGGCGACCAAAACGTCACGAGCGTCACCCGTCCTTTGAGTCCTGACAGACTGACTGCGTTGCCCCGGAAGTCGAGCCCGGAAAAATCTTTGAATTGGGTCGATATTAGGGGGTCTTTCGGTTTCTCGGGTTCTTTCTGGTCACTCTTCTGTGCGGCTGCGGCGGTTGCGGCTTGCGCCGCGGCGAGCCGCGCTTGAGCCTCCGTGGCGGCTTCCGACGCCTTCTCGCGCTGACGTTCGAAATCCCGAACCGCGGAGAGCCGGTCGCCGAGAACGTATCCGGTTAGGTCCTGCCCTGGCCGTGAGACCGTGATTTTATAGCAGGGCTTACCCTCGCCGGCAAGCGCGGAAATAACCTGTACGCGATCGGTCGCGGCCACCTCGGAGACTGGCTCGGCCTCAGAAGAACAACTGGAGCGCAGCGGCTCGCCGGCCGGCGAGATCTGCAGAAAAGCTAGGAGCAGCAAGGTGTGTATCGGCATTAGTGACTCAGGCGCAGGACTTCGCTGGCCAGCTGTGCGAATAGGTTTGTGAGACCATTTCTATCGGCGGTTACCAAATACTTGCCGGTTGCCTGGCTGGTCTGGTAGGCCGGATTCGCATAAGGAACGAAAGTGGCCGCGTCGTAGGGTAGCGCCGTAATCTGAGCGGCGTTGGCTACAATGGCGAGAAACTCGCGGTCTACGGAGTCGGTGGCATTGCCAGTCAGGTAAATAGTATGGATCACGGGATGATAAGTGGTGTCAGAGCGGATGCGGTAAGCCTCGGCCATGGTGCCGTTCATGCCGGCCGCCACAATGGTATTGGGCTGGTCGGGCCGCAGCTTTCCGGCGTAAAGACCGGCGGTGAAGAAGTTTGACCCCGTTCCGACCGTTCCATGGTTGGTCCAGACATCGCCGATGTTCCTACAGTTCGGCGTTATGCTGGGGTCCGGGCTGCACTCATTGTTTACCTGGAATAACCAGGTCGAGCGTGTGTCGTAGCCGCCGGAGACTGTTCCGTACGCCGATGCCCCGGTCGAGGCCACGCCGTTCCTCAGGCTATTACCGTAATAGTCGGTATCCGGAATGTATGCAATGAACTGACGAATATTGGCGCTGGGCAGGCCGCCGGTGTTGCTGCACGAGGCTGGAATGCTGACCGACAGAGAATCGGTGGGTGCGGACAATCCGCCGGTATCAGCGCCATACGAATTTTGATTGTTCCACTGCGCCAGTGTTCCAAAGAGTGTGGCACCGGCATTGGTGCAAACCACCGGCATGTTGACGCAAGCGGCATTGCTCCAGCTACCGTTCGCGTCCTGGATGCCGACATTGTTGTTGCAACTGTTCGAGATCCCATCATACGTTGCACCGCTCTGCGGCGGGGGGGTCGGAGTGTTCAGCGCGGGCCCCCAGCGAGTGTCCAGGGATGTGCGCGCCGGGAAGTTGGCCGTGATGCCGTTGGGGGAGCCATCCGTAAACAGAACGATGGTGTTCAGTGCCAAAGGAAGACCGGCATTCTTGATCTGCTGATACGCGATGTCGAGGGCCGAGATCGTGTTCGTGCTGCTCCCGCAAACGATGTTGCCTATATCGGTATTTACCTGCGTACGGGAGGTAGTGGGCGCGTCCTTGAGATGCGCGGTGACGTCGAAAGTGACCAAGCCGATCTGGTCATATGGGCTGAACATCGTGAGGAAATTCTGGGCGGCCGCCTTCATCACCTCACAGGGGCTTCCAGGACCGTTTTGCATCGAAACCGATTGATCCAGGACCAACATCAAAACCAGGCCGCGGCGGCTGGCGGTTCCGGTGGAGGCCACGGTGATGCTGTGAATATTGAAGATATTCATGAAATAAGTAGGAGCGGACACGCTCGCCGTGACCTTGAAGTCCAGGACGCCGTCGGGATTTCCATTTCCGTCCGACTCTTCGGTGAATGTTGGGGTCACCGTGGGCGCACCAAGGGAATTAAAGTATCCCGTGGGAAAGTTCGCGGTGAAAAACTGTTGGACCGTGCTGGTGAAATTGGTTTGGGCTTGTGCTGTGGTGTTGGCGAAGTTCACCGACCGGCCGCCGGCAAGCGCTGCCGCGTCGACGGCCGCGCTGAGACGTGCCTTGATCATGTAGAGGGTGCCGACGTCCACCGCCAGCCCCACGCAGCCGGTGAGAAATACCAACATCGTTGCGTATAACATGACCGCTATTCCGCGCTGCCGTAACCGTCTCCGTTGTGTAGCCATGATCCAGACCTTTCCGCGCTACGAAATGCTTCGTGAATAAAGTGTGGGGTTTTTCAGAAGTGAAAAGAGATTGAGGTAACCGACGTCCGCATACATTTCCGAGATGAGAGCATAGTTGTCCAAAGCAAGGGTCATGCCGGTGATGGTGGCATAATTCGACACCTGGTCATTGGTGTTGGATGCAATATCGCTGTTCGTTATGGTCCCGTCGTTTTGAATAGTTCCGCCGGGCTTGCCGATGGCGCTGCTCCAGCGCGTGCCGTTGCCGATGACCACGCGATAGGTGAACACGTAGGTGCCATAATTCGGACAATTCGCCGCGTTCCAGCCGTAGTTCGGCGGAGTTGCGTTGGGCACGCCGCTGGGGGCGGGAACGATGCCTAAGGCGCAAGTGGTGGGACCCACCATGATGACCTTGGAGAGAAACGCCACGGCCCCGCCGCTGGAACTGGGGTCATAACTGCTGTCCGAGGCCATGTTAAAGCCTTGGGAAGCCCGAACGATGATGCGCTGGTTCTGCGTCTGGGAGAGATCCAAACCGGCATTTGGATTCGTAACGGAGGTGACCATCAACACCAGCGCGTCCCAGGTCACGTTGCTGAGTTGAATGCCTTTCGTCACGGTCATTCCGATGGTGAAGGCGCCGGCGAGCATGGGCACCAAAAACATGGTCACAATGGCGAACTCCAGGATGGTATTGCCTCGATTATTCCGTGGTCTGCGCCGGTTTTTTTCGGGTTTGGCTGGCATAGTTCGAATGCTTCCTTCTAAGGATTGGGTGGGGTCGCTGCGCCAACAGCTAAGCCACCCAAAACGTCCATCGATTCGGCCCCAAGAGTCAGGCCCGTTCCCGGCGAGAATCCGTGTATCGGCACAAGCCAATTCCATGGATACTTTGCCACCACCACTTCTACGATATTGCCGGGTTGGTTGACGTACTCAACGACGGTCCCGTTGGAAAGGGTTTGCGGCATGGATGCCGTGCTCGCGCTATTGGGATTTGCCGTGCAAGTGCCTGCGTTACACGATTCCGCCGGGTTGTTCAGATCGTTGGCGGTGTAGTAGTTCACCGTGATGTAGCTGGACTTGCTTCCAGAGAGTAGTCCCGAGGCGTTATCCTGCACGACCTGGCTGATGCAAGTTGCCTGGGAAGAAGCGCACGACGTTCCCTGGTAGCTAGACCCATAGGTGACGGCGAAGCGGGCTCCTTCCCGCGAGGCGGCTGTCAGCGTAGATTGGACCCAGACGCTGAGCGAGATATCCACCATGCCGAAGAACATTGCTGACATGGGAAGAAAGATAAGCGCTGTTTCGACAATGGTGTTCCCGCGCGATCGCAAGCGTTTATCGGAGCGCCTATAACCTTGACCACGGTTTCTCATCTCAATCCCCAAGCGGCAAGCCTGTATCCGCCCGGCCCACTTGCCGGAACTTTCTTATCGGCGGGTCTGGCTGTTTACTTTAGGTTTACTTTACGAGAGCGTGAAGGCCTTTAGAATGTTGAGAAGAAGAGTGTTTGAGGGCTCGCGGGCAAGTTTGGTGCGAGCTTATAAAGATGGACCACGGCTGCTAGCATTTTTAGGCAGACCGGCGGCAGGTTCGGTAAAGGCCGCGCCGCCAACCAAGGTGGACAAAGTTGCCGGCTTGCTTCGGCCCGGGAGCGGGTGCGAAGCGGGACGTTGCCGTCGCGCCTCAGTTTCGCGTTGGCCAGCGGGTTCGGGCCCGCAACATGCATCCCGCCGGCCATACGCGTTTGCCACGTTGCGCCCGCGGCCATTTAGGGGACCGATTGACCGCAGCCACGGCGTCTGCGTTTTTCCCGACACCAACGCGCGGTTTGCCGGCGAGAAGCCGCGGCACGTGTACTCGGTCCGGTTCGCTGCGCGCGAATTGTGGGGCGATCAGGCTTCGGCGCGCAATGCGGTCTATATCGATCTGTGGAACAACTATCGTGAGCCGGCCTGAGTCGAACGCCGAGCGTCTGAATGCGCTCCCGAGGCTGCCGCGCGGACAAGGGTGATCCAGAGTTTGCCTTAACCCTGGGAGGCGCAGGCGTTCGCCCTCGCCGTCAAACTTTCCGAGCAAGGTTATTTCACCTGGAAGGAGTGGGCCACCGCGTGGCGGATGAGATCAAGGCCGCGGCCGATCGGGGGGCGCCTGGACGATGGCTCGCGCTATTACCAGTATTGGCTGGCGGCGCTGGAGCGGCTCCGTGGCCAAGGGTTTGACGGAACGCAGCGGCGATGGTCCAACGCAACGATGCCTGGGCTGAAGCGTACCGTCACACTCCCCATGGCAAACCCGTTCGCCCGACCTGCCGGAATATCTATCCGGATATCGCCTTTTCCTTTAGCAGTGGAAAAAGGTCCTGTAGAGTCAATGAGATAGGTGGTGTTTTAGGCTAGACCGGAGGCTCCAGCCGGTCCAGAAGCGGCGACCTAACCCAGGTCCGGAAAAACCTTTTGAACTCGTGTGGTAACTTTTGCTAAGTGGATCGATTGAAGAGGGCCGAAGCAGTTCGTTCGCGTTCGGGCGGTGGGCGCTGCATGCCTTGCGCCTTCAACCAGCGCCATGGATGAGATCCTGCGCAATCTGCCCGCTGGAGCACGGGTACTCGATGTGGGCTCTCTAACCGGCAGTTTCCCCGCCGAGCGTTGCCCGGGCGGCCTGGTGGTGCGGCTGGATCTGGAAAAACCGGCGCCGGGTTCACCCGATGGATTCGTTCAAGCCGATGCCGCGCGCCTGCCGTTTCCCGACGCCAGCTTTGACGCCGTAATCGCCAACCACAGCCTGGAACACATCCACCACCTGGCTGCGGCGCTCCGCGAGATCGGGCGGGTGGTTCGTTCCGATGGCAGCTTATACGTCGCGGTTCCCGATGCATCTACTTTTTCCGACCATCTGTATCGTTGGCTCTGCCGGGGCGGCGGGCATGTCAATCCATTTCGCTCCGCCGATGCACTCGCGGCTGAGATCACCCGTGTCACCGGCCTTAAGCCGGCCGGCAGCCGCGCGCTGCACTCGTCTTTCGAATACCTGAACCGGTATCGTTTCCCTCCACGGGCACCGCGGCGACTGTGGCTGGCGGGCAATGGGAACCGGGGCTTCATCCTGGGCCTGAGCTACGCGGCGCGCCGCATCGATCGCGTCTTCCACACGCGGCTAAGCGCCTATGGATGGGCGCTATACTTTGGCAACATCGGCGAAGCCATCGAACCGGCGCCCTGGAGCAACGTTTGCGTGGGGTGCGGATCGGGCTTCCCCGCCGCCTGGCTGCAGGCCTGCAACCTGGTGCGCCGCCGTTTTATCATGTTTCCCTCCTATCAATGCCCGAGCTGTAACTCCTGGAACTTCTTCACTCCGGACGATTGATGTCCGCAATGTGCATGCACCGGCTCTCAATTCCGGCGGACTCCGGCAGGCGGTGTATAGTCTCAATATGAGCGAGCACCATGAACATCAGGCGGTGCCTTCCGACCCGGCTCTGCGCGTCAAGGCGCTGGAGTCGCTGCTGGTGGAGAAAGGCATTGTCGATCCGGCGGCGCTGGATGCTCTCATCGATACGTACCAGCACAAGGTTGGTCCGCGGAACGGCGCGCGCGTGGTGGCGCGGGCCTGGGTGGATCCCGCCTACAAGCAGCGCTTGCTTCAGGACGCGACTTCCGCCATCGCGGAGCTGGGCTACGGCGGCCGGCAGGGCGAGCACATGGTGGTGGTGGAGAACACGCCGGCCATCCACAACCTGGTGGTTTGCACGTTGTGCTCCTGCTATCCGTGGTCGGTGCTGGGGCTGCCGCCGGTGTGGTACAAGTCGGCGCCTTACCGCTCGCGCGCGGTGATCGAGCCGCGCGGAGTGTTGCGCGAGTTCGGGCTCGAACTGGGCGAAGAGGTCGAGGTGCGCGTTTGGGACAGCACGGCCGAGCTGCGCTACCTGGTGCTGCCGGAGCGGCCCGCCGGCACGCGAAGACCTGAATGAAGAAGATCTGGCTGCGCTGGTAACGCGCGACGCTATGATCGGCGTCGCAAAGATTGCGGCCCCGCGGAAGGCTCCGTCATGAACGGCGTGCATGATATGGGCGGCATGCAGGGCATGGGGCCGGTGGACGCCGAGCAAAATGAGCCGGTGTTCCATGCGCCGTGGGAAGCCCGGTCGCTTGCGCTGAATCTCGCGGCCTCGGCGTGGGGGAAGTGGAATATTGACGCGAGCCGGCACCAGATCGAACTAATTCCAGCGGCTGAATATCTGCGCATGAGTTACTACGAGAAATGGACGGCGCGGCTGGAGGAGCTGTTGGTTAGAGCCGGTTTGGTAACGCGCGAGGAGATCGCCAGCGGCCAGCCAGCGCCAGGTTCGAAAAAGGCCTCGCCGCCACTCACGGCGGACAAAGTTCCGTCGGTGCTCCGCACTGGCGCTCTGGCCTCGCGCGATGTTGCCGTGCCTGCGCGGTTTCAAGTGGGACAGCCAGTGCGCGCGCGTAACATTCATCCCAACGGCCACACGCGCCTGCCACGCTATGCGCGCGGCCACGTAGGAACGGTCGGCCGCGATCACGGCGTTTACGTATTTCCCGACAGCAACGCGCATTTTCTCGGCGAAAAGCCGCAGCACGTTTATTCGGTCCGATTCACCGCGCGCGAGCTTTGGGGCGATCAGGCTTCGGCGCGCGATTCCGTCTATATCGATCTGTGGGACGACTATCTTGAGCCAGCCTGAATCGAACGCTGAACGCCTGGCCGCACTCCCGCGCCTGCCGCGTGACACGGGCGGCCCCGTTTTTGCCGAGCCGTGGGAGGCGCAGGCTTTCGCGCTGGCAGTGAAGCTCTCCGAAGAAGGTTATTTCACCTGGAAGGAATGGGCCGCCGCGCTGGCAGGGGAGCTCAAGCAGGCTGCCGATCGCGGAGAGCCCGATGACGGCTCGCGTTACTACCAGCATTGGCTGGCGGCACTGGAGCGCCTGGTCCTGGCGAAGGGCCTGACCGATGCACCTGCGATGCTGCGAACGCAAGGAGGCCTGGGCCGAAGCGTACCGTCACACTCCGCATGGCAAACCCGTCGAACTGAAGGGGCGCTAGGCCCCGCGCACGAAACACGGAGGCAATGTGAGCACTGCATTCGATGCGATTATCATCGGCACGGGTCAGGCCGGACCCCCGCTGGCCGGCCGCCTGACCAAAGCGGGGATGAAGGTCGCGGTAATCGAGCGGGGCCTTTTCGGGGGAACGTGCGTCAATACCGGCTGCATTCCGACCAAGACCATGGTGGCGAGCGCCTATGCGGCTCACATCGCGCGGCGCGCGGCCGATTACGGCGTGATCGACGGCGCCGTCAGCGTGGACATGAAGAAGGTCAAAGCGCGGAAGGACCAGATTTCCGGCAAGTCCAGCGCACGGCGTCGAATCCTGGCTGAAAAATATGGCGAACTGCACGGTCTACGAGGGACACGCCCGGTTTGAAGCAGCGCACGAGGTGAGTGTCGGGGATGCGAGGCTGACGGCCGAGCGGATTTTCATCAACGTCGGCGGCCGCGCCGCGATCCCCAATATGCCGGGCCTGAGCGACGTCCCCTATCTGACCAATAGCTCCATGATGAAGGTGGATTTTCTTCCGCGGCATCTGGTGATCGTGGGCGGAAGCTACATCGGACTGGAATTCGGGCAAATGTTCCGGCGGTTTGGAAGCGAGGTCACCATTATTGAAATGGGGCCCAGGCTTATCCCGCGCGAGGATGAAGATGTTTCCGCCGCGATTCGGGACATTTCAAGAGCGAAGGAATCAACGTTCACTTGAATGCAACCTGCACGCGGCTGGCGAAACGGGGCGACGAGATTGTCGTCACGGCGGACTGCACCGGGCCGGCCACGGAAATCGTGGGCTCGCACGTTCTGCTGGCCATCGGGCGCCGGCCGAATACGGACGATCTGGGCCTCGAAAAGGCCGGCATCCAGACCGATGAGCGCGGCTACATCGGCGTCGACGATCAGCTTCGCACCAACGTGCCCGGCATATGGGCGCTGGGCGACTGCAATGGCAAGGGCGGGTTCACGCACACCTCTTACAACGATTTTGAGATTGTCGCGGCGAATCTTTTGGATAACGATCCGCGGCGCGTCAGCGATCGCATTCGGCCTATGCTCTGTACATCGATCCGCCGCTCGGCCGCGCTGGAATGACCGAGGCTGAGGCGCGAAAATCCGGCCGGAAAGCTCTGATTGGCAAGCGGCCCATGACCAAAGTGGGGCGCGCCGTGGAGAAAGGCGAGACGCAAGGGTTCATGAAGATTTTGGTCGACGCCGAGACGCGCGAGATTCTCGGCGCGTCGTTGCTCGGGACCGGCGGCGATGAAGTGATCCATTCGATTCTGGACGTGATGTATGCGCATGCGCCGTACACGGTGATCCAGCGCGCGATGCATATTCATCCGACCGTGTCGGAGCTGATGCCGACGATGTTGGGAGAGCTTCAGCCGCTGGCGTCCACGCGAGCGTGAACGCGGCACCGAGGGGTGCGTGCGCCACATTATTGCTCGAAATGGATGCCGCGCACCACGCCGTCGATGCCGGGGCGATTCGGACCGGGGGGATCGTATTCGACTCTTACTTGGACCGGCTTCTGCGGCCCGCAGGTTAGATCCACGGTCTCGCCGCTTTTTCCGTTGACCAGAAGCTTAGCCGGGTCCTCAATAAGCAGCACCTTTTTGCCTTCCGCCGTCTCGATCACGACTCTGGCCTGCGCGGCGCACTGCAGTTCGGCAAAATTGCCCGTAAAGGATGGTCTGCGCACGACGCTGCGCACAGGTTCCGGTTCCGCAGGCGCAGAACGGTGGGCCAGCGTCGGCCTGATCTCGGAATTCTGGAATGCGGGCGCGGCCGGGGTGGGTGTGCCCGCTTCCGGATGAGTGCCGGCGATAAAATGCAAGATTTGATCGGCGCGGTCGCGATCCTCGGCCCGGGTTGAAACCGTTTTCAGTTGATTGGCTGCCGCGGCGGCCTGGTTCAAATCGCCTGTATCCAGATTTGCGTACGCGATCAAAGCCAGCAGCCGCGGCGCATTTTCGGGCGTAACCTTCTTAACCGGGGCCAGAGTCTGGAGCGCATCTTTGGCGGCATGCGACTGTAGTTGTGCGGACGCCAGCTCCATGCGGACATCCAGCCGGTCGGGCTGCAGCTTCAGCAATTCTCCGAATACCTGAGTCGACCTGGCCACATCAGTCGACTCCATCATCCGCCCGTAATCCCATAACAGCCGCGGGCTCCGATCGCCCAGATCGAAGGCCTTGCCGAAGTTCGTGCGCGCTGGTTCCATGTCCTGTTGGCGCCACTCCAGATCGGCCAGATCGACGTATGGTTCGGAGCGCTTTGGGTTTTCAGCGATGAGTTGCTCTAGAATCTTGCGCGTCGCGTCAGGCCCGCCGTTACGGCCGCCGATTTCGGCCAGCAGAAGTTTCACGTCAAACTGGTCGGCAGTCTCGGCGTGTAAATCGTCGCGTACCTTCTCCAGCTTGGCGGGAATCAGCGCGCCCTGGAAGCGTCCGCCGTGCAGGTAGGTGAGCAGGTTCATCTCGAGCTCATGAAAAGGTTTGCCGTAGGTCTTTTCGAGGGCCTCGGCCGAGGGCGCGCCGTCGGAAATGGACTGCATAAACTGCGGAAACTTCGCGCGATATTCCGGGCTCAACGCGAGCATGTGGGTCAAAGCCCAACCTTCGTTGTAGAGGCTTCCCGCTTTATTCTTCTCGTTGTAATAGGGTGAGTCCTGGCCGGCGGCCATAATGGTCGCGAGTGGCGTCCATTTATCCTGAAGCAGCGCTTGAAAGCGGCCCGGGACGAGAGATCCGACCAGAATCTTGTCGCCCATGGGCTTGATGGTCGAGTACAGTTCCGCGAGGCCTTCGTTCAGCCACGGCGGAAGATTGAGATTGGAATGCCGCACCACCAAATGGACATATTCGTGAGTCGCGATGGGGAAGGTCTCCGCTCCGGTGTGACTCATCACGATGTACTCGTGCCGCGCGGTTTCATGATAAAAAGCGATGGCAAAGTCGTTCGGCCGGTACGGCTGGTACTCTTTCTCGGAGCTAAACGCCACAATTCGCACGGGGCCCGTCTCTTCCAGGGGATGCGGCAAATTCTGGGAGAAGAAGCTCCGGACTTGCTCGAAATAACGCAGCGTATCGAGCGCGCTGCGTTCGCCCGCCGACGTGTACATTTCGAAATGCGGGGTGGCAATTTTGATCCAACGCGTTTCGGCTGTCAGTAAGCCGGCGAAAATAAAAAACAATGCTCCCCGTATTAGCCAGCGTGGCATTGCGTCATTATAGAACAGAATTAATCTGTAAAGCGCGGCGGCGCGGGCGACTTAGTAATTGGACGGTTGGCCGGCAGAAGCGGCGGCCGCGTCCCCGGCGCGATGCAATTTCGACTGCAGGTGCCATTGGGCGGCCACGCTCTCGGCACATTGCAGGAACTGGCGGGCGTTATTGGAAAGATACCGGCCCGGGCGCCAGGTTGCGACTACCGTGCGTCGCGGTGTGGGCGATTGAATCCGGACCATCGCAGTATTTTGGCCCGCCGGGTGACGCAATACCATTTCGAGCAACAGCGTGACGCCCAGATTCGAAGCCACCAGGAACTGGATCGTCTCGGCTTGCTCGCTTTCAAAAGCTACCTCCGGCTCAAATCCGGCATTCCGGCAAAATTGCAGAATCGTTTCTCGAGTATTGTGGCCGGGCGTCTTATAGAGGATAAATTTCTCGCGCTTCAGGCGGGCGATTGGCACGCTTGCGTGGCCGCTCAGCGGATGCTCCAACGACACCGCCAGGCAGAACTCTTCGGTGAACAGCGTGAGCGGCTTGAGGCCGGTGGAACGCAGCGGGCGGAGCGCAATGCTCAAGTCGATCTCGCCGCTGTGCAGTAGGGCGGTCAACATTGGCGTGGTACTTTCCTCGCGCAGCAGCACCGTGACTTGAGGAAAGCGGGACTTGAATTCCTTAAACACGGCCGGCAGGAAATGCGCGGCGATGGTTGGAATCACTCCGATCCGCACCACGCCTAGCGTTCCGCCCTGGACCTCGGCCATGCGGAGCCGCGCCTCGGCCGTATCGGCCAGGATCTTTTCGGCGTAAGGAAGCAGAATTTCACCGGCCGGCGTGAGCAAGACCTGGCGGCCGGAGCGCTCCAATAGCCGTACGCCGAGGTCGGCCTCCAGCCGTTGCAAATGTACCGTGAGCGCGGGCAGCGTTTTGCCCAAGCTATCGGCCGCGCGCGCAAAGTGCCGCCGGCGGGCGACCGCGCGAAAGCATTCCAGTTGCGTGACCGTCATATTTAACGAAAGATTATCAGAAAAATACACTTTGATGATTGATTGCAGCAAGTGAATTGGCTTAGGATTGGCCAGATAGCTTGGAGCCCATGCAGCCCGATTCCGGCCCCACTCGAAGGTGGCGGAGCGGCCGGCCAGCACGGCGGGCGAGTAACGGCGGAAAATGATATACCAGGAGTCAGTCAAAAGGAGACTTGCGATGCAAAACAAACCGCTCTTCGCCGGTGGCTTGACCGCGGCTGTGCTGCTCTGCCTGGGATCCGGCCAGGCGCAGGACCCGGCCGCGCGCGCGCCACGTCCCACCGAGCCCACGCACATCCGGCATTCCGAAGTCGGTTGGCGGCTCGCGCCTGCCGAACAACAGTACGCCGCGATCGACGGCGAGCACCTGAAGCAATACGTCGACGAGCTTTGCGCCATCTCGCGGCGCTATCGCGATGCGGGTCATCAGTTCTGGGGACGCATCACCGGCACGGACGCAGACGCTGAAAATGCCCAATGGATGCTCGCCAAGTTCCGGCAAATCGGACTTACCGATGTGCATGAGCAGACCCTCGATCTTCCCCCGCAGTGGATGCCCCAGTCCTGGAGCGTGGTAGCGTCCGCGAACGGAAAGACGCTTCAGCTCGACACCGCGCAGCCAACCTATCTTGCCGTGGGCACGCCGGCGGAGGGGCTGAATCTCGAGGCAGTGTATGTTGGGCTCGCCAGCGACGCGGACCTGACGCTCTCGCGCGACGTCAAAGGCAAAGCCGTGTTCTTCTTCAGCAACGACCTGGCATCGCGCCACGCTCCTATCATGGACAACGCCATCAAGCGTATTGGCGAGCGCGGGGCGGCCGCCATTTTCGTCATCCAGGGCCTGCCCGGCAATGAAAAAACGCAGTTCTACCCGGTGAACAGCCCCGTCCCGACGTTTTCGCTGGGCCAGAAGGATGGTCTGGCCATGCGCGACCTGATCGCGCAAGCGGGCGCGGGCGAAACGCATGTCAAGGTGGTTCTGGACGTAGAGCGCGTCCCGGATCTCAAGAGCGGAACGGTTTGGGGAACCCTGCCGGGCATGACGGACGAAAACGATGTGGTGGTGGCGCATCGCGACGGTTGGTTTGAAGGCGCCAATGATAACGCCGCGGGCGTAGCCACCATGATCGGGATGGCTGAATACTTCGCCAAGATACCCAAGGAGCAGCGCCGCCGCACCATTATCTTCGCCGGCACGAATGGCCATCACGACAACGGCGCCGAGAGCGGAGTATGGTTCATGCAACACCCGGAATTTTTCGCCAAAACCGCGGTGCTCTTCAACGCCGAGCACACTGGGGGCTTTGACAGCGCGCCCACCGGTCCGCAATTGTCCAACGCGCCCGCGGCCTATCGCTGGTACGGCACCGGCCAGCGGTTGGCCGACATCGTGGTCAATGCCATGGATGCTTTCGGCGTCCCCAGCTTCCCGCAATCCTCGCCGTCGCCTCCCGGAGAAATCGGACGCTATTATCACCTGGCTCCGTCGGTCGAGATCATTAATAGCGCCTTCGTCTGGCATTCCGACAAAGAGACGCCGGAGACGATCTCGGCGAGCGGTCTGGCGGCCGTCACCCGGACCTATGCCAAGATCATCGTGGACACGAATGCTCTGGATTTGAAAGATCTGCGGACTCCGCAGATGCCGAGGTGAAGCATGCCGTCGTCACGCAGGCAGTTCATTGAGACTGCGATATCGGCCTCCACGCTCGGTGTTCTGGGACAGCGGGCGCTGCTGCCGATCGCCGCGGGCGCCAAGACGGAAGGCTATCGCGCGAATCTGCTTCCTTCGCAAAAAGAAGTTTGGGACTGGCAGGTCTGGATGGCCAAGCTCGGTCCCAAGTACACCGGCAACGCGGCTCATAACACGTTCGTGGAGTTCCTGGCGACGGAGCTTCAAAAGGCGAAGCTAGACGTGGCGCGCGAACATTATACGTTCCCGCGCTGGGACGCGCGCCGCTGGGAGATCACGATTGCACCGGCGTCGGGAGCGAGTTTCAAGACGCCGGTGACATCCTATTTCCCCTACTCCGGCCAGACCGCGTGCGGCAGGCGTAACCGGCGAGCTCGTCTACGCCGGTCACGGCCCTTCGTTCAACTTGAGCGGGCTTCAGGGCAAGGTCGCGTTGATTGATTTTTCAACCAACGTTCGCAAGTGGGCCGAGATGTACAAGCCCTGGGGCATCTATCCAAACGATGCGCATTTTCCAGCCGAGTTCAGGCCCGCGCGCGGCGGCGTCAATGACCTGACCCAATTTCAGAAAGCGGGCGCGGTGGGCGTGATCCTGGCCTGGACCGACATTTCCGACGCCAACGCGGCCGATCAATACACGCCCTTTTCCCGCCCGCCGCAAGGCATCCCCGGCCTGTATGTCGGCCGCGACACCGGCGCGAAGCTGAAGTCTCTGGCGGCGAGCGGCGCTAAGGCCACGGTGGTGCTGGAAGCCGACACCCAACCCGACACGCCCACCGACACATTGATGGCCACGCTTCCGGGAACAACTTCGGACGAAGTGATTATCGTAAACACGCACACGGACGGTCCGAATGCGACCGAAGAGAACGGCGGTCTCGGGATCCTGGCGCTGGCAAAATATTTTGCGAAGCTTCCGAAAGCGGAACGCAAACGCACCCTGGTGTTTCCTTTAACCACCGGTCATTTCGCCGGACCCTGGGTGCCATCCATGCGCGGGATCATTCAGAAATATCCGGACCTGATCAAGAAAGCGGTCGCTGCGCTCACGGTTGAACATCTGGGCTGCAAGGAATGGGCCGATGACGCGAGCCTGCACTACAAGGCGACGGGTGAAAACGAGTGGGCCGTCGCCATCACCGAATATGGGTCGACCGGCCGCATTCTGGTGGACGCGCTGCAGGGAAGCGGCGACCGCCAAACCGCCGTAGTCAATCCTGTCCACGGCGGCTGGCTCGGCGAGGGCGGGGGATTAGCGCGCGCCGGCGTTCCCACCATCGGCTACATCCCGCAGCCGAATTATCTGCTGGCCGGCCCCGCCAACGGTTGTATCGAAAAGCTGAGCGCGGAGCGGTTGCATGCGGAAATCGAAGTGTTCGCCAAGGTCATCCATGCCATGGACTCCATGACCGCGGCGGATCTTAAGGCCAAAAGTTAGCGAGAAAGGAAGGATTTTAAGATGACTAGTCGACGTTCATTTCTCACGGCGCTCGGAGCCGGGTACGCGATCGCGAATAACACTTGGGCGCAATCGCAGCGCGCCGCGCGCACGGCAGGCGCCACTCGCAACAGTGAATTGTTTTTCACCGCTGACACGCAATACGGCAAGATCCAGGGCATGGCGAACAGCGGAATCAAGGAATTCAAAGGTGTTCCCTATGGCGCGTCGACAGCGGGCAAGAATCGCTACATGCCGCCGCAGAAGCCTGCCGCGTGGACCGGCGTGCGGGAGTGCCTCGCGTATGGCCAGATCTCGCCGCAAACCATTTCGCCACCCACCAGCGACTACAGCCAGTTGATCCAGTGGGATCTGCACTACGGCACCGGCATGGGCGAGGATGTCCTGACGCTGAACGTCTGGACTCCCGGCATCAAGGACGGCGGCAAGCGCGCCGTGCTGGTCTCGTTCCATGGCGGCGGATTTGCCACCGGCTCCGGTAACGGTCCGCAGTACGACGGGACGCAGCTCGCACGCCTGGGCGATGTGGTGGTGGTCAACGTGAATCACCGGCTGGCGAGCCTGGGTTATCTGCATCTGGCCGATCTCGGAGCGCCGCCGGAATTCGCGCACGCGGGCGTGGTCGGCATGATGGATCTGGTCGCTTCGCTCGAATGGGTCCGCGACAATATCGAGAATTTCGGCGGCGATCCGCAGAAGGTCATGATCTTCGGCCAATCCGGCGGCGGCGCCAAGACGTCGACCATGCTGGCCATTCCTTCCGCCAAAGGCTTGTTCCATGCCGCCGGCATTCAGAGCGGATCCACCATTCGCTCGCTCGATCGCGAGCGCGCCACCAAATCGGCGGAACTGCTGCTCGCTAAACTCGGCATTTCCAAAAGCGATATCCCCGCCATCCAGAAGGTGTCCTGGCAGCAGATTCTGGAGGCGCAAACCGCGCTCGGGCCGGAGGCGCCGTTCACGCCGGTTGTGGACGGCACCATTCTGCCGCACCATCCTTTCGATCCGACCGCGCCGCCCGAATCAGCCGCGGTTCCGATCATCATTTCCAACACGCTGGAAGATGCCGCGCTGCGGCTTGACCAATTTCGACCTGACTGAAGAAGGCCTGCGCACCATGATGAACCAGCGCTACGGCCCCAAAGCCGAGGCGATGCTCGCGCTGTATCGCAACCGCTATCCCGACAAATCGCCGTTCCTGATTCAAGCCCAGATCGTCACGGACTCGACTGCGCGCAAGAGCGCGATGCTGCAGGCCGAACGCAAATCGGCGCAAGGCCAGGCGCCGGCTTACATGTATCTTTGGGCGTTCGCGAGCGCCGGGTTCGGGGGCAAATTCGGAGCCGTGCACGGCACCGACGTTTCGGCAACCTTTAACAACTACCGCGATGGCGTGGGCGGCACGGGTTCCGAAGAAGAGCGGGCGTTGTGGGCGCGCTTCGCCACCACCTGGGTCACGATGGCCAAGAACGCGAATCCGAACAACTCGAAGATTCCGACACTGGCCGGGCTACGACGCGCAAACGCGCGCGACCATGGTCTTCGACAAAGAAGTCCGGGTGGAAAACGATCCGCGCAGCGAGATCCGCAAATTCTGGGCCGACATGCCCGCCGCCTAGCGATCAGGATGCCGGCCTATTCAAGCGGCCAGCCAACGTAGTTCTCCGCAAGATTCGTCGCGGCGGCGCGCGAGCTAGTCAGGTTCTCTAATTCGGCCAATTGCCGGCGATGATCGAACTCGCTATCGGGTCCCTCGATGCGGTGCAGCATGGAGGTCATCCACCAGGAAAAATGTTGGGCCCGCCAGACGCGGCGCAGACAATTGTCCGAGTAACACGCGAGCTGGTCCGAGTTGCCCGACGAGTAAAACGCTTTGAGCGCGCGCGAGAGCACGCGTACGTCGGCTATAGCCAGGTTCATGCCCTTGGCGCCTGTAGGAGGCACAATGTGCGCCGCATCGCCGGCTAGAAACAGGCGGCCGTACTGCATCGGCTCGGCGACAAAACTGCGCATCGGCGTGACGCCTTTTTGGAAAACTGGACCCTCCTCCAAGCGAAACTCCGGGCCGGAATCCAGCCGGATCTGCAATTCTTCCCAAATCCTGTCATCCGGCCACTGCGCGAGATCCTCGTCCGGCCGGCATTGCAGATACAAGCGCGTGACGCTGGGCGAGCGCATGCTGAGCAGCGCGAACCCGCGCTCGTGATTCGAGTAAATCAGCTCGTCTGAAGCAGGCTTGGCGCGCGCCAGGATCCCCAGCCAGGCGAATGGGTAGTTTCGTTCGTAGAATCGCAAAATACCGGCCGGGATCGAAGGACGGCATACGCCGTGAAAGCCATCGCACCCGGCGATGAAATCGCACGCCAGCTCGCAGTCGCGCTCCTGATCGCGAAAGCGAATCGCAGGCCGATCCGAATCGAACGCCGAGATGCGAACGTCCTCCACTTCAAAAAATATTTGACCACCCGCGTCGAGCCGCGCACGGATCAGATCCTTCACCACCTCCTGCTGGCCGTAGACCGTGATCGAGCGGCCGGTGAGTTCTTGGAAGTGAATGCGGTGCCGGCGGCGGTTGAACAGAAGCTCAATGCCTTCGTGCAGCAGCCCTTCTCTACGCATCCGCTCGCCGACGCCGGTAGAGTTCAGCAGATCCACCGAGCCCTGTTCGAGCACACCGGCTCGCACGCGCTGTTCCACAAACTCACGGCTCTTGGCTTCGAGGACGACCGATTCAATCCCGTCCAGGTGCAGCAGGTGCGAAAGCATGAGGCCGGCCGGTCCCGCGCCGACGATTCCGACTTGCGTGGAGAACACTGATGTATGCGGTCAGGGTTTGACGGAAACGTTTACAGTGCCATTGCTCCAGCAGCACTGAAATCCACCGCCGCCGCCCTCACCGGAATAGTCGTTGATGGTGACGTGTAGAACATACTCGCCCGGCTCGCTGAATTGCGCCGTCGTGGTGGCCTTGCCATTGAACGGGAACTTGGGGTCGCCGCCATCGAGCTTTTCGGCCACGGGTTTGTTCTTCGAAAAAGTCACCGTGCCTGGCCCGCGATATTTGCTCCAGGTGATGGTCACCGGAATCGGGCCCAGATTGCGCGGCTTGGCGCCTGAATTGGAAAACCACTTTTGATCGTCGGAAACCCAAACCGTCAGCGGTAGCGGTTGGCTCACGCTGGCGGTTCTCTTAGTTTCCAACCCTTGCGGCCCTTGGACCACCGGACCCTGTTCGCTAAAATCCTGGAAGCGCAAAGTCGGTGGTGTGTCCGCATCCGGTCCTACGTCGGCGGAAGCGGCAAAGGGAGAAATCTCGTAAAGGGGATTCAGCCAGAGTTTAATGGCAGTCGGTTTTCCATTCGCCAGAATCGTCCAAGTAAGCTTCTTTTCGCCGAAATCCTTGGGCACTTTGATGGTGAAGATACCCCAACCACGGCCGGCGAAAAAATGGGTCGGCTGCCCGTAATCGGGGCCGCCAGGTTCGATCTCGTTGTCCGGCCCGAGTGGAATATCCAGATCCTGCTTGGTGTTTCGATTGAAATACCCCACCAGCATGCTGAAGCTTCCGTCCGGATTGGAGAACCAGCCTTCATACGCGCCCGTGATGCTCTGGCCGGCCTCGAGCGCGGGCTCGAAAGGTAAGGACTGCCCCCACAATGCGCCGGCGGCCGCGAAGAAGAAGAATGCCGCGCAGTTCAAACCAGCCAGCCACGAGGCTTTCATATGTATTGCAAAGTGTTTCATAGGAGAGAACTGCAACTGCTATAGGAGCGCCCCGGACGCCGGAGCGCTGGGACGCCCCTATTGCAGGCGGAGGAGATTTTACTGCAGGCTAGCCGTGGTTCTTTGTGGTTTGTGCTTGGCCGCCCACTCTTTGTAGTCTTCATCGCTGACGTAAGTCACGTTCACCCAGGCATGCGCCATTTCGTCGACCGTGCGGTCTCCGTAGCCGACCCACTGATCCGGATCCGGATTGTTCTTGTTGGCCGTAGTGTTGTCGTGCCAGGCGATGACGTGGATCACGGTGCCTTTCGGGAACCACGGCGCCGCGTCGTCAGCATAGATATAATTCGTCATCCAGTTGAAGTTGAAGTGGCTGACGTAGCTGACCACTTGCGTGGTGCCGTCCGGCAGAATTGCTTCCAGCATCATGGCCTTGCCGCGCAGATGCATGTGCGGCTGAATATTCTCCAGGATCGCGGCCTGCCGCAGTACGGTGAACCCTTCGTTCTGAGTGATCGTATTCGGCGGAATATCCAGACGTCCGCGAGGCAGAGCCTGGAAGCCTGTCAAATAGGTGCGATATTTCGGTTCCTGGCCCTTGGGATAAAACCAAACGCCCAACTGCACACCCGAGCGGATTTCTTCGCCGGCCGCGTGAATGTGGATGTCCCAGGAAACTTGCGCACCTGGCAGGAGCAGTTTCCCGGTGTTCGGCCGGTACATGTCGAACTGTTTGCCGATGGCCCACTCCATTAACATGCCACGTCCGCCGAACGCCGCAGAGCGGTCGGGCGAGTCAGGATTCGCGGGTTCATTTTGATCCAGGTAAGCAATGGCGTGGTGCACAATGCGGCGGCCCTCTTCGGTGCTCGGCCGTATTTCGACCGCCTTCACCCAACGCGGCTCGGTGAGCGGGATATTCGCCGTCGGCCGCCACCATACATCCTGATGACGCGCGGGCATGGTGTAGGGGGCCGCTTCGATCACCATATCGGGCTGGCCGAGTTCCTTGGCGGCCTGCCACTCGTTGCCGCTGGGCCACTGCTTGGGAGCAGGCATGTCTTTGGGATCGCCCGCCGGAGCGCCTGAATCCACCCATTTCACGATGGTGGCGATCTGCGCGTCACTGAGCGACATGTCGTTCTTGAACTTCTGTACGCCGACGTTCCGATCGATGTGCCAGGGCGGCATCTGCCGCGTGACCACGCGTTCGCGGATGGCCTTGGCCCACGGCCGCGACTCTTCGTAGGTAATCAGCGACATCGGCGCCATCGACCCGGTTCTATGGCAGTCCTGGCACTTGGCCTGGAAAATCGGGGCGATGTCCTTAGTGAATGTGACCGGTGTGCTGTCGCTGATAGTGGCAGCCAATGCGGAACTCAATGAAAGCAGGCCAACTGACGCAGTTAGTCCTACCGTGCGCAATACCGTGGAGGGAATCATTACCGCTCCTTTCCCTAGCTAAAGCCATTTTACAAATGTGCGCCTGTCGCTGTCAACTTGCGTCCTTACAATCACTTATGCTGGTTGCAACACGCTATGCTTTGTCACTCGAAAACAGTGTTCCGCAAGATCAGGACTCAGCTTGGCTCCCGATCGTATATTATGATTCAAAATACGCAGCCCGGCGCCCCAATTTCGTTTCTTGAGAAGGAGGTTCATCCGTGAACAAACCCAGCCGGAGAGACACGCTGAATTTACTGGCGAGCGGTGCGGCGATGGTTGCGGCGTCGCGCATTGCTTCCGGCGCAAAATCGCCTCATTTCCCGAAGGGCGCCATCATCCGAACGTTGCAAAAAGATTTGCCGCCGGATGCCTTGGCGTCAGGCGCCACCCTCTTCCACGAACACCTCTCGATCGACATGCGGCCGCGCAACGGCCCGCCTCCCAAGCAAGCGGCTCCCACCAACAATGTGGATCTGGTCGTCGATGAAGTGAAGGCTGCCCAGAAGGATGGGATCGTCTGCATCGTCGATGGCGGGCATCCGGACATGGGCCGCAATCTCGACAATCTCAAGTTGATTGCGGAGCGAACCGGGATGTACATTGTCGCCAGCGGCGGTTACTACATGGAGCGCAGCTATCCGCCCGAGATCGCCTCAAAACCCGAGGACCAGATCGCCGAAGAGTTGGTTCAAGAAGCCCGGATGAACCGCTATGGCGCTTTCGGCGAGATCGGCGAAAACCCCAACGCCCCCATGAGCGAGACTGAGCAGAAAGTTTTTCGGGCTGTGGGCAAGGCGCATCTCCGCACCAACCTGCCGATCTTCACTCACAACGCCTACGGCACCGGCCCCAATGTCCCGAAAGACGCCGGCCTGCATCAACTCGACATGTTCGAATCCGTAGGAGTGAAACCTCAGCGCGTCGTGATCGGCCACACGTGCTGCCTCGACGATCCCGAGGCAAGCATCATCAAACAGATCGCTAATCGCGGCGCCTGGGTTGGCTTTGATCGAATGAACACGGTCGAGCGGTTCGTGCCCGATGAAAAGCGGGTGAAGATGCTGGTCAAGTTTCTAGATGCCGGCTATGCCAACCAGCTCCTGTTGTCGTCCGACTTCACCGGCGCCAGGACGCTGGAAGGTCCCATGTACGGACGAACGAAGACCGTATTTGCGCCGAAGCTCGCGGAAGCAGGTGTTAAAGAGGAAACGATACACGCGATCCTCTATGACAATCCGCGCCGCTTTCTGGCGTTCGTCCCGAAAAAAGCTTGACGCCTCGACCCGTGGCTCGGGGCTTAACGAAGCCTTGAAATGAGCCCTGCATCGTGGTTTGCAAAGCGCCGGGCGTAACCGGGAAATCCGGCGAGTTGGTATTTGCCGAAAACATAAACCGCGCCGCTGGAATCCACCGCGATGGCCCACGCGATGCCGAAGTTGCTGCCGGCCAGAGTGGTGGAATACAGCGTCTGCCCGGTGGGGCTCAATTTGGCAACGAACGGATTTGCCTTGGCGAAATTTCCCTGCAGGCCGGCAACATATATATTGCCCGCGGCATCGGTCTGAACCGCGTAGACGATGCTGTTAGGGAAGTTCGCCAGGGTGATGACGGGCGCGGCGGCGCGCGCGATCATCGAGACAGCTAGAACGAGCAGCGAAGCTTTCATGGGGAATCCTGTGCTGACTGAGGACGCGGATCGGCAGAGGCCTGGATGCCAGCATACCGTCCTCAATGGCGCCAGGGCAACGGCAAGTTGTAAAACCCGCGTAAAAAATGTGCGCTCGCCCAATCCGGCGAGGCGTCCCGGCTATTCGCTATGAAGATCCAGCTGTCATCCGACGATGGAGTAGTCGTGGACGCACCGTCGCCAATTCTTCTGTCCTTCGTCTTCGCGGTGGTTGTGGGTTACTTCATCGGGAGAACCACGGGTATGCGTGGCCGCAGTTCCAGCGATGAGTAGCGTGCGGTCCCGTTGCCGGTCTTAGCCGAGCTAGGCCCGACGCAGAGCGTGGTACACGACCAGGATCACCACGGCGCCAACCACAGCTACGACCAGGCTGTATAGGTTTAGCCCGCTAACCCCATTGGCGCCGAAGCGGTTGAACAACCATCCGCCGACGATAGCTCCGACGATTCCGAGAAGAATATCCAGGAACAGTCCCTCGCCGCGTTTGTTGACGAGCTTGCTGCCGATGAACCCGGCGACTAATCCCAGGATGATCCAAGCCAACCAAGACATGCGATAACCCTCCTTCGACCTGAAAAGTGTATCCGACTCTGCCGGGGGACACAAGCCCTAGCCATGAGCCAGAAGCGAGCCCACGGGTCCCCTATCTTGCCTTGGATTTCTCAATCAGCTCGCGAAGCTGAGCCTGCTGCGCCGGTGTCAGATTGTTCTTGATCTGGATGAGAAGCATGAGCTGGGCGCGCTTGATTTCACGCTCCGCGGCCAGCACCTTGTCCAGCTGTAAGGCCGCTTGCTTCTCGTCTACCTTGGGCTGTTTGAGCAGAGAGACCAGGCGCTCCATCTCGTCCTGCAGGGTCCATTGAAGTTCGGTGAATTTCAGCTGGGCCTGGCGAACCTCAACTTTGAAACTGTTCTTCTGCTCGTCGCTGAGCCCGATGGCTTGCTGGTGTTGCATGACCGCCTCGGGTGGGAACATGATATCGCGCAGCGGATCGTCCGGCGGTTGTTGGGCGGCGAGAATATTGAAAAACAGCAGTGCCAGAATCATCGGTTTCATTGGGGTCCATCCTGGGCGGCCGGTCGAGCATGGATTAAAGGTTCTCCCAGCCTGGGGGTCTGATTCAGAAGCTGTTGGCCGGGAGTTTGCAGCAGAAACGCGGTTGGTGAAGACCACGCCGCGAGTTCGCGTGGGACCGCGTCCGTTGCGCGGTGGGTCCGCAAAACCAACAGCACGGTGATGGCGAGAACCGCTATCGCGGCAAGAGCAATTCGCACGAATGAGCCGCGGCGCGAAGAGGCAGCTGTAGCGGCCGCGGTCCGTCCAAATGGTGGTGCGGCGCTCCGATCCTCTTCGCGCAGATTAGCGAAGCGCGCCCTTAGATCACTGTCTTCGGTCATCATGCCAGCCTCCGCCGCATTTGTTTCTTCCCTCGCTCGTAGTGTGTTCGCGCGGAACCGATTCCAACGCCCATCACCTGGGCGGCTTCGACGATGGAAAGATCGTGGTAGAAGACCAGTTGCAGCACCTGCCGTTGCCGTGCCGGAAGCTTCTCCAGCGCCTCCTTGAGCCGCACCTCGATGCCGGACTGCTCACCTCGCGGTTTCGCATCGAGTATCTTAGGAATCTGACTCAGGCGCAGGCTTCGCAGCAGCTCCAGCCGGTGTTCGTGGGCAGCGGTCTTGCGGATCACGGCAAACAGCCACGTCTTGAAGCTGGATTTTCCATCGAACACCGCTTTGCCGCTGAGAACTTTCAAGTAGACGAGTTGGAGTACGTTCTCCGCTTCGTCGCTGCGGCGCCGGCAGCAGCTCAGCGCCCACCCGTAGCTCTCCAGATGGTGCTCTTCGAGCGCGCTGCGCAGCCCGGCTTCGTCGAGGGCCAACCGAGCGGCAGCGGACGGTTCCATCACGTTGCGCGGAGGTTCGATCGCTTGAGCGGCTACGTTGAGCATGAGCGGCGTTCGCCTTCATCATGGCGCATTCAGAAGCCCCAGCGAAACCGCCTGCAGAGCGGTTGGGTGCAAGTCCAGAGCCAATTGCAGAGGCGGCAACTTTGTCAGCTGATCCACCTCCAGAAGACAAGATGCCTGCTGCTGGAACTTGCCGGCAATCTGCTGAATCTGCTGGCCGAGTGCGGCTATCGCAATCACCAGCTGTCCTACGGTGGCCGGATCCGGACCCGGCGAAGCCAGGATTTGCTGGAGCTTCTGCTGGGCCTGAGCCGCTTGTTGCACTACGGGCAGTAGCGCCTGCCCTTTTTGCTGTTGAAGCTGAACCAACTGTTGAATCTGCGAGTCGGAGAGGTTCAGGAATGCTTTCAGATCCGGCGCTGGTGCATTAGCGCCCGGGGTCTGGGCGAATAGGACTGCTCCGGCTAGCAGCGGGAGAAGGAATCGAGAGATCACCATGGCCTCCTTTTTGTGCCTCGTCTATTAGTGGCTTGGAGGAGGCTGAATATATGACATGAAGTCAACGGCACAGCTTCCTAAAGGAGACTTGGCCAGCCGCCTTCGTGCTACAGCAGTCGCGCAATGTCGATTGCAGGAAGCCGGGGGCAACCAATGCTAGAATCGACTCGGAGCGGAGTGCGAACGAATGAAGATGTTTCATTGCGAATCGGGCGAGGCTCGCTGTGAGCCGCCGCGGCCGGCCGCAACACGCGGTTTGGCTTTCGATGGGAGCGCGGCCGGGAGCCGTTGTTGGTGGATCCTCGCCTGGCTTGGCATCGCTCTCGGGTTGATGTCACAACTCGCGCCCGGACAGACCAGCGACCGGTTTAACCAATGCTTGAACAGTTGCTTTAGCGTATGCGATTCGGGACCCGCGAGCCTCGCCTGGGGATGCCGCGAAAATTGCGGGAGCCAATGCGCAAATCTAAATCAGAACTCGCCCGCGCCATACGGCGCCATCGCCTTTGGCGCTCACGGAGCCGAGGGGATCTCCTGGAACAAAGGGAGTCGAGCGGCGGCCGACCAAGACGCCATCGCCTCGTGCGGCAGGTACGGCAGTAACTGTAAGGTTGTGTACCGGTTCGAGAATGCTTGTGCTGCCTTGGCGGTGGCCAAAGGTGCGCAGCACTTTGAGGCGGCAACAGGCAACACCGAGAAAAAGGCTAAAGCAGATGCGACGGCGGTCTGCCAGCAGCGCTGGGGTACATGCCTGAGCGACCTCTCGGCGTGTTCGCTGGCCAGCGCGAGCCGGACGAACAAGCCGAATCCCCCCGCGCAGCCTCACGCGACATCCTGGGGCGCCATCGCCTACAGCGCACCGGATATGCAGGCGGGATGGTCGTCCAGCAAGAACGACCGCTCCCTCGCCGAGAAAGAGGCCATGGATGCCTGTTCCCAGCGCGGCAAGGCGTGTGTTTTGCGGACTGTCTTTAACAAAGAGTGCGGAGCCCTCGCGTCGGATCGGAGCTTCGCCGGTTGGGCGACCTCCACGGACCCCAGAGAGGCCCAGCGAAACGCCGTCGCGCAGTGCACGAAGGACGGTGGCACGAGGTGCGCGCTCCACATTTTCTTTTGCTCCTACTGACGGTCCTGCGGCGAGGCTGTAGCGCCGCGCACCGCCAGCCACAGTCCGCGTGTGCAGGAGACATTGTCACCTGCAGCTCTTCGCTGACCTGTTCCATCCGGGCGACGACCTAGCCGTCGAGCCCGCGCGGCCCGCCGCTGCAGCTCCGCATCTCGCTCACTGGAAGAATTCCGCCGGACCTCCGGCAGCGCGGCCAAGCAGTCCCCGCAGAGAAGCGCCTCCAATAGCGCAAGGCTCCGACCCTTGGGCGCTACGCCGATCCGAACTGCCCTCACATCGCGTCGAAGCGTATCGGGCTCGAACTGTTTCCGCAGCCAGACCATACCCAACCGTGGAATCCTCTTGCAGTACTCCGTCGCGCGAGTGCATATTAGGCAAGGCCCATGGATGCGCTTCAGCACCTACTTTGATTTCGTGCTCAACGCGGAAATCCAATTTACGCTCCTCCATGCCCCGACGATTATCTCATGAAGAATGCGGTCTATCATTTCATCGCACGTCTTGTGGTCCGAAACTGATACGGGCCGCCCCCGGCTGTAGGACTACGAATGCTCCCACCAGTTTTGAGGCGTGCTCGCGCACCAGGTTCACAACCGCTGCCGCAAGCAACCCTCTGGCAGAGGCCGGGAATCTGATCAGGATCACACCTGGCGAATCTACGCGGCCTGCGAATACAAGCCAGCCGAAATCCTTGTCCTCGGTCAGGAGTATACGGTTCTCGGTCAGCGCAAGCCTCCATCAGCTCTTTGTCGACAGAACGATGCTGAAACTCACTCACCGCTAATACATCATGGCCGTCTGCGCGTAAGCGAACGGCGGCGAAATCGCAGCATTCGTCCGCGAGAAAACGCATACGCCTGCTTATTGGGAAGCGAGCGTCACAACGGTTTCGTGGGCGATCATATCCGCCGCGTAGTCCGGCGCTGCCCGGATATCATCCTCCCGCAATCGCGGATATGCATCCAGGAGATCGACGGTGGTCATGCCCTCGGCGAGCTTACGCAGCAAGAGTCTCCACTGGCAGGCGGGTCCCCCGAATCACAGGCTTACCCAGCATGACTGCTGGATTGATCTCGATGCGCTCGGTCATGGCTCGACTCCGCATTCAATCGTACCAGCACCGTTCAGTTGAGCTGCTCATCTTGTGACCCCGGCAGACGCCGAAGGGGAGAAGGTTAACGCAGGTGTTCGACTTGGCGATCCAAGCAGGACTTTGGCTCCCCAAGCGCAACTCTCTTCCGAACGGCCGTTTGGAGAGCCGGAAGGCACGCCGATTCTCCATGGTGTTAACCGCGCGGGAAGATTTCGAAGATGCGAACTCACTTGATATTTGGCTGTCAAAGAGCGCGCGGGCTCGGCCAGTCACGCCGTGAAAAGAGTCGGCGTATGTGCCACGTAACGTACAGGCTTCTTCAGCTTCAAGATGCGCCCTTCACGGACACCTCTATCTAGCCAGTCCTTCATCTGTGGCGCGCGCACGCACATCTTATCCGCAACCCACTCGTCGGATTGTGGCTCCTTGAGAAGGGCTAGCACTGTGTCGATCACCAATGTGTATGCGTCGCGGGTAGGCTCCGCTTCCGTACACGACACAGACTCCGCGGCCGGGGTTTCCGTAGGTGCGACGTGCGTCTCAGCGGGTGGAGTGTCCAGCGGGGCAGCGGTTACGACGGACTCAGCGCTCAGTTCCACGGCGGGGGAAGATTGTTGAGCAGTCGCGGAAAACAACTGACCGTTTTCCGCTTCTGGCGCGGTGAACAACGGTCGAAGGTTCTCCCATGGCTCCGGGGGAAAGGGAATTCCTCCCATATGCATCAGCTTCGGATTACCTGGCGCCAGGACACCTGTGGATTTCACGAAGACTTTTACCTTGCCAAGCTGGAGCGCTTCGGTAGCACCTGCCCATGTGCCTCCAGAGTCGGCTGAGCTGGCAACCACCAGCGCCGCATCGCTAAGACCGTAGAGGAGTTTGTTTCGCTCCATCGCGTTATACGCAAACCATCTCGCATCGGGATCAAACGGCGAGACGAGGGTTAGATGATCGCTGACCAACCCCGCGCGGTACTGGCCCGAAGTAGCGGTCTTAGCCAGACCCTCGGCAAGAACTCCCAGCGCCGAGCCCCCGACCTCCAAGGCACCGGCCATGGCGTCCCGATCAATCCCCTTGGCGGCACCCGAAATGATAGCTACGCCTTCCTGCGCGCAATGCTCCCCGACCCGACGCGCGAAATCGCCATCCTCATCCGTCCGGTCGCGTGACCCCACTACGGCTAGGCCTCCGCGGTTAAGTAGGCTCTTCGAACCGACACCATAAAGGAGGGGCGGGGCCGCCTGGCCGAGATACCGCTTGAGACGTTCGGGATAGCAGCTGTCGCTACGACTGATTACCCAGAGGCCGCTTCTTTCCCACTTCTCGACGACCAAGGCAAGGGCAGTACCGCGTTCCAGCAGCGGCGAAACGCGATCAGAATTCACCTCGGCGGTTTGGAGTCCGCCGAGCTTTGTTTTGCCTTCTGAACGTGAGCAGATCACCCGGGCGCAAGCCTTCTGTTTTCAGCCATGTGGCTAAATTGTTGTATTGCCGCAGGCCCAGAGGTTTCAGGCCGTTGCCTCCGCGCTGGCCGAGTTCTCCGCACAGGAGGAGCACCGCCTGGGTATCAGCCGTCAGAGTCGACTCCAATTGCATCTCCTAATCATTATCTTCCGAAGAAGTGTCCGCAAGCGCAAATGGATAAACCACACCACTCCCGGCCCGGCGCAGCAGAGCGGCCGTCACTGTGAACGTCCACTTCGAATCGACCATGTCATCGACCAGCAGCACCGGTCCCGGTCTGACCGTCGCCTGGTCAACAGCGAAAGCCCCAAGCAGGTTCTGCGCCTGCTGGAAGCTGTTAGCACGAGTTTTCTGGGGTTCAGTATCCCTCACCTTGTGGATACACTCGACGAACGGCAGGCCCAGGCGGCGTGCGAGGCGCCGCGCGAAGCCCGGGACCAGCGTCTGATGGCGTCTTGAGGGAACGCACGTGATCCAAGTTGGTGCTGGATCGGGCCGCCAGCGATTCCCGATCAAGCGGGCGGCGGCTTCAACGAGTTGTTCGTCAAAGTGGTGTTCCTGCTGCTTGCCTCGCCGCACGAGTGTGCCAAAACCGGCGTCGCCCCAACGGCACAATGCACGCCCGTCCTCTGCCTGCTGCGTCGCCGCAATATTCCCATGCATCTCAGGATCAGTCAGTCCAGGCGGCCAACGTTTACGTGGCTGGATAGGATTCTCCTGACGGTCGAGGAATTCCACTGCCGCCTGAGCAAGTTCCTCCGGGTAATCTTCCGTCAGGAGACGCCCAGCGCAGTTCACGCACTTGCCGCACGGTCCCGCATCTGGATCGTTCAACTCTTCAGCCAGAAACTGCATGAGGCAGTCCCGGCTGCCCATGTAGACTTGCATCCGCTCCAACTCACCCCGGCGCAGGTTTGTGATCCGTTCGATCCGGTCCACCGGCATCTGCCAGCGCACAGGGTTCAGTACGTAGCCGGCCGGTGTCTTCTGAATTGGTGCGGGCGATTCGAGCAACAGAAACTCCAGAATCTTTTCAATCTTGCCCTTCGCGAGATTGGCTCGTTCCTGGAGCTTCGGGATGGTTAGGGCTACGTTGGCGGTGCGTATGATCCCCAGCAGCAACTCCACGTCTTGCGGCGCTGGAAAGGCCGACCGTATGAAGTAGTCCGCGATGGCGTCGTCTTCTTCCCCGTGCAGAAGAATGCCGTAGGCATCGTCTACGGCGCGTCCGGCACGCCCAACCTGCTGGTAATAGTGCACAACGGACGCAGGCCGCTGGTAGTGAATGACGAAGCCAAGGTCGGGCTTGTCGAAGCCCATCCCCAGAGCGACAGTCGCCACCAGGACTTTGATCTCATTGTTGAGGAGCCGGTTCTCCAGACCTTCCCGCTCGTTTGTCTCCATAGCACCGTAATAGGGCTCGGCATCAATTCCCTGAGATTGAAGCCAGTGCGCCAAACGTTTCGAGTCCGGAACAGTCAGCGTGTAGACGATTCCGCTTCCAGGCAGTTGAGGAAGAATGCTGGCGAGCCATGCCATGCGTTCCGCTTGGGAGCGCATGTTGATGTTCTGGAGACTGAGGCTCGCTCGTGTCAAAGGGCCACGCTGGACTTCCAGATTCGGGCCGAGCTGCTCGACGATATCTCCTACGACCCGATCATTGGCCGTCGCGGTCGTAGCGAGAACCGGGATGGTCCGCGGAAGCGCCCTCAGTATCCTGACGATTCTCCGGTAATTTGGTCGGAAATCGTGTCCCCAGTCCGAAATGCAGTGGGCCTCATCTACAACGAAGAGGCCAACCCTATTTGCAATGGGCAGGAGGCATCGAGTGACGAAATCGTCATTGGCGAGCCGCTCCGGTGAGATTAAGAGCACGTCGATTTCATCCCGGTGCAAGCTGGCTTCAATCCGCCGCCATTCGGTCTCGTTCGTCGAATTGATTGTCTCCGCTCTAACTCCGATCCTTCGGGCCGCCGAAATCTGGTTTCTCATCAGCGACAGGAGCGGCGAGATCAAAATTGCACAGCCCGCTCCCTCATCGCGAAGAAATCTCGTGGCGAGAAAGTACACCAGGCTCTTGCCCCATCCCGTCCGCTGGACCACAAGGAGCCGCGCCTTGCGCTGAACCAGAGCGGAGATCGCCTGCCACTGTCCGTCGCGGAAAGTCGCAGTATTGTCAGCGAGTGCCTGCCGAAGAAGTTGGAGCGCTTGTGCCTGCATAAGGTGTCGCCGCCCATGGCGCAGGCAACACTGGTCGGAAAGCTTAGTGTAGTTCCGAGCGGGTACCCTCTGTGCTCGTGGAAGGCGGGCGAGGTACGGATTCCGGCGGCAGCTGCGCACAGTGTTTTCATGAGAGCAACCTAGTGATCGTCTCAAGGAAGCCATTCTGACCTCCTCCGGCAATGGCTTGTTGCACGTTCGTTTGGCCCGCGATCAGCGTCGCCAGATGCCCGTAGCCAGGATCGGTGGCGTAGACGCGTGAGACTGCAGCGATCAACGCGAGTAGTCACGGTCGTTTCTGTACCGCTCCCATGCCGCCTGGTACGGGCGTGCCGCTCGTGATCAGCCGGGCGTAATCGCAGCACGAAGCCGCGAGGGGATCGTAGTCGGCGAAATCGAGGATATCAAGAACAGGCTTGCCGCTCATGACCTCGCGCGTGGTGACCGTGCACCACTTCGTGTGGCGGGCGGCGCGTTTGATGACAAAGTAGTTCGCGTGGCCGACCGGCTTTTCTCCCCATGCCGATTCGATGGACCGCTGCGCGATCATCAGTTGGGCTAGGCAGCCCGTTTCTTGCTCGAGGCGCACAGCGATCCGGGCCACCTCGCCGAGGCGGGTTTCAAGGTTCTCCATAAGAGTTCAGGAAATGAAGGAGCGGTCATCGCTCGTAGGCGGCGGGCACTTTGAAGTGTTGGGGGTTGGGCAAATATTTGGCTCCCCAAGTGAAACAAAGGCTATTTCGCGCCGGGGAGACACACGTAAAAACTCTGATTCTAAATGGGCTACTCAAATTGTCCCGAAGCGCCTTCTCCGTCTTTGAACGTGGCTCACTTGGTTAACAGCCAGAGATGGCGTAAACCAGGACGGATGACCAACGGCTCAGCCAGCAGGTTGCTCAAGCATCCGCGCTTTTAGATTTGCCTGCTCGAAATGACGATCGGTGGTCAACGCTTCGGTGACGTGCCATCGTTCCATGACCACGAACGAAAAGCAATCCGTCAAGCTCCAACCTTTATCGGGACGCGCTCCATAAAGAGCGACAGCAGCGTCGAGCAGTTCAGTCTGAAAAGCAACTACCTCGACATTCGCATCCGCATGCGATCGCCGATAACCCTCCACTGCCAAACCACGAGTGCTGGGGTCCGAAAGTGCGTTCAGCCATTCCCATAGGACAGCCTCGGTGGTTAGGATCTTGCTGCCGGACCGAATCACGAACCCGTGCCATTCAACGGCGCGGGGATGATACTGGTCTCGCCTGCTCGATAGTGCGACCCAGAAGGAGGTGTCGGCGAAATAGGTGGCCACTACCTCTGCCCGTTGGAACGTCCGTACAGGTAGTGATCGTGCCGCTCTGCCAGGTCCGCGGGCAGGGCGTCGCTCTCAACTGCGTTGGCAGCGAGCCAGCTCAAAACGGATCCTTCCGCTACTTCGTGTTTTTCTTCAACGGGTTCGATGCTGACGATCAGCGCTTGATTCGGGGGCAGATTAAGCGGCTCATCGGGGACGATGACCTTGCCGTCGAAATGTGCGTTGACCGTCGTCATGGCTTTTTGTCCTGCTCCCTCAGTATGCCAGGAACTAGGGAGGCGGTCCACCAGCGACGGACCAGATCCGATGTCAGATGCCAATCACCGCGGCGTTTGGCTACATGGTTAACAGGACCGTTCAACTTGGGCGGCCGAGCGAGATTTTGGCTCCTCAGGTAGGACTCGAACCTACAACCCTTCGGTTAACAGCCGAATGCTCTACCATTGAGCTACTGAGGAGCAAGGCGGGAAACAGCTTCGTAATCAATTACATCAAACCACACTCCTGGCTGTCAAATTTTCCGGCTCGTTCAGGATGTGCCCGACTTGGGGACAACCCCGCGTGTGCGTCTGTTGAACCGCGATGCTCTGGTCAAAAGCGATGAAGGCGTGAACGCGCCAAAGTCCGCCGTGCCGCCGAGCGAAGCAGGGTAATTCGGTGCCGAGACTTTGCCTCCGCTGGTGATCAGCCGTTGCGACAGCGCGAGCGCTGCAGGCAGCGGCGAGAAGGATTCGAACGCACGTGCTAGCTGCCGTGCGGCCATAAGACGCGGAGTGCTGATCATTTGTGAGCACGGGCCGCGGACTTACTCGACTCTGCTAACCTGTCCATTCAGGGCGTGAATGAATCTCTCCGGCGAGGAATTGGAGAAGCTCCGGCTGAAGTTGCGCTTCAAGGTCTCCTACGAGGTCGGCTTCGCTTGCCCTGACGTGGAAGACATCGTACAGGAAACCATCGCCCGTTTGTTAGTTGCCTCGCAAAACGAAAAGATCCGCAATAGCGAAGCGGTGGGGGCCTTTCTGAACGGCATTTGCCGCAACGTGATCCTGGAATACCGGCGGCGCTCCCACCGCGATGAACCGATGCCCGAGGTTGTACCCGAGCCGCCCGGCCGGAGCCTCCCCGAGGCCGATCTGTTCGAGCTGCGGCAGGCCATCGCCCTGGGCCTGGCCCAGCTTCCCGAACGGGACCGCCGGATCCTGCGCGCGTTCTATCTTGAAGAAAAGACTAAGGAAGAGATCCTGGAGCAAACCGGACTCTCGGACCAGAACTTCCGCGTGATCCTGTTCCGCGCCAAAGAAAAATTTCGAGCGATTTATCTCGAACACACGAAACATCAGGCCGCCTCGCGTCACTCAAGTATATGAGCACGGAGTGGCACGGCGACCCGGAATACCGCGAGGATTTGATCCGGAAGTACCTGCACCGCAGGCTGGCGCCCGAGTTGGCCGACCAGTTCGAAGACCACTACTTAACCTGCGACGAGTGTTACAACGGAGATGCGCGCCACCGAACTGCTGATCCGGGGGCTGGGCGAACCTGTCCTGGAGCGAAAGCGCGTGAAGGACGTGACTGTGTTTCGCTTCACCCAGGATTCCCAACTGCTGGCTGCGTCTCTCGAACTGAACGAGCTCGCCAATGCCATCCGCCTGCAGAAAGACACCAAGGTCCTGATCGATCTCAGCAAGGTGAGCCGCATCGACAGTACCGGGTTGGGCGTGCTGATGAACTGCTATTGCCACGCCGTCAAGAATTCGGGAGCCTTGAAGCTGTTGAACCCCGATGCTCCGGTAAAGAAAGTCTTGAGCATTACCAAGATTGATGCGGTTTTGCAGTCCTTCGAAGATGAGACCGCCGCGATCGCAAGCTTTCACGGCTTGCCTGTGTAACGTTGAGCTATCCGCCACCAGCGGCGGTCTCCTGTTGCTTGGCTGCGAGCTGCTCCATCTCCCAGATGTCGCGCCGGCTTTGTCCGAGCAGAGGCGCTAAAGCGAGCTTGCCGGCGCGGCCGATTTGCGATTCCAGATAACGCAGTTCCTTCAGGTGCCCGGGCAGCTCCGGGTCAGGCGCAACGGGGAAACCCATTTCGCGGCGCAGCAGGTCGCCTTTGGCGCGCGCGCTCAGCTCGAGCGAAAGCTGCAGGTAAGAGAGCATGTCGCCCAGAATTTCCGGCGCGAACGTGCTCTTCCAGCGACTGCAGATATCGCCCCGCGCGCGAAGAACTGAATTCGCCGCCCGTGATCATCTGCAGCAGGTCGATATCTTTGTCCAGCTTCGTGCCCAGCCATTTTTCGAGCGCCTTTTCGCTGCGCCAGAAGATGAACGACATCACGACCGGCAGCATCACCAGCACGACCACCGCCGCGGTCACCGGCCGCCACAGCGGCTGATTGTAGAGTTCGTGGATGAAGACCGCGATGGCCAGTCCGGGCAGAAACAGCAGCCAGGATCGGGAAGCGCGGATTTCGCTCAGATTCACGGACACGATTCCGAAGATGGCCGTTGTGCCGCCGTGCATCATGGCGGTGCCCAGCCCGCGGATCGCGCTGGTCAGCAGCCCCGCCGCGCTGACAGATCCGGAATGTAAGTGAGGTTCTCGAGCACCGCGAAGCCCGCGCCCACCGCGAATCCGGAGATCGCGGTGTCCACCATGAAGCCCACGCGATTCTGCCGCAGCAGCCAGGCAACGTACAGCGCCTTGGCGAACTCCTCGATCAGCGGCGCGCCGGATCGCGCCCACATCGCTGGCGAGACCACCCCGGATGCGTAGACCGCCGTGTTCAGCGCATAGCAGATCAGCGCGACGCCGCACCCGACCGCCACGCTGCGCAGCACCCGCCGCAGCGTCAGCAGCTTGTAGGTGTCGATCAGCTCCAGTCGCGAACAGAAACATCAGCACCGGCAGCAAGCTCAAGGCCGGCCTGCGCCAGCAGCAATCGAATGGAGATGCGGAAACATCAAAGAATGCGAAGCGAGACCATGTACTGAGTCGAGATGTGGCCGTTGCGATCGGCCGCCGCGGCATAGCCGCCGGAAAGCGTCGTGTTCAAGTATGTGAACAGACACCACGCGGAAATCCAGTTGCGTGCCGAGATTAGCGAAGTAACCGCGGCTCGCATCGCTGGTGAAATTGGTGAACAGGCCGGACGAAAACAAGCGTCAGCCGCGCCCAGTTCACGTACATCCAGGTGGTTCCCAGTTCGCGGAATCGCTTGGGCGGCAGATTGTATTCGCCCAGCATTTTGCCGAAGCTGCGCGCGCCGATTGCATCGATGTCCACGCCCGGAAAACTGTAGTATTCGCGATAGCGGCTGATCTCGCCGTGGTCGACGTAGTTGTTGCCGAAGTCGCCGAAATAGAAGCTGGCGAACGGGCTGGTGAAATCGCCGAACGATTTGCCGGCTGAAGTGCGAATCCAGAAGGAGCTGTTGCGCGGCAGCAGAAAGCCGCGATCGTAGTTGCCCCAGATCGCTGGGAAATGAACCGCGGCTGTAGTAATAGCGCGAGTAAACGCCCCAGGCCGTGCCCTTGCTCGTCATCCACGGCGCCCTGCGCTCGGCTGAGATCGGAATACTTGAGCATCAGGTTCGCCTTCGAGCAGGTTGGGCGTCACCGTGGCGACGTTCTGATATTCGGGCAGACGTGTCCAGGCCCGAATATCCCGCCACGTTCCATTCGAGCGACAGCGTCCGCGGCGTGTCGTAAATCAGATAATTGCGAATGCCCCAGCTTTCAGCGATTCGCCTCTGCGGCTCAGCTTGGTGGGACCGAACAGATCGTAGAAGTCGGCGTAGTTGTAGTAGCCGCTGAGCTTCCAGTCCCAGAAATGCGCGTCGAAGGACGCATGCAGCGCGTTCCTTGCGGCGGCAGGCTCGGGTCGGGCGAATAGCTGGCGTCCACATTGACGCCCACCAGCCGCAGCGGTCGGCGAACTCGGCGCGCATGCCACCCGCCTGCCGTGTCCTTGTAGCCCTGCACGATCGGATAGGCCGAAATCAACTGCACGTTGCGCAGCGGATTGTAAGCGCCCGGCGCGCGTAATCAGATTCTCGGAGTTGATCGGAGGACGGCGGCGGCAGTTTCCAGTTCCGCAGCACCGGATATTTGTCGAGCGTCGCCTGGCCCAAGTACTTCACCGCGCTCACGTCCTCCAGCGGCTTGCGTGGGCACGCGCGCCGGCACGAATCCCTTGCTGGTGTATTCGAACGCGATCAGCGAGCCGTCGGCCAGCGGCACCGGGCGGAACAGGCCGGTCTCGGCGTTGCTGATCGCGTCCATCTTCTTGGTTTCGAAATCGTAGCGGAACAGATTCGAGGCGCCGGTGTAGTAGGACGAGCCGTACAGATAACGCCCGTCCGGCGAGAAGACGAAATTGCCGGGCGAGTTGTATTCGAAATCGTACAGACTTCGAACTGGCGCTTCAGCTCTGTGCGCAATTGATCGATTCGAAAGCGCACCAGCTTCTGGCGTCCGCTGACATCCGTGATCGCGCCGGTCAGATACTGGCCATCGGGCGAGACGTCGATGTCGAAGATGTCGGTGCCGTATTCGAAATCGCGGCGTATTTTGAATTCGTTGTAAGGCGGGGAAATCTCGACCAGGCTCGACAAGCCGTTGTTGTGCCGCACGCCCCACATAGAGCCGTCCTGCGGAATCGAACGCCAGGTCGCCGGTGCGGAAATCCTTCAGCAAGCGCCGCGGCGTGGTGCGTTTCCACGTCATAAACGTTCAAATCGCGCCAATCGTTGTTGTCGGTGGTGTAGTAGAGCTTGCGGCCGCGCGGATCCCAGGCCAGCGATGTTACGTAGTAGAGCGCCGGGCCCTTGATATCCTTCAGTTCTTCGATTTTGCCCGGTGTCCAGATGCATCGCCGCGACGCTGGCCATGTGCGCCGGATAGCGGACGCCGGCATAGATCACGTTGTCCTTGGCGTCGTAATAAGCCCGCGATACCGAACCCAGCGGCGCGCTCGGTAAGCCGCTGCGGCTTGGTCACCGGATACTTGCGGATGTCGGCCAGGTTGGCTTCCTGGAACTGGCGCTCGTCGGCGATCCACTGTTCCCAGGCCTTCTCCATCCCCATTCCGTAGACCTGCTGGAAGCGTGCGCCGAAGTAGCGGCTGGTGTTCTCGCCGCGCGTGACCCATTGCATCAGCTTGTCGGGGCCGTAGGTGTAGCACAGCCAGGTCATGAAGCGGGTGCCGTAGAGATATGAATTGGCGCCGGTCTGAAAGTCGGCTGCGGTGCCTTCCGATTCCAGGCCCACGACGTCGTAGATGTAGGCGTCGTCGCGCACCATGCGTGCGAAACACCATTTCGTCGCAGCCGCCCATGGCGCGGCCCAGTCCGCCGGACATCCAGGTTTCCATGAACGTCGCGATGCCTTCGTGAAACCAGCGCGTGGCGTAGTGCCGGGGGCTGGTCAGCGAGCTGTACAGAACCGACACCGGATCTTCGTCGGTGGGCACCACCTTGCCGAAGAACAACGAGCGGAACCGGCGGTCGACGCTATTGGCCTTGTCGCCCATCACGATATGGATCGACTCGTGATTCATGATCCAGGTCATGCGCTCGTTGGCGGGCAGCGTTTCGTAGGTATAGCTGAACGGCGCGATGCCGACGTCGATGAAGTTCGACGGCACGGTTCCGGCGGCGCCGTGGCCGTAATCGCCGAAGTCTTCCAGCAGGACGCTTACTTTTCGCGACGGCGTGAAGTGAAACTGGTTGCGCTCGAAATTGAGCGCGTTCTCGTAGGAGCGGATCAGGTGCGTGACCAGGTATTCGTGCGCAGGGCTGTAATAGAGAACTTCGATGTGCTCGGAGGATTGGATGAAGATCTTGGGAGGCTGCGCGCCGCAAAAGCGGGGTACAAAAAAGAAGGAGTCCCGCAATCCAACGCGGGACTCCATTAATTATCCTACAAGTTCGGTGAAGCAAGTACTCCAGTGTAGCGAATGGCCTACTCGCTCATCGCGCGTTCATGTCCAGCAGCGCTCCGCTGAGAAGCTGCGAAGAGCTTCGGTTCAGCAAACTCTGCCCGGAACGGACGCATTGGTCAGGAGGCTGGTTAAACAATTTGACTCGTCACCAGCGAGTTGAACGCCGAGGAAGCCATCACCGCGCGAAAGCTTCATATTTTGAAGCAGGGGGCAAACGCGCTGCTCTTCATCAGCTCATTGAACGCGCTATTGTCCTTCAGCCCCTGGAAGTTCGAGTCCTGCTGAAGCGCCTGGACGTTCAAGTCCTGCGCTTGGGACTCGTTCGCTCATGTCGCTGCCTGTTGCGATTCCGCCAACGCTCTGCGCAAGGCGTCGCTCTTCATGCACGTTCATGAACGCGGAGTTCCGTACCATCTGTTGAAAGTTGCTGTCGGCCAGCAAGCTGCGCGAACAGTTGATCGCTCTTGAGTTGCGCAAAGATGCTATCTCTCAGCAGCTCCTGAAACGCCGGATTCTTGGGCGAGCGACTTGAACTCGCTGCTCTCGAGGATGGCCGTGGTGGCGACCGGCGCCTGGCCCGGAGCCGCGATGTCGGCCGTGTTTACCTGGCTGTCGCGATATACGTCGCGCTTGCCGATAGCCCCCTGCGTTTTTTCCGAACTTACCCGCGCGCTCGAGAAATACATCAAGAGCGCCAGCGGCAATGATGCCGCTCCCGATCAGGATCGAAAATCTCCACTTGCGGAACGTCGTCATCGTGTCATCCTCTTTTCTAATGTTGTTGGTCATCTGCTTGGGGGCCTTGTCATAGAGTGACACAGCCGGGGCTGGCGTTACAGCGGCGCTAAAAAAGTTTTGGGCTTTCAAGTACCAAGCAGATCAGGGCGGGGAAATCGGAAGGAGACGACGTTGCAGTCCTGTTCGCGCCGATAGCTAGGAGAATCAACCAGATGCCGGACCAGGAAAATCCCAAGTCCGCCCACGGGCAGATCCTCGAGCTTGTCACGCCAGATCCGGCTCCTCTTTTTCTAAGGGATTGAAAATGCGGCCTTTATCTGACAACCTGCACCAGCAGCTTTCCATCGGTTCGACGGCGTAGGCCACCTCGACGTCCCCGGTTTCCGGATGATAGGCATAGCGCGCGACGTTCACCAGAAGCTCTTCGAGCACCAGGTCGAGCTTGTCCCGATCGGCCGCGGTGAGTCCGGCGCCGTCGGCCCCGGTATGGGCAAACTCCAGAAAAGCTTGCAACGAATTGAGGCTGGCCGGCAGGCTGAGCCGTCGAAATCCGGGATCCATCACAGCTTGGCGATGGCCTCGTCGGTAGACTGATAGACCGGGAAGAGCCCGATCAGCCTGGTCATTTCAAATACCTGTCGCGGCAGGCCTTGCAGCCCACACAGGGTCAACGAGCCGTCAGCGACTTCAGCCTCTGCGCGACCGTAAGGAACGATCGCAATCCCATGCTGCTGACATATTGCAACCCGCTCAGCTCGGCGATCACATGCCGGGCACCCTTGCGCGATCCATTGCTCGCAGGCTTGTTCAAACTCCGGGGCGCTTTCGGCATCCATGCGCCCGGTGACCTTGAGCAAGACAGCTTTGTCGAGTTGGGTGGGTTCGATTTGCATAATTTAGCGGCGGCAGACCTCGGAGTGAGTGCTCGGTTGTCATTATGACACTAGTACTGATTCCAAAGGAGTATCGTTGCGGAGGGATATTCAACCAAAATCCCAGATAGTACTCGGTAAACTTAAGCAGCTAAACCGTTAGACGGATTCTCGACGGCAGGCAGGAACAATCAGGAACCTGGCAGCTCCGGGTTCACGGTTCAAACAGAGTTCGCAATGCAACGGGTGCGAGTTTGGCAAGTTGCGGGCGAGACTCGCCAGCTTCGATCGAGTGGCTGCCAAGGCAGCCTCTTTGTGAGGGCTATCCGGCCACTCTTCGATGGTGTGCAACCGATGATGTTCCGTCTTGAACCATTGGAAGTGCATGTCGCCTCCTCCAATCTGTGAGAGAGCACGCCGATACCCAACTGAGTTGGTATCGGTTCCTTCGAAGAACCGCTTGATTCTACTGGGGCTTATTGGCCCGCGGCTCAACTAAAGCAGCACGAAGCGTCCGTATACGCTTCCTGCGATTGATCTTTTGCTTGCGCTGGCGGCCAAAACGGGACTTATCGCCATTATGGGCTGACATTCTGTCCACCAAGATAGCACAAAGGTGAGAATTCAGGCACTTCACGGAGTATCTCTGGCTGGTATCGGGTGGGCCATCGTATGACAATCGAGACATGGATCAAGCGACGCTGCAGCATTGCTATGAAGCGCAACGTGCGGCTTTCCGGCGCAAAATGCCGGGCTACGCGGAACGTCGCGAGGCACTGCGTTCGCTGGAGCAGGCGCTGCTGAAACGAAAAGACGAAATTGTCGCGGCCATCTCGGACGACTTCGGCGGCAGGGCAGCCGAGGAGACGCTGGCTCTGGAACTGTTCCCCACGCTGGCTGAAATTCGGTACGCCATCTCGCATCTGCAGCGCTGGATGAAGCCGCGCCGCTCGCCGGTCTCCTGGCAGTTCTGGCCAGCTCGGGCCGAAGTGTTGTACCAGCCGCTGGGCGTGGTGGGAATCCTTGCGGCTTGGAACTACCCGTTGTTCCTGAGCTACGCACCGCTCGCCAACGCACTCGCGGCCGGAAATCACGTGATGCTGAAGCCGTCGGAATTTGCGCCGCGAACCGCGGAGTTATTGCGCTCGATGGCCGCGGACCTTTTCTCGCCTGACTACGTCACGGTGGTCGTCGGTGAAGCTGAAACGGGCAGCGAATTCTCGCGGCTTCCTTTCGATCATTTGCTCTATACCGGGTCGGGCCGCGTGGGGAAACTGGTGATGCGTGCGGCCGCGGAAAACTTGACGCCGGTGACGCTGGAACTCGGCGGCAAAAGCCCCGCGATCATCCATCCCGATTACCCGTTGCGGAGAGCCGCTGAAAGAATTCTCGCAGGCAAGCTGTACAACGCGGGCCAAACTTGCGTCGCGCCCGACTACGTTCTGGTGCCTTCGAACCGCCGCGCCGAATTCATCGAGCTCGCGCGCGAGGTCATAACTCGAATGTACCCGCGTTTGACAAAGAACGCCGACTACACGCGCATCATCAATGTCCGCCATTATGAGCGGCTCGCCTCGCTGCTCGAGGATGCGCTCAGAAAAGGTGCGAAGGTGATCCGGATGAATCCGTCGGACGAGATATGCGACCAGACCAACCGCGTGTTTCCGCCCGCGCTCATAACCGATGTCAACGACGAAATGGCCGTGATGCAGGAGGAGATTTTTGGACCGCTGCTGCCGGTGGTGACCTACGAGACGCTGGACCAGGCCATCGAATACGTCAACGCCCGCCCGCATCCGCTGGCGTTCTACTATTTCGACGAGAACGGCGGGCGCGTCCAGCAGGTCCTGGAAAAGACTCTGGCCGGCGGGGTCACAGTGAACGATTGCATCTTCCATGTGGGCCAATGCACGCTGCCGTTCGGTGGCGTAGGACCCAGCGGCATGGGCCGCTACCACGGGTTCGATGGCTTCGAGACTTTTTCCAAGAAAAAAGGCGTGTTCCTGCAAAGCCGCTGGACGCCGCTGAGTTTACTGCGTCCTCCCTATGGCGCGACCGCGCGGAGAATGCTCAAATTCATCGTGGGAGCTTAGCTCGACGACGACACGGCATCAAACGTGCCAATTAGATTGAAGTTCCATGCCAGCAACTGCTCCTGATTTCGATTTCATCGTCATCGGCTCGGGCTTCGGCGGCAGCGTCGCGGCCCATCGCCTGACGGAGAAAGGCTATCGGGTAGCGGTGATGGAAATGGGACGGCGTTGGACTCCGGAAAATCTGCCCCGCACCAACTGGCGGATATCTCGCTGGATCTGGCGGCCGCGGCTGGCGCTGCGGGGATTCTTCAACATCAAGCTTTTTCGCCACGTGCTGATCCTGCATGGCTGCGCGGTGGGCGGCGGATCCATCACGTACGCCAACACGCTGCTGGTTCCCAAAGATTCGGTTTGGAAGAACGGATCTTGGGCAGGCCTGGCGGATTGGACGGCGGAGATGCCGGCTCACTATCGCGCTGCCATGCGGATGCTGGGCGTGGTGGAGAATCGCATTCTCGGCCCAGCGGACCATCTGCTCAAGAAGGCCGCGGACTCAGCCGGCGTGGGCGATACCTTCTATCGGACTCACGTCGCGGTTTTCCAGCCGCCCGAAGGCGAGGCGGGCGGCAAGACTTATCCCGATCCGTATTTCGCAGGCGAAGGCCCCGAGCGCGCCACCTGCATCGGATGCGGCGGCTGCATGGTGGGATGCCGCTACAACGCCAAGAACAGCCTCGATAAGAATTACCTCTACCTAGCGGAGAAGCGCGGCGCGCGCGTGTTCGAGGAGACGCGCGTGGTGGACGTGCAGCCCATGAACGGCGAGGCCGACGGCAGCGATGGATATGAAGTCCACACTGTCAGCTCGACGAATTGGCTCAAAAAGAATCAGCGCCGTTTCACTTGCCGCGGCGTCGTGTTTGCGGCATCCGCGCTCGGCTCGATGGACCTGCTGTTCCGGCTGAAGAAAAACGGCTCACTGCCTTCGCTCAGCGATCAGCTCGGAAACCGCGTGCGCACCAACGCTGAATCTTTGATCGGCGTGCGCGTGCCTGGGATCCGCGAGGATCTTTCGCAGGGCATCGCGATCGGTTCCGGCATTTATCTGGACGAGCACACGCACATCGAAGCGACGCGCTATCCCAAAGGCTCGGACGCCATGGCCCTGATGGGTACGCTGCTGACCGGCGGCCGTCCAGGCTGGGGTCGGATACTGCTGTGGCTTAAGAACCTGGCAGTTTCACTGCTGCGACACCCTTGGAAAACTCTGCGGTGCCTGCAACCCTTCGGTTGGGCGCGCGAGTCGCTGATCCTGCTGTGCATGCAGACGCTGGAGGGGCACATCGACATGCGGCTGGCGCGGCCCTGGTATTGGCCATTCGGCAAAGTGCTGGTGAGCCGCGGCAAGAAAATTCCCACGTTCATTCCGCACGCCAACGAATTCGCGCGCCGGGTGGCCGGCATGGTCGGGGGAACGCCCATGAGCATGGTGACCGAGATTCTGTTCGACATCCCGGGGACGGCGCACATTCTGGGTGGCTGCCCGATGGCCGGGTCGCCGGAGGCGGGGGTCGTGGATCATCGCAACCGCGTCTTCGGGTACAAAAACATGTACATCTGCGACGGATCCGTGCTTTCGGCCAACCTGGGCGTCAACCCGAGCTTGACCATCTGTGCCATCACAGAACGGGCCATGAGCCTTATGCCCCAGGCGTCCGAGACAGATTGGAACGATTCCGCCAGCATCGCTGAAACGCCCGCCGGTCCGCGTACGTTCTATATTTGAAGCATCACGTTGGGGAAGCCTGGATGAATCGCGCCGTTATCCTGATCTCTATCTTCGCCGCCGCGCTGCCTGCCTGGGCGCAGGACACCAATATCGTGTTCCACAGCGATGTGGCGCTGGTTCGCGTGGACGCACAGGTTGTGGATCGCGACAATCGCGCCATCACGCATCTGCGGCAGGAAGATTTCATCGTTCGTGAAGAAGGCCGTCCAGCGACCATCCGGAATTTCTCAAGCGAAGAGATGCCCATCGATGTGCTGTTTCTTCTCGACGTCAGCGCCAGCATGCGTCCGCACGTGCAGCGCATCGCAGACGCATCCGGCCAGGCGTTAACCGTACTCGGCAAAGACGATCACATGGGGATCATGGTATTCGACCGTGCGACGCGCGTGCGGCTGCCGTTTTCTGGAAACCGTCAAGATGTGCAGCGCGAGTTTGACCGGCTGTTGCGGCAGGAGCGGTTCAACGGCGGCACCGACATTACGCGCGCCATGCTGGATGCCGCCGATTACATCCGCCGCGAAGGCCGTCAGGAAGCGCGGCGCGCCATTGTCATCCTCACGGACGATCAGACTGAATTCGATCGCGACGAGGCGGCGGTGTCGCGTGCGTTGGCGCGAGCCGATGCGGTGATGTGTGCGCTAATCGCGCCCGACGCCATGGCCGGCCGGCAATCTCCTGGTGGCGGTGGACAGCGGCGCGGAGGATGGGGCGGCGGCCCTGGACTGGGCGGACCATTGGGCGGCATCATTTTTGGCGGACCGCGGGGCGGGGGACCGTACGGCGGCAATGGCGGAGGCGGAGGGCCGAGAACTGAGTCGGCGGGAACATCGGAAATCGCCCGCGATTCAGGCGGCGACAGCATGTCGGTGAACGATGCCTCGGCGCTCCAGGAGACACTGATGCGCTTGCGCCAGCGCTATGCCGCTGTTCTTCAGCCTGCCCGAAGGCGTGGCGCCCGGCCAGGAACACAACATCGTCGTGGATCTCTCAGCCGACGCGCGCCGCCGTTATCCGAACGCCGATGTCCACTACCGGCGCGCGTATATGTCCGGCAACCACGACCGGGACGACACGCCCACCTTGGTGCGGCGCGCTCCCGCCGATGCGGGTTCTTCGACTCCGTCGGTGAGTTCTACGCCTTCGAGCGATGCATCGAGCGACGCGCCGGCAACCACGCGCCGTCGACGAGCGGCGGTGAACCAGGACGGCTCGCCGATCGTGACTTCGTCAGACGACTCGCCTGCTCCCGTCCAGCCCGCGCCCGGCGATACGAAGAGCACCACCCCAGCGCAAAATCCCAGCGGCTGGCCCAAAGCTAATCCGCCCAGCCAGCAGTGAACTGTTCCTCCCTTTGTCTTCGAATGCGCGATAGCAGATGAGTCATCGAACGTCCCTCCTGTGCTACGCTTGTAACGCGTGGGCCAGAAGCGTCTGGCCAAGCCTGTTCGCAAGGTCGTCGATGAGACGATCTATCTGAAGCGGCCCCGGCGTGGCGCGAAGCTGAGAGAACAGGTCTGGCAGACGGAGGATGGAAAGCTGGTGAAGTACAGTCTCGCGTACGTCAACCCAAAAGTTTGCGGGGTGGACAACGGAAGAGTCCCCGGGTACGACAATAGCCACGATTATCATCACCGGCATTTCATGGGAAGGCAGGAACGCTTCGAATTCGAAAGTTACGAAGTAGTGGCCGCAAGGTTCTATCGTGAGGTACAGGAGCTTTGGAGGAAGGAAGATGAAGCACACCGCAAAGGTCGTTAAAGGGACGGCAACACGTCTCAGCACGAGACATAGCGCCGTTGAAGCTTTCGTGGGACGTTCTCTGGAGCATGCGCGAAAACTGGATCGCGGGGAGAAGCTTCCGTCCGAGATCACAATGACGTTTGAGGATCCATCCGATTTGGCGCGAATTCTTTCAGCGCAGCGGCTGCGGGTGCTTCATGCTGTTCGCACGAAGCCCACGACAGTCTTTGAGCTCGCGGTAAGGCTCAAGCGCGATCGCAGGGCGGTCCGGCGCGATGTAAGCCTCCTGGAGTCATATGGGCTTGTGACCACCCATGAAGAGTCCAATCCCGGGCACGGACGCAGGCGAGTGATTGAGCCACGGGCCGCGAGGTACCAGCTCGTGGCAACAATCTAGACTACCGCTCGCCGATCACTTCGTTCCCGACGAGCCTGTCAGCATGTCCCAGCGCGCGGAAGCTTTTTCCAAGAACTTCGGTACGTCGCGCTCCAGCATCAGGCCCTGGCGCACCAGCGGCTGCGCGGCGGCTTCCACTTTCTTGAGGTATTCTTCGCGGCTTCCATAACGTTCCTCGATGGACGGCCGCGGGTCGCCTGACTTTTCCCGCTCGGCGCGCGTGCGTGCGAACGGGATCATCGAACCCACCATGTCGAACATCGCGTCCGGCGCGCCGATCGCAGGGTCGCGCAGGTTCCAACCGGTGTAGGTCGCAAGCGGCGCCACTTGGTCCGGCAGGCGAATGCCCGATGTCTCGTTGCCGTCTTTATCGACTTGTGGAATTAGAACCGTGTAGCGGCCCTCGATCTTGGGCGGTTCAAACGCGATGATGCCCTTGGTGCGGAAATCCGGACCATAGTCCAGCCGGAACACAGGAGTCGGCTCTTTCGGGAGCGCGATGCCGGGGATTTTCGGGAAATTGAGCGCCGCTACCTGAACCAGATTATCCTTGCCGATCTGCGGGATCTGCGACACGGGCGGCTCGACCCCGGTGGTGATCCAGTTGTTCATCGCCACTAGCAATGCACGCATGACGAAGCGATAATCCGCCGGATTGGGCAGGTTCTGGGTCACGGTTCGCTGCGGTCGCGCATTGGCGCCGTGCTGCGTGCCGGCTAGGTAGTAGATGCGCGAGGTGGAAACCGGCGCGACGTCTTTCTTCCCGTCCAGGCTGGTATGGATCAGCGCCGCGGCGCGCCCCCAATACTCGAACGACCCGTTGGTGTAGAACATTTTCGGGACAACGTGTTGGGCGGCCGCGCGCGCCAGCATCGAGTCGGTGATGCCCTGGTCCGTCTCGGGCGAATCGGTGAACGGAAACCGGTCGACCGCGTATAGAAGATTCAGCCGCGGCATACCGTCGCGCGACGGCTGCGCGAAACGGTAATTGAAATTGCCGCGTCCGGCGCCGGCCACGTGCGCCCAGACGCCGTCGAACACCAGGCGGCCTTGCTCATCGGCGTTGAATCCGTCGTAAACATAATTGCGCAGGAACCGGCCGCTCTGCGAGGTGCCGAACGCGATGGCACGCTTCACCTCGCCGTTCTGCTTGATGTAGGAAATGTAGTCGCGCACCGCGGCGGGCCCGAGCCCAACCACGGCCGGGTCCTTGCCGGTGTAGACCACGTCATAGATGCGGCCCGGTTCGAAGCCGGCGGAATATTCGACGTGCGTGCCGTCGGCGCTGAAATGCCATTGATCGCGCGGGATCGTGGTCCGCGGCCCATCGATCTCATCGCGCACCGTCAGGACGCCGCCATCCTGATCGGCCACCGCGTAGGGTACCTGCGAGCGATCGCCCAGCGAGACGGACGTCTCGCGCTTCTCTGTCACGATCTGCGACCGTACCGGTCCCGTGATGCCTTTGATCACCGGAGCGTACAGATGCATCAGGCCCGCGCGCGGCGGAACGTCCCACTCCCAGCCCACCCAGACCAGCGTGTAGCCGGATTCGAGCAGCATCGGATCGGGATCGTCCGCCCCGAAATCGAAGGTGTTTTGCGTGCCTTTTCCGCCGCGATTCGAAATCTCCAGTAGCGCCGTTCCGTTGGATTTCTTGGGATCCTTGGGCCGCAGCACATACAGGTCGGAGGAAAATTCCACCAGGCCCTTAGCGTTTACCGGCGCCAGATGGATGTCGCGGATGATCTGGTTGTTGGGAAGCTTGGGATCCACCGCGAAGTACACTTTGCCGGTGATCCGTTCGTAGTTCGCTTTCGGCAGATCGGTTTGCTCGGTGATTTCGACCCGCGTGACGGCCGCTTGTGCGCACAAGGCGGCAAAACATAGCACCAGAACGTTGCGACGTAGCATGGGATTATTCTACCTCTTGACTTGTTAGGACAGGATTGGCGCAATACATACTTGGCAGGCGACCGCGGGCCACCGATAATGGTGTGTACCTTCCGGGCCCGCGTCCGTCCAACATCCGAAAGGTCAATTCATGGCGCTTCGCGGTGTTTTTGCTCTATTGTTGTCAATGCCGTTGGCGTGGTCTTCCAGCCAGTCTGCTTCGGCTGGCGTCCTCGTGTATTCGACTTACCAGCGCGATGAATTCACGCCGTCCGCGGTCACAACCGACGCCGGCGGGAATGTGTACATCGCGGGATCGGTGATCGTGGATTCGAGTGCCGGGCAGCTTGCGGCGATGGTGATGAAGCTGAACCCGGCAGGCACGAAAGTCATCTACGCCCGGACGCTGGGCGGCTCGCTAAACGACACCGGCACTGCGGTCGCGGTGGATAGCGCGGGCAACGCCTACGTGACCGGCATGGCCAATTCGCCCGATTTTCCGGTCACGCCTGGACGTACCCTCGCTACTCCGCCCTCCGGCCCGGACGCATCCGGAGCCAAAGACGCTCGCACGTTCCTGGTGAAACTCGACCCCCAAGGCTCGATTGTATTCTCCGATTTTCTGGGTGCATCGATTTACAATTTCGGACAGGCGGTGGCCGTGACGGCGCAAGGCGAAATCCTGGTGAGCGGCACGGCCAACAGCGGTTTCCCAGTTACCGCGTGAGCATCACATTTGATGGAAATCCGGCGCCAATTCTTTATGCTTCCTCCTCGCAGATCAACGTCGCGGTGCCGTTCGCAGTCGGAGGCCAGAATTCGACCGTGATGCAAGTCACCGTGAACGGCGTTGCCTCTCCACCGCGCGAGTTGCCGCTTCGGCCTATGGTTGTCGGGAGCTGCTCCGGACGGGGCTTGGAAACGGCCGTGTTCGTCCCGCTTGCGCTGGGCCAGGACGGCACGCCCAACTCTTGCCAGCACCCAGGCAAGCCCGGTGATGTAGTGTCGTTCTTCCTGAACGGTATTGGAGGACAACCCAGGGGAAATAACACGTATGGCCCCTATTTCGGTTCATCTATTGAGGTCGTAGCGCAGATCGGCTCATGGTTCAGCGTCGAATTCTTGATCAACTCAGAGATCGGCCCGATCCCGGTCGGCCCAATCGGTATCGGGCGATCGGCGCACCACTCGGAGTGCCCGCGAACATGAGAATCTGGGTCGGGCCGTAGTTCGCGCCGAAGAGAGGCCGAACGACCTTCAAACGTTCTCTATTTTCGGTTCAATGTCCTGCGTGACGTAGGTAACACCTCCGCCATCCAACTGGTGCTTGGCGCAAAGGTTGCTGCCTGGCTGCGCCGGCTTTCCACATTCAACGCATGTATCTGCCATAAAACGCCTCCCTACTGGCTGGGATCAACTGAATCCGGTTTGCCGGCGGTACTGGCGTCGAGCTGAAAACCAGCAGTCCTAACAGGCCGGCAGCAGCTATAATACCGCACAATAAAAGGCTCTGGGCGATCAAAAGCCTTATTGATTTGTCGGATATTATGCGATCTTGCTCTTGGGTGGCGTGATTCCAACTTCGGGTGAGATCCCGGACGTGATTCTCCCGCTGTGCGTCACTAGGGCCATTCGGATCGGCGAGCATTTTGTCGGAGGCACTCAAGGCTTTGATGGGATTCGGCGGCAATTGGAGCTGCCGAACCCACAGGACCAAGCCGCTCGCAAGCATGCAGCCCAGGAACGCTACCACGGAGAGGATGAATAGACCCATGCCCCAGGAGCCCCCGGCGTTCTTGAGGTCCTGGATCGATTCGCGCCGAAGAAATGCAAACGCGGCGGCAAGAAATATTCCTGCAATCCCGGCGGTTTTCTGAGCCTTGTCCTCCAGCAGCGCCAGGATCCGCGATTTTTCTTTGTAGACGTCGGTGGCAAGCGTCAAAGCCTGGGAGAGAAATGCAACGCGCTGGTCCGCACTCGCCACAGGGTTCGATTTTACCGAAGTCGAGAGGAACGTTGTGCGGATACCAGGAGCCATCCATCCAGTGCTGTTTTGCTACGCTCAGATTTGCCTATGAAAAGCTACCGTCTTACTGCGTTCAGAAATCCTTTGGAAATGAGCAGCGGCCCCGTGCCTGAGCCGAAAGGCCGCGAAGTTTTGCTGAAGGTGGTCGCGTCAGGCATCTGCCACAGCGATATCCACATCTGGGAGGGCGGCTACAACATCGGTAACGGAAAAATGTACAGCGTGATGGACAAGGGCGGGATTGCGCTTCCCTTGACCATGGGGCACGAAGTCGCGGGCGTCGCTTTGAAAGCCGGTCCGGAATCCGCGCCCGTCGTGTTCGGACGGCAATATCTGGTTTTTCCCTGGATCGGCTGCGGGCAGTGCGCTACCTGCCTGGCGGGCGATGAACACCTCTGCAACAAATCGAGATCGCTCGGGATTTATCAGGACGGCGGTTATGCCGACCACATTCTAGTCCCCGACGCGCGCTACCTCCTGGATTTGGACGGCCTGGATCCGGTGACCACCGCGCCCTATGCCTGCTCCGGGCTGACGGCGTTCAGCGCTCTCAAAAAAGCGGGCGACGTGATCTACAACGAGCCGATCGCCGTGATTGGAGCCGGTGGACTCGGCTTGATGTCTATCGGATTATTGAAGGCTCTGGCCGGCAAGGGAGCGGTGGTGGTGGATATCGACGAGGATAAGCGCAACGCGGCGGTGGCCGCGGGCGCCATCGCAGCCGTCGACGGAAAAGCGGGCGACGCGTCCAGCCAGATCGCGCGTGCGGCTGGGGTGCGCCCCCGCTTCATCGTGGACTTCGTGGGAAGTGAGCAGAGCGCGGCGCTGGCGTTCAACGCGGTGGCCAAGGGCGGGAAGATCGTGCTGGTGGGCTTGTTCGGAGGTGCCGCGCCCTGGTCCCTGCCGATGATTCCGCTGAAGGCTGTTACGATTCAAGGCAGCTACGTCGGCAACCTGGCCGAACTGCGAGAACTGGTGGATCTGGTCCGCGCCAAGCACGTCGCGCCCATTCCGATCACGCGCGCGCCGCTGGAGCGAGCCGACCAGATGCTCGGCTCGCTGCGGGAAGGCAAAGTGGTCGGGCGCGTGGTGCTTACGCCTTAAGACTGTCTACTTCGCTGCGACTCCGCGATCGACACAACTGAAGTTCGCCGCATCGTCGGTGCTGCCGCTGCCGTTGTACTTGGCAACCTGCGGATACTTGCAGAGCGGACGCGTGCGCGCCACGCCGCTCGATGGCGACATTCCCTTGAACTTGGTCGCGATGATCTGTTCCGGAGCCGTGCCCTGCTCGACCCAGCGCTGGATGGCCGCGTCGACATCGTGCATCGGATCGCCGCCGGTAACTGCGCCCTGGCCGAAGCTGTTGGGTCCCGGACCGCCGCCGCAGTGTTGCATGCCGGGGACCATGAAGAGCCGCACGAATGTGGTGGTGTCCTTCGCGCCCATTTTGGAGACCACGTTCTTGTAGTAGTCGACGGTGGCCAGCGGCGGGATGGCCGCATCGCTCCAGCCGTGATACATGATCAGCTTTCCGCCGCGATCCTTGAATTTCTTCAGATCGGGATTGGTGGCGTTCATTTTCCGGGCCACGCTGTCATCGGCGACCTTCATGTCCCGGTCAGCCTTGAAAGTATGGTAGTCCCACTTGGCGTCAGAGTACACCATGTTCTCGAAGAAGTTTGTTCCAAAAGCGTACTGCAGGCTCTTCTCACGCGCCGCGCCGGTGATCCATCCGCCCCAGCCGGTCATGCCGGTCTCGCCGCCGGGCGAGTATCCGGGAAAAATCTGCTGGCCCTTAACATCCTTGAGCCCGCCATAGATCTTTTCGAGCGTCGAGATTTGCGCGGCCGTGAGGCACTTATCATTTTCCGCGCCGGCGCACAACAGCTTCGAATAATTCGGATGACACATGGTGGGGTCATCAATGACGCCGTCCTTCACGCCGTCCAGAGCGTCGCATGCGTCCAGGTTCGCCGCTTCAATCAACGGAAGCTTGCTCGACGGGATGTAGCTGGCGGGATCGTTGAGCAGCGCCGTCATGTCGTACAGCCCGGCGCTCAGCAGGTGCGTCCAGTTGTAAGCCGGCGCGCCCGCGACGATTCCGTCGTAGTCGGCCGGATAGCGCTGCGCTTCCATCAGCGCCTGTCGTCCTCCGTTGGAGCAAGAGCTGAAGTACGAGCGCTTGGGCGCATCGCCGTAGAAGGCGTGGATGAGGGCCTTGGCTTCATCGGCGGTTTCGTGAATCGCGCGATAGCCGAAGTCCGTCACTTTCTCGGGATGCCCCAGCGCCCAGGCTGCGTCGGTAGTGCCGGCGTGATGGCCCGTATCGGTGGAAGCGGTCGCGTAGCCGTGCTCCACCGCGGCGCCCAGCGCGCCATAGCTGATCGATCCCGCGTATCCGCCGTTGCCGATCCCTTCAAATTTGCCGTTCCAGCCGGAACTAGGCAGCCAGACTTCGAACTCGATGTCGGAGTCGGCCGACGGCTTGATCATTCCCGCAACCCGGCAGAACGCCGGCAGGTTCGGAATGGCCGGATTACCCGGCGGCGTGAAAGAGCCTGCCGGTACTGCTTCGGCGGTCTTGATGGTGGTGTTGGGAAGATTCAGCTTGGCCAGTGCATCGCAACTGGTTGGCGCGGCCTCAATCGCAAAAGCGCCCAGGGCGAGCAGACTGACAATGGCAACGTGGCGAGTCAGATTCGTCATTCCTACATTATGCCCGAGATCGTGGTGGTACACTTCGTTTCGAAGGCTAATCGTGCGCAATAGAGGCCAGAACCGGGGTCCGCAGCGATCGGACAAATCGATTCGCAGAACGCAACCGGCCGTCCGCCGCATGGACCGCGCCGAGCGACGCATGGAGAAGTTCGACCGCCGGCTCGAAGCAACGCGCAAATTGGTCGAGGCGGCCCGCGAGATCGTTGCGCGACTGCCGCAAAGTCAGAAGGAACTCGTCAAGTCACAAAACGCTTTCCTCGACTGGCTCCGCAGGCGGCGCAACGGCCGCACCAAGTTCGCCTAATTTCTGGCGACTGACGGTATGCGCTCGCGCGCGGGCCGAATCCATAGTGTCGCGGTGATAAACTTCTGGATAGTAGAGGAAGTGCGATGCGAAAAGCTTTTATCTGCTCTGCTCTCCTTCTCACTCTCGCCTTGCGTAACCCGGCGCAACCGATCCGCTCCGGGAAGATTTCTGTCGATTGGACGCAGGCGCGAATCCAAGATACAGGCGAAGTGCTGAATATCGTTCTGAACCAGGCCGAAGGCATGGACTGGATGGTCGGAGTCAAAGTGAGGGCCGAGGCTGAAGATACGATCTCGGTCGGCGACGGAACCCGCGGACTCATGTTCCAAAGGGTCACCGGTCAACCTGAGACCCAGCCCAAGATCGTCGGTCACGCTCCGGATCAGATGAGCGTCTCGGGATCCTCGATTTCGATCTCCGGCGGTGCGGACGGCCAGGTACTGATTGTATACGTCGAGCTTTCGCACGCGCGCGGTATCACTATCCGCGACGCCAAGGGGCTGTCGAACTTCGCGCGCGTGAGCGATGGAATCTTGATAGACAACGGGAACGTTCTCAAGAATTCCCTGCTCGGACAAGGCGAACTCGTGCAAATGGCAATCCTCGGCCTTAATTCCATTCGGAGGAGCTTTGGATGGGGTCCTGTCGTTGCACCGGCTTCCCCGGCCTGGCCCGAGCCACTGCGCGATGAATTGTCCCTGCGCTTGCATCTCAGCCAGAAAATAGATCTCGAACCGGTTCCGCCGCCGTCCGATCCAGTCAGATTCTACGCACGATTCACCATCTCTCCGGCTGGCGACGTCATGAATGTGTCCTTCCCTGATCTGCCGCGGCTTTCGCCCAACGCGATCGAGGCCATCAGGTCCACGATTGCTCGGTGGATGTTTCTACCGTTTCTCGTCAACGGGCACGCTGAGGAAGTTACCGCACAGCTAGCGATCATGGTCTTGCCCGACGGCACAGTGCAGGCTTCGATCTCGCCAAACACCGACCGGCTAGGCTTGCCTTGATGTTCGGGCCGCAAGGCAGCCTGCCTCACCCAACGCCGCCGAACCCAGACGCTACACTGAAAGTACGTGGAAGAAGAGGTCTTAGGGAAGGCTTACGACGCGCGCCTGATGCGGCGTCTGCTCACTTACATCCGGCCGTACAAGCCGGAACTGGCGATCGCGCTGGTGTTGCTCACGCTGAACGCCGTGCTGCAAGCCATCGGGCCGCTGCTCACCGAATTCGCGGTCGACCGCTATCTGGTGCCATCGCCTCATCGCCATCCCACCCCGCTCGATCCTTACGTTTCCAACAGTCCCTGGACCGGCCTGGCTCAGGTCTCCCTGCTCTACCTCGCCGCAGTCGTTTTCGGCATGCTGTGCGACTTCGGCGAGCAATACCTGATGCAGTGGATCGGGCAAAAAGCCATGTTCGACCTGCGGCGCCAGTTGATGGCGCACCTGCAGCGCCTGGATCTGGCTTATTACGATCACAATCCCGTCGGCCGCCTGGTGACGCGCCTCACCACCGACGTGGATGCGCTCAACGAGCTGTTCTCCTCGGGCCTGCTCATGATTTTGGGCGATGTCCTGATGCTCAGCATCGTGGTCAGCGTGATGTTCCAGCTCAGTCCGGGTATGACCGGTTTGCTGCTGGCCGTGATGCCGCTGGTGGTGCTGGTGACGGTTCGCTTCCGCCGCGCGGTGCAGCAAAGCTACCGCCGCATTCGCGTCGCCATCGCCCGCATCAATTCCTATCTGCAGGAACACATCAACGGCATCGCGGTGCTGCAGCTTTTCAATCGCGAGGACCGCAGCCGCGCCGAATTCGAACGCATCAACCGCGACCACATGGATGCGTACAAAGACGCGATCACCGCCTATGGCTGGTTTTACCCTTGGATTGAGTTCCTGGGGATGCTGGCGCTGGCGTTCCTGCTCGCTTATGGAGGCTTCCGCATTCGGGGCGGCGCGCTGACGCTGGGCGTGCTGGTGGCCTTCTTCCAATATGGGCTGCGATTCTTCCGGCCGATTCAAGACCTGAGCGACAAGTACAACATCCTGCAATCCGCCATGGCCGCCTCCGAACGCATCTTCAAGCTGCTGGACACGCCGCCTCGGATTCAATCGCCGGCCCAGCCGCAGCCGTTCCCGCGCCTGCCCGCGGCCATCGAATTCGACCATGTCTGGTTCGCCTATAAAGACGAGGACTGGGTGTTGAGCGACGTCAGTTTCCGCATCCAGGCCGGCGAAACTATTGCCGTGGTGGGCCACACCGGCGCGGGAAAAACGACGCTCACCAGCCTGCTGCTGCGCTTCTACGAGATCCAGCGCGGCAGCATCCGGATCGGCGGCATCGACATCCGTGACTTCGATCTCGAACAATTGCGCAGCCAGTTCGGCGTGGTGCTGCAAGATCCGCATTTGTTCACCGGAACCGTGGCGAGCAATATCCGGCTGGGTACCTCGGGTATCTCCGAAGAACGGCTGGAAGAATCCGCCGAACAAGTGAACCTGCTGGATTTCATCCGCACGCTGCCCGAGGAGTTTGAGCAGCCCGTCCGGGAACGCGGCGCGGGCTTTTCCACCGGCCAGAAGCAGCTGATCAGCTTCGCCCGCGCGCTGGCGCACAACCCGCGCTACCTGATCCTGGACGAAGCCACCTCGAGCGTCGACACCGAGACCGAATTTCGCATCCGCGACGCCCTGGAGCGGCTGGTGGAAGGGCGCACCTCCATCGTGATCGCGCACCGGCTGTCCACCATCCAGCGCGCGGACCGCATTCTGGTCATGCACAAGGGAAAACTCCGCGAGATGGGGACCCATCAGGAGTTACTGGCGCTTGCGCGGCGTGTATTGGACGCTGTACCAGCTTCAATATAAGGATCAGGAAGGCGCGTTCGCCCCCGAAGCCGTGACGGGCGACTAGACTTGTTACCTCCACAGTACCGGTCAGCTAATTAAAGTATTCCCGCGTGCCCGGGAAACTGATATGATCCTTACCAAGGCCCATTGCGGGTGTTCACGTTGGTAAATCGGCCGACCGGACGAAACGCTCTCATGCGATAGCCGGACATGCCTAGACACTAATCGGGCACTTTAGACAACCAGGAGAGGAGTTCCTATGCGCTTACTTTTAGCTTGCGTAGTTTTATCAGTAGCCGCCCAGGCTGCGACGACGATTAACACCACCATAACCGTTTCGAATGGGGTCGCGTCTCTCAGCGGGGCCACCCTAGACGCCACGGGCCCAGTGACGCTCACGAATATCGGAAGCGGAAACTTTACCGCAACGCTTAGCCTACAAGGCGGGAGCAATTTTACGGGGCCTTTCACCATTACGCTCACCGGGACTCCGACGGTCGGCTCAGCGGGGGATACGATTACCGGGACAGTTACGGCGTCGGTTAGTATATTCACGGGCAGTGGTAGCGGGTCGGGCTCGGGTACAGTCACCGGCGGAACCGGCGCCTTTGCCAACGCAACCGGTTCTCTCACTAACGTCAGCGGTGCCGGAACCATTTCCGGGACCGGAGCGACATTCGGTCTCAGCGGCTCAGGCTCCATCACGATCGGGGGATCCGGCGGATCCGGCGGACCGCCCCCGCCCGCAGCTCCTACCGTCACGGGAATTTTAAACAACTATTCCTTCACCCCGCCTGGTTTCCCCAACTCCGGCATCGCGCCAGGCGCGCTTTTCATCATCCAAGGCACCGGGATGGCTGATCCAAGCGCGAAGGCGGTGCTGCAATCCAGCGCTAGCCCCGGCCTGCCGACCACCTTGAACGGCGCCAGCGTCAAAGTGACGGTAAACGGCACGACCACCATTCCGGCGTTCTACTACGCCATTGCCGCGCAGCTTGCGTTGGTGCTTCCATCCAACACGCCGGCCGGCACCGGACAGGTCACCGTCACGTATAACGGCCAAAGCGCATCGTTCCCCATCCAGGTAGTGTCCAGCGCCATGGGATTTGACTCCTACTATGGAACCGGCGTCGGCCTGGGCGTCGCCACCGACAACGGCACGGGAGCGCTGTACAACTACACCAACTCCATTCCTCCCGGCACAACCGTTGTGCTGTGGGGTTCCGGACTAGGCGGTGATGCCTCTCGGGATACCACGTTCGTCGCGCCACCCGCCGCAATCAACAACCTCGCGCACTTCTATGTAGGTGGCGTCGAAGCGTCGATAGCTTATCAAGGGCGCGTCCGGCTACCCTGGTGTCAACCAAGTCGACATCACCATCCCCACCGATGCTCCCACGGGCTGCAACGTGTCGGCGGTGGGAGTGACCGCCGCTGGGGTTCCTACCAATTTCATCGCGCTGCCAATCGGGACCGGAGTTTGCGCGGACAGCTTTTTTGGAATTACCGGCACAGACTATCAAACGCTTTCCGGACAGACCACGGTTAAGACCGGGTTCGTTGCTCTGGCCCATACGGTTTCTCCGGCAAGCAGCGGAACCGGAACAGACACTCGTGATATAGCGCTTGCCGAGTTCGACAGCCAAACCGGCACTGCGTATTCTAGTGGCGGCGGCGGAACCGTTTCGATTCCGGGCTGCACCGTCACGGAGACTCCAGGCACAGGCGGCGGTAACTCCACCACGACAGGCCTGGACGCCGGAACCATTACTGTCGCAGGCCCAAACGGCAATGCGACGCTCATGGGGATTCCTCAGATAAAAGGAACCTCCGTGGCGCAGCTGGCCGCCGGATTCATTCCGACATCGGGTGGGACGTTTAACTTCCAGGGCGGAGGCGGAGCAGACGTCGGTCAGTTCACCACGTCCGTCGTTTTTCCCAACCCCATCCTGACTTGGACGAATGACACTTCCGACGCAACGGTCACCCGAAGCTCGGGAGTGCTATTCACCTGGACCGGTGGTTCGCCCAACACATATGTCATCATGACCGGCGACTCCTCAGGCACGGTGAATGGTCAATCGGTGTCGGGAAGCTTCACGTGCATCGCTCCACAGAGCGCGCTGCAATTCCAGGTGCCAGGCTACGTAACCGGTACCCTGCCCCCAGGCACCGGCACGTTGTCACTCGCGAACTACACCAACTACCAGACCTTCACGGCCACAGGAATCGATAGAGGCATTTCGGCCGGGTTCTCGTCTCAGCAGATCGACTCGACCTATCAGTAGGACGAATCTAACCGCGCGGGCCGGATTGAGAACTCCCGGCCCGCGCACATTTATCCACAACGCCGGAAGGCCTCGATCGCCGTGCGCGAGCATCACGAAACTGCTATCAACCTTCTCAAGTCTCGACCGTCAGCGTCTATCTGAGGGACTCTTCGGTTTACCAGTGCGTAAAAGGAGAGAACCTTGTCCAAATTACTTCCCCGCATCACGGCGATTCTCACGCTGAGCCATCCACCGGGCAATACTCAGCCGGATTTGCCTCTGGATACACGCTGGCCGGCGGAGCCTCGTTCACGTTCAACAATGGCGCGGGCGGAAAAGACGTAGGCAGTTTCAATGCAACCTTGGCGGTGCCCAGCCCGACTCTTACCTGGACCAATATGAAATCCATCGCTTCGGTCACTCGTTCGCAGGGCCTCGCGATCAACTGGTCCGGAGGCGATCCAAACAGCTTCGTGACGATTTATGGACATTCCATCTCGGGCGGCGTGACGGTGTCGTTCATTTGCATTGCTCCGCAGCCCGCCCTAACATTCACCGTTCCTCCATATGTCACCCTCGCGTTGCCCGCCGGCCCGGGAGGTTTGTTCGTGTCCAACTTCAGCACGCCCGTGAGCTTCGCCGCACAGGGACTTGACTATGGTTCCGTCAATTTTTCGGAGACCAGCGCCACCATCAGTGTCACGTTCAATTGATGTTTCGGGCCGCGGTGCTCGAACTGTGCCCTACAATTGATCGGCGCTAGGGCAATATCGGCAACGAGAAGACCGGCTCAATGTCGACCGGCACATTGTTCGCCGATTTGAGAGCCGCCGCCAGATCGGCCGGCATTTTGTCGTAGCGATTGAACCACGCTTCGGCCCTGGCGCGCGCGCCCGTCGCTTCGATCTCGAGCAGCTCTTTTGTCAGGCTTTGGATCGCTGCCGGGATCTTTGCATAGTCAACCGAATACGTGCCGCTCGCGCGCACCACCGCCTTCTGCTCGCTCAGATAGTTGAACTCCATCATCTCCGCGCGGCCGTGCGCCTCCGCAGTCCCGTAGCGCACCGTGCGGAAAAGCCCCGCCACGTAGGAAGCATAATATTCCTCGGCGCGATTCTTCGGCAGCGCGCCATGGTCCATCAGCCATTGGAGGCCGAACATTCCGGTGACGTCCGCCTTGGCTTCCTCGAGCGGCGAATATACCGGACCGATCGCCTCCGTGATGGGAACCTGTTTCCCGTTCACTCGCGAGTACGCCGGCCCCAGCCCATGGCAAATCTCGTGTAAAACCGTCGACGCCATATACCCTTCCGCCGAAGCGCGGCCGGACTGCGACTCCGGCATCAGAAATTTCGCCAGCGGCAGGATCACATAGTTCACGCGCGCATCCATGAAGTTCTTGAAGAAAATCTTTTTGGTTCCCTTGGCTTCGTGGATGCGCGGATCGTTCGGCAGATTATCGGCCACGGCCTGATAGCCGTGCAACAGGTCGCCGGCCCGCAGCGGCGCGTCCATTACTTCCATCGGCGTCAGTTGGCCGCGCTTGGACGGCAGATCGGCCTTCGCCAGCGGCAGCGCCTCCTGAATGTCGGGGACGTATTTCTGATATAGCGCCAGCTTCGAGCTCTCCGGCTCGTTGCGAATCAGGAGCGCGACGCCCCAGGACGTCTTCACGCCCAGCACGTCGTCCAGATACGTTTCATAAGGCGCGAAGATCAAATCAATTTTCGGATTGCGAAGATCCACCCAGGCCAGGTCGCTTGCGTAATAGTCGTCGCTCAACAACGCATCGGCGCGCATCCGCAGAAATTTTGCGAACGCCTGGTCCTCGCTTGAGTCCGCTGCCTCGCGCAGCAGCCGCGCGGCCGGCTCCAGGTCCTTCTTGTATTTGACGCGATACGGAATGGCATCCAGCTTCTTGCCGTTCCAACGCAGCACCGTGTACGGACTGTAGATCGCGTCCTTCTCGGCCGGGTGCCCCTTGACGTAGTCCTCGATCTGCGCGCGCGTTAGCCCTTCGGGATAAATATTTCGCCCCGGCGGAATCGGCTTGCTGCCCACGAACGGTTTATTCTCGTCGATCAGATCGAAGCGCCCGCCGTTGATCGCCAGCAGGCGCTTCAGTTGCGGATCTTTGGTGGAACGATACAGCGCCAGCCCTTCCGGATCGCTCTGCTGCCAATAAATGGATTCAATAAAGCGCGCAGCCTCGGCCAGTTTAGCGACCACCTGCCGCTGCCGCGCGTCCAGCCCGGATTGGTCGTAAGGCATCTGGACCTGCTTCCAGCGCGCGAGGCGCTGTGCAATATCGGAACCGGCGGGAGCGGCGAAAGCCAGCAGTAAAACAATGGCGAGAATCATCGCCTCCATTCTACTGGCAACTAGGCGCCCGCCGCGCTGCCGACGCCGCGGTCAACGCCGCGTTTGACATCGTCCGGCGCACAGTTGTAGCCTCTCGGCTAGTGAGCGGAAGCAATCACCTGACCGTCTGGCAGCGCTGGGTGCGGCAACCGCAGAAGATCTGGCTGCGTCGCGCGCTCTTTCAAGTGCACTTGTGGAGCGGCATCGCCGTCGGGTTGTACATCTTCATGATCAGCCTGACCGGCAGCGTGCTGGTCTACCGTAACGAGCTGTACCGGGCCGCGACGCCCGCGCCGATTATCTCCAAAGCTTCAGGACCAAGTCTGACGGACGACCAGCTCAAGCAAGCCGCGGTCCGCCTGTACCCCGGTTACCGCGTCGAGAGGCTCGGCCGCGCCCTGGATCCGGACGAGGCCGTGGATGTCAGGCTGCAGCGCGGCAAGCAAATCAAGAATCGCCTGTTCGATCCCCGCACCGGCCTTGACCTTGGGAATTCGGTCCCAACCGGCATCCGGCTCATCTCACAGCTTCTTGATCTGCACGACAATCTGTTCGCCGGACCAACCGGCCGGAAAGTGAACGGCATTGGCGCGGTGGTAGTGCTCGTGCTCGCCATTACGGGTCTCGTCATCTGGTGGCCAGGCGTCAAGACCTGGCGCCGCAGCCTGAGCGTGCATCGCGGCGTGGGATGGAAGCGCTTCATCTGGGATCTGCACGGCATGATCGGCTTTTGGAGCCTGGCATGGATTTTGGTCTTCGCGCTAAGCGGCGTGTATCTCGGATTTCCCCAGCCATTTCAGGACCTCGCCGATCGGCTCGAGCCCATGACCGCCGCCAACGCCGGGATACGCGTAGTCGACCGAGTTATCTACTGGCTGGCCTATCTGCATTTCGGCCGCATTAACGGCACCGCGATTCCGTGTAGCGGCCCCGGCCTCTGCGACCAAACCACCAAGGCGATTTGGGCGCTCTTCGGACTCACTCCCGCGGCGATGTTTGTGACCGGCGCGATCATGTGGTGGAACCGCGTGCTGCGCCCCCGCCTGCTGAGCGCTCGCCGCCAGGCTCAGTCCGATGCCGTCGCGGCACCATAAACGGGGTGCCGCAAGGACGCGCGATCGGATCTCCTCACTTAAAAGTTGGGTCCAACCTGACCGCTGCCGTGCCTAGCAACAAGCCCACATCGATCCCCGAAGCTGAAATTGTTTGCGGAGCGGTCGTGTTGGTCACTACAAACGACCCTGGTCCAGGCGGCAGCGCCAGCAGGATCGAAGAGGGTATGGTGAATTGCCCGGCGCCCGATGGGGCGTGGCAGTAAAACCTGATAGTCCCATACTGGTCCCCCACGGCGCCTTCTACCTGCACATCGCCATTTGCAAACCCGCCGCTCCAGGTCACCAAAGTGTCTTGCGTCCGGTCGATAGTCGCCAGCGCGTTCGCGTTAGTCAGAGCCAGAGGCGATTGCAGGTTGATCGAAGTCGTGAAACTTCCGACGTCTGCTCCTGAGCCGGTGAATGTATAAGTCCCGGCAGGGGCGCCGCCCGAGCTCGAGATCTGCGATTGGTAAAAGCCCGGCCCTTGCTCTCCCAGCTGCATTTGTCCCATTGGGCCCGTCATCTGGATTGTGCCCGCGTCCAATGCCGACAATTGGTTGAAGAGCGACCCTTGCTCCGGCGGAACGATGGTGCAGCTCCCTTGAGAAGCGTACTCGTATCCTTTACCGAAATCCGAGCTGGACAGAGACCCCGCCAAAGCGAGAGCTGAGCTCTTGGTTCCACCGCCTTCGGTCGTCTGATTTATGGCGATGGCCATGATATTGGCCTTGCCGCCGGATTTGTTGGCCACCGCTGCAATCTGAGTCCCGTTCAGCCCCGTCGCAGGATCGGAACACGCCCCTCCGTTTGGAGCCACCGGGATCGTCACGGCGTTACTGACAACCGAGCCGGTCTGCACCACCACCGAAACGAAACAACCGGGCGGAACATTGGTCGGGACCACAACGTCGTACTGATCCAGGCCCGGATATTGAGATCGGCCGCGGTAGGAAATAGTGGCGGAGATTCCTCCGATCAAAATCTGCGTTGGAACATTCGTGAGATTGTCTTGCGTCTGCGGGTAAGTCCGATCGTCATCGGCGGGATCGGCGCCAATCCCCGATCCCCATAGGATTATGGTCTGGCCCGGCATCGCCGAGTTTGTAAGTCCGAACACGTTGCCGTTGGCATCGGTGGCAACGCCTGCCCCATTTCCCGTTCCGTACAAAGTGTCCAGTCCAACCGCGCTGGCTACCACCTGAATTGGGGCCGCATTGCTCGTTTGCCCGTTGTAGGTCACGGTGAGGGTTCCATTCCCCACCGGAGTCGTGGACGGCAAAACAGCGGCAAGTTGACCCGCTGACGTGTAATACAGCGCCGGCGTAGTCGTTACGCCCTTGACCGTCACCGAAACGGAGGTCTGGTTCAAGCTTGTGGATAGACCGGGCGCCGCGCTGGATTGCAGCACCGGCGGCGCGTCGTTGCTCAACCCCGTGCCAACGATTACGAACAGGCTCCCTGGTGCAATTCCATAGTTAGGCGCTCCCGGCAGGAGGTAACTATAGTTGTTCTGCACTTGCGTGATCGAAGGCCCGGAATTGGCGGCCGGAGTTAGCGCGGCCGGACGGGTCGCGATGAACGTCGTGTACTGGAGCGACAGCGAGCCGCTCTCGTTCGCTGTCACCATCAGCTTGGCATAATGCCCGCCGTTGGTGTGTACTCCAAAAACATCTCCCGTGACTAACTTACCTGCGGGAATCGCCGCCGAGCCATACTGAACAGCCGGAGCGTTCTTGGCGCGGATGGATTTAAAAACGCGCGATCCATATTTTCCCAAGTTGTACAGTCCGGCGCGCCCCTGCGGCGTCAGCGTAAGCCCGTTCCACAGAATGTCGCCTCCGGCAGCGGAAGCGACGCCCGTATCGAGATTCAAGAAAGTGCTGGGTGCCAGAGTCGCACCGCCGGACTGATCCGCCGACGCAGCAAAGGGAACTGCAAACATCAGAAGCGCGATGGCACAAGGCAGGGAAATTCTCTGTAAGTACACTTATTCGCCCTCCAGGATTTGTTAGAAGGGGATTCTACATGGATACCTCCGGGCAGTCAAGAAAATAATTCTTTACGAAAGTTTAAGCCAGACGCTTGCGGGGCTGCACGCGGCCTGTCTACCTGCCGTTCCCGGCGTGCGCGGCCAACTGGTACAATCGCACAAATGGCCGATTCTGTTTGGAGTCCGGCTTCCGCCCCGCCCGCGCAGGCGAGCGCCGTACTTCCAACGCGGCACTCGGCCGCGGTTCGCATCACCCACTGGCTCACCACGGTTGCCTTCCTGGCCCTGCTCGTCACAGGAGTTGAAATTCTCATTTCTCACCCGCGCTTCTATTGGGGCGAAACCGGCAATGTGTTAACCCCGCCGCTCTTCAAAATCCCTATTCCCGCGTCCAGAGACATGGTGCCCACCGGCTACGGTTATGTGCTTCCCGACCAGAACGGCTGGAGCCGCTACCTCCATTTCCAGTCCGCCTGGCTGCTTGTGTTGACCGGTTTCCTCTACCTGGCCTGGGGTTTTTTCAGCGGGCATTTCCGGCGGGATTTGCTTCCCGCTCGCGCGGACCTTTCCGGGCGGGCGCTCTGGAGCGTAATCGCCCAGCATTTGCGCTTCGCGCCCGCGAGCCAGGACGACGCCTGGTCCTATAACGTGCTACAGCGGCTCACATACCTGTTCGTTATTTTCGTTCTATTTCCGTTGGTCGTCTGGACCGGCCTGGCCATGTCTCCCGCCTTCGTCTCCGCGGTACCTGCGGCAGTCAACGTTTTGGGTGGACAGCAATCGGCGCGCACCCTTCACTTCTTTGTCTCGATTCTGCTGACACTCTTTCTTTTCGTTCACGTCATCATGGTTTCGTTGTCCGGATTCGGAGACCGTGTGCGGGCCATGATCATTGGCCGGCCCGGCGCAGAGAGGGAGCAACGATGAGCAAGTATTCCAGACGTCAAATGATCACCGCCGGCTTGGTCACCACCGCCGGCGCCTCCGGACTCGCTGCGGCCACGATGCTGGCGCGCCGCTACGGACTGATCCCGCCCGATGGCGCCGGCCTCTACGGCCCGGGCGAAACGCTGACTTATGCCGCGCAGCGCGTGTTGACCAGCCACTCATTGGCGCGTGAGTTCTCTCCCAGCCAGATTTCGAAAAAGCCGTTCGCCAACGAAGTCGCCCCTCCCACCGACGCGTTCAAGCGCCTACAGCAGGGAGGTTTCTCGGGCTGGCGACTCGCGGTCGATGGATTGGTCGCCCATCCCGCCACTTTCTCTATTGCCGAAATCAAGAGCTTTCCCCAGCGCAGCCATATCACTATGGTGCAGTGCGAAGAGGGTTGGTCATACATCGCCGAGTGGATCGGCGCGCCTCTGTCGCACCTCCTCGACGTCGTCGGCACTCTCCCGCAAGCTCGATATGTGGTCTATCGCTCGATTGAACGTGACACGTGGGAAAGTATCGACATGGCCGACGCGTTGCACCCCCAGACTCTCATCACTTATGCCATGAACGGCGGCGACCTTCCCGTCGGATTTGGCGGACCTCTTCGCATGCGCCTCCCCAGGCAACTCGGCTACAAGAGCGTCAAATTCATTACCAGTCTCACCGTGACCGATAACCTGAAAAAATTCGGGAAAGGCTTGGGCTCGGCGTCGCCAGAGGGCGGCTACGCCTGGTACGCGGGCATCTGAAAAACCGTAAGCGGGGCAACTTCACTTTGGAGGAGCGACCCATGGATTCGAAAAAACCTAATCGAAGGGGATTCCTAAAAGATGGCGCCGCGCTGGCCGGTCTCGCCGCCGGTGGCGCGCGGATCGCGGACGGCCAGACACAGGGCCAGCCTGCCAAAAAAATCGACGAGCTCATCGCCTATGGCGAGCGCTCCCGCTTCGTCACCTCGACCCGCGTACCCGTGGCCGACAGGCATTCGCCGGATGAATTCGGGCTCACGTTTCACGTCTTGACTCCGCTTCAGGATTCAGTTCGGGATCATCACGCCATCCTCGCTCTTCTATACAGCCACGCACCGCGGCGCGTTTGTTCCCGACATCGACCCGCGCGAGCATCGTCTCATGATCCACGGCATGGTGGACCGGCCGCTGGTCTTCACCATGGACGAGCTGAAGCGTTTCCCCTTCGTGTCCCGCATTCACTTCGTCGAGTGTCTCGGAAACCGCGCTCAGGCCATCGCACAAAACCGTTCAGGAAACGCACGGATTAACCAGTTGCGCCGAATGGACCGGCGTGCCGTTGTCCCTGTTGCTCAAAGAGGCCGGCGTGCAAAACGGCGCGTCCTGGATCGTGGCCGAAGGCGCCGAAGAAGTGAAGGGCGCATCCAGCATCCCGCTCGCCAAGGCCATGGACGACTGCCTGGTCTGCTACGCGCATGAACGGCGAGCCGATCCGCCCGCAGCAGGGCTTTCCCCTGCGGCTGATGGTTCCCGGCTTTCGAAGGCATTTATCAGATCAAATATCTGAGGCGAATCAAGGTCGTGGATCGATACTACATGACCTACGACGACTACGGCCACATCAATCCGGACCCGAAAGTGGCCGCGTTGACTCACCAGATCGGACCGAAATCGGTCATCACTTATCCTTCGGGCGGGCAGCAACTGCCAGGGCCCCGGGTTCTACGAAATCACCGGCCTGGCGTGGTCCGGCGCGGGCGCCATCCGCGGCGTCGAGATCTCCACCGACGGCGGCCAGAGCTGGAAGAATGCCGAGCTTCGGTCCCCGGCCCTTCCCATGGCGCATACCCGATTTGGCTTCCACTGGAAATGGGACGGAAAAGAATGCGTGCTCATGTCGCGCTGCACTGACGAGCTGGGCACGGTTCAACCCACGCGAGCCGACATCGCGAAATACTGGGACCAACCCGCGGACAAAGTCCAGATTCGAGGCGCCGACAACAGCGTTCAACCCTGGAGTGTCGCCGCCGACGGGAGCGTTCACAATGGACTTGCGTAGGCTGCTGCTCGTAACGGCGATCCTCGGGATTTGCCAGACCGGCTGGACGCAGTCGCCCACCTACGGCCTTGGCAGGACGCCGAGCGCCGGATGAAATCCGCGCCTGGGATATTTCCATCAGCCCCGACGGGAAAAGAACTCCCGCCCGGACACGGCACGGCCAAAGAGGGCGCGCCGCTTTATGTCCGCAAGGGTTGCGCCGGATGCCACGGGCCAAACGGCTGGTCCGGCGGCCACGCTCCCACCCTAATCAGCAGGCAAGAACTCACCCGCCCAATTCGGTGCCATGTCTCGCGCCTTGCGTGAACGACTCAAACGCCATGGCGATCCACTCGCCGTACGCCACGACGATCTGGGATTACATCCATCGCGGCATGCCGATCGGAAAAGAGGGGACGCTCACGCCGAATGAAGTGTACGCCCTCACCGCCTTCCTGCTGTACAAGAACGATGTCATCAAGGAAGACGAGGTCATGGACCAGCAGAGCCTGCCGAAGGTCAAGATGCCGAATCGCGATGGATTCGCGCTGCCTCCGCCATACAAGCACGGTGAGCCCAGGCTCGCGGGCTACCCGTAAAGCCTTGCAATCCGTCCAGCTTTTTTCGGCAACTCAGCTCACGTGCGCCTGGCTGCTGGTCTGCGCCCCGGCGTTCGCCCAAAACATCTTCACCATCACCGGCTACCCTCGCACGCACCGCGACAGCGTCGACAGCCAGGCGGCTCTTAACGCTCCGCTAGGTTCGGTATACGGAGTGATGATCGACAAACCGACCGGCCGCCCGCTCTTCAACGATGAATACCTGGCGTTGCGGTTTGAGCCGAATGGATCGCTGGTCACGCTTGCGGGGATGGGCCTTTTTACGATCCCTCCTCCCCAGCAAGGCGGGGTCGCCCCACTGAGCACCCTCCCGGCGAGCTTTCTGAATCCCGTCGTGCTGCGCGGCATGGCCGAGGACAACGCCGGTGCGCTGTATCTTTCTGACGCCGGGGCTGGCCGTGTTTACCGCGTGGCGTCGGATGGAACGGTCAGCACTTTCGCCGGCGGCGGTGACCAGATGCCCGGATTCCAAAGCGATGGAGGGCCTGCCACCGAGGCGTTACTCCCATCCCCGCGCGGTCTGGTGTTCGATTCCAAAGGTAACCTGGATATCGCCGAGGTCTTCTGTAACTGCATTCGGCAGGTGACTCCCGGCGGGATCATTTCTACCGTGTACACCGCTCCACCGCCGCCGGCGTCGGCCCTCATCCGAAACCTGGAAGGCCTGGCCATCGATGCGCAGGATAATCTCTACTTCACCGAATGGTACGGGCATGTGGTGGTGAAAGTATCTCGGGATGGGTCGGCCACCACCATCGCAGGCACCGGATCGCCCGGCTTCAGCGGTGATGGAGGTCCCGCCAACGCTGCGCAGCTGGCTGGACCCAGCGGAGTAACACTGGATGCAAGCGGCAACATCTACATCGCCGACACGCTGAACAACCGCATCCGGAGAATCGGGATCGACGGAAACATCACGACCATCGCGGGCACAGGCCCCTGCGGAATCATGGGTGATGGCGGACCCGCACTCTCCGCCGAGCTCTGCGGACCCGCCGAAACCGTCTTCGACGGTTCAGGCAACCTGCTCATCGCCGACTACGGCAACCGCCGCGTGCGCGAGATCTCGCCGGACGGAAGCATCGTCACCATCGCGGGCAATGGCAAGATCGACACCAGTTCGATCTATTCCGGATCCAATGGCGATGGAGGCCCGGAACTGCACGCGACGTTTTTCCAGATCGGCGGCGCCGCCTTCGACACGCAAGGAAATTTGTACGTGAGTGATTTCCTGGGCTGTAACATCCGCAAAATCGCTTCGAATGGCACGGTCAGCACGATCGCCGGCACCGGTCAAAATGGCTACAGCGGCGACGGAGGGCCGGCCCTCCAGGCGCAACTCGTCTACCCAGGCCCCGTTTCCGTGGGCCCTGACGGCGCCGTATACGTAATCACCGGCGACAGCCGGGTTCGCAAGATCACACCCGATGGCAACATCCATCTGGTAGCCGGCACCGGCACCGGAAGCGGGCTCGTTCGCGACCAGGGCGACGGCGGCCCGGCTGTGGATGCAACGCTGAACGAGCCGGGCGGCGTGGCCTTCGATCAGCACGGCAATATCTACATCGCCGATACTTCGAACGCGCGCGCGCGCAAGATCGACTCGAACGGCATCATCACCACCATCGGACCCACCGGCCAGCAAGGCGTCGATTACTACAACGCCGTCGCGGTCGATCCGCAGGGCAACCTGTACGTCGCCTGGACCCACGCGCTCCCCACCGCCATTTACGCGACTGTGAATCGCGTGAATCCGGACGGCTCGTTTACACGGGTCGCGGGTCTTGGCCAGCCGTGTGCCGGCTCAGGCCAATTCACGGATGACGGCGCGCCCGCGCTTCAGGCCCACTTGTGTGCAGTCACGTCCATGACCATGGGGCCGGACGGCCTTCTGTATTTGTCCGAGGGCTACTATTCACTCCTGCTCCGCCTGGCCGCCGATGGAACCATCCAGCCCGTCGCCGGTAACACGGCCGCGAATTATCCAGGCGACGGCGGGCCAGTGCTCGAAGCCAGTTTGCACGGCGGCGTCGGATTTTCGCCCCAAGCGGTCACGTTCGATCCGGCCGGAAATGTGTACATTCCCGAGGCCGGGATGAACCTGATCCGGATGGTGACTCCTAAGTCCTACACGCCCGTGCTGTCGCCCGATCGCATCGACGCCACCGGAGCGCTCACCCAGACCATCGCCGTCTCGGCCAATTTCGCCGAGCCGTTTCCCTACATCGTTCGCGTGAGCACCAACGACGGTGGCGCCTGGCTGCAGACAAACCGCACTTCCGGACTCACCGGTGAATCAATCATCGTGAGTATTCAACCGGCCAGCCTCGAACCCGGCTCTCATACTGGGACCATCGCCGTTCTTTTTTCGGCCCCCGTCGGCGCCACGGCGATCGAGCTGGATTTGCCGGTTTCCCTCGATCTTCCTTAGCTACCCTGCCAGACGAAAATTACTGTATCGACTGGATAGCCTTCAGCCTCATCGCGCCGTAATCTGGAAATGGAGGTAAATACAATCGATGCAGAGAATGTTACTAACTGCTGGACTCTCGGCGATCGTGTGCGCCTCTATGGCCCTGGGAGCCAGTACCTCCAAAACAGTTGTGCATCATACTGTTCCGGTGCGCTGGCAGGCTCAGGAATTAAAAGGCACCATCAGCATGGTGGATCCTCAGCAGGATCTGCTGGTAGTTCGAGACTCCAGCGGTACGCCGTTTGATATTCAGGTTCAGCGGTCTACGCGCATCCGGAACGGGCTGTCGCCGGCTACGCTGTCGCAGCTGTCCAAGAATGAATCGGTGTCTATCCGGTACATTCCGGAAGCGCGCGGCGATATCGCGCGCCAAATTCAGTTGCAACGCTGAAACGCTCTTGGAGGTCCCGGTAGGAGTGGGCTCAGCCGCGAACTCTTCGTTCTCCTCTCAAGTTCGAAATGTTTCGCCGGCTGGGTCCACAGGGGCGTGTGGCTCAAACAAGCTACAACACAAGATATCTGTGTGATTCTATGTTTATCTGTGGCTAAGTTCTAATGGTCGCCCTGATACTCTTCCAACCACGCCATCTGGATCGCCTCTAGCTTCGCTTCGTTCGACTTCTTCGGGTCGTCGTCGAAATCCGCCAGCTCTGTGATCCATTTGTGCAGGTCGGTGAACCGGATATTGGTCGGATCCACATCCGGAAATTTCTCATACAGCGCGATCGCGATGTCTTCTCTTTGATCCCAGGTGAGCTTCGGCATCAGATCTTGGTCCCTTTCAGAGCTCCGCGCACCGCGGTGTTCATCATGGTTTCGGCCAGCTTCAGCGTGGCCTGATTCACCTGGTCGATTTTCAGCTTGATCAGGTCCAGATTCTCGGAGTGGTACACCAAAAGCAATTCGTTGACCGCTTGGTCGATCGCGGCCCGCTCCTCATCGCTCAGTTCGAAGTAAGCATCATGCCGCCGCGCCTTTTCCACCGCCGTCAGAATGGTGTCGGCTTCCACCCGCGCTTCCCGGACCTGGCGCTCGGCGAAATCCTGCTCGGCCTTTTCGATGGACTCGCGAATCATCGTCTCCACTTGCTCGTCGGTCAGCCCGTAGGAGGGCTTTACATCCACGCTGTGCTCTTTGCCGGTGCGCTGGTCGCGCGCGGTCACGTTCAGGATTCCGTTGGCGTCGATCAGAAAACGCACTTCGATGCGCGCCATTCCGGCCGGCATCGGGTTTATGTCCTTCAAGTCGAAACGCGCCAGACTGCGGCAATCCTTCACCAGCTCGCGCTCGCCTTGCACCACGTGGATCAGCACGTTGCGCTGCCCATCCACGCCGGTGGTGAACGATTCGGTGGCGCTGGCTGGAATGGTCGAGTTGCGCAGAATTAGCTTGGAAACGACGCCGCCCATGGTCTCGATCCCAAGCGAAAGCGGCGTCACGTCCAGCAGGAGCTTATCCTCAACCTCTCCCGACAAAATCGCGGCCTGGACAGCGGCGCCCAACGCCACCACTTCGTCCGGATTCAGTTCGGTGTGCGGCTTGGCGCGGAACAGATTTTCGACCGCGCTCAAAACCAGAGGAATGCGCGTCGAGCCCCCCACCATCACAACTTCGTCGATTTGTTCGATCTTCACTCCGGCGTCCTTGATGCACTCGCGGCAGGGCACCAGCGTGCGCTCGATGATCGGCGTAATCAGCTTGTCGAACAGATCGCGGTTGATCTCGCGCTGATATCTTTTGTCCCGATATTCCAGCTCGATGTTCGTCACCGGCACGAACGAGAGGCGCTCCTTGGCGTGGATGACGGCGCGGCGCAGTCGCTGCACGCCTTCGTTGTCACGCGCCAAGTCCTCATGCCATTCGCTGGCCACGTCTTCGAGCGCGATCTTGAGCAGCAGATTGTCGATATCGTCGCCGCCCAGATGCGTGTCGCCGTTAGTCGCCAGCACCTCGAAAATTCCATCCTGCAGCTTCAGAATCGAGATGTCGAACGTCCCGCCGCCGAAATCGTACACCGCGACGATGCCGTTCTTGCGCTTGTCGAGTCCATAGGCGAGCGAGGCCGCGGTCGGCTCGTTCACCAGTCGCAAAACTTCCAGACCCGCGATGCGGCCCGCATCCTTGGTGGCTTGGCGCTGTGCATCGTTGAAGTACGCGGGCACCGTGATAACCGCCTTCGGCACCGGCGCGCCAAAGTACGCCTCGGCGTTCTGCTTGAGCTGGCGCAGCACGAACGCGGAAATCTCCGGCGGCGTATAAGTGCGCTCGCCCAGCTTGAGATGAATCACCGACTCGCTTCCAGGCGCGATGCGGAACGGAAAGAGCTTCAGCTCCTCCTGCACATCCCCGAGCCCTCGTCCCATGAGCCGCTTCACCGAATAGACCGTGCGCTCAGGCTGCGTCAGAAGCAACTCGCGCGCGGGATTTCCAACCACGACTTCGCCCTTTGGCGGGACGGAAACAACGCTGGGTACCAGCTGGTCGCCATCGGCGCCGGGAATGATGCGCGGACCCGTCAGGTCCATGAACGCAACCAGGCTGTTGGTCGTGCCGAGGTCAATGCCGACGATGTGTCCGGGAACGCCGAAGTCGATTTCCATATCAGGTTTGAGGCGCCAATTCCGCGTGAACCTCGTGGAGAAGATTCTGAATGTATTTGCGCCGGTTCAGCACGCCACGAATTTCAGCCAGCGTTTCCCGCTTCGGCGCGCTATCGTATTTCTCAAACAACGTTTGAAGCTGCCGATCCACATCGCCCATCATGCCGCTGAAATTCGTCTCCGCTTCTTCCAATTGCGGCCGCGCCGAATCGTCTCCACCGCGCATTTCTTCCAGCGCCATGTTCAGATCGAACACTTCTTCGAGGAGTTCGGGAGGCACATCTTTTCCCTTCTGCTCGCCAATGTCGAAGCCCTCCAGCTTCAGCAGATATTGCGCGCGCTTGATCGGATCTTTCAACGTCCGGTTGGCGTCGTTCAACGCCGACGACATATCCAGCGCATGCTCGCGCTCGGCTTCGGATTTTCTCATGAACCGGTCCGGATGAAGCTGCCGGCTCAGATCGTAATAGCGCTTCTGGAGATCGTCCAAAGAAATATTGAGGCTGCGCGGAATGCCAAACAGCTCGTAATAATCGTTCACGCTGAAAACGACGTGCCGCAGCCGCAACTCTTCTTGGCGTGCGGATTGTCGAATTCGAAGCCGGACTGAATGAGCGAATCTTTCCAGTCCAGCGTCATGCCGTCCAGGTAGATCATGCTCTTGGGGTCGACGAACACCTTCACGTCATCGAATTCGAAAACCTGGTCGGTAGGGCGCGGCCTTACGTCAAACTTAAATAGGTAACTCAGCCCGGAACACCCTCCACCGAGCACACCCAGGCGCAGTCCGCCTTGTACGCCATGCTTGGCGAACTGTTCGCGGATCTTTGCGACAGCTTTGGGTGTAACGGTGATCATCTGCCTGCCGAAGCCCCCCAGTTATCTGGATGCGACAGCTTCGGTCTTCGTCGCGGTCTTCTTCTTATAGTCGCTGATAGCGGCCTTGATCGCATCCTCGGCCAGAACCGAGCAGTGGATCTTTACCGGCGGAAGGCTCAGCTCGTTGACGATGTCGGTGTTCTTGATCTGCAGCGCCTCGTCCACCGTTTTGCCGTGCAGCCATTCGGTGGCCAGCGACGAGCTGGCGATCGCGCTGCCGCAGCCGAACGTTTTGAACTTGGCATCCTCGATCACGCCGGTCTCGGGATTCACCTTGACCTGCAGCTTCATCACATCGCCGCACTCCGGCGCGCCCACCATGCCGGTGCCCACGTTCGGATCGTTCTTGTCCAAAGAGCCGACGTTGCGCGGGTTGTTGTAGTGGTCTAGAACCTTGTTTGAATATGCCATGTTAACTTCCTCCCTTAGTGTGCGGCCCACTGGACCTTGGTTAAATCGATTCCTTCTTTCGCCATCTCGTACAGCGGAGACAACTCGCGGAGTTTCTTCACCACGTCGATCACCTTGGCGGCGACGTAGTCGACTTCCTCTTCCGTGTTGAAACGCCCCAAGCCGAAGCGGATGGACGAGTGTGCCAGATCGTCGCCGGCGCCCAGCGCCTTCAGCACGTAGCTTGGTTCCAGCGTGGCCGATGTGCAGGCCGAGCCGCTCGAAACCGCAATGTCGTTGATCCCCATCAGCAGCGATTCGCCTTCCACGTAGGCGAAGCTGATGTTCAGATTGTTCGGCAGCCGGTGCTCCATGGTGCCGTTGATGTAAACTTCGTCCAGCTCTTTTTCGAGCTGGCCGCGCAGCTTGTCGCGCAGATACGCCAGACGCTTCGATTCTTCCGGCATCTCGGCGTTGCACAAAGCGCACGCCTCACCCAAGCCCACGATGCCCGGAACGTTCAGCGTTCCCGAACGCATGCCGCGCTCGTGCCCGCCGCCATCCATCTGCGCCGTAATCTGCACCCGCGGGCTCTTGCGCCGCACGTACAGCGCGCCCACGCCCTTGGGCCCATACATCTTGTGCCCGCTCAGCGACGCCAGATCGATGTTGTCCTTGATCACGTTCACCGGAACTTTGCCCACCGCCTGCGTCGCGTCGGTATGCAGCAACACGCCCTTGGACTTGGCAAGCTTGCCGATTTCCGCGATCGGCTGCAGCACGCCGATTTCATTGTTGGCGTACATGATGCTGATCAGGATGGTCTTGTCCGTGATCGCGTCCTGAAGCTGATTCAGGTCCACCAAACCGTTGGTCTGCACCGGAAGATAGGTGACGCGAATGCCGTCCTTCTCCAGCCGCTTGCAGGTGTCGAGCACGGCCTTATGCTCGGTCGCGGCGGTGATGATGTGGTTGCCTTTCTCGGCGTACATCTCCGCCACGCCCTTGATCGCCAGGTTGTTCGATTCGGTGGCGCCGCTGGTGAACACCACCTCTTTCGCGGTCGCCCCGATCAGGTCGGCGATCTGTTTGCGCGACTTCTCCACCGCCTCTTCGGCTTCCCATCCGAAGCTATGATTGCGGCTGGCCGCATTGCCGAAGACGTTGGTGAAATACGGCATCATCGCGCTCAAGACGCGCGGGTCCACCGGGGTGGTGGCGTGATTGTCCATGTAAATCGGCAGTTTCATCTCGTCAGTTCCTCATACTACCGGCGGCGTGATGGCGAGGCCATACAGCCGCTCCGGCGATTTCGCTGTATCCGGCTGAGCCGAAGAATCCAGCGACATATCTGCGATAGTGATGCTCGCCAAAAGCCGCAGGATTCCCTCGTGGACCTTCTGCAGCGGGTCGCGCACAATGCATTTATCGGTGTGGCAGCAGTAGCCGTGCTCGGTGAAACAGGCGGTCAGGAAAATCGGACCATCGATGGTCCGAATCACTTCCAGCGCCGTAATTTCCTTTGCCTCCCGAGCCAGCCTGTAGCCGCCATTCGTGCCATGTTCGGAAACCAAAAATCCCTGCTTGGCCAGCTTCTGCAAAATCTTCGAAAGCAGCGCCATCGGGATTCCGTACGTGTCGGCAATCTCCTTGGCGCTGGAACTCTCCGGTCCATGCACGGCCAGGTGCTTGAGGGCAATTAAGCCGTAGTCGGCCTTCTTGGTAAGCTTCAGCATTCGAACCAGGACCGGATTGGTCCTAGTTCATTATGACGTATCCGGCAACACGCGTCAACTATAAATGTTTCAACTAGTTAGATGATCTAGGACCAGAAGCGTCCTAAATGCTGAATCCAAACCAGATGAAGCCGGACTCATCCTCGATGCACATGCCGAGGCATTCCTTCTGCTTCAGCCCGAAATGCGTCAAGGGGTGCAGCCGCGAACCGCCCGGGAATCTCGCACAAATCATGTCATGCCAACCAGGCCGCGTTCAGGATTGCGAGCCCGGCCATCGCAGCAGTTTCAGCCCGCAGGATTTCGCGCCCGAGCGACACCGCTTTCCATCCGGCCGCCGCAATGGCCTCCCGCTCACGGTCCGTCCAGCCTCCTTCGGGCCCCACCAGCAGCGCCACGCGATCTTGCGGCTTGCGCTCGGCCGGCAGCGCTTCAAGAATGGGCGGCGCGGTGCGTTCCTCGAGCACGTAACGATGATCCGCGGCGGTCGCGAGCGCGGCGGGCAATCCGATACACGCTTCGATCTCCGGCAGCCCCGCGCGCCGCGACTGCTCGCTGGCCTCGCGCCCGATTCGCTTCCATCGCTCCAGCCGCTTGGCCGCGGCCCGTGCCAGTCCTTTTTCGCTGCGCTCGGCTTCCACCGGAACGATGCGCTCCACTCCCAGCTCCGTCGCCTTCTCTACTATCCATTCGAAGCGTTCAAACTTGATCAGCGAGACCAGCAGCGTGGTGCGAACCACAGGCTCGAGAACTTCCATACGCTCCAGGATCGCGAACGACACTAAGTCCTTGCGAGCGGACTCGACCTCGGCCAGATAAACATCACGATTGTCCGAGATCTCGAATTTCTGCCCGGCCTCCACATGCAGGACGCGCGTCAAATGGTGTGCATCTTCACCTGTAATCCGCGCGTGGCCACTGTGCACCGAATCCACGAAAAAACGCCGTCGCGCCATGTAAGATACTGTACGCCACCTCGTCAGATTGACGGAACTCGGGTCAGGCACCCAGCGTATACAGAAGACAAGTGCTGATCAAAGAGATTCGCCAGGCCTTCCGGCTGCTCGCGAAAAACCCCGGCTTCACCGCCATCGCGGTGCTTTCGCTCGGTCTCGGAATCGGCGCTAACAGCGCCATCTTCAGCTTCGCCGACGCGCTCCTGCTGCGCCCTCTTCCTGTGCCACAACCGGATAAGGTATTCACGGTTACCACCAGCACGCCCGATGAACTCTTCGCGGCGACTTCGTTCCCCGACTATCGCGACATCCGCGACAAGAATCAATCCTTCGACAGCCTGGCTGCGTTCCGCTTCTACACGTTCGGTTTTGCGCCTTCTCCGGGAGTGCAGCCGCAAATGCGCATGGGTTTCCTGGTGAGCGACAATTTCTTCCGCGGCATGCAGGTCCAGCCGGCGCTGGGCCGGGCTTTTTTGCCCGAAGAGGGTAAAGTCGCGGGCCGCGATACGGTGGCTATCCTGAGTTACGACTTCTGGCAGACGCAATTTGGGGGAGACCACGGCGTCATCGGGCGCACCGTTCGTCTGAACGGCATCGATTTCACGGTGATCGGGGTTGTTCCCCAGGATTTTACGGGAATGAACATCATCATCCGGCCGGCTTTGTACGCGCCTCTCAGCATGCTGCAACGGCTCAGCGGCGGCCCGAAAGATCCTCTGGAGGACCGCGGCGATCGCGCGTTGCAGTTGAAGGGTCGCCTGAAGCCGGGAGTTTCGCGCCAGCAGGCGCAAGCCGAGATTGCGGCGATCGCTCAGAATCTGGCGAAGACTTACCCCGAAACCAACCGGAATCGAAAAGCGTCCGTGCAGACGGAGATTCAGGCGCGCATGCAGTCTGATCCCTACGATGCGGCATTGGCCATTATGTTGATGGCCCTGGTTGGGCTGGTGCTGTTGATCGCGTGCGCCAATGTCGCCAACCTGGTGCTGGCGCGCTCGCGGGCACGTTCGCGCGAGATCGCCATCCGCTTGGCCATCGGCGCGGGGCGCTCGCGGCTGGTTCGACAGCTTCTGATCGAAAGCCTGGCGCTGGCTTTTCTCGGCGGTGTGCTGGGGCTGGGATTTGCGTATTTCGGAATCCGGTTTTTGCGAAACATTCCCATCCCGACCGATCTGCCTGTGGTTCTCGCGTTCCAGATGGACCACCGTGTGCTGCTCTTCAGCCTTTTGATCGCCACCGCCAGCGCGCTCACATTCGGGCTAGCGCCGGCCTGGCAGGCTGGCAAGACGGACTTGGTTTCCACGCTCAAATCCGCGGGGCTTGCTTCGAGCGCGCGCAGCCGCACCATCGGCCGCAACGCGCTGGTGGTGGCCCAGATTGCGCTTTCGCTGGTTTTGCTGGTTGCGGCCAGCATGGTGCTGGATGGCTTCCGCAAGTCGCTGGTGATGAATCCCGGTTTCCGCACCGATCACGTGATGCTGATGGAACTGAACACGTCGTTCGCGCGTTACACGGACGAACGATCGCGCATTTTCTATCGGAATCTGGTGGATCGCACGCGCTCTCTGCCCGGCGTCGCTTCAATCGCCCTGGCCGAGACCGTTCCGTTCTCGCCCGGCAACCAGCCCAGCATGGCCGTGCTCCCGGATGGCTATCAGCCACCCAAAGGTCAGGAGACGGTGACGGTGTTCGGCGAGTGCGTGGATGAGCATTTTTTCTCGACCATGAGGATTCCCATTCTGCGTGGGCGTGGCATCAGTGCCGCGGATAAAGCCGATGCTCGCCGGGTCGCGATTGTGAATGAGGCGTTCGTGGACAAGTTCTGGCCGCGTCAGGATGCGATCGGCAAGCGCCTGCATCTGAACGGGCCTGGCGGCCCCGTGGTCGAGGTGGTTGGCGTTGCCAAAACGGGCCGCTATCTGTTTATCTCCGAGGCGCCGACGCCCTATATTTACGTGCCGTACTTGCAGCAGCCCAGCGGGAACATGACGTTGCTGGCCGAGACCCCGGGCAATCCGGCCGATCTCGCCGCCCCGCTGCGTGACGTCGTCCGCACGCTGGATGCGGACTTGCCCATCTACAACCTGCGCACGCTTTCCAGTTTTTATTACCAACGCACGGTGTCAGTATTGCTGCTCATTCTGCAGGCGGTTTCGGCCATGGGACTGATCGGGCTCGCACTGGCGCTGATCGGTCTGTACGGTCTGGTGGCGTATTCGGTCAGCCGGCGCACTCAGGAGATTGGCATCCGTATGGCGCTGGGAGCGCGGCGAATGGATGTTCTGGGGATGGTCCTGCGGCAGGGGCTGCTGCTTTCGGGCATCGGCATCGCGATCGGTCTCGCGGCCAGTGTGGGCATCCGCAACTTGCTGGAGGTGGGGCTGGTCGGGTTGGGCGTCACTAGTCCTGCCGTGCTGGTGATCGTGCCGCTCGCCCTCATGGCGGTGACTCTAGGCGCTTGCTATTTTCCGGCACGCCGCGCCTCGCTGGTTGATCCGCTGCGCGCCTTGCGCTACGAATAGGCCGCGCGCGGCCGCCGGCGCCGCTCCTATAATGAACGAGAGATGATCGCCACCCTGCGCGGCAAGCTGACCGAGAAGCATCCCAATCAAGCCATCGTGGAAGCGGGCGGCGTCGGCTACGACGTCCTCATCCCGGTCTCCACGTTCTCGGCGCTGCCGGACACCGGCGCGGAAGTCAAGCTGCGCATCTACACGCATGTGCGCGAGGACGCGTTCTCGCTATTCGGCTTCTACACGCCGAAGAAAAATCCATTTTCGAGAAACTGATCTCGGTGAGCGGCATCGGACCATCGCTCGCCATCAAGGTGCTTTCAGGCATGGCCGTGTCCAGCTTGGTTCCGGCCATCCGCAACGGCCAGGTGGATCATCTCGTGCGCATCCCCGGCGTCGGCAAAAAAACAGCCGAGCGCATCGTCCTGGAGTTGAAAGACAAGCTGGAAGGAGTTGGAGCCGCCCTGGCACCGGGGGTGCCCGAAAAGCCTGTCGCAGCGTTGAGCGCGATTGACCAGGACGTTCTCTCGGCCTTGCTGAATCTGGGCTGCAATCGCGCCGCTGCCGAAGCCGCGGTCCGCAGCGCCAAGACCGCCGGCGCGCCGCCCGAGTTCGAGCCGCTCTTTCGCCGCGCGCTCGAGCTGGTCCGTTGATGTGGCAAATGCGTCGCGCTTGCTAACCTAGAACCACATGCGAGAGCAGGGAATCGCGTCTCCGGCAGCGCTGGAGGGCGAACGCCAATTTGAGGCCGCGCTGCGCCCCACGCGCCTAGCCGACTTCACCGGCCAGCCCAAGCTCAAGGAGAACCTCTCCATCGCCATCGAAGCCGCCAAAAAGCGCGGCGAAGCCATGGACCACGTGCTGCTCTACGGCCCGCCGGGCTTGGGCAAAACCACGCTGGCTCTCATCATCGCCGCCGAGCTGGGCGTCGGATTCGAACAAACCTCCGGCCCGATTCTCCAGAAAAAACTCGACCTCACCGGCGTGCTGACCAACATCCGCCCGCGCCAGGTCTTCTTCATCGATGAGATTCACCGCCTGCTCCCGGACGTGGAGGAAATTCTCTACGCCGCTCTCGAAGATTTCCGCATGGACATCCTGATCGGCACCGGCCCGGGCGCGCGCACGCATTCCATTGCGATCCCGCATTTCACCGCCATCGGCGCCACCACGCGCCAGGGCTTGGTCAGCGCGCCCTTGCGCGGCCGTTTCGGCCTGGTCCTGCGCCTGAATCATTACGGCGTTGCTGAACTGACCGCGATCGTGCACCGCTCGGCCCAGCTTCTCGGGGTCACAGTGGATCCGGACGGCGCCGAAGAAATCGCCCGCCGCAGCCGCGGAACCCCGCGCATCGCCAATCGCCTGCTGCGCCGCGTTCGCGACTACGCGCAGGTTCGCGCCGAAGGCCACATCGATCTTCGCGTCGCCACTACCGCGCTCGACCTGCTCGAAGTCGACCGCTTCGGCCTGGACGAAATCGACCAGAAGATCATGCTCACGCTGCTGGAGAAATACAGCGGCGGCCCAGTGGGCGTGAACACCATCGCCGCCTCCATCGACGAAGAAGCCGACACTATCGAAGAGGTGTATGAGCCCTATCTCATGCAGCTTGGCTTTATAGACCGCACGCCGCGCGGCCGCGTGGGCACCGATCGCGCCTTCGAATATTTCCAGATTCCTCGCAAGATGCGCGGCAACGGACAAACGCCGCTGTTCTAGAAATTTTTGTGAAGACGGTCTATCTGGCGCTCGGCTCCAACCTCGGCGATCGTGAGGCGCGGCTGCGCCAGGCCGTTGCGAAACTCGAAGCCGCGGAGATTCATATCTTGCGGCGCTCGCCCGTGTATGAAACCGAACCGCAGGATGTTCGCGACCAGGGTTGGTTCTTGAACGCCGTCCTGGAAGCCGAAACCGCGCTGTTTCCGATGCAGTTGCTGGAGCGCACGCAAAAGATCGAACGCGAAATGGGCCGGCAGCGCGTCAAGGTCAGTGGCCCGCGCACCATCGACATCGACATTCTGCTCTATGGAAATTTCGTCATCCGCACGCCCCAGCTCGAAATCCCGCATCCGCGCATGACTGCCCGGCGCTTCGTGCTCCAGCCTCTAGCCGCGCTCGCGCCCGATTTGCGCCATCCCGTGACGGGAAAAACCGTGCGCGAAATGCTCGCCGACATTCAAGGTCAGCGAGTGCTTCCGACCGACCTTACTTTGTAAGCGGCCACCTACGGTCCAGCGCCGCCATTTTGCCGCCCGCGATCCGCAGCAGCCGCCACTCGACGTTCAGTTCTCGTGTCCACTCGCAACCTGCACCAGCGCGACCGGCTGAGCCGATTTCCTCCAGACGAAATACACTGGAATCCCGGTCGCGATAAATCCCAGACCCGCCAGCGCCGGCCCCGGCCGCGTGATCAAGGTGTTCGCCAGGAACCACACCGCCACCGCCAGAAACAGCAGAGGCGTTACCGGATAGCCCCACATCCGATACGGCCGCTCCATATCAGGCCTCGTCCGCCGCAGGATCATCAACCCCAGTACCATCAGACCGTACGATATCCACATCGCGAACATCGCGTAATCGGTCAGCGATTCGTAAGTTCCGCTCAGCAACAACACAATCGACCAAACCGCCTGCGCCGCCACCGCGAAAGCCGGCGTACGGAAACGCGGATGAATTTCACCGAAGCGCCGGAAGAATAGCCCGTCCCGCGCCTGCGCGAAATAGATCCGAGGACTGGTGAGAAAAGATCCGTTCAGCGTTCCGATGATCGAGATCAGGATGATCACTGATACCAGCGTGCCGCCCACTGGCCCTAGTACGCGCTCAGCCGCCGAAGCTCCCACATGGTCGCTGGCGGCAATCTCCGGAATCGACAAAACGTGAAGATAGGCGACATTAGCCAGCGTATAGATCGCCATGCAGATCGCCAGCCCGAATGCCAGCGCCAGGACGATATTGCGCTGAGGATTCTTAATTTCGCCCGCGACGAAGCTCACCGAGACCCAGCTGTCGTACGCCAGCAGGCAAGCGATCGCCGCGACGCCAAACTGGCCGAGCGAAAACGTCGTGGAAGACGCGGCCACAGCTTGAGCCGCCACATGCCCGCGATACAGCAAGCCGCCTCCAATAATGATCAGCAGCCCGGCCACTTTTGCGGCCGTGAAACTCTTCTGCACCAGCGCGCCTGCCGACACTCCGCGATAGTTCACCGCCGCAAATACAACGATGACGGCGATGCCGAGCAGCTTCGATTCCCATGGACCCAGCGGAATGAAATAGGACACATAGAATGCCAGCGTCACGGCCAGCCACGAGACCTGCGCCGTGCGGCCCACCATGAACATCGTCCAGCCGAACAGAAATCCACCGATCGGCCCGTACACTTCGCGCAGGAAAACGTATTGTCCGCCCGTGGCCGGAATCGCCGCGCCCAGCTCGGCGCAAGCCAGCGCCCCGAAAAACGAAACTACGCCCGCCAGAATCCACAACGACAGAATCGCGCCGCTGGAACCGAGGCTGCGCGCCACCAGATTCGGAACCACGAAGATTCCCCCGCCGATGATCATGCCCACCACGATGGCCAGAGCATCCAGGAACCCGAGCTTGCGCTGAAGATCCTGGCTCATTGCCGGCAAATCCCCCTCTTGCTCGACCGGATGAACCGCACCAGGTGGCGCGTGTGCTCCGTATCCAATTCCGCCTCGATCCGGCCTAACGCGTCCTCCAGCTTTAGCGCCGAGCGGAACAAAATCTGATAGGCCGTTTTCAACGCCCCGATCTCGTCGCGCGTGAATCCGGCGCGGCGCAGACCCACCAGGTTCAGCCCTTTCGCCGTCACGCGGAAATCCGAATACAGAAAAAACGGCGGCAGATCGCTGTTGACCCCGGCGTTGCCCGCCACCATCGCCAGCCGGCCGATTTTTGAATACTGATGGATTCCCACGCCGCCCGAAATAAAGGCCTGATCCTCGATCTCAACGTACCCCGCCACCAGCGCGCAGCTTGCAATCACGCACTCGTTCCCGATCTTGCAATTATGCGCGATATGTCCCGAGGTCATGATGTAGTTGCCATCCCCGATCTCGGTGACGCTTTCCGGCTGCGTGCCGCGCGAAATCGTGTAGTGCTCGCGAATGATGTTGCCGTTTCCAATCCGCAGATAGCTGCGCTGGCCTTTGAAGTTCTTGTCCAGCGGATCGGTGCCGAGCACTGTCCCCGCAGAAATCCCGTTGTGTTCGCCCAGCGTGGTCCAGCGCTTCACGTAAACGTACGGCTCCAGGCGCGTGAACGCACCGATTACCACGTCTTGTTCGATCACGGCATACTCGCCGACCATTACCTGCGGCCCGATGCGCGCCTCCTCGTGCACGCGCGCCGTGGGTGCGATCACGGCCGAAGGATCAACCGGCATAAGTTTGTATGATACAGGGGTCAGGTGGGGAGGCGTTGGCTTGCGCGTCAAAGATATTGCGGATCACTTGAAGGCGGCGTGGGAAGGCGAGGGCGATCTGGAGATTGCGAGCGTCGCGCCGCTGGAGTCGGCCGCGCGCCAGGACCTGTCGTTTGTCGGCAATCGCAAAGCGGCTGCCGCAGCCATTCAATCACTCGCCGGTTGCCTGCTGGTTCCTGTTGATTTTCCTAAAAGCCGCACTTTGATTCGTGTTCGCGACCCGCGCGCCTCGCTCGCCTCCGTCATCCCGCTGCTCTATCCTCCCGCTCCCGCGCCCGCGGGTGTGCACCCAACCGCTATCATCGCGCCCGGCGTCCAGGTTGCAGGATCGGCTTCCATCGGCCCTTACGTAGTGATCGGCGCGGCAGCCCGCATCGGCGAGCGCTCGCGCATCGGCGCCGGCTGTGTGCTCGGCGACGCTGTCTCCCTCGGATCGGATTGCCTTCTTCACGCCAACGTCACCATCTACTCGAACGTGACCATTGGCGACCGCGCCGTGCTCCACTCGGGCTGCGTCCTCGGCGCGGATGGATTCGGATTCGTGCGTGCCGGCGAGCATTACCAGAAATTCCCTCAGATCGGCCGCGTGGTGATCGGCCAGGATGTCGAGATCGGCGCCAATTCCTGCGTCGACCGCGCCGCCCTCGGCGTCACCGAGATCGGCGATGGCTCCAAGCTCGACAACCTGGTGCACATCGGCCACAACTGCCGCATCGGGCGCCACGTGGTCATCGCGGCGCAAACCGGGCTTTCCGGCGGTGTCGTCGTGGAGGACTACGCGGTGATCGGCGGCCAGGTCGGAATCGGCGACAAGGCGCGCATCGAATCGGAAGCCGTTCTCGGCTCGGGTAGCGGCATCCTCACTTCCAAGATTGTTCGCAAGGGACAAGTGGTCTGGGGAACGCCCGCTCGCCCCTTAAAGGAACACTTGCAGCAACTGGCGAATCTTGCTCGTCTGCCGGAACTTCGTCAACACGTCCAGGAACTGGAGCGCAAGCTGCGCGGTCAAAGCGAAGAAAAATCCGCGGAAAAATCCTAAGACGCGCCCGCTGGCTTCGCCGCCAATGCCGCCGGTTTTCGAACCGCCGATGCTGCCCCGGCCAAGGCGGACTCGGCCTGGGCGACTAGCTCCTGGAGCCGGTGCATGTGTTGCCGGGCTTGCAGCAGCTCGGGCGGAAGCGTCATCTCCACGTAGTAGGCGATGGCCTCGATTGCACTCAGCGGCTGGCGCAACTCATGCACCAGTTCCTGCAGTGCTTCCTTGGCTGCAGTAGCTTCGGGATTGTTCGAGGGCGGTTGGAAATAAGCAGGTGTTTCTGCGCGGAAGACAGGCGCGGCGGTCATGTCGTTAGGAAAACCTCTCCCCTGGATTGCACCTAACCCCGGCGAGTAGCAGCGCGAGAATGAGAGGCGCAAAAAATTTATACCGCCAAACTCACCGGCACGTCAAGAGAATCACAAAAATATTTTTTCAGTTCGTACCCGAAAATGATTAGCGTGACCTGGACCACGCTTCACACGCCCCGCAGCCAAGCCATCCAGCGGCTTCCTGTCTATCGCGAGATGAATGCCACCCACGTCGCCGGGAGTGTAATCCACAAGATCCCCGCTTCACCGCGCGACGACCGTCAACACGCGCTTGCGTTGCACGGAACAGTGTCTACACTTGTGCTAGTATCCGTCCGGGAAGGCAAGTCCCTTGCAGCTGATTCGAGGAAGTGCGGCAAGACGCCACACACGCACTACGGCTCTGGTTCAGCCGTCCCGCGACCATCGGGTTCGCTATCCTCGCGCTTGCCATCGGCATCGGCGCCAACACGGGAGTGTTCAGCGTCATCAACGCACTGCTGCTGCGCTCGCTTCCGTTCCAGCATCCCAGCCGGCTGGCATCCATTCATACATATCTTGTTCCTCATGACAGCGCCAATCAATTTCACGATTGGCGAGCCAAAGTACCTATCTTGCCGACGCCGCGCTGTTTGAGCAGACCGACGCAAATCTCGGGAACACGAATAATATCGTCCGGACGCATGTTGCGCAGACTTCCTGGAATTTTTTCTCCACTGCTCGGAGCACAACCGGTGATCGGAAGGTCATTTAACGCGGACGAGGACACGCCGGGACATAACACAGTCGCCGTCATCGGCTATGGACTGTGGCAACAGCTCTTCGCGGGAGATGCGCGAGTGCTAGGCTCCAGGTTGCTCTTGAACGGGACGCCACTCACTGTGATTGGTGTGATGCCCCCGGATTTGACTACCCTAACCACACTGTTCTCTGGAAGGCTGCGGAGTTTTCGCGCGGAAACAACGGATGGGAGACCGTCGCAAGGCTGAAACCAGGTATCGCCTGGCCGCAAGCCCGGGCCGCATTTACCGCCGGAATGGACCGCCTCTTCCCAACCATAACCGGACGAAATATCCTCCACGCATGATTCCCCTGCAGGATCAACTGACCGGCCCGGTAAAGAACGCGTCCCTGCTCCTGATGGCGGGCGTGCTTCTGATCCTGCTGATCGCATGCAGTAACGTCGCGAATCTTTTGCTCGCACGCACCGCGGATCGCGCCCCGGAGCTCTCCATACGGTCGGCCTTGGGAGCAAGCAGGGCGCGTCTCATACGCCAGCTATTCACGGAGTGCCTGCTGCTTTCCTCGGTTGCCTCCATCGCCGGCCTGGTAGTCGCGTTTTGGACGGTTGCTCAGGCGGCGAAGGTCCAGCCCAGCCCGCTCGCCACTCAGTCTTATTCCATTCTCGATGGCCGCGTATTGGCCTTCGCGGTCCTGACAGCGATTTTGAGCGCCCTTTTCTTCGGGCTCCTACCGTCCTGGGATGCCGGCCGCGCGCATGCCTTCGCGGCCCGGGGTTCCAGCGGTACCCACCACTCGCGAGTGGCGCGCGACTTTCTGGTCGCCGCGCAAGTCACCATCACTATCGTCCTTCTCACGGCGTCGGTTTCGGTGGGACGCGCGTTTGTCAATCTGATGCGAATCGATCGTGGCTTTGACATGAAGGGTCTGGTCACGGTTAGCGTCTCGCTCGACGGCACACCTCATCAACTTGCCGGACGCCAGCTGCCCTATTTCGAGGAAGCGCTGCACGAATCCGCCGGCTTCCGGAGTACGCAACGCTAGCGAGACCGAGTTCCTTCCGCTAAACTCCCCGATGTTATTGGTGGTCCCTGGGTTTCGACGGGCGCCCGGCAAAGGAGAATTCCATGCTCGTGCCGGTGTTGGACAACTATTTCCGGACCATGGGCGGGCACATGTTGTTCGGGCGCGAATTCACGGAGGCCGAGACGCGTTCCGACGCCAAGGTGGCTGTTGTTAATGAACTTTTTGCGAGCCAGTTTGGCGAGCCGAGCGACGTGATAGGGCACGAAGTGACCCTCGGAAACACGCCGCCATTGAAGATTGTCGGCGTCGTCAGGGGCATGGATTACATGACAGACGACGTAACCTCCTTGCAGATCTTCGTTCCGGCGCATGCTCCCGGTGCTTTCTACTCGACATTCGTGGTTCAGGTAAATGGACAAGCGAAAGACCGCCTCGCAACCATCCGCGACGCCATCCGGTCCGTGGACACGCGGGTCCCCGTGTTCGACGCCAAAACGATGGAGCGGCGCATGGACGACGCTCTCGCCCGTCCAAAGTTCTATCGCACCGCGCTCCTATTTTTCGCCGGATTCGCCTTGCTTCTGGCCGTGATCGGCATTTACGGAGTTGTTTCTTACGCCGTCGCGCGGAGAACTCGCGAGATGGGCGTCCGCCTGGCACTTGGCACGACGCCGGGAAAACTTCGGACCATGCTGTTATGGCAAGGCTTGCTCTCTGTTGCCGTGGGAGCCGTCCTGGGAACCGCGGGAGCGGCGCTCACCGGACGATTTCTCGAAAGCCTCGTGCTGGCGCCAAGCCGTTCGATCTCGCAACGCTCACCTTTTCGACCCTGCTCCTCCTCTTAACAGCAGCCGCCAGCATCTGGACCGCTACCCGCCGCATTGCCGGACTGGACATCATGGACATATTGCGGTTCGAGTAGCCCGCTAATTGATCGTCGCCGGCGCTTCGGCGTTGGTGTCTCGCCGCTGGACTCCTCCTCGGTGCCTAACCGAGTCCAGGCTGTCACACGCTTAGATGCGCGCGGACCACTTTGTCCGTCAGTTCGCCGATTGAACCGGCAGCCACCCGGCGCCCCTTATCGAGAATGCAGAATTCGCTCGCCACGCGGCGCGCGAACGGCAGCTTTTGCTCGACCAGCAACACGGTAAGCCCTTCTTCCTGGTTCAGCTTCAAAATGATGTCGCCGATTTCGTGCACGATATTGGGCTGAATCCCTTCGGTCGGCTCGTCCAGAATCAGCAGCTTTGGTTCGAGCACCAGGGCGCGGCCGATCGCCAGCTGTTGCTGCTGGCCGCCCGAGAGGTCGCCGCCACGCCGGTTCAGCATCTGCTTGAGCACCGGAAACAGACCGAAGACGCGAGCCGGAATCGTACCGGCGCCGTTCGAGCGCACGCCCAGGCCAACCCGCAGATTTCCTCCACCGTCAAATGCGGGAAAATTTCACGGCCCTGCGGCACGTAACCGATCCCCAGCCGGGCGCGCTGCTCGGCCGGGCACTTGAGCAAGTCGACTCCCTCGAACTGATTCCTCCTGAACTTACGGACTGCAAACCCATGATGCACTTTAGCAGCGTCGTCTTGCCCGTGCCGTTGCGGCCCATCAGGCACATGCGCGAACCGGCCGGAACGGCAAGATCGACGTCCCACAACGTGTGGCTGCCGCCGTAGAACTGGTTTAGGCCTTTGACGCCAGCACGCTCACTCCCCAGATACACTTCGATGACGCGCGGATCGTTCTGCACTTTGTCCATATTGCCGTCGGCAAGGACGCGGCCTTCGTGCAGCACAATGACGCGCCGGGCGATCGAGCGGACGAAGGACATGTCGTGCTCCACCACCACGATGGAATGTTCGCCTGCCAGCGACAGCAGCAACTCGGAGGTGTGTTCGATCTCGCGCGGCAAATCCCAATGCAAACGACATGGACGTCTGGCGATTCAGGTTCATTCCGAGTAGGCTCACACCCCGGACGTATTATAGGTCGAGGAGCAGCGCGCCGTGCCCACGCGTCAAAACCAGGTTCATACTCAACTCGGCCCAGCCGCGGTCCGGATCTTCGCCGCCAATGATCGCATGAACCAGGTTCTCATCGAACATCTCGACCCTTCTGCCTGGAGAGCCAAACCGCCCGGACAGGTCCGCACCATCGCGGCCATCTTCACGCATATGCACAATGTCCGCTCCAAGTGGATTAGGCTCACAGCTCCACACCTGAAGGTTCCACCACCGCTCAACCGCGCGCGCTGCACGCCGCGGCAGGCCCGCGCCGGATTGGCCGAGAGCGCCGCGCGCTGCTCCCAGATGCTCGCCGAAGCGCTTGGCGGTAGCGGCGGCGGCGTCGACAGATTCTTAAGAGACGCCTGGGCTCGCCCCTGGCCGGTGGGCCCGGAAATGCTGTGCTACATGCTTTCCCACGAAGCCCATCATCGCGGCCAGGTGTGCATGCTGGCGCATCAACTCGGATTCCCGTTGTCGAACGCGATAACGTCCCGGCTCTGGAATTGGGAAAAGCCGCGGAAAGAGTCCGCTCGTCGGCCGGCCCGGCTTCGATGAATAGAAGCTAGCCGCCCCGCTGCGAGCGCGCTCTCTCGTGCGTCAGCCTGACATGCAATCCCTCGATCAGCGAACGAACCACCAACTCGAACTCCGCCTCGCGATTGTGTTTTCGATGGAACACCAGCCGGGCGTTCGGTAGCTACGCCAGCGTCGCCTCGTACCTGATAGACTGTGCTCTCCGGCGGAGCAAGCCCCTTTTCCACCCACGCGTTCGACCTAGGGCCTCATAGAATAGCGTCGCCGGCCGATCATCATCCATCGGGCGTCACCGTTACCACAGCCGTCGCTTCGGAAAAGTTAGCGATATAAGGGTTGAAACCTGGAGCAGAATGTTGCATCACAAAGTTGGAACATCACTCTGGAAAACAGAAGGAAAATTGCTACATCACCAGAACCCTAAGGAGGTAACGATAATGCAAGCTAGATTGGATGTTCGACACGCTCCGCCCGGAATATTCAAAGCGATGCTGGGCTTAGAGACTTATCTCTCCGGGTCCGGCCTGCCTCGCGAATTGCTGGACTTGGTTTATCTGCGCGCATTACAAATAAACGGCTTGGCTTATTCATCGACATGCATACCAAGGATTTGAGGGCGGCCGGGGAAACTGAACAGCGTTTGTATCTGCTGGACGCCTGGCGCGAGTCACCGTTCTATACTGACCGCGAACGCGCGGCGTTAGCTTGGACCGAAGCGGTAACGCGCGTCACCGAGGGACATGTTCCCGATGAAGTCTTTGAGCAGGCTAGAAGCCAGTTTTCTGAAGGCGACCTCGCAAATCTCACTCTCGTGATCGTTGCTATAAATTCGTGGAACCGCCTCAACATTGCTTTCCGAACGGTCGCCGGAAGCTACCAACCGGCAAGCGCGCAGCTAGCGGCAAACGCGCGGAAGTAAAGAGGTTCCACGATGACACTGCAGATGTTTTCCGTGCTCGTGCTTGGTCTGATGTGTGGAAGTGAGCTGAACGTGGCTGCATTCGCCCATCCCACGCTCAATCGGCAGTCACTCGTTACACACATACCGGTTCGCTCCTCGCTCGCGGCGTTGTTTGGTCACGTTATGCCGTTTTGGATGGCCGCATCGGCTCTTCTGAATCTTCTTCTGCTGCTGCCTTTCGAGCATCTCAATGAGCCTGCCTGGCGTCTCGCTGCCATCGCTTTCACTATCCAAGTCTTGGCTATCTTGTTTTCGCTAGCCGGTCCCGTCCCCATCAACAACCGGATTACCAGATGGACGCCCCAATCCCTTCCCGACGACTGGAAAACGCAGGAGCACCGCTGGGATCTGTACCACTGGTTAAGAACCGGCGCATTGATTGCGGCGTTCGCTGCTCTTGTTCTCAGTCTGGGCGCGCGTTGAGACAAAACGGATTTTCAACACATCCTCAGTCTCAGCCCCGGGGCTGCTTGTGGTTCCGCCAATCAGTTCGCTTCGGGAAGGCGATAGGGCTTATCCATGTAACCTCGCGCTTCTCTGGCTGCTTCAGTTTTCGGCGCTATCGCTACCGCTTCCTTATACGCACCCACCGCGTCGCTACGCAGGCCCTTTAAGTCGTAGATTTGGCCCACACGCATCCACGAAGTGCTGCCGCTATTTAAGTCGAGCCCCTGTGCGCTCGACGCCGCTTTCTTCATGTGGTCCAGCGCCTGGTCGAGATCGTCTAACTCAAACAACACGCTTCCTTCCAGGTAGTCGATCTTCTCCGGTGGTAGCTGGGCGAATCCGGGCGCGTCTTCGCGTTGCAAATCCCAAATGCGCGAGAGTTCTCGCAGCGCGGATGGTTCTTCGCCTGCATCGCCGTACATCTGTACTAGCTCAAAGCGAAGCAGATAGGCGCGCGGGTATCGTCGAATCAGATCTTCGATTAGCGGGATGGCGTCCTTGGGGCGTTTTTCGCGTCTGTACACTGCAGCCAATAAAATCTCAGCGTCGGATCGATTTGACCTTCCTTCGTGAGCAACGCTCTCTAGCGTGTGGATGCCGCGTTCACGGTCACCGTGACGCCCCGTAAGCGCGGCCAGGATCCGGTACCCCGGCGAAACACTTCCCGCGACGTAGTCATACAGGCCAGGGATCAATCGTGCGTCCACATTCGCCGGGTTGAGTTCACACCAGCGACTATGGTAGTTGCGTGCCCGAGTTGCATCTCGCAACGCCTGCGCCCATGCTTTACGGACCGAGAAATTGTAATTGGCTCGCAAGCCGTATGTGATTCCAAGGGCGTACAGTGCTTCTGTGTCGTCCGGGTTTTTGTCTAGGCGCGATTGTGAAATTTCAGTCGCCTTGCCAACCGCCTCGGAGAAACTTTGATCCTCCGCGGGCGTCATCTGCACTTTGTTGTGGTGGGAGAATGGATTGATGCACTTACAAATTGGCTTTCCAGTGCTCCCGAATGGAACATTGCTCGATAAAGAATCGCTTGCGCCAAAATGATTCCAGATGGACGCATGGTCGGGATTGCATTCAGTAGCGGCAGTGAAATCGGCAATCGCCTGGTTATATTCGAGATTGTAGAAGCGCTCAAAGCCTGACGCGACAACCGACTCCTGTGCGATTAAAGGGTATGCAGAAAGACTGCCAAGATCGAAATCTTAATCACCCTGATATCGCCCATACTTACGACTCACCCTCAACGACCTTTGTTTCGTCGATAGGATACATCCGTACCGGCGCGCATTCATGGAGTGGGTCCGAAGGACCAACAACTTTTGACGAAAATGAATGCGGCGCACCGCGTTAACGCGTTACTCACTCTGGCTGGTACACAAATTGCCGAGCCACTAAGCGGGGAAGGGGAATCGATGCCAATGTTCCTATTGACAGTTGCCGCAGACCGATGTCTATGCCGCTTCCAACAATGGCAGATACGGGCCGGGAAGTTGTCGTGAGAACGGACAGCCCGATAAACGTTCAGCCGTGGGAGGGTTGCGGTAGGATTTACAGGGGCCATATCGCTCTGGACGTTCTATGGGGAGACGGCGATGCCGTGGCGATTCCTAAGGGATCGTCAGTAGAATTGACGGTTCGCGAAACCGCGCCGGGAAACATGATCGTGGAGATAGAGTCCATCACCGTCCACGGGAGAAAGTACGTCGTCGATACCGAGTACGAAACCGACGATGGCGGCGGCGTTGAAGCCATACCTGCGGTGATAGCGGCCGGGGAGCAGGTACAGCCACACGGCGCGGAAATCCATATTCCAATCGAGACCGTTCTCCATTTTCAACCGCCCTCATTGGTCTTGCGGCCCGCTTGCAGGGGCTGCATGTAGCGCCGAGCCGAATCTTAGGAGACCACCATTTTAGGAGACCACCATGGACAAACCTCAAAAATGCGCCCATCCAAGTTGCCATTGCACCGCCAAACCGGGCAGCAAGTATTGCAGCACGTATTGCGAAGGCGAAGCAGGGACGGCGGATATTGTATGCAACTGCGGCCATGCTGAGTGCGAACAACCAGTGCCTGAACGGGCCTAGAGGCGAAGAACGACGCCCAGCAGGTTCGCAACCAGGATGCCTCGAGCGGAGCGTTGGTGGGGCGCCGCCGTTTTTTCCGGTTGGGAATACTAAACCTACCCGGACCGGGCGGGAAAAGAGAAGGCCAAAGGAGGAAAATGGGGCGATTTGAATCAGGCCTACCGCTACCCCTGACCCACCGGCTTGACCAGTGGGATACACTGGCTCGGTGCGCCTCCGTCCACCGGATCCGGAGTACCTCAAACTCCTCAAGCCTTACGGGGAGACCATTCAAAAACTCGCCCTGGCCGCGCGAAAATTGATCCTCGAAGAGGGTCCGCATGCCAGCGAGTTCATCTACGAGGTCTACACCATCGCAGACCACTTCACCTTCACCGAGCGTCCTAGCGACGCGTTCGTGTTCACCACCACGCATGCCAATTGGGTCAACCTCGGCTTTAACTTCGGCTCGCGGCTCCCTGACCCGGTCGGGCTGCTGCGTGGCGAGGGCAAGTGTATTCGCCACGTTCGGATCGCGCAGGCCTCGGATCTGAATACTCCCACTGTTCGCGAGTTGGTGAGAGCCGCTATCGCGCAAGCCGAGCGGACCGAATCCAAGCAGAAAAGCCGCGTACCGTTGTGCACACCGCTCAATCCGCCAGGAAGCGCTCCACCTCAAGCCGCCGACGAACCTGAAATCATTCCCAATCCCCGAGTGAATCACGCGGTTCCTCCGCCTCGATACCACCCCCGCCGTCCATTTACCTGTCGCCTGGCGATACATCCGGTGAATCACAGCGCTGCCTTCCCACTGGCTTAGGGTACTTGCAGCACGCAAAGCGCTGGCTTTCTCTTGCCACTTCCGAACATCGACCCCTTTCAGGCTCAGCCACAGCGCGAGAGATAGCTCCCCGATGAAGGCCGGCACAAGGATAGCGGGAAATATCCGGCTCTCGAAGTCCGGCGCTAGTAGTAGCGCGTCAGGTAGCACAACCCGGCGATCTGCAGCAAAATTCCCATCGCCTTCGGCAGATAGTCAGATCTGACGATCAGCCATCCCATAATGAGACAGAAACAGGCAAAGAAGATCAGGCTGAAGCCGAAGCCATAGCTATACAATCTGGCCGGAGAATGCCATAACGAGCGTTGCTCCGCACTAAATGTTCTCAGGTACGAAACATTGTCCAGCGGAAACAGTACGGCAATGAAATTCAATTGGATCACTGCTTCCAGCCCCATCGACACCAGGTTAAAGAACACTGCCAGCAAGGCGAGATCTCCATTCACCGGCCGCAATAGAACAAAGAAGATCCATGTCGAGGTCACTGCACACAGCAGAAGAAAGAGTTCCGCTGCGATGCCGAAACGCCACAGCGGCTCCATCGACGCGATGTTGGCGGCCGTGGCCGTGGCGTTGCCCGATACGATAAGCCTATCGCGTATGAATGTTTCGCCGAACAAGCCCAGGCCAATAATGATGAGGTAAATTGCGCCGCCGATTCTCGCGAACGTTTTTGGCGACATGTTCGATGGCAGATCGGTCATTGTTCGCTCCATTGGTCGTTGCGCTTCACGCCAGGATCGGTCTGTCCGGCTTCCCGTCAATACGCACTGAAAGCGATTTTGTTTGCTCTGTCAGTGGCCGAGTCTATCACTCTAAAGATCCATCGAGGAATCGCCGAATGCCTTCTTCTCCTCACCTAATTCGACTCCGCCTCTCTTTCAATCCTGCGGAACGCCACCACCGGAAAGCCTGCCGGAAGTCGACCAGCAGCGCCCACAAATCCAAGACCGCCTTGGCGTCCCCGCTAGTGGCTATTTCACGCTACCCTGTTCCATCGCAGTGTTCGTTATCCGATATGACTCCTTCAAACTCGCTTCGCGTTATCGTCACCGTGGTCGTCGCTTCCAAACCATCTTCCCGCTGTTGCCGTAAACGCGTCATGCTGAAGAGTGGCCGCAAGCGATTATGCTATCGAGAATCGCCAGTTGCGACGTTTTCGCCGCCCCTGCGCGGGGGCCGTCCACACGCGTGCCAAGATTCAAACCTGTGCGATCGTCTCGCATGCAATGGCAGCGCGATGGCCGGCCCGTCCCGCCCTTCAGCGCGAACACCGCCTCGTAGTTCCAACGCTCCCGTCATGTACGCGTTTCCGCCATGGCGCTGTTTCCGCCAGGTATCCCAATTGCTCGAGTGCATCTGCCTCGAGATGCCGCGCCTCCTGTTGAGGGTCGGCGAACACCACCTGGTTCATCACTTCAGCGGCCCAGCGATAATTTCCCGCTTTGAAGTCCTTCCGAGCCCGTGCGACCACTGCGTCCACTCCACCCATGTACTCAACATATTTCTTCGCGGATTCAACACGCGGCAGAGGATTGAGATTCGCTGGATTTCCGTCGTACCAGCCGACGTAGCGCTGATATACAGCCTTCGCGTCTTGAGACAGCGAGCCGTAGTATTCGCGGGTCGACCATTCATTCTCCAGGCCTGGCGGCATCCTCAGGGCCTCGGCAAGATCTCCTGTTGGGCCCATCGCCTCGTTCATCATACGCACGGTCTCGGTCATGCTCATATTTGTAGCGGTCGCGGTAATCCGTCACTTTCGCCCGCAGCCGTTCGCTTGCCCCACACGGCCCAATCATGTTGATCGATCATCACCTGCGATCACCGCCGAATTTTTCGAGCGCGGTGTTGAGATCCATCCGACCAGCGATTCGCATCCCGAACCAGCGGGCCGCGCAGCGGCAGCAGTTGAGCAAGTGTGGGTCGCCTACTCGACCACATCCAGGCCATGCGGCTGCGGCACGTAAACCAGCATCTCGGAAGTGCTTCGGAGTGGGGCGCAAGCTGAAAAATGAAAGAGACTCCATCCACGGTGCGCGTCTCCGCTGCCTCCCCAATCGTGTCGTTCGGCGGAACTATTGGCCCGTCGCCAGGGGCTCCACGAGTAACAACCTTGCTCTCGCCGTAATCCATCGTGCCCCGTTCCCCGACCGGCAACGAGTTCCTAAACTGAAACTCCCCACGCCGGGCCGTCAGGTTTCCCGCGACGCTTTTCATCGATGAGAACGTCCATGAAGTCGACTGGTGCGATCACCGGGATTTTCCGCGCGGATGCGTCGGCCGGCGATCCGAGGCGCTCGCGCCGCCGAGGCGATCCGGGTGCCAATGGGTATCGAGGAGAGCCGCGATCGTTTTGTGAGGACGACGCGCGCTAGTCGAGGCCCCAGCGCCGCGCGCGCTGCTCCGTGTATCGCCAGGGTATCGATGACAATGACACCGGTCTTTCCTTCGACAATGGTCATGCTCGACACGGAAAAGCCGCGAACCTGGTAGATGCCATCGGTGACCTTGAACAACCCGCTCGGAACGTTGAGTTGGGCCTGACGCCACAGCTTGGAGACGGGGACGCGCCTCTGCACCCGCGATAAAGCTATACGAGGGATGGGGTTCGCGCGCATCCCGTTGTTCGGCGAATATCTCTCGTCGCCAGGGTCCACGAAGTCTCTGTTGTCGGTAAATGCAATCGCGTTGCACAGGACGCTTCGCGTCGACAAACTGCGCTTTCATGCCGGCTTGCTTTGCTGAGATTGTGCACACGCAACAGCAGCCGTGAACATGAACGAGCATGCGGTCCCCTTGCTCGCCGTCGATTTAAAACACTGCTTGTCTCCACCGAGATTGTCGCACCGTAGGTGTGCGGAGACAACCGGTTCGACATATGAAATAGGCGGGATCGCTCAAGCCCTGGGGTCACGCATCTCCTCCGCCTCGATCCCCCTCCGCCACAACCGTTTCCCCTCGCCTCGCTGTTTAAACCAGGCACGCCACCGCTACCCTGATCCACCGAGGTGACCAATGCCTTCTCTAACCAAATCCGAATCCGCTCGCATCAACGGCGCAAAATCCCACGGCCCCAAAACCGAAGCCGGCCGCAAGCGCTCCTCCCAAAACGCCCTCAAGCACGGCCTCACCGCCCAAACCCTGGTCCTGCCCACCGAGGACCCCGCCGAATTCCATCAGATCCTCAGTTCCTACCTCGATCAGTTCCAACCCGACGGCCCCGCCGAGTCCGACCTGATCCACGAAATGGTTGCCGCCAAGTGGCGCCTCCAACGCCTGGCCATCATCGAAACCCAACTCTACATCGAGTCCATGGAACACGCCGAAGAAAACGCCGACCGCCCGCTCAGCCCCGCCGAGTCCCTCGCCGCTGCGTTCACCTGGCTGGCCAGCTCCAATTCTTTCAACGTCCTGCAGCGCGTCGAGTCTCGCCTGGAGCGCACCTACTCCCGAGCCCTCCGCAACCTGATCCAACTCCAGCGCCTGCGCCAGTCAGCCGACCCGCCCAAAGCGACACCACCGGACGAAAACAAAATTTGCAAAAACGAACCCACCGAGCCCGCCCCACCCAACGGATATCTCGCCGGCACCAACCCCACCAGCGGCGCCACTACGCCCGACGCCACCGCCTCCGGCCATCGCCACGATCAGCCCTTCAGCATGATCCACCCTCTTTCTACCCGCCGCCACCTCCATCAGCCTCTGTCGAGAGAACAATTAGTGGCAAGTAAAGTATAGAATTGACTGAGGATGTTGAAGCGGCTCTACATCGATAATTTCAGGTGCTTCGTTAACTTCGAGTACCGTCCAGCCAGGAGACAACTTATCCTCGGGCGGAACGGATCTGGCAAATCAAGCCTCCTTCAAGCTTTATTTCTGATACGCCAGTTTGTCGCCCGCGGTGATCGCGTCGAGGACCTCTTTCATCTGAGCCAGTTTACGAAGTGGCAGAGCACGCCTAAGCAAACGTTCGAAATCGAAGCCGACCTGAATGGAAGATACGTATACCGTCTAGAAGTCGAACGCGTCGGCGAACCTCCCAAGCCCCAAGTAGCACTGGAACGAGTGGAATTGGACGGCAAGATCATACTGGAGTTTGCCGCAGGCGAAGTGCGCCTTCAAAGCGGAGACGACGGCAAGCAATCACGTATCCAGTGGAACCAGATCGCGCCCGCACTAGCAAGCGTCAGGAGCAACAACCGAATACTCACGGACTTTAAACAATGGGTCAGTCGATTGTACTGTTTCCGGCTCAACCCGTTTGCAATGAACCTTAACGCCGATGTCGCGAACCTATACCCTAATGTTGACCTTTCGAACATCGCGGCCTGGTACAGACATCTCGCGCAGGCGTATCCAAGTGAGACTTATGCTCTGCTATCGAGCTTGCGAACAGCCCTGGATGATTTCAATGTTCTGATTCTCGAGCCAGCTGGAGAGAACGTGCGGTTGCTCGTCGCGGAGTTCGGCAAACAACCCGGCGCGAGCATACGGGTAGGTTTCACCCAGTTATCGGACGGCCAGCGATGTCTGATCTGCCTATACATAGTTCTGCATTTTGTTTTGGCCAAAGGAAGCACCGTGATAATGGACGAGCCGGATAATTTCGTAGCCCTCCCTGAGATTCAACCGTGGCTGATGGAAGTTGCCGACATGGTTGATGAAGGGTGCGGACAGATTCTCGTGATCTCTCACCATCCCGAGTTGATTAACCAATGGGCGCTAGACTGTGGAGTGCAACTTGTGCGGGATGGAACCGGTGCGGTTCGTGTCGAGTCCTTTACTGGTGACCCCGGCAGCCCGCTGTCGCCGTCCGAACTCATCGCCCGCGGTTGGGAGCGTGGTTAGGATATCGCAAGTCGTCGTTCTCGCTGAAGACCGGCGGCACCAACGGTTCATCCGATATTACTTGAAGAGGCTATACGGCGATACCTTAACGCCGCGATTCGTCGACCTACCCAGTGGAAGGGGTTCCGGTGAGCAATGGGTGCGAGAGCACTATGCTGTGGAGGTTCAAGCTTATCGATCGAGGTCCGCAAGAGCGAGGACAGCGCTTATCGTGCTCATCGATTCGGATCGTGGCGACCTCGATGGGCGCATGCGGCAACTGAGAGAGGCGCTGCTCCAGGCACACTTCGCACCTCGCGCGGACGCTGAGACAATTGTGCACCTCATTCCCAAGCGCAATATAGAAACCTGGGTTCTCTGTTTGGACGGCGGGCCAGTTGACGAACAGGACGACTATACGAGAGAGGAGGGCATCGATGCTAAAATCCCCGCAGCCGCGAGAACATTCTTTGAGTGGAGCCGCCCTCACAGTTCGGTGCCACCGCACTGCGTCCCGTCGTTGCACGCGGCCTTCCCGGAAGTGAGGAGGCTTGAGTAGGATCTTGACGAAAACGACAGAGCCCTGCAGGTTGGCGCCGCATCAGCTTCAGCACACTCTGGCCGCAGATTCCCGGCTAGCCTGATATCCTAATCTATTAGGCTCACTCGCAACCGATAAGCTCACGCGAGCCCGAGGTTTCACCATGTCAGGACACTCTAAATGGGCGACCATCAAGCACAAGAAGGCCGCCACCGACGCCAAGCGCGGTAAAATCTTCACGCGCATCATTAAGGAAATCATGATCGCTGCCCGCTCGGGCGGCGATGCCGACGCCAATCCCAGGCTCCGCACCGCCGTCACCGCGGCCAAAGACGTCAGCATGCCCCAGGAGAACATCAAGCGCGCCATCATGCGCGGTACCGGCGAGTTGGAGGGCGGGCAGATCGACGAGATCATGTTCGAAGGCTATGGGCCCGGCGGCGCGGCCGTCCTGGTCGAGGTAGCTACCGACAACCGCAACCGCACTGTCAGCGAAATCCGCCACATCTTCACCAAGCAAGGCGGCAACTTGGGCGAGCACGGCAGCGTCTCCTGGATGTTCGAGCGCAAGAGCCAGATCATCGTCGAGAAAGATAAAGCCGGCGAAGATCAGCTCATGGCTATCGCGCTCGATGCGGGCGCCGAGGACCTGCGCGACGGCGGCGACAATTGGGAAGTCATCTCCGCGCCCGAGGCGCATGAGGCCGTTCTCAACGCCATCCAGGCCGCCGGAATCCCAACCCCCTCGGCCGAAATCGGCCTGATCCCGAAGAATCTCATGAAGCTGGAAGGCAAGAACGCCCAGGCCATGCTGCGCTTGAGCGACGCCCTCGAAGAGCACGACGACGTGCAGAACGTCTATTCCAATTTCGACGTCGACGAGAAAGAGATCGAGGCGATGGCCTGACCGCCGTACCAGCAATGCGCATTCTGGGCATCGATTGCGGCACTGAGTACACCGGATACGGCTTGATCGACAGTGACGGCCGTTCTCACCGCATCGTCGACGCCGGGTCCATTCACACCAGCCCAAAACAACCTCTCGAGTCGCGCTTGTTGGCTATCGCCGCCGGCCTGCGCCGCATCATCGCTGCCCACCAGCCCGAATCAGCCGCTGTCGAAGAAGTTTTCTACGCCCAGAATGTCAAAACCGCGTTGAAGCTGTCGCATGCGCGAGGCGTCGTGCTGCTGACTATCGCCGAGGCCGGCCTCCTGCTCGGCGAGTACTCCCCGCTCGAAATCAAAACCAGCGTGGTAGGCTATGGCCGCGCCGAAAAGCACCAGGTCAAGCGCATGGTGCATTCCCTCCTCGGCCTGGAGCAGGAAATCGAATCCGAAGATGCCTGCGACGCCATCGCCGTAGCGATCTGTCACGCCACGCACGCCGCTTATCATGCTCGTGTGGGAGCGGCGCGATGAAACTCGCCGCGTTTCTGCTGCTGTTGTTTGCCGCATCCGCTTGTGCCGAGACACGGCTGCTCTACTCCAAGTACTTCAAAGGCAGTGTGCCTGAATACGTAGCCATCACCGTCGAGCGCAGCGGGGCGGCTACTTATCAGGAAGCCAAGGAAGACGACAATCCCATCAAGATTCAATTGTCTGCCGCGGACACGCAGACGCTCTTCGATCTCGCCCAGAAACTGGACCATTTTCAGCGTCCCCTGGAGTCCGGCCTGAAAGTCGCCAACATGGGAACCAAGACTTTCGCCTTTGAAGACGGCGCCGAAAAGCACTCGATCGACTTCAATTATTCGCAGGACACCGACGCGCAGGCCTTGCTCGATTGGTTCGAGCGCATCACCGAGACCGAAGGTCACTTCGTCAATCTCGACCGCACCGTGCACTTCGACAAGCTCGGCGTCAACGACGTGCTGCTCCAGTTGCAAATCACCTGGGATCACAAACGTCTGGTGGACTCCGGCCAGTTCCTGCCATTGTTGGATCGCATCGCCAACAACGAGAGCTTCCTGCACATCGCGCGCGAACGGGCGGCGGAAATTGCCGAGGCCATCCGCAAGCCCCCGCCGGGGTCCGATAAAACCTCACTGGAGAAAACCCAGCCATGACGCGGCTCGCCATTTTGCTTGCCCTCGCCACCATGCCTCTGCCCGCGCAGGTTGCTCCAGCTCCGGCCGAGCAACAGGCTCTGCGGCAAGCTCTCAGCGAAGCCGGCAGCAGCCCCGTCGAACTGGCGCGCGCCATCGAACACCATCTGAAGCTATATCCGGACTCTCCGCAAAAGCCCGACCTCGAACGCGCCCTCTTCAAGACCGCCATGGACCTGAACGACGACCGCCGTGTTCTCTTGTACGGCGAGGATGTGCTTGCACGCGACCCCGACAATCGGCAATACTTGCAGGCCCTCGTCGCGGCGCTGTTGCGCGCGGGCGAGCGGCCTGGCGTCGAACGCGCCTTGACTCACGCCCATCACTTGGAAGAACTGATTCGCGCCACGTATAAGGACGACAAATTCGTTCCCGGCGGCGGCCGCGAGGTGGCCAAACGCAAGGACGAATATGACCGCGCCCTGGCCAGTGCCTTAATCTTCCAGGCGCGCGCGCAGGGCCTTCTGGATCACAAGGACGACGCCATCCAACTGGCCGAATCCAGCTACAAACTTTTTCCCAGCGTTGAGGGCGCACGCGAGGCGGCACGCTGGCTTTCCGCTTCCGGCCAGGACCGTGAAGCCATCCAGTATTTGGCCGAAGCGTTCACTATCGCCGGCCTCCACTCCGCCGATCTCGATGGCGCCCACGACCGCGCCAGCCTCAGCGAGCTCTATTCCAAACTCAACGGCTCCCAGGCGGGCCTCGGCGATCTGATCCTCAAAACTTACGACCAAACCGCCCAGCAGCTCGCCGATCGCCGCGCCGAACTGCGCCAGTTCGATCCGAACAATCAGCTCAAGGATCCGCTGGCCTTCACGCTATCTGCTCCGGACGGAGACAAGCTCGCGCTTTCCTCGCTCTTGGGCAAAGTCGTGGTGCTCGACTTTTGGGCCACCTGGTGCGGACCGTGCCGCGCTCAGCATCCTCTGTACGAAGAAACCAAGGCCCGCTTCAAGGACAATCCCGACGTGATGTTTCTGTCCATCGATACCGACGACAACCACGCCCTGGTGAAACCCTTCATGGAATCGCAGAAATGGACGCAGAAGACCTATTTCGATGACGGCCTGCAATACTTGCTGCAGGTGTCCAATATTCCAACCACCATCATCTTCGGCAAGAAGGGCGAGGTAGTGGACCGCATGATCGGCTACCTTCCGGATCGCTTCGTCGACATGCTCACCGAACGCATCAACGACGCTTTGGGCAAGCCGATGATGCCAACTCCGGCCCATGTCATCAGTCAATGATCGAATCGTACTTCCAGCGCGTGATTTGGATCGTGTTGGATAGCGTCGGTGTCGGCGAGATGCCGGATGCCGCCGCATATGGCGACGCAGGCAGCGACACGCTCGGCAACATCGCGCGCCGGCGCCCTTTGAACTTGCCCAATCTAGCTCGCCTCGGCCTGGGCAACCTGAAGCCGCTGCCGCACATCGAGCCCGCGCCGTATCCGGCCGCCGCGTTCGGACGCTGCGCGCTGGCTTCGCCCGGTAAGGACACAACCACCGGACATTGGGAGATGGTCGGCATCCATCTCGCCAAACCGTTCCCGCTCTATCCCCACGGCTTTCCTCCCGAAATCATGCAGGAGTTCGAAAGCCGCATTGGGCGCGGCACGCTCGCGAACTGCGCCGCCTCCGGCACCGAGATCATCAAACAGCTCGGCGAAGAGCACATGCGCACCGGCAAGCCGATCGTCTACACGTCGGCTGACAGCGTCTTTCAAGTGGCCGCCCATGAAGAAGTGATCCCGCTCTGGGAGCTGTACAAGATTTGCGAGACCGCGCGCGACATCCTGCGCTCGCCGCATGAGGTCGGACGCGTGATCGCGCGCCCGTTCGTCGGCCAGCCCGGCAACTTCACGCGAACCCCCAATCGCAAGGACTACGCCATGCCGCCTCCCCCAGGCATGCTGCTCGATCAACTGGAAGCCAATCAGGTCGACGTTTTCAGCATCGGCAAGATCTTCGACATATTTCTCGGCCGCGGCATCCAGGAACACGAAAAGACCACGAACAACGCCGACGGAATGGCCAAAACGCTGGAGGCGATGGATCAGGTAGAGACCGGCCTCATTTTCGTCAACCTGGTCGACTTCGATCAGCAGTACGGCCATCGCAACGATGTCGAAGGCTACGCCCGTGCGCTCGAAGAATTCGATGCCTGGCTTCCTATGCTCGAGCGCAAGCTCCAATTCGACGATCTGGTGATCATCACCGCCGACCACGGCTGCGACCCGACCACGCCTTCCACCGACCACAGCCGCGAGTACGTCCCCCTGATCGCCTACCGCCCGCGTAAAATGGAAGGTATCAACCTGGGCCTGCGCCGGTCGCTTTCCGACATCGGCCAAACGGTAGCCGAAAACTTCGGCACCAAAATCTCCCAAGGAGCGAGCTTCCTGGCCGCCATCGCGTGAGCGGCCGCGAGCATCAATCTATGCGCCGCCCCATCATGGCAGGCAACTGGAAGATGTACAAAACGCCGGCCGAGACCAGCGCGTTTTTCGAGAAATTCCGCCCGCTCGCAGCAGCGGTGCAACATTGCGAGATCGTGATCTGTCCGCCCTTCATCGACCTGGATGCCGCCGTCGCCGCGGCGCGCGACACGCGCATCGGGATCGGCGCGCAGAACCTGTTCTGGGCCCAGGAAGGCGCCTACACCGGCGAAGTCTCGGCGCCGATGCTGAAGGCGGTTGGCTGCCGCTGGGTTCTGGTGGCGCACAGCGAACGCCGCCAGTACTTCGGAGAGACCGATGAAACTGCCGCCAAGAAAATCGCCGCCGCGCTGGACGCCGGCCTGACGCCGGTCTACTGCGTGGGCGAAACCCTGGACCAACGTGAGTCGAGAAAAACTGAGCAAGTCATCGAGACGCAATGCCAGGCCGGCCTGGCCCGGCTCACTCCCGAACAATTCGAAAAAATCGTAATCGCCTACGAACCGATCTGGGCCATCGGCACGGGCAAAGTCGCAACGCCGGAAATCGCCGCCGACGCGCACCGCTGCCTGCGCGGCCAGGCGCGCAAATTATTCGGTCCAGAACCCGCCGCGGCCTGCCGCATTCTCTATGGAGGCAGCGTGAAACCGGACAACATCCGCGGCCTGATGGCTCAGCCCGAAATCGATGGCGCGCTGGTGGGCGGCGCCAGCCTGGACCCGGTGTCCTTCGCGTCCATCGTAAACTTCTAACTATGCGACTCGGGCTTTTATTCCTCGCCGCCGTGCTCGCCAGCGCGGAGACACCGAAGCTGCCCGAGCCGTTTCAATCTCTGGTCGACCTGTCGCACGCCGCGCCGCCGGAATTTGGCGCGGACGCTCTTCTGCGCCTGGTCGAATCCGGCAAGATCCAAGATCTCGACAACCGCCGCGATCTGGTGGAACAAGCCTTCGGCCTGGCGGTTTCGGCCACCTATCCGCTGCGCAAGCGGCACTTGCCCGGCACCACCTTGGACTCGCGTGCGGGCTCGCTCAGCCAGGCCTATGAAATGAAGCTGGACGCGCTCTCGCTTGAAAGCCGCGCCGTGTCGGATATGGTGCCGATCGATCCGGCCGAAGCGCGCAAACTGATTCAGGAGATTCCGCCTCCCGTTTTTGAGCCGCTCTCCTGCGACGACGCACTGTTTTACGACGTCTCGGATTTCTACCTGGCGTTGACCGCGGTCGTCAACAGCTCCTTCAGCGCGCAGGAACACGCCAAGGAAGAGCACGTCAATTTCCTGCTGGGCTACGCCGGCCAAGTAACTTCGCCGGCGCAGCTTGTACCGATGGCGCAGACCATCCGAGGCGCCGGCGTCACGGCCGAGCAGCGCGAGGTCCTGTGGGCCCGGCTCAACGCGCTGCTTCCCAACCTCCAGTCCGACGACCGGTCCTTTTCGGCCCTGCTGGCCGAACCGCCGGCCGGAATGGATTTCATTCTGGCCGCGGTCCGCCAGCGAAGCGCCGGCTGCAAGAACGATGCGACCGGATCGTTGACGAACGGCGCCATCCAAGTGAACAAGTCCGGCTCGACGCCCAAAGTGGAAGCGTACTGGCAATCCGCCGAAGCGCAGCGCATGATGGACGACGGCAAGAAGCTGCGTTTCGGCGACGGGGGAAAAGTTCTCACCGAAGCCGACCGATCCACGCCCGAGTGGCAGCAGCGATTAACCGACTATCTGAGCGCGCTGGCCGCCTGGAGCCCTAGCTCCGAAAAATCCGAAGCCGATTACTACAACGAAAAATGCACCGTCTACATCGCGCTGGTCGAACTTATTCCGCCCGGTCCGCAGCGCGACAAGATGCTGGAAGCCTTCATCGACTTCATCGGCAATTCGCCGCTGGAGCAGCAAAGCCCGGTGGAGTGGTACAACCAGGCCAACTTCATGCTGGAGCGCGCGCGCGGCTCGCGCGACGGCGAGGCGGCCAAGGTGCTGGAAGCTTTCGAGCGTTCCGGCAACCCGGTCCTGGCGCTGGAAACTGCGCTCGATAAAACGCTCGGCGCCAAAATGCCGGCCTGGGCGGCGGGCTCGCGATAATTTAATCCTGGACGAGAACTTCCGGCTCAGCCACCGGTCGAAGCGACTTTTTGCGCTGCCGCTTCATATTGGCCATGGATTCGCGGAAGCGTTCCATGTAGATGTAAACCACCGGCGTGATGTACAAGGTGAGGGTCTGTGAAACGACCAAGCCGCCGACCACGGCCAAGCCGAGCGGACGGCGTGCTTCCGCGCCCGCGCCGAATCCCAAGGCGATCGGCAGAGTTCCCATCAGAGCGGCCATGGTGGTCATCATGATGGGGCGGAAGCGCACCTGGCAAGCCTCAAAGATCGCATCCGCGGGCGAAAGATTTTGCACGCGCTGCGCTTCCAGGGCAAAGTCGATCATCATGATCGCGTTCTTCTTCACGATACCGATCAGCATGATGATGCCGACAAAGGAGTAGATGTTCAACTCATCGTGGAAGATCAGCAGGGAGGCGAGCGCGCCCAGGCCGGCCGACGGCAGTCCGGAAAGAATCGTGAGGGGGTGGATGAAGCTCTCGTACAGAATGCCGAGCACCATGTAGATGACCAGGATCGCCAGCACCAGGAGCAAGCCCATGCCCTGCAAGGACGATTGGAACGCCGCCGCGACGCCCTGGAACGAAGTATTGATGTCGGCCGGCAATGTTTCACGCGCTACTTGCTCAACCCGGCCGACGGCGTCGCCCAGTGAAGTTCCCGGCGTCAAGTTGAAAGATATGGTGACCGACGGCAGTTGGCCGAGGTGTGTGACCGACAACGGACCAACTGTATTGCGCGGTTTCGTCACTGCATCCAACGGCACCAGCTTTCCATTCGAGGAGCGGATATAGACCAGCCGCAGCGCGTTGGGATCCGTTTGGTAGCGCGGCAGCAGTTCCATAATGACCTGGTAATCGTTGGTCGGGGTGTAAATGTCCGAGACCTGTTTGGAGCCGTAGGCGTCATAAAGCGCGCCTTCGATTTGATCGGAAGTGACGCCCAGCGCCGAGGCACGATCGCGGTCGATGTCCACAACTACCGATGGGCTGGCAACTTGAAGGTCGGTGTTGACATCGAACAGCCCGGGGACATCGCGCAGCCGCTTTTCGAAATCAGCCGAGGCACGGTACAGCTCGTTCAGATTCTGCCCCTGTAGGGTGTATTGGTAGAGGCTGCGGCTCTGCTGGCCGCCGATGCGGATCATAGGTGGATTCTGAAGATACACCCTGACTCCCGGGAGCGCATTGAATTTCGGACGCAGCTCCTCAATGATCTGCTCGGGCGTGAGCTTACGCTCGGAGCGCGGCTTCAGGCGAATCTGAAGACGGCCGGAGTTGCCGGTGCCGCCGCCAGGCCCTCCGCCCGAGGCGCTGATGGCCGAGAAGAATCCATCAAAATTGGGGTCCTTGTCGACAATATCCGCCGCCGCTTCCTGGGACTTCACCATGGACTCGAAGGAAGCTTCCTGAGACATTTCGGTGGAGCCGGTAATCTGGCCGGTGTCTTCGTTGGGGATGAAGCCTTTGGGCAAAAGCGTGTACAGCCAGATGGTAGCCACCAGCGTGGCGGCCCCCACGCCCAACATGGCCAAGCGATGGCGAATGGCGCCGCGCAGGCTCCAACGGTAGAACGCCAGCATCCCATCGAACACGCGTTCGGAAGCTCGATAAAGCCTGTTATGCCTCTCTGTCGGCGGTCTCAGGAACCGGCTGCACAGCATGGGAGTGAGGCTGAGCGAAACGAAACCGGAAGTCAAGATCGCGGCCATGATCACGACGGCAAACTCATGGAAGAGGCGACCGATAATCCCGCCCATGAACAGCACGGGAATGAAGACCGCGGTCAGCGAGAGGGTCATGGACAAAATGGTGAAGGCGATTTCCTTGCCGCCTTCCAGTGCCGCCTCCAGCCGCGACTTGCCCATCTCCATGTGCCGGACAATGTTCTCCAACACCACGATGGCGTCGTCCACGACAAATCCGACCGCCAGCGTCAAGGCCATCAAGGAAAGGTTGTCGAGCGTGTAGCCCAGCAGCGACATCACGGCGAAGGTTCCGACCACCGACAACGGCAGCGCCAAACTGGGGATGATGGTGGCCGAGATATTGCGCAGGAAAAGGAAGATCACCAGCACAACCAGCACGATCGCCAATTGCAAGGAGAACTTGACGTCGTTCACCGAATCGCGGATGGACTGCGAACGGTCATACACGGTGTCCATGTTGATGGCGGGCGGCAACATGGCGCGGAATTCGGGGAACAACGCCTTGATTTTGTCCACGACCTCGACCGTGTTGCTGCCAGGCTGGCGCTGGACCGCGAACATGATGGACCGGGTCTTGCCGAACCAGGCGTAGCTCTTGTCATTTTCGACGCTATCCAGCACGCGGCCCAAATCCGCAAGCCGTACCGGCGAGCCGTTTCGATATGTGACGATCATGGGGCGATAAGCCGGGGCGTTCATCAGTTGGCCGGTGGCCTCCACGGTGAAGGCCTGATGCGGGCCCCACAGGGTTCCAGCGGGAATATTTACGTTGTGCTTGCTGACCGCCGCTTCCACTTCGTCGATGCCAATGCCGCGGGCCGCCAGTTGGCTGGGGTCCAGTTGAATGCGCACCGCATACTTGGCCGCGCCGAAGACGTTAACCTGTGCAACGCCGCTGATGGTGGAGATGCGCGGCGCGACCATGGTCTCGGCATACTCGTCCACCACTTGCAGCGATAGCGCCTTGGAATTCAGCGACATGAACAGGATGGGCTGGTCGGCGGGGTTCACTTTGCGAACCGTCGGGGGCGCCGGCATGTTGGGCGGAAGCCGGCGCAATACCGCGGCGATGGCGGACTGCACGTCCTCGCCGGCGGCATCGATGTTGCGATCCAGCACGAACTGCAAGGTGATGTTGGTACTGCCTCGCATGCTGGACGAGGTCATGGAGTCCAGGCCGGGGACCGTGGAGAACTGGCGTTCCAGCGGTGTGGCGACGGAAGCCGCCATGGTCTCGGGGCTGGCGCCCGGCAGGCTTGCCCCCACTTGCAGGGTAGGGAAGTCAATAATTGGCAGATCGTTGACCGGCAGCGTGCGGTAGCCAACGATCCCGAACAGGAGGATCCCCATCATGACCAGCGCCGTCATGACCGGTCGCTTGATGAATAACTCGGTAATGTTCATGCTGCCTTGTCGAACCTACACAGGTTGCCCGTCAATCTACAATAGGCGAACGGGCGCGGGCAGGCGTTACCTCCAGCCAGCGTTTTCCTGCACTTGACCAACGGTTACGCTCTAAGGCGAGTATACAACGGCCGGGGTCGGGTGCCCAGGTGCCGGCCGTGTGGGAAGCCAAAACGGGCTGAAACCGAAGCCGCCGAGGGTTGGGGGAATCCGTAAGGTGAACCCGATACCGGGATGATGCCCAGACTTCAGGGCGGGGAGCCGGTGGATTGGCTCCGATACAACAGCTCAACCCCACCCGTCTACTCAGGAACAGCCCGCAAAACGGAGCGCGCGGGCTGCTTGCTTTGCTGAAATGAGGGCGCCCGCGCGGGCTTGTAAGCGACTACGTCCTTCAGATGCCATCTCCTTTCGATGCCGGAGTTGTCAAAAAGGCGCAACCCGTCACCCGATGGACCGGCACAATCGCCAATCTGATTTCATCCACCAGATCGAGCCTGAGAAAACTCTGGCACAGCATCGCCCCTCCCACCAGCCAGATGTTTCCGTATCGCGGCGCGAGAATCTCATGGACCAACTTCTTGAGATCACCGGAATAGAACTCAACGCTCTTCCTGGTGGACGGCAGCTCTCGGCTTGTGATCACGACGGCCGGGGTGTCGCCATATGGCCAGCCCAGGTGGAGCGCATGCTCGTAGGTGCGAGAACCGAGCACAAAGCAGCCGATGGAAGTAACGACGTCGCCGGCATTGCCGTCAGAAACCGCGTTTCGTAGACGTCTCCAGAGCTATCCAGCCACGAAACGCGGTTGTCCTTCTTGGCGATGATGCCATCGAGGCTTGAAACCACGTGCAGAGTTACCGTCGATCTTCTTGCGTTCACTTCAGCGGGTGACATAAGCCTGAACTTAACAGTATCGATCTCAATTTGCCTGATCGCGCGTCCCATTCTCACCGCTGTGAGTAGCGCTGGATACGGCCGGCCCGCATAGTCTTCGGCAGTCCGCAGAGAGAATCAATGAGAACGGTTGTAGTTTCATCATTTTTTCGCTCGAGTACGCGCGGACGCTTTCTTCTTCAATTTGACCTGATTGTAATCGACGGCGGCCCGCACAAGATTTTTTAGAGCACGCTCATTGATCTTATCGCCGTCGAAAACATCAACTGCGCGCCACGCGTTGCCTCCGAGGCCCGCGTTGAAGAGCTTATCAGGATCTGGTAGGCTCGCCCCGTGGGAAAAGGTAAGCTTCACCTTATCTTTGTGGGCGTTGCCGACCGCGATTATTCCGTCGCGAGACCACACTGGGCTTCCCATCCACTTCCATTCCTCGATTATCTCCGGGTCGGCCTCAAGAATGCTCTTGCGGATGCGGGCGAGCGTTTTGCCACGCCAGTCCGTCAATCCTGCGATCAGTTGGTCAATGCGTTCCGATGGATTCATTGGATCTCTATGCCTCGAATTCTTGGCCGCTTTCATGCGAGTAGTTTCGCTGCAGCGTCTTGGTTGGCCGATCTCTTCGAAATTAGTCGTCGAAGGACATGGCCTTTCCACATCCAAAGCCCCGAAAGAAGCATTACAGGAACAATCACAAACCGAACACGCGGGGCGTACTGTGGAAGCTGTTCAAACGGACTATAGATATAACCGAGTATCGGAATGCTGAAGACGATGTGAATCCAGCGAATAATCGAACGTTTAGTGGTATCTTTCATAACCTGTTTGATGTGCCGGCAAGCAAAATTTAGACCCTGAGCGAGCCGCGGAACGCCCTGGCGGCATAGTAAGATTCCGCGCCGTTGTGATACACGAAAACAGTGTTGTAGCGGCGATCACAAAAGAGGGCGCCACCGAGTTTTCTGATATCAGAAGGTGTTTTCACCCAGCTCGACGTTTTCGTATCGAAATGTCCAAGTTTCTGCAACTCTCGATATTGTTCTTCCGTTAGAAGCTCAATGCCGATGGCAGCCGCCATATCAATAGCGTTATCTTCTGGTTTATGTTCTTTCCTTGACTCCAGCGCTTCACGGTCGTAGCAAACACTTCTGCGGCCCTTAGGGCTTTCCGCTGAACAATCATAGAAAATGTATTCGTCCGTCTTTTTGTCATGACCAACAACATCCGGTTCACCGCCAGTTCTTTCCATTTCATTGAGTGACCACAGTTTCTCAGCATTTGCTTCCAGCTTTGCTTGTACTTGCGCCCATTCGAGACCTTTATGGCGGTTCATGTTTTTCTCAAAACGGGCTTTCAAGGCTCCGAGTAGTTCTTCACGTTGTTCTGGTGACAACTCCTTTTTCGCACGCTTGGTGTCATCTTTCATGATTGATTTGTTCCCGTTGATTCAAGACTTTTGAGCCGCCTGAGGCGGCCAGTTGGGCGTTTCAATGCCGAACTGCTTGGCGTACTCGGCGTTCAATCGCTGCCAGCCGCCGAACTTCATGGCCTCGCCGCCAGCGATGCGGCCGATGGGAGTTCCGCTGAGAAGGCGATCCAGAACATCGAAACAAATGTGCCACCCCGCGGCGCCCAACGAGATGAAGCGGCGATCGATGTTGTGCCACAGCGTCAGGCGCGTGCCGCCACCCAAGGCTTCGAGTTCCCACCGGATATCGCCGTACTCAAGCACCTTGGGAGCGTCGGCTCGCGTCACTCTTGTTTCGCTGCGGCGCTGGGGTTCCCACCCAGGTGAGCTTCACCGTTCCAACCGTACCCAGGCTCCCATCGGTCACAAAGGGCGCCCACTCGCGCAGATGCGCCGGGTCGGTAAGCGCCTGCCAGACTTTTTCCGGCGAGTGGCGCAGTTCTCTGACGAGAATGAGCGTCCACTTCTCTCCGTCCTTTCGTACCTGCGCCCCGCTGGCGGGACCCGGTGCGTACTGCTCGCGATCGGTCATCTTCTTCTCCTTAGCGTGAATAGCGCGCCAGCTGGGTGAGCTGAATGAGGTTGCCGCAGGTGTCCTTCAGCATCGCAATGGTCGAGGCGGTCACGTCGGTGGGCGGCATCGTGAACTCGGCGCCGCGGGCCTTGATCCGCTCGTAGTCGCCCTTGACGTCGTCGGTGAAAAACATGGCCGCGGGCTGGCCCTGTTGAAAGATCGCCTGCTGATACGCTTTGGCCGCGGGGTTGTTGTTCAGCGCCAGCTGCAGCTCAGTGCCGTCCGGCTCCTCGGGCGAGGCCACGGTCAGCCAGCGAAATGGGCCCTGACTGAAATCGGCCTTCTTGGCAAAGCCCAGTACCTCCGTATAGAAGCGCAGGGCCTTGTCCTGGTCGTCCACGTATACGCTGGTCAATTTGATTTTCATTTCGTTTCTCCTTTGTCACGTTCGCGGTTTGGGCCGCGTCGTCTTCTCCTTGTCTTCCTTTTCGTTGGTGTGGTTGACTTCTTGGTATGCCCATGCGGTCGAGGTGGCGTTCGAGAGCATCCACGTGAGCGGACCAGAACCGGCGGAACGGAGCCAGCCAGGCATCCACCTCCTGAAGTGGTTCAGGTTTCAGCCGGTAGAGACGGCGCTGTGCGTCCACCGTGGATTCCACGAAACCGGCCTCGCGCAGCACTCGCAGGTGCTTTGACACGGTCGGCTGCGGCATACGAAGTTGACGCTCGATCTCTCCAACCGACTGTTGGGAGGAGACCAGCAGGCTCAATATCGCGCGGCGGTTCGGCTCCGCAATGATTTCGAAAACAGATTCCACTCTCTTGATATACTCCACAGAGCATATACGTGTCAAGGTATATAATGGCCAGGGGACCCAGGCGACGGTTTCGCTTGGCGGGGATGGACCTCGGATGCGGGAGCGTGCGCGAAATGCGGTTCCTCATCGGCTCTTCAGATCTGGCACATTGGTAATAGGCAGAATTTGAACTTGCCAGGTTTCCCGTCAAGGAGCGTGTCGTAAGTGTGGATCGTTGAAATCGCGCTAAAGCGTCCCTACACCTTCATCGTGCTGGCCCTGCTGATCCTGTTGGTCAGCCCCATCGCGATTCTGCGGACGCCTACCGACATCTTCCCCAACGTCGATATTCCGGTGGTGGCTGCGCTCTGGAACTACAACGGTCTGAACGCCGAGGACATGGAAGAGCGCATCGGGTCATCGTACGAGCGCTCGCTCACCACCTCCGTCAGCGACATCGAGCACATCGAATCGCAAACGGTGGAAGGCCGCAGCATCACCAAGGTTTTCTTTCATCCGGGCGCGAAGGTGGACGTGGCCATGGCGCAAATGACGGCCATTGCTCAAGCCGCGGTGCGCCAGATGCCCCCTGGCACCACGCCGCCGTTCATGATCATCTACAGCGCCTCCAGCGTGCCCATCCTGCAGCTGGCGCTGTCGGGTCCGGGACTTTCCGAGCAGCAGTTGTTCGATTTCGGCGCCAACATCATCCGTAACCAGTTGGTCACCGTGTCGGGGACCGCAGTCCCGTGGCCCTACGGCGGCAAGCAGCGGCAGGTGATGATCGATATCCAGCCGCAATTGCTGCAGGCCAAGAACCTGTCTCCGGCCGACGTGGTGAATGCCATCACAAATCAGAATCTGATCCTGCCTTCCGGAAGCTCGAAGATCGGCGAATTCGAGTACGACGTGGGACTCAACGCCAGTCCCGAAACGATTCAGGAATTGAACGACCTGCCGGTGAAGGCGGTGGGCAACACCACCATCTACGTGCACGACGTGGCACATGTGCGCGACGGTTTTGCGCCGCAGACCAACGTGGTGCGCCGCAACGGACAGCGCAGCGTGCTGCTGACCATCATGAAAGTGGGTAGCGCGTCCACGCTGGATATTGTCAAGCAGATCCGCGCTATGCTGCCTTCGATCGCGGCCACGCTTCCGCCGGAGCTGAAGATCGAACCCATCTCGGATCAGTCGCTGTTCGTGCGTGCCGCGGTGAGCGGCGTAGTGCGGGAGGCGATCATCGCGGCCTGCCTGACGGCTATCATGATTCTGCTGTTTCTGGGGACCTGGCGCAGCACGCTGATCATCGCCATTTCGATTCCGCTTTCGATTTTGACCTCGCTGTGCGTGCTGAGCGCCTTGGGCGAAACCATCAACATCATGACGCTGGGCGGGCTGGCGCTGGCGGTGGGCATTCTGGTGGACGACGCTACCGTAACCATCGAGAACATCGACCGCAATTTCGACGAAGGCAAGGGCCTGCACGAAGGCATCCTGGACGGCGCCGCGCAGATCGCGCTTCCGGCGTTCGTTTCCACGCTGTGCATCTGCATCGTGTTCCTACCCATGTTTTTCCTGACCGGCGTCTCGCGGTTTTTGTTCGTCCCGCTGGCCGAGGCGGTGGTGTTCGCGATGCTGGCGTCGTATGTTTTGTCGCGGACCCTGGTTCCGACGCTGGCGATGTATCTGCTCAAAGTGGGGCCGCATCATAGCAGCCGTCCGGCCGCGTGGAATTTGCCGGCTCGGTTTCAGCGGGCTTTCGAGCGCGGCTTCAACGCCGTTCGCGATGCGTATCACCGCACGCTGGCCGCATGCGTGCGGCGCCGTGTTGTGTTTGCGACCGCGTTTCTGGGCTCGTGCGCCGCGGCGTTTCTGCTGCTGCCCTGGCTGGGGCAGGATTTCTTTCCCTCGGTGGATGCGGGCCGCTTCAATCTGCACTTCCGCGCTAAGACGGGTACGCGCATCGAGGAAACGGCGCGCCTGGGCGATCTGATCGAAACCTCCATCGAGCGCATCATCCCGCCCGCGGAGTTGTCCAGCATCATCGACAACATCGGGCTGCCGTACAGCTCGATCAACATGACCTACAGCAACTCCGGCCCGATCGGCACCATGGACGCCGACGTGATGGTGACGCTCAATCCCGGCCACCGCCCGACCACCGACTACATCCACGAACTGCGGCGAGTTCTGCCGCAGCAATTTCCCGGCGTCGCATTCTACTTTCTCCCGGCCGACATCGTGAGCCAGATTCTGAACTTCGGGCTGCCGGCTCCGATCGACGTGCAAGTGGTGGGTCCGGATCTGGAAGCCAATCACGAGTTCGCCGACCGCCTGCTGGCGCGCCTGAGAACCATCCCGGGCGCGGTGGATCTGCGGGTCCACCAGTTGTTCGACGAGCCCCGTTTTCAGCTCGACGTGGACCGCACCAAGGCTGCCGAAAGCGGCCTGACGCCGCTCAATGTCGCGAGCAATCTGCTGGTCTCATTGAGTGGCAGCTTCCAGACCACGCCTTCGTTCTGGCTGGATCCGCGTACCGGCATCACCTATAGTGTGGTGACTCAGGCTCCCCAGTACGCCGAGTCTTCGCTCAGCGATTTGGAGAATATTCCGATCAGCGCGCAAGACGGACGAAAGCCGGAAATCATGAGCGACATGGTGTCGAAAACCCGGACCTCGACGCTGGCGCTGGTTTCGCACTACAACGTGCAGCGGACGGTCGACATTTACGGCTCGGTTCAGGATCGGGACTTGGGCGCGGTGGCCAGCGATCTGAATCGCATCGTGGATGCCAGCCGTAAAGAGCTTCCGCGCGGATCGCAGCTTACCGTCCGCGGCCAAATTGAAACCATGATCAGCTCCTATCAAGGTCTGTTATCGGGGCTGGCCCTGGCGGTGGTGCTGGTCTACCTGCTGATTGTCGTGAATTTCCAGTCCTGGCTGGATCCTTTTATTATTCTGACGGCGCTGCCGGCGGCCATGGCGGGAATCATTGTGTTCCTTTTCATTTCGCGCACCACGATGAGCGTTCCGGCTCTGATGGGCGCCATCATGAGCGTGGGAGTTGCGACCGCCAACAGCATTCTGGTAGTGAGCTTTGCGAAAGAAGTGCTGGCGCGCGACGGCGATCCGGAGAGAGCGGCCGTGGAAGCCGGCTACACGCGCTTCCGGCCCGTTTTGATGACTGCCATGGCCATGATCATCGGCATGATCCCGATGGCGCTGGGCATGGGCGAGGGCGGCGAGCAAAATGCGCCGCTGGGCCGCGCCGTGATCGGCGGATTGATTTTCGCCACCATTTCCACCTTGTTTTTCGTGCCGGTGGTGTTCAGCATGTTGCATAAGAAGCGTGTGGCCAGCGATGCTAGATAGTGAGCGCATGATCGAAGTTCCCACATATCCCAAGCCGGTGCATACCCGGCCACGATCTGGTTTCGCGCGCGCCCTCAAGATCGTGCTGGCGCTGGTGGTACTGGCGGTGGTGGCGGGAGTCATCTATGAGGGCATCCGGCTGCGCATCCGCACCGCCACCGCCGTGAAGCAGGAAACATCGTACCTGTCGGTTCCCAGCGTGTCCGTAGTGCATCCGAAGCTTGGCTCGGCGACCAACGAGGTGATTCTGCCGGGCAGCATTCAAGCTTTCATCGATTCGCCGATATATGCGCGTGCCAGCGGATACGTGAAGGAGTGGTACACCGATATCGGAACGCGCGTGAAGGCGGGCCAGGCGCTGGCGGAAATTGACGCACCAGAGCTCGATCAGCAGGTGAGTCAGGCCAGGGGCGCGGTGTCGCAATCTCAGGCAGCGGTGGAGCAGGCGGTAGCGAATCTGCAGCAGGGCCGGGCCAATGAGGAACTGGCGCGGGTCACGGCGCAGCGCTGGAGCAATCTGGTGATGAAAGGCGCGGTGTCACGGCAGGAGAACGACACGTATCAGGCGCAATACCAGGCGCAGGCCGCCGGCGTAGAGTCGCTCGGGAAAGCCGAGGCCGCCGCGCGCAGCAATTTGGACGCGGCTCAGGCGAACCTGGGACGGCTGCAGGACCTGCAAGCTTTCAAGATCGTCAGAGCACCTTTCGATGGGGTCATTACGGCGCGCAACACCGATTACGGCGCGCTCATCAATGCGGGCAACGGGGGGCCGGCTCAGGAGCTGTTCCACATTGCCGCGATCAAGAAGCTGCGCGTGTTCGTGAATGTTCCGCAAGCCTACGCGCGGTCGGCTGTGACGGGCACTCCGGCGGACTTGACGCTAGCCGAATTCCCCGGACGCCGTTTCCGCGGGCAACTGGTGCGCACGGCCGAAGCGATGGACGCCGGCACTCGCACGCTGCTGGTGGAGGTGGATCTCGACAACAGCACCGGCGAGCTGCGCCCCGGAGCTTATGCCGAAGTACACTTGCTGCTGCCGGCCAGCGTGCGCTCGGTGATCATTCCAGTCAGCGCGATCCTGTTCCGCAAGGAAGGCCTGCGCCTGGGGGTGCTGCGCGAGGGCAACAAAGCCGAGCTGATGCCGGTAGTGCTGGGAAAAGATTACGGCAACGAAGTAGAAGTGGTTTCCGGGATCACGCCGGACGATCAGGTGATTATGGATCCGCCGGATTCGCTCATGTCCGGCTCGGTCGTGCGTGTGGTGGCGGCGAACGCGTCGGCGCACAACTGACGTTGCCTCCGGCCCGCCAATAGATTATCATCCTCCTAGCCCGCATTTCTCACCAGTGAGTTAGGCCCGCTGAATTGTGACGAGCGACGGGTCAGCCTTTTGGAGGATGAGAAAACCGGGGCACTTCAGGTAGTGTGTGGACGTGGTGGGGCCACAACGACCGCCGGCACAATAGATTTTCAAAGATCGCAGAATTCTCTCAGCCGGTGAGTGCGCGATGCACGCGTTGGAACAGGTCCGGCCAAGGGTAACTGCGCGGCAGGGAGATCCACACGCGGCGCACGGTGATCCGCACCAGCGCGCCGATCTTCAGGAGTCGAAGACGAATCGTGGCAGCTTGAGCGGTGGCCAGATCGGTCGCCTTCAATCCCAGGCGGCGCAATCCGCAGACCAGCACATAAGCCATCGCGGATAGATACAGCCGGAGTTGGTTGGCGCGGATGGATTCGGCGCTGACGCGATCGGCGAACAGGACGAACTGTTCCTTGATGCGATTCTCCATGTCGCCGCGGGCGCAGTACAGCTGTTCATATAACTTCTGCGCGGGCCAATCCGCAGCCGCCAGCGAAGTCACCACAAAGCGCGGATTCTGCTTACCCTCGATGTGTTCGGCTTTGGCCACCACACGTCGCGGCCTGGACCAGGAGCCAGACACGGTCTGATAGGAGAACTCGACGAAGACCCGAGCGGGCAGACGGGTTTGCTCCCACTGACGTTGCGCTTCCAGCAACGCATCGGCGACCAGCGCGCGCAAGCGCGGGTTGCGTGCGAGGCCGAAAGCGTAGTCCACGCGGTTATTCTCACACCAATCCATCAACTCGTCGCGGCAAAAACCGGAGTCGCCGCGGAGCGTGATGCGCACCTGCCCCCAGTGCCGGCGAATCTGTTCGACGATGCGCCGGATTTCGGCCAGGCTTCCGGCCGAAGCGTCGATGTTGGCGCAGCGCAGGCGCGCGCACAACAGGTGCTCGCCCGAGAAAATGTACAAGGGCAGGTAACAGTAGTGATCGTAGTAGCCGTGAAAGAAGCGGCCTTCCTGATCGCCGTGCAAGGCCACGTCGGTGGTGTCGATGTCCAGCACAATCTCTTCGGGAGCCGCGGTATGCGCTTCGACGAACACGTCCACCAGCAACTCGTCCATGCCCTGTTTCCAAAAGGTGATCTTCTTGTAGCGGTCTGCTGAGCCGGTGCCCAACTCCAGCCGGTTGAGCGTGCTCTTGCCGGCCAGCGGCTGCTCCAAGTCCTCCTGGCCCGCCAGCAGTTTCAACACCGGGTCCTGGCGCAGTTGCTCGTGATCGTTCAAATCTTCGTAGCCCAGCGCCAAAGCCGCAACGCGCTGCGAAATCATTTCCGCCACCGAATGTTGAATGCGCGCCGGAGCCCGTCCGTCCAGAAAGCATTGCGCCAAGCGCGGCAACAGATTCATGCGCCGATCGGTTTCCCGTAGCAGAAGACCTCCTGCGTCCGAAGTCATCGTGCCGCCGTCAAACTGACCAGTCACCTGGCGCGAAAAATGGGCTTGGAATGTGAACTGAGTTTGGCTACACTCTGTCATAGCGAAAGCCGCCTTTCTTCTGGGCCTTAACTGCTGTGTGGAAACTCAGTTATGCCAGAGTCGGCGGCTTTTTGCTAGAGGGTTCGTGAGAAATGCGGGCTAGAAATGGGCAACCCTTTGGGGTGTTGCTCATGCCCGGAGTCGCAACCTGCTCATTGCGGCTCCGGGCTTCCCGCTTCAATTCCCGAAGCTCCTGCTTGAACCGGTCCGCCCGCGTGGAACCGGTCAGCCCGCAGACACAGAAGTGAACTACCGATGGAAGATTCAATCGCCCGAAATGCGCACACCAATCCCCTCAGGGATCGAAGCGGGCTGCGGCGTGGACCGGAATGGCTGCGCGAGCATGAACAGGAGCCCCGCCGCCTCGGTTTCATCGCAACCCTGCATACCTATGCGAACGCGTTCGAGCCCGGCCACCGGAGTAGCCAGATAAGTTCCGAACATGCGATCCCACCAGGGAAAGAGTTCACCGAGATTCGCATTCTGGTCGCGTATTTCGTCGGAGTGATGGATGCGATGCATTTCCGGAGTGATTAATATCAGGCGAAGCAGCCTTTCGAGGCGAGGAGGGAAGTTAGCGTTGGCGTGCGAGAAAAAGACGTGCACCACACCAATGACTTCAAGCGTCAAAACGGCCGCTGCGGGTGGGGCAAGCAGAAGGATGGTTGCGAACGAGAAAACCTGGGAAATCAAATTCTCGAAAGGGTGATGTCGAACTCCCGTGGAAAGATCGATGTCAGCGTCGGAGTGGTGCACTTGATGCACTCTCCAGAGCGCCGGAACTGAGTGGAAAAGGCGGTGTTCGACGTAGCGGAAAAAATCCAATAACAAAATGCCGAGAATGAGCCGCGCCGCCAGCGGGAGCGGCGTAAGGTTGAGCAGGCCGAAGCGGCTATGTTGAACCGCCAGCGCGACCAGGACCGAGCTTCCCCTGAACGCCACCGCCAGGAACGCGCCATAAATCAGCAGAAGCGCGCCGTGATTCCGCCATCGCCGCACCAGCTGTGTGGAGACAGTTCTCCATGGACGTACCGCTTCCCAAAGCGCGACGCCGGCCAGAGCAACGCTGAAGAGCGTCCAATACACCTTCGCGTCGAGATTCATTCGTGCGAGGGACGGCGGTTGGAAGTGCTAGCGGCCGCGTTTCTTTCTGGCGATCAAAACGATCGCGCCGACACCCACGGCAGTCAGCGCTATCATGCTTGGTTCGGGTGTAACGGCAACGAGCCCGCCGCCGGCGAAAAGCGCGCTGCCGGTGGCGATGAAAGCGACCGCAAACCGGATAATGCGGTTCGATGGATTCTTCAAGTTTTCCTCCAGGTAGTCAGTGAGGGTGCAGACCTGGCCCTTAGGCCATTGCGAAGTAGCTTACCTGTATCGAGATGCCTGGTCAAGATTAAAATGCGGCCGTGGAATGCGGGGAGTACTATCTGGCCTATGTTTCGCCGCCGATTAGGCGCCGCTACTATCGGCCGCGCCTTTTGCGCGCGATCAATATGATCGCTCCCACTCCGACGGCGGTGAGCGCCACCAGGCTAGGTTCGGGGGTAAGCGTGGACACCTGCGAGAAGCGGGGCGCTGGCCGCTATGAAAATCATTGCGAAGCGTAATACCGAGGTTCTGTTATTCACTTGTTCCTCCAAGCACCGGCTCCCGGGACAAAGCCCATATCCGGCACTTCGAAGTAGGTTACTCTGGCCCGCCTGCCAGGTCAAGACACAATTCGCAGCTTGGCATGGATTGAGTACCAGGGGTAACCGGGTTTACATCTCCCGGCGGTTTTCGAGCGACTTGCCCATGGTGACCTCGTCGGCGAATTCCAGGTCGCTGCCCACCGGGATGCCCATGGCGATGCGCGTCACCTTCACGCCCAGCGGCTTCATCAGGCGCGAGAGATAAGCCGCGGTCGCTTCGCCTTCAACGGTCGGATTGGTAGCCAGGATGAGCTCGCGCACTTCGCCGGACTGGACGTGCTGCAGCAGGTTCGAGATGCGAAGCTGATCCGGGCCGATGCCGCGCAGCGGGGACAGCGCGCCGTGCAGGACGTGATAAAGGCCGTTGAACTGGCGCGTGGTCTCGATGGGGATAATGTTGTGCGGTTCCTCGACCACGCAGATTACTGAACGGTCGCGGTGCGGGTCGCGGCAGAAGTTGCATTCTTCGGCTTCACTGATGTTGTTGCAGACGGCGCAGATGCCGAGTTTGTCCTTGACGTCGAGCAGGGCCTGGGAGAGCGCTTCGGCTTCTTCGCGCCCGTGACGAAGAACATGGAAGGCCAGGCGCTGGGCGGATTTTTGGCCGACTCCGGGAAGACGTTTGAATTCCTGGATCAGGCGGGCTAGCGGTTCGGCGTAGTCGGGCATGGGCGGTTAGGACCGGCCACGGGGCATCAGAACATCCCTGGAGGCAGGCCGAGGCCGCCCAGCAAGCCGCCCATCTTCTGTTGCGTCTCGTCGTCGACTTTTTTGGCAGCCTCGTTGAACGCCGCCATCACCATGTCCTGCAGCATTTCGACATCGCCGGCCACTTCGGGATCGATCTTGACGCGGGTCACGTTTTTCTTGCCGTCCATGCTGACGGCGACCATGCCTCCGCCCGAGGTGGCCTCCACGCGGATCAGCGCGATCTCCTCCTGCATCTTCTTCTGCATCTGCTCGGCCTGCTTCATCATGGCCTGCATGTTTCCGGGAAGTTTCATGGTCTCGGCTACTCCTTTAGATTGCGCACCACGCGCACCTGGGCGTCGGGGAAGATTTCCTGAAAGCGGCGGACCTCGGGATGCGCGAGCGCGCGTTCGGACGCGTCGTCGGGCGGCTTGTTCAGCGCGGGCGCGGCGCCGGCCTGGGGCGTTCCGAGCTTGACTTTGATGCGCATGGGCCGTCCCGCGATTTTCTGCACAGCCTTCAGGATATCCTTTTCGTTCATGGCCAGGCGAAATTCCTCGGGCGTCGTGAAGTGCAATTCGTTGCCTGCTTCCGTCACGGTAGAGTGTTCGATGGCGTCGGCGGTGAATTGCATTCCGAGTTCGAGCAGAGCCGCGTGCAGGCGGCCGCGCCAGGCGTCGGGAGCAGGAGCGGAGGCCGCAGGAGCGGAGGCCACGGGAGAGGGCGGATCCAGGGCGGGCGCGGCCTTGGGAGCTGGCGGCGGCACGGAGCGCGGAGCCGGCTTCCCGGCCGGAGCCGGCTTCTCAGATGTTGGCGCGGTTTTTTTCGCCGCCGGTTTCGCGGGCGCCGAGCCGCCGCCGGATCCGAGCGACGCCAACGCCTCTTCGATCGGCAGAAGCTTGCCGGCTTGCACCAGGCGAAGCAGGCCGATTTCCAGATGCAGGCGCGGCTGCAGGGAGAATTGCAATTCCTTGAACAGATCGAGCGTGAGCTGGAGGTAGCGCGTGAGGTCCTCTTCGGAGAATCCGGCCGCGATCTCAACCAGCCGCTCCTGCTCGCTGGGCGAAGCGGCGATCAGGCGCGTGTTGGCGCCGGCCACCTTGGCCACCAGCAGGTTGCGGAAATAGCGCGCCAGCTCGCGGCAGAAATGCTGCAAGTTGCGCCCGTTGCGATCCAGCTCCAGCACCAGGTCGAGCATGCGGCGCGAGTCCTCGGCGGCCAGCGCTTTGGTCACCTCATGCAGGGAATCGAGCGAAAACATGCCCAGCAAGCCGCGCACCTCGGCGGCATCCAGCTTGGCGCCGCAGCAGGCGATGGCTTGATCGAGCGCCGACAAAGAATCGCGCACGCTGCCTTCACCGGCTTGGGCCAGCACGCTGAGCACTTCCGTGTCTGCTTCGATTCCTTCTTTGACGCAAATCTCCTGCATGCGCTGGAGCACTTCCTCAAAATCCACGGAGCGAAAGCTGAATTGCTGGCAGCGCGAGGCGATGGTGGTGGGAATTTTGTGCGCTTCGGTAGTGCATAAGATAAAGACCACCCACTCGGGCGGCTCTTCCAGCGTCTTGAGCAGCGCGTTGAACGCTTCGCTGGTGATCTGGTGCGCTTCGTCGACGATGAAGACCTTGTAGCGGTCGCGCGCCGGGCGAAAGCGGACATTTTCACGCAGCTCGCGCATTTCGTTGATGCCACGATTGGATGCGGCGTCGATTTCGATCACGTCCATGGCGTTGCCCTGCGCGATCTCCAGGCAGCTCGAGCAGACGCCGCAGGGAGTGGCGGTCGGTCCCTGGATGCAATTCAGGCAGCGCGCCAGGATGCGGGCGACGGTGGTCTTACCCGTGCCGCGCTGGCCCGAGAGGATGTAGCCATGCGCGATGCGCCGCTGCGCGATAGCGTTTTCGAGCGTGGTGCGGACGTGCTCCTGGCCGATCAGTTCCCCAAAAGACTGGGGCCGGTATTTCCTGGCAATGACCTGGTACATGAATGCGTTGGATGGAGATATGCCAGACCCCGGGTGATCCGCGGCACACGGCCTAAACCGCTACCGTTGCTTCCTTCCGGACCTGGCGGGGTTCACAGCCGGCCGTTGCACGAAGCCCGGAGCCTGACAACCATCCATGCTAACATGCGAATCGCGCCAGCGAATTCGAGTCTGTGATATCATCCCGTTTCCAGCATTGAGGTCGGAGGATCGGCTCAGCTCGCTCGCAATTGGAGTTCAGGCCCGTTCCGCCGATCTATTAGGTGATGGCTCGCGCCAGGCAGGGAGATTGGCTCGGACCAGCGATTGGCATTGAAGCGCTTCATGAGATTTCTTGTTGAAGCTATTGTAGGAAAGCGCCTTGTTTGGCTAGCAGCGTTCGCCTTTGCGGCCCTTGCCGGGGCTGCCTCGGCCCAAACGCGGCTGAGCCTCGAGCAGGCCGGGTCCCGCGTGGCTCCCGATTACGTGCCCGCTTATGAAGGCCAGGAAGTGGTGGTGGCGGGGCAAGTTTCATCCCGCCCGATCCTGATCACGGACTCCGTGTACTTGCCCATCCAGGACGAAACCGGGTACGGGCTGATGTTGCAGGGGGCGGAGTGGCGCTTTCGCGGGTTAGAGCCGGGCGATTGGGTAGAGGCGCAGGGCACGCTGGTGCGGCGGGGAGGCCGGCCCGTTCTGGTGCCTCGCGACGTCCGGCGCCAGGGACACACGGATCCGCCCAAGCCTCGTCCCTCCCGGCCGGATGAGCTGGCCTCCTTCCGCTACCTGGGGGTTCTGGTGACAACCGAAGCCATGGTGACCGACCTGGACCAGAACACCGGCGGCGACCTGCTGCTCATTGGTCCAAAACAGAAGGGTCTGAGCGTGTTTTTACCGCGGGCGCGGCGCGATTCGGGCCCCCAGTTGAGCGGGTTCCGGGAAGGCGACCGGATTCGGGTTACCGGGATCGCCAGCCAATACTGCACGCTGCCACCCTACGACCACTATTTTCAGGTATTGATCCCAGGCCCGAGCTCGGTCGCGATTGTGGAGCGAGGCTGGCTGATCGAGCCGCCGGTGCTGCTGGCGTCCTTGATTGCGGCCGCAGTGCTGCTGGCGATCTGGTGGTTCCGCGAAAGCCGCATGTCGGCCATGCGGCGGCAGATGCGGCTGCTGAACGGTCTGGGCGAAGAGGTGATCCGCGCCACCTCGCCGGCGGAAATTCTGCGCCGCCTGACGCTCACGCTGCCCAGCCTGTCGAACGCTTCCGGAGTTGGGTTGTACATTCTGAATCGCGCCACCAAGCTGCTGGAGAGCGTGCATTCGACGGCCGCAGTTACCGAGACCATCGATCTGGAGGCGCCCAAGGGAGCCATCGCGTCCGCGGTGGCGGCTTGCTTCCGCAACCGCGCCCCGCTGGCGATTCCCGATACACGCCGCAGCCCCTATTTCCACAAGGAAGAGGGAGTCCTGGAACCGCGCTCCCTGCTGCTGGTTCCGATGCTGGCGCAGAGCGAGCTGACGGGCGTGCTGGAAGTCCGGCACGCCGAGAATTTCCACTATTTCAGCCAGGCCGAACAGACGGCCATGCAGCATCTGGCTAATCAGATTGCCACCGCGCTGACTCTTCAGGAACAGCATTCCATCCGCGAGCAGCTATTCCGCAGCGAAAAACTGGCCGCGGCCGGGCAGTTGATTTCCGGCGTAGCCGACGAGCTGCGCTCGCCGCTGGAGTCCATCGTCGATCTGGCGTCAACCATCGAGGCGCGGAACGGCCAGCATCCGGATGGGGAGCTGGAAGCCATCCGGAACGAGGCGCGGCGCGCCTCCGAGATCGTCGCGCGCCTGGTATCGTACGGCAAAGTCGAGCAGGCCGAGGTCAGCCGCGTCGATCTGAATGCGATTTTGTCGGGCTTGCTCAAGTTTCGCGCGCCGGAGTGGAAGGCGAAAGGTGTGGGCACGCAGGCGCAACTGGTGCCTAAGCGTGCTATTGTCCTGGGATCGGCCGGGCAGTTGGAGCAAGTGCTGCTCAATCTACTGGTGGATGCGGAGAAATCGGCCGCCGAAGCAGTGGAGAAAACCATCCTGGTGTCCACCAGCCTGCTGGCCAAGCGAGTGCTGGTGGAGATCTCGTTTCCGACTCGCTCGGCCGACGTGCACCGCACCGATGTGGTGGACGGAGACCCGGCCGGATCCGGGGCGCTGGGCCTGAGCGTTTGCCGGGGCATCATCCAAAGCCACGGGGGCGAATTCCGGGTGCTGCGGGTTTCTCCGACGCAAGCGCGATTCGACGTGGAACTTCCAGTGGTGGAGTTCGCCCCCGGCGCGGCCTCGGGCGAACTGGCCGAATCCGGCCGCCAGCTCACTGTGCTGGTGGTCGAGACGGACACGCGCGTACAGCGCCAGTTGGTCCAACTGCTGGGGGCGCGCGGCGACCGCGTAGTGCCCGTCTCCAGCGCCGAAGAAGGCGTGGACATGGTGGAGCGCCTGCATTTCGACATGGTCCTGTGCGCGGTGCGCCTGCCCGGCCTCAATTGGATGGAGTTCTTCGAACGGGTGCAGCGCAGCGTGGGAGGCTTAGTGTTGTTGACGGACGGGTTCAATGACGATGTGGTGCAATCCTTCCGCGGCGGGGAAGCCTTCACGCTCAGCAAGCCTATCGACGAGCGGGAGTTGCAGCGCATCTGCCACAACGTCGAAGAGCGCACGGCGGTGCATAACTAGCGAGCCGCGGCTCCAGGGAGCCTGGGTGACTCCCGATTCCTTTATAATCAGAGCAAGGTTTCTTATGCACCGGCGGGCTTTCCTAGCTACCACTCTCGTTTTGCCGCTTGCGGCTCAAGCTCCGGCTCCGCAAAATCCGGCGTCCAGTCCAGCTCCGGGCGCTCCGGCTCAGTCAATCGCGGCTCCGGCCCCATCCAGCCAGGCGCCGCCCATCAAAGTGCAGGTCAACGAAGTGATTGTGCCGATCACCGTGACCGACGAAAAGGGCCGTTTCGTGAGCGACCTGGATCAAAAGGATTTCCACATTCTCGACGAGGGCAAGGAACAACAGATCCAGTTCTTCACGCGCGAGCGCAGCCAGCCGGTGGTGGTTGGTTTCCTGATCGACGTGAGCAACGCCAGCCGCCTGCATTGGAAGAACTATGAGGACGCGGCCATCGAGCTGGTGCAGAATCTGGTGCCGGGCGACAACCCCAAGTACAGCGGATACCTGATCGCGTATTCCAACGACGCCGAGCTGGTGGTCAACACCACCACCGATCCCGAGCCGATGGTGCAGAAGCTGGAAAAGCTGAAGCCCTCGGGCGGCTCGGCCCTGTACGATGCGATTTACATGGCCTGCACCAGCCGCAAGTTGGTGCAGGGCGAACCCATCGAGCCGCGGCGCGTGCTGGTGATCGTGGGAGACGGCCACGACAACGCGAGTAAGAAAACGCTGGCCGAGGCGCTGGAGATTGCACAGCGCAACCTGGTGACGATTTACGGCGTGAGCACGGTGGCCTTCGGCTTTTCAAACGAAGACGATAAGAATCTGGTCCAGCTGGCCGAGGAAACCGGCGGGCGCGTGGAGTATCCGCTGGAAAACGTTTATTCCGACGTGTCGGGCTACTTGTCGACGCCGTCCGACGATGGCAATTACACGTATCGCTTCGGCACCGGCGGTTATGCCTCCGCGCTCGCCAAGGGAATGTACAAGGCGGTGGAGGCGGTGGCCGGCGAAGTGACCACGCAGTACATCATCCGCTACATTCCGAATTCGTCCGACGAGAGGAAGCAATTTCGCAACATCGAGGTGAAGGTGAATCTGGGGAACGTGAAGGTACGGGCGCGGAAAGGGTACTATCCGTTCGCGCCGTAGCTTCTGAGCCGCAGATCAGCGCGGATGCTCTTGGGTGGCGCGAGCTTGCCGATGAGTTAGGTACAGGATGCCAGCGACTGCCATTGCGACTCGACGCGGCCAGTTTTCCGTGATTCAGGCGGAGCTGCCCGGGATGGGCGTCGTCAACTTAGGTGTGCTGCTGCAGGACCCGGAGTCGGATACGTTGTTGGTGCGCTTCCGCCGTGATCTGGAGTTGCTGGCCGATGAGGAAGATCTCGAAGTGCTGGCGGGGCTGGCCGATGACTTGAGCGCCAAGGCGCATGAGATGGGAGCCGGGCGCTTGTTGGAATACCTGGAATCGACGCTATCGGGAACCGTGCGCATTACCGATCGCGAGCCGGTGCTGGTGGAGGATTTTTCCCGGGCGCTCGACCGGCTGTACCGGCAAAACGTCCCCAGCAAGGTGCTCGAATTTCGCACTCATCTGCCGCGCTATTCGCTGCAGGTTGCCGCCGGGCCGTTTCTCGAGAATCGCGAAGTGACCGAAGAGGACTGGATTGAAACGCCGGAGGGTTTGCGCCTGGAAGAAGGAATGTTCGTGGCCGAGATCGCCGGCCGGTCCATGGAGCCTCAAATTCCCGACGGATCTTTGTGCGTGTTTCGCCGCGGCGTGACGGGGTCGCGCGAGGGCCGGCTGGTGCTGGTCGAGAATCTGGAAACGTCCGGCAACAATCGCTACACCGTCAAGCGCTACCGCAGCGAAAAAACACAAACCGGCGGCGAGTGGCGGCACACGCGCATCCGCCTGGAGTCGCTCAATCCGGATTATCCTTCCTGGGATCTCGATCCGGATGAAGAGAAATACCGCATTTTGGCCGAGTTCGTGCGGGTCCTGGATTAGGTCCTAGCGGGCCGCTAGCTGCCGCACCACGTAGGGCAGAATCCCGCCGTTGCGATAATACTCGGCTTCCATGGGCGTGTCGATGCGAACAATGGCTTCGAAGCGTTTCTCCGCGCCGTTATCGGCGGTGGCGCGGATATGCGCGCGCGCGCCCGCAGAGATCGCGAGCGGAATGCCTTCGATGGAGTAGCGCTCGAAGCCCGTGAGTCCCAGCGACTCGCGATTTTCGCCCGGCAGGAATTGAACCGGAAGAACGCCCATGCCGACCAGATTCGAGCGATGAATGCGCTCGAAGCTTTCGGCGATCACGGCGCGCACGCCCAGCAGCAGCGTGCCCTTCGCCGCCCAGTCGCGCGAGGAGCCGGAGCCGTATTCCTTGCCGGCGATGATCACCAGCGGGATGCCTTCCTGCTGGTAGCGCACGGCGGCGTCGTAGATGAACATCTTCTCGCCGCTCGGAACGTGCGTGGTCCAGCCGCCCTCGGTTCCGGGCGCGAGCATGTTGCGCAGCCGGATGTTGGCCAGCGTGCCGCGCACCATGACTTCGTGATTGCCGCGGCGCGCGCCGTAGGAATTGAAATCGGCCGGCTTGACGCCGAGGCGCGATCAGATATTTCCCGGCCGGGCTGTCGGCCGGGATGGAGCCGGCGGGCGAGATGTGATCGGTGGTGACCGAATCGCCCAGCATCGCCAGCACGCGCAGGCCGGCGAGATCGTGCACGGAAGTGGCTGGATCCACCATGTGGTCGAAGTAGGGCGGTTTGCGGATGTAGGTGGACTTGCCGCTCCACTCGTACAGATCGCCTGCCGGAACCTTGACGCTGTTCCAGCGCTGGTCGCCTTGGAAGACCTCCGAATATTCCTTGTGGAACATTTCGGCTCGCACGGAACGCTTCACGATGGCGGCGACTTCGTCGGGAGCGGGCCAGATGTCCTTCGAGATAAACGTCTTTTGCCGTTCTGCTCCGTGTCCCAGTGGCTCGTGATCGAGATCGATGTCCACGCGGCCGGCCAGCGCGTAGGCGACCACCAGCGGAGGAGACGCGAGATAGTTGGCGCGCACCAGCGAATTGATGCGTCCTTCGAAGTTGCGATTGCCGCTTAGCACCGCGGCGACGGTCAGCTTTTCCTTTTGCACCGCTTCGGCCACCGGCTCCGGGCAGCGGTCCGCTGTTTCCGATGCAGGTGGTGCAGCCGTAGCCGACCAGATTGAACTGGAGCTGTTCGAGGTACGGAGTGAGCCCGGCGTCGTTGAGATAATCGGTCACGACTTTCGAGCCGGGAGCGAGGCTGGTCTTAACCCAGGGCTTGGTGCGGCAGCCCCTTCTCGACGGCCTTTTTCGCCAGCAATCCGGCCGCGACCATCACCGACGGATTGGACGTGTTGGTGCAACTGGTGATGGCGGCGATGACCACCGAGCCATCGTGAATGGTGGACGTCGAGCCATTGGTGCGCATCTCGGCCGAGCGCGGCGCCGCGTTCAACGTCGCCAGAAAATTCTTCTTCACGTCCGGAAGATCGATGCGATCCTGCGGGCGCTTCGGGCCGGCGAGCGAAGGAACCACGCTGGCGAGATCCAGCTCCAGCGTGTCGGAGTAGTCGGGATCGGGCGAATTTTCAGTGAGGAACAGGCCCTGTTCCTTGGCATAAGCCTCGACCAAGGCGATTTGCTCCGGCGGGCGATTGGTGAGGCGAAGATAATCGAGCGTCTGGTGATCGATGGGGAAGAAGCCGATGGTGGCGCCGTACTCGGGCGCCATGTTGCCGATGGTGGCGCGGTCGGCCAGCGGCAGCGCGGCCACGCCGGGTCCGAAGAACTCGACGAATTTTCCCACCACGCCTTTTTTGCGCAGCATCTGGGTGACGGTGAGGACCAGATCGGTGGCCGTGGCGCCTGCGCGCAGCCGGCCTTTGAGCTTGAATCCGACTACATCCGGCAGCAGCATCGAGATGGGCTGGCCCAGCATGCAGGCCTCGGCTTCGATTCCGCCCACGCCCCAGCCCACCACGCCCAGGCCGTTGATCATGGTGGTGTGCGAATCGGTGCCCATCAGCGTGTCGGGATAGGCCAGGCCTTCGCGCGGGTCGGTGAACACCACCGAAGCCAGATATTCCAGGTTCACCTGGTGCACGATGCCGGTGTCGGGCGGAACGACGCGGAAGTTCTGAAACGCTTTCTGTCCCCAGCGCAGAAAAGCGTAGCGTTCCTGATTGCGCTGGAACTCGAGCAGCGCGTTGACGCTGAAGGCGTCGCTCGAGCCGAATTTGTCGACCTGCACGGAGTGGTCGATCACCAGATCCACCGGGATCAGAGGATTGGCGCGCTTGGGATCGACGCCCATGCCGCGCAATGCGTCGCGCATGACGGCCAGGTCCACCACGCAGGGGACGCCTGTGAAATCCTGCAATAGCACGCGCGCGGGCCGGAAGTTGATTTCCTGGGCCGGCGCGCCGATCTGCCACCGGGAGACGTACTCGATGTCGGATTTCCTCACCGAGCGTCCGTCTTCGGTGCGCAGCAGGTTTTCGAGCAAGACTCGGACGGAGTAAGGCAGGCGCGAAATCTTCGCGGCGCCGGATTTTTCAAGCTGCGCGAGGGAGTAAATCTGGAACGTGGCGCTGCCGGCGGTAAGCGTGGACCGAGCGCCAAAACTATTCAGCGTGGGCATCGACTTTATTGTAGAGCGAGAGTTGTGGCGCACGCACTGGCGCGAGCGGCACTACTCGTAGCGCAAGGCGCGCATCGCGTCCACGCGGCTGGCACGCAGCGCGGGAATATAGCCCGCCGCGCAGGCCACGGCAGCCAGCGAGAACACCGCCAGCGCCAGGGTCATAGGATCGTGCGGGGTGATGCCAAAAAGCTGCGTTTGCACCAGACGCGTCAGTCCAGCAGTGGCGGCCAGGCCGGCTGCCAGCCCAATCGCGACCAGCAGCAGGACCTCCCGCATCACCATCCAGATCACGTGCTTTTCAAAAGCTCCCAGCGCCATGCGGATTCCGATCTCGCGCGTGCGCCGCGCCACGGTGTAGGCCATCACGCCGTACAATCCGATCACCGCCAGCAGCGTCGCCAGGAACCCGAACACCGTGGACAGGCTCGCGACCAGGCGCTCGGTCAGAAGCGAATTCGAAATCTGCTGGTCCAGCGTTCGCATCGCCCACAGTGGAAGATTCGGATCCATGGCGCGAACTTTGGCTCGCACGGCGGAGAAAAACTGGTTGGGATCCATGCTAGTCCGCACGTACACCGTCATGCCTCCCACGCGTTTGTCGGCTAGATAGGGCTGGAACATCTGAATCGGAATTTCGTCGCGCAGATTGGTGTACTTGATGTCTTTGACGATGCCGATGATTTCCATATCGGTCTTGGTGTTAGGATCGATGCCGAATCCAACGTGGCGGCCGAGCGCACGATCCGCGGAACCGAAGAATCGCTTGGCGAATTTTTCGTTCACGATCACCACGAATGGCGCGCTGCCGTCGGGCCGCGTGCCATGCTGCTGCCAGCGATTGTCTTGCGGCCTGAAGCCGCGGCCCGTCAAGATCGGCACGCCCAAGGCCGCGAAATAACCGGGACTGATCGAGTTCATGTAGGGATCCGGAGTTTCCGTGGCGCGCGGATGATAGCCTTCGATGGTGACCCAGTTGTCCCATTCGTTGTCTTCCAGGATTCTTTGGGCAGCCAGACCGACGGTGCGAACGCCCGGAACCGAAGCGATGGAATCGCTCAATTGCTGGTAGAACACCTTGGCTCGCTCGGCGTCGTAGCCGTTGAGTGTCGGATCGAGGTTGAACGCGACGAGATTCTCCGAGGAGAACCCTGGCCCCAGATCGCGCAAATTGCGCAGGCTGCGAATGAACAAGCCCGCGCCGACCAGCAGGAGCAGTGAAAGCGTGACTTGGGCCGCTACCAGCGCCTTGCGGAAACGCACGCCTGGTCCACCTCCGACGATGCCGCCCACGGTGTCCTTGAGCGTGGGCGCCACGTCCGGCCGCGTGCCTTGCAGAGCGGGCATGAATCCGAAAATCGTGCCGGTTATCAGCGCCACGGCGGCGGTGAAAAGAAGAATGCGCAGGTCGGGCGTAGTGGAAAGCTTCAGCGACGTCGTGTCAGGGGGAAGAAACGCGAGCAGCAAGCGGTCGGTGCCAAGCGCCAAAATCAGGCCCAGGAGGCCACCGGCTGCTGAAAGCAACAAACTCTCGACCAGTAATTGCCGGGCGATGCGAAACCGGCCCGCGCCGATCGCCAGCCGGATGGCAATTTCTTTTTGCCGCGACGTGGCGCGTGCGATCAGGAGGCTGGCGACGTTGGCGCAAGCGATCAACAGCACTCCCGCGGTCAGCGCCATCAGGACCCACAGCGGCGTGGTTAGCTGCCGGCGCAAATAAGAACGGCCCTGGGAGCCGGGCAACACGTCGATGATGTTTTGCAGGAATCGCTGGCGCACTTCGGCCGAAGCGTTGTTGAAGGCCTCCTGCTTCACTTCCATTTCGAGCATGCCGTGGAAGAATGGCTGCAGCGCCGCCTTGGCTTGCGTGGCGCTGACACCCGGCTTGAGCCGGCCGAACGCATTCACCCAACGCTGGCGGCGATTGGTAAGAAAGCGCGAGCTGTCCGTATAGGGAATCGCCTCGGCAACCATCATGATCGGAATGAAGACCTGCGTGGTGAAACCCAGTTCTACACCGTCAAAACCGCGCTCGGCCACGCCGATGATGGTGAAGCTGTGGCCGTTCATGAGGACGGTTTTGCCGAGAACATGGGGGTCGCCTGCAAAGCGCGTTTTCCAGAACTCGTAGCTCAGCACCATGACAGGATGGCCGCCCGGTACGCGGTCGTCCTCGGGTGTAAAAGTGCGGCCGAGCGCCGCGCCCACGCCGAGCACGGGGAAGTAGGTGCCAGAGACCAGCTCGGCGGCGGTTCGCTCGGTGTGCCCGTTGAAGCCTAGGCTGACGCGATCGGAAAAACGGCAGAACATCCCGCTGAACACGGTGTTGTTCTCGCTGAAGTCGTGATACATGGGGTAGGAGATCGCGTTGAAGCCCCAGTTGCTTCCGTAGTGGAACCCGCGCATGGCGAGCGCCACAAGTTGTTTCGGATTTTTGACCGGCAGGAGCCGCAGCAGGATCTGATCCACCAGGCTGAAGATCGCGGTGTTGGCGCCGATGCCGAGGGCAAGCGAAAGAACAGCCACGGCCGTGAAGACCGGCGACTTTCTTAAAGTCCGCAAGGCGAATCGCAGATCATTCAGCATTCCCGAGCGCCTTTCTCGCAATCGTTAGACTGTGCGTCTGGGCTTCGGTTGGCATCGCATTTTTGATTACCGCGTGGGCGGGGAAAGGTTACAGTTGCCGTTGCGCTATTGTGAAGAACTGAACATGCTCCGGAACGGTTTGATTGTTGCGGCGCTGCTGCTGGCTGGCCATCTCGCCGCACAAGTTCCCGCCAGCCTCTTTGACGGCCTGCGCTGGAGAATGATTGGACCATTCCGCGGCGGCCGCGCGATCACCGCCAGCGGCGTGGCGGGCGATCCGGCCACGTTTTATTTCGGTGCGGTCGGCGGGGGCATCTGGAAGAGCACCAACGGCGGCGCCAGCTGGACGCCTATCTTCGATAACCAGAGCGCGGCTTCGATTGGCGCGCTGGAGATCGCGCCCTCCAATCCGAAAGTCATTTATGCCGGGACGGGCGAAGCGGACATCCGGTCCGACCTGGCCTCAGGCGACGGAGTTTACAAATCCGTCGACGCCGGCCAGACCTGGACTCACATTGGACTGGCCGGCACCAGGCAGATCGGGCGCATCGCAGTGCATCCGACCAACCCGGATATCGTGTACGTCGCCGCACTCGGCCATGCTTACGGACCCAATGAAGACCGCGGCGTGTTTCGCTCCACCGACGGCGGACGAAGTTGGCAGAAGATTCTCTACAAAGGTCCGGACATCGGCGCGACGGATGTGGCGATCGAGCCCGAGAATCCACAGGTGATTTACGCCACGCTGTGGCAAGCGCAGCGGCCGCCCTGGAGCGTGTACGGCCCCATCGAAGGGCCGGGGGGCGGGCTTTATAAATCCACCGATGGCGGCGACCACTGGACGCAGCTTACCGGCAACGGCCTGCCCGAGGGACCCTGGCATCGCGCCGGAGTTGCAGTGGCGCGCGGAACCGAGGGCCGCCGCGTTTACGCCTTGATCGACGCCGTCGCGGCCACGGGTCTGTTTCGTTCCGATGATGCCGGACGAACCTGGACGCAGGTGTCCAACGACACGCGCATCGGCAGCCGATCCTGGTACTTCAGCGGCGTCACCGTGGATCCGAAAGATCCGGACACGGTCTATCTGCCTAACGTCGCGATCTACCGTTCCAACGACGGCGGCCGGAATTTCACTGCGCTCAAAGGCGCGCCGGGCGGCGACGATTATCATTTTCTGTGGATCGACCCCACCGCTCCGTCGCGCATGATCCAGGCTTCCGATCAAGGCGTCAGCATCAGCCTGGATCGCGGCCAGAACTGGTCATCGTGGTACAACCAGCCGACCGCGCAGCTCTATCACGTCATCACCGACAATCAGTTTCCTTATCACGTCTACGCTTCGCAGCAGGACAGCGGAACCGTCGCGCTGCCCAGCCGGACGGATCACGGGCACGTTTCAGAATACGACCGCTGGTCCGTGGGCGGCGCCGAGAGCGGCTATATCGCGCAAGATGCGGCGAACCCGAACATCTTTTACGTCAGCAACACCTACGGGAGTCTGGATCGTTTCGACAAGCGCACCGCGCAGGCGCAGAACATCACGCCGTGGCCGCTTGCGACGGGCGGCGATATCTCGCAGCGCAAATATCGTTTTCCATGGACCGCGCCGCTGGTGGTTTCTCCGGTGGATCATGCCCTCTACTACGGCGCTCAATATGTGTTGAAGACTTTGGATGGCGGGCTCACCTGGCAAACGATCAGTCCGGATTTGACCGGGGCTGCGCGAAATGGTTCCACGCCGGCGGCGGGCGAGACGACCATCGAGAACGCCAAAGAGCGCGGTTACGGCGTGATCTATAGCATCGCTCCCTCACCGCTCGCCGCCGGGCAGATCTGGGCCGGGAGCGACACTGGCTTAATTCATCTCACGCGCGATGGCGGTAAGAGCTGGAGCAACGTCACGCCCAAAGGGCTCTCGGATTGGAGCAAGATTACGTGCATCGAAGCCTCGCATTTTTCTGCCGGCGAGGCTTACGCAGCGGTGGATCGGCATCGGCTGGACGACCTCAAGCCCTACCTGTTCCGGACGCGCGACTTCGGCAAGACCTGGTCCGCGATCACCAGCGGGATCGGTCCGGCCTCGTTCCTGAACGCCATCCGCGAAGATCCATCGCATCGCGGATTGCTTTACGCCGCGACCGAAACTTCCGTTTATGTTTCGTTCGACGACGGCGATCATTGGCAATCGCTGCAGCTCAACATGCCGGCGGTTTCGGTGCGCGATCTGGTGATTCATGGCGACGACCTGGTGATCGCGACCCACGGACGATCCTTCTGGATTCTCGATGATGTTTCCCCGCTGCGCCAGGTCAATGCCAAGGTGGCTGATTCGGATGCCTGGCTGTTCAAGCCGGCCGCAGCGATTCGCATGAATCCGGAAAGTTTTCTCGGGACGCCGTTTCCACCCGAGACGCCACAGGCTGAGAATCCGCCCGACGGAGCCGTCTTGGATTACTATCTGAAGTCCGCCGCATCGGGCGAAGTCACGCTGGAGATTCTCGACAGCAAGAATGAAGTGGTGCGGCGTTTTTCTTCGAATGACAAGCCGGCCCCGAGACGGCGCCGTGTGGCGATCGCCGACTATTGGTTGGCCCGGCCTCAATCCCTGGGCACGCGCGCCGGAATGAGCCGCTTCGTATGGGATCTCAGGTACGCGCCCGCATCGGCTGAAGCTAATGGAGGCGAAGGCGAAGGCGGCCCACCGGGACGCGGGCCGCAAGTTCTGCCGGGGATCTACCAGATTCGGTTCACGGTCGCAGGCCGCGCGTTCACTGAGCCTTTGAAAGTGGCGCTCGATCCGCGGTCCGGCGCGACTCCCGCGGATCTCGCCAAGCAGTTTGATCTGGCGTTGAAGGCCTGGCGCGACGTCAAAACGACTGCCGGCACGATGAGGCAGTTGACGGCGCTGCGGCGGCGCGTCGCGGAGATCAAGGGCCAGCGGGCTGCGAATGCGGCGCTGGTTTCGTTGGCTTCCGAGGTCGACACGAGCGCAGCGCAAATCCTGGGCGGATCCGGGGGACGGGGCGCATCGGGCGCGCCTTCCGGGCTCGCTGCGGTCGAGTCCGAGCTGAATGCCGCCCTGGGTGTTGCAGAAAGCGCGGACCGCACTCCTCCCGCCGCCGCGTACACGCTGTACGAGCAGGGCAGCCGCGGCTTGGCCCAGCAGCTCGCGGCTTGGCAGACGTTGAAGAATGGCAAGCTGGCCGAGTTCAATCGCGCGTTGCGCGCCGCGAACCTGCCCGAGATCGACCTCGCGGCCGCGGCTCAATAAACGCTGCTATCCTCAAAATCATGACCAGGCTGCGTTGGTTGCTGCTCGTTGTCGTGGTGGCACTGTGCGCCGCGCCGGCCCGCGAGTCGCAAGGCGATGCGAGGCTGAAGAAAGCGTTTCGGCGGCCGGAGCTGAACGGTTGGATTTTCGTACATCTTGAAGGGACGCCCGCCGAGATTGGATTCCAACATGGCTACCTGCTGGCGTCCGAGATTGCCGACGCGGATAAAGTGATCGTCCTCGGGCTCACGCACGATTCGAGAAAAGACTACGGCTTTTTCCGCAACGCCGCCGAGAAAATGCTGTGGCCGCGCATCGAGCCGCAGTATCGCGAGGAATTGAAGGGCATCGCCGAGGGCCTCAAGGCCAAGGGCGTGCCCCTGGATCTCTGGGATGTCGTCGCGCTGAACGCCTGGCAGGAACTCTCGCCTTATTACACGAATTGGTACGACCGGGAGCACAGGATCGCTTCGGTGCATCGGCCGGTGCCCGAGCATTGCAGCGCGTTCGTCGCTACCGGCAGCTACACCGCCGACGGCAAGGTCGTGATCGCACACAACAATTGGACTGAATACAAAGAAGGCTCGCGCTGGAACGTCATCTTCGACATTGCGCCTTCGCGAGGTAATCGCATCCTGATGGACGGGTTGCCGGGCATGATCCATAGCGGCGACGATTTTGGCGAGAATAGCGCCGGAATCGCAATCACCGAGACCACCATCGGCTATTTCGAAGGCTTCGACCCGAACGGCGTGCCGGAGTTTGTGCGCGCCCGCAAGGCCATGCAGTATTCGGCGTCCATCGACGATTTCGCGCGCTGGATGAAGGAAGGGAACAACGGCGGCTACGCCAACAACTGGCTGGTAGCCGACAGCAAGAACAACGAAATCGCGAGCCTGGAGCTAGGTTTGAAGCACGTCACGCTGCATCGCACCAGGGACGGCTATTTCGCCGGAGCGAACTTTCCTGAAAATCCGGAGCTAATTCGCGACGAAGCGCCGCAGTTTCCCGAGAAGGACATGAGCATCAGCGCCAACGCCCGGCATGTGCGCTGGGAACAGCTCATGGCCGCGAACCGGGGCAAGATCGACGTCGCGATGGCGCAGCAATTCCTGGCCGATCACTACGACACGTTCGGGCACGAGACCATGCCGAGCGAACGAACGTTGTGCGGGCACATCGACCTCTCGCCGCGCGGTTCCAAACCCTGGCTGGACGAATATGGGCCGGCGGGCTCGGTGCAGAACAAGGCGGCCGACGCGGCGATGATTGCGCAAATGGAACTCACCGCGGCGATGGGCCACTCTTGTGGCCTGGACTTCAAGGCCGCGGATCACTTGAAGAAGCATCCGGACTACGCCTGGGAGAAGGATGTGCTGCGGGATTTGGATTCACACCCGTGGACGACGTTCCGCTGCGAGCGGTAGAGGCGGTTCGAAAATTTGCAGCTACGCCGACGCGGCTAGCGGCGGGCGTTGATAACCGCCCAAAGCGTTTTCGAGATGCTGCGCCACTGCCAGCGCGACGTCTTCCCGCCACGGCCGCGCGACCGACTGTACGCCGATCGGCAAGCCCTCCGGCGAGGCGCCGCAGCGCACCACCGCGCCGGGCCAGCCCGTCAGATTGTAGGCGATCGTGTAGCTGAATGCGGGCAGTATGTCGCCGTTCAGGTACTCGCCGTGCTTGATCGCCGGCAGTGCATTGGTGGGGCAGAGAATGAGATCGTAATTTTGCAGGAACCCAAGCATCGCGCTGCGATACATGTCCGCGCGCGCCAGCATCAGCTGCAGAAACCCGGCCGAGCGGTGCTCCAATGTTGGCGACAACATGGGTGTCAGTATCGGGTGCGTCTGCTCGGTGCCGATCGCGGCTAGCAAGTGTTTGAGATTTTCGCCCGCATCCGCGTTCGCAATCCCTAGGAAAATCTCCATGCACTGTTCGATTCCGGCTGGCGTCGCCTCTTCCACAACCGCACCGGCGTCCGCAAGCGCCTTGGCCGCGTTCATCACCGCCGCCTTCGTCTCCGCGGTGGGGGCCATGATCCCATTGTCGGTGTGAACCGCGACGCGCAGCCCCTTGACCGAAACCGCGCGAGGGTCCCGCAGCGGAACATCTTCGATTCGCGCGTCGATCCAGTCAGGTCCAGAAATCACAGGCAGCGCGGTTACCAGGTCTTCGACTGTGCGCGCCATGGGGCCGGAGGCCGAGAAGAGCGAAACCCATCCGAAAGACGGCGGGAAATAACCGGTCATCGGCGCTCGTCCGGTGGTGGCCCGGATCCCGGCGATCCCGCAGAAATGCGATGGCAGCCGGATGCTACCGCCGAGATCGGCGCCAATCTCGATGGGACTCATGCCGGCCGCGATCGCCGCCGCTCCTCCTCCGCCGCTGCCGCCCGGCGTTCGCGCGACATTATAGGGATTGTTCGCGCGCCCGTGCACCAGATTGTCGGATTCGAAGGCCAGCGACAATTCCGGCAGATTGGTCATTCCGATTGGAATCGCGCCGGCCGCGCGCATACGCGCGATCACCGTGGCGTCGCGTTCCGGGATGTAGTTGGCGCGGCCCAGCGTCCCACCCGTGGATGGTATGCCGGCCACTTCCCAGGCGTCCTTCACCGACATCGGAACTCCGTGAAACGGTCCGACGGTCCCGCCCCGAGCGATGGTCTCATCCGCCTTCGCCGCCGCCGTACGCGCGGAATCGGCGAGAACGCGTACGACGGCGTTCAAGCGCGGATGATTCTCGCGCTCGATCTGCTTCAAATGCGCCTCAACCACCTCGCGGCTGGAAACTTCTTTCCGGCGAATAGCGCCGGCCAGCGACGTGGCGGAAGCGAACGTAAGATCTTTCATGGTCACCCCCGCTACAGAATTAGCACTGTCATTATATTGCGCCTGGCGGGATCGCGCTTCTGCCCGGCGCGGCGCTGCGAAACAACGCGGGCGCCGGCCCTCCGGCTCAGAAGATCAGCTTCAAACCGAACTGGATCTGTCTCGGCGTGGTTGCCAGAGTCGTGATTACGCCGGCCGATGAGCTGATGGCGCCATTCGAAAACACAGTGGCGTTCGGGGTTCCGAAATTCACGCGGTTGGTGAGGTTGAAGAACTCAGTGCGGAACTGCAGTGTCGATCGCTCTGTGATTTGCGTGTTCTTGAACACGGAGAAATCCAGCTCACCCAGCCCAGGCCCGGTGTAGACCCCTCTTCCGAGATCGCCGTAGGTGCCGAAAGCCGGCAGAACGAACGCGTGCGGGTCGAACCACTGGAGCTGCTTGCCCTCGATCACCGGCCCGGTGAAGGCTGGATTCAACGAAGGCCGGTCTGGCGTCCGGATGTCGCCATCGCCGGAGCGATTCGAGCCGGCCAACGGCGTGAATGGAAAACCACCCAGCAGCGTCGCGATTGCGTTGACATTCCAGCCGCCCAGCAATTTTTCTTCGACTCCGCTGGCGCTTCCCAGCCAGTGCCGGCCACGCCCGAACGGAAGCTCGTAGCTGGCCGACATGCTGGCCTGATTGGTAACGTTCATGGCGGATGGCCCCCAGTCGCGCCGCGGGTTATTCCGGTCCATAATCATTTGCGGCTGATTGTTAGCTTGCGCGATAGTGAGGCCGGAGTCCATGTCCAGGTTCTTCGACCACGTGTAATTGCCCCGGAACAGCAAGCCGTGCGACAGACGCTTGCTCACGTCGATCTGCAACGCGTTATAGCTGGTGTTGCCCTCCGTGTACCAGAAGAAGCCGGCGCTCAAGTACGGATTCGGACGGGTTCCCAAGGGAATATATTGAGCGCCTTGAGGAACGTGGCTTTGGAGCGCGGCCGGAGCAGGGTTTCCACTCGTGGCCACGCCGCCCGCCTGGCAGCCTGCTGCGTCCGAGCAAATCTGAGCCGGAATTGAATTTGGATCGATGCTCAGCAGGCCGTGGTAACCGAACGATCCGACGTAACCCACGCGCAGAACTGTGCTGCGGCTGAGCTGCTGCTCGACTGTGAAATTCCACTCTTGCACAGTTGGGGTGTACGCGTCCGGTTGCACACCCTGCGGCGCATAGAGCGCGCACTTGGCCGGAGCGCCGGGTCCGCAGGTCGGCGGCGGAGGCGTAAATGGAATAATCGGTATGACGGAACTCAGCGGTCCCGTGAACGTCAGCGAGCCGTTGGACGGCGGCAGCGAATTGAGCAGGAAGCTCAGCGCGTCGATCATGGAATAATAAGTGCCGAACCCCGCGCGGATGGCGGTTTTGCCGTTGCCAAAAACATCCCACGCCAGGCCTGCCCGTGGTCCCAGCAAGTGGGTTGCGTTGTTTTGCGTGAAGGCGGAGCCGCCCACCCGCGTGTTCGTCTCCAGAACGCTATTCGAGTCCGTAATGTAGTTGGCGGCGCGCCCCGATTCCTCATTCCACCCGGTGGTGAATTCGTACCGCAGCCCGACCTGCAACGTGAGGTTCGGACGCAGCTTCATCGTGTCCTGGACATACCAGGCGCCGAAAAGACTTCGCCATCCCAGCTCGTTCGCGGTCGGAACCACCTGGAAGTTGCTGGTGTTGCCCTGCAGAAAACTGGTCAGGCTGGCGAAGGTCGCCACGCCCAGCTGGCGTGAGGCGGTGTCCTCGTTGTCCTGCATGCGCTGCAGCCAGACACCGGCGCTGATTTGGTGGATTCCCTTGCTGATCTGCACGTCATCACTGTAGGTGAACAAATTGCGGCGGTTCCATACACCAGCGTTGTTGTTGGGACCGGCCGCGGTGAGCGTGCTGGGTCCATTGGCGGTGACGCCGCCGCCAACCGTAATCCCTCCTGGTCCCAGGCCTTGAACAAACGAAAGACCCGGCGCAATGGACGATGAGTTACTCGCGTTCAGACTGAATGCCGCCCGCGAAAAACCAACGCGAAGAGTATTTAACATGCCTGGAGAGATGACGTGCGTTTCCTCGACGCTGGCCACCTGGCTTTGCAGGGGGGTGTAAGAGGCGAACAACGGATCAGCCTGTGGCGTCAGGTTGGTGCCGTTGTCGATGGTGTAGGCGCCCGAAAGAGTGTCGCGGCTTCCGACGTTGTAGTCAGTCCGCAGCGTGCCGAAATCTTCACGAATTAGCTGCTTGGGATTGTTGTATGACAGCGCCGCGCCCGGCTGGCCGGCAATAGCGGGCAACTCCGTCCCGTTCGGTGCGGGCCAGAACGACATGTACGGCAACATCGAGCTATTCAATTTGGCGACCGGTGTTCCATTCGGCAGTAAGCCTTGGCGCGCATTGGCGTCGGGCACGATGCTGACGCTGGAAAGGGCCAGGCTCTGCCGGAATCCTTCGTAGTTGCCGAACAGGAAGAGCTTGTCTTTCTTGAGCGGTCCGCCCAGCGCGCCCCCGAATTGGTTTCTACGGAATGGCGGAACGGTTCCCTTATCGAAATAACCAGGAGAATCCAGCGCGCTGTTGCGCAGAAACTCGAACAGCGTCCCATGCAGCTGATTGGTTCCGGATTGCGTGACCACCTCCACCTGCGCACCGGAGCGTTTTCCATACTGCGCGCCGTAGGTGTCGGTGAGCACGTTGAACTCACGCACCGCATCGATGCCCAGCAGTTGTCCGCTGGCTCCCCCGGGCGTTACCGCGAGCTGGCTCGATCCGGTGTACTCGATGCCGTTCAACAGGAATTCGTTATCGCCTGGCCGGCGTCCCGCCACTGAGAAAGTGTTGCCGTCGCTGGTGCTGGTGTTTGCGCTCTTCATCGCGCTGTAGTTGATGGCGCCGGGATTCAACGTAATCAGGTTGTCGAAACTGCGGCCGTTCAGCGGCAGATCCTTGACCTGCTGCTCGCTCACCACGCCTCGCACCGAATCGGTAGTGGTGTTCACCACCGGGGCCTCGGCCGAGACCAGCACTTGCTGCGCTATCTCGCCGACCTCGAGCTGGATATTCACCACGGCCTGCTGGCCGACTTCCAGGTTGACGCCGGTTCGCACGGCTTCCTTGAAGCCGGCCTTGTTCACCCTGATTTCCTGAGGGCCGACCGGTAATGAGAAGATCCTGAAGTTGCCGCCTTCGTCGGTGGTTGTGGTGCGCGTTGCTCCCGTTTCCGAACTTTTTACGGTGACGGTCGCGCCGCCGACATCCGCGCCGGTGGCGTCCTTTACTTTGCCCGAAATAGCCGCTGCCACTTGGCTCCACGCTGGTATGGCGCCCGTGGCGAGCAGGACGAGAACCAAGAACCTTACTGACAGCTGTCGACTTGCAGAGCGAACCAGGCACTGCTTCCTCACACACCCTCCTGTTTTTGACAAAAGCGAGTATTATCCATTGTGCCATCGTAGCGGGCGAAATGCGCGATAACTTGTGCCCACAAGCATCCGGCATCCGATTCGCGCTACTAACCGGTGCTGCCAGGGAGTACAATAAGCCCATCCGGAGGGCCGATGGACACCAATCACGAAGACACAGCGACGGTGGACCGGCGTCAGCTGTTTCGGCACGCGGCCGCGCTTGTTGCCGGAGCAGCCGCAGGCGTCGGAATCGCGGAAGCGCAAGACCCGGGCGCGGATGCCCGCCTCTTCCCCGACTTTCAGGTTTCCAAGGTCCAGACCTCCGGCGCCAGCATCCATGTTGTATCCGGAGGCCATGGTCCGCCGCTGCTTCTGATGCATGGCGCGCCGCAGTCGCACGCCACCTGGTACAAAATCGCGCCCGATCTGGCCAAGGAATACACGCTCATCATGATCGATCTGCGCGGCTACGGCGACAGCAGCAAACCGGAAGGCGGCAAGAATCACGAGAATTACTCCAAGCGCGCCATGGCGCTTGATGGCGTCGAAGTGATGAAACACTTCGGCTACGACAAGTTCGCCGTGGTTGGTCACGATCGTGGCGGGCGAGTGGGACACCGCATGGCGCTCGATCATGCCGATAAGGTCACTAAGCTGGTAGTAATCGATGTGGTTCCCACTTACAAGCTTTTTCACAATGTCACTAAGGAGTTCGCCACTGCTTACTATCATTGGTTCTTCCTGATTCAACCCGCGCCGTTCCCGGAAACGCTAATCAACAACAGCATCGATTTCTACATGGGCCGCGGTAGCGGCGAGGCCCACCCCGAGTATGTCCGCACATTCAAGAATCCCGCCACTGTTCACGCCATGTGCGAGGATTATCGCGCCGCGGCGTCCATTGATCTCGAACACGACGAAGCCGACATGAATCGCAAAGTCGAATGCCCGCTGCTGGCGCTTTGGGCGGCGAATGGCGCGATGGGCAGGATGTACGACGTTTTGTCGACTTGGAAAGAACGCGCCGCCAACGCGTCCGGCAAAGGGCTGCCTGGCGGCCACTCGCTGCAGGAAACGACGCCGGACCAGACGCTGGCCGAGCTGCGCACGTTTCTGCGCGGCTGAAAGAAGGAGGTTTTTATGGTTCACGATGCTTGGAGCCGCCGGGAACTTCTGGCTTTGCTCGCAACCGGCGCGAGCGCGGCGAAAGCCTTCGCCGATTCGGAGACGCCTTTGCGCCTGGTCGCGCTCGATCACGTCGCCATTGCGGTGACCGACGTCGACCGGAGTGTCTCGTTTTACTCCCGCATCTTCGGCAACACCGTCTTAAAAGATAAGCGCAGCACCAGGCGCTATCTGAAGCTGGGTCCTTGCTATGTTGCGATCGCGCCTCCTGCTCAAGGGCAGCCGGCGCACCGGGTGGATCACATCTGCGCCGGCGTTCAGGGTTTCCAGATGGACGCTGTCAAGAAGATTCTGGCGGACCGCGGCATAGCCTCGCGCGAAAGCACGGTTGGTTTGTTTGCCAACGATCCGGACGGCATCCAGGTCCAGATTTTCACCATCGATTCCTGGAACGAGCTGTCGTCTACGGCTGCTCCGGAATCAATTCCAGCCAGCACTCCGATTTTCCGTCCCACCGGCCTGGATCATCTGCTGCTGCGCGTCACTGATCCCGAAAAATCCGCGGTTTTCTACGCCAAAATCTTCGGGCCGGTCACGCAGCGCGCCAACAACCGGACCTGGTTCCAGTGCGGGAAATCGAGGATCGGCCTGATCGCCGCCGACAAAGATCACCCGACCGGCGTTGACCACTTCTGCGTCTTGGCCGATAAATTTGACTATGATGCGGCAACGAAAAAGCTGGAAGAGGCGGGAGCGAAAGTGCAGCCTCCGGAAGTGGCGGGCGCACCTGAGTTCCGCGATCCGGAAAACATCCTGGTGCAAGTGATGGCCCCGCGCCAAGCGCCGTCGAAGTAGGCCGCGCCGCTACTTCTTGGGCCGGTGTCCATTGCCGCCGCGCCGCAGCGAAGCGATAAACCCTCGCAGCTCAACTTGCGTCGCCCTTTGCGCCTCCGCAAGCTCTTTGTGCTTTTCAGCGAGTTGTTTGATGCCCTCGCGCAACTCCTTGATGCTCTCTCCCTGCTTGACAATCATCCGCATGCCGGTTTGAATGAGCTTCAGGATGGCGGCGATCTGCTTGTCGGCTTTGGCCTGTCGCTCTTCGGCTTTGGCCTGTCGCTCTTCGGCTTTGGCCTGTCGCTCGGCCATAATCCCAATCTGCGCGCTGGCCTTGGCCTGCTGCTGCAGGATGAACTCCATGGTCTTTTCGACATCCATATACTACGAATCCAGTATAAACCGCATCAGCTCCCGCTTGACGCCATAGCTTCCTTTTCGATAGCCTGACGATTCGAAGCCATGTCATCGTTCGATGTTCCCTTGGAGCGCGGCCGATTCGGTCAAACCGCGCGGCGCGACTTGTGGTGGCTCTATCCGCTGCTCACCTTCCTCGGTCTGGGTGGGTTCATCGTCTACTCCACCTGGGCGGGCATGCAGGGCAAGTATTATTTCAGCGCCCCCTACCTTTCTCCGATGTACGCCCCGCTTCTGTTCGGACAACCGGGCGAAGGCGCGTGGTTCGGCGCCATGCCGTCCTGGATGCCGGGCTTCGTAACGGCGGCCATGCTGATCCTGTGGGCGCCGGGCGGATTCCGCGTCACCTGTTACTACTATCGCGGCGCCTACTACAAAGCGTTCTGGGCCGATCCGCCCACCTGCGCCGTCGGCGAGCCGCGCAAGAGCTATCTCGGCGAGCGCTACTTCCCGCTGATCCTGCAAAACATCCATCGCTACTTCCTGTACTTCGCGCTCGTGTTCCTGGTCCTCTCTCGCTCACGACGTCTACAAGGCCACGCAGTTCCCGCACGATCGGCACTTCGGCATCGGCGTCGGCACGCTGGTGCTGCTCGTCAACGTCATCCTGCTCGGCAGCTACACGCTCGGCTGCCATTCGCTGCGCCACCTGGTGGGCGGCGTCATCGATCAGTTCTCGCGGCATCCAGCCCGCAAGAAAGCCTATGACTGCGTGAGCTGTCTCAACCGCCGTCACATGCTCTTCGCCTGGCTCAGTCTGTTCTGGGTAGGCGTTCTCCGATCTGTACGTGCGGCTGTGCGCCATGGGCATCTGGACGGATTGGAGAATTCTCTGATGGCCGATTATCAGACCTTCGAACACGATGTGCTGGTGATCGGCGCGGGCGGCGCGGGCTTGCGCGCGGCCATCGAAGCCTCGGCGGCCGGCGTGAGCGTCGGCGTGGTCTGCAAATCGCTGCTCGGCAAAGCGCACACCGTCATGGCCGAAGGCGGCATCGCGGCCGCCATGGCGCAACGTCGACGACCGCGACAACTGGCGGGTCCACTTCGCCGACACCATGCGCGGCGGCCAATACCTCAACAACCCGCGCATGGCCGAGCTGCACGCCAAGGAAGCGCCCGGATCGCGTGCGCGAGCTGGAAGCCTGGGGCGCCGTGTTCGACCGCACCAAGGACGGCAGAATCCTGCAGCGCAATTTCGGCGGCCACCGCTATCCGCGCCTGGCGCACGTCGGCGACCGCACCGGCCTGGAAATGATCCGCACGCTGCAGGATCACGGCATCCACCAGGGCATCGATGTTCACATGGAATGCACCGTGATCACGCTGCTCAAGGATGGCGAGCGCGTGGCGGGCGCGTTCGGCTACGAGCGCGAGCGCGGCCGTTACATAGCTGTTCCACGCCAAGGCCGTGGTGCTGGCCACCGGCGGCATCGGCCGCGCCTACAAGATCACCAGCAACAGTTGGGAGTACACCGGCGACGGCCACTCGCTGGCCTACCACGCCGGCGCCGACGCTCATGGACATGGAGTTCGTCCAGTTCCATCCCACCGGCATGATCTGGCCGCCCAGCGTCCGCGGCATCCTGGTGACCGAAGGCGTGCGCGGCGAAGGCGGCGTTCTGCGGAACAAGCAAGGCAAGCGCTTCATGTTCGACGACATCCCCGCGAACTATCGCAGCCAGACCGCCGACAATCCCGAGGAAGGCTGGCGCTACACGCAGGGCGACAAGAACGCCCGCCGCCCGCCGGAGCTGCTCACGCGCGACCACGTGGCCCGCTGCATCATGCGCGAAGTGCGCGAGGGGCGCGGCAGCCCGCATGGCGGCGTGTATCTCGACATCGCCTGGATCAAGGAGAAGCTCCCCAACGCGCGCCGAGCACATCAAGAAGAAGCTGCCCAGCATGTATCACCAGTTCAAGCAGCTCGGCGATATCGACATCACCAAGGAGCCGATGGAGATCGGCCCGACCACGCACTACATGATGGGCGGCGTGCGCGTGGACGGCGACACCCAGATGTCCGACGTTCCCGGCCTGTTCGCCGCCGGCGAATGCGGCGCGGGACTGCACGGCGCCAACCGCCTGGGCGGCAACTCGCTTTCCGACCTGCTCGTGTTCGGCAAGCGCGCCGGCGAGTACGCCGCCAAGTTCGCCAAGGAGCACGGCGCGGCTAACGTCGACATGGCGCAGGTGGACGCAGGCCGCGCAAGCAATCGCTCGAGCCCTTCGAGCGCACGCGGCGAAGGCCCGTATCAAGTCCAGCACGATCTGCAGGACCTGATGCAGGACCTGGTGGGCATCGTGCGGCGCCAGGAAGAGATGGAGCAGGCGCTGGAGGCCATTCTGAAGCTGCGCGAGCGAGCCAGGCATGTCGCGGTGGGAGGCAATCGCGAGTACAACCCCGGCTGGCATACCGCGCTGGATCTGCAACAATCTGCTGACTGTCTCGGAAGCCATCACGCGCGCCGCGCTCGCAGCGCAAAGAGAGCCGCGGCGCCCACTTCCGCGACGACTATCCGGAGAAGGACGAAACTTTCGGAACTTTCAACCTCATCGTGCGCAAAGGGCCAGGACGGCGAGATGCAGGTTTCGCGCGAGCCGCTGGTGCCGCTGCGCGACGAGCTGAAGCAGATCATCGAGGAGATGAAGTGAGCGACTGCAACTTTTCGAATCTGGCGCGGCGACAAAAGCGGCGGCCAGTTCCAGGACTACACCACCGAAATCTCCGAAGGCATGGTGGTGCTCGACGCCGTGCATCAGATCCAGGCCGAGCAGGCCAACGACCTGGCCGTGCGCTGGAATTGCAAGGCCGGCAAGTGCGGCTCCTGCTCGGCGGAGATCAACGGCATGCCCAAGCTGATGTGCATGACGCGGCTGAACACGCTGCCGCTGGATCAGCCCGTCACCATCCAGCCGATGCAGACCTTCCCGCTGATCAGGGATCTGGTGACCGACGTGTCCTGGAACTTCGGCGTCAAGACAGCGCATCAAGAAATTCAAGCCCCGCAAGCCCGACGCCCCCGACGGCACCTGGCGCATGGAGCAGGAAGACGTCGACCGCGTGCAGGAGTTCCGCAAGTGCATCGAGTGCTTCCTCTGCCAGGACGTGTGCCACGTGCTGCGCGACCATCACAAGCACGACGAGTTCATCGGGCCGCGCTTCCTCGTCTACGCCGCGGCGCTGGAAATGCATCCGCTCGACACCGAAGACCGGCTGGAAGACCTGCGCAAGCACCAAGGCATCGGCTACTGCAACATCACCAAGTGCTGCACCAAGGTCTGCCCGGAAAGCATCACCATCACCGATAATGCGATCATTCCGTTGAAGGAGCGGGTGGTGGATCGATTCTTCGATCCGCTGGCCAAACTGTTTCGAGTTTTCCGCTCCGATTAGCGGAGCTTCTATGCAGTTCGAATTGAAACCGATCTCCCAAGGCGGCATCGCCGAGGCGCTCGAAAAAGCCGAGCGCTACCGCCTGTTGAACGAACCCTCCCTCGCCGAGAGCATTTGCCTGGATGTGTTGCACATCGATCCCGACAACCAGCCAGCGCTGATCATGCTGCTGCTGGCTCTCACCGACCAGTTCGGCCAGGGAGCAGCGCCCGGCAAGAGCGCGCGAGATCCTGCCGCGGCTCAACGGCGAATACGAGCGGCAATACTATGCCGGCATCATTTGGGAACGCTCCGCGCACGCGCAGCTTCGCAAAGGCTCGCCCAACGCCGCCTTCGCTGCCTATGAGGCGTTTCGCCAGGCCATGGAGTGCTACGAGAAGGCCGGAGCGATCCGGCCGGCGGGCAACGACGACGACATCCTGCGTTGGAACACCTGCGCGCGAATCCTGATGCGCAACCCGAACCTGCGGCCGCGGCCCGATGAAGCCTACGAGCCGGTGTTCGGCGAGTAACGCACGCTCTCCGCACGCCGGCCACGCGCCATCGATTTGAATTTTGCGCCCGGCTGGGCTATTCTGGAAGCTGTACATCACTGTAAGGATTCCAGTTAGCGAATGGCAAACACTCTTTCTGCCCTCAAGCGGATGCGGCAAACCAAGCGCCAGATGACGGTGAATCGTTTGCGCAAATCACGTCTGCGCCACCAGATCCGCTCTTTCCGCCGTCTCCTTCAAGAGAAGGACGCCAAAGGCGCGCAGAGCGCACTGCCGGCGACGTTCTCCATAATCGACCGCTCCGCCAAGTGGGGCATCATCAAGAAAAACACGGCGGCGCGCTACAAGAGCCGGCTGCAAGTGCGCTTGAAGGCGCTCGCCTAGCACTCTCAGCGGCTCAGGCTGAAGACCAGTTCTTCCATCACCACGCGATCGTCGGGCCGCGTATCGCGCAGCGCCCGGTCGGCGCGGAACACGCTCTGGATGGCTTGCGCCAGCTTCTCGCCCGGAAACGCCGCGACGGTTTGATTCACCTGCTCGGCGCGATCGCGCCACATGCGGATGCCCTGCTTGGTGAAGTGCGCCTGAATCTGCTGCGCGCTGCGCAGGCCGGACTCGTGCGCCACCATCGCCAGGCGAAATTGCGTCGCCAAGAACGTTAGAGCCAGGGGCAGATATTCGCCTTCCCGCAGCAGAATATCGAGACTGAGCAGCGAGCGCTTGCGATCGGCGCGCCCCAGCGCGGCAACCAGCGCGAAAATGTTGGACGCCTGCGCATTCGGGACCAGGCGGGCGATGTCGTCGGCCGTCACTTTGCGAGCGCCACCGGTGTACAGGCGCAGCTTCTCGATTTCGTTTGCGACGCGGCTGGCGTCGGAGCCTAACGAATCCACCAGCAGCCCAATCTCGGCCAACCCGATCTGGAGGCCGGCTTCTTCAGCCAGGTCCTGCGCGAGCGCACGCGCCGCTTCCTGAGTGTAAGGGCGAAACTCCACCCCTTCCGGAATGGCTGAATAGAATTTCTGGACGCGCTCGATCTTCGCGCGGTCATCGCCTTCGAAATCGTAGCGATTGCATTCAAACACCAGAGTGGCGCCCGCATTCGGATGGCTCAGATATTCGTCCAGTTCACCGGCCGGCGAATCCTCGCCCGCGCTGCTGGCGCGCCCGCGGGGCAGGGCAGCCTCGGCGCTCGAAACCCAGATGACGCGATTCATGGCGAAAAGCGAGAGTGAACGCGCATCGTCGAGAACCGCGGGTAGCGGCGTCTGCGACAGATCATGACGCTCCACTCCGTTCTCGCGCTCGTCCGGCCTCAGCACCCGCTCGATCAGCGCTTGGCGGCAGCGCCTGAGATCGTACAGCTCCGGCCCGATGAAAAGGTAAGCCGCCGCGGGCGCCGCTTTGCGAATTCGTTCCAGAAACTGTTCGGGGCTCAAAAATTATCCAGAATGGACGTGACCACGTCCCTGGCCACGCTATGGCACAGACGCTCCAGCGCCGGTCCGCTCTCTTCGAAGTATTGGTTGGTGTTGGTCACCGAAATTTCGTAACGGTCGTGATATTCGAAGTTGGGCCGCGAGTAGATGAGCTTGCCCGTCGCGCGCTCGGTGAGGCTCACTTGCATGGTGACGTTCACCTGCAATCCGCTGGCGCGCCCGGTAACTTGGTCGAACAGGATAGGGTAAGCGATGAAATTGACCACCGCGCCGTGCAATACCGCGTCCGCCTGGCTGGCGTCATTGATGATTTGATAACGCGTGCGTGCGATGAATTCCTGGCTGATCGCCTCGGGCAAGCGATCGGTGAGCATATAGCGCAGGGTGGTGTTTCCGAAGGGCGGGATGGCAATGGTGTGGATATTCTTGGGCACCAGGTCGGCTTTTCCCGCCACGTGATATCCGCAGGATGCCAGCGGCAAGGCCAGAACCGGCGCGAGCCAGCTCAGCACAGCTAGCTTATTTGACAACTTCACGCGCGACCTCCACGGCGTTCTCCGCGGCGATGCGAAGATTATCCGCCACCATCCAAAACCAGCACGCGCGGCTCTGGTTGCGGTCCGGCGCGATGGACCCCACCGTGATGCCGCTCTGCCCCGCCACTCCGACGTTGGTGGGCGGCTCGTGTTCTTTCCCTCGCACGTCGATTTGACTCGACGCCAGGCCCCGCTCGATGGTTTCGAGATCCACATTCGCCTCAAACTCCACCCACAGCGACATGCTGTAGCCATGAAACACGGGTGCGTGAATCAAACGCAGCGAAGGCATCGGCACTGTGCCGGCGCCGGCCAGCAGGCTGGCCAAATGACGATCAATCTTTGCTTCGATCGCCGCCAGCGAGAGCGGCGAATCGGAACCGTATTGCGCCAGTATGTTGAAGCTGACCTGCGCGTCGTAAACGTCCTTCTGAAGGGGTTTTAAGGACAGCAGGCCCACGGTCTGCTTCTGCAGCTCATCGATACCAGCCTGGCCGCGCTCGCTGGCCGGCTCGAAAATGTGGATTACGGAGCGCCCGATCCTGGCGGACTTCTGAAGCTGGATCAAGAACAACCCGAGCGCGATCGCGGCCGGATGCGCAATGGCCTGGATAGCACTGGCTGCGCGAAAATCCGGAGGTTCCACCATGGGTGCGCGCAGCCGGGTATCGGGCCGGTCCTCCAGCGCGCCGGTCAAATCGATGAGCACCGGCGCGCGAGCAGCGCCGCGGATCTGCTCGTACACCTTGCGGCTGGATTCGACGCTTCCGGCCAGTACGATTGCTTTGGCCTCTGCCAGATCGGCGGCCGGCAGCGAGCTCATCACGAGCGGCTCCTCGCGGCCGCGGGTAATGACGCTGGTATTTTCGCTCTCTTCAGAGGCGATCAGCGTTATGTTCGCGCCGAGGCTGCTCGCCTCCAGCAGTTCCCGCACGTCCTTGCCTAGCAGCGATTCGCCGCCGACGAGGGCGACGGTGGATCTCGAGGTCCCGCGATGAATATGCATCTTAGCCGGCCTGGTGCTCCGGTTGGGGTGGTGGCTGATGCGGACGGAAGCGGCGGCGAATGATGCCTCCCCCGCGAATGAAGATCCCGGTGCTGACGTACAGCACCGAGAGCGCCAGCAGCACCGGTTGCGAGTAGTTCCAAACCAGATAGATCAATGCTCCGAAAAGAATCACGGTGAGCGGCGAGCGCGGCCCGGTGAGGCTGATTTCCTTGAAGCTGGGATAGCGCCACGTGCTGACCATGAGGAACGAGAGCAGGGCTAGCAATGCGAGCCAGAGCGCGGAAAAGATCCACCACTCCAGCGGCACGGAGTCGGACGCGTATACCACCGCCGCCACCATCGCCGCCGCGGCTGGAATCGGCAGCCCGACAAAATACTTCCGGTCCGGCCGCCCCGGATTCTTAGGAACAGGATTGGTCTGCACGTTGAAGCGAGCCAGGCGCGCCGCGCCGCACAACAGGAACAGAAAAGCGATGAAATAACCGGCACGGTGGTCGGGCAGTAAGCCGCCGGGGCTCACGAACTGCACGCCCCAGCAATAAGCCAATACCGCGGGCGCGATTCCGAAAGTGATGACGTCGGCGAGCGAGTCCATCTCGCGGCCGAAATCGCTGACCGTATTGGTGAGGCGCGCGATGCGGCCATCCAGCCCGTCCAACACCACCGCAATGCCGATGGCTTTGGCGGCCACTTCAAAATTTGGATTGGAACCGAGCTGGCCGCTCGCGGAGAACAGCGCGCCTTCGATGGCGCGAAGAATCGCCAGGAATCCGAGAAAAATGTTCCCGGCCGTAAACAGCGTCGGCAAAGCATAGGCCGCGCGGCGCGGACGGCGCGTAGGCGACCGCGGATCGATGAATCGTTCCTTGAAGCTCAGCTTCGCCATTAGACTTGCTTCCTGCGCGCCAGGATGCTGGAGCCTCCCTGCACGTGCTGGCCCGGCTGCACCGTGATTTCCCACTCCGGCCCGAGAAAGACGTCGACGCGCGATCCGAACTTGATCAGACCGACGCGCTCGCCCTTTGCGACCTGATCGCCGGTCTGCTTCCAAAACACGATGCGGCGCGCGATCAGTCCCGCGATCTGCGCGAAGGAGACGCCGGTCCCGTCGCCCTCGATCGCCACCGTGTTGCGCTCATTCTGTGAGCTGGCGATCTCCCGGCTCGCGACTTTGAACCCACCCTTGGTGTATTCGACTTTGGAGATGGTGCCGGCGATGGGCGCGCGGTTGACATGGACGTCGAAAATGTTCAGGAAAATGCTGATGCGCGTGGGCGCCGATGGATCCGTCCGGATGCCCACCACTTTGCCATCGGCAGGCGAGACAGCCACCGGTCCATCCGGAATGGCGCGTTCCGGGTCGCGGAAAAAGTAAAGGCAAAAAAGAGACAGCGCGAAGAACGGCAGCGCGAACCAGGGCCGCGTGAGGTACCAAACCACGGCGCCTCCGGCGGTCAACGTAACCGCGTAATAAATCCCGTCGATCACCATCGATACTTCTATTGTACGTGGGGTGTGAAACAGGTACGCGTCGAGCTGTTAGTTTTTCGTGACAGAGGGCCTCGCCACGCCTTCGCGACCACCCAGTCGCTGGATGACGCATTCCAGATTCTTTCTGGATTACGCGGTGGGATAGGCTGTTATCCTTTTACGTCGATCCCGGCCGGGCTGCGATACGAGATACGAATGGTCCCGGAAACAGGAACGCCGAAGGCGGTGGCGGGCCAGAACTCAGTGAACAGCAAATTGTTTTGGATGCTCCGGCGGAGTTGCTCGTTGTCGGGCCCGGTGGAGCTCACAATCGTGTAGCCGGCGATGCAGCCGTGGTCGTCGATATTGACATCCACCACCGCATCGCCACCGAACGCGATGGGCGCCATATACTTCACCATCGGTTCGGTCAGGAGCATGGTAGGCGGATCCCAGAGCGAAGCGGTCCGAGCCATGGCGTAGGTTGGCATGAAGGCCGGGACCAGCGCGCTAAACAAGAAAATGGCCGAGCATAGTCCGCCTGCGGCGGGCAGCGCCAGGGGCCGCATAAGATTGTCCAGAGCGAGCGAAAGACGGTCGCGGAACCGCGGCCAGCGCCCCGGCCCCCGGACTTCGGCTCGGACTTTGGAAGCGGCCACGCACAAACGCAGCGTCAGATCGGACGGCGGAATCCTGCGCGGCAGCGAGCGCACGGCCTGACTCAAGCGTTGCTGTTGCTTGGACTCGAGCGCGCATTCGCGGCACGCGTTCAAATGCTGCCGCATGGCCTGACGCTCCGCCACCGGCATGGCGTTATCCAGGTAAGCGGAAATTCTGCTTCTTGCGTTCCAGCACTTCATAATCATTCAGCCAGCGGCTGGGCAGCCCATTGCACGCTCGCCTCCGGCTCCAACCGCCCTTCCAGAATTCTTCGCAGCGCTTCCCGCCCCCGCAAGATGCGCGACTTCACCGTACCGAGCGAAACCTCCAGGACCGCGGCAATCTCCTCGTAGCTCAGGTCCTCGATGTCCCGCAAAACCACCGCCGCCCGAAACTTCGGATTCAATTTCTCGAGCGCTGCTTCCACCAGCGCGCGGGTCTCGTGGCTGGCCGCCTCATCGAACGGCGAACGGCTGGGATCCGCAAAACTGTCGACGTGAGCCGGCGCGTTCTCGTCGGGCCCGAATGCAACCTCCTGGCGCTGATGGCGCGAAAACCAGCGGCGATGATTGTAGGCCTCATTCACGGCAATGCGGTAGATCCAGGTCTTCAGACTGCTGCCGTGCCGGAACGATCCGATGTTGCGAAAGATTTTCAAGAATACCTCTTGCACGATATCGGCTGCGTCTGACGGATCGTTCAACAGGCGGCAAACCAGGTTGTAGACCGGCTGCTGATAGCGCTGGATCAAAATTTCGTAAGCGTTGTCGTCGCCGTGGCAAAGCCCCGTGATCAGTTTGTCCTCCTCAGGCAAGGAGAACAGGCAGGCATCCAGATGTAGACCAACGGTTGTATCCGCCACGGTGTCTACCTAGATTGTAGCCTCAAACTTCGAAGCTGTCTCTCTAGTGTGATTGGACACCGGGGGAGGGGAGAAAGTTCCCTAGCGGCTAATTCGCGGCGAGAACCTCCATATAATAGCGTTCATATTGCGGAATAATCCTCGAGCTGGCGAAACGCTCCACGGCCGTACGGCGCGCTGCGGCGGCCATTTTTTGATACAGCTCGTCATTCGTCAGCAATTCCACCACTCGCGCGGCCTGGGCCGCAATGTCGCCCACGGGTTCGAGGAATCCGTCTACGCCGTCGGTGACCAGCTCGGGAACGCCGCCCACCCGCGTCGCTACCGCCGGCACGCCGCACGCCATCGCTTCCAGCGCCGCCAGGCCGAAAGATTCCATCTGGCTCGGCATCAGCAGTACGTGCATTTGCGGAAAAATACGCTGGACGTGATCCTGTTTGCCCATGAATGTGACGTGCTTGTCGATGCCCAGCTCGCGCGCCAGACGGTGCGCTTCCGGCCGGTCCGGTCCGTCGCCGACCATGTACAAATGGGCGGGCGTCTGCTTCAGCACTTCGGCCAGGATGCGCACGCAATCCAGCACGCGCTTCACTGGGCGGAAATTGGAAATGTGCATCAGGCGCTTTTCGCCTGCCGGCCGATCCGGCGCGGGCCGATACACGTCGATGTTCACGAAATTGTGAATTACGCGAATCTCGTTAGGCACTCCAAACACCTCGTAGGTGTGCCGGCGGAGATCCTCGCTGATGCTGGTGATGCCGTCCGATTTTTCGATGGAAAACCTGGTGATCGGGAAGTAGGAATGATCCGCGCCCACCAGCGTGATGTCGGTGCCGTGCAGCGTCGTGATAAATGGCAACCGCTTTCGAGGCGCCACCATCTGCTGGGCCAGCAAGGCCGCGATCGAGTGCGGGATCGCGTAGTGCACATGCAGCAAATCCAGGCCGTAGTCCTCCGCTACTTCAGCCATGCGCGAGGCCAGCGCCAGGCAGTACGGCGGATATTGAAACAGCGGATACGTGGAGACCTCGACTTCGTGATATTCGATGCGTGGGGTACCGGGGTCCAACCGGATCGGATTAGCGTAGGAAATGAAGTGCACCTCGTGCCCGCGGTTGGCCAGTTCCAGGCCCAGCTCGGTAGCGACAATCCCGCTGCCGCCGTAGGTTGGATAGCAGGTAATCCCGATCTTCATGCCAAAATCCGGGGACAGCGTAGAGCGATGAAGCCGAGCTTCACCCGGAAGCATGAAAATCGCCGAAGTAGTCTGCCTTGCAGGATCAACGTTTTGCGGCGATTTACAAGAGAGTACACTCGTTCCCCAATTTTCTCCGATTCGGCCCGGGCCGGGGTTTGTCCCTTTGAAATCATGGGGCGGCGCCCGAAATTGGGGAATGAGTATACTGTCCCCGGATTTCTGCCAGGCCGATTTGGCCGTGGATTCCGTGATCCGGCGCGGCTGCATCGCCGCCGCCGAACCAGACCCGCACGTGACCGTTTTCGATCAGCACGCTGGGGTCGCATATGACCTTGGAATCCCACGGTTGGTCGCCCGCAAAAATCTGAGGTAGCTTTTCCCACACCACCCCGTTGCGCGAACGCGCCATCCCGAGCCGTCGCACTTCGCTTCGATCGCGCCCGGTGTACAGCATCCAGTAATACCCATTTGAAGCCCAAACCGCCGGCTCGCCCAGCCCGTTCTCGTCAAACGCGCCATACTCACCGAGTTCCAGAATCGGATTGCTTCGCAGCTTGTACCAAACGACCCCATCGCTGGACCGCGCCACTCCCAAACGCTGCCGCCGCGCGCGATCCTGCCCCAAATAAAACATGTAGAAATTGCCGCCGGCGCGGATCACATACGGATCGGCGACCCCGCGCTCATCCCAAGCCCCGCGCGGTCCCGGCCCAAGCACTGGGGCGCCCTGCCGTTGCCATTGATGCCCGTTCGACGAACGTGCCAGCCCGATCTGCGGCGGTTGCCCAGCCTGATAGTAGTACAGGATTTCGTTCGTTTCAGCCAGCGCCGATCCATTGGCGGCCCAGTAGTCGCCCTCCCAAGTGTGCGGATCGGGCGAGAACAGTTGGCCCTCTTTGCGCCAGGTGATTCCGTCCGCCGACACCGCCAAGCCCGTATGCCAGGTCCTGCCGTCGAACCCGGAGTAGAAATTGTAATAAGCTTCGCCTTGCTTGATGACGGACGGATTCAAGGCATCCGACGAATCCCACTCGCCATGGCCGCTGCGCGTCAAAACCGGTTCAGCGCGCGCCTCCCAGCGCCACGCGACATCAGGTCCACCGGGTTGTGGGGGAAGCGTGAAGTCCTGATAACGTCCGCACGCGGAGAGAACCAAGCTGGCAAAAACAACCGCCGCGCCCCTCACGTCGCGAGCCGGATCTTCAGGCCCGCGCCTTGGCCCGGCTTGGAATCGAGCGTCATCTCGCCGCCCAGCGTGCGCACGCGCCGCTTGATGCTCATCGGTCCCAGGCGCAACAGCTCCAGCTCATCCAACGTGTACTTGCCGCTGAACGGGAACCCGCCGCCGTTGTCCTCAATGGCGATCTCCAGGGCATTATCAGATTTTGCGATGCTCACCGCGACGCGCGTGGCCGCGGAATGCTTTTGCACGTTGTAGAGGGCCTCGCGCACGATTTGCAGCAGCTCGAGCGAAACTTCCGGCTCGGCCGGCTCCAGAAACTCCGCGCTCACGAACGTGGTAGGTATTCCGCTGTCCTTCTGGAACTGCTCCACCACGCGCCGCAGCGTCGCCGTCAGGCTGCCTTCCACGTCCACCGGCCGCATGCTGCGTACGAAGCTGCGCAGCTCATTGACCTGCGTCTTGCACAGTTCCTGCAATTGCACCAGCTCCTCGGTGGCCGCGGTTTGATCGCGCAGCAGCAGCTTGCGGATAATTTCCAGCCGCATCTGGAAGCTGATGAAGCTTTGCAGCGGGCCATCGTGAAAGTCGGCCGCGATGCGCTGGCGCTCGGCCTCGCGGGCTCGTTCGGCGTCGTAGCGGTAGAGCACGGTCTGGCGCGATGCATTGGAGAGCCGCTCTTCCAGGTACTCGCGCTGGATGGCCAGAACGCAGCCCAGAATTCCCGCGGCGATCAGAGCCGGGCGGCAGCATTTCGGCTCCGCGCAGACGTGGGAATCGCGTACAGCAGCGCCATGGCCGCGGTGGCCACGATCAGCGTCTTCCACCATTTGTGGAGCGTGACCGCCTCCAGCAGCACGTACGCGTAAAAAACGGAACTGACCCAATAGCTGTACGCCCCGCCGCTGGCCGCGGCCAGAAAGAAGAACGCGAAATCCACGACTAGCGCCGCTGTCGGATAGCCCCAATCCTCCAGGCTGCGCCAGAATAGCGCCACGCACGCATAGGCCGTGTAGACCGCAAACAGAATGACCGAATTGGTCCAGATGAAGCTCGAAGAGATGAGCTGCGTAGCCAGGCAACTCATCGCCAGCAGGATCCGGATCAGGCTGAGCAGGCGCCGCCAGGAGGTCGGTAGCATCGGAATTCAGGCCTTACGCGACGGCAACCCTATTGCTGCAGATAAAGCCGCACGTGATTGCTTTGCTGTCCCTCCGCTTCCAGAACCAGATCGGAGGAGCCGGCGTTGGTAATGCGCGGCAGCTTGGATTTCGACCAGATAAAAACCAACGTACCCCGGCGCCAGCGTCGCCTGCGTCACCTCGACGGGCGCGCCGTCCAGATACGCACGAACTGGGCGCAACCACGCGCGGCGGATCGCTGAGGGGCGCGGCCAAACCAGTAGGCCAATCCGGCGTCACTTGCCCCAGCCCGGTAGCTAGAACCTGAACGCGGCCGTTCGGGTGCGCCGGCTTGCTTGAATCCAGCAATACGCCGGTGGAAGCATCCAGGATCAATGGCGCGCCTTCGGAATCGACAAAAATCGCCGGTGACGCCGGCTTGCAGCGCAAGACCAACGGTAAAACGTCCCGCGGGCGCTTGCACCGACAACGCGATGCTATCGCCTTTGGCCTCGAATGGCACTTGGATCTGAGAGGACGCCTCCGATGCGTCCAGAACGGGAACGGCCGTGTCGCCGCTGCTGGCCGATTGCACGCGCGCGCCAAGAACGCTGAGCAGCGCACCGGGAGCGGCCGGCCGCGAGGTTAAATCCGCGGCGCTGACCACCCGCGCATCGCGCAAACGATGCGGAGCGATCGCGACGTACACTCCGTATCCTTCCAGCGCCGCATAAATTTGATTGGCGCCCGGCGTCCAGCTTGACATCCGTAGCCGCAGCGGTGGGAAGATTCTGCGCGAGCGAAGTCCAGGCAGTAGCGCTGCCCGCGGCCGCCAGATCGGTGACGGTGAAAAAGACGCCCGCATCAGTCGCCACATAGATCGCGCCCGAGATACGATCGGCCGTCACGCCGTGCGCCGCGGCGTTATCGGGAAGATTCGACGTAATGTCGTCCCAGAAGATCCCGCCGTTCATGGTGCGCATCACGTAGGCAGGCCGCGCTTGTTCCCCGGAGATGTTCGCGCGCGCCCCTAACGCTGCAATCGCGACTCGCGGATCGTTCGCGATCCACCCAGATCGCTTGCACGGGCCCGGCATCGCGCGTCGCTCGGAATGCCGTGCCCCAGGAGGCTCCGCCATCCGAGGAGACCTGCAGCCGGCCTTCGGAATCCCCCGCGTAAATAAAATCCTTGGCGGTCTGGATCGCCGTGACGGTGCGGTTCAACACCTGCGATAGCGCGGACTTGAGATCCTGTTCGCGCTGTACGTCGGACGGATCCAGCGGCTTCCAGGCCGTCTTCTCACCCGGCGCCCATTCGATTTCAGCTGCGCCGCCGGCCACCGACAATCGTACGCCGCGCGTTCCCGCAGGCACCGCAAAAATACGGCCGCCGGAAGATTGGGCAAAAATTCGTTCAGCCCGCTCCAGGTCAAACCGCCGTCCACCGATCGCCAGACGCCGCTTGCGGCTGCTACCGTCACCTCATCGGGATCGCGCGGTGACGCGGCTGTATCCGCCAAACCGCCGCCTAAGATCGAGACTCCCTTAAAGGCCGTGAGGTTCGCCCACGAGGCCCCGCCATCGTCCGAACGATAAACGTTGCTGCCCGCGGCATAGAGTCTTCCGGACGATGAGGCTTGAGCCAGCTTGATGTCCGGTTTCGGGGAGCGTCGCTGCCGCCGGATTGGCATGCGCCGGGGGTACTACGACCCGCGGATCCTGGACTTGACTCCAGCGCTCGAAATCCGTGGTTTCATACGTACGCCCGCCCGTGGCTTGAGCATATAGCACTGAGCCGTCGGTCGAGTACCAGACCCGGTTCACCGGACCGGTGGCAACCGAAGGTAACCCCAACTCCATCGCGGAGTTGCCGATGTGCCGCCAGTCGATTTGAAGGTTCTGGGCCTGTGCGCCGACGGCCACCAGGATGCCGGTTAGCTTAAATAGCCGGATTGTGGCCCTCCGACACATAGATCGAGTCTATTGTAACCCGTTTCGCCTTTCTTCCTTCCAAAAGGTCTGAATCTAAGCCAGTTTTCCACAAAGAATCCAATCGGACACCTTCTTGCTAAGCACTTTTGATGGTAGACTGTGTTCTGAGTATTTTAGAAAGCTTCGGGTGCCGTTAAGCCGCATAGTACTATAGTATGGCATCGGCCAGACCGATGTATTTCTTTATGGACCGACAGGGGAGTAGCGCGCGTTACTCGTTGGGCTATTCGTAGCCATCACGGGTATAGTGTGCTCAGCCCAGCCACTCTCGCTCTCAAATGATCCCGCTGCCCAAGTTATCTCCTTGAACGGACAGGTTTCGGTCTTGCGGGACGGCGAACCTTGGGCTTTAAATATTGGCGACAAAGTTCAGATCCAGCAGATCATTGTCACTGGCGCGGACGGCTTTGCAAAGTTCCAGGTTTCCGACGGAAGCTTCTTTGAAGTCTATCCGAATTCGAACGTCATCTTCCGGAAGAATCCGGGCAATCTGCGCGATCTTTTGGACCTGTTCGTCGGCCGGGTGAAAATACACATCCAGAAGTGGGGTGGGCAACCGAACCCAAATCGGATTTTGACACCCACCGCGGTGATTTCGGTCCGCGGCACCACTTTCGATGTGGGCGTCGATGACGATGATGAGACCACGCTGGTCACGGTGGAAGAAGGCGCCGTGGATGTCCGGCATGCCCTGAAGCCGGGCGTGACCAAGACCGTGAACGCGGGCGAATCAATCCAGGTTTATAAGAACGAGCCCATAGCGCAAAATTCGATCGACAAGAACGCGCTGGCGCGGCGCATTTTGCATACGGTGGCAGACGCCGCGCGCGTTGCGATCATACAGAGCCGTACAGCCGGGCTCGGCACGATCACCAAGATTCCGGTGGCGGCTGTGGTCAAACCGCACCCACTCCGCCGCCCAGTGTTCCACCACCACCGCCGCCCACCGCGCCACCTCCGCCGGTCCACTGATCCCTCTTCACCTCGGGCTCGCGCGCTGGAGCGCGAGAGAACTGTGCCACACTGATTAGGGAAGGTCAATGATGAAGGTCGCTTTCTGCATTCTTCTTATGCTTCTATCGGCCATGGCGTTCGCGCAAACTGCCGCGCCGCCGGCCGGCGTTTCCTCCGAGTGGGATGTCCGAAAGTTGCTGGACAGTCTGGACGCTCAAGCGCAGCATTTGAAACCCGTCATGGATCAGATCAAGCCGGAAACGTGGGTTGCCAAAGGCGCACCCCAGGCCTACGTGGCGCAGGGGAAAGCAGCCCAGGCCGAGCTGGGTTACCTGCTCACTTCGAGCCAGGCGCTCTCGCGAGACCCCGAAAAGTTGACGCTGGCTCTGGATACCTACCTGCGCATGCAAGCCATGGAGTCCACGCTTAGGCTCGCTGATCGAGGGCATACGGAAATACCAGAATCCCGCGCTGGCCGATCTGGCTGCAAGCCTTGGTAACGGAAAACAGTACGAATCGCGACCGGCTGAGCCAGTACTTGCACGATCTGGCGGCGCAAAAAGAGCAGGAATTTCAGGTGGCCGATCACGAGGCGCAACGTTGCCGGGGAATGCTGCTCAGCCAGCCCGCTCCCAAGAAAGGAAAATGAGGCGTCCATGACGGTGGAAGCAGCAGTTTTCACGTGCAGCATTTGCGGCGAGCCATCCAGAGATATTTGCGTATATTGCACTAAGGACGCCTGCGCGAATCATCGCTGCGAGCGATGCAAGCGTTGCAGCGATTGCTGCGAATGCGAAGTGCCGCTATCGGCGGAGGAGGCGCACCAGGTCGAAGAGACGCAGGCGCCGCTTGAAGCCACGCCGGCTGCCGGCGAGCCAGTAACAGCCCCAGCCGCTTTCGAAGCTCCCGCGCCCGCCGCTGAACCCGTGCCTCCCGAACCGCCGCTCGCCGAGCTCGCCGCCGAACCGGAGCCTACGCAGTCCGACCCGAGCCAGTCGTCCTCGTTGCCCGAGCAGACCGGACAATGAACCGCGCTTGCTGGTGGTTCTCGGTTTGCGCCAGCGCCGCCTTGCTCCTTATGCCTCTCGACGCCGCTTCTCGCATCCTGGTACACGGACATCGTGGCGCGCGCGCCATGTATCCGGAGAACACCATTCCCGCATTCCAGTACGCCATCGGAATCGGAGCCGATGTGCTGGAAATGGACGTTGCGGTCACCAAGGACAACGTGCTGGTGATTTCTCACGACCCGCATATCAACAAGGAAATCTGCACCGGCCCGCATCCGGGGATCGCGATTCATGAGCTGACGCTGGCCGAGCTGCGCGAATACGATTGCGGAGCGCTGAAAAATCCGCACTTCCCCAAACAGCATCCCGTTCCCGGTACGCGCATTCCGACGCTGGATGAAGTGCTGAGCCTTTCGGAAGGTAATTCCGTTCAGTTCAATATCGAGACCAAGAGCTTTCCGGATCATCCGGAGCTGACGCCGCCGCCGGAAGTTTTTTCGAAAATGCTGCTGGACGTGATCCGGAAGCACAAGCTGGAATCGCGTTCCATCGTGCAGTCGTTTGACTTCCGGACCCTGCTGGCGATGAAACTGCTGGCGCCCGAGATCCGGCTCTCGGCCTTGTGGGAAGGAGCGGCGCGGCCGTTTGTCGATATCGCGCGCGAAGCCGAAGCCGGCATCATCTCGCCGGCCTTCCACTTGGTTACGCCGGAACAAGTGAAGGCATCGCACGCGGCCAACATCGAAGTAGTCCCGTGGACCGCCGACACGCCGCAGGATTGGCAACGGCTGATCGACGCCGGCGTCGATGCCATCATCACCGACGATCCGGCGGAGTTGATCGCGTATCTAAAGCAGAAGGGCCTGCGCTAGGCGCCGAGTTCTACATTCCAGCTTGCTTCTGGGCCATGGGGCCGATGACCGGCAGAACGATCGTCTCGCCGTTGTAGGTCTTGAACATCATGTAGAGCCACACAATGATGAACCCGATCCAGACGCAAAACCCAAGAAGGATGGAGATGATCGCCCCAATGATGGGGATATGGCCGAGCACGATCGAGACGATGACATCCGCGATCCAGATCACGAACCACGCAAGGTTCAGGAAAATGGACTGGAAGGCGTGGAATCTCACGTTGCGGTTCTGGTTGTAAGGCGCCAGCACCAGGAACAGGATTCCGGTGATGAAGCCGAACAGGTAGCAAATGGCGCCCGCAGCGTTGTCGCTGATTCCCGCGGATGTCGCTTGAGGTTGGATACCGGGCGCGGCAGCACCACCTGGAACTCCTGCGCCCATCGGTGCACCCCCGCCCATCGGAGCGCCGCCCATCGGCGCACCTCCGCCCATCGGCGCACCCCCGCCTACTGGAGCACCACACTTCTGGCAAAAGCGCCCGTCAACTTGCGCGCCGCAATTAGCACAAAAGGCCATGGTTCTTTCCCCCGTTTGTCACTCTATCCGAAGTTACCTTTGTTACGCAAGTGGGCTTCGGGTCTCATGCTCATCCATTTGGGTAGGAGATCATTACGAAATTCATACCTAGTGAACTTTTGGCATATGCGGGCATTACCGCGCTCAGTGCGGCCGGCCTGTTCGCGGTAGCGCCACCTGCTCAAATGTCACGCAAACGGCGCCACAGCGCTCCAGCAACTTGTGATGCCGGAGCCCAGGCGAGCGGCGTAAAGTTTGGCCGGGAGCCTTACAAGGCTTTACCGTGCTTTACTGCATCGCGATAAACCCGCCGGACGGGTTTGCGTCTGTTGAAGTAGGAGAACCAAACCATGAAAGTCTTAAGTAAGAAATTCGCCGCTATTACGGCGGTGGCCGCATTAGGGGCTAGCGGCCTCATCTTTGCGGCCGAGACGCAAGTCCGGCGGCATTTTCATCACAACGGAGCGCTGATGCAGGTCCTGACCGATTCGCAGAAAGCTCAGGCCAAAACGATTTTCCAACAGGCACGGCAAACGGCGCAGCCGGTCCGGCAGGAACTGATGCAAAATCGCAAGTCGCTCCAAGCGGCGGTCCAGTCCGGTAACACGGACCAGATCCAGAAGCTTTCGGCGGCCGAAGGCAGTGAAGTTGGCCAACTGATGGCTATTCATAGCTCGGCCTTTTCGAAGGTGTATCAGACCTTGAGTCCCGAGCAGAAGCAGAAGCTGACCGAACTCCAACAGGCTCGTCGAGAAGCCTGGAAGTCGCGGCGTCACGAAGCGGCGGCCAAGAGCGCCAGCTAAGTGAGGTTGCTAGAGCGGGCCGCGGAATGGCCGCGGCCCGACTTGCTAGAATCATTTCTCTTTGACCATCGTCATCGCGATTATTGTCTTTTTGCTTTTGCTGGTGCTGTGCGGAATTTCCTATCAGGTGATCGGCGCGGCACGGGATCGGGTGCGGTTTCCGGCGCCCGGGCGGATGGTGAACATTGGCGGGCGAAGGTTGCATCTGATCGACAGGGGCGGTGGCTGGCCGGCTGTGATTTTTGAATCGGGGATTTCGGCATCCTGTCTCAATTGGACGCGCGTGCGTACCGAGGTTGCGCGTTTCACGCTGGCTTGCGCGTATGATCGCGCCGGGCTGGGATGGAGTGATCCTGCGGATTCGCCGCGGCTGGCATCGCGGATGGTTGACGAGCTTCACGCGCTGCTTGGTGCGGCTGGTATTGCGCGGCCTTACGTGCTGGTTGGCCATTCGTTCGGTGGATTGCTGGTCAGCATGTACGCCGTCAGGTATCCGGATGAAGTGGCCGGGCTGGTTCTGGTCGATCCTCTGGTGGCTGGAGAATGGTTGCGTCCGACGCCCGGGCAGTCGCGAATGCTGGGCCGCGGAATCACGCTGGCGCGGCGTGGAGCCTGGCTGGCGCGCATGGGCGTGGTGCGATTTGCTCTGGCGCGGTTGACCGGCGGCGCCAGGCGAGTGCCAAAGAGCATCGCGCGCTTGACCAGCGGCGCGGGTGAGTCCTTCCTTTCGAGAATCGTGGGTGAAGTCGGAAAGATGCCGCCCGAGGTGTGGCCCATGATCCAGGCGCATTGGTGCCTGCCGAAGAGTTTCGAAGGGCTGGCGGCGGCGTTGGAAGGGCTGCCTGGCAGTTCCGCGGAGGCTGCCCGCATTGAGCTGCCGCAATCGATTCCGTTAACCATCCTTTCGGCCAGGCATTGTACTCCGGCGGAGTTGAGCGAGCGCGAGGCGATGGCGGCCAAGTCCGTGCGCGGGCGGCACATCGTCGCCGCTAATTCCGGTCATTGGATTCACCTGGACGAGCCGGAACTGGTTGTAGAAGCGATCCGCGAGATGGTGGAATCGGCGCGGGCGTCTAAGGTGCAATCGCGACCGTAACGTTGCTTTGGCTGGTTGCAGTTCCCACCATGATCACGACCGGAACCGATGTGCCTCTAGGCACAGTCGCGGGGATCATCGCGTTCACTTGCAGCACGCCGGAGGGTTCGCCTGGGGCGGCGCCTGCATAGAGGACTTGTGCGTTTTGGCCGGCGATTTGAACCGTCACCGGCAATAGCGGCATCGCAACTGGTCCTTGCGCGATGAATCCATCGACGCCGGCCGGGTTGGTTTGTCCTTCGCCGGTGGCGAAAATGCTCACGATCGATCCCGGGGCCGCTGGGTTGGTCGTTGAATTGACGCTGCTGTCCTGATTCAGGATGGCTCCCTGGCCCGCTTTGTCCAGCACGAAGATGCCGGGTGCGGAGGCGGCCACCGGAATTGTGACGGCGCTGGAGCGATGGCCCAGGTATTCGGCGAACACCGAGGTGGTGGCGTTGCCCGCGATCCCGTAAGGAACGATGGCCGAGACTTGGCCGGCGGAAGAATAGATAATGGGCGCCGGGAAGCCGTCGAACAGGAGCTGCGTGCCTGCCAGGGTGGAGGCGACTCTTCCGAACTCGTCGAGTTGCAGATTGGCGGCAATCAGCGGGCCCAGCGCGGTGCCAAAAACCGTCACGATTTCGCCGGGGGCTACGGGTCCATTCAAGAAGCTGGCGCCATTGACGAGTGAAACGAGTGCGGGCAGTTGTTGGGTCACCGTGACCATAATCGTGATGGGAATGGGGGCGGCGGAGTCCGGTCTGATGACAGCCGTTCCTGTGTAATTGCCTGGCGGGAGGCCGCCCGTGTCGATACTCGCGGTCACTGTCTCGGGCGTGGCGCCTTCGGCGGGAAGAACAATGAGCCAACCGTTTCCATCCAGGGTGGATGCTGAAGCGGTGAAGTGGACCGGCCCCGTGCCGCTTGCCAGCACGATCTGTTCCTGCGTCACGGGCGTGTACTTCTGGCTGGCGGACGCGACCTGACTCACGGAGAACGTGCTGGGGCTCTGAAGAATTACGGCCGGCGCCGACATGACTGTCAGGGTTACGTTCACAATCACCGGGCTGTTCGAGGCCAGCGAACTGATAACGATCGAGCCGGTGTACGGGCCTGGTTTCAGCGCGGAGTAATTCGCCACGCCGACCGTGAAGCTGCCCGGCGTGGTTCCCGTGGTGGGGCTTTTCGCAACCAGCCAGTTTCCGCCGGAGTTGATGTTGAGCGCTACCGAGTAATTGAGAGTACCGGTGTTGGCGGCGATGGTGATGGTCTGATCTGACGGTGGCGCGGCCGTTCCGTTCTGGGCGGTGAAGGATAGCGAAGCTGTTGACCGTCATGGTCTGGCGAGCCCGGGGCGCCCCCGATGATGATGGTGAAACCCGTCGCCGGCGGTCTGGCCGCACGCGTCCGTGGCTTTGAGCTGTGAAGGAAATGTCGCCGGAAGATTGCGGAGTGCCGGCGATGGAGTGAGAGCTGTCTGGATTATTGGTGATGCTCAGGCCGCCCGGCAGCGATCCCGAGGTGACCGAGAAGTTGACGTTGGATGAGAACGGTGTGATGCAAAAATTCGCGGTTGTCAGCGGTTGTGAGTACGACTGGCCGACGGTTCCATTGGCGAAAGCAACGTTGCTGATGGTGAAGGAGCCGGACGAAGTTCCGTTGATGGTGATGCTGAGGTTCTGGGAGGCTTGGTGGCTGGCGGCGTCGGCAACCGTCGCGGTGAAACCATACACGCCGGAGCTGGACGGGGTGCCGCTGATCACGCCCGAGGATGGAGTAAGTGACAGGCCACTCGGGAGCGAGCCATTGATCGACCACGTGTAAGGCGTTTGGCCGCCGGTTGCCGAGAGTGTTCCGGAGTAACTGGCGCCGACGTTGCCCACGGGCAGATTCTGAGTGGTGATGGAGAGGCCTCCGCCGCCGGTTGAAGCCGCGGACTGATTGACGGTGTAGGTTTGGCCGGCGATGGTCAGGGTTCCGGAGCGGGCGGTACTGGTATTGGCCGCGACGGTGTAGGAAACGGTCCCGTTGCCGGTGCCGCCCGCGCCCGAGGTGATGCTGATGAAGTTCGCATTGCTCACCGCGGTCCAGGCGCAACCGGAAGTAGTGATCACGTTCACGCTGCCGGGTCCGCCGGAGGAGCTGAAAGATTGGTTGGAGGCGGCAAGCGAATAGCTGCACGACACGCCGGGCGTGATGTCAAGATTGAACGTGGGATTATCGATGAACTCGCCGACTACGGCGACCAACTGTGTGCTGCCGGTAGGGCCGGTGAGTTTCAGGTCGCAGGTGGCTGTGCCGCTGGAGTCCGTGAGCGCGGTGCCGGCGAGAGCGTTGCAGGCTGCCGGGGGCGTTAGCGTCTGATCCTGCGCGTTAGCGACTCGAAGGCCGACGTTGGGGATGCCCTTGCCGCTCTGAAATTGGCCTTCCGCATAGACGTGGACCACGACAGCAGCGGGGATGGTGGTGCCGGAAGGGGCCGACAACGTCGCGCCGACGGCGGGAGTTCCGATGACGACATTAACGCTGCTGAGGCTCTGCAGGGTGGTGACGATGAAATTCACGCTGCTCGAGCCGGCTGAAGCAGTGACAGTGGACTGGGCGTAGGAAAGCAGCGTATTGAGGCTGGTGGCGGTGAAGATGATGCTGGCCAGACCGTTGCTATCCGTGCTGGTCGAGGTACTGGAGAGCGACCCTTGTTGTCCTGCGGTGATGGCCCACGTCACGTTGACGCCGGAGGCCGGCTTTCCGCCCGTGGTGGCTTGAACGACCAGCGGCGCATTAGATTGGAATTGCTGGGCGACGATCTGGCCGTTGCCCGAGACCATCGACAAGGTCTGGGCGTCGAGCGCTCCGGCGGAGAGCACACCGGCGGCGAGCATCGAAAAGGCTACTAGGTGCGCGAGAGCGGTCCTAAACAGATTAATGCGAGTATGGCAAAACATGTTCACTTCTTAAATGGGGGAGATACACGAATGGCGGACGCGCGTTTACCCTAGGTTAGCATTCTCCGGAGACGCAGCGGCCGGCGATGAAGACGGCGCGGGCGGACTGGATGCCGAAGAAGTAGGGAATCTCGCGATAATCGGCGCAATCGTGGATAACGAAGTCAGCCAGCTTGCCAGGCTCGAGCGATCCGAACTGGTGGGCGCGGTTGAGACTGCACGCGGCGTTGAAGGTGGCGGCGGTGATGGCTTCGGCGGGCGTCATTTTCATTTGCGTGCAGGCGAGCGAGAGGATCATAGGCATGGAGGGCGTGGGCGAGGAACCGGGATTGAAATCCGTCGCCAGAACCAGGGCCAGGCCGGCGGCGATCATGTCGCGGGCCGGCGGGTAGCGGGTTAAGCCGAGCGCGTAGACCGAGCCGGGGAGGAGGACGGGCTGGACTCCGGCGGCTTTGAGGGCCAGGATGCCTCGCGGGTCGACGTGTTCCAGGTGATCCGCGGTAGCGGCGCCGAGTTCGGCGGCCAGTGTGGAAGCGCCGGAGTTGGAGAGCTGATCGGCGTGGATGCGAAGGCCAAGGCCTAGGGCGCGGGCGGCGGAGAGGATCTCGCGGCTGTCTTCTACGTTGAAGACCGTCGGTTCGCAGAAGACGTCGCAGTATTCGGCCAGTTTGGATGCGGCGGGTAGCATTTCGTGGATGACCAGGCGGATGTAATCCGATTTGCGAGCGCGGTATTCGTCCGGTATCTCGTGCGCGCCGAGGAAGGTCGGGACGGTGCGCAGCGGCTGGAGGCGGGCGATGACGCGTAGCAACTTGCACTCGTCTTGGAGCGTGAGGCCGTAGCCGGATTTGGCTTCGATGGTGGTGGTGCCGTTTTGAAGGAACCAGTGGACGTATTTTTGAGCGGCGGCGAGGATATCGTCTTCGGTGGCGGCGCGGGTTTGGCGGACGGTAGAGCGGATGCCACCGCCGGCGGCTGCGATCTCGGAGTAAGTTTTTCCGCTGGCCCGCTGCTCGAATTCGGCGGCGCGGTTGCCGGCGAAGACCGCGTGGGTGTGGGCGTCGACGAATCCGGGCATGACCACGCGGCCGCCCGCGTCGATCACTTCGCAATCCGAATCGATCAATGCGGCGATTGTGGAGCGCGGGCCGATTTGGGCGATGCGGTCGTCTTCGATGAGCATGGCGCCGTCGGGGATGATGGCTAGATCGCGCAATTCCGCGCCGATGCGCGGGCGTGGCGGGCCTTCGAGCGTTACCAGTTGTGAGCAGCCGAGGACTGCCTTTTTCACTGCTCAGGGTCCATGGGCATGCGGATGCCGCGCTGGTGCGCTACTTCGATGGCCTTGGCGTATCCGGCGTCGGCGTGACGAATGACTCCCAGGCCGGGGTCGGTGGTGAGGACGCGCTCCAGGCGCTGGGCGCAGGCGTCCGTTCCGTCGGCGACCACGACCATTCCGGCGTGCTGCGCGTATCCGATGCCGACACCGCCGCCGTTGTGGATGGAGACCCAGGACGCGCCCGCGGCGGTGTTGAGCAGGGCGTTGAGCAGCGGCCAATCGGCGATGGCGTCCGAGCCGTCCAGCATGGCTTCGGTTTCGCGATAGGGCGAGGCGACGGAGCCCGCGTCCAGGTGGTCGCGACCGATGACGATGGGGGCTTCGATTTTTCCGCGTCGCACGTAGTCGTTAATGGCCAGGCCGAACTCGGCGCGTTCGCCGTAGCCGAGCCAGCAGATGCGCGCCGGCAGTCCTTGAAAGTGAATGCGGTCTTTGGCCAGACGCATCCAGCGCGCCAGCACCGCGTTGTTGGGGAAGAGTTCGAGAGCCAAGCGGTCGGTGATGTGGATGTCTTCAGGTGAGCCGGACAGAGCGGCCCAGCGAAATGGACCTTTGCCTTCGCAGAATAATGGCCGGATGTATTCGGGGACGAAGCCGGGAATTTCGAAGGCATCTTCGACGCCCGCGGTTTTGGCTTGCGCGCGGATGTTGTTGCCGTAATCGAACGTGACTGCGCCCATGCGTTTCAAGGCGAGCATGGCGCGGACGTGTTGCGCCATGGCGTCGAAAGAACGGCGCGTGTATTCGTCCGGATTCGAGCAGCGCAGCGCGAGCGCGTCCTGGAGGCTCATGCCGTTGGGGACGTAGCCGTTAAGGGCGTCGTGCGCGCTGGTCTGGTCGGTGAGGATGTCGGGGACGACGGCGCGGCGGGCCATTTCGGGGAGCACGTCGGCGCAGTTGCCGGCCAAGCCGACCGAGAGGGCATGGCCGCGATGGCGTGCGTCGTTGAGCATGTCGAGCGCCTGGTCGAGATTCGTGGACATGCGGTCGCAGTAGCCGGTGTCGAGGCGCCGTTGGATGCGGGCGGGGTCGACGTCGATGCCGAGGAAGCAGGCGTCGTTGAGCGTCGCGGCGAGTGGCTGAGCGCCGCCCATCCCGCCCATGCCGCCGGAGACGATCAGCTTGCCGCGCAGCGATCCGTTGAAGTGCTTAGCCGCGGCGGAGGCGAAGGTTTCGAATGTGCCTTGGACGATGCCCTGGCTGCCGATGTAGATCCAGGAGCCGGCGGTCATCTGGCCGTACATGATGAGGCCGAGGCGCTCCAGGCGGTGGAACTCCTGGTAATTGGACCAGCGGCCGACCAGGTTTGAGTTGGCGATGAGGACGCGCGGGGCGGCGTCGTGGGTGCGGAAGATTCCGACCGGTTTGCCGGATTGGACCAGGAGTGTTTCGTCGTTGGAGAGCGAGCGGAGGGAGCGGACGATGGCTTCGAACGATGCCCAATCGCGCGCGGCCTTGCCGGTGCCGCCGTAGACGATCAAGTCGTCGGGCTTTTCGGCCACCTCGGGGTCGAGATTGTTCATGAGCATCCGGAGGGCAGCTTCCTGATGCCAGCCTTGGCAGGAGATTTCGCGGCCGCGGGGGGCTCTTATGAGGTGCACGCCTCCATTTTAATCCGGGGACAGCGTAGAGCGATGAAGCCGAGCTTCACCCGGAAGCATGAAAATCGCCGAAGTAGTCTGCCTTGCAGGATCAACGTTTTGCGGCGATTTACAAGAGAGTACACGCATTCCCCAATTTTCTGGGCGATGATCGGTCGAAAGCTGCCGGAAATCGGGGAATGCGTGTACTGTCCCCGGATTTTTAGCGGCGGACGATTACTTCGCGCAGATGGTCGCGCGTGAGGAAGAATTTGACCGACTGGAATTTGTGGAACAGTTTTTCGAGGCTGCGGTTGTTGAAATAGTGCGTCGGACGGATCACGCCGCGCGGCGTCAGCGACATGGTTTTGGGGTTCAGGATGCGGTAAGAGTAGAGCGGCGCGGAATTGTTTTTTTCCTCGGCGTGAAAAAAGGCCAGCAGGGAAGCGCCGGGGCGGAGGACGCGGAACAAATGTTCCACGGTTTGTTCCAGCAGCGGCGGGGCAAGGAATTGCAGGGTGTCCCAGAGCAGCGCGCCATCGAAGCTCTGCTCGGCGAAGGCCAAGGTCTCTTCGAGAAAAGCCGCGGACGCGCTGGGGATCGGCCTGGTTAGCTGAATAATCTCCCGCTCCTCCGAAGGCTTCCTCCATGGCGTGTACGACGTCGTTGGAGTAGATGCGATGGCCGAGGGCGGTGATGAAGCTGATATTGGCCTGGCTGGCGCCGGCGAAATCCAGGATAGAGAGATTCTGCTCGCCCTGGATGGAGGAGAAGAATTGTTCCAGGCCGTGGCTGGCTCGGGTTTGCGGCTGGGGCGATGCCGCATTCTTGCGCTGACGAAAATAAGGAAGCCGAAGGCGGTTCCGTCTTCGTACGGTCTTTCAGCAAGTCGCTCCTCTTTTGAACTGGCGTTCTAGTGCTTGGCAGTCGCCGGCGGCGGCTGGAGCAGCGGCAGCCGCGGTAGCTACCGGTGCGGGGGAGACGAACTGCCGCGGGCTTGGCAGCGGGTTGTGCGGCGGCCTTCACTTCAGGCCGGACGATGTCGATGCTGCCTTTGAAATAGGCGCCATCCTCGATGACGATGCGCGTGGTTTTGATGTCGCCGACCAGTTTGGCGTCTTTGCGAATGTCGATCTTGTCGGAGGCTTCCACGTTGCCGTGAATGGTGCCCAACACGACCACCTCGCGCGCTTTCACGCCGGCCTGCAGCTTGCCGTTGGGGCCGACGGTGAGGCGATGTTCATGCAATTCCACCGAGCCGTCGATTTCGCCGTCGATGGTCAAGTCTTCGCGGCTGAAAATCTGGCCTTTGATCATGACGGATTTTCCGATTACGGCCGGGCCGCGCGATTCAGGAAAGTGTTGCGCGGGAGCGGGAGCGCTGGACATGACGGGACTCTCCTTCATTGGACTGGTGGCCGCGGGCGTGGCGGCGGGCTTGGGTTGAGGCTCTTCTTCTTTACGTTTATTCCACATTTACTATGATCTCCTCCTTCAGAAAACAAGGATGCAACCATCGTACTACGGCTTTGGAGCATGCGCCAGTGCAATTGTTTGGTGATGTGGTCAGTGTTTCACCTTAGGTTTTCGCGCTGGGGCGCGTGCGGTTGCGGGCGGTTTGTCGTGTGGGCGGAGCGGTGGAGTTCCGGCAGCATTGTCCGGCTGGGACGCCGCGGCGCAGAATGGGATAATAATAGTCGTGTCCAAATCCCGGGAACTTGAACAGCGCCTCGCGCGGACCGAACAACAGCTGGCGCTGCTGCAAAAGATCAGCCGCTCCATGGTCCGGCCGATGGCGTTGCAGCAGGCGCTGGACACGCGTGGTGACGCTGGTGGTGGACTTCATGGAATGCGACTCCTGCCTGCTGTACGTGCTGGATGGCGGCGAGCTGGTGTTGCGGGCGAGCAATCGCGCGCTTCCCACGGCGGTGGGAAAAGTGAAGCTGGCGCTTGAACGAAGGGTTGACCGGATGGGTGGCGCGAGAGAAACGATTGCTGGCGATTTCGCGCGAAGCCTATCACGATCCGCGCTTCAAATTTTTCAGCGATCTGCCGGAGGACACCTACGAGGCGTTTCTTTCGGCTCCCATCATTTCGCGGCGCGGCGTGGAAGGCGTCATCAATGTGCAGCACCGCGATCCGCATCCGCACAGCGGCATGGAGATGGAGCTGCTGACCACGGTGGGCGAGCAAGTGGGGTGTTTGCTGATGCTGTCCAGATTGGAAACCAAAGATGCCGAGAGAGGCGCAGACTTCGTGTATTCGAGCAGTGAACGTGTTCATGGCAGCTAGAAGTGGGCGCGGCGGTTCCGGCCCTGTTGGCGCTCCTGATTCCCTTCGCGCGGGCCGAAGAGCGCTGGAAGATCCAATACTTCTACGACAAGCCGGATGCGGTGTTCAACATCCGCGACATGGCGTGCCCGTCGGCGCAGCATTGCGTCGCGGTGGGCGCCATTGTCGGGCTGAACGGGCGCGTGAAGGGCGCCACGGTGACGACCTCCGACGGCGGCCAGCACTGGACTCTCGAAGACTTCAGCGAGGAACCGGTGTCGCTGTTCCTGCCCAGCGAAGGCAAGGGTTGGATGGTCACCGATCGTGGAATCTGGATGACGCGAGGAAGGCGGGCGCGGTTGGAAGAAACTGGGCCGCATGAAAGGAATTGTCCAGGTTTATTTCCTGGACGGATCGCACGGGTTTGCGATCGGATATCCCAAGGCCATATACGAGACCACCGATGGCGGGCAGAAATGGGAGAAGGTGGCGGAGGCGCAAACGCCGGCCAGCAAGGCGGAGGACACCATCTACGATTGCATCGCGTTCAGCGGGCAGCAGGGCGTTATCGTGGGGCGCGTGATGACCGACAAATATCAGCGCTATCCGGTTTGGCTGGTCCCGAATGCCGAGCGCGTCCGGCAGCAGAAGCAGTCGGAAGTGTTTCTGCTTCAAACCTTCGATGGCGGCAAGACCTGGAAATCGTCGACCGAATCGATCGTCGGAGACATCACGGAACTGCGCTTTATGCACGACGACCGCGCGCTGGCGCTGATTGAATATCACGATGTGTATCAGCTTCCGTCGTCGGTGCTGCAGTTGAAGCTAGGCGCGCCGGGCTCGCGGATGATTTTTGGAGAGCGCGATCGGGCGGTGAGCGACGTGGCGTTGCTGCCGGGCGGGGGCGCGTTGATTGCGTCCGTCGAGCCGCCGGGCAATACCAATCAGGTGCCTATTCCAGGCAAGCTCAAAATTCTCCGCAGCAAGAATCTCAGGCTGTGGGAGGAGATGGAGGTGGACTATCGAGCCGACGCGCAACGGGCGACCATCGCGGCGCCGGACGCGCAACACGCCTGGGTAGCCACCGATACGGGTATGATTCTAGGGCTGGAGCAAAGGAACGCCGCCAAACCGGCCAGTGATTGAGAACAAGTTAACCGGCTGCTGTTTTATCCACATTTTCTCCACACGCGAAATCTTGTAAATCACTGAATCCAGGGTGAATAAAACCGTTGGAAAAGCGATTGTCATCGGCATTTAACGATTGACTCAAACCGCGATTCAGGGCAACATGGACATGGTTCCAAGAGGTTCAGAGAGCAGAAAGCCTGGTGAACGGTAGCGAATCTGGAACGATGATCCGAGAGCGGGTAGTTATCAAAAGTAATTGACGCTAGCGGGGAGCGAAGGAAAAACGGGCCGGGCACAAAGGTAAGCTTCTCAGACTTAGCCGCTGACCGAGCGCTACGATCCCGAGGGATGAAAGTCCCGGAGGGGAGCGAAAGTTAGAGGGACGTTTGAGAGTTCCGAGCTTGGAGGACGGCAACGGGTTTTGGGCGCGGAAAGCCCCCGGAGACGTGAAGAACGGAGCCGAGGGTGGGAGCTCAAGACCGAACGGGCTGCTAGAACGAGTTCGGAATTACGGTCGAAGGGATAGGCCAGGAGCGCTGACCTCGCCACGGTGGTTCTCGAAAGAGGACAGTCGTTGCGGGCGAGCGAAAGGCTGTTCCGAGGCGAAGGCTTCTAGCAGGTAGCAAAGCAAGCGGGCTCTGGCGCACCGATCCGAGGCGGGATAAAAGCCGCAGCGGGGAGCAAGAGGGCAGCGTTTCGGCTACACTGCATGCCAAGCTCTGGCCGCGCATGCCGGTCGGGAGAGCGGGCTGTTCGATGGGTCACTTGGAACCATTTTATTTTTCCCTCCTGTTTTGCTCCCACGCGGGGCGTGGGCGGCAGTTCATCAATTTCCTTTGACTTCCCCGGAGCGCGTAAGACTCCGAACCAACAGTCGCGATACCGTTGGAACGGCACAATGCCTTTCAGTGAGGCCGTCGAACAGTTTCGGGACTTTCTCCGGGCACAGGGACACTTAGAGCCACTGATGTGGATCGTGCCCGCCGTTTGGCGTTCTGGCTTGGTGAACTGTTGATTCGGCCCAGCAATGACGCAGAGGTTCACGCCGAGCGACTGTTCGAGCAAGCCTCCCAAAGAGGCTTTGGAGTTTCACTCGAAGCCATCGCGAAACTGAACAATGGCGTCTGTTGCTTCATCTTCACCCCTGATGACGCTGAAGACGCGGCGGCTAACTTCGTTGCGCCGCGGCTAACTATGAAAGTTCGGCAGGACCTCAAGGTGGCTCGCGAGCCAAATCGCTGCCGTTTGGTGGTTCGTAAAGAGGATGGCTTCAAAACGCGCACGGTCTCGCTGGTTGCAATTCTTTGGGCATGATTTAGATCGAGGTTGCTCCAATGCGAAGGTGTAGAGTGGCCGACATGGTTCCAAGGTGCGGATGTCGCCGGTACTCTCGCCGTTTTGACGGCCGAAGTCCTCGCCAACGTGCCGGATTTGGCGATCGGCCGTTATAGCGTATCTTAGGGTTATGACTGCCGAACAGAAAGCGTGCCTTGCTGGAGTGGTTTTGGTCGATCAGCGCATCATGCATGGGACGCCCTGCTTCACTGGCACTCGTGTTCCAGTCCAGACGCTCATCGATTATATTGAGGACGGCGACACGCTGGATAGTTTCTTGCGCGATTTCACAACGGTGAAACGCGAGCAAGCCATTTCATTCCTCGAACTGGCTAAAGAGCAACTAATCGAGTGCGCGTCCTCTTAGACGAGTGTGTTGAATCCTCGAGTCCGGCAAGCGTTTGTCGGCCATAAAGTCCTTACCGTTGCCGAACTCAACTGGCGTACACTTCCCGACGCGCAAGTGACCGCTCAGGCACAAGGGCACTTCGATGCTTTCGTAACGATCGATCGAGGCTTCGAGTTCGAAGTCAATCTGAAGAGTCTTAGCTTCGGCATTATCATTGTCCACGTGAAAAGGAACCGGATCGAGTACTATCGCCCGATCTTTCCGGCCCTATTGGAAGCAGTCGCACGTGTCAAGCCAGGCGAGGTCATTCACATAGCCGAGGGCGCAGCGCGCCGTGTTTAGGTGCCCGAAGGCGAACAGGCCTACTTGATGCGTTGCAAAAGGCTCTCGCGTTTGGTACAAACGGAACGCATGGAGAAGACCATCCGCAAATACGCTGGGGTCGCCAACCTGGACGAGATCAAGACGGAAGAATATCGATACTGGCGGAGCCGACCCGTGCACGAGCGGATCGATGCGGTTTCCGAACTGACTCAAGCTATGTACGCACTGAAGGGCGAGGCGCCGGATGTACCCCGACTTCAAAGAACTCTTGTCCGTTTTGAACGCGCACAGCGTTAAGTATCTGGTTGTCGGGGCGTATGCGGTGTCCGTGCGCGACGAAAGACCTCGACATTTGGCTTAAGCCGGATCTTGAGAACGCGAAGGCGGTTTATGCGGCGTTGCGGGACTTCGGCGCTCCGCTGGAAGGCTTGACGATTGCAGACTTCGCGGAACGCGGTCCGTTTTTCCACATGGGTCGTGAGCCAGTCGCGGTGGATATTCTCACTGAGATACCCGGAGTTGAGTTTAATGCCGCGTGGGAACGCCGAGTTGAGGATGTGATCGATGCGAATCGGGGACTCAAGGCAAATTTCATTTCTCGCGATGACTTGATAACTGCGAAACTAGCGAGCGGCCGGCCACAGGAGATGGCGGACGTTGATGCGCTGCGCAAGTCGCGCGTGAGATGAACCCTCACATCCTTTCGCCCGCGGCCGATCGAGGCCGTTTATTTTGTAGTCATCGTGGTGGCAGCAGCGACGTAAGCCTGGCGGTAGCTCTCGAAAGCTTTCGTCAGTTCCTGCATGAGCGCGCCCTGGTTGCGGATTTTCAGGCCTTCGATTTCTGAGACCGGTAGGAAGTCGCGCGTGGTGGAGCTGATGAAGACCTGGTCGGCCGTTTCCAGATCCTTTGGAAGGATGGTTTTTTCCAGGACCTTGATTCCGGGCGCTCGGACTTCTTCCACCGCCAAAGCCCGCGTCACGCCGGGAAGGCAGCCGGAAGTTAGGGGCGGAGTCCAGACTTCGCGGCCGCGCAGCGCGAAGATGTTGGCCGAGGTGCATTCGCTCGCTTCGCCGCGTTCGTTGAGTAGCAGCACTTCGTCGAAGCCGCGCTGATGCGCTTCCTCGTACCAGGTCAGATTATGCGCCCACGAAAGGATCTTGGCGCCTGCGAACTCGTTTTGCGCGTAGCGGGCGAACGGTTTCACGGCCAGGCGGACGCTGTCGCCCCAGGGGTTGCGATTGGTGGTGAAGGCGATCAGATCGAAGTCGCGGGTTTGATCCGGGCCTTCGAAGAATCCGCCATGATTGCGCACCACGGCGACACGCAGCGTGGCGTTAGAGGCCGAGTTGGCTTCGATTAAACGAATCAGGCGGGATTTCAGCCAGGCGGCGTCGCTGGGAAAAGGCACGTGCATGAGCTGGGCATCGTGGCGCATTCGATCCCAGTGGCGCTCGAAGGCGAACAGCACACCTTCCTCGACGCGGATGGTGCTGAAAACGCCCCAGCCGTTCAGTAGACCGGTCTGGCCGGCCGAGAGGGTTTTCGCGTGCGTGTCGAGGATGTCGTCGTTGTGTAGGAAAAGGCGGTGCAAATTCGATTTTAGCGAATATCCACATTAGGATGTGCCGTAGGTACATGACGTGGACGTAATTGATGCGCCAGACGTGCGACTTGCCGAAACCGCCGGTGAAGTGTCCATGCTGCCAGGGACGGTCGAGATGGTAGTGGGGATCGTCGCGGCCGGTATCGTGTCCGATCCACTTGCCGTTGGAGTGGGCGTGAGGGACATCGGGATGTCCGGCCTTGTCGGCGAAGCCGCGGCCGGCGGGAGCGGCGGGTGCACGGCCTTGCTCAGGCGCCCGTTGGTCGGGCTGCTGTGCTCGGGTTTGCTGCTGAGGTTGAGGGCGGGCACTTCTTGGTGGCAGGAGGGCCATGCGAAGGCGGGGTCGAGCATCAGCACCGCGAACATTGAAACCCCGACTGTGATTTTCATAAACGCTTTCGAAGGCCGAGCGTCAGATCACGTTGAACAGAAGCTTGAACCCGTAATCCATGTGTAACTGCTGGTGGCAGTGAAACAGAGTCAAGCCTTCCATCGCGGGCGTGAAGTCCGCTTCGATCTTCTTGAAACCCTTTCACCAGTACGACGTCCTTCAGTATGCCGCTGGTTGCTCTGGCCGTTCACGCTGGTCAATTCGAAGCTGTTGCGATGCAGGTGCACGGGGTGGGCGTCGTCGGTCTGGTTGTCGAACACCAGGCGGTAGCGGCGGCCTTTGTGCAGGACCTGTGGTTGAGCGCTGTCGTCGTACTGCTTGCCGTTGATGGTCCAATGATTGAAGCCGCCGGTGCCGCCGTTGATTTTGCCGAAAGCCAGCGGAATGGTTTCGTCCGGATTTTGCACGGCGGCGGTGTCTCGCCGAAGATCGAGTAATCCCAGCGTTTCTTCGGCGGCTTGATCCAACGCGGCTGGCCGGTTTTGTTGGCGTATTCGACCACGATGCCCATGCCGTTCATGCGGTCGTCATCCTTGGGAGTTCCCAGGATCCAGACGCCGGGGTTTTTCATTTCGACCACGGCGGAGATGCGCTCGGCGGTGCCGAGCTCCAGCACCTCGACCGGCTGCGGATGAGGCACCGGGTTTCCATCCAGAGCGATGACTTGGAAGACGTGTCCCGGGAGCGCCAGTTGGATGTTCTCGGTGGCGCTGGCGTTCAGGATGTGAAACAGGACGCGCTGGCCCTCTTTGACGCGCAGCGGCTCGCCGAAGCCCAGGCATTTTCCGTTGATGGTGAAGCGCTGATAGCCGATCTCCCAGCCGTTCGGCTTTTCGTCTTTTTTCTCGGCGGCCATGCGCGCGCGCTGCTCGGCGTCCAGCTCCTCCTCTTCTTCTTCGGCGGTGGTGAAGAACGGCTCCCATTCGTGGGTGGCGAGGAAGAATTCCTGATCGTACTGGCCGGGGTTGGTCTTGGGTTCGATATAGACGAAGGCGAACTGGCCACTATAGGTTCCGCGGCTGAGATCGGACATCGGCATGATGTGCGTGTGAACGAAGCGGGCGCCGGAGGGTTGAGGCGTCAAGCGATACCGCGAGATGTCCATGCGGCGGCACCACCAGGCTTTTTTCTTCTTGAGCGCCGTCGACATCGGCTGGGATGATCTGCCCGTGCCAGTGGACGAACTCGGGGATGTCGGTATCGTTGAAGAGGTCCACCGTTACAGGCACGCCCTCGTGCAGGCGAATGAGAGGGCCTGGAACACTGCCGTTGTAGCCGATGGTGCTGATGGTGTGGTCTTTGGCGATGTCGACCAGAACGGGCGCGATGCGCAGCGTTACGTCAGCCGGGCCAGAGGGCGTGGATTGGTTGGCGGGGCTGCTGCGATTGCAACCGTCCAGCAGCACGCCGGTTCCCAGAGCGGCGACCGAGAGAAAATCACGGCGTGTATGCATACGTTCAGTGTAAATCCGGGGACAGTACACGCATTCCCCAATTTTCCCGATTCGCCGGGCCTCGGAATCCTGTAAAATGGTGGTTCGCACCTTAGGCGCACATCGGCACGTACCCGCCGATGCGAATGCTCAAGCAACAGGGGACAGCAAAAATGCCAGTTACACAAGCGGGGCTCGAAGGCATCGTCGCCGCCGAGTCCAGCATCTGCTTTATTGATGGAGACGAGGGAATCCTCAGCTACCAGGGCTTCAACATCCACACCCTGGCGGATCACGCGACCTTTGAAGAGGTCATTTATTTGCTTTGGCACGGTCGTCTGCCGAAGCAATCCGAACTGGACGCCTTGAAAGCGGATCTGGTTCGCTACCGGCCGATTCCCAAGGAGGTGGCTAGCTTTTTGGGGACGGTGCCCAAATCGCCTCCCATGGATGTGCTGCGCACGGCGGTATCGATGCTGGCGCTGTACGATCCCAAGGAGCGCGACAACTCGATCGAAGCGAGCGTCGAGAAGGCCACGCGCCTGATGGCGCAAACCGGGACGATCGTGACGACGTTCGACCGGCTGCGCAACGGGAAAGCGGTGGTGGAGGGCGATCCAAAGCTCGGCTTTGCGGCCAACTTCCTCTATACGCTCACGGGAAAGAAACCGGACGACGTGATGGAGCACGTCTTCGACATCGCGCTGATCCTGCACGCCGATCACGAATTGAACGCGTCCACGTTTGCGGCGCGCGTCACGGCGGCGACACTCTCCGATATTCATTCCGCGGTGACGTCGGCCATCGGCGCGCTGAAGGGGCCACTGCACGGAGGCGCGAACGAAGAAGTGATTCGAATGCTGCTGGAGGCCGGTGACGAGAAGGCCGCGGTGGCGCACGTCCAGGACATGCTGGCGAACAAGAAAAAAGTGCCGGGCTTCGGACATCGGGTTTATCACACCGAAGATCCGCGCGCGACGCATCTGCGCGCCTTATCGGAAGAACTGGGGCGGCGCACCGGGCACCTGGATCTCTACCTCACGTCCAAGAAAATCGAAGAAATGATCAAGCAGCAGAAGGGGCTGAATGCCAACGTGGATTTCTATTCGGCGTCGACTTACTACTCGCTTGGTATTCCGATCGATATCTACACGCCGATCTTCGCCGTAAGCCGCATGTCGGGATGGACGGCGCACGTGCTGGAGCAGTATCGCAACAACCGGCTGATCCGGCCGCGCGCGGATTATATCGGCAAGTCAGTGGGCGAGCCCTGGGTGCCCATCTCCGAACGTTAGTTTATCTAGCGGCAGATGAACGCGAACAAACCCTGATGCATGATTTGTCTCAATTCCGGGCCAATCTGGACGCCTATGCGGCGCGTTTGGCGACGCGCGGGTTCCAGTTGGACGTGGCGCAGTTTCGGGAGTTGGACGCCGAGCGGCGCGCCGCGGTGACCGAGGCGGAACAGTTAAAGGCCCAACGCAATACCGAGAGCCAGGAAATCAGCAAGCTACGCAAGCAGGGCGTGGATACCAGCGAGCAGCAACAGAAAGTGCGGGCGATGGGTGAGCGCATCGCTGCACTGGATGAGAAGGTAAAGATCCTGGATGAGAGATTTCGCGATCTGCTGGCCGGGATTCCCAACATTCCGCACGAATCGGTTCCGATCGGCCGGAGCTCGGACGACAACGTCGAAGTGCGGCGCTGGGGGACGCCTCGCACGTTCGATTTCGAGCCTAAGGCGCATTGGGATCTTGGGCCGGAGTTGAAAATCCTGGACCTGGAGCGCGCCGCCAAGATCACTGGCGCGCGCTTCGCCGTGTACTGGGGCGTGGGCGCGAAGCTGGAACGCGCGCTGATGAGCTTCATGCTGGATGTTCACACGCGTGAGCATGGCTACACCGAAGTTTTTCCGCCCTGTCTGATCAATTCCGCGAGCTTGTTTGGCACCGGTCAGCTTCCCAAGTTCAAAGACGATTTGTTCAAGGTGGAGAATACCGATTTTTGGCTGGCGCCGACGGCCGAAGTGCCGGTGACCAATTTGTTCCGCGACGAAACACTGGATGCCGATCAGCTTCCCATTCGGCTGTGCGCATACACGCCGTGTTTCCGGAGCGAAGCCGGATCCTACGGGCGAGACGTGCGCGGGATCATTCGGGTGCATCAATTTCACAAAGTGGAGATGGTGAAGTTCGCGCAAGCCGAGGAAAGTTACGCAGAGCTGGAGAAGATGACGGCGGACGCGGAAGACATTCTCAAGCGGCTGGGCCTTCCGTTTCGCACAGTGGCGCTTTGCACCGGCGATCTGGGAGCATCGGCCGCCAAAACTTATGACGTGGAAGTATGGCTTCCCGGGCAGAACGGCTACAAGGAAATCTCTTCCTGCTCCAACTGCGAAGCGTACCAGGCGCGGCGCGCCTCGATTCGCGCCAAGTCCGGCAAAGGCAAGGCGGAGTTTGTGCACACGCTGAACGGAAGCGGGCTGCCGATCGGGCGCACCTGGGTGGCGATTATCGAGAATTTTCAGCAGGCCGATGGCAGTGTGATCGTGCCGGAAGCTCTGCGGCCGTATCTGGGCGTCGAGCGGATTCAAGCCGAGTCACAAACGTTCCACTAAAATTGTTGCGCCGCAAGGTGTTCCAATTCAAAAACTTCCTTGGATGAAGGGTTCCGGGCGCGTGTATCTGGCGCGCGGCCTGCGCTTACTCTAAAGCCGGATTTGTGCTCCTCGCCGATCCGATCTCGCACCTTACTGGAGGCAGCATGTACCGTTTCCGGCGGTGGCTCTTGTGCGCCACCTTGGGGTTCGGCCTGAAGCTGGGGGCCACTCCGCCTCTGGCGACTCTTCAAGACGTCCTGTTCAATTCGGACGGGAGCCGTTTCAACGGCGTAGTCACCATTTCCTGGCAAAGTTTCGAGGCATCGGACACCAGCAACATCGCAGCTTCCGTCGAACAGCTGCAGATCAGGAATGGCATCCTATACGTGCAGCTTGTTCCCACCACCAATGCCGACACTCCGGCCATTTACACGGTGCAGTACAACAGCAATGGCAGCACTGTATATACCGAAGCGTGGGCGGTTCCACCAAGCAGTTCATCGCTGCGGGTGCGGGATGTGCGGCTGGCGCCTGGGACGGTGACCGGGTCGGCTCCAACGCCTTCATCGCCGCCCTCGCCTTCGACAACGCCTCCCGGCCAATCCACCAGCTTGCAGATCACCGACGTTACGGGGTTGCAGAATGCGCTGAATATCCGGCCGACGGAGGGAACTTCGTTCGCGCTGTCGCGCGCGGCTGTGATTGATTCTACCGGCGCGTTGGATGGAGCAATCGGGAATCTCAGCGACTGCCTGCATGTGGACGGGACAACCGGCCCATGCGGAACGGTGAGCGGTGGGGGCACTGGCAGCGGGACTTTCGTCGATGCAGAGTTTCCGGCAGGGACAATGAACGGCACGAATACATCGTTCACTCTTGCGAATGCGCCCGCTCCGCCGGCTAGCCTGGAGATTTTCCGGAACGGGCTGCTGCTGAGGCAAGGGAACGACTACACGCTGTCCGGCGACGCAGTGACGTTTCTAAGTGGGGCGGCCCCGCAACCGGCCGATACCTTGCTGGCTTCCTATCGTGTTTCGGTGGTGATCACGGGCGTGGGATTCGTGGATATGGAGACTCCGTCGGGAACCGTCGATGGGGTCAACGCATCCTTTACGGTCTCGCAGGTGCCGAATCCTCCCGGCAGCCTGGAGGTGTTTCGGAATGGGCTGCGGCTGACGTCCGGTTTGGATTATACAGCCAGCAATAACACAGTTACTTTCGCTTCCGGTTATGTCCCCCAAATAGGGGATGTTGTGATGTGCTCTTACCGAGTGACTCAATAGGCGGGCTGGGAGGACTAAGGCTTTTGATGCGGCGGCCTGCTGCGATCTTTTGATTGCTCCGGCCGCCCGGATGCTGCAAGATCGTAGGCGTAGGGATTAGCAAGAGGGTTGAGACAGTTACCGGTTTCGTGCGCCTTGTGTGGGAATGATCGAGCCATTCTAGAGGCGGTGGCCGGTAACTGTCTCAGTTCTTTTTTGCGGCGCGGTGCTACTGCCAACCGCCGCCCAACGCGCCGTACAACTGGACTACGGAATTCAGCTCTAACAGGCGAAGCTGGGCGAGGGTGAGCTGGCCGCCGAATAGATTTCGTTCGGCGTCGAGCACCTGCAGATAACTATCGAGGCCACCCCGATAGCGCAAGTTAGACAGGCGGACGCTTTCAGAGAGGGCCGTGACCAGTTTCTCTTCCTCCTGGCGCTGTTGGAGTGTTTTGTCATGGGCCACCAGGGCGTCGGCAACCTCACGCAGCGCGGTGTAAATAGCTTTTTGGTAGGAGACCAGCATCTCCTGTTGCTGCGCTTCGGTAAGTTGCAGACCAGCTTTCAGCCCTGCGTGGAAAATTGGGAGCGTGGCGGCGGGGCTGATGCTGGCCATACGCGCCGGGCCGGTAAGTAAAGCGGAAAGAGCGCTGCTTTGACCGCCCAGGAATCCAGTAAGCGAGATGTCCGGAAAGAACAGCGCGCGCGCGGCGCCGATTTGGGCATTAGAGGCGACCAGGTTGTCTTCAGCCTGGCGAATATCAGGGCGGCGTTCCAGGAGCGAGGCGGGCAAGCCGGCTGGCAATTCAGGCGGTCCGGTGAGCTGTTCCAGGGTGGCGCCGCGCTGGATGGCGGCGGGCGCGTTGCCTAGCAGCAGGCTCAGCGCGTTCTCTGACTGGCCGATGCCGCGCTCGGTGCTGGCGATCTGAGCGGTGGCGGTATACAGGAATTGCTCGGCCTGATGCACCTCGAGACCGCTAGCGGCTCCGCGCTGCTGTCGAAGCTGCATGAGGCGCAAGCTTTGTTCCGCGGCAGCGCGAGTCTGCTGGGCGATTTGAAGTTCCAGATCCTGTTCTCGCAGGCCGAAGTAAGATGTCATCACGTCGGCGATCAGCGAAAGGATCACGCCATGACGCGCTTCCTCGGTGGCCAGATATTGTGCGCGCGCAGCCTCGGTTAAGCGGCGGATGCGGCCCCACAGATCGAGGTCCCAGGCGAGGCTCAGGCCGGCTTGGGTGTAAGTCGCCTTGAAAGGCTGTCCACCGGGAAATGGAAATGCACCGATCGCGGAAGCCTGAGATGCTGTATATGACGCCGGCAGGTCGACGGTGGGAAACAGCTGTGCGCGCGTAAGGCCGGTCTGGGCTCGCGCTTCGAGCACGTGTTCGGCCGCGATCTGGACGTCGAAATTCTTTTGGAGCGCCGTTTCGACCAGTTGCTTCAGGGTGTCGTCGTGAAACAGGTCGAACCATTTGGCATCCGCGATGGAGGCGGGGCTGATGGCAGCGGGAGCATTGCGGAATTGGCCGGGCAGGGTCTCCGGCGGCCGGTGGTAGTTCGGGCCAACCATGCATCCGGAAAGGCTGACCAGCAAGGCGATGGCTGGCGGAAAGAGACGCCAGCGTTTCATTGAGCGACCGTCTCTTCAGCCGGCTCTTCCTGCGGAGCGCGGCGCTTGCGGCGTTCAGCGATGCTTTCAATGACGTAGTACTGCACCGGCACGATGAACACGGCGAGCAGCGTGGCCGCATTCATTCCGCCGAAGACCGCGGTGCCGAGCGAGCGGCGCGAGGCGGAGCTGGCGCCGGTGGCAATGAACAGCGGCACGACACCCAGGATGAAGGCGAACGACGTCATCAGAATCGGCCGCAGCCGCAGGCGCGCGGCGTCCAGGGCTGCTTCCCGAACCGGCATGTGATCCCGGGCGTGGCTGTCCTTGGCGAACTCGACAATCAGAATCGCGTTCTTGGCCGCCAGCCCGATCAAGGTCACGATTCCGATCTGGGTGTAGATGTCGTAGGGATAATTGCGCAGATATACGGCCAGCAGCGCGCCGAACATTCCCAGCGGCAGCGAGAACAGCACGGCGAACGGAATCGACCAGCTTTCATACAGCGCGGCCAGGAACAGGAACACCAGCACGGCGGCGAAGCCGAAGATCACGCCTTCGTTGCCCTGCGCGAGCTTCTGCTGGTAGGTGGTGCCGGTCCATTCGTAGCCATAACCCTGCGGAAGCGCCTGGTGGCCAATTTCTCCATGGCGTCGATGGCCTCGCCGGAGCTGACGCCGGGCGCCGGTCCGCCCAGAATCTGGATCGCGCGGAAGCGGTTGTAGCGGTAGACCACTTCCGGGCCCGAGCTGCGCTCGACCGATGCCAGCGTGCCGAGCGGCACCATGTTGCCGTCGGCGCTGCGCACGTAGAAGCGGTCGATATCGGAAGGGCGCGCGCGGAACTGCGGCTCGGCCTGCACCAGCACCTGCCAGGTGTGGCCGAACCGGTTGAAGTCGTTCACGTACAGGCCGCCCAGGAAAGTCTGCAGCGCGTTGTAGGCGTCGGTTACCGGGATGCCCAGCGTCTGCAGCTTGTCGGTATCCATGTCGACCCGGTAGGCGGGAACGGACGCGCGGAAGGTGCTGATCACGGTGCCCAGCTCGGGCTGTGCGGCAGCGTCGATCAGGCCATCGGCGACGTCGCTCAGCTGCTGCAAGTCGCCGCCCGCGCGATCCTCCAGCATGAACTGGAAGCCGCCGGTGGTGCTGAGCCCGGAATTGGCGGCAGGCCGAAGGCGAACGTGAAGGCCTCCGGAACTTGAGCGAATCCGGCGTTGGCGCGCGCGAGGATCGCGTTCAATTGAAGGTCCGGGGTTTTGCGCTCGTCCCAGGGCTTGAGGTCCATGATGATGGTGGCGACGTTGGAGCTGCTGGTCTGGGTGGCGATATCGATTCCGCCCAGCACGAACCAGGAGTGCACGCCCGTCAGGTGCTTGACCTGTTGCTCGATCTTCGGCGCGCGGCGTCGGTGCGGTCCGTGGACGCGCCGTCCGGCAGGCGGACCGAGACGAAGAAGGCGCCCTGGTCCTCGTCGGGCAGGAAGCCGTTCGGCAGCGTCTTGAACAGCCACGCACCGGCGGCCCAGAAGCAGGCGAGTGCAAGCAGCGCGAAGCCGGAACGGCGGATCATCGCGCTCACGCCGGCGATGTAGCGATTGGTCGCCCAGTCGAAGCCGCGATTGAAATAATCGCCAAGCGTGCCAGCGGCCCGCGCGAAACTTTGTGCGGCTTAAGCAGCATGGCGCTGAGCGCGGGGCTCAGCGAGAGCGCGCTGAAAGCCGAGAGCAGCACCGAACACGCGATGGTCAACGCGAACTGTTTGTAGATCTGGCCGCTGATGCCGCCCAGAAACGCCACCGGGATGAACACCGCCGCCAGAATGAAGGCGATGGCGACCACCGGCGCGGACACCTCGTCCATGGCGCGCACGGTGGCCTCGCGCGGCGCCATGCCGTCGTCGATATTGCGCTGCACGGCTTCCACCACCACGATGGCGTCGTCCACCACGATGCCGATGGCCAGCACCAGGCCGAACATGCTGGTGATGTTGATGGAAAAGCCGAGCAGCGGGAACAGCGCGAAGGTGCCGATCATCGCCACCGGAACGGTGAGCAGCGGAATCAGCGTGGCGCGCCAGTTCTGCAGAAAGATGAAGACCACCAGAATGACCAGGCCGACGGCGAAGAACAGTGTCAGCACCACGTCGCGGATGGCGGCGCGAACGAACATGGTGGAATCGTAGGGGATGACGTATTCGACTCCGGCGGGAAACTCTTCTGGGCACTATTCAGAAAAGCCTTCACCTGGTCGGCGGTCTGGACGGCGTTGGCGCCGGGAGAAAGAAAGACGATGATGTTGCCGGCGGGCTGGCCGTTCAGCCGGCTGAAGCTCGCATAGGACTGCGCGCCCAGTTCGACGCGGCCGATGTCGCGAATGCGCACCAGCGAGGCGTCCGGCTGCGCGCGCACGATGATGTCGCCGAACTCTTGCGGGTCGAGCAGGCGGCCGGGCGCGGTGACGGCATATTGAAACTCGGTGCCGGGCGGGGCCGGCGCGGCGCCCAGGGATCCCGCCGGATTCTGGCGGTTCTGCGCGTTGATGGCGTTGCTGACGTCGGTGGCGGTCAGGCCGAGCTTGGCCATCTTGTCCGGATCCACCCAGACGCGCATCGAATAGACCAGCGGCGAACTGAGGCGCGAGTCGCCCACGCCCGGCAGGCTGCCGATCTGGTTCAGCAGATTGATCTGCGCGTAGTTGGTCAGGAATAGCGAGTCGTAGCGTTTGTCGGGCGACGTGATGCCGACCGCCATCAGGAACGCGCTCGAAACCTTCTTGACCGTCACGCCCTGCCGCTGCACTTCGGGAGGCAGTCGCGGCAGCGCGACGTTCACGCGGTTCTGCGTCTGCACGGTGGCGATGTCCGGATTGGTGCCCAGCTTGAAGGTGACGGAAATAGATGACGGAGCCGTTGTTGGCGCTGCTGGACAGGAAGTAGAGCATGCCGTCCAGGCCGGCGAGCTGCTCCTCGATGGGCTGCGCGACGGTCTTTTCGAGATCGATAGCGTTGCCGCCCAGATAATTGGCGGTGATCTGGACCACGGGCGGCACCACTTCGGGATAGGTGGCGATCGGCAGATTCGGAATCGCGACAGCGCCGAGAATGATGATCACGATCGCGATGACCATCGCGAAAACGGGCCGGCGATGAAAAAATGCGCCATGACAATCAGCTCGCCGGACGATCGCTACGGTAGGGCTTCGGATTGACGCCCATGCCGGGCCGGACGCGAAGCAGGCCTTCCACGATCACGCGATCGCCGGCTTTGAGGCCCTGCGTGACGATCCAGTCGTCGCCGGAGCGTTCGGCGGTGGTGATCATGCGCAGCTCCACTTGTTGTTCGAATTGACCGTGTAGACGGTCTGCATGCTCTGCAATTGCTGGATAGCGCGCTGCGGAACCAGCACGACGTTCTTGCGCATTTCCGTCTGAACGCGCACCTTTCCGAACTGGCCGGGCAGCAGCGTCCCTTGCGGGTTGGGGAAACTGGCCTGCATTTCGAGCGTGCCGGTCTTCGGATCCACCTGGTTGAGTGTGTTCGCGATGTAGCCTTTTTGCGGGAAACTCGCATTGTCGGCCAGCACCAGCAGGAGCGGCGATTGCGAGAGCGTGCCGTGTTTCTTGAAGGCCAGGTACTGCGATTCGGTCACTTTGAAGCGCACCCAGATCGGATCGAGCGGAACGATGGTGGTGAGCGGCTGCTGGGCGTTGGCGTTGACCAGGCCGCCGACCGGCACCAGCGTGTCGCCGATCAGGCCGCTGATGGGCGCGCGAATGGTGGCGTATTCCAGATTCAGGTTGGCGGTGCTCAGAGCGGCGCGCTGCGCTTCCACTTTGCCTTCCGTGGACGCAATCTGCGTTTGCGTGGAGAGACGTGTTTGATCGACGTTGGCCTGGCTGGCGCGAACGGTGGCTTCGCCGGCCCGCAGCGCGGCAACGGCGGCATCCAGGTCCTGCTTGGCGGCGGCGTCTTCCTTCACCAGCGGCGTCAGGCGCTCGTAATCCTGCTGCGCTTTGACCAGGTTGGCCTGCGCGACGGCGAGATTGGCCTCCGCCTGCAGCAGCGCCACCTGCTTGCGCGCGAAATCCAGATCGGCTTCGCTCTGCGCCAGGTTGCCCTTGGCCTGCGCGACCGCGGCTTCGTACGGCCGCAGATCGAGAACGTACAGTACGTCGCCGGCGTGTACTTCCTGGCCCGGGCGAAACTGCCACTTGTCGATGTAGCCGTCGACGCGTCCGCGCACTTCCACCCTGTTGCGGGCGTAAGTCTGCGCCGGGTATTCGGAAAAAATCGGGACATCGGCGGAGGCGACCTCGGTGACCATCACGAGCGGCGCGGGAGGCTGGATGCCACCGCTGCGGCTCTGCGCGGACGAATTGCAGCCGGCCAGCGCAATCACGGCCAGCGCGGCGAGCACCGCGAACGTAGGACGGACGTAGGTAGCGACTCGCTGCATGAAACTTGGCGTACTCCTATGGATGTACCAGGCTGCTCAATCGATCCAGAATTCCTGTGAGGAACGGCAGTGAGGCCGTGAATCTATTTTACGACAACGCTGGCGGCCAATGTTTGGCCGGCTGCGGAGCGGAAGCGCATGTTTGCCCTTTGTGTCTGCCGGTCGGGCACCGTTCTGAGTGCGCTCAAGAATGGGTTTTATGAATTGAGGGGCCTCTGCGCGCTGGCGGCTGACAGGTGTTGGAGGCTTGCGGAAGGGCTGGCGCAGTACATCCTAGCGTCATAGGATTAGTAGAGTGGCGCAATTCCGAGTACTTCTTCTCGCGATGGCTGTGTGTCCCACGGTCCAATCTACACAGTTTGAAACTACCGTGACACCACTTCAGGGCGAAGACATCGCCTCTGATTGCCATTACGCGCTCACGATCCCGGATAACAATCACACGATCCGAGCCACCTGGGTGATTTTTGATCGGGGAAGCGATGTTCATGCTCTCTACAGTGATCCGGCGGTTGTAGAGTTTGCTCGCCGTTTCAACATTGCCTTGCTCTTGCACGGCCACTGTCCGGGCAGTCGTCCCGAGGACCGCAATGACATGAACATGCTGCCATCAGATGGCCTTGGTCCAGCTTTAGTTAGAGCCTTGGATCAATTCGCCCGCCAGGCCGGTCATACCGAACTGTCGACCTCCAAACTTATATTTCTGGGGTTCTCGGGAGCAGGGGCCTTATGCGCCAGACTAGTTGCGTTCTTATCCGACCGGGCATTGGCCGCGATTCTTTCCTCACCGGGACACTTCGAGCCCGTAGGGATAGACACGGTGAAATTGAACCGGCGGGTGCTAAGCGTGCCTGAATTAATCATCGCCGGAGGTGCCGATAGCGTGTCCGGCACAGCTCGGCCGTTCGAATACTTCCGTGAATATAGGGAGCAAGGTGCGCCATGGGCTTTCGTAGTTCAAAATCGGTCGCCGCACTGCTGTACTGCAAATGTGAAAGAACTGATCCTGATCTGGCTTGAAGAAGTCATGAAACAGCGCCAACCACGTGCCCGAAACGCGCAACTCCGGCCAATGGATCAAAGTGGCGGGTGGCTAGCCGAGTTCAATAAACAAGAAACGGACATAACCGACAGCTTCCGGTTACGGACCTTCAACATAACGCATGCTGCAATTCATCCAGCTACGCGCGGGCAGAGCCCGACGGATGCCGGTTGGCTGCCCAACAGGTCAACTGCGCAGCTCTGGCTGGCCTTCGTGACGCAGCGCGAGCATCCCATTCTGCCGCTGAACTGAGAACGAAAGGTAGTCCTCCGCTGGCGGCCTTAAGCAGAGCGTATAATGAGCCTCATGGTGCGTCCTGAAAGACGCGTTGTTCTCGCAGGTGAAAGATCCTGTCCGGGTAAGCGCCGGAGCGCCCGGTAGCAGACTCCAGCCGGGAGGAGAGATCCTGACCGAGCCAAGCGGAGTGTCAAAAGCCCTTGAAAGAGAGGGGAGCAAGGAAGCGGGCCGCAACATTAAGTGAACGCTGCAGCCACGTCATATTATCAGCCGAAAGGTGTTTGAAAGGGCCGAGCCGGTCATGTCGCGGCGAAGGCAACAGACAGCATTCCGCAAGACCGGAGGGATGCTGGACCTCTCCGGGGTAGAGGGCGGTGGCACGTTTGCAAAGAACAACGCGGAACAGGAGAGACCCTCCCTGGCAGCCATGTCGGGCAAAGACCGGGCGTATAAGGCCGGAAGGCTGAAAGCGCGCGGAGCCGGGAGGGAGTCCGAGGGGTTCGTAGTACCGATGAAGGCGTGCAAGATAACGCGCCGGAGGGAAGGGACCCTGCTTTGATCGGGCCTGGAAGGAGGTAAGTGCGAGGGCATGCTGGAAACGGCCAAAAACCCCATTGAAAAAGTACGACAACTCCAACGCAGGCTATGGGTGTGTGCCAAGCAGAGTAAGACACGGCGGTTTCATGCGCTGTACGACCGGATCTACAGGAGTGACGTTCTGTGGGAAGCGTGGAAGCGGGTGCGCAGCAACAAGGGAGCGGCGGGCGTGGATGAAATCACGCTGCGATCCATCGAGGAGCGAGGGAGTGACAGCAGTTTCTCGAAGGGATACAGGCCGAACTGAAGGCAGGCCGATATCGTCCTTCACCGGTGAAGAGGCGATGGATACCGAAAGCAGACGGGAAGCAGCGGCCATTGGGGATACCGACGGTACGGGACCGGGTGATCCAAATGGCGGCGAAGTTGGTGATCGAGCCGATCTTCGAAGCGGATTTCCAGCCATGCAGTTATGGATTCCGACCGAAGAAGAGCGCGACACAGGCTCTGGAAGCGATCCGCGAAGCGGGCAACCGGGGTCACAATTTTGTCGTGGATGCGGACATTCAGGGCTACTTTGACGGGATCGATCGAAGCATGTCTGATGGAACTGGTGAAGGAGCGAATCTCGGATCGAAGGGTATTGAAGTTAATCCGCCAGTGGCTGGAAGCCGGAGTGATGGAGGATGGCACGGTGAGGGAAACGCTGGCGGGAACCCCGCAGGGCGGAGTGATCTCGCCGTTGCTGGCCAACATCTACCTGAACAAACTGGATCGGATCTGGGCGGCACGCTGTTCGTCGCTTGGGGTGCTGGTCCGGTATGCCGATGATTTCGTGGCGATGTGCCGGACGGAGTCGCAGGCCAAGGAAGCGCTTCGGCGGATCGGGCTGGTGATGAACCGGCTGGGTCTGAAACTGCATCCGGAGAAGACGCGGATGGTGGACTTGAGACGCGGCAAGGAGAGCTTTGTGTTTCTGGGCTGCACGATTCGAAAGAAGCGGAGCATACAGCGGAACCCGCGCAGGCATTTTATGCAGCGGTGGCCGTCGCCCAAAGCCATGAAGCGAATCCGGGAACGCGTGCATGAGTTGACCGATTCGCGGCACAGCGGGAAGGACGTGAAGCAGATCATCGCGACGCTGAATCCCGTGCTCCGGGGATGGGGAAACTACTTCCGGACGGGGAATGCCGAACGGAAATTCAATCAGCTGGACAGCTATGTCTATCAGCGGCTGGCCCAGTGGATGGGCCGGCGCGGCGGGCAGCGCCGTCAGCGGATGGAAAAGTGGACCCATGAACGTTTCGTCGGTATGGGTCTGTATCAGTTGCGCGGAACCGTGAAATACCCGGCGCAAGCCACATCAGTAAGATCATCGTTAAGCCGTGTGCGGGAAAACCGCACGCACGGTTTGAAAGGGGTTGTTAGAAACGGGCCGGCGTAAGCCGGTACCGCGCTAAAATCTACCAATGCTGCGCACTCCCTTTCTTTTGATTGCTCCTCTGGCCTGCTTTGCGGCTTCCAACATGCCGCCGGAAGCCGACCAGCGGCTGGCGCACGACATCTATAAGGAGATGATCGAGATCAAGTCCGGCTTCAGCACCGGGGCCACGACGCCGGTCGTCGAAGGCGTCGCCAAACGGTTGCGCGCGGCGGGTTTTCCCGATTCGGACATCTTCCTGGGCGGCGCGATCCCGCACCAAAGCCAACCTGGTGGTGCGCTACCACGGCACCGGCAAGATGAAGCCGATCCTGCTGCTGGCGCACACCGACGTGGTGGAGGCCAAGCGGGAAGACTGGAGCATGGACCCGTTCGTGTTCACCGAGAAGGACGGCTATTTACTACGGCCGCGGCACTTCCGACGACAAAGCGCAGGCCGCCATCTGGGTCGCCAACCTATCCGCGATACAAGCGCGAAGGGTTCAAGCCGGACCGCGATATCATCGTGGCGCTGACGGCCGACGAAGAGGGCGGCGGACCGTACAACGGCGTCGATTGGCTTATCAAGAACCATCAGGACCTGATCGACGCGGACCTTTGCCTGAACGAAGGCGGGCGCGGAGAAATGGTGCAGGGCAAGCGCATTTCCAATTCCGTGCAGGCGGCCGAGAAGTGGTATCTCGATCTGCGCTTGGAAGTCCGCAACAAGGGCGGCCACAGTTCCGTTCCAGTTCCCGACAACGCGATCTATCATCTGGCGGCGCGCTGTCGCGGCTCAGCCAGTTCGAGTTTCCCGATGAAACTAACGAAATGACGCGGGCGTATTTCGCGGGCATGGCGAAGATCGACACGACGGGCGCGAGCGCTGATCTGGCCAAAGTGTCGCAAGGCGATCAGGAGGCGATGAAGCGGATCGCGGCGTCGTCGCCGGCCTGGAACTCGATGCTGCGGACCACGTGCGTCGCCACCATGCTGGAAGGCGGGCACGCGCGCAACGCTCTGCCGCAGCTGGCCGCGGCCAACGTGAACTGCCGCGTGCAAGGCGACGATTCGCTCGAATACGTGATGGACACGATCAAGAAAGCGATCGCCGACGACCAGGTGCACATCTCGGTCACCAACGAGGAGGAAAACTCGCCGGGTTCGCCGCTGCGGCCGGACCTGATGCGGGCGATTTCGCGCATCACCGATTCGATGTGGCCGGGCGTGGTTGTGCTTCCCACCATGAGCACGGGAGCAACCGATGGGCGGATGCTGCGGCTGGCGGGGATCCCGACCTATGGCGTGCAGGGATTCTTCGGCGAGCGCGATGACAATCGCGCGCACGGCCGCGATGAACGGATGCTGGTTCAGTCGTTCTACGAAGGGCAGACTTTTCTCTACGACCTGGTGAAGACGTTGTCGGTGGTGCAGTAGGTTAAATTGGCCGGATTCGCAAATTCGGAGGCAGTTGGCCATTCCCGACGGCAGTTGCTGATCGGCTTGGACGCCATGGAATGGTCTCTGGTCCGAGCCTGGGCAGAGGCGGGCGCATTACCCACTTTCCAAGGCCTCTTGACGCAAGGCGCGCGCGCTGAGCTGGACAGCGTCGCCGCCCAGCTCCCGGACAGCGTCTGGTCCACCATCTACTCGGGAATGAGTCCCGGCCATTTTGCGAAATATTTTTACGTGCAATACGACGCGCTGACGGGCGGCTTAAAGATGATGGACGACGATTCCATCGGCGCGGTGCCTTTTTGGCGCTGCCTGGCGGAGGCCGGACAGCGCGTCTGCGTTCTGGACGTTCCCAAATTTCCGGTGACGCGAGCCGAAGGCGTGTACCTGGCTAACTGGGGCGCGCATGCCTCCAAGACCGCGCGCGCGTCGCATCCTCCTGAATTGCTCGGCGAGATCAAGCGGCGTTTTGGCCCGCACCCGGTTGGCGAATGCGATGCCGTCGACCCGAATCCCAAGGCATTGGCGAAGCTCCGCAGCCGAATTTTAGAAGGTGTGCGAGTGCGCGGCGAGCTATACCGGTGGTTGCTAGCGCGGGAACGCTGGGACTTGTTTTTTGCGGCCTTCTCTGAAGCACATTGCGCCGGGCACCATTTTTGGCAGTTTCTGGATTCGACTCATCCGAACTACGATCCATCCGATCGCTACGGATTCCGCGATACCTTGCAGTCAGTTTATGAAGCCATCGACCGCGAACTCGGCCAAATCCTGCAACTGGCGGGACCCGATACGCGCTGCCTGGTCTTGTCGGGCCACGGTATGGGCCCCATCTGGCACGCCTCGTGGAATCTGCAAGAAATTCTGGATGTGCTGGGATTCGGAAAAATTGGAGCGCAAGCGCCCGTTGAGGATGAACACATCGCGCGCGCCAATCCATGGCGCTTCATCAAGAAGGTGGTGCCAGGCAGGCTGCAATACGCCGTCAAGGCGATGCTACCGGCGGCGATTCAAAACGAGCTGATCTTCCGCTGGTATGCCGGGCCTCGCAAGTGGGCCGGTTGCCGCGCCATCGCGGTGCCGAACAATGATTCGGTGGGAACCATCCGGCTTCTGGTGGAAGGCCGCGACCGCCATGGATTGATTCCGCGGGCCAATTACGAAAAGTGCTGCGACGCCATCGCCGATGAATTGTACAAACTGTGCGATCCCGTCAGCGGCCGCAGAGTGGTACTGAAGGTTACGATGCTGCACAAAGAATTCGAGGGCCCGCACACGGATGAGCTTCCGGACATAGCTGTGTTGTGGGACCAGAGCTTCGCTTGGGATCAGATAGAGTCTCCTGCCTTGGGACGGCTCAAGATTCGCATGCAAGACAACCGCAGTGGGGGCCACACGCCGCACGGATTTCTGCTGGCGCGCGGGTACGGAGAGAGCCCCGGCCAGGATCTGGGACGCGCCACGCTGTACGATGTCGCGCCAACGGTGCTCAGCAAAGCGGGAATGGATCCACCGGGCGGCATGCGCGGGCGTCCACTTTTTTCCCAGCGCTCGTTGGTTCACGAGGCGGTGAGAGGCTGATTTGTCTTGGCCGCGCGGTTACTGGCGGCCGTGTTGCTCCGGCTCATGGTGATCGACGGCGTTTCTGCTTTTTCGAATGTGCGGTAGCGTGCCCCACGGCGCTACTCGTTCGATCGACGGCTATCGGCGGAACTGCTCCGGTCTGTGGTTCATAACTCATCATTGGTTCGGTCGCGGCGCATGGATTGGCCGAGCCCGCCCGAATTTACCCACACGCGTTCGTGCTTGTCATAAACGGTTATGGCCAAGCTGCGCGTCTCGGAAATGAAGACGTTGTCGCGTGTGTAGCGGATGTATCCTCCGATGGAGTGGGCTTTTTCGGGGCCGGCGTGTAGCACGCGCGAGTCGGGCAGATGCATGGTGTAGCCATAATGGCCGACGCCGCCACCCGCCATCGCAAAGAACCAGCCTGGCTTGCCGCCGGCGGTCACGATGTTGGTTTTCCCGAGCCCGCGCTCGTAGTCCGCGATGGCGTCGTGCTCGGCCGCCAGGGAGTTGATCTCGGCGGCATCCGGAGTCCCGGACACAACCAGGCGGCTTTTGCGTCCCTTGGCATTATAAGGCTCCATCGGCTTGCCGGACCAGCCCGAGAGGAAGAAGGTGGTCGCTCCGGGCGCGCCCGCGATACTGGCGGTCTTTTGCGCGCGCCGCCGGTTACCTTGCCCGGTGCCCCATCCGAGGTTTGTCAGCAGGTCGTAGTCGTGATCGCCGAACGCCGCCATTCCCGTGCGTCCCTGACGCAGCATGGCTTCTTCGGCGTCGTTATACTTCACGCCGATATATTCGGTGGGCGTGAAAATCACCGAGCTGAGCTGAATGCCCCATTGGCCATCGTTGTTGGTGATGGCATAAATGCCCTGGTTGATTCCGAGCCGGTAGCCATCGGCGCGGTAGCGTGTGTAGCTCAGCTCCAGGCCGACGTTCACGGGGTTGAAGGTATGGACCTGCAGCACATCCATGATGTCGTAGGAGCCTGGCCGAAGCTGGCTGTCGGACGCGGTGCTTTCGTGAATCGACGGTGGTGGATTGCGGATAAATTCCTCAGCAGTTTTGTAGATCAGCGGCTCGGTCCCTTCGTAACTGGCGTAGGGGAAATGCAGTGTGCGGGCCACCGCGGCCATGTCGCGGTCGTTGAAGGCCGCGAAGTATTCCGTGAGCAGGCGCATTGCTTCCGGAACGGACGTCCGGTAGTAGGCTGGGAACCGCGCATCCAGCATACCGCCGGGCTTGATATTCCTGGGCTCGGAGAGTTCTTCGGTGGCGGCCGCGCGCATCTGGAGATCTTTCTTGATATCGTCTTCGACGCCCGCCATCATGTCGCGACGCAATTGCTCGCGAGTCTCGCCTTCGGCCGGACTGGTCCGCGACTGCGCAAACAGCGGCGCCGCAGTTGCTGCGAGTAATCCCGCGGCGGCGTGTTGCAGAAAACTGCGCCGGCCGGAGCCTCTGGTTTCTGGTTTCTCATCCGCAGCCATTTTGAAATTCTCCTCTCTATCAAGGGGCGTGCACGAGGGTGCCCCGCGGTTACGCTAAACACATATCTTAGACCGAACGGCGTGAGGGGGAGGCTCAACAGTCTTCGCGTCCCGGGGCGTAAAATGGCAGAGTGATGCCAATCTTCTCAACCAAACAAAATTCCCTGCGTCTGGCGCCGTTTTTTACACTGGCTGCCGTCTTCTTCGTGTGCGCGAACCTGTCGCTGGCCCAAGATGAGAGCTCCCGCGCGGTTCCGGGAGGCGGCATTTCAGTCCCGCAATGGACGGGCAAAATCGACGCCAACGAAGAGCGGGGAGGCCGGACCTTGAACGATGCGAAGCTCGCCAGGGATGGCGACACGTTCCATGTCACCACTGGCCCGGCGGTCTCGTATTGGAATCCGGCCAACAAGGCGAGCGGCGATTACACGGTGAAGGCCACGTTCACTGAACCGAAATACATGAACCTGAACAGCCATCCTCATCCGTATGGCATTTTCATCGCGGGCAACGATATGGGGACCGCTCAGCAAAGCTACCTCTATTGCGCGGCATACGGAAACGGCTATTTCATTGTGCGCGGCTTCGGTCCCGGCCCATTTCAGATGAATGGATTCCGGGGTGAATCGAACGCGGCGGTCCACAAAGCCGCGGGTCAGGGCCAACCCGTAACGCAGGAGATTGCCCTTTCCGTCAAAGGGGGCAAGGTCGAATGCGCGATCAACGGAACCGTTGTCGGGAGCTACGACAAGTCCGCGCTAGTTACTTCCGGAAAGCTCAAGTCGACCGATGGCGTTTACGGACTTCGCTTCGCCCACAACACGGAAGTCAACGTGACCGGATTCTCCAAGCACTAAATCCCGGGCGCTCACAACACGGGCGAATCGTTCCCCAACAGAGCGCGGCGAACAATCTTGATGGGCGGCGTGCCCTGCGCCACGAACGCATCGTGAAATTCCTGCAAGGAATATTTCGAGCCCTTCAGCTTCTTGTAATCCTCGCGTAGCTTCAGAATCTCCAGCTTGCCCAGCGTGTACACCAGGTAGGTGGGGTCGGAGGTGCCGCGCTTGGCCTCCTTCTCCGCCACGGGCCGCACCTGATAACCTTCGCTGACGAAGAAATCGCGCGCCTGCTCGATGGTCATCTTTCCGGTATGCATTTGGATTCCGGCGATGTAGCGCGCGTCGCGCAGCAACGCGTCCTGCAATTGTCCCAGGCGCAGCTTCAGGATCGCCGTTGCCGTAGCCTTCATCCAGCATCATCTGTTCGGTGTAGTGCGCCCAACCTTCGGCATTCGACGAGCACCCCAACAGCTTGCGCACTTTGGTCGGCACGCGCTGCAGCCACAGAAACTGCGTGTAGTGTCCGGGGTAAACCTCGTGCACCGCCGTGCTGATGACAGTCCCGCGATTGAAGCCTTCCAGATACTCTTCCACTTCCTTCGGCGGCCAACCTGGCGTCCGGCAGAGTGACGTTGAAGAACGCTTCCTTGGCGACCTTTTCGTAAGGCCCCGGCGTGTCCATCGATGCCGTGGTCAGCGCGCGCATGAAGGGCGGAGTCTCTTCCACGATCGGCAGCACCTGCGATGGAATCGTGACGATGTGGCGCTGCTGGATGTAGTCGCGCAAGCCGCCCAGCACCCCGCGGAAGGTCTCCAGCAGCTTGGCGGCCGGCGGATGATCGCGCTCCAAATCGTCCAGGATCTGCTGCGGCGTCCGCTTCGGATCGATCTGCGCCGCCACGCGCTTGAACTCTTCCTGGTTGCGATGCAGATCCTGATAGCCGATCTCGCAGCAGCCGGTCGAGCGGGATATCCACCATTTCGTCGTACAGCAGTTTCTTGCGATAAGTCTCCGCGCCGATTCGAAAATCGCCGTGGGAGCGGGGCAGAAGATCCTTCTTGAGGTACGCCTGGTAAGAATTCAACGCGTCGATGACGGCCTGATTGGCCTGCTTGAATTCCGCCATCAAAGCCGCGTCGGATACGCTCTGAAACGCTTTAGGCACGTCGTTCTGAAAGAACGACACGATACCTGGTATCTGCTGCAGCGCGATCTCCGGTGTAGATCTGGGGCGGGTTCTTCAGATTCTCGCGCGCCGATTGAAAAACGCGCGGTATCAGCTTCTCGCGCGCGATCACCGATTTCAGCCGATCGGACGGCGGGCGCGAAATTGCGGCTCATGACGACGAATATCGCGTTGGTCACGCCGGAGGAGTAGATATCCGGATTCTTTTCCCAAGCGCGAACGGTTTGCAAATTCAAGAGCGTCCCGCGAATCTGGCTGAGCACCAACTCGCGGTCGCTGGCGACGAATGGCGAGAGTCCCCGTGGATCGAAATTCTGGACCTCGGCTTCGAAGCGGTGCAACGCGTCGGTCTGCGCCTGAATTTCCGCTCTCGATGCGGACGAAAGCTGCTGGTCGTATTGGTGAAAACCCCAGGCCGTGCCCGCTTCAGGGTCGAAACGGAGCACTGCTTGGTCGAAAAACCGGTCCGCGAGCCGATTGAACTCAGCGTCGCGACTCTGGGCGAAAGCCGCGGTGGCAAGAGCGAAGAGGGACAAGAAAGCCGATGTTTTCATCGACCCAATTATAGAAGAAGGGCACGCGCTGGGCGTGCCCCGGACGATTGAAACTTACTTGCCGGCGGCCGTGCCCGCGGCACCGGAAGCAAATACGACCTTCGTGGTGGTACCGCCTAAGTCGATCTCCTTGATCTTGGAGTCCTCTGACGCGTACGAGGTGTGTAGATACTTCTGATCGCTCTTTTGAACCGTCGCTGGAACTTCAACCACGGTCTTGCCGATCTTGAAGACCGCTTTGTCGCCGGTGAGCTCGACCTTATAGTCGCCCGGTTTCAACTGTTTGTCTCCCACCCATTGCGCGGTGTCGAGGGTCAGATTGTAGTGGGAAGGCGCGGCGCTGGCCGCGGCGAGCGCGAGCGTAGCTAGAGTTAGGGTCAGTTTCGTGCATTTCATTGGCGTAAAGCTCCTTAATTTTAAAATGTTGTGTTACGACGACGGAGTGGTTACTATCTGGACGGGTTTACTTACCCTCAATTACATGAGATGAATTCCTGACAGGGGACGGTGCGGAAATCGTGGCACCAACTTCATTCTAACAAGTCATCGGAGGAAGCGCAACCCGGAGGTGATATGGTGTTCGTGAGCATGACAATCCCGTTTCTTCAACGATCCAGCGCCGCGGCGTTCAGCGTGTCATGTCTCCGTGGCCGCGCCGACGGCCTGCGCTCGCCGCGATGCCTGGAAGGCGCGCTTGCCAACCCACAGCGTCGCTAGCGACGAAAACAGAGCCGAAGCCGAGAGCACCAGTAAGGCGATCATCATGCTGTTGGTTGCGTCGCGGACGGCGCCGATCAGATAAGGAGCGGCGTAGCCAGCCAGGTTGCCGATGGAATTGATCCAGGCGATTCCCGCCGAGGCAGCCGCGCCAGACAGAACCGCGGTGGGCATCGCCCAGAAGGTGGAGAAAGCGCACATGATGCCGATGGTGGCGAACGTGAGCGCGGCCAGTCCCAGCGCGCCGGAGATGCCCGGGATCGCGCTCGCCGCAAACGCCGTCGCACCCAGCACGCCCGCGAGCGCGATATGAATCCTGCGCTCACCTGTCGAATCCGAGTGGCGCCCGAAGAGGACCATGGCCACGGCGCTCGCCCCCCATGGAATCACAGTCAGCCATCCGATGGCGAGAGGATTCTTGGTGATGGTGTCTGAAATCACCTGCGGCAGCCAAAATCCCAGGGCGTAGTTGCCCATCACAAAACCGAAATAGATGAAACCGAACAACCAGATTTTGCCGCTTCGAAGAGCCTGCATTGGGCTATGATGCGTGTCGCGAGAACGCGCCTTGACCACTTTTTCCTCGGTTAGTTGGCGCATTAGAAAATCCCGTTCCGCCGGTTCCAGCCAGGTCGCGTGCGCCGGGCTGTCGGTGAGAAAAAACAGCGCCACCAGGCCCGCCATGCACGCCGGCACGCCTTCCAGAAGGAACAGCCACTGCCAGGCACGCAGGTTTCCGGCGCCAGTCATGCGCGCCATAATCCAGCCTGAAATCGGCCCCGCGATGACTCCTGCCAGTGGAACCGCGCTCATGAACAGCGCCACCATGCGGGCCCGATGTCTTTCCGTGTACCAGAATGTCAGATACAAAATGACGCCCGGAAAAAAGCCGGACTCCACGATGCCGAGCAAAAAGCGGACGAGATAGAACGCTGCGGCGCTTTGAACCCACATCGTGATGGCCGAGAGCACCCCCCAGACGATCATGATCGGGCCGATCCAGCGTCTGGCTCCCACTCGCTGCAAGATCAAGTTGGCGGGAATTTCGAACAGGAAATACCCGATGAAGAAGATGCCCGCGCCCAGTCCATACACCGCGTCGGTCATACCCAGGTCGCGCTGCATCTGCAATTTCGCAAAGCCAACATTCACGCGGTCTATGTAGGCGAGGATGTAGCAGAGAAATAGGTACGGCAGAAGCCGCCAGGTAACTTTTCGGTAAACCGAATTTTCAAACGACGACGGAGGCATCTCGCGGCAGAGCTTCTTAGCAGTCTACACCCAGGCAGGACAACGAAGGCGCATGCAGTTTTGTTAGAGTTTGGGCATGAGCTCCTCGGTCCAGCCGTCAAGCCGGGCGACGGTCATTCCATCCGGCAACGCGCTGGGGGCGGAAATTCAAGGCTTGGATCTGCAGAATCATCAGCGCCCAGGACTTCGAGCTGATTCATCGCGCATGGCTGGATCACCTGGTGCTGCTGTTTCGCGGACAGCAGCTCAACGACGAAGACCTCATCCGGTTCAGCCGGCTCTTCGGCGAGCTGGATTGGGCGCCGGTTCAGGAAACCGGCCGCCGTTTCGTCGAAGGGCATCCGGAGATCTACGTAGTGTCCAACGTAATTGAGAACGGGACTCCGATCGGCAGCCTCGGCGCAGGCGAAGCGGTGTGGCACACCGACATGTCGTATCAGGAGATTCCGCCCAAGGCCAGCATGCTGTACGCGCTGGCTGTGCCTCCCGACGGCGGCAACACTTACTTCTGCAACATGTACGCGGCTTATGATTCGCTGCCGAGCGCGCTTCGCGAACGAATCTCCGGCCTCACGCTGAAGCACGACGCAACCTATAATAGCGGCGGTTATGTGCGGCAGGGCATGGCGGCGATGGACGATCCGGTGACCTCGGCGGGCGTCTATCATCCGCTGGTCACAACGCATCCCGAGACCGGACGCCGCGCGTTTGTATCTCGGCCGCCGCCGCAACGCCTATATCGGCGGATTGCCGCGCGAGGAATCGGAAGCTTTGCTCGACGAGCTGTGGTCATTGGGCGACGCGGGACGAACTCGCCTGGCATAACCAATGGCAGGTTGGCGACCTGGTGCTGTGGGACAATCGCTGCACCATGCATCGCCGCGATCCATTTGATCCGACTACCCGCCGCATCCTGCATCGCACGCAGATCAAGGGCGAGGCTCGCCCATCCGCGTGAGCGCCGCGCAACAGCCGGCCAGGACAGCGCCGCAACGCCTGTCAAGCTTCAGCCCGCCGCGCGTGGTCCTGGGACTGCTGTGCGTGATGTACCTGATCCTGTTTGTGAATCGGGTAAGCATTTCCACCGCAGCGCCGCTGATGAAAGCGGATCTCGGGCTGAGCAACACGCAGCTCGGCCTGGCATTTTCGGCCTTCGCCATTCCCTATGCGCTATTTCAACTGATCGGCGGCTGGATTGGCGACCGGTTAGGACCGAGGCTGACGCTGACGGTGTGTTGCGCGATCGTAACTGCGGCCACCGCACTCACGGGCGCGGCGGGCGGATTCGCGTCGCTTTTCGCGCTGCGGCTGGGCTTGGGTTTCGGCGAAGGCGCTGCGTTTCCCACCGCTACGCGCGCCATGTCGATTTGGACGCCGGTCGGACGCTGGGGCTTCGCGCAAGGCATCACCCACTCGTTCAGCCGCATCGGAAATGCGCTAACGCCGGCGCTGGTGGCGGCGCTTCTCGTTTTCGTATCCTGGCGCGCGTCCTTCGTCATCCTGGCGTCGACCACCTTGGTCTGGCTTTTGGTGTGGGGCTGGTATTTCCGCAACGACCCGCGGGAACATGCCGCGATTACGCCATCTGATCTAGCCAAGCTCCCGGAGCGCCATGAGGCCCCACGCCGGACCATCCCCTGGCTGCGCCTGGCGCGCTGCATCCTGCCGGTGACGCTGGTCGACTTCTGCTATGGCTGGACGCTGTGGCTGTTCCTGAGCTGGATTCCGTCGTTCTTCTTCGAAAATTATCATCTCAATTTGCAGGTGTCCGCGCTGTTTTCAGTCGGCGTTCTGTCGGCGGGCGTGGTGGGCGACACGGTGGGCGGCGTAGTGAGCGACCGCCTGCTCGAAAAAACGGGCAGCCTGCTGATCGCGCGCCGCTCCGTGATCATCGCCGGCTTCCTGGGCGCCTTCGTCTTTCTGTTGCCGGTGATGCTGGTTCACAATCTGACGGTGGCCGCCGCCGGCCTGTCGCTGGCGTTCTTCTTCGCGGAATTGATCGTCGCGCCAATCTGGTCCGTGCCGATGGATATCGCTCCGCGATACGCGGGTACCGCCAGCGGCATGATGAATTTCGGCTTCGCCGTGGCCGGCCTGGTTTCGCCGTCCAGTTTCGGCTACCTGGTGGACCGAACCGGCAGTTGGGTGGTTCCGTTCATCGCGTCGATCGTGTTGCTGCTGGCGGGCGCGGCGCTGGCCTGGCGGTTGCGGCCCGACCGGCCGTTTCAAGAAGCCTGACGCGCCCTTAGCCCAGGAACCCGAGATTCGACACCGGAAAATTCGCCAGGTTCGGGAAAACCGTGGCGAGCGCGCTGGCCGGAAGGCCAAACCAGGAACAGAGCGTGGCTCCGTATTGGTCGATCGGATGTCGTCGGAATCCAGCGGCCGCGGACGTCGGCGTCGTCGGGGCCGGCCAGCTCAAACGTCGGGAACTTGCCGAAAACCTGCCCGCCTTGCACCGCGCCGCCCACTACCAGATGATGGCTGCCCCAGGCATGATCGCTGCCGTCGTGGTGGTGGGTTGGAAGGTGCGGCTGAAGTCGGACTCGGTGAAGGTGGTCACGTTCTGCGCCATGCCGAGTTCCTGCGTTGCGTCGTAGAACGCGGACAGCGCCGGGCTCAGTTGCGGGTAGAGATTGTTATGCGTTTCGCAGCTCGCCGGCGTGCGTATCGAAGCCTCCCAGCGAGCAGAAAAAGATCTGACGCCGCATGCCCAGATACGATTGCACCTGGATGATCTGCGCCACTTGCTTCAACTGCGACCCGATGCTGGTGGTGGGGAACTGCGTCTTCAGCGGAGTCGATTTGGCGAGCGCGGCCGACAACGCCGATGCATCGGAGATGCTGTGCGACAAGGTGTCGTTCGCGGCCTGCACCAGAGAGACGCCATTTTCGGTAGTGAGCAAGCTGGTGAGCGCGCTTACGTCCGCGGAAGGTCCGGCCAACTGCAGCGATTGTCCGGGCGCCAGCGCCACCGGCTGTGTCTGTGCGCCGTTTCCTTCCAGCACGTTGCCGGCTACGGAGAAGAAAGCCGGAAAGCTGGAGGAGTTGATCTTCTGGGACGCGATATAGTCCGCCGCGCGCCCGGCCCATCCGGTGGGGCTGTGACCTTGCGCGATGGCAGTCTGCCAGGCGAGCTGCTGATCGGAATGCGAAAAAAGATTCAACGGAATCGGGGCCTGCTGGCTTTGATACTGGTCGCGTGTCAGAGGCTGCACCAGCGAGCCGACATTGGCGACGACGGAAAGCTCCTTGCTTGAAAACAGGCTCGCGATCTCGGCGAGCTTGCCGTGAAATGAAATGGGCTGCCCGCCCGGCGCTGGTGATCGGCGCCGTCAGCTCGCTGCTGGTCAACGCCAGGCTGCCGCGAATCGATTGATACGCCGAGTAGCTATCCATCGGTATAACCGTGTTGTTCGAGTCATTGCCGCCGAACAGGAACACGCAGACCAGAGCGCGGTAATCCGGCCCGCTTTGCGCCAGCGTCGGAATTAAACCGAAGGGGCGAAGGGCGAGCGATCCGACCGTAGCTGCTCCGACGCGAATGAATCCTCTGCGAGAGACCATGTGTTTCTCCTGACGCTCTACTGAATGATTTGATAATTGCTGGACGTGAGAACGACGTACAGCGCGGCCTGCGCTTTCGCTAAAGACGTCGAAGCGGCATTCACCGCCGAAGTGGCGGCTTCCTCGACAGCGGCCGGCATGGATCCGTGTAAGAACAATTCACTGATATAGTTCAGCAGCGCACTGGTGTCGCCGGCGAGGCCCGCGAATGGTGTCAGATCGATCTGGAATGTCTTCCCGGTATTCCCATAAAGAATGGAGTTGACGACGTTCACCCGGTCGGCCGCGGTCTGGGTCGAATAGATCTGGAACTCCGGTCCAACCAGCCCGAACTCGGTGCGCGATTGAGGCGAGAAGTAGCTAAAAACGCTGGCTGCGTTAAAAAGGTTTTCGCCCATCTCCGATGCGTCGCCCGCAGCATTGGGCGTGATGGCTTTGGCATTCAAGCCACGCAGGATATTGGTCATGAACAGAATCGGCTCTCGCATGTGGCCGAAAGAAGCGGGCGCGGTGGCGCGATGGATCGTCGCCCTGGCGCGCTTCGGAGTCCGTCAGGATGGCGGTGATGACGGCTTGCAAGTTTCCCAGTAACGCCCTGGCCATCATTTTCAAATACCGTGGCCACGCGCTGGATGTAGCCGGGGCTCGGGTTGCTGGTGACCAGATGCTCGATGAGTTGCTGGCTGATGAACGGCGCCATGGTGGGCTGCGCCATCAGGGCATCCAGCAGCGACTCCAGATCCTGCTCCGCCGTCTGACCCGCGGGAATCGTGACATTGCCGAAGATGGTTTTCGCAGTCATGTCATGCAGAGCGTCGACTGCGAACATCTGGCCGATGAAGTACGGGGGATTGTTGGTTTTCGGCGTCGCGCCGGGCGCGGTCGGATAGGTCCAGCCGGTGAGAACGCGGGACATGTTGGTTACGACGGATGGATTGTAGGTCGGAACAGGAACGTTATTTTGCAACACCGGGCTGCCGTTCAGATTCAACTGCGCCAACCCCAGCGTGAACAACTGCATCAGCTCGCGCGCATAATTTTCATTCGGCACGGTTCCTTTGGCGACATTGCCTTTGTTGTTGTTCGCCATGTTGAGAAATCGGCCCATGGCCGGGCTGAGCGTCACGGCTTTGATGACATCGCGGTAATTGCCGAACGCGTTGTCACGGAAGATGCGCCAGTAAGGCGGATACGCATAAGCTTGCGGCAGTCCGACCTGCTGCGAAACAACCCAGATCTGGCTGAGAATGAATGCCACGCGCTGCCGCAGTTGGTCCTGGCCGGAGAGCGCGTTATTGAAGAAAGCGGCCTGCACCGGCAGGATGTTGTTATTCGACTTTCCGGCGGCATTCAGGATCGGCTGATCGGGCAGATCCGAGGTGTTCAATGCGAACTGCGCTGCCAGCCAATTGGTGAACCCCATGGATTGAACCTGCGCGATGGAGTCGGGCGTCGGACCCCAGGTCGCCTGGTCCAGGAATCGCGCTGCGGCCTGGGACGAGACTGCTGCCCGATCCAGCTTCGGACCAACTCTGACCCTCGGCGAGGCTGGCTCAATCCCGGAATGATCAGGGTCAAGGCTGCTACCAGACAACGGAATTTCATGCGATGTGCCTCAATGGTATTTCGATCCTCGCTTTATCCAACACTTCCTGGACGAAAAAGTGTCTCGAAAGTTGACGCGGTTTCAGGCTTAAAAAAGATTCACCACTGATGCGCGCATGTGCAAGATAACACGGGTGCCCGAGTCGTCACTCAAGCACACAGCGGGACCTAAGGCGAAGCGCTGAGCGACGGCTCAGGCGTTTAGAAGTGCTCAGCGTTCGGCGGCGGAATACTCGATGGTCATCAAAACTTCGTGAGACTGCGGCTTGACGCCCGGCTCGGTCTCGCTGCCGATCATTCCGCCTTTCCATTTCGACGCAACTTCCTGCGCTGCTTCGTTGAGCGACGGATCTGAAGAGGCCAACACCTCTACTTCCGTTAGTTGCCCATCGGGCGATTGCATGCCATGCAGGACAACGACGCCGTTAGCCGTACCATTGAGTGAAGGACGCATCGACCGCATCCGCCACGGCCCCGACATGGCCGGTCCAACCCCGATCTGGTTCAACCCAGCGGGTTGAAACGCCGCGGGATTGTTGGGTGGATCCGTCACGCTCTCGGTCTTGGCTTCAATGATCGTCTGGCCCGCTTCGCTGATGGTGAATTTGTTCGCGATCGACTTGCCGTGAAATTGCAGGCCGTCGGAATAGTCGTAGGCGACATACAAGCCCGGAGCCGGCGAGTAGGTCACCAGCACGTCTTGTTTAGGATCAACGCAGTACTCTTCTTCGTCCCATGCGCGGGCGCCGCTTTGATTCGAAACCGTGCCCCCTTTGGCGATCAGAGCACAAGTCAGGTCAACACCGTTCAGGCTTGCCTTCACGGTTCGAATCGATGCGCGGGGCCCGATTATCGCATCCGAATAAAAAATCGCCGCCCGTACCTGTGCGAGTCGCAAAGGTATCGAGGCCGTGGGCTGATCGCTATAGAAGACGCGATTCGCAGTCAAGTTCACGGCCGAATAGTTGGGACCTTGCGCGGTCCAGCGATAGAGCGAGGCACCCGGAGAAACGTCCTCTTCCTGCCAGAGCCCCGCCGATGGGGAAGAGCCCGAGACGGTGAACGTGGTCTTCAGATCGTAGGGCTGAGCCCGCACATTGGAGTTGCGATGCGCGTTGATCAGCAGGTTTACGATCTCGGCGCGCTGGGTCACGTCCTGCACGGGTTGGGCGTCGCCCGTGACCAATTCCAGCGGATCGGAGGGGACAGGAGGCTCCGCTACTGGCTGCAACTCCCGCGGCGCGCCAGCCACTTGCGCCATCAGCGGTGCTTGCAACAGGATTGCCGCGAGTGCGATTGTGTGACGGCGATTTAGCACGGCGAACGCTCTTCAAGCTTTGAGCAGCGCCTGTACGTAGTCCGGCTTGAAAGGTAGACGCCGGGCGACCTTGCCGGTCGCGTCGAAAATCGCAGCGGCAATCGCGGGAGCGGCCAGAGCGTTGGCTGCCTCCGACCCGCCGCCGTATGCGCCCACCTCGGGCTTGTTGAGAATCACGACCTTGATCTCGGGAATGTCGGCCATCTTCAGGATCGGATAGGTGAACCAATCGCGAGACGTGATGCCGCTCTCGTCGAAGCGCGCCTCTTCGAGCAAGGCGTGGCTGATTCCCATCACCGCACCGCCCTCCACCTGCCGCTTCAACTGCATCGGATTGACGACGATGCCGGGGTCGACCGCGATGCTGTACTTCTCAACCGCGATAGCGCCCGTGCTCGGAGTCAAGGCGATCTCGCACACGCACGCCCAATAGGTCCCGGAACGCAACATCACCGAGACACCGCGTCCACGCACTGGTGAGGCGCCGCTCGCGACCGCTTGGGGATGCGGGGACGGACGCGTATCCCATCCCGAGGCTTCTCGAACCGCCTTGAGCACGCCGATCACGCGATCTTCGCGCGCGTGGTCCATACGGAACTGGATGGCGTCGACACCGGCCAGCGCCGCCGCTTCGCTGATGGCCGCCTCGCGCGGGAAATTCTGCTGGAATTGCCCCGGAGTCCGCATGCTGTGATCGCGCAGGCCGACTGCCAGTGGCGAGGCCTTCTGGCCAACCTGATACGTGCCGTGGCCGTGTTCGGCCAGTAGAGCGACGCCGTCGTAGATCCAGGGGTCGGAAATTTCGTTGGTGGTCGAGCCGATGAACGCGGCTTTCTCGTTGGGAGCGTCCATGGTCGGCAGACCGGCGAGCACCGCGCCCACCGGACGGTCGTCCTGCATGGCGGGCATGTAATGGTCGACTTGATAGGCGACCATTTTGCCTTTCGCGTCCAGTCCGATCTCAATGTCTGAGAACGCGGCGGGCGATTGCGTGGACCATTGGAAGTCCTCCGGCCGCATCCACTGCACGCGAACTGGCCGGCCAACGGCTTTCGACAAAATCACCGCTTCGTCTTCGGCGCCCGCGTTTCCGCCGTTCGATCTTCCATAATGACCTGCGCCGGCGAAGGATCGCACCACCACGTTGTCAATGCCGGTGCCGAGCATCTGCGCGATTTCGCCGCGCAGCGCCTGCGGGTTCTGGTTGTGCGTGTAGATGAACACGGTCCCGTCCGGGTGCGCGTCGGCCAAGGCCATGGTGGGGCCGATGGGAGCGTGTTTCATGAAGGGAAGCTCATAAGTTGCCGAGAGTTTCTTGGAGGCGCTGGCCATGGCGGGAGCGACATTGCCTCGGGTCTTGTCGCTCTTGGTTACCCGGGTCGCTTTCCAGTCGGATGCTTCCCTCAGGTGCTTATGCAGATTTGCGTTGCCCGGCAGCCCCTTCCAGTCGGTCCATTTGCTGGCGCTGGCCACTTGCTGGGCGGCGCGAATAGCTTCCCATTCCGTCGGCGCAACCACGCCCACCAGGTTGCCCTTCACGATGACCTGCGCGTTGGGGAAACGCGTCTTGTCCAACTCGCCGGCGGACACTAGCTTCGAACCAAGCGTCTTGGGATGCACCATGCGCGCGTGCAACATGTTCGGCAGCCGCACATCGGTGGCCCAAGTTTCGCGAGCGGTGACTTTGGATGTGATGACGCTATTCTTATAGGACTTGCCGATGATCGTGTATTGGCTGACTGGCTTCATGGGCGGGTTGCCCGTGACCATCAATCCGCCCAGGTCAGTCAGAGTGCCGCGCACCGGGATGGTGAGCTTCAACTGCTGGCCCTTCACGAGTTCTCCATAGGTCATGCTCTTGCCATGGGCGGACACCACGCCGTCCTTGGTGGAAAGCTCGCTCTTGGGAACCGACATCCGTTGCGCAGCGAGATCGAGCAGCGCTTGGTAGGTGTACGCGGCTGCTTTGCGGATGTTGGGTGTGCCGCGGCCCAGAAAGTCGAAAGCGCCGCTGCCGTCCGGAGTGCGGTCGGTGTCGCCCATCACCACGGTGGTAATGGCTTCAAAGGGCGCGCTCAGCTCTTCGGCCACAATCTGCCGGTACGCGGTGAACGTGGTGCCCTGGCCGAAATCGCTTTTGCCCGTCCGAATCAGGATGGTGTTGTCGGGGTGTATCTCGATCCACGAACCGGGCAGGGAAGGGTCGAGCGAGTTTCGCGTGCCGGCGGCCTTGACGGATTTCTTCGTAAGACTGACGCCGGCAACGCCGAAGCCGACCAACAATGCGCCACCGCCGGTCATGAGCTGGCGGCGGGTTAGAGTAGCGCCAAAAACCTTGACGGGTTTCTCGTTTGGGTTGGCCATTTTTTAGCTCGCTTTCGCCATGACTTGCGCGGCGCGCTGCACGGCTTCAATGATCGCGGTGTAGCTTCCGCAGCGGCACAGGTGCGCCGACGGACCCGATGTCGTGAATGCTTCTTTGATCTGGGCGACGGTCGGTGAGGGGTTGCTTTCGAGCAGCTCGGTCGCTTTGATCATCATGCCGTTCTGGCAGAAGCCGCACAAAGGCGTCTGCTCCTCGATCCAGGCCTGCTGAACCGGGTGCAGAGTCTTCTCAGCGTCCGCCTGGGGCAAGCTTTTTTGCTGGGCCCACCGGGCGGGGAGACCTTCGAGCGTCGTGACCTCTTTGCCAGCCGCGGCCGAGACCGGCGTTACGCAGGACCGGATTTCCTTGCCGTCGAGCAGGACCGAGCAGGACCCGCACTGCGAAAGCCCGCAACCGAACTGCGGTCCTGACAGTTCCAGATCGTTTCGCAGGACGTACAGCAGCGGGGTATCGTTAGGCGCTTGGATTTCACGCCGGACTCCATTTACCGTGATCGTGACCATGAAGACTCCTTGCCGAACGCGCTAGCACTTCAGATTCAGATTAGCAGGAACCGTGGTCAGGTTCGGGAGGCGGGACTGCTTCGCGAGCGCGCGCCCACGCCCACATAGCAGTGCTACTATGCGACTCCGTCTCGTGTTACACTGGCCAAATGTCAGCGGCTGTTTCGTCAGTTTTGGGGAAATCCACGGGTACGACTCATGAGCGCATCCTGCGCGTCGGCAAGACTCTTTTTGCGAATCGAGGCTACGAACATACCAGCACCTCGGCCATTGCCCGCCAGGCCGGCACCAGCGAATCGCAGCTCATGAAGCATTTCGGCAGCAAGGCGGGCCTGCTGGAGGCCATCTTCGTGGACGGATGGACCGTCATCACCGAACAGGCCCGAATCGCGATTCAGGGCGTGGACTCGCCGCTCGAGCAACTCCAATTGATGGCCGGGTGCGTTCTCGAATGCCTGGAGCGCGATCCTGAGTTGAAACTCCTGATGCTGCTCGAGGGCCGCAGAATCCGGCGCGAAGGCCAAATGGTGGCATTGACGGACGGCTTCTTGAGTTTCGTGCGGCTGGCGGACGGCGTGCTTGAGGAAATGCGCGCCAAGGACTTGCTCCGCCCGCAATTCAGTCCGCAAGCGGTCCGCTCCGCCTTGATGGGAATGCTGGAGGGAATGCTGCGCGACCGTTTTCTGGCGGAAAGGCTGGGCTTTCCCGCTGATTTCAAACTCGAGCAGATCCAGCAAACGCTGGGCTTCACCTTGCGCGCTTTCCTGACAGCCTAGCCGCTCCGCGGCCTCTACTGGACATCCAGCGTAACGCGCACATCGATGGTGCGGGGCGCCAGGCATTCTTTCTCGTTGCAGGCCTGAAAACGAAGCTTGCCGGTTACGCCTGTCAGCCCCGGTGTGGCGCCGGCGGCCGCCTTGAAGCGCGTCACGATTTCGAAATTCCCGCTGAATACCGATACAGGATTCGTAGAAAAGGCGTAATGCTCCGACTGCGGCTTGGGATAGCTGACTTGCTCGGCCCCGATTGGCCCCGGCGGCCAGGTAAGCTTCAGGGGAATTAGAAATTCGTCGTTCGGCGCGTTGCTGTTGACATGGAAGCCCGGCCGCACTTCCGCTTTCAGTTTAAATTCCGCATCGCCTCCGCGCTTGATGGTCACTTGGCCGGGTGGCGCGATACTCAGGGCCGGGCTAGTTTGGGCGAGTGAAGAATGCCAGGACGCTGCGGCCAGAAGTGCGAACGCTGGCATTAGACGACGTCCCGAGCAGATGTAAGATGTCATTCCTGAAGTCCTCTTTTCCTCCGGACAGCCCGACGTGTGTACCGGCGATCCGGCCCTGCCGGTCAATCAAGAAAGTGGTAGGCAGCGAATCCACGCCGCCATAAACATCGCCCACCTTATCGTTGCCCAATACAACTCGATAATTCATCTTGAGCTGCTGCAGATAGGGCTTCACTACCGTCCAGCCGTCGTCGTCCATGGAGACTCCCAAGACGGCGAAGCCTTTATCCTTGTACTGTTGTTCGAATTCCATGAACCAAGGGATCTCGATTTTGCAGGGCGCGCACCACGTCGCCCAGAAATCCAACAGCACCACTTTGCCTTTATAGTCGGACAGGTGAACCGTCTTGCCGTCCACGTCCTTCAGAGCGAAATCGGGCGCGGCTTTCCGTTCCTTGTCGGACTTCACGGCGGCTCTCACCGTGGTTGAATCGCACCCGGAAAGGGCCATCAGAGTAGCTGCCACAGCAACCGCCAGGGCGGTCGGCACGAATTTAGGCACAGGCGTCTCCTTTTCCGATTATATCGGGATTGCGCGACTCGAAAATGTGGCGCGAAACCACTCGGCCCGGCGCTTGCGATGTCGAGCGGCCAATTTAAACTCGGGATGCCGGCGCACGCCGGAGTACAGCCAGGCAGCGGTATCGCAAAAGCTCTCGCAGGCGTAGTCTCGCCACTGGCCAGCGCGAACCCCGGATCTGACCGGTTTTCGCAGACGCGCTTTTCGCAGCTCCGCGGACCAGCCCAGCTCGCCGCGCGCACGCTCCCTACGTTCTTTTTTGAGCAGCACCAGAAACGATCTTCGAGCAGGATTTCCCAATCGGGCCCAAACAAAGTGAAACAGCTCGTGCACTACAATTCGCGCCAATTCATTCCGGCGCACCTGGAGTTCCTGGTCCAGAATCATGGTGCGCTGGCGAATAAACGAAGCGGCGAAGACCGGCTGCCCGTGCGGCCGCTGCGAGTAAACCTTGTGGCTTCCCGCGCGCAGGTCGGGCAAAAAACGCACTCGAATCGCCCGGCCTTCGAGCGCCGGCAATCGCGTCGCCAGGCGTCCTAGCCCCAGCGCTTCAACGAACCTGTTGCAGTTGGGGGGGCGGGGCCTTGGGCGCAAAGTAGGCAGGTTCCAGCACTTTGATCGAGAATTGCTGCTGCAGGGATTTGGTCCACTCTTTGAATTTCTCCTGCCGAATGTCGGTGCCGATCTGGCTGCTTACATCATCGTAAGGCAGTGTGTGCAGCTCCTCCAGACGAATCAGGTAGAATCCGTTCGGTTGCCGGATCGGCTGGCTGAGCTCACCCGGTTTCAAAGCGAACACGGCGGCTTTGATCGGCTCCGGATAGGGACTGCTGTGCTTGATGGTGCCGAAGTCGCCATCCTTGCCGGCCGACGCCGGGTCATCGGAGTTTTCGCGTGCCAGCTTGCCGAAATCGGCGCCGGCTTCGATCTGCTTGCGCAGGTCGTCGATTTTAGCCTTGGCCTCGGGCTCCAGCGGCACTTTCTTGCCCTCGGCCCCGGTCTTGCCGGGAGCCGGGTTGAACGCTATGTAGATGACCCGAACTTTGGCTTCCTGGAATTTGTCCGGATTGTCCTTGTAGTATTTCTGCTGGTCCTCTTCCTTCACCGGGAAGGAATTGCCGTGAATCGTGAGTTCCGCGTTACCGAGAACCTGCAGGCGATTCAATTCCAGTTGCTCCTTATATGGGGAATGCTTGTCCAGCTGGTCCTGAACGGCGTCTTCGGTCAGTTTTTGCAGCATGAGAACTTGCGTCAAAAACTGAGGCTGAGCGTGCGCCTGCACCTGGTACTGCGCGGGCAGAAGCGCGAACAATTGGTCCACTTCCGCTTTGGTGTACTTCTTCCCGTTGGCTTCCATCACCGCTGTATCGGGCTTGATTTCGGCGGCCGGCGCCTCAGCGGGCGGCGCGCTTTGTGGAGCGCCAATTGCGGGCGTGCCGGGTGTTGCTTGGACGGCGGGCGTGGTCTGGGCGCACGCAAGCCCGGAAAACAGAATTGCTAAAGCGGCAGATTTCATTGGGGTTTCCTTGACGCGGAATTTTCAGTCTAGCACGGCCAGCCGGCCGGAATCTCGACACGCAATTCGTGCGCCGTGTGCGGCCTTTATGGATTCTTCATGGCTTCTCTATGACTTATTCAGTTCCTTCCCGCTACCCTCCGTTTAGAGACAAATCCGCGTATGCCTGATTCATCAGAGCCGGGAGAAAGTATGGTGCGGGAGGTATTTCCTCCCGCACCGCAGGCAAAGTTGGGTGAGCAAGTTCGCCCAGCGATTTTGAGCGTACTGGTTTTGACCTTCCTTACGGGAGTCGTCTTTCCTTTGCTGCTGTTTGCCGATCGGCCGTCCGCTGTTCCCGCGCCAATCCGGCGGAAGCTTGTTGACTCGAGGTGGAACGACCATCGGGTCGCAGCTCATTGGGCAGGAATTCACGCGGCCCGAATATTTCGAGCCACGTCCTTCGGCGGCCGGCAACGGCTACGATGCAACGGCATCCGGCGGCACCAACCTCGGTCCGAATAATCCAAAGCTCAAGAACGGCGAGCAGGGTTTCGCCGGTATCCGCCAGCTTGCGGAACAATACCGCCGGTGCAACGGTTTGCCTCCTGACGCCGTGATTCCGATGGATGCCGTAACCCGCTCGGCGAGCGGTCTCGACCCGGACATCAGTCCCGAGAATGCGGCGCTGCAAATTCCCCGCGTCGCACGCGCTCGCGCGGTCGAGCAAGAGGTGATCCGGCGATTGGTCGCCGAGCACACCAAGGGCCCACAGCTCGGCGTACTGGGCAACCCGCGCGTGCCAGTACTGGAGCTGAATATGGCGTTAGATCAGGCCTTGGGCCCGGCTCCGCGATCACGGTAGCAGCCATGCACTGGACCGAAGTACATCACTTTTCTCGCGATCGTTGCGGCACTCGCCTTACCAGTCGGCCTCTATTTGGCGCGCGTGGGCCAGCGCCGCCGAACTTTTCTGGATCCTTTCCTGCGGCCGGTCGAGTCGGCTCTGTACCGTTTGCTGGGTGTCCGGCCCGAAGAGGAGATGACCGCCGGCGTCTACATTGTTTGCTTCCTGCTATTCGGCGCCGGCTGCGCGATCCTGCTGTATTTGGTCTTGATTCTCCAGCGCCTGTTGCCCGGTGGTCCCGCAGACTTCGTACCTCACCACCCCCATGACGCAGGATCTGGCGGTGAACACCGCCGTCAGTTTCACCACCACCACAACCTGGCAAGCCTACGCGGGCGAAACCACGCTCCGTTACCTGGCTCAACTGATCGGCTTGGTGGCGCAAAATTTCCTTGCTGGCGCCTGCCGGGCTGGCGGCGGGTTTTGCCTTCATTCGCGGTGTCGCACGCGAGCGCTCCGCTACGATCGGCAACTTCTGGGTGGACCTCATCCGGTCGCTGCTCTACGTGCTCCTGCCTCTGGCACTCCTCGGCAGCCTCTTCCTAGTCTGGCAAGGCGTTCCACTCAACATGGCGCCCTACACCTTGGCTCACACGGTGGAAGGCAAGACGCAAATCATCGCGCAAGGACCGGTGGCCGCGCTGGAATTTATCAAGAACCTGGGCACCAACGGCGGGGGCTTTTTCAATGCCAATGGCGCGCATCCCTACGCGAATCCGACGCCGCTCACGAACTTCGTGGGAATGCTCGCGATCGCGGTGTTACCTGCTTCGCTTATGGTCACATTTGGCGAAATCGTGCACCGGCCGCGTGCCGGCTGGGTGCTGTTGATTGTGATGATCGCGCTGTTCCTGGTGGGCCTATCGGTGTGCGATTGGGCCGAGAGCGCCCCACCTCCTCAGTTGGCCGGCCTGCACATCGCCGGCGGAAACATGGAGGGCAAGGAAGTTCGCTTCGGCCCCGGCGAATCCGTGTTGACGGCGGTAGTCACGTCCAACACGTCCACGGGCTCTTACAACTCCATGCACGATTCCTTTCAGCCGCTGGGCGTCCTGGTTCCGCTGGTCTTCATGCTTCTGGGCGAAGTGGTTTTCGGAGGACTGGGATCCGGTGTGTATGGCATGGTGATGGTAGCCTAGTGGGCGTGTTTCTGGGAGGCTTGATGATCGGGCGCACGCCGGAATACCTGGGCAAGAAAATCAGTCCGCCGAAACGCGCTGGATTGCCTTGTATGCGCTGATTATCCCCAAGGCGGTCTTGGCGCTCACTGCCGTTGCGGTAGTCACCGGCGCGGGCCGGGCGGGCCTGGTGACGAACGCAGGTCCGCACGGCTTCACCGAGATCCTTTTTGCTTACGCATCCTCGATGACCAACAACGGGCTGAACATGGCGGGGCTGAACGCCAACAACGTCTTCTACAACTTGACTACTAGCAGTTGCGATGCTGGTGGGCCGATACGGCCTGGCCGCGCTGGCATTGGCGTTAGCGGGACGATTCGCCGCGCAACGCCGGGTGCCCATCAACGCAGGAAGCTTGCCGAGCGATACACCCACATTTGGTCTGCTGGTTTTCGCTACGATCCTGCTGGTTGGCGCTCTGAGTTTCCTGCCCGCTCTTGCGCTGGGGCCGATCGCCGAGTTCTTCCAGCAGCGCTGATGAGCCGCCGCGTTGCTTGAGCCTTGGTGAGAACATAGGGTGTCAGCGAGGTGCACATGCAACGGACTTTTCCCCGGCGTAAATTTATCGGCGGTGTCGCGGCCGCATGCGCGACCGGTCACGAATCAAAAGCCCTGGCTCAGAATGCCGGAAGCGTACGCGGTTTCGATCACGTCGCGCTCCCGATGCAAAATACCGACGCCATGCTGGCGTTCTACCGGCGGCTCGGATTCGAAGTAGTAGAGAATAGAGCGGCCTGTTCGGTCTACATCGGCCAGCAGATGATCAATTTTCACCGTCCTGCAACCTGGCAAAACGAGTCGTTCACGCTGCGTGCGCCGGCCGCCAAGCCGCCCTGCGGCGATTTGTGCTTTGTGTGGGAGGGAACGCCGGAATCGCTCCGCGCGATGCTGGATCGGGCCGGCGCGAAGGTCTTCGAGGGGCCGGTCCCGCGGCAAGGCGGCCGGAAAAAACCGGGCTCCAGCGTCTACGTCCGCGATCCGGACGGCAACCTTCTGGAATTTATCATTTATTCCTGAGCCGGGTTTATTCGTGAGCCGGCTCTAGCGCGAGCGAGCCGCGCTGGCGTTGACTGGCTTCGGAGCTTCGACTGGCGCGGCCGCCGGCTGCGGCCACTTCCTTGCGCGCCATGCCCAGCGCTTTTCGCAGCTCGGTGTCGAGCGCGGTGCGCACATCCGGATTGTCCTTCAAGAACTGGCGCGCGTTCTCGCGGCCCTGGCCGATGCGATCGCCTTTGTAGCTGTACCAGGACCCGCTCTTGTCGATCAGGTTCTGCGCGACACTCAGATCGATCAAGTCGCCCTCTTTCGAGATCCCTTCGCCGTAGATGATGTCGAACTCGGCCTCGCGAAACGGCGACGCGACTTTGTTCTTCACGATCTTCACCTTGGTGCGATTGCCGACCACCACTTCGCCTTCCTTGATGGCGGCGATGCGGCGGATGTCGGCGCGGACCGAAGAATAAAATTTCAACGCGCGGCCGCCGGTGGTGGTCTCCGGATTGCCGAACATGACGCCGATCTTCTCGCGGATCTGGTTGATGAAAATCAGGCAGGTGTTGGATTTCGAGACATTGCCGGTCAGCTTGCGCATGGCCTGCGACATCAGCCGCGCCTGGACGCCCATGTGGCTGTCGCCCATCTCGCCATCGAGTTCCGACTTGGGAACCAGCGCCGCGACCGAATCCACCACCAGAACATCGATGGATCCTGAAGCGATCAGCGCGTTGGTGATTTCCAGCGCCTGCTCGGCGTAATCGGGCTGCGATACCAGCAGATTGTCGACGTCCACGCCCAGCTTGCGGGCATAACTGGGATCCAGCGCATGCTCCACGTCGATGAACGCGGCCATGCCCCCTGCCCGCTGCGCTTCGGCCACCACCTGCAGCGCGACCGTGGTTTTTCCCGATGACTCCGGGCCGAAGATCTCGATGATACGCCCGCGCGGAAATCCACCGACGCCCAGCGCGTAGTCAAGCGAAATGGATCCCGTGGAAATCGTAGACACCGGCACGATGGCTTCCTTCGAGCCGAGCCGGACGATGGAGCCTTTACCGAATTGCTTCTCGATCTGGCCCAGCGTGAGTCCTAGAGTGCGGGCGCGTTCTTTTTCGTCCATTGAACAATCCTTAGAGAAAATGCTCGGGGGAAATTCTATTGTACTGCAGGCGTCAGAGTTCCAGCTTGCCCTGATAGAGCATATCTTTCAAATGAAACTTGTACCTTACTGCGACCGCTCCGAGCTGCGTGGAAAATTCCACATCCTTGTCGTCCATGCTGAAAGGCGCGGTCTTCGGAAAGGTGAAGATCACTTGGGTCACTTTGCCGGGCGGGCCAACCTCAACGCCCGAGGCCTGCAGCGGCGGCTTGCCTTTCGCGGATAGACTGGTGCGCTGCAGCAGCGCCGCCTTGCCGTGCGCGGCGCTGGCCTGCACCAGCGCATCCGGAATTCCGGCGACTGCGACCAGATAGCCAGGGTCTTCCTCGAGAAACTTCTTCGCTTCGGCCGACGTGGCCGCTTCGGCTCCGAACTTGCGCCGCGCCAGGGCCTGCTTGACAGGCAGAGCGCTTTCCCACACCACGGTGAGGGCGATCGACGGCGCAGCCTGGCTGCCCAGGCCTTCGTCTCCCAAACTTCGCGACGCCACGTTTCCCCCCGGCACTCCCGCACTCCCGCCGGGTATCTGACCGCCGCCGCCTGGACTTGGCGGCGAGTCATCGCCCCCGAAACCTCTCCCGCCGCGGCCCGGCATCGCCGCCGAATCCATGAGTCCGCTCGCCGTAACGCCGATGGCCTTGGCCCAGGGCGAATTGGTCAGAACCTTCTGAACGTCCTTGTCGCTCCAATCCGCGGCCGGCTTATTCTGCCAGGAATCCGCCGCCCAGAGGCCCAAAGCCAACAGGAATGGAACGAGCTTTTTCATGAGCACCTCAGACCTTGGGCGCGTAGTATCCTTTGCGGCAACGTACGATCAGATCTTTCCGGCCTTTGACGCGGATCTCCACCGGATGATACAGGCCGTCGGTCCGCAGGGGATCGGGACGATAAAAAACGTTGTACTGGTGGCGCAATTCGTTGGCGATGTTCTCAAAGGATTGGTTCAGATCGGTGGCCTTGAAGGGGAAGAACACCTGCCCGCCCGTTTCGCTGGCGAAATAACGCAGCACCTTGTCGCCCTCGGTTTCCACATGCGTGATATTGGTGGAAATCGTGTAGATGGTGACGTCGGCTTTCTGCGCCATTTCCAGAGCCTGGTCGCGCGTATAACGGCTCTGGTTGTCGTCTCCATCGCTCAGGATCACCATCGCCCGCCGGAATTTATACAGCGGCTGATCCTGCATCAGCTTGTCGCGACAGGCAAAGAAGATGGCATCGTACAGCGACGTTCCGCCGCCCGGGCGCAGGCTGTCGACGGCCTTTTCCAGGTCGGATATGTTGTCGTTCAGATCAGCCACCAGTTCGGCAGCCGTGTCGAAGCTGACGATCATGGCCTTGTCTTGTCCCGGCCGCACGGTGCCGTCGATGAAGGCAATAGCAGCTTCCTGCTGGAAGCGGAAGCGATCCCGGATGCTGTTGCTGGTGTCGATCAAAATGGCCAGGCGCAGGGGCAGGTCGGATTCGGCGGAAAATTCGATAATGCTCTGCGGCTTCTTGCTCTCGAACACCTCGAAGTCGTCCTTGCCGAGGTCTGTTACGAACCGGCCCCGCTTGTCCGACACGGTGTAGAGCATGTTGACGCGCGAAACGTCCAGCGTGATGCGCGTGTCCTGCTGCGCTGCGTCCGATTGCGGCGCGCTCTTAGCGGACTTTTGGTTCTGAGCCTGCCCATTCAGCAAAAATGCGAGTGCGGCGAGCGCCAGGCTGGGACGTAACAGCGGTTTCATTGCAGATTCGAATCCATCCGAGGTTTGAATCCATTATAGGTGGCCTGAGGGCAAGCTGGGCCATCAGGTGAGGGCGTCAAGGTCGGCCAGGTCCTGGGCGCGGCCGGTGGCACGCTTGTTCTTAATGTACTCTGCCTTCGCGATCATGTTCACGGGGACGCCGGCCAATTCCGCCGCAATGCGTGTTCGCCAAACTTCGTCGAACTGGCACCCTGTTATGGAAGTGAGAATGTCGATCCGATTCGGCGCAACTCCAAGTTGAATGACCTGTCCTTGGGAAACGAAGTCGTCTTCGCTCAGACCGAGTTGTGCGAAGCCGAAATGTTCCAAGGCTGCTTTGAGGCGAACGCCGTTGTCTCGCGATGGACGCACCAGGACATCGATATCACCGGTAAATCGAGGGCGGCCGTGATAGGCCTGCGCGTAGCCTCCGACGACCACGTACTCAACTTTCTTCGAGTTTAACGATTCTAAAAACTCTCTCAAGTCTTTTGGGAGGTCCATGCTGGGCGATCAGTTGGAGCAAAATGTCGAGGCGTTGTTGCCCTGTGAGCGAACGATAGAATTCGCGGTCCGCCTGTTCGGCTTCTTCAAATGAACGGAAGACCTTCACCGGCGTGTCATCGCGCTGCACGGCTTTATTATAGATGGCTGGCGGACTGAGCCAGGATGTCGAGATAGCGCTGCAGCTCGTCGGGAAGCGGCGCGGTAACCGTGACGCGTTCGCCCATGGCCGGGCTGGTGAACGTGATCCGCTGCGCATGCAGAAAGTAGCGGTCCAGCGGACTCGCCGGCGCGCCGTAAAGTTTGTCGCCCACCACCGGATGATGCAGGCTCGACAGATGCACGCGGATCTGGTGCGTGCGCCCCGTGCCAATGCGGACTTCGAGCAGCGTGAATTTGTCGAAGCGGCGCAATACGTGATACTCGGTCAAAGCCGCACGCCCGCGCTTGAGGCGGGACGTCATGCGAGTTCGATGTGTGGGGTGACGCGTTATGGGAGTCTCAATGCGGCCGCGATCGGCTTTCACGCGCCCATGCACCAGCGCAAGATAAAGTTTTTCAACCCCGCGGGCCGCGAATTGACTCGCAAGATCGCGATGTGCCGCGTCATTGCGCGCCACCAGGATCACGCCGCTGGTGTACCGATCCAACCGGTGCACGATTCCCGGCCGCAGCTCCCCACCCACACCCGAAAGATTCTTGAAGCGGTGCAACAACGCATTGACCAGCGTGCCGGAATGCACGCCTGCTCCGGCGTGGACCACCATGCCCGCGGGTTTGTTGACCGCTATCACGGCTGCATCTTCGTACAGGATTTCGAGCGGCAGAGCTTCCGGCGTTGCGCGCAGCGGCGCGGGCTCGGCGGGTTCCACCTGAATCCGCTCGGCGCCGCGCAGTTGATATGACCGCTTTTGCGGCGCGCCGTCCACGCGTACGCGGCCGGATTGGATCCATTCCTGAAGCCGCGACCGGCTGTACTCGGGCAGCCGCGCATGCAGATAGGAATCCAGCCGCTGGCCTGCGTCCGTGCGCGCGGCTTCCAGATGGATCATCGGCCGGCGGGCGCTATCGGCCAGTCCAGCACGCGACGCGCTTTTCTAAGAACGCAGAGATCCCCTCTTGCGCATCCTGCGCCAGCGAATTCATGGTCATGACTTCCTTGGCGTAGGCGTAAGCCTTGGACTGATCCAGATCGATCTGCGTGTAATAAGCCTGCTTTCCGAGGCCCACCGTGAAGCTGCTGGCTTGAGCGATGTGACACGCCAGCCGCCGCGTTTCGGCTTCGAGCTGATCGGCCGGAACGGCCTGGTTGATGAGCCCCCAATCGGCAGCCGTCGCCGCGTCCACCATCTTGCCGGTGAGCAGCATCTCCAACGCGCGCTTGCGCCCCACGGCTCGGCTCAGCGCGACCATGGGCGTGGTGCAGAACAGGCCGAGCTTCACTCCCGGTGTAGCAAACTGCGCCTGGTCGCTTGCGATCGCCAGGTCGCAAGTCGCAACCAGCTGGCAACCGGCCGCCGTGGCGATGCCCTGGACTTGCGCGATCACCGGCTGCGGAATCGCCTGGATCTTCATCATCAGCTCGGTGCACACGTCGAAGATCCGCCGGTAATCGGCCACCGTGCGGCCAGTCATCTCGCTCAAGTCATGGCCGGCACTAAAGACTTTGCCGGTCGAGGCGAGGATCAGAACCCGGACGTTCGGGTCGGAAGCGAACTGGTCGAGCGTGCGGATGAGTTCCTGCATCAGTTCCAGCGACAGCGGATTGCGCCGCTCCGGCCGGTTGAGCGTGATGATTCCAAGCTGGCCGTCGGTCGAGGTGAGAAGGTTGGGCATGTAAGCTCCTACTTGGAGTGTACTCCGGCGCGCGCCATAACTTGGGTCTAACGTTCACAAGGAATGATCCTGCGGCGCCCGATTGGGGCAAAACACCCATCGGATCTAGCGGGTTACTGGATAGCCCTTTGCTACCGCGCGCCATTACTCTGGCAACCAGAATGCGCTTCCCAGGCTCGTATCCAGTTTGTGAGGTTGAAATCAAGATGAATCGAAAGATCGAGCAGCTACTGCAGTCCTTGCGGGAGGCGATCCATGACGCCATCGGTGACTCCTGCGAGGTAGCTGCCGCCATGAGTCAACTGGAGCGCGAGGGCCAATGTCCATCGCTGTTGATCGACGTCGCGTTGCCTCAAGAAGAAAAGGAGCGGCCCTCTTTGGAACTGGTAACCCACGACGGCCCGCTATTTCTCACCGCGGCCGACGAAGACTTCCTGCGGAACATGGGAATCGCCACGGCGGCCTGAGGTGAGCCGATCTGGGAATCACCGCAAGCCTAATCCAGTCAGGCGGTGGGATCGAGTGAAACCATGCCCAAGCAGAAGCCGAGTGAGCACCAGCTTGTTCCGATTGAAGTCATCGAGCGTCGGATTCTCCTCATCCGGGGCACAGAGCCATGCTCGATCGGGATCTTGCGGCGCTCTACCAAGTGAAACCCATCGCGCTGCGTCAAGCTGTTAAACGCAACAGCAACCGTTTTCCCGCGGATTTTGTCATCCACCTTTCCAAGGAGGAAACTGAAGTGTTGGTATCACAAAATGTGATACCTTCGCGCCGGAGTCTGGGCGGCTTCTTTCCGTACGCCTTCACCGAGCAGGGCGTCGCGATGCTTTCGAGTGTTCTGCGGAGTGAGCGCGCCGCGATGGTGAACATTGCTATCATGCGCACGTTCGTCCGGCTCCGCCAGATCCTCGCGACCCACAAGGAGCTCGCCGAGCGGCTCGCCGCAATGGAGAAGAAGTACGATCAGCGATTTAAAGTCGTGTTCGACATCCTGAAACAACTCATGGAGCCCCCGCCGGAGCCCGCGAAGCGGCCGATTGGCTTCGTCCCGCCAAGCAAAAGGTGAACCGAAACATTTCGAGCGGCATCTAGTCGCTCTCGCCACTCACCTTCAGCACCGCCAAGAACGCCTCCCACGGAATCTCCACGCGGCCCACCCGCTTCATGCGCTTTTTGCCCTCTTTCTGCTTTTCCAGCAGCTTGCGTTTGCGCGTTATGCACCACGCTAGCGTGAGCACGAGACCCTTTGCGTGCATAAATGCCTAATCCAGTTCGAGAATCTGCCGTAACGCCTCTTCCACGTCGCGAAGATACTCCGGCGACAACGCCTCTATGAGTTCGTTCAGCCGCTCCTTCGCCACAGCTCGTACTTGATCGATTACGGCGACCACCAGGCGGCCTGAACATTTCACTCGAACAGTCAGTGGTGGTGCGACGCGCGCGGTCGTCGACAGAGGAACTACAACCACGGTGTGGCGGCGCTCGTTTATCACACTACTTGTGACAACCAGGACCGGTCTGGTTTTGTTGATTTCCGATCCAATGGTGGGATCTAAGCGGGCCCACCAAATCTCACCGCGACGGGGCGTCTTCCCACGGTTCGATGATTTCATCCTGGAGCGTATTGAACTCCTTTTCGATCTCACGAACACCTGGATCCCGATTCACTATGTCGCAGGCCCGAATGAGCTGTTTTTCCCGCTCGGCTAACTTTTCCGCCAATGCATCCGCGACGTAACGGGACCGATCACGCGCGGGTACCCGCCGGAGGAACCGGGCAGCCAACTCGGCCGGCAGCGTAAACGTCATTTTGCGGGCTGCCATATAGCCAGTCTACCATATTTCCAACCTATAGATAAACAAGGAGATTACGAGGAGACTAAGCATTGGATCCAGCGAAGTTTTCGAGCGACTAACGCATAAGAGCGGCGCCTTACTCGCTCTCGCCACTCACCTTCAGCACCGCCAAAAATGCTTCCTGCGGAATCTCCACGCGGCCCACCCGCTTCATCCGCTTCTTGCCCTCTTTCTGCTTTTCCAGCAGCTTGCGTTTGCGCGAGATGTCGCCGCCGTAGCACTTGGCCAGCACGTTCTTGCGCATGGCCGGGATGGTCTCGCGCGCAATCACCTTGTTGCCGATCGCGGCCTGCAGCGCCACCTCGAACATCTGCCGCGGAATCAGCTTGCGCAGCCGCTCGATCAGCATCTTGCCTCGCTCGTACGCGAAATCCTTGTGGATGACGATGGACAGCGCATCCACTGGCTCGCCCGCCACCAGCACGTCCAGCTTCACCATCGGCGAGACCCGGTATCCGGAAAGATGATAATCGAGCGAAGCGTAGCCGCGCGAGGCTGATTTCAGCCGGTCGTAAAAATCCAGCACGATCTCGTTCAACGGCAGCTCGTACAGCAGCATCACGCGCCCGGTGCCGATGTATTCGAACTTCTTCTGCGTCCCGCGCTTTTCTTCCAGCAGCTTCAGAATCTCGCCGACATATTCTTCGCGCGTGATCACCGTGGCGTCGATAATCGGCTCCTCGATCTGCTTGATCTCCGCCGGATTGGGGAATTTGGTCGGATTATCCACTTCCACGATGTCGCCGCTCAGCGTCGTCACCTTATAACGAACGCCCGGCGCGGTGGTGATCAGATCGATCTCAAACTCGCGCTCCAGCCGCTCCTGCACAATCTCCAGATGCAGCAGCCCCAGAAAGCCGCAGCGGAACCCAAACCCCAGCGCGACCGAATTCTCCGGCTCGAAATTGAACGCGCTGTCGTTCAGCCGCAGCTTTTCGAGCGCGTCGCGCAGCCGCCCATGCTCGTGCGATTCCACCGGATAAAGCCCGGCGAACACCATGGGCTTGATTTCCTCGAATCCCGGCAGCGGCTCGGACGCCGGATTTTCAACGCCCATGATGGTATCGCCGATCTTGGCGTCGGAAACGGTCTTGATATTGGCGAACAGGAAGCCAACTTCGCCGGCTGCCAGTTCATCGCAGGGGATCGGCTTGGGCGATTGATACCCCAGCCCGTCCACTTCGAACGTCGCGCCATTGGACCACAGCTTGATCTTCTGGCCCTTGCGCAGCCGCCCGTCCACGACGCGCGTCAGGATGATCACGCCGCGGTAAGGATCGAACCAGGAATCGAAAATCAGCGCCCGCAGCGGAGCGTCCGGCGAGCCCCGCGGCGGAGGAACCAGGTGCACCACCGCTTCCAGCACGTCTTTCATGCCGATGCCTTGCTTGGCGCTCACCAGCATCGCATCCTTCGCCGGCAACCCGATCACCTGCTCAATCTGCTCGCGAATGCGCTCCGGCTCGGCCGACGGCAGATCGATCTTATTGATGACCGGAATGATCTCGAGATTGTGATGCAGCGCCAGATACGTGTTGGCGAGCGTCTGCGCCTCCACGCCCTGCGACGCGTCCACCACCAGCAGCGCGCCTTCGCAGGCCTGCAGGCTGCGCGAGACTTCGTAGGTGAAATCCACGTGTCCCGGCGTGTCGATCAAGTTGAGCTGATACATCTGCCCATCGTCGGCGGTGTAATTCAGACGCACCGCGTGCGCCTTGATGGTGATGCCGCGCTCGCGCTCCAGGTCCATCGTGTCCAGCACCTGCTCCATCATTTCGCGCTGCGAAAGCGCGCCGGTGGTCTCCAGCAACCGGTCGGCCAGCGTTGACTTGCCGTGATCGATGTGCGCAATGATAGAGAAATTGCGGATGAACTGGGGATCCATGCGGTAAAATGAGGACCTGAACTCAGTTTAGCCCATATGCCTCGAGCGATCGAAGGAAATCTCAACGCCGGCGGTTTGAAATTCGCCATTGTGGTCGCGCGGTTCAACAGCTTCATAACCGACCGGTTGCTGGCTGCCGCTGAAGACGCGTTAAAGCGTTCCGGCGCGAAAGCGGAGGACGTGGAGATCGTAAAAGTGCCGGGATCCTGGGAATTGCCAATCGCCGCCAAAACGCTGGCGAGCTTGAAACGGCACGATGCCATCATCGCGTTGGGCGCCGTGATTCGCGGTGAGACGCCCCATTTCGATCATGTGGCCAATCAAGCATCGAGCGGTTTGGCCGCCGTGCAACTTGAGACCGGCATTCCGGTCGCCTTCGGAGTTCTGACCACCAACACCGTCGAGCAGGCCATCGACCGCGCCGGCGGCAAAAGCGGCAACAAGGGACACGACGCCGCGATCACCGCTATTGAAATGGCCGACCTGCTGCGGCGTCTACGAAAGTAAGCGGGCATTCCGATGGCAGCGCGTCACAGATCTCGTCAGCGCGCGCTACAGGTCCTCTACCAGTGCGACCTTCGGAAACAACCTGTGGACGACGCCATCGCATCGTTTTACGACACGCTTTATTCGGAGGAACAGCCGCGCAAACCGGAGCCCGACGCGTTCATGGAAGAATTGGCCCGAGGCGCCTCCGGAATGTCCGGCGAGATCGACCGCCAGATCGCCGAAAAGGCCGAAAACTGGAAGCTGGACCGCATGCCCCTGGTCGACCGAAACGTCCTTCGGCTCGCCATCTACGAGATGAGCCGCAAGGAGACGCCGGCGGCAGTGGTGATCGATGAAGCTCTGGAGTTGGCGCGCCAGTTTGCCGGCGATGAGTCGGTTTCCTTCATCAATGCGGTGCTGGACGCGGTGCATCGCGAGCAGGAGGCGGCCCAGCGCAGCGCATCGGAATGAATATTCTGATGGTGGCTTCGGAGGCCACGCCTTTTGCCAAGACCGGCGGGCTGGCGGATGTCATGGGAGCGCTTCCGGCAGCGCTTGCGGCGTGCAGCGAGCGAGTGGCAGTGGTGCTTCCCGCCTATCGCGAAAGCATCTACCCAACCGCGCCGCGTGAGGCTTACAAAAATCTCTGGATTCCGCTCGGCGCCGGCTACGCTGTGCAAATCACCCAAGCGACCGAGCGCGGCGTGGATTTCTTTTTTGTAAATTGCCCCGCCTTGTTCGATCGCGATGGTATCTACGGCCACAGCGACGATTACCTTCGCTTCGCCGTTTTGTCGATGGCGGCTTTGGACGTGGCTCGCTATCTCTTCCTGCCGCACATCATCCATTGTCACGATTGGCAGACCGCGCTCGTGCCGGTCTACATGCGCGAAAATCTCCGCGGCGATCCAACCTTCGCCGGAATCAAGGTTCTGCTGACCATTCACAATCTTGGCTATCAGGGCATCTTCCCGCCTTCTACTGTCGCCCCCTTGGGCCTTGATCCGGGACTTTTCAATCCGGATCAACTCGAGTTCTTCGGTGAGCTGAATTTCCTGAAGGCCGGCATTGCCTGGAGCGACGCCATCAGCACCGTCAGCAAAGGATATGCGCGCGAAATCCAGACGCCCGAATATGGATTCGGCCTGGAGGGTTTTCTCCGCCGGCATGGGCCGGTGCGAGGCATTCTCAACGGAGTGGATTACGCTGAATGGAATCCGGAACATGATCCGTTCATCGCCCGCAACTATTCCTCTGACGATCTGCGCGGCAAACGCGAATGCAAGCGAGCTCTGCTGGGAGAGCTGGGGTTGCCGGGTGACGTGTCCGATCGCCCGTTATTCGGAATTGTCTCGCGCTTCGCCGCACAAAAAGGTTTCGACCTGATCGCCGAGACCGCGCCGCAACTGCTCAAGCAGAACCTCGCGCTGGCAGTGCTCGGTTCCGGTGACACGTTATACGAGTCGATGTTCCGCGACCTGGCGCAAGCCTACCCGCAGCAAGTCGCCTTGCGAATCGGTTATGACAACGCACTCTCCCATCGGATCGAGGCCGGCGCCGATATGTTCCTGATGCCCAGCTACTACGAACCGTGCGGCCTGAGCCAGATCTATAGCCTGCGCTACGGGACAGTACCAGTGGTGCGCGCGACGGGGGGCCTGGATGATACTATTGATGAGGAAACTGGGTTCAAATTCCGGGAGTATTCCGGGAGCGCGTTGCTGGAGGCGATTGGGCCGGCGTTGGATGCGTATAAAGACGCGGACCGTTGGGTGATCCGCATGCGCGCAGGTATGCGGAAAGACTTCTCGTGGAGCGCTTCGGCGGGGGAATACATGCGGCTGTACCGGCGGCTTCGAGTGGGCTGAATCTTTTTGGCCGCCTCAACATCTGATAACAGGAGAGATTACCAAAAATATGGCTGGTGCGAATACGTTGACTTTTACGGATGCCAGTTGGGACAAAGAGGTGCTGAACTCGGATGTTCCCGTCCTGGTGGATTTCTGGGCGGAGTGGTGCGGGCCGTGCCGCATGATGTCGCCTACCGTGGACGCCATTGCGACCGATTACCTGGGCCGCATCAAGGTCGGCAAGCTGAATGTGGACGAGAATGGCGGGACTGGGATGCGCTACAACATCCGCGGTATTCCGACCCTGTTGCTGTTCAAGGGTGGCTCCGTGGTGGAGCAAAAAGTCGGCGCGGTTGGGAAGGTCGAAGTCCAGAAGATGATCGAGGCGCACTTGGGCGCCGCCGCACAAAAGACCGCCTGACGCCAATTTGTCAGGCGCGCGTGCTGAGGGTTCCTAGCGCGGGCGTCGTCAAAGCTCCTTCCGACGCAGATCCAACCAGCGCGACATACTTGGCGAAAACGCCCGAGCGGTAACGCGGCTCGGGCGCTTTCCATTTCTTGAGGCGCTCCCTCAGCGTTGCTTCCGGAATCTCCAGATTGATGGTGCGGCCGGCGATGTCGATGTGGATGCTGTCGCCTTCTTCGATAGCGGCGATCGGCCCGCCTACGGCGGCTTCAGGCGCTACGTGCCCGACGCAGAACCCGCGTGTCGCTCCGCTGAAGCGCCCGTCGGTGAGCAGCGCGACCCTCTCTGAAAGTCCCGCTCCCACAATCGCGCTGGTGACGCCTAGCATCTCCCGCATGCCCGGGCCGCCGCGCGGCCCTTCGTAACGAATCACGATGATATCGCCCGCCTCGATCTTTCCTCCGAGCACCGCCGCCATCGCGGCTTCTTCGGAATTAAACACGCGCGCCGGCCCACGTTGCTCGCTGCGCTCGATCCCGGTGACTTTGATCACGCAGCCTTCGGGCGCCAGCGACCCGCGCAGAATCACCAGGCCGCCGCTTTTCTTGATGGGATTGTTCAGAGGCCGAATCACTTCCTGTCCCGCCGTTTCCTTGGCCTGCGCCGCTTCCTCGGCGAACGTGCGGCCAGTCACGGTCATCGCGGATCCATCGGCATAGCCGCCCTGGACCATGCGCTGCGCGATCACGGGGATGCCACCAGCCTTGTCCACATCCACGGCAACGAATCTTCCGGCCGGCTTCAAATCCACCAGCAATGGCGTTCGCTCGCTGATGGTTTGAAAATCGTCGATGCTCAGTGGAATGCCCGCCTCGCGCGCTACCGCCAAAAGATGCAGTACGGCGTTGGTCGATCCGCCGGTTGTGGCTACCGAGGCAATGGCGTTGTCGATAGCTGTGCGCGTAACGATGTCGCGCGGCCGCAGCTCCCGCTTCACCAGATCCAGCACGATGCGCCCGCAGCGCGCCGCCACGTCATGCTTGCGCTGGTCCACTTGCGGTACCGACGCGGTTCCCATCGGTGAAAGGCCGATGCATTCGAGCACCGTCGCCATGGTGTTGGCAGTGAATTGACCGCCACAGGCCCCGGCGCCGGGGCAAGCCGAGTTCTCAATAGCCAGAAATTCCTCGTCCGACATTTTGCCGGCCACGTTGGCGCCCAAAGCTTCATAGACGTCCTGAATGGTCAGGTCGCGGCCTTTGTAATGGCCGGGCATAATAGAGCCGCCATACAGAATCAGGCCGGGGATATTCAAGCGCAGCAAGGCCATCATCGCGCCGGGAATGGTTTTGTCGCAGGCCACCAGCGCGACGATGCCATCGAACATGTGGCCGCGCGCGACCAGCTCAATGGAATCGGCGATGACTTCGCGGCTGACCAGCGAAGCCTTCATGCCTTCAGTGCCCATCGTGATTCCGTCGCTGATGGCGATGGTGTTGTATTCCATGGGCGTTCCGCCGGCTTCGCGAATGCCTCGCGCGACATCCTGAGCAAGGTCGCGCAACTTGAAGTTGCACGGCATGGTGCCGATCCAGGTATTGGCGATGCCGATGATCGGCTTCTTCATGTCGTCGTCGGTCAGGCCGATTGCTTTGAGGAATGCTCGCGCGGGTGCTCGTTCCTTGCCTTGCGTGATGGTGTGGCTGGGCAGCTTCATAAGAAACTACCAGTGTACGACGCGGCAGTGAGGAGTCAGCTCAGCCGTCAGCTCAACGAGAAGGGCAAAATTGCATCCGCGGTGTCCAGGCCGGGCTTCCAGAAAGGCACCAGCAATGCCAGCTCGCGTTCGTCCAGTGCGCCGGCTGGAAGGCACTGATCGGCGCTGAAATCGATGCGGGTCGGGTGAGTGGCCAGCGAGTCCCGAGGCAGAGAGACGTGATAAGAATGCTCGCCTTCGGCGAGGAAAGTGGCCGGCGGTACAGCGATCCCGTTCACTGTAGCCGAGAGCGTGACCGGACCGGCCCCCGCCAGGCGAAAATCGAAACGCAGCACTGTGAACGCAGCCGAGGGCGGGCGCCGTACTTCGATTGAAAAGCGCCGTTTGGTCCAGCGGAAGCTGTTGTGCTCCAGGGCATACCAGCCTTCCAGCAGCTTTACTGAGTAGCGCCGGCAAACGCGGCTCTCCAGCAGGCAGAAGGCACGCTCATCGCGGTCCGCGCGGGCCGGCTCGGATCCACGCGTTGCGCCGATGGTCACGAAATCCTGCACGTTCCATCCGGTCTGTTCGAGCAGCCGCCGCAAGGCCGTCTCCGAAAAAATCCAGTGATTGGTGCTGTCGTGGTTGCATTGCTCGGGGTCGAGCAGGTAGACGACAGGCTCCTTTTGCATCAATTGGCCGCCCGGCGTGCGCTGCGCAATGCGGGTACTCAGCAAACAGTAGCGCGCGCGTTGGGCTAGTGCCTCCAACACGTAGTACGGATTCTTGAGATGGTAGAGCACGCCCAAGAACAGCGCCAGGCCGAAAACGTCCTCCGGGAGCGTAAATTGAGAATCCAGATCGACCGCCTGAAACTCGACTGATGATCCAAGCGCCGAGTGCAGTGCCTTGAAACCACGCAGTTGGTTGTGATTGGTGTAGTAATTGTCGATCGCCGTTACTTGGCATCCCAGCGATTCGAGAAAGAAGGAGTTGTGCCCGTCGGCGCATCCGGCGTCCAGAATCGGGTCGCCGCCCGCCAGATCGAGCAAAGCGCGGCGCGCTCCAGTAAGCAGCCGGTCGAGAACCGAAAAAGTGAGAAGTGTCCGGTATGGATACCAAACGATCTGCTGCGGCGCCAAATCGGCCATGAGCTGCTGCAAGCGCTGCTCGAAGCCGCGGGCGCGTGCTTCGAGTTCGAGGATGTCGAGTCCTGGCATGAGATACGGGTCCTATTCTAACCGGCACTGGCGATGCGCGCGCCTTCGCCTTCCAGCCAATGGTTGAGCAGAGACCGGTTATGCTTAGCACGGGAGAATTTCTGGTGCGGTCAGAACTCTGCAAAGGCAGCTTGACGTTGGCTTTCCTCGCGCTGGCCGCGGGCGAATCGCCGATAACCGCACAACCCCCAAACCATTTCGGTCTGCCTAGCACCGCGGTGGTGATTGAAGAAGCTCTGATACCCGAATCCATCCGGCCGAACCGCCGGTTAGTATTGTGGATGCTTTCGCCCCAGCGGCATGATCGCGGTGAATTCTCCGAATCCGACCACTAAACGTGTCCGGAGATGACCCTGGGCAGTTACTACTCAGGGCCGACACGCATTTCGCTCGTAGATACGCAGGCAGATCGGATAATTAACACCGTCAACCTCCGCCATTCGTGGGGCGAAAAGGATTCATTCGATGTCCCGTACAGGAATTCTCGCCGACTATTACTATCTGGTCCCCGGACATGAACGAGGCTCAGAGGGCAAGACGGCGCCTCTGCCTCCGCGACTTCAACGGCGACGAGCTCGCACTGGAGACGGGGTTCTATGAGGCGGAAGCGTGATGGGATTGGCAACAACGCGGTTCGGCTACAGCCCTAAGCAGGACTGCGTAATTTAGTACCAGGTCGAACTGAAGATGAGTGGGGCACAACCCGCTGAGATGGACGTCTGGGTCGATTGCCTCTTCGCCGAGCGGCCTGCTGAACCTGGACACTGGTCGTACCAAATCGGCTACAGGGGACATGGAGGCTCGCTTGCCTTGCGTGTTGGTGTGGCTGGGCAGCTTGATAGAACGTACGAGTGTACGATGCGCTAGCGAGTTCGATCAGCCGGCCACAGGTTCCACCATTGCCGACATGGAGCCTTTGGACTGCGGCATACGGGGGTCGGCGCCGTAGGCATGGATCTGATCGCGGCCGAATTCGGCTTGAGCGAGTTCGCAGGTCATGACGATGGTGCGGCCGGTGGAATCGACCTCCACGGCGTGTTGGAACGCGTCAGTTTGAGAAAAGGCGAAAAGTTTCTGGAGCATTTCGATTACGTACTCGTAGGTATGCTCGTCGTCGTCCAACAGCACGACATTGTAGAGCGGGGTGAGTTCGTCCTTTTTTTCCTGGCGCGTACCAGGGGTCGCCGTTACGCTAGGCATCGGTGTTTCTTCATGATAGCGATGAATCGCGACGGCGGATGTTATCATCAAATCAGGGAAAGGGGGCGCAACGGATTCGACGGGATTGAATCGTCGTGGAAAGGCGTGCCGGGTTCCGAGCTCCCGTAAAACGATCGGAAAACCATAACTGCCAATCAGCAGTTTGCTTACGCTGCCTAATTAATTAGGTAGCCGCCCCGGGTGTTGGGCCTTGACGGCATCCCAAGGGCGTCATTTTCAAGGATTGGGCCGCAGGCTTCTGCTCGGAGCCGAGGGCTGACGACAATCGGGCTAAGCGGCCGTTTTCTTGCCGGTTCTAATGCGGCCGCCGACAACTACCGAATCGGAAACGCACGTAGTTCTTTTCAGGGCGGGCTTTCTCGGACGCGGGTTCAACTCCCGCCGCCTCCACCAACTCATGCAAGCTACCTACACGATTTCGCTGAAGAGGACGGACGAAGGATATGCCGTTTGGTGTCCGGGCCTGCCAGGCTGTTGGTCGCAGGGCGTAACAGAGGCGGAAGCGCTGGACAACATCCGCGACGCGATCCGGGAGTATCTGGCTGTGGCTCGCGAGCTTGCTGACGAAGGTGAAGCCCGCGAGATCGCTCTTCAGCTCTAATTGTGGGCGGCATCGCGGGTATTCCCCACCAGCGGGCTATCAAAGCTTTTGAGAAGGCGGGCTTCCGCATAGCACGCCAAGGTAAGCACGTCGTGATGACAGATGGCCAGCGAATCATCACGATTCCCAGGCACGATCCAATCAACGCGTACACGCTCGCCGGAATCGTTCGCGCCGCGGGCTTGACAGAGGAGCAATTCCGCAAGTTGCTCTAGTTTATGGCAGAACGTGTCGTCCCTCCTCCTGACCGTTTTGCGACTTGTCCACAGGAAGGAAAAGTATTGGAGTATTACGCCGGCACGTTTGAAGCTGTCTACGTGGTTCTACTTGCGCAGACCGTTCTCTTTCTTGTGAGGCACTGCGCTCCCGTCCCGTGGGCGGAGGTTGCTTCAAGAGCAGGGCTTCCGTCTATCGCAGCGGTTCATGTTGGCCTTCCCACGACGATGGGGCTGAGACAGGACCTATCAAACCAAGACTACGCGAACAAAATTGAGGCCCTGGCTAAGTCGGAACAGATCTTCCCTCCTCCAGAAGGCTGCTTTTCGGACCTTCTGCACTGCAAAATGCTTGGAGCTATTCAGGGCCTGGGCTATGAGTGTGTGTGGGTCGGAGATGAGGTTGGGACAGAAAGGAAACTTTACTGGATAGAGGATCTAAAAGGGAAGAACGCCGAAGCGACCGTGGGTTACTGTAATGTGTTCACGCCGGACAGAGCGATGTTGTGGGACGACACACTGGGATAGTCATTTCTCTCTTTGCTCTTCCAGGCCGGAATCTCAGTGCTATCTAGGACGCCTGTCAATTTGAAGGTTTTTTCTGCATGCCATCCACAGAGGTCTATTGGAGCGTGCGATCTTAGGCGAGCAGATGGACCGCTGCGACGTCGACCATGTACCGACTAGAAGGTCGGCTCTGTTCACCTGAGTCAGGTGGTTCCGAGCTCCCGTAAAACGATCGGAAAACCATAACTGCCAATCAGCAGTTTGCTTACGCTGCCTAATTAATTAGGTAGCCGCCCCGGGTGTTGGGCCTTGACGGCATCCCAAGGGCGTCATTTTCAAGGATTGGGCCGCAGGCTTCTGCTCGGAGCCGAGGGCTGACGACAATCGGGCTAAGCGGCCGTTTTCTTGCCGGTTCTAATGCGGCCGCCGACAACTACCGAATCGGAAACGCACGTAGTTCTTTTCAGGGCGGGCTTTCTCGGACGCGGGTTCAACTCACGCCGCCTCCACCAATTCACGGAAATTCCCAGCGCGCCAGTTGAGGGCTAAGGACTCGCGACGGGCTTATTGTGGTGCAATGACCATCCAGTGTCCGAAACGGCGCTTGATTTGATGACGCTGGCTGGGTGCTTCCAAGAAAGCGTTAGCGACGATGTAATCAGCCTGGAGATTGCCCTGAGCGGCCAGACTCACGTCCGAGGCTATGGTTAGGTCATTGGGGCCGGCATTGGCTAGCATTCGGCGCCCTAAATACTCGTATAAGTGGGTAAGGGGCACATCGCGTCCAGCGGCCACGCGAGATGTTATTCCGGCCGTAGCGTTTATCCAGGCTGCCGCCTGCCGTAGTTCGGTCAGACTCTGGATGGCTTCATTCTCCTGGCTGCGGATGATTTTGTAGGATAGCCACGCATTGCCCGGTATGTTCACAGCCAAAACCGTCAGAAAGGCAGACTGAGCTGCTTTCGAACGAAGGCCTCTCGAAAGGAACGGCAGCAGGAACGGGATCAAAGGGATTCCGAACCGTGGGCCATCGTGATAGGGCCAAAGAATCAACTCCAGTGCGTAGGCGCCAAGTATGAACAAAAAGATCCGGTCCCGGGGTTGCCTCGGGCCTCTTCGGATGCCCAGGAAAAGTGGCAGGGCAAACATGACAATCGCCAAGATGAAGGTGAAGGCCTCTGCGAGAACTGAGATGTGCTGGAAAGCGTGCGCCATGGGCAACCGATCCGGGACATTCAGGAGCACCGTGACAAGCCACCGCTGAGAGCCGTAGATAAGAGTGAATATGGCCGCGAGGAAAACATGGCCCGCCAGTGTGCTGAAGTTTGGGGCGTTCACGAAAGTCGCGTAGATCGGATTACCTTTTGTGTGCAACACCCACAACCCCATTAAAATGGGAGGAAGCGCAAAACAAGCCAGTCGAGAAGGGCGGCGAAGATCACCTTTCCAGAGTCCATAGGCAGCCAATCCCGCGGCGAAGGCGAATGCCGCTACTCTCAGCAAACAAAGCCCTCCGATCAGCAGGCTCGCGCAAAACCACCATAGCGCCTGCTGGCGGTCTGATTTTCGTGAATCGTATGTGGCCACGAGTAGGGCCAAAGCGCACGTTCCGGCGATAAAAAGCACGTCCGACATGAGCCAAAACACCAGTCGCGTGAAGGCGAGCGATGTGCCAAACGACATCAGGAGTGCCCAGCCGAGCCAAGCCGGCAATTCGCTGATAAAGAGACAACAGGCCAGGCCCACAAGTGCAGCGCCGGCCGCCAACCAGTTGGCGATTTCTAAGCGGTAAGAATTGGTTGACATTGGCTGTCCATTTTTCCAAAATAAGGCCAGCCAGATTGCATACCCCGGCGGATACATTCCGATGGGCGGGAGGTCAATGTACTGCTCGAACCGGTAGCCGTGTCCGGCTTTTAAAGCCGCGGCGCCGCCGATATATGAATTCGGATCGCTGGCAAACGGCAGGTCAGTTGGCAGGATCAGGAAGAGCGCTATCCACAGCGCCAGGGCGGAGCCGAAAAACATCGTAAAGCGGAGCCTTCGCGGGGAGTTGGCCAACAAGGGCTGCGATGAGAACTGCTTGTTGGGTGCAGTAGATTCGAGAACCGAACGTTCAAAGGGCACGGCGAGACCTTCGCGAGTCTATCACAACCACTGTATTTTATGACACGCTGCCAGTCTTTTCATCCTGTCGATAGTTCTAGTACTCGATACTGTTGCCTGAGTGACGTCCGCGGTATATAGTCTCTGAGTGAGGCAGTCACGTAGTTGCGCCCTCAGCGGCTGTTGGGGAAACAGCTTCGCCGCAACCCTAGAAGAAACTCCCGCGGGAGAGAGCTTGATTGAGGTTGTTCCACGGGAGGACCTATGATTCGGCAAGCGTTGGTTGACCTGGTGAAGTATGTAGCAATGGGCGAGGTGATGTCACGCCTTTATCGCATGCCGTTGGACCCCAACTATCGGGCGACCATTGGGAGACACGTCCAGAACCGCGAGAGCAACTTCTTGGGCATAGCGAAAAGTGTCTTGGCCAATCCGCGTCATCCATACTCACAGCTTTTCGAGATTGCCGGGTGCACGTTCGCCGATCTGGAGGCGGGTGTAAAGCGAAGCGGTCTCGAGGCGACGCTCAATGCGCTTCTCAAAGAGGGTGTTTATCTGACGCTGGATGAGTTTCGCTGCAATACCGAAATCGTACGCGGGGGCAAGCACATCCCGGCCACTATGAAAGACTGGGATACCTCAGCGGGAGGTGGAGCCGGGGAAGCATATTCGAGCGGCAGCTCCAGCGGAAAATCGCAGCGCACGCGGTATGGCCTAGAGTACGCGAAGTTCGGGCAGGCTGGCGGCCAGCTCTTGGTCGATGAGTTCGGCGGGCCCGAGGGTTTGGCGATTATTGTTTTTCCCATCCTGCCGACAAGCAGCGGGCTCGGTTCATGCATGGGGGCCGCGCGGATGGGTTATCAAGTTGAGGGATGGTTCGCATTGGGGGGCTCGGGACGCAACCTTCACTACAAAGCAATTACCGCTGCGCTAGTGGCGCGCTTACGGCTGGCGGGCGCGAAAATTCCGTTCCCCTCCTATCTGGAGCAGGGCGACTTCTCGCCTGTGGCGGAGCTAATCGCACGCCGCAAGAGAGAAGGTGTGCGTTCGAACGTTATGGGAATGGTCAGTTCGATTACGCGAATCGCGGCTGCGGCCATCGATCTCGGCGTCGATATTCGTGGAACGTTCGCGCTGGTCACGGGAGAATCCCTGACTGACGTTAAGCGGGACCTGATCGAAGCCGCTGGAATCCAGGTGTTTCCCACATACGCGACCTCGGAGTTTGGAGGTATCGGTGTGCCGTGCCGCCATATGAATACTGGAAATCGCGCCCACGTCGCCATAACCAGCATAGCGCTAGTATCCCAACCGATAGAAGATGCCTGGTGCGACGAACCGGTCGAGTCGCTGTATATCACCAGCCTTCTATCCTTCGCTCCGCGGACGCTCATCAACGTGGAGATCGGCGACACGGGTGTCATAGAATCGGCCACGTGCGATTGCGAGTATTCCAAGCTGGGCTACAGTCTGCAGGTGCGGGACATGGCCGCGATCAGCAAGTTGCGGGGTCAGGGTTACTCGCTGCGAGCGCCTGAAATCGTCAAGCTGCTTGAAGAAGGGTTGGCGCGGAGATTTGGAGGCAGGCCCGGCGATTATCAGTTGGCCGAGGTGGAAGGGAGCGCTCAGACTGAGATGGTGTTGCGGATTCATCCGCGAGCTGGGGTGAAATCTCCGGAAGAGGTGCTTCAATTCTTCCTGGCTGAATGCCGCCGCACCTGGGGCGGGTGGAACACCATATTGCACTGGACCGAATCTAACGGCGTGCGTGTGGAAGTAGTGGAACCGGTACTCGCGGCGTCGGGAAAATTTCGTGCCATTCGGTTGATGGCTGCCAATCCACGCACCAGCGCAGTACCGGAACCAAAGCCAGCGGCCACAGCAGCCGGGGCAGGGCAATGAACAGAACGCCCGCCGGGAGAAAGCCACGGGTTAGTGTTCTTATTCCGGCCTGCAATGCAGGGCCCTTCATCGATGCGAGCGTCGGCTCGGCGCTCCGGCAATCGGAGCGGGACCTCGAAGTAATCGCGGTAAGCAACGGCTCCAGCGACGATACGGAGGAGCGGCTGCGCCGGTGCGCCGATCCACGGTTGCGAGTCGTCACACAAGCCACTCGAGGACTTCCGGCGGCGCTCAATACCGCGATCTTGGCGGCTCGCGCGGACTACATCGCTTTTCTCGATGCCGACGACATCTGGTTGCCCGAAAAGCTCGCCCGGCATCTGGAGGTTCACGAGCAGCACCCCGAGGTGGACGCGACCTTCTCATGGGTGCGGGTGATCGATGCCCAGGGGTGCGCGCTGCGTCTGCCCTGTCCACGCTGGTTCGGCAGCATGAATTTCTCGAGCCTGCTCTCGGATTACAGCGTCCGCACCATGTCCGCCGTGGTGATGAGGCGAGTAGCCGCGGTCGAGGCCGGTCTGCTCGATCCATCCTTGACCCGCTGTGAGGACATCGACTTTTTTCTTCGGGTCGCATTGCTGCGCCCTCACAACATTCTCGCGGTCCCGCGCGTGCTGAACTTATATCGGCGTCATGCTGGGCAGCGAACCTGCGAGTGGTCTGAGATTCGCGATGGTTGGAACCAGCTACTTGAAAAAATGAAAGGTCTCGCACCCGCGGAAACAGGCAGGGTGGAGCGGGTAGCTTCCAGCAACATGTATCGCTACTTTGCTTTTCTGGCGTATATGGGTGGTGATTTTCGTCAGGCAACGGCATTGGCCGCGCGCAGTTTCGCTCTCTCGCGCAGCTCGTTTTTTCTGGATGCGCGCAACTGGAAAATGAGCGCTGCGGTGATCGCCAGCCGGATCGTGCCGAGGCCTGCGCTCGCGGCGCTGGAATCGTTCGCCGCACTGGAGAGCTCAGGCAATCCGCGGATGGCCGAGCATTCACGGCCGCGCAATGGCCGCCGGCCGGAGCCTCATGTCAACGGGAGGCCGGCAGCTTTGGCCCAGAAAATTCGTTAAGGCCAAGCTAGCGCGATAACAGTCCGAGCCCCACCGCAATGCGATTACTGTGGATTCGCCCATGCTGCGCGCTGGCCGCGGCACGCTACGCCGCAATCAAGCCCGCTTCATACGCCCGCCTGGCCTGGACGGAGACGGAACGTTTCGTGCCTTCCGATTGCTGGTATGCCAGTCGCCGTAGCTGAAACCGGCGGTGGCGGCGCTCGGCATCAGCTTTCTATTTGGAGGGAACCAGTGCTACGCTGAGGGCGTCTCCCACGAGCATGAAATACCAGCCAGAGAAGGTGCAGTATGCCACGCCGGAACGCACCCGCAGCGCGCCTGCCAACCTGGCGGCAACCGCCGGCTCGTACGGGCTGGTAGTCATCGTAACGCTGCTGAAGCCTTTCAGTAATCTGTTTTTGGCCTGGGGCATGCGCCAGTTTTCGGAGGTTCTCGCGCTCAATCCGGCCGCCTATTTGAGAGCCATGCTGGATCCGCTGGTTGCGCTCGGCATCGTGATGCAGATCCTGTGGCTGCTGACGCGTATGTCCCTGCTGAGCGTGGCCGATCTCAGTTTCGTGCTGCCGGTGACATCGGCAGGTTACGTACTTTCAACGTTGCTTGGCAGAGTTTTTCTTCACGAGCCGGTCAGCGCGTCGCGTTGGGCTGGGGCCATATTGATATCGCTGGGCGCGGCGCTGGTGGTTTCGACGCCTGAGAAAACAACGGAAGGGGCGAGAATCGGCAAATGAAGTGGGTACTGTTATCCGTGATTGTGGGTTCGACAGTGGTCAGCGATTTGCTTCAGAGCCGGGGCATGAAAATAGCGGGAGGCGCGAGCACGTCGGCGCCGGGGCTGGGACGGGTGCTGGCTCTGATCGCATCCCGCCGCGATCTCGCCGTGGCAATTCTCTGCATGGCGGTCTCATTTTTTGCGTTCCTGGCTCTAGTACAGACCCAACCGCTCAGCTTCGTTGTGCCGGCTTCCGCCGGGAGCTTCGTCCTGGAGACCGTGCTCGCCAAATTCCTGCTGCGCGAACGCGTCGCAGCCCGCCGAACCATGGGAGCCCTGTTGGTGGCTTGCGGCATTCTATTAGTCGCCCGATAAAGCATCTCTGATACCGAGCTCATACCATCCAGAGAAGCTGTTACAATTACTTACGTAGCGACAAGGGTCATGTGCTAACGCTGGGACCATTGGCTGGAACCTGATCTGGCGCGTTAGAGTCTCGTACTTCGCAGTACCAGGAAAATTATTGACGTAACCCCCGTTGAAGCGGGCCACGTCCTTCCCTGTTGGCGCTGATTCGAAGTGAATTACGAGATCCATACGTGAGGAGTACACGATGGGCAGTATGAAAATTGCGGTTCTTGGAGGAGATGGTTATTGCGGCTGGGCCACGGCCCTGCATTTATCGCGGAAAGGCCACTCCGTCGCGATCGTTGACAACTTCGCACGCCGCCAATGGGATCATGAGCTGGGCGTGCAAACTCTGACACCCATTCGGCCCCTGGCGGAACGGCTGAGGGTCTGGTACGAGCTGACCGGCCATCTGATCGAGCAGTTCGTCGGTGATGTAGCCGATTACGAGTTTCTGCACTCCACCATTCGCGATTTCGAGCCGGATGCGGTGGTCCATTTTGCCGAGCAGCGTTCAGCGCCGTATTCGATGATCGACCGCAAGCACGCGGTTTTCACCCAGGTGAATAACGTGTCCGGCACGCTGAACCTTCTGTTCGCGCTGCGCGAGCTCCGGCCGGATTGCCACCTGGTGAAGTTAGGCACCATGGGCGAATACGGAACGCCCAATATCGACATCGAAGAAGGATACATCACCATTGAGCACAATGGGAGGAAGGATGTACTTCCGTACCCCAAGCAGCCGGGCTCGTTTTACCATCTTTCCAAAGTCCACGACAGCCACAACATCATGTTCGCGTGCCGGATCTGGGGGCTGCGCGCGACCGATCTGAATCAGGGCGTGGTTTACGGGACGGTCACCGAGGAGACGTCGTATGACGAGGCGCTCATCAATCGCTACGATTACGACGAGGTGTTCGGCACCGTTCTGAACCGGTTCTGCGTTCAGGCCGCCTTGGATCATTCCTTGACTGTGTACGGGCGCGGAGGCCAGACGCGCGGTTTCCTGGACATTCGAGACACGGTGCGCTGCGTCGAGCTGTCCATTTTGAATCCGGCCCAGCCTGGAGAATGCAGGGTGTTCAATCAGTTCACTGAGCAGTTCTCCGTGTTGGAGCTCGCCCAAATGGTGCGAGCGGCGCGCGCCAACGTAGGCGCCGAAGTGGAAATTGATCACATTGAAGACCCGCGCGTGGAAGCCGAGGAGCATTATTACAACGCCAAGCACTCCAAGCTGACGGATCTGGGCCTGAAGCCGCACCTGTTGTCGGAGTCATTGGTGGACTCTCTGATCGATATCGCGATGCGCTACCGGGACCGGATTGATCCGTCCGTGCTTATGCCGCAAGTAAGCTGGAGACGCGGTACGAATCGCCGCCAGGCTCAGATGAGCGCGGCCGCGCTCGCCCCGTGATGCAAGACTCTAGCCGCTGGCAAGCACGCCCCAATTTATGTACAGACCCGGGATCGGAACTGATCTTCATGGTAGATTGAGTGCATACGCCTAAGCTGGCTGCGACGGGGACTGTAGCAGCCAAGAATCGAGAAGATAGATTTGTGTGGAATTGCCGGGTTCACTCATAAGCGGCGTCTACCTGATCCCAGCCTGATTCGGAGGGCGGCAGAAGATCTTGCGCACCGGGGGCCGGACCGGCAGGCGGTTTTTGAGTCGAATTGGGTTTCAATCGGCGCTGCCCGTTTGAAGATTCGAGACCTGGTGGGCGGCGACCAGCCCATGTCGGACTCGGGCGGCGATACGGTAATCGCCTTCAACGGCGAGATTTACAACCATGCCGAACTGCGCGCGGAATTGGAGCAGGCCGGACACAAATTTCAATCCGCCGCCGATACCGAGACCGTTTTGCGGGCCTTTCTGGAATGGGACACGGGATGCTTTGCGCGCTTGCGAGGGATGTTTGCGATCGCGCTGTGGACCGAATCGGACCGGCGGCTGGTGTTGGCGCGCGACCGTATGGGAATCAAGCCGCTTTACGTCGCGCGACGCGGCGAAGATCTGTATTTCGGCTCGGAGATGAAGTCCATCTTCCTGCACGGGGAGATTGACCGCAATATTGATTTGGCCGCGCTGGACTGTTATCTGGCGCTGAATTACGTTCCCGGTCCGCGGACGCTGGTAGAAGGTATCGAGAAGCTTCGTCCCGGGCATTGGCTGGAGTGGCGCGATGGCACGCTTCGATCGGAGCCGTATTGGGTTCTGCCATCCGGTTCCCCGTGCCGGACCACGTTGAACGACGCCGCCGAGGAGCTCGATTCGCTGCTCCAGCTGTCCGTCCGGGAGCACCTGCTTTCTGATGTTCCCCTCGGGTTGTGGCTCAGCGGAGGGCTCGACTCGTCCACCATCCTCCACTATGCCACTCAGGCCCTCGGTTCGCCGCTGAAAACGTTCTCGGTTTCTTTCCGCGGGCGCAGTTTCGATGAAACGGAATACATTCGCCCTATTGCTTCGCGGTATGGCGCCGAGCACGAGGAATTGGACCTCAATACCGGGTTGGATTTGGCGGGCGCAATCGAATCGTTTGCTTCTTACGCCGACGAGCCCAACGCCGACGCGGGCGCTCTACCGGTGTGGTTTCTTTCAAAAATGACCAGCCGCAGTGTGCGGGTGGCGCTCAGCGGGGAAGGAACCGATGAGCTGTTCGGCGGTTATCTGACCTATCGCGCAAATGATCTGGCTCGAGCAGCGCGGCGCTTCCCTTCGGCCCTTTTACGATGGGGCGCCGGCGCAACCCGCTGGTGGCCGGTTTCAGACGAGAAAATCAGCTTTGAATACAAAGTGAAGCGTTTCCTGGAAGGTTGCCGGATGCAGCCGGAGCGTGCGCACGTGTATTGGAACGGGACCTTCTCCGATCAGGAAAAGCAAGAGCTACTACGCGCGCAGCTTCCAAGCGGGTTGAATTCGTTACTGAGCGAACTTTCGCGCGCGGGCGACAGGAACGGCGCCTATCTCTGGTTCGACCAGAAATATTATCTTCCCGACGACATTCTCGCCAAAGTGGACCGCATCAGCATGGCGCACTCGATCGAAGTGCGTCCGCCGTTTCTCGATCATCGTATCGTCGAATTCGCGGCCCGGCTGCCGGATCAAATGAAGATTCGCGGCGCACAGCAGAAGGTGGTTTTGCGGCATCTGATGAAGGATCGTCTGCCTCCGGCCGTGCTTCACCGCAAGAAAGTCGGCTTCGACATTCCCGCCCACGAGTGGCTGCGCGGGCCGTTGTCTACGCTGCTCCATGAAGTGCTCGCGGCCGGGCTCACTGAACACGCAGAGCTGTTCGACGGCCAAGCGATCAAGACCTGCCTCGCAGATCACCTAGCCCGCCGCATCAACGCCGGATATCATTTGTGGGGGCTCATGATTCTTTTTCTGTGGATGAAAAGATGGCACATACAGACGAATGCGCTCCCAGAGGCGAAACGCAGGCTCGCCGTAGGCGCCTCTATGGCCATCTAGGCGTTTTATTCTTTGCAGCCGCGGTTTATCTGGGCTGCATCGTTTCCCCGCCGTCCTTGATGGACGACGTGGATGCGGTGCAAGCGCAGATCGCGCGCAACATGCTCGCATCCGGCGATTGGGTGACGGCGCGGCTGGACGGTGTCGCCTATCTCGAAAAAGCTCCGCTCATTTACTGGATGATCGCAGCGTGCTATAAGGTCCTCGGTGTGCACGACTGGGTGGCGCGGCTGCCGGTGGCTCTGTCCGCGATCTTTCTGTGTTGGCTGACGTGGGTTTTTGGCGCCTGGGCTTTTGGCCGGCGCGCCGGTTTCTATGCCGGCCTGTGCATGTCGACGTGCGTCGGCTTGTTTCTCTTCACGCGCATTCAGATTCCCGACGTCATGCTGACCGCGACCGTCGCGCTCGCCATGTGGGCTTTCTTAAGAGTTCTGGATGAATCTGAGCCGCGTCCCGGCTTGTGGGCATTCGTGCTGGCCGCGAGCCTGGGCGTGGGTCTACTCTGGAAAAGCCTGGTTGGCACGCTGTTCCCGGTCGCCACCGGACTGTTGTATCTGGGCCTGACGCATCAATTGTTCCACCCGAAAGTCTGGAAACGCCTGCATCCATTTCGCGGGCTGTTGGTCATCCTCTTGATCGCAGCGCCGTGGCACATCCTGGCCACACTGCGCAATCCGCCCTGGTTCGACTTCACGATGCGCAGCGCGCCGGGCGAATATCACGGATTCCTGTGGTTCTTTTTCATCAACGAGCAGCTTCTGCGATTTCTGAACATGCGCTATCCGCGCGACTACAACACGGTTCCGCGGCTGTGGTTCTGGTTGTTCCACTTGCTGTGGCTGTTTCCCTGGAGCGTGTGGCTGCCGGCGGTTTCGAAGCTTTCATTCCGGCCGATTGATCGCGCCGGGCGGACCCGTCTGCTGGCGCTCTGCTGGATCGGTTTCATCCTGGTTTTCTTCACGTTTTCAACCACGCAGGAATATTATTCGATGCCGTGCTATCCGGCGCTGGCGCTGCTGATTGGTTCGGCGATGACGACCGACAGCGTGTGGCTGCGGCGCGGGACGCGTCTTCTTTGTGCCATCGCTCTGAGCGCCGCGGTGGTGGTTCTGGGGCTTGCGTTTCTGGTGCGGAATTATCCGGCGCCGGGCGATATCTCAACCGCGTTGATCTCCCGGCCCGGCACTTACACTCTTGCGCTCGATCACATGAAGGATTTGACGCTAGGCTCGTTCGCCTATCTGCGGACGCCTCTGATCATAGCGGGAGTGGCGTTTCTGGTTGGCGCTGCTGGAATGCTATGGGGAAGCCGCCAGCGCGCATTCCTCGCCGCGGCCGTTATGATGGTGCTGTTCTTTCACGCCGCGCGCGTGGCGCTGGTAGTCTTCGATCCCTATTTGTCGTCGCGCCCGCTGGCCGAGGCGCTTCTTCGCGCCCCGGAGGGAAAGCTGATCGTGGATCACCACTACTACACGTTCTCTTCTGTGTTCTTCTATACGAATCGAACGGCGCTTTTGCTGAACGGCCGCATTGACAATCTGGTGTATGGGTCTTATGCGCCCCGCGCTCCGGACGTATTTCATCGACGACGCGCGATTCCGCCAACTGTGGCTCGGTCCGGAGCGCTATTACATCGTTGCCTCGGACTCGGCGGTGCCGCGGCTGGAGAAGCTGGCCGGAAAATCCAAATTGAACCTGGTTGCGGCCAGCGGCGGCAAGGTGCTGCTCGCCAATCATCTTTAGCCGCAGCCGTCCGAAAATCGGCTCGCTCAATTGTCTTTCATAATGAGACTCATGGGCAACACGATCGCTGTCGCAATACCGGCACTGCTGGGAATTTGGGGCACGGCCGGAGCCTGGGCCCAGTCCCGGCCTGATGCCCTCTTAAGCTTCGAAGTGGCGTCGGTAAAACAGAACAATTCTGCTGATTTTCGCGGAGTAGGTTGGGACTTTCTTCCCGGTGGGAGGTTCACGGCCACCAATCTGCCACTGTATTGGATCATCGCGCTGGCATATGACGTCTCCCCGCAGTCGGTCCGGCTGTCGGGCGGGCCAGCCTGGATCCGAACCGAAAGGTACGACCTGAAAGCGGAAGCAGGCGCCGATATGGTTCCCGCTTCGATGTCGCGCAAGGCGCGCGAGGACAATATGAGACTGAGGCTTCAGGCTTTGTTGGCCGACCGATTCAAACTGGCGGTGCGGCACGAAAGCAGGGAAATGCCGGTCTACGCCGTAGTGCTTGGAAAGAGCGGACCGAAGCTGCGGAAGGCCGCCATCGAGGAGAAGGATTGTCCCTCCAGCCGCGGGCAGGGCGACATGTCGTGCCACGTCATCACTGGCGGCATGGGCCGGGGCATGCATGGCAAGGCCGTCTCGGTGGCCGACATTGTTCAGTTCGTTGAGAACTGGTCGGACCGCCCGGTTATCGACAAGACCGGCATCGACGGGCTCTTCGAAATCGATACCGATGGCTGGGCGCCGATGCGTCCCCGGCCGGTACTTCCCGGGCGGGATCCAGACCGGAAGATATTGCGATGGCAGATCCTACTCGTCCGACGCTTTCGCTGATTTTCGAGCGGCTGGGATTGAGGATGGAGCCGCAAAGAGCGGCCGTGGACTCTTACGTAATCGAGCAGGTGGAAAGGCCGTCAGAAAACTAAAAGTGGACCAAACGTTTTTGAGCGGCGTGTCGTCATAGTGTCTGACGGCGCGCGGGTTCGGGAAGGGCAGAGGGCACCAATGAGAAAAATAGCGGCTGGCGCGAGCCTGGCGATTTTCATGGCCTGGTGGATGTTCGGACAGCCAGCGACTACCCCGCTGACCTTCGAGGTTGCGTCCATCAAACCAACCGCTGAAACGGGTTTCAGAACTGGCATTCAAATGCAGCCCGGCGGAGGGCTGCGCGTGAACGGGGCCACGCTCAAAATGCTGCTTACCGTCGCCTACGACGTGCGCGAGTTTCAAATCGTCGGAGGGCCGAGTTGGATCAGTTCCGACCGGTATGACATCCTGGCGAAGACGTCAGGCGCCGGTTCTGAAACTCAGACCAACGATCCGCGGCAGATCACAGACGCGCAGATGAAGACGGTGCGCGAACAGATGCAGCAGCGGTTGCAAGCACTGCTCGCGGAGCGTTGCCAATTGGTGATCCATCGCGAGACCAAGGAACAATCCGTTTACGCTTTACTGGTGGGGAAGAACGGGCCGAAGATTCAACCCGTCGAGACGAAAGCCGGAGGCAGTCCGCCGCGCATGATGATGGGGCGCGGAATGGTGAATGGACAGGGCGTCGAGCTGCAAATGCTGGTGACCGTGCTTTCGAATCAGTTGGGCCGGCCGGTGCTGGATCGCACCGGGCTCACCGGCCGTTACGATATCAAGCTGCAGTGGACGCCTGACCCCGGGCAATCGCTCACGCCGCTCGGTGGGGCGCCGCCTCCTGGCGCGCAGGCCCCTCCTCCGCCCGATCCCAACGGCCCTTCCATCTTTACCGCGATCCAGGAACAGCTCGGGCTCCGACTAGAGTCGCAAAAAGGCCCGGTCGAGATGATCGTCATCGATCGAGTGGAGAAGCCTTCCGAGAACTAGTGCGAATGGCCCGGAAACTGGCGGTTCTTTTCCTGGCAGTCATGGTGCTCTCGGCCTCGGAGCAGCACGGACAGGTAAAGTTCGGCGGTCTGCCGGTTCCTGGCGCGACGGTGACCGCGACGCAAGCCGAAAAAACGTTAAGCGTGATCACGGATTCGCAGGGCAGCTATTCGTTTCCGGACTTGGCGGACGGCACCTGGACGATTCAAGTGGAAATGCAGGGCTTTGCGGCGATCAATCAAGAGGTGACCGTCGCACGCGATGCGCCCGCTTCGGAGTGGAATTTGAAAATGCTGCCACTGAATGAAATGCAAGCCGTGGCGGCGCCTAAGCCCGAGGCCGCGCACGCTCCCGCTGTTTCGGCGGCGAAAAGCAAATCTCGCAAGGGCAAGGCGGCCCCTGCGCCGGCCAACACGCCGGGCGCCTTCCAGCGCGCGGACGTGAACGCTTCAAGCGCGACTGTCTCGCAAGAGACCGCGCCTGGCGGCGATGCCACCACATCCAGCAGCAGCGGAGCGTTCGGGAACCAAAACGCCTCGGACCTCAGCCAGCGCGCCTCCGACGGACTCCTTATCAACGGCACGGCGAATAACGGCGCCAGCTCGCCGTTCGCGCAGGCTCAGGCGTTTGGCAACAGCCGGCGCGGCATGCGGTCGCTCTACAACGGGAATCTCGGCCTGATCTTCGACACCTCCGCGTTGGACGCCCGCAACTTTTCGATTACCGGCCAGGATACGCCCAAGCTCCCTTACGATCACCTGCAGGGCGTTTTCGCATTCGGCGGGCCAGTCAAAATTCCGCATCTCGTCAACAATGGCGGCAATTTTTTCGTCAACTATCAGTGGGTCCGCAACCGCATTACCGCCAACGCAACCGGGCTGGTGCCCACCGCGGCCGAGCGCATGGGAGATTTCTCGCAAACGCTGAATCCCTTCGGAAAGCCGCTTCAGATCGTCGATCCTTCCACCGGCGCGCCGATCTCGGGCAACATGATCCCGCAAAGCCAGATCAGCCCACAGGCTCGCGCACTTCTGCGCTTCTATCCTCTGCCCAACTTCGACGGCGGGACGCGCTTCAACTATCAGATCCCGATGGTCTACAACGATCACGAGGACAACCTCCAAACCCGTTACAACAAGACCATCGGCCGCAAAAACTTTATTTCGATTTTGTTCGCCATGCAGAACGCGCGTTTGGATAATACGAATCTCTTTGGGTTTCTGGACACCGGAGACCGGCTGAGCTATAACCTGATGGCCAACTTCCGGCACAACTTCACGCCGCGCTTTTTCACCAATGTTGGCTTCCAGTTCAATCGCTTCATCTCACGGGTGACGCCGTTCTTCGCCAATCGCGACAACGTTTCAGGTAATGCAGGCATAACAGGGAACGACCAGTCGGCGCTCAACTGGGGACCACCCACGCTGAACTTTACAAGCGGCATCGCCAGCCTCTCGGATGGGCTGCCGTCGTTCACGCGCAACCAGACCGGCACGGCTTCGGTGGACAATCTGTGGGCGCGCGCGCGGCACAACATCAGTTTCGGCGGCGATTTCCGCCGTCAGGAATTCAATTTTCTTTCGCAGCAGGACCCGCGCGGCACGTTCACTTTCACCGGCGCGGCCACCGGTTCCGATTTCGCGGGCTTTCTGCTGGGCGTTCCGGACACCAGCTCGATCGCCTTTGGCAACGCCGACAAATATTTTCGGCCTCCGCCTATGACGCCTATTTCAACGACGATTGGCGAGTCAGCCCCGGGCTCACCCTGAACGCCGGCGTGCGCTGGGAATACTGGTCGCCCATCACCGAAATGTACGGCCGCCTGGTGAATCTGGATATCGCCCCGGGCTTCTCCGCCGTCGCGCCGGTGGTGGCAAGCGATCCGGTCGGCCCGCTCACCGGCATCAGAGATATCCCGACTCGCTGGTGCATCCCGACAAACACGGCTTCCAGCCGCGCATCGGCTTCTCCTGGCGTCCATTCGCCGCGTCTCGATGGTGGTTCGCGCCGGCTACGGCGTCTACTACAACACCTCGGTCTACCAGACCATCGCCATCGCAGATGGCGCAGCAATCGCCGCTTTCGAAGAGCCTGAGCGTGCAAACAGCCCGGCCAATCCGCTGACGCTGGCCAACGGATTCAACTCCTCGCCCACCATCACGCCCAACACCTTCGCGGTCGATCCGAATTTCCGCGTCGGATATGCGCAGAACTGGCAGGTCTCGGTGCAGCGCGACCTGCCCGGCGCGCTGGTGGTGACGGCCACCTATCTCGGCATCAAAGGAACGCGCGGCGTGCAGGATTTTCTGCCGAATACGCTATCCGCGGGCGCCGCGAATCCGTGCCCCAGTGTCCCGCCGGATTTCACGTATCTGACCTCGAACGGCAATTCCACGCGCGAAGCCGGACAGATTCAATTGCGCCGCCGCCTGCACAACGGATTCACCGCCAGTCTGCAATACACCTTCTCGAAATCGATCGACGATGCGGCGCTGGGCGGAAGGAACCAGGGCACTCCGCGTGATCGCGCAGAACTGGCTGGATCTCGACGCCGAGCGCGGCCTCTCGACTTTCGATCAGCGCCACCTGTTGACCGCGCAGATCCAGTACACCACCGGCATGGGACTGCGGCGGCGGCACGCTGCTGAGCGGATGGAGAGGCGCGCTGTTCAAGGAATGGACCGTCGCCACCAGATCACCGCCGGCACCGGCCTGCCGCTGACGCCGATCTATCCTTGCCCGGTGCCGGGCACCGGAGTCACCGGACCGCATCCGTCCCGACTACACCGGCGCGCCGCTCTACACGCCTCCGGGGGCTTGTTCCTGAATCCCGCGGCCTACGCTCCGCCGCCGCCGGGCGAGTGGGGCAACGCGGGACGCGACTCCATCACCGGCCCGGCGCAGTTCACCTTGAACGCGTCGCTGGGGCGCACCTTCCGTTCAGCGACCGGTTCAATCTCGACTTGCGCGTGGATGCCACCAACGCGCTCAATCACGTCACGTTTCCCGAGCTGGAACACCACCGTGAGCAGCGCGCAGTTCGGACTGCCGACACGGCCAATGCCATGCGCAGCGTGCAGACCACGCTGCGAGTGAGGTTCTGAACCATGCGACGACGTAATGCGGTGCGATTCTGTTTGTCGCATGCTCACTGCTCGCGGCCAGCGGCCAGCAGATCGGACAGAACACATCCGTCGCCGGCTGCCGGCCGCGCCACGTTTCAGAGCCAGCACGCAGTTGGTGATCGAGACCGTGTCGGTGAAGGATAAGAACGGCAAGCCCATCGAGGGCCTCACCGCCAAGGATTTCACCGTCACCGAAGACGGCGCGCCGCAGACCATCAGCTTCTTCGAATATCAGAAGCTGCAAGAGCCTGCGCGCGAGGCTTCGACGGCCGACGGCGCCGCCGAGTGAGCGAGCAGCGCCGCTGGCCCGAAGTATCCGCACAGCCAGATCGCGCCCGAAACGCCCGGCGACATCCGGTACCGCGACCGCCGCCTGCTGGCGCTCTACTTCGACATGAGCGCCATGCCGGTGCCCGACCAGTTGCGCGCGCTCGACGCCGCGCAGAAATTCATCCGCACGCAGATGACGCCGGCCGACCTGGTGGCCTCATGATGTATCAAGGCGGCGCGGTCCAAGTGCTGCAGGATTTCACCGACGATCGCGACCGGCTGCGAGAGCATCATCGAGACCCTGATCGTCGGCGAAGACCAGGACTCGGCGAGACACCACGCAACGACGCCAGCAGCGCCGACACCGGCGCGGCCTTCGGCCAGGACGACAGCGAGTTCAACATCTTCAACACCGACCGCCAGCTGGCCGCGCTGCAGACCGCCGCCAACATGCTGGGCAAGCTCAACGAAAAGAAATCGCTGATCTACTTCGCCAGCGGCCTGCGGCTGAACGGCGTCGATAACCAGGCGCAGTTGCACGCCACCATCAACGCCGCGATCCGCGCCGGCGTTTCGTTCTGGCCGATCGATGCGCGCGGCCTGGTGGCGCAGGCGCCGCTGGGCGATGCGACGCAGGGCTCGCCGGGCGGCATCGGCATGTACAACGGCGCGTCCGCGCTGGCGGTGACGCGACAACTTCCAGCAGTCGCAGGACACGCTGTACGCGCTGGCCGCCGATACCGGCGGCAAAGCGCTGCTCGATTACAACGATCTGGCCAAGGGAATCGTGCAGGCGCAGCAAGCCATTTCCAGCTACTACATCATCGGCTACTACACCACCAACGCGGCGCTCGACGGCAAATTCCGCCGCATCAAGATCACGCTGAACGAACGGCCTGTCCGGCGAGCCTCGATTACCGCCAGGGCTACTTCGCCGGCAAGCAGTTCGGCAAGTTCACCGCCGCCGATAAGGAACGCCAGCTCGAAGACGCGCTGATGCTGGGCGATCCGATCACCGAGCTGACCATCGCGATGGAGGTCGATTACTTCCAGTTGAACCGCGCCGAGTACTTCGTGCCGGTGGTCGTCAAGATTCCCGGCAGCGAACTGGCGCTGGCCAAGCGCGGCGGCGCCGAGCACACGCTGCATCGATTTCATCGGCGAAGTCAAGGACGATTTCGGCACCACCGTCACGCAACGTGCGCGACAAGGTCGACATCAAGCTGAGCGACGCGACCGCCGCCGAGCTGGCCAAGCGGCCCATCGAATACGACACCGGCTTCACGCTGCTGCCCGGCAAATACACCATCAAGTTTCTGGCGCGCGACGACGAAACCGGGCCGCATCGGAACTTATCAGACGAAGTTCGTCATTCCCAATCTGAACAAAGAAGAGAAGCGGATCCCGATCAGCTCGGTGGTGCTGAGCAGCCAGCGCGTGGACTTGAAGGACGCGCTGTACAACGCGGCAAGGACAAGGGACAGAGCCGAAGCCGTCAACCCGCTGGTCCAGGACGGCCAGAAGCTGATTCCCAGCGTCACGCGCGTCTTCAGCAAGAGCCGCGACATGTACGTCTACCTGCAGGCCTACGAGCAGGAGGCGCCGAGCACGCAGCCGCTGGTCGCGTTTGTGACGTTCTATCGCGGGCAGACCAAGGCCTTCGAGACGCCGCCGCTGCCGGTGACCGAAGGCCTCGAACAACCGGCTGAAGACGATGCCGCTGAAGTTCAACCTGTCGCTCGCGAAGCTGCCGCCGGGCGAATACAACTGCCAGGTGACGGTGCTCGACCCGGCCGGCCAGAAGGCCGCGTTCTGGCAGGCGCCCGTGATGTTGATCCCGTAGCGGGTGCTGTAACCAATTCTTCATTGGCGCTCGACAGCGTTGCTGCGCCATGCTGGTCACTTTAGGAATGCACAGTGAAACGTACACGACGGATCGTCCTTGGCCTGCTGGTTGCGATCGCGACTCTGTTCGCGGCCAACGAACCCCCTAAACGGCCGCGTCTGGTGCTGGCTATCGTGATCGATCAGTTCCGCTACGACTATTTGCTGCGCTTCCGGAGTGGCTATACGTCCGGATTCAAGCGGCTGCTGAACAAGGCGCGGTTTTCCACGACGCTCATCTGATCCATTCCACCACCGTGACCGCCGTGGGACATTCCACGTTCCTGAGCGGTGCGCCGCCCTCGGTGAGCGGGATCATCTCGAACGAATGGTACGACCGGGCGAGCCATCGAATGGTGACCAGCGTTTTCGATCCCAAGTCCAAAATGGTCGGCGGCGTGCCTGGTGAGCCGGGTCGTCGCCGCGGCGAATGCTGGTCAGCACCGTCGGCGATGAATTGAAGATGCACGGTGTCGAATCAAGATCATTGGCGTGTCGATCAAGGATCGCGGCGCGATCCTTCCGGCCGGGCACATGGCCGACGGCGCGTATTGGTACGACCCGGATTCGAACCATTGGGTCACCAGCACGTATTATCACGCCGAATTGCCGGACTGGGTGCGCGAGCTGAACAGCGAGCAGATCTATCAGCGTTATCTTGGGAGCGAATTGGCTTCCGCTGGACGCGCCGAACGAGTCCGGCGAAGCCGTTTTGCACCATGACCGCCGGCCGGAGGTGCGTTTCTGCGGGAGCCTGGAAGCGACGCCCTGGGGCAACGAGATGATCGAGGAGTTTGCCGAGCGTGCCGTCGGCGATGAAATGCTGGGCTCTCACTCCGGCACCGATATTTTGACGGTGAGTTTCTCGTCGAACGATTATGTTGGCCACGCCGTGGGTCCCGACGATCCCGCCGTTCGCGATATGTCCATCCGCACGGATCGGCTCTTGGGGAAGCTCCTGGATTTTATCGACGCGCGCGTAGGCAAAGGAAACACATCGTTGTCCTGACGGCCGATCACGGCGTTGCCCCGGTGCCGGAGGTCAATCAGGCGCGGAACATGCCGGGAGGGCGTTTGTCGGAACTCGGCTGGCGCAAGATATGTCGGATGCGCTGGTGAAACGATTCGGGCCAGGCAAATGGCTGCTGCCGGCCCAGGCCACCACGCCGTATCTGAATCTGGACTTGATTCAATCCCGCAAACTGGATCTGGCGGAGGTGGAGCGCGTGGCCGCGCAGTCGGCGGCTTCCGAAGACCACATCGCGCGAGTGTATACGCGGCAGGAAGTTTTGAGCGGTGAGGTGCAGCGCGACGATATTGGCCGAGCGGTGAGCCTTGGATTCTATGGGCCGCGCTCGGGCGACCTGGTTATCCTGCAAGAACCGTATTATTTGTTCGAGGCCACGGGAACGTCGCACGGGACGCCGTACGACTACGACAACCACATCCCGGTGATTTTCCTTGGCCCTGGCATCAAGCCGGGCGCGTATTGGGGAAAAATCGCGATGAACGATATCGCACCCACGTTGTCGGCGCTGCTTGGAATCGAGGCCCCCAGCGGCTCCATCGGCCGGGTCCTAACCGAACTGCTCCCCTAAAAAATCCGGGAACAGTACACTCATTCCCCAATTCTTTCCGAGTCCTCCCGTTGTCGTGAGCCGAAAATTAGGGAATGAGTGTACTGTCCCCGGATTTCCCCGGATTTCCGTGCGACCATAGCTTCAGCCTTGTCCAACGTTCTTTCCGTCGCCAAGCTCACCAAGCGTTACCACGACACTCTGGCCGTTGACGGCATTTCCTTCGAGGTAGCGCGCAACGAAATCGTGGGCCTGCTCGGTCCGAATGGCGCCGGAAAAACCACCACCATCAACATGATCCTCGGCGTGCTCGAACCCACCTCGGGCCGCGATCCGCATCGAAGGACTCGATCTCGCGAAGCACCGCGCCCAGGCCCTGGAGCACACCAATTTCGCCGCCGTCTATGCGCCTCTGCCCGGCAATCTGACGGTTCGCCAGAACCTGCGCATCTTCGGGCTGATCTATGGCGTGCAGAACCTCATCTGGAAGCGCGCATCGAACACGCTGCTCGCGCGAGTTCGATCTGGAACGCTTTCGCGACACGAAATGCGGCGTGCTCTCTTCCGGCGAACAGACGCGCGTGTGCCTCGCCAAAGCCATGCTCAATCGCCCGGACTTGCTCCTGCTCGACGAGCCGACCGCGTCGCTCGATCCCGCCACCGCGCGCGAAGTGCGCGCCAAGATCCGCGACTTCGCCTCCGCAGGGCGAGGCGGGCGTGCTGTGGACCTCGCACAACATGTACGAAGTGCAGGAAGTCTGCCGACCGCGTGCTGTTTCTTTCGCACGGCAACATCCTGCTCGAAGGCGACCCGAAAACTCTGCCCCGCGAGCACGGCAAGGAAACGCTCGAAGAGCTGTTCATCACCGTGGCGCGCGAGCCGCTGGCGCTGGAGCCGAGCTCTAGATGCAATCTCCGGACGCAGCGGCGCCATCGTGCTCCGCCAGTTCTATCTGCTGCGCGGCAGCCCGGCGCGCATTCTGCCGCTGTTCGCCTGGGTCGCCATCGACATGGTGCTGTGGGGCTTCATCACCCGCTATCTGAACTCGGTGGCGCGTGCCGGTTTCAATTTCGTGCCGGCGCTGCTCGGCGCGGTGCTGCTGTGGGATTTCTTCAGCCGCGTGATGCAGGGCGTCACCACGGCGTTCTTCGAGGACGTGTGGTCGCGCAATTTCCTGAACATTCTTCGCCACGCCGCTCTCGATCTCGGAGTATCTCGCCGGCCTGGTGCTTTCCAGCATCGCCACCAGTTCGTTCGGCCTGGTGGTGATGCTGGTGCTGGCGACGGCGGTCTTCGGGCTGTCGTTCTTCGGCTACGGCGCTGCTGCTGATCCCGTTTCTGCTGATCCTGTTTGCTTCGGCATCGCGCTGGGGATCTTCGGCCAGCGCCCTGGTGCTGCGGCTGGGGCCCGCGGCGGAATGGTTCGATCTGGCCGATCCCGGCGCTGCTCTCGCCCTTTGCCGGCGTGTTCTATCCGCTCTCGACGCTGCCGCGCTGGATGCAAGCGTGTCGCGCGTCTGCTCCCGCCGTCCTATGTGTTCGAGGGCATGCGAAGCATCGTGGCAGGCCGCGCCGGTCTCGCCCGCGGATTACTGGCGGGTGCGAGCCTGGTCATCGTCTACATCGCCGCCGCCTGCTGGTACTTCGCCAGCGTCTATCGCCACGCGCGTCCGCACCGGCCTGATTGCCCGCTACAGCGCCGAAAGCGTCAGCTAGCGCCAGCGATCGCTTCCTGGAACTACTTCCCAATTTTAGTGCTCTGCGATGCCACCGCCTGCCAGCGGCCGTCACGCATCGTAAACACATCGATCCACGCGTATTTCCCGCTGCTGTCTTGACCGTGGTAAGTGCTGCTTTCCGTATCGGTGCCCATGACCACGGCGGTATTTCCAAACACCTTGACCTGCATTTCGCCCAACTCAACGGACTCATTGCTGGATTCGCCCGACTTCAGCTCATCCATGGTCTCGGCCTTGGTCACCGTCATCCCGTGAAAGTCGACCCCCGTCCAATCGTCAGCCATGATCCGATCCACCGTCTTGAAATCTTTCGCAATCGTGGCCTGGTTCCAATCGCGCTCCATTTGCTTCAGCGTTTGCTCGACTGCAGCAGCATCGGATTTCATGCCGTTTTTCATGCAGTCCATATTGCCTTTCATGCAGTCCGCCTTCGCCTGGCCGACCGTGAAAAGCGAACCGGCGATCAACAAGCCAACAGCCGTCATGTATTTCATGCACCTGCTCCTTTCAACCAGCGTCTTAACCCGTGCTGAATCGAATCGATTGTTGCAACCCTTGGGCCATTTTCTTCCCGGCTCAGTTTCCTGGCAGCCAAATTGACTGGTTGCGATAGCACGGACCTCAACGCTTCTCTGCTTGTGCATCGCCCAACTCTTTGTCGCCGGATCGAGCAATAGGGGTTCCAAAGTGGACTCCGATGCGCTCCGTTCAAGCAGGAACACCTGCGCGATATAGCGAATCAGATTGTGTGAAATGCCTCAGCTTGGGGATTGAGCGTAACGCCTACAACCTAAGAACGCTGTATACTTGCGGTTGACGACGCCAAAAGGAGGAGCAACTTATGGCAGTGGTCAAATTCACCCTGAACGGCAAGGCGCAAACCGTCGATGCGGCGCCCGCCATGCCGCTGTTGTGGGTTCTGCGCGACACCCTGGGCATGACCGGCACCAAGTTCGGCTGCGGCATGGCGCTCTGCGGCGCCTGCACGGTCCACATCAACGGCCAGGCGGTGCGCTCCTGCGTGACGCCGATCTCGGCGGTCGCCGGCAAGACGGTGACCACCATCGAAGGCCTCTCGGCCGAACACCAGCCATCCCATCCAGCAGGCCTGGATCGAGCAGGATGTGCCGCAGTGCGGCTACTGCCAGTCCGGCCAGATCATGACCGCGGCGGCGCTGCTCGCCAAGACCTCGCAAGCCCACCGACGCCGATATCGACGAAGCCATGCGCAGCAACATCTGCCGCTGCGGAACCTATCGAGCACGATTCGCGCGCCATCCATCGCGCCGCTGAGATTCACGCGCTGAGGGAGGTGTCCAAATGAACCGCGCGTGAATCGGCGAAGTTTCCTGAAAGCCGGCGCGGCAACCGCCGGCGGTTTGCTGGTCGGCTTCTACCTGCCCGGAGCGCTCCAAGCTCGCGGCCGCCGCCACGGACGCCAAGCTCAACGCCTTCGTGCACGTCGGCACGGACGACTCGGTCACGCTCTTCATCCACAAGGCCGAAATGGGGCAGGGAACGGTGACGTCGCTTTCCATGCTGCTGGCCGAAGAGCTGGAGTGCGACTGGAACAAAGATCCGCACCGAATTCCCCGGCGTCGATCCCGAGTACGGGCCTTATCAGGGCGTGGTCGGCAGCCTGAGCATCCGCACCTCCTGGGTATCGCTGCGCCAGGCCGGCGCGGCGGCGCGCGAGATGCTGGTGCAGGCGGCGGCGCAGAAGTGGGGCGTCGACAAGTCGCGATGCCGCGCCGAAAACAATACGGTCGTCAACACCGCCACCAACGCGCGGCTGAGCTACGGCAGCCTTGCGGACGCCGCGGCGAAGCTGCCGGTGCCCTCGAACGTCGCGCTGAAAGATCCCAGCCAGTTCCGCCTCATCGGCAAGCCGATCAAGCGGCTCGACACGCCCGCAAAGTCAACGGCAGCACGACGTTCGGCATCGACGTGCGCCGTCCCGGGATGCTGTACGCCGTGGTGGAGCGCTGCCCCGTGTTCGGCGGCAAAGTGGCCAGTTTCGATGCCAGCGAAGAGCGAAGGCCATGCCCGGCGTGAAGGACGTCGTGCAGATTTCGAACGGCGTGGCCGTGATCGCCGACAACACCTGGGCGGCGATGCAAGGCCGGCGCGTTCTGCAAGTGCAATGGGACGAAGGCCCGGTGGCGGCCGTCAACAGCGCCGGTATCAGCAAGGATTTCGCCGAACACGCGCAGCAGCCCGGCGCGTCGGCGCGCAAGAATGGCGACGCCGCGGCGGCGCTGGAATCCGCCGCGAAGAAAATCGAAGCGGTTTACGAGACGCCGTTCCTGGCGCACGCTCCCATGGAGCCGCTGAATTGCACGGCGCATGTGCGCGCCGACGCCTGCGAAGTCTGGGCGTCCACGCAGATGCAGAGCGCTGCGCACGAGGCCGCGACGCAGATTACCGGCCTGCCGCCGGAAAAAGTGAAGATCCACACGAATATCATGGGCGGCGGATTCGGACGGCGCGGCGGCTCGGACTACGTCGCCGAAGCCGTCGAGGTCTCCAAAGCGCTCGGTGCGCCGGTGAAGCTCACCTGGTCGCGCGAAGACGACATGCAGCACGATCTCTACCGTCCGGCTTCCTACGGCCGTTCGCCGGCCGGCCTGGATGCCGAAGGCTGGCCGGTCGCTCTACACGGCGCGCATCGCTCTGCCCGCCCTTCGGCGGCTGCGCAACGGCGTGAGCGCGCACCGGCGTGGAAGGCGTCGTCGATTTGCTGTACGCCATTCCCAATGTCCTGGTGGATTATCACGCGCTCGACCCGGGAATTCCGGTGAGCTACTGGCGCTCGGTCGGCTATTCGCAGAACACGTTCTTCGCCGAATCGTTCATCGATGAATTGGCCGCAGCGGGCGGAAAAGATCCGCGTGGAGTTGCGGCGGCGCCTGCTGGCCGAAATCGCCGCGCTTGCTCGGCGCTGCTCGAACTGGCCGCGGAAAAAGCCGGCTGGGGCAAGCCGCTGCCGCTGGACATGGCCGCGGCATCGCAGTGGTGAACAACATCGGCAGCTTCACCGCGCAGGTCGCCGAGGTCTCGGTGAACGACGGCAAAGTTGCGCGTGCATCGCGTGGTCTGCGCGGTGGATTGCGGGCAGGTGGTGAATCCCGCCGGTCGTCGAGCAGCAGATCCGCAGCGGCATCGTGTTCGGCTTGTCGGCGGCGCTGAAAGGCGGCATCACCATCGAGCGCGGCCGCGTGCAGCAGGAGCAATTTCCATCAGTACGACGTGCTGCGCATCGACGAGATGCCCGTCGTCGAAGTGCATATCGTGCCCAGCCAGAACAATCCCGGCGGCATCGGCGAGGCCAGCACGCCCGCCATCGCTCCCGCGGTCGCCAACGCCATCTTCGCGGCCACCGGCAAACGCATCCGGCGTCTGCCGATTCGCGCCGAGGAGCTGGCGTAACACACGAATGACCCTTCCACGCGCATCTCTTTCGCTGGCCTGCGTGATCGCCGCGAGCTGCTTGGGGGCAGGGAATTCTCCCTTCGCCGGACGCTGGGACCTCACCATGACCGCGTCTCAGGGAACCTATCCGGATTGGATGGAATTTGCCGAGGAGGGCCCGTCTGGCGTGATTCGCCTGGTGGGCCGGACCGGCAGCGTGCATCCTGCCAGCGACGTCAAGGTGCAGGGATCGCATCTCATGTTCACATCGACCGAGGGCGCCTGGGATGTAACCGCCAGCGGCCGCAAGTTGAGTGGTGTTCTGCGACGGTCGAACGGTGCGGAAGTGCAAGTCTCCGGAGTTTCCGCGCCGTCGCTCAAAGCGACCCACCCGCCGCCTGGTCCGCGCCCGAGCCGTTGTTCAACGGAAAAGACCTCACCGGCTGGGAAGTGGACGATCCCTCCAAAACCTACTGGTCCGCCGAAAACGGCGAGCTGCACAACGAAAAGGCGGCGCGAACATCCACACCACGCGCAAGTTCGACGACTTCAAGCTGCACATCGAATACAACTGCCCGCAAGGCGGCAACAGCGGCGTCTATCTGCGCGGCCGCTACGAGGTCCAGGTGGAATACGAACCGCCCGAGAAGAACGACAGTTCCACCGCATGGGTTCCATTTACGGATTCATCGCGCCGGCCACCGCGGTGCCTGCCGCGCCCGGGCCAGTGGGAGAGCTACGATGTCACGCTGGTGGGCCGCACCGTTACTGTCGTTCGCGACGGCATCAGATCATCGACCACGCAGCAGATCCCCGGCATCACCGGCGGCGCGCTCGACAGCCGCGAAGGCGAACCCGGCCCGCATCTACCTGCAAGGCGATCACACCGGCGGACTGAGGTATCGCAACATCACCATCTCGATCCCAAGCGCTAGCAGCGTACGCCAGCTATCCTATCCAAATGGCCTTCGAAGACACCTGGCAATTCGAGTGACGCGCAAGCACAAGGACGGCGTCACGGTAGCGTGCGCGCTGCGGCCCGACTGCGTGAACAGCCAGGGGGTTCTGCACGGCGGCGTTTTCGCCTCCATCGCGAATGAAGCAGCTTGGCATGCCATGGTGCATGCCTACCAGGTCAGCGCAACGCGACCACGAGCGAACTCTAGGTCAACTATCTTCGTCCTATCGCCATGTCCAAGGTGATCGCGCGCGCCTACGCACTGCGCGCGGGCAAGACGCTATTCGTCAGCCGCGTCGACATGTTTGACGCCGAGAAGCGCCTGGCCGCGGTTGGGATCCTGACTTACATGCTGCTTCCCAACTCCAAGTAGGTGCGCGCCGGATCACTGCACCGTAAGCACGACCGGTTGCTCGATCAACGACGCTTTGTTCGCGGTCAACACCAGCAGGTGATAGCGCCCCGCTTAATTTCAGGCACGGTGAATTTGACCTCTGTGTCCGACTCGACCGAGATGGCTACTTTGGTATCTTTCTGCCCATCGGTCAAGTAGATTTCGGCAATGCTGTTCTTACCCAGATTTTCACCTTTGGCGGTGATCGTATCGCCTTTCTTCCCGGTATCGGGATCCACCGTGGTGCATCGTCGGCATGGCCTGAAAAGCGAACAGCGCGACGGTCACGCAAAGCAACCCAACAAACAACCAAGTTCGCATAGGCATTCCCTCTGGCACGCGATTATACACCCTGGAAATGTTCACTGGCGTCAAGAACACGCACGCCAGTAGTAGACTGAAAAAGGAATCCCAATCATGCCCACGGCTATCGATCCACGCATCTGCCCGTTCAGCCGCTCACCGTCCTGAGCGAAGAAGAGAAGATGTTCCGCAGCACCATCCGCCGCTTTGCGCGCGAGCGCATCGGCCCGCACGTGCGCGAGATGGACGAAGCCGGCGTCTTTCGCAAAGACCTGCTGCAGGAAATGTTCGAGCTGGGACTCATGGGCATCGAAATCCCCGAAGAATTCGGCGGGCAGGGCGGAAACTTCTTCCAGTGCGTGCTGGCGGTGGAAGCACTGGCCGAAGTGGATCCCTCCGCGGCCGTCATCGTCGACGTGCAGAACACCATCGCCAACAACATCCTGATCCGCTGGGGCAACCAGGAGCAGAAGCGCCACTATCTGCCCAAGCTCGCCCGCGATACGGTCGCCTCCTTCGCGCTTTCGGAAGCGGGCTCCGGCTCGGATGCCTTCGCGCTCGCCACCCGCGCCACGCGCCAAGGCGACCATTACCTGCTCACCGGCCGCAAGCTTTGGATCACCAATGCCGGGGAAGCAGGCGTATATTTCGTTTTCGCCAACGCCAATCCCGAAGCCGGCCATCGCGGCATCACCTGTTTCCTGGTGGAGCGCGGATTCCCCGGATTCCAGGTGGGCAAGAAGGAAGACAAGCTCGGCATTCGCGCGTCGTCCACGTGCGAGCTGATCATGGACGACTGCCGCGTTCCCGCCGCCAACGTGCTCGGCGAAGTTGGGCAAGGGCTACAAGATCGCCATCGAAACTCTGAACGAAGGGCGCATCGCCATCGGCTGCGCAGATGGCCGGACTGGCCCAGGGAGCGCTCGATCACGCCATCGCCTATGCCAAACAGCGGCAGCAATTCGGCAAGCCCATCGCCGATTTTCAAGGAGTGCAGTTCGAGCTGGCGCAGATGGCCACCGAAGTCGAAGCGGCGCGCCTGATGGTCTATAACGCCGCGCGCATGCGCGACGCCGGTCTGCCATTTGTCACCGAAGCCGCGATGGCCAAGTATTTCGCTCGCAGGTCGCCGAGAACACGGCTTCGCGCGCCGTCGAAATTCTCGGCGGCGTCGGGTTCACCAAGGATTACCCGGTCGAAAAACTATATCGCGACGCCAAAATCGGCCGCATCTACGAAGGCACCAGCAACATGCAAAAGATAACCATCGCCAAGCAAATCCTGGCCTGAAGCGCCGCGCTACACTGGAAAAGAAACCGGGCTTGCCCGGCGACTGTCGAAGCTGGAGAAGAACTATGCGTCTCGTCGCTTTTTTTGCAATTCTCGCAGGCGCAGCCTTTGGCGCCACCATCGCTCACGACCCCAGTCCATCGGAGATCGACGACATCATCGCCAAGTTCGCCGCCAAGGAAGCCGCGTTCGCAGCAGGCGCGCGAGCAACTACACCTACCGCCAGACGCCAGCGTCATGTCGCTGGATGACGATGGCAACGCCACCGGCAAATGGGAAGAGGTGAGCGACATCGTCTTCACGCCGGAAGGCAAGCGCATCGGAACGGGTGGTTCACGCGCCCATGAGCACGCTGGACGGCATTCCAGCTCGATCCGGGCGACATCCAGGATCTGCGCGACGTGCAGCCGTTCGTGCTCACCACCAGCGAGCTGCCGAACTATTACATCCGCTATCTGGGCCGCGAGCAAGTTGGATGAAATTCCCTGCTTACGCCTTTGCCGTCAAGCCCAAAAAGCTGGAATCAGGCAAGCGCTATTTCGAAGGCATCGTCTGGGTGGACGATCAGGACCTGCAGATCGTCAAGAGCTACGGCCGCGGCGTCGGCACCAATGAAGGGCGATCATCAGTATCCGAAGTTCGAAACTTATCGCGAACAAATCGATGGCAAATACTGGTTTCCCGACCTACACCATCGCCAACGACACGCTGCACTTCCAGGATCACGACCAGCGCATGAAGATGATCGTGAAATATGAGGATTACAAGCAGTTCAAGAGCGACATGACCATCAAGTACGGCGACGTGGACGATCCCAACAAGCCTCCTGCGACGCCGCCCAAGAAGCAGTAGACGTTGCATCTCCCGGTTGACGATCTTCTGCCGGAGATCCGGCGGTCGCTGGCAGTTTGTCCCAACCTAGTCATTGAAGCGCCGCCGGGCGCCGGCAAGACCACGCGCGTTCCTCCCGCGCTGCTTTCGCTGGTGCGCAGGGCAGGTGCTGGTGCTGGAACCGCGGCGTATGGCTGCCCGGCTGGCCGCGCGCCGAGTCGCTCAGGAGACTCGGCGAACGGCTGGGCGAAACCGTCGGCTATCAGGTCCGCTTCGAAGAGGTCGCCGGCCCGCGTACTCGCCTTCGCTTCCTGACCGAAGGCATCCTCACGCGCCGGCTGATCTCCGATCCGAAGCTCGCCGGCGTCGACGCCGTGGTGCTCGACGAGTTCCACGAGCGCCATCTCGAAAGCGATCTGGCGCTGGCCTTGCTGCGCCGACTCAGCAGACCTCCGCGGCCCGATCTGCGGCTGATCGTGATGTCGGCGACGCTCGACGCCGCGCCCATCGCGCGCTATCTTGGCGGCTGCCCCTTCTGCGCTCCGAAGGCCGCCTCTTCGATCTGTCGATCACGCATCAGCCTTATTCGGCCGCAGCCGCTCGAAAAGCAAGTCGCCGGCGCGTTAGATCGACTGCTGAGGAAAAACACAAGGGCGACATTCTGGTCTTCCTTCCCGGCGCCGCCGAAATTCGCCGCGCCGCACGCGAATGCCAGCCGCTCGCCGCCAGCCACGGGCTTCTGGTGCTTCCGCTGCACGGCGACCTGCCGCCGGCCGAGCAGGACCGCGCCGTCTCCCCCGCCTCGCAACGCAAGGTGATCCTTTCCACCAACGTCGCCGAAAGCTCCATCACCGTCGAAGGTGTCACCGCCGTCATCGATAGCGGCCTGGCGCGCATGGCGAGCGATTCGCCTTGGACCGGCCTGCCTACGCTCGACGTCGCGCGCATCAGCAAAGCTTCCGCCACGCAACGCGCCGGCCGCGCCGCCCGCACTGCTCCCGGCCGCGTCGATCCGCCTCTACACGCTCGAAGATTTCCAACCGCCGTCCGCGATCATGACGCGCCCGAGATCACTGCGGCGCGAGCTGTCCGAGCTTTGCCTCACGTCTGCGCGCCATGGGCATCGCCCATCCCGTCCACTCGACTTGGCTCGACCCGCCGCCCGCACGCGGCGTTTCTCGCGCCGAAGATTTGCTCGAGCGGCTGGATGCAACCGGAGAGCGCGCCCGCCGGATGGCCCGCTATCCTCTGCATCCGCGGCTCGCGCGGCTGGTGATCGAAGCCGTTGAACGAGGCGCGGGCGAGGAAGGCTGCTGCCGCGGCCGCTCTGCTCAGCTCTCGGCGCCCGCGCCGATCTCCTGCGATCTGATGCATCTCGCTCGATTCCGAATTGGATCCCGTGACCGAGCAGGCACTTCGAGCAGATCCGCCGCATCGTTCGCCCCCAAGACTGCCAAGCACACGATCCCAACGCGCTTCCGCTGGCCATCCTGACCGCTTTTCCCGATCGCGTGGCGCGCCGCCGCAAGGACCAGCAATTGCTGCTCGCTTCCGGCGGCTCCGGCGGTCCTGCGAGTTCGAAGCCGCGCGTCGAGTTCCTGGTGGCCGTCGACATCGAGGATCGCAGCGAACAAGGCGCTGCCGCTGGTCCGGCTCTTCAGCGCCATTGAACCCGAATGGCTGGTCGATTTGTTTCCCGGACGCGTCACGGAGCGCACGGGCGTGGAATGGAATCGCGCCGCCGAGCGCGTCGATGCTGTCAGCGCGTCTGCTCTACGACAGCCTGGTGATTGAAGAAACGCGCAGCGGTGCACCCGATCCGGAACAAGCCGCGGCTTTGCTGGCCGAGAAAGCTCTGGAAGCCGGCATCGAACGCTTCGTCGATCGCGATGAGCTGGACGAATTCCTGGCCCGCATCGATTTCGCCTCCGAGCACGCGCCAGTTCCCAAAATCGACATTGAATCGGCATTCGCGAACTCTGCCGCGGCCTGAAGAGTTTCGCCGAGCTGAAGAAGCGCCGCGGGCTCCGCTGATCGCGATGCTCGAACAGCGCGCCAACGCGAAATTGCTGAACGATGTCGCGCCCAGCCGCATCCGTCTGCCCGAGCGGCCGCCAGACGCACGATCCATTACGAGCGCGGCAAGCCGCCGTGGGTCGCCTCGCGACTGCAGGATTTTTTCGGCATGCGCGAAACGCCGCGCATCGCCAACGGCAAGGTGCCGCTGGTCGTGCATCTGCTCGCGCCCAATCAGCGGCCGGTGCAGACCACCACGCGATCTGGCGGGATTCTGGCAGCGCCTCTATCCGCAGGTCCGCCGCGAACTGAGCCGCCGCTATCCCAAGCACGCCTGGCCGGAAAATCCATAGCTGCGTCGTGCTTGAATGAGATTTATGCGCCGCATCGTCGCCGCCCTGTTTCTGTTCGGCATCTCGTTCGGCTACGTGGAGGCGGCCGTGGTCGTGTACTTGCGCGCGATCTATCGATCCGATCCGCAGCTCCTGTCATCCGGACCGCAACCCGCACGATCTGTTCCCGCTGATCTCGCCGCAGCAACTGGCCGACGCGGGCCCGGAAAACGCCCGGCGCCTGGTGATCGAGATTGGCCGCGAAGCCGCCACCATGGTGATGCTGGCGGCAGTCGCCCTGGCTGTGCGGCCGAACGTTTCACCAATGCTTCGCGGCCTTCGCCGTCGCATTCGGACTGTGGGACATCTCGTTCTACGCGTTTCTTCGAAGCTCATGATCCGCTGGCCGCAGTCGCTCGCCACCTGGGACATTCTGTTCCTGATTCCATTGCCTTGGGTGGGCCCGGTGTGGGCGCCCGTGCTGGTCGCGCATCACGTATGATCGTCTGCGGGTTGATCTCGCTCGTTCAGGGCGGCTTCGCGAACGCCTGCGCACTCCGGCTCGATCGTGGCCGGCGCGGCCGGTCATCGTGCTGGCCTTCATCTGGGATTTTCGTAATGCCGCTGCGGGTGGTATGCCGAATCCCTTCAATTGGCCGCTATTGCTGGCCGGCGAAATCATCGGGCTCATCGGTTTTGCTGCTGCAGCAAAGAAGCCCAAAATTTCGGGAATCTCGAAAACCGCGCGGTTCTTGATAGCGGCGGCGTTGCGATCGAAATCGCGCGAAGTTCGCCGGATCCAGCAACTCGCGCAGGCCGGCATCGATATCGCCGAAACGACTTCAACACCACGCCAACTTGCTTCTCGCGGATCCATTCCGCGTTGTAGCGCTCCTGCGGCAGCGTCCAGGCGTTGCGCTCCACCACCACCGGAAGCCGCATGGCCAGCGCCTCGCTGATGCTGCCCGGCCCCGGCTTGCCGATGAAGAAATCGGAGAGCTGCATGTAATACGGGATCTCGCTGGTGAATCCTTCCACGAACTTCGGGAACTTCGTGTTGCAGGCCTGCGCAGCGCGTTCCGCCAGCTTCGCGTTGCGCCCGCAGATGAAGATGAACTGCGCGTCGGCCAGTGACGCGTTTCGCGATTTCGAGCATCGCGCTGCGATCCTTCGCCGCCGAACAGCACCAAGCCCGTGGGCAGATCCGGATCGAGCCCCAGCTTCTGGCGCTCGACTGCCCGGTCGATCGCCGCGACGGCTCGTAAAACTTCGGCCGCAAGATCATGCCGGAGGTCGGAAAACGCGCTCCGGCGGATGGCCCAGCGCCGCGCCTGCTCGACGGCCTTCGTCGGTGCCGCAAATGAAATATTGCTGCTGGCGTTCGATCCAGAAATGCGGCGGATAGTCGGCCAGATCGGTGAGGATGGTGACCAGCGGCGTCGCCGGCAGACTCTCGCGCAGCGCGCGATTGAAATTCGGAACCAGCGAAACCACCAGGTCGCGCTCGCCCTGCGCCCAGAATTTCTTCAGCAGCCGGACCTGCCCGCGATGATACAAGCGGATCATCCCATGCATCAGCACCGTCAGCTGCGGCGATCCGAGCGTCCAGCCTTTTTTGCAGCAGCAGGTTGTAAATGTCCTCCATCCGGATGCCGGTGTACTTGCGGAAAATGTCCAGCGGATCCAGAATCTCCTGCAGATTGACCAGCCGCACTTCCCATGGCCGCTCCTGCTGCTCAATCACGGACTTTAGCGCGTTGGCGGCCGCGCGATGGCCGCCCCCGCCGTCAAAGAACACAAAATCCAGCTTTTGCATGGGTATTGGGGTTTTGCTCAAGGTACATGTTGACACAGTTTTGTTCTGATTCATCCAGAAAACATCGATCCGCAAACATTTCTTCAACAGAATGTAATATGGCAGGCGGTATAGTCAAACTAGGAAGGCAATCTGATGCGCGGCCTCATCATTCGACGCGACTACAACGTGATGCGCCGTGCGAACAATTGGGTGGCGCCCGGCTGGATGCGTGCCTACGTCATCGCTTCGACGCGCGGCGGCGACGGCTGGCTTTGGTACGCGATGGGGTTGGCAATCCTGCTCTTCGGCGGCGAGAATCGCTTCCGAGCACTGGGCGCGGCCGGCACTGCCGCGGTTCTGAGTATCCTTCTGTTTCTGGCGGTCAAGCGATTTACAGGCCGCCGGCGTCCCTGCGAAATTGAGCCGCACTGCTGGGCCACGCTGCTGCCTCCCGATCAATTCTCGTTCCCCTCCGGCCACACCATGACAGCCTTCGCGGTGGCGATCCCGCTCTCGCTTTTTTATCCGGAGCTGACGGCCGGCCTGCTGTTCTGCGCCTTCAGCATCGCCCTGTCGCGCATCCTGCTCGGCATGCATTTCCTGAGCGACGTCGTGGCCGGCGCGCTTCTGGGCCTGGGGCTCGGATACCTGGCCTTCATAGCCTTCTAATAGACAAGCATTCAACAGATAGGCAATCCTGAGGGAATGCGACGCGCACGCTTGCTTCCTCTGCCGCTGCTTCTTTGCCTGGCCTGCTCAGCTTTTGCGCAGGACACCGCCGAGATCATCCGCACCCTCGAAAGCCCGCAGGTCCCCAACCGCCAGGGACTCGACCCGTTCACGCTGGCGCAGCTCATGGACCGATTCCACGTGCCCGCCGTCAGTGTGGCCGTGATCCGCGACTTCAAGATCCAATGGGCCAAGGCCTGGGGCGTGGCCGATGTTCAGTCCGGCGAGCCGGCCAATACGGAAACCATGTTTCAAGCCGCTTCCATCAGTAAACCGGTGGCGGCCATGGCGTCGTTGAAGGCCATCCAGGGCGGCAAATTCGGCCTCGATCAGGACGTCAACACCATTCTCAAGTCCTGGAAAATTCCGGAGAGCCCGTTCACGAAAGATCATCCCGTCACACCGCGCGCGCTCATGAGCCACACCTCCGGCACGGACGATGGCTTCGGTTTTCCTGGCTATGCTCCTTCCGCGCCGCTTCCTACGATTCCGCAGGTTCTCGATGGCAAGCCGCCTTCGACACTCGGCCCGGTGCGCTGGGCGCGTCCGCCGTTCACCGGCTACAAGTATTCCGGCGGCGCCGTCTTAATCGAGCAGTTGGCCTTGACGGACGCCGTCGGCATGCCGTTTGCAGAACTGATGCGCGAGTGGGTGCTCGATCCGATCGGCATGACCAACAGCAGCTATGAGCAGCCGCTTCCGCCCGAGCGCGCCAAGAAAGCTGCGCGTGCGCACAATTCCCAGGGCAAGGCCATGGACGCGAAATGGCACGTCTATCCCGAGCAGGCCGCGGCCGGCCTCTGGACCACTCCCACCGATCTTGCCAAGTTCGCCATCGAAGTCCAGTTGTCTCTCCTCGGGAAATCTAACCGCGTGCTCTCGCAAACCATGACGCAGGAGATGATCACGCCAGTGGGCGTCGGCCCGTTCGCCGTGGGATTCACCATCGAAAAGGACGGCGAAGGCTGGTACTTCACGCACTCCGGCGGCAATTGGGGATTCCAATGCGATCTGTACGCGCATCGCCTGAAAGGCTACGGCGTCGCCATCATGACCAATAGCGACAGCGGCGGCTTCCTGATCACTGAAGTCCGCCGCCGCGTGGCTCTAGCCTACGGATGGGACACGCTGGACAAGCCGATTCCGCGCTAGCACAATTGAGAGACATGACTGCCGATCAAGTATTCTCTATCGCCAACAACGTCGCGCTGCTGGGCTGGCTGCTGCTTATCATTCTCGGGCCGCGGCGCTGGGTGGCGCCACTCGTAACCGGCGCGATCCTGCCGCTGCTGTTCGGGATTCTCTACGGCCCCTTGATTGCCGCGCACTGGAGCGAAACGCCGGGCGGCGGATTCGGATCGCTATCGCAAGTGGCCACGCTCTTTTCGAATCGATGGCTGCTGCTGGCCGGGTGGGTGCACTACCTGGCGTTCGATCTGTTCGTCGGAAGCTGGGAGGTGCGCGATGCCCGCGCTCACCGCATCTCCCATTGGCTGGTGATCCCGTGCCTGATTCTCACCTTTATGTTCGGCCCGGCGGGCTTATTGCTGTATTTCATTCTTCGCCTGGCCAGGCTGCGAACTCTGCGGCTGGATCTGGCGCCCGCCGAAAAGTAGCCCGCGGCTTCGGCTTTTTCGCGATCGGCTTCGTCCATAATGAGAGAGAGTTTCTCCGAAGAGGAAATCCCTACGTCAACGCCACTACAACGCGCAGCCGGCTCCGCCGAAGTCCTGCTCGATCACAAGGCTGGGCCTGCTGTTGAGAGCCGCGCGGCCAAGATGATTCGCGAGGTCTTCGAATCCGGCCGCCCGCTCACCTATCATCCGCACCGCGGAAGAACAGCGCGTGGCCAGAGTGCTGCGCGAGGTGGCTCAGGGCTCCCTCGCTTCCAAGCCGCTGCCGGTCTGGACCTGGAGCCTCACCGAAGGCATGCAGCGCGACGGCCGAGCCCGCCGAACCCGGCACGCAAGCACCGCGCGGCGCGCTGGATTTCATCGCGGCCCACCGCGGCGCCGCCATCTTCCACCTCAAGGATTTTCACGAGCCGCTGCGCGAGTCGGCCGAGATCCGGCGCCGCCTGCGCGACGTCTACGAGAGCTGCCTCGACCGGCAGAAGTTCGTCGTCATCACCTCGCCGGTCCGCTTCATCCCCGAGGAACTCGAGCGCAGCATGATGTTTCTGGAACTGCGGCCGCCCGACCTGGTCGAATTGGTCGAGTTTCTGCGCGAGAGACGCACCGGGACGCGAGCGACGAGACTCTGCAGCAGATGGCGCGCGCGCTGCTAGGGCCTCACGCTGGATGAAGCGCGCTACGCCCTGCGCCGCGCCCTGGCCGCCGAACCCGGACCTGGGCCCCGAGTCGCTGCCGGCCCTGCTCGAAGAGAAGCGGCTGCTGGTCAACCGCAGCGGCGTCATCGAATACATTCGCCGACGGCACGCAGCTCGGCGAAGTCGGCGGCCTGGATGGCCTGAAGAAATGGCTGCTGGAGCGCCGCAAGCTCTTTCAGTTGCGCGACAGCCTGAGCGCCGAAATCGTGCCCAAGGGCGTCCTGCTGATGGGCATTCCGGGCTGCGGCAAGAGCCTCTCGCGTGAAGGCCATCGCCTCCGCTTTTCAGCTTCCGCTCTACCGCATGGACATGATCGAGATCTTCTCCGGCCGCCACGGCAAGCCCGAAGGCGCGTTCGTGCAGGCCTGCAAGATGATGGAAGACATGGCGCCGGCGGTGCTCTGGTTCGACGAAATCGAGATGGGCATCACGTCCACCGATTCGGGCGGCGAGCAGGGCCGCATTTTCGCGTTCTTCCTCACCTGGATGCAGGAAAAGACGCGCGGGCTGTTCGTCGCCGCCACCGCCAACCGCATCGACCTGCTGCCCGCCGAGATGATCCGCAAGGGCCGCTTCGACGAGGTGTTTTTCGTGGACCTGCCGCTCGACTGAGGAGCAGATCGAGATCTTCAAGATTCACCTGACCCGGCGCGGCGTGGACGTCGCAGGCTTCGACCTCGAGCAGCTGACGCAGTTCACGGTCGGCTGGACCGGCGCCGAGATCGAGCAGTGCGTGATCTCGGCCATCACCAAGGCGCGCCTGGCAGAACGCCAGGTGACCGAGCAGGATCTGATCGGCATCGCCGTGAAGCTGGTGCCGCTGTCGCGCACCATGAAGGAGCAGATCAACCACATCCGCGGCTGGGCCTTCGAGCGCGCCGTCCGCGCGTCGCCGCAGGGCATCCGGCGATAGCGAGGTTACTAGCGCTTCGGCGCCCACCCAGCGGTCAGCGTCACCATGATGCTGCGTCCGGGAAGCAGTTGCAGGAAATCGCCCCCCGAAGGAACGTAAGCTACGGTCGGAGTTGGACCGATGCCAGGTGTTACGGCCGTAATGTTGTGGTTGTCCAACAAATTGTTGATAGCCAGTCCCAGTTTGCTTCCGCGGAGAATCGAGGAATTTCTAATCGTATAGTTGACGAACACGTTCGTCATGCTGAAGGGATCGATGGGAACGGCTTGGTTGACACTCCCGTTGTCATTCCACAGCTTGCCGATCCGCTTGTGGAAGAAACCCACGTCCCAGTTCCTCTGTTGCCAGGTCAGGCCCATCGTCTCGGTGTCGTGTGGGGCATTTGCCACCCACAAACCACTCGTTTGGTACCTTGCGGCCCCCATAGTGGCGTTGAGATACAGGCTAAGCCCGTGGCTTATGAAGATGTTGCTTTCGCCCTCGACACCCTTCGTGTTGGACGGGCCCGTGAGGATGTAAACAGGCTCGTTGAAGTTGTTGGGATCGTTCACCGCAGTGTATTGATTTTGGAAATGAATGTAGTAAGCATCCACGTCCAGCGTCCACCGGTTGAATTTCACCACTGAGCCCGCCTGGTAAGTTTTGCTACCGTCCCTTGGGCGGCAGATCCCGATGCCGAATTGAACGTCGAATACGCTGCTCGGCGGTATCTTGCTACCCTGGCGAACTGCGCATATGCCGACCAGTTGGTCTTGATCCTGTAACGTGCCGTCGATCGACGGCAGCCACGCAGTAACGATAATCGGCCTCATGAAACGCGCTCCGCGCACCCGCCCAGGTTTACGCCACCAGCCCTACCATTGTCGGCCGATACTGGTTCAGGTTCATTCTATATTGGGCCACCTTCACGCCGGCCGTCACGCTGAGATCGTGCGTGACCTTATACTCATATTCCGCGAACGGCTGCGCCGTCTGTCGTGATGAAGTGTTCATGGAAGTTGGGCAAGGCCGCGTCCACCCACGTGCGGCGGATCCCACGGAATCTGATAGCGGTCGGTGTATGCCCACTCGTACCACAGGCCGGTCCTCAAGACGCCGCGGCTGCTTTCCTGACTCAACGTCGTGATGTCGCCGCCTTGCGATTTCCGTTCAGTTTGTCGACCCCGCTGGTGGCGGTGATGCTCCCGTCGTGCTGAACAGGCCGTTCGCCCCCAGGGAAGGGTTGTTGTAGTTCTGCTTGTTCCAGTAACGGTACGTGTACACCTTGTTATCCAGCTTCCACCCATGGCCTAAGTCCGTGTTGACGCCAATATACGAGAAATCCGTCTGCACGTGGTAGAAGTTATAGCCGTAGTAATTCGGCTGAGTAGGGTCGCCATTCAACAGGTAGTTGTCGCCGAACTGGCCTATTTGGGCGCGCGTCGGGCCGTTTCAGATTCGGTGTGTTGGTCCACATATCCACTAACCCCGACGAACAGGGTGAAGGTCGTTCTGCCGGTCAGCCGGTACTGATACTTCATGAACCCGGCGACGCGCTTCTGATAGTTGTAGGTCTGATAGCCGTCCGACAACATCTGGTGCAAGTCGATCATCAAACTTGATTTCTTGTCCGGACCAAATTGCCCGGAATCGATATCCAATGCGAGCATTCGGGTATTGAACGATCCGTAGGAAGCCGGTCGCCCGAATATCCGGCGCTCGGCACGCTTCTCGACAACAGGTCGACGGTCCCGCCGAAGTTCGTAGGCCCGACGAGGCCGCTGACCCGGGGCTGCGGTCGAAATCCACGCCGGCAATAACTGGCCGGGAAAAATGCCCATGAGTGGTGAGTGGGGTCGTTAGTATCCTTGAACGGGATCCCGTCAGCCTGCATCGTGTACTGTCCATCCTTGAAGCCGCGGAAATACTTTACTGTGCCCAGCCCGACTCCGTTCGGATTAACGCTGAACGTCCCGGGCGCGTTATTTGGATCACTCAGTGAAATCCGAAACCGGCGATGTGAAGTTTTTGATGAAGTGCTCACTGATTTCCGTTTTGGCGGAAGCCGCATCCAGCGTGTTGCCGGATGGCGCGAGCTGGGCTGCCACCGAGGCAACCGCCTCCACCGTGACGGTCTCGGACAGACTGGCGATGCTCAGCGCCATCGACATGTCCTGGGTGCCGCCCGCCTTAAGCTGAAGACCGGTCCGCCGGTTGGTTGCAAAGCCGGGCGCCGATCCCTCGACCGCATAGGTCCCCGGGGCCAAGCCTTCTAGTGAGAAGCGGCCATCGCCGCCGCTCGTGGTCCTGTGAACGTCGGCGCTGTTCGATTCGTTGGTCACCACCACGGACGCGTTCGGAAGCGACTTCCCGGCTTGATCGAGGATGGTTCCCGCCAGAGTTGCGCTGCCCTGATCCTGCGCTTCGAGCGCGCTCGGTGCAAGCGCGAAGATGAGTATTAACAGGCTACCGGCGAATACACGTCGGCTTAGGTTGCCAAAGACTTGCACAAACACCCCCCAGAACTACGCGGTAAGAGAAGTCGATAGTGAGCGGCCGGATGTGACAACGGTATGTCGTCTCAGTTAATAAGTTGCGACGAGTCCGGTGACGCGCTCTGCTCGCCGCTGGCCTTCGGATACTTTTAGAAATGAAAAAGCTCCCTCTTCTGCTCGCCGCTTCACAGTTGCTCTTCTCGCAGAGTGCGCCCAACCGGGCCGCGCCCCAAGGTGGAACGCCATGAGTTCGCGATTGCGAACTTTCACGCCGAAGGCGGTGTGACGCTGCCGCAAGCGCGGGTTGTTTACGGAACTTACGGCCACCTGAACGCCGCCAAGAACAACGCGGTCTTATTGCCGTCGCACTACATGGCGAATTTTCATGGCTATGAATGGCTGATCGGGCCGGACCGCGCGCTTGATCCGTCCAAGCTGTTTCTGGTAGCGACGGAGTTGTTTGGCAATGGGCATTCATCTTCGCCGAGCAATACGCCCGAGCCTTACCATGGCCCACGGTTTCCGGTGATGACCATTCGCGACAATGTGGAGGCGGTTCACAAACTTGCTTACCGAAGATTTGAAGGTCACGCACGTGCGGGCCATTGTTGGTTTCTCCATGGGCGCGGAGCAGGCGTTTCAATGGGCGGTGAGCTATCCGGACTTCGCGGACCGGATCGTCGCTACCTCGGGCACGGCGAAGAATTATCCGCACGGCGTGGTGCGGCTGGAAGGACAAATCGCCGCACTCACGGCTGACGCCGCATTTCAGAATGGCGATTACACCACCCCGCCCACCAAGGGTTTGGAGGCTTTTGGCGATGGTGTGGACGGCGTGGTTGTTTTCTCAGGAATGGTGGCGCAGGGAATTGTGGCGCGAGTCGTCGCCCCCGGGAACTACGTTCGAGAAGGTGCTGCACGACTTCCGCACGGACTTCATCCCCGGGGCCGACGCCAACGATCTCATCCTGCAGATGCGGACCTGGGAGCGCCACGATGTTGGGACGACGCCGGGCACGACGTTCGGTGGAAATGTGGAACTGGCGCTGCGCTCGATCAAGGTTCCGGTGCTGTACATGCCGTCGGAAACGGATCTCTACTTCCCCGTCGGGGACGCGCGATATGAGGCAGGGTTTATTCCATCGGTCACTCTGATGCCGATCCCATCGCTGTGGGGACACACTGCGGGGGCTGCCAGCAATCCCGGCGGACGCGAAATTCCTGAACGAGAAGATTGGAGCTTTTCTGCGCACCGGCGCTTCGCGGTGAGGAGCCGCTACTGCTTTTTCAGAGTGTAGATGTAATTGTTGAGCGCGAACTCCGCCGTCGTTGCGTCCACGAAATGATAATCCAATTCGTTGGCACAGCCGGTCTCGAGCGTCTTCCATTTCGTGCCGCGGAAACCGAGTTTGGCCGCGATCTTGACCGGGTCAACCGACTTGTCTTTGCTCTGCATCTCTTCGAATGCGCCCTGAAACAGCATGTTGGCCGGAAAATCGACCACTCTGTAGTTCGGCCCTTTGCACGCCAGTATCCCTGGACCCACGGTCTTGCTCGGTTTGATCACTATGGTTTTGCCGACCAGCGATTTCATCTCCTTGGTGTCCGAGTCGTAGGCAGGCCCACTAACCCAAGGCGCCACAACGGCCGACGTTATCTTCCAAGTTCCGAGATAGGACGCGTCCGCCGCGATCGAGCAGACCGTGATGCTCACGAACGAATACAGTTTCAACCAACATCCGCTGAACAGCCGCATTGGACGCCATGATACAGTTGGCGTCATGCGCACGACCGCGTCCCTGCTGGCGCTGCTGTGCAGTCTTCTCGCGGCCCAGCAGGAATCCACGCCCATTTTCGGAACTACGGTGGTGATTCCATCCGGGCTCCGCGGACTGGTCTATCACATCCACCGCCATAGCACGCGCCTCCCCAATTTCAAGAAACTGAAACCTTCCGGCGCGATCTACACCGCATCGCTCGACATTCCTCCGCAGGATTTCAAACAGGGTTTTCCGGGGGTCACCAAGCGCACCGAATGGTTCGCGATCGACTACAGCGGGCGATTCTGGATCGAGACTCCCGGCACCTACACATTCTCGCTGCTGTCGGACGACGGCTCCAAACTTTACATCGACGATCAGCTCGAAATCGACAATGACGACTTGCATCCACCTTTTGAAAAGAGAGCCGACGTAGACTTGACCGGCGGCGTCCATAACATCCGCGTCTCCTATTTCCAAGGGCCGAGATTCCAGGTCGCTCTGCAGCTGAAAATCGCGCGGGCCGGACAGGAACTCCGCGTTTTCAGCACGGACGAGTTCAAACCGCCGCCGAATCCGGAGCAGTGGCATTTCCCTCAAAAAGAGCCGCGGGAGCCTGGCGCGCCTTTCTGAGCGTTGCCGCCGAAGCATCGAAAGCCAAGCGCGCGGCCTCAGAGGGGCTCATATCACGCAAGCCGCGGCCAAACACCTCCACCGTATAAGGCCCGCCGTAGTTCTTCTCTGCGAGCAAGTCCAGGAACAATCTGAAATCGACAACTCCCTCGCCGGCTAAAAGGCGCTCCAGGTCGCGAATCGCTTCCGGCGCCGCTGCGGGGCTATCGGAAATATGCACATCCAGGATTCGGTCCGCTGGGATGCTTCGGATCCAATTCGGATCGCTCCCGGCATGGTGCCAGTGCCACGAATCGATCGCCAGGCCGCACGCCGGGGAGACCGTCAATCCAAACTCCAGCATCTCTTCGTTGCGCCAGATGAACTCGTGCGCATGAGCCCGGCGCGAATGAAGCGGCGTAATACATTCCAGTGCCAGCCGGATCGAGTACTCATCCAGAACCTGACAACATCGCTTCAGCCGCTCGCGATATATAGCGGCTTGAATTTCACGCGGTTCCTCGCCGGATGGCGGTACTCCCAAGGTTGCGACACGGCATCCGGCCTCCGCAGCCAAGTCACAAACAGCCTTGAGCCTCGGAATCGTCTTCAGAAACGCTGCATCGTCCTGCCGAACCTCGACTGGCAATTGCATCGCGGTCGCTCGAACGGCGCTTTTCGCCTCGGCCGGCAGCGGCTGTTCCTTAGGAATCACGGCGCCATGGTAGCCCGTTTGTGCCGCGAGTCCCGCCAAAGCAGGCCACGCGAGACGAAAGCCAACGATCGACGGATGTAGCGACAGGGAGAATCCGGAAGCACTCAATCGATGCTCTCCCGCCGCAACCGCGCTTCGATCATTTCGCTAGCATCATCGGCCGGCGCGAACACTTCATTGTTGTTCTCCAGACCGAAGAAAGTCAGATCCACCAGCGCGCAATTTTGGTTCGGCACCCACAAATGAATCTCGGCGATATCGGCGTACCGCTCCAGCACGGCCTCGGCGATCGCATGCAGCGTATTCTGCATGGACCGGCTCTCGTGCTCCACCAGGGTGTCGACAATCGCGTCCCGCACGCCATGCCAGTAGACGGCGAAAGGAATCTCATTGTCCGAATACAGCCAGGTAGCCTTCACGTTCGTGGCCAGAATACGATCCGACGTTTCTTGAAGCGTTGTAAAAGGATCGCGCAGGTAGCCCTCGAATCCCGATCCCATAGTTTTGACCACACGCAGGTTCTCGACGCCGGCCTCAATCAGCATCGCGTCGCGCGTCGCGGTTGCTATCGCAGTCCGGCGCTCAGGACCTGCCGGCGCGAACGAGCACGGATGCGGCTTCTGGCCGAATGGAATGCGCTCCCAGCGATGCTCGGCAATCTCCACGCGCACTTTCCGCACCTGCGGATTGCCGTTGAAGAAGTGATTGATCAGCTCCTGCGCGAACTGCTCGATCTGCTCGATGGGATACAGCTTGGCCAGCGCATAAACCGTATTCTTGATCGTGTCGGCGGGCAAGATGCTGCGGTTGTCGCCGCTCGCGTAGCTGCTCTCGAATTCGCCGCTAAGCTGAATTCCCACCGACAATTCCTTCAGGTCGTGCCGGTCTTGAAGGCGCCGCACCTTGAGCAACCGCACGCGCTCGGCTCCGTAGCTGTTTTCAAGCAGGGTGATGGACATATGTGGCTAAGTACTTTTATCCCACTGCCGGCCGTAATACCAAAGCGACGCCAGATAGGCAGCCAGGGCGAGTCCCAGATACCACACGCTGGCTCGCCCGGTCGCCACGCCGATGGCCACCAGCGGGAACACCTGAAAGAATCCGCTGGGCCAAAGCGTGCCGCCGGTGAATCGCCAACGTGTCTGCGGCAGAGGCTGGAGCACGGAGGCATGATGTCCCACTGCCAGCGCCACCAGAGCGCCCGCCAGACCGGGCAGCAACGCCAGCGGCGCCACCAGCACTGCCGCGACGCATAGGAAGGCAATATCCTTGGCCAGCAGGATCTGATAGCCGCGCAACGGCAACACGCGGTAGCGCGCGACGCCCCACGGCAGATCGAGCCCGAATAGACACTGCCCGTATGTGCTGATCGCGATCACCACTACCAGGGCCAGGATGAGAAATGCATCCGGATCGGGACGCGCGCCCAACAGCCGGTAGAGCGTGCCGCCGAGAGCCAGCGCGAGCGCCGCGTAGCCATCCAGAACGCTGAGCATCTGCCGCAGGTCTTTCTGAATCAGGCCGCCTAGCTGCCCGGGAAATTTCGGCATACGAACGGCACGGCGCGACGTTGGACGGCCCGCGCGCCGGTGACTCCAGACCCCCACCGCAACCTGGATCAACAACGCCGCCCCGATCAGCAGCAAGCCGAAGGACACCCCGCCCGTCCAGATGAAAAACGGAACCGCGAACCACACCACCGGGCTCAGCGCCAGGCTTCCCAGGCGCAGCCCGATGCGCTGGCGCGTGCTCAGCGGCCATAAGGCCAACCGGTCCGGCGGAACCTTGCGCAGCGGATCGCCCGACAACGGCCCGAGCAGCAGCACGCCCAGAATCATGAGAAAAAATGCCACGCTCTGCGGTTGCTGATACATCACGATCACCACGAATAGCGCGATGTTGTTGCCGCTGATGGAGCTGAAGGTGCGGAGGTCGCGCCAGACCGAGCGCGCCAGCGCACTCAGGATTGCGTAGGGCCCAGCCACGGTAGATCGGCCACTCGCACCGGTTCGACCAGTCGAAATACAAGTCCTCGAGCGAACCCTTCAGCTCGCTGGCCGGTCCTTGCCAGACGATGTGCCCGTCGCGCAGCACGATGATCCAGTCCGCCAGCCGGTCGACGATGGAGAGAATATGCGAAGTCAGAAAAATAGTGACGCCGTGCTTGGCCGTCATGAGCAGCAGTTCGCCGATGGTTTGCGCCGTCACCGGGTCGATGCCTTCGAACGGCTCATCCAGAAAAGCACGCGCGGATTGTGCAACAGCGCCAGTGCCAGCGCGGTTTTCTTACGCATCCCATGCGAGCACTGGCCCAGCCGGCGTGTGACGGCCGTGCTCCAGACCCAGCGCCTCCAGAAGTTGGTCCGCCCGCACGCGCGTCTCAGCGGGACTCAAGCCGTAAATCGGCCCGCACAGCAGCAGATGTTCTTCCACCGTCAACATGTCGAACAGGCCCAGGCTTTCCGGCAAAATGCCCAGCCACTCGCCGCACCTCCAGCGGCATCCTGTGTACATCCAGTCCCGCCACGAACGCCTCGCCAGAAAGCGGCGAGAGCAATCCGGTGAGCATCTTCATTAAGGTTGACTTGCCGGCGCCGTTCGGCCCGAGCAGCGCGCAGATCCGGCCCGTGGGAATTTCAAATGACGCCTGGGCGACGGCCACCAGTTCGCCGAAATGCATGCTGAGACCGCGGCAGGAGATCAATAACGATCTTAAGCTTTTCCAGTCTTTCAAAGTGCGCACACCCGCTGGCGTCGGCCGGCCGTGCGCCAAGTCCCACGCGCCGCCGGACGCCTATGCCACAATTGAAGCTCAGGCGCAATTCATGTTAGTCGTGATGCAGGAAGGGGCCGACGAGTCCCAAATTCAAAGAGTAATCGACCGCCTGGTGGCGATGGGCTTCATCGTGCATCGTTCCACCGGCGTCATGCATACGGTGCTTGGCGGCGTCGGACCGGTGGACGACTTCGATCCGACCGAGTTCGAGGTGATGGAGGGCGTCAAGGAATGCCATCGCATCGTCTCGCCGTACAAGCTGGCCAGCCGCCACTTCCGTCCCGGCGGCACGGTCGTCAAGATCAGCGACGTCGAGATCGGCGGCAACCAAGTCGTCGTGATGGCCGGACCGTGCAGCGTGGAGAATCGCGACCAGATCGAGCAGGCCGCCGAAGCTGGTGGCGCGCGCACGGCGCCAAGGTCATTGCGCGGCGGCGCTTTCAAGCCGCGCACGCTCGCCGTACAGCTTCCAGGGCCTGGGCGAAGAAGGGCCTCAGATGATGCGCGAGGCGGCCGACCGGCATCGGCTTGCTGGTGGTCAGCGAAGTGATGGATCAAACCCAGATCCCGCTGCTTTGCGAGTACGCCGATATCTTGCAGGTGGGCGCGCGCAACATGCAGAACTTCAATCTGCTGCGCGAACTGGGCCAACTCCGCAAGCCGGTGCTGCTGAAGCGCGGCATTTCCGCCACCATCGAAGAGCTGCTGCTCAGCGCCGAGTACATTCTTGCCGGCGGCAACTACGACGTCATCCTGTGCGAGCGCGGCATCCGCACTTTCGAAACGCTACACGCGCAACACCATGGACATTTCCGCGATTCCGGTGGTGAAATCGCTGTCGCACCTGCCGATCGTCGCCGATCCTTCGCATGGCACCGGCCGCCGCGACAAGGTGCTGCCCATGGCGCGCGCCGCCGTGGCCGCCGGCGCCGACGGGCTGATTGTGGAAGTGCACCACGATCCCGACCACGCGCTGAGCGACGGCGCGCAGTCGCTTGCGCCCGCAGCAATTCGCGGAGATGATGGAGCAGCTGCGCATCATTGCGCAGGCCGTGGGCAGGTCGCTTTGACGGCTTGCCTCAGCGCGCCCGCACCTGCAGTCATGAGAACGGTTGCGATTTTCGGCGTCGGACTGATCGGCGGCTCGTTCGCGCTGGCGCTTCGCAAGGCCGGATTTGCGGGCACGGATCATCGGCGTCAGTTCGCCCGCCACCATCCGGCGCGCGCTCGAGCTCGAGGTTATCGATGCCGGCTGACGGCCGCAGGAAGCCGCGCAGGCCGCGGATCTGATCTATCTGTCGCAGCCGATCCTTCGCATCATCGAATGCCTGCCGGAGCTGAATACGTGGGTTCAGCCCGGTTGCGCTCGTTACCGATGCCGGCAGCACGAAGAACGCCATCGTGGAGCGGGCCACGCGCTTTTCCCGCTCGGCCAATTCCTGGGCGGGCATCCCATGGCGGGCCGGGAGCGCCGGGGCGTGGAGGCGGCCGAGGCGGATCTGTTTCGAAGGCCGTCCCTACGTCCTGACGCCGCGTCGCGGATGCGGAACTGGAAACATCCGGCGGCCGCGAATTCATGGCTGGATCGGCAAAATCGGCGCCGTGCCCATCATTCTGGACCCGGCGAGCACGACCGCATCGTAGCCTACACCTCGCACCTGCCGCAGCTCGCTTCCACCGCCCTGGCCGCTCTGCTGGAGGCTCGGCCGGAACCGAAGTCGGGCGTCTTCGGCCCGGCGTCTGGTGGATAGCACCCGGCTGGCCCTCAGCTCCTTCGACATCTGGGGCGATATCCTGGCCACCAATCAGGGACCGATTTTGGAAGCCCTGCGAAACTACATCGCGAAACTGGAGAATTCTGCAATGATTTTGAGCTCGCCCCAATGGAGCGGCAGTTCGAACACGCCGCCAGGTTTGCCGCTTCACTGCGCGATCCTGGCTAGACACCGTAACCTCTCCCCGACGTTGGCCGCCCGCCTAGCAAGCATGACCGGTCCGC
>CAVUBR010000008.1:0-491541 GCA_963739705.1 Terriglobia bacterium | reverse complement strand
AGATGAAACCACCAGCCTCTCGGTGACGCAAGGCATTCCACACACCCATCGCCGCTCGGTTTCGAAGCGGGGTTGATTCCGTGGCGATCTTTCTTCATTTCAAGCCACCAGCAAGATCTTCCCGATGCCGCCCTTTTCTGCCGCTGCCTGAGCCTTGGCGGCCTCGCTGAGTGGCAGGGTCTGGCTAATCGGGATTATCAGCTTGCCATCTCGCACCGCTTCGGCCATGAACTCGAGCGTTTTCCTGTCGAATTTCGAGAATACCGGCACCACCTTTACAGATGGGTACTTCGCGGCGTTCTGCGGTGCGCCGAGAACCGTAGCAAACACCCCTCCGGGCTTGACCTTGGCGATCAGCTTCTCGGCGGTTCTTCCGCCGACCGTATCCGCAACCGCGTCGAGCAACTCAAGATTCGCAATCGCGTCGTCGTCGTCGGTTGCGACCACCCGATCCGCGCCGATACTCTTCGCCTGATCCAGTTGTTTCTTCAAAACCCCCGCGATCACAGTCGCCCCGCGCACCTTCGCAGTGAATACCGCGGAGCGCCCGACACTCCCTATAGCACCCACGACTAGGATCGTCTGGCCTGCTTTGATCCCCGTCGCGGAACTGAGTTGGTTGCCAGTCGTCGTCGCCAGCGGCAGCGCCGCCGCCCGGATCAAATCGAGCCCCTTGGGGACCTTCGCCAGGACCGCTGCCTTTACGACACAAAGTTCGGCGTAAGTATCGTCCGCCATAGCGAACACCTGATCGCCGACGGAAAAGCCTTCCACCCCCGGCCCAATCTCGACCACAGTCCCCGCGACATCGACCCCTATGAGGCCAGGGAAATGCATGGGATAAAAATCCTTCGTTAGCCCGGCACGTCGTTTATAGTCGATCGGGTTTACGCTCGCGGCCGCGACTCGCACCAACACCTCGCCCGAACCCGGCACCGGATCGGGATAGTCCTCAAATCTCAATACTTCCGGACCGCCGTATTGGCGGAGCACAACTGCTTTCATATTTCATCCCCTTGTGCAGTACGCACCCAGGCTTCAACGATCCGAATCGGCGTGAGGTGGGGTTCCACAGACGAGCTGAGCTCCACCTCACGACGTGTTCAACGAGTGACCGTTTGCAGGGCGGGTTCGAGAGCGTGATCGGTCAGATCGGTTGGTTTGAAGGTGCTCAGAATATTCCTGGCGTTAGCCGCGTCAGCGGAAGTCCCATGAGCAACTACCAGATACTGGCCCGCCTTTATCGCGGTCTCGTAAGTCACGACGCTGTCTCTTGGTATACCTATGCTGTACAGGCCGGCACCGATCGCACTCAAACCGCCGACGACCACCGCGTCCTCCAGGCCGGCGACGATCCAGGCCGCTAATGGACCGCCGACCAGCACAGGGCCTATCGCGGGCACCCAAAAGAATGCGGCGCCAAACAGTAAACCCCAAAAGCCGCCCCAGAATGCGCCCCGCTTCCCCCAATACTTCATGCGGTCTCCGGCGTTGTAGTAGCCGACGACTTGCTCGTCCGTGTAATAATCCTTCCCCACAACTGACAACTTCTTCATGTCGAAGCCCGACTTCTGAAGTTCCCTCACCGCGTCTTCCGCTGCCGAGTGGCTATCATATGCTGCGATCACTGCGTTTGTGTCCGTCATATTCTGTCTCCTCTTCAGATTTGGTTTTGGTTGATTGAGCATTCCACTTCACGTTGGCCATTACGTCTTCTATGCGCCGGCGTTATGACCGGTGGCCCAGGTCACGCCACGACGTTTCCCCGAGGTTGACGCCGTAGTAGTCTGCCGCTTTCTCGATGTTCGCGAACGCCAGATCACGGTCGGCGTCGGACACGTCGATGACTTGATCGAACCGCGCGACCGCGTTACGCACATGTTGCGCGTCGGTCAGTGGTTCCTTACGCTGCTTCGGAAACGCATAGACAGTGTCCGGTAGGTCACTCTGCGTCGTGAGCCGTCCGTGTTTCTCGTGAGGTTTCCAAGTTGCTTCCGGCATGTCTTTCCTTTCGTTCCCTGAATAGCTGGCTCTAGCAGGCTGCGGCAAAAGGGGTTTCGGTAGCGCTCCCTCACGGTCGCGGCTCTGTAAATTCTTTCGAATCAGCAGACGCCTTCAGCTCAGCGCGCGTCAGCAAGCGTTTTTCGGCCTATTTCCGCAGACTGCTACCGCTCGACGCCGAAGAGGCCGACTCTCAGCGCGATGAGGCCATCGACGCTGTATCGACCCGGCCCGGAGAAGATCAGCCAAACGAGGATCAAGATGTATAGCACCTCGGGCAGGTACAGGAAGTCGTCGAGCCGGGCGAGGAAACTACTCGCCTTTATGCTGTGGATCGAAGTGGTCGCGACCGCGACTGTCATGTCCACTGTGAGCATTGCGGCACAGAATGGCGCCAGGAGCCCTAACGCCAGACCTGCTCCGCACGCAAATTCGACCATGGCGACGAAGAGAGCAGTCGCGTGAGGGAACGGGACGCGTATCTGGACCATGGTCTTCTCAAGCACGTCGAATTGAGCACTTACGAACAGCTTGGTCCCGCCTGAGATACAGAAAAAGATGCCGATCAAAACTCGGGCCGCCGTCACCGGCATCCACTCCGCGGCCCGGAGCATCGTTAACGCGTTCTGGATTACGTGCGTCATATTCCACCCCACGGGCGCGGCGAGCACCGAACGCCTGGCGGCTAAGCAGCCTTCCGAGCCGCGAGCAATTCAATCAGAGCCTTGGCCGCACTAGTCGACGAAGCCGGATTCTGGCCGGTCACGACTCGACCGTCAACCAGCGCGAAGGGCGCCCAGTCGGCTGCCTTCTGGTACAGGGCCCCGATCCTCTTCAATTCGTCTTCAACAAGGAAAGGCACGACGTGGGTCAAATTGACCGCGGCTTCCTCGCCGTCCGTAAAGCCCGTTACCCGTTTGCCTTTGACGAGAAGCTCGCCCTGATACTTCACGCGATGGAGGACTGCCGACGAATGACAGACAGCAGCCACGGGCTTGCCGGAGTTGTAGAAGGACTCGATCAACGCGATGGCATCGGGGTTATCGACGATATCCCACATCGGTCCGTGGCCTCCCACATAAAATATCGAGTCGAAATCCTCCGATTTCATATCGGAGAGCTTCACTGTTTGAGACAGCGCCTTCTGCGCTTCCGCATCCTGCTTAAACCGTGTCATTGCGGGAGTTTGCTCCTCGGGCAAATCGCTCTTTGGATCGATCGGGGGCTGTCCTCCTTTGGGCGAAGCCAGCGTCAGTTCGACACCTGCGTCCCGGAAGACAAAGTACGGGGCCGCGAATTCCTCCAGCCAGAAGCCAGTCTTACGGCCGGTGTTGCCCAATTGATCATGCGACGTTAGCACCATCAGTATTTTCAAGTCCTTCTCCTTTGTTCTCCAGGTCGACTTAGCATCCAAAGCTCCGTTCGGCCTTCGATGCTTGGTATACGCACGCCGCGTACCACAGCCAGGGCAAAGAAATCAAAGACAGAGCCGAGACCGTTGTGCGCTACTGTCAGCGGACCGACTCGGCGGGTCGACGCGATCCGACTCTCCAATCCAGGTCCCCTGAGGAACTCTGGCTTTGTCGCCTGTCAACGCCCCGACACTGACTGCCGTCACCTCCTCCTTATGTAACGCGCATCTTTGCGATAGTACTGGAGGAGGGGTGGAATCAGATCTGCTTGTTCCGCCGTGTATATCCTCGGGAGGGCATCTGATGGGACGGCTTTTATCAATCAACGTCGGGCTTCCTCGTGATGTCGAATGGCGAGGCGAGAAGGTCCACACCGCTATTTGGAAACAGCCAGTGCAGGGCAGAATTGCAGTCCGCCGCCTGAATGTCGAGGGCGATGGTCAAGGCGATCTTGCTGGGCACGGAGGCGAAAACCGCGCGGTGATGGTATATCAAATGGAGGCGTATCGCTACTGGGAGGCGCAGTTCGGCCGCAACGATTTTTCATTCGGACAGTTCGGTGAAAACTTCACAGTAGACGGCTTGCCCGACGCCGAGGTTTGCATCGGCGATCGATACCGCATCGGGACCGCGCTCTTCGAGGTCAGTCAGCCGCGCGTCACTTGCTATCGCGTGGGCATCCGAATGGCAGAGCCGGCAATGGCTGCTCTGCTGGTGTCGCATCACCGGCCCGGCTTCTACTTTCGCGTGCTGGAGGAAGGCGACGTCGGCGCCGGCGACGAAATCACGAAAGTGGCGGATGGTCCCGAACACATCACAGTGGCCGACATGGATGCCCTCCTGTATTTGCCAAACCCCTCGCGCGAACAACTCGAAAGTTCGTTGCGAGTGCCGGCGCTCAGCCCGGGCTGGAAAACGTCTTTAAGGGCGCTGGCAGAGCAGAAGACCGCGGAGGGAGGGAATCCCGGGCTCAAGGCCTCAACCGGCCCGCCACCAGCCTGGCAGGGCTTTCGGCCACTGCGCGTCGCCAGAGTAGATCGGGAAGCTGCCAATGTGGTCTCGTTGTCCTTCGAACAAACGGACGGAACACCTCTGCCTGCGGCTCTACCCGGGCAGTTTCTCGTTCTACGGTTGCGCACAACACCCAATGGCCCCATGCTGCTCCGGAATTACTCGATGTCGGGAATGCCCGGCGCCAGCACCTATCGGGTAAGCGTGAAACGGGAGACGAACGGGGTTGTCAGCTCGTATCTGTTCGATCACGTACACGCGGGTGATGTTTTGGAGGTGAGCGCACCTCGGGGCGGTTTTATTCTGAGATCAGGCGATGCTCCAGTCGTTCTGCTCAGTGCCGGCATCGGGGCAACCCCCGTACTCGCCATGTTGCACTCGCTGTCCTCCGCGGCGTCACGCCGTGAAGTCTGGTGGATCTACGGAGCGCGTAACCGCGCAGAGCACCCGTTTGCAAAAGAGTCACGCAGCCTCTTGCAAGCCCTCGTGAATAGCCGAACGTGCATTGTCTACAGCAAGCCCGATTCAGGGGATGAACCGGGCGTCGATTACGACTCGGTCGGACATGTGGACACCGCGCTGCTCGACCGGATCGGTGTTGCTCGCGACGCGGATTTCTACTTGTGTGGTCCGCCATCATTCCTCCGCGACCTGACTTCGGGCTTGAAGACATGGGGCGCCGATTCGACACGAATTCACGCGGAGGTGTTTGGGCCGGAAGCGTCGATCACGCCGGGAATTGCGCGACCCTCCCGCCTGCCGGTTCACGCTCCCGCAGGGGAACCCGGCATCGGACCAGAAATTTCATTTACACGCAGCGGTCTCACGGTCCGATGGGATTCACGGTTTTCCAGTTTGCTGGAACTGGCAGAAGCTTGCGACGTTCCCGTACAGTGGTCGTGCCGCACGGGGGTCTGCCATACCTGCGAGAGCGCATTGATCGGAGGAACCGTCCACTACGAGCCCGATCCACTCGAGCCTCCAGCCACGGGCAACGTGCTGATCTGCTGTTCCACACCCTCTGGCGATATCGAGGTTGACCTGTGATTGTAGGCCGCCTGAAGGGATTTCTTTCGCCAGGTCGAAGTCCATGGCACTGGCAGCCGGATTGCAGATGAGTTGTCGAGAAAACAACCAATGAAGAACCTCATTGAAGTAGTGCAGGACGCGGGAAGAAACTGTGTCGCCATTGGGCACTTCAACATAGCCGATCTCGTCCTGCTGAAAGGTATCTTCGAAGCTGCACGTGAATTGAACGTGCCGGTCATCGTTGGCGCTTCGGAGGGAGAACGGGCGTTTGCGGGAACGCAGCAGCTGGCGGCTCTTGTGCGAAGTCTGCGTGAGGAATTCGACTACCCCATCTTCTTGAATGCCGACCACACGCATTCGTTGGCAGGCGGACTGGAAGCCGTGAAGGCGGGCTTCGATTCAGTTGTGTTCGACTTGTCCACGCTGCCACTGGAAGAAAATGCCCAGTCGACTAAGGAGGCCGTCGAGGCCTTCAAGTCCATGAACCCGGCGGTGGTCGTCGAAGGAGAAATTGGGGACATCGGCAGCGGCTCTGAGATACACGCGGACGGTCCCGGTCCCGAGCGCGCGTTGACAACTCCGGCAGAGGCCCGGCAGTTTGTCACAGAGACGAAGGTGGACGTGCTGGCCCCGGCCGTTGGGAATTCGCACGGTATGCGCAAGAGTATGGTTACAGGCAAGGAGCGAAAGCATCTGGCGATCGAACGAATTCGAGAGATCAAATCCGCGACTTGTATACCTCTTACTCTGCATGGCGGTTCCGGCACAGCCGATGACGATCTCAGGGGGGCGATCCACGCCGGGGTCAATATCATTCACATCAACACGGAATTGCGTGTGGCCTGGAAACAGGGACTTGAGGCTGGTCTCGCGCGTCGCGAGGACGAGGTGGTGCCGTACAAGATCCTCCCGCCGGCTGTCGCCGCGGTCCACGACGTCGTGCGCGCCAGGCTTCGATTATTCGGAGGGCAGAACTAAAGGTCACTCTCGACTTCGGCCATCGGGAATGGAGCACCAGCGGAGGTGCATCGGCGTCGCCGCCTTTCGGCTTCCGTTTGATCGGCCAACAACCCCATGCAGAAGCCGGGCCATCGTATTGCTCCAGTCGGCCGCGAACTACTCGCGTAACCGCTTTGGACCACTCACGTATGGATTGTCTCGCTCATAGAAGCGCAGTTTGCGATCAACATTGCGCGTCAAACCGATGCGCACGCTCTTGCCGATGGCACCCGTTTTTCGCCGGCTCGTCGCGAGCCAGAGCGGACCGGCGGCGCACAGATCCAGACCATCTTGTCTGAAGTCAATCTGCATCGCCTGGGCTAGCCGGCCCGGCCCGCGGGCTAAATCGAGCAGACCTGCTCCGCCGCGGAAGCGTTCCATCCGATCGATTCCCTCGAGTGGTTCGAGGGCACGCAAGAGGACTCCTGCTCCAACTCCGGCCGCCTCGCTCGTCACGTTCAGCATGAACGATGACCCATAAGTGAAATATACGTAAGCATGTCCAGCCCCAAGAAATAGCGACGCATTGCGCCGCGTCTCTCCGCGAAATGCGTGCCCCGCGGAATCACCGACCGGATAGGCCTCCGTCTCTACGATGCGGCCGCTGAGCCTGCCGTCATCGGTATCATGGACTGCTACTTTGCCAACGAGGTAGCGTGCCAGCTCCACAGTATCCACCGGAAGTTCCGCTCGACGGAGACGCCGAAGACGACAATGGGGAATTGCCTTGCCTACGCGTTTCATTAGGAACCCTATACCGCATAGCGGAAGATCGCGCAAATAGGGCCCCCGGAAGGCATGCTGCTCTCCGGTAGGGTTTGAACGTCGCCGCCGTGGCGAAGCGTTTGCACGGCGGCTATGTCCAGGAGGTCGGCCCCGCCGTCGATCACGCCCGGAACGGCCCCGTTTTCAAGCAGGAATAGAGTTTCGACTCTGCCAGAGGAAGCGGCGCGCACAATCTCCTGTGCATCTGCCGAAGCGTGGCCCGTTCCGATCTGCTTGTCGAACCTCTCCAGGGCGCGGCGCGCCGGCCCGGTGGTCACGGACCGAACCAGCTCCAGGGATTGCCGATACATTTCGTTCTGGCCAAGATGGCCGGGTAATCCGCGCACTCCCGGTTCTACGCACGCAGGATAGGTCGTCAAACGATGGAAGAGCGCGACCTCATGTTCGACGCCTACAACAACCAGCGGTGGATGTCCATCCTTCAGCAGAGCGTTTACGTCGCGATCAATCTCACGATAAAAATGCCCAAGGTGGTCTTCAGGGTGATCGCGATCGTGTACCGGCTCGGCGCGAAGCGAGGATTGGGATGCGCCAGGAACGAAGCCGGCGGCCTCGGTCCCCGCGTCTTTCGGAAATTTCACGGCCTCACAGAATTGATCCGTGCATTTGAAGATGCGCGTATCATTCAGCTTGAGCGCGAGAATGTAAAACTCGAGGTGTTTGCTGGCAAGCGCCAGCAGCGGGCGAAGCTGGAAGCGTTCACCAACGGCGGCGACGGGTTGCCCGACGAGATATCGCGTGCGGAATAACTCGCAGACGTCCGCCGAGCGCAGAAAAATGAACGTCGCCGGCTCCTTTGAGGAATCGATCACATTCGTGGCGGCAAGCTCCAAAGGATCGAGAAGGGAGGCGATGTCATGCTTGGATGCGCTGGCTGCCAGCTGAGCGCGTACCTGAGCAAGCGCGTCTTTGAAGGCAATTCGCGCATCGCGAGCTTCGCGTTCGGGAAGAACGATCGAGATACATGGCGGAGCAGCCGACGCAAGACCGCGTAGCTTCTCCAGGGAAACCCTTCCCGGTTCGGTTATCGTCATAAGTAAACTCCAGCAATCTGGCGGGGGCTCTGCCAAGCAAATGCACTCAGTATCCACCGCCCACCTATCGTTAGCTTTGTCAGATAAGCACGCCACCCGCCATCGTTGGCTTCAAAAGCACTGGGCAAAGCGGCAACTGACGAATTTCCGACTCGGCATACCGGAGGCTGTCGATCTGTAGGCCCTTATGCCGAAGTACTGCAAGCATTTGTCTGCCCTGAACAAAGTGATACACCCGCTGTTCCCATGACTTAAAGCCGCTGATTCAAGGCCGAGATTGCGGCACTGAGCAGATTTGGCAGCCGTGCATCTGTGTCAACAGTCGGCTGTCGGTGTCAAGCGGATGGCTTTGGCGGCACTCCACGCGGTGGGTAAGCCCTTCGACGGACGGTAAAAGCTTTGCTTTCCGGAACGTTGCCGTTCCCTGCACGACAAGGACGTGTTGGTTCTTGAAATGCATTTCATAGGCCTGTGACTGCGCAAACAACATCGCTAGAGCAAGCGCCGACATCGGTCGCTTGGGATTTAACAGGAGCAACTGGTCGTCTCGGCGTGGGATATAGAGCCGTGCGATCGGTGACCCGTTCGATTGCAGAACGAACCTCCGCAGAGGATCAGATGGTGCAATCCAGCTCGGATGCCAGTCCGATGAAGTGGCATCAGGCCCATACGACCTGGTTTTTCGAGACGTTCGTGCTGCGTCCGTTCCTTCCGGATTACAAGCCATTTCGCGAAGAGTTTCGCTGGCTCTTCAACAGCTACTACAACTCGATTGGCGGGGCAGTTCCGGAAAAGCAGTTGCGCGCTTCGTTTTCGCGCCCGTCGCTTCTGGAGGTCCTTGCCTTTCGGGAACATGTGGACGATGCGATGGAAAAGCTCTTCGCTGGCCGCATTCCAGACGACGCGGCGCGACGGATCATGTTAGGCCTGAACCACGAGCAGCAACACCAGGAATTAATGCTTACCGATATTAAGCATGCATTCTTCTCCAATCCACTGCACCCGGCATACGACGTCTACCCCTTTCGCGGGAGACCCGCGATGTTGCGCCGTCCGGCTTCAAGTGGCATCGCTTCCGTGGCGGTGTGACTGAAATTGGTTATCCCATAGACCCCACGAACAGTCTCGACTTTTGCTTCGATAACGAAACTCCCCGCCACAAGGTATACCTGGAAGCCTTCGGGATCGCAAACCGCGGCGTCACGTGTCGGGAGTACCTGGAGTTCATGTCGGACGGCGGCTATGCGCGCCCCGAGTTTTGGCTTTCCGCGGGCTGGGAAGCGGTTCGAACTTTGGGATGGCGGGCTCCACTCTATTGGGAGCGAGACGTCGCGGAGACCACTGGCTGGCGCATCTTCACCCTTCGAGGCTGGCATCCGCTTTCCGGGTTGCTGGATACGCCTGTATGTCACGTGAGCTTTCTTGAGGCCGATGCGTTCGCGCGCTGGAGAGGCTGCCGGCTTCCCACCGAAGCGGAATCGGAACTTGCCGCGGAGGGAAACTCGATTGACGGGAACTTGCTCGACACCGGTAGGCTCCATCCCGCAGTTGCGTCCGGCGACGGCCTTGAGCAGCTCTTCGGAGACTGCTGGGAGTGGACCGCCAGCCCCTACACGGGCTATCCGGGTTACAAGCCGCTTCCTGGTGCCTTGGGCGAATACAACGGCAAGTTTATGTCCGGTCAGATGATTCTGCGTGGAGGATCCTGCGTCACGCCCGCGAGTCACTTACGGGCGACCTACCGTAATTTCTTTCAGCCGGCGACGCGGTGGCAATTCTCAGGGATACGATTGGCGACCTAAGGACTATCAAACATGAATATCACCACCGAGTTTCAGACATTCGCAGGGACGGGCCTTGCCCCAGTAGCCGAAAGCACAGAGCTGATCGATGAGGTCCGATGCGGCCTTCTGAAGCATCCACGATCGCTTATGCCGTGGATGCTCTACGATGCCGAGGGCTCGCGCCTTTTCGAGTGCATCACGACCCTGCCTGAATACTATCCCACTCGAACGGAGCGCGACATTTTCGCGAGGCGTGCAACGGAGATCGTCGCAGCGGCATGTTCTCAAGGATCACGGCCTTTCCGCCTGCTCGAGTTGGGAGCGGGAACTGCCGCCAAGACCGGCATTCTGCTGGAAGCGGCGGCGCGTTCGCGAAAGGAACTGATTTACATTCCAGTTGATGTCTCGTCGGATGCGCTCGATGCGGCGTGCGCCAGCATCGGTTGCCTGTTGCCGGACGTGCAGCTCCAGCCGATGGTGTCGAATTACGTGACTCATCCGCCGAGGCTTGAGCGGTTCGAGGGGACCACGCTCGCGCTGTATATCGGTTCGAGCATTGGCAACTTCCTGCCGGAGGAGGCCCGCGCGATTCTTCGCGATCTGAGGTCTGAACTCAGGCCCGGCGATGCGCTGCTGTTAGGCACGGACATGGTGAAAGACGAGAGCACTCTGGTGCGAGCGTACGACGACGATGCCGGCGTCACCGCAGCGTTCAATCTGAACATTCTGCATCGCCTCAATCGAGAACTCGGCGCGAACTTCGATACGGACTGCTTCCGGCATCGGGCGCGCTGGAATCGTGTGGAGTCACGCATCGAGATGCATCTGGAGAGCACTCGCGATCAATGGGTAAATATTCCGGCCGCGGAACTTAGCGTTCCATTCGGTGCCTTCGAAACCATCCACACCGAAAACAGCTACAAATTCACTCCGAAGACGCTCGCCGCGTTGTTAGATGATGCCGGCTTCACGGTGGAGCAGACCTGGACGGATCCGCGCCAGTGGTACTCGCTGACGCTCGCGGGATTGAGATAGTCGCAGGCAATCAAAATTAGACACGAGGAGTCTTCCCCGGAAAGGCGGCCCAGCGGCCGCCTTTCTCAGCGTCTGGCTATTACAAGTTTTCTTTACTCTCCAGCGAAGCCGCTTTTGGATGCTTGTTCCATCCATGAAAGGCCGAGAAGTCGCCGGCGTTCCAAGCCTCACGTAGTCCGGGGGCGCTCAGATCCCAGTCGGGCCGGATCTCGCTCATCGCCACCCGCAGGTCGTGCCACAGGTCGGTGACGGAAGGCCGGCCCCAGAACCAATAGCCGTTATAGATGCTGTGGATGATAAGCCCTGGCTTGAGCACGAGTGTGTGCGGAATCATGGGATTGTGCTCGGGGTCGGTGTACTCCGCGATGTCGAGGTCCTTCTGAACCGTTCTGTCGGGATCGGAGAGAAAGGTCCACTCGGCCCCGACCGACGCGCGGAACTCCTGCAGAGTATGGTGGTCATCGGTGGAGATCGTGACGATCTGGGTATATCCCACCGCGATTTTCGGATAAAACGCGGCAAGCTCCAGATGCTGCTGGTGTTCTTTCGGGCAGTAGTGCCCGCGCGAGAGCGTCAGGATGAGGGGGTCGTCGCCCTGGAGTTCGCTGAGCCTGCGCGGTGTGCCCATGTGATCGGGCAACTGATAGTCAGGAAAAACGGTCCCGGGTACGATGTTAGCGCGCATAATTGGATTCCTTTCACAAGCACCACACGGTCAAAATGCGTTATAAGTCACCCGACTGAGGCGGACCCCCTGGTCTGCTCGTCATAACACGCAGCCATTCATTCTTCGAGAGAAGGGCGGGACGATGGCGTCCCGGCCCAGAGGGCACCCCGAACGCAGCGGGGTCCGCCCCACAAGCGCAAACATAATCGTCATTCTCTGTGCCGCACTACACTAGCTGGCACCCGGCAACACACCCGGATCAGGGCGCGTTCAGCGGGGATCCTGAAGCGCCGTTGCAACATATGGAAGCGGCCAATCTGGCCACGGGTAGAAGCGCAACGGCGCCCGGCCTAGGCGACGACATCCTTCTTCATTCGTCCGAGCCCCCAGTGGTTTCGGGATACCAGCGAACGATCGCTATAGCTTTTGCAAGTTGGAGGCCATGTTTGGGAACGGGCGCCGTAAGTTGCCGATGCTAAATCAGGTGTCCGCCCTCCAAGATAGAGTTTCCCCGGAGACCCGAAGTTGGAGAGTCGACTCGCGTCGACCCGCTGAGTCGGTCCGCGAACAGTAGCGCACTCCGATGCCCGCTCTGTTTTTGGTTTCTATACCTTCGCGGTGGTGCGCAACGTGCGTGAGCGAAGGAGCCGTATGCCGCGGCATTTGTGTAGGGAAGCGGGGATGCAATGATTCGACGCATTGGGGTCGCAATACTCGCAATGGCTTTCGTTGGGACTGGCGGTGTCCTGCTTTTGTCGCGGCGGCAGGCGATTGCTCCCGTGGAGCCCCCTTCCGAGGCGAGTTTCCCGGCCGAATCGATTGCGCGCGGAGAAACTCTCGCCGCGGCCGGACATTGTGCGTCGTGTCACACGCGTGCGGGCGGACAACCATTCGCGGGCGGATACGGAGTAAAGACACCGTTCGGGATTGTTTATGGAACGAATATTACTCCGGATCCGAAAACCGGTATCGGAACGTGGCCGCTCGAGGCCTTTCTCCGCGCCATGCGCGAAGGTGTCGCCCGCGATGGGTCGCATCTTTTCCCCGCGTTCCCTTACAACGCATACACCAAACTAACAGACGATGACTTGCGCGCACTCTACGCGTATTTAATGACGCGCCAGCCGGTCAGCGCAAGGGTGCCGTCGAACACTGTTCCGTTCCCTTTGAGTGTCCGCGCTCTCCAGGAAGGTTGGAAGATTCTCTTCTTCAGGAGAGGACGCCTCCAGCCCAACCCTGCAAAAAGCGACGAATGGAATCGCGGGGCCTATCTCACCGAAGCGCTCTGTGATTGTAGCGGCTGCCACACTCCGCGCAATTCGCTGGGCGGCGAAAAGAGTAGGGAGGCTTATGCCGGTGCGGTTGTGGACGGCTGGATCGCGCCCGCGCTCGACCGTGCGAATCCCTCGCCCCTGCCGTGGACACAAGAGGATTTATTCTCTTTCTTGCGAACCGGCACAAGCTCCCTGCACGGGGCGGCTGGCGGTACGATGACTCCGATCATTCGGGATGCTCTGGCGCTTCCTGTCGTGCCGGACTCGGATCTTCGAGCGATTGCCGCCTACTTCACCGACATGAATCAGGCGGCCGCGCGTGCGTCAAGCGTCGACGCGACGGTGCGTGAAGCGATCACGACTTCAGATCTTGCCGTCGAACAGCCGTACGACGCCGATGCGAACCTCTATGCCTCCGCGTGCATGAGCTGCCACTACAATGCAGCGCGAGCCCCACTTCCCGCGCGGCCGGAACTCGCTCTCAATAGTGCGCTGACGCTACCCGAACCGACCAATTTCATTCAGGTTGTATTGAACGGTGTCGGTAGCACCAACGGTGCGCCGGGATTGGTGATGCCAGCCTACGCATCGTTTACTGATATCGAAATCGCCAGGCTCGCGGCCTACCTGCGCCGCACCCGGACAAGACTGCCACCCTGGAACGACGTGGAAAAGAAGGTCGCCGCCGTCCGTCGGGAGTCGGCGGGCCATTAAAGAGAAAGCGATAAGATCATGATCACATTCCAACTCAATGGGCGTATCGTTTCCGTTCACAGTCCAGAGGACGCGCCGCTGCTCTGGGTGATTCGCGATGAACTGGGCCTGACTGGAACCAAATTCGGCTGCGGAATTGGTTTCTGCGGCGCCTGTACCGTTCATATCGAGGGGCGCGCCACACGATCGTGTGTCACGCCGTTAAGCGCCATTGCCGGGTCCAGGGTGACCACGATCGAAGGGCTCGATCCTGAGGGCAAGCATCCGCTCCAGGCCGCGTGGCTTGAGCTGCAGGTTCCCCAGTGCGGCTATTGCCAATCGGGACAGATCATGCAGGCCGCGACGCTGCTCAAAGACTATCCCGAACCCACCGATCGTGACATCAACGCGGTCATGGCCGGAAGTGTCTGCCGATGCATGGCGTACGGTCGAATAAAGAAAGCCATTAAGCTTGCGGCCACGAGAATGCGGGGAGTGACTCATGGTTAGTTTGTCCGCTCATGGCCTGCGGTCGACCTTCGAACCGTCACGCCGCGGCTTTCTGATTACGATGATGGGTGGCGGCGTGATGCTGGGATACGCCCGGTCGAGCCTCGCCGGGCCGGCTCATAGCGCCGGCGAACTATTCGAGCCAACCATCTGGTATGGCATCGATCCAAGCGGCACGGTGACGATCAATATTATTCGCGCCGAGATGGGGCAGCATGTTGGTACCGCGCTTGGCCGGATCGTGGCCGAGGAGTTGGAGGCCGATTGGAATAAAGTTAAAATCGTCACCGTCGACTCCGATTCGAAATGGGGCGTGATGCTTACCGGCGGCAGCTATTCGGTTTGGCAGAGTTTCCCGCTGCTCAGCCGGGCGGGCGCGGCAGGTCGTATTGCTCTGGTCGAGGAAGGCGCCAGGTTGCTCCGCGTTTCTCCACAAGTGTGCACGGCGCGTGTCGGCGCGGTGCACGCGGGAGGAAGATCGATCCTGTACGGCGATATTGTCGCGCGCGGTGATCTGCGGCGAACCTTCACGCGCGAGCAGCTCGAAACAATTCCAATCAAGGCCCCCGGCGAGCGCCGTCTTATCGGGCGGGAAACGCTGGCGTTGGACGTCCCGTCGAAGGTCAACGGTAAAGGCGTCTACGGCCTGGATGCAAGGGTCGAAGGAATGGTCTATGCGCGTCCGAAAATTCCACCGACGCGTTACGATTCCAAAGTGATTTCGATTGACGATTCGGCGGCGAGGCACGTGCCTGGCTACCTGAGTAGCCTGGCTCTAGAGGACCCGTCGGGCACCGTGCCCGGCTGGGTGATGGTGTTTGCGAAAAGCTTCGTCGCCGCGAATCGCGCCGCTGATCTGGTGAAGGTGACATGGCGTTCCGGTAAGGCGGCGACCGTATCCGAGCGGGACATTCAGAATCGTGCCGCGGAACTGATTGCGGATCGCAACGGAGGCTCCCTGCTGGTCGACGATCCGGGCGTCGAGGCGGCATTCGCGTCGGCGAAGCGGAAGATCGAGCGAACTTACACCACGGGCACCGTGATGCATTTCGCGTTGGAACCGGTCAACGCGCTGGCTTTTGAAAAAGACGGCGTCTTCGAAATTCATACCGGGAATCAATGGCAGACGTTGATCCTTCCTGTGCTGGCCAAAGCGCTGGGGCGCAGCCAGGATAAGATCGTGCTGCGCAGTTACCTGATCGGCGGGGGATTCGGACGCCGTCTGGACGGTGACTATGCCGTACCGGCTGCGTTGGCCGCGAAGGCGATCGGCAAGCCCGTGAAGATGGTTTGCACGCGCCCCGACGACATGCGTTTCGACTGCCCGCGTTCCCCGTCGACACAGGTGCTACGCATGGCCTGGGGAGATGGGGGCCGCGTGACGGCGATGGATCACCAGGCGGCGGCCGGATGGCCGACTGCGGTGATGGCCCCGTTCTTCATGATGAAAGGGACTAACGGTGTTCCCTACGATCCTTTCTCAATCTCGGGCGCGGATCACTGGTACACGGTAGGAGCCCAGCGGGTTCGCGCGCTGCGCAATGATCTGGCGGAACGGACGTTTCGGCCGGGTTTCCTGCGTTCCGTCGGGGCGGGCTGGACTAACTGGGCACTCGAAAGTTTCATAGACGAGGCGGCGCTCGAGGCCGGCGTCGATCCGGTTCAGTTTCGGCTGCGCATGCTCGATGGCGCCGGCCGAAATGCCGGATCGTCGCCGAGTGCGGTGGGGGGCGCGCACCGCCAGGCCGCCGTGCTCACCCGCGTGGCTCAGAAGGCAGGTTGGGGTAAGCCGATGCCCAAGGATGTTGGACTCGGTATCGCGACCACCTTCGGCCAGGAGCGCGACATGCCCACGTGGCTAGCCTGCGCCGCTCGCGTGCGGGTCGACCGCTCCAACGGCCACGTCGCGGTGGAGAAGCTGACCATGGTCATCGATGCCGGGACCATCATTCATCCCGATAGCGCCGAGGCGCAGGTGGAGGGCGCGCTTTTGTGGGGGTTGGGAATGGCGCTTCATGAAGGATCGGAGTTCATCAACGGGCAGCCGAAGGATACCAACCTCGACACCTATCGAGTGCTGCGCATGGCCGACGTGCCGGAAATCGAGGTTGAGTTTCTCCCCAGTACGGAAGCCCCGGTTGGCCTCGGGGAACCGGCGACCACCGGGGTTGCACCAGCGATAGGAAATGCGATCTTCGCCGCTTGCGGGGCACGCCTCCGCCATCTGCCGATGCGGCCCGCAGCGCTGTTGGAAGCGCTCGCGCACCGAGAATGACTATGGCAGCGTCGGAGCAGGGGGAGATGTCTCGGCCGGATAGGTGATCGTCGTGCCCCGAACCTGGGCAAACGGAGTGAGAGTGTGAAGTTGGCGGCGCGTAGCGCTCATGATGTCCTCCGTGCGAATTCCGCGAACGAGTAAGGCGTCCGCGATGAGGGACCGATGGCAGCGCCAAGGCACCGCTTCAGCGCACATCAAGGCGATTTGATCTTGCTTAGCGGTTTGGATCGCTGCTTCGAGGCTCTCCACAAACTCGCGCGTTTGCATGTAATCCGCATAGCCGCGAAAGGAGGCATTTCGCCAGCCTAGATTAGGCGAATCGCGCCTGGCATGACGAAGGCCGCCAAGACCTGGCATGTGTACATACTTCAAGCCGACCTTCATGAGAGATCGAGCCAGCGAATCCTTATTGAACTGCGGATTGTGCGCGGAACGCGGTATCGTGCGCACATCCACGACGCAAGTTGCCCCGTGTACCAGGAGCAGATGGATGAATTCATCGATCGAGCGAGTGGAATGACCGATCGTCATTACGAGTGGCGAAAGGTCTTGATTCGGCATGCCTTTACTTTTGAAGCTTCTTGAGCGCCGATCCCTTGTGCATGGCCAGATGGTCGGTGGTGTCGCTTTTGATCAAGTACTGCGGCTCCTCCATCGAAGCATGGACCATGTACCCCTTGAACGTAATCGCAGAGGTGATCTTTTTCTTGATCGTTCCCCGAACACGCCCTGCTTCCGAATTCCACCCGACATGATCTCCGACTTTAAAGTCCATGTTCATCCGTTCCAGGCCTCAAGCCGGCGAGCCAGTTACCACTTGCCTACGTGCGCACCGCCATCCACGTGCAGCACCTCCCCGGTCACTTGACCGGCTTCTGTCAGATAGACGATCGCGTCCACGATGTCCTTCACCCCGGAAATCTGACCCATCGGTTGCAGCGTCTTGAGCAAATCCTTCGACTGCCCCTCATGCATGGGCGTATCGACGACCCCCGGCGCAACGGCGTTGACGCGTATGCCCTGCTTGGCATATTCCATCGCCAGGCTGCGCGTAACGGCTTCCAAGCCTCCCTTGATCATCATCGCAACCGACGAATTGATCCCCGCGATCGGATGATTCACCTGGGCCGCGGTGACATTGACGATGCTTCCGCCAGTGTTCTGAGCCAGCATCTGCTTGACCGCCATCTGGGTGATCAGGAGAAAACCTTCGAGGTTGACCGATGCGAGAGCACGAAGATCGTCAACCGTGTAGTCCGTAAAGTGTTTCGCGAAATAGATGCCGGCATTGTTGACCAGCGCATCAATGGAGTTAAATTTGTTCTTCGCAACATCGGCGATCTTCGCGGCGGTGGCCGCTTCGGCAATGCTTCCATCGACCAACGCAAGTCGTCTGACGCTTCGAACGGGTTCGACTTGGTGATTTCCAGAGCGTTGGCCACTACGTTGTAACCGCGATCCAGAAACGCCTTCACAAGACCTGCTCCAATCCCCTTGGAACCGCCGGTCACGATTACCGTCTTGCGCATACTCGTCACCTCATTGGGCGATACATCCATCCCATATGGGCACGCTCTCTTCCGATCGAAGGCTACGCCGCCGTCTGCAATTCCCCGTTGAGCTGACATCGGTTAGTAAGAATCTTCCAGGCAAGTCGCCCAACGCGAAAACGCAGAAGACGGAATGGCGCGCCGGACATTCGTCAGCCGCCACCGTCCCCACTGTCCTGAAATCGCCAAACGCCTTCCAGATGGCTGTAGCCGGGGCAGGTTACCGGCGCAACGCGGCCCACTCTGGATTGGCGTGTCGCCTGCATTCGCAACCCTGAAGGGAATTCTCAACGACTATGATCGCAATGAAGTCATCCTCAGCGAATCAGGGCATCGAGATCTTGCATGACCCGCTGCACAATAAATCCACCGCCTTTACGGAGGCTGAGAGGGAGGAACTCGGGCTAACGGGTCTTCTGCCGGCCGGGGTCGATACAGAAGACAATCAGGTGCGCCGCGCCTTGCAGCAGATCGCTCTGAAGCCGACGGACCTGGAACGGTACATCTACCTTACCAGCCTCGCCGACACCAACGAGATACTCTTCTATAAGGTGGTAATGTCAGACCCGGCACGATTTCTGCCGATCCTGTACGACCCCACCGTCGCCGATGCCTGTTTACAATTCGGCCACATCTTCCGGAGGCCGCGTGGAATGTACTTGTCCATGAAGCACAAGGGCCGGATGCAGGAGGTGCTCGGCAATTGGCCTGAGAAGGATATCGGCGTGATCTGTATTTCGTCGGGCGAGCGCATCCTTGGCCTGGGCGACTTGGGCGCGAATGGCATGGGCATTCCCATTGGGAAGCTGCAGCTTTATACAGCTTGCGCCGGTGTTCCGCCGCAACACGTGCTCCCGATGCATCTGGACTTTGGCACGAACAACCAGCAACTGCTGAACGATCCGCTGTATCTCGGTCTACGGCAGGCGCGAGTCTCCACCGCCGATCGGGATGAACTGGTCGCAGAGTTCGTCGATGCGGTTCAGGACGTTTTCCCCGGTTGCTGCATCCATTTCGAAGATTGGGCCGGCGTAGATGCCGAACGCCTGCTCAAGCAGTATCGGGACAAGGTGTCCTGCTATAACGATGACATCCAAGGCACCGGCGGTGCGGCTCTGGCCGGAATCTTCAGCGCTCTTCGAGTAACCGGCGGCATGTTGAAAGATCAGCGAATCCTTTTCCTGGGTGCCGGATCGGCCGGCATAGGTATCGCCGACATCATCGCGTCGGCCATGAAATCCGATGGCTTGTCGGAGGTGCAGGCGCGTGCACGCATCTCGCACTTCGATATCAATGGCCTGCTTGAACCGAGCCGCACCGACTTGTTCGACTTCCAAAAGCCATACGCGCATCAGCATCCCCCATCGCGAGATTTCGCCGCGTTGGTGAAGGAACTGCGGCCAACGATTCTCATCGGCGTCAGCACAGCCGGCAAGACGTTTACGAAACAAGTGGTGGAAGCGATGGCGAGCGTAAACGAGAGGCCCATCATCTTTGCGCTCTCCAACCCCACGGACCACGCCGAGTGTTCGGCTGAAGAAGCGTACAACTGGTCGGATGGACGAGCACTGTACGCGGCCGGCGTGCAATTTCAACCGGTGCGGTACAAGGGCAAGACGATCGTTCCGGGACAATGCAACAATCTGTACGTTTTTCCGGCCGTCGGCTTGGCCATTTACGCCACGCGCGCGCGCCGCGTTCCCGATGAGCTGTTTATCACCGCGGCTCGGGCGGTTGCTGACCAGGTCACCAAAGACGAACTCGCAGTCGGAATCCTCTATCCTCCGCAGAGCAATATCCTGCAAACCGAGGTGACGACAGCTTTGCGAGTCGCCGAGCTGATCTTTGACCGCGGCCTGGCTGGGGTGAAACGTCCGAAAGACCTGCGGGCCTATTTGGAGTCGCAGCTATACAAGGCGGAATACGCCAGCGCAAGCGCGAGATAGAGGGTGAATGACGCTGCCGGGTGTGCGACTGCGGTTGCCCATTCTCCTGAGCGCGTCGGCCGGAGCGGCTGATGTCATCGGCTTCCTGGCGCTCGGCGGATGTTTCACGGCCCACATCACAGGAAACCTCGTGGTCATTGCAGCCCACTACGTGATCGGTGGGTTTGGGCAGGCAGGGCCACTGCTGGCGGTGCCGGTTTTCGTCGCCGTCCTGGCGGCGGTCGTCATTCTTTACAAAGCGTCCATCGCCGGCACTCGCCCGCGGCTGAAATTGTTAGTTCTCATGCGGGGCTGCTATAGGCATGTCTTGGACGGGGCCGCTGGTTCGGTCCTTTTCGTACTGCTGACGCGCCCATGGCTGTATTGGTGGGAATGCTAGCGGTGGCGGCGATGGCCGTCCAGAACGCTATGGTAAAGCTCGCATTAGTGGATACGCCGTCGACGGCGGTCATGACGACCAACACGACCCAGTTGTGCATCGACCTGGTGGCGATCAGCCAGGTTCGGGGGATTCCACCGCCATAGCCAGAGCCCGCCAGCGAGCCCGCTTCGCGTTTACCTGTTTGGCAGCATTCGTCTGTGGCTGCATGGTAGGCGCATCGTGATTCTGGCGACCGCGGCGATCCCATTAGGTGATCGCCTGGCGATCGAATCGCGTTATCAAATGAAATAGGAGGAACATCTATGGCCAGTTCGCTTGATACCGGCAAGTTCCGAGTGGAAGCAGACGCCCTGGGGGACGTCGAGGTTCCTGTGGAGCACTTATGGGGCGCCCAGACCGAGAGGTCTCATCGCAACTTTCCTATTGGGGTCGAGCATTACCGTTGGGGCCGTCCGGTGATTCGCGCCCTTGGCATTTTGAAGAAGTGCGCGGCGTTGGCAAATGGTGACCTGGGCCAGTTGCCTCGGGGCAAAGTTGATCTGATAGTCCGTGCCGCGCAGGATGTCATCGACGGCAAGCTGGACGCCGAGTTTCCACTTGTGGTCTTTCAAACCGGCTCGGGGACCCAGACCAACATGAATGCCAACGAGGTGATCGCCAATCGCGCGATCCAGCTCGCCGGCGGGGTCGTTGGCTCGAAGAAACCGATCCATCCCAATGACGACGTGAATCACAGCCAGTCTTCCAACGACACCTTTCCGACAACCATGCACATTGCGACCGTCGAGCAGTTGGAGGATGTGCTCCTGCCCGCGATTCGAACATTGCGAGACACCTTGGCGGCCAAATCAGAGAAGTTCGCGGGTCTCGTCATGGTGGGCCGAACTCACCTTCAGGACGCCACACCGTTGACGCTTGGCCAGGCGATCTCCGGCTGGGTGGCGCAGCTCGATCAGGCATTGGACACAATTAGCCTGACTCTGCCGGGGGTCTATGCGCTCGCAATCGGCGGTACGGCGGTCGGCACCGGACTTAACGCCGATCCTCGGTTTGCTCAAATGGCGGCCAGAGTAATCGCGGAAGAAACCGGAAAGCCGTTTGTATCGGCGCCAAATAAGTTCGCGGCTCTCTCGGCACACGATGCCATGGTGAACGTGAGCGGTGCGCTGCGCACTCTCGCCGGCAGCCTCATGAAGATCGCAAACGATGTGCGTTGGTATGCCTGTGGCCCACGCGCGGGATTCGCCGAGCTGAGACTCCCGGAGAATGAGCCGGGATCCTCAATCATGCCTGGCAAAGTCAATCCGACGCAATGCGAGGCCCTCACCATGGTGGCTGTAGAAGTGTTCGGCAACGACCACGCAGTAGCCTTCGCGGGTTCACAAGGAAACTTCCAGCTCAATGTCTACAAACCAGTAATCCTGCACAACGTTCTACAGTCGATTCAACTGTTGGCTGAAGGAACCCGTTCCTTTAACGATCGCTGCGCTCAGGGCATCGAGCCCAATGAAAAGCGCATCCGTGAGCACCTCGACAATTCGCTCATGCTGGTAACGGCCCTCAATCCTCACATCGGATACGAGAAATCGGCGCAGATTTCGCTCAAAGCATACCGGGAAGATCTCACGCTTCGTGAGGCGGCTCTCAAGCTTGGTTTCTTGACCGGCCAGCAGTTCGACGAGTGGGTTCGGCCGGAGGACATGACCCACCCTCTGGACCAATAGGCGACCGATCGCAACGAAGGCATCGTTCGCGCCCGTGCGCGCGGAGACGTGCGAGCTCCATTGGGCCCGGCCACGAAATGGCCTAGAACCAATGAAGCCGTGACGGGCAAGCACTGCCGGATCTTAAACAGTGCTCAGCCTCTACATTTCGGGAGCCAAGCGGCTGAGCCAGCTTGCTCGCTTTACTGTCCAGCTTCGGAGTGAATCTGGCAGTGAACATGGAGAGACATTGAAAACAAAGGATGCGATTTTCTAGTGGTAGAATCTGGATTCTCACGCTGGTATCAGTCCAGACTTGCCAGCAAGCCTTTTAATTTGCGATATTTGAAGGTATCCCGTGAGCGGGAGTAATTCAGTGGTAGAATGCCAGCTTCTACCCACCCTCTTTGTTTTCTGTCATTTAGACCATGTGCTGTCTCCCATGCTGTCCGCAAAGATGCGGCTCGCAGGAGAGACATTTTGTCGCGAGTCAACATCGTCAAACGCATCAAAATTGGCGGCCGCTGGAAGATGTTTTCCATCCCCCGCAATGCCAAAGGCAACTACGACTGGAACGCCATCGCCGACGGCCGCTACTATGTCGAGTGGTACGTGGGCGGCACTCGCCGTCGTGTGAGTGCTGGCGTCACCGCCGCTCAGGCACTTGAGGTACAGCGGCGCAAGCACCATGAACTGGAAGGCCGCAAACTGGGTATCCCCGGGTTTGAAACAGCCGGCGAAACGGTCAAGAAGCCTGCGTTGCACGTCGCCATCACTAAATACCTGGAGCAGATCGCGGCGCTGAAAAAGCCTAACACTCATCGCAAATATGAAGCCGTGCTCAACCGTTTCGGGGAATTCTTCCGCGACTGCGTCTCGATCGACGCGATCTCCGATGACGACCTGACGCGCTTCGTCGTGACGCTCAAGAAAGATCATGGCTTGGGATCCAATACGATCCTGCACAACGCGGTCATCGTCGCGCAGTTTCTCAAGCGCCATGGTAGGAGCGGAATCACGAAAGAGCTGTCGCTACCGGAGCGCATCACGCCGCTTGTGAAGATATACCGACACGAGGAGCTTGCTCGCTTCTTTGCAGCGTGCTCCGATGCGGAACGCACCTTGTTCGCCACGTTTTTGCTGACCGGTTTCCGCGAGCAGGAAGTGATGTACCTGACCTGGAGCGACGTGAACTTCGAGTTGCAGACTGTGCGGGTGACCTCGAAACCGGAACTGGGATTCTACCCGAAGCGATGGGAAGATCGTGAGATTCCGGCCCCGGTGGAACTCATCGAAGAGCTTCGCAAGCATGCGCATCGCCCGAACTGCCAATTTGTGTTCCCATCCAATACAGGAAACCGCGAACAGCACATGCTCGACCACTGCAAATCTATCGCGAAGCGCGCCAAACTCGATCCGACCAAGTTTGATCTGAAGACATTTCGTTCGACTTATGCCACGGGAATGCTGCGCAGGGGGTTCGATGTACGGACCGTGCAGCACTGGATGGGCCACAAGTCGCTGGAGACCACGATGCGCTACCGGGCGCCGGCCACCGATGTTCACGACGAGTTGGACCTGGTGACTATTCCGTCCGTCGGGAAGGCCGCCCCGGCGCCGCGAAAGTCCGCCGCGCGCGAGCCCCGTTCCCTTCGGAAGGGAAGACGATCGCATGCCCGCGCCGAAGGGCCGGTGCCCGCCGGCGCGCTAAAACCAGGTACCTGAGCAAACCGAGCCTTTGAACATGAGCCAGTGCTGGATGCGTTGGCCCGAGTGGCCGAAGAGAGTTGCTCCTGAGACAATTGACAGGAAGGGCGGGCAACCATGCAGATTACGATAGAGCTGCCGGAGGACGTCGCTGAAGGGCTTGAATCGAAGTGGAAGGACCTGACTCGTGCGGCTCTCGAAAGCCTTGCGCTCGAGGCATATCGGTCGCATGCCCTGACCACGGCACAGCTTCGGCGGCTTCTTGCTTTCGAGACGTAGAAGAAACCATAGCGTCCCCCTTGCCTCGATCGATTCGATGGTTTCGCCATCGACGCCCGCGGCTCCGCGGTTACGTCGAACTTGCTCCCATGCAACCCACAACACCTCCAGACTGCAAACCTTATCAAACAGAACTCCGAACGTTCGTTGCGGCTGAGCCTTGGCCGCTCGGTATAGCTTCCTCTGAAGTACACGGACCTTTTCTGTTCAATTTCGCCCGGCTGGCCTCGATGAAGTGCTCGCTGACCGCGCTCTTCTCCAAGCCGTAGGCTTCCGTGAACTCGCGCACCGCTTGGCCGTATTTCCTCGTACTCAGGCCGAGCATTAACTTCTCCCAAACCGTTTCCGTCAGCGGCTCGCCGCGATGGAACATCTCGTCGCTGCCCAGCCGCACTTCGGTGTCATCCGTCGTCCGCACACGCGGCCGCTTCACCGGAACCTTCTGCCCCATGACGATGCAGTAGCCTTGCTCGCTACCCCAGCGGTTGGCGGTCCTTGCCGCTTGCCGTTGGCTGCGCTCGCCGACCAGTTCCCGCACTTCTTCCTGCATCAACAGATCCATCAATTGCAATCCGGCTTGACGAATCAATTCGCCCACGCCTCTGCGCAACCAGCCCACCATCTCGGCCAGTGGCAGCACCATCTGTACCGCCGGATTCCCATCCGCGGCCATTGCCTCGAACTGCTTCACAGCTCGCTGCGATTCAATTTGATATGGTTTCTTCATAGCGACTCTCCTTTTTCTCGCGAAAGAAAATTGCTCTTAGCCTATCAAGGCTTCGAGCGAGAGTCGCTAATTTCTACGGTCTAACGGGCATTCCCCCTACCGAGAGGGATCGGTGTTTTGGAGTTACTATTTATTCCTCAACGCCCTTGAGTCGCCCCTGACCGCCTGCGTGTGAATGAGGAGGCATCTCCTAACACCATGATTACAGAGAGGTCGCAGTAGGGACGGCCTTCGCTGACGGCCTGCCCATTGATATTTCGGGTGATTTCGACGGTGGACCGAGACTCGCCAGTTGAGGTTGCGGAATGCCCTGTCGCCGAGACGGCGGCATCATAGTTGTTAGAAAACCGACTCTTTCCCGCCTACGCCTGGCAGAGAATGGACTATGGCCAACATCGCCAGACCTCCTTGCGACGAAGCCGCGATTCTCGCCGGTTCGTGCGAGCACCCGGTTACAACGAACGGCCCATGGATTCTAGCCGCGACCATCCTCGGTTCGAGCATGGCGTTCATTGATGGCACGGTGGTGAACGTCGCGCTTCCGGCGCTGCAATCGGCCCTGCATGCGACGCTGGCGGACGTTCAATGGGTCGTGGAATCTTACGCTCTGTTCCTGGCGGCGCTGCTCCTCATTGGCGGGTCTTTAGGAGACCTGTACGGCCGCCGCAAGATCTTCGCGGCCGGTGTCGTGCTCTTCTCCGTAGCCTCGGCCTGGTGCGGACTCGCGCCCAACATCGGGCAGCTTATTGTTGCGAGGGGTCTCCAGGGAATTGGCGGGGCGCTGCTTGTGCCCGGCAGCCTGGCTCTCATCAGCGCTAATTTTCCCGAGAAGGAGCGGGGGCGCGCGATCGGGACGTGGTCCGGCTTCACCGTCGATCACGGCCGCGATCGGTCCCGTGCTGGGCGGATGGTTCGTCCAGCACGGCTCGTGGAGATGGGTATTCTTCATCAATGTTCCCTTGGGCGTGGCGGTCCTCTGGCTTACTCTGTGGAAAGTCCCGGAAAGCAGGGCCGAGCAACCGGAGCCAGCGGTTCGACTGGTTGGGCGGCCTGTTGGCCGTGCTCGGCTTCGGCGGAATCGTTCTTGGCCTGATCGAATCGATGCCGGTCGCGGGCGCGGTGGGGGTCGTCGCCCTGATTGCGCTGTTGTATTGGGAAGCGCGCTCATCGTCGCCGATGGTTCCGCTCCGCTTGTTCCGTTCCCGCAATTTCAGCGGAGCGAACCTGCTCACCCTCTTTCTCTACTCCGCGTTGAGCGGCATGCTTTTCTTTTTCCCTCTCGATTTGATACAGGTGCAAGGCTACTCGCCGACGGAAGCGGGAGCCGCTCTGCTGCCTCTCATTCTGCTGATGTTCCTGTTGTCGCGCTGGTCCGGCGGACTTCTCGATCGCTACGGCGCCAAGGCTCCGCTGGTTGTGGGTCCGCTGATCGCGGCCGGCGGATTCGCGTTGTTTGCGAGGCCCGGTATCGGCGGGTCCTACTGGACCACGTTCTTCCCCGCGGTGTTGGTGCTGGGCTTCGGCATGGCGATCAGCGTTGCTCCGCTCACGACGACCGTGATGAACGCGGTGGAGCAAAGCTATGCGGGAGCGGCCTCCGGAATCAACAACGCTGTCTCGCGGGTCGCAGGTTTGCTCGCCGTGGCAGTTTTCGGAGCGTTACTCAGCGGAGTTTTCCAGAGCGCCCTGGAACGACGATTGGACCGTCTCGACCTGGCGCCGGCGGTGCGTGCACAAATCGAGGCCCAACGGTCCAGGCTAGCGGCCGCCGAAACGAGAGACGCTCGCGGCCGGCAGGCTATCGAGGAAGCATTCGTCGCGGGCTATCGCGCGGTGTTGTGGATAGCGGCTGGGCTGGCGCTCGCCAGTTCCTTGAGCGCCGCAGTGCTCATCAGAGAGCAGCGGCCAGAGCATCGATGAATGCGACAGCATTCGCCTGACCGCGCTTTCAGGTCGTCTCTGCTTTCGCGGACGGAGTCAGCGCGACGGCTGCCTCTGAGGTGAGCAGCAGGAACGTGAAGGTCTCCTGCAGATAGAGCCGGACAGCATTATCGGTGTGGCTCAGGTAGCCGATGGAGACGTCCTGGCCGATGTGCAGCTCGAAATCGCCGCCACGCGTGGTCAGTACAAAAGCTCCGTCTATAGCGGGCGCCCAAATGATTTTATCGTCGACCAGGCGCTTGACGTGCTCCAGCACCGGATAACCGTGATCGCTGGTTTCAGCGAGTGCGGTATAGGCCTCGGCTCCAAGCAGAACAGCATAAGGGCCATTGACGCCGACCAGCCTCAATTGGCTCAGGGCTTGAGCAATGGCATCCGGGTACTGGCGAACGTCGGCCGGAAGGGGCATCTTCGGATTGCTTGTCCCTTGACGAATTCCCACGATGCCGGCTGCCGTATAGCCCTCAAAAATCGCGCTGTCCTCGGCAAAGGCGATCTGGCGTGCCGCGTCCTTCGCCGGTTGCCAATCCGAGTCGTTGGCGCCGCGTTCGACGTCGTCGATCGCCTGGCGATCGAGTTCAAAAGGAAAACGCAACTCCACCAGCGCCTTCACCTCGCGCTGTCTGGCGAGAATGCCGTCCCTTCAGACCGGCAATCGGACGCAGATGGCCGGTGCCGACCGCGGAGAGAACAGTGCCTGCCGGTCCCCGCACGTCGACCACACGCCGTCCGGCGAGGTAACGTTTGAACGTGCGAGCTGTTTCCTCTTCAATCTGAGCCCACGCCGCATCCGAAATGGGAGCTAGCTCGCGGTGCAGATTATTCATGCGGAATTTCTCCTTTGAGGGAACCAATGCCCAGCGAACCGTCGCTCTGCCGCGGAGTGGATAGAGAGCCCTCGACCGTCGCTGGCTCTACAAGAGGCGCGGCAACCACGGCGGGCTGGTCCTCGCCCATGGCTTCCAGAAATGTCACAGACGGAGCAAAAAACAGGCTTCCAGTGACGGCGCGGCTGAAATCGAGCAGCCGGTCGTAGTTGCCGGGCGGCCGGCCAACGAACATGTTTTCGAGCATCTGTTCGATGGTACGGGGCGAACGGCTGTAGCCGATGAAGTAGGTGCCAAATTCGCCCTGCGCGGCCCGGCCGAAGGGCATGTTGTCGCGCAGGATCTTGATCTCTTTCCCGTCCTCGACGATGGTTGTGAGTGCGTTGTGCGCCGAGGTTGGCTTGACGGAATCGTCCAATTCGATGTCCGACAGCTTGGTGCGGCCGATGATTCGTTCCTGCGCCTCCGTGGACAGCGCATTCCATCCGTCAAGATCGTGGAGATATTTCTGCACGATGACGTAGCTGCCGCCGGCGAACGCGGCGTCCTCCTCGCCGACGAGCACGGCATCGATCACTGCCTCGCCCCTCGGATTCTCCGTCCCGTCGACGAAACCCATCAGATCGCGGTCGTCAAAGTAACGGAAGCCATGCACTTCGTCCACCGGCGAAACAGCATCTCCGAGACGCGCCATGATCTGCATCGCAAGTTCGAAGCACAGATCCATACGCTTCGCGCGGATGTGGAACAGCAAGTCGCCCGGCGTGGAAACCGCATGGCGCGCTCCGGCGCGAATCTCCCGGAACGGATGCAGTTCCGCCGGCCGCGGCGGCCCAAAGAGCCGGTCCCACGCGTCGGACCCAAAGCCCACGACGCAGGAGAGGCCCGCTTCCAGGTCGCGAAATTCCACTGCGCGCAACAGCGCGGAGAGGTCTCCGCAGAACGACCGCAGGGTCGCTCGATTGTCGAAGCCCGGGTTTACTGTCGCGACCAGGAAGATCGCGGCGCGGGTGAGCGGCGCGGCTACCGGCTGCGCAACGGCCCGCGGGCCGCGTCCCGCTTCGGGCGCGCTCATCGGATTCGGGCTTCATCTGGATGTCATCCTGGCAGGGCGCGCGGAATTTCGCTCTTTGAAGGACCGCGCCGCGCGTGCGAAGGGTATCGACCAGCTTATCATCCACTCACGGCTGATATCCGTCCGTCCTCCACTTGTCGTACAGACCGAGCTGCTCCGCGGTCCAGAATGGGCCGCCAGGAGGCATAGTTTGACCCGCCAGGCTATCCTGGACCGCTTGCGCATTCGCGTAATTGTTCGTCGCGTCAGACATGTACTGGTAATCGTCCAGATGCACGCCGTGAACCTTCATGTGATCGATATCGACTTCCCGAAACATTGGCTTGACGTCCTTTGAGAATGATACGGGCATGCCATTTCTCCTCTGGTTTAACCGTCGCTATTGGGATGCTAACAGCGACGCGGATCCAGGTCTATTCTACTTTGGTAGAACACCCGGCTAAGCCGAGATTTTGAGCCTATGATTCCACCACCGAATGTCGAAAGCAAAGTCGGAGAAGACCGTAATCCGACAGTTCGCATGGTGGGTACCGGCGAAGCGCAGCGTGCTCTGCCTGGAAGAATTAGAACCAACTCTGGGTCACTCCCGTCGAGAAGCGCTGGGTAAATCGAGACGATTAGCATGCCCCTCGCGACGTTTGGAAGCAGCGGATACAAGCTGGCGGGCGCAAGCGCGAGTGACAATGCTAATCGCCGGTTGACACCTGTGCAACCGGCGTTCCATTTCGTTGCTCATGAACGCCCGGCACCTCGACTTGAGGAACCGGCAAAGCCTCGGACCAGTGCGGCGATCTCATCGGCGGCAGTGTCCAGTGCGAAATGACCACCGTCGAGAATGTGAACTTGAGCCTGCGGCACGTCCCGGCGATAAGCCTCCGGCTCCGAGGGGTCGAACGAGGACTCGTATTTTCCCCACAGCACCAATAGGCGAGGTTGCTTCTCGCGCATCCATGCTTGCCATTTGGGGTAGGCTTCGACGTTGGTCCGGTAATCGTAGAACAAGTCGCTTTGAATTTCGGCCTGGCCGGGCTGGCCGAGAAACGCAAACTCGTAGGTCCAGAGATCCGGGTCGTAGCGTTCCACGTTGGGATCGCTCCCGACATGGCGCGTCCGCGTAGTCGCGAGCGACAGGAGATTTACGCGAAGTGCGCTCTCGTTGGCTGCGCGATCGGCCCAAAAAGCCCGCCGTGTCTTCCAATTCGCTCCCAGGCCTTCGTTGTGCGCCACGGCATCTTGAACGATCAGAGCTTCGATCCGTTCCGGATGCGCCAAGACCATGCGGAAACCCACCGGTCCGCCGTAATCCTGCATGTACAGCGTGTAGCGCGAGAGTCCGAGCGCTTTGGCAAAGTGGTTCATGATCTCGGCGAGGTGATCGAACGTGTACGCGAATTTCTTCGGGTCGGGCCAGTCGCTATGTCCAAAGCCCGGGTAATCGGGTGCGATCAGGTGATACTGATCGGAAAGGCGGGCGAAGAGCGGCTCGAACATTCGGGATGAGGAGGGCAGTCCGTGCAGCAGCAGAAGCACGGGCGCATCTTTCGGCCCGGCCTCTCTGTAAAAGATGGAGAGACCGTCTATCTGGATGGTGCGATAAAAAGTCGGGTGTTTCATGAAGCGTTCCTTTCCCTGGACTTGGGCCAGAAGCGGATACGAGGCCAGCATTAGACAAATCAGAATCTTCATTGAGCCAATTTGCAGGGACTTCACATTGTCATGACGAAGCGGAATTTTGGGTCGCCGCTCCGCGTGCGCGCGTAACCCTCCGCCGCTTTTCCGATCATCTGCTGCAATGCTTTCATCCTGGCCTCCTCAAATCGTTTCTCTCTGCATGGCGAGTGCCATTTGGAGCCGCAGCCCCACGTTCGTGATTGCAGTCGATGGTCTGTCGACTAATTGACTTTTCGTCACTGGATCGGACGTAAGTGCCTTTCGAATTGCTCGGTCGAAGTGGTCTTGTGATTGCACCCACCCTGCGGGACCAATCGAGGAGCGATGAGCCCCAAGACGAATCGAGAGCTGGAAGATCGGTGCATCAACAACGTCCTCATCCTATCTGCGGATGCGGTCCAGAACGCCAATTCCGGGCAACCCGGCATGCTGATGCGCGCGGCCGCCATGGCCTTCACCCTTTGGACCAGGTTCCTCAAACACAATCCCAGGAATCCGCAATGGTATGACCGCGATCATTCTGTCCGCGGGACATGGATCAATGCTCTTGACCGGGTTCGAGGTACGAACGTTTCGATCGGCAATGCAGTTCGTCCAGAGCAAACGTCCGGATCTAATCGGCTTGCTTGATTCTCGACGTGAGATTGCCCGCTCTGAGTGGCCTCGACCTGATGAAGGGTGCACGCCATGTGGAGGGCCCATCAGAGCCTCGTTGTACAATATCCACAACAAGAGGAATAGGCCATGAAGAGTGTCCCAGCACCCATTTCCCTAGCCGGGTCCCAGCTCGGCGAAATCCGTCACGTCTGCGCGTTTTTCAACAGCGACGAGGAAGAATATCGCGTGTTGCTTCCGTTCATAAAGGACGGGTTGAACTCTGGCGACAAAGCCGTTCATGTCCTAAACCCTGAGCAACGTCAGAACCATCTACAACGCCTGGCGGCCGCAGGCATCGACCCGGCAGGAGCGCAGCAGAGCGGGCAACTGGAGCTCCGGGTCAACACGGAGGTCTACCTTCCAGATGGCCGCTTCGATCAGGATCGGATGCTGCAGGTGTTTGAGCAACTGGCCAGTGGAAACGCCAAGGGAGGATTTCCGCTGAGTCGCATTTGTTGCCGAATGGACTGGGCGGTTGAAGATCGATCTCATGTGGATGACGTGATCGAGTTCGAGTCGCGCGTAAACGACGTGTGGCGCCGCCACGACGACGCTGTCATCTGCACTTACCATCTGGGGCAGTTTGGAGGCGACGCGGTGATTGACATCATGCGGACGCATCCCATGGTCATTGTTGGCGGCATCCTACAGCACAATCCTTTCTTTGTGCCGCCGGATGAGTTCCTGCAAGAATTTCGCCAACGGCGGGTTGGCCGCGGTGGCTCACATACGACGGCCTGAGGTATGGACGTGCAACCCGGAGATGTTGCAGAGGAGATCAAGCGGCTTCAGCGTTGCATTAATGATCTGGTCAGCCTGTTTGCCCTGCCTGCTGTGTGGAGCGGCGGTGAGCCATCCCAGATTGTTCATACCTTGCTGGACGCGATTCTGCGTATGCTCCAGCTTGATTTCGTCTATGTACGGTTGAGGGACTTGGGCGGCCAGGTGCCCATGGAGATGGTTCGGTTAGCTCAATCGCAAGAGCAGACTGCCCAGCCGTACGAGATCGGCGAGATTTTCAAACACTGGTTGGAGACTGACCCTTCGGCCTGGCCTCCGCACATACCGAACCCGATCGGAGAGGGGGAAATTTCGATCCAGCCCGTGGGACTCGGACTGCACGGTGAAATTGGCGTGATTGTAGCAGGCTCGGAACGAGCGGATTTCCCGCGCCAAACCGAGAGACTGATTCTGAGCGTTGCCGCTAATCAGGCGTCCATCGGACTGCAAGGGGCCCGGCTCCTAAGCGAGCAGAAACGTGTGGCAAGCGAACTCGATGGACGCGTCGCGCAACGAACTGCAGAACTCGCCGCGGCCAATGAAGAGCTGCGAAAGGAAATTGCCTATCGCAAGCTCGCCGAGGAAGATCTGAGAAGTAGTGAAGAAAAGCATCGCCTTGTAGTCGAAACGGCCAACGATGCCGTTGTCAGCATGGACGACAACGGCACAATTCAGTTCGCCAATCGCGCAACCGCGCGACTTTTTGGCTATGACCCGACGGAGTTGGTTGGGCGGTCACTGACTGTTCTCATGCCGGAATCCATGCGGGAGCTTCACGATCGTGGGTTCAGGCGCTACCTCGCGACGAGCCAGCGGCACATCAACTGGCAAGGGACCGAGCTCACGGCGTTGCGCAAGGATGGCCAGGAGCTCCCGGTAGAAGTTTCGTTTGGTGAGCTAACGAGAGATGGGCACAAAGTATTTACCGGCTTCATCCGCGATATCAGTGAAAGAAAGCAGGCCGCGGATAAACTTCGCGCCAGCGAGCGCAGCCTGCGTGAATTAACAGAGACGATTCCGCAGATGCTGTGGAGTGCCGAGGAAGACGGCACGGTCAACTATTGTAACCAGCGTACCCTCGGCTACACGGGACTGTCTGCCGGCGAAGTGCGAGGTTCTGGCTGGCTAACAGCAGTTCATCGGGACGACGCCGGAAACGCAACTGGTGCCTGGCTGCGCTCAGTTGCGAGCGGTGAAGCATTTCAGTGCGAGTTTCGCTTGCGGCGGACGCCAGACGCTTACCGTTGGTGCATTTCTAACGCCGTGCCGCTGCGCGATCTCGAAGGGAGGGTCATCAGATGGTTCGGAACGATCGTTGATCTGCACGACTGGAGAGAAGCACAAAAAGAACTGCATGCGATTCAGACCCGTCAGGTCGCGGTCCGCGCCGATGTCAGCCTGGCTTTTGGACAGCAAGAAAGTCTTGAGGCGATCCTGCACGAGTGTGCGGAATCCATCGTCCGGCATCTCGACGCAGCATTTGCTAGGATTTGGACGCTGAGTCATGACGGGAGCATGCTGGAATTGCGGGCCAGCGCAGGCCTTTACACACACCTCAATGGAGCTCACTCGCGTATACCGGTTGGCCAACTCAAGATTGGGAAGATTGCACTGGAACAGAAACATGTTCTCACCAACGACATCATCAATGATCCTCGAATCAACGATAAAACGTGGGCAGCAAATCAGGGAATGTCGAGTTTTGCCGGATACCCGCTGCTGGTGGGAACGCGAACCCTTGGTGTGGTGGCAATGTTTTCTCGAAAGCCGCTTACAACTGGAACAGCAGAAGCGCTGGCATCCATTGCGGACTTGATCGCACACGGTATTGAACGCAAACATACTGAAGATAAGCTTCGCGAGAGCGAACGCGATCTTAGTTTGATCATTGAGACGATGCCCGGCCTGGTTTGGTGCGCAGCTCCCGACGGCGAACTCACCTATCTGAATCGACGGATACTGGACTACACCGGCACAAGCTCTGAGGCTTGGGCACAGCTCGGCTGGAAGAACCTTCTCCACCCCGACGATGCAGAGGCGACAGCGCAAGCGTGGGCGCAGGCTGTCGCAACGGGCGAGCCGCATCAAGCTCAATGCCGATTCCGCCGTTCCGATGGTGTCTACCGATGGTTTCAGGTACTTGGTCAAGCCGCGCGCGACAGTGCGGGCGAAGTAGTTCGCTGGTACGGTTTGCTGATCGACATCGATGACCGGAAGAACACGGAGGAGGCCCTGCGTAGTAGTCAGGCGCGGTTGTCGCGAGCGATCCAGACGGCCACGGTTGGGGAATTTGCGGCCGCTATCGCACATGAAATCAACCAGCCGCTGGCTGCAGTGGTAGCGAACGGTCAAGCGTGCCTGCGCTGGCTTGCGGCACAGCCTCCGGGCATGGCAAAAGCGCAAGAAGCCGCAGAGAGGATTGTTCGCGACGGTAAGGAAGCCGGGGAGGTAGTGCGGCGCATCCGAGCCCTTTTCAGACAGGCAGGAATCGAGAAGGCCGAGATCGATCTGAATGAGCTGATCGGCGAGGTGCTCCATCTCCTGACCGGCGAAACGGCGAAAAGGCGCGTCACCGTGGAGGCGGACTTGGGCCAGGATTTGGCGCCCGTGGTGGGCGATCGCGTGCAGTTGCAGCAATTAGTTTTCAATCTGCTTCTCAACGCGATCGAGGCCATGGACCTGGTGGTCGACCGCCCCAGGAAACTCTTCATTTGGTCGAAACACTCCAGCCCGGAAACTGTTCTGGTCGAGGTACGGGACAACGGCCCAGGTATTAAGGATCCGGACAAAATCTTCGAAGCTTTCTTCACTACCAAAGAAAACGGAATGGGCATGGGGTTGGCGATTTGCCGCTCCATCATCGATGCCCACCGTGGCCGGCTGTGGGTGGCGTCCGGAGAGGGCTCAGGGACCACCTTTTCTTTTACTCTTCCAGTCCGAGCGTAGCGTCATGAACTCTGAAAGCCCCGTTGTCTTCGTCGTGGATGACGACCATCGTGTACGGGAAGCGCTATACAGCCTCATTTCCTCCGTGGGACTTCGGGTGGCTGTCTTCGGCTCGGCGTCGGAATTTCTGGAATCCGAAAGGCCGGATGCCCCCGCATGCCTTGTTCTGGACTTGCAACTTCCGGGCACTAGCGGACTGGACCTTCAGCAGGAGTTGTTAAACCGAGATACGCCGCCAATTGTCTTCATTTCAGGACACGGCGATATCCGTTCTTCCGTGCGCGCCATCAAAGCCGGGGCGATCGAGTTCCTTTCGAAGCCATTCGACGATCAGGAACTGCTTCGAGCGATCCACGCCGCCATCGATCAAGATCGAATCGCGCGGCAGAATAGATCGGAGCTAGCCGAATTGCAAAGGCGCTACAAACTTCTCACGCCCCGCGAACGGGAAGTTCTTCCTTTCGTGGTGGCCGGCTTCGCCAACAAGCAGACTGCCGCCGACTTGGGCACCAGCGAGATCACGATTGGGGTTCACCGCGGACAGATCATGCGGAAGATGGCCGCGAAATCGGTGGCCGAGCTGGTAAGAATGGCCGACAAACTCGGAATCGCCCGGCCAGATGGAACGGCCTAAATAAACATATAATAGCCATTCTGCGAAGTTGCCCGTATCGTGGTTGTATTGGGGATTCCGCCAACAATGGCAAACGAAGTAATACCTATCGTAGCGGCCGTGGATGACGATTTTCGAATTCGAGAGTCCATCGGAAGCTTGCTTGAATCAGCAGGGTACGCGCCTGTGGTGTTCTCATCCGCCGAGGAGTTCCTGGGTTCGGGGACGCTAGCCGCGGCGACCTGTGTAATAACCGACGTCCGGATGCCCGGAATGGACGGTATTGAGCTACAGCGCCGCATCAAGCTCGAACGTCCGGCGTTGCCAGTGATCTTAATGTCGGCACACCATAATGCTGAAATTCGAAAGACAGCTATCGACGAAGGCGCAGTTGCCTTTCTATACAAGCCTTTCGATGGCACGGACCTCCTAAAGACAATCCAGTCAGTTGTGACTAAGACTACTTAAGTACTTTCCGGTCGAGACCAGGCAGGCTTTCCGATCTCCATCTTTTCGTCTTCTCGAAACAACTCGCTACTTCGACTGGAACCCGCATAAATGAACCTATAATTGTCAGCCTTCGACTCCGCCCCTATGATCGAAGTGTACTAGGGATGCACTTCGTGATGGCCGGTATTGAATAGGTCTCGGATTCATAAAGGAGTAAGGCTATGACCACTTTAGATTTGATCGGGTCAAGTCCGAAATTCCGGACTTTGCTCAACCTGATAGACATGGTTGCGCCGGTGGACTGCTCAGTCTTGATCCAGGGCGAAACGGGCACGGGAAAAGAAGTGATCGCAAGAGCCATTCATGAGGCCAGCCCTCGCCGCAACCACCGTTTTGTGGCCCTGAACTGCGCAGCGATTCCGGGTGCGCTGTTGGAAAGCGAACTGTTCGGCCACGAAAGAGGCGCCTTCACGGGCGCGTGCACACAAACCAAGGGGCGTTTTCAGATCGCGGATGGAGGCACGCTCTTTCTGGATGAAATTGGAGACTTGCCGCTGGAACTTCAGCCCAAGCTCTTGCGCGTCCTGCAAGAGCGGGAGTTTGAGCGTTTGGGTGGCGCCCAGACCGTCCAAGTCAACGTGCGGGTGGTGGCGGCGACGAACCAGGATCTCGAACAACTCGTGACCAAGAAACTGTTTCGGGTTGACCTGTTCTACCGGTTGAACGTAATTCCAATCTGCCTGCCTCCGTTGCGTGAGCGCGTTCAGGATATCCCGGCGTTGACGGAGTTCTTCGTAGCAAAATTTGCTGCCTGCCTCAACAAGCGCATCGATTTGATTCCTGATGAAGTGATGGAGGTTCTCAAAACGCGCGACTGGCCAGGTAATATTCGCGAACTACAAAATCTCATCGAGCGCGCGGTGCTCTTTTCGCCCGGGTCGGTGCTGCGTCTGCCGCTGGACTTCAAGCAGACGGTGAAGCAGAGCACGGAGAGCGTTTCCCGCACGCTTGCCGACGCCGATCGGGAGCATATCCTGGAAACATTGGAGCAGACTGGCTGGATGATCGGAGGGCAGGACGGGGCGGCCAATCGGCTCGGATTGCCGCGTACCACGCTGATCTACAAGATGCGAAAGCTTGGGATTGAAATACGCCGATCGTCGAGGGCGCGCCCCATTCGGCAATTAGCAGACGAACGGTGCCATGCCGCCGCGAGCTTTTGAGGAAACGTCCCGTATCCGGGCATGTTGCTGGGAGCGGGCTACTAACGATGGGTCATCATGATCGGCTCTTCTGATTTTTGCGGGAGAAGGATGCCGCTCAGTCACGGAGGCGGCCGTATGCCCGTACTCGGCTTTGGCACCCTGATTCCCGGCAGCCGCGACGATAAGTGCCACCAGAGACGCGCTGGAAGCTGGATTTCGACACTTCGACTGTGCGGAACGATATCGGAATGAGCGTGAGGTCGGTCATGCGTTGCAGACAGGACTCGTCACTGGAGGCATTGCGCGTGAAGACATCTTTGTCACCACCAAGTTGTGGAACACCAATCATCGGCCTGAGCGCGTCGAGCCGGCATTCGAGGCCAGCCTGGCGAGACTTGGGCTCAACTATCTGGACCTTTATCTGATTCACACTCCTTTGCGTTTCAACCGGGGGACGACCAAGATCCGCGGGATCAAAGCGGCAATATTATCTACGACCGCGGCGTGACTTTGCTCGATACCTGGGGGGCGATGGAGAGTCTCGTGGACAGTGGCATTGCCGGGCCATAGGACTGTCTGATATCAGCCTGAACGAACTGTTGCCCATTTACGAATCGGCGAGAATCAAGCCGGCCGTGATCCAAGTCGAAGCGCATCCGTATCTGCCCGGAAACAGAGCTTCTGGAATTTTGCAAGGAAAACGACATTGTGTTTTTGGCTTTTGCGCCATTGGGTCACGGAATAAGGCCGGGGCCGCTCGAAGATCCAGTCATTTCGGCAATTGCCGCACGAGTTGGAAAGACGCCAGCACAGGTGCTGTTGGCTTGGGCGGTGCAGCGTGGCACGGCTTTGCTTACCACGCCAAGGACTGCGGCCCGCGCGCGGGAGAATTTCAACATCTCCGCTCTTCCGGAAGACGCGCTTGATGAAATCAATCGAATTCAAACCAGACAGAGGTTCAATGAAGTAGTGAAGACCGGCAGCCCCGGTTTCATTCCACAAGGTAGATGATTCCAGACGAACGTGCTCTGCTTATGAAAGGAATTGAATCATGCGCTATGATCTCGTACCCGGAAACGTTTTTCCTGACTATCAGTTGCCCGATCACACGGGCACACCGCGCAGGCTCAGCGAACTCCAGGGCGATGATCCCCTGATCCTGACGCTTGCGCGCGGCCACTACTGCCCGAAAGAACACCAGCAGCATCTGGATCTTGCCGCGTTTTATCCGAAAATCGCTGTGGCATACACCCAGATTGCCACGATCTCCACCGATGACCACCACACTCTGCAGGAGTTCCGCGCGTCGGTGGGCGCCCAGTGGACCTTCCTCTCCGACCCCGAAAGAACGGTTCAGAAGGACCTCGACATCGCGGAGTATACCGACCCGGAGCATAATCCGATGATTCCGCACACACTCGTGCTCAAGCCGGGACTGATCATCCACAGCATCTATAACGGCTATTGGTTCTGGGGCCGGCCTTCTGTCGTCGACCTCTGGCACGACCTGCGGGCCGTGACGAGCGAGATCCGCCCCGACTGGGATCTGAAGCGCCCCCGGACTCCGCGAGGCTTGGAACGCCGGCGACTTATCGGCTTTCCATGGATGGAACAAGTATCCAAAAGCGGTTTAGCTTGGACTGGATTACCGAAGACCCGCGAGCGTAAGCGTATACCACTGTCGCGGATCCGTCCAGGTCTGCTCGATCGTAAAGCCCGCATCATCCAACAAGGCGCCGAGCGTCTTCCGGGTGAATTTGTAGCTGCTCTCGGTATGGATGGTTTCAAAGGCCGCGAATTGAACGCTAAGTTGCGCGGCCGGGATATCTACACACTGATCGCGCGTGCTCTCCAGGTGCATCTCGATGCGTGACTCCACGCGATTCCAGCGGGCCCGATGCCGGAAGCAGCCGGTATCGAAGTTCGCACCGAGTTCTCTGTTGAGGCGATGCAGAATGTTCAAATTGAACGCGGCGGTGACGCCATCTCTGTCGTCATACGCCCGCACGAGAGTCGCCTCGTCTTTCACCATATCCGTACCTAACAGCAGCGCATCGCCGGCCCTGAGCTCAGACCTCAGATTGCGAAGAATGGTGCGAGCCTCCTCCGGCGAGAAGTTGCCGATGCTCGAACCGATGTACATCGCGAGCGTGGTCCCCTTGAACCGTTCCAGCTTCGGCGGGTGAGTGACGTAGTTCGCCACCATCGGCTGTAGCTGCACATCCGGCAACAGGCAACCGATGCTGTCGCACGCCGCATCGAGTGCATCCGACGAGACATCAACCGGAAAGTAAATTACTTCGTTTCGCAAGCGCGTTGCGGCTTCCAGCAGAATGCCGGTCTTGGCGGCTGTCCCCGCTCCCAACTCCAGCAGGCGCAAGGGCCGAGAGTAGTCAGAACCAGTCGCTGTGATAATCGCTTCGGCATAGTTCGCCAAAATGTCGCGCTCCGTTCGCGTGGGATAGTATTCCGGCAGGGTTGTGATGCACTCGAAAAGACGTGAACCCTCGGAATCGTAGAGCATCCACGGAACCAGGGATCGCGGACGTTTGCGCAGGCCGCGCCAAACCTCATCGATCAGCGCCTCGCGCGTGTCCAGAGGGGCGAGGCTTTTCGCTTCGAATGTCTGAAAATCGAGTCGTGATATTCATATTTGAGAGTCCTTTAGGCGGCCAAACGTATTCCCGTGAATTGCCACCGCGTCGCCGGCTGAAAGAAATTGCGGTAGGTTGCGCGTATGTGACTCGCGGGCGTGACGCAGGATCCTCCACGCAGAATCATCTGGCCGGACATAAACTTGCCGTTATATTCGCCCAGGGCGCCAGGAAGGGGCTTGTAGCCCGGATAACCCGTGTAAGGGCTTGCTGTCCACTCCCAGCAGTCCCCGAAGAGTTGGTCAAGGCCATCGCCGGACGCGATTGCGGGATGTAGCCTTCCGGTGTCGAGCAAGTTCCCGTGAATCGAACTTCCATTTGCGGCAAGTTCCCATTCCGCTTCGGTCGGAAGGCGGCAGCCTCTCCAGCGTGCGAACGCATCGGCCTCAAAAAAGCTCACGTGGCATACGGGCGTATCAAGCAACGCGGAAAGCGGATGCCAACCTCGAAGAGTGAAGATGCGCCAGCCAGTGCTGTCCGTGGCATCACGTTCCCAATAGAGTGGCGCCCGCCACCCCTGTTTCCTCACCGCTTCCCAGCCCTCGGAAAGCCAAAACTCGGGGCGCGCGTATGCGTCATCGGACATAAACTCGAGATACTCACGACACGTGACGCTGCGGTTTGCGATCCCAAAGGCTTCCAGGTACACCTTGTGGCGGGGAGTTTCGTTATCGAAGCAAAAGTCGAGGCAGTTCGTCGAATCGATCGGATAACCAATTTCAGTCACACCGTCATGGAAGCGATGCCACATGAACTCGGATGGTGAAACGTCGCGTGCTCCCGCTAAAGGGGCTGGCGTCGTACGCCGGACGCAGTGGATTCGAGAAGAAGGCATGCTTAATATCGGTAAGCATTAATTCCTGGTGTTGCTGCTCGTGGTTCAGGCCCAACATGATGCGTCGCGCCGCGTCGTCATGAATGTGGCCTGCGAAGAGCTCTTCCATCGCTTCGTCCACATGCGCGCGAAAGGCGAGCACCTCATCGAGCGACGGACGCGAAAACGAAGCGCGCAGGTGCTTCTCCGGAGCCTCCTCGCCGAGCGAGTTGTAGTAGCTGTTGAATAGCCAGCGAAACTCCTCGCGAAAGGGCTTGTAATCCGGAAGAAAAGGACGCAGCACGAACGTCTCGAAAAACCAGGTTGTATGCGCCTGATGCCACTTCATCGGACTGGCCTCCGGGCAGGATTGCACCATCTGATCCTCAGCGGACGTTCCGTGCCGCGAGCGAGCGGGTCACCGACCGCACGGCTCTATATCTGATGCCAAGACAGCCATTTGTTTGTTTCAAGTCCGCGGCGTGCGATGTCAACGCCCGATGGAGTGATGTGGTTTGCGCAGTCACAACGCTGCGGAGTGCATTTCAAGAACCAGCGCGCACTCATCGGTACAGCAGAAGGCGATCGTCCTCGAAATCCAAGCGTTTGCTGTTCGGCGAAGGGCTCACTCATCGCGCGGAACGCCGGCAAAGCCATCCGCCCGACACCGACAGCCGACTGTTGACAGAGATGAACAGCAGCCGAACTGCTCGCGGTCGTACTCTCGACCTTGAGGGCAACGGGTGCAGTCACAGGAACCGCGGGTGTATCACTTCATTCAGGGCAGGCAACTGCGCACCGAACTTCGAGATGAAGGCTTGCAGATCGACATCCGGTGAAATGCGGGGTCGGAGATTCGTCAACCCCCACTTCGCCCGCTGCTCTTGAAACCTACGATGGCGGGTGGCGTGCTCATGTAACAAAGCAAGGAAAACGAATTGCGCGCAGTGAATGCTGCGGGCGTTCCTGGGCAGAGCCCGCGTCGGATTACTGGAGTTTACTTATGACGATAACCGAACCGGAAAGGCTTTCCCTGGAGAAGCTACGCGGTCTTGCGTCGGCTGCTCCACCATGTATCTCGATCGTTCTTCTCGAACGCGAGGCTCGCGATGCGCGAATTGCCTTCAAAGACGCGCTTGCTCAGGTTCGCGCCAAGCTGGCAGCCAGCGCATCCAAGCATGACATCGCCTCCCTTCTCGATCCCCTAGAGCTTGCGGCTACGAATGTGATCGATTCCTCGAAGGAGCCGGCGACGTTCATTTTTCTGCGCTCGCCGGACGTGTGCGAGTCATTCCGCACGCGATATCTCGTCGGCCAACCCGTCGCCGCCGTTGGTGAGTGCTTCCAGCTTCGCCCGCTGCTGGCGCTTGCCAGCAAACACCTGGAGTTCTACATTCTCGCCTTAAAGCTGAATGATACGCGCATCTTCAAATGCACGGATCAATTCTGTGAGGCCGCGAGATTTCCGAAAAACGCGGGCACCGAGGCCGCCGGCTTCGTTCCTGGCGCATCCCAATCCTCGCTTCGCGCGGAGCCAGTGCATGATCGCGATCACCCTGAAGACCATCTTGGCCGTTTTTATCGTGAGATTGATCGCGACGTAAACGCTCTCCTGAAGGATGGACATCCACCCCTGGTTGTTGTAGGCGTCGAACATGAAGTCGCGCTCTTCCATCGTTTGACGACCTATCCTGCGTGCGTGGAACCGGGAATACGCGGATTACCCGGACATCTTGGCCAGAACGAAATGTATCAGCAATCCTTGGAGCTGGTTCGGTCGGTGACCACCGGGCCGGCGCGTCGCGCCCTGGAGAGGTTCGACAAGCAGATCGGAACAGGCCACGCTTCGGCAGATGTACAGGAGATTGTGCGTGCCGCTTCCACAGGCAGAGTCGAACATCTATTCCTGCTTGAGAACGGGGCCGTTCCGGGCGCGGTCGACGGCGGGGCCGACCTCCTGGACACAGCCGCCGTGCAAACGCTTCGCCACGGCGGCGACGTTCAAACCCTACTGGAGACCAGCATGCCTTCCGGGGGCCCTATTTGCGCGATCTTCCGCTATGCGTCAGAGGGTTCCTAATAATGAAACGCGTAGGCAAGACAATTCCCGTTTGTCGTCTTCGGCGTCTCCGTCGAGCGGAACTCCCGGTGGATACTGTGGAGTTGGCGCGCTACCTGATTGGCAAAGTAGCAGTCCATGATACCGATGATGGCAGGCTCAGCGGGCGCATCGTCGAGACGGAGGCTTATCCGGTCGGTGATTCCGCCGGTCACGCGTTCCGCGGAGAGACGCGGCGCAATGCCTCGCTATTTCTTGGGCCAGGACACGCTTACGTATATTTCGCTTACGGTTCGTCGTTCATGCTGAACGTGACGAGCGAGGCGGTCGGGGTCGGGGCAGGAGTCCTCTTGCGTGCCCTCGAACCACTCGAGGGAATCGATCGGATGCAACGCTTCCGCGGCGGGGCAGGCCTGCTCGACTTAGCCCGGGGGCCAGGCCGGCTAGCCGAAGCCATGCAAATTGACTTCACGCAAGACGGACTGGATCTGTGCGCCGCCGGTCCACTCTGGCTCGCGACGAGCCGGCGGAAAACGGGCGCCATCGGCAAGAGTGTACGCATCGGTTTGACGCGCAACGTGGATCGCAAACTGCGCTTCTACGAGCGAGGCAATCCGTACGTGAGTGGTCCAAAGAGGTTACGCTGAGTAGTTCAGCGTCTGCTGGAGAAGGAGTTCAATCGATGCCCAGACTTTCAAATGCACAGCACGAACAGATTGAGAAGCTGGCATACCGGCTGTGGGAGGAGCGCGGCGGGCCTTTGGGGTCGCCCGACGACGACTGGTTCCGCGCTGAGGAGGAATTTAGGCAGGGTTGGGATTCGCCCTCACGAGTCCCATTCTCTTCGCTAATGGCGGAGCCCCTGGAGGATTGAAACTAAGTGATGGCGCCGGCCATGAACAAACGCCCGGCAGATCGCAGAGTAATGATGGTGGACCGCACAGGTAGAAATCCGCGTCGCGAGCTACACCGATCCGATCGAGCAGGGGCGTGTCCACGTGCCCAACCGAGTCGTAATCCACGCCGAGTTTATTCTCAGAATCGGGCTTGCTGTAGACAATGTGGCTTCGGCCGTTCACGAGGGTTTGCAAGAGGCCACGTGATTCTTTTGCAAACGGGTGCTCTGCCCGGTTACGCGCTCCGTAGATCCACCAGATCTCACGACGTGACGCCGCAGAGGACAGCGAGTGCAACATGGCGAGCACGGGGGTTGCCCCGATGCCGGCACTGAGCAAGACGACTGGAGCATCGCCGGATCTCAGAATAAAACCGCCCCGAGGCGCGCTGACTTCCAAAATATCGCCTGCGTGTTTGTGATCGAAAAGATACGAGCTGACAACCCCGTTCGTCTCTCGTTTGACGCTTACCCGATAAGTCCTGGCGCCGGGCATGCCCGACATCGAGTAATTCCGGAGCAGCATTGGGCCGTTGGGTGTTGTGCGCAACCGTAGGACGAGAAACTGTCCGGGTAGAGCTGCAGGCAGTGGCGCCCCGTCCGTTTGTTCGATGGACAACGAGACCACATTGGCAGCTTCTCGATCTACGCTGGCGACGCGTAATGGCCGAAAACCCGGCCAGGCTGGTGGCGGGCCGCTTGAGGCCTTGAGCCCGGGATTCCCTCCCTCCGAAGTCTTCTGCTCTGCAATTGCCTTTAAAGACGTTTTCCATCCCTGGCTGAGCGCCGGCACTTGCAGCGAGCGTTCCAGTTGTTCGCGCGAGGGGTTTGGCAAATACAGGAGCGCATCAATTTCTGCCACAGTAATGCGTCCGGGGCCATCCGCGACCTTCACGATTTCGTCGCCAGCGCCAACTTCACCCTCTTCCAGCACGCGGAAGTAGAAGCCAGGCCGGTGATGTGACACGAGCAAAGCGGCCATTGCCGGCTCTGCCATTCTGATACCCACGCGATAGCATGTGACACGCGGCTGTGTGACCTCGAAGAGCGCGCTCCAATGCGGTATCGATCGCCGATGCAAACCTCATCATCGGGTAAGCCTTCTACTGTGAAGTTTTCACCAAACTGTCCAAACGAAAAATCTTTGCGTCCGAGCTGAGCTTCCCAGTAGCGATAAGCGTCCATTTGATACACCATTACCGCGCGGTGCTCGCCCCCATGCCGAGCGAGATCCCCTTGTCCATCGCCCACCACATTCAGGCGACGGACTGCAATCCTGCGCCGTACTGGCTGCTTCCAAATCGCGGTGTGGACTTTCTCGCCCCTCCATGGCAGGTCACGGGGAAGCCCAACATTGATTGATAGAAGCTGTCCCATCCGATGGCTGATTAGCAAATCCGACTCCACCCGTTCCGCGTGTAGTATCTCAAAGATACGCGGAATATAAGCGTGTGACGTCGACCCGCTGAGTCGATCCGCGAACAATAGTGTGCGACTGTCTCTACTTTCCTCTTTCGTTTCGATAACTTCGGCGTGGTGCGCGACTTGCGCAAGCCCAGTTGACCGTAATACCGAAACGAAGGAGAACGAACATGAAAATACTGATGGTGGTAGCGTCGCACGATCAATTGGGCAGCACTGGCCGCAAAACCGGCTTTTTGGCTAGAGGAATTCGCGGCGCCGTATTTTGTCTTCCGGGACGCGGGTGTCGAACTGACGCTGGCTTCTCCAAAAGGAGGACAGCCCCCGATCGATCCAAAGAGCGACTTGCCGGAGGAGCAAACTCCGGCGATGACCCGGTTTAAGCAGGATAAGGAAGCACAGGAGCAGTTTTCTAAGACGGTGATGCTTTCCGACATGAAATCGGAGGATTTCGACACCATATTTTACGTGGGCGGCCACGGCCCAATGTGGGATATCGTCGATAACCCCGATGCCATCGCGTTGATCGAGTCATTCTACAGCTCCGGCAAGCCTGTGGCCGCCGTCTGTCATTCGGCGGGTATCTTCCATCGCGTGATGTATCAAGGCGAGCCTCTCGTCAAAGGCAAGCGTGTACACGGCTTTACCAATGGCGAAGGAGCCGCGGTTAATTTGAACCACGTGGTACCGTTCCTCGTTGAAGACGAGCTGAAAAGAATCGGCGGCATTTACGAGAAGGCGGCCGACTGGGCACCCTTCGCGATAGTTGACGGTCGAGTCCTGACCGGCCAGAATCCGGCTTCGTCGACCGCTGCGGCCAAGGCGCTGCTGGGATTGCTCGCAGCTCGAAAGGCTGCTTAGCCGCTGGGAGTCCGGCGCTTGATAATCGCCGCGGATGAGAGCGCCAAGTCGATCCCCCAGTTCGTCAAGGAAAGAGAGCGAGCTCACTCGCTGTCAATCAACACCACTAGACGAAAAGGAGCTTTTGAGATGAAACGCAACGACGTCCGAGCGGCGAGAGAACGGGGCGCAGCAGCCGCCAGCGGCTAGAGGCACGAAACATGGCACACATGATCCAGACCGCATTGACGATGCTCCACGCTGGGGAATGGATGCCGGTGACGGCGGCCCGCGTCCTGATCGGCGTCTTTTTCTGTATTTCCGGGGAAACCAAACTGTTCGTACCGGCCCAGTTCGCCGTACTTGAGAAGACCATGGTCCAAATACACACCCCGTTCCCGCATGTAACTGCGCTCTTCGTCGCCACGGTCGAATTCGCGTGCGGGGCGGGCCTGGCGCTAGGCCTCCTCACGCCAGTGTGCGCCGCTATGCTCACGGGAGACATGATCGTCGCCGTCGCCACCACTTCGATCCACACTATCCAGGCGACCGGTTTCCTCGCTTGGCTTGACGACTTCTTATACCTCCCCGAGGTGTTATACATTTTGATCCTCGTTTGGCTGATCTTCTCTGGGCCGGGTCGATACAGCGTCGATGGCCTCATCGCGTGGAGAGTCGGCCTCTTCGGCGTCGAGCGCTAGCGTCCCGGAGCAGTACCACTGAATGAACTCGTCAATCGCGTGAGCATCAATCGCACAGGGCAACGTAGACACCGTCGAACTACCGACTCACATGGCGGACATGTGAGTATCGACCGACGCGCGGGACTGCGGGCTTTCAGTGATTTAGGAGTGGCCACTCCATTGCCGTCCCTTACGCAAGGGCCGACGTCCCCGCCCTCTAGCCAAAACTTAAGGAAAGGACAGCAAAGACATGCCGGAAGCAACTTGGAAACCTCACGAGAAACACGGACGGCTCACGATGCAGAGTGACCTACCAGACAGTGTCTTCGCGTTTCCGAAGCAGCGTAAAGAACCACTGACCGACCCACAACATGTGCGTAACGCGGTCGCGCGGTTCGATCAAGTCATCGACGTCTCCGATGCCGACCGTGCCTTGGCGTTCGCGAACATCGAGAAAGCTGCAAACTACTACGGCGTCAACCTTGCGGAAACGTCATGGCACGACCTGGGCATTCATCCTCAGAAGGACAGAAAGGAGGCACCACCAAAGGCGCTGTGACGCGTGAACGCCGAGCGCAGAGCTAAGAATCCACCAGTCAGAAAGTCGGCCGACAGAAGAAGTAATGGCAAAAGTGAAGTGGAAATCTCAACCAACCAAAACCAACTTGAAAAGGAGACAGAATATGACGGACACAAACGCAGTGATCGCAGTGTATGACAACCACTCGGCAGCGGAAGACGCGGTGAAGGAACTTCAGAAGTCGGGCTTCGACATGAAGAAGTTGTCAGTTGTGGGGAAGGATTATCACACGGACGAGCAAGTCGTTGGCTACTACAACGCGGGAGACCGCATGAAGTATTGGGGGAAGTGGGGCGCTTTCTGGGGCGGCTTCTGGGGCTTACTGTTTGGCGCCGCATTCTTTTGGGTGCCCGCGATAGGCCCTGTGCTGGTTGGCGGTCCATTGGTGGCCTGGATCGTCGCCGGCCTGGAGGACGCGGTGGTAGTCGGCGGTTTGAGTGCCATCGGTGCCGGTCTGTTCAGCATAGGTATACCAAAAGACAGCATCGTGACCTACGAGACCGCCATAAAGGCGGGGGAGTATCTGGTAGTTGCTCATGGAACTTCCGCCGAGGCGGCTAAGGCCAAAAATATTTTGAGCACATTGAAACCAGCCGATCTGACCGATCATGTTCTCGAACCTGCCGCACAAGCGGTGACTCGTTGAACGCATCGTGAGGCGGGGATCAGCTGGTTTGTGGAACCCCGCCTCACGCCACTTCGAATCGCAGAATCCCGTAGATATCTGTGATATTGGTGAATGTTATGCCCGGAGGAAAATCCATTCGATCAGGTTGGCAATGTGTTGCTGGTGTCGATGATTGCAGAACGTGAACTTCCGGCACAAGAACTGATCGAACTTACCAAGCCAGTGGAAATTCCTAGCCGCGCTTATTTAAGTTTTGTCAGTGACTGGGTGCGCACCGTACAAGGAGATGGAGTATGAAAGCAATTGTTGTCCACCAATATGGCGGTCCGGAAGTACTGAAGCTTGAGGACTATACTGATCCGGTGCCGGGTCCGGGCCAGGTGCTGGTGCGGGTCGCCGCCGCGAGCGTGAATCCGATCGACTACAAGCGGCGTGCCGGATTAACGAAGGATTTTTATCCCATGCAGTTCCCGAGCCTCATAGGAGTCGATATCGCGGGGACTGTGGTCAAGATAGGGCCGGGGGTGGAAGGCTTTTCCGTCGGCGACCAGGTGTTCGCTATGGCCGACAATACTTACGCGGAACTTTGTGTCATAAATGCAGCGGTCTTGGCCAAGATCCCCAAGGGACTCGATTTGACCCGGGCGGCGGCGCTGCCGCTGGCGACGGTAACTGGCAACCAGCTCAGTTCCGCCACGGGTATCAAAACGGGCCAGATGGTCTTGGTTGTAGGTGCTGTAGGAAGTGTCGGGCGTTCGGCGGTATTCACTGCGAAGGAACGCGGGGCGGCTGTGATCGCGGGGGTTTTGAAGAGGCAGATGGATGAGGCGAAGACAGTCGGCGCGGATCAGGTGGCAGCAACCGACGACGACACAGCGATTGCGAATCTTCCGCCGCTCGATGCAGTTGCGGATACGGTCGGCGGAAGAACCGCCGAGAAGCTGATCGCCAAGGTCAAGCCGGGAGGAGTGTTTGCTTCGGTTGTCGGGGCGCCGCAGAACGCCGCGCAGTACCCATCTGTAAAGGTGGTGTCAGTATTCTCGAAATTCGACAGGAAAACGCTCGAGTTCATGGCCGAAGCGGTGCGAGATGGCAAGCTAGTAATCCCGATTAGCCAGACCCTGCCACTCAGTGAAGCGGCCCAGGCTCAAGCAGCGGCAGAAAAGGGTGGTATCGGGAAGATCTTGCTGGTGCCTTAATGAAGAAAGGTCACCTTTCGAAACCAAGCGGCGACGGGTGCGCGGAATGCCTGGCGTCACCGAAAGGCTGGTGGTTTCATCTCCGCCGGTGTGCGGAGTGTGGGCACATCGGATGCTGTGACAGTTCTCCGAGTCAGCATGCATCCAAGCATGCGGCAGCGACAGGGCATCCGATCATAGCCAGCTTTGAGCCGGATGAGGACTGGTTCTTCGACTACGAGAAAGCAGCGGGATGATCGAAGGTGTGGAATTGCTTCCGCCGCACGCGCATCCAAGAAGTCAGCCCGTACCTGGACCCGCGGGGAGAGTGCCAGGCAATTGGGAATCGCTCCTGAACTAACTGCCCGTCTTTCTAGATCACCAGCAGTTGAACGATGGTCAGGAGGAATCAGGCGTGAAAGCAGCCAGAATCCATAGCTTCGGGCCGCCCGACGTTGTAGTAGTCGAGGATGTGCCGATGCCGTCGCCGGGCCCCGGCGAAGTTCTGGTGCGCGTGATGGCCGCCGGCGTCGCTCGGTGGGACGCGATCATCCGTGAGGGCAAGAGCAAGGTCAGCCCGCAACCTCCCCTCACCCTCGGTTCTGACCTCTCCGGGGTCGTCGAAAAGGTAGGCTCCGGCGTTATAGACTTCGCGCCGGCCGACGAAGTCTATGGCGTCACCAACCCGCAGTTCTGTGGCGCCCAAGCCGAGTTCGCCGTGGCCACGGCCGGGATGTTAGCCCCCAAGCCTCGCTCGCTCGGTCACGTCCAAGCCGCGTCGGCGCCTGTGATCGCCGTGACCGCTTGGCAAATGCTCTTCGAGTATGCCCAGGCGGTGCGGGGACAAACGGCAATGGTCGTCGGAGCCGCCGGGAACGTGGGGGCCTACGCCGTACAATTGGCCGTAGATGCCGGGATCCACGTCGTTGCCATCGCCCACCTCGCCGACGAAAACCTGCTCCGCTCCCTGGGCGTGAAAACCATCATCGACTCCAGCAAGCCCGCGTTTGAGCAGGACCTCCCGCGGGTGGATGCCATCCTCGACACGGTTGGAAGCAGCACGTTTCAGCGCTGCGTCGCTGCGTTGAAACCTGGAGGCAAACTCGTCACCTCTGTCTCCACGCAGCCGCAGCCGGCCGGGGCCATCTTCTTCTACGCCGAGGTGACCACCGCGCGCCTGCAGAAGCTCACGCCATTGTTTGACACGGGCAGAATCACAACGCGTGTGGGTTCAATCCTGCCGCTTTCGGAGGCGCGCCAGGCGCAGGGCATGCTTGCGGGCGCACCCCACCGGCCCGGCAAGATCGTCCTCGAGATCGGACACCCCCAGCAATAGCGCTCGGTGCTGCGCGCCCTGAGAGTGGAGGGACAGCGGCGGCCCTAAGTGCGTGATGCCCCTCTAGCGGCTCTGATGCAACGGACGAACAGCCGCTGGAGTGTCAACCCGCGGTGCCAGCCAGCCGACATCAGATATCTGGACAGCGCCGCCCGACCCCACAAGCGTTCACGCTAAGCCGCTCAGAATGGCGGCAATTTCCAGCATTTCGCCGAGCGGCCAGACCTGGCCCGAAGCGTGCACCTATCGAAATGCGCTCCGCTGCGCAACAAGCACATCGAGCAGGAGGAAAGTCATGATCGGCAGAACGTTTTTGCCTTCACGCGGTTTCCGAGTTGTTTCAGCAACCGCACTTGGCATAGGGCTAGCGGTCCTTAGTGCTCAGGCCTTTTCGACGCAGGACAAGTACACACTACGCGTGCCAGATGGCCTCGCATTCTCTGACTTCAGGGGGTACGAGGACTGGAAGGTGGTCGCCGTTAGTCAGACTGAAGATCTGCTGAAGGTGATGGTCGCCAATCCCACGATGATCGACGCTTACCGCGCCGGCGTTCCCGGCAACGGCAAGTCTTTCCCCGACGGCTCCAAGATTGCAAAAATCGAGTGGAAACCGAAAAAGAACGCAGAAGCCCTTTTTCAGTGAGGGTGCCGGACGTCCTACAAGACGTTTTCCTCATCGAGAAGGACACCAAGAAATTCCCGGACACGAAGGGATGGGCGTACGCCGCGTTTGACTATGATCCAGAGTCGGACACGTTCAAGCCCGATAAGACGGGCGTCGTCAGTTGCGGCTTCGCGTGCCATTCGAGAGTGGCGGCCAAGGATTACATTTTCACGGCGTACGGCAAGAGGTGAACGGAGGGAGCGACGCATAGGTACTGCTCGCGTAATGCGCGCACGCGAGCCGACGACGAGCTTGGAGTAGACGGACCATCATAGGAGAACTTATGTCAAATGAGAAAGCAGGAAACGCCGCCACTGCAAGTCGAGCGCTGCAGCCCGCGGAAACAAATCCTCTCGATTTTGTGCCCGACAAAATTCCTTTCGACACTCCGTACGGCCCACCGATATCGCTAGACCGAGCCCAGGCGGTTATTCACGCGGCGGTGGCAGAAGCGAAGAAGCGGAATTGGAAGATGAACGTAGCGGTGGTCGATTCCGGCGGCAACCTCGTCGCCTTTCAACGAATGGACGGTGCGATGCTTGCCTCCATTCAGATTGCCGAGCACAAGGCACGAGCAGCCGCGACCTTCCGGCGCGAAACGAAGCAGTTCGAGGACGGTATCCAGCTCATGCATCTCAACTATCTGCTCGCGTTCGATGGAATCATTGCCTCTCGAGGCGGCATCCCGCTGATCGAACAGGGGCTGATTATCGGCGCAATCGGTTGTTCCGGAGGCACGGATTCCCAGGACGAGATCGTCAGCAAGGCAGGCGCGGCAGTAATCAACCAACTGCCGGCAAGGAACAAATGATCCAAATTTCGAGAAAGCGTTGGGGACAATCAACCGGTTTCCGAGATCAACATATAGACAGGAGAATGCCATGACAACTGCAAGCGCACTTACGAAGCCCGCACAGATCCGCGTCGCCCGACGGTCGCCCGCCTATTGGCGTGTCACGATCGACAACCCGCCGATCAACGTGATGGGCCCGGAAATGGTCCGGGAGTTCCAGGAAGTCATCGACGCTCTCGAGGCCGACGAGCATGTCAGGGTCGTGGTCTTCGACAGCGCGGTCGACGACTACTTCCTGAATCACTCCGATTTCCTGGCCAAGCTTGAGGACCTGACCTCAATGCCGGCAGGTCCCACAGGCTTGCCGCCTTGGCCGGACTTTCTCGCGCGTCTGACCCGCTTGCCAGTCGCCTCCATCGCCCTCATCCGTGGCCGGGCGACGGGCAACGGCAGCGAGATCACGCTGGCCTGCGACATGAGTTTCGCCAGCCGCGAAAAAGCCATCATCTCGCAATGGGAGGTGGGCGTGGGGATGGTCGCCGGCGGCGGCCCCATGGCCCGGCTGCCCCAACTCATCGGCCGAAACCGCGCCCTCGAGGTGCTCTTGAGCTCGGAAGACATCAGAGCAGACCAGGCCGAGGCCTACGGCTACGTTAATCGCGCCCTGCCCGACGCCGAGCTAGATGCGTTCGTAGAGGCGCTCGCGACCCGGATCGCCAAATTCGACAAATGGGCGATCGCCAACACCAAACGCCTCGTCAACACCAGCCTGCCGCCGGACGTCGAGCTCGGCGCCGGGTGGGATGCGTGCATCGCTTCGCTCGGGCGACCGGCCGCCCAGGAGGGCATCAAAGCGCTGATGGCGCGCGGCTTCCACAAGCCGGGGGATGTCGAAAATCGGCTCGGATACTACCTGGGCCAAATCGCGCGCTAGGCCGCCGCCCCAAAAAGGAGTTTTGTATGTCTCAGAAAAGCAATGCCGCGAAGCAAGCACAGCAAAGTGAAGTCCAGCCTCACCAACCCGGGCAGGAGGTTTTCAAGGCATCCTGTCCGAAGATGTCGATTGGAAACCATTCCCGGCGTTTCCACCCTCCGTCCGGCTGGCCGTCGTCGTGGGTCAGCCCTCGGAGCCAGGCCCTTACACAATCAGGGTCAAAGTGCCCCACGGCGGGAAGCTGATGCCTCACAAACACCCGGAGGATCGAGTCTATACCGTGATTTCCGGCATCTTTTATATCGGACTGGGAGATGAGTTTGACGAGAGTAAGTTGGAAGCCTATCCGCCCGGCGCCGTTGTCATTCTCCCGGGCAACACGTCGCATTTCCACTGGGCGAAATCCAGTGAGTACGTTACGCAAGTAACCGCGATCGGGCCGCTTGGGCTGGAATACCTTAGCGCGAAAGACGATCCGCGAAACAACAACTCATAGAAGGAAGTCTAAGCGAAGAATATAAGAGATCAATATGAAAATACTGATGGTTCTGACATCGCACAACCAACTGGGGAACACGGGCCGCCCGACTGGTTTCTGGCTTGAGGAATTCGCGGCCCCCTATTTCGTATTCAGGGATGCTGGCGTTGAGCTTACGCTCGCCTCTCCGAAAGGCGGGCAGCCTCCGCTCGATCCGAAAAGCGATCTGCCTGAAAATCAAACGCCGGCGATGGCGCGGTTCAAGAAGGACGCGGCGGCGCAAAAGGCTCTCGCCAACACGGTCAAACTCGCGGACATGAAGGCGGAAGACTTCGACACCGTTTTCTATCCCGGTGGGCACGGCCCGATGTGGGATCTCGCGGAGAGCCCTACGTCGATCGCTCTTCTGGAGGCCTTCTACAACTCCGGCAAGCCAATCGCATTGGTCTGCCATTCGCCTGGCGTGCTTCGCCACGTTACCTACCAGGGCGCCCCACTGGTGAAAGGAAAACATGTCACCGGTTTCACGAACGGCGAGGAAGAGGAGATGCAGCTCACCAAGGTTGTGCCGTTCCTGGTCGAAGATGAACTGCTGCGGCTCGGCGCCATATTCGAGAAGAAGGCGGACTGGCAGCCTTTTTGCCATCACTGACGGCCGTCTCATCACTGGCCAGAATCCTGCATCGTCGACCTCAGCAGCTCAGGCGCTTCTGAAACTCATGACTGGATCAGAATCGGACCTGTCAATAAACAGCGTACAAATCGAACAGAAGAGCTATGAGATGCCCCCGCGGGACGGAATCAGCGTCGCACAGTTTCTCACCGTCGCCGACATCGAGCGATCGGCTCGCTACTACGAAAAGGTCTTCGACGCCCAAGTTCTAAGCTTGGGTGACGGCAACGCGCCTGGGTACCTTCAGCTAGCGAATATTTGGATGATTCTGAACGTCGGAGGCGGTCCGACCCCGGACAAACCGTCGGTAACGCTCAGCGTCCCCGACCCAAATCACATCAACAGCTTTATGAATATCCGCGTTGCGGATATTCAAGCTTGCTATGAGTTATGGAAAAGTCGAGGAGCCGAGTTCATCACGGAGCCGATTCCCAAGTATGGCGAGATTCGCTGCTACATCCGCGATCCTGACGGTTATATTATCGAGGTCGGACAGAGCACCGCCCTGAAGTACGGTTAACGCCGGCCCTGCGAACTCAAGGAGATCACGCACATGACCACCCCCACCGCGTCGAACACGCTCGGAGTCAACGTTTTTACCGCGCCGGGAAAGACCATGGTCGGCGAGCGGCCAAAGTCTTTGGGCGAACCGTTCGGCTTTGACCCGATCACGTCGACTTTAATCTTCGGCGAGTACGACGCGGTGCTGGTCGACGCAATGGGGACAGTGGCTGAGGCCGAGGCGCTGGCGGATTGGATCGCTCTGCACAACCGCAACTTGGAAACTATCTATATAACGCACGCCCATTTCGACCACTTCTACGGCCTGAGCATTCTGCTCGACCGTTTCCCGGGCGCCCGGGCGATTGCGACGCCCAACGCAGTGAACGCCATGCAATCGTCTTTCACTCCCCCAGTGGAGCAGTTGGCCCGCCGGATCTTTCCTGGGCAAGTGCCCACCAAGTTGGTCCCCCCTGAGCCCTATGAGAACGACACGTTCACTCTCGAAGGCCACGAATTGCGCATCATCGAGCAGGGCCGCACCGATAGTCCCGATTCGACGTCTCTACACGTTCCATCGATCGACCTGGTCGTCGCTGGCGACGTGGTGTACAACCAGTGCCACATGTACGTCGGCGACACCACCCCCGAGAGCCGGAAGAACTGGGTCGCGGCGCTGGACCGGTTGGCGGCGCTGAAGCCAGCGATTGTTGTTGCCGGTCACAAGAAGCCTGGTGCGACTGACTCACCGTCGACGATCCACGACACCAAGCGTTACCTCGAGGACTTCGATCGGCTACAGAAAACCGCGACGTCCGACCAGGCGCTGTTCGATCAGATGACGGAGCTATACCCGCATTGGGTAGCCAATCAGTCGTGGTTGATGTTTGGATTCCCGGGGGCATGATCTACATCAACCGCTGATGGCCCGTCCTTGCGCACTTTGGAGGGAACCGTGGATGGACGGAACGTTACGCAATTTCAAGGAATGGGAATTAATGAACGTCCCGTCTGCCCCAGTTTTAGTTCCGAGTGTGCAACAGCTCGGCGCGCGACCTATCTCATCTGATGGACTTACTCGCCAATATCGGAAACAGACTCAATTTCAAAAAGGAGAACAAAATGACAACTAAAGGAAAAGTCTTGGTGCTAGTCTCGAGCGGTCATGGCTTGCCCTTGAAAGATGGCAAGGTTTATACCGGCGCTGGCTACTACCTCAACGAACTTACGGTTCCGGTTCGCGCCCTGATGAAAGAGGGCTACGAAATCACTTTCGCCAACCCAAAAGGCAACACACCGCAAATGGACGTCCATTCAGCTGTAGCCGACTTCTTCGGTGGAGACGAGGCTAAGCTTCAGGACTATCTAAAATTCCGCGACACCCTGACTGGGCTCAAAAATCCAACTCGTATCTCGGATGTCATCGCATCGGGCCTGGATCAATATGACGCTGTTTTCGTCCCCGGCGGCCATGGCCCGATGATGGATCTTCTCGATGATCCCGATGCGGGCACCGTGCTGAGACACTTTCATAAAACATCCAAGCCTACGGCGGTGCTCTGCCATGGCGGGATTTCACTTCTCGCGGCGCTTCCTAATTCGACGGAAGTGGTGGCCGCGCTGTCGGCGGGCGATGCCGCTGGAGCGCGGGCAAAGGGTCAAGGCTGGATCTATTCTGGGTATAAGATGACTGTCTTTTCGACAGCGGAAGAGCAGCAGCGGGAACCCCTTGAGATTGGTGGCAAGGTGCTGTTCTACCCGGACTTCGCCTTGCGTACGGCGGGCGGTGACGTAAGCGTGGTCGCTCCGTGGCAGAGCTACGTCCTTCAAGATCGCGAGGTGATCTCAGGTCAGAACCCGTTCTCTGATCAAGCGCTCCTGAACCTTCTTCTACCGGCGCTCAATCGGAAGAAGGAGTCGGTTTCAGCGGCATAAGGGGGCTGGCCCACCTTTGGTGCGTTCGGCGGTTTTTCGCTGATGCCGCCTGAAAATCAGGCAAGCGTGGGCCACCCGCCCAGATGAGCACTGTTCATCGGATTTGGAGTCGTCAATGAGCAGCGTACAAATCGAACAAAAGAGCTATGAGATGCCCCCGCGCGACGGGTTCACCGTCACACTTTTCATCACCGTCGCCGACATCGACCGATCGGCTGATTTTTATGAAAAGGTCTTCGGCGGCCGCATTCTGAGCAGAGGCGACAGCAAGGGTGCGTCTGGGCACATTCAGATCGCGAATACTTGGCTGATTGTCAACGTCGGGGGCGGGCCCACCCCGGACAAGCCGTTGGTAACGCTCAGCCTCCCCGCCGACCCGGATAAGGTCAGCAGCTTCTTGAATATCCGCGTTGCGGATATTCAAGCGTGCTATGAATTATGGAAAAGTCGAGGAGCCGAGTTCATCACGGAGCCGAAGGAAAAGTACGGCGAGATTCGCTGCTACATCCGCGATCCTGACGGTTACATTATCGAGGTCGGACAGAGCACCGACCTCACGTAAGGCTGACGCTCGGCCGGGATTCATGCGAAACTTGTACGCGGTTCTGGGAATCTCGTCAAACAAACGCCGACATCGTTTTGCACACGGTGGACGTCAACTCATCCGGACGACCGGGTCAAAACGGCAGGTGTGCCAACAGCCGTTTGTCTCAACCGAGGGGGTCACCTCAAGCATGTGTGCCAAATGTGTGCCAGCTCCGCAAAAGTCGGCGTTCTTCGACCGCCTTCAATCACTGTAAGAATGTCGGCAACCTATTGATTCAGAGAAGGGTTGCAAGCGGAAGGCATCTCAGCGAACATCAGCGGAAAAGCCAAAAACCGGATTCGTAATCAGCAGCTCGCCGGTTCGATCCCGGCGGGTGGCTCCAGCGAATCAATTCACACCGACCGAAAGTGATTTGGTAGCAACGCCGGTAGCAATCGGATCGTCGACAGAAGCGGCAATCCCCGTTAATGGCGTGTCCATCTTCTCGGCAGCCTCAACCTTGGCCACGCGGTAGACATGCTGATGGTCACTCTAAAAGCCTTCAACGATGAACTGAAACGACTCGGATACGACGTTCACCTGGACAAAGGAGATGGGTATTTCTACTTCTGGGGCGGTGAGGCCAATGACTGGCATGCACAAAACGGTGAACGTCTCGACGTTGAGCAGTCTCACGCTTGAGCAGTGGGCGGAGGAGTTCAAGCGTTTGAAGAAACTGAACCATGACATCAGGCGCAGGACCCACACGCCTGGGTCGCGATGTTGCGATCAAAATCTCCGCCGAGCAGTTCAGCGAGCGATTCGAGCGTGAGGTGGGCGCTGTCGCCGCGCTGTTCGGTTTTGTCGCCAGCGTCCGGAAAGCAACTTGTTGCCTTTACCCTGGTGGTTGCGTCCGCCGTGATAATGCGCGCTGAACTCGGCCAGGGTCCGCGAACAGCGGGGCGTCGCCGAACCGAATCACCTTCGATAGACACTCCTCCTTCGGGGCGAACCCAACGTTCCGCAAATGCGTTCAGATTTGGGCTTCTGGCCGGTAGCTGAACGGTTTTTACGCCACCTGCCGCCAGTCACCGGCCGAAACAAAACAACACGTAGTAGGTCACCAGCCCCCGCCAGGTGAGCACTTCCACCATGAAGACGTCCGCGCCCGCCAGCACAGCCATGTGCGTGGCGATAAAGTGCTTCCACGAGGTGGTCTGACCCTCTTGGGAGCCGGACCGATCCCGTGGCGGCGCAGAATATTACCAGGCCTGATCCGATAAGCGGTGGCCCAAATTGGCCAGCGCGCCGACGATGCGGTCACTAACCCCCATCCGGAATTCTCCCGTGCCATCCGGACCACCAGCGCTTCCAGTTTCCGTCGGTGAGTCGCCTCAATAAAACAAAATCTTGCCTTTCTGTTTTAGAGTGTGATAACGTCCTTTATAACACTCTATGTTTATTGCCGTGCCCACGGGCTTTCCAGAAGCCAAGTTCACGGAGTTTGGCCTCCTATCCGCCAAATGGTTTCCAAAGTTCATGAGTGCCGATTACGAAGCTGGCCCCTCCAAAGGCGACAGCATTCAGATGATTCTTGGAGAGCAGTTGCGTACCGATACCGCGCGTGTTCGGAGTCCAATGAAGAGTTCAAGGTGCTGTTCTCGGAAGCCAGCGAGCTATCTCGCGAATGGGGTTCTGATAACGAACACAACTACAAGGTGGAACGGGCAGTGTACCAGTTTTTCATGAGCAGCCTCTCTGTTTTCGAAAGCCTAGCTTACAGTCTCTATTTTCTCGGCAGCATGCAGCAACAAGCCCATTTTCCCCAGATCAACGATCCGAAGAAAATTACCGTCGAGGGAACTTCGAAGGCATTCATCGCTGCTTTTCCGCATGCCTTGCTAACCGCTAGTTTAGTGGCACTGTTACAAGACGAAGACTACAAGCAAATAAATGCGATGCGGAATATTTTGGCTCACCGTCTCGCCGGGGGGCGGAGCATCCGTGTCGAGGGTGGCAGAGATTCCGACGGAACTTCTACCTACACCAGAGAAGAAACGTGGTATGTTCGCGGGGCGAACGATCAGCTGGTATTCGATGAGCAGTTGCTTCAACGGCCTTTGAATGGAGTCACTCGGCTTTTGACGGCAATTCTCGAAGCAGCGATTGATCTTGTGAAGTGATGGTTCCAATGAGCAACGAAATCATCCTCTCCCCTGCCCCCGACCTGGCTCCGGCTCCGATTTTTGCGCCGACGCCGAAGGCCGCGCGGCGGACGCTGGAATTTTTCACTGCTCAAATCAACAACGACCACACGCGCAAGGCGTATCTGAATGCGACGCGGCGTTTTGCCCAGTGGTGTGACGAGTGCGGAATCCGCCAACTCACCGAAGTACAGGCCTTCCATGTGGCAGCGTTTGTCAACGAGCTGCAGCGCGAGTTTTCTCCGCCCACAGTCAAGCAACACTTGGCTGGACTGCGGATGCTTTTCGATTGGCTGGTAACCGGCCACGTCCTTGAAACGAATCCAGCCCACGCGGTGCGAGGCCCCAAGCACGTCGTCAAGAAAGGTAAGACGCCAGTGCTCAACACCGACGAGGCCCGCGCTCTACTGGATTCGATCGATACCGGCTCAATCGTGGGCTTGCGCGATCGCTCGCTAATCGGCCTGATGGTCTACACCTTTGCCCGTGTGAATGCTGCGCTCGAAATGAAGGTCAAAGACTATTACTTCCAAGGGCGGCGTGGCTGGGTACGGCTTCATGAGAAAGGTGGCAAGCAGCACACCGTCCCCTGCCACCACAGCTTGGAGCAGTTCCTCGACGAATACATTGAAGCCGCCGCGATCGCCGACGACGCGGACGGCTGGCTATTCCGGACGGCCGCCGGCAGGACCGGTAGTCTCACCGATAGCCCGATGTGGCAGCAGGACGCTTACCGAATGATCCAGCGCAGGGCTAAGGCCGCGAAGATCAAAACGAAAATAGGCAATCATACTTTCCGCGCAACTGGCATCACGGCTTACATGAAGAACGGCGGCAAGCTGGAGACGGCGCAGCAAATCGCCAGTCACGAATCGCCGCGAACCACCAAGCTCTACGACCGGCGCGAGGAGGAAATTTCGCTGGATGAGGTAGAGAGGATTGCGATATGAGCATGTTGTTGTGCATCGTAACGCCGATCGCTGTTTATCTAGGTGCTGACAGCCGTCAGTACCCGAATGGCATCGATACTGTTCAGAAAGTCTTTCTTGTCGGCACCGATGCAATCGTAGGGCATAGCGGCATCGGGGCTATTGGTTCTTGGGATGCCGCCAAGGAGGTTGGCAGGATTGCGGCTACCACGCCTCAGGCCGCTTTCGCAGAGCAAGCGGACTATATTGACGCGCACGCACTGAAGAGTTTGAACGCAGGTCTGGCACGATATTTCGACGCTCCGGCAGGCCTTGGGAAAAATCCGCACCTCACCATAATGCTGGTAAAGAGAGATTCCAAAGGCCGTTCTTACTTCATTTGCCGAGACTTCAAGATCGTGTCCGCCCCGTCACGCAACCAAAGCGCTGGGTCTATCATGCTGAGGCAGCTCCGACAAAACCCTTGGTGAACGGCGAAACGGCCAGAACAGGGGCTTGGTGGGATGTTCCACCGGAGTGTCACGTGCAAGAGCCGTTGCATTTCGACAATCCTGAAGGTGGATTAATTTCGCTTACGTCGATTTCGACAATCATCAAGCGAGTAGCAGGTCAGAGTCCCTATTGCGGCCAGTTGATCGGAGGCCCAATCCGCGCCGCGATATCCAAGGCTGGTGGAGCGAGCTGGTTGCCTGATAAATAGAACCGCTACCGTTGCGTTGTCGGAATGGACGTAAACGCCGCGCCGTTAAAGCGCAGCCCGAGCACAGCTATATTTCCGACAGGCACGGTGAAATCTGCGGAGCCACGGTTGCCGGTTATGCTTCCCAAGCCAGGAAGGTCTCTCAGAGCCATGGCAAGCTTGCCCTGCGCGGCTATCCCAACACTGGATGTTCCGATAGTTGCGCCGGTGCTATCTCGAAGAATGATCGAAACGTTGTTGTTCAGCGAACTCAAGTTGACAATGGCGACCGCTGTAACGAAATTCGTATCGTCCCAGATCAGTGTGCTGGTCGCCGATGTTCCGCCAGAAAATGGTACGACAGCCTCTTGATCGGCAATTCCCTGCACACTCTGACGGAATATCCCGTACCCTTGAACGGCACTTGGCAAAAACAAAGAGACGTACCCTTGATTCAGAGCGCCGACGTTTGGCGCTTCTATTATCGCCGTGCCACGGGCGGCGAGATTCACGGTGGTAGACGAGCCACTTACCGATGGAACGATGAGCGGCGTTCCAGAATCGGCGACAACGTTCACCGTGAATGAGACCGCACTGGTTCCGGTGTTCGTGAAATACAGGGCAGAATACCAGCCTCCGCCGAAAGCAAACTGTGGGAGGACTACCTGCACCGGTGGAAGCTCGGCCTGTTGGAGAACCGAAGGCGTGAGAACTGCGATTGCTCCAAGGCCGCTGTACGTGCCAGAGCTGGCAAACCATAGCGAAGAATCCGGTGTGAATCTGATTGAGCTGAAACCATGAAATGTGTACGGGAAAGAACTTCCATTCGACGTCTGACCCGTAACAAAATCGAACCATGAATCCCTCGCCATGCCGGTCGAGAATGGAGGACTATAAACGGATAAGTACTGATGGTTATTGTTCAGCACCCACAACTTTCCGCTCGGATCAATCGCGAGACCCACGATATCCGGTAGACCGCCCTGAGCGAACGGAACGGGCTGGTAGCTACTTAGGTCGGCCTGCCCGATCGCGAACGTTGCATGCATGAACGTCTGAAAAGGAGGTTTAAAAACCGCTATGCGGTTACTGGCCGTGTCTCCGACGAACAAACTGCCATCGAGTCCAAACGCCAAGCCTTGAACCCCGCTCAACACATTCGGCCCAGGACTCGAAACACACGACGAGCTTGAAGTAGAAGGTTGCCCCAGCACAAGGTTAGGTTGCATCGTCGCCGAAAATGGCGGCGAATACCGGACCACACTCCCGCAGGAATAGGGACTCGCGATCCAAAGATTTCCGTTCGCGTCAAAGACCATCCCCCCGGCGGCATAGGAGGCGGGAGCAACCAGATCGGCCGCTTGGCCATTTGTGAATGGTGGCGAAAAACGATGAAGCATAGGTGGGGCAAACCCGGAGCTATTCTGATCTGCCACCCAAAGAGCTCCTTGGCTGTCGAAGGCAAGCTTGACTGGTACATCAATCGAGCACGCCTGGCATGAACTATTGGTCAGGGTCGTAAAATTGGGTTTGCCAAGAACCAGGTCTGCCGTTTGGCTGGAACTCGGCACCTGTCCTACCCTAATCCCTGGAAGTCGCAGGATTCGTCCCGGCCCCTTGTAGCTGTTGTCGGCGATCCATGCCGTTCCAGTTCCATCGAACACGATGTCTGTCACATCCGCAATGCAACTAGCGGAGACCTGCAGAGTGCCGGAAAATTGCGGGCATTGGGGCAAGGTTACTTGCTGACCAAGGCACAGAAATGGCATGCAGAGGAGACCGGCAAAAAGTTGGAGATCAACAAACGACCGTGGATTGGCTGTTTTCGGCATTTCTTGATTCCAGCACATCGAACACTGCTCCGCGCGTGGTTTTGTCGCTCCGACTGTGTCCTCTTTTCCCAGCAGGTTTGGCGGCCCTCTTTGCTACTTTGCGACTGTCATACTTTCCGCTTCCATTCTCGGGCGTCCTCTCGTAATTGATTCACCGTGACGATCACGCTTTGCAACGGTAAAGGCGGCAGCGGCAAAACGACCCTTACCATTCTCCTGGGCGCGGCAATGGCTGAGGCCGGGCATCGCGTCGCCGTGCTCGACACCGATCCTCAGAAGACGGCCACCCGCTGGATCGAAGAAATTGGAGGCTTGACCCTCTTCCAGGAAGACCAAAGCTACACCGCCCTGCTCATCGATACACCCCCGCGACTGGATTGCAAGGAGTTCACCGATGCGGTGTGCCGGGCGGATGTCACGCGCCAGACTGCGGGGGAATCCCGCCAGCTTGAGGGGCGTTCTACAGAGGTGGAAGGCCGAGATATAGATATATTGAAAATCAATATGGGGAGAGCGAATTTTCGCGTCCGCCCCCTTCGAGGCTCGCTAGCCCGCATTTCTCACGAACCCTCTAGCAAAAAGCCGCCGACTCTGGCATAACTGAGTTTCCACACAGCAGTTAAGGCCCAGAAGAAAGGCGGCTTTCGCTATGACAGAGTGTAGCCAAACTCAGTTCACATTCCAAGCCCATTTTTCGCGCCAGGTGACTGGTCAGTTTGACGGCGGCACGATGACTTCGGACGCAGGAGGTCTTCTGCTACGGGAAACCGATCGGCGCATGAATCTGTTGCCGCGCTTGGCGCAATGCTTTCTGGACGGACGGGCTCCGGCGCGCATTCAACATTCGGTGGCGGAAATGATTTCGCAGCGCGTTGCGGCTTTGGCGCTGGGCTACGAAGATTTGAACGATCACGAGCAACTGCGCCAGGACCCGGTGTTGAAACTGCTGGCGGGCCAGGAGGACTTGGAGCAGCCGCTGGCCGGCAAGAGCACGCTCAACCGGCTGGAGTTGGGCACCGGCTCAGCAGACCGCTACAAGAAGATCACCTTTTGGAAACAGGGCATGGACGAGTTGCTGGTGGACGTGTTCGTCGAAGCGCATACCGCGGCTCCCGAAGAGATTGTGCTGGACATCGACACCACCGACGTGGCCTTGCACGGCGATCAGGAAGGCCGCTTCTTTCACGGCTACTACGATCACTACTGTTACCTGCCCTTGTACATTTTCTCGGGCGAGCACCTGTTGTGCGCGCGCCTGCGCTGCGCCAACATCGACGCTTCGGCCGGAAGCCTGGCCGAAATCCGGCGCATCGTCGAACAGATTCGCCGGCACTGGGGGCAGGTGCGCATCACGCTCCGCGGCGACTCCGGTTTTTGCCGCGACGAGTTGATGGATTGGTGTGAGAATAACCGCGTGGACTACGCTTTCGGCCTCGCACGCAACCCGCGCTTGCGCGCGCTGGTCGCCGATGCGTTGCTGGAAGCGCAACGTCAGTGGGAGCAAACCCGTCTGCCCGCTCGGGTCTTCGTCGAGTTCTCCTATCAGACCGTGTCTGGCTCCTGGTCCAGGCCGCGACGTGTGGTGGCCAAAGCCGAACACATCGAGGGTAAGCAGAATCCGCGCTTTGTGGTGACTTCGCTGGCGGCTGCGGATTGGCCCGCGCAGAAGTTATATGAACAGCTGTACTGCGCCCGCGGCGACATGGAGAATCGCATCAAGGAACAGTTCGTCCTGTTCGCCGATCGCGTCAGCGCCGAATCCATCCGCGCCAACCAACTCCGGCTGTATCTATCCGCGATGGCTTATGTGCTGGTCTGCGGATTGCGCCGCCTGGGATTGAAGGCGACCGATCTGGCCACCGCTCAAGCTGCCACGATTCGTCTTCGACTCCTGAAGATCGGCGCGCTGGTGCGGATCACCGTGCGCCGCGTGTGGATCTCCCTGCCGCGCAGTTACCCTTGGCCGGACCTGTTCCAACGCGTGCATCGCGCACTCACCGGCTGAGAAAATTCTGCGATCTTTGAAAATCTATTGTGCCGGCGGTCGTTGTGGCCCCACCACGTCCACACACTACCTGAAGTGCCCCGCTTTTCTCATCCTCCAAAAGGCTGACCCGTCGCTCGTCACAATTCAGCGGGCCTAACTCACTGGTGAGAAATGCGGGCTAGCACTCAAAGGAATAGGCGGGGCTTAGAAAGTCGCGGCGCACCGCGCCGCCATGAGAAGCCGCCTTGCGCGAGCTTTCAGCTCGCTCAGAGCGGCGGATTTTTCGCTTTGACGGGTGGCTCAAAGGCCCCAAAATCGAACCAGAATCGTTTGAGCGGCATCCAACGGTCGGGGTTAAGGGGAGGGGGAGCGCAAACCGACAAATGCTCTTGCTCTTGTCGTGGCGACGCGGTATTCTGATCGTGCTCAGCGGAGGATAGGGCAACGCAGGGATGCGACCTGAGCGCCGTCTGAGTCGGGAGGCCTAAAAGCCTGTTGATTGAAAGCCGGGAAGGGGAGACCCTTTCCGGTTTTCTGTTTTCACTCGGTTTACGCCGTTACAGTTTTCGGATGCATCACTTCGATGCCCGTGTAGCGTGTAAAATCATCCACGTCGAACGTCAGAAGGCGGCTTACGCCGTGGGTCTTCATCGTGGCGATGAGCCGGGCGTCATGCACCTTCACCCCCGATACGCCATGTTCAACAATGATCCGCTTCCACTCCGCGTACACGGCGGGAGTGTCCGGGAGAAGCGTCAGCAAGCCTTCGATCTTTTCCACCTCACCCAGCGTCGAAGGGATCGACAGGCCCAGACCGTTGTTTGCAACCGGGCGAGTCGCCACGTTCCAAAATTCTGCGATGTTCTGGAGCGTGAAGTAAACGGGAGTGCTTTCGGCAAGAAGCTGGGAAACCGCGCCAACGGCAATGGCGTGTTGAGGGTGCAACGGCTCGACGCTGCGCAATAGAATGTTGGTATCGACGAGAACGCTCATCTACCCGCGTTCCGAATAAATCGTCTCACGGCTGATTGCTTGGTCGGACAAAACGGGCGTATTGCGGGGATGACTCGCGGCCCAGGACCGATAGGCGGCAGCGCGTTCAGCGGGGGACAGCGCGAGTTTGACGGCTCCAGAGGGTTCGATGGAATGGAGAGCTTCATCCAAGGCTTGCTCCACGGATTGAAAACGCCCCTGGCGAAGCGCCTCCTGCAAGATCCGTTCCTGCTCTGGCTTCAGTTCGATTGTCATTGCGATACCATACCCCGGCTCGGTCGAGTCGTCAATTCCATGATCTCATACCATTCCGCCATGCCTGAATCGCCGAGATTTTTTGTCAGCAGTTTTGTCAGCACGAGGTCTCGTCTCATGCGTTTCAAGCCGTAGCCGCCTGTTCGCAGCCGTTCTGCAAGCACTTGAAAGTATTACGGAAGACGAAAATATTCTACACATGGGACTTGACACGCATGGCTTCGTAATCAGCAGGTCGCCGGTTCGATCCCGGCGGGTGGCTCCAGCGAATCAATTCACACCGACCCGAAAGTGATTTGGTAGCAACGCCGGTAGCAACCGGATCGTCGACAGAAGCGGCAATCCCCGTTAATGGCGTGTCCATCTTCTCGGCAGCCTCAACCTTGGCCACGCAGTAGACATGCTGATGGTCACTCTAAAAGCCTTCAACGATGAACTGAAACGACTCGGATACGACGTTCACCTGGACAAAGGAGATGGGTATTTCTGAACCATGCCATCAGGACCGCCTGGGCGCGATGTTGCGATCAAAATCTCCGCCGAGCAGTTCAGCGAGCGATTCGAGCGTGAGGTGGGAGCTGTCGCCGCGTTGAACTATCCGAATATCTGCCAGTTTAGGGCACGCCTCTCCAGGGGGCCTTGCCTGTCGACGGGCGCTGAAAGTCACCTCTGAGACGCACCGCGCGAGTTTCCGTATAGTCGAAAGAATCATGCGGCGCCTCCATAGAACTTGAGCAGGCCTCCCAGTCGCTGGTGACACTCAGCGGCGTGGCCGCGCTGTTCGGTTTTGTCGCCAGCGTCCGGAAAGCAACTTGTTGCCTTTACCCTGGTGGTTGCGTCCGCCGTGATAATGCGCGCTGAACTCGGCCAGGGTCCGCGAACAGCGGGGCGTCGCCGAACCGAATCACCTTCGATAGACACTCCTCCTTCGGGGCGAACCCAACGTTCCGCAAATGCGTTCAGATTTGGGCTTCTGGCCGGTAGCTGAACGGTTTTTACGCCACCTGCCGCCAGTCACCGGCCGAAACAAAACAACACGCAGTAGGTCACCAGCCCCCGCCAGGTGAGCACTTCCACCATGAAGACGTCCGCGCCCGCCAGCACAGCCATGTGCGTGGCGATAAAGTGCTTCCACGAGGTGGTCTGACCCTCTTGTGAGCCGGACCGATCCCGTGGCGGCGCAGAATATTACCAGGCCTGATCCGATAAGCGGTGGCCCAAATTGGCCAGCGCGCCGACGATGCGGTCACTAACCCCATCCGGAATTCTCCCGTGCCATCCGGACCACCAGCGCTTCCAGCTCCGCTTGGATTCGGGGCCAGCCAGGATATTGACGGTGTTTGGAACCGTCAAACTTCCGCGCGATCAGCCTATCGATACCGGGCCAGGATGGTGTCGGTTTTGGCAACGCAGGCGACCTCTCGCAGCGCTTTGCGCCCCAAGCGCTTCCCGACCTCGGCCAGGGTGGCTCGCTCGCTATCCGATGGCAGCTTTGGCCCTTAGAATACGGTTCTCTGCTACCGGATACTCATTCCGCAGCAGAAGCTCCTGGCTCACCGAACCCGTTATGTATGCCAGAAGGCGCACCCATTTGGTGTTTCTCATTCCTGTCCATCTTACTGTGTGACATCCGGTTCGAGTTTCTTGACCGTGCGGGCACGACGACGACGTTCGGATTTCAGAAAGTCCGACCTTTCTGCTCTGGCATCTCGCGCAGTTAAGGACTAGAAATATCCGCTTGCGGAACGCGCTCGGAACCGATACATACAGAACGCACTAAAGCCTCAATGATTAACCGTCGATAGCCGATCATGGACCGTTTGCCGCCGCTTCCACGCTGGAAGTTGCGGGACATTCAAAGCAGAATCCGAGCGCCCTGGTCTTATCTCCGTTCCGAAGCGATTCGCGCGACGTATTTCACGACCAATGCATTGCCGCTCTTAGTCCGCAAACAAATATTTGGTTTTGCGCCGAGGCTACTCCATAAGAACCGGCTCCTGGTCGTTTTGGTTTCCATTGCGTTTCTTGCCCAGGGATGGATAGGTACGATCCTGGCGGTCCGTTGGGCGCGCACACGCGGCCAGGCCGCAATTGAACATGCACAAGCTCTCCATAAAACGTCACAAGCCTTGCTCGTTCAACTACTGGATGCCCAGGCTGACATGAATGCTTCCGTTTCGAGCCCGAGGGCGGCTGACCTTCGGCACTATCAGTCACACCCAGAATCCTTCACGACGCTAATCAACGAACTGGTCTGGTTGACTCTGAAGAACCCCGACGAAAAGAACCGGCTTCCGGAAATAAGCGCCGGTACGGAAGATCTGCTGGATGCCATCAATCACCTTCAAGACGTCGCCTCCTCGGAGAAGCTTTCAGTCGATTCCGAACAAGAAAGGCTCATCGAAGCGCAACAGGCGGTCGCGAGTGTTCGATTTAATCTGGCGATGGTGGAGGAAGCGGAACAAGGCGAGCTGATTCGAACTTTTAATCAGAACCGGGGAATCGGGTGGCTTCCCGCGGCATTATCAAGCTTAGTTCCGCTGATGTTCCTGGGTGGACTAGCAGCTCTGGTGCTCTCTGCTAGAGCGATGTTCCGAGGACGCGGCGGACACCAAGTAACAGGGCCGCAAGCGGTGCCGCGCATTCCGCTGCAATCGCCGGTAGCTAGCTTGGCGTCGCCGGATGAGCCGACGAGTGCTCAGCCGCTTGATAAACCATCTAACCTCCGGACGATCCTGGACAGCAGCTCGGCCGCCATTTATATAAAGGACGCTGCCGGACGTTACCTGATTACAAACGCTCGATTTGATGCACTCATGCAGCCGAAAAAACCGGCTATGGGGCGTACCGATTATGATGTTTTTGAAAAGGCTGTTGCGGATGCGCTGTGGACCGATGATGTAAACGCGTGGCAGTTGGGCGGACCTCGCCAGTTCGAGACGGCGCCGCCCGGTGGCGACCCTCACAATCCATTTCTCCTGGTGAAAGTGCCGCTGTACGCAGCAGGCGGCAAGCCGTATGCTATTTGCGCCGCATTCATCGACTTGCATGACCCGGCGCCCGTTGAGCTGAACCGTTTGAGAGATGCGCACATCCTCAAGTCGGTGCTCGATGGCATGAGCGACGGAGTGGTGATCTTGAATAACGATGGTTTCTGTCTATTCTCAAATCGTTCGGCCGAGGCGATGTTGGGCGCCAACCTGAGCACTATAACGTCGACTGAATGGGTGACCCAGTTGGGACTTTGCCAGGAGAACAGTACGCCAGCCACTGTCGAAGAATTACCGTGGGTCCAGGCACTGCATGGAACCGCCGTACAGAATGTAAGTGTTCGTATTGAGCGGCCTGATTATCGTGACGGATTGTGGTTGTCTGTTAATGCCAGGCCTCTCCAAGATGGATCAGGTCGCGTATGGGGGGCAGTCGCCATTCTGTGCGACGTCAGCGAGCGCAAGAATACCGAAGAAGCACTTAACCGTGCCAAAGAGGATGCAGAGCGCGCCAATCAGGCGAAGAGCGAGTTCCTGTCACGTATGAGCCACGAGTTGCGGACGCCGCTGAATGCAATCCTGGGGTTCGCTCAATTGCTCGATATGGCTCGCCTCGCCGAACAGGATAAAGACAGCATCCAGCAGATTCTCAGAGCAGGCCGGCATCTTCTGGAACTCATCAACGAGGTTCTGGATGTGGCGCGCATCGAATCGGGACGTTTGACGCTATCGATCGACCCAGTTGCGACGCAGGAACTTGTGCAGGAAACCATGAGTTTGATAGAACCTCAAGCTGCACAACGAAACATTCAACTGTATCTGGAAGCGGGGCCAGTTTGGCGCGCGCTAGTGAAGGCCGATCGCCAGCGCCTCAAGCAGGTGCTTCTTAACTTGATGTCGAATGCTGTGAAGTACAACCACGAGGGTGGCTCGGTGCGCATCTCGGCGGAAGGTCAGGATACGCATCTGCGGCTCAATGTCGGCGATACCGGCCCTGGGATCGCGAAGGATAAAATCGAGCTGCTCTTTAATCCGTTTGAACGCTTAGGCGCGGAGCATACCGCGGTGGAAGGGACTGGAATCGGCCTGGCCTTAAGCAAACGGCTCACGGAGGCCATGTCAGGCCGGATTGGGGTGGAAAGCGAGGTTGGACAGGGCTCAACGTTCTGGATCGAGCTGCCGCTTGCGAACTCGGATGGCTACTCTGACGAGCACGGCGGCGACCTGGACATGTTGAGCCGCAACGTGACTGCCATGCGGCCGCCTCTGGTGCTGTGCATTGAAGATAACGACTCGAACTTTCGTTTGATCGAGCGGACCCTGACGCACCGGCCGGAGATCAAGCTGGTCCATGGAAAACTGGGCGCGTCGGTGTTGTCGATGGCGGAGACTCATCAGCCGGATCTGATCCTGCTCGACATGCACTTGCCAGATATCGCGGGCGATGAAGTGTTGGGCATGCTGAAGAGCAACTCTAAAACTTCAGAGATTCCGGTAGTAATCGTTAGCGCCGATGCAACGCCGCGGCAAATCGAGCGGACGCTCCAGGCAGGCGCGAAGGACTACCTCATCAAGCCGTTGGACATCGCCAAGCTGCTCGATGTTGTCGACGCTGCAATGCTTCCGGTGGTGCACAGATAAGGCGATGCGGGAAACCGTGCTCTCCTCAAGAATTCTAATCGTTGACGACGAATGGCGAAACGTCCACCTGCTGGCTCGCCTGGTCAAAGAAGCCGGTTTCACAAACGTATACAGTACGACTGATTCGCGGCAGGCGCTCGGACTGTATCGGGAAGTGCGGCCGGACTTGGTGCTCCTAGACGTGCTGATGCCCTTTCTGGATGGGTTCGCCGTGATGAAACAGCTGTTCGAGGAGAATGACCCCAACGAATACGTGCCTGTCCTGATGCTAACTGCCGACATCACCAACGACACGAAGCAGAAAGCGCTCTCTTGCGGCGCGAAAGACTTTCTGACCAAGCCGCTGGACCTTTCCGAGGTGATACTCCGAATCAGAAACCTGCTGGAGACCAGGCTGCTCCACATACGCGTGCGCGAGCAGAATGAAGAGCTAGAGCGCAAGGTTCTGGAACGCACGCGCCAGTTGGCGGAATCCAGAATTGAGATTCTCGATCGCCTGGCGCTGGCAGGCGAATATCGGGATCAGGATACGGCGGAACATACGCGCCGTGTAGGAAATTTAGCCGCGGCTCTGGCCGCAGCGAGCGGCGCTAGCGCTGAATTCGTGGAATTAATTCGGCACGCTGCAGCATTGCACGACATTGGCAAAATCGGTGTTCCGGATCATATTCTGCGCAAGGCGGGCGGGCTCGATGCTGGGGAGTTCGACATCATGAAGGATCACGCGCAGATCGGAGCAAGGACCCTGTCCGGCAGCAGCGATGCGCTGCTCAATATGGCACAAAGTATCGCGCTCACCCATCACGAATGGTGGGATGGTTCCGGTTATCCTTTGGGACTCTCGGGCGATTCGATTCCGTGGGAGGGGCGGGTTGTCGCGCTCGCGGATGCTGTGGATGCGCTCACCAGCGAACGCGCATACAAAAGCGCGTGGTCGTTGGAAGCCACGATCACCCAGATCAAAAAGCAGAGTGGAAAGCAGTTCGATCCCGACCTAACCACAACGATGGTAGGCTTGCTGGAAGATACCGGCCTGGGGGCTTTGGCGCAGGCAACAGTTTCTGGCCTGGCTACCGCCGCAAGACCCGGCACTGCTCTGACATCATTAGAGAAGCGCTGATGAGTTCGAGGTTCGTTAGAGCAGAGGCAGTCAGCTTTTTGTTCTGGCGTTAGGCCTCGTACAGTCGGCATCCAAAGGGGTCGGTACCTAATTACAGAATTTGAGGGATTCAACCGATGAAGGATAGAGCCTATGTCCATGCCAACAGGGAATTCCCGCCGGCACGCTCGCGTCCCTTATAAGGGTCCGATCCAGCTGGCTTGGGACGACCATGGCGCGACATGCTATGCGCAGGGCAGATGCATCGACCTTTCTGCAGGCGGCTTGCGCGTTGAAGCCCCGGTGGGCATCCCTCCGCAATCGTGGGTTTCACTGAGCGTTGTAGAACTCAAGCTCTCGGGCTCAGCGCGCTTGAAAAACGTAACGCGCCGCGGATCGAAATACATCCTCGGTCTGGAGTTGAGCCAGACGCTACAAGAGAAAGCGTTGGCTGCCATTGCTCAGTCGTCGGCTTCCCAAGCGCACGCAGAAACTTCTTGACATCCTCAATTTCCTAGCTTAGCTAGCCCGCAAAGGGCACGCGGGCACCATCATTTCAGCCAAGCAAGCAGCCCGCGCGCTTCCGTTTTGCGGGCTGTTCCTCAGAAGCGCCGAGCCTCTTGCGTCAGTCTCCCGAAGCCGGATCGGATGATGACGCCCAGTTTCGGACGATGCGTGATACCGCTCCGGCGTACTCGTGAAGATCATGTGGCTTCTGCACATATTCCTTCGCTCCAAGCTCGAACGACCGTAGCCGGTCCTGCGGATTCGATGATGATGTAAACACCACGACCGGAGCATCCGGCTGGGATCGTTCGAGGAACGATAGGCCGGATACTTTCGGCAGGTTCAGGTCCAGGATCACCAGGTCCGGCTCGAAGCGCCGTTGCGCCAGTACGTCCATAGCTTGTGGAGCGTCCATAGCCACGCGAACATGGATCGGAAACGATTCCTCTGCGAGCACTTGCTGTATGAGAAGAATATCCCCGGCTTGATCTTCAACGAGAAGGACTTCGATTGGTTTGATCGGCCACCTCCGATCCGGGCCGGTCGGATTCCTGATTGTATGACCACCACGCAGATAAGAAGTGTCGTTCCTCACCTACAGATCGCACCAGAAGTAAGCGGAGTAACTACTGTCAGAACAGGTCAGTGGTTCCTTCGGCCCGTGAAAAGGTAGGCTTGCTCGGGGCCGAGCCTGGTGGGTTAGGCCGCTCCCGGAACGGCGGCTTTCGACCGGCGTCAAGATCTTTGGTCGCACTGTGTTTCCGCGCCACAGTAGGCGCACGCTGCCATGTGAACCTTCGGAGTTCTGGGAGGGCCTCCGGGGATTTCTCTTTCAGATGTCACGCCAACTTAACGTGCATGCATTAGTACTATTGTCAGGTCGCAACCTGTGATCACTACCGCGCGTCTTACCCCAGGTGAACGCGTGAAAGATTCTTATGAACACGCCTCTGATTCCCCCAACGTCTCGACTCCTGAACGTTCTCCTCGTCACAGGCACACGTCTTCTTGGAGAATTTTATGCGCGTCTCAACATATCGGTTCAATAGTGCAATCGCCGTCGTGGTTCGGGATGGTACCGAACCCCTCTTCAGCGAACTTCCACCTGGTTCTGAAATAGTCGTGCCCGATGCGAAGCCTGATCACAAAGGTATGATCGTTGGAAACTACGAAGGGAAAGAAGTGCTGGTGTTCAAGCGAGATCTTGACGAACGGGCCGAAGCTATTGGCCGTTCCAAGCCGGTCTGATGGGTTCGGAAGAAGGAAGAAACGTAGGATGCAAGATGATTTGGCCAATCGAGATAACTTACGGCCAGAAAGTTAGTGCTTCCCCCGCCCACCCATGCAGACATCGCCAGACTTGCGTACCGCTTGCTCTGAGCGACGTCCACGCGTTCTACATCAACCTCGCACTCATGCCGATGTGTGTACGTACCGAGCGTAGAAATTGGACGAGCCTGAGCCATACACCAAGCGTTGGTTCGTGTTTAGCCGTGATCTTGTTCGTCTGGACGGCACTGGTGGTGGCAATCGGATTTTGCTGTCGGAACAACCATACAGCCCGTCGTTAAGCGGTAAGATCGTCCGGAAACATTAGCCACTCGCGGTTTGGGAGAACGTCAAGCAGGCCAATGCCCCGGGCCGGAGACGGGACTATCACACGCGCCACGATCCGCCTCCGTGGCGTAAACGTTCGATACGGTTTCAATATATCCGTTGTCGCCTGTGATCTTCACCTCCAAGTACAAACCGTTCGACTTGCGGAACACTGTATCGGCTACGTTTCGAGCCTCGGCCAGAGTTTGGTATCGCAGCGTGGCCTTCTCGTGGCTTCCATTATCTCGAAGAAAATCCAGCGTGATGAGTTTTACGGGGTCCATATCCAGGCACCTCCGAAGATGTGACGTTCGGATACTGGAACGTTGACCAGGTTAGAAGTAGATGTCACGGTGACGGGGCCGTCTGGGATCCGGTGCTGCTTCCGGCATGCTTGAAAGGTGCGTTGAAGCCCTAAGGCGACCTCCTCCGCGCTCTCGGATATCCTGCTCAAACATCAGGAGCTCACTTGTTTTCGCAGACAACACGCAGGAGTGCATTAGCTGGCTTTGGGCAGTCACAGGTGGTCGGCGATTCGCATTGCCATGGCAGGGCGTGACCCTCACGGAACCAGACCATCTGGCCGTTCGAGGGAACAGAAGTAGTTTCGCGGGCGTAATAAATTGCTCGCGTTTCAGCGCTTGGAAATCGGATGGTGACCAACGACGCACGAGCGAGACACTGGTCCACCGAATTATAGCCGTACGCGGATGCGCAAGCTAGCGTAAAGCGACTCGAACTCCTGGTTCTTCAGACTGTTTCGCGGCTGTCCCAGGAACTGGTAATTACAGCGTTCCAGGTTGTGGGTGGCTGCAAAGACCCAATGTTAAGACGTTCGAGAGTTGCTGAGACAGCGCAGCTCTTTGCTTCTGTTTCGTCTACAGCCGTGACCTCGGCTTCGAGCGGCGTGTCACCCCACACCTGAAGACGCCACGTTGAGTCATGGAGATGAGTCAGGACGAGCCAGTTGTCACCGATTCGCGTTGAAAACCTGCTCATGCAACGAGCCTCCTCTCGGCTACTGTTACGCTGGGCTGGCTGAAGTGTCAAAGATCAGACCAAATTCACATCCTCCGCTTGAAGGCCCTTTGGTCCACGTTTCACGACGAACGACACCCGCGCACCCTCTTCCAGTGTGCGGTAGCCGCCGGCTTGAATAGCCGAAAAGTGAACGAACACGTCTTCTCCGTTCTCGCGTTGTATAAAGCCAAATCCTTTCGCCGCGTTAAACCACTTCACAGTACCGTTTTCTTTCAAACCATTACCTCGTTTCTAGTTTTTGAGGGCGAACATATCGCGCTGTGCACTCGAACGATATGCGATCACCTCTTCAGCGTCCTTTTAACCCTAGCACGTCAGAGCAAATGCTTCAACGAGACACCAAACGAGGCCGGGCGCACCAGAGTACCCACCAGATCCAGAGTACCCACCAGATAAAGAGCGCCTGCAACGGGAGTCGTCGCCACCGAGGATGCCGGCGCGATGGAAGTAGCCCCCGCCTCAATCGGATTGGTGGCTATGTAGACGTTCGCCGGAAAGACCGCGATTAACAGCGCTGCCGCCCTCAGGCTGCCACTTGGCGTCCGCGGCGCAAGCGGGCCCACGCCGCCGAGGATTTCAAAGAATCCGCTGACTCGTACCACCGCAACGTGCCACGGGATGTAGGGCGGCATGATCTTCAGATAGAACTCGGGCCGGCTGAAATGCAGCGCGCCGGCGACCACGAAAAAGAGGGTGGCAAGGGCCAGAGCGATTCCACGGCTGATCGTAGCAGAAGGGAACTCCCCCGCAACGGTGGTAGGGGGCCGGTGGTAGCACCCGGGATGCTGCTACGCTTAAGATTCGAATCTGATTGGAAACTGAGGTGAGTTCCATTGGCTGAAGTTCATGTTCACGAAGGCGAGAGCCTGGAGAGCGCGCTCAAGCGTTTCAAGCGCAAGGTACTGCAGGAGGACATCATTAAGGACATCAAGCGGCATTCTTTCTATTTGAAGCCGGGACAGAAAAAACGCGTCAAGGAAGCCTTGGCACGAAAGCGCAACCGTAAGAAGCGAAGCCGAGACGTTGAGCCGGTTCAGAGCCGATGATTCGCACCGAGGATAACCAGCCACGGACTCTAGCGCTTGCCCGTCAGCCCGCTCCAGGTTAGCCGCGAACAACAACGTGACTCCCGCGACGGCCGCGATCTCGCCGTACACCGCCCATCGAGTCTGACCAGTCATGAGCTGCGCGCGCTTTTTGATGCCTTGCAGGAAGCAGATAGAGCCAGGAGCATGAAAGCCACAGCGACGATATATTCAAACCGCCAGTCTGTCATTGTGGATGCAACGCCATCGCGCCTACCCACAGCACCTCGATCAGACCGTTGAACATACCGGTAGACCAAAACGTTACGCTCACTGCAATCCGAGCCTCGTGCCGGAGCCTACGTAGTAACTCGTAACGATTCGTCAGGGGAGAGCAATCAAGATTCAGGATCATCCAGTCTCAGCGCATAAGGAAGCCCGCCCCATCAGTTATGAAGTGCGCGATCATATTCAAGCTGAAACATCAACGCACGACTCTAGGTTTCGCCCGCGCCCACGCTCGAAACGGACGGCGCCGGAATCAGCTTCAGCCTCTGGACAATATTCACAAGGCAGTTTTTGCGGACAGCGTTCGATCCAGCAGGCTATTTCTCCAATCTGGGCGAGGATCACGCGCTCGATGTGGCGGCCTTGCCAACCCTTCTGTAAGGACCACATCGCCGGCCCGCAGTTCAGCTTTCAGAAATTCGAACGCGGCTGGTAAACGTTTAAAAGAATGCGCGGATCCGGGAGCCATTCCAGATGCGACCGCGCTCTTGGCAGCACATATCCGCTTCGCTGCCGAGAAAGACGGCTATATCCGCGGCCTGGGCAACACGGCGGCCGAGCTCGCGGGCACGAGGCCGAGTGCTTAAGCCCAAATCCAAAACGTCCCCGATAACCACGACCCGACGCGCCGCTTGAATCCGGGCGAGGAAATCCAAGCCGGCCTGCACGCTCACTACGGTGGCGTTAAAGTCATCTCGGATGATGGTGGCGCCGTTCGGCAAGGTCATGGTCTGCATGCGCCCAGCTACCGGCTGAACAGATTTAAGAACGGCGGCTGCATCCGATAATGAGATCCCGCAATTCAACGCGGTGGTCAGCGCCGCGAGCACGGATGGCAGCAGGTGCTCTCCGACCAAGTTGGTTTCCACGCCGAGTCAGTTCTTGGCCGCAGCGAGCACGAAAGCTAAGCCGAGCAGGCCAAACGGCGGAGACTTGATCGGCTTTTAGAAAGGCGTCCTCGGAGACGCCGAACGTATAGACCGGGCCTCGCCTGCGCCTCCCCATATTCAGAACCACGGGATCGTCGGCGTTTAATATGGCCACGCCGCGCCGTCCCAACCGCTTCAGCAATTGTTCCTTTTCGGCCGCCATCGCCTCGATAGTCGGAAACGCGTTCGTGTGCACGTTCAGCACTCGGAGTAAAACCGTAATATCCGGTGCGATCATCCACGACGCGCGAGCCAAAGCGCCCGGCGCGCGCGTGCCTACCTCGATTACAGTGAAACGGTGGCGAAACCGGGTCTTCAGCACGATCCTGGCCAGCGTCCAGCGGTTGTTCCGGCCACCCGGCTCCCAATTGGTCGGGTAATGCGCCGACAGTACGCTCCCCAGGCAGGCGGTAGCGGTGGATTTGCCCACGCTTCCGGTGATGGCGATGAAGGTAGTGCGAAACATCAACCGCCGCCAGATGAACGCACACCCGCTCATCAAGTAGCCTTTCGCGCGCGGCCAGTGGGAGCGAAATCGGAAACGGAAGCGATCCATCATGCCGACCTGCCGGCCACCACGGCGGATAACTCTCCGGCGCTTTGCGCCGATGAATTCGTTCCACCAGGTCTGCAGCGCCACCAAGCTGCTGATCTGGCTCTCTTCGCCATTCTGTTTTTCGAGCCACATCGGCAACTGCCGTTGAAGATAGGCGCGGTCAATTGGTCCATCGCTGTGAGCAGCAACTCGCGAACATATGTATTGAGCGGAGGACGCCGCCACGCTCCAACCGGATAGGCCAGGCCCTTCTTGCGGCGCGAAGCGATCTCGGCGGGCAGATGACGGCGCGCCAGCGTGGAAAGGATCACTTTCTCACGCCCGCGATGCACCTTCAGCCGGGATGGCAGGTGCAACGCAAAGTCGACGATCGAACGATCGAGGAACGGCATGCGCACCTCGAGGGAATGCGCCATGCTCATTTTGTCGGCGTCGAAAAGGATGGCGTTCCCCAAGCGGCCTGCGAATTCGAAAGCGAGGCGCCGCTGCAAGATGTCTGGACAAGTCTCAAGCGCGGGCGAACCCAGCAGCACCGGCTCCAGATCGAGAGCGGAGCATTGATATTCAGGCCGCAGAACCCGGAGCTTGTCGCCTGGGGTGAATGTCCGGTTCCACTCGGCATCGGCGGTCCGCTCGTCCGGGGCGCTGAGGATGCGTAACGCGCGCCGAAAACGGCCGGGGGAGCACCAGTCTGCCAGCAGCGCTAGGGGCGCTTGCGCGGCGAAGCGGCGCAACAGGTACGGGTATTCGATCCGAAAGCGTTCATAGCCTCCGAATAATTCATCGGCGCCCTCACCACTGATGACAGTCTTGACGTGCTGGGATGCGAGCGATGCCAGGACGAACAGCACACCGGTCGGCACCTTGCTGCACGGCTCTTCCAGATGACGCGCGATCTTGGGAAGAAGCCCCGGCAACAGCGAACTACGGTACTCGATCTCGTAGTGATCCGTGCCCAGATGACGGGCAATGCGGCGCGAGAACCGGCTTTCGTCGGCGCTTGGATCATCGGGAAAAACGATCGAGAAAGTCTTCAGGTTCGATCCAGCCTGCTGGGCCGCGAATGTTGCGGTCAGCGACGAATCCCAGCCTCCGCTCACGAATGCGCCAACAGCCACGTCGGCAGCCAGGTGCGAGCGCACCGCGTTCCTCAACAGGCCATCCAGCTCTTCGACGTACTCGGCGTCGCTCCGGATCGGATCCGGCGCGCTATAGCGATACTCCCAGAACGGACCGCCCTGGACGCCCGCCTGGTCGACGATCAGGTACCGGCCGGCTTGAAGTTTCTCGATCCCTGAAAAAGCGCTCATGGGCGCAGGAATGAACCCCGCTGCGAGATATACGTTGAGTGCCGCTAGATTTGGCTCCGGATCGATGAGCCCTGAAGCGAAAAGCGCCTTGACCTCCGATGCGAACACGAATCCGCGATTCGTGCGAGCGAAATACAAAGGCTTCATGCCGGGTCCGTCTCGGGCGAGCAAGAGCTTGCGCTGCCGTGTATCGTAGACCGCCAGCGCGAACATGCCCTGAAGCTGATCCAGGAAGCCGATACCGTAGCGCTCGTAAAGATGAACGATGACTTCCGTATCGGAATTGGTTGCGGAAGCGATGCCCAAGCGACAGCAGTTTTTCTCTGAGCGGCTTGTAGTTGTAGATTTCGCCGTTCAACACCGCGTAGAGCGTTTGATCTTCATTCGCGGCCGGCTGCTTTCCATTTTCGAGGTCCACGATGCTCAACCGGCGCGCGCACAGTCCGGCACGAGCATCGGCAAAGACGCGCTCGCCGCTTTCGTCCGGACCGCGATGAAACATGGCCTGTTGCATGCGTCCGAGCGTCGATGTCGATCTCCTGGCTCGAGAGCTTGGCGTTCACGATTCCAGCTATGCCGCACATGGTACTTATTGCTCTAGAGACGACAGGGCGGAAACCTGCATGCAGCTTTGCAATCGCCCGGCAACGATTCGTGCGCCTGGCCCTGCCAACAGGCTTCGATGCCCGCCAGGTATGGTGTGAACCGCGACGCCCTTCTGAGCCAGCCCGCTCCAACCCATGTCGGGATAATCATAGCCATCCACTCGCGGCTCCTCGGCGCGGAATAACTCCATTTTGACCGGCAAGACGCCGGGGACGTATCGCGCGGCGCTCAAGCGCATGGCAACTTCTGGACCGGATTTCAAGGAGGGTTTCAGGCCGAGGCCGGTTCTCAACTTATACGCCGTTTCCGCGCAGCGCTGGCGCGTGGTCTCCGAAAAGGCGTTGATTTTTTCGTGCATGTAGCCGGCTCTGCCGTCCCTGCGCTTGGTACGTAACGTTTCCTTTTGATAGACGAATCTCCTGCGAAGAAGATCCGCGCGGTAGCTCAGCTGGGTGGCGAGAGGCAGCTTCGCCGCCCAGGCGTGGTTATAGCAGTCAATGAGCGCCAGCAACCCAATCGATTTGCCACGCCCAATTAACTGCGACGCCATCTCATATGCGACTACACCACCCGTACAAACGCCCGCCAGGTAATACGGACCGTCGGTCTGAGCGGCCAAAACTTCGCTGACATAATGCGCGGCATGATCCGCCACCGAGCGCCCGGCTTCCCACGCCGGCAGACGAAACGCGGTGACCGGTTGATCTTTCCCTAAACAATGCGCGAGGTGGAAGAAGCCTACGATGTTGCCCTCCGAGCCCGGAATACAGAAAAGTATTGGTTCCCCTTGACTGGCTCTTATGACCGCGCTCAGTTCTCCGGTGGCGGGCTTCTGCTCTCGCCAATTTTTGAGGCTATTCGAGATCCCGATAACACTAGGATGGTCTACGAAGGCGAAGAGCGGGATAGCCGAACCGGTCAACTCTTCGATGCGCGCCAGCAGAATGGCCGCCAGCAGCGAATCGCCGCCTTGTTCGAAGAAATCGTCATGCAATCCGATCCGGGCCACTCCAAGTGTCGTTGCGAACAGCTTCGCAATTTCCTTTTCCAGTTTCGAGACGGGCGCGACAAACTCGCGTCTCACCGCTTGCGAATCAGGGGCCGGTCCGATTCCTAATTTGGCTGCCAAACCGATGCGCTGTATTTTCCCCGTCGGGCCCTTCGGAATATCTTCGACCACGTGTATTTGCTCTGGAACTTTGAAATCGGCCAGGTACCGGGCCGAAAACTGCCGCACCTCCCTGGCTGTGATCACCTGCCCTTTTCTTGGGACTATGGCCGCGGCAACGGACTCGCCCAGCGAAGGATGCGGTACAGCGAATGCGGCCGCCTGCTCGATCTTGGGATGCCGGAGCAGCACTTCATCGATCTCGCGCGGAGCTAATTTCTCGCCTCCGCGATTGATCAGCTCCTTTTTCCGGCCCTGTGAGGAACAAATAACCTTCTCGGTCGAGATAACCCTGGTCGCCGGTCCGGAACCAACCGTCTAGGAACGAAGCGGCATTCGCATCCGGATTGTTGGCATACCCGGCGGTGACATTGGAGCCGCGAATCACAACTTCACCGGTGGTTTCTGGAGGCAGCAAGGGCGTCGGTATCGTCCATGATGGCAACTCCCGGGCCAGCGGCGACGCCTACCGAACCAGGTTTTCGCCTGCCCGGCGGCAACGGATTCGAGGCTACCTGATGAGCTGCTTCCGTCATTCCATAGGCCTCGATGACGGGAACGCGGAAGACTGCCTCCATTTCCTCCATCACAGACGATGGCAACGCGGCGGAGCAGGATCGGATGAAGCGAAAGGACGTGGTCTCGATCGCATCGAGGCTCGATTTCGCGCGGGCCAGCACAGATTGATGAATGGTGGGTACAGCCGTGTACCAGGTCGCACGAAATTCCACTGCCCATTCGAAAAAGCGAGGGGCAATGAAACCGGGGCAGCAAACCACGCTTCCGCCGGACGCGATCGAGGCCAGAAGTGCGGCCTCCAAGCCGTGAATATGAAATAACGGCATCACGTTAAGACAACGATCGCCCGGCTTGAGCGACAGAGCGGCGGCAATGTGATGCGCTGATGAGTCGAGATTCGCCTGGCTCAGCGGTACCAGCTTGGGGCGCGAGGTGGTGCCGGAAGTGTAGAGTAACAGCGCGACGTCGTCAGGCTCCGAGTCAGATACGGTGCATGCTTGCAGGGGCGGCGGCCCAATGATCTCGATGTCGCCAGCCACCCCGGAAGCTCGCCGGGTCAGTTCCAAAATCGGTATGCCGAGACTCTCGGCCGAGCGGCGCGCCGCACAATCCAACCCGGCTTCCACGACTAGCGCCTGAGGACACAGATCGCTCAAATAAAGTTCGAATTCAGACGCCCGATATCCGGGGTTCAGCGGCGCGCAGGCTGCGTGGGCCGCGATCGAAAGAAACGCGGCCGCCAGGTCTGCGCCATTCGAGCATACGAGAGCAACTCTAGACGCGCGATCCAGTCCCAGAAGCGCAAGGGCATGCCCAGTCCGATCCACGATTTGATCCAAACCTGCGTAGCTGAGCGTTGCAAAGCCTGGCGCCAAAATCGCCGGTGCATCGCCGTTTCGCAAGACCTGTTCTCGTATGAGCCGTCGGATCATGAGACCTTACATCGCCGTTGAAGAAGTTACAACGTAAGGGGAGGCCGCTGGTTTCTGGATCCCCGTAAAGCCGTCGCCATCCATGAACAGGCGAAACCAAAGCTCGAGCGATGTCCAACGAAAGATAAACTGCTCGAATCCTTCTCCAAGCTGCTCCTGTCGATCCAGAATCTTCTCCACTCTCCGCACGTCAAATATACCGCGCTCCTTGCATCGCTGTGACAGAAGCAAGGGACGAACTCCAGTGTCCATCGACTTCCTGATCCAGCGAGCAACCGGCGCAACGAAACCGACCTTGTCCTTTCTGTCCAGGATGCGTTGGGGCACGATGCCTCGCATGGCCTCCCGCAAAATAGGCTTTGATATGGAGCCTCTCAGTTTGTGATGCGCCGGAAGACCGAAAACAAACTCCACCAGACGGTGGTCCAGAAATGGCAGCCTGGATTCGATGGAGTGAGCCATGCTCAGCGAATCGCCGAATTTCAGAAGCATGGGCAAAATGCCGGTTGCATGGTCAAAACACATCAGGTTAGTCATGCGATCTTGGAACCCTTCGGCCAATCGAAGCTGTCCGTACTCGCTGCTTCCAACATTCATGAACTCGCGCGTGTATACGCGATTGACCTTGGACATCCTGCGCACTGCGCGCAGATGCGCGGAATTTGGCACCAACTGCCGCATCAGCCCATCGTAGGCATGCCATCCGAAAGTGCGATGCACTTCCAACCAGGACCGGAGCAGGCTTCCCAGCCCCAGGTCGCCCGGGTTTCGTAATCGGTCCACGAGGTAGGGCGCAAAGTATCGCGCGACATATCCGGCCAGCATTTCGTCCGCGCCCTGGCCCTCCAGGATGACTTTGACGTGCTCGCCGGCCGCCCGCATCACGTGCCACCTCGGCAGAACCTGACCCTCCAGCGCCGGGTAATCGAGCGACCAGGTCACTTCGCGCAGATCTTCTATGAAATCTCCAGGCTGATAGTCGATGCGGATGAGCTCCACTCCAGCCGCGCGGGTAGCAAGTTCCGCATACTGGCTTTCGTCGTATGCTTCGCCGGGAAACACGGCGGTGAAGGCTTTCAGGCTGTGCGGATTCATCGCCTTTGCGGCCAACGCAAGAATCGATGAGGAGTCAATGCCACCGCTCAAGGCAACGCCGACGGGCACGTCGCTCCGCAGGCGGAGTTTGACTGAGTCATTTAGCAGTTCGCGAAAAGCGTCTACGGGCGAATGCGCGTCAGCGGCACTGCTGGCGCCACCGTAGTTCCAGTACTGAGTCTTCCAGCTCCCGGCCGAGGACACGACCAGATTGTGCGCCGGTTCGAGCCTTTCAATTCCTTCGAAAAATGTCTCGTTCGTTCTGCACAGGGAGCCGTCAATCAGATAATCGCTCAAGACCCTGAGATTGGCGTCCGGCCGTTTTTCCAACGCCGGCAAGAGCCCCTTGATCTCGGAAGCGAAAACAAAAGTGTGCTGGCCAAGCCGATAGTAGAACGGTTTTATGCCAAACCGGTCGCGAGAGCAGAATATCTGGCGCTGTCGCTGATCCCAGATCGCGAACGCCCACATGCCGTTGAACCGTTTGACGCAGTCCGGGCCCCACTCCTCGTATGCATGAACAACCACCTCGGTATCGGTGTGAGAACGGAATGCATGGCCGCGCGCGGCCAGCTCGCCGCGCAATTCCAAATAGTTGAAGATTTCTCCGTTGAACGTTATGAAGATGTCATGCGTTTCGTTCGCCATCGGCTGGCGGCCGTCCGGGGAGAGATCGATGATGGAAAGGCGGCGGTTCCCGAAAAACACGTCGCATGCTCCCGATGACAGCGCCCGCGAGCCGATTCTAAAATCGCCCGAACTGCTGCTGAGTGCGAGATACCCGCAGTCGTCGGGGCCGCGCTGCGTGAGCGTATCCGTCATGGCGGCAATACGGGCCGGGTCGCTGGGATCCGGCGTGATTCTTCGATAAATTCCAGCAATGCCGCACATGGCTTAACTTGAGGATCTGCTCACTGGTCTTTGTCTATTATCGCCAGATTGCCGAGCAGCTCATCGGTAGTGGCGAGTTCCGCTTCAAGTCACGAGGGTGCCTAAGCACTATGATTTACTCAGGGACCACAATATGCGACGACTCTTGCTTGCAATGCGAATCGTCGGGTTTGGCATCCTGGCCTGCCTCACGATCCTTCCTGCCCATACGCAGACCGGCCCAAGCACAACCCACGCGCTCGGTAATCTCAACGACGTCCTGCTGGAATGGCCACTCCCAGCCGGCGAAGAGCGTTACGGCGGCATTGATGGCAAGCACCTGCATAGCTACGTAGTTGAGCAGGCCGCCATCTCGCGGCGGTATCGCGATCAGGGACATCCGAAGTTCTGGGGCCGCATCATCGGCACATCTGGTGATGCCGAATCGGCCGAGTGGCTGGCCGGAAAATTCAGAGCCATCGGCCTGTCGCAAGTCCACATCCAATCCTTCGATCTTGTGCCGCAATGGATGCCGCAGTCGTGGGATGTCTCAATCGGCTCCGGCGGCAAGACCGTTCATCTCGATTCGGCCCAGCCGGATTACGGATCGGCAGGCACGCCGGCCGAGGGACTGGATCTGGAAGCCGTATACGCCGGCCTCGGAAGCGAAGCGGATTTCGCCGGCAAGGACGTTCGCGGCAAGGCGGTTTTCACATTCACGATGCTGGGACTCAAGCCCGAGGGCGCCGCCAAGCGAGCCGATTCGAAAGGCGCCGCTGCGATCTTTGAAGTGGACATGCTGCCGGGCAACATGCGCTATCAAGCGTATCCCGCTGGCACCACGGCGCCGGCATTCACGGTGGGAAGCGACGACGGATTTGCGGCGCGAGATTTGATCGCCTCGGCGCCCGCGGGTCAGCCGCCGCACGTCAAAGTCCGGTTGGATGTCAGAAGAGTGCCGAACCTGAAAACCGCGCTGGTTTGGGGGACGCTGCCGGGCTCTACGGACGAAACCATCTACGTGGTTGCTCACCGCGACGGTTGGTTCGAGGCGGCCGGCGATAACGCGGGTGGCGTGGCTGCGATGCTCGGCCTGGCGGAATACTACGCGAAAATTCCTCAGAGCCAGCGGCGCCGCACGCTGGTCTTCATCGGATTGGATGGGCATCACAATACGGGCGAAGGCTCGGGAGTGGGCCGCAATTGGCTGGCGAACAACAAGGACCAACTCTTCGAAAAGACCGCACTCATGATCAATTGCGAGCATCCCGCGACGCTTCAGACCTATGTCCGCCCGCGCTACCAAGAGCAGCGCGACATCGTCTGGAGCAACACGGCGCTCGCGCAGCAATGGTACGCGGGCGGGCCATCCCGGCCCGAACTCCAGGCCATCACCACCAAGGCATTCCGTGAGTTCGGCGCGCCCTTGTATCTGGATCCAAATACACAGCCGCCGCCGGGCGATCTCGGCCAGTTCTGGCGGTTCCTGCCCGGCGTGGCATCCAGCGAGTTCTACGACTACTTCCATACTGACCGCGAGACGCCCGACGTCGTGCCGTGGACGGGACTCGAAGCGACCACGCGCGCCTACGCGAAAATCATCGACGAAGTGAACAAGCTTCCGCTCAGCGCGATGCAACGGCCACCCGAGCGCTAGCACGGCCTCAGTCTTCGTCCGGAACAGGTTCTGCGGGTTCTTGGGGCTCCGCCGCCTCGGCCTGCGAGATCAGATCGTCCTCAGAGATCTGTGTTTGCAGTATCTCCTCAGCTTGTTCCAGGGACGAAGCTGGAACCATGAGACGCAGGCCGCCGGCTCCGGTCCACTGTGACGAAAGCTCATTGTCCAGCTTGACGGGAATCTCGGCGCTCTCCAGCAAAGCGCGCACCAGATTGGCTTCTTCCAGCGAGTCAAAGGTAGAAAGCGGAACCAGTTGTTCCTCGGAGCTTTCCTCCGCAGGCGCCGCCGGGGCCTGCTTGAGGCCGCGCCGCGACACTTCGGCATCGTAATACTGCTGCGCCAGTTCGATCAGCTCATTTCGATCGATGGACAGAAGTCCTTCGTCGGATAATTGCTCGAAGCGCCGCCTGATTTCTTCCGGATCGACCTGCAAGACGCCATTGTACTCTGGCCTGCCGCCTCGCACTGCGTCCAGGCTCTATACTCGACGGATTAGGAGGCGTTCTTGTCACGACACATCGCCTGCATCACCTTTGACTTCGATGCAATGTCAGGTTTCATTGCTCGCGGGATGACAACTCCGACCGCCATTTCGCGCGGCGAGTTCGGCGCTATCGGCGTGCGCCGCATACTCGCTCTTTTGAAGAAATACGGCATTCCAGCGACTTTCTACATACCGGGCGTCGTGATCGGAACGTATCCCGGCATCTGCCAGGAGATTGCGGACGCCGGCCATGAGATCGGCCATCACGGTTGGACGCATGTCCCGCCTGCGAACCTCAAGCCGGAAGAAGAGGAGAAGGGACTGATTCAGGGCATCGAAGCGATCAAACGGCTCACGGGCACGATGCCGCGCGGGTACCGGTCGCCTGCGTGGGATCTGAGCGAAGTGACTGTCGAGCTGCTCTTGCGGCATGGGTTTCTTTACGACAGCAGCATGATGGGTAACGATCACAATCCCTATCGAGTACGTGCCGGCGACTGTATCCAGCTCGAAGAACCCGTGGTCTTCGGCCGCGCGACTGATCTTGTGGAGATGCCGATAAGCTGGTCTCTCGACGATTTTCCGCATTTCGAATACTTGAGAACCCCAACCGCCATTGCGCCGGGGCTGATGAACGCCGAGAACGTGCTCCAAAACTGGACCAACGACTTCGAATACATGACACGCACAACGGAATGGGGCGTGCTTACGTACACCTGCCACCCTTACGTGATCGGCCGCGGCCACCGCATGCTGATGCTCGAGCGCCTGCTACTCAACCTGATAGAACGGAATGCCGTTTTTCGCAAGGTGGAGGATGCGGCCCGTGAGTACCTGGCCGGACACGCAAGCTGACCTGGACACCGGGTGCGCGCGCCCTAGGTTGGTAGTAATCTATGTGGGTACTGGAGGGTTGCGTGAACTACAGGATCGCTGCTTTTGTCATCTCGATCGCGCTCAGCTTGGCCGCGAGTTATGCTCGGGCGGGCGATCTGCCCTATTGGGCCTACGGATTCACCGGGCCTGCGAATCCACCGCCGCCTGCCGCCGCCGCGCCGGACACCAGCTTGAAACATCTGCCCGGCAGTAAGCTCGAATTTACGCGGGCGCAGATCTCGGATCGTTTCGGCCCCGCTGATTGGTATCCGGAAGATCACGCCACCATGCCGGACGTGGTCGCACATGGCAAAAGACCCGATGTGTTCGCCTGCGCGTTGTGCCATTACCCCAACGGCAAGGGCCGGCCGGAGAACGCGGGTGTCGCGGATCTGCCGGTTTCCTACTTCATCCAGACCATGAACGATTTCCGCAACGGCGACCGCCGCAGCGCGGACTCTCGCAAATCCAATACCAACCTGATGATCGCCATCGCCAAAGGGATGACCTACGATGAGATCAAACAAGCCGCCGAGTACTTCGCCGCGATGAAGTGGACGCCCTGGATGAAGGTGGTGGAAACCGGAATGGTTCCCAAAACGCACATCGCGGGCGGCATGTTCCTCACGCTAGAAGGCGGCGAGAAAGAGCCGCTTGGCCAGCGCATTATTGAAACGCCGGAGAACGCCGAAGGAACCGAGGTCTTGCGCAATGACCACTCCGGCTTCATCGTGTATGCGCCGGTCGGCAGTGTGAAGAAGGGCCAGGCGCTGGTCACTTCCGGTGGCGGCAAGACCACGCAGTGCGGCGCGTGCCATGGCGCGGAATTGAAGGGTCTGGGTCCGGTGCCGGGGCTGGCTGGCCGATCGCCCAGCTACCTGGTCCGGCAGATGTATGACATGCAGCAGGGAGCGCGGAAAGGCACCTGGACCGAACTCATGAAGCCCGTGGTCAGCAAGCTGAACGATGCAGATATGATCGACATCGCGGCGTATCTCGCATCGCTTAAACCATAGCCGCTATGCTGCTAGACTAAAACGCATGGAAGTACCCGCGGGAGCAGCGGTGTGTCCGCGCTGCCATCACAGTAGCCCGCCGGGAGCCTCTCGCTGTTCTTCTTGCGGTTCATCGTTCGGCTCCGAAGCTGAAGACGTGACGATGATCCAGACCGCAAATCCCGGTTGGTCGCATCCAACCCGCGCCGAAGCGCCGATTCCGAAATCCGGCCTGTCGCTTGAACCCGGCAGTGTGCTCGCCGATCGTTACGAGATCCTGAAAATGCTGGGGGAAGGCGGAATGGGCGCGGTCTACAAAGCCAAGGACCGCGAACTCGACCGGCTGGTAGCGCTGAAAGTAATCCGTCCGGAACTGGCCGGCCATCCGAGCATTCTGCAACGATTCAAACAGGAATTGATCCTGGCGCGGAAAATCACGCATCGCAACGTGATCCGCATTTTTGACCTCGGCGTCTTCGAAGGACTCCGCTTCATCACCATGGAGTTCATCGAGGGACAGGACCTGGCGTCTTTGCTGGAGGAGCGCAAATTTACGCCCGAAGAGACGGTCAAGATTCTTCGCCAGGTCTGCGCCGCGCTCGATGCCGCGCACGTCGAGGGTGTCGTTCACCGCGACTTGAAGCCTCAGAACATCATGATCGAATCCAGCGGCCGAGTCGTGGTCATGGACTTCGGCCTGGCCCGCTCAATGGAAGCCACCGGATTGACGCAAGCCGGAGCGCTGATGGGCACGCCAGCCTACATGTCTCCGGAACAGGCCAAGGGAATGCCGGCCGACGAACGTTCCGACATCTTTTCGGTAGGCATCATCTTTTATCAGATGCTGACCGGTGCGGTTCCTTTCAAGGCTGATACTGCGCTAGCCAGCATGCTTCTCAGGACGCAAGCGCCTCCGCCTCCGCCGATCCAAGTCAATCCAAAAGTGCCGCAGCCATTGAACGACATCGTTATGAAGTGTCTGGCTGTCAATCTTGCGGATCGGTATCAGAGCTCGGCATTGCTTGGCAAAGACCTGCACGATTGGGAGGAAGGCACTCTTCACAAAGTCATCGTCACGCCTCCCATGGCGATGATGGCGGAGTCGAAGGCCGGCAAATGGATCGCGACTTGCGGTCGCCGTGGCGTTGGTGGTTATGGGCGGAATTTATGCCGGCTACCGGTTGCTCAACCGGCGCGCTGCGCCCGCCGCACCGATGACGGTGCTCATCGCGGATTTCAACAACCACACCGGAGATCCGGTCTTCACCGGCACGCTGGAGTCCACGCTCAAGCTGGCTCTGGAAGGCGCCTCTTTCATCAGCGCTTACGACCGGACACGAGTGCGCGAACTGGGTTTGAAAGCCATATCCGGCACATTTGACGAACCCAAAGCGGAGGAGATCGCCGCCAGCCAGGGATTGAACGTCGTGGTTTCCGGCTCGCTCGACCGGCGTGGCACCGATTACCAGCTTTCCGCGCGCGCCGTTCAGACCGTCACCGGCAAGGTTCTCGCCACCGCCGATGCGACCGCGCCAAACAAGGACCAGGTGCTGTTTGCAGTGACCAAGCTGGGCTCCGCCATTCGAAAGGCGCTGGGCGACTCGACTTCAGAATCCGCGCAGCGCTTGTCGATGGAAACTTTATCGGCCGGGAATCTGGAAGCGGTGCATGAATACGCAGCGGGTCTGGATACCTTGTCGGCCGGCAAATTCGCGGACGCCCAAGCGCATCTCTCGCGGGCCGTGGAGCTGGACCCCAACTTCGGCATGGCCTACACCATCATGGCCAGCGCGGCTCGCAACCAAGGCCGGTTTCAGGATGCCGAGACAGTACATCAGAGACGCCATCCAACGCACCGGCCGGATGACCGAGCGTGAACGCTATCGCACCCGTGCGTATCTGTATTTCCTGACTGGCGATTACCAAAAGTGCGTGGACGAGTACGGCGCGCTGCTGGACCGCTACTCCGCCGACACCGGAGCGTACACCAATATCGCCGTTTGCCTGGTGCACTTAGCACAACTTGCCCAGGGCTACCGCAGTTGGCCCGGCAGGCCGTGGCCATTCTGCCCAAACGCGCCATTTATCACTCCAATCTGGCTATGGACCTGGCCTACAGCGGCGATTTCCAGGGCGCCGCCAAAGAGGCCGCCGAGACGCTGAAGCTCGGCTATGTCAACGGCTATCTGATCCAGGCTTTCGCGAGCCTCGGCCAAGACCAGATCGGTCAGGCGGCGCGAGGCGTATCAGAACCTTGCCAAGACGATCCCGTCCGATGCGGCTACCGGGTTGGCGGACGTGGCCATCTACGAAGGCCGCTACTGCGGATGCGGTCAAAATTCTCGAGAAAGGCGTGGAGGACGATTTGGGCAGCCCGCGAGCCGGACAAGGATGCCGCAGCCACCAAATATTGGATGCTGGCGCATGTCCAACTTCTGCGAAATCAAAATGCCGCGGCGCTTGCGGCCGCCAAACTCGCGCTCGACAACAACAAGGAATTTCAGACCAGGCTGGTTGCGGCGCAAGTATACGCCGCGGCTCGGAGAGCAGGCCAAGGCGCAGGAGCTGGCCGCGGGCCTCGGTAACGAGCTGCAAGCCGAACCTCAGGCCTACGCCAAATTGATCGAAGGCGAGATCGCTCTGAAGAACGGCGATAGCCATGCTGCCGTCAAGCTTTTCACGGACGCGAACAATCTGCTGGATACCTGGATGGGCCGGTTCGATCTGGGCCGCGCCTATCTCGACGCTGGCGCTTTTGCGGAAGCCGATTCTGAGTTCGACCGTTGCATCAAACGCCGCGGCGAGGCCCTCTCGCTGTTCCTGGATCTGTCCACTTATGGCTACTTTCCCCCGGTTTATTACTATCAGGGACGTGCGCGAGAAGGCATGAAGACCGCCGGCTTCGCCGATTCCTACAAGAAGTACCTCAGCATTCGGGGCAAGGCGGGCGAGGATCCGCTGCTAGCGGACGCGCGGCGCACGGCCGGCCAGTAGTACCAATAGAACTTTCTCGCTACTCAATCAATTCAGCCGTGTCGCCTATAACTAAGTTTTAGTGCGCGGGGCGGCCGTCTTTAGTGATAACATCGAGAAACACTTTGGGTGACTGCGTAAGTGATTTCGTAACACTCGGGATACTTGCGTCACAACTATATCTGAGCTAAGGGCGGAGCGTGACGGAGCGGGTCATCTGCAAACGTAAAGCGAGTAGAAGAGGATAGACTGTGCCAACAAAGAGCCTTAACCGGTTATTCACCATTGCCATTATATCGATGCTTGCGCAAATCGCGTGGGCCAGCGACTCGCTGAGTTTCTTCAACAATTGGTTTGTTACAGGCGACTATGCCGTGGCCGGTGTCGGCTTACGAGGAACGCGCGGGAAAACGGCTGGGCCACGGGCACTATCATCATGACGGGCGTGCCCTCCGGCGCGCAGCCGATCGCGGCGTTTCTTTACTGGTCGACAGTGGAGACATCTTCCACTCCTGGCGCCGCAGTCGGCCTATTTCAACGGCAATAAAATTCAAGGCGCGGTGTTGGGCAATCCGCAGCAGTCCAAATGCGGCCTGCGGTCCCGGCGGCGCCACGGGGTCTGGACACGGAGTTCGTCTATCGTGCCGATGTACTTCGCTACCTTGCCCGTGGATTCCAACAACATCCCTCAAGCCAACGGCAACCAGACGGTGAAGCTGCCCGCCACGCCCGGTGGAACCGTGCTTTACACCGATGGCGCCAGTCTGGTGGTTATCTACAAGATTATCATTCCCGGAGATCCGGATGAAGCGCCGCTGCGCTCGGTCGTGATCTACAACGGCGCCTTCACTATGACCAAAGGTTCCGCCGGAATGACACAAAATGTCGCCGGCTTTTATCAGGCGGCGTCTAACCCCGCAGCCAGAATCACCGGTATCGTGGCGAATGGAAAGCATGGTTTTTCATCGCCGTGGTCGGTGAACGGGAAGAACCTGAGCACCGATCCCTTCACGGGCGGGCTGGGAGCCAACTGGGACAATCCAACCTACAACATCAGCCTCGCGGCCAATGCTTCGTCGTTTTCAACTCTGGCAACCGTGGGTAACAACCAGACCTGTGTGACTTGGGCCGCGATTGTCGCCAGCGTCAACGTCCAGGACACCGACCTCGATGGTCTTCTCGACGTGTGGGAAACCAAGGGACTGCATCGCAATACGGCGGTCTCTCCCGCCACCTTCGGCACCTGCTCGGACTACCCTGCCGAGCCGTGCGTGAATCTGCCGGCCATGGGCGCCAATCCCAAAAAAAAAGACATTTTCATACAGCTCGACTGGATGCATGGCGCGCGGCGGTGCCAATGGCACTCACGATCACATCCCCCAACTCACTGCGCTTGAACTCCGTGGCCGCCACCTTTGCCCTCCATGGGATCAATGTGCATTACGACGTCGGCGGCAACTACCAGGGACCGCAAAGCGTCTGTGGGAACGCGCCGTGCAGCTTCATCATTCCGGCCGCCTACGCACAAGGCGGACATGACGACGACGAATCCACGCTGGTGTGCAATGAACCCCCTGGTTCGAAACACCCTTGCAACTATCACGGGGCCGGTGCTGAGTTTTGAGTACGGCTTCGCCTCGATAAGAGACGGAAATCAATCCTGAACCCGCCCATCACGGCGCATTTCGCGCAAAATCGCAGAGACGTGTTCCACTATGGGCTCTTTGCACATGCACTCGCGGGCCCCTTCGACGTCAATGGGCACCCGGCGAACCCCTTCACGGGTGAGCCAGCGCCACTTCCAGCTACTCCCTTGAGCTACTCCGGCATCGCCCACCGTCCCGGCGGCGGCTTCATGGTGACATTCGGGCTGTGGGGATCCGACATTCCCGCTTACGATCAGGTCGGCAGTCCGCAGCAACAGGCCGGCACGTTGATGCATGAATTGGGACACAACCTGGGCTTGGGGCACGCGGGATTGTCCACCAAGCCCAACTGCATGCCGAACTATCCCAGCGTCATGAATTATAAGTACCAGACGCACTTGAAGGATGCGTCGGGCAACATCCAGGTGGATTATTCCTACGGATTGCTGTTGCCTCTGAGCGAGAACTTTCTGAACGCGGCCATCCCCATGGGGCTTCAGCATTACAGGGTCAGATATTTTGGCCCACTAGCGCCGGGTCAATCGGCCACTCAGGCCGCCCAGGTACATTGCGATGGCTCGCCACTCAAGAGCGGTGACGCACCCGAGGTCAGTCTGGAAGGCGCCACGATTTCGACTCCTGACTGGAGCAACGGCACTGTCGCGATAGGCAAGTTCCTCCCTCCGCTGGACGTGAATTACGACGGCATTAAAGGGCAGCTTTTCGTGGACCAACCGGACTGGTTCACCCTCAATCTTCAGCAAATCGGAACCGGATACAGTTTCGGCGGCCTGTCGGTCGGAGCCTTTGCGACCGATGGCGGAGTATATGCTACCGATGGCGGGGCTTTCGCCACCGACGCCGGAGCCCTGGCTACGGATGGCGGCGTCTTCGCCACCGACGGCGGAGCCTTTGCCACTGATGGCGGAGCATTCGCCACCGACGGCGGAGTGTTCGCAACCGATGGCGGAGTCTTTGCAACCGACGGCGGAGCGTTCGCCACCGACGCCGGCGAGCTGGATGAAAATACAGAGCTTTGTTCCGGTCCCCAGGCGCCCACGCAGCTCGTTGCAAATTTGGGAACGGATCCGAGGTCGGGTACCGGCAACTCTATCGTACTGACCTGGACGCCCCCTCAGGCCGGAAACAACCTGACTTATAACATCTACCGCTGTGCCGGAGCGGGGTGCACACCAACCGGGCCCCCATTCAAGAACGTCAGCGGAGGGGCGACGCCCAGCTTCACCGACACTGTCAACGACACTACGCATGGCGGCACAGCCTGCCCCGCCGGGGACACCTGCCCCAACACCACATACGTCTACGCGGTGACCGCATTGGCCACGCCTAGCTGCGGCGGCGTACCAACAATCATAGAAAGCCTATTCTCGAACACAGCCAGCAGCGAAGTGCCGGAACAGGTCGTCGTAGTCCCCACCAGCACCACCGTCACTTACGACGGGAACCCCCACACGGTGACGGTCCAGATTTTCGGCGACGCATCGGGCGCGTTGACTCCCGCGCAGGTGACCTGCACCACCGAAAGGAACGTGGGTACCTACCAGGTCTCGGGCACCGGCGGCAGTGGCCAAATCACGTGCTCGAACTCGACTCCTCCAAACCCCGCAACCGAAGGGGTCATATATGTCGCGAGCGGCGCCACCTATACCGACGGCGCGGGCGTGCATACGGGCGGTACCTTGACCATCAACCAGCGCCCGATCACGGTGACCGCGGCAGCGAATAGGAAGACCTACGACGGCGCCACCAGCGCCGCCGCGACGCCAATGATCGCGGGCGGGCTGGGCACGGGCGACTCCCCGAGTTTCACGGAATCCTAACTCCGACAGAAACGTGGGCATGGGTAAGACAATGATCCCATCAGGTGTCGTGGGCGACGGCAACAACGGAAACAACTATACGGTGACATTCGTAAACAGCACCAACGGCGAGATCGACCCAGCGCCCTTGACCATCACGGCCAAGAATCAGAACAAGACTTACGGCGCGACATTTACCTTTGCCGGGACGGAGTTCACCACCAGTACGTTGTACAACATCGCGGACACGGTGACGAGCATAACCTTGACCAGCACGGGAGCGCCGGCGACCGCCACTGTCACTGCGCCCGGTCCGGCCTATCCAATTGTGCCGAGCGCGGCCGTCGGCACGGGGCTCACTAACTACACCATCACTTACTCGAATGGCACCCTGACTGTTAACCCGGCGCCGTTGACCATTACGACGAACAACCAGATCAAGAATTACGCCGCAACAGTCACTTTCGCTGGGACCGAGTTCACCACGAACCCGAATCCTTTATACAATTCGGACACGGTAACCAGCGTGACCTTGACCAGCGCTGGAGCGGCGGCAACCGCCACCGTAGCCGGTTCGCCCTACCCGATCGTGCCGAGCGCAGCGGCCGGTACGGGGCTCGCCAACTATACGATCAGCTACATGAATGGCAGCCTGACCGTGAACACCGGTACCGCTTCACTATCACGGCCAAGAACCAGATCAAGAACTATGGCGTGACGTTCGCCTTCATCGGGAACGAGTTCACCACGAGCGCCTTGTATAACTCGGACCAGCGGTAAACGGCGTCACCTTCACCAGCGCCGGAATACCCGGTACAGCCGCCGTAAGCGGCTCCCCCCTATCAGATCGTGCCGAGCGCAGCGGTTGGCGCGGGGTTGACTAACTACACGATCAACTACGCTAATGGCTCCATGACGGTGAGCCCGGTGCCGCTGACTATAATGGCATCCGGTGCGTCCGTCACATACGGCGCCCCGGTGCCCGCCATCACGGCCGGCTATAGCGCGTTCGTCAACGACGAGACCACTTTAAGCTTGACTACGCAGCCGACTTGCGGGACCACCTACAGCCAGGGCAGTCCGGTTTCCGGCTCTCCCTATCCAAGCACGTGCATGGGCGCGGTGGACGGCAACTACACCATCAGCTATGGGCCTGGAAGTGTGATCGTGACTCAGGCGGCACTCCAAATCACAGCCTCCAGCGCCACCGTTACAGCCGGCGCTGCGGTACCAACGATAACGCCCAGCTATAGCGGATTTGTCAATGGCGAGAACTACCCGATGTTGACGACGCAGCCTAGCTGCACGACAACTTACACCACAAGCAGCGCGGTCGGAAGCCCCGAACGACATCCTGCTCGGGCGCAGTGGATAACAACTACACCATTACCTACGTGGGCGGCACAGTGACGGTGAACGCGGCGCCGCCGCCACTTCAGATCACCACGGGACCCGTGGCCGGGTTCCAGAACTACACCTACCCCGCCACGCTACTCGGCGCAACCGGCGGCACGCCGCCGTACACTTGGTCGGGCGCATCGATTGCTGGTATGAACCTGACTGCCGGCGGCGTTCTGACCGGATACCCGACTGCGGCCGGAACTCAAAACGTCACAGTCACGGACTCCAGTAGCGCTTCCGTATCAGTTCCGTTCACGATCGTTCCGCCCACCTCGGTGCAGGGCGCAGGCAGTCCGTCCGTCACTATCGATTTCGAACGTAACGCTGAATAGCCAGGTCCCGTTCAATTAACTGCGACGCCAGGTGCACCCGATCAACCGTAAACTTCACATACAATTTGGTCGCGGGGATTCGGTTATGCCCCGGCTGCATCGATTCAGCTTTTGGTTGCGTTCGTTAACACCCACCAGCGAGCAACTTGTGTTTATACGGGCGCCCGGCACCCGAGGACGCTCGGGGCTCAGGTAGTGGATCGGTGTCTTACGGCGCCAAGTGGCCCCCGGGCGATATTACATTGGAATCGATCACGAACGAGCATTATCAATAGCACAACTTCTGGCGGAGCGCTTACACCAGCGGCCTGACCGCTACTGATTGCGGTGGTCGATGTCATCCCCAACGCATCCGTGACAGTGGAGAACATGACAGCCGCCAATATATCCGTCACGCCACAGGTCCATGTTGGAGACCCAATCACGGCGACGTTTACCTTGAGCCCGCCCCCCAGCGGCACGATAGGGCTTGGATTCAACACCGACCCGGCGCTCGACCAATGTGGTGGGCTGAACTACACAACCGTCTCTCCGACGTTCACCGCCCCAAGCCAACCAGGGCGGTACTATTTGAGCATCGATAATCCCAACACGTGCGCTGGTATACCACCTACACCATGGTCCTCTGGAATACCAGGGGCGAACTTCGCGCAATACATAGGGGCTGTCGACGTGCTACCGCCGGACCTATAGGTGAAGGTCCTGGCAGCGGATGACTCAGCGGCTTGAATTACCCGCTGGGTCCTCGGCGATTTCTCCGATATCGGCGACGTTATCGCCTTTCTTCATCGAAGGCACCGCGCAGATGTACAAGATGACGCCCGAGACCGGCGATTTCGCATCCCAAATTCGCTTGCCGGAAAAGTCCGTGACGTAGCCGATGGTCATGCCTTTGCTCACGTAGGCTTCGGGACCGACCAGCGGATAAAAGATCCCGTCCGTTTCGCTCGCCAGAACCGCGGCAGGGCCAAACCAAAGCGGGTGCTCGACCGGCGGCGCCGCGCCCGGCAGCATTTTCAAATGGCGCATCACGTTCAATGATCCGCGCACCAGAACGTCCACGTCGCCGGCCTCGACTGTGCCCGCGTGCCCGGCTTCGGCTGCAACCGCCGGTTTGCCGATGCTGGATGCGTAGCGAGTTAACGTGATCGCAGCCGGCGGCGGATCGGTCGGACGCCAGCGCTGGATGATAATGTGATCCAGACCGAATGCCAGAACCATGCCGCGCGTCGTGCTGTCGAGCCGCGCATTTCCGGTATCGGCCCAATACGCGTAGCGGCGCAGGTTCTCGTCCAGATCGCCGCCATGGAAATCGAGCAGATAGTCGCATTTTTCGACCACCTGTTTCGCAATCGCCCAGGAGACGCGCTCGGTCTGCGTTCCATCCGCCTTGCCGGGATAGTAGCGGTTCATGTTCTTTCCGTCCACCGGATTGAGATGCGGCACCTTCTGCGCGAACGAAGCCGGATTCACCAGCGGAACGATGATCACGCGCGCCGCTGAGTTGCGAGGGATCGATCGACTCCGCCAGCTTTTCCATCGCGATGATGGACGCATATTCAGTTCCGTGCGACCCCGAGACCAGCGCGAGAGTCGGGCCTGGCTTAGCGCCATTAATGAGGATGACGGCCAAGCTGCTGGCCGCATCCACGCCGGCCGGAACCGCCAGGACGCCGGTCGCCTTCTGGCCGGGCCGCGCCGTAGCCGATCCCACCGTCAAGTCAGCGGCCAATGCAGCGCCGCAGAATGCCAACACCAAGAATGCGCGCATGTCATACTCCTTTGTGGATGCAGTACGTCGGACGAAGTGTATCAAATATGCGCCTGCCAGCCTTGGCATGCTTAGCCGTATTAGCTATGGCTCAGGATCGCGCGCCCTTCGACGCGCATCGATCTGAACGCGCCGCTTGCAGTAGACAAGCTGGCCTCCCAGCTCGCATCCAAGCGCGTCGTCTTCGCCGGCGAGACCCACAATCGCTATGACCATCATCTGAATCAGCTTGAAATCATCCAGCTCCTGCACGAGCGTGACCCTAACCTGGCCATAGGCGTCGAATACTTCCAGCAGCCGTTTCAGCAGCAGGTGGACGACTACATCGCGGGACGAACCAGCGAACAGGAATTTCTGCGCGCCACCGATTACTTCAAAAACTGGGGCTACGATTACCGTTTATACGCCCCGATTTTCCGCTATGCCCGCGAGCAGCATATTCCCGTCCGTGCGCTCAACGTTCCCAATGAATTGCCAGAGGCGGCTGCTAGAGTTGGCATCGCCGGACTGTCGGAGAAACAGCGTGCATCCTTGCCTCGCGAGCGAGAGCCCGCCGACGACGCTTACCGGGCGCGGCTACGCTCCGCATTCCAGGCACACGGACCAAGCAAGCCGGGCGACTTCGAGCATTTTGTGGAAGCGCAGTTGGTGTGGGACGAAGGCATGGCCGAAAGCGCCGCCGCGTATCTGGACGCGAATCCGGGGCGCCGGATGGTAATTCTCACCGGTTCCGGCCATGTGGCGTTCGGCTCCGGCATTCCAAAGCGCCTGGAACGGCGCACGCACGCGACTTATGCGATCGTGCTCAGCAGCGGCGAGGCGATGGAGCCGCACATGGCGGACTATCTTCTGCTCAGCGAGAAAAAGGAGCTTCCCCCGGCTGGGATTCTCGGGGTCAATCTGGAGGACAAAAACGGTGAATGCCGGATCAAGTCCTTGAGTCCGGGCGGCGCCGGTGAAAAAGCTGGCCTCAAAAAAGGAGACGTGTTACTCGCGATCGACGGCCAGGCGGTCAAAGCTGTTGCCGATGTGCGCCTGGCGCTGTGGGACAAGAAGCCGGGAGACCGTGTGCGCATCAAGTTGCGCCGCAAGCACGCCGAACGCGAGTTCGAAGTCGAATTGGCAGCGGCTGCGCCGGGCCCGAGCTAGCGGCCGCCGCGCGCCGGACGAGGCGGCAACGTGCCACCTTCGGCCAGGATCTTCATGTTCTCGAGCGCGCGCGTGAACTGCGCGGTCTTCTGCTGGATGTCCTTTTGCCGGGCGGCATCGTCGGCCAGCATCGAGTTGTCAAACATCAGGGTGTAAACCAGCTTCGACGTCGTTGCCGTCACCGGCCGGGCCTCGAGCGTGCCGTGATAAAGGTTGTAAGGTCTCCCCGCTTTGACGGTCTGCGTGTAGGTATAGGAAAGCTCGGTCTTTCCAACCAGGACTTCGCCTGCCACCGAACGCACGGCGCCGAATTCGCCATCCTTGCCGGAGGTAATCGTGCAGGGAATCTGGAACCACTCCCCGATGTCGCAAAACTTTCCGACGCGCTTCCATACCTCGGCGGCCGGACGGTTGACCGTGATTTCCAGAGGAATGGAGACGTAGGTCGGGTTAGCGACGACAATGTCTCCGCTTTGGGCGCTGGCGGCGCACGTCAAGCCAATCGCGAGCGCACAACCGGCAACTACCTTACTGAATCGAGTCCACATGGATCCTCCAAATGATCTTGTATTGACCCACATCTTCTCACACGCGGGCCGCGGCATCAACTTTCTATCTTCTGTCGGGCAGCGCAAACACGTACAGCGCATTTCCGTTCGGCGGATAGTGCACATCCGAGGCGACCAGTCCAGGCACCTGGCGAGGGCTGCCGCCGCCGTTGCTGGTGGTCACCGCGACAAACTGCTTGCCGCCCACCGTGAACGTCAGCGGGAAGCCCTGCACCGCCGCGCCCAGCCGAGTCTCCCACAGAATGCGGCCGGTGTTGGCGTCGAAAGCGCGGAACATGCGGTTCAGATCGCCCACGAACACCACGCCTCCCGCCGTCGAGACCGCGCCCGTCAGGAACGGCGCGCGCTGTTCGTACTTCCAGATCTCGCGCATGCGTGCGCACATCGTAGGCCGCCAGCTTGCCGACATTGCCGTTCGTCCCCGGCATCTCCAAGAAACGCCGCAGCGCGCCGCCGCCGCGATGCCGCCGCCTTCGACCTTGTCAATCGCCTGCGCGTTCATGTCCAGGCAGCTCTGGCTCAGCGGAACGATCAGCCGGTTGCCCGGCTGATAATAAGTCATCGACGGCCAGTTCTTGCCGCCCTCGGTCGAAGGACAGCCCGGCACCCATTCGCCCGACGCGCTGCTCCACGATGTCGTTGCGGTAGTGCGGCTCGCCGGTCTTGCGGGTCGATGGAATCGTACACGTTCTGGAACACCATTTCCTTGTGGCCCAGATATTTTCCGGTCTTGCGGTCCAGCTTCCACAGGATGCCGGTTTTGCCGGCGCTGAAAACCAGCTTCTGGCCTTGATCGTCCACCAGCACGCGCTCGAAAACTTCGTCCAGGTCCAGCGTCTCGCCCGGCGCGTGATCGTGATACCAGGCCAGTTTGCCGGTATCGGCGTTGATCGCCAGGGTCGAGTTGGCATACAGCGTCGCGCCGTTGCCGGAGCCGCGGCTCACGCGCATCCAGGGCTTGGCTTGCGCCGTGCCCCAGTAAGTCATGTTCAGATCCGGATCGTAGCTGCCGGTGATCCAGGTCTCGGCGCCCGCGCGGAACAGTATTCGGAAGCGTTCCCCAGGTGTCGCCGCCGGGCTCGCCCTCCAGAGCCACGGTTCGGAAGCGCCACACTTCCTTGCCGGTCTTGGCGTCGTAAGCGCTGATGAAACATTTCTCTTCGCGATAGGTCGCGCAGGAGTCGCGCCCAGGCCTTGAATCAGCTTGCCCTTCACGGCGATCGGTCCGCTGGTAGTCTGGCGTACTCGCCTTTGGAGCGGTCGCCGATGGTGGTGTCCCAGACCGTCTTGCCGTTGCGCGCGTCGAAGGCCATCAGGTGCGCGTCGCCGGTGGCGACGAAAATCTTGTCGTCGTAGATCGCGATGCCGCGCATGGCCGCGCGCCGTGGGATTGGTTCCGTAGCGATTCTCCCAGATCAGCTCGCCGGTCTTCGCATCCAGCGCCTGCAGCACCTTGCCCGTGTTGTTCACGTACAGCACGCCGTCCTGCACGATAGGCGCGGGCTGATTGCCGTTGCCGGCGCCCTCCTGCATGGCCCAGCTCCACACCAGCCGCAGGTCGTTCACGTTCTGCGCGGTGATCTGATTCAGCGGGCGAGTAGTAGTTGGCCTTGTAATCGCGGCGGATCATGAGCCAATCGGCGGGATCGGGATTGCGCAGCATGGCGTCGGTGACCGGAACGTAGTTTTTCACTTCGCCCGCTACGGTGATTCCGCGCGGCGCCTGATTGCCTCCCCGGCCGCCCCGGCCTCCTCGACCACCCGCAGCCGGACTCGCGCCCGCTTGCTGTGCCATCGCAAGCGCCGCCCGCTTGCAAGTAGGCCGCACGCTGCCCGGATGCCACGCTGCGAATCGCAAGCGCTGGAGTTGGCGTCGAGCGCTTGTGCGCCAGACCGCGCGCTGTTGGCATCCAAGATGAACGCCGCCAAGTCGACGTACGCATCGCCCGAGAGCGCAGTTCCGCCCGGAGGCATGGTGGATTGCATGAACTTGATCAGATCGCTAATGGTCCGGTCGCCCCATTGGGCCATGAAATTCGAGCCGGCCAGTTGCGGGCCTTCGCGGCCGCTGAGATCGGCCGCGTGGCACGAAGCGCAGTTGGTCTGATAAGCCGCGCGTCCTGCCGCGGCTTGAGCCGACGTGTAAGGTCCCGCCGGACGCTGTTGCGCGAATAGAATCCCCGACGCCGAGCAGCGCCTAAAATTACGCGAGTCTTCATATGCCGTAGCCTCCTACTTCAACAACCAGCCCCACAGATTGCCGTCCGGCGCGCCTTCGCTGTGAACCACGATGTAGAGCAAGCCTTTGCGCAGCGCTTCCACCTCGGCCGCCGTCAGATCCACCGAACCGGAAACATTGCCGGCCATGCCTTTGGACACTGTCAGCTCGTGGATCACAACACCTCGGACTCCGGTCATCTTGCTCTGATGCAGATGCGCAGCCGTGGCCGCCGAGTGCATGCCCTCAAACGTCCCGCTCACGCGTGAGCTTGGTCCCGGCCAGCACCGCCGACACCGACCCGTGACCCGTGATGACCGGCGCCAACTGCGCATCGATCGGCACGGGAGAAAGCCGGGCTTTGAAATTCTGCTGCGTTTGCGCCGCCAGAGTCCAGGCCAGCGCCAGTACGCCGAGAGCCGCTACCAGACATCGTTTCATGTTTGCTCCAGAAGGCGGCAGCATATCACATTGCGATGCTCCGCGCCGGAGCCCGAATTTTACGATTGAATCTTAGTGTGCCGGTTGCAGCGTGAACGCAGCCAGCGTCGGCCCGGACGTTCCCCGCGGCAGCAGACTCGGCCCGGAGGGCTTGAACACCTTGGAACCGTCGATGTGCGCATCAAAGATCAGGCCCAGGAAGCCGGACTGCATTTCATCCCAGTTCTGATCTCCCCACCAGACCGGCTTCGTCGGATCGGGATTGTACTTATTGTTCGGTGAGTTATCGAAATGAGCGATCGCCAGAATGCGGGTGCCTTTAGGCATCACGATCGGCTTTTCGAGCTGATAGCCGACCTGCCAGTCGAAATTCCACTGACCTTTGAACACGGTCTGCATTTCGCCAGTCGGATAGATCAGACGAAGCTCGTAATCCTTGCCGCGCAGATGCATATGCGGCTGGATATAGACCAGCTTCGCGTCATCGATTGCGACCGTGACTTCGCTCACCACCTCGGCATTGCTGTCGCCTGCCGGAATCGCGAGATTGAACGCCGCCGGAGTGCCGGGCGACATCCAGTATCGGTTCTTGGGTGGGTGCTTGGCGAAAACCAGCCCCACCTTGGACCGGTCCGTCTGCGGAGTGCCCACCGCCGTGTAGTGCAGGTTGAACACGAGATCGGAACCCTTCGGGATGAACTTGGCCGAGTCTTCCGTGTCGAAATGCTGCGCCCCCAGCCCTGGATTGTACTTGCCAAGCAGGTCGGTTCCTTCCGCCGGGTTTCCCGCCGCGGCCGAAGTGGTCTCAACCGCTTCGCCGGGAATCGCGTTGGCCATGAATTTCGATCCGGGCGGCCGGACGATCACGCGCCCGTGATGCACTACCTTTGAATTTCCGGGCCGCATCTCGGCTGCCACCACCCACATATCTTCCGGAAAATTCACTTTCACCAGGAAATCTTGATAGTTGATGGTCCCGCTGGCGGCGACATGGAACTCCTTCGGCATCTCGACAATCATGTCGGGCTTGATGTTCCAGCCGTCTTCGAACCGAAGCGGCGGCGGTGCGTCTTTGGCGTTGCCCTCGGGCGCCCCATTGTCGGCCCAGGCTGACAGAGTCTTGACGTCGGCTTCGCTCAACGTGGGGTCATTGGCAAAATGGCCGTAGTCGGCAAACCAGGGCGGCATCTTCTTGGTGAGCACCGCCGCCTTGATGGCCTTGGCCCACGGCCGCGAGTCCTGGTAGCTGATCAGCGACATGGGCGCGATTTCGCCGGGCCGATGGCAGCCTTGGCAGTTCTTCTGCAGAATCGGAAGTACGTCCTTATCGAACGTCGGCGTGGTGGAGGAAGTAGCGGCCAGCGCCGCCATCCCCAGAAACAAGCTGGCGAAGGAAAGATGCAGCTTCATAGGCACCGAGAGCATTGTACTTGAGCGCTGGATGCAGCGCAATGGGCGATGCTAAGCGCCGCTTGGCGTAGACTGACAAGGTGGCCTCACCAAGTCCCATCGCGATAACCGAGGCAGAGCACCGGCGGCAGCTTCGCCGGGCCGTTTTGGCCAGCACGATCGGCACCGCGATCGAATGGTATGACTTCTTTTTGTACAGCTCCGTCACGGGCCTGATCTTTGCTCACCTGTTCTTCCCTCGCGCCGATCCGTTTACAGGGCTACTGGAGGCATTCGGCGTATATGCCGTAGGCTTCGTCGCCCGCCCGATCGGCGCTGCAATCTTCGGCCATTATGGCGACCGCCTGGGACGTAAGGCGGCATTGGTCGCGACGCTGCTGCTCATGGGCATCGGGACTTTTCTTGTGGCACTCGTTCCCGGTTACCAGCGCATCGGAATTTGGGGCGGCATTATTTTGACTTTTCTGCGCTTCATTCAGGGGATCGGCGTCGGAGGAGAATGGGGCGGCTCGGTGCTGCTCGCCATGGAATGGGCGCGGACGAACCGGCATCGCGGATTCATTGCCTCCTGGCCGCAGTTCGGCGTGCCGGCCGGCTTGTTTCTCGCGAATCTCGCGGTGCTCGGCTTCAGCGCGGTTTCGGGCGCGCAATTCTCGACCTGGGGCTGGCGCATTCCATTCCTGTTGAGCGCTGTTCTGGTCGCGCTCGGCTTATATATCCGGCTGGGAATCGAGGAAACGCCGGTATTTGCACGACTGCTGGCCGAGCGGCGCATCGAGCGCGCGCCCGTTCTGGAAGTGATTCGCCGCCAGCCTCGCGAGATCATCCTCACCGCGCTGTGCCGAATGGCTGAACAGGCGCCGTTCTACTTGTTCACTGCCTTCATCTTCGCTTACGGGACTGAGATGCTGCACCTCGACCGTGACTTTCTGTTGCTCTCCGTGCTCGCTGCCGCCGTGGTCTCATTCTTCTCCACTCCGTTCTTTGGACACTTGTCCGATCGTTTCGGCCGTAAGCGCGTTTATATGCTCGGAGCGGTGCTTACCGGAGCGTACGGCTTCGCATATTTCGCGATGCTCGACACACGGCTGCCGGCGTTGGTGGTGCTGGCGATTGTGCTTTCGCTCGTCCCGCACGATATGATGTACGGCCCGCAGGCTGCGTTAATCGCCGAGTCTTTCAGCGGCCGCCTGCGCTACAGCGGAGCGTCGCTGGGCTATCAATTGTCCTCCGTGATTGCAGGCGGCCCCGCACCGCTGATTGCTTCTTCTTTACTGGCGCATTATCGGTCGGCCAAACCGATCGCGCTGTTTATTCTCGCGTGCACGATCATTACGCTGTTTGCGACCGCGCTGCTCAAGGATCACACCAATAAGAGCATCTCCGATTGATTTAGTGCGTTAGATCGTAGATCCAGTAATTGACCGCAACCCGATAGGCGAGGCCGGCGAACTTTTCGTCGTAGCGCGGATCGTCGGACCACTCCCAGGCGTCGCCCAGATCCATGTTGTGGCAAATCGCCACCATCACGCGGCCTTTGTCGTCGTAGATGGCGCGCCAGTGCGGCTCGTAGCCGTCCTTTTCATAGGTGCGCCCGCTGCGCAAATATTGTGCACCGGGCACCTGGAAGCGCTCGTCGAGGTCAAAAATTGTATGGAAGATCGAATCGCTGTTGTCGATATCGACGATCGTACGATCGGGAAATACCTTCTTGATGCCTTCCAGAAAAACCTCGTATTCCTGCGTTCCGTGGAAGTCATCCACCATCAGAAATCCTCCGCGCAGCAGGAATTCGCGCAACTGTTTGGCCTGATCGTCGGGGATGTGCCAATGGCCCACCTCCACCGCGTAGAGCGAAGGCCATAGGAAAATATCATCGTCGCCGTCGAGCTGAACCACTTGCTCGACGGACCGCGTTTGGATGCGCGTCAGACGACGGATTCCTTGCAGCAGATGGCGGTCTGAGCGCGGATAATCCATGGTCCAGTTGATCGAGCTGGCCCATCCGCGGTTGATTCCCGGAACGCGCAGGCGCGCGCGGGTCCACTCGGTTTTCTGATTCCAGTCGTTCGGGAGCGGGAAATTTTCGTACTCGATGGCTTGATATTCGCGAAAAGGCCGCTGCGCCCGCAGCACGCCCCAGGCACACAATCCAGCCAGAATCACCAGCCACGCTACGCGCATAACAGCCGACACAGGTATTGTATCGCCGCGCCGCTCACGCGAACCTGGACGGCCGGTAATCCTTCAGCAGATCGACGCTGGTTCCATCCAGAATCTCGGCGGCAGCCACTTGCCCGATCAGCGGCGAGAGCGTGATCCCGCTGTGCATGGCCGCGACGTACAGATTCGGATAGCTCTTGACAAATCCCACGATCGGATGATCGTCCTTGGGCAGAACGCGATGCCCCAGCGTCACGGTTTCGAGCCGGGCTTCTTTGATCCGGGGCAGGAAAAGCCGGGCTTTTTCCAGCAGCTTTTCACCGAATTCTTTGCTGCTGTCGAGGGTTGACGCGCTGCCGAAATCGCTCCCAGTCACGATCCGCCCGTCGGGATTCTGCTTGATATTCGCGCCCGGAGCGAATGCCAATCGTTCCAGCATTCGTGGGGCCGGGGCGGTGTGCGCCAGCAATCCGGGTGACTCCTTCAACGGAACGTCCACTTGAAGCATGGCGGCGAGGCGTGGAGTATCGACTCCGGCGGCGAGCACGAGAAAATCCGCCTCGATTCGTCCGCGGGTTGTTTCGACGCCGCGCACGCGCCCGCCGGCGGCCGAAATCCCAGTCACCTCGCACGGATATTCGACGGTCGTCCCCAGCTTCTGCGCGCTCTTGAGCAACGCTCCCAGGGCCTGCATGGGGTCAACTGTGCCTTCCTGTTCCGCGAAGCAGGCGGCTGCGACGGGGCCCGGCGCGCATCCCGGCAGAAGTTTCCGGATCTCCGATTCGTCCACCCGATGAGCGGCGTAACCCCATTGCTCCAGCCGCGCGATGTTCTTGCGCATCGCCTCCGCTTCCTCGGGCCGGGCCCATTGAACGCTGCCGCCCCACTCAACCTGCAGATCCGCGATTTCCAGCGACAACCGCCGCCAGCCCGCAATGCCGTACAAGTTGAGATCGTAATAGGACCGGGGGAGTTTCGAAAACGCGTTGATCCAGGCGAACGATTTTTCCGTAGCGCCGGCGCCTGGCCTTTGCTTTTCCAGCACCGTGACGCGGGCGCCACGCTTGGCCAAGTGATATGCGATCGAGGCGCCCATGATCCCGGCTCCCGCGATCACCACGTGGTCTTGCTTGGCGAATCCCTGCATGACGGTTGCAGACAAAGCCGCAATCGCGCTTCGTCGATTCATGCGCTGATTATACAAGGCCTCTCGGCCGTTCGCGCGCGCGGCCGAGAAATGCTAGAGTGCGTTAAGAAAGGAAGATTGTTATGCCTCGTCAGGGAATTTGTATTTTAGCGGGCGGCGCAGCCCTCTGTGCATTTGCGACGGTAGCCTTCGCGCAGGCGCCTCCCGCCGCGCCGTTTGCCACGCATCAGTTGGCAACCAACGTGTACTGGATCGAAGGCGGTGGCGGGAACAGCGGTGTAATCATCGGCGACAAAGGTGTGATCGTCGTGGATGCCAAGACCACCCCGGACGGCGGAAAGGAATTGGTGGATGATATCGCGAAACTCACGCCGAAGCGGATCAGCACTGTCATTCTGACTCACAGCGACGGCGATCACGTCAACGGGCTCGCCTCGTTCCCTCCCGGCATTACGATCATCGCCCACGAGAACAATAAAAAAGAACAGGAAGCAGCGCTCGCAGCGGGCGGCCGCGGAGCCCCTCCCGCCGATCATCTCCCCACGCAAGTGGTCTCGAACAATAAAACGAACCTCAAGATCGACGCAATCCCATTCGAGCTGTACCATTGGGCTCCGGCGCACACCAGCGGCGACCTGGTTGTCTATCTTCCCGCCGAAAAGATCGTGTTCACCGGCGACATCATCGCGGCGCAACTCCCCGACCCGTTGATTCACCTGGAAAAGCATGGCTCATCGGAAGGCTGGATCACGACCACGAAAGGAATTCTCGCTTTAAACGCGACCCAATTCGTGCCCGGCCATGGAAATGTTCAGACCAAGGCCGACATTCAAAAACGGCTGGCGGATGCAGAAGCCAAACGCGCGAAGATCAAAGATCTCGTCGCGCAAGGAAAATCTCTGGAGGAGATTAAGACCGCAGTCGGAGATACGCCTCCGGCGGCAGGCGGACGCGGTCCCCGGTTTCCGACCTTCACGGAAGTCGTGTATCGGGAGCTGACCAACAAATCCTGACCCGGACACCGCTAGCGCTTGTTCTGCGACTTGGCGATCCGCTGGATTGTCACGTTGATCAACCTCACCGGATTGACCGGTTTTTCCCCGTGCACCGGCGCGCTGGCGATCTTGGAGACGACATCCATTCCCGCGACCACCTGTCCGAAAACGGTGTACTTGCCGTTCCAGCGCGGCATAGGCTGATCGGTGATAAAGAATTGGCACCCGCCGCTGTCGGCAGCGCCGGTGTTCGCCAAGGCCAGACGCCCGGGCCCAGAGAACAGCAAACCGGGCAGAAATTCGTCGCGAATGGTCACGCCGCAGTTGTGCGCGCTGGTGCCGGTGGGATCGCCGGACTGAATCGCCTCGCCCGGAATCACGCGATGAAACGTGATGTTCTCATACAGCGGGCGCCGTACCATCTGGCCGGTCTTCGGATCGCGCCACGGCTTGGTTCCCTGCGCCAGCGCGACAAAATTGGCCACCGTGGCCGGCGTGTCTTTTTCAAACAGCTGAGCGGTGATCGTTCCCGCATCCGTGTTGAGCACGGCATAAAGACCTGGTTTCAATGCGGGCGGGTTCTGCGCAACCGCCAGCGCCGCGAATGAGATTAGAAAAGCGATTCGGTTCATACAACCGATCAGTCTACCGTGGACTTGGCGCGGCGTGCGAAGCGCTGGTCCACCGCTTGCTGGCTGCGCTCCAGGTTAGTGCGGCGCTGCTGGAGTTGCCGGGTCACGCGCCGCCAGGTGAAGATCGCGTTTACGCCGTAATTCCACACCGAGCTCACGGCCATTCCGAGGATACCCGCCAAATACCAAGGCAGCCCCGCGCCCAGCAGGAACCGCGCAAAGCTCAAGTTTGTGATGGCTCCGATGGAGCAAGCCAGATAGTAGATCGCAAGGCCCGATACGATCCGCCAACCTCGCAGCCTGCGGTCGCGGAACGTCGTGAGATTGTTGATGAGAAAATTAAGCGTCATCGCGGCCACGGTGGCCACGGCCTGCGCGTAGAGGAATTCGTATCGCGCGTACCAATAGAGCAGCGCGAGCACCGCCAGGTGCACCACCAGGCCCAATCCTCCCACCAAGCCGAACATGACGAAGCGCGCCGGGAGCATACCTCCGATCAACTTGTCGAGCAACAGTTGCAGGTACTCCAGTCCGACGTTGATGTCCAGCTTGCTTTCGCCGCGCTGCCGGTTCCGGAAGCGATACGGCACCTCCGCGAAACGAACCGGGCGCTGCGCGGAGGCGACCAAATCGACCAGAATCTTGAACCCCGCCGCCGACAGCCGGTAGATCACTTCTTCCAAGAAATTGCGATCGACGATAAAAAATCCACTCATGGGATCGGAAAGCTCGCACTTGGAGACCGCTCGGCTGAGCCGCGATCCTAGCCCGCTGAGAGCGGCACGCTTGGGCGCCATCTCTCCCATGTCTCCGCCCTCTATATTTCTGCTTCCGATCACCAGGTCCAGTTGTTCGGATTTGATGCGCTCATACATGCTGAGCAGGATGGATTCATCGTGCTGCAGATCCGCATCCATGACCGCGATGTAGGGCGCCGATGTGGCCAGCATCCCCTCCACGCAGGCGGAAGCGAGACCCTGGCGGCCGATTCTGCGGATCAATCGGATACGCCGGTCGCTGCGGGCCAGCTCGCTCACCAGCGCTGCGGTGTGATCCGGCGAGTCGTCGTCGACAAAGATCGCCTCCCACTGGAGCGAAGCCAGAACCTCCTCCAGCCTCTCCAGCAAGGGAAGCACGTTCTCGACTTCGTTGAACGTCGGAATTACGACCGCCAAGTCGAGGGGGCCTGAAGATTCCGGGCGCTCAAGCGGCATACGTCAGGATCTCGGCGCGCGGCCTAGCGGGTTCCGTCCGCGGACTGCCTCTGCCGCTCGTTGTACTCGTCCAGAAAATCGAGCGCGGGCTTGTGAGGCAGGCTCATCAACTCGATCTTGTCGCCGAAGCCCATCACCTGATCGTCCTTGGTTTTGTACGCGGGCCACTTGGGCACGCCTTTGCCATTGGGATCACCGGTGGTTGCCAGATTCACCCAATACGACGACATGGTGTCGGCCAGCTTGTGATCAATGCCGGTCCAGGGCCGCGGCTGCTCGTTCTGACCTACCGCGAATGGCGCGACGATCAGATTGTCGAACACATACCCGATTTCCGAGCCGTGGAAAGCACCCTTGGCGCGGTTCTCACCCGGAGGCACCCGGCTGAAGTAGTAGACGTACACTTTGGATTTCCCGGTCTTGGTTTGCTCGCGCGCCCAGGTGCGCATCTCCCACCCAAAGGTCTGGTCGCGCATGCTCTCGGCTTGCGCCTCCCAGGCTTCCTGATCCGAGTTGAAGGGATATAGCTTGAGAAATGCATCGGCATCCTTGCCGAAACGCCGCTCGGCGAGTTGCCGGAAGGAAGCGGCGGTGGTGTTGGGCGGCGTAAACATGCTGCCTTCGTCGTTGTTCGATCCAATGATGGTCGGCACGTCGTTCTGTTTGGCTGTGGAATAAATGGTGAAGACGTCTTGAGGCAGGAACCATCCATCCACGTTGGCCGCGGTTTGGAAACCTTGCATCTTCGCGAGATCTTCGGCGGACTTGGCGCGCAGGCCTGCCAGCGACGTAGCGCCGGCGGCTTGTTCGAACTTCAGGCCGGCTTGCTCCATATCCGCCAGCTTGCGCGCCGGTGCGAACTCGCCTCCGCTCTCCCCGATGGCTCGCTGGAACAGCCCTCGCGCCAGCGGCGTCGCCGTCAGATAATTCACGCTCCAGGAACCAGCCGATTCGCCGAAAATGGTCACGCGCTTCGGATCTCCCCCGAAAGCAGCGATATTCTTCTGCACCCATTCGAGCGCCGCGATCTGATCCAGCAGCCCGTAATTGCCCGACGAGTTGCGGTCCGATTCCTTGGTCAGTTCGGGAAGCGCGAAGAAACCGAAAACGCCCAGCCGGTAATTGATCGTGACCACCACGACGCCCTTCTTCGCCAGCGCTTCGCCATCGTAGATGGAACCCGCGCCGCTGGTGAGCGCGCCGCCGTGAATCCACACCATCACCGGCCGCTTGTCCTTGGCTGAGTTCGCGGCAGTGTAGACGTTGAGGTACAGGCAGTCTTCGGTCATGGCACTGCTCGCGCCATTGGCCGCTGTACCGGGCCGGCGCTGCATGCAAATCGGCCCGAACTTATCGGCCGCGCGCACGCCTTCCCATTTCGCGGCAGCTTTGGGCGCATGCCATCGCAGATCGCCCACCGGAGGCGCGGCGAACGGGATGCCTTTATAAACTCGGACCTCGGGATTTGCCCCCGCGACACCGGAAACCATCCCATTGTCCGTCTTTACGGGATCCGTTATGGCGGCGCAGAGCGGCAGCACGGCCGCAAAGAAGATGCTCGCACGAAGAGTACGCATACAAACGATGATACTCCTGCCGGACCGCGTCGCGCCCGTCAGTGGGTCAGATCGTAGACAAAGTAGTTCATGCCGATGCGATACGCCAGAGAGGCCCACTTTTCCTCGTATTTCGGATCGTCGGCGTTTTCCCAGCCGTCGCCCAAATCCATGTTGTGGCAGATGGCGACAATGATGCGTCCCTTATCGTCCCGGATGCAGCGCCAGTGCGGCTGCCTGCCAGTTGGCCCTTTTTCGAAGGTCGTGTGGGTCTCCATCCAATTGCCGTAGCCGGGTACCTGGAACCTGTTGTCGAGATCGAACAGCATGTGAAAGATGGGATCGTTGTCGGGGATGTCTTCAATCGGCCGGTCCGGGAAAGACGCGCCGCATGCTGTTTACAAAGGTTTCCCATTCGTTCAGCGGTTCCATCGTTCCGTAATCGGGATAAGCTTCCGACCCGTGAAAATCGTCCACCATCAGGAAGCCGCCGCGCAGCAGATATTCGCGTAACTGATTGGCTTGATCCTGAGGCAACTGCCAGTGGCCCACCTCCACCGCGTACATGACCGGCCAATTGTAAACGTCATTCGTGCCGTCGAGATCCACCACCTGCTCCACGGACCGCGTGTCGATGCGCGTCAGCCGGCGCACGCCTTCGAGCAAATGCCGGTCCGACCGCGGGTAATCCATGGTCCACTGGCCCGGCCACGGCCTTCCGCCCATCAGGCGGAGCCGCGAATGGTCCGGATAACCGAAGATGTCGGGATAGCGCAGACGCGCCCGCACCCATTCGTGGTCTTGATCTTTCCAATCCTTAGGAAGCGGGAAATTTTCGTACTCAACGGCCGGGTATTCTTTGAAGGGCCTTTGCGCTTCGAGCAGGCCTACGAAGAATAACGCCCCCACAAATCCTGCCGCCAGCGCGGTACGGAGACACATTACAACGATACTTTCTATCTCAGGATAGCACCGCCCAAAGAAGGGAAAGAAGCGGAACCGCAAACCCGTCGGCTAGCTGCCTGAGACGAAAGGGCCAGCCGTCGGAGTTTCCAGCGAACGCTCCAGCGCAATCCGCACCAACTGGCTGCGGGTCCGCACGCCGGCCTTCTCAAACAGGTGCTGTAAAGTGGCCTTTACGGAGCTTAGGGAGACTCCGATCTGGTAAGCGATCTCCTTGTTGGTTAAGCCTTCGAGCACGCTTCGAAGTACCTGCTGCTCGCGCGGCGTCAGATGAGCGGCGCGAGGCACGCCGGCTTGGGAGATGGCCGGCGACGCTGGCACAGCCGTTTTCTGATCGGTCCAGACACCGCCCGCCGCTACCGTGCGGATCGCCTCCAGCAGCGTGGCCGGCGCGTTGTGCTTGAGAAAAATTCCAGAAATCCCGAGCTTCCACGCCAGCGAGGAATCCAGGGCGCTCATGCCCGCCGTCACCATCAGGATTTTCCCGCGATACCCGGCAGCGCGCGCCGCACGTATGAAGCGAGTGCCCGTACCATCCTCAAGTTCAAAATCCAGGAGAACGATGTCAACGGCCGACCGCCCGAGGGCTTCCAAGGCTTCGGCCGGGGTGCCGCATTGCGCGACGGTCTCAAAATCCCGTTCCGAGACCAGCAGACGGCTCAGTCCCTCGCGGAACAGAATGTGATCGTCAAGCAGTAAGAGTCGGATGGGCTGCATGCTCAACGGCCACTGAACTCGGGACGTCCACGCCCGGGGCGACAGCCAGGTCCAGCACAAAGCAACAGCCCGGCGGCTCGGGATCATGCCGCAGATCGCCGCGGAACGATCGCATGAAGGCGCGCGACAAATACAAACCGAGGCCTGTGGCATCCGCTCCTTTCTGCAGCGGCTGAAAGAGCTTCCGTCCCGGCGGAATGCCTGGGCCGCTGTCGGTAATCCGAATGGAAACGCCGTCCGGGTGCGCCGAGGCCGAAATCTCGATGAACTTGCGTGCCGCCGATTCGAGCGCCCGCTGGCTATTCTTGGTTACGTTCAATAGCACTTGCATCAGGCTGTGGCGGTCGGCCTGCACCAGCGGCAGATCCTCCGGGATGTCCCATACCAGTTGAATGTCGGACTCCTCGCAGTAAGGTTCCAGAACGATCCGCAAGTCCGTGAGCACTTCGCGCAGGTCGAGATAACCCGGTTCGGCGCTGCTGGTGCTCTGCTTAAGCTCAAGCGAAGCGATCTTGGCGAGCGTTTCGACCAGCGAACCCAGCGCTTCAAAGTCCTGGTTCCCGGCCAGCACTCCGCTTCTCGCCAGGTTCTCGTGCATCACGCCGATGGCGCCGCACACGTTGCGGACTTCGTGCGATACGGCCGCCACCAGGATGCGCGAGCCGGCCAGAAGCTGTTGCAGGCTGGACTCCTCGCGCTCCCTGCAACTCGTCGGAGGCGTCGGCCAGTAGGGCGGCCAACCGCGGGCCGGCGGCGGTGGCGTAAGTAGAGAAGAACACGTCCGCCAGAAAGACTTCGCCATTTTCCCGCTGGCCGCGCGTCTGCATTTCGGTGCGGAAGATTTTCGCGCTTTCGTCGATGGACGGCACTGACCCGAGCGCGGGAATGTAGCGAGCAATGCGCCTTCCAGGAAGCGTCCCGGCGGGCACCCCAAGCAGACGGTGCGCCGCCGGATTCGCCAGCAGGATCTCGCCGCCCGCCGTCATGGTCAGAATTGCGGCGGGGCTGCTTTCAATCAAGAACTCCAACTGTTCTTCGGCCGAGCGCCGCGCCGCGACCTCCGCCATCTCGCGCCGGTAACCGCGCGCCACATCCCGCGACAGGAGCCCCGTGGTGGCCAGCGTAAGAAAGATCAGGATGTCGCGCGGAACTTGCATATCCATGGGAAAGGGGTCGAGCCGATCCGAAAGGAACGTGCAAAGCACGGCCGCCAGCACCAGTTGCCACCATCCCAGAACCGTCCCCAGCAGTACCAGCGGAAACAAGTACAGAAAGCCCAAGGTGGCGTTAATTTCGACCTTCCAGTCCGCCAGCGCGATCAATGCGATCAGGACCGCGGCCAGGCCCAGTACCGCCCTGGGACTCCACTGCAAAATCCTGCGAATCATAGGCTTGCTTCCTTGATTGTACAGGGCGTTGCAGTCCGGCCAGAAATGGCCGAAAGATATCTATCCCAGCCACTTCCTCAGCACGTAAGTTGAAGAGAGGCGCGCAAAACGGCGAGGATGATCACCGGACGCAGAGTCGTACGCTGGGCCAATTTGTTCGCGCCCGTTCTTCTTTCCGCAAGCCTGATGTGGGCGTTGGCCGGAGGTAGTCTCTCCGGGGTTCGTGAAGGACATCACCGGCGCCGTTATCCCAGGAGTGAAGCTCAAGCTGGTAAACGCTGGATTGAGAACCGAGTTTGACTCCACTTCGGACAATCGGGGGCTCTACTCGTTTCCGGCGCTGCCCGTGGGACACTACGATCTTACGATCGAATCCGACGGATTTCAGACCCAAAAGAAGACCAATATTGCGATCGATGCCGACGCAGCCGTGAGCTTGGACGCGACGCTGGAAATAGCGCAGCAATCGGAAATCGTCACCGTTAGCGCTGCCGAAGCTGGCCTGCAAACCCAGGTTGATACCGTGGCCACCCATCTCGGCGAAGTCGTTTCGGATGCCCAGATTCAGGCGATTCCGCTCAACGGCCGCAGCTATACGGACCTGCTGGCGATCCAGCCGGGGGTCACTCCCGTTACCAGCTTAACGCCGACCTCGGTAATCATGGCTGGCGTCACCGGAACAATTAATCCATCCGGCGATGCCAATCCGGGCGATGTTTCCATCGATGGCCAGCGCGAATCGGCGAATGGGTTCATGGTGAACGCTATCGACGTGCAGGAGCACATGAACGGAGGCACCTCGGTGATACCGAACCTGGACTCCATCCAGGAGTTTCGGGTTCTGACGAACAATTTTGACACCGAGTACGGCAACTACAACGGTGGAATGATCAACGTCGTCACCAAGTCCGGCAGCAACGCATTTCACGGCGACGCGTTCGAATTTCTGAGGAATACCATTCTCGACGCCAGGAACTACTTCGATCCGACACGGGGAGTTTTCCGGCAGAATCAGTTTGGGGGCACGGCCGGAGGTCCGATCAAAAAGGACAAAGTATTCTTCTTCTTGGATTATCAGGGAACCCGCACGGTCCAAGGTATATCCTCGCCGGTGACAACGGTGCTTTCCATGCCGGAGCGGCAGGGAAACTTCAGCGACGCGGCAAGTACGCTAACGGGAACCGTGAGCGGGCCCAACACCGCGAATTTGCTCACGCAGGCATTAGGCCATCGGGTTTCGCTCGGCGAGCCCTACTACACGCCAGGCTGCACGACTTCAGCGGCTTGCGTTCTCCCCAATGCGATCATCCCCAGGAGCGCGTGGGCAGCGCCGGCGCAGCATCTGCTGCCGTATATCCCCGCGCCTAACGCCGGCTCGAGCTTGTTTTCCACCTCCGCTTATCCGGAGACGGTGCGGGACGACAAAGCCGGCAGCCGCATCGACGCGAACACCCGCCTCGGCCAGTTTTCCGGCTACTACTTTGTTGATGACTACGCGCTCGATAATCCCTATCCAGGCGGGCAGGGCGGCGCAAGCATCCCGGGCTTCGATGCCTTGACGATCGGGCGCGCGCAGGAGATTACGATTGGCGACACGAAGATTCTTTCGCCCACCACGGTCAATGAATTTCACGCCGGCTTTCTTCGGAACGTAAACGACATCGGCCAGCCGCACGGCGGATTAGGAGTGTCGCTTCAATCGCAGGGCTTTGTCACCGGGCCGGGAACAGCGGGGATCGTCGTGCAGGCGCCTCAGTTTCAAGGCGTGGAGAATATTGTCTTCCCTTCATTTGTCATGGGCGTCCCCATCACCAACACGTTCCAATGGAATAATACGCTGTATCTTAGCGATGCGATCTCGAAAGTAATCGGCGCTCACACCTTGAAGCTCGGCTTCCAATTTCACGACGATCAGGTTAACGAAGATCCGAATGCCACGTTCAATGGAACTTTCAACATCAATGGCACGGAGACCGGCAACGCCTTCGCGGACTTCCTGCTTGGGTTCCCCAGCAATTTCACCCAGACCACGGGACAGCGCTTTTACCTGCGCAACCACTACGCGGCTGCCTATGCGGAGGATAGTTGGCGGGCACGCCCGAACCTGACGGTGAACTATGGTGTGCGCTGGGATTTGATCGAGCCGTGGTCGGAGAAATACAACAATATCCAAACCGTTGTTCCCGGCCGGCAATCGGTTGTGTTCCCCAACGCGCCGGCCGGATTGTTGGTTCCCGGCGATCCAGGGATTCCCTCAACGTTGTCGCCCGCCAAGTATCGCAACTTCGCACCACGTATCGGCATGGCATATTCGCCGGATTTCAAGGAAGGCATTCTGAAGACGATTACCGGTGGCCCGAACAAAACCAGCATTCGGGCCAGCTACGGAGTCTTCTATACGGCGTTCCAGGGGCTCAGCGCCGGAATCATGTATGGCGTCCCTCCCTTCGGATATAACTATCTAAGTCCGGCGCCGCCGCTATTTGCCACTCCCTTCATCAACGCCGGCGACGGCGCACAGAACACCGATCCCTTTCCGTTCACTTTTCCACCGCACGGCGCTTCGGCGAAGAATCCTTATACGGGATTCAACTTTAGCTCCGTAATCCCTATCAGCGCGGCTCCTTACTTTTATAACCGCAACAGCGTTCCGTACACGGAAAACTACATGTTTTCGATTCAGCGCCAGATTGCGGAGAAGGCTCTGCTCACCGTGAGCTACGTCGGCAACCAGGGGCATCACCTGCTGGTGGTGGTGCCAACCAATCCCGGCAACCCAGGTTTATGCCTGAGTTTGAGCCAGCCCAGCGAGGTGGCGCCGGGCAGCGCTACTTGCGGACCGTTTGGAGAGGATGCCAGGTACACATCCGCATCCGGGCAGGTTTTTCAAGGAACCCGCGCCGGCCTGGGGCCGAACTACGGAATGGTAACCGCGCAACAGACGATCGGTAATTCCAACTACAACGCTCTCGAAGCAACGTTGCGCTTCGCGTTGGGAACCCGAGCGACGCTGCTGGCCGGGTACACGTTCTCCAAATCGATCGATGACGCCTCAAATCTGGGCGAGCAAATCAACCCGTTTAACTATCGACTCTCGCGTGCGATCTCTTCCTGGGACATGACGCACAACTTCGTGGTGTCCTACACCTACGCGCTGCCCTTCGAACGGCTTTTGGGACCAACCGGCTGACGCAAGGCTGGAGCATATCGGGCACCACGCGCTTTGCCACCGGGTTTCCAGTAACTTTGTTCGACGATTCCGATCGATCACTCCTCGGAACGCTGGGCAACGGTGTTAACAATCAATTGCTGGATACGCCGCAGTTGCTCTCGGGCCCGCTTGAAATAAACACAAATCCTCGAAACGGCAGGCCGGCCTTCAACACCAGCATCCTGGTTCCCGAAGCGCTGGGGCAGCTTGGCAATGCTCCCCGCCGCTTCTTTCATGGACCGGGAATCGACAATTTCGACGTGCAATTAAGCAAGACCATCCGCCTGTGGGAATCGAAAACGCTGGACCTCCGGATGGAAGCCTTCAATGTCTTTAATCATGCCCAGTTCTATGGACCGGCGTCCGTGGATGGCGAGGTCAACGATCCGAACTTCGGACAAGTCGTAAGCGCCGCTGCCCCGCGCTTGGTTCAGGTGGCGGTGAAGTTCCACTTCTGAAATGGGGAGCCGGTTGATGCCCACGGTTGTTAGCATGGCTAACGAGGAGCCATTATGTACACGACACGATTCCTGATGCTGGCGGCACTGCTAGCCATTCCGGCCTCCAGCCAGAGTCTTTCCAGCTCGCCATTTCCTGATCCCGCCGGCCCAGGAAGCCTCCAGCCGAACTGGTCCGTAACGCCGGACGGTGGCGTCGTTCTCAACTGGATCGAATCGTCCAAGGACGGCTCGTACTCACTGCGCTACGCCGTGCGGCGTGGCGACTCTGGTCCCAACCTGTGACTATCGCCGCGCATCGTCATTTCTTCCGCCATCCGGCCGAGGTTCCGGAGGTCATGGAGATGGCGGGCGGCCATTGGCTCGCGCATTGGGTGGAAAATCAGGAATCGAGCGACGCCGAGTTCGTGTACGTCTCTTCGTCGGCCGATGGAACCCACTGGACAGCTCCGCTGATGGCCCATCGCGACCACAGTCCCGTCCAGCACGGCTTGGTCTCCATGGCCGAGAACGCGGGCGGCGGAGCTTCCCTTTTCTGGCTGGAGGCGCTGAAGGGCGAAGACGGCCCAGTCTACCTGATGCGCACGGTGGTGGATGCGTCCGGCAAGGAAGCAAGCGAAGAGCGGTTGGATGACGATGTATGCGCCTGCTGCCCCACCGCCGTCGCGAAGACAACCAAAGGACTGGTGGTAGCTTACCGCGACCACACGCCCAAGGACATTCGCGACATCGCCGTCGTGCGCTTAGAGAACGGACACTGGTCCCCTTCCAAGATCATTAATCCCGACAACTGGCAGATCGATGCTGCCCCATCAATGCCGCGTCGATTGCCGCGCGCGGTGACAAGGTCGCCATCGCCTGGTACACGGCTGCCCACGATTCGTCGCAAGTGAAGATCGTTTTCTCCGCCGACGGCGGCGTGACGTTCAGCAAGCCCGTGATCGTCAGCACCGGACACCCTTACGGTTATGCCTCAGTTGTTCTGGATGACAGCGGCAACGCCACCGTTTCATGGCTGGAGCAGGGTTCCGGCGGCGGCACGCGAGTCCTGGTCCGCGCAATCAACTCCGCGGGCGCTGCCGGGCCTGTTCTCCAAATCGCCAAGGGCGAAAAAAGCGAACTCGGCTACCCCAAGCTGGTTCGCTCGGCGAAAGGACACTTTTATCGCTTGGGGCAGCGGCTCAAAAATTCTAACCGCTTCGCTTCGGTAGAGCGTCGCGCTTACTGCTTGGCCGATTCCGGCGTGTTGAACTTCGAATCCGGAATCTGTGCGTTGACCTGGATATTATTCAACTGAATCGCATCGCGGCCGTCCAGCCAGGCAAACGTCAAGCTGAATGGAAACTTGATCCCGCCCACGTCGCGATAGTCGGAATAGTCCATCTGCGTCGGCACGCGGCCGATCGGCGTAGGCCATAGCGCTTCACGCAAGAGCAAGCCCGACTGCTGGTCGAAATATAGGGTCACCAGCGTACCACCGGGGCCGGTCCTTGAACGACGTTAACATTGTCGATCTCCGCTCCGATGCTTCGACGTTCTTCTCCTGCGCCGTTTGGCTGGAGGGCCCGGGAGATCGCTGATCGTGGTCGGCAGGCTCACGCGCGGATTGCTGAGATCTGCTTGATCTGGCCGGGGAAGGACAACTCCGCGTCAATCCTGGCGCCGTCCGATCACTGCCAGTCATTGTACTCCCCTAACAACGTGAGCGGCGACTTTATCCAGCCGTGCGGCCGTTGTAGTCCTGATCTGTCTCGGAGGTCTCCTTCTTGAACTCGATGAGGTGGTTCGTTTATCGGGAGCCTTGCTACGATTGGACGTGGCCCCCCGCCGAATCCCCCGAACCCGACGCTGTTGCCCTTGCGTGTAGCTGTTCAGACCCGCCAACTCTCCGCGCCTCCCAGAGCCTGAATATATTTGTCGAGAATCTGGCTGGCCGCCGGCTGCCCGGGCTCTTGCCTGAGCACGTCGTCCATATCCATAGGACCAGGGCCGTATATGAATTCCAACGTGGGCGTGGTGGCTGGACGGTCGCGGCCATGATGACAGGTCCAGCAAGTGACATTCTGCCGGTTGTTGAAATTGTCGTGATTAATGGCTTTCACCATCGTAACCATTCGGCGCGCAGTCAATTTCTTCGGATTGTCGTCCGCGGCCCAATCTACTTTATCGGTGCCGGCATTGTTGTGGCACTCCGAGCAATCGAAGCCCACCGCGGCTGACATGATTCCCATCGTTCCCAGGAAATCGTCCGACCGTCATGCCCTTGAGCACCTGGATATTCTTGAAAACTTCTTCCGCCATTTTGGGCTTTGCTTGCGGCGGGGCCTGGGCGTGGCAACACCGGCGAGCCACAAAACCGACATTCCCGCGGCAATGGGTACGAGCCGCGTCAACCGAACTTTCATACAGGATTCCTTCCTCAACTGCCTTGAGTTAACTGAAAGACTATTGTACCCCTGCACAAAAATTTACATCCAGCCTGCACGGCGCACGGGTCTCACTTGTGCTTCGCTTTTGCGGTGGTCTGCTTGGCGCCGGACTCGAAGAGTTTCAGGTCAATCGCATTTCCCATGGCCTCATAACCCGCGTCATTGGGATGCAAATGATCGCCCGAGTCGAAGCGCGGCAGAACCTTGGTAGGATTTGCGGGTCGCGCACCACGGCGTCAAAATCGATTACCCCGTCGTAGAGATGATTGCTCCTCATCCAGGCATTGAAAGCCTGGCGCTTGACCTCGCCAGCCGGCGTGAAATAAGCCGCGCCTTCGAAGGGCGTTAGCGTCGCACCGAAAATCTTCAGGCCGCTGGCATGTGCGCGCTCCACCATCTGCTCATGCGCGGCGATCAGATCTTCGGGAGAGGGCCCGGGCGCCTGGCGCGCCATACCGATATCATTGATGCCTTCCAGCACGATGACGTGCGTTGCGCCGGTCTGTGCCAGCACATCGCGGTCAAAACGTGCTAGCGCGTTTATCCCGAATGGAATGTTCGCTTCCGTCAAGAGACGATTCCCGGCGATGGCGGCGTTCAGAACTCCGCGCACATTGCCAGGCTTAGCCAGGAGCCGCTTGGCGAGCTGATCGGGCCAGCGGCTGTTGGTGTTCGCGGTGGATCGCGTGCCATCGGTGATGGAATCGCCGAACGTGATCACGGCGCCAACCTGTGCCGGCGCCGTTACCTCCACGCGGCCCGAAAAAACCACGACGGGGTCGTTGATGAAACGGGAAATTCAGCGGCCCCGGCGAAATTCCCTGCGTTCGAGACGTAGTTGGTTTGATTCGCGCCAAAGTGGCTGGTCAAGTTCGTCTGCGTGAGATCGCCCGGAAGAAACAGGTCGATGGCTAAATCGGACATGGGAGGCACGGTCAGGTTGACGGCATCGCTGAACATCACCGCACCGGTCGGATCGTGACGGACGCGCGCCCGCCGAAGGTGAGCGGCCGGTTGGAGCCGGAAACAATGCTGGAGTCTTTCTCGCTCAGCGCGACCTGCGCCGCGCCGACCGACAGCGGTTCTGTGCCGAACACATTGCTCAGGACCACGCGTGCGCGCGACCGCCGGCACTCACGTGCACGACCTCACGGAGAGTTTGATTATTGATGTGGATCGCTGCCGGTTGCGGTTGACCCGCCGCCGGTGGACGAGCGGGCGGCCGCACCACGTCGGCGGTGCTCCAGGTTCCTACCCAGTGCTCACGAGCGGACTGCGCCAGTGCGATGTGCGCCGTCAGGAGACAGGCGAGCGTCGCGATAGCGGCGGGACGGGCGCGACGCCCGGGAAGCGTGGTCATTTCTCCTTGCGCTCCGAGTCATCCGGCGCGCCGGTTCCGGTCGATCCAAAGAATAGCTTGCGCCCATCCGGCAGTGTTACGTCCCGGCCGTTGCCGCTGTTCGATCCGTCCTTGGCTTGATAGCCGTCCACGATCACCTCGGTCCCGAGCTTCAGCGAGTCTTTCGTGAACCCGCGGCGGAACAGGGTGTTCGGCGTGCCGGCTTCGATCATCCACTCGCTGACCGTGCCATCGGCGTTCTTCACGTCGATGTGCAGCCAGGCGTGCGGGTTGATCCATTCCATCTTGGTAACCGTGCCGCGCAGATGGATCGGCTTCTTCGAGTCGAACTCGGCCTGAAAGGCGTGATGCGCCCACAGGCCCACGGGCAGCAGAAGCCCTGCCCCAACCAAAAAACCAGCCAATTTCTTTCGCATCGCTGTTCCCCTTATTGCTTCGATTGCTTGGCAGCTTCCGCGGCGGCCGCTCTCTCCTGGGCGCGCGCCCCCTTCAGGAGATTCATCATACCGTAGTTGCCCTCGTGGCAGGCGTATTCGAAGCTCCTCTACTTGTTCACAACGATGGGGTTCTTGTAATACGGCCCGTAGATCAGGTCCTCGACAAACTCCACGCACCGGAATTCCATCAGCCGCGCGTTCTTCTCCAGATGCTTGTAAAGCGGCATGCTGATCTTCCAGGGCCGCGAATAGACCTGCGGATCCTCGATGGTGGCTTCGTACATCAGCGCATCGGCACTGATGGGCGTATAGCGTTCGGTCACGTGCAATGCGTCGCTATGATAATCGCCGGCGCGGTCAAACCAGGTGCGCTCGTCGAGATTGGTCACACTGACCACCAGCGTGTCGCCCTCCCAATGGCCGACGAATGGCCCATCAGGTATCGGTCGGGCTTTCGGGGATTCTCCATATAGATCGTGCCGCTCGCGTTAGCAAATTCGTAAGAGATCAGGATGATGTTTTTGCTATTGGAGGATCTGGAAGGGAAGGGCTCGTAGGTGGCGCGCGGCACGCCCGGCTGATAACACTTTATCTCCGGATCCTCGTTATGCCGGTGTTCGCAATTGCGTTTTCTTTTGCTCCAGCGCGGCGGGCAGGTAGGGGATTTCGCCGCCCTCGACCACGCCAATGCCGCCCGGCTCGGCGCCTTGCGCCCAGCGCCAGGATGTTGCCGGGCTTGCCGCGAATGGCCTTGGAGATCCCAGTTGGCGGTGTTCAGAGCCTGCCAGATGCCGTTCAGGTTGGGCTTGCCATCCGCCGTGCGCGGCGCCTTGTATGAGGGGGCTGAGCGCTGCGCTGCCGCTAGCAACAAAAGAACGGCCCAGGCGGCGAATGGCGCCATCCAGTGTCCACGTGGACTTGGCATCAGATCTCCTCGAAAATCAGCACGCGCACGGTGAATACAAGTCCCGTGCGCGATTCAGCAACCCGCGGGCGCTCGCGCCTCAGCGGTTCAAATTTGCTAGCCCGTTGGTCCGAACGGCAGGTTACTTCTTTTCCTCGTACGGCGCGCCGGTGCCTTGCGAGCCCAGGAACAGCTTCTGCCCGTTCGGTAGCGTGATATCGCGTCCATTGGCCCGCAGCGAACCGTCTTTGGATTGATATCCATCAACGACTACAGTGGTCCCGATCGCGATTGTATTCTTGTTGAAACCGCGCCGCAGCAGCACGTTCGGGCTGCCGGCTTCAAACATCCAGTTGCTAACGGTTCCATCGGGATTCTTTACATCCACGTGGATCCACGAGTGCGGATTGATCAACTCCACCTTGGTCACGGTCCCTTCGAAATGCACCGGACGCTTGGCGTCAAACTCCGCGGCGAACGCGTGATGCGCCCAAGCCGGGATGCCCGCCGCCAGCAGACCAACACCCGCTGCCAAAAAAGCCAACTTTGCTCTCATCTCAAGATTCTCCTTGCGAACTTACTGGATTACTAGTTTCGATTATAACCCTTACTTGTTTTCTTTGCCCGCTGCTCTGAGCCCCGCGAAGCTCAAGCCTTTTCAGACGAGATGATCCCGGCCACGCGCCATCACGATGGCTTGCGAACTCCTGGGAACGTCGTGATAGGACACCTCCTGGAAGGACGACGATAATCGTTTTACAATGTACTGCTCGGAATGCCAGGAGGTCTGATACCAGTCCGGCACAATCCCCTTCAGCTTTTGCGAGCGGCGATGGACGAAGCCCGCGGTCTGCAGTGCGGCGAGACCATCAGGGTCCAGCGACTTCGCAGCGCCCCTTCCGTGCACGGAGAGGAGCAGCAAGCCGCCCGGCGCGAGCAAGCGGCGAAGCTCGGTGAACCACATATCTTGCGCGGGTTCGTCCAGATGGGTAAAGACGGAAAGGCAATAGATCACATCGAAGTGCCGATCCGGATAGGGCAAGGGAGGCAGGGGGCCATTGCGAACGAAGCGGGCTGAGGGAAGGTTCTGGCTGCACCAATCGATGGCCTCCTGGTCCACATCGGCACCGTAAAATTCAACGTCTGGAAAAGCATGTAGAAGCCAGCGCAGGGTACGGCCGCAACCGCAGCCGAAGTCCAATATCCGGCGGCACCGCGCAAGATCCACGCCCACGGAGCGGGAATGCTCTTCGATGAGGCGCGCGCAGCCTTCTCCAATGGTCAGGAAGACCTGTCGGCCCAGAAGCTCGCTCACGCGGTAACGCAGCAGGGCGGGCGGCAGAGGCAATCCGGAGCCATCCTGAGCTTGACTCCGGTCGGCCAACCAACAGCGCAGGCGCAACTGGAAGCGGAACAATCCATAGTAGAGAGTGCGCGTCGCCGGCAGCAGCGGAGCGGGAATGATGGATCGCGGCTGGATGGAGCGTGTTAGCAACTCTCTCTAAGTTACACCGGAGCGTTGCCGGGAACATTTGGTAAACTTAGCCGCATTGGCACGCGCCACCCTTACCTTCTTGCGGCTGTCGGCTTTCCTCAGCGGGCTGGTCCTGGTGGCACGCGGCGTGTTGGGCGAATTTCATCTGGTGGTCCCCGTCCGATCGCCGCTCGCGGCAGAGACTGCGTTTGGGGTGTCGCTGGTGTTATCGCTGGCAATCAGCAGCGGCCGCGCGTGCGCTAAGACGGACAAGGCGCCCTGGATCGCTTTACTAGCGATGCTGGCCGTGGTTGGACTTTTTTTCACGGGTTCATTGGGGAACTATTTCGTGGGCGACGACTTCCTAGTGCTGGAGTACGCCCGTCACTTTGCGCCACAGCAAATCGGTAGCGTGCTCACGGCCAGCACTTCGGGCGGGGCTTTCTTCCGGCCCGTGGGCATTTTCATCTGGGTGACGGAAACGAAGTGGTTTGGAGCCCAGCCCTGGGCGTGGCATGCGCTGGGGCTAGCAATACACCTGATCAACGTAAGCATCACATGAACCCCACTATTCCAGCCACGGAATGCGGCACATAGTGGAAAGGTGAGCACCAAACAAGAGCAACGGCGCGAGCTGTGGCGCCAGCGAATCGCGGAGCAGGAAAGCAGCGGCCAGACGATCCGGGCCTATTGTGGTGAGCGAGGACTGAAGGAGTCCGCCTTCTACGGGTGGCGTGCGAGGCTGCGGAAACAGAACACACCCGTTCGCTTCGCGCTGGTGGAGAGCAAGCCCGGAGAGGAAACAGCAGCACCCATCGAACTGCTGCTGGCCAGCGGCGACCGGCTTCGGATTCCGTCCGATGCCGCGACGCTCAAGTTGGTGCTGGCGGTGCTGCGGGAACCAGCGTGATCCACCTGCCGGCGAGTGTTCGGGTGTACTTATGCACCTCGCCGTGCGACATGCGGCGGAGCTTCGACGGGCTGCACGCATTGGTCACCGGCGCGATGAAGCTGGATGCGTTTGCCGGGCATCTGTTCGTGTTCGCGAACCGGCGCAAGGATCGGGTGAAGATTTTGTATTGGGATCGCGACGGATTCGCGGTGTGGGCCAAGCGGCTGGAGGAGGGCACCTACGCGATGCCGTTCGGGGAAGAAGACGAAGCGCGGCGCGAGATCACGGCGCAAGAGTTAGGCGCGCTATTGAGCGGCATCGATCTGAGCACTGCCAAGCGCCGGAAGCGGTATCGGCGCGCGAGTCCGGAAGCCGCATAAAGATTGGCTGGGGATGCATTTTATCCTTGGCCGACGGCAGAGTTCGCCTTATAATTCCGGTAGTGCCGGTGGATCGCAACAGCTTGCCGAAAGATCCGGAGATCTTGCAGCAGATGCTGGTGGATCTGACCACGCAACTGGACAAGACACAACGGCTGTTAAGCCAGTTGCTTTCGGCCAAAAGCGGCACTCACAGCGAACAGTTGAGCGCGGATCAGTTGCGATTGTTCGTACAGGAACTCAACGCTGCTGAGTCTGAAGCCGCCACGGAAACGCAAAAGGACGACGATGTTCCGCCTGGCTCGACTTCCAACAGCAGTGCGGACCAAGACGAAACTCGCCGGCGAGGACGCCGCACGCTGCCCTCACACTTGAAACGCGAACGGATCGAGCACGATCTGGCGGAAGAAGAAAAACACTGCGCCGCCTGCAACCAAGACCTGCGGCCGATCGGAGAGGAAACCAGCGAGCGCTACGAATACATTCCGGCGCAGTTGCTGGTGATCGAGGATGTCTGCAAGAAATACGCGTGCGCATGCACGGTGAAGACGGCGGGCAAGCCGCCGCAGCCCATCGAGAAGAGCGTGGCCGGCGCAGCGCTACTGGCACAGGTGATCGTCAGCAAAATAGCCGACCACCTGCCCGTGCACCGGCAAGCGAAAATCTTCAGCCGCTTCGGTGTGGAGATTCCGGACCAGACCATGGGCGGCTGGATGCGGCAATCGGCCCAGCTGCTCGATCCTCTGTATGTTCGCTTGAAGCAGTTCGTGCTGAGTTCGAAGGTGGTGGGGACTGACGATACACCGGTGAAAGTGCTGGACCGCAAATTGAAGCAGGCGACGCGAAGGGGGCGATTCTGGCCGTACATCGGGGATCGCGAACATCCCGCGGCGGTATTCGATTACACCCCGACACGAGAACGCGCGGGGCCGGAAACATTTCTGAAAGCGTATCGCGGATATCTGCAGGCCGATGCCTATGTGGCTTACGACAGCTTTTTCACTAATCCCGAACGCGGCTTGGTGGAGGTGGCCTGTTGGGCCCACACGAGGCGTCACTTCCATAGGGCGCTGGATACCGATTCGGCGCGGATGGGCGCGGTGCTGGCCTACATCGCGAACCTATATAAGGTGGAGAAACGCGCGCGGCGGTCGGGTATCGTGGGCGAGGATTTGTGCCTGTTGCGCGAGCATGCGTCCAAGCCAGTGCTGGAGAAATTGCACGAATATCTAAAGAAGATTCGCGAAGAAGTGTTGCCCAAGAGCGAAGCCGGCCAAGCGGTCGCCTACGCGCTGAAGAACTGGACCGCGTTGACGCGCTACCTGGAAGATGGCGATCTGTCAATCGACAACAACCATACTGAGCGGAGCCTGCGCGGCATCGCGGTGGGGCGCAACAACTGGACCTTCGTGGGAAGCGATCGAGGAGGCAAAACGATGGCGGTGCTGCGCAGCTTCGTGGCCTCGTGCGAACTGGCCAAAGTAGATCCGTTCGCCTGGTTCCAGGACGTGCTCTCGCGCGTTGGCGAGTGCTCGATTCAGCAGCTCGATGAGTTGCTGCCTCACCGCTGGGCCGCGGCCCGCCCTTAGCCGTCGCTCATGAGACTTGCCGGTCCCTCATCGGGCCGCTGGGTGTTCATGTGATGGATACTGATCAACTGCATACTTGTGAACTTGCTTGGCAAGGCATTGGTCGTGAGCGCACGGACGGCTCTATGGGCAACGGCTTTCTTCGGATTGAATCCTGCAAGTCCTGAAGCGGTCTCGTGGCCGGGCGGGGGCCAGGACACTCTGCTGGTAACGGTGTTTTTGCTAGCCACATGCGTACTTTTTATTCGCTACACACGCACTCGTTCCGCCGGGATGCTCATTGCCAGCCTGGTGACGCTTCTGTTCGCGCTCTTGAGCAAGGAAACCGGATATGTCCTGCCGGCGCTCCTGAGGCTCGATCGCACTGCACCAATCTGTATCGCTGAAGAGCACCATCCCGCATTGGATTGTGATGGCGGTTGCGTTCCTGTACCGGGCGCTCGTCTTGCGCGGGGTGGGCGGTTACACGGACGTACACGTTACCTTTGTTGGCGCGACAAAAGCACTCTTATTGCGGCTGTGGGCGGTGCTGGCCTTCCCGATCAATTGGAGTTCGCGGTTCGAGGTCCACCTGATGGCTGGGTTGGCGTTGGGGATTTTCGGATACCTAGTGATGATGTTCTCTCATCCCTCGCGCCGCGATGTGCTGTTTGCACTAGCGTGGGTGGTACTTTGCGCGGCCCCCGGGATTCAGATGTTGTTGGTGGGAGCCGATCTGTTGAATTCACGCCTGCTCTACACTTCGTTGCCGGGCTTCGCCTTCCTTCTGGCGTGCGCGGTGCCGGCCCTTCCCAGGATGGGACTGGCCGCGGCGCTGGCGATTGCGCTGTTCTACGCGGCCGCCTTACAGCACAACCTGGCGATTCGCGCGCGTGTCAGCGGGATCGGCCGCCAAACCTGCGCCGCGGCGGCTCGGGGCGCAACAGGCGGCGAGCCAGCTCGCGTGGTAGACGGCGTGTGGTTGTTCGCAACCGGCTTTCGTGAGTGTGTGGAGCTTCAGGAGGAAGCTACTCACTGAGTCCTGGCGCCATGGCGTGCTCATCAGTTCGCACGCGACGGCTTACCACATCTTGCCGCCGGGCATCCAGTCGCGCGAAATGTAGTCGACGAAGAATTGGCCCAGCAACAGGATCATCCAGAAGAATCCTCCGGCCGCAAACAGCTTGGTGAGCGGGCTCTCGGCCTTGAGATTCATGAAGAAAAAGATCACCAGCGACATCTTGAAGAACGCGATCAGCAGCGCGATCACGATGTTCCACGGGCCCAAATCGATTTGGGCAATGTAGTAGGTGGCGAACGTCATGAACGTGAGGATCGCCCAGATGATGACGTAGGTTCGAACGCTTGGAACTGAATGCATATCAGATAAGCTTTCTCGCGTTCCCGATCAGATAGAGCAGCGGGAACAGGAAAATCCAGACGATATCGACGAAGTGCCAGTAGAGTCCGCTGATTTCAACCGGCGTAAAGTAGTTCTGCCTGAAAACTCCGCGGCGCGCCATCACGAGGATGGTCGTCATGAGGCCGACGCCCACCAACATGTGCACGGCGTGGAAGCCGGTCATGAAGAAATAGAAGCAGAACAGGATCTGCGCCTGATGCGAGTATTGCGCCTGGTGCGGAAATTCCGGAGTGTTGCTGTAATCCCAGTGCCCGCTGAAAAGCGGCACTTTCATGTCCACCCAGTGCTCGTGATACTCAAATCCCTTGATGACCAGGAACGCGATACCGAAGATCATGGTCAAGATCAGGAAGATCTGGAGGGCTTTTTGACTCCCCATGCGCGCGGACCGGACCGCCAGAGCCATGGTCAAGCTGCTGACGATCAGCACGGCGGTATTGGCCGCGCCGAACGCCGGGTTCATGTGCATGCTGGTGCTGGCGAACGCGGCCGGGTACATGGAGCGGTACACCGTATAGGCTCCGAACATGCCGCCGAAGAACATGATTTCGGTGAGCAGGAAAACCCACATCCCCAGCGTGGCGGAGTCGAACTGCTGCTCCATGCTGTCGAAATGATGCCGGAGATAGGGCGAATGTTCCGCGTGCTCGGCAACCGCGCCGTGCGGTTCAGTCATGGTGAATAGCCTCTTCGTGAGCGCTCTCGCTACCGTAGGCGTAAGCGTCTTCGGTTACGATGGGAGTCTCTTCGAAATTGAAGGTGGGCGGCGGCGAAGTGGTTTGCCATTCCAGCCCCTTCGCGTTCCAAGGATTATTTCCGGCCTTGGGGCCGTACTTCAGGGACCACAGGAAGTAAATTAGCGGAATCACGTAGCCCAGGCCGAGCACGGAAGCTCCGGCGGTGGACATGCACGTTCAGCACCTGAAACTCGGGCGCGTAGGCATGATAGCGGCGCGGCTGGCCGAGATAGCCGGTGATGAATTGCGGGAAGAAGGTGAGATTGAATCCGGCGAAGACCAGCAGAGCGGCGAACTTGGCCCAACCTTCCGGATACATCCGGCCGGTGATCTTCGGCCACCAGAAGTGCATCCCGCCCAGATACGCGAGCACCATGCCGCCCACCATGACGTAATGGAAGTGAGCCACGACGAAATAAGTATCCGTCACGTGCACGTCCACACCCAGGGTAGCAAGGAACAAGCCGGTCAACCCTCCGATGGTAAACAGCCCGATGAAACCGAAGGCATAGAGCATGGGCGTGGCGTAGCTGATGGAGCCGCGGAACATGGTGGCGGTCCAGTTGAATACCTTGATGGCGGAGGGAACCGCGACCAGCATGGTCAGAAGCGAGAAATACAGGCTGGCGTACATCGACATGCCGGTGACGAACATGTGGTGACCCCAAACCAGGAAGCCGATGATGGCGATGCCGAGGCTGGAGGCAGCGATGAAGGGATAGCCGAAGATGCTCTTGCGCGAGAAGCACGTCACCAATTCGCTGATCACACCCATGCCGGGCAGAATCATGATATAGACGGCGGGGTGCGAATAGAACCAGAACATGTGCTGGAACAAGATGGGATCGCCGCCGATGGCCGGATCGAAAATTCCGATGTGGAAGGCGCGCTCCAGGCCGACCAGAGCGAGCGTGATGGCGACCACGGGCGTGCCCAGGACCTGGATGAGCGAGGTGGCGTAGTTGGCCCACACGAACAGCGGCAGCCGGCCCCAGGTCATGCCGGGGGCGCGCATCTTGTGCACGGTGACGATGAAATTCAAACCGGTCAGAATCGAGGAGAAGCCGGCGATGAAAACGCCTACCGCGGCAGTAATGACGAAGGTATTCGAATAGGTGCTGCTGAAGGGCGTATAGAAGGTCCAGCCCGTATCCACGCCGCCCAGGACGATCGCCGAAAGAGCAAAAATCGCGCCCGCGATGTAGATGTACCAGCTCAGCAGGTTGATGCGCGGGAAGGCCAAGTCCTTGGCGCCGATCTGCATGGGCAAGAAAAAGTTTCCGAGCGTGGCTGGAATGGACGGTATGAGAAAGAAGAACACCATGACGATGCCGTGCATGGTGAAGAACTTGTTGTAGGTGTCGGAATTGACCAGATCGCCCTGGGGCGTCAGCAGCTCGATCCGGATGAGCGAGGCGAAGATACCGCCGATGAAGAACATGACGGTGATCGAGATGATGTAGAGGACGGCGATGCGCTTGTGGTCCTTGGTGAAGAGCCACGATTTCCAGCCGTATTCCGAATTTAAGTAATTCGGAGTTTCTGCTACTTCTGGTGTTTGTAGTGCGGTACTCATTGTCTTCCACCCGTACTGGCCGGCGCGCCAGGGTTGGCCAGAGACTTGATATAGACGATCATCTGCAGCAACTGCTCTTCGCTAACCTGACCCTGGAACGTCGGCATCACATCCGGCCGATAGCCGGCCGTGACTTTAGTATTTGGATTCAAAATGGATTCACGAATGTAGGCGTCGTCGGCTTGCACCGTGCGGCCGTCAGTCAATTGGATACGCGAGCCGTAGACGCCGCGCAAGATTGGGGCCACGGCCCTGCTGATCGGGCTGGTGGCAGGTGGAGCAGCCGTACTGCTCGAACAGCCGTTCGCCCTGCTGGGCCATGGAGCCTTCGGTTCCTCCGGCGGCCACCCAATTTTCGTAATCGCTGTCGGTCATCACGGTGACCCAGCCGATCATGCCGGAATGCTCGGTGCCGCAATATTCAGCGCAAAAGATGTGATAGCGGCCGGGCTTGGTGGCCGTGAACCACATGGTGTCGTAGCGGCCCGGCACAACATCATGTTTGATGCGGAAAGCCGGGATGAAGAAGCTGTGGATGACATCCTCGGAGGCCAGGGTGAGCTTTACCGGGCGGCCGATGGGAACGTGCAGCTCGTTAATTTCGCGCGTGCCTTCCGGATACTGGATCTTCCACATCCATTGTTTGCCGACCACATAGACGTCCATGGCGTTGGAAGGCGGCGTGGCGTTGGCGAAAAAGATTTGCGCCCCCCACCAGAAAAAGCTCAGCATGACGATGAAGGGGATGATGGACCAGGTGATTTCAAGCACCAGCGAGCCGTGGATTTGCCGCGGCTGTTCATTCTCGGACTTGCGGCGATACTTAATGGCGAAGATGAAGACGACCGCGAAAATCAGCCCCGTCATCACGATGGTCACGACGCTCAGGTAGGCGTACAAATAGTCGACCTGGCGGGCGATGGAAGAGGCGGCTTCGGGGAAGAGCGGTAACTGCATTAGACGGGTCTCCCGGGATGGTTGGCGTGGCGTTCCTTGCGCAGGAAGAAGAAGATCATGCCGCCCAGAGCGAGCACGCTAGCGGAGGCGAGCACGCGCGTGACGTTAGCGATCACCAGCCCGTATTTGCCGGTCATGGGATCGTAGTGGAAGCAGAACAGCAGCACCTGATCGGCGAGCGTTCCGATTTTATCCTGCGAGGCTTCCACCAGCCCCAGGCGCAGATCTTTCGGCTTGTATTCGATGCCGTAGAAATATCGCGAAATCTTTCCGTCGGGCGTAAGGACCATGATGCCGCTGGCGTGGGCGTACTGTTTGGTGATGGGATCCCACTTATAGTGAAAGCCGGCGGTGTCGGCGAGTTTCTTGATATTGGCTTCCTCGCCGGTCAGGAAGTGCCAACCTTGGACCGCGCCCTTGCGCTGATACTTTTCGACGTAATTGGCTTTCTTGGAGGCGGCCAGTTGCCAGGTTTCCTTCGGATTGAAGCTGACGGTCACGACATCGAAATCGGTTCCGAGATTGAGCGAGATCTGCTCCATGCTGTGAGTCAGGCCGTTGAGGACCATGTCGCAGAGCATGGGGCACTCGTAGTAAACCAGCGCCAGCACCACCGGCTTTTGGCGGAAATACTGGCCCAGGCGCACGGTTTGGCCGGTGTCGTCGCGAAAAGTCAACTCGAGCGGAATCTGCGCATTCAGATTCTGATCGATTCCCACGCCGCGAACCATGGCGGGCAGGCCATATTGCTGAGCCGCGCAGGTAGCCGAGAAAACTGCGGCCAGAATCGACGCGGTGACGAAATTTCTCTTACCGGACATTGATACTTCCTTGCAATCTTTGCTGTGGAGCAGGCTGGGCGGCCGACCGGCGGTTTTCTGCCCGCCAGAATGTCGTCCAGGTAGTTATGCGTCGGCAGCCCCTTTTGAGCGAGCATGTCGATGGCGCGATCGATGGGAACGCGCACAGTGCCTTGTTTCTGATCGATCACCGCATAGGTGTTCAGGATATGGTCTTCGCGTGACGCGGATGGACTGCAATTCTTCGGCCGGGTGGGAATCGATGCGCGGCGCCGGCGGAATCACCTGCTGGCTGGCTTTTGCAGCTTCGTCGGGATGATAAGTATTTTTGAAGAACTGGAAGATCCCGATCGACAGCAACGAGACCAGGAACGCGCCGATGATCAGGGCCGATAATGACGCGAAGACGAACGGCACGCTGACTTCCTTGGTCTCGTGTCCCAACCCGTTGGTGTGATGTTCGTTCTGGTGTTCCATGGCTAATGTGCTCGCGCCGGCACGCGCGAGTAGGTGTTGCGCGGGTCATTGGGGACCAGCAGCGGCCCCGCCTTCAAGATTGCAAATGAAGTACGCCAGCCAGATTCCACCCAGACCGATGAGAACCGCAAAGTCGGTCCAATAGACTTCCAAGGCGTGCTGGCGAAAAGCTGGAATCACGATCCAAAAGACGTCGATGACGCGGATGAAGATCATCCAGATGGCGATGGTGCGGAGCAGATTGGGATTGCGCTTGATGAAGCGCATCAACAAGAGGAAGAACGGAACGCAGAAGTGGAAAATGGAGATGAACCAGGCCATGTAGCCCCAGCCTCCGCTGAAGCGGCGGACGTACCAAGGGATTTCATCCGGAAGATTTTCGGACCAGATGATGATGAGCTGAGAAAACGACAGGTACGCCCAGAGCATCGTGAACGCCAGCATCAGGTTACCCAAGTCGTGGTAGTGGGATGTTTTGAGGAAGCTGGCGAAGGGCTCGCGGTCGGAAAGCAGGATCAGGAGCGCGATCACAAAAGCGAACGTCACCAGAAACTCGCCGACGGTGAACATCCAGGGATAAATGGTGGAATACCAGTCGGGCTCGAGCGACATGATCCAGTCGACGAAGGCGTACGTGGTGGAGACGGTGAAAATGAGAAGAGCTGGAGCGCTGGCGCCCTTGATTTTCTTGAACAGGGCCGGATCGCCGGTGCGATCGTGTTCATTGGCCATTCTCAGAATCCGCCACCCAAAGAAGAACCAGATGGCAAAGTAGACCACCGTCCGGGCAATGAAGAAAGGCACGTTCATGTAGACGGCTTTGTGGCCGACGGCGAAGTCGTGAGCGCGTACTTCCGGATTGGTCCAGGAGTAGAGCGTCTTCAAGGCGAGCAGAACCGGTATGGCAGCGAGCGCGATGAGCGGCAGGGTCTTGATGCCGGCTTCGATAAAGCGCCGGATGGCGACGCCCCAATTTCCGCCGACTACGTTATGCAGGAAAAAGATGCCCAGGCATCCGAGGGCCAGGCCGGCCCAGAAGATGAAAGCGAATAGATAGGACTGCCAGAAGTGCGTGGCGTTTTGAATCAGTCCGAATATACTGGCGGCGATCGCGATGACGCCGACGATCAGCGCATTGCGCTGGACGCGGTCCATTTGAGGACCAAGAGTTTCGCTGGGCGTCATCGGTTGCCTCCTGGATTGGCTGGGGCGGGCGGGGGCAGCGCCGGGGCCATGCCGTTGATATCGCCGGGCTGGCCGGAATTTCGCAGAGGCGCTTCCACCGGCAGATTCTGGCGCTGATCGGCGGGCACATCGCTGAGCTTGGCCGATTCGCTGAACTGGAGGGCGCGGATATAGGCGATTATGCGCCAGCGGTCGTCGGACGTAACGCGCGAAGCATAGCTGGCCATGGAGCCGAATCCGTTGCTGATGACGTCGTAGAAATGGCCGACCGGCGCGTCCATGAGCCGCTGGCTGTAATAAGACGGCGGCTGGCGGAAGCCGCGCATCACCACCATGCCGTTGCCGTCGCCCAAGCGGCCGTGGCAGGGCGTGCAGTACACATTGAACCGGGCCTGGCCGCGCTCGATGTCGGCTTTCGCAATGGGGATCGGGAACTCATTGATATCTTCGCCCGCGATCTTTCCGGTGTAGCGCGCTTCGTCGATGCGCAGCTGGCCGCGGGCGATGGTGCCTTCCACTTCGGGACGGGCGGAGCGATGGTCGCTGAAAAACTCGCTAGCGGCCAGCGGCTTGTAGCGCGGCTGATCGTGCATGTCGTCGCGGCAGGCTGTGAGAGCCAGCAGCAGCAGCGAACCACCCGCGATTAGAATCCTATTTCTCAACTTCAGCCACCTCTTCGGGATTCATTTCTTCCAGGAACGCGCGGGTTTGGGCGCGGTCGAACTTAGGATCGTCGGCTTCGATGCACAGGAAAAAGCGGTCGATCGAAGCGCGTCGGGCAAACGATTGCACGTTGAAAACCGGATGATACGGCATGGGGAGCTTGTTCATCGCGAGCATGCCGATCACGGCGCTGAGCGCGGCCAAAAGGACCGTGCACTCGAACGTGATGGGAATGTACATGGGCCAACTCACGAACGGGCGGCCTGCGACGTTGTGCGGATAGGCGATGGCGGCGATCCAATACAGCAGGCCAAAGCCGCCGATGCAGCCCGCCAAGCCGCCGATGAGAACGACCAACGAAACCCAATGGCGCGTGAATCCGATGGCTTCCGCCAAGCCTTCAATCGGCATGGGCGAGTAGGCATCCATTTTGCGATAGCCGGCGCCGTAGGCTTTGTGCGCGGCTTCGAGCAATTCTTCGGGCTCTTCAAACCGGGCAATGACGCCGTACAAGCCGTGCCGGTCCGCGAAAGTTTCGCTCATAGGTCAGTCTCCCACCCCCGGTTCCGGCTGGAGCCCGTCGTCTTCCAGGGTGTGGGGCGCCAATTGATGCAGGACCTCGCGCACTTCGAAGATAGAGATCGAGGGCAGCGTGCGAACAAACAGCGTCATGAGCAGCAGGAAGAATCCGAGGGTTCCGGTCAACACGGCCCAGTCCCATTGGGTGGGGTAGTAAACGCCCCAGGAGGACGGCACAAAATCGCGAGCCAGGCTGGTGATAACGATGATGAAGCGTTCCAGCCACATGCCGATGTTTATGACGATCGCCACAATGAACAGGCGCGGAACATTCTGGCGGACGCGCTTGGACCACAGCGACTGCGGGATGATGATATTGCAGAGGATCAGCATCCAAAAGAAAAATCTATATGGCCCGGTGACGGAGCGGTTCAGATACATGAACATTTCGTGCGGATTGCCGCTGTACCAGGACATGAACGCTTCCATCATGTAGCCGTAGGCGACGATCAGGCCGGTCCCGAGCATCAGCTTGGCGCAGGCATCCAGGTGGCGCATGGTGATGAGATCTTCCAGGTGGAACCATTTGCGGGTCGGGATGGCCAGTGTGAGCACCATGGCGAATCCGGAATAAATGGCGCCGGCGACGAAGTATGGCGGGAAGATGGTGGTGTGCCAGCCGGGCAGAAGGCTGATGGCGAAGTCGAAGCTGACCACGGTGTGGACAGAGAGAACCAGCGGCGTGGCCAGGCCGCCGAGCAGCAGGTAAGCCATTTGATAGCGCGACCAGTGCTTGGCCGAACCGCGCCAGCCCATGGCTAGCATGCCGAACGTTAGCTGCTGCCACTTTTTCTTGGCGAGATCGCGCATGCTGGCCAGATCGGGGATAAGGCCGATGAACCAGAAAATCAGGGAGACGGTCAGATAAGTCGAGACGGCGAACACGTCCCAGACCAGCGGGCTGCGAGGCTGGGGCCAGAGCCACATCGAGTTGGGATAAGGAAGCAGCCAGTAGGCCAGCCAGGGGCGGCCGGTGTGCAGGATGGGGAACATGCCGGCTTGCGCGACGGCGAACAACGTCATGGCTTCCGAGAATCGGTTGATGGACGTTCGCCAGTCCTGCTTGAGCAGCAGGAGAATGGCGGAGATGAGCGTGCCGGCGTGACCGATACCGATCCACCACACGAAATTGACGATGGCGTAGCCCCAGGCGACGGGGATCATGATGCCCCATACGCCGACGCCTTTGTAGAACAGCCAGAACGCGCCGGCCAACAGGCCTTGCATGGCCACGAAGGCGATCAGCAGCGTGGCCCACCACTGGCGCGGAGTTTTCTGGATGGGCTGAAAGACAACGCCCGCGATTTTTTCGGTAACCGTCGCGTTGTTATAACCCGGCCCGATGATTTTATCCGGACCGGGGTCGATCGCTCTTTGTTCTAATTCTTCGATCTTCACGGGGCTATCCTTTCTCCAGCTCCGGATTCGGATTCCGCAGACGACCCAGATAGGTGGTGCGGGGCCGGGTATTCAGCTCCTCGAGCAAGCTATAGTTTCGCGCCTGGGCCTTGAGCTGCGCCACGCGGCTCTTGGGATCGTTGATGTCTCCGAAGGCGATCGCCTGGGTGGGGCAGGCCTGCACGCAAGCCGGGACAATCTCGCCGTCGGCGATGCGGCGGTTTTCCTTTTCGGATTGAATCTTGGCGGCGTTGATGCGCTGAACGCAGTAGGTGCATTTTTCCATCACGCCGCGGCTGCGCACGGTGACGTTGGGATTGCGCAGGCCGTAGAGGCTCTGCGTATTCCAATCCGAGTACAGCAGGAAGTTGAAGCGGCGGACCTTGTAGGGGCAGTTGTTGGAGCAGTAGCGGGTGCCGACGCAGCGGTTGTAGACCATCTGGTTCAGGCCGTCGCCGCTGTGAACCGTGGCCGCGACCGGGCAGACCAGCTCGCAGGGAGCGTTCTCGCACTGCATGCAGGGAACGGGCTGGTAGTAGAGCTCGGGATTGTCCCAGTTGCCCTTGAAGTAGCGGTCGACGCGAATCCAATGCATGTGGCGGCCGCGCGTGACCTCGATCTTTCCGACCACGGCGATGTTGTTCTCGGCCTGGCAGGCGGCGACGCAGGCGCTGCAACCGACGCAGGCGTTGAGGTCGATGGTCATGCCCCACTTGTAGCCTTGATAGCGGTAGTCGGGATAGAGCGTCAGGTAGTTGGGCAGCGGCTTGTCTTCTTCGGTCAGCTCGACGAATTGCGGTTTCTTCTTGTACTCTTCGAGCGTGGTGGAACGAACCGGCGCGGTTCCTTCCATGGTCTGGGTGTGCTGCGTGGTGGCGAAGGTGTGGCCGCTGCCTACTTTTCGCATCTCCAGGCCGAGACCGGAATCCGGGTCGGTGGACGTGCGGAGCAAGTAGGCGTTGAAGCCGACCTCGTTGCCGACCTGGCCGGCGCGCGTGCGGCCATAGCCGAGATGGATGGTGACGGCGTTGTCGGCATGCCCCGGCATGATCCACACCGGACCGGTAACGGTGCGGCCTTGATACTTCAGCTCGACCACGTCCTCGGTATTGAGGTTGGTCTGCTCGGCCAGCGACGGGCTGATCCACACGGCGTTATCCCAAGTCATCTTGTTCGCAGGCTTGGGAAGTTCCTGCAGCCAGCCGTTGTTGGAAAAAGAGCCGTCCCAGATGGTTGGGTCGGGACGGAACATGACTTCGAGACCAGGGCCCACTCTTGGCCGGCGTGGCGGGCGGCGTCTTGGGCGTGACGCTGATGGCTGCCAGCGCGGTGTTGGGAACCACGCCATCGTGCAGCGCCTTGGACCAGAAAATGTCGAAGCTGGGGGCCTTGTTTTGGGCCTGCCAATACGCGCGCACGATGTCGTAGGGGAGCTTCCCGGGATCGCCTGCCAGTGTCGAGATCACTTCGTGCGCGGTTTTGCCGCCGTACAGCGGCGCGATGAGCGGCTGCACGAAGCTCACGGTTCCGTCAAAGCCGCGCACGTCGCTCCAGGATTCCAGATAGTGCGCCGAGGGGACGTACCAATTGCATTGATCCGCGGTTTCGTCGGGGAACAAGCCGACGTAAGCCTTCGTGAGCGACCTTCTTGAGAGCTCCGGCGAAATCCAAGTCGGCGGGCGCGCTGTAGACCGGATTGCCTTCCAGGATGAGCAGCGTGTCCACCTTGCCGGCGTTCATGTCGGCAACCAGCTCGCGCAGGGAATCGATTTGATCCGCCGGGTTTCCTTCGATCGGATCGGTGTACGTTACGGTTTTGCCGACGTTGCCGAGCGCGGCGTTGATGGCGTGCGCCAAAGCATGCACGGCGGGGGATTGACGATCGCCGGCAACTACCACGCACGCGCCCTTGTGGGCGGCGAGGTCTTTTGCGATGGCGGCTGCTTCTTTGAGCTTTCCAGTGGATGCGGCGCCGCTCACACCGAGCCGCCGCCGCCAGGTCCCACGCGACGGCTTCCACTTCGCTGCCGCGCACGACGAAGCGATGATCCGCCATGCTTCCGGTGGGGGTTGGCGCCGGCTCGATCACGTACAACCGATTCTGCGTGGTCTGCTCGGGCGGCTTTCCTGGTGCCTGAACTTGCGGCGGCAAAACGACCGGCCCGGTATTTTCCGGCGAATATGTGAGCCGACTGATTGGGACGCGCGGGAATCGGTCCGTCCTGATAGCCTTCCTGCCAATCTTCCTTGGGTTGCGGCGTGTGCGTGACGTTGGTCATCACGCGGCGCTTGTCGGCGAACTGGCGGGCGTAGAGCAGATTGCCGGGACCGCACGCCAGGAAATCAGCGTCGAGCGAAACGATCACCTCGGCCTGATCGAAATGATAAATCGTGTTCACCGGCTTGCCGAACGCCAGCACCGCGCCCCGGTAGGCATTGTGCCGCCCGCAAGGTTCATGGCTATGCCATTTCGCAGAGGGCATTTCCTTGAGAATGCCCTGGATCTGCGAAGTCAGGGTTGGCGAAGTAATCGTCTCGGTGAGGATTCGCAATCCATCGCCGTTCTTTGTCAGTGCCATCTCGCGCGCCACGGCCAGCGCGGCTTGGAAATTAACCCAACTGCTGATTTGCCCCTTGTTGGTGACGGCCTGGCCACGATCGGGATCGTACATGGTGAGGATCGAGGCCTGCTGGAAGTAGTCGGAGGCCCCGAGGCTTCCGGGATGATCGGGATTGCCGTCCACCTTGGTGGGACGGCCCAGGTAGCTGGTGACCAACAGGCCCGTGCCCACGCCGCCCATCTGCATCGCGGTGGCGTAGTACAGCGGCAGGCCAGGAACAAAATCTTCGGGCTGCCGCACGTACGGAACGATGGTTTCCTTGGGCTGCTTGGTGCAGGCCGTGATGCCGGCGAAGGCCAGCGAGGCCCCCATCAGTTTCAGAAAATTGCGGCGATTGGCGGGATTGAGCCACTCCGGGGAACGGCCCGCGAATTCGTCTTCGACGTATTTCTGGAACTCCTCGGTTTCAGCCAGTTCCTCGAGGCTTTTCCAGTACAGCGGACCCTGGGCTGACTCCAGCCGAGCCCGAATCTTGGTTAGATCAAGAGCGGGTTTTTCGTTCATCGGTGGCACGTATAGCAGTCGGTCAAACTTTGAATGTGATACTCGGCGACCAGCTTCTTTCCCAGTTCTTCCTGATTGGAGGGCGCTTCATACGCCATGTTGAAAACCTGATCGCGCGGGCGTACGTATTTCTCGGGATTGCGGTGACAATTGACGCACCAGTTCATGTAGAGCGTGTTTTCCTTGTACATGAGCGGCATCTGGTCGACGCGGCCATGACAGGTGGCGCAGCCGATGCCTTTGTTGATGTGGATGCTGTGGTTGAAGTATACGAAATCGGGCAGATCGTGAACGCGGGTCCACTCCAGCGATTCACCGCTGCGGAAGCTGGCTCGCACGGGCTCCAGCATCTCGGCATTGGTCCAGATCTCCGAATGACAGGTCATGCAAATCTCGGTGGCCGGCAGGCCCGCGAAGGATGACGTTTCCACCGATGTGTGGCAGTAGCGGCAATCGATGCCGTCGTCGGTCACATGGTGCTTGTGACTGAACGGGACCGGTTGTTCTTTGACGACCTTGACGTCGGTGATGTACGAGCCGCGGTCCATGGAGTACGCAAAAGCAAGCAGCAAGCCTGCTCCGAGAACAACGGCGACGATACTGATATTAGAAAGTGAGTTGGAGCTGCGGTGGAAAAGCTGTGCCATCCAGGTTAGTCCTGTATGAACGTTCTATCGTATACCAAATTGCGATGGGATTGCAAAAAATATTCTCTGGCAGGTTTTTCTATGTAAGATGCCGTACATTTCGAAGAGGCGAGCAGAGGCAAGTGGAGCGGGCGAGCGCTCACGGCTCAGGCGATAGACCAGGAACCGGGAAAAATTCTCCTGCGGTTAGATCTCGCTATTAGATCGCAGGAAGCTCTGAAAGCCTTCGATCTCCCGCTTGGACTGGACATATGTCCAGTCACCCGGACCGAGCCTGTCCACGCTTCTTCGGCGGAGACGTCGATGGAGCTTACGCCGCGAAGCGTTTGCCGACGGCGCGGCGGGCACGTAGCAAGCGGATGCGCACGGCGGTTTCGGTCCAGCCGTTGGAGCGGGCGATTTCCTGCACCTTGTAGCCCTCCAAGTAGTGACGCTGGAGCACCAGGCGCTCGTTCTTCTTGCAAGTCTGAAGAATCCGCCGGACGTCGATGGCGGCGAGATTGATTCGCGGGGGCGTCGGAAGTTCCGGCAGCGCCTGCAGGAATGGCTCACGCCGCATGAAACTGCGGTGCAGGTTCAGAGCGATGCTATTCATCCAGGTCAGAATCATCTTGGAGTCTCGCAATTGAGCGAGCCGTTCCCAGCCCTTCACCCATGCCGCCTGCGCGGTTTCCTGGGCGGAATCGTATGTCAGGCCGCGCGATACCAGAAACCGAACCGTCAAGCTGTAGCCTTTCTGATATGCGTTCCCGTACTCTTCCGTAGTCATTTGATCTCCTTGATCGGTTTGGCCAAAGGAATGGCCGCTCGCAACGCGTTTTCGACGAGGCAGTTTTTGGGCCATGCGGCGAGCCGCGCCAAGCGAAGCTCTAAGTCCCCTGTAACGTTCAAGTAAGGGGCAGAGCGCCGGAGGTGAGAGACGTATTGTTGACGCCCGATTGGCGGCAAGAATTTCTGCTCGGTGCAAAAATTTCCGGCTGCCTTACGCTTTCCGGGCCGGCAATGCAAGATCCGGCGCTGCTAAAATTGAAGCCGCGAGGAATATTTTGAACACCGCAGCCGATTCGGCGGCCAAAGCCACGCACGAAGTCGCGAACCAGACGCCTCCGCTCGCCGATTACAACTTGTTTACAACCGACCGGGTGTTGTCAGAAGGCCTAGATCGCGAAGGGGCGGGGTGGGCGCGGCGTTTGATCGAGGATTTCGGCCGCCGCACGGGCTCGGAAGAGGCCATTCGCTGGGGTTTCCAAGCCAACGAGAATACGCCGGTGCTGCGCACGCACGACCGTTTTGGGCACCGCATCGATGAGGTGGAGTTCCACCCGGCCTGGCACGAATTGATGCGCCTTTCCATTGAGAATGGTCTGGCAAGCCTGCCCTGGGCCGAGCCCAAGCAGGGCGCACACGTGGCCCGCTCGGTGCTGATGTTTCTGGCGGCGCAAAACGAAGCCGGACATACCTGCCCGGTTTCCATGACGTGTTCTGCTGTTCCGGTGCTGCGCCAACAGCCGGACATCGCGCGAGAGTGGACGCCACGCGTGCTGGCGGCGCGATACGATCCGCGCTACCGCCCCGCGTCTGAAAAATCCGGAGTCCTGATCGGCATGGCGATGACCGAGAAGCAGGGCGGCTCGGATGTGCGCGCGAATACGAGCATCGCCCAGCCGGCCGGAGCCGGTGAATATCTTCTGACCGGGCACAAGTGGTTTTGTTCGGCTCCCATGTCGGATGCTTTCCTGGTGCTGGCGCAAGCGCCCGGGGGCTTAACGTGTTTTCTGCTGCCTCGCTGGACTCCCGATGGAGAACGCAACGCGTTTCACATCCAGCGGCTTGAAATCCAAGCTCGGCAATCGCTCCAACGCTTCGGGCGAAGTGGAGTTCGACGGCGCCTGGGCGCAGCGCGTGGGTGAGGAAGGCCGCGGGGTGGCCACCATCATCGAAATGGTGCAGCACACGCGTTTGGACTGCGTGATGGGGACGGCGGCGCTGATGCGCCAGGCGCTGGTGCAGGCCATCCATCATGCCCGGCATCGGAGCGCCTTCGGGAGCCTGCTGATCGATCAGCCGCTCATGCAAAACGTGCTGGCGGATCTCGCGCTGGAGTCGGAAGCGGCCACGATTTTGATGCTGCGGCTGGCGCGCGCTTTCGATGCACGCGATTCCGATCCCCGGGAGCGAGGCATCGCGCGCCTGGCTACCGCGGTGGGAAAATACTGGGTTTCCAAATGCGGGCCGGCACATATCGGCGAGGCCCTGGAATGCCTGGGCGGGAACGGCTACGTAGAAGAATGCATCCTTCCGCGGCTGTATCGCGAGGCGCCGGTCAACTCCGTCTGGGAGGGATCGGGCAATGTGATCTGCCTGGACATCCTGCGGGCTCTGCGCAAGGATCCGGACGCTGCGTCCAGCCTGGTGGACGAGATTTCGCTGGCGCGCGGCGTCGACCGGCGCTTCGATGCCTTCGCCGATCAGGTGGAAAGCAATTTACGCCAGGCGGCCAACGAGGTTGAAGCTCGCCGTTTGGCGGAGCGGCTGGCCCTGGCGCTGGAAGCTTCGCTGCTGATCCGCCACAGCATACCGGCGGTTGCCGGTGCGTTTTGCGCAACGCGACTGGCGGGCGATGGCGGACGTGCGTTCGGGACGCTGCCGCCGCAAGTGGATTTACGCGCCATCCTGGAGCGCGCGTTTTGACGCCCGGCGCTCAGTTGCTCCAGCCCCGGCGGCAAAGACATGCGGCACAGAAGTTCGCGGAGCATCCGGCGTCCCATTCCCGCTGCACGGTACTCGCGCTTCACGTACACGCCCCAGACGCGGCCATTTTTGCCACCGCTCCACCGGCATAGCGCGATGTTCTTCCGGCGAAGCACCGAATGCGCGCCGCTCGCTTTCGCGCGCCTCCAGACGGATATGCCAGAATACCTCGGCATCGGATGGACCCAGCTCATGAATTTCAATGGACATTTTCGGGCGCCATTTTCGAACCATGCTAGCCGGCGAAGTAACGGCCGCGCGAGAACGATGCGAATGATCTTATGATGATCTTATGCAGTTCAAGCTTTACGCCGGCCTCTTAGCGGCGGCGATGGCTTTGTCCGGCCAGCCACGGCCGGACCCGGATGCGGCCGAGCAGAAAAAGATAATCGCCGATGCCAGCGAGTATGCACTGAATCACGAGCAGAGCCTGCCCAACTTCATTTGTACGCAGACCACGCAGCGTTTCGTCGACTTCACCGGCAACAGCGGATTCCGGTCGGTGGATCTGATCGTCGAGCGGCTTACGTATTTCGAACATCACGAGGAATACAAGGTCTTCATGGTAAATGGCGAGGCGTCGAATCTATCCCACCACGAGCTGGGCGGCGCAACGTCTTCCGGAGAATTCGGCTCGGTCATGAAGGGCGTTTTTTGGCCGCAAGCCAATACGCAGTTCACCTGGGAGAGGTTTTACACGCTGAGAGGCCGGAGGATGGACGTGTATTCATACAGCGTTCCGGCTTCGGGCTCCGACTATCACATCGTGGTTCCGGGGAGGAAGCTCGATTTGGTGACTTCCTATCATGGATTGATCTTCATAGACGACCGGAAACATTTCGTGCACCGCATCACTTTGCATGCCGACGGAATTCCGGCCGATTTCCCGGTTCAGGAAGTGGGCCTGGTGTTGGATTACGATTACACTCGCATCGGCGACTCGGACTATCTTCTGCCGCTGGAGTTCGAGCTGCGCTCGCGCGAGGGAACGCACCTGATCAAAAACGATGTGACCTACGACAGCTATCGCAAGTTCAACGCCGATACGAACATCCTGTTCGATTCGCCGGCGCCCGGAGCGCAAAACGCCGGTAAGCCGGACAAACCAAGCCAAAGATAACGGCGCAAGCGGGCTCTTCCATCTAAAGAAACGCCATGGTCTTGATTCCCGAAATGTCGAAACGTTTCCGGCAGCGCATGTTCTTGCACATCACCTTGTCGTCCAGCAGCACCATGTAACTGGCGGCTTTGGCGAACTTAGCGCGGTCGCGTTCGTCGGCCTGGCGAGGCAGGCGATCCAGCTTGGTGCGGACCAGCCAGCGCAGATCGTAGTTATCCGCAGCGCGGCAGTAGGGGCAATGCAGGCTGGCCGGCTTGGTGGCTTGCGATTCTTTGTAAAAAGCACGTTCGTCCATGTGAATTTTCCGTTAGACGGCTGCCAGCGCTTCGGCCTTGGCGAAACTCAAGTCTAGCAGGCGTGTGAATTCGTCGACGTCGGCTTTGCTGATATTCAGGGGCGGTGAAATGCGGAGCACGTTGCCGGAAGCGCCACCTCGGCCGATCAGGATTCGATTCTCGCGCGCGGCCTCCATCAAAGCCAGCGTCTGCGCGGCCGCGGGCTTCTTGCTCTCGCGATCCTCCACCAGCTCGATGGCCTGCAGGAGCCCCATGCCGCGCACGTCGCCGATCAACTGGTGTTTGGCCTGCAGTTCGATAAATTTCTGGCGCAAGTAAGCGCCCACTTCGGCCGCATTGATGGAGAGCTTATGCTCTTCGATGAAATCCAACACCGCCTTGGCCGCGGTAGTGGAGATGGGGTTGCCGCCGAAAGTAGAAATGGTGGCGCCTTTCACCGAGTCGGCGATTTCCGGACGCGCCACCGTGAGGCCGATGGGCGCGCCGTTGGCCAGACCCTTGGCGCTGGTAATGATGTCGGGTTGCACGCCCCACTGCTCGATGCCAAACCATTTGCCGCCGGTGCGGCCCCAAGCGGTCTGGACTTCGTCGCTGATGAACACGCCGCCATACTTCTTGACGATGTCGGCGACGATCGGGAAATACTCCTTGGGCGGCGTGATGAAACCGCCGACGCCCTGGATCGGTTCCGCGATGAATCCCGCGATCCGGCCCGAGGTGGTGGTGCGAATTACCTCCTCCACGTCGCGCGCGCACCTGACGCCGCAGGATGGATAAGAGAGACCGTAGGGGCAGCGGTAGCAATACGGGTTCACGGCATGAACGATTCCGGCTTGCGTGGCCGGACCGAGCCGCCAGTTGGAGTGCGCCGTGAGTCCCATGGTCAGCGACGACCGTCCATGGTAGGAGTGGCGCAGCGCCACGATTTCGGTCGAACCGGTATAGCAGCGGGCGGTCAGGATGGCGGTTTCATTGGCTTCCGTACCGCTGTTGGTGAAGAAGGATTTGGTAAGCTTTCGGCCCGGCGTGATCTCAGCCAGCTTTTTGGCCAGCGCGGCCTGCGGCTCGGTGGCGAACACGGTGGAGACGTGCTGCAAGCGGTCGATCTGGGCGTGCAGCTTCCGATTCACCTCTGCATTGCAATGGCCGACGCTGACGGTGACGATGCCTCCGAAGAAGTCCAGGTATTGATTCCCGTCCGCATCCCAAACGTACTGATCCTTGGCGCGCGAGATGACCAGCGGGTCCTTGTAATAGTGAAACACCGAAGGGAACAGATGGTCGCGGTTGGCGAGAATGATCTCTTCTTTAGTCATGTTTGATTTTAGCGTGGCGCGCACCGGCGAGCGTCAGCACGGCGCCGCTGGCGGTACTGGATAGAATGGGCTTCAGGAATGCGCGCCGCGCCATCACGTCCTCGCCTGGTGCTCCGCTTGGCGCGGCGAATTTTGCTGTGGGGCGTCGCCGCGGCCGCCGTGCTGGCCTTGATCCGCTGGCAGGCCACGCTGAATTGGCTCGGCAACTACTTGGTGCGCTCCGATGCTGACGAGCCGGCCGACCTGGTCCTGGTGATGGGCGGAGATTTCTGGGGGCCGCGCGTTGTGAAGGGCGCTGAGATCGCCGCGCAGGGACTTGCGCCGCTGGTGTTAATCAGCGGGCCACCCTATAGCGGGCGCCCGGAAGGTGAGTTAGCGGTTGAGTTTCTGCTCAAGAGAGGATATCCGCGCGGGTTGTTCGCCATCTTCGCTCACTACCAGCAGTCGACCCTCGGGGAAGTGCTCGCGTTGTGCCCGGAACTGCGACGGCGTGGCGCCAAGCGGGTCATCGTGGTGACGAGCTCGTATCATTCCCGGAGATGCGCGATTCTCTTCCGATTGTTTTGCCCCGGCATTCGTTTTCTGTCCATGCCCGCTTCGGATGCCAACTATCACGCCGCTGGCTGGTGGAAAGATGCAAGTTCGCGCAAGCTCTTCTTTTCGGAGTGGAGCAAGATACTGGGTTCGGTACTGATCGCCTACCCCACCTATCGCGTCAGCCACTGGAGGCAAAAATCCTAGCTGGCGGCTCGAATTCCGATTTGCGTCAAGAGCCGCAGCAATTTCTGACGCCATTCCTGGCGCGAGACAGGCGCCCAGCCGGACGGAGGCTCGAGGGAGGCCACCGCCTGGACACCTGGGATCTGATACTCCTCCGGACCTTGGATCAAGACCACCTTGAGCGGCCGCGCGCGGTTCAACGTCTCGATCAGTTCGGAGGCTCCCTTCAAACGCGGGTTGATGAGCAGCAGATCCACCTGTCTCGCACTTTGATTGACGAGGGAAAGCGCTTGCTCGCAACTCAGAGCGGGAAGCGACCGGTATCCCAATTCGTTGAACAGCTCGCCCAGCCACCATAAGAAACCCATATCCTCGTCGCCGATGAGGATGGTGGCAGCGCCGGGAGGCCGGGTCACCCTGTAACGCTCCGCACCTTCAATTCGGGCGGGCGATTGCCGGAGTCACGAATTCCGGCGGTACGAAATTCATGGTGCTTGGCTTCGATGGCGACTCCTCTGCTGTCGCTGCGGAGGACGCGTCCCAATACGAACAGCCTCAAAGGGCAGACACCTTGCAGCCGAAGCGGCCAGTTGATGAACAATTCAATGGGACTGCCGGCGGTCAGGGAGATGTCGGCCTCCAGCAGCACGCCTCTACTGGCGATGTTAATGGTTCGCGCTGATCCCAAGCCATCCACGCGCCCCCTGCGCAGGATGCGATAGTCGGCGTTCAAGGCGATGGGAAAGCGTTTGTGCAACCGCCTTTCAGGTGGGTAGGCACTAACCGGCGTGGCTGCCGGAGCCGAAGACATTCCCCCTCCTCCGAACATCCCTGAAGCAGGGACCCGCCATTTATATCATGTCTTCCGATATAGGTCAATTGCCTTAGAAGGAAAATTGACGAAAATTCGTGCATATCGGTACCAGCGCGGTCGATTCCATTCACGAAAATGCAACCTGGCGAGCCGGAAAGCTGGCGGGCCGGTCTAAACGCCGATGTCTTCGTTCCAGAGCGCGGGGTGATCGCGTACAAAGTCGGCCATAAGTTCGATGCACTCGGCGTCCTGCACGACCTCGAGGTGGACGCCCTGCGCTCGCAGATAGTCTTCGGCGCCCAGAAAATTTTGGTTCTCGCCGGCTATTACGCGCGGAATTTTGTAGAGGATGATCGCGCCGCTGCACATGGGACACGGAGATAGCGTCGTATAAAGAGTGCTACTCCGATAAACCGCTGCCGCGAGACGGCCGGCGTTGCGCAGGCAGTTCATTTCTCCGTGGTCGATTGGGCTTCCGCTTTGGATGCGGCGGTTGTGGCCGCGTCCGATGATCTGGCCGTCGTGCACCAGAACCGAACCGATAGGAATGCCGCCCTCCGAGAAGCTTTTCCGCGCCTGCTCGATGGCCGCGCCAAGGTAAGGATCTCGCGTCATTGTCCTTCCCATCCTAATGGATTTTTTAAAACATGCAGGCAGCTCGACTCCGCTAGCGTTCAGAGTCGGTCGTCTGAGTCGGTAGTTCTAAGAGCTAGGAGTTACTAAGTGGAAGCTCCGAGGACTTAGGACTACGGCCATTTTCGGCCTAGTCAAAGTGTCGCTGGCGAACCGGACAGAGTGGCGCATGGGCGCGGCGGCGCGGCGCTAAGTCGTCTGAAATCAAGCGCTCGAAGTGGTCCCACGCATGCCTTTAGGATGCACAGGTTTGGCATCTATGACTCGGCAAATTTTCTCGACCACAGCGCTCCTGGTTCTCGGAATGTCCAGCATCTCGGCCCAGACGAAGCGCGACGAAGTCTCCAGCAATTCCTCTCAGGGCACGGTGAACGTGATTGTGCGCTTCCGTCCCAGCCCGGATCAAGCGGGCTTCCACAGGTTCGTGGCGCGCGGCGCGCAGCACCAGCGTTTCTTTTCTTCCATCGGCGCCTCGGTGTTCAAGGTGAACGCGAAGGATCTCGATCTGCTGGCTTCCGATCCGGAGGTGGAGACGATGGCGCTCGATCATCCGCTGCGGGCGACGGCCTACGACGGCGCACCGGATTACGGTTGGATGACGGCGTTGAACCTATCGGCTTCGATTGGGACGTTAGAGACGGATGGCTCTGGAATCGGCGTCGCGGTGGTCGACAGCGGTATCTCAACCGTGAACGCTGTGAACCAGGACCTGCGCGGCAGCTGGGGTTCGTCGAGCCGTGTGGTGTACAACGAGAGCTTCGTTCCGGGCGATTCGAGCGCATCGGATGCGTATGGGCATGGCACGCACGTCGCGGGCTTGATTGCGGGCAACGGCTCCGCCTCGATGGGCTGGCAGAGCGACTACATTGTGCGCGGGCTGGCGCCGAATGTGAATTTGATCAATCTGCGGGTGCTGGATGCTAACGGCCAGGGCTCCGACAGCACTGTGATCGCAGGCATCGAGCGGGCGATTCAGCTCAAGGCCCAATACAACATTCGGGTGATCAACCTGTCGCTGGGCCGGCCGGTGTACGAGTCCTACGCCAGCGATCCGCTGTGCCAGGCGGTAGAGCAGGCCTGGAAGGCGGGCATCGTAGTGGTGGTGGCGGCGGGCAATGACGGCCGCAACAATTCGGCCGGTACGAATGGATACGCCACCATCGACGCGCCCGGAAACGATCCGTACGTCATTACGGTGGGCGCGATGAACACCGTAGACACGCTGGCGCGCTCCGACGACAAGATCACCAGCTACAGTTCGAAGGGGCCGACGCTGTTCGATCATGTCGTTAAACCGGATCTGGTCGCGCCGGGCAATCAGGTCATGTCGATCCGGCAGCCGGGCTCGACGCTGGACGTTCAGTATCCGCAGAACCAAGTGGCGCAGGGCGTCTACATGGACGGGAACAACCAGGCTGTGGGCAACTATTTCCTGCTCAGCGGGACCAGCATGTCGGCGGCGATGGTGAGCGGAGCGGTGGCGCTGGTGCTGCAGCGCAATCAGGGCTTGAGTCCGGACACGGTGAAGGCGCGATTGATGAAGACCGCCACGAAGTTCGCTCAGACTACGAGCACGGTTACGGATCCGGCCACGGGCCAGGCCTACACCAGCCAGTACGACGTGTTCACCGTTGGCGCCGGGTATCTGAATGTGCCTGCGGCTTTGGCGAGTAACGATGTAGTGAATGTAACGGCCTTTTCGCCGGTTGCTCAACCCGATCCCAATAGCAGCGCGGTTTACCTGGTGGGTGCGAATTCGGCCATTTGGGGATCGAGTGCGATCTGGGGTTCGAGCGCTATTTGGGGATCGAGCGCTATTTGGGGATCGAGCGCGATCTGGGGATCCAGTGCAATCTGGGGGTCCAGCGCGATTTGGGGTTCGAGCGCCATTTGGGGTTCGAGTGCGATTTGGGGTTCGTCGGCGATCTGGGGTTCCAGCGCGATTTGGGGGTCTTCAGTGATCTGGGGCAGCTCGGTTGAAAACATCTTGATTGGCGGCGACAAATAATCTACGCAAAGACTTCATAGCGGCATCTTAGCTAGCGGACCGCCAAACCTCCGGTAGTTGGGAGCGGTCACGGGGCGCAAATCGCGCCCCGCGATCTTTTTCACAGACTGCTCGCATGCGCCCGCCACTTCCTCGGGGATATACTGGGAACCACGTTCTGAACTCCGTTTCTGACTGGAGACCTTGGCTATGCAAGAGCACGACCAGGAAGTTCGTGGCCTTTCGCGCCGCAGCCTGATTCGAGGCGCCGCTCTCGTTCCCGTGGCGGCGCTCACATCTGCGGCAGCGCCCACCGGCTCTCAAACCGTATTCTCCGCCTCCGAGCGGAAGACACTGGAGGCGTTCGCCGGCCGTCTGGTTCCAAGCGACGAGCTGGGACCGGGCGCGCTGGAATGCGGCGCGGTCAATTACATTGACCAGGCCCTCGCGGGAGCGCTGGCCGGCGAAAAAAGCAGCTTTCTCCAAGGTCTGGCGGAGGTGGACGCCTACGCGCGCAAAACGCACAGCGCTGCCTTCGCGGATCTCGCGGCCGAAAAGAAAGATGCGATTATTGCGGCCATGGAAAAAGGGACGGCCGAAGGGTTCGACAACGCGCGTGCGGTGTTCGCGCGATTCCGGCGTCTGACGCTGGAAGGCATGTTCAGCGATCCCTACTATGCGGGAAATACCAATTTCCGCGGCTGGGATTTGATCCGCTACCCCGGGCCGCGCGTCGCGGTCGCGCCCGAGGACCAGCAGATGAAGGTTCAGATCAAGCCGTATCGCCGGTCCGCGTTAGGAGAGAACAATGGCCATTAGTCTTAAGCCGGTGGACGTCGCGGTGATCGGACTGGGCGCGGCGGGCGGCGTGGCCGTGTTGCCGCTGGCGCGCGCGGGCTTGAAGGTGGCCGGACTCGAAGCCGGAACCTGGATGGATCCGCATGGCTTCAAACCCGACGAGCTCCACAACAACGTGCGTGGGCTGCTTACATCGGTGCCGAAGGCGAACCGCGAAGTACCCACTGTGCGCAATGGCGCGTCTGCGCCGGCGCGCCGCGGCAACATTCATCCCATGATGAACGCGGTTGGCGGGACATCCATCCACTATTGGGCGCAGAGCTGGCGGCTGAAAGTCTGGGATTTTAAGACGCGCAGTGAAGTGATCAAGCGTTACGGCGCGGGCGCGCTTCCCCAAGGCTCGACGCTGGAAGATTGGCCGCTCGATTACGACGAGCTGGAGCCCTACTACGACACCATCGAGCACGAGGTCGGCGTGTCCGGAAAGGCCGGAAACATCCAGGGCAAGATCGATCCGGCGGGGAACGTCTTCGAAGCTCCGCGGCAGCGCGAGTATCCCATGCCTCCGTTGCGCGGCAGCGGTTTCACGGATCACATGCTGGAAACCGCCCAACAGCTTGGCTGGCATCCGTACCGCCCGCCGGCGGCAATCAATTCGCAGGAGTACCAGGGCCGGCCGGGCTGCGCTTATCACGGCTATTGCAATCGCGGCGGTTGCCACATCAGCGCGAAGAATTCGACCGCCGTCACGACGATTCCCGCGGCGATGAAAACGAAAAACCTCACCATTTTCGATCACGCGCAGGTCACGCGGATCGTGGCCGGCGCCGATGGACGGGTCACCGGAGTGACTTATATCAGAGAGGGCCGAGAGTATTTCCAGCCTGCCAAGGTTGTGCTGCTCGCTTCCTATACTTACGAAAATTCGCGGGTGCTGCTGCTGTCGAAATCCAAAGCGTACCCCAAGGGTCTGGCGAACAATCACGGCCAGGTGGGACGTCACTATTTCGCGCATTACCAGAGCGGCGTGTCGGCGCTGTTCCCTTACGACATCAACGTGTGGTACGGAACGCCGGCGCAGGCGGCGGCGGTGGACGATTGGGCCGACGATAACTACGATCATTCCGGCCTGGACTTCATCGGCGGCACCACGCTGCAACCGCACACCGAAATGCATCCCATCGAGGCGGCGTCGATGAACACATATGACCTGGCGCCCACCTGGGGCTCGGCCTGGAAAGCGTTCGTGCGTGTGAACGCGGCGCGCTGGGTTTCGGCCTATCTGCAAACCTCGACCTTTCCTTACGAAGACATTTATCTGGATCTGGATCCGGAGGTCAAAGATCCGCTGGGCGATCCGGTGTGCCGCGTCACCAGCGTGGTGAAGGACAACGAACGGCGGGCCTGCGAATACGGCCAGAAAAAAATGCAAGAGTGGTTTCAAGCTGCGGGCGCCGTTTCCACCGCGCGCGCGCCGGTGGGACCGCCGGGAGTGTCCACGCATGCCTATGGCGGCACACGCATGGGCGATAATCCCGAGACCAATGTGGTGGACCGCTGGGGATTCTCGCACGAGGCTCCCAATCTCGGTGTGTTGGGCGCATCCGTCATGGGTACCAGCGGCGCGCGGAATCCGACGCAAACTTCGCAGGCTCTGGCCTGGCGAACGGCCGGCCATCTCGTAAAAAGCTGGAAGTCGATTGCGGGCTGAGATCGCGATTGCCGCGCTGATCGCCGGCCTGCCGGCAGCGGCGCAGCCCATCGCCGAAATTGCGCAATCTGCTCAAGGCCGCGTCGGCGCGAGCGCTGAATTGCTCGAAACAGGCCAGAGACTGGTCTCGTTCCACGCTAGCGAACATTTCCCGATGCAGAGCGTCTACAAGTTGCCCATCGCGATGGCTGCGCTGCGCCAGGTGGATCGTGGCCAATTACGGCTAGATGCGGAGATTCGAGTCGATAAAAGCGAATATGTGCCGAAATCGAGCCACAGCCCGCTGCGCGATGCGCATCCCAACGGCGCCACAGTAACTCTACGCGAACTGCTTCGCCTGGCGGTGTCGGAAAGCGATGGCAGCGCCTCCGACCTCCTGCTGCGACTGCTGGGAGGCTCGCAGGCCGTGATGGTGTTTCTGCGCGATATCGGGATTCACGACGTCCAAGTACAGGACACCGAGAAAAGAATGGCAGAAGACAACACGGTACAGTACCGGAATTGGGCCACACCGGACGGCGCTTTGTCCGTGCTCCGCGACTTACTTGAATCGAGCGCGCTGTCGCCGGCGAGTCGCGATCTTGTGCTCGAATTCATGACCGAGAGCACAACCTCCCCGGGCCGCATCAAGGGCCTGTTGCCCGCGGCAACGGTGGTTGCTCACAAAACCGGGTCTTCCGGCACGCGCGCTGGCTTGACCGCCGCGACCAACGACATCGGGATCGTTACTTTGCCGGATGGCCGCCATATGGCGATCGCCATCTTCGTCTCGGATTCAAAAGCAGACGACGCCGCGCGCGACGCAGTGATCGCAAGAATCGCCCGGCTGGGTTGGAATCTCGCCGGCGCTACATCTTGGTCTCACTGGCCGGCGCGCTGAACGAGGACCGCCGCCGCTTTGAAACCCGTGGATCGCCGCGAATGCCAGTCCATTCCACCAGCCTGCTGATAAACTGAGGTCAGGAAAGATATCAACTGATGGCCACGCCAACCGGCATCGAAACCTCGATGTCTGTCCTGCCCTCGCGAGAAGACCTGCTCAGAGCCTATCGCGCCATGTACACGGCACGCCGGCTGGATGACCGTGAAATCCTGCTGAAGCGCCAGAACCGGATTTTTTTTCAGATCAGCGGCGCCGGCCATGAGGCCGTGCAGGCCGCCGCCGGCTTGATTTTCCGCCCCGCGCACGACTGGTTTTACCTGTACTATCGCGACCGTGCGCTCGCCCTTACCTTGGGTGCGACCGCCGAGGAGATGCTGCTTGCATCCGTCGGAGCCGCCGACGATCCCTCCTCCGGCGGCCGCCAGATGCCCTCGCACTGGGGTTTCCCGCGGCTGCACGTTGTTTCAGCATCATCTCCCACCGGAACGCACTTCGTCCAGGCTGTCGGCTGCGCGCAAGCCGGCCGCTACCTCGCGCCCGATTCCGACGAGGTCACGCTCATGTGCAGCGGCGAAGGCGCCACCAGCGAAGGCGAATTCTGGGAGGCTCTCAACGCCGCGTGCCTGGAAAATCTCCCCGTCGTCTTCTTGATCGAAGACAACGGCTACGCCATCTCGGTTCCGGTGGAATGCCAAACCGCCGGCGGAAATGTCGCGCGCCTCGTGGCCGGCTTTCCCAACCTTCTGCGCATCGAAACCGACGGCACCGATTTCATGGCCTCCTACCGGGCCATCTGGGAAGCGGCTGCGTATACTCGCGAGCGCAAGGGTCCCGCGCTGGTGCACGCCACCGTCACTCGCCCATATTCCCACTCGCTCTCGGACGACGAAAAGCTCTATAAGACTAAGTCCGAGCGCGAAGCCGAGGAGGCCCGCGATCCCATCCTCAAGTTTCCGGAATGGCTGGTCTCGGAAGGCATTCTCGACCGCCAGGCCCTGCGAGTGATCGTGCATGAGGCCGATCAGGAAATCCAGCAAGCCACCGACCGCGTCCTCAAAGCCGACCCGCCGCCCAAAGGATCGGCGCTGCGTCATTTGTATTCCGAAACAATCGACCCGACTTCAGCGCAGTTCGAAACCGAGCCGCGCTTCAGCGGCGACCCGCGCACCATGGTGGACGAAATCAACCTCACCCTGCATGAAGAAATGCGGCGAGACTCGCGCATCCTCGTGTTCGGCGAAGACGTCGCCGATTGCAGCCGCGAAGCCAACCTCGCCGAGGTGAAAGGCAAGGGCGGAGTTTTCAAAGCCACCGCCGGATTGCAGATCAAATTTGGTTCCGAGCGCGCCTTCAACAGCCCGCTAGCCGAGGCGGCCATCGTCGGACGCGCCATCGGCATGGCCACGCGCGGCCTCAAGCCCATCCCCGAGATTCAGTTCTTCGACTATATCTGGCCGGCCATGATGCAAATTCGCGACGAGCTGGCCACCTTGCGCTGGCGCTCCAACAACGGATTCAGCGCGCCGGTGGTGATTCGCGTCGCCATCGGCGGTTACCTGAACGGCGGCGCGATTTATCACAGCCAGTGCGGCGAAGTGATCTTCACCCACATTCCCGGACTGCGCGTGGTCATGCCGTCCAACGCCCTCGACGCTTGCGGATTGCTGCGCACCGCCATCCGCGCCGACGACCCCGTCCTGTTCCTGGAGCACAAGCGCCTCTATCGCGAGCCCTACAACCGCTCGCAGCACCCCGGCCCGGATTACACCATCCCGTTCGGCCGCGCCAAGGTCGTCAAGAGCGGCCAAAGCCTGACCATCGTGACTTATGGAGCGCTGGTGCAGAAATCGCTGCAGGCCGCCTTGCAAATCGAGCAGCGCTTCCCGGATCGAAGCATCGAAGTGATCGATCTGCGCAGCTTGTCTCCCTACGACTGGAATGCGATTCGGACTTCGGTCGAAAAAACCAATCGCGTCCTGATCGCCCACGAAGACTGCCTGTCGTGGGGCTACGGCGCGGAATTGGCCGCGCGCATCGCCAACGAGCTTTTCGAACACCTGGACGCCCCAGTAGGCCGCGTGGCCGCGCTGGACACCTGGGTCGGCTACAACCCGCAACTGGAATACGAAATCCTGCCGCAGGTCGAAAACCTGGTAGCTGAAACCGAGCGCCTGCTCAGTTACTAGCCCACAGAGGCGCGGGCGCACCTCATTGCGTCGGAGTAAGCTCGCCCGCGCCTTCGTTGTGGGCGATTTACTTACTAGCCCGCAAAGGGCGCGCGGGCACCCTCATTTCAGCAAAGCAAGCAGCCCGCGCGCTCCGTTTTGCGGGCTGTTACTTAGAAGTTCGCCGCGCCGTGGCCTCAATGTACGTCTTGAAAGCGCCCGGCCGATCGGGTGGCGCGATCTCAAACTTGATCGCCACGGTCTCGGCGCCGGTCTTCGAGTAAGTGAGCCGGTAGTTCTTGTTCAAGAACTGAACGCTCCTCCCGTCGCTCGACGGCTCGACATCGTAATGGATCACATGATCCTCGGAGTCGAAGTAGATCGCGCGTAATTTCGCGTCCTCTTGATAAACGATCATCAGGTCGCTGTGCGAGAACGCGGGCCGATCCTTTGAAGCGGGATAATCCGCGCGATTTTTGCGCATCAGGACGGTGCCGTTCTGGTCCGGGAGGAACGAAAAGCCGCCGCTGCCTTGGCCGGGTCCGCCGCCGCCTTCGCCGGTCCATTCGCCCATGAGAAACGCCAGCGGCGCCCAGCGATCGCCGGGCTTGGCAGTCTGAGCGGAGAGTGAGGCGAGCATGAACCCAACCATCAGTAGAGCGGCGCGCACGGATCCCATTCTAGGCGTCGGCCGGAAGCAACGTGAACGCCTTCCCGCCCGCGCCGCGAACCGCCCGGAAGTGCCGCTCATCCACCGTCAGGATGCGATTCACGCCCAGACGTTCCGCGGTGGCAATGACGGCCGCGTCGGCCAACCCTATATCAAGGCCGCTGTACTGCTCGATCAGCTCCCGCGACCGCACAACATCCTGGGATGTGAAGGCCTCCAATGTGAAGACGCCGGCCACGATGTCATCCAGGAAATCCAGCTCCGCCGCTAGCCCCAGTTTGGCGTGAAGAAGGTAGTCGATTTCGCAAAGAATCGCGGAGGGTATCAGAATCTCCTCGTGCTGCCGCACGATGAACCTGCGCAGAGCGCCGTGATGCCGGTCGTCGCGATCATGCAGGCCGTAGATCCCCCCGGAATCAGCGATCAGCGCCATCGTCCCTTCTTAGCGGCGTCGCGCAGGATTTCTCGCGCTCGCTCGGAGACATCACTCTGGCCGCTCGCATACTTTCCCAGCCCGCGCGGAAGAGGACGTTTTTGGCGGCGCGTGAATTTCTCCAACGCGTCGCGAATCAGCTCCGCCTGGCTGCGGCCTTCCGACTCCGCCATCCGCCGCAGCGAAAGCGCGACATCCGCGTCCAGGTATACCGTGGTTTTTACCATCTGCCATATATGGTACCATATACGGCAGTTGAAGGCCTACAACGCGTCCGCGTTGCGCCCGGCGATTCCAGCGGTCAACGTGGCCGTCGCGAAATCGCAGAACTCCAGCGCGGCTTTCTGGGAAGCGTGCGGAAACTGTCCGCCGATCGCCAGCTTGGCGATCCCGTGCACCAGCGACCAGGCCAGCAACGCGTATTGCTGGGCATCGCCTTGCCGGATCGCGCCGGCCGCCTGGCAGGAGCGAACCAGATCCGTCAGCACTTCAAACGCCCGCGCGCCGGCCGCCGCCAGCGACGGATATTCTCCATGCCGGAGCGGAAAATCGAACATCACCGCGAAGTGCTCGGGCCAGCGTAGTGCAAAAGCAACATAACCCCGCCCGGCCAGACGCAATCGCTCCAGTGGCGTTCGCCCGGAAGCGGCGGCCTGGTTCATCGATTCAGTCAGCCGGTCAAAGCCCTCCGCCGCAACCGCCGCCAGCAGATCGTTCCGGTCGTGGAAGTGCCGGTACGGAGCGTTGTGAGAGACACCGGCGCGCCGCGCCACCTCGCGCAATGTGAACGCCGACGGCCCTACCTCGCGAATCAAGCGCAGCGTCGATTCAATTAATGTTTCCTTGAGGTTGCCGTGATGATAACGGCGCGCTCGTGGCCGCGTGGTAGCCATATACTCCATTGATACCAGATCGATGTTGACAGGAGCAACTTCTTTCGTCTACAATGTTGCTGATGTCAACATTCGATTCCTACCACCAGCACCCTCCCGCCTCCCACCGCTTTGACGCCATCGTCATCGGCTCCGGCATCGGAGGGCTCTCGGCCGCCGCTCTTTTGGCCAAACACGCCGCCAAGCGAGTGCTGGTGCTGGAGCGCCACTACGCCGCTGGCGGCTTCACGCACGTCTTCCATCGCCCCGGCTACGAATGGGACGTCGGAGTGCATTACATCGGCGAAGTCCACGACCCGGCATCGCCCGTCCGCCGCATCTTTGACCACCTCAGCGAGGGACGTCTCGAATGGTGTCCGATTCCGGACGTCTACGACCGCATCCTGATCGGCGATCGTTCCTATGACTTCGTCAGCGGCCGGCAACGCTTTGCGGACCGGATGAAGCAGTATTTTCCAGCCGAGGCGAGCGCCATCGATCGCTACCTCGAGCGTGTAGCGGAGGCATCGCGCGCTGCACGGCTATTCTTCGCCGAGAAGGCCATTCCTGCGCTCGCGGCCCGAATAGCCGGCCGAATGCTGCGGGCCGGTTTCCTGAAACATGCCAGCCGCACCACCGCCGAGGTGCTCGGCGAACTCACGGACAATCCGGAGCTGATCGCCGTCCTGACCGGCCAATGGGGCGACTACGGATTGCCGCCTTCACAAAGCAGCTTCGGGATTCACGCCCTGATCGTAGCGCATTATCTGGAAGGAGCGAGTTACCCGGTGGGCGGAGCCGCGAGCATCGCCAGCGCCATCGCGCCGCTGATCGAACGCGCCGGAGGCAAGATCCTGGTCTCGGCCGAAGTTGCGGAGGTCTTGCTCGACGCCTCCAATCGAGCACGCGGCGTTCGCATGGCGGACGGCCGCGAAATTCGGGCCGACATCGTGATCAGCGACGCCGGCGCGCACAACACCTTTTCGCGCCTGCTCCCGCCGGCGTCCGCGGCCCGCCTCGGCATGATGCCGAAACTCGAGGCGACTCCGGCATCCTCCGCGCATCTCTGCCTGTACCTGGGATTGCGCCAGCGCCCTGGTGACCCGCCACTCGGCGCCACCAATCTATGGATCTATCCCAGCAACGACCACGACGGAAACGTCCGGCGCTTCAACGAAAACCCCGAAGCGCCATTTCCCGTCCTGTTTGTTTCCTTTCCATCCGAGAAAGATCCTGACTTTGCGCGCCGCCATCCAGGCCGCGCGACCATCGAAGTCATCACGCTGGCGCCCTACGATTGGTTCGCTCGCTGGCAGGACCGCCGCTGGAAGCAACGCGGTACCGAATACGATGCGCTCAAGCAGCGTTTCACAGAGCGGATGCTCGATCAGCTCGAACAACACCTGCCCGGAATCCGCGGCCGCATCGAGCACTGCGAGCTGTCGAGCCCGCTTTCGACACGCAACTTTGCGAACTACGACCACGGCGAGATCTACGGATTGAGCGCGACTCCGGCCCGGTTCCAAACGCGCGAGCTGCAGCCCAGAACTGGAATCCGGAATCTGTTCCTGACCGGCTCAGATGCCGCCAGCTTCGGCGTCACGGGCGCACTGATGGGCGGCGTTCTGTCGGCATCGGCGATTCTGGGCCGGAATCTGATGAGCCTCGCGGCCAAGCCGGCAGAATACCAGCATCCCGCTCCAGACCAGCCGCTGGCTCGCGCCAGCTAAGCCATGGAACCGCGCAGGAACGCCAGCGCGGTTTCTACGAAGCGCTCGCGCAAATCGCCGAAGATCGGCCCATGCCCGCCGTTCGGCACGATCCACAGACGCGACTTCGGGATGGAGGTGTGCATCTCCACCGGAATCTGCACCGGATACAGCGGATCGCGGTCCCCGAACACCAGCAGCGTGCGCGCCGTAATCGTGCCCAGATAGGGCGGCGTGAACGTCATGTCATCGTAGCTGGATTGAAATCCCCTGGCTAATTTCAGCAAGCTTTGCACCTGCTCTTCGCCCTGCTTGTGGCGTTGGCGCATGGCCTGCTGTTCGGAGGCGGGCAGGCTCTCGAGCGAAAACTGCCGCATGAACGCGCGCGCTTCTTTGGGAAAATAATGCCCGCCGCTCACCAGCACCATGGCTTCGATCCGGCCTGGCTGCTCGGTGGCCATGTGCAGCAACGTCTGCGCTCCGCCGCTCACTCCGATGGCTTTGCACTGCCCGATTTTTAACGCGTCCAGCAGCGCCAGAATGTCGCGCGCCGACTGCTGAAAGGTGAAAGTCCCCAGCGGATTGGTGGATCGCCCATGCCCGCGCATGTCGGGGAAGATGGATCGATAGCCCTCCGGCGGGCTCTTGAATACCTGCCCCCAATCGGCGCCCGATCCCATGAAGCCGTGCAAAAAGAGCAGCGGCTCGCCTTCACCATATGCTTCGAAATAAAGATCGATCCCATTGATGGACTTCGCCTGCCCGCCCGGGGGTACGTCAACCATTTAGCTATCGTAACGCGAAGATGCTCGAAGGCAACGCTGTTATTCCGGGACCCGCACCACCAAAACCGAACAGGGCGCATTCCAGGCAACTTTGCTCGACACGCTGCCCAGCACGCTGTGTTTCATGTCGTTGGCTTCGTTGGCGCCGAGCACCACCAGATCGTAGTCGCCCTGATCGGCCTCGCTCAAAATCTCGTTGGCGGGAACGCCTTCCCGAATATTCGTCGTGACTCCAGGATGATGTTCGGTCACCCGGGCGTGCGCGTCGGCCAGCAATAGCTCAGCCTCGCGTCTCAGCTCAGCCAGCACTTGCGCGCCTTGCGCGAAATCGATATCGCCGTCTCCCAGCGACTCTTCTTCCCGGCTCTCCGGCAGCCAGGCCGTCTCCAGAACATGCAGCAGCGTGATGTCGGCCGATTCCAGATCGAAAAACTCGTTCAAGGCGTCGAGCGCGTGTTTGGAGCCCGCCGATCCGTCCACCGGCACCAGGATCCGCGCCTGGCGGTCTTGCGGCGGTTCGCGTCCCACCAGGACGCAGCCGTTGGCGTGCTCCACCACCCGGCTCGCCACCGGCCCCAGGCCGGCATTGGTTCGTAATTCGCGCCCCTTGGCGCCAATCACGGTGACGTCGTAGTCGTCCGCTTCCGTCATGATGACGCCGGCCGGCGATCCAGTCTCTGAGAGCGTCAATGCATCCACGCCCTCCTCCGCTAGCGCCTGCTTGGCGCCCTCCAGAATGCGCCTGGCCTCAGCCGCGGCGCGATGTTGGAAGGCACGCTGGGCGATGGCGCTGGACTTCGGCACACGCGCTTGCGGCGCGACGTACAACACGTCGAACTGGCGATCCGCTTTCGTAAGCAAGCGGCTCGCGGCGCGCAAGGCTGCGGTCGCTTCCTTGGAGCCATCCGTGGTGGCAAGAACTCGCATAGGATCTCCTAAGTCAACCGGAAGAGCAACTCAAATGCCACGTCGAACTACGCCCATAAGTTATCATGAGTAAGTGCGTTCCGGGCTGTTACTTTTCCCCCTATTGATTGCATCTACTGGTTTTTCCGCGCCTTTGGCGCCGCAGGAAGGACGTCTGCGCCTGTATCACACGCATACCGGCGAGCACCTGGATATCGTCTATCGCCGCGGCGCTGACTACCTGGCCGATGCTCTGGCGCGCGTCGACCAGTTTCTGCGCGACCATCGTACCGGCGCCGTGCATCACTATGATCCGCACCTGCTGGATCTGCTGAGCGACCTGGAATCTTCGGTCGGCCGTCCGCTGGCCGAAATCCATGTCATCTGCGGCTATCGAACACCGTGGAGCAACGAATTTCTCCGCATTCATACCAGCGGCGTCGCCAAAAACAGCCTGCACATGCAGGCCGAGGCCATCGACATCCGGCTCCCCGGGACCAAGACTGCCGCGCTGCGCGATGCGGCTCTGGCGCTGCACCGGGGCGGCGTCGGCTACTACGCCCAGTCCGATTTCGTGCACGTCGATCTCGGCCGTATCCGCCGCTGGTAATCAGCCCGCGACGTTACCAGACCTTCCGGGGCCGCGGACAGGCGTTTAAAGGTGCCTGCCAGCCTGAATATGGATAGCCGTGCGAGAGCACCGCATCGAGCGACGCATCGTGGCCGTAGATATCGTCGAAGAAAGAAACTTCGCCTGCATCGTTCGCCACCGCCGTGCCATAGACGATCAGCACTGGAATGGATTGCTTCAGGTTCACTTGTAGCGTTCGTGTCCCGCTTTCGGCTTCGCGGATGCGATCCGGCGTCCACTCGGGCAAGCCCCGGAGCACCCAGGCCGCTAATTCCTCCGGCTTCTCCACGCGAATGCAACCGTGGCTGAAGTCGCGGCGCGAGCGGGAAAACAAGGCTTTCGCGGGCGTGCCGTGCAAATACACGTTGTACTCGTTGGGGAACATGAATTTGACGAATCCCAGGGCGTTCTTCGCGCCGGGCCTTTGGCGAACAGCCAGCTTTCCGGAACGCAGTTGGGCCAGCACTTCAGCCGTGACCGCACCAGCCATCACGTCGCCGCGGGCGTTCACGATTTCGTAATCGTTTTCGGCCAGGTACGTGGAGTCCTGGACGATTTTAGGAACCAGCTCCGCTCTCTGGATACTTAGAGGAACGTTCCAGTAGGGCCGGAAAATCACATGCGTCATGTCGTCGGTGAAGACCGGCGTCTGATGACGATAGGCTCCTCCGACCACTACCTTCATCTCCAACTCGGATTCATATCGGTCGGTCAACGCGCGCAAGCGAAACTCGGGGATGTTCACCACGATGGGCGGGCGGCTGAAGCTCGACGGCGCCCAGCGCCAGCGCTCCAGCGTCAGTTGGATTTGGCGCACGCGGTGGCTCAAGGGCGTGTTTAACTGCTGCAAGGTGCCTTGCCCAATGCGTCCATCCGGTTCCAAGCCGTGGCGCAACTGGAAATGTTTCACCGCGTCCACCAGCGCCCCTTGATACATCCCGGAACCGGCGGAAACCGCCGCGCTCGCCGGGAGATCGCCTAGCAGACGTAACAGCCGCTCCAGTCGTGGGGCGCCCGCATAGGCAGTGCCCGGCTCGACCGGAGTTTTCGTCTGCGGCAGCATCTCTCCATCGTCTTGCCACGCGAGCTTGAGATACGTCTGCAGCGCCTGCTCGAGATGCCAGTAGCCGGGAAAAGGCGGCTCGAGTCCGGCGACGAGTGAAGGCACATCGCCGCTTGTCGCCAGCCGGCGCAAGCTATCCGCCAAGTCGCATTTCTTCTGGTCCGTATCCAGCCCGAAACAGAAGACCTTCGGATTCACGCGCCCCATACGCAGATCGGAGATGAAGCGCATGCCGGACACGGTCAGCGCGAGATCGAACGTGTCCAGATCGCGCTCGGCCGGTTTCGCGACCGCCGGCCGCAGAAGCGCCAGCCGCGCCGCCCAGCGAGAAGCGTCGTAATCTTCCGGATCGAGGCCCTTGGTCTCGGCGTGCTGCAGGATCAAGATCAGCGCCTGGGCCTGCGGTGACGGCGCACCATTGCGAGTCCAGGCCGGCGCGTAGCCGGAAGGTCCATAGAAATTCGTTACGTGGGTTTTCAGTTGCGAGAAATCAGGCCAGCGCAGTTCGGCGAAGGTGCCGGAAGCCGCCATGGACTGCAGAGTGACTTGCGGCGATGGTTGCGCGGTAGCCGCCGAAACGAGCACGACACCGGCCACCAACCCGCGAATCAGATCCAGTCGCAAAGCCCCCATCTCAGGACAGTGCAACTCGGAAACCGCGCGGTTCCAGACCGCAAAACACAGTAAGCCAGAGTGCGATAGCTGGGATTTCGGGGGCTCTTGGGCCAAGTCATCCAGCGCCGGATGGGTGAGGTCACCCGATTCGCACCCGCTAGCCTTTCTCCCTTTCCCGCTGATTGTGACGAGCGACGGGTCAGCCTTTTGGAGGATGGAACCGGGGCACTTCAGTGTGTGTGGACGTGGTGGGGCCACAACGACCGCGGCACAATAGATTTTCAAAGATCGCAGAATTCTCTCAGCCGGTGAGTGCGCGATGCACGCGTTGGAACAGGTCCGGCCAAGGGTAACTGCGCGGCAGGGAGATCCACACGCGGCGCACGGTGATCCGCACCAGCGCGCCGATCTTCAGGAGTCGAAGACGAATCGTGGCAGCTTGAGCGGTGGCCAGATCGGTCGCCTTCAATCCCAGGCGGCGCAATCCGCAGACCAGCACATAAGCCATCGCGGATAGATACAGCCGCAGTTGGTTGGCGCGGATGGATTCGGCGCTGACGCGATCGGCGAACAGGACGAACTGTTCCTTGATGCGATTCTCCATGTCGCCGCGGGCGCAGTACAGCTGTTCATATAACTTCTGCGCGGGCCAATCCGCAGCCGCCAGCGAAGTCACCACAAAGCGCGGATTCTGCTTACCCTCGATGTGTTCGGCTTTGGCCACCACACGTCGCGGCCTGGACCAGGAGCCAGACACGGTCTGATAGGAGAACTCGACGAAGACCCGAGCGGGCAGACGGGTTTGCTCCCACTGACGTTGCGCTTCCAGCAACGCATCGGCGACCAGCGCGCGCAAGCGCGGGTTGCGTGCGAGGCCGAAAGCGTAGTCCACGCGGTTATTCTCACACCAATCCATCAACTCGTCGCGGCAAAAACCGGAGTCGCCGCGCAGCGTGATGCGCACCTGCCCCCAGTGCCGGCGAATCTGTTCGACGATGCGCCGGATTTCCGCCAGGCTTCCGGCCGAAGCGTCGATGTTGGCGCAGCGCAGGCGCGCGCACAACAGGTGCTCGCCCGAGAAAATGTACAAGGGCAGGTAACAGTAGTGATCGTAGTAGCCGTGAAAGAAGCGGCCTTCCTGATCGCCGTGCAAGGCCACGTCGGTGGTGTCGATGTCCAGCACAATCTCTTCGGGAGCCGCTGTATGCGCTTCGACGAACACGTCCACCAGCAACTCGTCCATGCCCTGTTTCCAAAAGGTGATCTTCTTGTAGCGGTCTGCTGAGCCGGTGCCCAACTCCAGCCGGTTCAGCGTGCTCTTGCCGGCCAGCGGCTGCTCCAAGTCCTCCTGGCCCGCCAGCAGTTTCAACACCGGGTCCTGGCGCAGTTGCTCGTGATCGTTCAAATCTTCGTAGCCCAGCGCCAAAGCCGCAACGCGCTGCGAAATCATTTCCGCCACCGAATGTTGAATGCGCGCCGGAGCCCGTCCGTCCAGAAAGCATTGCGCCAAGCGCGGCAACAGATTCATGCGCCGATCGGTTTCCCGTAGCAGAAGACCTCCTGCGTCCGAAGTCATCGTGCCGCCGTCAAACTGACCAGTCACCTGGCGCGAAAAATGGGCTTGCAATGTGAACTGAGTTTGGCTACACTCTGTCATAGCGAAAGCCGCCTTTCTTCTGGGCCTTAACTGCTGTGTGGAAACTCAGTTATGCCAGAGTCGGCGGCTTTTTGCTAGAGGGTTCGTGAGAAATGCGGGCTAGTCGCCGCTAAGGTCTTTAGAAAGTGTCCAATTCCAAACGGTATCGGAAGTGCTAGAAAACAAGAAACAACCATGCTTGCACCCGCGCTCACGCCACGTGATGAGTCCGCCGTCTTGGAGCGGGCCACGTATCGCCTCCTTTCACCCTGCCTGGGGCGCGCAGATGGAACAGGCCCGACGGTCGATCTCGGACTCGACCACGGCGACCTGTTCGTCATCAGCATGGGCATCAACCACGTGATCGAGAACGAGAGGCTCACGCTCTCGATCTGGGGTTCCGTGGACGGGAACGACTGGGGCGACAAACCCCTGGTGTCGTTCCCGCCCAAGGCTTATTGCGGAATTTACTCGACCTTTCTGAACCTGGCCGGACATCCGCGTGTCCGCTACCTGCGCTCCAAGTGGAACATGGTCCGATTGGGCCACGGCGAAGGGTCGCCGCTGTTCGGCTTCTACGCCTCCGCCCAGGAATCCGGGGCGCAGCGAAACTAGCGGGCCCCGGCAAAAACGCGAGCTTCTCAAATTCTTGTTGGTAGGGTTTTGCGGGAGCCCGGTTTTCTTCACGGCTGTTTCACCACCAGGTCTGGAATCCTCTCGAAGTCGACATTGTGCGTGACCAGTTCAAAGCCGAGTTGCAAAGTGGTCGCGCCGATCGGCAGATTTGTCCTGGGACGACGCCCACGCGCTGAGCGATCTCGGCCGTCACAGGATACACCGTGATTGCTGCCAGCACATCATCGACGAAGGCCTGGCTGCGTTGGCGGTGTGCTTCGAGCGTGGAGCGCTGCACACCGTGCGTGAGCTCGGCGATGGTGACCGCATCTCCGCCACGCTGTGACCACCCCGCTCCGCTCGGACAATGATGCTCGTGTCGAGGATTAGTCCCACCGAGAGGGAGTCACGATCACCTCAGCGCCTTACCGCACCTTCTCCAGGCGAAACGCGAGCTTCTCGACTGTAGTTCCTAGAGCAGGTCAGTTGAGCCCTTCAAAAGCGGTCACTCCCAAGTCGTCGCGCAGCCAATGGCTCCTTTTATCCGTGCGCATCGTAACGTAATCGTGCCTTTGTGCTCTTCAATCGATGGCGGTTCCCGATCCGCGAAAAAATATTCTAGCGGGTAGCCTGGTTCGACAAAGTAGACGTCATTTCGTATGTAAACCGCGAACGGTTCAAAGCCGAGCCGCGCTTGCACGGACTCGAAGATAGTCTTCCCAGCGTCGCGAGTCAATGGCCCCAATGTCTTAACAAACACGATCGACCGCCCATCGCTCGGAATCCGTGGACCCTGGAGGAGATTTACGTATAGGATCGACGCGTCGTAAGGCTGGAGATTGAGCTCAAGGACATCGCTATTACCTCGGATCACTCTATGCTCAACGGTTCCACCGCTCAGCTTGTCCAGAACTATGCTGTCGCCTAGATAGCTGACGCGGCTCACTTCGTTGAAATCCGGGGAGCTGCGGATCATTGCTCTTACTAGAGCGTAGGTCGGTTGCGGGTCTGCGATCTGGAATCCCATCACCGATGCGCAGTCCAGGCCCCTTCCTGCGTATATCTGCCGAAGCCCATGCCCGGAGGTAGTGAGTTCCGGAAGGGCGTGATCGAGTTCGTCTGCTGGTAAGGACGAAATTCCGATCTTTATGTTGGAGTTCTGCGTGCACCATGAAACGACCTCGGCCCACGTTTGACGTGGAACCGTCAAAAGAAGCATGACCCCAACGGCTGTTCTTCGTATCATTTGCAGTTCCCGCTTAACCAACTATTAAATTCTTGACTTGCTTGGGCAGTGGTTCCTGAGAAGTTGGGGTCGATAAAAGCCTCCACGATCGCTATATCGCTCATATCTCCCCAGAGCGACATGCCAAAACTCATGATATAAGGTGTCATAATAGTCGATCCCGCGCCTGCCGCGAATCCGCGTGTCCGCTACCATCGCGCCAAGTGGAACATGGTCCGATGGGGCCGAAGCGACGGATCGCCGCTCTTCGGCTTCTACGCCTCCGCGCAGGAGTCCGGGGCGCAACGAAACTAGCGGCCCGGCAAAAAGCGAACTTGTTAAAGGGCTTGACGTTCGCCGAGATCCAAATCGTCGCTGAGACCGGCCACCGGCGGGATGTTGCGCTCGACGATCAGCCAAGTTCGGGCCGAGGCAATCCACTGGGCAACGGGCGGGGGCGTGTCAGGGTGTAGTAACTCCTCAAGAACAGCCTGCGGCACCACCACCTTGCCATACAACCTCGGCAGTACTTCGGCCTCCTCGATGAGCACCAGGTAGTTCAGTGGCGAGGTGTCGGCGATGACGACCATTGTTCGCGGAACTTCTGTGCGTGCTCAATGTCGCTTTCCAGATCCTGCGCGCTGTAGCGCAGGGGCACGCCGTGCTCCTTCAAGAAACCATGAACCTGGTAGCGCGTACCGAAGCCAAGGAGCCTTCGAACTTGAGATTCGGACAGCCGCCCCGAGCGGTATCCTTCTAGAGCAAGACTCTCCAGGGCCGTGCGCGAGAGATCACGCCCAAGCGCTAACAGTTCGCTAGCCAGTTCTTCGGGGAGATCGATCACAATTTGCACGGCCAGACTCCTCTTCTATTATGGACTCCCCGGGCCTGCTGGAGTTTCCAGGTCAGGGAGAGCCTCGGTCACCGCCCCGGATGGTTCGCCATCGCAACGCTCAGCCATCCCAGCGTATTTCGACAAGACATTTTGAGCTGCCGACTTCAGTTCTCCCGCCCGTTTGAACGTCGACCATTTCCAGCGTTCCCGCCTCGCCCAAACCACACATCAGCTTTGATTTTCTGTTTATAAGATAACGAGAATCGGGAGACCACTTCAGAAGCGTAGCGCCGAGTACCCGCCGCTGCTTCAATGGGGTAGTAGTTGCTCGGAGCGCAATCTAGAAACCCCCGTTGCCGTATGAGCAATTGCCTGGGTCCATGTAGAACTCTCCGCCACTCGGATCGACACGATTAATCGGATCACCGGCGGTGTACGCGTAACGGTTCCAGCTCGGAGGATCGACGGGGCCGGCGCTCATCCGGTCGGGTGTCATTCTGCCCAGGACACCGGTGTAGTAGCGTTGGTCGGCGTAATCATCGCCGGTCGCCGAATCCCGCGTATAGGTGGCGAACTTCACCTGGTCGTTGGGCGACTGCGGGGAGTTGCGCTCCTCCCCATAAGGATAATACTTGCCCACCGAGCCCAGCCGGTCCTGGATCACCGGCTCGTAGATGTTGCTCCCCAACTGCTGGCCCACCAGCTTCCCGCCGAAGTACGACCGCACCACCACCGGCCCGAACGTGATCGCCACCTGGTTCGTCGTCATGTTGTTCCAGGCCGGATTAGGCACGTAGCTCGAAAGCTGCTTGCCGTCCGCCCCGAACAGGTTCACCGTGGCCGTGTTCAGAATCCAGGTGCCCCCGGGCGTGCAGTAGCCGGGAAGGCAGGTGGCCTGCCACACCCGCTTGTTCTGCGCGTCGTAGAAATATTGCACCCCGCCCGCGTTGGCGAACCTGATCCGATTCGCCAGGGAGCGCGGGGCGGCGTGGTCAGGGAGCCGTGCGACCGGCGCCGCATGCCCGAGCGAACGGAAGTGAGCAAGTGCATGTTCGCGATTCGAGCGGGAGCAAGGAGCGCTCCTTGTTTCAGAGCTGTCTTACCACGAGATTCGGAATCATCTGGAAGTGCCGCGCATTGTGCGTGGCAACAGCGTAATCAAACTCAAGCGCCGTCGCTCCGATTACCAGGTCTTGGAACGGGATCACCACGCCTCTTCGTCTGGACCCGCCGTCGATCCTGGCCGCACGCCGGGCAATGTGGAACGTGAGCGGATTGGTGGGAACGGCTGCGAACAGATCGTTGAAAAAGTTCTGCCGGCGCTCGGCTTGCGCCACATCCTGTGCGCGCCAGATGCCGTGCTCCAGCTCAATCACGCTGACGGTTGCAAGGGCGATCGCTTCCCCGCCAAAAGCAGCCCGCAAATCAGAAAGCAGTTCAGCGGCGTTCTGACCTCTCCGCTCTCCAGCGATCACAGCGCTGGAGTCGAGGATCAGTCCCATGCGGAGGTGTCGAGCGGCTGGCGCTGGGCGATCATCTCTTCCAAATCTTTGGCAAAGCCCTCATCCAAAGTCGCTCCGGAACCACGGGCCTTCGCGATGGCGATGCACTCATCGATGGGGCGGCCTGGGCCTTTCACCGGCGTGATGACCGCCACGGGGCGGTGATCCTGCTCGACCACAACCTCGGCGCCTTGCCGCACCTTCTCCAGCGCGGCGGCGAAGTTCTTCGCGACTTCCGCTTCGCTCATGTGGACTTGCGCCATCGCTTTGATCATAGCGCCTCCCTGGCCTCTGCTGCGAACGGTTGGGCGGTGCCCGCATCGCGCGCCTTATCCTTTGTGCGGATCCAAACTGGCGGCCGGATGCCCTGGAGTGCGGCGACGGGACAGGTCGGGCGGTCGATCTCGGAACCGACCACGCCGACCTGCGCATCGTGGGTATGAGCATCAACCACGCGATCGGAGAACGAGAGGCTCGCGGTATCGATCTGGGTTCCGTGGACGGGAACGACTGTTTGAACGGTGGGGGTTGGGCCTGGTACGGCAATGCAACACCGCTTCAACAGGAATATCCTTACATTTAGGGCTTTCTCCCCTTCACTTTGGTTCGCAGGTCGTCCGAAGCTCCCTCTCAGATATTCGCAAGCAGAATCACGGAGTGCAGAATTCCCGAGATTCTCAAGATTCCTAATCCTCCGCGTGCACTCGTCCCTACCAAGCAGATCGCAGGCCATATTGGCCACGTCCCAGAAGTAGCTAGAGTAGTCATCGAGCGAGTCGGAGTTTGCGGATGGTGTAAGCAGGAGAGCACCCAGATGTTCGCGCGGCGACAGGGAAGGTCCCTCCAGCCACGCCGTGAACAGCCCTCCAAACCGGGGCGCAATATAATCGAAAGTGGGTCTGAGGAACTCCTTCTCATCGTGAAGAAACCAGTACTTTGTTTCGAATCGGCGATAGACTAGCTTCGGGTTGTCGTCCACGAGCTTGCACCCGGGAAAGGTCGACGCCCAAAGATACTTCTTGTGTCCGCTAGAAATCTCGCCCTTCACGACTGCAGTCACCTCAAAATCGCCTTGGCACCAATACAAGTCATGCACGTCGGGAGAGGTCGGGGCCGGCAGACGGTCGACGACCTGATGTCCATAGCTCGTAATGTTTGGTGACGCTTCCAATGGCGACAGTGGGAGAAAGCGACCACATTGCCTCCAGTGGAACGATGGTGCTCACCCGCACACCAGGGAACTGTTGCTGCGCCGCGATTTTGGGTGCTATCGATGCTGAACACAGGAGACAAAGCGACCATGCCCGGCGTAAGTGCGCCATCAATGGATGGCGCACTTGATGTTGAGGTCGGGGTCGGAGCGGAACGGAACTACGGGTCGCCATGTTTTGTTCCACACGCCCTTATATTGGAGTTCGAATTCGCAACAAGGCCTGCGTGTAGCTGAACATGTCGGTGAACATGGTGGAGGCGTTGGGAGTGCTGCAAGCGCCCGATGGCGAGTATTGGACCGCCGGATACTTGACCTCCACCAGCCGCCCGGACGGGTAGTGCGAGTAGTTCGAATCGTCGGCGTTGGAGTCGTAGACATACGTGCGCAGCACCGTGCTGCCCACGCTGATCTGGCTCAGGCGATTGTAGCCGTCGTAGGTGTAGTTGAACACCTGGCCCTTGGCGTCGGTCTTGGTCTTCAACGTCATATTCGAGTTGTAGGTGTAGCTAACGGTGCCGTTCTCCGGATTGGTCGCGCTCAGCAGAACCGCGCCCACCGTGCTGCCGCTGGTGTAGTTAAACGTACGCGTCTGGTGGTGGACCCGCGCGGGAGCGCGGGGATCACCTCGTTTTCTTCAGAGCTGCTCGATCAGCAAGTCCGGAAGCATGGCAAAGTGCCGTACGTTGGCAGTCCCCACTGAGTAGCCGAGCTCCAGCGCGGTCGATCCGATCAAAAGATCTGCTAGCGCCATGCGCTTGCCCGCTGCCTGCATCAGCCCGTCGGATCGTCCGGCGCGGAGAGCGATCGCTATTGTTACCGGATGAACCGGCATGCCGGCCAATAGATCGTCTAGAAACTCTTGCCGCCCAGCACGGCGGTGCGGCGTATCGGCGCGAGCGATTCCGTGCGCTAACTCCAAGACGGTGACAACCGAGATCGCGATTTCCGGATCTTGCTTCTGCTGGCTGACGGTCTCCAGCATTTGGTATGCGGTCTGCCCCAGCCGCTCGGCTGCGATCACAACCGAGGAATCCAGGATCAATCCCACGCCGGCGGTTCCAGCGGTTCGCGATGGCCTTCAATCGCGGCTTCGATGTCGCGCGCAAAGTCGGCATCCATCGTGGCGGTTGACTTCTTGGGCATCCGCGCCAACACTTCCGAGATCTTGCGGCGCGGTGGAATCGCTGGGCGCAGCACGGCCACAGCTTGATGGTCATGTTCCACTACAACTTCCAGGCCTTGCCGCACCTTCTCCAGAGCGGCAGCGAAGTTCTTCGCGACTTCAGCTTCGCTCATGTGGACTTGCGCCATCGCTTTGATCATAGCTCCTGCCTGCTCTCGGCTGCTGAGCGTGGCGAGCAGCTCGGCTTGGGTGCCGGCCGCCGATCCTTGTTGTGGCTTTTAGCTCGGCACACTGGTGTAGTAGCGTTGATCGGCATAGTCGTTGCCGGTGGCTGAATCCCGCGTGTAGGTGGCGAGCGGGCTATCTCCCAGATGCGCTACCGCCAGTGCGGGCTGCGCCCGATTGGGAGTCTCCGGATAACGCCCCGCGCCGATCGCGCATCAAGGAAACTCCGTACGCCGGCTTGAGGGGATTGGAAAGATATGCTGTGGCATCCACCGATTCGCGCAATGGAGGCTGTGATCTGGGGTCCTGCGGGTAGCTCTTGCCATCAAACTTCAGAACTGTGTAATACATCGCTTCACCGGAAACGATCAGGTCCCTCCATCCGTTCGTGCGCTCGGTACTGACGAAGACAGGCATACACGTCGGCGTGATATTTGAAACTACTTCGTATTGCGCCCCCTTCTGTTGCAAGACCAACAGGTTGCAACCATTGAAATCGCAGCGAGCGTGGCTGACCACATGTACGAGGACCTCCGGTTCGCCGACACCATCGAGATCCACCTTGTTGTAGAAATAATAATCATTGGGCGCCAGTTGCAAAACCCGGCGCACGGCTCTTTCAATCGACGTGTCCCTTGTCGTTTCGGATGGGAAGCGCTTGACCATACGCGGCTGCTCGACAATCGGTACTACGTCTCCAAACCGGAGGGAATTCGAAGACGACCCACGAACAACATCGAAAACAAACGACAACGGGGCGGGTTCTCCTACCCTTCCAATGAAGCATTCGCTTCCCGCACGTACTAATATCTCGCTCGCTGAAATCTTGCGCACGATTTCCAAACACTGCCCCGCGGAGAGATACATTCTGAAATCCAGCACCGCGGCTTGCGCTGCCATCTCGGAGAAGGGATGTTCGCTCTTGTAGGTGGAAGCAAACAGGTCGTACGCTGGCAGGTAATTCTGATTCCTAATGAAATCCAAATATTGCGAGACCAACTGCACTGCTGGCAGACCGAGTGAGTCGCTACCGCCCCTACACTGCGCACTCAGCACAACTCCTTTTCCAAGATCGTCGACCTTGGCCTCAATGGTCCATCTGGAACCTGACAGACGGCAGTTTTCCGTGGAGAAAATCGCCGGATACGGCTTCTGATATGCCAAGTGATAGACCTGGCCGTTTACAGCCAAACGAATGGTTCCAGATGCAGTGCCAGAGACTCCGCCCTGATCTCCATACAGTACGCCCTTTAGAGTTGCACCCGGAGCCTCCTGCCACGCGGCAAAGCACACGAACGCAACTAAACAATAGCCATTAACCGATCTCCGCATACGAATAAACCTAAAAGCACGCCATGAGTTCGAGAATGTTGGCTCCGTAACCGTTGTTCACTCCCTTTGAGTTCAAATCTGTCGAAACGCCGGTATTTAGGTCCTTGCTAACCTGGCCGAACCCGTGGTTGTAGGAAGAAGCCAAAGCCTGCAGAAGGGCGGCGGGATCGAGACCCGGAAAATTGCTTGCGAGTCCCGCAAGGTTTTTACTGAGGAATTGCACCGCCCAGTTTGCAGCCGATCCAAGACCCCAGGCCTGATCCAGAGTAACGCTCTGATTTTGGTACAAATCGATTTGGAAGTAGCCGGCCCCCGAGCAGGTAGGATTCGTTGGGCTCCAGGTCTGGCCAGCAGGGCACGCCTGGTACTTGTCACTAAACTGACTCTCCTTGACGCCAATCGCCGCCGAGCATGGTCCAATCGATGTTCGTGCCGGCGGTTGCTGCCTGAAGGGTGCTCTCAGCGGCCGTTGCCCTGTTGAGAGCTGCCAGCCTCTTGGCCATGTTCACCGGAGTGTCCGGGCCGGGCATAGCGTCTTCAAGACCCTTTTGGCATTCTGCACTTAGGCTATCCCAGGCCTCTTGAGTTGGCGTCGGGTTGAGCGGTTGAGGGGCGCTGCGGCTGACTGTCTCGCACGGGACGAGTTCCGCCCCTTCGCCAGTCCCCACGGTACACAGCGGAACCAAGTCCTCGCCAGTCGGATCGCTGGAGTTAACTGGGTCGCCGTTGACATACCCATATCGATTCCAGCTGGTCGGATTATTCGTCATGGCACTGCCACCGTAAGGGTCCGGGGTCATGAATCGGCCGAGGGTGCTGGTGTAGTAGCGTTGATCGGCGTAATCATTCCCGGTCGCCGAATCCCGCGTGTAGGTCGCAAACTTCACCTGGTCGTTGGGCAACTGCGGCGAGTTGCGCTCCTCCCCATAAGGATAATACTTGCCCACCGAACCCAGCCGGTCCTGAATCACCGGCTCGTAGATGTTGCTCCCCAACTGCTGCCCCATCAGCCTCCCGCCGAAGTACGACCGCACCGCCACCGGCCCGAACGTGATCGCCACCTGGTTGGTCGTAGTTGACATTCCAGGCCGGAATCGGCCCGTAGCTGGCGAGCTGTTTGCCGTCCGCCCCGAACAGGTTCACCGTGGCCGTGTTCAGAATCCAGGTGCCTCCTGGCGTACAGGAGCCGGGAAGGCAGGTCGCCTGCCACACGCGCTTGTTCTGCGCGTCGTAGAAATACTGGACGCCGCCCGCGTTGGCGAAGCTGATCCGATTCTCCACGTCGTAGGTGTAGCCGGTCGAGATCAGGTTGCCGTTGGCGTCATAGCTGTAGCCCGTGAGCTGGTTGGTGGTGGCGTTGGTCGGCGTGCTGATGGTGGTTCCCTGCGCCTTGCCGGTGCCGGTGCGGCCGGTGCTGTTCTCCGGATTGGTCGGGCTCAGCGACAGCAGCTGGGCAGATCACTTCGGCTTGATTTGTGGGAATGCGTCTAATGCTGGCGTCACCGGGTGGGCCACGACAATGAACTCATTTGGTGGCTTGAATCGCGCTGCTGATTCGGGTGCTGACGTGGGTGCGCCTTCCACAGTGTACCGAACGACGAAGGTGATGGTCCTACCCGCACACGCAGGAAGGTAGCTCGATTCACGCTTGAAGAATTGATCGAGCGCAATGCGAAGGAGAGGCTTGGCGCCTTCGTACTCTACTGCTCGCGCAATACCTTTCTTTCCGATGCTCACGTGAACTTGGACTGTGGCCGGAATACTCACGATTACATTACCGTTAACTCGTGGCACGGCAATTTCGTTTACGCAATCCAGCGGTCCGTTAGCAAGAGACGGAGTCGTGCACAAGAAGAGGGTTGTGAGCAACCGACAAGTGGTATGGTGACTCATGCCTACGATCTCAAGGTAGTCCCAGTGTTTTACCGCAGTTAGCTGTAATAAGCGCATCGTTTGGTCCGCTGTTGCCCGGATCCGGGGTCATGAACCGGCCCAGCGTGCTGGTGTAGTAGCGTTGATCGGCATGATCATTCCCCGTCGCCGAATCCCGCGTGTAGGTCGCGAATTTCTCCTGGTTGCTCGGCAACTTCGGCGAATTGCCTTCACGGCACGAGACCTGGCCGGTTGAGCACGATTCTCAACGATACTGGCTCTCGTCCAGCTGGTAAGATTACCTCTCCGTCCATGATACGGCGGTTGTTCTTTGTCGGGTCGGTATCCACAAAATCTCGTGCCGAGATGCGATAGGGCAGTTGTTGAAGACAAGGTGGTTCGGCCTTGCCGCTTGCATCGGTGATAACCACACCGGCCGGGTCATCATGATTCACATCCGTAAATACTTGAACACGATTAGCAGGTGTGCCGTTAGGCCACACTACGATGACGCTGACGGATCGAGGAGCCAAAGGTTCGGGTAAAAGCAGCTTCAACCCGGAAATGTGCTCACCAGGCTTTAGGTGTAAAGCTTGAGCTGTGCTCCGGAACCGGGACCCAGGATAATAAACGGTCGGATACGGGGTCTCGCGAGTCGGGACGTTTCCCAGATTGACACCCAGGAGAAAGTCGCCATGAGGCAGCGCGGTCAATAAGAAGTGACCTGAGGCGTCGGTTTTAGCACGGCTCGCGAACAGGTGTCTCAACTTTCCTCCCGGCAAAACGCGAGCGATTTGGATTTTGAGTCCAGCAATAGGTCTGCCATTGGGTCCGCGCGCAGTACCACTGATTTCACCATCGGTGACAAGCTTTGGGTTCACCTCCAAGCATGCCCTTGGCGCGAGCTTGATGCGCTGGTAGCCACGCTCAAGACGGTATTGATCCAAGGACACATCGAGCGAGTAGGTACCATCAGGGACGCCTTCAAAAGAGTATGCCCCCGCCGAACTGGAGATCTCCTCGTATTTGCCGCCTGGGCCTTCAATACGCACAGTAGCACCGGCTAATCCGACTTCGTCTTCTGCATGAAGGAGCGGCGTGCCTTGCTCTTCCAAAATGCGACCGAATATTCGGGTGGTCGTCTTGCCAGACACAAAGGCGCGTAGCCAAGAAATATCAGCAGCTGCATGTGCAGCCTCGCGGGAGCCATCGCACGAGGTCGAAACGTACACCTTGGGAGGACGTCTCGAATCAAACACGGGTGGCAAGGGCTTTGGTGACTCTTGCCGTGTCGACATTGTCACCGTACCCGTCGATGGAGTCCCGGATGGATTGTGCGCGAAAACCACGTATCGGTCGCCTACTCGGAACCGCTGGTAACAGCTAGTAAAGCTGCCAGGGTCGATCCACACATCCTTGACCCCTTGAGCCAGCCCCTTATAAATTTCTTCCACGTCGAACTGTACTAGCGTGGATTGGGTAAACCTGCCGCTACCATCATCGTTTGAGAACGCCACTCTACCTAGAAATGCGACATCTCGCGTTCCGACAAGACTACAGGCCGGGGCGGCTGGATCAACGCCGCAGGTGCATCCAATAAGCGGTGGACACAAGCTTAGTAAGGCCATTGCCGTCCCCTTGACCATTACCCGGTATACACCTGCCCATACAGTTAATAAGGAGCCTCGTAGGAGCATAGCGAAGTAATTACTGTAACTTGCTTTTGTCGCAGTCGGCCTCAAGGTAGCTGGTAATCAAGCCGGAGGCCTGGTCTGCCTGCTGAGCCGTAGCAACGGCGGTGATCAGGTCGCCTAGACCTAGTTGAGTGCGGTGAGCTGGTTGGCCGCGTTGTATGTGGCGTTATTCACCGCCGGCTGGGAGTAGTTGCTGTTGTCGGTCATGCTGCTGAGCCGCATCATGGAGTCGTAGCCGTAGCTGAAGGCAATTGGGCTGCCGCCAGTTGGGGTCGGGTAAGTGACCTGAGTGACCTTGCCTTCGTTGTTGTAGGCATAAACGAGATTCAGGTCGCTCTGGGCGGTCTGGACGTAACACTGGCCTTCCCCGTCCAGGTTTTGAGGCTGGGTCATGGTCACGCGCAGGTCCATGCCCGCCGCTTGGCCGGCCTGGGTGTAGCTGAACATGTCGATGAACGCAGTGGTGGAGTCGGGCGCACGGGTCTTGCCGACCGGGATGCAGGCGTCGGCTCCCGTGACGGAGTTCGCATTTCGCAGCATCCTTGTTTGAAAGACTTGCGCCACTGCCTAACAGCTGGCCGAGGATCGCGTAGGGCTGAGAGCTCTGGTTGAGCTTGTGGTTGTTCCTGCCGGGCATGATGTTTTACGCGTTCTTAGTTCACGTCCTTGGCCTTGAGGTCAATGGCGATCGAGGTATTGACACGGTCTACGCGAACCGGGCGGCAGGAAATGACGCCGCCGCCATGCAGGATGACCAAAAGGTACTCGCCTAAGCCCGGAAGCGGGACACTGAACGATCCGTCGCCTTCGAGCCCGGAGACCTCCGTCCAGGGCGGGGTGTCGCCGTGGATCTCTAGCACCTCGACCCAAACTGGCTCGACAACGCTGGCCGGAAGCCCAGTGATCTTGCCAGCAAGGCGCACCGATTCACCGGGAGGGAAGTCCATGAACGTCCTGCGACCGTCCAAAACTACAAACGCCTTCGGCCGACGGATCTCGACCCACTGGGTAAGGACGCGAGGCGTCTCCAGAATGGCCCTGTATCGCCCGTAGGGAATACCGGTCGCCTCCCCCTTCACGAATTTGCTAGCGAAGTCCGCTCCGTCGGTGCCAAAAACGAAATGGTTTACCTTCACCGGGCCCGAGACGACTCCGTACTCATCGACGACGTGAATCGTCACGTCTGACGTCGGCTGCTGCCCCCAGCCGAGTGCACCATAGAAGAAGAGCAACCAACTGAGGCAGGTTAAGGAGGTGGATGGTTTCATGGATTTTGGACTCCGGAAAAGCAGTCCCTCATCAGCTTGTCGCTGATGTACCAGGTATTGAACGGATCGAAAACCACGCCAACGTCGGCTGCGGCGACTGAGTCAGACACTCCTGGTCCGAAGTGGGCAAACTCGTGGAGCAGGGTACCCAAAATCTGCGAAAACGTGGTTTGCCAGAAATTCTGCGGGTTCCAGTACAAGATGGCGTCCGGGTAGCCGCCGTCAACGACCGCGAAATCCCAGCTCGCGCCGAACTGAAACAACGAGGTGGGCAAAAACGGGACGACGGTCGAAGCGATGTTCTGTATCGCTTGCGGCGACAGTCCCAGGGCCTTTAGGTCAGCATTGCAAGCTGTATTGGAACCAGCCGGCGCCCATTTTTGCAGATAGCTGAGACCCTGAGCAACCCACGTCATATCCTGAGCCACCTGCTGAGGTGTCAGGCCCTTTGTATTCAAATCGGTGTCCCGCTGCACCGAGGACACGGGGGGCGCCACGGGTTCCGGCGGTGATGCGCCCTCGATCTGGCAAAACGGGCTGGGGCTTGGCGTAAAGCCGTCGGCGCCGACGCAGGGATCATTACAGCTGGCGTCTGACGGGTCGCAGTATCCGCCGCCGCCGCCGTAGTCGCCGCTGGGGTCGGAGAACGGGTCTGGAGTCTCATACATAGGAGGCGGGAACAGTCCTGTCGGGTCATTGAGTCCGACGGGATCGCTGCTGCCGTAGGCATAGCGGTCCCAGCTCTGAGGGTTTGTCGCTCGACCCCGCACGCGGTCGGGCGTCATGAACCGGCCGAGGGTGCTGGTGTAGTAGCGTTGGTCGGCGTAATCATTCCCCGTCGCCGAATCCCGCGTGTAGGTCGCGAACTTCACCTGGTCGTTGGGCAACTGCGGCGAGTTGCGCTCCTCCCCATAAGGATAATACTTGCCCACCGAACCCAGCCGGTCCTGGATCACCGGCTCGTAGATGTTGGTCCCCAACTGCTGGCCCACCAGCTTCCCGCCGAAGTACGACCGCACCGCCACCGGCCCGAACGTGATCGCCACCTGGTTCGTCGTCATGTTGTTCCAGGCCGGAATCGGCCCGTAGCTGGCAAGCTGTTTGCGGTCGGCGCCGAACAGGTTCACCGTGGCCGAGTTCAGAATCCAGGTGCCCCCGGGCGTACACGAGCCGGGAAGACAGGTGGCCTGCCACACCCGCTTGTTCTGCGCGTCGTAGAAATATTGCACGCCGCCCGCGTTGGCGAAGCTGATCCGATTCTCCACGTCGTAAGTGTAGCCGGTCGAGATCAGGTTGCCGTTGGTGTCGTAGGTGTAGCCGCTGAGCTGGTTGGTGGTCGCGTTCACCGGCGTGCTGATGGTGGTCGATTGCGCCGTCCCCGTGCCGGTGCGCCCGGTCAGATTGCCGAAGCCGTCGTAGGCCTGGGTCTGCGTCCACCCGCTGCCCGCCGCCGAAATCAGCCGGTTCAGCGAGTCGTACTGATATGCCACCGATTCGCCGCTGATGGCGTCATAGACGTTCTCCGGATTGGTAGCGCTCAGCAACAACGCGCCGACCGTGGTGCCGTTGGTGCGGTTGAACGCGCGCGTCCGGGTGCCCGAGGAGCGCGGCATCGAGACGCCCGTCAGGTGATTGATAATGGCGTAGGTGTAGGTGGCGAGGGACGACCCCCCGCCCCCGAGTTCTGGATGGCGTAGGGGCCCTGCAGCTGATGCGACGGCACTCGTGCCGTACACGTACGTCCGCAGCGCATTCCGCTCAGATCTAGCGAAGTTTGGGCCGCAGACAGCGACGTTCCTCCAGCTAGTCGGTAAGCAAAACTGGACTGTTTACGCTCAGTCCGACCAGGAAAGCCGACCGGCCGAGAACGCGCCATGTCAGCGTCTCGTCGCCCTCGCCGTTCGAACATTTCTCATGATATATCAAGACAACGATCGCGCCGTTCTGGCTCGCGTTCACGCTCCAGCTGGTTGGCCCTAAGTACTGACACCTCCCGAGCTTCCTTCGCACCCGTCTGAGGAACTTGATGCCAATATCTTTGGACATGGTTCTCTGGAACACCGGATCTGCATCGGAATAAATCTGCTCTTCCGCGCCACGTTCCAGCTCTTGGTGAAGATGAACCGATGCGGCTCTAGCGCTCGGCACGTACTCGGATCTCACACGCACTACGAAGACGGCAAGAACCGCGATCAATATGAACGGCGAGGCTAAAAAAAGCCAAAGTCTCCAGCTGAGAAACTTCCTTGGCTGCGGAGACTGTCCGTGGTTTTGCGTCAATGCGCTCATCTTTGGTTCTATCAATTACCGCGGGCTCGTGTCATCGACCTGTATGAACACGGATGACGCAACCAAGCGCGGAAAAGAACGACACTACATTGCCGACCCAGGAAATAACATAGCTCCTTCGCAGTGCGCTTCCGGGAAAGAAGCTCTTGTGAAGGGGAATGACTCCGCCCTGTCGCAGGTTCACACCTATTTGCGGTAATTGGGATTCCTCCGGGAGCACGCTATTGACCTCATCCTTCATCCGGCAGAATATCAGAATGCCCCTGACATGGAAGTAAGCGGCAACAGCAAATAGTATGGCCGCATAGACGAACCTCATAAGCTATTTGCAACCTTGCTTTATGCTGGCCAGTAGCGAATCGACCGGGCTTGCAAGTAGGGCGGCCGGGCCGGTAAGGAAGCTGCCAAGGGAGATAACGTCTACAGTGTTAGTGGCAGTTCCGCTGCTGGGTACCCGATTGTTGATTAACCCTAATGAAAGCCCGATCTGATATGACGTGGCCGATTGAAAGTTCAGGTTGGTCGGGTCTCCGGTAAGGCCCCCGCTGTTAGCCGTCGCCGTGGCAGTAAGATTCAAGACCCCCAACAGCCCGTCTGTCAGAAGGCCAAGGTTGAATGCTACCGTTGCCGACGTGTTACCGCCTGAGGCGAAGCTCGGAACGGGATCTCCTGCACCGTAAATGAAACCTGTACTCGCACCCACCTGAGCTCCATTACCGAAGGCGCCCATGCCACCCGAAAGAACTAGGTACGCTTGTCCGGTCGAATAGTCCAGCACTATCTCCGCACTTCCTGCCACGCCTGCAAGGACGCCGAGCGACCCGTTAAGCCCGACCACCCTCCCACCAGGCGTCTCACTGCACAAGGCTTGGTGAAATTGATTTGCCGCGTTGTTGACTGAATGGACCGCCGCATTGATCTGGTTCAATGTAGCCGTCAATGGATTGAGGTAGGGGACGCCGCCTCCGATTGGAGATCCACTAATGGGCGTGGAGACATTATCAACGCACGTGAAATTTCCATTGACCACAGAACATTCGACGTCAAGGCCGGTAGGGTCAAAACTGTTGGCGGGGTCACCGACAGCGTACGCGTACCTATTCCAGCTCTGCGGATTCCCCAGACTCGCGCTCCCGCGGAACGGGTCCATTGTCATGAACCGGCCAAGGACACTGGTGTAGTAGCGTTGATCGGCGTAATCATTCCCGGTCGCCGAATCCCGCGTGTAGGTCGCGAACTTCACCTGGTCGTTGGGCAACTGCGGCGAGTTGCGCTCCTCCCCATAAGGATAATACTTGCCCACCGAACCCAGCCGGTCCTGGATCACCGGCTCGTAGATGTTGGTCCCCAACTGCTGGCCCACCAGCTTCCCGCCGAAGTACGACCGCACCGCCACCGGCCCGAACGTGATCGCCACCTGGTTCGTCGTCATGTTGTTCCAGGCCGGAATCGGCCCGTAGCTGGCAAGCTGTTTGCCGTCGGCGCCGAACAGGTTCACCGTGGCCGAGTTCAGAATCCAGGTGCCCCCGGGAGTACAGAGCCGGGGCTGCAGGTGGCCTGCCACACCCGCTTGTTCTGCGCGTCGTAGAAATATTGCACGCCGCCCGCGTTGGCGAAGCTGATCCGATTCTCCACGTCGTAGGTGTAGCCGGTCGAGATCAGATTGCCGTTGGCGTCGTAGCTGTAGCCCTGAGCTGGTTGGTGGTCGCGTTCACCGGCGTGCTGATGGTGGTCGACTGCGCCGTGCCGGTGCCGGTGCGCCCGGTCAGATTGCCGAAGCCGTCGTAGGCCTGGGTCTGCGTCCAGCCGCTGCCCGCCGCCGAAATCAGCCGGTTCAGCGAGTCGTACTGATATGCCACCGATTCGCCGCTGATGGCGTCATACACCGAGTTGATTTTGCTGGTGTTCGCGCCTGGGCCTGAGTTCGTACCATACACCTGGACCTCGGCCAAGGCCAGATAGTTGGTCCGTATCCGTCCGACCAACCCAGGTTAGAGCTGTGATGCCGCCCACCGAGCCGGCGTGAGGCAGGCGATTTCAGAAACCTTGCGCCCAGCCAATCCAGGTAACACGGCCAGTAGATATTCTTTCACTGGGATGTCGAGCCGGCGGCAGGATTCAACCACCGAAAGAATCGCCGCCACCTTAGGACCGGCCTGCGCGCTGCCCACGTGCAGCCAGTTCTTGCGGCCCAGCGCCACGGGGCGCATCGAGTTCTCCACCAGGTTGTTGGACAACTCCACTTCGCCGTAGTCGAAACAGCGCCGCAGTTTCGGCCACATATTTAAGGTGTACGTCACCGCCTGGCCCAGCGTGCTTTTCGGCAATGTCGTCGCGCGGCGCTTCACGCACTCCTGGTAAATCTCCGTGGCCCACGAGAGGGCGTGCTCGCGCCGCTGCGCCAAACGTTCATCGGCGCTCATCTGTTGTTCCCGCGCGTGACGGTCCACCAAAAACAACGCGTCCATGCGCGTCACCATTTGGATCGCTGCCCCATCTTTCGGATTCACCTTCACCGCCTCGACAAACTTACGCCGCGCGTGCGCCCAGCATCCCACCTGCACCAGGTTCGATCCGCCGAGATGGTCGTATGCTTGGTAGCCGTCGGTTTGCAGTAGGCCTTCCCAATCGCCCAGGAATTTCTTCGGCCCATCCCGCCCGCGCCCCATCTGGAAATCGAACACCGTCTCGCCACCGGGTTGGCCGTACTGCCACAAGTACGCCTGATGATCCGAGCCGCGTTTATCGTGCATCTGCACCGGTACCGTAGTCTCGTCGGCTTGCAAATACCGGGCCCGCAGCAGATCGCTCCGCATGGCTGCCACCACCGGCTGAAGCAACTCGCCCACTCGCATCACCCAGCCGTCCAGCGTGGCTCGGCTGATCTCCACACCCGCTTCCCGTTCCAGCATGGCTTGCTGCCGGTACAGCGGAAGGTGATCGCAGTACTTGGCCACCACCGTTTCGATCACCACCCGGTCGCTGGCCAGGCCCTTGTCTACGATCCGCGGCTCGAGTTCCGCCATCACAATGCCCGTGCACTTCCCGCACGCCCGCTTCTCGCGTTTGATCACGCGCACGAACCAGCGTGCCGGCTCGCGGTCCAATTGTTCGCTCTGATCGTAGCCGATAACTGTGGTTTCGCCGCCGCAACTCCGGCAGATCGGCTCCTGGCACCGAATCACCTGCTCGATGCGCGGCAAATGCTCCGGCAGGGCACGCCTTCCAGGATGGGGTTGCCGTTCGCGCCGCGCCTGGCCGGGTAGCGGGTCGCGGCGCGTTTCCGCTTCCACTTCTTCCGCGTGGCGCCAGGTTCCTCCTCCGCCAACAGCTCCAGTTGCAGATCGCTCAGCGTTTCACTCTGCGGCCCCAGCCATTGGATGCGTTGCCGCCGCAGCCGCTCTTCCAGCTCCGGATCTGCACTTGCTGGACTTGAATTTTTAGCTGCGCCCACTGCAGCTCGCGGTTTGCCGATCGCAGCGCGTGTTCCAAGGTCGCGATGCGCGCCTGTGGATCGTGAGCCGCAGCCATACGGGGGATGACCCATATTACGCGAACTCATGAAAATGTTCCAGAACATTTTCACGCACTTTTGCGATACCACTTCCGCGGCTGTGCTTGCTTCAGATCCAGCCCGTTCACCAGCATCGCCAGCTCTTCGGCCCGCATCGTCACGCTGCGCCTGCCTCCGCCTCCGGCCAGCGAAACCGCCCCTTCTCCAGACGTTTCGCGCACACCCACAATCCGCTCCCGTCCCACACCAGAGCTTTCAGCCGCGTTCGCGTTCGATTGCTGAATAAAAACAAGTGACCGCTCAACGGATCTTGCCCCAGATGGTCGCGCACCAGCCCGTGCAATCCTTCGAACCCCTTGCGCATGTCGATGGCTTCGATGGCGATGTAGATCTTCGTCGCCGCCCCCAGCCCGAACATCTACGCGCTTTCGGCGATGCGGATCAACCGCGTCAGTTCCGCATCCGTAAAGCGCCAGGAACTCTCGATCCGACGGCCGTTGGCCAGGCTCACTGTGAACCCACACGCCGCGTCTGTCGCCGGCCACTTCCACCTTCACCATGCGCGTCGTTTCCGGCGACTGTACGCCGCGCCAGTAATCGAAGGTCGTTAGTGAAATCCCGCGCTGCTCGCAGAACTCCCGGCGAGCCAGCCCGCTGCCTTGGTAGTCTCTGACCAACTGCCGCATCTCGGCCGAGCGCTGCGTCTCTTTTTCCATGCCGCTATCTTCGGTCATTTCCGGCGGCGCCTCAAGATGGTTTCCTTAGACGCTTACGTGCCGCCCCAGGAGTTCTGGATGGTGTAGGGGCCGGCAGTCACCGGGCTGTCGGTCATTCCGGACTTGTAGGCGATAGCGTTGATCGTTTGGCTGGCGCCGAATGCGATGGGGCCGACGTACACGGTGCCGTTGGTCTCGCTGGGGGTGCTGCCGTCGGTGGTGTAGCGGATGGTTGCGCCGGAAGTGGTGGTCGACATGCCGACCAGTTGACCCAGGGAGTAGACGCCGGGCGGCGGGTTGAAGGTGACGGCGATGATTTGATTCGAGCCGCCGCTATCGCCCTGCTGGGTGCCTTCGTTATCGATTTCCTGCAATGGCCTGGTCAACCCAACCGACATCGTTGGCGTTCCAGACTTTGCACCTCGAGCTTTGGACAAGCGATCCTTTACCCGACTGAACTTCGAAGGTCTCATACGTAAACGCGTCCGGGCCGCAGCCTGCAACCGACCTGCGAGCTAGGAGGAACCGCGAGTCTGGGGACCATAGCACTCTGAGAACAATAGAACTCGCCAGGGTCTTCCGCGCTGTGAAAGTCTTCCCATCAAAAAGCACTATGTTCGCTTGTAGAACCGAATACTTAGCGGCAGCAATCCACTTCCCATCGGGAGACCAGGCCACTTTCATGAAGCCGTCCCCAAGTTTCTGTACCACGCCGCTCGCAATATCGATGAGTTCCAGCGAGCGTCTGTGGATAGCGACCGCGTATTTCGAATCCGGAGACAAACTGATGTCTGTCCGCGTTAGGGCATCGTCACAGTCCTCGCCGTCCAAAATCTGCCGAGCCCTCCCATCCAAAAGATTCAGAGAAAAAACTCCGCAAACGGCCCTGCCATCGTTCCAGTGTTTCCCAGCAATGACAGCATCCTCCTGACGCGCTGATATGGCTATGTTGCTGAGAAACGTGAAGTCGCCCGAACCCGAAACATCGCTTACGCGCTTTGAACCTAGTTCGATTCTGAACAAACCCGGTGTCACTTTTGTCAGCTCCGTCAAGTCGTGAATCTCTCCAGCAGTGCTGTATAGCGTCTTCCCGTCCGGGCTAAGTTGATAGACGCCCAGGGCCCTCGGCAGAAGCACTCTCTTTTCGCTTCCCGGACCCAGCGGAAACAACACGAGGTTCCGGTCCGTCACATCGTACATTGCCGGAAGATATGGATAATTTGCAAGCGAATCGTCAGCGAACGTTGGCCGGCTGGACCAAGCCCCTGCAACTCCGACGACGCAAACGATGATTGGTCGCGAATACTTCATAGCCCTGGAACCAACCTGCCCCAACCCGACGCATTCGGCGGCGAGCCGAACCAGGAATAGGGTTTATGGTTTGGAAAGTACGACGCTAAGCCAACGCCGTACAAAAGGGTGAAGGAGTAGCTGTTGCTGTTATAGCCGTAAGGAGATGTAGGACTTAGGAGGTAGTTGTAAGGAGCAAAAACTCCGTTCGAATTGTAGGTGGTAACCTCACCAAGTATCTCGCTGACGTCGTCGCACGCATTGGGGCCGGTATACGTTTGCCCGACCTGAACGTTTCCTGGGAGACCGGGCCCACTTGTGCCCTTGGTGGCCGTCCCATTGGCCGCAAACACGCACCCGCCCTGGAGCGTCCCGCTTCCGTTGGGATTTGATGGTCCGCCTTCGCAAAGCCAGTTGAACGATGTTCCGTTGCTCTGCGTAATGGTTAGATCGACATACGTGTGCTCGCCTACGGTCATCCCGTTCACGATGACAGGCCGCTCGTAAAGAGAGACCGAACACTGCGGTTGCGGCGGCGGGGCGGGAGTTTCAACCGGTGGTGGGCCGCCGATCTGGCAAAACGGGCTGGGGCTTGGCGTAAAGCCGTCGGCGCCGACGCATGGATCATTACAGCTGGCGTCTGACGGGTCGCAGTATCCGCCGCCGCCGCCGTAGTCGCCGCTGGGGTCGGAGAACGGGTCTGGAGTCTCATACATAGGAGGCGGGAACAGTCCTGTCGGGTCATTGAGTCCGACGGGATCGCTGCTGCCGTAGGCATAGCGGTCCCAGCTCTGAGGGTTTGTCGCTCGACCCCGCACGCGGTCGGGCGTCATGAACCGGCCGAGGGTGCTGGTGTAGTAGCGTTGATCGGCGTAATCATTGCCGGTCGCCGAATCCCGCGTGTAGGTTGCGAACTTCACCTGGTCGTTGGGCAACTGCGGGGAGTTGCGCTCCTCTCCATAAGGATAATACTTGCCCACCGAGCCCAGCCGGTCCTGAATCACCGCCTGGTAGCCGTTGGTGCCTACCTGCTGGCCCACCAGCCGCCCGCCGAAATACACCCGCGTGTTGGTATAGCTGAAGCCCATCGCGACATTGGTTCCTCCCGAAGGATTCCAGGCCCCGATAGCCTGATAGCTGGCTAGTTGCTTGCCGTCGGCTCCGAACAGGTTCACGGTGTCCTGGTTTAAGTTCAGTATCCAACCGCTCCCTGGATTGCAGTAGCCGGACGTGGTGCAGCTTGCCTGCCACACGCGCTTGTTCTGCGCGTCGTAGAAATACTGCGCGCCGCCCGCGTTGGCGAAGCTCAGACGATTCTCCACGTCGTAGGTGTAGCCGGTCGAGATGAGGTTGCCGTTGGCGTCGTAGGTGTAGCCGCTGAGCTGGTTGGTCGCTGCGTTCACCGGCGTACTGATGGAGGTGGTTTGCGCCGCGCCGTAGCCCACCCGGCTGGTCAGGTTGCCGAAGCCATCGTAGGCCTGGGTCTGCGCCCAGCCGCTGCCTTGCGCCGAGATCAGCCGGTTCAGCGCGTCGTATTGGTAAACCACCGCCTCGCCGCTGATGGCGTCTTGGGTCGAAGTGATCTTGCCGCTGTCGCCGCCCGGCGTGTAGTTGTAGGTCACGTTGATGGACGTGGATTGATGATACAAGCTGGCGGCGGTGATGTTCGTCAGCTGCATCAGATTGTTGTAGGCGCGCGTTTCGGCGGTGTCGTAGTAGTTGAGCGCCGTGAGTTGGTTGGCGGCATTGTAGGTGGCGCCGTTCACGGCTGTCCCGTAGGCGTAATTGCCGCCGTCGGTCATGCTGCTCAGCCGCATCATCGAATCGTAGCTGTAGCTGAAGGTGGGGGTGATGCTGTTCTCGGTCGGATAGGCGACCTGGGTGACCTTGCCTTCGTTGTTGTAGGTGTAGGCCAGATTCAAGTCGCCCTGGGCGGTCTGGGTGAACTGCTGGTGCGTGTTGGGGTTGGTTTGCCGCTCGGTCTGGGTGACGCGCAAGCGCTTGCCCGCCACCTGGCCGGCCTGCGTGTAGCTGAACATGTCGGTGAACATGGTGGAGCCCGGCGTGCCGCTGGTAGCGGAGTACGGGTCCGGGGTCATGAACCGACCCAGAGTGCTGGTGTAGTAGCGTTGATCGGCGACCGGTTGGGCACTCTCCGTCATTTGGTTTTTTCTGTACGCCGACGTTCGATCCTGATGTCTTCGACCGATATGACGTTGATCTCGGCTGGGGAATCGTTCATATGTCCGAATCCGAGCCTGACCAACCCATGAGGTGTTTCCAGCACCTCGTCGTTCATCGATGCGCGCGTTTCGAGACGTCCGATGATCGTCAGCCAGATCTTATCCCGCTCGGCATCAGCGTGGAGCTGTCTGAGTCTAGTCAGCATTCCTTCCCAGGAGCGCGCGATATTTTCGTCGGATTCATCGACATAGATTGAGAAGCTGTTTGGCCACGTCAAACCCTTAGTGACCAGATGGGTTTTGCATTCCTCAGCTAGCCAGCCGCCCTCGCCGGTCGCCTGCAGAAATCCTCGAATTCGTATGACCTTGCCGTTTAGTTTTGTGGGGTCGTCGGCGACTACGTCGCAGATGCTGAGCATGCCAGGCGAGGGCAACGGGTCTCGACGATTTTCCGCCTGGACCACCATGACGACGGCCAGCAATATCAACACCATCAGTGCCCTCCAGGAAAGCAGTTCGCTTCTACGAGCTTGTCGTTATATGCGCTGGCGGCCGTCGATCCTGCGTCGTTTACGAGCAGGGTAGATCCGAGGCCATAGAGTGCCTCGTATACATGTCCGAGCTCATGAAGAACGGTTGTGGCGTCGTAAGTGACGCTGCCAGAGTTGAAGGGCGCAGAGGGATCAAAATTGAAAGCTACAACGACCTGGTTCTGTGCGTAACCGACATATGTGACCGTGCCGTTCTGCATGGACCATGGCGTCCGGCCGGTAATCGCGTTGGTCATAGTGTTGGGGCTCGCTTGTGGAATATACTCCTCGGTGAAATATGCTTGAGGATCATTCCCATTGGCTATCAGCGCTAGCAACGCTGCCGGTGTAGGAGCGTTGGGGTCCAGATTGAACAGTGCGGCGCAGTGAGGATTCATCAAAGCGGCCAACGCGGCGTTTACCGCTTTGGCGATGCGCTGTTCCGTGATGCGGACCGCAGCCGCGACCGCGTTCGGGTTACTCAAGAAAGAAGGAGGATAGGGCTGCTTCGCACCTTTTTCAGTTTGCGTAAGGTTACCAGAGCTTCCTCCGCCGCCTCCGGTGCCTCCGCCCCAATCTGGGGACGTGCTGCCTGCCGCTGGCGGATAGGGATTGAAGATCACGCATTCTGTGCAGGGCGGGCTGTCGTCCAAGCCGAATGGATCAAAACGGTTCACCGGGTCTCCACGCGTGTAGGTATATCTGTTCCAGCTTCCGGGGTCTCCTGGGCCAGCGCTAGCAACGTACGGGTCGGGGGTCACGAACCTACCCAACACGCTGGTGTAGTAGCGTTGATCGGCATAATCATTTCCGGTCGCCGAATCTCGCGTGTAGGTCGCGAACTTCACCTGGTCGTTGGGCAACTGCGGCGAGTGCTTGATAAGGCAGTGAGCACTTACTGTTTGATCCAATAGGTCTCTCGTGCGGCGATCCAGTCGTTGTACTCGGGGCCATTCACGCATGCCAGCGTTTTCAATTCGCAAATTCTTAATTGCGTCAAACCCAAATTTCCGGCTGGGTCGAGACCGAAGGCAACAAACCGCGCATCGGGCGAGACTCGAATCGCGCCGACTAGGTTGCTGACATCGAGAAGCTCATGAGATTTTTCGCCATCATTCAAGATCAACTTCCCTAGATCCGAATACATATAGGCGTGCCGATCCGGGATGAGCACAGGAAACTTGCCAGCATGATGGTCTGTCAACACTAAATGCCCATTTGATCCCTTTAATACCATGACGGTGGCATTGTCTTCGTAGATTATCTCGTCGCCGGCGTCGTCAACGTTAAAGCTCCGAATATCTTGGCTTCGACTTTCGTATGATGCGAGAGGGCGCACACTGGAACCCATTCGATCCCAAAGGAAAATGCCATCGCGTTGATCTTCGCCGATGGTCGAATCCTGCAGCCTGCCCGCCACGACGATGAACCTCTCGTTCGACGAGACCGCGAACTGAAAAAGAACAATGAAGGGAGTGGGGATGATTTCCTCTGGCGATGGACCTGTTGGCGTTACCTCGCGTTTGATCAGCGTGTCGAAAACGCGACCGGTTGGATCGAATTGTCTCCTGCTGGCGAACAGTGACCTCCCAGTGGGCGAAATAAGGGAGTACAGGTACTCTGACTTACCACCGTATCTTATTCTTTCCCTGCGTTTCGGGAACACAATTGTATACCAGTAATTCCGTAGGTCCGCAAGTACCAAATGGCTCTCCCGGATCTGGCGCAAGAGGGCAAGTGACGGATCGGGCACACCCAAGAGGGAAAACCTGATCGTAAGGACCGCTAGCGTCATCGCTAACGAAACCTTGCTTAGGCTGATAATCTTCATCACGATATTGCGGTCTCGCCTATTGATAACCAAGCGGGTTCGTGATCACGTTGTAACCCCACCCGGGCGTGTTCGGTGGCGCAGCCCCAATTTGATCAAGCAGACCGGCGGACGAAAGCAGCGTGTAAGCGTAGCTGTTACTGTTCGGTGCCTGACCGATAACATAATGCAGCGGATGGTTGTTGTAAAGAGAGTTTGCTATGGCGATCGCTGCACACGCCCAGCCGGCGTTTGCTAATGTCACATCTGGCGTGCCTGTACCCTTGGTTCCGTTCGGGGTCGTAACGCCAACTAGTAACGAACTCGTTATGCATTGTATGTACTGCAGCCCGCTAGCTAGACATTTTGCGATCTGGGCGTTTGGCACAGGATTGGGGTCCGGCTCTCCCTCATAAACGGTCTGTACTCCACTGACGATAGTCGTTATGATGATGTGGTTATCGGGGGTACCAGCTACCGACCGGAAGCTGATCTTGACCGTGCAATCAGGCACGGTGATTTTCGATGCGAGATTCTCGGCAGCGAGGAGGGCGGCGGCGATTGCGTTCTCGATGCTAATGTCAAACTCAAAACCCGCAGGAGACCCATTGGGATTGCTGACTAGGCAGTCGATGCTGAAATCGTCGCCCCAGCACCAATCCATCCCAGTTGGATCCTTATGATTCACTGGATCGCTCCCGCTATAAGGGTAGCGATTCCAGCTCTGCGGATCGGTTGGGTCCTTCGCAGCGCTGACAGAAGCTTGATACGGGTCCGGGGTCATGAATCGGCCGAGCGTGCTGGTGTAGTAGCGTTGGTCGGCATAATCATTCCCCGTCGCCGAATCCCGCGTGTACGTGGCGAACTTCACCTGGTCGTTGGGCAACTGCGGGGAGTTGCGCTCCTCTCCATAAGGATAATACTTGCCCACCGAGCCCAGCCGGTCCTGGATCACCGGCTCGTAGATGTTGGTCCCCAACTGCTGGCCCACCAGCTTCCCGCCGAAGTACGACCGCACCGCCACCGGCCCGAACGTGATCGCCACCTGGTTCGTCGTCATGTTGTTCCAGGCCGGAATCGGCCCGTAGCTGGCAAGCTGTTTGCCGTCGGCGCCGAACAGGTTCACCGTGGCCGAGTTCAGAATCCAGGTGCCCCCGGGCGTACACGAGCCGGGAAGACAGGTGGCCTGCCACACCCGCTTGTTCTGCGCGTCGTAGAAATACTGCACCCCGCCCGCGTTGGCGAAGCTGATCCGATTCTCCACGTCGTAGGTGTAGCCGGTCGAGATCAGGTTGCCGTTGGAGTCGTAGCTGTAGCCCGAGAGCTGGTTGGTGGTCGCGTTCACCGGCGTGCTGATGGTGGTCGATTGCGCCGTCCCCGTGCCGGTGCGCCCGGTCAGATTGCCGAAGCCGTCGTAGGCCTGGGTCTGCGTCCAGCCGCTGCCCGCCGCCGAAATCAGCCGGTTCAGCGAGTCGTACTGATATGCCACCGATTCGCCGCTGATGGCGTCATACACCGAGTTGATTTTGCTGGTGTTCGCGCCTGGGCCTGAGTTCGTACCATACACCTGGACCTTTCTGTAAGCAGGGTATAGACGAAACTGTTACTCGTAAAGCCGACACCGGGCCCGAAACCTGAGCCAGTAGTCCCGCCGGTATAGCCATACGTGTACGTATTGTTGGGGTACAGGCCTGCGTCGAAGAGGAGAGTTTGCGCGATAGCACACTCAGCAGAGCTAAACCCGCTATCCCAGATCAGGGTAGCTGAGCCGCCCACACTTGATGATGATGAACCCAACGTGACGACGAGAGACGGTGATACATTGTTGAGCCAACATTGTCCAGTTCCGGCCTGCTGCTGGGTGCAGTCGACTGGGTTATTTGGATCTGGGCTTGACTTTAATTGCGGGCCCGCGGTGATCATCTGTGAGCTGGTTGCGGCCAGACCAGTGCCGAAGAACGTCTCGATGGTTATCTCGATAAAGGTATGCACCAAGAGGGCACCACCGGATGAACTAGGAACGGACTGAGCGTACACCTGCACATCGCAGCTGGTAGTTATCTGGATGTTGAGCAACTCAGCTTGAATTTGCGCAGCTATCGCAGCGGAAAGGCTTGCGAAATAGGCTGTCCAGCTTGACGGGCTCCTTTTACACTTCGTCGGCGAGCAACGGGAGCTCGGTCCTCTTCGGCCCAGGGCTTCCCTCGCCCAGTGCCCTCCCGAAGCGGTGAGCGTGAGCGTGCTGCGGACTTCATAACTGTTGCTCGTGCAAGGGGCCCCGCAAGGAAATCCGCCCCGCCCACGCCTTTCGAGAGCGTGGCTCGAGGGGATCGTGACATCGATGAAATCGAACAAATCGGGATCAAAGTCGTCCTCTCCTAATGGGTCCACTCTGTTCATTGGATCGCCGGTAGTATAGGCGTACTGATTCCAGGTCTGTGGCGACCTGGGGTCCTGGCCTTGGGCAAACGCCTTGTAGTGATCCGCGGTCAAAAATCTCCCTAATACCGACGTGTAGTAGCGTTGGTCGGCATAATCATTCCCCGTCGCCGAATCGCGCGTGTACGTGGCGAACTTCACCTGATCGTTGGGCAACTGCGGGGAGTTGCGCTCCTCTCCATAAGGATAATACTTGCCCACCGAGCCCAGCCGGTCTTGAATCACCGCCAGGTAGCCGTTGGTGCCTACCTGCTGGCCCACCAGCCGCCCGCCGAAATACACCCGCGTGTTCGTATAGCTGAAGCCCATCGCGACATTGATTCCTCCCGACGGATTCCAGGCCCCGCCAGCCTGATAGCTGGCCAGCTGCTTGCCGTCGGCGCCGAACAGGTTTACGGTGTCCTGGTTCAAGTTGAGCACCCAGCCCGGGCCCGGAGTGCAGTAGCCGGACGTGATGCAGCTTGCCTGCCACACGCGCTTGTTCTGCGCGTCGTAGAAATACTGCACGCCTCCGCCATTGGCAAAGCTCATCCGATTCTCCACGTCGTAGCTGTAACCGGTCGAGATCAGGTTGCCGTTGGCGTCGTAGCTGTAGCCGCTGAGCTGGTTGGTGGCCGCGTTCACCGGCGTGCTGATGGTGGTCGATTGCGCCGTCCCAGTGCCAGTGCGGCCGGTTAGATTGCCGAAGCCATCGTAAGCCTGGGTCTGCGCCCAGCCGCTGCCTTGCGCCGAGATCAGCCGGTTCAGCGCGTCGTATTGATAAACCACCGCCTCGCCGCTGATGGCGTCTTGGGTCGAAGTAATCTTACCGCTGTCGCCGCCCGGCGTGTAGTTGTAGGTCACGTTGATGGACGTGGATGGATAGTACTGGCTGCTGGCCGTCACGTTGGTCAGCTGGAGCAGGTTGTTGTAGGCGCGCGTTTCGTTGGTGTCGTAGTAGTTGAGCGCGGCGAGTTGGTTGGCGGCATTGTAAACAGCGCCGTTCACCACCGGCTGGGAGTAGTTGCTGCCGTCGGTCATGCTGCTCAGCCGCATCATCGAATCGTAGCTATAGCTGAAGATGGGCGTGATGCTGTTCTCGGTCGGATAGGTGACCTGGGTGACCTTGCCTTCGTTGTTGTAGGCGTAGGCCAGATTCAGGTCGCCGGTGGCGGTTTGAGTGAACTGCTGGTGCGTGTTGGGATTGGTTTGCCGCATCGTCTGGGTCAAGCGCAAGCGCTTGCCCGCCACCTGGCCGGCCTGGGTGTAACTGAACATGTCGGTGAACATGGTCGAGCCCGGCGTGCCGCTGGTGTCCACCGAATAGCCGACCGCCGTGTACTTGACCTCAACCAGCCGGCCGGACGGGTATTGCGAATACTGGGAATCGTCGGTGTTGGTGTCGTAGACATACGTCCGCAGGACCGTGCTGCCCGCGCTGATCTGGGTCAGGCGATTGTAGCCGTCGTAGCTGTAGTTGAAAACCTGCCCCTTGGCGTCTGTTTTGGTCTTGAGACGCATGTTGGTGTCGTAGGTGTAGCTGACGCCGCCGTTCTCCGGATTGGTCGCGCTCAGCTTCCCGGTCCGCTTGCAATATCGCGTCGATGAAATCGGCCACCGCTCCCAGCTTCGGCTTCAGCCGTTCCGGCGTCTTGCGCTCCGGAGGAATCGCACTGGCCAGCGCCTGCCGCACCATCCGCCGATGCACCCTGAGCTTTTTCGCCACTCCCTTGATCGTTCCCGCTCCATGCGCGTACTCGCGCCGTATCTGTTCAAACAGCTCCACCTTGGCTCTCCTGTCCATCGGCCTCCCTGTTCGCTTCTGCAAACAGAATAGGCTGATCGTGTTTTATAGGTGGACCAAATCGAAAGCGCGAAGCGGGCCAGATCGGTCAGAATAGAGCGCCGGTCATTTGATCGCTGCTGCAGGTCCTGATCGCCGCGCAGTGTCGCTGGAGCATCTCGCTCATGCCGGCGTAGTCGTATTCTCAATGGGCTCTCAAGCGAACCCACTTCTTAGCGACAGCGCCGAGGGAATAGGCAATCGCGAATCCCGCTGGAACCGTAAATATGGCCGTGGCCATCCTCGGGTTGTCACCGATATCAACCGCAAAATACTCGGATACTGTCCTTGCGAGCCCAAAATCGTACCAGTTCCACAAAAATGCTCCGACGAAGACCAATGTCGGAAGGAACCATACCATCAGGGCGGCACGAATATTCGATGCTGTGCGGGGCGTCGCATAGCCGAGAAAAACCTCGCCCACAAACATTAGGGTTACCTGTATCCACACAGCGGTGTGGGCCGCTTGGGATTTGGTTAACGCGAACAGTATTGCGAACCCTCCAACAAAAGCTATGATTTGGTGCAGCAGCCAGAGCAGCGCGAAACGCAACGGAGTAGTCGTCTCAGCCGCCCCAGGTAGGACCGAGTGAGAGCAAGCGGTATCGATCGGTTCGTTGGACATTCGATAAAGTCACGGAAGGTCGTAGGTGATGGTAGATGTAGCCGTTCCTAGCGGTACGTTGGAAGGGGCCTGGAAGTCAATCAGCGACGAATAATACGCCCAATCGATGGAAGAGAAAGCATTGTAAAGGACGGCGCCCTGGCGTTGGGTTACGTTAAGCGCCTCGGGGTTCGGACAACTTGGCCCCTGTCTCGAGGACACATAATCAGCGAAATACTTAACTATGCAACCGAAGTCATGTCCGCAGTTGGCCGCCGAGGGTGTCTGCATGACGGTTGCACCGGGTGCCGCGCCAAGCGCTGTTACGATGGTGTCCAGAGGGCCTGTGCCCAAGAGAACAGATGTGTTCGCGTTGACGTAAAGTGTTCCAACGGCGCCCGGCGAGACGTATGTGATGTTTCCGATCATCGCTGTCACGCTCGATTCTCCGTTAGCATTTAGCCAATTGACGGCATCAGTGAAGGCAGCCGCCCCACCGCTGAAGGCTGTCACATTTATCGGACCACCTTGTTGGGCGGCCTCGAGAAGCCCGACGATGACGCCTAGGGTCTGTGATGTGGGACCAAACGTTTGAACCGCCACTTGTGCTGCGCCGAGGGCGGCGCCGAAAAGCTTTCCCGCAAAGCTCGTAAATGCCCCGCTAGCATACGGGAAGATCGTTATATCCTGATACCCGTAGTCGTAAACGTCCTGGGCAGTTGCCGAATCTTGCCTGATTCCGGCCACAGTCACATCGCACAAACCGTTCGGATCCCAATGGTTCACTGGATCGCTCAATACGTATTCGAATCGGTTCCAGCTCTGTGGGTTTGTAAGGCTCGCGCTTCCCCAATACCGGTCCGGGGTCATGAACCTCCCCAGGACGCTGGAGTAGTAGCGTTGGTCGGCATAATCATTCCCGGTCGCCGAATCTCGCGTGTACGTGGCGAACTTCACCTGGTCGTTGGGCAACTGCGGGGAGTTGCGCTCCTCTCCATAAGGATAATACTTGCCCACCGAACCCAGCCGGTCTTGAATCACCGCCAGGTAGCCGTTGGTGCCTACCTGCTGGCCGACAAGCCGCCCGCCGAAATACACCCGCGTGTTCGTATAGCTGAAGCCCATCGCGACATTGATTCCTCCCGACGGATTCCAGGCCCCGCCAGCCTGATAGCTGGCCAGCTGCTTGCCGTCGGCGCCGAACAGGTTTACGGTGTCCTGGTTCAAGTTGAGCACCCAGCCCGGGCCCGGAGTGCAGTAGCCGGACGTGGTGCAGCTTGCCTGCCACACGCGCTTGTTCTGCGCGTCGTAGAAATACTGCACGCCTCCGCCATTGGCAAAGCTCATCCGATTCTCCACGTCGTAGCTGTAACCGGTCGAGATCTGGTTGCCGTTGGCGTCATAGCTGTAGCCGCTGAGCTGATTGGTGGTCGCATTGGTCGGGGTGCTGATGGTGGTGGATTGCGCCGTGCCCGTGCCGGTGCGAGCAGCCAGGTTCCCAAAGCCGTCACAAGCCAGCTGCCAACTCCGTGTCGGTACTTGAGTGCAAATTACTTCCTGAAAACGTCCTTGCTGACCCACCCTATTGTTGCTTGATTGACTTGACATCGGGAGCTCTCGACGATTGCTCGACCGCCAGTCCCCACGTCTATTGTTTCGAGAGTATCAAAGTCTGGTCCGCACGACTTAGTGCCGATGAGATAATGCGAATCCGGTGACCAGCCCAATGCTGATGCGCCTAGCGTTCGCCTTCGCTGAAGAGTCTTTGCATCCATGAGAATTGTGCGACCCTGATCACCGTCCTCGACCGCTGCGAGCCACTCACCATCGGGGGACCAGGCCGCCGCAAAGAGGCCATTCGCGAGCGATTCCGTTTTTCCTTGCGCTAGATCTACCAGCTCCAAACGGCCTTTGTAGCTCGCTAGCGCACGGGTTGAGTCAGCGCTGATGCTCAGGTGCCGCCAGGCTGGACGAACCGACGGTTTATCGCCCACGAGGACACTCCTGATATTGCCATTCGCAAGGGTCAGTTGGAACAGACCTGGCCGATTCCTCTCACCTTCGAACAGACCGGAGACGAGGATGCAGTCCTCGCGAGGTGATACGGCGACGTCAAGGGCAATAAGACGCTCAGAACCTGGCACAGGCGTAGTGCTTCCCGTCTTCAGATCAATCTTGCAAAACGCAATCTCTAGCGGTTCGCTCCCTTTCGAGGGATAGGGCGTGCATTGACCGTACAACGCGGTCCCGTCTGGGCTGTAAGCGAAAGGCGGGCCGGAGTTTCGAATCGGAATCTTGCGCGGTTCTCCGCGAGGAGGAAATGCCACGAGTTGCGTGTAGCCGGGCGCGCTGGTCGTAGAAATGAATGAAGGAACATAGGCGTACTCAGCCGACCCCATTGCGGGCCCCTGCTGAGCGCGAAGCAAATAGGTTAATGCCGCAATGGCTAACGACGGCAACAAGTAGCGCTTTTTTTTCACGGTATCGTCAGCCCTGGCACCGTTTGATCCCATCCTGGCGTGAATCCAGAGGGATGTCCGAAGTATGTTGCCTCCCCAATATCCTCTAGGAGGGTATAGGTGAAGGCGTTGCTGTTGTACGAGAAGCCTGAGAGAAATGTATAGGCGACCTTGGGACCGCTGTTATAGTTGTTCACTGCATTGAGAAGTTCGAGAGACATCACGCAGCCCGGGTCGTCTAGGGCAGACCCGATTTCGTGGTTAGTTGAGTTGTCTGGATCGGAAGCGTTCCATTTGCCCGCCGCTAGGCCCTGCCCCGGCGGGTTGATTTGGCCGGTGAGTTTTCCATCGATGGGACCGCCTTCAATCATTTCTCCCGATGGCGGTAAAAGTGTGCCGAAAATGTAGATGTACGTGTGATTTCCTTTACCTTTCCCTGGGCCTCCGCTCGGTGTTGGGCGCGAGAATACCTCGATAGTGCAGTCCGCCTGGGAGAGTGTATCCGCGAGCGCAGCCTTCTCCGCCAGTATTTCGGCCGCGATTTGGGCGGCTAGCGAGGAGAAGTACGCTGACAGATTGCCAAAAGGCCCTCCTCCGCTGTCGGTGGCCAAGCAGAACAGGTCCTCGTCATCACACCAATCTTGGCCAGTGGGGTCATTGCGGTTGACTGGATCGGCACCGACGTAGGCGTAGCGATTCCAGCTTTGGGGATCGGTGGGATTGGTTGCTCCTTTGGCTGTAGCCATATACGGGTCCGGGGTCATCATCCGGCCCAACACGCTGGTGTAGTAGCGTTGATCGGCATAATCATTCCCCGTCGCCGAATCCCGCGTGTAGGTGGCGAACTTCACCTGATCGTTGGGCAACTGCGGGGAGTTGCGCTCCTCTCCATAAGGATAATACTTGCCCACCGAACCCAGCCGGTCCTGGATCACCGGCTCGTAGATGTTGGTCCCCAACTGCTGGCCCACCAGCTTCCCGCCGAAGTACGACCGCACCGCCACCGGCCCGAACGTGATCGCCACCTGGTTCGTCGTCATGTTGTTCCAGGCCGGAATCGGCCCGTAGCTGGCAAGCTGTTTGCGGTCGGCGCCGAACAGGTTCACCGTGGCCGAGTTCAGAATCCAGGTGCCCCCGGGCGTACACGAGCCGGGAAGACAGGTGGCCTGCCACACCCGCTTGTTCTGCGCGTCGTAGAAATATTGCACGCCGCCCGCGTTGGCGAAGCTGATCCGATTCTCCACGTCGTAAGTGTAGCCGGTCGAGATCAGGTTGCTGTTGGTGTCGTAGGTGTAGCCGCTGAGCTGGTTGGTGGTCGCGTTCACCGGCGTGCTGATGGTGGTCGATTGCGCCGTCCCCGTGCCGGTGCGCCCGGTCAGATTGCCGAAGCCGTCGTAGGCCTGGGTCTGCGTCCACCCGCTGCCCGCCGCCGAAATCAGCCGGTTCAGCGAGTCGTACTGATATGCCACCGATTCGCCGCTGATGGCATCATACACCGAGTTGATTTTGCTGGTGTTCGCGCCTGGGCCTGAGTTCGTACCATACACCTGGACCTCGGCCAAGGCCAGATAGTTGGTCCCGCTGAGCTGCACCCGCACGTAGCGGCCCTGTGCTTGAGGGATGCTGACGCTAACGCTGGGATTGGGCTGCGTCGTTTGGTGACTGCTCCAGGTTCCCGGGCGGTTCTGTAGCGTCGCGGGCGTATCGGTCGATAGAAAGGGCGTGTCCGACACGAAGACCCAATAATCGCTCAGGCGGCTGCCGCAGCAGTCGGTACGGTTCCAGATCACAATCGAGCTTACGGTGGTGGAATAGCCCAGGTCCACTTCCCACCACGCGTTTGGGTCGTCATTGGTATGGCTCACGGAGCCATCAAAGAAATTCCCATCCGTATTCCCATCGACTGCGCTGGAGGCAACCGCCGTGGAAAAGCCTGATAATGTGCTGCTCTGCGTGGCGGTCTTGTTCTTGGCGACGTCGGTGTAGTTGTAGCTGACCTTGATGTTGCTGGATGGTAAATACGGGTCGCTGGCGGTGATGTTGCTCAACTGCTGCAGGCCGTTGTAGCTGCGCGTTTCGGTGGCGTCGTAGTAGTTGATAGCCTTGACCTGGTTGGCGGCGTTGTACTGGAGGCCGTTTACCACCGGCTGAGAATAGTTACTGGTGTCGTTCATGCTGCTCAGCCGCATCATGGAGTCGTAGCTGTAGCTGAAGGTGGGGGTGTTGAGGTTGGAGTCGGTCGGGTAGGTGACCTGCGTCACCCTGCCCTCGTTGTTGTAGGCGTAGACCAGATTCATGTCTCCGACGGCGGTTTGCACATAACACTGGCCCGTGCCGCCGAGCTTCTGAGGCTGAGTCATGGCTACGCGCAAGTCCTTGCCGGCAACCTGGCCGGCCTGGGTGTAGCTGAACATGTCGGTGAACATGGTGGAGGCGTTGGGCGAGCTGCAGGCGCCGGAGGGTGAATACTGGACGGCCGGATACTTGACCTCGACTAGCCGGCCCGCCGGGTACTGCGAGTAACTGGGGGCGTCGGTGTTCGAGTCGTAGACGTACGTGCGCTGGACGGTGCTGCCGACGCTGAGCTGGGTGAGGCGATTGAAGCCGTGATAGGAATATCTGAACTCCCGCGTTTTTTTCGCCGGCGAGCGCGCGCTATTGTTCAACCCTACTTCTCGGTTTTGCACGCTTAGTAGATTCAGGCGGAAGCAAGTCCCCAAATTGCCATTCATCGCAGTCCCTCCTGTTGTTGGCAAAGTCGGCCGGAGTTCCAACGAAGACGCAGGCATAGCGAGGGTTCATTTGTCGTGAACCGATGGGGGCGCTTGAGACGGTGTAGGCGATCTGTATTCCGAAGCTTGGGTGAACTAGCTTCGGAAGAAATGAGGGTAGCCTATCGTTACGCCCCGCGAGCGTGAAGTCCAGATGATCGACCGACCCAGCTGTCGCTGTTGATGTTCGAAGACGACCACCGATCGGCATTTGCACAATACGATGTCCGTTTTCCACCGGGAGCGCGGGCGTATCCGCGATGCCATAATCCAATCGAAGCCACCCTACGTAGCCGTTCGGAATAATCCAGAGTTCGGGCGGTGGGGCCGGCCGACATGCGATCGACAGCAACGGCAGTGCGAACAAAGGCAATGGGGATTTAGAGGCCATTCTTCACAGATCCTAGCGCTAGTTGGTTTGGCGACACTGTGGTTTGCTCGGTGACCGAAAGGGAATGCCCGAATCTCCGTTGAAACTAGCGGCTCCCGTGCAACCCACTCTACGACGCCTTTCTTCGTTTGACAACCTCCGATTTCGGCGGGGCCAGCGCTTCTAATTCTCTGATGAGCGCCGGAATCTGTTTGTGTCCGGTGACCTTTCGGAACTGTTTTTGTGCAACCAAGAGTCCCGACCCGACCCAGCGCTCTCGCTGGTCGCCGCCATGCCAGCGTTTCACGTTCTTGCAAACCTGCTCCACAATCGAGAACGCCGATTCGATCACGTTGGTGCTGGCCAACGTTTTTCGCAGTTGCATGGGGACGTGAAGCCGGTGCACGGTCAAGGTCTCCTCCATCCCTTCGCCCAGGCTCCGCGCCGCGCTGGGATTGAGGTCCATCAGTTCGCGATGGAGTGCGTTCAGCGCTTGCTTGGCGGCGGCGTAGTCTTCCAGAGCATAAGCCGCATGGAGCCTTTTAGCCACCGCCGGTTTGTGTTCGTCGGTCAGATGATCGAGCACATTCCGGCGCTTATGGACCTGGCAGCGCTGGATCGCCGCCGACTCGCCGGCGTGCTTTTTCACTGCGGCAGTCAGTGCCTTGCCGCCATCCAGAACATAGAGTCTCGGCTCGCTAAAATCGAGCCCACGACTCACCAGGTCGCCGAGCAACTCGCCGACTACGGTGGCGTTTTCGGTGGCGCCTTGCCGAATGCCTAAGATCATTTTCCGCCCGTCCTGCGCGATTCCCAATGCGGCCACCATCTGCTGTCCTTCGAACGGCGTCGCATCAATCAGCAACGCGCACAGCCGCGTCTTGTCCAGCCGCCGCTCCATCATGGCCTTCAACTTTTCCCGGCTCGCTTCGATGAAGTGCTCGCTGACGGCGCTCTTCTCCAGACCGTAGGCTTCGGTGAACTCGCGCACCGCTTGGCCGTATTTCCTCGTGCTCAGGCCGAGCATCAACTTCTCCCAAACCGTTTCCGTCAGCGGCTCGCCTCGATGGAACAGCTCGTAGCTGCCCAAGCGCACTTCCTGGTCATCGGTGCTGCGCACGCGCGGCCGCTCCACTGGAACCTTCTGCCCCATCACCACGCAATAGCCGCGCTCGCTACCCCAACGATTGGCCTTCCTTTCCGCTTGCCGTTGGCTGCGCTCGCCGACCAGTTCCCGGACTTCTTCCTGCATCAGCAGATCCATCAACCGCAACCCGGCTTGACGAATTAATTCGCCCACACCTTGGCGCAACCAGCCCACCATCTCTGCCATCGGCAGCACCATCTGCACCGCCGGATTTCCATCCGCGGCCATTGCCTCGAGCTCCTTCACCGCTCGCTGCGATTCAATCTGATATGGTTTCTTCATAGCGACTCTCCTTTTTCTCGCGAAAGAAAATTTGCTCTCAGCCTATCAAGGCTGCGAGCGGGAGTCGCTAATTTCTACGATCTAACGGGCATTCCCGACCGAAACATAGGATAGTCCTTGCAACTTATGGGAGATGATACGTTATCGTCTCGGTAATGCTGGGTGTAGGCGGGGGTATGAGATCTGACAAAGTATTCGATATTATCCAACCCAGTGGGTTTGGGGAAGGCACAACGATTGGAACAAAAGACGCTGCACCAAAGATTCCGCCGGCACCAGTTTGACAGCTAGAGGCACCAACCGCGGCCCAGCTGGCATAATTGGTGAGCACACACCCGAGGTCGTGCCCACAGCTTCCTGTATCAACGTACATTGCGTGGGGCGGATTCTGACTGGTTGGTGTCCCCTGTGCGCCGATAAGTTGCAGAGATGTGTTAACAAAATCGCTCGAATCTTCTAACACAGTCACGCTCGTGCCGTAGTCGCCGGCTACCAGCGGGCCCACCGAACCGGGGTCGATATAAGTGATGCTTTGGATACGGCTCTGCGTGGCACTGTTCAAGTATGACCATGCGCTACTAACTAAATGCCTGGGCGCCGCCACTGAAGGCGATAATACTGATGGGGCCGGGATTTTGGGCCGCCAGGATTATCGCGTTAAGAGCTGTAAGAACCGCGCCGGTTGGGACGCCCACGCCCTGCGCCAGGACGTTCGCTGCGCCGCACACTAAGCCTCCACCAGCATACGGAAACGCCGTAATGGCCCCTATGCTTACGGCGAAGTTTTGTTCAGCTACCGTCCCAGAAGTATAGGGGGTTTGAGTAATCCCCCCGATGATGTCCGTGCATAGACCCTGAGGGTCAACGCCATTGATAGGATCGCCAAGAACGTAAGCGTATCGGTTCAGCGACTGAGGATTGTTTATTGCCCCAGCGTTGCCTGGATCGACAGCCATGAACCGGCCCAGCACGCTGGTGTAGTAGCGTTGATCGGCAGGCGGACGCTTGAAAGATTTCTACGCCTAAGGGATGCATATTAACGACATTCCTTCTTTACTTGCTCAGTGGCTTCAGCTTTGCGGGACTTGGCCTTCCCGACGGCCTCTTCGCATAAATGTAGGACAGCCGGTGAAGCCAGGCTCATGTTCGATCCAATGATGCGAATCTCTCCGGTAAGGTCATTTATCGATAGCCTGAGCACAGACTCTCCGCTGTGGCAGCCACTCGTTAATTGAAGCCAAATCTCCTCAGCATTGTTAAACGGGTCAGGAGTAACTTTTAAGCAGCCCTTGTCGGTTAGCAATCCAATCGCCGCCAACGAGGCGACTACCGGAGGAGCCTGCACGAGCGTTTCGGCGTCGTCCACAGATAGTCTGGCAGGCGCCTTTGCGGTCAGCACCGTGCTGCGAAAGTTGTCCAGCACGGATGAATTGTATACCTCTCCGTTAGCCATGCTAGTCACTTTTCCGTTATAGCGATCAACTACGAATGGAACTGGCTGATTCGCATTTTCGCAGATATTCCTAACGACACCGATGAACGCACTGTCCTGAACCTGGTCTATGCTATAGCGGCGGCACGGCTCTGCAGTAGCTTGCTCGAGAAGCTTGTGGAGAAGACATAGGGCCTCCGCGGGTGACAGCCGTTCGTTTGCGCGCTTCGCGAACAAAGCTGACCGTAGATCGGCGATGCTCTGAGTTTCTATTTTTGCCGGCCCTGAAACTCCACCGTCTGTGGTGATCGTACCATCCGTCAGATCGACATAAAAATCGCCAATCCATCCAAAGCCATTGCACCCGCCCCGGACAACCACTGTAGCCGTATCACCTTTGGCATTTGCGTCACTGGTCTGCGGGCAATCGCCATTTTTTATTGCTTGCAAGAAGACAGGAGTGTCCTCAACGAGTAGTCTTGCGTCGCGAAGGTCCAAACGTACTCCCGCAACCGCTTCAGGCGCGACGAGGGCTATGATAGCCGCGAGGCAACGGATCGAGCCAATAACTACGTTCTCTAGTGTCATGGCACAAGCTCGGGGAATAAGCACTCGAGGATCGGTAGCAATTCGTTATAGTCCCCCTGAATTTGCTGGCCGTACCCGCCGTTAGGACAATTGCCATTTGTACACCAGCCAGCATCAGCGATTGCTTGACCAAGCTGCGCCGGGGAAGCACCTGGCATGCTCTGCGCAATCTGAAGATACTTGCCGTTCCGGGATGCTAGCGCAGCAGCCGCAGATCCGGCCAGGTTGGACCCGACGAAACATGCAAAACCGGGATTTGCGCCAGATCCTAGTTGAGCACAGGGAACAGCCCCTTTCCAGGGTGCCCGTGCGTTAGGGTTGGTATTGGGAACGCAGCTGCTACCAGTAGGGCCGCAGGACACCAAGAACTTTTCACCGAAGAAATTGTGGTTTTTCTGAGCCACATTGGACGTTCCGAAGCCGGATTCAACAGCAGCCCATGCCAAAATGAACGCAGCGCTTATTGCGCCTCCATCAGAGGAGCTCACGAGGGCTGCGGCCTCGGCGTTGTTCTCCACGTAGTTGATATCTCGCTGGCTGGCACCATCGAGACACGAGGGCGTTGGGTCCGAAGCGGCTGGTGGTGGTGCCACGCCCGGGATTCCCAGGCAAAGACCAGTGCCGGCATCAAAGTAGGTGCTGATCGGGCAGCCATAGTCTCCACCGCCGCCGCCGCCCCCGGCGCTGGGGTCGGAGAACGGGTCTGGAGTCTCATACATCGGGGGCGGGAACAGCCCTGTCGGGTCATTGAGGTCGACGGGATCGCTGCTGCTGTAGGGATAGCGGTTCCAGCTCTGAGGATTGGTTGCTTGACCCGGCACGAGGTCCGGCGTCATAAATCTGCCCAATACGCTGGTGTAGTAGCGTTGATCGGCGTAATCATTGCCCGTCGCCGAATCCCGCGTGTACGTCGCGAACTTCACCTGATCGTTGGGCAACTGCGGGGAGTTGCGCTCCTCCCCATAAGGATAATACTTGCCCACCGAGCCCAGCCGGTCCTGAATCACCGGCTCGTAGATGTTGCTCCCCAACTGCTGCCCCACCAGCTTCCCGCCGAAGTACGACCGCACCGCCACCGGCCCGAACGTGATCGCCACCTGGTTCGTCGTCATGTTGTTCCAGGCTGGAATAGGCCCGTAGCTGGCGAGCTGCTTGCCGTCGGCGCCGAACAGGTTCACCGTGGCCGAGTTCAGAATCCAGGTGCCCCCGGGCGTACAGTAGCCGGGGAGGCAGGTGGCCTGCCACACCCGCTTGTTCTGCGCGTCGTAGAAATACTGCACGCCGCCCGCGTTGGCGAAGCTGACGCGATTCTCCACGTCGTAGCTGTAGCCGGTCGAGATCAGGTTGCCGTTGGCGTCATAGCTGTAGCCCGTGAGCTGGTTGGTGGTGGCGTTGGTCGGCGTGCTGATGGTGGTCGACTGCGCCGTGCCGGTCCCGGTGCGCCCGGTCAGATTGCCGAAGCCGTCGTAGGCCTGGGTCTGCGTCCACCCGCTGCCCGCCGCCGAAATCAGCCGGTTCAGCGAGTCGTACTGATATGCCACCGATTCGCCGCTGATGGCGTCATACACCGAGTTGATTTTGCTGGTGTTCGCGCCTGGGCCTGAGTTCGTACCATACACCTGGACCTCGGCCAAGGCCAGATAGTTGGTCCCGCTGAGCTGCACCCGCACGTAGCGGCCCTGTGCTTGAGGGATGCTGACGCTAACGCTGGGATTGGGCTGCGTCGTTTGGTGACTGCTCCAGGTTCCCGGGCGGTTCTGCAGCGTCGCGGGCGTATCGGTCGATAGAAAGGGCGTGTCCGACACGAAGACCCAATAATCGCTCAGGCGGCTGCCGCAGCAGTCGGTACGGTTCCAGATCACAATCGAGCTGACGCTAGTGGAATAGCCCAGGTCCACTTCCCACCACGCGTTTGGGTCGTCATTGGTATGGCTCACGGAGCCATCAAAGAAATTCCCATCCGTATTCCCATCCACTGCGCTGGAGGCAACCGCCGTGGAAAAGCCTGACAATGTGCTGCTCTGCGTGGCGGTCTTGTTCTTGGCGACGTCGGTGTAGTTGTAGCTGACCTTGATGTTGCTGGATGGTAAATACGGGTCGCTGGCGGTGATGTTGCTCAACTGCTGCAGGCCGTTGTAGCTGCGCGTTTCGGTGGCGTCGTAGTAGTTGATTGCCTTGACCTAGGCCGCTTACCACCGGCTGGGAAAGCCATCATGCCACAGCTTCTCGCTATGGACACAGGTTCTCCGTGCGGCTCTCCTCAACAGGGGCCGCTTACCGGCCCGGCGAAACTGCTTCCGCTACCAGGATGTGATTCGCTACATCCGCCACGCCTGGCGCCGACCACGCGCTTTTCTCCGCTTCCTCGCGCTCGGCGATCGAGCGAACTTCGCCGTGCAGCACAACTTTGTCGTTCTTCACTTCCACTAGAATATTCCGATCCTCGATGGTCGGACTGCGCCGCAACGCGGATTCGATGTGCTCCTTCACTCCTTCGGCGTCCAGCGACGGGTTCACGCCGATCAGATTGTCCACGCCCTTCACTCCGGTCAGTTCCGCCACCGCGCGGGCAGCAGCGTCTTTTTGATACTGCCAATCCACGGTGCCTTCCAGCGTGATCCAGGCGTTTTCGACGCGCACGCGGATGCGATCCGGTGAAACGGCACTGTTCCACGCCAGCACGTTCGCGGCGGCCTGCGCCAGTCCCGAATCGGTGAGGATATGCGGGCCGGGCAGCCGGACCTGCAGCTCGCAAGCTACCGCACGCACCTGCGAGGTTCTCTCGGCCGCACGCAGTGCCGCCAGCTTCTGCTCGTAGTTGTCCACGCTGCCGCTTAGCGTCACCACGCCGTTCTCAACCGAAACGCCGATGCGCGCCGCGTTCAAGCCGGGTGTGTAGAACAATTCGCGCTGCACATCGTCTCGGATATGGGTGTCCTGTGTCATGGTTCACCTCACTGCAATCAATTGTGCAATCCCGCGGCCAACAACGCGCTGGCCTCTTACTGGCGCTGCGGAGCTGAGTCGGACTGCGGCAGTATCGTTTCTTGCGCGAATTGACACACCTAACTTGGCTGAACCGGCGCTGGTTTTGCACAACACGGCGCCCAGGCAATTCACTTTACAATGATGTGAACCGACGCCGACGAGCACCCGATGAGGTCGTTTCCGCAACTCACCACGTACGTAATGCTATCGTTGGGGTGAACCTCCAGCGTACCGCTGGCCGGGAATGTTCCGAGCGACGTGAATTGCGCGCGAATGTCCGCGTTCGGATCGACGGCCTGTTCCAGCGTGACTTCGGTGGTGTTTCGCGCGTCCCACCGCAGAGTTACAATCTGGCCGCGATGGATGATCATCGGGTGCGCGGCTAAATGAATGATCTGGGGATAACTTCCGGGCACGCGAGGCGTTTCCACCCGAGGAATCTCCAGAGGAATTCGCTCGGCGCAGCCCACCAGGCTCAGGGCCAGCCCGGTCAAAATGAGTAATCTTATCAACTCGCACCTCCTTCCGCAGCAGGCACGAATGCATCATTTCAGAATGCACGCGCTGGACCATACCGCACTAAATCGGAGTTAACGGTTACATCAGGCATCGATGGCGTGTTTTCACGCAAATTTGCTGAGCGCCTTGGAGCAGCCGGAGATGTTCCGAAGCGCCGACGTCTTCTAAATCAGCCCTTCTGCCATTTGGCAGATCCGTTGCGTCTGTATAGGTAGAGGTCATACGTGTCCCAAGGAAAGGAGGCTGACATGAAAGTTCGCGAAGTCATGACGAGGGAAACGGCTTTCTGCGGCCTGGACACCAGCCTCGCCGGGGCCGTCGAGATCATGCAGAAGTTCAACTGCGGGTTCCTGCCCGTGGTCGGCGAGGGCGGCAACGTGATTGGCGTGATTACGGATCGCGATATCTGCATCGCGCTGGGAAAGCGGGATCAGAAGCCTTCCGAAGTGCTGGTCAGGGACGTGATGCTTCCCAAGGACCGCACTTTTCCTGCGCTGTATGTGTGCACGCCGGACGACAAGGTGCATTGCGTTCTGAAAACCATGCGCGCGCAGAAGATCCGGCGCCTGCCTGTGGTGGACCGCGAAGGCGCGTTGCAGGGCGTGTTATCGATAGACGAGGTGGTGCTCGGTGCCTGCAAGCGTGCCGGACCGGAAGGTATTTCTTGTCGAGAGGTGATTGAAACGTTGAAAGCCATCCAGAAGCACGTCGAGCGTTGCCCAGTGGCGGCATGACCGAGCCGGAGATTGCGTACTTCTCGATGGAAATCGCGGTCGATCCCGCGATACCCACCTATAGCGGCGGTCTCGGGATTCTTGCGGGGGATATGCTGCGCTCGGCGGCGGATCGGGAAGTGCCCATGGCCGCGGTCACGCTGTTGCATCGCAAGGGCTACTTCCGGCAGATTTTGGACGCGAGCGGCCATCAGTCCGAGAGCCCCGAGAGTTGGAATCCCGCCGAGAAATTGCAGCTGCTTAGCGCTACCGCACAAATCACACTGGAAAACCGGCCGGTGCACATGCGGGCCTGGCGCTACATAGTTCGCGGCATTTCCGGGCACGGAATCCCGATTTATTTCCTCGATACGGATCTGGCTGAGAACGATGCCTACGCCCGAAGCTTGACCGACGTGCTGTACGGCGGCGATCCGCGGTATCGCCTCTGCCAGGAAGCCGTCCTCAGCCAAGGTGGTCTGGGAATCCTGGAGGCGCTCGGGCATCGGGCGTTGAGAATCTACCACATGAATGAAGGGCATTCGGCGCTGATCGGCCTTTGCCTGCTGGAGCGGCAAATGCAGCTCGCCGGCAAAACGGCGGTCACCGCCGATGACATTCTGGCCGTGCGGCGGCGCTGCGTTTTTACCACTCACACGCCCGTCCCCGCCGGTCACGATCAGTTCTCCAAAGAGCTCGCCCGCCAGGTGCTGGGCGAGAAGTGTGTCAACGCGATTGAAGCGGCCGAGGGCTATCGCGACGGCACGCTCAACATGACCTACCTGGCGCTGCGCTTCTCGCACTACATCAACGGCGTCGCCATGCACCACGGCGAGATTTCACGCGGCATGTTCCCGGATTATCCGGTGCGCGCGATAACCAATGGAGTACACGCCGTCACCTGGTCGGCGCCTTCTTTCCGCGAGCTGTATGACCGCCACGTCCCGGAATGGCGCGAGGACAACCTTTATCTGCGGTATGCCATCGGAATTCCGGTCGAGGAAATTCGAGCGGCGCACCTGGCGGCCAAACGAAAATTGCTGGATGAGATTCGCTCCAGAACCGGACGCGCGCTGGATGAGAAGGTTCTGACCATCGGTTTTGCGCGCCGCGCCGCGGCTTACAAGCGCCTGGAGCTGTTCTTCAGCGATTGCGAACGGTTAAAGTGGATCGCCAAGCAGGTTGGTCCGTTTCAAGTCGTGTGTGGAGGCAAAGCGCACCCGCTGGACGAGGCCGGGAAACAATCCATCCAGCGCGTCTTCGCTGCCGCCGCGGAATTGGGCAATTCCGTTCCCGTGGTCTACGTCGAGAACTATGACATGGCCTGGGCGGCCCTGCTGGTGAGCGGTGTGGATTTGTGGCTCAACACACCTCGGCCGCCCGAGGAATCCTCCGGCACCAGCGGGATGAAAGCGGCTCTCAACGGAATTCCGAGCTTTAGCGTGTTGGATGGCTGGTGGATCGAAGGACACGTGGAAGGATTCACCGGGTGGAGCATCGAAGATGGCATCGGAGGCGATCCAAGCGCGGAACTGGCATCGCTCTACGGGAAATTCGCCCGGGTGATTGTGCCCATGTACTATGGCCGCCCGGCCGACTATCTTGCAGTCATGCGCTACACCATCGCGCTGAACGCGTCTTTCTTCAATACGCAGCGTATGATCGAGCAATACGTGGCCAACGCTTATGGCGGCGGCGCTATGCTGACACCGAATTTGCCATGATCACTTCTTCGACGATGCGGCCGTCGAACAGCGTGATGCTGCGCTCGGCGCAACGGGCGTAGCGCGGATCGTGCGTGACCATGCAGATGGTGGCGCCGTCCTTGTGCAGCTCGCTCAGCAGCGACATCACGGCCTCGCCATTGGCGGAGTCGAGGTTGCCGGTGGGCTCGTCAGCCAGCAGGATGGAGGGATGTCCGGCCAGGGCGCGCGCCACGGCCACGCGCTGCTGCTGGCCGCCGGAGAGCTGCGACGGATAGTGCTTCATGCGATGCGACATGCCCACGCGATCCAGCGCGTCCTTGACCAGCGTTTTCCGTTCCGCCGAAGGCATGCTGCGATAGGTCAGCGGCAGTTCCACGTTCTCGTAAACGTTGAGATCGCCGATCAGATTGAAGGCCTGGAAGATGAATCCGATTTCGCGATTGCGCACCCGCGCGCGCTCCGACAGCTTCATCTGGTCGACGCGCGTATCGTTCAAGATGTAGGTTCCCTGCGAGGGCGAGTCCAGCAGCCCGAGGATGGCGAGCAACGTGGATTTTCCGCAGCCCGACGGGCCGGAAATGGAGACATACTCGCCTTTTCGAATCTTCAGCTCGATCCCGGCGAGCGCGTGCGTTTCCACTTCGTCGGTGGTAAACACTTTTGTAACATCCTGCAGTGCGATCAGTGTTTGTCCTTCTGGATTCATCTGTGCTCCTTCCGAGGCGCGCCCGGACCGAACCGGCGCTCAACACTTGGACGTACGCAAGCCGGTCGAGTTAGGTTCGAAGAAAAGCACAGACTTTGTGACGATCGAGTCCTCGGCCATTCGCGGTCCAGCATTACGACTTGAATACCGCCGCGCGGACCGAAGGTTACGGGCGCGCTCTACAGCGTATCTAGAAAAGCGACTAAGTCCTGTTTTTCCTGCGAGGTGAAACCGATCAGGAAGCGCTGATCGTAGAATTCCAGCACATCCGCAAGCGAGCGCGCGGAGCCATTGTGGAAATAAGGCGCACGGCTGGCGAGGCCGCGCAGAACGGGCCCCTTCACCTTGCCGACGTCACTCCATAGTCCGGTGATTAGGGCGCGGCCCGGGTCGGTAGTGGTCTTGAACTCCAGGGGGTTGGCCTTGTTTTGCAGCGTGATCACTGGCAGATAGCTCACATCCAGGGGGCTGGTCAGATCGCCCACGCCGATGTTGATCGCCAGCGCAACGGAATGATCGCCGGCGTTAGGCGTGCTGTGGCAGGTTCCGCAGGTGCCTGGAATGGTGGGGAGATTCAACGTATCATTCAGCCCGGCGACGCCCGTAATGTTGATGGGCTTCGAATTGAAGAGGGCCTGACCGCGCGCGATGCTGGCCCGGGCTCTTTGCGAACTGCTGGCCCAAGCGTCGTAGAGATTAAAGATCACTGGAGTAAACGGTGTTCCGTGCGGGTTGCCGCCCAAAGGATCATTGATGCCAACAAAAAAGCTCGGCATAGTTTGGAGGGCCACCGTTGCAGGGCCGCCAGTGGCGCCATTGGAATTGAGCGCACCGGCGTGGTAATCGAATGCCTGCGCGGTCGCCAGCGCCATTTCGAATTCTGCAATTTCCTGCTGCTGCTGGTCGCTCAGGCCGGCGCCTTGAGCGTGACCCGTGGTGGCATCCAGAGCCTGATGCTTGAGGTCCGTGATTAGATCCGCGGGGTTCGTCGCGTACGTGATCTTGTCCGTCGACGGCGGTGCTGACTCGCGCCCGTCCCACATCACTGCGCTCAAGAACCGAAGATTCGTCGCGGGCAACGGGCGGCGGTACATGGACAAAGTCGATGGATCGTTGCAGCCATACGGATTCACAACACTGACCACGTTGAATTCCGCGTTCGCCGGAACCGGCAGTGCGATCCGAATTAGTCCGCGCTGGATCAGCAGCCTGTATGCTTCGAGGCGTCCGAAGAAGGTGGAGGTGTCGATGTTGTGGTCACAGACCGAGCCGTCATTGGTTCGAAAGATGGGATCCTGGCCTTGCGTGACTAAGAAGCGCAGCGCGACTTCGGCGGCCGAGACGGACCAGCCTTCCGCCGGCCGATGACACGACGAGCAACTCCGCCCGTTCGCTCCAAGCGACTGGAAGAACGGGCCGGTCAGATCGACGGGGCCGCCGCCGGTGTTGTAGGTCTCGAGTATTCCCGAAGCGTTGGGGAACGGGAACAGATTGGGCAGAGATTGACCGTTTGCGGCCAATCCGCACAGACCGATACCGACCGCAAAAATGGTTGCCTGACATTTGTGGAGTCTCATTTTGTTCTCTGCTTAGATGAAGCGAGAAAGAAGGGGAAAATTGGCAAGAGAAATGGGACTAGTACTGCGCCGCTTCGAGCTGACGCTGGACGAAGGCATTGTTTGGAAGTTTTTGGTTCCAGTTGCTCCACAGCTCCAGGCGGCGCGCCTGCATGCTGCTCGCCTTTTCCGAATCCCCGGTTCGGCGATACAGGGCCGCGAGCCTTTCATAGATTTGCGAAGCCTTGGGCGCATCGCGCAGGTCGGTGAGGGGCTGCGGTTTCGCGGCCATTCCCTTATCCAGCAGCTCCTGGTAGGTCGCAGCGGCACGCCGGGGATCACCCTGGTCCGCTTCGTAATCCGCGAGCGCCGCAAGGGCGCTAGAAGTTTCCAAACGATCGAATGGGATCCGGTCGGTGGGGTAATCCTTCGTCTCTTTGAGGATTGCGAATGCTTCGTCAATCCGCCGTTTGGCGTCGGAAGGGCGGTGAAGGCGGCGTAAGGCGTACGATGACGCCGCTAAGGCTGCAGCCAGGTTTCGGCGAGCGGCCACGTTATCTCCAATCTCGCCGAGCCGGCGAATGACCAGATCGTACACTGCTAGCGCTCGCTCAGGATCAGGTTGGCGCAAAATATTCCCCAGGGCAATCCCGCAGTTGCCTAGGCGGCTGCGGCTGGAGTAATCCCGCGAATCCTTGCGAGCTGCTGCCTCAGTTATGTCGAGAGCTTTTTGGAGAGGTTCGATCGCATCCTCAGGCCGGCCCATACTGATGCCGCCCTGTTCGCCCAAAATGACTCCTTGCCGGTACAAGACACCGTACATGTCCAACATGCGCGTCGTTTCAGAATACTTAGTATTTTCGGCAATTTTTCGCGCTTCCTGAATCGCTTGCAGTGCGCCGTTCAAGTCACCTTCGTACCTTCGCACGTTTGCTAGGAGGCTGAGGCAACTGCTCAACCCCATTCCACCTCGTTGTTCCATCGGCAAGGTTCTCGCAATATCGGCGCAGCGCTCAGCGAAATGAGCCGCCTCGGTGTAGGAATGCATATTGCTGTATGCCAGAGCGATGTTCGCGAAAAGAGGGGCGGCGTGGTCACGCTCGGACTCCGCGGGCTTGCCCAGCCGCAGGAAGGCCTCCAATTGAAGGCCAGCTTTTTGCGCATAGCTTCGCGCCTCGACGCGCCGATTTTCGCTTTCCGCCAGAATCATGCGATCGTGCGCGATTTCGGCCGAACTGAAGAGCGCGGCTCTGTTTCGCGGACGAGAGGCCAGCACGGAGTCGGTCAATACGTCGGCCTTCTTAAGATTGGCTTCGGCCTGTTTGAACTGCCCCAGGTTCAGCCCGGTCGGAACGCCTTGGATATTGGCCACTCGATCATAGGCGTCGCCGAGTTCCTGCATAAGATCAAGGTCTCCATGCGCCTGTGGAGCGAGGCCCTCCAGATATTCCAGCGACGCGGAGACCAGGCTCTCCCGGGCGGCGGTGGAACCGGGCAGAGCCATGAGCGTGCGATCCAGTTCAAAGACTTTGTTCGAAAGTTGGCGTAGCTGAGCGAACCGGTGTTCCGCAGTAACGCGCTCGCGGTTGGCCACGTACAGCCCCGCCGAGAGACTGGCGACAACGAGCGCGGCGGCGGTGACAGGGATCCGATATCGTCGCAAGAATTTTCTCGTCCGGTACCACGTATCTCCTGAACGGGCTTGGACGGGCCGGGACTCCAGAAACGCACGGATGTCGCTCGCGAACGCTTCCACGGAAGCGTAGCGCTCCTCCGGCTCGATGCGAAGCGCCTTCCCGGAGATGTAATTGAGATCCGCCGGTAGCTCCGGATTCAGCCGCTTCGGGGACGGGATCTGGCGCGTTCCGGCGACCACTTCGATGGCCTGCGAGGTGTGCGTCTCCGTTTCATGCGGCGAACGCCCGGTGAGCAGCTTGTACAGAACGGCCCCCAGCGAGTACACGTCCGTTGCGGTAGTTTGTGCGATGCCGCGAAGTTGCTCGGGGCTGGCATAGTTCGGCGTCAAGAGCCGCTCCACGGTTTGCGTCGGATCACCGGTCTCGTCCAGCAGTTTCGCGATCCCGAAATCCAGCACTTTCGGTTGGCCCGAAACATCCACGAGAATATTGGACGGTTTCAGATCGCGATGAATGACCAGGTGACTATGGGCGTACGAAATCCCCTCACACACCCGCAGGAACAGCGTCAGTTGGTCACGAAGCCCGGCCTTGGCCGCATAGACATCGATCGGAACGCCTGCGACGTATTCCATGACCAGATATGGCCGGCCGTCTTCGGTACGGCCGGCATCCATGACCTGGACGATCGAGGAGTGATGAAGAGATGCCAGGACTTGGCGTTCTTTCAAAAAACGTTCGCGCCACGCCGCGCGGTGCGCCTCGGTGCGCAGGAGTTTTATGGCTACCTGCTGTTGAATTTCTCCGTCGGTCCGCTCGGCGAGATAGACGGAGGCCATGCCTCCCGAGCCGAGCAGCCGCACCAGGCGATACGGTCCGCAGTACTGTGGCGCCGCGTTCGACGCCGAACTTAGCACCTGTTTGGCTGTATCGGAAACACAGTCGGTCAGGTTGTAATGGCCGGCCGAATCGAAGTTGAGCAGCGATTCCAGTTCAGCGCGCAGTTCCGGTGTAACCGCTCGCTCGGTCAGGATGCGCTGGCGGTCGCTAACCGGCAGATCGGCGAGTTCGTGGAACAAACGGCGCACCTCGGAATCCATGGCGTCCAGGAGAGGATTATAGTGCAAACCGCGCAGCTATCGCAGTACCCTGGATACGTGACGCCGGGAGTTCCCCAAATCCTCGAAAAGATGCGGTCAGGGGATGAAGCCGCGTTGAACGAACTGGTGGCCGCCCTGTATGAAGAGTTGCATAGGATCGCGGCCCGGCAGCTGCGAGCCGAACGTCCCTCCCACACACTACAGGCTACGGCGCTGGTGCACGAAGCCTATCTAAAGCTGATGGGCGCCAGCCCGGGCGAATTTAAGGATCGGGCTCATTTCCTGGCGGTGGCATCGCGGGTGATGCGGCAGGTCCTGGTGGATTACGCTCGCGCGAGAGCTACGAAGAAGCGGTCCGGCGCGGACGCGCAAGCCGACCCGGCCGAGTGGCCCACCAGCCTGGAATTGCAGCCCGACTCCGATGTTGAACGACTGGAGATCCTGGATTTGGACTCGGCTCTCGAAGCACTGGCTCAAGAAGACCGTGCCCTGGCGCAGCTGATCGAGATGCGCTATTTCGGAGGAATGACTGCCGAAGAAACCGCCGAGGTGCTCGGCCAGTCCGTCCATGTTGTGCGGCACGATTTGCGCTTGGGCCAAGCTTGGCTGCGGCGCAAGCTCACTTCTCGAGCTGATTCCACAGGCGGCGTTGCCTAGCTCAGCGGCAACAGCAGACGGGCCTCGCAACCGGGTCCGTCTCCGGCGTTTTGCAACGTCAGGCTGCCGCCGTGCGCTTCGGCGATCTGGCGGCTCAGGACCAAACCAATTCCCGAGCCTGTGGGCTTGGTGGTGAAAAACGGGACGAACAGGTTGGAAGTATTGGGAAGGCCGGGGCCATCGTCGCGGATCCATACCAGCAGATGCGAGTTCTGGCGGTCCCAACCGACTCGTACGCCGCCGCCGGTTTCAAGTGACGCGTCGGCGGCGTTGCGTAGCACGTTGATCAGCAATTGTTCGAGCTGATCTCCATCGGCCTGGATGGTCAACTCGGGGCCAGGTTGCAAGACGGGGCGCAGGCGCGTCTCGAGACCGACCACGCGGCGCACCAGATCGCCCACGCCGACCGAAGCGAAGGTAGGCGGAGGCAGCTTCGCCAGCCGCGCGTAAGCCGTCATGAAGCGGCCGAGCGCCTCGCTGCGGGCAGCAATCACGGCCAGCCCGCGGCGCACATCTTCTTCCCAATCCGCCGGGCGCGGCTGGCGCGCGAGGATATTCTCCAGGCTGCCGGCGATGGATTTGATCGGCGCCAGCGAATTATTCAGCTCGTGGCCCAGCACGCGCACCAGGCGCTGCCAGGCTTTCAATTCTTCCTCGCGCAGAGGGCGGGTAAGATCGGTGACCACCAGTAACTGATGCGGCAGCCCACCTTCGCGGAACGTACTACGGCTGATGCCCCAGCGCGCGGCCGCTCCTGGAAAGGTGCCCTGCACGGTTTGCTGCGCCTCGCCTTCCAGATAGTTGTCGAGGCCGAGGCGCGCGGCATCGGCGGCTAAGATGCGCTCGGCCGGCTGGTTGAGCATGCGCTCGCCGGCGCGATTGACCAGCCGCAGCCGGCGCTCGCCGTCGAAAGCGAAGACCGCCACGTTGATCTCTTCCATCACCTTGCGCAGCAGCGTGGTGGCTTCGAGCGCGCCTAAACGCTGGGCACGCAGAGTGGAGCTCATGGCGTTGACCTGCTGCATGACTTCGCCCATGGCGTCGTCGCTCTTGACGCCGCGCGCGCGGATGGAGTAATCGCCTTCGCGCATAGCCTCCAGCAGATTGCCCAGCGTCCGCAGGGGGGAGGCGACGCGCTCGCGCAGAGCAAAGCAAAAGCCCAGCCATGCGCCCACGATGGCGACGGTCAAAGTCCACTGGACTTTGGCGGTGTAATCGCCCAGCCAGAGAATCAGCATGCAAGTGAGCACGGCGGGAAAGCCGGCGGCCAGGGCCATCAGCAGAATGCGCTGCTCGTGGACCAGGCGGGGCTTTTGGGCGTTCATGAGCTCTCGGCTGCCGGGCCAGACTTGCGAACCGGTTTCGTTCACATCATAGCCCGTAGCGCTGCAAGCGGCGGTACAGGGCGCTGCGGCTCAAACCGAGGGCATTGGCGGCGTGACTGACATTCCCGTTGTATCGCGCCAGCGCCTTCTTGATCAGAAACGCCTCCACTTCCTCGATGCTCATGTCCTCCAGGCGCGGCGTACCCTCGCGCGAGGCACGCAGCGCCAGGTCGGCGACTTTGATTTGGCTGTCCTGCGCCATCAGCACCGCGCGCTCCACCACGTGGTTCAGCTCCCGCACGTTGCCTTGCCACGGATTGTCGAGCAGGGACTGCAAGGCGGCATGGTCGAATCCCCCGATGCGCTTGCGATAGCGCTGCGCGTGCATGGTCAGGAAATGCGCGGCCAGCAGCGGGATATCTTCGCGCCGTTCGCGCAGCGGGGGCAGGTGAATCTCGATGGTGTTCAGACGGAACAGCAAGTCCTGGCGGAAGCGCCCGCCCTGAACCTCTTCGTCGAGGTTGGCGTTGGTGGCGGAGATAACCCGCACATCCACGCGCTTGGTGCGCGAAGAACCGACGCGCTCCATTTCGCCCGTCTCGAGCACGCGCAGCATCTTGGACTGAAGATTCATGGGGACGTTGGCGATTTCGTCGAGAAACAGCGTGCCGCCGTCGGCCAACTCGAAGCGGCCGACGCGATCGGCTTTGGCGTCGGTGAACGCGCCCTTGACGTGGCCGAACAGCTCGCTTTCGAACACGCCTTCGGCCAGGCCGCCGGCGTTGACGGTGACCATGGGTTTGGAGGCGCGCGGGGAAATGGCGAACAGAGTCTTGGCCACCACTTCCTTGCCGGTGCCCGGCTCGCCGGTGATCAACACGTTGGCATCCGACGGACCGACGCGTGCGATCATCTGCAAGACCGGCTGCATGGAGGGTGACTCGGCAATTAAAGCCGGCACGCCTTCGGCGCGCAGCAGCCGGTTCTCGGCTTCCAGGCGCAGGCCGCGGCGGAGGGCGTTGCTCAGCTCGATTTGCGTCTTGACGACGCTCACCAGGCGCTCGTTCTCCCAGGGTTTCTGAATAAAATCGCGCGCCCCGCGCCGCATGGCTTCCACCGCGAGGCCGACCGTGCCCCAGGCCGTCATCACGATAACGGGCAGAACCGAATCGATGCTCTGGATGCGGGAGAGCAGATCCAGACCCTCCTGGCCCGAGGTGGTGTCACGGGTGTAATTCAAATCCATGAGCACCACGTCGTAATCGCGGGCTTCGAGCGCGCTGATGATGGCGGCCGGCGAGGTAGCGGACTCGATCTGATAGCCCTCGCTCTTCAGCAGCAGGCGCAGGGCTTCCAAGACGTCGGCCTGGTCGTCGGCAATGAGGATGCGCGGCGCCGCATCGGAGGCAGTTCGCATAGAAATGGGTTGAGAACCAGCCTTCAGAATACTGAATGCGGGCGCCGTCGAGCGTTCTAGAGTTTCGTGAATCGTTTACTTCTCCGCAGGCTGATGCTTCCATTCACGGTGGCGAGGCGCAGCTCCGGCCCGCCGCAGCCGATGATCCCGTCGGCATGCTGGGCGGGGAAATGTCCGCTGACGGCCAGCGGGAACTCGGTGCGAATCGGCCCGTTCAAAGTCTTGGCGTGGATTCTCGCGGCGGCGGAGCGCGGCAGATCCAGCGAGATGGTCCCATTCACGGTGGAAAAATTGAGTGCGCTGTTGATTTTTCCCACTGACGCGGTGATGGATCCGTTCACCGTTTCCCCTTGCGCGGCGCGGGTGGTGCTGAGCACGACGTCGCCATTCACAGTGTGGGCTTCCATGTCGGAATCGAGCGACTTGGCTTCGACCAATCCGTTGACGGTGCGCGCGATGAAGCGCACACCCGAGGGCACACTGACAGTGAAATCGACGTTAGCGTCGCCGGCGGGACTACCGGCTCCGGACGGACACTCGTCGCAGGCGGAGGCGCGCTGCGGGACGGCGATGATCGTGACGCCGCCGTCGGTCTCGACGACTTCCACGCCGATGGCGGAGGGATCGATGGCGCGCCCGGACTTAAAGGCGACCACCTCCACGCTCTCGCCCGAAGCGGGCTGAGCATGAATGCTTCCGTTGATTCCGCGAACCTCGATGCGTTGTCCGGCGGCGACATGGCCGGACCAGTGAAAGGTATTGGTGCCGACGGCGCCGAAAACAGTCAGCGGAGCCGCTAAGAGGATTGACATCAGCGATACACCCACGATCGATCTCCTTTTCACGCTCGCTAAACCGCCTCGATAAACGCGAGCAGCAGATGCACCAATAGACGCTTCCAGGAGGCAAGCCGGTTGCCAGAGGTAAGTCATTGTTGCTCAGAAAATTGCCAGATGGGAGCTGTCCGGTTGTGGGACGGAAATGGACGGAACCGGGAAGGCGGCGGGGGCCAAGAATGAGTGGGACGGGTGTGGGCCCGCGGGGGTCGAAGACCGGGGGAGTGATCGGGGAAATGGGTTTGGCGATCGGGGCCGGCGGAGCTAAGGTGAAGTGTCCATTGGGCTGGACTGGGGCGGTGGGTTCGTTTGTGCAAATTTTATTTTCGGTGGGAGTGGGCGCGCCGCGGCGCGGGTCGGTCGCGTGACGCAGACGCTGGAGCTGGATCAGGTTGCGGAGGGCGCGCGAGTAGGTGCGTTCGAGGCGGGACTCGACGCGATGGAGGAAGGGGTATGAATTGGAGTTGGCCAGCCAGGTGAAGGCGGCAGTGAGAGATTCGACGGGGCTGAGCGGGTGGTCCGAGTATTCCTGAACGTGTTCGATCGACTCGACATAGAGTTGGGTTTCGATTATGGCCAAGCGCTGGAGGCGCCACTTCGCAGCGACCATTTCGTGGACCAGGTGGAGTTCGGCGGGGCCGTCTGGTTGGAATTGATCGAGGTAAGAGGCGAGGAGCTGTTGGAATTCGTCGGGGTTCTCTGTGGGCAGAACGAGGGTTTGGGCGGTGAGGCCGTGTTTGAGGCTGTTTTGGGAGGAGCGCTGGCGGCCGGCTTCGGTTTTGGGGCCGCGGGATTTTGCGCCGTTGATGCGGGCGGATTCGGACTTGGTAGGCATTTGGTCACCTCGGTGGATTAGGGTAGCGGTGAGGCGCCGGATTCGAGCGTTGAATCGGCGTGAAGAGATTGTGAGGGAGGGAGATCACGGCGCGGTTCGTGGGTGACCGCGGATTGGCGGCGGATCGGACTAGCGGTTTCGATCAGCAGCCGCCTGCTTGACGTCGCGATAATTCGCATCGAGTGCCGGCGAGAGCAGCAGGATGGCGGTGATACGGCGCGCGATGTCGGTGACGTATCGGGCCTCGTCCACGCTGAGGGAGCGGCCGAGGAGTTCCTTCTCCCGGTAGCTCAGCCATTTTTTGATGACCTGGTAGCCTCCGAGGGTGTATTCCCAAACGCGGAGCGGGATGTTGGACCAGTACGCCTTGTTGTTCAGCCAGACCTCGCAGGTCTGTTCGCCTAAAATTTCAGCGGCGCCTTCTGGAAGTGTCTTGCGCTCGGCCGCAGTCATTTCACGAATTGTGATCTTGCCTTTCGCTGGCATGGTGACGCCGCCCTTGCCAGCGTGGCCCCAGCCTGCCGTGAGGTCGAGGTCGCCAGCGTCCGGATCGAGCGTGCCGTCGCTGCTGGTGATTGGCCCGATATGCTTCAGGCCCGCGGCAATCGTCGGCGTGGTGCATTCGGGATCGAGCAGCGCGGCGAGCTCTCGTCCGAGCTTTGCCGAGGCTAGGAGGAGAGGTTTCGTGTTCGGCAGCGGTACGCGCGGCCAGTCGTTACGCAGGGCGGAGGCGTTACCCGAGGCGTATGAGGGGGCGTAGAGGACGGCGACAATATGGTAAAAGAGGTCCGTGGCTTCAGCGCCGATGTGCTTGGCGTACGTTTCGGCCTCCGGGCCCAGATTCGTCCGCAGTGCGTCGTTTTCCCGCCCGTGAAACAAGGAGCGTTCTGGCTTTAGCAGCAGTGGGAACAAGTTGGCTCCCCGCTCGATCATGTGTAGAGAGCAAAGTCTCGATGAGACCAAGGGAGGATCGAACTCTTTCCGGTTGTGTTGGACTGCGCTCAGCCACACATTGCCCTCGAAGACGTGCGGGAAGTACTCTGCTCGGTTCCGATCCAGTAGTTTCGTCTCCGGTTCCCAATACAGCCAGCGTAGATCGAAGGGCCGGTAGGAAAAGCGCACGATGTGCTCGGGTTCGAAGCCGCGCTTAAGAAGGTACTGACGCGTCTGCCGTGCTGAGAAGCCGGCGGCGTCTTCCATTGCTCGAGGCGCGATTCGAGCCATCTCCTGAGATGAGACGCGTGGATCGAAATATGCCTTCATCCTATCGACTAACATTTCGCGATCGATGTCTACAACTGCATCGTCCCGGCTGGTCTTGACTCCTGGAAAGGAAACCGGAAATAGTTCAGGCAGGAGTGGCCACGCCGAGTAATCGGACTCGATGTGCGCCGGTGCGAACGGCAGGCCGAGGGGCGCGGAGGGCTCTACCGTCGAGTACTTGGGTGTCGTTCCGGCGAGCCCCTCTTTCAGGAGCAGGTCGCGCTTCTCCTTGCCCCAGAGATCGCGAAACCGAACAGACTTGGCGCCTTTTGATGGAGATGTCCGCGCTAACAGTGCTATCGCGGTGCCCACCTGAATTCCTTCTTTGTTGAACTCGGTGGAGAAGATGCTCGGGTCCGGTTTCCTGTCTGGCGTGAGCTTTCCCGTCTTGTATTTGTCCCCGTTTAAACGGTCGATCCAGATGTGGTCGAATACTTCCAAGTACCGTTCGCGCATTCCGGTGAAGGACATGCCGTCTAGCTAGCCAGGAGTAGTTCGATATGAACGAGACGATACCCTTGCCGGTCTTCTCCACGATGCGCCTGGGCCATGCGGAAGAACCGGATGTACAAATCGTTCAAGCCCTGTCCCTGTGGCGCGGGCGCTGCCTTGGTGGTGCGGTAGGCCTCCGTCAACTCGCGCTCCTCATCCATGTTGGCGATGCCCGCGAAGCTGTTGTATGGCGGGTTGCCAAGGATAACCAGTATGGGTGTCTCCCGTTTTACGCGCTCGGCAGCTTCGCGCTCCTCCTCCATTTCGGCGAAGACGAGCTGCTTCGGGTGCTTCATTGGTTCCCAACCGGTGAGGGCGTTCGTCAAGAAGACCCGGGCCCGCTCGTGTTTGACATCGGAAAACGGAGCGCCTAGAGACTGGAGCAGCAGACCCAATTGGAGGTGAGAGACGACAAAAGGCGCCGGGAGAATCTCGAAGCCGAAGACCCGTTCAAGAGCCGCACGCTTCAGATCGTGGCCCACGAGCGCATCGCCGCCTTTGTCTCGGAGCGTTTCGGCGATCTTGCGCAGCACCTCGACGAGATATGCGCCGGTGCCGCAGCATGGGTCGAGGATGTAGACGTTGGGATCGGCTAGTCCATCCGCCACTCCCAGGGTGTTCCGGAGTTCGGCGTCGACTCGCGCGACCATGTACTTGACGACTTCGATGGGTGTGTACCAGACGCCCAGGTCTTTACGTAGCTCGGGATCGAAGGCTTCGAGGAACGGCTCATAGAAGTACTGGACGGCGTGACCTTCTTCGAACGTGGCGAAGAACGAGGCGCGGTCCACGCGGTTCAGCGCCGCGCCCGCCCAGTCGAGGACTTCGGGCAAGTTCATCGTTTCCAGTTGGCCGGGTTCGGCGATCTCGTGAAACAGTTTGCGGAGGATCGGCACCTGGAGGTAGTGTGCGGACATGCCCCACTCGAAACGGTTTTTTTTGTCAGTCGGAAGGTGCGTTTTGCTCCAGAGCACCCAAGCCGAGAAGATACCGTAGAAGAGCGTTTGGATCAGCGCTGAGCGGAAGAAGTGGTCGCCTCGTGCGCCTTCGAATTTCAGGCCGAGGGCCTCTTCGAGGGCCGTTCGGATGTTAGTCAGCGCTGGTAGCTCGCCGGTCTCTATTCGAAACTTGGCCTCGCGGGCGTAGGATGCAAGGAACCAAGCCAAGTCCTTGGCGGTGGCAAGCGGCGCCTGATATAGCATGACCCGCTTGAGGAACTCCTCGAGGCTTTCGCCCTGCTGGTCGGCGAATTGCTTGGGCCGTTCTGCCCGCCGCCAGAATTCGGGCTCGTTCGGGGCGAGGCGGTAGGTCTCCAGGATGGTTCGATTCCCGTCGTCGCCTGCTCCCACGAGGACGAAATCCCGGTAATTTGTCACAAGGACCTGACGGTAGCGCGCCCAGTAGTCCTTCACCTGTTTTGACTCGGTTATCTTCCAGGCATCCGCGCTGATGGGTTTGGCCTCAATCGCCCCTCTGGCGGGGATCGCGCCAGCGGTAAGGTCTGTGATCGAGCTGCGAGTCTGTTCGTCCGTAAACAGCCCTCCATCTGGAAGGCCTGCGCCCGTGTCCTGTAGGTGGATGATGCAGCGGATTCTCGGCTTCTGTTTCTTTCCGACCACGTTGAGTAGGTTCGAAAGTGCGGGGTAGAAGGAGGTCTCTTTGACCGCCGCGCCGGACGAGCGAATGGCGCGGAGTTCCTGAATATAGGACTCCAACGGATGCATGGATTAACTCCGATTTATAGCATTGTGGGGGCGCGTGACGCTGCTAGATGCTCCCAATCCCAATCAAATCGGTTACGGCGGTACTTAAGCTGCCATCGCCACTGTAATGATGTTTGGCGTTGGAGTTCGAGTGGGACGCGCGGAAAGCTGCTGCGAATCTGCTCAAGCAAGGGGTGCGATTCGAGGAAGCGGCGACGGTCTTCGGCGATCCCTTGGGTCGCATTTGTGACTGATCCGCATCATTCTCACGGGGAAGAACGGTTCGCGCTGCTGTGCCTTTCGCGCGATCGGCGATTGCTCGCAGTGATGTATGTTGAGGGAGGCGGTGTGATTCGGATCATCAGTGCGCGACTCGCCACGCGCTATGAACGAGCAGACTATGAAGAAAGCGCGTAGTAAGAGCCACGTTAGCAGAGTGGTCGACGTCGACGAGATTCTTCCTGAGTACGATTTTAAGCGTGCTTCGCGCAATAAGTACGCATCGCGGTATGCCGCTGGGAGCGTGGTGGTGGTGCTCGAACCGGATGTCGCGGCTGCGATCCCGACTTCGAGCAAAGCGAACCAGGCGTTGCGGGCGCTGGCGCGAATCAAGCGCACGAACCGACGATAGCGTTGTGGCCGGCTCCAGGCATCTCCAGGCTGGGGGTAGTTCGCTAAATCTTGGTTGATGGGCTTATGGCGTTGGCGACGGGATTGTCGGCGTCTGGCTCAGGACAGCACTCAGCGCCAGGATGACGGTCGCAATGAAACGGGTCGAGGCGTCCCATTGCGATATTGAGAACCAGCTTCGTGTGGCGCTCGATTCCGACGAACACATATTTCATGAGTATATTGTACGAGAGCTGCTCACGTATAGTCAAGCGAATATTTTTCTTGCTTTCGTGATCCGCTCACGTATAATGGATGTATGCCAAAGAAACGTATATCGCCCGAACTGCACACGTACTTTGCAAAGCTCGGCAAGAAGGGCGGGCTGAAAGGCGGCCCTGCACGTGCTGCTAAAATGACGGCGGAGGAAAGGAGTGCGAGTGCCAGAGCTGCTGTGCAAGCTCGATGGTCCAAGTCCAAAGGAACCGCAGCTTGACGAAGGAGGTAACTTTTTCATGAAAGCCACGGTAAAGCAACGCAAGGAACGCAAGGAAAGGCACGCGAAAAGGCCCCGCAAGACGCGAAAGACCTTGGAGGATGCCTACAGACAGGTATTTTTTGGTCCTCCCCCCAATACGCCAATGAGGGAGCGACTGTCTATGTACAAATCCGTGCCATCGGTAACCACCTACGGTCTATGCGAAAAACCAGCATAGGCTAGCCCAATGCCAAACTGGGGACAGGTATTCAACGAGATTCAATCTGAGAGTGCACGCGGAGCCTTCTTGTCGGGTTCCGCAATGGGTACCATCAGGCAGAAATACCTGTCACAACTTCATAACTCAACAGGCCGGAATATTATTGCTTACTATTCCGGCTTCCTTTCGAAACCAGCGATCCGATCCGACATCAACGACGAAGACAAAAATGGCTTCATGATGGCCATCCACGGATTAGACCGAAAAAAAGGCTTGGACTTGATTCTCCACACGCCAGGCGGTGGCATAGCCGCCACCCAGTCCATCATGGGATATCTCCAGAAGATGTTCGAAGACGACATCCGCGCGCTCGTACCCCAAATTGCAATGTCGGCTGGTACCATCATGGCGTGTTGCTGTAAGGAAATCTGGATGTCAGAAAAACACGCAAATCTCGGGCCAATTGATCCCCATTTGGATGGGATGCCTGCCTATGGTGTTATCCAAGAATTTAGGCGCGCTTTGCGGGAGACGAAAAAAGATCCAAGCACGATCCCGATCTGGCAGGCGGTCATCGGTCAGTACTATCCCACCTATCTTAGTCAATGCGAGAACGCAATTAAGGGCTCCAACCGATTCGTGACATCCCAGTTGCGAAGGGTAATGTTCAAGAAGGACGCTAAGGCACTACGGAAAGCACAAACGGTAGTGAAACGCTTGACTGATTACAGTGGAAACAAGGGACACGACCGACACATTGAGTTCGACGAATGCAAACACATTGGACTGAAGGTGATCGCTATCGAGTCCAATCAGGCATTCCAAGATCTGCTGCTGACTGTTCATCACTGCTACATGCACGCCCTCATGAATACGCTAGCCTTCAAGGTGATCGAGAATCAAAATGGGGTGGCCTTCATTAAACAACAACAGGCTTAGCGCTCCCTCCGTTTTGCCATCAACCAACTTTTGGCGGACTACCAGGCTGGGTTGTACGAGTAAATCTTCGGTAATCAGGATACATGGCGTTTCGGTTCTTCGCTTCCTATTCCCAGCGGGACAATCAGGTGTTGGCGCTGCGTCTGCAGACCTTGGCGAGCACGCGAACTGGCTTGCAGGTCTACGTGCCGCCCGCTTCAACGCGGGGCCGGGGACTGGCTCAATCAGGCCGCGAAATAGAGGGGTTGCGCGAGGCCAATCTGGTACTTGCGATCATCAGCCGCGACGTTTCATCCACGATGCAGAAGGAGCTGGGACTCGCGCAGCAGCTCGGGAAGCCGATTGTTCCAATTGTCTTGGGTGATGCTGAGGTGACCGGACTGAAGCCCGGCCAGCCGGTTTTCCACGTCGATCCCCGGAATCCGGCGGAATCGGGGCAGGCGATTGTGGAATATCGTGGCGGAGCTCATCTCAGCAAAAGCAATGTCGAGAGCGCAGTGGCCTTGGTTCTGCTCGCCATGGGACTGCTCATCCTTGCCACGAAATAGATCGCGGTGGGCCACGATCGACACCTCTGCCTTGTGCGCCCTTGAGCACTTCGATTTGTTCCGTCAAGTTGCATTGCTCTTCGATCTGATTCATATTCCTCGACGAGTGCGTGAGGAGTATGCAAAGAAGCGCCGGTCACGAACCCGGCTGGCTCAGTTGCGCAGCGATCTCGCGCCGTACCGCTATTGCAATGTCGCGGATGAGGTGAGCGTCAGACTGCTTCTGGCGGAAGAGGCTGTGAGGAGGAGACCGCGTCAAGATGAAGGTGAGGCGGAGGCGATTGTTCAAACGTCTCAGATTGGCGCACCCATCGTAATCGTCGACCAGAGGCGCGCGCGGAAGTGGCCGAGGCACGTGGTTTGGAGTGCCGCGGCACGTTGTGGATTCTTGAGTACTCCGTCCGCTTTTGGTGCTCCTCTAGAGCGAGAGCAGTTTATTAGGACGGGCAAGGAATGAACTTTGCCAAGGCCCCGGGTTGGCGCCACTGTAATTGATGTTTGGAATAATCGGGGACAGAGTGTACTCTCTTGTAAATCGCCGCAAAACGTTGATCCTGCAAGGCAGACTACTTCGGCGATTTTCATGCTTCCGGGTGAAGCTCGGCTTCATCGCTCTACGCTGTCCCCGGTTTTTTTCGGTTTTTTTCAACTCAGCAGATTGGCTTCGGCTTCCTCGACGGTCGGAAACGTTACCAGGATCTCGTCGACACCGCTGACTTTGAACAGGGTGAGCAGGCGCTCGGATGCGCCTACTAAGGCATATTTGTGTTGCTTGCGCTGCGAGGAGGCGTGCAGGAACATTACGGCGCCGAGCGCGGCCGAGTCCAGGAAAGGCACCGCGGTCAGGTCGACGATGACCAGCGGGTCGTCGAGGCTGCGCACGAGGGACTGGAATTCGAAGATGCCGGGGAGCGTGAAGGGGCCGGTGAGACGAAGCAGGCGGACGCCGGCGCGGGATCCGGGGAGCGATTCGATTTTCAAGTCCATGTTGAGGAGTGTAGCGCGGTAGAAGGCCCATGGGCAGGCACTTTGAAACCTCGCTGACAATTTTTCGCTACCCTAGAGTTATGGCACCGACAGCGGGGAAGAAGGCCTGTGAGCTGTCCATCCGGACCCCGAGCGGGGAAACGCAGGTGGTGATTCTGAAGCAGGATCGCTACGAGCTGGGGCGCGCGGACACGAATGATCTAAGTTTCCGTGAAGTAGCCGGGCTATCGCGTAAGCATATGGTATTCGAGCGCGAGGGATCTAACTGGGTGGTGCGCGACTTAGGCAGCACTAACGGGACTTTCGTAAATGGCACGCAGCTGAGCGGGACGCACGTGCTGAAGCCCAAGGATCGCGTAACGGCCGGAGAGTTGAGCGTGGTCTATTCGGAAGGGGGCGCGGCCGCCGCCAACCAAACCGTGGTTTTTATCGAGAAGGCCGCTACGACGACGCAAGAGACTACCATGGCCGGCACTCTGGACGGAGTGCTGGGCGAAGAGAGCAAAAGCGCGGTGGGCGCGCATGTCGAAGCGCTGATACGCGCCGGGCGCGAGCTGGCCGGGCATATGCCGCTCGACAAGCTCTTCGATTTGATCCTGGATCTTTCGGTGGAAGCGGTGGGTGCGTCGCGCGGCGTGCTGATGACGCTGGAAGAAGGCGAGCTACAGGTGCGCGCGTCGAAGGGCGCGGGTTTCCGCATCAGCTCGCACGTGCGCGACCTGGTGCTGAACGAAAAGCGCTCGCTGCTGGTTCGCGACGCGCTGACGGATCAGGCGCTGGGGGCGCGCATGAGCATCGTGCAGGATCAGATCCGCAGCATGTTGGCGGTTCCGCTGCAAACCAAGAACGGCGTGATCGGGCTGATTTATCTGGATTCGCCGTTTCTGATTCGCGAATTCACCAAGGAAGACCTGAGCGTGCTCACCGTCATGAGTAACATCGCGGCGGTGCGCATCGAGCATGCGCGGCTGGCGGAACTGGAGCAAGCCGAAAAGCTGCGCGCGCAGGAAATGCAGCACGCGGCCATGATCCAGCGCTCGATTCTGCCGAGCAATTTTCCGCCATTTCCGGAGCGGCGGGACTTTCAATTGCACGCGCACATGACGCCGGCGCGGGGAGTGGGAGGCGATCTGTTCGATTTCTTCCTGCTGGATGAGAACCACCTGGCGTTCGCGGTAGGGGATGTAAGCGGCAAGGGCGTGCCGGCGGCTCTGTTCATGGCGGTGGCGCGCACGTTACTGCGAGCTACGGCGCCGCATAGGCATTCGCCGTCGGAATGCCTGGCCTACATGAATGCGTCGCTGAACGCCGAGAATACCTCGGGTATGTTCGTGACGTTTTTCTATGGCGTGCTGGACACGCAGACGGGCGAGCTGCAATTCGCCAACGCGGGTCACAATCCGCCGTATGTTTTTTCGCCGGACGGGACGTATCGGCCGCTGGAAGGCAACGGCGGGCCGATGCTGGGGCTTTTCCCGGGCCTGACTTATGAGACCTCGACGACTAAGTTTGCGCCCGGCGAAGGGATTCTGGTGTACACCGACGGCGTGACGGAGGCCAAAGACACAGCGGAGGAATTCTTCGAGGAAGCGCGCCTGGAGGAATATCTGCGCGGGCATGCGGCTGAGCCGGCCGAGCAGTTGGTGAACGGTCTGCACCAGAAGGTGCAGGAGTTCGCGATGGGCGCGCCTCAGGCCGACGACATCACGGCGCTGGCGCTGCGGTATCTGGGCTGAGATCGGATCCCGGCGGAATCAGCCAGTACGCCGGGCCGGGCGTTTCTGTCACATAATAAGAACTACCGTCGGTACTCCCCCATGCTTTGCCCTGCGTGCAAGACAGCGGTTCCACTCAGTGCACGCACTTGTCCTGCATGCGGAACGCCAGCGCCGCCCGCCGACGACCGGACTGAGATTCTAGAATCCGGCCCGCCGGACGAGGGTGAAGGCGACACACAGCTCCGCCCGGGGACAGCTTTCGGTGCGCGCTACCGCATCGACAAATTGCTGGGAGAAGGCGGCATGGGCGCGGTTTACAAAGCCTATGACACCGAGCTAGGCCGTACGGTGGCGATCAAGCTGGTACGGAAAGAACTGGCGACCAGCCGGCAAATCATGCAGCGCTTCAAGCAAGAGCTGCTGCTGGCGAGCAGGATCTCGCACAAGAACATTCTGCGCATCCACGATCTGGGCGAGATAGACGGCATCAAGTTCATCACGATGGCCTTCGTGGAGGGGACCGACCTGGCGGGGCTGATCGAGAAGAATGGCCATTTGCCGCAGGATCGGGCGCTGAAGTTTGCCAAACAATTGTGCGCGGCCTTGGAGGCGGCGCACAACGAAGGCGTAATACATCGCGACTTGAAACCGCAAAACATTCTGATCGATGCAGCCGATCAGCTTTACGTTTCCGACTTCGGGCTGGCCAAGTCGCTGGAGCCCGACATGACGGCGATGACGCAGGCCGGGCAGGTGCTGGGAACGCCACGCTACATGTCGCCGGAGCAGGTGGAAGCCAAAGATTTAGATCAGCGCAGCGATTTATATTCGTTGGGTCTCATCTTCTACGAGATGTTTACGGCGGAGCTGCCGTTCCGGGCCGAGTCCAGTTTCCAGTTGATGTACAAGCAAGTGCACGAGGCGGCCAAGGATCCGCGGACGGTTTACCCCGAGCTGCCTGAGTACTTAGCAAACATCGTTTTGAAGTGCCTGGAGAAGGATCCGGCCAAGCGTTACCAGAGCGCGCGGGAAATTCTGACGGATCTGGAGACGCAAAGCGCGCCGCCGGTGAGTGCGCCCGCCGCAGCGGCTGGAACAGCAGCAGCGGGAAGCAAGACCATCAGCATCCAGGTGCCACGGCCGGCGCGGCCAGCGTGGTGGATCGCGGCCGGCGGCTTAGCGGTGGTAGTGGCCTTGGCGCTGGCGATTCCTGGCATACGGCATCGGATTCTGCCTGCGCGCGGGGGGGCCGGCAACGGAGGGCAGGCGGCGATCCAGCACTATGTGGCTGTGCTGCCTTTTCGAATTGCGGGCGATGAGGAAAACGCCAAGTACATTGCCGATGGTGTTGTAGATTCGTTGTCGGCGAAGCTGTCCGGGTTGAGAAACGTTTACGTTGCTCCCAGCAATGCGGTAAATGCGGCCTCCAAGCAGCAGGATGAGCAGAAACTCGCGCATGCGTTGGGTGTGAAGCTGCTGCTGAGGGGAACGGTGACGACGGGCGCCAACGACGCGGTCGCGATCACCGTCACGTTGGACGACACGGCCAACAAAAACCAGAATCTGCTGCATCAGGACTTCACCGGCGTGCAGAAGGATCTGCTGACGCTGGAAGATCAGATTTTCAACAAAGTGGTGAGCTCGCTGGCGATCAAACAAAGTAATGAAGAGATGATGCGCAGCACGGCGCGGCCGACCGAGAATGTGGGAGCGTACGAAGTGTACTTGAAGGGGCGCAATCTGTGGCGCGGCGCGCAGAACACCAAGGACCTGGAGAGCGCCATCGGTCTTTTCAATCAGGCCATCAAGATCGACCCGCGGTTCGCGCTGGCGTACGCGGGGCTGGCGGATGCGGATCGAAGAATGTGGGACCAGACCAAGGACGCGGTGTGGACGCAGCGGGCGTTGGGCGCCGCGCAGCAAGCTCAGTCGCTCAATGACAATCTGCCGGAGGTGCACTTCACCCTGGGGAGCATATATACGACGACGGGACGGACGGCGGAGGCGATTGCGGAGCTGCAGCGGGCGCTTCAATTGGCTCCCAATTCCGATGAAGCGCTACGGCGGCTGGGTACCGCGTACTTGAACGCGGGCCAGTCGCAACAAGCGATCGCCGAGTATAGCAAGGCGACGGAAGTGAATCCGTATTTGTGGACCAATTTCAACCAGCTCGGCGTCGCCTATTTCCAACTTGGGCAGAACGACCGTGCGCTGCAAGCGTTTCAGCACGTCGCGGAATTGGCTCCGGACCGGGCCGAAGGCTGGGCCAATACGGGCGCGGTTGATTATCAGCAGGGCAAGTGGAGCGAGGCGATCCCGCAGTTTCAGAAAGCGATCCAGCTGCAGCCGGACGCGTTGTACTTTTCCAACCTGGGCACCACTTATTTCTATCTGGGCCGGTATGATGAGGCCGCGAAGATGTTTGAGAAAGCGGTCTCGATGATGGGAAACAATGCGCGATTCCGCGTGAACCTTGCCGATGCGTACCGTGCGTCCGGTCAACAGGCGAAGGCAGCGGCAACTTACGAACAGGCGATCTCGATCGCCTACAAGGATATTCAAGTGAATCCGCAGGATGCGGAAGCTTTGGGCTACCTGGCTATTTCCTATGCGAAGAAGGGGGACGCCAAGCAGGCTGCTCAGTTCATTACGCGCGCCCGCGCTGTCGATCAGCAGAGCAATGAGCTGATGTACGAAGAGGCCACCGTACATGCGCTGGCCGGCGACACGAGAGAAGCATTGACGAATCTGGAACAGGCGCTGCGAAGCGGTTATCCACTTAAGCAGGCGGAAGCCGATCCGGAGTTGAAAGCGATTCGCGGGACGCCCGATTTCGCCAAGCTCACGGCCGCGCTGGGCCGAAATCCAGGCAAATGATGGCAGCGCCGGTCCAGTACTAGTAGTATTTTTTATTGGCATCAGATTCACGTCTAATGGCGTAGAATAGGAGGCCTGTAGATGTCGCAGGCCGCAACAGGAAGGAGCACAGGATGCTTCGTTGTTATTTGCTGATAAGTGTTGGTTGTCTAATTGCTGCACCGAACATTGCGATGGCGGTGGGGATCGGCGTGAAGGGCGGGGATCCAACGTGTGGTCAGACCTCCGACGTCAATCTGACTGGCGTAAATCAAACTGTTGAGCCTGACGGCTTTTCCGGGATCACGTGTTTTATTGTCACGAACAACACCAGCGCGATAGTCACTAGCCTGAATTTCGACATGACGATCAATACTGGTCTTACCCAAGACGGGTTAAATGTAGTTGGGCCTGGGGGCATCTTTTCGATCTCTCAAATCGGCGGGGCGGGCTACTTCCTGAACACGGCGCTCACCTACAACACCAATACCGGTGATTTGAATTTCGATTTTTCCGGCGTGAATAAGCCTGACCAGGATGAACAGTGCCCCCATCCGGACTGCGAGATTAACGAACAGGAGGGCATTCCGCCTGGGGGTGTATTCACCATTGAGCTAAGCGGCTGGGTAGACAACCTAAGCGTCAACGACCCCATTAACATCTACAAAAATTTGCCTGATGTCACAACTACGTTTTCGCCCGAGCCGTCCACGGTTTTCAGCTTGATTGTCGGTTTGCTGCTTCTAGTAGGCGTGGTTGAGTTTCGACGCCGCCGGTCTTCGGCGTCGTCACGTTCCTAGCGCGCCTGCGGTAGCAATTTCGTTCACCTCATCGCGCACACCCGTATCGTTCCAGCCTAGCTTTTGACCGAGCGCTTGAGCGAAAGGCATTAACGCTTGCGCGTCCCAGCGGCGTTCATAGCCAAGATAAGTGGAAACGAACAGATAGTCGCGCAGGTGTTGTTCCATGGCGTCGCCAATGGAGCGTTCGACGTGCGGAAACGGGGTTTGCGCGGTGCGGTGCACGGCTTCGAGTTCCGGAGCGATCTCATGGCACACCAGATCCGCGGCCTCCTCGCTCATGAGCCGGTAGGTGGTGTATTTGCCTCCGGCGATGTGCAGCACGCCGTCCGGAGAATTCCAGATCTTATGGTCCCGGCTGACGCTGGAGGCCGATCCGCCGCTTCGGACCAACGGGCGCAGCGAGCTGAAAGCGGATACCGGCGTGATATCGGAGCGACCCGGAAACAGCTTCCTGACGATGCCGAGCAAGTACTGCGATTCAGCGGGCGAGATGTGGACCTGGTCGGGCGAGCCGGTATGGTCCTCATCGGTGGTTCCGACCAGAGTGAGCTGGCGGCGGCTGCCCCAGGGGATGAAGAAAACAACAGCGCCATTGGGTTCGAAATGTGCGAGAGCGTGATCTTCCGCGCCGATGCGCGGGATCACGATATGCGAGCCGCGAACTAGGCGGACGGCTTTTCCATCGACCCATGCGCCGCGCGCGTCCACCAGCTCGCGAGCTTCCAGCTGAAAACGTTCGCCCGCCAGCGTGTCCTGGCAAAGGACGCGCCAGTTTCCGCCGGCAGCGCGCTCCCAGGTTTCGGCGCGGACATAGTTGACGGCGAATGCGCCGTGCGCAATGGCATCCAGGACATTCTCGACGACGAAGCGCGCGGAGCAAACGGCGGCATCGTAGAACAGGGCGGCGGCGCTGAGCCCGGAGCGCGTCAAACCTGGCTCGATCCGCGCGACCTCTCGGGGCGAAATCATCTTATGGGGCGCGATGGCCTGCGAGCCGGCGAGACGATCGTAGAGCCACAATCCGGTTCCGTAGGTGAGCCGGGACTGGAGGCCATACATCGGCAAAAGGAATTGGAGAGGCTGGACAAATTGGGGAGCGATTCCGAGCAGGATGGAGCGCTCGCGCAGCGACTCGCGGACCAGGTGGAATTGCAGGTATTTCAGATAACGGAGGCCGCCGTGAATGAGCTGCGAATTCTTGCCGCTGGTTCCGGAAGCGAAATGCGCTTTCTCCAGCAGTCCCAAGCGGAGGGGCCGGCGCGCATCACTGGCGCGCAGGGCGAGGTCGCGGAGCACGCCCGCGCCGTTGATGCCCCCGCCTACGACCAGAACATCGAGCGGCGCCGCCTGGAGATGTTCAATCTGCTCGCTTCGAAGGCCGGGCACTCATTAGACAGCTTAGATCAAGAGCGCGCCAAAAAACTTGTCGCGCATGAGCCTTGCCGGAGGGCGGGCGCATGCGCGACGAAAATTACGCTGCCAGCTAGTTAGTTGGCCTTGCTGTCGGTGTTTTTCTTCTTGCCCTTCTTGCCCTTTTTGTCGGACTTCTTGGTGGTGTCCTTGCCGGCGTCATCACCAAAAAGCGCGGTCGTGCCGACGATGAGGGACAAGCCGAGCATCAGTGTCATCAGTTTCTTCATTGAGATCTCCTTGAATATAGAAGCGATACGCTTAGTACCGTCACCATGATTCCAGTTGGAGATGAACATCGGCTTAAGAGGCTATTAAAAAGGCTTCATTCAGCCGGACACCGCAGACCAAGTTTAGGGCGTTCACAGGCAGGCAATGCCCTGGATGGCCTGGCGTATATTATTCATTCAAAACGACTTGCTTCCTGGCGAGCGGTGCGAAACAGCAATGAGCGTGACGACCCCGGATATGATTTATATCATGAAGAAAGAGCAACTTGCCCGCCAGCTCGCCCGGGAGTCTCATGTTTCGCCCGCCGCCGCCGCCGACCAATTGGACCGCATCGTGAGCGATCTGCTGATGAGAGTTCGCCGCGGGCAGGCGGCTTCATTGCCGGGGCTGGGAACATTTCGACCGGGAAGCCAGAAGGAATTTCAGTTCGATCGCGACCAGCCGAAGAAGGGGTCCAAGTGAGGGAGCCGCGTTCGCCTCTCACGCCGGCGCGTCACGTCGCACGAATTCTGCGGCGCGCCTTAGAGCATGGCGCGACGGTGGAGATTGACGGCCTGGGCACGTTTTTGCCGGGACAAGACCAGGGATTCCGCTTCATCGCGCAGAACAGCACGCGTGTGTTTATCGCGTACGTGGAAGAGGACCTCGGCCTGGCGAAGAAGCTATATTCCACGCTCGGGGAGCGCGGATTTCGGCCCTGGCTGGACAAGAAGAAGTTAATGCCCGGGCAGAACTGGCCGAGAGCGATTGAAGACGCGATTCGAACCAGCGATTTTTTCGTGGCGTGCTTTTCGCGGCGCTCCACCAGCAAGCGCGGCAGCTTCCATAGTGAGCTGCGTTATGCGCTGGCCTGCGCGGCCATGGTTCCGCTGGACGAAATCTTTTTCATTCCAGTGCGGTTCGAAGACTGCCTGGTACCGGCGCGAATCGCAAAGAAGATTCAATACGTGGACCTGTTCCCGAGTTGGGAGGCTGGGATGGAGAAAGTGTTGGCGATCATAGCGCGCCAGGAAGGGAACCGGAGGCGTAAGCTGTTGCAACTGGCCGGTTAGGGGCTGGTTGTCACTGGCCGGCGTCTGGCTGAGTCCACATCAGGGCCACGCGGTCGCGGTCGGCGTTATTGCGGTCGTCGCGATATGCTTTCCCGACGCCGTCCCAGCGCTGGGAGCCTGGGGCGGCCCAGCTCAGTACCAGCATGTTGGTCAGAAAGCTGTCTGCATGGGGCTTGGCGTCGATCAGCCAGACTCCGCCAAAGGCATCGCGAAACGACGCGAGCAGATTGCGCGCGAAGGCGGATTGCAGTTCGCGATCCACAACCGCATTCAACACGGTACGGTCGGATATGGCGCGCACGTCGCGCAAGAATTCCAGGGTCGCGAGTTCGTCGGGAATGCCCTTTCCGAAATAGGTATCCACGAAGGTAAACTCGTAGCGCTCGCGGTCTCTGGCTAGCTTTCGGACGGCGAAACGGGCCGAAAGAGGAAGAAAGTGCACGTTGCCGGGGAGTGGGGCATTCAGAAAGTGCCGCTCGGCGATCTGCTTCACCGACGGATCCACGTCCACGGCGTCCACGCGCGCGATGCCAGGGAATTTTGCGACATCGCGAGGGAAAGTAAAGCCGGCCGAGCCGATCACCAGCGCGTTGTGGGCTCCGCTTTCATGCAACAGGCGTTCGGCTGCGAGCGTATAGGCGAAAGACGTCTGGCCGGTGTCGGCGAAAACACCCGATGCTCCTCCGCCGCCCATCCTGAGCACGCGCTCGATTCTGCCGGTGGGGGCCTTCTCGTCGACAATGCGGATGGTTTGATAGGCGCTGTCGAAGGAGTAGATGTCGCCTGACGGGGAGGTCATGGCGTGGACGCTAACGGCGGCGGCCACGGCGGCAGACCCGAGGGCCAGGGTGCGAACAACTTCGGCGCGGCTCGCCATCATCATCGCGGCCGCAGTGACGAGAACGGCACACACCAGATAACTGGATCGCGCGACGCCGAGTGAGGGAAACAGATAAACCGGCGTGAAGACGCCGCCCAGCACCGAACCGAGAGTGGAGAAAAAGAGCACCTTGCCGGAGGCGCGTCCGGCGTGGCCGTCGCCGCTGGTCACTTCGGCGAGCATGGGCACGGTTTGGGAAGCGAAATAGATGGGCGCGAGATACAGCAGAGTGGCGGTGATTCCGATGGAGAGCGGGAGATTCAACCAGTCGAGCAGGCGGTCAAGCAGCCTGGCTTCAAACGGAAACGCGACCACGCCGTAAAGAGCCGCGGCGACGAGCAAGTTTCGAGCCAGGATCTTGCGGGTTCGCGCGGCGTCCCATTTCGAGGACAGCTCGCCGCCGCGCCAATATCCCGCGCTGAGCGCGAACAAGACAATTCCGAGCATCACGCCGGTGAGAATGACGCTGGATCCGACCACCGGGATGGCGAGCCGGATTGCGATAACTTCCACAGCGAGTGTGGAAAATCCTTCCAAGAATGCGACCGTCCATGGAATCATCGATCGAGGCTCAAATGCTGGCACAGCTTCTATTCTGGCGTGTTCAGAGACGAGATGACGCGGCGGGGCGGAGCGCTAATGCCTGGCGACGATTTTTTTCTTGATGGCTTCGGCGTTCCTGGCGTCCGGAGCAAGCTCCAGATATTTCTGGTAGGCATCGCTGGCGGCCTGCTTGTCGCCCATTTTCTCCTCGGCGTCGCCGAGTCTCAGGAAAGCTTCCGGAAAGGACGGATTGTAGCGCGTGGCTTCGCGGAAGCGGCTTAAGGCTGCTTTGTATTTGCCCTGTTTGAAGTAGAAATTGCCAACCTTGACGTCGTTCTCTGCTTCCAGCGGATTGAAGGGATATACTCTCGGCTTGAGGCTCTCGTCTTCTTCGGGAGGAACCTGCTCTTGCACCTTAGACTGATCGGCGGGTTTGGTTTTCTGGGCTTTGTCCTGTTGCGCGCAGAGCACGCCGGCCAAAAGCAGCGTCCAGAGCAGGCTGCGTTGCACCACGTTCTTAGTATAGCGAGCCGCCGCGGCGCCGCAGTTTCGGTCCTGACTCACACGCCCTGGGAGAATAGAAACGCAAGCAGCAGTCATGACCAACGAGCAGCTCTACGTGGCGATCGGGCTTCCGATGTTGTTCAACGCCGCTATGACGGGCCTCGTTTTCGCCTTTCTGAAGAAAAAGTTTGATCGTATCGATAGGCGCTTCGATGAGAGTATCCAACGGTGGCGCAGCGAAGTGGATAAATTGTCTGACGCGTAGCAGCCGCGGGCAAACAAGTGCTGACTAAATCTTGGCGAGTTTCTGCGCCGCACTCTTGATGGACTGGCGGCTGGCGAAGAAATCCTCCCAGGGATCGCGGCCGGCCAGGCGTTTTTCGTAGTTGCCGATATTGAAATCCGACGGAACGAGCGAGGGTTTCACTTCACTCCAGCGCAGCGGCATCGAGAAAGGAGCGCCGGGACGGCGGCGCACGGAATAGGGAGCGACCACGGTTGCGCCGAAGCTGTTGCGAAACGAGTCCAGGTAAACGCGCTTGCCGCGATTTTCGATGCGTTGCTCGACGGTAAGGTCTCGCGGGTGGGCGGCGGCCAGGCGCTCGCAAATTCCCTTGGTAAACAGGAGCGCTTCGTCAAAATCGGGCCCGACGCGCAACGGCACGAAGATGTGCAGGCCGCGGCTGCCGGACGTTTTGGGGAACGACACCAGGTCGAGTTGATCGAGCGCTTCTTTGACCAAGAGAGCGGCTCGGGCAACGGCGGCAAAACCGTTTGAGCTGGGATCGAGATCGAACACCATCCAATCGGGCCGGCGCTCATGGCCGGCGCGGCTGGCCCAGACATGCACCGGGATGCACCCTAAGTTGACCAGCGCGAGCTGCGTCTCGATCGAGCCGCCGACAACGTAGCGCACGTTGCGATTGGCATGTTTGATCACGTGCGTGGGAGTTCCAGCCGGCAGGCCCTTGGGCGCCTCCTTTTGATAGAAGCAGTCACCGCGCATTCCGTCCGGGCAGCGCTCCATGGTCAGCATGCGATCGGCGACGTAGGGCTTCAATTTCGGGAAGACGGCCTGATAGAAGCGCGCCAAGTCCAGCTTGGTGTAGCGTTGGTCGGGCCAAAAGACTTTGTCCGGATTGGTGATGATTTTCTCTAGAGTCACTTGGCCTCCGGCAGCGTGGCGTCTTGAGGGCGCTTGTCGTCGCGCAAGCCCAGGAAAACGGGTTGGCGGAGTTTGTGGCCGGCCGTCAATTCCTCGTAGGCGATTTGAGCGACCAGCCGCGGCGCAAGGTAAGTGGCATTGCGCTCGCGCGGCGGATCGATGACTGGAGGCTGGGAGCGAAGCAGCGGCTGAAACTTCCTGTAGAGTTGCGCCAGCGTTTCACGGTTGAAACCAGTGCCCACTTTACCGACGTAGACCAGCTTGCCACGATGGTGCGCGCCGAGCAGCAGCGCGCCGAAATATTTGCGGGAGCCCGCGGGCCGAGTATAGCCGACGATCAAGAACTCGTCTTCCTGATGGACCTTGAACTTGAGCCAGTAGCGCGAGCGTCCTTCGACGTAGGGAGCAGATGCATCCTTGGCGACCACCCCTTCGTAGCTTTTCTGCTTGGCTATCTGATACGCCTTCAGGCCGTTTGCAGATAAACGAGCCGAGAGAAAAATTGCGGCGCGCTTGCGAGCAGTTGCATCGACGACCTCTTCCAGCGCCGCGCGGCGATTGGTGAGCGGGTGGCTTCGCAGATCCTGGCCGTCTTTAAAGAGACAGTCGAAGGCTGCGTAATGGGGCGGGGATTGAAGATTCTGGAGTAGCTGGAAGCGTGAGACGCCGCGCCGATCGAAGGCTACCACTTCGCCGTCCAACAAGAGCGTTCGTGAAGGCAGTCTTTTGACGGCCTGCGCGACCGCGGCAAAGGTCTGGGTGCGATCCTTGCCGTTGCGCGATAACAAAGTCACGCGGGCGGCTTCCTTATAGGCCAGGATTCGATAGCCGTCGTATTTCTCCTCGAACACCCAACCGGGCCGATGAAAGGGTTCGCGAAACAATGTAGCCAGCATGGGGCGCACGCGAAACGGGATGCGATTGCTCAACGCGCGCGGCTCCCGGCAGGATCGGCCTGGGCGGCTTTCGCCACGTCGCCATGATCCATACGCGCGATGTCGGCCATGAGCCGCTTGGAAGCGACCGAGCGGGGTTTCTCGGACTCGATGTCTTCGGAAGACGCATATTCATCGCGGTGCTTGATCAGCAGCCATTGCGGTTTGGCGGCGCGGCCGAGCCTGGTCCGGACCAGCACCCACGAGCCGCGCAGTTTCTGGGCGTTCAGAGTGAATTTGAGTTCGCCTTTGCGCAGGGCCGCATCGACGTCGGGCACTTCGGGAACCCAGGCGCCGCGGTCCCACAGCATAACGGTGCCGCCGCCGTACTCGCCTTCCGGGATCACGCCTTCGAATCCACCGTATTCGAGCGGATGGTCTTCTACTTGGGCCGCGAGACGCTTCACGGACGGATCGAGCGACGGGCCTTTCGGGATGGCCCAGGAAAGCAGCACGCCGCGCCACTCCAGTCGAAAATCGTAATGCAGGTGTGAAGCTTGGTGTTTGTGGACAACAAACAGAAGACCCTTCTTTGAAGAGCCCCGTGGCCGGGAATCGGCGGCCGGCTCGGGTGTGGTTTGGAAGTCCCGCTTGCGCCGATAGTCGTCGAGCGCGCCAGGCGTCTTGTCGTCCTTAGCTTTGGCGCGCTTCATCGCTCATTCCTTTTCCTGAGGCTTGGGCTCCGAGGGGTGATGCGTTTCCTCTTCCAGGAACTCGAGCAGATCGTAGTGCGGAACCTTCCGATCGGGAAAGAAGCTGTTGACGGCGTCCTGCTCATCGGTATAGGTCGGGAAGGTGGTGTCAAGCTGGAGGGCTTCGCCGGCCGGGACGTGATCGCGAGCGGGATTCAGCAGTACCAGCCGCCCACCCGCATTGTGAAATTCTTGCGCGGATTGAGCGAGAGAACCGACCGTGGCTGGATCAACCGATGAAACCTGGTGCAGGTTGACTATGACGTTTTTCTTGCCAGCCTCGAGCAGAGACTGCAAGTGTTGGCGCAGGCGGGAGTCCTCCGAACCCAGAGCTAAGTGCCCTTTCACGTCCAGAATGACGATCCCATCTTTATCACGCTCATGGATTTCGTGGGAGATAAATAACATTTCACACCCGGTGCACTATTCTTAGATGCCCGATGAATGCTTGGGGTTTCCGGCGGAAGCGAAACGGGCTAAAAGCCGCGCTGCATCAAGACGCTGGCGGAAGGTCTGGTTTCCGCGAGCAGGGCGAGGCCCGATGAAGTAACGCGGACCAGAGAACGTCCGCTGTGTTGCTCGACCCGAATCAAGCCCCGTTCGTTTGCGTCTTCCCAAACTGGTAGCCGCGGGCAGGAGGTACGCCAGGCGTCCATGGTTTCTTCGTAGGTGCGGTCGCGCGATGCGGCCCACTCCAGAAGATCGAGAATCAAAGCTTCGGGAGCGCCGGAATTCAATGTTTTTTTTCGGCGTCTATTTTGCGCGCGCCGCCCAGGATGTCGGTCATGGCGTAGTTGCCTTCGTGGCAGGCGTACTCGTACACGGGGCCGGGCGCCGCCACGAACGGATACTCCATGGTCCATTGTTTGGTGAACGTGGCCGGATCGTCGATGGTGACCTTGTAGAGGATGGTGCCGGCATCGATGCGCTGGAAGCGCTCGACCACATGCATGTCAGGCGAGGCGCCCTCGAACAGAGTCTGGTCGTTGAAATTGGTGGTGTCCACGACCAGCGTGTCGCCTTCCCAATGACCGATGGAATCGCCCAACCATTGCCGGACGTTGGAGGGCGCGTGTGTGCCGTTCATGCGAATGACGCGGACGTCGTGCACCATCTCCACCAGGATCATGACTGCGTCCTTGGTCTGGACGATCTGGTAGTTGTTGTTGTAAAGCACCGGCATCATGGGAGGACCGGATGTAGAGCCGAACCCGATCAGGCAGCGCTCGGACGGAGCACGGTCCTTCACGCTGTCATAGACCATGAAGCTGCGAATGATGGAGGCCATGCGCTTCTGCGATTCTTTGGTTTTGGGCGGCATCTTGCCGTCCGGCGGATCGATGATGAGCGAGGTTCGCTTCACGCCGTCCACGCGCGCGAGCTCCGAGCCGCGGTCGACGAACAGGACGTTGTAGCCGCCCGTGCCGTTGGAGCCGAACTGGGCCAGTATTGGGCTTTCCGACTTCCCGTCGACGTCGGCGAGTTCCTTGGCGGAGTTCTTCTCGAACTCCTTGGCTTCGGCGTCGGTCAAGGTTGGCTTGGTCGCATACTTGGCCGGGCGCTCCATGGGCGTGAGCGTAGCGTTGGTCCAAACGCCTTGTAGATCGGGATGGCCGTCGGAAGTGCGTGGGATCGCCGAAGGCTTGGATTTTGAAGTCTGGGCGGCAACCGGAACTGCCAGACACAAAGCCAGCGCTGCGGTGAACGCAAATAACCGATATTTCATTGGCTCCTCTATTTTTTTGGCTGCGCTTCCATTTTACGCGCGCCGCCCATAATGTCGGTCATGGCGTAGTTGCCTTCGTGGCAGGCGTATTCATAAACCGGGCCAGGAGTCGCGAGGAAGGGGAATTCCATGGTCCACTGCTTGGCGTAGGTGCTGGGATCGTCGATGGTGACGCGATAGAGGATGCTATCGGCGCCGATGCGTTGGAAGCGCTCGATGACGTGCAGATTTTCGGAAGCGCCGTAGAAGGCGCCTTCTTCCCGGAAATTCGTGGTGTCGACCACCAGCGTGTCGCCGTCCCAGTGGCCGATGGAGTCGCCCAGAAGAGTGCGCACGTTGGGGGGCGGATGAGTGCCGTTCATGCGGATCACGCGAACATCGTGAACCATTTCAACCAGGATCATGATGTTGTCCTTGGTCTGGACGAACTGGTAGGTGTTGTTGTAGAGCACCGGCATCATGGGCGGACCGGCGGTGGAACCGAACCCGAGGATGCAGCGCTCGCTCAGGGGCCGGACCTTGACGTCGTCGTAGTTATTGAAGGTGCGCATCATCTTGCCCATGCGGGTGCGTGCTTCCGCGGTGAGCGGCGGCATTTTTCCATCGGGCGGGTCGACGATCAGAGAGCTGCGTTTGACACCGTCGATGCGATCCATCTGGGTGCCGCGATCGAGGAACAGTGCGTTATAGCCACCGGTTCCGGAGGACCCTGCGGCGCGGATAATGGGGCCGTCGGACTTGCCGTCTTCGTCCTTGAGATCCTGGGCCTGGGCCTGCTCATACGCGGCGGCTTCGGCGTCCGTAAGCGTGGGTTTGTCCGCAAATTGTTTCGGCCGCTCCATGGGCGTAACAGTGGCGTTGGTCCAGATGCCCGAGAGGTCGGGGTGGCCGTCGGCGGCGCGCGGGATCGCCGAGGTTTTGGACTTTGAAGTTTGCGCGGCGACAGGCGCCACCAGCAAGGCCGCCAGCGCGGCGCTCAAGGCAAGAAACCGGCAGTTCATTAGCATGCTCCTCTTGATCTACTTCTTTGGCTGTGCTTCCATTTTGCGCGCGCCGCCCATGATGTCGGTCATCGCGTAGTTGCCTTCGTGGCACGCGTATTCATAGACCGGACCGGGCGTGGCGCGGAATGGAAATTCCATGGTCCACTGCTTGGTAAAAGTGCTGGGATCGTCGATGGTGGCGCGGTAGAGAATCTGGTCCGGGCTGATGCGCTGGAAGCGCTCGATCACGTGCAAGTTTTCCGATGAGCCGCGGAAGCGTGTCTGGTCGGTGAAATTGGTGGTGTCGACCACCAGCGTGTCGCCTTCCCAATGGCCGATGGAATCGCCCAGCAACTCGCGCACATTGGATGGCGGGTGAGTGCCGTTCATGCGAATGATGCGCACATCGTGCACCATCTCCACCAGGATCATGACGGTGTCCTTGTTCTGGACGATCTGGTAGGTGTTGTTGTAGAGCACGGGCATCATGGGCGGACCGGCGGTGGAACCGAATCCGATGACGCAGCGCTCGCTCAGCGGGCGGTATTTCACGTCGTCATAGTTGTTGAAATTTCGCATCATGGAGGCGTTACGCTTGCGCGCTTCCTCGGTGATCGGCGGGACGCGGCCGTCCGGCGGGTCGATGATCAGCGAGCTGCGCTTTACTCCGTCGATGCGGATCATTTGGGTTCCACGGTCGACGAACAGGACGTTATAGCCGCCGGTGCCGGATGAGCCCGCGGCGCGAATGATTTTTCCGTCGGACTGGCCGTCTTCCGATTGCAGATCCTGCGCCTGGTCCTTTTCGAAAGTGGCTGCTTCGGCGTCGGTGATGTTCAGTTTATTGGCAAATTGAGCTGGGCGCTCCATGGGCGTGACGGTGGCGTTGGTCCAGATACCTTGCAAGTCGGGATGGCCATCGGCGCGGGGGATGGCCTTGGATGAAGAGGCTTGTTTAGAGGCTCTGGCCGGGGTCTGGGCGGGGAGCAGCGCCGCACACAGCAGTGCCGCGCACAGGCAGTTCAAAAATCGATAGCTCATCGAACGTGGATCTCCTTGGTTGATGACCGATGTCTTTATTGTATCGCGGCGCGGCGGGGGGATTTGCAGAACGCGAGTGAAATCAGCTAGTTTGGACTTGGAGGAATGGGTGAGTGGTTGAAACCGGCGGTCTTGAAAACCGTTAGCGGGGTGACTCGCTCGGGGGTTCGAATCCCTCTTCCTCCGCCAGATTCAAAGTTGTCGCTGCATGTTCAAGGCCCTGATTCTCGTCGCTGCGAATCTGTTCGGCGCTTTCGGCTTTACCACCGTAGCCGGCAGCATTCAGGACTCGCTCAAGACGCCCGTCGATGGCGCGATGATCACGATTTGGGACGCGGGCACAGGCAAGGGTCTCAGGACAGCGAGTGACGCGGGTCGGTTTTCCTTCTCTGGAGACATAGAGGAAGGCGACTACTTGATCAAGGTCGAGAAAATCGGCGTGGCCCTCCTCTACGGAGCAATCCAACTGCACGGAGAAGGCCCCCACGAATTGAATCTTGTGCTAGTCGAAAATGTTTCAGGTTTCGGGGAGGTTGTAAAGGCTGGGGAGCCGACTCGAGTTCGCTCTCTGCCCACGGGAGGGGCTCCGCAAAAACCTCCCAAAATACAGCAATCCAAGCTCATTTACAAAGTTCAGCCGATCTACCCTGCCAGCGCGAAACAGGCCCGGATTTCGGGTAACGTGAGGATTTGGGCCTCGCTCCGCACAGATGGCACATTGGATGACATGGTCGTCTTGTCAGCGCCTTCAGCGGACCTTGCTCTGGCCGCGCTGCTAGCTGTCCGCAAGTGGCGTTACTCGCCCACGTTTTCGGATGGCAAGGCGGTCGAGGTTGAGTTTACAATCGACGTCAATTTCACACTGCGATAGGACGTTTCGTCGCAGTCGTCATTGAGGATCATTGGCTTCGTATTTTCCAAACTCCAGTTGGTCGGCCCGTGACGGTCTTGGTAGCCTCCGACACGGCCACCAACGCAGCCTGAACCCAGCGAATTGGGAGTCCGGATTGGTGGAGGTGGCAGTAAGTCGGACGAACGTGTAACAGGGGGTGCACAAATCTCCAACACAGCACGGTAGGTTTTACCGTCCCCTGAGCGTCAATCGGCGGAGCGGCCCAAAGACATTACAAATTCCCTAAAGAAATTTGCCCTGTAAGCCGATCCTTAGTAGGAGGCCAAGATATGGCAAAAGAGCAAACCGCGATACTCATTCTCGGAAAGGACTGGGCGAACGCTGCAGCCATTCTGATCAACGAAGGGAAACGCAGTGAATCGACGGCAGAGACGCATATGCTAATAGCACCGTACGACTGCGCAGACGAACGCGGCGTGTGGATCAAGGAAATCACTTCACAGCAACTGACCAGGGATCGATCTGGCGTCGTTATGAAGGTCTTCGTTCCCTGGTCGGCTATCCATGCGCTGGGGGTTGTCGACGAGGAATGTGGGAAAGTACAAGTTGGGTTTCCAGCTATAACGGCTGGCGCTCGCTGAACGGCCCTGCTAGCCCCTAGCCTGCAGACATCGTGCAAACACGGCGGCGATACAGCCTATGAGCCTTGTCGCCGATCAACTAAACTAGAGACATGGAGAAGACGGTCCAAGCAGTGTACGAGAACGGGGCCCTCCATCTCTTGGAACCGCTGCTGCTTGGAGAGCGGCAGCAGGTAACTATCACCATTTCCGACAGGGTGGATGAGTGCGCGAGTCATCCGCTGCTGGTTTCTGCTGACGAGTGGTCGCACGCCGCGCAGGACGACATCGGCCTCGAGGAAGTCAGAAGAGCGCTAGCGACTATCCATGGCTCCCTTTCGGAAGCCGTCGTTGAAGAGCGCCGAGAGCGCTGATTGCCTCGATACTTTCTCGACACCAGCGCCGTGGCCAAGCTTTATCGTAGTGAGGCCGGCAGCGGCTTTGTCGATCGGATTTTCTCCGAGCCGGCTTCCCAACACGTTATTTCTCGCCTCACCATTGTGGAAATGGAATCTGTTTTCGCGCTGAAGGCGCGAACTGGTGAAATCGATCCGCAGGCGGTGCTGATCGCCCGACGGCGGTTGGAGGCCGATCTGGGTCGTGCTCGGCTGTTGGTGGCCGCAGTAAACGACGATCATTCTCGCGGCGCCCGACGATTGCTCATCAAGCACGGCAGTGCCGAAGCGCTCCGGACGCTCGATGCGCTACAGCTCTCGATTGCTCTCACGCTCAAGAGAGCGGGACTTGTGACCGTGTTCGTCGCAGCCGATCAGAAACTCTGCCGGGTGGCTGCGCTCGAAGGGTTCGCGGTGACAAATCCCGAGCAACCACCTTCGGTAGTGATCTGAGGTCCATTATAAAGGGCAGGTTCGCCGCACGATTCTCGGGCCAAAGGCCGCGTTGGAGTGCGTATAAGCTGGAAGCCTCGCTGGCCTTCCGCTAAGCGGCATGGGCTCTGCCAACCGGGCCTAAGATCCTGCCTTCTTCTCGATCACGATTTGATAGCCTTGGCGCAGCAGGTCGTACCTTCCGGCGTGGCTGCTCAGGAACAAGTCGATCGCCAGCTGGGGGCGGCGTTCCGGCGGCAGCTGGGGCTCCCATTGATAGTCGTCAAACAAGAGGATTCCGCCCGGCTTGAGCAACTCCCAGCTCAGCATGGCATCCAGCAGGACGAAGGGCGCAGCATGCAATCCGTCCACATAAATCACATCGAAGGAGGCCCGCTCCAACTGCGGCAGGACTGCTTCGGATCGTCCCGCGCGCTTTTCCAATCGGGCTAGCGCGGAGCACAATTTCATATTGTGGTCGAACCGCATTTCTTGCCGCGAGTCGGGGAACGGGTCGACGCAGACGAGCCGGGAGTCCGGATGAGTCAGGATGTTTTCCAGGAACCAGATCGCGGAGCGGCCTTCATATGATCCGATTTCAAGCATCCGGATGCCCGGACGGCCGGCGAATTTTGCGAGGTCCTGCGGCCAGTGCTTCGATTGCCCGGACATCCAATCCGCGGTGAACGAGTACTGCTGGGATAGCGCCAACTGCCGGGCTAGACGCTGGAGCTCGCGCTGGAGGGCGAATCGGTTATATCTCGACCTCAGGCCGCGTATGAGTTTGGCAAGCATTTGCGGATCATAGCCTCACGACGAGGATGGTGCCGGCGCCGGTGCATCGTATTTTTCGAACTCCAGCTGATCGCCCGCCGCGGTCTTGGTGGCCGCGGCCGTGCCGCTGGGGAGTTCGAGAACCGAATGGGCGAACAAGCTGCCGGACATCCGCCAGCGCGGCATGGCGTGGCGGATCTTGAGAACGCGGCGTTTCTTGTCGAGGAACAGCACGTCGATCGCGAACTTCATGCCGATGGTGTGGACCGCTTCGCAGGGCGTGATCCAGAGTCCTTCGCCCGGATCGAGGCGGGTGTGTTTCAAGAGACCGACCTTACGCTTGACGCTGGTGTCGGCGATGTCGGCGCGGTCGGCCAGGACAGCATCCTTTGATAAATTTCGAACGTGAAGTTTCGCCAAAGTTTCCTTACGCCTCGTTCAGGATTTATTATTGCTTCTATGCAACGCTGCCTGTGGGCCACGAGCGAGCTTTCCATCGCCTACCATGACCAGGAGTGGGGCGTGCCGCTCCACGAAGACCGGCCGCTTTTTGAGTTTCTGATTCTGGAAGGCGCGCAGGCGGGCTTGAGCTGGAACACGATTCTCCAAAAGCGCGAGAATTATCGCAAGGCGTTCGATCGATTCGATGCCTCCAAAGTCGCGCGCTACGACGCCCGCAAGGTGGCCGCGCTGCTCGCCAATCCCGGCATCGTTCGAAATCGCCTGAAAATCGCGGCTGCGGTTCAAAATGCCCAGGCCTTCCTGCGGGTGCAAGAAGAATTCGGCGGCTTCGATCCCTACATCTGGCAGTTCGTGGGCGGCCAGCCGAAGAAGAACCGCTGGAAGACTCCGCGCGATGTGCCCGCGCGAACGGCGGAATCGGACGCCATGAGCAAAGACCTGCGCGGCCGCGGATTCAAGTTCGTGGGATCCACCATTTGCTATGCCTTCATGCAGGCCACCGGCATGGTGAACGATCATGTGCGAAGCTGCTTCCGGTGGTCGCAAGTGGGCTGAATCCTCACACGATCGGAAGATCGGCCGGCAATTCCAGGCGCGCTCGATCGAGCAGAAAGGCCGGAAACGCGGGAGGGTCCTTCTGAAAGTACACGTTGTAGCGCCGGGCGAAAGCGGGCGGTGGAAGCTCGGAGGAACCATTCACCAATCCCGGCAGAATGCCGTTGGCGAAGTACATATCCAGCTCGCGTTTCTCCTTAGTGATCACCTTGCCGCGGTATTCACAGGCGAAGAAATCCTTGACGCGCGAATAGGTGCGCTCGGATAAGTTGATGCGATTGGCTTCGCCGCTAGATTCCATGCGCGAGCTGTAGTTCACGGTGTCGCCCCAGATGTCGAAGGCGAACTTGTTGATGCCCACCACGCCGGCAATGACGGGCCCGGTGTGGATACCGATGCGGACTTTCCATTGCGCGGCGCGATCGGGCTGCTGGCGCATTTCGACGGCATGCAGCATTTCGAAAGCCGCCATAACCATGTCCACCGGATGCGCCGGATTGCGCATGGGAAGCCCGCTGATGCACATGTAGCTGTCGCCGATGGTCTTCATTTTCTCCAGCCGGTAGCGCGCCGCGATCTGGTCGAAGGCAGTGAAATAGTCGTGCAGCAGCTCCACCAGCTCTTCGGCGGCCAGCTTCTCGGTGGAGAGCGTGAAGCCGACGAAATCCGTGAATAGAATGGTCACGTCCTCGAAGTATTTCGGCGAGACCATGCCTTTGCTTCGCAGCTCGTCGGCCACCTCGGCCGGAAGGATATTGAGCAGCAGCGATTCCGAGATTTTTTTCTGCTCTTCGACTTGCTGATGGCGCTGCTCCAGCTCTTGATTGGCCGCGCGCAGCTTTTCGCTGGCGCGAACGCGCAGCAGCACCGTGGACAAAAGGCTGCCGATGGACTTGAGCACCGTTTCCGATAATGCGATGCCGCACACGCCGAAGCTGCCGGCCACTTCCTGGCCGGTTTCGACCGGCAGTATCGCAACTGAACGCTGCGGGTCCGTGCGCGTGACGCGGGCCGCTGCGCTGCGCAAATCATCGTCGCTGATGGCCGTGGTTTCGCCGGCGCGCTGAAACTCATCGCTGGGGAGCAAGTAGAACGCGGCGCCGGTAGCTTGGAAGATCCGGATTACCTGGTTGGTGGCGACCCAGGCCGTGGCTTGCAGACTGTCACTCACCAGCATGGCCTGGCTCAGCTCATACAGCCGTTCGGTTTCACGCTTCCGTTCCAACGCTTCGGCGGCGCGTTTCCTGGCGTTGAGCGCGGTCTGGCTGACCACCAGCGCGGTAATCAGGAAGGCTGCCACCTCGACGTAGGATTGCGGGTCGTCGGCCTTGAGGCTGCCGACGGGAGCTTGAAAGTAGTACAGGAATCCCAGCGCGGCAACCAGCGAAGCGATGATTGTTTCCAGCCGGTCCCAGCGAATCGCGAAGTACAGAATCGCCAGGAGCAGGGAGTAGTCGACGGTGGTGCTGTGCAGGCCGTGAAAATGAAACTCGATTGCTAAAACCGCGCACACCACGGCGACGGACGCCAACACGTGCAGCGCGGTACGCAGCCAGGCTCTCATCGGAGTGTCTAACAATGTATCGGCTGCGGAGCCTCGGTGGGTTAGGCCGGAGCCGGACGCCGTCAAACCTGGGGTGCGGCGGGAAGTGGGGGACGCGTCTCAAAAAGCCGCTCGGCATCCCGATTCAGCAGAACCCAGAGGCCATAAATACCCAAGGCCGTGCCGAAGGGGATGCTGATCAGTTCGAACACGGAAAGCACAATTACGAGAATGCGCGCCCAGGCTTTGAACTGCAGCAGGCCGAATCCGCCGATGATTCCGGGCAGCGACAGGACCAGCAGAAGTACAAACACGCCGATGCCGATGAGGCCGAGAATGGGCGGGGCGACCTGGCTGTCGGGCGAAGTATCGGTGGTGCTGATAATGCCCGCGATGCCACCCATGACGACCAGCACGACGATGCCGGCTAAAACCACCAACCCCGCATAAATAATGTGAAGAATACCCAGGATCTTGACGTGTTGCGCCATGGCGCGCCTCCGATCGCTGCTTGTCGTTCTACTATACGAAAAATCCGAGCCGGGGGTTCCCTGGGGCGTGTTGCGCTATTTTTCGTAAGTTATCTTGGAGTCGGCGCCGAATTTGCGGTAATCGCTGAAGCGGATCGTCAGGCGAATCCGCTGCGGGCCGTTGCGAAATGGAAGGATGTCGTCGGCGTACGTGACCGCGGGGAACCAGAAGCCGCCCTCCATCTTTTGCCGGACCGTGGTGAAGTGCGGGAACAGATTTTCAGCGCGCGTGGTCTGGATTTGCGGAACCGCCTGGCCCGCGCTGCGAATGATGGAGTAATCCTGCTGGCTGACCCAAAGCATTCCGTCGAACAGGCGCTGGCCGTCCAGGATCTGCCGGGGGCGGATGCGAAGCACGAAACAATCGACGCCATCCACGGTCTCTTCGCCGCGATAGGTGGTTTCGTAGAGAAAGGCCTGGTCCTTGGTCAGCAGAAACGGTTGCACTTCGCGGATGTCGCGAAAATCCTCGTCGGTCAGTTTCAGGTGGGTTAGAGTGCTGGACGGTTTTCCTACTATCTGCTCGGAGCGCTCGTGTAGGGGCGAGAAAATGATGTCGCGGACTTCGCGGTACTCGCCGGTCATGGCGCCCTGAGTCGTCAACTCGCCGATGCTGAAGCTCTGCCGGTAAGTGTAATCCGATTGCGCCTGCGCGGTTTCAGTTTCGCGGGCAGCGACGCGGCGGGCCAGGTCCGGCGGCGGATCCACGGCTTTCGCGGCGGGCGCGCAAACTAGCGATGTTAAGATGAACCAGATGCGCCAGTTCCTGACGACGCTGGTCGTACTTTGGACGGCGGCCTCCATCGCGGCGTACATTTACACTCAACAACAGGGTATCCCGTCCGGAATCGCGCTGGCAGTGACGCCCGCGTTTCTGGTGGAATTCGTGTTCTACCTCGCGCCCGGATTTGAAGAGGTCCGGGCCGCGTTCGACCGCCTCGGCGGGAAATCGCTGCGCGCTGCGCTCCTCGCCATCAGCGCGGTGATCCCGTATGCGATTGAAGCTCCCTTTACCGGCACGTTCACCTGGCACTTTTTTTCCGCCTTGCTCGCGGTCGCGCTGGTGGCTTCCTTCTGGTATGTAGGCATGGACGCATCCTGGCTGTACGATGTTGCGTTCCTGGCGTTCATGGGCGGGGTGTACTTGAGCAAATCGTTCGATCGCGGGTATGGACATCCGGCGTCGCACGTGGCCCTCGGGATTCTGGGCCAGTTGATGTGGATCCGGCTCGGACTGATGGCGGTCCTTTCGGTGCGCGGTATGGGTGAAATACGATTCGGCTTTGTCCCTGCGGCGCGCGAGTGGCGCGTGGGTGTGCAATTTTACGTCTTGTTCCTTCCGGTGGCCGTGGCGCTCGCGTACCTGCTCAACTTTGTGCACTATCGCCCGCAGCCGCTCGACTGGTGGAAGTTCCTGCTGCTGATGATCGGAACGTTTCTCGCGTTTTTATGGGTGGTGGCGCTGGCGGAGGAATTCTTCTTCCGGGCTTTTCTTCAGGCTCTCTTGGCGAAGCGGATGCGCAGCGATTGGGCCGGGCTGGCCGTTGCTTCAGTGATTTTTGGACTGGCGCATTTATGGTTTCGATCGTTTCCCAACTGGCGATTTGCAATCGTGGGTGGCGCCGCCGGCGTTTTCTACGGCTTGGCGTTCTGGAAGGCGGGCAGTATTCGAGCCAGCATGGTTACGCATGCGCTGGTGGTCACTACCTGGCGCATGTTCTTTGTGAGTTGATGCCGCGGTCTCAGGACTGGGGCCGCGAGTTGCCGCGCGGTCCTTTGGAGGGCGCCTTCATCAAGACCACGAACAGCAGCACCAGGCACAACAGCGTGCCGATAGCTCCGGTGACCAGATAGTCGGTGGGCTTGTGCGGAGCGGGCATCACGTATAACAAGACGCCCACGGATACGGCGAAGATCAGCACCATCCCGGCTGCCAGTACAAGCGCGCGATTCATTAGTCGTATTTTTCGAAAATAATCTGTTTTCTGTCGAAGCCCGCGGCCTTCAGGATGCCGCGCACGTCGTCCACCATGGCCTTGAGGCCGCAGATGTACACGTCGAGATCGCGCCGGTCTGCCAGCGCTTCGAGCAGATGTGTCTGGACATGACCGGTGCGGCCGGTCCAGGAGGATTCCGGGCGGCTCAAGGTCGGCCAAAAACGGAAATTAGAGTACTGCCGCGCCAGATTGTCGAAATCATTTCGATAATAAATGCTGTTTTCGTAACGGACGCCGAAGATGAGCGTCAGTTGCTTGGCCTGCGGATGGCCCAAATAATCCGGCGCCATGGGGCGGAACGGCGCGATCCCGGTTCCCGTCGCGATGAACAACGCTTCCCGATCCGGATTGCGAACCACGAAAAAACCCAAAGGCGCGCCCATCTCCACCGCGTCGCCGGGCTTCATAGAAAACAAGAAGGGGGAAAAAATTCCTTCCTGCACCAGGTTCAGGCATAGCTCGAAGCGGTTGCCGTCCGGCAGCGAGGCAATCGAGTAGGGGCGGATGATTTTCTTGCCTCTGAGCATTTCGGTGAAGGAGACAAACTGGCCAGCCTTGAAATGCAAGCGCTCCACCTCCGGCACTTCGAAGACGAAATGGCGAACCAGCGGAGCAATTTCGTGCGACTCGACCAGCAGGGCCTTCATACGGCGTTCTTGGCGCAGGCTTGATTGGCCCGGTCGAGCAGCGCCTGGAGCAGCGCCGGGTGTCCATCCAATGGAGAGGTCACCGCGATCTCGACGCTCTGATAACGGCGCGCGACTTGGGCGGCCAAACGCGGCAGATCGCGCTGCAGGTGCGTTCCCAAAGTCAGGAAATACGGGATGACGATGATGCGCGCGATGCCGCGTGCTACCAAACGTTCCACGGCGCCCGCCAGATCGGGTTGCCCGAGTTCGAGAAAAGCCGGTTCGACCTGATAGTTTTCCGACTCCGCCATTTGCCGGGCTACCTCGCGCACGGCTTCATTGGCGCTTTCGATCCGCGAGCCGTGAGCAAAGACGACGATGCCGGTCATACTTGAATCAGCGCGGGCGATTCGGAGGCGTTTTGCGGCGGGTGCGGGAAATGGGCGAACAGATAGCTCAAGAAGGCTCGCCCGCGCGGCCGGCCGTTGTTGTGACCCAGCGCCACGCGCTGCAGAAAGACCAGCGTGCCCAGAATCTCGGCGTCGCGCAACGCCGGTGCGCCTTTTTCACTCAATTCCTTGCGCAAGAGCGCGACCGCTTGCTGGATTTTTTCGTGAATCGACGCGGCCATCAGATTGGCGGGCTTGGTCTCGTAGTACAAGCCGCTTTGGAGCGTGCGATGCGTTCGAATCAAGGAATCCAGCGCCTCGCGCACATCGGAATCCACCGCGCCCGGCGTGTTTAACGCGGCTTCCAGGATTTTCGTGCCGAGGAAAAGCAGGAGCGGTTCGTGCTCGCGCAGGAACTCCTCCGAGATGGGAACGTCTCGATTGGGAATCTCCTCGGGATTGATGTCCGCGAGCTTTTCATGCCGGCGTGCTTCCGCCAGATAAGCGCAGTCGAGCGGGCAATCCACCGTCACTTCGCGCTTGTCGCCGCAGCAGATGGAGCATATGTCGCCGCTGACTCCGGGGCAAAAGCGGCGCGGCTTGCGCGCTTCACAGAGACGGCATTTCATGGTGGAAGGAGCGGACAACTTTTATCGTAGCAGGATGGTCGCAGTAGGGATGGCGCGCGATGGACCGCTCCGGATCGCCCTTCAGGCCGCCAGCACCGGAGCTTCCATCAAGACTCGCAGGGCGGCGCGGCAGAAGGCCGGAAGATCGTCGGGTTTGCGGGAAGTAACCAGGTTTTGATCGACTACCACCTCGGCATCCTCGTAGCGGGCGCCCGCATTCACCACGTCATCCTTGATGGCGAAGAAACAGGTGGCGCGGCGGCCGCGTAAGATACCCGCCGAGCAGAGCACCCAGGGGCCGTGGCAAATGGAAGCTACCAACTTGCCTTGCGCGTTCATGTCTTTGACGAACTGGTTCGCCCGGGCATGCCGGCGGATGTGATCCGGAGCGTAGCCGCCCGGAACGATGACGCCGTCGAAATCCGCGGCGCTGATTGCGTCATAGGCGAGTTGCGCGGTGGCGGGATAGCCGAGCTTGCTGGTGTAGGCCTTCCCGGCTTCGGCGCCAATCAGCGTGCACTCAGCACCGGCTTCCTGGAATCGATAATAGGGATACCACAGCTCCATTTCCTGGTAGGAGGTGTCGACGAAGATCGCGATTTTCTTGCCAGAGAGTTCCATACGTCCAGCATAGCCCCTAGCCGGGGCGGCATAGCGCCTCCGGCGCAGTGACGCTCGATACGTTCCCGCGATAAGATCTCGGAAGGGCAGAGAAAAAGCCGGCCACCTGCCGAAGAGTACCCGCGGGCGACGGAAGGCCGCCCGGTGGGTAGTTGGGAGGAGCTTGTTAGCCCAGCAGTCCGCCGTGTCCCAGTCCAGCAATCTCCCAGCCCGAGATCCGGTAGCGCGCCAGCATCGAGGGCAGAATCAAATCCACTACATTGGGTTTTGCCGAGCGGAAGCAGCCCGGCGCCGAAACAATGGGGATTTCGTCTTTGTAGCCCAGCAGCAGCAGATTGCCCGGTTCCACCGGCGCCAGGAATCGCTCAATGCTGCATCCGGCCTTCACCATGGCGCGGCCCACGACGTCGTCCGGTCCGGCCGGCGCGGTGGTGGATGCAACCAAGACACAGGTTGGCCGCGCGCGCAACAGATGTTGCAGCGAGCGCGCTAGAGCGCCCTCTTCTTCCACCGCCGACAGCACAAAGCCGGAGTTGGTTCCCAGACGGTCCAAACGCTGCCGCATGATGTTCTCAAACAGTTGCCGGGCGCGTTCGCCCGCCAGGGGATCGGAATAGAGCACCGCCACCGACGGTGAGCGAATCGGCCGGGCTTGCAGAATCGGTCCGCGCTCCTTGACGATCGAGATGACCGCCTCCAGTTGCGGTTTGGTGACCGCAAAAGGTGTGCTTTTGACCGTTGCCACGCGCTGCCCGCTGCGCGCAAAAGAAAAATTCAGCGCGGTCGCAATCACTAAACTGGCCGCGCAGTTAATTTGTTTCAGAAGCTCGTCATCCACCAGCATGCAACATGCTTCGGTGGTAAATAAGTTGGCCCTCCCTCCGGCAGCGAGACGAATTTCGAGCGATCCGCAACCGATTTCGCTCGCAACCTGCATAACAGCATCGTCTTCGCCTATTTCTCCTTCCTCCAGCTCGGTGACCCAGACTTGATTCATTCCCTCGGTCTCGAGCATCTTGGCATCTTCGTCACTGATTACATGGCCTTTGGCCAGTAGCTTTTTTCCGCCAGCCCGGAAAATCGTGCAGCACAGGATTCTACCTGCTGCCTGCTGAACATCGATGGTTTGAGCACGCATCCCAATGTCGTCCTTTGCACGGCGTATGCGATTATACTCCTCCTATGTAGGAATAGAGTATAAAATTCTCAACATATCGCCAATAGATCGGATAACAACAGCTAGGTAGGCGAAATGGCGCAGTTATACCAATTTCAGATGAGGCAATTGAATCAATTCGTTACCCGGCTCGTTCTGCGTGGCCAGGATGGGATGAGGACAAAGCGCTTTGAGCATGGCAATCTCATCACAACATTGAAATTTTGGACAGCGCAGGCAGTCTTTCCAGACCTTCAGGGGGAGTTCTCCGCGTTCTACTTCTTTAAAGCCAAGTTTTTGGAAGAATGTTGCCACGTATGTAAATGCAAAAATCGCATGCAGACCGTTTTCCAGCGCTTCGAGTTCCAAGTGCTCAACAATCCGGCGTCCGATGCCTTGAGATTTGAGCGCCGGGTCCACCGCCAGGGAACGAACCTCGGCGGAAGTCGGAGTGTAGAAATGCAGAGCTCCGCAACCGACCAGCCGTGACCCAAAGTAAGCCACGCTGAAGTCACGGATGTTCTCCGACATCTCGAATTCCGTTCTGGGAAGCATGATTCCATTGGCAGCGTAATCATTGATCAGTTTCAGAAGATCCTGGATATCGCTCATGGCCGCTTTTCGCAGAATCAGAGGGCCGGAAGCGGGCGACGCTTGTGAATGCGGAAGGGCGGCGCTAACCATGTGATAATGCTCCCCGCTCATGGACCAATCGCGTACCCAGTGGAGCGCCATCCAGAAGCTTGCGAACTACGTCCGTGACCGCACCGGGGGCGATTCGAACCTCACCAACTCTCTGGCGCACAGCTTGTGTGGCGGCTTCCAGCTTGGCCTGCATGCCGCCGGTGGCAACGCCGCTTTCGATCAAATTGCGGCAGTACTCGGGCGAAATCTGCTCCAGAATCGCGCCGTCTTGGCCTTTCACGCCATCCACGTCAGTGAGGAAGAACAGCTTATCCGCCTGGATAGACGTTGCTACCGATACGGCCATCTGATCCGCATTCACGTTGTAGAAACGTCCCTGCCTGTCCCCGGCCAAACACGCGACCACCGGGAGATAGCCGTTTTCGAGCAGGAGATTGAGCAACCGGCCACTGGATGGGATGGGTCTTCCGACTGCTCCCAGGTCCTCGCTCATGGGCTCTGCATCGGCCAGCAGGGCATCCATTCCAGTCAGCCCAACGGCGAAGGTGCCGTTAGCGATGCAGGCTGCGACCAGTTCTTGATTCACCGATCCAGCCACGACTTTGAGCACGGCGTCCAATACTTCCGGCGTGGTCACTCGCAGACCGTTGATGAAACGAGTCTCAATGCCGTGCTCCGTCAGGAAGCGCGTCACCTGCTTACCGCCGCCGTGCACCACCACTATGCTCAAACCAGTTTTGAACGCACTGCTGATCTCTGCGGCCAGGCGGTTCCTGGATTCGGGCGAATCCAATAAAGTGCCACCGATTTTGATGAGGAGCTTCACAGCAGGCCCTCAGTCTCTTCCAGCCCGAGCATCAGGTTCATGTTCTGGATGGCTTGGCCGGCCGCTCCCTTCACCAGGTTGTCGATGGCGCTGATCACGACGGCGCGGCCGCTAGCAGGGTCGAAGCGAACGCCGAGATCGCAGAAGTTGGTGCGGTCGACGCCACGAACGTCGGGCAGGGCGCCGGGTTGGTACAGACGAATAAAACTCTCGTTCCCATACCGCTGGCTGTAGATTTCGAGCAGGTCGGCCGCGCTCGATATATTGCGGGCGCGGAAGTAGATGGTTTCCAGAATGCCGCGGTCGATGGGGATGAGATGCGGGGTGAAGCTCAACTCGCCTTCATCCAGCTGGGACGTCATGAGGATTTCAGGTACGTGCCGGTGATCCAGCAGCGAGTACGCTGAGAAATTCGCGGTCACTTCGGAAAAGCTGGTGCGCAAGGTGGCGCTGCGGCCGGCGCCGCTTACGCCGGACTTCGCGTCGCAGACGATGCCGGCGCCGCGGTCCACGATTCCGCTCGCGATCAGAGGTTGAATTGCCAGATTGGCAGCCGTGGGGTAACAACCGGGGTTGGCGACGAGGGTGGCGCCGGCGATGCGTTGGCGGCAAAACTCGGGCAGACCGTAGACGGCTTGGCTCAGCAAACCCGAGGCGGTATGCGGCTCCCGATACCAACGCGAATAAGTGGCGGCGTCGGCGAATCGAAAAGCTCCGCTCAAGTCAATCACCTTGGCGCCCCCCTCGAGCAGCTGGGGCGCGAGTTCCATCGATACGCCGGCGGGCGTCGCCAGAAACACCAGCGCGAGCGCTTCGGACTTCACCACGCCGGATGTAAGGGCCACGCGCGCGGGCTGCCGGGTGTTGAGTGGCTTGGGACGTTCCTCAAAGTCCTGACGATGTTCCAGCAGCACCGGCTCGACCTGCCGGTGATGCGCCAGCAGGCGAACCAGTTCGGAGCCGCTATAGCCGCGAAAGCCGACGATGCCGGCACGCCAGGGTCTGGAATAATTATTCATCTACATGAATGATTATACAACAAACAGCTTGTGGGTCATACGCCGAATACGGAGCGCTAAGAGAATATTCCGGAGGAGACCGGAAAAGGCGGAGGGGAATCTAACAACTGCTGGGAGCGCGATCGAAGCTGAGCCGCTCGATGACACGGCGACCCAGCTGGCACTCGGTCGCCTCCCAGCGAGATCCGTAACGCAATCGAGTAACCCGAAGGCCTTTCCCTTGTAAGCTATTGAGCAGTAGGAACTGGCCTTGGCATGGGACTATCCAATTTGGATAGTAGGTCTTTTGAGATTATCTTCGGGATTGTCGTCACTGAGCGCTTTCACCCTAAAATGGGTTCGTACACCCAATTCGTAAGCGGCCGCAAGGCAGGTAAGTAATTGACAAACTGAAAGCGTGCCCTTCGGCTTGTGATCTGCTAGGAATGGGGGATTTTGCATCTATGCCCAGGATCGGTTTGTTGCCCTTCGTGGTGGCGCTCGGCGCACTAGCGGCCTGGGCGGATGCCGATGCACGCCGCGGAGCCGATTTTTTCAGGACGCAAGGTTGTGAGAATTGCCATGCCCTGAAAGGCGTGGGCGCCCAGAAGGCTCCGGATCTTGGGCGGCGTCTGGACCGCGATTACACACCTGCCGGAATCACCGCCCGCATGTGGAGTCACGCGCCGGTGATGTGGGCGGCGATGAGCAAAGAGAACATCACGCCTCCCAAGGTCAGCACGGATCAAGCCGCCGACCTGTTCGCCTACTTTTACGCGGCGCGTTTCTTCGAAAAGCCCGGGGAAGCGGAGCGGGGTAAGCGCTTGTTCGCGGAAAAGCACTGCATCGACTGCCACTCGCTGACGGCATCGGGCGGTGGCGCCGGGCCGCCGGTGGAGAAGTGGGAATCGCTGCAGGCGCCCATTGTTTTGATCGCGCGCATGTGGAACCATCAATCACAAATGCACAACACCATGGCGGCGCGAGGCATCGCGTGGCCGCAACTGACGTCGCAGGAACTGGATGACATGCTGGTGTATCTTCAGAACCTGCCGCAGACCCGGGGCGGAGAATCTATCGTGGATCTGCCGTCGCCAGAAAATGGAGAAGCGTTGTTCCGGGACAAAGGTTGCATCTCGTGCCACGTGGGAAAGCTGGCGCTCGAAAACCGTCTGGGCGACAGCACGCTGACCGATATCGCGGCCGCGATGTGGGATCATGCCCCGCAGATGCGCCAGCCGCCGCCGGAGCTGAGCGTGGCGGAGTGGAGGCAACTGGTGAGTTATGTCTGGGCGAAGCAGTTTTTTGCTACCAGGGGTGATGCGGCGCGCGGGCGCAAAGTCTTCGAATCGAAGAAATGCGCGGTTTGCCACAACGACGCGTCCTCGGGAGCTCCCAGCCTGTCCAAACCTGCCGAACCGTACTCGGCCATCAGCATGGTGTCGGTGCTCTGGCAGCACGGCCCTACCATGCTGGCTAAGATGCAAGAGAAACACATCGCTTGGCCGCAGTTATCGCAGGACGAGATGGCCAATCTGATCGCGTATTTGAATTCGCGCTGAGGTACGACTCGGTTGGGTGGACCGGCGTGGCGGCTCGAGGGTCAACCGTGGTTTTCTGGATAGCAACGTGCTTAATGTCTCCGCGAAACCAAGGAGGCAAGGCATGGAGAAGGACGGGCAGCAGGGCTGCCAGCAATGTGGAAAACCGGCTGAAGGCCTTACAGGTGTTCCGCCGAGCAATGACCCAGAGCAGAGCCGCCGGTCACTGCTGTCCTGGCTTCTAGGCAGTGGCGTGGCGGCCTCACTGATCTCGTTCTTCTACCCCGTCATTCATTTTCTTAATCCTCCGCATATCTCGGAAGCCCCTGTAGACGAAGTTTCTGGCGGCAAAGTTGATGACCTCAAGCCCAACTCCGGCAAGATCATCAGGTTCGGAAACAAGCCCGCTTTGCTGGTGCGCGTCAGCGACACCGAGTGGAAAGCGCTCTCGGCGGTGTGCACGCACCTGAACTGCACCGTTCAGTATCAACCCTCGACCCGGCTGATCTGGTGCGCCTGCCACAACGGCATGTACGACTTAACGGGGCGAGTGGTCTCCGGTCCACCTCCTAAACCGCTGGAAGAGTATGCGGTGAAAGTCCGCGGCGACGAAGTGGTGATCTCGCGCCGGGCCTGAGGGAATGTAAATTGACTTCCACGGAAGCGAGAGCGAAAGCGGCAAGCTGGCTGGAAGAAAGGCTGGACCTCAGCGCAGTCCGCGAGGCGATCGGGCACAAGACCGTCCCGGTGCACTCGGCCACTCGCTGGTATTACTTCGGCGGAATGACGCTGTTCTTGTTCGCGATCCAGGTGATCACGGGCATTCTGCTGATGCTCTACTATCGTCCCACGGTCAGCGAAGCTTTCGAGAGTGTGCAGTTCATCATGACGCGTGTCCAGTTTGGCTGGCTGATCCGGTCCATCCATAGCTGGTCGGCCAATCTGCTGATCTTCATGGCATTCGTGCACATGTTCAGCGTCGTGTTCACGCACGCGTACCGCAAGCCGAGAGAATTGACCTGGCTGACGGGGATCGCGCTGCTGGGCCTGATGCTGTTTTTCGGATTCAGCGGCTATCTGCTTCCCTGGAACAAGATTTCTTATTTTGCGACCAAGGTTGGCACGGACCTGGCCGCAAACGCTCCGCTGGTGGGTCCGGCCATCGCGCGTTTTCTGCGCGGAGGCGACGACGTAGGCGGGGCGACGTTGACGCGCTTCTTCGCGTTTCATGTGATCATTCTGCCCTTGAGCGCGCTACTGCTGGTAGGACTTCACATCCTGCTGGTCCAGCAGCATGGAATGAGCACACCGCCCTGGATTGGACCATCGGGAGTCCGGCAGATGAGGTTTTTTCCGAATTTCTTTCTGCGCGAGCTGATGGTTTGGTACTGCGCACTGGCGGCTCTGGGGGCGCTGGCGGCCATCTTTCCCTGGGAACTGGGCGAGAAGGCCGATCCGTTCGCCTCGGCTCCGGCAGGCATCCGCCCGGAATGGTATTTCCTGGCGCAGTTCTACACGCTGAAGCTGATACCGAGTCATGTCTGGATTTTCGAGGGCGAGATTCTAGGAATTCTCGGGTTTGGCCTGTTGGCCGTGGGATGGGCCGTGCTTCCGTTTTGGGGAACCGATCGTGCCGGCGCGGCCCGGACGCGCCTGGTGACAGGAGCGGGAGTGGTGATGGTCGGTTATCTGGCGACGTTTACGATCTTGGGGTATGTGAAATGAGAGCGCCACTGGTTTTGTTGCTGCTTGCGCCTCTCGGCCTGCTGGCTCAACAGACTGCTAAGAACAGTTGTCTCAATTGTCATTCCGCTCTGGATGGAGACGCGCAGCGGCCCGCTGTTCTCATCAAGAACGATGTCCACACCGCGAACGGACTGAGCTGCGCCGACTGCCATGGCGGCGACCCCGCGAGCGATGATCCGGGCGTGGCTATGAGCAAGGCCAAGGGATTTATCGGCAAGCCGGCGCGAACCGCGATCCCGAAGCTGTGCGCGCGCTGTCACAGCGACCCGAACTTCATGCGGAAATTCCTGCCGCAACAACGCGTGGATCAGTTCGAACTGTATCAGACCAGCGTGCATGGCAAGCGCCTGGCCCAAGGCGACGAGAACGTAGCAACTTGTATCGACTGTCACAGCGTCCACGAGATTCGCGCGGTGAAGGATCCGCTGGCGCCGGTGTATCCGCTGCGTCTGCCTGAGACCTGCGCGCGCTGCCACGCCGACGCTAAGAAGATGGCGAAGTACGGCATACCCACCGATCAATTCGCCGAATACCAAACCAGCGTGCATTGGAACGCGCTCAAAGTCGGCGGCGATCTTTCGGCTCCCACCTGCGCGTCCTGTCATGGCAATCACGGCGCCAAGCCGCCGGAAGTGGAATCCGTGGCGGCGGTGTGCGGATCGTGCCACGTGTCGTTCGCGCAACTTTACCAAAAGAGCGTGCATGAGCCGATCTTCTCCGGTGCGTCCGGAGGGGGCGGGTGCATCGTGTGCCACAGCAACCATGGCATACACCAGCCGTCCACGGCCATGCTGGAAGGACCCAAGGCGGTGTGCGCGCAATGTCACGATGCCGGTACGCCGGGGGCCAGTGTGGCCGCCGAGATGGCCGGGTGGCTGGACGGCTTGGATTCGGCTCTGAAGCATTCTGAATCCGTGCTGGCGCAAGCCGACAAAGCCGGCATGGAGGTGTCCGAAGCGCAGGCGAAACTCGGCGACGGCCGCGATGACCTGGTCAAAGCGCGCCTGGCGCTGCATGCTTTTCAACCCGTGGACATGAAGAAGCCGATCGATGCCGGTATGGCAGTGGCCAGTGAAGCTTTGCATGCGGGCCAGGCCGCACTGCACGAAAAAGATGTCCGCCGCATGGGTCTGGCGATATCGGTGGTGTTCATTGGGATCACCATCTTTGCCATCTGGGCCCTAATTCGCCGGCTGGAATACAAGCGCGGCCTGCCGCCAGACGCAACCACGCCGGCCGAAAGACGATCCTGAATGTTTTTGAAGCACCAATTCCAAAGAACGGAGATAATTTGTCATGAAAATCGCAACTATCGCTATTATTTCGCTGGCAGCTTGCTTGGGCTTGGCCTATGCGGGCGCTCCAGAAGGTAAAGCTGTATTTACCGCCAAGTGCCAGGCCTGTCATGGCCCGAATGGCGAAGGCAAGGCGGCCATCGCGAAAATGTTCAACGTAACCATGCAGCCGCTGGGGTCAAAAGAAATTCAATCCCTGTCCGACGCCGATCTGAAAAAGGTGGTCACCGAAGGTCACGGCAAGATGAAGCCGGTGGGCGGGCTGGACGACAAGCAGGTAGCGGACGTGATCGCGTTCGTTCGCACGCTGAAGCAATAACAGCGGCTGGCTCGCCGGTGCAGTGGTTAGCAGAGTGTTAGTGTTTCCAAGCCCGTGGGGAGAGCCAGTATGCCAGATAAGATTGCAAGGAATCAGCGGCGCCTCTGGATGGCCGGGGCGCTTATCGCGATCATTGCCCTGGTGAGCCTGCCGGTGTGGCAACGGTGGCGCGCGACGCGCCGCTCGGTCTACACCGTGGGCGTGCCCGAGCAAGGCGCCGCGTTATTTTTCGGCTCGAAGCAGTGCGCCACCTGCCATTCCATTAACGGATCGGGCGGAGGTGTCGCACCCGACTTATCCAAAACACACCCCGGCATGCCCGCCATGGGCTGGCTTACGGCAGTTCTGTGGAACCATGCGCCCGGCATGTTCCGCCAGATGCGGCGCGGCAACGTAGCTTATCCTCATCTGAACAACCAGGAGATGGCTAACGTCCTGGCATTCTTATATCAGTCGGCCAACGCGGGCAGTCCGGGCGATGCCGGGGCGGGCGAGCGCGTATTCCAGGACAAGGGCTGTGCCAACTGTCACTCCGTCCGCCAATCGGGCGGCCATACGGCGCCGGATCTGGCGATACCGGCAGTATCAAGCAGCACCAGCATGTGGACCCGCGCCATGTGGAATCACGCGCAGGCCATGGTGGATCCGGTTACCAAAACGCTGGGCCGCTGGCCGCAATTCACCGGCAGCGAGATGAACGATCTGATCGCTTATGTGGAGGGCGGCGGACGTTCATCGGCTGGCCGGGGAGACCATATGCGCGGGAACGCCGAGAAGGGCTGGCAGGTGTTCCAGCACAAGTGCATCGAGTGCCATTCCGTGCGCGGGGAAGGAGGAAATGTTGGTCCCGCGCTGGGGCCGGAGCACGATCTTCCGCTCGGGGAGGCCGAGTTTGCCGCCGTCTTGTGGAATCATGCCCCGGCGATGCTCGCAAAATTTCACGATACGGGGACATCGCTGCCGCTGCTCCAAGCGGACGAAGTCGCGGACCTGCACACGTTCCTCGCCAGCCTGCGCTACTACGAGCCCTCCGGCTCGGCTTTAGTGGGCGAGCGAGTGTTCACGGAACGCGGCTGCGCCCATTGCCACGGGCCGGAAGCGCAAGGCACCAAGCTCGGCCCGCAACTGCGGTCGAGCAGCGAGGCCTTCACTACCGTTTCTTTCACTACCGCGCTGTGGAGACACGGGCCGCATATGATGGACCGCGCCGAGGAATCGGGCCGCCGTGGCCCGTTTTGCAGGCCGGCGACATCGGCGACCTGGTGAGTTTCCTAAACGGTCCAGCGCGAAAGTAAGCGGCCCGGCAGCTATGGTTCGGCCGGCCTGACGGCAACGATCTCGGCCACCGCGCGCCGATGGCAGGACTCGCGCGGCTGGCCTTCGAAATCGTGCAGGATGGTCCAACCCGCGAAATAGGTGCGTAGTTCGCCGGGTGTGGCGCGCGTGGGCGTTCCGTGAGGCTGATCGGGATCCGCTAAGTGGACGATCGCGATGACCGTGCCTCCGGGGCGCACTCCGCGCTGCATGGCCGGAATCAAATCGCGCTGCAGATAGTAGGAGTCGACGATCAGGTCAAACGCGGCGGGCGGAATTTGGAATTCGACGCGCTCCAGGTCAGCCACTCGGGCGTCGATGCTCGGATTTTTCTCGCGGGCGCGCTGGCGCAAAAGATCGATTGCCAGCGGAGAGCCGTCGACGGCGGTGACATGCCAGCCGCGCTCGGCCAGAAACAGCGCGTTACGTCCCGGTCCGCAGGCTAGATCGAGCGCCGTGCCGGGCTGAAGAGGTCCAGCGAATTGTTCCACCAGCGGCGCGGGCGTTTCAAACAATTGCTCGCCGGCGGCGTAGCGCTGGTTCCAGTCTTCCAGGCTCAACTGGCATCGCCGCGCTTGGCGGCAGCCTTCAGCGCTTTCTGCAAGATTCGCACGGCGCGATCGATTTCCTTTTCGGTGACGATGTAAGGCGGCAGGAATCGAAGCACCGTATCGTGCGTGCAGTTGATCAACAGGCCGTCCGCCATCGCGTCCAGTACGATCTGCTTGCCGGGAATGCTGAGATCCATGCCGACCATCAGGCCGCGGCCGCGGACTTCCTTAATAAATGGAAAGCGAGAGCGCAGCGCCTCGAGCTTGGCACGGAAGTACGCGCCGGCCTGGTCGATGTGCGGCAGCAGGCCTTCCAAAATATCCAGGAAGTCGATGGCCACGCGGCAAGCCAGCGGTCCGCCGCCGAAAGTTGAACCATGCATGGCCGGGCCGATGGATTTCGCGGCGCGCTCATTGGCCACGATGACTCCCAGCGGAATCCCGCAGGCCAGGGGCTTGGCGGCCACCATGATGTCGGGCAGCACCACCGGATCGGCGAGCTGATAGGCGAAATACTTACCCACGCGGCCTACGCCGCACTGGATCTCATCGAATACCAGCAGCGCGTCGAAGCGGTCCGCCAGCTCGCGCGCCTTGCGGGCGTACTCGGTGGTCATGGGGAAAATACCGCCTTCGCCCTGAATCCACTCGATCACGATTCCGGCGGTGCGCTCGCTGAACATCTGTTCGAGTGCCGTCAAGTCGTTTGCGGGAACGAACTTTGCACCCGCCAGCAGCGGCTCAAAATCGCGCCGGTATTTTTCCTGGCCGGTGATGGAGAGCGCGCCGAGCGTCCGACCGTGAAAAGAATTGTGCAGCGAGATCATTTCGTACTTTTCCGGCGAGATCTTGCGGCCGTGCGACCGCATCATCTTGAGCGCGCCTTCCATGGCCTCGGTGCCGGAGTTGCAGAAGAAGGTGCGCTGCAATCCGCTGATCTTGGCCAGCCGCTCGGCCAGCGGGCCTTGATATTCGTGGTAATAGAGGTTGGAAGTGTGCAGCATCAAGCCCGCTTGCGCGCGGATGGTCTTGACCAGGCGGGGATGAGCATGGCCGAGGGCGTTCACGCCGATTCCGGCGATGAAATCGAGATAGCGCTTGCCGGAGGTGTCGTAAACGTAGCAACCTTTTCCGCGCTGGAGCACCAGCGGGTAGCGCGCGTAGTTTTGCAGCAGGTACTCGGATTCCAGTTTTTGGATGCGTTCCAAGACGCTGGATTCGGTCGGCACCGTTGAAACCGTGGACATAGCATTCATGATAGCTTGGCGGAAGGAGTTCTCATGCGTGTCCTGTCGCTTGGAGCCAGCGTAATTATCCTGATTGGCTGTGTTGCGGGAGCGTCCGAGTTCCCATCGCCCAGCGTCGACATTCCCGCATCCGCCGCGAAGCAATCGGCCACCGCGGTGCTTGCGGGCGGCTGCTTCTGGGGTGTCGAAGGTGTTTTCGAACGTCTCAAGGGCGTTTCGAACGTGGTCTCCGGTTATGCGGGCGGAGTCAAACTGACGGCGCATTATGAGATCGTGGAGACGGGCGCCACCGGGCACGCCGAATCGGTCCAGATTACGTACGATCCGTCGGAAATTTCCTACGGCCGGCTGCTGGAGGTGTTCTTCTCGGTGGCACATGATCCCACCGAGCTCAATCGGCAGGGGCCGGATGAAGGCACGCAGTACCGCTCGATCATTTTCTACGCGTCGGACGATTAGAAGCGCGTGGCGGAAGCTTACATTCAGCAATTGAACGCCGCCAGGATTTTCCCGGGCCGCATCGTGACCGAGGTTGTGCCGCTACAGGGATTTTATCCGGCCGAGCCCGAGCACCAGCATTTTCTGGAGCGCCATCCGGACAATCCGTACATCGTCTACAACGACCTGCCGAAACTGAGCCAGCTCAAGAAGCAGTTTCCGGAATTGTTGAAGAGCCATTAATGTAGCGGGCGAACGTATACCTTTCCAGCAACGCGCATCCGACAACCTCCCTTTCTTACTTTGTTACCTCGCAGCCGACAGTAAATTTCTTCCGTTCCTATCGGACTCTCAGCTGGCTATGATGCTCTTTTTTATAGGGTTCTATCACTGGCAGCATAGCTGCAATAGCGAACCAGCCGACGAAAGGATGTTTCGACATGCTCTATTGGGCTTTGTTGTTCTTGCTGATAGCGATTCTCGCCGCGGTTTTTGGTTTCACGGGGATCTCACTGCTCGCGGCAGGCGTCGCGAAGATTCTGTTCTTCATTTTCCTGGTGCTGTTCGTTGTTTCGCTGGTCGTGCACGTCACGCAGAAGAGTGTGATGGCGCAAGCCGGCTGATTCGGGCGCCGGAACCCTCCTCCGGCGCCCGGCGAGCCACATGTAAGACCGGACCTCCAACGGAGATTTTCAAATGAAAAAAACTATGGGCGCGGTATTCTAGTTGTGTTGGGTTTGATCGTGATGGTGTGGGGCTTCTTCGGCTTTAAGACCAGAGAAACAGTGGTCAATGTGGGGCCCATCCACGCCACCCGGGACAAAACACACAACGTTCCCTACGGACCAATCGCAGGCGCGGTTGTGCTGCTCGGGGGCGTCGCCCTGATCGCCACAGGCCGCGGCGAATAGGGCGAGCCAAATCGATTTTGCACATGGATCCTCGGGCCATCATTCTAAGGCGCATGCTTTAGAATTGGAATTTATGTCCCGATCCGGCGCGCTCGCGGGAATTCGCGTGATCGATTTCGGACGCTTCATCGCCGGTCCCTATTGCGGGATGCTGCTGGCCGATATGGGCGCGGACGTGGTGCGCGTCGACCGCAGGAAAGGCAGCGAAGACCGCTACACCGGGCCGGTGACCGAGCAGGGCGAAGGCGGCGCATTCCTCTCGCTCAATCGCAACAAGCGCAGCATCACGCTGGATACCTCAAAGCGCGAATCCGCTGAAATCATTCAACGCCTGGTCAGGGGCGCGGATGTCGTCGTCGCGAACCTTCCGGTAACGGTGATTAAGAAGATGGGACTCGATTATGACTCGTTGCGCGCCCTCAACCCGGCCGTGATTCTAGCGCGAGTATCCACGTTCGGACCCGATGGACCATATGCTTCGCGGCTGGGTTTCGACAGCGTGGCCCAGGCCATGTCCGGCGCGATGAGCCTCACGGGTTTCGAAGGCGCCCCGATCCGCTCGACTGTTCCTTTCGAGGACTATGGAACGGCGCTGCACACCGCTTTCGGCGTCATGGTCGCGTTGTATCATCGCGCCAAAACCGGCGAAGGACAGATTGTGGACGGATCGCTGCTCGCCACCGGCGTCACCTTCATGCAGGCGCTGCTGGCCGAGCGAGCGTGCTGCCGATCGAGCGGACGCAAAGAGGCAACGCGGGATTTTACTCGGGGCCGGCGGATTGCTATCGGACCACGGACGGCTGGATCATGGTGCATACGATTGGGTCCGACATGTTCGCGCGTTGGGCACGAGTGGTCGGGCGCGAGGACTGATTGACGATCCGCGATTCGCGACGACCTGTCGCGCGCCGATCATCACGAAATTATCGCCGCAGCGATGAACGCATTGGCTTGCGACGCGCACCACGGCCCAAGCGATCGAGCGCTCCAGAGCGCGCGCGTGCCCAGCGGACCGGTGCTGGATTTGTGCCAGGTGCTGGAAGATCCGCAGGTGCGGGCGCGGGAACTGCTCGAGTACGTCGACTATCCGGGCGCCCCCAAGCCAGTGCCGTTGGCCAACACCGCCGTGCGTCTTTCGGCGACGCCGGGCGGAATCCAGCGGCGGGCACCGACACTGGGCGAGCACACCGGCGAGGTTCTTCGCGAGTTGGGCTATTCGGATGGTGAGATCGCGCAGCTCCGCGCCGCCGAAGTCGTGTGACCGGTGCGCTAGCCGAACTCTTGGAGTAGGATGGCAAGAGCAAGTCAACCCATCCTCGGAGGTGACCTCGTGCGCTGCACTCTCGCGGTTCTTGCGATTTCGCTGGCAGTGGCCGCTCCGGCTTCGGCCGCCTCTTGTGAAAGCCTGGCTTCGCTCTCCCTGCCCGACGCGACCATTACAAAGGCCGAGTCTGTGCCGGCAGGGAAGAATTCGCTAGCGGCGCATTGCCGTGTGGCTGCCACGCTGAAACCATCCAGCGACTCCGATATCAAGATCGAGGTGTGGATGCCGCTGTCGGGCTGGAACGGAAAATTTCAGGCGGTGGGACAATAGCGGCTGGTCCGGTACGATCGCCATCAGAGCGATGGAAGAAGCTCTCAAGGAGGGCTACGCCACCAGCTCCACCGACACCGGGCACGAAGGCGCGAGCGCCAGTTTCGCGCTAGGCCATCCGGAGAAGCTGATCGATTACGCTTATCGCTCCGAACACGAGATGACCGTGAAGGCCAAGGCGATCATCGCGGCGTTCTACGGCAGGGAGCCGAAATACTCTTACTGGAACGGATGTTCGGCGGGCGGGAAACAAGCGTTGAAGGAAGCCCAGCGCTTTCCCCGAGGATTTTGATGGAATCATCGCGGGGCCCCGGGCAATAACTGGACCGGGCGTGCGATTTATTCCATGTGGGTTGCGCAGGCGTTGCACAGCGATGAAGCCAGTTACATCCCGCCGGAGAAATATCCGCTGATTCACGATGCGGTGCTGGAGGCTTGCGACTCGCTGGACGGAGTGCACGATGGACTGCTCGAAGATCCGACCCGCTGCCATTTCGATCCGAAAGTGCTGGAGTGCAAGAACGGCGACGGCCCGGCGTGCCTGACTGCGCCGCAGGTGGAAGCAGCGCGGAAAATCTACAGCGGCGCGATCGATCCACGCACCAAGCAGCAGATCTTTCCCGGCTTGGAGCCGGGCAGCGAACTGCGTTGGGAGGTGCTGGGCGGCCCGCAGCCGTTCAGTATCGGAAACGACTTCTTCAAATACATCGTGTTCAAAGATCCGAGCTGGGACTTTAAGACGCTGAACGTCGCGAGCGATGCCGCGCTCGCCGGGAAGATCGATAACGGTCTGATCGACGCGAAGGATGCGAATCTGAAGCCATTCTTCGGACACGGCGGCAAATTGATCCAATACCACGGCTGGAGCGACTGGCAGATTTCGCCGCTCAATAGCGTTCACTATTACGAAAGCGTGGTGGAGAACGTCGGCGGAGCAAGCCAGGTGCAGGACTCCTATCGCTTGTTTATGGTTCCCGGCATGGGACATTGCGGTGGCGGCGAGGGACCGAACCGTTTCGATATGGTGGGCGCCTTGGAACAGTGGACGGAGCAGGGCCAGGCTCCCGCGCGAATCATCGCGTCATCGGCGGATGGCAAACGAACGCGCCCGCTCTGTCCTTATCCTCAGGTCGCGAAGTACAAAGGCAGCGGCAGCACGGATGACGCCGCCAACTTTACCTGCGCGCGGCCTTAATCACTTCACCGTGATCGGCACCGACGCGATGTAGTTGTCCCATTCGAGCTGTAGTTTGCCTGCCTTGGGACCGGTCTCGGAGAGCGTCATCTTGTAAGTTTCGATCTTCGATGGCGGCTTGCTCATCGTCATATCGACGCGGCCGAGGTCCTGACCTTGGTTGTAAGTGAGGCCCCATTGGCCGGTTTGCTTGTTGATGATCAGTTTCCAGTGCGCAGGGTCGGAGATCAGGACGAAGATCGTGTAATCACCCTTGGGGACAGACAGGCTGCCGATGGTCAAGTCCGCGTCGGTGTGGAACGCGGTGGCATCGTTGGCGCCGGCTCGCCACACCGGATAAGTTCCGTCGTGCGAGATCAGACCCGTGCGGCTAAAGATATCGCGGCCATGCACGGACGGCGCGCTGTACTTGATGGCGAGCTTCTTGCCGCCGATGGTCACCGAGGTTTGGGCGGGCGGGCTCGAGTATTGGGCGCGCGCAACCGTCGCAGTTAGAAGAAGAAGTCCCGTGGCGCAAATCGACATTGTCTTCATGACTCTCATTTTGCAACGGAATGGAGGTGACGCGCGAGTCCGCCGGCCGCGTGATATGCTTTACGGCACTGGAGGACCGCATGCGAATCCTTTGGCTGGTGGTAGCGATCAGTTTCCCGCTGGCGACGCTGTCCGCGCAAACGTCCACCTGGCGTCCGGTGGTGATGTCCGATCACGGCATGGTGGCTTCCGGGCATCCCTTGGCATCCGAGGCGGGCCTGCGAATTCTCAAGGCCGGCGGCAACGCCGTGGACGCGGCCATCGCCACCTGGGCGGTGCAAGGGCTGGCTGAGCCGATGATGACCGGCCTGGGTGGCGACATGTTCGTGATGATCTACCTCGCCAAGACCGGCGAAGTGAAATTCATCAACGGCAGCGGGTTTGCTCCCCTGGCCGCAACCATCGATACCTACAAAAGCAAAGGCGGCATCCCAGCGGACGGGCCGTTGTCGGTGAGCGTGCCCGGCTCGGTTGGCGGGGCGGAGTTGGCGGTTCAGAAGTATGGCACGAAACCGCTGGCCGAGATTCTCGCGCCCGCCATCGAGCTGGCCGATCAGGGATTCCCCGTGACCGAACATCTGGCGAATTCGCTGAAATCGGGCGCCAAGATCCTGGCAAAGTATCCCTCCAGCACGAAGATCTGGTTCCGCAATGGGAAGCCGCTCGAGATGGGCGACCGCGTGGTGCAAAAAGATCTGGCGGCGACGCTTCGGACGATCGGCGCGCAGGGAAGCCGGGCGTTTTACAAGGGCGACATCGCAAAGGCAACCGCCGCATTCATGAAGGCTAACGGCGGGCTCATCACGGAAGCGGATCTGGCCGGCTACCAGGCTTTCGAAGACCAGCCGATCAAGGTGGACTATCGCGGCGTCGATGTGTATGAGTGCCCGCCCAACTCGCAAGGCATGGTGATGCTGGAAGCGCTGAACATCCTGGAAGGATTCAGTCTGCGCTACATGGGACACAACAGCGCGCCGTACCTACATCTGGTGACGGAAGCGCTGAAGCTGTCGTTTGCGGACCGCGATAAATATGACGGCGATCCGAAATTTGTACCCCCTATTCCCGTTCGCGAGCTGCTCTCGAAAGACTATGCCGCGCGGCGGCGCGCGCTGATCGATCCATCGCGCGCCATCGAGGGCGAGCCCGCGCCGGGTAATCCGAAACAGCGCGGCCCGAAGAGCACCACCGCGTATGCCGCGCCGCAGCCGGCGCCCAGCGGCATCGGGCCAGCGCCTGAAAATACCTACGGCCTGACCACTTATCTTGCGGTGGTCGACAAGGATCACAACATGGTTTCCATCACTTCGAGCCTGCTGAGCCTCTTCGGCAGCGGCATGGTGGTGGAGAACGCCGGCTATTTCCTGAACAACCGCATGAACTATTTCTACCTGGATCCAAGCGATGTCAATTCGCTGGCGCCCGGGAAGCGCACGCGCCAAACCATCAATCCGGCGCTGGCGTTGAAAGACGGAAAACCATTCATCGCCTTCGGGACTCCGGGATCGGACACGCAGCCGCAGACGCAATTGCAGTTCTTCTTGAACGTGGTGGAGTTCGGCATGAACGTTCAGCAAGCGCTGGAGGCTCCGGCCGTCATCAGCAGTAACTTCCGGTCTTCGTACTACCCGCACCAGGTGGCGGGCAAGCTCATGGCGCCGGCGTCGCTGCCGAAAAACGTGCTGGATGAACTGGCCGCGATGGGACATCGTCTGGACATCCGCGACGTGAAAGGCGTCGGATCGGTGAAGGCGATCATTGTGAATCCACGAACGGGAGTGCTCATGGGCGGAGTAAGTCCCACCGGTGACAGTTACGTGATGGGCTGGTAAGGCGGTTAGTCCTTGGGTTTGTCGGACGCCGTGATGGTGAGAGCCGTTAGATAAGTCTGAGTGAAGGACGGCTCCTGCCTGGCTTCGATAGTTACAGCGTCGCCGGTCTGCAAGTTTTCCAGCTCGATTTTTTTCTTGCCGCGCATCACGCGCGTTTTTCCGTTGACGTCGAAGTCTATCAAGTTCCCCTCGGCGGTTTCGAGAACCAGGTGCTTCTTTGAAACGCCGTGGATGGTGCCGTTGAATTCCGCTGGTGGGATCTTTTGGGCGGCGAGGGTAGCGGCCAACAGGATTGCCAGCAAAAGACGGAATACCATCACGCTTTTCAAGACGGTGCGAGCCGGCATTGCGTTACCCCGCCGCGTGTGCGCAACCCAAGAACTCATGGACCGCTTTGTAAAACTGCGCCGGCTGCTCGATCCAGAAGAAGTGGCCGCAGCGGTCCAGCAGCCGCAGCGTGGAGTTCTTCAAGGCCAGATGTCTACTCGCTTTGATTCGCCGCACCAGCTTCGGCTTGCGCAATCAATTTGCGCGCGAGTTGCGCCTTATTGCGGGCCACCCGGACCTCAAATGCAAGGTTGGGCAAAACTGAATCTCCCACCAGCACCGCGGTAATTCCATTGGACTCCAAGAGGTTCTTGACGCTCATCGCCGCGAACTCGGAAGTGGCGCCGCTCTGGCTGTGGAAGACAGTCTCCAGATCGAGTCTTCGAGACGCATCGCCTGGCCGCTGCTGGCCGGAGACACTCTGAGCAATCAACTTTTCCGCCTTGGTGGAATCGGCGGAGGGCACTCGCACCTCGAATGTACCTTCCGGCACGCCGGGCGCGGAATCGTCCACAATTTCCGCGGCGATGCTGTGGGAAACGAGCAAATCGCGGACGGCGGTGCTAGCCTCGTCGGCGTCCGCGTCCATGGAGCGATACACCGTGACCAGATGCGCTGCTGCACTCATACTCTGAGCATACCAGCAGCACGGAGCTAAAATAATTAGAGGAGGGAATATGGCGGACGAAAACTATGGTGACAAGGCCGTGTGGTTCTTGGCGGGGATCGCGATCGGGGCAACCATCGCGCTGCTCTACGCTCCAGCTTCGGGCGAAGTGACGCGGCGCAAGATCGTCAGAAAAACTCAAGATGGCCGGGATGTGCTGATGGAATCGGGCAAAGAGATGCTCGACCGTGGCAAAGAGATGTACGACCGCGGCCGCAAACTGGCGGACGATGCGGCGGAAATGTTCGAACGCGGCCGCAAAATCGTGGAAGGCACCGCAGCCAATCTGAAGGGATAACCATTCGACCATGAGCACCACGATTCTCGAGCCGGTGCGTTCGCTTCCGGCTTTCGCCAACGAACCGGTGGCCGATTTCTCTAAGTCCGCCAACCGGGAGGCGATGGAAAAAGCGCTGCGTGACGTGCACGCGCAATTGGGCCGGGAGTACGAGCTGCTGATCGCCGGCAGCCGCCAGAAGACTTCCGACATACTAAAATCGCTCAATCCGTCGCGGCCGAGTGAGGTGGTTGGAATCCACAATAAAGCCACGGCAACGCTGGCCAATGAAGCGGTTGAATCCGCGCACGCCTATTTCCCGCAATGGAGCGCCGTACCGGCCGAGACGCGCGCCGAAACGCTGCTGCGCGCGGCCGCGCTGATTCGAAAACGCAAGTTCGAGTTCGATGCCTGGCTGGTGTACGAAGCGGGAAAGACCTGGCCGGAAGCCGAGGCCGACGTATGCGAGGCCATCGATTTCTGCGAATACTACGCGCGCCAGATGTTGCGCCTGGCCAAGCCCGATCCGCTGCTGCAGCTTCCCGGCGAGAAGGACGAGCTGTTCTATCTGCCGCTGGGCGTCGGCATCATCATTCCGCCCTGGAATTTTCCGCTGGCCATCATGGTGGGCATGACTACGGCGGCGCTGGTGGCCGGCAACACGGTAGTCATCAAGCCGTCCAGCGATACGCCGACCATAGCCGCCAAGTTTGCCGAAGTGCTGCTGGAAGCGGGCTTTCCGCCCCAGGCGCTCTCCATGCTGGTGGGCAGCGGCGCGGTGGTGGGCGACGTTCTGGTGCAGCATCCCAAGACGCGCTTCATCGCGTTCACCGGATCGCGCGACGTCGGTCTGCGCATCAACGAGCTGGCCGCCAAGCCGCAGAAGGGCCAGATCTGGATCAAACGCGTGATCGCGGAGATGGGCGGCAAAGACGCCATCGTCGTGGATCGAGAGGCGGATCTTGAACAGCGCGGTCAAAGGCGTGCTGTGGTCGGCGTTCGGATATCAAGGGCAGAAGTGCTCGGCCTGCTCGCGCGCCATTGTCGATGAAGCCGTGTACGACGAGTTCCTGGACAAGCTGAAGACGGAAGTGAGCGCCCTCAAGGTCGGCCCATCGGATCAGCACGATAATTACATGGGCCCGGTGATCAACGAAGGCGCCAAGCGCACTATTCTGGAGTACGTGGAGATCGGCAAGAAAGAAGGGCGGCTGATCGCCGGCGGATCGGCCGCGCCAGGGCGATGGCTACTTCATTCAACCGACCGTCATCGCCGATGTCGATTCCAAGGCGCGCATTTTTCAGGAAGAAATTTTCGGCCCAGTGCTCGCGGTGGCGAAGGCTCGGGATTTCGAGCACGCGCTCGAGCTCGCCAACGATTCCGAGTACGGCCTGACGGGCGCCGTCTTCACCAACAATCCGCGAGAAAATTCGAAAGGCGCGCGAGCAGTTCTTCGTCGGCAATCTGTACATCAACCGCAAGTGCACCGGCGCCATGGTGGGCGCGCATCCGTTCGGCGGCTTCAATATGTCCGGCACGGATTCCAAGGCGGGCGGCCCGGATTACCTGCTGCAGTTCCTGCAGGCCAAGGCGATCGGCGAGAAAGTGGTTTGAGCGGGCAGTTGTGATAAGATCGCTCTGGTACGATCTGGAGCCCCGATGAGAAGGGGACCAAGAAGTCACAACTCCAGGGTCGAATCTGAACGACGCGGCGTAGGGCGCTGACCTTGGCGCCCTATTCGTTTCTTGAAACCAAAACTGCTCATTGCCTTAGCCTCGGCTCGCCTGCTGCAGCGGATTCGGGTAGGCGTCGGGATCCGGGTTCGGGCTGTGCACACACTTGAAATCCTTTTCGATCAGAATCGAGAGATTTTTGCCCGTTGCGGACCGGCTGTTCGGCCTGAATGCCTACCTCGATCGGTCGTGATCCACTCGATTGGCTGTGGCGGCGGGGATCTGAATGCGCAGCGAACCATTGTAGTAGACTGCGCGAGCGGCGGGCACGCTCGGATAGCGACTCCAGCGCGAACGAGAAGCTGGCGCCGGGCGCGAACTCCACCACCTCCTCCAGCCAAGCCGGTCTTGCTGAACTGTCCGACCTCGGCCTGATTCAAGCGCAACCGGAGAGCGTTGCCATGCATGCGCAGTTTCATTGAATTCTCGAAGCTCCTGAATAGATATTAAATCGGCCGTCGCGCACAAAGCCGAGCAGCGTCATATTGAATCTGCGCGCCGTCTCCACCGCCAGGCTGGAAGGAGCGCCCACAGCGGCCAGGATCGGGACGCCCGCCATGAGCGCCTTCTGTACGAGTTCGAAACTGGCGCGCCCGCTTACCAGAAGCAGTTTGCCGTCGAGCGGGATGTGGCCTGCCAGCAGTTCTGCGCCGATCAGTTTGTCCACAGCGTTGTGGCGGCCGACGTCCTCGCGCACCAGGAGCAGTCTGCCGCAGGAGTCGAAGAGCGCGGCGCGCGTGCAAGCCGCCCGGTCCGCTCGAACACGCGCTGGTCTTCGCGCAAGACTTTCGGGCAAGCCATGGATCATAGCGGATGCGATAACGAGGCGATCCTCGCGCTACCAGGGGACAGCCCTGCATGCTGCAGCGCTTCGATGGAGGCTTTACCGCAGACGCCGCAACTTGAAGTCGTATAGAAATTCCGCTGCAGGCGATCGAGGTCGACTTCGATGCCAGGCTTCAAGTGTATCGGTGACGGAATTGCCTGGATGAGTTTCCAACTATCGTCCTGGATTTCGCCGGACGCTGGGTCGAGAATCCCTTCGGTGAACAGAAAGCCGGCGGCCAGCTCGAAATCGTGGCCGGGCGTTCGCATGGTGATCGAAACGGTCTTCTGGCCGAGGCGGATCTCCAGAGGCTCTTCGACGGCGAGCAGATCTTGAAAAGGCGCGGATGATGCGCCTTCGACCTTTTGGATGGGAACTGTGAGGATGGTGCGGCTCACACCGCAACGCATAGCGGGTTCTTCGGCTCTCTGGACGACTGCGGCGCTACGCCAGGTTCGGAATCTTGATGATCTTCTTCTGGATGGCGTACTGCACCAGTTGCGCTTTATTGTGGATGTCCAGCTTGCGCATCAGGTTGAACTTGTGCGCTTCCACGGTTTTCACGCTCAGGTTGAGATCGCAGGCGATTTCTTTCACCGAATTGCCTTCGGCCAGCATCTTCAGCACTTCGCGTTCGCGCGTGGTGAGCGTGGCAAAACGCGGCAGGCGGTTGGCCGACTTGATGCGGGAGCGGAAATCGTCCACCAGTTGCGACAGCATGCGCGGGCTGAAATAGCTTCCGCCGCGGCAGATGTCGCGTACGGCGGCGACCAATTGGGCCGAGGGGCTGTCCTTGAGAACGTAGCCGCTGGCGCCCACTTCCATGCCCTCCACCAGGTAATCTTCATCGTCGTACATGGTGAGGAACAGAACTTTGGTTTCCGGCCGGTTTTTCTTGATTTGCCGGGTAGCTTCGAAACTGCTTAGACCAGGCATGCCGATGTCCATCAGCACCACATCGGGCCGCACTTCGGCGGCCTTTTCGACGGCGTCGCCGCCGTTGGAGGCTTCAGCCAACCACTTCCATGTCCGCTTCGGCGGAAATCAGTGTTCTGATGCCCTGGCGAAAGAGCGTGTGGTCATCCGCCAACATGATTCGAGTCTTTGCCATAACGTTTGCCCGAGTCTATGCTTCCGAATCCTTTTCCTAAGTCTTCGAGTTTCTCCGCCTATGCTCAGACACGTGCGCCGCTATGCTCGGAAGGCTCTCGATCCTCCGCGCCGTCCTTCCACTGATCGGCTTAGCGGCGATCGGTTCAATTAAATTAATGCCGGCGGCTCCTTTGCAACCGGAAGACGGATCACGAATCTTGGTTCCGCGTCCCTTCTTCCTGCGATCGAGCGGTATCGCTCCCATTCTTGGGGTAGCTTTTCATCTCAAAGCTGCCGCCGAGCAGGGCAACGCGCTCTCTCATGCCGGAAAGTCCAAACGAATCTTTCCGGGCCAGCGCCTCTTCCACCTTAAATCCGACTCCGTTGTCCTCAACGGCCAGTCTCACCCATCCATCGGCGGAACTCACGGAAATGTTTACGCTGGAGGCCGAGGCGTGCTTGGCGATGTTGTTGCAGCACTCCTGGACCAGCCTATACACAATAATTTCAGTATGTTGCGGCAGCCGGCCCAGGCGGCTGAGCAGCAATCGCACCCGGATCGGCTGCAGGCGCCGGAAGCGGTTCACCAGTTGGCGCAAAGCCGCTCCCAGGCCCAATTGCTCCAGCACCGCCGGGCTCAAAGCCGCAATCAGACGGCGCATTTCGAGAATGGTTCGCTCGGTCAGGTCCCGAGCCTCGCGCAGCTTGCCGATCCATTCGACGTGCTCGGCAGGGAGCGCCTGTTCCAGCAGCTCCATCTGCAAGCGGATGCAGAGTAGCGACTGGCCGGCCTCATCGTGCAACTCGCGGCTGATGCGCCGCCGCTCGATCTCCTCGACGTGGAGCATATGCTCGGCCAGTTGCCGGATCTGCTCTTCGCTGGCGGCCAGGTCTTCCATCAGGCGCGCCTTCTCGGCCGCCATCAAACAGCGCTCGGCGGCCGCGGCCAGCAGTTCCTGCTCGCGCGGCAGCCATTCATAGGGTTTCGAGAAGCCGAACTGCATGACGCCCGCGGTCCGTCCCCCGGCCGCCAACGGAATCGACCAGCAAACCTTGAATTTCTGCTTCCAGCCAGGTTCCAGCAGCAAGTTGGCCGACTCCTCGGTTAGCCGGATTTGCCGCGATTGCGAAAGGGCGTTGAGCTTGACCCTTCCGTTCGGGATGGTCGCCAACGTGGGACGCTCCTCATCTTGGAGTCCCGCCTTGCCCCGCAGCTCCCAGGCGCTGCGGCGATCGTTCAGCAGGTAAAGATGACCGGCGTCGGCGTGGCAGACTTGCACCAGAGCATGCAGAAAGCGGCGCAGCAGCTCGTCCAGATTACGCGACTCCAGCTCGATCCGGAACAGCTCATAAAATGCCTGCGTCTCGGCTTCCCGCACCTGATAGTAGGCATTGTTCAATGTCAGAGTGATGCAGAAGTGGAGCTGCTCCCGAACCCACTGCAAATTGGCGTACTCGTTGGGGCGCAGCTTGCGTAGCAGCGGTGTCAGCAGGGCATCGTACTCCTGCAGCGCCTCCACCATCATGCTGGGCGGCAGATTCAACTTGGCCAGCCGCCGGCCGTTGTACTCCACCTGTTCTATGAATTTGAGTGGCGGCTCACCCCGGGCCAGAATGCGCGCGGCCGCGACCGGCGTCAGTGCCGACAGTGCCGACAGAATCTTGGGTTCGTATTCGCGCGGCGCAAAATGCCGATCCCTGAGCTTGGCGATAAAGCGGCGGTCCAACGCTTCGGCGTGCGGCAGCAGGAACACTGCCAGCCTCTGCAGATGTACCCGCAACTGATCGCTGAGCACATCGGCGGCATCGGCAAGTTCCGGGGCTATTTCGGTGAGCTGCACCCTAGGCGTTCTATCGGCATCTAGGGGAAAGGCTTTAGCCTTGGCGACGCCTAAACGTCGCTCCGCCAAACGTTTGAGGGCGGTTAGCCAGCGTATAGGCGGCGGGGCCGCCACCAGAACTGTGCCGCTTTGGCTGGGCGATTGTCCACTGAAGATTCGGAGATCCACTGATAAGTTCCAAAAACTACACAACTGGAATGTGTCGGCGAACTGCAGAATGTGCAGCGCTCCAGCCGGGGCGGGCTACGGCCAAAAGCGCTACGCGCGGAAAGACTGCAGAAGCTGATTCACCCATCAGCTCCAATTCCGCTCTGACAACACACGGACCCTAATCACGCAGCGAAGGACTCTGCGTACATACACTTATCTCTTATCCCCCGCCGAGCGTCCAAGCGCCTGGGCTTTCTCCCAATAGTTGTTTTAACGATGACGCCGGTGGCTTAGCTTCTGTTTCGCGGAATCGAAAAAAAATTTAAAAAAATTCATCCGAGCGATTTGGCGTGGGTTTCGAACGCCATACGATTCCTCTTCGCCGGCCGCGGCCTTCTGCTAAGATGAAAGTCATCCGATGAAATTCGGCGTCGTCGTCTTCCCTGGAAGCAACTGCGATCACGACGCGTGGTACGCGGTCTCGCACAATCTCGGACAAAAGGCGGAGTTCATCTGGCACGACGCCACCAGCCTGGGTGATGTGGACGCGGTGATCCTGCCCGGCGGGTTCGCTTATGGCGATTATCTGCGCTGCGGGGCGATCGCGAAATTCTCGCCTGTCATGCAAAGCATCCGTAAGTTCGCCGCGGATGGCGGCCTGGTGCTGGGCATCTGCAACGGCTTTCAGATTCTGGTGGAATGCGGGCTGCTGCCCGGAGCGCTGGTCCGGAATCGCGGGACTGAAATTCGTCTGCAAGCCCGTGCCGTTGCGCGTCGAAACCACCCATTCGCCCTTCACCGCCGAGGCCGCCCAAGGGCCAGCGCCTGGTTTTGCCGATCGCGCACGGCGAGGGCTGCTACATCGCCGACGAGCGCACGCTCGATCAGCTCGAAGCCGAGGATCGCGTCGTACTGCGCTATCTCGAGAACCCCAACGGCTCGCTGCGCGACATCGCCGGCATCCTGAACGAAGGCCGCAACGTCATGGGCCTGATGCCGCATCCGGAGCGCGTTACCGAACCGCTGATGGGTTCGAGCGACGGCCTGGTGATTTTCAAATCCGATGGTCTCGCAGCGCTCTGGCCTGCCGCGGCGCAATAAGCGATGACGCCGCAGGTCATCGAGGCCCATGAACTGACCCGGCGGAATACGACAAGATCGTCTCGCTGCTCGGCCGCGAGCCCACCTACACCGAACTCGGCATCTTCAGCGTGATGTGGAGCGAGCATTGCTCCTACAAAAGCTCGCGCGCTGCATCTGAAGAAGCTTCCGACGCGCAGCCAGTTGGTTCTGCAAGGGCCGGGCGAGAACGCCGGCATCATCGACATCGGCGGCGGGTACGCCATCGCGTTCAAGATCGAATCGCACAATCATCCCAGCTTCATCGAGCCGTTTCAGGGCGCGGCCACCGGCGTCGGCGGCATCCTGCGCGACATCTTCACCATGGGCGCGCGGCCCATCGCGGTGATGGACGCCCTGCGCTTCGGCCCGCTGGATGTCGCCGCGCAATCGCCGGATTCTCGAAGGCGTCGTTTCCGGCATCGCGCATTACGGCAACTGCTTCGGCGTGCCGACCGTCGGCGGCGAATGCGTCTTCGAAGAATGCTACAACGGCAATCCGCTGGTGAACGTGTTCGCGCTGGGAGTCTTCCGGAACGACCAGATCTTTTACGGCAAGGCCACAGGGCGTCGGGAATCCAGTGATCTACGTCGGCGCGAAAACCGGGCGCGACGGAATCCACGGCGCATCCATGGCGTCGGCCGAATTCACCGAAGAAGTCGAAACAGAAGCGGCCCAATGTGCAGGTGGGCGATCCGTTCCTGGAAAAACTGCTGCTCGAAGCGTGCCTGGAGGCGATGCAGACCGGCGCGATCGTCGGCATTCAGGACATGGGCGCCGCCGGCCTGACCTGCTCGACCTGCGAGATGGGCAGCCGCGCCGGGACCGGCGTCGAGATCGATCTGCAGTATGTCCCGCAGCGCGAGACCGGCATGACGCCCTACGAGATCATGCTCTCGGAATCGCAGGAGCGCATGCTGCTGGTGGCCGAAGCCGGACGCGAAGAAGAAGTCTTCCGCGTCTTCCGCAAATGGGGCCTGGACGCCGTCACGGTGGGCCGGGTCACCGCCGACGGAATCCTGCGGGTGAAAGATCACGGCCAGGTGGTCGCGGAAATCCCCAATCGCGACCTGGCCGATGAAGCGCCCCTTTACGACCGGCCGCACGCCAAGCCGTATCGTCCTGCGCCGCTCGATCCACCAGCGGCGCTGTTCGGCCGCGACCGCACAGCGTCGATCCAATCCGACCTGATCGCCCTGCTCTCTTCCGGCGACATCTGTTCCAAGCGCTGGATCTGGGAGCAATACGACTACACGGTTCGCACCAACACGGTCGCCGGACCGGGCTCGGACGCCGCGATCGTGCGCATCAAGGAAACCGGAACTTCGCTGGCGATGTCGCTGGACGGCAATGGCCGATACTGCGCGCTCGATCCGCGCGAAGGCGCCAAGCTGATCGTGGCCGAGTGCTGCCGCAATCTTTCCACCGCGGGCGCGCTGCCCGTGGCCGCGACCAACAACCTCAACTTCGGCAATCCGGAGCGCCCCGAGATCATGGCGCAGCTGGTGGAAGCGATCGAAGGCATCGCGGAAGCCTGCCAGTTCTTCGAGACTCCCATCACCGGCGGCAACGTCAGCCTGTATAACGAGACGCTGGGCGAGGCGATTTGGCCCACGCCCGTTATGGGCATCGTCGGATTGATGAAGACCGCGCAGCCGACGCCGATGCATTTCGCGCAATCCCGATCGAGCCGTCATCCTGCTGGGCGGCTTCGGCCAGACCGACGAGCGCCATTTCGGCGGAACGCAATACGCCAAAGTGATCCTGAAGTCTTTGTGGGGATTGCCGCCGGCTCTCGACATGGATTACGAGAAGCGAGTCCAGCGCGCCATCCGCGACATCGTCGCCGCAAGGCTGCGCCGAATCCGCGCACGATCTGAGCGATGGCGGCCTGGCCGTGGCGCTGGCCGAATCCAGCTTCGGACCCGCCGGCGTCGGCGCGCGCATCCAGGTCCCGGCCGGATCCAAAGCCGAGTTTCTGCTGTTCCACGAAGGGCCCTCGCGCATCCTGGTCTCAACATCTCAGCCCGAAAATGTTCTGAAAATCGCCGCTGAAAATGGTGTTGAAGCCTGGCGCATCGGCGTTACAATGAAAGAGCGGTTACGGATCGATTACGGCTCCGATACGTTGGTGGACTGCGACCTGGCTGAGTTAAGGCAACCTTGGGAAACTTCACTCGAACGCATGCTGCACCAGTCATGATCGCGTCATGAGCCAGAGCCAGAGACCTTCCTCCCCCTCGATAAATTGCACGAGGAGTGTGGCGTGTTTGCAATCTACGGCCATCCGGAAGCGGCCAACCTAACCTATCTGGGGCTTTATGCCTTGCAGCATCGCGGACAGGAAAGCGCCGGCATCGCGACCAGCGACGGCCGCGAGATCCGCTGCTTCAAGTCCATGGGACACGTGGCCGACATCTTTACTCCGGAGCGCATCGCGAGCCTGCCCGGCGAGCTGGCCATCGGGCACACGCGTTATTCGACCGCGGGCGACACTGTGTTGATGAACGCTCAGCCGTTCTCGGTGGACTGCAACAAGGGACAGATCGCCATCGCGCACAACGGCAACATCACCAATGCGGGCGAATTGCGGCGTGAACTGGAACGCCAAGGCTCCATCTTCCAGGCCTCGAGCGACACCGAAGTGGTTCTGCATCTGGTGGCGCGCTCGCGTGAACGGTCGCTGGCCGGCGCGCTGCGGGAAGCCATGCTGCAGCTGGAAGGCGCCTTTTCGCTGGTGTTCCTGGCGCGCGACCGCGTCATCGTGGCGCGCGATCCGCGCGGCTTCCGGCCGCTGGCCTTCGGACAATTGGAGTCCGCCTACGGGCGCTCTGCGTACGTCTTCGCTTCCGAAACCTGCGCGTTCGATTTGATCAACGCGCAGTACGTCAACGATGTCGAACCCGGCGAAATGGTCTGCATCGGGCCGGAAGGCATGACGCGGGAGCGCTGGGCGCCGGAAATGCCGCGGGCCCAATGCGTGTTCGAGCACGTGTATTTTTCGCGGCCGGATTCGGTGGTGTTCGGACGGCCGGTGCAGCAATCGCGCGAGATGTTGGGGCGCTTGCTGGCGCAGGAGTCGGGCGTGGAGGCGGACGTGGTGGTTCCGGTTCCCGATTCGGGCACGGCCGCCGCGATCGGATATTCCTCCGAATCCGGCATCCCGTTCCGGCTGGCTCTCATCCGCAATCACTACGTGGGCCGCACGTTCATCGAGCCTTCGCAGGCCATCCGCGATTTCGGCGTCAAGCTCAAGCTGAACCCGGTCCGGCATCTGCTGGAAGGCAAGCGCGTGATCCTGGTGGACGATTCCATCGTGCGCGGAACGACCAGCCGCAAGATCGTCCGCATGATGCGCAATGCCGGCGCGACCGAAGTACACCTGCGCATTTCCTGCCCGCCCACCATCTCGCCGTGTTTCTATGGCGTCGATACGCCGCGCCAAAACGAGCTGATCGCGGCCAATCATTCGTTAGCCGAGATCCGCCAGTACGTCGAAGCCGACTCGCTGGCTTATCTATCGCTCGACGCCCTGCGCCGCGCCGTGGCCGACGATCAAGGCCAATACTGCTACGCCTGCTACACCGGCAAATACCCCACCGACCTGGTCCACATCGAAGAGCTCGTGGCTGCCAAGGGCCGGCAGCGATAGCAGCGAGTACAATCAGAGCATGGGCACGACCACGACGCTGGTAACCGTCCAAGAGTTCCTTGCGCTTCCCGAGTCTGAGGAAGAGCGCCGGGAACTGATCGGGGGTGAAATAGTCAGCATGGGTCACGGCGGCCGGCCGCACGAATTCGTTAAATCCAACATCATCAGACTTCTGCTCGCGTGGTTGTTGCAAGGCAGGGCCGGCAGAGTACTAGTCGAAGCGGAGTTTCAGGTGGACGACAATAATGCGTTGATGCCCGACTTGAGCTACGTGTCGAAGGATCCCGGCTTGCCCGGTGCCGCCGGAATTATCCAGGGCGCTCCCGATCTCTCCATCGAAGTGGTTTCCTCCGAATCGGCGGCGCGGCTATCCAAGAAAGTCAAACTCTACCTTTCTCACGGGAGCAAGTCAGTTTGGGTCGTTTATCCGGAAGAGCAAAATGTGTGGGTGTACGCCCCAGGCCAAGCGAGAGAGTTCCAGCGCGAGCAAGTGCTCGAAGATCCCGTTCTTCCGGGATTCAGCGCACCCGTTTCAGCCGTCTTCGAAGGCATCTAGCCGGGCCGCGGGTCAGAATATGGGTACCGCTCCGCGAATAACTGTCGAGGAATTCCTTCAGCTACCCGAGGTAGCCGGCCAGCCGTTCGAGCTCATCAACGGCCGCGTTGTCAGGGCGGATGAGGTCGACCGCGATGAAGTTGCGCACGAATGGGTCAAATCTAATTTGATAGAGATCTTGGTGGACTGGGCATGCCAGAACCCATCCATGAAGCTATTCAGCGGCACGATGTTTCAGTTTGACGAAAAAAATGCCCGTCCGTTGGATATCGCGCTGATGTCGCGAAGCCGAAAGCCCGTCGATATGAATGGTTTGTTTCAAGGCGCGCCAGAGTTGGCAATCGAAGTGGTTTCGTTTGAAAAAGCGGCCGACCTTTCCGCGAAGATCGACATCTTTCTCGCACACGGTAGTAAATCGGTCTGGGTTGCGTACCCGGAGCAGAGGACAATCTGGATCTTCGACACTTCCAGGCACGGAAGGCGACTCAACGAGAATCAGATGCTCGAAGATCCCGCCGTTCTGCCGAGATTCAGCACGCCGGTTTCAGCCATCTTCGAAGGCATCTAACGCAGCCACAGAAAGCCCGAGCGTCACCGGGGGCCAAGCTTTGTCGAGCGCATCGCTTCGTTTCAAAAGCCAATGAGGAATGTGGCGCATAGACGGTATGGTTGTTGTCGTTTCGAGAACCAACCCAAGCGAGAAAGTTAGACGCGTCGCCCGTGTCGCCTCACTGATCTCCAAGGACTGCAACCGCCGGCCGATAAGCCGTTGCAACGCCATCCGTCGGGCCGATTCCCGATCTTCCGATGTAACGAGAACACGCCTTCCAACCCGCAGAGTCCACTCCGGCCAGCTTTCCATCGAGCTCAGCGACCATTCGCCTTCTGGCTGGTATTGTCGACGCTGCCCTTTGCGGTCTACGTACCATCCGCGCTCCGTCAAGCTCCCAAACTCAAAAAACAAACACCACGCGTAACTAGACCATATGTGACTGACGGTCTGACCGAGCAACGGCCCATACCAATGGCGATAGATCAATAACAGATTATGTTATCTCGGAAAACACTGCTCGCACCTTCGTCCGCTTCGGGCGCGCGCCGGTCAGCCTGTAGCCCGCGTTGATTTCTGCCGATTCCAGAGTGTTGGCGTATGCCTGCCCTCACTCTGACTGAAGCTCCCGTTCAGCCCGCCCGCGGCCCATCGGAAGTCTTCATCCGCCGTGGCTTGATCGCACTATCGGTCATTGCCGGCTTGGGCCTGCTATGCCATTTCGCGATCATGCTGTGGTCGCAGAACGAATTTACGCAGCCGGAGTCCGTTGTAGCCGCGCAATCGATGATGTTGGCCCGCCATGGCACGCTCTACTACGACCTGAAACATTACCCCTACACCGTGTGCGCCTACATGCCGCTGTTTTATTTGCTTCAAGCCGCACTCATCAAGCTTGGCATTCCCGCTCTCACGGCCGGCAGGCTGCTCAGCTTTTGCGCCCTGGCCGGAATCTTTTCCCTCGCCTGGCGTTTGCTGATGCTTTACACACAGGACCGATACTACGCCTGGACCGGAACGCTGCTGTGCGCATCCACTTCGATTTTGCTTTCCTGGGGAACGGACGGTCAGGTGGATACCCTGGCCTTGTTTTTTTCCGTCGCGGCTTTCTATTTCTACTCGTGCTACGCCATTCGCGGGCAGACGACCATGGTTCTCGCTACGGTGTTCGTCCTAGCAGCTCTATTCACAAAGCAGACCACGCTGGCGTGTCCCGCCGCTATCTTCGTGTCGCTTCTTCTCGAGCGGCGGGCGAAGATCGCGCTGCAGTTCGCCGCCGGCGCCGGCGTGGTTGCGCTCGGGGCGATCTGGTTGCTCAATACCTCCCTGCACGGCCGCTTCCTCGCCAACGTTCTGTTTGCGAACCTGAATCCGTTCGCGGCGGATAAGTTGGGCCCGCACGTTCGCTATCTGTTGATCGGGGCGGGCCAATTAATCATCGTGGTGGCGATTGGCCTCAAGCAGACTGTGCGAACCCCGGGAAGAGCAGCCTTGATTTACTTTGCCTTTGCAATGTCGATTCTCGGCGTAACGGCGCCGAAAATCGGCTCTGACTCCAACTATCAAATCGAATCGACCTTTGCGCTCATTCTGTGCTCCGGCCTCGTATTGCACTCGCTGAATTTCTTCCCTCTGCTCTTTCGCGGCAGTAAAACCTGGGTCACGCTGCTGCAGGCTCCGGTGGCGATTCATCTGCTGCTGAACTATCGGATCACGGTCCCTTTCCTGCTGACCCGCGTCGCCAAGGAAAAGATGTTTCGCGAGCAAGTAACGGCCTTGCGTCCGTATTTCGCGCGAGGCGGCCGCGTGCTTTGTGCCGAGATGAACGCGCTGGTTCACTTGCGCGGCGAAATCGAGGTGGAGCCGCTGATCTACAAACTGCTGGTCCGAGCGGGCCGCATCGATCCAGCGCCGGTTCTTCGCGATATCGCGCGCGAGAATTTTGCAACAATTGTGCTGTATCAGGATGTGACTCAGCCGATGGATGTCGATCTCGAAGTGCCCAGCTTGACGCCACCGCAGATGAACGAGATTCGCGAGCACTATCGATTGGTGAAGAACATTCCCGGTCCTTATCTGAATGGCGTTTATGTCTATGAACCGGCTGGAGGAAGCGCTCCATGAAAGGCGTCGCTGAAACAGGGCTAAGTGGGCCATCAGCCGCTTACCACGAGGTTCGGTTCTCTTACGATCCTCGCCGCCGCACGGCGTGGAAAGCGATTTGCCGCTATTTGCAGCCCTGGGTTCTGGGTGAACGAGGGCTGCTCGATCTGGGCGCCGGGTACGGAGAATTCTCCCACCACATAATCGCTGCGAAACAATGGGCGCTCGAAGAAAACGAGGCGCTCGTCAAGTACTGGCCGGAATCGGTTACCCCCATCATTCAGTCGGCGCTAGAACCTTGGCCGCTCATGAATCAGAGCGTGGGCACGATCTTTGCGTCCAACTTCTTCGAACACTTCACCATCGAGCAGGGCGCCCAGATCCTGGCCGAAGCCCGGCGTGTTTCGCAACCAGGCGGCCGCGTGATCGTCGTGCAGCCCAATTTCCGCCTCGAGCCGCGCCGCTATTTCGACGACTATACGCATCGGACCGCCTACACCGACAATGGCTTTCGCGATTTCCTCCGCACCTGCGGCTGGAACATCCTGCACTCGGAGCCGCGCTTTCTGCCTTTCACCATGAAAAATAACAGAGTGCCGACCGCGGAATGGCTGGTGCGATCGTATCTGGCGTTGCCATTTCGGCCATTTGCGGGCCAGTTTCTGGTGGTGGCCGAAAAACGGTAGAGGCTCAAGTCCAGCCGCAAAAACGCCGATTCATTGCTCGGAGCCATGTGGCGCGGGCAAAGAGTCGCGGTCGTCTTCCCAACCTATAACGAAAAGGACTCGATCCATGCGGCTACGCTGGAGTGTTTCTCCACCGGCCTGGCTGACGAAGTCATCGTCGTAAACAACAACGCGGCGGCGGGTACCTCCGAGCAGCTTCGCGGGACCGGCGCGCGCGAAATCTTCGAAACAGCCCAGGGCTACGGCCACGCGTTGCTGCGCGGGATCGACGAGTGCGATGCGGATTTGATCGTGCTCTCGGAGCCGGACGGCACCTTTAGCGGGCACGATCTGATCAAGCTCCTGGCGTATTCCGACGACGTGCCGGTGGTGTTCGGCACACGCACCACGCGCGAGTTCATCTGGGCCGGCGCCAACATGGGATGGTTCCTCCGTTGGGGAAATTTCGCGGTAGCCAAGCTGACCGAGTTTTTGTTCAACACCACGCTGCTCACCGACATGGGGTGCACGCTGCGGCTCTTTCGCTCGGACGCATTGCGGCTCCTGCGGCCGCACCTGACCATTGGAGGATCACAATTCGGCTGCCAGCTGCTGCTCGAAGTCGTGACCCATAAGATTCCGTTCGTCGAGATTCCGGTGAATTACCGCCCGCGAGTGGGAAAGTCGTCCGTCACAGGCGATTTCTGGAAGGCGTTTCGCCTGGGACTAACGATGATCGGGCTCGTTTTCAGTTATCGATTCGCGCTCCGGCCCGGGAATCGTTTGCCATGGGAACACCGGCCCGGTCTTGCGGCCGGTTTAGCCAGTCTGTCGCAGGCGGTCTCCACCACGGCTCGCTCGCACTCCGAGGAAAATGTCGCGGGATCGGCGCGCCGTTGACAGTTTTGATCCCTGAGCGTCGATACAGTTAAACCACCGCGGTCCGGCTAAACTGAAAGCATGACTCCCGGCGTTGCAGCCTCGGCCCTGCGTGTCCCCCATTCCCGCATTCGCGAGCTGGCCGAAATCGCCATGACCATGGACGGCGTGTTGAAGCTGTACTTCGGCGAATCCAACATCCCCACGCCCGACTACATCAAGCGCGCCGCGCAAAAAGCCATGGCGGACGGCTTCACCTTCTACACCGAAAACGCCGGCCTGCCGTCGCTTCGCAAGGCGCTGGCCCGCTACTATCAGGAACTGCACGGCGTCGAACTGGACCCGGCCGCCGAGTTCGTCATCACCGCTTCCGGCGTGCAGGCGCTCAACCTCGGCATCCGCTGCGTGATCGATCCGGGCGACGAGGCTCTGGTCCTGACTCCCGCCTGGCCGAACGGCGCATCCAACGTCGCCATGGCGAACGGCGTCGCACTGGAAATTCCGCAGCCGCTCATCGGCGATCGTTACCACGTCGATTTCACCGCGCTCGAAGCCGCCGTCACGCCGCGCACGCGGATGCTGCTCTACACCTCGCCGTCCAATCCTCTGGGTTGGGTCGCCACCGTCGACGACCAGCGGCGCCTGCTCGATTTCGCGCGCCGGCACAAGCTGTGGCTCGTCGCCGACGAAGTCTACGAGCGCCTCAACTATACCGGCGCAAAGCCCACCACGCCCGCGCCGACCATCTTGAAGCTCGCCACCCGCGACGACGCCGTGATGGTCGTGCAGTCTTTCTCGAAGGCCTACTGCATGACCGGCTGGCGCCTGGGCTGGCTGGTAGCGCGGCGCGATCTGGCCGCGCGCGCCACGCAGCTCAACGAGTTCGTCGTTTCGCACGCTCCCAGCTTTTCCCAGCGCGCCGGGGAAACCGCGCTGCTGTGGGGCGAGAACGCCCTGTGCGAGATGCTGATCCGGCTCCGTGAGAATCGCGACTTCTGCCTGAACGCGCTCGCCAAAATGCCGGGCGTCACCGTACCCAAACCCGACGGCGCATTCTATCTGTTCCCCAAAATCACGGGCGCCACCGACTCCTTCGATTTCTGCAAGCGCCTTCTGATGGACACCAAGGTGGGACTCGCACCCGGCGTCGCTTTCGGCGCGGGCGGCGAGGGCTCGGTGCGCATCTGTTACGCCGCCGAACGCCCCATTCTCGAAGACGCCATGTCGCGCCTGGCGATGTTCCTGAAGTAAAAGGGAGGCGCTCAACCGAGCAACCTCCCTCCCAGCTCCTCCTCTGCTTCCGCCAGCGTTTACTGATGCGCGGCGTTGTGCTTGTCGCGATAGATGTTGCTGCTCAGATGATTCTGCTGCCGGTTGACTTGCCTCTTTTGATTGTTGGTGAGATTGCCGCCGTTGGCCTTGCGATCCGTGCGGATCTCCTTGTTGAGCCCCGCTTCTTTGTGCTCCAGGTTGGAAGTCTCTCTCGGTGTTAGCGAGCCGCTATTCACACCCTGCGCAATGCGATCCTGCTGGTTCTCTTTGCGGGCATGAATCAGTTCATCGGCGCTCGCGATGCCAGTGGTTCCAAGCAACAATCCCGCGGTGGCTACGGTCAAGAAAAACTTTTTCATATGGGTTCCTCCTCGCTCCTCGTCGTTTTCTATCGGAAGTCTTTCGCTGGCTTCCAACCATGCAAACGCGGATTTCGGGCGAAAGTTAACAGGCGCGGACGTTAAAATCCCATCACCTGAATGGAGCCTAATGATTAACTAGGTTAGGTAGGACCAAAGAACTAAGACGCCACCAGCATGCGCCGCGCCTCCGCCTCCAAGCCCGGCGCGCAAGCGAGGCAGTTGCCCGCATAGATGCTGGAGCCGCCGTCGAAGTTCAGGTAGCGCGCACCGGCTTCTTCCAGAATCACTTTGAGAGGCGCGAAATCCCAGGTCGCCGCGGCCGGCTCAATCCAAAGCTCGGCTTGCCCTGCGGCCACCATCATCGCGTCCGGCGCGCCTCCCAGACCGCGTATCGACCAGAATCGGCCCATCCATTCGATCGCTTGTTGCACGTCGGGAAAGCAATCCATCCGGTCGAATCGGTTGAAGCACAGCACCGACTCTTCGATCCGTATTTTCGACGACGGCCGAATCCGAACGTCGTTGCAGTACGCGCCGCCACCACGGCTGGCCGCGTAGAGCCGTCCGAGCAGCGGCAAGTTCACGACGCCCGCCACCACCTCGCCCTCCACTTCCAGCGCAATCAGATTGGCCCACAATGGATTCCCACGCACGTAGTCGCGAGTGCCGTCGATCGGATCGATGATCCATTTCCGGCCGTTGCGCGACTCGGCCCGCGCGCCTTCCTCACCCAGCACGCCATCGCCAGGAAAAGCTTCGGCAAGCAGGCTCGAAATCAACCGCTCGCATTCGCGGTCGGCCTGCGTCACCGGAGAATTGTCCGCTTTGGTTTCCGCGACAATGTCCGGCTGCATGCGCAGCGCGACCGCGGCCGCCTTCCTGGAAGCCTCCATCGCAACCTCGAGTTCCCTCGCCCATCGATTCGTGGAATCTGCCCGTGGACTCATGGAATCATGTTAGTAGGGACTGGTACCGCTAGGAAAGCACCTGCGGCTTATACAATATACAGATGGGCTCCCGCACCATATATTCGGTCCTGGAAGAAGCGGCGCGGAAGCACGCCGACCTGCCGGCCCTGCATCAACCTCTGGGCAACGGCAAATACCAGACCTACAGTTGGATCGAATACAAGCAAGCCGTCCAGGAGATTGCCTGCGGGCTGCGCTATTTAGGCATCGGCAAAGGTGACATCGTCGCGCTGCAATCGGAAACGCGCGCCGAATTTTATCTGGCCGACCTCGGGATCATGGCGGCCGGATCAATCGCCGCCGCCCTCTACACCAGTTACCCGCTGCCCAACCAGGTCGCGAATCTGCGCGCGAGCGACGCCAAGGCGGTCTTTGTCGAGGACCCCAAAAGCATGCAGGCCTTGATCGAAACCGCGGGCCAACCCTCGCTCCCGGTTCGCTGGATCCTGCTGACCGGCGAAGCCAAGGATGCGCTCACGCTGGAGCAACTGCGGCGTGAGGGCCGGCGCGCGCTCGCCAAAGATCCGCACGCGTTTCAGAAGATCCTGGCCGAGGTGCACACTGAAGACCTCGCCATTCTCTACCTGACCTCGGGCGCAACCGGCGAGCCGAAAATGGGCCTGGTGACGCATCGGGCGCTGCTCGCGAATGTCGACATGGGCCCGCCCGTGCTGCGGCTCACGCCCTCCGACTCGACCATCGGCTTTCTGCCGTCCGCGCACATCGCGCAGCGCGTGGTCATCGAGCTGCTTCCCATCGGCATGGGACTGCCGGTCTGGTTTTCCGAAGGCCTCGCCAAGCTGCCGAACGAAATCAAGACCATTCGGCCGACTTTTCTGCTGGCGCCTCCGCGCGTATGGGAGCGAGTCTTCGCCAGCATCCATGCCGAGATCAAGAAGCGCGGCCGCATTTCGCAAAAGATGTTTCACGGCGCGGTCGGCTTGGGCGCCGAAGTCAACCGGCTGCGCGAAGCCGGCAAGCCGGTTCCCAAATGGATGCAGACCTCGCTCAAAGCCGCCGATCGCCTGGTATTTTCGAAAATTCGCGCGCGGCTGGGCGGACGCCTCCGCATCGCAGCCTCGGGCGCCGCGCCGCTGGGCAAGGAGCTGGCTCGATTCTATGCTTCCATCGGCATGCCGCTGATCGAAGGCTATGGCCTGACCGAGGGCGGCGTGACCTGCCTCAATCCGATCGACCGGCCCAAGCCCGGCAGCATCGGCATCGCGCTTCCGGGCGTCGAGACTCAGGCTCGCCGATGACGGCGAGTTGCTGATTAAAGGCGGCACGCTATTTTCGGGTTACTACAAGGATCCCGAATCCACCGAAGTCGTCCTGCGCGATGGCTGGCTCGCCACCGGCGATATCGCCGAGATCGATTCCGATGGCTACGTCTACATCACCGGCCGCAAGAAAGAGCTGATCGTCTCTTCCAACGGCAAGAAGATTTATCCGGCGCGCATTGAAGTGTTGTTCAAGATGGAGCCGATCGTCAACCAGGTGGTGCTGATTGGCGACCGGCTACCGTTCGTGACGGCGCTTGTCACCGTGAACGCCTCGCATGCCGAATCGCTGAAAGGCATGTCCAAGGAGGGAGACCGCAAGCTGGCCGAAGCTACGCCCGTTCTCGATGAGGTCCGCAAGGCCGTGGCGCGCGTCAACCGGCAGCTCGCGCCGTTCGAGCAGATCCGCAAATTCCGCGTGCTCGAGCGCGATTTTTCCATTGAAACCGGCGAGCTGACGCCCACCATGAAGGTCCGCCGCAACCGCGTGCTGGAAAATCATCGCGAAGTGGTGAGCCAGCTCTACATGGGGAAAGAAGAGAGCCAGTAGCTCCGGCCGACTTATGAGCGCGTCCCCTCCCGTCGCTAAAACCGTGCCCAAGGAGATCACCGTCCACGGCGACACGCGCGTAGACAACTACGCTTGGCTGCGCGAGCGTGACAATCCGGAAGTCACGCATACCTGGAAGCGGAGAATCAGTACACCGAGCAGGTGATGGCGCCGCTCAAGCCGCTCCAGGAAACGCTCTACAAGGAGATCCTGGGCCGCATCCAGGAAACCGATCTCTCGGTTCCCGTCAAGCGCGACGACTACTTTTATTACACGCGCACCGAGGAAGGCAAAGCCTACGCGATCTACTGCCGCAAACACGGCAGCCTGGACGCTCCCGAAGAAATCCTGCTGGATGCCAATGCGCTCGCCGCCGGCCAGAAATACTTCCGCATCGGCAATTTCAGCATCAGTCCCGATCACCGGCTGCTGGCGTATTCCACCGACGTCGAGGGCGACGAGGCTCACACCATTTTCGTCAAGGACCTGACGACCGGCGAACTGCTGCCGGACCGCATCACGAATACCTATTATTCGCTGGAGTGGGCCAACGACAATCGGACGTTTTTCTATACCGTGATCGATCCCGCGCGCCGGCCCTACCGCGTAATGCGCCATCAGCTCGGCGCGGCGTCGGACGTCCTGGTCTACGAAGAGCAGGACGCGCGCTTTTCGCTCGGCGTCGGCAAGACGCGCAGCCGCCGGTTCCTGGTCCTGCATCTGGGCAGCGCCGCTGACCTCCGAAGTCCGCTACATGGAAGCCGGTCGAGCCGCTCGGCGAGTTTCGCGTGATGCTCCCGCGCAAGCAGGAAGTCGAGTACGACGCGTCGCACCACGGCGATTTCTTCTACATCCGCACCAACGAAGGCGCCAAGAATTTCCGGCTGATGCGGACGCCGGCCGCGAATCCCTCCCGTGACAATTGGGAGGAAGTGATCCCCGCCCGACCCGCCGTGACCATCGAGGGCGTCGACTCGTTTGAAGACTATCTGATCGTCTACGAACGCGAGCGGGGCCTGGAGAAAATCTGCGTCCGCGACGGAATCGGCGCTTTCTCGCACTACATCGAGTTTCCCGAGCCGGTCTACACCGTCGGCGCCACGGGCAACCCGGAGTATCGCACCAGGACGCTGCGCTTCGTCTACACTTCGCTGGTCACGCCCGCTTCGGTGTTCGACTACAACCTGGAAACACGCCAGCGCGAGCTGAAGAAGCAATATGAAGTGAAGGGCGGTTACGACGCGTCACAGTATCAATCCGAGCGCATCTTCGCCAAGGCGCCCGACGGCGTCGAAGTACCCATTTCGCTCGTGTACCGCCGGGGTTTCGAAAAGAACGGCGAAGGCCCGCTGCTGCTCTACGGGTATGGCTCCTACGGCCATAGCATCGATCCGGGATTCTCTTCGGACCGCCTCAGCCTGCTCGATCGCGGATTCGCGTTCGCCATCGCGCATCCACGCGGCGGCGCGGAACTGGGCGAGGAATGGCACGACCACGGCAAGCTGCTCGCCAAAAAGAACACCTTCACCGATTTCATCGCCTGCGCCGAACACCTGATCCGGAATCGCTACACTTCGCCGGAGCGCCTGGCGATCATGGGCGGCAGCGCGGGTGGTCTGCTCGTGGGCGCCGTCTTGAACATGCGCCCGGACCTGTTTCACGCCGCGGTCGCCAAGGTTCCGTACGTCGACAATCTGAACACCGGCCTCGACCCAACGCTGCCGCTCACCATCGCTGAATACGAAGAATGGGGCAACCCGGAGAACAAAGAATATTACGACTACATCAAGTCCTACTCGCCCTACGAAAACGTCGCCCCGCGCGAGTATCCAACGCTGCTAGTGACCGCGGGCTTGAACGATCCGCGCGTGTCTTACTGGGAGCCGGCCAAGTGGGTCGCCAAGCTGCGCGCGATGAAAAAGGACAAGAACATCCTGCTGCTCAAGACCAACATGGGTAGCGGCCACTTCGGCCCGTCCGGTCGCTACGAGGGCATCAAGGAAGTCGCGTTCGACTACGCCTTCCTGCTGTGGGCGCTGGGCAAGGCGTAAGTATCTGAGGCTAGAATGAGGCTAGCTCAATGTTCATCCGATCGCTGAAGCTGCGGAACATCCTATCGTTCCACGAGCCGCCCCCGCTAGAACTAAAGCCACTAAACATACTGATCGGCCCAAACGCTTCAGGCAAATCAAACCTCATCGACTGCATTGGGCTGCTTCAGGCGCTGCCCGGTAACGTCAGCCAGTACATAAACGACCGAGGGGGACCAGAACTTTGGATTTGGAGAGGTAAGCGGCGTTCAGATGCAGCGCGGGTTGGCTGCGAGTTTGAACTGGACAAGGCGCGCCTGAATTATGAAATTGCGTTTAGTTCGTTAGAGCGACTGCTTGCGATTCAGACCGAGGCTTTGGGGCTGGCGCGCAACCCTCGCCACAAGCCCTTACTCCTGAAACGCTTTGCCAACCGCCTTCAGATTGATGGCCACGGCGCACCCCGGTCTGGCATGCCCAGCATATCTCCGATCGAGTCGGTGCTATCGTATCGAAACCCGCTGGGGCCGGTGGCGATCACGCGAGCGCAACACGCATTCAGTGACATCCGCGTATATCGCGGCTTCGACACTGGGACGCGTTCCGAGGCGAGGACTGGCATTTCCTCCGCGGGACCAAAGCTTCCCCTGGAATCGAATGGCTCAAATCTTGCGCTTGTGCTCCAAGAGATGGATTTTCACGGCCCGATGAAGAAAGTCAAGCAATACCTGTCGAGACTCTCCAGCAGATTTGAAGACATCAAGATCAGAGCAGAGGGCGGGCGGTCGCAAGTGTACATACAGGAACGCGGCGTCGGAATGGTATCCGCCACGAGGCTATCCGATGGCACACTGCGATTCCTTTGCCTAGTGACAATACTGTTCGACCCTAAGCCAGCGCCTCTCGTGTGTATCGAAGAACCCGAGATAGGATTGCACCCCGAAGCGCTTGCACTGGTTGGCGACGCACTCCGGGAGGCCTCTCAGAGGACGCAAATTGTCATCACGACGCACTCTGACGCTCTCGTGGACCGCTTCACGGACGAACCCGAGCAAATCGTCGTATGTGAAAGAGACTTTGACGAAGGTACTTGTTTCCGGCGGCTTTCCGGCAAGGAGCTCAGTGGATGGCTCAAGGAATACACCCTGGGCGACCTCTGGAGGCGGGGCGGAATCGGAGGCGCGCAACGCTAGTGGAGATCAGGATCTACTTCGAGGGTACGGTGGCGCTCAAGCGTGGATTCCGCAGCCTATTCGCGGATCTCGAGGAAAGAGCTCTCCAAGCTAGATCAACGATTGAATTCTTCGCGGCAAGAGACGGGGTCAGCGACTATGGAAGGGCTCTGAAGACGTTCCCGAAAGCATGGAACATCCTACTCAAAGACAGCGAACAGCCGATGCCAAAGAGCCCCACGGCCCTGTGCAACATGCTTGGAATCGAAGCAAAGCGGGTGAACGACGTGTTTTGGATGGTTGTGATGATGGAATCGTGGTTTCTCGCTGACCCAGAGGCTCTGGCGGACTACTACGGCAAAGGCTTTTCCTCCAAGGCCATCGGCCAAACACAGGACGTTGAACAGATCAAAAAATCGGAAGTGCTGCAAAGGTTAAGCCGTGCCACCAAGAAAACCGCCAAGAGGGAGTACGACAAGATTCGACACGCTCCCTACCTCCTCGAGCGACTAAACCCGAATCGCGTCCAAAAGCGCGCTCCCCATTGCCGTAAACTATTCGACGCAGTAACAGTAAAGCTGGTAGCCCTCCGCCTCACGGGAATGTCTTAGCCCGGGTACCTCCCCGCAATATAGCCTTCCAATTGGCCGATCGTCTCCTCGTGCGCCGTGATGATCCAGTTCACCAGATCGCCAATCGAAATGATCCCCACCACTTCGTCGCCATCCAATACCGGAAGGTGGCGGATGCGATGCTCCGTCATCAAGCGCATACACTCCTCGACTGTGTTCTTCGGCGAGACCGTCACAAGCTCTGTCGTCATAATGTCGCCAACCGCGGTTTGCTTCGAGGATCGATCCTTCAAAATCACCTTACGGGCGTAATCTCGTTCAGAAATGATGCCCGCCAGCCGGCCCCTCGACATCACCAGCAGGGCGCCCACGCCCTTGTCGGACATTTCCTTGATGGCCTCGTAAACGGTCGCCGCCGGTGCGATCCACCAGGCGCCGCGGCCTTTCACTCGCAATATCGAATCGATTGCATCAACCGGTTTCATAGCGCCTCCCTTGCCTTCCGCCAGGCCCGAAGAAAGACTGCTTTCAACGGGCCGATAGTCCTATAATGTTGGACGCTCACCAGGAGGATTTCATGTCAGAACCCGCATCCGCCCGCGCTGGCGTTCAGCTCATCGAACCCAAACCCGAGCACATCAGCGAATTAGGCCGCATATGCTACGAAGCCTTCAAGGACATCGCCGACCAGCACGGGTTTCCCCCGGACTTTCCCAGCGCGCAATTCGCCCGCTTCGTCATGGGCATGCTGGTGAACCGCCCGGATTGCTATGCTGTGGCCGCGCTGGTCGATGGCGAACCGGCCGGCTCGAATTTCCTTTCGCTTACCGATGAGGTGGCCGGCGTCGGCCCCATCACGGTGGACTGCGCGTTTCAGGGCCGCGACCTCGGCCGCAAACTCATGCAGGCGGTCATCGACTACGCGCGCGAGCACAACATCCAGCGCGTCCGCTTGCTGCAAGACGGCTTCAACATGCGTTCAATCTCGCTCTACGGATCGCTTGGCTTCGACACAAAACATGCCGTAGCCTACCTGCGCCTGGCTCCCGCAGCCCAGCCCGACACCTCCGTCCGCCCGGTCGAGCCAGGCGACCTGGAAGCGCTCGATGCGCTCTGCCGGCGCAACTACAAATCCAGCCGCCGGAACGAGCTGGCTGCCGCACTCCAGGCCGGATTTTCGCCGATCACCCGCCAGCGCGACGGACGCCTCACCGGGTACCTGATTCCTGGTGTCTTCGGTCACGGCGTCGCCGAAACCGATGCGGATGCCGTCGCGATCGCCTGCCAGGCCGCGCGCCTGCTCCCGTCGGAACGGGCTTACTGCTTCTGCCCGCTCGATCAAGGCTCCACGTTCCGCGCTTTCCTCCAGGCCGGCTGCCGGACGGTCAAGATCATGAACCTCATGGCGATGGGTCCTTACGAGCCACCGCAACCGGTTTGGATGCCGTCGGTTTTATATTGAACTCGCGCCACGGCGCCGGCGTATAAAGGACATGCTGCAGGACCTCCGCCTCGCTCTGCGCCGCCTCGCCAAAACCCCGGCCTTCACCGCCGTCACCATCCTGACCCTGGCCCTCGCCATCGGCGCCAACACCACTACATTCAGCGCGCTCAACCGCTTCCTGCTGCGCCCGCTGCCGGTCGATCGGCCCAAGGAGCTATTCAACGTCGGCACCACAAGTATCACGCAATCCTATCCCGACTACGTCGACCTTCGCGACCGCAACCGCACTCTCTCCGGCCTCGTGGCATACCGCATCGCTCCAGTCGCTTTGAGCCAGGGCGGAAAGAACAGCCATTTGTGGGGCAACGAAGCCACCGGCAATTATTTCGATCTGCTCGGCGTGCATGCCTTTCTGGGGCGCACCTTTACTCAAGAAGACGACCAACGTTCCTCACCTCACGCCGTCATCGTGCTCAGCTACGCAGCCTGGCAGGACCGTTTTGGAGCCGATCCGAACATCGTGGGCAAGAGCGCCAAGCTGAACGGCCTGAATTACAACATCGTCGGCGTCGCTCCCAAAGGCTTCTTCGGCACCGAGATTCTCCTGGCGCCCGAGTTCTGGGTTCCAATGTCGTTGGAGCCGCAGATCGAGCCCGGCAACAATCCCTGGCTGGACCGGCGGACCACTCACAACATTTGGACGCTCGGACGCTTGAAGCCGGGCGTCAGCGAGCGCCAGGCCGAAGCGGACTTGAACGCGATTGCCGCCGACCTCGCCCGCGCGCATCGTGAAGACGAAGGCATGCGCATTCAGCTCGCGGCCCCCGGCCTGTTCGGCTCATTTCTGCGTGGTCCGGTCCTGGGGTTCGCTTCGGTCCTGGTCGCCGTGGCGGGTCTGGTGCTTCTGATCGCCTGCGTGAACATCGCCGGAATGCTGCTGGCGCGCGCCGCTGAGCGCCGCCGCGAAGTTTCCATCTGCCTGGCGATCGGAGCGTCCCGCGGCCAGCTGATCCGCCAATTGTTAACTGAAAGCTTGCTCCTTTCTCTTGCCGGCGGCGCTGCCGGCGTGCTGCTTGCTTTATGGATTCTCAAAGCGATCGCCGGCATCCGTCTTCCTCTCTCCCTTCCAGGCGCCACCGAACTGCCCTTCGATTCCAGCGTGTTTCTCTTCAGCCTCTTCACCTGCGTGCTGACGACGCTTCTATTCGGACTCGCGCCGGCGCTGCAAGCCGTCCGCATCGATCTGGTCCCGGCGCTGAAAAATCAAGTTTCGGAACGCTTCCGCCGCGTCCAAATGAAGGATCTCCTGGTGGGCGCTCAGGTCATGCTCTCGGTGATCCTCCTGGTCGGAACCGTACTCGTGGTGCGCAGCCTCCAGCGCGCCCTCACTATCGATGTCGGATTCAACCCGCGGCACGCCGTGGCAGTGATGTTCGACCTCGGCATGAACGGCTACTAACGGAAGAGCGCGGCCGGGCCTTCGAGCGGCGTCTTAACGACCAGCTTACAAGTCTCCCGGGCCTCGATTCATTCGCCCTGGTCAACAATTTGCCGCTCAGCCTGGCCCAATCCAACAACACCGTGTGTGCCGAAGGCAAGCCGATCCCCAAGTTCTACGACGCGCCACTGGCCCACTACTATGTCGCCGGGCCCGGCTACTTCCGAACCATGCAAACGCGACTCATCAGCGGAAGGGACATTGATACACACGACACTGTCGATTCCACGCGTGTCGCTGTCGTCAACGAAGCCTTCGCCAAGCGCTTGTTTCCCGGCGAGAACGCGTTGGGCAAGCGCTTCCGGACCAATCCCGAGAGCACCGCCTGGACCCAAATCATCGGAATTGCGCAGGACGGAAAATATCAATCCCTGAATGATGTGTCGTCTCCGGCCTACTTCGCCGCGCGCAGCCAGCGCTACGATTCCACGATCACCATCGTCGCCCGTTCGTCCCAGCCGCCCGACCAATTGGTGCGCCGGATTCAGCAAATCGTCACCACGCTCGATCCCACTTTGCCATTCTTCCAAGCCGACAGCCTGGAAGACCACATGCGGCTGCCGCTGATGCCAGCCCGCATCGCCGCCACGATGCTGGGCGCATTTGGCGTGCTGGCCATCGTCCTGGCTGCCACCGGCGTTTACGGCATGCTGGCCTACGCCATCTCGCGGCGCACGCGTGAGATCGGCATTCGCGTCGCCATCGGCGCGCGCCGCGCCAACATCGTTCAGCTGGTGCTGCAGCGCGCCGCACTGATCGTCTCGATCGCCAGTGTCGCTGGCGCGGCTCTGGCGTTGACACTCGGCCGCTTCTTTACGCCCATCCTCTACGGCGTCAGCCCGAAAGATCCGGCCACGTACGCCCTCGCCCTGGCTCTCATGGCTGCCATCGCCCTGATCGCCTGCTTCGTGCCAACCCGCCGCGCCCTGCGCATCGACCCAGCCGTCGCCCTGCGCGACGAGTAATCAGCGCGTCACGGCTTCTGCAACTTTGCGGGCTCCGACGCTTCTCTCATACTCGATCGGACTGCCGAACCCATCAACCCTGACTCCCATCCGGCGCAGCACATCGATCGCCACCAGCCGCCGATGCGCGTTGAACGTAATGACGTCCGCGAACATGCCTCCGAAGGTGAACGTCTCGGGCGGCTCGCACAGGGCGTCGACGAAAGTGTCTCCCCAAGCCCCGCGTTTCTTCACGTCCCTGAGAACGTTGGTGAACTCCGCGTCCGCCTTATCGAATCGCTTCCGCAGCGCTTTCGGAGTACAGCTTTCCGGCGGACTTTTTAGCGTCACCTTGCGCCCGGTCAGCGCCGCCGTCCAGATTTCCTTGGTTTGTACCAGGCGATCCAGTAACTCGCGCAGATTGCGATCGGCTGTTTCCCAAGGGAAAATCTTGGCCGTGTCTAGCGGACGATCCAGTTGTTCGTCCGTCAGATTCTTGGCGTAATCCAACAGCCGGGAGGTGTGCCACGAATCGTTGCCGGCAAATAAATCGAAGAGGTCCATATCTTGTGAGTCTCCTTTCGAGCCGGAACCGGACGCGCAGAAGTGAAACCCGTTGGGCGCCGGCAGATGGAAATGAGTCGCGCCCATTCGGCGGTACAGACTCGGCGAAACACCGAAAGCCTTCCCAAACGCGCGCGTGAACGCTTCGAGCGACCCATATTGGGCGTCGAGCGCGATCTCGGTCACCGAAAAAGCTGTGCGTACCAATTGCCACGCCGCGCGCTCCAACAGAAACCGCCGCCGCATCTCGGCCGGGCTTTCGGCGATCAACGCCTGAAACAGCCGGAAAAAGCTGCTGCGGCTGCAATAGGCCTGCCGCGCCAGATCGCTCGCTTCTATTTCCTGATCGAGCGAATCACGCACGATCCCGGAAAGCCGTTCTGCCTGGTCTCTCGCGTCCATCACTCCAGTTCCTAGCTCAACTGAAATGTACAGCATACAGCACGCATTCGCCTGATCGCCCGTCTCATTTTTCGCGCCGGCTCAAACGGCCCGCGCTACGATGGGCTTAGGAGGTCTCGGGTGACCGCCAAAACCGCCAAGAAGCCGAGCCCGCGCCGGTGGCCCCAACGGGTTACTGAAACCAGCAACGCGCTCGACCTGGACAGCGGCGTCTTCAATTGGAGCAACCCCAAACGCATCGCCAGTTCGCTCAAGCGATCCGCCGAAGCGAGCCATCCGCGCAAAGCATCTCCATTTCAATCCGCCATGTCGATGCTGAACTTCTACATCAATCGCGCGGCAAAGATCTGCCGGCCAAACAAAAGCGCGTCTTGACGCAAGCCAAATCAGAGCTTCGCAAAGCGTTCGGCCGTTCCGAAAGCTAAGACATGATGGACCGGCAGAGGCTGTTGCGCGGCTTCCGCCTGGCCGAGTGGACCGTTCGTCCGGAGGATGGCTCCATTTCCTCGCCCGCATCTAGCACGCGCCTGGAGCCGCTGGTCATGCAGTTGCTCGTTTTCCTCTGCTCTCGCGCCAAGCAGGTGATTCCCAAACAGGAGGTCATCGACGCGGTGTGGAATGGCCGATTCGTCAGCGACGAAACTATCAAGGGAAGCTTTCATCAGTTACGAAAAGCTCTGGGCGACAATCCGCGCCAGCCGCGCTTCATCGAAACGCTGCCCAAGCGCGGCTATCGGGTATCGGTTGAACCCCAGCCTCTCTCGGACATAACCACAAGCGAAGCGCAAGACCTCGCGGGAAAAGGCCGCGCGGCCCTCTCCGAACAACCGACGGAAGCCTCGCTGAAACAGGCGCGGCTCTATTTCGAGCGCGCGGTGGAAGCCGAGCCCGAGAATGCCGCAGCTCTATCCGGCCTGGCCCGCGCTTACATTCTCATGGCCAGCCTGGGATTAGGAAGCGCCGCCGAGTTCCTGCCTCGCGCCAAAGTCGCGGCTTCCCGTGCGCTCGAATTGGACCCCCAACTTGCCGAACCGCATCTCGCACTGGCCGTGGTCCATCTCGTCCACGATCACGACCATGCCGCCGCCGAACGCGATTTCCGCATCGCCCTCGAGCGTAAACCGGACGACCCGGTCGCCCACATCTGGTACGCGCGATTCCTCGCGTCACAAAATCGCACCGATGAAGCGCTCGCTGAAGGCCGACGCGCGCTCGAAGCCGACCCGCTCTCGCTCGCCGCCCGCCGCGAGCTTCTCAACCTGTTGCTCGCCGCTCGCCGTTATGACGAAACCATCGCCGAAGCCCGCCGCCTCCTGGACATCAATCCCGCTTTCCCCGATGTGCATCTGGGAATCGTTTGGATCTATTTTTTGCAGGGAAAAGAACAGCCCGCCTTCGAAGCTTTTCTTGCTGGATTGAAAGGCCTGGGCGTCACAGCTCCCCTCCTTGAGCAGGCCCGCGAGACGTTTCAGCAGAGCGGCATGACCGGCATCTTGCGCCGGTGGGTGGAATTGCTGGAGCGCAACGCCGCACTCGGCGAGAAAAACCAGTTCGATCTGATCATCCTTCATTCCTTGCTGGGCGACCGCGACCGCTGCTTCGATCTGCTCGAAAACCTCCGCCAGCACGAGCACCCGCTTCTGTTCTGGCTGCCTGTGATGCCGGTCTTCGATAACCTTCGAACGGATCCCCGTTATGCCCGGCTCCTCGCCCAGCTTGGTTTTCCCCAACCTTTTCCCAACCAATAACCGACGGCTTCGTCTGACCTGATTTTCCGCGCTTGCACCCTATACTGATCGCGGAGGCATCAAGACATGCGCACTTTCCTGAAGAAAATCGACCAAGGCGATGGGAGCCGGCCTGCTCGGATTAGGCATCGCTCTCATCCCCGGCGGAATTTGGGGCGGGCTGTACATGCTCAATCTCAAAACGGGCCCCTCCGTGCCATGGGCCGTGATTCCGATGGGCGCGGTTCTCTGGTTGATGTGGCAATATCTGAGCGGGAAAGGCTGGCCGCGCAGCACGTCGGAGACGCGGCGCAACCTTTTGCGCTCTCGGACCGTCTCGAGCCGCACGTTCGCCTGGGCGTTCCTGGCCGGCGCGCTGGCCATCGTGGCTCTGGCAGGATACTGGATCGTCCATGTTCCAACTCGTAAAGATGCCCGGCAACGTTCTTCCCAATCCCAGCGATTATCCGCTGCTCACGATGGCGCTATTCATGCTCATGGGCTCCCTGGTTTCGCCGCTCGCCGAAGAAGCCGGGCTGCGCGGCTACTGCCAGGTCATCCTGGAACGCGAGTTTCGCGGCCCCATCGCGGTCGTGATCTCATCGGTGTTCTTCGCCTTCGGCCATGTTAACCACGGCTTGCTGTGGCCCAAACTCAGCGTGTACTTCCTGGCGGGCCTGGCCTTCGGCACCAGCGCGTACCTGACGAAATCCATCCTGCCGGGCATCCCGGTGCACATGCTCGGCGACCTGACTTTCTTCGCCCTGGTCTGGCCCTACGACACCTCGCGACGTTTGGTTTGGGAGGGCGGCGGGGACGCGTGGTTCTGGATCCATGTTGCCCAGGCGGTAGTCTTCACGGTGCTGGCAATCATGGCATATTGCAAACTTGCTGGACTCGCTGCTCAGGATCGCATGGCTTCCGAGTTGGCACCGACCAGGTTGGTCTCGGTGCGCCATTCCGCCGTAAATGTGTATCTAGATGGCCGACGTATCGATATTCTGTCTCGAAGCCCGCTTGCCGGCCGAGGTGTACAGCATGCTCAAGCGGGCTGCGGAAATCGAGGGCCGAAGCGTCAGCGATTTCGTCGTCGCGGCAGCCCGGGAAGCGGCCGAGCGCACCATCGAGAAAGTGGCCGTTCTGCGTTTGTCAGCGAAGGATCAGCGGCGGTTCGCTGACGCCATCCTCCATCCTCCCGCGCCCAATGTTGCTCTGCGCCGTGCAGCGAGGCGCCATCGCAAATTGTTCGGCTCGTGACCGCTCCTTTCAGAATGGAAGCGCTGGCCGAAGCGCATGATCGCACTGTATTCGATTGCGGTGAGCCGGTGCTGGATCGATATTTCCACATTTGCCAAGCGGCTGCCTCGATTTGCGGCCGTGGACTCCGTGGTCCCCTGCTCATCGACGCGACCCAACGTACGCTGCGCACCGCCCCAGCGGCCTTCGCTTTTGTAGTGGACGCCAAGAACGATCGCGCGGCGGTATTCTACCGGCATCATGGTTTCGTGCCCTTCACCAGTCAGCCGAACACCTGTTTCTTCCGCTCGCAACCGCTGCCAAAGCGCTGGGCTCCGCATCCGGGAAACAAGTAGCCGGAGGAACCTACTCGATCCGTCCGTCGCGCATGCGCACGATGCGATGCCCGTAAGCGGCAGCCTCGGGATTGTGAGTGATCATTAGGATGGTTTGCCCCAGCCGGCCATTGAGATCGCGCAGCAACGCGAGCACCGCGGCGGAATTTTCCGTGTCCAGATTCCCCGTGGGTTCGTCGGCCAGCAAAATCGCCGGATGATTCACGATGGCCCGCGCGATCGCCACCCGCTGCTGCTCGCCGCCCGAAAGCGCGCGCGGCTTGTGATCAAGCCGGCCCGCGATCCCCAGCAACTTCAGCACGTCCTCAAATTCCGCATCCAATGGGCCGTTTTTTTGGGCGATGTAGCGCGCGATCTCGATGTTGTCGCGCGCCGTCAAGGTCGGCAGCAGATTGTATTTCTGAAATACGAAACCGACGCTGGTCTTGCGCAGTTCCGTGCGCTCGGTGTCCGTCATCCCCAGCAGATCCTGGCCCGCGATATGGACGCTTCCCGACGTCGGCGGCGCCAGCCCGCCGATGATGTAAAACAGGGTCGATTTCCCGGAGCCCGAAGGCCCCACGATGGAGACAAACTCGCCGCGCGCGACGTCCAGATCCACGCCGCGCAGCGCCGCCACCTCCACGTCGCCCACGCGATAAGTCTTGGTCAGGCCGCGGATCGCGATGATCGGCGCGTCATTCATACGCCAGCGCGTCATTCATAGAGCGAGAGCGTCATTCATAAGCAAGAGCGTCATTCATAAGCAAGAGCGTCATTCATAAGCAAGAGCCTCAATGGCGTCCTGGCGCGCCGCCTTGAGCCCCGGATACACGGCGCCGAGCAGCGCGCCTACCAGCGCCAGCGCCGTCGCGATCACCCACCAGTCGTAGACAATCGCCTGGATCAGCGTCCCCGGCATCAGCCGCGCAATCAAGGCTCGTGTCCCATATGCCAGCGCGATCCCCAGAATGGAACCCGCGACGGCCAGCAGCGCGGTCTCCCGAAGAAGAATGTTCAGGATCAAACCCGGCGAGGCGCCCAACGCCTTCAGCACCCCGATCTCGCGCGTGCGCTCCAGCACCGCAGTGTACATCGACAGGAAAACCACCAGGAATCCCACCAGCACGCCCAGCGTGATGACTACTCCGATAAACTGCGTCAGCAGGGGAATATTGGCCGGAGAGAACAAGCTCACGAACTCTTCCATCGAATACACTTTGTATTCTTTGAGCCGCTGCGATAAGTCTGCGATGGCTTGGCTGGTCTTGGCCGGGTTGTCCAGCTTCACGTAAACCATCGTGACTTTCCCGGTGTTGGCCGTCAGGTCCTGCAAAGTCTGGAGCGGCACCACCATGCGCGCCAGCATGCCAGGCTCATAAATTCCGCAGACATGCCAGGGCCGGTTGATTATGGGGATCGTGTCGCCAAGGTGCACATGGTGTTGCGACGCGTAGTATTCATCCACCATGACATCGTCGGGATGCTGGAACGGCCCGCCATGAACGAACTGGAATCCGCCGCTCATGGCATTGAAGGTGGGCAGGTCGATCCCGGTGACGTAGTTGAAGAGGTCGGTTCCATACGTCAGAATTCCGGTCGCCACCTTCACGTGCGGCGCCTTGTCGATGACCACCGGAATAATGCGCTCCAACATCTGCCCGCCGGAAATAATCACGGCGCCGCTGGGAGGCCGAACCAGAACGTCGGCCCCGACGCCGCGCGCCCGCCGCGCCTGATCGTTCAGCATTCCTCTGCTGAGCCCGACCAGTGCCAGAACCAAGGTCACCTGAATGCTAATGGCAATGATGCTGAGCAGCGTCCGGATAGGCCGGTGCTTCAGGTTTTCTATAACCAGCTTGTTGATCAACCTACTTGTAGGATACGACTACGCGCTGCGGCGACGGCGCAATCTCGCGCAGCTCGCTGGAGAGGAATCCGGCGTTGCGGAACATGCTGTCCAGCTCGCGGAACGTGTATGCGTCTCCGTGGGCCGTAGTTCCGAGCATCATCATGCTGAACATGGCCGGCGTCGCAGGAGAAACCCGGTCGTCGTTCGGCACCATTTCGAGCGTGATGGCCCGCCCTCCCGGCGCGAGCGCCGCATGAACTTTCCTGAGCAGCGTCTCGTTGGTCGGCGGGTCGAAGTGATGCAGGAAATTCGTCAGCAGCACCACATCGTAGCCTGTTCCGAATTCCAGCTCGAACGCGCTGCCTGGCATGGTCGAATAGCGTGACGAGACGCCCGCTTTGTCCGCATTCTCCCGCGCCACTTCCAGCACCGCCTTCCAGTCCAACGCCACGACCTGCGCGTTCGGATTCTGCTTCGCCAGCTCGATCCCGAACACACCGTGTCCGGCGGCGATATCCAGAACTTTCCACGGCGCGCCGGATTTGGCGTCCAGAAGATGGGCTATCAACTGCGCCGGCAGACTCATCATGGGCGCCACGGAACGCGCGAAGACAACCCATATCGGGTTGTCCGGCTCCACGGTGCCCTCTCCGTCCATCAGCGTTCCACCCCTACGCACAACCCCGGCCATGTCGTTGAAGGCGGTTGTCAGCACCGGATTGCCCAGGAGTGCGCTAATCGAGCCCAGGTACGCCGGTGAATGACGGTTCAAGAATACGGCCGATTCCGGCGTCAGCCCATATGCCTGGTCTTGCTTGGTGAGAAACCCGATCATCGTAAGGAAATCGCACAGAACACGCGTGCCCTTTTCCGATGCCTGAATCCGAGAAGAAATTGTTTTGGTGGTGGTGTTGCCTTCCGCGATCGCGGTGAACAAATCCAGTTCGATTGCGCCGCGCAACGCCGCGGTTCGCTGGTAGCCGTTCAGCGTATCGAAGACCAGTTCCAGCGAAGGAGCAGCTAGATTTTGAGGTGCCGTGGACATAGTTTTACTATCATATCCTCCAGCGCGTCACCACGCCAGCCGCATTCCCCCAAGCAGGCTGCGCGACAAAGCCTGATAGCCCAGCACCTCCGCATAACGCTCGTTCAGCAGATTGTCGACCCGCACGAACGGAATCACGTGACTGGTCACGCGATACGACCCCGCGGCGTAAATGTTCTGGAATCCAGGATTGCGCGTGACACCGAAAGTAAAATCGGCATCCTGCCGTTCTCCTACAAATCGCCCACCCGCCACGAAGGACCAGCGCTTGGGCGTGGCCGCGATCGACAATCCGCCGGAGTTGCGCGGCCTTCGCACCAGCTCCTCGCCGATTCCCGTGGTCGAGTCGAACGGCGACGTGGACGCGGTCACACGCGTGTACAGCCGCATGTAGCTGCCGGTCAGCAGAAGGCTGTATGGCAGCCGCGCCTCCGCCGACGTCTCCACGCCGCGCGCCCAGCTCGCTTCGATATTCTGCCAGGAATCCCCGACGAACGCGATCAGGTTTTGAAAGGAGCTGCGAAATGCAGCCACTTCCGTGCGTACGCGCCGGTGGAACCAATCGGCGACGATCCCCGCTTCGTACGATGTCGTGGTCTCCGGCCGCAGCAATGGATTGCCGTGATAGTAAGCCGACACCGCGAAGTTTTCGAGCAGGCTCGGTTCCGTGACGCCCCGCCCCGCGCTAACCCGCAGCGAAGTGGACGAAAGCGCGCCGTGCTCGCCGGCCACGAGAAAACTTGCCCCGCCGCGTCCGGACCAAATGGTTCCGAACGCGCTGCTATGCTCCAGGCGCGCCCCGCCGCTCAGGTAAAGTCGCGAGCCCAGTCTCTCTTGCAGATTCGCGAAGAACCCATTGTTGTCTCGCGAAGCCGCCACTCCGGATAGAACGCCGCTCTGCTTCTGGTAGTTGTAGCCGAACACCAGCGCGCCGGTTCGATGCGACAGCGTACCTTGATAGCCCGCGATTTTTCGCTCCGTCAGATTCAGCGAGCTCGACGGGCCGAAGAACGCGTCGGTTTGGACCAGCCGCAATCCCGGAGGAATCTGGCTTGGAATCGCATTCGGATTGAGCAACGCGACGAAATAGGTTTCCGGCACCGGGCCCGCAACGTCGCGCACCAAAGCCGCCAGCGGTTGCTCGCTGTAGGGCTCATCGTCGTTGTAGCGGTCGCTCAGATGGTTGTAGCCGAACGTGAATTGCTGGAGATAGTTCGAACCGCGGCTGTCATCCACACGCACCGAAACCGTCTCATCGCGCGTTTCTTCGTTCGGGATCGGATCGTCGATCCCATACGCCACCTGGCCGGGCGTCCCCGCGTGGTCATCGTAGACGCGAAACACACCGCGCACCTGCGTGGCGTTCGAGATTTTGTAGCCCAGATTCGCCGTGCCGGTGTTGTCGCGATCAAACGTGTTCTGAAACTCACCCACCGTGTGCAGTCCGGCCGCGCTCAACGCGTAATCCAGCCGATTCATGAGGCCGCCGTTCAAGCCCGCAACCCAATGGTCAGTCTGGAAACTGCCGCGCTCGTAGGAAACCGAGCCGTGCGGAACCGTGTCTTCCGCGTCGCCGTGTTTTGTAAAAATCTGGATCACGCCGGCGGCGGCCTCCGCGCCGAACAGCGCGCTTTCGGGCCCGCGAATCACTTCCACCCGGTCAATGTCCTCGGAGCTCAAGTGCTCCAGATGAATCTCCCCGCCGGGATCGTTCAACGGTACGCCGTCCAACAAGACCAGCGTGCCGGTGCGATCGGCGCCGCGCGTGAAGACGTCCGCCAGCGCGCCGGGCGGCCCATAGGCGGAAACCTGAAGGCCGGGAACGTCTCGAAGCACGTCGAACAGCATCGGGTAATTCAGCGCCGCGAGCCGTTGTCCGGTGATGACGGTCGCGGCCACTGCGGCCTGCTCTGCTGTCGTTTCGGTGCGCGTCGCGGACACCACCACTTTCTCCACCGGGCCGGCCACCGCGAGCGTGATCTTGTTGTCGCTGTCCGAGGCGAGCATGGGCGTCCCGGTCAGAAAGCCGGTTTTCTCGACACGCGCCTCGCAGCGATCCTGACCAGGCACGCTAAACCTGCCCTCGGCGCTGCTATACACGGCCTGATTCGCGCACACCACGCGCGCGCCTTCCACCGGCCGCCCGGAAGGATCGAGAATTGTTCCGTGAATGCTTTTGTTTTCGCCCGCGCAGATGGCGAGCGACAGAGACAGTAGAAAAATGCTTCGCATCGGACGTTTCTCCCTCGAAAACGTGATTTGTTCTCAAGCGAGGAACCGGTCTCCTGACTTGCGGCCGGCCATTAACGAAGTGATCTTCCCACTTGCGCAGTGATCGCTTCGGCCTCGGATTGGCCGCTTACAGTTGCGGGGCAGTGGCGGATTTTCACCGCCTTCCCGTGCATCCCTCGCCGTCTAGCTTTTCAAAAGATCTCGTTGCCCAAAGGCAACATCGGTGAGTGTACCACAGTTATTTCAGGAATCCAGAACTGAGCTGCTCTCCCGCGTCGACAATCGCGTACTCCGCGCGCGGAAATCCGGCCTTGGTCATCAGCACCGTCGCCAGAGCGTCGTTACCTGCCAGCACCAGCACCATGTGGCTGCGATCCAGCGGATTCACAGCCGCGTAGACCAGCCCTTCGCTCTCGGATACCCACGCCGAGCCGCGAATCCGGAACATCGCGCCCTCAGCATCCAGGCCGATCTTGTCCTTCCATGCGGCCAGCGCCGAATTGGTCTCCGGCCGCCCGACGAAAATCACATCATGCGTCCCGAGCTCGGCATCCGTCACTTCAAAATCCTTCCGGATCGGCACGGCGCTCTCGTAGGAATCCAGAAACGCCTTCTGAACCTGCTCGGCGGCGTAGCGATTCGCGCCCGCATCCATCCAAGTTCCGTACACCAGCAGCGCACTCGAAAGCCGCCGCCGGATATCGGAAGCCAGATACGTCGCACCGCCCGGGTCCGCCGGCATCTTGAACTGCACGCCCGCCGTATTCAGAAAAGATTGCGCGGTCACGCTCTGCGTAGTATGCGCCGCGAAGAAATCCTTCATCAATGCAAAAAAGCGATCGTTGCCCATCTCATGGCGCAATTCATCCAAAAACAGCGCGCCCTTGGCGGTCTCCATCCGGAAATGTTGGATGGGATCGGCTGGCGCTGCGCTCGCCGACCGGAACTCCGACCAGCGCGCAGCTGATTGCACGCCCCACATCGTGCGACTGCAAATCTCGATAATACGCCGCTGCCCCCGAAGCTGAACCAGATGTCCGCATCGGAGGCCGGCAGAACCCAGCCTTTCCACAAACGGTCAGCCGAAAACGACTCTGGCGCGCCTCCAAAGGCCGACCCCACGGTCCCGCCCGCCGCCTCCGGAGCCACCGCCCGCGCCGCGATCATCCGGTAACCCGACGGATAAATCCCGTCGTTCTTCGCGTACGCCTCTCTCTCGGCCGGCGACGGCGCCCACTCGCGCTGGTTGGGCTTCCCAAATGCCGCCCACACCATCATGCGCGACGCCATATCGGACGTCACCACCTTGGCATCCATCGTCGTCGGGCTCACCAGCGGCGCCGTCCGAAACGCCAGAAACGCAAACTGCTCGTCGATCTTGCCCGTGTACTCGCGATACAAATCCTGCCACTTCAGATCGCGCGGCCCCGGCACATACGGCACATACCTCGGCGCGCCCTTCGGATCCGCCTGCTCCTCCAGCCGCACGCTCAAATCTTTCGCGTTGTTGTCGCCCCAATAGAATCCCTCGGTGCCGCCGAACCAATCGTTCTTCGAGCTGCGATACAGCCGCGTTTTATAGGTGCCCAGCTCAAGCATCGCGATCTCGTTGGTCCGCGCGTCGCCCATCAGCCATTCGTTGGTGTACAAGCCGTTGTTCTTGGCCTCCAGGTACTCGACCACTTTGTCGATGTTGTCGCCGTACTGGATCGCCTTGCGCGCGCGATACGCAACCGGCGTCCCCTGGCGATTGAACGGGCTTTGATTGATGGTGGTCTCCGTCAGGACAATTCCTGTATCGTTCTGATACCAATCCGTGCCGCTCTCGATGCCTCCTGGATAGCTTTGCATCAGCACTCGATGTCCAGAAGCGGGCTTCAAATCCAGCATCACGTTGGTCTGCTCGCCCAGTGTCAGCGGCCACCAGGTGACGTGCCCCATCACCATGCGCCCGTCTCGTGTCGCTTTACCGGTGGCGGCGAACGCGCTGCAGTGATCTTGCGCTCCCACCTGCCCTTGCTTGGTCATGAAATATGCAGGCGCCACGAGATGCAAGCCCTCCAGCCCGTTCGGCGTCACCCGTAAAGCATCGCTCAAAGCACCCAGCTCGACGGTCGTGTTCACCGTCACCATGTCTGTCAGATCCAAGCGACGGCCTTCCCAGCGCGCGCCCGCGTCGGATGCTCCGTCGGCGATGCCCTGCATCTCCAGGAGAATCTCCTGATCGAATCCGTGCAGAAACAGCGCGCCCGCCGTGGCTCGCGCCAGATCCCAGCTCTGGCTCTTGCCGTTGTGATCCAGCTCGGCGGCGCAGCGCGCCAGATACTGCACGATTTCTTTCGACATCAGCCGCCCGTGCTGATAGCCGCGCTCATACGGCTGACCCTCGATATGCAGATAAATCCAACCGCCGGTGGGATAGCGATAGGCCGGCCCATAGCTCGCAACCGCCGGCGGCGCCGGCCAAGCGTCTTTAGCCGGAGCTTCGTCGATGCTGACGCCCGCAAACCACGCCTTGCCTTCGAACGCGCCCCCGGTTCCGGCAATCAGCAGAATTTCATCCTGCGCCCGCGTGGCGATGAACTCGAGATGCACCCGGGTCCAATCGCGCGTCCCGCCTACGGATTCCGAATGCACGTCGAATGGCATGGAAGCCATGCTGAGCGCCGCACCGATCGCGATCGGCGTTCGATCCAGATCGCGAACCGTAAGCTGCTCGGTGCGAATCCAGCCGGTTAGCTCGTATCGCCTGCCGATGGCGAGCGTGATGGGCGCCGATCGCACGCACGCATCCTGGCTCGCTCCCGCCTCCACCCGCAAGGACTTGCGGCCCTGATAGGTGACCGCCGAATCCGCCACACTCGTGCCCCGCAACGCGCTCCATTCGCCGCCCGTGCCTTCAAACGAGCTTTGGTACAACGGCGTCGCGGCCGGCAAACTGGCCGCGAGACAAATAACAAGAGCAAGCCGGCGCATACCCGTATTATCGCCCGTCGCATGGCGGCTGTCTCTTCGGCCCCCCAGTTGCAAACCAGTAAGGCGGCGACGCTATTAACCACGTCGGCCTTTCATTCTGAGACCCATTGATTAAGGTTGGGTGATATGACACTGACCGATGCGGTGAAAGAACACACTTTCCTGGCTGGCCTCCCGGATTCCCAGGCTGATAAACTGCTCGCTCTGGCCCAAGAGGTCCACTTCAAAGAGAATGACCTAATCTTAACGGGGCGCGAACAGTCCAAGTACTTTTATTTGCTGCTCGAAGGAAGTATCTCCATCGAGGTCAGAGCGCGGTCCTATGCGGTCTGCATACTTGCGCGTGGCCCCGGACAGGCTTTCGGCTGGTCGGCTCTTTTGGACCACCACGATACGCTGTTCCAGGTCCGCGCTCGCGAAGACTGCCGCGCCCTGCGCATAGACGCCGACGATCTCGCCGCCGCTTTAAAAGCCGACCCGTTGCTGGCGGTGGAAGTGTATCGCCGCGCCCTCAATCTCGCCGCCGAACGGGTTAAAGCCACCGAGGAGCGTCTGGCTGAATTGTGCGGCGTACGGCTCGCTAAGATTCCTTGTTGCTGACTTTTGGCCGAACCGGCGCCCAGCGGAATCGTATGAGCATATATGGATTCCTTTATCCATGACCTCAAGTTTGGATTCCGCCAACTCCGTAAGAGCCCCGCTTTCACCTTCGCAGCGATCCTAACGCTCGCCCTCGGCCTCGGCGCCAACGCCACCGTCTTTACCTGGTTCAACGCGATTGTCGTCAATCCCTTGCCCGGCGTCCGCGGCGCCCGCGACCTCATCACTGTTCGCTGGCGAACCCCAACCGGAGGCCAGGCTGGGCTATCCTGGCTCGACTATCTGGACTATCGCGCCCGCAACCACACGCTCCAGGATTTCGCGGTCGCCACCATGGCGCCTTTGAGCCTCGGCGAAGGCGCCCAGCCAGCCCGCGTCTGGACCACACTCGCTTCTTCAAATTACTTCAATATGCTGGGCGTCAAGCCGGAACTCGGCCGCACGTTCTTGCCCGATGAAGACCAAAATCCAGGCGGACATCCGGTCGTGGTAATCAGCCATCGCCTGTGGCAGTCAAAGTTCGGAGCTGACCCCAACATCATCGGCCGCCAGATTCTCGTGAACAAACGCAACTTCACGGTGATTGGTGTAACACCGGAGGTGTTTGAAGGCTCCGCCGTCGGCCTGCGCTTCGACATGTGGATTCCGATGATCATGGCCGACGCGCTCTCCGATGGCTCGTTCGGCCTCGACAAGCGCGGTGTGTCATGGTTCGCCTGGTTTCAGGCACGCCTGAAGCCGGGCGTGGATCGACGCGCCGCCATCGCCGATCTGGACGCCATTTCTTCGGCGCTGACCCGCGAATTTCACCAGACGGACCGCTTCAATCGCGCCGAAATTCTGCCCATTTCGCAGGATGGCGGCGGTTCTGTCCTGGTACCCGTCGCGATGCTTCTGATGGCCGTGGTCGCCGTGGTGCTGCTGATTGCCTGCGCCAATGTCGCCAATCTCCTGTTAGCGCGCGCCGGCGGAAGGCGGCGCGAGATCGCCATTCGACTGGCGCTGGGCGTGGGGCGCACCCGTCTGATTCGCCAGTTGCTCGTTGAAAACGGCTTGCTGGCCATCGGCGGTCTGGTGGCCGCTCTGGCCGTACTTCCGCTCACCATGGGATCCCTCCAGAGCTTCACGCCTGCCACCGATCTTCCAGCCGGCCTGACCATTCGCGCCAGCGCGGGCGTGTATCTGTTCAGCGTGGCCCTCGCGGCCTTCGCCACACTCTTTTTCGGTCTGGCCCCCGCTCTGCGCGCCTCTAAACCCGATGTCCTGGAAACCTTGAAAGATGGCTCCGGCGCTTCCGCGAGCCCCCGCAGAGCCTGGCTTCGGAATTCGCTGGTGGTCGCGCAGGTCGCGCTTTCCCTGGTCTTACTCATGAGCGCTGGACTGTTTCTGAAGACGCTGCGCCGCGCGACCTCGACTGATCCCGGCTTTGATCCGCGCAACGTGATTGTGGCTGGAGTCGATCTGGCGCCCAATGGCTACGACGACGCGCGCGGCCAAGTCGCCATCCGCCAGATGGCCGCCAACCTGTCGGCACTCCCGGGCGTCGCGGCGGTCAGCACCATTCGCAGCCTGCCCCTCGGTCTCACCGGCAGCACCGTGAGCCGCTTCGAAGCCGACGGCTACGCCCCTGCCAAAGACGAAACCCCTACCACCAACACCAACGTCCTGGGGCCGGATTACTTCCACACCATGAACACACCGGTGCTCGATGGGCGCGAGTTCACCCCGGCCGACACCGCGGCATCCCAGCAGATCGCCGTCGTCAACCAAACTTTCGCGCGGCGTTATCTTCCACACGGCGCCGTGGGCCGGAGCGTCCAGGTTCATGGCCAATGGCGCGTCGTGGTAGGCGTGGCGCACGATTCAAAATTCTATTCGCTGGATGAAAAGCCCCGGCCGTGGGTTTATATTCCGCTCTCGCAATCCTTCGATTCCGAATCGCACTTCCTGGTGCGCACTATCGGCAATCCCGCATCTTACGCCCGCGCGGTCGAAGCCGCCATTCACCAGGTGGATCCGGCGCTTCCCGTGTACGCGGTGCATCCGCTCGCAACCGCGATCAGCGCGTCGTACTTCGGCCAGCGCATCGGCGGATCTTTCCTCGGATTATTCGGCGCCATCGCGCTCCTGCTGGCCGCGATCGGGCTCTATGGCGTGCTCGCCTACACCGTATCGCAGCGCTCGCGCGAGGTGGGGATTCGAGTAGCGCTCGGAGCATCGCGCACCGACGTGCTCGGCCTGATCCTCGGCCAAGGCGTGCGTCTGGCGGCCCTGGGCCTGGCGATTGGCCTCGCCATCGCCATCCCGGTGACCCGCCTCCTGCGAACGATGCTGCTGGACGTCTCGCCCACCGATATCCCGACCATGCTGGTTGTCTCGGCTTTGCTAGCCGCCGTGGCGGTTCTCGCCAGCTTGATCCCAGCTCAGCGCGCCACCCGGATCGACCCGATTATGGCCATCCGTCACGAGTAGGCGGCGCACCGCTTGTTCGCGCTACAGCCCGAACACGTACAGCACGCGATCCGCAGCAATCGCGACGTGCTGCTGATTGCCGATCGAAAATGAAATCGGATTCGCCCCGATTCCGCCGCCCGCCTGAAAATCCCACAGCGGTTTGCCGGTCTTGGCATCCAAGCGCGAAGAAATTTCCCTCCGTCGTCCCGCTGAACACCAGTCCTCCAGCGGTGGAAAGCACGCCCGCCCAGGGCGGCGAATTCAGCTTGAACTCCCACACCATCTTGCCCGAGGCCGCATCCAACGCCCGTAGAGCACCCCAAACGTCATCCGGCGGCAACTCGCGCTGCCCGCCTCCCGCAAAAAAAGTACCCGGCTTGTAATCCGCCTCGCGCTTGAAGTAGGTCGCGCCCGTCTCCCGCACCGCGACATAAAACAATCCCAGCGCCGGACTGTACGACGGGCTAAACCACACCGTCGCGCCATTCAAGTTCGGCCACACCAGCGTGCCTTCATCGCTCGGCTGCGTGCCGGGAATCTCCATCGGCCGCCCGCTATCGTCCAAGCCCTTGGCCCAAGTCTGCTTCGAATATGCCTGCCCAGCGATAGAACTGCCCATTCTCCCGATCCAGCACATAGTAGAAACGCGTTGCGATTGGCGTTCGCCACCACTTTGCGCTTCTGCCCGCGAATCACCGCATCGAACAGAACCGGCACGTGCGCCGAGTCCCAATCGTGCGTGTCATGCGGCGTGAACTGGAAATGCCATTTCAGTTTCCCTGTGTCGCCATCGAGCGCGACCAGCGAGCAGGTGTACAAATTGTCGCCCGGCCTCGGATCGCCGTTCCAGTCCGGCCCTGGATTCCCGACGCCCCAATACAGCAGGTTCGCCTCCGCATCGTACGCGCCGGTCACCCAGGTGGATCCGCCGCCGGTCTGCCACGCCTCAGTCTTCCAGGAATCGTGCCCCGGCTCGCCCGGCCCCGGAATCGTATAAAATCGCCACGCGCGTTGACCGGTCTTCGCGTCGTAGGCATCGACGAAACCGCGAATGCCGGCCTCGCCGCCGCTGATCCCCACCGCAACTTTGCCGCGATACGCCAGCGGCGCCAGCGTCATGCTGTAGCCCGGCTTGTAGTCGGCCACTTGTGTCGACCAGCGCTCCTGACCGCTCTTAATGTCCAGCGCCACCAGGTAGCAATCCAGCGTCGCAATGAACAGCCGATCGTCCAGAATCGCCGGCCCGCGATTCACGCGTCCGAATCCGATGTTCTGGTAATCCGCCGGAATCGGCCGACGCCAATGCCACAGTTCGCGCCCGGTTTTCAAATCCAGCGCCGCTGCCCGGTTCGGCCCGGTCACATACATCACGCCATCGGCCACGATCGGCGAGACTTCATTGTTCGGCACATCGAACTGGTAGGCCCATTTCACCTTGAGCCGCGCGACGTTGGCGGGCGTGATCTGATCCAGCGGCGAGAAGCGCTGTCCCAGATAATTTCGCGAATAAGTCAACCAGCTCCCCGGCTCACGGTCCGCATTCACGATGCGCTCGTACGGCACTTGCGCGGCCAGCACCGGTGCGAACAGCAACACCCAAGCGGCTCTCTCCACAACGCGCACAACGGAACGCCGCCGCAGCGCGTTTTGATCATGCAAGGATGCCGCGGCGTCCTGTGCGCTCATGATTTCCCCCTCAACCCCGCCAGATACGCCGTCAAATCGGTCAGCTCCTCCGGCGTCAGCGAACCTTGATACGACGGCATCGGACTCTTTCCGCGCTGCTTCCTCAGCTCCTTCAAATCCGCCTTCCGAAAGCTCAAAAATTCACCCTTCTGATCCTTGATCTGAATACTGAACGTATCTTCGTTCACACGAACCCCGCGCACGGTCGTGCCGCTATTGGTAACCGCTTCAATCATGAGAAAACCGTCCGGGACCGACGCTTCCGGCACGACGATCGATTCGCGCAAAAACGCGACACTGCGCCTGGACCCGATGTCGCTCAGTTCCGGCCCGAACCCCGAGCCAACGCCGCGAATCATGTGGCAGTTCGCACAACCTTTGGATTTGTAGACCTGCTCGCCATGCGCCGCATCGCCTGGCACGGGCTCGGCAGGCACCGCGCCGATCTTGCGGACGTAAGCCGCGACGCTGGCCACTTCGTGCGGCGAGAGCTGCCAAGCTCCCGGCATCTCCGGCTGGATGCCTTCCGCAATCACCTTGCGCAGCGCCGCATCGTCGGGAGCATGATCCAGTTTAGGCCGCCGCAAATTCGGCCCGCGCCCGCCGCTGCCGTCCTGCCCATGGCACAACGCGCACTGCGATTCAAAACGCTGCTGGCCCAGCACCGCATCGCCCACCGGCTCGGGAGCGGTCTGCGCCGTCTGCGCGGCCGCGCACGCAACACACAGAAACCCAAAAATCCAACGCACAATGCTCTGAGTATGCCACAGCCTCCTTGATGTAGCTTAGAACTGCTGCGCGCCTTCCACCCGCCCCAGTTTTCGATCGAAAGTTCCGAGAGGAAGATGTCCAGCTCTTCGAGCCAATTCAAGCATCAGGCAATCCGAGAAACCCAAAGCCGGCCGCCGGCGAAACAGCCCGACAGCCGCCGCAACCGCTTCCGAATCCTGAAAGGCTAGCGATCCGTGATCCAGTAACATTTCAAGCGTTGCTACAAGATCACCGGCGCTGCGGCCGTACACGGCCTTAAGTACCCAGATCGTTTCGGTTAGAGCGAGCAGCGAAACCCAGGCGCCGTGTTCGATGAAAGCCTCTGCTGCCGCGGTTTGGGATTGATTGTCGCCGACGACCAGGCAAAGCTTTCCCGCTGGCACCTGGTCGACGCTTCGTTCGAACCGCCCGAAGGCGCCTCGCGCCCAACGTTCTTGACCGAGACCTATCCTCTCGGCGCAGGCGTCTCCAAAAAGGCCATCGACGAAGGTTCGGTCATCGCAGCCATCCGTCGCGCGGCAACCATCACGCTCCAATTTGACGTCGACGAGCAGGGCGCTCCTGCAAACTTCCAGGTCCTGACCGCCTCCGCTCCCGTCTGGGAAAACGAAGCCATCGCAGTCGTGCGTAACTGGCGCTTCACGCCTGGCGCCAAAGAAGGCCAGCCCGTGCCGGTCTCGTGCACCTTGGATCTGGTCTGGGGCCAGAAGGTCTGGACGGCCGCAACGCTCGCCCAAATGCGCGAGAAACTGGGCACGCCCGCACCGAGCCCGCCAGCCGCCCCACCGCCCAAAATGACCATATTTTCCGCCTACACTCTCGAAGACAGCACACCCCATTCGCCCTACTCCGTCGTTCTGAGCGTAATCATCGGAGCAGACGGTGTGCCGTCAAATGTAAGTCTGATACGCAGTCTCACGCCCGAATACAACTCGCAAGCCATCGAGGCCGTCCGCAATTGGCACTTCCAGCCTGCTCTCGTGAACGGAAGGCCAATGCCATTGCCCGCACTGATCGAAGTGGATTTCACGGCCAGTCAATAATTTCGCCACGCCCACCCTGAGGCGCCAGCAACTCTACTGCTACCTTTGTGCCATGAATATTCCGTCGCCTCGCACGCTTCCGAGCGCAGCCGTTCATCCGCCCCATAGTACCCGCAGTACCGATTCTTAAAAAAATAACACCACTCCGCGCAAAACCGCGGAATGCGTCAAGAAATCGCGCACCTGCTCGCCAAGCTCTGGCCGCACCCACCGGATTCACCCGCATTGCAGCCTGATTCACAGTTCTGTCACACTCAAGGTTCATGCTTTTACGCTTTATGGCCAAATTCGCCGGTGCATGCTTGGCCTTATCCGCAGTCTCCCCCTCCCTCCCTCAGTCCCGCGTAGACGGCAAGTCGACCCCGGTTTTTCCCTCGAAGGAGCAGCTCTCCTACACCGTCGAATGGCGCCTCATCTACGCCGGCAACGCCGTCCTCAAAGTGGATCCAACCGGCTCCACCGACGGCGCTCCCTGGCAGGTCAAGCTGCATCTCGAATCCGCCGGGCTGGTTTCGAAATTCTATCATCTGGATGACAATTACGACGTCGCAATGGACAGCCACTTCTGCGTTGCCAGCACCAATCTGGACGCGATGGAGCGAAGCCGCCATCGCGAAACCAGTGTCCGCTTCGATCGCAACCGCGGCAAAGCCAGCTATATCGAACGCGATCTGCTCAAAAACGCCGTCATCAAGACTGCCGAAATCGAAATTCCTCCCTGCGTGAGCGACATCATCGCCGCCCTCTACAAACTGCGAACCCTCCCACTGGAGCCAGGCCATCCCCAGCAGATCGACATCAGCGACGGCCAGAAAACCGTTTTGGCCCGCATCGAACCCCAGGCGCGAGAAACCCTCAAGCTCAAGTCCGGAACTTTCCAGACCATCCGTTGCGAAGCCAACATCTTTAATGGGGTGCTATATAACCGGAAGGGAGATTTCCTGGTTTGGCTGACCGACGACGCGCGCCATCTGCCGGTACAGATCCGTGCGCGCATGAATTTCCCCGTCGGCTCCATCACGCTCGAACTGGACAAAGAGGAACATTCGTGAGAGCGCTGTGGCTGGCGTGCCTGGCAGTCCTTCTGCACGCTCAGCCGCCCGAACCTCCCACCGCGCTTCTCAACAACAACCAGCTGATCGAATCCTACGGCCGCGCGATCCAGCTCATGGAATCCACCGGCGTCGCACTCCCGGATCTGGCCCGCGCCGGTGCGCCGTTGGTCGAAAACGGCCGCCAGTATCTGGACAACATTCGCGCCGATCCGTCCAGAGCCGATGCCAACTACGCTTTTTTAGCCAATCTCCGCGCCTATGTCGCGCTTTCCGACGCCGTCCCCAAGCCCTATCCGTTTTCCGAAGAAGCGCAGAAACAGCTGCACGAGCTGCGTGACGTGCTGGCTCGCGTGGAAGCCCACTTTCGCGCACTGATCGTCCAGAAAGACCGCCAGCTCCGCAACCCGGACCGCGACAACGTCACGCGCTATGCCGAACAGGATTCGCGTATCGGTCCTCCCAAGCCCGGCAAGCCTCGCGTGATTTTCCTGGGCGATTCGATCACTGATCGCTGGCGCCTCAACGAGTATTTTCCGGACCGCGATTTCATCAATCGCGGCATCGGCGGCCAGATCACCGGCCAGATGCTCGGCCGTGTGGAATCGGATGTGATACGCCTTCAGCCCGCGGCGGTGGTGGTGCTGGGCGGCACCAATGACATCGCGCGCGGCGTTCCCATCTCAGCCATCGAAGACAATCTGGCCATGATTGCGGACCTGGCTGATTACTACAAGGTCAAAGTGATCCTGTGCTCCCTGCTGCCGGTCAGCGATTATCACAAGGACGCCGATCCGAATTACGAGCGCACGCGCACCCGCCCCGTCGCGACCATTCATGCTTTGAACGACTGGATCAAAGTATTCTGCGCCAAGCGCAACTTGACCTACTTGGACTACTACCCGAAGCTGGTTGATGGCTCGGGGTTCTTCAAAGCCGATCTGGCCGACGACGGACTGCATCCCAACGGCGCGGGATACCGTCTCATGGCGCCGCTGGTGCTGGAAGCCATCAACAAGATCGGCGCGCCTGTTCCGCAGCCACCGCAGAAGAAGCACGGACTATTTGGAAGATGACCGCAGCGCCTCTAGCGTGAAGTCCTGGTCTTTGAACGGCAGGTTGTATCGAATGTTTTCGAGCTTCAATACGGTGCGGATTTGTCGGCCTGCATCCTCGATCTCGATCGTGCGCGGCGTCCAGATTCCATCCACTTTCTCGATGCCGCTATTGTGAATCCGCCGGACCAGCTTTTGCTCGCTGTAGTTTTCAATCTGCGCGATCGCGTAGTTGTCTTTCCGGATTGAGAGAACCGACAAGGTGTATTGCGAAGGCTTTGTTTCTTTCGGCCGCGATTCGATTTTCCAGCACGGCGAGCCGTCCACCGCGTCTTCGCCCGCGAGCTTGTAGTCGAACTGATTCACGTCGCGCTCTTCCATATCTTCGAAGCTATAGCCGGTGCCGAAAAATCGCGTGGCGCGGTCTTGCAGCGCGATGGGCCGGTCGCGTTCGATGGCCGGAGTCCACATCCACTGATCTGACGCGCGGTCGGGATGATTGACGATCAGCAGCGCCACACCTTTCACTTCCGCGGGCGCGGTGAAGCGCAGGATGGCTTTGCTCGTTCCTGCCGATCCGATGCGCTGGAAGGTCCAGTGCTTCACACTGCTCTTGTTCGATGGGCCAATCACTTCCAGCGTGCCTTCATATTCGAGCGATTTGGATCGAGCACGGTTCTGCGATTCCGTGACGATCTGCCGCGCGTCTTGCGCAGCAGCTGTCGCGGCGAGAATCAGAAAGCAGCAGGCGAGTCTATTCATATTCGAGCGCTTCCACCAGCGATCCGCGCACCGCGGTTTCACCCGGCCCGATCGCCGAGAGAAACGCGACCGCTAGAATCACCGGGAGCAGCGCCAGCGCAATTTGATATGGGTACTCGTATCCCAGCCGCAGTCCGGCGATGTCCTCGGCTACGATCTTCAAGCTGAAATAAAGCTGTAGCGCGCCGAACGCCAGACCGAGGATCAGCCCGACCGCCGCGATCGAAACCGCCTCCAGCCAGATGGTGTGGCGGATTTGCTGGCGCAGGCCGCCGACGGCTTGCAGCACGCCCAGTTCGCGCCGACGGTCGGTGATCGAAACAGTCAGCGTGTTGACAATACCGAGCACGGCCACCAAAACCGCGACTGCGATCTGAACGTATGTGATTCCGAACCACTGATTAGTGAGACGCAGAATGTAGCTGCGTACTTCACGGTTGGTCAAGACGAACAGCCGCCGCTCGGTGCCGAACTTGTCCAGGATCCGGCGCTTCACGTCAACATCGGAAGCGCCCGGAGCAAGATAAACGCGAAAGATGTTCAACGTGTCGTCGTTCCAATAGCGCCGGTACAGGCTGCGGTCCATCAGGATACTGCCTTCCTGATCGGAATAGTCGGTAACGATGCCGGCAATCGGAAGATGAAGCATACCGCGCGGGCTCGGAATCTCGATCACGTCGCCCAGCTTGTAGCCGCGCAGCAAGGCGAAATTTTCCGAGGCCAGCAGCGCTCGGCCCGCGGCGGCCTCGCGATACATTGTCTTCGGATCGCCGGCGACCGGGGGAACAACGGCGCGGCGCGTCAGGGATTGCACGTCGGCCGCGACGAACAGGATGGGCATACCGCGCACTTCAATGCGGGCGTCGCGCACGCCCTGCACATCGGCGATGCCGGGAATCGCGCGCAGCGCGTCTTCCATCGAAGCTGGAAAGCGGAAGTCGCGCGACGTCAGGCTCTCCGACGGCGTCACGAAAAGATCCGGATTCAGCGCGACATTCAGCCATTTGAAGATGGAATCGTAGCTGGCGCGCGTGAGGCCGCCGAGCGCAACCACCAGGGCGAGAGAAAACATCAGCGCTGCCACTGCGCCCGAAGTGCGGCGCGGAGCTTGCAGCAAACTGTCGGCCGCCAGCGTTCCTTCTACCGGCCGCAGCCACTTGAGCAAGGGCCGCAAGATTTGTGCCACCCACTGGGCCAGAGATGGCGTCAGCAGCAGCATCGCCAGCACGGCCAGCGCATCGCCGGCATAAGCCAAGAAGTGATTCTTGCTCAGCACTGAGGCGAACGCAGGAATCGCGAGAACCAAGGCAGCAATGCGGCGCATCCGATTTTCACCGGCGCTCAATTGCTGATATTTGCCTTTCTGTAAAGCCTGCACAGGATCCACTCGCGCCGCGCCACGAGCCGGAACGAACGCCGCAATGACGCTCGTGATCACGCCGAGCACGACCGCAAACAGCATCAGCTTCGGGTCGGTGGAAATCTCCTCGGCGCGCTGCGCGATCCCGTAGACTTCGCCCAGCAGCGCGCCAATGTATCCGGTCATGGCGCGCGCGATCGCGATGCCGAGCAGCAATCCAAGGGCCGAGCCGAACAATCCCGCGATTGCGCTTTCCGAGAGGAAGATAGTGCGAATTTGGCCGCGTGTCGCGCCCAGCGCGCGCAATATGCCGATCTCCGAGCGGCGCTGTGCGACTGCGATTTGGAATGTGTTGTATATGATGAACATTCCGATGAACAACGCGAAGGCGCTGGTGATGTCGGCGGTGAGCGAGTAGACGTGCGAAATAGATTCGAACTGCTGGCCGCGCGCCGAGGGCTCTTCCACCTGGAATCCGGGGCCGAGCAGCGCCTCGATTTTCCGGCGCGCTTCGTCGACGCTGGCGCCTTGTTTCACGGCAATATCGATGCGGTCGAATTTACGGCCGCGGCCGAAAACTTTCTGCGCGGCGTAGACATCCATGATGGCGAGGTTGCCGCCAAATGCGCTGGTCAGCCCGCTGGATTTCATGATGCCGCGGACGGTGAAGCGCTTTTCGCCTTCCATGGTCTTCATGGGAACGGTCGAGTCGAGCGCGAGATGATTTTCGCGCGCGAAGGTTTCGGTGATCATCAACGAATCGGGCTGTGCGAGGAAGACCAGCGGGTCGTCGATGATGGCCTGGTCGCCGCTTTGGAGATCGTAGTCGCGCAGGCCGCGATCGCCGGTCATGTCGACGCCCAGGATCAGCAGATTGCCCTGGCCTGGGAGTCCAGTGCTGACAACCGCTTGGATGACGGGAACGGCGACGCGAATCCCGGGAATCGACTGGACGCGCTGCAGAACATTTTCATCGAATCCTGTCTCGCCCGCCGAAACCTGCAATTGCGTCGCGCCCGCGATCCGGTCGACGGTTTGCCGGAACGCGTACAGCACGGATTGATTGGCGGTGTGCATCCCGACGAACACCGCGACGCCCAGCACGATGCCCGCGAGCGTCAGGAACCAGCGCAGACGATGCCGGCGGACGTACGGCCAGCTAATGAGCTTGAGCAGAATCATGCAGGGGCACGCCGAATTTGCCGGCGCGGTCTTCTTCAATCCGGCCGTCGCACAACGCCACCACGCGGGCGCAGCTTTCGGCCACATGGGCGTCGTGAGTGACGATCAGGATGGTCGCGCCCAGCCGCTGGTGCAGATCGCGGATTAACTTCAAAATGTCGGCGCCGGTGTGCGTGTCAAGATTTCCGGTCGGCTCGTCGGCCAGCAAAACCGGCGGATAGACGGAGAGCGCGCGGGCGATGGCGCAGCGCTGGCGTTCGCCGCCCGAAAGCTCATCCGGCAAGTGGCCCAGGCGGTGCGACAGCCCGACCAGTTGCAGCAGCTCGTGGGCGCGCTCATCGATCTGCTTTTTCGGCCAGCCGCGCAGGTGCAGCGGAATGGAAACGTTTTCGAGGCAATTGAGCGTGGGCAGCAGATTGAAGAACTGAAAAATGAATCCGATCTTGTCGCGGCGCAGGCGTGTCAGCTCGTCGTCGGAGAGGCCGCTCAACCGGCGGCCATCGACTTCGATTTCGCCGGAAGTCGCCGAGTCGAGGCCGCCGATCAGGTTCAGCAGCGTCGATTTGCCGGAGCCGGACGGTCCGATGATGGCGACCATCTCGCCGCGCGCGATCTCGAGGTCCACCGCATCCAGCGCCGTGACCTGCGTTTTTCCCCGGAAGATTTTGCTGACTTGAGCGAGTCGAATCACCTATTAGCTATCATGTCTTATCGCGACACATCTCTGCACATGCGCATAGGGATCGACGCCGGGGGCACGTTCACCGATTTCATTGTGTATCACGACGACGGGCGGCTGGAGACGTTCAAGCTGCGCTCCAATCCGCGATCGCCGGCGAGCGTGATTCTGGCCGGGCTCGCGCAGGCGGCCGGGTCGCGCAAGGCCGAGGTGATTCACGGCTCGACCGTTGCCACCAACGCGCTGCTGGAGCGCAAGGGTGTGCGCACGGCGCTGGTTACGACGGCTGGATTTGAAGACGTGATCCACATCGGCCGGCAGAATCGGCCGGAGTTGTACAACCTGACGCCGCGTCCGAAGGTTCCCATCATTCCCCGAGCCATGTGCTTCGGCGTGCGGGAACGCGCCTGGTTCGACGGCACGATCGCGGAGAAACCGCGGCGCAGCGAACTGGCGCGATTGAAGACGCGATTGCGGCGGGCGCGCGTCGAGTCGATTGCCATTTGCTTCCTGCACGCGTATCGCACGACCGCGAATGAGAAGTTGGTGGCGCAAGCGCTGGAAGGGCTCGGCTACCTGTGCTGTTCGCACGATGTGTGCCCCGAATTTCGCGAATACGAGCGCTCGTCGACGACATTGATCAATGCCTACGTCGGGCCGCTGATGGATCGCTATCTGGGAGAGCTGGAAGGCGCCAGCCGTCATTCGATCTCGATCATGCAATCGAACGGCGGGTTCATGTCCACGCGCGAGGCGCGGCGGCACGCGATTCGCACCGTGCTGTCGGGACCGGCTGGCGGCGTCATTGGCGCGCTCGAAACGGCGCGGCTGGCGGGATTCACGCGCATTCTCGGGTTCGACATGGGCGGCACGTCGACCGACGTGAGCCTGTGCGACGGCGTCCCGCGCGAAACGATGGAAGCGTCCATCGACGGCTTTCCGGTGCGCGTGCCGATGCTCGATATTCACACCGTGGGCGCGGGTGGCGGATCGATCGCGCGCGTGGATGAGGGCGGATTGCTGCGGGTAGGTCCGGAGAGCGCGGGCGCGGATCCCGGGTCCGGCATGTTACGGGATCGGCAAGCGGCCGACCGTGACGGACGCGCACGTGGTGCTGGGGCGGATCGCGGCGGACCAGCTGGTCGGCGGCGAGATGCATCTGGATGTGGCGCGCGCGGCCGCGGCGATCGATTCCATCGCGCGCGAGTTGAGCTCGGCCGCATTGCGGCGGCCGCAGGGAATCTTGCGCGTGGCCAATGCCAACATGGAGCGGGCGATTCGCGCTGGTCTCGGTGGAGCGCGGCCACGATCCGCGCGACTTCGCGCTGGTCGCCTTCGGAGGCTGCGGCGGACTGCACGCCTGCGAGATGGCGGGCGAGCTGGGCATCCGCACCGTGCTGGTGCCTGAGTATGCGGGCGCGCTGTCGGCGCTGGGGATGCTGATCGCGGACCATGTGCGCGATTACGCAGCGGGCGTCCTCAACCGGCCGAGATATCGAGCGCGAATTCGAACGGCTGGAGCGGACGGCGCGGAAAGAACTGCGTGGGGCGGAGCTGATGCGGTCGGCCGACATCCGCTATGCGGGACAGAGCTACGAGTTGACGGTTCCATGGCAGGCGGCGAATCCCGCCGCGCCGTTCCATCGCGAGCACCAGCGCGTGTATGGCTATGCGAATCCCGACCGAGCGGTGGAAATCGTAACCATTCGCGTGCGGGCCAGGTTGCGAGTCGCGAAGCCCGAGCTCTCGCGGCGCCGTGAAAAGGGCACAGCGGTGAAACCAACGCTGCGCCGGATTTATACGGCGGGCGCATGGCGCGAGACGCCGGTTTTCACGCGCGGCCATTTGTCCACCAGGGCGCGCCGTGGTCCGGCGCTGGTGATCGACTACGGCTCGACCACCTTGATTCCACCCGGCTGGCGATTCTTGCTCGACAAAAACGGCACGCTGCGGTCCTGGCTTTAGACAGCGGCACCCCAATCAGAGTTTTTGCTGGAGGGTTCTGCGTACGTGATCGATAAGAGGCGTTACGAATCGTTCCAAGGCCGTCGCCATCGGCAGTGCCGTGAGCCACAGTTGCAGTGATCGAGTACCAATCGTAATCTCGGCCTTGTGAATCAGTCTTCCTCGTTCCCTCAGCGAATCCCAGCTCATGGGTGAGCAAGGATATGCGAGGCATGCGATCACGTTTGAGGTACGCGCAAGATTTGCATACGCCAAAACCTGGAGCAAGTCATTGCGATGCTGTTCGCGTAGTTCCTCTTCAATGCCGGACCAAGAGCGACGTTGCAATTCTTCCCAATGTCGCTTGTACTTCGCATCGACGATGAGCGTCAGATCGTCCCAAATCAGGCAGATGTCGGGTATGAGCGACTTTTGGGAGCCAAGATACGGAGGTTCCCAGTTCAAGGGGTGGACGGTTTCCCGCTTCCGCCCCACCGAGACTTGGCCCCCGGTGCGTTGCGCCACGACCCGAAAGACAGTCTCGGCCCAGGCCTCAAAGAACTGGTCCATGGGCATGGTCCACGGTATGCCTTCTAGGTCGCTCACTCCAGCCAATCCCCGTTCGTCGACGGTCCACTCGATTGCTTGTAGTCCTTCCATGAACTGTGTGGTTCGCATGGGTCGCCTGAGCCACGCGCCAAGCGTGGAGGATGAAGGGACGTACGTTGGAACCATTTGGACTCGGCGCAGCAATTGCTGACCGAGTTCGATGAGCCTGTGGACAAAGGAGCCGTGTTCCTTCTGTGTCTCCAACGCGCGAATTTGCCGTTCGAGGCTGTACCTAATTCCACCCTTCAGAAGTCGGTCATCTCTGAGATCCGGAAACGAGCAGGGCACCGATAACCAACGTGCGCTGGCGAGACTCCTGGAAGAATACTCCATCCAATGAACCGTGCCGCGTGGTGCTAAAAGCGTTTCGCGGGCAATCTCGAACCTACGATCCAGAGAGTCGATTAGGGCTTTCAACCGCGCGAGAATCATGGACGACAACACCCAGAGTGGAACGCGACGCTCGGAGCGACGCAGAAGCGGTAGACGAAGCGGGGTTGGGCTGATTCGCCATCCCATTTCCGCCAACATCGGGCCGATTCCAGGCCAAGGGAATCGCGGTTGAATGACCAATCCGTAGTCTAGCCGCGCGGACGTTGGAGAAAAGAGTGGAATGGCTCCGACCTTGCTTCCGGCTTGGATTCTCAATTGGACATCGTCACCATCGTGGTCCCGTACCATGCTTACATCCAAAAGTGACATCAGGGCCCGGTTTTGCTTGATGAACTGTTCCGCCATGCGCGCGGCTTGTGCGTTCGGGTCTCTAAGACCGCGCAGCTGGAAGAAATTGACAGCTGATCTCTCCGCGGTAGAGTGGTCTTCTAGCTCCAGGCAAACCTCACCCTCTCTCGTCGGCGGGACAAGTGGAGCTACTAAGCGGGGATATCCGCGGCGGCGCCGAGTTAAAGGCTGCGGACCCATTGAAGATAGCTCCGGATGGGCTCGGCGAAACCGCCTACGTAGCCTTGGGCTAGATACTCTTCCAACAACGGAGCAAGATCAGTTCGCAACTTTTCCTTGGCGAGTTCTTCTTTCGCTTCCAAGAAATATGAATGCCCAGGCACCAAAGAGAAAGTATCTTCGGTCGCATGCTCGACGAAGATCGACACAAGTTCCCTAAACGCCTTCTGCATGGTTGGGCAACCGTATTCTTGAACCACGCTCATTCGTGGCCATAAAGGAACAAACCCAAAGCGCCGCCGGACAGCGACGTCGACGATAGCAATACTGCGATCCGCGCTGTTCATGGTCCCAAGGATGTGCAGATTGTCCGGCAGATAGAAGGATCTGCCAAATGGCTTCCCAAAGTCGAACGGCAAGGTAATACTGCGCGGGTGTTCGGTCTTCGGTTCCAGGAGGAAAATCGCTTCGCCAAGTATCTTGCCAAGATCAGCACGATTGATTTCGTCGATATGTAAAAGATAGTCGTGCGACTTGTCGGCAACGGCTCGCGCGGCGATTTCCATCAGAGCCCCCTGAACAGGGGCGAAGCGGAAGCCCAAATCCCCCATAGAAAGCGCCGGTGCGAGACCCCCGATGAAGTTCTCGTAGGTAGTGTTCGGGTGAAATTGGATGCTGTCCCCGCGCCCAGAATAGTCCTCTCGAAGCAACTCGGTAGCTAACCGCGTCTTTCCGGTCCCGGGTGGCCCTTCGACAATGACGTATCGTCTTCTTGTTAGCAGATCTCTGACTTGGATGCGTTCTACGCTGGGCATGAGGTATTCGAACCAGCTAGCCTGTATTGACTGATAACTCGCGTCAAAATTGGCCAGAGGTTGGCAACTACGCTCCTGGAAGAGCAGATCTAAGAACGAGGTCAACGCATGTTCCGTGCCAGCGCGATTGAGCTTTGGGCAGTAGAGCGCGTAGATCTCCTTGCCATATCTGCCGAAGACGCTTTGGTAATTGGACCAAGCTTTCGTTACGACGTCGGGGACGGAGAGGTCCGTTCGGGTTGGATCCTGCTTCGCCCAAGCCACTAGCTTTCCGTCACCGTATAGTCGATTGAGCCACGAACAAATGGCTTGCACTTTCCGGGCGTGGCCGGGGCGACCTAGAATCGCTTCGTCCGGCGTCAAGCCTGCAGTTCCTACGACGAGTCCAATGAGGCAGGGTTGTTCCGGCGCTGGGAATATTACAAAGGAAAGGCCGCTGTAAGCACCCGAAGATGGATTTGACGGGTGTATGTAAGCCGCGAATGGCACACCGGAATCTGGACTGATCTTCGGTGCGCGCAGGGTAACTACCTTCTCAGCTTGTTTCGGATATCTGCCATCTGGGCTTCCAAACAGTGCAGCGAAGGCTTTCTGGTTCCTTTCTTCCCAGGCATCCTGATTAGCCGAAAGGATGACGTCGAGAAGTAGCTCAAGACTCATTTGGTTCGATTGAGATCCACGGTCGATTATACTGCTCTAGAGACCACGGAGATATATTGACTGAGGCTCTAACCATTAGTAACAATTGATTTGCGAAATGGTCACCTTAAGCGATGATGTCTGTATCAGTTTGCGGGAGCGAGCGCGGGTTCTGCACATTGCTCGCGGTCGATGTGCTAGCTGCAGCAGAAGCATCGCGGGTCACTCCATCGTTCTGCTAGTCGGTTATAAACCACCAGTCGACTTCGGGCCCGAGAACCTGTGGGCAATCTGCGAGGATGCGGCGTGCAAAGTGAACGGCTGAGAGGCGTGACTCGCAATCGGATCCGCAACATTAGGCGAAATCGAAGCGTCCATGTGCGGTTGGGTGAGACGCTAAAGGTCTTCCGCGGCAAACCTGTTCCGGGCGCAATTCTTAAGTTTGTCGCTCAACAAGATGCATGGGCCAATCGCATTCGCGAACTGCGCTACCTCGGATGGGAAATCGTGGCCTGCTGGCCGAGGGTTGGCGATGCTCGGGTTTCCTCTTTCTATCGCCTAGTGAAGTCGCAACCCTCGCCAGCTGATCCGACTGGTGACATCCGGCGGTACGAGCGAGACAGAGAGCAACGGAACCGCGCCAAGACGCGCAAACCAGGTTGATCCCGGCTGGCGATTCGCGCTCGACAAAAACGGCACGCTGCGCGCGTGGTGCTAGAGTAGACTGATGGGCGTGCAGAACACGGCCATCCTGCTGCTGAGCTGCCCTGAAAGGAAAGGGCTGGTCCCGGCTATTTCCGAGTTTCTCTTCCAGCACGGCGGCGACATCGTGCATGCCGATCAGCACCAGGACCCGGATCAAGGCATGTTCCTGATGCGCGTGGAATGGGCGCTCAAAGACTTCGATTTGACGCCGGATCAATTCCCCTCCGAATTCAGTCCGGTTGCGGCGCGCCTCAAAATGAACTGGCGCGTCGAGTATTCCGACGTTCCGGCGCGCGTAGCGTTGTTCGCCTCAAAGGAAGACCACTGCCTGATGGATCTGCTGCATCGCTGGCGGGTGGGCGAACTGCGCTGCGAAATCATGATGATCGTAAGCAATCACGAGGACACGCGGCGGCTGGCGGAGTTTCATGGCGTGCCGTTTCATTATGTCCCGGTCAACACCGCCGACAAGACCGAAGGCGAGCGGAAACAGTTGCAACTGCTCAAAGAAAATCACATCGATCTAGTGATACTGGCGCGCTACATGCAGATCTTGTCGAGCGAGTTCGTGGCGCCCTATCCTAACCGGATCATCAACGTGCATCACTCGTTCCTGCCGGCGTTCATCGGGCCGCGGCCGTATCAGGCCGCCTACGAGCGCGGGGTAAAGCTGATTGGCGCCACGAGTCACTACGTGACGGCGGAGCTGGACAAAGGCCCCATCATCGAGCAGGACGTGACCCGCGTTTCGCACCGCTACGAGCTGGCCGATCTCAAAGAGAAAGGGCGGGACGTGGAGCGAATGGTGCTCTCGCGCGCGGTGCGCTGGCATCTGGAACATCGCATCCTGGTGTACGGCAACAAAACGGTAATTTTTGTCTGACGTTTATTGCGACGTCCCGACCGTGATATATGCTCCGGAGGGCGAGGCCGCGCCGCCGATGGTGATGATGAGGGGCTGGTCGCCAGCCGGGATGCCGGCCGGCACGCGAATATTCGCTTGGTACACGCCCGCATCTTGCGTGGCGCCGACATAAAGGATATCAGAGGGATCCAGCGTGACGCCGCCGAAGGAGATGGTGAACGGCGCAGTGATCTGCGCGGAGACGTTGGGAAGCTCCCCCGGGCCGAAAGCCGGATTGGTGACGCCAAACCCAGTAGCAAAGAGCGTTAGGTAGTCACCCGAATTCGCGGGCGTGAAGGTTGCTCCGCTGATCAGCCCCGGCGCTCCGATATACCCGCCGGTCACCGCGTTCACCACCGCGATGGCATTATGGCCGTTGGTGGTGTGGGTGAAATAGAAGAACTCGGGCGCCGCCGGTTGGACCTGCACTGTAACGGTGCCGCTGTTCTGAGCTTCCTGGGTGTCGCATTGCGTGATCACCTGGACAGTAACCTCGCCCGGCCCTGCCTGCGGCACTTGCAGGTTAATCTGGTTCGAGTAAATCCCGAAGATGGGCGCGCGTTGGCCGCCGAATAGAACGCAAACGCCGCCGAAGACGGTGGGGACTTTGCCGTCCACCAAGTCGGAAGGACCGATCTGAAGAGCGGTGCCCGCGGGTGCGAACTGGCTGCCGAAAATGGTGGCGATCGCATTCACGGCCAGAGTGGTAACCGCCGGCGTACTTAGTCCGGCACTCACAACGCCGCCGGTCGAGATGGTAGGGGCGTTGGGGGACGTCACGGTCAGCGAAAAGCTCACGTTCGGGATTCCGTTCACCGAGGCGCCGATGGTCACAGTTCCGGCGGCCGTGCTACCGAACGTGACGCCTGTGCTGGCGGTGCCATCGTTGAGCGTAATCGCGGATGGCAGGCTGACCGTCGCGGCTGCGCTGGGAGTGGCCGCGAAAGTGACGATCACACCTGAAACGCCGGCGCCGGTGTGGTCGGTTACCTTGACCACCAGTGGCGATGTCAAGGCCGTCCCGGCCGCGCCTTGTTGGCCGTTTCCGCTGACGATGCTGAGCGCAGCGGGCGCGATGGGCGCAGGGATCAATTTGCGGATTCGATCGTTAATGCGCGTCGGTGACATAAAGGTTGCCCTGCGGATCTACTGCGACGCGGGCCGGATCGATCTGGGCGGAAATGGCGGGTCCGCCGTCTCCGCTGCTGGGATAGAAGCCTCCGTTGCCCAGCTATGGTAGTAATTAATCCGCTCGGGGTGACGCGACGAATCGACAGAATTGTTGAAGTCGGCAATGTAGAGATTCCCGTTTGTGTCCACGGCCACACCGGTGGGGCAGTCGATCTGCGGCCGCCGTCGCCAGACCGCCATCCCCGCTATAGCCAGGCTGTTCCTGTACCCGCCACAGTGGAGATGTTGCCATTGGGCGTGATCTCGCGGATGCGGTTGTTGTTTCTGTCGGCGACGTAGAGATTGCCCTGCGTGTCGACGGCAACGTCGTACGGATCCATCCCGGCGTTCTTGGCAGGACCATTGTCGCCGGAGAAGATGGGTCTACCGTTTCCCGCGATGGTATTGATGATGCCTGCCGGGTTGACCATGCGAATGCGGCTGTGCGTATAGTCGGTCAGATACACGTTGCCGGCCAAGTCGACCGCCACGCCAGTGGGCTGGCTGATGGACGCGGTGGATCCTTGCGTCGTGTCCCCGGTGTAGCCGTCGGTGCCGTTGCCGGCGACGACGGTTGTGACGTTGGCGGGCGTGATTTCCAACACGCGGGGTTCGGTGTCGGAGACGTAAAAATTGCCAAGGTGATCGACCGCGGCCGCAAGTGGCGTGCTGAAGGGCTGCAGTTGGCCAAACGGTGAAATGGTTCCACCCAGGGAGAAACGGCGCGCTTCGTAGTTGTTCGTATCCGCTACCACGATGTTGCGCGAGCCGTCCACTGCCAGCCCGTCGGGGAGATTGAAAAACGCAGAGGTTGCCGGCCCGCCATCGCCGATGGCGGTTCCGGCCACGGTAGTGATGAGGGAGCTGGTTACTTCACGAACCCGGTTATTTCCGTAGTCGGCGACAAACAAATCATGGGCCGCATCAAAGGCCAGGCCGTAAGGTAAGCTCAGTTCGGCGGCCAAAGGCGGACCCTGGTCGCCAGAAAATCCTTGGCTGGCGTTCCCCGCAACACTAAAAATGAAATGAGTCGATAGATCGACCTTCCGAACTCGACTCAAATTCCAGTCGGACAAGTACAGGCTGCCGTTCCCGTCCAGGACAATGCCGGATGGAACCAGGACGGATTGCCGGGCGTCCACTCCATCGGCGATTAAACCCTGAAATCCGCTTCCCGCAACGGTGCTGATCGCTCCGGACGGGTCAATTTGGAGTACGAACTCGTAGTCGGCGATATAAACGTTGCCGGCGGAATCCACGGCGATGCCGGTGGGAAAATCGATGGAAGTATTAAGAGCCGAACTGCTGTCGCCCGAGTAGGTGCCTTGCCCGTTGCCGGCAATGGTGGTGATGATTCCTTTTGTATCCACTTTGCGCACACGGTAGTTGTACCCGTCGGCGATGTAGAGATTGCCTTGGGGGTCAACGGCCACAGCCAAGGGCGACACCTGCGCCGAAGTCGCGGCAGACTTGTCGCCGGAGAAGCCAAACGTTCCGTTGCCCGCGACGGTGTTGATAGTGCCGTCTGGAGAGACGCGGCGAACTACGGAATTTCCGCTATCCGCGATGTAGAGATTACCCTCGGGAATCCATGGCCAGGCCGGAAGGGAAAATTCAACTCGGCCTGGATCGCCTGGCCGCGGTCACCGCTATAGCCCGGCGTACCGGTGCCGGCGAAGGTAGTGATCGTTCCGGAAGGCGAGACTTTTCTGACGCGGTTGTCGTACTCGTCCGCGATGTATAGATTCCCGGCTCTGTCCAGCAGCACGCCGGTAGGAGTATCGAAGCGGCACCGAGGTGGCGGGATGACCGTCCAGCAGGCGGTCGGTTCCAGCGATGGTGGTAATGGTGTAGGGCTGCGCGTCGAGTGAAGTGGCGATCGATAGCAGCGCGAGCAAGCCAAGAAAGCCGGACGCAAGGATTCGAAAAAGTTCCCGCCGGCAAGGAATAACTCGGGTGGGCGGGAGAGTAATCTGATGGCTCGTAACGGCGCGGCTCAAGGTTGTTATCGTAAACGAATTCTGAAAATTGTCAAGACTGATTGTCACAAGTTTGGAGCGCCGCGAGTCATTCTAGAAGCTCTCTTGGTGTTGAAATGAGGTGCCTGTGTTCGGTTTCCAGAACAGACTTAGGGTAAACGATTGAAAATAAATAAACGGAGTGCTGCAGAATACAGATAGAGTTGCCAAATAATGTTCTGAGATCAGAACAGAAACGAGGCTAACCTGGCAGGCGTACGGCAGTCCCCCGATGGTCACCCGACTCAGGATTCCATGCCGATGGTGTATTTTCCGTAGGCGCTGGAGCCGGAGAGCGCCGCCTCACTGGTGATCGGCGCCGGCTCGGACCCGATGAAGCTCGCGCCAGCCGTCGAGCCGAGTGGACCCCATGCAAGCTCTCCGATACCAGTAGAGATTGGCTGCGAACCTATCGCTCTTGCCTGTGCTCTTCGCCGCGCCCTGGGACAGTGCCCGGCCTCCACCGGATCGAGCAGACGTGATCCACCTGATTGCTATACTTCGAACTAGCGGGGACGTAGCTCAGATGGATAGAGCGGTCGCCTCCTAAGCGACAGGTCGGCAGTTCGAATCTGCCCGTCCCTACCAGCTCACTTACCGGTTGGCAATCCGAGTTTCTGATCCAGAGCCACGAAGCGGGGTTCGGCTCTGTATTGCTGGAAACACCCCTGATGATTCATGAAAGCCAGTATGCCATCGCGCTGCGCGTAGGCGCGGTCAAGCCAGGCGAACATTTGATCCTTGTCGCCCAGGACGGCATAAACCATTGCGATCGACGTAGGCCGCACGAATACGCCAGCTGCCGGCTTCTCCCACTTATGCACCAGGTTGAGCGCCTCAGCCTTCTTGCCTTGGATCGCAAAGCCGAATGCATACAGCAGATCGATCCTGCTTTCGGGAGCGAGACCCTTGGCCGCGGCCAGATCCGCGTAGAAATTTTCGAGCCCCTTCTCGTCTAAATGGTGCATCGCCAGATCCAGGCGGGCTTCGACGAAATTCGCATCCAAGTCCAGCGCCTTTTTGTCGTACATCAAACCCTGGTCCGGTTGATTGTTGAAGAAATAAGCCAGCGCCAGGTAAGTGTTGATTACAGGCGAGAGCGGATCGAGATCGCGGGCTAGCAGCATCTCGCGCAGCGATTCGTCGCCGCGGCCTTGCGGCGCCATGTACACAATTCCGTAACCGAAGTGGGCATCGGCGAGACCGGGATTGAGCTGGATGGCGCGCTGGAATTGCCGCTCGGCGCCCGGCCAATCGAACTCGTAGAGTGCTTTCACGTAGCCTAGCGAAGTGTGCGCCTCGGCCAGCGAATCGTCCAGCGCGATGGCTTTCTCGGCCGCCGCGCGAGCCTTAGGCATCGCTTCATTGGGCGGCAAGGTTCCAAAAAACGCGAGCCAACTGTAGGAATCGGCGATGCCGGCGTAAGCGGCAGCGTACTTGGGATCCTTCTGAGTGGCCCGCTCGAAGAATTGCAGCGCGCTTTCGGCGCCTTCGGTGCGCCAGCGGTCCCAGTGATAACGGCCTTGCAGGTACAGATCGTAGGCTTCCACGTTTTCGGCGCGCTTGGGCTGAGGGCTCGCGAGCTTCAGCTGCAGCGTGTTCACGATGGCATTGGCGATCTCGTCCTGAACCGTGAACACGTCCTTCAATTCTCGCTCGTAGGTTTGCGACCACAGATGATAACCGTCCGCCACGCTGTTCAACTGCGCCGTGACGCGAAGGAGGTTGCCGTCCTTGCGAACGCTGCCTTCCAGCACCGCGCCGACGTTCAGCTTCTTGCCGATCTCGCGAATGTCCTGCTGCTTGTTTTTGAAGGCGAACGAAGAAGTTCGCGCCACCACGCGAAAACCTTCCACTTTGGCCAGCGCGTCGATGATCTCCTCGGTCATGCCGTCGCAGAAGTATTCCTGATCGTGATCGGGGCTCAAGTCCGCGAACGGCAAGACTGCGATGGATGCGATCTCGGTGCCGGAAGTCGTGGCGGCTCGCGGATGGCGGCGGGAAGTCATGTACAGCGAGACGCCCAGAATGGCAAGAATCAGACCGGTGGCCAGGGCCGGACGCCAGTCGTGACCCTTGTGCGTGTTATCGAACGAATCCTGAGTTGCTACCGCAGGGGGGATCTCCGGCGCCTTCTCCCGAAGGCGGAACGCGGGAACATAGCCGCCCTTCGGCAGGTCAATGATGAGCTGGTCTTCGCGGCCGTCCGCTTCGTAATAATCGCGCAGCCGCGCCCGCAGCTTTACCGCTTCCGTGCGAACCACGGCATCCACCCGCGGATCGTAAGTCGGCTTGCGGCCGAACACCTCGATGCCGAGCAGACTCTCTTTCAGTTTGTCGGTTTGGCCCTTTAGAGTTTCGTCTACGGTGTAGCGAAGAAAGCGGCTTTGCCGCTCGGCGTTGACGAAGCCCGGGCTGGCCAGAATTTTGTCGAGCGCAGCCCGAATGGATTCCGGAGAAAGCTCAACCCGCGGCGAGGTGGCGCCGTTGGCATCCCGTTCGCTGGATTCGGCTGCTGTCCTCATAGGCTCAAATGCCGCTTGTGAATAGATACGATCAAGCGGCGGGGATTTGTTCCTTCATTTTATCGCGGATCGATACGCGGCCGCCCGCCCGAGACCTCCCGTTAGAATGAAGCATGGCTAAACTGGCGCTGGTGTACGGCATGCGGCTTCTTCCTGCAGATGAAATTGAAGCCGTTGAAGATGCAGAAATCGCGTTAAAGAACGGCAACAAGGCACACGTGACCATGCATCTGATCGAGGGCGGAGAAGACCAGATCCGAAAACAGCTCATGCAATCTCTCGATGCGTTCTTCGAGTTTTATCCGGAACTCTGAAACTCAGCTAACGGTTCCGGGGCTGCGGCCGCTTCCCTTCCCTGTTGGAACGCCAGGAATTGCTGCTGGTGCTCGCTGGCCTGGCAATCGGGCTGGCCGGTGGCCGCTGCTCACGCGATTGATGGCTTCGCTGCTATTCCAGGTCAGCCCGGCGGATCGGATCGCGTTGCTGGACGGCGCTCTCACGCTGTTAGCCGTATCGGTGGCGGCGTGCTACTTGCCGGCGCGGCGGGCGGCGCCGGTTGATCCACTGATCGCCTTGCGCTACGAGTGAGGCGCAGCGGCTCAGCGCATAGGCTGTAGACTTTTGTTCTCCTCGTAACACCAGCGCACCAGCGGCTCGGGTGTTTTCGCATTCACCGCCAGCAGGTCTTCGAGGCTGAGCTTTATGAAACGCGAAGGAAATCGATCCGTCGGGAGCAGCCGTGCCCAGTAGATAACCGTACACGTCCGTCATGGCTTTTTGCGAAGGACCGGCGGCGGCCGGCAGCCGGTAGCGCACCGCGCCCGCGGTCCCGGTGATCCAGCCCGGCAGCACCTTGCCTTTCCACTCCGGCGTGTCGAAGATATTTTCCATGTAGAAATGCGAATGGCTCGCCAGCACGTAGACGCGTTTGTGCGCCGAGTTCCGCGCGTGCCACAGCATCTCATAGACCTCGCGCCCGCTCTTTACGCCGTTGGGCCGATTCGCTCATGCTGTGGCTCTCGCTGATGCTGCCCGGCAGCGCTTCATGCATCCCTACCACGATGGTGTGGATCTCCGGCGAAGCCTCGTCCCGCTGGAGAAGGGAGCTGATCCAGCGCAACTGAGTCGGGTCGAACTGGTCCGGACTCGCGTTGTCGAGAGTGATGAAGTCGATGTTGCGGTTGTTCCAGTGATAATAGGCGTGCAACTTGCGGTCCGCTGGATCGTCTTTTAGGCGCTGCGCGCGGATCGCGGGAGCTTCGAGCCAATCGGCGAATTGGAGGAGCCAGGCATCGCGCGTGGCGGGAAGAATGGTCTCATGATTCCCCATGCCCAGAAATACCGGCAGATTCCCGAACGGCGTCATCTGCCGCGCGATGAAGTCAGGCCAAGCCATGCTCTCATACAAGCTGATGGTCATGGGCCGCGCCGGAAGGCCGAGTTTGGCCGGCGGCACGATGTCTTCATCGAACATGTAGATGGCGCGGAAATCGCCCAGATGCCAATAAAATTCCGCGTTGTCGCGCCGGGCTCCGGCTGCGATGGCGGGCATCACCACATCGCCGCAGTTACGCGAATCGCCGGAGACAGCGAACCTGAACGAGCCCGCATCTTGAGCGAGCACGGGCACGCACAATAACCACAGGATTGGTTTCATGTTCGTTCGCTACCAAATGTAGCGCACTCGTGGCGCCCGCACTGGTGTGGACGCCGTTCGATACACTAAACTCCGTGAGCGCATCGGCGCGTCAGGAACAAGCCGTGCTGGACCGTGTGGACGCAATGTCCGGAGAGATGTTGCAGTTTCTGCGCGAACTCGTCGCCATCCCGACGGTAAATCCGCCCGGCGACAATTACGCCGCGTGCGCCGAATGGCTCGGCCAACGGCTGGCCGGATTCGGCTATGACGTCCAGCGTGTCTCCGCCGAAGGCCGGCCGGAGCACACCGCCAAACATCCTCGCGTCAATGTCATTGGGAGACTGCGCGGCACTCCGGCCCGGCCGCTGCTGCACTTCAACGGTCATTTCGATGTCGTGCCGGTGGGCAACGGGTGGACTGTCGATCCTTTCCGCGCTTCGCTGTCGGATGGCAAAATCTTCGGGCGCGGCACCACGGATCAGAAGGCAGGGATCGCGGCCTCCATCTTTGCCATCGAAGCCATCCGCCGCGCTGGGCTGCGCCTGGGCGGCGCGGTCGAACAAAGCGGGACGGTGGATGAAGAGAGCGGCGGATTCGCGGGTATGGCCTACCTGGCCGAACATGGTTTGGTCGCGCGCGGCCGCACCGATTTCGTCATCATCACCGAGCCGTTGAATGTCGATCGCGTCTGCCTGGGCCATCGCGGCGTGTATTGGTTTGAGGTGGCCACCATCGGCCGCATCGCGCACGGCAGCATGCCGTTCCTGGGCGTGAGCGCCATCAGCAAAATGGCCGATTTTCTATCGGTCATCGAGCATGAGCTGAAGCCCGCGCTCAGCCTGCGCGTCACTTCCATGCCGGTCGAGCCACCGGAAGCGCGCCAAGCCAGCATCAACGTCAACTCCATTTCAGGCGGACAGCCGGGCGGGCTGCAAACGCCCTGCGTCGCCGATCGCTGCGAGGCCATCTTCGATCGCCGCTTCTTGATCGAAGAACCGATCGAGGAGGTCCGCAACGAGATTCGCGATATTCTCGGACGCTTTTCGCAAAGCGATCCGGAGTTTCAATATGAAATGAAGGACCTCATGAGTGTGCCGCCCATCCTGACCAACCCCGATTGCATGCTGGTAACCGCGATGTCGGGCGCGGTGCGCGACGTGGTTGGAAGCGATCCGCCGCTGATCGCCAGCCCCGGCACTTACGATCAGAAACACGTCATGCGCCTGGGATTGGTGGAGCAATGCATCGCTTACGGTCCAGGTATCCTGGATTTATCGCATCAGCCGGACGAATATTGCCGGGTGGATCATTTGGTGCTAGCTTCCAAGGCCATGGCGCTGGCTGCGCTGCGATTATTGGGTACGGAATGAAACGAAGAGATTTCGGTAAGACACTGGCAGGAATCGCGGCGGGTGCGGCGATGACGCCGCGGAGGGTTGCAGCTATGGGCAGCGACGGCGGAATCACGGATGTGCAAGGCGTGAAGGTCGGACACTTCACCGATTCGCGCCGGCCCACCGGTTGCACAGTTTTGATTTTCGACAACGGTGCGACAGCCGGCGTGGATGTGCGTGGCGCGGCGCCGGGCACCCGCGAAACCGATCTGCTGAATCCGGTGAACACGGTCCAGAAGGTGAACGCGATTTTGCTCTCGGGCGGTAGCGCGTTTGGACTGGACGCCGCCGGCGGGGTGGTCCGCTATCTGGAAGAGCACGGCCAGGGGTTTCGTGTGGGACCGAACGTGATCCCGATCGTTCCAGCGGCGATCCTGTTCGACTTGGGAGTCGGAGATTCAAAAATCCGGCCCACAGCCGAATCCGGTTACAAAGCCTGCCAGGCCGCAACCGCGGGAAAAGTAGAAGAGGGCAATGTTGGCGCGGGTGCGGGCGCCACGGTCGGCAAAATGTTCGGCGGCAAGCAGGCCATGAAGTCCGGCCTGGGAACATCCAGTATTCACGTCGGCAATACCGGAATCATCGTGGGCGCGATTGTCGCGGTGAACGCAGTCGGAGATGTCTCGGATCCCAGCACGGGAAAAATTATCGCCGGCGCGCGCAAGCCCGATGGTTCAGGCTTCCTGGACTCGATGCGGCAAATCCGCGAAGGGCGCCTGGTGGAAGTACCGGCCGGGGCTCACACCACTATCGGCGTGGTGGCGACTAACGTGGCGTTCGACAAGGCGCAAATCACAAAGATCGCGCAGATGGCGCACGACGGTCTGGCGCGCTGCATCAATCCGGTGCATACGCCGAACGACGGCGACACGGTTTTCGCGGTAGCTACCGGTGCGATCGCGGTGCATGCCGATCACGGAGCGATTGGCGCGCTGGCCGCGGAAGCGATGTCGCAAGCCATCGTGCGCGCAGTCATGAACGCGCGCGGGCTGCCTGGCTTACCGAGTTATCAGGACATTCGCGGCCGCTAGACTGGCGGCTGGAACCGCCCGTCAATCGCCGTCCATCCGCCATCCACGAACAAGACCGTTCCCGTGACATAGCTCGCGGCATCGGAAGCAAGAAAAACGATCGGGCCTGCCATCTCGTCCGCCGTCGCCCATCGGCCCAGCGCGTTCTTGCTCGCGTAGGCGTTGTACCAATCGGGGTTGCTCTTGATCGGTTCGGTCAGCGGAGTCTCAACCACTCCGGGGGCGATGCAGTTCACTCGTATGCCGTCGCCGCCCAGCTCCGCCGCCAACGCCCTTGCAAGTTGCACCAACCCCGCTTTGGTGGCTGCGTAGGCGCCCTGCCCCGGCTCTACCACCAGGGAGCGAATGGAGGAAAGCAGGATAATGCTGCCGCGCTTGTTCTCGGTCATCACTCGCCCCACGGCCTGCGCGATGAGAAAGCTGCCCTTCAGGTTCAAACGCAGCACTTTCTCGAACTCCTCGGCGGTGTAGCGCAGCAGCGGCTTGCGAACATTAACGGCGGGCGTGCTGACCAGCACATCAATGCGCTGGTGCCGGCTGCGGATGCTCTGCACGGCGGCATCCACGCTCGCCTGGTCTGTAATATCGAGCGCTACGGGCTCGGCGTTCCCTCCCCGATCGCGAATTTCGGCAGCCGTACTCGTAGCGCCTTGCTGGTTTAAGTCAGCGCAGACGGTGATTGCGCCAGCCGCCGCCAACCCCTGGGCAGCGGCGCGCCCGATCCCTGAAGCCGCACCCGCAACCAGAGCCACTCGCCCATCCAGGCGGAACAGCTTGCTGAAGTCTCGCTCGTTCACGGCGCAAGAGTAGCAGACTTCGCTTGGCCGGCGTAGATCGAGTTGAACAGCAGCTTGAACGTGCCGTGCGGCTGGCCGCGGAACGCCGCCTCAACGGCTAGCAGGAAGAGCTTGCCTTCGCCTATGGGCGCTTCAGCCGCCGCCACCGTTCCGTCCAGATACCCTTGGCCCCAAGCCCAGCCGCTGCGCAACGGCGTCGCGTTGGGATACCACGCCACCGGCTTGATGCCTTTCATTTCGGCGTCCGGGCCGAGCCGGAACGCAGGGCTGTTTTCGAAGAAGGCGTCCACAGTCGATGGCATGCCGTACGCCACGGGGTTGGTGTTATCGACGCTCATCGCCAGCACCGAACCCGGCACGTAGAACTTTTCGCGCGGTAGCGGATGCTCCTTGCCGTCGGGCGTTCTTTCGGTCAATGCATCCTGGACGGGAAGCCCGAACAATCGCGCGAGTTCCGTCGACTCTCCGATGGCGACAATGGTGCCGCCGGACTCCACGAATTTGCGCAGTTGGGCAATCGTCTTGTCGGCCGTAACGTACCCCAACGCCTTGCGCCACTCTTCTGGAATTTCTTCCGCGCCAGGTTGCCGTGCGCCGAATCCGCCTCTGCCGCCGTCAGCCGGTTGGGTGGCACGCGCCATGGCGCCGCTGGGAAACACGAGCACATCGAACCGGCTCGCCAGATCGCCTTCATCGAGCGCTTGCGGGTAGACGACCTCGAATGGAAATTCGAAACCTTCGAAGACAAACCGCAGCCATCCGGATGGCATGGACCCGCCGTATTGATCCCACAGCCCGATGCGAACTGGTTTGAGCTTGAGTGCCGCTCCCGCCGGCCGCGATTGCACCGCCTCGATGGTGATTCCCAGATCCGACGCCGCGCGCTCCATCATCGGACGCGTTTGCGCACGCGCAGGCACATACATCGTCCCAGCCCCAACCGGCCGCCCGGCGAGCGTGGTTGGCTTCTCGATCCAATACACGTCGTCGCCGTTCTTCAGTAGCCGGTTGACCAGGATGAACGAATCGTTCTGTTGATGGCTGATCAGATACCCAGTGGGCTGCGCCGGTCCATGAATCTTTTCGGAGGGCGCTTTCTGTAAGCTGTCCACTTTCTCGAACGGTCCGTCGAACGCGTCCAGGATGCGATCGAACTTCACGCCCATCTGAAAGGCCAGCGTGTATCCGGTCACGTCGTAGGGCGGAATGGGCGGACCGCCGGGATAGCGGAAATCGTTGGGATGATCCTGCGGCTCGAACATGTCCAGGATGTGCGGGCGAAAGGCTTGCGCCGTCTTCACCACCCACGATCCCGCTGGATAATGCTTGCCCGCGACGTCGAAATCGCGGGTGGCGCGCCGGATCGTGATGCCGTTCTTGATCAGCGTGTTGATAAACTTTGTTGCGGTCGGAAAATCGGGCTGGTCGGAAGGCAAAATATACCCGCGCGGATCACGCAGCGCGGGATCGTGCAACACGGAGGCGTAGAGGTTCGCAGGAACACCGGGATTGTTGTTCGGTGCGGCGGCAGAGCCCCGGCCGCCGCGGCTTCCGGTCTGAGTAGCTTTGGCAGCTTCCTCCAGCGCCGCGATGCGCTTGGGCGTGATGGTCCATGAATCCTTATTGCCACGCTCGATCGAATTGCGCCCCATGCGATAGATGTTGTACAGCAGCTCCTCGCGATAGCGTGAAGCGAGATCGAGTACCGCACGATTAGCCGTCATCTCATATTCGATCGAGGTGTGGAAATGCCAGGTCTGCGGCGCCACCGGGAAGGGCCCGTCGCTGATGGGCAACTGGCGTTCCGGAACCAGCGGCACCTCCATGGGCGTGGGATTGCCGATCGCTTCGGTCAGCAAGCCGATCATGTTGTGGAAATATGTCGTGGTTCGCAGACCGCCGTTGTACCAGGTCGAATACGTCGACCCGCTGCGCATCACTGTCCCGGGCTTGCCCTCGGCGACGAACCGGCTGTGCATCGCAGCGCCAACCATCTCGATCAGCGGCGGGATCAACGGATCGAAATTGTAATTGAACGGATCGCGAAATGGCGGCGCGAACATCACCGCGCCAGCCGGCCCGGTCTGGTGATGGTTGTACATGATCTGCGGGAACCATTGGTGGTAGAGCACGCGATTGATGTTAGTCGTTTCGCTCAGGTTGGACATGTAGAAGTCGCGATTGTTGTCGTGTCCGGCGTACTTCTCCCACAGGCGCGGAACATTTTGCGTGGAGCGCTTTTTCGGATCGGACTCGCGCATGTACCAGTTGGAAACCAGCTCCATGCCGTCCGGGTTGACGTGCACGGCCAGGATGATGACGTCGTTCAGGAATCGCAGCGTCTCGGGATCGTCGCGGCTGACCATCTCCCAGACGAACTCGAGCAGCTGCTGCGCGCCCAGCACTTCGGAAGCGTGCAGGCCGCCGTCGATCCACACCACGGCTTTGCCTTCCTGTGCCAGCGCATGCGCCTCGGCATCGGTGAGTCCTTCGGCGAGGGCAAGCTTGCGCGAGATTTCCTGGTAATGCTCCAGCTTTTTCTGATTCTCAGAGGAAGTGAGAATCGCCATGTACTGCGGCCGCCCCTCCTCTGTCTGGCCGATCTCCACCAGTTTCACGCGGTCGGATTCGGAAGCCAGCTTCTTCCACCAGGCGGTGAGTTGCGTGTAGTTGGCGAGCTGATAGTCATCGCCGACCTCGAAGCCGAGGGCTTCCTTGGGAGTGGTCAGATGCTGCGCGGTTTGCGCGGGTGCAGCGGCAACGACAAGGAGTGCCAGCGCAACGGCAGCAAAGGGGCGAGTTCTCCTGCGAGAGGAAATCATCGTGTGTCCTCAGTCAGATTGTCAGAAATTCGGCCCGTACAAAGCAATGCGGGGGCCGTGGGTGAAGACCGAATGGCCGGTCAAGGCTTCATGTTCCGCCATCTTGCGCCGCGCCTCGCGGGTTCGTTGATAATTCGATTGCAGCAAATCTGCCGAGTGGTCCTGGGCGAATGAGGCAAGCATCTGATCTCGTAGCTCGCCAAGATCGCGCCCGGAGGCGAGCCAGGATTCCTTCAGATCCCGCAGATCAGTAGGTATTGCGTCCCTGAGCGCGCGCAGGATCGCCGCGCATTCGGCACACTGGAAATTATTGGGGAACGCCACTACAGAAGTAATTATACTGTCAAGTGCGTGCGGCTGCGCCTTCACTTTCCTTGAAAGCGCGGCTTGCGCTTCTCGTGAAACGCCGCGGTTCCTTCCTTGACGTCTTCGGTATAGTTGGTCACCAGCGTCGCCATGGCGGCGTCTTCGAGCGCGTTGTCGAGCGTCATGGAGAGCTGCTTGTACATCATCCGCTTGGCGATCCGGATCGCGATCGGCGGGCCTTCGGCCAATCGCGCCGCCCATGCGCGAGCCGCCGGCATCAGCTCTGCATCCGGCACAACCTCGGTCACCAAGCCCAGCGCCGCGGCTTCGCGCGCCGTGTAGACTTCGGAGAACAACGACATCTTGAGCGCGCGGTCCAACGGCAGGAAGCGCGGGAAAAAGTAGGCGCCGCCTTCATCCGGAATCAGGCCGAACCGCAAGGAAGTGTCGCCCAGCCTGGCGCTCTCGGCCGCGATCCGGAAATCGCAGCTCAGCGCCAGCGTTAGCCCGCCCGCCACGGCCGCGCCATTCACCGCCGCGATAACCGGCTTGTCGAAGCGCTGCAGAAACTTCACCAGCTCATGCATGTTCTCGCGCATCTCCAGCATGGATTCCATGCGATGCCCGCGATAGCGCGCCGGATATTGAAAATCGCGCCCGATGTCGCCGCCCGAGCAGAACCCGCGGCCCGCGCCCGTCAGAATCACGGCGCGAGTCGCATCGTCGTCGCGCGCGTCCGCCAGCGCGTGCAGAATCTCATGCACCATCACTTCGGAATAGGCGTTCAGCTTGGCCGGGCGGTTCATCGTGATGGTCACGACGTGGCCGTCTTTTTCGTATAGGATCTCGCGAAATTCCATGCATCACCTCCCGCGAAAGTTGGGCGGGCGCTTCTCGATGAACGCCGTCACGCCCTCGCGATGATCCTCGGTCTGCCCGCAGCGCAGGTGTGTTTCCGGCTCCCGATCCAGCATGGTGCGAAAGTCCGAAGTGGCCGCCAGATTGACGTTGGCCTTCATGTAGCGATAACTCACCAGCGGGCCAGCCGCCAGCCGCGAAGCCAGCGCGCGCGTTTCGGCCGCGAGCGAGTCAGCCGGCACAACGCGATTCAACAGCCCCAGCCGCAAAGCCTCCGACGCATCGAACGCATCGGCGGTGAACAACAGTTCCTTGGCTTTGGGCGCGCCCGCATAGCGCGTCAACAGCCAGGTGACGCCGAAATCGCCGCCGAATCCGACCTTGGCGTACGCGGTCCCGAACTTGGCCTGATCGGAAGCGATGCGCAAATCGCAAGCCAGGCACACGCCCAGGCCCGCGCCCATGGCGAATCCGTTCACGCTGGCAATGGTGACCTTGGACATGTTGTAAAGCCGCCAGGAAATCTGCTGAGCGCGGCGCAGCCAGTCTATGCGTTCTTCGAGCGGGCGCGGCGCGGCGTTCTCCTGCGCCATGCCTCCGATGTCGCCGCCGGCGCAGAAAGCTCGACCGGCTCCGGTCACCACCACCACGGCCACGCTCGGATCTTCCTCCCAGTGTGCGAGAGTTTCGATGGATTTCGTAATCAAATCCGGACTCAGCGCGTTAAGCCGGTCCGGCCGATTCAAGGTCAGCGTCGCAACGCCGCCATCAAGTGAAGTAAGAATGACGTCTTCAGGCATGGTTCTCCAGGATATCGCGCTTGGTTGCGCGAAGCGGCTCGACGGCAATCGGGATAGGGGGAAGCCTCGCGGCTCCTCCCCTCCCACACCACCGTACATGCGGGTCCGCATACGGCGGTTCCCTGACTTGAGCCCGTGTGGGCCGGAGGTTCGTTTCGCTTGTCGCCACGAAGGCTTCGCCGCTCCCAGGTTCCTTTCGGGCTTCACCCTATCCGCCCCTGGCAAGCTCCGCCGAAGCGGATTGGCTGGCGCATGGCCTGCATGAGAGCCGCGCACTACTACCCACGATCACGGTTCGGGCCTTCATCCGTTGCCGGACTAATTTGCCCTCTGCTGACTTCTGCTGCGAGATCTAAGCACCTTGCGACGCCTTCAGTCACGATTCCGCGACACGCAACAGAGCTCCCGAGGTACGCTCGACCGCCTTTCGCGCGCAACCGCCGAATTTACAACCAGTGCCCTTGATGGAGATGGACTTCGCGGTCATTTGCCCGCTCGTCCGGCACCTAACGCCCTTGCGCTTCGCTATCACTTCACCTCCATCAGGTTGTGAAGGGGACTTTCACCCCCGAGCTGTCGAACATGCTCGGCACACAAAGAAAACGCCCGGCTGCTTAAACCGGGCGTTTGTTCAAAGAAACGAGTCTTGCTCTAGAACGGGCTCTTAGCGGTCTTGGGCCACAGCACGCCTTCGCTTTCCTTAGTGACCGGCCCAACTCCCTTGTACACGAACTTCTGGATGCGCTGCCCGCGATAGGTCTCGGTGGTGAAGATGTTGCCCTTCGAGTCCGTCGCGATGCTGTGCACCGCGTAGAATTCGCCCGGCTGCCGTCCGCCATCGCCGAAGCTGGTCAGCACGTCCAGCGTGTCGCGATCCAGGATGTGCACCTTCTCGTTCGCGCCGTCCGCCAGATAAATGTACTTCTGCTGCGGATCCTTCGAGAACGCGATGTCCCACACCGATCCGTCGCCCAGCGTGTTCTTGTACAGGATCTTCTCCTTGACGAACGTTCCGTCCGCCTTGAACACCTGGATGCGATCGTTGGAGCGATCGCAAACGTACAGCAAGCCGTCGTTGGCGAGATCGGCGCAATGCACCGGGTTGCGGAACTGCTGATCCTCCGCGGCATCTGGGATTGTAGCGGTCCGGGGTTGGTGTCGTCGGGCTTGTGGCCGAAGGCGCCCCAATACCGCTTGAACTTGCCGGTGTCGGCGTCGAACACGATCACGCGCTTGTTGCCGTAGCCGTCGGCCACGTACACTTCATTGGTCTTCGATCGACGAAGATCTTGGCCGGTAGGCCCAGATTCTCGGTGTCGTTGCTGCCTTTGCTCTGTCCGGCTGTCCCGATCTGCATCAGGAATTTGCCGTCCTGGGTGAACTTCATGATCATGCTGTCGTGATACAGCGGCGGCCCGGAACCACGTCCTGCGCCGGCCTGTTCGTCCGCGGCGCCGCGCCACGGCCCGGTGCTGCGCACGGCCGCTGCTGCTCCGCGGCCACGCCCTGCCCCGGGCAGATTCTGGTCAGTCTTAGCGCGGCCGTTGCCGCCGATCCACACGTTGCCTTTGTAGTCGACGGTGATGCCGTGGTTCGAATCCGGCCAAACATAGCCATCTCCGTCACTGCCGCCCCAGCTTGCCAGCAGATTGCCGGCCTCGTCGAACTCCAGTACCGGCGGCGCCGGTTGGCAGCATTCCGATTCCACTTTGCCGCGCTGCCGTTTTGCGCCCGGAGGGTTAGCCACGCCGTAGTCTTCCATCGCTTCGAGCGAACCTTGGCGATGAATGATCCAGATATGATCCTTCGAATCCACCGAAACGCCGATAGTGTTGCCCATCAGCCAATGATTCGGCAGCGGCTTCGGCCACATGGGGTCCACTTCAAATCTTGGCGCTTGGGCTCCTCCAGCAGCCTGCACCACGGCCCTTTTCGTCAGTACATGAGACCCGATAGCAAGTACGACGAGGACCGCGAGAAACATCGCTCCAACAGAGAGGTGACGCTTCATTAACTTCACTCCTTTCTTCGTCAATGGTAGGCTATTATACACGATTCCTTATACACACAACCAGGAAATTTTGACGGCCGGCCAGCCGGCCTCGCAGTTTGCACCATGCTAAGTCCACGTAAAACTATTTTTCACGCCGCCATCTTGGTGGCCGCATTCGCTATCGCGTTCGCTCCGGGCGCCACAGGTCACGAGATTCCAAATGATATCACTATTCAGGCCTTCTTGAAGCCCGAAGGCCACCGCCTGCACCTGCTGGTGCGGATTCCGCTGACCGCGATGCGCGACTTCAACTTTCCGGAGAAGGGCCGCGACCCTTATCTGGACATCAATGGCACGGCCGCGATGCTTCCGAGCGCCGCCACACTCTGGGTTTCGGATTTCATCGAGGTCTACGAGGGCGATACCAAGCTGGGAAAGCCAACCGTGGCGGCCACGCAGCTCTCGCTGTTGTCAGACCGCTCGTTCGCCTCCTATGAGCAAGCCTTGGCACACGTCACCGGGCCGCCGCTTCCGGAAGACACCAACGTGGTCTGGAACCAGACCATGCTGGACGCTGTCCTCGAGTACCCGATCGAGTCCGATCAATCGCGCTTCTCGGTGAATCCGGACGGCTGGTGGCGCCTCGGCCTGCGCGTGCTGACCGTATTCCGGTTCGTCGCGCCCAACGGCGCCGTGCGCGCTTTCGAATTCCTCGACGCTCCCGGACTGGTGCGCATGGACCCGCGCTGGTATCAGGCCGCGCTCAATTTCGTGCACCTCGGCTTCCTGCATATTCTCGGACGGCACCGATCATCTGCTGTTCCTGTTTTGCCTGGTGATCCCGTTCCGCCGTTTCCGCTCGCTGATCCCCATCGTCACGTCGTTCACGGTGGCGCATTCCATCACGCTGATCGCTTCCGCCTACAACCTGGCGCCGGACGCGCTGTGGTTCCCGCCGCTGATCGAAACTCTGATCGCGGCGTCGATCGTCTACATGGCGCTCGAAAACATCGTCGGCGCAGCCACCGTGCATCGCCGCTGGATGATCACGTTCGGGTTCGGACTGGTGCACGGCTTCGGCTTCTCGTTCGCTCTGCGGCAGACGCTGCAGTTCGCCGGCTCGCACATGCTGACCTCGCTGCTGTCGTTCAACTCGGCGTGGAGCTGGGCCAACTGCTGGTGCTGGTGCTGCTCATCCCGGTGCTGGAGGTGCTTTTCCGCTTCGTGGTAGCCGAGCGCATGGGCACGATCATTCTTTCGGCGCTGGTGGCGCACACCGGCTGGCACTGGATGATCGACCGCGGCGAAGTCCTGTCGCGCTTCCGCTTCCAATGGCCGGTTATCGACGCCGCGTTCTTGGCCAGCCTGCTGCGTTGGCTGATGGCTGTCGTCGCTCTCGCCGGGCTGATGTGGCTCGTCACCGTGCTCGGACGTCTGCGCGCCGCCCGCAACGCCGAGGCCAAAGCCGAAGGAACCGACTAATCTCTACTCGCCCTTGCCGAGCCGCCGCATCGTCACGATCGTGAAGAGGATGCCACAGTTCAGCGCGATCCCCGTTACCAGCAGCAGCGCGCATTCGGTCCAACTGATCACCTGCAGCAAGCTGACAATCACCGCGGCCGTGGCCGCCAGGATGATCAGCATCGCGAACGACGACATCAACCAATTCGGCGCCTGATCGGTCTGTGGATTTGAGGTCTGTGTGAAGTCCGGCATGAGTCGCCTCCTTGTCTATTCAGACTGCAGACGACCTGCTTACGGACGTAATAAGCGTGTAAAAACCCTGTAGCGCCCAAACTGGAGACGACTCAGGGCTTCTTTTTCCCGCCCAGAATCCCCTTGAGAATATCGCCGGCCGCCTTCCCGGCGTCGCCTTTTACAAATCCCTTCAGCGCCTCACCAGCGACCGCCTTCATATCCGGCTGGAATTGCGGATCGGACGCCGCGCCGTCAATGGTGAACGGAATCGGCTCGTTGCTCACCACGGCGGCCAGCCCGGACATGTGCACGGCCGCCGTCATCTTGAAATTCAGCGCATCCTGAGGACTGATGGTTCCACCGCCATTCACTTCGCCGATGCCCTCCACCACCAGCTTGATGTCCTGCATAGTTGCCCCCTCGGGCGCATAATGGACGTTCGCGCTTAAAGTCTGAATCACGGTATCGGGCCCGGATTTGATGCCGGCGAGGCGTTCGATGGTCGACATCTTCTTGCCCATGTCGAAGCCGCCGAGTTTTACGTTGTTCAGACCGAGCGAGCCTGTGGTCACCAGCCGGTCTGCGAGACCTTGCGCGGACAAATCGGCATTGGCCGTGCCACTCTTGAGCGACGATCCGGCCGGCAGCACGATGCCGAGCGCCGGAAGCAAACCCTCCAACTCCGTAACCGGCATGTTGGAGCCGGTGAGATTCATCTTGAGTGCCATGGAGTCGCCCTGCTGCGCATAGGTTCCCGTGACATGCGCCACGGCGCTGCCGACATGAACATCGCCGCGGCTAACGGTCCCTGAACGGCCCGCGAGGTCATGCAGCACTGCGAAATCCAGCTCGACCGCACGGCGCGCCGGCGTCCCATTGCGCGCGAGTTTCAATTTGTCGCCCTTCAACTTCCCGTCCACGTGCACCGCCTTACCATCGGACGAAGCGGTCCCATCGAACGAAACAATCCCCGCCAGTGACGGCGCCCAGTCGTTGATGCGCGAGAGAGCCAGATCGAGTTGGTTCACGTTCAGGTGTGCGCTTAGGGGCGATTTGGAGGCGTCCGTTGGATCCAGTGGACCGGCTGTCCCAGCCAGCTTGATGGAGCCTCCACCAGCGACCTTTCCGGTCATGGTGAAAGGAAATGCGGCCGATCCCGAAAAATTCTGAAGCTCCACTTCCACCTGCTCCAACACCATCGGCTTGCCGCGACTACTGCCGCGGCTCAGCGTCAAACGGCCGTTGGTAACCTTCACCAGCTTCACCGAAAGATCCAGCGGAGGGCCCGAGGAAGGCTGTTGGGCTGGTTGGGCGGCAGCCGGCTTCGCGTGTGAGGCTCTCCCCAGGCTCGAAAAATTCCAAACGCCCGGCGACGACTCCACCATCACGATCTCCGGCTGATCGATGGTGAGCCCAGTGACGTTGAGCTTTCGTGAAAAGATCAGCGTTGCCAGCTCCACTCCAACCTTGAGCTGCTTGGCGCGCAGAAAGGGAGATGGGCCGAACGCCGGGTCGTCCTCAATCGACAAATCGCTGGCCGTAACCCCGCCCGAAAGCAGCTCCAGCTTCAGCTCGCCCAGCTTGACTGCCCTTCCCAGCGCACCGGTCAGATTGGATTCAAGCCGCGGGCGAAAGGCATTCGCATCAATCAAAAAAGGCAGCGCCAGGACAATTACGACCAGCACCGCCACCACAACCCCGGCCCAAAGGACAATTCGTTTCACGTTGCCCTCCCCGTCCGATTCTAGCGCTGGCGTGCCGCGGGAGGGGCGGTCAGCGCCCCTGGAATCGGCCCGGCCGGCGCTCGCTCACCGCTCGAATCCCTTCTTTGTGATCTTCGGTGCACGCCAGGCGGCTCTGTTCGGCCAGCTCATGCTTCAGCGTCGCTTTTACAGCGTCTGCCAAGCCGCGCCGCATGGTGGCTCGCACGGACTCGACTGCCAGCGGCGCCCCGTCCGCGAACTCGCTCGCTAGCTTTAGGGCTTCCTCCCGCAACCGATCCGGGGCCACCAGAACATCGGCCAGCCCCCATTCCAGCGCCTGCTCTCCGTGGATGCGTCGCCCGGTATAGAACATCAGACTCGCGCGTTGCACGCCGATCAAGCGCGGCAGCGTGTGCGTCAAACCGAATCCTGGATGCAGCCCGAGCTTGGCGAAATTGGCCGCGAACCGCGCCTCCGGGGTAGCGATGCGGAAGTCCGCCGCCAGTGCCAATCCCAAGCCTCCTCCAACCGCGGCGCCCTGGATGGCCGCGATCACCGGCTTGCGGGTGCCGAAGAGGCGAATCGCCTGCTCGTACAGCCGACCCGCTCGAGCCGACTCCAGCTCTTCACCCTCGCCGCCTGAAGGCCCGAAATCCGCACCCGCGCAGAACGATTTCCCTTCGGACGCCAGCACCAGCGCCCGGCATTGCGGCTCCCGATCCAGCGTCTCAAAAGCGTCCGCTAAATTTCCAATCAGTTCACGATCGAAAAAATTATGCGGCGGCCGGTGCATCTCCAAGAAGGCCACATGTCCATCCAGGGCGACTGAAACATCGCCACGCGGCTTCATGGCTTGCGCAGCCGCAACAACTTCCTCGCCACCACCCACCGATGCACCTCCGAAGGACCCTCGTAGATTCGCATATTCCGCACTGTCGCCGCCATCAATTGCAGCGGCACTTCCTTGGTCATGCCCATGGCTCCGAAGGTTTGCATGGCCTTATCCAGCGTGTCCCAAGCCAACTCGGTGGCAAACACCTTGAGCATGGAGACTTCGGTCCGCGCGTCGCGCCCCTGGTCGACCTTCCAGGCCGCATCGTAGGCCATCAGGCGCGCGGCGTGGATCTTGGCCGCCGCGTCCGCCACCCACCACTGGATGGTCTGCCTTTCGGCCAGCGGCGCGCCGAACGTGACTCGCTGCGGCGCATATTCGCACATCATGTCGAGCGCGCGCTGCGCCATGCCGATGCACACGCACGACATTTCCAAGCGCCGCGTCGACAACCGGATCTGCATCGGCGCGAAGCCTTGTCCTTCCTCGCCCAGCAGCTTGGATGCTGGCACGCGGCAATCCTCCAGCGCGATCTCATAGGTGAAATGCCCGCCAATCATCGGAATCCTTCGCAAAATATTGAACCCTGGCGTGCCCTTGTCCACTAGAAACGCGGAGATCCCGCCGCGCGCGCCTTTGGATTTATTGGTGACTGCCATCAGGATCGTGAAGTCCGCCTCCGCCGCCCGGCTGATCCAGATCTTCCGCCCGTTGATCACCCAATCGTTTCCGTCCCGGACCGCGCTGGTTGTCATCGCGGCCGGATCGCCGCCGGCGGCCGGCTCGGAAATGCCGATGGCCGAGATCGTCTCCCCGCGCGCGTAAGGCGCCAGGTATTGCGCGCGCTGCTCGGCGTTGGCGGTCACCATCAACATGCGCAGATTGGGCGAATCGGGCGGGAGCACGTAAGGCGTCACTGTCTTGCCCAGCTCTTCGTTGACGCCCACCAGCGCGACCTCAGGCATATCCGAACCGCCTATGTCCTCGGGGGCGTCCAATCCCCACAGCCCCAGCTCGCGCGATTGCCGGTCCAGCGGCGCGCGCTCTTTAGCGGTGAGCACCACGCCCTGGCCCGAGGCCTCGCGATCGAGCACCGCTTTTTCCAGCGGCATTAATTCCTCGCGAACGAAGCGCGCCACCAGATCCTTGAGCATCCGATGCTCGTCGCTGAGGGCGAAGTCCATGTTTCCTCCCGAGTCAAAAGGAAACTATAACAGCCCGGTCAGCCAAGGAAGCTGGAGCAGAAACGATCTGCGCCCGCGGACCAGGATTCAATCCAGCCCGCGGGCGCAATGTGAACTGAAGGGTAAAAGAGCTACGCCAGCAACCTACCAGCGCCTGCCCCAGCCCCGTCCAAACCCGAAGTAGAGGCTGGGCCCCCAATAGGGATAGTAACCGTACGGATACGGATAAGGCGCATAGTATCCACCGTAAGCCGGCGGAGGCGGTCCATAAGGCGATCCATATCCCGGTCCATATCGCGGACGCGGGGCCGGCCGCTGCTGCATGCTCGGACCGTATTCCTGCTGGCTTGCGGGCCGGAACGCATCGTAATTAGCCTGGATCGTCACCTGATTATCGGTGCGGAACGTAAGCGGCATTTCCGGGGACACGACGGTGGCCCGCCCGCGCGTCAACAGCACGCCGATGGTTCCCGCAACCACGCCGGCGGCTGCGCCAACGCCCGCGCCCACGCCACCGTTGACTCCCGCTCCGATCGCCGCACCAGTTGCCGTCGAAGCCCCGATACCAAACGCATCACGGCCGTACGAAGTGTTTCCCCGCCGATCCATGACGGCGGTCTTCACCTGGACCTGGCTACCATCGGCCAAACCGATTTCGGTCACTTCCAGACCCAGGCGCGAGAGTCCGCTGACGTGGCCGGCCTTCTTGGCTTCGGTAACCCGTCCAACTACGGTCTGGCCGCGCCGCGCGACCACGAGGCCGTTTATCACCAATGGCGTCACCAGAGTTCCCGCGAAGGCATCGCCGGCTTGATTGTGATCGCTCGATAGCGGCTCATTGACGCGAATCGTGAGCCACGTCCCGGCCGGAATCGTTATGGCGCTTGGCGCGGGCTGAGCCGGAAGCGGAGGCTGTTGCGGCTCCTGGCTAGGATCGAACGCCCCGCCGGTATCCGCAGGAGGCGCGGGCGATGCGTTTTGCGGAAACCGCTTCCAACCGCCCGACGGCGGCGGACCCGCACTGCTCGGATCCTGAGCAAACCCAGGCAGCCCGGCCAGCGAGACTGCCAAAAGCGATGTTAGAAGCCATTTTGCCGATGATTTCATATCCTTCCAGCCTCTCCCAAGACGTCTTGAATGCATCTTTGGTTCCAGCGGCAAATCATTGTGCCTAAAAGACATCAAACGCCAACATTGGCCGAGGAAAACCAGGCTGGTGGTTTTCGGCCACTAGCGTCCAGAGGACATCGATAGCTACTTCACAAATTCTGTACTCTGGCCGTCTCGTACCAAGCCGTTCCGTCCGATACGAACTGGATCGTGGCAGCCTTCCCGGCAGTCCCAATCAGCGGACCTGCGCTGCGGAAATTGGCGCCGAACGCAACGGTCTTCGGGCTGATTTCATCGTTGGCGATGATGATCCACATGTGCTGGCCCGGCAATCCACCCGTGGTGGCATTCACCGTTGCGTTGGCCGCGGTGTTGGCGGTTCTGATTTTGTGCAGATCGCCGGCCGTGACGTCCAGACTCATGCTTGCGGCGTAGGTAATGGTGTCCATCGCGCCAATGACGCGCCGCGCGAAAACATCGCCGCGTTGGTCAGTGGGACGCGGCCGAGCGAACCGCGCTCGTAACAGCGCCGCCGGCGCCCAGTAATCGAAACACCTTGCCGTCATAAAAAATCCACTGCGGCTGGCTTGCGACGATCGCCCCGCCCGGATCTGTTGAGCCATCCGCCTGCTTGATATTCACGGGTCCAAGGCTGTCGATGTTCAAACTACAGGAGCCAGCGCAGGTGGAGTCCACTGTCAAAAGAAAAGTCATGCCGGCCTGATAGCTCCCCAGTTGCTTGAACGGCAGCCGGCATGTGTACGTGTTCGTGCCATTGGTCGAATTGCAGTAGTTCTCGTTATCCTGCACGGTATCGTGTGTCGCGATGAATGCCGTGTTGTAGGAACTCGAGCAGTTCACCCGGCTGCCATCGTCTGAACAGGCCTGCAAAATTCCGCTCACCGACGTGCCGGCGGCGTTGGTGAAATTCAACGTGCTTCTGGTCCCCACCGGCTTTCCTCCCACCTGAACGGCGATTTGCGCGTTCGCGCACGTCAAGCTCAAAAACAAAATTGGGAATAATCGCATCGAAGATCGCTCCTTGTTGATCTTACAGCGCTCCACAGGCGCAGTTGGTTTCGAGCCTTGTGACTCTTCGCCGCTGGCGGCGCCGGTCTTCCGACACTCCTGCTTCTGAAACAGCGGCGCCGGCCTCAGTGTTAAACTGAAGCCATATGGATCGCATCCGGGTGCTGGTCGCCAAACCGGGTTTGGACGGCCACGACCGGGGTGCGAAGGTCATCGCGCGCGCGCTCCGCGACGCGGGCATGGAGGTGATTTACACCGGCCTGCGCCAGACGCCGGAGATGATCGTCAATGCCGCGTTGCAGGAAGACGTCCAGGTTATTGGATTGTCGATCCTGTCGGGCGCGCATAATGCGATCGTGCCGCGCGTGATGGAATTGTTGCGGGATAAGGGCATGGAAGACATCCTGGTGGTGGTTGGCGGTATAATTCCTGACGAGGACGCCGCAGCGCTCAAGAAGCAGGGCGTCGCGGCGGTGTTCCAGCCCGGAGCCTCGCTCGAAGAAATTGTAGACTTCATACGGTCTTCGGTAAAGCAGACCGCTTGAAGCATAATGGCAGGCACTGGTTTGCCCGCCACGCAGGCTAGCGCCTGTGAAAATTGACTAGCTAAAAGAGAAACAATGCAAGAAAAACTGAACATCGCCGTATTCGTCGATTACGACAATATCGAGATCGGCGTGAAATCCACGCTTCGGCGCGAGTTCGATGTATCGCTCGCGCTGGATGCGCTCAAAGAGAGAGGCGACCTGGTCGCCAAGTTCGCTTATGCCAACTGGGGGCGCCAGGAAGGCGCGGCCCGGTCGATGGCGGAGAACGCCGTGCAGATGGTGCAGCGCCTGCCTTCGCCGCGCGGAGACAAGAACGGCGGCGACATCAACCTGGCGCTGGATGCGCTGGAAATGGCATTCACGCATCCGCACGTCAACGCGTTCGCCATCATCAGCGGCGACAGCGATTTTATTCCGCTGGTGAACAAACTCAAGGAATACGGCAAGACCGTGTTCGTGGTCGGCGGCAAGGCGTTCACCAGCACCATCCTGCAACAGAATTGTCACGAGTTCGTGAGCTACGAATCGCTGCTGTCGGAACCGAGCGACCGCTCGGAGCGCCGCGAGCGTCCGCAGCAGCACGGCGGACAGCCACGCGAACGCCAGCAGGGCGCCCATCGCGGCCGGCCCGACCCGCTCGATCTCGCGCAGGCTATGCCGCTGGTGGAGCGCGCTCTGCAAGTGCTCGAGCGCCGCGCGGTGCAGCCGCAGCTCGGATTGCTCAAGTCCACCATGCTGCAGCTAGATTCCGCGTTTACCGAAAAAGCGTACGGCGCCAGCAGCTTCTCCGATTTTGTCGAGAAACTCAAGAAGGCCGATTACGTCAACGTCAGCGGCCAGGGCGGCCGTTATATCATCGAGCGCAAGACGTCGACCCAGCCCGAACGTCCCACGCCTAAACCCGAGGAGGCTTTTGCCGCAGCTGCGCGATGTGCTCGAAACGCATCGCCTCGAAATGGAGAACGGCGCGGCGGCGGACGATCTGGCCAGGCTGGGTTGCAGGCGGAAGTTCCCAACTTCTCGCCCGCGGCGTACGGTTTCCAGGAATTTTCCGAGTTCCTCAATTACGCGCAGGACAAGCTGGTGGTGCGCGTGGAGCCGGATGAGGAAAAAGGCCTGGTGGTCTATCTGGGCGCGGAATTCTATCCGCCAGCCGTTCCGGAACCACCGGCCCCCGAGAGTCATGAGCCGTTAGAAGACGAGCGGCAGCCGATCGTGGAAGGCCAGCCGTCGCTGCTAGAGCCCAATCCTCCGCCGCCTAAGCCTAAGCCGATCCGGCGGCCGCAGAAAAGTCGCTGGGTCCGGCAATATTTCGGACCGGCCGCGCCGCAGCAGGAAGAAGAAGCCTGATCAGATTCACCACACCATGCAATAATGTCCGAACCGACCGTCCCAAAACCGCGCGGGCCTTACTCGCCGTTTGTACGCGCGGGCGATTTCATCTTCGTCTCCGGCCAGGGCCCCATCGATCCTGAGACCAATCAAATGTCGTTCGGCGATATCCGCCATGAAGCGCGAATGGTGCTGGAGAACATCCGCCGCATCCTCCAACAGGCCGGCGCCGCGCGGACCGACGTGGTCAAGTGCTCTGTGTTCCTGGCGGACATGCAGGATTTCGCCGCCATGAACGAGGTGTACGCGGAGTTTTTTGGCGAGCACCGCCCGGCGCGCACCACGGTAGAAGCCAAGCTTCCCGGCCGCGAAATGAAGATCGAAATCGACTGCATCGCTTACAAGCCGCTCACAGCGTGATTCCGCCGTCGACCGAGAGCACCTGGCCAGTGATGTAGTTATCCGGCTCCAGCAGGAAGCGCACGGCGCGCGCAACATCGGCCGCCTTTCCGTAGCGCGGGATCACACCCTCGGTGAGGTAGCGCTCGTACTTGCCCGACGCGATGCTGGCTTCGGCCATTCCGGCCTGCATGACACCGGGTGCGATCACGTTCACGCGGATGTTCGCCGGGCCGCGGCATTCTTTGGCGAGGATGCGCGCGGCGTGCAGCAGCGCCGCCTTTTCGCCCGCATAGGCGGTGGAGCCTGGAAACAGCGCCACGGCTTGCATGCTGGCGAACAGCACGATCGCGCCTGGCGTTCCGCTGCGCCTTCATTCGTTCCGCGGCCGCGCGCGCCAGCAGAATCGGGCCCTCGTAATTCACCGCGTGCGATCGCTGCATTGCTTCTTCGATCGCGCCCCGCGCTGGATCGCCGGCAAACACGACCAGGCCGTACAAATTTGGGACCATCTCGAGCAACCCTGTGCGACCAGACGCTTGCCCGATGTCGAAACCTTGAGTGCGCCCGCTGATGAAAACCCGTGCGCCCTCGGCGCCTAAGAGTTCCGCGGTGGCCGAGCCCAATCCTCCGCGGCCGCCGACCAACAGGACTTCGAGGTCACGCACCGGCGTCGATTGCCTCGCGTGCGACGTAACCAAAACCGGCCACCGCGAGAAACAGCGTCAGCACTTCGCTATCGCCCAGGTTGTACTCGAGGAAGCCTTCGGCCAGAATCGCCAGGATCACGGCGATGGCGCCATGCAGAACGAAACGCGCTTCTGTTGCGGCGAGCTTTCCTCGCAATGCGCGCGCAAAGTCCCATAGGATTTTGCCGATCATCCAAAACAGTATCAGCGCGGTGGGGATGCCGCGCTCGGCCGCGTATTCGAGATAGATGTTGTGCAAATGCCCGTACCAACCTTCGGGCAGCGGCCGCGCGACATCGGAAGGAACCCATTGCTCAAACTGCTTGCCCACTTGTTCCGGGCCTAGTCCCCACCAGGGATGCGCCCGGATCATCGCTAACCCGGTCTCGCGCGTGATGGCTCGATGCAGGTTTGAATCCGTTTCGCCGTGCGGCTGGAAAGCGGAAGTCACGCGCTCCTTGAGCGACGCGGGCGCCACGAGAAAAATGACCAGCGCCGCCACGGGCGCGGCCGCCACCAGCCACTTGTGCCAGAACCACAGCAAATAGAGCAGGCCGATCGGGAATCCCAGCAGGAAAATGCTGCGCGTATAGCCCAGCACCATCGACACCACCAGAATCAGGGAGCAGAGCCAGCCGGCGTTTTTCCAGCGCGGCACGCGCGAGAAAAACAGAAAGCTCGCCAGCAGCAGCAGCACGATCATCTCTTCGCCGCCGAACGTCATCCAGTGGCTCATGAAGCCGGTGATTCGCGAGCCGACGTAGAAGTCGTAAAAGTTGGAGTGCTGGGCCGCGGCCTGCTGGTATTTCTCCCAGAACTGAAACAGGCTGCGCACCGCCGAAAGTGTCGCCACCAGCGCCCACAGCAACACCACCGCCCGAATTTCCGAGATCTTCTTGAACGTGCTGTACACCAGCAGCAAAACGAGCAGCACGAAAAACTTGCGGATTTGCGGCGTACCATCGCGAATGTGTCCCGAAACCAGCAGCGAGATCACCGTGCCGGCGATGAACAGCGCGAGGGGCAGCTTGATCGGCGGCAAGCGCAGCTTCTCGGAGGAAAGCAGCAGCGCGGCGAACGCCAGCGCCAGGCAAATCTGCGAGACCGCGATGGAGAATAAAATGGAGATGAGCGAGCCGCAGGTCAAATAAAACGCGGCTCGATCGAGATAAGGTTTCAAACCGTTAGGCTACCAGGAATGGAGATCTATCTTTTTCGGCACGGGATCGCGGAAGACGGCCGAGCAGGCGAGCCGGATTCAGACCGGTCGCTCACCGCGGAGGGGAAGAAGAAGCTGCGTGGTATCTTGCATGCCGCGGTTGAAGCGGGCGTGCAGCCGTCGCTGATCCTGACCAGCCCTTACCGCCGTGCGCTGCAGACCGCGCAGCTTGCGGCCGAGCTTCTCACGTACGAGGGCGACCTGCTGCGCACCCGGAGCTTGGAGCCGTCCTCGCGGCCGGATGCAGTCTGGGAGGAAATCCGAGTACACAAGGATGAGCCGCAGATACTGCTCGTCGGGCACGAACCGTTATTCAGCGCGTTGACGGCGTTTTTGCTGGGATGTCCGGGCTTCCAGATCGACTTCAAAAAGGGCGGACTGGCGTGCGTTGAAGTCGACAAGTTCGCGGGTGCGCCGCGCGGAGTACTGAAGTGGTACCTGACGCCGAAACTGGCGGCCTGATCCAGGCTAAATGTTGCTGTGTTTGCGTTCGAAGGGCTGCTTTAGATATTTGGCGGCTTCTTCCTGGGCATTGGACGTATTGTCGCGCGTGCGGATGGCCTGATTGTATTCGTTGACCGCGCGGTCGCGCTGGCCCGAAACATCGAAGATGTTGCCGAGCTTGATGTGCGCCCACACCTCGGTCCATTTGGGTGTCAGGTCGCCATTGAGCGCTTCACGGTATTCGTTGGCGGCGGATTGATAATTGTTCTGAAGGAAGAAAATCTCGGCCACGCGATAGTGCGCTAGCGAGCTCTGGCGATTCACCTCGATGGCTTTTTGGTATTCCTTCAGCGCGTCGCCCAGCTCACCGATCGCCACGAACTGCTCGCCACGTTTGATGGCGACCTCGACGCGCATGTTCGGGCTCCAGCGCAGTACGGAGCCACTGGGATCGATGCTCACGGACTTTGGCTTGCCGAACGTGTCGATGGAGAATTCAGACGAAGTACCAACCACGTCGATACGCTTCGTTTCCGGATTGCCTTCGGTCTCGATCTTGAGATCCACCGGCATGTGGAAAGTATCCAGGTCCTGCGAGATCTTGCCCATAACGCGGAAGCCCTTCGTCCCGAGGCGGAACACGGTGTACTCCAAGCGAAACTCGGGCGCGCCGTTGGACTCGATCCACTGCACGAAGAAATATTGCAAACTGGAGCCGTAGATTTTTTCGGCGGCCTGGCGGAAGTCGGCGGTGCTGATGGATTGCCAGCCATGGTCCGCGGCAAAACCGGACAGGAGTTTCGAAAACCCGTCGGCGCCCATCAGGTTACGTAGCATGTTCAGAATGGCAGCGCCCTTGGCCGCGGTTTCAGCCCAATATTCGGGCGAGTAATCCTCCAGGCGGCCGGACTGGATCAGCGGCGGATTGTCCACCGTGAGCGCTTCGACATAAGTATCGTGAACGTCCTGCTCGAAGGCGCCGGGGCCGCTCGAATGCTCGTCCCAGAGCATTTCGGCGAAGCGCGCGTTGCCGTTCTCCAGCCACATGTGATCGCGATTGATGGGGGACATCAGCGTTTCCCACCACTGGCGGGCAATCTGGTTGGCCAGCAGCCGCGCGGCTACCTTATCGCCGATGCCGCCGGGTGAAAGGAAAATCACCCCAGGCGCTGAGAAACCATTGGGCGTCCCGTCGTCGGTTTCGACCAGCGTCAAGTTGGCCTGCGGAGGCAAGCCGTAGACGCTAGTGAAATAGCTCATGATTTTTCCGGTTTCCTCGCCATAGGCGTTGGCCATGGACTGCTTCTTGCGGAAATAAAGCGAGGTGCTGACACCTTCCGAGTCGACGCGGACCGGGTTGCCTTCGACGATGGCGATGCTGCCGGGGAAGGAAGGCTTGGTGTACTGGAAGCTGTAGGCGACCTTGTCGGCGCCGGCGGGCTCGTCGTGTTCCAGGCCGCCCGAGATGACCTTGAAGCCGGAGGGCACGGTAATGCGCAGGTCGGCGGTGTAACGATCGACCGTGTAATCGTTGATGGGGAACCAGCGCGACGGATACATCAGGTACGCGTAATCGTTCTGAATGGAGGCGAACTTGATGCCATAGACCGGCGAATCTTCCTGGCCGCTCAGGCGCCCGTCGTAGCTGAATGTATAAGTGGTGGGGGTTCCTTTCGCCAGCGGTCCTGGGAGGCTGAGCCGCACGGCGGTGTCTTGCGTGGAGCGCGAGGTCTGGATCTGGCGTCCGGTTTCATCGGTGACGCGCGAGAGATTCAGCGCGTTGTTCAGCTCAAAAGAGAGCGAAGAGATGTCGCTGCTCAACGGAACGAAGCGAACCTTGACCGTAGCGGTTAGCGACTGGGTGCGCGGATTCACCTCGGCGTCGATCGCATAGTTCTGGACGTCGATTTGGCCGCGTTTTGCCCCGCGTTCCTGTGCGCCAAGCAACGACGTCAGTGCGAGAGCCGCGAAGAGTGTCTTACGAAACATGAGCCATTTCCTTCTTGCTAAGCGCGCACCACGGAACGCGACGCGAGCGCAGATTCCTCCTTAAGCGGCGTGGCGTTCTCGCCGCCTGGCAGAAATTTTTCAACCACAGCCGCGGCGATTTCCATAGGATCTTCGGGGCGGGATAGGATTTGCGCGACCGAGCCGAGTTCACGGCGCATATGGGCGCGCGCGGTCTCGTCGCCGAGCAAACGCAGCGCCTCGGCAGCCAGGCGTTCAGCCGTCATATCGTTTTGGATCAATTCCGGCACGATGCGGCGTCCGGCTACCAGATTCACCATGGAATAAAAGGGGACGTTCACCAACCTCCGGCCCATCCACCAAGTTAATTTGTTCACCCGATAAAACGCGATCAGCGGGGTGCCCAACAAACCGGCCTCGATGGTAACGGTCCCGCTGGCCGCCAGCGCCAGGTCGGCGCAGGCCAGTACATCCCAGGCCTGGCCCTCTAGCAGTTGGATGGATGACTGGGAAATGCGTTCCCGAAAAGTTGATCCCGGCGGCACGGTACCCGGCGGAACCGCCAGAATGAAGCTGGGCGGTGGCCCGGAATGGCCCACGCGGATCTTTTGTACCGTTTCAAGCAGCAGCGGGAGATGCCGGGCAGCCTCACCTTGGCGGCTTCCAGGCAGCAAGGCGACCAACGGAACGCCCGCGGGAACGCCGAAGCGCTTGCGCAATTCGTCGCGTCCGGCCGACGGCTTCACCAGACGGGTGAGCGGATGGCCGATATAGGCGGCCTGGATCCCGGTGGGGGCGAAGAAGTCCGGCTCAAAGGGGAAGATGCACAGCAGACGATCTATGGTGCGGCGCATCAGCGGTATGCGGCCCTTTCGCCACGCCCAGACCTGCGGCGCCACCAGATAGATGACCGGGAGGTTGAGCTTCTTGAGCCGGCGAGCCAGGCGCAGATGGAAATCGGGGCTGTCGGTGAGGATCGCAAGGGCGGGCTGCTCGACCGCGGCGGCTCGAAGCAGCTTGCGGTACTCGCGATAGATGCGTGGGATGTGCGTGATCACTTCCACCAGACCGACTACTGAGAGGCTCCGGGAATCCACCACCGCGCGCACGCCGGCCTGCTGCATACGTGGGCCCGCGCATCCAAAGAAGTCGAGGTCCGGGTTGCGCCGCCGAAGAACCTCCACCAGCCCGGCGGCATAAAGGTCCCCCGAGGCCTCGCCTGCCGAGATGAGGACTCTGCGCGTCACTCTTTTTCTAGTTTATCGCGACCGCCGAGCGCCGGACTGGAGAGCGGCGCGGCGCGACCCTGGACCCGCGAAAGCCCCGGGCGTTACAATCGTTTCCAGCCGCGAGGGCCCGGCCCCGCCGCCCGGAGGAAACATGAACGCACTCCACTCGGTCGGTCATCCCACTCCTCGCGTCGATGCGCTCCAGCGCGTCACGGGCGCGGCAACGTACACCGGCGACATTCAACTTCCCGGCATGCTGTACGCCCGCGTTCTGCGCAGTCCTCATGCCCACGCGCGCATCCGCGGCATCGACCTGGCGAAGGCTCTCGCGCTTCCGGGAGTGAAAGCCATCCTCACGCACGAAAACTGCAACGTGGTGTGGTCGAGCGGCGACATGCGCAACAAGCGCTACCTCTTTAACAGTCCCGTGCGATTCGCGGGCGACGCTGTCGCGGCGGTCGCGGCCACGGACCGGCACATCGCCGAAGAAGCTTTGCTGCTCATCGCCGTCGACTACGAGGTTCTTCCGTTCGTTCTCGATCCAGAAGAAGCGCTCAAACCCGGCGCGCCGGAGATTCAGCCCGGCGGCAATCTTTCAGCCAACGCGCAAGGCCGGCACGAGCCAGACACGTCGCGCCACGGGAACCTGGAGGAAGGCTTTCGCGCGGCCGACCACATCTATGAAGATCGCTATACCTCGGTGCATCTGAATAATGCGCAGCTCGAGCCGCGCGTGGCCATCGCGCAGTGGGACGCCGGGAAACTCACGCTGTACGCATCCACGCAGGGAATCTCGAACTGCCGCACGGACGTCGCCAAGGATCTGAATCTGCCGCTCGAAAACATCCGCGTAGTCTGCCAGTTCATGGGCGGCGGCTTCGGCAACAAGAATCAGTGCCACGATTTCGATCTGATGGCCGCGCTGCTCGCCAAGCAAGCCGGCGCGCCGGTGAAGCTCGAATTTACGCGCAAGGAAGACTACGTCGCGGTGCACGGGCGCTGGCCCACGCATCAGTACTACAAGGTCGGCGTGCAGAGCGACGGGACGCTCACTGCCATCCAGCTTCGCGGCTACAGCGGCATGGGGCCTTATCGCAAAGGCGCGGGCGGAATCGCGGGCGTCGAGATGTATCAGTGCCCCAACGTCGAGTCCGTTGTGTATCCGGTGTACACCAACATGGCGGTTTCGGCCAATTTCCGGGGGCCGGCGTACCCGCAGGGGATTTTCGGCATCGAGTCGCTCATGGATCACATCGCGCATGAGCTGAAGATTGATCCAGTCGAGTTTCGTCTGAAGAATTTCACGCGCAAATATCACGACGAACTGCCGTACACGAGCAATGGCATGGAGGAGTGCATCCGCCGTGGCGCGGAGGCGTTTGGCTGGAAACAGGGCTGGCACGCGCCGGCCGCCGATCCTGGGCCCGTGAAGCGCGGTATCGGCATGGCGATGGGCGCGTTCGGCTCCGGATTGGGGCGCAGTAGCGCGGTTATTCGTCTCGATTCGCGCGGCATTTATCAGTTACGCGTCGGCGTTACCGACATCGGAACCGCGGCCAAGACCACCATGGGCCTGATTGCCGCGGAAGCTCTCGGCGTTCCGCTAGAACAGATCGAAGTGCTAAGCGGCGACACCGCGCAATGTCCGTATTCGGTCGGCGAATCCGGCAGCCGTACCACGACGCACACCGGCAACGCAGTCATCGAGGCCGCGCACGATTTGAAACGGCAGCTTACAGAAAAAGGACCGCCCCGAGCTGGCGAGGTTCTCACGGGAAGCGCCACCACCGATCCTCCGCAGCCTCAGCGAGCCGCGCGGTATTGCTTCGCGGCGCATTTCGCCGAGGTCGAGGTGGATACCGAGCTGGGCCGGGCACGCGTGGTTCGATACGTCGCAGCGCACGACAGCGGACGCATCATCAATCCGCTGACCTGCGCGAGCCAGGTCAAGGGCGGTGCGACCATGGGCATCGGCATGGCGCTGCATGAAGAACTGCTCTATGACCGCGCGCACGGCGTCCCGCTCAATGCGGGCTATTACGGCGCGCGCGTGATGACGCATCGGGACACGCCAGAAGTGGACGTGCTGTTCGTCGAGACCGAGGATGCGTATGGGCCGTACGGCGCAAAATCCATCGGCGAAGCGACCATCGTGCCTTCGGTTGCCGCCGTCGCCAATGCAATCTTCAACGCCACCGGGCGCAGAATCAAGGACCTGCCGATCACGCGCGACAAGCTGCTGGGGTGAACACGCATGGGCGGTGCTACCCTGATCGATAAATGAAGTTTGCGCTTTCAGCCCTGCTGCTGATCCTGCCAGTCTGGGCTCAGAATTTTGATGAGCTAACGGTGGAAAAAGTCGGTACCGGATACCTCTTCACCGAGGGGCCGGCCTGGTCGCGCGATGGATTTCTGGTCTTCAGCGACGTCCCCAACAACAAGCTTCTGGAGTTGAAGCCCGGCGCCAAGCCTGCTCAGCTTCGAGCCAATTCCAACGGCGCGATGGGCAATGCCTTCGATGCGCAAGGGCGTCTGTACACGTGTGAGACGCACTCGCGCCGCATCACGCGCACCGACAAGCGAGGCAAGATTGAAGCCTTTGTCGAGCGCTACGAGGGCAAGCAGTTCAACGCACCCAACGATATTGTGGTCCGCAAGGATGGCCAGGTGTTCTTCACGGACCCGGCTTTCGGCAGCCAGGAAGACACGCGCGACCTTGATTTTTTCGGCGTGTATCACGTTTCACCGCGCGGAGAGGTGGAGCTGATCGCCAAGCCCAAGGGCCGTCCGAACGGCATCGCGCTTTCGCCCAATGGCCGCATCCTGTACGTCTCCAATTCGGATGAGCGCAACATCCGCGCTTACGATCTGGACGGCAAAGGCGTGGCCTCGAACGAGCGCGTGCTGGTTTCCGGAATCGATGGCATTCCCGACGGGCTGCGCACGGATGAGAAAGGCAATCTTTATCTGGCGGCGAACAAGATTGAAGTCTACACGCCGGAAGGAAAGCCGCTGGGGTCCATCGCGCTGGGCGAGACTCCGTCCAACTGCGCGTTCGGCGATGAAGATCTTCAAGGATTGTACGTGACCGCGCGAACTTCCGTTTACCGAATCCGGCTGGATGTGAAGGGCAGTGTTCAGTACTAACGAAGACCGCCGTTATCCGACACGCCCGTTTCTCGGAGTGGGAGCGCTGATCTTCGAGGACGCGAAAATTCTCCTGGTGGAGCGTGGCAGGGAGCCGTTGAAAGGCTATTGGTCGCTGCCGGGCGGGATCCTGGAAACAGGCGAGAAGCTGGAGGCCGCGATTCGCCGGGAGGTGCTGGAAGAAACCGGTCTCGAGATTGAGCCGCTTTCGATCTTCGAGATCTTCGAGCGCATCATGCCGGATGCGGGAGGCCGTCCGGAGTATCACTACGTCCTGATCGACTATTTGTGCCGTCCGACGGGCGGACGATTGCAAGCCGCGAGCGATGTGAGCCAGGCAGTCTGGGTCACGGAACAGAACCTTAGCCAGTATCGTCTTACAGAAGGCACGCTGGCCGTGATTGAGAGAGCTTTTGCAAAACTTCAGCGCTGACCTGCTCGAATTCGAATCGCTTCGCAAAGTGGTGGGCCGGTTTGTGCGCAGCCAGCTTGGCCAGACCGAGATCGAGAAATTAGAGCCGCATTCCGATCGCGCGGTTCTGGAGGAAGCGCTCGCGGATGCCGCCGAAGCCATGGCGTATCTGGAGGCGTCACGCCAGCCTCAGGCCGCGGGGCGTGGCGCGGCCATGCGCGTCGGCTTCGATTCCATTCCCGATATCTCCGCCGCGCTGCCTTTGCTGCGGATCGAAGGCGCGGTGCTGGAAGCTCAGCAGATTCTCGATTTCACGCGGCTGCTGGAGCAGGCCGGCGAAATTCGCGCGGTGTTGAATCTGGCATCGCCGAAATACACGCGGCTCGGGTCGCGCGCGGCGGCCATGCTGGATCCGCGTTCCATCCTGCGCGAACTTGGCGGCAAGATTCTGCCGGATGCGACACTTGCCGACAATGCCAGCGTTGCGCTGCAGCGCTTGCGGCGCGACATCGAACGGCAGCAGCGGCAGATCCAAAGCTCGCTCGAGCGCTTTCTGCGCGCGCATCACGACGACGGAACTTTGCAGGAGGAGTTCATCACGCTGCGCAACGACCGCTTCGTCGTTCCGGTCGTGGCCGGACAGCAGCGCAAAGTATACGGCGTCATTCACGGTGCGAGCGGCAGCGGGCATACTCTTTTCGTCGAGCCGCTCGAAACCATCGACTTGAATAACGAACTGGTCCGGTTGCGCGAGGAGGAGCTGCGGGAGGTGCATCGCATCCTGCGCGAACTGACGGAGCTGTTGCGCGCGCAGGCGCCTCAGATCCAGTCCACGGTGGAAACGCTGGGGCGCCTGGAAGTGCTGTTCGCCAAGGCGGAGTTTGCTCGGGACTTTCAATGTACGATTCCGCGCTTCAGCCCGGATTCGAACCGGCGCTTGGTGCTGCGCGAAGCCCGCCATCCGTTGCTCGAAGACGTGCTGCGAAGGCAGCAAAAGGCAGTGCTGCCGATCTCGCTCACCCTCGATGAAACGCATCGCACGTTGCTCATCAGCGGTCCGAACACGGGCGGCAAGACCGTTTCCATGAAGACCACCGGATTGCTGGCGCTGATGGCGCAATCCGGACTTCCCGTGCCGGCGTCAGAAGCCGAGTTTCCGATCTTCGAGCAGGTTTTGGCGGATATCGGCGACCAGCAATCTATCGCCGAAAGCCTGAGCAGCTTTTCGGCGCACATCGCGCATGTGCGCGACATGCTGTTGGACGTTACGCCGCAATCGCTGGTGCTGCTGGATGAGCTGGGCCGCGCCACTGACCCGGAGGAGGGCGGCGCGCTGGGAGTCGCGATCCTCGACATGTTTCGTTCCAACGGCGCCTTCACGCTGGCGTCCACGCATTTGCTGGCGCTGAAGGTGTATGGCGCAACCACCGAGGGTGTGCTGAATGCGTCCATGGGATTCGACGAGCAGACCCTACAGCCGACCTTTGTTCTTCGCCTGGGCGCGCCAGGCAAATCGGCCGGACTCGATATCGCCGCACGCCTCGGACTCTCGCCGGAACTGATCGAGCGGGCACGCGCGCGTATGTCGGGACAGGAGCGCGATGTCGCGCGCTTCCTGGATGAGTTACACCAGCGCGTCGATTCTCTCGCCGGGGCCGAGCGCGAGCTCAAGCGGCAGACCGAGGCGCTGGCGGCGCGTGAGCAGTCCGTCGCCAAGGAGTGGGAGAAGCGCGAGACCGCCAAGTTGCGCGAGATGGAAGAACGGCTGCGGGCTGCGGTGGCGGCTTTCGAGACCGAAGGGCGCGAGGCTATCCAGAAGATCCAGGAAAGCGCCGAGCAGCGCAAAGCTGCCGAACAAGCCGAGCGCAGGGTTGCAAAAACGAAGCGCGAGTTCGAGCAGCAAGCGCGGACGGCGGTGTTCGGGGAGACTGCGGCCCGTGGTCCACAGCTTTCCATCGAAGCAGGCGCGCGGGTTCGTTTGAAAGGTGTGCGCGAGCCGGCCCGCGTACGTCGCAAACTGTCCGCCGATTTGATCGAAGTGGACGCCGGGCTGATGAAGATGCAGGTGTCGATCGATGACGTGGAGGAAGTATTGCCGCCTACTCCGGAACAAGCGCGCCTGCCGCGGAATGTCTCCTTCGAGCCCGGGCCAAAGTGGGATGTCTCTTACCGCGAGATCAACGTGATCGGGCAGCGTGCCGAGGAGGCGCGCGAGAACGTGGATAAGTTTCTCGATTCCGCCAGCCTGGCCTCCGTCGACCGCGTCCGCATTGTGCACGGGCATGGCATGGGCATTCTGCGCAAGGTGATTGCGGAATTGCTCGCAACCAATCCGCACGTCGAGAAATTCTATGCGGCATCGCCGGGCGAAGGCGGAACGGGCGCAACAGTAGTGGAGCTAAAATGACTTTATGGCGACGTCGACGCGCCTGACCATCGAGGATTTCGAGAAGCTTCCCGCCGAGGCTGTCAAGCACCGCGAGCTTGTCGACGGGGAGCTGATAGACGTGTCTGGAAACACTGGAGAGCACAACGCGCTTAGAGATCTCCTGGTCTCATTGCTTCTGCCCTTTGTCACCCAGGGGAAGCTTGGGCGGGTTTTATCCGAACAGGAATACGATTTTCGCGGCAACGCCCATGGTCCCGATCTGAGTTTCTTCGGCCCCGAGAAATGTGAACTTTACAACCGCAAACGACGCGTTCAGCGCTTTGTTCCTGATCTCGCCATCGAGATCGTCTCGCAGAACGACACATTTGAATCGCTGATGAAGAAGGCCCAGCGCTATCGGGATTGCGGTACGGCCGAGGTGTGGATTTTTTCAATTGCGGAGTGGCAAGCCTATCTGATGTCACGCAATCGAAATGAGATTCTGGATGAAAATCAGAAAATCAAGAATTTCGTCCGGAAACCATCCCCGGCTTTTCCATCCGTCTCGGTGAACTGTTCGACCGCCTCTGACACAGCGCTAAAATGACCGTATGGCGACGTCTACCCGCCTGACTATCGAGGATTTCGAGAAGCTTCCCGCCGAGGCTGTCAAGCACTGCGAGCTTGTCGACGGGGAGCTGATAGACGTGTCTGGAAATACTCCAAACCACAACGGCCTCAAGGATCTCATTGTTTCTCTGCTTCTGCCATTTGTTAGAGAGCGCAAGCTCGGACGAGTCCTGTCGGAGCAGGAATACGATTTCCGCGGCAACGCGCATGGTCCGGACGTGAGTTTCTTCGGGAATGAAAAATGTAGACTCTGCGAAGGGAACCGGCGCGTGCAGCCCTTCGTTCCCGACCTGGCAATCGAGATCGTCTCACAGAATGACACATTCGAAGCCTTAATGAAGAAAGCCCAACGCTATCGGGATTGCGGCACGGCTGAAGTCTGGATCTTCTCCATTGAAATGCGCCAAGCCTTTCTGATGTCGGAAAACCGCAACGTGATTCTGGATGAAAATCAAGAATTTCGCCACGATACCATCCCTGGCTTTTCCATCCGTCTCGGCGAACTGTTCGATCGCATCTGACACGCTAAAATAACCGTATGGCGACGTCTACCCGCCTGACCATCGAGGATTTCGAGAAGCTTCCCGCCGAGGCTGTCCAGCACCGCGAGCTTGTCGACGGGGAGTTGATAGACGTGTCGGGAAACACTGGAAATCACAACTCGTTACAGGGACTAATACTTTCGTTGCTGCTGATGTTCGTCACACAACAGAAGCTCGGCCGCGTGCTGTCCGAGCAGGAATACGACTTTGGCAGCAATGCGCACGGTCCCGACGTCAGTTTCTTCGGCATTGAGAAATGCACGTTCTACGACGGGAACCGGCGCGTGCAGCGCTTCGTTCCCGACCTGGCAATCGAGATCGTCTCTCGGAACGACACCTTCGAATCGCTCATGAAGAAAGCGCGGCGCTATCGGGATTGCGGCACGGCAGAAGTCTGGATCTTCTCCATTGAGATGCGCCAAGCCGTTCTGATGTCGGAAAACCGCAACGTGATTCTGGATGAAAATCAAGAATTTCGCCCCGAAACCATCCCCGGCTTTTCCATCCGTCTCGGCGAACTGTTCGATCGCATCTGACGCAGCGCTAAAATGACCGTATGGCGACGACGACCCGCCTGACCATCGAGGATTTCGAGAAGCTTCCCGCCGAGGCTGTCCAGCACCGCGAGCTTGTCGACGGAGAGTTGGTGGACGTGTCTGGGAACAATCTGGGGCACAATCTCTTGCGCGACCTCTTGGTGAGGTTGCTGGCGCCGCTCGTGGAGGAACAGAATCTCGGCAAGATTATCTCCGAACAAGAGTATGATTTCGATGGCAACGCGCATGGCCCGGACGTGAGCTTCGTTGCCGCTTCGAAGGTTCCATTGCTCGATCGAAACCGTCGAGTGCAGCGGCTGGTTCCGGACCTCGCGATTGAGATTGAATCGCCCAACGACACCTTCGTATCCTTGAACAAAAAAGCGCAACGCTATCGGCGCTGCGGCACTAAAGAAGTCTGGCTGCTTTCAATCGACGTCCGGCAAGCGTACCTATACTCAGAAGAGCAAAACGTCATTCTCGACGAGAACGGGGAATTTCGCTCCGTTTTGATTCCGGGATTCTCAATCCAGCTGGGCGCCCTGCTCGATCGCGTCTAACGAGCTCGCTTTCCGGGGTGCCGCTAACTCGAGGGCGGCCGCCGGCGAATTGACGCGGCTCCATTTTCGCAGCATAGCGCGAAGCTTTGCGAGATCGAGCGGCTTGGTGAGATATTCATCCATTCCGGCTTCCAGGCAACGTTCACGGTCACCCTGCATGGCATGCGCTGTGATGGCGACTATGGGCACGTGAGATCCAGTGAGTTTCTCGGCTTTGCGAATGGCGGCCGTGGCTTCAAAGCCGTCCATTCCCGGCATCTGCACGTCCATCAGGATCAAATCAAACTGAGAGCCCTCCAGCGCCGCCAGGACCTCCCTGCCATTGCTGGCCAACTGCACCGCGTGGCCTTCTTTCTTCAACACGCTCCGGACCAGATTCTGATTCACGGCGTTGTCTTCAGCCACCAGGACGCGCAGTGGGCTTGCGGAGGCCGACTGGACCGAGGCAGCCAGTGTCGAGACGTCTCGCGCGAGCGGGACGCCCGGTTGCTTTTCTTCACCTGCCCGGGCGTGCTCAAACGGTGCGGTGAAGTGAAATGTGCTTCCTTCTCCTACGCGGCTTTCCACCCACAACCGGCCGCCCATCAGTTGCACCAGCCGCGTACAAATGGCGAGCCCCAGCCCGGTTCCTTCATGCCTGCGGGTCGTCGAGCCATCCGCCTGCCGGAAAGGTTCGAAGATGCAGGCTTGCTGTTCCTCTGGGATTCCAATGCCGGTGTCGCGTACCAGGAAGTGTAGGGTGGCGCCGGCAGTACTCTGCTGCTCCATCCTCACGCGCACCGTTACGGACCCGCGATCGGTAAACTTGATGGCGTTACCTACCAGATTCGACAGGATCTGACGCAGCCGCACTGGATCGCCCATCAAGCAGTCGGGCACGTCCGCGGCGATATCAATGGTCAGGGTCAATCCCTTTTGCCGGGCGGTGACCACCAGCATTCGCACCGCTTCGTCCACGCCCTGCCGGATGGAGAACGGCGCCCGCACCAATTCCACCTTGCCAGCTTCGATCTTCGACAAGTCCAGGATGTCGTTAATCAGCGACAACAGCGAGTGGGCCGAATGCTTGGCGGTATCCAGGAATTCCCGTTGTTCCGGCGCCAGTTCGCTATCGAGCACCAGCTCGATCATGCCCAACACGCCATTCATGGGTGTACGGATCTCATGGCTCATGTTGGCCAGGAACTCGCTTTTGGCGCGGCTGGCCATCTCGGCTTGCTCCTTGGCGTGTTGCCAGGCTTCCTCGGCGAGTTTGCGCTCTGTTATATCGGTATGCGAGCCAACCATGCGGACCGCGCGGCCTTCCTCATCCCACAAGGCCTGGCCGCGCGCCAGCACCCAGCGGTAGCTTCCATCCTTGGCGCGGAGCCGATATTCGTTGGTGTAGAAATCCGTCTCATGCCTCAAGTGCTTCTGGAGGTGCGCCTGCACACGAACCAGGTCGTCGGGATGGATCCGGCCCTCCCATGCCGCGGTGTTGTTCTCCAATTCATGATCTTGAAAACCGAGCATCTGTTTCCAACGCCGGGAATAGAAGACCTCGTCGGTCCTGGCGTTCCAGTCCCACAAGCCGTCATTGTTCCCGCGCAGGGCCAACTCCCAGCGCTCTTCCGACATTCGCAGCTGGTGTTCTGCCTGGGTGCGCCGGCTGGTGTCGACCGCGACCCCGAGTACGCGTGTCAGGTTCCCCCTCGAATCACATAACGGGCGATACCAGGTCTCGAATATCAAGCTGCCCACGCTCACGGTATCCGAGAAGGCTTCCCCGGCCAGCGCGCGCCGGATGTTGTGTAAGATCTGAGGCACTTTTCCATACACATCGAAGACGGACTTTCCGACCGCTTCGCCGGGCCGATGGCCCAATCCAGCCAGCCCTTGCCCTTCCGAGAGGATGAAGATGCCCTCCCGATCCAGAGCAAACACGACGATGGGCAGGTTGGAGGCTACGCTGAGCAGCGCTTCGCTGGTTCGCAACGCTTCCTTGGTCCGCCTGCGCTCGGTCACGTCCCGCAGCACCAGTAGCACCGCCGGCTGGCCCTCGCCCTGGAGTGGGACCGCCATTACTTCCACTTCCACCCTGCTCCCATCGAGCCGCTGGAACAGTTCCTCCACCAATTGCTTGGTGCCCAGCTCGATGACACGCCGCAACAGTTTTTCGATGGCCGGCCGCGATTCCGGGCGAACGAAATCGAGTACCGCCTTTCCCGCGAGTTCTTTCGGCATAGCTGCGCTTAACAGCTTGGCGGCCGCCTCGTTGGAGTAAACGATCTGGCTATCCTGGCACGCCACCACTCCATGCGGAGAGAGTTCCACCATGAGGCGGTACCGTTCTTCGCTTTCGCGCAGCGCCTTCTCCGCCCGATTACCTTGGCGCGCATCCCGCCGGAACAGGTAAAACAGCACGAGAGGAGCGACACTCAGCATGCAGGACAAAGACACTAACAGGCTCTCTCGCGGCTCGCGGCTGATCAGGAAAAGGCCAAGAAGGACAGAAGCCGAGGCTGCCGGGAAAGCGATCCATTTCCACCAATGTGAGAGCACGTCCCAGCCGTTGGACACCTCGGGGCGTGAGTGTGGCGTCGCCATCCCGATTGTCTTATCGGCATTTCGGGACGGGACTTTTAGGTATATCTAGCTGCTGGATTTGCGGTGTGCCCCTAACGCGCACCCCCGGCCGTGGCGGACACTCCCCGCGCGGCCGGCTCAAGTTCCATGGTCTTCTCGGCGACGGATTCCACCTTGGCGCGCGAATAGAAAATCGGGAAATATTTCCCGCGCGCCCACAACTGGTAGAGGTCGCGGTAATGTGGATTGTTCACGTCGCCGGATTGGCCGGGATTGTTTAAGCCAACCGAGCTGTCCCAATCCTCGGTGTCCACGACGATTTTGAACGACCCACCCGAAGTCTGGTTGTCGGCGCCGCCGGTAGCCGTGACCGTATAGGAATCGCCGCCTCGCGGAAGATCGCCCACGTCGAACTTACTGCGCTGCTCCGCATTGAGCCCGGCGGTCATGAAGTGAGGAATGGAAGCGTGATGATACGCGCCCAGTTTCCACTTGTCTTGTTCGGGACCAAAGCGCTGGGTCAGTTCCGCGACCGCTTCGTCCAGGCTCTTCGAAAGGATGGCATCCCGGCCCGCAATCGGGTCCGAACCAAATCGCCCGTCCGGCGCCTGTAGCCAGCTTATGATCTTGGTCATCTCGACGTTGCCGATGTAGTCCTTGACTTCTTTGGGCACCATCTGTTCGCGCACATTGGCCATGAGCCGGCGCTGCCACATTTCGTAGATACCGGCCTCCACCGAGTCTTTGTCTAGAACATCGTTCCAGCGCAGCAACCTCGACTGCGCCTGCGCCGCGGCGGCATTCGTAATGGTCAAGTCGCGTAGCAGCGGCACCAGGCTGCGAGCCGGAATCGAGAGGTCATTGTTCTGCAGTTGGATCATGTCCGAAACCGTGAACATGCGCCCGGATCGCAAGAACTGTTCCACGCTGTCGCCGCGAAACGCATCCGCCCAGGTGTAATGCAAAGCTTCTTTGTACGGCCAGCCGGGCGGGATCAGGTAATTGTTGGACGTGTTGAAGAAGCCTTTCTCGGGGTTCAACACATGCGGCAGCGCCTTGATCGGCAGGTAGCCGTCCCATTCGTAGCGGCCATCGCCGGGAACCGGCAGAAGACCGCTCCAGTTCGGGCGCATGGGCGCGATGCCCACCGCCTGATAGCCAATGTTGCCGTCGCGGTCGGCCCAGACCATGTTCTCAGCGGGAATGCGGCTGTAGCCACACGCATCGCGGAATTCGTCCCAACTGTGCGCCTGATCCATGCGGAGACTGGCAAGATATGGAGCGCCGCCCACCTCGCGCCACGCCGCGCGAATCGCATAGGCTTTGTGATGCGTCTTATCCTCGAACACCACCGGACCGTGCTTGGTGTACTTCAAGTCAACACTCGCGGCCGCTTCGCCCTTCACCGGAATCGATTCCTTGATCACGGTCATCGCTTCCCACCCACCGTTGTATTTGTATTCGTTCGGATTGGCGGGGTTGGTGTCGTACACGTACAGATCCTCGGAATCAGTTCCGAAAATGGTCAGCCCCCAGGCGCCAAAATCGTTGTGGCCGATCGAAATTCCCGGAAGCGCGGGCTCGCCGCCTCCGATCACGTCCCAACCGGGCGCCACCAGGTGTACCCAATATCGCAGCGACGGCGTTTGCTGGTTGCGATGAGGATCGTTCATCATCATCGGAAAGCCAGTCGCCGTCAGCTTGCCGCTCACCACCCAATTGTTGCTGCCGATATCCTGCCGGCGCGTGCTCAAATCAATGGCGCTGGGCGCTTCCACTGAGTCGTCCAGGCGCGCGACGGCTTGCGATTGGCCGCGATAGGCGACTGCCAGTTCTTCGGGAACGAACTTGATGGGCGTGCGAAACGCGTGGTACAGCTCCAGGATGTTTTTCGCGAGCAGCGAGCCGTCGATGGCCGGATCCATCTTCAAGTCCGGATTGGCCGGCTGGAAGTATTCGAGGTCCTTGACCTTCTCGGTTCCAATCGTGCGAACAGCGAGCGCCAGATTCATTTCTTCATCGATGTTGCCGAGCAGGCCGTTAAACCTGCTGACCACAATCGCAGGAGTCCATTTGCCCGGTGTGATGCCGAGCATCTTGAACTCGGGCGTCAACAGCGCGGGGTTCTTTTGCGTTTCCGAAATGTAGGCGTTCACTCCCTCGACGAACCCTTGGATGATGGATTCCCCGCGCGGGTGATACCAGTTGAGTTCCTGCTTCAGATCGCCGCGATACATGAACAGGCGGTTGCCGATGTCGCGCTTCAGTTCCCTGCGCCCCAGAATTTCGGACACCGTGCCAGTGGCCTGCCGCCGCCACAATTCGAGCTGGAACAGCCGATCGCGCGCCACGTTGTAACCCTGCGCGAAGAACAGGTCGGCTTCATTCTTGGCGTAAATGTGCGAGATGCCCCAGCGATCTTTTAGAATTTCGACCGGCTGGCTGAGCCCGGCCATGGTGATCTTTTCCGGCGCGCCCGCCGTGGCAGCTCCCGCGGGAAGCGCCAGAAGAAAACCTAGCGTCAAGACAGCATAACGAGGTACGCTCTGCATCGAAGTTCCCTCTCCTAGCTGCCTAGCCTATCAGGTTTTGCGAGATGCGATCTCGCCGGTTGGGCCGCGGTTGACAGCCGGTGGAGCAGATGAGAGCGACACTTCGTAGTGGATGGTAATGAAGAGCAAACTGGCCGGCGCGGGCCGCGGAGCGCTCAATTTGGTGGCCGTGCTCGCGGTTGTGTTTGGGTTGCAGGCGCCGATCCGCGGGCGCGTTCCGAACAGGTTGGGGTTGATTGCCGTGGTTGCGATTCTGCTGGGATCGTATCTGGCAGGAGTGCGCTGGATCGAGCGCCGGCTGCCGCGCGAGTTGCGTGCGGGCGCGCTTCTCACCGAGTTCCCGACGGGCTGTGCCCTGGGAGCCGGCCTATTCGCTGCCGTCATGCTGCTGCTGTGGGAGTTCGGAGTCTACCAGCCATCCGGGTGGGGCACTGCCAGGCTACTTGGCGGTGGACTATTGATCGCGCTGGCAGCCGCGATCTTCGAGGAGATTATTTTCCGGGGTTTCCTTTTCCGTCTTACCGCTACGTTGCTGGGCACCTGGGGTGCGCTGGCGCTCACTTCGGCGCTGTTCGGCGCGGCGCACGCTTTGAATCCGGGAGCGACGCTTGGCAGCTCGGCAGCGATCGCGCTCGAGGCCGGGGTCCTGTTGGGCGCCGGATATGCTTTGACCGGGCGATGGTGGCTGCCCATTGGACTGCACCTGGGCTGGAATTTCGCGGAAGGCTCCGTCTTCGGAATGTCGGTCTCCGGTGGGACGGCACGGAATTCATTGATTGCCGGGGGTCTGCACGGGCGCGATCTGCTCACAGGAGGCGCGTTCGGCCCCGAGGCTTCCATCGTGGCGGTGGTAGTCTGCCTGGCAGCCGGACTGGTAATGATTTGGACAACAGTTCGCCTGCGACGGATTGAACCTCCGGTGTGGGCCAGCGACGCCGCCGCTAGGCTACCGCGAAATTGAAGGCGGCGTTCGCGTGAAGAATCGCGGCATTGATATATACAATGTGATCGACCTCGAAAAACGCGGATGTCTTCCATTCTTGAAATGCGAATGGCAACTCCGTGCACGCTAAGCAGACCCGCGGCTGCCCTTCGAATTGCCCTGCGGACGCTCTGACAATGGCCGCCACGCGCTCTCGGGCGCCTTCCAGTTTGGCAAGCTGTAAATCTTGAATCAACTCGGTGGTCGACCGCCGCGCGGCTTCATCCGCCGGCGCTGCCACTCGGATGCCGTGCCTGGCAAACGCTTCTCGAAAGCGAGGCGAACTCATCGTCACGGCGGTTCCCAATATCAGAACCTCGCCGGCCCCGGCAGCGGCGCTTTCCTCGGCCACCACTTCAAAAATATCGAGTACCGGAATGGTCAACCCGCGCACGATCGTTTCCCAGCGATGGTGCGGCGTATTGCTGGCCATCAGCGCGAAATCGGCGCCGCTGGATTCCACACGCTGGAGAGCGGCGCGATGGTATTCGTCAAACCGGCGCCAGGATTCCTCGTCGCCCTCGATACCCAGGTAGGCCACGGCTTTGTTATGGTCCAGCGATTCGATCACCATTTCCGGTGTCGATGGCGGACCCGGCAGGCTCCTGGCCGTGTGCCATTCTTCGCTGCGGCGGCAGATCTCGGTGTAGTAGTCGACCGTGGAGATCCACGCCACACCGCCTACGATTCCGATCTTCTTCATGCCGGATTTTGGGGCCTGGGGGGAGCTTCGAAGGTTCCATCCACTACTTGCACGAAATTTCTTTCCTCGCGCAAGATGAAGCGCTTGGTTTGCGCCATCAGGAAATTATCGCGCGCCTCGGCATCCGACTGTAGGCGCGCTTTATAGCGCTCATACGAAGCCAGGCTGTCGAACGCAATCAATCCCCAGCCGATGTCGTTCGTACCCTCGTAGGGAAGGAAGTACCCGACCAGGTGCCCTCCGCAGCGCGGAATGATACGGCCCCAATTTTCGGCGTAGGTCTTAAACGCCTCGCGCTGAAACGGATCGATCTGGTAGCGGATCACGCAGGTTATAGTCATGGGCTCTCTGAAATATACAACTTGGCCTACGATCACACTTCGTCTATCATCAAAGTATGAATACAGACGCCGATCTAGCCGCTTCCAGCATCGCCTCAGCCATCGGCGAGCCGGCGCGGGCACGCATGCTCTATTGCCTGATGGACAACCACGCCCGGACGAGCACCGAGCTGGCCGTGGTAGCGGATGTGAGCCCGTCCACAGCCAGTGTGCATTTGAACCGGCTGAAGGACGCGCGCCTGGTCAAGGTGCTGGTGCAAGGCAAGCATCGCTATTACAGCCTGGCGGGCGACGATGTGGCCGGCGTGCTCGAGGGCTTGAGTGTGCTGGCGGGCACGCCGCGCAACCAGTTCGTACCCAACACGCCCCACCGGCTGCGTGCGGCGCGCACGTGTTACGACCACATGGCGGGTATCTTAGGGGTCCTCTTGCACGACCGGTTCCGGGCCATGGAATGGCTCTCACAGACGGACAACGATCAATCCTACGATGTCACGCCCAAGGGCATCAAGATGTTTACGAGCTTAGGCATCGATGTGGATCAGACGCGAGCGTTGCGGCGCCGCTTCGCGTTCGCGTGTCTGGATTGGAGCGAGCGGCGGTCTCATCTGGGCGGGGCCGTTGGGGCTGCGCTGCTGAAGCTCGCGCGCAAGAAACGATGGGTCATCGAGGATCTCGACAGCCGGGCGCTGTCGGTCACCCGTCAGGGGCGGCGTGAGCTGTGGAATCGCTTTGGCGTTCGGGTCTGACGATCGCGCTGTAAAGGTCAGCGCATTTCGCGGATACGGATAGGAGCCTCGAGTTGGAAATTCAGGACGGATTCGGCCGGGATGCGAGCGCCCTTGCCACGAGTGACGCTCTGCGCGGCGGTACCCGCAGCGGCGCCTGATAACGCGCCGATGGCCGCTCCTTTGCCGCCACCAGCGACAGCGCCAAGAATTGTGCCCAGCACACCTCCGCCGCCAGCAAATTCGGCGGTACGCCGATTGCGTCCGACACCCTGCTTGCCGCGCTCGACGAAGTCACTGGTTTCGAGCCTATATTGGCGTCCCTCCACGCGCACGGCGGCGACATCAATCGCCAGCTCGGATTGTCCCTCGAATTTTCCCTGCGCGCGGGCGTCGCGGATGACCAGCGTTGCGCTGGCTCCTCGGGGAATCGCCACCTGGCCGTCGCTATCCAGCACCGCCCGCGCCACTACGCCGGAATAAGTCTGGCCGGGACTGGCGGTTCTTGAGTCAATGAGCTGATCGGTGCGGACCGCAAGCGTGGTACCTGCCGGAATGGTGTGGAAGGTCTCGGCCGGCTCATACTCGCGCCCGGCGGGTGGAGCGCTCGCAGACGGATCGGACGCAGGCGGGGCGGCGGCGGCGGGAGCATCCGCGGGCGGCGCGGGAGCTGCGGGAGGCGGTGCGCTGGCATCCTGCGCCGGTGGCGTTGCCGGGGCCTGCTGTGGTGGCGTGTTCGCAGCCGTGCTCGGAGCAGGACCGTAATTGACGGAGGCGACCTGGCTCATAGGATACGTGCTGACTACACCATTAGCGGTCTGAATAGTGATGGACGACGTGTCGCTCTTGGTGACGGTCCCGGTGACGCTGGTTCCATCTTTCAGCGCCAGCGTTGCGGTCTGGCTCGCGGTGGAACTGTTCTTGCTGCAGCCGGCGAGCGTGGCTAGGAGAAAAGCTAGGACGATGACGGGGTGCTTCGTGCGCACAGTGCCTCCTGGAACGAGATTAGCGCGGGAGCAGCACCGATGGGGCCCGCGGGGCCACGCAGTCGCAGCACAGCGTTTCTGGCATCGCCTCTCGGTCAAAGCACATTTGTACGAGCGCAGCCCAAGAAACCCTTGTAGGAACGCTTGAGATATAATCCAGCGTTAGACCTTGACGGGAGGCCAAACGATGAAAAACTCGCGCGTTCTTCGACTCACCGTGTGTTTGTTCGCGATTGTCAAAACCATTGCGGCGGCAACAACCCTTACCGCCGTCGGTTCGGGCTGGATTGGCAGCGACGGAAGAACTGACCCCGCTGCTCCGAAGCTTCAAAATTATATTGCCGGCTGGGACCCGGTAGATTTCGAGCAAGGCGTGCTAGCGCGAAACTTCTTCATCTTTGATCTTTCCGGGGTTTCCGGCACGGTGGTTTCGGCAACTTTAAACCTATTCGTTCCGCAATCTCCTCCGGACACTTGTGATGGTTATTTATCTGATCAGCCGAGCGAACCCTTTCAACTCACCAGCACGACCGCGAACATTGGAGATCTGCTTCAAAACTACCCTGCGGGCAGCGCGAAAGGACTCTCGATTTTCAACGCCTTGGGGACTGGGACTCTCTTTGCTTCCACCACCGTCAAGAGCACAGATGACGGCGCCACTCTTCATCTCGCCCTCAACGCCGATGGAGTAGCATCCCTGAACAGCAAGCAAGGGAGTTCGATTGTGTTGAGTGGCCAAGACCCGAGCGCACCTTCATCCGGTTCGCTGTCGAGTGACTGCTCCACCTGCCGCTTCTTTTTCACTTGTACCGATCCAACCAATTCGGGAAAGTTCAGGGGGACACCCAGACCAACGCTGGACTTGACCTTGGCTCCCTTTCCGACCATCACTTCGGTGATCAGTGCCGGCGCTTACGGCGGCTTCTCGGCCGTGGCGCCGGGTAGCTGGGTGGAGATTTATGGATCCAACCTGGCGCCGGACACCCGCCAATGGGCCGGTTCGGACTTCAACGGCAACAATGCCCCCACGTCGCTCGATGGCGTGCAGGTGACCATCGGCGGACAGAAGGCCTTCATCGATTACATCGCCTCCAGTCCCGGCCAGATCAATGCGCAACTGCCCTCGAATATTTCAACTGGCGGGACGCTTCCTCTCATGGTCAGCAACGGCACGGCATCCAGCGCGCCTCTCAACGTCACCGTGAACAATGCCGAGCCCGGATTGCTGGCGCCGTCTGCGTTCCAGATCGGCGGCAAACAATACGTGGTGGCGCTGCTTCCCGATGGCGCGACCTACATATTGCCGACCGGTGCGATTCCGGGCGTGGCCTCGCGGCCCGCGCACCCGACCGAAACGATTACTCTGTACGGAATTGGGTTCGGCGGGGTAACGCCCAGCACAGCGGCCGGGCTGATCGAGACACAGACCAATCAGCTGGCCGCATCGTTGCAGATCCTGTTTGGTCAGACGCCGGCGGGCATAACGTACCAGGGGCTGGCGCCGGGCTTTGTAGGTTTGTATCAATTCGATGTGGTAGTGCCGGCGGTGCCGGACAACGATCTGGTCCCGTTGACCTTCAATCTGGGTGGCGTGTCCGGATCGCAGACGCTTTATATTGCCGTGCATCAATGATTTCCAGGAGGCCAAAGATGAGGAGTTCGTACCTTCTTCGCTTCGCAGGATGTTTGTTTCTCCTGGGGGGAACCATGACAGCGGCAACAACGTTGACCGCAACCATTTCGGGGTGGTTTTCGAGCGACGGCCGCAACGTTCGAAACGGCGTTGCAGCGCTTCAAAACTACGCGGCTGGCTGGGATCCCGTCGATTTTCAACAGGGCGTTCTTCTGCGGGACTTCTTCGTATTTAACCTTTCCGGCGTCTCCGGGACGATCGTTTCGGCAACTTTGAATCTATATCTTCCAAACCAGCCTCCCGACAGCGGGTTCGGATATCTGTCGTTCGAAGCGAGCGAGCCTTACCAGCTTACTAGCACCAGCACCAGCACCAGCGTTGCCGATATCGTTCAAATCTACGGGCCTGGCAGCTCGAAAGGTCTCGCAATTTTCAACACGCTGGGGACCGGGACGGTGTTCGCCTCGACAACAGTCACTGCCGCAGATCAAGGCACCACGCTTCATCTGACTCTCAACGCTGCCGGACTGGCGTTCTTGAACAGCAACGAGGGGAGCTCGATTGTGCTGAGCGGACAAGATACGGCCGCACCGTCGTCGGGCCCGACATCGAGTGACTGCTCCACCTGCCGCTTCTTCTTCACCAATACCGATCCCACCGGCGCATTCTTCAAACCGACGCCCAAGGTCACGCTCGATCTCAGCTTTGCCCCGGTTCCGACCATCACTACGGTCATCAGCGCGGGCGCGTACGGCGGCTTCTCGGCGGTCGCACCGGGTACGTGGGTTGAGATTTATGGGTCGAACCTGGCGCCGGACACTCGGCAATGGGCCGGTTCGGATTTCAGCGGCAATAACGCGCCCACGTCGCTCGATGGCGTCCAGGTGACCCTCGGCGGCCAGAAGGCCTTCATCGATTACATCGCCTCCAGCCCCGGCCAGATCAATGCGCAATTGCCTTCGAATATTTCAACCGGCGGGACGCTTCCTCTGATCGTAAACAATGGCACCGTGCCCAGCGCACCTATCAACGTTTCCGTCAACAATACAGAACCGGGTTTACTGGCGCCGTCCGCGTTCCAGATCGGAGGAAAACAATACGTGGTGGCATTGCTCCCCGATGGCGCGACCTACATATTGCCGACCGGGGCGATTCCGAGCGTGGCCTCGCGGCCCGCGCACCCGACCGAAACGATTACTCTGTACGGAATCGGGTTCGGCGGGGTAACGCCCAGCATAGCGGCCGGCCTGATCGAGACACAGACTAATCAGCTGGCCGCGTCGCTGCAGATTCTGTTTGGCCAGACACCGGCGACCATAACGTACCAAGGGCTGGCGCCGGGCTTCGTAGGTTTGTATCAATTCGATGTGGTAGTGCCGGCGGTGCCGGACAACGATCTGGTCCCATTGACCTTCAATTTGGGAGGCGTAGCCGGCTCCCAGACGCTGTACATTGCCGTGCATCAGTAGTTGCAGGGCTGCGCGAAATTCCGGTGCGCTCAAAGCGTCCCGTAATAAACATTGGTGCTGTATAGAAAATCGACCTGGCCGTTCTTTTGATGGACCTCAAACAGGCGTCGGAGTTCGGCCAGCATCGCTTCGTAGTTCTGATCGCCCGGGCGCGGCGCGTACGACGATGAGTCCAGCCGGCCTCGCAGCCCGGTCCAGTCGAAGTGCTGGACGTTCGGAAACATCGCCAGTTTCCAGGCACGATGCTCAAAAAAGTCGCTGATGCGATCCGCGTCGACGCGGCGATGATCGATCTTGCTGTAATCGGGCCCATAACGCAGCGCCAAGTCTTCATATCCGGCCAGGAATTCGCCGCTCACCAGCCGTTCGTTCCAGATTAGAGCGATCCAGCGCGGGCCGCGAAGAATGCGGCGAAATTCAGTCCGCGTGGCTGCGGGTTCAAACCAATGAAACGCTTGTCCCGCTGCAACCAGGTCCACGCTCGAATCCGCAAGACCGGTCTCTTCCGCGCGCCCCTCAATGCTTGCAAATCTCTCGCACTGCGCCAGCACGCGCTCGCCCGCCTCGCGCATCTCCCGGTTCGGCTCGACGCCAACCACCGCGCACCCGAAATCCAGAAAGAGTTTTGTCAGGATTCCCGTGCCGGAGCCGATATCTGCGACAGTGGATTCCGCGCTCAGGCCACATTCGCGTGCGAGCAGGGCCATGATCTCGGGCGGATAGGAGGGCCGGTAGCGGACGTAATCGCCCACCCGTGAAGAAAAGCGCGCGGTTGGATCCAGTGCGGCCATGCCTGATTGTACTTGGGTGCACGCTATCTCCGATGCTGCCTGATACGCTGGAGCTATCTTGCATCGGCCGCGCCTCCTCACCATCCTGCACGTCGCCCGGAGTCACGTTTGCCGCTAACGGCACTGGTCCTGATTGTTCTCGCCGCCGTCGCGCACTCAGTCTGGAATCTCCTCGCCAAACGCGCGGCCAAGAATAAACACTTCATCTGGTTTTCATCGGTAAGCGAAGCGGTCTTATTTTTACCGCTCGCCATTTGGGCGCTAGCTGATTCGTGGCCGCGCCAGGGTCCGAGAGCGGCGGCATTTCTGCTGGCGACCGGCATTTTGCATTTGTTGTACACGGAGAGCTTGCTGCGCGGCTATCGTGCCGCCGACTTTTCGGTGGTCTATCCGCTGGCGCGTGGTACCGGCCCGCTTCTTTCGTTTGCCGGAGCGTGTCTGCTCCTGGGCGAGCATCCTTCGATGCTGTCCGCGCTCGGCGCACTCCTGGTGAGTTTCGGAATCTTGCTTATCTCCGGTGTCGCATCCGGACACGCGGTAGGCCTGCCCGGATTGTTCTGGGGCGTCGCCACTGGCTTCACCATTGCCGGCTACACACTAGTCGACGCATTTTCGGTCAAGGTTCTTCTGCTAGCACCGGTCCTGGTCGAATATGCCGGGAATTTTCTTCGTATGATCCTGCTCTCGGCAACAGCGTTGCGCGATCGAACCTCGCTCGCATTGGAATGGCGGCGCTGCCGGAAAGAAGCGCTGGCCGTCGCGGTTCTGACGCCGGCCGCATACATCCTGGTGCTGGTTGCCATGCGGATGGCGCCCGTCAGCCACGTCGCTCCGGCACGCGAGATGTCGATGCTTATCGGCGCTTACCTGGGCGCCAAATTTCTGAGCGAACCGCACCGGGCGCGCCGCTTGACGGCATCGGCGCTCATCGCCGGCGGCGTGGCGGCCCTGGCGCTAGGTTGATCGCAGGAAGTCGATGAGCAGCCTGCTCACTTGCTCCGGCTGTTCCTGCTGGACCCAATGCCCGGCGCCATCCACCAGGTGGAAGCCCGTCATTTTAGTGCACGCGCTGCTCCGCATTCGATCCACCGCGCCCGCGGTCTGATAAACTCCCCAGTCGCTCTTGCCCGCGATGAAGCAGGACGGCGCATCGATGGTCCTTCCTGAAAACGTCAGCAGCTCCGCGTTGAGTTTTGGATCCGCGCCGCGGCGGTATCCTTGCAGTGCCCCCTGAAAGCCGGTCCGCCCATACTCGCTGGCGTACACGCTCACTGCATCTTCTGTCAGCCATTTGCACGCCGCGACCTCGGCCGCCGAAGGCATCATCGGCGCGACGGTTTCGCACATCCCTTTGTCCAGATCCATGACGTAGTAGGTCGGCATTTGAGCCATCTCTTCGGCCGTGCGCGCCTTCAGCGGATGTGGCTGATTGCCCTTCCAGTCGGCGCTCTTGTAGTAGTAGTAGGCGCGGAAAAACGCGTGCAACCCTTGCGGGCAGTGGCTCATGTTGGGGTCAGCCTCGCGCGTGGTGTAGTAGCGTTGGTAGTATTTGCGCGGGCGAGGCAGCGCGGCAAGCTCCCGGTCGAGATCGGTAGCGGAAGCATTCCCGCGCGCGGGAGCGGGATCATTCGCGGTGTTGAACGGCAGCGATGGCGGACCGCCAAACGGCGCGCTCATCATCACCACCGAGCGGAATACATCCGGGCGCACCAGCGCGCACCAGGCCGCTTCGGGCGACCCCATATCGTGTCCGATGACCCCGGCGAGCGACCGGTAGCCGAGCGCCGACACCAGCGCCAGCGCGTCGCGCACTGTGTTGAGCATGCTGAATGACGCGAGATCGCCGCCGTAGCTCGAATCCCATCCGGTGGTCCGGCCGTAGCCGCGCTGATCCGGCGCGACCACATGATACCCAGCCGACGCCAGCGGAAGCATCACTTTTCTCCAGCTAAAGGCCAACTCCGGAAAACCGTGCAGCAGCAAAACGCAGGGCCGGTTCCGGTCCTCAAACCCGGCCTCCAGCATGTGCACAGTGAGGCCGTTGACGTTCTTCACGAAACGAGAACGAATCCCGTCGGGGATGGTGGACTGTCCGTAAGCCACGTTCTGGTTCGCCGCGCGAGCTTCACGCGAAGCCGCCACCTGACCCAGAGCCGCCATCATGGCTTGAATATACCGGCGTCGGGTAAGTGAGTCGAAGTCCACTCTACTTGCCGTTCTCTTGCGCACGCCCCCCGCCAAGAATCAGTACAGGCGCTTCGTTCCCTTCGTGGCAGGCGTATTCATACATCCGGTAATCATCATCGCGGAAGAATGGGATCGCCACCTTCCATGAGCGGGTGTACATATTCGGGTCCTCGATGGTGACCTCGTAGCTGAGCGTGTCGGCATCGGTGCGCCTAAATCGCTCGACGACGTGCGTCGCCTCGGTCTGCATGATGCCTTTCACGCGCCCGGTGGCCGCACTGGTAGCGATCCATCCCTTGTCGTTGAAGTTGGTGGTGTCCACCACCAGCGTGTTGCCCTCCCAGTGGCCGCGCGAGTCGCCGTCCCACATCCGCACGTTGGCGGCAGGATGCGGGCCGCCATCGATCGGAACGACGCGCACGTCGTGAATCATCTCTGAAATAATGACCACCTGCCCGGGCGTCTGGATGATCTGATAGGCGTTGTTGTAACCGGCCGGGAACATTCCTGCGGGCACCCCGCGCGTGATGCAGCGATCCCACACGCTCATGTACACGTACGAATCGCCCTCGTGCGCGTGGTTGTAATCGCGCCTGGCTTCGGCGGCCGGCGTCAGGGGAACGCGGCCATCCGGCGGATCGACGACCAGCGAGGTTTGGCGTGTCTTGACCACCTGTGTACCGGAGTCCAGCCAGAGATTGTTGTAATCTCCGACCTCGCCCGGGCGCGGAGCACGATCGTGGCGATTATCAGCGGCCCGCTGTTCGGCCTTGGCTGCTTCTTCCTCGGTCAGAAACGCTTTGTTGCCCAGCGCGACGGGCCGCTCGAACGGAGTAATGGTGGCGTTGCTCCAGATGCCTTGAATATCGGGCTGGCCGTCCGGCGTGCGCTTCGACCAGGTTTTGCCGGACGACGTTGCCATGGCGGCCGGCTTTTTCTCCGCCGCAAGCAAGGTCTGAGCGGCGCTATGAATCGGCGCCAACCACAGGGCTGCGGTCAGGCCCGCTGCGGAAACGAGGAAACGGTGCTGCATGGTGAGCCCTCCCCTTCTGATCTACTTTACGCCCATCGAAGGCCCGGCAGGCGAGACCTATTTTGAAGGTTTCCGCTCGTGCGCCGGGCGCCGCCTAAAATCATCTCCACCGCGGTGTTTCCTTCCTGGCAGGCGTACTCGAACATGCGGTAGGTCTCATCGCGCGCCAGCGGAATCGCCACTGTCCACGGCCTGATGAACATGGTTGGATCATCGATCGTCGCTGCATAACTCAGCGTGTCGGCGTCCGTGCGCATGAAGCGCTCCACTAAGTGCAGCGCCTCGGTTTGCGGCACCCCTTTGATTCGCCCCTGCACGGAGCTGGTTGCGATGGAGCCTTTGTTGTTGAAGTTGGTTGTGTCCACCACCAGCGTGTTGCCCTCCCAACGCCCGCGCGAGTCGCCGTCCCACAGCCGCACGTTGGCCGGAGGATGCGGGCTGCCATCGATCGGAATGACACGCACATCGTGGATCATCTCCGAGACGATTACCACCTGTCCCGGCGTTTGAATAATTTGAAACGCATTGTTGTGCCCGGCCGGAAACATGACGCCCGGAACGCCGCGCGTGATGCAGCGGTCCCACACACTCATGTACTCGTAAGAATCGGTCTCGTGCGCGTAGTTGTAGTCGCGCTGCGCTTCCGCGGCCGCCGTTAAAGGTACGCGTCCGTCCAGCGGATCCACTACCAGCGACGACTGGTGGGTTTTCACTACTGTAGTGCCCGGGTCGGTCCAAAGTTCCAAGCCCACGTCGCCTTCGCGCGGCGGCCGTTCGCCACGATGGCGCGCTTGCTCTTCCAGCTTGGCCGCCTCTTCTTCCGTTACAAACGCTTTATCGCCCAGCGCGGCGGGCCGCTCGAGAGGCGTGATAGTGGCGTTGCTCCAGTAACCTTGGATGTCCGGTTGGCCATCCGGCGTGCGCTTCTGCCAGGAACTATGTTGCGGGGTCTGGCCGGACGCCGGCGCCCACATAAACATTCCAACCCCTAGTATGGCCGGCAGACCAGCCAAGCATCGATGGATCAATCTATCTGTTCCCTCCCTCTACTTTACGACGCTGCGTGATGTTTCTTGCATGGCGCGCTTCTCGTATACTATTACCCAGCGCAACCGCGCCTGGAGGAATTATGCGCCACCTTCTGCAATGCTCCGCCATCCTATTTGCATCCCTCGCCGCTCAGCTTTTGTTTGCCGACGACAGCGCGAAACTGGTGCGCATCGACCACTACGTTGGGGTCCGCTCCACCGTGCCCGCCATCGAAGGACAAACCGCGCAGATCTACGTGCGTGAGGTGGCGCTGGCCGGAACCGCGCTGCGCGATGCGGTGCCGGGCGACCGCGTGATCCTGTTCATTCATGGCGCCGGCACCCCGGCGGAGGTTTCCTTCGACGTCGCGTATCAGGATTACAGCTGGATGGAGTTTCTGGCGCGCGCGGGCTTTGACGTGTTCGGCATGGATACCACCGGCTACGGCCGCTCCACGCGTCCGGCGCCCATGAATGATCCTTGCAATCTCTCGCGCGAGCAGCAGACCGCTTTCGTTCCCAGCCTGATCCCCTCGCCTTGCGCGCCCTCCTATCCGCACCAGCTCACCACCATCGCCTCCGATTGGAATGACATTGGTGCGGTTGTCGACCATATCCGTGCGCTGCGGCACGTCGAACGCCTGAACTTGATCGCGTGGTCGCTGGGCGGTCCGCGCGCCGGCGGTTACGCTTCCCAGCATCCCGATAAAGTGCGCGCGCTGGTTCTTCTCGCACCGGCTTACAATCGCGCCGGACGCGCCGAGGCGCCCGAAAAAATCCCGGCCGACGGCCCTGCTTTCAACAAGCAGTCGCTCGAAGACTTCACCTCCAATTGGGACCGGCAGGCGGGTTGTCCGGATCAATATGAGCGCGGCGCTCACGATGCCGTTTGGAGCGCCATGCTGGCTTCGGACCCGGTTGGCGCTACCTGGGGAACAGGCGTGCGGCGCGCGCCGCAGACCACGGTTTGGGGCTGGAGCACCGCTGCCGTCACCAAAATGAAGATGCCCACGCTCATGGTCTCGGGCGCGAACGATAAGCAGGTCCCGCCCGAACGCGTGCGCGATCTGTATGCCGATCTGGGTTCGCCCGACAAAGTCTTCGTCGATTTGGCCTGTTCATCGCACAACGCCATGTGGGAAAAGAATCATCTGTTGCTTTTCTCCGCGTCGCTGGAGTGGCTGACCAAGGGCACGGTCAAAGGCACGCACGAAGGAACGCTGAAACTCGGATACTAAGCCCGCATAATTAAACCGCCGCACAACAAGCCTGGCCGCGCTCACTCTCGGCCAAGGGAAGTACAAGAACATCGCCTTCGCGCGGGAGAATGCCACCCCGATGGCCGTTCTTCCATACCCCTACATGGCGAACACGAACTACCCGGTGGACGCCGCACAAAACGTGCCGGATGTCTTCTATAACACCGAGGGCGGATTCCAATGGCAGAACAACCGGCCGAACGCGCCACTCGTTCCCAATCCGCCGCTGGGTTACGCACCGGGCATAACGGCCGCTGCGAACTTCCCGCTCTTCTCAGCCGGTTACGGAGGATTGAATACCGGTATCGCCCACGACGGCGTCGCGAGCGCGGGCACTCGCATTGCCCTCTTTTTCGCCGCGGCCACGGCGCATCCGGCGCCCACGGCGATTCCACGTTTCGCGATTGTGGATCCCACGGTCATCCTGGTGAAAGCGCCGGCGGGTTACCACACCGGTCCCCCCGACGCCACAGTAGCTCCCGGCTGTGGGGTGAAGATGAGAAGTCGCCGACGCCGCCAGTTCTTAGGATTCGTCCGAGCCGATATCGATCAACTCATCCCATCCGAGTGCATAACCAAGAGCTCGTTTAACCTCGCCATGCCGCGCAGGAGCCAAGGCGCCTGCGCGTGCCTCGAGCGACTGGCGTGCGACCGTTCGGATATTGTCGAGGTTTGCGACGCACGCTGCCGGCAGTCCCTCGTGCCGCCCTATTCTTACCTCCACGGGAATCGTTCGGATTGTTGTCCTGATCTCGGCGACGATGAACTTGCTCAAATATCGATACGCATCATTGCGGCTTAGCAGCAGCACGGGCCGGCGGCCTGCGGGCGCTTTCAAATTCGGCTACCAGATCTCGAACTGTCTCACGGCTCGTAATCCTCGGCCGTGGACCAGTCATCCACGTTAGCCGCCGAATCCGGCTGTTTCATCGTTCGGTTATTTGTTGTTGTACCACTGCCTCATGCATCTGCCGCACGTTTCTTCCGAAAGGTGCGAACTCCGCGCCGATGAGTGTTTTGCGCGGCTGCCCGGCGGTGCCCTAGGCGCTCTTGCTCAGGTGCTTGTAGTAGCCCAGGTCTTCGCCAGTGAGCAGCTTGGTGGCGAAAATGATCTGGCCGGTGTGCTGCGCGAAATGTTCCACCACGTGGTAGATCGCTTCCATGAGCGTCGTCTCGTAGACCTTTTGGATCGTCTTTCGCTCAGCCAGGCGTTCCACCGGCAGCGCCCGGATCACTTCGGCAGCTTCGCTCACGGTGGCCTTGAGCTTAGCTGCTAGGTCGGCCGGCTGCATACCTCCGCGCGCGGCGAATTCGGCGTCACGATCCCGAACGTCCGGTTGGCCGCCCACGCCGCCGATGATCCATTGGCGCAAATTACCGCACAGGTGCAGCACGATGTTGCCGACCGCATTCTGGTTGTCGCTGTTACGCGACCACACCTGTTCGAACGACAGCCGCCCCAGGCAATCCTGGATGCGCCCGCTCAAGGTCAGCAATTGCTCGGCGGAGTATTTCAAGAACGCCTGCTCGATCACAGCACTTCCTCCGACCAGTTCTCCAGAATCGATTTCACTTTAGCCGTGTACTGATCGGCCAGAGCGCCGTCGATCAGGCGATGATCGAAGGTCAGCGCTATGTACGCCACCGAACGGATCGCGATGGCGTCGTCCACTACGACCGGAACTTTTTCAACCGCGCCGACGCCCAGGATGGCCACCTGTGGTTGATTGATGATGGGCGTGGCGAACACGCTGCCAAAGCTGCCGAAATTGGTGATCGAGAACGTGCCGCCCTGCACTTCGTCAGGCTTCAACTGGCGCGAGCGGGCGCGCGTGGATAAGTCCACGATGGAGCGCTGCAGACCGACGATGTTCTTTTCGTCCGCGCCGCGAATCACCGGTACGATCAGCCCGTTTTCGAGCGCCACCGCGATTCCGACGTTGATTTCGTTGTGATAGATGATGTTGTTCCCTTCGATGGATGCGTTCACGATGGGGAACTGATGAATCGCTTCCACCGCGGCCGAGACAACAAACGGCAGATACGTTAAGCCAAAGCCGTAGCGCCGCTCGAATTCCTCCTTGTAGCGCGCCCGCATTTTGGCGACACGCGTCATGTCGGTCTTGTGAACCGTGGTGACGTGCGCCGAGATGCGCTTGCTCAGGATCATGTGCTCGGCGATCTTGGCCCGCATGGTGCTCATGGGCTCCACGCGCGCCCGAGGAGCTTCAGGACGCGGCACGGAAGCGGGCGCCTGCTGCGAAGTGTAGATCGGCGTGACGGCTTGCGAGGGCGGAGCAGCCGGCGCTGGTGGAGCAGGAGCCGGCATGGTCGCGATAGGCGCGCTCACTTGCGCCATGGTACGCGCCCCTTGCGCCGACATATACGATTCCAAATCCTGTTTGCTGATACGCCCGCCCGCGCCAGTCCCTCTTACCTGGCGAAGATCGATGCCGTACTCCCGCGCCATCTTCCGGACCAGCGGAGAGAGCGGCCCATTGGGCGATTCTGCTTCCGTATAGGCCACCGGTTGCGGTTCGGGCGCGCGCGGCGGTGCCGGAGCGGGTGGTCCCGCGGGAGGTGGCGGTGGAGCTGCGGGCGGCTGCGCGGCCTTGGGTGCCGGCGCGGGAGCTGGCGGCGCGGGAACGGGAGCTTGCCTCACCGCCGGGGCGGGAGCCGAAGCGCCATTTCCACCCGCTTCGTCAATGCGTCCCACTACCGTGCTGATTGATACTGTCTTGCCTTCTTCCACCAGCACTTCCTTCAACACGCCGGACGCCGGCGCGGGAATCTCGGTGTCAACCTTATCGGTTGAGATTTCAAACAGCGGCTCGTCGCGCTCGACATGCTCGCCCGGCTTCTTCAGCCACTTCGTTAACGTGCCCTCGACAATGCTCTCGCCCATCTGGGGCATTACTACATCAGTCATTAGAATGTCTCCGTCAATTGAGGAACGCCCGTTCCTCGCTTAGTAAATCGAATTGAAATTGTTTCGAAAAATTTCGCGCCAGCGCCGAAATCACTTGCTCCCGGCCGGCGCCGCAGCCGAGCGCCTGCATCGAAGTCACCGGTTTGGTCAGCCCGCAAGGCACGATGTATTGGAAGTACGTCAAGTCAGTTGTATGATTCAAGGCAAAGCCGTGAGACGTAACCCAACGGCTGATGTGTACACCGATCGCAGCCACTTTCTTTCCGTCTACCCAGACCCCGGTGCAACCTGGCACGCATCCGGCTTCGATGCCGAACTCCGCCAGCGCGTCCAGAATGACCTGCTCGAGAGTCCGGACGTAGGCGACTACATCACGCTTCCATTCTCTCAAATCGAAAATCGGATAGCCGACCACCTGTCCGGGCCCGTGATAGGTGATGTCGCCGCCGCGATCGGTGGGATGAAATTCGATGCCGGCGCGCCGCAACACTTCTTCGCTGGCCAGCAGATTGTTCATGCGCCCATTGCGGCCCAGCGTGATGACATGCGGATGCTCCACGATCAGCAGTTGATCCGGAATCAACCCGCGCTTGCGCTTCTCAACCAGGTCCTTCTGTAACGCCAGCGCCTCACCATAGCCGATGCGTCCGAGATCGCGGAGTTCCAGGTGGCGCGCGCACTCCGGCGTGCCGCCTTCACGCTCGTCACGTGCATTGGCCACAGTATCAAGCATCGATCGTTAGTCCGTAAACGTTATTAAACGCCTCGCCCATGGCCTCGTACAGCGTCGGATGCGCGTGAATCGTGTTCATCATGGTCTCCACCGTCGCTTCGGCTTCCATGGCAGTCACGGCTTCGGAAATCAATTCAAAGGCCTCGGGCCCGATAATATGCACGCCCAGAATCTCGCCGAATTTCTCATCCGCCACTACCTTGATGAACCCGGTGTGATTGCCCATGATGCTGGCCTTGCTGTTGGCCGAAAATGGAAACTTCCCGATCTTCACGGCGTGACCCTGGGCGCGCGCCTGCGCCTCAGTCAGGCCGACGCTACCGATACCGGGCTCGGTGTAGGTGCAGCTCGGAATCCGATTCCGGTTGATAGGCTTGGCGGGCTTGCCGGCCATGTGCGCCACCGCCACCATGCCTTCCATCTTGGCCACGTGCGCAAGCTGCGGCGTTCCAGCCACCACGTCGCCGATGGCGTAAACCCCCGGTTCGCCGGTGCGCTGGAATTGATCCACCTTGATGAAGCCGCGGTCCAGCTCGATCTTGAGATTCTCGATTCCGATGCTGTCGGTGACCGGCTTGCGGCCCACCGCCACCAGCAGCGTTTCGGCTTCCATGTCCTCGCGTTTGCCATCAGCCAGCGCCACGCACATGCGCACTCCGTTTTCCGTGCGCGTGATGTTCTCCGCCTTGGCGCCGGTTTCGCAGCGAATCCCGGTCTTGCGGAAGTACCGGTCCAGCTCCTTGGAAATCTCTTCGTCTTCCACCGGAACGATACGCGGCAGCATCTCGACCACCGTGACCTTCGTCCCGAATCGATTAAATATGGATGCGAACTCGACGCCCACCGCTCCCGCGCCGATGATCAGCATGCTCTTGGGGATCGCCGGCAGATCGAGAATCTCGATGTTGGTCAAGATCGTCTTCGCGTCCGGCTCCAGACCCGGGAGCATGCGCGCGCCCGAACCAGTAGCGATGATTATATTCTTGGTCTCGAGCGTCTGCACAGCGCCGTCGGCGGATTTCACCTCGACGCGTAGCACTCCGTTTGCGCCGCGCGGCTGGAGCGTGCCGTAGCCCTTCACCCAGTCAATCTTGTTCTTCTTCATCAAGAATTCGACGCCCTTGGAATGCTTGGAGACAATCTTGTTCTTGCGGTCCTGCACCAGCGGATAATCGAGCTTTGGATTTTCGCACCGGATGCCCTCTTCGAGCGAATGCACGAAGCGTTCCCACACGTCGGCCGTGTGCAGCAGGGACTTGGTCGGGATGCATCCCACCAGCAGGCAGGTGCCTCCCAGCCGGGGATCTTTTTCAACCAGCGCCGTCTTGAGTCCGTACTGCGCCCCGCGAATTGCCGCGGAATAGCCGCCCGGACCACTCCCAATCACAATCAGATCGTAGGTCATTTAAGTCTCAGGATAACGAACCAGATTAGTTAGATGCTGCGCGTGGCCCGTACGATTCGGCTCACGCCGCCGCCGCCACGGAAACCGAATAGACCGACGGCAAATTGTCCGCCAGGATCTGCCAGTTTTGCCCGGCGTCGCTCGTATGGAACACTTGTCCCGATGTCGTGCCGACGTACACGCCCGCCGGATCCATTGCATCCGAGGTCATGGCCTCGCGCAGCACCAGCAAATGCGCATTGCGCTGCGGCAACCCGCGCGTGAGCAGTTTCCAGGTCTTGCCGCCGTCGCGCGTGCGTGCCACCCGAAACTTGCCCTCGGGATTGCACCGGTACTCCGGCGATTCCACCGGGACGGTGAACATGGTCTGTGGTTCCGCCGCCGGAACCGCCAAGCCAAATCCGAAACGCGTTGGCAAGCCACGCGAAATATCGGTCCAGCGATCCGCGCTCGAACTTGGCGCGATACAAGCCGCAGTGATTCTGCTGGTAGAGTGCTTCCGGATCGCGCGGATGAGCCAGCAGTTTGTGCACGCACACGCCCACTTCGGGGAACTTGTTGGGCTGAAAATCGGCGCGCACGCCTCCGTTGAAAGGCGTCCACGTGACGCCTCCATCCAAACTTCGGAACGCGCCCGCCACCGACATGCCGACCACGATGCGCCCCTTACCCAGGCACTGGATGCTGTGCACCATCATTCCACCGCCGCCGGGCCCCCACTGGCTACGACTAGGATGATTGGTGAGCGAAGGCACTTCCTCCCAGCTCGCGCCCCAATCGGAACTGCGGAAGAGCGCTCCCGGATCTGCGCCCGCCCACACCACTCCCGGCTCGTCGGCGGCGCCCGCCTGCACGTGCCACATGCGCTTAATGGATTGATCGGGGATGCACTCCAGCTTCAGGCCTTTTTCGGAAAGCTTCCAGCTCTTCCCGCTGTTGGTGCTGGCGTGGATATGCGGCCCAAACCAGGCGCTGTTTACCGCCGCGTACAGGCGCTTGGGCTCGCGCGCGTCCTGCGAAACGTGATTCACTTCCTGCCCGCGGAAATGCGGCCCGTCGGTGCTCCAGGTCTTGCGATTGCTCGTGGAAAATGCGAACGCGCCTTTGCGCGTGCCGATCCACACGGTAATTTTCTTGGTGGGCATTAGCCCATTTTAGCGGGGAAACGCTGCCAAAAGGCGCGGCCCGAGCTACTTCGCCTTGCGCTGTTTCTGCTGGCCGACGCGGATCTTGAAGTGCTGCTGCTTGGCTTCCTGGAAGGCTTTGTGATCGTGCCGCGCCACCGCATCGCTCAAATACGCGTCCACACTGGCGTCCTTGGGCAGGACGGCCATGATGGTGAAGTTCTCGTTGCAGGTCGGGCAGAAAGGCCGGAAGCGTTTAACATTCGGGATTGCCATACAAAATCAGAATATCACGGCCGGCCTGTTTGCCGCCGCCTGCTAGCCTAAGTTGCAGTGAAGCCTCCGCATGGCAAGCGCCCGCTTAAGACGCTGGACCGTGTTTTATCAAAAGCCGGTCTCGGCTCGCGGACCGACGCGCGCAAGTGGATCGGCTCGGGCCGAGTCAAAGTCAACGGCAGATTGATTCAAACTCCGGATCACTGGGTCGACTTGGAGCGCGACGCGGTCACGCTGGACGATCGGCCAATCCGCGCGGGCGAGAAAATCTACCTGCTGCTGTACAAGCCCAAAGGCTACATCACAACTTACAAAGATCCAGCCGGGCGCCCGACCGTTTATGACCTGATTCAAGACGCCGGCCAATGGGTGGTGCCCGTCGGACGGCTGGACCAGGACTCCAGCGGCTTGCTGCTGCTGACCAACGATACGCGCTTCGCCGAACGCGTCACCAATCCCGACTACAAAGTTCCCAAAACGTACCTGGTGAAAGCTTCCACGCTGCTGTCCGATGATCAACTGGACGAGCTTCGCCAGGGCGTCGTATTGAGCGACGGCCCTACCCAACCGGCCACCGTGAAGCGCGTGCGGGATTCGGCGCGCTGCACTTTTATCGAGATCACAATCCGCGAAGGACGCAATCGCCAGGTGCGGCGGATGATCGAGGCTGTCGGCAGCAAGGTGCTCAAGCTGGTCCGGACCGGCATCGGTACTCTCAACATTGGCGATCTGCCGATCGGCAAGTACCGCGAGCTGACGCCGGCAGAAGTTCGTTCGTTGACACCCCAGCCTTCCGCGCCGCCTCAATCCCGCAAAGCGCGCGCGCGCCGTTCGATCAGTTCCGCGTAGATCTCGCCCATGCGTTGGGCGGACGCACCTATCGAGAAGTTCCCGCGAACCCATTGCATGCCCGCGGCCCCAAGACGCCGGCGCAGCGAAGCGTTTCCCATCAGAAGCTCGAGTACCGCAGCCAATGCATCCGCATCGCCGGCCGGAAACAGCATCCCGGTCTCGCCGTCGCGAATCAACTCTGGATTACCGCCCGCGTCCGATGCCACCGCGCAGCACCCGCAAGCCATCGCTTCCATCAATGCATTCGAAAACGCCTCCGATCGCGATGGCAGCACGAACAAATCGATGGCGCGAAGCCAAGCCACCACCTCATCGGTGGCAGGGGCGAAGACGCAATCGGCGGAAATACCCAGCTCGCGCCCTAGCGATTCTAATTTTTCCCGCATCGGTCCGCTGCCCACAATCACTAGCTTTATCGCACCCGCACCACGGATGCGCCGAAAGGCTTCGAGCAGGTCCTCGAGGCCTTTTTCAGGCCTCAACGCGCACACCACGCCGATCACCAAAGCATCCGCCGGAAGCGCCGCCGGCCGGGGAGCCTCGCGCCCGCAGAACTCCTCCAGATCGATGCCGTTGTGGCAAAGCCGGATGCGCGCAGCGGGCACGCCTTCGTCCCGTTCCAGATGCCGCCGCACGAATTCGCAATTGACCACCACCGCCGACGCCAGCCGATCGGTCATGCGCACCAGCCTGCGATAGCGCGGCGGAATCAGGTCGCGGTGTGATCGCTGGCTGGAAACGGGCACCGCCTCGGTGAACATCTTCGCTACCGGCAATGCAAACACCGCCAGCGGATAGTCGAACGTGTGGACCAACCTGATGCCCCGCCTGCGAATAAAGCGCGCCAGGCGCCAGGCCCCCGACACAGCCTGTGGAGACGCGAAGGAGTACACCGGAAAATGCTCCACCGGGATGCCGGCTTGCTCAAGATCGCGGCGGCGCAATCCCTCCGGCCGGAAGCACCCCACCACAGGTTCGAACTTCGAACGATCCAGAGCCCCCGCAATCAGGGCCATCTGCCGCTCGCTGCCCCCTAGATCGAGTTCGCGAGCCATCAGCAAAACGGGCCAACGCATCCCAGGCTGCGACTAGCATCGTAGCACTGCGACTGGCCCGGCAACCACTCACCAATTCGCTTTCGTTGCTGACTTGTAAACATGTTGTAAAAACGCCCCAGGCCCTTATGAAATCGAGAGATGCCATGCGAGAACTTCGGTTACAATCGCGATAGCTGGCAGCATGGAAACGGTCCTGGTGATTGACGACGATTGCAACATTCGCGACACGGTCGGAATCATGCTCGAGCAGGAGGGCTTCCACGCCGTGCTCGCCGGCGATGGGTTGTCGGGCGTCCAACAGGCCCTGGCCATCAAGCCTGGCCTGATCCTGGTCGACCTTCGCATGCCCGGCTTGAGCGGCGCCGAAGTTTGCCAGCAGCTCCGCGCCACCGGTATGAAAACGCCCCTCATTATCCTCAGCGCCTCCAGCGGCGAAACCGACAAGGTGCGGCTCCTAGATATCGGAGCCGACGATTACGTGGTCAAGCCGTTCGGCGCGCGCGAACTGCTGGCCAGAATCCGAGCCGTGTTGAGGCGTACCGCTCCCGACCACATACGGCTGGTCGAATTCGGCGAGGTGCAGGTGGATCTTACGCGCCGCATCGTCAGTAAGGCCGGGCAAGAACTGAAACTCACGCGCGCCGAATATAACCTGCTCACGTATTTCCTGCAAAACGCCGACCGCCCCCTGACGCGCGAGATGATTCTCAATTCCGTGTGGGGATACGATTGGCTTCCCCACACCCGCACTGTGGACGCGCACGTGGTGCGCCTGCGCCAGAAGCTGGAATCGGATGCCAGCCAGCCTCGGCACTTTCTGACCGTGCATGGAGTCGGATACCGCTTCCTGCCTTAGACCATTCCCATGACCCGCAACGTTCTGATCGTCGAAGATGCCGAGGTTTGCCGCGACGCGCTGGAAGCGGCGCTGATGAAAGCGCCCAATATCAAGGTGCGTTCCGTGACCACCGCCGAAGAGGCCTTGCAATGGCTCGCCTCCAACGAGGTTTCCGCGCTGGTGACGGACCTGCGCCTGCCGCGTATGGATGGCTTCGAGCTGATTGAAGCGGTGCGCGCCTGCCTGGGCTCGCTGCCCATCGTCGTGATCAGCGGCGATAGCGATCCCAAGATCCCGGCGCACGTCGCCGGCCTCGGCGCTAACGCCTATTTCGCCAAACCGTACTCGCCGGCCGCCGTGTTGAACAAGATCGAAGAGCTGATCGGCTCGTCAGCGGGCTGAGCTGCGGCCGTCGGCTTTCTCCACCGCCGTGATCGCTCTCCGCACCTTCGCCAGCGGCGCTGCGTCGTTGTAACTCACCAGGCCCCCGCTGGCTTCGACGCCCAGACGCTGCCACAATGCCGCCAAATCAGTGTGAACCGGCGTCGCCTTCATCTGGTTGTAGAGGTCCTCCAGCACCGAACATCCCACCGCCCGGTCGCCAGTTTCAAGCACGCGTTCGATGGGCCACTCCTGGTCCAACGTTCCGCCGGCATTCATGATGGTGCGCATCGCATCCTGCAGCCCTTTGCGGTTTTGCGTCTGCTCGCGGATCTGAACGTCGGCCAGCAGCCAGAACAGCGCGCCGCCCCAGTACGTCCGGCCCCAGGTGTGCGTATGATCCAGCCCCTGATCGCCTTCGCGTGGCAGACCCTGCGGCATGAAGCGAACCATGTCGCTCCACACTTTGTCCACCGCGAGCTGTCCGATCTGCGCGCGCGCGATAGGCTCGATGTACGTCGCCATGCCTTCTTCGATCCAGTGATGTTCGCGCCCTTCGCCCGCGATGTCCGGAAACGCCATGTGCGTCAATTCGTGCGTCATCATCCAATCGCCGTCGAGTTGCGCCGGAGTGGTCAATTCCCCGATCGATACGCGAGTGAATGCGCCGCCGGACCGGCGATTCCCCCAGGTGGTCCCGTTAAACACACCCTTGCGTCCTTCCACCGGCCTCACTCGGATGCGGGCGTGCGCCATGGGAAACCGACCGAAGTACTCAGCCACTGCATCGGCCGCATGCGTGATCCAGTCGCGGATCTGCTGCGTCGAGAGATCCAAATTGCCGGTGGCGAAGCCGACCTCGATGGTGGAGTCACCAATCCGGAGCTGTTCCGGCGCCGGTGGATCGGTAGCCTGCGCGCTTAACAGAATTCCCGCTGCAGCCAATGAAAGCAATACGCGCGCGCTAACCATTTCTACCTATAAGATGTTGGACGCTTGCCGCGGCGTTACGTCGCTCGACCATCAATAAATGTTAGAATGATTGCTTGATGACCGGAGAGATGGAGCAGGTCACCCGCTTACAGTCGTTGGACCTGCGGATCGGCGAGTTAGAGCGGGAAATTGCCACACTTCCCAAACACATCGCCCAAGTCGAAAAGGCGCTGGATTCGCACCTTAGGCGTCTGGAGGCCGATCGGGCCGCGCTCGCCGCGAATCAAAAAGAGCGCAAGCGCTTGGAAGATGATGCCAAGCTGGAAGCCCAGAAAATCTCCAAACTCAAAGATCAGATGCTCGGCGCCAAGACCAACGAGCAATACCGCGCCTTCCAGCACGAGATCGAATTCTGCGAGCAAGCCATCCGCAAGGCCGAGGACCGCATCCTGGACCTGATGGCGGAAGCCGAACCGCTGGACGTCAATGTCAAGAAAGCGGAAGCGGCGCTGAAAGAAGAGAAGCAGCAGGTCGAGGCCGAAAAAGCGCGCGCGCGGGAGCGCACCGCCGTCGATCAAAAGCAATTGGAAAAGGAGCAGGCTGAGCGCAAAAGCCTGGTGGCGGCCCTCAAACCTCAGACCTATTCCACCTACGAACGCATCCGCAGGAAGTGGCACGGATCGGCGGTCGCCGAAGCCCTGGAAGGTCGCTGCTCGGCGTGCCAGATCATGCTGCGCCCGCAATTTTTCCAGGACCTGCGCCACAGCGAAGATCTGATGCAGTGCGAAAGCTGCGGACGCATCCTCTTTTACAACCCCCCCGTGAGCTTCGAACACGACTTGGCCGCGCAGCAGCATCCCTAGCTCCCCGGCGTACGCTCGGCCCCCGGGCGCATTCCCGATTGTGTGACCAATGGCCTCACTTGCTACCATCGAGACATGGCCCGCGTACTGCTCGTGTTCCTTTTAGCCGCGGCTTCTCTTCCCGCCCAAACCATCATCCGCCTCGGCACTCTGGTCCCCAAAGGCTCGCCCTGGCACGAAATCCTGCTCAACATGGGCGAAGAGTGGAAAAAAGCCTCGGGCGGCAAAATCGAGCTGCGAATTTATCCGGGCGGCGAACAAGGCGATGAGCCCGAGATGGTCCAAAAGGTTCGCATCAAAAAGCTGCAGTCCGTGGCGCTGTCCGGCGCAGGCCTCAGCGGAATCGACGCCGACGTCACCGCGCTTGAAATTCCCATGATGCTCTCTTCTTATGACGAGCTCGACTACGTCCGCGACCACATCTCGGATCGCCTCGAAAAAGGCCTCCTCCAACATGGCTTCGTCGTTTTGAATTGGGGCGACGCCGGCTGGGTCCACTTTTTCACTAAACAGCCTGCCATGCGCCCGGATGACATCCGCAAAATGAAGCTGTGCGTCCTACAAGGCGACAACAGCACGTTCGAGCTCTACAAGATCAACGGCTTCAATCCCGTCGCGCTCGCCGCCACCGATATTCTCACCGGCTTACAAACCGGATTGATCGACGCGTTTCAATCGCCGCCCTTGTTCGCGCTCAGCAACCAGTGGTTCGGAGGCGCCCGAAACATGCTGGACATCCCCTTCGCGCAACTGGTCGGAGCCACGGTGATCGATAAGGAAGTCTGGGACAAGATCCCAGCACCGGTGCAAAAAGAGATGATGGCGTCAGCCAAGAAGGCCGGCGTCTCGTTGCGCGACGAGATTCGCAAGGCCGAGAGCAACTCGATTCCCATGATGCAGCAGTTCGGCTTGAACGTCGTAAAGCCGGATCCCAAGGCCCTGGCCGAATGGCATCAATTGGCCGAGGGCATCTGGCCCAAGCTGCGCGGAACCGTCGTCCCGGCGGACCTTTTCGATCAGGTTAAGCAACTCCGCGACCAGTACCGCAAAGCGCACGCGGGCGCGGCAGCGGCGGGCGGGCAGTGAGTCACGGAGCGCCGCCCCCGGAGACTTCCGGACCCTCCACGCCACTCCAGCTTTTCGAAAATTCTTTCTCCATCCTCGCGTTGTCCCTGATGACCGCGCTGCCCGTGATCGAAATGGTCGCGCGGCAGTTCCGTTGGTCGGGCATCCCCGGTTCCGCGGTCATCGTCCAACAGCTCACGCTCTGGATCGGCATGCTGGGCGGCATGCTGGCGTCGCGCTCGGACCGCCTGCTGTCTTTGTCCTCCAGTTCGCTGCTGCCCGAATCCTGGCGCGGCCCGGCCAAAATCGCCGCAGCCGCCGGGTTGGCCGCGGTCTCCACCTGCCTCGCCTGGGCCAGCTGGGTATTCGTGCGCTCGGAACGCGAGTCCGGCAGCCAGTTGCTTCCCGGCGTCCCGAAGTGGGTGGCGCTCGCGATCATGCTGGTCGGCTTCGGCGTCATCGCCCTGCGCGCCGTCTGGCATGCCAGCCCAAGTTGGAAGGGCCGCGCCCTGGCCGCTCTCGGACTCCCCATTCCCGCTCTCTTCGGCTTCGTCATCACGCCCGGCACATCCTACATCCTTCCGCTCTCGCTCGTCATGCTGCTCGTGGTCACCATCCTCGGCCTGCCGATCTTCGCCGTGTTCGGCGGTCTCGCGTTGCTCCTGTTCTGGAACAGCACCACGCCCGCCGCCTCCGTCCCGGTGGAAATGTACCGCCTGGTGGCCTCGCCGCTCCTGCCGTCCATCCCGCTGTTCACTCTGGCCGGCTATTTCATGGTGCAAGGCGGCGCCACTAAACGGCTGCTACAGGTGTTCACCGCGCTTTTTAGCTGGATTCCCGGCGGACTCGCCATCGCTACCGTCGCCATCTGCACCGTCTTCACCTTCGCCGGCTCCGGACTCACCATCCTCTCGCTCGGCGGCCTGCTGGTGCCGATGCTGATCCGAACCCGCTACCCCGAGAATTTTTCCATCGGCCTGCTGACCGCCTCCGGCTCGCTCGGCCTGCTGTTTCCCACCAGCGTTCCGGCCATCTTATACTGCGTCTATTCGCAAACGCCCCTGCCGCGTTTGTTCACCGGCGCCATCCTGCCTGAGCTGCTCATGATCACTTGCGTCGCGGCGGTCGGCATCCGTATGGGGCTCAAAAGCGACGCCGTTCGCGAGCCTTTTTCCTTCACGCACGCCGCGTCTGCCCTCTGGACCGCCAAGTGGGAGCTGGCGCTGCCCGTGATCATGATCATCGGCCTCTTCGGCGGCTTCGGCACACTGACCGAGGCGGCCGCCCTCACCGCTTTCTGCGCCTTCGTCGTCGAGGTGTTCATCTATCGCGATCTGAAGCTCACGCGCGACTACCGCGAAGTGTTCGTGGAATGCGCCACCATCGTAGGCGGCATTCTGCTGATCCTCGGCGTCGCGCTCGGTTTTACCAATTACCTGATCGACGCCGAAGTTCCCGCCAGGCTGATCGACTGGGTCCAGACGCACGTCCAGTCCAAGTATCTGTTCCTGCTCCTGCTGAACGGCGCGCTCCTGGTGGTGGGCGCCCTGATGGACATCTTCGCCGCCATCCTGGTGGTCGTGCCACTCATCAAACCTCTGGCCGCCGCTTACCACATCGATCCTGTACAGATGGGCATCATCTTCATCGCCAATCTCGAGCTCGGCTATCTCCACCCACCGGTAGGAATCAATCTCTTCTTGTCGGCGTACCGCTTCAAGAAGCCAATGGGCACCATCATCTGGGCCACGCTCCCATTTCTGTTCATCCTGATGGGAACCGTCCTGCTGATCACCTACGTCCCTTGGCTAACCACCGCCCCGCTGCGCTGGTTCGGCAAGTAGTGCAGGCTTCCCTCGTCGCGGTAGGCCGGGCGCGCTCGCGCGGTGTCATGCACGTCCGCCGGGAACGGTGAGCACATAGCCGTGCCCCCTGGAGCTCTTGATTTCGATGCCGCGCGCTGGATCGAGGGATAGTAGTTTGCGGCGGATGTTGAAGATGTGAGTATCGATGCTGCGGTCAAACGGCTCGAGCGGGCGTCCCAGCGCCTGATAAGTCAGAGTTTCCCGGCTCTGAACTCGCCCGGCGGATCGTGCCAGAGTCTCCAGCAGCATGAACTCGGCGGTGGTCAGGCGCACGGGCAATCCCTCGAGCGTGGCCGACATCGTCCCGGGGTCAATCGCCAGCGCACCCAGTGCGAGCGGAGTCGAGCCCGGCCGGGCATGGGCGGAGCGGCGAAGAAGAGCACGCAGGCGTGCGACCAGTTCACGCACGCTGAAGGGCCTTACAAGATAATCGTCAGCGCCTAGTTCCAGCGCCAGAATCCGGTGGTTCTCGTCTCTCACTGCGGTGAGCATCAGAACGGGTACGCTTCTTCCTTCCTTTCTCAGGCGACGCAGGAGATTGAGCCCATCCGTCATCGGTGTCATCGCGGGCATCATCACGTCCAGGATTAAGAGGTCGAAGGAGCGCCGGGCGAGACAAGCGAGAGCGGCTGCTCCGTTGGGGGCGTGCGCGGGTTGAAAATTCTCCGCTGCCAGGAGTTCAACCAGCATGCCTGCGAGGCGAACATCGTCATCCACGATGAGTATCCGGCCTGAGGTCATATCTGAGGAAATTCGCCGCGCGTCTGCACGCCGCTCAGCGCTCGATCTTAGCGCTGTTTGTTTTCGGCAGGAAACCTGGTATCGATCGGCTTATTCGGGTTGGCGCGGATCTGGAGGTCGGCGCAATGATGGTAGGTGTAGCCGCCGTCTGTGTTCAAGCCATGGGCCCCCATGAACTCGATCACCTGCAAGGTGCATTTCTGACAATTGATGTTTGGAATCTCGACATCGGCTTCCTGTTCCTTATCGAAGGGCGCGACGTGCATGAACAAGCCGTCGGCAAGAACCGGTGGTGACGGCGGATAGTGAATGGCTCCGGAAACAGACCGCTGACGGCCGTCGGTCCCCGGCTCGCTGGTGGCTTCGGGATCCGGCGGAAGTTCGGCGCGCGAATTCACGGCCAGGGCCACGCGGTAAAAGCCAGGATGGAACGCCATTTCCCGGATTCGGATGTGAAGCTTGTCGCCGCCCTGGATTTTCGTAATAGCGCCGGTGGGTTTGCCGGGGTCAGTCAACGTTCCGCCGCACGGAGGCGACCACTGCGGATCGCCGAGTTCCGATTCCTCAAGCCAGGATGCGGGCTCGAGCAGTCTGAAATGCGCGACGCCCAAGCGGCGCCAGCGCGAGCAGCAGGCAGCCGCCGAGCAGAATGGTAAACGTCCTCATGTGATCTCTCCCTTCAGTAACCCGCTTGAATCCGCTGGAGCCCGTTCAGAAGCGCTGCATCGACACGCGCCGCGAGATGGGTCATGAGTTGGTAGCCGGCCCCCATGACTAACCAGCTGGCGCAAGTTGCGGCGAGGGCAACATGTGAAACCGGCGACCGCAGCAGAGCCATAACGAGTCCGGCCAGCGGAAAACAAACCATGACGATGCCGACACGCGCGGCCTTCGGAGTGACAAATAGCTGAACTGCCCGAAAGAAGATTCCGTTGACGAGTCCAAAAAAGAGAAAGTTTATCGTGCCAACCCGCTGCGGCGCACGACACCATGAGGATGGTGAGGATCACCGTGAGCAAAAATGCCGCCTTTTGAAACCGGTGGCTTTCGAAAAGGTTTTCAAGCGAAGTCAAGCCTAGGTAGACAGCCACGGACGCCAGGATATCGAGCGCTTCAATCACCGTATGCCTGCTCGCGAGCACATTCATGATGGGTGTGCCAAAGCCGAACGCCAGACCGGCCTGCATTGCCAGAATCGCCGCTAAAAGACAGCTCGCCAGCAGCACAGTCGAAAGCGTAAATGCGAAAGCCCGAAGCCTTCGCCGTTCGTGCCGGTAAACCCAGGCAAAGCCTTGGGCGATCTGGCCGGGATCGCCAAAGTTAGCCAGCACCAGTCTCTCGATCTCATCCTGGCCGCGGCCAGCCTCGCGCGCCGCGACAACGAAATCCTCGATATGAGAGCGAAGCTCGCGTTGAATCTCCCGACGCCGCTTCCGCGACGGAATCTGGGAGGAGTTCACGATGCAGTCGATCAGTTCATCCGCTGCACGCATTTACTTGCTCTCCAGTATTGCCGCGATCGCACCCGTCAAATGCTGCCACTGCTTTTCGTACTCCGCGGCGGCTTTCCTGCCCTTGGGGGTCAGCGAGTAATACTTGCGTTCCCGGCCGTTTTCGGCCGTGCGCCATGCGGACTTGATCTGACCCTTTTTCTCAAGTTGATGCAGCGCAGGGTAAAGAGTGCCCTCCTTGAACTCGAAACGCATTGGCACTGCGGCGCGAGGCTTCCTGCAGAATTTCATATCCGTACATTTCGCCTCGCGACAGCAGATTGAGCAACAGTAAACTGATGCTTCCCTTTAAGAACTGCCGGTCGATGTCCATTGCCGTGTTTAACAAGCCTTGGATAACAAGGTATCATCGAACGGACATGCTGTCAATCCCGATCCCGTGTGGGTTTTGGACGATAATTGAAATCTGTGAAGCCGACGGAATTGCTCCGATTCAACGGCGCTGTCGAGCGGGATCCCGCCATCGATGCGTGGATGAAAGAGCATGCAGGTGAATTGGGAGCCATCGCGCATCAGTGGTTTGAGGTGATGCGAAAGTGCGGGGACGAAGTCCGGGAGCTTATGCATGACGGCTGTCCGGTAGCATGTTTGGGAGATGCGCCCTTCGGCTATGTCAATGTATTCACCTCGCACGTCAACGTAGGGTTCTTTCACGGCGCAGCGCTGTCCGATCCGGCCCGCTTGTTGCAAGGCACCGGAAAGTTCATGCGCCATGTGAAACTGAGGCCGGGAACGGCCGCGAACGCTGCGGCCCTGAGCAGGCTCATCGAGACGGCGTACTCGGATATAAAGGCGCGCGTCGAAAACGGCTAGCTCGGGAAACGCCCTGAGAGGCGGCCCGGATCTGAACCGCAGAACGGGTTCGTTGCTATTTCTTCTTTCGTAGGGGGCTCGGCTGGAAATTCCCGAAATTCCCCCAGACTGAGCTCGGCCGTCTCATTCCATCTGATTCACGGCAAAGGGCATTCGGCAACAAAGCCGCTCGCCGAGACGGTGAGGGTCCCACTGAAGGCGCCGGTGAACGTGTAGCTGCAGGTGACGTGCCCGCCCTTGCCTCCGCCGGAGCAAGACTCTGTCGTGTTGCTGGTCGAAAAAACGGCGTTGATCAGCGTGCTGCCGTCGGTTGAGGTAAAAGTCAGGTTAGGTGGCGCGATCGAGAGAGTACCTGGCGGGTTCGCGATCGAAATGGCGCCCAGCGATCCGCCGGCGGCGCTTATCAATCCACCCTGGTCAGCGTAAGCGGGCAAACTTAATGCAGCTACACATGTAAAAACAAAGAACTTTTTCACTGTCCCTCCCCTAGGACTGATTGTGTATTTTTGAACACAGACGACGAATGTTTTAACCGTAACACTAACTGTGCACTGGGAAGTACTAGGGAAAAGCCCGTGCCTGCAGGGCTTTTTTACTTTATGCAAGCACCGCAGGATTTCTTATGACCGGGGTAGTCCCGCATTCGGGCGAAGTTTCGTCGCGCGCGCAATCGTGCCTGTACCCGCAACGTCGCAGCTTGCTTCCCAGGAACGGCTGTACAATAACTGCAGGCAAAGAGATTCTTAGCTGGAGGCTGCATGCGTCTTCGAGATTTCGTCATGGTAGGTTGCCGTCTCTGTTTGATGATCGGCGCTATCAGCGCTTACGGTCCCGGCCTTTGCTCAGGGCCAATATACGGCCCCGCGGACGCCGGATGGGCATCCGGACTTTCAGGGCTTCTGGGAAAACAACATCGCCACTCCGCTCCAACGGCCCAAAGAGATCGCCAATCGTCCCACTCTCACGGATGCCGAAGTAGCGAAGATGCGGCAGAAGGCCAATGAGATGTTCACCGGCAAGTCGGATGCGGTGTTTTTCGACGGCTTTTATCCGGCTGTCCTGGATAACGTGCTCGGTCTGAAGCACGGCTTCAAGAGCGCTGACGGGGGGACTGGAGATTACGGCTCCGAGTGGAATGACACGCGGGTGTGGGAGAACCGGACCTCGCTGATTACAGACCCGCCTGACGGCCGCATACCCGCCCTCACCCCTCGGGCCATCGCAGGCCCGCGCCGCGGCAAGGAAGGCAATGCAGCGTTCCTGGAGCGTCCAGGACCGGCCTCTGGGCGAGCGGTGTATCACGTACGGCTCACCGCAATTGACTGCCGGATACCAGAGCTATTATCAGATCGTGGAAACGCCGGGCGCGGTCATGATCATGACTGGAAATGTTCCACGACGTACGTGTCGTCAAAATGAACAGCGCTCTCACCCGCCGGCAGACGTCCAGGGATGGTTGGGAGACTCGATCGGCCATTGGGAAGGCGACACGCTGGTGGTGGATACAACCAACTATCGCCCTCGCGCCTTTCAGAGCATATCGAGTGACAAGCTCCATATCATTGAGCGGTTCACCCGGCAGGATGCGGAAGTCGCTGCGCTATGAAATCACCGTGGACGATCCGGATACATACGCCAAGCCGTGGAGTCTGATGGTCCCGCTGCAGCGTTCCTCGAAGCCGGTTTACGAGTATGCCTGCCATGAAGGCAACTATTCGCTGGCTGGCATTCTGGCCGGCGCCCGCGCCGACGAAGCCAAAAAGGCGAAATCAAAATAAACTCAACAATTCGGAATTGGCAAAGACCTTTACGCTAACAAGGTTTAAATTTCTACCCGGCGTCGCCTTACCTCTCTTTCTTGCTTTGCTTTTGAACACCGCGGAAGGCAACGCCGCGGGGCAAGCGACTTCGCGCCAAGCGAAGGCGGCGTCCGGGCCATGCACCAACCAGGAAGCGAATCAGTTCTGGCAACGCGGCCGCGACGCTTTCTCCGCAACTGGATATGAGACGCCCGAAATAGTCGCCGCTGCCAGCCGAGCTCTCGCCTATTTTGAGCTCGCGGCCGAGAAAGACCCCGGATGTGCCCAGGCTTACGTGTCGCTGGCTCAAGCCGAGGCGGGGTTTCCGAGCTGGCCGGGACTGCCGCCCAAAGAGCGCTTCGAGAAGATAAAGGTGGCAGCGAAGAAGGCGATTGCACTCCAAGAGGACCTTGCGGCGGCGCACACTCTGCTCGGTGTAGCCGAATTTAACACCTGGCAGTGGGCACAGGCCGAGAAGGAATTCAAGCGCGCAATCGCGCTGGCTCCGAATGACGTACGGGCTCACGCTTCCTACGCCCGATTCTTGGCAGCCCTCGGACGCTTTGACCAAGCCATTGTCCAGATCGAACGGGCTCGCAAGCTGACGAACGGTTCACCAGGGCTCAACGCCGCTGCGGGCGAGATCCATTATTGGGCGCGCCATTATGACCAAGCCATCGACTTGATTCGCCCGACTCTGGGGGCGGATCCGATAGGAATATTTCCTCTTAGGTTGGGCCTACGTCGGAAAATCAAGGTGGCAGGAGGCCATAGGCGCCTTTGAAAAAGCCCTGCCGCTTTCGGAGCGCGATGCCGGGGTATTAATGAGCTTGGCATACGCCGATGCCGCCGCTGGCAGGCGGGGCGAAATACCGAAGCTCGTGGAAGAAGCCAAAGAGAAAACCACCCGGATGTACGTGCCTATTTACCGCATAGCGGCCGTCTACCTGGCACTCGGCGACAAGGAGCAGGCGCTGGAATGGCTTGAGAAGTCGTATCGAGATGACTTCAGCTGGATGGTCTGGCTCAAAGTCGATCCGGTGATGGACCCACTTCGTTCCGACCCGCGTTTCCAGAATCTGCTGCGGCGCATGAATTTCCCGCAATAGCGAACGTGCGTGTTTGACGACACGCGGATGATTCTCGCCGGGGAGCCAGTTCCCGTTTCCCCCTGCCGACGCAGCCACGTTTAATTTCCCAGGAGAGCTTGACGGCAATTTAGCGAATCATGCGTCTCGGTCAAGAAATGCAAAGTAGCGGCGAGTCCGCCCGGATTCGGATTAAAATTGGGGTTCGATGGAGACAGGCGAGACAGCCCGCACCATGGGAGGCGCACGATGTGGAAAAATTTGATGGTGTTGTCCGGCGCATTGATTGCCCTCGCGGCGGCCGGCTTATCCCAGGACGAGTGCCCGCGGCGTGTCGGGCCTGGATGCCATCGCCGCGCGGCAGGCCAGCCTGGATATGTCCTCCATCACGTTCCGCTCGATGGGCGATGCCATGAAAGCGGGACGCGAGGCCAAGAGTCAAGGCTATCCGGCGGCCGCCCTCGCCAAATGGGCCAAAGCTCTTCCGCGAATGTTTCCGCCGGGCACCGGCGTGGGTGAGACGTCCGCGAGCTCGCAGGCGCTCCCCATAATCTGGCAAGACCGCGCCAACTTCGATCGGGCTGCGGCCTTTTATGCGGCCGCGACAGCCCGGCTGGCTGCCCTGGCCGCGGCCAACGACACTCGCAGGTTTCACAAAACAGCTCGAGGAAGTGAACCAAGCCTGCGGCGCCTGCCATGCCCGCTATAAGGCAGGCGACCAGGGTCCACCCAAGAAATGAAGACGGCGCCCGCCTCCGTTCCCCCGTCACGCAGCCGCAACTTTTTGCCCTTCCGTTCCTTAATCGCATCCCCTTTGCTCAGCGCGAGTTGCGCCCAGCCGTCACACACATTTAATTGTGCTAAGATCCCTTTTGACATCCTACCTGGAGTGAAACCAAGTGAAAGTTTACGAAGGCACAGACATCCGGAATGTCGCCCTGATCGGCCACGGGCATTGCGGGAAAACACTCTCGCGGCCGCGCTCCTCTACACCTCCGGCGCCACCAACCGGCTGACGCGCGTCGATGAAGGCAACACCATCACCGATTTCGACGACGAAGAAATCCAGCGCAAATCACCATCTCCACCGCCTTGGCATCCGCCGAGTGGGCCAAGAAAAAGATCAATCTCATCGACACGCCCGGCTTCAACATTTTTATCAACGACACCAAAGCCTCCCTGGCCGCGGCCGATGCCGCGCTGGTCCTGGTGGACGGCGTCGCCGGCGTCGAAGTGCAGACCGAAAAAGTCTGGAGCTTCGCCGACGAGTTCAACCTCCCGCGCGCCATCGTCATCAACAAGCTGGATCGCGAACGCTCCAGTTTCGAACGCGCCCTGGCGAGCGTGCAGGAGATTCTTCGGACGCACCGCGGTTCCCGTTCAGCTTGCCCATCGGCGCCGAGAAGGACTTTCAAGGGCGTCGTCGACCTGGTCCGCATGAAGGCCTACACCTACGCCAACGACGGCGACGGCAAGGGCAAGGAAGGCGACATCCCCGCCGATCTGCGCCGACGCCGCCCAGAAGGCCCACGAAGCCCTGGTCGAAATGGTGGCCGAAGGCAACGACGCCCTGATGGAAGAGTTCTTCGACAAAGGCACGCTGCCGGTCGGAACATATCCTGGACGGCCTGCGCCAGGCCATCCGCGAGCGCCGCATCTTCCCGGTGCTGTGCGCGTCCGGCCTGCACAACATCGGCACCGATCAGCTTGCTCAACTTCATCGTCGAGAATTTCCCGGCTCCCACCGAACACGAGCCGGTCGCCGCAACGCTCAACGGCAAGGAAGTGCAGCGCGCCATCAAGGACAGCGAGCCGGTCTCCGCGTTCGTCTTCAAAACCATCGCCGATCCGTTCGCCGGCCGCGTCACCTATTTCAAGGTGATGTCCGGCGTCGTCAAGAACGACGCCAACCTGGTGAACGCGCGCAACTCCGGCGGCGAGCGCCTGGCGCACATCGGCTCGCTGTTGGGCAAAACCATCCAGCCGGTCACCGAACTCCACGCCGGCGACATCGGCGCGGTCGCGAAACTGAAGGACACGCTCACCGGCGACACTCTGGCCGACAAGGCCTCGCTGATCGCTTATCCGCCGGTGAAGTTGCCCGAGCCCTCCATCGCTTTCGCCATCTCCGCCAAAAGCCGCAAGGATGAAGACCGCATGGGCAACGCGGTCTCACAGAATTCTCGAAGAAGATCAGTCGCTGCGCTTCTATCGCGATCCGCAGACCAAGGAATTTCTGCTCGCCGGCAGCGGCCAGCAGCACGTCGAGATCATCGTCAGCCGCTTGAAGAAGCGCTACGGCGTGGATGTCGAGCTGAACGCGCCCAAGATTCCCTATCGCGAAACCATTCGCGGCAAGGCCGACGTGCAGGGCCGCCACAAGAAGCAAACCGGCGGCCACGGCCAGTTCGGCGACTGCTGGATCCGCATGGAGCCGCTGCCGCGCGGCGGCGAAGTTCGAATTCGCCAACGAGATTTTCGGCGGCTCGATTCCGCGACAATACATCCCGGCCGTCGAAAAAGGAATCGTCGAAGCCGCCGCGAACGGTTTCCTGGCCGGCTATCCGGTGGTGGATTTCAAAGTCACGGTCTACGACGGCTCGTATCACGACGTCGATTCGTCGGAAATGGCCTTCAAGCTGGCCGCGCGCAAAGCCTTCAAGGCCGCCATGCAGCAGGCCAAGCCCGCCCTGCTGGAACCGATCATGAACGTCGAAGTGCAGGCGCCGGTGGAATACGCGGGCGACCTGATGGGCGACATGAACGGCCGCCGCGGGCGCATTCAGGGCATGGACACCAAGGGCAGCACGCAGATTATTCGCGCGCAGGTGCCCATGTCCGAAATGCTCAGTTATCAGAACGACCTGATCTCGATGACGCAGGGCCGCGCCTCGTTTTCGATGGAATTCGATCACTACGATTACGTCCCGTCGCTCCAGGCCGACAAGATCATCGCCGCCGCCAAGGCCGCCAAGACCGGCGAAGAAGAGGAAGAAGAGTAGTTTTTCTGGAACCCTGCCCGTAGTTTCGCACGTAAATTCAAGCAAGGAGGATTAGTGTGTCTTACGTATCCTCGAATGCACCCACCGATTCCGCCGGGCTGACCCGGCCCATGGTCCAGGCCCTGTTTCGTCGCAAGCTGCCTGCTCGCGATCGTTTCCTGGTACACCACCTTCGAAGGAATGCGGCTATACCTCTCCGTCTGGTTCGCCACTCTCGCCTCAATCGGCGTGCAGACCGCGCTCGTCATGGTTGCCTGGCTGATCGGATTCACGTCACCCGCGCGAAACGCCGCCCGCCGTTCGCTGCTGATCGGCGTGTACGTGGTGACCGCTCTGATTTCGATCGCCTTTTCCTACACCAGCCTGTACACCTGGTTCAGCGCGCGCGAGCGTCCCGCCACCATCGAGCGCCGCCTCTACGACACTTTGAACGATTCGGCCGGCCAGACCCAGAAGCTCCTGGCCGCCGCCATCGCCGAACAGCAGAAGCACATCATCGCGCTCCAAGAAATGACCGAGGCCGAAAAAACGCACGGCCATATCTCGCGCGCCCAGGATGCGGACCCGTACTTGGCCGGCATCCGCGCCGCGGTTGCGCGCGAAGGCCAGACCTACGCCGAAGGCTATCGCGAAGGCTCCGGCGAAGGCGTTCGCTACTCCGCCTTCGATCGCTATACCAAGCTCGCCGAGCAATCCTTGAGCAGATATGCAGCATGCGCAATCCCAGCTCGCCGGATTTATTGCGCAAGCCAAACCGCTCGATCCGACCGACAAGCAGCTCCAAGCCTATCGGCAAGTCTACGATAACGTGCCCTGGAACGACGTCGAACAGGCACTGCATTCCGGCACGCTCGCGAAACCGCTCGTTCCCGCGTACAGCGATTTCGTCGACCGCACCGTTTCAGGCCAGGAAGACCTGCTGGTTGCTTTCGAGGAACTCTTCACCGCGCCCACGCCGCGCCACGCCTTCGCGCTCGCTCTCGCCACGTTCATCGACGTGATCGTTTTCCTGCTCGCCTTTGCCTCGGGCCCATATTTCTTCGGCGCAGCCGAACAACGCTGGGTCTCCGCCGGCGCGGCACTCGAGGGCATCGATCACCAGATCTTCACGCGCGACTTCCTGCGGAAGCTAACGCCCGGCCCGCGCGGCACCGCCCGCGTAGACGTGACAACCTTAACGCCCGGCGAACAACAACTCTGCCTGTTGCTGTCCGCCAAGAAGCTGGCTGTCCTTCTGGATGACGATGGCAAAACGTATTACATGCTGGAACCGGGCATCCACGAGCATTTGCTGGAGTCGCTCGCCTCGCAGAGTTTTCCGTTACGAGCGGCCTCCGTCGCCTGAATTCACGGGCGCTTGCGGCTTTTCTTCCGCGTTCGTTCTGGCTCGACCAGCGAAAATGTTAGCTTGCTCTCGATCGGATCTACCCGGTCCAGCAACACCTCAACCGCATCCCCGATACTGAACTGGCGCCGCGTCCTCTGCCCGATAATCTTGCGCGTGTTTTCGTGATAACTGTAGCGATCGCCCGGCAGCGTATCGATCGGCACCAAGCCTTCGATGAACAGATTCTCCAGCTCGACAAAAAACCCGAACCGCGTCGTACTGATGATGAGCGCGCGAAACTGCTCGCCCACGCGGTCTTCCATGAACTTGGCCTTCTTCCACTCCACCAGCTCGCGTTCGGCGTCAGCCGCCCGCCGCTCAGTCTCCGAACAATCATCCGCGATCACTTGCAGCCGCTCCTCTGCCACCATCTCGCGCCTTCCATCCAGAGATGCACGCAGGATGCGGTGCACAATCAGGTCCGGATAGCGCCGGATCGGCGACGTGAAGTGCGTATAGCTGGTCGCTGCCAGCGCGAAGTGCCCCTCATTCTCGGCGCTGTAGCGCGCCTGCTTCAGCGACCGCAGCATCAGATAGCTTAGAATCCGCTCCTCCGGCTTGCCCTCGATCTTCGCTACCAGCCTCTGATAATTACGCGGCGAAATCGCCAGGCTGTCGTCCGCCGTCTCGATCGTTCTGTGCGTCTGCCGGCCGCCGCGCCCGCGTTCCTGTATCCGAAAACGCTTCACCGGCAGCGCGCCGATACCTAGCGAATATCCGAAATGCGCCGCGATCTCCTCGAACTCCATTACCCGTTTTGGGTCCGGCTTCTCGTGAATGCGAAACAGCGACGGGATTTCCAATTGCTCCAGATGCGACGCCACCGCCTCGTTCGCCGCCAGCATGAACTCCTCGATCAGCCGGTGCGCGATGTTGCGCGGGCTGCGCGTCACCCCCGTCATCTCGCCGAACTCGTCGAACTCGATCAGCGGCTCCGGCATGTCGAAATCGATTGCGCCGCGCTGCACGCGCTTGCGATTCAGCACCAGCGCCAGCTCGCGCATCAACTCGAATCGCGGGACCACCCGCTCGTAGCGCTTCCGCAAGTCCGCGTCGCCCTCCAGCAGTGCGTGCACATCCGTGTAGGTCATCCGCTCGACGCTGCGGATCACGCCCCGGCAGAATCGCTGCGCGATGACGTCGCCCCGATGATCCAGCTCCAGCAGCGCCGAAAGCACCAGCCGGTCCACACCAGGTTTCAACGAACAGATCTCGGTGGACAGCTCCAGCGGCAGCATCGGCACCGCGCGGTCAGGAAAATACACGCTGGTGCCGCGCAGAAATGCCTCATCGTCGATGGGCGTGCCCGGCTTGATGTAGTGACTCACATCCGCGATGTGAACCTGCAGCGCGTAGTGGCCATTGCCGAGCCGGTCTACCCAAACCGCATCGTCGAAATCCCGCGCCGTCTCGCCGTCAATCGTAACAATGTCAAGATCACGGAAATCCTCGCGGCCGGCCAGCTCGTCCAGCCGGATGACGCCCGAGAAACTCTGCGCCTGTTCCAGCACGCCGGGCGGAAACTGATGCGGGATGTGATGTTTTCGAATCACGATTTCGACGTCCACGCCGAAATCGTCCGGATGCCCCAGCACCTCGATCACGCGCCCAACTGCACGCTCGCGCCCTTCCGGAAATTCCAGAATGTCGACATTGACGATCATGCCGTCCAGATCCTCGGGCCGCGTAACCTGGATCGGCGCCACCCCAACGCGGTGCCGCGTCACGTCCGCAGCGGGCCTCTCCATGCCCTCCGGAATATCGATCCACTGCCGGATCCGCTCGTCGTGCGCTATCACATAACAACCCCGCGCGCTCACGCGAAACTCCCCCACCACGGTCTGGTGCGCGCGCTGCAGGATCTTGACAATCTCGCCGTCCGCGCGCCCGTCGCCCTCGATGCGCGCGATGCGCACCACCACGCGGTCGCCATGCATAGCGGTTTGCGCCGACTCGCGCGGTATATAAACGTCGCCCTGTACGTTTTCAAGCGGCCGGTCGGAGATCAAAAAACCGTAACCATCCCGATGCACATTGAGCCGCCCGGTTGCATATTCCCGGCTGAATCGCGTGGCGGCGAAATGCCCGTTGCGCACCTCCACCAGCTCGCCTCGCCCGGTCAAGCGCTCCAGCGCGGCCTCCAATTCAAGCCGCGATTCCCCGCGCGAGCCGAGCTCCCGAACCAGCTGCTTGAAGGTCGCGCGCGCATGCGGCAGCCGCGCGATGTGGTCGAGAATGGCGCCGTCCGTCACAAGCCCCAATTATAAAGGCGCGAATGTACAAGCGTCGCCGGACCGCCGCGCCTCACTGGATCGGAAACTCGACCTTGAGCCCGGGAAACCGCGCGAAATCCCGATCGTTAGTGCACAGCGTGGCTCCGTGCTCCATCGCCAGCGCGGCCAGATGGGCATCCATAATCAACGATCCCCGCGCTCGCGTCTTGGGGAGCAGGTTTACGAGTATACGCCAATGCTCCTCAGTCGGCGCTACGATGGTCACGTTTCTCAATTTCAGCCAGTTGTCCACGATCGCTGTTGCGGAATCCAGTTCGAATGGATAGGAAATCATTCGGGGAGCCGTTGAGATCCGAAGGAACGAAAGAATCGTGTGCCATGGCAAGCCGACCAGCTCGGAACTCGATAATTTCTGTTCCAGCCAGGAGCGCGCTCGCTTGTGTTCTGGCGCTGCCGTATCGTAAGCATACAGCAGCAAGTTCACATCCAGCACGATCATTTGTAGCCGGGACCCTCAATCTCTTCGATGATTTCCCAAGGTTTGTCGTAGGTATAGCCAGGCTTCAATCCAAGTTTCTTGGCACGTATCTTGAATGGCTTCGACCGCTGGGTTTCTGGCCTCAGCAACCCGGTTCGCAAGGTCTCATTGACGGTCTCTTTAAACGACTTGCCGGACTTCCGCATGGCCGCCTTGAGCTTGGCAGCAACATCGTCATCGAGTGAAATCGTCGTACGAATCACATCTTGATGCTAGCGCCATAGCATCATGATGTCAAAGCGGCCCGATTCACTTTTCCGCCAGCCACGCCAGAAACAACCCGTCCGGCGCAACATCCTCCCAATACGAGATCGGCCGGCTCGACACCTGGCCGCAATGCTTCCCCAGCAGCCGTTCCAGTTCCCGGCGCCCAAACCATTTTTCCCACTCCGGCGTTTGCAGCCGTCCCCACTGCTCCTTATTCTTGTCGATGATCACGATCCGCCCGCCCGGCCTGACCACGCGGCACATCTCCGCTACCGCCCGCTCGATATCCACCGCATGCTCCAGCGATTCCGTCGCATAGGCGCAATCGAACGACTCGCTTCGAAACGGCAGCGCCGTCATCGACCCGCCGCACGCCGCAATCCCCGCGGGCACATGTCGCAACATCGCCTCCGCCAGATCCAACCCCACCAGCGACGCCCGCGGATTCCGCTCCCGCAACACTCGCGCAAACCGGCCCTTGCCGCACCCCACATCCAGCACGCGCTTCGCCGCCAGATCGCCGAAGTATTCCAGAATCAGCCGCACATGATAAATGCGCGGATCGATCGTCGAAGGAAAATTCTCGTCATCGGCCGCCGCTTCGTTGAAGTGCTGCACAATTTCGGAAAGCGGCGTCGCCCCAGTCCTGCCGAAAAATCCTCGCCAGGCCATCAGGCCCGCGTCAGGAAAATCGGCAAGCCGGTCTTATTGGCGTAGTTGGGACGGTAGCGCTCCGTGTTGTACATCGTCGCCACATCCACCGTGCGCGGACCCAGACTGGCATCCGGAATCTCCGCCATGGCGTAACAGCCGTTCACCAGCGCCGCCATCAACCCGCTCTGCCCGGCCAGCACGGCCTCCAGCGCCATGGTCCCAAACGTGGACGCAATCAGCTTGTCGACAAAGTCCGGCGCACCGCTGCGCAGGTCGTAAGTCAAATCGCTCACGATGGTTTCTTCCTTGGTGCGCGCCTTGATCTCATCGCTCAGCGCTTCCGCCACGTTCTCTTTCTTCCGATGCCCGAAAGCATCCGCCTCTCCGTATTCGCGCACTTGATAGCCTTCCCACTCCGCGCCCTCCGAAAGAATCACCAGGCAATAATTGCTGGGATTGTGGCGTTTGTCATTGCTGAGCAGATCGATCAGCTTGTCCAGATTCACCTTGTATTCCGGGATGCAGCAACGAATCGACGCGACGTACGCAGTGTAAAGCGAAGTGAATCCGGCATCGCGTCCAAACACGCGAAAGACACCGATCCGCTCGTGCGAGCCCACCGTCGTCCGCTGGCGGTTGATGGCATCCGTGGCGCGAGTGATGGCGGTCGAGAATCCGATGCAATATTCCGTATTGTGGACGTCGTTGTCCATGGTCTTCGGAACCGCAATCACCTTGACGCCCAGAGTGTGCAGCTTGGCTGCGTAACTCAACGTATCGTCGCCGCCGATCGCGATCAGCGAATCCAAACCCAGCGCCGCGATATTCTCCAGCACGTGCGCACTCACATCGTACGTGGTGATCGTTTGCCCGCCCTTGCTGCTCTCCTTGCGCGGAAAATCCCGTCCCTTCAGAAAATCCGGCAGGCTGCTCATCTTGGATGGATTCGTGCGGCTGCTGTGCAACACCGTCCCGCCGTACCGGTCGATGGTGCGCGTGTTCTCCCGCGTCAGCGGCAGCACGTATTGCGCCCGGCTTTGCTCATCTTGGATGTTCAGGTGCGTCAGCCCCTCCCATCCCCGCCGGATGCCGATCACTTCGCAACAGTTTTCCGTGGCGCGATAAGTGACTTCCTTGATGACTGAGTTCAGCCCCGGAACGTCGCCTCCGCCGGTAAGAATGCCGATGCGTTGGGTTGTCATTGGCTCGCGATTCCCAACTCCATTGTGGCAGACTCCGCCGGGCCATCAGGCAGGAAACTCAATTGCCAATTTCCCGATGCCGTCGCGGTATTCCGCCAGCATCTGAAACGCCTCCGGTGCCTGCTCAATCCCCACGCGATGCGTGACGATCGCTTCCGGAATCGCGCCCGACGCCAGCAATGCGATGGCCGGCCCTGACTGATGATTCGACCGCTTCAACGGCTGAAACCGAATCTCCTTGGCTTGCAGGTTGAAAAGATCCACCGGCACCGGCGTATGATTCGGGATTCCGATCAGCACGAATGTTCCGCCCAGCGTCGTCACCGCCAGCGCCGTGTTGATCGTCTCCGGCACACCCGCCGCATCGATCGCGGTGTCCACTCCACGCCCGCGCGTTTGATCCGCCACCAGCTCGCCGAATTGCGCGATCGGGACCGCAGTCGCACCCAGGTCCTGCGCCATCCGAATCCGATGCGGCAACTTGTCCGCCATGAGCACCTGCGCCGCGCCTGCCTTGTGAGCCACCGCCGCCGCCAACAAACCAATCGGGCCCGCTCCCAGCACCGCCACCGTCTGACCCACCCGGATCTCCACCAGCTCCAGCATGTGCATGATCACCGCCAGCGGCTCAATCAGCGACGCCTGCGTATAGCTGAAACTCTGCGGCACGTGCGTGGCGTTGTGCGCCGGAATCACGGCGTATTCGCGCAGCAATCCCGCCGCTTGCGGCGAGCCCATAAAACGCGACGCCATGCAATTGTTGTGCTGCCCTTTGAGACACCATTCGCAATGCCCGCAGCTAATAGTCGGCTCGATCGACACGCGGTCGCCCCGCTTGAGCTCCGTGACGCCGATCCCCACTCCCACCACTTCCCCCGCCGGCTCATGCCCCAGCACCTGCGGATACGCGGCCGCCATCCCGTAAATGCTGCCGTCCAGATACCAATGCATGTCGCTGCCACAGATCCCCACCGATCGAAGCTTCACCAGAATTTCGCCCGGCCCGGGATCCGCCGGAAGCGGCATTTCCAGAACTTCCATCGTGCGCGGAGCAACCAGTTGTGCGGATTTCAATCCACTACTTTAGCCGATATTGCAAGAATCGGCGCGCGAACAAAGCAAAACCACCCCGCGGGCTCGTGCACCCGTCGGGGTGGTCTCTAGAGGAGAAGGTTGCTGCTTGTTAATTCGTTTTAACGTCCATGCCCACCGCCATGGCCGCCACCGCCGGAGTGACCGCCGCCACCACCACCGTGGAAGCCGCCGCCACCACCACCGTGGAAGCCGCCGCCACCGCCACCGTGGAAGCCACCGCCACCACCACGGAAGCCGCCACCACCGCGGTAGCCTTCCCCGCCACGGAATCCACCACCGCCGCGGTAGCCATGTCCACCGCCCCAACCACCACCGTAGCCACCGTAGCCGCCGTAGCCGCCGTAGCCACCGCCGTAATAAAGACCGCCACCATAATACGGGTAGCTATAAGCGTAAGGATCGTAGTAGGGACTGTTGTAGGGACTGTAATAAGGATAGGGCGCCCCATAAGCGTATGGATACGCGGGCGCAACGCCGATCCCAAATCCCCAGCGCGCCGCTTTAGCCTGCGACGGCGTAAAGAAAGCCAGCATCGCTGCCAAGCCCAGTATCGGAAAACCCAGTTTTTTCAGCATAAAATCAATTTCCTCTTTTCGAGCGCCGCCTTAATTTGTCCTCTGTATATTGGATGAACCCAGTGCCAATACGGTTCCATGCCGCGTCGCGCCGCCAACTCCCGCCACAGCCTGGCGTTAGAAAAAAGCCCAGCCGATGTGCGTCAAGATCTGCGGCCCGCGGAGTACACTGGTCAGTCGTAGATCTCAGCTATCCCATAGGACCGTTTACGCCGCCCGCGACGATCGGCCGTGCCGAACGCAACACGTGGATCGCGGAATTGGAAGCTTTGCCGGCCAATCTGCGCAACGCTGTAGAGGGTTTGAACGACCAACAGCTCAATCAGCCGTATCGCCCCGGCGGCTGGACGCTCCGCCAAGTCGTCCACCATATTCCCGACGGCCACCTGAGCGCCTACATGTTTGTTCGCCTGGCCCTCACCGAACTGTCCCCGATCATCAAGCCCATCGAAGAAGCGGCTTGGGCAGAACTTCCCGACGCGAAGTCGGGCCCGATTGAACCATCGCCTAGCCTTAGCGGATGCGCTCCACCGCCGCTGGGTGATGTTGTTACGTTCGTTGCCGGACGATGATTTCAAACGCACCTTCCGCCATCCCCGGCGACGAACTGACGCTCGACCGGACCCTCAGTTATTTCGCCTGGCACTCCCGCCACCACGTCGCGCAAATTCTGGACCTGCGGGTGCGCAAAGGTTGGTAAGCCCAGCACTGGACGTTGACCACCACGCTCAGCCTATTTCAGCCCGTCCCACAGCGACTTACATCCAGCCCATAGATTGACGAAACAGACTCGCGCTAGTCTGAACCTGAAAGCGCTGCATATGAATCAGCCGGAATTCCCTCTCCACCCGTGCCCATCGATTCGGCTACCCCGGCGCCACCCAATCGGTAAAAAAGGATTAAAAAAATAACACCACTCCGCGCAAAACCGCGGAATGCGTCAAGAATCGCCCCGGCCGGCTACCGGCGCTGCTCAAAAAATCGTTTCACCAGCTCCAGGCACTCCGCCCCCCGCACTCCCTCCACCACCTCCAGCCGATGGTTCAAAAGCTCTGAATCAGCCAGCGCAAACTTGCTCCTCACCCCGCCGAATCGCAAGTCCCGCGCCCCAAACACCAGCCGCCCCACACGCGCGGCCACCAACGCCCCGGCGCACATCACGCACGGCTCCAGCGTCGCGTACATCGTCGCCCCCTCCAACCGGTAATTCTTCAGCCGCCCGGCCGCCTCCCTGAGCGCCAGGATCTCGGCGTGCGCGGTTGGGTCCGTTTTGCGAATCGGCGAATTAAATCCCCGCCCGCACACCTCGCCCCCCACCACTACCACCGCCCCCACCGGGACTTCCCCGTTCGCCTCGGCCTCGCGCGCCAGCTCCAGCGCCTCCGCCATGAACCGTTCGTCTGGTGACATTCGTATCTGTAAGAATGATGTTATTGGACTGATCCGCCGCTCCAGCCGCTCGCCGGTTCCCGACCGCCATTGGCCGATCCCGGCTCCGGCAAACCGGCCCCGGCTGATAGGCTGAAGAAGGATGCCACATGCGCTATTTCGGACTGATCTTCAAGAACAGTGTACGCAACCGCCGCCGCAGCTTGCTCACCGTCGCCGAGCATGGCGGTCTCGCTCTGTATCCTCGGCCTGCTGATCGCCATGTATCAGGCCATGTTCTTCGGCCAGGCCACGCCGTCTCAGGCCCTCCGCCTGGTCACGCGCCATCGCGTTTCCATGACCCAGCCGTTGCCCATCTACTATCGCGATAAAATCCGCCAGCTCCCCGGCGTCCGCGATCTCATGACCTGGCAGTGGTTCGGCGGCACCTACAAAGACGCCCGCGATCCCAACAACATGTTCGCCCGCTTCGGCACCGATCCCGACCATTTCTTTAACGTCTACAACGAATTTCAGATCCCCGAAGATCAGAAGCAGGCTTTCCTGCACGAACGAACCGGCTGCATCGTTGAAAAATCGCTAGCCGACAAGATGCACTTCAAAGTAGGCGATCGCATCACCCTGGTCGGTGACATTTTCCCTGTCACGCTGGAGCTGAAAGTGGTCGGCATCTTCGAAGACCCCGAGAAGATGGCCGCCCTCTACTTCAGCCGCGATTATCTGCGCGAGGCGCTCGGCTCCTCCAACGCCCAGCAGGATCTGGTCGGCGCGTTTCTTGTCCAGGCCGACAGCCCCGCCGACGTGCCCCGCATCGCCGCCGCCGTCGATGACATGTTCTCTGCTTCTCCCTTCCCCACCCGCAGCGAATCGGAGAAAGCCTTCCAGCTGAGCTTCCTCGCATTTCTCGGCAATCTGCGCCTGTTCATCATGGCCATCTGCGGCGCCGTCACCTTCACCATTCTGCTGGTCTCCGCCAACACCATTTCGATGTCCGTCCGCGAGCGCATCCGCGAAGTCGGCATTTTGAAAACCCTCGGATTCACGCCCGGCGCCATCCTCGGAATCGTTCTGGGCGAATCCGCGATCATCTCCCTAATAGGCGGCGTCATCGGATGCCTGCTCGCCGCCGGAATGTGTGCCGGGCGTCAGCCATAGCCCGGGCGCCGATATGATGCCCGCCTTGCATAACATCGCGGTCACGCCGCCCGTCGGCCTGATTTGCCTCGCCGGCGCGCTGCTCATCGGCCTGGTCAGCTCCTTCGTTCCGGCCTGGGGCGCCTCGCGCACCTCCATCCTCGATTCTTTGCGATACGCGGGTTAGCCATGGCGATTCCTGTTTCCTACAATCTCCGCAACCTGGTCGTCCGCAAAACCACCACCATCATGACCGCGCTCGGCATCACCCTCACCGTCGCCGTGCTGCTCTCCGTCCTCGCCCTGGTCAACGGCCTCCAGACGGCTTTCCAGTCTTCCGGCAATCCGCTCCAGATCCTGGTGATGCGCAAAGGCTCCAATGCCGAATTGAGCAGCGCCGTCACGCGCGAAGTCTATCAGGACCTCAAATCCATGCCCGGAATCGCCCGCCAGGACAATCAGCCGATCGCCTCGCTCGAAATGGTCACGGTCATCAATTTGCCCAGCGTCGACAGCCCCGAAGGCATGAACGTCACGCTGCGCGGGATCCTGCCGCTCGGGATCCAAATGCGCGACGGCCTCAAGCTCCAGGCCGGCCGCTGGTTCCGGGCCGGCCAGCGCGAAGTCGTGGTCGGCAAATCCATCGCCAGCCGCTACCCCGGCGCCCACCTGGGCAACAAACTGCGCTTCGGCCGCGGCGATTGGGAAGTGGTCGGCGTGATGGACGGCGGCCAATCCTCGGTAAACAGCGAAATCTTCGGCGACCTCAATCAGACCAGCTCCGACTTCAATCGTTCCGACGGCCTCAGCTCCGTCCTGGTGCGCGCCACCGACGCCGCCACCGTTCCCGCGCTCATCAACTCACTCAATGACGACCGCCGCCTCGGCGTCGTCGCGCAAACCGAGAAAGATTACTACGATTCGCAAACCAGCTCCGGCGCCCGTATTGCAGTACCTGGGAATTTTCATCTCCATCATCATGGCGGTCGGCAGCAGCTTCGCCGCCATGAACACCATGTACGCCGCGGTCGCCCGGCGCGCCAGCGAAATCGGCACTCTGCGCGTGCTGGGCTTTTCGCGCGGCAGCATCCTGACCAGCTTCTTGCTCGAATCGGTGTTGCTTTCCGTCCTCGGCGGCTTGCTCGGCTGCGTCCTGGTCCTCCCGCTCAATAACATCACCACCGGAATCGGCAGCTTCGTGACGTTCAGCGAGATCGCGTTCAACTTCCGCGTCAGCCCGGAAATCATGGCCGCCGGCATCGCGTTCGCGCTGGTCATGGGAGCATTGGGAGGCCTCTTCCCGGCCCGAAACGCGGCCAACAAAGAAATCCTTACGGCTCTCAGAGACATCTAAAAAGAAATGGACAGCGAACTCAAAAGCCTGCGCATCGATCGCTCCAAGAAGCGCCGGGACGAGCCATCGCCCTGGGCCGACGCGCTTCATCATCGCCGGCATTCTGCTGTTCATCCTGCTCGGCGCGGCGCGCTTCATCTACGCCCGGCTCAACGCCGCCACCGAAGTCGACATCGTGCGCGTCCGCTCCGCGGCTGCGGCCCCGGGCGGCGAAGGCAACGTGATCCTCAACGCCACCGGCTACATCGTGGCCGCCCACAAAATCGAACTGGCCGCCAAAGTCGTCGGCAAAGTCGCCTGGATCGGCGTCGAAAAGGCGGACAAGGTGAAAGCCGGCCAGGTTCTGGTGCGCCTGGAAGACGACGAATACCGCGCCAACGTGCTTTCAGCCCAAGGAAATCTCGGAATGTTGCAAGCCAAGCTGGCCGAAGCCGAGCACGGCTCGCGGCCTGAAGAGATCGCGAAAGCCAAAGCCGATCTCGATCAGGCCCGCGCCGACCAGGAGAACGCCCGTGTTTCACTCGATCGCACCCGCGGCCTGGTGCACGACAAAATCTCAGCCCAACAGACCCTCGACGACGCGCAGGCCAGCTACGATTCCGCCGTCGCCAAGGTCGCTTCGTTCGATCGCGCTTACGAACTGGTAAAGCTCGGACCACGCCAGGAAGAAATCGACGCGCTAAAGCCCAAGTCAAGCAAGCCAAGGGCACGCTCGACTACGCCCAGGTGCAGCTCGACAACACCGTCATTCGCGCCCCCATCGACGGCACCATTCTCGAGCGCAACGTCGAGAAAGGCGAGTTCGTCACCACCGGCTTCGTCGGCGACAAGGGCGCGAAAGGCTACGTCGTCTCGATCGCCAATCTGCGCGATCTCCAGGTCGAGCTCGATATCAACCAGAACGATTTCGCCAAGCTCGGCCCCAAGCAGCCGGGCATCGTCACCACCGACGCGTATCCGGACCGCAAATACGAAGGCGCGATCACCGAAATCTCGCCCGAAGCCAATCGCCAGAAGGCCACCGTGCAGGTCAAGGTGAAGATTCTCCAACCGGACGATTATCTGCGCCCCGAGATGAACGCCAGCGTCGCCTTCTACTCGCCCGAAAAGCCCGGCGCCGCGCAAGCCGAGTCGAAGCCGCTCGTTACTGTTCCAACATCGGCCGTGCGCGATGGCGCCGTGTTCGAAGTGGTCGGCGGCAAAGCGTTGCGCAAAACCGTCAAGGTCGCCGGTACCACGTCACAAGGCGTCGAAGTCACCGAAGGCTTGATCGGCGGCGAAGATGTCATCGTCAATCCGCCCGCAGCTTTGAAAGACGGGCAGAAAGTGCGGCCCAAACAGGGATAGCAGGCTCATGGCTGAAACCGTTATCGAAACGCATCAACTCACCAAGGAATTCGTTCGCGACGAATTCCACGTGCTCGCGCTCAAGGACGTCGACATCGCCATCTACGCGCGGCGAATTTGTCGCGCTCATGGGACCATCCGGCTCCGGCAAATCCACTCTGCTGCATCTGATCGCCGCCATGGACCGCCCTACCGACGGCGAAATTCTCGTGCTCGGCCAGGATCTGCGCGCGCTCAGCGACCGCGCCATCGCGCATTGGCGCAACGCCCACATCGGCTTCATATTTCAGTCCTTCAACCTGATTCCAGTCCTGAGCGCGATCGAGAACGTCGAGCTGCCCCTGAAACTCACGAATCTCAAAAAGAAAGAGCGGATGGAGCACGCCGAAACCGCGCTGAAGCTGGTCGGACTCGGCGACCGTTTGAATCACCTGCCGCGCCAACTTTCAGGCGGCCAGGAGCAGCGCGTCGGCATCGCCCGCGCCATCGTCACCGACCCGGATTTGATTCTGGCCGATGAGCCCACCGGCAATCTGGACGCGACTTCCGCCCTCGAGGTCCTGACGCTGCTGTGGCGCCTGAATAGTGAATTCCGCAAGACCATCGTGATGGTCACGCACGATCCGCACGCCGCGCATTTCGCCACCAAATCCGTCACCTGGAAAAGGGCGAGTTGTTGCCGGAAGGCAAGGTCCCAGCCGATTGGATCGTCCCGGCTAACGCGCAGTCGCAGCCGCTTTGATTTCCATCTCAACTTTCTTGTCGACCTTCAGCAAAAAATTGCTGGGGTCCTTCATTCCCCACTCGACATAGGGAATCGAGAAATGGCTGGTGGCCGCATATCGGCCACCGCCTAGAGCATCAACGAGCAGCGTGAGAGTCATTTCGTGATCCGCGCCGTGGATCTTGAACACGCCGTGTAGATCAAGCGTGGATTCTCCCTCTGTTTCCAGGCGGCCCTGGATTGAATCCGGAACGAAAATCGCTTCCGGATATTTCTGGCTTTCGAGAACTTCCTTCTGCATGCGTTTATCGCGCGATCCGTTGCCGCTCGCGCCGCTCGCAACGTCGATAACGATCTCGCCCCCGGCTTTTCCGGTCGCCGGATCGAAATGGATGTCCCCGCGCTTCAGCTTGAAGCTGCCATGTACCGTGTGCAGGGGATCATGCAGTGTGAAATTGATTTCGGTCTTGGACGGATCCAGTTGGAATGTGCTCTCGCCGAGCACCAGGCCGGCGAGGCAAAACAGGAGCAGATATTTCTTCATGAAGTTGCAAGTGCAAGAGACGGAGCACCGACGTGCAGTGCGAGCAGACTGCCGAAAATCGCGGGCCTCGAAGCCATGACGCGCAGCGCTTGCCGCCGCAGCCACGGCGAGTGGTCCAGCAGCAGCATGAAATCGGCCATCAGCATGGGCTTGCGCGCGAGGAGCCGATGTTCGGCTTGATATGCTTCCAGGTCGCCCGAGACCAAAGCATCGGCCAGCGCGATGGCTTGGCGGAAGGAAAGGCTCAGGCCTTCACCCGTGATGGCGTCGACGGAGCCCGAGGCGTCTCCGATCAATGCCGTCCGCTCGTGAACCACGCGCCGCAAGCGCCGCGACATAGTAACCGCGCCGCGCTCGACGCTCGAATAGGCCGCTCCGGCCAGCCGCCGCTGCAATTGCGGGAGAGCTTGGAGAGCCTGGTCGACTCGCTGGCGCCGGTCGCGGGTGAGCAGCGCGATGCCCGACTTCGTTCGAGCCCACCGGCGTCACATAAATCTGAAAACCGGCGGCCCAATGCACTTCCACGCAATCGGTCCACGGCTGCGACTTGATAGTGCCGGCGAAATCCGAAGCGACTGGCTTCTTTGCTGGCCGCATCCAGGCCGTGCAGATGCCGGACTCGCGAATTCTGACCGTCGGCGCCGATGATCCAGCGGCTCGACGCCATTTCTTGGACCAAGTTCGGCGAGGCGCCCCACAGCATTCGCACGCCGATCTCATTCGCGCGGTCGCTCAGCAACTGATGCAGCTTGGTTCGCCGAATCCCCCAGCCAAGCCCGGAGGGAAAACTCGCCTCGCACTGTTGCGCCATCGCCGAGGAAACGGATACCGCGGAACGGGAAGGCATGATCGCGAGTGATGTGCACGCCGAGTTGGGCCAGCGCGACAGGCGCGGCGGGCAGCAAGCCTTCGCCGCAGGCTTTATCGATAGGCGGCCGCGCGGTGTCGGCCACCGTCACGGTGAATCCTTTGAGGCGCGCCGCGATCGCCGCAGCCAGACCCGCCGGGCCGCCGCCGATGATCAGGACGTCGCTCTTCAGGCTTGCCAAATTACCACCTCAACAACAGCAGCTCCGCCGAAAAACCGGGGCCCATTGCAGCCAGCAGCCCGTAGGTGTCAGGGCGCGGGCCGCCGCTTCAACATGACTTCTTCGAGCACCACCAGCACCGACGCGGAGGAAAGATTGCCCTCGCGCCGCAAACAATCCCAGGAGGCCGAGACATCTTCTTCAGAAAGGCCGAGCGCGGCGGCGGTTGCTTCGAGCACGCGCGGACCACCGGTATGCAGAATCCAGCTTCCCAGATCGGCGCGCGTGAGATCGTGCTCGGCGAGAAATGCATCCACGACGGGGCCCAGCTTCTCCTGCACGATTTCGGGCAGCTCGCGCGCGAGCACCATTCGAAAGCCTTTTTCGGAAATGTCCCAACCGAGCACATGTTCGGAATTTGGGAACAGCACCGAGCGAGTAGCCAAAATTTCCGGTCCGCCGCCGTTTCGTTCCGCACCGGTTACCAGAACGGCCGCTGCGCCATCACCGAATAAACCGGAGGAGATAATATTCGCGATCGAGATGTCTTCCTGTTGCAGCGTGAGGGAACAAAGCTCGACCGCCAGCACGGCAGCCACCTGATCCGGAAAGGCGCGAACATAGTCCGCCGCGCGCGAAAGCCCGACTGCCCCGGCGACGCATCCCAGGCCGAAGATGGGCGTGCGTTTCAGGTGCAGCGGCAGGCCCATGCGATTGACGAGCTTGGCATCGATGGACGGGCAGGAAATTCCGGTGATCGAAACGAAGAACAACGCATCGAGATCGGATGGCGCCACGACCGGCGCGAGTGAGCGCGCGGCACAGCGCGGTTTCTCCGATTTCCTGCGCGACGTCGATCCAGTGATTGTTGGCGCGGCCCCAAGTTTTTAAGTCGTTATATTCTTCGATGGGCAAAGCGAGGTGCCGTTTATCCACGCCCACGCGCGCCTGCAGGCGCTCGAGAAAAACTGGATTATCGACTTTGGGGCCCCAATGCCGCTGCAAAGCCGACAGAATCACGCGCTGATCGTACTCGTGCGGCGGGAAGGCGCTCGCGGCGGCAGCGATCGTCATAGTTGACGTTTCGACTCCTCCGGTTATTCTAACCGAGCGGCGAGTGGCAGCTACCACCCTAGCAGCACCAGCTCGGCGCAGAAGCCCGGACCCATGGCGGCCAAAAGGCCATAAACCGGCAACCTTTCATCGCGTCCGAGTCTGATGTTGAAAATCCGGCGCGGCTGAGCGCTCCACACAGCGCTTTCTGCCCGAGCTGTTGCGCGATCTCGATCCAATGGTTGTTGGCTTGACCCCAAGTGTTGAGGCCGTAGTATTGTTCCAGCGGCAAAGCCAGGTGCCGCGCCTCGACGCCCACGCGCGCTTGCAGGCGCTCCATAAAAGCCGGATTGTCGATCTTGGCGCCCCAATGGCGCTGGAGCGCGGGCAACAGAACACGCTGGTCATATTTGTGTGGCGGGAGTGCGCTTGCGACGCCTGCGATGGTCATGTAGTCCTAATTTTTCTACTTGAGATGGGCGAGTTCCTGTGCGTAAAGACGATTCTTCGGGAACTCTTGAGCTAACTGGGTCAGAAGTTCAGTGGCTTTGGGAAGGTTCTTGGCGCGAAGCGCGGCGACGGCCAGCAACAAGCGGGCATAAGGACTCAAATAACGGCCCTTCTCGGCGGTGAGAGTAAGGTCATGGATGCCAAGGTCGTGATCGGTTTCGGCTCCGTTCATCTTGAGGAACCAACGGACCGGAGCGGGCTTGATGCTGAGCAAGTAATTTTCGACGCCGACGGCCAGGTAAGCATCGTAATAAGACGGGTCAATGGAGAGCAGATTCTCGGCTAAGGCGCGGCTGGACTTCACGATTTTCAATGAGTCCAAATCGCGCCGTTCGATCAAGGCGAGGTAATCGGCGCGCAGGCCGAGCGCGATGGTCTTGGCGAACAAGGCGGCGGTTTGTTGGGGCGATTGTTTGAGAATGCTGTCCGACAATTGTTCTGCTTTGGCTAACTCGCTGTCGAATGCCTGGCGAACGGCAGGATCGGGGTTGCCTTTAGACGCCTTTTGAAAAGGCTGTCCTCGACGAAGAATTCCGAGTGCAGGATATTGAGACGATCGAATTCAGCGAACAAGTAGGCGGCGGCGTTGGAAGCCGGGCCGAGCGGGTCAGCCGGATGCTGGCGTTCCCAATTGAGAAAGGTCTGGTGCGCCTGATCGAATTCGAGATTGTACATCTGCCGGTAAGCCGGCGTCGATGGAAGGGGACGGCGGACGGGGCTACCGGCCGGGTCCGCCGCGCTCAGGGCGAGGCTGCACAGTGAAGACCAGGGCCAGGAATCGAATCCGCATCAAATGTCCATTACTCTTCTCGCCATCCCGAGGGCCTCGGTCCAGAAGCTGGCGGACGTATGCATCAGCTCGACCACGGATGCCAGGGCGCGCGCGAAATGGTCGACGTGCTGTTCCTTGACAATCAACGGCGGCGCGGCTTTCAGCACCATGAAATGATTCCCGCAGATTTGGGTGAGAAATTCCGCATCGCGGAACAGGCGCATCACGATGACCTGCCCGAACATTCCAGGATGAATTTGATGGAAGGCTTCGAAGGGCAGGCGCAGTTTCAGGGTGTGGGGCTTGGTGAATTCGATGCCATTGAGCAGGCCCACGCCGCGAACTTCCTTGACCATTTCGAAGCCGGAAAGAGCGGCGCGCAGGCGGTCGCGCAGATAGGCGCCGCCTGAAGTGGCGCGTTCGCCCAGGCGCTCGCGTTCCAATACGTCGAGAGTGGCAAGGCCGGCGCGCATGGCGAGCCCATTTTCGCTGAAGGTGGAGGTATGCACGATGGCGCGCTGGAGCGAGCCATAAACCGAACGATAGATATCGTCGGTGAGGAGCACCGCTCCGCTGGGAACCAGGCCGCCGCTGAGCGCCTTGGCGAGGATCACCATGTCGGGATCGGCGGAAGAGCCGTGCGAGGCGAGGAACGGGCCGGTGCGATACATACCGGTCTGCACCTCATCCAGCACCAGGAGTGTGCCGTATTTGCGGCACAACGCGCGCGCCCCTGCGAGATATCCGGGAGCAGGAATCTGAATGCCGGCCTCGGATTGAATTGGTTCGACGATGAAGGCGGCGGAGCGGCGGGCGGCGAGCTTCGTTTCGAGCGCTTTCAAATCGCCGAACGGCACAGCTTGGGTATCCGGCAGCAATGGTCCGAAGCCTTCGCGCCAAAAGGGGTCATCCATCAGCGAGAGAGCGCCGCAGGTTAGGCCATGAAAAGCGCCACTCGCATAGACGATGCCCGCGCGGCCGGTGTGGGCGCGGGAGAACTTGATAGCGGCTTCGACTCCTTCGCTGCCGGAGCTGCAGAAAAAGGCCTTCTTCAAGCGGCCACCGGCGCGGGCGCAGAGTTTCGCGGCCAGCTCTCCGGCCAGATCGCTCGCGTGGCTCTGCAGCATGGCTGGACCCTGGCGGTCTAATTCCTCATGGAGCGCAGCCACGATTTCGGGATGGTTGTGTCCGGTGTTGTGAACGCAGTATCCGGAAAGAAAGTCGATGATCCGGCGGCCATCCTGGGTAAATAGCTCAGCGCCGGAGCAGCGAGTGTAACGCACGTTCATCTCGAGGACGTTAAGAAGGCGCACCCACTGCGGATTGACGTGCTCCGAGTACGATTTTTCGGTAGCAAGTCCAGCGGTCGTTGCGGCTAAGGGCAAGTGACGATCCTCGCTAACGTGAACTGCTGAATTCCTAGAAACTCGAAAGCTGCGCCCTACTTTCGAGTTGTTTAATAAGACGTGCTGCCTCCGATCCTGGTTTCCGGGCATTAACCCGCGGTAGAGAGTTCCTGACCGGCCTCGCTGGCGACGATGAGGTCGGGGATTTCGATTCCGGTGCGAGTGCCCTCGCCCGGTTTACTATCGATCCACATTTTATAATCCGCGCCGAACAGCACCTTGAGCCGCTCGTTGACATTGCTGACGCCGATGCCCTGATCGAAAAGTGCCGCGAGCCGGTTTTCCGGGATTCCGACGCCGTCGTCCTCCACCAGCAGATGCAGACGCCCGCCGGCGATGGAACTGCGCAGGCGGATGGTGCCACCATCCACTTTGCTGCTCAAACCGTGGCGGATGCTGTTTTCAAGGATAGGCTGGAGCATCATGCTGGGGACCAGGCGATCCAGAGTGCCGGGGTCGATTTCTTTCACGAAGCGCAGTTTATCGCCGAAGCGCACCGTCTCGATGGTCATGTAGTTGTCGATGAAGGCGATCTCATCGCGCAGGGGAGTGAGATTGTCGGTGTTGCGCAGCAGGCGCCGGAGGATGCTGGAGAGGCGATAGACCACGCTGCGGGCCTGATCGGGATTGGTGCGGATGAGCGAGGAGACGGAGTTGAGGGTATTAAACAAGAAATGCGGGTTGATTTGGCTGGTGAGGGCGGCCAGGCGCGCTTCGTTGAGGCGAAGCTGCTGCGCTTCGATCTTTTTCTCGTTGCGCGCGTTGTTCCAGATCTTGAGCGGCAGCATGACGGCGAAGACCGAGCTGGTGCAGATGGCGATGGCGGTTAGCGGGTGCGCGCCGCGCCAGATTTCGGGGAAGAAGACTCCGCCGCGCGAGAAGAGTTTGGCTATGGAGACTCGCAGCAGCTCCATGGACACGATGGTGAACAGGCAGCCGAGCTGGAACATCATGCGGAGTTGGTATTGGCGCTGCCGCCAGCGCTTGGGGCTGAGGCTGACGAGCGGCGAGAATCTCCAGATGTCTTCTTTTTCCGGGGCGACGTCGCGCAGCAGGCCGCCCAGCACACCGACGCCGGCGAAGAACGGCATGGACATCAGTTCACCTTTAGCGAAGGCGGGAATGGAGATCAGCACGCCGGCCAGAAGGCCGCTGACGTAGCCGCCCACCATGCCAGCGGTGAGGCTTCCTTCGAGGCCGAGATCGACGGCCTGATAATTGGCGTTCAGAACGCGGAGTGTGACGCAGGTTCCGTACGGGGCGGCGAAGCTCAGGGCGAGCTGGAAGCGCTGCAGCAGTGTGCGTTCCTCGCGCATGAGCATACGTTGGAAGGCGGTGAAGCGAGACAGAATGCTGGCGAGCGAAGCGGCCACGGCCACGCGGAGGAGCAGGGTTGCAAGGTGTTGGGCGTCCAGCATGGTGCGTCTGTGGTCATTATAAGTGGAATGCGGCTTCCAGCTTCATTTATGACTCCGTGTTGCAGAGGCCAATGGGGGCAAGCGCACTTATTCGCGGCTTCGAAGAATCGCAGCCATGACGCGAGGGCTACGGCGCCCGTGCATGACGGCGACAACCCACAACGGCCTTTCGTCCGGTGCGTATGCAATCAGATATTCCCCGACTCTGATGAACCGCAGAGGGCGCAAGGTAAGGTCGGGCCGCCTGTGGCCCTGATGGGGAAATGGGACCAAGGCGCGAATCTTCCCGAGAAGTTCTTCCCGGAAGCGACCTGCGGCAAGTGGGCTATCGGCGGTGATGTATTCCCAAATTCCGGTGATGTCCTGCGAGGCAAGGGGATGAAGAGCAAAACCTTGCTCACGATTCATTGAGGCGAGCGCTTTTTGAGCAATTCGTCCTCTCGACGGCGGAGCTCGTCAAAAAACTCCTCGCCATCAATGGGTTTCACCCTTCCGCTTTTCAGGTCATCGTAGCGGCTATTGAGCATGTTCCGCGTGCGCGCGAGCTCGTCGAAATAGCCCTCTACGACATCCCGTACAAGTTCGTCAGCGGTCTCGCGTCCGCTCTGCGCAGCCAGCTCCTTGAGTTTCTCCTCGGTCTCTGGGCTGAAGTGGACTTCCATGTCCTCAAGATACGGGAAAGCGGCCCGGGAGGCAAGCTACACGATGCGCACTTTAAAACGAGGGCGCGTGGGGCGGGTCTCCAGTGTGCGGTTCAGAGAGACGCGCATGCCTTTGGGAGCCCGCCAGCAGGGGCGTTACTATTCCTGGCGCAGCGCGATCAGCGGGTCGATCTTGGTCGAGCGGCGGGCCGGGATGTAACAGGCCAGCATGGCCAGGCCGGCGAGCAGCAGCGGGGCGCCGAAAATCAGGCGCGGATCGTGACTGTTGGCCGAGATGGAGGGCCCGAATATATTGCTGGCCGCCAGCGCGCGAAAAGCCGCGAAGGCGCCCAGAAGTCCAAGCACCGAGCCGGCCAGCACCATGGTTCCGCCTTCACGCATCACCAGGCGCAGGACCTGGCCTCTGCGCGCGCCGAGCGCCATGCGAATGCCGATCTCCTTGCGGCGCCGTGCGACCGAGTAGGCCGTTACGCCGGCCAGTCCGATGGCGGCCAGGATCAATCCGAAGCCGCCGATCGCAGCGTAAAGGATGGTGTCCAGGCGGCTCAACGCGTTGATCTCGTCTACCTGCTCGGCCAGTGTTCGAACGTTGAAAATCACGAGATTCGGATCGAGCGATGCGATTTCGCGGCGGATGCCTTCCATGGTGGCTGTGCCCTGCGCGGCGCGCACCATGACGATGATGCCATCGGCGGGTGGATGGGCAAAATCGCTTCGGGTCAGCGGCAGGTAGAGGGTGGGGACCCGGAGCATGTCGGCTCCGGACTCCGTCCCACTCAATGGAGCCGAGAGATCCTTGACGACGCCGACTACTTCGTAGGTGCGGGACGTTTCCGAAATCCGCCGGCCCAGGGGATCGCGATCTGGGAACAACTCGTGCGCAGCGGTCTCATTCAACACGACGGGGAGCGACTGGCTCTGGGAGGCATCGATGCTCTGGTCGCGCGCATCGAATTCGCGGCCTTCCAGCATGTTCACGCTGAGCGCGGCGAAGTAGCTGGCGCCGATGGTCTGTTTGGCGACTTTCTGTATGACTTGCTCCTGCGTTCCCGAATCGGCAGATGCAGCCAGGGGGGAATCTGCCTTGAGCGGAGAGAAGGGCGGGGCTTGGGCCAGCGCAACCTCCTGCGCTCCGGGGGCCCGTTTGAGCCGGTCCGGGAGACGATCGAAAAGGTTGGCCGCTTTCCCGGCGGAATAACCGTCGCGCACCGGATCGAGCGACATCAGATACATCTTGGCTGGATCGAACGCGATGTCGATCCGGATTTCGGAATAGGCAGTCAATATGAAGAATCCGGCGATCAGCAGGAGCATGAGCGATCCGGCGACTTGCGACACCATCAGCAGATTGCGCGCGCCGAAACGGCGGTAGCCGCGCACCTGGTTGAGGGCGCCTTCCTTGAGCGTGGAGGCCAAGTCCGTCCGGGTACAGGCGAGCGCGGGCGCCAGACCAAACCCGATACCGGCGGCGAGCGAAACAGCGAGTGCAAACAGCAGCGCGCGCCAATCCGGCGTAACTTCGATGTTGATGGGAAGCGCGTCCGGCAGTTTGAAATTCTTGAGGCCCGCGGCAGCCCAATACGCCACCAGGACTCCCGTGAGTCCGCCGATGGAAGCGAGCAGGACGCTCTCGGCGAGCAGTTGCCTGACGAGGCGAAAACGGCTGGCGCCGACCGACAAACGGATGGCCACTTCGCGGCGGCGCGTGGTGGCGCGGGCCAGCTGCATGTTGGCCAAATTTATACAGGCGATGCCGATGATCATGCCGTCCAAAATCAGGTATACGCCCAAGATCACGGGAACAGCCTCAGGCGGGATGGGCGCCATTTTCCCACCGGTGAGCAGCGTGACGCGGCGGCCCTTGTCGTTACGGGCTGGATCGAGGGATTCCTGGTCGAGCTGGCGCGTGAGCGTGTCCAGGCCGGCTTCGGCCGATTTCAGGGTCACTCCGGGCGCGAGACGAAAGAGCGTCTGGAAAAACTTGGCGTCGCGTTTGTGAAGCACATCACCGGCCAGTTCGGGAACCATGGCCGCGGGCGAAGTGGTGGGCACGAAAATCTCGGCGGGACGAATGGGGACAACACCGAGAAAATCCTTGGGCCCGATGCCGACGATGGTCGCGATTTGGCCGTTCACGTGGATGGTGCGGCCGATGGCACCGGCGTCCGCATCCATGCGGTCATGCCAGAACCGGTCGCTGATGAACACCACGGGGGCCGAGCCGGGTTTATCGATTTGAGGATCGAAGGTGCGGCCACGGGCGGCGCGCAGGCCGATGACCGAAAAATATTCGGGCGAGACCAGGTGGCCGAAAACGCGTTCGGCTTTGGTGTGGTCCGCGGAGCTGGAATTCAGAGAGACGTTGAACGGAATCGGCCCTTGAAAGGTGGCGACGCCGGCGAACAGAGCGTTTTGGCCGCGATAGCGTTCGAAATAAGGATAGGATGTGCTCTGGGCAATCGCAAGCTGGTTCGGGTCTTTGGCGCCTGGTGTCTCGCGGAGAATCAGGTTGAAGAACTCGCTGGCTGAAAATGTCGCGATGCCGATACCGAGGCCGAGCGAGAGAATGCCGACGGCGGTGAATCCGCGAGCTTTGGCGAGAGTGCGCACGGCGTAGGCCAGGTCGCTGCGGATCTCGGCCAGGTATTCGACGGGCAAGCGGACGGCGATGTCGGCCAGCAAGCGAAGCAATCCGAAAAATCCCTGCTGGGCCCAGATGTCGTCGATGGCGTCTTCGCCGAGCTGGATCACGTCGGTGCCGTAGACGATCTGGAATTCATGCGGGAAGGCGAAGGCCAGGCGCCGGTAGATCCGCAGCGCGAGGGATTTCATTAGAGGGCCTCCAGACCGCGCTTCACTTGCAGGATCCGGACCAATTCCTGGAGGCGCGCGCTTTCGGCGTCGAGGACGCGGCGGCCCAGGCGAGTGAGGCGGTAATAGCGGCGGCGCGGATCGTCCAATTCGCGCGACGGGCGCTCGCCCGATTCCTCGATCAAACCAGCTTCGATGAGGCGCTTCAGCGATCCGTACAGTGTGGCGGGCCAGAGCCGGACCTTGCCGCCGGTGCGGTCCAGCACCTCCTGCATGATGCCGTAACCGTGCTGGTCTTCGCCGGCCAGCGACAGGAGAATGTGGAACCAATTGGTTTTGAGCGGCAGGAAGTTCTCGGCTTTAGGCATCGATGAATATATATATCAACTGATACACAGTTGTCAAGAGGACAAGTGGCGAGATTAGCGACCCGCGACTATAATGAAAGCGCCGTCCCTTCCCATGCTGACCAAGGTTGCCGAGGCGAATTTTCCCAGCCGATTCGGGCATTTCCGGATCTACGGATTCGAGGGCTTGCATGGGGAGCAAATTGAAGAATGCGTAGTGCTGAAGATGGGGGATGCGGCGTCGGGCGCAGAGCCGCCGCTGGTGCGCATCCACTCGCAGTGCCTGACCGGTGACGTGTTTCACAGTTTGCGATGCGATTGCCGTTCGCAACTGGAACTGTCGCTCAATCTGATTGCCGAAGAAGGACGCGGGTTGCTGATCTATGAGCATCAGGAAGGGCGCGGGATCGGGCTGCTCAACAAACTGCGGGCTTACGAATTGCAGGACGGTGGCGCGGACACGGTGGAAGCGAACGAGCAGTTGGGCTTCGAGGCGGACCTGCGGGGCTATCGAATGCCGGGAGAGATTCTGCAGTACTTCGGGATCACGCGCGTGCGGCTGCTGTCGAACAATCCGGACAAGATTGCCGCGCTGGAACGGGCGGGGATTCGCGTGGTGGAACGCATTCCGTGCATTGTGGCGCCGCACGAATCGACCGAAGGGTATTTGCGGACCAAGAAGCAAAAGCTGGGTCATCTGTTGGACTGAAAGCGGCGCCGTTGGAGTGTCGGCGCATCTGGTTTGTTTCGCGCAGCGCTGCATGGTGCAGGGGCTCTTCGCCCCATGGTCCAATTTTGTTAAGGGCCTTAAGCCTCGAAGTCACGCGCAATTTTGGAACTGAGAAATGTGGGCCCCAGCGGCTTGCACGAAAGCTTGCTGGTTCATCAAGCTATTTGCAATGAGTGGATTAGAGTTCAAGGAGCCTAGCCAAGCAGGAGCGGCGCGCGGTTAGGGACCCAGCCCGGTGTGAGCTGCTGGGCCTAGGCGTGCTAACCTGAGGGCGACTCCGGATACCTGCCATGCGTGACGGACCTAGCGGTCGTGCTGGCGACCTCGCAGGAGGCTCGTATGGCAGCCGAAGGTGTCAAACACAAAATTGTTGTCGTTGAAGACGAAGGTCTGATTGCCGCCGACCTGGAAGCGCGACTGAAAAGCGCGGGTTACGTTGTTCCAGGGACCGCGGACTCAGCTCATAAAGCACTGCGATTAATTCGCAAGACTTCGCCGGATCTCGTGCTCATGGATATCCGTCTGAAGGGGAGCGTGGACGGGATCGAGATCGCGGATCAGGTCCGCACACAGCTTGACATACCGGTTGTGTTTTTGACGGCGTACGAAGACCGGGGAACTCTGGAACGCGCCGGGCGGAGCCAGGCGTTCGGATACATCAAGAAGCCCATCGCGTCGGCCAGCCTGAAGGGCTCCATTGAGATGGCCATCGCCAAGCATCGATACGAGCGCGATGTTCGGACGCAAAGGGATTGGGCAATCGCCAGCTTCGCGGCGGTTCCGTATGCGGTGCTGGTCACGGACGGCCAAGGGCGGGTCACCTACCTGAACTCGCGGGCCGAGGAGCTCACGGGTTGGCTCGCCGACAATGCGCTGGGGCGCCCCTGTTGGGAGCTGCTGAGGCTCTACTATCGCGAGAGCGGAAACCCGGTTCAGGACTTTGTTCCAGTGGCCATGCTGCACGGCCAGCCCGTTTCTTTGCCGGAAGGCATTTATCACAAGCGCGACACGCATCGCAGCTTCGCAATTGAAGGGAGCGTCGCGCCGCGGTGGCGGGACGGGCGCGTCGAGGGAACGGTGGTGGCGTTATCGGACGTGACGCGGGCGCTGTTCGACGAGGAGCAAGCGCGCGAGGATATGAAACACGAGGCGCTCACACGCCTGGCGGAGGGAATTGCAGGCCAGCTTGGGGAGTGGCTGCAAGTGGTTGAGGAGAGCCCCCGCTTGCTGGCGGCATTGCCGACGGGAAGTGCGATGCGCCAGGAGGTGGAAACCATCGAGCGGGCTGCAATCGACGCTCTGGCCACGGCGAGCCGCCTGCGCGCCTTCCTCCACACACCCGAGGTGCTCCCGGAGCGCGTGGAACTCTGCGCGGTGTTGCGGAGGCTGGAGACGGCCTGGAAACAGATCGAGCCCCGGTTACAGGTGGCGCTGGACCTGGAATCGGCCAGCGCGCAAGCCGATGAGTGGCAACTGACCAGGGCGCTGGTCAGCATCCTGTTACATGCCCGGAGCCGGATGAAGAGCGACAGCACGCTGGTGGTGGAGCTGTCCGGCGCCGAGAACGAACAGGTGATTCACTCGATTCGCGTGCGCGTTTCCTATGCGACGGCGGAAGATGCGCGGGCGATCGGCCAGGTCTTCGAGCCGGCCTGGAACAGCGCATCGCAGGATCTGCATGCCGCCTACAATCTGGTGAAGAAGATGGGCGGGCTCTTGTCGGCGCGCCTGGAGCGCCGCGATATGGCGGTCTTCGATCTGTATCTTCCGCGCGTGGACCGAGCGGCGGCGGGTGCGATGACGCCCAAGCTGGATGAGCCGGCCATCCTTTTGGTGGACGCCAACGCGGAGGTCAGGCGTCTGCTTCACAAGCATTTCGAGACCAATGGGTACCGGTTGCTGGCCACGGCGGGTTGCGAAGAGGCCGTGCTTCTGGCGGAGCTGTATGCCGGCGCTATCCCATTGGTTATTGCGAATCTGCCGCGCGGTGATGACGCGCGGGATTGGCTGACGGAACAACTGTCGGCAGTCCGGCCGGGCATCGGCGTCCGGCTGCTCAGCGGCTATTCGGAGCCACGCGAGGCGGCGGCCGGCGAGGTTTTCGAGCCTGCGGCCGAGCGCCATCTCACAAAATGGGACCTGCTGGAGTGGGCCAGAGAATCGCTCGCCGCCGGGCCTGGAATAGACGAGCCATGACGGAACAACCGGTAGAACTATTGCTCGTGGAAGACAATCCGTCGGACGTGGAGTTGACGGTGCATGTGCTGAGGAAGCACAATCTCGCGAACCGCATGAAGATCGCGCGCGACGGAGAGGAAGCGCTGGAGTTCTTGTTCAGCGCCAACGGAGACGCACTGGGGAGCGGCGGCCATCCGGTTCGGCTGATCCTGCTCGATCTGAAGATGCCCAAGGTGAATGGCTTGGAGGTACTGGGGAAAATCAAGGCAGACCGGCGCACAAAGTCGATTCCGGTGGTGGTGCTCACGTCCTCCTGTCAAGATCAGGATCTCGACTCGTGTTATGAACTGGGCGTCAACAGCTACATTGTCAAGCCAGTCGACGCTGGGCAGTTCGCCGAGGCGATCCGGCAACTCGGAATGTATTGGCTATTGCTGAATGAGAGGTCACATGGACCCCGACAGTCTGAGACTTAAGAGCCGTTTCACGCGTTATCTGGCCGCCCTTGTATTGGCGATTGCGGCCCAGGCCGGAAGCTTCCTGTTCGTGGTGCCGGCCTCGATGCCGCTCATCGTGTATGCGCCTTTCGTCGTGGTTAGCGCAGCCTTCGGCGGGCTGGGACCTGGCCTGCTTACGACGATTCTGTGTGTTGCCGAGGCGCTCTATTTCTTCGTCATTGAGCCGGTTGGGTCTTTTACGCTGGCCCATGCCACGGGCCTGGAGCTTCTTGGCAGTCTTCTTGCGACCGGCGTGATAGCGAGCGTCTTCACCGAAAAGTTGCACCGGTCGGCTGAACAACTGGCGGAAGCTCACCGCAAGACCGCCGACATCCTGAACAGCATCCAAGACGGCTTCACCTCCCTGGACCGCGAGTGCCGCTACACCTATGTCAACGAAGCGGCGGCGCGGATGTTGGGCAAGACGCCCCAGGAGCTGCTGGGCAGGAATCTTTGGGAAGTGTGGCCGCTGGCAGCGGATTCACCCTTCGGCGCCGCCGCCCGCCGGGTGGTTGCGGATAATGTGCGGGTGGATGTCGAAGCTTTCTACGGCGAGCCTCTCAACGCGTGGCTGGAGTTCCGCTGCTACCCGCTACCGGACGGAATGTCGCTGTTTTTTTCCGACACTACCGAGCGCCGGCGCGTTGACGAGCGGCTGCGGCTCTTGGAGTCCGCGATCATGCAGACCAGCGACGGAGTCTTGATCGCAAAGGTTGACGGAAAGGATCTCTGCAGTCCCGAAGCGGTCTTTGCGAATCCGGCCTTTGAGAGAATAACTGGCTTCAGTCTCGCGGACCTCGAAGGGGGAGACCTCGCGCTCCTGCACGGCCCTCGCCTGAACCCACATCTCGTCGAACGGGAGCACCTTGGTTGTGAGGCGAAGTGTCCTGCTGATTTGGAACAGATAGCCTACCGCAAAGACGGATCGGAGTACTGGGCCGAGTTCATTTTCAGGCCGCTGCAGCAGCCGGACGGCAGCTACACCCATTGTGTCTGGACTTGCCGCGACGTAACGGAACGCAAACGCGCTGCTGAGGAGTCCAGATTGCTCAGTTCCATTGTCGAGTGTTCCGAAGATGCCATCGTCGGCAAGAACCTGGACGGCATCGTTCTGAGCTGGAACCAAGGGGCGGAACGCATTTATGGTTATTCGGCCGAGGAGATGGTGGGCCAGTCAATTGCCCGTTTAGTGCCTCCCGACCATGTCGACAGGTTTGCGGAGATTCTGGAATACCTCAAGCTGGGTAAAAGAATCGAGCACATGGAAACGGAGCGTGTAAGGAAAGATGGCCAGCGTATCTTTGTCGCGCTGACAATCTCACCGCTCCGAGACGATGGCGGCATGGTGGTGGGAGCGGCGACGATTGCCCGCGACATCACCGATCGCGTACGGGCTGAGGAAGAAGTCCGCGAGTTGAATCAGAGTCTCGAAAAGCGCGTTGCGGAGCGCACTGTCGAATTGCAGGCTGCCAACAAAGAGCTGGAGGCTTTCGCGTATTCGGTCTCGCACGACCTTCGCGCTCCGCTCCGGGCCGTGGACGGTTTTTCCCGCATCCTGCTGGAGGAATACGCACCGCATCTGCCCGCCGAAGCGCAACACTATCTCCAGGTCGCGCGCGAAAACGCCGTTCAGATGGGAAAGCTGATCGACGCTTTGCTGGCGTTTTCGCGCTTAGGGCGCCAGGCCCTGAGCTGGCAACGTGTCGCGCCCAGGGAACTAGTTCGACAGGCGCTCGCGGATCTGGCTCCCGAACAAGAAGGCCGTGACGTGGAAGTCAGCATCGGCGATCTTCCGCCTTGCGAAGGCGACCCGTTGCTGTTGAAGCAGGTGTTTTTCAATCTCCTGTCCAACGCCCTCAAGTACACGCGCAAGCGCGCGCCGAGCCGGATTCAAGTCAGTTCCTTCCGGTTCGCGGATCTCGACCGGCAGGCGGACGCGTGCAAGAACAATGCGCCGGGCGGCGTCGGGCAGAATTGCCTGGTTTACTTTGTTCGCGACAACGGCGCGGGCTTCGACATGCGTTACGCCGACAAACTGTTCGGCGTTTTCCAGCGCTTGCACCGAGCCGAGGAGTACGAAGGAACCGGGGTAGGGCTGGCAACGGTGCTCCGCATCGTCACCCGGCATGGAGGGCTGGTGTGGGCTGAGGGCGCATCGAATCAAGGAGCGACGTTTTATTTCACGCTGCCGGCCAACGGTGCGAGGAATGAGCCAAACTCCGGAGCGCCGGAAGCTTCGGCCGCACCAGAAGAACGCCTAGCGTGGCCGGCGGCAGCCGCGACCAATGAAAAGGGGTAGGAACCGATCCGGAAAAGGAGTTGACCTTGTCTACCAACATCCGCGTTTTGATTCTCGAGGACCGTCCCGAAGACGCCGAGCTGATGATCTATGAGCTGCGGCGAAGCCAATTCGATCCGGAATGGCGGCGCGTCGACACCGAATCGGAATACAATGCCCACCTGGGGTGGCAGCCCGACGTCATTCTGGCGGACTACAACATGCCTCTGCTGGACGCGCCTCACGCGCTGGACTTGCTGCGCGAGCTGGATCTGGACATCCCCTTCATCGTTGTTTCCGGCGCGATCGGAGAAGACGTCGCAGTAGCGATGATGCGCCGGGGCGCCACGGACTACCTGCTGAAAGATCGCCTGACGCGCTTGGGTGCGGCGGTGCGGAGTGCGCTCGATGCACGCCAGTTGCGCGAAGAAACCTTAAGAGCCGGGCAAGCTCTGCGAGCGAGCGAGCTGCGCTTTTATTCGTTCATGAACAACAACCCCGCGCTAGCGCTGATCAAGGACGAAGAGGGACGCATCCTGTACATCAACAACGCCTGCGAACAGATGTGGGGCCTGACCCCGGCCGAGTGCCTGGGAAAGATGAACCAACAACTGTGGCCGGCCGAAGTGGCCGAAAAGCTGACCGACAACGACCTTATCGTATTGCACCGGCGCGAGGCTTCGCGGACGATGGAAGAAGTAACTGCGCGCGGTAACAGTCCGCGGCAGATGGTGTCGTTCCGGTTTCCGTTCGCCGAGGCGGACGGGCAGCGACTGCTGGGGATGGTCTCGTTTGATATCACTCAACAGGTGCGCACCCAAAGAGAGCTGTCGGCGGCCTTGGCATCCAAAGAGATCCTTCTCAAAGAAGTGCATCACCGCGTGAAGAACAATTTGCAGATTGTATCCAGCCTTCTCGCCATGCAAGCCGAATCTTTCCAGGACCCGAGCGCGGCGAGAGCGTTCCGCGAAAGCCAGGAGCGGGTGCAATGCATGGCTCTCATCCACGAACGGTTACAGGGAGACGACCAGCCGGACCAATTGGACTTTCGCGAGTACGTTGAGGCTTTGGCACGCGACTCGTTTTATTCCTACGGAGTCGATTCCGCGCTCATCCAGCTGCGCTTCGAACTGGAACCGGTCTGGCTGCGGCTGAACCAAGCCATCCCGTGCGGGTTGATTTTGAACGAGCTGCTGACGAATGCTTTGAAGTACGCGTTTCCGGGCGGCCGGGCCGGAGAAGTTCTGGTCGGGCTTCGCTGCGGAGAGGACTCGCTTGTCAAGCTAACAGTCGCGGACAACGGCGTGGGCCTGCCGGCCGAATTGGACAGGACAGCATCGACATCGCTGGGGCTCCGGATCGTGGACATTCTGCGGCGTCAGTTGGACGGGACCGCGGACTGGGGAGCTGGCGCGGGCACTGTGTTTTCGCTCACTTTTCCGAGAGCCACTGCTGATGAACAGGCCGAATTTCCGCGCGAGGCGGACGTGTCTGGCCAGGCTCATCTCCTATCCAAGAAACCGGGAAGCGGGCACATCGAGAAATTGGGACAAACAGCTTAAGAATCGACTGTCTGTTTGATACCCTACGAGAGTGCGCCCGCAGAAGCGAGCGGACGCCAGAATTCAAGGGAGGCATTCCATGTCGAAACAAGAAGAAGCCGGTCTTATTCTCAAGTTGTATGAACTTCGCCGTGAGGAAACGATGCGCAACGCGCGCGAGTGGTATTTCCGGGAATTCTTCCCGCAGACGATTGCGGATTTCAACAACGCGATGATGGGCGAGCACAGCGGGCATCTGCGGATGGTGGTTACCTATTGGGACATGGCGGCGGCGCTGGTGAACAATGGCGCTATCAGCATGGAGCTGTTCAACGACGCCAATGGCGAGCATCTGGCCGCGTTTGCGAAGGTCGAGCCATTGCTAAAGGAGATCCAGGCTACGATTGGGCCGCAATTTGGCGCGAACCTGGCAAAGCTGGTGGATGCGATGCCGGACGGGCGTAAGAGAATTGCAGCTATACAGGAGCGCCTCAAGACGATTCAGGCGATGCTTGCGGCGCAGCAAAGCAAGGCGGCGCAGCAGGGTCAGTAAGAGCGGAAAGCAGGCCGCGGCGGGAGTATAATTTCTGCGGATGGTCATCATGAAACGACTTGCGCTCGCGGCCCTGGCAACTCTGACGTTTTCTTTGGCCTTCGCGGCCGATGTTCAGAAGAAAGACGTAGACATCAAGGCTTTCGATGGAATTGTCTTGAAGGCGTCGTACTTTTCGTCCGGGCGGCCTGGTCCGGCGATGCTGCTCCTGCATCAATGCAACATGGACCGGCACGCTTGGGATGGACTGGCGAAAGACCTGGCCGACGCCGGGTTCCACGTCCTGACTGTGGATTACCGGGGCTACGGCGACAGCGGCGGGGAACGGTTGACGGATGCGGCCGAGCGGCGCGCGGTGATGCAGCAGAAATGGCCGGGCGATGTGGATGCGGCCTATGCATACCTGGTGGCGCAGAAGGGCGTGGATAAGTCACGCATCGCGGCGGGAGGCGCAAGTTGTGGCGTCACGCAGTCTTCCGACCTGGCCACGCGGCATCATGAGATCAAGGCGCTGATGCTGTTGTCGGGCGTGACCAGCGACGCGGCGCGAGCTTACATTTCCTCGACGCCGTCGCTTCCCGTGTTCGGCGCGGCCAGCGCGGGCGATGCAAACGCGGCGAAAGGGATTCGCGAGGCGGTGGCGGCGTCGAAAAACGAACGATCGATGGTGAAGATTTATGAAGGCACCGAACACGGCGTGCCGATGTTCGCTAAACATGCGGATCTGGAGCCGATGATCGTCTCCTGGCTCAGGACGCAGTTGTCAATTCACAACGCGACTCATTGAGTCTGCCGAGCCCCGCTGCGACCGCAACTATGGCGCGGCCCACATCGTCATCGTCTGGGACGTCCGCGGCCAGCTCGGCGACAACCTGGCCGGTCGGAAGGCCTTCGTCAGTCATGCGCTTTCCGAGCCTTTCGCGAAGTAGTGGTTTGCGCGTCTGGGATCTGCCGGAAAACCGCTGTCTAATTTCTTGCGCGGAGTTAGTCGCCGGAACTCTTCTTTTGCTGGCGCTCGTATTCGCGGAGCACGCGCCGGACGTACTCGATGGTTTCAGAGTAGGGCGGGATACCCTTGTATTTGTCTACGGCGGCTGGGCCCGCGTTATAGGCGGCGATCGCTTTCAGGACCTGGTGCGGATCGCTCTCGTACTTGAGCAGCAGCTCGCGCAGGTAGCGCGCACCCGCTTCGGCGTTTTGGGCTGGATCGTAAGGATTCGCGTTCAGCTCGGCAGCGGTGTTGGGCATGAGCTGCATGAGCCCGATGGCGCCTTTCGGCGAGACCGCATCGGTATGGTAGGCGGATTCGGCGCGGGCGATGCTGTGAACCAGCTCGGGCGGCAGGCCGGCCTGGATGGCCGCGCGAGTGATCAGCTCCTGGGGTGTTAATTCGGGCTGCGCTTGCGCCGTCACGACGGTTTGCGCGGCCGGTGGCGGAGGCGGCGTGTATTCTTCCTTCTCGATGGCCATGACGGTGCTGGCCGCAAACTCAATTGCGCCCTGGCTGGTTTGAAGGCGGATCACGTCGCCGTCGATCACGTGGCTTTCGGCGTGGATGCTGAAGCCGGTGGACAGCACGACGTACTCGCCCGCCGCGGCCGGGCATGTAATCGCAAGAAAAGACAGTAAGAACTTCATCGGGCGCAGGCCCACCAAGCAATTATGACGCGAGCCGAGGCCAAAGTGTTGGGTTCGTTTTTCCCAAAGTGGCGCGTGGCTTCCGCATGGTAGAACATGATTTATGGCTTTCGTGAAGGTTGGCTCGTTGACCCAGCTTCCGCCCGGAGCGGTGATGGAGGTCGTGCTGGGCGAAGATTCTTATGCGGTGTGCAACGCTGGCGGCGCAGTGCACGCGCTGGCCGGAATTTGCCCGCATGCCGGCGGCCCCATCGGGCAGGGCGCGATGCAGGAGAACCTGATTGTGTGCCCTTGGCACGAGTGGGCTTACGACTGCCGCACCGGCGAGAACGATTACGATCCGGCGGTCAAGCTGGATAAGTTCGCGGTCAAGGTCGAAGGGGACGATATCCTGCTCGATCCGGAGAGCCGCGTCTGAGCGACAGGCGCGCCTAAGCAACTGCCGTGCCTGAACTTCCAGAAGTCGAGACCGTAGTGCGGACGCTCGCGCCGCGACTCACCGGGCGGCGCATCGTGGACGCGCGGTTTTCCTCGCGGCACGTGGTGCGGCAGAATTTCGCGGCGCTGCGCAAGAAAGTCCGAGGCCAACCGGTGAAGTCGGTGCGGCGGCACGGCAAGTTTATCGTGCTGGAGCTGGATCGCGGATTTTTGACGATTCATCTGGGGATGACGGGGAAGCTGCTGCTCGATTCCGAGCCTGGTCCATATGCGCGCGCGGTCTTCACGCTGGATCAAGGGCTGCTGGTTTACGACGACATCCGGCATTTCGGGCGAATCGAATGGAGCGCAAAGCTGCTGGAGCGTGCGGCGGCGCTGGGGCCGGACGCACTGGAGATCGGACTGGAAGATTTTCTGAAGCTGCTGAAGTCGCGGCGGGCGCGCGTGAAGCCGCTGCTGCTCAATCAGCGCTTTCTGCGCGGCATGGGCAACATTTATACGGACGAAGCGCTGTTCGAGGCGCGCATTCATCCGCGGGCGATGGCGTCCAGCTTGAGCCGGGCGCGCGCTGCGCGTTTACATCGGGCGATGGTGGATATTCTGAACGCGGCGGTGCGGATGAAGGGCTCGTCGATTTCCGACTACGTGGATGCGGATGGCGCGAAGGGCAGCTTTCAGTTGCAGCACCAGGTGTACGGGCGCGCGGGCGAGCCGTGTTCTATCTGCGGGACGGCGATCCGGAGGATCGTGGTGGGACAGCGCGGGACGCACTACTGTCCGAAGTGCCAGCGAAGCTGAGGATCTGGTCGGCGACCTGGACCACGGGTTTCATCGCGGCGACGTCGTGCACGCGGACCATGTGCGCGCCGCCCAGGATCGCGGCCGTGACAGCGGCGGCGGTGGCGCATTCCAGCAGCTCCTTGGTGGTCTGATCCTTTTGCGGCAGGAACGATTTGCGCGATGGGCCCACCAGGATGGGCAGTTCGAGCCTGGCCAATTCTTCCAGGCGCGCCAGGATCTCGGCGTTTTGTTCCTTGCGCTTGCCGAAGCCGATTCCCGGGTCGATGACGATGCGCGCGCGGTCCACGCGGGAGCCGATCGCGCGATGCACGGAGGCGTCCAGGTCGTGCAGGATCGTGCCCATCACGTCCTTGAGCGGCGGGAGTTTGGCCCAGGTTTCGGGCGTGCCGCGCATGTGGCAAACGATCAGGCCGGCGTTTTGGTTGGCGGCGGCACGGGCGAGCTGCGGGTCGAAGGTCAGACCGGAGGGATCGTTGATGATTTCGGCGCCGTGCTCCAGCGCTTTTTCGGCCACCGCGAACTTGTAGGTGTCGACTGAAATCGGCACGGCCAGTTTGCCGCGCAGGCGCTTGAGCACGGGGATCAGGCGGCGCAGCTCTTCGGCTTCGGGCGTCGGTTTGGAGCCGGGGCGCGTGGATTCGGCGCCGATGTCGATGATGTCGGCGCCTTGTTCTTCGAGTTCGATGGCGCGGGCGAAGGCGGCGTCGGGGTCGGCGTAGTGGCCGCCGTCGGAGAAGGAGTCGGGAGTTACGTTGAGGACTCCCATGATCAGCGTGTGCTCGCCGGTTAGCAGCTCGCGGTCGCGGATTTTCCAGACGAAGGGGCGGCGAGTCATATTTTCGCCGGCTCGATGCGTTTCCACTTTTTGCCGATCTGCATCACAACCGGCTTTTCAATTTTGTAAGAAAGACTGGTGACCCTCTCGCCGTCTATTTGGACCGCGCCTGCTTTTATCTTGCGTTCCGCATCGGTCCGGGACTCGACCATGCCGGTTCCAAGAACAATTTTGGGCAGGCTGGATCCCCAGTCGGGGAGGGCCCAGACGGTTTCCATATCTGTGGGGGCCTGGCCCTCGCGCACTTCGTGGTCGAAGGCGGCTTGCGCCTCTTGCGCGGCTTCGGCCGAGTGAAAATCGGCGACAATTTGACGAGCCAGGGCTTGCTTGGCGGCCATCGGTTCGTTGCGCTTGCGTAAGTCGGCGATTTCGCCCGTGGTCTTATCGGTGAGCAGCTCGTAGTAACGCCACATCCGCTCATCGCTGATGCTCATGATCTTGGCGAAGATCACTTTGGGCGCTTCGGTGATGCCAACATAGTTGTTCTTCGACTTGGACATCTTATCGTCGCCGCTCAGCCCTTCCAGCACCGGCGTGGTGGCGACGATCTGAGGCGGCTGGCCCGATTCGCGCTGGATTTCGCGGCCAACCAGCAAATTGAATTTCTGATCCGTGCCGCCCATCTCCACGTCGCACTTCAGCATGACCGAGTCGTAGGCCTGCGCCAGCGGGTAGAGCAGCTCGTGGATCGAGATCGGCACGCCTTCCTTGTAGCGCTTGGCGAAGTAGTCGCGTTCCAGGATGCGAGCGACCGTGTACTTCGAACACAGCCGGACCACATCCTCGAACTTCAACGGCGCGAGCCACTCGCTATTGAAGCGCACTTCCGTTTTTTTCGGGTCCAGAATCTTGAAGACCTGCGCCTTGTAGGTTTCGGCGTTCTGATCGATCTGCTCGCGGGTCATGGGAGGGCGTGTGGTGTTGCGGCCGGTGGGGTCGCCGATGATGCCGGTCATGTCGCCGATCAGGAAGATCACGGTGTGGCCGAGATCCTGGAAATGTTTCATCTTACGCAACAGCACGGTGTGGCCGAGATGCAGGTCCGGAGCGGTTGGATCGAAACCGGCTTTGACGCGCAGAGGGCGGCCGCTCTTTTGCGAGTCGATGAGGCGCTCGCGCAGTTCTTCTTCGCGGATCAATTCGGCCAGGCCTTTTTTCAAGTAGGCCAGCTGTTCTTCGATGGACACTAGTTACATTATCCAGGAATCAGGTCGCGGATCAGCTTCGCGGTGAGTGCAGGAGCTTCCATGGGGATGAAGTGCGAGTGCTGGGAAAGAAGCACATCGGTGCCGTGCGCGAAGCGGGAGGCCAGGTCCGGTGTGGTGGGAGAGCCGAGCATGACGTCGGAGGGATCGCGGACGGGCCGGGCGCGCACGACTTGCACTGGGATTTGAATCGATGCGATTTCGCGATAGACATCGGCGTTCGGCAGCGCGCCGTTTTCGTAGATTTCGGCTTCGATGGCGGGCGGGCAGGCCAGCACGTAGCTGCCGTTGGCGGGCGTGAGTCCGTATTCGCAATAATCGCGCAGCACCTGACGATCCCAGGTCGCAAACGGGCGGCGGTTGGCGAAGCTCTCGAACATTTCTTCGGAAGATGCCCATTGGTTGCGGCGTTTGGCGACGAACTGCGCGCCCTTGAATGGGCCGACGTAGGCCGCTTGCGGCCGGATGACGGGGTCGATCAGCAACAAAGCGGAGAATGCCTTGGGGTGCAGCGCCGCCGCGACGATCAGCGCGTGAGCGCCCATGGAGTGGCCGACTCCGATTGCGCCGGTAAGTCCGAGGGCCGACGTGACCGCAGCGGCGTCCTGGCCGAAAGTTCGCCAGTAATACGGTGACGGCGGTTTGCTGCTGCGGCCATGGCCGCGAGAATCGAGAGCCAGAGCGCGGTGACCGCCGAGCTGGACGATGACCTGGTCCCAACAGCGCGAGTGCAGGCCGGTGCCGTGGCAGAAGAAAACCGGCGGGCCTTCGCCGGGCCAATCCCAGAGCGTGAGGTCCACGCCGTTGACTGACATCTTGCGTTCGGCGGGCACATCGATCAGTTTCAACTGCTCGAACGGATACTCGCCTTCAATTTCTATGAGACCCGCGTCGGCCAGGGCCCGCACCAGCGGCGCCATCTCATCTGGATCCAGCCCGCAGGCTTCGTGCACTTCCGGCATGGTGGCGATGCCGCGCGATTTCGAGCGCAACGTGCCCGCGTAGACCTGGCGCGTGATGACGGCGAGCAGTTTGCGCGTGGCGGGCGTTAGGCGCTCGATGTGGCGATCGGGAGTCAATTGAAACGGACGTACTCGAAATCGACTGGTTGATTGTTGATGCCGCGGACGGGCGGCGCGATCCAGCCCGCGAATTTTCCTGGCTCGACCACGCGGCCCATCAGCGATTCGATGAACGCATGATCGTCTTCGGAAGGCAGCCAGTCGCGCTGTCGAGCGTTCCATTCCGCTTCCGGCAGGACCTCTCCCGCGGGGCTGATGTTGTGGCCGGCGAAGGCGCCGATGCGGCGATTGAATCCAGCGTGAGGCAGCGCGAATCGGAATGGGATTCCGAGTTGAGCGGGAATGCGATTCCAGCGATCGAGTCCGGCCTGGATCTCGCGGATGTAGTCGTCGCGCAGGCGCGCGTTGAGCGCGGTCAGAGCGGGAACGGTCTTGCTCACGATCTTTCCGCCGGCGACTTCTTGCACTTCGTATTCGGTCGCCGGCCAGCTTATGATCGCCAGTGAGCTTGCTTTCGCCGCTGCGTCCTTTGAGGCCGGTGGTGTAGTAGGTAGCGGCGTTGGAGGAAACCTCGGAACCGTAGAGGTCGAGCGTGGCGCTGTAATGGAAATTTACGAAGCGTTGAATCGTCTCCAGATCGATGACGCCCAGGGCGCGAACTTGCGCCGGATCGCTGGCTCTGTGATCGCGCATCGCTTCGCAGGTTCGCTGAATGGCGCGCGCGACGCCGGATTCGCCGACGAACATATGGTACGCTTCTTCGGTCAGCATAAAGCGGCAGGTGCGCGCGAGCGGATCGAATCCGGATTCGGCCAGCGACGCGAGTTGGAATTTTCCGTCGCGGTCGGTGAAGTAGGCGAACATGAAGAACGCGAGCCAGTGGCGGATCGGGTCGTTGAACGCGGTCAGGATGCGCGGCTTGTTGGTGTCGCCGGAGCGGCGCTCGAGCAGCGCCTCGGCTTCCTCGCGTCCGTCGCGGCCGAAGTAGCGCTGCAGCAGATAGACCATGGCCCAGAGATGGCGGCCCTCCTCGACGTTGACCTGGAAGAGATTGCGCAGGTCGTAGAGTGAGGGAGCGGTCATGCCGAGCAGGCGCTGTTGCTCGACCGAGGCCGGCTCGGTGTCGCCCTGTGTCACGATGATGCGGCGCAGCGTGGAGCGATATTCGCCAGGGACTTCCTGCCAGGCCGGCTGGCCTTGATGGTCGCCGAACGGGATGGTGCGAGCTTCGTCGCGCGGAACAAGGAAAATTCCCCAGCGATAGTCGGGCATGCGGACGAAGCCGAAGTTGGCCCAGCCGTCGCGATCGACGCTGATCGCGGTGCGGAGATAAACCTGGAGCGCGGAGCTGGAGACCGGGCCGGTGTCGGTCCACCAATTCAGAAAGGCAGGCTGCCAGCGCTCGAGGGCGCGTTGCAGCGTTTTGTCAGCGGCGAGGTCAACGTTGTTGGGGATTCGTTCGGTGTAGTCGATCATGCTAAGTGCGCTCCCAGTTGAATTTCGGGCGAGCGCCGCTGCCGTAGACTTTCAGAGCGCCTTCCGCGCCGGTGGCGTTCGGGCGGCTGAAAATCCAGTTCTGCCACGCGGAAAGACGGCCGAAGATCTGCGTCTCCATGGTCTCATGGCCGCCGAAGCGGAGATTCGCTTCGAGGCCCGTCAAGGCATCCGGCGAGAGCGCGGCGCGGGCTTCCATGGCTAGGCGCAATTCATCAGTCCAGTCCAGATCGTCTGGTGCGACGGTGAGGAGGCCGAGCGCGAGAGCTTCGCGCGCGTCTAGTGGAATTCCGACGTGCTGGCGCAGAGCGTCGAGAGCGGCGGTGGATTGATAGAATCGGTTCGCCAGTCGCGAGAGATGATTTACGGCCGGAAGCGAGCCGAAATTCATTTCACTCAGCGCGATCTGGTTTTCCGGCGCGTCGAGCATGTAGATGCGGTCGGAAGCCAGGGCCAGTTCGAACAGCGATCCCGCAAAGCAGGATCCTGGTTCGATTACGGCGTACATGGATCGGGAAGAGACGTCCAGCCGCGCGAAGGTTCGGCGCATGTGTCCGAGCACTTCGCGGACAAACCAGTGGTTGCGGTGCTCCTGGATCAGGGCGTCATAGGCTAGAACCGTCTCGCGTGCGCCCGAGGTTTTGAAGATCCACAGGCCTAGATCGAGTTCGTTGGCGCGCAGGTTGAGAATGGCGTCGTCCAGCTCGCGAGTCATCGCTAGCGGCCACCAGTCCGCGCCGGCTGAAAAATCGGAGACGGTCTGGGGCGCGCTGACGGTGATGGTCACAGTGCGTGCGATGCGATCGACGCGGGCGTCGACGTATTCGTAGTGATAACCGGATTCGTCGATGGTCCGTTGCAGAGGCGTGAGCTTGATGCCGGGCACATCGGACGGGACGGTCACTCAAGCTCGCCAGCTCCTGAGCGCGCGTGCGCACGTAGGCTTCGAACTGTTGTGGCTTGACGATCTCGTCCACCAGGCGCCAGTCCTTGGCACGCTGGCCTTGCAGACCCTCGGGCGTGGTGCAAAAGATATCGGCGTGATCGCGGCGTACTTTGCGCTTGCGGGTCAAACGCGTGAGACCGCCGGTGCCGGGAAGAACGCCGAGCAGCGGAACTTCAGGGAGACTGACAGATGAGGAGCGATCGTCGATCAAGATGATCTCGTCGCATGCCAACGCCAGCTCGTATCCGCCGCCCGCCGTCGAGCCGTTGCAGGCCGCGAGAAATTTCAAACCGGAGTACGCGCTCGAATCCTCGATTCCATTGCGCGTTTCGTTGGTGAATTTACAGAAATTCACTTTCCAGGCGTGGCTGGATAAGCCGAGCATGTAGATGTTGGCGCCGGAAGAAAACACGCGCGGTTTGGCGCTGGTGATGATGACGGAGCGAACTTCGGGATGCTCGAAACGGATGCGGTCCAGTGCGTCGCGCAGCTCGATATCGACGCCCAGATCGTAAGAATTGAGTTTCAGCTTATAGCCGGGGCGGATGGTGGCGTCTTCCTGGACGTCCAGAGTCAAGGTAGCGACGGCGCCGTCGAAGGTCAGGCGCCAGTGCCGGTAGCGCGAAGGATTGGTCTCGAAGTCAACACTCTGGATTTCGAGATTGCTTGCGGAGGCCAATCGCGTACGATTATACTGCACACGGTAAAGATGACGCGCGAATTTCGGCCGCCCGAAGCGTACAATGCCGCTGCCCACCTGATCGAGCGCAATTTGAAGAATGGGCGCGGCGGGAAGGTCGCGTTCATCGACGATCGCGGGAGTTACAGCTACGCTGAACTGGCGGAGCGCGTGCACTGCTGCGCGAATGCGTTGCGAAACGAGGGACTCAAGGCTGAGCAGCGCGTCGTCCTATGTCTATTGGACACGATCGATTTTCCCACTTGCTTTCTCGGTGCGATCGAAGCGGGAATCGTTCCGATCCCGCTCAATACGATGTTGACCGCGGAGGATTACGCCTTCATTCTGGCGGATGCGCGGCCGAAAGCGGCCATCGTGTCGGAGGCTCGGAGGGCGGTTTTTCAGGAAACTGCGCGGATGGCGGAGTGGGGCGGGCGCGTGATCGTCGCTGAAGGAACAGGTGGGGAGCTGAAAAGTCTGCTGGGCAAGGCATCGGCGGCGTCGCAAGTAGCTCGCACGCGGCCCGACGATGCCTGCTTTTGGCTGTACTCTTCAGGTTCCACCGGCGAGCCGAAAGGCGTCGTGCACCGGCACACCAGCCTGGCGCGAACCGCGGAGCTATTCGGCGAAGGCGTGCTGGGGATGACCGAGACGGACGTGGTGTATTCAGCCGCGAAGCTGTTTTTCGCTTACGGGCTCGGAAATGCGCTGACGTTTCCGATGTGGGTGGGCGCGACCAGCATTTTGTTCGCCGCGAGACCCAGTCCCGACGCGGTGAATGCGATCATTCGCGGGAAGCGTCCGACTATTTTTTGTGGTGTCCCGACGCTTTTCAACTCGCTGCTCGGTTCCGGTGCGCTGCCTCGAGCGGGCGAGCATGCCATGCGCCTGTGCACCTCGGCCGGTGAAGCTCTGCCCGAGCACGTTGGCCGCGCCTGGCGCGATCAGACCGGCGTCGATATCGTAGATGGGATCGGTTCGACGGAAATGCTGCACGTATTTGTTTCCAACCGGCCTGGCGCGGTTCGCTACGGCGTCACCGGACGCGCGGTGCCAGGCTATCGCGTGCGGCTGCTGGATGACCAGGGCGCCGATGTCGCGCCGGGCGAGATCGGAGAAATGCACGTGAGCGGACCGACGGCAGCGGCGTGCTACTGGAACAACGCGGAAAAGACGTGCGAAACCTTTCTGGGAGAATGGGTGCGCACCGGCGACAAATTCCGCCAGACGGAGGAGGGCGCCTTCGTTTATTGCGGACGCCGCGACGAAATGCTAAAAGTCGGTGGGATTTGGGTTTCACCCATGGAAGTGGAAGCGGCTCTCATGGCGCACGAGAGCGTTTTCGAGGCGGCGGTAGTGGGCGCTGCGGATGAAAACGGACTCGTCAAACCGATGGCCTTCGTGGTGCTCAGGCCGGGCGCGCAACCAGGCGTGGCATTGAGCCACGCGCTTCAGGATTTTGTCAAAACCCGCATCGCGCCCTACAAATATCCGCGCTGGATCGAGTTTGTGGATGCGCTTCCGAAGACCGCTACGGGAAAGATCCAGCGCTTCCTGCTGAAGAAGCGGGCCAACGAACTGCACGCGGCGGCGGGACATTGAGCCAGACGCGCGACGTGGTGGTGGATGGCCGGCGGCTGGAGACGTTGTGGATTCCAGCTCCCACGAATAGCACTCCTGCCATCGTGATGCTGCACGAGGGCCTGGGCTCGCTTGCACATTGGCGCGACTTCCCTTCCCGGCTGGCCGAACGCACCGGCTGCGGCGTACTGGTCTACTCGCGCTACGGCTACGGAAATTCGGATCGGCTGGCGGAGAAGCGCCCGGTCGATTACATGCACCGTGAAGGCGAGGTGGTGCTGCCGGCGCTGCTCGAACAATTTGGAATCGCGAAACCCGTGCTGCTCGGACACAGCGACGGCGCATCCATAGCGATCATTTTCGCTGGAAAATATTCGGACGCAACTCGCGCGCTGATTCTGGAGGCGCCGCACGTGTTGGTTGAAGACGTTTCGGTGGAGAGCATTGCTCGCGCCAAGATCGCGTATGAGAGCACCGGCCTCCCGCGCAAACTCGCGCGCTATCACGCCCATCCGGACGAGACATTTTGGGGATGGAACGACATCTGGCTGGATCCGCGCTTCCGATCATGGAACATTGAGGGTTACCTGGACGCGATTCGTTGCCCGGTGCTGGTGATTCAAGGCGAGGACGACGAGTACGGAACGCTGCGGCAAGTAGAAGCGATCCAGGCGCGAGTTCCTCTGGCGGAAGTATTGCTGCTACCAAACTGCGGGCACGCGCCGCACCGGGATCAGCCGCAAGCCACGCTGGAGCGGATCGCTAAGTTTATGGCCGCGATTAGTCCGCTTGTGCTATGATCGATTGTGCCAAGCAGAACCCTGGGCGTAATTCCTGCCCGGTTCGCCTCCTCTCGTTTCCCAGGAAAAGCACTCGCCCTTCTGGCCGGAAAACCCATGCTCCAGCACGTGTTTGAGCGGGCCAACCAGGCGCGTTATCTTCACAAGATCATCATCGCCACCGACGACCAACGCATCCAGGAAGCCGCGCGCGCGTTTGGAGCGCAGGTGCGCATGACGCGCTCGGATCACCGCTCGGGAACCGACCGCGTTGCGGAAGTGGCTGAATCAGAGAACGCGCAGGTGATCGTCAATATTCAAGGCGATGAACCGCTGCTCGATCCGGCGGCCATCGACGCGGCGGTGCTGGCGCTCGCTAGCGATCCGGATGTTTCCATGGCGACGCTGGCCAAACGCATCGAAGATCCCGCGGAAGTGAACGATCCCAACGTTGTCAAAGTGGTCACCAACCTGGCCGGCGACGCAATTTATTTTTCGCGCAGCCCGATTCCGTATGCTCGCGAAGGCGGCGCGGCGCATTTCAAGCACATTGGTCTGTATGTTTACCGGCGCGAGTTTCTGCTTGCCTATTCCGGCCTTCCGGTAGGTCCCCTTGAGCAGGCCGAGCGTCTGGAGCAGTTGCGGGCGTTGGAGAACGGACATCGCATCCGCGTGGTGGAAACCGATTATGAATGCTTCGGCGTGGACACGCCGCAGGATCTCGAACGAGTTGCCATGCTCTTTGAACCATCATTATCGAAGTAGGAGCCAGAATTGATGCCAGCGACCAAGTACATATTCGTCACGGGGGGCGTAGTTTCGTCTCTTGGCAAAGGCATTGCGGCGGCCTCTATCGGCTGCCTGCTGGAGAGCCGGGGGCTGCGGGTGACGCTGCAGAAGTTCGACCCATATTTGAACGTGGATCCCGGCACCATGAGCCCGTTCCAGCACGGCGAGGTGTTCGTCACCGACGACGGCGCAGAGACGGATCTCGATCTGGGCCACTACGAGCGCTTCACGCACGCCAAGCTGACGCAGAGCAACAATCTGACTTCGGGGCGAATCTACGAGCAGATCATTCATCGCGAACGGCGCGGTGATTACCTGGGCAAGACGGTGCAGGTGATTCCGCACGTAACCAATGAAATCAAGGCTGCGGCGCGCAAAGTGGCGGCCGATGTGGACGTGGTGATCGTGGAAATCGGCGGCACCGTGGGCGACATCGAGTCGCTGCCGTTTTTGGAAGCGATCCGCCAGCTGCGGCATGAACTGGGGCGCGACAACACGGTGTTCGTACACGTGACTTTGGTGCCGTGGATTGCGGCGGCGCAAGAGTTGAAGACCAAGCCAACGCAGCACAGCGTGAAAGAATTGCGGGCCATCGGTATTCAGCCCGATATGCTGTTATGCCGGTCCGAGCGCACGCTGCCGCACGACATGAAGGAAAAAATCGCGCTGTTCTGCGACGTGGACGTGGAAGCAGTGATTACCGCGACGGACGTGAGCTCGGTTTATGAAGTGCCGCTGGTGTTCGCCGAACAGGGCGTGGACGAGATCCTGCTGCGGCTGCTGCGTTGGGAAGCCAAGCCGCGCGATCTCAGCCGCTGGACGGGCATGCTGGAGCGCATGCACAATCCGGAAGACGAAGTGGACATCGGCCTGGTAGGCAAGTACGTCGAGTACGAAGACTCCTACAAGAGCCTGAAAGAAGCGCTCATGCACGGCGGGCTGGCGCACCGGCTGAAGGTCAACATCCACTGGATTGAGTCGGAGAACATGAGCTGGCCGGACTGCGTGCGCGATCTTGAGAAGTTCGACGGGATCCTGGTGCCGGGTGGATTCGGAAGGCGCGGCGTGGAAGGCATGATCACGGCCATTCGCTACGCGCGCGAACACAAGGTTCCTTATTTCGGGATCTGTCTGGGCATGCAGACCATGGTGATTGAATTTGCGCGCAACGTGTGCGGGTTGGAGAAGGCCAACTCGACCGAGTTCGATCCGGCCACGCCCGACCGCGTGATTTACAAGTTGCGCGAGTTGAAGGGCGTGGACGAGCTGGGTGGGACCATGCGGCTGGGGGCATATCCCTGCCTGCTCGCGCCCGGGAGCTTCGCCGAGCGCGCTTACGGAGCGCCCGAGATCAGCGAACGCCATCGGCATCGTTTTGAGTTCAATCGCGAGTACGAACAAATTCTGACCAGCGGAGGACTGCGAATCGCCGGCCAGACTCCCGACGCCGTTTATGTGGAGATCTGCGAGATCCCGGACCATCCCTGGTTCCTGGGCTGCCAGTTCCATCCTGAGTTCAAATCCAAGCCGCTGGAGCCGCATCCGCTGTTCGCGGCCTTCATCGGAGCCGCGCACCAGAACCGCGCGAACCGGCTCAAGGCCGGCACACGCGCGCGCTCCGAGCATTTCTCACACGCCGATTGACTTCGTTACCTGAAATCGGACCTGGAACGCCGCTGGTTTTGATCGCCGGGCCGTGCGTGATCGAAAGCGAGGAGCATGTTCACTTCCTGGCGCGCGAGATCCGGAAGATCGCGGGCCAATTCGTCTTCAAGGCTTCCTTCGATAAGGCCAACCGCAGCAGTGGCACGTCCCATCGAGGCCCGGGCCTGAAGGAAGGCGTGCGGATTTTGGCGGGTTTGCAGCGTGAGGGTTTCGCGGTGCTCACCGACATCCACGAGCCGTGCCAGGCGGAAGTGGCGGCGGAAGGCGCGGACATTCTGCAAATCCCGGCTTTTCTCTGCCGCCAGACCGATTTGCTGATCGCCGCGGGGCGGACCGGGCGCGCGGTCAATATCAAGAAGGGCCAGTTCCTGGCGCCGGAGGACATGCGCCATGCGGCGGAAAAGGTGGCCTCCACCGGCAACAACCGAATCTTGCTGACCGAGCGCGGCACCTCGTTTGGATACCACGACCTGGTGGTGGACATGCGGGCACTGCAGATCATGCGCGAGCTCGGCTGGCCGGTAATTTTCGACGCCACGCACAGCGTCCAAACACCCGGCGGGCTGGGGCACGCTTCCGGAGGCCAGCCGCGCTTTATCCCCATGCTGGCGCGTGCCGCTGTTGCAGCCGGCGTGGACGGAGTTTTCCTGGAAGTGCATGAAGCGCCGGAACGCGCTTTGTCGGATGGCCCGAATGCGCTGCGGCTGGATCTACTAGGGCCTCTGTGGAAGAAGCTCCAATCCATTCACACACTGATGCGTTGAGCGTGTAAGCTAAAATCGAATCCTTTCGTAAGGAATTGTGAAGGCCGAAAACCTCCGGCCCTTCCCCGTGTTTATTCCCCGTAGAAGCTTTGGCGGTTGAGCGTGTCATCTGCGCTTTAGCAGGTAGCGGATGTAACTAACGTTGGAAAATGGGAGGCTTGCGGAGTTAGTGGCTATTGGCGTGTCAATCGGCTTAAGTGCCGCGGTGGCAGTGGCGTCCCTGCAAGCGCAGGTGAATGTCTTAACGGCGAATTATGACAGCTATCGCACTAACTCCAACCTTAGTGAGACAGCTCTCAATCCAACTACGGTAACTCCGGCTGCCTTCGGCAAGATTGGCACGTTCCCGGTCGACGGCCAGATTTATTCTCAAGCCTTGTATGTTTCGGGCGTTCAGATGGCAGGCGCGGGCCAGCGCAATGTCGTGTACGTCGCAACCATGCACAACAGCATATACGCCATCGACGCGGACACTCCCCAATCCACCGAGCCGCTGTGGACGGTGAACCTGGGGCCGTCGATTCTTTCCGCTGCGTTCAATTTCACCGACATTCTGCCGGAGGTGGGGATTTTAGGCACGCCTGTTATCGATCCAACGCGAGGAGTGATCTACGTCGTATCGGACACGCTGGCGAATGGCGCGCCAGTGTTTCGCCTGCATGCTTTGTCACTGGCGGACGGAAGCGAGCAACTCAATGGGCCGGTCGAGATCGCTGTGACAGTTTCGGGAACCGGCGTCGGAAGCGACGGCAATGGCGCGCTGGCGCTGGATGCCTCCTTGCATCTGCAACGGCCGGGACTGGCGCTGGCCAACGGAGAATTGTATGTATCGTTCGGTTCACACGCCGATACGGGCAATTGGCATGGATGGCTGATCAGCTACGACGCATCGAACCTGCAGCGCCAGACGGGAGTCTTCAACACGACGCCCAATGGCGGAGGAGGTTCGATCTGGCAGGGCGGCCGGGCGCCCGCGATCGATGACAGCGGTGATATTTACGTCGTAACCGGGAACGGAGACTATGACGGCGTATCTTCGTTCGGCGAGTCGCTGCTTCACTTATCGAGTGGGCGAAGGACTGGGCAAGGGCAGAACAATTTAACGATCCGGGATTGGTTCACGCCAGCGGATTGGTCGACGCTGAACGATAACGACTGGGACTTTGGAACAACCGGCGTGATCCTTGTTCCTGGAACGAACTTACTGGTCGCCGGTTCAAAGGCAGGAACCTTGTACGTCGTTCCCCGCGACGCGATGGGGCATTCACAGGCTGCCTGGAGCAGCCTGCAGACCGTGCAGGCAAATCAATGGGGCATGTTCGACATGGCCTTGTGGAACAACGCGGCCGGTCCCATCGTGTATCTGGGCGAGCCTTATAACGCTGTTAAGGCTTTCCCCATCGTCAACGGAACGGTTAGCTCAACCAACTCTTCGCAATTCTCGATTTCCAATTCATTCTTTGTAGGACTGGCCGTGTCGGCGAACGGAGGACAGAGCGGCACCGGACTGGTGTGGTTGACCACCGGAGACACCACTGCCAGCCAGATCCCCGGAACGTTGCACGTCTTGGATGCCGGCGACTTATCGAACGAAATCTGGAATAGCAACATGAACGCGGTTCGCGACGGATTGGGCCGTTTCGCGAAATTTGTTGCACCGACGGTAGCGAATGGGAGAGTTTATGTCCCAACATTCTCGAATGCCCTGGTCATTTACGGGTTACTAAGTGGGCAAGGGGCGGCCGGGGAGCCACGGATCTCGGGAGTTACAAACGGAGCCAGTTTTGTAGCCGGAGCGGTGGCACCCGGCGAGATCGTGGCGATCTTCGGCGCGAATCTTGGCATCTCGGAGCTTACGCAGTTCCAATTGGATGCCAATGGGAACGTAGGTACGCGCCTGGCGGGCACACAGGTTCTCATCAATGGCGTTCCAGCGCCGGTACTCTATGTTTCGTCCACACAGGTGGGCGCCATAACTCCTTTTGGACTCTCTGGCATGACCGCTAACTTTCAGGTGGTCTTCAACGGGAAAACGTCGGCCACCGTGACTGTATCAATTGCGCCGGCAGCGCCGGGATTGTTTTCCTCCGATGGCGACGGAGGCGGTTATGGCGTCATTAATCCGGATGGCACCACCAGTTATTTCAACGACCTCAGCGACCAGGGCTCGGTGGTGAGCTTTTACGCCACCGGCCTGGGACAAACAGTGCCCGCAAGCGTTGACGGTGCGCCGGTGAACGCTACGCCTTATCCCACGCCGGTTTTGCCGGTGAGCGTACTGATCAATGGCCAGAGCGCACAAGTGATCTACGCAGGCGCGGCCCCGGGAATGGTGGCCGGTGTCATGCAAGTGAACGTGGTGGTGCCCGAAATACTCGAGGGGTTTGACCTGCAAGTGTTCCTGCAGGCCGGCGATTTCATCAGCCCGAACTTTCTCTGGCTCACCACCAAGTAGCTGCGTCGCAGAAACGCGCCGCTTGGACATCGCACGATCGGGCAATGGCTCGACGCATTGCAGTGCACCTCCAGGATCACTTGCTATAGTGGTGAACCGATGGACCAACAACCGCGTTTTCGTCCCTTCGTTCCCGAGAACGTGCAGATGCGCGAGCTCACGGCGCGCGCTCTGTTTCTGGGGCTGATCCTGACCGTGATCCTCGGGGCCGCCAACGCCTACCTGGGCCTGCGGGCGGGAATCACGATCGCGGCCACCTACCCGGCCGCGGTGGTTGGAATGGCCATCCTGCGCGCCTTCAACGGCTCCATCCTGGAGGAAAACATAACCCGAACCGCGGGATCGATCGGCGAATCGGTGGCGGCCGGCGCCATCTTCACCTTACCCGCCTTCATTATGTCAGGCGCCTGGCCTTCCTTCGAACCCAAGTATGCCTACTGGAAAGCGACGGCGCTGATGATGGTGGGCAGCATCCTCGGCGTGCTCTTCGTGTCGCTGGTGCGGCGCGTCATGGTGGAAGATCCGGAGCTTCCGTTTCCGGAATCGGTGGCTGCGTCGGAAATTCACAAAGCTGGCCGACGGGGCGCGGAGGCCGCCAGGTTTCTTTTCTGGAACATCGGCTTCGGCGCTTTGATTCAGATCCTGGGCGAGATGCAGCTCTTCGCGCCCGACAAGGATTTTGCAATTCCGGTGGGACAACTCGGTAAGAGCAGCGTCAGATTGGGACCGCCCAATCAAGCGCTGGGCGCGGGCGGCGTGACCATGGCGTCGGCGCCCACGGTAAGTCCAGCTTACATCGGTGTTGGCTACATCATTGGCCCGGAGCTCGCCGCATTGCAGTTCTCGGGCAGCGTGCTGGCGTGGGGACTTTTGATACCGTTGCTGATTTTTTTCCTTGGCCCTCAGCTTCAGAACTACTTGCCTGCGGGATCGGCCGGCGGCTCCTGGTTCGGCTTGGTCAGTTCGGTGTGGCGCTACATCGTCCGCCCGATCGCGGTGGGAGGCATGATGGTGGGCGCGGCCTACACTCTGTTTCGTATGCGCAAAGGTCTGCTAGACGGCTTGCGGCGCTCGATCCGCGATCTCGGCATGACAGCCGATCAGGCCAGCAAGATGAGCCGTACCGAGCAGTACATGAGTTCTAAAACCGTGTTCGGACTCATCGGTGTGATGTTTGTGTTCATGGCTTGGCTGTACATCTACCTGGCCGGACAGGTGGTGAGCGGGTGGTGGCTGCGGTGGCGATGCTGATCATCGCGTTCTTCTTTGCGACCGTTTCCGGATACCTGGTGGGAATGATCGGCTCCACGAATAACCCTGTGTCCGGGCTCACGCTGACGACCTTGATCATTGCTGCGCTGCTGATGGTTTCACTCGGTGTGTCGGGGCCGGGCGGCGTGGCGGTGGTTCTCGGTGTCGCGGCAGTGGGCTGCGTCTCTTCGGCCGTGGCCGGCGAGCTGCTTCAGGATTTCAAAGTCGGATACATTCTGGGCGGCACGCCGCGGCGAATCCAGATCGCCGAGCTGATCGCGGTGGTGGTGGCCAGTTTCGTGATGTTTTTCCCGCTGTACATCCTGCAGGCCGCCAACATTAAGAGTGGCGGAATTGGTTTCGGCGATCCCAAACTTTCGGCGCCGCAAGCCGGGCTGATGGCTACGCTGGCGCAAGGCATCGTCGGCGGAAACATGCCGTGGCCGTTGGTAGTCGTGGGCGTGATGTTCGGCATCGTGATGATCATGGTCCGGGTGAAAAGCCCGATGCTGGTGGCGGTGGGAATGTATCTGCCGGTTAACACGACTTTCGCGATTTTTCTGGGCGGCATGATTCGCTGGGTCACCAACTCAATGATCGTGCGGAAGGGCTTCAATCCGGCGCAGCACGCGCGCGTAGAGAACGTAGGAATCCTGACGGCTTCCGGACTGATCGCGGGTGAGGCGCTGATGGGCCTGGTGATCGCGACTTTCCGTTTCTTCGAGTGGCCGATTGCCGGTGATCTTCAAGGAACCCTCGTACCTATTCGGCGTGGCGATCATTGTTTGCTAGGCGTGTTGCTGGTGCGGCTGCCGCTCAAGAACGCGGGAAGTCCGGATGAGCCGGCGCCTCCAGCCGCGATGATGTAACGGCCGGGGCGATCCATCGCTCTCTATCGCAATTCATCCCTCTCTACCGCAACCGCGTCGCCCAAATCTACCGTCTGAAAGGTAGGGAAGAAGGGATCGGCCGCTCGGGGACGCAAGTAACTGTGTTCCTACGGCCGATTTCAATTTAGGAAAGCCGCTATTCTGGTAAATTGCCTCGTATCAGTTCATCTGAACCCGGCGGGAAGAGCTGGACGTGCGCTCTATCTTGGCGTGGCGTTCACCACGCTGGCCACGCTGATTCTGGAACTCTCGCTGACGCGCATTTTTTCGGTCGTCTTCTTCTACCACTTCGCATTCCTGGCCATCTCGATCGCGCTGTTTGGGCTGGGCGCCGGGGGCGTTTTCTCCTATGTCGCGGCCGGCCCGCGCGGCAACATCTACGCCAAGCTGGGCGCGTTCTCGGTGCTCAACAGTTTCGCGGTGCTGGGCTCGCTGCTGGTTCTGCTGAACGTCCGCGGCGAGCCGGGAGTAGGCGCGCTGGCTCTGGTTTACTTTGCCGCGGCTGTGCCATTTTTCTTCTCGGGAACGGTAGTGTCGATCGCGGTGGCGGAAGCGATCCACCGCGTCGACCGCGTTTACTTTTTCGACCTTCTCGGCGCAGCCGCCGGATGCCTGGCGCTGATTCCTTTTCTGGATCATTTTGGCGGCCCGAACACGGTGCTGGCCGCGTCGGTGTTCTTGGCCATTTCCGCGGCCATCTGGTACAACCTGGCGGGCTCGTTACGTGGACGCGTTGGCGGCGTGGCGCTGGCGCTCGCGTTCGTGGCTCTCATCGTCTATAACGGCAGGAAGCATCCGATCGACATACGCTATGCCAAAGGCCGGCCGATTCCCAAAGAATCCTTCGTTCAATGGAACAGCTTTTCGCGCATCGGCATGGTTCGTCACGGCGAGCTGGGCGGGGAGATTTTCATCGATGCGGATGCCTCGACGTTTATTCCTCCGTTCGATCTGGATCATTTGAGCGATCGAGATCGATTCAAGCTGCTGCACGAAGGCCCGGGTGTTCCCTATCTGCTCAAGCCGGGCGCCAAGACGCTGATCATCGGGCCGGGCGGCGGATGGGATGTTGCGCGCGCGCTGACTTCCGGGAGCCGGGACATTACCGCGGTGGAGATCAATCCCATCATCGCCCGCACCATCATGCAGGAGCGGTTTCCCGGCCTGAGCCGGGGCTTGTATTTCCGGCCTGAAGTTCACGTGGTCATCGAAGACGGGCGCAGCTTTGTCCGCCGCAGCGGCGACAAGTTTCAGGTGTTGCAAGCAACGCTGGTGGATACCTGGGCGTCCACGGCCGCTGGTGCGTTCGCGCTGTCGGAGAATAACCTCTACACGACGGACGCGTTTCGCGATTACCTGACACATCTCAGCGATGACGGCTTGATGGCATTCACGCGCTGGGGCTTGGACCCGCCGAGGGAATCGCTCCGGCTGCATTTCGCTGGCCATGCAGGCACTGGCCAGCCTGGGCGAGCGCGATGCGTGGCGCCACATTGTCGTCGTGCGCCAGGACCCGGAGAAGCTGCAAGGTTGGGGAGCGCAGGATACGGTCATTGTTTTTCGCAGCCCGCTCAGTCAGGACGCGGTTGCGCGTACGCGAGCCACTCTGGCGCAAACCGGGCTGCAGATCGTGTATTTGCCGGGCGATCCGCCGGCCAACGAGTTCGGGCGATTGCTGACCGCCGCGGATCCGGAGTCGTTTTGGAAGAATTACCGTTTCGATGTTACGCCAGTGAGCGATGACCGGCCGTTCTTCTTCTACACCGTCCAGCCCACCGATGTTTGGAATTTTCTGCGGCAAGCAGGCAATGCCGCCGACAGCAAGATCAATCGTGCGCTGCCGCTCTTGTTCGAGCTGTTGGGCTGTGAGTCTGCTTGCGACTTTGGTGGTGCTGGCGCTGCCGCCGCTCCTGCTGGGCGCGCGCCTGCCCGCCGAACGCGGGGTGCGCCGCTTCCTGCTGTACTTTATCTGCATCGGCGCGGGCTACATCCTGATTCAAGTGGCGCTCATTCAGAAGTTCATCCTGTTCCTGGGCAATCCGACGTATGCGCTGTCGGTGATCGTGTTTTCGATGCTGATTTCGAGTGGCTTGGGCAGTTACTTCAGCCGCCGGCTGGTGGGCTCAGGAGGGCGTCGAAAAGCTGTCGACAGTCCTGATCGGCGTGGCGGTGTTAATCGCGCTGCTGGCATTCGCCATCGAGCCGGTGACCGAGTTGGGCGTGGGATGGCCGCTTCCATTCAAGATTGTCGCCACGGTATGTTTGATCGCGCCGGCCTCGTTCCTGATGGGCATTCCGTTCCCGGCGGGACTGGCGCGGATGCAAGCTCGTTATCCAAAAGCCGTCCGCTGGGCCTGGTCTCTCAATGCGGCGGCCAGCGTGCTCGGCTCCGCTGCCGCGATCTTCCTGGCAATCTATATCGGGCTGCGCGCCACGCTGCTGGTGAGCGCCGCACTGTACCTTAGCGCGGTGGTGGTGGCGCGAATCCAACCCCGAGCCGCCGAGCCGTTGCCTGCCAGCACCGTGGCCGCGCGAATCTAATACCGGCTTTGCGTCGCGCCCAGCGTTGCGCGAGCGCCTGGACTATACTCGTGGTGTTCGCTCAAGGAAACCTCTATGAAATTCCTGTGTGCCTTTGTGGCGTGCGCCACGCTTTGTTTAGCGGCTCCGAAAGTGGAGCCCAAGGTCGAGATCGGCGAGATCAACGGCGCCAAGTTCCGGATCGATATTCCCGAGAACTGGAACGGCAGCCTGGTGATGTATTGCCATGGCTACAGCGCGACGCCGGGCGAGTTCAAGGACGGCAAGCTGCCTCCGGTGCTGGCGGTCTTCACCGAGCAGGGCTTCGCGCTGGCGGAATCCGGCTACGCCGCCGGAGGATGGGCGATTCAAGAAGCGGTTGAGGACACCGAGGCGCTGCGGCGCTACTTCGTCGGCAAATACGGCCAGCCCAAGGAAACCTTTGTGACCGGACACTCCATGGGCGGCTTCCTCACCATGATGTTCATGGAACGCTTCCCGACCACCTACGACGCGGGACTGGCGCTCTGTGGACCACTGGCGCCCACCACGTACTTCATCGAACGCGGCGCCTTCGATCTGCGAGTGGTGTTCGACTACTACTTCCCCGGCGCGCTGCCGCGGCCTGACAAAGTCCCCGCGGATTTCCAGAGCTACGGACGCACTCACGAACAGGATTCAAGCCCTGCTCGACAGCCAGCCCGAAAAAGCCGCGGCGATGCTGCATTATTCCGGCTCTCACAGCACCAAGGACCTGGCCGGCACACTGGTCTTCGTCACGTACATGTTTCTGGATCTCGAAAAACGCGCGGGCGGGAATCCGTTCGACAACCGCGACCAGATCTACGACGCGCCGGACAACTACAACGCCCTCAATGACGGCGTGAAGCGCTACCAGGCCGATCCGCGAGCGGAGGAGTACGTTCGCACCTGGTACACGCCCACCGGGAAGCTCTCGCGCCCCATGCTTGCCATTCACACCAGCTACGATCAACTGGTGCCGGTGCGCATCCCGGATATGTATCAAGGGCTGGTGGAGCAGTCGGGCTCGCAGGCACTGTTCGTGCAGCAGTACGTGAAACACGACGGGCACTGCAACATCCAGCCGAACGAAATCGCCGACGGATTCACGGAACTGCGCGCGTGGAAGGAAAAGGGCGTGAGGCCGCACTCCGGGCTGCATCCGGAATCGCGCGCCGCGGCGTCAAGCCAGAGCCAGGGGGCGGATCGGTGATCCGGTAGCGCCGCGGATCTTGAGCGGCGCGGCGACGAAAGCAAATTCGTAAACCTTGCGGCGGGAAATCTCTTCGAGATTGAGCGCCTCGATGATGTGGATCCCGCTTTCCACCAGCAGGTGCACGTGCACCGGCATTTCCGTGGCGGGCACGCGCTCAAAGGCCACGGTGTCGGAGCCCGCGGCGAAAATTCCTTTGCTCGACAGCCAGCGCGCGCCTTCCAGTTCCGGGCCGGGGCCGGAAGCGACCGTGCCTTTTCCGCCGGTGATGTAGCGCGCGGCGTTGCTCCAGAAGCGAGCCCAGCCGGTGCGCAGCAGCACGACATCGCCTTTTCCGATGCTGACGTTCTGCGCTTTCGCGGTGGCGTCCAGATGATCCGGCGTAATAGCGAACTCCACCGGCAGCGCCTCCATGTTCACGTGAGCGGCCACGTCCAGCAGCACGCCACGCCTCAGTATGGGCGCGATGGTGTCGACTGAATATCTTTGAATTCCGCCCACATCGCTTTGCAAGGCCTTGACGTCGATGCCTCCGTACATCTTGCCGCCGCACGAGAAGTGGCACAGTGCATCGATGTGCGTGCCGACGTGGCTGCCCAGCGCCAGCGCGTCGGCGGAGGAGCTGACGCCGCCTTCCGTCACCAAGTCGCCGTGCTTCTTGGTTAACCCGAACAGAAAGGGCGGATGCGTGGGAAAGTGCGGCATGCCCGGAAAATAGGGCTGCGCGAGGTCGTAGACCGTGGCGCTGCGCAACGAATCGAGCAGGTTGCTCATCGCCGCCGCGCCTCTGTTTTTGACGGCGCATGTTTGCGCGGGGTGTGGCGGCTGCGTGGTTTGGCCGGGACCACCGGCGCGCTTTGCGCGGCCCAGCGTCCCAATTTATACTGCCGCTGATAACCTGCGGTGAGGTTCGTGATGGTCACGGTGACGGTCCCGCTCGAGTCGCTGGAATATTTTTCTTCGATCTGCTGCTGTGGGGCCGCTTCGGATCGCTCCACCGGCACGCCGTTGGAGTTTGCGACGGCCGGATCGAAGGGAAAACGAATCTCGTCCCACACCGTCACGTCGCCGGAAGGCTGGCCGTCATCGCTCAAGTGGCTGCACTCCAGATAACGGAAGTGTCCGACGTTGTGAACGGGATGATAGCGGCGTCGAATCTCGTAGGGCTGCTCGTCCGGGCCGGGAAGCGGCGTGCCCTTCGGAAATAAAGGATCGAAGCTGATGCGATTCCCGCTGTCGGCCTCGCGCCAGACTCCGAAATAGCGCGTGAACTTCTCGCTCAGGACGTAGCCGGCTTCCTGGTCGGCCTGAATGGCTAAGCCCATGGCGGTGGCCGAGCGTGCGTGCAGCGAGCGGCGCACGCGCTTGCCGAATTTCTCCTTGAGCACCCGGCTGACGATGGGCAGCTCGCTGCCTCCGCCGGTCACATAGAGCGCTTCGATTTCCGCCGTTCCGTGTCGAAGCCAGCAGATCGTCAATGACGTTCAAAGTTTCATCCAAAAGCGGCCGGCAGCGTTCGTAATAGTCAGCCGCGGAGACAGTCGCAGTCTCCAAATTCTCGCGTACGCTCTCCAGATCGAGCGCGATCTTGCGCGAGTTCGGGCTCAGCGACTCTTTTTTGATACGGCATTCTTCGAGCAGGCGGAAATGCTCGGCCTGCGTGAGGCCATCCAGATCTTCGTCGCCCAACGCCATTTCCGCGAGAACTTCGTCGAAATCGTCGCCGCCCAATGTGGAGATGCCTTCGGTAGCGATGACGTAGTGGGTCTTCTCGCCGATCTCAACCAGTGACGCGTCGAAGGTGCCGCCGCCCAGATCGTAGACCAGGATGGTGCCGTGGGCGTTGGTCTTGTGGGCGAATTCGATGCTGGCGGCGGAAGGCTCGTTCAACAGGCCAACCACGTCGCAACCGGCGGATCGAAACGCCTCTACCGTGAGGAAGCGCTGGTTGCTGTTGGCATTGGCGGGAACTCCCAGCATCACCTCCAGATGTTCCTGGGGCAGCAGCGCGCGCAGCGCGGCCGCCATTTCGCCCAGCACCTGGATGAGCGGCACCGTCTGGTCGGCGAGCTGCAGCATGGTATTGGGGCCGGCGTCTTCGAGCAAGCGCTTGAGCGAGCGCAGGATGGTCCAGCCGGGGTATTGCTGGCATGCCCAGGCCTGCCAGCCATAAACGCGCTCTTGGCCTTTCACGGCGACCAGAGACGGGAACCAGTCGACGCTCGCGCCGTCGGGATGTTCGAAGGGGAGGATCGGGTAATTGCCGCGATCCACCGCCGCCACCACGGTGCGAGTGGTGCCGAAATCAATTCCTAATCTCACAGGCGGCTCAAAGCGAATTGTAGCGCAGCCGGTGTGTGTCAAACTAGAAACCGGTACAGCGCGTCGAGTTCGCGCTTTGATCCTTCGATCGATGTTTCAGAATTTTTACGGCAACGCCGCCGCGGCGGAGACGCTTTTCGCGATGACCCGCCAGGAGCGGATCCCGCAGACCATCTTGCTGTCAGGGCCGGAAGGCGTGGGCAAAGCGACTCTTGGCGCGAAGATTCGCCGGCCGCGCTACTGGGCGGCGCGGACAAGATCGAACAAGACGACCTCAGCCTGGCGAACAATGCGGACGTGATCGCGGAGCGCGAGAAATGGCCGGCGGACAAGCGCAATGAAGATCCGCTGCTGTTCGCCACGCATCCCGACTTCGTGACGTTCCCGCCGGATGGCCCACTGCGGCAGATCGGTATCGAGCAGATGCGGCTCATCAAGGAACGCGCGCAATTCAAACCGCTGCGCGGCCCGCGGCGGGTTTTCCTGATCGACCACATCGACCGCGCCAATGAGCAAGCCGCCAATTCGCTGCTCAAGACGCTGGAAGAACCTCCGGAGCATCTCATCCTGCTGCTCACCGCCGAGAATCCCTATGATCTTTTGCCGACCATCCGATCGCGGGCGGTGCCCTTTCATCTGGGGCGCGTCGCGGCGGAAGAAATGCGCGCGTTCGTTTCCGCGCGGGGTCTCACGGATCCGGAGCGGCGCATCGCACTGGCGGCGGGGAGCCCGGGTGTGGCTATTTCGCTCGATCTGGAAGCCTATGATCAGCGCCGGGCCGCGATGCTGACTTTGCTGAAAGTGGCGGCTGGCCGCGCGCCGTTTGGCGACTGGGTGAAGCACGCCGAGGCCATCGCGCCGCGCAAACAGGAAAAGCTGGAGTTGTTTCTGGCTGTACTGTACGTATTGATCGAGGATCTGCTCGATCTGGCGCACGGCACGGGCGAGGTCCGGAACCAGGACCTGCGCGGGGAGCTGGAGGTGCTGGCGCGGTCGGTTACTTTCGACTGGATCCGCGCCGCGGTGAAGAAGACCGACGAGTTGTCGGATCTGGTACGCCGCAATATTCAGAAGAGCATCGCGCTGGATGCGTTGGCGGTGGAATTGCGGCAGCTGGTGGCGTAGCGCACTTGCGTCGCACACTTGCGTACGTCGCACGTTGCAGGGGTGCGTTGGTTATGCTTCAATAAATTTAGTTACTAGTTCTGTTCTGAGCATCACGTAGTCCTCAAAAACGGCCCCGGCGAACGAGAGCGTTTCGGGACCAGATTGGATAATCTCGAAGGGTGGAGTTCGCCGTGGAGTCTGGCAATCGTAAACTGATACGTCCGTCTTTAAACGAAGTGAAAGACCAAATGAACCGCCGCACTAATCATCAGAAGAAGTCTGCGCCACCGGACCAGACCAACGCCGAGAACTTCTACTACATGAAGCAAATGCAGGCCAAAACGCCGATGGTCTTTGTACTGAAGGATGGGGAAACGCTGAATGGCGTGATCGAGTGGTACGACAAAACCTGTCTGAAGATCAATCGCGAAGGCGCACCGAATCTGCTCATCTTCAAGCCCAACATCAAGTACATGTACAAGGCGTAACGTCGTTAACTAAACGCCGCGCGCTGCACTTCGTAACCGTAAATAGCTCTGCAGAAAAGCCACAGCTTGGCCGCGCAGAATGGCATCGTCCGTGCCGTTGATAACGCGTGCATCCGCCGAGCATTCCAGCCAGCCGTTTTTCTTCGGCCAGCACTCCGTTTCAAAAACGTACTGGATGCGGATGAGCGCACCGGAATCCTCGGCGACATGAAAGCGGACGGCGTCGGTGGAAGCATCTTGCGGAAAGCGGTGGCAGGAGCCGCGGCCATATCCCGTATTGCAGATCTGGCGAGCGTGCGCTTCGTCTGGCTGAAACGCGTCCGCGCCGGCGCGGCAATCGCCCGCGTAAGCGTCCCCCAACGGCAGCCGCGGCGGAACAACCCAGCCGGTGTTCTCCAGCCGCGCCGACGGGTAGAAGAACGGGCACGCCATCGCCCGGTATAGTAGCACGTAGGGACATGCCAACCAATCGAATGGAAATTCTCAAGACGATGTTGCAGCAAAATCCGAGCGACACCTTCGCCCGCTACGGGCTAGCGATGGAATACGCGAACAGCGGCCAACTGGAGAGCGCCGTGGCGGAGTTTCACGCGCTGCTCGAATTCAATCCGGATTACGCCGCGGCGTATTTTCATAGCGGGCAGGCGCTGGAGAAGCTCGGGCGCGTGGAGGAAGCGCGGCAGATCTACGAGAAAGGCGTTGAGGTCACGTCCCGAACCGGCGATCAACACACACGCAGCGAATTGCAGGCCGCGCTGGACCTGCTGCCAATCTAAGACTCGCCACTCCAGTCGCGAAACAACATGGCGTAAACGCGGATATCGTAATACGCGCCGCTGACGAGCTGGGCTTGGCGCAGCACGCCCTCGAATTGAAATCCAAGGCGCTCGGGGATGGCGCAGCTTTTCTCATTCCCCGCCGCGCAATGGATTTCGACGCGGTTCAGCTTCCACTCGCTGAAGGCATGCTCGATCAGCGCGCGGCAGGCCGCGGTAACGATGCCGCGCCCCTGGAATCGCGAAGCGAGCCAGTAGCCGATCTCGACCTTGCGATTCAGCCAATCGATCTTATGCGTTCCGATGGTTCCGATCAACTCATCGCCGCACCAGATGCCCGCGGCGAGTCCTTCGTTATTGGCAAACTGCTCCAGCGACATTTTGATGAAGCTGGCGGTGTAGTCCACTTCGGTGGTTTGGTCCACCCAGGGAAGCCACTTGCTCAGATGGGCGCGATCGCGTTCGACCGCCGCGAAGGCCGCCGGGGCGTGCCGCTCTTCGAGCAATTTGATATACACGCCGTCCTGAATTTGTTTTTGAAACATGCCGGGCTACACGCGCATTTCGTAATTTTACAATGAAACGGTCGAAGCAACTCCCCTTGCCGATCCTGGGGCAATTGACGCCCCGAACCCGGCAATAACCAACCGCGTTTCCGGAGATGCCGGGCGATTCCGTGGCTAAGTGATTGGGCGTCTTCGAGATTACGTGGCGGAGGATGGTTGGAAATGCGATTGCTTTGAAGCGTCGGCAGGGGGGGGCTTTTGGGAGCCCAGCGCAGTATCGGCACGGAGGCGAATCGGATGTCCACGCTCACCATGGTGAAAACGGTGTGCTGCGAGGGTTACAAAACCTACGGGAAAAGATGCTCGCTGTGTCCCCATCGCCCCGAGAACCAAGCAGCGCTCGAAGCCTACCGGGCTGCCGTCCGCACGTGTTCGCTTTGCAGCGAGGTAGCGCTGTGTGGCGCGGCGAATGTCAGCGCCGATCGCAGTGCCGGCAACCGGAACTCCTAGCCCTTTTCGTCCTCTTCGCCTTTGTGAAGCTGCTGCGCTAGATAATTCTCGATGCCCATCTGGTCGATAGCGTGGAGTTGGCCTTCCAGATAATCGACGTGCTCTTCTTCGTCGATCAAGATTTCCTCGAACAGCGCGCGCGAGGCATTGTCGCCCAGCTCGCGGGCGTCCTTGATGGCCGTGTTCAGATGCTTGACCGCGGCCATTTCAAGCGCCAGGTCGTTGTCCAGTTGCGCCTTGACGTTGGTGCCGATTTTGATCGGTCCAATGTCGGTCATATTCGGAGTCCCGTCCAGGAACAGGATCCGATTCATGAGCTTTTCGGCATGCACCATCTCTTCGATGGACTCCTTGCGGTAGTGTTGCGCCAGCCGGAAGTATCCCCAGTTTTCGTTCATTTTGGCATGCAGGAAATACTGGTTGATGGCCGTAAGCTCGGCCTTGAGGGCAACTCCGAGATGGTCCAAGATCTTGTCGTTTCCGCGCATCTCGTAATTCTACCCTGAAAAGCAGCGTGCTAGGATGGCGGACAGTTAGAAAATGAAAAAGCTCCTCTTTCTGATACCTATGCTGGCCGCAACGCAAACCATTCCGGACTTGGCGCAACTCGAGAAAATGACCGCGCGATTCGCGCCCACCGAGTTACGCGCCGACATTTCCAAGCTGGCGCCGCGGGATCGACCAGGCGCTGGTGAAGCTGATCGAAGCCTCGCGCATCTTGAACGACATTTTCCTGCAGCAGTTGTGGAGCGGAAATGAGGCTCTCTACGCCAAGCTGCAGCGCGACACGACGCCGCTCGGAAAAGCGCGTCTGCATTATTTCTGGATCAACAAGGCGCCCTGGTCCGATTTGGACGATTACGCCGCTTTTATTCCCGATGTTCCGCCGAAGAAACTGCCGGGAGCGAATTTCTATCCCGAGGACATGACGCGCGGGGAATTCGAGAGCTGGGTCAAGACGCTTTCGGCTTCCGATCGCGAGCGCGCCGAGAGTTTTTTCACGGTGATACGGCGCGACGCCAACCGGCATCTGACCAGCGTGCCTTATAGCCAGGAATACAAGACCGATCTGGCGAAAGCGGCACGATTGCTCGAAGAAGCGGCCGGGCTCACCGCCAACGCCACTCTCAAGAAGTTTCTGCTGGCGCGCGGCGCCGCGTTTCTTTCGAACGATTATTACGAAAGCGATCTGGCGTGGATGGACCTGGATGCGCCGATCGACATCACGATCGGTCCGTACGAAACCTACAACGACGAGATCTTCGGCTATAAAGCGGCCTTCGAATCTTATGTGAACCTGCGCGACGAGGAGGAAACCGCCAAGCTCAAGTTCTTCGGCGACCATTTGCAGGAAGTCGAGAACAATCTCCCGATCGATGCCGAAGTACCGCAACCCCAAGCTCGGCAGCCAGGCGCCCATCCGCGTAGTCAACGAAGTCTTCGCGGCGGGCGACGGCGAACACGGCGTCCAGACCGCGGCTTACAATTTGCCCAACGACGAGCGCGTGATCACGCAGAAGGGCAGCAAGCGCGTGATGTTGAAGAACGTGCAGGAGGCCAAGTTTCACTCCACGCTCGAGCCCATCTCAAAGCGCGTGCTGCCGTCGTCCAGCCAAGCCGACCTGAACTTCGAATCGTTCTTCACGCATATTCTCGCGCACGAGTTGAGCCACGGCATCGGTCCGCACCAGATCACCGTGGCGGGCCGCGGCACCACGTTGCGGCAGGAGCTGAAGGAACTCTACAGCCCGATCGAAGAGGCCAAGGCCGATGTCACGGGGTTGTTCATGCTGCAACTGCTGGCCGACCACAAATTGATCCAGGGCGGACCGGTTTTCGAGCGGCGGCTGTACACCACTTTTCTTGCGTCCACGTTCCGCACCTTGCGCTTCGGCTTGAAGGATGCGCACGGCAAGGGCATGGCGATGCAGGTGAACTACCTGACCGACAAAGGCGGGTTCGTGGCGCGGCCGGACGGCCGGTTCGAGGTGAACTTCGACAAGATCAAGGGCGCGGTCCGGGATTTGGATCACGATCTGCTGACCATCGAGGCCACCGGCGACTACGCCGGCGCCAAGCGCATGCTCGATCAGCTTGGGCGTGATTCGTCCGGGGATGCAGAAAGCGCTGAACGATCTCAATGATATTCCCGTGGACATTGAACCGGTGTTTGTGACCGCCAAGGAAATCGCGGGAAACTAGCCGGCCAGCTTCGAGATATCGTTGTAGATGGCGAACGCGACTACCGCCATCAGGAAAACGAACCCCAGCTTGAGGGCCGCTTCCTTCACGCGCAGGCTCAAATCGCGGCGCATGAAGATCTCGATCAGCAGCAGCAAAATCACGCCGCCGTCGAGAATGGGCACCGGCAGCAGGTTGACGATCGCCAGATTCAGGCTCAGCATCGAAGCCAACCCAAGGTAGGCCGCGGGGCCTTCGCGCGCCGCTTCGCCCGACATCTGCGCGATGCCAATGGGACCGGCGGCGGACTTGGGCGACATGCGGCGCTCCACCACGCCGCGCAGAAACTCGTAGATAAAAGTGGCGCTCTTGGCGTTCTGACGCACCGACTCGGCCAGCGCCTGCGGCAGGGGCAGGCTGACAAACACGACGCGCGGTTGCAGGAGCACGCCGATAATCCACCGGTCGGCGTCCTTCGCCGCTGGACATGGCGGGCGTGACTTCCACGGTGTGCTTCTCGCCATTCCGCGAATACACGATGCTCACCGGCTTACCGCCGGTGCTGGACACGATTTCACGCAGCTTGGGCGTGGAACGAACCGGCTGGCCGTTGGCGCTCACGATGATGTCTCCGGACTTCAGACCGGCCTGGGCGGCGGGTTTGCCGGGCAATTCGCTGGCGATCTCGATGTCGTTCTCCTCGCCCCATCCGGCGAATCCGGTTCCGGTCTTGGGATCGAGCGCCGGCGTCACGGTCACGAGTTGGCGCTCCCCGTTGCGGCTGATCCAGACACTGAGAGGATGGCCGGCGCTGGCGGCCTCTTTCATCGCGATATCTTCCCAAGTGGGGTCTGCCGAGTTCGCCGATCTGGACAATACGATCGCCCTCATGAATGCCGGCTTTGGCGGCGGGGCTGTCGGGCACCACATAGCCGACCACCGGAGAAGGCGTGGTGGGGATCTTGGGGAATCGCACCATGAACAGCCCCGTAAGAACGGCCACGGCCAGCAGGATATTCATGGCCGGCCCGGCGAACGCAATGATCATGCGCTGCCAGCGCGGCTTCTGCAAGAAGCTGCGGGGATCGCTGGCGCTTTCATCGCCCGGCTGCTCGCCCGCCATCTTCACGTAGCCGCCGAACAGAAGCGCGGCGAAGCGGAAATCGGTTTCGCCTTTTTTGAAGCCGAACAGCCGCGGGCCGAAACCGAAGCTGAAGGTCTCCACCTTGACGTCGAAAAATCGCGCCGCCCAGTAATGACCGAACTCATGGATCAGGATCATGACCCCGATCAGAACCAGAAACCAAAAGAAATCCTGTAAAACCACGAAGGGCATAAGCTATGCTCGAACGGACAATTGTCCGCGCTCCTCTTGAAAAACTTGTGCTTTCTCGCTGACCACCTCGCGCGCCACCGCTCGGGAACGCTCGTCGATCTCTAATACTTCTTCGATGGACGCGGGCTGGCGTGTGGGAACGCGGGCCAGCGTTTCTTCCACCACCGCCGAGATGGCCGGAAAAGAGATCTGTTCCTTCAAGAAAGCATCCACCGCAACCTCATCGGCGGCATTGAGAGTGCAACCGGCCGAGCCGCCCTGGCGCTGAGCCTGATAAGCCAGCCGCAGCGCCGGGAACTTTGCGACGTCCGGCGGAGAAAAAGTCCAACTACGCGCTTCGTTCCAATCGAGACGTGGTACCGGCGCAGCCTCGCGTGCCGGATAGGTAAGCGCATACTGGATGGGCATGCGCATGTCCGTAGCTGAGATCTGCGCGATCACACTGCCGTCGGTGTACTCCACCATGGCATGGATGGAAGACTGCGGATGAATCACCACGTCTACTTCATCGGCTGAAAAGTCGAATAGCCAGCAGGCTTCAATCACTTCAAAGCCTTTGTTCATGAGCGTGGCGGAATCGATGGTGATGCGCTGGCCCATTTTCCAGGTGGGATGATTCAGCGCCTGAGCCGGCGTGACGGTGGCCAGCTCGCCGGCCGGCGTCTGGCGAAAAGGGCCGCCCGAGGCAGTCAGGATCAGCCTGGCTACTTCGCTGCGCCGCCCAGCGCGGAGACATTGATGCGCTCCATTGTGCTCGCTGTCCACTGGTATCAATTCGGTACCCGATTTCCTGGCGGCTTCGATCACTAATTGTCCGCTTGCCACCAGAACCTCTTTATTCGCCAAGCCCAAGCGCTTTCCCTGGCGGATGGCTTCGTACGTCGCTTCCAGCCCGGCGACACCCACAATCGCCGACAAGACAAAATCCACTTCGCCGGCGGTGGAAGCCTCGACTCGCGCTCTCCGGCCCGCAGCCAAGCTCCGGCCATTGCTCGCGTGGCAGGCCCAAAGCGGTCAACCCGTCTATTAGATTCTGACGGCTCTGTTCCGTTGCGGTAACGGCGATTCGTGGGCGAAATCGAAGAATCTGCTCGGCTCAGGAGCGTCGACATTGTTCCCCGCGACCAGCGCGTGAATCGCATATTGTTCGGGATGGCGGCCGACCACGTCCAACGTGCTCACACCGATGGACCCGGTTGAACCAAGGATGGTGAGATGCTTCAACTGCCCTATTATATCGTCAACCGGCGAAAAGTCCGCTGGATACGTGCCGCAGACAGGCATTGGAGAATGACCAGATTGTTAGGAACCTCGTTACCTCTGAACCTCTCGGAACGAATCAACCCTTTCGGGCGCCGGGGAGGATTGCTTCAGGGGTCTTTTTAATGAGGTTAGTCTCGCTTTGGTGGGAGTTGCCTCCCCGGCTTACTTCCAATAATAGTATATGGAATTGCGGAACGCAACTGTTTTTTGTAGATTTATTTTGCCTTGACCTCGACGCCCGCCCAGCGCTCCATCACGCGGATGGTGGCAGCACATGTCCAGTTCCCCGTAACCTTCTGAAATTGCAGCGCGAAACATCTGCTCGGTGAGGCTGGTGATGGGCAGGGGCAGGCCCATCTCCTCGCCCGACTCGATGGCCAGGCCGATGTCCTTGTGCATCCACTTTGTGGAAAAATTGGTGGTGAAGTCCCGTTTGAACACGAATGGCGCCTTGTAAGCGATCAGGCCGGACTTGGCGGCGCTGTTGTCCAGAATGTCCAGCATGAGAGCCGGATCGATGCCGCCTTTCGTGCTGAGCGCCATCCCTTCGTTGAATGCTTGCATCAAGTTAGCCAGGATCAGGTTCTGGGTAAGCTTGGCTTGGAGCCCTTTTCCGGGCCCGCCGCAATAGTAGAATTTCTTGCCCATGAGATCGAAGAATGGCTTCGTTCGCTCGAAGATCTTCTGATCGCCGCCAATCATGAAGGTCAGCGTACCGGCGTTGGCTCCGGGCGTCGATCCGGTGCAAGGCGCATCCAGAAAATGTACGCCCTTGGAGGCCAGCTTTTCGCCGATAGCGCGGCTGGCGGACGGCGCGATGGTGCTGGCGTCAGCGACTACTGTTCCCGGCGTGGCACCATCGATTACTCCGTACGGGCCGAGCAACACCTCTTCGGCCATGCTCGTATCGCCGACGCACATGCAGACGAACTCGGCCTTCTCGGCCACCTCCTTGGGCGTCCCGCAAGCGATGGCTTTCTCTTCCTGAGCCAGCTGCTTTGCTTTCGCGGAAGTGTAGGACCATACCGCGACCGTGTGTCCGGCCCGAGCGAGGTTGCGCGCCATTGCATAGCCCATGAGTCCCAATCCGAGAAACCCGAGGTTTGCCATAAGAGAGAATGGTAGCAATGAAACCGGCTGTGCTGGTCACCAAACGCATTTATCCGGAAGCGGTGGAATATTTGAAAGAGCATTGCACGGTGGAGGATGTCGGCAACGACGACGGGCTGACGGCGGAAGAACTAAAAGCGCGGGTGCGCGGCAAGCAAGGCGTGGTGGCGCAGCTTACCGACCGCTTCAGCGCCGAGGTGATCGACTCGCTGGAAGGCGTGAAAATCATTGCCAATGTCGCGGTGGGTTTCGACAACATCGATGTACCGGCGGCCACTCGCAAGGGGATTCTGGTCACGAACACGCCGGATGTTCTCACCGAGACGACGGCCGATTTCGCATTCGCGCTGCTGCTGGCCGCCGCCCGCCGGGTGGTGGAAGCACATGCGTACGTGCATGCCGGCCAGTGGCGGAAGTGGGCCATCGATCTTTTGGTCGGCCATGACGTGCATCATCGAACGCTGGGCTTGTTCGGTATGGGCCGCATCGGGCAGGCGGTGGCGCGGCGCGGGCGCGGGTTCTCCATGCGAATCCTGTATCATGACGCGATGCGCGCGCCAGAAGCGCTGGAACGCGAGCTGCAACTGGAGTTCGTTCCCGCCGAGCAGCTCCTGCGGGAATCGGATTTCGTGAGCCTGCACGTGCCGCTGCTCCCGTCGACGCGCAAGCTGATCGGCGAACCGCAACTCCGGCTGATGAAGAAGACCGCGATTCTGGTGAACACCGCGCGCGGGCCGGTGGTGGATGAAGCGGCGGTGGCAAAGGCCTTGTCGGAGGGCTGGATCGCAGGCGCGGGGCTGGACGTTTTCGAACGCGAGCCTCAGGTAAATCCCGAATTGCTGAAGCTTACCAACGTCGTGCTGGCGCCGCACATTGCCAGCGCATCGGTGGATACGCGGCGGGAGATGTCGATGCTGGCGGCGCGCAACGCAGTGGCTGCCCTGGAAGGACAGCGCCCGTTTACGCTTCTGAATCCGGAGCTGTGGGATTCCCTTTCACGCCAGAAAGGAGCTTGAGCACCAACAGGTCCGAAGGGTGGAAACTCGCCACGGAGACGTTGTTGAGATCCTCGTCGCTTTCGGCAATGTGACTGCGGATCAGCGTGCGGAGTTCAGCTACGCTAATCCCGAGCTCGCTGGCGGCCTCTTGCTCGGTGTACTGCGTCTTGGATGATTTGATGGCAAGTATTCCCTGATTCATGACTTCAATTGGATTCTAAGGGAGAAACTGGCCGAGCCCAATCGGGCGGAGAACCTAGATGGAATGGGGCAATGCCCGAAGACTTTGGTACTAAGACCTAGCCGGGCCAGTACGTATACTAGCGTCAGCTACCCGATATCCGGCGTGGTCAGCATCGCGTCGTTAAACCGATTTGTAAAATTCGCGATCGAGATGGTCAGGGTCAGCTCCACGATCTGGTCGTCGGTGAAATGCTGCTTAAGTTCCTGGAGCGCCCCGGCACGGATGGCCGAAGCCCCACGCGTAACGCGCTCGGCGTAAAGCAGCACGGCTTTTTCCTTTTCATCGAAGGCGTGACTGCGGCGGAAAAAGATCAGCGCCTTGATCTGATCCTCGGTGACGCCGTTTTTCTTGCCTGAGGCCGAGTGGGCGCGGAAGCAATACTCGCAGCCGTTGATCTGGGCGGTCTTCAGATAAGCCAGTTCTTTGTACTTCGCCTCGACGGACCCTTGATCGATGACGGCGCTGTAAAGGGGCAGAAAATGCGTCAAGGCGTCCGGCACTCGCGCCATGACGCCGAAGAAGCTGGGCATCTGGCCGAAGACGTGCGTCAGCTTGTCGAAGATGGGTTGTACCGAGGCAGCGGCCTGGTCCTTTGTAAGCGGCGCGATGCCGGACGGGATGCTGGCGGTAGCTGTAGACATGGGTTCTCCTTTTCCGTTGGATCAAGTGAATGACGAAAGGTTTCGCTTTTGTGAACTGATGACTCCGGTATTCAGGCCGATGGTGCTCAGGCCTCCGAAGAAGCGTGCGTGCTCGATTTTCATGCAGCGGTCCATCACCACTTCCAGGCCGGCCTGGCGGGCCCGTTCGGCGGCTTCTTCGTGAATCACGCCAAGCTGCATCCAGATCACTTTAGCGCCTCGCGCGATGGCCTGGTCCACAATCTCGGGGACGGCGGCAGGCTCGCGGAAAATGTCGACGACTTCGATGGGCCCCGGCACTTCGGCCAGCGAGGCGTATGACTTCCGGCCCAGCACTTCTTTCTCGCGCGGATTCACGGGAGTCACGTCGTAGCCGTGGGCCAGCAAGTAAATCGCGGCGAAATGGCTCGGCCGGAAGGGGTTCGCAGACAAGCCGACCATCGCGATCTTCTTGTAGCGCTCTAGAATCCGGATACGGTCCGCCGCGGTGGTCGCAAAGCGGCCCTGGTTCACCGGGGAATTCGCGCTGACGCCATCGCTCATTTAGTGGCCGTCACGCCTTTCAGGGGTAAGTATTCAATCTTTCCCCGCCAGTCCTCTGAAGATGTCGCCTTCGCGATGAGTTCCAGGTCATCCACCATCTGCCCAATCGTGACTCGAAGTTGGTGCGCATAGATGATACCGAAAAAGGTCGTGGCATTCCTTGTCCATCGCGCGCCCTCACGCAGCAGGTCACTGTTTTGCGATACCAGAACACGCCGCAATTCTGTTGCTCTTTGCAACAGGCCTTCATCGTCCAATTCCGAGGTTCCGTCTTCCTGCGCCGTCAGCACGTCAATCGAGCGCAAGCGAAGAGCGGACGTAACAGCACGGGGGATGTGCACATCCATGTAGAACCCGACGCTCAACGCGATTGTCTTAGATCGAGCAGCTTGCGTCGCAAGCCAGGGTCGGACAACTGAGCCGAGAGCTCGGCAGATTGCTTCAGCCCTTCCAGGATCTGCTCATCGAGCCGAACCTGATTCTCGTAATAGTACGTAAGCGCTCCATGAATTTGAGCCAATGATAGATTCGGGTGCTGAAAATGGATCTCTTCGGGACTCCATCCGTGGGCGATTTTGTCCAGGACGATTTCGGTGACCTTCACCTTCGTGCCAGCTATCCAGGCGACTCCTCTGCTGTCGAGTTCAATCTGCGTTGCGAAGACCGCCGTCACGTGGCTCTCCCGGTTCCAGTATACGTCAGCAAGACATGGCGTCCGGCTGTCACGTCTTGGCCGCCGCCGCGAGCGCCTGATCCAGGTCCCAGAGGATGTCCTCGATCTCCTCGATGCCGACCGACAGCCGGATCATGTCGTCGCTGATGCCGCACATCTTTTTTTCTTCGTCGCTCAACTGCTGGTGCGTAGTGGAGGCCGGATGAATCACCAGGCTTTTCGCGTCGCCGACGTTGGCCAGATGCGAGAACAGCTTCAGGCTCTCGATGAAGCGCTTCCCCGCTTCCAGCCCGCCGCGAATTCCGAAACTCATGATCGCGCCCGCGCCGCGCGGCAAGTATTTTTTCGCCAGCGCGCGGTAAGGACTGGACTCCAGCCCCGGATAATTCACCCAGCCGACTCCCGGGATGCTTGGAGAGATAATCGGCCACCTCCAGCGCGTTACGCGAGTGGCATTCCATGCGCAGCTTCAGCGTCTCCAAGCCCTGCAGGAACAGAAACGAATTGAACGGGCTCAAGGCCGGGCCGTAATCCCGCAGCGCTTCCACGCGCGCCTTCATGATGTAGGCGAAGTCGCCGAAGGTCTCGTAAAACCGGATGCCGTGGTAGCCTTTGCTGGGTTCGAGCATCTGCGGAAACGCGCCGCGATCCCAGGGGAAGCGCCCGCTGTCGACGATCACTCCTCCGATGGAAGTGCCGTGGCCGCCGATGAACTTGGTGGCCGAGTGCAGCACGATATCGGCGCCGTGCTCGATGGGCCGGCACAGGTAAGGCGACGCGAAGGTGTTGTCGATCATGAGCGGCAGATTTGCAGCATGAGCGATTGCGGCTACCGCTTCAATATCCAGCACATTCAGCAGCGGGTTGCCGATGGTCTCGGCATAAATCACGCGCGTTCGGGGCGTGATGGCGCGGCGGAAATTCTCCGGATCGTCCGGATCGACGAAAACGGTATTGATTCCGAGGCGCCGGAAGCTGACGTCGAACTGGGTGTAGGTGCCGCCGTACAAGTTTTTGGAAGCCACGATCTCGTCGCCCTGGCCGAGCAGATTCGCGATGGCGATAAACTGCGCCGCCTGCCCGCTCGACACCGCCAGCGCTCCCACGCCGCGCTCGAGCGCCGCCATACGCTCCTCGAACACCGCCGTGGTGGGATTCATGATGCGCGTATAAATGTTGCCGAAACGCTGCAGGTTGAAGAGATTCGCGGCGTGCTCGGTATCTTCGAAGACGTAGGATGTGGTTTGATAAATCGGCACGGCGCGCGAGCCCGTTTCGGCGTCCGGGCGATGTCCGGCGTGCAGAGCGCGTGTACTAAAGCCGAAGACGTGATCCGCGGTGTCTCCGTTTTGGGAGGCGAGGCTAGTGATCTGGCAGGATAGCGTCTCGTCCGGCATACGTCCTGATTGTACGAGTTTCCGGCGAGAGAAGCCGGAGAGATACCTGCTCTCCAGCGACCCTGGAGACCCGCTCGCGCCGCGCCTAGCGCGTCACCAGCTGCGACAGAGTTTGGGACATCGGCTCGTACTTAGAGTACGTCTCGTCATCGATGGAGTCTTCGTTGAAGAATCCAAACGCCGACGCGCTGACGTTCGTAGTGAAGTGTTTAGGCAACCACAAATGGGGCGCGATCGGCTCCTGTTCCAGCAAGAAGCGCGTGCCCGGACGCACTTTGGCGAAGAAGCCGTACAGGCTGACGGTTTGCACCACTTCCGCTTGCACTTTGACCCATTGGCCGCTGGCCTGGTCGATCCATAACCGGCCCCGCATCCCTTTCAGCACTTTGGTTTCGCGGCTGACTGGTTCATACCCAGGTTTGGGCCGGGCATCCAACACCCAGCAATCGTGGCCATCCACGGTCTCCTGGCCAACGAGCTGGAAGTCAAACACGCTCAGCATGCCTTTCAGCAGGGCGCTGTCCTGGTGCCGTTCCTTGAGATATTTCTCGATACGCTTCTGGCGCGCGCGATCCGATTCTTCCTGTCTTCTGTGAATCTCATTCTGGAGCTTGCCCAGTTCCGCGGCCTGCTCTACGGAAGACAGGGGCTTGTCATCCACGGCGATGAGACGGTTGTAAGGGGAGCCATCGATCATGAGGACCTGGTAGGTCTTCACCGACGGCTGGGAGTCATGCTTACTTTCGACGTCGCGCTCGACAAACGAATACTCGGGCGCGCGGCTCCAATCCGTTGCGATGGCCTGCTCGGAGCGCTCAACAAGCTGCTGCACGTTTGGCGAAGGTATGGCTGCGGCCCAGCTTATCCCCGCTGCCCCCGCAATCAGGCAGATCCTCTGAAACCCTATCACTCGAATTAAGCGTGCAAGCCGCATACCAATTTAAGAATCACTCAAGTTGTCCTGTTTTCCGGCGGGTACCGGCGAGGGCACGTAAATCTTTCCGGCCTTTGCCGAACAGGGCATCCATTTTCGTAAATGAAATACAAATCCGTCGCTAGCTCGTGCTGCGCCTAAAATCGCACCTCCAGCGCAATCGGGAAATGATCCGAAGAGTGCGCATCCCGGATGACTCGCGCGTCTTCCGCCTGGATGGGTCCTCGCACGAATACCCAGTCCAGCGCGCCAATCGCCAATGATGATGTGCGTTCGAATGCGGCGGCCGTCGAAGCAACTACGATAGCCATCCTGGTTCAGCCGGTCGATGAGTGGGGAGTGGCGGGTCTTGGTATTAAAGTCGCCAGCCACGATCACCGGCGTATCTTGCGGATACCGCCGCGCGTCGGCCAGTACTTCGTCCAGCTGGCGCAACCGCAGTTGCTCGTCGCCGCGGCTTTCTAGATGCAGATTATAGATCACTAGAAGCCGGCCGCCGTTATCCAGCTCGCCGATCTGCGCGATCCGGCCGCCCTCGCGCCGCTGCAGGATGGGCAGAGAAGCGATGAGCAAAGGGCGCGGTTTCCAGAATCCGGATTGATTGGTGAACCGCAGAATGCGCGTCGACCGGATGGGCATGATTGTCAGGATGGCTTGGCCGTGATACGCCGCTCCGGCCGCGGTGGTTTGGCTGAGTTCCTGAAACTCGGGGGCCCAGGCATAATTCATTCCGAAGGACTCCGCCAGTTCTTGAGCGATATCCTGACCATGGGTTCGGCGCGCGCCCAGATCAACTTCCTGGAAAATGCACAAGTCCGGGCGGGTCTCGCGCATGGCGGCCTCGAAACCGGCCAGATGCTCGCCCCGGTCGATATTCCAGTTCAGGATCTTGGCACTGGGCCGGAACCTGGAGGAATGCGAGTAGGTGGCGCCGCGAATTGTTTCCAGGGCGTCGGCCGGGGAAGAGGGTGTTCCGGCCGAGAGCGCCATCGAAAGCGCCAGGAAACGGAAGGTGTTGCGAACCACGACAATCACGGCAGCTCGCCGCATCTTTAGTTTATACTGAAAAAGAGTCCAAGGCCGATTCCTTCCGCAATCTTTGGAAGATCGAAGCGTCCCGGGGAAACCGTATGGTAGTCATACTGACAATAATTCACGTGATCGTTTGTTTCTTTCTGATGGTGGTGGTGCTGCTGCAGAGCGGCAAGGCCGCGGATCTGGCGGGCGCTTTTGGCGGAATGGGTTCGCAGACTGCGTTCGGCCCGCGCGGATCGGCAACGGTGCTCTCCCGTGCCACCACGATAGCGGCCGCGGTATTCATGGTGACGTCTCTGACGCTGGCGATCCTGGCGACACGCAACTCCGGGACTACCGGCAGCGTTCTCGAAAAGCAGAAAGCTCCGGCTAAGACGACTGCAACGCCTGCGCCGGCCACAACGCCGAACGGCAACACGTCGGTGCCGCTACCGGGCATACCCTCGGCCCCAGCCCAAGCGGCGCCAGGTCAGGCCGCGCCAGGTCAGGCCGCCCCGGCCGCACCGGGACAAGGCACTCCGTCGCTCACTGTGATCCGGCCCGACGGCACCAAGACTACGACGCCGATCACCATACCCCAGGCGCCGCCCAAACAGCAACCGGCCGGGAAGCAACAGCCGGCGCCCAAGAAATAACGAGCTTCGGCCACGCGGAGGTGGCGGAATTGGCAGACGCACTAGCTTGAGGTGCTAGCGGGAGCAATCTCGTGGGGGTTCAAGTCCCCCTCTCCGCACCAGATTTGAAGAAGTTTTCCTTCGCTAGCTGGACCCTATCCGGCTAGCGATTTGCTTTTGGACCTCATGGTTTCCAGGGGCCGGTTCACGAAGTGAGTCTTTGATCGGCTATATATGATACAATGTAGCCCGTAGGCTACACGTATTCATGGCGCTCAACATTCGTAATCCCGAGGCGGAGCGACTGGCAGCGGAACTTGCCCGGACGACCGGTGAAAGCAAGACAGAAGCGGTTACGAAAGCGCTGCGGGATCGGCTGGTGCGAGTCCGGCGGGAGCGTACCAGGCGTCGTCTGGCTGATGAACTGGAGGAGATCGCCGAACACTGCGCGAGTTTGCCAGTGCTCGATGACAGGCCGGCTGAGGAGATCCTGGGATACGACGAGGCTGGCCTGCCACGCTGATGGTGATCGATACTTCTGCACTGGTGGCAATCCTGCAGCGGGAGCCGGAGCGCCGTAGTTTCATTGAGGCGATCGAGGCAGCCGACTCTACTCGAATGTCCGTCGCGAGTTTTGTAGAGACTTCGATTGTCATCGAGTCGAGATATGGCGCGGAAGGATTGCGTGATCTCGACCGGTTCGTCTCCCGAGCCGCGATCGAGCTGATCCCGGTCGACAGGGAGCAAGGGCAACTGGCCCGCTCGGCTTTTAGCCGCTTCGGCAAGAGACGTCATCGCGCTGGACTCAACTACGGCGACTGCTTCTCGTATGCAGCCGCCATCAGTCTAGGAGAGCCGCTGCTCTGCAAAGGCGACGACTTCGCCCACACTGACGCGCCGGTCTGCGACGTCCAGACCGGGTAACGTCTCAGGCATTTACGCTTTCGTCAGTAGCGTGCCTTTCTTGGCGTTCTGAACGATGTGTTCGGCCGCACGGAACGCGAGCGCCTCGATGGTCAGCGTGGGGTGATTGCGGCCACCGGTGACAAAGCTACTGCCGTCCACGATGAACAGGTTGGGCACGTCGTGAGCCTGGTGATACTTGTCCACGACCGATTTCTTCGGATCGTTCCCCATGCGGCAAGTGCCGCGATTGTGCGCGCCATTCCGGCCTTTCGTTGACTGGGGGCGCCCAGATCTTCTTCGCTCCGGCAAGCCTCCAGAACCTCGATGGATTTTTGCCGGAAGAACTCCATATTCTTGATGTCGTCGGGATGGGCCGACGAGGTGATGCGCATGGCCGGAAGACCCCAGTCGTCCTTTACGTCAGGATCCAGATCGATGCGATTGGTTTCGAGCGGGAGCTGAGTGACGAAGCAATTGATCGTCAAGCCTGTGGTTGGCTTCCTCTTGGAGGGCCTTCTTGTATCCGGCGCCCCAGCGCGGGGGTTCCAGGAGACAACCCGCCCAGGCCAAGCTCGAACGGCGTAAGATAACCGCGCGCAGTCATGCGGCCGCCGCCATAGAAACCCCGCTTCGGATCGGACGGCACGTAATCAACGATTCCAGCGCCCGTAAATGACGCCCTTGTACTCGTTGAGAGGATGCTCGAAAAGCGCGCTGGCGCCGGCTCCGTTGCCGAACATCACATATTTTCCGACCATACCGCAGTTGGCGAGCCCATCCGGAAAACGGCTGGATTTCGACAGCAGCAGCAAGCGAGCCGACTCCGCCGGCATTGGCTGAGAGGATGACCGACTTCGCCTTCTGGCGCTGCTCGCGTTTTTGAGCATCGAAGTAAATGACGCCGTTGACTCTGCCGTTATCGTCCAGCGTTTATCTCGCGCACGTAGCTCTTCACGCGAATTTCGCATCGTCCGGTCTTTTCCGCAATCGGAAACATCGTGACGGCCGAGCTGGAACGCGCGCGCACCTGGCAGCCGTAGCCCGAACAGATACCGCAATTGACGCAAGCATCGCGGCCCTTATAGGGTTGCGAAATGATCGCCAGAGGTCCGGGAACGACAGTCAATCCCAGTTTGTTGGCCGCGGTATGGAAGAGCGCGCCCGAACTCTTGAGAGGCATGGGCGGGACCGGATAATCCTTGGACATCGGCGCAACGAACGGCGAGTCCACCCGCAGGCCGGATACGCCCGTTTCCCACTCAGCCTGCGTGTAGTAAGGTTCGAGTTCTTCATACGTAACCGGCCAATCCGCCATGCCGGTGCCCGAAGGAATGGTCTGGTCGTGAGACGCTTCACGAAACTCGTACGGCAAATGCCGCCAGTTGCTGCCACCGTAAGTGACCGTGCCCCCGCGACAACGCAGCCGTAACTGTGG
>CAVUBR010000007.1:0-181579 GCA_963739705.1 Terriglobia bacterium | reverse complement strand
GTTGGGTTCCTGCGCGAGCGCCGCGGCCGCTTGTCCGAACAAGCTCATGCGAAGAGCCGATCCCGCACTCACGCAGACCCCGTACATGCCGGCGCGCAAAGTTCGCGCCGGCTGGATCTGGAAACTGAAAACAATCGCTGCTTCATCGCGGCCTCTCTAGCGAGCTGATACTCGGGCTGGCTCATGATGAGATGCAGGAGCCAGGCGCAGCGAGTCTTCCATATAAGTTTGGGCAGCGGAGATGTCCGTCGTGCCCAGTTCTTTGTCGAAGAAAGCCACCAGCTTCTCGCGCGACTCTCGCCCGGCGGTACACTCATGAACCGACGAATCAGGTAATCGACCACCTCGCGTCGTGTTCCTGAATTGTCGCTTCAGCACCATCTGCGACAGGTTGCAGCTGTGCGGTGTCGCGCGGAATGGCTTTGACTCTCTCGATGGCCATCTGCGAGCCACGGAAGCTGCCGTAGCGGGTGTTGAAGTCCTCGTCGCGGTCGGCGTTCAGATTGGATTCCGCGAGGTCGCCGCTCTTGGAATCGTCCTTTGTGGCGGTCGTTGATGTCCATACCTTCGCGGATGCGCTCGGCGACGCGTGCGGATCTCCGCCGCCGCCGGTGTAGCGGTCCGGCGGAAGGAAGCTGATGTCGGGAAACAGGATGTCGCGGGCGAAATTGGCGCGCTCCAGCAGCAGGCCGGGCGTGATCCAGCTCTGGCCCTGCGCCCATCCGGCGACGGTCGGGCGGCGAAAGAGCTGCTGTCCCAGAGCGCCTGTGGCCGAGTTGAAATCCGGAACGCCGGGAATGCTGGTGAGGCCCAGCTTCTTATATGTGGATGACGGCCAGTTCCACCGGGCCCTTGATCCGCGTGCCGACCGAAGCGGGACTGTAGAAATCGCGCGACAGGAAAATCTTTTCCAGCAGCGGCGCGATCTGGTAGTGATTTTGGCGTAGCGCCGAGCCGAGCTTGTTTCTGAAGCTCCGGCGACAGATCCTCGCGCACGAAGAAGCGATAGATCTTGCCTGCGATGTAGTCGGCGGTCGCGGGCTGCTGCATGATGATGTCGATGATGTCCACGCCGTCGAAGCGCCCGGTCTTGCCGAGGAACGTCTTTTCGCCGTCGTCATGCTGGTCTTTGTTGACGACGAATTTCACATCCACGTAATTCCAGCCGGTGAACGCGCGGGCGGCCTCGCGGATATCCTTCTCCGTGTAGTGGCCCACGCCCATGGTGAACAGCTCCATGATTTCGCGCGCGAAATTTTCGTTGGAAGCGCCCTTGACGTTGACGCCGGCATCGAGAAACGAGAGCATGGCCGGGATCCTGCGCGACCGCAGACCGTGAGATCGCGGAAATTGCCGGTGCCCTGGTTTTGGAACAGTTCCAGCTGGTTGAGAAGTTTGCGGTAGTCGCGGACCTTGGCTTCGTTGGAGACGAAATGGCCGTGCCAGAAGAGCGCCATTTTTTCCTGCAGCGGCCGGGGGCTGGTGAGCATGCGGTTCGCCCACCAGTAGGCGACGCGGTTGGTTTCGAGCAGCGCTGGCGCGCAGCCAGTAGAAGAATTCGTCGACGATCGGCTGAAGGCGGCGGTTGCCCGCGGGCTTGACCTTGATGCCGAGAGCTTCGCCTTTTTCTTGGCCAGTCCGTCACGGCGGGGCGGCTGGGCGGAAACGGCTCAAGGCCGGGGTCGTGGATTCCGGAGTGGTCGAAGGGCGGCAGATGGCTGGCGGCGGCGCCTTCGAAGCGGACCAGGCGCGCGACGGCCTGTGCTGGCGTCATTTTGGCGAGCGCCTGGATCTCGTCCGGGGTGCCGCCGAATCCGGCGCGCTCCAGCAGATGCGCCGCGAACTCGTAGTTCCAGTCCGAGGCGGCGATGGGCGTCAGATCGTTTTGCCAAGCCGCCGGTCCGGCGGTCTGCGAGATGGCGGCGGGAAAAAGCACGCCAGTCGGCACTCTCTGAGGCATGTCCGAACTCCTTCCGAGCCTGCTTATAGAGATGGTGACAGAAATGGGGCGGGGATGTAAAGGCGGGCGTCAATAGACACGCACGAGCCGATAGGCTGTCGGCAAGCGCTTGGGTCGCCGCTAAACGCTCAAGCCGCTTGCAGTGTGTTCGAGAGTTCTTCGGCAGTCTGTTCGGGTGTATCGCGAATCAGATAGCGGCGCAGGCGTACGTCCAACGGGAGCGCACTCGGATCCAGGCCTCTCGGTACGATTGGTACAACTTTGGTACCCATGCCGATGGCTGCCCCAAGCTCGAAAAAGAGCCACGGTTGCGAAGGAGACTCTACATCAACCAATGCCACTAGCACGTCGCTCCCACGCAACCCGGCCTCGAGCGCGTCTCTTACCGATTCGCCGGGTCGGACATCGAATTCGTCAAACCATACGGTAACGCCGCGTTTCTTGAGAGCTTGAGCAAAGGACCGTGCCCAGTCTGTGTCTTGCGCCGAGTGTGAAATGAAGACTGTTCGCTGCTTCATGCTTGGTCATCCTTGCTGTTACGCATACGCGCCGCCAACTGATCGAGATACGTGTCCACCTCATTTAATTGTAGAAGGTCCCGCTTCTTCAGAAGTACCGGTACACCCGGGCGCGCTTGAAGTTCGTTAGGCGTGAGCCCAAGCAACAGAGCCACAATGGGAATGCGGCGGCCCCATGCAGCCCCTATCTCTGCCCACACATAGGGCCGTTCCAGAGCCCAGGGAGTAAGCAGGACCACCAATTCGTGTGCCCGCTCCAGGAATTTCAGGATGTCTTCTTCGAAGTCGGCGCCGGCGTCGACCTGCGATTCGTCCAAAAACGCTGTCGCACCGCGTGCTTCGATTTCGCGCGCGAGCTGTTTGGCCACCCAGGTGTCTTGGCTGCTGTGACTGATGAAGATTAGTCGGGTTCTACTTTCCGGATGGTGTTCCACTGATATATGCGATTTTACGCGACTGGCGGCCACAACTGGCCTCTAACTCGCGCGATTTAGTAGTGCCACTGCGAATGCTACCATCGCCTTGTGGCGAGTATCATGCATGATACGACGTCTGGACGATGCGGTGAAAGAAAAGCTCCGGGCGCGCGCGGCTTGTCACGGCCGGTCTATCGAAGAGGAGGCGTGTGACATCTTGAAGGCGGCTTTGAGGGAGAACCACGCGCCCGCGCTCAATCTCGCGGAATCCATAAGGCGCCACATTGAACCCCTGGGCGGCGTGGAACTCGTGCTGCCGCGACGTACCTGAGAACTCTTCCGATACGTCGACAACCCGAGTTCGCATTGGCAAATCACGGGAACCAGCAGTCGTAAGGAATATCACGTCCAAACACCCAGCGGTACGAATTGTGATATAAAACTGGAACCAACGGAACTAGTTATGTCAATCCATCGATTCGCCGCTGTGCTGGTTTTGGTTTCGACGGCTGCCTTGGCGCAGACGTCCGACCTCGAAAAAGGCAAACAGCTCTTCTTAGGGATGTGTTCCCGATGCCACGGACTGTCGGGCGCGGGTGGAGAGGGGCCCAATCTGAATCGGCCGGTGCTCACAAACGCACCTGATGACGAAGCCTTGCGCGCCGTCATCCGGGACGGGATTCCTGACCGCGGCATGCCGCGCATTCGACGCTTCACGGATGCCGAACTTACGGCGATGGTAGTCTTCGTTCGTTCGCTCGGCCGCACGGCAGGCGGCGCGGCGGTCGGCAATGCGGCCAACGGCAGAGCGGTGTACCAGCGGCAGGGCTGCTCTTCCTGCCACACCATCGCGGGCGAAGGCGGCATCCTGGGTCCCGAACTCACCGACATCGGCGCACATCGCGCGCCCGATTATCTGCGGCAATCCATTGTCGAGCCCGCTGCTGCCCTGCCCCGCGGCGTGACTGCCTTCCCGGGCGTGGCTTCGACGAATTTCTTCCCGTTCGAGTCGTCGCTCAGAACGGCCAGGAAGTGCGCGGCGTGCGGGTGAACGAAGACTCCTTCACCATTCAGGTCCGCGACGCCAGCCGGGCGTTTGTACTCATTCCGCAAAGCCGATGTGCAGCAACTTGATAAACAGATGGGCAAAACTCTGATGCCGGACTACAAAGGCAAAGTCTCGGGCTCCGATCTGGACGACTTGGTGGCTTATCTTTCGAGCTTGGGAGGTGCGAAAGTGAAAACGCTATCCACACTTGCCGCTTTGATCGTGACCGCGGGCGGCGTCCGCGCGCAGGTTCCGTATCAGCGCATTGCGGCCGCGAACAGCGATCCGTCGACCTGGATCACTTACTCGGGGAATTACCAGGCGCAGCGCTTCTCGCAGCTCGACCAGATCAACCGGCAAAATGTCGGCCAGCCTGAAACCAACCTGGATTTACCAGATGCGCCACACCGGGATCGTCGAGACGTCGCCGATCGTCGTCGACGGCGTGATGTACATCACCGAGCCTCCCAGCACGGCGACGGCGCTGGATCTTCGAACCGGCCGGCCGCTGTGGACCTACACGCCCAATATTCCGAAAGATGTAATCATCATCGGCTCGCCGCCCGTCAATCGCGGTGTGGCCGTGCTGGACAACATGGTTTACTACGGAACCGTGAATTGCCACCTGGTCGCTTTGGACGCCAAGACCGGAATCGTCCGCTGGGACACCAAGGTGGACGAGAACAAGAAAGGCTATTACATCACTGCCGCGCCGCTGGCCGTGGAAGGCAAGATCCTGGTCGGCATTTCCGGCGCCGAGACTGGAATTCGCGGATTCCTGGACGCCTACGACGCCAAGACCGGCAAGCGCGTGTGGCGCACCTACACCGTGCCCGCGAAGGGCGAGCCGGGTTCCGAATCCTGGGGCGGCGATAGCTGGCAGCATGGCGGCGGCTCGACCTGGGTGACCGGATCCTACGATCCCGAATTGCACCTGGTCTATTGGGGCACCGGCAATCCGGCGCCGGACTGGAATGACGAAACGCGGCCCGGCGACAATCTGTACACTTCTTCTCTGATCGCCGTGGATCCGGCCAACGGAAAGATCAAGTGGCATTTCCAATTCACGCCGCATGACGTCCACGATTGGGATGCCACCGAAATTCCGATCCTGTTCGACGCCGACGTCAAAGGCCGCCAGCGCAAAGTGGTGACCATGGCGAATCGCAACGGGTTCTACTATGTGCTCGATCGGCAGACCGGCGAGTTCCTGACGGCTGTTCCTTATGTAAAACAGACCTGGGCCGACGGGCTGGATGCCAAAGGCCGGCCGTTCGCGCGGCGCGACGCCGATCCCAAGGTGGAAGGAACGCTCGTTTATCCGGCCATCGCGGGAGGCGCCAACTGGTGGAGCCCGTCGTATAGTCCGAAGACGCAAGCTGTTTTACCAGGCCGCTCGCGAGATCGCCGGCGATTTACTACAAGGGCGACGCCGAGTACAAGGATGGCACGGCCTACACGCGGAGGCGGCGGAGAAGTGAAAAGCGGCGACCAGCTTATGGCGCGATTCGCGCGCTGGAGGCCACCACGGGAAAGCTGAAGTGGGAGATTCAGACTGCTCACGCCGCCGCTGGCTGGTTTGTTGTCTACGGCCGGCGGCCTGGTGTTTGGCGGCGCTGAAGAAGGCAATTTCTTCGCGCTGGACGCCGATACCGGCAAGCCGCTTTGGGAATTGCAACTGGGCGGCTCAATCCGCGCCAACCCGGTCTCGTTTGCGATCGACGGCAAGCAGCAAGTAGCAATCACGGCGGGCAACTCGCTTTTCGTTTTCGGTTTACCGTAGCCCGGTCTCGGTAGTACCAAGCTCCCTCTCAGGCGCTTACCCGATTGTCTATCCCGCCTAGCGGGAATATTCTGGGAACTCCTGGTTGGGGCTATGGCAAAATTCTTGGGTTCGCTTATCGCGCTGTTCGGATTGGCAACTTTCGCCGCCGCACAAGCGCCAACCATCGGAAACTGCACGGTGCTGCCCGCCGACAATATCTGGAACACGCGAATCGACCAATTGCCGGTACACCCGAGTTCTTCCACTTGGGTCACCACCATCGGACCTTCTTCACCGCTGCATCCGGATTTCGGTTCGGGGACTCTATAACGGAGAGCCGATCGGGATTCCCTACGTCACAGTTCCGGGGACACAGACCAAATATCCGGCGACCTTCACGTATCAGAGCGAAAGCGACCCAGGGCCATACGCGATCCCGCTGAACGCGCCGATCGAAGGCGGGAGCGCGAGCACAGGCGACCGGCACGTCATCTCGATCGATACCGACAACTGCATTCTGTATGAGATTTACGCCGCGTATCCGCAGGCCGCGAGCTGGCAAGGCGGCTCCGGAGCGATTTTCAACCTGCTATCGGACGCGCTGCGCCCGGCAACGTGGACCTCGGCCGATGCGGCGGGCCTGCCGATTTTCCCGGGTCTGGTGCGCTACGACGAAATCGCTGCGGGCGCGATCCGCCACGCCATTCGTTTCACCGTGCCGCACACGCAGAAGGCGTATGTGTGGCCGGCGCGGCACTATGCTTCGTCGTTGACGGGCGCGCAATATCCGCCCATGGGAGCGCGCTTCCGGCTGAAGGCGAGTTTCGATATTTCGGGATTTTCCGGCCACCAACCAGATCATCCTGACCGCGCTGAAGCACTACGGCATGATGCTGGCGGATAACGGCTCTTCGTGGTTCATCTCCGGGGCGCCGGATGCGCGCTGGAACAATGACGATCTGCACGCGCTGACCAGCATCGACGGCTCCGAATTTCGAGGCCGTGGACGTGTCGCCGCTGATGGTGGATCCGAATTCCGGCCAGGCGATGCAGACCTCGGTATCGGTCAGCGTGAGCCCGCCGAGCGCCAGCGTTACGGTGAACGCCAGCGCCAATTCAGCGCCACGGTTTCCGGAAACTCGAATCAATCCGTCACTTGGGATGTGAACGGACACGTGGGTGGCAACAGCACGGTCGGTTTCATCGATTCGATCAGCGGCCTATACACGGCGCCGTCCGCCGTGCCTTCGCCGGCCAGCGTGACCGTTCACGCCACCAGCCAAGCGAAGCTCGCCGCGGTCGGCAGCGCCTCCGTCACCATCAGCAGCGCACGCCTCCGCCGCCGCCAGTCACCGTTACGATTTCTCCGACCAGCGCCGCGGTTCGTGTCGGCGAACTCATCAATTTACGGCAACGTTAAAACGCTCCGTCACGACCGTGAGCTGGAAGGTGAACGGCATCGCGGGCGGCAACAGCACGGTGGGCAAGATCAGCTCCAGCGGATTGTATACCGCTCCCAGTTCGTGCCATCACCGGCTCAGGTGACGATCAGCGCGGCCAGCACCGCAGACCCGGCTGTATCGGCGAGCGCTTCCATCACCATCGATCGAATCCCGGCGCGGAGTGATGATGCCGGATTCCGCCGGCAGCGGCACACCCAATTGTTGTGCAGCCGCCGCCAGGCCTTGCCATACGCCCTCCGACACTGGGATGCCCTGACTGCGGCGAAGCTCCTCCGCACGCCACTCCGGATCGCCGGCCACGAGAATCTCGATCGTAGCCACGTGCGGTTTTTGAAGACTTGACCATCGCCACCAGCTCCTGCATACGGCGCTCGAAGTCCGCGAGCGGCATGAATCGCGTCACGTCGATCGCCAGGAAAAATTGGCTGGTCGCGCATGGGCTGGCCCTTCACGCGCATCCGCCGAGTTGGGTAGACATGGCGCCGCCGCTCAACACCGCGCACAGAATTTCGGCCATCATCGCCAGGCCGCTTCCTTTGTAGCCGCCCAACGGCATTAGCAGGCCCGTGAGCGCGGTCTGGGTATCGGTGGTCGCCACGCCTTCCGAATCCATGGCCCAGCCTTCCGGAATGGTGGCGCGTCCGTGATTCTGCGCGTTCAGGATTTTTCCCAGTGCGACCGTGGTAGTGGCCATGTCGAGCAGCCAAGTCTTCGCGCCCGGCACCGACATGCAAATCGGATTGGTGCCGAAGCGTGGGTCCTTGCCTTGCCAGGGCGCGACCAGCGGCGTGGCATTGCACATGACAATCCCGATGCAGCCTGCCGCCGACATGCGCTGCGCCCAAAACGCCGCAGCTCCAAAATGATTCGACTCCCGAGCCACCACCAGCGCCAAGCCGTGTTCGCGCGCGAGGCGGATGGCGTGGCCGCAGCAAATTTCCGAAGATCCATTGGCCGATGCCGCACTCCCCGTCGTACACAAGACAGGCGCCGTGCTCGCTTGCGACATGCCCTTCCGCCTCCACCCTGATGTTGCCCATCTGAATCTGCTCCAGATAGTAAGGTAGTAGTTGGAGGCCGTGCGAATCGACGGCGCGCAGATTGGCGGCCACCAGGGATCGCGCCACCAGATCGGCTTTCTGGTGCGGCACTTTCGCGGCGGTCAGCAGTTGGTAAGCAAATCGAGTGAGGGTTTCCGCGGACAGAGTTGGCATCGTCCTAGTTTCTCGTTTTAGAGCCCGCCTCGGCGAAGCCGGCGGGCCGTCCAAGGGATGTAATCAGAAGGCCTCGCCCGCCGTCAATACATCTACATGCTTTGGGCGGGCGAGGCGGGAGGACAAGTGAAGCGTTGTATTAAACACCCGCGGTTCCTAAAAGTTTCGCTGTTGTTGGCGTTGAGTTCAATTTCATCCTGCATTCTATTTTCACAAAGCGCCGGCCCCGATCCGCAAATCTCCCCGTCCACCGGCGACGAGCACATTCTTGGAATCATCCCCAATTACGAGACTGTCTCCGATCCCCACAAACCCGTGTCGGCTTTGACAGTAAAACAAAAGTTCAACCTGTTCGCCAAGGAAACGTTTGACCCGTTTACGCCGGCATCGGCGGCAGCGGGGGCAGCCATCTCCCAAAGCGACAATGACGATCCGAAGTATGGCTACGGCGGCAGCGCGTACGCGCAGCGCTTCGGCGCGGCTCTGGCGGACATCACTTCGCAGAACTTCTTTTCGGACGCTGTGCTGGCGTCGCTGCTACACGAAGATCCGCGTTATTTTCGGATTGGGCCGGAGTTTCCTTTTTGGCATCGGGTAGGTCATGCGCTCGCTCGTGTTGCGATCGCGCGCACGGACTCGGGAAAAACGACGTTCAACTACGCGGGCATTCTCGGCATGGGCATGGGAATTGGGTTGTCCAACGTCTATTATCCCGCGGCCAGCGTGAATGGGACCGAAGTAGCAAAGCGTTTTGGCAGCAGCTTGGCAGCTTCGGCGCTATTCAATATCTTGCCCGAATTCTGGCCCGATATTCGCCAGAAGATTTTTCACCGCAAAGCCGATTCTGGGCCGCGAAATTAGGACCCGCCGGTCCGAGCCGAACGCATCTGCTCCTGACTAGGAAGCACGGAAGCATCCCAACCGCCGCCCAAGGCTTTGACCAGATCGACGGCCGCCAGCAGGCGCCGCTGCAGAATCGAGACGGCCGCTTGCTCGTCGCTGAGCGTGATGGCTTGGGTGGTGATGACGTTAATGTAGGAGTCGGTTCCCGCACGGTAGCGAGCCAACTCGAGATCCAAAGCTTGCTCGGCCGCTGTCACAGCTTCTTGCTGTTGGATGGCCTCCTCGGCCAGGTAGCGAAGATTGGCGAGATCGTCTTCCACTTCCTGGAAAGCAGAGAGGACCGTTTGCCGGTAACTGGCCGCGGTGGCGTCATAGGCGGCTTGGGCACCTCTGAGCGAAGCGTCCCGGCGTCCAAAATCGAATAAGGTTTGCGAAACGGATGGACCTGCGGACCACACCCGACTGCCCCAGGTGATCAAGTTTGCCACGCCGGTGCTCAGCAAACCTGGGGTGGCTGATAAAGAAAGCGTCGGATAGTACGCGGTTTGAGCCAGCCCGATGTTGGCGTTGGCGGATGCCACCTGGCGCTCAGCGGACGCGATATCGGGGCGGCGTTCGAGTAACAGCGAGGGCACGGCTACCGGTATAGGAGGCGGAGGCCCATCGATTTTTCGAACCGGGATGCTCAACTCGGCGGGAGACTGACCGGCGAGCACCGCAATGGCGTGCTCATTGGTGGCTCGCGCAATACGAATGTCGGTGCTTTGCGCCTGCGCTCCAGCGAGCTGAGTCTGCGCCAGCGTTACATCGCTCTTGGAAGCGACGCCGCCATTGTAGCGGTTGATCGTCAACTGCAGATTTCTCCGGTATGCCTCGATGGTGTTCTGCAAGATAACTTGCTGCATGTCGGTGCCGGCCAGGATGAAATAGTCGGTCGCCAGCAAAGCCTGCGTGCTCAGACGGACATTTTCGAGATCGGCCGCGCTGACTTGAGCGCTTTCCGTAGCCGCCTCGACGGCCAGACGAACGCGTCCCCACAAATCCGGCTCCCAGCTCACTGTTGCAGGCAGCGAGAAGCTTTGCGACGTGCCTCCGACGCCACGGCCGGCGTTCTTCCCGGCATCGCTTTGCGTGATGGAGGGCGCGGTTCCGATGACCGGATAGTAGTTGGCGTGATTCAGATCTATGAACGTGCGCGCCTGCCGGAATTGCGCTTCCGCCTGCTTCACGTTCTGGTTATTGATGTTGACCATCTCTTCCAGGCGATTCAACTCCGGATCGCCGAACATCTCCCACCATTTGCCCTTCAGCAACTCGTCGCTGGGGGTGGCCATTTTCCATTGGTCGTTGCCGGCCAGCTCCTTGAGAGCGGGAGCCACGGGCGCAGTGGGCCGTTGATACTTCGGGCCGACCGTGCAGGCCGAGCAGAACAGCAATGCAGCAAGCGCGACTGTCCAGAAGCGGTTCATCAGTCTCCCGCCGCCCCTCCCGGAATGAGAATGCCGGGCCGATGGCGGTACTTCGGTTTGCGCGCCTTGAAGCGCAGGCGCAGGCGATCCAGAGACAAGTAAATCACCGGCGTAGTGAACAAAGTCAACATCTGGCTCACCAGCAAGCCGCCTACGATAGTGATTCCGAGCGGGCGGCGAAGCTCAGAACCGGAACCCAGGCCTAGGGCCAAAGGCATTCCTCCCAGAAGAGCGCAAGCGGTGGTCATCATGATGGGACGGAATCGCAACATGCAGGCCTGGAAAATTGCGTCGCGAGGGCTCAGGCCTTCGTTTCGTTCCGCGGCCAGGGCAAAATCGATCATCATGATGGCATTCTTTTTCACGATTCCGATCAGCAGAATGATTCCAATGAGAGCCACGATGGTGAGCTGCGTCCGAAACAGGACCAGCGCGATCAAGGCGCCGACGCCCGCCGAAGGCAGCGTCGAAATGATGGTGAGAGGGTGAATCAGGCTCTCGTACAGCATGCCGAGAATGATGTAAACAACCAGCAGCGCGGCTCCAATCAAGACAGGCTGGCTGGACAAAGCGTCTTGAAAAGCCTGTGCGGTTCCAGCGAACTTGCCGGTGATGCTGGCGGGCATCCCGATATCGAGTTCGGCCTTGTGGATGGCGTTCACCGCGTCGCTGAGCGATACGCCATCAGGAAGATTGAAGGAAATCGTCGTGGACGGGAACTGTCCCTGATGGGGCAGCGAGAGCGGAGTGATTCCTTCGCGGAAGTGAGTGAAGGTGGACAGCGGAATGGATAACCCGCGGGGCGTCTGTACGTAGATTTGGTCCAGAAACGCCGGGCTTTCCCACCATTGTTGTTCCAGCGCCAGGACCACGTGATATTGATTGATGGACTTATACATGGTTGATACCTGGCGCTGGCCGAAGGCGTCGTAGAGCGCGCTGTCGATAGCTTGCGCGGTAAGGCCCAAGCGCGAGGCCGTGTCGCGGTCGATCACCACCTTTGAGGACAGCCCCGAATTCTGCTGATCCGAGCTGACGTCGACGAGTTGCGGAAGCAGAGAAAGACGCGCCTGAACGCGAGGACCCCACTGCGCGAGCAGATCCAGATCCTGGGTCTGGAGCGTGTACTGATATTGCGCGTTGCTCTGCCGGCCGCCGATGCGGATGTCCTGAGAATTTTGCAGGTACAGGACGGCGCCGGGCATGTTCTGCGTTTTTTGGCGGATGCGCCCGATCACCTGGTCGGAGGTAATGCTTCCGCGTTCCTCGAAGGACTTGAGCTGGATGTTCATGTTGGCGTTGTTGCCGCCGCCACGGCCACCCGCATTGGAACCGGCGGTCACGTTGACCACTTCGACCGCGGGATCGTTGCGGACCTGCTCCTCAAACCACTTGACCTTCTCAGAGAGCGCCTGGTAGGAGATGTGCTGCTGGCCTTGAACGTTCCCCTGCAATCGGCCGGTGTCCTGCTGAGGGAAGAATCCCTTGGGAATCTTGATGTAAAGATATACGCTGACTCCCACGGTCAAACCCACCACGATCAGTACCGGCACGGTTTGATTCAAGACCACCTGCAAGGCCGAGCCGTAGGTGGACAGAACCCATTGAAAGATCCGTTCTCCGAAATTGTATAGCCTGCCGTGTTTCTGGTTGCTCTTCAACATGCGCGCGCACATCATTGGAGTGGCGGTCAACGAAACCAGCAGCGACATGAAGATCGACACGGAAAGCACGACGGCGAATTCGCGGAACAGGCGTCCCACGATACCGGGCATCAGCAGAATGGGGATGAAGACCGCGATGAGCGAAATGCTCATGGACAGAACGGTGAAGCCGATTTCCTGAGCGCCTCGCAAGGCTGCCGCCATGGGCTTCATTCCATTCTCGATGTGGCGAGTGATATTTTCGATCACCACGATGGCGTCGTCTACGACGAATCCGGTCGCGATTGCCAGCGCCCATTAGCGATAGGTTGTCCAGGGTGTATCCGCACAGATACATGATGCTGAAGGTGCCGATGAGGGAAACAGGCACCGAGATGCTGGGGATAATGGTGGCCGGCACGTTGCGCAGGAAAACGAACACCACCAGGATCACCAGCGAGATGGAGATGAGCATATTGCGCTCCGCGTCATTGACGGAAGAGCGGATAGTCAGCGTGCGGTCGGTGTCGACGTTGAGTTGGACGTTGGGCGGCAGGGTGGCGCGGAACTGCGGCAGCAGCGCCTTGATCCGGTCCACCGTGTCGATGATGTTGGCGTTGGGCTGGCGGCTGATCTGCAGAAGCACGGCCGGCTTGCCGTTGGACAGGCCCATGTTGCGGACATCTTCGGTGCCATCCACCACGCGCCCGAGGTCCGACAAGCGCACCGGCGCGTTGTTGCGATAAACGACGATCAGATCCTTGTAATCCTTGGCCTGCAATAGCTGGTCGGTGGCCGAAAGGCCCCAGCGCATGTTGTCGTCGGAGATCTCGCCCTTGCGGCTTATTGGCGTTGGCGCCTTGCAGGAAGGTTCCGATCTGGTCCAGCCCGACGTTGTACTTGGAAACCGGTTGCGGGTTCACCTCGACGCGGACGGCCGGAAGAGCGCTGCCGCCGACATTGACCGAGCCCACGCCTTTCACCTGCGATAGCTTCTGCGCAAAAATCGACGACGCGATGTCGTACAACTGCGGCTTGGGCACGACGTCGGAAGTCATGGAAAGAATGATGATCGGCGCGTCGGCGGGATTGGCCTTGCGGTAGCGAGGATTAGTGGGGAGATTGGCAGGAAGATAACCGGCGGCGGCATTGATGGCGGCCTGGACGTCGCGCGCGGCGGCGTTGATGTCGCGGCTCAAGTCGAATTGCAGGACCACCGTCGCCGAGCCGACTGAGCTGGAGGAGGTCATCTCGGTGACACCGGCAATGCGAGTGAATTGCTTTTCGAGCGGCGTGGCGACCGAGGCTGCCATGACTTCCGGGCTTCCGCCGGGCAGGCCGGCGCTTACAAAGATGGTTGGAAAATCGATCTGGGGCAGCGGCGCCACCGGCAGCAGCGTATAGGCCACGGCCCCGGCCAGCACGATCGCGACGATCAGCAGCGTGGTGGCTACCGGCCTTTTGATGAATGGCGCGGAAATGCTGCTCATATCTCCGCCACCGAAAGGTCGTCCTCAGGCGCGATTCTTGCCGCGCAGCCGTGCGACCCAGCTTGCCATCCGCCCGAACCAGAGATAAATCACCGGGGTGGTGAACAGCGTCAGCACCTGGCTGATCAGCAATCCGCCGATGATGGTGATGCCCAGCGGCTTGCGAAGCTCGCTTCCGACGCCGCTGCCAAAAGCCAATGGCACCGCACCCAACAGCGCCGCCATGGTGGTCATCATGATGGGACGGAAGCGCAGCAAGCAGGCGCGATAGATGGCTTCCTCCGGCGTCATGCCTTCGTTGCGCTCGGCTTCGAGCGCGAAATCGATCATCATGATGGCGTTTTTCTTGACGATACCGATCAGCAGGATGATGCCGATGAGGGCGATGACGTCCAGATCCTTGTGGAACACCATCAGCGCGGCGATGGCGCCCACGCCGGCCGAGGGCAAGGTGGACAGAATCGTCAGCGGGTGAATATAGCTTTCGTACAAAACGCCGAGCACGATGTAGACGGTGACGATGGCCGCCAGGATCAGCAGCGATTCATTGGCCAGCGAATTCTCAAACGCGCGAGCCGTGCCCTGGAAAGTGGGCTCGATGCTGGCGGGCATTCCCAGGCCCTGGGTGGCCTGCCGGATATGATCCACCGCCGTTCCCAGCGACGCGCCCGGCGCGAGATTGAACGACATGGTAACCACGGGAAACTGCGCCTGGTGGTTGATGGTGATGGGTGTCTGGACCGGGACGGCTCGGGTGAAAGAGCCGAGCGGCGCCTGAGCGATTGGCGCTGCTCCCGTCAGAGCGGTATTCGTGCCGGCCAGGGCGATGGTGGAGGCCAGGTTCTGCGAGGCCGCCCCGATCTGCACGTAGATGTCCCGCAGCGCGGACGCATTGGTTTGCCATTGCTGCCCGGCTTCGAGCACCACGTGATACTGGTTGGACTGCGTGAAGATGGTGGAGACTTGCCGCTGGCCGAAAGCGTCATAGAGCGCGTCGTCGATGTTCTGGGGGGTGATCCCGAGGCGGCCCGCCGTATCGCGATCGATGGTCACGCGCAATCCCAGGCCGCCGTTGAGCTGATCGCTGGCCACGTCGCGCAGCTCGGGGATTTGCTTCATCCGGTCTTCGAGCTTCGGCACCCATTCGTCCAGGATCGACTTGTCGGGCGCGTCCAGCGCGTATTGATACTGTGTGCGGCTGATGCGGTCTTCCACCGTGAGGTCTTGCACGGGCTGCATGTACAGCGCGATTCCCGGAACTTGATCGGTCAATTTTGTTCGTAGCCGGCGAATGACATCGCTGGCGGTAACACCCTGACGTTCTTCGAGCGGCTTGAGCGTGATCTGGATGCGGCCGCTATTCAAGGTGGTGTTTTGACCGTCAATGCCGATGAACGAGGTCAGATTCTCGACCGCCGGATCGGTGGAAATCACCTTGGCCAGCTCCTGCTGCCGGCGCGACATGGCTGGAAAGGAAATAGTTTCGGGAGCTTGCGAAATGCCCAGGATGACGCCAGTGTCCTGCACCGGGAAGAAGCCCTTCGGAACGACATCGTAAAGGTAAATGGTGAGGACCAGCGTTCCGAGCGCCACCAGCAACGTTATGGTCTGATGACGCAGCACAACTTTGACCATCTTGCCGTACTGCTCGATAGTCTTGACGAAACACCATTCCGACCAGCGGTACAGGGCGCCGCGCTCATGTTCGGGCTTGTGCTTGAGGATTCGCGCCGCCATCATTGGCGTCAGCGTCAGGGAGACAAACGCCGAGAAAACGATGGTCACGGCCAAGGTCACGGCGAACTCGCGGAACAGCCGGCCCACGACATCCGCCATGAACAGCAGTGGAATCAACACCGCGATCAGCGAAACCGTCAGAGACACGATGGTGAATCCGATTTCGGCCGATCCTTTGAGCGCCGCCTGCATGGCGGAATCGCCCATCTCGATATAACGCGAGATGTTTTCGATCATCACGATGGCGTCGTCCACCACGAATCCGGTTGAAATCGTGAGCGCCATCAGCGATAGATTGTCGAGGCTGTAGCCGAGCAGATACATCACGCCGAACGTACCAACCAGCGAGAGCGGCACGGCAATGCCGGGAATGATGGTGGCCGAAAGACTGCGAAGAAACAGGAAGATCACCATTACCACTAGCGCGATGGTGAGCATCAACTCGAATTCGACATCCTTCACGGAGGCTCGGATAGTGGTGGTGCGGTCCGTGATCACGCGCACGTCCACGCCGGGAGGGAGGGAGGCGCGGATCTGCGGCAGCAGCGCCTGAATCGAATCGACGACGTTGATGATGTTGGTGCCGGGCTGGCGCTGAATGTTCAGTACGATGGCTGGATCGGTATTCACCCAGGCCGCTTGCTTGGTGTTTTCCGGAGCGTCAATGATGGTGGCTACGTCAGAAAGCCGAACCGGCGCGCCGTTCCGATAGGCAATGATAATGGGTTTGTACTGGGCGCCGGAATCGAGCTGATCGTTGTCGTTGATCGTCCAGGCCTGATCTTTTCCATCAAAATTGCCTTTGGCCTGATTCACGTTGGCGCTGCTCAGCGCGGTCCGTAGGGTATCCAGGCTGAGGCCGTAAGAAGCCAAAGCAGTGGGATTGGCCTGGACTCGCACGGCGCGGCGTTGTCCGCCGCTGATGCTCACGAATCCGACGCCCTTGAGCTGAGAAATTCTCTGGGCCATGCGCACTTCGGCGTACTCTTCGACGTTGATGAGCGGCACCGTCTTGGAGGTGATGGCCAGAGTGAGAACCGGAGCGTCCGCTGGATTGACCTTGCTGTAAATCGGCGGATTGGGAAGCAGCGTCGGAAGATAAGTGCCGGCCGCATTGATAGCCGCTTGCACCTCCTGCTCGGCGACGTCAATGCTCAGGTCCAACGTGAATTGCAAGGTGATGAGCGAACTGCCAAAGGAGCTGATGGACGTCATCTGGTTCAGCCCGGGCACTTGGCCAAATTGCTTCTCGAGCGGAGCCGTTACCGCGGACGTCATCACCTCCGGGCTCGCGCCGGGATAAAAGGTTTGAACCTGGATGGTGGGATAGTCAACCTGCGGCAACGCCGAGACGGGCAGTTGGGTATACGCAACCACGCCGACGAGCACGATGCCCGCCATCATGAGGGAGGTAGCGACGGGCCGCTGGATGAAAATGCGCGAGGGGCTCACTGATTACCGCGTTCCTTCAATTAGCGCGGCCGCGCCCACGCCCGCCAGGGTTGCCCTGCGGGAAATGTCCGCGGCCATCGGCGCCTTGAGGCTGGCCGTTGGACCGGCCGCCGCCATCGGGATTGCTGAAGTTCTGTCCGCCCGGCCCGCGCTGCCCACCCGGCATGCCTGGACCGCCGGGACCGCCCTGACCCGGAGGGCCACCACGTCCGCGCCCGCCGCGCCCGCGCCCACGCGCTGCGAAGGCGGCTGCATCAGAAGCGGCTTGCCGCTCCACTTCACCGGCCTCGCGAATCCGAACCCGCGACCCATCCGATAAGCGGTCGGCGCCGTCCACGGCCACTTGTTCACCCACTTGCAGGCCACTCTTGATATTGGCTCCCGACTGGTCTGAAGAAATCAGGGTGACCGGACGCAAGCGAGCGGTCTGATGGTCGTCGATCACATAAACGAACGTCCCTTGCTGGCCGTTTTGAACCGCAACCGTGGGCACCACGGTCTGGTTCTGCAGGGTCTCCAGCATCAGGCGAATATTGACAAACTGCTGCGGAAACAACTCGAAATTCGTGTTGTCGAAAATAGCCTTCAGTTTGGAGGTGCCCGTGGTGTTGTCGATCTGGTTGTCCACCGTTAACAATGTTCCGGACGCCAGCTTCTGGGAATTGTCGCGGTTGTAGGCGTCGACTGGGAGTTTAACTCCCGCGCGAAGTTTCAGCATGACGGCCGGAAGACTATCCTCAGGAATCGTGAACAGCACGGCAATGGGCTGAAGCTGCGTGATCACGATCATTCCGTTGGCGTCGGAGGCATGTACGATATTGCCGGGATCCACCAGGCGCAGACCGACTCTGCCGGTAATCGGCGCAGTGACTTTGGCGTACACCAACTGCAATTTGGCATTGTCGATGTTCGCTACGTCCTGCTTGATGTTGCCCTCGTATTGCGCGACCAAAGCCTTTTGTGTGTCCAGTTGCTGTTTCGGAATGGCATCCTGCTCGATGAGGGTCTTGTACCGCTCGAGATCCAAATTTGCGTTTTCGAGCAAAGCTTCATCGTGGGCCAGCGTACCTTCAGCCTGGGCCAGCATGACCTGGAAGGGGCGCGGATCGATTTCGGCTAGGATCTGGCCCTCTGTTACGAAGTCCCCCTCCTGGAAATTGATCTTCATGATTTGACCGTCCACGCGGGACTTGACCGTGACCGTGTAGAAAGCGGTTACGTTGCCTAAGCCATCCAGGTAGACCGGCACGGAGGCAGAGCGCGCTTTGGCCACCACCACCGGTAGGGTATCCCCGCCAAAACCGCCTCTCCCGCGGCCAAAGCCTCCCCGGCCGCCCTGGTTGGTCTGTGGAATGAGACCAGGCTGACGCACGCTCCAAACAGCGTAAGCCGTTATTCCAATGATGATTACAAAGAACAGGACCCAGATGACACCACGCTTCTTGGGTTTATTGGGCGGCCTTGCGGGGGGAGTTACACGAAACTCCTGTTCCCCAACCGGCCGCAAATCTGTTGCGGTCGTATTCATAATTTCACCTAACAACCCCGAATTCGTCTACAGCCCCGAATTCACCTACTGCCCCGACGCTACAGATAATGACTTCCCGAGCGGGCTACAAGGTAACAGCCATAAGAAACTTTACGGACCCGGTGCGATCCGCGGCTACGGCTGGGGGGGACTGACTTAGAGGCGTTGTTCCCGACGGCTTATTATAAGATAAGAGCAGTGCCGGGGCCGTCCATTCCGCCACCGATCGCGCAACTGGGCGCCCGTCCGTTTTCGTTCTACCCCGCGATTCTAAACATTCGGCACAACGAATGGTTGTATGAGAGCGCCACCTGGTCGGAAGTGCTGGTGCGCAACACTGGCAGCAACGAGACCATCTCCATCCCGCGCCGTTACGTGGGCGATGTCTCAAGCGTAGAAGCGCCAGTGATGATCGTGGGTCTGCTGGCCGAATTGGAATACCGCGCCGGCGCCGTGTGTCCGGCCAAGCGGCGGGTGATCCAGATGCCACTGGCGGTGAACGATGTGGTCAACGATGCAATTGCCGCGCGGCCCGCTCGCGTTCGTACCGAGCCCGCGGCGGTAGTCGGAATTCGATTAGAGGATGGCGCCCGCTCTCGCATCCCGAAAATGGTATTGGGTGGCGTGGCTCTGGGCCTGGCCGGATGCGTACTGGCCATCAGCCTTTTTCGCGGCGGCCTGATCGCCTCGCGCGCCTTTTACGCTCCAGTGGCGCAGCAGGACCTGGGCCTGAGCGCTTCGGACGACTACCGATCCGTCATCCAATCGCTCGGCGCGCCCGTGCGAGACACCTGGCAATCTGACGCGCAAGGCCGCGAATTCCATATTCTTTGGTATCCCCGGCATCGTGTTTATGTGGTCTTGATGGGTCCAGGGCTGGGGAGGCGCGCTACATTGGCGCGCTCGACCGCTCCTGGCGCCCGGTGCACGCCGTGGTCCTGCCGGGTAAAGAAACCAGTTACGCGGTGCTCGCTTCCTTGCGCCGCTTCTAGCGCGCCGCCAAGCCAAACGCAGCTAAGCCTGGCTGTCGCTTCCGGACACGGCCTGCAATGTCACATTTCCAGCCGCGGATTGCGTCGCAGCTTTGTGCCCGTGCGGCGGCGAGACCAGAAGCGGCAATATCATCGATACCGTCATCATGCCCGCGATCAGGTACAGCGCCTGGTTGTAGCCGCCCGTGACTCTCGCAGATAAGCGAACAGCAGCGGGCCGAAAGCCGCGGGAAAGCCCACGGCAGCAGCATCAGCCCATAAATTGCGCCGATGTTGCGGGCTCCAAAATAATCCGCTGCGAAGGCCGGCGTGATCCCGTACCCGCCGCCATAGCACACCACGATGATGAAGGTGACGATGAAAAGAACCGTGGCCGAGCCGATGGAGTGAAACGTCCAGAAGAGGATCGCCTGCATCAGATACATGATGATGAAGGCGGTCTTCCTGCCGGTGAGGTCGGAGACCCAAGCCCAAAACACGCGCCCCAGTCCATTGGCGATGCTAATGACGCCCACCAGGCTAGCCGCCGTCGCGGCGCTCATCTTGCCGATCTCCTGAAAGATCGGCGCGCCTGCGAAACCACCGACAAGCCCGCCATGGTGTTGATGGACATGAGCCCGCACAGCGCCCACCATTGCCACGTTCTCAACGCTTCCGGCAGGGCGTAGTCGCGATCCGATCGCTGGGCCATTTGCGCTGCAGTAGGACGCCAGCCCGCGGGCTTCCAGCCTTCGGGGGGATTTCGCATGAAGAAGCCCGAGCAGATCGCCACCACGCCATAAGCCACACCGAGGTACGCAAAGGTGGGCATCAACCCTACGCTTTGCAGCAGCTTTCCGGCCATCGGCGCCGCGATAAGAGATCCGGCGCCAAAACCGCCCACCGCGATGCCTGTGATAAGCCCGCGGTGTTCGGGAAACCATTTCACCAGGACGGCGATGGGAACGATGTATCCCATTCCCAGCCCGGTTCCGCCGATTATGCCGTAAGTAAGATACAGCCACCACAGCTTGTGCGCGGAGAAGCTCGCCAAAAACACGCCGCCACCCCACAGCAGACCGGCGAACATCGCCACGATTCTGGGGCCGCTCTTGTTCATCCACAGACCGCCCAAAACCGCCATGCACCCGAGGAAGAACCAGCAGATCGTAAATGTCGCCGAAACCTGAGCGATGCTCCAGCCGTATTCCTTCACTAGCGGAATGCGAAACACGCTCCAGGCGTAGCCGGCGCCCAAGGCCATTTGCAAGCACACGCCCGCGACTGCGATCCACCAGCGGTTCAATGAACCCATAAAAACGGCTCCTCAACTCGGAGATATGACGCTCTCAACAAATCCCACGTTCTCGGCCCTGTTGTCAAGCATACATTGAGGCACGCCGGCTGGTGCGAATTGACCCTGTAGCCGCCGTTCCTTGATAATGAATCGCGTGCAAACGACGCGTTCGCTGATCACTGTCGCCGCATTCTGTCTTAGCAGCAGTCTTACCGGCCTTTGCCGCTACGCCCACCGCGGATCTGCTGGTCGAGCTCATCCGCGCAGACACCAGCAACCCGCCCGGCAAGACCGCCCAGCTCGACCAGCTCATGCAAGCTAAGCTGACGCCGCTCGGCTTCACGGTCGAGATCGTTCCCACGCCCGAGCCGGGCAAATCCCACCTGATCGCGCGGCTCAAGGGCGACGGCAGCGCGCGGCCGGTGCTGCTCGCTTCGCATGCCGACGTGGTGGGCGTCGAGCGCGACAAATGGACAGTCGATCCCTTCGCCGGCATCATCAAAGACGGCTACGTCTACGGACGCGGCGCGATCGATTTCAAAGGCGGCATGGCGGTCTTCGCCGAGGCCGTCATGCGCCTGGCGCGCAACAAGGTCCCGCTGAAGCGCGACGTGATTTTCATGGTCGAAGCCGACGAGGAAAGCGCGCCGTACAACACCTCATGGCTGGCTCAATCGCACTGGGACGCGATGGATTGCGAGTTCGCGCTCAACGAAGGCGGCTGGATCATGAAGCGCGCCGACGGCAAGGTGCGCTACGTCAGCATCTCGACCGCCGATAAGAGCTGCGATCAACCTGCTCCTGACGGCGCACGGCACCTCCACGCATTCCTCCATGCCGCGTCCCGATAACGCCATTTTCCGCCTGTCGAAAGCGATGGCGCGCTTGGCCGATTACGACACCAAGCCGCAACTGACCGCCAGCACGCGCGAATTTTTCCTGACGCTCGCCAAGACCAGCGAGCCGCCCGTGTCGACCTACTTTTACGATCTGGTCAATAGCAAAGATCCCGGCCGTCATCGCGCGCGCCGACCGCGAAATCAGCAAGGACTACCTGCTGCACGCCATCATGCGCAACACCATCGCGCCGGTTTTCTTGAACGCCGGCTTCCGCGGCAACGTGATTCCCGAGTTCCGCGCAGGCCACCGTCAATTTCCGCGTGATTCCCGGCACCACGGCAGCCGATCTGATTGCCGAAATCAAAAAGGTGGTCGCCGATCCGAATGTGGACGTGACTCAGTCAAGGCGCAGCCGCTGGCGCCACGCCGGCCATCGCCGAATCGCCCACCAGCACCGATCTCTACCGCGCGCTGGCCGAAAGCGCCGGCCAACTTTGGCCCGGCGTCCCGGTAACTCCGTACTTGTTCCAGGCCGGCACCGACGCAGGCGCATGGCGGCAGCCGCGGCGTTCCCGTCTACGGCATTTATCCCTACCCGATTTCGAACGACGACCTGAGCCGCATGCACGGCAACGACGAGCGCGTTCCCATCGATTCGCTGGAGCAAGGCGCGGATTTGATTTACCGCACGCTGCTGCGCGTCGCCGCGCGCCAATAACTACGCCGCGCCCGTCTGGCTGCGCGGGTCCAGCAACTGATTCAGCCGGTCTTCCGGAATGCCGCTCATTTCCCGCGCCACCTCGCGCACCGTGCGGCCGCTGCGATAGGCTTCCTTGGCAATGGCCGCCGCGCGCTCGTAGCCGATTTCGGGAGCCAGCACGGTGCACATGGCGAGCGACTGCTCCACGAATCCGGAGGCGCGCGCCGCGTCCGCCTCCAGCCCCCGCACCGCGCGCTGCTCGAAATTGCGCGACACGGCCGCCAGCAGCTCAATCGATTCCAGCAGATCGTACGCCATCACCGGCATCATCACGTTCAGCTCGAAATTCCCCGCCGCGCAGCACCAGGTGATGGCCGCGTCGTAGCCGATCACCTGCGCGCAAACCATCAGCAGGCTTTCGGCGATCACCGGATTCACTTTGCCCGGCATGATGCTCGACCCCGGCTGCGTCTCCGGCAGCTTCAATTCGCCCAGCCCGCAGCGCGGCCCGGAGCCAAGCCAGCGAATGTCGTTGGCGATCTTGGTCAGCGCGACCGCGTAAGTCTTCAGCGCCCCGCTCAGGAAACTCACGGCATCCTTGGCGGCCTGCGCTTCGAAATGATTGCGGGCCTCGCGAAACGGCAGGCCGGTTCGTTCGGCCAACTCCGCGATCACGGCGGCGGCGAAACCGGGAATGGCGTTGAGTCCCGTGCCCACCGCGGTTCCGCCCAGCGGCAATTCGTAGATTCCCTCCAGCGCAGCCACAATACGCGCGCCGCAATTCTCCACCTGCGCCGCATAGCCGCTGAATTCCTGGCCGAGCCGCATGGGCACGGCATCCTGCAGATGCGTGCGCCCGATCTTCACGATGTCGCGGAACTCGTCGGCCTTCTGTTCGAGTGAGCCGGCCAGCAAGCCCATGGCAGGCAGCAGCTCTTCGCGCACCAGCAGCGCGGCCGATAGATGAATCGCCGACGGAATCACGTCGTTGCTGGACTGGCCGCGATTGACGTGGTCGTTCGGATGCGCCTTCGCCAGATGCCCGATCACCTCGTTGGCGTTCATGTTGGTGGAGGTGCCGCTGCCGGTTTGGAAAATATCGACGACGAACTGGCCGTCGTGCTGGCCCGCGGCCACCTCCTCGGCGGCTTTTTCGATCGCGGCCGCCAGCTCCGCCGGCAGTTGCCCGATCCGTCCGTTCACCCGCGCCGCCGCGCTCTTGATCATGCCCAGCGCGCGGATAAACGCGCGCTGGAAACCTGAGCCGGCTGATTGGAAAATTCTCCACCGCGCGCTGCGTCTGCGCGCCGTACAGCGCATCGGCCGGCACACGCATCTCCCCCATGGTGTCTTGCTCGATCCTGTAATTCACGCTTTGATTGTAGGCCTGTAAAGACCGGCCTAATTCACCGTATAAGGCGCCCGCAGCCCGAACGGCGCGATCTCGATGTCAAACGTCTCCCCACCAGCGCCCGCCATTTGGTAGGTGCCCCGCATCGTTCCCAGCGGCGTCTCGAGCGGGCACCAGGACGAGTATTTGAACGATTCACCGGGCGCCAGCACCGGCTGATGTCCCACCACACCCGGGCCTTTGACCTCCTGCGTGTGCCCGGCTGCATCCGTAATGATCCAGTGCCGGGTGATCAGTTGCACCGTGTCGCTTCCCTGATTGGTGATGCGGACCGTGTACTCGAATACCCACTCGCCGTGGTCCGGCCGCGAATTCTGCGGGGCGTAGCGCGACAAAACTTCCACGCGAATCCCCCGCGTCACTGCGTCAGACAGCGGAGCGAAGTCCGACTTGATTGCGTCCATGCCGAACGTCCATCATAGCAAGCCGGTTTGCCGGGGTATCCTGTACCGGAACCCGCTATACTGTACGCCATGCGGGTAAGCGGAGCGTTCAAAAGGAGGTTCCGCATGATTCACCGATTTCTCGTGTGCCTGAGCGTCCTGGCCGTTGCGGCTGTAATCCCTCCACGTTTCCAGGCCCAGCCAGCCGCGGCGAAAACGTCCAACGCGACCAAACTCGACGCCATGGAAACTCCAGCATTTGCCCGATGGCCAGCCGAATCTCCAAGGCATTTGGACCAACATGACCATAACGCCGATGGAGCGCCCCGCGGAATTTGCCAACAAGCCATTCCTGACGGAGCAGGAAGTGGCTGAATACGAAAACATTTCGTCGAGCACCAAAAGGAAAGCTTCACAAACGACGTGAATGGTCCGCTACGGCTAACCTGGTGGGACTCCGGTTCAAAGGTCGTCGCGACCAGGCGAACTTCCCTCGTGATCGATCCGCCGGATGGAAAGATTCCCGCCTTGACCCCGAAGGCGCAAGCCGCGGAACGCGCGCGGCGGCAAGCCATGCGCGGCGGACATATCGATAGCGCCGCGGACCGGCCCTTGAACGAGCGCTGCATCATTTGGCCGACGGACGGCCCGCCTATGATGTCGAGTTTTTATAACAACAATTACCGCATCGTGCAGACGCCGGGGTACGTGGCAATCTACATCGAAATGGTGCACGACGTCCGAGTGATCCCTCTGGATGGGCGCCCGCATCTGCCGCCCCAAGTGCGCAGTTGGATGGGCGACTCGGTGGGGCATTGGGAGGGCGATACGCTGGTCGTCGATACCACCAACTTCAATGGCAAGTCCAGCTTCCACGGTTCTGACGAGAATCTGCATGTCATCGAGCGCTTCAGGCGGGCAGACGAGCATACGCTTCTTTACCAATTCACCATCGACGATCCCACCGCCTTCACCCGGCAGTGGACGGGCGAGGTTCCCTGGCTCACGGCGCCGGGCCCGATATACGAATATGATTGCCACGAGGGAAACTTTCACAGTATAGAGAGCATGCTGAAGAACGCCCGCGCGGAAGAAGCCAAACAACCGTCTGGCCGATAGTCAGGGCAAGCGCTTTGGCCACAGAAAGCTCCCGCGCGGCACCTAAAGTGTCACGGAATGATCACACCACGAAACGCTGGAATGGGTGGGACCGTCCAAGTTCTCAACGCATGAGAGTCCTGACGAAAACCTTATCGTTCACGCTCCTGGCAGTCACGGCAGCGGCCCAAACGACATCATCCACCTACCAGCCGATTACGGGAGGCGGCCGGTTTGAGTGGGCCGTCATGACCACGATTAACCTCCCCAGCTTCGGGATTGGGTTGATCAATGCCGGCTGGGGAACTTATTTCCACCGGCCTCGGGAATATGGCACGACCCTGGAGGGCTTCGGAAGCCGGTTTGGAATCCGTCTCACCGGCGTAGCGGTGAGCAATACCATGGAGTCGGGTCTGGGTGCGGTGTGGGGTGAGGACCCGCGCTACGCTCGTGCGGTTGGCCAGCCGATTGCGCAGCGCGCCGGCCACGTTGTCAAGATGACATTCATGGCTCGGAACCGCGAAGGGCGGATGGTGCCGGCGTATGCTCGCTACGCCGCGATCGGCGGGAGTAATTTCTTGTCAAACGCCTGGCGCCCCGAAAGTGACGCGACCGTTCGACACGCCACCATTCGTGTCGGCCTGGGGTTCCTCGGACGGCTGGGCCTGAATACGTATTTCGAGTTCTGGCCGGATGTGAAAGATAAGCTATTCAAGCACTAGCGCGGCCACGTCTTTCAATCCGGCTCCTCGGTAGGAAGTGTCTCGGTTCGCTCCCGAATGTCCCGTGTAAACGCGAGTAAGTCGTTACCTTCGAATGTCAGACGAATGAATCCAGGTTCAACAAGATCATCCGAGGTCTCGATCGTCGCGCCGGCGGGGATGGTTACGAACTTATGATCGGCTGTCGCCGCAACAGCGAGGATCTCGGACTTCACGCGGAGATGCGCTACAAGTTGCACAGCAGCTGGAACCTTGAGCGGGCCTGTCCGCCGCTAACGGTAGCGTAAGCGAAGTTGGTTGGCCTGGAATATCGCAGGGATTTGGTATTTTTGGCGCGCATGGGACGGCATCGCTTGTTCTTGGTGAGCCGGGCGGGGATCGAACCCGCGACCACCGCATTAAAAGTGCGATGCTCTACCAACTGAGCTACCGGCCCGGAGACGCTGCGAGGAAGGCGTTCTTGTTCAAAGATAACATGCTCGCCGAAGCTTCAGTCTGGCCGATATCCCGGAACCCGGCGCGAGACGTGGGACAATAACGACAATTGGCTCCGGGCGGCTTCGACGCACGCTCTAAAGAGCCAGGAATCTATACAGGATCTGGCCATGCGTGTAGGAATTATCGGCACCGGAGCAGTCGCGCAGAAACATGCGCAGGCCTACGCCAACATCGGCTTCGAGTTGGTGGTCTGCACGAATTACGATCCGGAAAACGGCCGCGCGTTCGCCCAACGTTACGGCTGCGATTTCGTACCCAGCCACGAGGAAGTCTGCCGGCACCCCAACGTGGATTACGTGGATGTCTGCACCTTCCCCGATTTTCGCTTGCAGGCCGTTCAAGCCTGCGCCCAGGCAAAGAAACACGTTCAAGTCCAGAAGCCGATTGCGACCAGCCTGGAGACTGCCCGCCAGATGATCGACGCTGCGCGCGACGCCGGGATTCAGTTGGGCGTTGTGAGCCAACGTCGCTTCGACGATTCGATCCTGTTCCTGCGCGGCGCGCTGGAAGCGGGACGGCTGGGAACGCTCGTTCAGGCGGATGCTTACGTCAAGTGGTATCGCTCGGCTGCCTACTATTCGCGCCCCATCAAGGGAAGCTGGGCCACCGAGGGCGGTGGCGCGCTGATCACCCAGGCCATCCATCAAATCGATCTCCTGCTGTGGCTCACCGGCGGCATATCCGAGGTGTTCGGCTACTGGCGTCTGGGCGCGGTCCACAAAATCGAAGCCGAGGATGTCTTAGCGGCGCTGGTCAAATATTCATCCGGCGCGACTGGCGTGATTCAAGCCGCTACCGCATTCTGGCCGGGTTACAACGAGCGTCTGGAGTTCCACGGCACCAAGGGTACGGCAGTCATCTCGGGCGACAAGCTGACCACGTGGCATGTGGAGGGCGACTGCGGTGCGCCGCCACCTCTGGGAGGCGATCCCGCGTCCGGAGCATCGGACCCGATGGCCACGCCGATCGCGCCGTTCGAGCGGCAGTTCCTGGACTTCGCCGATGCGATTTCGCGCGGGCGCAAGCCGCTCTCGGCCGGCGAGGACGGCTATCGCGCTTTACACACCGTGCTCTCCATTTATGAATCCTGCCGCACCGGAAAGGTAGTGCGGATCTAAGTGGGAGGCAACCGTCAAGACTGTCCGCGTTCCAGCATCCAGCGCGAATCTCGGCCCTGGATTCGACGCCCTCGGTGTGGCGCTCGGCATCTATTTGACGTGCCGCTTCGAGCCGGCGGCCCGCTTGTCGATTCAAGCCCGCGGGCGCGATGCCGATCAAATCTCCACCGGCGCGGACAACCTGATCTGGCAGACCGCGCTGGCTGTGGTCCGTGATGTCGGCGGCGAGTTGCCGCCCATTGCGCTCCAGATCGACAACGACATTCCCATTGGAAAAGGGCTTGGATCCAGCGCGGCCGCGCTCACTGCGGGCGTCGTGATAGCAGATCAATTGCTGGAATTGCATTGGAAGCCGCACCGCATTCTGGACGAGGCAGCGCGCATCGAGGGCCATCCGGACAACGTCGCGGCGTGCGTGCTGGGCTCGATCGTGGCCAGCGCCATCGATGTGGGCGGCGTCGCGCGCGCCGTGCGCCTGGAATTGCCCGCGCGCTACGGCGCGGCCGTCGTGGTCCCGGATTTTTGCTTGCCCACCCGCGAAGCGCGCAAGGTTCTGCCCGATTGCTATTCGCGCCAGGACGCCATTTTCAACGTGCAGCGCAGCGCGCTGCTGGTGGCCGCATTGGCCACGGGAACCACCGCTGCGTTTCCCATCGCATTCGAGGATCGCCTGCACCAGCCCTACCGCTACTCGCTCGTGCCGGGCCTGGAAGAGATGGTCAACTTGCGCGCGCCCGGTTTGCTGGGTTGCGCGCTAAGCGGCGCCGGGCCGTCCATCCTGGTGTTTTATGAAAAAGGCTGCGAGCAGGTGTGCGACCTGGTGCGGCAAATTTTCGCGCTGCATGGCCATCAGTCCGAAACGCTGTGGGTCCAAATCGCCGATCATGGGTATGAATTAAGTTAGAATTCGAAGCGCTATGAACTATCGCGTTCCCGTGCCGCTGCCGCCCTCCTTTTGCTTGCGCCGCTGCTCCCCGCCCAGCAGCCGAACATCGACGATTTCTTCCGCAATTTCACCGCCGAGTGGGTTCGCAGCAATCCCAATCTGGCCACCTCCTCGCGCTATTTCACCGGCGAGGAGCAGGACCGCCTGGAACGGCAACTAACGCCGGAAACGCTGGCCTACCGGCGCTCGCGAATCGAGCTGGCGCGCAGGGGACTCGCCGAGCTCGCAAAGTTCGACCGCTCCAAGCTCACCGAAACCCAGCGTGTCTCGGCCGAGTTGATGCAATGGCAGCTCGACCTGGTGGTCCGCGAAGAACCGTACCTCGACTACAGCTTCCCGCTGCAGCAGATGAGCGGCGCGAACGTCAACTTGGTGGAAGCGCTCACGGTCCGGCATCCGCTGGCCACCGAGAAAGACGCGGCCAATTATCTTGCGGCGCTCGGGCAAGTGGGCGCGCGCATGGACGAGGCGACGGCGGAATCGCGCCGCGCTGGCGGCCAAGAACGTGATCCCGCCGAAATTCATCCTCGAAGCCACCATCAAGCAGATGAGCAGTTTCGTCGATCAGCCGCCGGCGCAAAATCCGTTCGCGGCGATCTTTGCGCAGAAGGTGGACGCGATCAAAGACCTGAGCCCCGCGCGCCGCAAAGAGCTTCACGGCGAGGCTGCGAAGATTGTCGAAGCGCAAGTATATCCGGCGTGGAAGCGAGGCGTCGCAGCGCTCGAATCTCAGCTTCCGCATTCCACCGACGACGCGGGTTTGTGGCGGCTCAAAGGCGGCGCGGAAGCCTACGCATATTTCCTGAATCGCTACACCACCACGCACTTGACCGCCGACCAGATCCACGACATCGGCCTGCGCGAAGTGGCGCGCATCGAAAAAGAGATGGATGGCATCTTGCGCCGGCTGGGGCGGACCGAAGGCTCGGTAAAGGATCGGGTCGAAAAATTGAAACAGGATCTTGGCTATCCCAAGACCGAAGAAGGCCGCGTCCAGATCATGGCCGACGTGAACCAGATCCTGCGCGACGCACAGAAGCGCTCCGATGCGCTGTTCGACAAGGTGCCCAAGTCTCCCGTCGTGGCCCAGCCCTTCCCGCGTTTCCGCGAGGCCAACGCTGCCGCCAACTACAATTCTCCCGCGGCCGACGGCTCGCGGCCGGGCACGTTTCAGATCCCTCTGCGGCCCGAGCGCATGACCAAATTCGGGCTGCGCACGCTGATTTATCACGAAACCGTGCCCGGCCACCATTTCCAAATCGCGCTGCAAGTGGAGAACAAGGACCTCCCGCGATTCCGCCAGATCGGCGCGTTCGGAGGAATCTCCGCGCTGGTCGAAGGCTGGGGTCTTTACGCCGAACGCCTGGCCGCCGAATCGGGCTGGTACGACGGCGACCCCGAAGGACTCCTCGGGCAGCTAGACGCTTCCCTGTTTCGCGCCCGGCGCCTGGTAGTCGATACCGGACTGCACGCCAAACATTGGACGCGCCAGCAAGGCATCGACTACGGAATCGAAACCAGCGAAGTGGAGCGCTACGCTGTGTTCCCCGGCCAGGCTTGCTCCTACATGATCGGCCAAATGAAGATCGTCGAGCTGCGCGAGAAAGCCCGGAAAGCGCTAGGCGACAAGTTTTCTTTGCGGGCTTTTCACGACGTCGTGCTCAACACCGGCACTGTTCCGCTCGACCTGCTGGAGCAGCAAGTGGACGCCTACATTCGCGCCAACGGCGGGAAAATCTAACGGTTGGGACGCAGGCTCGGCCAGCATTTTCTCGCGCGCCAGTCGATTCTGGAACGAATCGCGGAGGCGGCTTGTCCCGCGGCAACGGAGACAGTAGTCGAGATTGGGCCCGGCCGCGGCGCTCTTACCACGCATCTCCTGGCGCGAGCCGGCCGCGTGATCGCCATCGAGATCGATCCGGTGCTGGTGCATTACCTGCGCGCCGAGTTTCGCGATGAGCCGCGCCTTACGCTCCTGGAGGCCGACGTCTTGAAGGCCGACCTGGCGCAGTGGGGCCATGCCGCGGTCACCGGCAATCTGCCGTACTACATCACGTCGCCGATTCTCGAGAAGACTCTGGCGCTCGGCGGCAATCTCGTGCAAGCCGTGTTCCTGGTGCAGAAAGAGGTGGCCGAACGTCTCACCGCTGAGCCGGGCACGCGCGCTTGGGGGTTCTTGAGCGTTCAGACCCAGCTTCTCAGCGCGCCGGAATTGTTGTTCGCTGTTCCGGCCGACGCCTTCCGCCCGCGCCCCAAGGTGGATTCCGCCGTCGTTCGCCTGATTCCGAGACCCGACTTCCCGGCCCCAGACCACGCACGGTTCCTCGAGTTCGTCAGCCGCTCGTTCCGCCACAAGCGCAAGACCATCCGCAACAACCTGGCGCCATACTACGGCCGCGCGCTGCTGGATTCAATTCCCGCCACAAAAAAGCGCGCCGAGCAGTTGTCCATCCCGGACTAACGAAACTCTACGGGCAAGTCTCCCGCCCTTGAACACGGCGACGGGCCACCTTCAGTCGCACAGCGGCGGCTTAGATCGCTTAAGTCTTCGGTATCTCGCCACTGAGAGACCTATCTGCTTGCGAATCGCGTTTTGCAGTTTGGTAAGAGACGCCGTGCGATATTCCTTGCAAACAATTGCATCGAAGACATCACCAGTTCGGGGATCGACTAGAAAATGTCCAATTAGAGAGCTTCCGTATGGATTGAGCGGGCCGTACGCCGAAAAATTGAGAAGGCCAGGTTCGTAGCTGTCGGGGCCGCGCTGAATGGAGATGTCGCCAGTCTTGCTCTCCGAGAAGGCCGCCGCTCGAACGAGGCTTTCTGCCTGGCTGGCTGTGATAACTCCCGCTTTGGACTGAGCGCAAACCGGGACAGTAACGGCTAGCAATACCAACGCCCATCGGTCCACTCCTAAATCGTACAGCGTCCGCCCCGTCACACGTTGTATTCTGACTTTCTTCGCTCGCGTCCTGTATCCTGAAATTTCATGACTGCGACCCCGCGTGTCCGCTTTGCACCCTCGCCCACCGGTTTCCTGCACATCGGCAGCGCCCGCACTTTCATCTTCAATTGGCTCTACGCGCGCCACCACCACGGCGTCATGGTGCTGCGCATCGACGACACCGACATCGACCGCAACACGCAAGCGTCGCTCGACTCGATTTTCGAAGGCTTGAAGTGGCTCGATCTCGGCTGGGACGAACAATACCGCCAATCCGACCGCGGCGCGCTGCATCGCGAAATGGCCTGGGGAATTTTCGAAAGAGGTCTGGCCTATCGGGACTTTACTCCGGCCAGCACGGGGGCGGATGAAAAACCGCACGGCGATGGCGCCTGGCTGTTCAATCCCGGAATGCGCGAGTTCACCCCCGAAGAAAGCCAGCGCCGCGCGGATGCGGGTGAACCATTCGTGCTCCGCTTCCGCGTCCCGCGCGGCCGGCTGCGCAGCGTGGAATTCCACGACGGTGTCTACGCGCATCAATCCAAGTCCGCCGCCGACATCGAAGACTTCGCCCTGCTGCGCAGCAACGGCGTGCCCACATATCACATGGCGTCCTGCGCCGACGATATCGATCTGCACATCAGCCACATCATCCGCGGGCAGGACCACCTCACCAACACCTTCAAGCACGTATTGATTTTTGAAGCTTTGGACGCACAGCCCCCGCAGTTCGCGCACCTGCCGCTGCTGATCGCGCCCGATGGATCGAAGCTATCCAAGCGCAAGCACGGCCCGGTGGTTAGCGTCACAACGTATCGCGACGCCGGTTTCCTGCCGCAGGCGTACATCAACTTTCTGTGCCTGCTCGGCTGGTCGCCGAAAGACGACCGCGAGAAGATGAGCCGCGAGGAACTCGTCCAGGCGTTCTCTTTCGAAGGCATCAATCGCGATAACGCCGTCGTGAACTTCACCGACAACGATCCCTTCGATCCCAAGGCGCTGTGGCTGAATGCAGAATACATCCGTGCCACGCCGCTCGAAGACCTCTCAAGGCAGCTCATGCCGTTCGTCTGCGCCGCGGGTTTCCAGGTGGAGCCCGGCAAGATGCTGAAGGTCACGCATCTGATCCGGGAGCGCATCCGGTCCTCAGCGAAGTGAACACGGTGGCCGACTTCTTCTTCCGCGACGAACTCGCGCCGTACGACCCCGCCGAACTGATCCCGCAGAAAGGCGACGCGGCCATGGCGCTGGAGGCACTGCTGCGTGCACGGGACATCCTGACGGCGGTTGACTTTTCGCACGACGCGCTCGATTCCGCCCTGCGCGCCGCCGCGGCCGAGCTGAAGATCAAAGCCGGCCAAATGTTCCAACCCATCCGCGTCGCCGTTTGCGGCCGCAAAGCTGCCCCCCCGCTGTTTGAGACACTGGAAGTGCTGGGCCGAGAGACTTCCCTGAAGCGCATCGATCAGGCCCTATCGATGCTGCAATAGGACCCAGCTTCCTTGACAGGTAACCGGATATGAACCCGACCAAGAACGAGACCGACGCCGCGCCCGCTGCCATGCCCGGCGCACCGCCGGCTCCGTCCAACTTCATCCGCGAGATCATCCTCGACGATCTGAAGACCAACAAATACGGCGGACGCGTGCATACGCGCTTTCCGCCGGAGCCGAACGGCTATCTGCATATCGGCCACGCCAAATCGATCAACCTCAACTTCGGACTCGCGCAGGAGTTCGGCGGCAAATGCAACCTGCGCTTCGACGACACCAATCCTTCCAAAGAAGAGACCGAGTACGTCGATTCCATCATCGAGGACGTGCGCTGGCTGGGCGGCGATTGGGAAGACCGCCTGTTCTACGCTTCCGATTACTTCGGCCAGCTTTATGAGTGGGCCGTGCAGCTGATCAAATCGGGCAAAGCCTATGTCTGCGATCTCTCCGCCGAGGAGGTTCGCAAGCAGCGCGGCACTCTGACCGAACCCGGCCAGGAGAGCCCTTATCGCAACCGCTCCGTCGAAGAGAACCTCGATCTGTTCGAGCGCATGAAGGCCGGCGAATTTCCCGACGGCGCACGCACCCTGCGCGCCAAGATCGACATGGCGTCGCCCAATCTCAACCTGCGCGATCCCGTGATGTACCGCATCCTGCACGCCGAGCATCACCGCACCGGCGACAAATGGTGCATCTATCCGATGTACGACTTCGCGCACGGCGCAGTCGGATTCCATCGAAGGCATCACGCATTCCATCTGCACGCTGGAATTCGAAGATCATCGGCCGCTCTACGACTGGTACGTCGAACAGCTCGGCATCTATCATCCGCAGCAGATCGAGTTCGACCGGCTGAATCTCACCTACACGCTGCTGAGCAAGCGCAAGCTGCTGCAACTGGTCCAGCAAAAGCACGTGAACGGCTGGGACGATCCGCGCATGCCCACCATTTCCGGATTGCGCCGCCGCGGCTACACGCCCGAAGCGATCCGCAGTTTCTGCCGCCGCGTGGGCGTTTCGAAAACCAACGGCACCACCGAGCTGGGTCTGCTCGAATACTTCCTGCGCGAGGATCTGAACAAGCGCGCTGCGCCGCGTGATGGCCGTGCTGCGCCCGCTGCGCGTGGTGATCGACAACTATCCCGAAGGTCAAGTGGAGCAAATGGAGGCCGTCAACAATCCCGAGGACGCCAGCCGCCGGCACCCGCAACGTCCCGTTCTCGAAGGTGCTCTACATCGAGCAGGACGATTTCCGCGAAGATCCGCCCAAGCAATATTTCCGCCTCTCGCCCAGGCCGCGAAGTCCGGCTGCGCTACGGCTACTTCATCACCTGCACCGGCGTGGTGAAAGACGCGAGCGGCGAGGTCGTCGAGATTCACTGCACCTACGATCCGGCCACGCGCGGACGGCAACGCGCCCGACGGCCGCAAGGTAAAATCGACCATCCACTGGGTCTCGGCCGCGCACGCCGTCGACGCCGAGGTGCGCCTCTACGACAATCTGTTCACCGTCGAAAATCCCAACGAAGTGCCCGAAGGCCAGGATTTCACGGCCAATCTGAATCCCAACTCGCTCGAAGTCGTCACCGGCGCCAAGCTCGAGCCCAGTCTGCGCGACCGCCGCTCCCGGCAACCGCTATCAGTTCGAGCGGCTGGGCTATTTCTGCGTCGACCCCGACAGCACGCCGCAAAACCTGGTCTTCAACCGCACCGTGGCGCTGCGCGACACCTGGGCCAAGATCGAAAAGAAGAATAAATGATCATTCTCGGGCTGGGCGGTATTCCAAAAGATGCGGCCTGCGCGGTGCTCAAGGACGGCGAATTGCTCGCGGCCGTGGAGGAGAAAAAGCTCGCGCGGAACTTGAAGTCATCCGGCGCTGCCGGAAGCAGCCATCGGCCATGTGCCTGCGCCTGGCGGGCATCACCGCATCCGAAGTGGACTGCGTCGCGCTGGTGCGGCCCTTCGCGCACGACATCCACATCTCACGCTGCGCTCTCATTTTCCCAACGCGCAGATCGTCATGGTGGAGCATCACGCGGCGCACGCCGCTTCGGCCTACTACCCCTCCGCCTTTCGACGAAGCCACCGTGCTGACGCTCGATCGCGACGGCGATTTCCGCTCCGCCGCGCGCTGGCGCGCCTCCGGCAATCAAATCCAGCTGGAGCGCGATCTGTATTATCCCGATTCGCTCGGGCGATCTCTACGGCCGCGTCACGGAGCTGCTGGGCTTCGCGGCCGGAGCCGACGAACACAAAGTCCAGTGGCTCTCCACCGCGGACGATGGCGCTTCCTACCTGCCGCTGTTTGAAGAGATTCTCGGCAACTCCGAGTGGCCGGCCATCAATCGCAGCTTCTTCGACGCCGACCGGCTAGTCAAGGCGGCTTCAGCGAAAAATTCTATCGCCATCTGGGGCTCGACGGACGGCGAAGACATTCCCGCGAAACTCAAAGCCCCACTCGCAGCGGGACTGCAGCGCGCCGTCGAACACACCGTCCTGCGCATGGCCGGGCCAGGCCAACAATCTGTGCCTCGCCGGGGGCTTGGGCCTGAACGCGCTGCTGGTCAGCTCGCTCGAAGCTTCCAAGGAAGTCTTCGTGCAGCCCGCCGCCGGCAACGCCGGCACCGCGCTCGGAGCCGTGTTCTACGCCTGGAACAGCGTGTGCGGCCAAACCAAGCGCGCCTCGCTTGAACGACCTCTGCCTCGGCCCCGGCTATTCGACGCGAAGAGATCAAACAGGTGCTCGAGAATTGCAAGCTGCGCTTCCGTTATCTGCTCACCACCGATGAACTGCTCGACGACGCCGTTCGCCGCCTCAATGACGAGAAAATCATCGCCTGGATGCAGGGCCGCATGGAGTTCGGCCCGCGCGCGCTGGGCAATCGCAGCATTCTGGCCTCGCCGCTGAATCCCTACTCCACCGAAAATCTGAACATCTTCATCAAGCATCGCGAGCCGTTCCGCAAGTTCGCGGCATCGGTGCCGGCCGAGCTGGCCGACGAATATTTCGAAACCGGCCCGAACGCGCGTTACCTGGCGACCGTCGGCCGCGTCCGGCCCAAGCATCACAAGACCTTCGAAGCCGCCGTGCTGGGCAAGGACGTGGTGCGCGTTCACACCGTGTCGCCGATGACAATCCGCTGTATCACCGCCTGCTGCACGCGGCCGGCAAGGCGACCGGCCTGCCGGTTCTCTACAACACCAGCTTCAATCTGTTCGGCGATCCGCTGGTCTGCACGCCGCGCGACGCCGTGCGCAGCTTCTATTCCTCCGGCATCGACGCGCTGTTCGTCGGCAGCTTCGTCCTCGAAAAATAGCCGGCCGGCTTTTCCGCTTCCCGTTTCAACCCGATAAGATAAACCTTGCTCGAAATGTCTTCGCGCCTATTTCGCGATCGCGGCGCCCTGCTTTGCCTGGCGGTCGCAGCCGTTTGCATTGTGGCGGTGCGCGCCTGCCTGCAATCGATCACCGTCGATGAAGCCGGCTCTTTCCTTCAATACGCCAGGAACCCGCTGCCCTCGCACTGGTGGCCGGTCTCTGACAACCATGTCCTGAACTCGGTCTTAATGCGGCTAACCACCACTATTTTTGGCGTAAGTAATTTGACGGTACGTTTACCAGCCATAATCGGTGCCATTACTTACATTGGCTCGGCTTTATATCTCAGTCTGCTCCTCACCAACCGCGGGCTTCTACAACTGCTCCTGTTCGCCTGCCTGGTTTACAACCCCATGATCCTGGACTATCTGGTCGCTGCCCGCGGATATAGTCTCGCCATCGGGTTCTTTCTTGCCGCCGTTGCAGTCATTGCGGGTGCGATGAGGAACTCCGGCGATGAAGTGAAACTCCTGAGAAAATGCGCCTGGGTCTCGATCCTGCTCGCGTTGTCTTGCTCCGCCAACTTTTCGTTTGCAATCGCGAACGGCGCCACGCTCGTGATCTTTTTCATCTGGGCCGTTCGGCAGAACCCCAAATACCTGGACCTCGCCGCCGCGACTTACCTACCCGGCCTGTTGGTAGGCTTCATCCTATGCGGCTCCGTGATATGGAATTGGCCCAAAGGCGAACTCTATTTCGGATCGAAGCAAATGTCGGAAATGTGGAGCGGCTTTGCCAGCGGAACTTTCGATGACTTGAATCCGAACCTGACAAATCCGCTTCTCCTTCGCGGATTGCTCCCGATTCAGCGGCTCGGGCCCTGGATCACCGCCATTGCCGGATTGTTCTTCTTCGGCCTCATGGAAATCAAGCGCTGGAGAAATCCCGATCCCAAGTCAGAAGCGCTCGGCAATTTCGTTCGCCTGGTAGCGCTTATCGCTGCAGCAACCTTGTTGTTCCACTGGCTGGCCTTCAAAATCGCTCATATTCCTTTGCCCAAAGACCGGACTGGCCTCTTCTTCCTTCCGCTTTGGACGTTAGCTTTTGTTGGATCTCTAGCCTTCGGGTCCCGTCCCGGACAAGTAGACATTCCCCGCTGGTGCGGCATCGCGGTTCTCGCTCTTACCGCGTTCTACTTCATCGGATGCCTCAGGCTTGGATATTTCAAGGAGTGGAGATTTGATAGCGACACCAAGACACTGTACTGGATTATGTCCGATCTTCATCAGCGCTGTGGCATCCAGACATTCGGCATCGATTGGAGATACCACCTTCCGCTTAATTTCTACCGCGAGAACTACGGCGTGGGCTCCTTAAAGGAATTCTCCGGATTCCACCAGCGGAGAGCTGCCGCCAGATCGAGACGCCTATGCGATATTTCTCCCGACCAGCCGAAGAGTTCATCAGACAACAGAAATTGCAAGTGATTTATCACAACGATGACATCGCGATGCGGCGGTGGCCATTCGCGGATGCCCGGCCGAAACGCTCCCGCGCTGACCGGTTGTCCCGCCCGCATCAGAACGTTATCCTGAAGCGAATGAGATTCACGCTTGCCCTAGTCGCGGCAATTTGCTCGACTGCGCCGCTGGCCCCTGCCGCCGATCGCTATCCCGTCGACTGGACCAAGCTCCAGTCGGAAACCATCGACTACTTCACTTCCCTGATCCGCATCGACACCAGCAATCCTCCCGGTGACGAAACCAAGGCAGTGAATTATCTCAAACCGATTCTCGATCGCGCCGGCATCTCCACCAACGTCTGGTCGCTTGATCCCAACCGCGCCAACCTGGTCGCGCGCATCAAGGGCAACGGTTCCAAGCGCCCCATCATCATCATGGGCCACACCGACGTGGTCGGCGTGCAGCGCGACAAGTGGCCGGTCGACCCGTTCGCCGCGCTCCGCAAGGACGGTTTCATCTGGGGCCGCGGCTCGAGCGACGACAAGTCCCACCTGGTGTCCTGTCTGATGACCATGCTGCAGCTCAAGCGCCTGAACGTCCAACTCGACCGCGATGTCATCTTCATCGCCGAGGCGGGCGAGGAAGGCACCTCGCGCTTCGGCATCGGCTACCTGGTGGATCAGCATTGGAACGACATTGCCGCCGAATTCGCGCTAGCGGAAGGCGGCCAGACCGTCGCGCGCGACGGACAGGTGCTCTACGTCGGCATCGCCACCACGGAAAAAACTCCGCGCGCCACGCGCCTGGTAGCGCACGGAACGGCCGGCCACGGCTCGCGCCCGCGCCAGGATAATGCCGTACTTCATCTGGCCAGCGCGGTCGCCAAGTTCCAAAACTGGCAGCCGCCCATGCGCCTGAACGACACCACGCGCACGTATTTCGAGCGCCTCGCGACCATCAGCCCTCCCGACGACGCCTATCGCTATAATCACATCGCCGATCCCGCGCACACCGAGGAAATCCAGCGCTACCTCGCCGAAAACGACCCCGGAAATTATTCCGTACTGCGCACTTCCATCGTCCCCACCATCATCCAAGGCGGATTCCGCACCAACGTAATCCCATCGCAAGCCGAAGCCACGCTCGACATCCGCGCGCTGCCCGACGAAGACATGAACCAGCTCTACGATCAAATGCGGCGCGTCATCAACGACCCGGCAGTCGAAGTAATCGCCGACCCATCGCGCAACCGTCCCTCCGCCCCGCCTTCACGCATCGATTCGGAAATGTTCCAGGCGCTGGAGCGAACCCAGAAGCGCATGTATCCGAAAGCCATCACCATCCCCACCATGCTCACCGGCGCTACCGACAACGCGCAACTCCGCACCAAGGGCGTGCAGGCGTACGGCTTCGGCCACGTCGCCGAAGAGTCCGAGGGTGATCTGCACGGCGCGCATTCCGACCAGGAGCGCGTGCTCGAAAGCTCCATCCATCAGATGCTCCAGTTCCTCTGGTACACGGTCCTCGACATCGCAGCCTCTAAGTAACCGCGTGCCCAACCGTCTCATCTCCGAGAAGAGCCCGTACCTCCAGCAGCACGCCCACAATCCAGTCGACTGGCACCCGTGGGGCGACGAGGCCTTCGCAAAAGCGCGCGCCGAGAATAAGCCCATCTTCCTCTCCGTCGGCTACTCCACTTGCCATTGGTGCCACGTCATGGAGCACGAGTCCTTCGAAAATGAAGAAATTGCCGCGCTCCTGAACCGGCTGTTTGTGCCCATCAAGGTGGATCGCGAAGAGCGCCCCGACGTCGACCGCATCTACATGACCTACGTGCAAGCCGCCACCGGCAGCGGCGGATGGCCCATGTCGGTCTTTCTGACGCCGGATCTCAAGCCATTTTTCGGCGGAACGTATTTCGCGCCGGACAGCCGCTATGGACGTCCCGGCTTCGGCACGCTGCTGGAACGCGTCGCCGAGGCTTGGACAAACGAGCACGACCGCATCGTCGAATCGAGCGCCGAAGCCCTCTCGCAGCTTGCGCGTTACGCCGGAGGTGCACCCGACGCGACCGGTCTCCCCGATAAAAGCGTCTTCGATTCCACGTTCCAATATTTTCGCCGCACCTTCGATTCCGAGCATGGCGGTTTCGGCCAGGCCCCCAAGTTTCCCCGCCCGGTGGTGTTCAATTTCCTGCTGCGCTACTACGTCCGAACCAATCGCAAAGAAGCGCTCGACATGACGCTGGACACGCTGCGCGCCATGGCCAACGGCGGCATGCACGATCAGCTCGGCGGCGGCTTCCATCGCTATTCGGTGGACGAGCGCTGGTTTGTCCCGCATTTCGAAAAAATGCTGTACGACCAGGCGCAGCTCGCCGTCTCCTACCTGGAAGCCTTCCAGATCACGCACGACGATTTCTACTCCGGCATCGCGCGCAGCACGCTGGACTACGTGCTCCGCGACATGACTCATCCCGATGGCGGCTTCTACTCGGCCGAAGATGCCGACAGCGTCATCGATCCCGCGCATCCGGAAGTGAAGGGCGAAGGAGCGTTCTATGTCTGGACCGCCGCGGAACTCCAGGATACGCTCGGATCGGCTCTCTACGCGCCCTTCGCCAAGCACTACGGCGTGGAAGACAATGGCAACGTCTATCAGGATCCGCACGGCGAATTCACCGGCAAGAACATCCTGTATCTCCGCGAAATACCTGATCCCTACGTTGCTTCTCAACTTCAAGAGGCCAAAGCGAAGCTTCTGGAAGCTCGCTCACGCCGGATCCGCCCGCACTTGGACGACAAAATCCTAACAGCCTGGAACGGCCTCATGATTTCCGCCTTCGCCAAGGCCGCGCAGGTCCTGGACGAACCGCGCTACCTCGCCGCCGCGCAGCGCGCCACCCAATTCGTCCTTTCGAAGATGTACGATCCGCGCGCCAAAACTCTGCTGCGCCGCTATCGCGATGCCGAAGCCGCCATCCCCGGCTTCCTGGACGACTACGCATTCTTCATCGCCGCGCTCCTCGATCTCTACGAAGCCGATTTCGACCCCAGCCACATCGAGCTTGCCCTGGATCTCGCATCGACCATGCAGAAGTTGTTCGAAGACCCCAGCAACGGCGCATTCTTCAGCACCGCCGCCGGCGACAGCAGCCTGGTCCTGCGCCTCAAGGATGATTACGACGGCGCCGAGCCATCCGGAAACTCCATCGCGGTGCTCGATCTGCTGCGCCTGGCGCACATCACCGATCAGTCCAGCCTGCGCGAATCGGCCGAGAGCACTTTAAACGCCCTCGGCGCGAAGATCTCCTCGCAGCCGGTAGCATCGCCGCAGATGCTGGTCGCGCTCGACTACCATGATTCGCCGCGCCGCGAAGTCGTCATCGCCGGCCCGCGCGACGCCCAACTCACCAAAGCCTTCCTCGGCGCGCTCCGCGCCCGCTTTCTCCCGCGCACCATCGCCTTGCTGATCGATTCCGATGAGACCCGCGGCAAGCTCGCCACAATTTTCCCGGCAGCCGCCACGATGCGCGAAATCAATGGCCAACCCACCGCCTACGTCTGCCAAAATTACGCCTGCCAGCTCCCCACAAACGAGCTTTCCAAGTTCGACGAGTTGCTACAATAAGTCGAAATCAAATTCCGAATTTATAGGAGGATTTGTGGAAAGACCCGGAGCAACTACCATGCGAGGACGGCCGCTGACTCTGGTGGGACCGGAGCTGAAGGCCGGCGATAAAGCACCCGATTTCGAAGCTGTCAACGATTCGCTCCAACCCATTAACCTGGCAGGCACCGGGCAAGACGTCCGGATCTTCAGCGTTGTGCCTTCGCTCGACACCCCGGTGTGCGACGCGCAAACCAAACGCTTCAACGAAGAGGCCGCCAAACTGCCCGGCGTTCAGTTCTACACCATCAGCATGGATCTCCCGTTTGCGCAAAAACGCTGGTGCGGCGCCTACGGGGTCGACAAGGTCAAGATGGTTTCCGACCATCGCTCCGGTTCCTTCGGCGAGCGCTACGGAACCTTGATCAAGGATCTGCGCATCGAGAGCCGCGCCATTTTTGTGGTCGACAAAGACAACACCATCAAGCACGTCGAATACGTGAAAGAAGTCGCCGATCATCCCAATTACGACGCCGCCCTCGCCGCGGCCCGCGCAATAGCAACCAAATCAACCAGCGCCTGAGTTCGACACTGTGTCTCTTTTGCAAGACGTCCGGCAGGCCCTCCGGCTCTTTCGCCGCAGTCCCGGACTGACCGCCATCGCGCTGCTCTCTGTCGCCATCACCACCGGCGCCACGGCAGTCGTTTTCGCGGCCATAAAATCTGTCCTGCTCGAACCGCTGCCTTACAAAAACGCCGATGCCCTGGTGCAGCTCCGCACCGACTACACCCGCAGCCGGCCCGCACTACGACTGGGTGTCCTGGGCCGACATGCAGGACGTCAAGCGCGCCAATCACTCCTTCGAGTCGCTCGGAACGTACCACTACGCGCTGGTCGATCTGACCGGCGATGCCAACAACCCGCCCGAAGCGTTATACGGCCTGTATGTTTCCTCGGACCTGTTCCCGATGCTCGGCGTGAAGCCCATGCTGGGGCGAAACATTCTGCCCGAGGAAACGCAAATCGGACGTGAACGGGAGATGATCCTCAGCTACGGCCTGTGGACGCGCCGGTTCGCCTCCGACCGCGGCGTGATCGGCCGCTCGATCGAAATCAACGGCCACCCCTGGGTCATCATCGGCGTCATGCCTCCCGGATTCGATTTTCCGCTTGCGGCAGGCCGCCATCATAAAAACGCCTTCGCAGCACATGGATTTCTGGGCGCCGCAGGCGGTGGATCCAGTCAAGCTCGGCCGCATTGGCGGGTACTGCGCGGTAGCTCGTCTGAAGCCTGGTGTTTCGCTCGCCGGCGTGCAACCGGATCTCGATGCCATCAGCGCCGAGCTCGCGCGCCTCTATCCGCGCACCAACGCCGGACACGTTCTTCACTTCACGCCGCTCCGCGCACGAACCCTGGGCTTTGCGCAAACCGGCTTGTGGCTTCTCATGGGAGCCGCGGCGCTATTCATGCTGATCGGTTGCGCCAATGTCGCTAATTTGCTGCTGGCGCGCTCGCTCGCCCGCCAGCGCGAAATATCGATCCGCCTCGCCCTGGGCGCAGGAGGGAAGCGAATCGTGCGCCAGCTCATCACCGAAAGCTGCGTCTTAGCGCTGGTCGGCGGCCTCGCCGGTTACGGCCTCGCAGCGCTCGCCTGGAGGCTGCTGCCCGCGGTCGCGCCCATGAGCATCCCGCGGCTCGCTGCAGCTCATGCCGATGGAAGTGTCCTGGCGTTCACCATCGTCGTCGCCGTCCTCAATGGAATTCTCTTCGGCCTCGCCCCCGCTCTCCGATCCTCGCAGCGCGACCCAGCCGTCTCGATGCGCGAATCCAGTTCTCGCGGCTCCGTTGGCGCCGCCCGCAATCGCCTGCGCTCCGCTCTGGTGGTCGCGGAAGTGACCATCGCCGTGACGCTGGTGATCATCGGCGGCCGATTGACCGCCACTTTCGTGCAACTCTTGCGCACCGACCCGGGTTTCGATACCCGTCACGTGCTGGCCTCCATCATCTCCCCGTCAGCCGATCAATACCAGACGCCCGAGGGACACGAATCGCTGTTCCGGCGCATCCTGGATGCCGTCCGCGCCGTGCCCGGCGTCGAATCCGCCGGCCTGGTCGACGCACTGCCGTTCAGCGGCGAAAACAACGGCGGCACCGTCAGTCGCGGCGACGACCCCGACGCAACTTTGCCGGACCACGGACAAATGGCCGAATTCGATCACGTCAGCGCGGATTACCTCCAGACCATGAACATTCGTCTGCTCGACGGCCGCTGGTTCCACGAGGACGATCTCACGCCCGGCCGCGACCTAGCCATCGTCAACGATGTTCTCGCCAACCGCCTGTGGCCGGGCCAAAGCGCCCTGGGCAAACAAATCTGCATGAATTGCTATAACGAAACAATTCGCGAGCGCAAACGCGTGATCGGCGTCGTCCAAACCATCCGCCACTCGGGACTCGATGAGCCCATCGCCCCGCAAGTCTACGAAACCGACAAGGCCTACCGCTACGCCGACTTTCTTGTAGTTCGTACCGAACGCCCGGCCCGGGAAATGGCCCAGGCAGTCCGTCTCGCCGTCGCCTCGATAGACCCCAAGCAGCCTGTGTTCCTCAGCGCGTCAATGTCGCAATTCATCGGCGATTCCGTCGCCGACCGCCGCTTCATCATGACCTTGCTCGCCATCACGGGCTGCCTGGCACTCCTGCTCGCCGCCGCCGGCGTATACGGCGTCATCTCCTACACCACCTCGCTCCGGACGTCGGAAATCGGCCTCCGTGTCGCTCTCGGCGCCAGCCCGCGCAATGTGCAAGCTCTGGTCTTCCGCGGCGGAATGCTGCTGGCCTCGCTCGGCATCGCCTTGGGCCTGGTTCTCGCCCTGGCGGTGGCTCGCGTATTGCGCAACATCCTCGCGGGCCTCACGTCGAACGACCCCATGCTCGTGCTTGTAGCGGTAGTGCTGGTTCTGGCCGCAGCCTCGGTCGCCTGCTGGATCCCGGCCCGTCGCGCGACGCGCATCGATCCTATGCTGGCCCTGCGCGAAGAGTAACGCTACTCCCCCTCATTCCGCGGCTCATAACCGGCGCAACTCAACACCGGCAGCCGCGGATATTTCGGAAACCGGGAATCCGTCATCGACAGCTCGCACAGATAGAATCGCGACCCGCGATCGGAACGTAACGCGCCGCACGTTCTTACAAGTCATACACAGCCCCACCGCCATAGACTCGTCCTCCGATGTATCATGTGATCCAACCATGAAATCTTACCCGCCAGCTATTATGCTTCTATTACTGAGCAGCACGCTGCTCCATGCTCAGAGCGAGGTCACACTGATCGCACCGGGCGGCATTCGCGCCGCCATCGAGCAGCTCATCCCGGGTTTCGAACGCCAGACCGGGCATAAGGTCAAAGCAACCTTTGGCTCCGGCCTGGGAACCAAGCAGCAGGTGGCACGCGGCGAAGCTTTTGATGTGCCGATTGTCCAACCACCCTACCCGGAAGTGCTCGCGTCAGGCTACGTCGTTCCCGGCAGCGCGAAGCCGATCGCAAGTGTAGCGGTCGGAGTCGCAGTACGGCAAGGTGCATCGAAGCCGGACATCTCAACACCCGACGCCGTCAAGCGCGCGCTGCTTGCGGCCAAGGCGGTGTCTTACCCGAATCCCGCGGGCGGAGCCGCCGCAGGCATCAGCTTCGATGAAACGCTCAAAAAGCTGGGCATCGCCGAACAGATGCAGCCTAAACTCAAACGAGCCCAGGGCGGAGCAGGAGCGATGAGGATGGTCGCCACCGGCGAAGTGGATATCGGCCTGACGTTTGTGAGCGAAATGAAAGAGCCCGGCATCGACGTGCTGGGGCCGTTGCCCAAAGAGATTTCGCCTCCGACAACTCTGGTCGGATTCGTGTCGTCCCATGCGAAGGACCCAGCCGCAGCCCAGGCGCTATTGGACTACCTTTCCTCGCCAGCCGCCGCACAGGCCTACACAGCGCAGAACATGCAACCGGCGCATTAGGACGCGTTACCGGCCGGTAAAGTTGGCGGATCTTCTCTCACGAAAACTGGCCACGCCTTCGCGAAAATCCTCGCTTGCAAGAATCGCCGGCATATCCTCGCGTACCCGCGCCGCGGCTCGAGCTTCGCCTTCCACAATGCTCAGCCGCGCCGACCGAAGCGTCGCTTGCACGCCCAACGGCGCCTGCGCCGCGATCCTCTCGGCTATCGCAAGGGCCCGCTCCAATTGCTTCCCCGGCTCAGTCACTTCCTGAATCAACCCCATCCGCAGCGCCTCCGCGGCCGCCGAACTCGTCCGCCGTAAGCAGGTACCGCATCGCGTTCCCCCATCCCGCTTCACGAACCAGCCGGAACGTCGCCCCGCCCAGCGGATACAGCCCGCGCGCGATCTCCAGTTGCGCAAACCGCGCGTCGCTGGCCGCGATCCGAATATCCGCGGCCAGCAACATCTCGATCCCGATGGTGAACGTAATCCCGTGCACCGCCATCACCAGCGGCTTCGACAGATGGCTGCGCATGCCGAACGGATCGATCTGCCCGGCGTCCAGCATAAACGGATCGTCGCGCTCGAACAGCGGCGCAAACTGCGCCAGATCGATCCCGCCCGTAAAGTGCGGCCCGTGCGCGAACACCACCGCGCACCGCAGCTCACGATCCGCCTCGTAGGACCCGTACGCGCGCGCCAGCTCGTGAAACATCGGCGGGTCGAAGGCATTGCGCTTGGCGACGCGATTCAATCCGATCAGCAGCACGTGCCCGCGGCGTTCCGTAGTGATGTTGGACATAGGAAAAGCCAGAGTACCACTGAACTTCAGCGCGCGCGCCCGCTCGCAGTCGTACACTGAAAAAGTGATCCCGCTGCCCACATTCATTGGATTTCTTTCCGCCTCGATCCTGCTGGCCATCACGCCCGGCCCCGGCATCATGTACGTTCTGACGAGGAGCCTGGCAGGAGGCCGCCGCGCAGGAATCCTCTCGTCGCTGGGCACGCTGCTGGGCGGTTTCGTCCACGTCTTTGCCGCAGCTTTGGGAATCTCCGCGCTGCTCGCAACTTCCGCCATCGCTTACCAGGCTGTGCGCTGGGCCGGCGCCGCCTATCTGATCTATTTGGGAATACGCATGTTTCGCAGCGCCGAGCACACCGAGTTCATCGCCGCAAAAGCAACGCCAGGCAACCCGTTCCCACAAGGCATTGTGACCGAGCTTCTGAATCCGAAAACAGCGCTCTTTTTTCTCTCGTTCATTCCGCAATTTGTAAACGCGAAAGCCGGCTCCGTATTCGCGCAGTTTCTTCTGTTAGGCACGATCACAGTGATCCTGAATTCGACCGCCGACGTAGTGGTCGCGCTGTTCGCAGGCCCCATAGGAGAGCGCCTGCTTGCATCCCGCCGCGCTCGAAAGAACCAGCAGCGAGCCACCGGCGCGGCCATGATCGGCATGGGAGTATTCTTAGCCGCGCGAGAAACCTGATGTTCCGCGCACTTAGCTTGGTTCAGTAGCTACGGTCCGAGCATCATGGTTTAGCTGTTCGTAGACCGAGTCATCGGAACAGTAAGCTACCTCAAATCGGGCCCGACCTGCCGCACGCCAAGTTGCATCGTTGTCGCTGGCGCCCCAGTGGAGCACCACCTCAACCTGTTCCCCGCACGGCACCTGCGATGCAATCCCAGGTGGGACGTCAATCTGTCCGTTCGGGCTGATTTGCCCGCGAAAGTCGGCGGTTTTCATTCAGATGCTCTTCTATTTGTAATTATCGCATCCGCGAAACCGCCAAGCGCTCGACTTGAAACAGTAACGCCGCCAATATGGCTAAGATCAGGAAATGAGGCCGCGCGTGTACCTGGAGACGACCATTCCAAGCTACTTGACGTCGCGGCCGAGCAGGGATCTCATCATCGCCGCACACCAGCAGATCACACGAGAGTGGTGGGAGAAGAAAGGCAGCGCGTTCCAGCTTTACGTCTCGCAACTCGTCGTCGACGAGGCAGGCGAAGGAGACCCGTTAGCCGCAAGAGCACGTTTGAGCCTGATCCAGCACCTTCCGCTGCTGGACATCACGCCAGAGGTTTCAGCTACTAGCCTCCGCCATCCTGACTTCCGGCAGACTCCCTCGAAACGCCGCTACCGATGCCGCGCACATCGCCATAGCAACCGTGCATGGAATGGATTTCCTGATAATCTGGAATTGCGTGCACATTGCTAATGCCGCGATCACGAAGCCACTTGCATTGACCTGCCGGGATCACGGCTTCGAATGTCCGGTCATCTGCACGCCGGAAGAGCTATTGGGAGCATAGGGAATTGTCCAAAGACCCCATCGTCGATGAAGTTCGCCGCGTTCGCCAGAAGCAAGCCGCCAAGCACGGTTTCGATGTCGAGGCGATCCTTGCGGCCTCGAAAAAACGCCAGCGCCGGTCTAAACACAAAGTGGTATCGCTTGTCGCCAAGAAGAAGTTGAGCGCTTGACTCCGATAGTTGAGCTGCAATCAATGAGCAAACAACCAATCGATGGCGACGGCTTGCCTGCGGAGATCGACTTCGCCAAAGGAGTTCGCGGTCTCCACCGCATCCGACCGGACGCGAAGGTCTTTCTTCCCATCTCTATCGAGCGCAGCGTGTGGGAATACTTCTCCAAGAAAGCCCAAGCAAAGGGCATCGAGTTGTCGGAACTTCTTACGGACATTTTGAGGCGAGACATCGAGATCAACGATGGTTTGAAATAGCGCGGGTGATATCCTGGCACCCTAATCCCCATGCCCGCTCGCTCGAGCGAATCCTTCATCCTCCAAACCTACCCCTACCGTGAATCCGACCTCATCGTCAGCTTCTTCACCCGCGACCAGGGCAAGCTCCGCGGCATCGCCCGCCGCGCCCGCCGCCCCAAATCCTCCTTCGGCTCCGGCCTCGAACGCCTCTCCCACGCCCACGTGTCGTATTATCAAAAGGAGAACCGCGAACTGGTTAGCCTGAATTCCTGCGAGCTGGTTCACTCGCAGTTCACTTTAGCCTCGAACTACGAAGCGAGCGTCGCACTCGACTATCTGGCCGAGGTCACGGAGCAACTATTGCCGCCTAACGAAACCAACGAACGCCACTTCCGTCTGCTGATGGCCGTCCTGGACTACCTCCGCGCCGGCGGCAATCCCTGGACCGCCGTCACCTACTTCGGCCTCTGGTCCGTGCGCCTGGCCGGATTCCTCCCCGACCTGCGCGTCAAGCCCGAATCCGCCGCCCTCGCCGACGAAATGTTGCTACCCCCGTCCACGCCCTGGCTCCACGCCCCTGGACAAAGGACACCGCCAGCGACCTCCGCCGCCTCCTGAACCGCCTGATCGAAGAACACGCCGAGCGCAAACTCCGCACCCCCGCCGCACTGGAGAATTTGTGATCCGCACGCCCGGCGATCGACCAACTAAGCCCTGCGCAACTTCGGCAGGGATAATTGCAATAGAAAGTCCTGCGCGAGATCTTGGTCTCTGATCGCGATCCACGCGTTGAAAGCGTCGGTGGTCAGCGTCAGCGCGTTTAAGACGTCGGTACGCGACCACTGCTTTGAATTGTCGTGATCCGCGGTGTTCCGATGCTGTTGTAGCTCAACGAAACTCTGCGCAACCGTGAAAAGCTCAGGCGGGACCTTTCCGCCGCTCTTGAAATTCTTCAAAACGTCGTCGCAGATTGTCTTCATCCTGTCGTGTTCAAAGGTCCGCAAGAATACTCCGCTGTCTCTCGATAGCCCATTTTCCGACAGCTTCATCGATCAACAAGTGAAACAGCGCGTAGTAAGCGGTAGACACCGCCCGGCGAAGACTGGCCTGCTTCGGATTCTCTGGCTCCTTAGACGCCAGATCATACGCCTGCTGAAGCAGGTCCTCGGGAAATGGCATTAGCTACGCCCAAGCTTCTTCCTGTAACACCGCTTGTTCTGAAACACTCCTGAAGTTGTGGTACGCGAAGAGACCCATCGCGGAGAAATCCAGCCTCGCCGCCAACTGCGAAACGACTTTCGTTGTGATCTCGCGGAGTCGCATCTTGCTCGCCTCATCCGACAGAACGACCCGAAAGAAGATTGCCCAATCGCCGCTCCAATCCTGAGCGATGTCATAGCGGATGTGCCGGACATCCGGCGCAAGAAGTCTCGCGACCTCGGAAACAGCCGCATTGATCTTAGGCTGTTTGGTTATGACGTCGGGAACAAGCATTCTTAATTATGAAATACCGCGTTAGAAATCCTTCTAGTCGCGATCTCGAATGCGACCTCATCGGCCCGCAAATCAGTTAGCATCATGGAATGAAGCCGCGCGTCTACGTGGAAACGACCATTCCAAGCTACTTGACGTCGCGGCCGAGCAGGGACCTGATCATCGCCGCGCACCAGCAGATCACACAAGAGTGGTGGGAGCACAAAAGTGGAGCCTTTCAGCTTTACGCGTCGCAATTCGTCATTGACGAAGCAAGTGCGGGAGACCCAGCGCTCGCCAGTGCACGCCTGAGCTTGATCCAAGCGCTTCCGCTGCTGGACGCGACGCTGGATGTATCGATGCTCGCCTCCGCCATTTTGGCCTCGGGCAAACTCCCTAGAAAGGCCGCCACCGACGCCGCGCACATCGCGGTAGCAGCCGTGCATGGCATGGATTTCCTGATAACCTGGAACTGCGTGCATATTGCGAACGCCGCGATCGCCAAGCCAATCGCGGTTATTTGCCGGGATCACGGGTTCGAATGTCCGGTTATCTGTACACCGGAAGAGCTCTGGGGAGAATAGCGATGCTCAAAGACCCGATCGTTGACGAAGTGCGCCGCATCCGCGAGGAACAGGCCGCGAAGCATGGGTTCGATGTCCGGGCCATTATCGCAGCGGCGAGAAAACGCCAGCGCCGCTCCAGGCACAAAGTGGTATCGCTTGTGGCCAAGAAGAAACTGAGCGCTTGAGTACCTCAAACCGCCTCCGCCGAGCAACCCTGAACCAGAATTAGTCGGCAAGAGAAGCCAATGAGTAGCCAGCCCATAGAAGAAAACGACATGCCGGCCGAGGTAGACTTCAGCAAAGGCGTTCGCGGCCTCCACCACATCCCGCCCGGCGCAAAGGTCTTTCTCCCCGCGTCGATCGAACGCAGCGTATGGCAATATTTTTTTTCAAAGAAAGCCGAAGAAAAGGGCGTCGATTTGTCCGAACTCTGACTGATGTTTTGAAGCACGAGATCGAGAGCAACGAAGCCTTGAAGTAGTTTCACGATAGGCACAAACGCCCAAAGACCTCGGCATCGATGCCCTCGTCCACCAAACGCTAAGGCGCGGCACAGTTCCGACGCACGATCGGCAACCCCGACAGCCGCAAGCAAGAATGTTGTATGCTTCTAGATGAGGAGTTTTCCTCCTGGAGGTGAACATTGTCCAAGATAACGTCTTGGATTCTGAGTAGCTTCCGGCTCCGATTGTGCAGGTAGTGGCACGGAAGCAAAAGACCCGCGCCGGGCGACGGGTTTAGACTGCTATCTGCCGGTGGTCTCGCGAGACATCGCACTCAAACCCAGGCATGGGAATGAGCCATGAGGAAACCCGGTCGTAGGGAAGGAATAGTTTCGCCGCAGACGTGTGGCTAGAACTTATCCAGAACCCGCCGTTAAGGGGTGGTTGTATAGGAACAGGAATCGGTCAAAAGCCTATCAACCTAGCTCTAGAATAGCCACCCTGAAATCCCCCGTCAATTACCACCGCAGCTGCTGGTTTGCCGGGAAGCGCGAGGACGAAATTTCCTCAGCCGCCCTCACAACGGTGCGCCAATGGCGCAGAAGGGCGAGAGCCCTATCCGACCAGCACTTCGCGCAAGCGGCGTTTTGAAATCTGTATACTCAAGCAAATGAGAAGTAGTTGGGCAGCAGTGCTAGCGGCGCTCGTCCTCAGTGGTTGCGATCAAAACAGGGTTGCCGCCTTGGAGAAGGAGAACAGAGAGCTCCGGCGTCAGCTAGATGAAAGCAAGCGCGTCTCCCTCGATACGCAAGAGAAGTGTTCAACGGCCGCGCAAAGGTTTTTTCAGCGGGAGTTTTCGGCGAACAAGGAGACGATGCTTTTACAAGAAACCAACCACTACAACAGTAAGCTGGGCAAGTGCTTTGTCCTCGTTGAATGGCACTATAGCGATGAAGGAAATAAAACCTCTTCCTGGCAAAACGTCGTAATGCTTTTCGATGCATACGAGAACCACAAATATGGCGACTTCTCTGAGTATCACTCTTTGGGAGTCGATTTCAAACCCACGACGTCGTTATATGGCTGTTCTGTCGATGGTCAGAAGTGTACGTCCATCGAGGATTTCGCCCGCGCGACCCACGGCTACATGTCGGACTAGCACTGCATATTCAACCGTGTGGACAAGTCCAATTGATCAATTTGCACGCTACGAAGTCTTTGCTAAGCATTTTCGTGGGAGAACGGACGAAAGACCACTTGCTCCGGAAGGTTCGGAAGAAAACCGGCTTACCAATCCCCCACATTGTCCCGCTCGACCTAGACGGGAATCGCTATGGGTGGGACAGTGACGCTGGCTGAGGAGGATGACCATGCCCACTCCAGAGGAATTTCGCAAAGAACGCGCAAGGCTGCTGGCGCGGATCGAAGCGAATCGAACGCCTGAGGCCAGAATTGTGGCCAAACAGTTCAGAGAGCAACGCGCGTATTGGGACGCACTACCCAACGGCCGGAAAACTGAAATCGAAGAGATGGATGTCTTCACTGCGTTTGCTGCAGCCGCTCCTGAAGCGCGCGTCGAATCGGATCCGGCACGAATGCCGTAAGCCCCGAACCGGACATTCGGTGCACGGTCAGCGGAGAGGGACACTACTTCGAACTTGGGGAAATCATCGACCCGCCAGTGGCCGAAAGCATGGCTCATGCAATCAGGCGGAACGAGCCGAGGCCCTGCGCTTTTTCTCAAGACCGCCCTTTTAGCTACATCATCGCGAAGAAGCGGAGCAGGCCGTACAGAACGAGCGCTGCGCCCGTCGAACTATTACTCTACTACCGCACACAATCGCCGCCGGAGCCACTGGTTTTCGACAAGCTTGTAAACAACGCGGCGTTGGACCTCCAGGCCTTGGTTACCAGCGGGCCGTTTCAACGAGTGTGGATATTCGACTTTTCGCAAAAGCGCGTCCTTTGGCACTCGTAGCTAGTCGCTCTAAAGAGCCACCCAAACCCGCCCGCCCGAGAGCGCGCGCCATTAGTTGCGCGTCCGCCAGGCTGGTCGCCTCACGACACACCAAGCAGCCTGACTCGCCATCCCACCCGCCCTCCTGTCGTATCATCATAAAGAAGAACCACTCGTAACCCTAAATTCCTGCGAGCCGGTTCCCTCGCAGCCAATCTGGATCAACCCGAGAAACGATGTCGCCGAACGTCATCCATAAACCCGACCTCCGTCCCCAGGCCCCCCTCCGCCTCACCGCCCCGGAGGCTGCGTGACCCCCGCCAAACCCACCTTCCAGGACACCGTCTTCGCCCTCAAAAAATATTGGTCCGACCGTGGCTGCATCATCCAGGAGCCCTACGACGTCGAAGTCGGCGCCGGCACCATGGCCCCCGAAACATTTCTGCGCGTCCTTGGCCCCACCCCCTATCGCGTCGCCTACGTCCAGCCCAGCCGCCGCCCCGCCGACGGCCGCTACGGCGAAAATCCCAACCGCCTCTACAAGCACCAGCAGCTCCAGGTCATCCTCAAGCCCTCGCCCGCCGACGTCATCGATCAATACCTCGGCAGCCTCACCGCCATCGGCATCGACCTCTCCAAGCACGACATCAAGTTTGAAGAGGACAACTGGGAAGCCCCCACCCTCGGCGCCTGGGGCATCGGCTGGCAGGTGATGCTCGACGGCCTCGAAATCACCCAGTTCACCTACTTCCAGCAGTGCGGCGGCTTCGATCTCGACCTCGTCCCAGCCGAGCTGACCTATGGACTCGAACGCATTTCCAAATTCCTCCAGAACCTCGACAGCGTCTACGACATCGTGTGGGCCCGAAGCGAGTCAGGCCTGCCCGGCACCAAATACAGCCAGGTCCGATTCGAAGAGGAGCGCCAGTTCTCCAAGTACAACTTCGAGCTGGCCGACGTCCAAATGCTCTGGCAGCTCTTCGACCTGCACGAAAAGGAATGCCATCGCCTCTTGCAAACAACCGACGTGGTTCTACCGGCTTACGATCAGGTCCTCAAGTGTTCCCACATCTTCAATCTTCTGGACTCCCGAGGCGCCATCAGCGTCACTGAACGCGTCGGCGTCATCGGCCGTGTCCGCCGCCTCGCGCTCGGCGTCGCCAAGGCCTGGATTGCACAAACGAACCCAACGCCCGCTTCCGAAGAGGTGATCGCTTGAGCCTCCCGTTCCTCTTGGAAATCGGGACCGAAGAGATTCCTGATTGGATGATTGTCCCTGCCCTGAATCAGTTGCAGGACGATTTTCAACTGTTGCTAGATCAGTACGCACTGGGCGGAAAGGTGAACTCAGTTAACGCGACACCACGTCGCTTGGTGCTTCGAGCAGAGAACCTAATCGAGCGTCAACTCGACACGGAGGAGTTAGTTTCCGGTCCGCCCAAATCTGCTGGCCCCGGTGCAGCCGCCGGATTCGCCAAGAAGCTGGGCACGACCCCAGACCAGTTGATCACACAAACCACGCCCAAGGGCGAATACTATTTTTTGACAAAACGAACCCAAGGCCAGCCGACAGCCGCCATCCTGGCCCGCGAGCTGCCGAATCTGATTCTTAAGATTTCATGGCCTAAGACCATGTACTGGAACGGAAAAGGCAGCGAGCGATTCATCCGCCCCATCCGCTGGCTGGTGGCTTTGCTGGGCGATTCCGAGATTCCGTTCGAGATCGGCGGCGTCCATGCCAGCAACACAACCGCGGGCCATCGACTGCTGGGAAGGTCTTCAATCATGGTCACCGTTGGCAACTTCGACGAACAGTTGCGCACCAACGGTGTGATCCTCTCCGCCGACAAACGTCGGGACAAGATCGAAACCGAGATCGCCGGGCTGCTCTCCGGAAACGGTCTGCGCGTCAAACCCGACCCCGATCTCCTCCACACCCTGACCTACATCACCGAATTCCCCACCGCCATCCTGGGTGGCTTCGATTCGCAATATCTGGAACTCCCGAGCGAGGTCCTGATCACGGTGATGCGTCACCATCAAAAGTATTTTTCCGTTGAAGATACCAAGGGAAACCTCGCCCCACACTTTATCGCCGTCATGAACACCAACGCCGACCCCGACGGCCTGGTCCGCCACGGCAATGAGCGCGTCCTGCGCGCCCGCTTCAACGACGCCCGCTTTTTTTGGCAACAGGATCAAAAGAAGAAACTGGAAGACCGTCTGCCGGATCTCAAGAACGTCACCTTCCAGGCCAAGGTGGGTTCGTATTTCGAAAAAGCGCAGCGCATGGTCCACCTGGTCGACCAGCTCGGAGGCAACCAGAACGCCCAGCGCGCCGCCCTGTTGTCGAAGACCGACTTGACCACCGATATGGTGAAAGAGTTCACCGACCTGCAAGGCATCGTCGGCGGCCTCTATGCCAAAGCCCAGGGCGAGCTCGAACCGGTCTGGCGCGCCATTTACGACCACTACAAGCCGGTCAGCATGGAAGGCGAAATCCCGTCAACCACCGAAGGCCGCCTGCTCAGCCTGGCTGATAAGTGGGACACGCTGCGCTCCTGCTTCGATGTCGGGCTCATTCCGAGCGGCTCCCGGGATCCATTCGCACTTCGCCGCGCCGCGCAAGGTGTGGTGCGAATCGTGGTCGAGGGCCAGGTGAAATTCGACTTCCCCGGCATGGGCGACGACTTACGCGAGTTCATGCGCGACCGCACCGAATACTACTTCCGCGACGTCCGTGCCTTCGCCTACGACGAGGTCCGCGCCTGCATGGCCGCCGGCTGGCAAGACCTGCTCGACCTCGAAGCGCGTCTCAAACGCGTTCAATCCATCCGCCCCACGCCCGATTTCGAGCCCATCGCCGCAAGCTTCAAGCGCATCAAGAATATCCTCAAGCAAGCTTCGTTCTACAATGCCGGCCCGCTCGATACCGCCTTGCTCGAAGACGGCCCAGAGCGCGACCTGTATCACCAAGTACGCCGTACTCAGGGCGAGCCGCTCGAGTCCAGAATCGGACCGCTCCGTCCGAAGATCGATCTGTTCTTCGACAAGGTGCTTGTCAACGCACCCGACGCCAGAGTCCGGCTCAATCGCCTCACCCTGCTCCAAAATCTTCTTACGGAATTTTCCACGATCGCCGATTTCTCGGAGATCGTCACGGAAAGGAATGCCTCATGAAAAAATACGTTTACTCCTTCGGCAACGGCAAAGCCGATGGCGACGGCAAGATGAAAGACGTCCTCGGTGGCAAAGGCGCTGGCCTGGCCGAGATGAGCCGCGCGGGCGTGCCAGTCCCCCCCGGCTTCACCATCTCCACCGAAGTCTGCAACATCTATTTCCAAAACAAGAACTCCATCCCCAAGGAAATCGATTCCGAAATCTCGGTGTCGTTGGCCCAGCTCGAAACCGCGACCGGGAAGAAGCTCGGCGACCCCGCCAATCCCCTGCTCTGCAGCGTGCGCTCCGGCGCCAAGTTCTCCATGCCCGGCATGATGAACACCATCTTGAATCTAGGGCTTAACGACAGTACGGTTGAAGGGTCTGGCGCGCGCCAGCGCCAATCCGCGCTTCGCCTACGACTGCTACCGCCGCTTCATCCAGATGTTCGGCGAAGTCGCGCTCGACATGGACATGAAAAAGTTCGATCACATCTTCGATGAGCGCAAGAAAAAGGCCAAGGCCAAGCTCGATACCGATCTTAAAGCCGAAGACCTGAAGTCAATCCTCGACGATTACAGAAAGCTGGTCAAGAAAGAAACCGGGAAACCCTTCCCGCAAGACACGCGCCAGCAGCTTTCCATGGCCGTCGCCGCCGTGTTCCGCTCCTGGTGGGGCAAGAACGCGGCAAACTACCGCCGCATGGAAAAGATCCCCGACGATCTCGGCACCGCCGCCACGGTCCAGACCATGGTGTTCGGAAACGTTGGTGACGATTCCGGCACCGGCGTCGGCTTCACGCGCAACCCCGCCACCGGCGAAAAAGTGTTCTGGGGCGAATTTCTGCTCAACGCGCAAGGCGAAGACGTAGTGGCCGGCATCCGCACACCGCATCCCATCGCGGACCTTGAGTCCATCATGCCGGGCGCCTATCGCCAGCTCCACGAGATCACAACCAATCTCGAAAAACACTATCGCGACATGCAGGATTTCGAGTTCACCATCGAGCACGGCAAGCTTTTTATGCTGCAAACGCGCAACGGCAAGCGAACGGGCATGGCGGCTGTGCGCGTCGCGGTCGAAATGGTCAAGGAGGGGCTTATCGACAAGCGCGAAGCCGTCCTGCGCGTAGCCCCGAACCAGCTCGATCAGTTGCTGCATCCGCTGTTTGATCCAACCTCGCTCAAGTCGCTCACCAAACTCGCCAATGGTATCGACGCCTCGCCGGGCGCCGCCGTCGGCCGCGCGGTGTTCACCGCCGAAGAAGCGGTTGAAAAGGCCAGCAGCGGTCCCGTGATCCTGGTCCGCAAAGAAACCACGCCCGACGACATCCACGGCATGGAAGTCGCCGAAGGAGTGCTGACCGCCGTGGGTGGCAAATCGAGTCACGCCGCCGTAGTCGCGCGCGGCATGGGCCTGCCCTGCGTGGTCGGCGCCGGCTCGCTCCACATCGACGAGCACAAGAAACAATTCACAGTCAAGGCCGGCATGAAAGATATCACCGTCAAAGAAGGCGACTGGATTTCCTTCGATGGAACCACCGCCGACGTCTATCTGGGCCAAGCCAAGACCAAAGAACCCGATCCCAAATCGCCCATATTCGTCGAGTTCATGAGCTGGGCCGACACCTTCCGCGGCGACTTCGGCGTGCGCGCCAACGCCGACATCCCTCGGGACGCCAAGGCCGCGCGCGAGTTCGGCGCCGAAGGCATCGGCCTGTGCCGCACCGAGCACATGTTCTTCGCCTCCGACCGCATCCCGCACATGCAGGCCATGATCCTGGCTGAAGACGAAAAGACCCGCCAGAAGGCGCTCGACAAGCTGCTTCCCATGCAGCGCAAGGATTTCGCCGGATTGTTCGAAGCCATGAACGGTTATCCGGTGATCATTCGCACGCTCGATCCGCCGCTGCACGAATTCCTGCCGAAGCGCGAAAACCTGATGGTCGATATCGCGGTCCTGCCGCACGCCGGCAGCAAAGAAAAAAGAAGATGTCGGAAGCCTACGGCATTCCCGGCCGGCGAATTGAAGAAGCGCCTGCCGCTGCTATTGAAACGCGTCGAGGATCTGCACGAGTTCAATCCCATGCTCGGCTTCCGCGGCTGCCGCCTGGGCATCGTGCATCCGGAAATTACCGAAATGCAGGCCCGCGCCATTTTCGAAGCCGCCGTCCAGGTCGCCAAGAAAGGCATCAAAGTAATTCCCGAAGTCATGATTCCTCTGGTGGGCTTCAAGCAGGAATTGGTGTTGCAAAAAGACATCGTCGAGCGCGTCGCCAAGGAAGTGCTCGGAAAAGCCGGCATGAAGAATCTCAAATACATGATCGGAACTATGATCGAGATCCCGCGCGGCGCCGAAACCGCCGATCAAATCGCGCAGGTCGCCCAGTTCTTCAGCTTCGGCACCAACGATCTCACGCAGACCACGCTCGGCATGTCGCGTGACGACTACACCAAGTTCTCGAAGAAATACGAAGAGCTGAAAATCTTCACCGCCGATCCGTTCCAGTCCATCGACCAGCCAGGCGTAGGCAAGCTGATCGAGCAAGCCGTGAAACTGGGCCGCGCGACCAATCCGAAACTGGAGATTGGTATCTGCGGAGAGCACGGCGGCGATCCAAGTTCGGTCGAGTTCTGCTACCGCGTGGGGATGGACTACGTCTCGTGCTCGCCCTATCGCGTCCCGATCGCGCGTTTAGCCGCGGCGCAGGCCGCCATCAGCAGCGACAAATCGGAATTAATGCGCACCGCCTAGCAACCAGCCGGGCGGCCTATTGATTGTCCGGCTTCTTTTCGCCCGGCTTGTACAGCGTCGGGGCCTTGCGCTTAGGCTTGTCTTCGCCTTCCGTCTTAGCCAGGGACTTCTTCTCTTCCTTGTCCCCGACGTTGTTCAACGCCTTCCGCTCTTGCGTTTCTTTCTTCTCGGCAGCGATGACTTCCGTCGCGCGCGTATGCGTGTCCTCTTCGGAAAGCTCCTTGCTGTCCGTAGTAGTATCGATGGCGCTCTTCAGGACGAAATCGAAGCGAGCCAGATCCTTGGGATTGGAATCCTGGATCTTCTGGAGCACGGCCAGCATTTCGCCTTCCGCTGAAGCCACGGCCTTCATGCCTTCATCGATGGCGACCTTGCGCTTCAACGCATCGTCGGCGACGGTATCGATGGCATCGATGATCTGAGAATACTCGTCCAAGGCGTCGTGAATCAGCGCGGACCGGCCCGGCTTGTCTTTGCTCAAGACTTGCTGGATTTCCGAAATGCGCTGGCGGGCAAAATGAACGTACAGTTTGAGGCGCATGTTGGGTTCTTGCGCGTCGCGAACCTGATCGATTTCGTCGGCGGTGAGGAAATCCCGCTCTTGCGCGAACGCACCTGCGGCGAACAACAGGGCAACCATGATTCCAATCCGCATCATTCCAATCCGCATCGGGCGCCTCTTCTATCTATCCTACTTCTTCTTGCTCATGATGTCGGCGATGAGCTCATCATGCACGTCCGAGACCTTCTTCAGGGCTGCTTCCACGAGCGCGCGCGAGTCGTAACTAACCTCGTCGCGGAAGCCGCTGAGGCGCCGTATCAACGCACCCACTCTCTGCTCGGCGTGCTTGTAATACTTGCTCTTGCGCGGTGGCGTGCGGGCATGTTGTAAGGCGTCGTAGCAGACCTCGATGGACTCAGTCAATTCGCTAATCGCGGCGTCCGCCGCCTTTTGGTCGCCGCCCGAATAAGCCTGCCGCGCCTCGTCCATTTCGCGGTCGGCGTTGGCCAGCGCGAGGTCGGATCGCTTCTCCAGATCCGGTTCTGATTTCACCGCGGCGATATCGGCGAAAACCAGCCACAATGTCAGCAGAAGAATCACTATTACTTAAGCTCTCTCTCTAACAGTTTCGCCCTTTGACGCGCCTTGAACTCTTCATTGGGGCTTTGTCCGTTGCTCATCGTTAGAAATCGCTGATATGCGGCCAGCGCACCTCTCTTATCGTGCAGATTATCCAAGGCCAAGGCTCGAAAGAACACGTGCCCGGGCTTTTCGGCGTGCAGCGCCGCCACTTTGTCGAGCGCATCCACCGTCCCCTGGTAATCTTCGGCCATTATCAGAGAAGTGGCCAATTCGCTCCAGCCTTCGGACTCGTTCGGTTTCAAGGTAACCGCGAGGCGAAAGTCGTGCGCGGCTTCCGGATATTTGCGTTGATCGCGCACAATGCGGCCGTGCAGCATAAGGATGTCAAAATTGTTGGGTTCGGCCGCGAGTAACTGTTCTGCCAGCGGCAGGGCCTTATCGGCGTGGTTGGTGTTGAAATAGCTGGTGGCGAGCGCGGCGCGATTGGCCGTGGTAGGCGATCTGGCAACGGCAATTTCGAGGTGCGGGATCGCGTCCGCCGGGCGTCCGGCAGCGAGCAGCATTAGGCCCAGATGCTCCTGCGCGCCGGGGTTGTCGGGAAATTGCTGGTAGATCGCCATGGCGTCCTGAGCCTGATTGTGCTGCTCGTACAGAGAAGCGAGATCGAGCAGATCGTTGCGATAGGCCGGGTTCAGCTCGGCGGCCTTCTCAAAATGCGGCGCAGCTTCGCTCAACCGGTTCAGCTTCTCCAAAGCATGCGCCAACCCCAGTTCCGCATCCGGAGATTTGGGATCGATTTGAAGCGCGGCAACATAAGCCTGCTGGGCTTTCTCGAAATCGCCCGAGCCGAGCAAAGCCGCTGCGAGGTAGTAATTGGGCCGAAATTCCTTCGGTTTTTCGGCAACCGCGCTGGTCAGATACGGCACGGCTTCGGCATATTGCTTCAGCCGCAGCAGCGAGATTGCCAGGTTGAGATTCGCCTGATACAAGTCCGGCTTCAGCTCCAGGGCTTTCTTATATTCTGGAACGGCTTCAGCATCCTTTCCCTGCAAGCTGTAGGCGAGCGCGAGGTTGAAGAACGCCGTGAAGTCCTTGGGATCGGCGGCAATAGCTTTGGTGAAATTCTCTACCGCGGCGTCGTAGCGTTTGTCATCGAGCGCCTTGATGCCCAACTCGTAGAAATTGGCTTGAAAGGCCAGGAACAGAATTAGCAAGCTGGTAGGCCACATACTTTCAAACTTCTATTTTCTCAAATCGAGCACGCTCACGGTCCGTCACCGCGCGGCGTTGGCGGCGTATTCTTTCAAGTATCGCCCGGTGTAAGAATTCCGCGCGGCTGCGATTTGTTCGGGCGTTCCTTCGGCCACGATTTCGCCGCCGCGCTCGCCGCCTTCCGGGCCAAGATCGATCACCCAGTCGGCGCTGCGGATCACGTCCAGGTTGTGCTCGATGATCAGGATGCTGCCGCCGTTCTCGATCAGGCGCTTGAATGCGGCCAGCAGCTTGGCGATGTCGTCGAAATGCAGGCCGGTGGTCGGCTCATCGAAGATGTACAGCGCGCCCGTCGCAGGTGGCTTGCGCCAGGTGCGCGGCCAGTTTCACGCGCTGCGCTTCGCCGCCGCTCAAGCGTAGTGGCCGATTGGCCCAGCCGCAGATAGCCCAGCCCGACGTCGGCCAGAATCTTCAGGCGATTGACCAGCCGCGGCGACGTCGTGAGAAAAACGAGAGCGCCTCCTTCACCGTCAGTTGCAGCACTTCGTGAATGTTCAGCCCCTTGTAGCGAATGTCGAGAATGCTCGCTCTTGAAGCGCGTGCCTTTGCACTCCTCGCACACCAGTTCGACGTCGGCCAGGAACTGCATCTCGACGGTCACGGTGCCGTCGCCCTGGCAATTCTCGCAGCGGCCGCCGGGAATATTGAACGAAAAATGGCCGGAGCGTGTAGCCGCGTTTCCGGCGTCGGGCGTGGAAGCGAACATCTCGCGGATCAGGTCGAACGCCTTGATATAGGTGACGGGATTGGAGCGCGGCGTGCGGCCGATGGGCGACTGATCCACCAGGATCACTTCGCGCAGCAGCTCCGCTCGCTCGACCCGCCGGCAGGTGATTTTCTCGGCGTTCTGCTGCCCGCATCTCCTCCCAGAAACCTTCCGGCGCGGGCTGGCGCAGCCGCTGCTGGAGCGACTGATAGATCACGTCGTGGACCAGCGTGGATTTGCCGGAACCGGAAACGCCGGTTACCGCGACCATCATGTTCAGCGGGATCGCGACGTCGATGCCCTTCAGATTGTGCGCGCGGGCGCCGTGGAATTTCAGCGTCTTCTTCGGATCCACGGGACGGCGGACGGACACGCGTGCGGCGTGCAGATCGCCGCGCAAATATCGCGAAGTGAGCGAGCCGTCGCCATCCGCCATGATCTTCCGGTAGGAACCCTCGAAGACCACGCGGCCGCCCAGCTCGCCCGCGCCGGGACCGAGATCGATGATATGGTCGGCGGCGCGCATCAGGTCGGCATCGTGTTCCACAACCACGATCGTGTTCCCGAGGTCGCGCAGTTCTTCGAGGATGCGGATCAGGCGGCCCGTGTCGCGGCTGTGCAGACCGATGGACGGCTCGTCCAAAACATAGCAGGCACCAACCAGGCGCGATCCCAGGCAAGTTGCCAGTTGAATGCGCTGGGCTTCGCCGCCGGAAAGCGTGGACGACAACCGGTCGAGCGTCAGATAGTCCAGCCCGACATCGTTCAGAAATTTCAAGCGCTGGCGGATTTCCACCAGGATCTTGTCGCCGATGGCGGCTTCTTCCGGCGTCAGCTCGAGCGACTGAAAGAACTGGCAGGCCTGCGCGATGTTGAGCTTGACGACTTCGGCGATGGTCTTGCCGCCGACCTGCACGTACAGGGCTTCCTTGCGCAGGCGCGCGCCCCGGCAATCCGGGCATTCGGCGTACCCGCGATAGCGGCTGAGGAACACCCGCACGTGGACTTTGTATTTCTTGGTTTCCACTTCGGCGAAGAAATCGCGGATGCCCTCGCGCACGGCGGCCTGCTCTTCCTCGCTGAGATCGCAGTAAGGGACATTCCAGCGCACCTTGCCGCGCGCGGATTTCCTGAATTGCGCCGGTGTACCACTCGTACTGCGGCTTGGTCCACGGATCGACGGCGCCTTGCTGGAGCGAGAGGCTGGGGTCCGGGATGACCAGATCCACGTCGTAGTCGATGGTGTTGCCGAAGCCCTGGCAGCGCGGGCACGCGCCCATGGGATTGTTGAAGCTGAATAGCGCGGGCTCGGGCGTCGACAGCTCGATATCGCACTGCTTGCACGAGAACTTCTCGCTGAAACGGCGAGTCGCGGAGGCGGATTCGCCGGGTGGCTTCTTCGAAAATCACCTCGCCCGATTCGCGATAGCAGATCTCGGTGGTGTCCACCAGGCGCTGGTGCAGATCGGCGGAGATGACGAAGCGGTCCACCAGGATGAAGAGCGGCTGGTCGAAATCGATATCCAGCAACGATTCCGGGCGTGGAGAACTCGAACACCCGGCCGTTCTGATACAGGCGGTTGAACCCCTTCTTGCGCAACTCGAACAGGTGGTCGCGCAGAGCTTCAGTGGTTGCGGCGCGGCGCACGGGAAACAGCGCGTACCATCGGGAGCCGGCGGGCTGCAGCCAGCATCTCCTGCGCGACCTGGTCCACGGTATCGCGGCGAACTTCGACGTCCGCATTGGGGACAATAGCTCCGGCCGACGCGCGCGTAGAGCAGCCGCAGAAAATCGTAAATCTCGGTGGAGGTCGCCACCGTGGAGCGCGGATTGCGGGTAGTGTTCTTCTGCCGGATCGCGATGGGCGGCGCGATGCCCGCGATTTCGTCCACATCCGGCTTCTCCATGCGCTCCAGAAACTGGCGCGCGTAGGCCGAAAGCGACTCCACGTAGCGCCGCTGGCCTTCGGCATAGATGGTGTCGAAAACCAGCGAAGACTTGCCGGAGCCGGACACACCTGTAACGACGGTCAGTTGATTGTGCGGAATGGCGAGCGAGACATTCTTGAGATTGTGGACTCGCGCGCCACGGATGAGTATCGAATCTTCCAAGGGAGTTACAGGGAGGGCGGCCAGCAACCCGCCGCTACTTCGATTATCTCAAAACTGTCAAACGCTCCAGTATTCTTAAGAGTGCATGTCGGGCGCCCGCGAGTATTTCTTGAAGACGGAAAGGCTGGGGTTCAGCCATTGGGCGACTAGCGATTTGCCTCTGGCGCAAGGCTTGTGGGGAGATCCGGAAGTGGCTCGCTTCCTGGGCGGGCCATTTACGGACGAGCAGATCCGGCAGCGGCTGGAGCGCCACATGGCATTACTGCGCGACTACAGCGTGCAATATTGGCCCATCTTCCTGCTCGAGACCGGCGATCACGTGGGTTGCGGCGGGTTACAACCGTATCGCATCGAGGAACAGATTTACGAGCTGGGATTTCATCTGCACCGCGCCTACTGGGGACGCGGCCTGGCGGAAGAGGCTGCGCGGGGGTGATCACGTTTGCATTTGAATCGCTCGGGCTGAAAACCTTGTTCGCGGGTCATCATCCGGAGAATGCGGCGTCGCGAAGAGTGCTCGATAAACTTGGCTTCCAGTACACAGGCGAGGACGTCTATCCTCCATCTGGCGTCATGGAGCCTACCTATTTTCTGAGACGTATAGACTGAGGATATGGGCGCCACGAAGACTCTGCTGACAGCCGAGGAATTCGACAACTACCCGTTCGAGGAAGACAAGCGCTACGAACTCGACGAGGGGGAGTTGATCGAGATGACTAAGCCCGCGTATCGGCACAACCGCGTGCTTGCGAAGCTTCAGTTTGAGCTTACTGCCTATTTGAACAAGAATCCAATTGGCGAGGCTCTGATCTCGGAGAATCTCTACGCACTTTCTCCCAACACTCGCCGATCTCCGGATGTTGCAGTCATTCTTGGCGATCGCTATGAAGAACTGGAAAGCGCCAAAGTGATCCCGATCATTCCTGAGATCGCGGCCGAGGTTCTTTCGCCCTTCCGAAACGCCGCGCATGATTCATCGCAAGCTGAAGCAATACTTCGAGGCGGGCGTGAAAGAAGTCTGGCTGGTCGATCCGGATTCGCGGGAAGTCGAGATCTGGACTGGACCTACTCTACCGAACCCGGCGCTCAAAGTGGGAGCGGCGTTGACTTCGCAATTATTACCCGGTTTCAAACTTCCGCTGAAGAAGCTATTCGCCTAATACGGCCAACGGTGCGAGGATTGCGATTTGACGCTGGGCGCGGGTCCCGGCCCATCGCTTAAGTGGCCCGGATTAGGCGGGCATTCTTGAAATCGATTTCCGAAGCGCTGAATTGCAGCGGGCGGTCGAGCACCATATCCATGGTTGTGCCCTTGGCGAGGATTGCGTCCGGGCCGCGGGAGAGCAGCACATACATGAGGCCGGCGGTAGCGCCAGCGGCTGCGCCCAGCCCCGCACCCATGATCGGATGCCCGGCGACAGCCCCTGCCAGGCTTCCCGCTCCAGCTGCGGCGCCGGCGGCTTCTCCGATGGTTTTCACGTCGCCGGCCTTGTCGCCTTCACTTTTGATCTTGCCCTCGTTCTTGTCGACGGTCTCGGCGGCACGGCCGTCCAGGGCGCCAATGCGCGCGCGGAAGTCACGCGTCACGCCATTGGGCAGCGTCAGGGAATCGAAGCGCACGAAGAGTTCTCCGCGGCCACGCACGCGGCCGGGACGTTTGATCTCGGTGACGGTTCCCTCGACATAGCTGCCGGGAGGAATCACGATGCGGCCGTTAGTGAGAATCGGGAAGACCGTCTCGAGGTAAATGCGGTCGCCGTCGCTCGCGTTTTTGGTGCTGACGCTATTGATCATGCTGAGCGGAACTTTGGTGCCGGTGGGAATCACGAAATCGTCCGGCGCCTGGGCGGCTTTCGTTCCCAGCTCTTTGCCGGAAGCAGCGCTGTCCGGCGCCGGAGCGGCGGGCGGAGGCGTCTGACCCTGCGCCGCGAGGCTGAGAGCAGAAACCAGGGTGAGCGAGGCAACCGACACGATCCGCAGATGCATAAGAATCCCCTTCTTCAGTTTAAACGCAACCCGGCTCGGGCTGGTTTCAGTGGTGCGCTAGATCAGAATTAGCGCACTACCTTCAGCCAAAGCGAAATTGGCTAGAAACAGTACCAATCCGGTTGCGTCCTCCCCCTACTTTCGTCAGTTTTCCGGCAAAGCATGGAGTTGGATTTCCGGCATCGGAAAATCCCTGACGTTATCCGTGATCAAGGCGACCCGATGGTGGGTAGTGTCCTAGATCAGGACACTACCCGATGGTGGATGGCTTGCCGTTGATCGCGTCGATGACGAGGCTGGTGTCCGGGAGGAGCCTAGGCATGTCAGCGGGCAGAGACTTTCTGAAAGCGGCGTTCAGATGCTCGGCGAAGCTTCTTCACCCACTTGGCTGCTCCTAGCTTGAGCTCAGGATGATCCTTGTCCCTCCAGGCACCCGCCGCCTCGTCCAGTGCCTTGATCTGACGCAGCCGCATCAGCTCGCGTTCGGCAGCCTGCGTCAAGAAGCTGCTGCGCCGGCGGCTGCCGACGAGCATATCGATATCCTTGACCAGTTGTTCTGGTAGGACAACGTGTATGTGTTTCGGGCTCACGATGCTAACCGCCGTCCTGAACGGGCTTCGGCGGGTTTGCGCTGCGGCTTGGCGGCGCGGCGGGCGGGTTTGGATTTCTCGGCGGCGGGTTTAGCCGCGAGTTGAGGCACATTCGCCGCCATAAAGAAAGCAAACAAGCCGGCCGGCCAAAGTTGCAGGAACAGCCGGTCCAAGGACGTGCTCATCTGCCAGTTGACATCGTTCGGGAATAAAACGTAGACGGCGAAATCGCCCGCCAGCATCAATGCCAGGTCAAGGGCGCGGTAGCCACCGAGGAGCGGTCGCGCTCGTGCACGCGAAAGCGCACCAGGAACCAGTACAACAGCAGCACCAGGGCGATGGGGATCAGGAAGCCGCGCACCATTACGCCCTCTACAGCCATCTGGCCAAAGAAAAATGCCTGCTTGCCGAAGCCTTGGAGCACCGTGATCCAACGGCCAAAATCGGTAACGTGCGCGATGCATGTCGGCCGGCCGCGTGGAGGCCAGATCGTTGGGCGGCGCCAGGCGCAGCTTGAAGAAGGCTACGACGGCGAGCGGAAACACGAGACCCGCCGCAACCGCGCCGAGTTGGCGAACCAGCAGCGGCCGTGCTCCGAAGCGCAGCACCGCAATGGCGCGAGCCAGGATCACGACGACTACAAACATCAGGCCTTCGTTTTTGGTCCAGGCCGCCAAGCCGGCCGTGAGTCCCGCCAGCAGGGTGAAGCGCAAGTCCTCGGGATAGCGGTCCTGGAGGCACAACAAGACGACGGTAGCAAGAATGTAGAAGCTCAGCGGGACATCGGCGTACTGCATGGCGCCGACCTCGACGAACTCCACCGTGCCCAGCAGCAAGGCTCCTGCGATGAAAGCCTGGACGCGGCCGCGCAGAACGCCCAGCGAGGAGATCAGCAATCCGGCGGTGGCAAAAGTGAAGAGAAACGCAACAGCGATCGGCGCCAGAGTCGATTCGGCGCGCGCCAGGGTCCAGCCCAGCGAGATCAGGCCGGGCAAGAGCACGGGGTAGTCCGGATGCGACCAGGCGATACGGTTGGAGAACGCGTTCTTCCACAAGTCGCCGCCGCGGTACAGGAAGCGCGCATGCAGATTCCAGATGGACCAGGCGTCCCATTCGCCGTGCGGTTTGGTGGCGGAATGCGTGATGAAGAGCGTGAGACCCAAAACAGCGGCCGCGGCGAATAGCACGGTCAGATAGCGCGCTGGAGGCGGCCCATCGGACCAGGTCAGTTCAGAGCCGCGGGCCGGGATGCGCAGACCCAAGACGACGGCCGCCAGGACAAAGATTCCTTCCACGATGGCCAGCAGCGCAAGTTTCGGTCCGGCCAGGCTCAGGCAGATGAAATACAAGCACGAGGCGATGCCCAGGCCGACACCGGCGCCGAGCGAGAGGCTTAGCGCGTTATGCAGGGACGGCCGCAGTTGGCCGGGAAACAGCAATCGCAGCAGACCGAAGCCGGCCGCGCAAAACAGGACGAGGTAAAGCAAGCTCATCGGACAGATAGATTGCGGCAGAGGAGAATGCCGTTGCCAAAATTCCTGATAGGCATCAAGCGCCTGGCCTGCAGGGCCTTCATGTCGGGATTAGCCGCGTGCATGTTGGCGACAACCTCGCGCTCCGTGGTGGTGGTAACGACGATGGCCGGCGCCAGCGTGTATTGCGTCAAATAGTATTCAGCTTGATCGCTGGGGTCGTCCGGGCGATTGTCGGAAACGTAGCCGAACACGGTTTGCGGCGTCGCGGCCTTCGGAAGGTCGCCGAAGCGGTTTTCAAAGTTGTCCACTCCATACGAGTTGGTGCTGCGCGAATATGCGCCGGCGACATCCAGCAGAACCCAGAAAATGGAGGCTACCGCTAGGCCCAATAGCGCGATGACGGCGAATTGATGACGTGCCAAGCTGTCCAGTTTAGCATTACAGCCGATTTCGAATCTAAGGCTGGACCGGGAGGGTCACACCGGAAGGGCTGAGCGAGCCAGCGAAGCCAATACAGATTTGCGGATTGGCGCCTACCGAAGCGGGCAGGATCAAGTTGATCTGGTAGAGGCCTCCGAAGTCCGGCGCGATGCCTGCATAAGCGAGGGCGCTGGGATCGACGGCGACACCGTCGAGGGTAACCGTGAAGTTTGCGATCTCGGTCAGGGAGGCAGCCGCTTTCGGGATCAGGCTGTACACAACGGGCGGCATGGTTTGGCCGAGGCCGGTGGCATAGAGCACGATCAAGTCGCCGGGTTTGGCCGGCGCCGCGGGGGTGATGAGCGAACCATCGGCTTCCGTCGCGATGGCGTTCTGCGCGTCAAGCATGAAGAGCGCCGGCGCCGCGGCTGCCAGCTGGATGGGGATCGCCGGACCGGCCCAGCTATCCACCACCACCTGCAGGTTCACCGTCGCGATCGCCAGATTCGGCGGCACCAGGAAGTTGATTTGCGTTGGGGAAACATAAATCACGTTCGCGACGATGTTGCCGATGAGCACGTGCACACCGGTGCCGGGGAACACCGTGGGTAACATTCCACCCTGCACGTCGCCGGCGCTAAGGGCCTTGGTGCCGTAGGCGAGATTCTGACCATAGATAGTGGCGAGCGTGTTGGGAGCCAGGACGCCGGGCTGATTATCGGCGGAGTTGACGATGCTCCCGGCCGAATAAACAGGCGCCTCCGCCTTTACGAAAGCGGCCGCGAGCAAGAGCGCGACTGTGATGACCGCCAACGCGCGCATCGGTAATCCAGGGTTGTAGGGAGGTAGTGGAAGCGGGCGGAAGAAAATCTCTCGGGGCGATTCGAGCCGCTCAGGAGTAGCGCGGGACGGCTGGGTCGATCTCGAGACTCCAGCGGTCAATGCCGCCCGCCATGCTTTGGCAGCTTGCGACGCCTTGCTCGCGCAGCCAGTTGACCACGTTGAGACTGCGCACGCCGTGGTGGCAAAGGACCACCAGCGTGGAATCGTCGGCGGCGGCTTCCAGGCGCTGGAGTTCGGCGGGAATGGTGCGCATGGGGATCAGCTCGGCGCCGGCGATGCGCGCGGCCTGAAATTCCGCAGGCTCGCGCACATCGATGAGCGTGAGCCGCTCGCCTCCGTCCACGCGGCGTTTTACGTCTTGGGGTGTAATCTCAAGCGCGAGTCCTTGGGACATGCTCTATGAGGGTATCGCGACGAGTGACCCGAGTGGCGAGGTGGCAGAGCCGCAGGCTTCGATTCGTGCGAAAATAGCTAGCCAGACACCAGCAGAGGAGGCTGTACCCAGTGAGCTATCGCTTTCCCCTTGCGTTCGCGGCGCTCATAGTCGCCGCTCTTCCATCCTTCGGCCAGCGGCCGTGCGAATCCGTTAAGAGCCTGTCCGTGCCCGGCTTGACGATCAACTCCGCGACCTCTGTTCCAGCGGGCTCGTTTACGCTGCCGTCGGCTGGGAATCGCAACGCGACCGTCGAGGTTCCCGACTTCTGCCGCGTGGCAGGCGTCATCGCACCCGAGATCAAGTTCGAATTGTGGATGCCGGCGCAATGGAACCGGAAATTTCTGACCGTGGGCAACGGCGGGCTGGCGGGATCGATCAGCTACGCGCCGATGGTCGCACCGTTACGGCTGGGTTATGCGACCAGCAGCACCGATACGGGACATGAGGCTAGCACCAACGATGGAAGCTGGGCGCTAGGACATTTCGAACGCGTGGTGGACTTCGCGCATCGGGCCATCCACTCGCTGGCCGAGACCGACAAGGTGATCCTGCAGGCGTTCTACGGCAACGCGCCGGGACGATCCTACTTCAGCGGATGTTCGGCCGGCGGCGAGCAGGCCATGCAGGAAGCGCAACGATATCCGCGCGATTTCGACGGCATCATCGCGGGCGATCCGGCCAACAACTGGGTGCATCACTACATCGGCGGCCACCTGTGGGTAGCGCTGGCCATGACCGGCGACGGCTATATTCCAACGAGCAAAGTGCCGCTGATCGCCGACGCCGTGAACAACGCCTGCGACGCGCTGGACGGAATCAAGGACGGCGTGCTGAACGATCCGCGGAGGTGCCACTTCGATCCCGCGATGCTGGCCTGCAAGCAGGGCGACGCCGCGACGTGCCTGACCAGCGCGCAGGTGGAGGCGGTGAAGAAGCTGTGGACCGGACTGCGGAGTGCCGATGGCGATCAGCTTTATCCTCCGCTGCTGCCGGGCGGCGAGGCCGGTCCGGGCGGCTGGGCCAACTGGGTGAGCGGAACCGGGCCGGGCAAGAGCGGGCATGGCAACCTGGGAATCCCGTTCTTGAAGTTCGTAATATTTGAGAATCCGGATTGGGATTACCGGACGTTCAAGTTTGACGCGCCGCAGGGCCTGGACAACGATGTGGACTTCGCCGACGCCAAGGTGGGTGCCATGTTCAACGCTATGAACCCCGACCTGACCGCGTTCAAGGCCAACGGTGGGAAGCTGATTCACTATCACGGCTGGAGCGATCCGGACATTACGCCGCTCAACAGCGTCAACTATTACGAAAGCGTCGTGAAGGCCATGAGCCGTGGCGGCAATCACGGCCTGCGTGATACCCGTGAGTTCTACCGGCTGTTCATGGTGCCAGGGATGCAGCACTGCGGCGGCGGACCGGGGACGGCCAGCTTCAACATGCTGGACGCGCTGGACCAGTGGGTCGATCATGGCGTGGCGCCGGACAAGATTATCGCGGCGCACCTGACCAATGGCGCCGTGGATCGCACGCGGCCGCTGTGCCCGTATCCGATGGAGGCGCAGTGGACCGGATCGGGGAGCACGGACAAGGCGGAGAATTTCGTATGCGCGCTGCCCAGCGCGCCGTAGCCGAGTGACCTCGGGTATTGACAGCGGCGACAGCTTTGGGCCATAATCTAACTAGTCAGACTAGTTTCGCGGGAGGATCGATATGACAAAAGCTGAACCAGCCCGCATCAGAACCCAGAAGTCACGAAGCGAGGCGGAGGCACCGCCACGGCGATCGGTGTGGCAGCTCCAGGACGCTAAGGCCAAATTTAGCGAAGTATTCCGTTTGGCTCGAACGGAAGGGCCGCAACTCATCACCCGCCAAGGGAAAGACGGCGTGATCATGCTGCCCGTAGAACAGTACGACCAACTAGTGAATCGTTCGCGGCAACCCAAGAGCCTGGTGCAGTTCTTTCGGGAATCGCCGCTAGTCGGGCTCGAGCTGGAATTCGAACGAGATAAAGATCCAGGTCGGGATATTGAGTTGTGAGCGGGTTTCTGCTCGACACGAATTGTGTTTCAGAAGCTACCCGCCAGCGCCCGGATCCTCGGGTCATGGAGTGGATAGGTTCGGCGGTCGAGCAAACACTTTTTCTGAGCGTCCTCACACTTGGGGAAATTCGCAAAGGTCTGGCGGCACTACCGCCGAGCACTCGTCGGGCGCGTCTGGAATCGTGGCTGGAGGTGGACGTCAAAAGCCGGTTTTCGGGCAGAATCCTTCCGGTAGACGAAGCCGTGGCAGACCGATGGGGCCTGTTAGCGGCGCAAATGATTCGGAAGGGAAAGCCTGTCGGAGCCGTCGACGGACTCCTGGCGGCGACCGCGCTGCACTACAACCTGACGGTGGTTTCGCGAAACGCGGCCGACTTCAAGCATGCAGAAGTAGCGGTTTTGAATCCCTGGACGGAGTAGCTCGCGCCGGCCCGCACGGCATGCGCCATTGCCCCGCCCCGCTGTGGTATCGTCATATCCGCTGGTATTTCTGCTATGACACGAAACATCACAATAACCATCAATGGAAAGAAGCGCAGCGATACGGTGGAACCTCGCCTGCTGCTCATTCATTATCTGCGCGAGGTGGCCGGTCTCACCGGTCCGCACATCGGCTGCGAGACGTCGCTATGCGGCGCTTGCACGGTGCATGTCGACGGCAAAGCGGTCAAGAGCTGCACCATGTTCGCCGTCCAAGCCGATGGCCGCGACGTCCTGACCATCGAAGGCCTGGCCGCCAATGGCAAGCTCGATCCGATGCAGGAAGCCTTCTGGAACGAGCATGCGCTGCAGTGCGGCTTCTGCACGCCGGGAATGATCATGACCGCCAAGCAGATTGTGGAGCGCAATCCGAACCCCACCGAAGAGGAGATCCGGCACGGGCTCGAAGGCAACCTCTGCCGCTGCACCGGCTATCAGCACATCGTCAACGCGGTGAAAGCAGCCGCGGGGAAAGCGTAACGGAGGGACCATGGCGACCACCATCACCAAAACCGAGACTCTGGTCGGCAAGCGCATCCGCCGGCGCGAAGATCCGCGCCTGATCACCGGCACGGCGACTTATGTGGACGACATCAAGATGCCGGGCATGCATCACGCCTGCATTGTGCGCAGCCCGCATGGCGCGGCGAAGATCAAGTCGATCGATATCAAGAAGGCGCTGGAGCTGCCCGGCGTCGCCGCGGTCTTCACGGGCAAAGACACGGAGAACGTCGCTCCGGTGCCTTGCGGAGCATCGTTGCCGGGGCTGCGCGTGCCGCATCACCATTTGCTGGCGATCGATCGGGTGTACTTCGTCGGACATCCGGTTGCGGTAGTGGTCGCGACGGACCGCTACATCGCGCGCGATGCGGCCGACCTGGTCGAAGTGGATTACGAGGCGCTGCCCGCGGTCGACCGATCCGGAGAAAGCGCTCGCAGCCGGGCGCGCCGGCCGTGCATCCGCAATGGCCGGACAATATCGCGTTCACCTTTCACCAGGAAGGCGGCGAGGTGGACAAGGCTTTCGCCGAAGCCGACGTGGTGGTCAAGCAGCGCATCACCAGCCAGCGGCTGATCCCGACGTCGATGGAAACGCGCGGCGTGTTGCCGATTGGCGCATGGGCGACAAGGCGCTTACCGTGCACCTCTCGACGCAAACCCCACATCTCGCGCGAACCTTGTTGGCAATGATGTTGGACTTCCCGAGAATCACGTGCGCGTGATGGCGCCCGAGGTTGGCGGCGGATTCGGCAGCAAGATCAAGGTCTATGCGGAAGAAGCGCTGATGAGCTTCATCTCGATGAAGATCGGCAAGCCGGTGAAGTGGATCGAATCGCGGCGCGAAAACTTCACCGGGACCATTCATGGCCGCGGTCACGTGGATTATTACGAAGTCGCGGCCAAGCGCGACGGAACCATTTTAGGCATCAAGCTGAAGCTGATTCAGGATCTGGGAGCGTTCTTTGAGACGCTGACGCCCGCCATTCCGACGCTCTCGCGTTCTGATGATGCCGGGCCTTTATGCCTGCCAGAACATTCGCGCCGATATCGTCGGCGTGTTCACCAACTGCATGCCTACGGATGCTTATCGCGGCGCGGGACGGCCGGAAGCCACGCACGGCATCGAGCGCATGGTCGACATTCTGGCGGCTGAACTGAAAATGGATCCGGCCGAGATCCGGTTCAAGAATTTCGTCCCCAACAGCGCGTTCCCGTACGCCACGGCCACCGGCCTGACCTACGACAGCGGCAACTACGCCGCGCCACTCGAAAAGGCGCTGGACATGGTCGGCTATACGAAGCTTCGGCAAGAGCAGCAGCAGGCGCGCGCGGAAGGGCGAATCATGGGGATCGGCATGTCGACTTATGGCGAAATCTGCGCCTTCGGCCCTTCGCCGGCCACCCCGGCAGGCGGCTGGGAGAGCGCCACGGTGAAGATCGAGCCGACCGGCACGGTCACGGTGATGACCGGCATATCGCCGCACGGCCAGGGCGAAGAAACCACGTTCGCGCAGATCGCCGCCGACGAACTGGGCGTGGGCATCGATGACATCGTGGTGCTGCACGGCGACACCGCCATCGTGCAGTACGGCATCGGCACGTTCGGCAGCCGCGCTACGGCAGTCGGCGGACCGGCCATGTACTTCGCGATCCAGGAATTGATAGAGAAGATCAAGAAATACGGCGCGATGCTGCTCGAAGCGAGGACATCTCCTATGCGAACGGCGGCTGCGTCGACAATAAGACCGGCAAGTCCTTGCCGTTAGCACAGATCGCGGCGGCCGCCTATCGCGCTATGAAGCTGCCGCCGAACACGGAGCCGGGCTTGGTAGCCACCTACTTCTGGGAGCCGCCCAACTTCGCGTTCCCGTTCGGCGCGCACATCGTAGTGACCGAGGTGGATCGCGATACCGGCGCGATTGCTCTTAAGCGTTACGTCGCGGTGGACGACTGCGGCAATATCATCAACCCGCTGCTGGTCGAAGGCCAGGTGCATGGCGGCGTGGTGCAAGGCCTGGGCCAGGCGCTCTGGGAGCAGGCGGTCTACGATGACAACGGCCAGCTGGTCACGGGCGAGCTGATGGATTACGCGGTGCCGAAAGCCAGCAACATTCCCTGGATCGAGACCAGCCACACCGTGACGCCATCGCCGGTAAACCCGCTGGGGGTCAAAGGCGTTGGCGAAGCGGGAACAATCGGAGCCTCGCCGGCGGTGGTCAATTCCGTCGTCGACGCGCTCAGCCCGCTGGGCGTGCGGCACATCGACATGCCGATGACGCCGGAAAAAATCTGGAACCTGATCCAACAAGGAGGCCGGGCATGATCGCGCAGAATTTCGAGTACTCGGCTCCGGCCAGCCTGAAGGACGCGCTCGGGCTGCTGGCGCAAGAAGACACCAAGGTGCTGGCCGGCGGCATGAGCCTGATCCCGCTGATGAAGCTGCGCCTGGCCCTGCCGGGGCAACTGGTGGACATCGGCCGCATCGCGGACCTGAACTTCATTGCACGAGGAAGGCGGCATGCTGCGGATCGGCGCCACCACCACGCATTATCAAGTGGAAAGCTCGCCGCTGATCCGTTCGCAGCTGCCCGCTGCTGGCGGAGGCCGCGTCGCATATCGGCGACATTCAAGTGCGCAACGTGGGCACCATCGGCGGAAGCATCGCGCATGCCGATCCGGCCGCCGATTATCCGGCGTCGCTGCTGGCGCTCGAAGCCAGAGTGAGCCTGGTCAGTTCCAAGGGCAAACGGGATCTTCCCATCGCCGACTTTTTCGTCGACACGTTTACCACCGCGCTCGAGCCGGGCGAGATCGTGCAGGCGGTGATTGTCCCGATCGAAGACCAGTCGGTGGGAACCAGCTACCAGAAGATGGTTCAACCCGCCTCGGGATTCGCGATCGTGGGCGTGGCGGCGCGCATCCGAAAATCCGGCGGCAAGATCGCGATGGCGCGCGTCGGAGTCACCGGGCTGAGCGGCAAGCCCTACCGGGCGACCGCGGTTGAAAAAGCGCTGGAGGGCACGGCCGGCAGCCCGTCCGACATCCAGAAAGCCTCGGCGCAGGTGGCCTCGGGCGTGGACGCCAATTCCGACCTGCACGCCTCGGCGGACTATCGCAAGCACATGGCGCAGGTTTACACCATGCGCGCGCTGGCGATCGCGTTCTCGAGGACGGCTTGAAGATCAGCGGTACCTTCACCGTTCCCGCGCCGCGCGAGCGCGCCTACACTTTGCTGCAGGACCCGGACATTCTGGCCAAGTGCATGCCGGGCACCGACCAGCTCTACAAGACGGGCGAGGACGAGTACGACATGAAGATGAAGGTGATCATCGCCAGCATCGGCGGCTCGTTCGGCGGGAAGGTGAAGCTGTCGGATCAGCATCCGCCGGAAAGCTTCAAGCTGATGGTGGAAGGCAACGGCAAGATCGGCTTTCTGAAGGGCGAAGGGCTGCTGAATCTGGCCCCGAACGGCGACGCTTCCACGGAAGTGAAGTACGACGGAGACGTCCAGGTCGGCGGAACCATCGCCAGCGTCGGCCAAAGGCTGCTCGACACCACGGCCAAGCACATCATCAAAAAGTTCTTCGAGAAGTTCTCGGAAGCCGTTAAAGCCTAAGGCTTTTCCCTAAAACAAAAAGAGGCGCGGCCCGATGTCGGAGGGCCGCGCCAACCAGAGGAGGAGAAGGTTAAGACTGACTTACGCTTCTCACTGTAATAGGACGTACGAAAATGTCCGATGGTTCCAGAGGTACCAGTTCTGTAAAATAGGGTTTTGTGCGGCGCGCTGATTCTCACTTTTGCCTGCTTTGTTACGTGCTGCGGCAGCCTGTTCGCAGCGATAACGATCACAGATTCGCCGCCGCACGGGATACGTGAACGTTCCCTACAATTTCCAGTTCACCGCCTCAGGGCGGGTCAGCGGAGCACTATCCGGAGTGGTCCTTACAATACCGCATTGGTGGCGCCATACCGCCCGGTCTAACGATGCCCAGCAGCGCCGGCGCTGCGTTTCAGGGACGCCAACGCAGGCTGGGAGTTTCGCGGTCAGCTCGTTCGTGCCGACGGGCAGACCAATCTCGGTACTTCGACTCAGTAATTTCACGATCGTCATCCAGGCTTGCACGATCGCTTCATCAGCAGCTCGCAGTTGTCGCCTGGCGATGTGAATACGCCGTACTCGCAGGCCATCAATATATCGCCAAGCGGATGCACCGCGCCCTATATCTTTAGCCGCTTCCTCGACCGGTCCCTTCTAACTCGGTGCTTCCGCCGGGATTGTCGATCAGCAATCCACCGGCGGGCAGCACGTCGGGTCTGATCACTGGCACGCCAACCACCGCGGGTGCGAATCCGTATTCCTTCAACATCACCGTTACGGACCGAGCAAGGTAAGCGCGACCAGCGAATTTTCCATCGCGATCAACCCGCAGCTCGCCATCGGCGCAGTTTCACCGCTCCCGGCGGCGACGGTCGGCCAGCCATACTCGCAGTCTCTGATGCCTACGCGGAGGAACAACTCCCTACTATTCGATTACTTGGGATACGCCGCCGCCCGACATGACGCTGGACTCGCCCAGTGGCCTGATCCATGGAACGGCCAAGACCAAGGACATCGGGACATACACAATTCACCGCCACGTTGACGGATAACATTCTCGCGCAAATTCAAAAGACGTTTCAGCTTCCGGTCGTGGCCGCGCAGCCGCTGCTCCAGGTTTCGCCCCTCAGCTTGAACTTCTCCGGTGTTACCGGAGGTGATGCCCCGCCCACGCAGGCTCTTTCGATCGCGCTGGCCACCGCAACGTCTTCAACGTTTACCGTGCTGACCGACGGCGGGCAGCCCAACACCCAGTGCTCCGTTCACGATAACCGTCAAGCCGGCTACCGGAACCGCGCCCGCGCAGCTTCTGGTGAGCGTCGATCAAAGCGGAGTTCAGGCCACCAGCACTTCGGGCCGGATTCGGATTTTGGATCAGAGCAACAACGAGACCGATGTAGCGGTCAACTTGACCTTGACCGTAGCGAGTCCACAGCTACAGGTGGTTCCTTCCATTCTGCGCTTCGCCTCGCTCGTGCAGACGCCCGGAATTTTGGAACAGGATCTGGCCATCACCAACACTGGAGGAGCGCCGGTCGGGTTCAGCGTGACGGACCTGAATGGCAGCTCGTGGATTTCCGGCTTTACTCCGGGCTCAGGCCAGACTGAGCGGAACTCGGCCGTATTCGTGCGGGTCCGGATTAACACGCAGGGCCTCAAGGTAGGGAGCTATAGCGATACGATCCACGTTGCCTATGCGGGCGGCAGCGTCGACGTTCCCATGTCCTTGTTTGTCGCCCAGAGTGGACCGATCCTGGGCGTCGACGTGACCGGCCTCCTTTATCAGGCCGATCAAGGGGGCGGGTTCTCCAATACACAGATAGTCAAGATTCTGAATCTGGGTGACCCGTCGACAACGGTGAACTGGAGCGCGAAGATCGTAAGCGGCTCCGATACGGTATCGCTCGGCGCATCCAGTGGAACAGCAACCACCTCCAGTCCAGGCTCGCTCCCCATCAATCTGGCCCAAAATGCGACGCAACTTGCGGCGGGAGCCCACTACGCGCTGATCAGCATAAGCGATCCGAACGCGCACAACTCGCCAGTGTATGTTGTGGTGGTCCTGGATCTGGGGGCGGCCAATTCTCCACCGGTGCCCGATCTCAATCCGGCCGGATTATTCTTTGTGGTGGCGGCGGGTGGGGCGGCATCGGCGCCGCAGAATGTCGCCGTGAATACCAGCAGCGCGCAACCTGTCACCTTCCAGGCAGCGGCTTCGACCGCGGATGGCGGAAAGTGGCTGGCGGTGAATCCGGCGTCGGGCCAGACCAGCGGAGCAACGGCGGGAACGTTCGCGGTTTCGGTGAACCCCGCCGGCATGACGGCGGGCATCTACTCCGGACAGGCCAGCGCTTCGATCAGCGGCGCAGTCCGAACCGTGAATGTGACGGCGGTGGTGTTGCCCGCCGGAAGCACGGTTGGCACGTCTGAGGCGAACGCGCCCGCATCTCGCCAAACGCCTGCGCGCCGCCACCTGCGGGCCGAGCAAACTGGCTCTGACCGAAACTGGCCTGGTAAACAACTTCTCCATCCCGGCCAGTTGGCCCGCCACGCTGATCGTGCAGCTCAACGACGATTGCGCGAATGCCGTGGCCAACGGCGCCGTGGTGGCGAGTTTCTCCAATGGCGACTCGCCGGTATCGCTGCTCAACAACGGTCAAGGCGCCAGCTACTCGGCCACCTGGCAGCCCGGCACAACCTCTGCTCAGATGGTGGTTACATTGAATGCGAACGCCGGGACACTGGCGCCCGCCACGATGCAACTTGCCGGTGGAGTATCGCAGAATCAGGCCGGGGTTCCCACTCTGGCGGCTGGAGGGACACTAAATAATGTGAACCCGGTGGTCGGTGATCCGCTGGCGCCAGGCACCATCGCGCAAGTCTACGGCGGGAATCTGGCCTCCACCAGTGTCTCGCCCGGCGTGCTTCCGATTCCGACATCCTTCAACGGAACCTTCGCCCTGGTCGGAGCTAGCCAGGTGCCGCTCTACTATCTCAGCAACGGCCAGCTCGATGTCGAGATTCCGAGCGAGCTGGCGGCGAACCAGCAGTACCCGATCATCGTGAGCGTCAATGGCGCGCTCGCGTTGCCGGACACCATCACTGTAATTCCAGACACGCCTGGCATCGTCACCTACCTGGACGGTCCGCCTCCGAACGTGCAGGACGGCGCACACATCATCGCGCAGCACAATGCCGACTACTCGCTGGTGAACGCCGCCAGTCCGGCCAAGCCGGGTGAATACGTGACCATGTACCTGGTGGGCATGGGCGCAACCAACCCTCCGGTTGCGTCGGGCATCGCTGCACCCTCCAGCCCGCTGGCACAGCTTGTGGATCACAGCAACCATGACCGTCGATGGCAACGTGGTACCCGGCAGCGATATCGCCTTCGCCGGCCTGACTCCGGGATCGGTGAGTCTTTATCAGATCGACGTTCAAGGTTCCTTCCAGCCTCGTTCGGCCGACGTGACTTGGTAGTGACGTCAAAACGGGCGAAACTGAAATACCACCACGCTTCCCGGTCGCCACGTAAGTCTGATGACCGTCGCGACCACCCCGAACGGCTGATTCTTCGGCGCTGGCGGGCATCTGATCGTCGAACCTTTCGCGTGCATGAACGCCGATCCGCGCGTGATGGAGTTTTTCCCGGGCGTGCTGACTCGCGAAGAGAGTGACCAAGGCGTGGATCGAATCGAGGGGCATTTCGAGAAGCACGGCTTTGGTTTGTGCGCGGCCGAGTTGCGCGAGACAGGCGTGTTCATCGGATTTGTTGGCCTGGCGGCTCCATCGTTTGAAGCCCATTTCACTCCTTGCGTGGAGATCGGCTGGCGCCTGGCTGCCGAGTATTGGGGATGCGGATTGGCCACTGAAGGCGCTCGCGAGATGGTCCGCTACGCGTTTGAGGTGGCCGGCCTGGAAGAACTCGTCTCCATGACCGTCCCTGCGAATCTGCGCTCGCGGCGCGTGATGGAGAAGCTCGGCATGACCCGGAATCCTGCGGACGATTTCGATAATCCGAACGTGCCTGAGGGCCACGCATTGCGCCGGCATGTGTTGTATCGTCTGCGGCGCAGTAGCTGGCGAGCCACCCAAGCGAACTAGTACCTCTCATGTATACTTAGAAGTAGACATGAAGGCCACTATTTTAGATCTCCGATATCGCACCAAGGACGTCTTGAAGGCGGTGGAACGGGGCGAGACCGTCGCTGTCCTATACAGAGGCAAGGAGAAGGCTCGGATCGTGGCTTCTTCCTTGGCGCACGCCAAGACGAAGCTTCAGGATCACAGAGCATTCGGAATGTGGAAGAACCGGAAAGATCTAGCGGACGTTGCGCGCTTGGTACGGAAACTTAGGAAGGGCCGGAGCTTCGATCTCTGACCTTGATGATTTTCGACACAGATGATCTTGATTTGGTTCTTCCGCGGTAATCCAAGAGCGGCCCAGATCTTGGAAGTGGAGCGCGAGCGCTCCATATCGATCGTCTCGTTGATGGAGCTTTATCAGGGCGCGCGCTCCCACGCTGAGATCGCGGCCATGCGTGCGTTCTTTCATGAGAACTCCTTCCGCGTGCTCCCCATCAACGAGTCCGTCAGCCATCTGGCTGCAACGCTGGTAGAGGAACATGCACTGAAAGACGGCGTTCAACTTGCCGATGCCTTGATCGCTGCAATCGGCGCGTGAAACCGCCTCTGTTCTCGTCACCGGGAACATCCGCCATTTCCGCTCGATTCCGGCCCTCGAACTGAAGAGCATTCCGTCCTGCGTGACGGCACTCCCCCGATGTTAAAATTGAATTCGCTCACATGGAACGCGTCGGACGATCGCTGGGGAAAATGAAACTTCCGGACGCCGTCTCGCACCAGGACCTGGCGTGCGCCGCCTGGACGGCCGCGGTCGGCAAGCGGTTGGCGCGGCATGCCTGGCCCAAGGCGCTGGTGCGCGGCAATCTGATCGTGGAAACCGAAGACGCCATCTGGCAGAAGCAGCTTTTTCATCTGCGGTTCCAGATTATGCCGAAGCTGATCGACATCCTGGGCGATGGAATCGTGCGGGACCTGGAATTTCGCATCGCGACCCCGCGGCGGCCGCCGCAGCCGGCCGAAAGCCTCAGCCAGCCGAAATCCATCCGACGAAGCCGACCGCATCGAAGACCCGATCTTCCGCATGCGTTTACAAGCAAGCGAGGAAAAAGGCTTCGGCGTGAAGATCACCGAGCAGGAAGTCCGCTACGTGGCAGATCTCGCCAACCTGAAACTCACCGACCCGGAGATCGCGCGCCTCTCCAAGGATCTGGACGAAATCCTGACGCACATTGACACTCTGAACGAGCTGGATACATCTAATGTTCAGCCCATGGCGCAGGTGCTGTACGAAGCGGAGGAAACCGCCACGCTGCGCGAGGACCGGGAGCGCGCGCCGATCGGCAACGAGGCGGCGCTGGCCAATGCGCCGCTGGCGGGCGGCGGCTACTACAAAGTTCCGAAGGTGATCGAGCGATGAGCGCGGGTGTCGCGGGGCTGGCGCCGCTCACCATTCGAGCAGGTTCACAAAGGTCTCGCGCAGCGCGAGTTCAGCGCGGTGGAATTGGCGCAATCGGCGCTGGAGTTCGCGCAAGCCGAGAATCCCAAGACCAACGCCTACCTGCACTTTTCGCCGGAGCGCGCGCTGGCAGCCGCCGAACGCGTGGATCAGAAGCTCGCCGCGGGCGAAGACGCCGGGCCGCTGGCGGGCGTGCCGATCGCCGTCAAGGATGTCATCGTCACCAAGGGTCGTGCGAACCACCTGCGGCTCGCGGCTGCTGGAGCGTTACATCCCGCCGTACGACGCGACCGCAGTGATTCGGCTGGAGCAGGCCGGCGGCGTGATCATCGGCAAAACCAATTGCGACGAGTTCGCCATGGGCTCGTCGAACGAAAACTCCGCCTTATGGACCGGTGCGCAATCCCGTGGCGCTGGACCGCGTGCCGGGCGGTTCGAGCGGCGGCTCGGCGGCGGCGGTGGCGCAGGGTACGGCGGTGGTTGCGCTCGGTTCCGACACCGGCGGATCCGTCCGCCAGCCGGCGTCGTTCTGCGGCGTGGTGGGCGTGACGCCGACCTATGGCCGCGTGTCGCGCTACGGCCTGGTGGCCTTCGCCAGTTCGCTCGATCATATCGGCCCGTTCGGGCGAACGGTGCGCGACGCGGCACTGGTTCTGCAGACCATCGCCGGCCGCGACGAATGCGATTCCACGTCGGCCTTCGCGCCGGTGCCCGATTACGTCGCGCAACTGGACGGCAACGTGCGCGGCCTGAAGATCGGGCTGCCGCGCGAGTACTTCGAAGGGCTTGGCCAGCGAGTCCGGCGATCTGATCGCAAGCGGCGTCGATGTGCTGAAAAAGCTGGGCTGCGAGGTTCGCGAAATCAGCCTGCCCGCCACCAAGTACGCCATCGCGTGCTACTACATCATCTGCACGGCCGAGGCCAGCTCCAACCTGGCGCGCTACGATGGCGTCCGCTACACCATGCGCGCCGAGGCTGAGACGCTGAGCGACATGTATCGCGCAAACGCGCGGCGAGGGTTTCGGCGCGGAATGCAAGCGCCGCATCATGCTGGGAACCTACGTGCTGAGCCACGGCTACTACGACGCCTATTATCTGAAAGCGCAGAAGGTGCGCGCGCTGATCGCCCAGGATTTTCGCAACGCCTTTGACGAAGTGGACGCCATCGTCGCGCCGGTTTCGCCCTTCCCGGCTTTCAAGCTGGGCGAGAAGACTCGACGATCCGCTGGAGATGTATCTTTCCGACATTTACACCATCACCGGCGACCTGGCCGGCATTCCGTGCATGAGCGTTCCGTGCGGAAAGACCGCGGCGGGCCTTCCGGTGGGCATGCAGATTCTTACGCGACATTTCGACGAGACCGGCATGTTCCGGCTCGCGGATGCTTTTGAAAAAGCCGGCGGATTCACCGGCTGCAACACTAAGAGAGGAGAACAGCATGGCATTTACCGTTCCACCGCTCCCCTATGCCTTCGACGCGCTGGAGCCGCACATCGACGCAAGACCATGGAGATCCATCACGACAAGCACCACGGCGCGTATGTGACCAATCTGAACAAGGCGCTGGAATCGGCGCCCGAGCTGCAGAGCAAGACGGTCGAGGAGCTGCTGGCCAACAACTGCGCCATCGTGCCGGAGAACATCCGCACGGCGGTGCGCAACAACGGCGGCGGGCACATCAACCACACCATGTTCTGGAAGATCATGGCGCCCAACGCCGGCGGCGCGCCCATGGGCAACATCGCGCAGGCCATCAACAGCACCTTCGGCAGCTTCGACCAGTTCAAGGAAAAATTCAACGCCGCCGGGGCGGGCCGGTTCGGGTCCGGCTGGGCCTGGCTGGTCAAGAAAGGCAGCGCGATCGAAATTATTTCCACCGCCAATCAGGACAGCCCCGTTATGGAAGGGCATTATCCGATCATGGGCCTGGACGTGTGGGAACACGCGTATTACCTGAAGTATCAGAACCGCCGGCCGGAATACATGGCGGCCTGGTGGAACGTGGTGAACTGGGCGGAGATCGAGAAGCGGTTCAATTCCGGAAAGTAAATCCAGGCCACCCGGGAACACAGATGCGCTCGGATTGAAAATCTGAGATCATCTGTGTTTATCTGTGGCTAGAGAAATGTATTTCGAGCAGTTCTACCTCGGCTGCGTCACAGGAGGATTCGACGCCTGGCTCGCGTGCAAACTGCCTTATATAGCCGCTAAACAGGCCGCTGCTACGCCGTGACAAGCTCTTCGAGCGTGCTCGAGCTTCGCGAGGTTTCGAAGCACTATCCCACGCATCGCGCCGTCACCAAGCTCGATCTCGAGGTCGCGCGCGGGGAATTTTTTTCGCTGCTGGGGCCGTCGGGCTGCGGCAAGACCACGTCGCTGCGGATGGTGGCGGGGTTCGAAGAACCGACCAGCGGCGAGATCCTGCTGAATGGCGCGCGCATTCAACACCTGAAGCCTTATCAGCGCAACGTCAGCACGGTTTTTCAGAACTACGCGCTGTTCCCGCACCTGACGGTACGCGAAAATATCGAGTTCGGGCTGCGGCGCAGGCCGCAGAATCACATCGAAAAGCGCGTGTCTGATGTGCTGGATCTGGTCCAGCTCGCCGGAAAGGAAGTGCGCTACCCGTCCCAGATATCGGGCGGCGAGCGGCAGCGTGTGGCACTGGCGCGCTCGCTGGTGCTCACGCCCGACGTGCTGCTGCTGGATGAGCCGCTGTCGGCGCTCGATCCCAACCTGCGCAAACAAGTCCGCGCGGAGCTGAAACAAATCCAGCGGCAAGTCGGAATCACGTTCCTGTTCGTCACGCACGATCAGGAAGAGGCGCTGTCGATGTCGGATCGGCTGGGCGTCATGAGCGGCGGGCGAACTGCAGCAGGTGGGGACGCCGGAAGAGATTTATCTTCGTCCGCGCACGCGCTTCGTGGCTTCTTTCCTGGGCGCCGTGAATTGGATCGATGACGTCGGCGTGCGGCCGGAAGCCACGCGCATCGCCCGCACAGCGCCCAATTCCGGAACCCGTTCCCATCCGGCCACGGTGGCTCGCTCCACTTTTCTTGGGAACTGCCTGCACGTGGAAGCCCGGCTAGCGAGCGGGCAGCCGGTTGTCGCCGAAGTCTCGCGATTCGTCGAAAACTTCAACCCCGACGAATCCGTCTTCGTCTGGTGGCGGCCGGAAGACGAACTGCGCTTCGTATGAAGCGGCTGCGCGCATGGTTCCTGGCTCCCTCGTGGACCGTCATGCTGCTCTTGTTTCTGGCGCCGCTCGGAATCATTCTGGCGTACAGCTTCGAATCGCGCGGCACTTATGGCGGCATTTCCCTGCCCTGGACGGCCGAAAGCTACCAGCGCCTGGCGGATCCGATTTATCTCGTGATTCTTTGGCGCTCGGTGTGGATCGCCGGCTTGTCCACCGTCGTTTGTCTGCTGCTGGGCTTTCCGCTGGCGCTGTTCATTTCACGATCCGGAACGCGCAAGAACTTGTACCTGAGCCTGGTGATCCTGCCGTTCTGGACCAGCTTTCTGATCCGCACCTACGCCTGGATGTTTCTGCTGCGCGACACCGGACTCATCAACACCGCGCTCGAGAAGCTCGGACTCATCCACGATCCGCTGCCGCTGCTCTATAACGACGGCGCCGTGATCCTGGGGCTGGTGTATTCGTACCTGCCGTTCATGGTTCTGCCGCTGTACGCCACGCTCGAGCGGCTGGATCGCAGCTTGCTCGAAGCCGCGGCGGACCTCGGCGCGCGTCCCTGGGCCACGCTGATGCACGTGACCATTCCGCTGTGCGCGCCGGGAATTCGCGCCGGCGCGATTCTGGTCTTCATCCCCTGCCTGGGCGCGTATCTCACGCCGGATCTGCTGGGCGGCGGCAAGTCCGTCATGATCGGCAACCTGATCCAGAACCAATTCACCACTGCGCGCGACTGGCCCTTCGGCGCGGCCATTTCGCTGGCGTTGATGGCGATGGTGATGGCGCTGTTGTGGCTTTTTGCGCGCCGCACGCCGGAGGGTCTGGTGTGAAGCGCACCGGCCTGCCGCTTTCCATCTATGCTCTCGCGGCGTATCTGTTCCTGCATCTGCCGCTGCTGATCCTGGCGGCTTTCAGCTTCAATCAATCGCGTTTCACCGTCTGGGAAGGATTCTCGCTGCGGTGGTACGCGGCCGCGTTGCAGGACACGCATCTGCATGGAAGCCGCGTGGAACAGCCTGATCATCGCCATGGTCGCGACGCTCGCCGCCACGGTCATCGGCACGCTGTGCGCCTATGGACTTTGGAAGCGGAACGCGCCGCTGCTCACCGGCTCGCTGTACTTGTCGCTGGTGACGCCCGAGATCGTGACCGGCATTTCGCTGCTGGCGTTTTATCAATGGCTCTTCCGATTTCTGCGCGTGCAGCTGGGCATGCACACCGTGATTCTGGCGCACGTAGCGTTTTCGATCGCCTTCGTGGTGGTCGTGGTCATCGCGCGGCTTCGCACCGTGGATGCGCAACTGGAAGAGGCCGCGCTCGATCTCGGTGCGAACGAATGGCAGGCCTTTCGCTATGTCACGCTGCCGATGATTCTGCCAGGAGTCATCGCCGCCGCTCTGCTGGCGTTCACGGTTTCGTTCGACGATTACGTCATCACCAGCCTGGTGGCGGGCGTCGATTCGGAGACTCTGCCGATGGTGATCTACGCCATCGCGCGGCGCGGCGTGAATCCGGTGGTCAACGCCATTTCGGCGCTGATCGTGTTCGGATTCGGTTCGCTGATTCTGATCTCAGAAAGGTTGCGCGCGACATGAACCGCCGCGTCTTTCTGCTGGGCGCGCCGGGCCTGGCTGCCGGCTTGACCTCCTGCAGCCTGGATCGCCGGCCGCGCCTCTATGTCTTCAATTGGTCCGCTTATATCGCGCCCGATACGGTTCCGAAGTTCGAGGCTGAATCCGGCGTGAGTGTGCGCTACGGCGTCTACGAAAGCAACGAAGAAATGCTGGCGCGCGTGATGAGCGGCAATTCCGGCTGGGACATCGTGTTTCCGACCAACTATATCGTGAAGCCGATGCTGGCGAACCAACTCCTGGCGCCGATCGATCACAGTTTGCTCAGCAATCTCGGGCAGATCGACGAGCGATTCCAGCGGCCCGACTGGGACCCGAACCTCGAATGGTCGGTTCCGTACATGGTGACTGCGGCCGGCATCGCCTACAACCGCAAGCTGACGCCGCCTCCGCGCGCCTGGGCCGACATGTGGGACACGCGGCTGCGCGGCCGCATCACCATGCTGGACGATCCGTTCGACACCATGGGCGCTTGTCTCAAAAAGCTCGGGCGATCGATCAATTCGACCGATCCCGGCGAACTGCGCGCCGGAGAAGCCGAAGCGATACGCCAGAAACCGCTCCTGCGTGCTTACTTGAACGCGGAAGTGCGCGATCAACTGGTGAGCGGCGACGTGCTGGCGGCGCACATGTGGAATACCACCGCGCAGCAGGCCATGGATGCATCGAGCGAAATCGGATTCGTGTATCCGGCCGAAGGCTACGCCGTCTACCCGGACAGCTCGGTGATTTTGCGCGAGAGCAAGCGGCCCGAGCTGGCGCACCAATTCATCAACTTTCTGCTGCGCCCCGATATCGCCGCCGCGAACGCCCTGGCCGCCCGCACCACTACCACCAACGCCGGCGCGCGCAAACTGCTACCGCCTGCGTTTCGCGACAATCCTACACTGTATCCCGCCGCCGGACGTGGTCGCGCGCGGTGAATGGGCCAAAACCGTCGAGCCGTCAACGCAACGCCTGCGGGACCGATTGTGGACGGAGATAAAATCGGCGTAAGAATATGAAGGTCTGGCTTCAGGCGTGCCGCGTCAATTCCCTTCTGATCTCATCGGTGGGTGTAACCGTGGGGGCGGCGCTGGCTTTACATGATGGAAGCTTCTACCTGGATCGGTTCCTGCTCGCCTGGCTGGGCTCCGTATTCATCCAAGCGGGAACGAATCTGACAAACGTTTATTACAACTACAAGGCCTCCAACGATCCCGTGTCCGATCCGCGCGGTTCTAGCGCAGTGCTTCGGATGGGACTGCTCACTCCTGAACAAGTGCGGCGCGGCGGGCTGCTCTCATTCGCCGCCGGCATCGTATGCGGGTTGCTGCTTACCTGGCTGTGCGGATGGACCATCCTACTGCTGGGCATTCCGGCGGTGGCGGCCGGATACTTCTATGCCGGGCCGCCCATTCGCTACGGTTACCTAGCGCTCGGAGTCGTGTCGGTGTTCATCTTCATGGGGCCGGTGATGGTGTGCGGAGCCTACTACGTGATGACGCGCAGCTTCACGGCCGGTTCGTTCGCGGCGGCGATCCCGATCGGCTTGCTGGCGGCGGGAATCATGCACACCAACGACCTGCGCGATTACGATACCGACGTCGTGCACCGCAAGCGAACGCTGGCCACGCTGCTCGGCCGTCGCGGAGCCGGATATGCGCTGGCGGAATGGACGCGGTGGCGTTCGCGGTGGTCATCGGGGCTGTGCTGGCTCGAATGCTGCCTTGGCCGGCGTTGCTGATTGTGCTGGCGATTCCACAAGCCATCGCGCAGGTTCGTTCCGGGCTCCGGGAAACGGAGCCGAAGCAATTGCACCAGGTCTGGCTACGCGGCGTAAAGCTGCACATGCAGTTCGGGCTGTTGTTGATCGCCGGACTCCTGGCCAGCGCGGCTTTTCGAGTCTAGAGCGTTCGCCGTTCCAGCGGACGGATACGCGTGTGGTAGTTGTAAATCACGAGCGTCAGGATTCCGAAAATCATGCTGGCAACGGCCAGCTCCGCCGCAAACGGACGCGCGACCGTGAGAGAAAAACGGATCAGAATGGTCGAAATTACGAAAGCGCCGTTGCGGAAAACCAGCTCGTAGCGGTCGGAGACAGCCAACGACAGGATGACGATCAGGACGTCGGTGAAGATCATCACCGTGAACACGTCGGTGTAAAAGAAAGTATTCGGATCGAGGCGCTCCTTCGCTCCGTGGTAGAGCACCTGAGAAATGTCGGAGCCGAAGTCCCACAGGCTGTATGCCGCGAGCGAAACCAGCAGTATGGTGAGCGCAACCGCAATCATTTTCTTCCGCGAGATGAAGCGCTTCAACTCGGGCGACTCTTCTGGCGTTGTGTCAGGCATGGCTCGGCGGCGCGCGGCGTGAAGAAACACAGTTACCAGCAGGAACATAAAAAGGCCCGCCAACACGTCGAAGAATACCGGCAGCACGTCCGGCGTGAGTTGCGCGAGCTTTCCGATGTCGTCGAGTTCGGCGATGTCCTTGAAGAAGCGGCGAATGAAGATCAGCGAGACGATCTCGTATTGCTTGGCGATGGATTGCGTGGTGGAGTGCGGCAAAGCCGCGATCAGCATCAGCACTTCGTAGAACAAGATCACGCTGAAGGGCGTATAGATCGTCGACAGATAGTTTTTCCCGGCCGCCGCGATCAAGGCGGGCGGATGAGCCAGCGTGCGCGATAGAAAGATGAGCGCCAGATGCGCCAGGAATCCGATGACGCTGGCGTCCATGATCAGATGTTCCAGGCGAGCCTGGCTCTGCTGGGAGTACAGGCGGTCGTAAACGGCCGCGAACGACGCTCGGATGCTCGCGCCCGGCATCACCCTGCTCCGGCGGCCTTGCGAAACTCGATCGGCGCGGTCGACTCCAGGCTCAGCAGCCGGGCGCGATACGCCTCCAGATATGCAGCGCGCTGCTCGTCGTTGACGCGCGCGGCGCCGTAAGCGATGAAGGGCGGAAGCACATCCATGCCGACGAAGTGAAACATGCCGTATTGAATGTGGCGCAGCAGCTCGTCGATATCGCCGTTTGCGCCGCCCGGAACGTACGCTCGCCGGCGGCCCTCCGGTAGTGAAGGAGAGCATGGCGCGCTTGCCGCGGAAAATGTCCTGTCTCATGCCTCTGCTGAGGGCCGTAAGAAAATCCCATCGCGAACACGCGATCCACCCAGCCTTTGAGAATGGCGGGCAGCGAAAACCACCACAGCGGGAACTGGAAAATCACGAAATCCGCCCACACCAGCTTGTCCATTTCCGCCTTCAAGTCAGGAACGAAAAGGCCGGACTCGCGTGGCGTGGATCTGCTCGCGCTGATAACGGAAGCAGCTGCGCGTCATCGCGTGCGATGAAGTCCACCGGGCCGCCGGCCGGGTCAAAATCCAGGCGTATAGAGATCGGAAACCTGGACCTCATGGCCCGCGCCGTTCAGCACCTCGACCGCGAGATCCTTCAGCGCTCCATTGAACGACTGCGGTTCCGGATGAGCGTACACGATGAGAATTTTCATGAGAATCAGAATTTGACGCGCACAGCCAGTTGTATCTGCCGAGGAGGATTCGTAGCACGTATGCTGCCAAAACTGAGCAGCGGCGCAGGCGTGCCGTCGCCAAAATGCTGCGGAACCGGGCCGATCGGGTCGGCTGCGCCGTACACGGTGTTGATGTCGGTGACGTTCAACGTGTTGGTGATGTTGAACGCCTCCGCCAGAAGCTCGGCATTGAGCCTTTCGTTGAAGCGGAACACGCGCGCCAGCCGCACGTCCAGATTCATCAGCGCGTCGCCGCGGTAGGTGTCACGGCCCAGAAGCCCCACCCGGTCGGTATTGGCGTTCCCATCGTGATTGACGTCCGTGCCGGCGAAGACGCGTGTAGAAGCTGGCGGCTTGCGCGCTCTCGATCAGCGCGAAGCGGAAATTGCGGAGCCAGCCACGCTCGGGCGCCTCGGCGGCCAGCAGCGCGACGAAACGCTGGGGAACGTCCTGCTTGGAATTGGCCTTCTCCAGGTTGCGGCGATACGCATCCTGCGGAGTCCCGTTCAACGACGGATCGCCTCCGCTATCGATGGTGTGCGACCAGGTATAGTTTCCCGTGAACGAGTAGTAACGGTTGAAGCGCTTGTTCAGCGTAGCGGTGCCTGATTGATAGCTGGATTGACCGCTGGCGTCGTAGAAAAAGGACAGCGGCGAAATCGAGCGGATTGAGAGTACGCGCGACCGTCGAGCCAGGCGCAATGGCGTAGTTGGCTCGCCCGTCAGGAAGCGTGAGATTGGTGGGCGCAACATTGCCGCCGATGGCGCTCGGCAGAAACAGCCCGCGTCAAACCGAAGTAACTCACCGAGAGCGTCGTGGTGTGGCTGATCTGGAAATCCACCTGGCCGTTCCATTGATAGCTGAACGGCCCGCCATGATTGAAGCGCTTGATCGTCGAGATGAACTGCTGCGCGGGGCTGAAATTGGTCGGGTTCAGCACCGGATAACTCGCCAGTCTTGAGAAATTGCAGCAGCGTGGAAGTGGCAAGAGCCGGGTTGGAGTAGAACGGGCTGTGCAGCGTGTTGGTGGAGACCGAGTAATCTTCGTTGGCGCGGACCAGGCCGAAGTCGGAATCTTCACCGGCAACCATCGCGATGAGATACGGAACCGAATAGGCCTCGCCTTGATACCTGCCCGCGCCCGCCCGCAAGATCATCCTGTCGTTTAGCAAGCTGTAGGCGACGCCCGCGCGCGGCCCGAAGTTCTTGTAGTAGGTGTCAAAGTACTGCGGGGGCATATGGTCCAGATCCCAGCGCAAGCCGTAGTTCACCGTGAGTTTCTTCGTCGCGCGCCACTGATCTTGCGCGTACAGCGCGTAGCTTTGGGATGCGTTATCGGGATGCGTCTGAGCGTTGAAGATCGGGAGGTTGGCCGGTCCTGTAAAGCCGGGCGGAGCCGGCGGGCGCGTGCCGTCGGCCCCTTCCGAGAAGCCGAATGTCACAGCGAATGGGCCTGCGAAGGGCGCGACGCCAAGAAATGCACTCAGATTCGGGAACACCGCATAGGCAGGATCGAAGGGATCGTAGAAGAACCCGATGTGGTCATAGGAGAAATCGCCGCCGAACGTGAAGGTGTGGCTTCCCCGCACGTAGCTCAGGCTGTCGGCGAATTCGACGCGAGCCTCCTGGTCGGCGTTGATCGCGTTAAAATGCCGGCCGATGTCGAGCGTATTGGCGATTTCCAGATGCGGCTCATAACTGACCGGCGGAAAGTCGAAGGCGCGGTGCGCGAACTGAACCAAGGCTTGGTTGAGCAGGTGCGGCGACAAGGTGGATGTCAGGTTCCAGATCGCATCGTGATCGTCGATCGTGGCATTTCGAAAATTCGAAGGAGCGCTGAGCTGCCCGGTGGCGGCGGGAAGGTTGGTATCGCGATCGGCGCGGAATCGATACTCGAAGCTCATTTGCTCGCGTTCGTTGGCGGCGTAATCCAGGCGCGCCAGGGTTTCGTCGTAGTTGATCTGGCGCAGCTTGCCGGCTAGAACTTCGGGAGCGAGCCCGAATCCTTGGAGCGCGCGATTGATAGCAGGCAGATTGTTCAACAGAATGGATGAATAGAACGGCGATTCCTCGCGGCGCTGGCCCTCGTAATTGACGAAGTAAAATAATTTATCCCGGATCAATTTGCCGCCCAGTGTCGCGCCGAACTGATTTTGGCGCAGTTCGTCGAATCCTGCTGGGGCGAGGATGTTGCGGGCGTCCATCGCGTTGTTGCGGAAGTACTCGTAGAGTGAGCCATGCAGGTCGTTGGCGCCGGACTTGGTCACGATGTTCACCACGCCTCCCGCGGCCGGGCCCAGACTCGGCGGGTAGTTGTCGTTGAGAACGCGAAATTCCTGCACAGCCTCTTCCGACGGCGCCGAGCGCGAGCGGCCAAAGACGCGGTTCATGTTGTTCGCGCCGTCCACTAGGATCATCGAAGTGGATTCGTGCAGGCCCGCGAACGAGAGATCCACCTGCTGCGGCTCGCCCGGTGAGGACGGGTTCGAGATGTTGGTGCGCCCCGTATAGACATTAGGCGTGAGCAGGACGAAATCGAGGAACTGCCTCCCGTTGATGGGCAGGTTCTCGATCTCGCGCTCCGCCACCACCTGGCTCAGCTCGGTGCGAGTGGGTTCGATCACTTCAGGCGTTCCCGTGACGGTGGCTTCCTGGCGCTGCTGAGCGAGCTGGAACTGCAACTTTACGATGGCCTGCTGGTTGACGGTCAGCACGAGCGGAACGCGCAGGGGTGCGAATCCAGGCGCTTCCGCGCTGATCTCGTAACGGCCTGGGGCGAGATCGAGCACTTCGTACTGTCCCTCCGCGGACGTCTGAACAGTGCGCGTTTGCCCGCTCTCCGGATTCCGGACAGTAATGGTTTGATTGGCGACCAACTTACCAGAAGGGTCGGTGAGTTCGCCGGAAAGTTGCGCCGTCGCGCCAATTTGTGCCGTCAGCAGCGGCGTGCCGGCCGACACGAAGAGCAACAAACAAAGGCGCCGGAGCATTTGTCTTAGGATGCCACGGATTACTTGCTGGCTAATTCGCCGGCCGCCGGCCCAGAACGGCTGCCGTCGACACTGGGCGCATTTCCCGAAATTCGCAATAGACGTCTGCAAACCCGGCTGCGGTCAGCGCCTTGCTGAGGCCAAAGCCGACTTGACGAGCAGTCTCTTCGGTGGCGCCTTTGTTGCGCGGCTGTACAGCCAGAAGGACGCGGCCGCCGGGTTTCAACACTCGCGCGATCTCGGCCAACGGCTTCGGCAGGTCCTTCCAAAACTGGGCGGAATTGATGGCGAAGACGCAGTCGAACGCCGCGTCGGAATAGGGCAACTGAGCGGCGGCGCCTAGCTTCAGTTCCACGCGACCGTCGCGTATCGCGTTGCGGTTGCGTTGAGAGGCCTGCTGGACCATGGCCTCGGAATGATCCACTCCAGCGACAAAGGTAGCCGCACGGCTGGCTCGCGCGATGTCGGTCCCTGGTCCGAAGCCGATTTCAAGCACGCGCTCGCCTGGCTTCAAATCGAGCAAGGAAGCGACCCACTCGCTACGCTCGCGGTTCTTGAACGCCATGGCGTGGCCTATCAGGGCGCCGAAGACACCCGCAGGCTTCGCAAATTGCTTGACGATTTGATCACGCAAGCTCATTGGTTAGGAGAACGGCGGGCGACGGTCGATAGTTCCTAAAAACAGGGCTACTACGGCGCAGGCTTGGCCACGAATCGATAGCCCACGCCGCGAACGGTTTGCAGGTGCTGCGGCTTGGTTGGATCGTCTTCGATGTAACGCCGCAGGCGTACGATGAAATTGTCGATGGCGCGCGTGTCGGTGTCCTCGTGCAAGCCCCACACTTCGGAAAGCATGGCCTTGCGCGAAACGTGCTTGCCTTCGTGGCGGATCAGGTAGCGCAGCACATTGGCTTCCATCAGGGTCAACGGGAAAACTTGATCGCGGACATGCAGTTCCAGCCGCTCGAAATCGACGTACTTGCCGTCGAACCGGAAAGTATCATCGGCTGCCGCTGGCGCGCTGACAGCAGGCGCTGGCGCTACTGCCGCGGAACTTTGCAACCACTGCTTGCGCCGCAGCAGACCCCGGATGCGCGCGATCAGTATGGCCAGCTCGAACGGCTTGGCGAGATAATCGTCGGCCCCGGCGGCAAAACCCTTCAAAACATCCTCGGGATGGCCGCGCGCGGTTAGCATCAGGGTTGGGATGAACAGCCCAGCCTGGCGCATTTCTGAAATGACCGTGAAGCCGTCCTTGCCGGGCAGCATTACATCCAGCACCACCACGTCGATGCTCGCTGGATCGATGCGCAACAGCTGGAGCGCGGCTTCCCCGTTATCCACCAGCCGGACCTGATAGCCTTCGGCTTCCAAATTGAATCGCAACCCGTCGGCCAGATGCTGCTCGTCTTCGACCACCAGAACACGAATCATTTGGCGACCGGCAATTGTAAAACGAACGTGCTGCCGCGCCCCGGTCCCTCACTCTCAGCCCAGGCGCGTCCGCCGTGCCGTTTGGCCACGGAACGCACGATGTATAGACCCAAACCAGTTCCTTTGATGCGCGTGGCCAGCGGTCCCGGCACGCGATAAAAGCGCTTGAAAATCTGCTTCAGTTCCATCTTGGCGATGCCGACGCCCTCGTCTTTCACGCGCACTCTGACGAATCGCCCGTCCACAGGCGCGGTCTCTACGCTGATCTTGACTTGCTGTCCCGAATACTTGACGGCGTTGTCGATCAGGTTGGACACAGCCGCCTGAACCTCGTCCGGATCCGCCCAGACGGTGGCGGGCGGGCCTGGATGGAACTCAATCGATTCCTGCGGCATGTGGTGGAGCCCGCGCGCTTTGTTGAGGCATTCCTCCACCACCCCGTTCAGATCCAGCCGCGCGCGATTCAACTTGTGATGCGTGCCCGAACCGACCCTGCCGGTGCGCAACACTTGCTCGATGGTGGCCAGCAGCCGGTCGCTATCTTCCACCATGGTTCGGTAGAACTCCTGGCGCTTGGCCTCGTCGACGGTGCGAGTCTGCAAAGTCTCCAGGTAAAGACGGATGGACGCAACCGGGGTCTTCAGCTCATGCGTGACGGCGTTGATAAACGCGTCGTGTTGTTCGTTGCGCCGGACCTCACGCACCAGAAACGTGGTGTTCAGGACCACGCCGGTGATGATCACGGTCACCAGCAGCACGCCGAAGAAGACCAGAATTCCCGTGCGCCAGTTGAGCAGCACCCAGCCGATGTACAGCAGCAGGATGACGGCGATGAGGCCCGCGCCCAAGCCGATAGAGTAGACGATGGATCTGCGGCGGCCCGCAATAACCATACCTTCAGCTTAACTTGGGCAGCTTAACTTGGGCAGCTTAGCGTGGGCCAGCCAGTAGCGCCGCGCGTCAGGCGGCTTCGCGCTCGGCTGCCGGACTATCGACCTTCGCGACGCGCACTGCTTTAGCGATGCCGAAGAATTTCAGGATGCTGATGGTGATCCAGGAAAGATCCAGCTCGTACCAAGCCAGGCCGTGACGCGCCGAGCTGGGATGCGCGTGGTGATTATTGTGCCAGCCTTCGCCGAAGCTCATCAGGGCGACCCACCACAGGTTGCGCGAATCGTCGCGGGTATTGAAGCGCCGCCCACCCCACATGTGCGACGCCGAGTTGACCAGCCACGTCGCGTGCAATCCGACGACGATGCGCAGGCATGTGCCCCACAGCATCAAGGGGAGACCACCAAAGGCGAACAGCACCGCCGCCAGCAGGATCACCGGAATCCAGTGATAGTTGTTCAGCACCACATAGAAACGGTCCTTAGCCAGGTCGGGAGCGTACTTAGCCATCAGCTTGGTGTTGTTATGCTTCGATTCGCCGACCAGCAGCCAGCCGATGTGCGACCACCAGGCGCCGTCGCGCGGAGAATGCGGGTCGCCGGGCTTGTCGGAAAACTGGTGGTGGATGCGATGCGTCGACACCCAAAAGATCGGGCCGCCTTCCAGCGTCAGCGTGGCGCAGACCGCCAGGAAATATTCGAGCAGTCGCGGCAGTTTGTAAGAGCGGTGCGTGTGTAGCCTATGGTAACCGAGGCTGATGCCGAAGCCGACGGCGACCCAGTAGAGGACCACCGCCGTGGCCAGCCCGCGCCAGCTAAACATAAAAAGGGCCGCCGCCGCACCCAGGTGCAGGAAGGTTAAGACCAAAATAATCAGCCAGTTAGGTCTCTTATTGGTATAGATGTTGACGATTTCGCCGCTCAAGTAGGGCTCCTGAAGATTTTTGGAAAGTTCCAACTTCACAGTAACAGGGGTTGGGTCAATGCTTTGTAAGACTTATGTAATATCGACGGCCGCGAGGCGGGCAATTACGGTTATCCTAGCCCTATGTCCTCTAAGATCCTGGCGAGAATCGCTGCCGCCACGGGCGTGCCCAGGTTGGCCGATATTCTAGCCAAGGATCTGAACGGCAGCGATCTTCAATCCCTGCTGCTGCACGTCTTCCAGCAGCGAGCCGGGGGATTGCGCGAGCACGACTTGATGGCGGCGGCCGAGCGGGCGCTATTTGCGCCGTCCCGAGTTAGCGCGCGGCGGTTGAACCAATTCGATCAGGTCGCGTTCACAGTCGCGGAAGCGTTCGAGGCGCTGGATCTGTCTCCGGTCGCGCCTTTGGGCTTGAACCATGTGCTGGGTGAGATCGATCAGAACAACGTGCTGACCACCATGCGCAATGCCGAAGCGCTCGGCGATCCCACGCCCGCTCTGGCCTTGGAATGCGCCCGCAGGCGAAACGAACTGCGCGCTGGTGGCGCCGTTCGTTTCTGCGCCAGTGCGCGCGTGATCCGTCTCCAGCCGTTCGATTTTCCCGGATACACGCCGCACTTCCGTCTGTTCGCGCTGGTGACCGCCGGACGCGACACTGGTTCGCACGCCTTCGAGATCGAGCATCTCAGAGAACATATTCGCTTCTATCTGGAATTGTGCCGGGCTCTGAACGGCGTTGGGTTCAGGCTGACGAGCCCGCTGGTGGAAGTCTCGGATGCAGCCGCGGTTCAGGATCTTCTGTCGGCGGCAGGAGGGTCCCCGGAAGAAGTTCGAGCGACGATTCGGGCGCACCAGCCCGGTGAATCCGAAAAATTCCTGGCCGAGCGCGGCATCAAATTGCCCCAAGCCGTGGAGGATCCGGCCAAGGAACTGCCAGGCGTCGACGTCCGTCATCGTTTGGCCCGCGTAAAGACGGACGTCTTCGATGCGCTTGCGCCCGAATTTCCCGAGGCTCGTTTCCGGTTCAACCTGGCGCGTCTGGAGGGTCTCGGATATTATCGGGGCTCTGCCTCAGGATTTCACCGCTCGCTCCGGATGGCAATCGCTACCCGGTAGTTGACGGCGGCTTCACAGATTGGACCGCGCGGCTGCTTCAGGACCGCAAGGAACGGCTGATCGCCACCGGAATCGGGACCGAGTTTGCCTGCTCCCGCTACTGGGCGGGACAATCATAATCGAAGTATGCCTATCTCCGCCGAAACGCTCCGCGGTCACCTCGAATACACGGCCTGGGCCAGCGGGCTCCTGCTCGACGCCGTCCGCCAGCTTTCGCCCGAAGAGCTGAATCGTGATTTCGGCACCGCGGACAAGAGCGTGCTCGGAACGCTGGTGCATATTTTTGCGGGCGACCGGATCTGGCTGGAGCGCATGCGCGGCGTTTCCCGCGAGCGCCTGGTGGATCCGGAAGATCACGATTTCGCGGTCTTGCAGCAGGCCTGGCCGCGCGTACTGCAGGGCTGGAAGGACTGGGCTGCCAACCTTAGCGACGCTCAGGTTACCGAGGATGTTTCGTTCTATCGCAGTACAACTGGAAACACGTTTCGAATGCCGGCCTGGCAGATTGTGATGCACGTGGTGAATCATGGCACGCATCATCGCGGGGCTGTGTCGGGATTTCTGCGAGCGATGGGTAAGACCCCGCCGAAGCTGGACTTGATCGCCTACTATTTCGCGAAAGCGGCAGCGGCCAGCGCCTTTTCGTGAGCCTCGCCTACCTCTTCGTCTATGGCACACTGCGGCGCGGCTCTCGCAACCGGTTTGCCCGCCTGCTCGAATCGCAAGCGCGCTTTGTCGGCAATGCCCGTATGCAAGGACGTCTCTACAATTTCGGCCGATACCCTGGCGTCACGCCTTCGGACGGCCCAGGCGATTGGGTACGCGGCGAGGTTTTTCGCCTGGCGCAGCCGGCCACGATGCTCGCGAAGCTGGACGCCTACGAGGGGCCACGTTTCGGGCGAGCGCCGCAACGAGTTTACATGCCCTCCGGCATGCAGCTCGCCTGGGTTTATTTGTACAAAGGAACTCCGCCGGAGGGCCGCCGCATCATCTCAGGCGACTGGGCGCGACGCGCTTAGTTCCCGCCACGATCGATGCCGGTTGCACCGAGCGACTACAATTAGAGCAGACGAAATGAAGGTATTCATCTAATACGGGAACGTCGCCGACCAGGTGACTGCTCTCCGTCTGCAGGCGTTGGCCGCCGTGAACGGTTTGACGGTTTTTGTACCTCCGGCCTTTACACGACAAGGTCCAGCAACGCAGGATGAAGACGTTTTCGACAAACTGAAGCAGGCCGATGTGGTATTGGGTCTGGTCGAGACTGGACTGGCGGAATCATGTCACCAGGAACTCAACGCCGCAGTGACTGCTGGCAAGAAAACGATAATCATGTGTTCACCCGCTTTCGTACCGGAGTTTGAGCCCTACTTCAAGAGCAGTCTGGTCACAATCGATCCCGCGAATCCGACTCAAGCTTCTATCGACATCGTTCGGCACCTAAAGGCAGCGGAGTCAGAGCGAAGTGCGCAAAAGGCGCTCGTGGGAATTGGATTGCTCGCTCTGGGATTGTTGATCGTTGCCACTGGCGATCGCAGCTAAGCGCGAATGCGTCTTCCACGCTGTACGATCGACAGCTCGTGTGTAATTGCTCTGGAACATGTCGGCAAGCTTCCGCTGCTGAGCTTTCTCTTCTCCCAGGTCCTGGTTCCCAAGGCCGTTCGGCATGAACTGTTCAAAGTTCGAACGACCAAAGATCGCGTTCAGTCACTCTTTGAGCGATATGCCTTCTTTGAGCGCTGCGACGACTACGAGACCGGGGCGGTGGAATTCCTCCTAGCGGAGCGGCAGCGCCTCCGAGCGCAAGATCGCGGTGAGGTGGAAGCGGTAGTCCAAGCCGCCGATGTGGGCGCTCAGGTGATCGTGGATGATTCCTCGGGCCGCGTGTTAGCTGAAAGAGATAACCTGCCAGTCCACGGAACTTTTTGGGTTCTTACGCGATTTCACGAACTTCAACTTCTATCGTCCGCCATTCTCCGCGCGGATCTTGCCTCACTCAAGGAGCGGCGGTGAGCCTGGCGCGCGTTCGCATTTGACGTCACTTGCAGTAACCCCATCCTGCTGAAACAATGCTCAACTCGTGGCGTCCACTCAGCGGAGCAATCAAGAAGCGCCGAGTTCTCGGTCCTACCGAGCGCAGGCCACACGGGCGTGCTCCCCGGTTGTGCCGGTTCCGCAGGGCCAGTGAGTAACGTAAAAGAACTCGCGCTTCCAGATACGAGGAGGCAGCGATGCCGGCAGAAACAATCCCGTATGGCCGCAGTACGCAGAAGAAACCTGCGGTTAAGGAAGTGCATGTCCTTTGGATCACCGCGGGCCTGAGTTGCGATGGCGACTCGGTTTCCGTGACGGCCGCCATGCAGCCCAGCATAGAGGACGTCGTGCTGGGCGCGATTCCAGGCCTGCCCAAAGTCCATCTGCACAATCCCGTTCTCGCTTACGAAGTCGGCGACGATTTCATGAAGTATTGGTATCAGGCAGCGCGCGGGCACTTGGATCCTTTTGTGTTGGTGGTGGAAGGCTCCATCCCGAATGAAAAGATCAAGCGCGAGGGTTACTGGGCGGCGCTCGGGACGGACCCGGATACGGGCCAGCCCATCACCACTTGCGAATGGATCGATCGACTGGCGCCCAAAGCCTGGGGCGTCGTGGCGGCGGGCACTTGCGCGGCCTACGGAGGGATTCATGCCATGGAGGGGAATCCCACCGGCTGCATGGGTCTGGCGGATTACCTCGGGTGGGAGTGGAAATCGAAAGCCGGCTTGCCGATCGTCAATGTTCCGGGCTGCCCGGTGCAGCCAGACAACTTTACAGAGACCCTGCTCTATCTTCTTTATCAAGCGGCCGGGCTTGCGCCGATGATCCCGTTGGATGATCGCTTGCGTCCCAAGTGGCTGTTCGGAGCGACGGTTCACCACGGCTGCGATCGCGCCGGCTACTACGAAGAGGGCGTGTTCACGCGCGAGTACGGCAAACCCGAATGCCTGGTCAAGGTCGGCTGCTGGGGACCGGTAGTGGATTGTAACGTGACCAAGCGGGGCTGGATGGCGGGCATCGGCGGTTGCCCCAACGTCGGCGGCATTTGCATCGGCTGCACCATGCCGGGCTTTCCGGACAAGTTTATGCCGTTCATGGATGAGCCTCCCGGATCGCGATTCTCTACCACGGCCATTCAAACCTACGGCCCCGCCATTCGAGCGCTGCGTTCCATCACACACAACACCGCGAACAACGAACCCAAGTGGCGCAAGCCGGGATCAACACTTCTCACCGGTTATCACCAACCCGCAGTTCATTAGCAATTCTTGGAAGCATAGGAGAGACAAAAGATGAGCACCCTAACGCATGCTCCGGAAGAAATCAAAGAGAAAAAACGCAATTTGGTGGAGATGAATTGGGATCCCATCACGCGGATCGTGGGCAGTCTCGGAATTTTTACCAAGATTGATTTCGAGAATCGCCAGGTGGCCGAGTGCCATAGCACGTCCTCGATTTTCCGGGGCTATAGCATTTTCATGAAGGGCAAAGACCCGCGCGATGCGCACTTCATCACCAGCCGCATTTGCGGGATCTGCGGCGACAATCACGCTACTTGTGCCACCTACGCGCAGAACATGGCGTTCGGCGTCCGGCCTCCGGAGCTGGGCGAGTGGATCGTCAATCTCGGCGAAGCCGCCGAGTACATGTTCGATCACAACATCTTCCAGGACAACCTGGTGGGTGTCGACTTTTGCGAGCAGATGGTGAAGGAGACCAATCCGGGTGTTTTCTCGAAAGCCGAGAACACCAGCGCGCCGCATTCCAACGAGCACGGCTACCGGACCATCGCCGACATCATGCGCTCGTTGAATCCTTTCACCGGCGAGTTCTATCGCGAAGCGCTGCAGATGAGCCGCCTGACGCGCGAGATGTTCTGCCTGATGGAGGGCCGCCACGTGCATCCCTCGACGCTATATCCGGGCGGCGTCGGAACAGTGCCGACGGTTCAGCTCTTCACCGACTATCTGACCCGCCTGATGAAGTACGTCGAGTTCATGAAGAAGGTTGTGCCGTTGCACGACGACCTGTTCGATTTCTTCTACACTGCCCTGCCCGGCTACGAAAAGGTCGGCCAGCGCCGCGTTCAGCTGGGATGCTGGGGCTCATTTAACGATCCCGATGCTTGCGACTATACCTACAAACGCATGAGCGATTGGGGCCGCAAGATGTTCGTGACGCCCGGCGTGGTGGTGGACGGCGAGCTGTTAACCACCGATCTGGTGAAGATCAACCTGGGCATTCGCATCCTGCTGGGCAGCTCCTACTACAAGGATTGGGAGAATGGCGAGACGTTCGTCAAGACCGACCCGCTCGGCAATCCCGTGGATCAGCGGCACCCGTGGAATCAGACCACCACGCCGAAGCCGCAGCATCGCGATTTTTCAGACAAGTACACCTGGGTCATGTCGCCGCGCTGGTACAACGAGCGCACCGGCGAACATCTGGCCTTGGACACCGGCGGCGGACCGATCGCGCGTCTGTGGGCCACGGCCTTGGCCGGCTTGGTGGACATCGGCTACATCAAAGCCACCGGCAAGAGCGTGAAGATCTACCTGCCTAAGACGGTCTCCAAGCCCGAGGTCGAATTCGAATGGAAGATCCCGCGCTGGAGCAACGCCATCGAGCGGGATCGCGCCCGCACGTATTTCCAAGCCTACGCCGCCGCATGCGCGCTGCACTTCGCCGAAAAGGCGCTGCACGAGGTGCATGCGGGCCGGACCAAGACCTGGAACGACTTCAAAGTGCCGCGCGAAGCCATTAGTTGCGGTTTCCACGAAGCGGTCCGCGGCGTTCTCTCGCACCACGTCGTCATTCGCGATGGCAAGATCGCCAATTATCATCCTTATCCTCCCACCCCGTGGAACGCGAGCCCGCGCGATTCCTATGGAACGCTGGGACCCTACGAAGATGCCGTGCAGAACACGCCGATCTTCGAGGAAAACGGGCCGGAAAACTTCAAGGGCATCGACATTATGCGCGCCGTGCGCAGTTTCGATCCCTGCCTGCCGTGCGGCGTGCACATGTATCTGGGCGGCGGCAAGGTGCTCGAAACGCGCCATTCTCCGATGTTCGGAATACAGGCTAAATCGTGACGAGCCAAATCGAAGAACTCCTTCAACAGGTCCAGGCTCTCGAACAGCCACAAGCGCGCGAAACCGCGCTGGGCTTGGCGCAAGCCATCCTGGGCCTGCACGCTGCCGCGCTGGCGCGGATGCTGCAGTTGATGTCGGAATCTGACGACGGCACAGCGTTGATCGACAAGATTGCCGCAGACCCGCAAGCCGGCAGCGTGCTTCTTTTGCACGATCTGCATCCGCTCGATCTCGCCTCGCGAGTCGAGCGCGCTCTGGAGGATCCGTGCTTTCATGGCCGAGGTGCGACGGCCGAGCTGGTTTCCGTGCAGGACGGCGTGGTCCGCGTCCACATCGACGGTGGGCCGGCGCTGCGTTCAGCCATCGAACGAGCCATATGGGAAGCAGCGCCGGACGCCCGCGAGCTGATTGTGGACGGCGCCACAGACCACGCCAGTCCTGCCGGATTCGTACCAATCGAGCAACTGCTCGCAGGCTAGAACGTGAGCGCGCAATACGCAATCACGCGGACCGATCTCGGCGCCCTGCGGCGCATCAGCCGCCATGAGCCTGTTCCAGAACACTGCGAACTTTGTCACACCGCCCTGACCGAGGAACACCCGCATCTGCTCCAGCGTTCCAACAGGCAGATCGCGTGCGCGTGCGAGGCTTGCGCGGTCCTGTTCAGCCATCGGGCGCCAAATAGGCCATTCCTGCGCATTCCTCGCGATGCCTATCAACTCAGCGGCTTCGTCATTACCGATGCGGATTGGGCCGCAATGCGCCTCCCGATCGACCTGGCATTCTTCGTAGCGAGCTCCGAGGAGCGCCGCGTGATCGCATACTATCCCAGCCCCGCCGGTTCCACCGAATCGCTGCTGGACCTCGAGGCCTGGAACGGAATTGTTCAAAGCAACCCGGTGCTGCATCGCATGGAGCCCGACGTCGAGGCCCTGCTGGTCAATCGCACGCGCGGCCGCGCTGATTACTTCATCTCTCCCATCGATCAGTGCTACAAGCTCACCGGTCTGATCCGCCTTCACTGGCGCGGTTTTTCGGGTGGCGACGAGGTTTGGCAGGAGATCGAGCGCTTCTTCGAACGGCTTCGCGAGCAAGCGCAGGACCACGTGGAGGCGTCGCATGCCTGACCTCCAGTTCGCCGTAGAGGGTGCGGAAGCGGTGCCGTACTCGGCCACACCCTTGCTCGCGTTGAAACTTCGCATTCGCAACACCGACCGCTCCGAGCACATCACCAGCATTCTATTGCAGAGTCAAATTCAAATCGAAGCGACCCGGCGTCATTACACGCCGCCGGAACAGGAGCGGTTGCTGGACCTGTTCGGCGAACCGGAGCGCTGGAGCCAAACGCTGCGGAACACGCTGTGGACTCATGCCACCGTCAACGTTCCGACGTTTCAGGGCGAGACTTGCGCGGATTTGCCGCTGCCGTGCACTTTCGATTTCAACGTCGGTGCCACCAAATATTTCCACGCGCTCGAAGGTGGAGCCGTGCCGCTGTGCCTGCTCTTCAGCGGAACGGTCTTCTATGACGACCAGGAGCGAGGCTTTCAGATCGCGCGAATCTCCTGGGACAAGGAAGCCCGCTACAAGCTGCCCGTCGAGGTCTGGAAGAACGTGATGGATCTCTATTATCCAAATACCGCGTGGCTGGCTCTGCGGCGCGATGTCTTCGACCGTCTGCATCAATATAAGATGCGAACCGGCGCCGCCACTTGGGAAGAGGCTTTGGATGTTCTGCTGGCCGCGCCGCGTCAAGGAGCGCCGGCATGAGCGCCCAAGCGGTGCGGAAGATCGCCGACGCGGTGCTCTACGAAGGCTATATGTTGTACCCCTACCGGCCCTCTAATGTGAAGAATCGCCAGCGCTGGACGTTCGGCGGATTGTACCCGGAGGCGTGTGCGGAGGCCAACGGCGACCGAACCAGCCTGCAAGCTGAGATGCTGGTGAAGACGGCGCATCCGCCTGCAATTGAAATCCAGGTGCGGTTTCTGCATCTGCTGGCGGAAACCAAGAACGGGCGGCCATATCAACTGGCTGTGGAACGCGAAGTGATCCTGCGGAATCCCACCGCCGAGGCGTCTCGCGAGCGTTTCTGCTTTCCTGCCTCGGTACACGTCGAAGGCGGAGTGACGCGCCGTCAGGAACAGATCGACGGCTTCGTCGAAGCTGTTTGCACGCCCGTTGAAACCGGACTTTACAAGCTGACGCTCCGGGCAGTCAACACGACGGAGTTTCACGGTTGGATGGACACATCGCGCGACGAAGCTACCATGCAAGCCCTGGTGGCGACACACGCGATTCTCCACGCGCCCGGCGCCGGCTTTGTCTCCTTGACCAATCCGCCGGAGCCGCTGCGCGATGCCGCTTCTCTGTGCGTGAATCAGGGCGTCTGGCCGGTATTGGCCGGCGATCCCGGATCGGCCGAATGGATGCTGGTCTCGCCCATCATTCTCTACGACTATCCGGAAATCGCTGCCGAAAGCCCCGGCGATCTCTTCGACGGCACGGAGATCGATGAAATTCTCACGCTGCGCATTCTGACCATGACCGATCAGGAAAAAGACGAGATGCGGCACTCCGATCCGCACCTGCGCGATCTGCTTGACCGGACCGAATCCCTGTCGCCGGCGCAAGTGCTGAAGTTGCATGGAGTGCTGCGCAATCCACGCTCCGTGGCCGGCAAAATCGGCGGCTCGCTATGACCAATTGGAATCCGCTCGAAGACCAACCCGCGATCGACAGCGTGCGCGTGTTCGGAGTCGAGCTGAAGCGCGGCGACCGCGTGCGATTGTGGCCCCAGAAATCCGCGGACATCATCGATCTGGCGCTGGCCGGGCAGATCGCCCAGATCGAGTCAATCGAGCAGGACTACGACGGCCACGTGCATCTGGCCGTGATTCTCGACAACGATCCCGGCCGCGACCTAGGCGAGTTGCGGCAACCGGGCCACCGCTTCTTTTTTTCGCCCGAGGAAGTGGAGCCTCTGGCGCTAGACCAGGGTCGCTCGGAGGCCTCGTGAAGCCACGCATTCTAGTCGCGGGTGTCGGCAATATCTTTTTAGGCGACGACGGATTCGGTGTGGAAGTTGCCCAGCGGCTCATGCAACGCCCCGTCGCTGACGGCGTTCGCGTGGTGGACTTCGGCATTCGCGGCTTCGATCTGGCGTACGCTCTGATGGACGACTACGACGCCGTGGTGCTGATCGATGCCGTGCCGCGCGGCGGCATCCCCGGCACGTTGTACACCATTGAACCCGATCTGAGCGCACTGGATGATTGCGCTCCCGAAGACGCGGCCGTGGAAACCCACGGAATGAATCCCATGAAAGTGCTCGGCATGGTGAAGGCCATGGGCGGCCAGCCGAAGCGCTTGTTCGTGGCCGGTTGTGAACCGGAAAGCTGCGCCCCAGGCGAGGACATCGAGCGGATGGGCCTGAGCGAACCTGTGGCCGCGGCGGTGGACCAGGCTGTCGCAATGGTTGAATCGCTGGTCAACAGAATCTTAGCCGAACAGCAAGCGCTTGCCGCGCCCTAATTTCAAACCAGGAGAACACCATGAATGGATTTATGAAAGCTCTCGCGATCACCGCGGCCGCCGTGGCTGCGATCTACCTGTTCCCGGATATAAAGCGCTATATCCGAATGAGCACCATGTAGGAGACCCACCATGCATGAGATGGCATTAGCGGAAGGAATTCTCTCGGTGGTATTGGATGCAGCCGGAGACCAGGCCGTTCGCAAGGTTGATCTGCGCGTAGGTGCCTTGCAACTGGTGGTGCCGGAGAGCCTGCAATTCTCCTTTCAAATGGCTTCGGAGGGTACGCTAGCCCAAAACGCGTCTGTAAGCATTGAAGACGTTCCCGCTCGCCTGCGGTGCAAGCAATGCCGCGCCGTGACCATAATCCGCCAGCCGCCGTTCCAGTGTGAACGCTGCTCTTCTCCCGATATCGAGATAGTGTCAGGAGACGAGGTTCTGGTGGATGCAGTCGAGTTGGAAAACGGAGAAGTCATTCGCCGGCGGGAAGTGGCGGCCGACGAAATCCTGAAGGAGCATATGAAGGAACATCACGCGGTCTCGCCGTAAATCCCGGCGTCGCCCGCACGATGAAGCTATAATGAGGTCCACGGTCGATTTATGTGCTTAGCTATTCCGGGAAAGATCGTCGCCTTTCACGAACGCGATGGCATCCGGATGGGGAAAATCGATTACGGCGGCATTACTCGCGACGCCTGTCTCGAGTATGTTTCCGATGCCGTGATGGGCGATTACGTGATGGTGCACGTCGGTTTCGCCATCAGCAAAGTGGATGAGCAGGAAGCTGCGCGCACCTACAAGTATCTGGCCGAAATGGATCAGCTCGCCGAAATCGAAATGCCCGAGCCAGACACCGGACCGAAACTTGAGACATGAAGTACGTAGATGAATACCGCGACCACGCCGTCGCGCAGAAGCTGATCGCCGAAATCAAACGCGCTGTCACGCGCCCCTGGGTTCTGATGGAAGTCTGCGGTGGCCAGACCCACTCCATCGTCAAGTACGGCCTCGATTATCTGTTGCCTAAGGAAGTGGAGCTGGTGCACGGGCCGGGCTGTCCGGTCTGCGTCACTCCGCTGGAGATGATCGATCGCGCGCATGCCATCGCGCGCAAGCCGGACGTAATTTTCTGCTCGTTCGGCGACATGCTGCGCGTGCCCGGCTCCAACGGCGATTTGTTTCAAGTGAAGGCCGAGGGCGGCGATGTGCGCATCGTGTATTCGCCCTTGGATTGCCTGCGAATCGCCACCGCCAACCCGGACAAGCAGGTGGTGTTCTTCGCCATCGGTTTTGAAACCACCGCGCCGGCCAACGCCATGGCGGTCTGGCAGGCGCGCGCGCAGAAGATTACGAACTTTTCCGTGCTCGTCTCGCACGTGATCGTGCCGCCGTCCATTACCGGAATCCTGCAATCGCCATACAACCGGGTGCAAGGATTCCTGGGCCCCGGCCATGTCTGCGCCATCATGGGATACCGCGAGTATGAACCCATCGCGGCGCGCTACAAAGTCCCAATCGTGATCACCGGTTTCGAGCCGCTGGATCTGCTCGAAGGAACGCTCCTGACCGTGCGGCAGCTCGAACAGGGCCGCGCTGAAGTCGAAAATCAATACGCGCGGGCTTTGAACCGGGAAGGCAACGTCGATGCGCGGAAGATGATCGCGCGCGTTTTCACGATCGCCGATCGAAGCTGGCGCGGAATCGGCATCATTCCGAAAAGCGGCTATAAGCTAAGCTACGAGTTTCGCGATTACGACGCCGAGCGAATTTTCGAAGTCGCCAACATCCAGACCAAGGAGCCGGCTATTTGCATCAGCGGCCAGGTGCTGAAAGGTCTCAAGAAGCCGCTGGATTGCCCGGCGTTCGGCAAGGAATGCACTCCCCAAACGCCGCTCGGCGCAACCATGGTGTCCGCCGAGGGCGCGTGCGCGGCCTATTACAACTACGGCCGGCACATGCTGGCCGTGGACTCGCTGGCAGGATCGCTCCAAGCAAAGGCCTGACTGTGTCTACCCAAGCATCCGCACCGTCGCTTGTCACGTCAGCGAAATTCAAGGAGACCGTCCTGCGCAAGTGCCGCGAAAGCGCGGAGATGAAGCAGAAGTTTTTCGAAGCCAACTCGGCGGTCCTGGAAGAAGTCTGCAGCAAGCTGGCGCAGGCACTCTCGAGCGGCCACAAGCTGTTCGTCATGGGCAACGGGGGAAGCTCCTGCGACGCCATGCACGTCGCGGTGGAATTCGTACATCCAATTATCGAAAAGCGCCGCGCCTTCCCAGCCTACGCGCTGATGAACGACCCGGTGCTGCTCACCGCCATCAGCAACGATAGCGACTTTTCGCAGACCTTCGTCGAGCAACTGCGGCTGTTCGCGCAACCCGGCGACGTGGCGCTCGGTATCTCCACCAGCGGGATGTCCACCAACGTAAATTACGCGCTGCAGTTCGCGCGCGAGCACGGCATGCTGACCATCGGATTCTCAGGCAAGGACGGCGGACGCACCAAGGACATCGCCGAATATTGCCTGACGGTTCCTTCTTTCAGCATCCATCGCATTCAAGAAGTGCACACTACGCTGCTGCATATTCTCTGGGACATGGTCCACGTGCTGCTGGGCGAGGAGGACATTATCTGATGGATACCGCGTTTGCGTTGTCGTGCCCGGTCCCGATCACGCAGCACAAAACCATCGTGCTGGGCCACGGCAGCGGCGGCCGGCTCACTGCGCAACTGGTTCGCGATTTTTTCCTGCCCGCCTTTGACAATCCCGCGTTGCGCAAGCTGGACGATCAAGCCGTGCTGGAAGTTGGCACGTCGCGCATCGCGCTAACCACCGACGCGTTCGTCGTGACGCCGCTGTTCTTCCCGGGCGGCGACATTGGCCGCCTGGCAGTGAACGGAACCGTGAACGATCTCGCGATGGCCGGCGCGCGCCCGCTGTTCCTATCGGCGGCATTCATCATGGAAGAAGGTCTTCCGCTCGACGATCTGGCCCGCATCACGCAATCCATGGCCGCGGCGGCCGCGGAGGCTGGCGTCGCCATCGTAACCGGCGACACCAAAGTGGTGAACCGCGGTTCGGCCGACAAACTCTTCATCACCACCGCCGGCATCGGAATCGTCCCGGACGGCGTGGCCATTTCAGCTTCTAACGCGGCGCCGGGCGACGTCATCATCGTCAGCGGCACCATCGGCGATCATGGCATGGCAGTCTGGTCCAAGCGCGAAGGCCTGGAGTTTGAAGGCGCGATTCTTTCCGATACAGCCCCGCTGAACGCTTTAGTCGATGCCATGACAGCCGCGGGAGTTGTGCACACGCTGCGCGACCCCACCCGTGGCGGCTTAGGCACGTCACTGTGCGAGATCGCGGCGTCGTCATCAGTCGGCATCGAGATTGACGCCAACTCCATTCCGGTCCGCGAAGACGTCAAGGCTGCTTGCGAAACGCTCGGAATGGATCCGCTATTCGTAGCCAATGAGGGCAAGCTAGTCGCCATGGTCGAGCCAGGCACCGCGGATGCGGTGCTTCAAGCCATGCGCAGCGTGCCGCAGGGCCGCGATGCCTGCATCATTGGCCGCGTAGTGGCGGCTCATCCCAAGATGGCGATACTCAAGACTGAAATCGGCGGCTCACGCGTGCTGGACCTGCCATTCGTCGAGCAGCTTCCCCGTATTTGCTAAGATTCGCCAGCGCCAACAGTCCGAAGCAGATCAAAGCCAACTCAAAACTCGACGGCTCCGGTACAGTAGAGGCGGCCACTGGCGACCCTGTAAAATCCTCCTCCTGAAGATTTATGACGTAGTCCGTCACAGTGGTTTGGACTACCTGGCCGACCTGCTGATCGCTCGTCACGGTAAGGGTCAAACTGCCCTCCGGCGTCGATGACGAGACGCTGCCGCTGGTAATCAGGTTCAGCAGCTCCGCTTCGGCGAGGATTTGCGCCGGTTCCGTAACATCACTGATCTGCCCGAGCCCTCCTGTCGAAAAGGAGATGTTATCGGTAGTCGCCGTGGTAGAAAACGTGGTGGTGCCGTCCGCCACGGGCGTGCATGGAGAGGGAGTGCACGTCGCAAACGGCGCGGTCAGCGTCACACCGATGCTGCCCGTCGCGAGCAGCGCAGTGATGCCGGAATAGATCCGGGGATCGAGACCGGTAGTCAGGCTGATGGACGTGAGCAGATCGTCGCCATCGTCGTCGATTATGAGTGGCACATTCGTCGCAAGGTAATTGAAACTGGGCCCACCCAGAGAGAAAGTTCCATAGATAAGATCGAACGTCACCTGGTCGAGAGGCCCGCCCGACCCGCCGTTCACACCGGCGCCCGCGAAGCTGATCACGGGGACCAGAAACAACAGCAGACTTAGCTTTAATCTCATCGCCGATCCCCCCGCGGGATCTGAAAAAGTGTCGCGGTTCGCATGCCCTGCTTCGCCTCTGGTGATTTTGGGCGCACCGCGCCGAAAATGGAAGTGTCAGCAGGAAACACGCTGCCTTGTTACGTAACAAGCTTTTATTTTCAACTTGGTACAATGGCTGAGTTGTGAGCAGTCCGGCGGCCACTTCGCGCGATTCCCTTCTGTGGGCGGCCGCCCTGCGTGCCGAACTGGGCCGGGTTCTCGCCAGCTCGGAATTCCGAAACTCGGAACGCCGCAGCCGCCTCCTGAAGTACCTGGTTGAAAAAGCCGTCGCCGGCGAGCCGGTCAAGGAATACTCCATCGGCGTCGATGTTTTTGACAAATCGCCGGACTACGATCCTCGCATCGATCCGGCCGTGCGCGTAGAGATGGGCCGTGTTCGAGCCAGGCTTGCGGATTACTATGCCGGCGAAGGCCAGGCGAATCGCGAGCGTCTGGAGTTTCCAAAGCGAAGCTACACCCCGGCGCTACAGGCAGCAGATCCCTCTCCAACCGCGACGCGCGGCAGCACTTGGCCGCTCACGCCTCTGGCGGCCACGCTCGGTCTGGCGGTGCTGGTGTGCGCAGCCGGAGCGGTCGGGTGGCGATTCGCAACCCGCCAGCGCAATCCGCCGGACAATCCGCAAGCTCGCCAGCTTTGCGTCAAAGCGCGATTCTTCTGGAACAAGCGCACGCCCGAGGCCTTGCGCACCAGCCTGGATCTGTATCAGCAAGCGATCCGGCAGTATCCGCGCTACGCTCCGGCGTACGGCGGCGAAGCGCTCTGTTACACCGTAATGGCCACGAACAGCGAGCTTCCCGCGGACCAAACCGCCGGGCAAGCCATCGATGCGGCCAAGGCGGCTATCGCACTCGACCCCAGCGTCGCCGAGGCACATGCGGCCCTTGGATGGCTGGCTTTCGTCATCCACTCAGACTGGAAGACTGCGGACTCCGAGCTAAGGAGAGCTGTCGAACTCGATCCGAACTTGGCAACCGCGCATCAATGGCGCGCGCTTAGCCTCTTATACGCCGGCAATACCGGCCAAGCAGTTCCCGAGATCGCCAAGGCACTGCAATTGGATCCGGTGTCGATGCCGTTGCTGGCTGCCGATGGAATGCTGAGCTACTATTCCCGCCGTTACGACGAAGCCGTGGAAAAAGCGCAAAAGATGCTCGTCATGGAGCCGGCGTTTCGCGAAGCGCATTTGATGCTAGGCGAAGCGCTGGAAGCCAAGCATGACTGGGCCGGAGCGGAGCGTGAATTTCACACCGTTGCGCTGGCCTCTAGCGGCGATACGGAAGGGTTGGCACGCCTGGCGCATGTTTACGCTCTCACCGGACGCAGCGGGAAAGCCGCGGAAATGGTCGCGGAGTTGCTGAATCCCACGCCCGACCAGTATGTCGATCCATACCAGATCGCGTTTGTCTTCACAGCCCTCGGCCAGAATGACAAAGCTCTCGAATGGCTCGAAAAAGCGGTCCGCCAGCACACCGCCGTTATCATGAAGGTGGATCCTTACCTCGACCCGCTGCGCGCAGAACCTCGATTCCAGCAGTTACTTGCCGAAGCGCATCTGACCTGAGCAGCCGCCCGCCCCGCCAGCTTTGTCATCATGTGAGGATGCACGGCTACCGCGAAGATCTCGCCTACGTTCACGACTCTGGTTTCACCGATTTCCGCGATTGGGCCATTTTTGGTAAGCATCGATCGACCGGCGCGCGCTTCGTCGCCGCACCGTCAAGCCTCACTTCGGGTAGGGATGCCCGCGCAGCGTGGCCAGCGCCCGGTAAATTTGCTCGGCCAGCACCACGCGCGCCAGTTCGTGCGGGAAAGTCATCGCGGATAAAGACAATAGAACGCCGTGCTGATCGCGCCACTCATTCGGGAGCCCGCTCGCTCCGCCCACCAGAAAAACCAGATCGCGCGATTCCTGCTGCGCTTTGCCGATCAGCTCCGCGAATTGCGTGGAATCGAACGATCGCCCCGCCGGATCGAGCAGCAACTTCGAAGCGGAGGGATGCTTAGCCCACGGATCGAAGCGCTCCGGCTGGATCTCACGCATCTCGCACCGCACGTAGCGGCTGGAGCGTTTGAGATAATCCTCGGCCATGCTGTTGGCATGCGCGTCGCGCGGCTTGCCGACGAAGTAAACAAAAATCTTCATTGATGTGGCGCACGCTCTCGTGTATGCCGCGTTCGCAGGGGTGTAAACGCTAGTCGGTCAAAACCGGCAGCAGGCCCTTCTGCGGCGTGCTCGCTTTGTGCCCTTCCAAATCCAGATACCGCGGGTCGAGCAGCCGATCCGTTTCCAGATTCCCCATCGCCGACAACAACGATTCCTTCAAGTGCGGATAATCCTTCTCGATCTCGCTGAACAGGCCGCGGATGGTCTTCCTGACGGTTCCAGTACGCTGTGAGCAGCCGCACGGCACGATGGGCGCTCCCAAAGACGCGGCGAATTGGCTGGTGATTTCCTCCGTCACAAACGCCAGCGGACGAATCAGCCGAAACTCCTTATCGCGCGAATGCGTAATGGGCGGCAGCGCGCTCACGCGGCCGGTAAACAGCGCGTTGCGCAAAAAAGACTCGCAAAAATCGTCCGCCGTGTGGCCGAAAGCGATCACGTTCGCGCCCAGCCCGCGCGCGATCTCGTAAACCGCCCGACGGCGATAGCGGCTGCACAGATCGCAACCATGCTCCGGTTGTTCCTTCAGAAGCCGCAGCGAAGGCCGATCCTCCACATAAGTCCAGTCCACACCGCGCTGCTTCAAATATTCGCCCAGCGGCTGGATGGGACGCAAGAACTTGCCCTGCTCCACTGTAAACGCGCACACCGAGAATTCGACCGGCGCGCGCTTGGCCAGCAGCAACAAGGCTTCCAGCAGCGTGAGCGAGTCTTTGCCGCCCGACAGAGCCACCGCGACCCGATCGCCCTCCCGGATCATCTTGAACCGCGAGACGGCCTCGCCTACTTTGCGCAAAAGTGTTTTTTCGAGGTCCAAGTCTGATTATACGGAGGACACCGAACGCCGGATGGCGGGCGCCTAGTTCCCGCCCACCACTCTCCAACCTCCACCCTCGGGCCCGAGATTGAAATTCTCGCCCAAGTACACGCGCCGCACTTCCAGGTCGCTCCCCAGTGCCTCCGGCGTGCCAGAGCGGAAAATCTTGCCGTTGTTGATAATGTAGGCGCGATCCGTTACCGCCAATGTCTCGCGCACATTGTGGTCGGTCACCAGAATCCCGATGCCGGAGTTTTTCAGGTCGCAAATGATGCGTTGCAGCTCCAGCACCTGGATGGGATCGATGCCTGAAAACGGCTCGTCGAGCAGCAGGAAACTAGGCTCAATCACCAGCGAGCGCGCAATTTCGACGCGCCGCCGCTCGCCGCCCGATAGCGTGTAGCCCTTGCTGTGCCGCACCGTCTCCAGACCGAGCTGCTCGATCAGCCGGTTCATCTTCTCGCGCCGCTCGCGCCGGCTCATCCGCAACGTTTGCAGGATGGCCATCAGGTTGTCCTCCACCGTCAGCTTGCGAAACACCGAGGCTTCCTGCGGCAGATAACTGATCCCGCGCCGCGCCCGCTGGTACATGGGCATGCCGGTGATGTCTTCCGAGCCCTCGCCATTACTGACGGTGACACGGCCCGAATCGGGACTGATGAGTCCCACGATCATGTAAAACGACGTGGTCTTACCCGCGCCGTTCGGCCCCAGCAGTCCGACCACCTCGCCTTGTTCGACCCACAGCGAGACGTTGTCCACCACCTTGCGCCCACGGTAGCTTTTGGTGATTTCGGAAGTTTTGAGCGTTCGCATGCGAGCTTATTGCTTCTTGCGGTGCAGCAGGCTCTTGGCGGGTACTCCGTTCACCAACAACCGGTCGTCGCTGGAGAACCACGTCAGCTTATCGCCTTGAGTCATGCCCTTTATACTGTCCATGAACTGCGGCTTCCCTCCTTCTAGGATAACTTTGTCTTCGTCCGGATAGTATTCGGCGTGCTCGGACTTGCCGTTGCGTGCGCGCGCGGGCACATTTTGCACCACCTCCACGGCGCCGTCCGCGAAGGCGTGATCGAGCGACGAATCGTGGCTGTCATTGCGCAGGAACGCCCGGATCTCACTCGCCTTGACCTTCATGTTGGTACGTTCCAGCGTGACGCCACCTTTGTAATGCGCGATGCGCTGGTTGTCGTCGTAATCCAGTTCTGGGGCCTTCACTATGGTAAACACGCGAACCGTCGGACTGGTTGCGGCCGGCGTAGTCGCCGTTTTAGGGGGCGGACCGCTTTTCCCTGCCTTCCCCGAGCCGGAATCGTCTTTGGCTTTGTCGAGCAACTGGCTGACTACGTGCCCGTGCGCCGTGAGCCGGCTATTATCGCGATCGATGTCCACCACGTCCGCTTCCAGACGGTCCGCGCCCTGCCATAGAACGGCGTGCCCCTCGTACCGGATCTGAAGATTATTGTCGGTCGAGATCATCTTGGCCGCCCGTGCATGCAGCGGCTCGTCTTCTGAAAGCATTCCCCCGCTCTGAGAATCCTTGTTATTGCTCTTATCCGGCATGCGCGTGGAGTTGACATTGCCCTCCGCGTCGAAATCGCCGGTCATCTGATCCATGACGATCGTGTCGGCATCGGCCGAGCCGGTGGAATCCCACACGCGCGCCGAACCGATCAGATCGATCCGGTTGTTAGCCTGGTCGAGCGCGGCGCGATCCGCCTTGGCGCGGCGATCGCCTTCCTGGTAGCGGAAATTGCCCTGCTGTTCCAGCTTCGCAATCTGCGACGAGTTGGGTTGAAACGTGACCTGTATCTCATTGCTCCAGGTCAATTCCGGCGACGGCGCTTCCTTGGCGTCCTTGGGCTTGGGCTTTTCGGTTCGGGTCGTAACGGCGCGCGAGCGGAACGACTGGATCTGGTTCTTCGGCCCGTACGCGATCGCAATGGGTTCGCCGTTCATCCAGCGATGCGGCTGATCGGGCTTGTTGGGAATGAATTCGATGGCCGCGGGCGAATCGGTCTCCACGCCTTCCAAATCCTGGCCGCCCGGCCGCATCTTGGCCCGTATCACGTCGCTCTTGAGAATACGCGTGTCGGACGGGTCCACGCCGGGCTTGATGACCGGCTTGGATTCCATGATGCCGTGGCCCGAGACCAGCGCATTTTGCAGCAGGCTGTCGTTACCGGAAGTATCGAAATCCATCACCACCCGGTCACCCGTCAGCGTTGTGACGGTGGTATCGGCCGTGTTCACCAGGCGCGCCTGATCGGTTCCGGTGATCTTCTGGATCTGGTTGTTGTCGTTGAATTCCAGGCTGAGCTGGTTCGCGCTGTAATCCAGCGTGCGCGCCGGCCGCTGATCCGTCCCGTGCGCCTGCGTCGTCTCCACCTGTTTCAGAGAGCCTCCGTCCAGCGTCACTTCGGCGGGCCCGGCATTCAGCGTCAACGTGTCGCGAGTCAGCTTCGACCAAGGCGACAGAAAAACCTTGTGGTCGCGTTCTTTGTAATCCAGCTCGCCGCTTTCCACCTTCATCGGCACAGTCTTCGGATCCGTCCCTCGCCAGATGAGTCCTATCTGGCTGTGCATTTTCAGCTCGCCGGAATCGGGATCGTATTCCGCTCCCACCGCTTTGCCATCGCCGCGATCGAATTGGAACGTCGCCAGCCGATCCGTGGATGCCTTGCCGGTCTTGCTTTCCACCCGCACGCCCGATGACTTGATGGACATCAACTTCCCGCTGGGCGGCTCGTTCGGCTTCATCCCCAGCGTGATTATGACATCGCCGTCTGAATAAGAGAATCCCCTACGCGATGTCGAAATCGGCTTTGGCGCAGGTGACGTGGTCGTATTCGTCGCTTTCCTTCTTATAAATGTCCAGTACGACGCCGGTGAGTTGTTCTTTGCCGTCCACTTCTATGACATCCGCGGCGGAAACCTTGATCACGGTGTTTTGATTAGAGGTATGGGTGTAAGTCCAACCGTGATAGCTCGCTTCGGTGCCAGGCGCCAGGGCCTTCGGCTTAGCGGGGGCGTCCCGATACTGCTGCTTGAGCCGTGCGTAATAGGTGGTCCCAACTCCCGCCACAACCAGCACGATGGCCAGAAGAAAAAGAGGCCAAGTATGACGCATCGACATATCCAGGATAGCGAGAATCGGCAGGCGGCGACAGCACATAGGCGCCCTTGGAGCCAAATCGTGGTTGAGCGTATGCTTCGAGCCTCCACTCCTAGCCGGAAAACGGCACAGTTCAATTCGTGGCGCCCTCGGCCATCGCATGTAACATATGTCTTTACAATCAGTTATAGGTTGCACTTGTCACTCTTTAGCCGAGTCTGCTAATATTATGTGCGGCGAGCGCGTTTCTTGCTCGCCGCAGCAAACCTAACTAAAAAAAGTCAAGGAGGACCAATTCATGAATATTCGACCGCTCTATGACCGCATCGTTGTCAAACGGATCGAAGAGCAAGAAACCAAGCTAGGTGGTCTGTTCATTCCGGACTCCGCCAAGGAAAAGCCGCAGGAAGGCGAAGTGGTCGCCGTCGGAAAGGGCAAGCGCCTGGAAGACGGCAAAGTGGTTCCGCTGGATGTGAAAACCGGGCGACCGCATCCTGTTCGGCAAGTATTCCGGCAGCGAGATCAAGCATCGATGGCGAAGAGCTGCTGATCATGCGCGAGGACGAAGTCCTCGGAGTTCTGGAAGGCGCAGCCAAGAAAGCCCAAGTCCAGGTAACGACCTAAGTCAATCTAGAGGAGACAATAATCATGGCAGCAAAACAGATTGTTTATAGCGAAAATTCCCGCCAGGCGATTCTGCGCGGCGTCAACCAGTTGGCCGACGCGGTGAAGGTCACGCTTGGCCCCCGTGGGCGCAACGTCGTTCTCGAGAAAAAGTTCGGCGGCCCCACCATCACCAAGGACGGCGTCACCGTCGCCAAAGAAATCGAATTGAAGGATCCGCTCGAGAACATGGGCGCGCAGATGGTGCGCGAAGTCGCTTCGAAGACCTCCGACACCGCCGGCGACGGCACCACCACCGCCACCATTCTGGCCCAGGCGATCTTCCGCGAAGGCGTGAAGGCCGTTGCCGCCGGCGCCAATCCCATGGCGCTGAAGCGCGGCATCGAGAAGGCCGTCGAAGCTGATCGTCGAGGAAGTCAAGAAGCTTTCCAAGCCGGTTTCCGGCGACGAATGATCGCTCAGGTCGGCACGATTTCCGCCAACGGCGATACCACCATCGGCAACATCATCGCCGAGGCGATGAAGAAGGTCGGCAAGGACGGCGTCATCACCGTTGAAGAATCCAAGACCATGGTGACCGAGCTGCAGACCGTCGACGGCATGCAGTTCGACCGCGGCTATCTCTCGCCCTACTTCATCAGCGATCCCGATCGCATGGAATGCGTGCTCGAAGATCCCTACATCCTGATCCACGAAAAGAAGATCAGCAACATGAAGGATCTGCTGCCGCTGCTCGAGCAGATCGCGCGCGCCGGCAAGCCGCTGCTGGTCATCGCCGAGGAAGTGGAAGGCGAAGCGCTGGCCACTCTCGTCGTCAACAAGCTGCGCGGCACGCTGAACGCCTGCGCGGTGAAGGCCCCCGGCTTCGGCGATCGCCGCAAGGCCATGCTCGAAGACATCGGCATCCTGACCGGCGGCAAGGCCATCATGGAAGAGACCGGCATCAAGCTGGAAGGCGTTCGGCTGGATGACCTCGGCCGCGCCAAGCGCGTCACCGTGGACAAGGACAACACCACCATCGTGGACGGCGCCGGCACCCAGAAGACCATCGAAGGCCGCATCAAGCAGCTGCGCGCCCAGATCGAAGAGACCACCAGCGACTACGATCGCGAGAAGCTGCAGGAGCGGCTGGCGAAGCTGGCCGGCGGCGTTGCGGTGATCAAGGTCGGCGCGGCCACCGAGACCGAAATGAAGGAGAAGAAGGCTCGCGTCGAGGATGCTCTGCATGCCACTCGCGCGGCCGTCGAAGAAGGCATCGTTCCGGGCGGCGGCGTGGCGCTGCTGCGCGCTGTCGAAGGCGCTGGACAACCTGAAGGTCGCCGGCGACGAGCAGATCGGCGTCGACATCGTCCGCCGCGCCTGCGAAGAGCCGGTTCGCCAGATCGTCGGCAACGCCGGATTCGAAGGCGCCATCGTGATCGAGAAGATCCGCGCCACCAGCGACCCGAACTTCGGCTTCAACGCTGCCACGCGCGCAGTACGAAGACCTGGTGAAGTCGGGCGTCATCGATCCGACCAAGGTGACCCGCTCGGCTCTGCAGAACGCTTCGTCCATCGCGGCGCTGATGCTGACCACCGAAGCCATGATCGCCGAGATTCCGGAGAAGAAGTCGGCTCCGCATGCCCGGCGGTCCGCACGGCCCCGACATGGACTACTAGGCCACTGCGTGGCGGCCATGGCGCCTCCGGCGCAGTGGCGCTCCGTCTTCGATAGAAGTGAAAGGCCCGCCCTTCGGGGCGGGTTTTTTTGCGCGGGCGCGGCCAGTTAATTAACACGGGCAGTAACTACCCTTGGTCTCGTCCCTGAGTCGGCCAGCATCCGAAACTTCTACATCTAGCACTGGATCGCGTCGACTGGGCTATCCACGAGTCGTGAAGTTTATGTGAACTTCGCGTCGACCGACGGGTGGCGGGCATGCGCCGCTATAATTAGCCTATGGCCGCAAAGAAGGCTGGAACAAAGTATGTCGAGGTAAAGGCTTCCGTTGCAAAGCAAAGGAGCTGGCGGATATTTAGCTTCGTGCTGGACTCAGGGACCTTCGACCGCATCGCCTTTGTAAGCCGCCGCGATGACGACAAGGACGCCGGATACCAACGGAATCTATCCAGGCAGCGCGCGGCGGACATCGCGCATTATATCGATAAAGAAAATGGCTGTATTCCTAATAGCATCCTCGTGAACCTCGAGGAGGGTGCGACCTACGATGAAAAGAACCAGGTCCTGAGAATCCCCGACCAGCCCAAGGCTGCGTGGGTCATTGACGGTCAGCATCGGATGTTCGGTTTGCGGCAAGCGAAGACTACATACGATCTAGTCATCACAGCCTTCCTTGACATAGATGTCGCCGAACAGGCAAAGCAGTTCAAAATAATCAACTCGAAGCAGAAGGGCGTGCCAACCTCGCTTCTCTATGACTTGCTGGACCTCACAAAAGACGGGACGTACGTACAGCAGAGGGGGCATGAACTCGCAACTAAACTCAACGACGATCCCGAGTCACCCTGGTATGGACAGATCGATCTAACCGGATCAGGCGACGGCCTCATAACGCAAACGCGAGTGGTGACGGCCGTGGAAAGTCTGATCTCAGAGCGAGGTGCCCTGTTTCAGTACTCGGAAGAAGAGCAATACGGCATATTGAAGAATTACTTCACTGCCATCAAAACAATTTTCGCCAGCGACTGGGGAAACAAGAACAGCGTGCTCACAAAAGCTTTGGGATTCTCAGCCTGGGTAATCGTGCTTCCTCAAGTCTTTGCCGCTTGCTTACAGCGCTTTCAGAATTTCACTGTCAAATCGATTGTCGCCGTTCTGACACCAATTAAGACATACAACTTTTCCGCGGAGCACCACAAAGGCTGGGCTGGGCACCCCGGAGAGAATCGCCTTGCAGCCGCTTTGGCAGACGCACTCAAGAGCAGCGAGCCGAAAGAGGCAGCGAAGAAGGGCGTTTTGCAATTGGTCTGAACGTAACGTGACGTTCTCAGATCTAGAAGTAGCCGTGTCCCAATCCTCCCGGCAACACGGATATGTCAGGGACAGGTTGGTCTCCGTCTGGACACCGGGAGCCGGGAAAATACAGCACGCTTATTCCGGAGAGCTCGCCGGAGCCCTGCTGTGGGAGGCGGACGAGTTCTTTGATCGGGCCCTGGCCCTCTATCTCTGGCGCAGCCACCTTCGTGAATTCCAGGCATCCACGTGGGCTGGAGTGGCAACGTACTACAGCAATTATTTCCTGGCTCTCAGTTTTATCCGACTTCATATGAGCTCCGTCACTCAACTGGCTACAGGGCCGGTATTCGAGGTGACACGCATCGATGACCGAACACCGTATTTCAAGATCCGAGAACGCAACCAACGACAACGCCACAGCGAGGTCTGGCGGGCGTACTACGAGGTGGCTACACAGATGGCTTGGCCTGATCGCCCGACGGTGATCAAGATCGCTCCCATACTGAACAGCCTTCGTTTCAGAGAGCAACTGTATCGTGAACGAATAAATTATCGGCCAGGCGAGGGCTTCGATGAAATTCACATCACGCATGCGCGTTACCTCAAATCGCTCAAGGAGACATTAGTCGATGATGGAGGGGCGGCCACAACACTGTCCGACGCAGCCTATAACGACCGGATGGCAACCGAGCGGCTGAGGCATGTGGCAGCCCTTCTCGACCGACTTAGCGGCTCCCGAATGGACCCCAACATCGAGACCTCTCTGTGGCACCGACGTAGGGATATGGTCACAAAGTACGCACGGAATCAGGCGGACAAGCGTTTTGGAGCGTCACTCATCAGCGGTGCTGCATGACCAAGGGATGTCTCCCCAAAACCAAAGTCGAGCGATGATTCTCCCGTGGGACAAGAGGTTTGGACTCACGGACCCCTGATCCTCACGGGCGGACCAAGTCCATCGGACAGTCTGATCTCCGCCCTTTCCGGTCCATTTGGGTCACGCCCAAACCGGAAATTCAGACGATTACCGTCTCGCCCAGATTCGGAACGACGCGCCGGCCAAGCCCTGATTGCACCACTGCAGCCACCAGGGTCCCCGCCCGCCCAAACCCATCTTTCCCCTAGAATCAACCGCTTCCAGCCATGTGCGTGCTCCCGCTCCCGCCCCCATGCTATCTCCAAATCGAGGTCACCAAATGTCAGCCAGCCCATCCATCGATCGCGCGGCCATCAACCGCGCCAACTCGCAGCACTCCACCGGTCCTCGCACCGAGCCCGGCAAACAGCGCTCCTCGCTCAACGCCCTCCGTCATGGCCTCACCGCCGCCTCGCCCGTCCTCCCCTCCGACGACCGCGCCGCCTACGAATCCCACCGCCGCCAGTTCTTCGACGAATACCAGCCCGCCACTCCCACCGAAACCCAACTCGTCCAGGAACTCATCGACACCTCCTGGCGCCTCAACCGCATCCCGCTGCTCGAAGCCAAACTCCTCTCAGGCGCCGACGGCCTGCCCATCATCGACGCCCACCGCCTCCTCTCCAACTTCGGCATCCAAGGCCACCGCCTCTCCCGCCAGTTTCAAAAAGCTCTCGAGAACCTCCGCGACATCCAAGCCGACCGTCGAGAGCGCGAGCGCCGCCAGCTCAAAGACGCCGCCGCCCTCCTCGAACTCCACAAGCACAAAGGACTTCCCTGGCAGCCCTCCGACCATGGGTTCGTTTTTTCAAAAGGCGAAGTCGAACGCCACGCCGAGCTCCTGATGCGTCAGAATGAGGCCCGCCAGATCGCTTACTTCCGCTTCGAAGTCCCGCCGCAGCTTCAATCCGCGCTACCAAGAGCAGCAGCCGCGAATCACTGATACCTATGCAGACTAATTCGCCAGCTCAGCGCACATCCCGGCAATGCTGCGATCGAAGTTCGGATTCGCTCCCATCCCGAGATCTTTCGCGTCGATGCGTTTGCCTGCGTCAGCCGCGCCGCCCGCACAGGCAGTCTTGGCGCGCGAGCGCAACGTCGCGATAGTCGTGCGCCACTTCATTAGATCCGCCTTCTTCGCCACTGGACCATGCCCGGGAATGACCGTGTCGAAATCCAACTGCAGCACTTTGTCAATCGTCTGGTCCCATTCGACGATGCTGCCGTGCGCGCTGTAGTCGATGAACGGCGCCTGCCCGTTCACGAAAAGATCGCCAGTGTGCAGCACGCGCTCGGACGGAAAATAAATCACAGCATCGCCATTGGTATGGCCGCGGCCGAGATGCCGCGCCAGCACCTCTTTGCCGTCGATAAAAACCTGTGCCTCGTCCGCGTATGTGATTTGCGGAAGCCCAGGCATCTTGCCGGCCACCATGTTGTCCCGCGCGTTCTTATGGATCAGGATCTGCGCGCTTTCGATCATCATGGCGTCGTTGCCACCGGTGTGGTCGCCGTGCTGGTGCGTGTTCAGCACATACTTCACCGGCTTGTCGCTGACGGTTTTGATCTTGGCCATAATCTCAGGAGCGTCGCGCGCGAATTTGTCGTCCACCACAAGCACGCCTTCGTTAGTCGGCATCACCGCCACATTTCCCCCGTCGCCGATGATGACGTACAGATTTGCCGAAACCTTTTGCATCGTCAGGGGCTGGGCCGGCTGCTGTCCCTGCGGCCATACCAACCACAGTCCTGCCAGACCAAGCGCGATGCCGCTCAGCCGAATCGCAAGCGCTTTGTTTGTGGACATATTGTGACGAGTATAGCCTATCGCCGCGGGTACTCGACACGCTCCAGAAACAAGCCTGATGCAGGCGCGGTCCAGGCCGCGACGTCCAGCCTCGCGTCCGCGCGGCCTTCCAAAAGTCGCGTGAAATCTTCCATTGTGATTTCGCCTTTTCCGAGTCGAACCAGCACGCCAACAACGCGCCGCACCATCCGCCAGAGGAAATGGGAAGCGGTAATGTGGAAAAGAATCAGGTCGCCTTCGACCTCAATACCCGCATCTTCAACGACCACGATAGTCGATTCGTCCGGCCGCGATGGATCGGGCGCTCGAAAGCACACAAAGTCGTGCCGGCCAATCAACATTCGCGCCGCTTGCGCCATCGCGGCAGTGTCCAGCGGCTCCCGCACCCACCACACATATTTCTTGAAGAACGCCGTACGGCGCTTGGAAATCTGATACACGTACGTCCGCGCCAAAGCGTCGTTGCGCGCGTGAAACCCGTTATCCACTTCGCTCGCGTCGATCAGACAAACATCCGACGGCAGTCGCTCGTTGACGCCTCGCAGGATCTCATCTACGGGTGGAAAATGCCGCCGGGAACCCGGCTTGGGCCGCACTCTCAGATGCGCTACTTGAGCGCGCGCGTGCACCCCCGCATCGGTCCGTCCGGCGCCGTGCAGCTCAACTTCGACGCCCAGGAAGTCCTCGGCCGCTTTTCGCAGTTGGCCCTGAACGGTCCGGGCGTTCTTCTGCTCCTGCCAGCCGCTGTACTTGGTCCCATCGTATTCGAGCGTGAGCTTCCAGGTTTTCAATTTCCAAGTGTAGCCGTTCGTCCGCTCGCGGATGCTATGATAGTGCGCTTCAAGGAGAGCATATGTTCAAAGAGTTCAAAGAATTCGTCATGCGCGGCAACGTGCTGGATTTGGCGATCGCCGTGATCATCGGCGCGGCCTTCGGCCGGATCGTAACGTCGATGGTGAGTGACATCGTAATGCCGCCCATCGGCTTACTGACCGGCAAGGTCGACTTCAGCAGCCTGTTCATCGACCTGTCGGGACAACATCACCCGACGCTGGCCGCCGCCAAGGCCGCGGGCGCCGCCACCATCAACTACGGCACGTTCTTGAACACCATCGTCGATTTTCTGATTGTGGCGTTTGTGATTTTCCTGGTCGTCAAGCAAGCCAACAAGCTCAAGGCCAAGCCTGCCCCGGCGCCACCCAACACCAAGGACTGCAGCTTCTGCTTCACCGCCATTCCGATCAAGGCAACACGCTGTCCCAATTGCACGTCGCAGTTGGGAGAAGCGCTAAACGCTTAGTTCGAGTCCCTCGTAGGCGCAAGCCACTTCCATCGCCGAGCCCAGCTGATTCGCGAGCTCGCGCGCGCGCCTTTCCACATCCCGCAAAAAGTCATCATCGTGCGATGGATCATGATGCGTTAGTAACAGCTGGCGCACTTCGGCGGCGGCCGCCAGCTGGACCACATAGGAAAACGAGCTGTGGCCCCAATTGCGCTTGGCAGGGTATTCTTCAGGCGTGTACTGCGCTTCGTGAATCACCAGGCTTGCGCCGCGCATAAATTCGGCGTGCCGGCGGTCTCCAGTATCCAGGATCGAATCGAGAAGCCCCGGCTGGGCGCCATCGCGCCACACACCTTCAGAGTACGGCTCATGATCGCTGAGATAGCAAATGCACTCCCGGCCGGCTTCAATCCGGAACCCCAGAGTGGCGGAAGGATGATTCATTCGCTGCGCCGTGACTTTCATTCCGGCGATATCGTACGTCCCTTCGTTCAAGTCCCGGTATGTGATGCGCGCCGCCAGTTGGTCCAGCTCCACCGGGAAATAGTGATGCTCCATTTGCCCGGCCAGAACGTCGCGCAGGGAAAGATGCGAGCCTTCCGGTCCGTAGACCGCAAACGAATTACCCGGCACGAACAGCGGCGCGAAAAACGGAAAACCCTGGATGTGATCCCAGTGCGTATGGGTCAACAGAATGGTGGCGTTGATGGATGAAGCCGCTTTCGCGACCAGAGTGGTTGCCGAGCAGGCGCGCGCCAGTGCCGCAGTCGAGCACCACGCACTCGCCCGCCGTCGTGGTCAGCTCGATGCAGGAAGTGTTGCCGCCAAAATGATTGGTGCCGGGCCCGGGCGTGGCGATCGATCCTCGGGTGCCCCAAAAGCGCAGCCGCATGCAGCCACGACAAGTATACCGCGACCAGGCTTAATCCACGATACCTTCGATGGTTTGCGGCGCATTTCCTTCCAGCCGGTTGTTGACAAAAATATAGGATGGCTCGTGGCGCTCCCGCGCCCGCGCGATCAGCTCCCGCAGCGCGCGGCGCGCTTCCGGATTTGGATCCTGAACCTGTTTGTAAGGCGAGAACATCGCCACCGCCTGCTCGTAGGGGCGGCCTTGCCGCAGCAGCGCGCGCGAGACGGTGAAACTGGCGGTGTACGCCTCCGGAAGCCGCATCTGCACGCCGAGCGCGGGCATGCGCGTCCAGGCGTTGAGCACATGAGCGACCCCGTGTTGGCGCAGGCACGCGAAGTAATCGTGCCCTAGAAAATGCGGATTGCGGATCTCCACCGCGTAGCGGAAGCCGGCGGGCAGAGACGCGAGAAACGGATCCAGCTCTGCCAGGAACTCGCCGGCATCGCGATAGCTCTGCCTCGAAAAGGCGCCGAACTCGAAGATCAACGCCGCGATGCGCCCGCGATAAGGCTCGAGCAGATCCAGAAAAGCATTTTGAAACAAAGCGGCATTGAGAAAGGACGCGTTCTTTTCACCGGCGCGCGGGCCATAGCGGGGATGCGTTGGAAACGCTTTTACCGTGACCTCCTCGGGAACTTTGAAAGCGTACTGGAGCGACGCGGGCGCCGAGCCGAACAGCCGCCGCCAATAGCTCTCGGAGGGAAATTGGTAGAACGAAAAATCGCCGCAAACGATGGGAAACGTCTCCGCGTATTCGTTCAGGCACTCGGCCTGGAAGCGCTTCTCGGAGAACCGCCCGCGCACCAGATAGCGGTCGCGCGAATAGATCTGGCCGATCCAGCCTTCGTACTTCCAGGAACTGGTGCCGATGTAGACGTTCTCGGACGCCAGCGCGGCAAGCTTCGAGTGCAGTCCTTGCGCGATCGAACTCCTGCGGCTCCTCAAAGAGCGAAAGATTGTCCAACGCAAACAGCTAATACGCGTGCGCGGAGCGATAGCCGTAGGGATCGGCGCCCGCTTCAATCACGCCGTCAGGAGTAACCCGCACGATCACCGGAGCCGCGCCGCTGTTCCACTTGGAGTGCAAGCTGACCTTGTGCCCGCGCGCCGCCAGTTCGGCTGCCGACGCCTGCGGAGTGCGTTCGTCCAGAATCAGATCGCCGCGATTCCAGGCGTGGTTGTCGAAGCTCGAAACCAGATGCCGGGTCTCGATATCGCGGCGCTTCCACCGCGGCCTGCGCGTTCATGTGAAATTCGATCACGTTCAGCATCAGCTGCATCAGCCTCTGTTCCTGATTGTCGCCGCCGGGAGTGGAGAGCGCCATCAACGGCTTGCCCTGCTCCGGTCACGATGGTCGGGCTCAGCGTGACGCGCGGCCGCTTGCCTCCGGCCAGCTCGTTGGGAGACCCAGGCACCAGGATGAACTGCTGCGCGCGCTCGGTCAGCGGAATGCCGGTGTCGCCGGCGATCACCGAAGGCAGCCAGGCGCCGGAAGGCGTGGCGGAAAACACGATGCCGTCCTTGTCGATCGCGTCCACGCAGGTGGTGTCGCTGGCCATCAGCTCGTCGTCGATCTTGGTGCGCGCGATGTCCATCTCAACCGGATGCTTGGCGGTTTTGCCGTTGATCGTGCCGGGAATGAAATCGAGCGACGCGGTCCGGCCAATTAGCTTGCGGCGCTCGGCGGCGTACTTTTCGAGAGCAGAACGTCCATCGGAAGATTCGGATTGAATTTCGGATCGCCGTAGTAGGTGTCGCGATCGGCGTAGGCCAGCTTCAGCGCTTCGACGGACTTGTGAATGTATTCGGCCGAATTGTAGCCCAGCGAGCGCATGTCGAAGCCTTCCAGAATGTTCAGCGCTTCGATCATGGCCGGCCCCTGGCTCCAGAAGCCGGGCTTGTAGACCTTGAAGCCGCGATAGTCCGTGGAAACCGGCTCCTCGGGTTCCAGCTTGAACGCGGCCATGTCCTCGTAACGCAGCAGGCCGTCGTTCGCCTTCATGAACGCGTCGATGCGATGGGCGATTTCGCCGCGATAGAAGAAGTCGCGGACCGCGTCGATGGCGGCGGCGCGCGAGGCCCCCGCGGCCAGAGCTTTCTTTTCGGCGGCAGCCATGGACCGCAAGGTGCGCGCCAGATTGGGCTGATGGAAAATTTCACCGGGCATCGGCACCTGGCCGTTGGGCATGAAGGTCTTCTTCGAGTCCGGCCACAGATCGAAGAAGCGGCGCGAGCGCGCGATGGTTCCCGAGCGCATCTCATCGATGGCGAGGCCGTCGGCCAGTTCAATGGCGGGCTGAATCACGTCGTTGAAGGATTTGGTGCCATAGTCGCGCAGTGCAACCAGACCAGCCTCCACCATGCTCGGAACCAGCGCCGGCATGATTCCCGCCACCGGAATGATGCCCTTGAGCCCGCCGGGGTCGAGTGTGAGAATCTCGCCCGGCCGCGGCCTGCGCTCGCGGAACATTTGCGCGGTGGCGAGCTTCGGCATGGTCCCCACGCCGGCGATTGCGATCACTTTGCCGGTTTTGGTGCGGATCAAGATGGGCGCTTCACCGCCGAACCCGAAGTGAGAAAACTCCGAAATCGAGGCAGCGAACATAGCCGCGACTCCGGCGTCCACGGCGTTGCCGCCATGGTAGTACATGCGCATGCCCGCTTCGGTGGCGTACTCACTGCCGGCCGCCACGGCGGCGTGAGTGCCGCGCGCGGCTTGCATGGCCGGTTGTTCGTACTCCTTGTGCTGAGCCAATGCGGCCGCGATCAGGCCAAAAAAGAGGACGCCAATCTTGCACTTCATAGCTACGGTCATTATAATCCCCGAAGCTGCCGCGCGAGTTTGCGGCGCTGTGCATCGGCGACGTCTACGATGCCGCCCCGGACGCCGCGCCACTCGGCTTGATGTTTTGGTTCATGCGGAAAAAATTGGCCGGATCATACTTGTCCTTGAGCGCCGCCAGCCGTGCGTACTTTCGGCCATAGGCCGCCCGGACAAGGTCCTCACCGGTCTCGCTCAAGTAGTTGACATACAGCGCGTCGGCCAGGAAGGGCCGCATCGCCTCCCAGAACTCCCTTGTCCAGCGGATGTTGGCGTCGGTATCGGCTGCATCGGTCCACATGGTCGTCACCACAATGTTAAAAGGCCAATTCCGGTGCCCGAACGCGGTGGCATCTTCGGCAACGCGCTCCATCGCGCCATGCCCGTTGTGCTCCAAGACAACGACAGTCCGAGCCGACGGCGTCTTGGAGTAGAAATCAAGAATGGTATCGATCGCTGCATCGCTGAGCGACTTCAGGTAATTTGATTTCCAGTAATTGTACGCGCCCCTGGGCCACAGAAAGTCCGCCATGGTCTGCGCGGCGCTGTACGGCATGCGCTGGAACATGTCGACCACCGGCGCCGCAAATTCGCGCAGCGGCCGAAGCACCCGCTCACCGGTATCCAGGTCGCCTACGTAGACGCCACCGAGTCCCACAATCACGCCTTGGCGCAGCGCGTCCGGAACAGGTACTTCCGGCGCCGCGGTAAACAGGAGCGCGCTGTCGGTCATCTCCTCCGGGGCGGCCGGCCCGAATTCTCGCCAATACCGCAGTAATTCCCTGCCCTTCGATACCGGATGCAATACCAAACCCGCCAGCACCGTTCCCGCGGGATGAACCTGGAACTCAAAGGAAGTGACCACGCCGAAATTGCCGCCGGCGCCGCGAATCCCCCAGAACAAGTCCGAGTTCTCGCTCGAACTGGCCGTAAGGAGCTCGCCATCCGCGGTGACCACATCAGCCGAGAGCAGGTTGTCGAGAGCCGGCCCGTGTTTGCGAACCATCCAACCCAGCCCACCACCCACGGTGAGGCCCGCCACCCCGGTTGTCCCAACGTATCCGCCCGTCGCGGCCAGCCCGAAGGCCTGCAGCTCATGACTCAATTCGGCCCAAGTTACACCCGGTTCTGCCCGGGCCGTATGAGTTGCAGGATGGACGCGGATCCCTTTCATCCCTCCCAGATCGATCACCATGCCGCCGTCGCACAGGCAGGTTCCGGCCACGTTGTGGCCCGCCCCGCGGACCGATAGCAGCAGCCCCTGACTCCGGGCAAATTTCACCGCCGTGATCACGTCCGCCACTCCAGCGCACCGCACGATCAGTGCGGGACGGCGATCAATCAGCGCATTGTGGATCTTGCGCGCCTCTTCATATCCCGGCTGGCCGGGAACCAGCACTGGTCCCCGTAGCGAGCTGCGAAAAGCGGAGAGAGCAGATTCTGCGATCATGGGTGGCTCCTTTTCTTGACAGCGAATCCAGAATGCCATTATCGGCGCGCCGGTGGGGATCGACGCGCCTTCACCTTGCTCATTCGGAAAAACCAAGCGAAACGGCTAACTCGGGAAAGTTCCGCTTGTGACAAAATACCTCTGATGGAAGGGGCCAGCTCCATTACGGGTCTGCTGATTCAATGGAGCGACGGAAATCAGGCCGCCCTCGCGGAACTCGCCCCGCAGGTTCACCGGGAACTGCACGCGCTCGCCAGGGCGTATCTCAGAAAGGGACGTCCCAACCAGACGCTGCAACCGACCGCGCTTATCAACGAAGCCTGGCTGCGCCTGATAGACCGGTCACAACCGCTGCGCTGGGAGAGCCGCGCCCACTTCTATGGCATCGCGGCCCGGCTAATGCGAATCGTTCTGGTGGATTGCGTTCGATCGCGAAATGCCGCCAAGCGGGGCGGCGGCGTCCAGGCGGTCACGGTAGCCGAACACATGGCTCTGTCTGCGAATCGGGCTCCGGACATCCTGGAAGTGAGCGAGGCTCTCGACGAACTGGCGAAGGCGGATGAGCGCAAGGCGAAGGTGATCGAGTTGCGATATTTCGGCGGCATGGACCGCGAAGAGATCGCCACGGCGCTCGACCTGAGCGTTGCCACGGTCAAGCGTGATCTACGGATGGGAGAGGCGTGGCTGCGCCGCTTTCTTCAGACCTGATCAGGATCTGCGATGAGCGACGACCGCTGGCGACGAATCGAGGACCTGTTTCACCAGGCGGCGAGTCTGGCGTCTGTCGCGCGTTCCGAGTTCTTGACACGAACTTGCGCCGGTGACGACGACCTGCGCCGCCAGGTCGAGTCTCTGCTGGCGAACGACCAATCGAAGGACGACCTGGTAGGCGCAGCAGTTAAGGAGGCGCTGGACCAGCTTCCTTCCGAGTCCAGCGACGCAAGCGACGATCTGGTGGGCCAGCGCATCGGACCGTATGCGATCACCAAACTGATCGGCAGAGGCGGAATGGGCAGAGTCTACGCAGCCGACGATTCACGCCTCGGCCGCAAGGTAGCCCTCAAGTTCCTGCCTAATGAATTCACCGATGATCCGACGGCGCTGGAGCGTTTCCGTCGTGAGGCCCGCACGTTGTCCGCCTTAAACCATCCCAACATTTGCACCATCTTCGACATCATCGAACAGGGCGAACGCACCATCATCGTGATGGAGTACCTGGAGGGCGTTCCGTTGAAAGGCCCCCTGCCCCCGGATGAGGCGTTGAAATACGCGGCACAGATTTGCGACGCATTGGACGCGGCGCACCGGAAGGGTTTCATTCACCGCGACCTCAAGCCCGCCAATATCTTGTTAACCCAGGCTGGAATCAAGCTGCTGGATTTTGGGCTGGCGCGCACCACTGGCGCCTCGGACGACAGCACGTTGACCCTGGGGCTAAGCGACGCCGGCCTGGTGATGGGCACGCCCGCCTACATGGCGCCGGAACAGGCCGACGGCCAACCAGCAGACGAACGCTCGGATATTTTCACTTTGGGCGCCGTGTTCTATGAAATGCTGTCCGGGCGACGTGCTTTCCCAGGCGATTCGTTGGCTCGAGTCCTGAGCGCCGTCTTGCACGACGATCCCGCGCCGCTTCAGGCGCCACCCACCCTGCAACGGGTTGTCATGCGATGTCTCAAGAGACAGCCGGCCGAGCGGTTCCAGAACGTCGCGGAAGTAAGAGCGGCATTGCAACAGATTCCGGCCAACCCGCCCGAAGAGCAGCCCTCCATCGCCGTGCTGCCACTCGTGAACCTAAGTGCCGACAAAGAGAACGAGTACTTCAGCGACGGGCTGGCCGAAGAGATCATCAACGTGCTGGCGAAGATTCCGGGCCTCAAGGTCATCGCGCGCACCTCGGCATTCGCGTTTCGCGGCAAAGAGCAGGACATCACGAAAATTGCACAGGCTCTTCAGGTGCGCACCATTCTGGAAGGCAGCGTGCGCCGGGCCGGCAACCACATCCGGGTTACAGCGCAGTTGATCAACGCTCTGGACGGATCGCACTTGTGGTCGGAGCGTTACGATCGCGAGATGACGGATGTGCTCGGCATGCAGGATGAAATCGCGGCGGCCATTGCGGCCGCGCTGCGGATGAAGCTCGCGACAGAGAAGAACCGGCCCGCCAAGCACGATACAGAGGATAAAGAGGCTTATCATCTTTACCTCAGAGGCAGGTACCTGCAAAATCAACGCAGCCCCGCGCTGATGCGCAAGGGCATGGAGTATTTTGAACGGGCCATCGAAAAGGATCCCCTCTATGCGCTCCCCTATGCCGGGCTCAGCGATCTGCTGTGTATCGCCGGCATGTGGGGCCGGGAGGCGCCCAATAAAATCTATCCGCGCGCGATTGCCGCAGCGACAAAAGCTCTGGAGATCGATGATTCCCTCGGTGAAGCCTATGCCTCGCTGGCGTTCGCATCGGACTTGCATTATTGGGACTGGGCGGGCAGCGAAGAAAAACTCAAGCGCGCCCTCAATCTGAATCCCAGTTCCCCCTTGGCTCACGTGTGGTACAGCTATCACCTGTCGATGTTAGGAAGACACGAGCAGGCCGTCGAGCAGGCGCGGCGAGGCATCGATCTGGACCCGCTGTCCACCAGTGTGAACTTTGGGGCGGTCCGCGCGTATTTTTATGGCCGCCGCTATGACGAAGCTATCGCTCAAGGACGCAGGGGCCTGGAACTCGGATCGAACGATTTTCCCACGCTTTTTCAACTTGGCCTGAGTTACATGCAAAAGGACAGGCCGGATGAAGCGATCGCGTTTTGCCAGGAGTCGGCCGACGTTTCCGAGCGTCACCCGGTCGCGCTGGGAATGCTCGGGCAGGTTTATGGTCTGGCCGGTAAGCGCGAGCAGGCTCTGAAGATAATCGACGAACTGGTCGGACTCGCCCATCGCAACTATGTGCCTCCCGCGACCATCGCCTTCGTTTATCTCGGCCTCCATTCGATCGACGATCTGCTGCCGTGGCTGGAAAAAGCTTACCTGGATCGATCGGCAATATTGCCGTATCTGGTCGCTTCCCCCGCGGCCGATCCCCTTCGCTCGGCGCGGTCTTTCCAGGATTTACGGCGCCGCATGAATCTTGCGCCGTAAACATTCCACCGCAAGCCGTACCATTCGCCGCAGGTTAACTTGACGAATAGGAGCTAAGTCCAAAGCAGCAGCCTTAGCGGGATCGAAGCGTATGGCGAAACCGTACGCCTTCCCGAATTACCTTAGTACCTATCTTGCGCCTCCAGAGCTGTCGATGGAAACCAATGCGAGGTCTCGCCGTGCCACGCCTTTCTGTCTTCGCGTGCGAATCACAACCGGTCACCGTCGAGGGACTGCAAAGAGTGCTCGCCGAGTGCGAGGACCTGGAATTCGTGGGTTCGTCCACCAAACCCGCGGAGGCGATGGAGGCACTCTCGCGAGTGCGCCCGGACATCCTGTTGATCGATCTGGCCGGAGGCTTGGCCCCTGCCCTGCGTCTGGTCGGCGCCTTGCGCGCCGCCTCGTCTAAGGCTCTGCCCGTGCTCTGGGTTGTAGACCTGCCCGAAGGGGAAGCGTTTCGCGCCTTGCAGATGGGCGTGCGAGGCATAGTCAGAAAGACCCTGCCGGTTGCCAAGCTGGTCGAATGCCTCCGGGAGGTCGCCAAAGGAAGAATCTGGATGGACGAGCCGCAGCCGGCCGAGTTTCTGCGCACTCGTGAAGCATCCCGCCTGACTCCGCGCGAGAAGCAGATCGTGGCGCTGATCTGCCGCGGGCTGCGCAACAAACAGATCGCAGAGAATCTGCACATCACGCCCGGAACGGTGAAAGTCCATTTGATGCATATCTTCGAAAAGACCGGCCTGAAGGACCGGCTGGCACTGGCCGTGCGCGGCCGCGAGCTGATCGGCGCCGAGCCGTTCGCCGAGGAACAAGTTCTTAGCTAAAGGGCCCGGCGTTAGTGGCCGATCAAGCGAGGGGGCGGAGACGCACGCACCCGCACATCCTTTGGCTACGTCGACTCCATCTTCTGTGTGGCCGTCTCAGGCCGAGCCCCACAGCGCTGCCGTAACAGCCGCTGGCACCGAGCGCTGGATTCGCGCGCTCACGCCGTCGTTTGCGGACGCCTTCTTCGTGGCTTTGCTGGCCTGGTTGTTCATCTGCGGCGCCAACGGGTGGAAATCGCTGCTGGGCGATGGCGACACCGGTTGGCATATCCGCACCGGCCAGTACATCCTGGCGCATCACGCCGTGCCCACGCGCGACTTGTTTTCTTTCTCAAAACCGGACGCACCCTGGTTTGCCTGGGAATGGCTCAGCGACGTGGCCTTGGCGGCGCTCTTCCAGTTGGGCGGATTAAAAGCGATTACGCTGGCGGCCGGCACGCTGATCGCTCTATATGCCACCTTGCTGTTGCGCTATGCATTGTGGCTGGGCGCCAACGCGCTCCTGGCAGCCCTGCTCACGCTGCTTGCGGTGGGCGCTTCCTCCATGCATTTTCTGGCGCGTCCGCACCTGTTTACACTGCTGTTCTTACCCGCGTGCCTGTGGCTGGTCGAGGCGGACGTGCGCAAGAATACCCGCTGGCTTTGGTTGCTGATCCCGGTGGCGGCGCTCTGGACCAATCTGCATGGCGGCTTCTTCATTTTTCTGGCTTGCTTGGCGCTGCTGATTGCCGGCCAAGCCGTCGAATCCTGGCTGGGGCGCGCGCGCTGGACGGCAGTATGGCGGCTGAGCGTCCTGCTGGTAGGATGCACGCTCGCCTCGTTGATCAATCCTTACGGCATCCAGCTTCACAAGCACGTGGTGGAGTATTTGCGATCCGACTGGATCCGGAACGTGATCCAGGAGTTTCAAGCGCCTACCTTCCGTTCCGAAGGCCAGCTCCAGTTTGAGGCGCTGCTCGTGGCCGGCCTGGTGGTGACGGGCCTCTTGCTCAAACAGCGCCGTTGTGGCGAGGCGTTCTGCATTCTGTTTCTCGCGCATTCCTCGCTGATTAGCGTGCGGCATGCGCCACTGTACGCCGCGGTGGCTGCTCCCCTGATCGCGGCTCAACTCAGCGTCTGGTGGGGGATCTGGGCCGAGCGCCTGCCGCGCCAGTCGGTGGTCCGCATACTCAGACAGATTGGTCAAGACATCCTACCGGCTTTTCGACGCAATACGCTTTGGCCCGCCCTGGTCATTCTGATTCTGGCGGCGCTGGATGCTCCCTTGAAATGGCCGCGCGATTTTCCCAGCGAGAACTTTCCCCTGGACATGATCCACGCTCATGCCGGCTTGTTGCAATCCGGGCGGCTGCTTACGACGGATCAGTGGGGGGATTACATCATTTATTCCTTCTACCCCAAGCAGAAGGTTTTTGTGGATGGCCGCAGCGACTTTTATGGAGAGGCGCTAGGTAAGGAGTACCTCCACCTAACCCAGGGGGACTACGATTGGCGAGCGATTCTGGAGCGCTACCGGTTCCAAGTCGCGCTCTTGCCGGTGGATCTGCCATTGAGCACGCTGCTTAAGCTGGACCCGGACTGGCGCCTGGCGAGCGACGATCATCACACCGTCCTGTTTGTGCGCATAGGTCCCCAAAGGCCAAGAAACTAAGTAGATCTTCGTTCTAAGCGGACAGCAGACCGTACTAAAGAAATTGTCAGGTAGAGCTAATGAAAACCTCCCAGTTGGCCGAAGTTATAAGGCAGGAGAGCGATCCGGGATGAGAAGTAATCAGAACCTGCCAAGCTTGTGTGGCCGACGTGCGAGCGGCACGTTGGGCGTAGCAGGGTTGCCGCTGGAGTGGCTGGACGCACGCAGTTGGCGGCTTCCATCCGGTAAGGCCTTGGCGGAGTTCGCCCTCCAAGCCGGCTTTCTGGCGCCTTTGCTGTTTCGGCCAGAGCCTCCTCGGGCAGAGCGTCCTAAGACCTGCGGCGGTTTGTTGTCCGGCACAGCGTCAGTGCGGCCCAAGCCGCTGCGCAAAGGGGAACCGCGTTGACCGCACAGGCCTGGATCGCAGCCGTCATAGGCGTCGCCGCAGTATCCGATGACTTGGCGCGCCGGCAAATTTCCAATTGGATTCCGGCCACGGCTTTTTGTGCGGGACTGATTTTGCAAACCGCACAAATGGGCTGGCGCGGCGCCGGCTCAGCGTTGCTCGGCGCGCTGGCCGGAGCGGGTGTTTTCCTGGTGTTCTATCTGGCGGGCGGCATGGGCGGCGGAGATGTGAAGTTGATGGCAGGCTTTGGAGCGGTGCTGGGAACTAAACTGCTGCTCCAGGCGGCCTTGTGGACCGCCGGCTGCGGCGGCCTCATGGCTGCATCCGTGATCGCCGCGCGTTCCGTTCGTGAGCTCTGGGCAAGATTCGGATTTGGTCAGAAGAACGCTACGGCCGGCGCGGCCGCGCTGAGCAAGCGGGTGGACGCAATTCCTTACGCTCCAGCCATCACGGCTGGGGTTTGGCTAGCTTTGGTGCCCAAATGATAAGCCACAGAACCATCGCCCTAGGTTGGAACTGGCATCCGGGCGGGAGAGAGAGATATGGATCGTAGATTTATCACCGTGCTGGGAGTGAGCCTGTTGTTTGCGCTCGTAATCTCCAGTGTTTTTTATCAGATGACGGCGCGAGCCGGGAATGCCAAGAAGGCCGAGGCTCCGGTGGAGCTGCGGGACGTAGTCCTGGCGGCCAAACCATTGTCGGTAGGCACGACTGTGAAGCCGACCGATATCAAGATCGGCAAGATCCCGGTAGCCGCTTTTCCTAAGGGCGGCTTCTCCAAGCCCGAGGAAGTGATTGACCGTCCCGTAATCAGCAACGTTTTGATCGATGAAGCGATCCTCGATGGACGCCTGGCTGCGCGCGGCAGCGGGCTTGGTCTAGCGCCGATCATCCCGGTTGGAATGCGGGCCGTCACCGTGCGCGTCAACGACGTCAGCGGGCTCTCGGGCTTCGTTCTTCCGGGCATGCGAGTAGATGTGCTGGTCACCGGAAACCCACCCTCCGGAAACGGTACCGTGACCGTGACTCCGCTCCAGAACATGCTGGTGCTCTCGGCCGGAACCGCGATTCAGGCCGACTCCAAGGGGCAAGCCATTCAGGCCGCCACCGTGACCCTGCTGGCCACGCCGGAACAGGCCGAAATGCTGACTTTGGCAAATGGCGAGGGCCGGATCCAGTTGGTCCTGCGCAATGGCAGCGATCAGAACGTCGAACGCATACGCGGGAGCCACGTGGCCGAGCTGTACGGAGCCGCCGCGGCAGCCCCGAAACCCTCCGCGGACGCCGTTCGTCCCAGACGCCGGCCGGTTGAGGCTCAGGATGTGCCTGCGCCAGCGCCGCCACCGCCACCGACCGCCGCCGCCCGATCAGATTGTAGTGATCCGTGGAACCCAAAAGTCCGTGGAAGTTGTGGGAGTTGGGGGAAGGTAAGCCATGCGACTGGTAAAGCCGATCCATTTTGGAACTGTGCTCGTGGCCGCGACGGCCGCCTTGCTGTTCGCTCAAGCTGGGCCCGAAGAAGTCCGTCTGACCGTGGGCAAAAGCATCGTCATCGACTATCCGGCCGATATTGCGCGGATCTCCACCAGCAATCCCGACATCGTGGACGCATCGCCGGTGACAGCGCGGGAAGTGCTGCTGCACGGTAAGTCTTTCGGAACCGTAACGCTGGTGGTGTGGAGCAAGAGCGGCCAGCGCAATTTCTACAACATCGATGTCGAACAGAACCTGGAACCCTTGCGCTTGTTGTTGAAGGAAACATTTCCCACCGAAGATATCCACGTGCAGTCCTCGCGCGATTCGCTTTCGATGACTGGCCGGGTCTCCAGCAAGGACGTCGCCGACCGCGCCGCGGCGCTGGCCTCGCCGTTCGCGAAGACCATCGTGAACAACGTGCAGCTTCCGGTCGCGCCGATCGAAAAACAAATTCTGCTGCGCGTCAAGTTCGCGGAATTGGATCGCAGCACATCCACGCAGTTTGCAGTCAACCTGGTTTCCACCGGCGCCACCAACACCATAGGACGAATCACCACCGGAGGAGCCCCGGCTCCGACGCCCTCCATTATCCAGGGCGGCGCGGGTCTGGCGGCCAATTCGGCCTTCAGCATCTCCGACGCGCTCAATATTTTCGCGTTCCGTCCGGATCTGAATCTGGGAGCGCTGGTCAAGGCCCTGCAGCAGGAGAACCTGCTACAGGTCATCGCCGAACCGAATCTGATCACCACCAATGGCAAGCAAGCTAGTTTCCTGGTGGGCGGCGAATTTCCCGTCCCGATTCTGCAGGGCGGAGCGAATTCCGGCGCCGTCACGGTGGAGTTTCGTGAATTCGGCATACGGCTGACGTTCAATCCAGTGGTAACCGAAAACAATACGCTGAAGCTCTACGTCAAGCCCGAGGTCTCTTCTCTGGACTACGCCAACGCCGTGTCTCTGAACGGATTCACCATTCCCGCGCTTTCAACCCGCCGCATGGAGACCAACATCGAGCTGGGGGAGGGCCAGAGCTTCGTGATCGCAGGCTTGATCGACAATCAAGTGACCGAGACCTTGTCCAAGATTCCGGGTCTGGCGAGTATCCCCATCCTGGGAACTTTGTTCAAGAGCAAGCAACTCAACAAGAACGATACCGAGCTGGTGGTTCTGGTCACTCCGGAGATCACCATGCCCCTGCAGCCCGGCGAGGCCAAGCCTACTCTGCAAATGCCCAGAGAATTTCTTGCGCCCGTGCTGCCGAATCCCAATGCCAAGCCGGGCAAGAAGTAGGAACTGAGCATGCCTGGCGCGGAAGAAAGGAACGGACAATGACGCGGCGGACGCCGGTTCTGACAGCCTTGTCCATCGTCCCCGATGGCGATCTGTCGGCCCAATTCGCCAGCGCCATTGAGCGTACGCGCTCCTTTCAGATCCTGTCCGCGTTCGACTCTTATCCGTCGCAGCAAGCTTTGGAAGTGCGCCTGCGCCAGACCAGGCCGGATGTGGTCCTGCTGGATCTGGCCACCAATCTGGATCAGGCTTGCGATCTGATTCGCTCCATCGGCGCGCTCAGCTTGCAGACGCAAATCGTTGGTCTGCACGTGCGCAACGACTCCGACGCCATCTTGCGGAGTTTGCGCCTGGGCGCCAGCGAATTCCTGTACGCGCCGTTTGACGCCGAGATTCAGAATGAGGCGGTCGCCCGGCTGCACCGGCTGCTCGAACCCAGCCCCAGCGGGGAAACACAGCCCGGTACCATCGTCACGTTTTCGAGCGCTAAGCCCGGCTCCGGCGCCTCGACGCTGGCGGCCCAGACCGCCTTCGCATTACGCCGGACCACTTCGAAACGAATTTTGCTGGCGGATTTCGATCTGATGGGGGGCATGATCGCTTTCTATCTGAAACTCAGCAACGCCAAGTCCCTGGTGGACGCATTGCAATCCGCCCATCAGCTCCAGGATTCGCATTGGCCTTCGTTCGTAGCGTCTTCGGAAGGAGTAGATATTCTGGCGGCGCCCGAGATCCCCTTTGTGGGCCAAGTAGACGCCGGACGGCTGCACGCCGTACTGGAGCACGCGCGACTGACCTACGACTGGGTGGTGATCGACCTCCCGGTGGTGTTCCAGCGCGTCAGTCTGATGACTATCTCGGAGGCGGACCGCGCTTTTCTGGTCTCCACTTCGGAATTGCCCAGCTTGCACCTGGCACGCAAGGCCGTGACCCTGCTCGAGCAATTGGGTTTTCCACGCGATCGCTTTCAGATCATGATCAACCGCATCCAGCGTCGCGACGAGATCACCGGCTCGGACTTCGAACGTTTGTTCAATTGCAGCGTGAGCGCCCGCATCCCCAATGACCATTTTTCCCTGCATCGCGCGGTGACGCTCGGCCAGCCGGTAGAAGGGCACTCCGATCTCGGCAAGGCCATTCAGACCCTGGCCGGGCAACTCTCGGGGAAGGCTGGAAATGAACGAAGAAAGACAGATTTGGCGGATTGGAGGACCGTACCATCCGCGGTTTAACTAGAGAGCCATCATGTTTCCGAACTTAGAAACCAAAACAGCGCCTCAAATGAGCTGGGAACAGCGTCTGCTCAAGAGCAGCGGCAAAACCAAGACGGCGCTGAAACCCGAATACCAGGAGCTCAAATTTACGCTCCACCGCAAGCTGGTGGACAAGATCAACCTGGAAGCGCTGGCCGCCATCGACAACCAGCGCGTGCGCAGCGAAGTGCGCCAGGCGCTCATCTCCTTGATCGATTCCGAGCCGACGCTGCTCAGCTCGCTCGAAAAACAGCAGATTTGCGACGAGGTATTGGATGAAGTATTCGGGCTGGGGCCGCTCGAACCGCTGCTGCAGGATCCCTCCATTTCCGACATTCTGGTGAACACCCACAAGCAGGTCTACATCGAGCGCAAGGGTTTGCTGGAACTTACCAGCGTCAGCTTCCGCGACTCGCAGCACCTGCTGCGAATCATCGACAAGATCGTTTCGCAGGTGGGACGGCGCGTGGACCAGTCCACGCCCATGGTGGACGCGCGTTTGAGCGATGGATCGCGCGTCAACGCCATCATTCCGCCCCTGGCCGTGGACGGGCCGCTGCTTTCTATCCGCCGGTTCAGCCAGGACAAGCTGATGCCGCCGGACCTAGTGGAGCGCGCCGCCATGACGCAAGGCATGATGGAGCTGCTGGAGGCCTGCGTCCGCGCCAAGCTCAACATTATCATTGCGGGCGGCACCGGCGCCGGAAAAACGACGCTGCTGAACGCCCTTTCGGCTTTCATTTCGCCCAAAGAGCGCATCGTGACCATTGAAGATGCGGCCGAGTTGCAGTTGAAGCAGCCGCACGTAGCGCGCCTGGAAACGCGTCCGCCCAATCTCGAAGGCAGCGGCGCGGTGCGGCAGCGCGAACTGCTGGTCAACAGCCTGCGTATGCGCCCGGACCGCATCGTGGTGGGCGAAGTCCGCGGCGAGGAAGCGCTGGACATGCTGCAGGCCATGAATACCGGCCACGACGGGTCGCTGACCACGGTCCACGCCAACAGCCCGCGCGACGCCATCTCGCGCCTGGAAGTCATGGTGGCGCTGGCCAACGCCAACATGCAACTGGTATCCATTCGCCAGCAGATCGCAAGCGCCGTGCACTTGTTGGTGCAGGCCGCCCGCTTGAGCGACGGCTCGCGCCGCGTGGTCTCGCTCACCGAAGTGACCGGCATGGAAGGCGAAGTGGTCACCCTGCAAGACATCTTTGTTTTCGAAAAACGGGGCTTGAATCCGGACGGACACGTGGTGGGACGCTTCGCGGCCACCGGAATCCGGCCGAAGTTCTACGAAAAGCTGCTGGCGGCCGGCATCCGGCTGCGAGCGGACCTGTTTGACGAAGTGGTGGAGGTCTGAGAGCCGTGTTTGTATTGATCGCCATCGTGGTCTGGGCTTGCGCGCTGCTGGTGTGGTGGGCTTGTTCGAATGCTTTCCGGCACTCGGACATGGACAAGCTGAAAAGCCGCTTGCTCGGCAGCAACAAGCCGAAGGCGGCCAAGACCAGTGTGATCGGCTCGCTGATTCAGCAGGACGAAACCAATACTCTGCTGGCGCTCAAGTTCCTGCGGCGCTTTCAATTGCAAACCAAGCTGCAGGATCTGCTGGAGCAAGGCGGGTTGCGGTGGACCACGCACAAGCTGGTGAACATCAGCCTGGTGGCGGTGGTGGCGGGCTGGGCGCTGGCCTGGATGATCCTGCCGGGTCAATTCCGCAAGGTGTCCTACCTGGTCGGCGCTCGTCTCGGGCGCGCTGCCGCTGCTGTACGTGATTCGCAAGCGCAACGCCCGCATGCTGCGTTTTGAGGAGCTCTTTCCCGACAGCCTGGAGTTCGTCGCCCGCTCCATGCGCGCCGGCCACGCTTTCTCGGTCTCTTTCGAAATGATTCATCGCGAATTCCAGGAGCCGCTGGCGGGCGAGTTCCGCCGGACCTTCGAGGAGCACAACCTGGGTCTTCCGCTGGATGTGGCGCTTCAAAAGCTGGCCCAGCGCGTACCCTCGCTGGACGTGCACTTCTTCATTTCGGCCGTGCTGTTGCAGAAGCGGACCGGCGGAAATCTGGCCGAAATTCTGGACAAGCTGGCCTACGTGATTCGCGAAAGATTCAAGCTGCGCGGCCGCATCCGCGCCATCAGCGCGCACGGCCGGATGACCGGCGCCGCGCTGACCTGCATTCCGATCGCGGTGGCGGTCATTATGTTCTACACCAATCCAGACTACGTCAAGTTTTTCTTCCTGGATGATGTCGGCAATATCATGCTCGGCTGTGCCGTGGCCTTGCAAATCATCGGCTATACGATCATCAAGCAGATCGTGAAGATCGAGGTCTGAGCCATGCCCCTAATGGTAGCTTTTGCAGTGTTCGTCCTGTGCGCGGCCGGCCTGTCGTATGCCGGAACCAAGCTATACGTGAAGCCCAAGGAAGCCATCGAGCGTATCGCCGGGACGAGCACGCGCGAGGAATCGGCTCCCGTTCACCCCAGCCTGATTTTCCACGACATCGTCAAACGCCTCGGTAATCTGGTACCGGCCTCGCCCAAAGACGTCACCGTCATGCAACGCCGGCTGATCCGGGCCGGCTACCGGAATCCGAACGCTTTGAAGATCCTGTACGGGGCCAAGGCGCTGTTCGCGGTGCTGCTGCCGGCCCTCGCCGCGGTCGTGCTTCTGAACACCTCCATGCAGCAGACCAACAAGTTCGGATTCGTGCTGGCGGCCATCGCGGTAGGCTTCTTCGGGCCCAACGAATTTGTGCGGATGGCCGCCAAGCGCCGCCAGAAGCAGATTCACCGCGGCTTAGCCAATTCGCTGGACCTGATGGTGGTTTGCGTGGAGTCCGGCCTGGGCCTCGATCAAGCCATCATGCAGGTCTCCAAGGATCTCGATCACGCGCACCCGGAGATCAGCGAGGAGCTGGCCATCGTCAACCTGGAATTGAAAGCCGGCAAACGGCGAGCCGAGGCGCTGCGCAATCTGGCCGACCGCACGGCGGTGGAAGACCTCAAGAAGCTGGTGGCGGTGCTGATCCAGGCCGACCGCTTCGGCACCGGCGTGGCGCAGAGCTTGCGCGCTCACTCCGATTTCATGCGCGTGCAGGCCCGGCAGATCGCCGAAGAAAAGGCGGCCAAGCTGGGCGTGAAATTGATGTTTCCGATCTTTTTCTGTATTCTGCCCTCCTTGTTCGTGGTTACGGTGGGGCCGGTGGTGATGAAGATCATCCGGGACTTGCTCCCGATGATGAACAACATGTAGCGGAATCAATTTCGCGGGAAAGGAGAAAAACGATGGATAGCTCGATGATTCGCATCGTTTGCGCGGTGCTGGCGGTCCTGTTTCTGGGGCTGATCGTTCTGCGACGCAAGAAAAGCGCCGAGTAACGGCGCTAGATCGGCTGGATCGCGAGCGCGCGTCTGAGGCGAGGCTTCCAGACGCCGGACGGATCCGGAGCAAGTTCAGATGAGCCATGGGAGGCGCGGTCTTCCGCCGCGCCTCGCCAACACCGGCTCCAAAAGAGCCGGAGAATTTTGTTTTTTGGGAGTGCACGTTTATGCTGAGCAAGTCTTATCGCTGGAAGACTGCCCTGGTCCTGTGCTTTGCCGCCTCGGCCTGGGGAGGAACCTTCGGTACGGTGGTCCCGATAGGCGGACAAGCCTCGGACCTGGCCCTGGATGAAACCCGGGGGGTCCTGTATATCTCTAACTTCACCGCCAACCGGATTGAGGTCATGTCGCTGTCTAACAACGCCATCCAGACCTCAATCAACGTGGCCGCCCAGCCCAGCGCGCTGGCGCTGTCACCGGATGACCATTGGCTGGTGGTCTGCCATTATGGAAACGCGGCCCCGCCGGCCTCGTCGTCCAATGCGCTAACCATCATCGATCTCACCACCAACAACCAGCAGGTATTCGCCCTGGGAAGCCCGCCCCTGGGCGTGGCATTCGGCATCGACGGCCAGGCGCTGGTGGTCACTTCCACCGACTTTCTGCTGCTGGACCCGGCCTCGGGAACCACCACCGAACTATCCACCATCGCCGGAGTCGCAGCCAAGACACTGCCGCAGCCAGCAGGCACGTTTCCAAGCCAGATCGTGGCAGCCTCGGTAGCCGCTTCGGGCGACGGTCTGACCATCGCCGGATTCGGGGACACGCTGATTTTCCTCTATGACGTGACCACGCGATCCCTCAGCGCAGGCCTGTACACGGCCAGCCCGCCGCTTGGCCCTCGCGCGGTCAGCATCAGCCAGGACGGGTCGTTTTTCACCACCGGCTGGGCGCTAAAGGACCGGTCGTTCTATAACATTTCCCAGTTCAACAACCCCTCCGGCGCTTTGAATGTCGGCACTACCGCCATCGACCAGGTGCACAATGTGATCTATGCTCAAATCCCGCCCGGAGTGACGACCACGGGTACGGGTACGGGAACGGGTTCCGGAAGCACTACGACAACCCCACCCGTCCTGCAGGTCGTCGCTTCCGACAACCTGACGGTCGAAAATCAGCTGAATCTGCCGGAGAATTTCGCCGGCAAGAGCGTACTAAAGAGCGATGCTTCGGTTCTGTACGGCGTCTCCGACAGCGGCATCATGGTCCTGCCGGTCGGCGCTTTGTCGCAGAGCCATCAGGTAACGGCCAGCCAGCCGGACCTGGTCTTCCGCGGCAATTTCTGCAACCGGGCGGTAGCAACGCAAGCTCTGACCATTGTCGATCCGGGCGGCGGGAATACCCCGTTTACCATTACCAGCAACACCACCGGCCTGAATGTCAGCCCCAACTCGGGCGTCACGCCGGCCACCGTCACGGTGACCGTGGATCCGAACGTCTTCGCCGGCCAGCAGGGCACCGTTGCCGCTGCGCTTCAGATTCAGAGCGGGCAAGCCGTCAATGTGATCAATCCCGTACGCGTGCTGATCAATTCCCAGCAGCCCTCCCAGCGCGGGGCGTTTGTGGACGTTCCCGGCACGCTGGTGGACATTCTGCCTGATCCGACGCAGAACCGCTTCTATGTTCTGCGCCAGGACCTCAATGAAGTTCTGGTTTACGACGGAACCAACAATAACCTGATTGCGACTTTGCGCACTGGCAACACGCCCAAAGGCATGGCCATCACATTCGATCAGCAGTATCTGCTGGTCGGCTGTGACAACTCTCACTATGTGAACGTCTTCGATCTGCAAACATTACAGCCCACGCTACCGGTTCGAATGTTCAACGGCGACTACGTTCAGTCCTTGGCCGCCTCGTCCAACGCGATTCTGGCGGTTACGCGCAATGCTTCCGGCGGCAACCCCAGCATCCATCAAATCGATCTCGGAACGCGTTCCAGCTCCCGTCTGCCGTCGCTCGGCACGTTCCAGAATCAAGTCCCGCTGAACTCCGTCATGGCGGCTTCCTCCAACGGCGCTTCGATCTTCATGGCCGGATCGGATGGCACGGTCATGTTGTACGACGCCAACTCGAATTCCTTCAGCGCCTCGCGCAAGGATTTCGCTTCCTTGGCCGGCGCCTACGGGGCCTCCAATTTCAATCAGTACGTGGTGGGCAACCTTCTGCTGGATTCTTCGCTAGTGCCCGCCGGGCAGATCAGCACCAGCGGTGGCTCCTCGTCCGGATTCGCGTTTGTAGACCAGACCGGCTACTTCACCACCGCCCCGGCGCCGAGTAGCGGCGGACAAAGCTCCGCGCCCGGAACCATCACACAAGTCAATATGGCCAGCCCCGGCTCGAGCGCAAGCCTGGCCGTGGGCATGGTGGAAGCGCCTCTGCTCGGCACCGCCGGGGCGGTCTTCACTCGCACCGTGGCTCCGCTTTACGGCCGCAACGCGATTGTCAACCTGACCGTTTCCGGATTCACGGTTCTACCCTGGACCTACGCCGCGGCGGTCGCGCCACCGGTGCTTAACAGCGTGGTGAACGCCGGCGATTCCAGCAGCAATATTGCACCGGGCGGCCTGATCTCGATCTACGGCTCGCAACTGAGCCCGGTCAACCTGGCGACCTCCGAGATCCCGCTGCCCACGGCGCTGGCAAACAGTTGCATCACGGTGAACGGCGAACCCGTTCCGATACTGTTCGTCTCGCCCGACCAGATCAACGCACAGATGCCGTACGAAGCGATCGGCGACATCACGCTGATCCTACGGACTCCGGGCGGGGTCAGCAACAATCTCAATCTGCAGGTTCTCCCGGCGGCGCCCGGTGTTTTCATGTCCGGCACAGCAGGCCCGCAAAACAACTTGCCGACCATCGTGCGCAGCGACGATGGCCTGCTGGTGACAGATTCGCATCCCATCCACAAAAATGGCAACGAATATGTGGTGATCTATCTGACCGGCCTGGGCCAGACCAACCCGGCCGTTGGAGACGGGTTGCCGGCGCCGACCAGCCCGCTCGCCATCGCCCTCAACGTACCCACGGTCAGCTTGGGCGGCGTGCAGATTCCAGTGGCGTATTACGGATTGACGCCAGGAGAAGTCGGGGTCTATCAGATTAACGCGAAAATTCCAAGTAACATTCCGACCGGCTTGTCAATTCCGATGACTATTACACAAGGCTCCGTCACAACCTCAGTTCCCGTGAGGGTGGTGGATTAGGAGAGAGGACACACGATGAAACATCTCGCATCTATTACGTTTTTTGCGCTGGCGGCCATCGCGCCGGCAGCGCTCGCTCAGAGTTGGGAGGTTGGTGTCGCCGGCGGCGGCAGCTTCTATACCAGCCAGACCGTTCAGAACCCGGCTGGCAATGGGACGGCTGGCCTGGCTAACGGCTTCGGCGCGAGCGGCTGGCTGGGTAACAATCTGAACAACCTGGTTGGCGGTGAGTTGCGGTACGACTACGAACATTCCGACCTCCGCTTGGCTTCGGGTGGGAGTTCGGTCAACTTCGGCGGCATGACCAATGCCATTCATTATGATTTCCTGCTGCACTTCGCTCCGACCGAAGCGAACGTTCGTCCCTTCATTGCGGCCGGCGCCGGCGCCAAGTTCTTTTCCGGAACCGGTACGGAGCAGCCCTATCAACCGCTTTCGAATCTTGCTCTGCTGACCAAGACGACCCAGTTCGAACCAGTGATCTCGGTGGGCGGCGGCTTGAAAATAAGCCTCAGCAAATCCACCACGTTGCGGCTGGAAGCGCACGACTATCTTTCGCCTTTTCCCACTAACGTCATCGCTCCCGGCCTGGGTTCCAAAATCGGCGGCTGGCTTCAGGACTTCGTGGTCAGCGCCGGCCTGAGCTTCGGCCTCTAAGGATTTGCTGCCAAGCGCGCGGGCCACGCTCGCGCGCAGGTGCGCCCGTTCTATCTCAGGAATGGCGGGGCGCCGGGTGAAAGCGCCAGGGCCAACCGCTCGGGTCCACCGGCTGTCCCGGCGTCTGGGTCAACTTTGGAATGCCCTCTCTACACCAGCTTCGTAGCGGATGCCCCTATTCGAATCACCACGAAGATCCGATTGGTAGATGGGGTATCAGCATGTATCGGTACCACGAGTTGCTTTTGAACGGAGAAGACCGCACAGCGCGAACCAGTCAGTCGGGCGCGCTGGAGCCGTTTTGAGGCATGGGTTTTCAAGCTACGCCATACACCGTCACTACGGCCCTGATGGTAGCCTTCGCTTTGTTTGTCATCTATGTGCGGATGAAGAACTGGCTGGATAGCAATGTCCCGCTCTTCTTCTACCTGATTCTGATCGTTTACATGCGCGCCGTGAACGGGATCGTACCGGTGTGGCTGATCACGGCTGGCTTCTGCCTGACGATGCTGCTGCGTTTCGAGTTCCTGAATCCCTTTTTCACCAAGTCCCTAAAATTCATGGAGATCTGCACGCTGACCGGCATGGCCTACTTGGGAATGCGAATGGTCCTTCAGATCTAGCTATTTCTCAACCGGCAAACCTGCCGCGCGATAGGCCCGCCACCCGCCGTCGAGCGAGATGGCGTTGGTGTAGCCCATCTTCTGCAGCGCTTCGGCAACCAGCGCGGAACGGAATCCACCCCCGCAATAGAGCACCAGTGTCGCGTCTTTCTGCGGAACCTCGGATTCGATGTCGCGCTCGATAATTCCCTTCCCCAGGTGCATGGCGCCCGCGGCATGGCCGGCGGCCCACTCGCTTTCCTCGCGCGTATCGATCAACAGATGCGGCTGGCCGGAGGCAACCATGCGCTGGTACCCGTCCATGTCAATCTGCCGGATGCGCGATTTGGCGTCGTTGACCAGGGCCAGAAATCCAGGATTATGGGCCTTAGGCGCGTTCATGTTCAACTGATCCTTTCGATGCGCGCACCCACGCGCGCCAGTTTCTCCTCGATCTTCTCATAGCCCCGGTCGATGTGGTACACGCGATCCACCAGCGTGTCGCCCTGCGCCACCAGGCCGGCCAGCACCAGTGATGCGCTGGCCCTTAGATCGGAAGCCATCACCTGCGCGCCAGTCAACTCCGGTACGCCGGCCACCACCGCCTGCCTGCCTTCCACCCGGATATTGGCGCCCATGCGCGCCAGCTCCTGGGTATGCATAAACCGGTTTTCGAAAATGGTCTCAGTGATAAAAGAGATTCCGGCGGCTCGTGTCATGAGAGCCATGTATTGCGCCTGCAAGTCCGTGGCAAATCCGGGATATTCTTCGGTTGTGACATCCACCGCGCACAAGCGATGACCGGCCCGCACGCGCAGCGCGCCAGGACGCACTTCATCCACCTCGGCTCCGGCTTGCCGCATCTTGGCGGACAAGGCGTCGATGTGCTCGGGAACGCAGCCGGAAATGATCAGATCGCCCTGCGTGATGGCTCCGGCAATCAAAAACGTGCCGGCCTCAATGCGATCGGCGATGATGGCGTGCTCGGCGCCGTGCAGCCGGCTTACGCCCTGAACGCGAATGGTAGAACTGCCCGCGCCCTCGATGCGCGCCCCCATTTTGTTCAGCAGCGCGGCCAAGTCCTGCACCTCCGGCTCGCGCGCAGCATTGCGGATCACGGTGTCGCCGCGCGCCAGCACCGCCGCCATCAGCACGTCCTCGGTGCCGGTCACGGTGATGCGATCGAAATGCACCTCGGTGCCTCGGAGCCCCTGCGGCGCCTCGGCCTCAACATATCCATGTTCCTGATGGATGACCGCGCCCAATTGTTCCAGCGCCGAGACATGCAGATTGATCGGGCGCGCGCCGATGGCACACCCGCCCGGCATCGAAACCCGGGCCCGGCCGCAGCGCGCCACCAAAGGTCCCAGAACAAGACTGGAGGCTCGCATGGTTTTCACCAGCTCGTAGGGCGCCTCCGGCCGGTCCAGCTTTGCCGCTCTGACCGTGCAACACCCGTTGCCCCGCTCGATGGAGGCGCCGCTATACTCGAGCAACTGCTCCATGGTGCGGATATCGCGCACCTCGGGTATGCGCCGCAACACCACCGGCTCCTCGGTAAGCAGGCAGGCGGCCAGCGCGGGAAGGGCGGAGTTCTTCGCGCCGCTGATCGAAATCTCGCCCTCCAAGGGCCGGCCGCCCTGAATACGGAATTTGTCCATGCTAAGTTTTCAGCGCCTCGGAAATTCGCCCGCCAGCCCGGGCGAGCTTGGCCTCCGCTGAACCCCGGTCGAGTTGCAAGCGCGCCATCACGATCGCCACCTTCACGTTCTCACCCGCCTCCCGCAAAAGCTCGCCGGCCCGCTCGTAACTTACCTCGGCTTCTTGCGCGATGATCCGCCGGGCGCGATCCTCGAGCTTGCTGTTTTTCGGCTGCACATTCACCATCAAGTTTCCATGCACGTGTCCCAGCCGGATCATTACCGCGGTGCTGATCATGTTCAGAACCAGTTTGGTCGCGGTACCCGCTTTCATGCGCGTGGATCCGGCAATCACCTCCGGCCCAACCAGCGGCGTGATGGCAATTTCCACCGCGCGCGACAGCTCGGAATCCGGCGTACAACTGATGCCGATGGTCAACGCTCCGAACTCCCGCGCCGCCGCCACCGCGCCTAGAACGTAAGGCGTGCGGCCGCTGCTGGCAATTCCAACCAGCGCGTCGCGCGCCTGAAAATCGCGAGCCAGCAAATCTCGGCGCCCAGCCTGCGGATCGTCCTCATTGGCCTCCGTGGCCCGAGCGAGCGCAGCTTCTCCCCCGGCGATGATGGCTTGAACCATTTCAGGGGCGACATGAAAAGTGGGAGGACACTCGGCGGCGTCCAGCACTCCGAGCCGTCCGCTGGTCCCCGCCCCGATGTAGAACAAGCCGCCCTCCACCCCGGATCGCCGACGTAATGCGATCCACTGCTTCCGCGATCCGGGGAATCTCATGCTCCACGGCGGGCGCGACATTGCGGTCCTCCCGGTTGATGATCTGAAGCATGCCGGCCGTGGTCTGCGAGTCGATGTCGCGCGAAGCGGGATTCACTTGCTCTGTCAGCAGACTGTCGAGCCTCATGAACGTTTTTTAACTCCCCGCCCGAACATGAAAAAAGCGTCGCAAGGAAACATCCTCACGACGCCTGATTCGGTCCAATTCGCTCGGCCAGCTTACACGCTAAACGAGCTGCCGCAACCGCAAGTACTCTTGACGTTGGGGTTGTTGAACTTGAAGCCAGACCCTTCCATGCTCTCGACGTAGTCTACCTCGGCGCCATCCAGATACAGCAGGCTGGCCTGATCGATGAAGACCTTGAGGCCATCGAAACTATAGGTCTTATCAAGCATATTGGGGGTGTTCTCGAAGGCCATCGAGTAGCTGAAACCGGAACAGCCGCCGCCCACCACCGCAATCCGCAGCCCGGCCGGCCGGGGTTCTTGGGTGTCCAGAATCTCTTTTACCTTGCTAACCGCCGTGCCCGTCAGTTGAACCATGCGTCATCTCGCTTTCTTCAGGAAAGTCCCCCGAATCTTCATTATCCACTGAAGTGTTGCCCCTGGCAAGTCTAGAACGAGCAGGGCTCCAAAGAACCCGGAAGGGACCTCCGAATCCCATCCGGCAACCTCAGTTACAACCTTCTATTTCTTTCGATGCTAAACTCCCCTTTAGGATGCGAGATAACGCCCAGGCTGGCTGCCAAAGGGTTGAAACCGCAAGACGTTGGGGTACGTCTCCCCCAGTGTATGAGTGGTCTGGCGAGCGCACTTCCTTTTCCGGTATCCGGGACGCACACCAAGGCGAAGGCCAGAGTGGATCACCGCAATTCTGAAGAAGCGGCCCTGGTACGCCGCGTCCAGGCCCGGGACGAAATCGCGTTCCGCGAGATCGTGGAGCGCTATCAAGCCAAGGTCTTTTCCATCATCTACGGCATCCTCCGGAATCACAACGACGCCGAGGACATCGCGCAGCAAGTCTTTTCCAAGATCTATTTCTCCATCCAGAATTTCGATTTCCGCAGTTCCCTGCTGACCTGGATTTACAAGATCACGGTCAACGAATGCTACGACTATCTGCGCAAGAAGCGGGTGCGGAAGCTGGTCTACGAGAGCGATTTTACCGAGGAAGACGCCCAGCGCATGCAGAACACCGAGGCGGCCATCGATCAACGACCCGCCGTGGATACGCAACTGGCGCGCCGGGATCTGGTGCTGAAGCTTTTGGCGAAACTCTCGGCCGAGGACAGAAATCTGCTGATGCTCAAGGAAGTGGAAGGGCACTCGGTGGAGGAGCTTGTCGAAGATGACGGGGATGAACGAGAATACCATCAAAGTGAAGTTGTTCCGCGCGCGGCAGAAGCTGGTGAAGGCCGCGCAGCGGCTGAATCGTGGAGCTGGCAAGTTTTAGAATGATGTGATACAAACATCAAAGCGGACAAACGGGCGATTCGATCCGTAAACGCGAGGCAAGTGATCTTTTTTGAGGGAAGAAGTTATGCACGAACCAATCACGGGACAACCTTGAAGAATACTTGAGGGGTTCCCCAAGCAAGATTTCGCAGGATTTTCATGCGCACCTGGAAGCGTGCCAGGACTGCGCGGGCGAACTCCGGGAGATCGAAGCTCAAGCCGAGCTGTTGCACGCGCTTCGCCCCGGAAAAGAAATCGAGCCCAGCGCGGGATTTTATGCCCGCGTCATGGATCGCATTGAAACGCAGGGGCCCGCTTCCATCTGGTCGCTGCTCCTGGAACCGGCTTTCGGCCGGCGCCTGGCCGTGGCGTCCGCGACGCTGGTGGTGCTGCTGGGCACCTATTTCGTCACGACTCGAACTCAGCGAGCCCATGGTTGCCGTAGCTCCCACGGTGGCAACGAGCGTTCCGGCTCCCGCCGGATTCAGCGCGCAACCTTCCACTGACAGCGTGCAGCAACAGCGGCAGCGTGACGCGGTGCTGGTGAATCTGGCCAGCTTCCACGAATAGTCATGCTCGCCCCCGGCCGCGCCTCCTGGCAGAACCCGCGCATTCTGGCTTTGCTGTTTCTGATTTTCTTGTGCGGCGCCCTGGCGGGAGCCATCACCGTGCGCGCCGGCCTGCATGAGAGGCTGCATCGCAACGCCAGCGCGGCCTTCTGGAAAGACAAGGATGCCGAATTTTCTTACGACCGCCTGAAAAAGGAACTCAACCTCACACCCGAGCAGTCCGAGCGGCTAAGAACCATTCTGGACGACTTCGTGAAATATCACGACGATCTGGAAGCTCAGATCGAAGACATGCGCGCCACCGGCAGAAACCGCATCGTCCAGATGCTGACCCCCGAGCAGCGCGCCCGGTTCGAAAAACTCTCTCAACGGCTTTCAGCCCAGCAATAAGCGCCGATACTCCCGATGGCAGCTAGAACGTGATCTTGGCGGCCAGCTGCAGGATTCTCGGATCGAACGTGGTCGTCGGCGACAGAAACCCCGCGGCTGGTGAAAAAGTGTTGGTAGCCGCCGCGAAATTGTACTGCGTGGTTAGGATGTTGCTGAAATTGGCGCGATTGGTGAGGTTGAAGGCCTCGAACATCATTCTCAGCTTGACCCGCTCGGCATACAGCGCGAAGTCGCGCGTCACGCGCACATCGACATCCAGGAAGTTAGGGCCAATCAAGGTGTTCCGCCCGACGTAAGGCGGCCGGTCGGTGCGAGTATTGCCATCGTTGTTGACATCGCCGCCCGCAAAAATCGTATAGGGCCGGCCGCTTTGCGCGGTGGAGATGGTGGATAGCTGGTAGCCGCCCAGTATTGCGCGAGCCACTCGATTCTGCAGCGACTTGGCGTAGTTGATATCCCACACGCCCGAGAAAACGAAGCGGTGACGAACATCCGCGTTGCTGAGCCCGCGCTCCAGGTTGGGTTGCAGCGTGTTCTGGGCGTTCTTCGCATCGTCGGTGCCTACCACCACCGAAGTAAAGTCGGGATCGTCGTCGATCGCCTTGGAAAACGTGTAGGATGTCTGCACCTGGAAATTCTGCGAAAAGCGCTTGGTGAGTTGGATGAACCCGCCGTGATAAATGGAATCCGCGCCGCTGTCGAACAGGCTGATGCGCCCGAAATTGTGATCCACGCGTCCCGGATGGCGATAGAAGGTCACCGGACCGACACCGGCGATGGTGCCCTGCACGGGCACCTCGGGGTAAAGATTGATATCGCGAGTGCTAGTCAGGTGCTCCCCGCGCACGCCCAGATAGCCGATGGTCAGGCCGTAGTTGTTGCCGAATTGCCGTTCCAGATTGAAGCTCCATTGCTGCGTGAGCGGCTGCACGTAATTGGGAGCAAAAACGTAGATGTCCGGCGTCCGCGAAAGCACCGGCGGAGCGGACAGGACGTTGGGATAAGTGGGGAAATTGTTGAACAGCGTGTAAGTTTGAACCTGGATGCCATTCTGTGTGATGGCGGTCCCGGTGAGAATGGTGGGCGTTCGTCCGTAGTAGATGCCATAGCCGCCGCGTATCACGGTCTTGCCGCTGTTGTCCAGGCGATAGGCGAATCCAAAACGCGGACCGAGGTTGTTACTATCCAGAGGAATGCGCGCGGTATCCAAGCCCCTGGCCGCGAGCCCGGTATCCGGATTGTGCACGCTCGGCTGGGCGTAGTCAAACAAGTCATAGCGCAGGCCATAGTTGAGTGTCAGCCTTTCGGTCACGCGCCAGGAATCCTGCGCGTAGAAGCTGTACTCACTGACATTCGGGTTCGACAAGGGACCGCCGGTGCCAGAGCCCGCGAAAGCCTGAGTAAAGCTGAACGGCTTGTCGGCGGCAAAATCAGCCAGGCTGTTGAAGACGAAGGAGCCGCTGAAATTGCCCGGAAAGTAGTTCCCGATGCGCTGGAAATCCATGTCGACGCCGAACTTGAGCGTGTGCCGGCCCATGACGTGAGAAAAGCTTTCGGTCCATTGATACGATTTGACGTCGGTAAAGCGCGGGCTGAAACTGTTCCGGCCGATCGACAGCTCAGTGGCGCCGTTCTGGCGAATCACTGCCTCCGGAGCGGTGGAATTTGCCAGGCCCGGCTCATTGTCGCGCGTAAAACTAAAGCGCGATTCGAGCACGCTCAGCGCCCCAATGCTAAGCGTGTGGTAAAGGGCGACATTATCGGTGGTGACATTACTGTTGCCGGTGTGCTCGGCGGCGCTGGATGGGCCGCTGTTTTCGAAATTTTCGCCGACAAAGCGATTGGCGTCGTAACGCACGCTCAGCCGCTGGTTGTCGGTCAGGTTCCAATCCACTTTGCCGAGATAAACGTCGTTGTTCAGAGTATTGCTGTACGGCGTGAGGTATTTTTGCAGCGACTGCGCGGCTTGCTGGGAGAGTGGATCGGAGGGAACCGGCACCTGAAAGAAGACCGGGTTGGGAGTGGTGTTGCGCTGGCCGTCGTAATCGAAAAAGAAGAATAATTTGTTCTTCACGATGGGACCGCCCAGGTTGCCTCCAAACTGGTTGAAGTGGTAAGCGCGTCTGGGGATTCCGCGGCGATTGTTTTCCCACGAATTCGCGTTGAGATCTTTATCGCGGAAAAATTCGAACGCCGTGCCATGAAAGTCGTTGGTGCCCGACTTGGTAATTACGTTGATGACGCCGCCGCCGGCCCGGCCGATCTCCGCCGCATAGCCGTTGGTGTTCACCTGGAACTCCTGCACTGCGTCCTGGCTGAAGCTATACGGACTGCGCCCGGTGCCGGCCCGGCCCTCCGACTGGCCGAAGAAGAGGTTGTTGGCGTCCGAGCCATCCACCAGCAGGCTGTTGGACGTGCCCCGCTCCCCGCCGAACGAGAGATCGCCGGTGCGCGTGGGATCGCGCGTCACACCCGGAGTGAGCACGGTGAAGTCCAGAAAATTGCGCCCATTGATCGGTAGGTCGGCTACCGCCTGCGTGTTGACCACCGTGGACGTCTGCGAGCGCGTGGTTTCCACCACGGGCACCTCGGCGGTCACGCTGACGGTTTCCTGGGTCGCTCCGATCTCCAAAGCAATGTCGAGGGTGGCAACCGCTCCCACCGCCAATGTGACACCAGTGCGCTTTGCCGTCTTGAAACCGGATTGTTCAACTGTCAAATCGTAACTTCCCACCGGCAGATCGGGGAAGTCGAACAGTCCCGCATCGGCGGTGCTGGTGGTGCGGGTGAGACCAGTGTTGGTATTGGTGGCGGTCACCTTCGCGCCGGAGATGGCCGCACCGCTCGGATCTGTAATGGTTCCGTTAAGCGTAGCGCCGCCAATCGGCGCCTGCGCAAAGACCGTGTTGCTGAACAGAAACACACTTAGAAGTAGTACGTAACCCTTACCCATATGAAAACACTATAGACCAGGAAGCGGCTCAAAAGGTGACAAGAGAGTGAAAAAGTTGAGCGAAACATCCGTCTGGCTTTGGCCCGCTCAACTTAGGCACTGTTTATCCACAAACGGGGCTAAAGACCCCAGTTTTTCTATTGCATCTCGCCGCGCCCGGTGATAAGCTGAAGGCGAACGTGGATTGATTTAGGTCCTGCCGCGGGGCAGGGCTGGCTAATTGCAACCACGATAAAAAGTGCTAAAGGTGAGTCGGTCTTCACGAAACTAAAACCCCTGGGCACTTGTCCAGGGGCTTTTTATTTGAGGACCCCTCGCCGTTAGTAGAGGAGAACTCTATGACGGTGCTCGACGACTTGGGCGGAAAGCCCCGCTTTGTTCGGCCAGGATGGCGAACTGGTCTCGGTCTGCGTTTCCGTGGAACCCAGGCTTTTGGAGGAACTGCTGGAAGCGCTGGCCGCCCTGGAATTTCCCGGTAAATCCCCAGCTCTACCACCAGACCGCGCTGGTGTCGGTGGAATTTCCGGCCTACTCAACTCAGTTGGAAAAAATTCGAGCGATCCTGGCGAGGAACGGTTTCGGCGCCGCCAGCTTCACCCACCAGCCAGTGCTGGCACGCGCCCAGAGCGCCTAGCGGGCAGAGACGCAACGCCATCGGAGCAACTGGCTGAATGGCGCGGTGCCGTTCTCCGCGGCTTTACTCGGGGGCCGTGCGGCTTTTTTTCTCGGCGAGCATTCGCTCCACCGCCTTGTTCAGCCGCGAACTGACAGCTTCCGGAAGCACCTGCGGCTGCATGCCCTTATAGACCTGGATGGTCTTTTGCGTGGTATCGAGGATCACGAAACAATTCGGACATTCCGTGATGTGCGCCTCGATATGCCGCCGCAGCTCGGCGTCCACCGTCGTCATCCAGATAATCGTTCAGTTCCTGCAGGAACTCCTTACAGGTAAGCAAAAACGTCGTCCCCTTTCCGCTTAAACTGTCGCGTCAGCTTCTCACGCAGCTGCAAACCGCGCCCGTAGCAGCCGGCTCTTTACCGCTGGAACCGAAATCCCCAGTGCTTCGGCGGTCTCCTCCGTGCTCAATTCTTCGATGTCGCGCAGTACGAAAACGGTGCGAAAATCTGGCCTCAAACTTTGCACGGCCTCGTCCAGAATCTGCCGCATTTCCTCGCGGGAATAGTGCTGCTCGGGGTTTTCTTCCCAAACCGCGATCTCCCGCTCCACCGTTTCTTCGCCGGTATCCACCGGCTCATCCAGCGGCACGGTCCGGTCGCCCTTGCGTTTGCGCAGCTTCATGAGCGATTCGTTCACCGCGATGCGCACGATCCAGGTATAGAACTTGGACTGGCCCTGGAAAGTCGCCCAGGTGCTCGTAGGCCTTGAGGAAGGTCTCCTGCAGGACGTCCTCGGCGTCCTCGTCGTTCTGCGTGATGTGCTTGGCCAGACGGTAAATCTTAGGCGAGTACCGGTTCATGAGCTGGTTGTAGGCCGCAGCGTCTCCCTCGCGGGCTTTGGCAACCAGTGCGGATTCGTCGAAGATGCCGGTTTCCGTGGTAGCAGGCATTCTTCTCCATGGTAACGCATGGGGCGAAGGTGTTTAGCTTAAGGCATCACGTCCAACGGCCAAGATGCGCGTGCTACGGGTTGCTCTTAGATTCAGTCTGGGATCGAGGTTTCCCCGGTTGTTGCACGCCGACGGAATCAAATCGGTCGCCAGATTGTCGCGAATGTGGAGGACCGGATGGGGCCGTGGCGCCTCAAGACTGGCACGCGGCAGAGTTGCGACGTGGGCCGCGATGACCGGGGTCCGGGAGATCCGGGATGTCCTGGCGCGAGACGTCCGTCATCTTCATGGCCACTTTCTCGTCAACGGGGACGTGTTGCAGTACAGCTTTGGGATCGGCACTGGCAGCGCCGAGCGTTCATCCCAAATTCATCGCGTGTAGCAGAGCGGTGTAGCGTGAGTCGGAGCGGAGCGGATGAACAACCGGGTCGGCTGGCACGGACAAGATTGTCGGATTGCGTTGCTCCACGGCCCTCTCTGCCCATTCAAATGCCATGTCTTTCTCCCCGAGGGCTACGTAGATGCCCGCTACCCTACCGGCCGGCAAGCCAACGGTGAGATCGGCTAAGCTCCGCCCCGTCGAGTGATTGCGAAATTGGCACTCGCAGCTTGACCACGTTCCACAGTTCGGTCATCGTCGCTTTGCGCGCGCCGAGTTTACCCGTCTTGAATTGCCCCTTCTTAGATGTGAAATGGTATTTCCGGCGGCGTGATCGGGCCGGATGTACGATGGGCTGTTCGAGAGCCATTAATGCCATTGGTGACTTCCCTTCTTCGCCGGCCGCGATGCCCTGGATCACGCGCTCGCACTGCTCGGCGCTGAGAACCGCCCGACCGTCGCCTTCGCGGTTCAGAGCCGCAGCCTTCAGAGTGATACCTTCGATTCGGGCGAACGAGTGCTCGACGACTGGCTCAGACGTCGCGTCGCACACGCGGCCGATTCCATTGGAATCCGGGGCATCGTTATCCACGCGATTTCTGAAGAAGCGCGGAAGTTTTATATCGCGCTGGGCTTCGATCCGTGTCCGGCTGAGGCGATGACGCTGGTGGTTAGGCTCCGGGATCTTCGCGCTACGCTCGAATCCGGCTAAGCAGCGCCGCACAACTGGCGCGGCAATATCAGGCAGCTCGTAGAGACAACTTCCGTCCTCTGCTCCGCATCCGTTTCCATGCTTCCGCATCGATCGCCAACGGCTGAACCCGATTCGATTCCAGATTCACAAATGCCCCGTGCTGCTCGATTACTCCATACCGAAACCGGCGAGCCTGTGCTCCGCAAGAATTAGATCCAAAGTCTCTTGTTGTGGCTGGAAGAACCTGCACGCTTCTGTAAAATGTGGAGTTGTTCACGCTGATCCGATTGTTCCTTTCCTCCCACGCCGCCGTCATTGCCGAGAATCTGTTCCTTCGCAAGCGGCTCGCCCTGTTCCAAGAACGCAAGGCGAAGCCGATACGCTCGACGGCGGCCACACGTGCCATCATGGTCTCCCTGTCCAAGTTTTTCGATTGGCGCGAAGCTCTCGTAGCCGTCTAGCCGAACACCTTCCTTAAGTGGCATCGCACCGTGTTCCGGGCTTTCTGGAGATGGAAGTCTCGAAAGTGAGGCCGACCACGGCTGACAACAGACTTGCGCAAACTGATTCGGGAAATCGCGCACGACAATCCGACCTGGGGCCAGGAGCGAATTGCTGACGAACTAAAACTCAGGCTCGGTATCCGGGTCCCACCAAGGACTGTCAGCAAGTACATGGACAGAATCCGTCCGTGCGGAGGAAGCACCGACCAACGTTGGGCCACTTTTGTTGGGAACCAAGCGATGGCGATTGTTGCATGTGACTTCTTTGTATCGATCACAGTGACCTTCCGGGTGCTGTACGTGTTCCTGGCCATGGAAATTGGCTCGCGGCGGTTCCTTCAGGCTAACATCACAGAACATCCCACCGCACAATGGACAACGCAGTAATTCCGCGAGATTCTCTCCGACCTACATCCATATCGGTTCGTTGTTCACGATCACGATTCGATCTTTTCAACTTCGCTCGACGCAGTGCTGAACGATTTCGGAGTACGCGTACTGAAAACACCGGTCCACGACTGGTGGGGACAATCCGTCGGGAGTGTTTGGATTATGTCAAGCGGATGAACGAACGGCACCTGCGCCGCATTCTGAAGCGCCGCACGACGTGGCCCTGGCAGGGTATAGTTGAGTGGAGGTTCGGTCACTTGGCAAAACAAAAAGAAATAGCGGACAAGGAAGAGTCCGCGGCGACTGTCTTAGGCGGCGAGCCTTCGCTAGCAGGAGCCAAGCCGTCTACGAAGTCCTTGAAGAAGGGAAAGCTTGCTGCAAAACACAAATCCCGGCTTCCCAGGCGGCAGAAAAAAGCCCGGCAAAAGGCCGCAGGTCGCCTATAACTCGGATCAACCCGGGTGGCCTTCCATCACATGCTTTTTGAGCCAACGAGTTCAGTGCGTTGCCTCAGACAGTTGGAGCAAACAGCCCATTACGCAGCATCGGGGTCTATTCATTCGCGGCACGGCTGCCAGTCTCGGGTGACACGTCCAAGTGCATAACCTCGGAAGTACTCCGTCAGCGAGTACTTGCGCGCGGTACATCCTTTAAACTGAACCCATCTCATGCGCGGATTCTCGATCGTTTGCCTCTTGGTGGCGCTCGGCTCAAACCATACGGTTGGCCAGACTGCCTCATCTCCCGGTTCGACGTCGCGAATGGCCTGGTCGGTCAGGCGCTGATTCATGAAGACCTGCGGCGGGTGGCTCCGATGGCGGTGGAGCAGGCCAAAAGCTACTGCAGGGCAACGACGTGAGATTCACCAATCTGGAGACTGCGTGCGCCTGGCGCGCACCCAACCGGGCCCGACGTTCTGGACGCCCTCAAGGACATGGGTTTCAATATGCTCTCGATGACAAACAATCATTGCGTGGGACCTTGGGGCAACAGGCTTGCTGGTGGGCATCGGGGAGGTTGAGAAACACGGTCTTGCCCTGCCGGAACAAGCGCCGACGCCGATGCGGTGGCCGCACAGAAGCCTCTCGGCAGCGAGGACCGGCTCTACGCAGTTGATGGGGCAAACGCGCCCTAGATCATTGTAAGCACGGTTCGCTATGATATTTTAGTGTCAACGGGCGATCAAAGTCGGCCTGTGGTTATCCTGGCAGGTGGGCTAGGAACCCGATTGTCCGAGGAAACGGCGATCCGCCCGAAGCCCATGGTCGAGATTGGCGGCCGGCCGATCCTGTGGCACATCATGAACATCTACGGGCGGTTCGGGCTCACCGAGTTCATCGTGTGCGCCGGCTACAAAGGCCACGTCATTAAGGAATATTTCGAGCACTACCATCTCCACGCCTCCGACGTTACGTACGATCTGCGCTGTAACGCCAAGACCATTCATCGCGCATCCGCCGAGCCATGGCGGGTCACGGTAATCGACACAGGGGTTGGAACCGGAACCGGTGGCCGGCTGCGCTACGCGAGGGACTACCTGGATGGCGCGGATTTCTGTCTCACCTACGGCGATGGCGTGGCCGATATCGATATCGCAGCTTTATTGGAGTGCCATCGGCGCGCCGGACGAACCGCGACCGTCACCGCCGTACGGCCTCCCGCGCGGTTTGGCGCCCTCGATACCGACGGAGACCGGGTGCTTCGCTTCGAAGAGAAGCCGCGAGCCTCTTCCGGCTGGATCAACGGGGGGTTCTTTGTCATGCAGCACCGCTTCCTCGATTATGTTCGCGCCGATTCCAGTTCGCTCGAATTGGATTGCCTCGCCGAGATCGCAAAAGAGGGTCAGCTCACTGCGTATCATCACGACGGATTCTGGCAGGCGATGGACACTTTACGGGACCACCGGCAATTGGAAGAATTGTGGTCGGCGGGGCGCGCCCCGTGGAAATCATGGTGAGCCCGGCAGCCACATTCTGGAGAGGCCGGCGCGTGCTGATTACCGGACACACGGGCTTCAAGGGCGCCTGGCTTTGGCAATGGCTGGATATGCTGGGCGCGGAATTGTTCGGCTACGCTCTGGTGCCCGCTACAGACCCCAGTCTCTTCAGCCTGGCTGGAATCAATGAATCAGCTGGGTCCGGTTTCGGAGATATTCGAAGTCCCGCGAAGATTCGGGACTTGCTCCGCGATGTCCGGCCGGAAGTCATTTTCCATTTGGCTGCTCAATCGCTGGTTCGAACCTCGTACGAAGAGCCCCTGGCGACGTTTGAGACGAACGTTCTCGGAACCGCATATTTACTGGACGCGATTCGGGTTACGCCCAGTGTTCGCTGCGCCGTGATCGTTACCAGCGACAAATGTTACCGTCTGGACGGTTCGCTGCAGGCACACCACGAGAACAATGCGCTCGGTGGCCACGATCCGTACAGCGCCAGCAAAGCCTGCGCGGAAATAGCCGTCGAGTCGTGGCGGCGCTCGTTTTTTTCTTCCGCCTCGTCTCCTGGAATCGCTTCGGTGCGCGCAGGCAACGTGATTGGGGGCGGCGATTGGAATCGGGACCGCCTGATTCCGGACTGCGTTCGCGCGTTCGCCGAGCGCCGCGCCGTGATCCTTCGGCATCCGGAAGCGATTCGTCCGTGGCAGCACATATTGGATGCGCTCGCCGGATACATTAGGCTGGCAGAGCGGCTGTATTGCGATACTGCGCAATATTCTCAGGCCTGGAATTTCGGCCCCGAGACAGTGGAGCCCGTCGCTGTTCGCGACCTGGTCGAGAAACTGGCCGTTTATTGGAATGGGCGATGGGTGGCGGAGAGCGAGGGACCTCCGGAGTCGCCCGCTTTGCACATCGATTCCTCCAAGGCTCGGCAACGTTTGAGCTGGTATCCGAAGCTCGATCTGCAAGAATCGGTTGCGTGGACCGCGGAATGGTACCGCAGGGCTGCGGCCGGCGAAAGCGCGTCAAGGTTGTGCATCGAGCAGATCCAGCGTTTCGGGGTCCATGACCGGAGCTTAAGCGGGTGAGCTTCGCCTGCTGCCGATCGTGCGGGGCACCGCCGGAGCTCGCCTTTCTTGATCTCGGAACAGTGCCGCTCGCCAACTCTCTGGTGCACGCCGAGGCGAGAGACCGGCCCGAGCCGGTGTATCCGTTGCAGCTTTGGTTTTGCTCCCAATGCTTTCTCGTTCAGCTCGGGCACGCCGTCCAGCCTGAGCGCATGTTCTCTCACTATCTGTACTTTTCCTCCGTTTCCGAGTCCTGGATCGCCCATTGCGAGCGATACGTGGAGCCGATTTCCCGGCGCCTTTCGCTTGACTCCGGCTCCCGTGTGATCGAAATCGGAAGCAATGACGGCACACTCGCCGGCATGTTTCTGCGCCGGGGAATCCCCGCCCTGGGAATCGAGCCGGCCGCTAATGTGGCGCAAGCAGCGCGGGCGAACGGCGTTCCTACGGAAGCGGCGTTCTTCAGCCGCGAAACCGTTGACCGGCTGGGCCTCGGCGGATCGGCCGACCTGATTATCGCCAACAACGTGCTGGCGCATGCGCCAAATCTGAACGATTTCGTTGGCGCATTGAAACTCGCGCTCAAGCCCGCGGGAACGATCACCATCGAAGTGCCTCACCTGCTGCGTTTAATCGAGCAATGCCAGTTCGACACGATCTATCACGAACACGTGTTTTATTTTTCGCTGCATGCTTTGGATTCGGCCTTCCGCCGTCATGGGCTGTCGCCGTACGATGTGGAGTGTTTGTCGACGCACGGCGGTTCCCTGCGGATTTATGTGGCGCACGAGGGATGCCATCGCGGAGAGTCCACCGGCATTGCGCGCTTACGCCAGTCCGAAATGAACGCCGGATTGGAACGGGCCGAAACATACCAGGCTTTTGCGAAATCGGTGTCACGTGTGAAAACGCAATTGGCGCAATTCTTCCGCTCCGCGGCGCGCGACGGCAAGCACATTGCTGGCTATTCGGCAGCGGCCAAGGGCGTCAGTCTGCTGAACTACGTGGGGCCGGAATCCAGTTCCATCCAGTACGTCGTGGATCGCAGCCCCTACAAGCAAGGCTTGTGGCTCCCCGGAACGCGGCTTCCGATTTATGAGCCGGGACGCGTATTCGAGACTCGCCCGGATTATCTGTTGATTTTGGCCTGGAACCTCAAAGAGGAAATCATGGAACAGATGCGGGGAATCGGCGCCTGGGGCGGAAAGTTCGTGATCCCGGTCCCGGAACTGGCCATCCTGTCATGATCTACACGGAGACCGGCATCGCCGGCGCCTTCATTGTGGACATTGAGCCATCCCACGATGAGCGGGGGTTTTTCGCCCGGACCTTCTGCGAACGGGAATTCTCCGAGCGCGGCCTGGTTTCCCGCTTTGTCCAATGTAGTTTTTCGCGAAACGTTCGGCGCGGGATTCTTCGTGGCCTCCATTACCAGGCGCAGCCCCACCACGAAGTAAAGCTGGTGCGCTGCACGAAAGGTTCCATCTACGACGTCATCGTGGATGTGCGACGGGACAGCCCGACATTGGGGCGGTGGGCAGCCGTCGAGCTGTCGGAAAAGAACTGGCGGACGCTGTATGTTCCTGCATTGGTGGCTCACGGGTTTCAAACGCTGGCTACCGAGGTCGAAGTCTTGTACCAGATCTCGGAATTCTATTATCCCGACGGGGCCTGCGGCATTCGTTGGAACGATCCCAAGCTGGGAATCGAGTGGCCCATCACTCCGCCTTTGCTCTCGCCGCGCGACGCTTCCTATCCGGATTTCAACTGGGCAAGCGCTTGAGAAAGCCGCCGGCCCAATAAGAGGGGCGTGATCCTCCGCGGCTCTCGTTAAACAAAGGCTGAGGCTCTTCCCATTGGAATTCCGAGTGCGCGGCAGCAAACTCGCGCGCGGCTTCATAGGGATTGTTCCAATCCCAATCGTCGCGGGCGCCAGGGAGGCCCGCAAGGTTCCGCATGATGCCATCGGCCGCGATAATATACGATCCCCCGGTCACCAGCGGCGCGTACGCCCTGAGCTCTTCCGCCACATGGTTCTTCGAATGATTGGAATCCAGCAGCACCAGTACGGACTCCCCGGAAGCGATCTTTTGCTTGACTTGCGCCACCACTCCCGGATCGATCGAGCTTCCTTCGATGAGAGTGATCCAGCCGCTCAGGCTGTGCCTTTCTATGGCCAGCCTGTTCTCCGGGCGAACTTCAATATCCACGCCGATCACCCGGCCTTTTCCCATCGCCTTGCACAGGCTGGCCGCTAGCATCAGTGAGCCGCCATGCGCCACTCCCGTTTCCAGGATGACGTCCGGCTGGAGCCGCCAGATCAATTCCTGATATCGCAGGACATCGTGAGGAAGCTGAATGATGGGCCGTCCCGCCCAAGTGAACTGATAAGAATCGCGTGCAGTCCAGCCCACCGTCACCCACAACTCCGTCAGAATTTCGAGCGCCTCGGGAGAATAGAGGCTGAATTCGCGGCAGCCTTGCGAGCTTTCCACCGCGATTCGATGCGCCGTGCAGTCAATCGTGTATTTCATTCCAATCCGCCAAAAGAATCAAGTCCATCCGATCTCCGACGTCCGCGCGAATCTCAGCCGCATAGTTGGGATTCATCACGACAGCAACCGTGACGCCGCAGCGCAAAGCGCTTTCCCACGACCGGATTGGATGGCCAGTGAGAGGGACAAACCGCTCCTGCTTGGCGGGATTCACGTCGATCAGGCAGTTTAACAGCCGGCGCTCGGTGTCGAGCAAGGTGGCGAAAGAAACGCCCTTCGCCCCGGCGCCCCAAAGCGCGAGGGGACCTCTCGACGCGGCCACACATAACCGATCGAGCCAATGCTGGCGCATCCTTGCCTCGGCGGCAGCAAAACGGGCAACTTTGTGGGCCATTCCCAATCGCGCTTGCGGCTCGACGTTGAGATGATTCGCAACTTCGGCGGTCGCCAGGAAGTATTGTCCTTCGAAGACGACCTCGACGGATCGAACCAGGAACCCGGCCCGGTGCATCGCGCGCCGCAAGGACCATTCACTGAAATAGCAGCAGTGCTCATACACGAAGTCCGTGAATGATCCCGTCTTGAGGATCCATTCCAGACTGGGCGTTTCGAGAAAAATCGGCGTTCCGCGTTTTACCAGGCCGCGGAAAACCCACTCGCGCAAGAACTCCACCGGGTTGGGAACATGCTCGATGACATGCCGCGAGTACACCAGGGAAGCATCGGCCGGGAGATCGCAGCCGGCGAGGCTATTGAGATTGGCCCGCCGATAGCGAACCCGCGCCGTCGGCTCCTCAACTTGGCGGCAACACGGATCCACGCCAAGCAAGCATGTGGTGTCGTCCAGGCGCTGCGCCAATCGCCGCAAAAAATCGCCTTGTCCGCAGCCTACTTCCACGACTGCTCCACCGCGCGAGCCGCGCAGCGCGATCGCGCGCTCCAGGACGACCTCCAAATGTTGCTGAAACAATGCCGAACAGCCCTGGTCGTTCTCGTACTCGTCGTCATACAAAGCAAGCGAGGGATCAAATGCCGGATTGAAGCCGAATTCGCAGTCGCCGCAAAATGCGAACTCAAATCGTCCGGCCGGCTGCCGCAGGGCACTTTCGACCGTGGGGCAAGGACGGTTCAATGACGCCGGGACCCGTTCTCTTACAAACAACGGTGTTCCTACTGGCGCGTTACAGATGGGGCAGCGGACCGCACTCACGGCAGTTCCCGCCACCATCGCACAGTCTCACGAATACCCTCGTCCAAAGAGACTTGGGGCGACCAGCCCGTTAGCGATGCCAGTTTGTTCGGGCAGCCGACCAGCCAAGGCGGGTCGCCCTCGCGCGGCGCAAGTGTGCCGGGGTACCACAGGTCCAAACGGCCGGTCTCGATTCCCAAGCGCCTTGCGACTTCCGCCACCTTAACACCCACTCCTGTTGCAATGTTGAATGCGCCGCCGGCGGCCGAGCCAACCAGCGCTGCGACTGCTTCCGCCACGTCGTCAATATAAACAAAGTCGCGGACCTGGGTTCCCCGCGTCGAGCGCGCGGGCTGGCCGGCGAGCAACGATTGAACGGCCGCCGGAATGAGGGTGGGACGGCGGTCTCCTGGACCGTAAGGAAAGAACAGCCGGGCCCAGGCGAACCCCACGCCTTCTACTGCGAAGAAGTGCGATAGTTTTTCAAACGTTTCGTGCTTGGCGGCCCCGTAAGCAGTGGAGGGGAAGCTTAGGCTGGCCTCTTGAAGCGGGCGGCCCTCCTCCAGGTTGCCCCAGGAATATTCCGCGCACGAACCCATGCCGACGAAGCGGCGCCCACCGGCCTTCACGAACGCCTGGGCCAGCCGCAGCGTCGCCAAAAACCATTCGCTATTGGCGGGAGACTCCCAGAAATCGCCGTGCCGTGTCTCCCAGGCGAGGTGGACGAGGATGTCCGGCTGGAGATCGGCGATGATGCGGCGCGGTGTCTCGGGCTCCAACAGGTCCGCCACGTGCCAGCGGGCGCCGGCCGACTCCGAATGGACCGGGGAGCGGGAGACCCCGTGGGCTTCATAACCTCGCCTCATCAGAGCGCGCAGTACCGGCATGCCGATAAAGCCGGAGGCGCCTGTGACCAAGGCTAGCGCCATGATATTGCAATTTCCTCAAGACCCAATCCAAGCCGACGGATGTCGCTGCTCAGGCCATCCTCGGCGGGGCTGTGCGGGTTCTCGATCCGAAAAGATAAGACCAGCTCGGCTTCGATCAAATCCTCCTTCGGCACCCCGATGCCGATCGAGATATCCGGCTTCGCGACAGAGGCGCTGAAGGAGGCAATTTGCTTCCCGTTACAGCGGACCGCGCCGCATGACTGAGGATGTCCGGCATGGACGAACATTCGCCCCCGGATGAGGATTTCCAAATTGTCTTTCGGCCGCTCAGCGAAGAGGAGCACAACTTCGGCAGAAGAGCCGAGAGACCAGACGCCCCAGCCCTCGCACTCGCCCCATCCGTAGCTGAGGAACAAAATGCCATTCCCCGTGGCGTTGAAAGAGATTGTAGTCCGGCGACGCATCGGAATCGAGTCTAACGGTGACTGCTCCCAAACGACGGCCTGAGAATCCGAGGGCGGGACCAGCGCGCTCACCAATCGCGTGGCCTGGTAAATGTTCTCGATTCCTACCCGCGAACAATCCATCTCCACCGCGACTCGCTGGGAAGAAATCGCGCGGACGCCTGCCGGCGGGGCCGCGGCAATGCGCTGAGGTGCGCTTACCCACTCCTCAATCGATATGCCCCGAGATTCCGCCACTCCGCGCAGTTCCGCGAGCCGGGAAGCGCGCTGGCTGGGTTCGCGGTTCAACTCCTGGAGCGCCGCCCAGAAGAAATTCTTATGGTCAAACACCGGACGGCTTTGTGGAAAAAGAGTTCGTTTTACGGCAAGCATTTCATCGCCAATAAAAAGTTTCAGGTTCCTGGCTGGTGCGGCGCGGTTGCTCGCAGAGGCGAATGCCTCGGCGGTGGCGGCTTCCCGCAGCGAATCTTCCTGAGTAAAGAACATCCGATGGCCGGTGCTGTTATGGGACAAGCCCGAGCAGGACAGAGGCCGCCCCGTTAGCAGAAAGGTGTCCGAGAAGAAGGCATTCACGATTCCGGATGTCACATCCGGCGCCGAGCCCAGGAAATAACGGCCGCAACGCGCTCGCACTCTTTCGATCAAACTCCGTTTCACGAAGGAGTTGTAAATCATGGGCAGGCACGAATAATCGATGCGGCAGCGATACAGCATCTCGAGCGCCGTGTGCGATCTTTTCACTTCCAGAGTCGAGGGCTGGTCCAGGTTTAAAAGCAGCCGATCTCTCCGCTCAATGCCAACATATTTGGGCCAAAAGTAGCAGGCCGGTCTCCACGAGAGCAGTTCCGATGAATTGCGGTCGAGAATGTTCACGGCGACGATACAAGCGTCGGGGAGAAGCCCGTCGTCGTCCCCAACGAAGGTCACATACTCTCCGGTAGCGCTTTGCAGGGCGCGCTCCCAATTTTCCGTCATAGACACAGGACTGACGGTTTTAATGTGCCGTGTCCGGTGGTCGCCGATAGTGGCAATCACTTGCGCGGTTTCGCAGTCATCACCGCTCTCGTGCACCAGGATCTCGAGATCGTCGAACTGCTGATCGACAGCGGTTCTAAGTGCGTGGAGCAACGTGTCGGCGCGTGCCCGGGTAGGGATGACGATTGAGAACTTCGGCATGTTCAGCCAGCACGAATCGCGCGCTCTGGAGGCGGTGGTCTCCCGGACGGCTCCCGCAGGTATGGGTTAATGGTTCTTTCCTATGCTAACTCATGCCGGTGGAGATCTCCTGTTCGCGATCACCGGACGGCAAACGCGCGCTCGCTTTCGCTCGCGTTGAAGCTCCCAAGCCAAAAATGTCAACTCCGGTTGAAAAGTCCGCACGGCTAATTGACATCATCGGTACCCCGGACTGAACCATGGTCGCCGTGAAGGCGCATTCGGGAAATCCCATAGGGAGTCCTTCTTTGAGAGATTACAGGATCGAGGCGCTCCTTAAGGATCGACCCGTTATGTCACATTGTCATTCCCAATCCTCAGCTCGACATATCGTTCGTCTAGAATCGCTAGACCTGGCAAAAATCGGTTCGTCAGTTTCACGCTGTTGCAAAGGGTGCGGCCATTCCCGAGGGTTGGCTAGACCGGAGAACCGAAGTCTGGCGTATGGGCTGGGTGATAGAGTGATTTGACACGGTGAAAACCATGGATGGACAAGAGCGTATGACAAATAGTAAGACGCAGAAAAGCACTAAGCGCATCCGGAACTCTGCGCTGCTCGCTAGAGCAGCCCTGACACGCGCCGTTGGCAGCCAAAGCAGATATCGTGGTCACTCCGGTGGATGTGACGGTATCGAGTGATGGGACCTCGAGTATGATTTGAAGGTCGGTGGCGTCAATGAGTTTCTGTTCCAGGCGAGCCTGGGCCCGCTTCCCACTGACACGGTCACGCCACAAGGGTCAAACGGCTACGTAGGTACTCCTACTAACAACCCCACGCCGCTCGGTCCTTCCACTTCTGTCGGTCCTTCGAGTACCTTCCAATTCGGCACAGCGAAGTTACAGTGGTCGTTGGAGTTCCAGAAGGGCCCGTGGCCCTCCTATCCGAACGGCTTCGCCTACCTGGGTGTCGAGTTCTACATTGGACCGGTGAATCCCTCGGATCTGCATTATGGTTATATCGGTTTGAGCGCCTGCACGCCTGACTTAGTTGGAACTACCTGTAGCGTTCCGGATCCGTCCGTGATCCAAATCCAGGATTTCGCCTACAATACGGTGGCTGGTCAACCGATTCTTACACCCACACCCGAGCCATCTACTCTTCCGCTGCTGGCGCTAGGCGCCGCGGGCTTGGCCGCATTTCGAGCGCGTCGCAAAAAGACCGCTTAGAGTCACGGGCAACGCACCGTTTCCGGTTTTTCACTCCGGAGGGCGCCTGATGAGGTCTGCCAATCCCAAAGTCGTAGTTTTACGAGGGAGTTCCGCCATTAGGCGCGTTGTGACGCTGTTTCGCGACTGGCGCGCGCCGCCACAGCTCGTCAAAGAAGTTGAGCAGAAACGTCAGGGGCGTGGGGGGCTTCTCGCCGTTCGCATCGTCCGCGACGAACGCCGCGAGGCGCTTGCCGTCCGGCGCCAGATCGTAGTTGGAATAGACGCCAGTATTCCGCAGGCGAGCCTCCGTCCACATCCGAGGCTTCGCCCGCCGCGAACGAATCGCTGTGCTCCGGAAAAATTAGATCCCAAAGGTTCCCGCCAACGGCGACAGGCATCAACTTCGCGTCGGTTACTGAATCAAATCGAGTTCAGTACTGGGCGGTTTGCATCACGAATATCGCTTCGAAAGGGAGGTTGCATAGACGACAGACGGAATTGTTGCGGACCACACCAATCGGGCGCATGACTTTTCGATGAAAGCGGCGGCACCACCAACGCGCTGCAACTTCGGTCATTGAAGCCTCCTGTGCCAAATGATGCAACGCTCGTTCCGCGCGCATGTTGAACAAAATTAAACTACGTCAATGATGGATGTGATACAGAATGCCCCAGGGAGGTGGCCATCACGCTTCTTTTTCGAAACGAAACAATCTCACCGTGGATCGCATCATATTGCCATCCACGCCGAGCAAGGTTCGAGTTGCCAGAGGGTATGAAGCAGCCCACTAGTTCAAGCTGAATTGATCGGCTTCGGTGGATGTTGGCGGCGGTTCTTTGAGGCGTGACTGTTTGAGCTCCAGGAAGTAGCGGTTTGGGCTCTAGTAGAGACAATCATCGGCTTTGCACGAGATGCGGCTTCCCAGTTCTGCACCGTTCGCGTACACGAATGTGGGAGCGGCCACTTCGGCTTTTATTCCTGCGTCCCTATCGTTGCCGCGATTGCGAGCATCGACAGTGCTCGTTCATTTTGCATGGTGGAGCGGCGGTCCGGCATCAATCGAATGATTTATCGGAGACTGAATGCCTTCCCGGCGTACCTCACACCACCGCAGGATCGAGATGAATAAGCACACGAAATGGATGCTTTACGGCATACTCACCTGCTTGCTGATTGGCGCGATCGTCAGCACGAGGCTTGTACACCGGTGGCGTACGCGATCGATTACTCTGCCGGCTTATCGCGAATTGTGGGTCGCGATGAAGCGCGATCCGAATCGCCTCCAGCTTACCGGCGATCCCTCGACGATCGTCAACGGATTGTCACAATCGCCTCAGTGTCGTTCAAGCTCAGCACCTTTGAATCCACCGAGGTGGCCACAACCCTTTCTATCCTAAAGGCAGTTGTTCCTGACGGTGCCGTAGTTCGGTACCTGAAGTGGAAGATCGCAATCTGCCCGTCTGCTATGGGATCTTGGCCGCCGGAAAGAGCGCACGCGTAGGAGTACGAATTCTCCGGACGGCACTGGAGCGATTTGCCCGAATTCATTGCTGCGCTGCCTACCTCGGCATTGCCTTCTATTTCCATCAACTGCGCCGGGAAGATCACTCTCCAGTGCAAGGCGACTGGCGCCCGTTTCGGTTGCGAATTCGCCGCGATCTCGAGCGTTACCTGGTCGCCGGGAGATTTCGTGACAGACGAGGTTTGAAACGTTTGAGCAAGAACAGGTAAGCACCCGAAGACCATGCAAGCTAGTAGCGTCATGTGGAGAACTACTTTTGCCTACTGACCACGCACCTGCTTTTCCGCGATTAACCACTCAGCAGATGGACTTCGAGCCGTCATCAGCCGTCAGCAGCGAGTCATCTCGATCCACAGCGACCGGCCGCCCCCACACGTGGCCATCTGAAGGGACAAAACCCGTAAGGATGTCTGATAGCACGGACCGTTAGGAGCGGAACGCGAACGACGGTTTCGAGCATTATGACCCAATGTTAAGGCCGCTCAGGGGATTGCTTTCCGGTCGCCCGACGTAAGAGGTTAAGTAAATACGCGCTAACGTAATGCAGAAGCTTAATCGAGGTAAGCACGGGTGGCCTGTAGGTCCCGAAAGAATGTCCCTGAAAAGAATCAGGATTCGATTGACCTTGGGACGATAGCGGTATCCTGATTGTAATCATGTCAGCCCAAGAGGGGGCACTCGGACTATTCAAATTGTGTGATCGATGTGTTGATATTTGGCCCTTTGGTCTTTCTGCTCCTGATCCCGTGATTACAGTTTTTCAGAAGCTCTTAGACTCAGAAGAGGCAACCAGAGCCTCGCGGTTTCATTTCGAGCATCTGCGTCGGTCATTCGTCATCGCGCATGGCGCTCTTCGTTTGTTGCTGGGACACTACCTGAGCGTTGACGCCTCCGACATTCGATTCAGTATGGGCCAGAGAGGTAAGCCGAGACTCGACCCCGCGGGACGCCTCAGATTCAACCTTTCCCACTCCGGCGCTGTTGCCATTCTCGCGCTCACTTTGGATTGCGAAATCGGCGTGGACGTGGAGAAAGTACATCCGATGGAGGATATGTCCGGGATAGCCACGCGTTTCTTTTGCCGGGAAGAGGCCGCCGAGTTGATGTCGTTGGCGCCTTCTGAGCAACATTCCGCGTTTTTCCGCTGCTGGACACGCAAAGAGGCCTACGTCAAGGCGATCGGTGATGGCCTCCATGCACCACTCGACCGTTTTCGGGTGAGTATTCGCCCAGACGTAGCGGCGCGATTGATCCAAATAGAGGAAAGCACTACCGCTGCTGAGGCATGGACCCTCCACGATATCGACGCCGTACAGCACTACTCGGCAGCTCTTGCGTATAAAGACGCGCCTCGTCAGGTCCGTGTCCGGCCCTTCTTTTCGCCCGCTGATTTGCAGAACATGCTGTCACAGAGCAGCGGGACACACTGCCCCGATCCAAAAACTGTAGTAGAGTCGGGGTTCTCAACGCCGATTGAAGATTAGCAGTTGCGCCACTTAAAAGCCATACGTGCAAACCGAGAAGCTCCGCGTGAAAGACGCTCAGCACGGCCGACCGCGGAGAATCGCCAAAAACATAGCGCGTCAAAGAACGAAGGAGCTTCGATTCTACCGAGGGCGATGTCGCCCTTGGGTCCATGTTGAACTTGATGAAACTTTGCCAAGCGTGCAAGCGGGTCGCCGGGCACTAGCAGGCTGCTGAAAAAGGATTCGCCGAATACTCTTGGCGGCTGAAACAAATCGCCGTAGAATTGATTTAACCATGCGCGGAGACGACACCCAGCAATCGACAATGTTCAGCTTCCTGTCGCCGGAGGAACGCGTGCCCGCGAGCCATCCGTTACGGCCGATCCGTTTACTGGTAGATCGCGTTCTGCTGCGCTTGAACGGACGGTTCGAGGCGATGTACGCCACCACCGGGCGTCCCTCCATCGCCCCGGAAAAGTTATTGCGCGCGCTGTTGTTGCAAATCTTTTACTCGGTGCGGAGCGAGCGGATGCTGATGGAACAGTTGGCCTACAATCTGCTGTTCCGCTGGTTCGTGGGTCTGAATATGGATGAGGACGTGTGGGTGCCGACGGTGTTCAGCAAGAACCGTGACCGCATGTTGGCGGGTGAGGTGGCGGAGGCATTTTTCGATGAAGTGCTGGGCGAGGCAAAACAACTGGACCTGCTCTCGGCGGAACACTTCACCGTGGACGGAACGCTGATTGAGGCGTGGGCGGGTCTGAAGAGTTTTCAGCGCAAGGATGGAAGTGGACCCGGACCGAGTGATACGGACCGTGGCAATCCGACGGTCGATTTTCACGGTGAAACGCGCCGCAACGACAGCCACGCATCGACGACAGATGGCGATGCGCGACTGGCGCGCAAGGGGGATGGTAAAGAATCCAAGCTATGCTACGGTGCGCACGTGCTGATGGAGAATCGCAACGGCTTGGTGGTCAACACGCGCGTGACGCTGGCCACCGGCACCAGCGAGCGGGAGGCTTCGATCGAGATGGTCGAGGAGATTCCGGGTGATCGCGCGGTGACGCTGGAGCGGATAAGGGCTACGACACCCAGGATCACGTGGCGCAGTTGCGGGAACGCAATGTGACGCCGCACGTCGCGCAAAAGAAGTACAGCGCCATCGACGCACGCACGACGCGGCACGCCGGATACCAGGTGAGCCAGCGGAAGCGCAAGCGGGTGGAAGAGATTTTTGGCTGGTTGAAGACGGTGGGTATGCTGCGTAAGACGCGGCACAAGGGATTGCGGCGCGTCGGATGGGTGTTTGCATTTGCGGCCTCGGCCTATAACCTGGTGCGGGTTCGCAACCTGGCGTCCGTTCTTTCTCCAGCAGTGACCTGAGGACAAGTGTGTCTGGACTGCCCCCAACGGGCAGCCAGACACGCGGAAACGCGGAAATAGAAGCGAAAATCCTTCCCCAGGGCAATCAAAGGCGGTTTTGAAGAGGTCGGGAATCCTCGGCTCTAGGCGTTTTTCAGCAGCCTGCTAGAGGTGAGCTCAGGAGATTTCGCCTATCGACAAGACACTAGGCTGCGATGGGGCGTCTCACAGGGCAATTGCTAGCGCTTTATGGAGAAGTACCGTGAGTTTCCGGCAAGGGTGCGTGACTGAGGTTCGAGGTAGCTGATAGGGTGTGCCAAGGGCGGGACGCCCGGCAGCATGGCACAGGAAACGGCGGTTTATCGGGAGGACGTAGAGCAGGTGCGGCGGCGATGGGCGGAATGGCGGAGTACGCATGCGGTTCGATCGCGACTGCCGGAAGAGCTGTGGGCTGCAGCCGTAGAGTTGGTCCAGCGCGCTGGAATCGATGCCACCGCGCGGGCACTGGGCATGGATAAGCCGAGCCTGGGGAAGTGGGCCGGCCGCAACCAACTCGGCGAAAGTCCCAAGCCAAGCGCTGCCGGACTGACGGCGCACTCGCTACCCACTCGAGAACCGAGTCCGATCACACGAACTCCTCCGATCGCTGCTTGGCAAAACATGGCCGGCGAAACAGATGCTGGGACTGCCTGCATCGCAAGTTCCGGGAGTTACTCGGTGCATGAAACGTCCCCGGATGGACGTGAATCTGGAAGAACTAGTCTCCTGTCCCTGTTAATTCTTTGCAGCGGCGGACCTTGTCGAGGATGACGTCCGCCGAGGCCTTCCAAACGAACGGAGCCGGTGCGCCATTCCAGTGTGCGAGCCACTTGTAGATGGCCTGCTCCAGTTCGTCGGCGCTGTGGAAAGTCCCACGGCGGATCATCCGTCCGGTGATTAACGCAAAGAATCGTTCCACCTGATTTAGCCACGAACTGCTGGTCGGGGTGAAATGGAAATGGAAGCGGCCCCGCCTTCTCGGCTTGAGCCAGCGTTGCACCTCCGCGCTCTTGTGTGTGCAGTAATTGTCCATAATCAGGTGCACTTCCTGGTCCTCAGGAAGTTGTCGTTCCAGGTGATTCAGGAAGCGAACGAACTCGCGGCTGCGGTGGCGCTCCTGGCAGGTGCCGATGACTTTACCGTTGAGGATGTTGAACGCTGCAAACAAAGTCGTCGTGCCGTGACGCTTATAATCGTGCGTTTGTCGTTCCGGCAAACCAGGACGCAGTGGAAGAATCGGCGCCGTGCGATCTAATGCCTGGATTTGGCTCTTCTCGTCTACGCACAGCACCAGCGCGCGATCCGGCGGATCCAGGTAGAGTCCTACAATGTCTCGCACCTTTTCTTCAAACTGCGGATCGTTGGATAGTTTGAAGCGGTCTACACGGTGCGGTTGCACATCGTGGCGTTGCCAGACCCGGTGTACGATCGTCCTGGATACCCGCAGGTGAGCGGCAAGAGTTCGTACGCTCCAATGTGTGCTGCCGTCACCGGGACGTGTCTTCAGCGTGGTATCCAGAATGCGTTGCTCCAACTCCTGCGTCAACACCTTGGGCGAGCGCTTCCGCCGGCGGATACCAGTGACGGCGACAAGTCCAGACTCAGCAAACGCGGCGCGCAAAGCCAGCACCGTCGGGCGGGAGACCTTCAGTTGCTCGGCGATCCTCGCGTTCGCTACGCCTTGATGCGCCAGCAATAAGACCTTGCAGCGGAGCGCAACCTTTTGCCTGGAGTTGCCATTTCGACCGTAGCATATCCAGCTCCCGCTTCTGCTCGGAGGAAATGGACAGCGGGGCTGCCGCACTGAACATGTCTCAGTGTACGGCAGGCCCGCTTCTTTGTAAATACTTATATGGGACAGGACACTAGACCGCGTGCTGGATTAAGCGCGCCAAGCTCCGTTGAGCGAACCGGATTACGACAAGCTGAAGAGCGCGCTGCCACGCACGACAGAAAAGACCAAGACCGTTTTGGAGCAGCCAGACACTCCCTCGCCTGAAAATGATTCGGAGTCGCCTGCTGATAAAACGCCAGGCCACGGCGACTCATGTCCGGGTTGTGAAAAAGGCACAGTCTATCGGCAGAAAGAACCTCGGACTCTGGTCCGGATCGTGGGACAAGCGCCGCTGGCGGCAACGGTGTACGAACTAGACCGGCTGCGTTGCAATCTGTGCGGCGAAGTGTTTACCGCGCAAGAGCCGGAAGGCGTGGGTCCGGACCAATACGACGAAACTTGAGTGTGTTCAAGATGCCAGGCAGCGGAACGCAGATAGTGAGGCGGGATTATCTCGCTGAAGGCCAGGAAGATCGCTGGAGGAAGCGAGCGCAGGGCCGCTGCAGCGATCCAGCACCTTCGCTCGATGGTTGAGACCTCAGGACGATGTGATTAGGTGATTGGCCTCGCTGTTCGCAAAAGTGGTAAGCAGCGAACCGCGACCGAGAGGATACGATTAAGTATCCAACGAATCAGGCCAGGGTACCGGCGGTAGAGCACCACTCCCAAATAGGTCCCCAGCGTGTTCGTGATGAGATCTGTCACCCCGGAGTCCCGCGTTGGAAGGTAGGCCTGCCCGACTTCAATCGTCAAAGTCACCACTGCGCCCAGAATGATGGTAGCGATTGCGGCTTGTCGCATTGGCCGTGTGCAGGACCAGTAGCCACAAAAGAAGAAGCCGAGCGGTACGAAACCCACAATGTTGATGGCGATGTCCTTCCAATAGCTCCAATCGGCGTGGAATTCTGTCCAAGGCGAAGCCAGAAACTGTTCCCGCAGGATCATGTATCGTGCAGGGATGTAGAGATCGGTTCCAGGACCCTGCTGGTTGTGGATGACGTTCCCTCGATGCTCGTCAAAGAAAAAGAGCCCAATACTGCGTTCGCTCTCCGCAACATCGGGTCGCCCCTGGCTCGTCCACGTTTCATAGTGGTGCCGTACCTGCGCCGCCGTGAGCTCCCTATTATAGATCCCGAGGCCCCGCAACTCACCCGACCAGGTATCGCTTACCACAGGCGAGGTGCCAACCACAAGTTGACCAGTGAAGTCGTTGATGGAAAGCCGAAAGCGTTGCGACGTCCTCGCGAGAGCACCGTTAACGTACACCGACGTCCCTGGATTTCCTGACGTGATTGTGATGAAAACTAGCCTTCCCTTGCGCAGGGCATCGTCAAGGTACATTTGTGAGGCAGGGGTGCCATGTTCTTGGTGTTGTATTCTTAAGTCGGCATGGTCTTGGTGGAGCAAGAACTGCAACGGATTGTCAGGCTCATAAAACGCGAGCAACGTGCTTGTTTCGTCGACTGGGCCAGGCTGCAGCCATATTTCGATGCTACAGGATGTGGTGTCTTGCGAACTCGACGTCGTGAGTGCTCCCGCGCTCAATATGGTTCCATGACGACCAAACCGAATACCGTTGGTGTTTCCTAGCCAGGTCACAGCGTTCCGAGGAGCATGAAATGGCCGGAGCCCAGCGACGAGAATCCCGCATAGCACGAAGACGCAAACAACACCGAGAATCCTCGTTCCCAATGGGGTTCGTTCCGGATACGTTATACCTTGATCTTCGAGGATCATTCTCCACGACATTCGAAGTTCAGCGTCTGCAATGGGCTGCGGGCAATTCCAGACGAGCCGTTTGAAATTTCAATGAAAGTTGCTCGGCGCGAAAAGGGGCTCCCGAGGAAGCGGGTAAGCTCACGAAATTTCGCCTATCGATGAAACACCAGACCACGCTGGAGCATCTCACATGGCAACAACTAGGAATTGATGGAGGAAGTACCGCTACGGAGTTGTAGCTCTGGCAGCTCCCGAAGTCCGGCGTTCGCAAGTGTAGGCCCCGTGAAATCTCGATTGGACTGAGCCATCTTGAGCCCAAGCCGACTCGCAAACGTAAGGATCTCCAGAACTTATTCGGGAAACCAATCTTCCCGTACACTCGTGAACTGCTCGGTTCGCAAGAGGCGACCTAAGCAAGATTCCTGTGGGGTAGTAGGCTATTCCGCGCGTGAGACTTAGTTCATTAAGCTTGTTCAATTGCGGCGACTCTAGAATAGGACGAAGCCGCCTCAGATACTATACTGAACCTCGAAAGGCATGGGAGAGGGCTATTCAGGGCTCGCTAGCTACTTTTCATATATGTGGTTTGAACGATTCATCGCGTCGCAGACATCTCGCATCTTGCTCTTAGCGGCCTGTGCGTTGCTCGTCTGCGCTGCTACTGCCTCGGCTCAGATTAGTTTGGTTCATGTGACAACTTGCGCCTCGCCGGGAACGTCCTGTACGATTCCATCCACGGGAAGCGGTAACCTGATCGTTGTGGGCTGGTCTTCAACGTTTGGTACTACGCCAACAATCACAAGCATTACGGATAACGCAGGAAACACTTATTTTGAAGCCGGCAGCGCTCGCTCGGTCAACTCCTCTAGCGACATGGGTGACATTTGGTACGCCTACAACAGCAACGCGGGCGCCACCACGTTGACGATCACGCCGAATCCCAGTGGTTCCACGGGCGGCGCTGTTATCTGGGAGTTTTCTAATGTAAATCTTACGTCTCCGCTGGACCAGACCTCAGTTCTAAACAGCCAACCAGCGACCACGACACCGTCGGGAGCCTCTGTCACAACGACAGTGCCAGGAGTGGTCATCTCTCTCATGGTGCCTGGAGCATCGATGACCAGTCTCGTGGCCGGGAACCCGTTCACGAACGACTCCGTCTTTTTTGGGGTTGGATGGGCACACCTTATCACTTCGTCGGCCAGTACCTACACGGCACAATGGAATACTGGATCCGGCACTTTCGATAGCAGCACAGCTTCATTCAAAGCCGCCAGCTCGGGCGGAGGGACTGGGGGTGGCTCTTTTAGTCGCTGCGACCTGAACCAGGACGGGGTGGTGAATGTAGTTGACGTACAATTGGCGACTGACATGGACCTTGGGTTGGCAACATGCACCGCCGATATCGAGGGCGCCGGCGTCTGCAATTCTACGGTCGTGCAGCGGGTCGTCAACGCAGCCCTAGGGCAGGTCTGCGTCGTCAATCACTCTGTCACCCTTGATTGGACAGCGAGCACCTCAACCGTGGCTGGGTACAATGTCTATCGAGGGACCACATCTGGTGGGCCTTACACGATAGTGAATACTTCGTTGGTCACGGGAACCACGTACATTGATAACGCCGTCGCCTCGGGCCAGACGTATTACTACGTCACGACGGCCGTCGATGCTAGCGACAACCAAAGCGCGTATTCCAACGAGGCCCAGGCCGTTGTGCCGTATCCATAGAGTCCGGAGGACAATTCAGACCAGGCCGCATGCGCAATGGCCTTAAGTTCTCAAAGCCCGTCCGCTCGACCGGTGACGGACGAACGATTGCTCGCGCTGATTTCTCGCGGAGGAGCCGGCACAAAGAGCCGTCTCATAGGCCCGCAACAACTTCTGCTTCTCGATGTCCCCGTTCAGACTTCCTGCACGACGCTTTCGGCTGATAGCACTTAATCGGCGACGCAATGACTCTGATTCCAACAACGTCGCACTCTGTTCAGCGAAGTTGATCCCGTCGTTTCCTTTTGCATAGAGTGCTGCACTACCCGGCAGAACGGCGGCCTTCAACAAGATCATAGAGTACGACTGGTAGTCCACAGGCCATCTATTCAAGGATCTTGATCATCGCAAGCTGTGGTTCCCTCGGGGGACAACCAAAACCGGCCATCGGTGGACACCTGAAAAGCGGCCAACGCGATAACTGATCCAGGACATTACTGTGACGGAGAGTTACCCTCCGGCGGTGAATGTCTTGAGCCAAGAAAAGAAACAGCAGGTGATCGCGCTGCGCCGGCTTGGCTGGCCGCTGCGGCGCATTCAACGAGCCACCCGGATTCGCCGCGAAACTGCTGCGGCGTATCTGAAAGCTGCCGGTGTTCCGGTGCGTCTGCCGGGAGGTTGGGGGACACGCCAAGCAAAACCGGCCATAGAGGTGTCCACCGACCCAGCGGGCGAAAACGGGATGGTGGACAGCGCCCCCAGCCAGGCCACAGTCCCGTCGGCGAGCGCTTGCGAACCATACCCGGAGTTCATCGAAGCCGCACTCGCGAAGGGCGTAAGCACCCGATGAACACCGCTTGGCAGGAACCACAGGCCGCTTCGAGAATCGAGAGTTTAAGCGTTAGCTGGGGACCAGCGGTGCGGAAGTAATTCGTCGAGGCGAGTGACGGGTTGATCGGCAATGCGCGAGAGCACGTCGTGGAACCAGGCGAAGGGGTCGATCTTCGCCAACTGGCACGATGCCACAAAGCTTCGCAAAACCGCCGCCGTTTTGCCTCCGCGGTCGCTTCCGAAAAAGGTCCAGTTCGCACGCCCCACCGCCCAGCCGCGCAGGGAGCGTTCGGTATGGTTGTTATCGATCGATAAATCCGGATTGTCGCAATAGCGCGTGAGAGCGGTCCAGTTTTTCAACAGGTAGTTGACGGCCTGGCCGGCTTCGCTCTTGGGCAGCAACTGTTCGCGGATCTCAAGCAAGTAAGCCTCCAACTTGTCGAGCACAGGACGCGCGCCTTGCCGGCGCAACAGGCGTAGTTCCTCGCCTACCAGCCCGTGGCGGCGGCCCCGCGCTTCGACGCGATACAGTTGCGCGATCAGCAGCAGCACCGTGCGCATGCGCGAGGGATCGTTGTCGAGCGCTTGATAAATGTGCCTCCGCGCATGCGCCATGCACGCCACCTCGATCATGCCGCGCTCTGGCTTGGTAAAAAAGCTGTCGTAGGCGACGTAGGCATCGGCTTGTAAATAACCTCGATAGGTTCGGAGGAACTCTTCCGGCCCGGCGCGCTCGCGCGTGGGTGTGTAATCGTAAATCACCGCCGCATGATCCCGATCCCCCACATAGGGCCAGATGCGCCCTTTGCGGGTTCGCTTCAGCTTCCGGTCCAGCACTTTCACCGGCGTGTCGTCGGTGCCCACCACTTTCGAGGCCAGCACGTGCTGTTTCAATCTTCCATAAAGCGGTTCCAGCAGTCCGGCGCATTGCCGCATCCAATCGCCCATGGTGTGATCGGAGATTTCCACGCCGTGGCGCAGAAACATTTTCGCTTGCCTGTGTAAAGGCAAGTGATCTGCCCATTTCGCCACGATCACCTGCGCCAGCAGCGACGCGCCCGCCGTGCTCTTCTCAATCGGCTGCGCGGGTTTGCCGGCCGTCTTTACCGTGCAGGCGCAGGCGTACTTCCAACACACGTCCTCGATCACTTTCATCTGTGCTGGAACGTATTCGTAGCGCTCGCTGGTTTCTTCGCCGATCCACCGCAGATGTTGGCCGCAATCGGCGCAGTGCTTTTCGCTCTCTGCCAGATCGTGTTCGATGCGCTCGCGTTTCAGATGCTTGGCCAACGGCTTGCGCCCACGTGGAGCGTTCGTGTTGTTGTTGGACGCATCTGCCGGCGAGTCGTCGTCTTCGTCTTGACTCTCTTCGGGCTGGGGCGGATTGGGAAGCTCGATGCCGGCTTCTTGCGCGAATAGCGCCAACTGCTCCCGCGATAGTTGCTCGCTGCTGCGCCCGGTTTTGGCTTCCAGCAGTTGCCGCAACAGTCGCTCGGTGCGATCCAGTTGCGCGGTCACATCCACCAACATCTGCTTGAGAACGATGGCATCCTCAGGCAATGTTTTCGGATCGACCGGCATGAACAAGTGTAACCGGAAACGTTCGATTCCCCAACTACAAAATGCGTTCCCGGCCAATGTTTATGCGGCTTTTCGATGATAGCGTTTGCGGCGCTTGGCTTGGCTCAGATCGATCCCGCTCAACAGCGCCGCCAACTCGGCCGAAGTGATCTCACGCCGCGCTTCTCCGTCGGAAAACGGCATCGCGTAGGTGCCAGCCTCCAATCGTTTGGCCCACACCACGAATCCGTCGTGATCCCAATATAAGATTTTCACCCGGTCGCGCCGCCGATTGGCAAAACAAAACAGATGCCCGGCCAAGGCATCCAGTTGCATGGCTCCGGTCACGAGCGCGTGCAACCCGTCGAAACTCCGGCGCATGTCGCATGGCGAAGTGCACAAATACACCCGCACGCTGGCCGGCAGTCCGATCACGCCCGCGCTTCCTGCAACACGCTCAGTACAACGCGTAGCGCCTGAGCTTCGCACGGAATCCGCAACCGCTCGCCGGTAACCAGCGCCACTTCAATCATGGCCGGAACGGTGGACGCCGCCCGGTTGGTTTCCACCAGCGCGAACGTCACTGGCGTTTCCTTGCCGATGCGTTTGCGCCAGGCATAAAACGAGTGGTCGCTAACTCCGTGCCTCTGACAAAACTCACGAATGCTCTCGCCGCTCTGTTCACGTTCGGCAAGCAGCCCCCGCCAATACTCCGCTCGATTGCTGGGTCTCATGCCCACCAGCTTGCTCCCTTTTACCCCGCCAGGGAAGTGGTGTTCATCG
>CAVUBR010000006.1:0-247599 GCA_963739705.1 Terriglobia bacterium | reverse complement strand
TTCGTCGCACGCTTCGTCGCTTTATCGCCGTTCAATGGCGCTCGCGGGGCAACTCTAGTGCGTCGCAAAGCGCGGAAAATTACCCACAATTGCTTGTTCTAAACGTCTTGAAGCGGACAAATTCCTCGGAATGATAACACGTAGAACGCATGGCTTCAAGCAGAAAATGTAGCAGAAAATGTACGCCAGACCTACCAGGTCGTGGTGGCGGGTCGAAGGACGCTAAATCTCTGACAAGCGTTGAATTTATCTTGCGAGTTTGATCGCGAACCTCGGCCCTAGCGAGCCGGGAAGTCGTTGAAACGGGGCTTAGAGCAGCCGGAAGTTGACTTCGATGGTGGCCTGAACCGCGACCGGCTTGCCATCCTTCTTGCCAGGAGCAAACTTCCATTTTTCGACCGCTTCGATGGCTTTTTGGTCCAAGCCCAGGCCGAGCGGGCGAATCACTTTCAGGTCGCGCGGCTTGCCGTTCTCATCCACGACCACGAACAGAACCACGGTTCCTTGGAACTTGGCTTTGCGCGCTTCTTCGGAATATTCCGGCTCGACTTTGAAGATCAGCGTGGGCGGAGAAACGCCGCCGCCGATGCGGTACGCGCCGCCGCCCATATTGCCGCCAGATCCCGGGCCAAAACCCGCGCCCGATCCAGGACCGACGCCGCCGCCATGACCAGTGCCGATGCCGCCGCCATAGCCAGTGCCGTTGGATGCGAAGCCCGATTTCGCCAGCGGGTCGCCCAACGCGTCCATGTTCATTTTCGGAATGGGCGCATCCGGCTGCATGATGATCGTGGGTTCCATCACCAGCTTCGGATCAGGATTGCGAATCACCACCGCGGGCGGCACGAACTGCTTGGTTGCGAGTTTCGGAAGCTTGCCTTTGCTGGGAGGCGTGGGCGATCGGTCGCCACCACCGCCGCCGCCATGCATCTGATCTTTCTTCACGGTCGGCTTGTAGGGGGCAATATCCGGCGCAATCAGATCGATCTGCTCCTTGACTACTTTTTGAATGGTTTTGTTGGTGCCGATCGCGAAGAGCAGAACCACAACCGTCACGTGAATCAAGATCGAGCTGAGGCCGGCCTTCTTCTTCTCCCCGCCATAGAAGCCCCAGATATCCTTCACCGGTACCGGCTTGGAAGTGACCTCCAGCGGGGGAAGCTTCGGAGGATGAATCACTTCTTTGACGTTCCGGATGAATGAACGAATGAAAGGCTCGCCCTCTGCCGCCAACAACCGATTCAAATGATCGTCAGCGTCGGAGCCGCCCTGCGGATTATTCGCGCCGGGATATCCCATTGGTCCGTCGTGAGCTGCCATGTCTTCTACAACACCTCTCGCTTCAACGCAGCCGTCTCCCTTGTGTGTAGACGTTTGGACGCCGCACAAAGGTTGCACCCTCAACTAATTCTATCACTTCCGTAAAACGGTTCACAGTCCTATGAAAACTGGAATGCCTTGACCAGCTACCGATTACACTATTAAAGCATGCCCGCAAAGGCACTGCGTGTCTTTGATGGTTGCAGTGTTTCCTCCCATTTTGAGTCGACTATGGGACGCAGATTTACCGGAAGCTCCCTGGACCTTGCTTGGTTTGCGAGACTTTCAAGAACCAACGACTCGACGGAACCGACGAATGCGAGCTACATGCTAAAATCTGCCTCGTGTGAGGTTGCGATGATCCGTTCCTGTTTGCGCGCAGCGACTGCTCTTATTTTTGCGATTGGGCTTCAGGCCAAGCCGGCCATTTACCTTCATCAGGTGGTCAATGCTGGCAGCTACTACGCCCCGGGACTTCCCGCGGGATCGATCGCCCAAGGCTCCCTGTTCTCGATATTCGGCTCCGCGCTGGGCCACAGCAGGGGGCCTCGCAAACCAGTTTTCCGCTCACCAACAGCTTTTCGGGCGTCTCCATCCAGGTCACTCGGGGATCGAAGTCGGTGAATGCGATCCCTGTATATGTGTCGGCGAGCCAGATCAACGCCATCATGCCGTCCAATGCGCCTTTGGGTTGGGTTTCCGTTTCGGTGGCGTTCAACGGCACGAGCAACCCATCGCGCCTGTGTACGTCGTCCACGACAGTCCCGGAATCTTCACCTTCACGGGAACCGGAATCGGTCCGGCCGCGTTGCAAAACGCGCTGAACACCGGCGGCCTGGTCAACAATGACTATCAGCTTCGGCGACGCCGGGTCAAACCGAGCAGCTGTATTTGACTGGACTGGGCCCGATCTCCGCTGCCGACAATCAGGCGCCACCCGCCGGAAATCCTGGCGACGCCGGTTGAAGTTTGGGTGGGCGGCGTTTCCGCCTCGGTCACCTACAGCGGACGCTCACCATGCTGCTCCGGTTTGGATCAGATCGATTTCGTGATTCCCGCCAATGCCCCGCAGGGCTGCTGGGTGCCGGTGTACGTCCGGACTTCACACAACACCGTGAGCAATTTCACCAGCCTGGCGATCAGCGCGAACGGCGGGGCCTGCTCCGATCCTTCCAATTCGCTCTCAGCGGCGGTTCAGAGCGGCGGCTCGTTGGGCACCGTCACTTTGATGCGCATGGCGGTGCACGAAGATGCCGGCGTCAATGCACCAGTGGACGTCTCAGACGATTTTGCTACTTTCTCGGCCTTAAATATTGCCAGCGGGCCTTTCACTTTTCTGCCGTTTGTGTCGGCGCCCCCGGCGGGAACCTGCACCGTTTATCCCGGGGTAGGTGACTTTCTCCAAAGCGGTAGCGTTCCCGAATCCCCACCGCCAGCGCTCGACGGGGGAAAGCAGTTGTCCGTTTCCGGCCTCGGCGGCCAGAAATCGGTGACCACTACCCAGAACCGGGGCTCCTCTGGGATCGTATCTGCCGCTCTACTCTTTACGAAACCAGCTCTATTCTGACGCCGGGTACGTATACGGTAACAACCAACGGCGGCGCCGACGTGCCGGGGTTTACCACTTCGGTCACCGTTCCGCCTGCGCTCAATTGGACCAATCGCGATCAAATCAGCACCGTCGATCGAACGCAGCCACTGACCATCAACTGGTCTGGCGCCGTGTCCAGCTAGCCGGTCGAAATCCTTGGAGTCGGTTCCGACTTGCCGACCAACTCGAGCGCGCTGTTCTTTTGCGTTGTTCCTGCCGGCGCGACAAGTTTCACTGTGCCGCCTCAGGCGCTCTCCCCACTGCCTGCGGCGAGGCCGAACCCGCTGGCATCGAAAGATGTCATTTACTTGATGACCTCCAGCCCATCAACCTTCAGCGCATCCGGCCTGGCCAACGCTGTAACCAGCGGCGGATACATAGCTGGGAAAACAGTGACATTCCAATAGGAGGCCAAACAATGAAGAGATTACTCCAGATGCTAGCCTTCCTGGTTGCTCTTACGGCCGGGTCCGAAGCCCAGAACGTACCTGGGTTACCCGATTGGGCCAACGGCTGGATCAATACTTGGTCCAATTTGCTCAATGGCCCTTACACACTATCGATTGCCTACTTGGAATGCCACGGTGGTGAGATGTTTTACGTGGTGTACAGAATGTATAGCGATGGAAGGATGATTCCGGACCACGCCACGGACGCCGGCTATCCCTGTGAGTGCATGGTTGGCGGCGGCTCCGCGCGGCCGGGGAGTGCCATCGGCATTTCCTTAGTGCATCCGGAGGAAACGAACTGCTCGAGCGACAACGGGATGGGGCAGCAGGTGACCGTTCCAGGCCAGCAGGCGACCGGTTCAACGAATGGCTGGGGAGGACCCTCTTCCTTCGGACCAACCACTGGTCCTGTTCCGGATCGCTTTGGCCCACCCGGTCCTCCGGGTGCTACGCAGTCCATTAGTAAGAACGCCGCGTCCGCAGATTCGGCACGCGCCGCAGCATCAGGATCAACCTTCACGTTTACGGTTCCTTTTCGAGATTTGCCTTCTGGGCCGCTGGCCACTGAAGTGACCTCGCCGTTGCCCTGGAGCTGCAACTCCAGCGTCAATCCCACCATGTTTCGCGTTTTTCATGTCGACAACGTGGTCAGGCGATACAGCATGTGCCCGGTCGCGCCCATCGCTACTATTCCAGTCCCCGATCTTCCTCTTCAGGTCCGGGTGACGCCCGACGGTTCCCAGGCCATCGTTACCAGCTATAGCGGAGCGATCACGTTCATTAACACCGCAACCAACACGGTTTCAGGTTCAATCCAAACCACGACCGATCCTAACTTCGCTCCGGACGGCATAGCGATTTCACCGGATGGCAGCTATGCGCTGGTGACCAATTACTTGGAGCCGCCGTATTCCTACCTGGCTGTTGTTGACATTGCCACCAGGCAGATTACATCAAAGATTGCCTTGGATCTCACATTATCCGGAATCTGTTTTTATCAATCCCGACGGAACGCTAGCCTGGGTCACATACCCTTGGAATAACGTCGTCGAGGTGATCGATATTCTCACCGGAAGCATCACGGAATTGCTGAGAGTGACAGAGCCTTTTAGTATCGTGTTCAATCCCACCGGAACCAGGGCTTTTGTTTCCAGTGGAGCCAGCTCGGTTCAGGTGATTGACACAAAGACCTATGCGACGATCCAAACCGTTCCCGCCGATTTGGGGGCGATGGATCTCCAAATCACACCTGACGGAGGCTACGTTACCGTCAACAACAGTTTGGCCCAGTCGGTTACCCTAATCGACACTCGGACTCTCACCGCCACCACCACGAATATTGGCGGGATGCCACAAGGCGCTGCGCTCGTGCCGTCGCAATAAGCAGGCGTGCTTCCGGCCAACTAGCGACGCGGATTCGCCCCGTGACCTTCCGACTACACTGGTAGAGCATGCCCGCAAAACCCTTGCTGGTCTTCGATGGCCGCTGTGGATTTTGCCGCATCTGGATCGACTACTGGAAGCAAATTACCGGAGCCCCCTCGACTATGCGCCCTTCCAGGAAGTGAGTGCGAATTTTCCCGAGATTCCTCTGCCGAACGATTTCAGCAAGCCGTGCAGTTGATCCTGCCCTCGGGCCAGGTCCTGTCGGGAGCGCGAGCCGTCTTTGCGACGCTGGCTTACGCGGGCCTGGGGTGGCTCTCCTGGGTTTATGATCACGTTCCGGGGTTCGCGCCGGCTTCCGAAGCAACCTACCGCGTGATTGCCGCGCACCGGAATTTCTTTTATCAAGTAACGCGATTCACCTTCGGCCGCCGCGTTGCACCGCTGCGCTATGCCCGGGTGGAATGGTTATTTCTGAGGGCGCTGGCGCTGATCTATTTGTGCGCGTTTGCCTCCTTAGCGGTGCAGATTACCGGCCTGGCAGGCGCCCGGGGCATTCTTCCCGCCGGGCATTTTCTGGCTGAAGCCAGGAACTTCCTGGGCGTGCGGGCCTACTGGATGGCGCCGGGCGTGTTTTGGCTCGCCTCCAGCGATGTCTTCCTGCGCGCGGTTTGCTGGACGGGCGCGGCCATTTCACTGGTCCTGTTATTCGGCCGCCTGGAGCGGACGGCGCTGGTTTGCCTTTACGTTTTGTACTTGTCGCTCTCGAGCATCGGCCAAAATTTTCTCAGCTTTCAATGGGACGCGCTGCTGCTCGAGGCGGGCTTTCTGGCCATCTTTCTAGGCACTTCAAAATGGATGGTATTTCTGTTCCGCTGGCTGCTGTTCCGGCTGATGTTTCTGTCCGGAGCGGTAAAGCTAATGAGCCACGATGCCTCCTGGCGCGACCTCAGCGCGCTCACCTTTCACTATTTGACCCAGCCCTTGCCGACACCGATCGCCTGGTACATGTACCAGCTCCCTCTCTGGTTTCAGCGAGCGTCGACTGCGGCTGCGCTGTTCATCGAACTGGTGGTCGTATTCCTGATCCTGGGGCCGCGCGTCTGGCGGCGCTTTGCGGCGGTGGTGCTGCTGCTATTTCAGTTGCTGATCTTTTTGACCGGAAACTATGCTTTTTTCAATCTGCTGACCATATCGCTTGGCCTGTTCCTGTTGGACGACGCGATGCTCGAAAGATTGCCTTTAGGGGCCCGGAAGAAGCGAACCTACCCGGTTCTGGCGAAGATCCTGGCCGCCGCGATCCTGCTGCTGAGCGGCATTGAGCTGTGGGGCATGTTCGCCGGCCGCGCCGAACCACCGAGCTTCATGGTGGAATTGATAGCGCCGTTCGGTATCGTGAACACCTACGGCCTGTTCGCCGTGATGACCACCGAGCGGGACGAGATCATCGTCGAAGGATCGAACGATGGCAGCACCTGGCTCGACTACGAGTTCCCTTACAAGCCGGGCGACCTGGCGCGAGCGCCGCGTTGGGTAGCGCCTTATCAGCCGCGCCTGGATTGGCAAATGTGGTTTGCAGCCTTGTCCGGCTACCGCTCCGAGCCGTGGTTTGTGAATTTCATGGTGCGGCTGCTCCAGAATTCACCGGACGTAACCGGCCTGCTTTCGAAGAACCCGTTTCCCGCCTCGGCGCCGAAGTACGTGCGCGCGCTGCTATTCGACTATTCGTTCACAAATTTTGCCGAGCGGCGGCAATCCGGCGATTGGTGGAAACGCCGGCCGCGGGGAATTTATCTGCGTCCGATTTCGTTGCAGGATGTCGCGCTAGTTCCCGGAGTCGCTCGCTATGATGCGGCTACTTGATGACCAGGAATCCGGTCTCGACGCGGTCATTAGCGATGCGGTTCCACATCACGCGCGCCCGCCCCACGGCGACGGCATGCTGGAACTCCACTTCCTGGCCGGCGTGCAACGCGGTGTAGGGGTGTTCGGCGCGGAAACCGCTGTTGCTGTAATCCAGCAGTTGGCCGTTGACTTCCTGCGGCGCCGGATCGTCAAAGGAAAGCTTCAGTGCGCCATGGCCGGAATGGCGAGTTTCCGAGCGGCGATCTTGAGGGCTTGGCATGCTGACGGCGGCAGAGCGCTAGGAAGCGCAGGATTGCCGCACCGCCTCCCTTCCGTAAAGTTTCAGTTTCCGGCTGAGCGTGCGGCGTGAGATGCCGAGCAGGTCCGCGGCTCGCTGTTGATGGCCGTGCGTCTGAGCCAGCACGCGCAGGATCATGGTCTTTTCCATTCCATCCAAATCCGAAGCCGTGGAAATCGTGGCCGGCCCGGCGACACCGTTGGCGTGCCTGGGCTGTGCCAGAAGCAGATCATCCGCCTCGATTTCCTGGTCGAGCGCCAGCACGGCTGCCTTGGTGACGACGTTCCGCAGCTCTCGAACATTTCCCGGCCAGGCGTGCGCCTCAAGGGCCTTCAACGCGCCACTGGAAAACGACAAGCGCGGATTCGATTGCTGCAGGAAATGCTCGGCCAGCGGCACGATGTCCTCGGGACGCTCGCGCAAAGGCGGGACCTGTAAGCAGATCTGCCCCAGACGGTGATATAAATCGCCCCGGAACTGGCCGGTTTCCACCATTCTCTCCAGATCCTGATTGGTCGCGGCCACCACACGCACGTCCACGCTCACCTTGCGGACCCCGCCCAAGCGGTAATATGCCACGCCGTCCAGAACACGCAGCAGCTTCACCTGCATGCGTGGCTCCAACTCGCCGACCTCATCCAGAAACAAGGTACCGTGATTGGCCAGCTCGAAGAGCCCGGGCTTAGGAGAATCGGCGCCGCTGAACGCGCCTTTTTCGTAACCGAACAGCTCGCTCTCCACCAGATGCTCGGGCAGCGCGGCGCAACTGACGTCCACCCAGGGCTTGGCGCAGCGCAAAGAGAAATGATGCACTGCGCGGGCGATGAGTTCTTTGCCCGAGCCGCTCTCGCCCGTGATCAAGACAGCCGCGTTGGTCTGCGCAATCCGTTGCACCAGCTCGAAGAGCTGCAGCATGGCGCGGCTCGACACAATCGCCTGCATGCCCAAAAAGGTATTGACCTGCGAGACCATGGCCGCTATTTCGCTCTTCGACGGTTTTGAGACGAGATTGCATAGTACTTCAGTTTTAGATCTATCGGTCGAAGCACCGAGTTCATAAAGAGCCACAAGCCAGCCGGCTTTGCGACAGATTATCCCGCTCTAGATTCGGACCGGACATTTTGTCTCATTCCCCGGCTATTGTTCCACGTAGCACTGGCCGATGAATCAACTGGATAGGCAGCGCTGTCTGTTGGCAGTGGACCTGCATTTACGCATCCCTTATTGGGGGTACAGGCAGATCGGATGAAAATCCCAATCCTCGGCAGGCTCTACATTCTGGCTGTTGTGCTGATCGGCGCATTGCTGGGTGCGATGGTTCTTTCGCACTGGCAATCCCAAAATCTGATTCGTTTCGCCTGCTATATGGCGTTGTCGCTGTTTGCGGCGCGCTTAAAAGCAGTGCTTCCGGGCATCACCGGGTCGATCTCGGTGCTGTTCATATTCATCCTGTTCGCCATCGTGGAGCTCAGCGTGCCCGAGGCGCTGGTCATCGGCTGCGGGGCAACCCTGGTGCAATGTTATTGGAAAAAGCTCTACCAGCCCAAGTGGGAGCAGGTGCTCTTCAATGTGTGCAGCATGGCGATCACGGTGGTGGTTGCCAGCGCGGCTTATCACTCCCCCCTGTTGCAGCTAGGACACCTGGAGGTGCCTGTAAAGCTGGTGGTGGCCACGGTGGCCTTCTTCGGGATGAATACGTTTCCGGTTGCCGCCGCGGTCGCGATTACGGAACGGAAATCGCTGCGGCGCGTTTGGAAGGAATGTTACTTCTGGGCGTTTCCCTATTACCTGGTTGGCTCGCTGCTGGTTGGCGTGGCCGCGACCATGGATCATTTCGTGGGTTGGCAAACCGCCTTGCTGGCCGCTCCGGCCGCCTATCTGATGTACCGCTCCTACTTTCGCTACATGGCTCGCCTGGAGGACCAGAAAAAGCACGCCGAGGAAGCCGCGGCCTTACATCTTCGAACCATCGAAGCCTTGGCTTTGGCCATCGATGCCAAGGATCACGCCCGCTACGACCATTTGCAGCGCGTCGAGACTTATGCCGTGGAGATCGGAAAGGAATTGGGCTTCAGTCCGGATCAACTGGCCGGTCTGCGAGCGGCCGCGCTGTTGCATGATATCGGAAACCTCGCCGTCCCCGAGCACATCGTCTCCAAACCCGGAAAGCTGACGCGCGAGGAATTCGAGAAGATGAAGATCCATCCGGTGGTCGGCGCCGAGATACTGGAGCGCGTCCGATTTCCGTACGAAGTGACACCCATTGTCCGTTCTCATCACGAGCGTTGGGATGGAGGCGGTTATCCGGATGGGCTGAAAGGTGAGAACATCCCCGCCGGCGCGCGCATCCTGGCAGCGGTGGATTTCGTGGATGCCATGGCTTCGGACCGCAACTACCGCCGGGCGCTGCCGCTGGAGGAAGCGATCCAAAAAATGGCGGCCGATTCGGGCAAGGCTTTCGATCCCCAGGTGGTCGAAATTCTGCAACGGCGTTATCGCGAGCTGGAAGCGCTGGCTAAGGCAAATCAGGCCGAGAGTGCCGCATGCCTGGAGTTGGCAAGCGACCAGCGCTCGGGGCCGGACGCGAGCGCCGAACACCAAACGCCTGTCGCGGCGCCAAGCAGCGACAAGCCGAGCGACTTTCTGGCTTCCATTGCCGCCGCGCGCCAGGAGGTGCAGAACCTTTTCGAGCTGACTCAGGATCTAGGCAATTCGCTCAGCCTCAACGACACCATGTCGCTGCTGGCCCTGCGCCTGAAGAGAATGATCCCCTACGACGCGATGGCGATCTACGTGTTGCACTCCGACAAGCTCCGGGCTGAGTACGTCACGGGCGAAAACTTCAGCCTCTTCTCCGTCGCTCGAAATTCCATTGGGCCAGGGGCTGTCGGGATGGGTGGCCGAACATCGCAAGCCCATCGTAAATGGCAATCCCGCGGCCGAACCGGGTTATCTCAACGACGCGACCAAGTTCACCACCATGAGCAGCGCTCTGGCGGTGCCGCTGATCGGTCTTAACGGCACGATCAGCGTTCTCACTCTGTACCGCTCCGAGCGCGAAGCCTTCAGCAACGATCACCTGCGCATCCTGCTCGCGGTTTCGCACAAAGTGGCTCTGTCGATAGAAAACGCCCTGCAATTCCAGCAGGCCCAAAGCACCGCCTCCACCGATTACATGACCAACCTTCCCAACGCGCGCTCCCTGTTTCTACACCTGGATAGCGAGCTGGCCCGCTGCCGCCGCTTGGATTCGTCGTTGGTGGTGCTGGTGTGCGACATGAACGGCTTCAAACAAATCAATGATAAGTTCGGTCACCTGGAAGGCAACCGGCTGCTGAGCTCAGTAGCCGAGAAGCTGAAAGAAAGCTGCCGTGAATACGACTATGTCGCCCGAATGGGCGGCGATGAGTTCGTGCTGGTTCTGCCGGGCTTAGAGCGCGATCAGATCCCGCTGAAGATCCAGCGCCTGCAAGCCATCACGGCCGAGGCCGGGCAACTGATCAGCGGGAACGATGCAACGCTTGGCTTAAGCATCGGCCATGCCATATTCCCCGAGGATGGCGTCGATGCCGACCGCCTGCTGAGCGAAGCGGACCGGCGCATGTACCTGGCCAAGCAAAAACAGAAATTCAAGATGGTTCCACGCGGCTTTGAGTTCGAGCCCACGGGAGCCTGGTAACGCAAACTCATGCTGGGGGTTCTCACTCGCCAACTGCGGCGGATTCTGCTGACGGTGCTGCTGGGCGGATTGCTCGGCGCCACGCTGGTGCGCCTGGGACCTGGTTTTGGCGTGGATGAGCGGGAACTCGACAATCGTCTCAGCGCCCAAAGCCTTCAGGCCATCCGGTCCGAACATTCCGCGGAGAACAACATCGCTGTGTTTTATTGGCGCTATCTGGCGGGTTTGGCGCACGGCGACCTGGGCTTTTCCCGATCGCTGAACCGCCCGGTTGCGGAGCTCTTCAAAGAGCGGCTGCCCTTGACTTTGATTTCGCTGCTCTACGGCGTGGTGGGTGGAATCGGCATCGGCTTGGGATTAGCGCTCCTGACCGTGGCGTGGCGTAAACCTGGTTCGAATCTAGTGCCGTCCATGCTCAGCGGCCTGTGCCTGGCAGTGCCTGCGGCCGTGATCGCACTGCTCTTTGTGTGGATCGGCCGGGGCGCGCGCTGGGCCATCGCGCTGGTGGTGTTCCCGCATGTGTACCGCTACGCCAAGAATCTGTTAGTGTCTGCTTACCAATCGCCACACGTTCTGGCGGCGCGGGCCAAGGGCCTCAGCAACCTGCGCGTTCTGCTGGCTCACGTGGTGCTTCCCGCCGCGCCGCAACTAGCCGCGCTGGCCGGCATCTCGGTGAGCCTGGCGTTCGGCGCCTCGATCCCCATCGAAGTCGTCTCGGACACGCCCGGCATCGGACAACTAGCCTGGCGCGCAGCGCTGGAACGCGATCTGCCCTTGCTGGTCAACATCACCGTTCTGATCGCGCTGGTCACGCTGGTGGTCAACAGCCTGGCCGATCTGGCTCTCGCATCCCGGAGGACGGCGGCATGAGCGGCCACCTGTCGCGGACCCAAAAAGCCGCCCTGGTCATCCTCGGTCTCGTAACCTTGGCTTCGCTGGCCGCCGGATGGCTGGCGCCTTCTTATGCCGAGCAATTCCGGGATGCCATCAGCTCGCCGCCATCGCCGAAGTTTCCTCTCGGCACCGACGAACTGGGCCGGGACCGCTTGGCGCGCCTGCTGTACGGCACTCGCGTTTCGCTTCTGCTGGCTCCGGCGGCGGCCCTGCTTTCCACGCTCATCGCGGCGTTCCTCGGCGGCACCGCCGGTTACGTAGGAGGCCGCTGGGAGCGCATGGTAACCACGGGCATCGACCTGTTTCTTTCCTTGCCCTGGTTGTTCCTGTTACTGGCCGTGCGCGCCTTGATGCCGCTCAACACTTCGCCGGTCGCCTCCGTGGTTCTCACGTTCCTGCTGCTGGGTTGTCTCGGCTGGGCGTCGCCGGCCCGCATCATTCGCGCCGGTACGCGGGCGCTGGTCAACTCCGACTACTTGCTGCAGGCGCGCGCCAGCGGCGTTTCGCCCGTGCGGCTGTTCTGGCGTCACTTGCTTCCCAATCTGCGGCCGGTTCTGGCCGCCCAATTCTGGATCTCCATCCCGGTGTTCATTCTGAGCGAGGCGAATCTGAGCTTGCTCGGCCTGGGCGTATCGGAGCCGCTGCCTTCCTGGGGCGCCCTGCTGAGGGACCTCGAAAATTACACCGCGGTGCTAGAAAATCCCTGGATGCTGGCTCCGGCCGTGCTGCTGATCGCTGTGGTGAGCTGCTTACAACTCCTGCTGCGGACCGAGGATCCGCTTCCATGTTGAGATACGTACTCGGACTGGCGCTCGCTCTCGCACCCCTGGCCCAGCCTTCGAGCGAGCTGCGCTTCACCCTGCGCGCCGAACCGAAGACCTTTAATCCGCTGCTGGTGGAAGACGAAAATTCGGAAACCATCCGCTACCTCACCGGCGGCGTGCTGATCCGCTTGAACCGTTATACGCAGGAATTGGAGGGAGAACTCGCATCCAAGTGGCAGGTGCTCGAAAACGGCCGCCGCATCGATTTTGAACTTCGCCCCAACGTCCGTTTTTCCGACGGCACTCCGTTCGATTGCGAAGACGTTGAATTCACCATCCGCCAATTAATGGATCCAGCGCTGCACTCGTCTACCGGCGATGCGTTCCGCTCCACGCCCGGAGCGGTCGAAACCAAGTGCCTGGGGCCGCATTCAGCGATGGTGCGATTCCCCGGCGCGATCGCCGCGCTGGCTTCCCAGTTCGACGGCGTGGCCATCCTGTCCTCGCGCTCGCCGCGCAAAGAGGCGGCGGTGCTGGGGCCGTTTATGGTGGCCGAGTACCGGCCGGGCGCGTATGTGCTGCTGCAGCGCAATCCGAACTACTGGAAGAAAGACTCGAGTGGCCGCCCGCTGCCCTATCTCGATTCCATCCGGCTGGAGATCCAGCAGAATCGCGAGCTGGAGCTGCTGCGCTTCCGCCGCGGCGAGCTGGACATGGTGAACAAGCTCGATCCGGATATGTTTGACCGGCTCGCGTCTCAGATGCCGCACTCACTGGTGGACGCCGGGCCATCGCTCGACTCCGAGCTGGTGTTCTTCAATCAGGCCGCCAGTGCGCCGCTGCCTGATTATAAGCTGCGCTGGTTCCGGTCGGCGGCCTTCCGCCACGCGATTTCAGAGGCCATCCATCGCGATGACCTAGTGCGCATCGTCTACAAAGGACACGCGCGCCCGGCCTCCGGCCCGGTCTCGCCCGCCAACAAATTCTGGCTGAACGCCGCGCTCAAGCCTCCCGATTATTCGCCGGCGGCAGCGCTCGAGGAGTTGCAGCGCGACGGTTTTCATCGCGCCGGCGATAGCCTGGTGGATCGGGATGGCCACAAAGTCGAGTTCTCCATGATCAGCAACGCCGGCAACAAACTGCACGAACGTATGCTGACGTTGATCCAGCAAGACCTGGCCCAGCTCGGCATTCAGTTAAACGTCCTGACGCTGGATTTCCCGTCCCTGATCGAGCGCATCACGCGCACCTTCAATTACGAGTCGGTCCTCATGGCGCTCACCAACGTCGGGCTCGATCCCAACGACCAGATGAACCTGTGGCTGAGTTCCGCCGATAACCATCAGTGGAACCCCAACCAGAAGACTCCCGCCACTGCCTGGGAGGCCGAGATCGATAAGCTGATGCTGGCCCAAACGGCGTCGCAAAGCGTCGCGCAGCGCAAGGCGTACTTCGATAAAGTCCAGCAGATCGTCGCCGATCAGGCGCCCATGATTTTCCTGGTGAATCCCAATGCGCTGTCGGCGGTTTCGCCCAACTTGAGGAATGTGACGCCGGCGCTGCTGCGTCCGCAAATCTACTGGAACGTCGAACGTCTTTATCTCGGGTCGGCGGTGGTGAGCCAGAAATGACGAGCCGGAAATGACGCCACTGATCTCAGCGCGCTTCTCGGTGGACTATCCCAACAAGCCCGGTGTGCTTCGCGACGTCGAACTGGAAATCCGCGCGGGCGAGATCCTGGGGCTGGTAGGAGAGAGCGGGTCCGGGAAAAGCACCATCGCGCTGGCCTTGCTGCAATTGCTGGATCACAAAGGCGGATCCATCCAGGGCGAAGTTCTGTTCGATGGCTGCGATCTTCTGACGCTGCGGCCGCGCGAAATGCGGCGCATCCGCGGCCGCGATATCGCCCTGATCCTGCAAAGCCCGTTGTCCTCGCTCAACCCGGTGCTGCGAATCGGCTCGCAGCTCGAGGAAGCCTGGCGGGCCCACAATCCCGACGCGGGAGCGTGGAAGCAGCGCGCATTGGAATTGTTCGAGCTCGTCAGCCTTCCGGCCGAAGAAGGGTTCTTTCAGCGCTACCCGCGCCAGCTCAGCGTCGGCCAGGCACAGCGCGTCCTGATCGCCATGGCGATCCTGCACAAGCCGCGGCTGCTCATCGCCGACGAAGCTACCAGCGCTCTAGACGCCATCACGCAAGCCGAGACCTTGGCGCTCTTCCGCCGCCTGAACCGCGAGCTCGGCATGGCCATGCTGTTCATCTCGCACGATCTGCTCTCGGTGGCATCCTTGTGCTCGCGCATCGCGATCCTGCGCCAGGGGCGCATCGTCGAATCCGGCCCAACGCGCGAGATGTTCCGCGCTCCGCGCACGGAAGACACGCGCGCGCTGCTCGAAGCGGTCTTGCGCAACTCCGCCGCCGCCTCCGAACTCCTGCCGGACGCGGGAATTTTGGCCTGACCCTGCCCTAACGATCCTCCGCCTCGGTCGCCGAAACCAACCGGTCCACCGCCATGGCATAAATGGCCATCTTCCCATCGCGGTCGCTCTGAAAAAAGACGCGCTGGCTGTTAGGCGAGAACACCGGATTGGTCTCGGCCGGATCGCTGGCGCGATGCTCGCACAGCGTCAATTCCCGCTTCACCGAACGCACCAGCAACAGCAGATAGGGTGAGGCCTTGCTGCCGCTGGCCCCCACGAACACACTCGAATCCCCGTTCCCACTGAACGCCACGAACTGCGTGGTGTTGGCAACGAAGCGGTCCTCATTGGTGTCTGGAATGTATTCGCGAATGTTGTGAAGCTTGGTCTGGTCTGCTGGAAGATTCAGATACAGCACCGCCCTGCCGTCGGCCGACCAGAACGCCGGCCCCACTCCGCCCGGCGCCAGGCGCAACTGGCGATTCTGGGCGCCATCGAAATTCACCACCCATAATTGATCGCTTCCTCGCCGGTACAACAGGCCCGCGCGGCGCGGCCGCGGCATGGGGTCCGCGAGAACATCGGGTGACTCCGCCACCGTCGCGGCGCTGCCAGTCCGCATGCTGATGAGGCGCACCCGGCTCGATTCCGTTTTGGCTTCCACCAGCGCAGCGTACAAGCCATCCTCGGAGAGATGCAACCCGCGGCCGGCCTGATAGCCGGTCTCCAGCCGATAGATTTCCCGCGCCCGCAAATTGGAAAGATTTCCGAGCATGAAGACCTCGCCATCCAGATAGCAGAAGCTGCGCTCATCGGGAGTGAGCGCGAGCGAGTCCGGAACCAGAGCGCCGGCTTCAGTGAGGCTGTGCGACTGCCCGGTTTTCAAATCCAGGCGGTAAGCCTGCACCGTTCCAGAACGGTCGCAGGCATAAATCAAAAACCCGGCATGCCGCGAAATGGCGCGCCCAGATCGGGGCAGCCAACTCCGGTAGGCGGGATCCGTCAGGCGAAAAATATCGAACTCGGTGGCCAGATCCTTGAAGCGCCGCAAGTCGGAGGGAAAAACCCGTCCTTTATCGCCCGCAAAACAAGTGCCGGCGGCCACCGAACACAGGAATCCACGACGGCTAAGAACCAAAGTGCTAACGATGGCTGGTTTGATAATGCTCTTTCAGCAGATCCAGCCCGAAATCATTGTCGAAATCCCGCCACACGCTGTGAATGTGGTTGGCGTGGTCTTGCGTATCGTCAAACTCGATCAGGAAGGCGGGAGTCTGGATACGATAATAGTGCGGGTCGCGGTATTTTTCGCCTCCCGCCCAGGCGAAGTACAGATTGTTGCCGGCTTTCTTGATCTGCTCCTGGCGCAGCTCGGCGACCTGCTCGGGCACGTTTTTGACGTACTCGTCGAGCAGGTTCTCGAGCAGCTCGCGCTGATGCGCATTCAGCTTCGCAGCCTCCAGGCCGCTGGGCTGGCCTTGCAGCGCGGCTTTTCGCGAGGCCTCCGTTAAGATATCGTCCGGAACTTTTTGGGTGACGACGGCGATCTTTTTCTGCTCCGGGGTAAGCGACGCCATCAGTTCGCGTCCCAGATCGTCCTCGCGCGCCAGCACCCGCAGCCCTTTGCGCGGGCCATCCAGCACCTCGGCCGGATTCGATCCGAAGAAGCTGGGCGCGTCCTGAACTTTGCCGTTGCTCACCGTGAAATTCTGGCTGATGTGATGCCCCTCGATGCGGTAGCCCCAAGTTCCGGTTTCCGACGGCTCGCCGAAGATGGTGAAGAAATATCCGTCCGGATCGCGCCGCGGGCCCTTGCCGTTCTCCATCACTCGCAGTATTTCGTCCAGGCTCATGATGGTGGTGGCCTTGATGTAACCGCGCTGGCTCAGCCCCGCCGCAAGCAAAGCATGCGCAAGCTGCTTTTGCGCCGATGTCATGTCGCGCAGCGCAAGCCCTTTGCGCGGCTTGGGGATGTAATGCCAGTCGAAGCGCTCTTCGTCTTGCATCGCGAACGTAGCCTGCGTGCGTTGCTCCGGGGTAAGAGAAGCCAGAAACGCCTTGGCGCTGTCGGTCATCACGGCCGAGGTGCGCAGGCGCGAATATGCCGAAGTAAGCAACGCGACCCCGATTCCGATGGCGAAGAAACGCAACGCAACGGTCTTCATGTTGAGTCTCCGTTCTGGTACGCTACACGCCGGATTTCCCGGCGTGCTCCCAGCTTAGCTCAGATAAAGGAGACACGCGGAAGGTTGGTTTAGCTCCCCTGCGTCGTCGAGCACTGCCACTTTCAGAACAAGAAGCAGCGTACAAAGGGTGTTGCCGGCGCGGTGTCGTTTCATTCGAGCACCCGCCTGCCATCCCTGCATCAGCGTCTCATAACCACTACCACTCTTCCCATTGCCTCGCCCTCGAGGGCTGCAAGTGTCACGTGGTCGATGTCGTGCCCCTTGCCCATTTTGCTTGTCCAAACGCCTGACGCTTTCTGGCGCGCGACGTGCTCTGGCGTATCTGACGTAGCGTATATAGCGACCTTCTCATACTCCGGCTCCAGACTGGCATCATCAGTCTCGGTGTAGCCGTGGTCCGAGAACACCTTGATCCAACCGGCCAGCGTATCGGCGCTCGGCGCGCCTGGCGGCCAGTAATAACCGCTCACATCAGCGTCATACCAAAAGTGGCTTGTGTCGCCGATCGCAAATGCGACGCAGTTATATTTCGGATCGCGTGGGCTCTTTATTTCGTAAGCGGAATCTGCAAGGCCGGGACAATCCGCCTCTAATTCCAGATCGCGCACTATTCGAGATAGCCCTTTCGGCGACCCCAAGCGAGCCACGCCTCGACTGCTTCAGTGAAGGTGCTACCGGTTGGGGCAGGATCCTCGCCCGTGATGGCGTTGAGCGCGACGAGCCAGTGGTCGGGACGTTCGCTAAGCTCCCTTAACAGAAACGGCAGGATGTCACGACCCATACCCATAATACGTCGATATGAAGGATGAGTCGTCATCTTACTCAAAGATGACGTATGTATTGTTGCTCTCTTCCACCTTTCAACGTGAGACTTAAATTCCGCCAAAGGGGGAGTGTAGATTTCTGGGCTCGATGTCCAGGCATCCTCAATTGATACACGTATGCTGGTGATCGACACGGGAGTTAACTGCGTTTCCCTAGCCAGACCGTTACTCCGGGCTTGCTTTTGTCTCCACCCGCCCGATCTACGATGGTGCCGTTTCACGGCTCTCCAAGCGCGACAAAAGGCTACTGATCTGTGCCTGCAAATTCTTGAGGGTCGGAACACCCATCACGAGACGATTCAGGAGCAGAAACGATAATTCCGGCTTGCCCTTGGTCAGGACTTCATCGATCGGTATCACTCCGACATCGATGTACACAATATCGTCGTGGAAGGCAACTTGACACATATTTACAAAAAGCGGTTCCTCGGCGGGCCCCTCCTGCTCAAAAGGGACAATGATTTTCTTAAAGTTGACTTGCGCATCGGCCGCCTTCGGTGAATCATTCATGCAGTTGCCTCTCTCTGTCGGTTGATTCTTCGTAGCTCAATCGCCTTCCAAACGATACCAAAAACTGCGACGTCGAAGCGCCGGTTCATCGATCTCGCGATTATTGAATCCGAGCCCCGGCTTCTCGAGGTAACGCAAGACGTGGAAATCAAACTGAACGACAGATGTGAGTGCTCAACTAGATGTGCTGGCGTGCAACGCCTAGAAGCCCAGATCGGGCGTGTGGGCCGGCAGAATCACCGCCGAGCGCGCCAGGAACGGATAAGGGTTGACAGGCGTGCCGCCCATGCGTACTTCGTAATGCAAATGGGGAGATGTCACGCGTCCGCTGGCGCCGGATTTCGCGACGATGTCGCCGCGCCGCACTTCCTGTCCTTCCACCACGCCGAACTGCGACAGGTGCCCGTAATAGGTCTGTAGAGCGCTGCCGTGGTCGATGATAACCAGCCGTCCGTAGCCGCTTCTCCACTCGGCATACACGACAATGCCATCCGCCGCGGCCCGTACCGGTGTTCCCATGGGGGCCTGGAGATCGACGCCGGTGTGAATCGCGCCTTCACCGGAAAACGGATCGGTCCGGCCGCCGAACGGGCTCATGAGCCGTCCTTCCACCGGCCACAAGCTGGGCCGCACGTGGACCTGCCACTGCTTGGGATACGCCCGGTACAGCGTCGAAATGGAAGCCGATTGCAGGAAGTTATATTCATTCAGCGATTGCGGGAAGTTCGGGCGCAGCGTCACGCCGTTTGACACATCCGTTGAGCCTTCCGGCCGGCGCTTGAGTCCGTAGGCCACCGAGACTTCGCTCGCAAACGTCTCCAGCGTGGCCAATTGCTCGTTCTTCTGATTCGTGACCTTCTGCAGCTCCTGATATTTCTGCCGCAGCGAGTCGACTTCCTGGCGCAGCGAGTTGTAATGCGCTACTTTCCAAGTCATCCGCAAATAACTGGAGAGAAAGCCAAATATCGAAAGGCAGCCAATCAGGACAAAAGCAAAAGCTGCGTAAATTGCTTTATGGGGGATGTGGACGCGGCGCAATCGCCCGTGCAGGGAATGCGCTAGCACAACCACAAAGTAAGGCTGGTGTGGCACGTATCTCCTCAGATTATTCGGCACGATCCAGTTTCTACTACAGACGCGGTGGACCGTAGGCCGGAGAGTACCCTCGGGAGTTCAGGCTCCCGATCAAGTGCAGACGAAGGCTAAGAATACTTCATGTGAACGAACTGTGTCAAGGTAACACAATGTATGGTATGTTACTTTTCTATTGCGCGCTGCCGGCGCCGCCCGCGCTGCCTCTGCGCCGCACGTCGATATTCAAGCGTTTGATTTTCTGGTTGAGCGTAGATAAAGGAATACTCAGCTTTTCGGCCGCTTCGGTTTGACTCCAATTGGCGGCTTCCAAGGCTTCGATGATTTTGCGCCGCTCGAAGTCCGCCACCACCTCGAACAAATTGGCGTCGGCTGGAAGCGTGCCGCTCTCATCGCGGCGGATTCGGACGCCGGCCGCTTGCAAGATGGAGTCCGGCAGAACATCCACGGCAACGGTGGGGTCCGATGCCAGCACTACCGCCCGTTCGATTGCGTTCTCAAGTTCGCGCACATTGCCGGGCCAGTTGTAGTCCATTAACAATTGCAAGGCATCCGGCTCGAAATGCAGCGAGCTGTGGTTCTCCGCATCCAGGAACTTTTCATTCTCGCGGCTGTACTTGTCGAAGAAATATCCCACCAGCCGCGGAATGTCTTCCTTCGTTCCCGCAGTGGGGGCAGGGCGATGTTGATGACGTTCAACCGATAGTAGAGATCTTCGCGGAACTTGCCTTCATCGACAAGCTTTTTCAGATCGGCGTTGGTGGCGGCGATGATGCGGACGTCCACCTTGATTGTGTCCGTCGACCCTACCGGCATGAACTCGCGCGCCTGAATCACCCGCAGCAGCTTAACCTGAGTCTCCGGGCTGATGGTTCCGATTTCGTCGAAAAATATGGTGCCCTTGTTGGCGGTTTCGAAGTATCCCTTGTGCGTCGCGATGGCTCCGGTAAAGGCGCCCTTGACGTGCCCGAACAGGGCCGATTCCAGCAGATCCGCCGGGAACGAGCCGCTATTCACCGGCACGAAGGCCTGATTCGCGCGTGCCGAATTGGCATGGATCGCCTTGGCGATCAACTCCTTGCCGGTACCGGTCTCGCCCGTGATCAGAATATTGGCGCGGCTGGGCGCAACCTGCGTCACCAGGTCCAGGATGCGCAGCATGCGGTCGTGCTTGGCGATGATGTTGGGGAAATTGTACTGTTGCCTGAAGGCGCGCTTGAGCTGAACATTCTCCCGCTCCAGCCGCGAATGTGCGATCATCCGCCCGATCTCGATCAGCAGCTTTTCGTTGTCCCAGGGTTTGGAGAAATAGTCGTTGGCGCCGTTCTTCAGCGCGTCCACCGCTACTTCCACCGAACCGTAGGCGGTGATCATGAAGACCGGGGTTTCGTTGTCGCGCTCGCGGATCTCTTTCAGCACCTCCATGCCGGAGCGGTCCGGCATCATGAGGTCCAGCAAGATCAGGTCGTAGTTGCCGGCCTCGGACTTGCGCAATCCTTCGGTTCCGCTCTCGGCCAGGTCCACGGCATAGCCATCCTGGCTCAGCAACGCATCCAGGCTCTCGCGAATGTCAGCCTCGTCGTCAATCACCAAAATGCGTTTGGGAGTTAAGGGAAGGGGGGCATCAGGAGCGAGCGAATCAGGCATGCACCGGCTTTCTGGCCAGAGGAAGTTCCACTTGGAAGCGGGAGCCGGCGCCGAGCCGACTGTCCACTTTGATATTACCGCCATGCTCGCGTACGATGCCGTAGGTGACCGCCAGTCCCAGGCCGGTTCCCTTGCGCGCGGCCTTGGTGGTGAAGAACGGATCGTAGATCCGCCCCAGATTTTCAGGCGAAATCCCGGGCCCGCTGTCGGCCACCTCGACGCGAGCGAACCCGTCCTCGGTCCAGGTGCTCACCGCCAGCCGGCCGCCGGATTCCATGGCGTCCCGGGCGTTCAAGAATAGATTCAGGAACACCTGCTGCAGCTTGCCCGAATTCCCCTTCACCGCCAGCGAGGCTTCCGACAAATCCAGTTTCACTTCGATGGCCGACTTGTCCAGCTGATGTTCGATCAGGCCGAGGGTGTCCTGAATGACGCGGTTCAAATCCACTTCGACGTAGGCGGTGGTGGAGGTTCGCGAGAAGTTGAGCAACGAATTGACGATCTCGCTGGCGCGGAAGGTCTGCTTGGCGATTTTGTCCAGCAGCTTGGACTTCTGTTCGTCGCCCGAGATCTGCTTGGCCAGCATCTGCGCATAAGTGGAGATCACCGCCAGCGGGGTATTCACTTCATGCGCCACGCCCGCCGCCAGCAGACCGATGGAGCTGAGCTTGTCGGCCTGCACGAGTTGCCGCTCCAGCTCGTCGCGATCCGTGATGTCGTCGAAAATGATCAAGCGCCCGATCTGCTGCAGGTCCTTGGAGACCAGCGGAGCGATCGCGATATTCAGGATATGCGCCGGGCGCGAGGCGCCATTTCCGTTTCCGTTTCCGTTTCCGTTCGAGCCAGCCGCGGCCTGCAACACGAACTTGTAAATATTGTGGACGCCGGAGGCGGCGCGCGCCTGCTCGAACCGTTCGCACAAATCGGCCGGGAAAAGATCCGCCAGCCGCTGCCCCACCGCAGCCTGCCGCGGGGTGCCTGTCAGCCGCTCGATTTGCGTGTTCCAGCTCTCCACGCGGTCCTCCAGATCCGCCGCCAGAATCCCGACGTTGATCGACTCGACGATGTTCTCGCTGAATTCCTTCAGCCGCTCGTATTCGTCCACCTTGTGTTGCAGCGACCGGTACAGCCGCGCGTTCTCGATGGCGATGCTGACCGAGCCCGAGAGCGTGGTCAGCAGCTCCACGTCGTCGGTGGAAAGAAAATCGCCTTTGTCGGTGCGGCTCAAGCCCAGATAGGCGATGGTCCGGCCGCGCACCGTGCAGGGAAAGTAGTAGGTCAGATCCAGGTCGGCGATGCTGCTGCGCACCGAGATGGGCCACTCGTGCGAAACCACGTCCAGCAGCCGCCGGGTACGCTCGAAGAACAAATACGGCTTGTCCGGATGGGCGCTGAGAAAACTGAGATCCAGCTCCTGGGCCTGTTTCTGGCGCTCTTTCCGGTTCCCCATGGCCATGTGCAGATGGAACCGGTCCTCGCTCTCGTCCAGAAGAAAGAAGGCCACGTGCTGGATGGACAGGGTATGCAACAGCCGGTCGGCCACCGAGCGCAGCATCTCGTCCAGGTTCGTCTCCGACCCCAGCTCGCGGGCGAACTCGATCAAAGTGCGCCGGTAATCGTAGCGATCCTTGTAGAAGAAATATCGATCCAGTTGTTCCTGCAACCAATCCCGAATCGGCTGGAAGATAAAAGTCGCAAACAGGATCAATCCCACGATCGCAGCCGGGCTGATATCTTCCGGCCGCGTAAAGGAGAAGATCAAGCCATAGAAGACGCCCAGCACCACCAGCGTGGCCAGCGTGTAAACATAGCCTTGCTGGAAGATGATGTCGACGTCCATCAGCCGGTAACGCAGAATGGCGTAGGCCCAGGTGATGGGAATCAGAAGCAAAGCCAGCACGGCCATCTTCTGGTAGTGGTTCGGCAGCGCCCCCAGGATGTAGGGGATGGCGTAGATGGCGGTAAATGGGACCACACCCAGCAATGCGCCGTTGCGCAGGTACTTGAGCTGCCGGCGCACCAGAGGATCGTCCACTCCCGGCGCCTTCAAAGCCAGCACCAGGCGTGCCCAGCAGATAAACTCCACTCAAGAACAGGAGCGCGGCCCGGTCCAGGAACCAATTGACTTCGATGGGCGAAGCCGCCACCCGCAGCATCCCCTTGGCGACCAGAACATAAACGGCCATCAAAAACGCGCCGGGAATATATAGCAGCAGGGCACTCCCGCGCCGCGCCAGCCACCTGACCGGCTCGGGAAATACCAGGCAGAAATGCAGAAAGACGGTGGGCGCAAAAATCGAAGCCGCCACGTTCCCCCAGTAGATGGATTGATCGAAGGCGTTCAGCTTCCCGGTGTAGTGGAAGCAGGAAAGAACGAACGACAGCAGGCACAGAACATAGAAGTGAACCGATCGGGGCGCGCTGACACGCCGGTAGTAGACAAACAACCCGATCATCAGGTAGACCACGCCGACTATGTACTGGTAGTAGATGGCCCGGTCCGGCACTCGTTCGCCGATCACTACCAGGGCAGGAAGCTGGACATTCCCGCGGCGCAACTCGTAACGGGCTTGGCTCCAGGATCCGATCTGCTGCAACACCCGCGGAACATCGATGCTCTTGTGGACCGGATTGCCGGAGATCTCCAGCAGAATATCGCCGGCGCGAATGCCCGCGTTATCGGCTTCCCCGCCCGCCGTCACGTGCAAGGCTCGCACTACGTCTTGGCCGTCAGAGGCCGTGCGATCCACCCAGACTACGCCATCTTCGGGCAGCGTGTCGATCTTCTGGTGGCGGAAGTTGATAATGGCAAAGCACACCGCGGCTACGGTGAGGATGAACAGCAGCGCGCTCACGAATTGGGTTTTGAGATCCCTCAACCAGCCCTCTTCATTCACAACTCGCTCGAAGACACCTTGGGCTCGCCTTTGAGCCTGCTATGAAGCACTTGGAATGCCAGCCGGATCGTTCGAGCTTATTCATGAGAATACAAGATTTTACGGGCTTCTTCAAATCTCGCAAGGCCCGGGATTCGTTTTTTAGGATATGCCACTACAGGAAAGTGTAAGAGCGTAAAATGGCGCAGCCATCTGATTTCTGGTCCTTATCCCAAGGCTATTGACAAGTCACTTGGTTGGGCTTTAAGATTCTGTAGCCGGTTTTCCGTAGGGCACATAACACCAGACGGGGTGTAACGGTCAGCGTATGACCTTGTTCCAGATCGGTGAGAAGGTCGTTTATCCCAATCACGGGATTGGGACGATCGAGAACATTAGCAGCCGGATATTCGGCGCTCAAGTGGAGCGATTCTATCTGCTGCGCCTGACCTATACCAGCACGACGGTGTTGGTGCCATTCTCCCATGTCCAGGAGATAGGTCTTCGCAAAGTCACACGGAACGGAGAAATCGCGCGCGTCCTCAGTTTCCTGGCCGAAGGCTCCCGCAAATGCCACGGGGACTGGAAGGATCGTTTCAAGGAAAACTCCGATAAGATGCGTCATGGCAGCTTGTTGGAGATCGCGGAAGTACTGAAGATGTTGCTGCTTTTGCAAACCGAAAAGCCGCTCTCGTTCCGCGAGAAGAAGATGCTGGACCGCGCCCGGCATATGCTCATCACCGAGCTGTCCATCTCGCGCGACTTGCCGGAATATCAAGCCGCGCATGTTCTTCAAACTGCTCTGACTAAAGCATCTCTTTCGTTGCCAACTGAAATCTAGCGGTGGTACCGCGGTGGCCCGAGTCCTAATGCAGTTGCCTTAACCTGGCACCGGCCTTACGAGCAATTCCCTCCCCTCCTTAGGGGTTTTCCTGCGTGGTAATTCGTCCGGCTCCGGCCCTAACATAGGAGACGAGATAACAGGCCGATGACGTGTAAGTATTGCAATGGCAAGCTTGCTCCTCTTCGCAGCCTCACCGATGGTGAGTTTTGCAGTGATGAGCATCGGCAAGTTTACCTGGGGCTTCCGCAGGCCGGCTCGCAGGGCTATCCGATAGACGAGCAACCGTCTTGCTACCGCATTCGACTCCGGCCTGCCGCCCGATCCTCCCAAACCGCTGGCCCAAAATGTCGAGTTCCCGGCCGCCGTGCAAGCGCCGCCCATGGATTTCAGCAATCCGCCAAATCCAACCAAACAAGTCTGGAGCGCCCGTTCTGAAACGGTCGAAAAGCCACCCCTGGAGCCGGCGGCGCCGGCAGCTTCCACATGGACCGCGGCTGGATGGAGCAGATCGGTTCTTTCGCACTCTTGGCAGTGGCTGGCAACCGCCTGGAAAACCGCACCATCCGATTTGAGAGCCATGGCGCTGCTCTTGCCTTTGCTGGTGGTCCTGGCTTGCGCGCTGGCGGCTCCTGGCGTGCACTTCCACTTTAGTCCCGGCCAGAGCAAGGCATTTCGAGCGCGCGCGCGGCAGGTAATCGCCCATCAATGGCACTTCGCGAAAGAACGCATCGCCAATCGCGCCGCTATCGCGATCACGGATGATTTTCGGTCCGGCCTGGACTCCTGGCGGGGCCGCTCCGGTCTCACCGACACCTGGTCCTTCGATGCCAACGGCTTTGTCCAGCCGGGGCCCCTGGCCATTCTGAAACCGACCGAAGATCTACGGGACTACACTTTCGAGTTCCTGGGAGAAGTCGAGCAGAAGGCGATGGGCTGCGCCTTTCGGGCTCGCGATCTGGACAACTACTACGCCGTTAAGTTTATCGAAGTGAATTCCGGCTCGCTCCCCAGCATGCGCCTGGTTCGTTACGCTGTCATCAAGGGCAAGGAAGGACCGCATGTCGAGAAACCTTTGCCGTCTTCGATCCGCGCCGACATGCTCAACCGTTTTCGCGTGGAGGTCCACGGCAGCGATTTCACCATCCTGGCACAGGGCGAGGTGGTGGATTTCTTCTCCGACCAGCGGCTACCTTCCGGCGGAGTTGGATTCTTTTGCAGCCGCGGCGAGAGGGCCCGCTTGCGGTGGGTCGAAGTTTCACACCAATACGACGCATTAGGACGACTCTGCGCCATGCTGGCGCCGGTCGGTCTAGCAGGAGTGGATAAAGACTGACATGACTCAAGACTATTCGAACTCGGCCAGTGATGCGAAGGTTCGGCCGACCTCTCTGGCGCAGGCCGTTTCCCTGCATCTGGACGGAAAGCTGGAGCAGGCGCTGGAAGAAATCAATCACACGCTGGAGAACCAAACAGCCAGCTTGGAACTGCTATCGGCGAAAGCCCAGATCCAGTTTGAGCTGGAACAATACGAAGAGGCGGCCAAATCCTACGCCCGCGTTCTGAGCATGAACCCGCGCCACGCCCACGCCAACCTGAACATCGCGGTGTGCCTGGAAAGGCTGGGACGCTGGCAGGAGTCGGTGGAATTCTTCGAAAAGGCCGTGGAGGCGGAGCCGGACCGTTTGGAGGCCCTGCTGGGCCTGGCGGTGGCGCTTCTACACGTCGACAAAATCGATGCCGCAGGCGAGCGGTTCGCCCAGGCGCTTTCCACGGAGTCCGATCACCCGACCGCTCTGTTCGGCAAAGCCGTCACCCTGCAGCTCCAGGGGCGCTCCGATGAAGCGGCGCGCATCTATGAGTCGCTGCTGAAGCGCAACTCCAACGCCGAAGAATGCCTGGTAAACCTGATCACCATCGGCCTGGCCAGCCAAGATTACGCGCGCGTGTCCGACTGCTCGGAAAAGCTTTTGAAAATGCGCCCCAACTCCCAAGCCGCCCTGGAGGGTCTGGCCGCCTGCGCCTTCACATCCGAAGACTACGGGGCTGCGCTCAGTTGCTGCCGCAAGCTGATCGAGTTTACTCCCGCCAACTTCGATCGCTGGTTCAATCTTGGCGTGGCCTATCAAAACACCGGCAACCTGCCGGAGGCCATCAAGGCCTACCACGAAGCGGTTGCACTCCGTCCCGACGCCAAGCAAGCGCACGTGAACCTGGGCGTGGTCTACCATCAGTCCGAGGATTTAGCTCAAGCCCAAGCCGCTTACGAACGCGCGCTTCAAATCGCGCCCGATTTGGTTGAAGTGCAGCAGAATCTCGCCCTGGTGCTCGATAAGCAGGGCGCCAAGGAAGCCGCCGAACGGCTTTACACCAAGATCCTCAATCGCAACCCGGAAAGCGAAGAGCTCTGGTTCCGTCTCGGCTTTCTGCGCCTGGAGCGTGGCGATTCGCGGAGCGCGGTGGAAGCGTTTCTGGCTTGTGTGGACAAGCGGCCGGATTGGATCGAAGCCCAATCCAACCTGGGCTTAGCCTGTTGGAGCACGGGAGATCTGGAAGGCGCGGCCAAGGCCTTCGAAACCGTGCTCGCCTTGAATCCAGAGTCCGTAGACGGCTTGCGCGCGCTCGCCGCCCTCTCGGTCGAGCGCAACGATTTCGACCAGGCTCTTCAACATCAGGCCAGCCTGATCGAGAAAGGCGAGCGCAGCCCGGAGCTGTTCTACAACACCGGTCTGATGCTGCATCAGTCCGGCCAACTGGACGATGCCGCCCGCCTGTATCGGGAAGCGCTTTCCGAGCGCGCTGAATTTCCGGAAGCTCTGCTCAACCTGGGCCACGTCCTCAAAAGCCAGGGCAAGCAGGACGAAGCTCGCGACTGCTGGAAGCAGGCCGTGGAACAAAAACCTGAATTCGCCCAGACCTACTTCACAGCTAGCTGACCAGACGTTACGGCCAAACCAGCAGCCCTAAGAACAACGCCAGCCAGAGCACGGTCAGAAAATGCCAGTACAGCGCCGTCACCGCGGTCCGGCTGCGCTGCCGCAGAAACTGGAACCGCGAGCGCGCCGGCATCCGCATAGCGCACAGCAGCAAATAGAACAGGGCCGCGATACCGCCCAGCAGATGCAACCCATGCGCGCCGGTGAGCACGTAAAACATCGAACTGTGGGGATTGTGCCGCAAATAAATCCCCTGGCTCACCAGCTCGCGCAAGGCCAGCACCTGGCAGGCTAGAAACGCCAATCCGCCGCCCACGGTGAACTCGATCCATTGCATATAGCGCGCATTGTCGCGCCGCTCGAACGCGCCGCGCGCGGCTTCCAGCATCCAGCCGCTGAGCAGAATGAGCGCCGTGCTCACCCACAGCATGCGGGGCACGCGGATGTGCTGCCAGTTGACGGGCGACTGCGCGCGCTCGTAGTAGGCAATGCCCACAGTCACAAACAAGGTTGTAACCGAGACCAGAACCAGCCGCATGGCGAGCAACCCGGCGCCCGGCACGTAGCGCGGGTCCGGACTGCCTCCGTCCCCATCGCCGCCTCTACCGTCGTCGCCGGGGCCCAGATCGGGCGGTCCGCCTCCTCCCGCATCGGCGAGCTGAAGTTCCTCGGTCTCAGACACCGGGGCCATACTTCTAAGATAAACCCGCGGGAGAGTGAGCGATTCGCCGGCAAGAGCAGCCAGGATTACGTATGCACCGCCAGACCCAAGCTCGGTCCGCACGAGAATCCGGGTAGTGGGCTACCAGCTTCGTGGAGCGGCACAATCTCACTGTCCGTATGACGAATCGGCGCTACACGCGCCTAACGCATGCCTCCAGCAAAAAGATTGAGAATCACTCCGCAGCAGTAGCGCTCGGCTACTTCGCGTACAACTTCATCAAAATCCATCGGACGCTGCGCTGCACGCCTGCCATGGCCGCTGGCGTGAGCGTGACGGATCGGCTCTGGGAAGTGTCGGATTTGGCAGCATTGCTGGAAGCCTCGGAGCGGGGGTTAGGAAGAGCGGCGTAAAGCATTTCAGCACGACATGTTAGAGTGATGCCCATGGGCATCAGCCGAGTTGTGCCAGACATCAAGTCCAATCGCATGGACGAAAGTCGCGCCTTTTACGTTGACTTTCTGGGCTTGCAGCTCGGGATGGACATGGGCTTCATCATGACGTTCGTATCGCCGACTAATCCAATGGCCCAAATCAGCGTCATCCGTGATGACGGCTCTCCAACTCCGCTGCCTAACGTGAGCGTAGAACTTACGAACGTTGATGAAGTGCATGCACGGGCCATTGCGCACCGTCTGGAAATCGTCTACCCACTGACTGATGAGCCGTGGGGTGTGCGCCGCTTCTTTGTGGTCGATCCGAATGGAACCGTTCTGAATATCATGAGTCATGTTCCAACGTCAGGCTCAGAGGAAATTTCAAAGTAGCCCACCAGAATCCGCGACATCACTTACAATGAAAGTACGCTGGTTCGATTTTGCTATTGAATCCCCTACAGTGTGTAGTAACGTCCCCGCCCGCTGAGACAGTCTCATCGCGAACTTGCGCTGACTGCAGTTTTCCGGCGGCAGCGTGAGCGGCAATTCCTTGGAGCCGCTGAGACCGGATCGACTGCGCCAGGCGCTGGACCACGCGGCGCACCTGCTTCCCATGCAGGGTCCCATCGGAGTTTTCGTTCATCACAACACATTGCACGCCTTTGAGCATCTGCCCTTTGAGCAGGCCGTGGTCGAGGCCTGGCACTTGTTCGACGCCGAACCGTACATGAGCGAAGCGGCCTACCGGGCCGATTTGACGCGCGGCAGAATTCGTCTGGAAGACATCGACGCAGTGCTCGATCGCGAACCGGACGCGCTGGTGTTCCCGCGGCTCAGCCGCCGCTCGCTGCGCCGGGCCATGATGACGCCGGGCGTGCGGGAGTTTGATGCGGCCACCATCATGTGGCGCTCCGAGCAGGGGGACTTGGCCCGGGATTTTCGGCAGCGCGCCCTGCGGGCCCTGTTCGACGCGTGCCTGGCCCGCACGGTGGCTCACGAGGAAGAGCCCGCATCGGGGAGCCCCGTGGACGAGATCATCCACCCCTGGCTGATACGGCTGTGTTCGGTGTTTCTGGATCAGGGCATGGCGTACTGGTCCATGCCGAGCCGCGAGCAGGGCTTCTATTCGAGCGTGCGGACCTTGTTGTCGCAGCGCGGCGGCATCTTCCCTCGATTTCTGACGGGCTTGGATGAAGAGTTCCGCCGCCAAGAACATCTTGCCTTCTCCGCGACCGACGCGGTGTTGGATTATCTCGATTCCCACAATGTTCACGAATCCGACTGGGAAAACGCGCTTCAGACCGAGCTGCTGGCGCTGCCCGGCTGGGCGGGATTGATGCGAAGAATCGAGCAGGCTCCCTCGCTTGCTCAGCATGAATCGGTGCCCGCCTCTCTGATGGACTTTCTGGCAGTGCGGCTGAGCATGGCCCGAGTGGCCGCGCGGATGGGAGCCGCTGAAGCCGCCCCTGAGGAGAGCCCGCTCAAGACCCAGGAAAAACGGCGTCTCAGCCGCGCCGCCCGCGCTTACGACGCAGCCCGCGTAGTATCGCTTTCCGCTGACGAAGTAGCCAGGCTGTCGGAGGCGGAGTGGATAGCGTTCCTGAATGAAGTCAAAAGCTGCAACGGATTGGAGCGCCGCCGTATCTTTCAGCTGGCCTACGAGCGCCGCCACGAGCGCGAGATTCTGAGCGGGCTCGAAAGCCATCGGCGCTACCGCGGTTTATCCGAATTCGCAGCCAGGCCGGTGGCGCAGGTGTTCTTCTGCATTGATGAGCGCGAAGAATCGATGCGGCGCGCACTCGAAGAAGTGGACCCGGATGTGGAGACGTTCAGCTCGGCTGGATACTTTGGCGTGGCCATCGACTATAAGGGAATCGACGACCCGCATAGCGCCGCCTTCTGTCCGGTAGTAGTGAAGCCTCGCCATGCGGTCCTGGAACAACCCAAGGCGGAAGATAGCGCTTTGCTCGAAACGCGCCGGTGGCGCAGGCGGCTGCTGGGCGGGTTGATGCGGGAGTCGTTCTTGTCCTCGAAAACGCTGCTGCGCGGCTGGCTCTCCACCAGCGCCCTGGGACTGCTTTCGGCCGTTCCGCTCATTGGCCACCTGCTGGCGCCCAGACGCTACGCCCAATTGCGCGAGTGGATGAACAAGGCGTTCCTGCCCGAGCCTCGAACCGAATTGACCCTAATGCGGAACACGGCGCAATCGCAGGGCGCCATGACGGGATTATTGACGGGATTCGCACCCGCCGAAAAAACAGAAAGAGTGGCCAGCGTCTTAGGCCCGGCCGGCTTGACGCGTGGATTCGCGCGCCTGGTGGTGGTGCTCGGTCACGGATCCACCAGTTTGAACAACCCGCACGAATCCGCCCACGATTGCGGGGCGTGCGGTGGACGCCGCGGCGGACCCAACGCCCGGCTCTTCGCGGCCATGGCAAACCGCCCCGAAGTGCGCGAGCGTCTGCGAGAGCGAGGCATCCAAATTCCCGCCGATACCTGGTTCATAGGCGGATATCACGATACCTGTAGCGACGACGTGGAACTTTACGATCTCGAAGCGCTCCCAGCCACGCATGCAGCCGATCTGGATCGCGTCCGTGAGTCGCTGGACAGGGCCAAGGCGCGAAACGCACACGAGCGCTCCCGGCGCTTCGAATCCTGCCCGCCGGACGCCTCATTCCAGGATGCGCTGCGGCACGTGGAAGAACGCAGCGAGCATCTGGCCGAGCCGCGGCCTGAGTATGGACATTGCACCAATGCGGTATGCATCATAGGACGGCGCCGCCTGACGCGCGGGCTGTTCCTCGATCGCCGCGCGTTCTTGGCGTCCTACGACGCCGGCCAGGATCCCGACGGCCAAGGCCTTCGAGCGGTGTTAGCCGCCGTGGTTCCCGTTTGCGCGGGCATTAGCCTTGAATACTACTTCTCTTTCGTGGATAACGGCCGCTACGGGTGCGGCACCAAACTCCCTCACAATGTGACGGGCCTGGTTGGAGTGATGGATGGCCATGCCAGCGACTTACGAACTGGATTGCCTTGGCAGATGGTGGAAATCCATGAGCCGGTCCGCATCCTGTTCGTAATCGAGGCGTCGCCCGAACGTTTCATGGAGGCGGTGAACGCGAGCCCCGCCCTGAAACAGTTGCTGGTTAATCGGTGGATTCGCGCGGCTACTATCGACCCGGATTCGGGACGAATCCATGTTTACCGGAACAGCGGCTTTGAAGAGTTCGACGGCGCGGTGGAACGCCTGCCGGTGGCTCTCTCTTCGAAGGAGTGGTACGGGGGGAAGATCCAACATCTGCCCATGGCGTGGATTCAAAGCGAAGCAGGAGGCCGCTCAGAGTGAACCTTTCGCAAGCCGCGCTGTTGTTGGCGGTCTCGGCGCCCGGCATCGCTTTCTTTGCGTTGGCGCTGTCGTGGTTGCTGGGCTGGATTCCCTCCGAGCGCTTGCTATCCAGGATCACCGGGGTGACGTTCTCGGCCTCGGTTTTCGCGCTCCTGGCGTTGGTCTGGAAGCTCGGCTCCAGCGGCGCTCCGTCCGTAATCGTGTCGTTCGGCAACTGGTTCGCAGTCGGTGACTATCATTTCCCGCTGGTGCTGATGGCGGACCGTCTCTCCCTGCCGTTCCTCGTCCTGACCGCCGTGTTGTCCGGATTGATCGGGCAGTTCTCGGCGACATACCTGCATCGCGAGGGCGGTTTTCCGCGGTTCTTTTTGCTACTGCACCTTTTTGCCTTCGGATCTTTGCTGGCCTTCGCCGCCGGCTCGTTCGACCTGCTGGTGGGCGGGTGGGAACTGGTGGGCATCACGTCGGTATTGCTGATTGCCTTTTTTCAACAGCGGCCGGCGCCGGTGGAGAACGGCCTGCGCGTCTTCGCCGTTTATCGCGCCTGCGACATCGGATTGCTGGTAGCTGTGTTCCTCATGCATCATTGGGCCGGAACCGCGTCATTTGACGGAGGCCTTCCCATGCTGACCGAAATGCAGACCGTCACCGTCTGCCTGCTTCTGCTGGTTGCGGCGGTCGGCAAAGCGGCTCAGGTTCCATTCTCGGGATGGCTCCCACGCGCGATGGAAGGCCCCACGCCGTCGAGCGCGATCTTTTACGGGGCGATCTCGATTCATGCGGGCGCATACCTCTTGCTCCGGGTTCAACCCATGCTGGCCCGCTCTTCCCTGGCTTCCGGCTTGGTAATTTTTATCGGACTGATCACGGCCATCCACGGCACCATCGTCGGGCGGGCCAGCACCGATGCAAAAACATCGCTGGCCTATGCGTCGCTGACGCAGGTGGGCGTAATTTTCGCGGAAATTGGCATGGGCTGGAAATGGATCGCCGTCGCACACGTTCTCGGGCACGCGACGGTTCGCACCTTACAGTTCCTGCGCGCGCCTTCCATGCTGCACGACTATCACAAAATGCAGTCCGCCATCGGAGGCGAACTCTCGCCCACCGGGAAGCATCTGGAGGAACTTTTTCCGCAGTCTGTTCAATTGTGGCTTTACCGCTGGGCGCTCGACCGCGGCCATCTGGATACCATCCTCGACCGTTTCGTCATTTATCCTCTGATCCGGCTGTCCAATCTTCTCGCCAAGCTGGACGACTTGGGATTGAAGCAGTCCGTGAGGCGACGCGAGAAGGTGGCGCTTTCCATGCAGAGTCCCGCCAGTCAAGGGGGCGATTGAGATGGGTCTGGAATTGATTCTCAGCGTTACCGCGATATCGGTTCCCTGGTTCGCTGCGATTTTGACAGCTCTCCTTCAACGGCAAATACGCGTCATCGCTTGCGTTGCCGCCTCGGTATCGGTGTGCGCGAGCGCCGCTGCAATGGCTCACGCCACAGCGGGCAGCGACCGGTTAGGCCCCACATTGATGCTGCTGTTTTCGTGCCTCGCAATCGTTGCGATACTCGTGCTTCCGCAACGCGATTGCCAGCCGCTCATGATGGCAGGAATGCTCTTCCTGCTCGGATCCACACTGCTGGCTTACGCAACACGGAACCTCCTGGTCCTGTTGCTGGCCTGGATTCTCACGACCGTCCCCTTTTTCTTGCGGCTGTTGTTCGCAGCCAGCACGTGGCGGCCGCGTCTGGGGCTCCTGCTTTCGAGCATTGCCCTTACGCTGGCGGTCGGGTTCATCGCCCTAAACGGCCACGGCCTGTCAATCGATCGATTGAGGGATCAGAACCCCGGCGGGATTGCCGCCTTTGTGCTGCTGGTGGCCGCGGTCGTGTTCCGGAAAGGAATTTGTCCGGCGCACGCCTGGGTTGCGGACGCAGCCGAGGGAGGGCCTGCGATTCCCACCGCTCTTTTGCTGAACGGCCATTTCGGCGCCTTGCTGGTGGCAAAGTTGATTGTGCCGCTGTTTCCCGACGCGACTCGCAATACGTTTCCAGTGCTTTCCTACCTCGCCCTTATCACGGCTCTCTACGTGGCCATTCGCGCGCTGACCGAGAATTCGCCTCGCAGGCTGCTCGCACTGATCGCGCTCAGCCAGTCGGCGTGCATTCTGGCCGGACTGGAGAGCAGGACCGCGGAGGGAATGACCGGCGCGCTGGTGCATTGGTTCGTGGTCACCACATCCACCATGGGCTTATTCGGAATCTTGCGGCTGTTGGAAGTACGATTCGGAGAAAACCTGACAGCCAGCCGCCATCTTGGCCTGGCCGAGCACGCGCCGCGCCTGGCCGTATTCTTCGCCATATTTGGCCTCGCCCTGGTCGGCTTGCCGGGCACGCTGAGTTTTTGTTCGCAAGACTTGCTGATCCATGGAACGCTGGTATCGCACCCGCAAACCGGACTGCTACTTCCGATCGCGATCGCCATGAATGCCGTGAGCATTTTTCGTCTGTTCACACGGCTATTCCTGGGCAAGCGTCGAACCGGCTTCACGGTGATGGCGGATGCCCTGCCTCGCGAACGCTGGATTCTGACGGCCTGCGTCCTGTTCGTGGTCCTGGGAGGGCTGCTGCCCAAAGCGATTGTGGCCCTGGGCCCGGTGGACGCGCTGGCAGTGGAGCAGCCGGCTGACCTGCGCTCGCACGCAGTTCAAGCCGCTGGCCACTAAGCGGCCATTCCAACCTTAGGCGGTCAGGCGCGCAGGCTTCGGAAGAACTCGCGGAGGTCGGTGACCATGAGCGCCGGTTGTTCCAGGCAGGCGAAATGGCCGCCGTGCGGCATGGTTGTGTAGTGGGTGAGATTGAAGTCGCGCTCCAGCATACTGCGCGGCGGCTCGAGCGCGGTCATTTCTTTCGGAAAAGCAGCGAAGCCGGTGGGAACTTGGATTTTTCCGCTTGCGGCCTGGCCTTGCGCGGCGCGCGCTTCGTCGGCCGAGCCGCGGTAGTACCAGACGCCGGTGCCTTCGGTTTCAGTCACCAGGTACAGCATGACGTTGGTGAGGATCTGATCTTTGGTGAAGGCTTGCTCGATGTTGTTGCCGGAGTCGCTCCAGACTTTGAATTTCTCGACGATCCAGGCGGCTGTGCCGAGCGGATTGTCGGTGAGCGCGAAGGCCACGGTCTGCGGCTTACGCTGCTGCTCGCGCAGGTAATCCATTTCGGTGTCGCGGTAGGCGGCGGCCGCACGCAACCAGGCGCGCTCTTGCTCGGTTTGTTCCGCTTCGGGAGCCGGACGCACGGAGGCGGCGTTGAGATGGATGCCGGCCAGGTCGTCCGGAAACTGGCGCGCGAGTTGAATGGTTACGGCTGAACCCCAATCGCCGCCTTGCGCGCCGTAGCGCGAGTAGCCCAGGACGTCGCGCATGAGCTTGTGCCAGAGGCGCGCGGTGGTTTGTGGTCCGACCGGCTTGCCTGGCGGTTTGGACGAAAATCCGAATCCAGGCAGCGAGGGAACAACCACGTCGAACGAGTCCGCCGCCGAGCCGCCGTGATGCGCCGGATCGCTGAGCGGCCCGATGACGTCGAGAAATTCCACCACCGATCCCGGCCAGCCATGCGTGAGGACGATGGGCAGCGGACGCGGCCCGGTTCCGCGCACGTGATAGAAGTGGATGTCGAAGTCTTCCACGCGCGCCTTGAACTGAGGGAAGCTGTTAAGACGCGCCTCGGCCTTGCGCCAGTCGAAGCGCGTAGTCCAATAGGCCGCGAGTTCTTTCATGTAATCCCAATTGGCGCCGTAGCGCCAGTCGTCCGCGTCCAGGCGGTCAGGCCAGCGGGCTTCGCGTACGCGGGCGAGGATGTGGTCGATGGTTTTCTGCGGGATGGCGACGCGGAAAGGCCGCGGGGCGGGGCCGTTGGTATCGGACATAAGGGGCATGGTCAGGGACGCAGGGGCTAGGGTTAGCAAAGTGCGACGTGTGATATCCACGGTGAAGCCATTATACGTCCCACTAGTGGCGAGGCCGACGCAATAGATCACATGGGCTGCGATCGGACTATGCCATTGACAAATGGGTTGAACCACGTCATCATGCCATTGTGACTATGAAGCTTACTCTCGATAAGGCAGGCCGGGTCGTACTGCCGAAACCGCTGCGAGAGCAAATGCATCTAGCTCCCGGCGATACGCTCCAATTGGAGACCGAGGGGGAAAGAATCACTCTTCGGCCGCTACGTCGACAGGCCACGCTGAAGAAAGAACGTGGAATTTGGGTATATCAAGGTGAAGCCACGGAGACTTCCATACCTGAACTGATCGATCGCGAACGCGACAAGCGTCTCCGAGAACTGATGCGATGAGAGAGTTCTTCGACACATCAGTCTTGATCGCGGCGTTTTGGGGAGGCCATCCGGACCACTTAGCCAGCTTGAAGCGCTTGAGTACTGCGAGCAGTGGTCGATCTGCGTGCGGCATCCATACTCTTGCAGAAGTGTATGCAACTATGACAGCCTTGCCAGTCAAGCCACCGATTCCGCCCGAACAAGTGATGCTGTTTGTCAGCGAAGTTCGGGGCCGTCTTACGCTGGTCTCATTGGACGAAAGCGAGTACTGGGAGGCGATCAAGACGTCGGCCGAGCGAGGCTTCACCAGCGGCCGTGTTTACGATGCGCTCCTTTTGGCATGCGCAGTAAAGGTCAGGGCTCAGATCATTTACACCTGGAATCTTGGACATTTCCGGGCGATCGCCCCAGAACTTGGAAGCCGAATTCGAACACCCTGAGATGGCCTTCAGCGCTGGCCTGAAGTTGGCAGTCGCCGTGCAGCTTTTCGGCTGAGAATCGGCTGGTGCTCTGCATCCAGGCGCGATTTTGCCTTAGCCCAGTCCTGAGAGCGCGAGATCGCGCATGCCGATTGCGCTGGATTCCGCTGCGCTCGGCCAGGCGGTGGTGCAGTTTCGATTCTCCGGAGGGATTCTTATGCAATCAAACGTCGGGAGAAAGCATTTGTGGCGCTTTTGTGCGCTGCTTGGGTTGGCCACCGTTGGACTCTACGCCTCAAATCCCGGGGTTGGCTTTTCGCCCGTGGGCCGATGGCGTACGGTAGATGACAAGACCGGTCAGCCGCGGTCGATCGTTCGCATCTGGGAAGAAAATGGCCAGTATTTCGGGCGCGTCGAGCAAAGCCTGAATCCCGAGCGCGCCGGACGCCGTTGCGATCTATGTACCGACGAGCGCAAGGATCAGCTCATTGTCGGCATGACCATCATTCGCGGGCTCAAGAAGAGCGGCGAGGAATACTCGGGCGGCGATATTCTCGATCCCGACAACGGCAAAATCTATCGCTGCAAGGTGAAAGTCAAAGAGCAGGGAGAAGTGCTGTCGGTGCGAGGGTTTCTGGGCGCATCGTTGTTTGGGCGGTCGCAAACCTGGACGCGCGAGCCGGAAGTGAACAGCAACGTTTCGGTCAAGCCCAGATAAGCCAAGCCCAGATAGACCCAAGCTTAGACAGGCGCTTCCACGCAGGGCCGGCACCGGCTATGATGGCCGGATGATGCTGTTGACGCGACGTGAGTGGATGGCGCTGGCAGGACCGGCAGCTCTGCTGGCGCAAACGGCCTCGGGTGAAGCGCAGAAGCGCATCGCGAAAATTATCCAATCCTACGGGGAGCAAGGCATCCATCGCACGGGAACCGAAGTCGACCGTGTTTCCGGCGACTGGCTGATGGCTCAAGTGCGGGAGGCGGGGCTTGAACCGGCGCGCGAAGTTTTCGAGCTGAGCCGCGTCGATCCGGTGGCCGCATCGGTTAGCGCCGCGGGCCGGCGCGTTGAGGGCTTGCCTCTGTTCGACGGCGGGTTCACCGCGGCTGACGGAGGCCGCGGACGGCTGGGTCCGTTGGGGAGTAGCGCAGAGATTGGTCTGGCGGAGGCGCCGCCCAACACCTCTGGAGCCGGTGCGCTCGGCCAGGCGCGGCGAGAGAATCACCATCGCGCCATCGTGCTGGTGACCCGCGGCGGACGCCCCGGTCTGTGTCCCAATAACGCCGAAAGCTTTCTCCATCCGTTTGGTCCTCCGGTGGTTCAAGTTTCAAGCGAAGAGAAACCCTGGCTGGACGATCTGGCGCGCAGCGGTTCGGAAGCAGTGGCGGTGGCTCAGGTGAAACGCTCGCCAGCCGAAGCGTTCAACGTGGCGGCGGGCATCGCGGGTGCGGACCAATCGCTTCCACCGCTCGTAATTATGACGCCCCGTAGCGGTTGGTGGACTTGCGCGAGCGAGCGCGGCGGCGGCATCGCCTGCTGGCTGGAGTTGATCCGCGCCATGCGCGGCACGAAACCGGCGCGCGACGTTTTGTTCGTGGCTTCGAGCGGGCATGAAATCGGCCAGCGCGGCATCGAAATCTATGCCGAACGCAGGCCGGCGTTGATCATGCACAGCCGCGCTTGGATTCACTTCGGCGCCAACATCGGCGCGGCGCAGGACCCCGGCAACACCATCCAGGCTTCAGACGACGAGATGGAAGCTGTGATGGCCAAGGCCATGCAAGCGGCCGGGCTGAGTATCGACCGGCGGGTTCCGCGCGGGACGGTTCCAGGCGGCGAGGCAGGCGTGGTGCACCGCGGCGGCGGGCGCTACATGTCCATCATCGGGCGTAATGCGCTGTTCCACAATCCCGCCGATCGCGGCCCGGAGGCTGTTGACGTCAACGCAATCGCGCGCTTCGCCGCGGTTTTCACCGGCATCGCCAACACACTAGCCGCCGCGTAACGTGCGCGCTGAAGCGCACCGGGAGCTCCCCAACCCTGGGGCAAATTGCACAACTCCCGGCCGATTGCAAACGACACAAGCACTCTTGCGTCTGGTCTTGAAACTGCACCTGCTCGCCTTGGAGAAGACTGACATGCTGCCCTTCCGCAAGATCCTATTTCCTGTTGACTACTCCGAGCCCTGCCTCGCGGTGGTTCCTTACGTCCAGGACATGCTGCATCATTTCGACGCGGAGCTGACGCTGGCGCACGCTTATGGACCCCTAGCCGCGGCCGTGCTCCGCGGCAGCCAGGAGGATCTGATCGATCCCGATTTTCCCGAACAGGTTCGGGCCGCCGAACAAGAGCGGCTGCATCTGTTCGCGCAGCACATGTTTCGGGGACGGCATGTGGATCTGGTGACGGAGTTGGGTGAAGCGGGTTGCGTTATCCACAAAGTGGCGCAGCAGCAGGAGGCCGATCTCATCATGCTCGCGACGCATGGTCATGGCCCGGTGCGGCGGTTTCTGTTGGGTTCGGTGACGGCCAAGGTTCTGCATGACGCTACGACAGTGGTATGGACCGGCATCGGGTCGGCGCTGACGGACGACTCGCCAGCCATCCCTTACTGCTCGATGTTGTGCGCTCTGGACGATTCGAGCGAGGCCCAAGCGGTATTGAAGGGCGCTGTCGCACTGGCCCGCGCTTACGGCGCCAAACTAGCGCTGCTACACGCGGTCCAGACGCCGGCCATGCCGAGGGGCGAGCTTAGTCACTACAGAAAAGAACTCATCGACGCAGCGCACAATCGGCTCGCTGAGCTGAAGATGAGCTTAGGAGTCGACGTTTGCACAACCGTGGTGGATGCGCCGATAGCGGAGGCGGTGCGAGAGGTAGTGCTGCGCCAGAAAGCCGACCTCGTGATCACCGGCCGCGGGCATTGCCAGGGCACCATGAGCCGCATGTGGTCGCATCTTTATGCCATCGTCCGCGAGTCGCCCTGTCCGGTCCTGAGCATCTGAAGCGCTGAGAGCGAACCACCGCGTTTTGCGCTGCGTTTTCCGCATCTTCCTTGCGTTTTCGTTATGCTACAGTTACGAACCCGGAGGTAGCAGTGTGGCAAAGCGCGTAGTTGTACTGGGGGCTGGGGTGGGCGGGCTCACGGCGGCGCATGAGCTCGCTGAGCGCGGCTATGAGGTCACCGTCTACGAGCGGATGAACGCCTTCGGCGGGAAGGCGCGCAGCATTCCGAAGCCGAATTCGGGGATCGAGCAGCGGCAGGACCTTCCCGGCGAGCACGGATTCCGGTTTTTTCCCGGTTTCTACCGTCATGTCATCAATACCATGCAGCGCATCCCGTTCCATGAAACCGAGACTGTGGCCGTAAATCTGACCGCCGCCACGCAATCGATGCTGGCGCGCTTCGATCAAGCCCCGCTGGTTGGCTTAGTCGGTTTCCCGAGAACGTGGGCGGAGTGGAAAATGTTCTTCCACATGCTCACCGAAAGCAACGGCGTCAGCCTGAAAGACAATCTGCACTTCCTGCGCTGTCTGTGGGTGATGGCCAGCTCCTGCATGGATCGCGTCGACAAAGAGTACGACTGGATTCCGTACTGGACCTTCATCGACGCCGCGCATCGCTCGCGTCGCATACCAGCAGCTTTTAGGCCAGGGCCTGACCCGTTCGCTAGTGGCCATGCAGGCCGAACTGAGCAGCACTCGAACCATCGCCACCGTGTTCTGCCAGATGATCTACCCCATGCTCGATCCAACGCGGCATGACGACCGGCTGCTAGACGCTCCTACCGACATCGCCTGGATTTTCCCCTGGGTCAGCTATCTGATGACGCTTGGGCGTCCAGTATCAACTGGGCAAGCTGGCGTACGGTTTCGAAGCCTATCCGGACGCGCCCAGACTGCGGACCATCACCGTGGACGTGAAAGGAGTAAAAACTCTTTTGACGCACGGCCAGGACTTCGATTACGCCATTTCGGCGATACCGGTGGATGGGATGACGACCATCCTATCGTTACCGGGGGGCAAAGAATTCCTCGCCAGAGCTCCGGGCCTGGCAGGCGTGATGCAGCTTGAAACGCGCTGGATGAATGGCGTTCAGTTCTATCTGGATCATGACGTTCCGCTGGTCAACGGGCACATTTTGTATGTCAGCACGCCCTGGGCGCTCACCGCGATTTCGCAGATTCAGTTCTGGACGCAGTTCGAGTTGACGACCTCCGGAGACGGACGAAAACGCGGGCTGTTGTCGGTAGACATTTCGGAATTGGACCTCACCCGGCATCCTGATCAAGAAGAAGCGCCTATGACTGCACGCACGAAGAGATCGCGATAGAAGTGTGGGCGCAGCTCAAGCGCTCGCACAACGTGAACGGCCAGAAGGTGCTGCCGGAAGAGGTGCCGGAATTTTTCATGGACGATTGCATCAACCTCGATGCGCGTGGATCCGTATGCGAAGTCGCAGCTGGCGGGCTACAAAAATCCCTACGGCGATCACGTCAATCTGGAGCCTTTGTTCATCAATACCGTGGGCTCGCACCGCTTCCGCCCCAAGGCCGATTTCGGTTTCGACAATTTCTTCCTGGCATCGGATTACGTCCGGACTTACACGGATCTGGCGACCATGGAAGGCGCGAACGAAGCGGCGCGGCGAGCCGTCAACGCGTTGCTGGAGCGCGACGGGTCGAGCGCTCCCCGCGCGCAGGTGTGGCCGCTCGATCAACCCTGGTACATGCGGCCCTGGCAGGCGCTGGATGCATGGCGCTTCAGCCACGGAAAGCCGAATCTTTTTTCGACTCCTGAGATGAGGAGACAGCCTGGAGACCAAACGCAGCCGCCAACTCCAAGCATTCAAGTGAAGGGTACCGGCGCCTAGCTGTCGCGGATGGTGATGGCAGGCGATTTCCAGGGTAACGCCCGATTCCAGATCGTCCGGCGTGTGGGCGCGGGCGGCATGGGCGTGGTCTATGAAGCGCTGGACGCCGAACGCCACATGCGCGTCGCGCTGAAGACGCTGCCACAGCTTCGCCCCAACTCGCTTTATCTCTTCAAGAACGAGTTTCGCGCGCTGGCCGGCGTCAGCCATCCCAACCTGGTCACGCTGTTCGAGCTGCTGAATGAAGGCGACGACTGGTTCTTCACCATGCAGTATGTCGAGGGCGTCAACTTCCTGAGTTACGTCACCGCGAAAGAGCTCCGCGGAACCGGCGTTTGAGACGGCAACCGCCATGTCCATGAAAACCGTGACATTGATTGCGCCGCCACAGCCGTCCCCATCCGCGCGCGAGTGCGACTACGAACGGCTGCGCGAGGCGCTGTCGCAAGTGGTCGACGGCCTGGCGGCTCTGCACGCGGAAGGCAAGGTGCACCGCGACATCAAGCCTTCCAATGTCCTGGTAACGCCCCAGGGGCGCGCGATGATTCTCGATTTCGGCCTGGTCCAGGACTTCGCGCCCGCCGATCCCCGCATGACCTCGGCCTTCGCAGGATCGGCGGCCTATATGTCGCCCGAGCAGGCGGCGGGAGAATCCTTAACGGCGAAGACGGACTGGTATTCGGCGGGCGTGATGCTGTATGAGTGCCTGACTGGAAAGTTTCCGCACGCCGGCTCGCCCCACGAGATCATCCATCTGAAGAAAAGCGTAAGACCGGTTCCTCCGCGGGAGTCCGCTCCAGCCGTACCGGAGGATCTCAACGAGCTGTGTGTGGCGCTGCTCGAACTGGATCCTGCTGGCCGGCCGGATGCGCCCGAGATTATCAGCGGCTGCGAGCGCGCCCGGGAGTGGCCCGCGCCGCGCCTCCTATCCCGCACGAACCGGCGGAGAAGCGATTGTTTGTCGGCCGGCAACGCGAGCTGGCCACCCTGCATGCGGCATTTCAGAAGATGCGCGCCGGTCAAGCGGCCGTAGTAAGTGTCGAGGGCGAATCGGGCGTAGGCAAAAGCACCTTGCTCAAGGAATGCCTGGACCAACTGCGGGAGAGCGAAGGCGCCGCGGTGCTCACGGGGCGCTGCTACGAGCAGGAGTCGGTGCCCTACAAGGCTTTCGACGCTTTGATCGATGCGCTGACGTCTTATCTCCGGCGCCTGCCGGAAGTAGAATCCGCCGCGCTGATGCCGCGCGACGTGGCGCTGCTGGTGGAGCTGTTCCCGGTCATGGGCCGGTTGCAGGCAATGTCGTCGGCTCGCGCCCGTTCGTCAGCCGCGCTCGAACGCCACGAAATCCGCCGCCGCGCGTTTCAAGCCGTGCGCGAGCTGCTCTCGCGCTTGGGCGATCATGTGCCGCTGGTGCTGGCCATCGACGACCTGCAGTGGGGCGATCGCGATAGCGCTGACCTGTTGGCCGAAATCTTGCGTCAACCCGACGGACCCGTGCTGCTGCTGATCGTCGCCTATCGCGGCGAATATCTGGAGCGAAGCCTGGCGCTGCGGGCGTTGCTTTCCACCATGGAGAGCCAGCAGGTGGCGCAATTCAGCATCCAACTCGCTCCGCTCGATGGCGAAGAAACTCACGAGCTGGCCGAGCGCCTGCTGACTGGCAGCGGGATCAAGAACGCGGCTCTGGTGGATACCATCGCGCGCGAGTCGCAAGGCAACGCCTATTTTGTGCGCGAGCTGGTTCAGAATGCGGCCGAAGAGCGCGTCACCGGCGTTATCCACTTGGAGTCAGTCATTCTGGAACGCGTGGCTTCCCTGCCCGCGCTGCCCAAGGCTTTGCTAGAGACCATCGCGGTGGCGGCGCAGCCGGTCAGCCAGTCCATCGCCTACCTGGCCGCCGGCGTTCGCGAGATCGATCCGGCGGCCATGTCGTTGCTGCGCTCCATGCGTCTGGTGCGAACCAGCGGAAATTCCCTGGACGACGACGTAGAACCGTATCACGACCGCATCCGCGAGAGCGTCGCCACCAGCCTCGCGCCCGACCAGCTTCGCGAACGGCATCGCGCGCTGGCTGAGGCTTTTGAGGAATCCCAGAGCGGCGAGCCGGAATCCATTGCAGTGCACTTGGAGCTGGGCGGTCAACCGGAGCGCGCCCGCACATATTACCGCCGCGCCGCTGAAGCCGCGAGCGCCGCCCTGGCGTTCGACAAGGCAGTGAATCTGTACACGCGCGCGCTGGACCTGGCGGACAAAGATTCGAAAGAGTGGCCGGAGTTGTGGGAATCGCTGGCGGACGCCCAAGCCAATGCGGGGTTCAGTCTGGAGGCGGCGCAGCGGTATCAGAAGCTGCTGGCTATGCCTGGCTTTGAGAGTCGCTCGGATCTGGCGCGCAAGGCCGCGTATCAGTTCTGCATCTGCGGGCATGCCCGCGAAGGAACCGAGGCGTTTCAGGAAGTCCTGCGGCGCGCGGGACTGCGGATGCCGCGAAATCCTCTGGTCGCAGTGGCGGGACGAATCGCGCTGCTGATTTGGATTCGGGTTCGTGGCGACCGGCTTGCCAAGTCTCGCGGCGGCGCCGATCTGGCGCGCAAACTGGAAGCCATCGACGTAGCGCAGTTCATGAGCCTGGGTTTGAGCGTCATTAATCCCTATGCGGGAACTTATTTCAGCGCCCTGTCGCTCGCTCTCGCGCTGCGCGCTGGAGATCCGGGACGCGCTCTGAAGGCGCTGGCCTGGGAATCCGTCGTAACCGCGGCTTTTTCGGGCGGACGTAAGCGCGCCGAACAGCTTCTCGAGCGCTGCGATGAAATCATCGGCAGTTGCGACACGCCATTGAACCGCGCCTTCCTGAAAATGGCGCGCGCTATGGTGACTTACGAACTCGGACGGTGGTTCGAAGGGAAACGGCTACTGGAAGAGGCTGAGAGCGCTCTTTCAGAATGCTCGGGCGTCAACTTCGAATTAAATGCCACGCGCACCTATCTTCTGTGGGATCTGGTTTCATTGGGCAATTGCGCTCAACTGGCGGCCATGTCGCCCCTCTGGTTCCGCGACGCGCTGAACCGCGGCGACGCCTTTACCGCTGCGAATGTGGGCGGGCAGCCGTACGTGCTCGGGCTGCTCGGCCAGGACGATCCGGCGCGCGCCGCCGCGATTCACGAGCAAGCCATGTCGCTGTGGCCGGCACAGGAATACACGCTGCAGAAAATGATGGCGGGCCTGGGGCGCGGCTGGATCGATTTGTATATCGACGACGCGGAAGCGGCCTGGCGAGGCGCCAACGAGCATTGGAAGCGAGCGCGCCGCGTGTTCCTGCATCTGCTGGAAAATATCCCGGCGTACATGATGCAGTGGCGCGGGCTCTCGGCTCTGGCGATGGCCGAAAAGGCACGCAAGGAAGGCGCGGACGAGAGCGAATTCCTGCGCTCGGCGGAACGCGACGCGGCGGTGTTACGCGGCCTGACACTGGCGCATGGTCCGGCGATGGGCGAGGCCATACTGGCCGGCGTAGCTGAGTTTCGCGCGGACCGGAATCAAGCCATGGCGCATCTGCAATCGGCCGCGCGGACCTTCGAGGCACTATCTATGCTCACCCTGGCCGAGATCGCGCGCCGGGAACTGGGCCGGTTGCAAGGCGGCGAAGAAGGCGCGGTCATGACACGCAGCGCCGAAGAAAAACTGCGCTCGTATGGCGTGCACAACCTGGATGCGATGCAGCGGTTGTGGTTGCGTGGCGCCGGCCTACTGTAAAGCGCGCGGCGCTCAGGCCGTCCCTTTGGCGGCGGCCGAAGTCGCAGGCGTGTCGCGAAAATGAATCCGATCGATCGGCTCGGGGTAACCCATCGGCCCGTAAATGAAATTAGGACTCCCCGAAACTCCCCAGGCAGTCATTTTTCCCGAGATGCAAGCGGCTTCCACGCAGCCGATGTTGATGGGCGTGTAGGTCCAATCGCCTGCCAGGAACAAATTGCCGAATCCTGACTCAGCCGGATGCAGACGGTAGCGCGTGCTTCCGGGAATGTTCTGCACGTAGCGCTCGGTGGGTTGGAAGTTGGCGTGCCAGAACTGCTCGTCGAACGCGCGCTCGCCTCGGCTGCCGTGCAGGCAGATCAGCGCGTCCCAATCGAATTCGTTGGGATTCTTGGGATCGGTGCTCAGCGGCCATACTGTGCGCACATCGCGATTCAGAAAATCGATGGCGGCACGCCGCACCATCTCGTCCTGTTGGCCCGGGAAGTTGGGATCGTCGATCGCTCCCGCGATGGGGCAATCGGGAGCGCGGTGGAGCGGCGTGCATGTGGCCGGACAGTGCGCGGCGGTGCATTCCGGCATGGCATTGCAGAAGTAGGCGATCTGCTGAATGCCCGCAGTGGCCGGCCAGGATTCCCTCGGTATCAAGTGATCCATCGCGCACCAGGTGTCGTGCGGTTCCACGAATCCGGTGAGAATGGGCAGCGGGTGGTTCCAGCCCATCTGCGTTTCGCTGCGATTCATCCAGATCTGGAACGCCTGGGTCTTGACGGTCTCCACGCGATCCACCATCGCGCGCCAGCGCTCACTGTGCGCGATCAATTCCTGGCAAAGATACGGTACTGCGCCCAGCGAGATGCCGAGAATCACTTTGTCGAACTGCTCGCCGCGCCGAAGCGTCAGCCGATCCACCGGTGGATGCGTATCCCAATAGGATTCGAGGTCCTGTTTTTTCAGCGCATCGCCGTTCTTCAGGCGATCGTAGAGCGGCTCGCTCGGCCAGGACGGCACGCCATTCACGACGATCAGTGGATCGTACTCGCCTTGATTTGGCTCGGCCTGCACGTCGATGTCGATCGATCCGATGTCCCGCCGATCCTCAGTCAACGCCAACCGCGTCACGCGATGAAAGAACTTGAAGCGCACGCCGCGATTCTTGAGCACCAGATAAAACGGCGAAAAGATGGTATCGCCCATGCCGGCATTCATGACGTTCATGATGCCGCCCTTGTAGGTCCCAACCAGCCGCAGCAGGCCATACAAAACCGCGCCCGCGCCCATGTTGAGCCCGATGCGCTCTTCGGGCGGCACATGGGGATGATACTCGTCGCGGCCTCTGCGGTACGCAAAGCAAGCGTCGTAGAAGAACCGCGTGATGGGATTATCGGGCTCCTGGCAGCCGTGCCGTCCCAGCCATTCGAGAAAATCCTGATCGTCCAGAAAGTCGTAGCCGCGCGTGAGGACATTGTCCGCCAGAACGCCGCGCACCACAGCGACGCCCACGTCCAGCATTACGCTGAGGCGGCGCGCCATGTCGGCACGTTTCTGTTTGCTCTTCGCGTCCGACTCGAACCACGCGGCGAAGCGCTCCAGGAGATTCAAAACGGTTTCATGATGCCTTGGCCGGGCTTTATCGCCCGCGCGATGCTCGGCGACGCCCAACAAAACAAGTACGGGAAGCAGCCACGGACCACCGACACGGCTTCCGAGGAAACGCACCAACCCGCGCACGATCGGATTCGGTCCCAGGTGCTCGGCCGCCCAGAGCAGGATCCGGCCAACCACGCGCAGCAGCCATCCTCGCAATCCGGTTTGCCATTTGGCGCCCAGGAACGCTAGCAGCATCATGCTGAGCATGCGTAGCACCATGTCCCACATGTCGAGCGGAGCCTTGAGTCCCGGTATATCCTGGCCGGGCTGCCAGCAGCTCTGAGGAAACAGCAACACCCACGGCCGCCACTTCTTTTCCATGCGCTCCATGGCGACGTCGTAATTGCGGGGCAGGAAAGCTTCGGTGTAGTCTTTCCAGAGCGGCGGCGGTTGGTAGCCTTTCGCGTTCCACTCCGCGTAGGCGTCGCGAATCTGGCGGAAGGCGTTTTCGTAAAAGCCCATCCACAGGTGCAGGCCATGCTCGTAGATGCGATCGGCATAGCTCTGATCGCGGCCGCTCGCGCCCTTGCCGCCCAGCCGCCAGCCCAGTTGGTAGACGGTGATCTCATAGCGATCCTGCCAATTGGGAATGCGGGTCAGCTCGAATGCGGCAGACATGGCGCCGACGCCGCCACCCAGAATCGCGATTCGTTCTTTCTTGGTCCCGGCCATGCGCTTCTCCCGCTCCGCTCTAACATATCACTCGCGTCCGGATTGGCGTAAAATGGCTACCCATGATGACCCAAACATCCCGTTCGCTGAGCGACCGCCGATGGCAGCATCGCCGCGCGTTTCTCCGCTTCCTGGCCGGAAGTCCATACGTCGCCGCGCTGGCCGGCGCGAAGGCGTTCGCCTGGCAGGCCGCGGAGACGCCGTACGTCATTTCCAATCCCAAGGAAGCGCTCGACGTGTTCGAGTTCGAAGAAGCGGCGCGCCGCAAAGTGCTTCCGCCGCATTGGGCCTACATGATCAGCGGCGTGGACGACGATGCCACGCTGCGCGCCAACCGCGAGGGATTCAAGCACGTCGAACTCCGGCCGCGCCGCCTGGAAGACGCGACCAAAGTGGACATGCGCGTCGAGCTTTTCGGACGCACCTACAACAGCCCGGTTTTCGTTTGCCCCACCGGCGGCCAACGGTCCTATCACGATGAAGGCGAGCTGGCGGTAGCACGTGCCGCGAATGCTCGCAACTCGCTCATGATTCTTTCCACCGCGACATCTACTGGAGTTGAGGATGTCGCCAAGGCGCTCGGCCGGCCGCCTTGGTACCAGCTCTACGCGCCAACGTCCTGGGATGCGTGCGTAAAGATCCTGCGGCGTGTGGAGGCAGCGGGATGTCCGGTGGTGGCGCTGACGGTGGACACTACCACCGGGCGGAACAGCGAAACTTTCAAACGCTTGCGCCGCTCGATGACGATCCAGTGCACCACATGCCACGGGCCGGAAGGCCCCACGTCTAAAGAACGCAAAATGTACGACGGCATCGACCTCACCGGCATCTCGACGCAGAACCCCAGCATGACTTGGGATTTTGTAGACAAGCTGCGCAAGGCCACTACCATGAAGCTCATCATCAAGGGCATCGACACGCACGAAGACGCGCGCCTGTGCCTGGAGCACGGCATCGACGGCATCCTGGTTTCGAACCACGGCGGCCGGTCCACCGAAACCGGGCGCGCGACGATTGAGGCGCTCCCGGAAGTGGTGGCCGAAGTCGGCGGCCGGATTCCCGTGCTCGTGGATGGAGGATTCCGCCGGGGCACCGACGTCTTCAAAGCCCTGGCGCTGGGTGCCCGCGCCGTCGGCATCGGACGCCCCTATCTGTGGGGACTCGGCGCCTTCGGCCAGCCGGGCGTCGACCGGGTCCTCGAAATCCTGAACGCCGAGCTGAAGCTCACCATGGGCAATTGCGGAACGCACACCGTCGCGCAAATCACGCGCGAGCGCGTTGCAACTCCCGATTGGCGGATATAGGCTGGAACGTATGACAATCACACGCATCCTCAGGCTCTCTGTCGCCGCGCTGGGTGTCGCGGCTCTTGGACTGGCCCAGCAACGAGGCGCCGGCCGCGGAATGGCAGGCCCCGGCATGACGCTTACCACTCCAGCTTTTTCCGATGGCGACGAAGTTCCCGCCAAATACACGCAGTCGAGTCCGAACCCGGTTTCTCCGAAGCTCGAGTGGACCAATGTTCCGGCAAACACCGCCGCATTCGTTCTGATCATGCACGATCCGGACGTCGCGCTCCAAAAGTCGCTGAACGATATGCTGCACTGGATCGTGATCAACATCCCCGGCGACGCGCGCGAACTCCCGGAGGCTGTCGCGCCGGATGCGAAGCGCCCGGACGGCTCCGTGCAAGGCAAGAACGGCGGAAACGTGATCGGTTATCGAGGCCCCGGTGCACCGGCCGTCGGCCCGCATCATCACTACACTTGGGAGCTGTTCGCCCTGGATGCCAAGCTCGATGTTCCGGACGACGCCTCGCGCGCCGACGTACTAAAAGCGATGGATGGGCACATCCTGGGTAAAGCGGTCCTGGTCGGACGCTTTCACCGCTAGCGCTGCATCAGAACTGATCCAGCCCTTCGGTCAGCTCGACGTAAGTACCGAACGGGTCGGTCAAAAACGCGATCGCGATGCCGGCGGCCGGTACCTTGCGGTAAGGCACGTCCAGCTTCACGCCGTTGGCCTCCAGCTTTTTGCAGAACGCTTCCAGGTTCTTCACTTCAAAACCGACGTGATCCACGGAGCGTCCCTTGGTGGGCGTGGTCGGCGGGTTGCGCGTGACGCCGAAGCTCAGATTCATTCCCGGAATGTCGGCCGCGTCGTGCTGCCCGCGCTTCTTGATCACCGCGCCGAAGTTGGCGGCGTACCAGTTCATGAGCTTGATCTGATCGCCGGGTGCGTTCATGTAGTGCAGATGATAGGCGACCGCCGGAACGGTGAGCGAAGTGTCTTCCTGTAATTCGATCTTCACGTCGTCCGGACCAATGACGTAGGCGTTGGGAAAACCTTCCGTGCCCTTAAACTCGGATTGCACCTTGATCCCGCCGGCGCGGAAATGCTTCAAGGCTTCCGAAGTGCTCGGGACCTTGAAACCGAAGTGATCCATCATGGTTCCCTCCGAGCCACCGGTGGGCGCCTGCTGCCGGAACAGGATCAGCATGCCGGGCACTTTGACGCCCTGCAGGCCTTCTTTCTTCAAGGGAACCGCGCCGAAATATTCGGTCCAGAATTTTTTCTGAACATCGATATTCGTGACGTTCAGATGCACGTGCCCCATCGAAACGCCGGCGTCGTTGGGCGGGGCGAGCTGAGCCTGGAGGGGTGCGAGCAGCATCAAGGCAGCAACAGAGCCGAGAAACGTTCTCATGGATGTGTAGTATACAACGGCGATAGTGGGTGAGTTTGGAATTCGGGGCCTGCCAGGGCGGGTGCAGTTCGGTGGATAGGGCGTCTTAGGTCAAGTAGAGAGTCGCCGCATCGACGGACCGTAGCCGGCTTCCTGTACCCGCGCTACGCCAGGATAGACCCTCCTCAATGAGTGACCGAAATGCCCAAGCCTGCCTGGCTCGCCCAATTGGCGATTACTCCATAAGCGGGCTGGCTATTCGCCAGAAATGTCAGAGCCGATTGCACCGGCAAATGATAATTGGCGTAGCTGGTGTTGGCGAAGGTCGATGGCTGCGGAACGTACACCGATATCTGATACACCTGGCCAGGCAGGCCGGGGACGGGCCCGAGCACTGCCGCAATTCCGGGCGCGAGAAAGCCATCGATCAGCACTTCCACCGGCGTACCGGTGACGGCGTATTGTCCCGAGAATGTCATCGGTCCAACGCCCGTGGCATAGATCGTGATCTTGGCGCCTTCCATTGCCGGGTTCGAGGGCCCGTTCAGCGTGCCGTCCGCATTGAGGATATAGCCTTGGCCGAGACCGCTGCCATCAGCCGAGAAGACGCCGGGCGAGGCGGCCGAGAAGGGCGTGAAAATCGATGCGCTGGCGCCGCCGGATTGCACCGTGACGGTAGCCGCGGTGGACGTTACGAACTCGTAAGGCTGGGCGGCAATCAGCGAGCTGAACGAAAGCGGGATGGCCGCAAGCAGCGTCGTCGCGGATTGGGCGATCAGCGGCAGCGCGGTTCCGTTCACCGACACTGTTGCGTCGGCGCCAAATCCCTCGCCGTTGACCATGAAGGTCTCGCCCGGAGACAGTGCGACGCCAAGATGGCTCGCAGCATTGCTGACGGAATCGATGCGCAACGCGGCCGGCGCGGAGGCCGTGGCGCGTGCAACTAGCGCCTGCGGAACGAATGGGCCCTCGACTGGCGCAAACGGATTTGAGATGGCCGGTGGCGCGGTCGTGCCCCCGAAGATGGCGCCGCCATCCGGCATCGGCGCGACGGCAGTGATGCCGAAGCTGCGCGTGTCGCCTTCATAGGTGGAAAATTGAAGACTCGAAAGATCGGGCGTCAACGCCGCGAGAAACGATGTCGAAGGCGCGAACGACATCTGCGCGGGTCCATGAAGAGGGAACGATTTCGAGATGGTCGGGCCGCCCACGATTACGTTTCCATTCGCCGCAAGCGCCACCGCCTGCGCCTGATCGGTGGCCTCGCCGCCAAGCAGCGTTGAGGAGATCGGCCGAAGCTGCGAATCGAATTTGGCGAGGAACGCGTTTCCTCCGGCGGTACTGCCCATCGCTCCCGGGTACGGCGGAACGGTCACCGGAGCGGTCTGAAATGCACCGGGAGTTCCCAAGAAGCGCTGCGAGCCTGTACCGCCCGCCACATACAAATTATTGGAGCCGTCCGCCGCGAGCGCGTTCACCGTGCCTGCGACAGTGGCGGTGTACACCAGCGCGATGCCACCGCAACAGAGTTGATAGATAGTGCCGCCGCCGGCAACGACCGGCGACCCGTTCGATGCGAGTGCGAGCGCGGTGGCCGTTACATTCTCGACTCCGAAGTAGGTTGAGTAAACCAGCGAGCCGCCATCCGCGCTGAATTCGGCGACGAATCCGTTGACGGCTGGCGCGGGCTCAGGTCCACCGTCGATCCCGGGCGGAGCTGTGCCGGTGAGTTTCCCTTGCCATACGCCCGGAGTCACCGGTAAATCGCCATAAGTGGTTCCGGCAATCACCGCATTACCGTACAACGAAGTATCCACCGCCACGGCATTCGATTGGGTTTGCGCGTCGCTGAAGTAGGTCGAATACGCGGTCGACCCGTCGGGGTTCAGCTTGAACACAAAATTACCGCCGCTCTTGGCGAATGCGCCCGCAGTGACCGGAAAATCGGTCGAGCTAGTGTTGCCCGTGACAAAGACCGCGCCCAGAGGGTCAATCGCGATGCCGCTTGCGGAATCGGGCGCGCTGCCGCCGAAGTAGGTCGAGTAAATCGTGTTGCCTTGGGGATCTAACTTAGTCACGAATACGTGCGTGGCGGCCGCGACTCCCATATACAAGCTCGATCCGGCCACGGCCAACACGGTGGCCTGCTGGGGCGATGGGCCCAGAGCCGTCCGCGTCGCAAGGCCATCGGTAGTTGCAAAGACCGTGCCGCCGATCCAGAAGTAAATCGCGCCGCTCACGGGGTCTGCCGCCATCGGGCCGGCGTTGATGTCCGTGCCGACGCGGCTCCAATCCGCGCCGCTATCGACGCTACGGAAGACGCCGCCTTGGGATGTGGAGTAAAGCGTCCCCTTGTGCAGCGGGTCGGCGAGGATGTACTGCGGCCGATAGGTTGAATTGGGCTGTCCCAGGGACGACCAGGTTACGCCATCGTCGTGACTCACTTGCAGAACTGTCTGCGTCGCGGCGTAGATCGTTCCCGGGGTAAATGGATCGAACGCCATGCTCACCGGTCCGGTGGATGTGGGAATGCCTTGCCAGCCGACGCGGCCTCGATCGGAGTTGCGCTGCAGGTTACCGTATTCCGCAACGAACAGCACCTGGGGCTGGTTGGGGTCCACCCACATGTGTTCGACGGTTGGTCCACAGCAGCCGCCGCCGGTGCCGCCCCACGTGATACCTCTATCCGAGCTGGAAAACACCCATCCACCGCCGGCTGCATAAGCCAGGGAATCGTTGGTAGGGTCGAACGCCACCGTCAATGGCGACTGCGTGTACTGGAGCGCAAGGCTCCACGTGGAACCGCCGTCAGTGGTACGCGCGATACCTTGGTTGGAAGCCGCAAGCACCAACTGCGGGTGTTGCACCGAAGCCGCCAGAGAACTTACCGAGGCCGCTCCGGAGTTATAAAGGTTGGTCCAGTTGTTGCCCGCACCGTCAATCCGGAACAGGCCGGATCCTGCCGGATGCGATTGCGCCGCGCCGCGTACAGCCATATCCGTCGACGTGGTGTTTCCAACCACGTAGCTGTTGCCCTGTGCATCCGTCGCCACGCCGACTACGGATGCGGCGGCCGAACCGCCGAGCGTCTGTACCCACTGGAATCCGACCGATTGCGCGAAGCAGCAGGAAACGGCGAACGCGAGAGGCGCGACCTTTCGGTACATGGCCCTAATGGTAGCGCCCGCAGATAACGAATGCGTGTGCATTCTTGGCACCACCATCCAGATGACTGCGTTGTCGCCGACCCGTCAAAATGCCCCGCCGTCGGCCAAACGGACCGACTACGCAACGTCCGGCTCGCTCTCTTGACGGAACCAGAGCCGACAGCCGCCGCCGCTCCAAATCCCGCAACGTCGCTACGATAGAATTGAATCGGTACATGAAGACTTTCTACATCGAGACGTTCGGGTGCCAGATGAACGTACACGATTCCGAAAAGGTCATCGGCACGCTGATCTCGGAAGGCTACACGCAGGTCGAAACGCTCGAACAGGCCGACCTGATCCTTTACAACACCTGCAGCATTCGCGACAAGGCCGAGCAGAAAGTCTTTCACCGCCTGCAGCAGTTCAAGAAGGAACATGGCAAGGGCAAAATGTTCGGCGTGCTGGGCTGCGTGGCGCAACAGGAAGGCGAGCGGATCTTCGAGCGCGCCCCCCATGTCAGCTTGGTGGCGGGTTCGGCCAGCTACACCAAGCTGCCGCAAATGCTGGTCCAACTGGAGTCCGGCAACCGGCGCGTGACCGGCCTGGATCTGGACACCGAAGAGGCCTTCGAGACCGCGTTCACGCGGCGCGACAACCTGCATCGCGCCTACATCACCATCATCGAAGGTTGCGATAAATCCTGCGCCTATTGCGTGGTCCCGTTTACACGTGGCCCGGAACGCAGCCGCACCAGCGCCAGCGTTTTGAAAGAAGCGCGCGAGCTGGCCGGCATGGGCTACAAGGAAATCCAACTGCTCGGCCAGAACGTCAACAGCTATCGCGACCCGTCACCGGAGGGTTGGGATTTCGCGCGGTTGTTGCGCTCCGTCGGCGAAGTGGACGGAATCCGGCGCGTCCGCTTCACCACCTCCCATCCACGCGATTTCGTAAAAGACATCGTGGACGCGATTGACGAGAATCCGGTGCTCTGCAACCATGTGCATCTTCCGGTGCAGTCCGGTTCCGACCGCGTGCTGGAGCGCATGCAGCGCCTCTACACGCGCGATGAGTACCTGCGCCGCATCGAATGGATGAAAGCGGCCCGCCGCGGTATCTCGATCACCACCGACATTATCGTCGGGTTTCCGGGTGAAACCGAAGCCGATTTCGAACGGACGCTCGATCTGCTCGACCAGGTCGAGTACGATTCTCTGTTCAACTTCAAGTATTCACGCCGGCCGAACACTGCCGCGCTGGCGCTCGAAGATCAGATCCCGGAAGAAGAAAAGACCCGGCGCCTGACCATTGTGCAAGAAAAGCAGCGCGCCATCCAGATCCGCCGCAATTCCGAGCTGGTCGGAACCGCCGAGGAGGCCTTCGTAGAGGGGTATAATCAGGCCACGGGTCAATGGATCGGCCGGACAACACAAAATCGCACTCTCAACTTCATTCATCCGGAACAGGCAGGTCCACAGGACGGCCAAACATTGATCGGGAAGTTTTCGAATGTTCGGATCACGCGCGCGGGTCCGAATTCTTTGGCCGGCGAAGCGCTGATGTGCGTCTAAAGAGAAAGGGGACCGTATGGAAGTCGAAATGAAGATCCGAGGTTTGATGATGGATCCCGTCAGCAACATGCCCATCGTGGTGCTGAAGGATACCAACGGGAACGCCATCTTGCCCATCTGGGTGGGCATCTATGAAGCGAACGCCATCGCCTTGGAGATCGAAAAGGTTGCCACTCCCCGCCCCATGACGCACGATCTCATCAAAACGCTGTTGCACGGCCTGGGAACGGGAATCCGCAAGGTTGTCGTCAGCGAGCTGAAGGACGACACGTTTTACGCAGTCATCTGGCTGGATAAGGATGGCGAGCTGATCAGCGTCGATTCCCGCCCCAGCGACGCCTTGGCGCTGGCGCTGCGGCTGGATTGCCCCATCTACGTCGACGAATCGGTGCTCAAGAGCTCGAAAATGTCCAGCGCGGCCGCCGACAAGATCAATACCGAAGAGCAGCGCCGCTGGCTGGAGAGCCTGGACGACGAGGATCTCGGCCGCTACAAGATGTGAACACGCGGTTCGAGAGCCTGGCCGTGGCCGGTTTCCAAATCATTCCGGCGGACATTACATCCCATTTCATCGTGGAGCGCGACGGATTTGTCGCGTTCATCGAGCGCCGCGAGAATAACTTCGGCAACATCGGCTCTCCCGGTCGCATGACCGAGCGAGGCTACGCCGCACTCATTTGGCGCGGCGAGCAAGCCTTCTTCGTAGGCAAAGGGTTCGAGCAACCCGCGTCAGCCGAAGAGATTCGAAAACTGCGCGCGTTTGCATGCGACCTGGAGCAGGCGCTGGCGGACCCAGGCTAGCGGCCCCTTATTTCGCAGGAGCTTTCTTGACCGGCGCCTTCTTGGCCGGCGCGTTCTTGCCGGTCCATCCGTGCAGGTCTTCTTTGTCTACATTGAAGAGCACCATGAACGGGCTGGTGGTGTAGCTTTCCGGTACTCCCTCGAACGTCAACTCAGTTCCAGCTTCCACCTTGCCCGGCAGCGGCATATCGAACTTCAGCGTGGCATCGCCGGTGACACCGTCTTCGAGCGCCATAACGAGTGTTTTGGGCCGGTTCTCGGGCTCGAGCGAAACCACTTTGCCTCGCAGCGTCGGGAGCTTGGCGTCTTTCATGCTGGAGTTGAAATAATTCGCCCCGTCCGCGCCGTTAAGTTGTTCCTTGATGTTCTTCCAGAGCGCCAGCTCAGGATTGGACTTGGCAAGCTGTTCTTCTTTAGCAACCTCGGCTTCGGCCGACTTCTTTGCCAGCTCGCCCTTGCTGTCGATGTGGAAACCGTCCGGAGGATTGGGCTGCGCCTTGGCGGATGCGAGCAGCTCCGTGAAACCAGTAGCGCTACCGTGATGCAGAGTGTACATCTGCTGCACTTGTGTTTGGATTTGCTGGCGCTGCGGCGCACCTAGCGAACCAGGACCGTCGTAAGCGGCCGCACGTGCATAGTAGAACAGAGCGCTTGAATTATCTTTCTTGTTGGCCAGCGTAAACGCCAGGCTATAGTCGGCTGCGCTGTTGTTCGGATTCAACTGCAGCGCTTTACGGAATTCGGCTTCGGCGGGATCCCAGGCCTTCCGCTGCATGTTTATGAAACCCAGCGTCTGGTGGCTCAGCACTTCGACCTCCGGCCGCAGCTTGGCCCACTGGTCCGCCGCCACTCCCGCCGGTGGCGTATCGATGGTGGCCAGAAGCGCCTTGGCCGCATTCTCGCCGTCCGCAAGGACCGAGGCTTGCTGGTTCGCTCCATAGGCCGTCTGCGTTAAGAACATGGTGTAGTACAAGGCGTTGAAGTCCTTTGGATCGGCCGCGAGACTCTGCTTGGCAACCGCCAGCGCCTGGGGCGCCTGGCCATTCTGCGCGTACGTCGTGATCAGCAGCGTGCGGCGGATCTGCAGGAACTGCGTATCCGGGTTCGCCTTCTCCCATTGCTGGAGCTTCTCCAGCTTGGTCTTCGGATTGTTGTCTTGAAGAATGGAATTATAAAGATCGCATTCCTGCTGGTCCTTGCACTGCGGCCCCTTCTTCTGTGCGTCCTGGCCCAGCACAAGCGCGGGCAGGCACAGCACACTCGCTACCGCACCGATCAAAAAGTATCTCGATGTCTGCTTCAACATTAGCCGCCTCCAATTCTCTAGGTTATTCTAGAGTACTCTCCGGGGAACCAGTCAACCGGTACCATCAAACCAGAGAGTAGTACTAGAGTACAAAATAAAGACGCTCCCAAGGAAGTGCCCGGAAGCGTCTTGGTTAACCGTCTCGAAAATCCGAATCTTCCTTACTTCTTGGTGGCGTCTGTCGCTCGACGATGAGCTGGCGCCGCGGGTGCGTTTTTTCCCGTCCAGCCGTGCAGCTTGTCCTTGTCGACATTGAAGACCACCATGAACGGGCTGGTGGTATAGCTCTCCGGCACGCCTTCGAAACTCAGCTCGGTGCCTTCATCCACTTTGCCCGGCAGCGCTGCCTCAAACTTCAAGGTCGCATCCGCCGTGGTGCCGTCCGATTTTCCATCTTCCATGGCGATCAGGATGGTCTTCGGCTTCATGGCCGGCTCCAACTTCACCACCTTGCCCTTGAGCGTGGGCACAGCCGTGTCCTTCATGTTGGTATTGAAATAGTTCGCGCCGTCCGGCCCGTTGAGCGCTTCTTTGATGCTCTTCCACAGCGCTTCATCGGGGTGGGTCTTGTTCCATTCTTCCTCGTTTTGTTGCTCGGCCTGTGCCATCTCGAGGGCGCTCTTTATAGTAGTGCTGAAATCGGCTGGTGGCGCGGGAGAAACCTTCGCCGCCGCAATCAGCTTGTCAAAGTCCTGGTCCGAGCCGTGGTAGCCTTTGTAAGCCCGTTTCACGTAATCCATCACCTGCTGCCGGCCTTGCGGGTTCAGCGCGCCCGGTCCTTCATACGTCGCAGCCCGGGCAAAATAAAACAGCGCCGTGGGCATTTTCTTGACGTCCTTCTCCTCGGCGATCGCGGTTCCCATGTAGTAGGCCAGCTGCCCGCTATTGGGATCCACCTTGGTAGCCTTTTGAAATTCGTCCTGGGCGGTGGTCCAGTTCTTTTTCTGCATCTCCACCCAGCCGATAGTGGTATGCGCCAGCTCTTCCACTTGCGGCCGCTGCGCCTTCCATTGATCGGCCGTGAAGTTCGCCGGCGGCGTGTCGATGCTGGACAGCAACGTATTGGCGGCCTTCTCGCCCTGATCCATCACGTCGGCGGAGGGAGGATTCCCCGCCAGCGGGATGGTGTAGGTCACGATGATATAAAGAGCGCTGAAGTTTTTCGGATCATCCGCGAGGATCTCCTTGGCCACTCCCACGGCTTCCTTGGCCTGATTCAAGGCGAAGTACGTGGTCAGAAGAAGCGTTCGCCGCTGCTGGATGTAGTCCGTCTTCGGATACTGCTTCTCCCACTGTTGCAGTTTTTCCAATCGGGTCTTGGGGTTGGTGTCCTTGGTGATCGCGTCGTAGAGATCGTACTCCGCCCGGTCTTTCCAATTCTTCTGCGGTTCCTGTGACGAAGGAGCTTGAGCTTGAGCCTGAGCCAGCATCCGCGCCGGCGCCAGCCCGAGCATGCTGGTCATGGCCAGTACTAACAAATATCTGGATGGTTGGTTGAACACGCCGCGCCTCCCCTTGTGTGCTGGGACTCCTTAAGGATCACCCTCTCTGCAGACATGGCACAATACCCACATGCAGTGGATGCAATTCGGGAGTATATCCGAATTGGGACACGGCTGCAAGTTCCCATGGTTTTAGATGCCGCCGAGCGCGATCTTGTTCCCGGGAGTTGCCCGTGAGTACCCAGAGGGCCATGCCGGGCGGCTGGGTGGATCGCCTTAGTCTGCCTAAAGGTCCCAACGGACGCAATCTCTGCCGGTGGTGCAATATCGAGGTACCTAAGGGCCGGGTTACATTCTGTTCGGATTGGTGCGTGGAGGAATGGCGGTTGCGGACCGACCCGGGATACCTGCGCGACAAGGTATTTGAACGCGACCAAGGAATCTGCGCCGCCTGTGGAGTGGATTGCGAGGCGGCCTGGGTTCATCTGAAGCGCCTGCGCGGAGCCGCGCGCGTCCGGACCCTGCTCGAATGGGGCCTCAAGCCGCGCTCCCGAAAGAGCCTCTGGGACGCCGACCACATCGTGCCGGTGGTGGAAGGCGGCGGCGAATGCGACCTTGCGAACATCCGCACGCTGTGTCTGAAGTGTCATCGCGCGGCCACGGCGGAATTAAGAAAACGCCGTGCGTCCGGCTGATTTCGTCCGGAAACAATGCTTCAGTTCAAGCGGGGCGCTTGAAGATGAACGTATCAGCGGAGTCTTGGCACTCGACCGCCTCAGCCCTCCCAGGAATGGCTCGTCGCGAACCTCAAAGGCCACTAGGAAAGGCAGCGCAAAGCTCCCAATTGCTCTCAGCCGCGCTTATGAGGAACTCGTAGAGCGAGCCGCATTGCACACCATCCATCGGAAGTTTGATGTTTCAATCCACAACTCCCGTACGTCGGTCGAAATCTGCGAGGCCGTATTTAAACGCCATGGTGGGAGATGAAGCGAAGAACTGTACTCAACCCTTATCTGCTGCCGCGCCTGGCGCAGGGTTCGATGTGGTGATCGGAGTGGCGCTAGGAAGCTGACTTGATAACCCCGAGCCTCCATTGGGCGGTACATTGTTCAATTCGCGACTGGGCTGATACCCTTCCCGCAGAGGCTGGTAACCCCTTCTTTCAATGTTTGGTGCCGACGGAGGCGGTGCGTTGGTGTTCTTTCCCACAACCAGATCCTTTTACCTACATTTTACTTGAAAAACTCGACCGCCCGAATTTGCTCTTTCATGATGATGATTCCTCGTGATCGCTGAATTGGGTTTATGAAGCGCCCAACGTCGTCTAGGGCCCATACCTCCTCTAGATACAGCTGTTCAGTGGCCGGATCGGAAGAAGCAAAGGAACCAGGGCCGAACCGCCCTCCGATCTTCTGCTGATTCTGGAGGTGAACTATTATCCAGAAAGGCTCGCGCTTGCCGAAGACATAATCCCATGGCTTTCTTATTGGGTGTACGAAATGCTTTGCAATAGGTCGCCAAGTAGCGAGCTTCAGAAAGACGAATGGCCAGCATGCAAGCGCCACGATCATTATGACGACAACTGAGAGCCAAAACAGAACGAGGTGCTTTTGGTAGAGGCCGTCTCGCTGGACGAGTACTATAAGCCACAACAGTGCTGCAAAATTTAAGGTGCTGTAAGTTATGGCCTCGAAGATCGACTTCGAGACATCCCTCGGCTCCCCCGGCACCATTAAGTCGTATACCTTCATCGAAATGAAGCCGGGAAGGAAAAAGATGAGAAAGAGCGTTAGTTTGTCTACGTTCCAAATGTCCATGGGCAAACTCCAATCCGCTCCGCGACGACGCGCTCAAGCTCGCGCTCCGGTCTAACACCAGCAAACGCGCAAATCCCTAAAATCCACATGAATCGAACGCCAGTGCACGATAGCTTAAGCTTACCCCGCACGCTACAATAAGGAATTCACGGAGGTTTATGGCTGCTCCTGATGAAGTCGCGCAAAACGGAGCGCGGCGCGTCCTTTGCGCTATCACGCGCCGGGCTTCGGTTCCGGTCAAGATCGGCAACGTCTGGGTCGGCGGTGACCACCCCATCGTCGTCCAGTCCATGACCAACACGGACACGGCCGACGTCCAATCCACCGTCAACCAGGCCATGGCGCTGGCGCAGGCAGGCTCGGAGCTGGTCCGCGTTACCGTCAACACCGAAGCCGCCGCGCAGGCCGTTCCCAAGATCGTCGACACGCTCGACAAGTTCGGCGTACGCGTCCCCATCATCGGCGACTTCCACTACAACGGCCACATCCTGCTCAAGAAATATCCCGACTGCGCCCGCGCGCTCGCCAAGTACCGCATCAATCCCGGCAACGTCAACATCGGCAAGAAGCACGACGACAATTTCCGCATCATGATCGAGGCCGCCATCGAGTACGACAGCCCGGTGCGCATCGGCGTCAACTGGGGCTCGCTCGATCAGGCCCTGCTCACGCGCATGATGGACGAAAACTCGCGCCTCGCCTGAGCCGAAGGACGCGAGGGAAGTTACCCTCGACGCCATCGTCGCCAGCGCGCTCTTTGCCGGCCAGGCCGCCGAGCGCTACGGGCTCGGACGCGACAAGATCATTCTGAGCGCCAAGGTCAGCGGCGTGCAGGACCTTATCGAGGTCTACCGCCAGCTGGCCGCGCAATGCGATTACGCGCTGCATCTGGGGCTGACCGAAGCGGGCCTGGGATCGAAAGGCATCGTCGCCACCACCGCCGCGCTCTCTGTGCTGCTCCAGGAAGGCATCGGCGACACCATTCGCGCCTCTCTGACGCCGCTTCCCAATGGCGACCGCACCGAGGAAGTCATCGTCTGCCAGCAGATCCTGCAAGCGCTCGAGCTGCGCAGCTTTACGCCGCAAGTTACGGCCTGCCCCGGCTGCGGCCGCACCACCAGCACTTTCTTCCAGGACATGGCCGACCAGATCCAAAACTATCTGCGCGAGCAAATGCCACTTTGGAAGGGTAAGTATGCGGGCGTCGAAGAAATGAAAGTCGCCGTGATGGGCTGCATCGTCAACGGCCCCGGCGAATCCAAGCATTCCAACATCGGCATCTCTCTGCCGGGCACGTTCGAGGAGCCGGTCGCGCCGGTCTACGTGGACGGCAAGCTCTCGATTACGCTGCGCGGCGACCACATCGTGGCCGAGTTCATCGACATTCTGAACAACTACGTCGAGCGCCGATACAGGGAGCGCGTGGCGGAAACAACGACGGTCTAGTGGCCCACGCTCTTCCCATCCATCGAGTGCGCGCCGTAAACACGGTGCGCGATTCGGAAAACAGGATTCATGCCGATGACGTCGCGGCCCAATACGGCTTCCGCGCCGGGCTGGTCGCCGGCGTCACCGTCTACGGCTATATGACCGAGCCGATCATCGCCCGCGCGCCCGAATGGCTGGAGCACGGCAGCATGCAAGTGCGGCTGCTCGAACCGTTCTACGACGGCGACCAGGTCATCGTAACGACGGAAACGCAGGACGACGGCTCCATCGCGGTCACCGCCGAGCGTGAGGACGGAACAGTGTGCGCCCGCGGCTCCGCGATTGCCAGCCCAACGGCGGCCGAGCTGCCCGAAATGATTCCTGAAGCGCCCTTGCCCGCGCGCGAGCAGCGGCCCGTTCCAACGCCCGACACCGTTCTGCCGGGCGCGTTGCTGGGCAGCGTCACGGCCACTCTCGAATCCGCCAGCCAGGAGAAGCTCCTCCAGTTATCAAACGATATCCTGGTCCAGAATTTCCGCCTCGGTCCGTGGCTTCACGTCTCTAGTGAGCTGCGTAACTGGTCCGTCGCAAAACCAGGCGATCAAATCTCTGTCCGCGGCCGCATTCTTGATCGTTTCGACCGCAAAGGCCACGAATTCATGGTCGCTGACGTCATGCTGATTGCGGACCACCAGCGGCTGCTCCAAAGTGTCCGGCATACGGCCATCTATCGGCTGCGTGCGCCCGCCTCGAACTAATCCAGCAACCTCAAACACAAGGGTCCTTTTTAGCATTTCGGGGCATTTAACTCATTCCCCAGACCGCCATATCGCTCACGTCTGCGCCAGTTAGGAGGCCATCTGATTGGTCACAATACCATTTCCCGCGGAAAACCCCTGGTAGCGTAACTGCACCCTGCCTCGAACGAGGAGCTTGTCCTAAATATGTCCTTTCTCATTTGTAGAAAAGCAAAACCACTTGTTCTGGTGCTCCTTGCCGTGTTAACCGCCGCTGTTGGTCTCAAGAGCGCCGGCAGGAATCCGTTCACTAAACACGACAAGGCTTACTACGCCGATCCGAAATTAGTTGCATTTGTAAATCCGGGGATGGCGATCACCATCAACTCCGCAAAAATCGCCAACGACGGCACCATCAGCGTGACCTATACCATTACTGACCCCAATGGCCTACCACTGGATGCGACTGGTGCTACCACGCCGGGTGCAATTTCTTTGGCCTATGAGGCCGCTTACATCCCCAAGGGTCAGGAACAATATGTGGCTTATACCACTGCATCGGCGACCGGTAAGGTCTTGGGCACTATCACTCGCCCAGATTTCGAACTGGGAAGCCCAGCCACACAAGTCGGCCCAGGCCAGTACACGTATACTTTCACTGCCAAGGCCCCGGGGGGATTTGACCCTACCCTTACGAACACCGTCGGTGTCGCCGGTAATCGTGATCTTACGCAATTCAACTTAGGTACTAACTACGCTGGAGCCACATTTGACTTTGTCCCCAATGGCTCGGCAGTGACGGTCACGCGCGATGTCATCAAAACCCAGAGTTGCGCCACTTGTCACGACGTGTTGGCCTTCCACGGCGGCTACGCCCAAGGCATCAACATGTGCGTCCTCTGCCATCAGCCGCAAAATGCCGATCCCATCAGCGGCAATTCACTGGACTTAAAAGTGATGATCCACAAGATCCACGACGGTTCGTCGCTACCAAGCGTAGTTGGCACCTCCACCACGCCCAGTGTTCCGTATGTCATTTACGGCTACATGAACTTCCCCACTGACTTTTCTACGGTCGTCGATCCCGCCGATGTTCGCCGTTGCGAGGTTTGCCACAGCCAGGCAACCGGCGCCGCGCAAGCCAAAGCCTACATGATGGAGCCGACGGCCCTAGCTTGCGGCTCTTGTCACGACAACATCAATTTCGCGACCGGCGTCAACCACGTCGGTGGACCTCAGCCAGACGACAACCAGTGCCATAATTGCCACGTTTCGCAAGGTGAACTGCCCTTCGATGCGTCCATCAAGGGAGCGCACGTGGTAGCGTCCGACACGGCTGCGACTTACCCGCAGAACCCCGATCCTCTGATCACCGGCGACCAGATCACCATTACCGGTGTGACGAACACCTTGGCCGGACAGAAACCGGTGGTCACGTTCACGGTACAAGACACCCAAGGCAACGCGCTCCCAATGTCCGCCCTCGAGGATCTCAGCTTCACCCTGGGTGGCCCAACCAGCGATTACGGCTACACCAGCTTTGGCAGCGACGTCACCACACCGGGCATCGTCAGCGAAGACGGAACGGTGGCAACCTGCGATGCCAACAGCAATTGCACCTATACCTTCTTGCACGCCATCCCGGCTACTGCCACTGGAACCTATGCAATCGCGGCGGAGTCCGAGCGGCTGGAGAATATACTGCAAGGCACGACCACCGCTCAGCAAGTCGAAAGCGGCACCAGAAATCAAGTGGTGTACTTCGCCGTCGATGGATCACCCGTACAATCTCGCCGCGAAGTAGTGGCGAAAGCGAATTGCAATGGGTGCCACGTAAATCTCCAGGGGCATGGCGCACGGCGCAATGACCCCGAATACTGCATCATGTGCCACAATCCTTCTCTGACGGACGCTTCCACTCGCGCCCAATCGAAGGACCCGGCCGTTCTCGCCCAGCCTCCGCAGGCGCTGAACTTCAACTTCCTGATCCACCGCATTCACACCGGTAAGAACCTGGCCGCGCAGGGCGCCAACTACATCGAAATTAGCCACAACGGAAGGGCACGTGATTTTAGCGCCACGCTGTACGCTCCGTTCAGTGGCGATGGGACTCCCGGCGACACCAAGAAGTGCTACATGTGCCACGTCAATAGCTCCGAGCTAAATCTGCCGGATGGCAAGAATCAGGTGACGAACGGGCAGTACTACATCAATCCGACTCCGCCCGTTACCTCGGCTTGCAGTGGATGTCACGCTTCCAAGCCCGAGGCAGTCCACTTCGATTCGAACATTAATGCACTCGGCGAAGGCTGCGATGTATGCCACGCCTCTGGCTCGGTGTTCGCGGTCGACGCAATGCACGCTCAGTAACAACCTCGCAGTATAACTGCACGTCCGCGGCGGGCCCGAGCGATCGGACCCGCCGTTCCTTTATCTCAATTAGCGTTCTGGACCGTCAGGTACATGATCTGCGGAAGCGCGGTCCCGTTTTGAGTCACGTTGATCTGGTAGTCTCCGCCGGCCAAGCCTGACGGGACGGTGATGTAGAACTCATACAAGCCCACGAAGGAAGCGGCGAGTCCGTCGTAAGACACTGTTGCTGGCGCCGCTCCAAACGAGAACGTCACCGGATTCACCGGCGCATCGGCGTTGTAGAGCGTCGTGAAGGCGCCCCCTGGCGTGATCTTGAAAATCGCGGACTGATTCGTCCCATATAAATTTCCGTCGGAACCCAGAATCAGGCCACTGGTGGGATTGAAGCCGTCGGCTTGGCCGGTGAAGCTGTAGAGCGTGGTTAGCGTGCCGTCCGGTGTCATTTTGAAGATGGTCCCGAGGTCGTTCGCTCCTTGCTGCTTCGCTGTCCCGTAGAAATTGCCGTCCGGACCTTGCACCAGGGAAGATCCAGTTTTGCCTGAGGGGACGGCGCCGGTGTTGTTGGAAAAGTTCGCCAGCGTGGTGAAGGTTTGGGCGTTAGCCAACACCGCCGCCGCGCTGACCAGAAGCACGTCGCTAATTGTCTGGCAGCGAAATCTGCGCATGATGACCTCCTGCGAACGCGTTCCCAATTCTCTCAGCGGGCGACGTCGGCGGCTGGCGCGACGGTTCGGGCAACCCCGTTGATCAGGAATGAGAGCTGAAGCAGATTTCTTTCAGAAATTCGTCGGCTCGAAGGCAAGTCCAGCCTGTACAGCGCTGAGGCCGCGCAGGAAAGTGACAATCTGCCAGCGCTGCGCCTCAGGCAGCTTCGACCAAGCCGGCATTCCGTGGCGCACAACCCCGTTGGTCAAAATCCAGAAGATCTCTCCCGGCGTCGCTTGTTGCACACCACCGGCGCGCAGGCTTGGGCCTCTCTTAGAGCCGCCGGCCGACTCGCCATGGCACTCGGCACAATGCTGCCCGAAGAGCTTTTGCCCCGCGGTGGCCGCCTCGGGGTCGCTTTCAAGTGGATTGCGCCTGTTTCGCTCCTTCTCGGGAACTCTGGCAAGCACCACGTCGACGGGTTCGTCATTTCGTGGGCGCCGCTGTTGCGCCAGAGCCGCAACATCAAAAACCAGGAGAGATGCTCCTCCCAACACCGCAGCTAAACACGAGCGCCCGGGAAGGCGCGTTCGTTTTCATGAGCGCCCTCCGAACAGGCTGCGGAACATCTCTCCGAACCCGGAGAATTCCCTGGAGAGACCCCACCGCAACAGAAGGCGATGGCTGGTATCGTTCAGGCCGAATCCGGGCGAGATACGCAGCGTCCAACCCGAAGGGAGATTCCAGGCCACGGCCGGGGCAAGGTAATGCGAGGTTTCGTGCAGGCCGAAACTCTGTGTGTCCCCCAGACCGCCGTACATCTCGATCCCGGCGATGAAATTCTCGCGGCAGAAAGTGCAGTGCTGCGCCGAAGCCTTCAGCGCCAGAGGCCGGCTGAGGCCCATCGCATAGCCGAATTCCCAAGGATTGTTGGGCGACAGGTTCTTGGTTGCCAGCGGGTTCAGAGCGAAATTCCAGCCCTTGAAATCCGTCGAGAGGATGGGCTTGAGTTCAAGTTCGTGATTGTGAGTCTGCCGCAGCGCGGAATTCAAATCAGCATGATCGGATGCGACATCATGGCCTTCTACTTCTTTGATGATCTTGTCGGCCTCGCTGATGTTCTCGTACTCGATGTAGATCACCGGATTGATGAAGTGCTCGGCACGGAGCGGGCGGAAACGGTTTTCCCAACGAAAGCCGGTAAAAAGCGAGCTGTCACGGAACGTCGTTTGTCCATCCACGTAGAATTCGGTTGTCCACCAGGCGGTAGCGCCGTATTCCAACTCGATCCAATACGCATGAAAGTCGTTGCCCGCACGCTGCGTCCCGAAGGTGGAAAAATACTCCACCTCCAGATTTCCGGGCTCTTCGAGGTGATGGTCGTACGTAACGATATAAGGGCTCTCCTGCGCGAGAAGCGGAGATCCCCAGAAGTGAAACATGAACACTCCGAGCGCCACAGCCGCGATCAGAGCGCCATGCGAAGGTCTACTCACCAGCCTGCCAGCCATCAGTTGTGCACCATCCTTGAAAGTCGCGGCTGGCAAGCCTACAATGAAAGCGGTCGTCAGCCTGCGGGTTGTCGATTCTCTGGGGCCACGTGGGCGCGCTTCGCCAAAAGTCAGCCGCGTGGCCTTTGCGCTATCTGTTTACGCCGTCGCTCTGCCGTTTCTGCTGGAGCCCTCCTTCTTTCGGCCCTCGCGAGAGTTGGTGGAATCGCGGCACGAACTGCACCGGCCGCCCACTTCCAGTCGCACCACCTGAATCTGAAATTGTTTCTGGCGTGAAATCTCCACCTTCAATTCCTCGAACAAAGGGCCGGCGAACTCCTCGATCCGCCCGCACTCAAAACAGGCCAGATGGATGCGTTCATCTACCAGGCCTAACTTCCTTTCTCCGGTTGCGACTGGCCTGCAACTCAATCTTATAATTGACACTTCAACCTTTCTGCAACTCAATCGCAACTCGTCGGCTTAGATACCCGACTCTTTTGGTCCTAGATTAATCGATTGGAACCAACGTGTCAATAAAAAACAGCAAGTCAGTTGCAACTGGAGCCGACGAGCAATATTGACGGCTTAGGTCAAGTTGAGAGCGATGCATCTAAAGTGAAATAGATGCCCTGGGTTCCTCGCTGGCTGCTGCCGGTCTTGTTGGCGCTACTGATCACGCGGCTATGGCTCATGCCGCTAGCGTCCAGTTTCTGGCTCGACGAAACTGCCACGGTCTTCGTCGCGCAGTTCGGTTCCCAGCACCCCTCCCTCCAGGCGGTCGCGCCACAGGCCTGGCAATCCTGGTATTACACGATCATCCACGCGTGGGGATCCTTGTTCGGTTTTTCGGAAGTGGCCACGCGCATCCCATCCATTCTCGCGATGCTCACCTCTCTGCCGCTCATCGCGCGGATCTCGGCCCGCCTGATCCACCCGGAGTCGGGCTGGTTTGCAGTCTTCGCCTGCCTTGCCCTGCCAGGCTTCAATTACCAAGCCGCGAACGCCCGGCCCTACGCATTGGGCATGTGCCTGTTCGCCGCCGCCCTGCTGTTTCTGATTCGATGGCTGGATACCGCCGCATGGCTGGACGCGCTGTTATTCGCAGGGTGCGCGAGCTCGGTGTTGTACATTCACCTGTTGTTCTGGCCGTCGTGCCTGGTGTTTGCCCTGTACGCGGCCACGCGGCTGGCCAGCGGCAAAACACCGGTCAGCCGGAGGCGCGCTGTGCTGGTCTTCGCGCTATGGGCTGCAGCGATTGTGCCGGTAGCGGTCCAGACCCTGAGCTTGCTGCGCGAAGCCAATGCGCATGTGATCGTACCTCCGCCATCGCTGGTGCAATTTGTGCGGTCGCTCGAACTCCCGCTGATTTTTGCGTGCACCGCAGGCGCATGGCTCGCCGGCCGGATCTGGCGATGGAAAGCCACGCCACTGGCGTTGACCGCCTCCGCCCTCGTTCTGACCGCCGCATGGTGGCTGTGCCAGCCGGTCCTGCTCTTCTTTTTCTCCCGGCTGACCGGAGAAAGTATTTTCGTTGGACGTTACCTCGATCTGGCGCTACCAGGCGCGGCTCTTGCAGCCACCGCCGCAGCAGCTCGCTTCCTGCCGTCCGGATCGTGGCGGCCTCTTTCCGCCGCCCTGGCCGTCGCGGCCTTGCTTCTCATGGCGCAATGGCGCCAGCTTTGGCCCCGCCACCATGACTCGGACTGGCGCGCGGCCGCCGCGGCAGTGAATCGAGCCGAAGCCGGCTCCGGCGAAATTCCCGTGATCTGCATCAGCCCCTTCATCGAGGCCAGGCCGCCGGTCTGGACTCCCGCTTATCCCTTGCCTGGATTCCTATATTCCTATCTGAGTGTCTATCCAATTCGCGGACAAATTTATCTGTTTCCGTTCGAAAACTCCCCGCAAGCCGAATCGTTTGCCGTGGGGCTTGCAAACAGCACGCTGTTCCAATCCCGCCGATTCCTGATTTACGGTTGGGGGCCGCAAGTCCGCTACTGGCATGAATGGTTCGGACGCCGCGCGGAATTTGCAGATTGGCGCGAGTACACTCTGGGACCGTTCGCCGATGTGGATGTAGTGGAATTTCATCGAAACTGACGCGGCGCGCCTAGCGTGCGTGCGCCCAGCGCAATCGTGTAAAATAAGTGTTTGGAGGTGAGTCTTCAGCAGTAGCCGTCCAACAGAAACTGCCTCGCTGGACTTGGCCCCTCCTTCGGTTCGAAATATCTCCGGCCGTATTTTTTCTCTGATTTTCCCCGACGAGTGCCGGATCTGCTCGCAGCCCCTGCACGACCTCTCGCGCATTCCCGTCTGTCCGAGCTGTCTCGCCAAGCCGAAGGCGCTGGATGCCGAGTACTTCTGCGTGCAGTGCCGCTCTCCGTTCCGCAGCCGCTTCCCGCTGGATGCTGAAGGCCGTTGTGCCTTATGCCGGCGCGGCCTGCGAGGGTTCGACGCGGCCTACTCGTTCGGCTTTTACGAAGACGAGCTGCGTGAGCTGATTCATCTGTTCAAGTACGGCCGGGTTCAGCCTCTGGCCAAGCCGCTGGGACGCCTGCTGGCCTCGGCGCTGCCCCGCGAGCGCAGCTTCGATGTGATCGTACCGATGCCGCTCAATTGGCGCAAGCGCTGGCGGCGCGGATTCAACCAAGCGGCGCTGCTGGCAGGCGAGATCAGCCGGCGCACGCACGTCCCGGTGTGCAATACATTACGGCGCGTCAAGAACACGGCCGCGCAGGCCGGCCTGACCAACGCCAAGCGGCGCTTCAATGTATCGGGCGCCTTTCGCGCCCAGAGCAAGATCGCGCTGCGCGGCAAGAAAGTTCTGCTCATCGACGACGTGATGACCACCGGCGCCACGGCGGCGTCTTGCGCGCGCGCGTTGAAAGCAGCCGGCGCCGCCGAGGTCACGCTTCTGACCTTGGCGCGCGCGGACCGCCGCATCGACTTTGAACTAATGACTCGTGATTCGAATCCCTCGGGAGCAGACAACTGATGCCTAGTCTCGATCGATTACAGAAACCAGTCCTGGTGCTGAACGCCAGTTATGAACCCATCAACATTTGCGCGGCGCGGCGAGCGCTGGTGCTGGTGCTGAAGGGCGTAGCCTCGGCCGAAGAGGAGTCGCACGCCCATGTGCACTCGGCGCGGCACGCCATGCGCGTGCCGTCGGTGATTCGTCTGCTAGAATACCGCCGCATCCCGCATCAGACCCGGGCGCTGTCGCGCAAGAACATCCTGATGCGCGACCGTTATACCTGCCAATACTGCCACCGCACCATGCCATCGGGGGAGCTGACCTTGGACCACGTGGTTCCCCGTTCTCGCGCGGGCGAAACCACTTGGGAAAACCTGGTGGCCTGTTGCCATCCCTGCAACAACCATAAGGGAAGCCGCACGCCGGAAGAAGCGGGCATGAAGCTGGCGCGCGCGCCGCGTCCTTTCAGCCTGCACACCAGCCGGCACTTGATGCGCCTGCTTGCGCGCAGCGACGATCAGTGGCGGAAATATCTGTTCTATTGAACCTGGGGAGAACTGGTTCCTGCGGGCCCGCCCGGCGATTCCTTGGGCTTTTCTTTAACGACCGCGGCGGCCTTCACCGGGCTGATGATGACGTGTGCGTTGCGTCCTTCCAGCCGGGGCGATCCCTCCACCGCGCCGTGCGACGCCAGATCCTGAGCGAAGCGCAGCAGTAGCTTCTTACCAAGATCGACATGCGCGATCTCGCGCCCGCGGAATTGCACCACCGCCTTCACGCGGTTGCCTTCTTTCAGGAATCGGATGGCGTGGTTCTTCTTGAACTCGTAGTCGTGATCGTCGGTGTTAGGCCGGAACTTCAGTTCCTTGACCTGAATGACGTGCTGCTTCCTCTTGGCCTCGTGCTGCTTCTTCTTGTTTTCGTACTGCCATTGCCCATAGTCCATCGCTTTGGCGACGGGCGGCTCGGCGGTGGGGGCGATCAGGATCAGATCCAGCCCCAGCTCCTGCGCCTTGCGCACCGCGGCCAGCGTCGGCATAATTTCTACGCTGCCATCCGGGAACACGGCGCGAACCTCACGCACGCGAATCGCCTCGTTCACGTTTTCCCGAACCTTGGGCCGGCGGGGGGGATATCTGGGCGGGATCATCGACAAGCGCGGTCACAGCGGCGCGAAACAAGTAGGCTGCCTTGCAAGCAGCAGAAATAAACTCTCATTGTACTGATGGTACCAGAATTCCGGGCTCTTCGAAGCTGACTCGGGATCTGCACCAACCGCCACTGACAATCAGCCTCGCAGCAACGCCGCGCCTTTCGTCGGCACCTAGGTCGCCACCGTGGTCTTGTCATTTGACGCGGCCCAGTTTTGGACGATCTTATGTACCACCCGTTGGTACTCGTCCAGATCGATGGGTTTCTCGAAATACTCCTTGGCCCCTAACTCCAACGCCCTGCGCCGGTGCTCAGGATTTGAGGACACCGTGAATACCACGACCGGCGCGTCGGATCGGTATCGTGCCAGAAACGATAATCCGGCGAACTTGGGAAGATTCAGATCGAGAACGATGAGATCCGGCTCGAAGTGTCGTGCTTCAAGGATCTGGATGGCCTGTTCGCCGTCCACTGCCGCGTGGATGCTGATTGCGAACCGCTCTCGAGTCAGCGCCTGACGAATCAGCAAGATATCGCCGGCGGAGTCTTCGACAAGCAATAGTTCGAAAGTTTTCACAACATCCTAAGGTGCGTAATCTACCAGCGCCGTATGGTACTCTTGCCACGCCCAACAAACTTGAGACGTTCGTGGATAAGGCATTGTTTCGCAGTAAACGGTTGCTTCCCAGGCACTGATCGGAGCAACGTGCGCCTCGACCATCGGGTGCGCGTGGTGGAGCGAAGAAGTCACACGGAAAATCTTCGAAGGCCGGGACGTGCCGTGCGGGGAGAAGCTATGATCCGCCGGATTGTTTGGGTGGGTCCGGCAGCCCCCGAAAGGGCGGCTTGCGACCGGCTGCGAGATCCTCGGAGCACGGCACACAGATTGGTACGCCGTGGTTGTGCAACTCGGTCTCGCTGCCGCAGAAGACGCAGCGACCCAAATGGCCTTTTCCGACCCGCGAATCGTTCAAGTTCATCCTACTGAAGGGGTTGGATTTAACAGGAATGATTTGCATACGGCAAGATGAAGGCATGTTGCGGTCCAAAAGCCCTTCACCGCAGGATGGTGCTGCCACAAATCTCTGAATCTAGAAGCTGTTGCTGCCGACTGCCCACTCTCAGCATTGGACGGGATGTTAGGCTACATGCCGGCTTTTGTTTGTAATGCTTTCCAACGCCGATGCCGGCCTAGGTGGCTCAGCGCAAATCGATCGATCCGGCGCCGGTTATGCGGAAGGTCCCCTTTTCCTGCACGAACACGACCGCGTGCAGATTTTCGCGCCGCCATTCCCCGGGCAGCTTCAGAGTGGAGACCACCTGGCCGCCGCTGGCGCCCTTGGAATCGATCCTGCCGATGGCGTTGAAGCTGCGGACCACCTCGGAATGCCGGACCGTTCGTCCGGCGTTCTCACCGCCCGCCACGCGGCCCACCAGTTCACTCTCCGTCACCGCCAGGTAGAGATTGGCATCGCGCAATTTTGCGGTTTTCGGATTGCTGATGCGCACCGTCAGATCGATCAGCTGCCCGTCGCGCGCATTGGGCGCGGTGGACAAATCCACCGTGGTCGGCGCCTGCACGGACTGCGCCGCCCGGGCGATTTCCTCATAGGCGCGATTGGCGTCGCCGCCCTCGAACCCAACCTGGCCATTCACGATCATCTGCGGCGTGTAAATGTTCTCGACGTGAGCAGCCAGCGCATATTCGTTCTGGCGGGCGTGGAATTGCGGCGCCGAGAACGGATCGCTCCAACCGAGTTGGTTCCAGTAGTCCACATGCTCTTCGAGCACGATGATGAGCGCGCCCGGCACCGGCTGCGTTCGCTCCAGCCGCGCCAGTAGCGCATCGGCGGAGGGGCAGCTCGCGCAGCCTTCGCTGGTGAATAATTCCACAATGACAGGGACACGCCGGTCATCGGCTGCTGAAATTCCGCAAAACAAGAGCCCGGCAACCATCACACGATTCATGGAAAGTCCTTCAACTAATACTTCGGCTGTCCTACCCACATAATACAGGGCCGCCGAAAGGGCCGGAACTCTAGGCGGCGCTGTTGGCCGAAAACCCGATATATTGCACCTCTTCCTCCAGCTCCAGACCGAAGCGTTCGCGGACTCGGGATTTCAGGCAGGAGACGATCTCGCACAACTCGCGCGCGGTCCCGCTGCCTAGGTTGTAAATCAGGTTGGCGTGATAAGCCGCGACGCGAATGCCGCCGTTCTGAATTCCCTTGGCCCCGACTTGCTCCAGAAAATAGGCCGATGGCACTTTCCCCTCGCGGATCACGCGTTCCGGCACCTGACGCTGGACGGACTCAGGCAACTCCCTTAGAAGCAGATTCTTGAAAATGCTGCCCGCGCATTTCATGTCGGAGGGATACTTGGCCAGACGAATCTGGAAAATCTCGTCTGCGATGGCGCGCAACTCGGCCGGATCGGCCGCGTCCATGGCCAATTCCGCCGAGAATATGATCCACTCCTTGCGCCGCTTGAAAATGCTTTCGCGATAGCGAAATTGGCACTCCGAATTGTTGAATACACGGATCGCGGTTCCGTCAAAGAAGCGCACCGCGCGAACGCGTTCGTCGATCGAGTGTCCGTAGGCTCCGGCGTTTCCATAGACCGCCGCACCCACGGAGCCGGGTATCCCGGTCATCGTCTCCAGGCCCCGCAATCCGGAGGACACGCAATGATCCACCACCTTCTGCAGCCCTGCTCCTGCCTGAACGCTAACGATCGTGCCGCCGGTCTCAATTCCGCCGCCCGTGTATCGCAGGACCAGGCCGGCAAATCCTGTGTCGGAGACAATCAGATTGGTCCCTTCACCAATCACCGCATAGGCGGCGCCGCTCGACTTGGCCACGTCCAGCGCCCGAATGAAGCTGTCCTCGTCCCGCGCCTCTACATACACGTCCGCGGGACCGCCGATTCCGAATCGTGTGTACCGGCTCAGCAAAGCTCCCTGGGAGATCGCTACATTGGGAAGGTCGGCCAGGCGCTCGATCGTTTCTGGTCGAACGGACATCTTTAGTTCCATACTAACGTACGCGCTCGAGCGGGCGCGGGAGGAGTGCGCCATTGTCTATTGGATTCCCCGGCTTCCCGGAGGAGGCCCCGAAGTTTCTTCGCAGCCTGAAGCGCAATAATCGCCGCGATTGGTTCCAGCCGCGCAAGCATCTGTACGAACAGCATCTGAAGACACCCATGCTGGAACTGGTGTCGGCGCTCAACGCGGGATTGAAGCGCTTTGCGCCGGACTACGTGACCGATCCAGCCAAAGCGGTCTTCCGCATTTATCGCGACACGCGCTTCAGCGCCGACAAGACGCCCTACAAGACCCACGTGGCGGCCACGTTCTCCCGCCGCGGGCCGGAACGCCTGAAAACCGGCGGCTTTTACTTCAGCATTGCTCCGGATCGGATCGAGGTGGCCGGAGGCATCTACCATCCTGAGCCCGATACCATGCTCCTGATCCGAACACACATCGCGGAGACGCACGGCGAGCTCCGTCGGATCCTGGCCAACAAGAAAACGCGCGCGCTGGTGGGACAAATCCAGGGTCAGGAATTGACCCGTGCGCCCAAGGGCTTCGACCCTGCGCATCCCGCCATCGCCTGGATCAAGATGAAGGATTGGATTCTGGACGCCACGCTGGATGGATCGCTGGCCACCGGCTCGAAGTTGTGCGACGAAATCCTGGATCGTTTTCGCGCCATGGCTCCGCTGATCGAGTATCTGAACCGGCCGCTAGTGGCTAGAAAACCGTCTAGGGATTTACTTGAAGATCGTTTGTAACCGCGAAAACGCCCGGCACGCCATTGGCCCCCATTCCGGCCCGCTGCTTGTCGCCTTGGTTTCCGACCGCCCCTGTCAGCCTTACGCGGCCGTTTTTCACGATGATGTGAATCGGCGGCACCGCCTGTATGCTGTACATTTCCATCCCAGGCTGTGAATAAATCGCGCGATACACCGCGCGGCGGATCTGATCGTCATTGGGCGAGACCGGAAGCACTTCGATATTGTTGATCACCTTTTCCACGCCTTCGATCTTTTTGACCGCCTTTTCGGCGTCGGACTTGAGGGTCGGCAGGACCACTGAACCGTACAGCGTTACGGTGTAGCCGCCCACTTTGTAGGCCAGGTCATCGAAGACGCTGTAATAAGGAAGACTGATCAGCTCGTGACGAACTTCCCGCGCGATCCTGGATTCGGCCTTGGAGGAAGGTTGACGGTTACTTTGGGTTAACGCGAGACCCGCAAAAGCGAGCAAGAGCGAAATTCCGGCTGGAAGGGTGCGCATGTCGAGACCTTCTGATTCGTGATTCGGCCGGTGACGAAGCGGTGCACTCATTCACAAGCCTGATAAGATTTTAAAACGTTGCCCGGACGTCCGCGACGAGACCTAAGGTCTCCGTGCGGCGTTGGCTTTTGGGGAAAGGGTCCGCACGGAGACTAGCTGCTACGTATTTTTGAGACGAGGCTGGTGACGAATCGTTAGCACACGGAAGGTCTCCGTGCGGCGTTGGTTTGTTGGGGAAAGGGTCGCCGCACGGAGACTAGCTGCTTCGTTTGAACTAGTAGACGAGCCTGTCAGACGGCGGGTTCCAAAAACTTGGCGGGAGATAGCCCCTGCCGTGCGCCCGCAACCGGCCGGCCACCGGCGGCGAAGGGCTTCGCATGGCACCAGCCGCCCGGCCGCCGCCCGCGTGTCTGTTTACTCCGCGCATTACTAAGTGCCCGGAGGACATTCTTATTCGCCTAACTAAGTCAGCTTGCTTTTCTGGAACTAACCGGAATATGCTGGTAAAGGCCTAAGGATTCCGCAGCCTTCGCGGCCTCGCCGCACGCCGCGACAGAAATGATAATTCCTGTTCTGGAAACATTTGATACGAATCCTGTACTTTTCCGATATGTCTAGCAGTAATAGAACGCCGCCGCTTGCACAGGGGCGTCGAATTTCTGATAGTGTGGGACGCGAACTGACCACAACAGTCCGGCAGGCTTCGAGCGTGGCCGAACTGGAAAACATTTCAAAGGAGAATCACCCATGAAGAAGCTCACATTGTCATTCTGGCTCGCCCTGGCGGCAGCCGGCATTTTCGTCATCGAGGCTGCGGGTCCGTCGACCCAGACGCACTTCGGCGATCCCATCCCCACCTGCCCCCCGATCTGCCAGGCGCGTTAAGGGTCTCAATGGTTTCGGGGCAGCCCTAACGCTGCTCCGAAATCTCACATCATGCAGTCGATTCCTGATGAGGCCGGAACACGCCGATCCATACCACCAGGCACAGCGTAAGGGCAGAGAGCATCAGATTGTTGACCAGCAAGACTGACTTCCAACCCATGTTGACCACAAGATACGCGACCGCGTAGATCCCGAAATATACCGTCAACATGTTTTCGTGCTGGAACAGACTGCCCTTGACACTGTTTCGCACGACCAAGACAAATAGAAGTGCGGACATGATCAGAAACACCGCCAGCACCGTAGAAAGATAACGCTTCGCAAGAAACTCGAAAGCCATGACAGCTTGCAATGGAACTCCGCTGAAGCGCCGAATCTCCGAGCTGGCCGGGAGTGCCGCAAACAGCAGCGCCGTCAACAATGAGAACAGCAGCAACGGCCGCGCCGATTTAGCCATCGTCCGATGGTCCTTCCACAGCGCGCCATGTACCTCCAGGGCTACGCCAACTTGAAGCAGCAATAGCAACGGCTCGGTCCACAGCCAGAAATACGTGTAGGATTGGGTCAGCGCACCATCGGCCATGGCAGGAAATTGCATCGCGCCCAGGGACCGGAGTACGGAGCAACCCAGATACATAGTGAAGATGGGATGCCTTTTGACCAGCCTGGTCCACACCAGATACAGGCAGAAGAGAATCTTGATGGCCATCGCACTGTACCACAGAATATTGGTGGGGCCAGTCATCTAGGCGTTAAGTAGTTGATAACACGAAAGCGAGTTGGGGGTCAATATGAAGATGCTTACGCATCGTGGCCGGATCCCCGACTGGCCGACTTACGTTGTCGCTTCTCACGCCAGGAAGTCACGTTACTTTGCCCTATCAGGTCTCCTCCAGTAAGTGGGGCGCAGGCTGGAGTGACCGAGGTTACCAGCAACAACAAAGCTGACACACTTGCGGCGCCACGCGCATCCATTGAGCAGGAATTCAGTATGCGGAGAACCTGGTTGTTCACGCTCCTGATTTTCGGCCTTCCCGCACTGTCGCTTGCCGAAGACCCGGCTCTTGACCTCGCAAAAATCCTGAGAACAAAGGTTTTCAATGCCACATTTTGTGTGAGAGTTTCGCGAGTTTCGACGCTTTTTGACCGAGTGTCGCAACCGGCTCGCCCTCGACAATCCGGGCGATCAGGCCACCCCTTGCGGTCGGATATGGTTCTAGCTCTAAGTGAATAAACGCGGCCTGTGAACATCGATTTGTATACCGGCCGCGCCGCCGGTAGGTCGACGCTGTAGTAACACAGCCGGCGTTACACCGGTGATATACTCGATCCGGACTAGTCGTCAACTCCAGGAGGAAGCGAGTTGAATCCTACACGCAGAAACTTCCTAAAAGCGGGCGGTGGCGCGGTGGTCGCTTCCGTCCTCGGTTTCGACGTAAAACCGGCCTACGCGCAAGCGCAAGAACTGAAGATCGCACGAACCACGGAGACGCGCTCCACTTGCCCTTATTGTTCGGTGAGCTGCGGCGTCATCATCCACACCCTCGGCGACAAAGCCAAGAACGTGACCGCGCAGGTGGTGCACGTGGAAGGCGACCCCGATCATCCCATCAATCGCGGCACGCTGTGTCCCAAAGGGTCGTCGCTGATGCAGGACATCCTCAACGAGCGGCGCCTGCTCAAGCCGCAAGTGCGCCGGCCAGGCTCCGATCATTGGGAAGACATCGGCTGGGACCAGGCCATCAACGAGATTGCCGCGCACATCAAGAAGACGCGCGACGAAACGTTCATTACCACCGATGCGCAGGGCCGCACCGTCAACCGCGTGGAAAGCATCGCCTGGAACGGCGGCTGCACCGACACCAACGAATTCAACTACCTCGTCGTCAAGACCATGCGCAGCCTGGGGGTCTGCTACCTGGAAAACCAGGCCAGGGTTTGACACGGCCCCACGGTCTCCAGTTTGGGGCCAACGTTCGGACGGGGAGCCATGACGAATGGCTGGATCGACATCAAGAACACCGACATGATGTTGATCATGGGCGGCAATCCGGCCGAGAACCATCCATGCGGATTTAAATGGGCGATCGAAGCCAAACGCCAGCGCAACGCGAAGATGATCGTGGTGGATCCGCGATTCACGCGCACCGCGGCGGTGGCCGACATGTTCGTGCAGATCCGCGCCGGCACGCGACATCGCGTTCCTGGGCGGCGTGATTCACTACGCGCTCGAGAACCAGCGCGTCGCCAAAGAATATCTGGTCAACTTCACCAACGCCGCCTTCGTGATTAAGGAAGGATTCAAGCTGCCCGATGACGGGCTGTATTCCGGCTTCGATCCGGCGACGCAGACTTACGACAAGTCGACCTGGAATTATGAAGAAGGCGGAAACCTGACCGGCAAAGCTTCCGCGGCCGATCCTCCCGCAGCGGCCAACGCCAAGCCCAGTCGACCCGCCGCTCCAGCGTCGCTCCCGCCCAACGTCGCCTACGACACTTCGCTCGAGCATCCTCGCTGCGTCTACCAGCTGCTAAGAAAGCAATACTCGCGCTATACGCCGGAGATGGTGGAGCGCATCACCGGCATCCCGAAAGATCAATTCCTGAAGGCCGCCGATCTGTTCACCTCCATCCGCAAAGACGGCGACACCAAGAAAGTTGCCACCATCATTTACGCGGTCGGCTGGACGCAGCACACCTTCGGCTCGCAGATCATCCGCACCGCCGCGATGCTGCAATTGCTGCTCGGCAATGTCGGACGCGCCGGCGGCGGCGTGAACGCGCTGCGCGGCCATTCCAACATCCAGGGCGCCACCGACATCGCGGGAATCTTCGACAACCTGCCCGGCTATCTGAAAGTCCCCACTCCCGCCGACAACGACTTCGACGGCTGGATGAAGCGCATCACTCCCACTTCCTCCAAGCCCAAGGAATGGGATTCCTGGAATTACTGGTCGAACACCCGCAAGTTCGCGGTTTCGTTCATGAAGGCCATGTACGGCGACGCCGCCACCAAAGAAAATGGCTGGGCATTCGACTACTTGCCGAAAGTGGACCGCGAATACTCCTGGGTCCACATCTGGGACGACATGTACCAGGGCAAAGTCAAAGGCCTGATCGCGTTCGGCATGAACGGCGTCGCCATCGGCCCCAATTCGCAAAAGAACATCGATGCGCTGAAAAAAGCGGACTGGCTGGTGGTGTGCGAAATCTATCCGGACGAGACCAGCGGGTTCTGGAGATCGCCCGGCATCACGCCGGACGACATGAAAAACATCAAGACCGAGGTTTACCGCCTGCCCGGCGCCGGATTCGCCGAAAAGGACGGTACCTTCGTCAACTCCGCGCGCTGGCTGCAGTGGAAATGGGCCGCGCTGCCTCCGCCTGGCGACGCCAAGGCTCGACCAGGAAATCCTGGCGCGCATTTTCCTCAAGGTCCGCGAGCTGTATCAGAACGAAGGCGGCAAGTTCCCCGACCCAATCGTCAATCTAACTTGGAACTACACCGATCCCACCAATCCTTCGCTCTCCGAAGTCGCCAAAGAGCTGAATGGCCGCGCGATCGGCGACGTCACCGACCCGGCCACGCAACAGGTGATCAAAGCCGGCCAGCAATTGCCGGGCTTCGCCTTCCTTCGCGACGACGGCTCCACTTCGAGCGGCAATTGGCTTTGGTGCGGCTCCTGGACCGAAGCCGGCCCGCTGATGCAGCGGCGCGGCACGGACGACCCGTCCGGCCTGGGCATCTATCCCAACTGGGCCTGGTCCTGGCCGATGAACCGCCGCGTGATGTACAACCGCGCCTCCTGCGACGTGAATGGCAAGCCCTGGGACCCGGATCGCCGCCAGGTCTGGTGGAACGAAGCGCAAAAACGCTGGGTCGGCAACGACGTGCCCGATTTCAAAGCCGACTCCCAGCCTAAGGACCACATGGGCCCGTTCATCATGAATCCGGAAGGCGTGGGACGAATCTTCGTCCCGCTGGCAGGAATGGCCGATGGCCCGTTCCCCGAACACTACGAGCCCTTCGAGAGCCCGGTCGCAAATCCTCTGCATCCCAAGCAGAACAACAATCCGGTGGTCAAGAAGTACACCACCGACATGGACAAATACGGCACGCCCGAGCAGGGCTTCACCATGGTCTGCACCACCTATCGCCTGACCGAGCACTATCATTACTGGACCAAGAACAATCCGATGAACGTCCAGCTGGTTCCGGAAATGTTCGTCGAAATTCCCGTGGAGCTGGCCAACGAATTAGGCATCGCGGGCGGCGAGAAGGTCAAAGTCACCAGCGCGCGCGATACCTACCTGGCGAAAGCCATGGTCACGCGCCGCATCCGTCCCATGACGATCGACGGCAAGAAAGTTTATCAGATCGGCATCCCGATTCATCAGGGATTCCGCGGCATTCAGGAAGACGCCGGAAAGGTGCCGCGGTCGATCGCGAACCTGCTGTCGCCGACCGTCACCGATCCCAACGCCTACACGCCCGAGTTCAAGGGCTTCCTGGTGAAGATCGAGAAGGCCTAGCACATGAGCAACGGACCACTGCAGATCAAGGCCATCTCGGGGCACGCCGGCCCGGTGCCCGGACGCGACACCTCGCGCGATTACGCCGTATGCAAACTGATCGACGTCACCACCTGCATCGGCTGCAAGGCCTGCGAAGTGGCGTGCCTGGAATGGAACGGCTACCCGTTCCGCGAAACGGTTTTCGACAACACCTACCAAACCATGCCGGATCTGGCGTGGAATTACTACAACCTGATCCGGTTCAACGAGCATGTCGACAGCGACGGAACGCTGAGCTGGCTGATGCGCAAGGACCAGTGCATGCACTGCGCCGAGCCAGGTTGTCTGCTGGCCTGCCCGGCCGACGGCGCCATCGTGCAATATTCCAACGGCATCGTCGATTTCCAGCAGGAACATTGCATCGGCTGCCAGTACTGCGTCACCGGTTGCCCGTTCAATATTCCCAAGTTCAACAGCGAGACCAAGAAAGTTCACAAATGCACGCTGTGCTCGGACCGCGTGGGCGCGGGACTGGAGCCGGCCTGCATCAAAGCCTGCCCCACCGGATGCTTGCATTTCGGCAGCAAAGACGACATGAAGGAGCTGGCCGAGCAGCGCGCCAAGCAAGTGCGCGAACAAACGTCGCACAAGAACGCGGGCGTGTACGATCCGGCGGGCGTCGGAGGCACGCACGTCATGTACGTGCTGCACGACATCGAGCATCCCGAGCGCTACGGCGGGCTGCCTAAAGATCCGCAAGTTCCCTTGATGGTGCGGCTGTGGAAAGGACCGCTCAAGTGGCTGGGCGACATCGCCATGACCGCGGGCATCGTCGGCCTGGTGCTGCACTACGTCCGCTTCGGCCCCAAGCGCGTGGAAGAAGAGCCGGAGCAAGCGCCGAAAGGAGAGAAAAAGTGAGCGCCGCAAGCAACGTTCGGCCCATGGGCTCGCTGGGCGAGATCGAGCGCTACACGTTCCGCGAGCGCGTGATGCACTGGCTCACCGGCCTGACCTATCTCTATTGCCTGGCGACCGGCCTCGCGTTTTACTCACCGCATCTGTACTGGCTCGCCACGGTGCTCGGCGGAGGACCCACCTCGCGCTTCTGGCATCCCATCATTGGTGTCCTGTTCCTGATGGGCACCCTGTGGATGAACAATCTCTGGCGCCGCGACATGGAAATCACCGAAACTGACAAGCGCTGGCTGGACCGCGTTGAGAACTACGCCGCCAATCGCGACAACTTGCTTCCCTTGTCCGACCGTTTCAATGCGGGGCAAAAGCTATTCTACTGGCTGATGGTGTACGGCGCCCTGCTGCTCCTGCTCTCGGGCGTGTTCCTGTGGGTGCCTGAATACATTCCGCGCCAGGCTGCCTGGATTCGCGGCGTGATGATTCTGGTGCACGAAATTTCAGCGCTCGCCACCATCGGCGGATTCCTGATTCACATCTACATGGGCGTGTTCCTGGTGCCGGGCAGCATGACCGCCATCACCACCGGGTTTGTCTCGCGAGCCTGGGCCCGGACGCACCATCGCTTGTGGTACATGCGCGTCACCGGCGGCACGCCGCCCCAGGAATGAAGTGGAGTTTCGACGCTCGCATTCGTCGGGCGGATCAACTTGCCAAGACTCATCCGGCGGCGCGCGACTTGCTCACTTTTTACCGCGAGCTGGCCGTTTTTCAGAAACCCGATATTTGAAACGTTGCGCGCGCAAGCCGAGACCGAGGTCCGTGCGCTCGCGCCCTATTTTCCGCAATTGATCGACTTGGTGGCCCGCTCGGGACCCGCCGGACTTGCCCGCCAAGGCCGGGAGCGCCTTCCAAATCGCGCCGCTGGTGAGGACCTGCTCCGATCCGTGTGGGAAGATGGCGCCGCGCACACGATGGCGGCCGATCCATACGGGCGTTTCTTCGCTCGCGCCCTGCTCCAGCCGTACGCCGAGTATCTGGCCTCGCGCGGCGATGTGCAGGTGGAACCGGAGGCCCGCACCTGTCCGTTCTGCAGTTCCTGGCCGGTGGCTGGGGTTCTACACGGAGAAGGCGACGGCGCCAAGCGCTGGCTGCTGTGCGCGGTCTGCAGCATGGAGTGGCCTTTTCGGCGCGTGCTGTGCTGGAACTGTGGCGAAGAAAATAAGGACAAGCTCCCCATCTACACCGCCGCCGAGTTGCCCGCCGTCCGCGTAGATGCCTGCGACAACTGCCATGTCTATCTCAAATCAATCGACCTGACCAAAGATGGCCACGCCGTGCCGATGGTGGACGAAATCGCCGCCGTCGCTTTGGACATCTGGGCAGAAGAACATGGCTACGGCAAGCTCGAAACGAATCTCCTCGGGATGTGATTCCGCGGAATCGCGCGAACGTAAGAGCCTTCTTCGGCGAGCACCAGCCGCAGCGTAAGCACGCCGTAACCGTGACGAACCAGCCGGCAGGGGCTATGATTCGCGATGCGTGGCTGTAGAATTAAATCGGACGAAGACGGAGCCTCCCGATGACTATCGATGCATGGCCTGAATTGCCGCTGGCAGCCTGGCAGGACACTTACGCCACACTGCACATGTGGATGCAGATCGTGGGACACATCCGCATGACGCTCACGCCGCTGGTCAATCACTGGTGGAACGTCCCTCTGTACGTCTCGGCCCGCGGGCTGACCACGTCCCCCATCCCCTATCAACACCGCATCTTCGAAATTCGTTTCGACTTCATCGCGCACCAGCTCATCATCGAAACCAGCGAGGGCTCGGTCGAGACCATGGACCTTCGGCCGCGCTCCGTGGCTGACTTCTATCGCGAGATCATGCGGCAGCTCCAGGCCCTAAACATCGAGGTGAAGATCCATGGCAGCCCGGACGAGGTCGCGAACCCAATTCCCTTTGCGCAGGATGAAGTACACAAATCGTACGACCCCGAGTACGCCCACAGGTTCTGGCGTGTCCTGGTTTCCTCCGATACGGTGCTGAAAGATTTTCGATCGCGGTTCATCGGCAAATGCAGCCCGGTCCAATTTTTCTGGGGCAGCTTCGATCTCGCGGTCACGCGATTTTCAGGACGTCCCGCCCCCGAGCGGCCGGACCCCATCTCGCGCGAGGCCTATTCGCACGAGGTCAGCAGCGCCGGATTCTGGCCCGGCGGAGGCGATTTCAAGGGTCCGGCGTTTTATTCCTACACCGCGCCCGAGCCGGCCGGATTCAAAACCTATCCGATTCGCCCCGCGCCCGCCCTGTACCATACCGGACTTTCGGAATTCGTCTTGATGTACGACGATATCCGTACGGCATCATCCCCCGAGCGAGAGCTGATGGAGTTTCTCCAAACCACTTATGAAGCGGGCGCGAACCTGGCCAAGTGGGATCGCGCTGCGCTGGAGCGCGCCCCGGTTGACTCGCAGCACGCATCGCGCTAAGAAAAGGACAAATGGCAAACCACTGTTCGCATCTGGACCAAATCAAAATCACCACCACTAGCACACACGTCTGCGAGGATTGCATCCTGACCGGCGATACCTGGGTGCACTTGCGTCTATGCATGATCTGCGGCCACGTCGCTTGCTGCGACTCTTCCAAGAACAAGCACGCGACCAAGCATTTTCACGCCGCCGGCCATCCCGTGATGCGCTCCATCGAGCCCGGCGAGCGCTGGATGTGGTGTTATGAGGATCAACTCAGCCCCGGCGAGGTGTCGCTTCGTCACGGCGAAGCGCAGCGCTGAGCCTTAGCCTTACTTCGGCGCGCCAGCGGCGCAAGCGGCACGTTCCACCCGCTCAGCGTCCCGATCCAGCCGCGCCGGCGAACCAGTCTCCCTCGCCGCCACGCTCCGGAACTTGGACGGGCTCACGCCCATGTATCTTTTGAACAGAAACGACAGATGGCTTTGATCGGAAAAACCGCAAATCAGCGCAATCTCGGCCAACGGCGTTTCCGAATGCGCCAGCAAATGTGAGGCGTACTGAACGCGCCGCCTGCGGATCAGCTCGCCCACCGTGCACTGGTTGTACTTGTGGAACTGGCGCGACAGGTGCACGTAATGTACGCCCACCTCGGACGCAATGCCCCCCAAACTGAGGCGCTCCAGAAATCGGGCTTCCACAATCTCCGTGGCTTGCCGCAGCCAGGCCGGAATGGACCGCGACGCTTGCCGGGTGTCGACGCGCGCGATTTCGGCTAGAATCGCCAGCACCAATCCCTCGATCGCAATGGCCGATGCCGTGTCTTCTCGCGAAAATTCGGCATACAAACGATTCGCTAGCCAGGTAGTCGAAAGATTATTGATTTGCGCCGGCCTTTTTGGAACCACCGACTGGCGCGCGTGCTGGTCCAGAACCTCCGGCGCGCTGCGCACCTCCAGGCAGCGAAGTTCGGAATCTGTCTCATGGGTGTGCTGAACGCCGGCCGGCAGAAAGCGCACACCGCCAGGCCGGCAAACCAGGGACCCGGTAGCATATTTCTCGCGAAACGTGCCCTCGATCACGAACGTGATGCAAGCCTCCCGATTGGCGCGGCTGGGCACGGTCTGCGCCGCCGGATGGAAATGCTCGCTGAGCGTTAAGGGTCCAATGGTACGGCGTTTGATCACCTCGCCGCTTAGTTCCGGTGGCTCGCCGGCTAACGCGCGCGAAGGTTCGGCAGCTCCCGCTTTTTTACTGCTGGGCAAAGGCGCACAAGGGCTCACACAAGCTCCTATTCCACAGGTCCATCATGCGGCCAAGCCGCGCTTGTAGTCGTTGGTAACTTGTAAATCTTTGGTAAAAACCCCATAACAGTGACATGCCCGCCGCTATGAACCCCGGTTTTAGGCGCCCGGACAGGTTACGATTCGAAGAGCAGCCTCATGTCCAATATCCTCGTTATTGACGACGACGAAAGCTTGCGCGACACCATCGGTATCATGCTCGAGCAGGAGGGGTTCAGCCCGCTTCTGGTCGCGGATGGCAAAACTGGTTTTGAGCGCGCCATGGCCGTGAAGCCGGACTTGTTGATTGTCGATCTGCGGCTCCCCGGCATGAGCGGCATCGAAATCTGCAAGCAACTGCGTGCCGCCAATTTTAAGACTCCGATCATCGTGTTGAGCGCCGTCGGCGAGGAGGTGGACAAAGTTCTGCTTCTGGAAATCGGAGCCGATGATTATGTCGTCAAGCCCTTCGGCGCCCGCGAACTGCTGGCCAGAATTCGCGCCGTCTTGCGCCGCACCTCGCCCGAAGCGCGCAAGGTGGCCCAGTTCGGGTTGGTCTCCGTGGATTTTGAACGGCGCGTGGTCAGCAAGCGGGGCGAGCCGTTGAAACTCACGCCCGCCGAATACAATCTGCTGAGTTATTTCCTGCAGAATCCGGACCGGCCGCTGACGCGCGACATGATTCTCAATTCTGTGTGGGGCTATGAATCTTTTCCCAACACGCGCACCGTGGATGCACACGTGGTGCGGTTACGCCAAAAACTGGAGGCCGACCCCAACACGCCTCGTCACTTCCTTACTGTCCACGGTGTAGGATACCGGTTCGTGCCATGAGCGCCCGGCGAACAGCCCGGCTATGGCTTCGAAATACCTCGTTCCCCCGCCGCCTTGCGAGAGAAATTGGAGGAGCTTCAGGACAATGACACGCAAATTAGTTCGATATTCTTCAGCCGCTTGTCTGGCGTTCCTGGTTCTCGCCAGCGAAACGGATGTGGCGCTGGCCCAAGACACGCCCGAAATGCGTGAGGTGCTGTCGCGCCTGGAACACCTGGAAGAAACCAATCAGGCTTTGGCCGAGCAAATTGTCGCCTTGCGCAAGGAATTGGCCGCCCTGCGCGCTCCCGGGCCGCCCGCGCAAACTGCCACGTCCGCGCCAACGTCCACCGATGGCCAGCCGCCCCAGTCCAGCGCATCTGGGGACGAAGCGCGCGCGGTGCAGCAAAGCCGTATCGAAGAGCTCGCTCAAACCAAGGTGGAAGCTTCACAGAAATTTCCGATCCGAATCACCGGCATGGCGCTATTCAATGCCTATACCAATGGCCGTTACAACAATCAGTCCGACAACCCAACCATCGCCTCCCTTTCCTACGGCGACGCCACCGGTGGCGGAACGTTGCGGCAAAGTACACTCGGGCTGCTGTTCGATGGCCCCTACACCTTCGCGGGCGGCAAGGTCAGCGGGTCGCTGTACATGGATTTCTTCGGCGGCTCCACCTCGTCGCTCAATCATATGGTCCGGCTGCGCACGGCCGCAATCAATCTGGATTGGACCAACACCACGCTCACGGTTGGACAAGACAAGCCCATTATTTCGCCTCGCGATCCCGATTCCTACGCTCAAGTCGGTGTTTCGCCCTTGACCGGCGCAGGCAACCTCTGGTTGTGGCAGCCCCAGATTCGCCTGGAGCAACGCTACTCCTTCGATCGCGATACGGGCCTGAAAGCGCAAGTGGGCGTTTTTCAAACCAGCCTTCTCAACACCGCCAGCGACCCCAATTCCTATGCCGCGCAGTTGCCTGGCCAGCAGACTGAAGACTCCAGTCCCGGCGCCGAAGCGCGTCTCGAGCTGTGGCATCAGTGGGCCGAAACCGGACGCCTCGAAATCGCCGGCGGCTTCCATGTGAACAGCAATCATGTCGGCCCCTTCCAGCTTCCGTCCAACATTTATACTCTGGATTGGTTTTTCCGTCCCTTTCAGAAATTGGAATTTTCCGGAACATACTTCCACGGGCGCAATGTTGCGGTTTTGGGCGGCCTGCGGCAAGGCTATGACATACTGCCCGGCGGGCGCTGGGTTTCCGTGCTGAGCAATGGCGGTTGGGCCCAGTTGCGCTTTCCGATTACCCAGAAGCTGGCCTTCGACATCTATGGTGGACAACAGGACGACGCGAGCGCGGACCTGGTCAGCGGCTTTATCGCTAAGAACCAAGCCTACTTCGCCAACGTCATGTACCGTCTGGCGCCCAATGTCGTCGTGAGTCTGGAGGGCGGGCAGGTGCGGACTTCCTACTTTCTGGTGGGGAACCGGCTCAACGATCACTATGATCTGGCGGTGGCTTATCTTTTCTAAAGCACCATTCCGCTGTCTCGATCGGCCTTTTGGCCATGCTGGCCTGGTCTCCAACCATTCGCGCGGCAACCGTCAGCGGACGCGTCGAATTGTTGCTCTCCCATGATCCGAACGTGCGCAAGCATCAGGATTATTCCGGCGTTGTAGTCTGGCTGGAATCCCTGGGCGGGGCGGCCGCCGCGCCCGTAGCTGCCCGCCACGCCGAGATGATTCAGAAAAACAAAACCTTCTCACCGCACGTGCTCGCCATCAGCGTGGGAACCACGGTGGACTTTCCAAACTACGACCCGATCTTCCACAACGCCTTCTCCAACTACGACGGCCAGATTTTCGATATAGGGCTGTATCCGCCAGGCACCAGCCGGTCCATCGCGTTCCGGCGCGAGGGCGTGGTCCGGGTTTTCTGTAACATTCATCCGGCCATGAGCGCCGTCATTGTCGTGCTTCGAACGCCTTATTTCGCGGTATCGAACAAAATGGGCATCTTCGAAATCTTGGACGTGCCGCCCGGCTCCTATCGCCTGCACGTCTTTCACGAGCGAGCCACCGAGCAGACTTTGGCCGCGCTCATACATACGGTCGAGGTGTCCGATTCGCAGATACAACTCCCCCCCATCTCGGTATCCGAGAGCGGTTTCCTCCAAGGGCCGCACCAAAACAAGTACGGGAAAGCATATTCGCCGCTGACAGATTCCGGCGTCTATCCAGGATCGAAGCCGTGAAATTCTCGCGTCTCTCACTGCTGTGGAAGATCCTGATTCCCACCTCGCTGGTCATGACCGCGACGTTCGCCATCACCGGCTGGCTGGTGCAGCGCAGCGTGGTGAGCACCACCTACGCGGGCGTCGAACATGAAGCCAAGGCCAGTTTTCAAGCCTACGATTCGCTGTGGAAAGCGCGCGCCAATCTGCTCGCTTCCGTGAGCCAGATCCTGAGCACTTCCGACGTGATCCGGCGCGCGTTTGGCACCAGGGATCAAGCTACCATCCAGGACACAGCCGGAGAGCTCTGGTCCAAGGTCTCCAGCGAAGATGAATTCTTTCTCGTATCGGACGCGCAAGGCAGAACCATCGCCAGCCTGGGGGGCCCGGCCGCGTTCGTGCCGCGTGGCGACTTGTCCATGGTACGGAGCGCCCGCAGCCTTTTCCCCAAGCAGGCCTCCGGCTTTGTGCCTAGAGGCGACGAGCTGTTTCAAGTGGTGGTGACGCCGGTCTACGTCCAATCGCCCAATGGGCCGGCGCTTCTCAATGTGCTGGTGGCCGGCTATCGCGTCGATCAGGGGGTCGCCCAGACTCTCAAGGATTCCACCGGTGGAAGCGAGTTCGTCTTCGTTTCAAATGGCCGCGTGGTGACGTCCACGCTGGCGCCCGCGGTGACGGCGGCCATCGCCCCGCGCCTGCTCAACATCTCCAGCGTCAGCGCAGTGGCGGATTTTTTGGCGCTGCCCCAGCCGCTGGTCGACGTCAGCGGCGCCCCCGTCGGCCAGCTCTTCATTCTGCGATCCTTCGCCGGCGCACGCCAGCGGCTGATGGCGTTACAACGGCAGATCCTCGCTCTTTGGTTGCTGGCTCTGATCGCCGCTCTGGCCGTGACATACTTTGTAGCGCGCAAGATCATGCAGCCCGTCGCGGAGCTCGACCGCGCCGCCGCCGAGATCGCCAAGGAAAACTACGACTACCACGTCACCGTACATAGCCAGGACGAACTGGGGCGCCTGGCTGAAACATTCCAGACCATGTGCGATTCCATCCGCCGCGCCCGCGAGGAGCTGATCCGTCAGGAACGCATCTCCACCATCGGGCAGCTTTCCACTTCCATCGTGCACGACCTTCGTAACCCGCTGGCAGCCATTTACGCGGGCGCGGAAATGCTCATGGACGGCAATCTGGGCGAGGAGCAGACCAAGCGCCTGGCCCGAAACATTTATCGCGCTTCACGCGGTATCCAGGACATGCTCCAACAGTTGCTGAACGTGGCGCGCGGAACTTCCGACTCGAGCGAGCTGTGCAGCCTGAGCGAAGTGGTCGCCGCGGCATGGGCCGTGGTCGCGCCCTCGGCCGAATCCCGCGATATCGAGCTTCGCACCGAATTGCTCGACGGCCAGGAGTGCCCCATGGCCCGCGCGCGCATCGAGCGCGTCTTTTCCAATCTGTTCGAGAACGCCATTGAAGCCATCCGGTCCGGCGGAACGATTTCGGTGCGGTCCAAAGCGGAAGCAGACAGCCTGGTGGTCGAAGTCCACGACACCGGACCGGGGATCAGCCCGGCTGTCCGCGCGCGCTTGTTCCAGCCCTTCGTTACCGCCGGAAAGAAAAACGGTCTCGGCCTTGGCCTGGCACTATCGCGCCAAACCCTGCTCGATCACGGCGGCGACATGTGGGCCGATTCCAACGGACCAGGCGCACGGTTCTGCCTGCGGATTCCCCTGGAACGCCGCAGCGTGGCGCCGGAAACGCACACCGTCAACCTGGCCGGACATTGAGCCGCGCGCCGGCCAGTTGGTGGCACTCTCGCGCGATCTCCCATTCTTCCTGGGCGCGAACCACCAGCACTCGCACCAGGGACTCAGCGGCCGAAATATCCTGATCCAGTTCTGGATTGGCGTTTTTCGCCCGGTCCAGCTTCAAGCCCAGAAAACCCAGCCGCGCGCAAACGGTTTCTCGCAGCGGCGCGCAATTCTCTCCAACGCCGCCAGTGAACACCAGCGCGTCCAGCCCGCCTAGCACCGCGAGCATCGCGCCGATCTCCCGCGTCAGCCGGTGCGCGTAGATATCGTAGGCCAGTCGCGCCCGCGCATTGCCGCTCTCCATCGCCTGCAAGATTTGGCGCATGTCCGCCGACAAGCCCGAAACACCCAGCAGCCCCGACTCCTGGTTCAGGATGCGGTCCAGCTGTTCGGCCGTATAGCCGCGATGCCGCAAAAGGTAAATCAGGATGCCCGGATCGATGGACCCGCAGCGCGTCCCCATCATGAGCCCTTCCAGCGGCGTGAATCCCATGGTCGTGTCCACGCTCTTTCCATCCCGAACCGCGGCGAGTGAGGCGCCATTGCCGAGATGGCACACCACGATCTTTAGAGACTGTGCATCGCGGCCCAGCAACTCGGCCGCGCGCCTGGACGCGTATTGATGGCTGAGCCCGTGAAATCCATACCGCCGCACGCCTTGCTCCAGCCATTCGTACGGCCCGGCATATACATACGCGGACGGCTCCAACGTGGCGTGAAACCCGGTATCGAACGCGGCCACTTGCAGCACGCCCGTTCCAACCACGCGATCCACGGTCTCCACCGCCTCCAGTTCGAAGCGATTGTGGGCCGGCGCAAACTCCACTTCCCGGGCAATCGCGGCGCGCACTTCGGGACTCAACGGCGTGCTCGATCGATACTTCGGGCCGCCATGCACGATCCGATGGCCCAACCACGTCGATGGCCGAGGCGGCGTCTATGCAGGCCGCCTCGCCTTTCCACAGCGATTCGAGCACCGGCTCCAGCACTGCGGCCGGCGTTTCCGCCGGAATCTGGCGCTCCACCTTGGCGCCATCTTCGCGGAGAATGCTTATCTCAGCGACGCCGGCGTGACGGCTCCAGTCCGCTCGCGCGCTCCACTCCGGTTGCGGAGCTTCCGGCGGCAACGCTCCATCCGGCAAATTTCGGAACCAGCATTTGAAGCTGCTCGATCCGCCGTTGAGAACCAGGACCCGCACGCTATGCCTGAGTATCCGGCCAATGCCAGTCGCGAATCTCCGGCATGTCCTCGCCGTACTGCTGTAATGTACAGCTTGTGCTCGATCAGACGGTTCCGTAGCCACTGCTTTTCGTGCCCGGCCACGCCTCGCAGCTTCGCCACCCGTTCGATCACGTCTCCCGCCAGATGAAAACGGTCCAGATCGTTCAGCACCGTCATGTCGAACGGCGTCGTCGTGGTCCCGCATTCCTTGTATCCGCGCACGTGCATGTTGTCGTGATTAGTCCGCCGGTAGGTCAGGCGATGGATCAACCAGGGATAACCGTGAAACGCAAACACGATGGGCTTGTCGGTGGTGAAGATCGCGTCGAACTCCCGATCCGGCAACCCATGCGGATGCTCGCTCTGAGGCTGCAATGTCATCAGGTCAACCACGTTCACCACGCGAATCTTCAGATCCGGAATGCGTTTGCGCAAAAGATCCACGGCCGCCAGCGTCTCCAGCGTGGGGACGTCCCCGCAGCAGGCCATCACGACGTCCGGTTCCCCGCCCTGATCGTTGCTGGCCCACTCCCAAATGCCGACGCCCGCCGTGCAATGCTGGATCGCGGCCGTCATATCCAGATACTGCAAGGCCGGCTGTTTCCCCGCCACGATCACGTTCACGTAATGACGGCTCCGCAAGCAGTGGTCGGCCACCGAAAGCAGGCAATTGGCATCCGGCGGCAGATAGACACGCACCACGTCCGCCTTCTTGTTCACCACATGATCGATGAAGCCGGGATCCTGATGGCTGAAGCCGTTGTGATCCTGCCGCCAGACGTGCGAGGTCAGCAGATAATTCAGCGACGCGATGGGGCGCCGCCATGGAATGCTTCGCGTCGTGTTCAACCATTTGGCGTGCTGGTTGAACATGGAGTCGATGATGTGGATGAAAGCTTCGTAGCAGGAGAAAAAACCGTGCCGCCCGGTGAGCAGATAGCCTTCCAACCAGCCCTGGCACATGTGTTCGCTCAGCACTTCCATCACGCGCCCGTCGGGCGAAACGTGATCGTCATTGGGCAGAATGACGGCTGTCGATGTACGGCTGGTCACTTCGAACACCGCTTCCAGGCGATTGGAACTGGTTTCGTCCGGGCCGAGGATGCGGAAATTGTGAGAATCGCGGTTGAGCTTCAGGGCATCGCGGAGCAGCTTCCCGAGCACGCGCGTCGCCTCGGCGATTACTACGCCCGGCTTGGGAACATCCACGGCGTAACTTCGGAAATCCGGCAGGTGCAGATCCTTCAGCAGCAACCCGCCGTTGGCATTCGGATTCGCTCCCATGCGGCGCTGGCCTTTGGGCGCTAGCTCGCGCAGCTCCCGGATCGGCGCGCCGGTATCGTCAAACAGCTCCTCGGAATGATAGCTCTTCAGCCAGTCTTCCAGGATCTTCAAATGTTCCGGATTGGTGCGCGGGTCCGTAATCGGGACCTGATGCGCGCGAAACGTGCCCTCAATCTGAACACCATCGACAAACTTCGGGCCGGTCCAACCTTTGGGCGACTCGAGCACAATCATCGGCCACTGCGGCCGCTGGGAGAATCCGTGCTCGCGCGCCTCTTTCTGAATGGCCCGAATTTCCTCCACCACCGTGTCCAGCGTCCAAGCCATCAACTGGTGCATCGGCTCCGGCTCGTGCCCGGCCACAATGTACGGCTTGTAGCCGTAGCCGCGCAGCAGCTCGGCTAATTCTTCGGACGGAATGCGCGCCAGCACGGTGGGCCCTGCGATCTTATACCCGTTCAGATGCAGAATCGGAATCACCGCCCCGTCATGCTCGGGATTCAAGAATTTGTTCGAATGCCAGCTGGTCGCCAGCGCCCCCGTTTCCGCTTCCCCATCGCCGATGACACAGCAAGCGATCAGATCGGGGTTATCGAACACCGCGCCGTCGGCGTGCAGCAGAGAGTAACCGAGCTCGCCCCCTTCGTGAATCGAACCGGGAGTCTCGGGCGCGGCGTGACTCGGTATCCCGCCTGGAAATGAAAATTGTTTGAACAACCGCTTCATTCCCTCGGCGTCCAGCCCGATGTTCGGATAAAATTCCGAATAGCTGCCTTCCAGCCACGTGTTCGCAACCATCCCCGGCCCGCCATGTCCCGGGCCGCAGATGTAAATCATGTTCAGGTCATATTTCTTGATGACGCGATTGGCGTGCACGTAGATGAAATTCAGGCCGGGCGTGGTGCCAAAATGCCCCAGCAATCGCGGCTTGATATGCTCGGCGCGCAACGGCTCCGTAAGCAAAGGATTATCGTACAGGTAGATCTGTCCTACCGAGAGATAGTTCGCCGCCCGCCAATACGCGTCGATCTTCCGCACTTCGTCAGCGGACAAGGGGCCTTGAGGAACGCTGGGCGCTTCCGTCGATATCGTCGCCATGCTGCCTCCGAGGGAATGGAATTGCCATCTACTAAGATGGCCGCGGCGGGCCAACCGTGTCAGAACTTTAATGACAGAATCGTGAAAATCGCGCCTTGCGATTCTACTTCCGCACCGAAACTGTCTGGTCGCCTTCGGTATAGCCGATGTACTCGGTTCCTTTCAGCGCCGCATAACCCTTGGCTTTGCGGCCGTTCGGTATTTCGAAGGCATGTAACACCGGCCCATCCGCGTTGCGCCCCGCCGTGCCTCGAACATTGAGCTTCTTCCCATCCACTCCGTCGACTTTCTGGAGCTCGTACGCCATTTTGTTGCCGCCTATGCCCAGGAATTTCTTCTTGCCGGTGGGCACGGCCACCATTCCGGTCACAGTTGCCCCTTTCGCGATGACCACTTTGTTGTTCGCGACGAAATCCTCGGCCACGATAAACCGGACAGTGGTCCCCTCGTCCGCGTTGAGAGGGACGTCGTCGGCTAATGTCATCCGAAATGGCAAGCCGTCGCCGACCAGGATGGGCACCATCTGGATCGGACGAGCTGGAGGAGCCTTGGGCGGCGCGGGCTCGACGGCCTTCGGCGGTGGCGGAGCTCGGCGGAGGCGGCGCGGGAGCCGGAGCCGCTACCGCCGCCGGTGCAGTATTCTTTTCAATCGGCACGGTCTTCTTCGCGACCCTGGTCCGCTTCTTCCTTGCCGGAGCCGGTGTCTCGGCAGGACTGCTCGTTCAACGCTCGGAGCCGCGGGAGTAGTCGCCTCCGGCGCGGTGGGCTGCGCCGGATTCGTCGCCGCTGGGTTCTCAGGCGCTTTGGGAATTACCGGCTGAACATTCGCGGTTTGAGCCGGTTTATTCTGCACGCCCCATTTACCGGTCCTCCACAGATACCATCCCCCGCCCCAGCTCCCGCCATTAGCAGAATGCCGATCAGTCCGTAAATCAGCGCGATCAGTTTGGAAGGACCGCGCTGCCCCGGGGGCAACCTGGAGGGCGGCTTCGTACCCGGAGCCGTCGCGCCGGCCGGACTAGGAACGCTCGATACGCGTGGCGCCGCCTGCCTACCTGCCGGAGCCGAAACTGGACTGGGGGCAGCCGACTGCGCCGCCGAGGCCGGAGACGCCGGGACGGCCAACGGTGCGGCCGACAGCGCCGTTGTCGATAGCGGCGGCGCGTATTGACCGGTCGGATCCAGTTGACGCTGTAAAGTGTTTAGCGCGCCCGCCACCTGCTGCATGGATTGCCAGCGCGCCCCAGCATCCTTTTGCAGGCAGCGCAAAACAATCTGCTCCAGTAAAGGCGGAACGTCGGGCGCGATCTCGTAGATCGGTTTCACTTCATCGCGCAGAATCGCCGACAGCGTCGAAATCCCCGAAGTTCCCTCGAAGGCGCGCTTCCCCGTCAGCATTTCATACAGCACCGAACCAAACGCGAAAATGTCCGAGCGCGCGTCCACACGCTTGCCTTCGGCCTGCTCCGGCGACATGTAGCTGACCGTTCCCAAAATGGAGCCTTCGCGCGTGAGCTGCGCCTGGTCCACCGTCGGCGCTTCACTCGATGATGGCAGCGGGTCCAGAAACTTCGCCAACCCGAAGTCCAGAATCTTTACCAGATTCGAGGGCGTGATCATCACGTTGGAGGGCTTCAAATCGCGATGGATGATGCCTGCCAGGTGAGCGGCTCCTAGAGCGCCCGCTATCTGGACTGCGTATTGCAACGCTTGTGCAACCGGAAGCCCGCCCGGCGGAATGACGTCCCGCAACGTCTTTCCAGCAACGTACTCCATTACCATGCACTGCGTTTCGGCTTCCGAAACGATGTCGTAAACCGTGATGATATTGGGATGATTCAGCGCCGATGCGGCTTGAGCTTCCTGTAAGAAACGTTTGCGCCGCTCCGGATCGGCCGCCACCGCGGGCGACAGGATTTTGATGGCGACTACCCGATGCAGCCGCGTGTCTTCGGCCTTATAAATTTCTCCCATGCCGCCGGCGCCCAGCTTTTCGAGCAGCTTGTAATGATCTATCGTTTGGCCGTCCATGATGAACTTACGAGCCGATTATGACTCCAACCGGGCAGGCCGGCGCAAATCGCCTGCCTTACAAAATAACTTGTGTTCCGGCGATCGCCTGCAGTGTGGCAGTTGGCCGATGGTAGTGCCGAGAGTGTGAACTAAGGGTTCCGCCGTAGCGCAACGGAAAACCGTTAACCGTCTTACCAAACAAGCTCCAAAAGTATTGTTTTAGAACATAACTGAAGCTTTTGTTATAACTTGCCGATTACCCAGTCACGTGGAAAATCCGGAAATCACAGGCCCTAAAGGTGGACCTTGCCCTCGAGCAGGACGCCGACATCGCCCGGCGTGGTATTCCCGCGATTTGGACCAGCATCGTTGCCATTCAGTTCATCGTCCTATCCGGAACCTACTTCAAGGACCATCCCGCCGCCATCAGCGCTTTCACTGGCTTGGCCACCGCCGCCTGCCTGGCGCGGCTGTTCCTGATTGTTGCCAAGGACTCGCTCTACCCGCATGCGCCCTGGCGCTGGCGCGCGGCATTCTGCGCCTGCCAATTGGTTTTCTCCTTCAGCTTGGGGGACTTTTGCGGCGTCCTGTTATGTTTGGTACGGCTACATCAGCTGGAATTCCGTGCTGATCACCTTCTGCTCGCTGGGGCTGAGCGCCGGAGCTTTAATTTCGCTCACACCACGCCTGCTCTATTTATACGGGCACCTGATCCCCTTGCTCTTGCCGTGTACCTTGGTTGCGTTTTGGCAAGGCGGAGACAGCTACGTCATCGGCGGCCTGTGGATGATCTATACCGTGTTCCTATTGGTGCAAGGACGGCATCTCAACGCGCAATATCGCAGAGCCTTCGATGACCGGCTGCAACTGGAATCCGCTAAGAAACTGGCCGAGGCCGCCAGCCAAGCCAAAAGCCGTTTTCTGGCGAATGTCAGCCACGAGCTGAGAACCCCCATGAACGGCATTATCGGGATGACCGAGCTGGCGCTCGATACCGAGCTTTCTCCAGAGCAGCGCGTGTTGCTCGACACGGCGCGAACCTCGGCCCTGGCGCTGCTGAATCTCCTCAACGACGTGCTCGATTTCTCGGAAATCGAAGCGCACCGTGTCAATCTCGGCCACACCGCCTTCGACCTGCGCCAATTAATCTCGGAGACGATCAGCGCATTTACACCCCAGGCCCGGGCAAAAAATCTGAAGCTCAACGATGAAATCGCCCTGCGCGTTCCCAATCACGTCAGCGGCGATCCCAGCCGGTTGCGCCAGGTGCTCGTCAACTTGCTGAGCAATGCGGTTAAGTTCAGCCACTTCGGCCTGGTGACCCTGCGCGTGGGTGTGGAATCCATCGACGCTCACGAAGTTTGCCTGCACTTCGCCGTGAAGGACACCGGCATTGGAATTCCAAAAGACAAGCGCGAGATCATCTTCCACGCCTTCTCGCAAGCCGATGAATCGATGACCAGGTCCTACGGCGGCACCGGGCTGGGCCTCACCATCTCCGCCCGGCTGGTAGCGATGATGGGCGGCAGAATCTGGCTCGAGAGTGAGCTCGGACAAGGCAGCACGTTTCACTTCACCGCCCGGCTGGAATTTCCGCAAACCGCATCCGAAAGACGCACCCGCGCCGCCTGCTTCCGAGCCGGCCGCAAGCGAGGGAGTATTGAGCAGCTCCGAGTCCGCTCGCTCCGGAAGTTAACCGCTTCCGAGCGTACACGTATTCTCGAGTCACGTACCGCTTCAAGGATTTTGCCGCTGGGCTATCTCCATTCTTTCGTGTTTCTTCGGGAGAATTTCCGGCTCCCTAACCAGAACAACCGCCGGCCGGATTGGACAACATTCTGTAGACTGCTTCCAGGACTCAGGTTCATGGAATGCGGTCAGAGGATCCCGCCTACAACTTCCCCCAACCCAGTGAAGCCTGGCTGCGCGCGCCGGACGAACGCAGTCCCGACTTTTTCCCCGCCTTCGCCCGCATCTCGGTTGCGCTCCAGCAGGCTTTGCGCGACCGCGTCCCAGCCGCCTATTTTGAAAAGCTCGAAAACTATCGCGATACCAAGAAGGCCTACCCGATGCTCATCTATCGGTCCAGCTGCCCCTTCCGGGCCCGCATGCGGACGGAGCTGAATTACGATGTCCTGAATCCGGCCGCCCTGGCACGTGTCTTTCGCAGCGCCAAGCAGTGCCTCCCCGAGTTGCTGACCCGCACTGAGAACCTTTTGAGCGACGCCGCCTGCCACGATCTTACGCGCTACTACCAGGCCAGGCATACGGTCGAAATTATCGATTCGGTTCAGCGGCTCAGCAAAAGCCGCCGCTGCTTGTACGTGCTGATCCGCTCGGAGAGCGTGCTCGTGAACGCGTTGATCGAACTGGGCGGATTGGGCGCGCTCAGCCCCCGCATTCAGGTCAAACGAACAGCAGCGTTCAAGAAGCGCTGGAGCTTCCAACTGCGGCGGCTGTATCCGGGAACGGACTTCCTAAGCCTTGCGCCCGCGCTGCTCGAAGCCGCGACCCAGGCCTTGATGGAGTTTCTCAACCGTCCGGCCGCGCCCGAGGATGACTCCGCAGCCGACAACCCTGGTGAGAACGCCGTCTGAGAACCGCTATTCGACGTATCCCAAGCGGCGCAACGTCGCGGCCGGCTCCGGGTCTTCAAAAGCGGCCGCGGCGATCGTTGCCTTCTGACGCCCGCGCTCCAGCGCCACGCCATACGGCGCGTCCACAAACTTGAAGGTGCCGCGCAGCAAATCCAGATCGGTGGATGTGCCGGCCTTGAGTCCCGTATCGTGCAGAAACGCCTTCGCGAAGCGCGCATCCTGGACTGGAAGCGCCACCACTTTCGTGTCCTTCCAATTCAGCTTCGACATCCGGCGCGCCGCCGCATCGCAGTGCATGCATTCCGGATTGTAGAAGAACAGGAAAACGCGGCCCTCGTTTAAAGCAAACGGTTGGCCGTCTACCGTGATCGAAGCCGGCGCCTTGATTCCGGTTTCGCGGGCCGAGTTTACACCATAGGACACACCCGCGAACACGGTCACAATTCCCAAAACCACCGCGGCAGCCTTAAGATTCTCTGAAGCCCGCGCCCACCAGCCCGCCAGCACCGCCGCGGCCAGCATTAGACCGTCGCCAATGAAGAATCCCGGCCCGACCGTTCGCTTCACTAATGGGAAGCAACTGCACTCTTTCCCGGCCAGGGTGGCGTAGTTCGCGCCAATGTAGAGCATGAAGGTGACCAGCAATAGCGCGATCAGCCAACTTCCCCAACGCCGGAAACGCGGCACCAACACCAGAACCGCGCCCACCGTCTCACCGATCCCCAGCGCCAGTGTCCCGGGAAGGGCCAACGCCGCGGGTACGTGAAACTCGGTCAGAAATTGCGACCACCAGAAGGGGTCCGACAGCTTCCAGGCGCCCGAGCTGAAGAAGAGAATGGCTAGCAGGACTGCTGCCGTGCTTCCGATAGCTTTCTTCCAAGCCGGAAGGTCCAGGCTAGCGGCCACCAACCCAAGTTCGGCTGGGTCCGCCGTGCTTTCACTCATACTTGCCTTTCATTTTACCCCTTGTCGGGACCCGATGGCCGGGAGGGCCGGGGGCCGTCCGAGACTCACCGCCCGGAATCCCCCGAGCCGAAGAACTCCCGGGCCGCCGCAGCCGTATGGGCGATGTCCTCCTCGCTATGCGCCGCCGAAACGAAACCCGCCTCGAACTGCGACGGCGCCAGATACACGCCCCGCTCCAGCATCCAATGGAAGAACTTCCGAAACCGGCCCGTATCCGCGCGCTTGGCCGATTCCCAATCCGTCACCGGGTCAGGCGTGAAAAAGAACGTGAACATCGAGCCCACACGGTTCACGGTGACCCCCGCCGGCGGGTTGGCAGTTAGTTGCGCGGTGCGCTTCTCCAACTGGTTGTAAATCTCCGGATGCGCTTTCAAATGCCGCAGCATCGCGATTCCGGCGCTGACTGCCAGCGGATTCCCCGACAGCGTTCCGGCCTGATAGATGGGCCCCAGCGGCGCGACTTTGCTCATCACATCGGCGCGCCCGCCGTAGGCCGCGATCGGCAGGCCCCCTCCGATAATCTTGCCCAGCGTGGTCAGATCGGGCTTGATCTTGTAAAGCTCCTGCGCTCCACCCAGCGCCAGCCGGAACCCGGTCATGACTTCGTCGATGATCAACAACGCCCCGTGCTGCTCGGTAATGCGCCGCAACGCTTCCAGATACCCGGCCTTCGGCGGGACGCAACCCATATTGCCCACCACCGGTTCCACGATCACCGCGGCAATCTGGCTGCCCCGCTCGCGGAACACCGTCTCTACCGCCTCCACCGAGTTGTAAGGGAGCGCCAGGGTCGTGGCCGCAAACGCCTCGGGCACGCCGGCGGTATCGGCGATGCCCAGCGTCGCCATTCCGCTGCCGGCCTTCACCAGCAGAGAATCCACGTGCCCGTGATAGCAGCCCTCGAACTTGACGATCAGATCGCGCCTCGTGAATCCGCGCGCCACGCGCAACGCGCTCATAGTGGCTTCGGTACCGGAGTTAACCAGCCGCACCATCTCCACCGACGGCACGCACTCGCGGATCAGATCGGCCAGCTCTACCTCGCGCTCGGTAGGCGCGCCGAAACTGGTCCCAATCTCCAGCACCTGTCGCAACGCCTCGATCACCGGCGGAAAGCGATGGCCAAGGATGAGCGGCCCCCACGATCCGACGTAATCGATGTATTCGTTGCCATCCACATCGTAGATCCGCGAACCTTCCCCGCGCGCAATGAACAGCGGCGTCCCACCCACGCCCCGAAATGCCCGGACCGGCGAATTGACCCCACCCGGAATCAGCTTCTGGGCACAGGCAAACAGTTCTTCAGATTTTTTGTGCTGCATGACGCTAACAGCCAGTTTACGCCACGCACCGTCGTCGAGGCGCATGAGAAAATGATCTAGCGGCAGGATGACTCCCATGCAGCCGATCAAGGACACAATCGAAGAAAAGCTTCCATGGCTGTTCAGCGAATTAGGCTTTCGAATTGTGTCCGATTCTGTCGACCGCTACGACAGCTCCATGGTGGTGCTCGAGTCTGATGCGTTCCGCCTCCGTTTCACACGTGAACTTAGGATGGTCGACGTGCAGGTCGCGGCCCTTTCGCAACCCGAGGAATGGTGGGACCTCACTTTTACTTGTGAAGCAGTGTTCGGCGAGAGGCCTGAACCCTCGCTCGAAGGGTACGGACCAATCATCCGGCGGACCATGGCTGGCCTGACAGAAGCTTTAGGTCCAAAGCTACCGGAAACCACGCAAGCCATGGAACGGCAGACAGCGGAACGGCAGAAAAGGGCGAATGATTATGCCGCACAACGGCAGCCGCTGGAGACAGCAATCGGGAATTTTCTTTCCAATCCCCTCAGCTGGCTGATTTTCGCCGTGCTGATGTGGATTGTGTATAAGGTGCGGCGATCCTAAAGCGGCGGGTCCTTATTCCACAAGCGCCAGCGCGATCCGGTCAATTACCCGCCTCACTTCCGGCCCCGGCGCAGTGTCGTTGTTGACGAGCAGCGAGAACGCCAGCGGATCGCGTCCAGGAACGATCGCATACCCGGACAGCGCCCGCACATGCGCCAGGACTTCCGGTCTTGGCGTGAATCGCTCGCGCCTCCGGATGGTCTTCAAAGCGGTTCGCGAGCGTCCCGTCAGCGCCCGCGATCGGGAGCAGGCTCAACCAAACGTCGCGATAGCTGGATTTGTACATGTACGCAAGCAGCCTGACAACCGCGGCCGGAGTCACCAGCGTGCCGCGGCTCAACCCCGATCCGTCCGTGAACTGGCAGCAGTCTTTCGCCACTCCGATTTCGCGCAGGAATTCCTGCAGCTCGGCTAATCCGGCCTCCCGGCTGCCCGGCTGCTTTTTCAAGAAGCTCACCTCGCGCAGCATCACTTCCGCATGCAGGTTCTGGCTGACTTTATCGGTCACCTGCAGCAGTTCGGCCAGCGGGGGAGAAGCCCGGGTGGCCAGAACCACGCGCGCCTCGGACACCGCGCTCGGCTCATCCGCGCTTTCGTCCGCGAAACGATGCCGCGCCACCGCCTGCCCGTGAATTGCTACTCCACGCCGCTCCAGCGCGTCGCGCAACACCTCGGCCGCATATTGCGCGGGATCGTCAATCGCCAGCAGCTCCGTCATCCCCGGATCTCTCGCGGGCAGAACTCCGCGCAGATGCACCTGCCGTCCGGCCCGCTCGATCTCCACCTTTCGCTCCCCTCCAGCAGAGGTGCGGACGCGATTGTCGATCGAAAAATATTCGAAGGCGGGCCGCAGCCAGACTTGCGCCAGGTCGCCGTCGCGTGCGCCCGGCCGCAGCGTCAGCCCGAAACTGTTGTCGTCCAGAACCAGCGCGCTCACGGGAGCGCCGTACTCCCACTCGGCGTCGTCCGTCGACCAGCCGCCCGGGCGCGGTTCCCAGACGTAGCGTCGATCGTCACCAACGATGTCGCCATCCACGCGCTTCAGCCCGCGCGCGACCAATTGATCGGCGAGTTCCTCGATGGCGCGAAACGAGTAAGCGGAACCCGCCGCCGCCCCGGCCTGGTATTGATACGGATAACTCCGCCCTGACAGGCTCGGATCGCCGCCGCCAATTAGCGCCAAATCGCCCGCCAGCGCTCCTGCCGCATCCACCGGGTGCTCAGCAACAATCTCTGTCTTGAAACGAAAATCCGGGCCCAGCCGCACCAGCGCCAGCGCGCTCGTGAACAGCTTCATATTCGACGCGGGCACGAACCAGTGGCCGGAATTGCTTTGATACAGAATCTTCCCGTCGCTGAGCCGGACTACTTCGAGACCCACGGATGCTCCGGCCAGAGGCGGCGAACCGAGCATGGCGTCCAGCCGCGCCGCCAGGTTGTCCGCCGCCCGGAGCGGCACCAGCGCCACACACAACCACAGCAAACAACGCATGACACTGCCATTCTAGGCCACTCGCAGCCGGGTATGTATCAGTTTGACTTTTCATAAGCTTCGATCATCGCCACGATGTCCTTGATCTCCCAAAGGCGGTTGTCTACTCCTGCGGCCGTCGCCGGGGAGCAACGAAGCGTTTTGTGGACCCTAGCGAAATTGTAGAACATGAAGTAGAGTGCAACGGCAGCGGCATGGTTCTCGATCTTCTTAGAGAATGCATTCATCAAGCGAGTGAAGCGGCGCATTCCCATACTCATTGAGAGGTTCGCCCGTTCAACGCACCTCGTGCTGATGTGCTTCGGATCGGGATCGCCGATGATGGGAGTGGGTTTGCAACCGATGCACTCTGGCGGGCTGTATCGCTTTTGACCTTCCGGATCATTGCCGTAGATCTTCACCAGTTGTGCGTAGTCGATTTCACTACCAAAGGCACCTTCGACCGCTTGCAGGTATACAGCGAGTCCATCGGTTGTGAGTTGGATTCTTTCGATCAAGCGCTCAGCCAGATCGTTGATCAATATCCACGCGGTAACGGCATCGCGCGGACCGATAAGCCAGCACGGGATCAACTTCGTCTGCGCGTCAATCGCCGTGAACGTCCACGTATCGCCAGCATGTGGATTCTTAGCGGAGATCTCGGGCGTCGCATTCTTGGCCTTGGCATAACAGAAGCTCCAAATCTCATCGACCTGTAAGCGCTGGCATGTCAGATGCCGCATAACCCGATCCTGATAGTCTGAGCAGGCCGCGCCAGCATCCACGGCCAGCTTTACCACGGTATTGATGGCAACCCGGTCATCCGGCTTGTGGAACGAAGCGAATTTCCTTCGACATTCAGTCGTTTCGACCTACTGAATGCTGACCTCTAGGCGAATATTTGGCGAACGACAAAAGGGCCATCTGTAGAACAATAAGTGCTGACGATTGAACAGTTTAGCATAATAACTCTTGTGTTTACAGCAGTTTATGCTTGCCATCGGACATGCAAGACTGTTATGCTTGGGTGACGTGCTACTCATCCATCTTTCGGAGCGGCCCTGATGGAAAACACTCAGACCGCCTATGCCGAAATCGTGGCCGGACTTCGTAGTATTGGCTACCTTGGCAGCCTGTTGGAAGAAAACTATGGTTTCGGGGACTGGTTCACTCCAGGCGGTCGGCAAAAACGTGAAATCGCAGCAGCTGCATTCGGCCAAACGCCCTAGCTTACGACTCGGCGCTAATAGGCGTTGCGTTCTCTACCGGCGCGCGCGAACAGGCACTCGTCAACCAGTATAGAGCACTCGGCGCGCCCGTGATCCTCGAAATTGATGCAAACGAAATTCGCGAGTGGGCTGTATCAAACAAAGAAAATGGGCACACGGTCGTAGACAAGTATCCGATCACACGTATTCGAGATTTACTAGAACATCGCGCGTCGCAGTGGAAGCCAGAGACCTTCTTACGCTCGAAGAATATCGGCGACTTCTATTGGGCAAGACAACTGGAATTATTCTCTGGCCTCATTCCCGAACTCGAAGCTCAGATTCAAGATAAACTGGACCCGCTCCTCCGTGAGACGTTGTCTGAAACGAAGCGAGTTTATTGCGAAACGGCCGATCATGATCCCGACGAGGCAAAGCTGTTCAAACTTGTTTTTTGGCTCCTCACCGCTAAGGTGTTCAGCGATAGACGACTTAAAGGCTTCGAGGACCTTGGGCCTGATCCAGACACTCTTCTAGCCGCCGTTGCTCACCACTACAAGTCTACGGTGCCCCCACTGTTAACCAAGGACGCGCGACTGGTTGCCGCCCAGAGAATCTGGACCGAAATGGATTTCAGAAATCTCTCGGTAGAAGTCCTCTCGCATATCTGGTCTACAACACTCATTGATTCCACACACAAGTCGGCGCTTGGGTATCCATCGCACTTCACGCACGCTTGTTCGATATATCATCGACAGAATCCCATTCGTATCTCCAGGCGACGATGAGCTGATAATCCTTGAGCCCTGCGCGTGGAGCGCGGTATTTTTGATAGGCGCGATGAACGCATTGCGTCAAAAGTGGTTTGGTGTTGGCCCGGAAAAGCGACATGAATATTTCAAAAGGCACTTGGCAGCGGTAGAACGGGACCCGTTCGGCGTTGAGATCAGCACCTTAGCTTTGACATTGGCAGACTTCCCAAATCCGAACGGCTGGGACGTACAATCTGCTGATGTTTTTGCTCCTGGTGCACTGACCGACTATCTACAGCGCGCAGGGGTTGTTCTCTGCAATCCCCCATTCGGGGACTTTGATGATGATGAACGTCGTCAGTATCATCTCTCATCAACAAAGAAGCCAGTCGAGCTTCTAAATCGCGTGCTCAACGATCTGCACCCGAGCAGAGTTATAGGTTTTGTACTGCCGCATCTGTTCATTGACGGACGGGGATATTCTGGCATTCGGAAGCGTCTTGCAGAACGTTTCGCGAGCCTTCATATTGCTCATCTGCCCGATAAAGCATTTAAAGCCGACGCGGAAGTGGCGCTTCTGATCGCCACGGAACCGATTCCACATGGGACGAGCCGCGTACTAACGAGGAAGGTCAATGACACTCCTGAAGACTGGCGCTTGTTTCAACTAAAGCATGAGATATCAAGTGAGTATGAAACGAATGTTTCCGCCAATGAAGCGGCGGGGCGCCTACCCGTCGCAGAGTTACCAGAGTTATGGCACTTCCTTGACGAATATCCGACCATGGACGACATTGCAGTTTTCGGTCGGGGCCTCGAATGGATTCAGCCGCTGAGAAAGGGTCGCACCGAGACGGGAAATCGTGAAAACTACATAAAGCATGGACCGCACGAAGGGTACATGCGTGGCGTTGCACCAAGAACTAAATTTTCAGTTTTCGAGATTCCTGAGATGGCATACCTCAACGTCAAACCTCAAGACCAACGCGTTAACGCTTTTCTTCTGGATTGGCAGAAGCCAAAAGCGATCCTGAACAAGGCTGCTAGATCGCGTGGCCACTGGAGATTGGCTGCTTTCCCTGATAGTGATGGCGTAACGTGCTACCAGACTTTTATAGGGGTATGGCCAAGATCAAACCAGCATGATGAGTGGACCCTCTCGGCGCTTCTCAACTCTCCGGTCGCCAATGCGTTTGTCGCTGCACGAGAAGGTAAAACAGACGTGACTCTGGAGACTCTCCGGTGTGTACCTGTCCCGCACTTCACGGGCGCTCAGAAGAATGAATTGCGCGAACTCATTCAACGTTATCAAGAGTCAATTGCCTTCCCGCCGCACAGTGCTTTTAACATTGGCGGAGTAGACCCCAAGGCTTGCGAGACATTGTTGATGAAAATTGACGCACTGGTCCTCGATGCCTACGGTATGCCGCCCATTTTGGAGCGCGCGCTCTTGGACTACTTCAGAGGCGAAACACGTCCGACTCGACACAAGTTCGGCGACTACGTTCCGGCAGATGTTACTTTTGCATTTTCTTTGTCTCGTTTCCTGTCCCGAAACTTCGGTGGACTTACGGCGGCTGACTTGCTCGGTAAGGTTGGCAAACAATAGGCGTGCGCGGATATCTGCTCGATACCAATCACGTCAGCGCGTACTTCGATAAAAATACAGTGTTCATGCGAAGGCTTGAGAAAGCGCCGCCCGAGTATCTGTTCTGGGTGTCAGCTGTCAGCCTGGGAGAGATCGAAGCAAGTTGTCTCACAAACGCGCGTGACGCGGAAGTTGTCGTCTCCTTTCGCAAATTCCTGCGTGACGTGTTCTTGCGCGGGCGTGACGATAATTCATATGTTTTACCGGTTGATGAGAACACGAGGTTTGCTTATGCAAATGTTTTGAGTCACATCCTCGGCAAGTATCCTCTTCCAAGTCCCAAAACTCGGACAGAACATCATCTGGTCAAATTAGGTATCGACGTAAATGACGTGTGGATCTTTGCGACAGCACTGAAGCATAACCTGACACTGTTGACCACCGACAAGATGGAGAAGGTTAGGGAGTGCATTAAGGAAGACACTATCCCCGTCGAATGCTGGCTTTGAATCTTAGCGCTTCCAACGCGCTTGTGCAGCTTTCCTCGCAATAGCCTTTCGCTTCCGTGGCGACAATGCTGCCGCTCGCGCCGAACCGCCTTTCGCGCCTCCGAGCTTGCCTAGAGCGACAGCGGCCGGATTCTTCCCTGCGTTCAGATCTTCCAGTGGTGTTCCGTCCAGCTTCTCGCCGATGGCTTCCCCAACCACGTGCCGGGCGACCGTCGTGAAGTCGTGATCCTTTGGCTTGCTTGAACGGCTAGGCATGATAAGAACTCAAAGGCTTCCGCCCAACAGGGTCACGATAAGCTTCTTGCTCTGCTGGCTGGCCAGAAGACGCCAACGGCGGAAGAGTTCAAACAGTGCATAGTCGCGCTTGATAATCACCGAGTGCTGGCGAAAGTATTCATCCTCGAAGGGACACCATTCGTTTTCGAAAATCGCCCTATGAAATACGTCATCTTCCGCGAACAGGTGGCTGACCGGTTCGAGATTGGCTCGCAGGATGTCTGCATTGTAGGGAGCGCCAAGTTGGGTTATAGCCCCAGTTCGCACAAGTTCGGAACGCCATTCGCCGAGACATCCGATGTTGACGTTGTGATCATTTCCGAGCCACTCTTCTATCGAGGGTCAAGACAATTGTTCGAGACCCTGAATCATCCAGAACCGTCTGTTTACAGCGTTCGCTCGGCGCGTTTTGATAAGGCGAAAACGTTACCCGTAGTAGACCTCAACGACTGGCTCAAGGTCAAAGATTCAGTTCGAAATTTCGTTTATCAAAACTTCAATCCAGGTCTTCTCCCTCCAGACCATCCATTGCGCCGGGAGATCTTCGACAATATGGCCTCCACGTCCGGATTGTTTTTGGCGTTGGAACCTCAAGTCTTCGTGTCTAAAATCCGCTGTCGGGTTTTCCGCAACTGGAAAGCCGCCGAGGACTACTATTCCAATACGCTTCGTGAGGCCAAACTCATCTTAATCGAGAGAGCCATGCCGGACCGGAGATCGAGGATGATGATACAGAGGACCTGAGAATACCTGTCGCCACTGTTGCCCCAGCCACCCCAATTCAGCCCCCGCTAAAATCAAACTCATACACTACCGGCCGGACGGCAAGGTTATACTGAATTCGTGCCGATCCGTGCAGTTCCCCTCTGGCTCGTCGTGTCAGTAACACTGCTGGCGCAAACGCCCAAGGCAACGGATTATGCATCGCGCGCGAAGCTTGCGGGAATCGAAATCGGAGCCAGGTATTTGCCCCAGGGCGTTCCCAGCGGCTCCGGTATTTATCTCGATAGGAAATTTCTCGTTATAGACGTCGGCGTTTTTCCAGAAGCCAAGAACGGCCTGACCATTTCAAAGAATCAATTCGCTTTGAGCGTGGATGGCAAGGTCACGCTGAGCGCGCAGACGCCCGGCGCCGGCTCCTCCAGCGGATCTCTCAGAGCAGCGCGCGACTCTTCCTCCAGCGATAGCGCCGTGCAACTAGGCGGCCCGCCCATACCGCTGCCATCCGGCAACAAGACACAGGAACTCGAATCGTCCATGCCCCGCCGGCCAATCAGTTTAGATCCGGAGCAGTCCTCCACGAGCGCACCGGTGCGGAAAGCAGCTCTGCCCGACGGTTTCACCAGCAAACCCGTCAGCGGATACTTGTTCTTCCGTTTCGATGGCGACCCCAAGTCGATCCGCTCGCTCGAACTCAACTACACAGGCGCGGGCGGAGCGAAAGCTAAGATCCGGATTCCTTGATCTCCGCTAAGCTGCTCAACTTCGCCTCCAGCAGGATCAGCAGCATCAGGATAAACACCATGCAAGCGCCCAACAGGGGCACGATCATGACGGCCTCAATACCCCACGCCGTGGCGAAAAATCCAAGCGACCATGGCGCCAGAAGACCACCCATGGTGGCCAGCGCAAACAGCCCGTCGTACACGCCGGCGCGATATTCCGGAAAGCGATGCCCGATCTTCTGCACCATCAGAGGATAAATCGAAGCGTAGCCGGCGCCCACGAATAGCACTCCCATCACGGCTCCGAAGCGATTGTTGGTGGACGCCAGCACGATGGTCCCCAGCAACGCAAAAAGAATCGAACCGAGCAGCAGCGCGGCGCGGCTCACCCGCCCCATGATCAATTGCGACAGAATCCGCCCCACCAGTAAAATTGCCCAATATAGGGCCAGTATCCACAGAGACGCTTCCGGACTGATCCCCAAACGCCGGATGAGAAACAGCGGCAGCCAGCCCGCGATCGACCATTCGTTGCCGAACTGAAAAAACAAGCAGCAGCGCGAAAAGGACTACGCCCGGATTCTTGAAGTCGTGCCAAACACGCGAGAACTCGGAGCGCTCCGCGACCACCGTACGAGGCAGCCTGGACTGCGCGTACAAGCCGGCTGAAAATCCTGGAATCAGCGCCAGGAAGATCAGGATGCTCGTAACCGTGTAGACATAGTACGTGCCGGCAACCAGCAACGCCGTCAGCAAGCAACCGGCCCCGAAAAGCACCCCGGCCAGGTTGGTTGTCGAGGCTCGGTCGCGGCGATACAAGGCCGATGTAACTTGAAACATCGCGGTGTTCAGCCAGCCTGCCCCAACTCCGATGCACAGCAGCCCGATCAGGCGCCACGTTACAGACCGGGCGGCGCGGCGAAAGCCAGAACCAGGAACCCGCCGCAAGCCAGCGCATTCGCCAGCACCAGCACGAATTTGGGACCCTTGCGAGCCAGCAGCGCACGCGAGCTCCCGGTGGATACCAGAAAACCCAGCGCCAGACTCAGAAAATAATTGCCGGCCTCAGTGAATCCCGCTGCCAGATGATAGCGCCAAGCCGGCAGTATGGCGCCTAAGAATGACATCGAGATGCCGCATAAGAAAAATGCAAACAGCGAGAGCCGGTCGGCTGCGCCGTCCCGAACGGGGGATTCGCTGGCTGGATCCAGCCGCGATGGAGCGGGACTCAACATCAGTGGCTATTGTACTCCCCCTTATGCCCCCCGGGTGGTGCCGGCTTTCTGATTCCGGTACCCGAATCTGCCCCTCGCTACTGGAATCTGGATTCTCCTCTAGCCTCCCCCTTGCGTTTGGAATCACTTAGCTCCTGGCGAACAGATTGCTATAAAGCGTGGTAGTTTCAAGGGTTGAAGTATTTGAGGTTCTGGGGAGTTGCCTCTATTTTGGTTTGGTTTTCGTCAAACGCCCCGTAGCAGTGCGGGGCGTTTTTTTCTACACAAACGAACCCACGCATTGTGGCCCGCTCAACTCCCCATACCTACATGTAGTGCTGTGCTAGAAATTGTTTGACATCCTCGAACAGTGGGTCTTATGATGAAAGCATCACTGAGAAAGGAGGTGGTCCAGTCTACATGGGTAATAGTAGTGACTGTAGCTTTAATTCCACGCGCGAGGTGGCCGACTGTTAAGTCGACCGTTCGAACGTTAAGGTTTCGTTCAGTGACGAGGCCGCTGCTCCTGTGGACCGGCCGCCTGCCCTGCGCGAAGATAAGTAATTCCTGGGATTAACCTAGGCTACTCACCCCCGCACCGCTTTTGGCGATGCGGGGGTTCGTATTTGCTATACTGAAATCTCCACTGGCTCGCCTGGGCAAGCCAGCGGTGCGAAAGGATTCACAGACCATGAAATCCGGCATTCATCCTGCCTACGAAGAATTGAACGTCGTCTGCGCCTGCGGAAATACCTTCAAAACCAGATCCACGCATAAGGGTGATATCCGGGTGGAAATCTGCTCCAACTGCCATCCGTTCTTCACCGGCCGCCAGAAGTTGATTGATACCGAAGGCCGCGTGGATCGCTTCCAAAAGAAAATTCTGAAGTCTAAGGACCTGCAGGAAAAGCGCAAGAAGCAGCCCGCCGCCCAGTAGCTCACTGGTCCAAGATCAGGCCCGCGAAGCGCCTGAGAAGTCACCCAAAAACCGGTTCTTAACGGGTCCAACTCATAGTCCCTTTCCCGCTGCCGATAAAGTCAGCGGAGCGGATTTTGAAGTTCTCGCGGATTTTTCTGTTTCTTTGCGGCGGAGACGCCGCTGTTGGCCCAAGACGCCGAACGGCAGCCGCAGCGGGCTTGGGAGTTCGCTCTGATTCTGCTCGCGATGCTCGCTGCGGCCGTGCTTCTGGATCTCAATCGCCGGCTGAGGCGATCCCAAGCGAAACTTACTGAAGAATTGGACGAGCAGCGGCGGATCGAGGCGATTCTGTGCCAGAGCGACGAGCGCCACATCGAATTGCTCGGGCATCTTGGCCTCGGATTCTTTCAAACCAGCCTGGAGGGACGACTGCTAAAGGTCAATCAGGCGCTGGCCAGTTGGGCGGGGTATTCTTCACCCGATGAATTGGTGGCCGCTGTGTCCGATGTGCGGGAAGTATATGCGAATCCCTCACACCGCACCGAACTGCTGGCCCAAGTGCTGCAGAGCGACTCGCCCATCACGTTCGAGGATCAGTTTAAGCGGCGGACCGGAGAGAAAAGCAGCGGTAGAGCGACATTGCGCGCGGTACGCGATGGGCGCGGCCAGCCACTGTACCTGGAGGGAGCCATTGAAGACCTCACCGTGCTCAACCGCACCCTGGAGCTCGCCGACGCGCAGCGCTACCTGGGGGACCGGCTGGCCACCGCATGCAACCTGAGCCAGGCGTTGCGTCCCTGCTTGGAGACAGCCATCCGTCTGGCTGAGATGGATAGCGGTGAAATTTTTCTGGTGGAACACGGCTCATCAGCCCCCGTAGCGGCGGAGTCCGTAGGCTCGATGGCCACCTGCCCGGAAGGATCCGGCCGGCCGGAGGCGTCGCCTGAACCCGTCTGCACTCTCAATGCCCAGGCGGGTGACACCAGCGGCGCTGCAAGACCGTGCTGGCGCGCGCCACAGTTCCCATTCTGCATGAAGGCCAATGCATCGGCTGGCTGGTTACCAGCTCTCATACCTGGCGAGAGATACCCGACTTCAGCCGCGCCGCGCTGGAAACCATCGCCGCGCAGATCAGTAGTGCGATTGCCCGCATCCAGGCTCAGGAAGCGCTGGCGGCCAGCCAGAGGCAACTACGGGCTCTGTTTGATTCCTTGAACGATTTCCTGGTTATCACCAATTTGCAAGGGTACATCCTGGATGCCAACCAATCCGTAATGCAGCGCCTGGGTTGGAGTCAGTCGGAGTTGCGCGGCAAGCATCTGACGGATGTATACTCAGCCGACCTTCGCAATCGATTTGACGCCCTGCACGCGCCCGCCAACGAGCTGGGCCTGGTTTTGGAGACCTTACTTGGCGGCGGGACTGAGATTCCAGTCGAGGTCAAGCTGAGCCCCGGAATTTGGGACGGCCAGAAGGTGATCATCGGTGTCGGACGCGACTTGAGCGAGCGCAGGAAATCGGAAGCGCAGAGCGTGGCGCTGCGGGAGAAAACCGCCTTGCTCAAGGAGATCCATCATCGCGTCAAGAACAATTTGCAGGTCATATCCAGCCTGCTCAGCTTGCAGGCTGCCCGCATGAAGAGCAGCCAAGAACGCCAGCCCTTCCGTGACAGCCAGGCGCGCGTGCAGGCCATGGCGCTGTTGCATGAACAGCTATATCAGTCCCAGGATCTCTCCCGTATCGACTTCAGCTCCTATCTCGGGACTCTGGCCGCCGAGGTTCTGCGCGTAAGCCGTTGCTCGAAAGAGATCACCTTGCGGCTCGAATTGAAGCCCGTGTGGGTGAACTCCGAGATCGCGACGCCTTGCGGCCTCATCGTCAACGAGCTCATCACCAATTCTTGTAAGTATGCGTTTCCCAGTTCTGGCGGAGAGATTTGCCTGGCCTTGGACGAGGATGAGGAGCACAATCTCATTCTCCGGATCGGCGACGACGGCGTGGGACTGCCAGCGGAACTGGATTTCAGAACAGCCACCACTCTCGGGCTGCAGTTGGTGGACGATATGGTGTCTCAACTAAAAGGGTCGTGGACGGTCGAACCTTCCAGCGGAACCACTTTTCGAATCGTTGTCCCGGACCAAGCGCCGGAACGCGGGAATGGAGTTACGCATGGCGCGTGTTTTAGTTCTGGAGGATGAAAAGCTGGTCGCCCGGGATATCCAAAGTACGCTGGCCGGAGCCGGCTATGAGACCAGCCTGGCGGCTTCTGGAGAGGAAGCCATCGAAATAGCCCGGCGAGATCAGCCGGACCTTGCCCTGGTCGATATTCGCCTGGCTGGGAAGCTGGATGGTATCGAAACCGCTCGCGCGCTGCGCCAAGAGCTGGACCTTCCCGTGGTGTATCTTACGGCCCACTCCGATGAGGAAACCCTGGAGCGCGCCAAGGCCACCGAACCCTTTGGTTACCTGGTGAAGCCGTTTGATGAAACTACCTTGCGAACCACGGTCCGAATGGCAGTCCACAAATCCGAGATCGAGCGGCGCAAGCGCCTGGAGCAGAAACGGCTCACTAGCGTTCTGGATCAGTTGACGGTCGGACTTATCACTACCGATCGCTCCGGCCGCGTGAACATGATGAACGCCCGCGCTCAATCGTTGACCGGCTGGGCTAGCGCGGACGCCCTGGGAAAAGACCTCACGCGAGTCCTCTCACTATGCAACGCCGGAAAAGTGTCGATCACCGGGGATCTGCTGAGTTCGGCGCTCGGTGGCCACCAGGAAGATGAACCGAAGGGGCTGCTGAGCCTGGTTTCCAAGTCCGGAAGCGAGACGGAAGTCGAACAGCGGGTTTCACTCATCGGCAATGAGCACGAGCGGACCGCCGGAGTGTCGCTGGTTTTCTGGCCGGCCGGCATTTCGTCTCGCGACGCGGACCCATCGGAGAAGAGCGAAGCGGACACCGATCCGCTGACAGGCCTGCCCACCAGGGCCCGCGCCAACGCGGTAATAGAGGGCATGCGTCAGCGGCAGCCGCATCTCTTTACGGCCCTGTTTGTACTGGACAGATATTACGTCTTGGCCCGAAAGTACGGAACCCGGACCGCCGACGAGGTGCTGGCTTGTTACTGCACTTATCTGGCCCAGCAGATACAAGAAAAGCTGCACAGCAAGGGACTATTCCGCTGGACGGGTCCTTCTTTCCTGACCATCTTCGGCCCTTTGGACTGTTTGCGCAGCGCGAGAACGGAGATCGGCCACATAAAACTGGCACGAGAGTTCGAACTAAGCTCTCGCATGGCGCTGCTTTCCCTCTCCGCCTCGGCGTCGATATTCTCGCTCGATGACCAGCCCCTCAATGTCTTGATCAGCGAAATCGACTCGTTCGTGGCGATGCAAATGAAGCAACAGCAGTACTGACGATAAACTGCGAGTTTTTAACTGGTCATGTTTACCCTCTTTGTTCCGATAAGAAAAGCGTGCTGAAATCTACTTCACGGCGCGTGCTGGTAGTGGACGACGATCCGATCTTCCGCAGACTTGCGGAGTCCGCACTCGCTGAAGCCGGTTACGAGGTTATTTGCGCGGCGGACGTGAGCTCTGCGCAGGCTGTTTTCGACAATGTGGAAGCAGGGTCGCTGGCGTGCGCTTTGGTCGATTACGGTCTTCCGGGCTGCAATGGAATTGAGTTCGTGGAGTGGCTCAACCGCAGGCACCCAACGTTAGCCGCTGTCATGGTTACAGCTTCACCGGAACAATGGCTGCTGGAGCGAACCTTGCAGGCTCGCGTCTGCGCCTTCCTGGGAAAGCCGCTGGGGCCCGCCGACATTCGCCGCGCCGCGGCCAGAGCGTCGGACATAACCGACCAGCGCCGCGCCTTCGCCGAGATGCGCCACCAGGTGGAACAGGCCGGGATACTTCAAAAGGCCATGCTCGACCGGATGCTCCGCAGCGGCGATGTCTCCTTGGAGTACCGCTTCCACCCACGCTATGACGGCAGTGGGGATTTTCTCGCCTATCATCGCCTGCCGGGCGGCCAGGACGTGTTCCTGATGAGCGATGCGGCGGGTCATGACCTCCACGCCCTGGCACAGTCGGCCTATTTTCATGGGATGCTGAGCGGCATGTTGAGGAGCGGACAGGCGCTGCCGGAAGCTCTGTCCGAATACAATCGGGCGCTGCTGGATGAGCCGGCCGGTCAGGTCTCTTCGGTCTCGGTGAGCGCGCTCCAAGTGCATCGCGGCTCAGGCGGCGTCAGCGCTTGGAATTACGGAGGGCCGCCCCCGCTCTTTGTCGATGACCAGGGCTGGGTTCGGACCATGGGAACGCGTTCGTCTCCGCCCTTAGGCTGGTTCGCGGATTCCGAACCGACGCTCGATCGCGTGGGGATTCCGTCCGGGCCAGTCTGGATGTGGACCGATGGCCTGGAGGACCTGGCTGAAACGCTGAATGCTAGTTCGCTGAGCGTGGCGTATACCTTGTTGGAGGCGCGCGCTGGAGAGCCTCCCCAGTTCGTGGCGGAAGCTCAGGACGACGTGCTGGTGGCTCGCATCTGGCCGGGCGCGGCGGCCGATACCCGAACACCTCAATATGTGCAACCTTTGATCGCCGAGGATTACGGGCCGGAAACAATCGCAACCATCGATCATGTCCAGAAGCGCTGGATTCGCAGCCTGCAATTGGCGCTGCCCGCGCTCAGCGAGAGCGTTCGCTACGACCTCGTGTTGTGCGCCCGGGAGGCCGTACTCAACGCGTTGAAACATGGTTGTTCGAGCCATGGAAGAGGACGGTTCCAGGTGCTCTATGAACCGTCCCGCGAGTTGCTGCGCGCGAGAGTTTGGGACCCCGGTTCAGGCTACGACTTCGACGTCGCCCAGCACAGCGCTCGCGATCGGGACGATCCCGTGAAAGATCACCGCGGCCTGGTGCTAATGCATGTCCATTCGCCGCGCGTTTCTGTCGACCGTGGCGGCGCCGAAGTAACCATGGAATTCCCGCTGCATCCGGCCAAGGGAGAGAAAACTTCAAGGTGCACGCATGCCAACCACTGATGCTCAAATGACCTACGACACGGACCGGAAGACCGTGGTGTTCCAGATGGCCGGCGATGTGCTCAGTACCACCGCCGACGGTCTGCGCGCCGCTTTGGAAGACGTGCTCCACAGTCCGTCCGTCCAAGCCGGGGCTTTCGACTGGCTCGAAATCGATCTGCGGACCGCGCACATGGTCGATTCGGTCGGTCTGAATCTGCTGGTCTGGCTGTGGAGGGCGGTCACAGCCCGTGGAGGCCGGCTGCGCTTGAAGATATCGAGTCCCAACATAGAGCGCACTTTTCGATTCACCCGCTTATGCGAACGGGTGGAAGTCGAGCTGGAACGCTAAGGGGCACGGGCCTCGCCGGAGTTTTCTGCGTGGCGCGCCGATTGCAGGTTAATTCGACAGTCTTCGCTAATGAAGACCAATCACACCGGGAGATCATCGTCAGGAGAGATCTATGCAACACCAATACGCAATCCAAGTAAGCCGGAAGGTACGGCTGGCCACCATCTTGGTGCTTTCATGCCTTCTGTTTACCTCGTATGCATTCGGCCAGCAAACTTATGTCGGCCGCTGGGACGCCTATGGAGGTTTCACCGATATCTTACAGCCGAGTATTAATCTAGCCGAACCGGGCTTTAACGGACAGTTCGGCTACCGCGCGAAAACGTGGCTGACCCTAGGATTCGACTATTCCGTGGCCTCGGGCCAAAATGTACTCGAGCCAGGCATGCTGATCCCGTCGCTCGCGACGCAGCTCGGCCAGCAATTGGGGCAACTGCAAGCCATCGGCATGGTACCGGCCGGGTACAGTCTGGCAGTGCCGACCAACATCAGAACACAGACTTTTCAAATGGGCCCTGATATTCCCTTCCGTCATTTCCAATCGGTCACGTTCTTTGTGCGGCCGAACCTGGGAGCGATCCAGGCAGTCGCAACTCCTAAGCCGGGCGACCCGATCGCTTCGGCAATCATCGGCCAGTTGGCCCCCACCGGGAAGAGAACGGACTGGACTTATTTCTACGGATTCGGCGGTGGCTTCGAAGTCAATGTGACAAACCATTTCGCCCTTCGTTTCCAGGCGGACTTCGCACATGACCAGATGTTCAACGACATCCTGAAGGCAGGTAATACCATCCGCTTCTCGTGCGGACCGGCCTTCCAGTTTGGCAAGAACGTCGCCGGCCGGTAAGTTCCATTCAAACCACGCAAAAAAGGGCGGATTCCGGTCCGCCCTTTTTGTTTTGACTCGTCCCCGGCTCGCGCTAGCTTAGTAAGCCCAGGTCGGCCAATAGCTGAGCGCGAATCTTATACTTCAGGATCTTACCGGTCAGGTTCTTGGGGAGCATGGGCTGGAAGAGAACCCGGGAAGGCACCTTGAACTTGGTCACATATTGAGAAACATGCAACCGCATTTCTTCCTCGGCGGCCTGAACTCCCGTTTTGAGTTGCAGCACGGCCCAGATCTCTTCTCCAAAGACGGCGTCGGGCACCCCGATGACAGCCGCTTCCGCTACGGCGGGATGCAGATACAGCGCTTCTTCGATCTCGCGCGGCGAGATGTTCTCGCCTCCTTTGATGATCAGGTCCTTCTTGCGATCGGTGATGAACAGGTAGCCCAATTCATCGAGGTATCCGATATCGCCGGTATGCAGCCAGCCCTCTTTGAGCACTTCTTTGGTGGCCGCTGGATCGCGCCAGTAGCCGGCCATGATGTTGGCTGCTTTCAGGCAAATTTCGCCCCGGGCGCCGGAGGCAGGCAGCTCGTTCCGATCGTTCAGGATGCAAATCTCCACGCCGGGCGTAGCCACTCCGACCGAGCCCGGGCGATAGGGCCGCTCGACCTCGTAACCGGTGGCCACCGAAGCCGATTCGGTCAAGCCATAGCCTTGGTCGACCCGGCAGCGGAACACTTGCTCGCACTGCTGCCTGAGACGTTCAGGCAACGCCGCTCCACCGCTGGTAATGCGGGTCAGACTGGAAAGATCATGCTTGGCGCGGTCCGGATGCCCGAGCAGATACATCAACATGGTCGGGACACCTGGCAAGTAAGTCACCTTGTGGCGCGCGATGGCTTCGAGCGCCTTGACCGGATCGAATTGGCGCATCAGCACCGTGCTCCAACCCCAACGGTTCGCGATGTTTTGCACCAGGATGCCAAAGACATGCGTGAGCGGCAGCGCGTTCAACATGGCGCCACGCGCCAGATTCGGGTTTTGCTGGTAAGTGCTCTCCAATGCTGCGCCCACGTTTTCATGCGTGAGCATGACGCCCTTGGGCGTTCCGGTGGTTCCGGAGGTATAGAGAAGGATCGCCAGATCGGAGGGTACGCTGTCGGCTGGCGTCTCGATCGGTGACGCACTCTGGATCGCTTCCAGGATGTTTTCCGCGCCAGCCACCTCGCTGTCTCCGAAGACCAGCAGGTGCTTGAGCGTCTTGATCTCAGCGTTGGCTTGTTCCAGCCGCGGCGCCAAGGCCGGAATGGTTATGGCAACCTCGGGTTCGGCGTTGCGCAGGATATGCCCGACTTCGCCGGCGGTCCATTGCGGTATAACCGGGATGATGGCCGCGCCCAGCGTCCAGATCCCTTGAAACGCCGCGGTCAGCTCGGGCGAATTGGGCAACATCACTACGACACGGTCGCCGCGCCGCACGCCGTAGTGATGCAGGACCCGCGCCAGGGCACCTGCATAACGCAGTTCTTCGGCGTTGGTGTAAATGCGGTCCTCGTAATACAGTCGCTTATAAACGCCAAAACGTTCGATATTCTCCAGGTCCAGACGGGCAACGTTACCCGTCACGGTCAGCCTTTCGGCAATTCCGACTCCCTGTTCCATGAAGTCCTCTCTTTGGTTCTCGGGCACAGCCGAGCGCCTGCCCAAAAGCGATGATGCTGCAGTGAACCTGGAATTTAAGCGCAAGTCAATTTCCACTAGCCTCGTTCAGAGCCAGAGCGGGTACTAGGAAAATGGCATTGGACTCAGGGGAAATTGGCACACCCAAAAGCGTGATACGCCGCGATTCATTTCGCAGTAACTAGTTCGGCCGAGCTGGCGACCGGGACCTCGGCGTGCACCGCCTTCGGTTTCCGGCGCGGGGGGTGCACAGGTGGGATTCCGGCCGTGGCCTTCAGTTCGTCGAAAGTGTCATTTAAGAAATCACGCAGCCGGTCGAGGTCAGGAGCACACGCACTGTCTCCTGTCAGACCGAAATAGAAGGCGCCATTGTAGCTGACCATGGCGCAACAGACGCCCATGAAATCGCCGATCGGCACGTAGGGGTAGTAGGTCAGCATTTTTCGTCCTAACAGATACAGCGGCTCCGGCGGCCCAGGCACGTTGGTGCAAACCATGTCGAAAGGCAGGACGGGCACAACGTTAGAGAGCAGCCCGGTTAACAGCGCTTGGACCGGAACCGGCATGACGGCTAGCATGCTGCCGCCCAGCACGACCAGATCGGCGGCGTGGGCCTGCTTCAATGCCTCACTCCGGCGGTGTACGATGCGCAAGAGTTCCTCAGGATCGCGTATATCGAGTGGGATATTCACCGGTACAAGTGAAATACGATTTCCGAGAACCTGGTGGTGATCCGGGTTGCGCAGATTGACGGGCACCATCAACCGCAATACGCGATCTGCAACGCTGAGCCGGTGGGCACGCGCGTAACGCCGCATGGCGCCGGCGAGGATGGCCATACCCACATCGTTCACCTTGACGCCGTGAACCTGGCGGACGGCGTTGATCTCGTCCATGCGAAACTCCGTCCAGGAGACTCGCCGAGGCCCGAGACATGGCGCTTTGAAGGGAAAGTCCCGCATCGGCCGGCCGAGCTCCGTCACAGTCCCAACTGGCTGCCCGAGCGAACCTTGAACGAATTCGGCTAGCAACTCCTGGGTAACGTCCAACGCAGCCGACTGCAGTGAAAAAAGACGGCCCGCCGCATGGGAATAGGTACTGAGCATGGCATCCAGCAGGCTAGTTCCCAACTCGGGCGCAGGTGGTGAGTGAGATGGCCGCTGGCGTGGCCTGGGAGCTGGTTCCGGGCTATGATCCATGATTAGATTCATCAGCGACACTCCAGCGATGCCGTCCACCAGACAATGGTGGACACGCGCGATGAGCGCGCTGTGTCCGCCGCGTAAACCGTCGACGGCCGTCAAATCCCACAGCGGCCGGCCCCGATCCATGATCTGGCTGAATATCTCGCCGGCCAGGTCCTCCAGCGCTGCTTTGGTTCCCGGCCGGATGCGAGCGTGGTGGATGTGACGATCCAGGTTGAACTCCCGGTCGTATTCCCAGGTCGGATAGCCCGCATGGAGCGGCGGAAAGACGAGACGCTGGCGGTATCGCGGGATGAGAGGCAGCTTGGCTTCGATCAGCGACTTCAAATCGTCAACTGGAAGCGGGCCGTCGAAGATGAAAACGCTTCCAATGTGCAGCGGCATTTCCTTCTTCTCGATGTATAGGAACAAAGAATCCAAAGGCCCCAGCGTGTCCCCAGCATGGTTTTGTGGCATACGCAGAACTCCGGCTGATGGAAATGGCTGCAGGTTGGCTGCCGCTTGGTGTGCGGCGGGAATGGGCATTTCGCCGATCCAAGTGAGTCAGTTGGCGCAGGCATCTAGGTGATTTGGCTCAAACCGATTCAACAGTGCCGGCGTCACGTTGTTTCTCGCGCGGCAGGCGCCTAAGCGCAGCGCTGGCAGCCCACTTGCCGGTTGTTTGTGAACAGCCTGGTGTTTCCTTGCCCATTGCGCCCGAACTTCGAGAACAGTTGCTGGCCGCAAGTCTGCCGGAGCGATTGCGGCCGCTGATCGAAGCCTGCCTGGGCAAGCATCCGAGAGCAGCCCGCATCCGAGCCGTGCGGTCGACCCTCGAAGCCGCGGACGAGGCCACGCGCGAGGAGGTCGGGCGGTGGGTTTCTCAGGCCGTACCGGTCCACTCGCTGGTGCCGGACGTCTATGCCCAGTGGCGGCCCGTGGTGCGCGATGCGGTCCAATTTGTCTTCTCGCGGCTGTCGGCTTCCAGGCTGGCAGCCAAGCTGGTGGAACAAGTCGACCTGCCGTTGGACACGGCGCCGGGCGCACGCTTGCTGCTGCTGATTTCCAAAATGCCCGGCATCCAAAAAATGGGCCAGGTGATCGCTCGTCACCGTCATCTGGGCGATCCGCTGCGTCATGCGCTCTCAGAGCTGGAGAACGGGATGTCGGATATGACGGCGGCTGCTCTCCGTTCGATCGTTCTCAGGCAGCTCGGCGCAGGCTTGCGAAAATATGCGGTCAAACTCGACTCAGCTATCCTGTGCGAAGCCAGCGTAAGCGCCATCCTGCGATTCACGTGGCGCAATCCGGACACTCGAAAGCGCGAGCGCGGGGTCTTCAAGGTTCGTAAACCTTATGTGGCGCGTTGCTTCGCCGAGGATCTGGCGCTGCTGCAGGAATTGAGCGAGTTTCTGACCACCGGCCGCCGCTATGAGTTCGCGGCTCAAGATCTTCCAGAAATGGTGGCCGAGGTCCGGCTCCTGCTGGAACATGAATTGGATTTCGTGAGCGAGCAGGCGACCTTACGCGACGCATTGCGCACCTACCGGCTCACGCTCGGGGTTCGGGTGCCGAGGCTCATCGCGCCGCTGTGCACGCCGCAAATCACGGCTATGAGCGAAGAGCATGGCGTCAAGGTCACGCAGGCCTTCCCGCAACAGCCATACCAGCGTCTCGCCGTCGCGGAGCAGTTGATCGAAGCGCTGATCGCCGTACCGCTGCTCTCGCGCGAGGAGGAGACCATTTTGCACGCAGACCCGCACGCCGGCAATTTGCTGTACGACGAAAGCAGGCACGAGCTGGTTCTACTGGACTGGGCTTTGACCGAGCGGTTGGACCGGGAGTCGCGGCGGCAGCTCGCCATGCTCGTGATCATGACGATTCTGCGAAGTCCGGCAGGAGTTGCAGAAGCCATCGGGCGTCTCAGATCCAATCAAGGAACGGAAAATCTGGCCGAGGCCGAGTTGATCCGCGCATCTGTGGCACAGTTCTTCGCACAGGTACCGCGCAGGTCCTTAGGCGGCACGGACGCGCTGGAGTTGCTGGACCGCATCGCGCTGGCCGGAGTCCGTTTTCCGGCGGCGCTGGCCATGTTCCAGAAGGCACTGTTTACCCTCGACGGCGTGCTCTACGACATCGCCGGATCCAAGGTTTCCATCAATAGCGTACTGATCCGGGATTTCGTCGTCCGCGGCCTGGCAAGCTTCGGCCTGAATCACCCGCCGCTTTCGATCTCGGACTTAATTTCCTTACAGCGCAGTGCGCTGCTGTTTCCGGCGCGATGGGGCGCGTCGGCGTTGCGCGCAGCAACCACGTCTTCCGCTTCCTCAACATCTGCCGCTTCCACCAGCGAGGCATCCCAATGACACTTCCAAGCTTGTTACTCAAGAAACTCTACACTCTCCGCAGCCTGAAGAACACCGGCGAGGGCGCGCAGTTCGCGATCAAGAACCGGCTGGGGGACGCCGAGCTGGTGGGCGTTCGGTCCATCGCCATCGACGGCAAAGCGCTCGCGCTCGACCACGTGCGCCTGGATCTGGCCGATGGCCGCGCCCTGAGCCCAATCGAGGTGGACGCCGGGCATCCCATTCCCTTCCCGCTGAGTTCGGTGGTTACGGTTCAAACCGACCAGCCCACGCTGGAGATGGGCAAGCACGAGATCGACATCGCGTTCGAGTCGCGGCCCTTTGGCGCGCTGGAATTCAAGGTGGAAGATACCATCGCGGAGGAAGAAACACCGGCGCTTCACATTCCGCGCGATAATTCCGACGACTACAGTCCCGCGATCATCCGGGCGCGTCAGGCTTTAATCGAGCAAGCGAGCGGCATCCAGCCGCGGCATCTATTCGAATATTCCTTCGACCCGCACGCCGCGCGCGGCAATTGCGAAAACTTTTGTGGCGTGGCTCAGGTTCCGATCGGCTTTGCCGGTCCCTTGGAAATCCACGGCGAATATGCGGACGGCGACGTTCTGATTCCGCTGGCGACTTCGGAAGGGACTCTGGTGGCCTCCTACAACCGCGGAATGAAAGTTCTGAAGCTGTGCGGCGGTGTCAAAGCGACTGTGATGGCCGACGCCATGCAGCGCGCGCCCGTGTTTGTGTTTCGCGATGCACGCGCCTGCCGCGACTTCGTGAACTGGGTGCAAGCCAACGTAGGCGACATCCGCGTGCAAGCGGAATCTACTTCTTCGGTGGCCAAGCTGCAGTACATCGACCCCTATGTCGCGAACAAGTTCGTCTATCTGCGGTTCAACTACTCTACCGGCGATGCGGCCGGACAGAACATGGTGGGCCGCGCCACGTTCGCGGCGTGCAGTTGGATACTGGATCACTATCAGGGCGATCACGAACTTCTATCTGGAATCGAATTTCGCGACGGACAAGAAGGCGTCGCACGTAAACGTAATGCGCACGCGCGGCAAACGCGTGACCGCGGAAGCCACCATCCGGCGCGACGTGCTGATCCAGCACTTGCGCGTCGAGCCGGAGAAGCTCGTTTATCACCACGGGGTCGCCAACGTGGGGGCGTTCCTTTCGGGGGCGAACAACAATGGCGCGCAATCGGCCAACGCGATCACCGCGATGTTCATCGCAACCGGCCAGGATGTCGCCAATGTGGCTGAATCGTCGGCCGCGGTGATCTATTGCGAGCTGACGCCGGAGCGCGATTTGTATATCTCTTTGACCATCCCCTCGCTGATCGTCGCGACGCATGGCGGCGGAACCGGTCTTCCGACGCAGCGCGAATGTCTCGAAATCATGGGTTGCTCTGGAAAGGGCAAAGTGAACCGCCTGGCCGAAATCGTGGCGGGCGTGGCGCTGGCGGGCGAGATCTCGCTGGGCGCGGCGATCTCCTCGCTGGACTGGGTTTCGGCGCACGAAAAATACGGACGGCACCGCTGAGCACTCTGCATGCCGCTCCCGCTAGTCCAGCAGACCAAGGCAGCTGCTTCAAGAAGCCCAGGAGTGGGGCATGTGGACCTGGGCGTCGGCAACGAATAAGGATCGGGTGCGATCTGGTATCGAATCGGCTACCGAGGCACTGGCGCGCGAAGTCGAAAAAACCAAGCGATCCTGGAGCAAGGCTTTGCAACAGGCCTATGCAGGTGCGGAAGCTGATCAGAAGATCAAGCGATCTGTTCGAAAGCTCCGGGATGCCGAGGACCAGCTGAACCGCGCTACCGCTCAATCGAAGGCAATGTTCGCGGAAGCCGAGCGGCAACTCGATGCGGGCCAGGCCCGGCAAGGCGCGGCGGAGGCGCTTCGAGCCATCGAGCTGCACGAGACAGTTCTCGAGCTGGCGCGCAGGCTCGCAAGTTGAGTTCGCCTTCTCAGGCGTGGCGATGCGCGGAAGGCATCCCGAAGCGGCGCGCAGTGTCGCCTTCAAAATCGAATTCGATCATGACCGCCGGCTCGTCGCCCACCACCCATCCATCGTGTCCCGGCTCAATGGTTACAACCTGAGGCGCGGCGAATTCCAGCAGGCAGCCGTCGGCGTATTGAATATGGATCTGGCCGCGCGCCAGAAAGCCGACATGCGCGTGCCGGCAGAGATCGGTTCCGGACATTGGCTTCATGTGAGTGGACCAACGGAACCCCGGCGGGTAGATAGTCCGCTTGACACGTCCTGAGCCGGCCGCGGCGATATCGAGCTGCACGCCGCCGATTTCCCGGTGCGCTGTTCCTGGCATCGGGGCAAGAAGTGGATCGAAACTCATGTTGGTTGCGCCCTCGAACATTGTAACCAGTTCCCGCCGAGGGACGTCTCTCAACGCATCATCGGTTTGGTGGTTTCGCGATGGCACCGCAAAGGGCGTGGAGATCGAGTGCAGTTTTGTGTTTTATCGCGCTGCTGTGCTTCTCTCCGCAAGCCCGCGCTCAAGATAAACAATCCAGCGGCGAAGCAGACGAGAAAGTTTACGATCTGGGTCCGGACATGAGCCCGCCGCGCGTCACCAAGCAAGTCAGCCCCAACTACAAAACGGCTCGGGGTGTGCGGCTGGAAGGATCGGTCACGGTTGGGTTGATCGTCAGTTCGCACGGCGTTCCGCGCGACGTCCGCGTCATCAAGGGGATCGATAAGGACGTGGATCAAAGCGCGGTGGATGCGGTCCGGCAGTGGCAATTCGCTCCCGCGCGCAAGGATGACAAGCCGATCGCGGTGCGGGTCAGCCTGGAAATTGAATTTCATTCGATGTAAGCCTTCGCGCGCCCGCGGACAGTTCAACCCCGGCGCTGCGCTTGCTCCGCGCTACACTCTAGAAAGCATGCCAGCACTTCGACCGGCGCAACCGCGCAGCGCATGAACGGACCCATCGCCTTCGGCCGAACTCTCCGTGCGCTCGACGCAGACGGCTTCGGCATCTCAAACCTGGTCCTGCTGTTCGTCTTGGCGCTGCTCGGCGGCTGGGTCTGGTGGTTTGTAGGGGCGGGCGTCCCGCAGTACGAAATTTCACGCGACGTGCGCATCGAGCCCAACCGATTTATAGCGACGTTCCCGGCGCGCGTTCTCGATCATGTGCGGCCTGGCCAGAACGCCACGCTGCAGCTCAATGGCGTCACGATTCCGGCCAAAGTGATCGCCATCGGCATGGACGCCGCAAGCGGCCAGGTCCGCGCCATCCTGCTGCCGCTCACCCAGAACGCACCGCCGGCGGCCGCGAACGCGCAAGCCGCCATTGAAGTGGAGCGCGTCTCTCCTGCCACTCTGGTCCTGCGCGCCAGCGGCCGCGCGAATCGATGAAGACGCGTGCACGCCTGGTCGTGCCGGAGGTCGTGCAGACCTCCAACATGGATTGCGGCCCGGCGGCTCTCAAGAGCCTGCTGGGCGGATTCGGCATCCACGTCCATTATGGCCGCTTGCGCGAAGCTTGCCAGACCGACGTTGACGGCACGTCCATCGACACGCTGGAAACCGTCGCCAACCAGCTTGGGCTCCGGGCCGAGCAGATCATGCTGCCCGCCGACCATGTCCTGCTGGAAGAGTCACGCACGCTGCCCGCCATCGCGGTGGTCGTTCTGCCCAATGGCATCACGCACTTCGTCATCGTCTGGCGGCGTCATGGCTCGTTCGTGCAGGTTATGGATCCCGCCACCGGCCGCCGCTGGACACACAGCTGCCCGCTTTCTATCGGAACTGTACATCCACACCATGGCCGTACCCGCGGCAGATTGGCGCGAGTACGCGGGGTCCGAGGACTTCTTGCGCCCGCTGCGGCGGCGCATGGATAAGCTCCACATCACGGAACAATCCGAGCGCGTAATCAGTGCGGCCATCGCCGACTCGGGCTGGAGAAAAATCGCCGCTCTCGACGCCGGAGTCAGGATGCTCGCATCCATTGTGCGCTCGGGCGCGATGCGCGATGCGGCGGAAGCCGCCCGGGTGCTGGAAACGTTTCTCGAAAATGACACGGCCATTCCGGATCACTACTGGTCCGTGCGTCCCGCGCCCGCCGAGGATCAGCTCCTGTTGCGTGGCGCGGTGCTGGTGCGCGCCGTGGGACCTTGGCCGGAATCGGTCAGAAAGCAACACACTCCTTCGTCGCCCGAGCTGATCGCCGCGCTGAAGCAGCCGCCCACCCGTCCGGGCCGGGAATTGTTGCGCCTGCTGGCCGCCGACGGCGCCTTTACACCCGCCGTTCTGCTTACTAGCATGGTCATGGCCAGCGCCGCGGTTATTTTTGAAGCCGTGCTGTTTCGCGCTCTGCTGGACCTCCGCGGTGCGCTCCCATTCGCGCCGCAAAGATTGGGCGCCATCGCCGCTGTTGTGACTTTTTCACTCGCACTCCTGCTGCTCGAAGTTCCGCTCATCCGCAATCTGCTGCGCTATGGGCGAAGGCTCGAAACCCGGTTGCGCCTCGCCTTTCTGCACAAGATCCCGCGCCTGGGCGACCGATACTTCCAAAGCCGCCTGAAGTCCGACATGGCTGAGCGCAGCCACAGCATTCATCTCATCCGACGGCTGCCGGAGCTGGGCGGCGCGCTGCTGCGATACAGCTTCGAGATTGTCTTTACCACGGCCGGAATCATTTGGCTCGATCCGGCCAGCGCCACCATTGCAATTCTCGCGGCACTGTCCGCCGTCGCGATTCCGATTTTGTCCGAGCCCTGGCTGATGGAACGCGACCTGCGTTTCCGGACGCACACGGGCGCGCTCACGCACTTCTATCTGGACGCTCTGCTCGGCTTGGTGGCGATTCGAACGCATGGCGCGCAATCCGAGTTGCGCCGCGAGCACGAAAGCTTGTTAAGCGAATGGGCGCGGGCCGGCCTGAACTTGCAGCGCGCCGTGATTTCGCTTGAAACGATGCAGTTCGTCGCCGGCTTCGGCCTGGCGATCTGGCTGCTCGCATCGCACCTGGCACGCAGTGGCGAGACCGGGGCCGTTTTGCTGCTGGTCTACTGGGCGCTCAATCTACCTGCTCTCGGGCAGGAAGTGGCTCTGCTTGCTTGGCAGTATCCGGCGTATCGCAACGTGACGCTGCGGTTGCTCGAGCCCCTGGGCGCTCTCGAACAGACCGCACCACTGCGCGTGGCAGCGTCCGAACCGCCCAGATCCGCCGCCCCGTCCATCGCTTTTGAAAACGTGAGTGTGACGGTGGCCGGGCACACCGTGTTGCGGGATCTCCAGCTTTCAATTGAAGCCGGAGAACACGTCGCCATCGTGGGCCCGTCCGGCGCGGGCAAGTCCAGCCTGGTCGGAATCCTGCTGGGCTGGCACCGCCCGTCTTCAGGAGCGCGTGCTCGTTGACGGCGCGCAGTTGGATGCCGCGGCAGTAGAAAAGCTACGGCCGAACATCGCCTGGGTGGATCCCGCCGTGCAACTCTGGAATCGCCCGCTCCGAGAAAATCTGGAGTACGGTTTAGCCGGCGAGCCCCGCATGCCGGTCGATGAAGCGATCGATGCCGCCGGTTTGCGCCGAGTCCTGGAGCGTTTGCCCGATGGCGCTGCGACGGCGTTGGGTGAAAGCGGCGGCCTGGTCTCGGGCGGCGAAGGCCAGCGCGTGCGATTCGGCCGCGCCCTGCTTCGTCCCGGCGTTCGCCTGGTCATTCTCGATGAAGCGTTCCGAGGCCTCGATCTCAACCAGCGTCGCGTGCTATTGCAGCGCGCCCGCGAGTTGTGGCGCGGCGCGACCCTGCTTTCGATTTCGCACGACATTACCGAAACGTTGGCGTTCGAGCGCGTCTTGGTGCTTGAAGAGGGCCGCATCGTTGAAGACGCCAACCCACGCGAGCTCTCGGAAGATCCTGAATCGCGCTTCGCCCGAATGCTGGCAGCCGAATATCAAGTCCGGGAAGGCCTGTGGTCGGGGGGCGATTGGCGCCGTCTCCGCCTAGAGGACGGCATCTTGATCCAGCCATGAACGATCTTCTCTGGCCCGCCTCCCGCCTCGGCGAAGCACTGCACGCCCTTGTGGCGCGCGCTTTCGTGCGTGGCGCACCGGCGCTCGTGACGGCGCCGCACGATGCGGTTCAGCAGAACCCGGAGTTGCTGCGCGATTGGCTGGAAATCGCCGCGCAGTCATTCGGCGTCGAAGTCCAATCCACTGAGACTCCATATCCCGACCTTGAACGCCAACTACCCGCCATGGGACCGGCGCTCATCCGAGTGCCGCAAGCAGCGGGCGATGGATTCCTCGCGCTGCTCCCCGGCAAACCACTCCAAGTCCTCGGCCCGGATCTCCAGCCGCATTCCATCTCGGCCTCCACCGTTCGCTCACTGCTGTGTGGCGAGCGCGAGGCAGTTCTTCAAAAAGAGATCCAGCAACTTTTGGATCGCGCTGGAGTTCCGCCGCGCAGCCAGGCACGCGCACGCGATGCGGTCCTGCGTGAACGCTTAAGCGGCGCGCGCATCGGCGGCATCTGGCTGCTCCGGCTGCCGCCATCCAGCAATTTCTGGGGGCAACTCAAACAAGCTCGCGTGCCCCAGCGGCTCTTCCTGCTGGGAGGCGCGCACGCGCTCCAGTATGGCTTGTGGATTCTCGCCTGGTGGGTGGTCGGCTCCAACGTTCTCAGCCGCCGCGCCGATCAAAGCTGGATGTTTCTCTGGGCGCTGCTGCTGCTGACGCTGGTTCCTCTCCGCGTGTTGATCACCTGGTTGCAGGGGTTGCTTGCCATCGGCGCCGGTGCGCGCTTGAAGCAGCGTCTTTTCCTGGGCGCTCTGAAACTCGAGCCCGACAGCATCCGCCATCAGGGCGCCGGCCAACTGTTGGGACGCGTGCTCGAATCCGAGGCAGTGGAAGCGCTCGCGCTGAGCGGTGGCTTCCTCGCTCTGGTCGCGCTCATCGAGATCGCGGCGTCGGTTGTGGTGCTGAGCTTAGGCGCGGGCGGCGCACTGCAGGCTGGTTTGCTGGTCGTGTGGCTGGCAGCCGCGGCCGCGATGGCCTGGCGTTACTACCGGCGTAATCGGTCCTGGACCGACGTCCGCCTCCGCATGACACATGACCTGGTGGAAAGCATGGTGGGGCACCGCACGCGCCTCGCTCAACTTCCGGCCGATCGCTGGCACCAAGGCGAAGACGAAGCGTTGGAGGCTTATCTGAAATCTTCCAAGGTCCTGGATAACTCCACCGCCGCGCTACTCGCCCTGGTTCCGCGAGGCTGGCTGGTGCTGGCGCTGCTCGGCCTGGCTCCGGCGTTCGTGCGTGGCGATGCTTCCACCGCGCGCATCGCCATCGCGGTCGGCGGAATGCTGCTGGCCTATCGCGCGCTCAAGCGCTGCGCCTCGGGAGCCTGGCAGGTGGCGGGCGCTGCCGTCGCCTGGGAGCGCGTCTCGGTGCTGTTTCATGCGGCCGCCCGAAGAGAAGTTACCGGGTCATTGGAATCGGCCACCGCGGGCACCCGTGGCGTCGTCGACGCCCGCGATCTCACTTTCCGCTATAGCGAGAAGACTCCGCAGGTTCTGCGCGACTGTAGCATCCGCATCGCACCAGGCGAGCGAGTGGTGCTGGAAGGCGCATCGGGCGGTGGCAAGTCCACACTCGTCTCGCTGCTGGCCGGACTGCGCGAGGCGGGCTCCGGTCAGGTACTCGTCGACGGCCTCGACCGCGAGGCTTTGGGCGACACTTCCTGGCGCAAACATATCGCCGCTGCGCCGCAATTCCACGAGAATCACGTCCTCGCGGAAACGTTCGCATTCAATCTTATGATGGGACGGCATAAGATACCCAGCCCGCGGGATTTTCCGGAAGCCGAGGCGATCTGCCGCGAGCTGGGGCTGGGAGAATTGATCGAGCGGATGCCCGCCGGGCTGTTGCAGATGGTCGGCGAGACCGGCTGGCAGCTCTCGCATGGCGAGCGCAGCCGGCTGTACATCGCGCGCGCGCTCTTACAAGATACCGATCTGGTGGTGCTGGACGAAAGCTTCGCCGCGCTCGATCCGGTGAATCTGCAGCACGCGCTGGCTTGCGTGGTAAAACGCGCCCGATCGCTGTTGGTAATCGCGCACCGCTGACGTTACTTGAGATTCCCCACCAGAAACAGCGTGACAATGTCGCGCTGGAACGAATAGGCGTAGGAGGAACCGTCGGGCGTTAGCGCGACGTCGATCATCCGCACTCCAACCGGGTCCGGCGGCTGCAGCTCTTTCCACGGTTCCTCGCGGCCGGTGGATACGTCCAGGCGGCTGATCTTCATGGAGTACGGTTTTACGAGTTGCCGAAGATAGATGTAGCGTCCGTCGCCGCTCCAGCGGATTACGGATTCGTCAGAGTCGATACTGCCGATCACCTTCGGCTCTCCGCCGGCCAGCGGAACCAGGCTTAGCTTCCCTCCCGCGGCCACCGTCGCGTACTTCTGGTCGGGAGAAACAGCGCGCGCGATGGTCCCTTCCGGCGTGACCGGCGCCGGCTTGCCGCCGCGCACGTCCTGCACGAACGTTCGGGGCGGCCGGTTAGCCTGGTTGCCCGTGAACAAGATCCGGAGCCCGTCGGGAAACCACTCGGCGCGGCCGTAGTGAATGCCTTCGGCCTCGAGCGACCGCGCCTCGCCCGCGCCGGTCGGCAAAAGAGTCAGCCGGGTTTGAATGCCCTCGCTGACGACGCTGCTTACCCATTTTCCATCCGGAGACAACGCCGGTATATTGCCGTCGCCCAATCGAACCGCCGGTGAACCGTCCGTCTTGCGTAAATAAATGGAGGCGTTCCGGTCGCGAATGTAGGACGACTCGACGAACAGGATTGTTTTTCCGTCCGCGGAAATATCGTAAACATGCGAGTAATCGAACCAGGACAGATCGCGCTCCTGCTTATTATCGGGAGTCAGGACGGAGATGCCCATGCGGGTATCTTCGGTGGTGGCCAAAACCCGTCCATCGCGAGACACGTCGTCCAGCGCCATCAGGGCGGGCGCCTGGACCACCATGCGTTCTTTGTTGTCCAGGCTCACGGCGTGGATCCCGAGGCTGGCCCCGTCCTTTCCGCCAGCGCCAAACCAGACCTCGTCCCCTTTTGGCGACCAGGCCAAGTGCAGCGATCCTCGCCAGCCGCGCGAAAGCACGCGCTTCTTTCCGTGCAGATCCAAAACCGTGACGGCAAAATCCCCGATGGCGTCGTCGTATTCGAAGAAAGCCAGCAGATCCCCTTTGGGTGAGACGCGGAGATCGTAGGGCGGGCGGCCCTCTTTTTGGTAGAGCACATTGCCGATGGGGTACTCGATGCGGGTCGAGTGTCCCAGGGTATGCGAGACGGCCAGTTTGGAACCGTCCGGCGACCAATCGGCGTCGTTCACATTTTCCAAAACCTCGCGCGGCGCGCCACCGGAGAGCGGCACTCGCGCCAAGGTTCCCGCGCTGGCCAACGATTCGCCGATCAGGATCGCCATCTCGCCGGTAGAACTGATCGAAAGAATCCGGCCTTCCGGCAGATCCAGCGAACGCGACTCGCGGCTGCCGGGACGCATGGAGAAGATGGTCATCGGCTCGTCGCCCCATTGCGCGCTGAACAGCACCGTCTGTCCGTCCGGCGAGAAACGCGCGGCGGCGACATCGCCACGCCGGTAGGTGAGCCGCTCGAAGGCAGGCTGCGGCGAACGCAGCGTCCGCCAGCCGAGAAATGCTCCGACTCCCAGCGCCACCACGATCAAACCGGCCCAGGCCAGCATCCGCAGCCCGAATTTAGGCCTGCTCACGCCGCCCGCTACTTCGGGCTTCGCTGTTTCGACGTCCTCCAGGACATCTTCGAGCGCGACCTTGACATCCGCCATGCTTTGCCAGCGGCGCTGAGGATCTTTTCGCAGACAGCGCAGGATGATGCGTTCCAGCTCGTGCGGGACGTTGTCCTCTCCGGGACGCAAGGGAAGAGGATCGCGATGCAGAACCGCGGCCAGCGTGGAGAATTTTGACCCGCCCGGAAAGGCGCGCCGTCCGGTCACCATCTCATACAGCACCGCGCCGAATGAAAAGATATCCGAGCGCGCGTCCACCTTATGAGCGTCGGCCTGTTCCGGGGACATGTAGGCGACCGTCCCCATGATGGTGCCCGCTTCCGTTTCGGCTTTTATGTGGACGCTCTCGGTGGCGGCGAAGGCGTCCGGCTCCTCAGGCTCGGTCAGCTTGGCGAGCCCAAAGTCCAGAATTTTCACCTCACCGTGCTCGTCCACAATGACGTTGCCCGGTTTCAGGTCGCGATGCACGATGCCGGCCTGGTGGGCTGCCGCCAGGCCATCGGCCATCTGGATGGCGTAGCGCAGCGCATCCGTGAGACGCAGGCCCTTGCGGCCGATCAGCTGCTCCAGCGTCTTGCCGGCGACGAACTGCATCGCGATAAAATCCACCGCTTGCCCGTCCACTTCGGCGGTATCGATGTCGTAAATGGTGATGATGTTGCGGTGGCTCAAAGCCGAGGCGGACTTGGCTTCCTGGGCGAAACGCGCTCGCCGCTCGGCGTCGCCGACGGCGGAAGAAGGCAGGACCTTAATTGCAACCGGGCGGTCCAGGTGGGTATCGAGCGCGCGGTATACGACGCCCATACCGCCAGCCCCAAGCTTGGCCTCAATCCGATAGTGCTGGAGAGTCGCACCGATCATTGCAATGGGAGTCCGAGGGACCATCTTAGCACTGCCGGCAGCCGAACGTATTCAAACATTTCAGGGCGCTTATGTAACGGCTCGCCCGGCATGGAATCGCGGGCGCGACAGCCCGAAGCGCGAGAACCGTATCACCTGTTGTTACCTGTTCCGAAGCCTGCCGGGTGAATCGAAATGCCCGTGGAAGGCCAAATGCAACTTCATACCTGGCATTCGCCGGCCGAGAGTAGTATCTTGTGGAAATCGAAACCTCAAACAGGTCCATTAAACCGCTCCATCGCACTAAGCGGTTTCTGGCGGTGCATTATAGAAATGCCGGCCGGCTGTTTCGGCTCACTGCATCCGAATGGAATGCGGATGATGCACAGCGCCTGGGTGCGGCGCTAGATTCTTACCTCAGAGATCTTAAACAAGAGTAGTGCAACATTTGATAATCAGGCGGCCAGCAGATCGACGATATTCTGAATGGCCCTGTCGGCTTTGTGGTAGGCGGCTTCGAGTTGGCTGTCTGGCCGGTGAGCGGGATCAGGCTGGCGATGGAAGCGGCTGTTGGCCAAGGGTCCACAGAGACGCTTGTGGAAGAAGAGAAACAGAAGCGCGACCTGGAGGCCTTTGCTGGTGAGGTGATAGGCGTAGCGTGTGCCGTCCCGTTGCAAGAGCTCATGGCCTTTGAGCTTGCGGAGGTCGTAGCGCAGTTGATTCAAGCTATAAGATTTCTCGGCGAGGCTGAAGGTGGTGAGGACGGCTTGGTGAATCTGCTTGGAGGTCCAGCCGCCGACGTTGCTGCCGCCGTGCAGGAGCACTTCCAGCAGGCGGATGATCCGGTTCTCGTGGATTTTGATGCCGGGATAACGCACCGATCCGATGGTGATGGGGAGCGCGATTCGCTGCAGCAAAGGAAAGTCTACGTGGACGTTGAGCCATTGGGCCTGGCAACTGGCGAAGCGGTCCGTGATGAGCTGAAACTTCCGCCGCACGGCGTCCAGGTGGTCCAAACCCTTCTTCAAGCCGAAGTGGCTCAGGTTGTTGGAGCAGAGTTCGTTGCGCAGGAAGGTGGAGAACTTTTCGTATTGTTTGAGGAACGCGTTCTTCCAGTAGGCGCGGTAGACGTGGTGGCCGTGCTCGATCTGCTCGATGACGGTGCTCAGCTTGCCGCGGAACTTCTTGGTCAGGCGGACGCCAAAAATCTCGCTGATCTTGTGCGCGGTCAGGCGCCACAGCCCCAACTCGCAGGAACGCTCAAACACTTTGTGAATGGGAAAATGCCGTTTGAAGATGAAGTTGCGGCAGTACTCGATTTGGTGAACAGCGTAGAAGCGCGATAGGTTCATCGCCGCGCGTTCCTTCTTGGAGAACTTGGGACCTAGGATCAGAGTCCAGTAATCCAGTTGCTGCCGGATCACTGTCGGGCTGAGCCGGTCGGCTGCCGCTTGTAACTGTTCTGCGTCGTCGACGGCCAGGAAAGCATTGTCATTCTTGCGAAAGCCGACTTTACGCCGGTTCAGTTCCTGTTCCATGAAGGAGTGGCCGTTGAGATAGTAGGTGGCCTGGAAAGGGAAGAAAGACGCGACCCGAATCACCAGCGGTCCCAGGACTTCATCGCGCACATAAAAATAGTAGTGCGTGTAGCGGCTCCGCTGATGCGCCAGAATGCGATGGTTGGGATCTTGGGTGGGAAACTTGGGGACGCTGATGCGGAACGTGGCCCCCTGCTCCATGCTCTTGAAAATGAAGTAGACGCCGTAGGCGTTCGTTTTTACCATGCGCCGCAAGTGGGGCTGCACATAATCTTCTTTGCGCACTCCCTTCTCGGCCCATTCCACGGGAAGCTTGTGATTGGCCGCATAGGCTTCCACCCACTTCCGGTACACTTCGCTGCGCTGGCTCAGGACGGTCTTGTCGATGACTCTAACGCCGATGACATCGCGGAAAAAGTAGACCACCTGCTCGGGCCGCGACAAGCCGCTTAAGTACCCGTTGATGACGATGCGGTCGAAGCAGTGGTATACCAAGACAAGCAGGCTGCTAAACAGCTTTGTGAACGTCTCCATCGGCCGTCCTCCTCAGATCAGGTCTTGACAACATGATCATCGGTCAGACGGCCGGTGGAGTCAAAATTTCAAATATGTTTGGCTAGCTTTCTACACCCTTCTTTCCCTTGCTCCACTTCTGATTGTGACTATGGGGGTGGCGGCGCTGGTATTCGGAAGGCAAGCCGCGGCCGGACAACTAGCCTGGGAAATAAGAGATGCCGTCGGACGTGAAGCAGCGGCGGCAATTCAGGCGTTCATTCATGCGTCCTACAAACCCGGCACCGGCCTGCTGGCGAGCGCCTTGAGTATTCTCACCCTGATGTTCGGCGCCTCGTCGGTGGTGGCAGAACTCCGCGACGATCTCAATATCATTTGGCACGCCCCGCCGGGCCCGGCCGCCACTCGTGTCTCGAGTATGATTCGCCTGGTCAAGGAGCGATTCTATTCTTTCGCTCTTGTGCTGGCAGCGGGTTTAGCGCTTTTGCTCCTGCTGGCGCTGAGCGTAACGATGGCGGCGCTGGGGCGGTTCTTCCATTCCGGTTTGCCTGTTCCGGAGCCTGTATTGCATATTGCGGTGTTTTTGTTCTCATTCCTGGTCATCACATTCCTTTTTGCCGCCATCTATAAGACCTTGCCGGATGTCAAATTGAAATGGAGCGATGTGACGGTGGGCGCCTCGGTGACGTCTTTGGTCTTTGAGATAGGCAAGCAGCTTATCGGTCTGTATCTGGCGAAGGCAAGCTTCACCTCGACCTATGGGGCGGCCGGGTCGCTAGTGGTAGTGTTGGTCTGGGTCTACTACTCGGCGCAGCTATTTTTCTTCGGCGCCGAGTTCACAAAGGTCTACACGCGAACCTTCGGATCGCACGCCACCGCTAAGATTATGTGATGAACCGCACCGGCGTGGCGTAACCGAAGACGTTAAATGGGTGTCCAACAACGCAGTGGGGTATTTGTGCCACGCCAGCAGGTATTTTTGCGCGCTGACCCTAGCGGCTACCGGTTGCGTGGCGCAAGTCTCGCAGTTTGAAGAACTCCCTATTGTCGATATCCGTTTTTCGCCCCAGCAAACGCTCGATCCACAGGATCTTGCCAAAGCTCAGCCGCTCAGACAAGGCGAGCCGCTTCGCTCCGAAGATGTGGCCCGCGCCATCGATGGCCTTTTTGCGACCGGGCGCTTCGAGGACATCGTGGTGGAAGCCGAGCCCTCAGGCGCAGGCGTGGTGATTCGATTTATCGTCAAGAATGCCTGGTTTGTCGGCGGAGTTTCGGTTGAGGGCAAGACTCCCTCCCCGCCGAATCGCGGCCAGATTGTCACGGCGGCCCAACTCAATTTGGGAGTCCCGTTTCATGATCAAGACGTTACGAACGCCGTTCAGAGCATCCAACATCTTCTCCAAGCCAACGGCTTATACCAAGCGCAGGTGGAACCAAGCGTGGAACGCGACAACAACTCCGAGCAGGTATTCGTTACTTTCGCAGTGAAGGAAGGCAAGCGCGCTAAGTACGCTGAACCGGTGATTCACGGCGAAGCACGTTTGTCCGACGCCACCATTCTGCGAGCGACGGGTTGGCGAATTCCCATCATCCATTGGTGGCGCCAAGTCACCGATTCGCGAACCCGAAAAGGCGTGCAGGGGCTGCTCTCAAAATACGCGAAACAGGACCGGCTGCGGGCGACGGTTCAAATTAAGGCGCTCGATTACGAAGCACAACACCGGCGCGTGCATCCTCAGTTGGACGTCGACCCCGGTCCGCAAGTGAAAGTGACGTCAGTCCAAACCAAGGTCTCCAAGCGGGTGCTCAAGAGGTACGTGCCGATTTATCAGGAAGGCACCGTTGACAACGATCTATTGATGGAAGGAAAGCGCAACCTACAGGATTACTTTCAGAGCCAAGGCTACTACGATGTCGAGGTTGACTTTCGTCAACTGCCGCGGCAGGACGACCTGGAGCGAATCGAATACGTCATATCTCGAGGGCAGCGCTTCAAGCTGGTGCACCTGGCGTTGTCAGGCAATACGTACTTCGATACTGACACGCTTCGGGAGCGAATGTTTCTTGCGCCTACGTCTCTCCTGCTGAGGCACGGCCGGTATAGCGAAGCGTTCCGCCGTAAAGATGAGGAGAACATCGCGAATCTCTATCGAGCCAATGGATTCCGCGACGTGAAAATCTCGTCCAGTGTCGAGCGCGATTATCACGCTAAGTCCGGCGATGTAGCGGTAACGATGAATATTCACGAGGGCCCGCAATGGCTGGTCGATCATCTCGATATTCATGGTGTCGCGCAAATCGATCTGAATGACTTGACGTCCAACCTGACCTCCTCCAGCGGGCAGCCGTTCTCCGACGTTGAGATCGCCACGGATCGCGATTACGTGCTCACGTACTATTTCGCGCACGGCTTTCCCAGCGCCCAATTCAACGCCACCTGGCAGGTGGATGGCGCGTCGAACCGTGTCAACCTGGTCTACACTATAAAAGAAGGCGACCGTCAATACGTACGTGATGTATTGACGTCCGGGCTGCGGACCACGCGGTCGAGCGAGGTAAATAGGCAGATTACGCTCCATCCCGGCGATCCTCTCTCGCCTATTCAACAAACAAACATACAAAAACAGCTCTACGATCTCGACATTTTCGCGCGAGTCGACACGGCTATAGAAAATCCGGACGGCGATACGGATCACAAGTACGTTCTCTACAACTTCGAAGAAGCCAACCGCTATACCTTCGCGGTCGGCGTGGGCGCGCAGGTAGCTCGCTTCGGTACGCCCAGCACCGCGAGTCTCGGGTCGCCGGCCGGAACCACGGGATTCAGTCCGGAGTTCTCGCTCGAGGTCAGCCGTCTGAATTTCCTTGGCCTGGGGCATACGGTCACCGCGCAAGGCGTGTATTCGAACATCGAGAAACGCGGGTCACTTAGTTACTTACAGCCGCGTGTACGGAATGTTTCCGGCCAGAACCTCACTTACACGGTTTTATTCGACAACACGCTGGATGTGCGCACCTTCGCCGCCAAGCGCGAGGAAGGATCGATACAGCTTTCAGAGAGGTTCTCGAAGTCGTTGACCGGACTTTTTGGGTTCGCCTACCGGCGTGTGAGCGTAAGCAACGTGGTCATCCCCGTTCTATTGATTCCGCAGTTAGTGCAGCCGGTGCGTATTGGCATGCTCTCTGGCTCTCTGGTTCAGGACCGGCGAGATAATCCGACCGATCCGCACCACGGGATGTACAATACCGCCGATGTCGGACTAACGGGCAGCTTCTTCGGCTCGCAGCGTCAATTCGCGCGCGTCCTGCTGCGTAACGCCACTTATTATCAATTGACGAGGAATCTGGTGCTGGCGCGCCAGACGCAATTCGGAGTGATCGAGCCGTTCTCGCCGCCCGCCGGAATTTCAGCCCAGGAGTCGGTCCCGTTGCCGGAGCGCTTCTTTAGTGGAGGCGCGGACTCTTTGCGCGCATTCGGATACAACGAGGCCGGTCCGCGCGACTCGGGCGCGCCGCTGGCGCCGGGCGAACCTGCTTCCGCTCCCACGGGATTCCCACTCGGTGGCAATGCTCTTTTCATCAACAATGTCGAGTTGCGCTTTCCATTCCTCTGGCAAAACACGCAGGGCGTGCTATTCCACGACATGGGTAATGTATACAGCAGCCTCAGCGACATCTCACTGCGCTTCAATCAGAAAAACTTGCAAGATTTCAACTACGCGGTGCACGACGTGGGCTTTGGCCTTCGCTACAAGACTCCGGTGGGTCCGATTCGAGTAGACCTGGCCTACGCCATCAATCCGCCGAATTTCATCGGCTTCAGAGGGACGCCCCTGCAGTTGCTGCAGTGCGGTCCGAATGCTGCGCCGGTTGGTCCTTGCCAGCCAGTGCAACAAAATACCGGGCATATTCAATTTTTCTTTTCCATTGGACAGACCTTTTGAAAATGCACACTGCGATCATATTCCGAACCCCGCGCATCCGGCATTGCAACATGCTTTTGTCCCTGCAACTGCTGACCGCAAGCCTTGCCTACAGCGCGGTGATGCTCGATCGCATCGCCGTCATAGTCGGCCAGCATGTTATCAAGACCAGCGATATTCAGCGCGATCTCCGTGTTACTGCATTTCTGAATCGGCAGTATCTTGCCTTAACTCCCCAAGCTAAACGTCAAGCCGCCGAACGTCTGATCGACCAGGAACTCATTCGTCGGGAAATCATCACGGGTGAATACCGGCGTCCGCCGGAAAGCGAAGCCGACACGCTCGAAAAGCAGCTCATTGACGATCGATACGGAGGCTCCCAGGCGCGCCTGCGTCAGGACCTGGCTCGCTACGGACTCTCTGAAGAGCAGCTTCGTTCGCAGCTGTCGTGGCAACTCACGGTTCTACAGTTCATCGATCAGCGCTTCCGGCCCGAGGTCTACGTCTCGGACGAAGAAGTCCGCGCCTATTACGATCAGCACCAGGCTGAGCTTCGCAAGCAGCATCCCCAAAACAGCGGTTTTGAAGCCCTGAAGGAGCAAATTCGCCAGCTCTTAGAAGGAGAACAAATCAATCAGAAGTTCCTGGCGTGGCTCGAAGAGGCGCGCAAGCGTTCGCACATCGAATATAAGCAGGAAGCCTTTGCATGACCAGGCGAGTGAAGATGCTTCGCAACATCGGAATCGGATTGGCGGCGCTGTTAATCGTTCTGGTTGTCGCGTCCATCCGGATTGTGCAAACGGAATGGTTCCGGAGTTACGTAAAGCAAAAGATCATTGCATCCACCGAGGAGAGTACCGGCGGGCGCGTTGAAATTGGATCGTTCCAGTTTGATTGGCGGCATCTGGAAGCCGTCGTGACCGGATTCGTGTTGCACGGAAACGAGCCCGCGGGTGCGCGGCCATTTTTACGCGCGCCGCGCATCCGGTTGGATCTGCGGCTGTTCACCAGCATCCATCACTTGCTCGACGTGGCCTACCTGGAAATCGATCAGCCGGAAGCCAGCATCGTCATCTTGAGTGATGGCCGCAGCAACGTTCCAACACCGAAACAACCGGCGCCACACAATCAGCCGCCGCTTCAGCCGGTAGTGAACACCGCCATCGGCCATTTCGACTTAACGAATGGGACTTTGTTTTTCGCCGACAGCCAAGAGAAGCTGGATGTGCATGGCAATAATTTGCAGGCACAGCTCTGGTACAGCGTGTTGCAACAAGGATATAGCGGCCAGCTCTCATTTGAGCCGCTGTACGTCGTCTCCGGCCGGAATACGCCAGTCGCTTTTCGAGTAGCGCTGCCGGTGCGGATCCAAAGCGATCGCGTCGACTTTAACGATGCCAGCATCACTACGCCCCGAACCACCATCCAGATCAACGGCTCTGTCGAGAATTTGCGAAATCCGCAAGATTTCCGCGCACATCAACGGCCATATCGCATTGGCCGACTTGAAGAACACGGCGAACCTGCCTTTGGCTCTGGATGGCACAAGCGCCCCCGCGATTTGGATCTGGATGCGAATGCCACCGTGGCCGGCAGCTACATCCAGGTGAACGGGCTTCGCATCACCTTGGGACACTCGGACCTGGAAGCTTCAGGTGCTCTGAAGAACGCGCAAGGCCATGGCGCACTCGCGTTCAAGAGCACGCTCGCCCTCGGCGAGTTGGGCCATCTGGCAAAAGTGGAGGCGCGCCCGGAGGGCATAGTGACCTTGAACGGCACCGCCAAACTAGACGCCAATAATGATTACGACGTGACTGGCAATGTCGCCGCGAGAGGCGTGTCGTTCCAGCAAAACGCCGAAAGAATCGGAAACATCGATCTATTTTCCGCGCTACATCTTGACCCGCACAATCTGGACTTGCGCGGCCTTCGCCTGGCGGCTTTTGGCGGCGAGCTGGCGGGCAACCTGTCGCTTCAGGATCTGGCGCGCTATCAATTCCACGGCAACTTACGCAACCTGAACCTGCGCGCCGCCGCGCATGCATTTGGACAAAAGCAGTTCGCCTACGATGGCAATGTCTCCGGCCTGGTCGAGGCGCGGGGCGACCTCAAAGCCTCGCCGGTCGAGCGCGGCCTGACCGCGGATACGCATCTCACGATCGCTCCAGGAAAGCAGGGAGTCCCGGTGTCCGGCCGGCTCAATGCGGACTACAACGGCGCGTCCGACAATCTTCGAGTCGACAATTCGTACCTTGCGTTGCCTCACACGCGTCTGAACTTCAATGGGTCGGCGGGCAGCCAATTGAACATTTCAATCAGCACCAGCGATCTGAACGATCTGCTGGTGGCGACATCCTTGAACGGCAAGTCTCCTGTGAATCTCAACGATCACCACGCTACGTTTACCGGCACGGTTGCAGGTCACCTTGCGGCGCCGCGCATCGCGGGCCATCTGCGCGCCAATCTGTTCAGCGTGGAGGGCCGGGAGTTTGACAGCCTTAACCTGGATGCCGCTCTTTCGCACACCGCCGCGACCGTTCGCGATGGGCTTGTGACGCGCGGAGCCATGCAGGCGCAGTTCTCGGGGCAAGTTGGTTTGAAGAACTGGCAGCCGCTGCCGTCTCAACCCATCAGCGCGCAAGCCACCATTCGCAGCGGCGATCTGGCGGATCTAGTGGCGTTGGCCGGCCAGCCCAGCACCTATTACTCCGGCGCGCTCAGCGCAAGTCTGCAGTTGAACGGCACGGTCGGCGATCCAACCGGCGGCGCGAGCCTGCTCGTTACGAACGGAGTTCTGTACGGCGAACCGTTCGACCGGATTGAGGCGCAGGTCAATCTCGCCGATCAATTGGTTACCATCCCGTCGGCGTCACTCCAGGCCGGCGCCGCCCGCGTCAACCTGACTGCCCAGTTCCAACATCCGCGCGACAGCTTCACAACCGGGCGATTGCACGCGAACGTTCAAAGCAATTCAGTGGACCTCGCGCAGCTTCGCAATTTACAAAAACAACATCCCAACACCGCCGGCATCTTTCAAGTGAACGGCGATTTGAGCGCCCAGGTGGCTCCCTCTGACTTTCTGCTCACCGCGGTAAATGGCGATCTTTCCGCGCATGCGCTTGACTTCGCGGGAGTGAAATACGGAGACCTGAACGCAACCGCTCGAACGGGCGGGCAAACAGTCCAGTATCGCCTGACGTCAAACTTTGCGGGCTCAAATGTCCAGCTCACCGGTAACACCCAGCTTAGGCGCGACTATCCCACCACCGCCGACGCGAGCATTCGTAATTTGCCGATCGAGAGCGCGCTGGCCGCAGCGCAACGCAAAGACATCCCCGCCAAGGGAATTCTTTCCGGTACGGCACATTTCACGGGAACCAAGGACAACCCCCAGGGCAATGTGGATTTCGATCTGGCCAATGCGGTGATATATGACGAGCCTCTGGATCACGTCCGCCTGCGGGCTAACTACCGGAAGGCGTCGATCGAAATTGGACCAGCCGAGATTGCCGCTGGTGCAGGGCGCATCGATCTCACCGGGCGGTTCGATCACCCGCAAGGCAACTTCGAAACAGGTACATTTCAATTCAACCTGAGCAGCAGCGGCGTCGATCTGGCGCGCATCCACAACCTGCAGAGCCGTCGTCCCGGCCTGGGAGGGACCTTGCAGCTTAACGCCAACGGCGCGGCCCAGCTTAGCGCATCCGAGCCGAGAGTGCTGCTAAAAGATCTGAACGCGAAGCTGGCGGCCAACCGGATTGCCGCTCAGGGAAAGAACTACGGCGATCTCACGTTGAATGCCAATACCCAAAGCGGCCGGGTGAACTTTGTGCTGGCGTCGAATTTGGCCGGCGCTTCCATTCAGGGCCGCGGCAGCGCGGAGCTTACCGGCCGTTATCCGGTGGATGCCCAACTCAACTTCCAGAACGTCGCGTGGACAAAAATTCGAGACTTGACCGGTCTGGCGAATAACGAGCTACTGAACTTTGAAATTTCAACCGACGGACAAGCGAGCGTGCATGGCCCGGCTATGAATCCGGACCAGTTGCAAGCTTCCGTCGAGCTCAGCCGTCTGGAGTTGAGTTCCGTCCCTGGCGCCGGCCCCGCAATCAAGCCGGTTAGTTTGAAAAACCAAGGACCGGTCTCAGCCACGCTCGATCTCCAAACGGTTCGTATCTCGAGCGCCCATCTGACGGGCCCCCAAACGGACATTCAGGTCAGCGGCAGCGCGTCGCTGAAAGATCAGTCCATGGATCTCAAGGTGAGTGCGAACGCGAACCTGGGATTGCTCGAGAGTTTCGATCGGGACATCTCTTCGTCCGGTACTGTCGTTCTGGCAGCCAGCATGCGCGGAACGGTCTCCAACCCGCTGATGAACGGCAAACTCGAAGTTCACAACGGCTCGTTGAATTACACCAGCCTCTCAAACGGGATCTCAAACGCGAATGGTATTGTTGTTCTCAGCGGCAACAGCGCATCGGTACAGAGTCTAACCGCCGAAACAGGCGGAGGAAAACTGACGCTGGGCGGTTTCGTCGTTATGACGGGGAACCCTCGTTTCGGGCTGCGCGCCCAGTCCTCCTCAGTGCGCATAGAATTGGAACCCGGAGTTAGCGCCGTCGCGGACGGAAATCTAAACCTGGCGGGAACCGCTAGCGGAAGTCAATTGTCGGGAACGGCCACCGTTGTACGGGTCGCATACAACCCTCGCAGCGATCTCGGCTCGTTCTTGACCCGCGCTGCTCCCCCCGTACAGGCAACTGGTGCGCCCTCACGGCTATTGGACAATATGAAGCTGGATGTTCGAGTGCAAACCTCGGATGCGTTATTAGTGCAGGCTTCTTTGGCCCAGAGCCTCCAGGGGCAAGCCGACCTTCGGATTCGCGGTACCGCATCGCATCCCGGTGTGCTGGGGCGCGTCACGATTACGGAGGGCACATTGACCTTCTTCGGGTCCAACTACACCGTAAATTCGGGAACCATCGCATTCTACAATCCAGTCCGCATCGAACCGGTGCTCGACGTCAACCTGGAGACCCATGCACAGGGCGTAGACGTTACGATTCGCGTGACTGGCCCCGTGGATAATCTTAAGTTGAACTACTCGTCCGACCCGCCACTACAATTCCAGGAAATTATCGCGCTGCTCGCAGCCGGTCAAACGCCCACGTCCGATCCCACCATTCTTGCCAATCAGCCATCACAACCTCCCCAATCGTTTCAACAGATGGGCGAATCGGCGCTGCTCACCGGCGCCATCGCGGACCCGGTGGCAAGCAGGTTGCAGCGGGTATTTGGAGTCACCCAACTGAAGATTAGCCCAACCTTTACCACCGGCACCCAATTGCCCACGGCTGCCTTGACTCTGCAACAACGCGTTGCCAGTAATATCACGTTCACTTACTCCAACGCGCTGAGCAATGCCAATGCTCAAATCATTAGCGTTGAAGTTACACTCAATCAGCAATGGTCGGCCGTCGCGATACGTGACGAGAACGGTATTTTTAGTGTCAATCTACTTTATAGGAGACATATTCGCTGAGCGCGGATTTGTGGAGTAAATGGATGCGTTTCGCCGCCCTGGCTACAGACTACGATGGAACCCTGGCAAAGGACGAGCTGGTCGACAGTCAAACCATCGAGGCGCTGCGGAGACTGCGGCGCACCGGCCGGCGGGCCGTCCTCGTCACCGGCCGCACACTGGCCAGCTTGCGCGACGCATTTCCTTGCCTTAGGGAATTCGATTCCATCGTCGCCGAAAATGGCGGTACACTTTACAACCCAGCCACCAGCTCGGAGCGCATGCTGGCGAGTGGCCCGCCCGAAGCGCTGGTGCATTTGTTACGAAAGCGAACCAGGCTGCCGATCGAAGTGGGACACGTCATTATTGCGGCCTCTCAACTGGAGAAGCAAATCGTGCTGGAGTCGATCCAGGAACTCGGCCTGGAGCTGCACATCATCTTCAATAAAGGTTCGCTCATGATTCTGCCGTCGGGGGTCAACAAGGCCACTGGACTGGCGGCGGCGCTTAAGACGCTGGGGCTGTCGATTCACAACGTCGCGGGGATCGGCGATGCCGAGAACGACCACGCTTTATTGGCGGCTTGCGAGTTCTCCGCCGCCGTTGCCAATGCGCTGCCGACGGTGAAGGATCGCGTACATCTGGTCACGACACATGGGTACGGACGTGGAGTGGTGGAGCTGATCGACCAGATGGCCGAGGATGATCTGGCGCGCCATGGCGCGCGGCTTGGGCAGTCCATTCTGATCGGGCGCGATCGGGACGGCCGGGAAGTTGGGGCGCCGGCCTGCGGCATTAAGGTGGTGTGCGGCCCCTCTGGCGCGGGTAAATCCACGTTCACGAGAACGTTTCTGGAAAGTCTTCTCGCGGCGGGCTACCAATTTTGCGCGATCGACGCGGAAGGCGATTACGAGCTGTTTCCCGACGCAGTCGTCCTTGGCGACGCCGGCCACGTCCCCACCGTCTCTGAGATCGTGAAGGCGCTGAGCACGCCAAATCAGAATGTGATCGTTAATTTGCTGGGCTTGGAATACGAGCACCGGCCGGCCATGTTTCAGACGCTGTTCAGCCATCTGCAGGACCTGCGAAACAAGACCGGCCGTCCGCATTGCTTGATCCTGGATGAGGCGCACCATTTTATGCAAGCGCGTCCAGCCTCATCGGAGTCCTATCTGGAAGCTTACTCGGGCGATCCCGCAAGCGGGCTGGCTTTGATTACTGTGAATCCGGAACGCCTGCCGGCTGGCACCTTAGCGAGAACCCACTTAGTGGTGATCGCCGGCGAAGAGCCGCTTCAAACTTTGCAAGTATTCTGCGCGCATGCCGGCCTGCCTTGCCCGGACGGCAGACCGATTCAACTAAAGCAGAAGGAGCTGTTGGGCTGGTCCCCTGGCGACAGCCAGCCATTCGCATTCTCCAGCCTTTCCACGGAGGCTTTACAAATCCGGCATAGGCGCAAATACGCCGAAGGAGAGCTTGCACCGGACCGAAGCTTTTATTTCCGCGGCCCGAACGGCAAGCTCAACCTTCGTGCGTATAATTTGATCACGTTCCTGAACATGATGAACGGCGTGGACGATGAAACTTGGCTCTTCCATCTGCGCAACGGTGATTATTCGGCCTGGTTCGGCAAAGAGATCAAGGATGAGGAACTCGCTCAGCTCACCGCGATTCTCGAGAACACACGCACCCTAACCGCGGCTGAAAGCCGGGCCAAGCTGCATCGCCTCATCACGGAACGTTATACGCTTCCACAGTAATAGACTGGAATCGCTATCTCTTCGCGCTGGTTCCCAGCTTGGCATTCGCGTCTTCAGCTAAGCGAAGATGCTGCTGTCCGAAATCCTTGACCGCCGGGTTCGTTCCTTTGTCCTGCGCCAGCTTTCCAAGTTGGACCTCAGCGTAATTCGCCTCGGCCGCTTTGCGCACCGGCGCAGCACAGGGCGGCGATTAATGTCGCTCTTAGCAGATTAATTGCGCCGCCCGCTCATGGCGCCGTAACGGTGAATTTGAAGGCTTGCCGCGAACGGGCTGATACTTCGGGGTAACGCAGGCACGAGCTGAAAGGGAAACTCGGCCAAAGCCGCGGGGGGCGAAATGAGCGCCGCGAGTTAAGTTGACCTGTGCGGCTTCGTGTCCCGTCCACAATATGTCGGCCGGAGACGCCGCGTAGCGTTCCGGATTGAGGTCGAACTTATCTTTGCACTCTTCGCAGCAGAAGCCGTAGAACGCGCCTTTGTACACGCTGCTCGCCGGCGCGCTCTTTTCGTCCAATTGCATTCCGCAAACCGGGTCTTTGGTCATGGCAGTTGCTCTCAAAAGTTAGACACGATGGATGACTGCGGTGTTTCGGCTGCACCAGTACTGAGAGTTCTTGATGGAGGGACAAGGTTGAGTGGTACGCCCGGTAAGATTCGAACTTACGACCTCTTGCTCCGGAGGCAAGCGCTCTATCCAGACTGAGCTACGGGCGCCCTGTGGCTATTATAGCGTCGCGAACCCACTGCGCTCGCGGGATCAGCCTACGGCGCCTTTTTAGCGGTGGTGGTCCGATGCGTGGTGGTCTTGGGCGTCGTGGTGCTCATCGGCTCCTTGGTCAGCGTCTCGATCATGCTGCGCCAATACGGTTCCTGGTACATCTTGTCGTCGTTGCCCATGGGCGGAGTTTGCGCGCGGATGTTCCCCTTGCGATCGATCCAAACAATCTGCGGCACCACGTAGCGGTCCATGATCGAGTAGCCCAGGTATCCCATTACGTTCTCCGGCGTGTCGTATCCCACCGGATACGAAATGCCGTGGTCCTTGACGAAATCGCGCACGTACAGATTCGCCATGGTGTTGAATGCCACATCGATGGGCTGAAACCCGCGCGGGCCATATTCTGCCGCCAGCCGCGTGAACACCTCGGAGGCATGCTGGCAGTGCGGGCAGGTGGTGAAGACAAACAGCAGCGCCACCACTTTGCCTCGAAAACTGCTGAGCGAGACCTGGCTGCCGTCGATGGAACGAATCTTGAACTCGGGGGATGGCCGGAGGACCGGTGGAGACTGCGCCCCTAGAGTGAATGCTGCCGCAAACAGGAGGACGGCTCCTCGGATCAATCGCATCGGAAGCTCCTTATTGTTCTAGTGTAGCGAAGATTGCCACCCTTCGAGGTGGTTGACCGCCGCTCCCTGCGGTCCAGACCCGAAAATACGTCGCCGTCGCCCCGTCCGGCGACCGGGAGTCAGTCTGGGAGTCGATCTCCAGCGTTTTCCATTTTCCGCGCAGCACCTGGACATACAGCTCGAGAAACTTTCGTAGCCGATTCGGGCGAGTCCCAAAGCGGAGGCATATGCGAGCGCGGGCCAGCCGCCGTTCTTGTGCTCCAGCAGCTCATACGAGCTTCCCGCCAAGTGCGCCGCCATGCTCTCGCCTGCCTCCTTGCCGGCATACTGTGTCAGCAGGATGCGGTAGTCCAGCTCGCCCAGCGTGCCCTCCGCCAGTTTCCGGAATTTCCGCGCGGCCGGCACTTCCGGCGGATCGGGAATCTGCGGCTGGAAGTGCTCCAGATAGCGCTCCGGATGAATGATCTGCTGGGTGCTCGTGGGCGGATGCCGAAACACTTCCGCGAACGACTCCTGGCCCAGCTTGTGAAACACCGCGTTTTGAAACAGCATTCCGTCGGCGTAGGGAAACACGAGCGATCTCTCGAATGTAGGGCGGAGCCTTGGAAAACACCGGATACTCTTCGGGCGAGACCTCCATGGTATGGGTCATCAAGTCCAGCACGGCGTCGGAGACTTCGCCGCGTCCACCCGATTTCTTTGAAAGATAAGCGGTCATGAGCCAGGAGGCTTGCCCTTCCATCACGGCCTGCCGCGCTGTGGCGGCATCGTCGCTGCGCATCCCCTCGGAAATATACTTGCCTAGCGGAAAATGCTGGTCGGCCAGCCCGTGCGCCAGCTCGTGGACCAGCGCGATTTCCTCGTCCGTGCCGCCGCTGTCTTCCAGCATGAACAGTTTCTTCTTGTTGTAGTCGTAGAAAGCGGCCGCTTGTTCGGTCAGCAGATCCACGGTGTTTTGCCGCAGGTCGAAATCGGCGGGCACCAATCCCAGGAGCTTGAGCGTCAGCTCCTCGGCGCGGATCTCAGCGGGTTTGATGCTTTCTTTGACTCGCTGCTCCAGATACCGGCGCAGTTGATCCTTGTTCATGACCGCGTACGGAATGGTGCGGCGGAACTGGAGGCCGGTGATCTCCGATAAGCCCTGCTCCATGGCGGCGATCTCGGAAAATAGCGGCGGCGCTGGGCCGGCTGAAAGAAGTGCGGATGCTAGAAGGACTAAAAGAAGTCGTTTCATGTAACAATGGAACCTTCATGGTAAACGAGAAAACCTACTCAGCAGAGAGCCACGGAAGCGGAACATTCATTATTAGCAAGCCGAAGCGCAAATCCGGAAAGCTACGCCAGTCGCGATTGAAGAAGCCGCGCCGCGGCGCAAGAAAGTAAAGTTGGAACCGAGCCAGCCTCCGCGTGTTCTAAAAAATGAAACTGAGCCCCCCCCGCAAGGATCGCGGGGTCTGGATCAGCAACACCTGCTGCACGCCCTGTGACACCGGCAGGTATCCTTGCGCGAGGCCGTTGCTCAATTCAGCGGTGGCTTCCAAGCGTCCGGGCATACCCGGAAAAGCAGGCAGTGGCTGGCGCACCTGAACGTTCAAACCGGTCTCCGGATAGTTGTTCTGCGTCAAATAGAAATGGTCCGGCATGATGGCGCTGTAATTCATCCACTCGTAGCTGGCGTTGACCAACGTTCCCGAGCCGGGAATTCTTGCCGAGGCGCGCGCTGAGGCCCAGAAGCGCTGCGTGCCCTGCAGCCTGGACCGCAATTCATCGCCAGTGGTCACGGCCGAGGCCCGATCATCAATTGCCAAGGCGCCGCCCCGCCCGAAGGACGTGCCGATGATGACCTTATCGCCCAATGCCTGGGCCAGGGAGGCCGCGAAGCCCGTGCGCTGATAGCTGCCCGCATCCACGATGCTGCTGCGTGACGAGATATCGGGCAACAGATCCGCGGCGGCGAACGCACCGTCGGGAGCGACCATCGTCATCGCGGCGTTGGTAACATCTTCGCGATATACGCTGACATTGAAAGTGGTGGCGGACAGGCGCTTTTCGTAGCCAACCTCGATATTCTGCGACCGCTCCAGAGCGGCGCGGCCGTTCAGAAGAGCAATGCGGGGCAATTGCGACAACGCCGCGACATCTTGCGCCAGCGCCGTGTCGCCGCTGCGGCCGTCGCCTTCGCTGCCGCGCCCGGAGGACATCAATTCCTCAGGCGGCGCACCGGAACTGAATGCAACCTTCAGCCAACTGTTGTTACCCAATGAATAGGTGAGCCGTCCAAACTTATTCGAGTAACCCAGGTCCCCCAGGAAGCTGAGCGAATCGAGCGATCCGCCATAGTCCAGCCGCAATTTATCGGTCAACGCCATGCTGTCGTGCATGGTGAGCGACATGCTGCGCATGGCGGGCATCCCTTCCGGCTCGCCGCTGTACAGGCTTAGGCCAGGACGGGTGGGCAAGTAAACCTGCTGCACGGTCATGGCGATCTCCGGGCCTACGCCATCGCGGCTATAGCTGGTGCGGAAGCCGGCGGATGACAGGCTTGTGCCTTGGTTGTAGCCGACATTTCCGCTGACCTGAAGCTGATTGCGGCCCAGGAAAGAAGTCGCCACCGCGAACGCCGTGCCCAAATCCGCCTGCGCGGACGTGCCGCCTAAAGAACCCGGGTCGCCTGCCGATACATTCAACAACCCGCGCGTCTCTGAAAACAATGCGGTGCGCTGGCTGTCCTCCGACGTGCTGCCATCGGGAAGTGCCCGCAGCACGGCCCGCGTGGCGGCGGATCCCTTGAGGGTCCACTTCCAGTCGTCGCTCATCAGCGCCCCTTGCCCGGGCGTGGCATAAACCAATTCAATCGAACTCAGAACGCTGGCCAGATCCACATACAGCAAGCTCTGCATGCCCGGCTGCACCAAAATGCTGTGCTTGGCGGCCGGCATGAAACTGGCGAGCGTTATGCGAATGGAATAGGTGTCCGGATTCAGTGCATCGAAGCCGAAGATGCCCCGGTCATTGGTGAGGGCCTGCTGGATCAGGCGCTCCGAGCGGTTAAACAGTAGAACCGTGGCGCCCATCTGAGGCACCCCGGAGACGCTGCGGACATAACCGGCGATGCTGCCCGAGAGTTTCGAGGCGGGAGCGGGAAGCGCAGCCGGCGCCGACAGCGTCAGCACCACAATCAGGTTGGCTGCGAGTTTGGTGCGACCGGTTTGCATGGGGCGGTCTACCGTGGACGAAAGCCTGGTCCCTTCTCCCCCCTACTGTACCGTAAAGCTGGCGGTGGGTGTCAGCGTCTGGTTGCGGTTCCTGTCCACCACTGTCAATTTCAACGTGTACTGGCCCGGATCGAGCGATTTCAGATCGAGCACTTGCTCCACCGTCACCTGCTGCGCGGAGGCTGCCGGAACGGTGGTCACTTCTTGCGTGTAGTCGAGCACGGGCTTGTCCAAGCCGCTCTTGGTGATCTCGTACTGGATACTCCCGTTCGGCTTCTTGGTTTTTTCGTCCGGCTGGAAATTATAGAACTGCGCGTAGATGCCGAGCTTCTCAGTGCGGTTGAAGATATCGCTGATCCTGGGACGCACCTTCGTGTCACCCACCACGAACTGTCCTGCTCCGATGCTGTTGGTCGGGACCTTCTCGATCAAGTCGGCCAGAATCAGGCTGCTCTGACCCAGCTTCTCCTCGTCAAAGTGGGGAACGTTCAGCGCCATCGGATAAGTGGTCAGGGTCCCGGCCACGATGTCTTTGCACACAATCGTCAGCCGGTACATACCGGGGGCCAGTGGCACGGCTTTAGAATAGACCGTGGCTCCCTCAATTACTTTGCCCAACATGGCGGCCGGAACGGGAACCTCCACCGGATCCTCAAACGTGGTCACGATGCGCCCCGCGATGGAAGTCACGCGGCCGAAAATGTTCACCTTGGCCGTCGCCACGGAGTCCTTCTGCTGGAACTGCAGGTCCTTGCGTTCGAATTGAATTGCGATCATGGCCAGTACGGTGGAATCCGTGATCTTTATGAAATCAGCCTTTACTTTGAACGGTAACTGGTTGTAACGGACGCTGGAGGTGACCGCTTCTTCCAGGTCCTTGAACTTCACCTTCGGAGCGCCCTGGAGTTTCGCGAACTGCTCGATGCGTTCGAACTCCTGCATGCTGACGGGCAGCGGATCCATGCCTGTGCCCAGGTGGGTTCCATCGGTGCGGTTGAAGCGCTGCGTCTTGTCGGCCATTCCCATTTGCTCGGCCATCGTCAGGCCGGCGCCTGGAACGTACAGCAGAGCGTCTTTTTCCGACGGATCCATGGTCATGTGATATTCGCCGCTCATGGTGGTGTCGACGAACTCAATCACGATGTTGTTGCCGACGCCCTCGATGAACCGGTAGCGCCACTGTTCAAACGGGTAGGTGGAGGTGGTGCCGCCGCCTTCTTCGTACGGCCGCTCGTAGGTTCCGCCCGAAGGATGCGATTCGATCTCGTCCGGCGGCCCGTACACAATGTAGATCCGGCCGCGATCCGTTTTCCAGCCCGGGATGCCGGACGGGTAGTGTTCGTTGGCGTAGGCGATGCGGCGATAGTGCTCTTCTTTAAACTCGTTTTCTTCCGTATCCGGGGTGGGATCGCGGCGCAGCCAAAACTGCTCGATGAACTGCTGCCGCTCGTCGTCGGTGCTCAGCCGCTTGAAGGCGGCCTTCTCTTCATCGGTGATGATGTAGACAACGTCTTCATTGAGCCATTTCTTGTAGGGGGTTTCCAGTTCTTTCCGCAGCTTCTCTTCCTGCTTTTTGCGTTGCTTCTCGGTCATCGGCTTGGCGACCGTGTCACGCGAGGAGGAGTCCGATGACTTTTTATTCGGATCGGATTGCGGCGCTGCGTTGATAAAGGCGGGCGTGGTACCTATCGCCGCCACGGAAACGCAAATCAGGAACAGCTTTGTTTTCATGCAATTCACCCACCCTAGCATGACTCTAGTACAGCTATCATTCTAGGCCCTTCCGCCGCTTTGGTCAAGGGCGGGTTGCGAGCTGGCCGACCTTCTCCCGGACGTTGAACTCCAGCTTCCAGCGCCGGCCGTCGCGCGCGACCGACCAGAGCTGCAGCAGACCGGTCTCCGTGATCACGGTTTCCAGTGTGACGGGCACGAACTCGCCTGCGTTTCCGGCCAGAGTGACTTCCACGGGTGAGAGTTCTTCGAGATCCTCGCTCACGGTTTCCAGCCAGGCGCCGGGCGGATCGTTCTTACGGACGGCGGATTGAAAGAAGCGGAACTCGGCGGGCTCGCCGACCACCAGACCGAACTCGCGGCCGCGCAGTTCGAGGGAGGTTCCTTCCTCCATGCCAAATGGCGCCACGGTGAGCGGCTTTACTGGCGTGGGCATACCGGGCACCGCGGGCATGGCGCTCTCGATGCCGAGATAATACGTCCGCGCGATGCCCCCGCGAATCCGCACGCCCCGCCCGGCGCGCGCCAAGCCGAAATAGACAGCGCCGCGCGCAACCGCATGCATCAGGTCCTCGCCGATCAGAGGCGTCACCGGTGCCGCGCCTTCCTGCTTCAGCCAGCCGTTGAGAACTTCCAGGATCCGCGCCCGCACCAGGTCGGATCGCAACACCCCGCCGTTGAAGAGGACCTGGGTGGGCGCGGCCAGTCCGCTGGCGGTGCGCCGCACTGCGCCGTGCTCCGACTGCGCCGCCTGTTGCCGCAAGAAGCGCGCCAGGTGACGCGTGATAGCGGCGTCCGCCGCATATGGCAAACCGAGTTCCGCGAAACCCATGCGCCGGCGCTGCGGCATATCCTGACTCGAAACTGCCGGCAAAAAGCCATCCGCCAGGATCCGGTCGATGTCTTCGCGCAGCAGCTTGGTCTTAATCGTTCCACTCACCAAGCCAGTGCCGCGGCCCAGAATGGTGACAGCTTCCTCCCGCTTCTTGTTGGATTGATCCAACAGGCGCTCTTTTGCTATCCGGCACTGCTGCCACAGCGCGTGCAACTGCATCGCGTCCAGCTTGGTTCCCTTCTCTTGAAGCTGTTGCTCGAGGTGCCGCGCCAGCGCCAGATCCATGTTGTCGCCACCCAGCAGGATGTGTTCGCCCACGGCGACGCGCTCCAGCTGCAGGTCGCCGGCCTGCTCGGTGACAGCGATGAGCGTGAAGTCAGTCGTGCCGCCTCCGATGTCGACTACCAAAATCAGATCGCCCACCTGCACACGCTCGCGCCAGTCCGCGTGCCGTTCGAGCCAGGCATAAAAGGCGGCCTGCGGCTCTTCGAGCAGCCGGAGATTCTGATAGCCGGCCTTCTCGGCAGCTTGCAGCGTAAGTTCACGCGCTACCGCGTCAAAGGAAGCCGGCACCGTGACCAGGATCTCTTGCGCGCTGAACGGCGCGTCCGGTATTTTCGAATCCCAGGCCTGGCGCAGGTGTTCCAGATACTGTTGGGAAGCCTCGACCGGCGAAACTTTCGGCACGCCTTCGGGAGCGTTGGGAGGAAGGATCGGCGCCGTGCGATCTACGCCCGAGTGAGAAAGCCAGGATTTGGCCGAAGCCACCAGGCGGCTGGCCACTTCCGCGCCGCGTTTCTGCGCCAGCATGCCGGTCACGAAGCGCGGCGAGGGATCCCAGGGCAAGGCGAGTGTTCCCGCGGGAAAATCAGCCGGACCGGGAACATACAGAAACGATGGAAGCAGCGGCTCGTCCCGCAACTCGCCCGGATTGACCAGTTGAGGAATTGAAAATACCGTTACCGGGGAGGCTTCGCGCGGATCGTCTGATAGCCGCGCGTAAGCCAGCGCGGAGTTGGTGGTTCCGAGGTCGATGCCGATGACGTATTGGCTGGGCAAGGAGGGTAAAAGACCGCCGCGACGAAGCGATCAACCCTTAGTGTAGCGCGCTGTAGCGCGCCGGCTCTGGTTGCGGTTCGGTTTCTCACGAACCCTGCCTGCAATGCTTTCAAACTACGTTCGCGGTCTCCTCCCTGGGCAACCAATGCCGCGTGCGATTACAGAACGAACAAACCGACAGCATCACGTCATCCGCAAAGAAACAAGACTCTCGGTTTGATGGCCACGCGTTCTCCTACTTGCAAAGTTGAGTGATCTTGGCAGGTTTGATCGCCTTGTTGCGGGTGCAGCACTCGGCGTAAAGGAAGGCCAGCAACTCCTCCAGCACCGCCGTATTCGCCGTGTACCGTAGAAAAGTGCTTTCGCGGCGCACCGTGATGAGATCCTCGTTCTTCAGTTTTTCCAAGTGATGCGACAGCGTGGAGGCTGCAATGCCCAGCTCGTTTTGAATCTCACCCACCACCATCCCCTCCGGATGAGCGGCCAGGAGCGCTCGCAGAATTCGCAAACGCGGCTCCGCCCCGAGGGCCGCGAACATATCCGCGTAGTTTGCCGTCCGGTCGGTATCGGCATCCCCTTTCAATCGCAACGGTTCCATACTTCTATGATAATAGAATAATCAAAGCCGTCAAGAACCGTCCGCGGGGAATCCACGATTCACACATCCCCGGAAACGAGTCGCGGCGGTCTCACAACCACTTACATATCCCGCACCAACATTTCAGTCCAACACGGGCGTACCCTCGTCCTGATGGACCCTGCCAGCGAAGTCGATCCCGGCCTCCGGCTGCCGCCCAACGTCCGGCGCCAAACGAAATTTGCACAAACGAACCCAAGCGCACACCGGTAACGACAAGCAGAAAGGAGAGGAAGATGCTTGGTTATCATCACGCTAGAGGAAACACTGGATGTGTTACTTCAAACTGTGTCGTGGGGCGCGCTGGGGGCCGGCACTCGACTTCGTCCGCGCCGAGCCCTGCGACGCCACCGTCATCAGAAAGATCGGCCTCGCCGATCCTCCGCCCATCGTTCGCTAGACCGGGACTGGTGCGTGTTGATCGCGCCGCGCCGCAGCGCCTGGATGCTACAATGAGTTCTTCGTTTTTTCTTCGGGGATTTTCTTGCCAGCCATAGACAGCCTGATCGCTTCGGCCGGCCGTTGGTTTCTCCAGTCCGGAATTCAGGAGCCAGACGGCGGCGTGGCGCGGTATTACCGCTCCGACCTACTCAAGAACGCGGCCGTCTCGACCGAGATCACCGGCTACGCGGTCAGTACCCTAGTGTTTTTGCACGAACGCACCCGGGATTCTGAATATCTGGATCGAGCCGTGCGCGCCGCGCGCTTTCTCACCCGAAGCGCCTGGGACCGGTCGCTTGGAACTTTTCCATTCGAGCGCGGCCTCAACGGGGCTCAGCCCGGCGTGTTTGCATATTTTTTTGACTGCGGAATCATCGTGCGTGGACTGCTGGCGGCCTGGCGCGCAACGGGCGAAGCCGAGTTCCGGGACACGGCGATAACGGCCGGACGCGCCATGTTGACGGACTTTTGCTCCGGCCCATCGATTCATCCGATTCTCGCGCTTCCGGACAAGAATCCACAGCCATACCAACCGCGCTGGTCGGCGTCGCCCGGTTGTTATCAACTGAAATCCGCGATGGCTTGGTTTGACGTGTTTGAGTGCACCGGAGAATCGGATTTCCTCCGCGCTTACGAGCGTGCTGTGGATGCGGCGCTATCCACCGAAGACACTTTTCTTCCCGGCGACGCCAATTGCGAAAAAGTGATGGATCGCCTGCACGCCTACGCGTACTTTCTGGAGGGCCTGCTGCCGGTGCTCGATCGCGCGGAGTGCGCCTCTGCTTTTCGCGAGGGTCTGGACCGCGTGGCAGTTTACTTGCGCGAGATCGCGCCGCAATTCGCTCGCTCGGATGTATACTCCCAATTGCTGCGCGCGCGGCTGTTCGGCGAGATCCTGGCCGTCGCCCCGCTCGATTCCGAGGCGGCGGCTCAGGAGGCTGAACAAGCCGCGGCATTTCAGCTCGATTCACCCGACCAGCGCATGGCCGGCGGATTTGGATTCGGCCGCAAACTCGGCCAGCCTCTGCCATACGTAAATCCGGTCTCCACAGCTTTCGCAGTGCAGGCGCTCGCGCTCTGGAGCGACCGTCAAAACAGCGCGCTCGACGCACGGCGGCAAGCTCTCATTTGAGCGCGGTCGTGCGCGAAACGGTCAAAGTCCTCTTCGCTTCGTGCTCGGAAGCTCTGATTCCCGGGGCCATCCAGCACATGCGCGACATTCTGCCCGAGCTTCCACTGGTGGTGGTTTCGGAATTTCCGGTCGAGCACGAGCGTTGGATTCGCTTCCCGGTGGCGCGGGGATTCTTCGACAATCTCGCGCTGATCCGCTGGCACTTTCGCGACAAACACGTGCGCCTCTCGGCGGTAATTCTGCAGCCGCGCATGCCTTATTGGAGGATGCGCCTGATCGGCTTTCTCCTCTCGCCCTGGAATTTCTTGGGGATGAACGAGAACTTCGGGCACTTCATGCTGCGGCCGCGATCGGCCGGCACCATTTTGCGGCATCTGCTGTGGAGGGCACGGAATTTCTTGGTCTTCGAATTCTCGCCGGGCGGCACAGTGTACACCTTGCTGTGGAGGCTGGCGCATCCGCGGGCCTTCCGCCGTCCGGTGGCCGTCCTGCTTGGGCGGGTCGCCGGTCTGATTGTGTCTGCTTGGAAAGGGATGACGGCCGCGCGCCCGAGAGCTCTGCTGGCTGCCGCTTCTCTCCCGCGCGGCGTGACGGTGGTGATCCCGTCGCGCAACGGAAAAGAGCTGCTGGCGCGGCTGCTTCCCGAAGTGGCCCGGCAGATTGGAAGCATGGCCGGCGAGATCATCGTGGTGGACAACGGTTCGGACGACGGAACCGCCGATTTCCTTCGCCAGGCCTATCCAAACATCGCGATCGAGCAGAGTGCGGCGCCACTTTCGTTCGCCCGTGCGGTCAACACAGGGATCCACAAGGCGCGCTACTCGCACGTTTGCCTGCTCAACAACGACATGCTCGTCGAGGAAGGTTTTTTCACGGCCCTGCTCGCGGCCTTCGAAACCATTCCCGGCCTGTTCTGCGCCACCGCGCAGATATTTTTCCCGCCAGGCCAGCGCCGGGAGGAAACCGGCAAGGCGGTGATGCCTTCGGCGAGCGACCGCAAGCCGGCCGACTTCCCGGTGCGCTGCGATCTCCCGATTCCGGGTGAAGACCTGAGCTACGTGCTGTACGGAAGCGGCGGATGTTCGCTGTACGATACTGCAAAGGTAACGGCGCTCGGCGGCATGGATGAAGCTTATCAGCCCGCCTACGTCGAAGATCTGGATATCGGCTTTCGAGCCTGGCAACACGCGTGGCCGTCAGTATTTGTGGCGGGCGCGCGAGTGGAGCACCGCCACCGGGCCACGACCTCGCGCTATTTTTCGAGCGAATATCTGGATCGCACTCTGGAATTGAACTATCTGCGGTTTCTGGCGCGCGCGGTCAGCGAGCCCGCGGTGTTCCGCCGGTTGTGGCGTGAAGCGATCCACCGGTTGAATCTCCTCGCCGCGCCGCGGGCGGCAAATCGCGGGGCCGCCTCGGCTTTGGGCATGGCCTGGCGCGCGCCATTGTGGATCACTCGTATAGCGCAACCGGTGATTCCTGAGAGCGAGATCCTGGCGCTCGGAAGCGGCGCGCTCGTCATCACGCCTGGCCGTGCGTCTCGCAGCCGTCCAGTTGTGTTAGTCGCCAGTCCATACGTACCGTTTCCGCTGGCCCACGGCGGCGCGGTTCGCATGTATAACCTGATGCGGCGCGCGGCGCAGGATTTCGATCAGGTTCTGGTGGCGTTCGCCGGCGAGAGTCTCGAGGCTCCCCACGAACTGCTCGAAATCTGCTGCGAAGTCGTGCTGGTGAAGCGTCCCGGAACGCATCTGCTGCCTTCCTCCGCGCGTCCGGATGCGGTGGAAGAGTTCGATTCGCCGGCTTTTCACGCGGCCTTGAAGCAAACCGTTCGCAAGTGGAAGCCGGCCATCGCGCAACTCGAGTTCACGCAAATGGCGCAGTATGCTGGCGATTGTCGCGCCCGCGAAAACGATTCTGGTCGAGCACGACGTGACGTTCGATCTGTACCGCCAATTGCTCGCGCAAGGCGACGACTGGGAACTGCGCCACCAACTCGACCGTTGGATTCCTTTTGAAACCGCCGCCTGGCAACGTGTGGATTGTGTCGTGACGATGTCGGAGACTGACCGCAAGCTCGCCATCTCGCACGGGGTCGCGGAAACCAAGACAGTCTGTCTGCCTAATGGTGTCGACCTGCAACGTTTTCAACCCGCGCCGCACGTACCCGAGGCGCGGCGCTTGCTCTTCATCGGCTCCTTCGCGCACCTTCCGAATGTGCTCGCGCTGGACTTCTTCCTGCGCGAGGTCTGGCCTCGGCTCAAGCCGCTCAACCCAGTCCTGCATGTAATTGCCGGATCGCGGCACCGTTACTTCCTGGACCGCTACCGGGACCGCGTGCAGTTGGACCTCGCGCAGCCGGGAATCGAAGTAGAGGACTTCGTCGCCGACGTCCGGCCGGCTTACCAGCGCGCGGCGGTTGTGGTCGCGCCTCTGGTTGCTTCCGCCGGAACCAACATTAAGATCATGGAAGCGATGGCGATGGGCAAGGCGATCGTCAGCACGCCGGCCGGCGTCAATGGCCTGGATCTCGATCCCGGCCGCAACGTCATAGTGACTCCCACGCCGGATGAAATGGCGCGCTCGATCGCCGGATTATTCGAGGATGTTGCTCTACGCGAGTCATTGGAACGCGAGGCGCGCCGTACCGTTGAACGCGACTTCGACTGGGACAAGATCGCGGCGCGGCAGAAAGAGCTGTATCGCCGATTAATCGGTCAGCCTAACTTGACGGCGAAGGCCACGTAATCTAAGCCGTCGAAGAATTCCTTGCGGAACGCCTCGGGTAGTTCGGCCAACGACGGCATGGTGTCGATGGCGGGCGACAGCCGCTCGATCTCCACGCGTCCGAAACCCGCTTCTTCCAAATAGAAGCTGGCCAGCGCCGGTGGAATGGGATGACGGTGCGTCGGATCGATGTAGAAGTGCGTCGCGAAGATTGCCAGACACTCCGGATTGGGCGTCTCGATGGCGATCGGAGCGCCGGCGCGCAGCTTGGCATGCGCCAAGCGGACCAATTCCGGCAAGCGCTCCGGCGGAAGATGTTCGACTACCTGGCAGCAAATCAAGCCACCGAGCGATGAATCGGGCAGCGCGCTTAGGTAGGCGAATAGATCTACTTTCTCAGCGTCCAGGCCCTTGCTCCGACAGACGGCGATCGAATCTTCGTTGAGATCGACGCCGCGCGCCGGAATGCCCGCATCGCGCAAAATCTCCAGCATCTCGCCGCGTCCGCAGCCGAGATCGAGCACGCCGACGCTGCCGCGGAAACGCGCGGCGTAAATCCGCTGGCGCTGCTGGATGTCGGCCTCGGAGCCACGAAATCGGTCGGCGAACCGCAGCCAGTCGATTGAATCGAAGGGCTCGAATTGCGCCGGCGCCGCAGCGGCAGACGCACTCGCAGTAGCTTGCTCAACCGGCTTGGCGATGGACATCTTTTGCCGCAACACGCGCAACTCGGCGTGAATCACGGCATCGCATTCGGCCCGCAACCGCGCCAGGTCCTCCCACAACCGCTTTTGAATCTCTTCTACGTTGCCCCACAGCAGCTTCTGGATTTCTTCGGTGCTGCGCGCCAGCGCGGATTCGAAATCGGCGTGCTGCGCTTTGATCTGTTCCCGGTAGTTGCCGTCCATCAAAGTGACGCGATGATGGAAAGAGCCCTGCAATTCGGCCACGCTGCGCAGGAACTGGATTTCGGTGTTGGCCAGCGTCTTTTCCCAATGCACGTGCCACTCAGACCAGCGCGCGCGAATATCCTTCAGCTGCTGCGCTTCTTCCCGCAGTGCATGCGTATCGGTGCTAATTCGCCCCGCTAGTGCAGCCAATGCGCGGTTGGATTCGTTCAGCGCTTCGAGCGTTGACTGCACGCAGGCCATGACAGCGCGGTTGAACTCCACCTGCTCGCGGACGTGCCAATCGAGCGCGCGCGCCACCAGCCGCTTCACTCGCTGAACGATGGAATTTACCAGTCCCGGCGCGCGCGGATTCACGGTGCCGATGCTGGCCACTTTCGCGTCGGCGGCGTCGCGAGCATGCAGCAGCGGCAGCAGTTCGGGCAAGGGGATATCTCCGGGCGCGGCGCCATTGGGATGGCGGGCGCGGACGCGCTCGCGGATTTCCGCGATCATCGCGGCCAGCTCTTCACCCTTTTCGTCCATGTTTCCCGTTTCGATCCTTGCTCCAACTGGCGGTGATCCTGGTGAACACGCCACCACGCGGCGTAAACTCGCCGATGACGCTGGCCGAGACCGGGCGGCACGCCTGCACCACGTCTTCCAGAAAACGGTTTACGACGTTCTCCTGAAAGATTCCGAGATTGCGATACGCCAGCGTGTACATCTTCAGAGATTTCAGTTCCAGGCAAAGCTTATCGGGCACATAGCGCAGCGTCAGTTCGCCATGATCGGGAAGCCCGGTCTTGGGGCAAACCGAGGTAAACTCCGGCATCACGATTTCGATTTCGTAGCCGGGGTATTGGTTCTCCCAGGTTTCGATCCCGGGCAGTTTAGCGTGTACGCCGGCGCGCGCGTGCTGTTCGGTGTACTTGCGCTTCATGGCGCGGAAGCCGCGGCGGGTATCAGAGTGCGCGCCAGCAGATCCAGAAACAGGCCAACGTCGGTGACCACGCCGACCGCCTGGCCGGTGCCGCGATCGCTGACTTTGGTGGCCACGGCGGGATTGATGTCGACGCACACGATTTTGACCCAACTGGGCAGCATGTTTCCGATCGCGATGGAATGCAGCATCGAGCCCAGGCACAGCACCAGCCCCGCGCCTTTCAATACTTCGGCGTACGCATCCTGGGCACGGTTCATGTCGGTGATGGTGTCGGGCAGCGGGCCGTCGTCGCGCAAGCTACCCGCCAGCACGAAGGGAATGCCGGATCGGACGCACTCGTACATGACGCCGCTCCGCAGACGGCCGCTTTCCACCGCCCCGCGAATGCTGCCGCACTGATAGATGGCATTGATCGCGCGCATGTGGTTGCGATGGCCGTGCTCTTCCTGCCGGCCGTCGCTTTGCCGGATGCCGAGCGAGGTCCCAAACAGCGCCGCTTCGATGTCGTGCACGCCCAGCGCATTTCCGCAGAGCAAAGCCTGAACGTATCCTTCGCGAATGAGACGCGCCAGGGACGCCGCGCCGCCGGTGTGCACCACCACCGGGCCGGCCACGGCAATGATTTTGTTGCCGGCCGCGCGCGTCTGTTCGAGCAATGCCGCGGTCTGCTTGACCGCCGTCTCCACCTGGCGCTCGGAGGAAATGCCGTTGCTCATGAAGGCGAACGCCAGCCGGTCGCGCTCTTTCGATTCCGGGACGACGCGGATGCCGCGCATCCCGGCGACCACCTGGTCGCCCGCGCGGATATCGCGCAGGCGCCGGCACCAGGCCTGGCCCTCTTCGACCACGATCAGAGCATCCATGCGCTGGTTCTGAACTTCGATCCATTCCCCGTTGTGACGGATGTAGGTGCGATGGTTGGTGGTGGAGTAGAAATCGTCCGGAGCGCAGCAATCGCGCGCCACCGGCTTCAGCTCCGCATCGCTGGTATCCACCATCGAGCAGCCCAGGCCGAGCAGTTGCGAAAGAATCTGTCGCATCGACTCGGGGTCGTCGGTACCCACCTTCAGCCGCAGATAGGACGGCTCGCTATTGGTGCGCCCGATGCGAAACTGTTCCACTTCGAAGCGCCCCTGGTACTCGACCACGGTGTCGAAGATCTGCTCCATGATGTGGGAGTCGATCAGGTGACCCTGGGCCTCAACGCGTTCTTCGAGAGGCATGCCGGTGCGCAGCGGCTTCATAGCATTAATTTACAGGATACCTGCTATTTGTTTGGCGCTGCCTCAGGCGGGCTCAGCCGCCCGGCGGCGTTACACCGGCGCGGGCATCCAGCGCTGCAACTTGACGCCGCCATTGATCATGGTTTGCATGGGCGGCTGGAAAAAGACATAGGGGTGAACTGGCGCGGGCGCAGTGGCTTCGTTCAGGCGCATGCGAGCTTCCGCCGGAATCGCAAAATCGAGCGATGCCAGATTGTCCTTGAGCTGCTCCAGCTTGGTGGCGCCGATGATGGTGGAGGTGACGCCGGGTTGCGTCGCAACCCAGTTGAGCGCCACTTGCGCGGGCGGCTTTCCCAGACTCCGGGCGATTTCAGCCAGCAGATCTGCGATGCGCCAGTTGCGCTCGTTAAACCGATTGATGATGGGATTGGTTTTGGTTTTCTCCAAACGCCCTTCGCCCGTTCCGCTCTCGCCCTCGCGCTTGTATTTGCCGCTAAGCAGCCCGCCGGCCAGCGGGCTCCAGGGACACACGGCGATGCCGAGCTCTTGCGCTACCGGGATGTGCTCGCGTTCGATGTTGCGCTCCACCAGCGAATATTCCAGTTGCAGCGCCGCGATGCGTTCCTTGCCTTCCTGCTCGGCGATGGTCTGGCCCCGAGCCACGTACCAGGCCGGCGTGTCGGAGAAACCGTAGTGGCGAATCTTGCCGTGGCGAACCAGGTCGTTCAGAGTGGAGACCACTTCCTCCACCGGCGTCACGGTGTCCCAGGCGTGCAGCCAGTACAGATCGATGTAGTCGGTCTTGAGGCGGCCGAGCGATGCTTCGAGCGCGCGATAAATGTTCTTGCGGCCGTTGCCGCCCGCGTTCGGATTGCCCCGTGCGGCGTTGAAGGTGAACTTGGTGGCGATGACGAGCTGGTCGCGGAGCCCGCGCTCGTTGACGAACTTGCCCAGCATCTCCTCGCTCTTGCCCATGGTGTAGCCGTCGGCGGTGTCCAGAAAATTTCCGCCGGCTTCGACATAACCGTTAAAGATCGCCCGGGAAGTGTCTTCCTCGGTGCCCCAGCCCCATTCGGTTCCGAACGTCATGGTGCCGAGACACAAGGGGCTGACGCGCAACCCGGTGCGTCCCAGAGTAGTGTAGCTATTCATGCCCAGATCCATAAGTCTCCTCAGGTTGATAAGCCACGCAAAGTGAGAGGCGGGCCTACCTCGCAATCCTATCCGATGCGTGAGGAGCCGGTTTGGGCGCTGGAGATTATTCGGCCGGGATCAGTTCCGAGGATCGCGGGGAGCTCTGGGCCTCTAGCGCGAAACCCGCGGCGCGCGCGTCGTCGACGAACATTTTGACGGTTTCGAGCGAGTATTTGGTCAGATCCTTGCCGATCAGCGGGAGTTTCTTCAGCAGATCCGGCGTGACGGTGATGATGTGGCAGCCGATGGCGTCGGCTTGCACGATGTTGAACAGCTCGCGCGGGCTGGCCCAGATCAGCTCGATTTGCGGATGGTCGTACATGCGGGCCAGCGCCCCTCGGAGGATGGGCAGCGGGTCCACGCCGGAATCGGCAATACGCCCGGCGAAGATCGAGATGCAACTGGGCGGGCCATCCTTCAGGCTTCCCAGGACCGCGTCCACCTGCTGCAGCGTCATGACCGCCGTTACGTTGACCTTGACGCCTTGCCGCGCCAGGCGCTCCACCAGCGGCGCCGCGCTCTGTCCATACGTGTCGGTGATGGGAATCTTGACATACACATTCTCGCCCCAGGAGGCGATGCGCCGCGCCTGCTGCTCCATCTCGGTGAAGTCGTTCGAGAGAACCTCGAAGGAAAACGGGCGGTCCGGAATGCGGCGCGTGAGCGAGCGTCCGAAGGATTCATAGTCCGTGACGCCGGCCTTGCGCATCAGGGTCGGATTGGTGGTAAAACCCTTGATCCACGGTTGGCGCGCCAGTTCGACGATATCGCCCTGGTCGGCGCTGTCGGAAAAAATCTTCACGCGTAGTTCGGAAATACGGTCAGACATGTTGCGGCACTCCCATTTGGACGCTTCGTAAAATCCAGTTGGCGGCTTCAAGCAGCGAGCGGACCCGCAGGAAGGGGCCCTCCGGCTGGCGCTCGCGATAGCCGTAGTCGACGAAAATGCTCTGACAGCCGGCGCGATGGCCGGCTTCCACGTCGCGCCAGCGATCTCCGATCATGAAGCTCGATTTCAGATCGATGTTGGCCTGGCGCGCGGCGTCGAGCAACAGACCGGGCTCGGGTTTGCGGCAGCCGCAATTGGACTGGTCGTCGTGCGGGCACACGCGCACGTCGTCCAGTTGCAGGAAGCGCTGCAGGCGCGCGTGGATTTCTCCGACCTCGCCGGCGTTCGCTTTCCCGCGCGCGATGTCCGGCTGGTTGGTAACCAGAATCAAGGCGAAACCCGCTTCGCGCAGCAGCCGGCAGGCTTCCCGGACGCCGGGCAGGAGGCGCAAATCGGAAACCGAAGGTGGAGGATACGGCCTGCCATCGCGGATCACGGCGCGGTTCACCACGCCATCGCGATCCAGAAAGACGGCGCGCCGCATGCCTTAGAGCCTTCCTAAGCGAACGTCCGCGAGCATGGATTGAAGCGCCGCGCACAGCGCCTGGCGCGACGTGCGCTTGCAAGCCCAGCCCAAACCGCGGATGCGGTCCGTGTTCAGACGGACGATGGGGACGTCGCCTTTCCAGCCGCGGTCGCCGCCGGTGTATTCGATGCGGACTTTGTCTTCCGCGAGGCTCATGGCCTCGATGGCCAGCCGCGCGATTTCGGTGACCGTGATGTAGTCGCCGGTGGCGACGTTATAGACCTGAAAGTTAGCCGGCGTGAGCCGGTGCGCCAGCAGAACCGCTTCCACGACATCCTCGACATGGATGTAGGATTTGCTCTGCGAGCCGTCGCCCAGCACGCGCAGCCGGTCCGGTTGGGTATGCAGCCGGCGGACGAAATCGAAACCAACTCCGTGCGTCTGCCGCGCGCCAACGACGTTGCCGAAGCGGAAGGCGCAGGCCGTGAGACCGAACATGGCGCAGTAAGACGCGATCAGCGCTTCGCCGGCCAGCTTGCTGGCGCCGTAGGTCGAGACCGGGACCAGCGGCCCGTAGTCCTCTTCGGCTTCGTAGTTGCCCAGGTCGCCGTAGACGCCGCTGCCCGAGGCATAGAGCAAGCGCGGAACGCCGGTGCGGCGCATGGCTTCCACCACCTGCTGGGTGAGAAACGTGCCCTCGCGAAAATCGATGTCGGGCTCGGTGGCGGCGCGCGCGATGTCGGGGTTCGAGGCCAGGTGGATGGCCACATCGTGACCCTGCATGGCGCGCTCGAGCGCCGGCAGATCCTTTACGTCACCGTGAATCACGCGCAGCCTGGGGTCGTGTTCGTGATGCGCGTAGTGCCACTGGCGTCCGGAAGAGAAATTGTCGTAGAGGGTGACAGCTTCGACGCCGCGGTCGCACAGCAGCCGGTCCGTGAAATGGCTGCCGATAAAACCCGCGCCACCCGCCAGGAAGATTCGGCGGCCCTTCATCGCACCGGCTCCGCTCATCGCACCGTCTCCGCGACCGACTCCCACTTGGTAGCGGCGCGCTGCAGCTCCGGATGGCTCACCAGGAGATGCCAAACCACAGCGCACAGGCCCTCGGTATGCGGCGTAATTCGCTCCGCGGCGATGGTGGGAACAACCACGCAGGCTTCCGCCACTTCGCGGGTGAAACCGCCGTTGCGTCCGACGATGCCGAAGATATGCGCCCCGGCCGCATCGGCGGTTTCGAGCGCGCGCACGATGTTCACCGAGACGTTCTTTTCCTTGCTGCCGCCGCCGACCGAGAACACCAGCACGCCGTCGCGCGAGTTGATGCGCGATCCGGTGAGCCAGGCGGAGAAACAAGTCTCCCAGCCTTCGTCGTTGGCGCGCGCGGTCAGCTCGGAAACGTTGTCGGTGGGAGCGTAGGCTTCAAAACCACACAGCTTGCGAAAATCGTTGACGGCGTGGCCCGCGTGGCCCGCGGAACCTCCCACACCCAGAATGAACAGCCGGCCGCCGGCCTTTCGGACGTGTGCCAGCGCCGTGGCCATGCGCTCAATCTCGGCCACGTCCAACTGTTCCAGGATGGCGATGGTTTCGGCGATGAACGTCGCCGCGAATCCGAGACTGACCACCGCGGGGGTCTGCTTCTTCTGTTCCGTGACTGCGTGTAGAAGGTCCGTTAAACTAGTCAAGCGCGCACGAACTCCTGCGCAAGACTTCGGCAGTTTCTGCTCGCTACCTTATGCCTTAGTTGCGCGTTTCTAACTTCTGGCCGGCCAGTACCGGCATGCGGGTGAAGGCCAGCCGCAGGATGCGGCGGAAGGTCCAGACCGTCGACTCAAAGCGGCCCAGCGTGGTGACGCCAATGCGCTCGCCGTACGGGATGAAAATCTCGCGGATGCGAAAACCGGCCAGGGCGGGCTTCAACAGCAACTCCACCGGTAAGGCCGGGCCGTTGGGATCAACTTCTACGGCTTCAATGATTTCGCGCGAATAGGCGCGCATGCCCGAGTGCAGGTCGGTGGATTTCACACCGAGCAAAATATGGCCGGTCACCGCGAACAGCCAGTTGGCGAAGTAGTTCGCAAGCGGCATGCTGGCCGGACGCGTTTGGAGGCGCGAGGCATTCACTAGATCGCATTCGCCCTTGAGTACCATGTCCGCTATATGGGGAATCTCGGTGGCGGGGTAGGTGCCGTCGCAATCCAGCGTGACCACTACGTCGCCGCGCGATTCCTTCAACACGCGAGCCATGGCGCGGCCGTAGCCTTGCGGAGGGAATTGGCGGATCACGCGCGCGCCTAGTTCACTGGCGATCTCCGGGCGTGCGGTCCTTGCTGCTGTCCACGATCACGATTTCGTGCTCGCGTTCACCGAGCGCGGCGCGGATGTCCTGGATGACTTGGGCGACGGCTTTCTCTTCGTTCATCGTGATCATTGCGACTGAGATCATGCCGGTTGTTCCTCCAGGCGTTCACTGGACTGCGATTGGGGCGCGCTGAGAGCATGGGCCACTTTGCGGGCGCGCTCGATGCAGACGTCCATGTTGATGTACTCGAACTCGGCTACCCGCCCGCACAGCGGGAGCCCGATTTGCTCGAAGTAGGCCTTGGCTTGCTTCAGATTGCGGCGGTAGTTGTCGTCCTGCACCACGTAGCCGTACTTGGTGCGCAGGACGCGGCCGTAGCAGACCTCGCTCTTGCGGATCAGCTCCATGTTTTCGAGGTTCGAGATCACGTCGGCCAGGATGGCTTCATCGGACATTTCGTGCGTGCCGTCGCCCGGGTTGGTGGTGATTTCGGCTTCGATGATGGACTTGCCCGGAGGCGCATTGTGCGGGCTGAAGACCGCCGGGAACGACAGGCGATGGAAGCGGATCTTCGGGTCGGGCACGTAGATGGCGGTGTAATCGGGCAGCCGGGTTGAATCCAGGCCGACCGCGACCGTGATCAGCGAGTTGTAGCGCAGCGAATCTACGGCGGCGATGACGTCTTCCGGCGTTCCACTCACGGCGCGAACCAGCTCCTGAATGGGAATGGTGGACACGATCTGTTCGTAGCGGCGAGTGGTACGGCCGTCGGTGACGCACCATTGGCCGTGCTCTTTCCAGACGCGGCCCACGTTGAAGTCCGGCGTGATCTTGCGCACGCGTTTGGCGAGGGCGCGCGGGAGCGCTTCGATGCCGCCGTGCGACGGATAGTTGTAATAAAGCTGGTGGGTGTAGCCTTCGGTTTCGACCCCGACGGCGGCCTTGATGACGTCCTCGAGCGGGGGCTTGGGGACGCGGCCTTCCACCCATTCGAGGCCGAGCTCCTCGGCCGGAACGTTCCAGATTTTCTCGTTGTAGGGGATCAGGTATTTTTCGGCCAGTCCCTTGCCGAAGTGGTGGTAGATCCACTCCTTGAAGTTGGTTTTGGGCGGCGGGTAGTCGTTCTTGATGTAGTGGTACAGACACTCAAAACGATCTTGCGGATCAAGATCATACAAGCCGTTCTCGAAGGGATACTTTACATAGCGGCCCTGGTAGAAAATCTTGTTGTTGCGGCGCGCGCGGTGTACGTTGCCATCGAGCAGCGCGACCATGTAATCGACCATTTCCTGGTTGCGCGAAAAGATGATGTGCGGACCGCCGGCGTCGTAGGTGAAGCCGTGCTCCTGGACGGACAGGCAGTGCCCGCCGCCACGGCTTTCTTTCTCCAGGACTTCGCAGTCTTCTTCGAGGTGGGCGGCGATGCCGATGCCGGCCAGCCCGCCGCCTAGTATTCCAATGGCCAAGGGTTCCTCCCGATCAGGCCTTTCCTATTGAATATTCGGAGGTTTGGGCGGCGTTTCTGTAGGCGCAACGGAGGCTTGACTAACTACCGTTTGGCCCGCTGGTTGGGCGGAAGCTCCGACAGGTCAACGCCTGCATCCCCATGATCCACCAGCTTCCAAACCTGACGGTCGGGATAATAATCGATCAATTCCTGGTCGCGCGCCGGGCCCATCTCGCGGGCCCAGACGATGCGTGATCGATCAATGTCGGCACGATTGTACACCCATTCCTGGTTGATATCGTGGCCTTTTCCGTAGTCCACGAATACCAGCTGCCTGCCCGGTGCTTGCGTGAGTTTGTGCAGAACGCCATCGCGGCGCGCGATAAAGGCTTGCTTGTCATATAGCCAGCGGTTCTCCGGCCTGGCGACGTCCCGGACAATTAGAAGCGACGGTAACCGCTAAGAGCGGCTTGCATGAGATGCGGCGAATAGTGCCAGAACCGCCGAAAGGCGGCAGCGACAATCATGAAGACGAAGGCCGTCCCAGGCGCGGCATAGTGCGGGGTCAATGATGCTTCCATCTCAATGCCAATGAAAAAGAGAAGAAATAGCAGATGGCCAAGCGCATCTTGGGCTGCCTGCGCCAGATACGCACAAGAAAAAGTCCGATGCAGAGCGTGAGTGGCGCGCCAAGGTAGAAGCGATCCAGCATGAACAAACGGTCCAGCCTCACTTGCACCGGACGGTTGTGCTCGTCAACTCCGGACTCTCTGATCCCAACCGATGTAGGCGGCGCGGATGCCTCATGATTGTAGTGCGGCTCTGGCTGAACCCCTGGCTGCCAAACGAAGGGCGACGACGTCTCGTATTGCCGTTCGTGCTCCATGTAAGGCATGCGCAGATGCGTGGCCGGTGACGCGGTAGTCGTAGTACGAGCATCCAGAGAGCCACGGGGATCAGAGTAAGGGCTAGCGGGCGAATGATCCAGCGGATTGGAACTTTGAGAAGAATCGCTCCCAGGCAAACCGCGCCGAGCACGGCGCCCTCAAATGGCCTGCTATTGGCGAGTATGGCGAGTCCGACTCCCAACACCACCACGATCTTCGCCTCGGGTTTCCTTCTTAGACGCGGCACAGCACCGATTACCAAAGCCCCCGCGGCCGCTGTCGCCGCGCCTCCCCAATAGCTCTCGCTCCAATAGTTGAGAAAGCCCACTCTCAGAAGAGCGAGGAGACCCCCAAGCAGCGCCCACTTGGGCGGCAACCAACCCGCGAGCGCCCAGTAAATAGCGGCGCACATGGCTCCCATGCTGAGCCAGATTCCGAACCAAGGATCGCCGAAGAGTGACTTGTCCGAGCGCCAGTAACAAGCCTTGGACGGGAGGATATTTGCTTTGATAGGTCGGCTGAACAAGTAAGTGAACAGTTTCGAAATGGATCCACAAGGGGTGCTTGGGGTTGGTCAGCCTGCCGGACGCGTAGGTGTCTCCGGCGAGAAGGTAACTAAATTCATCTTGAATGGCGGGTTTCGGGATCGGCACCCAGGGCAGTAACACGGCGCGCCCTCCCAGCGACAAGGCTGCCAGCACTAAGGCGACCAACACCGGTCGCGTAGCGAAGCGGCTGATCTGGCAGGCCAACCACTTTTGGAACTGACTACGTTTGCGTTGCGCCACGTTCAGTCCTTAGATCGGCCGCTGGCGGCGGCTCCTGCATAGCCCAAGTGCTTCGATCAACATGACTTTTTCCGCTAGGGTGGCACCTACTGGCGGGACCTCGGCCAGTCGATATAGTGACAGGACTTGTGCATGCCACTGGCCAGCGCAGAAACGCGTTTCATAACAAGCGACGCCCAACTGTTGGTCCCGGAAAATGACGCCGCCGACCCGGAAGTTTCCGTCGTGATTCCGGCCATGAACGAGCGCATCACGATTGCCGACTTCGTTCGCTGGTGCAAACAAGGCTTGCGGGAGGCCGGTGTCCAGGGCGAGATCCTTATCGTCGACAGTTCCACAGATGAGACCCCTCAGATCGCTCTCGAGGAAGGAGCCCGAGTGCTGCGCGTTCCCAAGCGAGGGCTGGGACGGGCTTACATCGATGCGATCCCCTATATCCGAGGCAAGTGGGTACTGATGGGGGACGCGGACTGCACCTACGATTTCCGGAATCTGGTTCCCTTCATTGAAAAATTTCGCGAGGGTTATGAGTACGTCATGGGGTCGCGGTTCCGCGGTTCGATCCAGGCCCAGGCCATGCCTGCGCTGCACCAGTATTTCGGCACGCCTGTGACAACGGGCATTTTGAACCTGCTGTACGCCACGCGCTTTTCCGACATTCACTGCGGCATGCGCGGCATCACGCGCGATGCTTTGGAAAAGATCGAATTAGAATCGGAGGGCTGGGAGTACGCCTCCGAGATGGTTCTGAAGTCTGTTTGCCTGAAGCTTAAGATCGCCGAGGTCCCGGTAACTTTCCTCAAGGATCGCGAGGGACGCCTGAGCCATCTGAAGCGAAACGGCTGGATGGAGCCGTGGAAATCCGGCTGGAGAAATCTCCAGACCATGTTTCTGCATGGCGCCGACTTCTTTTTGTTGAAGCCGGGAATCGCCCTGGCCGTGCTGGGAGGGATCGCGAGCCTCACACTCTCGCGCGGGCCGGTCCGGATCGGCTCTATCACCTTCTCCCTGTTCTCGATGATGCTCGCCGTGACGCTGTCGCTGGTGGGGTTGCAGTGCTTCTGTCTGGGCTGCATTGCCCAGGTGTTATACGGGTATTCCAAGGCGACACTACGCAATTGGAGCCGAATCTTCAATTATGACCGCATGACGGCGCTGAGCGGGGTTTTGGTGGTTTGCGGAATTCTCTCGGGAATACCGTTGCTTCGCCGCTATATTCGCGATGGATACGTGTTGGCCGGACCGCTTGAACCGGATGGGCACATGGCCGTGCTTGGGATTTTGCTAGCGGTGTCCGGCTTCCTCCTTTTTGGGAACACGCTGGTGTTGCATGCGGTGTTGATGCGCGTCCGGCCGCGCAGCTACATGGCCGAATGAATCGTGAGAAGAGCACAGGTTAGACCAGTCGGCCAAGTCGCATAGGGGTGGTGGGTGGCTAAGTCCCTTAAATCGTCAATGGACGTCGAGAATAGCGATCTGGACTTGGGAACGCCCGAATCTCACTTAAAACTGCTGGCTGGCCCAGCGATGGCTACCGGCGACATTGCTGAGAAGGCCGTTCCCACGCCCGCGAAGCGCTTTTACCGGCCCGAACTGGACGTTCTGAGGTTCTTCGCATTCTTTGCGGTGCTGCTGCATCACGGGCCTGACGGCGGCAATTTTCTCAGCCTTGTCAGGGCTGCGGGCGGCTTCGGACTGTCGATGTTTTTCCTACTGAGCGGATACCTGATTACGGAACTGCTGTGTCGCGAGCGCGAGCAAACGAACACCATCGCTTGGGGCCTTTTTTTTAAGCGCCGCGCTTTAAGAATATGGCCGCTCTATTATGCGGCTCTCGCGGTGGCCATAATTTTCGCCTGCCGGCCAGCGCATCGGTACTGGGTCTCTCCAAGCGGAATCGTGCTGATGTCCATATTTGTTGCGAACTGGACCAGACTCGGTTCGCAGCTGGGTATGTTTATAGGTCACCTGTGGAGTATATCCGTCGAGGAACAGTTCTATCTCATTTGGCCGCCCATCATAAAACTCGGTGGAAAGACCATGGCTCTTGTCGCATCCACCGTTTTAGCCCTTTTCGCGGGTATATGGTTGTATGTATTTTCCGCGAAGGGCTGGAGGCTTTGGTACGATACGCCGGTCGAATTCGTATTCTTCGCGGCCGGAGCGATTCTTGCCCTCGTGACCCGCGGGAAGCCCATGGCCAGCATGAACGGCGTGATTCGAGTAGCCCTCTTGATCGCGGGCCCGTCGTTACTGTTGATTGCTGCGGGGATCGGAGGCGTCGGGACAGACGATATAGCCGGGCTCAGCCGCGCCAGACTCTACATCGGATACAGCGGGGCGATTGCCGGCTGCATGTCGATTTTCTTGGCCGTGCTTGGCATGTCAGGTATTCCCCGCGCACTGATTTACCTCGGCAAGATTTCGTACGGTTTGTATGTGTTTCACGCCGTGATGCTGTATCTATCGAACTGCATTGTAGGCGCACTCGGGCCGACCTCCGATACGGCTGCTAACATGCTCGTCGTCGACGGCGCTGCGTTGCTGTTTTGTATACTTGCGGCCCACCTTTCTTATCGATATTTCGAAAGCCCCTTTCTGAGGCTTAAGGAGCAATTCGCGGTTATAAAATCGCGCCCGGCCTGATGAGGCGCGCCGTCAGTCAATTTGAGAGATTCGAAACGAGAGCCGACGGCGCATCGCGGTATGGCGTCAGCCTGGGCGGCGATTGATCCGGCTCCAGCACCCAGATGTGGCGATCACGGTAGTGCTCGCGCGAACGGGCGGTCCCACTCCGGGCCCATTTCGTGCGCCCAGATGATGCGTTGTGCATCGATGTTGGCGAGGTTGTAAACCCATTCGTAATGCACCCAATGCTTCGGCGCGTAGCGGACCAAGACGACGTGACGCCCGGGCTGCGCCAGCAAGGTTTGCGTCACGTGTTCCCGGGCCATGGCCACCGGGCGCACGTAGGCGCCGTCATGGAGGACGCTCCACAGGTGCTTGGCGAACTGGCACGGAAACAGCATCAGAAAGAACGCAGCCAGCGCCAGCCCGATCCGGTTCTGCCCGTAGCGCCAGCTGCGCATGCGCTGGATTCCCTGTAGGAAGAACAGGTACAGCAGCGAGGTGCCTGCCGACGCGTAGTGCGGGTTGAATCCCGTGAGCGGCGCCAGCGCGATCAAGAAAGCCGCCCAGAAGAACCAGCGCCATGCGCTCCTGGGGCGTTTTCATCGGATACAGCCAGAGCAGGGGTGGAATCAACAGGCACCACATGCCGAAGAAGAATTTGTAGATGGTAATGATCTGGATCGTAAACGCGATGAACGGATTGGCTCTGCACCGTGTTCACGATGAACATGCCCCACTCGGTCCAATAGCGGCGCATCACCTCATGCCGATAAGTCTTCTCCGGGTGCATCGCGCCCCAGACCAGCACTGGAGCGGCGGCGTATTGCTTTTCGTGCTCCTGATAGGGCAGCTCGAACGGATTGCCGGTGACGCGGTAGTTGAAGTACGCCATGAAGATCGCCGTGACGGCCAGAATCCCGGCGATCGGCAAGACGACACGCTTCATCGCAAAGGCGAACGGCAAGTGGCTCTTCCGCAGTAGCCACCAAGCCAGGCACAGCGCCGCGAGCACCGTCAGGACGGCTCCATCGTAGGGCCGCGAGTTGATGAGAATCACCATGCCGAGGGCCAGCGTCGCGGCGTGACCGAACTGCTTGCGCAGCCCGATTCTGGGGAGGGCGCCGAAAATGAGCGCGCCGCCAATGGCCGCCACCGCGCCGCCCCAGTAGGAATTCATCCAGTAACTGAAGATGCCGATGCGCAGCGCCAGCAACAATCCGCCCAGCAGCGCCCAACCCGGCGCGACCCAGCCCTGCAACATCCAGCAGGTGAGCCCGCACATCAGTCCCGCGCTGAGCCAGACTCCGATCCACGGCTCGCCGAAGAATTTCTCGCCGAATGCCATGACGAGCCCCTGGACCGGCTGGTATTTCGAAGCATAGGTGGGGTGCATGATGATGTGGAACGATTCAAAATGCTCCCAAAACGGAGGCGTCGGATTCGCTAGCCGGCCCGAAGCGTAGGTGTCGGCGGCCAGCAGGTAGCTAAACTCATCCTGATAGACAGGCTTGGGAACATGCACCCAGGGCAGCAGCGCGGCGCGCGCGCCCAGCGTCAACAAGCACACGAACAAACAGGCAACCAGCCGCCTCTCGGCCAGGCGCTGGTAGAGCCTAAGGGTTCGCGCAGCAAACGCGGCGAGAGAGGTAGTGGATTGGTTGTGATGGAGGGGTGCTGCAGGCGCGACTTCAAGACAATCCGGCACTCTGGTTGGCCCTCGCGTTCACTTCCTTCTTATTGATTATTCGGCTCTTCTGGCGATTTCTGTAGAGAAGGAAGGGATCGGGCGAGAGGCTGCGGACAGGCGCTGTGTTCGGCAACAGCTAGCGCGGGTTTACTGGCCCAGCCTCGCCGTTTGAACCTGACGGGCGAAGCTTTCGCACGACCAGGCTCAAGACCCGCAACCGTGCCGGACTGCGCGGGCCGGAGCGCTGTCTGATTTCGGCGGGGGCGGCCGGCGATTCCGGGGCCGCGGCAGCGTGGGTAACTCCCCACACGCAAGAGAGGACGGACTGTCCATGAAACGTCATAACATCAACCTAATCGTCAAAATGCTGGCGAAGTATTAGGTGTCGGAAAACCCAAATAAGTTTCAATGTGTCTCTTTTTTTTTGAAAGATCCGCGCGCCGCTGGCAGTGCGCAAGGGTTGGCAGGCCCGGCGCGGCCGGCCTTCGTTCGGTCAAACTAAGGAAAGGTGCTGAGGCGAATCCGGAAAAACCGCAAGAAAGCTGGGCGGACCATCCGCGAGGTCCGGATGTTCGCGCGGGCCATGCAGTCGGATTCCCATCCCATCCTGGTCCAGATCGTGCCCATCCGCCGCTGCAATCTGGACTGCACCTATTGCAACGAATACGACCGGGTGTCGGATCCGGTGCCGCTGGAAGCGATGCTGGCACGAATCGACCGGCTGGGCGAGCTGGGCGCCACCATTATCACGCTGAGCGGAGGCGAGCCGACCCTGCACCCGGATCTGGACGCCATCATCGGCCGCATCCGGGAGCGCGGCGCCATCGCGACGCTGATCACCAACGGCCTGCTGCTGACCCCGGAGCGGATTCGGCGCTTCAACCAGGCCGGTCTCGATTATTTACAAATCAGCATCGATAACGTGCGGCCGGACGAGGTTTCGAAAAAGAGCCTCCAGGTTCTGGACCGCAAGCTGGAGTGGCTGGCCCGTGAAGCCGAGTTCGGCGTCACCATCAACTCGGTGCTGGGCGCGGCGATTCACGACCCTCGGGACGCGCTGGCTGTGTCGGCGCGGGCGCGCGGGCTGGGGTTCAGCAGCACGGTGGGCATTCTGCACGATCAGTCCGGACAACTGACTCCGCTGAGCCCGCCTCAACAGGCCGCCTACGAGCAGTTCCGTCGCCGGAAGCCGTCGCTATTTTCTTTCGCGCACTTCGACAGCTTTCAGGACAACATCAGCCGGGGCCTCAAGACGGAGTGGCATTGCCGCGCGGGCGGGCGTTTCCTGTACATCTGCGAAGACGGCTTGGTGCACTATTGCTCGCAGCAGCGCGGGCGGCCGGGGATTCCGCTGGATCGCTACACGGTGGAGGATCTGCGGCGGGAAGCAGCGCGTCAAAAAGTGTGCGCGCCATTTTGCACCATCTCCTGCGTGCACCAGACCGCGATGCTGGACGATTTTCGCGAGCGGCCGCGCGAGACGCTGGCTGGAATCCTCGCCAGGCGGCGTGAGGTGGATCCAGGGTTCCGCGCGCCGCCGATGGTCGGGGTACTGTCGTGGTTATTCCTGGACAACCGCCGGCGCGGGGTGTTCGGCAAACTGATGCTGGGCGCGCTGGGATTGAAGCGTAAAGCGCGGGCGAAGGGCGCCTCGGCTTCTTCCCAGGCACGGCCGACCTAAGGCGTGGCCACCGCGCGCACCGACTCCGATATTTGCCGGCCGTCCCGCTCGTGAACTTCCATCCGGATGCTCACGTCGTTGGTCCGAGGCCGGTAGACCAATGACCCATCTTGAAGCTGGCGGGCGTCGAATGGGACCGCCTCGGAGAGGTCTCCATCCGAGATTCGTATAGTTGCGTTTTCGGCATCGTGAATCGCGCTGGAGGTGTGGTTCCAGAGAATCTCTATCTGCTGCGATTCCGATGTGACGCTCAAGCCTAGGGGACTGGAATCAACCGAAGACCCGGCGGCGGACAGCTTCTTGGCCTCGCGCGCGCCGTGGACGTCGAGGATGAGACCGGCCAGAAAAATCGTAAACATGGCGACGCCGATGGTCGGCATCAGCCGGAGCCAGCGGCGTGGTTCGGAGGAGTAATAGAAATCGGTCATCCCATCCCTATCAAACGGGAACTGGCTGATAGGGGAAAGGGTCGGGGGTACGCTTACGTACTACGCCAGACGTGGCGCATCAGGACTAAGTGCGTTCCATCAGCCGCCGTGGCTTGTTCCGACAAACCGCACCGATTCGGCCACAGTGCCGCCGTCCCGTGTCTTGACCTCGAGCCGGATGTCGACATTCGTGGTGGATGCTTGGTAGGCGACGTATCCGTCCCGAAGTTGTTGGGCGTCTAAATGAGTTGTGTCCGTCACAGAGCCATCCACAATTCGCAACACGGCGTTTTGGGCGCCTTGAATCGCCGGCGCTTGCCGATTCCATTGGATTACAACCTGGCCGGACCGCGCGGTGACGCTCAGTCCCAGCAACGATTGGTAGCTGGTGCGCTGGGGCGCGGTTTGGGGGTGGGGAGGGGAGCTGTACGAGTTTTCGAGCGCCGCCACTCCGGCCCCCGTGAGGATCATCGCAATGGCGGCGGTGTGGACTACAGGCATCCAGCGCGCGGCTTCGCGAGGTTGGCTCGGCGTTTGTACCAGCGGAGATAGCTCCAGCTTCCCGCTGGCAGGGTGAGTCTGAGGTGGCAGAGCAGGTTTGGGCGCCGGCGCCGGAGGAGGCTGAACCAACTGGGCTGCACTGAACGGAAACTCGTAATGCGCGTCTCGAAACCGAATGACTCCGGCTTCGCGCCAGAAAAAGGCGCCTTCATTGCCGCGGGCGGCGCTGTAGCGAAGCAGCAGGATCACGTCCTCGGGATTCGAGAAGTAGCGATTGGCGGCCTCCAGATCCAGGTCGGATAGACTCAGCCAACCGCCGCGCTGCCATCGAAAGAAGCCGATCGGGGTTTGCTGTAGCCCCGCGCGCCGGGCCAGCGCGCCCAGCCTCTGGGCTAGAAGCTCTCCGCGGAAACCCGACGCTGGGCTTACGTCGTCACGCTCGTGAAGCACCACAAAATCCTCTACGAAGGATGCGGGCTGGGGCGCAGTGAGTGAGTAGCCCAGGAGCACTCCCGCAAGTTCCTGGCGCGTGCCGAGGGCGGCCACGTTGAGGTGCTCGTCCTCCAGACGCTTGACCATGGCCAGCCTTACGTGGATGGACAGCGCTTTGCTGGGCGGAGTCCAGACGTAAAAATCGGCCGGATCGTAGTCGGTATAAAATCCTGAGGGCATCGCGTCCCTAATTATCATTCCCCGCGTTGGAGGGGGAAGCTAGGGGTACGTTGGTACTAGAACGTTCTGCCTATGGTTTCGCCCAAAGCCAGGCAGAATTTACCTCGCGTTGACTCCGCAGCCTCAGCGCCAGGGCGAAGCGCCCTTCCAGTGCCGCATGGCATCCGCGGGGAAACGCGCTTGTCCGAGCCTTGTGTTAGCATAATCGTTATCGAATGCCGAAAACGAAGTTCGATGACGCTCTAGCCGACCGCGACCTGTATTCCGGGTTGATCCGGCTGCACGTCCTGCATCACGCCGTGGAGGAACCCATCTTCGGCCTGGGGATGGCCGAGGAACTGGCGCGGCACGGATATCGCATCAGTCCGGGAACGCTCTATCCGTTGCTGCACAGTCTCGAAAAGAAAGGCTACCTGCGCTCCAGCGAGCGCCGTAACGGAAAATCCTTACGCAAAGTCTACCGCGCAACTCCCCAGGGACGGAAAGCGCTTCTGGCGGCCAAGAGCAAGGTGCGCGAATTATTCCGGGAGTTGATCGAAGGCAAATGAAGAGACGCGCGCACGCCTGTTTGTTTCTTTCTGTTTCTGACGATTTCGCCCGACCTGCAATCGCAACCCGCTCCGGGGCAAACGCCGCTGAGCATCGCCCAGGCGGTGGAAGACGCTCTGCGGAACTATCCTTCGATCCGCGTGACGCAGGAGCAGATGAATGCGGCCGCAGCCGGAATTCGCCTGGCGCAGACCGCTTACCTGCCGCGCGTGGATGGCCTGGCGCAAGTGAATCGCGCCACGCGCAATACGTTCTATGGGCTGCTGCTTCCGCAAGGCATCATTCCCGGCGTGGACGGCGTGCCAGCGAACAATCTCGGCACGGTGTGGGACAGCGGCTTGGGCGTTCTGGTCACCTGGCAGCCGTTCGATTTTGGTTTGCGCGCCGCCAACGTTGCGGCCGCCACGGCGGTGCGCGAGCATGCCCAGGCGAGCGTGAACCGCACCCGGTACGACGTCTCCGTGGCCACCGCCGACGCCTTCCTGACCGTGATCGCCGCGCAACAGACCGCGCAGGCCGCGCGTGCAGCGGTGGAGAGTTGGCAAGTCCTGCTCAGGACGATTCATGCTCTGGTGGCGGCGCAACTGCGCCCCGGCGCCGACGAATCGCGAGTGCAAGCGGAACTGGCTGCCGCGCAAACCCAAGTCGCGCAGGCCGAGCAAGCCATCGACGTGGCGCGCGCGACGCTGGCCCAGTTCGTTGGCGCTGATTCTCAGTCCAACGTGAGCGGCGGCAAGCTGGTCGATCAACTGCCCGCCGAGCGAGCCGAAGCTCCGCTACAGTCGGCGGCAAATCCGCTGGCGCTGGAGCAGAACTGCCGCGATCGCGCAGGCGCAATCGCAGCTCACGGCGCTCGGGCGGACATACTATCCGCAGTTCTCCGTCCAGGGTTTGGCGGCCGCGCGCGGCACCGGCATGCTGACCAACGGCGCGCGGCTGGGCGGGCTGAACGGGCTCGCGCCCACCACGCAAAACTACGGCCTCGGCCTCACCGTGACGTTCCCGGTGATGGACAAGTTCGCGATCCACGAGCAGGAAGCCATGCAGTCGGCGAACATCCGCGCCGGGCAAGCGCAATACCAGGTGATCGCGGCCAATCTGCAAGCGCAATTCAATACCGCGCTGGCGACGCTCGCCGGGGCGCGGCGCGTGGCGGCGAACACACCGGTGGAAGTCTCCTCGGCGCGCATCGCGCTCCAGCAGGCGACGGCGCGTTACCAGTCCGGGCTGGCCCCGATCGATGATGTCGCGCAGGCGCAGCGCCTGCTGGTCCAGGCCCAGATCGACGATTCGCTGGCGCGTTTGAACGTCTGGCGCGGACGCCTGCAAGTGGAGACCGCTCGCGGCGACATTCAGCCCTTCCTCGCCGAGGCGACGCAATGACGTTCAAGGGAAGTGAAGTGTGCGATTAGTTCTCGCCGCTCTTGGCAGGCCGATTACCGTCGTGGTCGCTCTGATTGCGATCGCGCTGGGCGCCGTGCTCGCCGCCAGGCGAATGCCCGTGGACATCTTCCCGCAGGTGGGCGATCCGGCCATCTATGTCGCGCAGCCCTACAGCGGCATGGACCCGGCGCAGATGGAAGGCTACCTGACTTACTACTACGAGTATCACTTCCTCTACATCACCGGCATCGATCACGTCGAGAGCAAAAGCATCCAGGGCGCGGCGCTGATGAAGCTGGTGTTTCATGAAGGCACCAACATGAGCCAGGCGATGTCGGAAACGGTGGGCTACGTGAACCGCGCGCGTTCCTTCATGCCGCCGGGAACGGTGCAGCCGTTCATCACGCGCTTCGATGCGGGCAGCGTCGCGGTGGGGCTGCTGGTTTTCAACAGCGCCAACCACACGCAGGGCGAGCTGCAGGATTACGCGCTCAATCGCGTGCGTCCGCTGTTCGCGACGCTGCCCGGCGTTTCGGCGCCGCCTCCGTTCGGCGGAAATCAGAGAACCATCGTCGTCACGCTCGACCCCAGCAAGCTGCAGCAGTATCGGATCTCTCCCGAAGAGGCCATCCAGGCGGTCAGCAAGTCGAGCGTCGTGATGCCTTCCGGCAACATGTGGACCGGCAAGATCGAACGCATCGCCCGCACCAACGCCGCGCTCGGCCGAATCTCGCCGAACTTCTCGACACGCCCATCCGGCCCGTTTCCGGCACCAGCGTCTACCTGCGCGATATCGGAACCGTCGAGAACGGAACCGACATCGTCACCGCCTATGCGCATGTCGATGGAAAGCGGACGGTCTACATTCCGGTCACCAAGCGCGCGGACGCATCCACGCTGGCCGTGATCAACGCCGTGAAAGCGGCCATTCCCACGTTCAAGAAAGCGGTTCCGGAAGACGTGGACGTCAGCCTGCAATTCGATCAATCGCCCTACGTGACCAACTCGCTGCGCGGCCTGGTGATCGAGGGCTTGCTGGGCGCGGCGCTCACCGGCCTGATGGTGCTGATCTTTCTGCGCGACTGGCGCAGCGCGGTGATCGTCGTCATGAACATTCCGTTCGCCCTGCTGAGCGCGGTCATCCTGCTCTGGCTCACCGGTCAGACCATCAACATCATGACGCTGGGCGGACTGGCGCTGGCGGTCGGCGTGCTGGTGGATGAAGCCACGGTCGAGATCGAGAACATTCACACCCAGATGCTGCCCGGCGTTTCGCGCGCGCGGGCGGTGGTGGAAGCGTGCAGCCGGACGGCGATCGCGCGCCTGCTCTCGATGTTCTGCATTCTCGCGGTGTTCGTGCCGTCGTTCTTCATGGTTGGCGTGAGCCGGCAACTTTTCGTTCCGCTGTCGCTGGCGGTGGCGTTTTCGATGATCGCGTCGTACCTGCTGTCGAGCAGCCTGGTGCCGGTCTTCTCCACCTGGCTGATGCGAGAAGCGCATCGCGGGGAAGAACGGGAGGGCCTGTTTGGCTATCTGCGCCGGTTCTACGACCGCTACTTGAACGCTGTGCTGCGTTTCCGCTGGCCGCTCGCGCATCATTTATCTGGTCTCTGCGTTCGCGTTGCTGTATTTTCTGCTGCCGCACATGGGAACCGAGCTGTTCCCCGATGCGAACGCTCCACTGTATCGCATCCGGCTGCGCGCTCCGGCCGGCACGCGGATCGAGGAGAGCGAGCGCATCGTTCTGCACGCTCTGGACGTGATCGGGCGCGAGGCCGGCAAAGACAACGTCCAGATCACCAGCGATTTCGTGGGACTCATTCCCTCCAGCTATCCGGTGGACCTGATCCACCTGTTCACCAGCGGCCCGCAGGACGCGATCATTCAAGTGGCTTTGAAGCCGGATGCGCCTCGAGGCGAGGGTCTGCGCGAGCGATTGCGAGCCAGCTTGAAGCGCGAGCTGCCCGGAACCGAAGTTTCCTTCGAGGCGGGCGACATTGTCACGCAGGTGATGAGCTTCGGCTCGCCCACTCCGATCGAAATCGCGGTCCAGGGCGTCAATCTACAGGACGACTACGAGTATGCGCAAAAGGTCCAAGCCTGCCTCGCGAAGCTGGATTTCATGCGCGATCTGCAGTTCGCGCAGGAGATGAATTACCCCACGCTCGACATCAACATCGATCGCAACCGCACCGGCCAGTTCGGCTTGACCATGGCCGACGTGGTGCATTCGGTTGTGCCGGCGACGTCTTCCTCGCGGTTCACCGATCCGAACTACTGGCGCGATCCCAATTCCGGCAACGCTTTCCAGATTCAAGTGGAGCTGCCGCAAAACCAGATGCAGAGTGTACGAACAGGTGGGCAACATTCCGGTGATGCCGGCCGGAAGTCCAAAACCTCTGCTCGATGACATCGCCAGTCTGAAGCCCAACACGATGCCGGGCGAGATCGACCGCTACAACGGCCAGAGAGTGGTCAGCCTCACGGCCAACATCCACGGCATCACGCTGGGCGAGGCTGCACCCAAGATCAGTCAAGCTGTGGCCGGGGCCGGCGCACCTCCGCGCGGGGTCACGGTTGCTACGCGCGGCGAAATCCCCGCGCTCGAGCAGACCATTTCCGGATTGCGAATCGGCCTGCTGCTGGCCGTGGCGGTGATTTTTCTCCTGCTCTCGGCCAATTTCCAATCCGTGCGGCTGGCGCTGGCGATCATTCTGACGATACCCGCGGTGCTGTGCGGCGTCTTATTGATGCTGCGATTCACGGCGACCACGCTGAATATTCAGTCCTTCATGGGCGCGATCATGGCGATCGGGATCGCGGTGGCCAACTCGATCCTGCTGGTGACGCTTCGCCGAACGCGCGCGTCACGAGAATCATCCGCCGCTGGAAGCGACTCGCATCGGCGCGGGCAGCCGTCTGCGCGCCATCCTGATGACGGCCGCCGCGATGATTTTCGGCATGCTGCCCATGGCCGATCGGCTTCGGCGAGAGCGGACCACAGGCGGCGCCGCTCGGCCGCGCGGTCATCGGCGGACTGATCGTATCCACTTTCGCGACGCTGACTATCCTGCCGTCGATCTACGCCATTCTGCAGGGGCGTGCGTCCGTTATTTCTCCATCTCTGAATCCCATGGATCCTGCGAGCCGATATTATGATGCGACCTAGACTATTTGTCGCGGCTGGCATCCTAGCCATCTCCGCATGGCAGGGGCGCGCGCAATCGAGCGATCTCGCGCCGGTTGTTTCGAAGCCGGTGTCTCGAACCGTCGATTTACCCGCCGAGATCTGGCCCTACCTCAGCGTGTCGCTGCACGCGAAAGTTCCGGGTTATGTCGAACGAGTGCTGGTGGACCGCGGCAGCGCGGTGAAAGAAGGCGAACTACTCATCAATTTGACGGCTCCGGAAATGGATGCCCAGATCGCCGAGGCGGAGTCCAAGGTTCAAGCCGTGGACGCCGATCGTCTGCAAGCCGAAGCGCAATTGGCCGCCGCCCAGAGTACTTATGAGCGCACCCAGGAAGCCGCCAAGACGCCAGGAGCCATCGCCGGAAACGATGTGGTGCTGGCGCAGAAGCAAGTGGACGCGGCGCAAGCTGTGGTCAACTCCAGGCACAAGGCGAGCGATGCCGCCCAATCGGCCGCGAATGCTCTGAAAGTGATGCTGGCGTATCTCAAGATCACGGCGCCGTTCGATGGCATAGTCACCGACCGCCTGGTTCATCCGGGCGCCCTGGTGGGCCCGCCGGCGGATCCGGCTCTTCTGGTGATCCAGCAGGTGTCGCGTTTGCGCGTGGTGGTTCCGGTTCCGGAAGAGGACGTGGGCGGCATTGTTCGAGGCGCCAGCGTTGAGTTTACGGTTCCTGCGTATCCGCATCGCACCTACTCCGGCAGGATCGCGCGAATTCCGGAAGCGCTGGATCAAAAGACTCGCACCATGCCGGTGGAGTTGGATGTCGCGAACCGCGACGGGACGCTCGCTCCCGGAATGTATCCCAGCGTCAAATGGCCAGTGCGCAGCCAGGGCGCGGAGTTGTGGGTACCCAGGACCAGCGTCGTCACCACCACGGAACGCACCTTCGTGATTCGCGATCACGCTGGCCACGCCGAGTGGGTGGATGTGAAAAGAGGCGTCACGGAAGGCGACTTGGTGGAGGTGCTTGGAAACCTGAAAGCCGGCGATATGGTGGTTCGCCGCGCCAACGACGAACTCAGGGAAGGGACCGCCTTGCAGGCGCGTGCCAAATGAAGCTCTGATCGGGGGCACAACTGATGCGTTTCGAAACGAGATTCGATGGGTGGCTGGCGGCCCTCCTGATCCTGACGGGAATCGTCACCTCGGTTGTTTTGCCCGCTAGCCGCCTTTTGGCGCCGGGCGCGCATCCCGTCGCACCGTTGCTCACCTTTTCGCCTTTTGTGATTTTCGCGGTCGTCTTAAGCTGCACGTTGCCCCAATATTATGAGCTTCGGAACGGTGGCTTGTTCATTCGTCAGGGGTGGAGGAAGAGTCTCATTCCTTATGCCTCCCTTATTGAAGTCCAGCCGACGTCAGACACCCGCAGCGCACCGGTGTTCGCCACCCATCGAATTCTCTTGGTCACAGAAGAGGGCCAGCGTTTTGTCATCGCGGTAGCGGAAGACGAACGTTTCCTCGCGGAGCTCTCCAAACGCTGCCCTTAACTCGAACAGCGACCGTTCGGCTTGGGGACGCCCTTGTCTCCGCCGTCGATTGTCTGAGCCGAGGCACGCGGATGGATTTTGCCGGACGGTCGTCTATTGGCCGACTGCTTTGCCGACCTTTTGAGTTGTCGCTTCGACAGCCTGAAGGCTCGAGAGCGCGTCATCCCACTTGTGATCGCGCAACGCGGTTGCCGCCTCCTCGAAGAAAAGTTGAAAGCGGCCGACTGCGGCTGCGGTGTCGGCGTTGAGGGACATCCCGCGGGCGGCCAGGCTCTGGCGCATGGTCTCGGCGTTGTGCCAGACCGCTGTAGCGTTCGCAGCGTCCGTTTCGTAGCGTTGCCGCAAGTCGGCGGCTGTTTCTTTGTCCGCGTCGGCGACGCGTTCCAATTCCGGGGCTTTCTGCGCGAAGGGTGGCTCGCTGGCTTGTTTTGGCGGAGCGGGAGCGCCGGGCGTCTGCTTGGGCTGTTGTTGCGGAAACGCGCATGGGAAGATCGCAACGGCGCTCGAGGCTCGCACTGCGGCCGCCCGTGTCTGCGGATCGGTCGCCATGGTGTTCACCGTCATCAGATAAGCTGTCATCTGGCGCGCCAACTCGCGGTTCGCTTCGTAGTCGCCAGGCGTGAGCGACATACAGTAGGGAGCCGCGGAGAGCATGTACTGTTCGATTTGCTCGATGTCTCGCACCGTCGCTTTACCAGGCTGTTGTCCGATGGCTCCGAGCATATTCCGCCGCCACAGTGGATTGCCTGCGATGCCCTGCCCCGTTCGATTGGGGTTAACAGGATTCGCAGGATTCGCAGGATTTGCGGGATTCGGGGGTTGCGCCGCCGCACATCCGAGCAGAACGAACGCTAGAGTGAAACGCATCGTCAACCTCCTCCCAGCTTTTGAGCCAGGCGTTTCACCAGAGCTTCCGCGCGGTCGAGCGACTCATTCGCGCTCTTAGCATCGTTCTTGTCGATGGCCGCGTCGGTCGCATCCAACGCGTCTTCGATGCGCTTACGCAGGCTGACCAGATCGGGATTCAGCTCCAGGCCCATGGCTTCCAGATTCTCTTCAATGGAGTCCATGGAACGGAAGTAGGCGATGGCGCGTGTGGCCACCAGCCCCAGCCGGTGGTGTACCTCGCGCATTTCGGCCGAAGGCTTGGCCGGACTGCTAGCCGGTTGGTCTTGCGCCAGCATCGGCCCGCACCACAGGGCAAGCACGATTACCGCGGCTTTCATGGTTATTTCCTTACCACATCGCCCGCGACGGGAGTGCCCGATCCCGAGTAAGTTCCCATTGCGATGCGGTCACGCACAACCGTGATGGTAATCTGCCCAATCGGGGTCGTCTGCACATCCAACACTTCATGCGTAGTTGGATCCCGAATTTCTTTGCCTTTGTGATAGACCGTGAAGGTTTGGCCCGGTTTCAGTCCCGCTGCCATACCCGCGTTGATGGTGATGGTGGCGCCGCTCACATCGGCCACCAGGGCATCCAAGTCGTTCTCGCGGCCCTCCGCCCCGCCGTTGAGAGGAGCTTGATTGATGTCCGCGGCTAGCTTGTTGACGGCGTCCATGGTTGCTTCACCGATGATGGTTTCACCGAAATTAGAACTCGCCATGTTCACGGCTCCGCCGCCACCGACTCCGCCTACGAACAGCGCGGCACCGAATCCCTTGCTGGTGCGCGTAGACTCGCCGCGCGCCTCACCGCTGGCCACTACCTCGCTGGTCTCGGCATCGACGATACGGTAGTCGAGCACAACCACGGCCTTGTTGTCCTGTTTGTAACCGCCGGCCGCACCGCCGGCGCCTGGAACGATCGCGCCCGCGCCACCGGCCACGCGCCGATCATCCCGGCCAAACACGACGATGTCGCCCATCAGCGTCAGGTCCGCGCCGCGGATCTGACCCACGCGCGAGCCGCTACCCTTTTTGACGCGATTGCTGGCGTCAAAATCCTGCTCCTTCATGAGGTTGTTCACCTTGCGCCGCTCGACCACCGTGAAACGGCCGTCCTGCGCGATGCGCTTGGTCAGCATGGCATTGATACCCTGCCCGATGTTCTGCTGCGTGCCAAAGATCGCTTGCACGCCGGTCATGACGGTGGAATAGTCGAAGTCCTCGATGGAGAGAGCCTTCTTGGTCTGGGCCGGCGCGATCATCGCGCCAGCCGTCAGCAGAGCGATCAAGAGTTTCGAATTCATGCAGATGATCTCCTTGATGGCCTATTGGGGATGGCCTATTGCGCCGCCGGTATTTTCTTGCGGGCCATGTAGCCGACGGCCGGCTTGGTTCCCGTATAGTTTCCGGTGGCGACTTTATCGCGGACACTCGTAATGGTCATTTCGCCGGACTTTTCAGTCACCACGTCCAGCGTTTCCTTGGTCACGGGATCTTTCACTTCGCGGACAATCCGCAAAATCTCGAAAGTCTCGCCCACGTTGACGCCATCGGCGGAGCCGACGTTGAGGACCAGCGTGTTGCCGGAAACGTCGGCCACGCGCCCTTCCACTTCGCGCACGGCCTTCTTCATGGTGGCGGTCTGCTCCTTGAGGATGTCGGCCAGCTTGTTGACGCAGTCCTGCGTGGCTTCTCCGATGATGGTTTCCGCGAAGTTGGAGCTGGTCATATCCACCTCGACGCCGCCCACTCCCTTCCCCAAGACTCCGCCTATCGCGCCCAGCGCGTTACCTTTGCGAACCGATTCGCCGCGCGCTTCACCGGTGGCGATGACCTCGGAAGTCTCAGCGTCGATGAGACGGTAATCGATGGCCACCACGGCTTTGTCCTGATTCTTGCTGGAGGCGATGCCGCCGATAACGCCACCGATGATGCCACCACCTCTGACGTTGGTTTTTTTGTCGTCACGCCCGAAAATCACGATGTCGCCGGCCAGCAACCCGTCAGCCCCGGAAATGTTCCCGACGCGCGCCCCCGAGCCCTTTTTCACGCGATTGCCGGCGTTGAAGTCCTGCTCCTTGATCAGGGTGTCCATCTTGGCCCGCTCGACGATGACGACATTGTTGGCGTCCGCCATGCGCTTCACCAGCATCGCGCGGATGCCTTTACCGATGTTCTGATTGGTCTTGAACACGGCCTGGACACTGGTCATGACAGCCGAATAATCGAACTCGTCCACGATCACGCGCTTTTTCTGCGCTTGCGTGGTAGCCGCCGTAGGCGCTGCCGCAGGAGCGGCCGTGACTGGAGCGGGAGCCGGTTCAGGCGCGGGCGCCGGCGTGGCAACTGGCGCGGGCGCAGCCGCTGTTGCCGGAGCCGCAGCGGCAGGTGCACTGGTCGGGTCCAGCATCACGTTGATGATGTTCTCAGACACCCCTGCGTTCTTCAACTTCACCAGGTCGGCTGGAGTGAGATTGGCCGGCTTGTTGTCCCGTTGCAGGGTCTTGATGATGATGCCCTCCGACAGCCCAGCCTTCACCGATTCGATTACTGAATCCACGATCGAGGGTTGCTTAGGCGCAGCCTTGGTTGCAGCCTTAGGAGCTGCTTTGGGAGCTGCTTTGGGGGCTGCCGCCGGCGCGGGTGCTTGAGTTTGTGCCACGACAAGTGTGGCTAGAAGACAAAATGTTGCTGGAACACCCCATCTCATTCTGATTCCCTCCAATTCAAAGAGTCAACGCCTACCTAGTGCAGCAGTTTGCGCGCAGGCGCATCCCAACGATGTGAATGATTTGCACCCAGTATGTCCGCTTGCAGTGCTGCTGTCAAGTCTCGATGGTACCCGCGTTCTCTGTGCGAACAAGGCTTTCGCCTGACCGATTGCAGGTAACTGAGAAGGCATTGACGTTGCTTCCCGCCAAGGTCTGGAATGAGGCCAATACGCGCCACTGTTAGTGATTCCCGATAAATGGTGGCTTTCGCGCTTAGATCGGTAGTCGGAACGGGTGTGTTGCAACTTTGAATGGCTGACAGAGCCGGGACAACGTCCATTGGTGTGCGCGGGGCAAAATGGCAATTGGATTAGTAAACCACAAACGCCGCGCACTGGTTGTTGTCTCTTTCGTTTCCGTCGTCGGAAGCGGTGTTTCCGCTGCCGGTGATGGACGCATTGCCCGAGCACTGCAGATTCCCCGAGACTTTGTTGCCGATGACCGTCACTGGCGCCGTGTTGTCTTCGACATGGACGTTTCCAAGGACGGTGTTTCCCGTACAAGCGCCTCCCTGGCCGATCATAACGGCTGTTGCATTGCCGTTCACCTTCAGATTGCCTTCTATTTTCGCGCCACAGATCTGGCTCGGCGCCGATCCAGCGGCCAGATTGACGATCGTCAAATTCCCCTCCACAGTGGACGGATCCATATAGAATACGGAGCCGCCGCCCCCGCCGCCGCCGTCGACATCCAGGTTGCCTCCGAAAAAGGAATCAACAATCGTCGTAAAGCCGCCTTCAACGGAGACCGTGTCTTCCACCGTGCTCTGCACCAAGGTCGCATTGGCTCCATTCAACGCCATTTTGCCCCGAATTATTGCCAGCTTTAAGAAGAGATTGCCACCCTTTTTCACCTTCACATTGCCTCTGATGACGCCGCTGAGGAAGTAGCAGGTCTGGCCGCTGCTCACGGTAATGTCGTTGTTGAATGTGCCCTTGTAAGTCCCGTTGCAATTGTCACCGGACGATGGAGCCTCTTCGGTTGCGACCGGATCGAGCCGGAAAGCGGAATAGACGCCATTGAGCGTTCCGGTGCCGACAATCTGGCCAACATCATTGATGGCGGAGGCGTTCTCCAGAACCCACCCGGTGCCTGCCGGGATGAAAACGTTCAGATCGTAGATCGAGCCGTTTTCATACAGGAAAGCATGGCTGGCGGTATCGCCCGGGGTGGTGGAACTCCCCACGATTTGAGCGGCACTATTGATGCCGTGAGCAAAGCTATAACTACCGCCCAACGTTCCCAGGTCCACCATGGACGAACCGGAACTGACCAGGAAGGCGTTGTAGTAGTTAAAGGCTGTCCCCACGTTGGTAATCTTGGAGGCGCCCACCACCTGACCGGCGTTATTGATGCCATAAGCGGTCCTGAGGAGCCCGCCTAGACCCCCGAGGTCCTGATCCGCCATGCCTGGCGTCGCGAGGAAGACAGTTTGAGGGCTAAGAAAGCTTGAACTATAACCCGCCACCTGGCCCGACGCATTGATTGCGTATCCGTCGCTGAAGCCGCAGCCGCCGTTGCCTAGAGTGCTCAAATCGTCCGCAGTGGATAGCGGGCCATTCGGGAGCGTGCGGAAAGCGTGAGACTGAAACCCCGAGCAGGGAGCAGGGCGAACGACGGTTGCGGCGCCCGTTACCTGGCCCACGTCGTTGATGCCGTTGCCGTAACTGGAGGGAAGGCCGGAAAGCGTGCCGCTAAAAACTCCGAGATCCACCAGCGCCGGATTACCGGGATCGCCGCGGAAAGCTCGGGCGCTGAAATCCGAATAGCCGCTGGCCGCTCCCGAGACTTGGCCGAGGTTGTTGATGCCCGAGGCAGAGGCGGAGGTGGCGCCGGGTAACAGACCCAAATCATCCGTCGATGGATTAATGGGGCTGTTGGGTGCGGTGCGAAACGCATGTGTGACTGAGAAATTCGAGGTATTGGCTCCTCCTGCCACCTGGCCGCGATTGTTGATGGCCGCGGGAGACGGGTAAGTAAATCCCGTCAAGTCGCCAAGGTTGTTGACCGAGTATGTCGACACGATTTGTGCGGAAGCGGCCGAAAGTCCCATAAGGGCCATGAACGCTGCGCGGGAAAGCGGACGAACCGCCGAACGTCGCTTAAAAATAGTCCGCGCCGCTACGGTTAGCGACCCGGCGGCCAGTGCAAGCAGAACGAACTGAGTTTTCACGGGGAGTATCCTTTCTACTGAGATGTAATGAAGGAGGCAGCTCGATTCTTTCAAGAATCTTCAACCGAGAGCCGTTCGCCTTACGCCCATCGGCAAGAGGGTACGTTTCTAGCCGATATTGCCCCCTTGAGGTATGATTCTCAAGATGAGACCGTTGAGCGTGTTGGGCAGGATTGTTGTAAGCCTTGTCCCGCTGCTTTTTGGCGCATCTCTCTTTGCCAGCGACACGATCTTGCTCCATGGCCACATCTACACCGAGAATCCGAAAGCCCCGTGGGCGGAGGCCCTGGCGATCACCGGCGGCCGTATCGACGCGGTAGGGAGCGATGCCGAAATTTCGCGCTATCGGAAATCCCAGACCAAGGTAGTCGATCTCCAGGGACGCACCGTGATCCCCGGCATCATCGATATTCACGAGCACGTGCTTTACGGAGGCATGGCGATCCATGGGTTCAATCTCTCGACCCCGGAGTTCAACATCACTCCGAACGATGCAGATGCCTTCGTTGACACGATCAAGGTCTATGCAGCCAGCCATCCGGACGAAAAGGTATTGTTCGGAAGGGCGAGTTTTCCGACGATACCCGATTCCTCGGCAAAGCTGGAGCTGTTGGATCGCGCCGTCCCCGACCGGCCCATGGTGATTCACGCCACCAGCGAGCACGCCCTGTGGGTCAACAGTAAGACCTTGGCACTGGCAGGAATCACGGACAAACCCGTGCCGGACGGCACGCTGGAGAGATTCATCGTACGCGACTCGACCGGGCATCCGACCGGGGTATTTCGCGAGTCTTCCATGCAGTTGATCAACAGTGCGCTGCCGCCGATGCCGCTGGAGCAGCGCATGGCTCTTCTGCGTGACGCCGAGCATTACCTGAACCGATTCGGCATTACCAGTGTGGTCGAGCTCACGGGCGATCTGGCGGAACTGGAAGCCTTCGCGGCGCTGCGCGATCGCGGCGAACTGACCATTCGCACGCGCACAGGCTTCGGCAAGGTGGCCGTGAACCATCACTTGACTCCGGGTTTCCTGGCCGATCTCGACCGGGCTCGCAAGCTTTATCACGACGACTGGGTTTCAGCAAATCTGGTGAAGTTCTTCGCGGATGGAGTGGGCAGTCCGCCCCCGATGTTTTATGACCCGGCTGAGTACAGAAGACTCTTGATCGAGCTCGACAAGCGCGGTTATCAGATTGTCACCCACGCCATCGGGGCCGGCGCGGTTCACGCGGTGCTGGAGGCCTACGCGGATCTCGAAAAGACCAACGGAGGAAAAGATCGCCGCCTCCGTATGGAGCATGTATTCAATGTCGAGACGGATGACATGCCGCGCTTTGCGAAGCTTTCGACCATTGTCGGCATGCAACCGGCTTTTTGTTGCGGGGGTTTCGCCGGAGATCGCTCCAACGAATTCGGGAGCGTCGAAAAAAGCGGGGCGTTACTCAGCTTCAGCAGCGACTGGCCGTGCAGTTGGCCTCCCGACCCGCTGGCAGGAATCCAAGCAAGCACTCATGCGCGAGGTTCGCCGCCCCGTCACGATGCATGGTCCGGCGCCTACGCCTCCCGAATTCAATACGCCGGAACAGAAAATCACGGTGGAGCAGGCGGTGGCGGCTTACACCAAGGCCGGCGCGTATGCGGAGTTCGCTGAAAACCGGGTCGGCACGCTCGAGGCCGGCAAAGAAGCCGACCTGGCGGTGCTTTCTCAAGACATCTTTAGCGCGCGTCCGGAAGAGATCGGCAAGACCCATGTCGTGATGACGATGGTGGGAGGCAAGGTCGTGTTCACGGAGCCTTAGGCATGCGATCATGAGCAATGGGGTCCTCCGAACGGCTTAGCGGCCGCTTTTGGTGTCTGATCGCGGCCACCTTTCTCGGCTTTCTTGGATTCGGCACTGTGCTGCCGGCTCTGGCGCCCCACGTACGTCACGACCTGGGCGGATCGGACCGCGCGGTCGGCTTCATCATTGGGACCTTTTCGGTGGTCGCTTTGAGCTGCCGTCCATTTGTAGGGCTGCTGGCGGATCGAAAAGGCCGCAAGCGCGCCTTCCTCACGGGCCTTACAAGCTGCACCTTTGCCGGCCTATCCTACCTGCTGCCGTGGGGCCTGGGCGGTCTGTACCTCGGCCGAACCTTGCAAGGAATCGGGGAAGCCTGCCTGTACACGGGCGCGGCGGCGTGGGCCATCGAAGTCGCCGGAGTCCACCGCAGCGCGCGGGCCTTGGGATATTTGAGCAGCGGGATTTGGGGCGGCTACGCGGCCGGACCACTGATCGGCCAACTGCTCGGCTCCTTCTCCAACGCGGCCCGATTCCAGGTTATTGCCGCACTCACCGCTGCCGCCTTGCTCAGCCGGGTGCCCGAGGACTACCAACCCGCCGCTCACGCACGCAGGCGCCAATGGCTGCAACGACATCTCATCCCGGCCGGCATTTCGGTTGGATTCGTGAACGTCCACTATCCCGTCATCACCGGCTTCCTCATTCTGCACCTGGCGCGGCATGGCAACGCGGGTCCGGCGGCATTTTCTACCTACGCTGGATTCGTGCTGCTCTCGCGATTTTTCCTGGGCGGCTTGCCGGATCGCATCGATCCTCGCATCACGTTTTACTTTGGCCTGTTTGGAATGGCTGTGGGACTTGCCGTCCTCGCGACAGCTCCTGGATTCGTGGGGGCCATTATCGGGGCCGGGTGCTTAGGTTTCGGGTTTTCTTTTCCCTGGGCTTCCGTCGCATCCACGGTGCTGCGTCATACAGCGGAAGGCCAGCGCGGATCAGCCGTCAGCGTGCTCAGCGCGTTCTACGATCTGTTTGTAGGAAGCAGTTCATTTTCAGCCGGGATCGTCGCCAGCGCGTATGGATATGCCGCAGCGTTCATCATGGCCATCGTTGCGTTGTTCGCCGCCGCGATTTCCGGACGATTCGTCTTCGCCGCGAAACCTCCTGCGTCAGAACATTCCTTAGAAGCGCCGCTTGAAGCCGCCGCGGCTCAAGACTGACGCCAGGCCCACTCGATGAGCGACTACAGCGCCCGCGAACAACGCGGGTGGTACATGTACGACTTCGCGAACTCGGCATTTTCGACCACCGTCGTCACGCTATTCCTGGGCCCTTACCTGACCGTGCTAGCCAAGGCCGCCGCGGACGCGCACGGCATGGTGCATCCACTGCGCCTCGACATCGACGCGCGCAGCTATTGGAGCTACCTGATCAGCCTGTCCGTCATCCTGCAAGTGCTGTTTCTGCCGATGCTGGGCGCGGTGGCCGATTATTCGCGGCGCAAAAGAGAGCTGCTGGGCCTGATTACTTACATCGGCGCCGGGGCCACGATCGCCATGTTTTTCCTGCAAGGAAGACCGATACCTGCTGGGAGGCATGCTGTTCCTTATCGCCAATGTGAGCTTTGGCGCGGGCGTCGCGATCTACAACTCCTTCTTGCCGGAAATCGCGCCCCGCGAAGACCGCGACGCTGTGTCGTCGAAGGGCTGGGGGATGGGCTATGTGGGAGGCGGCACGCTGCTCGCACTGAACCTGCTGCTGTACCTCAATGCAAGCCGGATCGGCATGAGCGACTCGATGGCGGTTCGAATCAGCCTCTGCTCGGCGGGCGTCTGGTGGGCGCTGTTCACCGTTCCGACGCTGGTGCGGCTCCACAATCGCGGTCCGGCGCACCTGTTGGCGGCTGGACAGAGCGCCATCGCCAGCCGTGGTCCGGCAACTGGCGCACACCATCGGCGAGATGCGGCGTTATCCGCAGACCATGCGATTCGTGATCGCCTTTCTGCTCTATAACGACGCCATCCAGACCGTGATCGCGCTGGCGTCGCAATTCGGAAATGACGAACTCAAAATTCCCATCTCGCAGCTCACGCTGGCGATTCTGATGGTGCAGTTTGTCGCATTCTTTGGGGCCATGGGCTTCAACGCGCTGGCTCGCATCATCACCGCCAAGCGCGCCGTGGCCGTGAGTTTGGTGATCTGGTCGGCAACGCTGATCTACATTTACCTGGAGGTGAGGACCACTCTCCAATTCTTCATCATGGCCGCGGTTGTCGCGCTGGTCCTGGGCGGCAGCCAGGCGCTCAGCCGATCGCTTTATGCGCAGCTGATTCCGAAATTCAAAGAAGCCGAGTATTACAGTCATGTACGAAGTGAGCGATAAGGGAACCAGCTGGCTGTGCCCGCTGTTTTTCGGCTTGGCGCTGCAATTTACCAGGAGCTATCGGATCGCGATTCTGTCGTTGATCATATTTTTCCTGGCCGGATTGTTCGTGCTGCTTAGGGTGGATGTGGAACGCGGCGAGCGCGATATCGCGCTCGCCCAGAACCTGTAAGTCGAATTCGCCTACTCGCCCGAAGGCAGACTGAAGGCCAGAAACTCGCCGGAATAATTTCCGCCGCTGACCGCGATGACGATGTACTGTTTGCCATCCACCGAGTAGGTCATAGGCGACCCGCTCTGCGGAGCCGGCATCCAAACCGCGCCCACTTGCCGTCCAGTGGCCTTGTCATAGGCCCGCAACATAGCGCCGCGAGGATGATCCGGTGTCGTCGTGATCTGAGGATCGCCGAGAATCACGAGCGTCTTGGTTACCAGCAATCCGACGCTGCCTTGCTGGCCGGTCTTGGGAATATTGAGTCCCTTGAGCGCGGGATGATTGCGAACCACGTCGGGAGTGTCGCCGTGGGGCACCTGCCAAACCAATTCGCCACGGTCCAAGTTAATCGCCGACAGTACACCGTAAGGCGGCTTGACCAGCGGCAACCCATCCACGCTGAGGCCGTTTCCACCGCCGCCTCCTTGCGGGAGGAGCCGACGATTGCGTTTGTCCTTGCGCTTTCATGATGGCGTTCAACCGCGCCTGGCTCTCGCTAACCTTGGGCGCATCGGCGGCGCTTCCAAAGCCGGGACCTTCGTTCAGCCGGAATGGCCGGCCCGCGACTCCGGCAAGATACTTGACATCGGAAAATCCTGCCGGAGGCTCAATCAATCCCAGCGGCGACACTCCGGCGTTCGCGGCCTGCGCATAAACAGTGTGGGTCTCAGGATCGTAGGCCGCACCCGGCCAGTTCGTTCCGCCGCCCAGCGTTCCAATGGTCAGCGCAGCGATTGGCCCTCCGACCTTGCTCACCACCGGATTCAGGAACATCGGCCCCATCCGGTACATCTTCACAATCTCGACCGCTTTCGCGCGCATCTCGGGCGTGAAGTCGATCAACTCATCCATGGTGATGGCTTGGCGCGCGTAGGCGGGCGGCTTGGTTGGGAACGGCTGCGTCGGCGAATACCACTCGCCGGGCACATCGCCTTTGGGCACCGGCCGCTCTTCGATGGGCCACACCGGCTGTCCGGTGACGCGATCGAAAACATAGAGGAACCCTTCCTTGCTCGGCAATGCCACGGCCTTGATCGCTTTCCCATTGACGTTGATGTCGGCCAGGATCGGAGCCGACGACAGGTCGTAATCCCACATGGGATGATGCACAACCTGGTAATGCCACTTGCGCTGCCCGGTCTTCAGATCGACGCACACCAGGCTGTCGGCGAACAGGTTGTTGCCCGGCCGATGCCCGCCATATTGGTCCGAGGTCGGATCTTCCACCGGCAAGTAGACCAGCCCCAGCTCCTCATCCACGGTCATCTGGGTCCACACGCCCGCGTTGCCGTTGACTTCCGCGGAATCGTTCAGCCAGGTATCGTAACCGAACTCGCCCGGCTTGGGAATGGTATTAAACTGCCAAAGCTTCTTGCCGGTGTGTATGTCGTAGGCGCGGACCAGGCCCTTGGTATTGTTGTGCGTGATGGGCTGCGTGCCTTCCTTGAAGGAAGAGCCCACGATCACGACGTCTTTCGCGATGAGCGGCGTGGCGTGCAGGCCGATCTCGCCGGTTTCGAGATCGATCTGTTTGTCGAGCCCGGTGATTGCTCCGACCTTCAGATCGACTACGCCATGGTCGCCGAACGCGTTGATCTCGGCGCCCGTTTTCGCATTCAGCTCGACCAGGCGATAGCCCGGCGTCACGTACAAAATGCGCTCGTCGCCCTTGCCGTCGGTCCAATAGGATAAACCGCGGCCGGAGAGCTGCCGTGGGGAGATGGCAGCGCGACGCCCTTCTCGCATGTTGTGAGCCCAGAGCAGCTCACCGGTTTTGGGATCCAGCGCGATTACCGACCGGCGCGTTCCAGCGGTCGTGTAGAGCACGCCCTTGATCATCAGAGGAGTGCCTTCCAGTTTGTATTCCGGACGCGGCCCCAGGTTGTCGGTCTTAAACCGCCACGCCACTTCCAGCTTGTTGAAGTTGGACGCGTTGACCTGATCGAGCGGGGAGTACTTGGTCCCCTTCTCGTCGGCGGTGTAATAGGGCCACTCGCCGTTCTTGGTGGATGGTTTGCCCGCGGCCTGCCCCCACATCGGGATCGTAATAGACGCGGCCAACAGAGCCGCAAGAACTGGCACGCTCGTTTTACTAGACATATTGCTCCTCCCTGACTTTCAAGCTCCTACTTGCGGCCTCGGCCGGATAGTCCGGTAGTGATAAGGATACACAATTTTCGGCTGGAAGTCGGTCAGACGAGGGCATGGCCGCCCTCAGCGCGCTCACAAGCCGGCACTTTCCATGCGGGCACGAACCCACCGTCATTTTTTTGAAAGAAACCCGGCTGACGATTCATTTGTAAGTACGATGGACCGTTTTTAGTCGGGCAAGGTGGAGGGGAATGTCTAATTTTTTTTGTTATCTAGGCGTAGCCGCAGTCGCTTTGGTTTGTCCAGCGGCGATGTTTGCCGACTTCACGCAATCAAACGTGACTTTGCAAAGCGGCCAGAACTTCAATTTGGAGAACGGCGCGATTACCAATACCGGCGGAGACTTACAGTTCACTGGCAACAGCATCACATTTGCGGGTAACGCTCTGGGCTTCACGGTCGGTATCGGTCTAGGAGCGGGAGGGTATGCCCTTTACAATGAAGCCACTCTCCAAGCTTTTTATAATGGCGGGAACGGTGTGTTGAGCAAAAATCCCATCGTCAGCCCCGATCTGGCGGTCAACACGGTTTTCGTCGTCTACGACAACAGCAAGCACTTTGCCAAGGTTCTGATCACAGCGCTCAGCAGCTCGTCGATCACGTTTCAATTTCTCACCTACGGGGCTACGGGTGGCGCTCAGGCAGGGGCCCCGACGATTACCAAGATCCAGAACAACTACAGCAACGTGGCCTTGGGCCTGCCGAACTACGGCATCGCCCCGAGCACCATCTTCGTGATTTATGGAGCCGGGCTGGCGGATCCGACGGCTAAAGCGGCGCTGCAATCGAGCGCGGCTCCCGGCATTCCGACCACTCTAAACGGCGCGAGCATTTCCGTGACAGTGAACGGCGTGACTACGCATCCTGGTATGTACTACGCGATTGCGAGCCAGATCGCAGCGGTGCTGCCGGCCAGCACACCGGCCGGCAACGGAACCCTGACAGTGACCTATAACGGACTCACCAGCGCGGCGTTCACCATCCAGGTTGTCCAGAGCGCGCTCGGACTCGACACGCTTTCTGGATTACCGGAGGGAATTGCGGTAGCCACGGACAGCAACGGCAATATCTTCAATTACACGACGTCCGCTGCGCCAGACCAGATCATCACGCTGTGGGGATCGGGCCTGGGCGCCGATACCGCCGACAGCGACGTCGAATTTACCAGCTCACCCAATGCCGTGAATGTTCCGCTGATCGTTTACATCGGTGGAATCCAGGCCCAGGTCCTTTATGCCGGTAGCTCCGGGTATCCGGGGCTCGCGCAGATCGACGTGAAGATACCGGCGAAGGTGATACCGGGGTGCGGCGTGCCCGTCGTCGGCGTAGTCGGGACATTCGTAAGCAACACCGTAACCATTCCGGTCGGCCAGAGCGGCGGGGTTTGTCAGGATGACATCCGAGGACTGGATGGCAATGGGCTAAACACCACCGGGGCCCAGAGCAACTATACGTCCGGAACTCTCGCGATTGTGCTGGACACCGCCCAGAAAGGCACCCAGTCGGTGTTTGCCAGCGCGACGTTTATACGCGACCAGAATCAGCCCGCCACATACGGTTACGGTTACGTCACCGAGGGCGGATGCCTGGTGTTCCAAGAGCAGGTAAACCTGATTGGAACCCTCACCTATCTCAACGCGGGGACTCTGTCGATTACAGGACCGACCGGCACACAGCCGCTCCCGGCGGTCACTCAGGGTCGGGATCCTCACCTACACGTCCAACCTTCCGACCAGCTTTTTCCCGAGCACGGGTGGCACGTTTACGTTCCAGGGAACTGGCGGCCCGGACATTGGACAGTTCAGCGTCACTGTTTCCGATCCCAGCCCACTGGTCTGGACTAATCAGGCGGCCATCACTTCTGTGAATCGCAGTCAAGACCTCACCGTCACCTGGACGGGAGGAATACCCGGCACGTGGGTGCTGGTCGGCGGCGGCAGCACCACAATCAGCGTGAGTGGCACGTTTCTCTGCTACGTCCCGGTGAGCGCGGGCCAATTCACGATTCCGTCCTACGTGCTTCTAGCCTCGCCGGTGGGTAACGGTGGTATCAACCTGCTAAATCAGAGCAACAATCAGCCGTTCCAGGCCACCGGTCTGGATATAACGACCGCTGTGGCCGAGACGGAGTCTTCGATCAGCGTGCCGTTTAACTAAGGCGCGTCTTGCCGCGTACCGACAGCACTTACACCTGCCGGCAATGACGCGCTGGCAGCGTGCTTCGCTTTGCGCTCCTCCACCAGCCGTTTGAACTCGGCGTCATCCAGGTACACCATGTCCATCCAGACCTGGACCATGTCGTCCACGCTGCGCTCGCCGAAACCGGCCCACATGTTGGGGTCCGGATTGCGCCGATTCGCCGCCGTGTTGTCGTGGATCCCGATCATATGCAGCACGGTGCCAGCGGGAAGCAGCGGCGCGACATCGTCGTCATAAACATAGTTGATATGCCAGTTGAAATCGAAGTGATCCACCGAGCTCAGGATGGTGGTGGTGTTATCCAGGTTGATCGCCTCCAGCGTCATGCCTTTGCCGCGCATGTGCATGTGCGGCTGGAACGAATCGATGCGCGCATTCTTGGTCAGGCGGAAATAGCCGTCGGTGCGGACCACGGTATTCGGCGGCACTTCCAGCTCGTCGTTGGGGATGTTCCGCACGGCATAGGATCTGACCTGATACTTCGGAACGAAATCTTTCGGATAGAACCGGAACGCGATGGTGGTGTGATTGGACTGCTCCGAGCCCGAAGCGTTGTAATGCATGTCGAAGCGCAGCCTGGTCCCCTTCTTCAGCAGCCGGCCGCTGTTCTCGGCGAACGTGTCGCCGTACTTGCCAACCGCGTACTCGGTCAACTGAATGCCCGACTCGGGCGTGCCGGCGGGCGCATCCGGCTCAATCGCGTACACCACGGCATGATGCACGATGCGCCGGTTGCTGGGCTTCACCTCCATGGCCTTGATCCATCGGTCTTCGGGCAGGGTCACTTCGGCAAACTGATCGATCCACCAATCCGAACCTTTGGCGTACATCTTGAAATCGTCGCTGGTGACCAACAGATCCGGCGTACCGATGAACCAGGTATTCTCCTTGGTGAAATCCAGCGGTTTCGGCATATCGGCTGGATTGCCCTGCGGGGCGCCGCTGTCCACCCACTTCACCACGGTAGCGATTTCATCGTCGCTGAGCGAAATATCATTCTTGTATTTGCGTATGCCCACCGTTTTGTCCAGGTGCCAGGGCGGCATCTCGCGCCGCGCCACGCGCTCCTTGATGGAGCGGGCCCAGGGACGCGTCTCGTCGTAAGTCATGAGCGACATCGGCGCGGACGTTCCTGCGTGGTGGCAGGACTGGCAACTTTTCTGGAAGATCGGCGCGACGTCTTTGCTAAAAGTCACCGCGCGGTTGACATTGCTGGTGCCCGTGGTCTCGGCTGCTTGAGCAACAAACATCAGAATCGGCGCGATCCCGATTAAACTAGCGCTGCGAGCTAACATTTTCCGCTCCTCCTTTTACAGTCACCTTGACGTTCACGTTGGTCCAACAGCAGTGATACCCGAAATTGCCAGCCACTTCTCCCGAGCCGTCGTCCACCACGAGTTGAAGTATGTACTCGCCCGGCTCGCTAAAATTCGCCACCGCGTTACCCTTGCCGTCAGCGAGCTTGCCCTTGGCAGGCTGAAACGTCACATCCCCCGGCCCGCGGTACTTTTCCCACTCCATCGTCATTCCGATCGGCTTTCCGTTGCGCACCGGCCGGCCATCATCCGTCGCCGAGATGGCGAGGGAAAGCGCGTCAGTTTTTGCAATCGTCTTTTCCATCGGCTCGACGCTCACCACCGGCGGCGTGTTCGAATACGGGTTTTCGATGTTCGCCCCGCGCGTGGTGTACTTGCGATCGATCATCCAAACCGGACTCAAGGTCCCGGTCACTTGGGCCGTTTGCCCGTGTACGGTCAGCGTCCAGATCAGCTTGGTCTCGCCGAAATCTTTCGGCACGGTGACGCTGAAGATGTCTTTGTGGCGGCGGATGGCGAAGTGCGTGGGCTGCCCGCGGTCGGCCGGTCCGGGCTGGAAATTGTTGTCAGGCCCCACGGCAATATCCGGCTGTTCTTCATAATTGCGGTTCATATATCCGAACCACATGTTGAAGGAACCGTCGGGATTGGCATCGTAGCCTTCAAAGACCGGCGCGACGCCCTGCCCGGTCCAGTGGCGAAGCTGCACCAGCTGTGAGCGCACGGGCTGGCAAATCGCAAGCATCGCGAGCGCCGCCAGATACACGCGTAACGGCTGTCTTAGGTGGCCCAACCGACGACCCTCCGTCTAAACGCTCTAATCGTACCGCCGGCATTCCCCCGAGTCAACGGAACCGCCTCAGTCACATAGTGGTGCGGTTTGGACCAGTGCTGTTGTCGATGCCATGCTCGCGACCGCAGACTGTGATCGCGGGTGGATTCGAGCGGGGTGAAAGATTCGGCCGGGGCGAGTGGATTCGAACCACCGAACTCTCCTAGCCCAACAAATACCAAGCCCTTCGTCCGGGCCCGCTGGTCATGAGACTCAGATGTAGCAGCCGCAAGGTACCAACTTCGGGATGATTATCCGCGACGAGCGTGGCTTTCAACAGGTGATCGACAAATCGCAGAGCAAGAGCTCAAGACGTTTCAGACCTTCATTGGCCCTCATGAGGATGCCTGCTTGGGTTGGGGATTGTGCCAACCGCCGTCTGAAGCGATGATCGCGTCAGCCTCTTTCGGCCCCCAAGTGCCGCGCCGGTAGAGACGAACGCGATGGTGCGTTTTCAGCACTGGTTCGACCACGGCCCAGGCGGCTTCGACCGCGTCCTCGCGCGTGAAGAGCGCTCCATCGCCCACCATGGCGTCGCCCAAGAGCCGCTCATAGGGCGTTTCTTCTCCCGGTTGGTCTTCGAGCAAATAGAGTTCCCGTTGCTCGCCGACAAACTCCTTCCCTGCCAGCTTGACGCGAGCGGCGAGGGCGATGTCGGCGCTGGGGGAGAGCCGGAAACGCAGGTAGTTCGTTCGGCCGTTCGCTGGCGCTGAATCGGCAAAAAGCCTCTGTGGCGGCGCCTTCAACTCCACCAGGATCTCGGTGGCGGTATCAGGCAGATATTTGCCGGAGCGCAGGTACCACGGCACTCCCGCCCAGCGCCATGAGTCGATGAAGAGCCGCAGCGCGCAGAACGTCTCGACGTCGGAGTTCTTCGCGACTCCTGGCTCCTTCCGGTAGCCGGCGTATTGGCCGCGCACCACGTCGTCGCGCATCAGAGGGCGCATGGCTTCAAACACCTTAGCCTTTTCGGTGTGCACGGCTCCAAAATCCCTGCCAGACGGTGGCTCCATGGCCAGCAGCGCGACGATCTGAAAGAGGTGGTTCTCCACCACGTCGCGCAGACAGCCGGCGCTTTCGTAAAAAGGTCCGCGGTCCGCGACGCCGAAATCCTCGGATAGTGTTATTTGGACACTCGCCACGTAGTTGCGGTTCCAGATCGGCTCCAGGAAGGAATTGGCGAAGCGGAAATAGAGGATATTCATGATTGCCTCCTTCCCGAGAAAATGGTCGATGCGGAAGATCGAGTCTTCAGGGAACACCGCGCGCGCCGCCTGATTGAGCTCGCGAGCGGAAGCCAGGTCACGTCCGAACGGTTTTTCTACAATGACGCGCGCGTTGTCGGCCAACTTCGCAGCTCCGAGTTCTTTGATCACCGTCTCAAAAAGCGAGGGAGGGATAGCGAGGTAATACGCCGGGCGCCGGGCATTGCCCAGTGCGCTCTTTATGGCCGCGAACGTGTCCGGGTCTTTATAATCCCCGCTCACGTATTTAAACAATGACAGAAGCTGATGAAGAGCACGCCGGTTATCAATGCCGCCCGATCGCCGTATGCCGTCCGTTATGCGTTTGTGTAGACGCTCCAGAGTCAATTTCGGGAGGGCGACGCCGATGATCGGAACCTTGAGGGCTCCTCGTTTTACCAGCGCGTAGAGTGCCGGGAAGATCATCTTATGAGCGAGATCTCCCGTGACACCGAAGAGCACCAGCGCGTCCGAACGGGAGGCGGCCATCAGGAACCTGCTTTCTTGGCGGTGGTCTTTTTCCCGGAGCTCATGCCCGGCTACCTTAACCACGCCTACAACTTCATATTAGGCCGGTCCCAGAAGGCTCAAGTTGATTACGATTGTGAACCGGTTCTTCATGAGCACGAATCTTTCAGACGCTGAGGACTGGAATGTGCGACTCCCGAATGATCCCATAGCCGTTCCCGTTGTCTCCCAGGTGGCTTCGCCCAGGAATGTGTCCGATGACCAGCACGTCCGCCTTCGTTCGCTCGGCCGCTCGGTTCAACAGCTCGGGGACATTGCCGCTGTCGATGATAACCTCGGCCTTCGTGCCTAGGTCCTGCTGAAGCTTGGCGATCTCTTCGGTGGCGAAGCTGACGATCTCATCCTTCCAAACTTGGTCGACGTGGGATCCGCCGGGGCCGTAGATCTCCACGCTGCCCGTGATGTGGACCAGCGTCAGGGTCGCGCCAACGGCCGCGGCCATCTCGGCGGCAAGCGACGCGGTGTGGCGGCTGTGCGGGTTCAAATCCACCGAACACAGGACCTGGCGAATCGAGAACTCGCGCGCCGGCGCCTCCTCCAGGTGAGCGCCTGTCCAGACCGGGCAATGGCTTTCGTGCAGTACCTTTGCCGTCTCCGAACCCAGCAGAAAGCGGTAGAAGGACCCATGGCCATGGGTGGACATCATGATCAGGTCAACGTTTTGGTCGCGAGCCGTCTTCACGATTTCGTGGGCCGGGTTGCCTCTGCGTAGCACACGCGTGACCGCAATCCCATCGAGCTCTGGCTGTAGCGCTTGCTCCAGGTCTTGCTGAGCCCGCTGGACGATCTGCGCATGCAAATCCCGCGCGGTCATCTCGTGCCCGCCCTCCAGAATGCCGGCGGGGTAGCTCAGAGGTGTCACCACGTGCAGCAGGATCACCTCCGAATGAAGGCGGCGCGCCAACCACGCGGCTTGGTGCACAACGTAGCGGGAGGTATCCGCGAGCACGATAGGAACAAGAATCTTATTAATGCTCAGCATGCTGAACCGCCATTTTCTCGTCCGTGTCTACTGTACTATAAAGGCAGTTACGCCCATTCGATGACTTCCTTGATTGCGTCGGGCTGATGCTGATCTTTTAGCCCGGCGAACTGATCCGGCGAATAGCGATTTGTGATCAGACCTTGAATGTGCGCGCCCCAGCGAAGGTGGGCCTGGGCCAGATCGTCCGCCGCCATTTGAAAATGCCCGCGCGCGGCGTTCACGCTGCCCAGCATGACCTGATTATCCAGCACCAACTGCCGGATCAACTCAGCTCCGGGAATTTGGAGCGGCCGGTCGCCGCCCGGGATGCCGGTGAGCACATACATCCCATTCAGAGCCAGCGCGTCGAGAAGATTGAACTCCAGCGGCGCAATCCCGGTGGCGTCGAGGATAAAATCCATGCCGCCGATCTTCTTCTCTACCTGGTCCGCCGGCACTTGACGGCCGTCAATATAGTGCCCGCCGATACCGCTCAGCCATTTCGGGCGCGCGGTGTTTCGATCGACAACGTCCAGTCCATAAACTTCCCCGCCGCGCAAGACCAACACCATGGCCGCCAGCAGGCCCACCGGCCCCAGTCCCGCTACCAGGCAGCGCCGCCCATGCAGCCAATCGGGAATTGTGGCTGCGTCTGGACACCGCACTGTCTGCACACGCAGGGCCTCGTCGATCGCTTTTTCGACGACCGAAAGCGGTTCCATCAAGACGCCGACCGGCTCCAGTTCGGCTGGCACCTGCACGATATATTGCTCGCGGTCCACGACGAATTCCGTTTGGTATCCGTCCAGTCCGCGGATGCCTCTCTCGCGGTACTTGCCGGTCTGACACATGTCGGCTCGGTTCATCATGCAGTAGGCGCATTCGCCGCAACCCCGCCGTACGGTGAACACGGCGTAGTCGCCCGCTTTCACGCGAGTAACGGACGATCCCACGTCCACCACTTGGCCAAACATTTCGTGGCCGATGACGAGTTCCTTTTGACCATCCGGGGCATCGGCGCGGCCTCCCGACACCTCTTCCCGATCGGTGCCGCAGATGCCCACTCGGATAATTCGGATCTTGATTTCGTCTTGCTTGGTAATCGAAGGGTCGGGCCGCTCCACCAGGCGCGAGCCGGCCGTTCCCGGAACGATAGCAATCGCTTTCATACTCCCAGCCTTTCGAGCAAATGGTCGCCAACCCGCAGCGCGTTCGCCATGATGGTCAGGCTGGGGTTCACCGCCGCAATCGAAACAAAGAAGCTCGCATCGACCACGTAAAGGTTGTCCAAGTCATGCGCTTTGCAGTTGACGTCCAGCGCCGATGTCTTCGGATCGCGGCCGAACCGAACGGTTCCGGCTTGGTGCGCGGTGCCTCCGATCGGTATGTCTTTGCCCAGGTAAAGCGAACGGTGCATCAAATGATCGTGTAAGCCGATGTCGCCAAGCATTCCTTCCAGCTTTGCGGTCAAGCGCTTGTGTCCTTCCAGGTTCGTCTCCTGGATGCTTAGAACGAGCTGTCCATCCGGATTGATGGTCACGCGGTTGTCGGGATGCGGCAGGTCTTCCGACTGCAGCCAGAAGTCGATGGAATGCTCCGCCAAATAGTCGAGCGCAAACTCGGGCTTCCAAACCGCCCAGCCGGGCGCTTCGCCCTTGAGCATTTCTCCATCGGACTTGCCGAGCATCTGGATCTCACCCAGCGGGTATTCCCAATCGTCGGAACGAAAATAGAAGTCGTTCAATGCGAGAGTCTTTTGAAACACCGTGGGATTGGGATCCTTGGAAATCGCCATAAAGGCCGAGCAGTTGTGACGCATATAGTTCCGTCCGACCATGTCGGAGCTGTTGGCGAGCCCGCCGGGATGTTTGTCGTTCGCGGACCGCAAAAGCAGAGCCGCGGAATTGACCGCCCCGCAGGAAACCACGACGATATCCGCTGAGTATTCCTCCGAGACGCCCTGGCGCGTAACGATGACTTTGGTCACCACGCGTCCAGAAGCATTCGTTTCGAGCCGCTCCACGTAGGCTTCCGTCAGGAGTTCGACGTTGGAATACCCAAGGGCGGGATCTACGCAGATTACTTGCGAGTCTGCTTTGCCATTGACCAGGCACGGAAAGCCATCAAACGCGGCGCATCGTACGCAGGCGCTGGTGTGGAGAGCCTTGCCATCCGCTTCGTCTAACAAAATGCCGAGCGGCAAGGGAAACGGATGGTGGCCGAGGCGCTCGAAATCGTCGAACAACTCCTGAATTCGTGGTGCATGGCTCACCGGCGGATAACGATAGGGCGCGTTAGAAGGGCCTTCCGTAGGATCGATGCCATGCTGCCCGTGGACATGATAAAGATGCTCGGCCTTGGTGTAGTAAGGCTCGAAGTCCTGGTAGCTCAGCGGCCAGGCCGGCGAGATGCCGCCGTGATGCGTCACCTCACCGAAGTCGCGCTCACGAAACCGCAATAACGCTGCGCCATAAACCTTCGTATTGCCGCCGACGTAGTATTGGATGCCCGGATAAAACGGCTTGTTGTCCTTGTCATACCAGGTCTCTTTGGCCCTGTACTTCGATTCGACAAAGACAGCCTTGGCGTCCCAGTTGTCTTTCTCCCGAGGCAGGTATCCGCCGCGTTCGAGCAGCAGAATTCGCTTCCCGGAAGGCGCCAAATGGTATGCCAGCGTTCCTCCACCAGCTCCCGTTCCGATGATGATGACGTCGTAATGATTGTCAGTGGCCATATGCTTTATTCAACACTGTGCGTCGGTGGGCTATCGCGGCGGCAGCTCACGTGCCTTCTGGCGGGCCGCGATCTCCTCATCGGTCAGACGCGCATCATAGATAGAACGAGGTTCGATGGTCCGCGCCACAAGTGTAGCGGTAGCCACTGCCAGCAAAAGCGGGACGATAAACGATCGGTCCCGGCCAGTCAGCTCCATCATCAGGATCACAGTCGAGATCGGACCTTGGGTAGTGGCCGCTAGAACCGCTGCCGCACCGAGCACGGCGAAAAGTCCGGGTTCCACACCGGGCCAGAACCAGGACCATGCATGCCCCAGTACAGCGCCGAGCAATGCGCCCACGGTTAGGCTGGGTGTGAACAAGCCGCCGGGGGCGCCACTGCGAACGCACAGCACGGTGGCTGCGGGCTTCAGCACAAGCAACGCTAAAAGCAATGCCGGCCCTACCTGGTTGGTGAACGCAAGTTGCGAAATGTCCCTGCCGTTGCCAAGCAACTGCGGGAATTTCATCGAGACGACGCCAAGCAGCCCCAATCCGAGCAACGGCGCCGTCAGCCGACGCCAGCTCTGCGGCTTATTACGATCGGCCCATGTGATAGCTCGAACATAGCCGACCGAAACCACCCCCGCGATCGGCCCAGCCATGAGCGCCCATACAACAGCCGGAATCGAGCTGGAATAAGCCGGGATGAGGTAGGTCGGCGCATCGGGCAACGCTACCCACGAGACCGCCGAGGCAACTACTGAAGCGAAAAGGGCAGGCAGCACATACCGGAGTGCCAACACTCCGCGCATGACCTCGAGCGCGAAAAGCGCGCCGCCCAACGGCACGCCATAAGCCGCAGCCATCCCGGCTCCCGCGCCGCAGGCCACCAATAGGCGGCGTTGCTCGTCGGACAAGCGTACTCTCTCTGAAAAGAAGTTGGCGATTACCGCACCGGCTTGTTTCGGCGCGCCCTCGCGGCCCAGCGACACGCCCATGCCAACGATGACTACAGAAAGCAAAGCGCTGCCCAAAGTACGCCAAGCCGGCATCCGTCCGGCGTGGAACCAAATTGCGGCGGTCGTATCAATTCCGTTGCCACTGGACAGGCCGCTGAGGATGATTTGTCCCGCGCCAGTCACTGCGCCGGCTCCGAGCAACACGAGAATGTGCCGCCACGCACCGGCATGCTCGGCGGCTTGCAACAGGTCGGTACCGGGGCCGTTCCAAATAAAATGCTGCACCATTTCCAGCAGCCGGGTCAGCGATGCCGCAGCTACACCTGTACCGGTACCAGTGAGCAACACCGCCAACCAGAAGGGGACCGCTCCGGGACGAGCGAGTGTCGAGGGTATCATGTCACCGCTGGCTGGTGGTGGCATTTGAGACGGGGTCAATGACATCGCTTCTATCCGAACACCGGCGCTAACGATATTGAAACCAGACCCAAAACAAAAAGAGCGAACATCAGTCCGAGCAAGCGGCGCACCTGACTGTTGGCGCCGCGAAACTCTTTCCAGACGAAGACACCCCAGACCGCGGAAATCATCGTGTTGCCCTCGCCGAGCGAAAACGAAGTCGCCGGCCCCACCATGGGAGCATATGCGGCGACAAAACTGCAGATGGTCCCGGTCCCCCAGATGAGACCGCCCAAAACTCCCCAGGCGTGAACTGCGCGGCCGCCTCGGAAATAGTCTCCGAGCGAAAGCCGCAATCCGCTCACGGGGCGTCGCATGAACGCATAATTTAACGGGAAATTGGACACCAGTGCACCCAACGCAAATACGAAGTACACGGTGTAGGGTCCGAGATGGTTTTCTCCGGTCAAGGCTTTCGCCACGAAGGGATAGAAGAGTCCGATAACCACGCCACACAGTAGACTCAGCACAATCCCTTTCGTTCCAGACTTGACGCTTTTCGATAGCCCACGATACGCCATCGCATTGGAGGCGATCGCGGCCGAGATCAGTAGAATCCCTCCGAAGAGGAGCAACCGATTACCAACCGGCGAAATGACGTAGTTAAGAACCGCGCCGATGACCAGTGCCAATCCCGCGCCCAAGGGAAAAGCCACCGCCATGCCGGCGACGGAAATCGCGGCCACCAAAAGCAAGTTTCCGAGATTGAAAATCATTCCGCCGGCGAACGCTTCCGCCAGGGAACGAGTGCTTGCGCTATCGAGATTGTGAAAGAAGCTTGCTGCAGCAGCCGGATTCGTCCGGCCCAGGGTGAGACCGAATAGCAGGGCGCACGCCACGATCCCCCACATGTAGTCCCAATAGTACAGCTCGAATCGCCGCGTTCTATCGATCTTCTCCGTGTTGGCCCAACTGCCCCAACACAACATGCTCACTAACATCATCAGCAGTGCAACCGGATAGCTGTGCGGCGTGTACATCGATCAGACCACTGATACGGTGAAGTCGCGTCCTTCCCAATGGTTGCTTGCTGTCCAGAAGAAAGTAAAACGGATGGGCGCCTGTTGCACCGCGAGAATCGGGATGTCCACAAAGTCCACTCCCAGCGTGGTGCTGGAGGAGGGAGTGTCCTTCACGGTCCGCCATTCGTCGTCCGACCAGTGCAGCCGGAATGAAGCTTCCGCTTGAATGCGCAGCACGTAACCGTGTTTCACGCTCCGCGCCTGCCGGGTAAATTTCCACACTTCGAACAATTGCCGGCCCTTGCGATCGCCGAGATACCGTTGCGCAACTTCGGCAATCAGATCGGACACCTTCCCATCGCGGACCGAGCGAAGCAGCTTGATATATTCGGCGTGGGCCCACATCAACGGCATGGCCGAGCCGGTTGGACGCCCGCGGTACATGTACACGTGGGGCTGATCCGGACCATCCCACGCCTGCTCCGGCAAAAGACCGGTGCTGGAGGCTAAGCCTTCCATGGCCCGAACGAATAGCTTCGCGTCGTGTCCCGCTGCTAACTCATAGTGACCTCGTTCGCCTGTGAGCAGCGGCCACGCACGTCCCCGGCCCCAGCCTACAAAAGGACCACCATCCTCCCGTTGTCCATAACCGTCGTGATTGTAGCGGTGCCAGCAAGGTCCGAATGGAGTATCAACTTTCAACACTGCGTCTACCACCTTCAGCGAATCCACGATGACGGGATCGTCGGGTTTGCGGATTCCGTGACGCACCAGCTCAAGAAAACCCGCATCCACAACTTCTTTGGCTGGAAAAGCGTTCCGCACGCCCGGCTGACGGTTCGCAATGGTGATGGTTCCTTGATTCGGATTTTCGTCCGGATCAGGATTGTCCGGCTGCTCTGGAAGAATGCGGATGTAGTGCCGGGCCACGCCGGGGAGCAAAGTCCCTTCGGTTGTGACAGTCCAGCTCTCGACATGGCATTCCAGGAAATCGGCGTATTCTTCCAGGTATTTCGCGGCCGCCTCATCGCCTCTTTCACGGGCAAACCATCCGGCGCAGATCAGTGCCGCTATGTTGGACGCCAGCGTGGAGGGTGAATAACCGCTGACCTCCTCCCAGCGCTCCTGCGGTGTAACGGGGCCATGGCGGACGAGATAAGCCGCCGCGCGCATGACCATGGGATACGGATCAAAGTCTCGCAGGGCATTCTCACGTTTGAGCCGCCAGGCGAGCAGAATGGGGAAAGCGACTTCATCCAGTTGGATTCCCCGCCAGTAAGGCTCGCCGTCAATCCAGAAGTTCTGAAAGAAACCTCCGCTCTCACGCTGTGAGACATCCAGATAGATCAGCGCTCTTATGGGTGTGGCGCGATCGCCGGCAGCCAGCATCGCATTCGCACTGTTCACCATGTCGCGCGTCCATACCAGGTGGTAACCACCCTGATCTTCGTCGCCGACGGCTTCTCCCCATGGAATGGCGAGCGAGGCGATGAAAGCGCCAGGATACGATTTGTCTTCATGAGCGCGAAGCAAATTGAAGCTCGCGCGATACAAGTTACCTCCATCGCCCGAGGCCTTGTCCAGCGGGAGGATGTCGGCGCCCGATCGATCCCATTGTTCCGCGTACCGCTTGTAATGATCGGCGAAAGGAGTACTCAGCGATTGAAAGAGCGTTGAAACGGCGTGGTGCTGGCTGTTACCGAACGCCAATCCCAAGGTGAATTCGCAGGTACCGGTTAAATCCAATTCTCCCGTGAGTGCGATGTTGCCGTCGGGGGCCTGATCGAACTCCCAGTCCATTTGAAAATTGCCGTGCAGGTCGGTCCAGCCGTCGCTTCGGCCGACGTAGCCACACGAGACACGGGCAAAGGGAACGGTGGCCGCGAGGGCCAGCCATGTTCCCTTGCGCTCGGCGATCAGGACCGTTCGACCTGCCACTCGCACCACGGAGCCATTGTTGCCCCAGCCTCCAACCTCGATATGAGGCGCGCAGAGAGCGTAAAGCCGCAGCTTGGAAATAAACGATTCGTCACCGGTCAGCTTGGTGTGCTGAAGAACGCAGGCCAGGTGCGGATCGGCGATGATCTCTTTGACAATGGCATAGCGCCCGGCTGGATCCGAATTCGTACAGCGGTATCCCAAGCCATGGTCCGAGAGATGCTCCAGCTTCGACTCAAGGTTTCGTTTCTCATCGTGGAAAAAGCTCTCGCCATCGGTGATGAGATATTGAAGGTCCCGGATCTGTGGACGGTCCACCGTCGGATAGTAGACTTCGGTGATGATTCCGTCCCAAAAAGTAAACCACACCCGGCTGGACGCTGCATAGGCGGTGCCCACGCCGTCCTTTGCTCCATGCGTCCATCGAGGCGCGATGCCCGGCCATCCAAAAGCCTTGTTCTGGTTTGGTTCGGGTATAAGTTTCATCTCCTTGTTTGGATGCACATTCAGAGGCGCGGTCGCTCCGCACTAAGAGTTTTACCTGTACTTTTTCAACTTACGAAAGCCGCCCTGTGAATCTTAATTTGGCCTTGGCCGTCAATCACGCTGGCCACAACCGCCCGGTTGACGATCAACTTCAGTTTCTCTCTTAGGATAGACTCCAGGCGGTGGCACCGAGTCGCTGGAGCTGGCCAAGGGACCAGCTAAAGCTGAATCCGCTTTGCAGATGCGGCGATTAGGCAGTCAACGGATATCAATCTTGAGGACAGCATCTGAATGCTCGTGACGCCAACCCCAGTATGCTTGTTGATCGTCGTCGTTGAGCTTGGAAAAGGCTATATATTTGCGATGGTTCTCTTTTCCCCACGCACGATACGCCTTATCTTCATGGCTGCTCCACTGATGATCGTCGTTGTGCTGTTTGTCGTGGTAGGTCTTGTGATCTTCGGCTCGCAACGTGGTTGGCGCTATCGCCATCGCCGCTATAAGGGCGGCACTCAGCATGGCGGCGTTCAAGAAATGGGACATCGTTGTTCTCATGCTGGGTGATACGGCAACCGCCGTGCCACTATTCGCTGACGAACTGATAGCGGATCTTAAAGAACAGATAACAAAGACCATCATGCACTTTGAATAGTTGCTTCCCGTTACCTATCCAGTGGGAATAGTTATTGTCAGATGACCTTGGGTGGTCGGATTCGAGATCTCCCGCTTCTTCGCTGCCGCTCACGGGCATGGCAAACGACTTGCTCGCGCCCTGCTGCATCACTCTCCTGGGACCCCTAGCGAGCGTTTTCGGCGTCTCTTCCTCGTTCACGGGGAATGGGCGAAGCAGCCCCGTTGCTTTTCACTAAAACAATACGAGCATCGACGGGATGACGAACACGCAACGTAGTAGCCGACAGTCCGACCGTCAAGCGCGTCGCGTCCTTCTTCATCCGCTCGTCCGCCCGCTTCGGCGCAGACGTCATCCTGGAAGATCAACTGTAGAGCATCCGCTGTTCACCTCGAAACTGCGCGAACCCACGCGGAGTTACTTCCAGTTACCCGGCCGACACGGATTTAAGTCTAAACGCGTCCTACAAAGCAGCCGGAAGAGCGAAAGCCCAACGCACGAATTGAGAGGGATGTCGTTGAGCCGGCGTCTGACGGCCGCAATAAAAATTGGTTCGCGGGCTGTGTTGAGGTTTTCCGGAAGTGAGAGTGCGAAATCTCATTGCAATGTCGCCTTTCTGCTGCGCAGTGGCACTGAGCGTACCGGTGGTTCATGCACGCGAGGTGTCGGGCATCAGCATGCCGAACGTTGTCAGCGTCGAAGGCCGGGAGCTCCGGCTGAACGGCATGGGCGTGCGTAAGGGGAAGGCCTTCTTCAACGTATATGTCATCGGGCTCTACCTCGAAAAGCCAACGCAGGACGTGCGGACAGCAATTACAATCGACGGGGCCAAGCGCATTGTCATCCAGATGCTCCGCGACGTCAGCCGCGAGGATTTTGTCCTAGCGCTAGAGACGGGCATGCTGCGCAACTCCGGTCCGGCGATGCCAACCCTGCGCGCGCGACTCGATCTGTTGGAGCAGGCGCTCCCCGCCCCCAAGAAAGGGAATGTGCTCGATTTAACTTATCTGCCAGGCATCGGCACGCTGTTGCGCGGCCAGGGCAAGAAGATAATGATTCCCGGCAAGGACTTTGCCGACGCCCTGCTTTCAGTATGGCTGGGTTCGAAGCCAGTTAGTGGCTCCCTCAAGCGAGAGTTGTTGGGCGGATATCCGCTAAGTCACGACGCGTCCCAGTTGTTTCTTACGCTACCCTGCGTACAAGCCAAACAACTAGCGCAATCACGATGATGGTTCCAACCAATCCTAAGCCGAGCATTGTATTTCTCCTTTGATGCCGAATCCGTCAATCACCTTCTAAGGCATGAGGAGGACCGAACGCCGCCTGGTGGAGCATTCTGTGACGGCTTAGCGGTCAAACACCACAAAAGGCGGGCACCGCGCTCTGAGAGGGCTTAGGCTCGTAACGATATATGGTCATGTGACCAAGTATGGTTACGGACAGCAGGCTCCTCGCTTCACGCTCACCGGATTAGCTGACGCGCCACGCGGCGAGAGTTGCCAGTGCGTCATTGTGTGTTAGATCCGGCTTAATCACCAATTCCAGGACAGACACGCCATCCAAATTAACTTCAAAATCTTCCAGCTCGCTATTCGAGCCTGCGGGGCTGAAGTTCCACTGTTGCCGCACGATCTCTTTGGGCTGCCCGCCGCCGGCCGCCGACCATCGAACGGTGAATTCTTGCAGGCGGTCGCGCGTTAGCTCCACAAAATGAAGTTGTATTCGATGCAGTGCCAAAGCTTGATCGAAGATCAGGCGGATCTGCTGCTCGCCCTTCTGGGATGCTCGCCAGCCTGGTCCGTCATTGGCACCAAAGACAGATTCTATGGGAAAGTTGGGATCTTCGGACGTTACTTCGACGGTCGCGAGATCTCCGAGATCCAACCACTGCGAGCCAGGCCCTGGCCCAGCGATCATTCGATCCGAGCTGACAATTCTCTTTCGCACGTTCCTATTCTCTCCCGCAGCGATCCCATTCGTAAAGAACCTGCAATTCGCAGAGCATCACCCGGAACGGGTATTGGCCATTTAACCAGAACAGCCGTTGGGTCTGCTACCAGGGCAGATCGAAGCAATAGTGGTCAAGGTAAAACGGCATTCTGGCTACAAGACAAGACGAAGAGATGAATTCTATGAAAATGAACTTGAGATACTGTACCTGGGTTCTCGCGGTAGCGGTGGGCATGGGCATCAGTGGAGGCACAGCACAGAAGGGCCGAGGCAATTGAACTTTTGCTTGGCGTGCGCATCCGCGTAAGGGCTAGGAGCTTTGCGAATCGCACTCTTTCGCGGCTGAGTCGGAGATGCGTATTTTCCGATCTTTAGGCTCGGCCTAGAAAGCTCTGGTGGAAACAATGGCCTAGTGCATCATATGCTAACGATGCTAACGACAGTGATGAGCGCCGAGGGCGTCGATACGAGGCCCCGAACCTTGGTATGATCGCACAGCGCGGGCTCGCGTTGCCCGACACTGACTATGCCCTGCTTCCTGCTGCTCATTGTTGTCCTGTTTCCGCGCGTCGCGCTCGCTTTGATGTGGTTTTTCTCGACCTATCTGCAGCGTGCGTTCCACGGGGGTTTGATACTGCCGGTGATCGGCTTCATTTTCCTGCCGCTGACCACGATCGTATACGCATGGGAAATTAACAGCCACATGCCGACGGCGGGAATCAATCTTTTGTGGCTGCTGATCGCGGTGATAATTGATCTTGGCGGACTTGGTGGCGGAGCGCATCGCCAATCGCGCCGCTGATTCGCATAGCTCCTGTTATTGCTACCGATGCCGGCCTATCCGGAAAATGACCGGCTCGAATCTGCCTCCAAGTAAAACGCCTGAAATCGTTGCAGATTCGTACGTTCCAGCATTTGGGTCTTGGCGCTGCACGGAAACGACCGTCGGGAGTCACATGACCTGAATGTGGTCAGAAGGCAACGGAACTTAGTGTGGTGGCCTTTATTGCTCGAAATCCCTGCGGCCGAAGCTAGCTCGACGCGCGCCTGTGACATAGGCGCGATGCCGGCGGATTGTCTGATTCACGGCAACCCAGGCAACGTTTCTTCCATGCAGTCGAGCATACCTCGTGGCGCAACGCGACAGCGGCAAGCACACGTTCAACGCTCGCAATGGCTGGGAACGGTGACCGCGGTTGGTCTCAACGACGTTTATCATCCGGGGAACGAACGCGGGCTCACTCCTGAATTGCGGGTAAGCGGCTATGCCCTCAGAGCAAGCACGGGTTTCGACGTTCTTCGAGAATTGTGCCGGATATTGCTCACAAGCTCCGTGTGCCGTTCCGCGACACGCGTGAGCGGCTGGCGATAGAGGCGGGCCGCTCTCCTTAGTGACCATCGGGCCAGCTCAAGGAGTGCCGAACCGATATTGTCGGCGCAAAACACCGATCAATGGAGTTTGCTGCAAGCCGCAGTGCTTTCGACTGGTTGAACCAAAATGATGACGCGCCCAGGACCGTCACGGACCGGTCATATAGATATGCCATGCTTTAAGCGTCTGCCTAGGGAACGCCATTCCGGCCCGGCGTCCCAGGCAAGGTAGTAGGAGTCCACCCTGAATGACATCCACTCACGGAAATGAAGAGCAATTGGGAACTGCCGCTCCGGCATTGACTGCGGAGGAACTGCGGAAGATTGACGCGTACTGGCGAGCCTGCAACTATATGTGCGCGGGAATGATTTATCTTCACGATAACCCCTTGCTCAAGGAGCCGCTTCGCCCCGAACATTTCAAGAATCGGCTGCTCGGACATTGGGGTTCCGATCCGGGCCAGACCTTTGCGTGGGTCCACCTCAATCGTGTCATCCGTAAGTACGACCTGGACATGATCTACATCTCGGGTCCGGGGCACGGGGCTCCGGCCGTGATCTCCAACTGCTATTTGGAAGGAACGTACTCGGAAATCTACCCGGAGAAGAGTCAGGACGAAGCGGGTTTGCTAAAGCTTTTCCGCGCTTTTTCGTTTCCAGGCCAATTGGGCAGTCATTGTACGCCCGAGGTGCCTGGCTCCATTCACGAAGGTGGCGAACTGGGCTACAGCATCTCGCACGCCTTTGGCGCCGCCTTCGACAACCCGGACCTGATCGTCAGCGTCGTCGTTGGAGATGGCGAAGCCGAGACCGGACCGCTGGCCACTTCCTGGCATTCCAACAAGTTTCTGAATCCAATCCGCGACGGTGCTGTCTTGCCGATTCTGCATCTCAATGGCTACAAGATCGCCAACCCCACGCTGCTTGCTCGAATCACTCCCGAGGAACTCGACGATCTTTTCAAAGGCTACGGTTGGACTCCGCATGTAGTGGAGGGTGACGATCCCGAGTTGATGCATCAGCAGATGGCCGCCGCCGTAGAGGATTGCGTCCAACGGATTCGGTCCATTCAGCAAGAGGCGCGGCGGACTGGCAAGCCGGAGCGACCGCGTTGGCCAATGATCATATTGCGCACGCCGAAGGGATGGACTGGCCCGAAGCAGGTGGATGGGCACAAGGTGGAGGGCTTCTGGCGAGCCCACCAAGTGCCGGTGCTGGACGTGCAAACCAATCCGGAGCATCTGCGGATCGTCGAGCAATGGATGCGCAGCTATCGGCCGGAGGAACTCTTCGATCGGCACGGCGCGCTAATTCCCGAACTCAGGCAGCTCCCACCTGTGGGCGAGCGCCGCATGAGCGCCAACCCGCATGCCAATGGTGGAAAGCTTCGAAATCCGCTCACACTTCCTAGCTTTCGCGATTATGCCATCTCCATTGAGAGCCCAGGCACCAAAGAGGTCTCACCCACCGAAACGCTGGGGAAGTTTTTGCGCGATGTAATGCGCGGCAATATGACCAGCTTCCGTGTCTTCAGCCCGGACGAGAATGCGTCGAACCGTCTGCAGGATATCTACGAAGCGAGCTGGAAGACCTGGCTGGCTGAGATCAAACCGGAAGATGCCGACGGCACCGACATAGCTCCGGACGGCCGCGTGATGGAGATGCTGAGCGAGCACACACTGGAGGGCTGGCTGGAGGGCTATCTCTTGACCGGCCGCCATGGGCTCTTCAACACCTACGAGTCCTTCGTCCACATCATCGATTCGATGTACAACCAGCACGCAAAATGGCTGGAAAAGTCCAAGCTCGAACTGGATTGGCGCGCCCCCATCTCGTCGCTGAATCTTCTGATCTCTTCACTCGTCTGGCGGCAGGATCACAACGGCTTCACCCACCAGGATCCCGGCTTTCTGGATATCGTCAGTAATAAGAGCGCTGCGATCACGCGCATCTACCTTCCGCCCGACGCCAACTGTCTTCTCAGCGTGGCGGACCACTGCCTGCGCAGCCAAGATTACGTCAATGTCATCGTTTCGGACAAGCAGCCGCACCTGGTCTATCTCGATATGGATGCCGCAATCATCCATTGCACGAAAGGCATCGGCATCTGGGAGTGGGCCAGCAACGACGCCGGCACGGAGCCGGACGTTGTAGTGGCAAGCGCGGGTGACATCCTGACGCAGGAGGCCCTGGCCGCCGTTGCCATCCTTCGGCGGAACATCCCGGACCTGAAGATCCGCTTCGTCAATGTGGTGGACCTGTATCGCCTGCAGCCGGACACGGAACATCCGCACGGGCTGTGCGATCGTGACTTCGACTCCCTCTTCACCAAGGACAAACCCGTGATCTTCAACTTCCATGGATACCCCTGGCTGATTCACAAGTTCACGTATCGTCGAACGAACCACGCCAACATCCATGTGCGCGGCTACAAGGAAAAGGGCAACATCAACACTCCCTTGGAGCTTGCCATCCGCAACCAAGTGGACCGCTTCAACCTGGCCATCGACGTGATCGATCGTGTCCCGAAACTGCAGGCGCCTGGCGCGCACCTCAAAGAGTGGCTGAAGGGACAAATCATCGAAAGCATCCACTACGCCGATACCGAGGGTCAGGACAAACCGGAAATTCGGAGCTGGAAGTGGCCCTCGGCGCAACAGGACGGTGGGGCAGATTGACCGCTGAGCCGCCTATTCACACCAATCCGATTCATACCAAGGCGAAGCACGAGAACATTCGTGTCTCACCTGCTGTCATCGAAGCCGCTCGGAGGGGTGGCGAAGAGCTACTCCAATCGTTGCATACAACCGCCGCAGGCCTGACGCAAGCGGAAGCCGAAGATCGTGCTCGCGCCACGGGGCCGAATGAAGTGGCGCAAGAGCGCCGGCCAGGCTGGTTCGCCCGCTTGCTGAAAGTCATGCGCAACCCTCTGGTAATCCTGCTGGGGACCCTGTCGGCGGTTTCATTCGCGACCGGAGACGCGCGCGCCGGAACCGTGATGGCGGCCATGGTTGTGCTGAGTGTCACGCTCCGCTTCGTGCAGGAGGCTCGTGCCGACGCGGCGGCTGCGAAGCTCAAGGCCATGATCCATGTGACCGCCACCGTCCTTCGGGATGGCGACGCCAAGGAGATGCCGCTGCGGGATCTGGTTCCTGGGGATATCATCAAGCTGTCGGCGGGCGACATGATCCCCGGCGACACGCGGGTGCTCACTGCCAAAGACCTCTTCGTCAGCCAGGGGAGCCTCACCGGAGAGTCGTTCCCCGTGGAGAAGTTCCACGAGCCCCAGACCAAGGATGCCAGCTCGCCCACGGAGCTCAATAATACGTGCTTCATGGGGACCAGCGTCGAAAGCGGCACGGCGACCGCAGTCGTGGTCACAACGGGCGTCAACACCTATCTCGGCAGTATGGCCCACGCGATCACAGAAGAGCCACCACCGACCAGCTTCGATCAGGGCCTCAGCCGGTTTACCTGGCTCATGATCCGGCTCATGGCGGTGATGGTTCCTCTGGTGTTCCTCATCAACGGGTTCACAAAACACGATTGGAGAAGCGCCTTTTTCTTCGCGATGGCGGTAGCCGTGGGCCTCACGCCCGAGATGCTGCCCATGATCGTCTCGGTCTGCCTTTCCAAGGGTGCGCTCGCGATGAGCCGCAAGAAGGTGATCGTCAAGCGGCTAAACGCCATCCAGAACTTTGGGGGCATGGACATCTTGTGTACCGACAAAACGGGCACGCTCACCGAGGATCGCGTCGTCCTCCTGCGGCATTGCAACGTGGCCGGGCGGGAGACCGAGGAAGTCCTTTTGGACGGATACCTGATTAGCTACTTCCAGACAGGACTCAAGAATCTGCTGGACCGGGCGATTCTGGATAGCTCCGACTTCCATGGACCAGCCGTGGTCGAGAAGTACAAAAAATTGGACGAAATTCCTTTCGACTTCACGCGGCGCATGATGTCCGTGATGGTACTGGATCCAGAAGGCAAAGCCATCCTGCTCACCAAGGGAGCTCCCGAAGAGGTCTTTCAGCAGTGTTCGCACTTCGAGCTGGATGGAAAACTCTCCCCCATGGACCCCCATCTGATGGTCGGGCTGAAGGAAGAATATGCGAGTCTTAGCAACGATGGCTTCCGCGTACTGGCGGTGGCAAGGAAGGAGCTGCCTGGGAAGCAGGCCTGCTCAAAAGACGACGAGCGCGAACTCGTGCTCAAAGGGTATGTCGCGTTTCTGGACCCGCCCAAGAAAACAGCGGGACCTGCCATCGAGGCCCTTCACAATCACGGCGTAGCGGTAAAAATCTTGACTGGGGATAACCAACTCATCAGCCGGAAGGTCTGCAAGGACGTCGGACTTTCGGCCGACCCAATGCTCCTGGGCAGCGATGTTGAGAAAATGTCCGATGCCGAACTGGCCGATGCGGCCGAGAAGGCCGCGCTCTTTGCCCGCCTCTCTCCCGCCCACAAGCAACGGGTCATCCGGGCCCTCCGAAGCAAGGGCCACGTCGTTGGATTCATGGGCGACGGAATCAACGACGCTCCCGCGTTGAAAGCCGCGGACATTGGCATCTCGGTGGATACTGCCACGGACATCGCCAAAGAGTCGGCGGATCTGATCTTGTTGGAGAAAGACCTCATGGTGCTGGAAGGGGGCGTGATCGAAGGCCGGAAAGTCTTCGCGAACATCCTGAAGTACATCCGGATGGGGGCGAGTTCCAACTTCGGCAACATGTTCAGCGTGCTGGGAGCGAGCGCCTTCCTGCCTTTCCTTCCGATGGCCCCGATCCAGGTCTTGACCAATAACCTGCTGTACGACTTCTCGCAGGTACCGATCCCAACCGATGCCGTGGACGAAGAGCTGGTGGCGCGGCCGCGGCCCTGGAACATTGGCGAGATCACGCGTTTCATTCTTTTCATCGGACCCATCAGTTCGATCTTCGATTACACGACTTTCTTCGTCATGCTCTGGGTTTTCAACTGTTGGGACCCATCCCGCGCATCCGTATTTCAGACCGGCTGGTTCGTCGAGTCGCTGATGACGCAGACGCTCATCATCCACGTCATTCGCACAAATAGGATTCCCTTCCTGCAGAGTCGTGCGAGTTGGTCACTGACGGCCACAACGTTATCCATTATGGCCTTCGGAATGTGGTTGCCATATTCCCCGCTAGCCTCTTCGCTGGGACTTGCACACTTGCCGGGGCTGTACTGGCCGATCCTGCTGCTGACGCTGCTTAGCTACGTGATCCTCACGCAAGTTATCAAAGTCTGGTTGCTGCGGAAGAAGTGGATCTAAATCCAGCTTTCGGCAGAAGGGTTCTTGTGTTTCAACCCACTGAGGACGATGCCCCTACTACTGGTGTTTTCCACGGTGCTCCGCGGCGGCACGATGAGCATGTGCGGCAAGATCGTGAAGTTCAGCAGCTCTCCGATGCAAATCCTGCATAACACTAACCTACAGGGGAGAGAGTCATCGTAGCCAGCAAACGCCAGGCGGATCGCTGCTCGGCCAGGAAGTCGCGGGCAAGACACCGCGCAGTTTACTCAACTAGGCATGAATACCGAACACTTCGAAAAGCTGCTGCGCAATAAAGAGCGCGAACTCCAAGCAAATCTCGCCGATTGGATCGTCCGTACGGAATCCTGCAACGAGCGCGTCGCAAGTTTCCTGAGCCCTCGGGTCAAGCCGCGTTCGGAGAAGGGACAGGAGTGCAAGCTATGCGGAGCCGGTCAATCTCTCGGAACAAATCCGCAGGCTGGACCGGTTTCGCGATGTAGCCGTCCATACCGCCAGCCAGGCAACGCTCCTTGTCCCCTTGCATGGCGTGGGCAGTCAACGCAATGATGAGCGAACGAGCGCCACTCACTTTTTCTTTTTCGCGTATCAGTCTGGTCGCTTCAAGACCATCCATTTCCGGCATCTGCACATCCATCAGAACCATGTCGAAAGGCTGCGACTGCATTGTCTCCAGTGCTTCTCGTCCATCGAGTGCCAGGACCACGCTGTGCCCCCGCTTCTCCAGAAACCGCATAATCAACCTCTGGTTCACAGCATTGTCTTCCGCCAGAAGAAAACGGAGAGATTTCCGTTGTTCCTGGAGGATGTTTCGAGTCAGGCACTTTGCAGGCGGAGTCTCTACCGCCACAAGTATCCGCCGTCTTGACGATTCTTTCGCTTGGGGCCTGCGCCATAACCTACTCCCGGCGTCCCAAATTTGGACGCCAAATCCACTCCAGATGAGCCGTGCAAGCACCGGCTGGTCTGTAAGTCTTCTTTTGGTCGGGCCGCCGGGATTTGAACCCGGGACCTCTTGCACCCCAAGCAAGCGCGCTAGCCAGGCTGCGCCACGGCCCGAATAATCAATGACTTACTGCGATCCGCTTCACACCCAAGCAAACGGCAATGGAAGCGGGCCACAACGTCTACTTTAGCACGGCATTGTCAGGTTGCCGCCAGAATCGGACCCGCTCAAGTTTAGCTTCTGAAAGGCCGATCAAAGCTCGTGACGTGTCCCAGTTGCGGCGCCGCCATGCGCCTGGAAACGGATCGCAACTTCCTCCTCTGCAGCTATTGCGGCAGCGTGTACTTCCCCGAGCCAAATGCAGATGGGGTACGCGTGCTCGGAGAGACCTCGCCGCTGGATTGTCCAGTTTGCGCCGTCCCGCTAACTCATGCCTCGATCGGTGACCGGCGCATGTTGTATTGCACGCGCTGCCGAGGCATGTTGATCCCCATGGAGGCCTTCCTGGGGATCATCCAGGACCTGCGCTCCCAGCGCGTGGCTTCCGAGGACGTCGAGCATCAACCGGATTGGCGGGAAATGGACCGCCGCATCGCGTGCCCGCAATGCCGCCATACCATGGACACTCATCCTTATGGCGGGGGCGGCAATGTCATCATGGAAGATTGCGAGAACTGTTCGCTCAATTGGCTGGACTACGGCGAGCTGGAAAAAATCGTGCGCGCTCCGGACCATGACTACCTGGGCCAGGCCTGGGATCTCTCCAACCAGGCGCCGGAACGTTAGGTCGGGTTGATTCAGTGGCCGCGAGCATCGGGCTGCCAGCCAGCACAGCGCGCCAGGGCCTGCTCTAACGCTGCCCGGTTCACCGGCTTAGAAACATAGTCGTCCATGCCGGCTTCCAGGCAACGTTCACGGTCGCCCGCCATAGCGTGCGCAGTCATGGCGACAATAGGAACGTGCGTCCCGCGGGCCAGTTCCTGGCTGCGAATGCGTTGCGTCGCTTCGAACCCGTCCATGGCCGGCATCTGCACGTCCATAAGGATCAAATCCACATGGCTCTCGTTCCATTTGGCGAGGGCTTCAGCCCCGTCACCTGCAACAATGGCGCGATGTCCCATCCTTTGCAGCATCGCCACGGTAACTTTCTGGTTCACGAGGTTGTCCTCGGCCACCAGAATCGATAACGAATGCCCGGGCGCGGCGCTTACGCTGGCCGGCGTGCGGAGGGCTGCCTGGGGCTTCCAGGCCCCTACTGCCCGGCGAATCATGCCCAGCAGTTCGGCCGGCTTCACCGGCTTGATCAAGTAAGTGTCCACGCCCAGTTGGCGGCATCGGGCCGCACTGGAGCTCTGGTCCGAGGAAGTGAGCATCAGGATGGTGGCGCGCCGCAAAGACTCGTGCATGCGGATGCGCTCGATTACTTCCAGCCCGCCCATGCCGGGCATTTGTTCGTCCAGAAGGACCAGACCGTAAGGATAGCCCGAGCCGGCCGCGGCCTCGAGCTTTTGCAATCCCACGAGTCCGCTATCGGCATCATCCGGCAGCATACCCCAATGCTTCGCCATCTCGTGCAGAATGCGCCGGTTGGTAGCATTGTCGTCGATGATCAGCACCGGTAACCCTTGGAGGTCCGCCAGGGCTGGCTGGCTGGGGCGCGGCGCCGCCACCTGAAGGCGAGCCGTGAAGTAGAAGGTCGAACCGGCGTCCGGCATGCTTTCCACCCAGATGGTTCCACCCATGAGATGTACGATCCGCTTGGAGATGGCCAGGCCGAGGCCAGTGCCACCGTAGTGGCGGGTAGTGGATGAATCGGCTTGCTCGAACGGCTCGAACAGCCTGGCCTGCGTCTCGGGCGCGATGCCGATGCCGGTATCGCGGACCGAGAAAACCAGAACAGCCTGCTGTTGCTGTATTTCCTGGACGTTGACGCGCACCTCGATTTCGCCGGATTTCGAAAATTTGATTGAATTGCCCACCAGGTTCAAAAGCACCTGGCGCAGGCGCGCCGCATCCCCCAGCAGCTCTTGCGGCACTTCCGGGCCGATATCGATAGCCAGCTCCAGGCCTTTCTTGTGGGCCGTTATGGCCATGCTCTTCATGGCGTCTCCGACCATTTCGGACAAGTTGAAGGGGACTGGATCCAGCACCATTTTGTCCGCTTCAATTTTGGAGTAGTCGAGGATGTCGTTCAGAATAACCAATAAACTTTCCGCCGAAGACTTGACCATGCCGAGAAACTCATTCTGTTCCGGCGTCAGATCGGTGGAGAGCGCCAGTTCGGTCATGCCCAGAATGCCGTTCATGGGCGTGCGAATTTCGTGGCTCATGTTGGCCAGGAAAGCGCTTTTGGCTTTGTTGGCGGCGTCGGCGGCTTGCTTGGCTTCGGCCAACTCGCGCTCGTGCAGCTTGCGTTGGGTGCAGTCGCGGATGCTGCTCGCAAAACCGATGGGTTGACCACTCTTGTCTCTCTTGATCCAGATAGAAAGTTCGTTGAACCGCCCCGCTTTGAATTCATGCTCGAAGCTTTTCATGGGCTGGCCGGTTCTATAGACCGTTTGATAGGCATCCCGCAACGCGCCGCTCCGGTCGCGGTCGAAGAAGTCCTTGTAGCTGTGACCTACCACTTGTTCACGGGTGCGGTTGAACAGGCGGCAGTATGCATCGTTGACGAAAACATATTTTCCGCGCAGATCCACTTCGCTGTAGGCATCTTCCAGATGATCCAGAATCTCGCGGCTGCGCTCCTCGCTGCGCCGCAGGTCCTCGGCCGCCTGTTTACGCTTCGTGATATCGCGCACGAAGACGACGAACCGGTAGCTTTCACCCCACGCCACGGGAGAGACAATCAGCTGGACGGGGAGTTCATGCCCGTCGCGATGCAAGGCCTTGCCTTCAATCCGCCGGTTGAACATCGAACTCCGGCCGGAGTTGACGGACTCACTGCACGACACGCTCGAAGGCCGTTCTGAGCCGCGGCGGGACCAGCATGTGAACAGGTTTTTGCGCCACCTCTGAATAAGGCCAACCGAAGATGCGCTCGGCTTGCGAATTCCAGCCGATAATCCGGCCAGCGCCATCCACTTCGACGAAGCCGTCAAAACACGACTCCAGGATGGCCTGCAAGCGCGCGTCGTTGTCGCCCGGCGTTGGCATGCCGACGCTGTGCGCCAGATTTTCGATGGACGCTTCCAATTTGCCGTCGACGGCCATGGTTCTATTCCCGTTGCGACTCGGAGCTATGCTGATGGCGGGGGCTGACCGATTAAATTCGCCAGGCAGCTTGGCCCTATTCCTAACTATCGGCAGCTTCGGGCATTACTGTAATCCGCCGGGTTTTGATGCGTAGCCGGCTCGCTAACTCGGCTGATGCTCGAAGGCGCCGGGAGCATGAAACGGCCAGCGCTCAGGCAGTTTGCGACCCTGGTTCACCGCACGTGCGGGCCGGCCAAACGTGGTGTGCCTCCGAGTGCGCTTCCTGGAGAGAATATCCCTGTCGTTCCGGCACGTATAGGACGTGCAGATTTTAGGAATAACTGGCTGGCGCGGGCTGTTGTGCTGCGCGCTTCTCTGGGCGGTCCCGTCGAACGCCTCGGTCATCATCCAGCTCAAAGTGGTCGAAGGCGAAGGCATGGTCTACCGCACCGGGGCGCGCGCCGCGCGGGGGCTGACCGTGCTGGTGACCGACGAAGCCGGCAAGCCGGTGGCCAATGCCTCGGTGAGTTTCCGTCTTCCCGATTCGGGCCCCAGCGGCCTGTTTCAGCACCGGCCTGCGCACGGAGATCGCGAACACCGGCGCGGACGGGCACGCATCCATCGAGGGCATGCAGTGGAACAAAACTCCCGGACCGATGGAGATTCGCATCACCGCGGTCAAGGACCAGGCGCGGGCCGGAATCATCAGCACCCAATATCTGAACGACACCGCCGCTCCGCAAGCCGCGACGCAAGCCGGGAGCGAAGGCGTTTTCAAAGCGTCGCACAGAAGCAAGACCAAATGGCTGGTGATCGGCGCGCTGGTGGGTGGCGCAGCGGCGGCGGGCATGGCATTCGGGCAATCGCACAGTCCGGCTCCGGGTCCCGCGGCGGCGCCGGCCGGCATTTCCATCGGCACTCCGAGCATTATTGTGGGGCATCCGTAATGAAATCCTTTCTTATGGCTTTTACGCTGGCCGCGGCCGCTTGCGCGCAGCCGGCGCTCGCGCCTCCTCAGGTCGGTTTCCTCCAGGACGGCGCCAATTCGTTCCGCCCGGTCTTCGGCATCGCGGGCAATTTTGTATTGGGCGGCGTCGGCTTTTAGCGGCGTCGCCAGCGCGGCCTATTCAGGATCGTTTGGATTGGTGAAAACAGACACAGTCCGTGATCGCGGTCGACAGTCAGGGCCAAGTGCTGGCCAGCATGGATGCGCCGGCCGGGCCCGCGGACTTTGCGTTCTTCAGCGACGGCTCGCCCGCCTTCGCGTATTTGGCCAGCGCCCAATCTGCTCTTTGCGTGGTACGGCACGGGATTCCAGATGGTCCCCTTCGACTGCCAGCTTTTCCCTCCGAGCGCCGTTCTGGCGATCTCTGCGCCGGACCGAGGGCACGTCGCGTTTCTGATCCAGCGCGATCACGGTTTGGGAGAGGTTCGCGTGCTCATCGAGACCGGCGAGGCTGATTCCCAGGAGGCTCTGCCTGGCGTGGACGCTCCTGCGCTGAGGCTTTCCTCCGGCGAACTGATTTACACGGACGCGAATGGCATCGTGATTCGAAAAGCCGACGCAACGGAGATTCATCTCAACGCGCAGTTGCCCGCCAGCTTTTCCCTCGCGCAGATGGGCGCCGGATGGGTGGAGCTGAGCGATCTTGCGAGCAGCGCTCGCTTTGCTATACGCGTCACGCCCGGCCGTGAAAGGCTCTATTTCCTGCCGGAGGTGAGCCAATGAAAACCTGGCTGCGGTTAGCTCTCGCTCTTCTGCCGCTACCGGCAATGGCGCAAATCCAGGTTTTCACGTTCAACGGAACCAGCGAAACACCAGCCGGGTCGTTTGTCAAAATCGGTTCCGCGACTCCTGGCGACACGTTGGAGACGCGCTTCCGGGTACGCAACGAAGGCGCCGGTCCCGCCACTTTTCAAACGCTTTCATTAGCAGGGACGGGGTTTCTACTGGTCTCAGCCTCGGTGCCCTTCGCTCCCCTACATCATCGCGCCAGGCAACTATGCGGAGTTTCGAGTCGATTTCACGCCCACCACGATTGCGACCTATTCGGCGTTCATGGCGGTGAACACGACCACCATTACGCTGCAAGGCAACGGTGTGGCGGGAGCTTCAATCACGCTGGCTGGCTCGCAAGCGCCGCTTGCAGGGAGCCTCGCATTCGATTTCGGCGCGGTGACAGTGGGTAGCAGCAAGGTTCAAAGCTTCACGATGTCCAATCCGAGCGCCGCCAATCTGACGGTCCAAACCATCAGCCGTGACCGGGGCCGGGATTTTCTGGTCCCGTCGGTCTTACAACGCCATGTGCCGCTTGCCTCCGGCCAAACGGCTTCCTTTCAAGTGAAATTCCAGCCGCTCAACCGCTCAACCGCGCAGGGAACACTCGCAGTGGACGGACGCTCGTTTAACCTGACGGGGCTGGGCATCACTCCGCCGTTGGAGGCAGTATTGCCTTCCCTGGCGATTAATCTCGCATCTACCGCCGGCGCAAGCGCTCAGCAGAACAACTTGTCGGTTGCGCTCGGATCGGCCTCTCCGGTCGGCGGATCGGGGACGCTGGCCATGCAGTTCACGCCCAGCGTGCCGGGCGTCGCCGACGACCCCTCGGTTCAATTCCTGTCCGGAAAAGCACGGCTTGCCACGGTCAATTTCGCGCAGGGTAGCTCGGTAGGAACGTTCAACGGGCAGTCCAACATCGCGTTCTCTACCGGCGCAACAGCGGGAACCATCTCGTTCACCCTAACTCTGGAGGACGGAACGCCGGCGGGGCAGACCACCCTCACCATCCCACCCGCGGCCGTGACGCTCGACACAGCAACCGGCCTCCGGAAAGCTGGCGAACTGGATGTTAGCTTGACCGGTCTTGACAATAGCTATTCGGCCTCGCAGCTCTCATTCACGTTCTACGACGCCGCCGGCGCGACCGTGCAGCCGGGCGCGATTCCAGTCAACGTCAGCTCCACCTTTCAGCAAGTACTTTGCCTCGACTCAAGTAGGCGGCATGTTCGCAGCTATTGGCCAATTTCCGGTGACCGGCGACACTTCGCAAATCGCGAGCGTCGACGTCCAGATCACGAACTCGGCCGGCATCACCACGGTGCAAAGATTCCGATCGCCGGCTCGACTCCGCCGCAGGTGCTTCCCACTTCGTACTAACCGCACTGGCTCGGCTATTCTCGGTACATGCTGCTGGCCGAAGTGGTCGAGACTTCGCGGCGTGTCGCCGAGACTCCCCGGCGGTTGGAGAAAGTCGAAGCGCTGGCGCAGTTGCTCGGCCGTCTGCACGGCGACGAGATCGAGATCGCGGTCGCGTTTCTTTCCGGACAGATTCGGCAGGGAAGGATCGGCGCCGGTTACGCGGCGGTGCGCGAGGCGGTTGGCTCTCCGGCTGCGAGTCCGAGCCTGGATCTCATCGAAGTGGACCGGGTCTTCCAGCAAATCTCGACCACCTCCGGCAGCGGATCGCAGCGCCGCCGTTTCGAACTGCTCCAGGGCCTCTTCGCGCGCGCGACCGAAGGCGAGCAGCGGTTTCTCATTGCGCTTTTGGCCGGTGAACTGCGGCAAGGCGCGCTCGAAGCCGTGATGGTGGATGCCATCGCCAAGGCTTCCGGAATCGCAGGTGAACAGGTCCGGCGCGCGGTTATGCTGGCGGGCAATGTCGCGGTGGTGGCGCGGGCGGCATTGGAGCAGGGCGAGGCCGGCCTCAAACAATACGATATCCAGTTGTTTCGGCCCATCCAGCCCATGCTGGCGCAGTCAGCCGAGGACATCGGCGAAGCGCTCGGGGATCTGGGCGAAGCGGCGCTCGAATTCAAAATGGATGGCGCGCGCGTGCAGGCGCACAAGTCGGGCGACGATGTCAGGATTTACTCGCGCGCTTTGAACGATGTCACGGCCGCCGTGCCCGAGGTGGTGGAGGCGGTGCGCGCGCTTCCAGCCCGCGAGCTGATCCTGGACGGCGAGGTCTTGAGTCTTCAACCGGACGGCCGGCCGCAGCCGTTTCAAATCACCATGCGGCGCTTCGGACGCAAGCTGGATGTCGATCGAATGACGGGCCGAATTGCCCATGACGCCGTTCTGGTTCGACTTGCTGTACCTCAATGGCGGTTCGCTGCTCGACGAACCGCAGCGGCGCCGCTTCGACGCGCTGGCGGGATTGACGAGTGGCTCGCTGATGCCGCACCTGGCCACGTCTGAGGTTGGGCGCGCGCAGGAGTTTCTCGACGAAGCCTTGGAGCGCGGGCACGAAGGCGTCATGGCGAAAGCGACCGATGCACTGTATGCGGCGGGATCGCGCGGCCAGAGTTGGATTAAGGTGAAGCGCCCACGCACCCTGGATCTCGTGATTCTGGCGGCCGAATGGGGACATGGCCGCAGGCACGGCTGGCTGAGCAATCTGCACCTGGGCGCGCGCGATACGGACAAAGGCGGATTTGCAATGCTCGGCAAGACCTTTAAGGGTCTGACCGACGCGATGCTGGAGTGGCAGACCAAGGAGTTGCTCACGCTCGAAATCGGACGAGATAATTACACGGTTTTTGTCGAGCCGAAGCTGGTCGCCGAGATCGTATTTAACGAAATCCAAGTGAGCCCGCGCTATCCGAGCGGGCTCGCCCTGCGTTTCGCGCGCGTGAAACGTTATCGCACGGATAAAACCGCGGCGGAAGCGGATACGTTTGAAACCGTGCAGAAACTGGCGGGGCTGAAGTCTTAGCCAAAAAGAGTGCCGCGGTTCAGGAGCCAATGCGGGTCCAGGCGGCGCTTGACGGCTTTCATGGCTTCGATTTGCTGCGGGCGTGTACTGGATTTCGAGCAGTTTCGCTTTGCGTTTGCCGAGACCATGCTCGGCCGATACCGTGCCGCCGAGCGCTACGGCCTGGCGCGCAAACTCCAGCATCAGGCTCTGGCCGGCATCGAACTCGGCTTCAGACGAGGGCAGGATGTTCACGTGCACGTGCGCGTCGCCGATGTGACCGAAGATTACGTAATCGAGGGCGCGCTCGCGCAGGCGCGTGTGATAACAGGCCAGCATGTCGCGATTGCGGTGTAGCGGGACCGCGTAATCTGAGTTGAGCTTCAGGAAACCGCGGCGCCGGACTGTGTCGTTGACTAACTCCGGCAGAGCGTGGCGAAAGCGGCGGAAGCGCTCGCGATCTCTGTCGTTGTCGGCAAACCAGCTGTCTTCCGGCGCGTTATCGGCCCAGAAATCGACGTCGCCGTTTTCCTGCTCGATGAGCAAGGCCGCGCCGGAATTTTCGGGAACTTCCGGAAAGCGCTGCCGGAGAAAGGCCAGCGAGTTGCGGTCGAAATATTCGATCATGCGCAATCCGCGCAGCTCTCGCCAATCCTCGACGGCATCGAGCGCCGCGTCATCGCCCGAAAGGAAGACCACGCCCGCCAGCACGTCCGCCGGTTTGGGCAGAAGCTGAAGCTCGGCTTCGACCACGACTCCCAGCGTTCCCTCGCTGCCGGTGAAGAGATCGATCCAGTCCATCCCGGGAGCGAGGAGATAGCCGGCGGTATTTTTTGTCGTGCTAGGAAGCGGAATCTGCTGGGACCTCGAAATCGACCTTGTCGCCGCGCAGGAAGCTGCGCACGCTACCGTCCATAAAAGCGACCCGCAAGCTGAGAACATGGCGACGCGTGCTGCCGTAACGAAAGCTGCGCGAGCCACTGGCGTTGGTGGCGATGGTGCCGCCTATGCTGGCCGTCCGTTCGGTGGGATCGGGCGCATAGAACTGACCGGTCGGATTCGCCGCAGCCTGGAGAGATTCGAGCGAGACGCCCGCGCCTGCAACCGCACGGCCGCGTGAAATTTCCAGGCGCTGGAATTTTTCTATCGAGACCGCCCAGCCGCCTTGCGGGATTCCGCCGCCGGTCAGGCCCGTTCGCGCGCCGGAAATAGTCACGGGTATGCGTTCATTGGCCGCGTTCTGGAGAATTTCGACCAGCTCGGATTCCGTTGCCGGAGCGAACGCCTGATCAGCTTGGCCGTGAAAACCGGAGGCGTCGACGAGCAGCGATTCCAAGTCAGACTTCCAGAATGACCGGCATGATGAGCGGGCGGCGCTGCGTTTCCTTGCTGAGGAAGCGCTTCAGGTCGGCGCGGATTTTTTCCTGCATCACGCCCCAGTCGGTGCGTTCTTCCTCGCTCGACGATTCCAGCGTGCGCGCCACCACCTGGCGCGCGGCCTGCAACAGCTCCGAACCGTCTTCAAACGACATGAAGCCGCGGCTCACGATCTCCGGCAACGTTTCGCTCTTTCCCGAATGCTTGTTAATGGCGATGATCGGCAGGACGAAGCCGTCCTCGGACAGATGGCGGCGGTCGCGGATCACGATGTCTTCCACTACTTCATCGATGGTTCCGGAATCGATGCAGACGCGGCCCACCGGCAACCTTCTCGCCCCTGCGCGCCCCGTTGCGATCGATTTCCAACGTTTCGCCGGTCTCCAGCACAAACGTTTCTTCCAAGCCCGCGCCACGCAGATGATTTGCCAGCGCCGCGTGTTTCGCAAGCTGCCGGAACTCGCCATGGATGGGCAGAAAATAACGCGGGCGCAACAGGTTCAGCACCAGCTTCAGCTCTTCGGAGCTGCCGTGACCCGACACGTGCACCGGCGGATTCATGGAGCCATACACCACATCCGCGCCGCGTTTGGCGAAGTGGTTGATCATCCGGTAAATGCCTTTTTCATTTCCGGGGATGATGCGCGCGCTGAGCACCACAGTGTCGCCTCTCTCCAGTGAAACGCTTTTGTGATTGTCCACCGCGATGCGCGACAGCGCCGACATGGGTTCGCCCTGGGTGCCGGAGGCGACCACCACTACCTTCTTCGGATCGGACGACATGATGTCCTGCGGGCGCAGCAGGATTCCATCGGGAAGCTCCAGCAGGCCCATGGAGTGCGCGATCTCGGTTACGTTGAGCAAGCTGCGGCCAACAAACGCCACCTTGCGCCCGTATTCCGCAGCCAGATCGAGAATCAATTGCAGGCGATGAATCGAGGAGCTGAAGCAGGAGATAACCAGACGGCGTTCGGCGCGATAAAAAATGTCTTCGAAGCGCGGCGCCACCGCGCGCTCGCTCTCGGTGTAACCGGGCCGGTCGACATTGGTGGAATCCGACATCAGCAGCAGGACGCCGCGCTTGCCGTAGTCAGCCAGCGTATGGAGATCGAACAGTTCGTTGTCGGTGGGCGTGGGGTCGACTTTGAAATCGCCGGTGTGGATCAAGACGCCGAGCGGCGTGGTGATGGCGATGCGCCATCGAGCTGACGATGGAATGCGTGACGTGAATGAACTCGATTTGGAACGGGCCGATTTCGATGCGGTCGTGCGGCTTCACCTTGTTGAGCCGGACTTCGTCGGCCAGCCCGTGCTCTTCGAGACGCCGTTCCACCAGCGCCAGCGTGAAGGCCGAGCCGTACACGGGAACGTTGATCTCGCCCAGCAGGAACGGCACCGCGCCGATGTGGTCCTCGTGGCCGTGCGTCAGAATGAGCGCGCGCACGTGCTCGCGGTTCTGTTCCAGATAGGCGAAATCGGGTGTAACGATGTCGACGCCCAGCAGCTCGGCGTCCGGAAACATCATGCCGGCGTCCACCACGATGATGTCGTCGCCGTAGCGGACGGCCATGGAGTTCATTCCAAACTCGCCCAGGCCGCCGAGCGGGATGAGTTGGAGCTTTTGATCTGGCACTTAAGATTTCAGGGTATCAGGTGGCGATTGCTCATGCATCGCGCGTCCGGCCGGCGGAGTACAATGCTCAGATGCCGGAATCATCCGCGGCCGCTCAATCACCGCGGGTGACCGTAATCATCCCCACTTACAACTGGAGCAGCGTGCTGCCTTATTCGGTCGGCAGCGTGCTGCGGCAAAGTTTCGCCGATTTCGAGCTCTTGGTGGTCGGCGACGGCTGCACCGACGATTCAGAACAGGTGGTGACGGGCATCGCCGATCCACGTCTGCGGTGGATCAACCTTCCGGTCAACGATGGCCACCAATCCGCGCCCAACAATGAGGGCCTCCGCCAGGCGCGCGGCGCGATCATCGCCTACCTCGGCCACGACGATCTTTGGCTGCCGCATCATCTGGATGTGCTGGTGGCCGCGATCGACGCGGGCGCTGACGTAGCCTACTCGATCGTCCACATGATCGGCCCTGAAGGCCAGATCCTGCCGCCCGCCGGTGAAATGCCGCGGTACCGGCCCGGTCAATGGATGCCGCCCACGGGCGTGGTGCATCGGCGAATCGCCGTGGAAAAAGCCGGTCCCTGGCGCAACTACCGCAGTCTTTCCCTCGACCCGGAAACGGATCTCTGGCTCCGCATGCAACAGGCTGGATGCGTGTTCCAAGGCGTGCCTCGGCTCACCGCCGTGAAGTTCCCCGCCATCTATCGCAAGGACGTCTACAAAAAGCGATCGAGCGACGAACAGCGGCAGTGGACCGGCCGCATCCTCCATGAAAAGGACCTGGAAGCGGTGGAGATGGGAAAACTGCTGGTCGCCAAGCGCCGCAAGCTGACCTTGCGTGAGGGCTTCCGCGCGTCGCTGGGACGAACCAGCGGCGAAATCCGGCGCCGCGTTCCGTTGGGTCGAGGGGCGATGTTGCGCTGGCGGCGAAAGTTCAAAGGACTGTAATGGCGGGCTCGGGATGAGATGACTCGCAGGTCGCGGCTATATTTCATCCGCCGCCGGTGCATAATAGCATGGAGACCAGCATGATCAAGACCGCCAAGAAGGACCCGCAGGTTATTTCCGAGGATTGGCATCTGCTCAAGGAAATTATCCAGGGCGTGCACATCAAGGAAGTGCTGCATGTGCCGCGCGATCACGGCGTAATCACCGAGGTGTTTCGCCCCGAATGGGATCCCACCGGCATGCCGGTCGTGCATCTCTACCAATCCCGCCTTTTTCCCGGCGCGATCGGCGCCTGGAGCTGCCACACACGCACCACCGATCGCCTCTTTGTCAATCAGGGGCGTATCAAGGCTGTGCTGTACGACGGCCGCGAAGATAGCCCCACTTACCGCATGATCAACGAGGTCCACCTTGGCGACGACCGACCGGCCTTGGTCATCATCCCGACCGGAGTATGGCACGGCCTGCAAAACCTGGGAAGCTGCGACGCCCTGGTCCTCAACCTGCCCACCGAGGCCTACAACTACAAAGATCCGGACCATTGGCGCCTGCCTTACGATACCGACGAGATTCCCTACCAATGGGCCGGCCACGGCGCCGCCACTCGCCTCCGCGCCGACGCCCGCTGATGTGTTTTACATTATGTGGAGGCGTTGCCGCTTTGCACTCCACATTTACTCTCCACCAGCCGCGGTAAAACGTGAACTGAGGCACGCGGCGGCCGGCGTAGCGAAGAAGGGCCGGATCGCTCCGGCCTTTACTGTTCAACTAGCGCGAGGTGATCGCTTGAGGTGTTATGTGGATCAGCGCGCCGGGATTGGCGTCTTCCAGCATCCACAGCGAGCCATCGGGGCCTTCTTCCACATCGCGGACGCGGTGACCCACCTCCCAGCGCTCGGCGGATTTGGCGCCGCCATGGCCGTCAAAAATGATGCGGTTGAGCGACTTGGTGGACAGGCCGCTGACGAAGCCGTTCCCGTTCCATTGCGGGAAGGTCTGGGTACCTGTGTAGAACATCAGATTGCCGGGCGCGATCACCGGCGCCCAATAGAGCACCGGCTTCGCCAGATCCAGCCGGTTGTCGGGATTGGGAATCGGCACGCCGTCATAATTCTTGCCGTAGGAGACCAGCGGCCAGCCATAGTTCTTGCCCTTTTCGATCAGGTTCAGCTCGTCGCCGCCGCGCGGGCCATGCTCCACTTCCCACAATTCGCCGCTGGGCGAAAACGCCAGGCCATAGGGTGTGCGGACGCCGCTGGCCCAAGTTTCCGCCGGTGTCAGATTCGGGCTGGTGAAGGTATAGGTGCTGACCACCTTCGCGTCCTTGGCGGTTTCGGTGTCACGGGGCGGATCGATCAGGGGAATCGTGGCAGCGCCGGTTTTGCCGAAGTTGGGATTGCCGGGGGCGGGCTTGCCGTCCAGCGTCAGGCGCAGGATCTTGCCTACGGGCTGATCCGGATCCTGGGCGGGCGTCATGCGCTGGCGGTCGCCCACCGCGAGGAACAGATACTGGCCATCGGGCGAGAAAGCGACCTGCGCGCCTTCCTGGCCGCCCTTGCCGGTGGGCAGCTGGCGCCACAATACTTCGAAGTTTTCTAGCGTCGCCGAAGTAGCGCTGAGGTTCAGTTTGGCGCGGGCCAGCGCGAGGCCGCCGCCGTAGTCACCCGGCTCGGCATAGGTGAGATAGATATTGTGGTCGGTGGCGTAATGCGGCGAGAGGAAGACGCCGTGCATGCCGCTCTGGCCCTGGAAATAGACTTTGGGCGTATTGCCCACCTGGATCTTCTCGCCCTGTTGGGTCACCAGCCAAACGGGCCCGGGCTTTTCAGTGATCAGCATGCGGCCATCGGGCAGGAACGCCAGCCGCCAGGGCAGGTTGAAGGTGGCCACGGTTGTCATGGTGAAGGGCAGGCTGGCTTCGGGTTTCTGTTCGCCTATATTGACCTGCGCCCAGGCCGCCACCGACGCCAGGGTGAAAAGTAACGCCGTTTTCGCCAATTTCATCGTCATTGCTCTCCTTGCTTCTCAAGCGCCCGGCCTTACGCGATCCGGTTCGCCGTCGTTTAATCGTACATTACCATTGGGCCGTGCCAAATGAGTGAACTATGAGAGCCTCGGGTGCGCGGAGGATTTTTCGAAAACCGCGCGCGGGCTGAGCCACTCACCAGGGCACGGAAATAATCATTTGGGCATCGGAATAGACACTGCCTTGCCGGTACCGCGTTCTGCGATCCAAATGGTGTCGCCGTCGGGCTCGACCGCGGTTGGTGTCTTGAGTCCTTCCTTAATCACCGTGACGCTGGCCTTATCGCCATTGACGCTAATAACGGAAACCTTGCCGCTACCGTTCTCGGCCAGGAGCAGTTTGCCCTTGGCTGCGCGCATGCCATCCGGCCCTTTCACGGGCTGATCCAGCAAGAGCTCTACCGGTTGCCCGGCCTTGCCGGCAGCGTCCACCGGAATACGGTAGAGCTTGCTCGAGATCACATTGTTCACATACAGCGTGCCGTTCAAAAAGGTGATCCCGTCGATGCCACGGAGGTGCGCGCTATCTTCCAGGAAAAGTTCGGCGGTGGAAGCGCCGGCCGGGAGCTTGTAGATCTTGCCGTTGGCGGTATCGCTGATATAGAGCGCCTTATCCGGCCCGACCGAGAAATCGTTGCGGATATTGCTATCGCCGGGAAGGTTCCAGCGGATCTTCTGCGCGCCAGTGGCGAGATCGAAGCCTCTCAGAGCGCTGTGCAGCTGCGCCGGCTTCTTGTCCCGCTGCGGGGTTAGCTGACATGTCCAGAACGTATTACTGGAGCCATCCGCGAGCATGCCGAAGAAAAAGGTGCCATCACCTTCAGCGCCGGCATCCACGAACTTCTCGGCGGTGGTCGAGCCTGGGCGCACCATGTAGACGAACGGAGTGCTCGCGCTACCGACCATCAGCACCCCACCCGGTGCGACAGTCAAACTCTCCGGCTGGGATTTCTCGTCGCCGATTAGAATTTCAGCGGCGGACGCAGCCTGCGCAAGGCCCGTCCATAATGCGACGCAAGCGGCCAGCCGTCGTGCGCTTAAATTGGGCATGGTCAAATCTCCTCATGGTTGGCCTTGCCTGCCGAACCAGCGGGCTGTAAGACATGTGTACGCGACACTGTCTAGGTATACACGTCACCTCGGGCGAGCAGTCCTTAGCTTCTTTGCGCTTGTGATGGACTCTCCCGCCCGATCGACGCTCTACTTCTTGGGCTTGTAATCAACGAACAGCTCGGGGAATTGCTCCTTGAGTGCGGCGATCTTCGGGCGGTCGCAGACTTCGATATACGGATTGTTCGGATTGTAGTACGCGTAGTCCTGATGAGCGGTCTCGGCCCGATAGAACGCCTTGAGCGGCGTCACTTCAGTCACGATCGGCTTCCTGAAGACCTTCTCTGAATCGAGCTGCGCGATGTAGGCCTTCGCCAGGCGCTGCTGTTCTTCGTTCGCATAGAAAATCGCCGATCGGTAGGACGTCCCCACGTCCGGTCCCTGGCGGTTCAATTGGGTGGGATCGTGCGCCACCGAGAAGTAGATCCGCAGCAGTTGGCCGTATGTGATCCGAGAGGGATCGTAAATCACCTCCACGGATTCGGCGTGCCCGGTGGTCTCAGTGCAGACTTGATCGTAGGTCGCGGTCTTGGCCGAGCCGCCCGAGTATCCGGCAGTGGTGGCGACGATACCCTTCACGCGTTGAAATACCGCTTGGACGCCCCAAAAACAGCCTCCCGCGAAGACCGCGGATTCCTTTCCAGAATGCGGCGCGAGAGGAACATCTTCCTTGGGCGGAGGAATCGGCGGATTTGCCGCGGCGATGCTCGCGCACATTGCAAGCAGAAATCCAAGGGAAGCTTGACGGAGAACGCGCTTCGATTTCATAAACAGACCTATTACCAGGATACGCCCATTCACCACCGGACCGCCAAATCCGCCGGACTCGATCTCGTAATAATTGTGTCCTCCCCGGAGAGCCTAAAGGCCGACGTGGTGGAGGCTGTGGTGGAGCTGCTGAGCGCCGCTGCCAAGCCTTTAACCTTTCGACAACTAAAGGAGCGCGCCCGCCTGGACGAAGGCGTAACCGAGCTGGGGCGTTGCTTAATCCTACACAGACATGAGGATCGCGTCTGATTAAGATTTCGGAGCAACCGCTGACGATGCCAGCAGGCGTGCGCGTGTGGACGGGTCCGAGGCCAAATCGACGATGGTCCAAGCCATCGCCAGCGCGCCGTCGAAAATGGCGCGGTCGGCGGCCGGAGTGATGCAGGCCGCCGTGAACTCGGGCTGGTGATTCACGGCCGGCAGCGAGTCGATCCCGATGGCGGGATGAATCGCGGGCATGGCTTGCGACACGTTGCCCATGTCGGTGGAAGCCGCCACGCGATCGCGCATGCCTCCGAGGTCGGCGAACTGGCGGCCCAGCGCTTCGGCGTTGCGCTGGTACATGGCGGCGAGCGCGAGGTCGTGATGCATCTGCGCGTAAGGCTTGTCGCCCCCTTTCATTTCCAGCTTGGCGCCGGTGGCCAGCGCGCCGGCCTCGAAGCAGCGGCGCACTTTTTCGCGCAGCTCCTCCAGCTCCTGCATATTGTCTGAACGGATGATATAGCGGGCCGACGTGTGCGCTGGAACGATATTGGGCGCATCGCCGCCTTTGGTAATGATGCCGTGGATGCGGTCGGTCTGCCGGATGTGCTGGCGCAGCAAGCCGAGCGAAGTTTGAGCGATGGTTAAAGCGTCGGCGGCATTGATGCCCAGCTCGGGAAAGGCCGAAGCATGCGCTTCCTTGCCGTGATAGCAAACGTCGAATAGCGAGGCCGCGATGATCTTCATGGTGGCGGCATCAAAAGGCGCGGGATGCACCATCATCGAGGCGTGCAGGCCATCGAAGGCGCCGCGTTCCAGCATCACGATTTTTCCACTGGCGTTTCCCACCTCTTCGGCGGGCGTGCCCAGAACCACGATGGTCGCGCCCAGGTCGTCGGCAACTTTCGCGGCTGCGATTCCCGCACCGGCCGACATGGCCGCGATGAGATTGTGCCCGCAGGCGTGTCCGATGCCGGGTAAGCAATCGTACTCGGCGCAAATTCCGATGTGCAGCGGGCCGTGGCCGGCGCGCGCCACGAAGGCCGTGGGCAGGCCCGCGACGCCTTTTTCGACGTGAAAGCCGGCGGCGTCCAGTGTTTCGCACAGCCAAGCGGAGGCGTGCTCCTCCTCAAAACCCAGTTCCGGCCTGGAGTGGATTCGGTGGCTCAGGCTGAGCAGGCCCGGGCGGGCAGACTCCAGTTGTTGCTGCGCGGCCTGTTTGGTTGTTGGCGTCATCGTTGTATTTCCAATTATTTCACTTCCGGCCACGCGCCCCGGCTTGGTTACCATGGATCACGTATGCCTCCGGTGGGCCGAGTCCTCGAGACCTCGCTCTATGTGGACGACGTGGCCCGCTCCGCCGAGTTCTATCAGCGCATCTTCGGCTTCGAGAAACTCGTAAGCGACGATCGCTTCTGCGCGCTGAACGTCAGCGGCCAGCAGGTGCTTTTGCTGTTTCGCAAACACGCTACGACGGCGCCAATCTTTATTCCGGGTGGAATGATTCCGCCGCACGACGGCGAAGGCACAACGCATCTGGCCTTTACCATCCCGCTCGATTCGGAAAGCGATTGGACCCGGCATCTGGACGACCTCGCTGTAGCCATCGAATCGCGCGTGGCCTGGCCGCGCGGCGGATTCAGCCTGTACTTTCGCGATCCCGATGAGCACCTGGTGGAGCTAGTCAGTCCCGGCTGCTGGACCATCTACTGACGCGAAGCCCGCGGCGGCGATTTGCGCGATATCCATCAGGCGCGGCGGCGTTTTCGAAATGCCGGAGAGCGCATCGCGGAACATGGTGTTACAGAACGGACAGGCCGCGCCCACAACCGTGGCGCCGGTGGCAACCAGTTCCTTGGCGCGCGCGACGCTGACGCGATCGCCCTTCTCTTCGCCCAGAAACGCCAGCCCGCCGCCCGCACCGCAGCAAAATGAACGCTCGCGCGCCCGCGGCGGGTCGATCACGTTGCCGAACCGGGCTGCCACGCTGCGCGGCGCATCGTACACGCCGCGGTAGCGTCCCAAATAGCACGGGTCGTGATAGACGATGGTTTCGCCCGCCGACGTCTTCGCGGGCAACTGATCCAGATGCCGGGCCAGGAACTCGCTGTGATGTTCGATGGGCGGCGCTTCGCCGTACTCTTTCCAATCCGTGCCAATGGTCCGGACGCAGTGCGGGCAGATGGAAACAATCTTTTTGACCTTGTTCTGCTTCAGCGTTTCCAGGTTATTCTCGGCGAGCTGGCCGAATGCGAGGTCGTTGCCCAGCCGCCGCGCCGGATCTCCGGTGCACTTTTCCTTTCGCAAGACGCCGAAGCTGACGTTGAGCCGACGCATCACTTGCGCCAGCGAAGCGACGATCTCGCGGCCCTGCGGATCGTAAGCGCCCATGCATCCCAGCCACAGACAATATTCCTGCGTGCCGTCGAAGATCGGAAATTCCTGCTTCTGAATGAACTTGTCGCGCTCGTTGGTTGAGAAGCCGAGCGAGTTGCCGTTGCGCTCCAGATTCAGGAACAGCTTGGTGCCGTAGTCGTCTTCCCACTTGCCCGTGTTCACCGCTCCGCGCCGCAATCCGATGATGATCGGAAGATGCTGGACTCCCACCGGGCACTGGAACTCGCAGGCTCCGCAGGTAGTGCACTGAAAGGCAGCCTCCTGCGAAAGATATTTCCCCAGCAGAGGCTCCTCGCTGGCCGGGCCGAAATCGTTCAGATAATGCCGCACGCCCAGCGCAATTTCTTTGGGATTTAGCACCTTGCCGGTGTTGGCCGCCGGGCAATGCTCCGTGCAGCGGCCGCACTCGACGCAGGAATAGGCTTGCAGCGAAACCAGTTCGGTCAGATCCTTGCCGGTGTCGAGGCCGAAATCCTCGTCGCCCACCAGCGGCGGAATTTTGCTGAAGCCGTCGCGCTTCAAAAAGACGGTTAGCGGGCTCAAGACCAGGTGCAGATGTTTGGTGTGCGGGATGAGCGGCAGGAAAACCAGGATGGTCAAGGTGTGCGCCCACCACAACGGTTTGCTCGATTCTCCGCCCGGCAGATAGGTCATCAGGTACGTCAGCATCAGGAGGAAGATGAGCAACGCGATCACGCCGGACTGATAGGAGAGCGGCCCCAGCCATTTCGGACGGATCACCAATCGCCGGAAGGCGAGTCCGGCAATGGATACCGCAACGGCGACTGCGAAAATCGCCGCGAACGTGAAGTAGATTCTTCCGAAGGAGCCATCGCGGCTGAATAGCTGGACATGAAAACCTTCCGCGAAATGGTTAATAGTGACCAGCGCGAAGGCGCAGAATCCCCAAAACACGAAGGCGTGCGCGAGACCAGGAAGCGGCCTCTGCCGGATCACTTTGCCCTGGAGCAGCACTTCCCCGACGAACGCGCTGACGCGGCGTCCCAAGGGCTGGAGGTGAAAGTCCGGATCCTTTTTCGATGCCAGGATGATCCGCCACACTCTTCCGAACCGCACCCAGAAGCCGTAGATCGAGGCCGCCAGCAGGACTAGCAAGACTGCTGTCTCCGGCCAGGAGATTTGAACCATAAACTGCGAGTGTAGCAGGCGTGGCGCAAACATTCGTGCGTGCGCGCGTGCAGACTCTAAAGTCATCCTCTATTGGCTACGATAGACGGGGAGGGAGAACATCTGCGCTTCATAATGTCAGGGGCGGCCGGATTCATCGGCGCGCATTTTTGTGACCGGTTGATCGCCGAAGGCCATTCCGTGCTCGGTCTTGACAACTTCATGACCGGCTCGCTTCGGAATATCGAGCACTTGAACGGCAATCCCGCATTCGAGTTTCGCGAATGGGACGTGTGCCGCGTCCCTGGAAGTCGACGGGCCGGTGGATGGCGTGTTACATCTCGCTTCGCTGGCCAGCCCCAAGGACTACTTCGAGCATCCCATCGAAACGCTGGACGTGGGATCGGCGGGAACGCGCAACATGCTCGAGGTGGCGCGTCTCAACGGCGCGCGCTTCCTGGTGACATCCACTTCGGAATGCTATGGCGATCCGCTGGTGCATCCGCAGGTAGAAACCTATTGGGGCAACGTGAATCCGGTGGGCGTCCGTTCCTGTTACGACGAAAGCAAGCGCTACGCCGAAGCGCTCACCATGGCTTATCATCGCGTGCACGGGCTACGCACCAACATCGCGCGGATTTTCAACACCTATGGGCCGAAGATGCAGTTGGATGACGGCCGCGTGGTGCCGGCGTTTATCGACCAGGCCCTGCGAGGCGAACCATTGACGGTCTACGGCGACGGCTCGCAAACCCGCAGCTTCTGTTACGTGCGCGATCTGGTGGACGGGCTATACCGGCTCGCATTTTCCGACGAACGCTATCCGGTAAATCTCGGCAATCCGCGCGAGATGACCATCCTGGAATTCGCCGAGCGCATTCGAAGCATTATCGGAACCAGGGCGGCGATTGTCTTCAAGCCGCTTCCGGAAGACGACCCGAAGCGCCGCCAGCCCGACATCAGCAAGGCCAAACGCGTGCTGGGCTGGGAGCCGAAGGTGAAGCTGGAAGAAGGGCTGCGCGAAACCATCGCGTATTTCCAGCAGGTCGGCTCGGTAGCAAAATAGGATCGCGTTCGAGCCTTGCCCTAAGCGCCGCGGCTTATGCCAGCTGCGCGAGCGCCAACAGGGAATCGGAGTCCACGGATTGCAGTTCGATGCCGGATAGCACCGAAGCAACCGATGGGCAGACGTTCAGTAGCGCCACCAGATCCTCGGCATGGAAGGAATCCGGTTCTCTGCGATAGAGAGCCAAGACACCAACCACGCCGCCATTGGAGCTCAACGGGAGCGCCAAGGCCGACGCCAGGCGGCCATCCGTGGGATAGCCCGGCTCGACAGACGGGTTGCCGTTCAAAATCGGCTTGGCTGTTTCCGCGACCCAGCCAACTAATCCTTCTCCCTGAGCCACTCGCAGAGACCCCAGTCCACGCTGCTCTTCACCGGCCACGAAGCACGGCAGCACCAAGTCGTTTTCGCAAGAATAAAAGGTCATGGCATCATATGGAACCAGAGCTTCGATACGCACGGAGGCAACCGCCAAGGCTTCACGTCCGGCGAGACCTCCGGAAATCTCATGGCCTCCAGCGTTTCGAGCGCGCGTGACCGGATGAATCGAAGCGACATTCCCCAGACGGCGCGGCGCTTCATTTTCAAACCCGGCGGCCGGCGCACCGCCGCGCGCGATTTTGATATCCACCGAGAGCGGAGTTTTTGGCTGGCTGGTTACACTCTTCGCCAGCGCTTCGAGCTCCCGATAACGCTTCTGCAACACCCCGACCACCTCAGGATCGAAAGCGGTTCCCGCCTCCGACGCCACCCGCGCCATGGCTTCATCCAGCGGCAAAGCGCGCCGGTATTGCCGATCGGAAGCCAGTGCGTCCAGGCAGTCCACCGCCGCCAGGATACGCGCGCCGATCGGAATCTCGGCGCCCTTCAAGCCATAGGGATACCCGTTGCCATCCCAGCGTTCATGGTGCGTGCGTACTATCGGAACCACCGGATACGGAAAATTCACGCGCTCCAGAATTTCCGCGCCGACCACCGGGTGGACCTTCATCTTTTCGAATTCGCCCCGCGTTAATTTCCCGGGCTTGGAGATGATGGACTCCGGCACCGCCAGTTTTCCGATGTCATGCAGGGTGGCCGCGGCACGCAAGGCTTCCAGTTCCGGCCCGGACAGCCCCAGGTCTTTTCCAATTTCGATGGCGTACAGTTGCACGCGCTGCAGATGGTCATGCGTGGTGTGATCTTTCGCGTCGATGGCGCAGGCCAGCGCCTCAATGGTCCTCAGGTGCAGTCCGTTGATCTCCAGCATGTGCTGGTTGAGCTCATCAGCGAGGTCAGAGGCAGGCGAGCGAGCTGGGCGTGCCTGGACCCCACAGGCTCGCGCAGGCCCGCCAGCCTGCACCCGGACCGCTCGGCGATGAAATCGAGGCAGTCCGCCTCGGCGGGGAGTGCCCGGCCGCGGGCCTCGAGGAACCCGGCGAACGCGTTGAACTCCGCCTTGTGGCGTTTGATCGTTGTCCTCGACCTCCCCGCCGCCGTCAACGCGGCGATCACCCGCGCTGACGCTTCGCGGACGGCTGTTGCCTCCATGGGAACCGGCCTTTCTGGTCGTGGGTGAACAGACAAGGCGATTCTCAGCCGCGATCCAAGGAACCAGCCTCAGCCAGGCGGATCAGGGCGCTGACCTCGCGCCCCTGGGTTATGTGGCCGGAACCGGCCCCCGCAGTGCCCCTGCCAGCGGGAACACCCTGCCGGCCACATAATCCAGCCGTCCACGTAATGCCGATTATGTGAAATTTCACATAACAGGCACTCGGCGGCCATGAGGCTGCTCGGCGCCGGCGTTGATACCTCGGTCATCGCGCTGTGGATGGGGCATGAAAATACCGCCACCACACAGGTGTATATCCATGCTGACCTGGCACTTAAGGAACGGGCGATCGCCCGGACGGCACCCCAGAACACTACACCCGGCCGCTACCGGCCGGCCGACGACATACTGGCGTTCCTCGACGGGCTGTGATTATGCCGAACGCTCCTGTCCGTCATCGCGGCCCGCCGGGTGCTCCCGTCGACTGGTCGGCATAACGGCGAAGTCCGCATAAGAATCTGAGCTCCACGTGCTGCGCGCCCGGCTGGAAGGCGGCATCAAGAACAAGGCCGCCCGCGGTGAGCTGCGCCGCGGGCTGCCCGTCGGCCTGATCTGGGGCGAGGCCGACGGCGAGATCCGCTTCCACCCCGATGAAGCGGTCACCGGCGTCATCACGGCCGTGTTCGGGCAGTTCGCCGTGTCCGGGTCGGTGCGGGCCACCTGGCTGTGGCTGCGGGCCCAGCAGCTGCGGTGGCCGCTGCAGCAAGCTGTCTACCTGCACGGCAAGCCCGGTGAGATCACCTGGGTCGAGCCCACCTACCATGCCGTGCACACCACGCTGACCCACCCGGCCTACGCTGGCGCCTACGTCTACGGCCGCACCCGCGACGAACGCTGCCTCGGCCCGGACGGCGCGCTGCGCAAGCGGCGCCGCAAGCTGCCCCGCGACCAGTGGGAGGTCCTGATCCCCGATCACCACCCCGGGTTCACCGGCTGGGACACCTACCTGGCCAACCAGGCCCGCATCGGGGCCAATATCCGGCCGCAGGCCAGCGCGCCGGGCACCGGCGCGGTCCGGGAAGGCTCCGCGCTGCTGCAGGGCCTGGCCACCTGCGGCTCCTGCGGCCGCAAGCTGGCCATCTTCTACCGCGGCCCGGCCAAGACGGTCCCGAACTACTACTGCCAGGGATCTGCGGAGCTGGTCGACGGCCGGGGCTCCCGGCACATGAACACCGGCGGGCAGGCCATCGACGCCGCCGTCGCCGAGGCGTTCCTGGCCGCCCTCCAGCCGGCCGCGCTGCAGGCCTGCCTGCACGCCGCCGAGCAGCTCGAGCACGGCCACGACGCGGCGCTGGACCAGCACCGCCGCCAGGTCGAGCAGGCCCGCTACCAGGCCGTCAAGGCCGAGCGCCGCTACCGCGCGGTCGACCCCGAGAACCGGCTGGTCGCCCGCGGCCTGGAAACCGACTGGAACACCGCCTTGCAGCAGCTCGCCGACGCCGAAGCCGAGCTGGCCCGCCGCGAGACCGCCCGGCCGAAGGCCCTTACCCCGGCCGAGCGGGCCGCGATCCTGGCCCTGGGCGACGACCTCGGCCAGGTCTGGGACGCGCCCACCACCACCGATAAGGACCGCAAGCAGCTGCTGCGCACCCTGCTGGAGGAGGTGAACATCACCGCCCGCCGCGACGACCCGGACCCGCACGCCCGCCTGGTCCTGCGGTGGAAAGGCGGCGCGATCACCGAGCTGACCGTGCCGCTGCGCCGCCCGCAGCCGAAAATCCGCACCGACGACGACACCGTCGACCTGGTCCGCCGGCTGGCCGTGCACTACCCCGACGCGATCATCGCGGGGATCCTCAACCGGCAAGGCCGCCGCACCCCCCGCGGATTGTCATACACCGCCGGTAGGGTCCAGGCCCTGAGGCACTACTGGGGCATCCCCTGCCACCAGCCCGCCACCAGCGCCCCCGCGGAAGGAGAACTGCTCAACGTGGCCCAGGCCGCCCGCCAACTCAAGATCGCGCCCTCGACCCTGCTGCGCTGGCTCAACGACGGCTTCATCGCCGGCGAGCAGGTCACCCCCGGCGCGCCCGTGGCGCATCCGCCTCACCGATCAGCTACGCGGCATGCTCACCGACACCACCCCCGACGGCTGGGTCCCGCTGCACCCGCCAGCCAGCGCGCTCGGCATCTCCCGCCAGACCGTATTGCAGAAGGTCAAGCGCGGCGAGCTCCGCGCCGTCCTGACCCGCACCGGACGCAGGAAAGGCCTGCGTATCGAGATCCCCGCCCCCCAAGACGGCCTGTTCTAACAGGCACAATGAGCAAAGGAGCAGTGTGACCATGGATCCAAGCAGTCGGAGATGTCTCCCTCGATGAACCAGGTTGTCCCGTGCCAGTTGTGAGTGATCTCCAGCAGGGCCGTGTGGCACCCGCAGCCAGGGCGGAATCCGTGGGAGCGGTCGGAGAACTGCGGCTCGTAGGTTGCAAGCGGCTGATCTCGGTTCGTCGGCCGCCATTTACAGGGTGAGCGAGGACCTGACGTGGATGAGGGCTCGCCCATCGATCCGGAGAGCCCATACGGACGCACCAATGCCATATGCGAGGTGATGTCGCGGATATCGCTGCGGCACAGGCTATCCGGGTGTTGTCCCTACGATACTTCAACCCGATCGGCGCTGATCCCAAGATGCGCACGGGCCAGCCACTTGCGTGGCCAACCCAGGCCCTGGGCAAGATGATCCAGGCGTATGAGGAAGGCGTTCCGTTCGTGGTCACGGGGACGGACTATCCGACGCGGGATGGGTCGGGAATCAGAGATTACATCCATGTCTGGGATCTGGCCGCGGCGCACGTGGCCGCGCTGGATAGGTTCGACGCCCTACCGGGGCCGTCGACCGTGATAAACCTGGGGACTGGTCGGGGCACCACCGTGCGGGAACTTCTCGACGCGTTCAATCACGTCGTCCAGAGCCCGATCGAGGCGCTCGATGCCGGACGCCGACCGGGTGACACTGCTGGCGCCTATACACGCATTGACCGCGCGGTGCGGCTTCTTGGCTGGCAGCCCGAGTACGACATCACCGAAGGCATCCGTCACTCGCTTCAGTGGGCCGCGATCCGCGACGAAATCTTGTCTGGCGATGCCGCCACGCCAACCACCGACCAGCTCTCTGGAACACTAATCCGGCCGTCAGTATCAGTGGACCGCGAGCTGTCTGGCCCGCCAAGAACGGTTCGGCTCTCGATTATGAAATCATCGATGTCGACGGCGTCCGTACTACACCGCAGCACCCGCTGGCCGAAGGCTCCCTGTGCGCTCACCCTGTCGTATCGATTTGTGATAGAGGATCCAAAGACTCAGCTCAATTCCGATGAACCAAATCGGTAGTTGCGGCATGGTTGTTCCTCATTTGTCGGGATAGCTTATCGACAGCCATTGTTCTAAACTATTGCCACGACCTGTTCTGCTTTTAGTTAAGCTGCGCATGTACTGATCATTTGTACAGCCCGAGATGAGCTTGATAATCTTTTCTGCCCTGAAGGAGAATCCAGTTGACTGTTAAGGACCTCATCCGCCCACTGCCGGGCGTCCGGCCAGCTTTCACTGTTGCAGCGGATAGGATTCCGCGGCTCGGCGCTGTACTGGGAGCGGAATTACGCTCGCGGCGGGACGAGCGGCCCTGGTTCGTACGATGCCCCAGCCGAGGCCAAGTCCG
>CAVUBR010000005.1:0-292779 GCA_963739705.1 Terriglobia bacterium | reverse complement strand
AATGCTTGGACGATTGCGACATAGAAACTGTAATTACGGGTTCGTTAGGGCACATTAGTATGCCACTATCACAGGGGCTAGTGAAAACGGCATTCCCTTACGGTTATCATCAGCAAGCGCGACAAACAAGAAGACATTGAAGCACTTGGGAGCCCGGGCTGCCATCGGCTCAGTAGAACATGTTCAATTTCTTGCGAAGACCTTCAAGGGTGCGAATTCGGTGTACGCAATGTTGCCCCCGCTAGCAGGCTGCTGAAAAAGGATTCGCCGAATACTCTTGGCGGCTGAAACAAATCGCCGTAGAATTGATTTAACCATGCGCGGAGACGACACCCAGCAATCGACAATGTTCAGCTTCCTGTCGGCGGAGGAACGCGTGCCCGCGAGCCATCCGTTACGGCCGATCCGTTTACTGGTAGATCGCGTTCTGCTGCGCTTGAACGGACGGTTCGAGGCGATGTACGCCACCACCGGGCGTCCCTCCATCGCCCCGGAAAAGTTATTGCGCGCGCTGTTGTTGCAAATCTTTTACTCGGTGCGGAGCGAGCGGATGCTGATGGAACAGTTGGCCTACAATCTGCTGTTCCGCTGGTTCGTGGGTCTGAATATGGATGAGGACGTGTGGGTGCCGACGGTGTTCAGCAAGAACCGTGACCGCATGTTGGCGGGTGAGGTGGCGGAGGCATTTTTCGATGAAGTGCTGGGCGAGGCAAAACAACTGGACCTGCTCTCGGCGGAACACTTCACCGTGGACGGAACGCTGATTGAGGCGTGGGCGGGTCTGAAGAGTTTTCAGCGCAAGGATGGAAGTGGACCCGGACCGAGTGATACGGACCGTGGCAATCCGACGGTCGATTTTCACGGTGAAACGCGCCGCAACGACAGCCACGCATCGACGACAGATGGCGATGCGCGACTGGCGCGCAAGGGGGATGGTAAAGAATCCAAGCTATGCTACGGTGCGCACGTGCTGATGGAGAATCGCAACGGCTTGGTGGTCAACACGCGCGTGACGCTGGCCACCGGCACCAGCGAGCGGGAGGCTTCGATCGAGATGGTCGAGGAGATTCCGGGTGATCGCGCGGTGACGCTGGGAGCGGATAAGGGCTACGACACCCAGGATCACGTGGCGCAGTTGCGGGAACGCAATGTGACGCCGCACGTCGCGCAAAAGAAGTACAGCGCCATCGACGCACGCACGACGCGGCACGCCGGATACCAGGTGAGCCAGCGGAAGCGCAAGCGGGTGGAAGAGATTTTTGGCTGGTTGAAGACGGTGGGTATGCTGCGTAAGACGCGGCACAAGGGATTGCGGCGCGTCGGATGGGTGTTTGCATTTGCGGCCTCGGCCTATAACCTGGTGCGGGTTCGCAACCTGGCGTCCGTACTTTCTCCAGCAGTGACCTGAGGACAAGTGTGTCTGGACTGCCCCCAACGGGCAGCCAGACACGCGGAAACGCGGAAATAGAAGCGAAAATCCTTCCCCAGGGCAATCAAAGGCGGTTTTGAAGAGGTCGGGAATCCTCGGCTCTAGGCGTTTTTCAGCAGCCTGCTAGACTTCTCCGATCCCAACCTTGACGTGATGGCGGACTACCGCAAGCTTGCCAGTAGCTATGCACAGGCCATTCAGCAACCGGGCGTAAAGCGTGCGGTTCACCTGAGTAGCATTGGCGCCCATCTAAATAAGGGCACAGGTCTCATTTCTTCTTCAAAGCCTGACGATGCGGCGTCGAGAGAAGCAGCTATTCTAAGTTGACCGGATCGCATTAGGAGGATATTCCGCATGCCAAGTCGGCTTTGCATTTTATTTAGTGTTCTGTTGAGTTCGGTTTGTCTGCTCGGGCAGGTCAATAACTACCCTTACGTTGTCAGGAGTTTTGCCGGTTCTCTGCCAGCCGGGCTTGGGGACGGCGGACCCGCGACCGCCGCGCTGCTCCTCTCCATTCAAGCAGCGGTTCCGGATTCTCAAGGGAATCTTTACATCCTCGATTCCGGAGCGAAAGAAATCCGGAAGGCCGCGGTCGGTGGCAATATCGATACGGTCGCTTCGGGCGTCCCCGGATACAATATGATCCTGTCGGGCGACGGCAATTTCTATGTCGCGGCGAATGCGCGGGTGTTTGAGGTGTCCCCCAGCGGGTCGCAGATAGTCGTGGCCGGAACGGGGACGTTCGGTACCACCGGGGACGAAATACCCGCTGTGAACGCGCAACTGGAGGATGCCTTCGGACTGGCTTTGGACGGATTGGGGAACCTGTACTTCACCGACGGCAATAGAGTTCGGGAAGTGACTCGTGACGGCATCATTCATACGATTGCCGGAACAACCACGGGGGGTTACAGCGGCGATAGCGGTCCGGCCGCTGCCGCCCTTTTGAACCAACCTCGCGGCGTCGTGGTGGACAAGTTGAACAATATTTACATTTCCGACGCTGGAAACCGGGTGGTCCGAAGAGTCTCCGCCAGCGGGACGATCACCACCTTTGCCGGAAACGGCAGTAACTTCGGCAGCCCGTCGAATGGCCCAGCGACAGCCACATCTCTGGGCAGTTTAGTCCTGGAGGGCGGAATTGCGGTTGACGCGTCCAACAACGTGTATGTCGGAAGCCAGCAGGCGAACGTAGTAATGGAGATCACTCCGGCGGGCAATCTGACCATCGTGGCCGGCAATGGGAGTCCGAACGGCCCGTTGGCGGCCGGCTCCGCCACCGGCGTGGTTCTCAGCTACGTTCAGAATGTGAGCGTCGATGCAAAGGGTAACTTGTTCATCGCCGACTATGGCACCAACAGGGTGTTGGAAGTATCGGGCGGCCAAGCCTCCGCGGTCGCCGGAACATTGCACTACGGCGGTGACAACGGACCGGCCGTCTCCGCGCTGATCAATCAGCCCGCTGGCTTCGCGATGGATGCCCAAGGTAACGCGTACATCGCGGACGCGGGCAACTACCGGATCCGCAAGGTATCGCCCAGTGGAACCATCACCACCTACGCGGGAAATGGTTCCTATGGGGCTCCTGTGGTAGGCGGGCAAGCGACACTGTCTCCCTTGCAGTTGGTAGGCTCTTTGGCGGTCGATTCGCAAGGGGCAGTTTATTTTGCGGAAGGATCGTCGTTTTTGGCGAACCAAGTCTTCAAGATAACCGCTGCGGGTGTATTGCAGCCTGTCGCAGGCGTGGGGTCGAACGTCGCGAGTGACACAGGAGACGGAGGACCCGCAACCAAGGCGACGTTTGGCGATATCTCGGGCATAGTGTGCGATTCCTCTGGTAACGTCTATATCGCGGACAATCTTTGGAGCCGGGTGCGCGAGGTTTCGCCAGCGGACGGCACTATTTCCAACTTCGCGGGTTCCGCGCAGTCAGGCTATGGCGGCGACGGCCAGGCTGCCACCAGCGCCAAGCTCTCCCGTCCGGGCGGGTTGGCCATAGACGGATCGAATAATATCTATATCGCTGACACCGGGAATTTTGCAATCCGAATGGTTTCACCCGGCGGCACGATTTCCACCGTGGTCGGGAATGGCACTACGCTGGGCACGATCCAGAGCGGCCAGTCCGCCAGTTCCCCGTTTGCGCAGGTGAGTTCGGTGGCCGTGGACAACGCGGGCAATCTTTATGCCGCCTTCAATTTCACGCTCTACAAAATAAGCGGCGGAACGGTCACTCAGATTTCCGGGGCGGGGACCAGTCAGCCTGTGGCCGGGATCTTTGCGAGCGCCGTTTCGGACGTTGTTCTTTCGCCTGTCACCCCCGCCGCAGAGCTGGAATCCGGCGGCCTCAGTGTCGATGCCAACGGCGATCTTTACTACGCGGGTCGGTATTACAGCTCGGTCTGGAAGCTGGTGCTGGATTCGCCTTCCGCACTGACGACATCCGGCGATAAGCAAACGGGACAAGTGGGATGGACCTTACCGAACCCCTTGCAGGTAATCGTGAACGGGCGCGCGGGCGTGCCAGTTCCCGGGGTTCTCGTGAACTTTGCCGTCAGTTCCGGCGCCGCCACGCTCAGTGCCGCCAGCGCCATCGCCGATGCCACCGGCACATCGAGCGTGCAACTGACGCTTGGCGCCACCGCGGGCAAGGTCGTGGTGACGGCCATAGCCGCCGGCACCAGTCTGACGCCGGCTCAATTCAACTTGACCACCATCGCCGCACCCCCGGGTGGCGCGGTGACGTGTACCATCTCCGAGGCACCCTCGATCACCTCGGTCAATTCCCTCAGCGGCTTCGGCGGATTCGCCTACTTCGCTCCTGGTTCCTGGCTGGAAGTGCATGGGTCGAATTTGGCGGTGGACACGCGGACGTGGTCCGGCTCCGACTTTCAGGGTGCCAATGCACCCATCAGTCTCGACGGCACCGGCATCTCAATCGACGGAAACGCGGGGTTCATGGAGTACATCAGCGGCGGGCAGATCGATGTCCAGGCTCCGGCCGATTCGGCCACAGGTCCGGTGAAGATTACGGTCACCACCTGCGCCGGAACCAGCGCCCCGATCACGATCCAGGAGGCAGCGCTGGCACCCGGAATGCTTGCGCCGGCAAGCTTCCATGTGGGGGGCAAGCAATACTTGGTGGCGTTATTCCAAGATGGACTCACCTACGTCGGCAACAGCGGATTGATTCCGGGCGTGCCCTTTCGCCCCAGCGAGCCCGGGCGATGTGATAGCAGCTTATGGCGTCGGCTTCGGACCCGTTACGCCGGCAAGTGCTCCCGGCCTGATAGTCGGCCAGCAGAACAGCCTTCCCAATGTGACGCTCAGCTTCGGGTCCACGCCAGCGACATTCACGTATGCGGGGCTGGCCCCTGGCGTGGTCGGACTATATCAGTTCGACATCACGGTTCCCCAGGTTGCGCCCGGCGATTATCCGATCAGCGTGGGTGTGGGCGGCGTGCCGGTGCCGCAGTCGCTGTTCCTGACCGTACAGTAGGGGAATCTCCCGCGCGTTGAGGAAGTGTGCCCAACCGATGGGCGCCAGAGATGTCGGACAGCGCCGAGTTTGCCGGCGGCGCTGGCAGCGGCGCGATCCGCATTATCTGTGCCTAAACCGCGCGGTCGATTTCGACTCTCCGGCAAAACCGCACAGAACGTCGGACGCCGAGCCGAGGCTCGCGGTTAAGACCTGCTTAGCAAGCATCAGGGCAACTGGAACCATGGCATCTAACTACGGTGCCGAGGACAAGACACCATGGGTGTCGCCAGTCGACATTGCCTCTGCCATTGCGGAAGAACTTGTCACCCCGCTGGTCGGCACAAAAGTGCGGTACGTAGCGAGCGAAGAACTGACCTGTAACGAGGTTGCCAGTATTTTGGTCGCCGCTATTGGTAAGACCGATTTAAAATGGTCACTGATTTCCGATGAACAAGTGCAGAGTGCTTATGAACAAATGGGGATGAGCAAAGCACTTGCCGCTGGTTTTGTCGTGATGCAAGCATGTATGCACAAGGGTCCATTTTACGATGACTATTGTCTGCATAGACCGAACCTGGGCAAAGTTAAGATGAAGGATTTCGCAAAGCAATTTGCCTCAGATTATAAGCAGCGTTGATTACAGATCCTTTCTAGGGCGTTGAACCGAGATACTTCTTCACGTCCGGATAGAGCAGCTCATGCACTTCGGGCCGGTCTAGATCGGATGCGTGAACTACTCGGGCGGGCAGATCGATTTGCTTGGGCGGCGTGACGCCGTCCAGTTTATCGACCAGGGTCTTGACCGCCTGGAAGCCCATCTGGAACGGGTCCTGGACCACCAGCGCGCTGATGGTTCCGCCCTTGAGATCGGCGATCAGGTCGTCGCTCGCGTCGAACGCAACCAGCTTCACTTTGCCCGCCAGGCCGCGCGACTTGAGCGCCAGCGCCGCGCCCGCGCTGCTCGGCTCGGACGATGCAAAGATCCCGGCCAGATCGGGATGCGCGGTGAGCATGTTCTCGGCTGCCTCCATTCCCTTCGAGCGAGCCGACATGGAGAATTGGCGCGCGACCACTTGGATGTTCGGGAACTCAGCCTTCATGACGTCCTCGAAAGCGCGTTCCCGATCCATGGTGGAGGCGCTGCCGGGCGCGTTCATGACCATCGCGACCTTGCCTTTGCCTCCGGTCAGCGCTCCCAGTTCACGCGCGCCCAACTGGCCGGCCTGATAATTGTTGGTGGCTACGAACGTCATGTAGTTGCTGGAATCGACACCCGAGTCGAACACCGTGACGGGAATGCCGAGCTGAGCGGCCCGGTCGAGCGAACGATTCAGTGCCTTGCGCTCAGCGGCCGCGACAGCGAGTCCATCGACGTGCTGGGCGAGCATGGAGTCGACAATCTGCATCTGGCGGTCGTACTCAGTCTCCAGCGCGGGGCCGTTCCACAGGATCTCAACGCTGAATTTCTGCCCGGCCGCGGCGGCGCCCGCGTGCACCGAGACCCAGAACTCGTGCGAGTTGGCCTTGGGGATCACCGCGATGCGCTTGGTCGGGTTGCGATTGCAGCTAGCTAACAGAGAAGCGGCCGCGATGAGGATCAACTTACTGCGCACACCAGCCGCCGTCGATCAGAATGTCGGTGCCGGTGATAAACGAGGCTTCGTCCGAACACAAATACAGCGCAAGTTTGCCGACTTCTTCCGGCTGTCCCCACCGGCCGAGCGGAACGCGCGAACTGAACTGCGCGTTGTGGGCTGGGTCGGCGGCCAGCGGCGCGGTCATTTCCGTCACGAATGGGCCTGGACTGATTGCTACTACAGTGATCTTCTCGGGCGCTAGTTCCAGCGCCAGAGCCCGCGTGAAGCCGAGCAGGCCCGCCTTGCTGGCCGAGTACGCGGTGCGCTGCGGAAGCGAAATGTGGGCCATGATGGAGCTGATGTTGATCACGCGTCCGTAGCCGCGGCCTTGCATCTGCGGTACGAACGAGCGGGACATCAGGAAGGCGCTGGTGAGGTTGGTATTGAGTACCAGGTTCCAATCCGCCAGCGTGAAGTCGACGCACGTGCTCCGCACAACGGTTCCGGCATTGTTGATGAGGATATCGACCGGTCCGAGTTTGGCGGGGACGTCGCGCGCCAGTTGGAGGACCTGCGCCTCGTCGCTGACGTCGGCGCGAAACACTTCCGCCTGCGCACCCAACTTGCGAGCTTCCTCGGCTACAGCGGAGAGCTGCGCCGCGTCGCGGGAAACCAGCGCGAGCTGCGCGCCCGCCTCGCCCAGCGCCAAAGCCATGGCTTTTCCGAGTCCGCGGCTTGCGCCGGTGACGAGCGCCACACGTCCATTGAGGGTCATAAGCGCTCATTGTACCGAGCGCCAACCAACGGCGACGAGGACCTGTCGAGAAGGCGCCGATCACGCAGCAGTGAAGAGGAGAGTGCGCACAAGTAAATTCAGGTGTTGAACCTCGCCGACGTTATGCCGAAGTAGATCGTGGTTCCACACTGTATTCGTTCTTTCGCGGCAATCGTTAGCGATTGCCGCGCCGACGGCCTCCAAAGAACCTAGTTCCGGCGTCAGGTCCTCCGGCTCCGTGAGAGTGCCGAGAACAAAGACACGATCCGACAAGTTTGCGGGAATCTGGGTCCTCACGTCATCGAGCCGGTTCGCATGCCCGTCGCAGTCGATCAGGAGAATCATCAATCGCTGGTGCCAACGGTTCATCTCTCTAACATGGATTGATAGGAAGAGGTCCAAGACCTCATTCCAGCCGCCAGCAACCGGAAGCACTTGCATCCGCCGCTGTCGATTCCGGTCCACCTGCAAGTGAAAACCCGTCGCCAAGCGGCTGTCGGCGTCGTCTTCTGGCAGCACGAGAACATGCGGTTGATGCTTGTTGCAGCTCACGGTTCGATGTCGTCGCGGATCAGAGCTCCAACTACATCTCCGTTGACTGGTATTTCGCTCAGTGGCCGCACGAGTGTGGGCTCCAGGTGGCTCTTTCTGTAGAGGACAAGTGTATTCTCGTCGGAAAAACGGCGGATGGCCTCCGGGTTGTGCGAGGTGGCGATAAACTGGCCCCCTGACTGGAAGGCTTTACGCAGAGCTAACACAAAATGTCCAACCTCCGACAGCGCAAGATAGTTATCGGGTTCATCCCAAAAGCAGAGCAGCGGGCCATATGCTTCATGCGCCGCCAGCACAAGCGCACATATCATGAAACATTTCTCGCCGTCGGATAGATCCTCGAAAGGAAGGTTCATGCTTCCCTTGTCATTAGAGAACTGGACGACTAGGCTTCTGGAATCTGTGCCGACTAATGGATTTTTGATGTCCTTCAGGTCAGGCATGACCTGCTTGAGATACTCGTCCACCTTAGAATAAGCGGAGGGTGCGAAGGCCAAGAGACCTGAAAACCATGCACCAAAGTTGATGACCTGTGGATTCGGTTCCAGCGTCTCGCTCTGGGAATCACCGGCGATCAAGCTGGGAATCGGACGAAGGATTAGCATTCGAGCAAGCCACTGCTTGAAAACAAAGGCGGGATCGCTGGCCGATTGGGATTGCTTTATCGGCAGAGCCACCAAGCCCCAGTCGATATCCAAGACCCCTTCGCCCGCCAATTCCTTAAGCGTTCTTGGGCTATAGAAGTCTCCTGCCTTTCTCTTGTAGACAGCCTCGCCGTCAACGGCAAGCCTTTCTTCCACTACACGAAGCTCTTTAGAGCCCTCCGGGTATTCGAGCGCGAGCTCGTACGCGTAGATCTTGGCTTCCAACTCGACCTCGATTTCGAACCGCATCGGTACATCCGAGCGTCCGCGCGCGAGGTCCTTAGGCCTGACGAGATCGGCCACGCGGTTCGTACCTCGCGCGATCCTCTGCAGAATTTCCAGTGCTAGGCCAACCGTGGTTTTACCGGAGCCGTTCTTTCCAATCAACAGGACGGAAGATTTGCCCGAAATCGGCACTTCGAAGTTCTCTAGACACCGGAAGTTATGAACGTAGAACCGACGGATCACACTTAAGATGATACATAGTTGAGACTCTGGTCGTTCGGCATGAGCTAAACTGAGGACAGCGTTGCCTCGCCTCAGCGTCGATCGCCGCACGACGCTTTTTCCCGCTGCATGCGATCGGAACCCGTACGCTATTTGTCGCAGCCGGCGGCTGTCTCGATGGACGACCGCTGGTACGAGATTGCCAATCTCGAGCATTTCTGGATCACACGCCGCTTTGAGGTGCTGCGCCGTCTGGCCGGCGGCCTGATCGAGCGGGCCACGGCCATCGCTGAAATCGGATGCGGGCATGGGCTGCTGCAACGCCAGATCGAGGATTTCTATAACGCCGAGGTCGCCGGTTTCGATCTGAATGAAACTGCTCTGAAGCAGACTGCCTGCCGCTTTAGTCCGGTCTGCTGCTATGACGTGCGCGAGCAGAGCCCGGAATATAAGGCGCGCTTCGATCTGATCCTGCTCGCTGACGTTCTGGAGCACATCGCGGACCAGGATGCGTTTCTGCGCGCGGTAAAGTTTCATCTGGCTCCCGGCGGTGTTGCCGTCGTGAATGTGCCGGCGCTGCAGTCGCTGTACTCCGGTTACGATCGTGCCGTTGGGCATTTGCGCCGCTATCGAATTGGCTCGCTGGCGGCGCTGGCGCGGCGTAACGAAATGAGCATCGCGCGATACACCTACTGGGGGCTTCCGCTGCTGCCGTTGCTGGTCGTGCGAAAGGTTTGGATGCTGGCGCGATCCAGCGACGGCGCGATTGCCGCGGGTTTCGAAACTGGCGGGCCCGGGCGCGATCGTGCGTTGCTGTTGCTATCGCGCTGCGAGCTAATCCCGCAACGGTGGATCGGCACGTCGCTGATGGCGGTGTTGCGGAGCGGCGGCTGAGCATCTCAAATGGGACGTCTCAACAATCCCCAAGCCGTCCTTCCCGCCGAGCCGCGTGTGCGCGTGGCCCCCATGGTGGCTCTCGAAGGGCCCGATGCCAGTCTCGGACAACGCGCGGGATTCGCGTTGCTGTGCCTCTTCACTATCTCCGGCTACGCGAACGAATTCGCCACGCGATTGTTTCACGTCAAAGCCTACATCTCGACGGCTTCCTGGGTCCTTCTGCCGTTGCTGCTGTTGTTGAGTGGGAATATCCTGCGCGCGTTTCGCGATCCGATCGGCCGGCTCTGGGCGTTGTTCCTGGCTTGGATTCTGCTAGCCGCACCGTTCAGCGTGTGGCGCGGCGGATCGGTGACGCTGCTGCTCGATTACATTCCGCACGGCTGGATCCAACTGTATTACTTCGCGGCCTTCGCTATATCGGTGCGTCATCTGCGGCGCCTGATGTTTTTCCTGATCGCTTCCGACGTTCTGCTTCTGATTGACTGCGTCTGGGGCGGGTCAATGCAGACTGGCCGGTTGGAAATTCCAGATAGCATGTTTTTCCGTAACTCCAACGACCTGAGCTTGCAGTTGCTCATCGCCGTGACGCAGTTTCTGTATCTGCTGTACCAACGCTGCGTCTGGAAGAGAGTGGCCGGTGGTGTGGGGATGGCCGCGGCGCTGGCGTTCATGCTGGAAACCGGCGCGCGCGGGGCCTTTTTGGCAGCGTTGGTTCTCGGAGTGGCGGCGCTGGCACTGACGAAGAATCGAATTCGAACCATTCTGTGGGCGGCTCCGGTGGCTGCGGCTGCGCTATTGGTGGCGCCCTCCGGCGTTTTTCATCGCGTCGCACTGATTGGATCCGATCCCGATGCCGTCGCTACGGACGCGCTGGATCAGGCCGCGCTTGGATCGCAAACCCAGCGGCTCGCCCTGCTGCGTCAGAGCGTGAAATACGCGTTTGCGCATCCCTTGCTGGGGGTCGGACCGGGGCAGTTTGCGGTGGCGGCGTCGGAAGAACTTAAGGGAGAAGGGAAGCCGGCGCCGTGGCTTGGCACGCACAATTCCTACACCGAAATCGCCAGCGAGTGCGGCATTCCCGCATTTCTGTTGTATTCCGCGGTGATTTTTCTAGTCCTGCGCTCGAACCTGCGCATCTACCGTCGGGCGAGTGGCCGCGAGCCTGACGGCTTCAGCGCTCTGGCGTTTTGCCTGTTCGCGAGCACATTGGGTTACGCCGTGGACACACTGTTTTTCCATGTCGCCTACAGCAGCTATCTTCCGGCCATCGCCGGCATGAGCATCGCTTTGCGGCTGGCGCTGGAGCGAGGGAGCGAGAACGCGTGAAACACGCGCTGGCGCTGGGTGCGATTCTGGCGGTGTTCGTGTTGTTTACGCGGAAACAAGTCTTCTCCTGGCCGTATTACTACGATGAAGCCGATTACATGTACGCAGCCTCGCTCGGCTGGGCGAACTATACCGATCATCCTTCGCAATCACTTGCCGATTACATCCGGATCGGTCTGAGTGACGGTCGAAACCCAGCGTGGCGCGCCACCTTGTCGGCCAAGAGCCGCGCGGATTCCGATGTGAATTTCTACCGGCACTGGCACGGCCCCCTGTATTTCTACTGGCTGGCCGCACTGGCTCCGCTGCATCTGGACGAACACGCGACGCGCAGCTGGTCTTACGTTTTTCCAGTGCTCACAGCGCTGGTCATTTATTTCGGAAGTCTGTGGCTTTTTCCAGGCGCTCTTCCTGCGATTCTCAGTTCGGCTTTTTATCTCTGGAGCTACGCCACTGTCTTCAGCAATGAGATCGCACCGCATCAGCTGTTCGTGCTGTGTACCGTGACCGCTTTGATGCTCCTGATGAAGTGGCGCGCAACGGGCGATCAGCGCCTATGGTACGGCGCAGTGATCGCGGCGGCTTGCGCTTTCTGCACGCTGGAAGTGGCCTTCGTCCTATTGCTGGCAATAATCGTGTACGGAGCGGTGCGCCACACACCAATCGACAGGCATCGGATAGGCAAGTCGATATTTCTGTTCTTTGCCACCGTACTGTTTCTCTGGCCTGCCGCGGTGCTCAAGCTGAGCTTCCTCAAGGCGTACCTGTTCATGGCGTATCTGGCGCTGGTGCGCAAATCGCCGTGGGGCGACGCCGGGTTTGTGGAAACGTGGCGGCACCGCTTCGTCCAATCGCCTTGGGAGTGGATACTGTTCGGCGTCGCGGCCATGCTCTATTTCCGGCTCTGCGATTCCGCCACGCGAAAGATGCTCGCGCCCGTATTGCTGTATGGCGTGGTGATGCTGGTTGTGCTCTTGCGCGTGAACACCGAAACGCCGCGCTACATGCTTCCTTTTTTGCCGGCGTTTCAAATCGCGGCCGGCTGCGTGTTTGCTTCCGTGTTGAAGAGCTGGAAGCCCGCCCTGCGATTCGCCTCCGGCGCCGCGATCCTTATGTTGTTGTTCTGGAATACGTACGCACAGCTTCGAGCGCATCCCATCCTGCCCGCGCCACGGCTGGCTGAAGTTCTGGATCGGGTGCGTCGAGAGAAGCTGGACGGCCAGAGGTTGCTCGCGCCGCAAAACGATCTGCCGATGATTCATTACTATCTGCCCGGCGTAATCGTGAGCGGGTATGCCGACGAACGCGAGCGCTCCCTCATGCTGGCGCAGGACAACTTCGACGCGATTTTGTATCCCGGCTCTCCAGTCAGTCTCCAGAGACAAACTTCGGGTTCTCCTCACTATCTCTCTCGACGATGAGAGAAAGCCCAACGGGCGCCGGAACCGGTGCGCCGGACCGCAGCCGCCGCTTTGTTTCTAACGTGCTATGGAACTGGCTCGGCACCGCGGTCAGCCTGTTCATCGGGTTCGTCTTGTCGCCTTACTTGATTCTCAAGCTGGGCGCGGACGGCTACGGCGTGTGGGCCATCACGTTTTCGCTGGTCGAGTATTACTGGTTTTTCGATCTGGGTTTTCGATCCGCGACGGTGAAGTTCGTGGCGCACTATTCGGCCACCGGCGATGTCAGGAATGTGCGCGCGGTGATCAGTACGGCTCTGGTTTACTCGACCATCGCGAGTGTGGTGGTCCTGGGCGCGGTGTTCGCGCTGGCGGCCTACGTCCAGCGATTCTTCCAGGTCCCGGCCAACCTGCGCGGCAGTTTCCAAACCCTCATAATTCTGATCACACTCAACTGGTGCCTCGGGCTGGTGTTCAACGTATTCAACGCCTGTCTCGAGGCGGTGCAGCGCTTTGAATACTCGACCAAAGCGTCGATCGTCTCGGCCGCGGTGCGCGCCATCGGTTGGGCGCTGGCGTTGTATCTGGGCTACAAGCTGGTCGCGATCGGCGTGATCGCGATCCTGAGCCAAGTGGCTGGCTACGCCGTGAACTACTTCTACTTCCGCCGAGTCTTTCCAAGCCCGCGCGTTTCGATTCGTCACGCAAGCTTCGGCACGTTGCGAGAGATGGCGCGCTTCGGAATCCACACCTTCGTGATGACGATTTCGAACCAGCTTCTGAATCAAGGCGCGCCGTTGCTGATTGGGCATTTCCGGCCGGCGGCTTTCGTCGGCTTTTACAACTTGCCGGTGCGGTTGCTGCAGTATACGGTGGAGTTGGTGGGACGGATCGGCATCGTGACCAACACCAATGCGGCTGAGCTGGCGGCGCGGGGCGGCTCGGAAGGCTTGAAGGGGCTCGCGGTCTTCACCAACCGCTATTGCCTGGTTATGTTCATGCCGTTGGCGATCCTGCTGTGGACGCACGGGCCGCAGATGCTTGCGTTTTGGGTGGGCGCGCAGTTTGCGAGCCACAGCGCGGCCGTCTTGCCGATTCTGGTCGCGGGATACGTCGTGGGGGTGGTGGGACAATTCAGCGCTGGAATGCTTTTGCAGGGCCTAGGGAAGCATCAGCGTTATGCGCGGAGTTTGCTGGTGGAAGCTGTTGCGGCGCTGCTCTTGCTCGTGGTTGCGATTCCGCGTTGGGGCATTGTCGGGGCGGCCTGGGTTTCGGCCTCGCTCATGATCCTGAACCGAGGTCTGATTGTCTCGCGGCTGGTCAGCAAGACAATCGGTGTGCCGTTTGCGCAATACGTACGGAGCGTCTGACGCGCCGCCGGCGGTGGCGATGCTGCCGGTGCTGGCGCTTTCCTTCTGGCTGCGGTCCACCATTCTGCCGGGGAACAACTGGATGCAGATTCTCGGGGCGGCAGCCATCGTCGGCCCAGCCTATTACTCATTGGCGTTTTTCGTGGCTCTGGAACGCGAGCATCGAAGCGTCCTGGCAAGCTGGATCGGGCGCCGATGGCATCCGGTTCTGGCCGATGGAGTGGCGCATGGTTAGTGAGTATCCGCGTCTTTGTGTCATTGTCCCTTGCTACAACGAAGAGGACATGCTCGAAGAATTCTTCGCGGCCGTAACGCCTGCCTTGGAGGACGCGACCGATGGTGAGTGGGCGATCCTGTGCGTCGACGATGGCAGCCGCGACCGAACCTACGCCGTGATCGAGCGATGGCATCGGCGCGACGCCCGCATCTCGGGCGTTCGGCTGAGCCGCAACTTCGGCCATCAAGCCGCGCTGTCGACCGGCTTGGCATACGCGCGCGGCGAGTACGTTGGCATCATGGATTGCGATTTGCAGGATCCCGCCGAGGTGCTCGTGGAGCTTTACCGGGGCTGCTTGCGCGATGAATTGGATGTTTGCTACGGCGTGCGAGGAAGGCGGGACGCGCCCTGGTTGCTGCGCGCTGGCTATTCGGCGTTCTACCGCATCATTCAGCGAGCCGCCGATCACGAATGGCCGCGCGATGCCGGCGACTTCTGCGTAATGAGCGCGCGCTGCCAGCAGGCGCTGCTGGCGCTGCCCGAACAATCGCGCATGCTGCGAGGCTTGCGCTCGTGGGTGGGTTTCCGCCAGGCCGGGATTGTCTATGACCGGCCCGCGCGCCTGTGCGGCGCGAGCAAGTACAATTTGCGAAAACTCACCGCGCTGGCTTTGCAAGGTCTGATCTCCTTCAGCAGTGTTCCACTGCGGCTGGCGAGCCTGATGGGAATCGCGATGGGCGCTGTTTTCCGTGTGTTCGGCGTGCTGGTGTTGGTCAACCGGCTGTTCCCGCGCTTCACGTTGCTCGGATATTGGGTCGGCGCGAATCCAGGCACCGCGACGCTGCTGGTATTTTTGGCTTTCACGTTGAGTGTACTCTTCGTTTGTCTGGGAATCATCGGCGAGTACCTGGTTCTTCTGATGCAGGAGATCAAACGAAGGCCGGCCGCGATTGTGGCATCCGTGATCGGCGATGTGCGGCCGTACGATTCCGCGTATGCGGTGCTGGACACGAGCGTGCAGCCGTCGCTCTGGACGGTGACCGCGCGCTAGCGGCGCTGGTAGAGCTTCCACCACTCCGACTCGGCGCGCAGGCTGAATTTGCTCTCAATGGCCGGCAGATAATTTCGGAACAGTGCGGCGGCATCCGGCTCCGATGATGCGGGATGTTTCGGGACCATCACGATGTCGGCCGATCCGAACAACCATTCAGGCGAAGGCTTGTGCTGGTCGTTGAAGGTGTGATTGAAAGACAGAGCCGGTGTGCCTCCCTCGGGCGGGCGGCGCAGCAGGGCGTAGGGAAACGGGTTCACCATATCTAGAGTAAAGACGGTTTCGTCTGGTTTGGATACGCGCTGGATGAGATCCACGCCGTCGTTGACGTAATCGACATAGGCGCGGCCATTGCTGCGTTGGTCGGCGTCGGTTCCATCGGGCGTGTCATAGAGAATCAGGTTCCTAAGATGCGCGGCGTGAAATCGCGCGAGGCAGGGCTGGTGCGAGAGTCGATGAGGGCGTATGCCAGGCCGCTGGCGTTGCCGATGGCGATCGGTGCGTAGCAGATGAGGCCGAGCAGTATGAGAACGGTTTCTGGTTTGGGAAAGCGACGCGCGCTACACGGGAAGCCTGCCATTGCCGCACGGCCTTGTTCGACTAACAGCAGTGCCAGCACCGCATTCAGCGGGTAGCCGCTGGGCTGAGCGTTGGTGGCCAGCAGAAGCGCGCCGCCGATCCACACCAGCGCGGCCACCAGCAGCGGCCGCACGGTTGCGGTGATGCTCGAAACCAGCACGGCCAGCAGGGCTAGCGGAAGAAAGTCGCCGAGGCCCTTGAAGAGCGACCAGCGGACGTTCCACAATGACAGGCTGGAACTTCGTGCGGCACTCATCAAGCGCAGATCGCTCCAGAAGGCGGCAAAGTCGAATCGCAAGTACGCCATCATTGCGAGGCCGGCCGCCAACAGACCGACCGCAATGCCGAGCATGCGGCGCGGCCGTCACGTTGTTGCATGACCATCGAAGCAGACCGCGAATCCCAGCGCAACCAGGCAATAGCTGGGCTTGAGGAACAGCAGCGCGGCCGAAGTCAACGCCGGTGGAGATTCCGCCCATCAGAGTGCTCTCGCCCGGTCGAAAGCATTCCAAGACGACCACGCCCAGCAGCGCGTAGCCGTAGCGGTTGTAAAGCATCGCGTGGCTCAGCATATTCGGTGGCCAGCCGATGGGAAACGGCGCGGCTGCGATCAGCGCGACCACAATTCCAGCGAGTATCGCCGGAATAACCACCATGCGCCGCCGGCTGATCGCATAGCCCCAGCAACCGGCGATTCCGCCGACCAGCGCGCTCATGTACCCGATTCCGTCCGGCGAATTGTGAGCGAGCTTCAGCCCGGCGGCCGCGAGCAGCGACAAGAGCGGACCCATACTGGGATTGAAATCGATTTCCGGACGTTGACCGTTCAAAACGCGCCAGCCCGCGTCGAGAAAGATGAAAATGTCGTGGCCGAAGATGCGGGTGTGGACCGCGCCGGTGACTGCTGTTGCAGCACTGATTAGCAGGACCAGCAGCACCGCGCAAACGTCAGCGAGCGTGCTGGACGGATCTCGACCAGATCGCGGTCACTCGGTCCAGCCAGCGCGCGATCGTAAGCCGCTCCTACTGTTCCACCGCAACCATGACGGGCGAGGTGGTGATCTGGCCGCCGCTGTTGCGCTCGATGATGTAATAGCCGACGCGGCCGGGAATGAGATTCATTCGAATGCGGCAACCGGCGCTGCAATCGGCGTACTTCACCGGTTCGCTCGCCCAGCCGAACGGTCCCGCCACCGCGCCGCCCGGAGAACCGCTGCCGAAAAAGATTCCGCTCAAAGCCGCGTTGACGCCGGAAACATCCGTGATCTTCAGTGTGACGTGCCCGCTGAGGTTCCAGATCAGATAGATGCCGCCGGAGAAATTGGTGATGGACCGCGTATCCAATAACGCGCCGGTGGCGGCGTCCGAAATCTGCGCGGTTTCCGAGCGATTGCCCAAGTCCCAATCCACAAAGTAGAAGGCGACCTTGTGCGTGGCGCCATCGGTGAAATTAAGATCCACCGTAAACGAGTTGGAATTGTAAACGCTGGCGGCGATCCTGCCAGGACTGCTGACTCTTTGCAACCCTCGAACGTCGGAGGTTTGCGTGGCCCATAAATACGGCGTGCCGCCGAGGGCCACACTCACGTAGCTGGGGTACAGTGTGGAATCCTGAATGACATTATATCCGTCGGAGCCGTACAGAGCTTTCCCAATTACCTTGTGTCGCGGTGTCGGTGTTGACGTAGCTGGCGCTGTTGCCGGGGTTCTGAGGGGGTAGAGTGGCCGTGATGGGAGCCGCGCCGATCGAACAGCCTCGCTCCGCGCGCGGCGTCGGGTACAGGCTCGACGGCGATCCATCCACAGGGCCGTTTTCCGCGTAGCCCCAGCAGATTCGCACCTGATCGCCGGGCGAGCCGGACAATGTGACGTCGTGCGCGGCGTAGCCGGTTCGCACTTGCGAATCCTGGGCGGGGAAAGGCGGCATCGAGACCGCGCATACTTCCGAGCGCACGCCGTTCAGCCACCAGCAGGGCACGAACATCCACGCGCCATCGGGACTCATCTTGGGCGCGGAGAATTGATATTGGCCACCGATGGAGGTGAACGCCGTGGACAGCATCCTCTGGCGCAGCCCGCCGCCGTCGAACTTCCCCGAAACATCGATCTGTTGAATTTTGCCTGCGACCGGCGAGGCGTTGAAGAAGCAGGGCGCCACTTCTTCGTATTGATTGGTGAGGCACTGGTTCTCGCCGGCGGCAAAAGGAACGCTGACGTAACGGTCGCCGGCGTTGGAATCCGTCCGGCATTCGCCGGCTTGAATCGCGAAACACGCGGCGAAGGTCGTGGAATCGGTGATGGTGTTGGTCGAAGTGTTGGGACTGCTGATGTCTTTCAGCAAAAACCGGCCGGCGAAAAGCACGAACGGTAGCTGCTTGGGATCGGGAGGGCCGCCCGAATACGGATCCGTGATCTTGTAGACCTGAGCCGTGCCCGCGACCGGAGTCAAAACGCCTGCCACGCCCGGACTCGACCGGTATTCCGGCCCGTTGCCCGACGGAGGATTCAGATGCCGGTAATTCACCACCCAGCGGCGATCCCATCCGGAAGCGGCGAGCTGATCGTTGTTCATGTATTGCTGGATGAGCCCCGCGTATCCTGAGGCCGACGCCGCCCACGACGGACCCACCGCGGCAATATCCGGCAGTGGCTGCATGATCTGCTGCGTAATGGGGGAGTCGTAGAAGCCCGCGTATTTGGTTTGGTCCTGAAGATCCACTGCGACAGCGATCTTGTTGTTCGGATTCGAGCCGGGGACCTGAACCCCATGCACCAGCACTAACGCGGGATTGTCCGGCAGCCAAGTGGCCGAGGGGTCGGTGGCGTCCATCATCCAGTTCGCCGCGGCCACAATCCAGTTGGCGGTCATGGCCAGCGACAGGCCGTCCGGATGCACTGCGTTGATGGTGGCGTAAGCTGGTTGCGCATTATTCGGCCACACGCCGCCGCCGCGGACCAGCCAGAGATTGATCTCCGATGCCGAGATCACATCTTTCTTGGCGACGATGAACACTTCGTCGTAGTCGTTATAGTTTTCGTTCGGCCGCACCCAGTCGCCCTCGGCGAGGTTCTGCAATTTCGACCAAGCCGCGTTGGTCACGGTGGTGCCGTCGGTGCTGGTGCAGGGAAACTGTTGCGCTTCGGTCTTGCCACCGGGAAAGATGGCTTGCGTGCCGGGCGTGTGGCTGCAGGGTTCCGACGACACCTTAACCTGAATGCAGTGGTTCCCAACAGCGCCGAGAGTGACCAAGTATGTGGCGAGCCCGGTGGGACATGAGTAAGCTTCATTCGCCGCCATGGAAGTGCCTGCGCCTGTCCCCGCGAAACGTCCAATTCGCAGTTTGTCCGAAGCCCGCGCGATTCACCGCCGTGACCGCCATTTCAAAAGGACCGTACAGAGCATTATTCGCGCTGGCTGCGTTGGGATACGGATGATCGAGCGTGAGGGCATGATACTTGCCGATGCCGTGAATCGGCCCGTGCACGTAGCCCCACCGCCCCGGATATTTCGAGAAGCTGTCGAAGACCTGAACCAAGTTTCCAGTGGTGGGGTCGAAGGCGCCGCAGACTCGCAGGTTGCGATCGCCGCCGCCGGTCGCGCCCAGGCAGGTGAGAGCGTATCCCCCAGTCACGGTGACCTCGCCGATGGCGAATCCCGACAGATCGAAGCCCGGATTGTAGGCTGCGTACGCGCTGACAATCTGCGAGCGCAGGTCCATGGGCGGATTCGCGGATGGGTTGGTTAGATTCGTGTACGTGAAGCAGGTGGGCACGGGGTTCGAATAGGTGACGACATATTGCTGGGCGCCGGCCCAATTCGCATACGCCGGACTGCATCCGGGCTGCGTCGGATCGTATTGCGCGGAGACCAGCAGCGCAGTGGCGCCGGAATTGTAGGAGGCGCTCGCCATGAACTTGCTGCCGTCGGTGGGATGCCAGCCCGCGAAGGCGATGTTCGCGCCGTTTGGGAAACTGGCGCCGTTGGATGACCAGGACTGGTTCGGGGGGATGCCCGACGGTCCGAGCGGCCGCGATTCGCCCAGCGGCGCGCCGTTCCGATCTTTCGAGATGAAAAGCCAGTAAGCCGTGCCTGCCCATTCGTTCGAGAAAGTGCAGAGATAACCTTCCAGCGTGTAACCGGAATAAGGATTGCCCGCCGCGTCGTTGGTGACGGCGACCGGATTCGAGTTGCAGTGCTGCGGCGTCGCGTCTTCCAGCACCGACCATGAAGCTGGACATGCCGGCTTCAAATCCAAAGCTCACGTTGATGGACCCGCTCGCGCCTGGGCGCACAATCTGAAATCCAAAAGCGCGTCCTTCGTAGTTCGCCGATGCCGGGCAAGCGGCGCTGCATGTTTCGACCGTGGTCAATTGCACGGCGGACTGGATCGACGCGATGGTGCAGTAGTCGTTCCCGCAACCCCAGGCCGACGAGCCTTGGATGTAGATCTGACTGCCGGCGGGCCAGTCCACGTCGAACGCGTTAGCAGACGTGTATGGCTGGCCGGGATTGGTCAGCGACACTGTGCTGCCGCTGACGCTCACGGTTCCCGGCGTCGGAACCACATCGCCATGCAGCGGTGTATAGCCCCAGTTGGCGAACACCGGCGCGGGCGTTGCCGCCGGAATCTTGACCGTGCCGGTGGCTGCGGGCGTGCTTTGCAACGTGACGGTGAACGGGCGTGACAGGCACGGCAGGCCTGCTCCCTGCGCCAGACAGACCGTCAGCGTGTTGCTTCCATCTGCAGCGGCGATCGCGGCCGCATCCGCTGAGCCATAGACGTAAAAAAGAAGATCATCGACGTTGAAGCGGGGATACCAGTTTTTGAAAACGCCGGTCCCTGTCATCTGAAACGCGGGAAGAGGCATGAAGATCTTGGCCGCGCCGGTGCAATTGGCGTAACTCGCGCCGGAGGCATTCAGATTCGCAGCATTCGAACACGCGCCTGCCGCGACCACGCCGGTCGCCAAGGGAGCGCCCAGACCGTCGGTGCTGTTTTGACTCGCCGCGTAAGCGTCGCCGGCAAAAGTGACTCGCTTTCACCAATTGCCCGGTGAGCGGATCCGCCAGGGCCTGATTTCGCTGGCTTATGGTCCAATCGAACTGCGGATAGGCGCGGTTGTCCCAGGCGTTGGGATCGAAGGGCGGTTGTTCCGGATAGAGGCTGCCGAGCGGCAAAGTGGACGTGGTGAACGACCCTTGGGTAGTCTGTGAGTCCGCCAGATCGGTGATCGTGTAGTAGTAGGCCGTCTGCGAGGCCAGCGCCCGCGAGTGCAGCTTTCCGTCGCTGGCTTTTTGAGACGTCCGCAAGCCGGCTACGAAGCTGACCGTTTTCCCCTGGATTGCCGATCCGGCGCGATTGCATTGCTGGGAGCCGGGGAATAGCGCCGCACTGACGTCGTCAACCGGGTGCGTCTGCGCCGCATCGCTGAAGACCTGGACCGTGCACTGCGATGGATCGCTGACCGTGAACGACAGCACGGCTTGTGTTGCGGTGGTTTGGATTCGATGACCTTGCCGGGTGCGCTGAACGAGGGAACGCAGTACAAAGCGGCAGCTAGACCACACAAGACTCTACGCATCGCTGATTCCTTACCAAGTTGTTAGTGCGGCGCGGAGCCAAGTATTCGCAGCTACGCACACGTAATAGTAGGAGGTGTCGACCGACCAGGCGCCCTTGGTGCAGGCTGTCGAAGAAGTCGGCGGGACGGGCGCCCACAACGCTATCAAGGTCGGGTCAATCGAGAGCGTGGTTACGCCGTTGGCGGTGGCGCTAAGCAGACCCGTTCCGGCCGCAACATTGGCAGTGCTCTGGAACGCCCGCCAGTCCGTGCTGCCGGTGGCGTCCCAAGTGCCGTTGGTCGCGGTCCAGGTAAACAGAGGGATCGAATTGGATGGAAATGCGGTCACGCCCGGCGCCGCCAGACAGCCGGCCGCGCAGGTCAGGGTCAGAATGTGGCCGACCGTAAGGTTCCCGCTCGGATCCAGATAAATGTAAGCCGTGCCGGTGCCGGCGCTGATCGTGGCGGAGGTGGAACTGGTGTAGGCGTGTGCCGCGCTACCGAACCGCACATTGCACGGTGTCGCCACCGAGCAACTCGCGCCGATGGTTAGCGTGGTGGCCGATGTCCGGGCCGCCGCCAGGTCTGAAAGCTGGCTGGCGGACTGCGCGCCTGTTCCGGCTTCGAGCGTCCAGGTGTTGGCCGCGGTGCAGCCGTAGACGTTGGCGCCGGCGGCCGCATTGGTCAGGTAGAACATCTCGCCGACCGAGCAAGTGGATGGCAGCGCCGCACCCGATTTGAAGGGTCGCGTGCTGGTGGCGCCGGTGAAATCCACGTTCTTGCTCTGCGCCCTGAGGTCAATCGCCGTGGGCGTCTGGCACCAGGCCTGGTGCACGAGAATGAGAACAATCAGAAATCGCTGCAACACTCGACGCGGTAGCTCCTCCATGCGGGGAGTATAAAACTCGCCCGTTGGGGTGCCGAGGCTATGAAATTGATTCCATTGATCGAAATATCTGTGAACGGGGTCTGGCAGGAGGGCTCCGAAAATATTGCTTGACAACGCATTGAGTTAGTACTAATTAATTAGTATGCGACCGCGGCACACAACCCTGACCGGGCAGGAGCTCGAAATCATGAAGGTGGTCTGGCAGCTCGAATCCGCCACCGTGCGGCACGTCTACGAGGAGCTGCTCAAGAAGCGGCACATCGCCTACACCACCGTCATGACGCTGATGAACATCCTGGAGAAAAAAGGGCACCTCAAGAAGCGGCAGCAGGATCGGGCTTACGTATATTCTCCGGCCAAGCCGCAGAAACAGGTGATCGGGGCCATTGTGCGCGACTTCGTGCAACGCGTTTTCAATGGATCGGCCGAGCCGCTGCTTCTGCACCTGATCGAAGACGAACAACTAACCGCGAATGATTTGGATGAAATTCGCCGGGCCATCCGCGCTTCGAAGTCTTCCGGAGGCGCGAAGACAAAATGAACGGCCAATTATTCTTCGACACGCTGATGGTGTGGAGCGCGCAGATCTGCGTACTGGCCTTGGCTGGCGCGCTCACGATTCGCTTTCTCAATCAACCCAAAGCGCGGCTGTGGGCCTGGCAGGGGCTGCTCTTGCTCTTGCTGGCGTTGCCATTGATCGAACCCTGGCGCGTGCCTTTGCCCGAAGCACTTCCTGCGCTGATCGAAGATATCGGGGAGGGCGCGGGGCTGCGGCAAGCTCTCGGTCCTCATGCGCACCACTGGAGCCGCGCGGACCTGCTGTGGGTGATCGCGCTCGGCGCCGTCTTACGCTTGGTCTGGATCGTGACGGGGCTGCTGCGCCTGCGCCGGTTCCGCAAGGATTCGCGGCAGTTGTCCACGCCACCTGTACCCTTTGGAAACGCGTCGGCAGGATGGTACGTGCATCCTGAGCTCTCGGGCCCGGTGACTTATGGCTGGCCCCGCGCCTCCGTGCTTCTGCCGGCACGCTTTGAAGAAATGGAAGCTTCCATGCGCGAGGCTATCGCCTGCCACGAGCTCATTCACGTGGTCCGGCGCGATTGGCTTTTTGTCATGGCCGAAGAATTAATCCGCGCGGCATTCTGGTTTAACCCCGCGGTCTGGTTCATCTTGAGCCGCATTCAGTTGGCCCGCGAGCAGGTGGTGGACCGCGAAGTGATCCGCGTAACGCGCGACCGCGATCGCTACCTGGACGCACTAGTCGCGGTGGCCGAACAGAAGATTCAGCCGGATCTCGCTCCGGCTCCCTTATTCCTTAGAAAACGCCAGCTCGCCCGCAGAGTGGCGGCTGTACTTCAGGAGGTCTCCATGTCCCGCACTCGCCTTTTCGCGACGCTCGCAACGATTTGCTACTGCGCTTTTGTTGGCCGCTCGGCTTTCGATTTGGCTCGTCCCCTTTTCGGTCCCGGCGCAAGAGCAGCCGGACGATCCTGGAGTCGCTGTCGACGCCGGTGCCACGCTGCTGCATCGCACTCCGATCCACATTCCCGCGAACGTAACGGCGCGCGGCGTCGTGGTGGTGGAGGCCAGCCTGAACGCCAAGGGAGAAGTCAGCGATGCGCGGGTGTTGAGCGGGCCGGATGAGCTGCGCAAGCCGGTGTTGGAGAGTGTTCTCAATTGGCATTATGAAGCCGGGCCTACGTCAGCTTCAGGTCAAGATCAAAGTTAGCTGCCACGGCGGCGGTCGCACGCGCCCGGATGGAACTTCTGGTCCGACGTACTACCTCGATCCCACTTTCGTGAACGGCCAGTTCCCGGCGACTCTCACGGCTATGAATTTCCGTGGAATCACTGCCGACGCCCAAGAGCACTTGCGTGGTGAATTGCCCTTTCATGAAGGCGACGTGATGCAGTACGAAGATCTGCGACAGATGGACAAAGCGGCCGCAGAATTTCGATGCTCATCTCAAGATGACAATTCACGTGGCCGGGCAACCATCGAGTTCGCGCTGCTCTTCGCACTGCCGGAGGCCCGGGCGATTCGGCTGCGGCGGCCGCTTTCCTCCGCCAGCGCCCGGAGTCCAGCGCATCCGCGTGGGTGGCAACGTTCAGCATTCCAAAGTGGTGAACAAGGTCATGCCGAAATATCCACTCGAGGCCAAACAACAACACATCACAGGCAAGGTGAGCTATAACGCCTTGATCTGGCACCGACGGCCAGATCCTCGACCTGCATCTCATCTCCGGAGAGGCGATCCTGGCCGATGCCGCACTGCAAGCGCTCAAACAGTGGACCTATCAGCCGACGCTGCTCAACGGCAAGCCGGTCGAGGTGGTAGCGCAGATCGACGTGAACTTCACGCTGGCAAACTAGCGGCTGTAGTAAGCTCATTTCAAGCCGGGCATCGCCCGCAGCTGGAGGTGGCTCATGAGCTTTTCAACGCATCTTGTTTGTCTTGCGACATGTCTGCGCGCCCGTTCTGCTCGCGCAATCGATTCCCGACACCATCGACGGGCATCGTTCCGCCGCGCGTGCCGCAGCCGGACAGGATCTGGTTGGGGTTTATAACCGCGCGTGCCCCGGCGAAACACCAGCGCCGCAAGGCCGTGGACCCGCCGGTAGAGGCGCAGCCAACGCGCCGCGTCCCGACCCTCCTCGCGAACAATGGTACGCCGAACCGGTGAAGGTATTCGACAACCTGTATTTTCTTGGCACGAAAATTCACGGCTCCTGGGCGGTGACGACCTCCGACGGCATCATCATCATCGACACGCTGTATAGCTACGCCGCGGAACCCGAGATCGTCGAAGGCTTGCGGAAACTCGGGCTCGATCCCGCCACGATCAAGTACGTTGTGGTGAGCCATGGCCACGGCGATCACGATGCGGGCGCCAAGCTGCTCCAGGACGAATTCCATCCGCACATCCTATTTAGCGCGGCCGATTGGGAACTGGCCGAGCGCGACACGCGCAATCCGATTCCGCGGCGCGACATGGTGGCCACGGACGGCGAAAAGCTCAAGCTCGGCGACACCACCATCACGCTCTACATCACGCCTGGTCACACGCCTGGTACGATCTCGACGCTGGTCCCGGTCAAGGACCTCGGCCGGCCGCACCTGGCTGCTGAATGGGGTGGAACGGCGCTCAGCACCGCAACGCCGATTCCGATGCTCGAGGCCTACATCAAGTCCGCCGAGCGTTTCCGCGATGTCGCCGTGGGAGCCGGGGCCGACGTGATCATCACCAATCACTCGGAATTTGACAACTCATTCGCCAAGCTGAATGCGCTCGCCACGCGCAAGCCGGGCGACCCGAATCCTTACGTGGTCGGCAAGCAAACTGTGCAGCGCTACCTGACTGTCGCCGAGGAGTGCGGAAAAGCGATGCTGCTGGCAGCCAAAGCGCAGCAGCACTAGCGCCCGGCGTACCGAGTCTGCACTCGCTGATGCTATCGTCTGAACACAACCAAGCTCGCCACCGATTCCATCACGCGAAACGTGACCGAAGGATGTCCGGCTTCAGGTAACCTGGGCGCGAGGCGCGCATGCACCCGGGTAGATAGAGATCAATCGTTCCACGTAATTTTCGGGCGGCGTAGAGACGGTAACAGCGTGAAGGTAGATCTTGTGTTTCTTATGCAAGGCCGAACCCTCGCCCGCTATTTCCGTGAGATTTCGCCATACGCTTGGGACAACGCCTAAAAAATCAACATCCCTCGTCGTACGGGCGACGCCGTCAGTATGGGTCACAACAAAGCCGCCACAACAATGGAGTTGAACTTCTTCAGTGAGAAGATCATTCAGCTCAAAAAAGAACGCCCGCCACGGCTCCGGCGGCTCTTCAATGGGCGGCATATGGTAGCTGCTGCGCCGTGAGGCCGGTTAGTAGGTTCCAGTGGGCTGCGGCTTCAGGTCGGTGTGTTTTTAACCACGCGCGCTCAGGTGCCGGCATCGAATCGCGGCAGAGCGTTCCTTCACTGGCGAGACGAGCCTCCTCGAGTTCGCTCTCCCATCGGGACAACACCGGCACCGCGCCTTGGCGATCCGGTAAAGCTCGTGCTGTCTGCCACGCGAGATGCACGATGTAGCCGAGCCTGTTTTGAGCGTTGTGCAATTTGGCGCGGTCCCGCAGCCATCTCCAGTTCAGGCCGGCATACGTGGCCAGCACCCAGGGCAGGGCTTCAACTAAGCGCGTGTCCAAATCCCGTTTCACGACGGCATTGAGCACCACTTCGGCGGGATTGCTCGCCGCCCTGGAGCCAACATGCTCGAACCCTGGGTAACCAAGGAAAGCCAGCTTTCTCTGAAGTTCATCCGGGGTAACGCTCGAACGCTCCAGCAGTTCTTTCAGAGGAAGCGCGGTAGGAAGCTCATAAAGCTTCGCAGCCTTTCGAGCGAGCGGTAAACTAGACGCCCTCAACCCCTTTTCGAGTTGCGACAGATATGGTTGAGACACACCCAGTGCGCTGGCAGCTTCCACCTGAGTCAAGCCAACCTTTTCGCGGCCGGCCTTCCACTGCTCAGCAGTCATCGTGCTATCCTCCGCCCAGAATCAAATATAGCATTGACTGCTATATTTGTCAAACAAAGTAAACACTTATACTTGCAACGACTTGGCTATTTCCGGTACTCGCCGGCAACAGCTATGGTAGTGGTATTAATTGCGAACACAGAAGCAGGAAACGTAGGCTTCGAGGGCATCAGTACCGCTGGGTATGTGCTAATCCGCTTTGCGGAGCTGACCTGGGCCCGCTTGCCAAACCCAAATTTAAGCGATACACGCGCCACCGAGCCGGGCGCTCGATCGATGCAACCAACACACTGCGGCCGCCTACGACCGGCGGAAACGGAAAACTGGCAGGAGACGCTGAAGCTTGCGGAAATCGTCCCTCCAGCCGGGCGGCCTTGTAGTGTTGATGCGCCTGCCGATTCGGGCGCCCGGTTCATCTCTGCGGTAAACCTTGGTTTTCCGCACAACGCATTCCTTGCGTGAGTTTCCCAAAAAGTGCCGCTTCCAAAACCTAGGCTATAGTCTATTGACAATCTCTATTTTAATAGGTTATGATCTATTATAATAGACTATAACAATAGGCTATAGACTATGGAAAAAGCAAGGCTCGCAGCCCAATCACGCGCCAATCTCGATGAACACTTCAAGGAACTAGGGGCGGTCAGGCGCTATGCTGCGCCGGTGCGGGGCTGGATCAAGGCTGTCCGCGAAGCGCTCGGGATGACGACGGCGCAACTGGCGAGTCGGCTGAAGGTAAAGCAGCCTTCTGTTGTGGCAATCGAGCAATCCGAAGCCAAGGGAAGCATCGAGCTGGCCACACTGCGGCGCGTCGCTGAGGCCCTCGACTGCACGCTCGTCTATGCCTTGGTTCCGAACAAGCCTCTGGAAACCATGGTCCGCGACCGGGCGCGGCTGTTCGCGCGCCGGCGCCGGGGGCCGGTGGAGCACTCGATGCTGCTCGAAGACCAGGCGGTGACAGGGAAGGACGCCGAAAAGCGTCTCGACGAGATTGTGCGCGAGACGAACCCGCGACTGTTCTGGGACTAGACGGTGGACGATCTTTTCGAGCAGCCCGATGACGCAACGCCGCTGACGCCTGAGGAACAGCGTAAGCTAATTCCGGCTTACATCGCCTATCGCCGCGAACTGAATGAAGCCGAGCAGGAGAACATCGCGCGCGCACAGGACTGGGCGCTCAAAAGCCGCCGCGATGTGCTGACCGAGAAATTTATCACCGACCTGCACAAGAAAATGCTAAGCGAGGTATGGCGATGGGCCGGGAAGTTCCGCGGGGGCGAGCGCAATCTCGGGATACCGTTCTACGAAATCCCCACGGCACTGCGCCAGTTGCTCGATGACGTGAAAGCTTGGATCGAATACAAGTCCTATACGCCCGATGAAATCGGGGTGCGCTTTCATCACCGGCTCGTGCAGATTCATCCTTTCCCGAACGGCAACGGTCGCCATGCCCGGCTGATGGCCGATCTTCTCGTCATGCGGCTCGGCGGCGAGCGCTTTTCGTGGGGGAGCGTCAACCTGCAGGCTGCCGGCGATGTGCGCGAGCGCTATATCGCGGCGCTGAGGGCTGCCGACAATCACGACATCGGGCCGCTGCTGGCGTTCGCGCGGTCATAGTCCTGATAATGGATACGCCGGCAGTTCTTCCGCGGTATGTTGTTGTGAACTGGCGCATTGTCCCATTTTGTCTCGCCCGGCCGGCTCACTTCGTAAGCGTGCTGCGCGAAGCTCTGAAAATTCATCTGGCTGAAGACCGGCCTCTTCGTAGCGCGCCGCTTGCTGTGGATGGGCTTTCGGCCACGAGAATCCGTGTGCGCTGCAGATGAGCGGGCGTTCATTTGTGACACCATCCTCGATGATGACTTCGCCACGTGGCGTGAAGCTCATCAGAAAGTTACAACCCGATCCCATCGCGCGCTGCACAAGGCTTTCCAGAACGTGCGGCCCGTCTCGCCGCTGGGCAAGCTGAGCCACGATCCCGGAATCAATCATCACTTCGTCACGCGACGGCATCATGCCCCGTTCTTTTCGCTCCCGGAGAACTCCCGAGAAACCCGCCCGTTTCCCCGGAAAGTCCCGAGCTTTGGTCTGCTAATTGTCGTGTGTTTTGGGCGCGAGCGCCTATGGGTTCTTGCGTTGAATGCTATAGTCTGAACATCAGGTCCGTGGTTTCTCCCGGCGCTCTTGCGAGCACGCCGCCGGGAACCGGGACGCCGCCCGATGCGCTGATCCGGCGTCTCACCATAGGCTTCTGCCTGGTGGCATTGATGCTCGGCGCTCTCCAAGCCTGGACGGCGCGCTTCGACATGAATCCGGACGGCATCCAGTATCTGGACAACGCCGCAGCGTATTTGCATCGCGATTTTCACAACGCCCTCAACACGCAGTGGAGCCCGCTGTATCCTTGGCTGATCGCCGCGCTGAGCGCCGTTGTTCAGCCCTCGCGCCAGCAGGAGTTTCCGCTGGTGCATTTGCTGAATTTCGTTCTCTATGCGGTGTCGCTGGCGGGATTTCTGTTTTTCGTGCGATCTCTGCGGCGACTCCTGCCGGTCTCGAGCGTGGCCAGCCTGCTGCTGCTCAGCTATTCCGCGTTCCTGTATGGCTCGCTGGATTTCACGAGTCTGGGTTTCGTCACGCCCGACCTGCTGGTGAATTTCTTCGCGTTCGTTGCCGCCGGACTGCTGATGCGGATCGCCGCGGGGGATCGGCGCGCCTGGCTCTTCTCAGCGCTCGGTGTGACGTTGGGTCTCGGTTATCTTGCGAAAGCGCCGTTCCTTCCCATCGGAGTCGTGTGCCTTGCGATATCGGGTTTGCTTGGCCGCAGACGGACGCTCTTGGCGTGCGCTGTGTTTGCGGCGATGGCCGCTCCATATGTCTGGGCGCTCTCGGAAGCCAAAGGCCGTTTTACATTCGGCGATAGCGCCAAACTCAACGTGGCATGGCATGTGAACGGCCTGCCCAATGCCAACTGGCAGGGCGGTCCTGGTGGCAACGGCCGGCCCGTGCATCCCACCCGTCAACTTTCGACACACCCGGCGATCTTCGAATTCGCCAAACCCATTGCGGGTACCTATCCGCCCTGGTACGATCCGGCCTACTGGAACGAAGGCGTGCGAATCGCCTATCGTCCTCGCGAGTTCGCGCGCGCCACCGTAGAACAAGTCCGCCTGTACGGCTATTGGCTGCATCATCGCCAGCTTCCGCTTTTGTTTGCCCTACTGGCGTTATTTCTTCTGAGATCCAGCAAGGGCGACGCGCTCGGCCGTTTGAAGACGCTGGGGCCGGTGCTGGCTCTGGGTGCGATGCCTTTTGCGATGTACGCGCCCGTTCACGCCGAAGGCCGCTATCTGGCGCCGTTCTTTGTGCTGTTGTGGACCGCGCTGTTCTGTGGAGTGCTGGAGGACCGCCGGATTTCGTTGGCGATCGCCACTACTGCGGCGCTGCTGATGCTGGTGGAATCGATGACCGGAGCATTCGACCAACCCACTAACGAACCGCCGGCGCGGCTGCATTACGAAATCGCGCGCGAGCTGCACGCGCTCGGTCTCAACTCCGGAGATCATGTCGCGATCGTAACCGGCGACCTGCCCTACTACTGGGCGTGGCTGGCAGACGCCCGCGTGACGCTCCAGATATTTTTTGAGGGAAACTATGCGCGGCGGCAAGCCGAATGGACCAAAGCCGCCGACATTCTTGCGTCCCAAGATGCCGCCTTTCTGGTTTCTCCGGCCCTGGACGGCGTGACTGACCAGCCCGGCTGGCGCCGATTGGGAACCAGCAACGTTTTCGCGTACCCCGTCCGCCCCTCCCGCACGTATTAACCAGTATGGTTTCGGCCATCGGCCGCGCTGTGGCATCATTAAGAATTCGGGTTCGGTACTTACTTCACGTTTGAGGGTCTTCTGACTTCATGAGGTTGCAGCTTTACTTCCCGGCGCTTGCGCTGGCCAGCGTTTCCTGTCTCACTGCCCAGCAGTACACTATCAGCACCGTCGCCGGAAACAACACTTCCGGATTCTCCGGCGACAATGGAGCCGCGACATCGGCGCAGTTGAATCAGCCCGGCGGCATGGTAGTGGATTCTTCCGGAAACATCTACATCGCCGATAGCGGGAATCACCGCGTGCGGAAAATCTCCAACGGCACCATTACAACCGTGGCCGGCAACGGCTCGCCCGGCTACACGGGCGACGGAGGCGCGGCCACCAGCGCGGAGTTGAACAATCCCACAGGTCTGGCATTGGATTCCTCCGGCAATCTCTTCATCGCCGATGCGGGCAACAACTTGATCCGCGAAGTTTCCTCGAAGGGAACCATCACAACCATAGCCGGCAACAACACCATGGGAGCCGGCTATACGGGAGACGGCGGACCGGCCTTGCAGGCGCAATTGAGCGCTCCGACCGGCGTCGCCGTGGATAAGTACGGTAACCTTTACATCGCCGATTCCAACAACGACGTCATCCGGTTGGTTGCCGACGGCTACATCAACAGTTTCGTGGGAGGGCCAGCGACCACCGGCCAGTTGCATCATCCCGACGCGGTGGTGGTGGACCAGTACGTGAATCTGTTTATCGCCGACACAGTGGGCCGGAGGATCGTCGAGTTCACCGATACTAACAATTTCGTCGTTCTCGCGGGCAACGAATCCTACGGCTACAACGGCGACGGCATCCCGGCCACGCAGGCTTCCTTGTATGATCCGATGGACCTGGCGGTCGACGCATCGGATAACATTTACATCGCCGACACGATAAATAGCCGCATTCGCTTCGTGTCCAATAGCATCATCACCACCATCGCGGGGGCTGGATCCCCGGGCTACTACGGCGATGGAGGTGCGGCCACGCAAGCCGACTTGTATTTCCCGCGCTCGGTCGCGCTGGATTCATCCGGCAACGTCTATATCGGAGACAGCACCAACAACGTCGTGCGCAAACTCACGCCGGTGGCGCCCGCCACGGCCAACGCGGTGGTAAACGCCGCCAGCTACGCACCCCGGATTTCGCCTGGCTCGCTGGCCACTTTGTTCGGAACGCATTTGAGTGCGTCGGTTATCACTGCCAGTGCGCCGCTGCCCAACATGCTTGCTGATGTTTCGATTACCGTGAACGGCCGGCCCGCGCCGATCCTCGCCGTGACTTCGACCCAGGTCAACTTCGAAGTGCCCTGGGAGACGTTACCGGGGAACGCGGAAGTGGTGGTGAATGTGAATGGTTCTGCTGCCAACACGCTTACCGTGCCGGTGCTGGCCGCCGCGCCTGGCGTCTTTTCCGACAGCTCCGGCCGCGCCATCGCACAAAATTCCGATTACTCGTTGAACACGGCCGCGAATCCCGCCAAATCAGGAAGTACGATCATGGTGTATCTGACCGGCTCCGGTCCGGTAAACGTGGCGATGTCGGACGGTGCGGCGGCATCGGCGAGTCCGTTGGCAAAGGCAATGTCGCAGACCAGCGTCAACGTCGGATCGCTTCCGGCCGAGGTAAGCTTCGTCGGCCTGGCGCCAGGATTTGTGGGGCTCACGCAGATGAACATCGTCGTGCCTGCGGGCCTAGCGTCCGGCGATTATCCGTTGAGCGTCACCATCGGGGGCCAGACCAGCAACGCGGGCACCATCAGCGTGGCGCAGTAGCTTTACTCGTAGCGCAAGGCATCCAGCGGATCGATGCGCGTCGCGCGCCGGGCCGGAATCCAGACCGCCAGCAGTGCGACCGCGCTGAGTAGCAGCGGAACGACGACGAAAACCGCCGGGTCCCAGGCCTGCACGCCGAACAGGAAGCTCGCGATGAGACGGGATAGCCCGAACGCGGCCGCGATCCCCACGGCTACGCCGATCAACGCCAGCGCCATGCCCTGGAACACGACCATTCTTCGTACGTCGGCGGTCTCGGCGCCGAGCGCCATACGGATGCCGATCTCTTGCGTGCGTTGCGCTACCGAATAGGCCATCAATCCATAAATCCCGATCGCGGCCAGCAGCAGGGCAGCACCGGCGAAGACGGTTAGTAGCAGCATGTTGAAATCCTGGCGCGCGGTGGATAGCGCGACAACTGCATCCATGGTGCGAATGCGAGCCACTGGCAGACCACCGCTCGACTCGCGCAACGCCGCCTGAATGGGCTGGCTTAGCGAATACGGCGGGACGCGCGTGCGTACCACCCAGATCAGCGGCCCGAGACGGCTATCGAGCGCGGTGACACCGTCCGGAACCTGAGCTGCGGGAACGTACATCGTCGCGGGGGGAGTGCGATTGAGCCCATCGTCGCGCGAATCGCCGGCGATGCCGATAATTTGCCTTGCGGGTTCTTCGAATTCGGGGCCCACGCCCTTGCCTATGATCAGGCGGTCGTTCAATGGATCGCCCTTCGGCCAGAAGCGCTTTGCCATGGCTTGATTAATGATAACTACCGGCGGGGCTCCAGCATCGTCGCGCTCGGTGAAAGCCCGGCCGCGCAATATCGGAATCTTGAACACATCGAAATAGCCGTCCGAGATCGCCATCCAATTCGCGCCGCCATGCGAAAATCCGTCCAGCGGCCGCCCCTCCACGACGAAAGGCAGGCCGTAACCGCCTTCCAGCGGCAGCCAATCCGTCACGCTTGCGGCTACTACGCCAGGTAGGGCGCGAACTCGTGGAATCCCATCGCGTGCAAGCTGCGCAATGCCCGCACTTCTTTGGAAGCGTGGGCCATCGAGCGACATCTGCAAGGTGAGCACATTGTGCCGGTCGAAGCCTGGATCGACCGCGCGCAAGGCGAGATAGGTCCGGATGAGAAGGGCGGCGCCGATCAGCAGAATCAGGGCCAGAGCCATCTCGGTGATCACCAGCAGCGAGCGCGCTTTGTTCTGGCGAAAACCAGTACCCGAGCGTCCGCCGGCTTCTTTCAGAACGGACGTCAGGTCCGTGCGTGAGGCCTGGAATGCAGGAATCAGGCCGAACAGGACGCCAGTGACCAGCGAGGCGAGCAGCGTGAAAGCGAGAACGTGCGTGTCGATCGACACGTAGGCGCCGTGCGGTCCCAGTCGCGGAATGCTTCCCGGATACACCGGCAACAGCGAACGAATGCCGATCATTCCCATCCCCAGACCGAAAGCCCCGCCCATTAGCGCAAGCAGGATGCTCTCGGTCAGCAATTGCCGAATGATTCGGCCGCGTCCGGCGCCGATAGCCGCGCGGATGGCGATCTCGCGCCTGCGTCCCGTGGCTCGCACCAGCAGAAGGTTCGCAACGTTGGCGCACGCGATCAGTAGTACGAAACTCACAGCGGCGGCGAAGACGAACAGCAGATCGCGCACGCCGCTCACCACGAGGTCGTGCAAGGGCTGAACGCTGAACCCGTCTCTTGGTCCCATGCCCAGGTTGCCAGCGAATTTCCGCCGGAACTGATCGGCCGCAAGTTGAAGCTGCGCGCGCGCCATCCCCAGTGTCACGCCCGGCTTTAACCGCGCGAAGGCCGTGAAGTAAGTGGCTTGATCGGTGCTGTTGGGATCGATCTGAAATGGCACGTACAGGTCAATGGGCGGATCCGCTTCCATTTTGTTTTCGGGCGCGCCGATTCCGATGACTTGATAGGGATCGCCACTGAGCGATATGGTCTTGCCGACGATCGCCGGATCGCGCCCAAAGCGCCTGGTCCAGAATTCGTCGCTGAGCACCACGACGTGCCCGCCGTACGGCCTGTCCTCTTCTTCCGCGAAACTACGTCCGTGCGCGATCGCGAGACCAAACAGGCGGAACATGGATGCGGTGACCCGAGCGGTCTGGATCTGCTGGGGATTGTCGACGCCGGTCAGGTTCATGGTGCCATTCGAAACCGCCGAGACATCCTGAAATACGTTGGTCTGTTCGCGCCACGTATTGAATTTCGTCGCCGAAGCGAAGGGGAACGCCCCGTTGGGCGACGTCAGCATGAAAACGATCAGACGATCCGGATCGGGGTAGGGCAGCGGCCGGAGCAGCACGGTGTTGATGATGGAAAAAATCGCGGTGTTGGCTCCGATGCCGAGCGCCAGCGCCGCCACGGCCGTGATGGTGAAGCCGGGACTCTGGAGAAACATCCGCAACGAGTGCTTCAGGTCTCTGAAAAACGTCTCCATTTACTCGATCCGAGAGGGAACCCTCTCAATAAGAGCTTAGACGACACTCGGAACATAACGTTCCGCCTATCCTCGAGGAAAGCGACTCCTTCCGCTCAGCCTTGCTTATACTAAGAATGCTAATGGAAATTCGTCCACGAATCACGCGGGTGGTGCTTGAAAACTATAAAAGTATCGCCTTCTGCGACGTGAGGCTTGGGCCATTGACCATCCTGGTTGGCCCGAACGGCGCAGGCAAGAGCAACTTCTTGGACGCGCTAAGGTTTCTTTCCCTGGCGACGAGCGGGCCCACATCGAAAGCGTTTCACGATCGCGGTGGTTTCTTCAGAGTCATTCGCCGTGGAATCAACAGCGATTCATATATCGGGATCCGAATCGAATTCATCACGACCAATGGCATTTCTGGGTTATACGCAGCTCGTTTCCGCCGTTGGACAAGAGCGGACTATGTTGTTGCCCACGAAAGGTGTTGGCTGGACAAATCTCATTCGGTGAACGGATACGAGGTCAGGAACGGCTCTATTGTGTCAGGCCACGTGCCGGGACAGAACGTAGTGGGACTAGATCAATTGCATTTGCCACTTGCTGCCTCATCAGAAGTATTCAAGCCAGTTTTTGACTTCCTGCAGGGCTGCCACTTCTACAGCTTCAACCCGAGAGACTTCCGGAAACCAGTTACGTCGGATACCGCGAACACTCTTATGGACGATGGAGGGAACCTAGCGAACGTCGTAAGCCGCATGATTCTGCAGTATCCAGATGAATGGAGCAGGGTCGTGGAATACCTCCGAGTAATTCTTCCGGTTTTGGATTCGGTCGAGACCGTGGAGCTGGGAGGCTACCGTACCCTGGAATTCGTCGTATCGCAGGGCGCCGAAAGCTTCTCTCCTCAAGAAATCTCTGACGGCACTCTTCGATCGCTAGCGGTGCTTGTCGCGTTGTTCCAGCGTCGTGGCGGAGCGTCTGGCGTCCAACTTGTCGCGCTCGAAGAACCCGAGGGCGCTGTGCATCCGGCTGCCGCTGGAGTTCTTTTCGACGCGATGCGGGAAGCTAGTGCGAGTGTCCAAGTTATGGCGGCGACCCACAGTGCGGATCTCTTGGACAAGAAGGATATCGATAGCAACGCCATACTGTCGGTGGAGCTTGAAGGGGGAACCACTTGTATCGGGCACTTGAATCAAACCGGTCGCAAAGCGCTTAAGGAACGCCTTTACACAACCGGAGAACTCATGAGGATGAACTATCTTCGGCCAGAGCCCCAAACGCTACCAAGCGAGACCGAGATGGAATCCCTGCTGTTCGGTGATCTGGTACCGGCCTAATGCCCTACCGAATCGTGCCGATCGTCGAAGGTCAAGGCGATGTGGCAGCGGTCCCCGTCCTGCTTTGGCGGTTGATCCCGGTAATCAATCCGCACGTGCATATCGATATAGGGGTTCTGGCAGGACGCACAATAGGTTTGATTGTTGATCCCGGTAATCAATCCGCACGTGCATATCGATGTAGCTCGACCGATACGTCAACCCAAAGGAACGCTTTTGAAGACCGGGGGAATTGAGACCGCGGTTGGGCTCGCCGCGATTGAGATGGGGCGGAACGGGGCAGTTCTGATCCTGGTTGACAGCGACGGCGATTGCCCAAAGGACCAGGTCCCAGCGCTCGCAGAACGTGCCAAAAATGCTAGGAACGACAAGCGAGTCTCGGTTGTCTTGGCCCACCAAGAGTACGAGGCATGGTTTCTCGCTTCAGCTTCGAGCTTGAGGGGTGTACGCGGGCTCAGCCTTGGGATAACCGACCACAATGATCCTGAGTCCGTGCGAGGTTGCAAGGAGTGGCTTGAAAGTTGGTTGCCCCTGCATCGAAGTATTCCGAAACCGCCGATCAAGCGGCATTGACTTCATCCTTCGACATAGCGCTTGCTCGCCGGGCGCCATCTTTCGACAAGTTCTGTCGAGACGTCGAGGGAATCTGTCGACACGCTGTCGAGCTTCCCGAGGACTAGGCTCCGTGCACCAGCTCCAGAAACGCCCTGGCCGCGTGACTCAAGCTCCGTTTCGCAGGATACACCAATCGAATATTTCGGTCCACGTTCAGCTCCGTCACCTTGATCTCCCGCAGCACGTCCTGCTCGACATCCTGCTCGACAGTCATGTGCGGCAGGAACGCCACGCCTTCGTTGCGCTGCACCATCTTGCGAATGGTCTCCACCGTCGGCATCTCGACATCCATATTGAGCGGCACCTTGTGGCGCTGAAACTCCTTGAGCACCACCGCGCGATACGGCGACAGAACATTGTGCGCGATGAACGTCTCCATGCCCAGCTCGTTGATGCTCAGTTCCTTGCGCCCCGCGAAACGGTGTTGCGGCGAGACGACGAACGCCAGGTGGTCGGTGTAAATCACCAGGGTCTGTAGCCGGTCGTCTTCCGGATCGTAACTGATCACGCCCAGCTCCAGTTCGCCGTCAATCAGCTCGCCCGGAATCTTGCTCGACAGCGATCGGCGCACCTGCACTTTAACTTTCGGATATTGACGCCGATAACGCTCGATGTGCCCCAGCAGGTACAGCGAAGTCGACTCGTTCGCCCCAACTACCAGACGTCCGGCTGAGTTGTCGCGCAGCTCGGCCAGCGCATTTTCCAGTTCGCCTTCCAGATTTTCGAACCGGCGCGCGTACTCGTACACGATGCGGCCGGCATCGGTCAGAAGGAGATCCTTGCCCGAGCGGTCGATCAATTTCTCCTGCAAATCCGACTCAAGCTTCTGAATCGCAAGGGAAACCGCGGGTTGGGTGCGAAGCAGGCGCTCGGCCGCGCGCGAAAAGCTTTTCTCATCTGCGACGGTGAGCAACACCTTAAGGGGATAGAGTTCCATAAGCGGCGTTTATAGGATCATCATAACTTATTTCAACTCGCATCATTATAAATTTGCCAAATCGCCATGGTCCTGCGGATAATTGGAAGAACCTAGGAGGATTTATGGCGAACCGAGTCTACATCTTCGACACTACCCTCCGCGATGGCGAACAATCGCCCGGCTGCAGCATGACCGTACCCGAGAAGCTGCGGCTGGCTCGAAAGCTGGTGGACCTTGGCGTCGACATCCTCGAAGCCGGGTTCCCGATCGCCTCCGAGGGAGATTTCGAGGCGGTGGACGCGATCAGCCGTGAATTCTCCTGGGCTCAGGTGGCGGCGCTGGCGCGAGCCAACACGCCGGATATCGAGCGGGCTATTGAATCGCTCAAGCACGCCCGCCGGCCGCGCATCCACACCTTCATCGCGACCAGCGAGATTCACCTCAAGTACAAGCTGAAGAAAAGCCAGCAACAGGTGCTGGATGAAGCAGTTGCGGCTGTGGAGCTGGCACGCCATTTCACCGAGGACGTCGAGTTTTCGGCCGAGGATGCCACGCGCACCGAGTTCGATTACCTGGAAGAAATTTGCCGCGCCGTGGTGGCCGCCGGTGCGCGCACGGTCAACCTGCCGGATACCGTCGGCTATTCGGTACCCGAAGAATACGCGGCTTTGATCGGCCGCATGGTGCAGGTGCTGGGCGACAGCGCCATCGTCAGCGTGCATTGCCACGACGACCTCGGCCTGGCGGTTGCAAACTCCATCGCGGCGGTTCAGGCCGGAGCGCGGCAAATCGAATGCACCGTGAACGGGATCGGCGAGAGGGCAGGGAACGCGTCGCTCGAAGAAATCGTGATGGCGTTTAAGACGCGCCACGACAAGCTGCCGTTTGAAACCAAGATCGTGACTGAGCAGATTTACTCCGCCAGCCAGCTCTTGGCGCAGACCATCACGTTCGGGCCGCAGCCCAACAAAGCCATCGTGGGAGAAAATGCCTTTGCGCACGAGGCGGGTATCCATCAGGATGGCTACCTGAAGGAACGCACCACGTACGAGATTATCGAGCCGCATACGGTTGGCGTTCCGGAAACCAAGCTGGTGCTGGGCAAGCACAGCGGGCGTCACGCGCTGAACAAGCGCGCCTCGGATCTGGGATTCGATCTGAATCGCGAGGAGCTGGACGCACTGTACTCGCGCTTCACCGCGCTGGCCGACCGCAAGAAGGGCCTGCGCAACGAGGAGATCGTGTCGTTGATCCACGAATTGCTCGGGCAGACGGCCGCGGCGGCGAATGATTGAAGTGGTCACGCGCACTCGCGCCTGAGCAAACACGTCTCGCTCTGCGAAAATCGAATAGATGCAACTGAACGTTCTCATTCTGCCGGGCGACGGCATCGGAACTGAAGTCACTTGCGAAGCGGTCAAAGTTCTGGAGAAGGTCGCCGACCAATTTCAGCACCAGTTAAAGCTCACTGAAGGGCTGCTGGGCGGCATTGCGATTCATAAGACGGGGACGCCGCTGCCGCAAGAGACCATCGATCGCGCGCTGGCCGCCGACGCGACGCTAATGGGCGCGGTGGGGCTGCCGGAATTCGACAACGCGGCGCCGGAGAAGCGTCCCGAGCGCGGCCTGCTCGGCATTCGCAAAGTCCTGGGCGTTTACGCCAACCTCCGCCCCGTGCGCTCTTACAAAGCGCTGCTCGATTCCTCGCCGTTGAAAAACGCCCTGGTGGACGGCGTCGACATGATCATTGTGCGCGAGTTGACCGGCGGCATCTACTATGGAACCCCGCGCGGGATCTTCCAAGACGGCGAAGAGCATGCGGTGAACACCATGGCGTATACGCGGTCGGAGATTGAACGCGTTTCGCGCATGGCCTTCCATCTGGCGCGGAACCGCCGCAAGAAGGTCACTAGCGTCGACAAATCGAACGTCATCGAAACCTCGCAGCTCTGGCGCAAAGTCGTGATCGAGGTCGCGGCCGAATTTCCCGACGTCGCGCTGGATCATCTGCTGGTGGACAACTGCGCCATGCAGTTGATCCTGAATCCGCGCCGCTTCGACGTGCTCGTGACCGAAAACATGTTCGGCGACATCCTCAGTGATGAGGGCGCAGTGTTGGCTGGATCGATCGGCATGCTGCCTTCGGCCTCCATCGGGGATCGCAAGCCCTCCGGCGTCTGGGTCGGCCTGTACGAACCGGTGCATGGCTCGGCGCCCGACATCGCCGGGCAAAACAAAGCCAACCCGTTCGGCGCCATCGGCTCGGTCGCGGCCATGCTTGAATACAGTTTCGGGCTGAAAGAAGAAGCCGCGGCGGTGAATCGCGCTGTCGAGGCGGTACTGAATTCGGGCCGGGTCACTGCGGATTTAAAGCCCTCCGGCCAGCCCGCGACGACATCGGAAGTAGGAGACGCTGTAGCCAGCGCAATATGAAACCGCGCACCATCATCGAAAAAATCTGGGACAACCACGTCGTAGCGCAGCAGCCCGGCGCGCCCGCGCTGCTGTTCATCGATCTGCACTTGACGCACGAAGTCACCTCGCCGCAGGCGTTCGAGGGACTGCGCCAGCGCGGGCTCAAAGTTCGCCGCCCGGATCTGACCATCGCGACGGCCGATCACAGCACGCCGACCACGCCGCGCTCGCTGCCGATCCTCGACAAGGTCGCGGCCGCGCAGGTCGCCCAGCTTGAAACCAATTGCCGCGAGTTCGGCATCCGCTGCTTCGGCCTGAATAGCGACCAGCAAGGCATCGTGCACGTCATCGGTCCCGAGCAGGGTTTGACGCAGCCTGGGATGACGGTGGTTTGCGGCGACAGCCACACCGCCACGCACGGTGCATTCGGCGCGCTCGCGTTCGGCATCGGCACCAGCCAAGTGGAGCATGTGCTGGCCTCGCAATGCCTGCTGCAAAACAGGTCGAAAACGTATCAGGTGCTGGTGGAAGGCTCGCTGAAGCCGGGCGTGACGGCCAAGGACATCATTCTGTCGCTGATCGCGCGCATCGGCATCGGCGGCGGGACTGGCTGCGTGTTCGAATACTGCGGGCCGGCCATTCGCGCTCTTTCGATGGAAGAACGCATGACGGTTTGCAATATGTCGATCGAAGCCGGAGCGCGTGCCGGCTTGATTGCGCCAGACGATACCACCTATCAGTACATGGCGGGACGGCATTATGCGCCGAAAGGCGCGGCCTGGGATGCGGCGGTGGCGCGCTGGCGCTCGCTGCCCACCGACGAAGGCGCGTCTTATGACAAGAGCATCACCATCGATGCTTCCGCGCTGCAACCGATGATCACCTTCGGAACCAATCCGGGCATGGGGATTCCCATCACAGCTTGTGTTCCCGATCCAGCCGACGTTTCCGATCCCTTGGAGCGCGATTCGCTCGCCAAGGCGCTGCGCTACATGGATCTCGCGCCCGGCAAACCGCTGCTGGGGCATCCCGTCAACGTGGTGTTCATCGGAAGCTGCACCAACTCGCGCATCTCCGATTTGCGCAACGCCGCGCGCCTGTTGAAAGGGCGCAAAGTGCATCCGGGCGTGCGCGTCATGGTGGTTCCCGGCTCGCATCAAGTGAAGGAACAGGCGCAGGCCGAGGGCCTGGACAAGATTTTCCGCGATGCCGGCGCCGAGTGGCGCGAAGCCGGCTGCTCCATGTGCATCGCGATGAACGGCGACCAATTGCAGCCCGGCGAATACAGCGTTTCCACCAGCAATCGCAATTTCGAAGGACGACAAGGCAAGGGCGGGCGAACGTTCCTGGCCAGTCCGCTCACTGCCGCGGCCGCCGCCATCACCGGCACGGTCACCGATGTCAGGGAGTTATTGCAATGATCAAGTTCACTGCCTTCGAGAGCCGGATGGCTCCGATTCCCATCGACAACATCGATACCGATCAGATCATCCCGGCGCGATTCTTGAAAACGATTTCGAAGGACGGCTTGGGCGACCAGCTCTTTAACGATTGGCGCTACGACGCCGCAGGCCAGCCGAAGCCGGACTTCATTCTCAACACGCCCGCTGCTAAGGGCGCAAAGATCCTCCTGGCCGGCGACAACTTCGGCTGCGGCAGCTCGCGCGAGCATGCACCCTGGGCCCTTACGCAATACGGGTTCCGTGCGGTGATCAGCACTTCGTTCGCCGACATCTTCCGGCAGAATTCGCTCAAGAATTCATTGCTGCCGATCGTTGTGCCGCGCGACATACATGCAGAGCTTTTCGCCAATCCGGGCGCGACGGTCAAAGTAGACCTGGCGACTCAAACGCTAACTCTGCCCGGCGGCCGAGCGGTCGAGTTCCCAGTCGACAGCTTCGCCAAGCACTGCCTGATCGAAGGCATTGACGAGCTCGGGTATATCTTGCAGCAGACGCCCGCGATCGCGGCCTTCGAAGCAGCGCATCCCGCCCCGATTAACACTCTGGCTTGAGCATCTCTTGAATCGAGAACATCACGAATGGAAGACCCGCTCGGCCTGGTAATGACCGGCGGGGGCGCGCGCGGCGCCTACCAAGCCGGTGTGTTGAAGCGCATCGGCGAGCTGGAGCGCGTTCGCTCCGGGGGCAATCCGTTTCCCATCATCGGAGGCGCTTCCGCTGGAGCCATCAACGGCGCGGCGCTGGCCATCGGCAGCGATGATTTTTCGACCGCGACTGAGGTCCTGGCCCAACTGTGGTCCGGCATCCAGCCATCCGATGTTTTTCGCACCGACGCACTTTCGCAGGCTCGCAATTCAATTACGTGGATCATGGATCTTTCCTTCGGCGGAGTCCTGGGTGGAGGCAACGCGCAGTCTCTGCTGGACGCAACGCCGCTGCGGCATTTCCTCAGCAAGCACGTCAAATGCGACCGCATCCAGACCAATATCAGCCGCGGGCATCTGTACGCGTTCGCCATTTCCGCCACCAATTACAATTCCGGCAAGAGCTATCTCTTTATCCAGGGCAAGAAAGGGCATCCCATCTGGAACCGCGTGCGCCGCGTGACCATCGCGACCAAAATCACAGTCGAGCATCTCTGCGCCTCGGCCGCCATACCTTTAGTGTTTCCACCGGTGCGGCTCGAAGTCGGCCAGGAAGCCGCGTTCTTCGGCGACGGATGCATTCGCTTGCAGCAGCCACTGAGCCCGGTCATCCGCCTCGGCGCCGACCGGATTCTAGCGATCGGCGTTCGCGGCGAAAACACGGAGCATCAAAACGAATCGCAGTCAGGCCACAAAACCCCATCGCTGGCGCAGGTTCTAGGAGTCCTGCTGAACGTCATGTTCCTGGATCATCTGGCTGCCGACGTCGAGCATCTGGAGCGCTTGAACGAACTGATCCGCATGGGCCGGATCGGCTCGGCCGGCAAGGACGGGCCGGAGAAGATGCGTGGCCTGCGCGCGTTGATCATCACACCCTCGGTGGATCTGTCAAAACTCGCCGCGCAACATCAGAAGGACATGCCGTATCTGCTTTCGTATTTCATGAGCGGCCTGGGGCGCGATGCCGAGTCCTGCGCCGATCTGATGAGCTACCTGCTGTTCACGCCGCGCTACACCAACGCGCTGATCGACATCGGCTACCACGATGCCGACGGGCGAATCGATGAGATCGAGGATTTTCTGTTTTCGCCTGACGCAGGAGGCAAAACGCGTTCCGCACGGAAGCGCAGCCGAGCCTGATTTCCCGCGCGGCGCTTTACAAGTGGCACACTAGAGATATGGCGCGGGGCTGGGAAAGCAAGTCCATCGAATCCCAGATCGAAGCGGCGGAAGAACGCAAGAGCGCTGCACGAGCCGCCGCGATCGACGCGGCCGAGGTCGAACGAAAGCGACAGCGCGACAGTCTGCTGTTGTCGCGCACCCGCATCCTGAACGATCTCGAACAAGCCCGCAATCCGAGGTATCAGGAAACGCTGAAAGCCGCGCTGAAACATCTGGACGACAAACTCGCGGAACTCAAGTAGTGCGCTTTCGCATCGCGGAACCGGCCGATCTCGAAGCCGTCACGGCGCTGATCAATCTGGCCTTCAAGGTAGAACGCTTTTTCATCGATACTGACCGAATCAACATTGACACTGTCCGCGAGTTGGCGAGGAAGGGCGAGTTCATCCTCCTCGACGACGAGGCCGGTCTGGCTGGTTGCGTGTACGTCGAAGTCAAGGGCGAGCGAGCCTATATCGGCCTGTTGTCCGTGAAACCCGAGCGGCAGCGATCGGGCATCGGGTCGCGCCTCATGCAGGCTGCTGAAGAGCACTGCCGCGAGGCCGGTTGCCGCTTCGCCGATCTGCGAATCGTGAACATCCGCATGGAACTGCCCGGTTTTTACCGGCGGCTCGGCTATCGCGAGACCGGGACTGCGCCTCTAACGCAGGGAATCGTGACGAAGATTCCCTGCCATTTTGTGGAAATGACCAAGGCGCTCCAGCGCGCGAGCGAAGCCGCCGGTTAGCTTAAAGCGATCACTGCGATCCCATTTGCGGACACCGCCGCCGGGCCCCCGCCGGCCTCACGTCCAGGTTTCAATTGTTTAGATTGGCAGCTTGCTTGCCCCATCCATTCCGAGCGAGCGACCATGACTCTTGTGAGCACCGAAGTTCAAGCCGCATCAAACAAAACCGGCATGTTACGAATTCTCGTGGGCGACGATCAGGCCGACGTACTGGAAGCGCTGCGTCTGCTGTTGAAGGGCGCAGGTCATCAGAGCGTGCTGGTGGATTCTCCTCAAGCGCTGCTGCGCGCCGCTCGCTCCGAGCCGTTTGACTTGATCCTGATGGATCTCAATTACGCCCGCGATACTACGTCCGGCGCCGAGGGCCTGGATCTTTTGTCGAGCCTTCAAGCGCAGCACAACGCCGCGCCGGTTGTGGTGATGACCGCATGGGGCAGCGTGGATCTGGCGGTGGAAGCCATGCGCCGCGGGGCTTGCGATTTCGTGCAGAAGCCCTGGGACAACGCGCGGCTGCTGGAGACCGTCCGCAAACAAACCACGGAGGCGGCCGAGCGGGCCGAGAGGATGCGCAGCATCAAGTCCGAAATGGAAATCGCCCGCCATGTCCAGCAAAAGCTTTTCCCGCACGAAAGCCGCCGGTTGGCCACGCTGGATTTCGCCGGCCAGTGCCTGGCGGCGCGCGAAGTCAGCGGCGACTACTACGACTTCTTCGATGCCGGCGAGGACGGTCTCGGCTTCGTGCTGGCCGACGTTTCCGGCAAAGGTGTCGGGGCCGCGCTGCTGATGGCGAATCTGCAAGCGTCATTTCGCAGCCAGCCGCGTGAAGCGCTCCAGCATCCGGCGGACGCCCTGCGTACGGTGAACAAGTTGTTCTACGAGTCCACGCCGCCCGAGCATTTTGCGACCTTGTTCTTCGGCCATTACGACGACCGGACGCGGCGGCTTACTTACGCCAATTGCGGCCACCTGCCGCCGCTGCTGGTGCGCGCCGAGGGGTCCATCGAGCGGCTCACGCCTACCGCCACGGTGATCGGCGTATTCAAAGATTGGCGCACCGAAGAACGAACCGTCGATCTGCGCCCCGGCGACACGCTGGTGCTATTCAGCGACGGCGTCACCGAAGCGGGCATCGACCACGGCGTTGAATTCGGCGAGGACGGTCTGTTGTCGTTGATCGCGAACGCCCGTGGCCAGAGCGCGACAGTGTTGGTTGACCGGATTATCGGCGCGGTGACCGGCGACCGCCACGACGACGTCACTGCGGTGGCATTGCGCGCGCGATAATGTTGGAGTGCTCCGCTACCTATCTCTTGCGTGGCTCTCTTGCGGCCTGATGTGCGCGCAAAATCTCAAGGTCGATCACGTCACCGTCGCGGGCCGCGACTTGCGCGCGATGCAGCGCGCGCTCGAAGCCGCGGGCATCAAGTCCGAATACGGCGGACCGCATTCGAATCACGCTACCGAGATGGCGCTGACCAGCTTTCCCGACGGGTCGTACCTGGAACTGATTGCGATCCAGCCCAACGCAGACCCTAAGGCCCTGGCGGCGCACGAATGGCGCAAGTCGCTGGAAGGCGATGCGGGTCCGACCGCATGGGCCGTGCGTCCCGCCGATCTCCCGGCCGAAGTAGAGCGCCTACGCAAAGCTGGGGTCCCCGCAAGTGAGCCGAGAAAGAACGGGCGCAAACGGCCCGACGGCGTGCAACTGGATTGGGAAACTGCCCAGATCGGTCCCGGCAACGGCACGTTTTTTCCGTTCTTGATCCACGACTTCACGCAACGCGAGCGCCGCGCGTATCCGAGCGGAAAGCCGACCACGACGCAATGGACCGGTATCACCAAGGTTGTGCTCGCGGTCAACGATCTCGACGGTTCCGTCAAAGAGTTCCGGCGCGCTTACGCTCTCGCCGCTCCCGAGCGCCAGGACGATCAAGCCTTCGGCGCCAAGCTGGCTTGGTTCCGCGGCACGCCGGTGGTGCTGGCCGCCCCGCTTTCGCCGCAATCCTGGTTGCGAGCACGCATCGACCAATTCGGCGAAGCTCCCTGCGCGTACTTGTTGGGTTTGAATCAAGTCGTGGACGTGCATCCGTCGCAGTGGTTCGGCCACAAGGTCGTTTGGGTTGATTCCGCGAAACTGGGCTGGCACCTCGGCTTCGAAAGCAAATGAGAGGAACGTTAATTCTGCTGGTCGCGGCTTGCGGATTTGCGACGGCACAGCTTCCCGTCGATTCGCAACTCGCGGCAGAAATCGCCCGGATCAAAGCCATCGACAATCATGCCCACCCGGTCCGCCCGACTCTCGGCGCCGACAAAGATACCGACTTCGACGCGCTGCCCGTCGAATCGATGGATCCCTACACCGAGCCGATCCGCACGCGCGCCGGCTCGCCACTGGTGCTGGAGGCCGATCAGGCGCTGTTCGGTAGCGGCAGTGCCAACGATGTCCGTGCCCGCAAGCAGCAGTTGCTCCAGGAAAAGCGCGACGGCTACGCCAATTGGGTGCTGGATCAGCTCGGCATCGAGACCATGCTCGCCAATCGTGTCTCGATGGGTCCCGGCATGGCCGCGCCGCGCTTTCTCTGGGTTCCGTTTGAAGACGCTCTGATGTATCCGCTGAACAATGCCCGCCTTGCGGCCAAGAACTCGGACCGCAAAAGCTTCTTCGCCGACGAGGATCGGCTGCTCAAGCGATATCTCAAGGAATGCGGCCTTTCGGCGCCGCCCGCGACGCTCGATCTTTATTTGCAAAAGGTCGTGACGCCGACGCTCGAGCGTCACAAAAGCGGCGGGGCAGTGGCGGTGAAGTTCGAAGCCGCTTATCTGCGGCCACTGGAATTTGCCGACGTGCCTCGCTCCGAGGCCGCGCGTGTTTATGCCGGCGCACGGTCTCTGCCCGCGTCGGAAGCAGACTACCGCAGGCTGCAGGATTTTCTGTTCCGCTACATCGCGGGCGAATGCGGCCGGCTCGGCATGGCCGTTCACATCCACGCGGCGGCAGGTGCGGGCGGATATTTCGACGTCGCGGGAGCAAATCCAATGCTGCTCCAGTCGGTCTTCAACGATCCCAAGCTGCGCTCCGTCAATTTCGCGATGCTGCACGGCGGGTGGCCTTTCACGCACGAAGTCACGCCTCTACTTTCCAAACCGAACGTCTACGCCGACTTCTCCGAGCAGACCTTCATGAACTACCCGCGCGCCGTGTCCCAGGTGATCCGCGAGTGGCTGGAGTACGCGCCCGAAAAGGTTTTGTTCGCCACCGACGCGTACCCGTTCTCGGAAGAGATGGGCTGGGAAGAAGCAGGCTGGGTCAGCAGCACGACCGGCCGCCAAGCGCTCGGCCTGGCGCTCACCGAAATGCTGCACGATGGCGAAATCACGCGCGAGCGCGCCTTGGAACTGGCACGCATGGTCCTGCGCGACAATGCGCGCAAGCTATACAAGCTCAAGTAAGGCGGGTCCCTCTGCTATCCTGGAATTGAGCTCTCCTCCGGATCAATCACCTTGAAAATTGGTTTTGTAAGTCTCGGCTGCCCGAAAAACCTCGTGGACACGGAGGTCATGATGGGCCAGTTAGTCGACCGAGGCCACGAACTCACTCCCGATCCGAAGGACGCCGACGTCCTGGTGGTCAACACTTGCAGCTTCATCGATCCGGCCAAAAAGGAATCGGTTGACACGATTCTGGAAATGGCGGAATACAAGAAATCCGGCCGCGCGCAGCGTCTCATCGTGGCGGGTTGTCTTGTCGAGCGCTATCGCGACGACATTCGCAAGAACATTCCCGAAGTCGACGCCGTTCTGGGCACCAACGAATTGGAATCCATCGTCACGGTGTGCGAGGGACGCGACCCGGCCGCCAATCCGTTCGAGCCGTATCTCTATCACGACCTGACGCCGCGCGTTCTCTCCACCGCGCGTCACTACGCTTACATCAAGATTGCGGAAGGTTGCGACCATCCCTGCTCGTTCTGCGTGATCCCGCAATATCGCGGCAAATTTCGCAGCCGCCGCTTTGAATCCGTGATCGCCGAAGCCATCGCGCCTGTTCTCGCAGGGCGTTCGCGAGATCAATCTCATCGGCCAGGACACCACGTCGTACGGCGAAGACCTCGGAATCAAAGACGGCCTGGCGCAGCTCATGGCGCGCCTGGCGCAGATCGAGACGCCGTTCGAAAAGTGGATCCGCTTCTTGTATTGCTACCCGAACCGGATCACGAAAAGCTGCTGGATACCATCGCCGAGCACGCAGCGCTGGTGAAATATATCGACATGCCGCTGCAGCACTCGAGCGCCGTTGTGCTTAAGCGCATGAAGCGCGGCTCGCACGGCGAGTTTTTCCTGAAGCTGCTGGAACGCATCCGCGCCACCATCCCCGGCGTCGCCGTCCGCACCAGCATGATCGTAGGATTTCCGGGCGAGTCGGAAGCGGATTTCGAGTCGCTGTGCGATTTCGTCCAGGCAGCCCGATTCGATCGACTCGGCGTTTTCTCCTATTCCGACGAGGACACCAGCGCCAGCTATCAGCTGGATCAAAAAGTGGACGCGCGCACCATTTACAACCGGAAGCGCAGACTGATGTCCGTGCAACGCCGCGTTGCCCGCGCGCACAACCGTGGACTCATCGGCCAGGAAGTCGACGTGCTCGTCGACGGACCATCGCCAGAAACCGACTTGCTCTGGCAGGCGCGCATGTCAACGCAAGCGCCCGAAATCGACGGCGTCTGCTACGTCAACGATTTCGACGGCAAGCCGCCCGAGCCCGGCCAAATCCGGCGCATGCGAATCACCGAAGCGCACGATTACGACCTGGTCGGACGCCTCGGCGCTTCTCCGGAATCTTCCGCACCACTGCGGAAGGAGCCGTTTCCCATCCTTGCCGCTACCCGATGAAGTGCCCCATCTGCAAGAGAGACGTCACCGGCGAAAACCAATACTTCCCCTTCTGCAGCGAGCGCTGCAAGATCATCGACCTGGGCAACTGGGCCACCGAGAAATACGTCATCTCGACGCCCATCCAGCCCACCGATTCGGAAGAAGAAGACAACGGCCGCGCCGATGAAAGCTAGCCCCACCGCGAGGCGGCGCTGGGATTTGCCGTGGCTGGTGGCCACCTGGTTCGGCTGCGGCTTATCTCCCGTCGCTCCCGGCACCGCAGGCTCGCTCGCGGCACTCGCCATCGCCGTGGCATTGCACTTCGCCTACGGGGCCGGCGGGCTCACATTTGCCGTGCTGGCTGCGATGCTGCTATTTCCCGGCATCTGGGCGGCGGACGTGGTCGCAAAGCGCGAACACATCCTAGATCCCGGCCTGGTTGTGGTCGACGAGGTCATCGGTCAATGGATCACGCTGGCGGCCGCGCCGGCTTTCAACTGGAAAACCTGGCTGCTCGCCTTCGCGCTGTTCCGCATCTTTGACATCTGGAAGCCTCCGCCCGCGCGCCAGCTCGAGTGGCTGCCGGGAGGTTGGGGCATCGTGGCCGACGATGTGATGGCGGGCCTTTACGGCGCGCTTGCTATATTCTTATTAGGCCGCTTGCGAATCATTTAATATGGCTTCCAAGAAAGACACCAACGGACGCCCTCAAATCACCAACGTCACTCCCGAGGCTGCTATCCCCGGGGGCGAGCTGCAAATTCGGGGCGCAGGCCTGGCTCGGGCCGAGCGCCCGCACGTTCGCATCGGCGATGTCGAAGCTCCCATTGTCATCGGCTCGGACTCTTATGTCATCGTGCGCGTGCCGGAAGGCGCGTCCGCCGGCGAACTGATCGTCGAGGCCGGGAAGCAGTCCAGCCGTGTCTGGAATTGCGGCATCGGCATCCAGGTGGCGGAGAATCTCTATCCGGTCGGCAATCCCGCGGTCGATCGCTCAGGCAACATTTATGTCACCTTCAGCGGCTCGCGCGGCCAGAAGACGCCGGTCTCGGTTTACAAGATCGATCTGAATTACAACGCCAAGCCTTTCGTCACCGATGTGATGAACGCCACCGGCCTGGCGTTCGATAAGAGCGGCACGCTGTATATTTCCAGCCGCCACGACGGCGTCGTCTACCAGGTGACGCCGGGTGGAAGCGCGTCGGTCTATGTGGAAGGCATGGGCATCGCCACTGGGTTGGCCTTCGATGAGGAAGAGAATCTTTACGTCGGCGACCGCAGCGGCACCATTTTCAAAATCAGCCGCGCGCGGCAGATTTACGTCTTCGCCACGCTGGAGTCTTCCATCGCCGCCTATCACCTGGCGTTCGGCAACGACGGTTACTTGTACGTCACCGGTCCGACCACGTCCAGTTTCGATTCGGTTTTTCGCGTTTCCTCACACGGCGAAGTAGACGACATATTATCGCGGCTTGGGCCGTCCGCAAGGCCTCGCATTCGACTCCGAGGGCCGTCTCTACGTTGCGGGCTCTCTGGGTGGACGCCGCGGCGTGGTGCGCTTCGATCAAAAAGCGCAGCCTGAGCTGTTTCTTTCCGGGCCGGCGATTGTAGGCCTCGCATTCACGCCCTCGCGCGCCCTGCTCGTCACCACCAACAACGCGCTCTTCCGCGTGGATGCCGGCATCGCCGGCCGCCCTCTTCCCTGATGCCGGATGCCGAAATCATCGCCATCGGCTCGGAGCTGCTAGGGTCGCAACGGCTCGACACCAATTCCCTGTATCTGACCGATCAGCTCAACGCGCTGGGCGTAGAGGTTGTGCGCAAGACCGTTGTGGGAGACGAGCGCGAGCGACTGGTCGACAGCATTCTCGGGGCCATGGCCCGATCGCAAATTCTTGTGCTCACCGGCGGCCTCGGCCCCACTGAAGACGACCTCACGCGCGACGCAGTTGCTTCCGCGCTCGGGCGGACGCTGGAATTCAGCCAGCCCATCTGCGATCAAATTGAAGAACGCTTCCGGCGCTTCGGCCGGAAAATGGTGGAGATCAATCGCCGCCAGGCTTATCTTGTCAGCGGCGCCCAGGCGTTAACCAACGATCGCGGCACCGCGCCGGGCCAATGGATCGAGCACAACAGCGTCGCTCTGATGCTGCTGCCCGGCCCGCCCAACGAGCTGAAGGCCATGTTCGAGCGCGAATGCCTTCCGCGTCTGGAAAAAGTGCTTCCAGCCCAGGCCATTCGCACGCGCCAGCTTCGCTGCGTCGGCATTCCGGAATCGGACCTGGATCAGTTGATCTCGCCAGTTTACAAAAGCTACCCGACGCTGGCCACCACGATTCTCGCGGTCTCAGGCGAGATTCACGTGCACCTGCGCGCCCGCTCCCCGCGCGCCGAAGAAGCCGAAGCCGTGGTCGAGGAAGCGTTCCAGCGAATCGATGCGTTATTGGGCGATCGCGTCTATTCGCGCAACAACGATTCGCTCGAAAAAGTGGTCGGCGACATGCTGCGCGCCCGTAACGCAACTTTGAGCGTCGCCGAAAGCATCACCGGTGGTCTGCTGGGCGGCCGCATCACCGCCGTGCCTTCCGCATCCGACTATTATCTCGGCGGATTCCTGACCTACTCGAATGAAATGAAAACCAAGCTGCTCGGTGTTCCGGCCGAGATGCTCGCAGCAGCACACCGCCGTCAGCGAACCTGTGGCGAAGGCCATGGCGGAAGGCGCAAAGTCGCGAACCGGCTCCGACTACGCGCTGGCGATAACCGGCTACGCTGGGCCCGAGGGCGCCAACGTCGGACTGGTATTCGTCGCCCTCGCCTCGCCCGACGGCACGGAAGTTCGCCGCGTCCAACTCCCCGGCGATCGCGAGCGCATCCGCATTTTCTCCACCAATACCGCGCTCGACGTGCTGCGGCGCAAGCTCACCGTCCAGGTTTCGTCAGCCGCGTAGTGTTCGGTTAACGGCGCCGCTGTAGGAGAGGCTGATCGCCCCGGATTCGCAATGCGACAATAAGAGTATCGATGCCATTCCAGGTACTCGAGACTCAGTCGACTAGTATCCTCTCCCCGACCACCGGCTTCATCGCTCAGGCCGGATTCACCCATTCTCTGACGCCCGCGCGCAACTGCACTTTCGGATGCACCTATTGCTACGTTCCAACCATGCGGATTTACGGCGGCCTGAAGCCGGAAGATTGGCGGCGCTGGGGCCAATTCACAACCATCAAAACGAACGCGCCCGATTTGCTGCGTAAGCAGCTGCGGGGGAACGAGATGATTTATTGCTCGCCGCTGGTGGATCCCTATCAGCCCGCGGAAGAGCAGGTCCAGCTGATGCCGCGCTTGCTGGACGCGGTCCTGAGCCGGCCGCCGCGCGTGTTCGTGATTCAAACGCGCGGGCCGCTGATTCTTCGAGATCTGGCGCAGTTGGTGAAGCTGGCGAACGCGCACTTCGCTGCGCGTGAGCTTTTCCATCACAACCGATCGCGAAGATGTTCGGAGGCTCTACGAACCGCATTGCGCGGCTATCGAGGTGCGCCTGGATGCGATTCGGCGATTGCGTGCGGCCGGAATCGCCACATTTGCGACGCTGGCGCCCATTCTGCCGTGCGATCCCGATGAGCTGGCCGCACTGGCGCTGGAGCGCAACAGATCACGATATAATCGGCGATCCTCTGCATGTCCGCGCAGTTAAGCCGCACGGCGCAACGACGCGCGAAGCGGCATTCGCCATCAGCAAGCGCAAGGAATTCTCGGCCTGGCTCGACGCCGGCTTTCAGGCCGAAGTGACGGCGCGGATTGGCGCCGCAGTTAGAAAAGCCGGACGCAACTTTGCAACCGGACCGGAGGGCTTCCGATGGCTGGCACAGTAACGGGTCACGCGGTCTTGGAACAGCTCGGAATTCTCGCGGAGAATTCCGGCGCATGTGCTCGAGAATGGCTGCCGTGCGAAGGCGCGTCCACCATCGCGTCCGTGAATCCAGCCGATGGCACGGAACTCGCGCGCGTGCGTCTGGCATCGGCCCGCGATTACGAAACGGTCATCACCGAGGCCACTGACGTCTTCGAACGCTGGCGCATGCTACCGGCGCCCCAGCGCGGCCAGATCATCCGCGAGATCGGCGATGAGCTGCGAAGCGCCAAGGACGATCTCGGCGCGCTGGTCACGCTCGAAATGGGCAAGATCCTGGCCGAAGGCAAAGGCGAAGTGCAGGAGATGATCGACATCGCCGACTTCGCCATCGGCCTCTCGCGCCAGCTCTACGGCCTGACCATGCCCAGCGAGCGCCCGCGCCACCGCATGCTGGAGCAATGGCATCCGCTTGGATTGGTGGGCGTAATTTCAGCCTTCAATTTCCCTGTTGCGGTCTGGTCCTGGAACGCCTTTATCGCGGCGGTTTGCGGCGACTGCGTGATCTGGAAGCCGTCGCTCAAAACTCCGCTGACGGCGATCGCGGTGCAGAAAATCTGCGACCGCGTGCTGGAGCGCCACGGCTGGCGCGGCGTTTTCAGTCTGATAATCGGCGAGGATTCCGTGGTCGGCCAGCGCCTGATTGAGGACCGCAGGATTCCGCTGGTGAGCGCGACCGGCTCCTGCCGCATGGGGCGAATCGTGGGCGAGACGGTCGCGCGCCGGCTGGGCCGCACGTTGCTGGAACTCGGCGGCAACAATGGCGTCATCGTTATGAATGACGCCAATCTCGATCTCGCGGCGCGCGCGGTTCTGTTCGGCGCCGCCGGGACCGCCGGCCAGCGTTGCACCAGCATCCGCCGCTTGTTCCTGCAGCGCGGCATTGCAGCCGATTTGACCGCGCGCTTGAAGTCGGCCTACGCGCAGATTCGCATCGGCAATCCGCTCGATCAATCGACTCTGATGGGGCCGCTCATCGATCGCGCGGCGGTTGAAGCCATGCAGGCTGCTCTCGCCCGCATCCGCACCGAAGGCGGCGAGATCCTCTATGGCGGCGACGACCTGGGCGGCTGCTTCGTCCGGCCCGCTCTGATCAAGGCGCACCCGCGCATGCCGATTCTCAAGGAAGAAATCTTCGCGCCCATTCTCTACCTGATCGAATTCGACACGCTCGACCAGGCCCTGGCCTGGCACAACGACGTTCCGCAGGGCCTCTCTTCGGCCATGTTCACCACTAATCTCATCTCGGCCCAAATGTTCCTGAGCCCGATCGGCAGCGATTGCGGAATCGCCAACGTCAACATCGGAACCAGCGGCGCTGAAATCGGCGGAGCCTTCGGCGGCGAGAAAGACACCGGCGGCGGCCGCGAATCCGGCAGCGACGCCTGGAAGGCCTACATGCGGCGCCAAACCGTGACGGTCAACTGGTCCGACGAGTTACCGCTGGCGCAAGGCATCAAATTCGAGATCTGAGTCTCCATTTGCAAAACGGAGGCGCTCGCGACGGGCCTTTGAATGTAACTACAATTAGAGCTATCGACGTGAGTAAAAAATCTATAAGAAGCGACATGTCGCGCATTAGCAGGATGAAAGATTCCGAGATTGACTATTCAGACATTCCTCCGCTCGGCGACGAGTTCTTTAAGAAAGCAAAGCTGGCGTGGCCGCCGGCTAAGAAACAACTCACGATACGCCTTGATGTGGACGTGCTGGAGTGACTCCGGGCCAATGGCAGAGGCTACCAGACGCGCATTAACCGGATCTTGCGCGCTGTAATGGAGAGCGCGCCGGCGAGCCGGCGTTCTACGGCCAAGTCAAAACCGCGCTCACGGCGAGCGTCTGAGCTGCCGGACGTTCTGATTTGCTTCAGATGATGCTGCATGTGCCGCAGGTAGTCGATCGCCAATTCTTCTAGTGTCATGGGAGCATCTCTGCCAATGCGGCAAACTGTCTTGAGTTTGGATTCGGGGATGCCTGCCAGCACATGCGCGAGGAACCGGTTGTAGCTTGTCCAAAGCTCGACCAAGTCCGCCCACTCCGCCTGCTGATAGTGCTGCACGCGTACGCAGCCCGGCTGATCGTAGTCGGGCCAGGTTAGCTCATCCTGGAGCAAGGCCCGAACAAATCTCTGATGATTGTTCGAGGCCGAATCAATCGGATGGCCGAGCACGCCGGCCCGTTCGACGACATCCTTCAAGCGTTGACTTAGTTCAACCATGATTTGATGTGATGCGCGCAAACTCGATCCGGTACCATGAATCTGTGATCCGCTGCGCAGCCCTGCTGCTGGCGTCTGCCTTAATTCTGCACGCTCAAACGTCGCTCGCCAACACCGGTGAACCGATGCGCATCCCGTTCGAATGCACCGAAGCCGACATGGTCGCCACCGGCATCGCGTGCCCGGAAGCAGATCCCTGCCCGGTTTATCTGGAGCTAAGTAATGTCGAAGCGGTCGGCGACAGGCTGTTTCTGACCGGCAATCTCCACACCCCCACCAACACGCTCTATTCCATCCTTCTAGCCTCCGAAGATGCCGGCAAAAATTGGACCGAACCGTTGGCCCGCATTCGCGCGTCGGGCCTCGATCAAATCCAGTTCTTCGATTTTCAAACCGGCTGGATCACCGGCGCCAATCTGCAGGGCGCGCCGCGCGACCCGTTCTTCCTGCTCACCACCGACGGCGGCAAGACCTGGCGCCAGCGTCCGCTGTTCGAAGAAACCCGCGTAGCTTCCATCGAGCGCTTCTGGTTCGACTCGCGCGAGAACGGAACGCTACTGGTCGACGCGACGCTCGACGACGGCAAGCACGAACTATATGAAACTCGCACCGGCGGTGAAAGCTGGGCGCTTCGCCACGCCAGCGAGAGCCCGATTCGTTTTCCCGTGAAGACCGATCGCGGTCCCGCCGCCTGGCGCCTGCGCCCCGATGCCGCATCCCACAGTTACGCGGTCGAACAATCGCAAGGCGCGGCATGGCATCGCTTGGCCAGTTTCCTGGTCGATGTCGGAGCCTGCAAACAATGAAGCCGGATCCCATCGAACTGGAGCTGTTTCGTCACCTGCTGGTCTCGATCGCCGAGGAAATGGGCGCGGTGCTGCGCAAGACGTCCTACTCGGCCAACATCAAGGAGCGCCGCGACTATTCCTGCGCCGTTTACGATGCCGAAGGCGAAACGGTCGCCATGGGCGATCACATGCCGGTGCACCTCGGCGCCATGCCGTTGTCAGTGCGCCACGCCATGCAAGCGTTCGATCTGGCACCCGGCGACGTCGCGATTTTGAACGACCCCTTCCGCGGCGGCACGCATCTGCCCGACATCACCGCAGTGTCGGCCGTCTTTGTGCCCGGCAGCCGTAAGCCGGCGTTCTTTGTAGCCAATCGCGCCCATCACGCCGACGTGGGAGGCATGAGCCCGGGCTCGATGCCGCTGGCGCGCGAGATCTATCAGGAAGGCATCCGGATTCCGCCCATCCTGCTGGCCCGTGGCGGCCGCTTCGACCGTGAGCTGCTCGCGTTGATCCTGGCCAACGTGCGCACGCCCGTCGAGCGAGAAGGCGACTTGCTTGCGCAGTGCATGGCCATTCGCCGCGGCGAGCAGCGTCTGCTGGAATTGGTCGCCAAGCGCGGATTGCCTGCGGTACGCCGCAACATGACCGCGCTTAAAGACTACAGCGAGCGCATGATGCGCGCAGCCATTCGCAGACTTCCGCCCGGCCGCTATCGCTTCGAAGACGCACTGGATGGAGACGGTATCACGAACCGTCCGGTGAAAATCGCCGTCACCGTCACCATCCACGGCGACCGCGCCAGCGTCGACTTCACCGGCTCGGACGCGCAAGTCGAAGGCTCGGTGAACGCCAACTACGCGGTCGCGATCTCAGCTACCACCTACGTGTTCCGCTGCCTGGTGCGCGAGGACATTCCCTACACCGCCGGAGTGATGCGTCCGCTTGAAGTCATCGCCCCCGCCCATTCGGTGGTCAACGCCGAGCCACCCGCAGCCATGGCCGCCGGAAACGTCGAAACGTCGCAGCGCATCACCGACGTGGTTTTGGGCGCCTTGTCCAAAGCCGCGCCGGAGCTGATTCCCGCCGCTAGTTCCGGCACCATGAACAACATCACTTTCGGCGGCTGGGATTCTGCCCGCGGTCAAAGCTTCGCTTATTACGAAACTATCGCGGGCGGCATGGGCGCATCCGCCATTTCCGATGGTCCCAGCGCGACGCACACGCACATGACCAACAGTTGGAACACGCCCGTGGAAGCGTTCGAACACCAATATCCGCTTCGCATCCGCTCCTACCGCATACGGTCCGGCTCCGGCGGCAAGGGCGAGCATCGCGGCGGCGACGGCATCATCCGCGAGTTCGAATTTCTGACTCCCGCTCAGGTGACGATTCTGGCAGACCGGCGCTTGCGCGGACCCTATGGCCTGCACGGCGGCTCTGCGGGCGCGCCCGGCAAGAATGTCCTTCTGCGGAAAAGAGGCGCTACAGCGATTCCCGGAAAAGCCCGCTTCGAAGTGCGCGCCGGCGACGTGCTCCGCATCGAATCGCCCGGCGGAGGCGGCTACGGCAAGCCCGCCTGACCTCATCACGCCCTGGCCTCCGCGCCCGCTCGAGCGCGTGGCCATGCGCCAGACCTGGCGCCAGCTCACGTTCCTGCATTGGCCGTATCCGCCCGATGCCGTGCGTCCTTTGCTCCCCGCAGGCTTGCAATTGGACACCTTCGCAAACACAGCCTGGGTCGGCCTGATTCCTTTCGAGATTCACAACCTGGCCGGCGTCCCGCATTTTCCCGAAACAAACGTACGCACTTATGTCATCGGCCCGGACGGCGGCCGCGGCGTCTGGTTTTTCTCGCTCGACGCCGCGCGCCTGCTGGCCGTTGTTGGCGCCCGCGCGGGATATCGTCTGCCCTACTACTGGGCTTCGATGCGCGTAGCTTCCGAAGACGGCAACGTCCGCTATCGCAGCCGCCGCAAGTGGCCCCATCGGCCGGAGTCCACGGACATCCTGATTCAACCCGGCACTCCGTACGCACCCGAAGAACTGACCGAGCGCGACCATTTCTTCACGGCCCGCTATTGCCTGTACACCGTGATGCGAGGCCGCCTGGGCCGCGCGCAAATCGAGCATCCGCCATGGCCGCTGGCCCGCGCGACCGTTCTCGATCTGAACCAAACGCTGATTGAAGCCGCCGGACTCCTAACGCCCCAATGCGCGCCACTGGTTCACTTCGCTGTCGCGCTCGACGTGAAAATCGGTTACCCTCGTGTTGTGAGCGCGCGTGCTCGCTATTTTCAATTGTCCCGCGCAACATGAGCGTCACAAAATTGCATCAATAACCTCGGGGTGACCATGAGTAAAGTACGGGTTCTGGTTGGTACACACAAAGGTGCATTCGTCTTGACATCGGATGGGAAGCGCGAGAAATGGGACGTCAGCGGCCCGCATTTCGCCGGCTGGGAAATTTATCACCTGAAAGGATCGCCCGCCGATCCGAACCGGCTGTATGCGTCGCAAACCAGCGGCTGGTTCGGCCAAGTGGTTCAGCGCTCCAACGACGGCGGACAAACCTGGGAGGCGGTCGGCAACAAGTTTCCTTACGAGGGCGTCCCCGGCACGCACCAGTGGTACGATGGGACCGCGCATCCTTGGGAGTTCAAGCGCGTCTGGCACCTTGAGCCTTCGCTCACAGACCCGGACACCGTTTACGCCGGCATCGAAGACGCCGCCTTATTCCGCTCCACCGATGGCGGCGCGAATTGGCAGGAACTGGCAGGCCTCCGCGGGCACGGCTCGGGGCCGCGCTGGCAGCCCGGCGCCGGCGGCATGTGCCTGCATACCATTCTTTTGGACCCCAGCAATTCCAACCGGATCTACATCGCCATCTCGGCCGCGGGCGCTTTCCGCACCGACGATGGCGGTGTCAACTGGCAGCCTATCAATCGCGGGTTGTATTCCCAATACATCCCCGAGCCCACCGCCGAGGTCGGCCACTGCGTGCATCGCATCGCACTGCATCGCTCGCGCCCCAATGTTCTGTTCATGCAGAAGCACTGGGATGTCATGCGCAGCAATGACTCGGGCGACTCCTGGCAGGAGGTCAGCGGAAACCTGCCCACCGACTTCGGATTCGTGATCGATGTTCACGCGCACGAACCCGAAACCATTTACGTGGTCCCTATCAAAAGCGACGGCGAGCATTATCCTCCCGAGGGCAAACTGCGCGTGTACCGCAGCCGTACCGGCGGAAACGAGTGGGAGCCCCTCACCAAGGGCCTGCCGCAAGAAAACTGCTTCGTAAACGTGCTGCGCGATGCTATGGCGGTCGATTCGCTCGATTCCTGCGGCATTTATTTCGGCACCACGGGCGGCCAAGTCTACTGCTCGGCCGACGCCGGAGACAGTTGGAACGCCATTGCCCGCGACCTTCCGTCGGTTTTCTCGGTGGAGGTTCAGACGCTGTCATGATTCGAGTGGTGCTCCCGCCGCATCTACGCACGCTGGCCCGCGTCGGCAGCGAAGTCAAGGTTGACGTGAACGGCCAGGTGACGCCGCGCTCCGTCATCGATGCACTCGAAGCGACGTATCCGATGCTGAGCGGCACCATTCGCGACTACACCACGCAAGAGCGCCGTCCGTTCCTGCGCTTCTTCGCCTGCGCCGAGGATCTGTCTCATGATCCTCCCGACACGCCGCTGCCCGAGGCCGTCGTCTCCGGCGTCGAGCCTTTTCTGATCATCGGCGCCATCGCCGGCGGCTAGGAAGAAGTTCCGGCGGAGCGTGCGGGAGCGAGTTAAGCTAAGGACATGGCCGGAGTAGCGCCAACATTTCGCCCGCGCGAGTTATTGATCTACACCCCAGACGGAAAAACTCGCACGCTTGCGCTCGACCGCGATCGCTTTACCGTCGGCCGCTCCAGCGCCAGTGAACTGTGCTATCCCGAGGACGCCGGGCTCTCGCGCCAGCACCTGGCTCTGGAAAAAGTAGGCGAAACATGGACCGTGCGCGACTTGAACAGCAAGAACGGCACGTTCGTCAATGGCAACCGCATTACTGAGCCTTACTCGCTCGGTCCGGACGACCGCGTCACCGCCGGTCACCTCACCATCTCGTTCGCCGAGAAGGTCTCTCCGCCTTCCACCAACACGGTTGTCTTCGTGGAAGGCGCTTCCACAACTTCTCCCTCGACCACCGTGGTAGCGAGCCTGCAGGGAGTGCTCAGCCAGGAAAAAGAGATCGAAGGCGGAATGCAGATGCGGGCCTTGATCCGTGTCGGCCGCGAGCTCTCCGGCAATATGCCGCTCAGCGATCTGTTCAATCTGATCATGAACCTGTCGATCGAAGCCGTCGGCGCGGCGCGTGGCGTGCTCATGACGCTGGAGGGCGACGAGCTGGTGGTGCGCGCGGCCCGCGGCGAAGGTTTCCGCATTTCTAGCGCCGTGCGCGACCGCGTGATCAAAGAAAAGGCTTCGCTTTTAGTCCGCGATGCGCGGCTGGACGAGGCCTTCGCCGGACGCATGAGCATCGTGCAGCAGCAAATTCGCAGCATGCTGGCCGCGCCGCTGCAAACCGACGATCGCGTGATCGGCCTGATCTACCTGGATTCGCCGCATTTCGTGCACGAGTTCACCAAGGACGACCTGAACCTGCTGACCGTGATGGCCAACGTCGCCGCCATCCGCATCGAACACACGCGCCTGGCCGAAGTGGAGCAGGTCGAGCGCATGCACGCCAAGGAGCTGGAGCAAGCCGCCGAGATCCAGCGCAAATTGCTGCCCACCAGCGCGCCGGAGGTTCCGGGCGTGGACCTGGCCGGTTACAATGCCCCGTGCCGCACCGTGGGCGGCGACTATTTCGACTTTCTTCCTTATCCGGATGGCCGCGTCGCGCTGCTGGTGGGCGATGTAGCCGGCAAGGGCATGCCCGCGGCTTTGCTCATGTCCAGCTTGCAGGCCCGCGTTCAGGTTCTGTTCGACGAGCCCACCGATCTGGCGGCGCTGGTCACGCGCCTCAACCGCATCATCAACTCCAACTGCCCCGCCAACCGCTTCATCAGTTTCTTCATTGGCGTGCTCGACCCCAAGACCGGCCAACTGAATTACGTCAACGCCGGGCATAACCCGCCGCTTCTGGCGCGCTGCGATGGCACCGTGGAGAAACTCGATTGCACCGGCCTGATCCTCGGCATCATGCCCTCCGCGCGCTATGAGCAGCAAACCGTCACACTCCAGCCGGGCGACATCGTGGTGCTGTTCAGCGATGGCGTCACCGAAGCCTGCCGCCCCGACGTCGATGAGGAGTTTGGAGAGGAACGGCTCGCGCAAGCTGTGTTCAAGCTGCGTGACCTGCCCGCCCAATCGATCATTGAGGCCATCAATCAACAGGTCCAGGAGTTCACCGTGGGCTCCCCTCCCGCCGACGACATCACGCTCGTGATCGCCAAGCGGCTAGTGAGTTGACGCCTACCGGAAGCCCAGCTACAAACCGATCTTGCGCTTCGAGAGCCACTTAAAAATCTGCGGCCACAGCTTGCCCATCTGTTCTGGCGTGAAACCGTGCTGGCCTCGCGCAACCGTAATCAGTTCGGCGTCATCGCGGTCGGACTTGAGCGCTTTGGCCAGCTCGACGCTTTGCTGATAGGGAACCACGGGGTCGGCATCTCCGTGAATCGCGAGAATTGGCGGCAGCCCCTTGCGGACGTAAGTGATCGGCGACATCTGCTTGGCCAGCGCCATCCGGTCAGGCTGGGGAGGAATCCAGGCCACCGCGTAAGGCCGCTGGTTGGGCCCTTCCAGTTGATCCGCCACATCGGCGATCCCATAGAAATCCACCACTGCTGCGATTTTGATGACTGGCCCCAGTGTCGTCGACCCTGGAAGCATGCCCGCCATCAGCGCCAGTTGCCCGCCTGCCGATTCACCGGTCACGATGATGTGCGCGGGATCCACCTTGTAATCGAGCGTGTGGTCTTGGAACCACTTGGCGGCCTTTAAGACGTCTTCGACAGCGGCCGGGGCCGGCGCCGATTTGGCCAGCCGATACTCGATATTCGCAACCACGAAGTCACGCTGGATAAACGGCAGGCAGAACCGGTCCAGCATGTCTTCCTTTTGACCCTCCACCCAGCCGCCACCGTGAATCACGATTACCCCCGGCCGGTTTCGAAGCGCCGGGGCCTTGGGCTGCAGGATGTCCAGGACCGTCTCGGGGTGCCGGTCATAACGGATGTTGCCTTCGATCTGATAGTCGGCGGCGCGAGCGAAAAACGCCGCCCCCAGGAAGAAGAAAAGCACGGTTGCGCGCATATCAAAAGCTTACGGCCGGAGGGGGCCAAAAGAGCAAGGCCGGAGACGCGCTAAACGCTCTCCGGCCTTGGTGCGATCCAAAAAAATGAAAATTTGCCTACTGCTTTTTCGGAGGAACGGCGCAACCGCCCTTGCCCTTGCAGGAGTTCTTGGCCTTGCAGCCATTGTCTCCAGTGCTGCAGCCACCCTGGCCCTTGCAATCGTTCTGGCCTTTGCAATCGTGCTTGTTGGCCTTGGCCTTTTTTGGCTTGTCCTGGCCGAAGAGCGCGGAGCCTGCAGCCAGGCCGGCCGTGGCGGTTCCTAGGGCGATGGTAAACTTTCTGCGATTCATTAAGTGCCTCCCTTATGGTCTAAATCCTCGCTGAGCATCAAAACCACGCCCAACGCGTTCCCCCAAAGAGTAACCGCTTCCCGGCTTGGAAAGCAAGGGGACGATCTTAACTTGGTTAAGTTTCATTAACCCCTTCCCGCCCCGGCTCGGATAGGATGGAATCATGCGCAAGACGGCGATCATCGCGAGCGCGATTCTGTGCTTTGGCCCGCTATTCGCCCGCGAATATGGGCCGGCCATCGGCAGCCACATGCCCGATTTCACGCTGCGCGATCAGAACGGCAAGTCCCACTCAATGCACAGCCTGCTCGGACCGAAAGGCGCCGTCATCTTGTTCTTCCGCTCGGCCGACTGGTGACCCTACTGCAAAGCCCAGCTCGTGGAGCTGCAACGAAACAAGGCTGAATTCGCGAAGCTCGGCCTAGGCTTGGCTGCGGTCAGTTACGACAGCGTCGAGGTACTGCACAATTTCGCCCAGCGCCGCGGGATCGATTTCCTGCTGCTGTCGGATACGGACTCGAAAATCATCCGCGAGTTGAACATTCTCAACGACACCATCCCCAAGGACAACGCTGCCTTCGGCATTCCTTTCCCCGGCTCGTTTGTCTTGGACCCGAAGGGCCAGATTGTCGCGAAATATTTTGAAGATAATTACCGCGAGCGCTATACGTCCGCCGACATCCTGGCGCGCCAATTCGGCCTAGCGCCTGCCTCCGGAAAATCGGACGTCGAAGGAAAACAACTTCGCTTAACGTCATCGGCCAGCAATTCGATTGTTGCCGCCGGCCATCGCGTCGCCCTTGCCCTGGACATCGACCTCAAGCCGAACATGCACGTCTACGCGCCTGGAGTGGAGGGCTACATCGCGATCGATTGGAAGATGAAGGATTCCGCCATCGCCGCGGTGCACGAGGTGGCTTACCCGAAATCCGAAAAACTTTATCTTCAGGCCATCGACGAGACCGTGCCGGTCTACCGCAACCATTTTCGCCTCACGCGCGACATCACCATCGCACCCGAAGCCACGCTCAAGCCGCTGCTCGACAGCGCGGGAACGTTCACAGTGGAAGGCACGCTGCGTTACCAGGCCTGCGATGACCGCCTCTGCTACGTGCCGCAGGAACTGCCGCTCAAGTGGACCTTCCAGTTCGAAAACTACGACCGGCAGCGCGTCCCGGCCGAATTACAGCGCCAGGCGCCGGCTTCCAATCCCGCCGTGCACTAAGCGCGCGGCCCATCCAGCCGTTTGATAGACTCGTGCCATGACCTCCCGCGGGATGCTTCGTTATTTCTCTATTTGCGTGGCCGCGCCGGTTCTGTTTGCGCAGCCGGCCGCACAGCGCTTGCTCAAAGTAGACGACATGCATCGCATCCAGGACGTGCGCGATGTGCAGATTTCGCCCGACGGCGCGTGGGTGGCCTATACGCTGAGCTCGGTGGACGTTGCGGCGGACAAAAGCGACACCGACGTCTGGATGGCCAGTTGGGACGGCTCGAAGCAAGTGCGCCTCACCTCCAGTCCCGAGAGCGAGAACGCGCCGCGCTGGAGTCCCGATGGCCGCTATCTGGCTTTTCTGTCCAGCCGCGCTGGCAAAGCCAAAGGTGCGCAGGTGTGGCTGCTGGATCGCTCCGGCGGCGAAGCGCAACAATTGACGGACATCAAAGGCAAGCTGTCGTCCTACGAGTGGTCGCCTGATTCCAGGCAACTCGTGCTGGTGGTGCAGGACCGCGACCCCGACGACACCGATGACGACAAGCCAGCGAGCGCGCCGGGTGCAAGCCCCAAGGTCCCCAAGCCGATTGTGATCGATCGCTACAAGTTCAAACAGGATATCGTCGGATACTTGACGCAGCGCCCGGGCCGGCTCTATTTGTTCGACATTGCGAACAAGAAGACTGCGCCACTCACCAGCGAGGATTTGGAGAGCGCCTCGCCATCCTGGTCGCCGGACGGCAAATCAATCGCGTTCCTGGGCAAGCAGGGCAAGGAGGCCGAACGCTACAACATTTGGGACGTGTACACGATCGAATCTCACTCCGGCGCCGGGCCGCGTCAGGTCACGCACTACGATGGCGTACATTCCTCCGCTTCGCGCGCGCGCCCGGAATGGAGTCCGGACGGCGCGCGGCTGGTTTATTTGCAGACCGCCGGCGCGAGACTCGATCAATACAACCAGAACCAGCTGGCCGTGATAGCGGTGGCCGGAGGCGAGCCACAGGTGCTGGGGCAAAAACTCGACCGGCCGGTTCTTGCGCCGCGGTTCAGCACGGATGGCTCGGCGATCCTGTTTCTGGCCGCCGATGACCGCTCCCAATATCCCGCACGCGTTGCCTTAAATGACGGCGCGGTCGAAAAGCTGATCCAAGGGCCGCTGACCGCCTCGGCTTTCACGCAGGGAAGTGACGGGCGACTAGCGGTCCTGGCCGCCACCGACGACACCCAGACGGAAGTGCAAGCGCTGGAGAATGGAAAACTGCGCGCCCTGACGCATCACAATGACGCCTTGATGGCCGAATTGAAGCTGGGCGCCACCGAAGAGTTCAGCTGCAAAGCGATCGATGGAACCGAAGTGCACGGTTTAATCACGAAGCCCCCGGACTATCAGCCGGGACACAAGTATCCCGCGCTGCTGAGAATCCACGGAGGGCCGAACGGTCAGGATGCGCACGGCTTCAGTTTCGAGCGGCAGATCTTCGCCGCTAACGGCTACGTGGTGGTGAACGTGAATTACCGCGGCAGCTCCGGCCGCGGCGAGAAATATCAGACCGTCATCGCCGCCGATTGGGGCGACAAAGAAGTGATCGATCTCCAGGCTGCCATGGACTACGTCGTTTCGACTGGCCTCGCCGATCCGGATCGTCTGGGCGTGGGCGGTTGGAGCTACGGAGGCATCCTGACCGACGCCATGATCGCGAAGGATCACCGCTTCAAGGCTGCTACCAGCGGCGCGGGTACGGCTTTTCCACTGTCCATGTACGGCGTGGATCAATACGTGATGCAGTACAACGAAGAGATCGGTCCGCCCTGGAAGGTCGGCCTGGAACCGTGGATGAAAATTTCCTACGGATTCATGCACGCTGACCAAATCACCACGCCCACACTGTTCCTCGGCGGCGAAAGGATTTCAATGTGCCAGTGGTGGGCGGCGAACAGATGTACGAAGCGTTGCGAACCGTGGGAGTGCCGGCGGAGCTGGTGATTTATCCCGGACAATTTCACGGCATCACCCGGCCGAGTTATCTGAAGGATCGCATCGAGCGATATCTGGCCTGGTATGCGAAATATCTGAAACCGGCCCCAGCGCCGGTGACGACGACTGCGGCCGCGCGTTAACCAGAGCAGACGAATCCCTGCGCTCACCGGGCCTCTAGTACTCGGTGGCTACAATAGGGCTTGGTGTTGCGCATCACAGCGAGTGTGGCGCTTCTTGAGGCCTGCTTGGCTGGTTTGCTCTTCGCGCAAACATCGGCACGTCCTCTGGCCATCCTCCAATCGCACTACTGGGTTACAGCAGGCGATCGCATTTCTCTGGATGCCGCGCCGGAAAGTTTCGCCTTCATGCGCGCGGCGAAAATACGCGCTGCGCGATCCACCAGCCGTACCTTTCCCGTGGCCCCCGATGTAGCGGGCGATCAAGTGCTGCTCGGTGTGCCGCTGACCACTGAACCCGGCGAATATCATGTCTCGCTCGCGTTCACCAATGATATGGGTGAAGAGCGCCGGGCTGCCATCACGCTAACGGTCGAGCCATTCGCGCGCCCTGCGGCAGTCTCCTCCACGCCGCCCGTGGTGCTGCTGGATGGCTGGCAGCCGACTTCCCTCGTCAGCTCATGTCCCATGTCGAGCGACTCCAGCGGAACCTTCGGGAAGCTCCAAAGTTATCTGTTGGGCGCTCCGAATTTCGTGCCTATGGTCTATTTTTTCGAAAATTGCACGGAGTGCCCGAGCTGTCCGATTGAGCAGCTCGGCGCAGACTTCGGCAAATTCCTGACCTCTCTCGGGGTGGCTCAGGTTGACGTCATTGCGCACAGCATGGGCGGCTTGATCGTGCGTTCGTACCTGTCGGGCAAGCAGCAGGCCTTGGAAGCGTTTAGTCCTCCCGCCTCGACATATATTCGAAAAGCAATCTTCCTCGCCACGCCGCACTTCGGCTCATTCCAGGCTGACTCCCCGCTCGCGACGGTTCTGTTCGGGAATAACCCGCAGACTACCGACATGCAGCGCGCCAGCCAATTCATTTGGGATTTGGCGACTTGGAACCAGTTTGGAGACGATCTTCGAGGAGTCGATGCACTCGCCGTCATCGGCAACGCCGGATCCTGGAATAGCCTCGAAAACGCGAGCGATGGCGTGGTGCTGCTCACCAGTGGCTCGCTCGACTTTGCGGAAACAGGCCGAACCAGGGTGGTCAACTATTGCCACGTCCCGCTCAGTTCAGGTCTGGAGGCCGAGATTCTCGGTTGCCAGGGGCCGGGCGTCGCATTCATCGACAGCCCTGCGCATCAAAGCTATCAGATCGTTTCTTCGTTTCTACTGAATACCACCGCGTGGCAAAGCATCGGCAACGCTCCCGCGCAGGACAAATATCTGTCCCGGTACGGCGGAATGGTAGTGGCCGATATCAGCGCTAACGATCAATACATCACGCCTTCCAGTGTCTCGTGGGGCAGTGTCACTCTCACGGCCGGCGTATCGACACCCCACCTCTTTTACAACGATATGGTCACCGGAACCGCGACGTTTAACTTTGGATCGTCCACCTGCGGTCCCTACACCGAGCCGATCGGATTCTATTCCATCGTTCGCTGCAAGGCCGTTCCCGCGCTCGCCTCCGTAGGGCCGCTTCTCTCGGGAACGGCAAAAGTGGTTCAGGCTGGAGCGCAGATTACGATTGAGGGAGCGGGATTCGGATCCGAGCAGTGCGCCAGTTGTCGCGTAACGGCCGCGAATCCGCAGTCCGCCACGCTTCTGATATCGAGTTGGAGTAACACCAGCATCCGGGCGTTCCTCCCCGCGACCTTCAGCGGTATTTCGCAAATCGCCGTGACAACCGCGAGCGGCCTCGATGCCATCAACATCGTAGCGGTGACGAGTACAACGCCGGTGATCAGCGGAGTAACCAACTCGGCGACGGGACTCGAAGGCGCCATCGCGCCGGGCGAGTTGATATCCATCTACGGCTCGAATCTCGGGCCGGCTACCGGCGTCAGCTTCACGGTAGATCCAACCACTGGAACGGTCGCGACGACACTGGGCGGAACTCAAATCTTGTTCGGCTCGTTCGCGGCACCCATAACCTACGCCTCAGCGACGCAAATCAACGCCGTTGTTCCTTACGAAGTAGCCGGGCAGTCGCAAATCACGATGCAGGTGCAATACGGAGGCGGAAGCGCGAGTCAAAGCCTGCAAGTGGCGAGCGCATCGCTGGGAGTTTACACGTCGAACTTCAGCGGTTCCGGCCCGGTGGTGGCCGCGAACCAGGATGGCTCGATCAACAGCTCGTCCAATCCTGCGGCGAAGGGCTCCTATGTGACGGTCTATTTCACCGGCGGCGGTGAGACCAATCCGCCGGGAGTGACCGGTGCGGTAAATCCTACGATGCCGCTGAAGTATCTGGTCCAGCAGCCTACGGTCACAGTAGGAGGCGTAGCTGCAATGGTCACTTTCGCGGGCTCCGCTCCTACGCTGATCGATGGCGTCGATCAACTCGATATCCAGCTTTCGCCCGATACTCCGTCTGGCGCACAACCGCTGGCGATCACGAGCGGAACAGTCTCCAGTCCCAGTTCAGTGACGCTGGCAGTTCAATAGAAGCGCAAAGGGTGCGGCGCGCACCACCGTATCTATCCGGAACTGCTTCGCGCCGCACTCCGTTTTGCGCGCTGTTCCTCAAAGAAGAAGTGCTAGCGGTGTTGCGGCACGCCGGCCCTCACCGCGGATCGCGAGTTGACGCCCGATTCGGTCAAGTTGCTGGTGTATCCGGCCACGACGAGTGAGCCGGTCCGCGGGCTCGAGCTGGCATTCGGCGCGGCCAGATAGGTCGCGACTCCGTTGCCGGAGCCGTTGGCCCCGGATGTGATACTAAGCCACGAAGCCGTGCTCGCGGCGGTCCACTGGCAGCCAGGTGACGTCGCCACCGACACCGACCCGATGAAGCCTTGCTTCGCGCTCGTTATTGGGCCGAGCGCGATCTGGTAACTGCATGCCAGAGGAGCCTGAGCTTGGGCCACCGTAAAGGTGAGCCCGGCGATGGTCAACGTTCCAGACCGCGCGCCTGCCGAATTCGAAGCGACCGAATAAGCCAGTGTCGCCTTGCCGGCGCCCGACTTGGGGCCAGCGATGGCGATCCAACTGGCATTGCTGGTTGCGGTCCAAGAAGCGCCGGACGGGCTTACGGAGACGACGACGCTTCCACTTCCCCCGGCCGCCGGGAAGCTAGCCGATGTTGGATTCAGTGAGTAGGACGAACTGGCCGCGGCTTGGGTGATGGCCAGGGTTGCGTTACCGGCCGCGATGGAGCCGGTTCGTGCCGCGGCGATATTGTTAGCCGCTACCGAGTAGCTGAGTCTTCCATTGCCGGTGCCCGACTTGGCGCTGGTGATGGTGATCCAACTGGCATTGCTGGTCGCGGTCCAGGATGCACCGGACGGGCTTACGGAGATGGCGACGCTTCCACTTCCCCCGGCCGCCGGGAAGCTAGCTGATGTTGGATTCAGCGAGTAGGACGAACTGGCCGCCGCTTGGGTGATGGCCACGGTTGCGCTGCCGACAGCAATGGAGCCGGTTCGCGCCGAGGTGGTATTGTTAGCCGCTACCGAGTAGCTGACTCTTCCATTGCCGTTACCCGAATAGCCGCTTGCGAGTGTGATCCAACCGGCGGTGCTGGTTGCGGTCCAAGAAGCGCCGGAGGGGCTTACGGAGACGACGACGCTTCCACTTCCCCCGGCCGCCGGGAAGCTAGCTGATGTTGGATTCAGCGAGTAGGACGAACTAGCCGCGGCTTGAGTGATGGCCACGGTTGCGCCGCCGACAGCAATGGAGCCGGTTCGCGCCGAGGTGGTATTGTTAGCCGCTACCGAGTAGCTGACTCTTCCATTGCCGTTACCCGAATAGCCGTTTGCGAGTGTGATCCAACTGGCGGTGCTGGTTGCGGTCCAAGAAGCGCCGGAGGGGCTTACGGAGATGGCGACGCTTCCACTTCCCCCGGCCGCCGGGAAGCTAGCCGATGTTGGATTCAGCGAGTAGGACGAACCGGCCGCCGCTTGAGTGATGGCCACGGTTGCGCCGCCGACAGTAATGGAGCCGGTTCGCGCCGAGGTGGTATTGTTAGCCGCTACCGAGTAGCTGACTCTCCCATTGCCTTTACCCGAATTGCCACTTGCGAGTGTGATCCAACTGGCATTGCTGGCAGCAGTCCAGGAGCAGCCGGTCTGAGCAGTGACCGTTAGAGAAAAGCTTCCGCCCGCCGCCGTGGCGTTCGCGCTCAGTGGAGTCACGGCGTAGCTGCAATTCGCCCGGATGGTCACCGCCAGAGGCGCAGTTTGGGTCAAGCTGCCTCCCGTGGCGGTGAGAGAAAGATTGTACGCGCCGGGCGCAGTGCTCGCGGTGGAGCTGATTTTCAATGAGGACGCGCCGGATCCAGGTGCAGCCAGACTCGCGGGCGTAAAGCTGGCGGTCAGGCCGGATGGCAGCGCGCCGGCCGAAAGCGTAACGGTTGAATTGAAGCCGCCACTGACCGCGACGTTCAGAGTGATCGCGCCGCTGGATCCTTGGGTAAGCGATAGCGATGAGACGCCGGCACTCAATTGAAACGACGGTGTGGGTGTGGTTGCATCGCCCCAATGATTCACCAGCAGGGTGGCGTCCACGGATCCAAGCCCGGTGGCGAGATCATAGCCCGCGGCGGCATTGAAACCGGCCTGGCCCGGCACGGAGTTGTTTCCGCTGGTGACGTCATGAAACACGGCTGCACCGGCGTTAGCTTGTTTCACCGCCATAGCGTATAGCCCGGGATTGGCATTCCCCAGGCGCGTGCCGGCTTTTTGCACCGCCAGCGCCATGAGACCGGCCAGCGACGGTGTCGGCGCGGACGTCCCGCCGTACACGTAAAGCTCGCCGTTCATCGCCACCAGGTAGCCATCGTGCGTGGAGGCTGTGAGCGAAAGATCGGGCACATCACGATGACCGTCCGCCGGAACCCCCGGCCCCGTTTGCCAGGATGGCTTGAATACACCTGGCTTGCGCCGCCGCCCGCAGCCCACAGCCGCAACCCCGGCGGTAGTGCCGCTCTGATTCCAGGCTGCTTCCGGAATGTAGCTCAACGCCGAAGCATAGGTGGCCGCATTCGAGCTGGCAGACCAGTATGCGCTGGGGTTCGCGATGTCGGCGAACTGCGTTCCTCCCACGCAGGTGCTGTAAGGCGACGAGCACAGACCGTTGACGCCCGCGCCTCCCGTCGCCGTGCCGGAGGAAGGATCGTCGCAGCCGGCCGCGCCGCTGTCCCCCGCCGAAACAAAGACCGTCATGCCTTGCGCCGCGGCTTGTTGCCACAGGCTGTTCCAGAATTGATTGCCGGAAGCACCCAGACCCGCTTCGCAACTGCCGAAGCTCAGTGTCATCACCGGGGCCAGGTTGTGATTCACGATGTATTCAGACGAAAGCGCGATGCCATCGCTGGCGGAAGTGGAAGCCGAAACGACAAACTGGACCGACGCTTTTGGCGCAGTGGCTCCAGCCCATTCCACATCCAACGTGGCTTCGCCTTGTTCGCCGCCCGCGATCACGCCTGGATCGGGCCCGTTCAGAACCACTGTGGGATTGTTGACCGGAAGGCCGAACTGGGTGCGAAAGCTCTGCACGTCAGAAGGGCTCAAGTTGCTGCGGCCAGCCACCGCCACGCTCTGGCCACTGCCGTTGATGGATTGCGAGTAGAGGCCGGCCACGTCGTAGATGATGGCAAAATCGGCCGGCGCCATGTAGTGAGAACTGCCCGAGTTGAAATTGGGCGAGGCGGATGGGACCTGCCCGGCGAGTTGGTGCGCGGGCGCCGAATGGAAATCGTGCAGCGAGACCACGCCCGCCACCACTTCCGCGAGCGCTTCCGGAATCTGTGGGTCCAGCGCGTTCGCATAGTGGCGCTGGCCGTTGACGTTGTAGATGTGCACTTCGGTATGAAACGCGGTTCGCACCTGGCCGGCCGTTCCGCTGAAGACAATCTGGCGGCGCGCGGCGGCGGGCGGCTCCACCTGGAACCCGTGCGAGGTGAGCCATTGGACGATTTGCTGGAGATCGCTGTCCGACACCCCGAAGCGTTGGCCGAAGTCTTCCGGTGTGAGCCAGCGCTGGTACTCGGGCGACTGCGGGTCCTGCTGGGCTTCGAGCAACGCTTCTAACGCCTCCTTCTGCGCTTGGTCCGCTTGCAGGAGGAGAATCATTCGATCCATCTGCGTATCGGCCGGCGCGCTGCCGGTGTCGAATTCCGCCCGGGCCAACGGATGCCGATTGCCTGGACGTAGCACTGTGACGGAATCGTCGATGACGCGGTTGACACGTACGGCAGGCCGAACAGACCGAAAATCCCTGGATGGCGCCTGCGCTGCCGCGGAACCAATCAGCATTGAAAAAATTGCGAGAGCAGAAATGAAGCGCAGTTGGCGGGACGTCATCTGCCTCGCTTATCGGCGAGGGAGTGGCGCGCAGAAAATATCGATCCTTACTTAAGAAAGTTTTCCTCTGAAAGGCCGATGAGGTGGATGGGCCGGTGAGCGCCCCCGGTCTAGAGCACTTCCAGGATCAGGCACTTCAGGTACATGGTCTCTGGTACTGTCAGCAGGATGGGGTGATCCTGCGCCTGCGTGCGTCGTTCGAGAATTCTTAGTTTGCGGCGCGTGTCGAGCGATGCCGAGGCCACGATCTCCAGCAGCATCGCCTCGCTCAGATGATGCGAGCAGGAACAGGTCACCAAAATCGCCGCCGCTTCCGAGCAGCTCCAGCGCGCGGCGGTTGATCTCTTTGTAGCCGCGGACGGCGGCGTCCAGATTGGCGCGCGATTTGGCGAAGGCCGGCGGATCGAGCACCACTAAGTCAAAGCGGCGATGCGCGCCGGCATGTCCGGCCAGCAGCTCGAACACGTCCGCCTCGCGGAACTCGATGTTCGCGATTTGGTTCGCCTCGCGATTGCGCGCGGCGATTCCAAGACTCGCAGCCGAGCTGTCGACGGCTTCCACCGACTCGCACTTTGACGCCAGATGCAGCGCAAATCCGCCGGTGGAAGTGAAACAATCGAGGGCCCGTCCGCGGGCGTAGCGGGCGGCGGCCAAATAATTCTCGCGTTGATCCAGAAAAATGCCGGTCTTCTGGCCGTGCAGCAGGTCGGCGTGGAAGATCAGGCCGTTCATTTCGACCGTAACGGTCTCGGGCCCCTGGCCCGCCAAAACACCGGAGACCAGCGGCAAGGCTTCGCGCTTACGAACCGCCACGTCGTTTCGCTCGACAATACCAGACGGCGCGAAGAGTTCCTCCAGGCAGCCGACAATCTCGCCTTTCGCGCGATCCATGCCCTGGTCGAGCGTTTGTACGGTGAAGTAGTCGCCGTAGCGATCGATCACCAGCCCGGGCAACAGGTCGGCTTCCGCGTGCACCAGCCGGTAAGCGTTTGTGCCTGCGCACGACGCGCTTCCGATGCGCTTCGGCGGCGGCCATGCGTGCCAGGTAGAACGCCGCGATCGATGGTCTGGACGCGATCGGCCAGCAGGCGCAAGCAGATTTGCGAGGCAGCGCTGTAGTGCGCCACGCCCAGCGCGGCGCCCTTGGGATCCGTCACCAGCACGGCGTCGCCGGCCTCGGCTTGACCGCGATCCAGCACGTCGCTGGAGAAGATCCAGGGATGGCCGCTGGCGACGCGGTCGGCCGCTTTTCGATTCACTCGGACTGCGTGCAACTTTTAGTGTACTGGGACGCTAGCGCATCTTCTCGAGCCGCGCGATGCGGTCGGCCGTGGAAGGATGCGTCGAAAAGAGGCGCATCATGGTGTCGCCGCTGAAGGGCTTGATGATGAACAGGTGCGCGGTGGCCGGATTCACGTCCGTCATGGGGATGCGCTTGGACCAGCTCTCCAGCTTCGAAAGCGCCGAGATCAACTCGTTCGGATTGTGCGTGACATGCGCCGAGGTTTCGTCGGCCGCATACTCGCGTGTTCGGGAAATAGCCATTTGGATCAGCATGGCGGCGATGGGCGCGAGAATCAGCATGATCAAGCCGGCCCAGGCGTTCCCGCGATTTTCTTCGTCATCCCGGCTGCCGCCGAACCAGAACGCCATGCGCGCCAGGAACGTGATGGCAGCCGCGATGGTCGCTGCCACCGAGCTGGTCAGAATATCGCGATTCTTGACGTGACCCAGCTCATGCGCCACCACGCCTTCCAGTTCCGAGTCACTCATCAGGCGCAGCATGCCGGCCGTGAAGGCCACCGAGGCATGTTCGGGATTCCGGCCGGTTGCGAAGGCGTTGGGCGATTCGTCGGGAATCAACCACAGCTTGGGCATCGGCAGGCCCATGCGCTGCGTGAGGCTTTGCACCAGCGGGAAGACGCGCGCGTACACGTCGGGATGCTCAGTGGGTGTTACCGGCTGGGCCGCGTACATCGAAAGCGCCATTTTGTCGGAAAAATAGTAGCCAAAAAAGTTCATGGCGACGGCGATCGCGAGCGCGGTATAAAGCCCGTTGCGGCCGCCCAGCATTTCGCCGCCAAACAGCAGCACCCCGCTCATGATGCCGAGCAACAGCGCGGTTTTCAGTCCGTTCATGTGAGTAACGCCACCTAACTGATTTGATTATCGCGCGGGGACCACACTCCAAAAATACTACTGTTTCGCGATGACTCGGGAAGCGGTCAATCGGAAACTCAGTTTGCCGGTGCCTGGAAATAATTCCAGGAAACAACCTGGCCGCGAGCCGCGCGCCCAAACAAAACAAAAGGGTTTTTGGAATGGAATGCCGTGTGCAATCTTCACCGCGCCAAGGAGAACGCGAGATGTTCAGACTGACTCCGATATTGCTATTGAGCGGCGCGCTGTGCGCGCAGAATCCGCAGAACAACACGTCCGGCGACAGCCAGTCTCCACAGCCAATCTTTCGCGTCACGGTGGTGGAGAAGACCACCAACGCGATCAGCTACCGGCATCGCGATGGCTGGACGAAAGTGGATCTGCGCGGCACGCCGCTGGCCCCGGACGCCACGGGTCACGCCGACGTGAATAGCCGGCCCGGCTACATTGAGGCCAAGACCGAAATGCACAAGCTGTCGCCGGCCTCGCAATACGGTCCTGAGTACCTGACCTACGTACTTTGGGCGATCACTCCCGAAGGCCGCTCCAAGAATTTAGGCGAGGTGGTGCTGGACGACGGCGGCAGTTCGCATCTGGACGTGACCACCGATTTGCAGGCCTTCGCCCTGATTGTCACCGCCGAACCCTACTTTGGCGTGACGCAGCCCAGCGACGTCGTGGTCATGGAAAACGTGGTTCGTCAGGACACGGTGGGCAAGATTGAACAGATGAGCGTGAAGTACGATCTGCTGAAGCGCGGCACCTATACGATGACAGTATCGCCCGGGAAATTCCATGCGGTGAAGGTGGACAAACGAGTCCCGCTGCAGCTGTTCGAGGCTCAGAATGCGCTGGAGATCGCCAGAAGCGCCAACGCCGATACGTACGCCAAGGACACCTTCGACAATGCGGCGGATCTGCTGCGCCAGGCCGAGGCTTATCAGTCGCGCAAGAATGTCGGGTCCAAGCCGGTCATCATGACCTCGCGCGAATCGGTGCAGGCTTCTGAAACGTCGCGTCTGCTGGCGATCAAGCGGCAGGAGGACGACCGAGTCGCTCGCGAAAAGAAGGAGGCAGCCGATCGGGAAGCAGCGGCTCGCGCTCAGGCTGATGAATCGGCGCGCCAGAAGGCTCTCGCCGACGTGCAGGCAGCGGAATCTGCGCGTCAGGCTGAGGCCGAGGCGCGCCGCGCGGCGGAGGCGAAGGCGGCCGCGGAAGTGGCGCGCGCCGACGAGGAGACCCAACGGTTGCGGGCCGAGCAGGCCAACACGGCCGCCAACGAACAGCAGCGCCAGGCCGAGCAGGCCCGGCTCTTGCAACAGCAGGCTGAGTTGAAAACGCAGGAAGCCGAGCGCCTCCGCTTGCAGGCCGAACAAGCCCAACAGCAATTGCGCCAGCAACTGCTCGAGCAGTTCAACCTGATTCTGGAGACGCGCGATACGGCGCGCGGCCTGATCGTGAACATGTCGGATGTGTTGTTCGATTTCAACAAGTACACGTTGCGGCCGGCCGCCCGCGAGAAGCTCGCCAAGATCTCCGGCATCATCTTGTCGCATCCCGGCCTGAAACTCGAAGTGGATGGATATACCGACAGCGTCGGCAGCGACGATTACAACATGAAACTATCGGAACAGCGCGCCGGCGCGGTGCGGGATTATCTGACTGGCCAGGGGCTGGCCGGAGACAACGTAAGCGCGCTGGGCTTTGGCAAAGAGAATCCGGTAGCATCCAACGACACCTCAGCGGGGCGTCAGAAGAACCGGCGCGTCGAGCTGGTGGTGTCCGGAGACATCATCGGCACGCCCATCGGACAAACCAAGTAGATAGTGGCTTAGTTTGAATCTTCGCTTGTCGGTGGCTCGTCAGGTTCTGACCACAGATAACCAGCGAGGCAAATGAGCAAAACTATGATCGAAACCGCCATGATCGCGAAGCCAGTATCTGTGAACCGCGCAAAGAGAAACAACACCACCGCAACTCCCGCGACAGCTCTGCTCACTATTCGGACGAGTTCTTTTACGGCCTTCATTTCGCGCCTGCGCCCCGTTCTCTTTTTGGCACTAGACTCACGATATCGAATTTTCCAGAGCCAGATCCGCTGCCTGTTCCGCTTGATTCCTACCCGCAACCGGCTAAGCAGCTGACACTCGAACGCTCTTAATCGGGATAGGGGGAAGCCTCGCGGCTCCTCCCCTCCCACACCACCGTACATGCGGGTCCGCATACGGCGGTTCCCTGACTTGAGCCCGTGTGGGCCGGAGGTTCGTTTCGCTTGTCGCCACGAAGGCTTCGCCGCTCCCAGGTTCCTTTCGGGCTTCACCCTATCCGCCCCTGGCAAGCTCCACCGAAGCGGATTGGCTGGCGCATGGCCTGCATGAGAGCCGCGCACTACTACCCACGATCACGGTTCGGGCCTTCATCCGTTGCCGGACTAATTTGCCCTCTGCTGACTTCTGCTGCGAGATCTAAGCACCTTGCGACGCCTTCAGTCACGATTCCGCGACACGCAACAGAGCTCCCGAGGTAAGCTCGACCGCCTTTCGCGCGCAACCGCCGAATTTACAACCAGTGCCCTTGATGGAGATGGACTTCGCGGTCATTTGCCCGCTCGTGCGGCATCGTATGCCTCAGATCCGGTTCTTGTACATCGGCTCGCGCGTTTGCTCCACGCTTCTTTCAGACCCTCCGTCGCCGGAACGCCCTTGCGCTTCGCTATCACTTCACCTCCATCAGGTTGTGAAGGGGACTTTCACCCCCGAGCTGTCGAACATGCTCGGCACACAAAAGAAAAGCTGCCTACTAACAAGTGGGCAGCTCACCTCATAATTCCCGCCGGTCTTAGTTGTTACTGACTTGCACCTTGATGGCTTTCGGCTTCGCGATTTCCTTCTTGGGCAGCGTAACCGTCAGGACGCCATTGTGGTAGTCGGCATGGACATGCTCGCTATCCACCGTATCCGGAACAGTGAAATAGCGAACGAAAGAGCCATAGCTCCGCTCCATCCGATGGTAGCCCTTCTTCTTCTCATCGCTCTCAAACTTCCTCTCGCCTTTCAGGGTCAGCGTGCCGTTCTCAAGCTGGATATCGACGTCCTTCAGCTCCACGCCAGGGATATCGGCCTTCAGAACTAAGTCATTCTCTGTCTCCAAGATATCGACTGCTGGAGCCCAGGGCCGAGTGGTCGCCTGGTCGCTCATGAGGCGGTTAACAGTATCCTGGAATACGCGCAAACCGGTCGGAAAGTCATCGACATCGGCGAATGGGCTGTACTTAATCAGTGGCATAGAATCTCAGATCCTCCTGTTTATTTGATCGCAATTAGATCATATAACATGAGTCTATAATGTCAATATATTTGCCAAGAAATTTTTCTTGCTTTTGGCGTAACTAGGACTGAAAAGGTCCGCTATACTGTCTGTAGGAGTGACTTGCACGCATTAACACTCGGGACCTCGACGTGCTTAAGAGACCAGCGAAGAGAGACCGCATGATGCAACTGAGTGTCAACAACGACGTTCATGCTGGGCGAAATCCCGCTTTTGCACCCAAAACCTTGGCCCAACTACCCAGAGGGGAGTCGGGAATCCTGGATCGTCTGGACCTTCCTGAAGATGTCGCGCGACGCCTGATGGAACTGGGTTTTCTGCCTGGGCAAGTAATCGTACCGGCCCGGAGTGCGCCGGGTGGCGGCCCGCGCGTGTATCGCGTGGATGGATCGGAAGTCGCACTGCGGCGTGAAACCGCGGCGCGGCTGATTCTGCGTTCTCCCGTCAAAAGCGGACCCACCCGGAAGCCATGAGCGATTGCCACGATTGCGCAGGCTGCACCATAGCATCGGCGTCCCGTGTTGCGCGGACTGGTGGGCGCCCTCACGTCGTGGCCATCATCGGGCCGCCCAATTCAGGCAAGTCCACTCTGTTTAATCGTCTCACCGGCCTGCGCCAGAAGGTGGCCAATTTTCCGGGCGTCACCGTCGAACAGCGCATTGGCCGCGCGAAAACCAAGCACGATCGCGAAATCATTCTGGTGGACCTGCCCGGTGTCTACAGCCTGAGCCCGCGCTCGGAAGACGAGCAGGTGACGCGCGATGTGCTGGCCGGCGACATGTCTGGCATTCCCAAGCCCGACGCGGTCTTGTTGATCCTGGATTGCACCAATCTCGGGCGTCACCTGGTTCTGGCCGCGCCGATTCTGGCTTTGAAACTTCCGACGCTGGTCATCTTGAATATGGCCGACGATCTGGCCAGCCGCGGCGGCAAGGTCGATACCGCGGAACTGGCCGGCGAGCTGGGAGCGCCGGTGGCGTTGATCAGCGCCGCCAAAGGCGACGGCGTCGAGAAAGTTTTTCAGTTCATGGAAGGAACCGCGGCGGGCACGACCTCGCTGGCGGCGCCCAAAGTAGAGCTCCCGGTTTTGCAGGACATCCCGCGCTGCCGGCAGTGGGCGCACCAGGTTGGCGCCGGCGCGGCCTATCAGGCCCCCGCGCCTCCGCTGTGGACGCGCCGCCTGGACGCGGTCTTCCTGCATCCGGTGGCGGGCTTCGCGATTTTTGCAGTGGTGGTGGTGGCGGTTTTTCAAACCATCTTCAGCCTGGCCAAGCCCATCATGGACGGGCTGCAGGCGCTGATTGAAACCTCCGGACATTGGATCGAAGGCGCGCTCCCGGCGTCCGTGTTTCGGTCGCTATTGGTGGACGGCGTCTGGCACGGCGTTGGGTCGGTGATCGTATTTCTGCCCCAGATTTTGCTGCTGTTCCTGTTCATCGGAATCCTGGAGGACTCAGGCTACCTGGCGCGCGCGGCGCTGATCGCGGATCGCACCATGGCCAAGTTCGGGCTGCAAGGCAAATCCTTCATCCCGCTGTTGTCGGCTTACGCGTGCGCGGTTCCCGCCATCATGGCCACGCGCACCATCGAAAGCAAGCGCGACCGGCTGGCCACCATTCTCATCGCCCCGCTGATGACATGTTCGGCCCGTCTGCCGGTCTACACGCTCATCATCGCCGCGTTCATTCCGGAGCGCCATCTTCTGGGACCGCTGCTCGGAACGCAGGCGGGCGCGCTGCTGGGTCTCTACATGCTCGGATTCGCGGCGGCGATCATGACCGCGCGGCTGCTGAAGTCTTCCATCTTGAAGAGCGAGCGCACCCCGTTCGTGCTGGAGATGCCGCCCTATCGCATGCCTACGCTCCGCTCGCTGGGCCTGCGGCTGTATGATCGCTCCAAAATTTTCCTGCAGCGCGCTGGAACCGTGATTCTCCTGGTCGCGGTGGTGCTGTGGGTGATGCTGCACCTTCCGCTGCACAACGGCAAGGCGCCCGAGATCGGCGACAGTTTCGCCGGCATGATCGGCCATACCGCAGAGCCAGTGATCAAGCCGCTCGGGTTCAACTGGAAAATCGGGATTGGTCTCATCAGCTCGTTGGCGGCCCGCGAAGTGATTGTCGGGACGCTGGGCACCATTTACGCCGTCGAAGGCACGGAGGATTCCGCCGGGCTGCGGCATGCGCTGCAAAGCGAATTGACGCCGGGCGGGGCAGTGGCGCTACTGATCTTCTTCGCCTTCGCCATGCAGTGTATGTCTACGGTCGCGGTGGTGCGGCGTGAGACCGGGGGCTGGAAATGGCCAGCGATCCAGTTCGCTTACATGACCCTCCTGGCATACGTGTGCGCGCTCGTCACTAACGAAGTGGTGGGCTCAGGCGTTCTGAAAGTTGTCGCGCGGCTCTAGATTCTTACCTCAGAGATCTTAAACAAGAGTAGTGCAACATTTGATAATCAGGCGGCCAGCAGATCGACGATATTCTGAATGGCCCTGTCGGCTTTGTGGTAGGCGGCTTCGAGTTGGCTGTCTGGCCGGTGAGCGGGATCAGGCTGGCGATGGAAGCGGCTGTTGGCCAAGGGTCCACAGAGACGCTTGTGGAAGAAGAGAAACAGAAGCGCGACCTGGAGGCCTTTGCTGGTGAGGTGATAGGCGTAGCGTGTGCCGTCCCGTTGCAAGAGCTCATGGCCTTTGAGCTTGCGGAGGTCGTAGCGCAGTTGATTCAAGCTATAAGATTTCTCGGCGAGGCTGAAGGTGGTGAGGACGGCTTGGTGAATCTGCTTGGAGGTCCAGCCGCCGACGTTGCTGCCGCCGTGCAGGAGCACTTCCAGCAGGCGGATGATCCGGTTCTCGTGGATTTTGATGCCGGGATAACGCACCGATCCGATGGTGATGGGGAGCGCGATTCGCTGCAGCAAAGGAAAGTCTACGTGGACGTTGAGCCATTGGGCCTGGCAACTGGCGAAGCGGTCCGTGATGAGCTGAAACTTCCGCCGCACGGCGTCCAGGTGGTCCAAACCCTTCTTCAAGCCGAAGTGGCTCAGGTTGTTGGAGCAGAGTTCGTTGCGCAGGAAGGTGGAGAACTTTTCGTATTGTTTGAGGAACGCGTTCTTCCAGTAGGCGCGGTAGACGTGGTGGCCGTGCTCGATCTGCTCGATGACGGTGCTCAGCTTGCCGCGGAACTTCTTGGTCAGGCGGACGCCAAAAATCTCGCTGATCTTGTGCGCGGTCAGGCGCCACAGCCCCAACTCGCAGGAACGCTCAAACACTTTGTGAATGGGAAAATGCCGTTTGAAGATGAAGTTGCGGCAGTACTCGATTTGGTGAACAGCGTAGAAGCGCGATAGGTTCATCGCCGCGCGTTCCTTCTTGGAGAACTTGGGACCTAGGATCAGAGTCCAGTAATCCAGTTGCTGCCGGATCACTGTCGGGCTGAGCCGGTCGGCTGCCGCTTGTAACTGTTCTGCGTCGTCGACGGCCAGGAAAGCATTGTCATTCTTGCGAAAGCCGACTTTACGCCGGTTCAGTTCCTGTTCCATGAAGGAGTGGCCGTTGAGATAGTAGGTGGCCTGGAAAGGGAAGAAAGACGCGACCCGAATCACCAGCGGTCCCAGGACTTCATCGCGGACATAAAAATAGTAGTGCGTGTAGCGGCTCCGCTGATGCGCCAGAATGCGATGGTTGGGATCTTGGGTGGGAAACTTGGGGACGCTGATGCGGAACGTGGCCCCCTGCTCCATGCTCTTGAAAATGAAGTAGACGCCGTAGGCGTTCGTTTTTACCATGCGCCGCAAGTGGGGCTGCACATAATCTTCTTTGCGCACTCCCTTCTCGGCCCATTCCACGGGAAGCTTGTGATTGGCCGCATAGGCTTCCACCCACTTCCGGTACACTTCGCTGCGCTGGCTCAGGACGGTCTTGTCGATGACTCTAACGCCGATGACATCGCGGAAAAAGTAGACCACCTGCTCGGGCCGCGACAAGCCGCTTAAGTACCCGTTGATGACGATGCGGTCGAAGCAGTGGTATACCAAGACAAGCAGGCTGCCAAACAGCTTTGTGAACGTCTCCATCGGCCGTCCTCCTCAGATCAGGTCTTGACAACATGATCATCGGTCAGACGGCCGGTGGAGTCAAAATTTCAAATATGTTTGGCTAGGTTTTCTTCGGCCGCCGCTCTCGTTCCACCCAGCCCAACCCACAGATTCCGATCACTCCCGCCAGCGTGAAGCCGGCCCCAAGAATTACCGAGAGCGGGCGGTATTTCATCCGGATGTGATGCGTGCCTTGAGGTACTGCGACACCTCGAAGCGCGCCGTACACTTCTCGAATTTCAACTGGCCGCCCATCCATTGTGGCGCTCCAGCCGGGGACATAGCTTTCGCTCAGCACCACCATTCCATTGCAGGCCAGCGTGGCGTCCAGGTCGAGTGAGCCGGAGCTGCGCCGCGTGATTCGTACCTGGTCATTGTCCGGCGAGCACGATTCCATGGCCGGAGCGGGGGCGCGCAGCACAACCTTGCGGCGCAGGTCGAAATTCGGATCCTGGACCAAACGGTTGTTTTCCGGCATGTCCTTCACCAGCACGGCTTGGTGAACCACCCAGGCGCGCGGTAAGAACTGCGGGTTGCGGTAGACCTTGAGCCCGGTTGCGCCCTCGAACACCTGCACTTGTTCGCCCGTCGCGGGTTTTTTCGAAATGTAGTACGCCACGTTGAGCATTTGTTGGGCGCGCTCGGTCCACCATTCCGTCGCGAGCACGTTTGAAAGAACGCTGGCGGTGTAACCGGACAAAACGTCGATGCCGTACCAATCGCCGAAATTCTGAGGAAGCTCGCTGTCGTCGATATGGACGCGGAACGGGCCGGGCTGCTGCATGAGAAACTGAGCAACGTCGGCATTGGTTTCGAACTTCTCGGGGAGACGATGGCCGTTCTGAATTTCGCGGAATGTGAATCCGGAATCGTTGCCGAGTTCGATGAGCGCGAGGATCAAAAGCGCGGCCACGGCGTGACTGCGGCCGAGCCCGCCTCTTAGGGCCGCGAATAAGACGCCGCCCACGAAGATGGCGACCAGGCCGGTGAGCGCGATGCGATCGTCAAACTCGAACTTCAACTGGTTGGCCAGGCCGATGACAAAGAGAAGTCCCCACACGATCAAACCAAAAGCGGCTGCGCCGGCCGCGATCCACAGCTTCCAGCGCGGGCTTGGCCTGTTCGCTGAAGAAAGCATCCACGCCATACGCAATCGGCACGATCAGCCCCAATTGAAAAATGTAGACCGCCGACGCGGGAACACGCGCCTTCTCAAACAGCGGCAGAACCGAATACAAGATGCCGTCGAAGACATTATCTTTTCCGAGCGCGAACAGCAGGCCGGCCAAAGCGATCGCGGTGAAAATCCGGACGGAGCGTTCGCGCCAGGCCAGCGCACAACCGGCCATAGCCAGGGTGAAGGCGGCCACACCCACGAATGGATCGCCGTTCTGCTTTATGCCCGGTATGAAAATCCCTATCAAAGTTAAGGGAGAAAGCGAGTACTGCGCGTGCACGCTGTAAGGCACCGGCTGATTCCAGGCGACCGGATTCGTCACACCCACCCAGCGCAGCGCCAGCTTTCCGTATTCATATGCGGGCAGCGTCTGGAGCGCACCGATCAGGAACATGGCCGCAAAGGCGATCGCGGCCAGCCGTACCAGGTTCCAATGCAGGCGCGCGCCCTGGAGAGTGAAGAATAACCACACGGCGCCGGCAGTCAGAGTGATGTAAAGCGGAATTTCATGATGTCCGCTCAACCACGCCAGGCCGAGAAAGCCACCGGAGAGCGCGGCGCTGAACAACGGCACTTGGCCGCGCACTGCCCGCAGCAGGAACAGCAGCACCAGCGGCCCCCAGACGGCGCCGTTCACCATTTGAGGCCAATCGGTGGAGCCGATGTATCCAGCCAATCCGAAAACGCAGCCTGCGATCAGCGCAGCCGAGCGCGAGCGTCCCAGATCGCGGCAGAGCGCGTAGGCGAAGGCCATGGCCATAAAACGAATCAGCACGAAATACCAATTGAGGCTCTCGACACGAATGAGTCCGTTGCGAAGAGGCATCAGGAACAGCAGCCAGTTCAGTGGGTACGCCGCGCCGGGTTGCGCTTGCCCGAGTAACGGCTGTCCCATCCAGAGGTGCGGATCCCAAAGCGGCATCCGGGCGTGTCGAAATTCGCGCGCTTCAAATTGCAGCCACGGCAGCACCTGTGCCGCGATGTCGCCTTCTTGAGAACCAAACCAGGTGAATTGGTCGGTCAAGGTGATCTTCCAATAGAAGCCGGTGGCGATCGCCAGAAGTAGCAATGTCATCGCCGCGCGCTGAAGCCAGATCGATTTCACCGTGTTTGGATATCTTCGCGTGAACCGCCCGCTCGCGTCCACTCTCGCCCGAATCGCGTACCATGAAGCGATGCGGCACAAGAAACGAAAGCTCGGACGCGCTACCCTGGGCCTGGCAGCGCTGGCAGCGGTCCTCAGCAGTGGCGCTTTGGGCCAGACGCCGGACCGCGCGCCCACGCCCAACGACAATCTGATATCTCCCGAAGCGCTTCCGGACCACCGCGTGGTTTTTCGGATCTTTGCTCCCAAAGCGACCGAGGTCAGCATTACGGGCGACTGGATCACGCATGGGCGCGCGAAAGCCGGTCCGCTCGAAAAAGACGATTCGGGCGTATGGTCCATCACGCTGGGCCCGTTCGTGCCTGATTTCTACAGCTACTCGTTCCAGGTGGACGGCGTGCGCACGCTCGATCCCAAGAACGCCTGGATCAAGCCGGGCGTCGTCAACATCAGCAACATGTTCGAGGTTCCCGGCGAGGAAGAAGAGTACGAAGCCACGCGTCCGGTTCCCCACGGTGAAGTTCGCATCGTCTGGTACCAATCGAGCACACTGGACGCGATGCGCAGCATGCATATCTATACGCCGCCGGGCTACGAAAACGGCAAAGAGAAGTACCCAGTGTTTTATCTGCTGCACGGCGCCGGCGACGACGATTCGGGCTGGAGCACCATCGGGCGCGCCGGGTTCATCCTGGACAATCTGTTGGCCGAAACAAAGATAAAACCGATGATTGTCGTGATGCCCAACGGCAGCATGCCGCCTTCCGACAAAGGATCTGCTTATCAGACGGATCAGTTTGCCGACGAATTTCTGAAGAACGTGATGCCGTATGTCGAGAAAAATTACCGTGTGATCGGGAACCGCGACAATCGCGCCATCGCCGGGTTGTCAATGGGCGGCGGCCAGACCTTGCGTGTGCTTCCTTCCAACTTGGACAAGTTCGCCTATGCGGGCGTGTTCAGCATGGGGATCGGCCGGCCGAGGACGCCTGATTTCGAGCAGGCCAACGCGGCTTTTCTCGATAATCCAGCCAAGACCAACAAGGAGCTGAAGCTCTTCTGGATCGCGGTCGGCGAAAAAGACGCGCTGGTGGGCGAGAGCGCGCATAAGCTGGACGAACTGCTCACCGCCAAAGGAATCAAGCACGAGTTCCATGTGACCGAAGGCGGCCACACCTGGATCAACTGGCGTCACTATCTGCACGATTACGCGCAGTTGATTTTCCGCTGAGTTGGTAGCTGGGAATCGGGCTCTGGTAGCATGAAAGTTCCCATGCGAAATGTCATTGTGGTCGGCTCCGGCTGCGCCGGAAATACCGCGGCGCTGTATACCGCGCGCGCGAATCTCAAGCCCCTGGTGGTTGCAGGGCATGAACCGGGCGGGCAGCTCTCGCTCACTACGCTGGTCGAGAATTTTCCCGGATTTCCCGAGGGCATCGACGGCCCGACGCTGGTGGAGAACATCAAGAAACAGGCCGAGCACTTCGGCGCCGAGTATCTGCACGGGACCGTGATCGAAGCGGATCTTTCAAAGCGCCCGTTCCGGCTGAATATCGACGACGAATGGCACGAGGCGCGCACCGTGATCATCGCTTCCGGGCGCTTCGGCGCGCTGGCTGAATCTCCCCAACGAGCAGAGGCTGATCGGCCACGGCGTCAGCTCCTGCGCCACCTGCGACGGCTTTTTCTATCGCGGCAAGAAGATCATGGTGATCGGCGGCGGCGATACCGCCATGGAAGAGGCCAACTTTCTCACGCGTTTCGGCGAAGAGGTGGCGGTGGTGCATCGCCGCGATACATTTCGCGCGTCCAAGATCATGCTGGACCGCGCCCGCAACAATCCCAAGATCAAGTTTCTCACCGACACCGTGGTCGAAGACGTTTACGACGCCGACCAGCATCTGGTGACCGCCGTCAAGCTGCGCAACCTGAAGACGGGCGAAACCTGGGATGCGGGATGTAGACGGTTTCTTTGTCGCCATCGGCCACATTCCCAACACGCGGCCGTTCGAAGGCCAGATCGAGCTGGATCCGGACGGCTACATCTTGTCCAAAGGCGGCGCGCGCACCAGCGTCACTGGAGTGTTTCATGCCGGCGACGTGCAGGATCGCGCCTATCGCCAGGCCATCACAGCGGCGGGCGCCGGATGCATGGCGGCCATCGAAGCCGAGCGATTTCTGGAAGCCGAAGGGCATTAACCGGTGGCTGGGCCACCAAAATCGTACACTGTAGCTAGATGTGCGGGGTGGCCGGGCTGGTCACCACGGCGCCTGTATCCGGCAGCGTGGTGCACCTCGGTCGTATGACCGAGGCCCTTCGACATCGCGGTCCTGACGATTTCGGCTTCTATCACGACGAGTGGGCCCATTTGGGCCATCGCCGCCTGAGCATCGTCGACGTCACCGGCGGCGGCCAGCCGATGGCCAACGAAGCCGGCACAATCTGGATCACCTACAACGGCGAAATCTATAATCACGCCGAGCTGCGGCCGGCGCTGGAACGAGCGGGCCATCGATACCAGACGCGCTCCGACACCGAAACCATCCTGCACGCCTACGAACAGTACGGCCCCAGTTGTCTCGATCTGTTCCGCGGCATGTTCGCTTTCGCGATCTGGGACAGAAACCGGCGCCGCCTGTTTTGCGCGCGCGACCGCCTGGGCATCAAGCCTTTCTACTATTACTGGGACGGCCGGCTGTTCGCGTTCGCCTCCGAGATCAAGGCGTTGTTCGAGCATCCGGCGATTTCACCGGAGCTGGATCAAGAGATGCTGCCGGAATTTCTGGCTTTCGGCTACACCAGCGGCGATCGTACGCTGTTCCGCGGCATTCGCAAGCTGATGCCGGGGCATCACCTGACGCTGGACTTGAACGAGCCGCGGCCGCAGCCCAGAATCGAGCGCTATTGGGATGTTCCCGTCGGCCACGCAATCGGCCGGACCGAAGATTGGATCGCGGAAACCCGGCGGCGTCTGGAAGAATCCGTCCGCATGCGCCTGATGAGCGATGTGCCGCTGGGAATGTTCCTGAGCGGCGGCGTCGATTCGAGCGCGATTGCGGCGCTGATCAAACGATCGACCGACGGGCCGGTGAAGACCTTCGCCGTCGGCTACCGCGAAGCACAATTCAGCGAACTGAGCTATGCCGCCGGAGTCGCGCGCGCCATTGGCACGGAGCACCACGAAGTTGTCATCGGACAGGACGAGTTCTTTGCCGCGCTTCCCCGGCTGATCTGGCATGAAGACGAGCCCATCGCATGGCCATCCAGCGTTTCGCTATATTTCGTTTCGAAGCTGGCGGCCGCGCAAGTGAAAGTGGTGCTTACCGGTGAAGGCAGCGACGAACTGTTCGGCGGTTACGAACGCTATCGCTGGCATGGGCTGAACCAGCGCGGAGCGGCACTGGTACCGGAGCGGTTGCGCCGCTGGATCGGAGCCCGTGCCGCCGCATCCCGATTGCTGGGAGCATCGCTGCGGCGCAAACTGGGGCACACATTTCTCGCGCGGGAGAGTACGCTGGAATCGCTGTACCTGGATAATTTCTATTGCGCGTTTTCTCAAGCTGAACGCGCCCGGATGCTGGCGGAATGCCCGGACGGCGCCTATGCCAACTTCATGGCTTACTGGAATGCCCGCGCGGATTCATCGCTGCTGGCGCGCATGCTCTACGCCGATCAGAAGACCTATCTGGTGGAGCTTCTCATGAAGCAGGACCAGATGAGCATGGCCTGCTCCATCGAGAGCCGCGTGCCGTTTCTCGACCATACCCTGGTGGAGTTCGCCGCGCGCATTCCCGACCGGCTTAAGATCCGCGGCTGGAGTGCAGAAGTACATGCTCAAGAAAGCGGTGCGAGACCTGTTGCCGCGCCGCATGATTCACCGGAAAAAGATGGGATTCCCGACGCCGCTGCGCCGCTGGCTGCTGGATGCGCGGGCCGAGCCGATGTATCGAGCCTTGCGGTCGCGCGACGGGTTGCTGGCCGCTCATCTGGATATGCGCGAGATCGAGACGCTGATCGAGCGCCATCGTTCCGGCTTTGAGGACGCCACCGATCGCATCTGGCGGCTGATCAATCTGCAGCTCTGGGGCGACCTGTTTCTCACCGGCCGCCGCGAACAGGTCTTCAAGGGCCTCGCAGTTCAGGAACCAGCGCGCCCGGCCTTATGAAGATCCTATGGGTGAAATCGGATTTTCTGCATCCCACTATCAGTGGCGGTCAAATCCGCACACTGGAGATGTTGAAGCGGCTGCACCGCCGGCACGAGATTCATTATGTCGCCCTCGATCTCGACAACCAGCCGGGCGGCGTCGAGCGCAGCCCGGAATACTGCACCAAAGCCTATCCGGTCCCACACCACGCACCCTTGCACACCGGGCCGCGCTTCTGGCTGCAGGTCGCCGGAAGTATGTTCTCGGATGTGCCGCTGGCGGTGAGCCGCTATCGGTCCGCTGGCATGCAACGGCACGTCGTCGAACTGACCAAATGTGAACGCTTCGACGCCGTGGTTTGCGACTTCCTGTTTCCAGCACCGAACTTCCCCGATCTCAGCAGCGTGGTGCTGTTCCAGCATAACGTCGAGGCCCAAATCTGGAAGCGGCGTCTGGAGCACGCCTCGCAAGCTCCGGTTCGGATGTACATTCGCAGCCAATATGAAAAGATGCGCCGTTATGAAGGCGAGGTCTGCCGCGCCGTGAAACGGGTGATCGCGGTATCTGAGCAAGACGCTGAAAGCATGCGCTCGGAGTATCGCGCCGCTCGTGTGGATGCGGTGCCGACCGGTGTCGATGTGGAGTACTTCGCGCCGCCGCGTGACGCCGGGCGCAGCGCGAACCTGGTGTTCGTTGGAGTCCATGGACTGGGCTCCGAACGTGGATGGCATCCAATGGTTCGCCCAGGAAGTGCTACCGCGCATTCGCCTGCGGCGGCCCGATTGCACGCTGACCATCGCAGGCCGCCGGCCCGATGCGGCCATCCGCAAGCTAGCAGCGAAGTATGCGGGCATCCGCGTGACGGGCACCGTCGCCGACGTTCGTCCGTTTCTGTGGGAAGCGGCGGTTTCCATCGTGCCGCTCCGCATCGGCGGCGGCACCCGGCTGAAGATCTTCGAAGCCATGGCGGCCCAAGTTCCGGTGGTTTCAACTACCATCGGCGCCGAGGGGCTGGAGCTCCGCCATGGGGAAACCATTCGGATCGCGGATTCGCCGGAAGATTTCGCCGATCATTGCCTGGAGTTGCTCGGGGATTCTGGCGCCGGCCACAGCATGACGGCCGCGGCTTGGGAAATGGTCTCCTCCTGCTATTCTTGGGAAGCTGCATCGTTAGCCTTTGAGCGAGTTCTAATGTGACTGCTACTCTCGGCCGCTGCCGCCGCGGCTGATCCGTATTCCTTACGGCCGCTCTGTCGACGGAAGCCAAGGAGATGGTAGCGGGCGGAGATTTCGAAGACCGCGATCGCCGCCTTTACTAAATCGGCGGCGCGCAGCTTCGACAAGCCTTCGTTCCTGCCCACGTATAAACTCTTGAATTCGATGATCCTCAGCCCGCAGCGCATCCACAGCGCCAGGATCTCGGAAAGATAGATCGGACTGCCATAGCGGTAAGCGTGCCCGGCCGCGAGCTGCGCCGCCGCACGCGTATAGAACCTGTAGCCATTGCTGTAGTCATGCACCTTCCGGCTGATCAAGCAACCGTACGGCGTAACTGCAGACTCGGCTTACCATGCGGCGGCTCCATGGCCGGTGGACCACGTCGCTGCCCGGAACGTACTTCGAGGCGATCGCTACGTCGCACTGGCCCTGGGTGATCAATCGGATACCCTCAGGCAGTTCCTCCGGCCGATGCGAGAGGTCGCCATCCATCTCGACGAATACGCCGTGGCGTGTGTGCTCTAGCCCCCACAGCATCAAAGCGCGCAAGGCGGAACCGCGCTGCGAAGCGCGCCGGGTTTTTTGACGGCGGATCAAGTGCAGACGATATGGAATCGCGCTTCATCCGCTGCTCCAAATAGTCCAGGGTTCCGTCCGTGCTGCCATCGTCCAGAATGCCGACCGTGAAGTGAACGCCAGCCAGTTGGGCTTCGATTTTGTCCAACAACGAGCCTATATTCGCCGCTTCATTGAGCACCGGAATCAGAAGGAAAACTCCGTCGCCCCCCATTAAGGGATTGGAGTGGTGCGACAAAGGCTTCATTTCGGCTCCCGGCCGGGACTAAGGGCCTTGCGGAGGACAGCGCATAGAAGAATTTCGGTGCCGGCCACCCGGTCAAAGGCTTGCAGCATAGCGATCGGCATCCGGGCCAATGGTGAAGCCGCGATGTCTGACAACGGCAGACCACGTTGGATCAATCGGACCACTTCGAAGCCCGAACTTTCAGCTAGAAAGGCCAAGCTCTTAGCGGTGAAATACTGAATGTGCTGGGGCGGAAAAAGCCTCTCGATCAAACCTGCCGTGCGGCCGCGCGTCAACTGGGCTAACGCGCGCCCGAACCGGTACACTGCGGACCGGATGTTCGGTGTCTCGAGATAAAGCGCTCCTCCCGGACAAATTCTGTCGCGGACCCGGCGCAAAAATTCGCCTGGATCAGGAACGTGCTCGATCAGGTCCACAGCCGTCACAACCGGAAAGCCGCTGAGCTCAAGCGGCGCGTTCTCGATTGAGAACTGATATGCGTCCAGGCCGTTTTGCCGCGCCATTTCGACCGCGCGCTGTGCGACATCAATGCCTACCGGAACGATTCCTAGCTTCTCTCGCGCCGCTTTTAGGAGCAAGCCCGTGTCGCACCCGATGTCGAGCCAGCGCTGGCCGCGCAGCGAGCTGAGGTTCACTGCTGCACCGATCCTGTCGAACATGTCCAGGCAGCGGCGGCGCTGCGCGGGCGTCGCATTCCTGCGGAGTTTGAAATAAGGATGCTCAAAATAGCCCGCATCGTCATGTAGCGCGGCCTGACGATCGGCGCTGGTGCGCGGAAGATACGTCCAGCTTCCGCAGGATCGGCACTCGCAAAGATACGATCCCTGCAATCGCACACTGGCGGCGCTTGGAAGAGCGGCTTTGCATACCACGCAAACGGCAGCTTCCTGGGAGTGATCCGGTTCGCTCAGAAAGGCAGCAATCTCCATCTCATGATAGGCGAATTTCCTCTGCTTCCGGCAAACACAAATTATAACGGCTTTCCCCGCGCGAGCAGATGCATTCTGAGGATCGCCGCGGTCTTTGATGAAATTTGTCTGCCGCCAGTTGTTATTCTTGGGAGATAGCCGAACAATCATGCTCCACGTAAAGCGTGCCAAGGGGCGAAATGCGAAATCCAAGCCGCCTTCCGAGCACGTTCGCTCGAATGGTGGAGCTCCGAAGCCCAGCGCGGCGGCGCCTGCCTTTACGTCTTCCCCGCTTGAAAAAATAGCTGTTCTGGCGATGGCAAGCGTGGTGTCGGTCTTGTTTATTCTGGCCGCCTATTTCACGTATCGCGGGGGTTCCATCGACGAAATCGGGCTGTACAACCCCACCTACATGTTCGCGCACTACGGAACGATGACATATCCGATCTACGGATACTACAACGCCATGTTCGTGCACCCCCCGGTTCACTATCTGCTGGTCGGCATATTGATGCGGCTGGGCATGACTCTCTACTACGCCCAGGCGACGCCCACTTTAGTGATGGTCTTGCTGTGTATCTGGCTGATCGTGCGCAGCCCGTTCACTGCGCCGGTCAAGATTGGCTTCTTGTATGGCTTGTGGGTTTCCATGGCCGCGTTCTCCCGTTTCGGTCTGGAATTGTTCGGAATGCGCCCGGAGGGGGACTTGGGCGCGGCCTGGCTGGCTGCCTTGGTGCTGCTTGAATCCGGACGGCTTCGAAACTGGAATCCAAAGGAACTATTCGCCGGGACACTCCTGCTCGCCTACGCTTGCAGCCTCCACTACTATGCGGTGCCGGCTGCCTTGGGAATCGTGGTGTACGCTGTGTGGGCGCTGTGGGCTCTGCGTGGGCGCGCCTGGAAACCGTTGTTGGCTATCGCCGCTGGAGGCCTGGTGTATGCAGTGCCGGTGCTGGCATTGTTCGTTCTACCTCACCTGCACTCGATCCTGGCATTCGTCAAAGAGGCTACTGCGAGCGGGGGCGGTGTTCGAGACATTTTCCAAGCGCATCTGGACCAATATGCTTTCTGGGCGCGCTATAAGGCCGGCAACTTCTGGCTGCAAATTCCGGTTTCGTTCGGAATTCCGGTGGTGCTGCTTTCAACGCCCATCCTGCTGGCGCTTCCCTCGACGCGGGGCATCGCGCTCGCGGCGCTGCCTCTGAAGTATTTCTGCTCCTGTTTGCGCAGCACAAGCATGCCATACTATTTCGTTCACGAGGTCGCGCTCTATGGCGCCGCGATCCTGGCCGGTTCTCTCACCCTGGCCGACAAGTTCCTGACCAAATTGAAGCTTCCTGCCGCAAGAGTGGCCGGCTGGATCGTTTTCGGCCTGGCTATCGCGATCAGCTTCCGCAATCTTCACACCTGGGGCAGTGATCTGCTGCTCTCCATCAAGCCCCAGGTCCACGAGGCCGAGATCGCGCGCGCCGCCGGACGCCAGATCATCGGGCCGGACGCGACGGTCGCGACTCGAATTGGCGCGTGGTTTTCCAGCGGCGGCCGATATTGGCACGATCCCAAGTTCAGACCTCGAGACGGCCCCGAACCAGACTTTCTCCGACGCCGACGTCGAGTCGTACTTTTTGCATTTTGACGCTGCAGTTGAGTACCCGCATATGAGTGACGCGACCAACAACAAGCAGCATGCGGGCTCTGCTTTCCTGGTACGTGGCTGGAATCTTACGACTGCGCGGTTTTTATTTCGCCCAGCACAACCCGGACCTCAACAATCTGTACTTTCAAGTCAAGGACCCCAAGGCTGTTACTGGTTTCGGCCTGCGGGACGGGTCAACTATTTCGTTTCGATGAGACTCTAGGCGGAAATGACGAGTTGACGGTTCTGATTTGTTCAGTAGAGGATGCGCATAGGAAATTCCTGCAAAGGCCTTTAGCGGCTGTCATGCATCTGCCGGAGGCCGGTTCGAGCGAGTCCGAAGCGCGCTCTGGTTGCATTTCTGTCGCAACGCAACGACTCTGCCGCCTCCACTGTTCCCGACTCCAAAGTGTTGCAACGAAATTCCAGGTAGGCTTGTCCCCGTGGACTGGCGCGGGATGGTGACCGAACTCCGCGCCAACGATCCGCCTATGAGCTTCTACCGGAGCATATATCAAATACCGGGATTCACGCATGTCTGGCGACCGTTAGTTCCGAGCCTGTTATTCTGCTTATCATGATTCCGTTCCTCGACCTCGCGGCGCAGTACCGCGAGCTGAAATCCGAAATGGACGCCGCCGTCGCGCGGGTCTTTTCGAGCAGCCAATTCATTCTGGGCAAGGAGACCGCGGCCTTTGAGGAGGAATTTGCCGCCTACTGCGACGTCGACTATGCCATTGGCGTCAACTCCGGAACCAGCGCGCTGCACTTAGCGTTGCTGGCCGCGGGCATCGGACCAGGCGACGAAGTCATCACGGTTCCTTTCACCTTTTTTGCCACCGTCGCCGCTATCGGCTACGCCGGCGCCACCACGGTCTTCGTCGACATCGATCCGGAGACCTTCAACCTCGACGTCCGTAAGATCGAAGCCGCTATCACCGCCCGGACCCGCGCCATCTTGCTGGTGCATCTCTATGGGCAACCGGCTCAGATGGATGCGATCCTGGAAATCGCGCGCCGCCACAAGCTGATCGTGATCGAGGACGCCGCCCAGGCGCATGGCGCTGAGTACAAGGGCCGCCGCGTGGGCAGCCTGGGCGACTTGGCCTGCTTCAGCTTCTACCCCACCAAGAACCTGGGCGCGGCCGGCGAAGGCGGCCTGGTAACCACCAGCAATCCGGAGTATGCACGCACGCTCTCGCTGCTTCGAAATTGGGGCGAGGAACACCGCTACTATGCCGTGCTGAAGGGCTACAACTACCGCATGCCGGCTTTGCAAGCCGCGATTCTGCGCGCCAAGCTTCCGCACCTGGATCGTTGGACCAAAATCCGATGCGAGCTGGCCGCCGAATATGACCGCCTGTTGGAAGACGCGGGCATAATGCGTCCAGTCTCATTGCCAGACGTTCGCCATGTGTACTGCTTGTACACGATTCGAGACCAGGAACGCGATGCCTTGCAGCGCGAGCTGGAGCTGGCAGGGATCGCGACGGCGGTCCACTACCCCCATCCGATTCACCTTATGCCCGCTTATTCCGACGCGAGGTACAAGGCCGGCGATTTTCCGGCCGCCGAAGCGTGTGCCCGCACGGTTTTGAGCCTTCCGCTGCACGCGCACATGACGCGCGAGCAAGTGCAGCGTGTAGCCGAGCAGGTTTCCAAGCTAAGGCCCAAAAAAAATCAAGCCGCACTCCTCTCCAGCCGATAACTGCAGTAGGATGGGCACAACAAGCAGCATAGGATCTTTATATTTCACCGGCATCAGCCAGTATTCGAGCGATTTTCAAAGCATTTTGGCGCGCTCGCAGCAGATCGCACAGTTACCCATAACGGCGCTGCAGAACCAGCAGACCGACAATCAGAACAAATCGCAAGCGCTGGACACTTTGGACCCGCTGGTAGCGAGTGTGGGATCGGCGGTGGCGTCCTTGGGTACGCTGGCCGCCAACGGCGGATTGGCTGCCTCTAGTTCCAACACCGCTCTGGCAACCGCGGTGACTACCGGAACCGCCGCGGCGGGCAGCTACACTATCACCAATATCAGATCGCTGGCATCGGTCGCATCGGAAATGTCCTTGACCGGATATGCCAACACTTCCACCAGCCCAGTTTCGGCCAGCGGTGTTGTTAATCTGGTAGCCGGCTCGCAAACCTATCAGCTCAACATCTCGCAGAACAACAATCTCACGGGCCTGGTCAACGCGATCAACAGTTCCGGCGCTAACGTTACTGCCTCGATTCTGACCACGGGAACCGGCGCTACGCCCGACTACCTGGTACTCACGGCCAACAGCACTGGCGCAACCACGTTGCAGCTCAACGACCTGAAAAGCCCATCGGACCTGATCACCAACGCCGGCACCGGCACCGAAACTTCGCTGACTACTTACGCGGATCCCGCCAGCACGCCGGTTTCGAGCAGCGGCTACGTGAACCTGGTGGTCGGATCGAAGACCTACAACCTGAACATTTCCGCCAATAACAATCTGAACGGTGTGGCGCAGGCCATCAATAGTGCCGGCGCAGGCGTGACGGCGTCAGTCAGCAACGGCTCTCTTTCTATTTCAACCAACGATAGCAGCGCCACCACCATACAACTCAACGACATGACGCCCACCAACCTGATCTCCAACACGAATCAGGGTTCGAACGCCGATTTCTTTCTGAACAATCTAGAAGTGACGCGGTCCACCAACACCATCAGCGATGTCATCTCGGGCATGAGCTTTACGCTCAATAACACCACCAGCAGCAGCAATCCGTCCGTCACTCTCTCAGTTTCAACCGACGCCTCTCAGCTTTCCAGCGCGCTCCAAACCCTGGTGACGAACTATAATTCGCTGGTCGACCAAGTGCATCAGCAGCAGGGGCAATCGGGTGGGGCGCTGGTCGGAGACTCCATCATTTGGCAAATCAGCAACGACATGCAGCAACTTGCCACCTACTGGAATCCGAGCAGCTCGAGCAGCGTCCACAGCCTCTCGGACCTGGGCGTCGAGTTCGACAATACCGGCAAGATGAGTTTCAACCAGAACACCTTCAATGGGCTGTCGCAGACTCAGATCTCGGATGCCTTCAAGTTCCTGGGTTCGTCCAGCTCGGGACTCGGCGCGCTGGCCAATAACTTCACCCAGATTACCGACCCGATCGAAGGTTTGATTCAAATGCAGCTGACCGACTATCAGAATCAAGATACATCGCTCAGCAACCAAATCACCACGCTAACTGCTCGGGCTGCGGCCACCCAGAACACTCTTACGGCGAAAGTGCAGGCGGCCGACGCCTTATGCGCGCAATTGCAATCCGAGCAGCAGAATGTGAACTCCGAAGTCCAGAGTCTGAACTACGTGATGTACGGTTACCAGACCAACCCTAGCGGCGTGTCCTAGCTATTCCAGGCGGTAATTCGGCGCTTCCTTGGTGATGATCACGTCGTGCACGTGGCCCTCGCGCAAGCCCGCGCTGGTCACCCGCAGGAAACCGGCCCGTTCCTGAAGTTCGCGAATGTTCGGGCAGCCGCAGTAACCCATCCCGGCCCTCAGGCCGCCCACCAACTGATAAACCATTTCTGCCAGGGGGCCCTTGTAGGGAACGCGGCCTTCGATTCCTTCCGGCACCAGTTTTCCGCTGGTGTCCTGCGGATAGCGATCCGAACCCTGCGACATCGCGCCCATGGAACCCATACCGCGGTAGCTCTTAAACGTCCGGCCCTGGTAGAGGATGGTCTCGCCCGGGCTTTCTTCGGTGCCCGCGAAAAGGCTGCCAATCATGACGCAGTCCGCCCCCGCCGCGATCGCCTTGGTCACATCACCGGAGAATTTGATCCCGCCGTCGGAAATCAGCGGCACGCTGGATCCACGCGTGGCGCGAGAGCAGTCCGCGATAGCTGTGATCTGTGGAACGCCCGCGCCGCTCACCACCCGTGTCGTGCAGATCGAGCCAGGTCCGATGCCGACCTTAATTCCGTCCGCGCCTAAATCGATCAGATCCCGCGCGCCTTCGAAGGTGGCGACATTGCCCGCAATCAGATCCACGTTGAGTTTCTGCTTCAGCGTGCGCACGGCTTCCATTACGCCGTCACTGTGGCCGTGCGCCGAATCAACCACGATCACGTCCACTTTCTTAGCGATCAGTTCCTGGGCACGCTCCAGAAAATCGCTGCCAGAGCCGACCGCCGCGCCCACCCTCAGCCGTCCCTGCTGATCCTTGGCCGCGAGCGGATACTTCAGCTTCTTCTGAATATCCTTCACCGTGATCAAGCCCTTGAGCATGTACTGATCGTCTACCACCAGCAGTTTTTCGATGCGATGCCGGTGCAGAATTTTCTCGGCCTCATCCAGCGTCGTGCCCACCGGAACCGTGATCAGATGTTCCTTGGTCATCACCTGCGAGATCGGCAGGTCGTAACGCGTCTCAAAACGCAGATCCCGGTTGGTGAGAATGCCCACCAGCTTGCCGTGGCGGGTCACCGGCACCCCCGAGATGCGGTAGCGCTTCATCAGATCCAACGCCTCGGAGATCTTCTGCTCCGGGCCGATGGTCACCGGATCGACAATCATCCCGCTCTCGCTGCGCTTCACGCGGTCCACTTCCTCGGCCTGGCGCTCGATCGGCATATTGCGGTGAACGATTCCGATGCCGCCCTGTTGCGCCAGCGCGATGGCCAGATGCGACTCGGTCACCGTGTCCATGGCGGAGCTGACGATGGGGATGTTCAGCGCGATATGCCGCGTCAGGCAGGTGCGCGTGTCGGTGTGCGTGGGGAGAACGCTGCTGCGCGCCGGCTGCAGGAGCACGTCATCGAAAGTGAGCCCTTCTTGGATCGTTTCTGGAATCATGCCGTGGGTAAATTCTATTATGCCGCGAACCGTTACGATGGTCGAGTACTGAAGAAACGGAGCGAGCATGGCCACCCTGGGATTCATCGAGTACCAAGACGCAAGCCGTGAGGTGCGCGCCGTCTACGACGACATCATGGCGACGCGTAAAACCGATTGGATTAACAATTTCTGGAAAGCCCTGGCGCACGATCCGATAACGCTGCGCCGCACCTGGCAGAGCATCAAGGAAATCATGGCCCCGGGCGCGCTGGATGCGCTCACCAAGGAAATGATTTATCTCGCGGTCAGCGCCACCAATCAGTGCGGCTACTGCATTGCGTCCCACACCGCGGCGGCACGCAAAGCGGGAATGTCGGATGCGATGTTCCAGGAACTCATGGCAGTGGTCGGCATGGCGAACGAGACCAATCGCCTGGCCAGCGGATATCAGGTCGAGATCGACCAACGTTTTCGAGCCTAAGTAACGCCGGCACGGCCGAACTCGGCCTGCGCGGCATCTCACTCGCCGCTTCGACATCCCAGTCCCGCTGATTGCTACATTGGATGAGGACGATGCAGAAGACCAATAACGTGCAAGAGCTCCAATCCATCGCCAAACAGATGCGGCGAGAGATTGTGGAAATGATCACCCACGCCGGATCGGGGCATCCCGGCGGCTCGCTGTCCGCGGTCGAAATCGTCGTGACGCTGTTTTTCGACGTTCTGCGTCACGATCCTTCCAATCCGCATTGGCCCCAGCGCGACCGCTTCATTCTTTCCAAAGGTCACGCCGCGCCGGTGCTCTACGCCGTGATGGCCGAATGCGGCTACACGCCCAAGGACCAGTTGAACACCTTGCGCAAGCTGGGCTCCATCTACCAGGGCCATCCCGACCGGCGCTTCATTCCGGCGCTGGAAGCGTCCACCGGCTCCCTCGGCGAGGGTTTATCGCTCGCGATCGGCATGGCGCTCGCGGCCAAGCTGGACTCCAGCCCGTCGCGCTCCTATGTAGTCCTGGGCGACGGCGAGATCCAGGAAGGTCAGATCTGGGAAGCGGCTATGTTCGGCGGCGACAAACATGTGGACAACCTGGTCGCCATCGTCGATTACAACCGCATCCAACTCGACGGTTTCGTCAACGACATCATGCCGCTCGAACCGCTGGCCGACAAGTGGCGCGCCTTCAACTGGCACGTCATCGAACTGGATGGCCACAGCATTCCCGCGCTGCAGGCTGCTTTTGCCGAAGCCGCCGCCACCAAAGGCGAGCCAACCGTTATCATCGCCCACACCATCAAAGGCAAAGGCGTGTCCTTCATGGAGAACAATCCCAAGTTCCACGGCACCGCGCCCACGCAGGAAGAAATGGAAAAAGCGCTAGCGGAGTTGAACTAAATGGAGACCAAAACCAAATTCGAACTCAAGATGGGCGTGGCGACGCGCGAAGCCTTCGGAAAAACACTGGTCGAGCTGGGCCGTGAAAACAAAAACATCGTCGCCCTGGATGCAGACCTTTCCAAATCCACCTACACGCACCTGTTCGCCAAAGAGTTTCCGGAGCGCTTCATTGAGTGCGGCATCGCCGAAGCCAATATGATCGCAATCGGCGCAGGCTTGGCCTCCAGTGGAAAGATCCCCTTCGCAGCCAGTTTTTCCTGCTTCGCCATCAACAAAGGATTCGAGCAGCTCCGCGTTTGCGCCGCCTACCCTAATATCAACCTGAAAGTGGTGGGTACTCACAGCGGGATCTCGATCGGTGAAGACGGTCCGTCGCAGATGAGCATCGAGGATCTGGGTTTGGCCTGTTCGCTGCCAAACTTCACGGTGCTCTCGCCCGCCGACGAGATCTCGATGCGCGCCCTGGTGCACGCTGCCGCGGCTCACGTGGGACCTGTTTTTATCCGCGCCGGCCGGCCCAAGGTCCCCATCGTCCACACTCCCGGCCAGCGCTTTGCCATCGGCGAATCCGTGCAGTTAACCGACGGACATGACCTCACCATCATCGCCACCGGTTTGCTGGTCGCCGAGGCGCTGCGCGCGCAGGAGACGCTCGAGGCGGAAGGAATCTTCGCGCGTGTGATTGATATGTATTCCATCAAACCGCTGGACCGCGCCGCCATCCAGCGCGCGGCGCAAGAAACCGGCGCCATCGTGGTGGCCGAAGAACACCTGGTGGCTAGCGGCCTGGGAGTCCGTGTGGCGCAAGTCGTGGCCGAGACGCTGCCTTGTCCCATGGAGTTCGTCGGCATTCAGGATACCTACGCGGAGTCCGGCAGCCCGGAGGAATTGATGCAGAAGTACGGGCTGGTGGCGGCCAATGTCGCTGCCGCGGCCAAGCGAGTGTTGAACAGAAAGTAGACGGGCGCGCAGGAATTTCATTTTGGAATACTATCCGAATGGATAGTGTTTCGAGCAGCGCTCCGAGTGCAGGCCCGCTCGCAAAACATTCGAACTGATTTTTGTTGCGAGTGAGTGGAATTAGTGGCATCATGAACCATCAGCCACCTTTTAGGGACCACAGTCCAGTGAGCGGACTTCCGGACTCGTCACTGACTGAGCCGCTTTTTGCCGCTCTCAATGAGCATGAGATGACACTGGCGCGGGTTTCGCGCCTCTTACACGACGACGTGAGTCAGGTTTTGAGCGCCGCGGGTTTGCAGTTGGATGCCCTAAGAATGGATTTCCGCGAAGCCGCTCCCGGAGTGGATCAGCGAGCTACTGAGATCCAGAACATGCTCGAACAGGCCATCGATCAGTTGCGCGAAATCAGCAATGAGCTCAATCCCTCCATCGCCGAAAGGGCGGGCCTGCATTTCGCCCTCGAGCAAATGGCGGGCAAAGCTCGCAATGTATTTTCCGGCGCCATTCGCCTGCACTTTGACGCTGCCACGCGCGTCACCCCGGCGCAAGCCAAGATATTTTATAAAATCGCCGAATGCGCGCTGGATGCTGCCATGGCGCGGCCCGATTGTTCCGTCATCGACATTCAGTTCAAGCCCTCCCACGGCCATCTCATCCTGGAAGTCGCCGATAATGGAACGTTTCAGGCTTCCAGTTCCGTCGGGAAGCCACTGGGCATGTTGCTCATGGAATACCACGCGGCCAGAGCGAATTTCGATTTGACCAGGAGCGGTTCGCTGGGCCAGGGCAACACGCTTCGAGCCAGTTGTCCAGCGGCCCGTGCCGCTGAGTAGTTTAATATGCCGTTTCAAGTTCTGCTTGTCGACGATCACAAAATCATGCGGGATGGCATCAAGGCCATCCTTCGGCACAGCGAGGACTTCCAGGTGATGGGCGAGTCCGAGAATGGAACCGAAGCGGTCCAGATCTGCAAGACCAAGCGCCCCGACATTATCCTCATGGACATCGGGCTGCCCGGCCTCAACGGAATCGAAACCACCACCGAAATCTTGAGGCATTGTCCGGATGCCAAGATCGTGATCTTGTCCATGTACGACGATGAGCACTCGGTGGTCAGCGCCATTCGATCCGGAGCGCGCGCCTTCGTTCTCAAAAAAGCTTCCGATAACGACCTATTGGACGCCCTCCGCACGGTGGCCAAAGGCGGTTCCTATCTGAGCCCGCAGGTTTCTGACCGCTTGCTGAAGCGCATTCAGAAAGGCGATCTGGAGGCCAAGCCCGCGCCCTCGGCTTTGGAAAACCTTTCACCGCGCGAAGTGCAGGTGCTGCGCCTGGTGGCGGAGGGAAAAACCAGCAAGGAAATCGCGGTCATGCTGAACCTGGGTCTCCAGACCGTGCGTGGTTACCGCAAAACCATGATGAAGAAACTGGGCGTCGGCAACGTGGCGGGGCTCACGCAGGTCGCCCTCGCGGCCGGCATCACGCGCTTTCCCGTGCAGGCCGCCAAGCATCAAGTTAGTTAAATGGAGACGCCTTGGGGTGCGCTCGCCATTAACGACGCGCACGTGCACTTTTTCTCGCATCGCTTCTTCTCTACGCTCGCCGAGCAGAAGAATGCGCAATTCGCCACGCTCGCGCCGCTGCTCGATTGGGAGCTTCCGGACGAAGATCCCGAGCAGCTCGCCAACATCTGGATTCAGGAACTCGACCGCCGCGGGGTGGACAAAGCCGCCCTGATCGCCAGCGTCCCAGGCGACGCGGACTCGGTCATCGCGGCAGTGCGGAAATTCCCTCAACGCTTCTTTGGCTATTCGATGGTGAACCCTCTCGCGCCCGGCGCCGTAGCCCAAACCGAGCAGGCGCTCGCCAGCGGCCACATCCACTGCCTGTGCTTCTTCCCCGCCATGCATCGCTTCTCCATCCAGGACGATCGCGTCAGCGCGCTGCTCGATCTCGCGGCCGCCCGCGCCCGCGTCGCCGTCTTCGTACACTGCGGCGTGCTGAGCGTCGGCGTCCGCAAAAAGCTCGGCCTCCCGTCGCATTTTGACATGCGCTATTCCAATCCCATCGACCTGCATGCGGTCGCGCTCCGCTACCCCGGCATCCGATTCATCGTGCCGCATTTCGGCGCCGGATATTTCCGCGAGGCTCTGATGCTGTGCGATCTATGCCCCAATGTATACCTGGATACTTCGAGCAGTAATAGCTGGACGCGCTACGAAGAAGCGCACCTCAATCTTCGCACCGTGTTCCGCCGCGCTCTCGACGTCGTTGGGCCGCGGCGGCTGCTTGTTCGGCACCGATTCCTCGTATTTTCCCCGCGGCTGGAACGCGCAAATCTTCGAGGCGCAGAGCAAGGTCCTCTATGAAATCGGCATCGACGCGGAAACCGCGCGGCTGATCTTCCACGACAATCTCGAGCAGTTGTTTTCCTGAGACGAAGCAAATCGCCGCCGCACTTTGTAGTCGGTATCACCATGATTGTTCGCATCCGGCTTCAGCGTCCTGACAAAGGCGCGCTGTTTGTGCACCCCATGGACCCGGCGCCCAGAACGGCGATTCTCGCGCCCGGTTTTCAACCCACCAAGACGGCTCGCGTATTCCCGCGCGGATGGGACGAGCTAGCCGCCCGCTTTCAGCCTCAATCCATCGCGGCTCCGCTCGAAGAGCTGCGCCGCCTCGCCGCTCAAGGCTTGCGCCTGGAACATGCGGTGGTCGCCTTTACCTATGAGGGAGAAGACGGACTCTCGATCGCCGATCGCGAGTTATTCTGGCGCGGCTTCGGAGTCCCGGTTTTCGAGCAGCTTCTCGACTCAGACAACCGGCTTCTCGCCATGGAGTGCGACGCGCATTCCGGTCTGCACGTGCTGCGTGGCTGCCAGGACCTGCGCCTGGAACGGGAACCCTGCGCCTGCGGCGACCGCTCTCCACGATTCTCGCGCGGCGCCCGCGTCGACGAATTGGTCGAGCTTTTGGCCTAAGCCGCCCAGCTTGCTATCCTGAGTCTGAAGCCCCCCGCGCGCGAACGTGGCGGAACTGGCAGACGCACTAGACTTAGGATCTAGCGGCCGAAAGGCCATGGGAGTTCGACCCTCCCCGTTCGCACCATTGAATCCCTTGTCGCTCACCTGTAAGCCGTTTCCCCGCACCGGTTTGCGTCAAGACCATCGCCTGAGACTGAAATCAGCGAACTCTAAATGCCGGCTACCATGAAATAATGAATCTGATAAGCCATTCACTCTTCAGATCACGATTGGAACTGCCGGAAGACATCGCACGAGGCTCGAATCCAATGGAAGGACCTTGCCTCGAGCAGCGCTCGAAAGCCTGGCTCTCGAAGCATACAGCTCGCATGCACTCACAGCCGCGCAGCTTCGCAGGCTTCTGGTTTCGAAACGCGCATGCAAGTAGACGCCTTCTGAAGGAGCACGAAGTTCTACGACTTCACGGCGGCGAGACTTCGAGCAGGATCGCGAGACGCTCCGTCGCTCCGTGAGAGGGCTCAGCACTCGACCGGCTCTCGACATGGCTGTCGTCGCGGACACATCGCCGATCAATTACCTGTTTTAATCGCGCAGGATCGGACGCTCCTGGCCGGGCTATACCGCGAATTCTGATTCCACCTGCTGTACTGGCACGAGCTGAAGCATGCCCCGACGCCGAGAGCCCGTGCGAGACTGGGCCGACAATCCGCCCAGGTGGCTGGAAGTTCTGAGTCCCAAGAACAGTTTGACCTGCCAAAGCTCGACGCTGGAGAGACAGAGGCGATCGCGCTCGCAACCGGGCATGCATGCCGCAGTGGTGCTCATCGATGAGCAGGCAGGCCGGCGGAAGCGCCTCGCAGAGGGAACCGACAGGTTGCGGGCGAGCTCTCCGTGCCCGCATGAAGCCGACCACGCGGGCCTCGTCATTTTCGATGACGCAGTTGCTGAATTACGAAAGACCAACTTCCGGCTGTCGCAGGCGGTTCTCTCGGAGATCAGGCAAAAGCGATCCAGCTAAGGACAGCATTCTTCTTCGTCAATGCGCGCCATGCTCCCAGCGTGGGCCGGACGCGGCCGATCGTTTGACAGGCTTCCGTTTGCCTCTATCGATCTATGTCTTTCAGTCGGCGTCTCCGTTTGTACCTACTGGCGCTCGCATCAAGTGGCCCTCCAGCCGCCTTCTCGAGCCATGTTGCCGGCGAATTAACACTTCCGAACTGGCCAAAAATACCGAAAATACGCGATTCTCCCCCACTCCCTCACGGCGTAGGCTTATGCTAGAAGAAGGGGAACGAATCCAATGACATTCTTCCCGGTTGCCCGTCCTCAGAGCCCACTGGGGCGTCCGGTGCGATCCGCCGAGGCTAACCCATGAGCGCTTCTCGAAAGTTCGAGCTCGACCGGCGCTTAGAAGCTTACTTCGCGGCCCTTCACTCATCCTCTCTAAAGAAGACGCTCAAACGTACCATGGGTAACTGGCAGATCTATGCCGCCGTTACTGGATCGGCCATGGCGATGATGACCAGCGCTTCCGCCTCCATCATCGGCGGCAGTATCCGCCATGTAATTCCAGACCCCATCGCCAGCGCCAGGACCAATAAGAACCATTTCAACTTCGACGACCCGGCGTTCCTGAATGCCGTGCGACTAGCCGTAGCGCAGAATTCAGTGCCGCGAGTTCTTCCTGGCGCGGCCACGATACTCAGCCAGGCCAGCCAGGCCCCTACCATTTTCCCCGGCGGCATCGTTCCGGACTTTGGGATCGCAAACATCATCCAGCCGGGCGAATGGATCACCATTTATGGCAACAACCTCGCCAGCCAGACGGCCACCTGGAACGGCGATTTCCCCACCTCTTTAGGCGGCACTAGCGTGCAGATCAACGGCAGACCGGCATTCCTCATGTATGTCAGTCCCACGCAGATCAACGTGCAGGCGCCCGATGACACGGCTACCGGCAATGTGTCGGTAACGGTTACCACGGCGGCCGGCAGCGCGACCTCTTCCGTGATTCTCAATCCGTACTCGCCCACGTTTAGCCTGCTTGAAAAGATGCATGTCGCTGGAATTATCGTCCGGCACGACGGTTCAGGGACCTATGGCGGAGGAACCTACGACATTCTTGGCCCGACCGGGCAAGCTTTCGGTTATCGCACCATTGCCGCCAAGGCGGGTGACAGCGTTGTACTCTTCGGAGGCGGCTTCGGGCCAACCAACCCGCATGTCCCGGCCGGGCAACCATTCTCTGGCGCTGCGCCAATCACCAGCCCTCTCACGCTTACTATCAACGGCGCTCCCATTCAGCCCGATTTCGTTGGAATCTCCGCCGCCGGTCTCTACCAGATCAACGTGACTATCCCGCCTTGCCTCGGCGAAGGAGATGTTCCTATTCAAGCTTCGGTGGAAGGACTGCAGACCCGAATCGGTGTGCTGATTTCCCTCCGGCACATACAGTGCGGCGGCACAGGCATCCTCAGCACTGGAGCGGGATTTGTACCCGGCTTCACCGGCGCCTTCTTTGGTACGGGATTTGGGGTTCGGCGGCACCGGAGGCGGACCTGGACCGGGCGGTGGAGGTGGAACCGGCGGCGGAGGTGGAACTGGCGGTGGAGGTGGAACCGGCGGTGGAGGTGGAACCGGCGGCGGAGGTGGAACTGGCGGTGGAGGTGGTAGCGGCGGCGGCGGTGGTAGCGGCGGTGGCGGGTCAGGTGGCGGGGGCTCGGCCGCATTGCACCCCGGCAAAACGCCATATCAGCCCAGGCTGCAATTCGGGCCAAAGCTGAAGCCCAGCGCTTCGGAATCGGCTCGGGAGGGCTAAGTCGATGGATACCAGACGAATCTCGTGGTTGATCGTGGCCCTCGCGCTCACACTCCCGGCGATTGGTCAAGACGCACGGAAGATCGCGCCGATACCTACCGATCCCCTCGAAATGGTCAATGGCCGGATCGAGAACGTCGACACGCAGGCGCGCCGGCAATCCGCTCTCGAGCTCCTTAACCGCGCGGGAAATAATTACTCCTTGCGATCTTCGCCCGAGGCTTACGATCTCAAGGTTACCTTCACCGTGAACTCCGGCGGCCAGACCGACTATGACGGCGTCTGGCACATGGAAGATATCTTCGACCCGCAACAAGGGTTGCGCTGGACGGCGCAAGCCGCGGCCGGTTACTCCATCACGGAAATCATCGCCAACGGCAGGTTTTACGGCGACGCAACGCAAGATTACATTCCATTGCGCTTGCACGAGGCACGAGCGGCGTTGTTCGCTGCCATGCCGTCTCCAGCGGATCTCCTGCACGCTCGGATTCGAACGTCCGCGTCCAGCTTCCAGGGCGCATCGCTCACCTGCGTTTTGCTGTCTGGCTCGGGCAAGCCTGCGGCCGCGGCGCCCGGGCGGCGCTGGGAAGAAACCGAGGAGTGCATCGACCCCCAAACCGGGTTGCTCAAGGTGCACTCGCAAATACCCGGACGCTACTACGCTTACGACTATTCGAACGCCCCGCAACTGGCCGGCCACGTCGTCCCTAGCAGGATCACTGTGACCGAAGCCGGCAAAACGGTATCGGAGATCTCCGTGGACAGCCTGAAGCAGCTCCCTTCTGTCGATCCGACGCTGTTTGTCCCCACTCAGCAGATGCTGGACCGGGGACGCGCCGTCTCCATGGCGGGCGCGCTAAAAATCTCGCGTGTCGTCGGAGTAAGCGCTGGCGCGCCGCAGACAGTCTGCGTGTTTGGCCTCGTCACCCCATCCGGACAATTGGTCGAAGCTCATTCCTTGCAGCCCTCCAATCCCGACAGCCCAGCGGCCCTTGAAGCCGCAAAGCAAATGAATTTCTCCCGGCCGTCACCCGCCGGTCACACGGAAGTTCCGCAGCAGCATCTCGTGTTTATCATCGAGAAGTTTGTTTCAAGATAGGCCGCGCCGTGAAACTGAATGGCCTCGCGTAGAGTTCTTCTGGTCGGATGGGATGCCGCCGACTGGAGGGTCATCCAGCCGCTCCTCGAGGCCGGCCAGATGCCCAACGTCCGGCGCCTGATTGAAAGCGGCGCCAAAGCGCAGATTTCGACTCTGCATCCACCGCTTTCACCCATGCTGTGGACTTCCATCGCCACCGGAAAACGGCCGTTCAAGCATGGCATTCACGGATTCTCCGAGCCGGCCGGGGACGGCCGCGGCATACAGCCCGTCACCAACCTCGCGCGAAAATCGAAAGCGCTCTGGAACATTCTCCACCAGAATGATCTGCGCAGCATCGTGGTTGGCTGGTGGCCCAGCCATCCCGCCGAACCGATCCGGGGCGTGATGGTGTCCGATCATTACCACCGCGCGAATCGCCCGCTCGTGGAAGGCTGGCCGCTGGCGCCGAACGTAGTTCATCCGCCCGAATTGGCCGCGACGCTGGCGGCCCTGCGCGTGCATCCCGACCTTCTCACGCCGCGCGACGTCGCCCCTTTTATCCCGCTGGCCAGCCAGATCGATCAGGACCATGACCAGCGCCTGGCCCTGTTCCTGCGGACCCTGGCCGAATGCATGAGCATAAATTCCGCCGCGGCCTGGTTGCTCGAACATCACCCCTGGGACTTCTTCGCCGTCTACTTCGATTCCATCGATCACTTCAGCCACGGGTTCATGCGCTACCATCCGCCTCGACAGTCCTGGATCTCGGAACACGACTTCGAGCTCTACCGCAACGTGGTCCCGATGGCGTACCAGTTCCACGACCAGATGCTGGGAACGCTGCTCGAAAAAGCCGGTCACGACACCACCGTCATTCTCATGTCGGATCACGGCTTTCATCCGGATCATCTCCGGCCGGCATCGATTCCCGACATTCCCGCCGGACCCGCCATCGAGCACCGCGATTTTGGCATCTTCGTCATCAGCGGGCCAGGCATTGAGCGGAAGGAATTGTTGTACGGGCCATCGGTGCTGGATGTCGCGCCCACCATCCTGGCGCTGTACGGCCTGGCGGTCGGCGACGACATGGATGGGAAGGTGCTTTCCGAGGCCTTCGCCGAAGCGCCCAAGGTCGCTTTCATTCCGAGCTGGGAAGACGTTCCCTGCGCCGATGGAAGCCATCCGGAACATGCGCGCGTCGATCCCGTGGCCGCGCACGAAGCGATGCAACAGATGATCGCGCTCGGTTATATCGAACGGCCGGATGAGAACCGCGCGGTCGCCGTGGAGAAAACCGTTCGTGAGCTTCGCTATAACCTCGGCGAAGCGTATCAGGCCGGTGGCCGGCACGCCGAAGCGCACCAGATATTCAGCCAGCTTCACGCGGCCGATCCGGATGAGCAACGCTTCGCGGTTCGCCTTTTCGTCTCCTGCCAGGCACTCGGCCTGCGCGGCCAGATGCGGCGCATCGTGGAGGACCTGGATGGCCGCCGCAGATCGCTGTTTGAAGAGGCGCGAGCGAAGACCCAGGAACAAGAGGACCGCGATCCTGCGGACTTGAGCGATGAGGAGCGGCGCGAACTGGCACGCTGGCGGCAGCTGGCGCACTATCAGCCGGCCGTGGTCGATTACCTGAAAGCTCAGCTCTTAATTAGTGACAGGCGCTACCTGGAAGCGCTGGACGCGCTCGAACAAATCGCCGAAAGCCCACCTGGTCAGGCCCGGCCCGCTGCTGCAAACCGCGGATCTGTATCTGCGCCTGGGACGCTGGCGCGACGCGCGGCAGGTCTGTGAGACCGCCCTGGCCATTGATGCGGACAATGCGCAAGCCTACATCGGATTGGCCCGAGTCGCTCTGCGGCGCCGCAAGTTCGATGAGGCCGCGCATTCGGCGCTGAACGCCTTGCAAAGGATTTATCACGACCCCGTCGCCCATTTCCTGCTGGGACGCGCGTTGACCGGAATGCAGGAATTCGAGCGGGCCGCCGAGGCGTTCCGCGTCGCCATCTCCTTCAACCCGAATTTTCCAGAAGCCCATCTTCGGCTCGCGTCTTTGCTCGGTGAGCGCTTGGGCGACGCGGATGCTGCGCACGAACATCGCCGTCTCGCGCGCAGCATGCGAAACAGGCGCGGGCACAAAGTGCGCCAGCCCGTGCCGGATACCGCGCGCGCCTCGGGTGTCGGGAGCGCGGCCGGGTCGCAGCTACCTACCGAAAACGCGCCGCCACTCTCGGAATCCCTGATCGTCGTAACCGGATTGCCGCGCTCCGGCACTTCCATGCTGATGCAGATGCTGGCGGCGGGCGGGCTGAGCATTCTCTCCGATGAACTGCGCCCAGCCGATGAAGACAATCCGCGCGGTTATCTGGAATTTGAGCCGGTTAAGAACCTGCTCGCCAGTTCTAAGTGGCTCTTCGAAGCGCGAGGAAAAGCCATCAAGATTGTTCTCCCGCTGCTGGCCGCGGTGCCGGCCGGTCTGGCCTGCCGCGTGATTCTTTGCGAACGCGATCTCGATGAAGTGCTAGACTCGCAGGATACAATGCTGCGGCGAAGTAACCAGCCCGTGGCGACGCCCCAGCGGCGCAAGCAGCTGAAGAACGAGTATGCCCGCGCCGTGGCTCAAGCGAAAGCGATGTTGAGCCGCCGGCCGGCCACGCAACTGCTGGTCGATCGAGCACGGCGCCGCCGTTGGCGATTCGCTCGCGGCCGCTGAAAGAATAAATCAATTCCTGTGCGCCGGTCTGGATATCGCCAAGATGGCGGCTGCCATCGATCCGGCTCTCCACCGGAACCGAGCCGGACGACAAGCCGGCAGCCAGCCGGGCGCCGCGGAAAGGAGAGACTATGGAGAATCTGAGCAAACGGCAATTCTTGGCCGCAATCGCAGCCGGAGTGGGACTCGCGTCCAACGCGCTCGCGCAGGAACCAGCCGCGGTCGCTCGAAAGACTGACCCCGATCCGTCCTCGCCAAATCGCCGGACTCCTTCGCGAAGGGCGAGAACCACCAAGCTGTTCAAGGCCCCGGATGGATTCCCTAACGCCATCGCCGTCACGGACGAGGGCCTGTGGATCGCGGAACAGAAGGAAACCGGCCAAGCCGCCGCCCAATATCGCTTGCCCAGCCCAAGAACCTGACCGAACACGCCTGGCTGATGGATTGGAATGGCAAAGTGCTCAAGACCGTGGCCACCCAGTCCCGCAACACCAGCGGCATGGCCGTCGGCGGCGGCTACGTTTGGATGTGCGCCAATGCCGCGCCGGAAGGCGTTTTCCAGGTGGACATGAACTCCAGGCAGGTGAGCCATCGCCAGATTCCTCTTGGCCCGCCGGACGACGGAGGCGGTTGCCACGGCGCTCTCTGGCACGACGGCAAGCTCTGGATCGCCTCACTCCGGCTGCGCGCAATCCTCCGCGTCGATCCCAACTCCTGGGAGCCGGAATTTATGATCCCGTTCTACCTGGACCCCGCCAAGCCGCGCTATCACGCCATCGCCTGGGATAACGGCGCCATCTGGCAGATCATCGGCAACGATTGCAAACGCCATTCCGATTACCACCCCGCGCTAGTCAAATACGACGCCGCCACAGGGCGCGTGCTGGAGACCGTGGATTTTGAACCAAATTCTTGCGATCCTCACGGGCTCGCAATGCACGACGGCGCGCTGATCAGTTGTGACGCCGGCATCCATCCCGGCTGGCCTGTGAACGACAGCCCTACGGCGGGCTGGATTTTCCGGATCGATCTGGTTTAGGCCGATCGGATCGCACAAGGAGACTGAAATGAATGGACGGATCTTGAATCGAGTAGTTTTCCTCACGGCCGTTGTGCTTCTGGCCATACCGCTCGCCCTCGCTCAAACCACGGAATCAGCGCCGGTGCGGGAAATCAGTGCTGCGCCGGCCATCGCGCCGGAACCGTGCTCCCACGCGCCCCATTGCGGCTTGGGGAAAGAACCGCGGCGCGATGGTGCATGAGCAACACACGCCCGACCTCGCTTTCACCTTCGCTTACCCGTTTTCTTTGACGGAAGGACTCACTGGCGGCGTCACGGCGGTCGCGATCAATTCCAAACAGCATCTGTTCGCGCTCCAGCGCAATAAGCCGGGCCAGCCCCAATTGTTCGAATTCGATCAGAATCGCAAACTGGTCCGCACGATCGGCGAGGACGTGATCGGTCATCAGATTAAAGCGCACGGCCTGGCCATCGATCCGGAAGATAACGTCTGGATCTCTGACGAAACCGGCGCCACTGTGATGAAGCTGAGTCCCGAGGGGAAGCAGCTCATCGCGATCGGAGTGAAAGGCGAGCGCGGAGATTGGGATGAGGCTAAGGGACAAAGGCTGCTCTGGGAGCCGCTTACGTTCGCGTTTGGAGCCAACGGGGATGTCTACATCGGTATGGGGCACGCCAACGAGAGTCCCAATGACACGGATCGATCCGCAACCGATAAAATCGGCGCCGCACGCATCCTGCATCTCGATAAGAACGGGAAATTCATCAATCAATGGTTCGGCAACAGCCCTGGGCAGGGCCATTTCAGTATGGTGCATGGCTTGGCGGTCAATCCCAACAACGGCAATGTCTATATTGGCGACCGCGAGGAATATCGGATCGTGGTCTATGACGGCAACGGCAAATTCGTCAAAACCATCCAGATGAGAAATCTGGTTTGCGCCCTCTATGTCGATCCACATAAGCAGCTATGGATGGCGACCGGACAGGACGGCCAGATCTTCAAGATCGATTGGGATGGCAACGTGCTCGGCGCGATGGGGAACGGGCCGGGAAGAGGCGACGGACAGTTCTTCGAATCCACCTACATGGCCATGGATTCGCACGATAACTTGTTTGTCGGCGACACAGGCGCCGGCCGTATCACCGAGATGGCCGCCACCCACAGGTGATGCCTTCTAATTGGGCATTTCACCGCTCTATCTGGCAATCGAAATGGAATCCACTTTGACCATGTCGGTCGATCATTTCACCAGTTAAGGTCACCGGCGCCGAACGGCTTCTTCCCGGCTTTGCGCACCATCTCGGCCGCTTTCACGTTTCCGTTCGCATCCAGCCGGAAGCGCACTCCATCCGCTCCACCACGGCAAATGACTTGGTTTTCGCGTTCGGCGAGCAATAGCGAATCTCCATGTTCCGTCCCGATCGACCGCTGTTTCCGTATCGTTCGGGTCTTACGTTGCGCTCTCCAGAGCGGCGTAACATTTGGAATCGACCAACTATCCCGACCAACTTTCGGCAAAACTCAGCGCGGAAGCCAAACAGAAGAGAGCGGCGAGCCGCGTCGCGAGCGTCCATGGCTTTCCTCCTTGATAAGTTGGATTCCTCGCCACGCCGCCAAGTTTCACTGGCTTGATGCGAGCTCCACCTCGGCTCCTCCAAGCCTGTTTTGTATTAGTGTAGTTCTTGCTAGCTACTGAAGGAAGGATGCCAGAGCCCGAGATCCAAGCCGTCGCCGACAACCTGGTGGAAGCATTGCGATTCTTCGGCCGCGCCCGCCAGGACGCCGAGATCCGGGACTTGGCCGGCGTAACGCTGATCTTCTGCGGCCTGAACTACGCGGCCTTTAACGCCGCGCTGCTCACCCGGCCCATCGAAAACGAGGCCGAGCTCACGCGCCTGATCCAGATTTCATCCGCCCAGTTCGAATCGAAGCGCCTGCGCTGGACCTACTGGCTGTGTGACGACTTCCTAAGCCGCCCGCTGAGCCGTCAAGCTCCCCATATATTCAGCCGGCATGGTCTGCGCCAGCTTACCAAAGCGCCTGGAATGTATACCGAGCGCTTGCGCGCGCCACAACGCGCAGTTGCCACCGCTCGAGGTGCGCGCCGTGACAGACCACGCGACGCGCGCCACCTTCGCCGAGATCATGTCCGTCGCTTTCGATATTCCACATTCGGTCAGCTTGGCCGTATACGGCTCCGAACGCGGCTGGTCCGGCGGCTTCCAGGGCTACATCGGATACGCCAACGGCAAGGCTGTGACCACGGCGGCGTCCATGATCACTGGCGACGTGATCGGCTTGTACTCGGTCGCCACCCTGCCGCAACATCGCTGTCTGGGATTTGCCGAGGCCATCATGCGCGAAGTGATCGAACAGGCGCGCGTTCATGCGGGCGCACAGCGCACCGTTCTGCAATCCACACCTTCCGGTCTTTCGCTTTACGAAAAAATGGGCTATCGCACCGTGACCAATTTCGACGTGTACATCGCGGATTAAAATCCGGCTAGCGCGCCAGTGGCGATCCAGGCCGCGGTCTTCTCGATGTCACCGCCCAGCGCGCGGTCCCCGTCCAAGCCGGGCTCACATTGCGAAGCGACGCGCGCACCCGCTCGATCGCGGCGCTCGACCGCAACGGGCTCAGACAATCCAGCGCGCGCGCCGCCGTGAGCAGCTCGATCGCCAGCACCGCCGCGTATTCCGCACCACCTGCTTCAGCTTCATCGCCGACGTCATACCCATGCTGACGAAGTCTTCCTTGTTGCCGCTGGTGGTGATGGACCCGGTGGATGCCGGATGCGCCAGCACGCGATTCTCCGCCACCAGCGCCGCCGCGGTCACCTGCAGCATCATGAATCCGGATTCCAGGCCGGCATGATTGGTCAGAAACGGCGGCAGCTCCTCGTTGAGCGCCGGATTCACCAGCCGGTCGATGCGCCGCTCGGAAATCCCGGCCAGCACCGTGAGCGCCACCGCCAGTGCGTCCAGCTGAAGGCCAGCGGCTCGCCGTGGAAATTGCCGCCGGAGAAAATCTCGTCTCCGATCACCAGCGGATTGTCGGTGACCGAGTTGAGTTCGGTCTCGAACGCGCGGCGCGCCGTCGCCATCGCGTCGCGCACCGCGCCATGCACCTGCGGAGCGCAGCGCAGCGAATACGCATCCTGCACGCGGCGGCAGGTGATGTGCGATTGGCGGATCTCGCTGCCTTCCAGATACCGCGTCAAGTTTGGCCGCGCTCTGGATTTGCCCGGCGAAGGGCCGGGTTGCATGGATGCGCGGGTCGAACGCGCGCGGCGTGCCACGCAGCCCATCCACCGTCATGGCGCAAATCAGATCCGCGGCATCGGCCAGTCGTTCTGCCTCCAGCAATTGGAGCAAGCCCACGGCCAGCATCGCCTGGGTGCCGTTGACCAGCGAAATGCCTTCCTTGGATGCCAGCGCGATGGGTTCGATTCCGGCCGCCGCAACGCTTCGCCGCCCGATTGCCGCCGTGCCCCCAATTCCGCCTCTCCTTCGCCCATCAGCACCAGCGCAATATGGGCCAGCGGCGCGAGATCTCCGCTTGCGCCTACGCTGCCTTGCGACGGAACCACCGGCGTGACGCCGCGATTCAGCAGCTCGCACAAGCGTTCCGCGACCAGCGGCCGGATTCCCGAGAATCCCTTGGCCAGCACGTTGGCGCGAATCAGCATCATGGCGCGAACTTCCTCGCGTTGAGCGGCGCGCCCACCCCGCAGGCATGCGAGCGAACCACGTTGCGCTGTAGCTGTTCCAGGTCCTCGGGCGGAACACGCACGTCCGCCAGCAAACCCACTCCGGTGTTCACGGCGTAAACCGCGTCATCGCCCGCCGCCAGCTTCTCCACCACCGCCCGCGAACGCTGCATCCCGGACACCGCGTCCGCTGACAGCGCCACCACCTCGTTCTGCGAGGCAACGCGCAGGACTTCGTCCAAAGTCAGGTGCGAGCCGTCCAGTACCACCATCTCTCTTATCTTAATGACTGGACTCGTGACTGGACCAACGCACCATTCGCGCCGGTTTCACATTTACATCCAGCAGCCAGATGGTGCGGTCGCGGAAATAATGCAAAAGCTCGGCGTTCTCCTGTGGGCCCATGTCCCGCGCCCAGACCACTTTCGAAGCATCGATGTCGGCGTCGTTGTAGATCCACTGGAAGACATCGTCCGGATCCGTCTTCGGTCTCACCAGCACCAGATGCCGTCCACCAATCCGGTCCAGCGTCGCCAGAATTTGCGATTTCGCCGGGTTTCCGGGCGGTACGCAGCACCATGACCCGGAGTTGACGCGCTGCGTGAACGGCAGATGAACTTGTTCCAGGCCGGCGCGCACGCTCATGATCAACAACAAAATGACAGGTGCGGCCATCGCGTACCGGACACCCCAAGGCCGCGCGCAAAGCCGGCGAAACCCGGCCACGATGATCGCCAGGAAGCATCCCGTGGCCGCAGCGGCATAGTGCGGCGACGACCCCACTTCGATTAGCGTCGCGGCTACCGTCAGCCCGGCCGCGACGAACAGAAGCCGCATTCGCCCTTTGCGCCATAGCAGCGGAAGCATGATCAATGGAACGGATAGTGCAGGGCCGAAATAAAAGCGCCAAATCTCCTCGGCGGTTCGCGCTCTGAACGCACCCGGATGATCATGCACGTCGCGCTCGTAATCGTAATACCGTTCGAGCTCAACGTGCCTGAAGTGCGGTGCGGGCGGATGGAACCACGGCAGTGTCATCGGCCAGCCATACGTCGCCTGATTCACCGCGTAGGGCGTGCGGAATGCGTCGCCTGTGACCGCCCGGTTGTACACCAGCAAACACGCGAAACCCGCTATGATCACGGCCGTGGCGGGAATCCGGTCCACAGGCGCGCGCGCTTTTTCACCATGGCCAGCCCCAGCGCCGCGAACGCAGGCACGGCCACCGCTAATCCCTCGAACGGACGCGTGAAACCGATAATCACGATGCCAAAACCGAACAAAAATGAAGTGCCAAGCCGAGGCTTCCGCAGCAATCGCGGATATGCGCCCAGCGCCAGCGCCCCACCCAGTGCCGCCAGGCACCCTCCGTAATATCCGTTCACCCAATAGCTCGCGATTCCGAAGCGCAGTATCGCCAACACTCCTCCAAACAGCGCCCAGGCCGGAGGAACCCAGGCCTGAAGCATCCAGCACAGCGCTGCGCACATCGCCGCGCTCCCCAGCCACACCCCGATCCAGGGATGCCCCAACAGTTTTCCCAGCGCCAGCATCGCGCCTTGTCCGGGAAAATAGTCGGAATTATAAGTCGGCTTTTGAATGATGTGAATGCTTTCGAAATGCACCCACATCGGATGCGTCGGATTCGTGAGCCGCCCATGCGCGAGCGTATCGGCGACCAGCAGATGGCTGAACTCATCGGTGATTGCCGGATGCGGCGCCGGAAACACCGGCAGGAAGACCGCGCGGACCGCCAGAGCCCCGAGAAAAACGGACCCGGCCGCCAGCCGGGGCCGCTGCGCCAGCCGCACGCATCGCCGCCACAAGCGCTCGAAGGGAAGCGCCGCAAACGACGCCCGCCGGGCCAGCACAATCGCCGCCACCACCAGCGGCGTCTCCAGCAGATTCAAATCGAAATAGAACCCGTAGCCGATCGCGGCCACCAGGTATAGAAAAAACTCCAGCATGCTCAGCGTTGCGGATAGCAGAACGTCACCGCGCCAGGGTGCGCGCGAGCTTCATCTTCCGTCCACAAAAGGCTATCGGATGGCTGCAAGCCCAGCATAAGCTGGACCGCCGATCGCCGACCAGATCGGTGGCGCGGAAAACATCGCACATATACCGGTCCCGCGCGTGGCCCGCACCATCTCCAGCAGTTGCTCGGTGGGAGCGGCGCGTTCCAGGAATTGCGAACGTTTCTTGGTCCACAGATAGATGACATTCTGCGCCACCATCAGCCCGCAAAGTGCAACCACCGCAACCCGATGCCGGGACCAGTAGCGCTGATAAACCTGAAGCACTGCGAATCCCACGATGATCGCCAGAGCCCACGCTCGCCAGATGCAGTTGCCGGCTGGGAATACTTCGTGAATACGTAAGGAACGAGTAGGGAATCAAGCTAAATCCGGCCCAGGCCGCGCCCAACGCGAGGACCATGCGATAACCGGCCGGCTTCCAGATGAGAATCGCGACCAGCGCGAGCAGGCCCCAAAACCAGAACAATCGCGCGAAGTTCAGCGGCCAGATCAGCCAGAAAGGCGCGTGCAGCGAAAAGCTGCCATCCTGGAAGCGGAAAGAGTGGGAACGCCCGGCCAGCACCGACGCGGCCGCCAGCGCCGCCAGTGCCGCATAAGGCAGCAGCCACGGCCACGCGCGGCGCGATTTCCATCGAACGCCAGCGGCAGCGCCAGCAGCGCAACCAGAATCACCGCCGATTCCTTCGACAGCAACGCCAAGCACAGTGCGCCTATGGAAGCCGCGTACCACATCGTCCCGCGCCGGTCTAGAAATTCGACCCAGCACAAAAACGACACCAGCCCGAAAAGGAGCAGCAGTGGCTCGGTGGACCCCGACAGCCACATGATAGCTTCCTGATGTTCTTGCGATATCGCGAAGAATCCAGCCGCCCACGCAGTCAGAGCGAAGCCCATGGGTCGCCAGATTCCCAGCAGATACACCAGCCACGTGTTGAAAATGTGTAGGACGACCATGGCCGCGTAGTACGCCAGCCGCATGCACGCCGAAGAGTGCATTCACTCCGTACATGAACAACCAAGTCGTGGTACGCAGACGAAATACCGCGTCCGAGAGCTCAGCCCCCCAACCCGAGTATCGGCCCATAGTGCTGGGCGAGGATAATTTCGCGTAGTCGTCTTCAATCAACGGCTGCGAAAGTGCCGGCAGATACGCCAGCAGCACCAGCGCCCCCAGGACCAGAAAGACCACGACAGAAGGCCGCGCGCTGGCTGGTTGTTGCAAGTCCCATTATGATTGAAGAGAAGGGGCGTCCAACCATGCCATTCCCGCGCTTGCTGCCGGTTCGCCAGCACTTCCCGGTCCGCGCCATCCCCGATGTGCCTGCCGCGGTACGCCGCGAGCTGGCCGATTCCGGTTTCGCCGCGCGCTTGAAGCCCGGAGCTCGCGTGGCGCTGGGCGTGGGCAGCCGCGGAATCGCAAACCTCGCCACCATCGTGCGCTCGGCCGTGGACTACTGGAAATCGCAAGGCTGTGAGCCCTTCATTTTCCCCGCCATGGGCAGCCACGGCGCGGCCACCGCCGAAGGCCAAGCCGATGTTCTGGCTCACTTCGGAATTCACCACGGCAGCATGGACTGCCCCGTAATCAGCGCCCTCGATGTAGTCTCGCTCGGCCAGACCCCCGACGGCATCCAGGCTTTCATGGACCGCAACGCCTTCCAAAGCGACGGCGTGATGCTGATCGGCCGCGTCAAATGGCATACCGATTTCGCTGGCGAAATCGAGAGCGGTCTGTTCAAGATGCTGGCCATTGGCCTCGGCAAATTCGCCGGCGCCCAGAAATACCACACCTACGCCTACAAGCTCGGCCTCGAGCACGTCATTCGAAGCGTGGGCCGCCAGGTCTTGAAGTCCGGCAAGGTCTTCGGCGGTTTGGCAATTCTCGAAGATGCCAACCACAACACCGCGCAGCTCACTGCCGTGCCCATCGAGAACATGGAGCGTGCCGAAGAAGACTTGCTCAAGCTGGTCAACAGCTGGATGGGCCGCATTCCAGTGCCCCTGGACATCCTGATCCTGGACGAAATCGGCAAAAACATCAGCGGCGCAGGCATGGATACCAAGGTGGTGAACCGCAGCGTGCACGGTGAATCGAACTGCTGGCCGGGCTTGGTGCGCATCGAGCGCATTTTCCTGCGCGACTTGAGCAGCCACACCTACGGAAACGGCGTTGGGCTCGGCATGGCGGACGTCGTCCACGACCGTCTGCTCGAAAAGATTGACTGGAACGCCACCCAGATCAATTCGCTAACGGCCTCGACCCCCACCGCCATCCGCACTCCCATTCATTTTGCGAGCGACCGCGAGTGCCTGGAAAAGATCGCACTCACCGTTGGCAGGATTGATCAGCAGGACGTGACGTGCGGCTGGTTCAAGAACTCGCTGGAACTGGGCTTCATGAAACTCAGCGAAAACCTGCGGGATGCGATCCGGAAAAATTCAGCCTTGGAAATCGTGGGACCAGCCGAACCGATGAACTTCGACTCAGCCGGCAATCTTAGCGGCCTCGCTGTCGAACAGCACAGCCTCGCAGCAGACTAACGCTCGAGAGTGAATAGGCGAGTAAAGACGTGTCTACCCGCCTAGCTCTCAAGAAATCCTTAGCTCTGTGATGCGGCAACCGACATTACGCTGGAGATCTTGCTGAAGATCGTGCTGATGCTCGAAGAAACGCCCGGCATGACGGCACCTGCCGCAACCGCAACGAAGCCCGCCATCAGAGCATACTCGATCAAGTCCTGACCGCGAGTATCCTTAAGCACCTTCAGCTTTAATACCAGATTAGTGATCCGTGTCATGTTTTTCTCCTCTCCCTCGCGATGGAATCTCGCCATCGCTATTGGTAAACTATCACCCCTAGCCGGTACGTAAAATCGGTGCAAGCACCTAGAACACACTTAAAAACGCCCCTCCGAAGTGGACTGGATGCGCGCGGTTATAGTACTTTTATCCTGACCGGGCTTATAGTCCTTTAGCATCAGGTATCCGTTTTCCGTAAGCATCCATGCCCGCCGGCCACCGTAATGTTCGACCAGCGCTTGGTCCAACTCATCCGAAAGCGATCGAGCCCAGATGATGCGCGCGTGGTCGATGTCCGCTTGGTTGTAGACCAGCTCCTGATAAAGTTCGTGCTTCGGCCCGTACCTCACCAGCACCAGTTGGTCGCCCGGAGCGCGCTCCAACCGGTCCGCGATAGTTGCCCGCTCGGCGCGAATGTGATAATCGATGGATCCGAACAAGTAGCGATTCTGAGCTGTCAGCAGGCCCGCCAGAGTGACCACGGTGAAGGTGCCGAGAACCGCCCACGCGATGTAAGCGCGCTCTTCCGCGCTCCCCGGCCAGGCGCGCCGCAGGGCCCGAATCCCGGCCGCGGCAACAATATAAACAAGCGCCGTAGCAGGCGCCGCGTAGTGCGGGAACAGCCGGAGATTGAAAGCTGCGCCGGCGTAAAACGCACCCAGCAGCAGCAGGCCGCCGCGTGCCGCGCGATCTCGCCATAACGCGCGCACGCACACCAGCAGACACAGCGTCAACGGCAGCCCCAGAAAGAACGTCGCCAGACGGTACAGATCGAATGCGTGCGTCTTAACAAGATGCTCCCGTGCCTCCCGCTTGTCGTTGCGGTCCCCGTTCACCCAGAAGTTCTCTAAAACGGCGTTGCTGTAAACCGGCTTCGGAGCCGGATGCGGCTGCAACACCAGAGGCGACCACATATCGTATTGGCGTTCGTGCTCCAGATAGGGCATCTCCCAGGGATTTCCCGTAACGCGGTAGTTGTAGTAGGCCATCCACCCCGCGACTGGAATCAGCACCGCGGCCGCCGGAAAAACCACGCTTCGAAGCAGTCCTCCCGCGCGGCGGCGCCAGAATCCATAGGCGAGGCACACCAAGCAGGGCAGGGCCAGCAGCATTCCTTCATACGGCCGCGTATTGGCCAGAATCGCCAGCCCCGCGGCGAATGCCAGCGCCGGACCTCGGCCAGGCCGCCGGACCAGGCGCGGAAGCGCACCCACCACCAGCGCGCCCCCAATCGCCGTGCATGTTCCGCCCCAGTAACTCTCGCTCCAGTAACTGACGATCCCGATCTTGAGCAGCGCGATCAGCGCGCCCACCAGGGCCCACACCGTAGGCAGCCAACCCTGCAGCGCCCAGCAAATCACCGCGCACAGCACGCCGCCCGCCAGCCACACCCCAAACCAAGGCTCGCCCGTCAGCCTTTGGCCGAGCGCCATCACCAGGCCTGAAAACGGCGGATACTTCGACGAATAGGTGGGACGAATCAACTCCTGCAAGGTTTCGAAATGCGCGGCGAAGGCCGGAGTAGGATTGGCCAGCCGCCCGTGCGCGAACGTGTCGGCCGCCAGCAGGTAGCTGAATTCATCCTGAATAGCCGGCTTCGGGATCGCTACCACCGGCAGCAGCAGAGCGCGGGCAGCGAGCGAGATCAGGCCAACTAACACCACCGCGCGCCACCGGTGTTCAGCCAGCCTCGATAGCCGCGCTTCCGCGGCCGGCAGCAAGCGGCGCAGTCGCCCGGCCATCACGCCAACCGCAGGTTCTTGTACGCGTCGATCAGCGCGAAATTGGTGCGCACTTGCGCCACGGTCTCGCCCCGTTGCTCGATGCGCCCGGCATGCACGTGCCCCAGATCGGCGGCCAGCCTCAGGTAATCGATTTTCTCCGGATCGATTCCCATGATCCGGCAGCAGGTGGCATCCACGGCCACCAAATCCCGCCCCATTACCAGCACTCCGGCCGGCTTGGGCGTGCCTTGAATCGGACCGTTGCCTTCCATCCCGACGATTCCGTCCACAATCGCGAAGGTATTGCGAAACTGCCGGTTCAGAGCCACTACGGATTCCGGAATCCCGAGATAGTGCAGCTTGTTCTTCGGCCAGCCGTAAACCGAGCCGGGTACCATGCCGAAAAAGTTCTTCATCGAGAGCGTCGCGCCGGCCCAATGATGCGTCTTCATCTTGGCGAGCGAGACAATCAGGTCGGCCGCCAGCACCGTATGCGGGAAGTAAAAGCGCGATTCGCCCGCGAAATTCGAAACCGGCGAGACATCGTCGCGGTTGAGATCGGTGAAAATACTTTCGAATTTCGGAATCGTGGAGCGATAACGCGCATCGTCGGCCAGGTCCAGCGTGTCGCGCCGGTGCCCCGGCCCCTCGCCGATCTTCACTTCCGCGGCGCCCAGCTTATGAAACACCTCCACCGCCGCGGCGATCACGGCCGCATCGGTGTTGATGACCGTCGAAGAATCGAATTCCACCAGGTTCGGCTTCAGCAGAACACGCTTGCCGCGCGCATCCAGCCCGCATTGCTGGATGCCTTCGAGCATCCGGCTGGCAAGATCTTCGGAATAGGACCGCGCGCGCAAGATCGCCACCGCCGAATCTCCTACAGGGCCATCCGCGAGCTGGGGCGGTTTTTCCAACTTCATCCCGGCGTAAGTACCGGCGACAGCGGCTCCCGAAACTGTGAGAAACTTTCTGCGATTCACGCCCGGCCTCCCGTGCTCAGCAGCCCATGGTTGCCCTCGGGATGAGCCAGAGCCTCCAGCGCAGCCAGCATAATGTCGGGCGAAACTCTGGATTCCTCGGCGGGCGCCTGCGGATTCTGGCCGTGCAGCCGCAGCGCGATAGCCAGCCACGCTTTAGCAAGCGACGATTTGGTCTCCGCGCGCAAGCGCCGGCCAACCTCCAGCGGCCCCGCCACTTCCTTCGTGCTCCGCCCTTGCAGCCCCACCAGCGCCAGCCCGGTGGACTCCGGATAGGACGGCAGATCGAAATTCAGCACGTTGGGGTTTCCGCAATTCCATCCGCCATCGCTGCACCGCCGCGCCAGCACCAGCTCTTCCCCCTCGCGCACGCGGTGATCCAACTCCGCGCTCGGAAACTGAGCCTGCACCTTCTTCAACGCGACCAACGTGAGCGCGGTCGGCTCGATCCACGCAGCGTTCCCGTTGCGCCACGGCCAGCCTGCATGCGACACATCCAGCTTGGTCTGGAGCAAATTGAAGTACGAAAAGGAGCGCATCAGCAAATTGTGCTCGGCTCCCGCCACGCGCAGCAGCCAGCCTACCGAGCGAGCCACATTTTCGTCGTGCACGCCGCGAACCGAAGCCAGCGTCACCAGCAGTGCCGTGACCCAGGTTCCATCCGCGATCTCAACACCGGGCCGCACGCTGCCGTCAGCCAGTTCCCAGGAGCGGACCAGACTCCACGCTCGATCCACCGCCGCTTCCGACCCAGCCGCACCGTGCAATGCGAGCATCGCGTAGGCCGTCGGCTCCAGCCAGGACTGCTTCCCCGCAAAATACCCCCACCCGCCATCCGCGTTCTGCGTCGCCCGCAGAAACCCCAGACGCGATTCCAGATACAGTCCGCCCACGGAGAATAGATCGGCGGATTAGACGGAAAAATTTAGACTTCATACAGGCGCCTGAGCCCCGGCCACCGGTCGAAGTCGCTGTCAAAGCTGAAGATGGCCGCTACCCCGCGCTGCGCCACCCCGCCCGCCTGCGATAAACTCAAAGACCCGAGCGTTTTTTTAATTCCTGCGTTCTTTAGGAGGAGCGACCTTGGCTGAATGGAGTTATGTAGACACGGAACCGGGCGAAGGTTTCTGCGAGCTTCGCTATTTCGGATACACCAAAAAGCAGGCTGGCGGCGGCGACGTGGAGTTCGTCATCACGTTGCGCGAATACGTGCATCCGCCCGACCCCGCGTTGAAGTACTTCGCGCAGGCCGACAAACAGACCAATCAGAAGACCGCCCCATTCACGCCGGTCGGCTGGGGATCCTCCGTCGCCTCCGCGCTGCACGAATGCGTGAAGTCCATCCGCCGGTTCCCCTACGAGCCGCTGTCACAGGCAGCAGCGAATGAAAAAGCTTAGTGACCAGCAGCGTCTTCGCGCATTGCGGGCGTTCGACGAACTGGTTCCAATGATTCCACGCCGGCCGATAGCGAGCGTGGAGAAGGAACTGGCCGAACTGCGCAGCGCGCGCCGAAACGGCGGCCGCAAGAAACCGGTTCGCGGGTGACGTGGAAAGCCAGGCCTACGCCTGCTGTATATCCACAATCTGCGACGTGATCACCGTCCGATGCACCGGATGAATAAACTCCAGATGCATCCCCCGGCCCACGAACTTCGTCTTCAGCATGGACCCGCCCCAGGTACAGCCCTGCACCTGCACCTTCACCGGCTCGGGCAGAATTCCGGATGCCCGGAAATCAACGCCGACTCCTCGTCCAGGCTCACCAGCCTATAGGATCGTCTGCACGTCTGGATGGCTGATACAGTGCCTGAGACTCGCGATCAGAATTGCCGGATGCGACATAATGGAAACGCCGAGCAAAGATTGGGTTGTTCCCCTTCGGCGCAACTCTGGGAACTCTCCATCTCGACAGGAGGCCATATGCGCAGATTGCAGCTTTGCACCGCCGGGCTGATTGCGGCGGGTGTGGCGTTGTTCACTGGGGCGCGTCTCGACGCCCAGGAGCTGGGGAGCATCACTTTTCCGACCTCGGGCGCCCCCGCCGCACAGCCGAAATTCATTGAAGGAGTCAAAGACCTTCACAGCTTCGAGTTTGACGAAGCCGCGGAAGCATTCCATGAGGCACAGCGCCTCGATCCGAACTTCGCGCTGGCTTACTGGGGCGAAGCCATGAGTTATAACCATCCACTGTGGGCGCAGTTAGATCTCCCGGCAGCCAGGAAGGCGCTGGAGCGGCTGGCGCCGGCACTGGAAGGACGTCTCGCGAAAACGCACACCGAGAAGGAAAAGGCTTATCTGGAAGCGGTGAATCAGCTCTTCTATGCGCCCGGAGATAAGCTCGCGCGAGACATCGCCTACTCGGACGCGATGGCTCGAATGTACGACCGGTGGCCAGACGATCGCGAGGTGTCGATCTTTTATTCCCTGTCACTGCTCGGGACGGTACGGCCCGGAGACAAAGGATTCCGGCGGCAGGCGCTGGCGGCATCGATTGCCCTCAGAGTATTTCAGGAAAATCCGAACCATCCAGGCGCCGCGCATTTCATCATCCACGCGTTCGACGATCCGGATCACGCGATTCTCGCGCTGCCTGCGGCGCGAGTGTACGCCAAGATCGCGCCCGCGGCACCCCATGCCCTGCATATGCCGTCCCACATCTTCGTACAACTCGGCATGTGGCAGGACGTGGCTGCCTCCAACACCGTGGCCTACAAGGCTGCAGTCGACCTGGTCGCGCGTATGCACCTGCCGGAAGGCCGGGAGGATTTTCACACCCTGTCTTGGCTGGAGTACGCCAACCTCATGCTGGGGAAATTCAACCCAGCTCGAGAGAACGTGGATCTCGCCAAGCAGGCCGCTGATCGCAATTCTAAAAACGCCAACATCAACCAGCAATACCACACCATGCTGGCTCGCTACATCCTCGAAACTGGCAAGTGGGAAAAGATCCCACTGGAAGAAGCCATGGACACCGCCGCAGCCGACCACGACTCCATGCCCGGCATGGGCGCGCGATATTCCGGAGACGGTGCATGGATCTTCATCGCCGGCCTCAGCGCCGCAAAGCTGGGTGACCCGGCTGAGGCCGAGCGTGCCCGCGCCAGGCTCAGCGCAATGCGGCAGCGCGTGGAATCCGGAGGCGACGCGTATGCCGCAAAGCCATTCGCCATCATGGAAAACGAGGTCGCCTCCGCTGCGCAACTGGCGCGTGGACAAAAAGCTGAGGCACTACGCCTGGCCAAGCAGGCGGTTGATATCGAATCGACTCTGGCTGCGCCGTCTGGCCCGCCGGAGCCGATCAAGCCGGCACTGGAGTTTTACGGAGAATTATTGCTGGACACGGACAGGCCTGCCGAGGCTGCCGCGGCGTTCCAGCAGGCGTTGCTTCGTACGCCCAAAAGAACACCGTCGGTGCAGGGACTCGCGCGAGCCACCGCTAAAGCCGGTGCGGCAACTACCGCGAAAAGGTAATCGGGACCGGGCAGTGCACGAACAACTCCGACGATGGTCGTGGTAACGGAAAGTCGGCGACAACAGCCGGGTAGGTCGGCGCCACACCAAAAAACCTAGAACCCAGCGCCGGGAAAACTCTAAAATCTTCCTGGTCTCTTATGCCTGCTGAATGTCCACAATCTGCGACGTGATCACCGTCCGATGCACCGGATGAATAAACTCCAGATGCATCCCCCGGCCCACGAACTTCGTCTTCAGCATGGTCCCGCCCCAGGTGCAGCCCTGCACTTGCACCTTCACCGGCTCGGGGCAGAATTCCGGATGCCCGGAAATCAACGCCGACTCCTCGTCCAGGCTCACCAGCGTATACGAGCGGTTGCGCGTCTGAATCGCCAGCACCGCGCCTGGCTGTAAGTCGCGCAGGTACACGCCACCTTCGATTTCCGATTGAATGATGTTGCGGTTAATCTCGTCCGAGAGATTAGGGTGCGGGAGCACCGAAGCCCGCTCGAAAACCCCAGTAGCCGTGTCGGCGTACATCCGATCCTATTGTAACCACTTATTAATGCCGCGCAACTGCCGGCCGCGTGCCCCCAGTACTACTTCCCAGGCACGAACACCCGGACCAGTTCAATTACCAGAATCGCTACCACCATCACCTCCAGCACAAACGCGCGCGCCTGGTGGAACTCGTTCACCATGAAGTCGTACAGCTCGCCGGCCGTACGCAGTTTTTCATCCACCAGGCTGCGGTAATCGGGCACGCCCACGCGCATGGCCGCTATACGATGGACTCGCGCATAGAACATGTCGCTCAGAAACTTGATGGCGTTGTCGGTGTGCTCGGTCAGTTCGATAATGTCCAGGCGTAGCGCGCTCAGGCGTTCAGCCTGGCGCGCCATCCGCCAGCGCCGGAACAGACCGCCACGCCGTTCCAGCATCTTGTAGACGTTCTGAAGCACACGCGTCAACACGTCATCGTAGTGACGAAACTCCAGCAACTGCGCGTTTGCATATTCCAGCAACTGGATCGTCGGCGCCGCGCCTTCCGGCGTGTCATACACCAGAGCGCCAACCCAGCCGGCCACCAGCAGATCGGTCGGATAATACGAGAGGCTGGATTGCAATACCTCCTTGCATTCGCTCTCGGAAAGCTGCATGGACTCGCCGCGCACGACTTGGGCAATCTGTTCGCCGTGCTGCGCTAGCATCGCCGCCGCGGTCATCGGCCGGCCCTCCTCGTCCAGCGCTTCCCGCACATGAATAATGTAGTAATCCTCGCTGAGTGGGTTTAAATAGGGGATTCGCAGAGCCGCGCCTACTTTCTCTAAACGCATCCGAACCAGCTCGGATGTCGCCCGTTCGATCTCCGGCGCGAGAATCCAGCGATTCGAAAGCCGGATCAGGTCTTCCCAGCTTTTCTCGAATTCCATTTCCAGCTCGGTGCTGACCACGCCATAGTCGAAATACCGGATCCGTACCTGAAACTGCTGTCCGGCGATGGAGACCGGTTCGGGATATTCCACGACGGGCGGACGCTCGAATCGCACGTACTCGGGAGCGGGGTGCTTGAAACGTGGCTGCGCCGCGGCCCGCTCGGCAGTCACCAGCGCTTGCAACTTGTCGAGCTGGATTTCCTCGGCTACGTCATACAGCACCAGCACCCACAAGGACCCCCGCAATGGCCGCATCTCTGTATTGTCACAGAGGCGCAGCCGCTGTATTGTCACAGAGGCCAAGCCAACGGTACACTTGCGCTCATGCTGAGAGTAAAACCCGCCTGGTTGGAGCCGCTGTTTCCCTGGCCGCAGAAGAGCGTCGCCGTCAATGGGCGCAACATGGCATATATCGATGAGGGAGACCGCGCCGGCCGGCCCGTCTTGCTGCTTTCCGGCAACCCGACTTGGGGGTTTTTGTATCGCGACTTCATCGGTCCGCTGACCGAAGCCGGCTACCGCGCGATCGCGCCGGACTGGGTGGGCGCCGGCTATTCGGACCATCCCCGCGCCGATGCCGCACTCACGTTCGCGCACCATATCGCGGACCTGGTTTCACTCATCGATCAGCTCGATTTGCGCGGCTTCGTCGTCACCGGACAGGACTGGGGTGGTCCGCAAGGCGTGGGCGCCGCATTGCAGCGTGTCGAGAAACTCTCTGCGCTGGTGTTGATGAACACCTGGCTGTTTACCGGACTGATCGGCAAATTTCACGCTTCGCCGCGGCCCTGGACCACCTGGCACGCGCCGCTGATCGGCCAATTCTTCATGCGTCGCCACAAGGTGCTGTCGCAGCACGGCCCCACCGCAACCACCGTGCGCGGCATGACACTCAACGAAGGCCGCGCCTATCATCACGTCTTCGACGAAGGCGGCTCCGATCACGTAGTGCTCACCTGGCCACGCACCATTCCGATGCGCGCAGGCGATCGCGGTTGGGCGGACATGCAGGCCATTGAAAGACGGCTGCCAGAATTCTCTAAAATCCCCACGCTCCTGTTGTGGTCGCCGGGCGATGAAGTGTTTCCCATCGAGTTCGGCCATCGTCTGAAAGAACTTCTGCCGCAGGCCGAAGGCCCCATCGCGTTCGACCGCGCGCGACACTTCTTGCAGGACGACCGCGGGCCCGATCTGGCGCGCGCCATGGTCGAGTTTCTGAATCGCGCCGTGGGGGCGCGCTCATGAAGTGGATCACGCCGTCCGCCGAAGAGCTTTCCTATCTCCGCCCCGATCCGCTGCTGTGGGAGCAGGAACTGGACGTTCGGCCGGACGTAGCCGAAGCGGTCGAGCGCGCCGCCGGCCTGCGCGCCGGACGCGTCTATTGGCGCTCGAAATTCGGACATCTCTACGCGCTCGAACTGGCGGACCTGGGCCGCGGGCGTCCCTCCATGGCTATGGTCTACGGGCATTGGGATCGCTATGAGCCGCGCCCGCCCGAGCACGAGATCGATTCCGACCTGCTGGAGTTCTGTCTATGGGCCGCGGAGATCGCGCCCAACCTCAACCCCGCCGACATTGCCAAGGTCGCCCAACACGCAGGCGTGAAAACGTCCTGGCCCGAAGGCTCGGTGCTACGAACTCCAGACGAGCGCTTCGCGAACCTCCCCGGTTTTCCCTACCAGCCCAAGTATGTCGAGATCGAAGGCCTGCGCATGGCCTATGTCGAGCACGGCTCGGGCGATCCCATCCTGCTGCTGCACGGCGAACCCACCTGGAGCTATCTCTATCGCCACATGATTCCGCCGCTCGCTCAAGTTGGCCGCGTCATCGCACCCGACCTGATCGGCTTCGGACGCAGCGACAAACCAAGAGCGGCCAACGCGTATACGTACAAGTCGCACGCTCGCTGGCTGCGCCAATTCGTGGAGGCGCTGGATCTGAAAAACGCGACCATGGTCTGCCAGGACTGGGGCGGTTTACTGGGCCTCCGCATCCTGGCCGATATTCCCGAACGCTTCAGCCGTTTGGTCGCAATGAACACCGGCATCTCGCCAGGCGGCCCGCCCGGCGACGCGTTCTTGAAGTGGCGGCGCTACTCGCAGCGTGTGGAGACGCTCGACATCCCAACCATGATGCGCAACACCCTCACCAAGCGCCAGCTCACGGACGCTGAAGCGACCGCTTATGCCGCCCCATTCCCATCCAGGGAATACCAGACCGCCGCCCTGGTTTTCCCGCGCCTGGTCCCAATCCGCAAAGACCACCCGGGCGCTTTCGACAATCGGATCGCGATCGAGCGCCTGAAGACGCTGGACCTGCCAGTCCTCCTGCCGTGGGGCGAAAAAGACGCCATCACCGCCCCCGCGGAGCCGTTCCTGCGCTCAATCTTCAAAAACGCCGCCCCGCGCCTGATCATCCCCGGCGCCGGCCACTTCATCCAGGAAGACGCCGGCGAAGAAGTGGCCGAACATATCCTGCGTTGGATGAGATCCTAAATGGTTCCAAGTTATTTCTGAAGACCAACATCGTCACGTTGGTCGGGCCGATGGTCATTCGTTACGCAACGTCTTCATAGGATCCAAATGAGATGCGCGGCGAGCAGGAACATAGATCGCCAGCATACCGACCGCAAGCATGGCAGACGCAACCAGCAAGTACGTGATAAGACCCGTCGGGCTTCCTGGGAACATCGCTTGCAGCACCCTTCCAGCCCCAAGGCTCGCCACCAGACCCACAACCAGTCCGCTCAGTAGCAGGATCAGGCCGCGCCGCAAGAACAGTCCCAGCACGGCAGCGCGTTGCGCTCCGATGGCCAGCCGTATTCCAATTTCGCGCGTTCGCTGATTCACCGAGTAGGCCAGTAGCCCGTACAGACCCATGATCGCCAGCGTTAACCCCATCTGTCCCATGATGCCGACAGTTTGGATGACCGTGTTGGCGACGCCGACCCGCTGTTGAAAGAAGTCCTCCATCGTCCTCACGTCGTAAGTCGGCTGGGTCGGATTCAGGCCGCGAACCACTTCACGCAAGGGCCTTAACAGATCCGCCGAATTGCCGAGCGACTCGGCCAACAGAATCATGCGCGTCTGGGGATGCTGCGCTAGGGGGAGATAAAGAAACGGGGTCGGTGCCTCTGCAATCGATCCGTACTTGCCGGTTTTCGTTACGCCCACGACCTCAATCGACTGTTCGCCATGCCCACCCAACCGTAAGCTCTTACCGATTGGGTCTTGACCGGGCCAATAGCGTCTCGCGAATTCCTCATTTACCACGGCCACCCGGGGAGCTTTTGCATCGTCGGCTGGATTAAAGCCGCGCCCTTTCAGAAGCCGCACTCCCATTGTGCCGAAATAGCTCTCGTCCACTGTGCTTGCCTTTACATTCACGCCTTCTTTCCCAGGTGACATCCGGTAACCGGTGGGCGTGACCGTTTCCTCCTGCTCCCATCCCATGGGGATGGAAGACCCCAGTCCCGCCGATTTTACGCCCGGTATGGATCGCACCTTTTCTGCAAGCCGGCGATAGAATTGCTGGGTCTGCGCTTCGCTGGAGTGAACCAGCGTGGAATCGAAGCTCATCATCAGTAAGTGATTGGTGCGAAAACCGGGATCGGCGCCCAGAGCTTCGTGGAACCCGCGAAACAGGAAAGTCGCCACCGTCAGCAGTACGAGCGAAAGAGCGATCTGCCCAATCACGAGAAGGCTACGTCCCCACAGCCGGCGCTCCGGGCCGCTAGCGCCGAGCCAGCCCGATTTCAACGCAGTCGTGAGGTCCGCCCGTGCAGTTCGCATCGCGGGGACCAGGCCGAATATGACCACGCTGATCATGGAGACGCCGAGGCTGAACAGTAACGCCCTATGATCCAGACGAACCGAAACCTCGATGGGCAGATCCGTGGGGATTTGTATGCCACGGAGAAAGACCACGCCCCCATAGCCTACGGCCAATCCTACGGCGCCACCCGCCACAGCCACCAGCAGACTCTCGGTCAGGAGCTGCTGGACGATCCTGGCGCGGCTCGCGCCGATGGAGAGGCGCAGCGCTACCTCCTTTGCACGTGCTGGCGCCCGGCTCAGGAGCAGACCAGCCACATTGGCGCATGCCACAAGCAGCACTGTGGCGGCCAAAGCGCTCAACATAGCGATCAAGGTTGCGTCTCCAGGGGCCTCGCGAAACCTTTCCTGTAGTTCGGTGCGGACTGCTACACCGCGATTGCGGCGGGCGCCCTGCGAGACACCGTCTTGAAGGCCGACGATGGCCGATAACTCGGCCTGCGCGCGAGCGATGCCCATGCCGGGCTTGAGGCGGCCGCGGACCGCAAGGCTACGCACAGTGCGCGATTCGAGCGGATTACCTTCTGCACTAGTTTCTAGTCGCGGCCACATCATGATCGGCACGTAAAGGGCCGGGCGCACGAATTGATCCATGCCCGTAAACCGGGCTGGAGCTACGCCAATCATCGTAAAGTCGATTCCGTTCAGTCGCACAGTGCGGCCGAGAATCGAAGGATCAGATCCGAAATATTTCTTCCATGCGTCACTACTGAGAACCACAACCGCATCGCGCCCCGGCACTTGATCTTCTTCAGGCCGGAACGCGCGGCCCAGTTCCGGTTCCACTCCCAGCACGCGAAAGAAGTTGCCCGTGACCAGCATCCCCACAGTCATCAAGGGCAGAGAGTTCGCAGTCGCGCGGAGTCCGAGTGGGAGTCCTGTGAAGGCTGCTACTCCATGGAAGCTGTCACTTCGATCGCGGAGCTGGATGTATTCCCGGTAGGAAAATCCGTCGTCGCTGGGGCCTGTTGCGGAAATTGGATCGACCGCCACAACCTCAGCCGGGCGGAGAATTGGAAGCGGGCGTAGAAGCAGCGCATCGGAAACGCTGAAGATGGCTGAATTGGCCCCGATCCCAACCGCCAGCGACAACGCCGCAACAAAGACGAAACCCGGGGTCTTCGCCAGCGTGCGGTATCCGTATCGCACGTCCTGCATAAAGCGCTCAACCGATATCCAGCTCAAACCTCCGATGACCTTGCTCAGCATACGAGACTCTCGATTCAGCATACCGCCCGTGTGGGGGTCTCGAAACCACGACGCAGGCCACTTCATCCAGGAAGACCCCGGCGAGGAAGTCGCCGGGCATGGCGTGCGTTGGATTGACTCCTAAATGGTTCCATAGTGCTACCATATTGGTAGCATGATCAATATGACCGTGAAAGGCCTTCCGGAAAGAGTTTACAGCCGTCTCAAAAAGAGCGCACGTCTAGGGGGACGTAGCTTAAACGCACAGGTGATCAAAATCCTGCAACAACACGCGGCCGGCGAAGAACGGTTCGAGCGCATGCGCGAATCTGAGGGTCAACTGGAGCGCTTTGTTGCTTCCTTGCCTCCCATCAGCGACAGCACTCCGCTGATTCGCGAGGATCGAAGGCGAACCAGGTAGTGGCGGCGCCGGAAGCCGTCGTAGACTCCAGCGTCGTCGTCAAATGGTTTCTTCCAGAACCTTCGCGCCCGGAGGCCGTGCGCCTGCTGCGTTCGTATCGGGAACAAGAGGTCCAACTCATCGCTCCCGCGCTCTTACTGTCCGAAGTGAGCAACGTTTTCTGCAAGCGATTCCGCCGCGGTGAACTCAGTGCCTCCCAAGCCAGCGAGGCCTTTCGGCTTCTCAAGATCAACTCGCCGGTTCTAGTCGCGGACATCGACGTCCTGGAAGAAGCTGTACGATTGGCGATGGCCAGCGGCCAAGCCGTCTACGACTGCCTCTATCTCGCCTTAGCCGTCCGCCGCGGCTGCGATCTGATTACCGCCGATCGCAAGTTTCACGCCGCAATGTCCCCGGCCTTCTCGATGGTATTGCATCTGTGAGAGGGAGCCGATGTTCGATAACCAAAGCGTGCCGAGCGGAGCTGTCGATCGGGGTTGTGCTCGCAAGTCGAACAGATCGAACCTCTTGGCATCGATTTCTCGGCACAATTCCGGCCCGTCCATAGCCCTCCATAACCTTTTCGCCCGCCGCCAGTTTATATACTCAGAGGACGAATGGCCGTTCGAAAGCCGGCAACCAAGCCCGGCGAAGATTGGGAAGACGAGCGCGCGCTGGTGGAAGCTGCGCGCCGCGATCCGGCCAGGTTTGCGGAGCTGTATGAAATTCATTTCGAACTGATTTATGCCTATATCGCGCGGCGCGTGCGGGATCGGGACATCGCCGAGGACCTGACCTCGGAAGTTTTCCACAAAGCGCTCGCCAACTTGGGAACTTTCGAGTGGCGCGGCGCACCCTTTGCCGCCTGGCTGATCCGAATTGCCGCCAATGCTGTGGCCGACCAGTCCAAGCGTGCGGCTCGCGAGGCAGGTAGTCCCGGCCCGGAACCCGCGTCGGAGCCCGACATGGAAGCCATCGAAAATCGCGCCCGAATGTTTCAGCTCGTGGAAGATCTTCCCGCCGACCAGAAACACGTGATCTACGGCCGATTCGTCGAGCAGCACAGCATTCGTGAAATCGCGCGACAGTTGGGACGAAGCGAAGGCGCCGTGAAGCAATTGCAATTTCGGGCTGTGCAAAATCTGCGAGCCCGCATGGAGGGCACGGATGCCGGCCATGTTTGAACAATTCGATCAAGCTATCGACGCTCTGTTTGCCGGCTCGACCGCTGAGTCGCATGAGTTGGAGCCGATGCTCGCGGTGGCGCGCGAACTGCTCGATCTGCCGCGCCAGAGTTTCAAAGCACGTCTGAAGTCAGAACTGGAAAGGAAATCATCCATGGCAACTCAAGCAGCCCCTGCACTACAAACCGCTGTGGCGCGCCTGCGCGTCCGAAACACCGGCGCCGCCATCGACTTTTACACGAAAGCTTTTGGAGCCAAAGAGCTATCGCGTTTTGAGGTCCACGGCACAATACCTTATGCGGAGATAGTGATCGGGAACTCCGTCATCTCACTCGGTGAGTCGTCGCCCGAGGCAGGCTATCCGGGCCCGGAAACGCTGGGAGGCTCGCCCGTGAGCATAAACCTCAACGTGGAAGACGTGGATTCATTCGTAGATCGAGCTGTTGCAGCCGGAGCCAAACTGGTGTCACCGGTACGCGATCAGTTTTATGGCGAGCGCTCCGGGCAGGTTGCCGATCCGTTCGGATATACCTGGGGCATCGGCACGCTCAAGGAACAGTTGACCGTGGAAGAAATGCATCGCCGCTTCGAGGCGATGGAACGCGAGTCAGCGCCGAAGCCGGGCGCCGTCAGCCCGATCCCCAAGGGTTATCACACCATCACGCCCTATCTGGTGGCCGAGGATGCGGCCGCGCTGATCGACTTCGCCAAACACACTTTCGGAGCCGAGGAAACCTTCCGCGCCATCGGCTCGGCCGGCGGCATCCACGCCGAGGTTCGCCTGGGCGATTCGATGCTCATGATGGGAGGCGGCGGGCCGGGGCTTTCCCACCGCGGGGGTGCCGTATCGACAGCGATGCATGTGTACGTGCAAGATGTCGACGCGGTACACGCGCGCGCCGTTGAGGCCGGTGGTATTGCCATCCAGCCACCGACGGACCAGGAATATGGCGAGCGCAGCAGTAGTGTGAAGGACCCAGCCGGCAACTACTGGTACATCGCAACGGCTAAGGGCGCGAGCTATGTTCCGGAAGGACTGCGGGATGTGAATGTCTATCTGCATCCGTTGCGCGCGCAACCCGTCATCGACTTCGTGAAGCGGGCCTTCGGCGCCGAGGAGCTGGAGAAGTATGCGACGCCGGATGGCGTGATCCACCACGCCAAAATCCGAATCGGCGATTCGGTTTTGGAAATGGGTGAAGCGCACGGCCCATATCAGCCGATGCCGACCATGTTCCAGCTGTACGTCCCGGACGTGGACGCGTTGTACCAGCGTGCGATCAACGCCGGCGCCACCTCGATGAGCGCGCCTGCGGACCAGCCTTACGGCGACCGCAGCGCGGGCGTGAAGGACGCCTTCGGCAACCAGTGGTACATCGCCACGCATATTAAAGACGTCACATAGTATGATGCGGACGTGCCTGAGCTGCCCGACATCGTCGTATATATCGAAGCTCTCGAAAAGCGTATCCTGGGCCAGACCCTGGAGCGCGTGCGGTTGGCCAGCCCCTTTCTGTTGCGTACGGTAGATCCGCCGCTGAGCGCTGTAGAAGGCAAAACGGTGCGCGAGCTGCGGCGCATCGGCAAGCGCATCGCGATCGGAGTCGACGGAGATGTGTGGCTGGTGCTGCACTTGATGATTGCCGGCCGGCTGCATTGGCGCGAGCGCGGTGTCAAGGTTTCGAGGCCGCGCGGGCTGGCGGCTTTCGACTTTCCGAATGGCTCGCTGCTCTTCACCGAAGCCGGATCGAAGAAGCGCGCGTCGCTGCACGTGGTCGCGGGCGACGCCGGATTGCAGAAGCTCGATCCGGGCGGGCTGGAGGTCCTGGATGCGGATCTGGAAGACTTCGCCGTCGTTCTGACGAGAGAGAATCATACGCTGAAGCGCTCGCTGACCGATCCGAGGACGTTCAGCGGCATCGGCAATGCGTACTCCGACGAGATCTTGTTCGAAGCTAGGCTCTCGCCGGTAACGCTGACGCAGAAGCTGAAGCCGGAAGAAATCAGCCGGCTGTTCGAAGCCACGCGCGCCACGCTCCTGCGCTGGGTGGATGAGCTGCGTTTGGAAAGCGGCGACAAATTCCCCGAAAAAGTCACCGCCTTTCGCCCGAACATGGCGGTTCATGGCCGCTACAAAGAGCCGTGCCTTCGGTGCGGCGCGCCGATCCAACGAATCCGCTACGCGGATAACGAAACCAACTACTGCGCCAACTGCCAGACCGGTGGAAAGCTATTGGCCGACCGCGGACTCTCGCGGCTGCTGCGGGAAGACTGGCCCAGGACGCTGGACGAACTGGAAGCGCTTACGTCGAAGTAGCGGGCTTGGTGGCATAGACGACGCGCAGGAGTGGATACCAGCCGTGCAGTTGCACCTCGATCCCGGCTTTTCGAAACTCTTCGGCGTAGTGCTTGGTGTGGATGAAATCGGACAGAACGATTTTGCCACCGGGTTTGAGCACGCGCGCGATCTTGGCATAGGCCTGATCGCGTTCGGAATCAGAAGGAATGTTGTGCAGGCACTGATTGGACACGATGACGTCGAAGCTGGCCGATGGGAAGCTCATCTTCTGTGCGGCCTCGTTGCGCAGTTCACAACGGCCGGCGACGCCTTCGGCTTGGATCATTGCTGTGGTGCGTTCGGGATTGTTGCCACTCAGGTCCTTGTGGCTCCAGACGTCGATGCCCGGCACTTGTTCGTCGCCGTACCAGGGGACCATCGCGAGCATCTTATCGCGGTGACGGAACTTCCCGCGACAGCGAATAATCCAATATCAGCGCCGCTTCGCCCAGGGGAATCGCGACGGGATAGTAGAAGCCTCGATGGGGGAAAAAGAAAGATGCCGATGTGGAAATCCAGGCGGAAGACCGCGATGGCTAGCGCGATCAGACCCCAGAATCCGAGCTGGAAGACGACGTCGCGGCGCATCGATCCCGTAGTTGAGTTTCATTGTGGTTTGGCCAGGAGTTGGTTAAGGCGGTGTTCGAGGGCCGCGACCGCGGCCACAGCTTGCGTGGCCGGTGTGGCGTCGGCGCCTTCGATCGCTTCGAGGACTTCCACGAGTTGGCCGTTCAGCTTCTTGAGATCCTCATTACCTGGCTGTGCCGTCTGGTGCAGCATATTTGTGATTTTTGTCGCCAGGCGGGATTGTTCCTGGAGGCCGGCTAGAGGAGTTTTGACGCGCGGGTCCATTTTGATTGTCAATGGCTGACTATAGGTCTTGCCGTCGATCGTTAGCTTGACGGTGTAGACGCCCGGTAGCACGCGCGGGCCTTGCGGAGAGCGTGGCGTGTTGTGCCAGATCGCCGAGATGGGGTATTCGTGATCGAGCGCATCGGGTGGGGGGTAGTGCAGGTCCCACACGAAGCGGTGCATTCCGGCGTCAGAGGAGGGAATCGCAGCGGGACGAATCCATTGGGCCTGGACGGTTATATCCGGATCGATCGGTGCTGGTTTGTCGTCGCTGGTGTAGCGGCGGACCAGTTTGTTTGAAGCGTCGGAGATTTCGAGCGTCACAGGGGCGGGCGATTTCAGGTAGTAATAAATGATTGCGCCGTCGGGTGGGTTCTCGCCGGCGGGTTCTTCGGGAGGTAGCGGGGTGTCGGTGTTTTCGTTCCAGCGGATGCGATAGGCTTGGCTTGGACGAAACAGGTGCGCGTCGGAGGCCGCGATCGCGGCGCTCATCTGGCGCAGCGGCGCGATGTCGTCCAAGATCCAGAAGCCGCGGCCATGCGTGCCGGCGATCAGGTCGTTGCCGTGGATGGTGAGATCGCGAATGGACGTGCGCGGCATGTTTTGTTGCAGAGGTTGCCAGTGATCGCCGTCGTCGAATGAAACATACGTTGCCAGTTCTGTTCCGGCGAACAGGAGGCCTTTTCGCACTGGGTCTTCGCGCACTGTATTTACTGGGCCGTCGGGGAGGCCCGCGACGATCTCCTTCCAAGTTTTGCCGGCGTCGTGGGTGCGGTAGATGTGCGGCTTTAGATCGTCCAGGCGGAAACGATTGATGGTGGCGTAGACGGTGAGGTCGTCGAAGTGCGAGGCGTCGAGCTGGGAGACTTTGCTCCAGGGCGTCAGGGCGGGCGGAGTGATGTTGGTCCAGGATTTGCCGCCGTCGCGCGTCACGTGGATTTGGCCATCGTCAGTGCCGGCCCAGATGACGTTTACGTCCTTGTGTGACGGAGCGATGGCGTAGATTACTCCGCGGCGCGTCGCCTCTTTTTGGGCTTGTTCGGTGAAGACGCCGACGCTCGGCGGAACGTCGTACTTCGCGCGCGTCAAGTCCGGACTGATCGCTTCCCAGCTCTGGCCACCATTGATGGTTTTCAGAAGGAACTGCGAGCCCAGATAGAGCACGTGGGGATCGACCGGAGAAAAAATCAGCGGCATGGTGCGGAGGAAGCGATATTTTTCGCCGCGGATTAACTGCGGGCCGACCTGCTGGACTTCGCCGGTGGCCTGGTTGAAGCGCGAGACGCGGCCGCCGTAAATAATGTTGGGATCCAGAGGATCGGGCGCGACGTAGCCGTACTCCTCGACGCCGACCGGATGCCAATCGCGAAACGTAATCTCGCCGTAATCGCTGCGGCTGGCGACTCCGGCCGATCCGCTTTCCTGTTGGCCGCCGTAGACCCAGTACGGGAATCGATTGTCGGTGATCACGTGATAGAACTGCGCGGTGGGCTGGTTGTACCACGAGCTCCAGGTGTGGCCGCCGTTGACGCTGATGGTGGCGCCCTGGTCGGCTGCGAGCAGGATGATTTCGGGGATTGCAGGGGATTGATCCAGATGGTGTGGTAGTCGTCGCCGCCGGGCGCGCCTTTGATGGCCGTGAAGGTCTGGCCCGCGTCGTTGGAGCGGTAAGTGGAAGTGTTGGCGACGTAGATGGTGTCGGGATTTTTCGGGTCGACGCGCACCATGGCGAAGTCGTCGCCGCGGCCGGTGATGCGCTCCTCGGTGTTGATGCGCTGCCAGGATGCGCCGGCGTCGTCGGAGCGGTAGAGAGCGCTGGGCTTAGCTTCGACCAGCGCGTACATGCGGCGGGGATTGGAGGGCGCGATGGCGATTCCGATTCGGCCGAGGCCGTCCGCGATGGTTGGGAGTCCGGTGGTGAGCTGCTGCCAGGTGTCGCCGCCGTCGATGGATTTGAAAAGACCGCTGCCGACGCCGGACCACGCGCCGTTTTCCCAAGGGCCCTGGCGCGCGGCCCACAGCACAGCGTAGATGGTGCGCGAGTTGGTGGGATCGAAGGCGAGGTCGACCGCGCCGATGTTTTCGTCTTTGTAGAACACCTTCTGCCAGGTGTCGCCGCCGTCGGTGGAGCGGAAGACGCCGCGCTCGGGGTTGGGTCCGTAGGGATGACCGAGCACCGCCGCGAAGACGCGGTTGGGATCGTGCGGGTCGATGAGGAGCGCGGAGATCTGCTGGCCGTCGCGCAGTCCGAGATGGCGCCAGGTGAGGCCGGCGTCGGTGGATTTGTAGATTCCGTCGCCGATGGAGAGATCGGGGCGCTGGAGGCCTTCGCCGCTGGCGACATAAATGATGTTGGGGTCGGACGGGCGCGACGGCGAGCGCGCCGATGGAGCCGGTGGGCTGGCTGTCGAAGAGCGGGCGCCAGGTGCGGCCGGCGTCGGTGGTTTTCCAGACACCGCCGTTGTTGGCGCCGATGTAAAAGATGTTGGGCTGGGAAGGAATGCCGGCGGCGGCGACGGTGCGTCCACCGCGGAAGGGGCCGATGTTGCGCCATTGGAGGCCGGAGTAGAGATCGGCCGGGAATTGTTGCGCGGGGAGGGGCGAGGCGACGAGCGAGAGGAGGAGCAAGAGGAGGAGCGAGAGTCGGCGCATGTGGTTCTGTTAGATAGGATACCCAGCGTTTGACGCAAGACGCATGTTTGCGCGGGGCGGGGGGAGGAATGGGAAAAAATGAAAAATGAAAACTGCCCTACCTCGAAACCCGCCGCCATTCATAAGGTATCGGAAATCTGCGTATTTCAAAAATGCACTAAGTCACTGAGCACTAGTCCTATCGACTATGTGGGGCCGGCGTTTTGGTTAGCCGATTGCCATTTCCCGCTAGACCGGGCGCCATGGGATGGGCTTCTACTTCGCAATGTACAATTAAAACGATGGCTGAGCCCATAGTCGTGATCGATCCGGAGGTGATGAACGGGACGCCCTGCTTTCGCGGGACCAGGGTTCCGTTCAAGAATCTGATCGACTACCTTGAGGGCGGACACTCCTTGGGTGAATTCCTGCAGCAGTTTCCAACGGTCACGCGTGAGATGGCCGTGCAGGCGCTCGAAGAGGCTAAGGATTCGCTGCTCGCTAGAATCGCGTGAAGTTATTGTTGGACGAGTGTCTGCCGAATCGATTTCCGCCATCATTTTTCTGACCACGAGACTCACACAGCGGAATGGGCCGGTTTCAAGGGTAAGAAGAATGGCGAATTACTTTCGGCTGCCGAGATGGCGGGGTACGATGCGCTGCTCACGGTAGATCAGGGAATACCACGTGAGTTCGACCGATCCGCGAAGAAGCTGGCGGTCATTGTAATCCAATCTCCTACGAATCAGATCGAGGATCTCTTGCCCTTCGTGGAAAGGATCTTAGAAGCTTTAGAATTGACACGGCCTGGCGAGATGATTTCGGTATAGGGTGGTTGGACCTAATGATGCCAACAAAAACACTTAACTTGGCGGCGTATGCTCGCGCTTTAGCGACCGTGCGTCCTCGTGTGATCAGAACCAAAGCCGAGCACAAACGCGCTTTGGGCGAAATCGAGAAGTTGATGAGCCGGCCTCGCTTGAGTCCCGAGGAACGGGAAGTGTATGAGCTGTTAATCCAATTGACCGGTGACTACGAGAGCAGAACATTCCCTCGACAGCGCTCTACGCCTGTGGAACTGATTGAGTTCTTGCTGGAACAGAATGGGCAGCCACAGAAAGCGTTGGCGCCGATATTTGGCGGCGAGACGCATGTGTCCGAGGTGCTGCACGGCAAACGTAGCATCGGGATTCCTCAAGCAGTGAAACTCGGGAAACATTTCAATGTCGATCCGGTGGTGTTTCTCGAGTTGCGGTAAGTCGTTTTTCGATGGTGGGTCCGATGCCTCTGCGTTGCGCTGGGCGGCGAAGGTCAACGTGCGGATAACGATTTGCCCTAGGCATACAATTGATGAGTGTGTCGGACCCCTTTAAGGAACTGGTCCGTTAAGGAGAAAACATGAACAAGGTCTACGCCGCGGCAGCAGCACTCGCAGGCATCGCACTCGGTTCACTCGGCACCCAAATGCTGAAAGCCCAAAAGTCACCGGCCGGTTACTACATTGCCGAGGTTTTTGAAGTGAGCAATCAGGACCAATTCAATACGTATGCCGCCGGCGTTCCGAAGACGATAGAAAAGTACGGCGGTCACTATCTCGTTCGCGGCGGCAAGACTGAGTCTCTGGAAGGTGAGCAACCGAAGCGCATCGTAGTTATCGCCTTCAACAGTGTGGCTGACGCCGAGAAGTGGTACAACTCGCCCGAATATTCGAGCATCCGTCCAATCCGCCAGCGTTCGGCGAAATCTCGCGGGTTCATCGTTGAAGGTGCTACACAGTAGCACTGTCGCAGCCCCGGACGGGTGCTCGCCGCTCGGGTCTTTGGGATCCGACTGGCGACCAGGCGCCGTTCAAGAATTTGATCGATTACGTCGATGGCGGATGCCCTTGGGTGAATTATTGCAGTTCACGCTGGAACAGAACGGCCCGCTGCAAAAAGCACTGGCGCCGATATTTGGCGGCGAGACTCACGTCTCTGAGGTGCTGCACGGCAAACGTAGCATTCGGATTCCTCAGGCAGTAAAACTCGGAAAGCATTTCAATCTCGATCCTGTGGTGTTCTGCAGTTGCGGTGACTACCGGGTCTCAGGGGATAGCTCGCTGACTGGGACAAGCCAGGTTCGGCCAGGATTCTTTAACCTCCCGCTTGGGCGTTCGCACGAGTCCGTGCGCCACGTCGTTGCACTATTGCGGCAGTTTCATGAGCCAGACCGAACTCTTCGTCTCGCCGCGCTGGAATACGATGCCGGGGCCGCGGAGGGTCCAGGCGTCGTCGGAGCGCGGCACGGGCTGCGATCCTGGAAAAAATTTGACTTGGGCCGGGGCGCTGAATTGCTTCGTTTGTGGGTTGAACTTCATCACTTGCAATTCGGGGCCTTGGAAGAAATAAAGCAGGTTGCCTGCGGCGGAGAACTTGAGTGCCGCACCACCGCCGGTTGTTTGCGAGATTCGGGAAGGCGGCGCTGCTGCGGGCAGCGCAATCCATTCGGACCGCGGAACGGGCTGTTCACGCCAAGGGACAAGATAGCCGCGGGCCGAAGCCAGAGGCGTCTTCGGCGGCCGAGCCGACACCAGGACCCATTCGTTTTTCTCGCCGACGAAGTCTTGCAGCTCCAGAGAATCCGTGGGATCTTCGAGCCAGGGTTTGTCCGTGCCGGATCTCACGTCCAGCAAATGGATGCTCGCCTTGCGGTCCGGGTCAGAGCGTACCGGGCGGCCGGGATCATAGAGCAGAAAATTGCCGTCCGGCGAGAACCCGCTTGCTGCGCCGCAAGCGCGGCAGAGCAACCGGGCCGAGTCACTGGGGTTCCCTGCGTCACCAACACGGATGGAAAACGCATCGCCGTCGGGTAAGGAGTAGGCGATCTGGCGGCCATCGCGCGAGACAGTCCACAGCGCGCCCAAGCTTGGCAGAGTGGTCACCCGGCTCTGCCTGCCGCTCTCCAAATCCAGAGTGTAGCCGCCGAGCGTGAGGCCCCCACGGGTCTCCGAGGTCAGCCAGAGATAAACGAGATGTGAGTCTCCGGCGCCCCCGTGGGTTAGCGAGTCCGATAAGCTTTTTGCCCGGGTATCTTGAGTAAGCCTGCGGGTGATGCCGGACGCGTCTCCAGTCTCCCGATCTAATGGTATGAAGTATAAATCCGCGGACAGCCTACCGGACTGCACGGCTGCGACCGCATCGGTACTCACACTGGCGGCAATTTCGTCTTCTGTTCCGAAGGTGAGCTGTTGCGGTTCGCCGTTTAAGTGCCAGGTGCCGGGCGTTAATTTAACCTGCCAGACATGCCCACGTTCGATCGTCGGTCCGGAGAAAAACGCGCGAGCGGCCAGGATCGCGCTGGGGAAAGGAAAGCTGAATCCGGCAGCGCGCAGGCGATCGCCTGCCCCGGTGGCGACAGGACTGCCTCCGTCTGCGGGAATGAGGAACCAGTCCCACTGATCGAAGTTCTTGGCATCGCCATTTTTCGAGCCAAGGCACAGCAGGAAACGGCTGTCGGGCGTCCATTGAACGAGCGCCGCGAACACATTCTTTAATTGGGTATGCTCCCATGCGGGCAGAGATCGTGACTGGCCGCCATCGATTGAGAAAAGCTTGAGCCTGCCAGCCCGCGATGGCCCCCGCTCGAAATATGCGATTTGGCGTCCGTCCGGCGAGATGGCGAAGTTTGGGAATTTTGAAAAAGGGAAAGAGCCCGCAGCGAGCACCTGTGGCTCGCCGCCCAGCGTGGAGATGGTCTCGAACGTATCTTTGCGATCCGGTGTGGGCGAAGCAGTGAGGTACAGAATCTTGGTCCCATCCGGAAAGAATGCTGCCTTGGCGACCTGGTTTTGCGAATGTGTCAATTGGATGGGAACGTTGCCGCCGACCTGCTGCAGCCACAACTCTGGCTTGCCAGTGCGGTCGGAGACGTAGGCGACTAGTTTCCCATCCGGCGAGATCGCGGGCGCTGAATATGAATAGCCATCGTCGGGCGAAAAACGCGTCAGCTCGGGCGCGCGGAATGGCGCGGACGCCGAGCGGTTGTGGTAAATCCAGGCAGCGCCTCCCGCCAGGATGAGGCCGAGAGCGATGGCGGGCCAGAGCCATTTGGAGGAGCGCTGGTGAGTTGCCGAGGGGACGGGCCGCATCAGTTTGCCCGATTCGGATTCGTCGCGCAATTCCTCCAGGGCGAGTTTCACGTCTGACATGTGTTGGCTGCGTTTGCTCACGTCCTTGCGGAGGCAGCGGACAATCAAGCGTTCCAGCTCAGGCGGGATGCTTTGCGATATGTCGCTGGGCGGCTTAGGATCGCGATCCAGCACGGCGGCCAGCGTAGACGCGCGCGACTCGCCGGAGAAGGCGCGTTGTCCGGTGATCATCTCATAGAGGACCGCGCCGAAAGAAAAGATGTCGGAGCGGGCGTCCACCGGTTTTCCTTCGGCTTGTTCGGGAGACATGTACGGGACGCTGCCCACGATGGCGCCCACTTCAGTGACGGGCGGGTGCATGGCCACGGTTTCGGTTTGGACCGACTGTGGGGCCGGGGACGGCGCGATCAACTTCGCTAAGCCGAAGTCCAGCACTTTCACGCGGCCTTGTGCATCCACCATGATGTTGGCGGGCTTGAGATCGCGATGCACGATGCCTGCGGCGTGCGCCGCGGCCAGAGCGTCGGCCACCTGCACGGCCACGCGAAGCGCCTCAGTCAGTTTCATGCCGCGCTTAGGGATCAGGTCGGTCAAAGGCGAGCCGTTTACGAATTCCATCACGATGAAGCTTTGTCCATCGTGCTCGGCGATGTCGTAGATGGTTACGATGTTGGGGTGATTCAGCGCGGAAGCGGCTTTGGCTTCCTGGGCGAAGCGCAGCTTGCGGTCGGCGTCGGAAAGCTTGGATTCGGGAAGGACCTTGATGGCGACGATGCGGTCCAGCCGCGTGTCGCGGGCCTGGTAGACGACGCCCATGCCGCCTTCGCCCAGTTTTTCGAGGATGGCGAAATGGCCGAGTACGGTTCCTTCCATGAAGGTTCATGGTAACTCTGCACAAGATAGAGGGTGAGTGTGAAAGTCCGCGTGCAGCTTGACATTTGATTTGGCCGCTTATGTTCGCGCTTTGCGGGAGATTGAGAAGTTGACGAGCCGGCCTCGCTTGAGCGCTCGACGCCAGTGGAACTGATTGAGTTCTTGTTGGAACAGAACGGTCAGCCACAAAAAGTGTTGGCGCCGATATTTGGCGGCGAGCCGCATGTGTCCGAGGTGCTGCACGGCAAACGTAGCATCCGGATTCCTCAGGCGGTGAAACCCTCTTCGCCGCTTGAAGAGGCAAAGGACCTTCGCTCGAACGGCGTGAAGTTGTGGGTCCGATGCCTCTGTGCTGCGGCTGGTTTATAGGGTTGCCACCAGATCGTCGATCTTCTGGAAGCATTCCTTGATGCCTAGTTCCATTCCGGACTTGAGGGCGACGTCGCGATCCTGTTTGCTTTGGAAGAGCATGTTTATGCTTAGCGTGGTCTGGCCGTCTTTTTCGTCGAAGGTCAGGGTGACGAGAGATTCGGCGGCGGGCATGGCTTCGAAGACTTCGGTTCGCTGCAGACGGCGGGGCGGATCGATCTCGCGAAATACGCCGGAGAAGGCGATGTCCATGCCGTTTCTGCTCACTACCCAGCGCCAGGCGCCTCCGACGCGAAGGTCGATGTCGCAGACCGTTACCGTGGTTTGGCGCACGCCGTACCATTTGCGGACGTGCTCGGGCTTGGTCCAGACGTCGAACAGGACGCGGGCTGGGGCGTTGAATGCGCGAGTCATGGTGATTTCGCGATCCGAGGGTAGCGTGAGGTTGAGTTCATGCTGTAAAGTGTCTGTCATTTTGGTTTCTCCTTTTCGGTGATTTCGGAAAGATAGGCGTCCAGGCGCTGGAAGCTTTCTTCCCAGTTGCGTTTGAATCGGTCCGCCCACTTGGCTACGTCCTGAATGCGCTGCGCGTTGAGCCGGCAGGGGCGGCGTTGCTTGTCGCGGCCTTGCACGACCAGGCCGGCTTTTTGGAGCACCTTGAGGTGCTTGGACACGCCGGGGAGGCTCATTTGCAGAGGTTGGGCGAGGGTGTTGACGGTGGCCTCGCCGGTTGCGAGCTTCTCGACGATGGCGCGGCGGGTCGGGTCGGCCAGGGCGGCCAGGGTGAGGCTGAGCGGGTCGGCTAGGCGCGGCATAGTTATCTAATAGGTTAATTAACTATATGGAAGAATAACAGCCTGGCGGGGCGTGGTCAAGAACTTTGTGGCTTGCGTTTTTAGTTACTTTGCATTACAAAGTACTTATGAATCCTTCCAAACGTGTCACGGCCGCGACGGAGCTGCTGCTCGTCTTTCCGGCTGCTCTTTTCATGACTGCGGCGATCGTGCGCAGCCTGCAGCCGATCGAATACGAGCCGGCGCGAACGGCTCAGCGAATCTTCGACTGGTATGGTGCGCGGCCGCACATCTCTCTGTGGGTCCTGCTCATCGCTCTGCCGTTGGCCGTGGTGATCAGTGGCTGCGTGTCGCTGTTACACAGTTGGAGCAATGAGAGTCAACTGCGGGAGGCCGCGCGGCAAACGGTCGCGGCCGTGCGCGCGCATCTGGCGACTCTGTTGGTGGCGGTGGCGACGTTGACCGCGGGAGGAATCCTCGCGCTTATCGTGCTGCATTTGTTGGCAGACTGACGGGCCGTCTGGAGGATGGCAAGCATGCCTCGGTTTCCGTCACGGCAGTGTTCTGACTGTGATCGATCATCGGGGGCGGGGGCGGTGACGAGGGTCGGATGGGCGGCGAAATTGGGGAATGAGTATACTGTCACCGGATTTTCGAATTTATTTTTGCTTTTTTGACTGTTACTTACATAAACCACCTTGCGTAATTGGGACGCGCTGGGGCGTACGCTTGGCGGTGAAGAAGGAATGGTTAGGATCTTATCCATCGACGGCGGCGGAATCCGTGGGATTATTCCGGCCATGTTGCTGGCCGAGATTGAGAAGCGCACCGAGCAGCCGATCGCGGGGCTGTTCGATCTAGTCGCGGGAACTTCAACCGGGGGCATTATCGCGCTGGGGTTGACGATTCCTAGGTGTCCGGGAGCGCCGCTTTACAGCGCGCAGCGTTTTGTGGAGCTGTACGAACATGAAGGCGCGCGCATTTTTCATCGTTCGTTGCTGCGCGCGATGTTTGCGGTGGACAATCTGACGTGGAAGAAATACTCGTCCAGCGGCGTCGAGCAGGTGCTGGAGGAATATTTTGGCGACTCGCGGCTGCGCGACGCGGCCACCGATGTGGTGATCACCAGTTATGAAATCGAGCGGCGCTTTCCCTTCTTCTTCAAGAGCCGGAGCGCGCGCAAGCGGCCGGATTACGATTTTCTGGCGCGGGACGTGGCCCGTGCGACGTCGGCGGCGCCCACCTATCTTCGAGCCTATGAAACTATCCAGCGGAACGAATTCGGAATACTATACGCTCATCGACGGCGGGGTGTTCGCCAACAACCCGGCTGCGTGCGCGCTGGTGGAGGCGCGCGCCACGCTGGATGGTTCCGACTATCTGGTGGTATCGCTTGGAACCGGTTCGATGATGCGCAGCCTGCCTTTGAATCTGTGCCAAGTACTGGGGTGTGGCGCGCTGGGCCAAGCCGCTGCTGGATATTGTTTTTGACGGCGTCAGCAGCACGGTGGATTATCAGCTCGACCAACTCTTACCGGAGATTACCAGCGGGCTACAGCGCTATTACCGGTTTCAAGTGGCGCTGGATGGCCGTCACTCGCTCGATAACGCCAGTTCCTCGAACATCACCGCGCTGAAGGGGCTGGCCGGCAACCTGATTGAGAGGGAATCGGGGAAGCTGGACGAACTATGCGAGAAACTGACGAAAGCGGCTAAATCTCGAGTCGCAAAAGGAGTGAAGCGTGTGTCGTAGTCGAACTTGTCGACGCCTTCGGTTCGCTTGAGGAATCCGACAATCCAGTAGGTCAGAGGCGTGGCAAGCACTTCGTAGACGACTTTGAAGAGATAAGCGGAGATAATCAGGCGCACCATTCCCGGCAATGTGACTTCTCCGGAGAAAGCGACGAAGACGAGGATGACGGTGTCGACGGCCTGCCCTACCACGGTTGAGCCGACGGTGCGGGTCCAAAGATAGCGGCCTTTGGTCACCAATTTCATCTTGGCGAGCGTGAAAGAATTGGCGAACTCGCCGCACCAGTAGGCGATCAGGCTTGCGATCACCAGCCGCGGGACCTGATGGAATACGGTTGCGAAGGCGTCCTGATTTTTCCATTCAGGGGCGGCTGGGAGCGCCACGATCAGATTGCCCAGGATCGCCATGGTGGCGTTGGCGACGAAGCCGATCCAGATTACGCGGCGCGAGGCGCCGTAGCCGTAGACCTCAGTGAAGACGTCGCCAAAGATATAAGTGATGGGGAACAGGAGCTGCGCACCGCTTACGCGGAAGGGGCCGAAGGCGCAGATCTTTTGTCCGACCAGGTTGGAAATTACCAAAACGACGATGAAGATGCTGGCTAGAAGGTCGTAGTATTTGTAGACGCGGGTGGGTTCGGTCAATTCTAGATTATGACCTAGAACTGGAGGACGGCGATGCTGCCGTCGGTCTGGAGCTGGTCGCCGGTGGCGTTGGAGAGGCCGGGCGGGAGGTTGCGTTCCACCAGCGAAAGGCCTTGCACCAGGCCGGTGAACAGCAGGTCATTGACTACTTTGGCGCGCTCGTGGTCGATCTGCGGATCGATTTTGTGGGTGAAGCTGTGGCTCTCTTCGGAGTAATCAATTCCGGTATCGTGCGTCGAGGCGGCTTCCCAGATATCCTGGCCTCTGAACTTGTCCGGGCGATGAAAGAGGCGGATGTGATGGCGGGCGTTGAAGGTGTCGGTCGCTTTTTCGAATACCATGTCGGGAGGCGCGCCATCCAGGTACAGGATGGAGACGGGCGCTTCCTTGTATCCTCGATCTTCAGCCATGGCGCGGAATGTTTCGAGTTTGGATTTATCGTCGAGGCGGTCGGCGCGCGACCAGCCTGCTTTTTCAAACGCGGTCTCCAGCTGTTGCTCGCCGGCGAGGAACATGAGGTTGATGACGTCGGACGGCTTGGCTGGTTTTTGCGCCATGGTTCGGAAAGGTTCGCGGGCGACCAGTTGCGCGAGGGCGTCCTCGGGTTGGATGGCCTGGACTGAGGGCCCGGAGTTGGAGGCGATCCAGTCCAGCGGCTTGGTAAGCGCGATGGTCATTTCCACGCCGGGCTGGTAATCGATGTTGGCGTCGGTTTCCTTGAGGACCGCTTGCTTGACGGTGCTCAAAAGGTCGCCGAAGCCTGGATATTTTTCGCTTACCTTATTAATGCCCTGATCCAGGCGCGCCGAGCCGGTATCGGAGGGTTTGATACCGGTGATCAGGCCGTTGGAATCCACCGATTCGCGGGCATTGTCGACGCCGGTCACTTTGGCGGCCAGGGTTGATTTTCGGGCGCCGCCGGCGATCTGGTCGAAGGCGAGACTGACGGAGGCCTGCTGATCCTTTTGATCGGCGGCGGTGACGTTCACGATATGGCCACTCAGTTTCGCGCCGGCTGGCATGGCGATACGGCCGCCGACCACCACGGGCGCGATGACGACGGCGTCGAAGTGCTGGCCGGCTTTGGCGGAGGTGGTGTTCAGCGCGGAGGTCAGGCGAATCTGGATTTCAGTTCCGGAGGGAATCGAAGCAGCGGCGAGAAGGCCGGCCGCGAATAGCAGAGTGATGCCGGGTCTCACAATAGTTATCGTACCGTGAAGCAGGCCGCGTGGAGGGAGGGGTTAAGCTAAGGTCCTGCAAGCAGGCCTCCCGCCGCCAGTGGTACATTATTTAGCCAGCGGGAACGGAAGGAATCTAGCATGAAGACCCTCGCAAGACCCCTCGCCTTCGTGTTTTTTTTGAGCTGTTGCGCAAGCGCGCAGGATTTGGAAACGCGCGCCTGGCAAATGGAGAGCAAAGGCGACGCCGCGGGCGCGCGTGATTTTTTGGCGCGGTCGGCGCGCGGTGGCGGCTTCGATGCGATGTACGCGTACGCTCAGTTTCTCGATCGTCACCATGATCCGGGGGCGCGCGCCGAGTACGAGAACGCACTGAAGGCAGCGCAGGGCAGCCAACGAGCGAGCGTGGCGCACCGACTGGTGCAGCTGGATTTGCTCGCTGGTTCGCGCAACGACGCCGCGCGCGATCTGGAGGCGTATCGCGCGGAGGGCGGGAGAGATGTCAGTCTGCCGGAGATTTCGGCAACTTCCGACAAGAAGACGGTCATTTCGATTCCCGGACCGTTTGGATCGTTCGCTCGCATGGCCGCGCTGTCTCCGGATATCGATGCCACGGAGCTGCTGCCCGCACTGGCGCGGAACGTCATCACGAACGGCTATCAGGCGGCCACCGGCAACGAGGCGCTGGAGCAGACCGAGTACTTGAAGCTGGTGGTGCGTTATCTGTCGCAGGCGCGCGAGCTGGACAAACTGGCGGGGACGGATCACGCGATCAAGATCGAGTCCTGCGACTCCAGCCAGACCGCGGAATTGCTGCGAGTGCTCGGCTATCGTATGCGGGGCGCGTGCGGAAGCGAAGTGGTGCTGGAGACGGTGAACGCCACGCGCGCGTTCTTGACCATCGATTCGGGTTTCCCGCTGGCTGAGCTGGAGCAGAGCCTCCGCACAAACCGGCCCTTCACGGAGGACTACAAGCCCACCCAAGTTCCGATCCTATATGGTCCGGACTATTGGCTGAGCGCGAAGGAAAAGCAAAGCGGCGAATTTATCGACGCATTTTTGGGCGATCCATCGCTGTGCCGGCTGTATGTGGCGCTATCGAAGCTGGATCCTTCGGTGGCCGATGAACTGCGTAAGAGCGCGACGGTGCAACGGATTCGCGCCTACGCGCACGTGCTGGATTTTTACGGCGGCATGTTGGAGATCCGAGCCGGCAAGGTGTTGGTTCCGGGCGGCGCGCGTTCGGAAAAAGCATGGGCGGATCTTTTGGGGGTTGGGCCGGACCGGCCGGGGGCGTTCATCGAGCGCCTGGTGGCCAAGGACGATGGCTGGCTGGCGAGCTATTTCGACTCGCTCTCACGGATTAATAACCCGTCCACCCTGGCGGTTCAGAATTATCTCACCGAGCCGGAACGCCTGAAGCGTTTCTACGCCGCTATTCGCGGGAGGGTGACCAGCCCGGGGCCGGCGCGTCCGGTGTTTCGCTCGAACACGGACATGCTGCTGCTGACGACGCGTCTGCGGCTGGATCCGGACGGGCGGCCGCACGTGCCGGGAGGCCTGGAGGTCTGGAAGACCATCTTCACCGAACATCCGGGCGGGACGGGCAAGTACGACGTCAAGTTGAGCAAGGCGGCATCCAGCTGGAAAGAGCCGGACGATGTGCTGGAGGCGCTGTTCGGGCTATGCCGAAAATCCGTAGAGAACGAGCCGCTGAAGATCTTCATGGCGCTGACGGACATGGATCGGCGGCGCAAAACGCCGCTGGAATCGAAGACGGCGGCGCGGCTGGCGCACGATTACCGGGCTTTCGGCGCGCAGTATCCGATCCTGGCGGAAGCGCCGGAACTTTCAGACGCCAGCATTAACGAGTTTCTGGATACGGCGGGCGCGGTGAATCAGATTCATGACATGGGGATTCGCGCCGACGCGGCCGGGACGATGCAAGCGCTGGTGGGCTTGTGGCAGATCTTTTACCGCCAAGGCTCGATCGCGCCCGAGGAAGCGGACCACACGCTGGCGAGTCTGCTGAGCCCGTTTGCGAAGGTCAAGACCGAACGAGACATCTTTGAAGGCGGGCGGGAAGGTGTCAAGACGCTGCTGGAGGCGACCAAGTCGGCGGCCAATATCTCGGCGCAAGACCGGATGATCGATCTGCTGGCGGGCACGGCGGAGAACGACAACTCGGACGCGCACACGCAGATGGTCGAGGACATGATTCGCATCTTCGAGGCGCAGCGGTTGATTTCGCTTTCGACCATTTTTGAGCTGGTGGATCATCTGGAAGGCCTGGGCAAGGGCGAGAAGGCGAACATGGCGCTGATCAATCGCACCGCCTCGCGCATTTCCGAGATCCAGCTTCCGCGGACGTCGTTGAGCACGGTGGAACGGAATACTTTGAGTTTCGGTTACTGGTCGGAGAGACACATCGAGGCGCAGCGCAAACTAAACCTGCGCGCTCTGATTGACCGGGCGGCTACGGACCCGAAGAAGCTGGACGACGTGCGGGCTCTGATGGCGCCGTTCCTGCGCGATACGCTGGTGGGCTTCAATTATATTCACTACGCTCCGCCGGGGGCGCAAGTGCTGTACACCAATCCGCTATTTGTTCGCAGCCACGACTTCATCGGCTTGCAGGGTTCGGCGCAAACCTGGAGGACGACCGAGGTATTGGGAACGGGCTGGCCGACCAGCGCGGGCGGGAAACTGGTGGGCTCGCTGGCCAGCTTGCCGTATGCTTTGGCGGAGGCGGAGCAAAATTTCCTGATTCCGTCACGCGAGCAGGCGCTCATTTGGGGCGACCTGGTTCCGCAGCTCATGATTTCAGCCACGGTACAACGCTGGTGGAACGTAACGCCGGCGCAGACCCATTGGGTGGCGCTGCACCTGGACTACGCCGAGACGCAGCTGGCCGAAGGGGCCTTGCGCGCGGATCGCCGGCAAGCGGTGCTGGAGGCGCTGGATCATTACGCGATGCCGGCGCGAGTGGAGACGGTTCGCGCACTGCTGGAAGAAGGCCGGGTGAAGGCCGCGCTGGAGCAAGTGATGCCTTCCGAGATGTTCGCCATCGCGCGCGACCTGCTGGCGGAGAAAGGCGGCTGTTGACGCGCCGATAGCGAGCGAGATCCGCCGCATGGCGACGGAAGCGCCGCGGCAGTTGAACTATGAAGCAATATCGCACGCTTTCGGAACGCCCAAGCCGACGCTGGCAAATTCCTACTCGCCGGAATTGCTCAATCTTCGGACGTTCCCGACGTTGATGGGATATTCGAGCCGCATTCTGGCCGAAAGCTGGGAATCGAATCTTCTGTATTACGCGGCGCTGGCGGACCAGTTGTACCTGCCTCCGGCTCAGCTCAATGTTCTGGTGCCGGAATGGACGCGCGATACCGTGGAGCGGATTTTCGCGACGCATCTGGAGGACTGGCCGGCGCTGCTGCGTTCGCTGCGGATGGTGGGCGACGATGTTCGGGAGAAGACACGGAAACAGGTGGTGGCGGGAGCGGGTTTATAGCCGGGGCCTGACCTATAATTTAGGACAGCCGGCGGGGGAGGGTTACTTTGAGATTACTGACAACTTCTATCTTGAGTGGAATCGGGATCCTCGGCTCAGGAGGGCTGCTGTGGCTGTCGGCTCAGGATCGGCCCACGTTCCGCATCAAAGTGGACATGGTGGTGCTGAGCTTCACCGTCACGGACGCCAAGGGGAAGTACATCAATGGTCTCAAGCCCGTCGATTTCCGCGTAACCGAAGACGGGATTGCGCAGAAGATCAATACGTTCGGCGAAGGAAGCAGGCCGCCTTTGCAGGTGTTGAGCGATGGGAGCACGAAGGCGCTGAACCCCGTGGCGGAGACGACGCCGGCTTCGGGCACGGAAGGCGACGTGAAATCGGAGGAATCGCGAACGGGGTCGTTCGTCGGGACCAACGTGTTCGTGCTGTTCGACACCAGCAATTACATGTATCGCGGATTCGTGTACGCCTCCGATGCGATCGCCGATTTCGTGCGCGGGCTGGACCGCAACGATTCGGTGGCCGTGTACACGTTCAGCCGCAATTTGAAGCGCGATGCGCCCTTGACGCGCGAGCGCAGCGATGCAATTCTGGGGCTGCGCAAGGCGGTGGCCGGTGACGATGCGGCGCTGTACAACGGTCTGCTGCTAACGCTGCGCGACGCCGCCAAGCTGCCGGGGCGCAAAGTGATCATCGTTTTTTCGAACGGGCCGGACAACGCCAGCATGGTGGCGCCGGACGACGTGCGCGCGGTGGCGGAGGACGAGGGCATCCCGATTTATGTGATCTCCACCAACGACGTCAATAAGGATCCGATGTCGAGCGCGGTTTTCAAGCGCATTTCGACGCGCACCGGCGGCAAGGCCTATTTCGCCAAGACCTGGCAGAAGCAGGTGGAGGCGTTCGAATCCATCCGCGAAGATTTAGGCAACAGCTACACCATTACTTACTATCCGCAGGCCAATCCGAACGAGGGGTTCCGCAAGATCAATGTGGAGATCGTGTCGGACGTGGGCAAGAAGTATCGCGTGCGGGCCCGGCCGGGGTATCGCCCGCGCGGCGGTTTCTGAGAACTTCAGACATCCGCTGTAAGCCGATTTCGCGCTAGTTTCGGCCCGGGCAGAAAAAATAGTCCGACAAATCGATTATGCTTCGTGTCGATTTGCTACTCGCCAGGTCGTTATTGAGGCGGTAGTAACAAATGCGACCGCCGCAAGGCCAGGCCGTAGCGCCCGATCTTGTTGATTTCGCGCCCGGAACTGACGCGCAGATCGCGGAAGTTTAGGCGACGACGGGATGTCCGGAGAACTAGCGGAGCCAGTTCCGCTGCGCGAAACGGTGGATTCCGACACTGGCTTGTAACATTCCTTGTTGCGTTACAGCAAGGTGTGCGTCTATAGAATGAGGTGGTTCTATGTCGCGCACGGGCTGGTTCATCGTCGGATTACTTATTGGCGTCGTGATCGTAGTGCCGCTGGGCGCTTATCTGTTCGTGATGTCCGGCGGGCTATCCATGGCCACCAGCGCGAAGCCGCTTCCCATGGAGGCGACATTCGCCAAGATCGCCTTAGGGGCAAGCCTCGGTGACGCGGCCAAGGTCAAAAACCCGGTATCACTGGACGATACCAACCTATTGGCCGGAGCGCGCGTGTATCGGCAAAATTGCGCGCAGTGCCACGGGCTGCCGAGCCATCAGGAAACTGCTATTGCGCAGGGAGAATACCCGCCTCCCCCGCAGTTGCTTGAGGCCAAACAAATGGTGACGGACGATCCGGAAGGCGTCACTTACTGGAAGGTTTCGAATGGAATCCGGCTGACCGGGATGCCCGGGTTCCAAAAAACACTTTCGGACACGGAGCGGTGGCAGGCGACGATGCTGCTGTCGCATGCAGACAAGTTGCCGCCGGCGGTGCAGAAGGCGCTGACAGAAGGCACTACCGAGGCGAACGTCAGCGCGTCGCGGTGAAGCCTGCGGGCTGTTCGCGGAGGTCGCGCGGATTCACTCTGCAACAGATCGCCCGTGGTGGCGCCGGCTCCGGCTGCTAAACAACGCCGGCGTGGCGCTTGAGGATCTGCTGGAGGTTCTGCGAAAAAGCGGAGCGCGCCATGACGATGTTGGCGCCGGCTTCGTGGGCTTGCTGCTTGAGCTCGCCCTGCACGTGCGAGAGATAGCCGATCAGGCTGATTTTCTTCAGGTCGCCGTGGGCCTTGAGTTTCGAGATGAGCTTGAGCGGCTCAACCGAGTTGTTATTCAGATCCAGGATGATCAGCAGCGGTTTTTCCTGCGCGGCTTTCTCCAGGACGTCGTGCTCGGACTTCAAGAACTCGACGTCCAGGCCCACGCGCTTGGCCGCATCGCTGATCTTGACCGTGAACAAAAGGTCGTCAACTACAGCTAGAATTTTCTTCTTTTCCCGCGTATGCATAACGGACGTAATGCCCAATGCTCCTGAATGTGACCTTTAGCTAACCGTCTGGAGACGGCAAGTTGGGAGGCAGGTAAGGATCATTCTAGCATGACTATATGCGGCTGTTTGGCGTAAGCTGGAACGAAGGATCGAAACCATGGAAGCGCGAGCATGAGCATCCACGCCAGTATCTATGAGAATGCGCAGGAGACGGCTGTTCACTGCGCGGCGAAGATCCTGGAGCTGCTGGATGGGGCGCTGAAAGAGAGTCCTCGAGCGACGCTCGCCATCTCAGGCGGCAGCACACCGAAGCTCATGTTCGAGGAGCTGGCCAAGGCGCGTTTCGATTGGGCTCGCGTGCATCTGTTCTGGGTGGATGAGCGCGGCGTGCCTCCCACCGACTCGCAGAGCAATTACAAGCTGGCCAAGGAAGTATGGCTCGATCCGGCGCATTTCCCCAGCGGCAACGTGCACCGGATTGAGGCCGAGAGGGAGCCGGAGCTGGCGGCGCGATTGTATGCCACCGAGATTCGCGGATTCTTCCAGCTTAGGCCGGGCGAGCTGCCGCGTTTCGATGTGATTCATCAGGGCATGGGTCCGGATGCGCATACCGCGAGCCTGTTTCCCGGCCAGCCGCTGATTGAAGACGAGAAGAATCTGGTGGCGGCATTATATGTGGAGAAGTTTCAGCAATGGCGAATCACGCTGCTGCCAGGCGTTCTTCGCGCTGCCAAGCAGACCGTGATGCTGGTTGCAGGAGAGGACAAGGCCGAGCCGCTTCGCCTGGTTCTGCACGAGCCGTACAATCCCCGGAAGTACCCGGTGCAAATCGTGAATGTCGATGGCCGGGAGGTGTTGTGGTTTCTGGATCGCGCGGCGGCGAGGGGAATGGAATGAAGGTCAGCCGGCGCAGCGTGCTTTTTTTGCCTGCGCTGGGTTTATCGCCGCGGCCAATGGCCAGCAGGTCCGCGCCGCTTGCGCCTTCCCGATCCGCGGATATTCGCGTGCTTTTTGGCGGCGACATCATGCTCTCGCGTTATGTAGGCCGGCTGGCGCGTCTGAAACACGACCCGGCCTGGCCTTTGCACGAGGTGGCGGATTTATTCGGCTCGGCGGACATTGCGTTCGCGAATCTCGAATCGCCGTTCTCCGACCGGGGCGCGAATATCGACAAGGGCATGGTATTTCGCGCGGAGCCCGAGATGGTGGCGGCGCTGGAGGCGGCCGGGATCGATGTGGTCTCCACGGCCAACAACCACGCGCGCGACTGCGGGAGTTACGGCATCGAATTCACGCTCGATTTGCTGGCGAAGCATGGGATTCTGGCGGCCGGCACGGCTCCTACCGGCAAGCTTGCGCACCAGGGTGTGATTCTCGCGCGCAAGGGAGTGGGGTTCGGTTTTCTGGGCTACACGTTCGATCAATCCAACGGCAACCACCGGGACGTGGATGAGCGCGTGGCGATGATGGAGACCGATCGAATGCGGGCCGATGTGTCCGTTTTGCGCGAGCGCACGGATGTGGCGATCGTTTCCATGCATGCCGGGAACGAGTATCAGCCAACTCCGAACGCTTTTCAGCAGCGATTCGCGCGCGCGGCCATCGAGGCCGGCGCGAGCCTTGTGGTCGGCCATCATCCGCACGTGGTGCAGCCGGTCGAACAATATGGGAACGGCGTCATCTTCTATTCGCTCGGCAACCTGGTGTTCGACCAATTCCAATCCGAGAAGACGCAACGCGGCTGGATCGCCGATGTGCTCTACGCCGGCCCGCGGATTGCGAGTTGGAGAATTATCCAGATCGACATTGTTAAAACGGTGGCGAGAATCCACAGCGTGGCGGCCCAACTGGCAAAATCGTGAACTGCCTGGTTTTATCGGCGGGCGGGATGTATGGCGCGTATCAGGCGGGCGCATGGAAAGCGCTGGCGGATGTTTTTCAGCCGGACTTGATTGTGGGTGCGTCCATTGGCGCGGTGAATGGCTGGGCCATTGCCGGTGGATGCGATCCGGATGAGCTGATCGAGCGCTGGCTGAGCCTGGAAGATGCCGCGCGATACCGCTGGAAATTTCCGCGGACGATTTTCGGCGGCTTCCTGGATTCGGCCAGCCTGCAAGGTGTGGTGCGCGACATCCATGCATCTTTTCAGCCCAAGGTGGACTTCGCTATGGTGGTGACGGACCTGCTCAGATTGCGGCCCCGGATATTTCATGCCGGCCAGATCGGCTGGGAGCACCTGGTGGCGACCACTGCCATTGTGGGCCTGTTCGATCAGGTGCGTATCGATGGACGTTTGTACTCGGACGGCGGGCTGCTGGCGGCGGTTCCGCTGTGGGCCGCGGCTGAGCTGGGCGCGACGCGAGCGGTGGTGATTGACGTTCTGCCGCAGGCGCCGGGCATGATTGCGCGAACATTTGTGGGCGCCATGCGGTTGCTGTCGCCATTTCGAGCCGCGGTGGCGCCGGGATTAGAAGTGGTCCGTGTGGGGCCGCGGGCGCTGCTCGGCGCGCCGCTCGAATCCATCTATTGGAGCCGCCAGAATGCCGAGGCATGGATTCAGGCCGGCGAGCGGGATGGCGAACAACTAAAACATAGCATCGCGAATTGTTTTGAGCGAAAATAGATCCTGACATGCCGGCTTATCAAATTCATCGCTTAAGGGAGGCGGCACGGCAGCAGTTTCGCTGGGCGCCGCACACTTCGGGAGTAACGATTGTGAAACCCAAGGATTACGAGAAGGACGCTGTGGTTGAAGCGGCCAGCGCGTACGCGGCTTGGGTGGCGTTGCGCGAGTCCGAAAAATCGCTCCAGGTTGGGGATCTTCTGGAACTCGAAGGTGGCGAGATTCGCATCTTCAAGTACATCGGCTTTGAGGAAGCTCGCTGGTACGTACCAGAACCGGCTTTGCCCGCGGACGCGGCCTCGGTCGCGGTAACATAGGGGCACAGGGCTATGTACAAAGATCCCATGCCATGGGATCGGATCAATTCCTTCGCACTCGTCAGTTATCTTCCCGAGCCTCTGGCGGGTTTTCTGGATCGTTTGCGGCAGGAACTGGTGCCGAACTGTTTTCTTCGCGCTCACGTAACGGTGCTGCCGCCGCGGCCGGTCGCGGCTCCGGACGAAGCCTGGGGCGTTGTCAGGAATCTCGCGGCACGCTTCGAGCCATTTGAAGTCCGTATGACTGACGTGGAGGTTTTTCCGGTTTCGGACGTCATCTACTTGAATATCGAGAAGGGCGGCGAGCACCTGCGCCTGATGCACGACGTGCTGGCTGTCGACGGTCTCGAATTCGCCGAGCCGTTCGCCTATCATCCTCACGTGACGCTGGCGCAGGAATTGAAGCCGGATGAGATGGATGAGCTGGTTGCGGTGGCGCGAGCCCGGTGGGCCGGGTTTGTTTTAGACAAGAGCTTCCGCGTGGAGAAAATCGCGTTCGTGCAAAACACGCGGCGGAACGAGTGGATCGACCTGGCCGAATACGCGCTGGGCCAATCGGATTCCGAAGTGAGCGGCGAACTGACCCGTCTGCTGGCGGAGTAAGATTTTATCCGCGGCCGGCGGCCTTCTCTTCGGGCCGGGCCGGATGAGCGTCGACCACCATTTTGGCGATCTGCTCGCGGTGGAATGCCGCATCCCCGAACATTTGCTCCGAGACTTTGGCGCGCCGGTAATAGAGATGTGCGTCGTTTTCCCAAGTGAAACCCATGCCGCCGTGCACCTGGATGGCGCGGTTTCCGGTCTCGCGATAGGCGTCGCTCGCATAAGCCTTGGCCACAGAAACCGCGAGTTGGGCTTCGGGGATGGCTTCCTGGAGCGCGTAGGCCGCATAGTAAGCCCCGGAGCGCGAACTCTCGGTGTAGAGAAGCATGTCGGCGCACTGATGCTGCACCGCCTGGAACTGTCCGATGGGCCGTCCGAACTGCTTGCGCGTTTTGGCATACTCGACGGTGATCTCGAGCAGCCGCTGCATGCCTCCGGTCATTTCCGCGACCAATCCGGCGGTTGCGATGGCGCGCGCGGGGCCCAGCGCGGCGGTTGCAGCAGCGCCCGTTGCCAGCAAGTCCTCGGGCGCGATTTTCACGCCATCGAGCGCGACTTCGTATACTTTGCGCGTCAGGTCCATGCTCGACATGGGGCTGATGGATAGCCCCTTGGAATTCGATGCGACCATGAACAGCGCCAGCTTTCCCTCCAATCGCGCGATTACAACCAAGAAATCGGCGACTGCGGCATCCGGCACGAACAGCTTCTTACCATCCAGCAGATAGCCGCCGCCGGCGGCGCGGGCAGTCATTTGAACGCCGTCCGGCGACCAGGAAGGCGGGTCCTCGAGAAACGCGACGGTGACTTTGGCCTCGCCGCGGGCGATCGCGCCCAGATATTTCTGCTTTTGATTTTCATTTCCGGCGCGCTCGATCAGCGGGCCGGCCATCAACACGGTGCTGAAAAAAGGGCCGGGCATAAGGGCGCGGCCCATTTCTTCCAGGGCTGAGGCCATATCGACCATTCCCATTCCGAAGCCGCCGTATGGCTCGGGTATGAGCATGCCGGTCCAGCCCTGCTCGGCGATTTTCCGCCACAGCGCCGGGTCGAAGGCGGTATCGGTCTCCATGAGCCGGCGCACTTCGGCCATAGGGCACTCGGCGGCCAGGAACTTGCGGACCGTATTCTTCAGCGTTTGTTGGGTTTCGTTAAGTTCGAATTGCATGAAAGCATTCCTATGTTAGTAAGTGGTGACGCGAAATTAGTAACTCTTCGGCAGGCCGAGAACAAAGTGCCCAACAATATTGCGCTGAATCTCGGACGTTCCGGCTTCGATTGTGTTACCGCGCGCGCGCAGGAATCCGTAAGCCCACTGGCCTTCGTCGATGGCGTGGGGATCGCCCTTGGTCAAACTCGCGTAGGGTCCCAGCAGTTCGGTGGCGATTTGCTGAAAGCGCTGGTTCAACTCGGTCCAGAAGATTTTGAGCACCGAGCCCTCCGGTCCAGGCACGCCCTTCTGATTGATACGCGAGATGGCGCGCATCTGGTTGAGGCGCATGATTTCGATGTCGGTGTAGCACTGGCCCAGCTTCTGGCGGATGACCGGATCTTCGGCGGCGGGCTTGCCGTTGCGGATGGTGGAGTGCGAGAGTTGGACCAGGCGGTCGAACTGGCGCTTGAGGGTGATCTGCACCCCGGCGCCGAGAGTGGCGCGTTCGTGAGCCAGGGTACCAATGGCCACGTTCCAGCCGTCGCCGACTTTACCGAGTACGTTGGCGGCCGGGACGCGGACGTCATGGAAAAAGATTTCGCAGAACTCGCTTTCGCCGGTCATTTGGCGGAGCGGACGAACCTCAACGCCAGGGCTTTTCATGTCCACAAATATGTAAGTGAGTCCCTGGTGCTTAGTGGAGTTAGTATCCGAGCGCGTTAACAAGGCGCACCAATCGGCGGCCCAGCCGTAACTATTCCAGACCTTCTGGCCATTGATGACGTAGTGATCGCCATCCAGGCGCGCCTCGGTGCGGACGTTGGCGAGGTCGGAGCCGGCGTTAGGTTCGGAGAAGCCCTGGCACCAGATCTCGTCGGCGCTGAGAATGTTGGCGAGGAAGCGCTTCTTCTGGGCCTCGGTGCCGAAGGCAATGATGGTGGGTCCGATAAGGGAAAGGCCGAGCACGTTGGCCAGCGGAGGAGCGGCCGCGCGCGCCATTTCCTCGGTGAAAATAACTTGCTCCATGAGCGGAGCACCGCGCCCGCCGTATTCTTTCGGCCAGGAGATGCCGGCCCAGCCGGCTTGATAGACCTTCTTCTGCCAGGCGCGAAGAAACTCGAAGCGCTCGCGCATTTCGTCCTCGGTGCGATGTTTTTCCCAATCGCTGGGCACGTTGGCGCACAGCCAGGCGCGCAGTTCATCGCGGAATTTCAGTTCGGCGGGCGTAAGGTTGAGATCCATGACTTCATCAGGATATCAGGTGAGAACGAGAGCGTCTCAAGTTGCCGGGCGCGTCCCGCGCTGTGCGCTCTGTAGCAGCATTTTCCGGATGGCGGTGAAAATCCGTTCCACAGCCGGGCGGCGATAGGCCCAGCGCTGGTCGGGCTCAGGCGGATTGACGACCATGGTGGCGTTGGCTTCGAAGAGGAGCAGGTCGCCGGACGGACTCAAGCCGAAATCGATTCCGGCGTAGTCCAAACCCAGAACGGTTTGGATTGTCTCCAGCGCGTTCATGGCACGCGGGCCGAGCACGGCGGGCATGTTCTCCAGAAACTCAGCGTCCTCGGCGCGGTGCTCGGCCCGGCCGGCCATCTCGGCGGTGACATAGTGGATTTTCCAGTCGCTCGAAATTGCGAGGTGCAGCGGATACAGCCGGCCATCGATCAGCATGACGCGATACTTGCGGACCTTGCCGCCGGCTCCGCGGGAATCGAGATATTGGATGGCGGTTAGTTCGGCGCCAGGTAACTCGGCGAGGGCTTCCGCCAGTGCGCTTGCGCGATCGACCTTTACAAAATGTCGGCCGGTGTGAAAACCGGGCGTGCGCAGCAGCAGCGGAAACGTCAAATTGTGGCGCGCCAGGGCGCTTTCGGCTTCGGAGGAGATGAGCAGATCGCGCGGCAGCGTAACCGTGGCGGGAGCAATCACGCCGGGCAATTGCGAAAGGCGCTGGGCGTTATCGGCGCGTCCGGTGGCGAGCACGGCCGGCGGTGGATTCAGGACCGGTGCGTCGCTCAAAGCCACCAGCGATTGCGCGGCGGCCAAGGCGTTGGCGGACAGATCGGCATCGCCGATGGCGTTGAAGATGAGTTGATGGCGCGGCAGCGCGCGGTTGCGATCGTAGAATTCGGCCACCACCACGGTGGTCTCGAATACGCGGTCGTCCAAGAAACTGCGCGTCGGGATGTTGCCGCCGAGGGCGGAGATCAACAGTAAAAGCGATACCGGAGGGCCGTCGCCGCGGTACGGCAGCGTGACTACGGAGCGCTGCTCGAAGCCTTTTTGTCGATGCCAAGCCGCGGCCGGTGCATCTCCCAATTCCGCCAGCACGTAGGAGAGGCCCTGGTGCGCCTCGGGATAATCCGGCGCGCTGCGCAGAGCCGTTTCATAATGTTCGCGCGCCCGTGCGAACTCGCCGTTCTCATAGAGAGCATTCGCAAGGTTGACGTGGCTCATCGGATCGGCGGGATGGCGTGCGGCGGCTTCCGCGTAAGCGGTGCGGGCCGCGGTCCGGTAGCCGGTGGCATGTAAGAGCGTGCCAAGATTGTTGAGAGCAACGCGGTGCGAGGGCGCGCGCGCCAAGACTTCGAGATAAGCGTTGCGTGCGTCCAACGTGCGGCCCAGCTCGGCCAGCAAATCGGCACGCTCGAGCTCGGGTTCCACGGCGTCCGGCTGGGTTGCGATGCGGGCTTCGATATCGCGCAGGGCATTTTCGCGTGCGATGCGCGGCGGCCAGTCTGCTGAGTTAGTAACGGCCGATGCCGTGCTGCGTGCGGCGCGGTCCTCGAGTGAACGGCCCAGCGCTACGGTTTTCTCCACCAGTGCGTCCAAATCCGACTGCTGGGTCCGATGATTCACTATGGCCGCGCGAATCGCAAGCCTGCCTCCGACCATGGTTGTGGAAGGCGCGGCGATGCCTGACTCCTGTAGCTCGACCGCGATTCGCGCGTTCAGGCGGTGCGACGCTTCGGCGCGATAACGGAAACAGACGATGTTGAGTTCCACTGGCGCGGCGAGTTCGAGTTCCACAGTTTCCAGGACGCGCGTTTCGAGATACCGGGCCAACTCGCAGGTATGGGCGATGGAAGCTCCCAATGCTTCCGCGCCGTAGACTTTGAAGGTGAACCAGGTCTTTAAGGCGCGAAAGCCGCGCGACAGATCGGGACCGAAATCGCACGGCCAAGGCGCGCCTGCGGCCAGGCCTTGCGCTTCCCGCCGCAAATAGGGTGCTGAGGTGGCGAAGGTTTGGCGATGCAAGACACCGTCGCGCACCATGACAAAGCCGGCGTCGTAGGGGACTTGTCCCCATTTGTGAAAATCAAACGCCAGTGAATCGGCGCGCTGGATGCCTTGGAGCCGCGGCGCGAGTCCAGGCGCGAGCATTCCTAGTGCTCCGCAGGCGCCGTCGACGTGAAACCAGAGACGCTCGGTGCGCGCCAGATCGGCTAGCGCTTCCAGGTTGTCGATGGCGCCGATGTCGACTGTGCCCGCCGTGCCGACCAGAAGAAAAGGAGCGAAGCCGGCGCGCCGGTCCGCGTCGATGGCAGTGCGCAAAGCGTCCAGGTCGATCCGATAACGGCTATCCATCGGGATCCGGCGCAGCGCATCGCTTCCGATTCCAGCGATGTCGAGGGCGCGGCCGATGCAGCCATGCACTGCTTCCGACGCGTATGCTGTTAGCCGCGGGCCGGATCCGACACCCACGCAGCGCGTCTCAAAACCCAGTTCGGTATCGCGCGCCACCAGCACGCCGATGAGATTCGCCATGGAAGCGCCGTTCACAAAAAGTCCGCTGGCGCCTTCGGGAAAACCAAAAAGTTTCCGCATCCACTCGGCTACCTGGCGCTCGACCTCAATTGGAATATGGTCGCGTCCTCCCAGATTGGCGTTCAGACCGGCAGCGAGCATTTCCGCCACAACGCCCACCGGCGTGCCGGCTCCGTGCACCCATCCCATGAATCCTGGATGGACGTTGCCCGCGGCGAACGGCAAAATGTAGCGCATGAATTCGTCATGAACTGCGGCCAGGTCGGAAGGTCCTGAAGGAAGCTGGTTGCGGAAACGTTCGCGGACTGATTCGGGAATCGGCTGCCAAACCGGGCGATCGCGGATGTTTTCCAGATAATCGAGGATGTCGTCCAACATTCGGTGGGCTTGGCCGCGAAATTCAGGCCAAGCAGGCGGATCGAGCGTGGCAGCGGGATCGGGGCCGGCGTGGTCGTCGGGAAATGGCGCGCTCATCTACTCAATGGTAGCGGTGCGCCGGCGACGAGATAGTTTTCGTTATTGCCCGTTCACCGCGAAGGCGAGCAGGACGTTGCCCGGCGATCCGCCGAAAGCGCCGTAGCCCGAGTTGGTGAAGACCATCCCGTTGGCGATGGTGGGGCCTGCGCCGTTGATGGATCCGCCTTTGGCTTGTACCTTGTTCACCGTGTCGAACGGCTTGGCGGTGTCGAAATCCCAGATGATCTCGCCGGTTTTGGTGGAATAGGCGCGGAAGTGTCCGTTCATGGCGCCGGAAAACACAGCGCCGGGAATTACGGAAATCGCAGCTGACTGCGCGGCTTGGCAGGACTGGCCTTGAGCGCATGTGACGGCGGGCGCGGGCGTGCTCCAGACCTTTTCACCGGTTGCCAGCTTGAGCGCCCAAATACCGGGTTGCGGATCCTTGCGGACGGCGACGTCGGAGACGGCGGCGTAGGTGTTCTGATCGTCAGCCGCGTGTCCCCACTCGATGCCGCCCAGCGCGCTGCCTGCGCCGATCTTGGTTTGCCAAACGACTTTGCCTTTTTGATCCGGATCGAGGCCCCAGACGATGCCCGACTTTTGGGCCGCGATAATAATCTGTTTGCCGCCGCCGATGTCGCGCAGAATGGGCGCGCTGCCGAAATCGAAATCCGGGCCCAGATCTTCGGGGCAGTTGGGCGAGGCCGGGCAGCCGACGATGAAATTATCTTTGGGCGTCACCTGGCTCACCCACACCAAAGAGCCGGTGTCCAGATCGAACGCGACGATCGCGTCGCTGGTGTGGATATCGACGTCGGTGTAGGAATCGCCGGTGGCGGCGTAGACCAGCTTGCGCTTGACGTCGATGGTCGGGGCCGACCAGATGGCGGCTCCGGCGGGTCCGTAGAGTTGCGTTCCCACTTTGCTTTTCTTAGTCGCTTTGGGAGGATCGAGCACGCTGTAGCTTTTCCAGATCTGGCGGCCGGTTTCGGCGTCCAAAGAGACCAAGCTGCCGCGGAAGGTGCAGCACTCATATTGCGGCGCGCGAGCCGAGCCTTCTTCGAGCGATGCGACCGGGACCAGCAGCCGGCCTTGGTAGAACACCGGGGCGCCGGTGATGCGCGATGCGGGATGATCTTCGAGCCTGGTTTTCCAGATCGCTTTTCCGGTTTCGGCATCCACCGCGTGCGTGAAGGAGCGCAAGTCGCCGAAGTAGGCGATGTAGCGGCCGCTGGTTTTCGAGCGCTCGATGATGATTGCGGTGCGGACGCCGGCGCCGGCTTTGTAAGTCCAGTAAGTGCATCCGGTAGCGGCATCCAATGAGTATACAGTGCCGCTGGCGCTGCCAACGAAGACGCGGCCGCCCGCGACGGTGGGCTGCGCGGTGGCGCGATTGTCGCCCGGGAATCCGAAGGCCCACTTCAGTTTCAGCTTGGGGACATCGTCGGAACTGAGTCCGGGTTTAGGCTGGAAGCGCGAGTTGTTCAGTTCGACACCCCATCCATTCCAATCGCCGCTTGCGGGAGAGAACTTTGTTGCGGGAGCCGAGCACATTCCGGCGGTTGTTTCGTTGACCGCGGAAAATTCCTTGCCCGTCAGGAAGCGCGCAATGGCGCGGCCCTCGTCCTCGCTCAAGCCCGCGGCTTGAATATCCATCGCTCCGCCGAACATGGCGCTGAAGATGGACTCCGGCGTCCGGGCAGCCAGTTCGTCGCGCTTGGGTATGCGGCCTTGGACGTTCGCGGCATCGTGGCACATTGCGCAATGAGCCTTATAGAGCGCCGCGCCGTCCGGATCAGCGGCGCAGAGTGAACCTAACGCGCACAGAGCGAGGAGAGCAGATCTAACAAACATGGGAAGAACCTCCAGCAAATGTAGCATGAACCAGCGGGCGTCCGGCCGGGCGCTGCAAGGCTGATTTGTGGTTTCGGCCTCCGCCTTCCCGCCCGGCTGGGAACTTGCTATGATTAGCCCATTATGCGCCGAACCCTGTTGCTGCTTGTGACCGCTGCCGGCCTTGCTGCCGGGCAGCAGATCGTTCAGTTCAAGGACCACCTCATCGAAGGCAATGAGAAGGGTGGATATGCCGTTCTCGTGCTGGATGTCAATAAAGACGGCAAGCCGGACGTGGTTCCGATCAGCCAGATGATCCCGGATTTCAGTTGGTACGAGAATCCCGGGTGGCAGAAGCACGTGATGGTTCCCGACATGCCCGGCCAGGTGAATCTCGCGCCTTATGACATCGACGGCGACGGCATCCCGGAATTCGCGGTGGAGAGCGGGTTCGCGATGCAGCAGGCCAAGAGCGCGGGCTTGGTATGGCTGGTGGCGCATCAAGGCGATCCGCGCGAGCCGTGGAAGGCGACCAAGGTGGACGCGTTTCCGACTTCGCACCACATCGCGTGGGCGGACCTATTCGGCGACGGGCACAAGGTGCTGATCAACGCGCCGCTGGTTGGTCCGACGAATCAGGGGCCGAAATACGAGGGCAAAACCCCGTTGTTCTTCTACCGCGTTCCGGCGGATTGGTCGGGTCCTTGGAAGCGCGAGATCATTACTGAGGATCTGAGCGGCATCACGCACCGCATTCGGCCGGTCAACTGGACCGGGAAGGGCAAGCGCCAGGAGTTGCTGGTGGCAAACTTCGAGGGCGTGCTGATGTACTCAGCCAGTGGCAAGCCCGACAATCCGAAGTTTGAACGCAAGCTGATCGTAAAGGGTCACGATACCGAAGAAGCGCCGCGCTTGGGTACCAGCGACGTGAAGATCGCGCATCTGGGCAAGAAACGCATCCTGGCGACGGTCGAGCCGTGGCACGGCAACGAAGTGGTGGTGTACACCGAGGACGGCAAGGGCGGCTGGACACGCCACGTTATTTATGACCAGCTCACCGAAGGACACGAAGTCTGCGTCGGCGATTTCAACGGCGATGGACGCGATGAGATCGTGGCCGGTGACCGCGCGCGCGGCAAGGTTGCGAGTTCACACATTTTCTACTCCGCCGATGACAGCGGCACGCAGTGGCATCACGAGGAGCTGGATCACATGGGCATGTCTGCGTCAGGGTGCCAGGTGGCGGATATGAATGGCGACGGGCGTCCGGACATCATCATGATCGGCGGCGCGACGCACAACATCAAGTGGTACGAGAACGCCGGGCCGGTCAACACTACCGCGAAGAAGTAGCTGAGTCAAACAGAATACACGTGCAGGTGACGGCGCCCTCGGCTTTGGCCAGCTCGGAAACGTCTACCGTGCGGACCTGAAAGCCGGAGTTTTCCAGCAATGCGCGCGTTTTTGGGAACGCCTCGGGCAGGAGCAGTGTTTCGCCGACGCGTAGAACGTTGGCGCCGCGTGGCTCGTCTTCGGGGACGTCGATGATGCGAAATTCCGCAAGGAAGCTCGCGTCGATCCAGTCGCGGTTGGCAAGAATGGTTTCGTCGCCCAGATAGCAGCAAGCGCTTTTCAAGTGCAGGCAGCCGTGCACCGGCACGCCGATAACCTGGTAGCCGAACGGCGCGATGAATTCGCGAAGTTGCGCAATCCCCGCTTCGTTGGTGCGGCGCGACAGACCGGCGTACAACGTTTTGCCGATGCGCATCACGTCACCGCCTTCGAGCGTCCCGGGCTCCCGGATCCATTGCAGCAGGCGATATTGAGCGAGCGCTTTTGCGATGCTTTCGCCTTCGCCGCGGCGGCTTTCGGCGCCCATGCGTGTCAGGACGGCGATCTCGTCCAAAACCACGGCAGGATCCTCGACGAAGACGCCGTCGGGAAAGCGCGGGTCGGCTGCCAGCGCCAGGATGCGCGCGCCAAACTCCTCCAGACAGCGCTCATACGAGCGGTGTTGCTCGTTGGCTTTTGCGATATCGATCGGCTCGCGATCCAGTTCTTGCAGTTCGCAATCGCCGAGAGTGGGGCTTACGCCGCGAGTCAGCGCGATCAGCATCCTATTTCTTGATATGCTTTTCCAGCATCTGGCGGCGCACCACGGCGCCGTAGACGTTTCCGTCTGCGTCCACGCCGACACCTTCCGCCCCGCTATGGTCGTCGGTGGTTGACTCCATATCTTCGATGAAAGCTGTCACCTGGCCGGTTCTGGCGCTGCCGATTCGAATGCCTTTCTTTGCGCCCGGTTGATCCGGTCCCCAGGATTCCGAGTCGGCGACGTAGATGGTGTCGTCGCGGGTGATGTAGATGCCGCTGGGCCGGCCGAATTGTTTCCACTCGGCCAGGAATTTTCCGTCCTGATCGAAAATCTGGATGCGGTTGTTGACCCGGTCGCCGACGAACAGGCGGCCTTGGGAATCCATCGCGATTGTATGCGGCTCGTGGAATTCGCCCGGGCCGGTTCCTTTGTGGCCCCAAGCCTTGATGAATTTGCCGTCTTTGGAAAATTTCACGATGCGGTTGTTCCCGGTTTCGCGATGGCCGTCAGCGACGAAAATGTCGCCGTCGGGAGCAACCACGACGTCGGTGGGTTGATTGAAAACGTCCGGGCCTTCACCTGCGACGCCAGCCTTGCCGAGCGTCATGAGGAGCTTTCCGTCGGGGCTGAATTTGAAAACCTGGTGGCCCTTGCCGTCTCTTCCGTTCGCATCCGTGACCCATAGGTTGCCTTGCGAGTCGAGACAAGAGCCGTGCGGAAATACGAACATTCCCTCGCCCCAGCTCTTCAAAAGCCTTCCGGACTTGTCGAATTTCAAGATGGGCGCCTCGTTGCGCCCGGCGCAGGAATTTGCGAAGCAGCGATGAATCACGTAGACGCTGCCGTCCTTCGCCGGCTCCACTCCGGTGACCGCGGCCCACTTCAGGCCCCGCGGAAGCTGGGCCCAATCGCGAACCGTGCGATACGGCTGCGGCAGGCCGTTCGGAGGCGGCTGGTCACTCAGCGCGAGCGCCAGCGCGCCCGGCAACGCGATTGCCATCCATGCGAGCGTCTTCATTATTCCGGAAGCGTGAAGGCCAGATATTCGCCGGAATAATTGGCGCCGCTGATGGCGACAACGAGGTATTGCTTGCCATTCACGCTGTAGGTCATGGGCGATCCGGTTTGCGGGGCGGGCATCCAGACTGCGCCCAGTTCCTTGCCGGTCGCTTTGTCGTAGGCACGCAGCATGGCGCCGCGCGGATGCGACGGCGAGGTCGTCAGCATTGTGTCACCCTGGATCACGAGCGTTTTCGTCACCAGGGTTCCGGTGTCGTAGCCGGGCTGTCCGGTGTTGGGGATGTTCAGGCCTTTGAGCGCCGGGTTGTTGCGGATGAAGTCGGGCGTTTCGCCGTTAGCCACTTGCCAGACGATTTCGCCCTTATCCATATTGATGGCTGAAATGTGTCCGTAGGGCGGCTTGAGGAGCGGCAGTCCTTGTACGCTGAAGCCGCCGCCAGCGGGAGCGCCGCGTCCGGCTGCCGGAGGCGCCTGCGGACGAGGAGGCGGGGCAACGTCGGCGCCCGAACCTTCGCTCGGCGCGCGTCCACGCGTGCGCGCGGCCATTTACGCCGGCACGTCCCATGATGTAATCCATGTCCGAAAATTCTTTGTCGGGCGTAGGAACCAAACCGAGCGGGGTGATGGTGTCCTGCGCGTAGGCATAGGCGATGTGCGTTTCGGGATCGTATGCCGCGCCCGGCCAGTTGGTGCCGCCGGCGGGGGAGGGAAGCACCAGCGTCGCGAGCGGTCCACCGGGCTTGCTCAACGCCGGCGGTGTGTACATGGGGCCGAGCCGGTATTGCGAAGCGATCTTCACAGCTTCGGCGCGCATCTCGGGCGTGAAGTCGATCAGTTCGTCGATGGAGACGCCCTGGCGTGCGTACGCGGGCGGCTTAGTGGGGAACGGCTGCGTGGGCGAATACCATTCGCCGGGAACGTTGCCTTGTGGAACTGGCCGCTCCTCGATCGGCCAGACCGGCTGGCCGGTGACGCGATCAAACACGAACAGCCAACATTGTTTGGTCGGCTGGATGACCGCTTTGACCGTCTTGCCATCCACGTTGAGATCCGCTAGCATCGGCGCCGACGAGATGTCGTAATCCCAGATGGGATGGTGCGACAACTGGAAATGCCACTTCCGCTTGCCGGTTTTCAGATCGACGCACACCAGCGTTTCGGCGAACAGATTGTTACCAGGGCGCTGGCCGCCGTAGTAATCCGAGGTTGGCGTTTCCACCGGCAGGTAGGCCAGGCCGAGTTGCTCATCGACGGCGATCTGCGTCCACACGCCCGTATTGCCGTTGGTGGCCCAGGATTCGCGCAGCCAGGTTTCATTGCCGAATTCGCCGGGGCGGGGAATGGTATTGAACTGCCAGAGCTTCTTGCCGGTTCGGACATCGAAGGCCAGCACCAGACCTTTGGTGTTGTTGTGCGTCTTGGGCGCGTTGCCTTCGCGGAAGGAAGAGCCAACCAGAACGATTCCGCTTTTGGTGACAGCGGGCGTGGAGTGGAGGCCGATCTCGCCGTTCATGAGATCGATCGGCTGGCCGGTGCCGTACACCGCGAACGTTTTCATATCGACCATTCCGCTGGCGCCGAAAGTTTTGATGGGCGTGCCGGTCTTGGCGTCGAGCGCAACCAGGCGATAGCCGGGCGTGACATAGAGGATGCGGTCGTCGCCTTTGCCGTCGGACCAATAAGATAATCCGCGTCCGCTGAGTTGGCGGGCGGCTGCGGCGCCCCGCGCGTCTTCATGTTCGCCGTGGACCCAGAGCAGCTCGCCGGTGGCGGCGTCCAGAGCTACTACGGAGCGGCGCGTGCCTGCGGTGGCATACACCACGCCTTTGACCATGATCGGCGTGCCTTCCAGCTTGTATTCCGGCCGCGTGCCCAGGTTGTCAGTCTTGAAGCGCCAGGCGACTTCGAGTTTGCTGAAATTGGACGCGTTGATCTGATCGAGCGGGGAGTAGCGGTAGTTGCTGAGGTCCCCGGCATAGGCCGGCCACTCGCCGTCTTTGGTGCCCAACTGATAAGTCTGGGCCGGCAAACCGGCGATCAGAAAACCGAATGAGACTCCCGCGAAGACCAATCGTTCCAGCGTTCGCGACATGGGTCCGCTCCTTCCAGCCAGCCGTAGGGCCTGCTTCAGTTGAGTGTGGGCGGGGCGGCTAGGATTTGTCAAGCCGGACGGAGACGTTAACTTTGCGTAGCCTTGTTATCGCCCGCGGATGGTGGTACTTTCAAGGAACCTTGAACGAAGCCGACGAATGCCCGTTCTGCCTAGGGCCGATGGAAGCAGAACACCGCGATGGTCACGAGTGGCGAGTCTGCCCCAACGGCTGTGCCACGGAGTACGAGGCTCCGCCGCGAGTTGAGCCCATGGCTGAAGTGGAACCTGAGCCAGCGGGGCCATCAGTTCGCGCGAGAGGCGCCGGCTCCTAGAGGGCTGGGGCGCAGTTCGGAACGCCGGGCACATCCATCGCGCGCATTCCTCGCGCCGGTCCAGTAGAGCAAAATCACGGAGCGCGCGGAAAAACCGATACATTGTTTACTTACGAGCGCGTCGAATCAGCGCGTTGAAAGTCGAACGTAACCTAAGGGAGGTCTCATGCACGTCCGAATTGCGGTCCTGATCCTCACGCCAGGCCTGCTGTTAGGGCAAAGCGCTGCCAGTCCACAGAATTCGTCCGACATGGCGAAGCAGATTGACGAGATGAACGCCATGATTCAGAAACTCCAGCGGCGAGTGGATCAGCTGGAAGCGAGACTGGGAGTAGCAGCGGAGGCGGCGCCGGAAGCAGCTCACGTCGCGCAACCGGCGCAACCGGCGCAACCCGCTTTGCCTCCTTCCGGCCAGACAGTTTCCTCAGAGCCGGCGGCCGGCAATTTTCTGCGCGGCGTATCAGTTAATTTTCTTCTGGATGGCTATTATGGCTACAACTTCAACGACCCGATCGGCCGTGTCAATCGTCTTCGGGCCTACGACGTTTTGAGTAACGCTTTCAGTCTCAATCAAGCTGCGATTGTGGTTGAAGACGCCCCGGACCTGGCGAGTGGAAAGCGCTGGGGCCTTCGTCTGGATTTGCAGTTCGGTCAAGCTACGGAAACGCTGCAGGGAAATGCATCCAACGAATTGCGGCCCAATGTGTACCGCAATGTTTTCCAGGCCTACGGAACCTACATCGCGCCGATTGGCAGCGGTCTGACCGTGGATTTCGGAAAGTGGGCCAGCGCATTGGGAATCGAGAACAACTATACGAAGGACCAGATGAACTACTCGCGTTCTTTTTGGTTCAACTTTCTGCCCTTCTACCATGAGGGCGTGCGTATGGGCTACCAGCTCACCAAATCTCTGGGGATCAATTACTGGGTCACGAATGGAACGCAACAAACCGAGCCATTCAACGGCTTCAAGGATCAATTCGTCGGGCTGACCATTCAGCCCAATCAGAACTCTGTCCTGGTCCTTGAATTACTACTTCGGCCAGGAACATCCCGACGTGCAGCTATTGCCGAATTCGACCAATCCGAACCTGCCAACCTTGCAGGGCGAGCCATTCCTTCCAATTTCGCCATCGGCCAACGGAAAACTGCACATCCTCGACAGTTATGCGACCTGGCAGGCGAGTCCCAAACTCACGTTTGCGCTGGAGGCGGATTATGTCATCGAGAGGTTGTTCCCTTACTCGGCGCCGGATCGCACCTGGGGCGGCGCGGGCTATGCGCGGTATCAGATCTCCCCGCGAGTCGCGGTGGCGGCAAGAGCCGAATATCTTTCGGATCAAGGCGGACTCTTTAGCGGCGCAACACAGGCTCTGAAGGAAACCACGGTCACGCTCGAGCAAAAGATGCTGGAAGGCTTTCTGCTGCGCGAAGAGTGGCGGCGTGATTTTTCCAACCAGCCGTATTTCTACACCGGCGTACTCGATAAGTTGAAGCGCGAACAGAACACGGCCACGCTGGGCGTAATCTGGTGGTTCGGCCCGAAGAAGTCGCCCTGGTAAAACGCCCGCGTCTGAACGCGTGCTCCCGCCCGATACAATAGGGCGATGCGATGGCTGCCGGCTCTTCTCTTCATCTGGGCCGGGCCGCTTCTGGCGCGCGTAAACTTTGTGCGCGATGTGAAGCCCATCCTCGAGAACAATTGCGTGCGGTGCCATGGCGAGGACGGTGCGATGCGAGGCATCCGCTTGGACAAACGAGAACGCGCTCTGATGACCGTAGTCCCCAAGAAGCCCGACGACAGCCTGCTTTATAACATGGCGAAGATCGGCGCCATGCCGCCTGGTCCGCAAAAACTCACGCCTGCCCAACTGGAGACGATGAGACGGTGGATTGCCGAAGGTGCACACTGGCCGAAGGGGATCGTACTGATAGGTAAGAATCCGTTCCTGGGTGCTGCCAGAATAGAACTTCGGCTGCGGCAGTACTGAGAAAGCCGACGCTACAATGTTGGGCTATTTCGCGCAAATTGCCCCAGCCCCATGGGCTTCGCTGAATCGATGCGATTCGTTAACTTGAGCGCTGTCTTTTCGCGCCGGCTCTGGGCGGGAAACTGCCAACCAAGTTCAGATGAGCGATTCTGTTTCAGACCTCGCCGCTTTGCCGAATCATCCCACCGTGCCGAATCACCCGGACTCGCGCCTGTTGAGCCGCTACGCCTCCAATGAGGTCGGCCGGCGCCGCAAAAAGACCATCGCAGCGCACTTGGAAGAATGCAGCGCTTGCCAGGACACGGTGCGGCGAGTGCGGGAGGCCGCGCGGAGATTCAGAGATTTTGAGAGGCTAGCCTTGACGCGATTTGCCTTAGCCCAGGACTCTGACAGGCTCCCACCGAGTCTCTGATGCAGAACTGAACCACGCGCTGTGATTCAACTCGACTGGATCATGATTGCGGCGGTAATGGTGATTTGTTGCCCGATATTTGTGTTTCGCGCGGGGAATTGAGATCCGACGTTCTCTCGATACGGTGCTTGAGAGGCAGCAGAGCCCGCAGCGTAAAGAGATTCAGCAGGGCCAGGATAATGGCGATGGAATAATGCTGCATCGCGACCGAGGCACCGATCACACCGGCATTCCACACGCTCGCCGCAGTAGCGGTTCCTCTTACCGTGGTTCCTTCTTTCAAAATCGCGCCGCCCCCGACGAATCCGATGCCCGTGATCAGGCCTTGCAGGACGCGCGATTGATCCGCGCTAGTGGGCTGGGCGCCGAGAATCAACAAATAGCCGCAACTGGCGATGCCGACCAGAGGAAAGGTACGGAGACCGGCGCTGTGCGCCTCCCGTTCGCGCTCCCACCCGATCAAGGCTGTCAGGAAATAAGTGATGGCGATTTGTGCCAGGTCCTTCCAGATCGGCGGCGCGTTGTTCAGAAAGTCAGGCATGTATCGCTCCTCAGTTCACGGTTAATTCACTATTCATACCAATCTGAATGAGGCGACCATGCGCCGCACGTGGGACATTGAGTGGACGTCCACTGATGCAGGCAGGCAGGACACACGCCGCCGGTATCGAAAGTGTGCCAGGCGTGCCCGCAGGTGCAGGACCAGAGCTCATGCGGGTCGGGCGACCAATTACACCGCGGGCAGCGGATGCGCGGGCCCGAGCCGCCGCTTTGTTCCTTTTGGCCGGATTCGGCGCCCAGTTCAGGCTCGACAACGGTGCTCGCTCGCACGGAGCGGACCGGGAACGGGTGCATGCGTAACCATTATGACCGGGTGCGGCCGGCGCCAGTGAACGCCGCTACTGGACACTCACGGTCACGCCGGGTTGGCTCGAAGCCGTGCCAACCTGCAAGATTACCGCAGTTGCGCCGGAGCTCATGCCATCCGGCAGACGAACGTTGACTTGCATCACCCCGGCCACCAGACCGGGCGCCGCGCCAGCATACAATACCTGGGCCGGTTGGCCGCCGATATTGACCGAAACGGGAAGCAGCGGCGCCGGCAACACGGTGTTGGCGAGCAAGCCGTCAATGCCGGCGGGATTGGTTTGGCCGGCGCCGGTTGCGTAGAGCGTGATGATGGACCCGCGCGCGGCAGGGTTCGAGCTGCCGTTTACGGATCCATCCTGATTCAGGATGGCACCCTGGCCTGTCGAGTCCAAGGTGAACAGGCCGGGGGCGCTGCCGGTTACGCTCAGGGTTAGCGCGGCGGACGCCTGGCCCCCGTTGGTGACCACGAGCTGCGTACTGTTACGGCCAGCGATGGCGTATGGAACCACCGCGCTCACCTGTCCTGAGCCGGCGTACAGAAGCGGCGCCGGGATACCATCGAAAAGCACTCGCGTCTGCGCCAATTGCGTGGACACGAATCCGGAAGCGCTGAGCTGAAGTTCGGCCGCCGGTTGAGGTCCCAGGTTAGAGCCGAAGATCGTCACCAGTTCCCCTGGCGCGACCGGTCCCGCTTGGAGAGATGCCGCGCTTCCAGCCGAAGTCACAAGCGGAGGAGCCAGCCCGGTCGTGCGATTGATGAGGACAGAGACATTGCTCGATCCGCTATTGGCGACCATCAGATCCGGTTTGCCGTCCGCGTTCAGGTCGGCCACGGCGATCCAGGCCGGTGCGCTTCCGACGGTGAAATCCAGAGGACTGAGGAAGGTGCCGTTTCCGAAGCCGAGGAATATCGAAACGGTGTTGGAGCCGGTGTTGGCGACGGCCAGATCGGCTTTTCCATCCAGGTTGAAGTCGCCGGCCACAAGGAAGGAAGGCCGGCTGCCCGCGTTGAAGGTTCTTGGCGATACGAAGACCCCGCCGCCCGCGCCGAGCAGCAGCGAAATGGAACCGGCCGAAGAGCCAGGCGCGTTGGCGATTGCCAGGTCGATTATGCCGTCGCCGTTAAAGTCGCCCAGCGCAAGATAGGCTGGAGCTGTTCCGGCCGCGAATTTCCGGGCGTTCACGAATGTTCCATTGCCGTTTCCGAGCAAAATGGAAACATCGTTCGAGCCGGAGTTCGCCACCGCGAGATCCAGCTTCCCATCGCCATTGAAGTCCGCCGCGGCGATGGCGACGGGACCATCCCCCGCGCCCACCGTGAAAAATGGAATGAAAGTTCCGTTGCCGTTGCCGAGGAAAATGGAGACGTTATTCGATCTGCTCTGTACCACCGCTAGATCCAGCTTTCCGTCCCCGTTGAAGTCGGCCACGGCAAGAGCCACCGGGCCGCTGGCGGTGAGGTTGGTCAAGAACCGGAATGTTCCGTTACCATCTCCCAGCAGCACCGTTACGTTGTTGGAAGCAACATTGGCCACGGCCAGATCCGGATGTCCATCTCGATTGAAATCGCCTACCGCGATGGCACGCGGGCTGGCGCCGGTGGTCTGCGTGGTCAATGGTCCGAAGAAGCCGTTCCCCAAGTTGCGCAGCACGCTCAGCGATGCGGATCCCGCGTTGGCCACCACCAGGCCGGGCTGGATACCCACGCCGAGGTCAGCAAGAGCCAACGCATCCGGGTTTGTGCCCGTCGCGATTTGGTCCTGAGGAATGAATACAACCGTCTGGGCATCGAGAGCAATTCCCGAAAAAAACGCCAAAGTGGCGCATATTGCAAGCGGCGTGAGCGAACGCGATCTTTTTGCCATGCTGGTGAAGAAGGCTCTTCCTCGATCCATGCTAACTCGATGACGCGAAAAACCGGCCTGTTTATGCGGCGCTAAAAGCATAAATCAGTCCTATGACTGCTATGCGGATCCAGGGCCTTCGTAGAGTGCGGGCCCGATTGACTTGACGCGGTTTTTGCAATTTCCTTACAATTTTCTACGGGATGCAAGGGAGACTTGAGTTGACTAGCACTTGGTACCTGTCCCTAGCCTTGCTGTTGTTCACGGGTTTGGCCGGCGCACAGACGGCCCCCAACTGGTCGCAGCTATCCCCCAAAAACAGCCCATCGGGCCGGCAGAATTTCGGGATGGTGTACGACTCCGCCCAGGGCCAAGCAGTCCTGTTCGGAGGAGCGGATGCGTCCTACAACTCGCTCGGCGACACCTGGGTATTCGATGGGACCAATTGGAGCCAGGTATCTCAATTCGGCGGCCCGCCCGCGCGATATTTGTACGGCATGGCCTACGACGCGCAACACAGCCAGACGGTAGTGTTCGGCGGCATCGGCCCCGGCGATATTGACCTCAACGACACCTGGCTATGGGATGGCTCGGACTGGAGTGAGAGAACGCCCGCCACCAATCCCGCCACTCGCGACTCCCAGGCCATGGTCTACGATTCCTTGCACAATCAGGTGGTCTTGTTCGGGGGCTATAGTCCGGACTCGGGCGATCTGAACGACACTTGGCTATGGAACGGGTCCGGATGGACCCAGAGCGGTTCGGCGACCGCCCCGCAGCCCCGGGATTCTCACGCCCTGGCCTATGATGCAGTCCATCACCAGGTTGTTCTGTTCGGCGGCGTGACCTCCAACCATGTCCTGCTGAATGACACCTGGGTGTGGGATGGCGCCAACTGGACTCAGAAAACGCCCACGAACATACCGCCGGCGCGAATTTATCAGTCCATGGCGTTTGACGCCGCGCATGGCCAAGTGGTCATGTTCGGAGGGCAGGGAAACAGCGACGTCGATCTGAATGACACCTGGACCTGGGACGGAAACAATTGGACCCAGCAATCTCCCGCCACCAGCCCGTCGACGCGCGATTCGCAGGCCCTGGCGTACGACTCAACCCACGGCCAGGTTGTCATGTTCGGAGGATCGCGCTTGCATACAGCGCTGGCAGATACGTGGGCCTGGGTAGGATCTAATGCTCCCAGCTTGCCTACCATCACTTCGGTGGTCAGCGCGTCGGGATACGGGGGATTCTCCGCGGTTGCGCCGGGGTCTTGGGTGGAGATTTACGGATCCAACCTTGCGGCCGCCACGCGCGAATGGGCCGGATCGGATTTCAACGGCAACAACGCACCCACATCCCTTGGCGGCGTACAGGTGACCATCGGAGGGCAGAAAGCTTTCGTCGAGTACATATCGTCCAACCCCGGCCAGATTAACGCGCAGTTGCCGTCCAATATCCCGACGGGCGGGATGCTCCCGCTGGTTGTCACGAACGGCACCCAGTCCAGCGCCGCGTACAACATCATGGTGAACAGCACCGAGCCGGGATTGCTGGCGCCGGCAGCGTTCAAGATCGGTGGGAATCAGTATGTAGTGGCACTGCTGCCCGATGGCGCCACCTATATTCTTCCAACCGGCGCCATCGCGGGCGTGGCGTCGCGGCCGGCTCATCCGGGCGAGACCATTACGATGTACGGGATTGGCTTCGGAGCAGTGATGCCGAACATTCCGGCGGGGCAGATCGCGGTCGGGTCGACTCAGCTAGCCGCCACACTGCAGATTCTGTTTGGCCAGACATCCGCGCAGATGCCCTACTTCGGCCTGTCGCCAGGATTCGTGGGGCTGTATCAGTTCGACGTCGTGGTGCCGGCGGTCGTCGACAGCGATCTGGTGCCGCTGACGTTCAACCTGGGCGGCGCGGCCGGCACGCAGACGCTGTCCATCGCGGTGCATCAGTAATTACCGCGGATCGGAGACCGAGTTCTCGTTATCTCCGATTCCCAATTCCGTAAGGACCTTTGGGTTGGGCTCTTGGACGGCGATCACGTTGTGACATGCACTGCAATCCTGAGTGATGCTCTTGCCTCCCGCCGCGGCATGGTTCCCGTCATGGCAGCGGAAGCATCCCGGAGAATCCATATGCCCGATATTGTCCGGGTAAGTTCCCCAGGTGATGCGCATATCGGGGAAGATGTTGTCGTTGTATACCGCCAGCGCAGCTTGCCCGGCTTTGCGGATTTGGTCCTGACTCTTCCGGTACAGGTCGGGATAATTGTTGCGGTAGAACGCGTCGATTGCGGCGGGAATTGTTTGTGCCGCATCCTCCCTGCTGGAATAAGATCGCTGGACGATTTGAAGCGCCTGCTTCTTGATGAATGGAAGCGAGGACGGAATTCTTCCGGCGGCGATGGCGGCATTCAGGGCTCGGCCGGCCGGTTGAAAGGGATGGGAAGGGCGGTTGTGGCAATCAATGCAGTCCATCTCGCGGATGTTCGTGTCTTCGGGAGTCTTTGTGCCGGATACCGCATAAACGGTGGATTTCCCGCCAGCATCGGTGTACTCCACCCAGGGAATGGTCTGCCGGGAAGCATCCGAGGCCGAATAGCGAATACGGATGCCTGGTCCGACATGCGCGCCGTGAATGCCCGCGGTGCGGTCGCCCCCGCCAATCTTCATTAACAGCACGGTCTTGGTGGGCGTATTGCCGGCATCCTCGGCGTACTCCGGAATGACCTCCAGGCGATCAAACTCGAAGCGCTGCGGCCAGTGGCACACCTCGCAAGTTTCGCGCGCCGGACGGAGATTCTGCACTGGAGTTGGAATGGGCCGCGGATAAGTGTTGAATAGCGTAGCGAAAACCTGGCCGGTTCCGGAGAGCTTGCTGCGCACAAACCATGAAGCTCCCGGCCCGATGTGGCAGGCCACGCAATCCACGCGAGCGTGGGGAGAGTTCCGATGGCCGGTGTACTCGGGATCCATCACCCGGTGGCACGTCAATCCACAGAATGTCGTGGTGTCCATATAGTTCACAGCGCCGTAGGCGAACTGGCTGGTAATGATCAGATTCAATACAGTGGTCGCAAGGATGAAGATAGACAGGCGGCGAAAATCATGATTTTGCCAGTTGAGCGGCGGGAAAGTGGCCGGAACCAGTCCTCGCTGGAGGTCGCGCCGGCGGTGCAGCACGATTCCTACCGGAACCAAGATGAGCCCCAGGATGAACAGAGCCGGCAGCAGAAGAAAAACCAGGATCCCGATGTAGGGATGGGTTATCTGGCCCCGCAAAGTAAAGGGCAGAAGAAAGAGCCAGAACACTGTGGCTGTGGTGACAATCACCACGCCCGTCAGGCTGATCCAATTGTTTGAAAGATGGACCAGCGGTGCGATGCGGTCGCGCGAGAATAGCGGCATGTTCGGGGGGCCTACTCCATCTTATCTTGAGGAATCCAGATCAGTGATCAGGTTGGACATCTCTGGCCAGAAGGGCGCAGCCACATCCCACCAGTACCGGAGCTAAAGTTCCAGCGAGCCAGAGCTCTGCCTTGGATCAGTACCTCGGTCCCCATCGTTTAGTTCCAGTTGCCAGACCCATCGGCCTATCGGGGAATAAGCGCAAAGTAACTTGTTGCCCGACCGATTCGGCGGCATTTTGGAAACACGATGATTGACAACGTTTCGGCCAAGCCAGCAACGCTGAAAGAACAAGTCCGGGGCAGCTCGCACCGGAAGCGCAGTCCGCAGGACCGGCGCCGCTCGGGCAACGTGATGCTGGAGATGGTCTTCACCATCCTGCCGACCTTCGCCCTCATTTTCGCCTTTGTCGATTTCGGCTTGTTCCTGTTCCGCTGGTCGACCCTGCAGAACGCCGTTCGCGAGGGTTGCCGCTATGCAATCACCTTTCAGACTTCAGGCGGCCTGGGTCAGGATGCGTCCATCCAGCAAGTTGTCCAGCAGAACAGCATGGGACTTCTGGCCACCGCCGACACGCAAGGCCAGATCAAAGTCAACTACTACGCGCCCAACAATCTCACCGCACCCATTCCAGCGGCCAACGGTGGCAACGTACCGGGCAATTTAGTGGAAGTTTCAGTGCAAGGCGTCTCCTGGGCGCAGTTGGCGCCCCTGAGCGGAACTTTTATCGGTAGCAGTCCTGTGGTTCGCAGCACCAATCCGATTCAGCTCAACGTATATTCATCCGACATTCTCGGCGGTTATCCGGCGGGCCTCAGTTCGGTGAGCCGCTAAGCGCGGGTTAGGAGCAGGATCTCTATGGCAACGGAACGAAGAAGAAAAACACAAAGCGGACAGGAGATTGTCGAATTTGCTCTGGTGGCATGCCTGCTGGTTCCGTTGTTTCTGGGCACGTTCGTGGTGGGCATGAACCTGATCCGGAGTATTCAAACCAATCAGGTCTGCCGCGACCTCACGGACATGTACATCCATGGCGCGGACTTCTCCACGTATTCCATGCAGCAGGAAGCGCAGCGTCTGGCGCAAGGGCTGAATCTGCAGGTCGGCGGAGGATTCTCGGGTAACAACAATGTCAATACCGGCAATAGTGGCCGGGGTTTGGTGACCGTCAGCCGGGTGATGTACGTCGGTTCCACCAGTTCGCCAAGCTGCGTCGCGGTGGGTGCAGGCAACTGTACCAACCACGACAGCTTCGTCTACCTGGAGCAGATCCAGTTTGGAAACGGGACGCTGGCCAGTGCGAACACCGTGACTTTAGGGACGCCATCCGGGGCAAATGTAAATAGCAGCGGGAATGTAGCTAACCCCGTCACTGACTCGCATGCCCAACTGAGTGGCGCCGCGCAATCCGCGATGGGCAGCCTATGGGCCGCCAATGGCACTACCGGGCAACAGGCGCTGACCGATGGTCAGGTCACTTATGTCGTGGAAACATACTTCCAATCGCCGGACTTGAGCGTGACCAGCCTGTCGGGTAACGGCGTGTACGCGCGCTACTTCTTTTAGGGAGAAAACTTCATGTCAAATCAGCAGCGTAACAAAGGACAACGAGGCGTATCCCTGATGCTGGGGATCCTTTCCCTGGTATTCATCATTCCCATGATCGGCATGGTTGTGGACGTGGGGATGTTGTATTCCACCAAGTCTCGCCTGCAAGCCTCCGTGGATGGCGCGGCTCTGGCCGCGGCGCGCGCGTTGACCTTGGGCCAGAGAACGTCGGACCAGGCCACGGCGGCCAAGCAGAACGCCGTGAACTGGTTCTATGCCAACTTTCCGCCCGGCAACTGGGCCACCAGCAACACGCAAATGGACACCACCGATGCACATGTTCAGGTTTTTGACGACCCCAACAACACCAGCCTGCGCAACGTGAACGTGACCGCCAGCACCACGGTGCCGACCTGGTTCATGAAGTGGTTCAACATCAATGCCACCACCATCGCTGCCAATGGTTTTGCATCCCGCCGCGACGTCGTGATGATGATGATCATGGATCGCTCCGGTTCGATGAACTCCAACAACGGCTGCGCGAATATGCGTTCGGCCGCCAAGGTCTTTACGGGCCAGTTTGCCGCCGGCCGTGACCGCATAGGCATGGTGGAGTTCGGTGACACCGCTTGGGTGGATACTCCCCCAACCACCAACTTTCAGAGCGTCCTGGGTTACACGAATTCGTCGGGCACCGGCTCCGGTCTCATCGACTCAACTGTCTGCAACGATAACACCGGAACCGCGCAGGCGCTTTCGCTCGGTTATAACCAAGTGTACGCGACCAACCTTCCCGGCGCCTTCAATATCCTGATGTTCTTCACCGACGGTATCCCCAATTCACTTACGTTGAACTACCAGAACGTCATGCTTTCCACCAGCAACTGCCAGGACAGTACCGGCAAGGCGATCAGCGCCGGCGGCAACTTTTTGCTTAACCCGCCATCCTGGACGCCGGTTTGGACCATGCCCGCGGGTAGCTACTTCGGCAACATCGGGCCCGGGCCGATTGGAGTAGTGGCCTCGGACGACCCCAGCGGCAGCGGCAGCTACGGCGTTCGAAGGTACCAGGGTGTTTCTCAGTCCAATACCAACCACGGAACCATTTCCGCGGCCAGCGCGCCCGGCTGTTCCTTCCCGTTCAACGAATCCAACTACGTGCAGGATTTCCAACTGCTTCCGCCCAAGGACGTGTGGGGCAACAATCTGGTCAATAATTCGTACAACCCGCTGACCACCGACGGCAACGGCAATGTTGTTCTCAGCTCGACGGCCAACAGCGGCACCCCGCTGACCGGCAACAATCTGATTTTCCACCTGGCGGCACGCAACGCGGCCGACAGCGCGGCAACCCAGGCCAGAACTAATGCCACCTTGCCCGTAACCATCTTCGGCGTGGGATTGGGCGGCACCTCGCAGGCTCCTCCCGGATACGACTTCATGCAGCGCATCACCAACGATCCCAATGGCGACTTGTACAACTCGCCGGCTCTTTATTCACCCTGCTCGCAGGAGCCAACCTGTGCGCATTTTCCGAGCCAGCCGCAAGGTACATTCATTTTCTCGAGCGATCCCACCCAGCTCGGGCAGGTGTTCCTGGCGATGGCATCGCAGATCCTGCGCCTGTCGAAATGAGGCAGCCGGCATAGGAAGACACGCGATGAAACTCAGAATAGTCAGCTTGACTCTACTTCTCGCCGGCGGGGCTTGGCCGTCGCTGGCCGACGAATCGTCGCCGTGGCGGACTGACCCGCAACACCCGGACCTCCAGTACAGGGTAAAGTGTCATCGGGAGGCCGCCACCATCGAATGGCGTAACGGCTATCCCGGCTCGCTTACATTGAAGGCCGCTATCAAGAGCAACACTCTGAATGACAGCTATGACGGCGCCGAAGATGTGAGCGTTCCGCCGGGCGGTGTATCGGACACCTCGCTCGAAACCATGGCGTGCGCTCCGGGAGCATTCCAAATCAGGTTGACGCACTTCGAGATGGCGCCGCCTCCTCCCAAGCCTGCGCCCAGCACGGTGGCCGCCGCCGCGAAGGTGCCGAACCCTGTGCCCACGGTGGCGCCCTACGTTCCTCCAGTGAAGGAGCCTGAAATTTCTCCGCAGGCCATCGCGGAAGTTAAGCCGGGAATGAAGCAGGAGGAAGTGGAACGGCGACTCGGGCCGCCCGCGTCCAAATTGACGATTCCGGAAGACGGCGAGTTTATCGAGACCTGCCGGTACATGGTTGCCAATGGCAGATCCAGCCTGATTCGTTTTTCCAACGGCGTGGTGACGAATATCATCACGCGGTAAGACGCAGCGAATTGCGTCTGGCTTACTAGGCGGCCGGCGCTCTAGTGTGATCGTGCGGCTGAATGGTGTGTGACTCTCCAGGGAGTCATCTCACGCAGGAAGGCGCCCATTCCCTTGGGGAACCGGTCACCGGTTCGCCGGTTCACGCGGCGCCAAGCTTCCCAAAGATTGCCCACCAGAACCCCGGCCAGCAGATAATACACCACACCGAGCCATTCGAACACCGCGAAGCTGACCACTGCCGTGATGACTCCGCACCAGAGTTGATCCGGATACTTCGTAGGCGAAGTCGGCGGATCCGTCAAGATGATGAACGCGAAAAACAACGCCGCTTCCAGATCCGGCGGCCGAAACACTTCCGACACGCGCATGGGATCGCCCACGTAGGCTGTGACCGTGAACAGCAGGTAGTAGATTCCCAGAAACGACAGCACCATCGGCATCTTGTTGACTCGGTCCGTCATGAAGACGCCGGCGGCGATCAGCACCAGTTGTAGAATCGGCATCACCTCGGGCAAGGCTCCCCACCAGCTTTGCCCGGTATGAAACACGTAGAAGCTGGCCACAATCGCCAGAGCTGCTGGATTAAAGAGATTGGCCGAGCGAGAGCGAAAGATGTATTTGCTCAGCACCGCCGCCACGGAAGTGATGCTGGTGACGTACCAGGGCTCCTGCGCCCTCAGGACCATGCTGACGATCATGGCCGTGAGGATGGCGCCGCTCGGAAACTCCCATACGTGTTTTCTCTTCCTGAGAATCAGAACGTCTACTACACCCGCGGCGGCTACGGCGCCCAGGAGTCTTGGCGCCACCACAGCTATACCCTCATGCGGCGCGGCGAGCGCGACCAGGATCGCGAGAATGATGGTGAGCAGGCCCTTGGGCGTTTTAAAAAAGTTCTTGGCGGCGCGGCGCTTACGCCGCATCGCGCAATCCTGGTGTTTCGAAGCGTTCCAATGCCGGCGTCAGAATTACGCCGTCCACACCCATGCGCTCCAGCAGTGCGATCCCCTCCACTGGGCCAAGCACAAACGCGGCTGTAGAAAGGGCATCGGCCAGCATGGCGTTAGGCGCGATCACGGTCACGCTGGCCGCGGAGTTCGCCGGCGCGCCCGTGCGCGGATCCAGGATGTGGCCGCCGCGTTCGTAGTCGCCTGAGGTGCACACGGCCTGGTTGGAGGCGCTCAGTTCATAGATCACCGCATCGGCGCGGCGCGGATGACGAATCCCCACGCGCCAGCGCTCGCCGTCCGGATTGCGTCCGCCCAGGTACAGGTCGCCGCCGGCATCGATACAAAAATCCGTGAACGGCTCCAGTTCACGCGCGGCCATGTCAATGGCCAACCCCTTCACCACGGCTCCCAGATCGAGAATCAGCGGCCGTTGAAGCTGGATGGTGCAGCGCTCGGGATCCAGATGAACGTCGCGGTAGCCGACGTCGTTTTCAGGAGCAATCGCGGTGTGGATGGCTTGTCCACTACGATGGTCGCGGTTGAAGCCGCGCTTCTCCATACGATGGCCGACCGTTGGATCGAACGCGCCGCGCGTTTCCTCCGCCAAGGTCACAGCGAATTGTACGGATTCGAAGAGCATCGAACTGACCGGAACGGCAGCGCCGGCCCGCGACGTCAGCTGCATCAGCTCGCTGCGGCTATCGAATCGCGTGCAACGTTCTTCAATCTGCTGGAACCATCCAAACGCGCGCTCGATGGCGGCATCGGCGCCGGGCCGCGCGACGCTGATGGTTACTAGCGTGTCCATCACTACCTGCCTGCGGACGGTCACGCTATGACTCACTTGGACGCCTGGTCCAGAGCCCAATAGACCGCGCCGTAGTACGCATAGGCGCTCTCGGTGGCGCCACCTACAGCATCGAACTTGTTTTTCTGCCGTGTGATTACCTTCGGCGGCAGGGTTTCGATCACGTCGCAGGAATAGCGCGTCTGGCAATCGGTAATCTCAGCCGACTTGATGCGTCCGCCTTCGATCACCACGGTGGCCTGAATGTCGCCATGACGGCAAGTGCCCCAGGCCATGTATTTGCCATCCTTCCAGACGGGCGGTGGAGGCGGCTGAGGAGCGGGGGCCGCCGGAGCTTCAACCTGTGGCTGTGACGCAGCCACGGTGGTGGCAGGAGTCTCTGTAGTCGCCGGGGCAGCACTGGCGGCTACCGGCGCCGCGGGCTCGGCAGGCGCAGCTACGGTTTCGGTCTTCTGGTCCGGGACCGCTGCACTCGCTGGAGCCGCCGCCGCTGCGGAAGACGGCGCCAGGGCTGCTGTGCGCATTGGCTCAGAATGGGCAACGGGTGCGACTCGAGACGGCGCGACGGCAGCGCGATTCGGTGCCAGAGGCGGCGCGCTGACCTCGGGCGCAGCCTGTGTCCCTCCGGCCTCACGCATCAGCGGCCGCTCGTAAACCTGCGCCGCCAGCCGATTCGCTGCGGGCCGCGTGCGAACATATCCGGCAGCGTAAACCGCCAGCACCGCAGCCGAACTCATGGCCACCAGGCCGTTGGCGACCTTCTTGTTGGATTTGTTAAGCGCCACGCTCCACCTTTGTAAGCTGGGTGTCCCGACAGCTTTCCTTTTTTACCACGTCGAGGCCGGGTAGTGCAGGTAGCGGCTGGCCGGGCGTCCGGCCCACTTCCAAACACTTTCGTCTATCATCGAAAGATATCTAAGACGCCGCAAGTGACGCCCGCGCCCATCGAGATGCGAATCAAAGACAGCCAACCCGATCCCCGCTGGGCTCTTCACAGCTTGATCACCGGGCATTATTTGTCGCGGGCGGTGTATGTCGCCGCTAAACTGGGCATCGCCGATTTGCTCAAATCCGGTTGCAGGACCAGCGCGGACCTTGCGGCGGCCACGCATTCCCACGCGCCGTCGCTGCACCGGTTGATGCTGTTGCTTGCGAGCGCCGGAGTTTTCGCTGAAACCGCAGCCGGATGCTTTCGTCTGACCGCCATCGGGGAGCGTTTGCAATCCGGCACGCCGGGTTCGCTACACGCCGAAGCGCTGCTCTTTGCCGGGCCGTACCAGCAGAGAGCCTGGAGCCGCCTGCTGGACATCGTTCAAACTGGCCAGCACCCCACCTCGCACACCCTTTTTTCATTTCTTACGAAGCATCCCGAAGAAGCGGCCGTCTTCGACGCTGCCATGGCGGCGAAGACGGAATCCGTCGCTGGAGCTTTTCTGGCTGCTTACGATTGCTCGCGGTTTTCGAAGATCGTCGAACTGGGAGCAGGCCTGGGATCGTTGCTGCGAGCGATTTTGAAGACCAACCCGACCCAGCGGGGCATTCTGTTTGATTTGCCGGAGGTCGTCGAGCGAGCCCGGGAACACGTGCGGCGAGACGGTTTGGCGGATCGCTGCGAAGTAATGGGTGGAGACTTCTTCGACGTTTTGCCCCGCCACGCGGACGCCTACATCCTAAAGAATGTTCTTCACAATTGGGACGACTCTCAAGCTGCGGCCATCTTGCGCAACGTGGCGCTTGCCATGGCACCGAACGCCGCGGTGTTGCTGGTTGAGATGGTAGTTCCGCCCCAATCGGGCAATCCGTGGAGCGAAATAATCGCCGGCAGCGATTTGAACATGCTCGTCAACTCGGGCGGCCAAGAGCGATCCGAAGTTGAGTTCCAGCGGCTGTTCGAAGCCACGGGCCTCGAGCTGACCAGGGTCGCTTCCACGGATACGCCTTGGAGTGTGTTGGAAGCGATTCGCCGCCCGCGCGCGGCGACCCATCTGCAACATGAGAACTCCTGAGGCCATCCCCACCGCGGCCCCGCCTTCGGCCGCAAGCTCCCAGCCGCGTGCCACTCTGCCGCTGGTCACCGCCAACGATCTGTTGTGGCTGGTGTATCTCTATCCCATTTGCTGGCTGGCCAAGACATTGCCGCGCTCATTTTTGTACGCCATCGGCAGGCTGGCGGATCCGATCGTCCAATTTCATACGCGAGAACGCAAAAAAAAGGCCGTAGCCTGGATTGCGGAAGCGTGCGGCACTACTCCCGCCCGCGCCAGAGAAATCGCTCGCCGCTCCCTCACCAATAACCTGTTCGGAACTTTGGACGATCTTTTGTTGCTTCGTCCATCGCCGCAGACGCCGCTACGTTGCCATGGAATGGAAGGCCTGCATCATCTTGACAGCGCAATCGCGCGAGGCAAGGGAGTCATCTTGTTGGTTGGGCACTTTCGCGCCAATCGAATCGCGTTGCGGTATCTGGCGCAGAACGGTTATAGAGCATTGGCGGTCCACAACCGGCAGCCCACTAATGTAGCCGAAGGCCAGCTTGGCAGACGATTCTTGCAGCCGCGCCGGATCGAGATGCAGAAGCTCGCGTTTCCGGATCATGTGTTCGTTCAGGACCCGGAATGTACTTTAAAAATCATGCGAACATTGCGCGCCGGCGGGTTGGCCCTAATCCAGATGGACGGACGTGCCGGAACCAAGCCCATCGAATACTCGTTCCTGGGGTGGCGCCGTCATCTTGCCTCCGGGATTTTTGAGATCGTCCGCTTGTTGGATTGCGCCGTGGTCCCTATGCTGTGTCTCGGGCGGGCCGATGGCTTCCGAATATTTTTTGATCCCATGCTGGAGATCGTGCCCGCCACTTCGCGCGACGCCTTTGTTCGCGCCAACCTGGCACAGTTCGTGAGCGTAGTGGAACGCCAAATCGTCGCGCATCCCGAGGAATGGAGGCTATGGAACCACTACCTGAAATGGCGGGTTTAGGATCGCGCGAAACGCTGGGCCGCATACGGCGGGTTTTCGTGGAGTCGCTGCATCTCAATCTTCACGCCGAAGATCTGGCGGACGGAGGCAAACTGGATGAGGTCGCGGCGCTGGATTCCGTGGCGGTGCTCGAATTCGTCGCCGCGCTGGAGAAAGAATTCGAGATCACGCTCGAGCCTGAAATGTTGACCATCGAGGTTGTGCGGGATTTACAACAGCTGGCCGCCTACATTGACGAACGGTCCGCGCAGCGCCGTCCCCCGCCGGAGAGCCGGGCATGATATCTGAATCTCTGCGCGTTGTAGCCAGCCGCCACGCGGAGCGACTGGCCATCATCGACGGCGACCAGAGAATCACGTACGGCGAGTTATTCGAGCGCGTAGGAGCTGTTCGTGAATGGTTGGAGAAGGAACTCGGTCCGCAGCCCGGGGTCATCGCGGCGGCGCTCGACAATTCCTGGCAGTTCGTCGCATGCTTCTTTGCCGCCTCGGCGCTGGGTGGCAGCCTGATGCCTTGCAATCCGCAATGGTCCGCCACCGAGTTGCGGCGCTTGGTCGATCGCCTCGGATTGCGCAGCGCCATGATTGAGCCGCGATTGAACGCGGAATGGAATCAAATTCAGGATGCGATCGCCGGAATCCGGCTCATCACTCGCGATAACATACCGGCCGCGAATCTTAGTCACCGTTCCTCTGCGCCCGCGTCCGCTAATCCAGCCGGTCCAGACGGTCCCGCCCTTTATCTATCCACCTCCGGTTCTCAGGGCGCTCCTCGCCTGGTGCCACGCAGCCATCGCAATCTCATTGCAATTTCCGAAAACGTCGCCCGTACACTCGACATCGGCCCGGGCTGGCGTTTTCTCGGCGTGATTCCTTTTCATTACGCGAATGGCTTCAACAACAGCCTGCTGGTGCCGCTGCTGAACGGGGCAACAGTGGTGATGCTGCCGAAATTCAACCCCCGAGCCTGTGCGGACCTGGTGCAGCGCGAGCAAATCGACACCCTGTTTGGCTCACCATTCATTTATGCCGCGCTGCTCGATAGCGTGTCCGATCCAGTCGCGCTCGCGAGTTTGAAGCGCTGCTTCAGCGCGGGCGGACGCATGTCCTCAAGCCTGAGGGAGCAATGGCAAGAGCGCTTCGGCGTGCCGATTCGCCAGCTCTACGGCATGACAGAGGCCGGCGTCATTGCCATCGAAAGCTCCGGCCTGGTCTCTGAGCCCTCCGCCGGAAGTTGCGTCGGCCCACCGATTCAGGGGGTCGATGTTGCCGTGTTCGGTCCGGAAGGTGTGAATTTAGCGCCGGACGAAATCGGCGAACTGCGAGTACGATCCGCGTCCGTAATGGCGGGTTACGCGGGCGAGTCCGAACCGGCCCGCAGCGTCCTTCAGGACGGCTTCTTCCGCACTGGAGATCTCGGCTTTATCGATTCCCGCGGGATGATTCACCTTACGGGACGCATTGGCCGGGGATTGAACATCGCCGGCGTCAAAGTGGATCCGGTGGAAGTGGAGCGCGCCATCGAGTTGCTGGCGGGCGTTTCATCCTGCCACGTGGACGCGGTCCCCAACGGTGCGGGAGGCGAAGTCATTCGCGCCAGAGTAGTGCCGCGCGCAGGTGTTCAACTTACGCGCCGTCAGATCATCGAACAATGCCGCCTGCATTTAGCCGCCTACAAGTTTCCTCGTGTGATTGAGTTCTTGGACGCCGTGCCAGGCACCATCGCGGGCAAGATTCCCAGTTCCCGCCCGGCGCGCCCTGGGCGTTGATCCGCTGCCGGCGCTTCGCAGAGAATAGAAGTACATGCGAACCGCGATCTCGATTGTCCTCGCCATCGGAGCCGTTGCCGCGCTGCTGGCCCAGCAGAGCTCTCCGGCGCCTGCTGGCACGCCGCAGTTCACCGGCAACAACGAACTGGTCGTACCCACCGATTACCGCGAATGGATTTTCTTGAGTTCGGGTCTCGGCATGACCTATGGCCCGATCGGCGAATCGAACGGCAATCGTCCTCTCATGTTCGACAACGTTTTCGTAGCGCCCGCCGCCTATCGCGCCTTTATGGCGACCGGAAAGTGGCCGGAGCAAACCATGTTTGTACTCGAAGCCCGGTCCTCCATCAGCAAGGGATCCATCAATAATGGCGGCCACTATCAGAGCGATCGCGCGGCCTTCGAGGCCGAGGTGAAGGACAGCTCGCGCTTTCCGGGAAACGGCTGGGCATTTTTTTCGCTGGGTAGCGGCAAAACCGCCAAGATGATTCCACGCAGCGCATCGTGTTACACCTGCCATCCCGGCAAAGGCGCAGTCGACAACACCTTCGTTCAGTTTTATCCCACGCTGTTGCCGGTTGCGAAAGCCAAAGGCACGCTGACGCCCGCTTACCTCGCGGCTTCCGAAGAAGGCCACTGAGCCGGCTGGCTTAAATCCACACTTTTTCCGCCGGAACCCCACGCTTGCACATCTCGCACGACCCGGCGTCTTTATAATAAGTCGCGTCCAGTTTCGCCAGATAGTAGAACGGCAGCGGGCTGAAGTCCACCGTCTTGGGAGTCGGCTGATAGATGATCACCGCCAATCCCACCACCTGCGCGCCAGTGGATTCCACCAGCCGCTTTAGCTCCGCCAGGTTCTTGCCGGAACGCAGGATGTCGTCCACCAGCAAAACTTTCTCGCCCGGCGTCTGCTCCAGGTACTGGCGGAATCGCATGGGACCGTTCTCTTCCTTGCGGTCCGCCCAATACACCTGATGCGCGCGCAAGGCTTCGCACATCCCGTACGCCACCGGCAGGCCGCCGGTATCGGGCGTCACGATGGAAAGCTCGGGAATCATGGCGCGAATTTCAGCGTTCGCGCGCAGCAGGCGGCTCAAACCGACGCTCAGCACCTTGGCGTGCTGGTAATAACGCATCGCCAATTGGACCTGCATGTACTCGGTGGCGTGCAGCCCATTGGGATATTCGAAATGCCCATCGCGGATGGCGCCGGTGCGACGGAGCAGGCGAACCACTTCCTCTTGTGTAGGAACCAGATGCATATCGTTTCTCTTTCTATTATCCCGCCCAAGCGCGGTGAGTTAGTAAGCGCCCCGGCCGGTCAGCACGCGGGGAATGGTCCGCAGCATGATTTGCCAGTCCAGCGCGAGCGACCAGTTATCGATGTATTGCATATCCATCTTCATCCAGGTATCGAAATCCAACGTGTCGCGTCCCTTCACCGCCCACAGGCACGTCAGCCCCGGCCGCATGCGCAGCCTGCGGCGCTGCCAGGTCTGATACAGCTCCACCTCTTCGGGCACCGCGGGCCGCGGACCTACCAGCGACATGTCGCCCTTCAGAACGTTCCACAATTGCGGCCATTCGTCGATGGAGAACTTGCGCAAAAACCGGCCGATGCCGGTCAGACGCGGATCGTCGCGAATCTTGAAGGCCGTGGACTTGTGGCTCAAATGCGCCAGCGATGCCTTCAATTCCTCCGCGTTGTCGCACATCGAGCGAAATTTGTAAAAGACAAAGCGCCGGCCGTTCAATCCGCAGCGCTCTTGCCGGAAGATGGCGGGGCCGGGCGAGGTGAGCCGGATCAGCAGCGCGATCAGCAGCATGAAAGGGAACAACAAGACCAGCGCCGCGGCCGCGAGCGCTACATCGATACTGCGTTTCACCAGTAGCCGGATCTCATCGTGCGGGGCGGCCGAAAACGTGAGCAGCGGCGTGGCACCCAGCCGGTCCAGATACACCTGGCTGTTGACATGCGGAAAGAAATCCACCGCCACGCGAGTCCGCACGCCTTCTTCATCGCACCGCAGGAACACCTCTTCCATCTCGCCCAGGCGGCTGCTGTCGACCGCGAAAATGATCTCGTCGATCACCTGGCCGCGCAGCAGCGCCGGAAGCTCCGAGAGCGCATGCTGCGTATAGGTCTGGCTGAGCGTGACCTGGCCCGGTTCATCATCCAGAAAACCGACCAGCCGGATGCCGTAGTCGGACGATCTTTCGAGCGCTTCCCCCAACCGCCGTGCGTTCTCGCTGGAGCCCACCACCATCACGTAATGGGCCGTCCCAAATTCGCGCCGCACCGCTCCAATCACGCGCGACGCGTTCAGGCGAAAAAGACACAGCAGAATCCAGGCGTACACCGCGAACAAAGCCACGAAGGAGCGGCTCAGATCCAGGCGCAGCAGGTACTCGGCGATCACCAGGGCGATGGCGCCCAGCAGGCACTGTTGGAAGGTGTCGCGCAGAACCACGCGCGGGTGCGCTGAGTCCAGCTTTTCGTACACGTTGAACCAGTAGCCGATGGCTACCCAGCACATCGCCGAGACCACGAGCAGCGTTGCCGCCACCGGGAAATCGAGATAGAACTGTTTTTCGAAATGCAGGTGGATTCGAGTCTGGTAGGCGACGATGAACGCCAGAGTAACCAGCAAAACATCGGTAAGTCCGAAGATTGCCTTTACTTTTCTGTAATGCCGGCTGAACACTTCGCAACACAGCATACCACGGCCCCACCCCATGCCCCCGCAAAAAGCTGAAACTCGGCCCTAGCTCCGCGAATCCGATGACTCATGGACAGTCCAGATCTGCGTTACCCGGTCGGTAAGTTCCGCTTTCCGGAGACGATTACTCGCGAAGAGCGCAGCAAATTTGTCGAACAGATTGCCGAAGCTCCCCTGCGGCTGCGTTCGGCCGTCACCGGGCTGGGCGATTCGCAACTCGACACGCCGTACCGGCCGGGTGGGTGGACCGTTCGCCAGGTGGTGCATCACGTGCCCGATAGCCATCTGAACAGCTACACCCGCTTCCGTCTGGCTTTGACCGAAGACGAGCCAACCATCAAGCCCTACCACGAAGATCTTTGGGCTGAGCTGCCGGATGCGCGCACCGCGCCGGTTGAGGTATCGCTGCGGCTGCTGGAATGCCTACATTCGCGCTGGGTGGGCTTGCTGCGGTCGCTTTCCGATGAACAATGGAAACGCACATTCCGCCATCCGGACCTGGGACTGATCAGCCTGGAGCAAAACGCCGCACTCTACGCCTGGCACGGACGGCACCACGTGGCGCACATCGCGAATCTGCGCGAGCGGATGGGCTGGAAATAAGGTCGCTCAACTTTTCCGAAAGTTTCTGCGCCCTATCCTCATTTCTCTCTCAGGGCCAGTGTAATCGCCGGCCCGAAAGCGAGCCATGTTGATGCAGACCTATCTCCAGTGGAAGTCTCGATCTATTACGGCCTGCCTGCTGGCGGCCAGCCTATTCTACAGTCAAACTCTGATGGCCGCGCAGTGCAGTATGCCCATGTTCGCCGCCGCACGCGCCTTCGATTCGGCCGGCGACAGCGCTTGGTTCGCAGCTACCGGAGACTTCAACGGAGACGGCAAAGCCGACGTTGCGATTGCCAATTTCTCCTCTGGCACTGTCTCGGTGATGCTGGGTAACGGCGACGGAACCTTACAACCCGCCGTCAAGTACGCGGTAGGCGCAGAACCGTTGGCCATCGTCGTAGCCGATTTCAACGGCGACGGGAAACTCGACCTGGCAGTAGCCAGCACCGGAGGCGGCACCTCGCTTCTGAAGGGCAATGGCGACGGCACCTTTGGCACAGCCGTAAACATCCTGCCCGGCGTTCCAGGGTCCTTGACTGTCGCGGATTTCAATCACGATGGCAAACCCGACCTGGCTGTAGCGGCCTTTGGCTCGTCGGCCATTCAGGTTCTTCTCGGCAACGGCGACGGCACCTTCAAGGCACCCACTCTAGTGACGCCGGGAGACTTCACTGGAAACGCCGTCGCTGTGGGCGACGTCAACGGCGATGGAAAGCCCGACATCGTATCGGTGGATGTGAGCGCCGGCAACATCCTTACTCTGCCGGGCAACGGCGACGGCACCTTCAAGGCGCCCATCACATCCGGAACGCAAAGTCTGTTCCAAAGTTTCCTGGTTGTCGCACTCGGAGATTTCAATGCAGACGGCAAGCTGGACGTAGTCAGTCTCGACCAGCGGCTCCAATTACATTCAGGTTTGGATGGGAAATGGCGACGGTACCTTCAAAGCGCCGGTTAATTACACCATCGGTACCGAGCCCACCAGCGTCGTAGTAGCCGATTTCAACGGTGACGGACGGCTGGACCTGGCGATTTCAGACGGCGATGGGACGGCGCCCGGAATCGCTGTTCTGCTTGGCAATGGCAACGGGACGTTTCAAAACCCAGTGAAGTACGTCCCGAGTGGAAATCCCGTGCGCCAAATTGCAACCGGCGACTTCAATGGCGATGGGCGCATCGACTTCGTGGCAGCCTCGCAGGTGGTCGGGCTTCCAGCCGGTGTTTGGATCGTGCTCGGCAACGGAAACGGCACTTTTCAAACTTCCGCGGACTACCCGGCCGGAATGTTTCCGCAAGGCGCCGCGATCGGCGATGTGAACGGTGACGGCATCCCCGATGTCGTGGCGGTCAGCAACGGATCGAATACCGTCTCGGTGTTCCTCGGCAATGGCGATGGAACCTTAAAGCAAGCCGTTAATTATCCGGTGGGACAAGGAGCGTTTTCGGTCGCCATCGCCGATATCAACGGCGATGGCAAGCCGGATATAGCCACCGCCAATGTCGGGGTCGGCAGCGTTTCGGTGCTGCTGGGAAATGGCGATGGTACGTTCAAACCGAAAATCGACACGACCATTATGTTCGGCGCCGAAGCCCTCGCGGCAGGCGATTTTAACAAGGATGGCAAGGCCGATCTCGCCGTCGTAAGCATTATCGGAGTCGCCATCCTTCTGAGCAACGGCGACGGCACCTTCCAGACTCCCGTTGGCGTAGGTACCAGGTCCGGTCTTGGAAACGTCGTGGTGGCGGACGTCAATGGCGACGGAAATTCAGACCTGGTAGTTGCCAACACGGATTCAAACACTGTGTCGGTGCTGACCGGTAACGGGAATGGAACCTTCAAGACCAACGTGGATTATACGGCGGACACCAATTCGTCAGTGCAGACGGTGTCGGTGGGCGATCTGAACGGCGATGGAAAACCTGACCTTGTTGTGGCCGACTTTGGCTGCAGTAGCTGCACCGCTGCACTCTCGGGAAACATCGCGGTGTTATTGGGCAACGGCGATGGAACCTTTCAAAGCGCGATCACTTACAACGCGGGAAACAAGCCGCAATCGATCGCCATTGCGGACTTCAACGGCGACGGGTTTGCGGATCTCGCTGTCACGAATTTTCTCCCTTGGACCGTGTCTATTTTGCTGAATCATGGCGACGGAACTTTCGCCGCGCCAGTCCCGTTCGGCGCCGGCAACGGCACGTCATTTATCGTGGCGGGAGACCTGAACGGCGACGGCAAGCCGGATCTCGTGACAGCCAATGGCGGCTCCAGTGACATCTCGGTCATGTTGGACAACTGCTCTTGCAGCGGCGGCGGTTGCGTCTCCATCAGCTCCGCCGAGCATGGCGCAACTTTTGCCCCCAGTTTCTCCTCGGGCCAATGGGTCACGATCAAAGGAAACAGCCTGGCGAGCGGGCCGCCCGCGATCCTCAGCTTCGTGAACGGCAGCTATCCCACTTCGTCCAACGGCGTTTCGGTTACCATCGGCGGCCTGCCTGCGTTTCTCTACTATTTGAGTCCCGGCCAATTGAACGTGATCTCGCCCGACAATCTTCCGAGCCCGGGGAACGCGCAGGTCGTGGTGACAAACAACGGAGTTGCAAGCGCGCCCTCGACCGTTTCCATCCAGCCTTTTGCTCCGGGATTTTTCCTCTGGCCCGGGAATTACGCCGTGGCTACTGATCAGAATTACCAACTTCGGGTCAAGGCCGGAGAATTCGCGGGCGCGACCACGACGCCGGCCGCACCGGGTGATGTTCTCATCTTGTGGGGCACTGGATTCGGCCCTTCGAGCCCGCCGGTGCCGGCTGGACATGAGGTGCCGAGCGACCAGACCTACAACGTTGCCAATTCTGTTCAGGTGACGATCGGCGGAGTGCAGGCCGTGGTCTACGGCGCGGCGTATGCTTCCGGCTTTGCGGCCTTGGTTCAGGTTGCCGTGCAAGTGCCGAACCTGAGCGACGGAGACTATCCCGTGATCGCGGAGGTGGGCGGCGTGTCCTCGCCTTCCAGCGCGTTGCTCACGATCAAGAAATGAAACTTGTAGCGTGCTAGCGCTGAAAAAGGGCCTGCGGTAGTGGCGCAGTGTCGCCGGAGAGGATCACCGGCGCCCAGTAAAGGAAGGAGCGAGTGGCGGGGTTCCTGAGCAACTGCAATTGAGCGCTGCGCAACGCTTCGGCGCGGTCGCGTCCGGCGCTCAGCTCTTTGTAGAAGCGTTCCATGAGAGCCTGCTCGGGCGTGTCCGCCACTTTCCACAACGGCGCAACGAACGTCCGCACGCCGGCGATCGCAGCCGCGCGGCGCATGCCGTAAACGCCTTCACCGGAAGAAGGCACGCCGCCGGCCATCTGGCATTGCGAGAGAACCAGCAGCTCCGTGCCCTGGAGATCCACCGTTTCCAGCTCCAGCGCGGTCAGCAGCCCATCTTGCGAGGAACGCGGGCCCCGTCCGTAGGCTTCTTCCAGGACAATCGCAGACAAGCTCATCACGCGCGATGCCGCGTCCATCCCCACCGCGCAGCCCGGGCTGTTGGGACTGGCCTTACAATCTTCGTTCCCTCGAACCACGCCATGCCCTACAATGTGCAGCACGGCCGGGCTATGGAGTTGCTTGACGCGTTCTTCGGTGGCTTCGCCTTCGCCGATAAGTTGGGCGCGGGGCATGATTTGCCGCAGCCGGCGCGCTTCGGTTGCGGCGCCCTCCAGGCGATCCAGACCTTCGGCGCGGAAAGGGCTGGTAGAAGCAGTGGCCGCAGAGCCGGAGGTGCCAGGGCTCAGCGCGATCAGGGGCGGCGAGTAAGCAACGTCTCGCCGCTGCTGGCTGGCAAGATCGCGCCCGGCGGGCACGTAGCCGATAGCGAAGCGTTCCACCAGGAAACGGCCTGGCCCATCCAGCAGCGCGCCAAAGGGAACCAGCGTCAGCATGCCATCCGGCGCGATGCGCATGCGGTGCACGTCCTTTCCCGCTGCGAGCCAGGGTTCCAACGGGGCTAGCACGCTTTTCGACAGTTGCCGGAGAGCGTCTTGGGCAGTCTGCTGGGCCGACTGCGCGGTGCGATTCTCGCGCCCCGCCAACGCGATGCTCCAGTCATTAGAAGCTTCAAAGAGATCGCGTACGGCTTGATCAATGGGTGCGGCCGGCCCGAGATCCACCCAATGCAGACTCCGTGCCGTATCAATCAGAAAGGCCCCGTAGCGTTGCGCGTTGCGATTGCCGCCGTCGTCCGGTTGATAGTCGACGAATTCAACGAACAGTTCGTCCGGCTTCAGGTGCGTGCGGATGTCTTCGAGACGCGCCGGGTTGACGGCCGCGCCAAACTGCGGCGATTCGCGGCTGAGCGCGGCTTCGAGAGCATCGCGCTGTTGCTGAAGCACCTTGCTGGCAGCCACGGCCTGCCGGCCCAGCTCGGCGCTCCAGCTTGTACGCAGGTCTTGCAGAAGACGCTCGTAACGGCCTTCCAGTTCGGTACCCGGAAGCGAACATCCTCCGACCACGGCGGGCTTGAGGTCGCGATACCCCAGCGCGATGGTCAGCGAGGATTGGCATTCGAGCATCGCGTCCCATTGATTGAATCGAGTCAAAACCGCCGGATCGGAGCTGAGCCGCAGGCGCTCGCGCCAATCGCGTACTTCATCCAGCACGCGGCCCTTGCGGCGCGCAACGGCTTCAAACGCCAGCGCGCGCGCTTCCGGCACCTGCGAGCCGGCCCTTTCCTGGAACGAAAGCAGCGCCGGGATGGGGTCGCCCAGGTTCGAGAGCTCCGCCAGTTTGTTGCTTTCCGATCCGATGTTGAGAATCTCGGTGAGCACCGCGTCGTTGATTTCGAAGCTGCGGCGATAGAGCGGCTCGGCAGCGCTGAATTTGCCTTCCTGATCGTAGAGCGCGCCTAAGTTTTGAAGATATCTGGCGGCGTCGGGATGATTCGGCCCATGCGTTTCCGTGACGATGTCGATGGCTTGCTGGAAGCGCTGCTCCGCTTGAGGAAATTCGCGCGCAGCCTGATGCACCAGCGCCAGATCATTTAGCGCGCTGGCATACAGCGGGTGCTTGTCTCCGAGGCCTTGGGACGCTATGTCAAGAGCCTGCTGGAAGGTCTTCCGCGCGCTCGCCAGATCGCCGCGATTTTTCTGCGCTTCGCCCAGGCTCAGCAGGGCACTGGCGAAGTCGAACGGCGGATGGTCGGAAGATTTGGAATAAATGTCGGCGGATTCCTGCAGCAGCTTTTCGCCTTCCGCCCGATTTCGCGCGTAAACCAGGCGGCCATAATTGCGAAGCGTGGCCGCCACCAGCACATGATTCGGGCCGAAGAGTTTTCTTCGCGCTGCGAGCGCGGCGGTGTAGTCAGCCTCCGCGGCCGTGAAGTTGCCCATGGATTGGTACAGCGTCGCGCGATGGTCCAGCACCTGCACGTACATGGGATGCTGCTCGCCCAGCTCTTTCTTCAGAAGCTCCGCGGCCTGGTTGTAATACTTTTCCGAAAGCGCGAAGTGGCCAAGCTCGGTCTCAAGCAGCGCCGGACCCATCAAGCTGGTGGCGTAGATGGGATGGTTTACACCTGGGTTCTTGCTCAATACGTCCAGCGCAATCTGGAAGTCGGCCTCGGCCTTTTGATATCTGCCCAAGCGCTGGTCGTTGCCGCCGATGTTGACCAGCAGCGTTCCATACTCGGCCATCGGGTTCTTGAGATCCAGTTGCGATTCGTAAATCGCGCGGGCTTTGGCAAACGTTGCGGCCGACTGCTCGTATTCGCCGCGCGCGCTGTAAATAGACCCGAGCGTCTCCATGGTCTCGGCCAGCAACGGATCTTTGGGGCCGAGCACGCGCGAACGAATCTCCACCGCTTGTTCGGCGAGCGTGCGAGCTTCATCCAGCCGGCGCGTGTCGCGGCAGAAAAGCGCCAGATCGTTCGCGCTTTCGGCATAATCGGCTGTATCGGGTCCGATTTGGGTGCTGCGAATTTCGAGGCCTTTTCGAAGAAAACTTTCTCCGTCCTTGAGGTTCCCCGAAACGTAATACAAATACCCGAGACGGTCGAGACTGCGCCCGGACTGTTTGGGATTCGAAGCCGCGTCGGCGGCGAGCTTTGCCAGGCGCAGGGATTCGGGGAGGTCGCCTTTCAAGTAGGCTTGTTCGAGTTGTTGATCGAGCGAGTCCCAGGATTCCGGGGCCGAAGGTTGGGCGAGCGCGGCGGGAGCGAGCGCCAGCAGGAGTGCCGCGAAGCTAGTGGTTTGCATGCGCGCCTCTGGCCAGGCGGGCTAGGTTCGCCTCGATGGTCTGACGGTCGCGCGCGGAAGCAGATGGCGATTTGTCGAGAATGCGAAGAGCGGCCTCATAGAGCGCCTGCGCATTGGCCGTTTGGCCACGCAACTCCGCCAAGACGCCCGCGTTGTTCAGGCCATCCGCATCGTGAGTCTGGCGGAATTTCAGCTCGGCTTGCGCAGTGTCGCCACGCAACAGAAGCAGCGCCCCCCAAGCGTTGAAGGCCGCGTCTTGCTCGTTTGTGCCGGCTGGCGGAGGCGATGCGAAGCCAGCGGCGAGCGATTGATAATCCTGCTCGGCGGCGCTCAGATCGCCATTCTTGTAATCCAAAGCAGCCAGGCGCTCCAGGATATTGCGAGTCTCGCCGGGAGCAATGCTGTTCGAGTTGGCCCAAGCCAGTGCGTCGCGAGCCATCCTGTGCGCTGCTTGCATGTCTCCGCGATCCGCCAGCGAACCCACCCGTTCGAGGACGGCGGACAGATAGACGGGCGTCGCCAGGCGCACGCGATCGTTGACCTGAATCGGGCTCCCCGCGGTGATGAAGCCCCGCGCGCGGTCACGAAAGATCGTGGTTACTTCGAGCCGCGCGCTGGGTTGCTTCTTGGAGCCCCGAAAAACTTCGAGCTGCGCGCCTTTTGCCAGGCCGTCCAGTGAACCGAGATTGACCGTCGCGACCAAATTGTCCAGCGCGACGATGGAACCCTCGGGCTGTGGGGCGCGGCTTTCAGGCTCGGTACTGCGAAAGATGGGAGCCGCAGCGCTCGAACTTGAGCTTGGACCGAGATCCCGTGCGAGCAAGGTCGGTTTGCCGGCGCCGGGATCCAGGCTGGCCGACAACACGCCGCCCGAGCTGGTGGCGACAATCGGCTTGGATGGGGCAACGGGTCTCCACCAATACACCGCGATCGCCGCAATCGCCGCGGCGACGGCGCCCATCGCGGCCAGGCGGAATCTGCGTGGAAATGAAACGACCTTGTCTTGCCGCGGCGCTTCACCGGCCACGGCTGCTTGAAACGCTGGATGGTCGAGGCTCTTCTCAATCGCGCCATGCGCGGCCAGAGCGTCGAACAACTCATGGTCGGAAAGAGCAGCCTGCGCCAGTTCTCTTTGCGCAGAGGGGGAACGGCGCCCGCCGATGTAGGACTCGAGGATGTAGGACTCGAGATCGTTACTCGACGGCTGCGCGGCAACACCGTGTAATGCGACTGCGGCCAGGGTCAGCTCCTCGAACAGACCGCGCCGATCCAAAGCGGCTTGCGCCAGCTCGCGAGCCTCGGCCGCGCTCAACTCGCCTCGTAAGTATCGATCCATTTCGCGTTCCACAGGTTCAGCCATATTGCCTCACGGAGCCGGCGGATCCGGATTCTGCTGGCGTTTCGCTCCGAGCTGGGTCCGTCGCCGGATGCATTGCCCCAGGCTCTTGATGCCGCGGCTCACCCAAGTAGCCACCGTGTTCTCGTTGGTGCCCAGCCGCGCGGCGATCTCTTCGTACTTCAGGCCTTCCGCGCGCATTTTCAGAACGGCGCGGTAATCCGGGTCCAGCGCCGGTAGGCACTCCAGAACGATCTGCTGCATCTCTTTTTGGATCAGCGCATGCAGTTGGTCGGGGGCGGGATCGGCCGGATCCAGAGGCGTGCTCCACTCCGGGCGAGCCGCGTCGCTGCCACCGAGCAAAATTTCGCGGCGGCTGCTGGCGCGATTGTGTTCTTCGCGCACGACAAAATTGAGCACCCCGTGTAGCCAGGCCAATAGCTGATCGAGCGGCCAGGCGGGCTCCGAGACGCCCGGCGCTAGCTGCTCGGCGAAATAGTATTCGATCGATGCTTGAGCGGTGGGGTAGCTCAGCGAGCGCGTGAGCGTTTCTTGTGCGGCGCTCTCCGGATCGCGCGAGCCGAGCCAGCGCCCGCGCGAGGCGAGTGCAGCCAAGAGGCGCCGGTAGTCGCTACTGGCATCTCGAGCGAGCGCCATTCCGTATGAACTCCCCAAGGTAAATTCGCGAGCCGATCCCGCCATGTATCATCCATTCTCGCTTATTTCAGCGGGCGGCGCGAGGTTCCGCGATAGTTTGACGCATGGGCACTATCGCACGCGAAAGAAGAGGCTTTCGTAATTGCCGGCATAGGGGCATTCTGCCCAGGTTACGGCGCAGTTAAATGTGACAAAAGGACCATGCCTTCGTCTAAGTTACTGAATCTATTGTGAGCGTATCGATTGGTTCGCATCGTGCATCTAATTTAGTGAAAGAAAGGAGGCTGCCAATGCTGACTGACAGTGACATTCGCCAACTTGGAGCGGTCCTCCCTCCGGCCGGCGTCCCCGCCGTTTCTAATGGTGTCGACATCGACGAACTAGCCATCGGCGCGCGCCTGGAAATTGAGACCGGCCACACCACCTATGCGCTAGAGAACCGCGGTGAGGGAAAAGTCCTCATCTCGGGCCACGCCGAGTATTGTCCAGAGCCGGTGCTGGTGGATTTTCAAGGCTCCGTCGGAGGTCCCGCGCTGCTCAAGATGTGGCGCATCGAGCCGGGATTGAAGATGGCGTTTCGGCATCCCAGGTTGGGCATCGTGCGCACCTCGCGTGTTCGTTCCATTCGCCGGCTCCAGCCAGCAGCTCCTTCTGAAGTTCATTCCGTCTCGTAAGATTTTTTCAGGCCTCAGCCCATCGACATCGCTCGATCGACAGTTTGCGCTTCCCAAATCAAGTCGTTTTTTTGATGAAGCACTGCACGCACTGCTGAACACCTGGTAAAAGTTCCAGCATTAAGTTCGGTATTGCAATTGCCTTCTCGTTTGCGTGGCTCCCGAATATCACCTCATCCGGCCGATCTTCGGCTTTTGGTCTGACTGCGGGCAAGTAATCACAATCCCCGCCAAGGCCACGCTGCGGATCGCGATCTCTAAGAACGGGCTAGGTTTGTGCACGGCGACATGGGATGGCCGGCTGGTGATGGCGTTCAGCGAGGACGTTGAGCGAAATGGCATATCGATCGAGCCCTTGGGCGATTCCTCCCAATCCGAAGACCCACCAGCATCCAAATCGGCATCCACAAATCTCTAGCGAACCGTCTCGTAGCTCTTAACGCTATGCGCAACGTTAGCCGATCTTGCATGACACCGCTGTTCCCAGGACATGTCAACTTGGCTGAGGTCTCACCGTGCTAGAATCAGTCCACAGCAAAGGGTAAGAAAGTCCGGCGTTAGCCGGGCATGCTAGACATTCCGAAAAACTAAGAGCCACGTCGCAATTTCGTAAGCGTAGGGCGTTCCTCTTCTTCCCGCCGTGGATAGGAGCGCCTATGTATTACGGGCCGCTAGGAGAAAGTGAACTGGTCGCCGCCCTCAAGGAACTAGACACGTCTAAAGCCCTAGTGCGCAGCTCGCAGGCCGAACTCTGCAACGCCTTATCTCGACTCGCCGGTAGTAGACATTCACCAGAATGCTTAAATACTTTCGTGAATGTGAACCGGAACTTACGTGAAGCTACGGAGCGCTACCGCCGGGCGGTGAAGGCGTTCAACCTGGTTTGCCGAAGGAAACCTCTCCTGGTGGCGGTCGCCTGAGTACTGATAACGACAAGTACTGATAACTGCCCAGACCGCCGGTTACTCGTTGTGATATAGTAGCCGGGCATGAGCCGGACATTCCTGACACGTATTTCCGCCGGCGCCCTGTTTCTGGTGGGTTGCTGGATCGCATACACACAAACTCAGAATCCGCCGAAATTGACCATTAACAAGGTCAAGGACGACCTCTACGAGATCGAAGGCGATGGCGGCAACGTGGCCGTCTACATCACCAACGAAGGCGTCATTCTGGTTGACGACAAATACGATCAGGACCACGAGCAGATCGTCGCCAACGTCAAGAGCGTCACCAACCAGCCCATCAAGTACATTCTGAGCACACACTATCACGCCGATCACAGCGGCGGAAACGCGAAATTCCTGCCGACCGCCGAGATCATCTCCACGCTCAACGCGCACAACAATATCGTGAACCACGTTCAGTCCAACGCGCCTCCGGGCATGCAGGCCGCTCGCGTGACATTCACCACGGAAGCGCAGGTTTTTCTGGGCGGCAAGGAAGTGCGCGCCAAGTATTACGGACGCGGCCACACCAACGGCGACGCCGTGATCTACTTCCCGGCGCTGCGCGTCGTGCACACTGGCGACCTGATGGCCGGCAACACCCCGCTCATCGATTATCCCGGCGGCGGCAGCCTCAAGGAATGGGCCGACACGCTGGACGGCGTGCTGAACACGCTCGATTTCGATACTGTGATCCCCGGCCACGGCCCTGTGACCAACAAAGCTGGACTGCAAACCTACCGCGACAACGTCGCCAAAGAGCGCACGCGTGTCACGCAGTTGATTCGTGAAGGCAAGAGCCAGGACGATGTCGCGAAAGTCATGATGGCGGAATATCACTGGGCGGCGAACAGCCTGCAAATGCAGTGGAGCCTGGCGGGCATGATGACCGAGCTGAAGTAAAAGACGACCACTCGTGATTGCATTAGTAACGGGCGGCGGACGCGGGATTGGCCGCGCCATCGCGCTGGCCTTGGCGCATGCCGGATGGCCGGTCGCGGTCACCGCCCGGTCAGCCAATGAGCTGGACGAAACCGTAAGGCTGTCGCCCAGCCGCATGCTCGCGGCGCCCGCCGACATTGCCGATCCCGCCAGTGTGCGCGCGATGGTCCAGCGCGTCGAACGAGACCTTGGCCCGGTCGACCTGCTGGTGAACAATGCGGGCATGCCCGGACCATTTGGTCCTTTCTGGGAAAGCGATCCGGCCGAGTGGTGGCGCAATCAGGAAGTAAACCTGCGCGGCCCCATGCTGTGTTGCCGCGAAATTGTTCCCGGCATGGTCGCGCGCAAAGCCGGGCGTATCATCAACGTGGCCAGCGGCGCCGGTTGCCGGCCTTTTCCGGACTTGTCCGCTTACGTGGTCAGCAAGTGTGCCTTGATCCGCTTCAGCGAGCAGCTTGCCTTCGAACTCGCTCCCCACGGCGTCAGCGTGTTTCCGATTCAGCCCGGCACCGTCCGCACCAGAATGGTGGATGAATCGCGCGTCCGCCTTCCTTATATACAAGCCATCCTGGATCGCGGCCAGGACGTAACGCCGGACGTGGCCGCGAATCTGGTGTTGAAGCTAGCCTCGGGCTGCGCCGACTCACTCAGCGGACATTTGTTCTCGGTCCACGAAAATGTGGACGAGGTCGTCCGCCGGGCCGAAGAAGTGCGCTCGTGCGACCTCTACCTTTTGCGCCTGCGGACCCTGCAATCCTGACCCGGCAGAAGGGCCTCCTCCGCCATCAGGAAATTCGGGCCGACGGGCGGAAGCATCGTAAAAAATCAACCGTTCGCTATCTTTACCTTAATAAAGTCGGCTTAGAAGGCTACGTTCAGTATTTCTTCGCAGCCTTGGCAATCGATGGACCGGCCTTGGCGAGATCTTGCGGGTTCATGACCGGCCGAAGCGAGATTTTCGCATTGAACGCCAGAAACCAGGGTTCGGCGATCGATGGAATCTGCGATGTGTCCTTCAGGTCGAACACGATGGAGCCCGACCGGTTGCCGCTGTCGTCCGCCATGAAATAGGCCGCCTCCGGTTTGAGTTCGGCTAAAATCTGTTCGATTGTAGAACCCAGGGTTCCGGCCTTGGCTGCCGCATTACCGGATTCCACGGGAATCGATACCCTCAGTAACATTCGCATATAGTTTTCCTCCTTCAGGGAAAAGGTGCCCACCGATTATACCCAACTGCTGTATTGAAGACCTTCCGTCGTATGGCCAAGCGGCTCTCATCAGGTTCAGCGAGCGGCACGTGAAAATGGTGACCCTGGATTCCTCCAGGGGGGTCGTCATCGCGGGTACTCGGAAGTCAAGCCGCGCCTGACGCCGAGCAGGCCGGTTGGCGGGGACGTTGTGTCCGGCAGCGCGCCGAGACCCGCCGGGTCCGGCTATTGTTCCTTCGGGACAGGCCCTGCACGTTCAGTGGCGCGTTCGCCGTCCAACAGGTCGGTGAGTGCATAGTTGCCCTCATGGCATGCGTATTCGAAGATCGCCCCTTCCGATCGTGACCAGGTGAGTTCGCCTTTCCAGGGCCGCGTAAAAGCGGTGGTGTCGTCGACTTCGAAGCGATATTGAATCGTATTCGCATCCAGCAGACTGAAGCGTTCCACCACGTGCAGATTTCTATCGGAGCCGAACATACCGCCGGCGTCGCCGAAAAAGCCGCCGCCATCGTTGAAGTTGGTGGTGTCCACCACCAGCGTGCTGCCTTCCCAGCGCCCGATGGAATCGCCCAGCCAGAGCCGCACGCTGGGCGGAAGGTGAGACTGGCGATCCAACCGGATGATTCTCGTATCGTGAATCATCTCGACGTTGAGCATCACTTCCTGGCCAGTCTGGACGATCTGATAATTGCTGTTGTAGATATACGGAATCATCGGCGCCACGGCCGTCGGAAAGATGATGCATTGGTCCTGCAGACCGAGGTCTGTCGCGATGCGCGGATGACGAAGCAACTCCATGCGCCGGCTCTTCTCAGCAGCCGCAGCCGGCGTCAGGGCAGGAATCCTTCCATCGGGAGGATCAGTGATGATGGACGTCCGGAGACTCTTCAGCAACTTGGTGCCGGTTTCATAAAAGAGGTTGTTGTAACTGGCGAAGGTTTTCGCTGCTACGTCCGGCTTTGGATCTTCCCGTCGGGTTGCCGCCCGGCGTTCCCAGTCCGCGGCTTCTTCCGGCGTGAAGAACTCTTTATCTTTAAGCCGCGCCGGACGCTCCAGCGGAGTGGCAGTCGCTGAGTTCCAGATGCCCTCGAAGTTGGGGTGCGGGCCCGCCAAGGGCGCTGCCGACTGTGCAACGGCGGGAGGAACAAAAGAAACCGCTACCAGGGCAACCAGCAAGTTTTGGCGAGCCATGTGTTTGTGACCACTGCGATGCATTATGCCGTGGTTCCAGTATATCCGGGACCTTGCATCGCTCGCGCCCGCATGGCGCCACATCCAGATTGAAAGTTCCTTAGGTTAGCAACCGTGTCCGCAACGGCCAGAAGCGACCTGGCCGGCGCTTCATTGGGCTAAACCGTCCCGGCATGCACTAACCCACTCGATCCGGTCGGCTGTCATCTTTTCCCGATTTGCATCGAGGTATTGGGTCACTAGCGAAATCGCTCGAGGATTGGGATGCAGATGGTTGAGACCGTGCAATGCTGAACTGGCGCAACCCTCGCTTGGTAATGCCAGTATTTGCACCAACACATCAATCATTTCATTCTCGATAGCTGATTGTTCAGTAGCGTCGGAGGCGGGGTCGTGGTGCAACAGCATGTCCCACCACATGAAAACGAGGCGCTGGTTCCGTTTCTCTGGACGTATGAAGTGGAGAATGGCCTCGTGAAAGCCCATCGCAGGAAACGGCTCGCCGAGACCACACGGCCGATCGCGCGCGTTATTTTCTGTATTGAACAGGGCAGCATGGTGCTACTGCACGGATTCATGAAGAAGAGTCAAAAGACGCCGCAACAGGACATCGAGCTGGCGCTGAAATGGAAGAAAGGAACGCGAACATGAAAAGGAAGAACATCGGATCAAGCGTGACAGTTGGCTGCGGGAGGATGGCATTTACGAGGAAGTCAGCACCGCCGCTATCAAGCGTGTGCTCGCCCGGCAAGTCGAAGCCGCCATGAAGGAACGTCACTTCTCGAAGGCAGAGATGGCGCGACGCATGCACACGAGCAGAGCGGCGCTCGACCGTTTGCTCGATCCCGACTACGAAGCGGTAACGCTGAGCACGCTCCGCAAGGCCGCGACTGCTGTTGGGCGCGAGTTGCGGCTAGAACTTGTATAGGGTCCTAACGCAGCCCGCCCGCGCCGATGCGTCGGCGGTTCCCAGTCATCCACCACTTTCTTGGCACGAGACTGCCGGTTCATGCTTCCTCCGCGCCGGCGCGTGTGATACGGTGACGCTATGTCACCGAGCCTGTCGCACTCCGCTGTCACGCATCGCTTCGTTCAGACCAACGGAATCCGGATGCACATCGCCGAGCAGGGCGAAGGTCCGCTGGTCATCCTGGCGCACGGTTTTCCGGAACTCTGGTATAGCTGGCGTCACGTGTTGCCCGCGCTCGCCGCGGCTGGCTATCATGCGGTTGCGCCCGACATGCGCGGCTACGGCCAGACCGACGCTCCACCGAATATCGCTGACTACACGCATCTCCAATCCGCCGGCGATATGGTCGGCTTGGTGCACGCGCTCGGTTATGACCAAGCCGTGATCTGTGGGCATGACCACGGCGCCCCCGTTGCCTTCAACGCGGCCAATCTCAGGCCGGATATGTTCCGCTCCGTCATCCTCCTGAGCGTGCCCTATATTATGCGCGGCCCCGCCAATCCGGTCGAGGGCCTGGCGCGGCTGGTACCGCCGGGGAAGCAATTCTACATGACCTATTTTCAGATGCCTGGTTTGGCCGAAAAGGAATTCGAGGCCGATCCCAAGCGCACCCTGCGCCTGTTGCTGTACTCGCTCTCGGGTTCGATTCCGAAGGAACACAAATGGCGCTACATTTTCAGCGTGAACGAAAAAGCGCTGGACGGTTGCACGGATCCGAAGGAGCTTCCGGCTTGGCTGAAAGAAGAGGACCTGGATTATTGCGCCAGCGAGTACTCCCGCACCGGCTTCCGCGGCGGCCTGAACTGGTATCGCGGTCAGGACATTTTCTGGCGGGAGACACCGTTCCTGACCGGCCGGAAGCTCCTGCAGCCTACGCTCTTCATTGCTGGCGCCGACGACGGGGTGGTCGAGTTTCTTAAGCCCGCCATCGACAATCTGGAACAGAGCGTTCCCAACCTTTGGAAGAAAGTTCTGCTGCCTGGAGTAGGACATTGGACCGAGCAGGAAGCGCCTGCCGAAGTAACGCGCCTTATGATAGAGTTCCTACACAGCGTGGACGGTGCTAAAACCGCTTCACCGCAGTAGGCTCTATGCAGCCACGCGCGTTCCTTTTATTTGCCGCTGTCACAGTCGCTTTTGCCCAGCCCAAGCGCGACGCCGAGGCGCCCCAGAGACTCGTTCTTCTCGATGTTGCCGCCACCAATGCCAAAGGTGAGCCGGTCACCGATCTGCGCGCTTCCGAGATCCGGATTCGCGAGGACGGAAAAGTGCATCCGGCGGCCTTTTTTCACTTTGCCGGCCCAAAACGCGCCATGATGGCGCTGGTAGAAGGTGAGAGCGCCAATCGTCCAGCAGTCACTCCCACACTCATCCTGTTCGACCGTTGGAACGAACGAATGACAGTGGCGCTGTCGGCGTGGAACAGCCTCGGCTCCGCGTTGCAACGCCTGGAATCGGTGGATAGTATCTTTATCTATTTCCTCACCAATCACGGGGATTTGTTTCCGGTTCATCCGCTGCCGTCAGCCGATGCGGACCTGCGCGCGATGGTCGAGCCCACGCCTGTACAGCTTCGCGGCAAGCTGGACGAGGCCGTGCGTACACTCAACGGATTCCGCGATATTGACGTGGAGGATCCGTCTCTGCGTATCAACACCACCTTCCGGGCTCTGTACCTGCTCGGATCGCAAATGGCCGCAATCGCCGGACGCAAGAACCTGATCTGGGTCACGCACGGTTTCCCGCTGACGCTGATGCTTCCGGAAATCATCGACTTTTCGCCCCAGATCCGCCAGTTCAGCGCGGCGGCTACCGAGAACCAGATCTCAATTTACACCGTGGACGAGTCTGCTCAGGGGGCAGCCGATCTGGGCAGTGTGTTCCTGCAGACATTGGAGATGTTTTCCTCGCTGACCGGTGGCCGCCTGTATTCGACCGACAACACGCCCGAGGCACTTTCCGCCGCCATTGCCGACGGCCGCGGCAACTACCGGCTCGCCTACTATTCGCCTACGCGCCCGAAGGACCGAAGGGAGCACAAAATCCGGCTGGAGTCGTCCAGAAAGGGCGCCCATCTTCTGACCAGCGAAGGTTACTTCCCTGACGTCGCCGCGCCTGATCCAGATGCATTGGAACATTCTCTTTTCAGCAGCGTGCCACACAGCCCGTTCGATGCCGGCGAGATCGGCTTGCGCGTCGCGCTGTCGCAGGCGCCCTCCGGCTCAGCGACGCATTTCTCGATTCACATCGATCCGGGAGACATTTTGCTCGAGCAGCGAGACGGAAGCTATCGGGGCCAACTGGCGCTGCTGTTCGCGTTTTACAGCCATGGCTTCCTGGAACGAGCGGCGTCGCCCGTCCATATCAACGTCAATCTTACGCCGGATCAATTCAGCCAGGCGCAGAAGGGCGGGATCGACGCATCGCAGGATGTCGAGGTGAGCAGCGACGCCGAGAAGATTCGCGTGATCGTGATGGATCGCAAGCTGCATGCGCTGGGGTCTGTAACGGTCTCGCCTCTGAAGTAGGCGATCTGATAGCCGCGCTCGATCCCAAGAGTCCCGGCCCGCCCGGCGCCGAGCAACTGGCGCATCAGATCGAAGATCTCGAGCAGCGCGTCAAGTAAGTCCACCAGCGCGGCGGAAAAAGCTCAAATCCAGCAGCGCATCGATCAGCTCAAATCGTTCGCCTCCGAAATGGCGAACCAGCAGCCCGCGCTTCCCACCATCACCTTCGACAAGACTCACCAGCACAATTACATCCGCCGCGTCACTGAAATCGCTGCACGTGGATGGCTACGCGATCGCGGTCAATTTGAGAGCGATGGAACGCGGCGTGCGCAACAACATCGACGACATGTACGAACGGGTAGAAAAAATGACCTTCACCGGCAGCGAACCGCTCCGAATCCGGACTTAGTAAGGCATCTGCCGCTTGGTGAATTTGCGTCCAATATCGGCGGCTTCCGGACTAGCCGGCCCAATCATGACCCCCTCTTTGATCATGGCGATCACGTTGTTCGGGTTCATGCTGTTCAGGAAGAAAATCTTGTTGGCCTTCGAAGCCGCGAAAACTTTGGCGCGCGCCGCCAGCATGCGCGGATCCGTCTCCGCAACGTTGCCCGATCCTCGAACGCCCAGCGACAGCGCCATGTCACCGGGGCCCCACTCGGCAAACGCGATCCCCGGCACCTTCAAATTCTCTTCCGCATTGGCGAGCGCATATTTGTCTTCCAGCTTCAAACCCAGCAGCAGCTCTCCGTTGGGATTCAGCGGCCAGGCGTCGGCCTTGTCCCAGTATTCCTGTTCCGAGATACCCCAGATTTGGGCCGCGGTCGCATTGCCATGCACGCCCCGCCGTCCTTCGCTGATTCCGTGATCCACGCCTTGTTTGTGGATCGGCAGCCGGATCGCTTCCACGAACGCACGCACCGCACCCGGAGTATCGGCATGCGTCAGAAGAACGCCGTGAACGCCCGTGGCCAGCACCTGTTGAAACATCCAGGCGTTGGCTCGAACGGTGGCCTCATCGGTGCCATTCACCGGAACGTTCACAATCACGGCCGGCGTGCGATGCCCGCTCTTGGTCGGCCCACCCGCTACAAGCCCGCGCATGTACTCGGCTAGACCTTTGACGTCGAACGGAGCGTGCTCCATGTCATAGCTGATGTAGTCGGCATACGTCTGCGCGTCCTTTTTACCTTGCTCGAAGCTGCCTTCGGTACCGGAATGCGAGCCGGTGTAGTAAACCGGTTGACCCTGTTCAAGCAGTTCGATGGCGCGGTTAATGTGCTTGGGCGCCTGGGCGAGCAGCGTCGCGCAAGCAGTGAACGAAACAAACAGCGTCCCGGTTTTCATACGGTCTCCTGGCCTTACATTATGTCACCGTGTTCCGATCGTGGTTGTACTCTGAGAGAAGAAGATGTTCCGCGACGTCCAGTTCGGCCTTCGCCTGCTGGCGAAGAGTCCAGTGTTCACCGCGACGGCCGTGCTGCTGCTGGCCATCGGAATCAGCGCGAATACCCTGATCTTCAGTCTTGTCGACGCTCTGCTGCTGCGGCCGCTGCCCGTCCCGCATCCGGAGAACCTGGTCCGCCTAGTGGAGCAGCATCCAACCGGCTTCTTGACCTGGGACCTTCCATATGACCTTTGCGGCGCGCTTGCTTCCGAGGACGCGAGTATCTCGGAGGCCCTCTGTCAGGGCGAAGCTGAGGTGGCATTGAGCGACGGGCATTCGACCGAACGCGTAGGTGTGCATCTGGTCTCCCCCAATTTCTTTTCATCGCTGGGCGCGCGTGCGTATCTAGGACGCCTGCTCGGCGCTGAAGACGAACGCACGGCCGCCCACAATGCGGTGTTGAGTTACGAATTTTGGAAGCGGCGTTTCCAGCGTGACCCGTCGATTCTGGGCAAGACAATCGTTTTGCGCGGACATCCGTTCACCGTCGTGGGAGTCTCAGCCGAAGGATTCAATGGACTTTCGGCGGAAACCAGTCCGGATATTCGAGTTCCTGCCGCGGTTGACCGGTTAATCGTCACTCCTTACAGCGGCTTTGGCCCCAGCGCGAGGCCGTTGTTCGGGCAAATCTTCGGGCGCCTTCGTACCGGCGTACCGCTGGAACGCGCCAATGCCGAAGTCGATTCGATGCTGCACCCGAGTTTGGACGAAGAGCATACTCGCGTGTTCCCAACTGAGCCGCGTGAGCAAGGCGCTCTTCGCACGCACCTCCAATTGGAATCCGTATCCCATGGAGTTTCCACGCTGCGCGCGCAATTTTCCCGCGGCCTGGATGTTCTGATGGCCGGTGTCGCGCTGCTGCTGTTGCTGGCTTGCGCCAACGTGGGCGGCCTGATTGCGGCGCGTTCTTCGGTTCGGACTCAAGAGATCAGCGTCCGGCTGGCCCTTGGCGCCAGCCCGGCTCGGATCGTGCGGCAGCTCCTCAACGAAGGACTCGTCCTGGCTCTGCTCGGAGGCGCGGCCGGCGCGCTGCTCGCCCGCACCTGCCTGCCCTTGATCACGAGGAGCCTCCCTCCGATTCGCGACCGCGCCGCCGTGCTCCAACCTCTCTCGGTACAAGTTCACATGAACGGTCAAGTGTTGTCGTTCACCATGCTGATCACGCTGCTGACCGCTGTTCTGTTCGCTTTATCGCCTGCTTTGCGATGCGCCATCACTGACCTTGCGAGTACGTTGAGAGGCACCCGAAACTCCACTCGCCGAACGCTCCCGCGCAACTTCATTGTCGTGACCCAAGTGGCGCTTTGCACCTTGATCCTGACCGGGGCGGTCTTGCTCTTAAGAACGCTTCAGCGCCTGCAAGCGATGAATCCAGGTTTCGACAGCGGCCATATCGTGACCTTCACCATCGATCCAGCGTTGCGAGGCTACACAGACCGGCAGAGCCGAATGCTGAGCCAGGCTCTGCTGGCCAAGACCGGCGCGCTGCCCGGAATCGTCGCGCGCAGCATCGCCGGCCGGGCATTGATGCGGGGCACTGGGATCAAAGGTACTTTCGCGCCAGCCGGAATGCAAATCCAGCCGTCTGATTTTCTGAACAGCAGTCTCAATCTAATCACACCCGGCTATTTCGACACCATGGGAATGCATTTGCTCGCCGGCCGCGACTTCACCTGGTTTGATCGGCATCGGCCAGGCCTCAACAGAGTGGTCGTGAACCAGACCTTCGCCAGGCACTTCTTTTCTGGCAGAAATCCCATTGGGAAACGCTTCGGATTCCCAGGCCCGGACGGAATTGCGAAAGGCGACAACGAAATTATCGGCGTGGTGAGCGACGCAAAATACAGATCGCTGCGCGAGCCGATCCAACCGACGGTTTACACCGCCGTTGTGGATGGATTCGATGAGCCCTTTGTGCTTCACCTTCGTACCCCGCAGCGTCCCGAGGCGATGATCGCGCCGGTGCGCGAGGTTCTGCGTTCGCTCGATCCCGAATTGCCGCTCATCGAAGTGCTGACCTTGCGCCAAGAAGTCCACGCAACGCTGTGGCAAGAGCGTCTGCTAGCTATGTTGGCCACGATCTTCGGAGCGGTGGCGGCGCTGCTGGCGAGCATTGGCCTGTACGGCGCGCTCGATTATTCGGTCAAGTCGCGCACACGAGAAATCGGAGTCCGCATGGCGCTGGGCGCGCAACCAGGCAGCATCATTGGTCTGCTATCACGCGAAACCGCGTTAGTCATCGGGATCGGCTTTATCCTGGGGCTGGGAGCTTACGCTGTCGCTGCGAATTGGATCGCTCATCTGCTCTACGGAACCAGCCGCTGGGAACCAATCGCGGTGGTCTCGGTTCTATTGTTTCTGCTGGCGATGTCCGCTATTGCCGCCGCGCCCGCAGCTTACCGCGCCGTACGCATCGATCCCGCGACGGCTCTGCGCAGCGAATGATCACTCCAAAGTAAACGCATTCACGCCTGAACTCACGATCACTACATATTGTTTGCCGTTCTTGCCCATAAACGTCATCGGATTGGTGTGGCCCTCGCTATCGAGTTTCGTTTCCCAGAGCAGCTTGCCGGTGCGCGAATCGAAAGCGCGGAACCGCGAATCGTTCGTGCCGGCGATGAAAATGACTCCGCCGGCGGTCGCGATGCTGCCGCCCTGGCCGAACGCGCCGGTGTTGTGCATGCCCTTGGCTTCCAGTTCATCGCTGGTGCCGAGCGGAACTGTCCAGGCGATATCGCCGGTGTTCGCATTCACGGCCAACAAATGCGCCCACGGCGGCTGCTGGCATGGCATCTGATTGTCCGGATCCCAAAAGCGCGAATAAAACGTCCCGCGGCCGGGCAGCGGCGTCGAGCGGCGATAGGCCACCAAGTCGGTGTCGTCTTGTTTATCGAGCCGGCCGATCCCCGCGACGTCGCGAGTGTTCACGAAGACGTAGTTAAGCGCCGGATCCACCGATACGCCGCCGTAGTTTACACCGCCCTGCTGGCCGGAAAAGATCACTCGATATTCCTTGCTGCTGTATGGCGTGTACGGGCCGAGGTTGTGGATGCCGCCGATTTTCTCGACCAAATCGCGGCAGTACTTTTCGTGATCCGGCTCGCCGGTGAAAACCTCGTCGGGCTTCATGCCGAGGCGCGCCAGCGGCGGAGGCTTCAGCGGGAATGGCTGCGTCGGCGAAGAATGCTCGCCCGGAACATCGCTCTGCGGCACCGGCCGCTCTTCCACTGGATAAATCGATTTGCCGGTTTCGCGATTCAGGAAAAACATCAGCGAGGCTTTGGAAACTGCAACGATGGCCGGAATCTTCTTGCCGTTCTGGACGACGTCAATCAGCGCCGGCGCGGCTTCGGCGTCGAGATCCCACATGTCGTGATGCGTGATCTGGAAATACCAGCGCAGCTTTCCGGTGGCGGCGTCGAGCGCGACGATCGAAGACGAGAACAGATTGTCGCCGGGCCGCCCGGCGCCGTAATATTGCGGCGCGGGCTGCCCGAATGGAACGAAGATCAAGCCGCGCTCGGTGTCCACCGTGATGAGCCCCCAGTTGGCCGGCGAGCCGACGTGCTCATAGGCGTCCTTGGGCCAGGTTTCATAGCCGACTTCGCCGGGATGCGGAAGCGGATGAAAGGTCCAAACCAGCTTGCCGGTGTGGACGTCCCAGGCGCGCAGATCTTGAGCCGGGCCGTCGGGATTATCCTCCTGACCCTGCGAGCCGGTGATGATCAGGTTCTTGTAGATCGCGCCGGGCGAGCTCATGTGATACGGCATCTTGGGGTATTTTTCGGTGACGCCAACGCGCAGGTCGACAGTGCCTTCGTTGCCGAAGCCGGGGACGGGCTTACCAGTCTCGGCGTTGAGCGCGATCAGTTTGCCTTCGCTGGTTCCGGTGAAAATTTGCGCGGGAGTTTGAGAATCGCCGGGCCAGAAGCTCACGCCGCGCATAGTTCCGCTGGCGCGGCCCAGATCGTACTTCCAGATTTCCTGACCGGTGTCGGCTTCGACGCGCGACCACGGTGTGCTGCGTGGTGGGCGTGAACAGCACGTTGCCGATGACGATGGGCACGGCCTCCGTGGGCGCGAGCACCCGCTGCGGGCCGGTGAGGCTGGCGGCCTTGGGATCGATGGCGTATTGCCAGGCAAGTTTCAGTTTGGCGACGTTGTTGGCGTTGATCTGCGTGAGGGGAGAGTAGCGCTGGCCGCCCTCGTCGCGGCCGTAAGCGGCCCAGTCATTCTTGGCGTCGAACTTGATCGACGCTTTCTTGGACTCTGAGCTGGCGCTTGGGCCGGCATCGCTTTTCGCCGCGGCCTCCGACGCTCCACCGGCCTTGCCGAAATTCTTGGTCAAGTACTTCACGATGGTGGCGAATTCTTCATCGGTGGCTTCGGCGCCGCGCGACTTCATGGTATCGATAACCTTTTTCCATTCGTCTTCGGTGCGCTTGGTATCGACCGCGGTGTCCAGGTCATGGCAGGAGGTGCAGACGTTTTCGACCAGGTCCTTGCCCTCGCCATCGGGCAATTTCACTTCGGCGGACAGAGTGGCAAGAGGAAGCAGCCAGACCAGGGTCTTGCGAGCAACAGAGATCATGAAAGGAATTATATACGACACGCGAAAGGTTTCGGCGATTTTGCGCGACTCTGGGCGGCGCCCCGTGTTTGTACAAGCAGACCGGCAGGAGTTGACGAGCGAAGCCGGATTCCAATCCAAACAGGAGCATTTTATGCTTAAGTACACGTGTGTCTTTTTGCTGGGCGCCGCGGCGTTGTGCGCTCAACCGGCGGTGGCGACCACCGGGATGGTGGGGCTCGCGGATGCGCAGACGGCGCAGTTGAATCTGTTAAATCCGGGCGTGCTTGCGCCGGCGGTGGGCGTGATTTGTTCGGCTGGAGTGCAGTTCGTGGACGACAGCGGAACGGTAGTGAAGTCGACGACGCTCATTGTTCCTCCCGGGCAGAGCAGGGCGTTTCAACTGCACAGCGATACGGATCTGAATTTGGTGGTGGCGGGCGATCGGCGCGAAATTCGGGCAGTGATCTTAATTCCGCCGGTTACGCCGGTGAGTGGCGCGGCAACTCCCGTGCCGCCAGCTTGCAAACTGGTTGCGACGCTTGAAATTTTCGATGCGATCAGCGGCCGAACTCTAGTGACGCTGGGACACGTTGTCGAAATTCCGGCGGTAGTGACGCCGCCAACAACGACGAATCCTTAGTCGACGGCGAAGCCAGACTTGGTGATCGGGACCTCCATCATTTTCGGCGCGTATTTCTTGGCCGCGTCGCGGATTTTGGACGCGTTGCCTAGCAGGACGAAGGTCAGGTCGCGGTCCCGGTAGTAATTGCGCGCGATGGGATTGGCGTCTTCGAGGCTGACGGCATCGATGCGCGAGAACAGGTCGTCGATGTCGTCTTTGCCCAGATGATAGATCGCCATGTCGCCGAGGGCGGTAGCGATCTGATCGGTGGTTTCCAGGCGCTGCGTGGGGAAGGTGCCTTTGAGATAGGCCTTCGCGGAGGCGAGCTGGTCGGCCGTGACGCCCTGCTCGCGCAGGCGCTTCAAAACATCGAGCGCCATGTCGATGGCCTTCTCGGTGGTTTCCGTTTTCGTGTAGCTGGCGATGATGGTGGCTCCCGGTATGCGTGACTGCTGAACGATTGACGTGGCGCCATAGGTGAGACCGGACTTCACGCGCAGCTCTTCGTTTAATAAGGAGGTGAACCGGCCGCCGAAGAGGAGATTGACGAGCATCAGTTTGACGCGGTCGGGGTTGGTGCGGTCGATACCGGGCTGGCCGATGTAGAAGTAAGTCTGGGTGGCGTCGGGTTTGTCGATGAGCAGGAGGCGCGGGCCGGCCGGGGTGGAGGGCGCTTTGACTGGCTGGAACACCTCGCCGGGCGGGACACCGCCGAAGGCATCGCGAATTTTCTGCGTGACAGCCGCGGGTTCGAAATCGCCGGAGACGATGACGACCAGGTTCTTGCCGCAGTAATTGCGCGCGTGAAAATCGACGATGTCCTGGCGCTGGATTCGGGAGAGCGTGGCTTCGTCGGGGACGCGTCCATAAGGATGGCTTGAGCCGAAGAAAAACGCAGCGAAGTACAGGCCGATGGCGGCTTGCGGGTTGTCTTTGATGGATTTGGCGGCGTCGATGCGCTGGGCGAGCAGCTTGCGAACTTCCGGTTCGGGGAAAGAAGCGTGCAGGACGGCGTCGCTGACCAGATCCAGGCCGCGGTCGAAGTCTTTCTTCAAGAACTCGGCCGTGATGACGCTGGCGGGTGATTGGGTTGCTTCGGGAGTCTGAAACGTGCCGCCGAGAAAATCCAGCTCTTCGGAGAATTGATCGGCGGTTCGCTGGGCGGTTCCTTTTCGGAGGAGCTGCGCGGTGATGCTGGCCAGGCCGGATAGGTTGGCCGGCTCGGCTTCGGCGCCGCCATTCACCAGGACTCGGAAGCCTACCAGAGGGACGCCGGGGCGGGGCATCAGTTCGACCGTGACGCCGTTGGGCAGCGTCTGGCGCGTGAAGGGAGGCAGGCGCACTTCGCCGAAGAGGGCCGCGCTCGCGAGAACCAGGATCAAAGCGAGTCGCATCTTCATTGGGTGCCTCCTTTCGATGAAGTGGGAACCAGCGTGGCGATGGTCCTGTTCTTCTCCGTCAGATATTGGCGCGCGACGCGCTGGACGTCCGCGGCGGTGACGGCTTCGACCGACTGCTCGACTGAGTAGAGCTTGCGGTAGTCGCCGTAGAACAGCTCATAGCTTCCCAGGAGGTTGGCGCGCCCGGAGATGGTCTTCAGCTCACGATAGTGGTTGGCGAGCAATTGATTCTTGGCCTTGCGTAGTTCCTGGTCGGAGAGCGGCTGGTTGCGGAGGCGATCGAGTTCTTCGAAGAGAGCTTTCTCGGCGCGGGCCGGCTCGATGCCGCTTCTCGGTTGCAGGCTGAAAATCAGGAGACCGGGATCGAAGGATGGCTGGCGGAAGCTTTGCACTCCGAGGACAAGCTGTTCCTTGTCGACCAGCCGGCTGTAGAGGCGCGAACTCTGGCCGCGCGCGAGGACTGTTTCGAGCACGTCGAGCGTGGTGTCGTCCGGATTCTTGGTTTCTGGGACATGGTAAGCGACCAACTCGAACGGCAACTGCGCCGGCCGCATGACGGTGATGCGGCGTTCGCCGAGTTGTTCGGGCTCCTTGGTGCGAATGGGCGGAGGGGGATCCTCGCGCGGGATGGGTTCCAGATATTTTTTCGCGAGCGCCAGGACGTTAGCCGAGGAGACATCGCCGACCACGACCATTACGCAATTGTTAGGCGCGTAGCCCATGCGGAAGTGGTTCTTCAGATCGTCCATGGTCCAGGATTCGATGTCGGAGGGCCAGCCGACTACAGGCCAGTGATACGGATGCGCCTGATAGGCCGCGGCGCGGAGCTGTTCGAAGAGCACGCCGAAATTGTTGTTGTCGACGGAGGTGCGGCGCTCCGAGTAGACGACGCCGCGCTCGGACTCGATGATTTTAGGATCGAAGTTGAGATTGTGAATGCGGTCGGACTCCATGTCCAGCATCAGTTCGAGCGCGCTGGAGGGGAACCAGTCGGTGTAGACGGTGTCGTCTTCGGTGGTGTAGGCGTTATTGTTGCCGCCGTTCTTCTCCATTTCGTTGTCGAACTGGCCGGGGCCGTATTTTTTGGCGCCGTTGAACATCATGTGTTCGAAGAAGTGCGAGATGCCGGTGATGCCGGGGCGTTCGTTGCGGGAGCCGACCTTGAAGAAGAAATACATGGCGACGTTGGGGATGTTGTGGTCCTCCTGGATGAGGATTTTCATTCCGTTTGAGAGCGTGTCGGTTTTGACGTCGGAGGGCTGGGCCGAGGCCAGGGCTGCGGCCGCGAGGAGGGTCGAAAGGAGCCGGATCATGCGCTTACGATAGCAGACGGGTCAGGTGGGATGTGGTTTGACGCATGGTGGGGGTTTGGCGCGGGCGGTGGGATTGGAATTGGAATTTGAAAAAACGAAGCCAGTGAACTCGTGTGTTTTCAACAAAACGGTCGAGTCGGCAGGTTGAGCGACCAGCGCATCGCCCATAAAGACTGTGGACTTCTGCTTTTGCAGTCAATTCGCACCGCGCTCGTAAGTACCTGTTGGAGCCTGAAGAATGTTTTTGAAGATACGCTACTGCTTTCCGCTGGGCGGGCTCGGGCGGGGGCGTTAGACGAAAGCGGGTTCCTCGTGTGCCGTAGTAATCGGCTTGATCGTCCAGGTCCTGGTGGGGCGAATCAGGTAACGGCGGTTCACCGGGCGCTGGTCTTGAGCCGGGTGTCCAAGCGACGGTGCTTCTCTTCCCAAAAGGCGGGACTGGCCTCGATTGGGTCGCCGGAATTCAGCCCTTCCAAGGCCAGCGCTTCGAGCTCATCGATAACTTCCTGATCGGAACGAAGCAGGCGCTGCAGATAAGCTTCGACGGTGATGCCCTCGGCTTGGGCTCTCGCGCGCAGGCGAGCTTCGATGGCCGGAAGGATGGTGATACTCATAGTGACTGCAGTAATGCCTTCCTTTAAAATACCTCCGCCCGTTTAGTGCGTGAAGGCGAACCAATTTTCCGGGGGCGGCTCACTCTCTCCTTGACAGCTTAGGAGAGTCGCAGTATACTCCCCTTAGCATCTTAGGAGTGTCCACATGTCCAGCCAGGCGCAGATTCTTCCCGGAACGCTCGATCTTCTGATTCTGAAAGCGGTCTCGCTGGGGCCGCTGCATGGTTATGGGATTCTTTTGCGCATCGGGCAGATCTCCGGGAAAGCGCTGCTGATCGAGCAGGGAGCGCTCTATCCGGCGCTGTTCCGGCTGGTGCGCCAGGGGCTGCTCAAGGCAAGCTGGGGCGTATCGGAAAATAATCGGCGCGCCAAGTTTTACGAGCTGACGGCTTTGGGGCGCAAGCGTCTGCGCGAGGAAACGGCGGGATGGAACCGGCTGGCCGCAGCGATGGGTTCCGCGCTGGCCGCCGAGCCGGAGGAAATATGAAACTCCTGGGCTATTTTCGTTCGGTTGGCAGCCGGTTTTTTCATCGTACTCAGATCGAGGCTGACATGGAGGAGGAGCTTGGCTCGCATATCCAGCACCGCGCTGACGATCTGGAACGTTCGGGTCTGGATCGCACCGAGGCAGAGCGCCGGGCGCGCATTGAGTTTGGCGGGCAAGCGCGATTCAAGGAAGAAGCGCGCGAATCGCTGGGCGGGAATTTCATCGAGACTCTGATCCAGGACGTGCGCTACAGTCTGCGGGTGTTGCGCAAGTCACCCGGATTCACGATGGTCGCCGTCTTGACGCTGGCCTTGGCGATTGGCGCGAACGCGGTGGTATTTGGCGTGCTAAACGCGTTGGTACTGCGCCCGTTGAACGTGCCTCAAGCGCAGGATCTTTTCATGATTGAGCGGGCCAAGGGCAATGGGTATCAATCCTATCCCGACTATCTCGACCTGCGCGATCGCAACCGGAGCTTCGATGGTGTGGCGGCTTATAACGTCGACCAGGCGGGGCTCAACACGGGTGAAAATCCATCCTCCGTGTGGATCGAGGAAGTGAGCGGGAACTACTTCGACGTATTGCGGCTACAGCCGTACCTGGGCCGTTTGATTCACCCAACCGATGAGCATGGCCCCAACAGCGCTCCCTACGTCGTGCTCACCTACGCGTATTGGCACACGCGCTTTCAGGACGATCGCAGTGTGGTGGGCCGTGCGGTTCAGATCAACAAGCATCCATTCAGCATCGTCGGTGTCGCGCCGCCCGGATTCCACGGAACTTTATTGTTTTTCATGCCCGATTTCTTTGTGCCGATCGTTAACCAGGAACAGGTGGCGGGAGTGAGTCTGTTGAACGAGCGGAGGAACCGTTGGGTTTTTTCGGTGTTGGGGCATCTGAAGGCGGGCCTGACTCCAGCACAGGCGGTTGCCGATCTGAACTCGATTGGCTCGTATCTGGAAAAGACCTATCCCAAAGACGACGGCCATGTGAACTTTGGGTTGGCGCGTCCGAGTCTTTACGGCAACTTTCTCGGTCCTCCGGTACGGGCCTTCATGACGGGATTGATGCTGCTGGCGGGGTTGATCCTGCTGGCTGCGTGTGCGAATCTCGGGGGCCTTTTTGCCGCACGGGCTGCGGATCGTTCGCGAGAAGTTGCGCTGCGGCTCGCGTTGGGAGCCAGGCGCACCCGCATTCTGCGGACATTACTTACCGAAGCCGTGCTGATTTCACTGGCCGGTGGCGCGTTGGGGCTATGGGGTAGCGTAGGGTTGCTGCGCGGGCTGAGCGCGTGGCAGCCGGTACCCAGATTCCCCCTCAATCTGCCGGTGAGTCCGGATGCAAGTGTGTATGGAATCGCTTTAGTATTGGCGTTGGTGAGCGCGGTACTCTTCGGCATGGTTCCGGTGCGCCAGGTGCTCAGGGCCAATCCATACCAGATCGTCAAAGCGGGGCCGAGCGGCGCGGTGGGGCGGCGCGTTACGGCCCGAGACCTGCTGCTGGTGGTGCAGATTGCCATCTGTGCCGTGCTGATTACTTCATCGATGGTGGCGGTCCGTGGACTCATGCGTTCGCTCGATAGCAATCTCGGTTTCGAGCCACGCAACGCGATGCTGATGAACACCGCACTGAATATGGCGGGGTACAGAGGCGATGCGGTGCCTGCCATGCAAAAGCGCATGCTCGAAGCGACGGCGTCCATTCCCGGCGTAGAGTACGTGGGGCTGATTCAGCAGGTGCCATTAAGCGCGGGCTCGGACAGCACCAACGTCTTTACCGACGAAGCGACAGATTTGAGGCCAGCGAATGCCGCTGCTGAACCGTATATTTACCACGTATCCCCGGATTACTTCCGTGCGGCCGGTACAGGGCTATTAGCGGGCCGGGATTTCTCATGGCATGACGATGGAAACTCGCCACGCGTTGCCGTAGTAAATCGGCGGTTTGCTGAGAAGATCTTCGGCTCAACAAACGCAGTAGGCGGGTATTTCAAGAGGGCGGACGGAACGCGCATCCAAGTGGTGGGGCTGGTAGAAGACGGCAAATATTTTAGCCTCACTGAAGATCCGGAGGCGGCGATGTTTGTCCCCATCCTGCAATGGCCGGCGAGCGACACCGTGATGGTGGTGCGCTCGAGCCGCGATCCGCGCTTGCTGGCGCCGGCCATGAAGAGCGCATTGCGGGACCTGGATTCGGGGCTGCCTGCTTACATCTCGACCTGGAGCAAAGAAGTGGAATTTGCTCTGTTTCCCGCGCGTGTGGCAACGATAGCGCTGGGATGCGTTGGGCGTAATGGGCGCCATGCTGGCAATAACCGGCATTTTCGCGATGGCGACTTACTCAGTCAGCAGGCGGCTGAAGGAATTGGGCATTCGGATCGCGATCGGCGCACAGTCCAAGGAAGTTTTGCAGGCAGCCTTGGGACGCGCGTTCAAATTGCTGGCTTTTGGCTCGGCGGCCGGGTTGATTCTCGGGCTCCTAGCAACCCGGGTGCTGGCTGCCATCGTGTATCAGGCGACCCCGCGTGATCCACTGGTCTTGTTTGGTGTAGTGCTGGCGATGGCGATGCTGGGGCTGCTGGCTACGTGGATTCCCGCGCAACGCGCGCTGTCGCTGGATCCTTTGGCGCTGCTGCGCGAGGAGTGAGTCGGGCCTTCGCAGGAGTGCGTGCGCGGCCCGCACGGATGCGCCACGGGGGCCGTCGCTGGTAAGATGGGCATTGGTGTCCAAGACAATCTGGCTCATGGCGGTGTGGTGTGCGCTGGCGCTTGCGGCCACCACCCCGACGTCAACGGCCCCAACCAAGAAGAAGACTACCAAGCGGCCGGCTCATTCGGCGGCCACGAAGTCCACCGGAGCGCACTCTGCATCTGCGGCGCCCGCGAAGGCTTCAACCGCAAAATCCGGCACGGTTGCGTCGAGGTCGAGGAGCGCAAAAAGCAGCCGGACGCGCCGGGTGGTGCGGTCCTATCAGCAGGCGCCTACCGCGGATCGGTACAGGGAAATCCAGCAGGCGCTCATCAGCAAGGGCTACCTGCACGGGGAGGCGAACGGCGAGTGGGGGCCGGATTCGGTGGACGCGCTGAAGCGATTTCAGACGGACCAGAATCTGACGGCGGATGGGAAAATTGGGGCGCTCTCGCTGATCGCGCTGGGGCTCGGGCCGAAGCGGCTGACCGCGCAGTCCGGCAAACAGGCGCCTGCGACTCCGGCGAACCCGGCTAGCCAGGGAACTCCGTCGAACACGGCGATCCCGACCAACCAAACCAACCCGCCCAGTCCCGCGAACCCGCCGAACCAGCTTGGTTCGGCGAATCCCCTCAAATGACGGTCGGCGTTCCCAAGGAAGTGAAAGATCACGAAGCTCGCGTCGGATTGGTTCCGAGCGGGGCGGCGGCGCTGCGCGAGGCCGGGCACCGGGTACTGGTGGAAACGCAAGCCGGCGCGGGCAGTTCCATTACCGACAAGGAATACGCGGACGAGGGTGCGGAGATTCTGCCTAGCGCGGCGGAGGTGTGGCGGCAAGCCGATCTGGTGGTGAAGGTGAAGGAACCGCAGCCCAGCGAGTACGCTTATTTTCGCCCGGGATTAATTCTGTTCACCTATCTGCACCTGGCGCCGTTGCCGGAGTTGACGCGCAAGCTGCTGGAGTCGAAGTTGAACTCGGTGGCGTACGAAACCATTCGTGAGCGCGACGGGTCGCTTCCGTTGCTGACGCCGATGAGCGAAGTCGCCGGGCAGAATGGCCGTGCAGGTCGGCGCGCAGTATTTGGAGAAGCCGAACGGCGGGCGTGGAATATTGCTGGGCGGTGTTCCGGGGGTCGCGCCGGCCAATGTCGTGATCGTCGGCGGCGGCGTGGTGGGACATCAATCCGCGAAAATGGCGGTGGGGCTGGGCGCGCATGTCACCATCATCGATCGCAACATGGATCGGCTGCGGCAACTGGACGACATCTATTCGAGCCAGGTGGTGACGCTGGCGTCCAACCTGTTTACGATTCGCCAGACGCTGCGGCAAGCCGACCTGGTGATCGGGGCGGTGCTCATTCCGGGCGCTTCGGCGCCAAAGTTGGTGCGGCGCGACATGGTGGCAGAGATGCGAAAAGGCGCGGTGATGGTGGACGTGGCGATCGATCAGGGCGGATGTTTTGAGACTTCGCACGCGACGACGCATACCGATCCGGTCTATGTGGTCGACGGCGTGCTGCACTACTGCGTCTCGAACATGCCGGCAGCGGTGCCGCACACTTCCACGTTCGCGCTGACCAATGCGACGTTCCCCTATCTTGCGGAACTGTGCGCCAAAGGGTTGGAGCGGGCGTGCGAAGAGAATGCGGCCATCCGCGAAGGCGTGAATACGTATCAGGGTTACATCACGTATCCGGGCGTGGCGGAATCGCAGGGGCTCGCCTGGAAAGAGCTGACCGCTGTGATGTAGGCGCGGCCTACAGCGTTTTTTCGAACTTTTCCGATTTCAACAGATTGCCGCTTTCTTGTTCGCGGACCACGAGCGTGGTGCGCACGGCCTGGGCGGAGATGTGCCAGAGCTTGGTGATGGTGCGCTCTTCTTTGCGATTGAGCACGAAGGCCGCCGGTTGCAGCAGCGTGATGGATTTGTCCCACTGGCCGTTTTCCTCGGCCTGACCGGTTATCTGGATGGCGATGGGCACGGTGACGCGGTCCTCGAGGTTGACGACTTTGAGTTTGAGCACGACCAGATCCGGTGAGTCTTTGCGGATGTCCAGGCTGGTGGATAGCTTGGGAGGATGCGCGCAGGCAGACAAAGCTGCGAGCAGAATCGTTGAGGCGATGAGTTTCCAACGTGTCATAGAAGTTTTCCCGAACGAGGTGAGATGCGCTTTTCCAGACGAGTCAGCCGGCGGCGGACACTGTCTGATGGGTCCAGGTCCAAAGCGTTGCGCGTCATTTCGAGCGCCATCGGGTAGTTGCGCTCGCGATGTTCGTAGTATTTCGCCAGCTCAATGAAGGCGGCGGCGCGCCAGGGGTTGCGTTCGGCTGCCAGATCGGTCAGCACGGGAAGCGCGGCGTGCTGGCGGCCGAGTTTCTTTTCGAGCGCGGCGATGTCCCACATGGTGCGAAACAGGAGATCGTCGGGCAGCGTGCGATCCAGGGCCTGACGGAATAGCGCGAGGGCTTTCTCGTGTTGCTCCGCCTGGCGCCACCAGCGCGCCAGACCCACCATTTCGGCGCCGTGCGCGAACTGGGCCTGCTCGGGCGCTTGGAAGGCGCGCGGCACGATCGCCGTGAGGCAGGCCAGCGTCAGAATGTCCATGGCGTTGTGGTGGAAGATGGGCAGCAGGCGGAAAATCTCGTGCGTGCGCAGGTACTCGAAGTAGACGTACGGGATCAGCTCGCCGGGCAGATCGCCTTGACGTTCGACGCCCAGGATCTGAGTTTCAAGATCGACCAGGCGGCAACTATCGAAGCGCAGGTTCCAGAGACGGCGCGCGCCGAAGAGAAGATCCAGATGTTCGAGCGAGGCGAAGGGCGGGCGCTGGCGAACCATGCGGAAACGCGTTTCGAGCAAGGGCTGATCGTAAGTGCGGCCGTTGTAGGTGATGAGGACTTCGAAGTTTTTCAGATGCTGGTGGAGCGCGCTGAGCTGGCTGGCTTCCTCGCCGAAGTCGCGCATGAAGAATTGGCGGACGCGAAAACCTTCCGGCGTGATGCGGCCGACGCCGACCAGGAAGGCGTAGGTGCCGGAGCCGCCCGCAAGGCCCGTGGTTTCGGTGTCGAGAAAGCACCATTTGGACGGCGGAGCATCGGGGATCAGGCCGTTGGAAATGGGGTGGAGCAAATCGCTGGGCAAATCCTCCAGGTCCGCGATGCCGATGCTGCCGTGGCGGCGATGGCGTTCGTATAGTTTTTCGGTTTCGAAATGGCGGCCGAGTTCGGTCTCGATGTCGCTGCCTGCGAGGTAGTCTTCCGGGGCCGGAATGGGCGGCCGCGGCGGAGGGGCGGGAGCGCGGTTTCGGGATCGGTGTACTTTTTGTCGATCTTCGCGATGCGGCGGCGCAGATGCGCGAGTTGGTCTTGAAAGTCGCTCATGCTTGCTGCGATTCAACCGCTTGCGAGACCTGCTCCCATTCCTGGAGCAGCGATGCCAGAGCGGCACGGCGCTCATCCAGCATGTTGGTCAAACGGAGCGTTTCTTCGGCGCTCACGAAGTTGGCGAGTTCCTTTTCAGAGGCGGCGATTTCCGCTTCCGTCTTGGCGATCTGTTGCTCCAATTGCTGGCAGCGGTCGCGCATTTGTTTGAGCTTGATCGGATTGACGCGCTTGGCGGGAGGCGCGGGCGCCGAGGCGGGCGGAGGTTGGTGCGCCGGGCGGCCGTTTGCGGGAAGAGTCAGATCCAGCGGCTTGCCTTCCTTGCGCCACATGTAGTCTTCGTAGTTGCCCGGGAACACGTGCACTTCGCCGTCTCCGACTTCGAAGATGCGCGTGGCCAGCTTGTCGATGAAGTAGCGGTCGTGCGAGACGAAGACCACCGTTCCGGTGTATTTCTCGAGCGATTCGAGCAGGACGTCCTTGGCGCGCATGTCCAGGTGGTTGGTGGGCTCGTCGAGCAGCAGGAAATTGGACGGCTGCAGCAGCATGCGGGCCAGCGCGTAGCGGTTGCGCTCGCCGCCCGAGAGCACGCCGATGCGTTTGAAGACGTCGTCTTCGGAAAACAGGAAGCAGCCCAGCAGGTTGCGCAGTTCGGTGTTAGTGTTTCGCTCGGCGAGGCTGGTCAGATCGTCCAGCATGCGGGCGTTGGGATCGAGTTCCTTGTATTGATCCTGCGCGAAATAGTCGACCTCAACGTTGTGGCCCAGGCGGTATTCGCCGCTCGAAAGCGGCTCGATGCCGGCCAGCAGCTTGATGAGCGTCGACTTGCCCGCGCCGTTTACGCCCACCAGGGCGATGCGGTCGCCGCGCTCGATGATGAAGTTCACTCCGCCGAAGACGAATTTCTCGCCGTAGCTTTTGGAGACGTTTTGAAACTCGGCCACGATGCGGCCGCTGGGCTTGGGCTGCGGAAACGAGAAGTGGATGGTCCGCTCTTCGGGCGGCATCTCGATGCGCTCGATTTTGTCGAGCTCCTTGATCCGGCTCTGCACCTGCTTGGCCTTGGTGGCCTGGTAGCGGAAGCGGTTGATGAACGCCTCCAGTTGCTCGATGCGCTCGCGCTGATTTTTGTACGCGGCTTCCAGTTGGTCGCTGCGCTCCTGCTTCTGCTGCAGGTACTTCTCGTAGTTGCCGGGGTAGAAGTGCACGCCCTTGTTCCAGATTTCGACGATCTTGTTGACGGTGACGTCGAGAAAATAGCGGTCGTGCGAGATCAGGACGTAGGCGAAGGGGTAGTCGGTCAGATATTGCTCCAGCCAGTTGCGCGCTTCGAGATCCAGGTGGTTGGTGGGCTCGTCGAGCAGCAGCAGGTTGGGTTTCTCGAGCAGCAGCTTGGCGAGCGCGATGCGCATCTGCCAGCCGCCGGAAAATTCCTCGGTGCGGCGGTGCCAATCGGAATGCGGGAAGCCGAGGCCGGCGAGAACGGTGCCGACTTGCGCTTCGATGGCGTAGCCGTCGCGGTTGCGGAAATTGGTGTCCAGCTCGTGAAAGCGGTCGGCCACCTGCGCGTATTCAGGGCCGGCCGGATCCAGCTCCGCCATCTTGTGCGTGAGCTGTTCCATCTCCTGCTCCATGTCGTGGAAGGAAGAAAAGACCGACATGCACTCGGCGAAGACGCTGCGGCCGGAAAGCGAGAGGCCGTCCTGCGGCAGGTATCCGGCGCTGACGCCGCGCGTCACGCTGAGGGAGCCGTAATCGAGCGACTCGATGCCAGCAAGGATCTTGAGCAGCGTTGTTTTTCCCGTGCCGTTGGCGCCGACCAACCCGGCGCGATCCTTGGGAGTGATCAGCCAGTTCAGGTTTTCAAACAGGAGCTTAGGGCCGAAACGTTTGCCGGCCCCGGACAGTTGGATCATCTAGTACTAGTTTCTCGTTTCTTGCCTCGGGATTCTAGTTCGGCTTTCCAAGAGTGCAGAGCGGATCGCCGACCACGATATTCATCCAGCTCAGCGCGCGGATGGAAAGATAGTAGCTTTCGGCCAGATTGCGTCCACGGTAGTAGGCCGGCAAGAGAATATCGGGGCGCGGAGTAAGTTGCAGAAGCGGTTCGGCGACGTGGCCGGATGCGCCGGCGACGCCTTCGTGGATGTAGTCGGCCGTCAAGCTTTGCGAGGAGCCTCCGAAAGACCCGCTGGATAGGAGAGCTGAAGTTCCAGTTATCGGGAGGACGCGCGAAGGTCCGCGCATTGGTGGAAACATATTCGGTCATGATGGCGCCGGGCAGCCAGTGAAAGCCGAGCTGGCGTTGTTTTCGATCGGGGTCATTCGATCCCCAGGAGGCATAACCGATCACGCCGGTCTGGTTATAGAGAACGTTGGATGAGAGATCCAAAACGACACGTTGCTTGGGGAGCTGCGCGGCAGCTTGCAGCAGCCACTTATTTCCGCCGGTCTTGTCGGAGCCTCGGAGGTCGATCACGAACATGCCACGATTGCGCGCTACGAGCGACCGATCGATGATGGCCTTGACGTCAGAGAAATCATAGCCGGCCAGCCGCGTCACCAGATAGATGGGGAAATCCGGATGGCGGAAGGGCGCGTTGATTTTACCGAAGAACGGGTTAACGATACCGGACGGAGCAATGTGCGGATGAGTGTGCATGTCCGAGTACAGCAGCGCGAGCTCGGAATCCACCGACGCGACTTCTGAAAGTAACCCGACACCATGCCCGCTCACCCGCAGAGGAAGACCGGCGGTGGCCACAATGTACAGGATCTTCTCTTCCAGATGGTGGGCGTGGAGGAAGGCCGCGATGGGATCGGCGATGCGCGATTGATATTCGTCGCGAGAGATCTCTTCATCGGGCTGAACATTTAGCCGGCAAATGTTGGTGGAAGGGATGTGGCGGCGGCTGGCATAGTATTCGGCGATGTTTTGCGAAAGTGGCGATGCCTGATTTACGACGACCAATACGCTGTCGGCGCTTTGACACAAAGCCAAAGCAGAAGGCAGCAGAATGAGAGCGAATCGCAACACTCAAATTCATTGTAGGTGGTGTAGCGATTTTTAACCGTGCGATGCGGTTTGCTTGGACATGCGGGCGCGCCACAGGCGCCAGTCGTCGGTGGTGGCTTTGACCATGCGGCTGGAGGCTTCGTGCAGCCAGTGGCGGGTGCGGCCGCGCAGATGCTGGAGAATCGCGTCGCGGGCGCGTGGGGTGCCGAGATGGACGTTGGCGGTCTCAAAGCCCATGGCGTGCAGCAGCTTGACCTCGTCGCGTTGCTTGGGCATCTCGGACAGCTCGATGCGCGAACAATCGGGCGCCAGGCGCCGCACGATCCAGCGTCCCTTCAAGCGCACGAATGGATCCGGGGCGCGACGGCATTTGTCCAGGATTTCCTGGTAGCGGATGCGTTCCGACGAGTTGCCCTTGCCGGCCCAGACGCAGGCCGATGGCGCCAGGGACTTGGCTTCGCGGGCCACCATGCCGCCGCGATATTCGGCCAGCGCGACGAATCGTTCGCGGCCCAGGCTTCCCAGACCGGCGATGCGGTGTGCGATGCGATATTGCAGGCCGGGTTCCGGAAGCATGCGCTCCATGGCGCGGCGGGCGCTCTTTGGAACGCGTCCTTTCCACGGTGGAAGGCTGTTGAGTTTCTCCCAATATTGCTCCGGATCGCGAAGAATGCTGCTGACCATCTCGCGCAGCCAGGGGTGCTCCTCGGCCAAAACGTATGGCCGGCCGCCAATCTGAAGGCCTTTCCGATAACCGGCCACGATCGCGTCACAGGCGTCCCTGGGACCGATCTGAAGGCGCGCTTCACGCAGAGCGATGTGCGCGCTGGCGGCCAGGCGCACCAGATCGACGGTATAGGGCAACACGAAGGTCTCGTCGAAATCGTTGATGCCCCACACCAGGCGGCCCTCCACATCGCGCCAGGTGCCGAAGTTCTCCACGTGCAGATCGCCCACGGCCAGGACTTTGGGAGCGTGTTGCTCGTCCGGACAGAGTTCGGGCCAAAGCTGCATCCAGCGATAAAACGTGGCGCGCAGGAACGGGAAGACATCCGCAGCCATGGCGGCGTGCTTGCGATCGAGGTCGGACGCGAGCAAATCGATGTGCTTCGCGAGCCAAGCCTCGTAGCTGCGTGTGGCTTTCGCGATTTTCATTGCACGCGATGGAGCGATGCGTCCGAAGTAGCGTTATGCGGCTCCGAGGTTTTCAGCAACTCGGAGAGGTAGCCTTGCCAGATGGCCGGCAGGGAGTGGGTTCCGTGGCCGCGCGTCTGATCCGTGATGGGCAGCAGGACGAAGCGTCCGTGCTTTACGCGCTTGATGCTGCGTTCCAGAATGCCGAGCTCGGGTGGATTGACTACGTCGTCGGCGGAATTGATGGCGAGCAGCGGAGCTTGAATCTTCTCCAGGTCCGGTTCGGGATTGTAGTTGCGCGAGGAGTCGACCTGGTAGAGCAGGTCGATTGCGCTGGGGTTGGCCTGCATGCGCTTTTCGATCGTTTCGTCGAACAGCTTGTCGGCCGCGTCGCGCGTGGGCGCGTCCTTCTGCAATTGGAGCGAGCTGGAGGTCATGATGGTGAGAATGTAGATGGCGGTACGAAGGCCATTTACCGGGTCGTTGCGCAGCGCGTCGATCATCATGCGGCGGAAGAAACGGTTGCGGCCCGCGATCTGGACCGGGGCGCTGGCGAGCGGCATGAGCGCGTCCATGAAATCCGGATACTTCTCGCCCCACACCCAGGTTTGCATGCCGCCCATGGAGGTGCCCATGACCAAGCGTAGATGTTTAACTCCCAGATGTTCGGTCAAGAGCCGGTAATCGGCAGTAACCATGTCGTCGTAGTCGTAGTGCGGAAATTTTTCATCGAGCGCATCGCTGGGCTTGCTGGAGCGGCCGTGCCCGATGCCGTCCGGCAGAACGATGTAATAGCGGCTGGCGTCCAGGAGCTGTCCGGGGCCAAAAAGCACGCCCGCGAAGCGGTCGGAGATAAATTGATGCCCGGTTCCGCCGGTGCCGTGCATGATGAGGACCGCGTTGTCGCCTCGCAGCGTGCCGAAGGTGGCGTAGTGGAGTTTCAATTCAGGGAGGCTGCCGCCATCGTGAAAATGAAAATCATGCAAGACGAAATCCGCTTCGGTTGGAGGCGGGTAATTCGCTCCTGCCAGAGGGAGGGCGAGCAGCAGCGCCGGAAGGAATGTCCGCATCGCTCGATTATACCGGCTCGCTGCCCGCAGGAGCAGGGCTTTTCGGCCGCGTGGCATGCTAATCTCGGGTATCATCTATGGGGTCTGCCGGTGCTCTTCCTTTGGATGAAGAGATGGGGCATCCAAAGCAGCCTCGCCGAGACTGCCGCGATATTCAGGCGCGCTTCCGCAACGAGCTGATCGTCATTCTGGTTGCCGCCGCGATATATTTCGGCTGCATATTCAGCCCGCCGTCGCTGCTGGACGACGTGGACGCTACCCAGGCTCAAATCGCGCGCAACATGCTGGACTCAGGCGACTGGGTGACGGCGCACCTGGACGGAGTTCCGTACCTGGAAAAATCGCCGCTGAAGTATTGGATGATGGCCGTCAGCTACATGATTTTCGGCGTTCACGATTGGGCCGCGCGGCTTCCGGTGGCCTTGTTCACGGTGGCGCTGTGCTGGTTGACGGCGCGTATCGGATGGTGGGCGTTTTCGGCGCGGGCCGGGCTCTATAGCGGGCTGGTGCTGGCGACTTGCGTGGGACTGTTTTTGTTCACCCGCGTGCTCATTCCCGACGTGATTCTCACGTTTACCATCGCGCTGGCGATGTGGGCGTTCCTGCGAGCGCTGGATGAAGACGAGCTGCACCCGCGCCGCTGGGCGTGGCTCATGGCCGCCAGCATCGGGACCGGTCTGTTGTTAAAAGGACTGATCGCGGCGGCTTTTCCAGTGGGCGCAGCGCTGATCTATCTCGCGTTAACGCGGCAACTCTTGGCTCGCCGGACCTGGGATCGGCTGCGGCCTTTTTCGGGGGCTTTGATTGCCCTGGCGATCGCCGCGCCTTGGCATATCCTGGCGACGCTTCGTAATCCGCCCTATTTTTATTTTTCGATGCATAGCGCTCCGGGCGAGTATCACGGGTTCTTTTGGTTTTATTTCTTTAACGAGCACCTGCTGCGTTTCCTGAACCTGCGCTATCCGCGCGACTATAATACAGTGCCGCGGCTGTCATTCTGGCTGCTGCATTTGTTGTGGCTTTTTCCGTGGAGCGCATATCTGGCGAGCGTGGCGCGTCTGAGCTACAAGCCGGTGGATCGCGCGGGACGAATGCGGCTGCTGGCGCTTTGTTGGACGGGTTTTCTGCTGGTGTTTTTCACGTTCTCTTCGACTCAGGAATATTATTCGATGCCCTGCTATCCGGCGCTGGCGCTGCTCATCGGCTGCGCGCTGGCCGAAGGCGTTTGGATCAGGGCCGGGCATTGGGTGATTGCAGGCATCGCGGCCGCGGCAATGGTGATTATCGCCGTGGTTCTAATCTCAGGTCTGGAACCTGCCGACGCCCGGGGATATTTCAAACGGGCTGACGGTTCAACCTGTGGAAAAATACACGCTTTCCCTCGGACACATGGGGGACCTGACGCTCAGGTCGTTCGCTTACTTGCGCATGCCGCTGGTTATCGCGGGCGTGGCGTTCGTAATTGGTGCATCCGCGCCGTGGTGGCGACGGCCGATGATTGCGTTTCTGATCATGATGGTGCTGTTCGTGCACGCCGCGCGCATCGCGATGGTGGTATTCGATCCGTATTTGTCGTCGCGGCCCCTGGCCGAAGCGCTGCTGAAAGCGCCGCCCGGCGAGCTAATTGAAGATGACGCCTACTACACTTTTTCGTCGGTGTTTTTCTATGCCAATCGGACGCGGACTGTTATTAAACGGCCGCAAAACAAATCTGGAATACGGATCCAATGCACCGAATGCGCCGAACGTTTTCATCGACGACTCGGATTTTGCCAGGCTGTGGCGCCAGCCGCAGCGCTATTATTTATTAGTCGAAGGTCCTTCGCTGCCGCGCATCGAGAAGCTGGCGGCGCGCGATGAACTCCACGTGGTGGCCGAAAGCGGCGGAAAGTTCCTGCTGAGCAACCATGCGAATTCTAATTGACGCGACGCCGCTCCTTTTGCGCAGCGCGGGCGTCAAGACTTACACCTATCATTGGATTCAGCACCTGTTCGAGGAGGCTCGCAACGAACAGATCCTCACGTTCCCCAAGCTAGATAATTTCGCGGCACTTAACCATGAACGTTCGATGCTGAGCCCGGCGCGGACGTTTTATCAGCTTGGCATGCTGTACGCGGCCAATGTACTGCAGGCTGTGCCGCTGCTCGATTGGAGCATCCCGAAGGTGGACGTGTTCCACGCTTCCAACCAGGTCCGCAACCCACCCAGGAAAACTCGCCTCACCGCGACCATCTACGACATGACGTGCCGGCTCATGCCGGAACTGCACACGCCGGACAACATTCGCGCCGATGAGAGCCTGGTGAAAAACGTCATCTCGCGCGCCGATGGCCTGATCGCGATTTCGGAAAACAGCCGTCAGGACGCGGTGCGCCTGCTGCGGCTCAATCCGGATCGCATTGAAGTAATTTATCCGGGTGTTGCGGACGTCTATTTCGACGCGCGCGCAACTCCGGCCGAGCGCCCGTACGTTCTATATGTGGGCGCGATTGAGCCGCGCAAGAACGTCGACACGCTGCTGGATGCCTGGGACAATTCGAATCTGCGGCGCGAGTTCGACCTGGTGATTGCCGGGGCGAGCGGCTGGTCGTCTGAAAAAATCATGGCGCGCCTGGCGTCGCGGCCCCCGGGCGTTCGCTATCTAGGTTATGTGCCGGAAGACGAATTGCCAGGCTTGACCGCCGGTGCAACAGCTTTCGTCTATCCGTCGTTGTACGAAGGCTTCGGGCTTCCCGTAGCGCAGGCCATGGCGGCGGGGGTGCCGGTGATCACGTCCAACGCGTCCTCGCTCCCGGAGATCGTGGGCGAAGGAGCGCTGCTGGTGGACCCGCGCAGTGCCGGCGAAATCCGGTCGGCCATGGAAAAGCTGCTCCGATCGCCGTCATTACAGCAACAGCTTCTCCGCGCGGGAAGGGAATGCGCCGAACGATATCGCTGGAAAAACTCAGCGCGCCAGAGTTTGGACTTTTTCCGCCGACTGGCGTGACGCGTTGCCTGCGCCCTACTTACCGGTTCCGGGCGCGATGAAGAAGTCCCATACGCGCATGTTTACTTTGCCTTCGGTGTATTCGATCACCGCGTATTCGCCGGGCGGCATCGGCTTGGTGGGCCAGATCTTGAACAGGCCGTCGGCTTCCTGTTTGCGGAACGTGTCCACCAGATCGGGCTCCTCGATGACCTCCTTGGAAACCGGAACGATGGTCAATTTTTCGACTACGCGATTGCCTTTGTGATCCGCCGAGGCGCACGATGCCCATGCGTTCGTCTTCCTCCATACGAATATAAAACTCCGGCTCGCGGTTGGCGGTTCCGGCGGTCGCGTGCGCGCCATCCAGTTCCAGGGTTGCTTTGCCGGAGACCAGGGGTATGGGGCTGAGGAGTTTGAGCACGGTGCGTTTTTTGTTGGTGTCAATCTTCGCGTCGGCGGCTTTCATCGGAGTGAGCTTGTCCTCTTCGATCAGGTAGACGCCGTTTTCCTGCGGAACGCGTTCCACTTCCTTACGGGCGTCTTCCTCGGCCTTCTCTTCGGCGGCGTTCGCGGCGACGTTTTCCTTCACTTCCTCGGCGTGCGCCTTGATCTCGGCTTGCGTCTTTTGGAGATCCACGAGCGAAGCCGGCACTTCCTCCCACTCGTCGCGATCAACACTGTAAAGGCGCACGCGATCGTCTTGCACCTGATATTCGCGCACCAATTGGTAGGTGCCGTCCTTGAGGTACAACTTGACGTTCGCGGCTGCCAGAAGGACGGCGACAAACAGAAGGCAGCACAGCATGCGCGCCAGGTTTCGCGCAGGGTGGTTCTTCAACATCCGGGCTCCTGATACTATACTTCCACCGGCTGCAGTCCGGCGCTTCGCAGCAGCAGAAATTGCGATAAGTTTTCCGAAGTGAGCAACCCCAGCAGCTTGCCATCCTGCATTACCATTACGCACGTTCCGGCATTCGCCATCAACGGTAAAACCTCCGCCAGATCCTGATCGGGAGAAATACTGACGAATCCCCGGTCCATGTAGCCCGCGATGTAGGAATCGGGGCCGTCCAGCGCCATGCCGCGCAGCAAAGCATTTCGTCCCAGGAGCCCCACCACCTGGTCGCCATGCGTCACGGGAAAGTCCTGCTGGGAGGTGGAGAGCAGCAAATTGGCGGCGTCGCGAATGGTGCTGCCGTGCGAGAGCGTGTGGTAGCCGGTCATCATGGCCGCGCGCACTGGAATGCCCTGCGTGAGATTGCGGCCGCGCGAAGCAGCGCCTTCGTTGGCGGCGCCGAGATAGACGAAAAAGGCCACGAAGGTAAGCATGGGCATGAAAATGAATCCGTACAGTCCCATGCTGAGAGCGAGCATGCGTCCGGACCAGGTGGCGATGCGTGTGGCGTCGTATTCGGATTTGAAACGCGACAGCACGGCGCGCAGCATCCGCCCGCCGTCCATGGGAAAAGCGGGGAGCAGGTTGAATCCGGCCAGAATCAGGTTGCCGAGCGCGATGCGGTCGAGGAGATTGGTGGCGCTCGGTTGTCCAAGAGAGAGAAAATCGAGCGTCCTATTTTGCGCATACAGAACACCGAGAATCAGCACCGCGATGAACAGGTTCACTAGCGGACCGGTGATCGAGACCCAGAATTCCTCCCAGGGTTTTGCGGGCCGCTCGGTGCGGGCCACGCCGCCAATCGGGAACATCACAATTTCCAAGGTGCGGATGCCGCAGCGCGAGCTGACGAAAGCGTGCCCTAGCTCGTGCAACAGAACGGACGCGATCATAGCGAGGATGAACAGGATGTAGTTCGCCGGGGATTGGCCGCTGCCCAGGCCGATGACGACCAGAAAAATCAGCAACAGCACGAACGTGAAATGCAGGCGAATGGGAACTCCCATCAGCCGCACCGAACCCATCGAGCCCGGGCTTACGGCCTGGGGCGTACTGCGCTCCTCTGCCAAATCAATGGACCTCTTGCAATCATTGTGGCACAGCCGTTTGCTAAGGTCGCGTGCTGATGAATTCGCGAGGCTCATGGGCCGTCATTTTGATTTTGCCAGGATGTAGCCCGCCGTCCACCACCGCTCGCCAGGCGGCGGGTGTTTCCCAAAGATGTTCACTGATCGTTCCGCCGGCTGCGCCGAACATCGCAACAACATTTCCGTTCGCGAAGATTTCTTCATGCGACACGCGATAATCGGGGCACATGGCATAGTATGATCGCCAGCCTTGGCGCATCGTTTCACGGCCGCGCACGGCTCGTCCGAACGAATCGATGAATACGTGATCTTCGGTCATCAGTTCGGCCAGCTTGTCGGGATCGCGCTGGTTGATGCGGTCCAGGAAAAGGAGCACGGTTTCAACGGGCGTCATTGAGAAGTTTTTTGACGCCGTCCAGGCACAGCACGGCGGCGTGTTTGGACTCCGGGATCAATCCGCCCACCGCGGTTTCGATCATGTCCTTGTTCAATGTCGCCAGCTCGGCTCGCGTTTTGCCCTGCATCCATTCCGTCAAAGCGGAGCCGCTGGCGATGGCTGCCGTGCAGCCGCGGACCTTGTATCGAACCTCCGCCACGCGTCCGTTTTCGAAGCGCGCCGCGAGGCGCAGGATGTCGCCGCACACCGGGTTCTCGATCTGCACCGTGACGGCGGGCGACGGGAGGTCTCCCACGTTGCGCGGATTTTTGAAATGATCGAGAAAGGCTTCGCTGTACAAGATGGGCCTCAACTCAATTATGATCATCTTCCTCACGGGCGCGACGGGGTACATCGGAAGCGCGGCCGGCAGCGCGCTGCAGAAGGCCGGACATTCGGTGATTGGCCTGGCGCGGTCCGACGAAGCGGCGGGGCGTTTGCATCTCAGAGCTATCGCCGCGCATCGGGGAGATCTCGCTTCGCCCGCCAGCCTGCGAGACGCCGCCATGGCAGCCGATGGCGTGATCCACACCGGAACCACGAATGATGGCGCGCTGGATCAAGCAGCCGTGCGGGTCATGCTGGATGCGATCGCCGGCTCGGGCAAGCCGTTCATCTATACCAGCGGCGTCTGGGTTCTGGGTGACACGGGCGGACGCGTGGCGGATGAAACCTGGCCGGTGAACCCTGCTCCACTGGTCGCCTGGCGGCCGGCCACCGAACAATTCGTGCTGCAATCTTCCGAACGCAAGGTGCGGTCCATCGTGATCCGGCCCGCGGTGGTGTACGGGCGCGGCGAAGGAATCCCAGCCGGTTTCGTCGGGTCGGCGCGAACACACGGCGCGGCGCGCTACGTCGGCAATGGCGAGAATCGCTGGCCGGTGATCGATGTGGACGACCTGGCCGATCTCTACGTCCGGGCGTTGGAGAAAGCGCCGGCCGGAACAGTGCTGCTCGCCGCCGATGGCTCCGCGCATCGAGTGAAGGAAATTGCCGAAGCAGCCAGCATTGGCGCCGGCGCGGGCGGCCGTACCGAATCCTGGCCGATCGAGGAAGCTCGCAAGACGCTGGGCGCCTACGCGGACGCTCTTGCGCTCGATCAGCTCGTCTCGGCCGAGCGGGCGCGAACGATGCTCGGATGGAAGCCGCGTGCCTCCGGCATCCTTGAAGATCTGCGCTTGGGATCGTACCTTTCGTGACCACGGTGGTGGCGGCGGTGATCGAACGCGGCGGGCGCATTTTGATCGGCCAACGCAAGAACACCGGCCATCATCCGCTGAAATGGGAGTTTCCCGGCGGCAAAGTGGAACCGGGAGAGATGCCCGAGGCGGCCGCCATCCGCGAGCTCGCCGAAGAACTGGCGATTCGCGCGAAAATCGCCGGCGAGATCATGCGCTACGAATATCAATATCCGGGACGCACGCCGATTCTGCTGATCTTTTATCGCGTCACGGATTTCGAGGGTGAGCCGGAAAATCGCGACTTCGAGCAGATTCGCTGGGAAGGTCCCGAGCATCTCGGCGATTACGACTTTCTGGAAGGCGACACGGAATTCATCCGCAGTCTCACTCCTCGCGTTCCACCGAGACGTACATAGGTCCGGCGCCGAGCGTCGCGACCAGAGCCCAGGTGCAGCCGGGGGCACTATTGATGACGCGAAATTTCACGTGTTCGCCAGGCGCCGCCTCAAAAGTCTCGGTCTTCTTCTTCCAGGTGTTGTCGAAGCGTATCTCGTGGCGGCCGGCTTGGATGGTGCGGGTCAGGGTCTTGCCATACATCAGGTCGGCGATCCATTCCCCGTCCAGCTTGATGATGATCTGGCGCTGCTTGACGTCGTCAGGCGACGTGCGTGAGATGGTGAGCTTCGCTTCTTCCAAAAGCTATCTTGGCGGCGGGAGCCTGAACTCCACGCCACGCTCCCCGTTGAGGCGCTGCGACAAATCGCGATCGATCAGGTCGAGACTTACTTGATTCAGATCATGATCCATCGTGACGTAGTGCAACGTGGAGCCTTCCATCCAGTAGCCCAGCGCCTGGACGATGTTGTGGTCCTTGAAGGCGAGCAGATAGATGGTGGCCTGGCCGGGATTGGCTAGCTGCGTTTGCGGGACGCTTTGGCCGGGCGTGGGCGCCTGGTACATTTTCAAGCCGGATTGGTCGTCGCCTGCGCCGCCAGGTCCATACTCGCGGACCGCCGGATTGGCCTGCGGCGGTACAAAATTCTGATTGATCACGATTGGAGGCATCGAGCCGGAATTAACGACGGGCGGTTGATCGCCTTCGGCCGGCGCGTAGCCGAGCGATGGATCGTATCCATTTCCCGGCGCGTAACCGTATCCGTAGCCGCCGTAGAAGACCGGATAAGGGACGACGTTACCGCGTCCATGCTGCGGATGCGCCACGCCTCCAAATCCACGGCCGGCGCCATTAAAGAAACGAGGTCCGGTAACGCCGCCCGGAGGTGTCACAGGCGCATGGCCTGTGCCCGGGAAAACCACGTTGCCGTATCCGCCCAGTGACCAGTATTGGCCGCCGCCCCGTCCTTGGCCAAACGCCGTGCCCAGCAGGCAAAAGAAGGTACCCGCCACGATCAAGGACCGCATACGACCTCCAGAAGCTAATTGTAACCCAGATAGCTGCTACTAACCATACGACATAGACGCGATCTTTCCTATGCCGGTTGCGCGCATTCAACCCTAGATATAATCGGAGTTATGCCGGATGTTCGCCATTCCGTCTGCGCGCTCGATTGCCCGGATTGCTGCTCGCTGCTTATCGATATAGAAGACGGTAAAGGCAGTCACTTGCGTGGAGACCCGAATCATCCGGTCACGCGCGGGTTCTTGTGCGGCAAAGTGGCCCGGTACCTGGAGCGCGAGTACGCCCAGGACCGTTTGCTCTATCCGCAGAAACGGATCGGGCGCAAAGGCGAAGGCAAGTTTCAGCGCATCTCCTGGGATGAGGCGCTGGATACTATCGCGCAAAGGTTGCAGAAAGTCGCGGCGGAATATGGATCGGAAGCGATCTTGCCTTACAGCTACGCCGGAACAATGGGCTATCTGCAGGGCTCCGGTATGGATCGCCGCTTCTTCCATCGGCTGGGAGCATCGCGCCTGGACCGGACCATTTGCTCGTCGGCCGGCGGCGCGGGACTCACAAAGACGCTGGGCGCGCGCTATGGTACCGAGCCCGAGCAATTCCGTCATTCCAAGCTGATCATCGCCTGGGGCGCGAGCATTCACAACACCAACGTGCACCTGTGGCCGTTTATCGTGGAAGCGCGGCGCAACGGCGCGCGTTTTTACACCATCGATCCGGTTCGAACACGGACGGCGGAGCTGGCCGACAAACATTTCTCGATTCTCCCGGGCAGCGATCTGGCGCTGGCGCTGGGCTTCATGCACATCATCATCGGCGAGAGGCTGTACGACGCCGAATATGTGGCGCGATTCACCGATGGCTTCGATGGGCTGAAAAAGCGGGCGGCTGAGTACCCGCCGGAGCGCGTTGAGTCGCTCACCGGGATTCCGCGCGCCGAAATTGTTGCGCTGGCCCGCGAGTATGCGACCACTCATCCGGCTGCCATCCGCCTGGGTTATGGGGTACAGCGCAGCGAGCGGGGAGGGACGGCCGTTCGAGCGATCTCCGCGCTCCCGGCTCTGACCGGCTCCTGGCGCGAAGTCGGCGGCGGATTGCAGCTTTCCCTCAGCCAGGCATTTCAGGTCAACAAAGCGGGACTGGAGATGCCCGAATTGCAGCTTCGCTCGCCGCTGGGACGCGAGGCTCGCATCGTCAACATGACCGAACTCGGCAAGGCGCTCACCGATCTCGATCAGCCGCCGGTAAAGGCCATGGTGGTCTACAATTCGAACCCCGCCGCGATTGCGCCGAATCAGAACCTGGTGCTCCAGGGCCTGCGCCGCGGGGACCTGTTCACGGTGGTGCTGGAACAATTCCAGAACGACACCGCCGACTATGCCGACATCCTGCTGCCGGCCACGACATTCCTAGAGCACACCGATATCTACTTCGCTTACGGTCATTACTATCTGCAATTGGCGCGGCCCGTTCTTCCGGCGCCGGGCGAATGTAAATCCAATGTTGAGGTGTTCCGCCTGCTGGCCGAACGCATGGGTTTAAGCGACGCCTGCCTCCAGGACTCGGAAGACGACATGATTCGGACGCTGCTCGCTTCCGAGCACCCCTTCGTCAAGGGCATTACGCTGGAGCAGCTGGATCGCGAGCATTCCGTGCGGCTGCGCATCGCGCCCGAAGGCCGGCCCTTCCTGCCATTCGTGAAGGGCGAGTTTTTGACGCCCTCCGGCAAGTGCGAGTTTGGAGCCGAGACGCTGGATTACCAGCCACCCATCGAGTCGCGCCTCGGATCGCAGGCTCTCACCTCGCTCTATCCGCTGGAGATGGTCTCGGCCAAAAGCCACGACAGCATGAACTCCACCTTCGGCAACCGGGCCTGGGCGCAAAAGGAGACCTCCGTGCTCCAGATGAATCGATCCGATGCGGAGCAGCGCGGCATCTCGAGCGGCGATCGTGTGCGAGTCTTCAACCACCGTGGAAGCTGCCTGTTGACCGCGGAAGTAGACGGCGTGGTTGGGCCGGGAGTGGTTTCGGCGCCGTCCGTGCGGTGGGGCAAGCTCGCGCCTGAAACCGGCCACGTGAACATGCTCACGTCCGACCGGCTCACCGATATCGGCGGCGGCCCGGTCTTCTACAGTTGCCTGGTGCAAGTTGAGAAGTGCGGAGACTGAGCCCGGCGCACCGGCTCCCAAGCTGACGTCGCCTGGCGAGACGTCGTCCGCCCGCCGGATCGCCTGCTACGCCATCCCGCTGCTGTTTTGCCTGGCCGTGCACCGGCGCGACCTGCGCATGTGGTTCTTCAACGACGATTTCGCCTGGTTGGGTTTGCCGCAGTTGGTTCACTCGCCCGGCGATCTGGTCTACGTGCTTTTTTCGCCCATGGCGGAGGGCACGGTTCGCACTCTGAGCGAGCGGCTTTTCTTCCTGGTCTTCTCGTCCGTGTTCGGACTGCACTCGCCGCCCTTTCGAGTGTGGGCGTTCCTTACGACATTTGCTTCGATCGTGCTGCTGATCCAAATCACGCGCCGCCTGACCGGATCGGCTCTGGCCGGTGCGCTGGCCGCAATGCTCTGGACCGCGAATGCCGGACTTGCCCTGGCGATCGGCTGGAGTTCGGCCTACAACCAGATTGCGTTCGCTTTTTTCCTGCTCCTCGCGTTCCGGCTGCTGCTGCTATACATCGACACCAAACAGCGTAAATACTGGATCTGGCAGTGGGTGGTCTTTATTCTCGGCTTCGGCGCGCTGGAGCTCAACGTGATGTATCCGGTGCTGGCCGCCGGATATGCACTGTGTTGCGCGCGGCCCTATTTTCGGAAGACGCTGCTGCTGTTCATTCCCTCGGTCCTGTTTGCCGCCTGGCACTACTTCCTGATTCCCGCGCCAACGGATCCGTACTATCATCCCTACTTCGGCGCAGCGCTTCTGGCCACCTTTTGGCAGTATTGGTCCTACGCCCTGGGTGCGCTGCGCGATGCGCCGGAGGATTGGCGGCCGCTCTGGCTCGGGCTTTCCTGCACGCTTCTCGTGACTGTCGCGCTGGTTCTATTCGCTGTCGGAAAACTCCGGAAACGCGATTGGCTGCCAATGTTTCTGATGGCATGGTTCCTGGCGATGATCCTGCCAGTGCTGCCTTTCAAGAACCATTTCACCGAATATTACGTCACCGTGCCTGCCATCGGCCTCGCCATACTGGCCGGCTGGGCCCTGAGCCAGGCGCGAGGTGCGCTGCTTGTGGCCGCGGCTGGGCTCTGCGCCGTGTACCTCACCGTCTCAATACAAGACACTACCGTGGCTGAGCGCTATTTCTACGACCGGTCCCGAAAGCTAAAGTATCTGATCACCGCGCTACAGGCACTTCCCAAACCCGAGGCTTCCAAAAAAATCATCTTGGCGGGCGTGAACAACGATCTCTTTTGGACCGGCTTCCTGGACGATCCGTTCCGCCTGATCGGCATCACGGATATCTACCTCCTGCCCGGCTCCGAGCGCGCCATCGATACTCACGCGGAATGGGGCGGCATCGGTCGCTATGTTTTGAGCCCCGACAATGCGCTGCGTATCCTCGCGCGCCAGGAAGGCTCAGTCTATCAATTGGAAGGACGGCAGTTGCGCGACGTAACGGCACCGCATTTGGAGGAGCTGAGCGAATACGTCGCCACACATTCCCGCTTCGTCGACGTGGGCGACCCCATCTATACGAGCCGCCTGGGCCCATCCTGGTATCGCGCGGAAGACCGCTTCCGCTGGATGCCGAAAACCGCGACATTGAGAATCGCGGGCCCGCAGAAAGACGGGCAAATTCTGGAAGTCACCGGCTATTGCCCGGCGTCATTGCTCACCCGCGGGCCGCTCGAGCTCACGCTTCGCGGCGATGGCGTACAGATCGCGGCCGCGAAACTCACCGAACCGGACAAGCAGTTCGATCTGCAGTTTCCGATACCGGCGGAGCTGGCCGGACGGCCGCAACTGGAGATCGAAATTGCAGTGAACCGGACGACGCACATCCCCGGCGACCCACGGGAACTCGGCCTTATCTTCGGAACGTTTAGGATAAAGTAAGCATGAACTACTTCGAACAGCACCACCAGGATTATCTCGAGGGCCTGAAGGCGTTTCTTCGGATCCCCTCCATCAGCACGCTGTCCGAGCACAAGTCCGATATTCGCAAGGCGGCCGAGTTCGTTCGGAACGACCTGGAAAAAGCCGGACTGCAGCAGGCTCAACTGATCGAAGGCCAGGGCAATCCACTGGTGTACGCCGAATGGCTGGGCGCGCCCGGCAAGCCCACGCTATTGCTGTACGGCCACTACGACGTGCAGCCGCCGGATCCGCTGGACGAGTGGAAATCGCCGCCGTTTGAGCCCGCCATACGCAACGACAACATTTACGCGCGCGGCTCGGCCGACGACAAAGGCCAGACCTTCATCCTGATGAAAGCTGTGGAGGGATTGCTCAAGCAGAACGGGAAGCTCCCGATCAACGTGAAGTTCCTGATCGAAGGCGAAGAAGAAGTGGGCGGCGAGCACATCGAGGCTTACGTCAAGAGCAAGCCCGCGCGCATCAAGGCCGACGCCGCGGTGATTTGCGACACGGAGATGTTCGCGCCGGAGCTGCCCACCATTTGCGTGGGCCTGCGCGGCATTGTGTATGGCGAGCTGATGGTACAGAGTGCCGGGCACGATCTGCATTCCGGCGTCTACGGCGGCGCGGCGCCGAATCCGATCATGGCCATCGCCGAGATCCTGACCACGCTCAAGGATCGAGATGGGCACATTCGCATTCCCGGACTTTACGATCGTGTGCAGGCGCCCAGCGCCAAGGAGCGCGAGGCTTGGGCGCGGCTCCCATTCGACGAGCGCGAATACAAAGAAAAAGAAGTGGAAGTGAAGGAACTGACGGGCGAGCCTGAGATCCCGCTGTTCGAGCGGCTGTGGGCGCGTCCCACGCTGGAAGTACATGGCATCCGCGGAGGCTTCATCGGTGAAGGCGCCAAGACCGTGATTCCGGCGCGCGCGCTCGCCAAGCTCAGCATGCGGCTGGTGGCCGACCAGCGTCCTAACGAAGCCATCGCGCAACTGCAAAAAGCAGTAGCCGCGGCATGTCCCAGGGGCAGCACGGCGGAGTTCAAAGCTGATTCACTTCGCCCCACCGTCGCTGGTGAATCCGGACAATCGATTTATTCAATCGGCCGCCGAGGCCATGAAGCAGGTGTTCGGCAAAGAAACGGTCTACATCCGCTCCGGCGGATCGATTCCGATTGTCGCGGCGTTCGACGAATTCCTAGGAATCCCGAGCGTGATGATGGGGTTCGGGCTCCCGGACGACAATCTGCACGCGCCCAACGAGAAGCTGCACTTGCCGAACTTCTTCCGCGGAATTGAAGCCGTAGCTCGTTATCTGGAACTTCTCGGTCGCTAATTGCCAGTCTTCTTTTCCGCCTCGCGCGCAATGATCAGCATATGTTCCAGAGCGCGATTATCCTCGTGACACGCGAATTCGTACATCGGCGCGGTGGTCCGATGCATCGGAAGCTCGCCGGTCCACGGTTTTGAAAACGCGGTCGGATCGTCGACGGTGAATTGGTAAATGATGGTCTCAGGATCCGCCAGCCTGAAACGCTCAATCAGGTGCAGATTCTCATCCGCGCCGCGGAAATGAGTCTTGCCGGTGAAGTTGGTGGAGTCCACCACCAGCGTGTCGCCCTCCCAATGCCCGCTCGGATCGCCCATCCATAGCCGGACATTTTGCGGGACATGTGGGCGGCCGTCCATCGGAATGACGCGCACGTCGTGAATCATCTCGATCACCATCATGATCGACTCGGGCGACTGCACGATCTGAATATTGTTGTTGTAAGGACCGGACAACATCGGCGGGCCGGTGGAATTCGAGGCCAGGCAGCGTTCCTGCAAGCTGCGGTCCTCGGGACCATCGGCCGGATGAAGCCTCGCGTAGGCCCGGCTATCCTGCATTCTTTTTTGCGCCTCGGGCAGGAGCGGTGGCAAGCGGCCATCCGCCGGATCGATGATCAGCGAAGTGCGCAGCGTGGATACCACGTGCATGCCGCGCTCCCACCACACCACCGGATCGGCGACCGTATCGGCGGCCTCGGGATCGGCCGTGTCGCGGCGTTCAATGACCCGCTTTTCGTAGGCCGCGGCTTCCTCCGGAGTGAAGTGCGCTTTTGCGGCCAGATCGCGCGGGCGCTCCAGCGGAGTAATGGTGACGTTGGTCCAGATTCCTTCGAGATCAGGATGACCGCCGGGAGTGCGCGCACGCGTCCCGGACTGGCCGCTGAGGCCGAGCGGCGCCAACACGAGCGTAGCTACACAACACCAACCAAGGCGGTTCATCTCGCCTACCCGAGATTGATCCTACAGTCCGCCGCAGTTGGTGTCAATCGTGACCAGGGATCGCGACGGGGGATTGTGCGCCCTGGACGCCCGTTGTGGCCTGCCTCCATCCGGTGTCATACTTATGATTCGTACCCCAACTCCAAGGAAGAAAGGGAGACTCCATGAAGCGTCATTCCATCGTCATCGCCTGTGCGTTCGCTTCGGCGTTCGCACTACAAGCGCAAATTCCAGCCTCGCATATTGCCGAAAGCAAGCAACTCTTCGGCATGGTCAAGAACAACTTTGTGGCGCTCGCCGAAAAGATGCCCGATGAGGGCTACGGCTTCAAGGCGAGCTCGGATATCCGGACTTTTGGCCAGATCGTTGCCCACATCGCGGACGCGCAAGCGCATTTTTGCTCCGCCGCGGCCGGCTCGCAAAAGTCAGTCGGTGCAGCCGCCAAAACTAGCAAGGCCGATCTGGTGGCCGCGTTGAAAGCATCGGTAGATATCTGTGACGCCGCTTGGGACGCGCTCACCCCCGAGACCGCCGCCGAGTCGTCCGGCCTGGGATTTCCCAAGGGCTCCAAACTCCAATCCCTGGAGTTCAACACCATCCACACTGAGGAAGAATACGGCTATCTCTCGGTCTATCTTCGCTTGAAGGGCATCGTTCCGCCGTCATCGGCGGGCCGCGGCGGCGGCCGCTAGCCGATACGCCTGCGTGCCGCAAAGCGGCAAACACGCCGAGGTGATTCGATGAAGCTAACAGCATTCTCTTTCTTGATGGCGGCGCTGCCGCTTGCGAACGCCGCGCCGGACGGAGAGGCCCTCTACAAGCAGCGTTGTGGCATCTGCCACGACAACACCAAGGGCCAGGCGCGCGTCCCAACTCATGACGAACTGGCCCAGCGCAGCCCCGAGTTCATCTACCGCGCCATGTTCGATGGCGCCATGCTGACGCAATCGGCGGGCATCAGCCCCGACGAGGGCCGCGCCATCGCGCGATTCATCACAGGTAAAGAGTTTGTCACGGCTTCCACGGAGATCGCGGGAAAATGCCCAGGCACTCCCGGCCCGGTTCGCTTTACTGACACCAGCTGGAACGGCTGGGGCAACGATGCAAGCAATGCGCGCTATCAACCCAAGCCCGGACTCACCGCCGCCGACGTGCCGAAGCTGAAACTGAAATGGGCCTTCGGCTTTCCCGATGAGTCCATCCGTTCGGCCCAGCCTACTGTGGTCGGCGATCGTGTTTTTGTGGGCAGCACGGCGGGGGCGGTTTACTCGCTCGACGCCAAGACCGGTTGCGTTTACTGGAAATATGACGCGGGCGCAACCGTGCGCACCGCTATCAGCATCGGCAAGCCCGCGGGCGGCAACCAGCTGGTAGCTTACTTTGGCGACACGCGTTCCTTCGCGCACGCACTCGACGCCGCCACCGGCAAAGAGCTGTGGAGGGTGCAAGTAGAGGATCATCCCTCCTCCCGCATCACCGGCGCGCCCACTTTTTACGATGGCCGGCTGTACGTCCCGGTCTCGTCCATCGAAGAGGCCTCGGCCATGATGCCGTCCTATGCCTGTTGCAAATTCCGCGGCAGCGTGGTTGCGCTCGACGGAGCCACTGGCAAACAGATTTGGAAGAGCTACAGCGTCACCGATCCGCCCAAGCAATATAAGACCGCTAAGGGAGCCGATCAGTGGGGACCCGCGGGCGCCGCTATCTGGTCCTCGCCCACCGTCGACGCCAAGAAAAAAGTGATCTACGCCGCCACGGGAAATTCCTACACCGACGTTTCCATCAACACCAGCAACGCGGTTTTGGCGTTCGACTTGGAATCCGGCCGTCTGCTGTGGTCGAGCCAGGTTTTGCCGAAGGACAACTTCACCATGGGCTGCGGGCGAGGCGCGAATTGCCCGTCCGAGCCCGGCCCGGATTTTGACTTTGGAACATCGCCCGTCCTGCGCGAACTGCCGGGCGGCAAGCGCGTCTTAATCGCCGGCCAAAAATCCGGCATCCTCTGGGGCCTTGACCCGGACGATCGCGGCAAGGTCCTCTGGCAAACTCGCCTAGGGCAAGGAAGCGCGCTGGGCGGAATCGAGTGGGGACACAGCGCAGACGAGCAGAATGCCTACGCCGCCGTCTCCGACCTCATTAGCGCGAAACCCGGCGGCATCCATGCGGTAAATCTCGCCACGGGCGAAAAGATCTGGAGCACTCCCGCACCTCCCGTGACTTGCCCGCCCCAATCCGGCGGCAGAGGCAGTTTCGGACTCGGCCGGCCCGGCTGCACCGGCGCGCAATCCGCCGCGATATCTACGATGCCGGGCGTGGTTTTCTCCGGCTCCGTGGACGGACATTTCCGCGCGTACTCCACCAAGACCGGCGAGATCATCTGGGACTTCAACACCGTGCAAGATTATCAGACCGTCAACGGAGTGCCGGGAAAAGGCGGCTCGCTCGACTCCGCCGGACCGACCATCGCCAACGGAATGGTTTTCACCAACTCCGGCTACGGTCTCTGGCAAGGTCTGCCGGGGAACGTGCTGTTGGCGTTCTCAGTGGATGGGAAGTAGACGCGCAGCGCTCGCGTTGCTGATCGTCGCGCCGGCCTTCGGCGCATCCTATCGCTTCGGCGCGTTGTGGGACGGCGACCAGCTCCAGAAAAACGTCTGTCTCACCACTCAGGCCGATAAGATCCAGAGCGTTGGCCCATGCAACAGTGCCGCCATCGATCTCTCGCGCTATACCGCCATCCCCGGCCTGATCGACGCCCACACGCATCTTACTTACGTTTTGGACAACCCGGTAATCCAGTCGGCCCGTTCCGCCGCGGTGGTTTTTCTCGCGCAAGCGAATGCGCGTAAGACGCTGGAGGCCGGAGTCACCACCGTGCGCGATCTTGGCGCCGCCGGCTACTCTGACATTGCCATGCGCGACCTTATCAACAAGGGCCTGATGACCGGCCCGCGCATGTTTGTCTCAGGCTACGGCTTGCAAATCACGCGCGGCCCGACGCCTTCTCCCGGAACCGCCGACGGCGTCGCCGATGTGCTGCGGGTAGTGCGCCAGCAAGTGGCCGCGGGCGCCGATTGGATCAAGATGTATGGCTCTACTGGCTCCGGCCGCGATGTCACCGGCTTTGAAACCTTCACCTACGATGAAATGAAAGCCGCCGTGGATGCCGCACACGCGCTCGGCAAGCGCATCGCGATTCACTCTTACGGCCCGGAAGGCGCGCGCAACGCCGTGCATGCGGGCACGGACTCGCTTGAACACGCCACGGACCTGGACGACGAAACCATCGCCGAGATGGCTCGCCGGAAAATCTTCTACGTCCCCACCATCGACCACAACCGCTATTACGCCGACAATTACAAGCTCCTGAAATATCCCGACGGGTCTGTGGCGGATTTGAACGCTTTCGTCCAGCGCAATCTCGCGACGGCGCGCAAAGCCTTCCGCGCCGGCGTGCGTTTCGCCATGGGCTCGGATGCGGTTTACACCATGTTCGGCGAAAACACGCGCGAGCTTGGCTGGTTCGTCAAAGCCGGCATGACTCCCGAGCAAGCCCTGCGCACGGCGACCACTGGCGCCGCGGACTTGCTGGATCGCAAAGACAGCCTGGGCGCGCTCCGTCCCGGCTACTTCGCCGATGTTGTCGCGGTAGAAGGCAATCCGTTGGACGACATCGGCGTTGCAATCAACCAGGTCCGCTGGGTCATGAAGGCCGGCCAGGTCGTCGTCGACAAAACAAAATAGTCAGGAACTTTTCGCTGGTTGTCCGCACAGGACAAACTCCCACTTCGGCCGCCGCGGGCGTCCGCAAAGCCATCTGGTCGATCGATTCCGAATTGCCGGTGCCCGAAATGACGACCATGCGGCAAGTCATCGATGCTGCAGTTGCGCAACGGCGCTTCGAGACCATGCTCCTCGGCAGCTTCGCGCTGGCCGCGCTTTTGCTCGCCGTGATCGGCATCTACGGAGTGATTTCCTATTCCAGGAACCGCCGCCGCAACGAAATCGGAATCCGTATGGCGCTGGGCGCGCAGGCGCGAGACGTCACCGGCATGACGCTCAGCGAAGGGATGCGTCCGGTGGTGATCGGATTGTCGATCGGCCTGGCTTTGGCTCTGGCGTTAGGCCGCGTGTTAGGGGCGCTGCTGTACGAGATTCGTCGGGCAATCCCGGGGTGCTGGCGGCGGTAGTTCTAACTTTGGCTGCCGCGGCCGCGCTGGCTTGCTACCTTCCCGCCCGCCGTGCAGCTGGGGTAGACCCCGCGACGGTCCTGCGCTACCAATGAATCGGCTTCGAACCGGCCACTTTTTTCGGAACAAACGGCTTTCTTGATCGTCTGTATCAGGTAAGCTGGCGCTTTCGAGGACTGGCTTGGAGGAGCTCGAATGAAAGCAATCTTATTGTTAGCTGCGATGTTCGCCATTGTGGCAGTGGCTGCCTGTGGATATCAGGATTCGGATTGGCGTTCCCAGATGCGTGACGAGGGCCGCCAGATGGCTCGTGAGGCCCGCGAAGGGGCCAGGGAATTCCGCGATGCCGGTCGCCAGGCCGTCGCAGCCCGCGACGAAGCGGAGCGTGCCATGCGCGATGCCCGTCACGAAATGTCGCGAGTCCGCGTGGAATTGGATCGTGAGCGCCGCGAAATGATCCGGGAACAGGTTCGTGCCCAGCGCGAAATGCTGCGCCAGTGGCGCCGCGATCAGCGCGAGTTGGGTCCCGTGTGCTAAGAGAGTCGCGCGCTAAAAGTACAGCTTCATCGCCAGCTGAATCTCGCGCGAGGTCCGCTGGAAGAATGCCGGGTTGCCGGCGTAGTTCAGCGCGGCGGCTCCCGGAATGCCGATCGTGGCGGCGCCGGCAACGGCTCCGGATTCGTTCGGGTTATCGAACTGCGGCTTGTTGAAGAGATTGAACGCTTCCGCGCGGAACTCCAGGTGCATCCCTTCGCGCACTGGGAGCGCAATTTCCTTGAACAAGGACAGGTCGATCTGATTGGTGCCGGGGCCGACGATGATGTTTCGTCCCGAATTGCCGTAAGTAAACGCTGGCGGGCGCGGTGAATGCCGCGGGATTGAACCAAAAGCTGGGGTCCTGGTGCGCCGGGTGATAATCTCCGATCACGTTAGCGCGCTGAGTACTGGCGCCGGCCCCGAGCGTATTGGCGCCGGAGTTGACCGAGAAAGGCGACCCGCTCTGGAAGGTATCGATGCTGTTCAATTTCCATCCGCCGAAGACGTAATTCATCGGTGCATTCCAGTTGTCGCCGAAGGCCTTGCCTTTACCGAATGGAAGCTCATAGCTCCAGCTCAGGACCAGGCTCTGGCGAATATCGAAATCGGACGGGCCGCGGTCACAGAGTTCGCACAGCGGATTCTGCACGCCGCCGCCCGCCGTTGTGCTGGTGATGTCCATCGAGTGCCCCCAGGCGTACGATGCCAGGAACGCCAAACCGTGCGAGAAACGCCGCTCGCCAGTAACCTGAAGGGCATGGTAGGCGGAACTTTCCCCGTGCGAGATCTCGGTGATGGCGGAAAAGTTCGGATACAGACGCCGCGGATTCGCCGCGCCAGGACCGGGCACCGGCTGGTTGATATTGGGGTAAATGGTCAGATGCTCACCCATGGTGTTTACGTAGGCGACGGTCAAGACTGTGTCGGACGAGAGCTGCTGCTGGATGGAAAAGTTGCCCTGGCGGACCTGCGCATCCGGATCGTGGAGAGGGAAGTAGCTCACGCTGGTCCCCGCGGTCATAAACTGGCCGATCGGCTGATACGGCAAAAATCCCTGCGACAGCGGCGTGATGCCGGTCGCCAGGTTGGTCGCGGTCACGTTATTCACGATCGACAGATTGCCCGCGAAAGGCGCGTTATTATTGCCCAGAGAGTTGACGCTCTCGCTGGTGAAATCGTAGAAGATTCCGTAGCCGGCGCGAATAACGGTTTTGCTGGTCAACTGATAGGCCAGGCCGAGCGCGCGGCTCGAAGTCCAGGTAATTGGCGTCATACATCGTGTACTGCGGAAATTGCGGCGAACCCACCGGGAAAACGTTATCCAGAGCGGGCACGAAGTTCGCCAGGCGGTTGTGGATTTCCGTCCAAGGCGTCACCAGTTCGTACCGCAACCCGAGGTTTAACGTCAGCTTGTTGGTGATGCGATAATCGTCCTGGATGTAAAGGCCATGCTCCCAGCGCCGCGTGCCGGTTTCCTGCCAGATCGACAGCGATGCCGAGGCATCCAGCCCGAGCAGCGCGTCGGCCAGACCGCTGCCCGTACCGGCCGCGTGCGCGGGATTCTGGGTGAACTGGCCGGTGAAACTGAAGCTGCCGGACGGGGAGCCCATCTGAACCGTATTCATCCCGCGGCGGAACAGATCATAACCGAACTTGATCGTTGTGCCGGTCGTGAATCCAGTTGAAGTGCCAACTGTACTGCTTATTGTTGGTCGCTTTGACGAACGGAATGTTGCCGGAACCGCCCACCTGAGACCAGCCGGTAATGGCGAAGGCGCCCACCGCCTGCCACTGATAGCCGTAGCCATCGATGCCGGGGATGCCGATCTGGTCCATGAAATTCGTGCCCTGGGTGAAGTTCACGCCGGTGTTGTCAATGCGCGAATATCCGGCGCGGAACTCGGAAAGGAACGACGGGGAAAAAACGTGCGAGTAGCCCAGCACCCCCTGGTGCCGTCGGTAGTGTAATTGCCGGGAAAGATCGGACCGCCGGCATACTGCGGGAAATACCCCGGATTCGACGATGTTGCCCGAATGCGACCTGCTGATAACGGCCGAAAAACTGAGTCATTGTCGCCCAGATGCTGGTCGATGCGGAGATCGCCTTGAATTGGGGCCAGCGTTCTGGGTGGATTCGAAGAGTAATTATTCGCCAGACCGGGCAGATTGGGCAACGGGTACAGACCCACGATCGCCTTGCCGATCGAACTCAACATCGATCGAGGGAATCATGTTGCCGTTGAACGGCTGCGCGGGTTACGACGCCATTCACGACCGCAGTGGTGAACGGATTGTATATAACGTTCGGAAGCTGGGTGAAATTGCCGCTCGCGTTCGAGCGCGGTCGGCGCGGTGGCAATGAACGACTGGCCCTGAATCGTGTAACTCTTTTGAAGGTCCACGAAGAAGAACGTCCTGTTCTTCACGATGGGGCCGCCGAGGCTTCCGCCAAACTGATTCTGATGGAAAGCCGGGATCTGCGCGGGGATCGAAATAATTTCTGGCGTCCAGATCGGAGTTGCGGAAAAATTCGAAAGCGCTGCCGTGGAATTCATTCCCGCCGGACTTGGTCACCAGGTTGACCGCCGCGCCGCCGGTGCGTCCTGTGGAGGCGTCGCGGTCGCTGGTCTGCATCTTGAACTCCTGAATAGCGTCCTGAAGCGGAAGCAGGACCATCGCGCCGTATTCGTTATCCTGCGATTGGATTCCGTCAAAATACTCCGTGCTGTCGCCATTGCGGATGCCGTTCACCGAAACGCCTTGCAAACCGAGCTGATTGCTCGCGCCGCGCGACATAGTGTAGCCGGATCCGGAACTGCTGGTTCCGGGAGTAAGGTAGGTCAGGAACATGAAGTTTCGGCCATTCAGAGGCAGGTCGTTGACGGCCTGCGCGGTGCGCACGTTGCCGAGCGCCGCGCTTTGGGTTTCCAATATGGCCGCGTTCGACTCCACCGTCACGGATGTGGTGATTTCGCCGGGCTTCAGTGAGAAATCCAAGCGCGCATGTTGGGCGACGTCTAGATTTATGGTCTGGATCATCTTGCGTGAAGCCCTGCGCTTCGGCAGTAACCGAATAACGGCCGGGCTGCAGCGGCGGCGAAGTATAGTTCCCGTCGGTCGCGGTTTGAACGGTAACGGTAGCGTTCGTTGTCGTGCTCGTAATGGAGACATTGACGCCTGGAATCGCCGCACCGGACGAGTCGGTTACCGTGCCCACTATCGACGCGGATTCACTTTGCGGAAAGGCGGGAATCGCAGCGAGGGCAAAAAACAGAAATCCAATTAAATACTTCCGAGCCGGCATGCAAGGCCTCCAGGAGATTCGGATTGACTGTCAGAGTGCTAACCTTCTGGGTCAGAATCCTATCGCGGAATTGAAAGCTTGTCAACCGTCCCCTGCGACTGCCGTTTGTTTTACTTCCTCGACATAAATCCGCAGAATTTCCGCCACGCTCCAGGCCTGCGCGATGCAGCCGCCCGGGTGATGCGGCGCGTCGCCGTCGAAGACTTCCGAGATCTGCCCCAGTCCCGCTTGCCAGAGATGAGAACGCATGGCGCCGAGAAAACGATCGGCCCGGTCTCGAACTTGTTGGTCGTTTCCATGTACCTTCAGGTACGCAGTCAGAAATGGTCCCAGCAGCCACGGCCAGACCGTGCCTTGATGGTAGGCGCCGTCGCGGCTGCGCTGGTCGCCTGCGTAGCGGCCTTTATAATTCGGATCGCGCGGAGAAAGCGTGCGCAGCCCGTATGGCGTGAGCAGTTCCCACTCCACCACGTCCACCACGTGGCGCGCTCTCTCCCCGCTGAGCAACGCGTGCGGCAGGCTGACGGCGAAGATCTGATTCGGCCGTATCGAGTGGTCCGGCCCCGCCTCGCCAACCACGTCGTACAGGCAGCCTTCCTGCTCGTTCCAGAACGCGCTTTCGAAGCTGCCGCGCACGCGCCCGGCGAGCGCGGCATAGTGCCCGGCTTCGACCCCGCGGCCAAAAGCGCGTGCCAGTTCCTCCATCACGCACAGTGCGTTGTACCACAGCGCCTGAATCTCAACCGGCTTGCCTTCGCGCGGCGTGACCACCCAATCGCCGATTTTGGCGTCCATCCAGGTAAGCTGGACCCCCGGCTGCCCGGCCTTCAGCAGGCCATCGGAATCCACATGGATGCCGTAGCGCGTTCCCCGTTCATGCCAGGCGATGCTTTCGGCCAATTTCTGGTAGAGTTCGGCGCGCACAAAATCGTAGTCACCGGTATAACGCAAAAATTCCGACACCGCGTGGAACATCCATAGCGTCGCATCCACAGTGTTGTACTCCGGCGTCTCGCCCGCGTCGGGGAAGCGGTTGGGGAGCAGACCTTGATCCATGCTGCGGGCGAAGGCGCGAAGAATATTGCGTGCGATATCGAAGCGGCCCGTAACCAGCGCCAGGCCCGGAAGCGAAATCATCGTATCGCGGCCCCAGTCGCTGAACCAGTGATAACCAGCGATCACTGAGTTTTGATCTCCGCGCGCCACCACAAACTGGTCCGCGGCCGTGGTCAGGATCGTGGGGAAAACATCCGCCTCAGCCGCCGGGTTCACCAGCTTCTCGCGCCGCTCGATTTCCTCGTCCTCCAGCATCCGCGCTTCGGCGGCTTCATGCACCGCGGTGGAGGCGATCACCGCCGCCGTCGCGTTACGCGCCAGATCGAAGCGCAACAGGAACGGGCCGTAGAGGTCTTCGAGATAATCCAGGCCGCGCTCCCGCTCCCGTTCGTATTCGAAGTTGTAAAACCAGTAACCGCTGCTGTCGACGGCTTGAGCATTGTGGGCGAAATGCAGGCTCGGCAGACCATCATAGGGCGTTATGGTAGCGACGCCCGGAGCGGTGATGACCTCCGTGCGAATGCTGGCATTGGCGTGCGTGGTGCTATGGTAATCGCGAAAAGCAACCAGCGCGCGCACTTCCAGAATCGCGTCGCGGCCGCGCCAGGTTCCCGTATAGTTCGTATTGGATCACCACGGTGTTTTCGCCGTGAACCAGGAACACGGTCTTCTCGATCTCGATGTCCTCGATGCGATAAGTGAATACCGGGAACGGATCTAGGCGGAACGAGTCCAGAAGCAGTTGCCCTTCCGGATGAATCGCGCCGGCATATTGGTTGGCGCCCAACTCGTAGCGCTTCCCGCCTAGCAGCAACGCTTCTTCCAGCTTCGAAAGAAGCACCGTTCGTCCCACCGGAGGCGTGGTCGCCGCGACCAAAAGCCCGTGATAACGGCGCGTATTCAGGCCAATGATGCTCGAAGAAGCGAATCCTCCGATGCCGTTGGTCTCCAGCCACTCCAGCCGGGTCGCTTGGCTAAGGTCGGCACAGATCAGATGGTCGAACTCGATCGGGCTAGTCACGGGATTGGCTCTGGCGTGCGTCACGGGCCTTATTTCAACAAAGGCTTCAAATAGCGCAGCACCGTCTGGGCCACGATCGCATTCCCCGGCCCGGTGGGATGCAGCCCGTCCCTCTGCATCAACTCGCGCTTGGTCGCCACGCCTTCCAGCAGAAACGGAATCCGGGTCACTTTGTACTTGGCGCCCAGCTCCTGATAAACCTTCTCGAACGACCGAATGTACTCCGGCCCGTAGTTAGGCGGAAGCGTCATCCCGGCCAGCACCACTTTCGCGCCGGAATTCGCGATGGCCGAAATAATCTGGTCCAGGTTCGCGCGCGTCGTTTCGATCGGCAAGCCCCGCAAGCCGTCATTGCCGCCAAACTCGACGATCACGATGCGCGGCTTCTCGGCCAGAACTTCTCCCAGCCGATTGATGCCGTCGGTGGTGGTGTCGCCGCTCACGCCCGCATTCACCACGCGCCACTTCAACCCTGCCGCGTCCAAGTCTTTTTGCAGGAAATCGGGATAGCTGTTGCCCGGCTCGGCTCCGAATCCAGCGGTGAGGCTGTCGCCAAAGGCCACAATCACCGGCCTCTCGTCGCGCGGCGCCGGCGTCTTCACCTCGAGTCTGCTGCACCGGCGCCGCACTCGGCTCGGTCTTCGAGCCCCCGCAGCCCAGTTCCAGCAGCGCGACCAGTCCCGCTAAGATGACAATCCGCACCCAATGTCATAATAGAAAATTGGAACAGTCTTCGACCCGAACGCCGGCCATTCGGGTGTCTGGCCTCACCAAGAGCATCCAAACCGCGACGCACAAAGTCGACATCCTGCGCGGCATCGACTTTGAAATCCAGCAGGGCGAGTTCGTCGCCATCATGGGACCTTCGGGCAGCGGCAAAAGCACGTTACTCGGCTTGCTGGCCGGCCTGGACAACCCGACCTCCGGCCAGATCGTGCTGGATGGCGCAGACATCACCGGCCTCAGCGAAGACCAGATGGCGCTGTTGCGCGGGCGCAAGATCGGTTTCGTCTTCCAGTCCTATCATCTGCTTCCCACTTTGACCGCCGAGGAGAACGTGCTCCTGCCCTACGAGCTGACCGGCGGCAATGGCTCCAAAGGCCGTGAACGCGCCCGCGAGTTGCTCGAAAGCGTGGGCCTGCTGGATCGCCGCGATCATTATCCGGTCCAGCTTTCCGGCGGCGAGCAGCAACGCGTCGCGCTGGCCCGCGCCTTCATGGTGCGCCCGCCCATTCTCCTGGCCGACGAACCCACCGGCAACCTCGACAGCCAGAACGGCCAGCACGTTTTGGAGCTGCTCATCGCGCTCAACCAGCGCGAGGGAACCACGCTGGTCCTGGTGACTCATGACCCGGTGCTGAGCGCGCGCGCCGGCCGCCGCATCGTCATGCGTGACGGCTTGATCGTCCAGGAGGAATAATGCGATTCTCCTGGTCCACCGCACTCAAGATCGCCTGGCGCGAGGCCCGCTCGTCAGCCTTCAAATTCCTGTTCGTCGTGCTGGCCGTTGCGGTCGGCATCGGCTCGCTGACCGGCGTGCGCGGATTCAGCCGCGCCTTTCATCAAATGCTTTCCGACCAGGCGCGCACTCTCATGGCCGCCGATCTCTCCGTTCGCGTGTTCGACGTCCCCACGCCCGAACAGAGTAGCGTCCTGGATGATCTGGCCCGCCACGACGTCGAGCGAACCTGGATCACTGAAACCCTGACCATGGCGTCTTCTGGCGATTCGCGGCCAATGCTGGTCTCCATCAAGGCCGTCGATCCGAACAAGTATCCGTTCTACGGCGAGATTCGTTTGGATCCGCCCGCGCCGCTTCGCACCGCCCTCACCGCCGACACCATCGCCGTCTCGGACGACATTCTGATGCGGCTGAATCTGAAAATCGGCGACACGCTCTCGCTCGGTGGAAAACCGTTCCGCATTGTCGGCCGCGTGGCCTATGAGCCGGACCGCATGCTCGGCAGCCTGAACGTCGGCCCGCGCGTGATGATGACGCGCGAAGGCCTGGACCGCACCGGCCTCATGCTTCCGGGCAGCCGCGCCGCCGAACACTTCTTGTTTCGCCTGGACCCCGGCTCGCCCACCATCGAGCAGGTTCGCGACCGGCTTCGCCAAGCCTTCCCGGAAGGGCTGATCGCCGACTACCGCGAATCGCATCCCATCATCACGCAGAGCCTGAACCGCGCCACCATGTTCTTGAGCCTGGTGAGCCTGATCACGCTGATTGTCGGCGCCATCGGCGTCGCCACCGCCATTCACGCCCACATCCAGCAGCGCCTGGATTCCATCGCGATCATGAAGTGCCTGGGCGCGCGCTCCGCCCAGTTGATCCGCATTTATGTCATCCAGACGCTCGCGCTCGGATTGACCGGCGGCCTCATCGGCGTCGCGTTCGGCTTCGTCGTCCAGAAAGCCTTCCCGCAATTTCTCAAACGTTATTTCGAACTTCTCCCCTCCGCCCGTCTGGACTTGTTGACCGCCGCGCAAGGCATCGGGATCGCCGTGCTCGCCACGCTGTTATTCACCTTGCCGCCGCTGTTAGGAATCCGGCGCATCCGGCCGAATTTGATCCTGCGCCGCGAAATGTCCGAGACGAAACGCAATTGGCGCCGGCGCCTGATCGAAGAACGCGCTTCCATCGCCGCTGGCGCGTTCATCGTGCTCGGTTTCGCCGGCATCGCGATGTCATTTGCGGCCGGCACTCGCGCCGATATGTGGAAAACGGGCGAGTATTTCACGCTCGCGCTCGGGGGCGGCCTGGCATCGCTGTCAGCCATCGCCTGGCTCATGCTGCGCGGGCTGAGAGCGCTCGGGCGCCGCAGCCTTCCCACGTCGCTGCGGCACGGCATCGCCAATCTGTACCGGCCCGGCAACCACGCGCAGTCCGTTCTGGTCGCGCTCGGAATCGGCGTGATGTTCACCCTCACTGTCTACCTGGTCCAGCGCGGCGTCATCACGCAAATGCATCGCACCGCCCCGCCGGGCATGCCCAACGTTTTCCTGCTGGACATTGCCCCGAAGGATCGCGATGCGGTGCTGAGCTTAGTGAACCGCCAGCGCGGCATCGAGGGCACGCCCGATCTGATCGGCACCGTCGCTGCCCGGCTCCTGGCGGTGGACGATCGTGAAATCGCCAAAATGCCTCTAAAAGGCTGGGTGCGCCGCTTCCGCAGCCCGCGCTCGGTCACCTCCGCGGGAGCGATGACCAACTATGTGGAAGTCGTCCGCGGAACTTTCTGGGCCCGTGTGCAACGTCCGGCTTCTCCCGAAGTCTGCGTTTCCGATGAAGCCGCCAAGGTCCTGGACATCGATCTCGGCTCCGTCACCCGCTGGTCCATCAACGGCAAGGAATTCTCCGCGCGCGTGGCCTGCATTCATCGCATCGATTCCGTGCATCTGATCAGCCGCGTCGAATTTATTTTCAGCGACGGCGCGCTGGACGGATTCCCGGTAGTTTACTATGCCAGCCTGCGCGCCCAGCCCTCCACCGTTTCCTCCTTCCAGGAAGCGCTCTATCGCAGCTTCCCCACCGTGACCGTAGTGAACCTGGCGGACGTGCTCCAAACCTTCCAAAGCGTGGTCGACCAGATCGCAACAGTAATCCGCTTCATCTCCATGTTCGCGATCGTAGCGGGCGCGATCATTCTTTCTTCGAGCGTCGCCGGCACGCGCTTCCGCCGCATGCGCGAGGTCGTCATACTCAAGACTCTCGGCGCCACTCGCGCGCGCGTCAGCCGGATTTTCTCGGTCGAATTTCTGATCCTCGGCGCGGTGGCCGGCTTGATGGGCGCGCTGCTCGCCAACGGCTTCGCCAATCTTCTGCTCGAGCGCATGCTGGACGCCCAAGTTTCGTTCCCCATCCTGCCCAGCCTCTTCGCCGTGATTGCCACCGCCCTCATCGCCAACGTCGCCGGATGGGCCGCGAGTTTCCGCATCCTCGGCCAAAAGCCGCTGGAAATCCTGCGCGAGGAATAAGCGCCGGCCGGCTAGCTTTCGCCGCAGGCCCCCAGCTTACGCCGCAAAAACCGCCGCTCCGGCTCCGAACAAGGCAGCTCCAGCGCCGCGTTGAAATTCCGCGCGGCCTCATCGCGACGCCCCAGTTCCAGCAACAAGTGGCCTCGCACCGCGAGCAACAGATAATAATCGCGCAACTTCGGTTCACGCGCCAGGTTGTCAATCTCAGCCAAGCCTTGCTCCGCACCACGCACCTTCGCCACTGCTACCGCGCGATTCAGCGCCACCACCGGCGACGGATTAATCGCCAAAAGCTGGTCGTAGAATTCCAGAATCAGCGGCCATTCAATCGACTCCGCGTCGCCGGCCCGCGCGTGCGTCGCCGCGATCCCGGCCTGGGCGTGATATTCGGAAACCTCATCGCCCGCCATCGACAGCTCCAAGTGATGGAAGCCGAGACCAATCAGCTCCCGGTCCCACCGCTCGCGGTCCTGCGATTCGAGTAGCACCAGGTCGCCGGCCTCATCCACCCGTGCCGGAAGCCGCGCCGCCTGCAGCGCCATAAGAGCAACCAGTGCGTGCGCTTTCGGCATCGCGATGGAAGAAGACGCCACCAGCCGCCCCAATCGCAGCGCCTCGGCGCAAAGATCCTGCCGGATCAAATCCTGGCCCTCGTGTGCCGCGTAGCCTTCATTGAAGACAAAATAGATGACTTCCAGCACCGAGTCCAATCGCTGCTTCAACTCCTCGCCATGCGGCATCTCCAGCGTGAGCCCTCGCTCCCGGATCTGACGCTTGGCGCGAACCAGCCGCTGCGCGATGGCCGCTTCATCCGCCAGAAAAGCGCGCGCGATTTCCCGAACTCCGAACCCACTGACCGTCTTCAGGCTCAACGCGACGCTCGCGTCGCGCGAAATCTCCGGATGGCAGCACATGAAGATCATGCGCAGCTCGTCGTCGCGTAGTTGCTCCTCGATTAGCGGATCGCCGGGTCGACCCTCTTCGCTCCGCGCCATCCCGGCCAGCATTGCGTCGCCAACCAAAAAGCGGTTGCGCCGGATGGCATCGATGGCCGTATTGCGCGCGACGCGAAACAGCCACGCCTCGGCATTCTCCGGCACGCCCTGATAGGGCCAGGTCTGAAGAGCGCGCAGCATGGCTTCCTGCACCGTCTCTTCCGCCAAATCAAGATGGGCCGGCCCGAACAGCCGCGTGAAGTACGCCACCATCCGGCCGGCCTGGCGCCGGAACAAATGTTCCAGCAGAACGTTCGATTCAGCAGGCTCGCTCACGTGCCCCAAACGTGCCGCACTTCGATGGTCCCGCCGTAATCCAGCTGCGGATGATCCAAAGCCAGCTTTACCGCTTCGTCATAGCTGGCCGCTTCGATGGTGTAGTATCCGCCGAGCACTTCCTTAGTTTCGCTGTACGGCCCGTCGGTCGCCCGCTTTTGACCGTCCTTGGCCCGGCGAATCACGCGGCCGGCATCTTCGCCCAGCCGATGGCTGTCCTTGGTGAACGGCTTCTTCGTCCAGGCCATATATTTTTCAGTCGCCTTCTGCATTTCTTCCGGACTGAGACGCGCCCAGTTGGAGGGATCTCCATAGAGCAAGAGCATGTATTGTGGCATGGTTTTCTCCTATCGTACCCGAGTATAGTGAGACTTCTCCGTCATCTTCGGCGCGCCGTTTTCATAAAGCTGCCACTCCGAATCGACGTGATCGTTGTCGATGATCCGAAGCGTGACATTGTGCATGTGCGCCGCCGCCGGGACTGGCGAGATTCGTCGCATCCAGAAATTGGAACCGAATCTCGCCGGTTTGCGGATCGATACCAGACGCCTGCATGCGCGGTTGATTGCCCGCCATGCAGTAGTGCGTCAGAATGAGCCGCCCGCCATCCAGATGATAGACCGTCATCATGCCTGGCATGCTGTCGGCGTTCTCGCGCTCCACCAGCGCCGTCCCGCCTCCGGTCAGTTCGTAGCTCAGCCGGGCTTTGCCGTCCGGCGTGTTCGCCTCCCATTCGCCCACCAGTGTCTTCAGACGAGCGAATGCTGCCGCGGCGTCATTGCCGTTGGCCGATTTTGGATCGGCGCCCTGAAGCGTTGTCAGGACCGCCAATCCGATGATTAAGAAAAGTCGTTTCTGCATCGGTTTCTCCTTGTGGTTTGTTTACTGCCTCCTCCATAACGGATGAGGCCCGGGGAAATCGACACGCTTAACGAAGTTTTTTCGAAGCAATCCCGCCCGTGAACTAGGGAGTGGTCAGATACAAAACCTGTTGCGCCGGAACGCCGTCCACTGACATGGCCAGAATTGCGTCCCCGCTGACACCGGAAGGAACCACGACATTGAATTGATACAGGCCGACGAAACCCGATACCTGCCCGGCGTACGATACCTGCGCACTGACGCCGCCGATGGTCACGGCAACGTTGGGCAACGTCGTGGACTGCGTGTCGATCAGGCCGGCCGGCACCAGCGGCGTTCCCGACCCGAAGCCGATGCCGTAAAGGAGCACGGTCTCGCCGGTCTGCGCGGCGCGGAAGGGCGCGCCCGGAATCAGGTTCGGAGGCCCGGCGTAGCTGCCGTCGGAGAGAACCGCCGTGACATACTGCTTTCCGGTCGCGCTGAAGGACGGCGGCGCGAGCAACGCCGGCGACCGCACGCTCGCCGACACGATCACCGGATCGCTGGTCCCGTTCGGACTCACCACTTGCACGCTCACGTTGCCGGTACCGATCCCGTCCGGAACTTGTGCGTTCACCTGGCCTGGACTGACGATATCGATATAAGCCGGCGTGCCATTGATCAGCACCTGCGCGTTGTCCAGCGAATTGGGCGCCTGGTTCCCGTTGAAATCCGACACTGCCCATTCCCGGCTGGTGGGCGACAGCTTCTCGCCGTAGATCTCCATCCACGTGCCGGGCGTGATATTGAATCCGCCGCCGAAAGCCGCCGCCACGATCGGTGCAGCGATGCGCGGCGTTGTGGCCGGAGCCGAAAGCACTCGAATGCGGCCGTTGTCACTGAAGTAGATGTTGCCCTGTGCGTCGATGCTTAAGCCGCTGGTGCCGGAAAGCTGCGCGCTGAGCGCGGGCCCACCGTCGCCCGAGAATCCTGTAGTGCTGGTTCCAGCAACCGCCGCCACGGTGTGCGTGGCCGCATCCACGCGGCGAATTTGAGTGCCATCGGGAAAGAAAATGTTGCCCCCGGAATCCAAGGCTAAACCGTTCGCGTTGAATGAAACGGACGTAGCCACGCTGCCATCGGGCGCGGGCGACGTAGGCGCTTTATGATTCCCCGCTACCGTCACCATCGTATTGGCTGTCGGATTTATCTTCCGGATGACATAGTTCTTGGAGTCCACCACATATACGTTGCCCGAGGTGTCAACAGCCAGATCCCCCGGCCCGCTGAGATGGGACTGCGTGGCAACCAGATTGTCGCCGTCGTCTCCTGAAGGTCCGTCGACGCCCACGGTTCCGATTCCTGCAATGGTAGTGATCTGTCCGGTGGATGTGTCCAATCTCACCACACGGTTGCCCTGGTATTCCGAAACATAGAGAAACCGATGCGATGGGTCGAGTGCGAGCCCGGTCGGAAAGTCAAATTGCGTCGCAGTCGCCGCTTTGATGATCCCGCCGCTGATCACCCGGACCTCCCCGGTCCCTTGGCAGATGTAAATAGGACCTGCCGGGTCCACCGCCATTCCGTAGACCACGAATATACCTGCGCTGGTGGCTGGTCCGCCGTCGCCGCTGGAACCGTGGAAAGCATCCGTTCCCGCCACCAGGGACATGACGCCCTTGGAAACCGCGCGAATGCGGCGGTGCCCGCCGTCGGAAATTACCAAGCGGCCCTGGCCGTCCTGGCCCGTGTGGTCGGGAGCGAGCAGCGCCGCCAGCGCCGGCCCGCCATCGCCTTGAGCTCGATTCGCGACTCCCGCGAAGGCTTGCATGTTTTGCGAGGAGTCGATCAATCGGACACGTCCGCCCAAATATTCCGAAATTACCAGGCTTCCGTTGCTGGTGAGCGCCAGACCTTCCACCCAGGCCACCAGCGCTTGCCTGGCCGGGCCCCCGTCGCCGCTATCGCCCAACCCGCCACCGCCCGCGTAGGTCGTGATCACGTTATGTCCCAGGTCCACCTTGCGCACGCGGGTGTTCGAGTCGCCTCCTCCCTCACCAACGTACAGGACGTCGCCTGCGGCACTCACGGCCATTCCAAAAGCGAGGGAATCAAACTGCGCGGAAGTTGGCGCCACGCCTTCGCCGGCGAATCCGCACTTTCCCAACTGTCCGGCCACGATGTGAGCAACATTGGTTCCGGCAGCGATCTCGCGCACCACGCAATTGCCGGCGTCGAGAACAAAGATGTCACCCTTGGAATCCACCGCGACGTCCTCGGTGTAGGAGAGAGCAGTCTGTGTCGGGGGCAGCCCGTCGGCGCCGGCGCCGATCCTGCCGGTGCCGACGATGGTTGTGAGGTTCAGCGTTTTTAAATCCAGCCTCCGGACTCGATAGCCATAAGCTTCGCTGATAAGCAGGCCGCCGGTGTTGTCCAGGGCGAGCCCAGTGATCTCGAATAGCGCCGTAGAAGCGCCCGGCCCGTCAGGCCCCGAAGCGTTGCAGGCGCCGGTCCCGGCCAGAACCGTGATCGCCCCCGTACTGAGATTCACCCGTTTTACCGTGCAGTCCCCGTACAACCCGCCGACGTAAAGATTGTTGGAATTGTCTACAGTGAGCGAGTAGGTGCCGATGTTGGCTTGTGTTGCCGGCGTACTCCCGCTGCCACCCCCGGCCACCGTAGTTAGCAAGCCGTCGGTGCTAACCCGGCGTACTCTGCTGAAGTCCGCAAAGTAGACGTTGCCTGCACTATCCGTGGTCACTTTGCCAAGCACACCGCTGAACACGGCATTAATAGCAAAGCCGCCGTCACCCGGTGGAGTTGCGCCCGCTACGGTGCGGATCGAGTACGTCGGAACCTGGCCCGGCAATAGCATCGCCATGGCCGCAAAACTGGTAACGAAAGCAAGTCGCATCATTGGTGAATCCCCGTTTGAACTTGTCTACGCGCGTGCTGGCGACGTTTGCAAGCCGAGGAATTCTACCACGAGTGCGCTCGAAAACGACCCGCGAAGTGACGCGTTATCTCCGATTGGACGCTTCGGCCGCCTGCTTTAGCTCGTTATTAACTTGGTCCAGAAGATTCTTAGCTTTTTGCGCGTGCCCTTGCAGGTCCCACTCGTTGGCCTCCTGCGCGGCGACAATTCTTTCGTACGCCTGCCGGCTCAGGCGCTGGGCGGCGGCAAGATTGGGATGCCTGCCCGGTGACACATTCTTCGCGGGTCTTTGCGCCAACGCCAGGCCGCCGATCAGAAATAGCAATGTAACGAACGCAGCTAGAAGTCGGGTTTTGGTCATGGGTGAAATTATAGGGCATGCAGGGCGATTCTTGCCCGGCGGCGCGCTCTCAGGCCAGCGCCAGATTAGCCTGAGCGCGCAAAGTAAGATCGTCCAACTCGTGCCGCGCTAATTTTCGGAACGCCGCGGCGGCGATCATTGCGGCATTGTCAGTCGAAAGCGCCGGGGTCGGGAAAAATACCGGGCAGGGAAGTGGCGCATTCCGGGCCGCCGCGCGCAGCCCCGAATTGCAGGCCACGCCGCCCGAAACAATCATCGCTCGCGCCCCTACCAGGTCGGCCGAAGCCGCCAATCGCCGCAACAGCTCCGCGATGACGGTGTACTGAAACGAAGCCAGCAAGTCGAGCGTCGCCCGCGGCGTCAAACGCAGCCAGTCCTCGAGCGTGGGCTGCCGCAATCGCCGCCGCGCCTCGATCTCGCCGGCCATGTCGTGCTGCTCCACCCAGCGCAGAACCGCCGTCTTCAGCCCGCTGAAGCTGAAGTCCAGCGCGTTCCCCTTCATATGCGCCAGCGTGAACTTCACCGCTGCCGGATCGCCATACGGCGCCAGCCGGTCAATCACCGGCCCGCCCGGATAAGGAAAACCAAGCAGCTTCGCCACCTTGTCGTACGCTTCGCCCGCCGCGTCATCGCGCGTCTTGCCCAGCAGCCGGTACGCGAATCCCTCGCGCACTTCGTAGAGATGCGTGTGTCCGCCGCTCACCACCAACGCCAGCGCCGGAAATTCGATCTGCTCTCCGGCTTCCAGCAGCACCGCATGGATGTGCCCTTCGATGTGATTCACGCCGATCAGCGGAAGCCCGCGCGCGAAGCACAACGCCTTGGCGTAGGTAATGCCCACCAGCAGCGACCCGACCAGTCCCGGACCCTCCGTTACCGCAACCGCCGCCAGATCGTCCAATTTCGTCCCGGCTTGTTCGAGCGCCAGCCGCACCACCGGCACGATCGCCCGCAGTTGCTCGCGCGAGGCCAGCTCCGGCACCACGCCGCCATACTTGCTGTGCGTCGCAAGTTGCGATGCGACCACGGACGAGAGAACTTCGCGGCCGTTTTCCACCACCGCCGCCGCCGTCTCATCGCAGGACGTCTCGATGCCCAGAATGCGCATTGCTATCGTGAGGATTGGATCTTTCCCTCTTCAATTATCACTTGCCGCAGTCGTCCATCGCGCAGCAGCCGCTCGCCAGACCGCGCCTCTTCCCGCATGCTGGTGCTGTATCGCGCCGAGCAGCGCTGGGAAGATCGCATGTTTCGCGAATTTCCCCAGTTCTTACGCTCGGGCGATTGCCTGGTCTTGAACGACTCCAAGGTCTTTCCCTCGCGCCTGCTCGGCCGCCGCGCCGGGGTGCATTCGCTGGCGGTTGGAAAGCGCAATCCCAAGCGCTGGCAGAATCTCTCGGGCGAAGTCGAAGTCTTTCTGATCGAACCCGCCAGCGACGACGCGAGAACCTGGACCGCGCTGGTTCATCCTGGCCGCAAAATGCGCGTCGGCGAGAGGATTTCCATTGGCGATACGGAAGCCGAGATCGTGGCCCGCGGCGAATACGGCGAACGCACCGTGCGCTTCCATTGCGCCGGCGACGTGTACGAACTATTTGAAAAAATCGGCCACGTCCCGCTGCCGCCCTATATCAAACGCCCCGACACCCCGGCCGACCGCGAGCGATACCAGACCATTTTCGCGCGCGCCACCGGCTCCGTTGCGGCGCCCACCGCCGGCCTGCACTTCACGCCCGAAATCCTGGAAGATTGCCGCACCGCCGGCGCTCAAATTGCGTACGTGACACTGCACGTCGGCCTAGGAACCTTTCAGCCGGTTCGCGGCGACTCGCTGCACGCCGAGCGATTCCACGTCACCGAAGAAAACGCCGCCGCCATTCGCCAGGCCCAGCGCGTCATCTGCGCCGGTACCACCGCCGTCCGCGCCGTCGAAAGTCTCTACCTCGGCAAATCCGGCCAGACCGATCTCTTCATTCGCCCCGGCTTCCAGTTTCAAAGAACGGACGCGATGCTTACCAATTTCCACCTGCCGCAATCCAGCCTCTTGATCCTGGTGTGCGCCTTCGCCGGACGCGAATTCGTCTTATCCGCCTACCAGCACGCCGTGGAGGCAGGCTATCGCTTCTATTCCTACGGCGATTGCATGCTCCGTTTAATTTGGCGTGGTGTAATTGATGCTCAAAAATTCCTTCCAGGCCTTGACGCCATCGCGTGTTGTGTTCCTTCAGCGCCTCAAAGCCTTCCTGCGGCGCGTAGGGATCGGTGAGCAGATAGCGGCCGACGCGCGCGATATCCAGCACGTTATCCATCATCGCCTTCCAATGCTCCGGCACCCAGTCGATCGCGTGCGAGACCACCGAAGGCACGCCCTCGGCAATGCCGTCCGCCGTCACCATGTTGAACGACTCGGTGTAGCTCGGCTGCAGCAGCAGATGCATATGCGCCACGCTCTGCCGAAACTTCGGCCACGACTGCCAGCCGTTTCTCCACCAGCCTCACGTGCGGTAACCCATCAAGCATGCGTGCGCGCGCGAAGAATCCCATCGCCGCCGCCTTCAGTCCGTCCAGCCGACACCCACAGCTCCAGCGTGGCCTTATAGCGCCGCGAAATGTCCAATGCCGCACCCGCCGCACTCATGAAATTCTTCAACGCGCGCGTCGCCCCGAACGCCCCAATACGCAGCGTGCCGCCGTTATAAAGCGGCGGCGCGGGCACGAACGAGTTATCAAGTAATAAAGATTCGGCAGATAGGCGCAAGGCCGCGAATATGCCGAACGAACCCACTTGCAGAACTTCAAGCTGTTGCCCGACAGATGAAAATTGGGCGTCGCCGCCCCGATCTCCATCGCCTCCCGCACCAGCGTCACTCCATTGGCGTCGGGCTTGCAGGAAACCGACATTGGAGTGGCAATTCATCGCGAATCGGGTATTAGTGTGAGCCGCCACCAGGCGATGCGTTTCAAGCGCCGGCATCCACGGCGCGGAAACCACTACGTGACTGGCCGGTTGCTCGCGCAACCGGTCGCGCAACTCCGCGCAACTGACCACCGGCCAAACCTCCACCGCGATCCCCTCGCGCCGCAGCACCTTGCAAGTGTTCAGCGCGGCCACGCCGAGGCCAATGTGAGCAAATATTTTTGTTCGCGGCGAAATTCTTGTAAGCCAGAATGAGTCTTTGCATCGGCGACTTTGGTTCAATCCTAGAAAAGCGCCGCGAACGCACTGCAGCCGCGCTCAGCCGAAGCGTATGAAACGGCGCAAAATGAAAATCTGTAAGATTGGTCACCGCCGCTAAGCGGGGACTTCGTGCTACTTGATCGCCGACCACCATCGAGTCCGGGCCCGCCAGGTGTTCCACTCGCGTCTGGCGGAAACCGGCGCCACGCATCCAATCCTGGCAGTCGGCCCCCGTGTAGTCGAACCCGCCCGGTGACTCGATGAGCATGTTCAAGCTCATCATCAGCCCGAACGCGTTCTTGGAACGGTCATCGTCGATGATGGCCTCGTAAACAATCAGCGCGCCGCCGTCCGGAATCGCGTCATAAGCCTTGTCGAGGAGCATCCGCTTTGTGTCCAAGTCCCAGTCGTGCAGGATGTGACCCATGATCACCACATCGGCTTTCGGCAGCGGATCCTCGAAAAAACTGCCCGCCGCGAATTGCAGCCGCCCGGAGAGTCCCAGGCCTGCTACGTAATCCTCGAAGATCGGGCCGACCTCGGCCAGATCGAAACCGGTCCCGCGCATGTGGGGATGAGCCAAGGCAATCTGCGCCGCCGTGTCGCCCTGCGCCGTGCCCACGTCGACGAAAGTCTTGTAGTCCTTCCACGGAAATTTCGCCGCGATCGCCAGTGCCGCGCCGCGGCTGATACCGCTCATGGCCGCCAGAAACTCCCGCAACCGCGCCGGATCGGCGTACAGCGCTTCAAACAGAGCTGTGTCGCCGGTTCGAACCTCGTTCTGCGGCTTGCCGGTGCGCAGCGCTTCCGTAAGATGTCCCCAGAAGCCGTACAAGCGATGATTAGCCATCTCCAGCAGGCCACCCATGTAGGAAGGCTTCTGCTTATCCAGAAACAAATCCGCGGCCGGCGTGTTGGAATACTTCCCGTCTCGCCGCTCCAGGAAGCCTAGCGCGACCAGCGTGTCCAGAAAATCGTGCGCCGCCCGAGGATGCAGACCCAGCCGGCCGCGCAGTGTTTCCAGGTCCTTGGGACCGTGCGCCAGCTCTGTGAACAGGCCCATCTCGACCGCGCTCAGAAGTGTCTTGGAGGCCCAGAATCCCAGGCCGACTTGCAGAATATGTTCAGGTGTGGGGTGCTCGCCCATGCATGATCTCCGTTGAAATAGTTCAGTTCGGGTGACTATAACACGCCGCGTGCGCGCATAGTCGCGCCGCTAGGCTCCCAGTGCCGCTAAGCTCCCACGCCGCGAGGGGTCGCGCAAGGCAGGTCGGCCGCTCTCCACGCATCGAAACCGCCGATCAGGTTCGCGATGTCGCGGAACCCGGCACGCCGCAGAATACTGGTGGCGATTGAGCTCCGATAGCCGCCTTTGCAGTGCACTACCAGAAGTTTCTCGCGGTCCAGCTCCGTTAACCTCGAGGTCAGTTTTCCGAGCGGGATGCACTGCGAGTTCTCGATCACCCCGCCGGCTACTTCTCCGGGCTCGCGCACGTCCAGTAGGGCGATCCGGTCCGGCTCCTGATTCCTCAGCTCGACGAAATCCTGAACCGTAATTTGAGGGATATAGTCAAGCTCGAAGCCGCTCTTGATCCAACCAGCAACGCCGTCGGCCAGGTATCCGATCACATTCTCGATCCCGACGCGCGCCAGACGCATCTGTGACTCGCGTACATGTTCGGGATCCTCACCGGCAATGATCAGCGGCGTGTCCAACCCAAGAATCCGCGCCGCCCACGAAGCATACTGACCAGTGAGGGCGACGTGCACCGACCCCGGCACGTGCGCCACGGCGAACTGCATGGCCGGCCGAGTGTCCACTACGATCACGCCCTCCTGCTGCAGCCGCAAAACTTCGCGGCGCGCTCAGCGCGGCCAGCGGTGGCAGGTCCGATAAGGGCGCCGCGCCCCGCCGGTTCAAATCCACTTCCCGCGCAAAATACTCCGGGCGCGCAGGAAGATTGTCGGTCAGAAGGTGTACGAATTCCTCACTCGTCTTCGCTAGCAAGGCGTAATTCGACTCCCGCTGCTTGCCGATGGTGGAGGAGCTTTCCGAACTCATTTGACGGCCGCACAGTGAACCCGCGCCATGGGCGGGAAATACCTCGGTGTTGTCCGGAAGCGTCAGCAGCTTCTCGTGAATGCTCCGGTACATGATCGCGGCCAGCTGCTGCGGCGTATGGGTCGGCGAAAGATCCGGCCGGCCCACATCGCCCACGAAAAGAGTGTCTCCCGTAAACACAGCGGCGGGCCGATCCGGTGCGCCGCGGTCGCTCATTAGAATGCAAATGCTCTCCAGTGTGTGTCCAGGAGTGTGCAGGAGCCGGAGGCAACAGTCGCCGAACTGAATCTCGTCTCCGTCCTGGACCGCGACGTGCGGGAATTCCGCTCCCGATCCCGCGCCGAGATAGATCCGCGCTCCGGTGCGTGCGCCCAGTTCGTGATGTCCCGAGACGAAGTCGGCATGCAGGTGAGTCTCGATAATGTATTCGATCTTCCACTCCTTGCGCGCCGCCGTCTCGAGGTAGATATCCACGTCGCGCTGCGGATCGATGACGGCTGCAACGCCGTTCGACGCAATCATGTAAGAGGCGTGGGCCAGGCAGCCCAAATAGAATCGTTCCACTTGTACCGGTTCCATGCTTATTCTCCTGGACTAGATCTTGATCTTTCGCAGCCTCTACCGCGGCTGCCGCACAACACGCAAATACGGCAGCACCGTGTTCCAGCCGCCCGGGTACTTCTTCGCCGCCTCTTCATTGGATACGGCCGGCACGATGATCACGTCTTCGCCCGGCTTCCAGTTCACCGGCGTAGCTACCTGGTGTTTGGCCGTCAGCTGCATGGAATCGAGCACACGCAGCACTTCGTCGAAGTTGCGGCCAGTGGTCATCGGATACATCAGCATCAGCTTGATCTTCTTGTCGGGACCGATGACAAATACCGTGCGCACCGTGGCGTTGTTGGCCGCGGTCCGGCCGTTGCACGTATCGCCCGCTTCGGCCGGCAGCATCCCGTACATTTTGGCGACCTTCAGATCGAAATCGCCAATCATCGGATAAGTCACAGCGTGGCCCTGCGTTTTTTCGATGTCGGCGGCCCATTTGCCGTGATCCCCCACCGGATCCACGCTGAGGCCGATGATCTTGCAATTGCGCTTTTCAAACTCCGATTGAAGTCCCGCCATGTAACCCAGCTCGGTGGTGCAGACCGGCGTGAAGTCTTTTGGATGCGAGAAGAGCACGCACCAGGAATCGCCAATGAACTCGTGGAAGCGGATAGGTCCTTGAGTGGTTTCGGCTTCGAAATCGGGCGCCACGTCGTTGATTCGCAATGTCATATGTTGTCTCCCTTGGTTTAATTCTCTCAATTTCATAATTTGCCCGGCTGGAAGGGGATCGATATTGGGGATCGGGACTCGCGCCACCACGGTTTGATCTGAAGCTGCCGATCAGAATGCGTATCCCGTGAGTGGATGCACTTACCCCATCGAGCTGTCGTACCAACGCAGGACTCGCAGAGCGCGCAGTGTGTTCCAGCGGCTTGCCCTGCCGGCGCCTGTCTCCATCTCCAAGGGAACATATTCCGGATGAACGAGGTTGAGCGGCCAGCGGCCGTTTTGGTGGCGGCGCTCAATCACGATTTCGATGGCCTCACGGACACTCCTGTCAGGTTTGATGCCTGCATTCCGCAGATAATCGAGTCCGCGCAAGACATCGTAGTGCCAAAATGTCGGGAAGGAGAAGCGGAGCCAGCGTTTGTCGATGACTTCGCCCGTTCGAAGCGAGCGGAACATGCGGCGCTCGAGCAGATAGTTTTCGGCCCTCTTGCGGGCCTTCGTGACGGCCGCCGATTTGCGCCCGGCCAGTTCATAATCGAGCAGCCCTTCGAGCACGCAGATGGTGGTATGAAACGACGAGCGCCGGCTTCGCGGTGCCTCGCAGTTCCAACCGCCATCTTCGAGTTGCTCGCCCAGGAGTTGCGTTGCCAGTGCGTCGTTCGGTTCTTTGAAATACGAGCCGAGGCCGAGAATTCTGCCGTTGATGCAGGGCTCCGTTTCGCCGTGAAGGAAAGGGCGGTTGTGGAGCCGCCTAAACACAAGCCGCTTGTCGACGCGGTCGATCATTTTGCGAGCCTGCTTAGTGGCGGGGTCGAGACCGAGGTCCTTCAAGGCGACCAGAGTGTACAGGGTAATCAGCAAGCCTCGGTCCTCCTTCGGCAAATCGTCTCTCCACCCGCGGGGACTCCCGCCCCACTTGCCGGCAGGAGATTGGAGCGCGAGAAGTCGGGCTCCCCAGCCTTCAGTTGCAACGCGTGACCGCTCGGCTGCAATTGCGTCGGCGGCTTCACCAGTGAGGTCCCTCATGACCTGCCAACGGACGGCCGGGTCAGAATCGAGAAGCCATTTGAGGTGGGCGGGCCGGGGCGCATAATCGCGGAAGCGCATTTGCCTATTATCGCGGGTGGTGTGTACGTTTGGCCCGCGCACGAACCACGTTGCGGGTGTTTGTCGTTCCCTATCTCGCGAAGGGTTCCGTCTCCCCTGGTACAGCTGCCCTGCCTGCCTGCAATTTCTGGAGAGAGTACACGTCGCACGCCTCCACATAGAAGATACCGTTTCGGCGCGCGGCCAAAGCCGGTGGGAGAGCAGGTTCTGAGGACGGCAGCGTAAATGAATCGTCATAACCGCAACACGATTGCTTGACACGGTTCGACAGTCGCTTTTAGTCTGGAGCAATGGAAGTCAGCCTTACACCCGGTCAGGAAGTATTAATCCAGCGCGCGATTGAGCAGGGACGTTACCGCTCTGCCGAAGAAGCGGTGCGAGACGCGATGGCCCGGTGGGAGGAGCGCGAGCGCCAGAGGATCGACTTGACCACCGACGTCGGCCGCGCCGAGATGGAGCTTAACTCGGGATGCTATAGCGACTACACCGACGATACACTTCCGCTTTTGGCCGAAGAGTTGAAGCGCGAAGCGCGAGAGATGCGTGCATCTCTGCAGTCTCGATGAACCGATATCGCCTGACCAGGCTGGCGCGACAGGACATCCTGGAAATCTGGCTGAAGATGGCTGCCGAGAACGAGGCTGCAGCCGACGCGTATGTGGACCGGCTGGTCTGCCATTTTCGCTTGCTGGCCGACTATCCGGGTTCCGGGCGCCGGCGCGCGGAATTGGGCGGCGGGTATCGAAGCGCTTCCGTGGACGAATACGTCGTGCTTTTTCGCCTGGTGCGGTCGCAGGTGCTCTTGCTGCAAGTGGTCCACAGAGATCGCGACAGCGAATCCAGTGCGCGTAACGGATCGCACTAGACAAGTGGCTGGCCCGCCCCAAGGCTCTAACGACCCCTGAGCAATTCATCCAACTGAAAGGCGTGGCGGATGGGGTGCATCACAGCGTGCTCCAGCATGGAGTCGATCGAGTAGCGCGTCCGCCATCGCGACGGATACTCGGGGGTCTCCAATCGTTCGTCGGACACTTCCCTCAACGGGTCCCGCCACCGTTCCAGGACATGCTCCAGGTAGCCGTCCGCATCGCGGACCATGGCAGCCGCGTCCGGAGCAGATCGGATTCCGGGGTCCGGCAACGCCAATACCTCGCACATCCAGATCATGTACCCGCCGGCCGCGGACAGCACGTGCTGCCCTAGTGCTTCGAGCGATGCATAGGCGGGGTCATCGGCTGGTGGCAGGCTCACGGAGCTCGCCAAGGCCCGCCTCCAGGTGCGGACGAATCGGCGAAGATGCTCCTCGTGCAAGAGCACCATGGCGCGAACCGCGCGAGAGCGGTATTCGAGATCGGATGACATGAGCAGAGGATAGCCGATTCGCAGCGTTCCCGGCCCGGAGCTGGTCCCGCAACGCGCGCGCCTCACGCTGCCGGGTCCGCAGCTGAATCACGGGATGAAAGGTTTTTCGAGTAACGAGTTTAGGTGGAAGAAGCATACCTCATTCGTGGTATTCAGAGACTGCCGTTTCGTGTCCGAGTCGAGAGGACTCAATCCAGGCTGCGGTTACGATCTGGGAGATTGTTCCCGTGAAGTCGGCTTGGCCCAGATTGGCATACTGAACCAAAACTCAAAGTCCCGTATCATATCGAAAGAGCAATGCGCTTGAGGAATCGCACCGCATGATCGACACCGCGGCCGTCCGCGCCGGCGAGGAATTAAACCAGCAGGCCCTCGTCAGCTATCTGCAAGGCAAGCTCGAAGGCGTCGATAATCTCACCGTCGAGCAATTCCCCGGCGGTCACTCCAACCTTACTTACATGCTCCGCACCCCGGCGCGCGAATACGTGCTCCGCCGCGGCCCGCTCGGCCCCGTCGCTCCTAAGGCCCACGACATGGCACGCGAGTACAAGGTTCTCAAAGCCGTCCATCCGTTCTTCCAACCCGCACCCGAAGTTTTCCTGGTCTGCGACAACCCCTCCATTGTCGGCGCCGTGTTCTTCATCATGGAGCGCCGCCATGGCATCGTGGTGCGCGATCGCGTCCCGCCCGAGCTCGCCGCCTTTTCCGACTACCAGCAGCGCGTCAGCCGCGGATTCATCGACTGCCTGGTCGAGTTGCACGCCATCGATATCCAAAAGCACGGCCTCATCTCGCTCGGCAAGCCCGACGGTTTTCTCGAACGCCAGGTCCACGGCTGGTTCGAGCGCTGGCTTCGCGCCAAGACCGAGGAGATCGCCCTCATGGATCGCATCATCCAGTGGCTCACGGACCGTATGCCCGCCTCGCCCGCGCCCACGCTCGTCCATAACGATTTCAAGCTCGACAACGTCATGTTGAACCTCGAAGATCCCGGCCGCATCGAAGCCGTCCTCGATTGGGAAATGGCCACGGTCGGCGATCCGCTGGTGGATCTGGGCCTGATTCTCTGCTACTGGGCGCAACCCAGCGACCCCGGCGGCACCAAAGCGTCCATCACCGCGCAGCCCGGCTGGTACACGCGCGACGAACTCATCGGCCGCTACGCGCAACAAACCGGCCGCGATATGTCGCTCATCAACTATTACGAAGTGTTCGCGCTTTTCAAACTCGCCGTCGTCCTGCAACAGATCTACGTCCGTTTCCACCGCGGCCAGACGCAAGACGAACGCTTCCGCCACTTCGACAAACGCGTTCACAATCTGATTCAACAAGCTGCCGCACTGATATAATCCAAACTGCATGGCCCACCAGGAAACGCTGTATCAGGTCTCGGACCGCGTCGCCACCATCACGCTGAATCGCCCCGACAAGCTCAATGCCTGGACCGGAACGATGGAGCAGGAAGTGCGCGCGTCCATCTATGAAGCCGAGCAGGACCCCAACGTTCGCGTCATCATCCTCACCGGAGCCGGCCGCGGATTCTGCGCGGGCGCCGACATGTCGCTGCTCGGCGAGATCGCGACGAAAGGCCTCGGCGAACGAGCCGGCGCGCTCGCCAACACCACCAACGGCCAGCGCGCCGGCGTCCGTCCCGACTTTCAGAAGAAATATTCGTACTTCCCCTCCATCCAGAAACCGGTGATCGCCGCCGTGAACGGCCCCGCCGTCGGCCTGGGATTCGTCATCACACTTTATTGCGATCTGCGTTTCGCCTCCGACGCCGCGCGCTTCGGCACTGCTTTCGCCAAGCGTGGACTGATTGCCGAATACGGCCTGGCCTGGATGCTCCCGCGCCTGATCGGTCCCTCCAACGCTCTCGACATGCTGTTCTCCGCGCGCCTGGTGGATGCCAACGATGCGCTGCGCATGGGGCTCGTCAATCGCGTTTTTCCGCAGGATCAATTCCTCGAAGGCGTCCAGGCCTATGCGAAAGAGCTGGCCTACAGCGTCAGCCCCCGATCCATGCGCGTCATCAAAGATCAGGTCTACGCGGCGATGTTTCAAACGTTATCCGAGGCGTTTGAAAGCTCCGAACAGGAAATGCTCCAAAGCCTGCAATGCGACGATTTCAAGGAAGGAGTCGCCCATTTCCTGGAGAAGCGCGCCGCGGCCTTCACCGGTAAGTAGCCGACCAGAGCAACTATGCATTTCGAATTCTCCGACAAAGTCAAAGATCTCCAGAAGCAGGTCCAGTCCTTCATGGACCAGTACATTTATCCCAACGAGCAGTGCTTCCTCAATGAATCGGAAGAAGGCGATCGCTGGAAGCCCTCGCGCGTAATCGAAGAGCTGAAGCCCAAGGCCCGCGCCGCCGGACTGTGGAACCTTTTCCTGCCCGAAGACGAGCACGGCGCCGGCCTCACCAATCTCGAATACGCCCCACTGTGCGAAATCATGGGCCGCTCACCCATGGCGCCCGAAGTCTTCAACTGCTCCGCGCCCGATACCGGCAACATGGAAGTTCTGGCGCGCTACGGCACGCCCGAGCAAAAAGAGCGCTGGCTGAAGCCTCTGCTCGACGGCGAAATTCGTTCCTGCTTCGCCATGACCGAGCCCGCCGTCGCTTCCTCGGATGCCACCAACATCGAAGCCAGCATCGCGCGCGACGGCGATTACTACGTCATCAACGGACGCAAATGGTGGTCTTCCGGCGCAGGCGACTCCGCGCTGCAAAATCGCCATTTTCATGGGCAAAACCGATCCTTCCGGCCCGAAACATAAACAGCAATCCATGATTCTGGTCCCCTTGGATGCGCCGGGCGTGAAGATCGAGCGCATGCTGAAAGTCTTCGGCTACGACCATGCTCCGCACGGCCACGGCGAGGTCAGCTTCACCAACGTTCGTGTTCCGGTCTCGAACATGCTGCTGGGCGAAGGCCGAGGCTTCGAGATCGCGCAAGGACGTCTCGGTCCCGGCCGCATCCATCACTGCATGCGCTTGATCGGCGTCGCCGAGCGCGGCGCTCGAAACCATGTGCCGCCGCGCCGGCGCGCGCGTCGCATTCGGCAAACGGCTCGCCGAACAAGGCACCATCCGCGCCGACATCGCCGAATCTCGCATGGAGATCGAGCAGGCGCGCCTGCTGGTCCTGAAAGCCGCCTACATGATGGACACGGTCGGAAACAAGGCCGCTCGCTCCGAAATCGCGATGATCAAAGTGATCGCTCCCAACATGACGCTGCGCGTGCTCGACCGCGCTATTCAGGCGCACGGCGGCGCCGGCGTCTGCCAGGACACTCTGCTCGCCGGCGCCTGGGCCAATTCGCGAACCCTGCGCCTGGCCGACGGCCCGGACGAAGTTCACCGCGAAGCCGTCGCCAAACTGGAACTCGAAAAAGTGCTGGGCAAAGCCGGGGCCACCGTCTCGGCCCGATGAGCACGCTGGTTCTGGTTCGCCACGGCCAAGCCCGGCCGTTTCAACCTAACTCGGATTCGCTGTCTGAAACGGGAGTGCAGCAAGCCGTCCAGCTAGGCGAGTATTGGCGCCAGCAGGGCATCACGTTTGACGAAGTCTACAGCGGCACTCTGCTGCGCCATCGCCAGACCGCCGAGGCCGCCGGATTCACCGGTTATCAAGCGCTCCCCGAATTCAACGAATACAACGCCGAGGCGATCCTGCGCGCGCATCCCGACTGGGCGCCGCCCACCGACAACCGCCATCTGCAAAGAATGTTCGACGTCGCGCTCCCGCAGTGGATCTCCGCCAAGCTGGATGCCGCGGGCCTGGAAACTTGGGCTGATTTTCACGGGCGCGTCGAGCGCGGCTTCCGCCAGATCATCGACGCCGACAAACCCAGCCGCCGCGTGGTAGTCTTTACCTCCGCCGGGCCCATCGGCGTAATGCTGCAGATCGTCCTGTGCGCGCCCGAACAAACCGCCATCGAGCTACACTGGCGCATCCGCAATTGCTCGCTCACCGAACTGGTCTTCACGCGCGACCGCGTCTCACTTGACCATTTCAACACCACCCCGCACCTGCGCGAAGTCACCTTCCGCTAGCCAGGCTCTTCTTTTTCTTGGATCGCTTCTTCGCCTGACCTCGCCGGCCCGCCGGGACAGCGCTACTGCCCCAACGCCGCAGTGCGTCGACGTCCTCGAAAATCTCGGGCGGCGCCTGATAATACTGCATCACCATGCTCTCATCGCCGAAAGGATGAAAAGCTTCGAGCCCGCTTGCCTCAAACTCTGCCCGATTATATTCGTCCACCTTGAGGTACAGAGCGTCGCTCGCAACCAAAGCAAACACCGTCCCATCGCAATACATCACATGGCCGCCGAACATGCCGCGCGTCGTGATCTCGCCCAGCGGTGAAAGCTGCTCAATCAGAAATGCGATGTACGAGGCGAGCATTTTCCAATTGAAGGATGAGCATGAAATCGGTTCCGTTCGACCGTAGGGAGAACGGATAGGGAATGAGGAGGCCGCGCAGCGGCCGACTTCCTTTCTTTGGTGTTTGGTTTTCACAGAGAGAACAGTGGTCGTCGTTGCGAGCGGCTGTGGGAAAGTGGGAAACCTGCCGTTGGTTTTCCACTTTCCCATAGCCGCGAAGCCAGGCGGTGGGAATGTGGAAATCTCGCGTTTTCTGCGAGATTTCCAAGGGACGGTGGAAAGAGTGGGAAAGCTGTTTTTGCTTTTCCACGCTTTCCACGGGCCCGGCATTTCCACGGCCCTGGGTCAGCGGAACTTCGGCAATGACGGCGTCTGGCACTGCCGCAGCAACTTGGCCTTGGCCGCGCTCATCCGGCGAGCGCATGCGGTGTCGCTGATGGCCAGCGCCCGCTTCTCCAGTTCCGGCAAGCTCAATCCCGGTTTCAAAAACCGCTCCGCTTCCGGAAGCGATTGCAGTTTCTCGAACGGCGTCCGGTAGTCTTCGGTCTTGTACTTGCGTTGCCGTTTGCCGCGCTCGTCCAAGCTCACTGTGGCGAAGCCGCAGGGCCGGTGAAAATTCAGGTACGGATTTAGGTGCTCGCGGTAGAACTCCTGCAGCGCCGCAGCGTGTTGGCCGGCGATGTGCCCGTAGCCGATCAGCTTGCGGATCACCGCCCCGTTCTTGCCTTCCACTAGAGCATTGTCCTGGCTCCGGCACGCCCGGCTCTTGGTGAATTCGGCGTGCAGCTTCCCCAACATTTCCGCCACCCGATGATTGATATACTCCGAGCCGTTGTCGGCGTGAAAACCGCGGATGGGAAAGGGAAACTGCGCCAACACCGCTGCCAGCACCGGCATCAGATACGCCTCGCTGATCTTCTCGACGCAGCCCACCACTTGCCATTGCGTCACCGCATCCACGGCGTTGATGTGGTACACACCCTTGGCTCCCGCGCTGTCGCCTTGATGCACCGTGTCCACGCGCACATATCCCGGCCGCCCTTGCGGGTCCGGCTTGCGGCGCTGTCCGATCGCGGCCGCGGTGGACCGCGTCGGCTCGAACACCGCCGCCTGGTTGCGATAGCGCGCGCTGGCCCGCAGATTGTACAAGTGCGCCACGCTGATCTTCGCCAGCCGCTCGTACTGCTTCTCTCCGAACTGCTCGTAGGCGCGCTGCAAAATCCGCCGGGTGGCCGGCCCGCTCAACCGCCCATGCGCCCGATCCACTTCCGCCAACAACGCTATATCTTCGGCCGTGTACTTGGCTGCGAACGTGTGCCGTTGGTACGGCTGGGCGCGTACCTCGCCGTGATCTAGAAACGCCCGGATCAACCGCGTGCTCTGCGCCTCGCTCAACCCGGTCACTTTCCGCACGTAGGCCCGCACCAGGCCTCGTTCCCGTTTCCCCAACTTCCCGTACTTCTGCGCCGCCAGCACGCGCTCCACCCACCCGTAGCGCTCTTCCCGCCCCCCGCTGGTGAACTCGATCGGCTCGCTCGACCGTAAGAACTCTCGGATCTGATCCCGGCTCAGGCTCTCGGCATTCTGCATCCGTATCTGCACCCGACCGAGCTACGCCTACCCCATTCTTCCCTGTTTCATGCTCATCTTGCATTGGAAACTGCCCCGTCCAACTCGCTACTTTCATGCTCATCTTGCGTTGGACAATTCTGGCGCGATTCGGCATTGATAATCACACTAACACCCTTGCTACACTAGAACGTTTGACCCCATGAAAATTCACGAGTATCAGGCCAAGGCGATCCTGGCCAAGTACGACGTTCCTGTGCCGCGTGGCGAAGTGGCATTCACTGTCGACGAAGCCGAGGCCGCGGCGAAACGAATCGGTGGCAGCGTTGTAGTCAAGGCGCAAATCCACGCCGGCGGCCGTGGCAAAGGCGGCGGAGTAAAGGTCGCCAAAGACGCCGCCGAAGCCGCCGAGATCGCCCGGAAAATTCTCGGCATGACGCTGGTCACGCACCAGACCGGCCCCGAAGGCCGCGTCGTGAAACGGCTTCTCATTGAAGAAACGCTGCCCATCGAACGCGAGCTGTATCTTGGCATCGTGCTCGACCGCGCGCAGGGCAAGCCCATCTTCATGGCATCGGCCGCCGGCGGCATGGAGATCGAAGAAGTCGCCGCAAAATCTCCCGAGTTGATTCTCAAAGAACCCATCGAGCCCGGCTACGGCCTGGCCGCATATCAAGGCCGCAACCTCGCGTTCGGCATGGGCATTCCCGCTGCCAGCGTCAACAGCGCGGTCTCGGCCATGACGGCGCTCGCCACCGCCTACAACGCCTACGATGCCTCGCTCGCCGAAATCAATCCTTTCATCCTCACCAAAGACGGCAAGGTCTACGCGCTCGACGCCAAAATCACGCTCGACGACAACGCGCTCTACCGTCACAAGGATCTGATGGAGCTGCGCGATCTGAACGAAGAGGATCCGCTGGAAGTGGAAGCATCGCGTTTCAGCCTGAACTACATCAAGCTGGACGGCAACATCGCCTGCATGGTGAACGGCGCGGGCCTGGCGATGGCCACCATGGACATCGTGAAATACGCCGGAGGCAGCCCCGCCAATTTTCTCGACGTCGGCGGCGGCGCCAACGCCGAACAGATCAAAAACGCCTTCCGCATTCTGCTCTCCGACCAGGGCGTTCAGGCCGTGCTGATCAACATCTTCGGCGGCATCCTGCGCTGCGATGTGCTGGCTACCGGCGTCGTGAACGCGGCGCGCGAATTGAACATCAAAGTCCCTATCGTGGTTCGCATGGAAGGCACCAACGTCGAAAAAGGCCAGGAGATCCTGAGAACCTCCGGCTTCAATTTCACCGTCGCCGATGGAATGAAGGACGCCGCCGAAAAAGTCGTGCGCGCCGCGAAGGGAGCGGCCGCATGAGCATCCTGGTAGATCAAGACACGCGCGTCATCTTCCAGGGCTTCACGGGCCGCGAAGCCAGCTTCCACGCGCAAACCGCGATGGATTACGGCACCAAGGTGGTCGGCGGCGTGACGCCCGGAAAGGGCGGCCAGACTCATCTCGGCTTGCCCGTTTTCAATACCGTCGCCGACGCAGTGAAGCAAACCGGCGCCAACGCCTCCATCATCTTCGTTCCTCCGCCCTTCGCCGCCGACGCCATCATGGAAGCCGCCGAAGCCGGTGTTCCGCTGGTGGTCTGCATCACTGAAGGCATTCCCACCGCCGACATGATCCGCGCGGCTGCTTTTCTCGAAGGCCGCAAAACGCGGCTGATCGGTCCCAACTGCCCCGGCATCATTTCGCCCGGCAAATGCAAGATCGGGAATCATGCCGGCCCACATCCACCGGCAAGGAAACGTGGGCGTTGTCTCGCGCTCCGGCACGCTGACCTATGAAGCCGTCGGACAGCTCACCAAGCTGGGCATCGGCCAATCGACCTGCATCGGCATCGGCGGCGACCCGATCATCGGCACCAACTTTGTCGACGCGATGCAGCTCTTCAACGCCGACCCGGACACGCACGCCATCGTCATGATCGGAGAAATCGGCGGCAATGCCGAAGAGACCGCCGCGGCGTACATCGCGACAAACGTGAAGAAGCCGGTGGTCGGATTCATTGCCGGCCAAACCGCGCCGCCCGGCCGCCGCATGGGCCACGCCGGCGCCATCATTTCCGGAGGCGCCGGCAAAGCCGAAGATAAAATGAAAGCGATGGCGCAGGCCGGTATCACGGTGTGCGCCAGCCCGCCGAAATCGGAGACAAGATCAAAAGCCGTTTATAAAGCGAATGCCAATCGAACAAACTTTTGCAATCATCAAACCTGACGCCGTCGCCGGCGGCCACACCGGCCAGATCCTGAGCATGATCGAAAAAGCCGGGTTCCGCATGCGCGGAATGAAAATGACGCGGCTCAGCAAGCAGCAGGCCGAGGGCTTCTACGAGATCCACCGCGAGAGGCCCTTTTTTAGCGGCCTGGTGACATTCATGACCGAGGGCCCGGTGGTGGTGCTGGTGCTGGAGCGCGACAACGCCATCAAGCATTGGCGCGAAGTGATGGGCGCAACCAATCCGGCCAACGCCGCCGAAGGCACCATCCGAAAAAACTTCGCCAAGAACATCGAGCGCAATGCCGTGCACGGTTCCGACGCGCCCGAAACCGCCGCGGTCGAGATTCCGTTCTTCTTCAGCATGGCCGAACTGCTGTGACAGTTTTGAAAACCATCGACGGCCAGCCGTTGTCGCCGGAAGCGGAGCGTCTGCTGGACTATCTGCGCACCCGCCCTGCCGAGGTGGACGCCGCCGGAATCCGCGAGCGCGTTCGGGCCGCCGCCGCAGAGATCGAGAAGATCGTGGACAGCGTGCCGGAGAGCGATATTCGCCGCCGGCCGATCGCCGATAAATGGAACGTCGCTGAAGTTGTCGACCACATCGCGCAAACGCAGATCCGGTCGGCTGAAGAACTCCGGCATTTATTCGCCGGCCGGCGTCCTCCGGGACCGCCGGTCTATGAGGCGCTACGCAGCGGCGCTGCTGCTTGGGCGCCTTGGCACGAACTCGTGGATGGGCTGCGGTCGGCAAATCACGAATTGATTGAGCTGCTCAAAGACGCGCCTGGCGCAGCGGAAAAAGCCGGCGCCACCGTGCGGACCATCCTGGTCATCAACCATGCTCTTCCCGGCGGAGGCACGGGCACTCAGATTTTTCCTGCCGATCTCGATTGGAAACAGTACGCTCTGCTGCAAAGGCTGCACCTGTTGGATCATCGGACGCAGGTGAAAAAGCTGCTGGAAACGTTGACGTCTAGCGCTGCGGCTTCCTAAAGCATCTTTTCGCACAGGCGACCTAACGTCAGCAGCGCGCGATCGTGCGCCTCCGACCAACGATGCCCGCAATTGATGCGAATGTAATTCCGGTAGCGGCCGCTGGCCGAGAAAATTGTTCCTGGAATGATGGTGATGTGTTGTGCCAGGGCCGCACGGTAGAGCTTCAGCGCGTTTAATCTGCCCGGCAACTCCACCCACAGCATGTATCCGCCCGCCGGCCGGCTGATGCGCGTGCCTTGCGGAAAATACTTCGAGATGGCTTGCCGCACGCCTTCCACTTGCAGGCGTAGCGTGGAGCGCAGTTTTTTCAAGTGACGATCATAACCGCCGGTTTCCAAAAATTCCGCTACCACCATTTGCGGCAGCGACGGCGTCGCCACGCTCGACAGCATTTTCAGCCGCTCGATTTCGGCCCGGAATCGTCCCGCCACCACCCAGCCCAGCCGGTAGCCAGGGCATAGAATCTTCGAAAACGAGGAAACCACCAGGACGTTTCCTTTGCGGTCGAACGATTTCAGGCTGCGTGGCCGCACTCCGTCGAATGTCAGATCGCTGTACACTTCATCCTCAATCAGCGGGACATTCCAGCGCGCGGTCAGTTCAGCCAGCGATCTTTTGTACTTGTCGGACAAAACGTACCCGAGCGGATTATGGCAAGTGGACATGCTGACGCAGGCCTTCACGCGGTGCTTGCGGATGGCGGCTTCGAGTTGCTCCAGATCCATGCCGTCCTGTGGATGAGTGGGGATCTCGATGACCTTCATTCCCATGGAGCCCGCGCTTTGCAGCACCCCGAAATAGGTGGGGCTCTCGACGGCGATGGCATCGCCCGGCCGCGCCACCGCCCGCAGCGCCAGATTTATGCCCTCCTGAGCGCCACAGGTCACGATCACATCGCGCGGCGAAAATCCGCATCCGGCCGCGATGGCGCGGCGGGCGATCTGGCGGCGCAGGGGTTCGAAGCCCGGTGGAAAATCGTAGCGCGTGCTGTGATGCGGCTGGCGGTGCACGATGCGGCGCAGAATCATGTTGAGCCGGCGGTTCGGATACAGTTCCGGGCTCGCGCTGCCGGCTCCGAGCGGAACGTTGTCGGGATTGTTCAGCGCGTGGATCACATCCGTGAGAACCGCCTCGGGCCCTATGGGCGTGGGATGCGTCTTCACAGTTTCGAACTGCGGCTCCGGGATCAGGCTGGAAAACGGCGCGCGCACGTAGAAACCAGACTGCGGGCGCGCTTCCAGATACCCACGCGTTTCGAGCCACAGATAGGCCTGCAGGGCCGTGGAAATGCTGACGCGCTGCTGCCGGCTGAGGTCGCGCAGGGATGGCACGCGATCGCCCGGCCGCAGTGTGCCGCGCGCCATCTGCTGAGCGAGCGTCTCGGCGATGCGGACGTACAACGGTGCGGAAGTTGCAGCGGCTGCCATGGCGGAATAGTAACAGATTCGTCAATTGACAACTGTACCGATAGTACATGCACAAAACTGATTCTGTACACCCGGCGGCGAGGCGCGTTACCTTCACTGCATGTCCTCTCATCGATATCAAGTGGTCGACGTGTTTACAGAAGAGCCGCTGCTGGGGAACCAATTGGGAGTATTTCCGGATGCCACGGGAATCGACGATGCAACCATGCAGAAGATTGCCAAGGAGCTGAACGTCGCCGAAACGGTTTTCATCGCTCCGGCGACGCGGGCTGATTGCGCGGCCAGCGTGCGAATCTTCACGCCCGGGCGCGAGATGCCTTTCGCCGGACATCCGACCGTGGGTGCGAGCTTCGTGCTGCGAGAGCTGGGGATGGTGCCGAAGAATGTGGAACGCTTCGCATTGGAAGAAAAAATCGGTCCCGTGCCGGTGCGGGTTGAGACCGGAAATGGCGGCCGTCCGCTGATCTGGCTGACCACGCCGCCCATCACGATTGGGCGCGCGATGGATCCGGGCGCCTGCGTGCGCATGCTGGGACTGGAACCGGCGGAGCTTCTTGGCAAGCCGCCGGAAATTGTCAGCGCCGGCAATCCCGGAGTCTTCATTGCGCTCAAAAGCAAGGAGGCGGTGGACCGAGCGGTGCTCGACATCCACGCCCTGCAACTGCTCAAGCGCGAGCCGGACGAATCGTTCTTCGTATTCGTATTCGCTCCGGCCGTACAAGGAGCTTATTCGCGCATGTTCGCGCCGGAGCATGGCGTGACGGAAGATCCAGCCACCGGCAGCGCCACGGGTCCGTTGGCGGCGTACTTGATGCGGCATGCTCTGGCGGCGAGCACCGGCGGCACTCGCCTGATCAGCGAGCAGGGCACCAAGATGGGCCGGCGGAGCATCCTGCATATTCTGGTTCACGGCAACAGCGGGGCCAACGGGATCGAAGTGGGCGGCTATGTCACGCCGGTGATCGAAGGTGTTCTGACGATCCGTCACGGTTATACGAACTCCGCTGGGGAAGCTGCTGTATCCAATACGGTGTGAAGGACGAGAATCTTTCTGTAGACAGTACCGACGAGCTGACGGTCGCGGGCGGGTGGCGAGCCGATCGCGTACGGACGGTGGGCGAATACCGGCAAACAAACATGCCCTTGTCTCGCTTCGAGATCGAGTGGCGAGAGAGGCTCCACGGGCCTCGCCAGCCGGACGGATGGGTTCCTCGAACCACCGAGAACATTGGCGGCCTGACGCCCCTGCCGGAAGAAGAGCCGGGCGCGATCCTGGTCCACACTTGAAGCGTCACCGCTGGAACGAAGGATTCAGCTGTTAGCGCCGGTGCCGGTGCGGACAAAGAACGAGATATTTCCAAGCCGGAGCGGTCACCGCAGGTTGGAACCGGCCAGCCCCGCGTTGCGTCTTGTCAGATAGAAGTTCGTAAACGTTGTCCTTGCGGAAATCTCCTTGACTTCGGCAGCTTGACCTGCGCGAGCAGTTCGAGGGGCCGGGCCGGCGCGTATCTTCCTCCGAGTGCGCGCCGGCTTTTTATTGGATTAGCGCGCCTGGTGTCCCTTCGTACTCGGGTTTGAGGCCATGCGTTTAGGTCCGGCTGCGTGCGCCACGGGCGGCGCGGATGATGTTTGCCGGCACTTCATAGCGCGAGAATTCATCAAGGGTGCACCAGGTTACTTGTTGCGCCTCCGACGTGGTCGCGATTACGTCTGACTCGGCTTCGAAAGCAAAGATCAGGTCGTGATGCAAGTGAAAGGGCTCGCGCTTATTCTTGCGTGCCGGGATGCCGTGGACGTCTAAACCGGCCAAACCAATTGCCCGCACCGGCCGCACCGTGGTTTCTTCGGCGGTTTCGCGGGCCGCGGCGTCCGAAAGAGTGGCATCGGATTCTTCGACGTGTCCGCCGGGGAGCAGCCAACGCCGATGGCGATGGTGAAACATCAGCAACACACGCTGGTGGCCGGCATCGAGCACAACGGCGCTGCAGGTGATGTGTCCGGGATTGTATTGATGACGGGAAAACGGTGCTTCGGTTTGTTCGAGCAACGCCAGAATCAATTCGCGGCTCTTCTGTTCCTCCGGCGAAGGGGCGAATTGCTCCACCAGGCGCCGGGCGTCGACGCGGGATGGCATCAGAAATCGATCGCGGAAAGAACTTCGGACGGGCGCTTGTCGAAGGCGCGGCAGATAGCGAGCAAGCTTTCGATGCTGGGCAGATTGGCGCCGCGCTCGATGGAGCTGATCTGGGAAATGCTGAGCTTGGCCATGGCGGCCAGATCCTTGAGCGACCAGTCGCGCTCCACGCGCAGCATCTTGATGCGATGGCCCAGGCGTTCGCGCAGGCGGTCCTGCGCAGTGCGGCCGAAACCGAATTTGTCGATGGCGTTCTGCAGCGTCTGCCGGAGTTGCGCGAGCGAAAACGGTTTGGAAATGTAATCGAACACCTTCATCTTGAAGGTGGCGCGCATGTCCTCGAGCGAAGGATAGCCGGTGACGACGATGACGCACAGGCCGGGATACAGGTTTTGAAGCTGCTCCAGCACGGTGTCGCCCTTGACGTCGCCCATTTTCATGTCGAGCAAAACGATGTCGGGCAAACGCTGCTCGCATCCGGCAGTAGAGTTCGTCGGCGTGACGCGAAGGTTCGGATGGAATAAAGGCCGTCGTCTTTGAGCGCGTCTTCCAGATAATTGCGGAAGTCGGGGTCGTCATCAAGGATCGCGAGATCCACCAGATCGCTGGTGCTGAGCGTTTCTGCCATTGGTTCAGATATAGTCCTCATTGCAAAGATTGACCTCCGGGGCGCCGCTGCTGAGACGCGGGCAGTGCGACTTCCAGACAAGCGCCGCCTTCGGCGCGATTGGAGGCCGCGATAGTTCCACCATGTTGATGGACGATGCCTTCGGCGACGGTGAGCCCGAGGCCGGTTCCTTTGGCATCCAGGCGGCTGGATACGAAGGCATCGAAAATGTCGGGGAGCACGTCTGCCGGGATGCCGGGGCCGTTGTCTTCGACCGTGACCGCGGTCCAAGATTGGCCGTTGCGGTTGATGCGCTTGGATTGGACGGCGATCTTACCGCCCGGGCGGATCGCGTAGAGCGCATTGCGCAGCAGATTGACGAAGACCTGGATGAGACGGTCGGAGTTGGCCGTGACCACGTGATCGGGCGCGACGTTGTTGGTGAAGCTGGACTGCGCGGCTTTTTCGTCGATGGCCACCAGGCTCCAGGCGTCGTCGACCAGGTGGCGCAGGTGGACCGGCTCGAAATGTTGTTTGCGGACGCGCGAGAAATCCACCAGGCTCTCGCTGATTTTGCGGATGCGTTGCGTCACGCGCAGCATGCGGGCCAGGCGTTCGAGCGTGGCATGGTCTTGCGAAGTTTCGGTGAGTTTTTCGATGGAGCCCTGCAGCACGGTTAGTGGCGTGTTCAATTCGTGCGCCACGCTGGCGCTGAGCAGGCCGAGGCTGACCAGGCGATCCTGCGCTTCCAGCTTGCGTAGCGCTTCTTCGAGTTCGTCTTCGCGCTTGCGCAGCTCGACGATGGTGGCATTGCGGGAGCGCATGATCTGGCCGATCTCGTCGCCCGGGATCAGGCCGTCGTCTACCAGTTCATGATCGCGATCGCCGTGCTGCGTGGCTTGATCGGCGCTGAGCATGAGGCGGAGCGGGCGGTAGACGTACAGCGGCATGATGGTGGTTTCGAGCGCCAGCACGGCCAGGACGTAGATGGCGCCGAGGACGATGAACAGGTTGGCCTTGGCGCGGTCCGGCAGGTAGGGGTAAAGGGCGAAGTAGACGCCCAGGACCAGCATGGCGAAGAAGAGATTGTGCAGCACCATCAGCTTGGGGCGCACTTTGAGGTCGCCGAACAGGCGAGCGACACGCTTCGGCGTCCTCAGCATGGAGGGTAGGCCGATGGAATGGCTTTGAGGCACAGCTAGCTCCTGTGGAAACCTATCCTACGATTCTACGGGATTGGGGCGCGGGGGGCGAAGGGAGGGTGGGCGCGGAGAATTGTCCAACGCAAGATGAGCATGAAAGTAGCGAGTTGGACGGGGCAGTTTCCAATGCAAGATGAGCATGAAACAGGGAAGAATGGGGTAGGCGTAGCTCGGTCGGGTGCAGATACGGATGCAGAATGCCGAGAGCCTGAGCCGGGATCAGATCCGAGAGTTCTTACGGTCGAGCGAGCCGATCGAGTTCACCAGCGGGGGGCGGGAAGAGCGCTACGGGTGGGTGGAGCGCGTGCTGGCGGCGCAGAAGTACGGGAAGTTGGGGAAACGGGAACGAGGCCTGGTGCGGGCCTACGTGCGGAAAGTGACCGGGTTGAGCGAGGCGCAGAGCACGCGGTTGATCCGGGCGTTTCTAGATCACGGCGAGGTACGCGCCCAGCCGTACCAACGGCACACGTTCGCAGCCAAGTACACGGCCGAAGATATAGCGTTGTTGGCGGAAGTGGATCGGGCGCATGGGCGGTTGAGCGGGCCGGCCACCCGGCGGATTTTGCAGCGCGCCTACGAGCAGTTCGGAGAGAAGCAGTACGAGCGGCTGGCGAAGATCAGCGTGGCGCACTTGTACAATCTGCGGGCCAGCGCGCGCTATCGCAACCAGGCGGCGGTGTTCGAGCCGACGCGGTCCACCGCGGCCGCGATCGGACAGCGCCGCAAGCCGGACCCGCAAGGGCGGCCGGGATATGTGCGCGTGGACACGGTGCATCAAGGCGACAGCGCGGGAGCCAAGGGTGTGTACCACATCAACGCCGTGGATGCGGTGACGCAATGGCAAGTGGTGGGCTGCGTCGAGAAGATCAGCGAGGCGTATCTGATGCCGGTGCTGGCAGCGGTGTTGGCGCAGTTTCCCTTTCCCATCCGCGGTTTTCACGCCGACAACGGCTCGGAGTATATCAATCATCGGGTGGCGGAAATGTTGGGGAAGCTGCACGCCGAATTCACCAAGAGCCGGGCGTGCCGGAGCCAGGACAATGCTCTAGTGGAAGGCAAGAACGGGGCGGTGATCCGCAAGCTGATCGGCTACGGGCACATCGCCGGCCAACACGCTGCGGCGCTGCAGGAGTTCTACCGCGAGCACCTAAATCCGTACCTGAATTTTCACCGGCCCTGCGGCTTCGCCACAGTGAGCTTGGACGAGCGCGGCAAACGGCAACGCAAGTACAAGACCGAAGACTACCGGACGCCGTTCGAGAAACTGCAATCGCTTCCGGAAGCGGAGCGGTTTTTGAAACCGGGATTGAGCTTGCCGGAACTGGAGAAGCGGGCGCTGGCCATCAGCGACACCGCATGCGCTCGCCGGATGAGCGCGGCCAAGGCCAAGTTGCTGCGGCAGTGCCAGACGCCGTCATTGCCGAAGTTCCGCTGACCCAGGGCCGTGGAAATGCCGGGCCCGTGGAAAGCGTGGAAAAGCAAAAACAGCTTTCCCACTCTTTCCACCGTCCCTTGGAAATCTCGCAGAAAACGCGAGATTTCCACATTCCCACCGCCTGGCTTCGCGGCTATGGGAAAGTGGAAAACCAACGGCAGGTTTCCCACTTTCCCACAGCCGCTCGCAACGACGACCACTGTTCTCTCTGTGAAAACCAAACACCAAAGAAAGGAAGTCGGCCGCTGCGCGGCCTCCTCATTCCCTATCCGTTCTCCCTACGGTCGAACGGAACCGATTTCATGCTCATCCTTCAATTGGAAAATGCTGCGGGGCGTAACGGGCAAGGAACTGCTCGACACCAGCGACTTCGCGTCCAGGTGGGTAGCTTGCAGGTTCCCGATTACCCAGGAATGATTGTTTGCGGAATGAAAGTGCATAGTCGCCGCCCGTGGAACTACGGCGTGCATGGCTGTCTCGATCGAGGGTACCAGCCTGCACGAGCAGCGGATCGCGGCCCAACGGGCGGAGACGTCAATTAGAGCCTGGATTGCGGAATGGTTAGTTCCCGACACAGTTCCTGCCCCTGCCTACGCTGACCTCCGGAGTCTGCTCGCAACGTCTCAATACGTAATCGAAGTCAACCCGGAAGGCCTCCGCCACACCGGCGCCTCGAGCTCCGGCATCGGCTTCGCTTCGAATAACTTTCGGCACGGAACCGCCAGCCAGCGCGCCACCCGTGTCGCCTTCTGCCGACGGGCGCTATCAGTCGAAATACCCGTGTTCGCGTACATCTGGCGATACAACTTGGAAATGAACAGGAACGCCAGCCGTCCGCGCAGAGTGGGTACGCACTTCGACCGGCTCCAAATCTCCCGCAGGCTGTAAAAGCTGTCCCAGACGCTCTGCGTCCGCTCGGTGATCTCCTCTGTGGACATTGTCTCGTGCGGAATGAACATTTTCGGCCGCACACTGGCGGGAATCAGCCAATAGCGAGTGATCGGAACTCCGTCCACTTGAGGAACGTTCCCGTTCATGCTCTTCTCCCAGCGATCGAAGTCCACCGTGCCGGGAAAGGGAGTCATCATCACGAACTGAGCGAAGGTCAGGTTGGCCTGTTTGGCCAAGGCGGTGGTCGCCGCGAAGGTGTCCTTGCGGTCAGAGGGAAGCCCGAAGATGAATGACCCGAGCACGTGCACGCCATGCTCCTTGAATGTGCTGAGCCGCGTAGCCAAATCCGCGCCGGCCGAGTTGAACTCCTTGAAGACGGACTTCAGCCCTTCGGCGGTGACGGATTCCACGCCCACCAGCGCGCCCTTGATGCGAGCTTTGCGCATCGCGTCGAGAAACTGCGTGTCTTCGCCGGCTTCCATCGTGATCTGCGTGAAGAAGACCATATCGGAAGGAAGCTTCGCCAGCTTCTCCATCAACTCGAACCGCTCCGAACGCATGGCTTGCAGTTCCCCGACGCGATGCGCGTTGCCTTGCTTTTCGGCGAGTTGAATGTCGGTCAGCGTGACGGGATAGAAGTTATCGTCGGCTAGCGCGATGAAGCGAAACCCGAGACGCCGCAATTGCACGATCTCTTCGATCACCACGTCGGACGCGCGCTGCCGGGGCTTCTGCCCGTCCGTGCGCCACACCGAACAGAACGAACAATGTTTGGGGCAGCCGCGCACGGTTTGCACGGAAGCCCACATATAACGATTGCGCGGGGCGAGATCCCAGCGCGCGGGAAGGAACTGTTCTCCCGAAACACGTCCGCCGTCATAAATCGCCTGAGCCGTGCCCTGCTCCAGATCGGCGATCACCTTCGCCCAAACGACATCTCCGTCTCCTTTGACCACGGCGTGAGCGCCGCCAAGCTCAAAGGCCTCTTCCGGATACAGGGTTGCATGGATACCGCCATAGACAACCCAGGCTCCGCGTTCGCGGGCCATCCGTCCGACCTCCATGCCTCGCAGAGCATTGCCTGTGTGGATGCCAATGCCGACTATGTCGCCGCGATGTATGAGCTCGGGCTGAATCTGTTCGAGCGTCTCGTCAGTGATAACAGGATCGCCGTGGCCCGCCGGAGTTGCGGCGGCAAGCACGTACAACCAACGCGGGGTAATCACCCCTATCCCAAACGAGGTGTCACTGGGATTAACCAGGTGGACGCGCATCGATGAAA
>CAVUBR010000004.1:0-577833 GCA_963739705.1 Terriglobia bacterium | reverse complement strand
AACATCGTCCACTTCCTTTCGAGGGACCTTGACGCCGGACTTCGAAGAGGGCAGCGACAAGAACGTCCGAATAGATGTCTCGACGGAGTTGTCGATGCTGATGAAGGCTATCCTCTGGTCAAACGCCGTCTCTAAATCGATGTGCGAATCAGCGTGCCTTAGCAGCTCGATCGCACCTGATGCCCACGTATGTTCCATGCGTTGCTACTGATGTTGTAGTGGTTTTCGCGCGTGGACGCAACTCTACGGAACGAACACGAGTCCAAGAAAGTAAGCCCACCGCGTCCAGCACCTCATTGCTGCGACAGAGAATCAAATCGCTTTTCGCCCGGTGCTCCACGCAGCTCGCGCGGGAGCCGGGCGTGATCGCAGACCAATTCCTTTGAAGCCCGTTACAATATTGACGTGGTAGGGGGCATCCGCGCCGTCATCGACATGCCTGAACGCCGGTTTGCCGGGAACGTCCAGCTATTGCCTTGGCGGACGGAGCTGCTACAGTTAGCCCTCCTGATGTTCGGACTATGGACGCTATTCGGAAAACGCGATGCACCAATGTGCAAGCAGATGTTTCAGTGCCGTTTCTCAAATGGCCCGGTGGCAAACGCTGGCTGGTGCCTTGGCTCCTAGAGTTCATCGGCGAGCGTCAGTTCAACACGTACTACGAGCCCTTCCTCGGCGGCGGCGCGCTCTTTTTCGCCCTCCGTCCCCGCAAATCCGTTTTGTCAGATGTCAATCCGGACCTGATCAACGCATATAAACAGACTAAGCGCCACACAGATCAGATCATAGAGGGGCTGAAAGACCCTCCCTGTGAACGCCAAAACGTACGGCGGTCTTAGGAAGAACGTTCCAGAAGATCCCTTAGAGCGCGCAATACGATTTCTTTACCTCAATCGCACTGCATTCTCTGGGATTCTAGCGTCTCAACCGGGAAGGGCAGTTCAACGTGCCGTATGGCGGTGGCGAACGCACCGCGGAGCCTCTTGGCGTGATGAGCTCTTGTTCAATGCCGCACGACGGTTACATCGAGCCCGTATTGTGACGGCGGATTTTCAATCGGTACTCGCAGACGCTGGTGCCGGAGACCTGGTCTACTGCGATCCCACATATACCGTGGCCCATAACAACAACGGCTTCATCCGGTACAACGAGCATAATTTTGCGTGGAGCGATCAAGAACGACTCGCGCGCTGCTGCCGAAGACTCGCGCGGCGGGGTGCGACTGTGATCGTCAGCAACGCATATCATTTCCGATATCTTCGATGTGTTTCGGCCCCATCAGCACTTCCTACTGGAACGCAACAGTCTTCTTTGCCCGAACGTTGACAAGCGGAGAACTGTTCAGGAAGTCGTGATGGTTTTCGGCGGTGGGAGATCGGCTCCGGCAGAAGGTTGCCACGACGCGATGAGTGAGTTTTTGCTGGTCGCACCAAAAGCTGTTGGAAATCGAGAAGCGGCCAATGAGGCCGAAGGAGCTCGTCAAACTTGCGTTTGACAGGCAATTCTTCTCCGACAATATCGCCGGGCAGACTCCGTGGTAAACAATGAAGGCGAAGCTTAGCGTTCACGTCCGTCGACTCGGTGAGCGCTCGGTCTTTGTACGACTGAACCCGGTAAGTTTACCCTACGCCGTCTGCTCAACGACGGGCAAACAATCTATCCGGCACCACCGATTGTTCCGCCCCGCACACGAGAGCGAATTCTCATCTTCCGTACCGATGAGCTGGACCCGCTAATGAAATTTCAGGGAGTCACTCGAAACTGGCGGCCCCTGTTAAAAACGATGACAAAAGCACTGCGTCCCGAATACCAACTTCGATTGACTGTCGAGGATGACGAACACCATACGCAAATCCTCACCTACATCATGGTTACTAAAGGGGATCAAGTCTTAGCCTATCGGCGAGGAACGTACAATCGAGCGGAGGAGTTTCTACGGGGCTCGTTTTGCGTTGGGTTCGGCGGCCATATTGTTGACTCGGATCCGACTCTATTCAGCGAGTCGCCGTTGGGTCTGGTGGTCAGTGCCATCCGAGAATTATCTGAAGAACTGCGACTGCCGAAAGCTGACATTCAGCGTCTGAAGGAAGGTCAAGGGCTCGAAATAGTTGGTGCTTTGAACGATGACTCGTCGCCGGTTGGGAGGCGACATCTTGCTTTTGTCATGCGGTATGAGGTTAGCGATGACCCGGCATGGCAGAAACCGGAACGAGGCGAGAAATCAATCACTCAGCTTCAGTGGCTCGGTGACACGACACCACGCCCCCCTTTGTCTCGTTTCGAATACTGGTCTCAATTGTGCTTACGAGGATTCGCTCCCAAGCTAGTTCGTGCCCAACCCGCCTTTCTTGTACGACATCGAAGTCCGTTGAAACCTCCGCATTTGCTGTGCGTAATAGGTGAAGTCGGTAGCGGTAAGTCGGAAGCCACGCGTATTCTCAAGAACGACTTTGGCTACCGCGAGCTCAATTCGGGCCGCATCCTGGCGGACTTGATGGGTATCCCTCCAATTCCGAAAACTCCACGCGAAGCATTTCAGAAGCGCGCCGCGCATTTCATCAACAGCGCTAGCGGCCCGCGTCGCTTGGCAACGACACTCTGGTCCGAGGCGCAAAAGATACATTCTGATCGGATCTTGATCGACGGACTCGACACAAGAAAACTCTCGATGAACTCCGGCGTGTGGCGACTGGACGACGAATCGGAGTCATCTTTGTTGAGACTCCGCTCGATGTCGCTTTCTCGTTTTATCGTAAGAAATTTACAACGGGTTGTTCGATCGAAGAATTCATACGAATCAGGGAGGCTCCCGTGGAAAGAGAAATCCGTAGCCTAATCGACGAGGCGGATGTCGTGTTGTACAACTGGAGAGGAAGAATCGAGTACCGTGCCGCTATTCGCTCTCTGATGCGGGAGCTGGGGATACCGAAATGAGCATCAACGGCGGGTATGACGGTGGTTATAAGTGTTGCGACTGTTTCTGGGGCACCGAGCCCTCAAGCTTAGTGAAAGCTCTTGCGCCGCACATCCACGAGTTTTCGGGGTTGCGCGTCCTCGACGCGGGGTGCGGTGAAGGCAAGAACGCAGCCTTCCTGTCAAAACAAGGGGCCGCCGTGACTGCGGTGGATCTCTCCGCACTTGCCATATCCCACGCTAGACGCGACTGGAAGACGCTGACGGGCATCAATTGGATACAGGCAGATATCAGGACGATGGACTTGGGAGTTGATCTTTACGACGTAGTGGTCGCGTACGGTCTGTTTCATTGCCTTGAATTGTCGGCTGAAATCGCGGAACTGCATTCCCGTCTGAGCCGAGTCACGCGACCTGGCGGCTACCACGCGGTTTGCTGCTTCAACTCACGGAATCAGGAATTGGAGGCTGCGCACCCCGGCTTTCATCCTTGTCTCGTCGAACACGGGTACTATCGTGGACTTTACGACGGTTGGGAACCTCTCATGGAATCGGATACTGATCTCACTGAAACCCACCCCGATATGAACATTCAACACACTCATTCCATGACAAGAATACTGGCGCGTAAGGGAGGGACGAATGGGCGCGATTGACGACCTGAAGGGGCTGTACGATGCACATCGCCTAATCCCGTTTATCGGGGCTGGCGTGTCCGCCTCCGTCGAGTGGGAGGATCGCAAGAATAAGAAGCACGGACCGTCATGGACAGAGATGGTGATCAAGCCTGCCGGATACTCGGCTTCGAAGACCCCGACCTGCTGCGGATGCGCGGAACGGACCTGCAAATCTTGGAATACTTAAACGGTGCCAAAACGATGAAGTCGCGAAGCTCACTAATTGGCTGGTAACGAACATGCAACCCCCGGACGAGGCCCTTGCAAGTTCGCCAATTCACGGCCAGCTAGCGCAGATGGATCGTTGCTCCCTGTTCTACACGACGAACTATGATTCGTTTATTGAGCGAAGCTTTGGCCTTCACGGACGAACCTGTCGCACGGTTGCCGCTGAAGCCCACATCGAGCGGCACAACAACGACGCGGAGATCATTAAGTTCCATGGTGATTTCGACAATCCCGGCGTAATGGTTCTAACGGAGTCTGACTACGAAGAGAGGCTCTCGTTCAGTTCAGCGATGGACCTGCGGCTGTTCAGCGATCTCTTGAATCGGACGGTACTGTTCATCGGCTACAGCTTTCGTGACCCGAACGTCGCCTACCTCTTCCGAAGGATAAACAAATGGTTCGATAAGCTGCCGGATTCCGAGACGGGACGCCGAGCGTACATAATCGTGAGTGACCCCTCTGACTTTGAGCGAAGACTATTCCGAGCTCGCAACATCGACGTGATTTCGGTTGGGGGTGACTTGACCTCGGAAGTCGCGGGCCTGTTGGAGGAGATCCGAGGATGAGTGGAGGAAGAAAGATCAATATCGTTTATGTCACGTCCAGTGACCATAAGCGGCAAGAGAACGAGGCATTTCAGCGGTCGCAGCACCTGAGCGACGGCAGGCTAGTCGGAGACGTCTTTTCTTTCGAGATTCGGCGTGAGCGGGTTCAGGAGATCCTTGATGTCGACATTGAGCGGATGGTACGTGAAGAGGTCAAGAGCGCCTATCGACAGGTGAAGGTACCCTGCATCGTCGAACATGCGGGGCTGGTGTTTCCGAAGTACGCTCCAAAGAACTATCCGGGTGGGCTTACCAAACCGATGTGGGACGTTCTCGGCGGAGACTTTCTCGACGAAACGCACTCGGCGAAGCGGGAGGCAATCGCCCGAGCTATCGTCGCGTATACCGACGGAATGACCATCAAAACGTTCACCGGGGAACGAAAGGGTATTCTTGCTGATCGGCCAAGAGGCACCCGCGAATTCTACTGGGATACGGTCTTCATGCCCGAAGATCCCGAAGGACGCGCGAAGGGCAAGACCTACGCCGAGATTGTGGACGATTCGAGTCTTGGACTAGATTACAAACTGAAGCTATCGCAATCCACAGCCGCGATGCTTTCCTTTCTCGAATATCGCCTCAAGAACGCACCACCGTTGTGGAGTGGGCGTCCGTAGCGCGCGGTCGCGCTCGTTCCTTCTCGATTCTGGCCTTTACACGAAGTGCCTAACGGAACGTTAGGGGATGGTGTCTCTCTCTACTACTCCCGTCTTTTTCCGTGCCGTTTTCCCCGGTTTTGGTTTTGCCTTCGTCCGAATCCGTCCGGGAACCGTCCACGCTCGCGGGGGCGGTAACAGGCGGCAGGGTGCGCTTTCATTCGTCACCTTTCACTCATATAGGTACATCGGGTTCTTTCGGTCGCCCGCAGACTGTCAAGGGCGTCCCGTCTGCGGGACGTTCATCGAAGACCCTTTACAGCGAGGACGACCGAATAAGCTGTCAGGTGAGGGAAAGGGGACGGGCTTGAACTGGGGATCAGTTTGCCCAAGGGATCAAACGGCGCTCAATGATAGCCACGTCGCCTAGGATCGGGTATGTGGAAAAATTGCCACGGCTGACGGCAACCGGGGCATAGATCCAGGTGGCCGCAACGTTGAAGGGGAGTTTCTTGGCCCGGAAATTGTCATCGACGATCATGAACGTTTCGCGGTCCAGTTCGAGGATTTCGATCAGGCCACCGCCGATAAAGGCGCTCAGTTCGTCGATGGTGTATTCAGTTCCGTTACCGGGCGGCGGCACGATAACGATTTCCTCGGTCGGCTTAATGATGCGATTCGTGGAGGTGCTTACCTTCGAGCGTTTCTGGCTGGCGTTCATGTTTTCCTTTCCCTTTTTCGAGGCGTTTGTTGTTTTCACACTGGACCCCGAAAACCAAACGCCGAGAAAGGGAAAGGAGAGCGTAGGCCAAAATGGGCATCAGAGCGAGCGAATAGCAGAGGGCGTGACAACCGGAACGGTTGGCGCGACCTTTGCCAGCGAAGCTCTGAGGAGCGATAGCGTGCCCATGAGGGCCGGAGCGTCGATGAACGCAAAAGGCGCATGGACGGGCTGAGCCGCGTCGCTTGGCGCACTGAGCTGCGAGGTGGCGAGGATGGCGGAGACAAAAGAAAACCCCGACTCCCTCGCGGGAGCCGGGGGTCGCCGGGCTGCCGTCAGGCGGCAGCGGGGGCGGCGTTGACCTCTTCTTTACGGCTTCCAACTTCCGGACGGACCAGGCGCGGATTTCCCAGGCCTTGACCGGCACGGGAGCGACGCTGCCGTCTTGGAGCTGCACCGAGCGGTCGTACTCGCTGCTGCGCAGTTCGCCTTCGACGATCACGTGATCGCCTTTGGCGAAGGTTCGGACGGCTTGGGCGAGCTGGCCCCAGGCGGTGACACGGTGCCACTCGGTGCGCGACTGCCACTCTTCGGAGTCCTTGAGCTTCCACGAGGTCTTGGTCGCCAGCGACAGGACGGCGCGTCCTTCGAGCACCTCCGCCTCCCGGCCAAGGTAGCCGACGAGTGTTACACGGTTCTGATAGGCGGGAGCCGCCTTCGGTTCTTCTGAGTTCTTCGCTTTGTTGTTCATACGTTTGTTCCTTTCTTTGGTTGAGGTTCTGTAGTTCCTCGCAGAGGACCCGGAACTACGAACCGAAACCGAAAGGAACTAAGCGACGCTTTGCCGGGGAGCGGCGCGGGAGCACAAAGGGCAGGCGGCATGACAGGTGCCGGTTCCTGGCGGGACGCCTGCGTGCTCCAAGGCGCGAAACGGCAGGCCAGCGGCGCGGAACGTGAACAAAAGCGAAGATGGAGGAACGAAAGCGTACCGTCGCAAACCGTGACCGTCGGCGAACGGAATGAGCCGGAGGCTTTCAAGGACGAACGTCGGAGCGAGGCGAGTCGTGGGAGCGCAGGACCTACGGCGTCCGCACCCGGTCGGCCACATCGGGGATGATTGTGCGAAAGTGCTTGAGGTTCCACGTGTAGATCGCTTCGGCTTTCACCTTTGTGGCGCAGCGCAACAAAAGGGCGTCATAGACCCGACCGCTCGTGAAACCTCGGGCGGATGCCTGCTCGATGGTCGTATAGTATTCGTCCTCGGTCAGCGTGACGATCGTGAAGCGGTCTCGCACTTCCTGGACGAACAACAGCGCTTGATCGGGCGGGATAACGTCTTTGACGGGCAGGGCCGTCATCGTGGCGTAGACTTCAGCGAGACTATGCGCGGCGCACGCCGATTTCCGGTTGTTGGCGGCGCTGACCAGCTTGAGGCTGGCCTCGTGGTTCGCATGGCCGCGCCAGAACGCCGCGACGAGCACGGAGGTGTCGAAGAATTCTTTCATCCGAGAAGTTCGCGCGAACGCTTCTCCCGCTCGCGGTCGATCAGGTCGGGAATGGAGCCATGAGCCGCTTCGCCCTGATAAACCCAAACGCCGTGCTCTTTCTTGAGGAGGGCCTTTGAGCGTACGGGTCGGAGAGTGATTTGTTCGCCTTCGCTGTCGAGTTGCAGCGCATCGCCGGGGCCGAGATGAAGTTCCTTGCGAAGAGTCTTGGGGATGAGAACTCGTCCGGCGCGGTCGAGAGTAAGCTTCGTGGTCATAGTGGAAATATAGTGTGGGAAATCCCACTTGTCAAACCCATTTTCTAGTGTAGCATGGCTCATTCGGCGGCTTTCACCTGGATCTCCTTCACAATCAACCCTTCGCCTCCAGCGAACGACTGGTGGCGCGGCGATCACGGTCAGAATGTCGATCCGGTGCCGTTTGGCGTCGCGGATGAGCTGGATGAGGCCGGAACCCTTGATCGTGACGTCGCAGAGGCGGAACGTCATCTTGACCTCGCGGTCGGTTCCTTCGATGCCAAAAGATCGTTCCACATCAACACGCGGTAAAATCGCCGTCGATCATCGTCATGCCGTAGTAGTAGGTCCCTTCCGGCACCGTCCTGTAGCCTGTTCCTTGTCCTTCGCGTTAGATCATCGTGCCCTCTCCATTTCCACGCCCTGCCGCTTCGGTGCGAATTCGTGTCTCACCGAGAATGAGCCGCGGGAATGTTTCACCAGAAATTTTCCAGCAACTCTGCCGATGCTTCTGGGCCATGGTGCGCGGACGCTCGGCGGTGCGCGTCCGGTCCACCGTGCGCGCGTCTTGCGCAGCAATTCCAATGCGGACATCCGCTGGCCGGAAACGCCGATTGATTCGCGCAAGTCGTCCTTGTCGCCGGTAAAGACCGTGATGCTTCTTCCGTCCGCGCGACGCGGCCACGTAGAACAATTCATCTGCTCATCCGGTCGCCCGAAATGATGACCTCATCGACGGTCTTGCCCTGGCTTTTGTGGGCGGTGACGGCGTAGCCGTGCGTGAACTGACTGGAAGTTGTGGGGGATGGTGCGTCCATCTTCCAGGACGATGCCGCCCTGTCGTTCATGTGCGCTACCTTGACCCGCTCACCGTTGGTGAACTGATACGGTCCGTCGCGCACATTGGCTTGGATCGAAAGCCAGTCGCCGGCGGCGACGCCGATCTCGCGCGCGTCGAAGACGCCGAAACACTTCGCCTGCTTCTTTGTCAAGTTGAATTTCGCCGTCCCTGCGCGCTCCGCGCGTGAACGATGTCCCCTTCCTGCGACAGAACGGTGAACGCTTCGTACTTATGGGCGTCCTTCGTGCCTTTATGGAAAACGAGAACCTGGCCGGGGACAAAATTGCGGATGTCTCGCTTTTGGGCGTCGGTCCAGTTCAACGGCTCGAGCCGGTGCAGCTTGTGCTCGCGGTCCGAGTTTGCCGTCGGCGGATCAGGTCGGCGCGAATGGCCGTCGTGACGCGATGGATTTCTTCGTGGGTCGGGACAAACGACAGCCCGGCCCTTGGCCTTGCAGTAGGCTTCGGCAACTTTTTCAGGCCGGTCGAACAGGCCGGCTTTGTTGACGGCTCCCATTTCTCGAGCCGTTCCAAATCCTTTGGTCTGGGTCGGAGCGCAGCGCTTGGATGGCATCCTGATATTCTTTGTTTGCTGCCGCTGCACCTTCGCAGATCCGACTGCTGGCGATTGCTTTTCCTTTCGCAGAATGCGCAACGCGTCGGACGCTTCGACCGACTGAATTGCTTGTATCGCCCGCAAAAAATGATCCGGGCATCGAAACGGCTGGCGAGACGACATCAGTTCATGCATCTGTCTGCCCGGAAACCATTCCGGCCTCATCTACGACGATGGCGCGGCCACGAGGGAGGGGATGCGCTGTCTTTGTTCTGAAGCAACCTTTCAATCGTCATCGCGTTTTGAAATCCGGCTTTCTTCAGTTCCTCGACGGCGCTGAGGGTCGGCGCGACGGCGGCCATCAAGCGTCCCCCGCCTGCAACCCGCGCCCAAGCGCGCTTCAACGTCTTCGTCTTGCCGGTTCCTGCGGCTCCTTCGATGTTCACGGCGAAGTCGTCGTGAATCGAGAACGAAATCGACGACGCGCTTTGTTCGGCGTTCAGCTTGCCGGATAGCTGAAACTCTTTGGGCTCCTTTCCCATCCGGTCGTGCTTGCCGATTCCGTCCGTTCCGGACGTTTCGACCATTTCCCGTTCGCGGTCGAGCGATGCGCGCGTGGCGATGTCGTCACCGGCGCGAATAATCTCGTCCTCGGCCTCGCGTTCGCGCAAAGCGCGGATCAGTTCGGGCAACTGCACCTGTCCGCGTCCATGTTTCAGCGCAGCGGTCAGAGACGGCTAATCGGGCGCGACCGATACGCGCTCGAAGACGTGATCGAGTCGTGTTGCAGAGACGGCCTCGGCGCTGATGCGTCTTCACTCGTCGTGCCGTTTATTGAGGTCGGCCTGTTCGCGAACCTGCGTCAGTGTGTGCGCAATCCCTGCGGGGTCAGGCGGTCAAGCTGCTGCTTGCGCACCTCCGCCGTGGAAATGTGGATCAGTTTATCCGGGCGGGAATCACGAACGAGAACGGCGATTTCGTTGTCGGTCGGTTCGCGCCGGTATTCTCTTGATGAACTCGGCGACGGCGGCTTCCCGCTCCTTGCTTCCCGGCTGAACTCCTCGATGAGCTTTTGCGGGACGCCTTTGATTTCGAATCCGTTCTTCCGGTTTTCGATTTCGTAACCGAGGGCCTCGACTTCATGCGCGAGGAAGTTGCGATAGACTTCCGATAGGCACAAGCGCGGCGATTTAGATGCCGCCCGCCTGCAACGCCTTCCACTTTTGCTCCTCGGCGTCGTAGGTCATGTTCGCCGCGACGCAATGGGTATGGAGCTGGGGATCGAGACGGCGGCTGGAATCGTGACGGTAGACAGGCAACGATCATGTTGCCGGTGATCCGGTCCTCGTTCTTTCCGTCGGCGCGGACGCGGGTGGCGGCCTGCGTTCCGATTTCGGCGAGCGCCACCCTTACCGCGCGGTCATGGGCTTCGACGAGCCGGTCGTCGTCCGTGTCCAGAACCGCCATGCATTGAGATCGACTTCGGCGCGGAAAACATCAGGTCGTAGAGACTGCGGGCATGGTTTTTCTTTTCGGCGTCGCTTTCCAGGCGCTGAGCCGTTGGCGGAGCTTTTCGCCGGTTTCCGGGTGCAAGTCCCTGCCGCACGCGCTCAAACTGTTCGGAAGTTGAACCTGACCCTTCAGCCCAAGCTTCTCCGCGCCCTTCCCGAACCACTGGCCGTTGGACCTTCTCGCCTTCGGCGTAATAGTCGTTCTGCTCAAGGTGCTTCTTGGCGTAGCCCGCGCCGTTCCGCATGACACGAATCGTGAGCATAACAGTTGCAATGTTAAGGCAGGATGCTCGGATCTCCAAAGAATGGCGGCCCAGGGAACGCGAGGGCACAGGAGGGGAATCGCGGTTGGCCGCGACTCCGTTCGCGGGAGCCATTCTCGGGAGCCGGTCTTCTTACCGAGCCTCGTCGGTTTGGTTGCGAACTCTCTTCACGGCGGTCATGACGCTGTCGAGATCGAAGCGGTTGCAGCGCCGTCCGAGCCGGATGACCGGGATCTTGTTACGGCGCACAAGCTTTTGGACAAAGCGTTTGCTGACCCCGAGCTTCCGGGCGACGCCGGAAACATCGGCGAGGCTGATCGCTGTCGTCCGGCAATGCGCTGGCGTTGACCTGCATCGGAACCGGTTTGGTAACGGGCGGCTGAATGTCGGTGTCTCCCTGGTTAAGTTGCTTGATAAATTTCATGTCGTCCTCCTTTTCTTCCGGTGGGTGAGAACCCGCGAATTTCGTCATTAAGGGCGGAACTGCTCACTTGTTCCGTGACTCGCTCATCGAGTGAGTGACCGCCTGTTATACGTGTGTGCAAAGAAGGGCGGCAAGCCGAATTTGCGCGAGGACGGACGATTGTTTGCATGTCGCTGAGGCTCAAGCGAGGTTCTGGCCGCTAATGAATTTATACGAACGTGTAAGTTATTTCTTGCTCCGACTATCGTGCGGCGTTAGAACGAACTTCCCATGTGGATGAGCACATTTACCATCAAGGAATTCCGACCGGGGCGCGTTCTCGACGGTCATGTCCACGATGTGCTCGGTTTTCCTGAACCGGTCTGGCCCTATTCGACCCATCCCCGCGCCTGCATGCGGTTGCGTGAATGGCTGAAGGCTCAGCAAACGGAAATATGGCTACCGGGAGACTCGCGCGCTTCGGACGATTGTGTAATTCTCATTCGCGGCTTTCGCGAATCGTTCGATGCCCTCAACGAGAACCACGCGTTGTGTCTCGCCGTGCTCTTAGCTGACTACCTGATCCACTACGGTCGTCACACGAAGATTGGTAATTTCCACTCGATTTGACCCGCGAGACGGTCGCGGGTCAGCCAGCCCTAATCGGGCTGGTCGTCGGCTTGCGGACGAATGGCGGCGATGATCTCGCAGGCGGTCTGCTGGATGAATTCGAGCGAGGCAGCGAGCGTGTCGCGGTCGCCTGAGTAGAGCTGGATGTAATCGCTGGCGGCGGTGCCGGTTTCGAGTCCGATCGACTGGCAAACAACGAACGCGACGGCCTCGGCTTCAGTTTCGCGGATGATTTTGTTGGTTTGTCCTCGGCGTTCCCCGTGATGCAGCATCTCGTGGGCGATCTCGTGCGAGAGAACGGCGAACTCGTCTGCGAGAGACAGATTCGGGACGAGTGCGATGCTGCCGCCCCGCGAAACGCCCCGCGCCGGTGCGATGGATGAGGAATATTCGAGTGTGATTCCACGACCGGAGACGAACTGCTTCAACCGTTCCAGATGATTGGCGGGATCACCCTGAACGCTGGCGAATTCCGGCAACGGCTCGCCGTCAGTCTGCGCTGACATCGAAGACGTAGGCGGCTTTGAACCGGATGATGGTCTTCTCTTCGTCGGTCTTCGCGGCTTCCGCGTCGGCGTGCTTGAAGATCATCGGCGCGAGAATGAGAATGCCTTTCTCGCCTTTGCGGACGAACCGGCCCATCTTGCGCCACGAGTGGAACCCGGCGACGTGCGAGGCGTCTTCGCGCTGCGTGTGGATCAGCACCACGTTATAGAAGCTGTAGCGGTGGAATCGCGCCATCGCCGCTAGATACCGGGTGAGAGTGGCGCTCTGGCCCTGCTCCAGCGCGTTGATGAGTTGCCCGAGGGCTTTGTCGGTGACTTGTTTGACTTGTTCCGTTTTCATATATGTTTTTCTTGTCCTTTCTGTTCGAGGGCTTCCGGGCCCTTCACCTGCGCTGAGGGCGGAGACCGAGACAGAAGGACAAAGAGCGCAGCGCCATCCGGATCAGCGGACGGAGCGGGTCGCAGCGGGAGTGAACAGGACGCTTTTCCCTGGCGCGACCGATGCTAGCGACGGCCGCAGAAGCCCCGGTCAGGGGCGGGAGACGGGTGGTGTGGAGCGGTAAGAAAACGGGGCAGGTTCAAGTTCCGATTCGAGGGCGAGCGTTAACCAGCCGAAAATACGGGTGGATGTTGCGAAAAACAGATCCACGGCAGAGCAAGAAAAACGTATTGGAGAGATAATGTTGAATTCACAGCAAGCTTGAACGAACCCAGAGGAGGAGCCTAGGCTACTGCGATGTCGTCTGATCTCACGTTCTTAACGAACGAGCAAGGGAACACGCTGCGTGATCGTTTTCACGTCCTGCTGGGCGAGAATACGCGATTCTTTGATGTTCTTGTCGGCTACTTCTATGTCAGCGGATTCCACCAGCTCTACCCGTCGTTGGAGTCTACAGAAAAGATACGCGTCCTTATGGGCCTGAGCACCGACCGCACGAACGTTGATCTATTGATCAGGCCAAGAAAGAGCAAGCAACTCGATTTCATTCGCAAGCCGAAACCAAAGAAGCGGCTCAGAAGGAACTCGTTCAAGAACTTCAGGATTCACAAGACACTGCCGACATTGAAGCTGGCGTCCGTAAATTCATTGAGTGGGTGAAATCCGGGAAGCTGCAAATTCGAGCCTATCCGTCTGAGAACATCCACGCCAAGCTCTACATCATGACCTTCCACGAGAAGGATCGGGACAAAGGCAGGGTGATAACCGGTTCCAGCAACTTCACTCAGTCCGGGCTTCAGGACAATCTCGAATTCAATGTCGAGCTGAAGCAGAGATCAGACTATGAGTTCTCCCTCGCGAAATTCAATGAGTTATGGGAACGCGGCGTCGAAGTCGATCAGACGTTTGTAGATGCCATCGAGAGCAAATCTCCCTATGCGGATTTCACACCATGCGAGCTGTACCTGAAGTTCCTTTACGAATACTTCAAGGATTCCCTCAACCGGCCGGACGAACTCGAAGATTCCTTCTTCCCGGATGGGTTCAAGAAGCTGCGCTATCAGGAAGAGGCCGTCTTAGCGCCAAGCGGATTCTCGAAGAGTACGGCGGCGTTTTTCTTTCCGACGTCGTCGGGCTTGGGAAAGACGTATATGTCGGCGTTGCTTGGCCGGGAACTCGATGGCCGCACCCTCGTCATCGCGCCTCCAGGACTGCTAGACCGAAACAATCCTGGATCATGGCCGAACGTGTTTGGGGACTTCGGAGTTCGCCAAAGCGAATTTACATCCATCGGAAAGCTGGACGATTTGTTGAATCGCGATCTGAGCCGCTATGCGAATGTGTTTCATTGACGAGTCGCACCGGTTCCGCACGGAGGCACAATCAGACCTACGAAAAGCTAGCCCAGATTTGCCGGGGCAAGCGGGTCATTTTGGTCAGTGCCACTCCTTTGAACAACTATCCCGGCTGATATCCTCAGCCAGATCAAACTCTTCCAGAACGGCAAGAACAGCACCATCCCGAATCAGCGCAACCTCGAGCTTTTTTCATGGCCTGCAACGTAAACTTGGATAAGCTCGACCGCCAGGCGGATCGGGAGGAGTATTTTCGCGATCGTCCGCTCGAACGCAATCGCAATCCGGGAACGGGTTCTGAAGTATCTGATGATCCGCCGCACTCGCAACGAGATCACGAAGTACTACGGCGAAGACCTGGCCCAGCAGGGCTTGCGATTTCCCGACGTGGTCGATCCCGAGCCACTTTTCTACACCTTCAGCGAGAAGGAAGAGAAAGCTTTCACAGAAACGATCCGCCTCATCGTTCTGGACTTCAAGTACGCTCGGTACAAGCCGCTCAGCCCTGATTATTACAAGGGAGACATTGACCAGCTCGACCAGCAACGTCAGGTCAACTTGGCGAAGTTCATGAGAATCCTCTTAGTGAAGCGGCTCGAAAGCAGTCTGTATGCTTTTCGGCTGACGCTAGAGCGGTTCATCGCCTCCTACGAGCGGTTCATCGCGGAGGTTAAAAAGGGCTCGGTCTACATCAGCAAGAAGCACATTCATAAGCTGTTCGAATACATCGAGGCCGGGGATGAAGAGGCGGTTGCGCGGCTGATTGACGAAGAGAAGGCGGAACGATATTCCGGCCAAGGATTTTCACCCTACGTTCCTCAAGGATTTAGCACGTGATCTGGAAGTGCTCCGAGAGGTTCATGGCTTGTGGGAAGGTGTGCACCGAGATCCGAAGTGGGTCGCGTTTGAAAAGATTCTGACCACGCATCCGGGGCTGAAGGGAAAGCTGATCATCTTCACCGAATCCAAAGAAACGGCAGAGTACCTGACGGAGAAAATCGCCGCCGCCGTGGATTCGAAAGTAGTCTGCTTCAGTGGCCTATCCGACAAGTCTGTCCGACAAAGCGTTATCGAGAACTTCGATGCGAGAGCATTTCAGAAAAAGGACGACTACCGGATCGTGGTTACCACTGATGTTCTCTCGGAAGGCGTAAACCTGCATCGGTCCAATACGGTGATCAACTATGACATACCTTGGAATCCGACCCGGCTCATGCAACGAGTGGGCCGCGTAAACCGCGTCGATACAAGCTTCGACCGGATTCAGACGTTCAACTTCTTCCCCTCGGAACAAGGAAACGACCTAATCAAGCTTCGAGAATCAGCAGAGGCCAAGATTCAGGCGTTTATTGAAATGCTAGGCGCTGACGCTCGGCTTCTGACAGAAGGCGAAGACGTAAAGTCACATGATCTCTTCTTGCAGTTGAACTCCAAGAAGACCATTACCGGCGAGGATGGGAATGAGGACAGCGAGCTGGAATACCTGACGGAGATTCGTCGGCTCCGGGACGAGGAGCCGGACTTATTTGAACGCATCAAGCGCCTTCCGAAGAAGGCACGGTCAACTCGCCAAGGGCAAGTCGTGCCGACGGGACTGATCGAATCTTTGCCGTCACTGCTGACGTACTTCCGCAAGGGGAAGCTCGACAAATTCTACGTGAGCGCAGAGAAGGGCATTGCGCGCGAATTGGACTTTTTGACGACGGTAAAAGTTCTCAAACCCATTGACGAGAATGAGGTTCGAGCGGCGATACCGGAATCGTTCTACCCACTCTTGGGATTCAACAAAAGCGCGTTTATGGAGGCTACATCGGGTGACGATGATTCGGACGGCTCGGGTTCCTCTAGCCGGAGCAATGACAGCTACATCTTGAAACGGCTCAAGGCCCGCGAGATCAAGAACTGTAAGCTGTATACCGACGATGACGAGGCTTACATTCGGCAGGTGATGCGGCTGCTGGAAGATGGCGCTCTTCCAAAGCAGACCACCAAGAAAGTTGCGGATGCACTAAAGAAGGGCGTCATCGATCCCCTGAAGTTGCTGGGTGTTCTTAAACGGGACATACCGCGCGAGTTTTTTTATGCCACGAGAGCAGAGCAAGCCCGCGGTGCCGGGAATCCACGAGAAGTGATTCTATCTTCGTTTGTGAGCTGACATGACCAAAGATCAGGCCAAAAAACTGGTCGGCGAAACATTTCCGCACGGCTTCCAGAAGGAGCGGTTTCGCCGATTCATCAAGGAACTATTGAATCGTTACGACGATAGCAAGGCCGCATCTTGGAACAGCATCCCGGATGCCTTCAAGGAACATGTTGACCACTACGAACGTTTGGGCACATTCACCGCTGCGGGCGATTCTGAGAAAGTCGATATTCTAATCGTCTACCTCACAAAGGAGTCGAAGCTAGAACGCGCCAGAACCGCATTGCGAAACTTCGTTGCCCATCATTTGAAGAGTAGGGACGAAAAGGACTCGGGGCTGGTCGCTTTCGTTTCTCCTAGTGAGGCTACCTGGCGGTTTTCTTTCGTAAAAATGGAATATGTTACGGAGGAGAAGGCCGGTCGCGTTTCGGTTGGTACCCGTCTCACTCCGGCGCGGCGGTTTTCGTACCTCGTGGGAGAAGGAGAAAGCTGTCATACGGCGCAAGGCCGCTTTCTCGCCGTGCTCCAACAAACAAGCAAAAAGCCGACCATTGATGAGATTGCGGAGTGTTTCAGTGTCGAGACCGTCACCAAGGAGTTCTTCAATCAGTACTTCGGCCTATTCACTGGGCTAACAGCCCGTGGTAAAACCTCTCCAGATGTGTGACCCCGATTGTGGGTTGTACGTCTATAATCCATGGGCATGGGGCGCAAGAAGGATCGGGAGAAGCAGCAGGGCCTTTGGGTGGCGGCGAACGAGATAGTGACCACGCCGGGACACGTGTTTTACGAGCGGCTGAACACGGTATTGAATGCCGAGAAGTTCGACCAGCGCATCGAAGCCATCTGCCGGAAGTATTACAAGAGCAGCTCGGGGCGTCCCTCGATCACACCGGGAACGTACTTCCGGATGCTGCTGTTGGGCTACTTCGAGGGCATCGATTCGGAGCGCGGCATGGCGTGGCGGGCAGCCGATTCGCTGAGCTTCCGCAAGTTTCTGGGCTACGATTTCAGCGAACCAACGCCGGATCATTCGACGGTGTCGCGGACCAGGAGGCTGTACTCGGTTGAGACGCATCGTGCGGTGATGCTGTGGGTGCTGAAGATTCTGCGCAAGCATGGGCTGGCCGATGGACAGAGCGTATGTATCGACGCCACAACACTGGAGGCCAACGCGTCGATGAAGAGTCTGGTGCGGCGCGACACGGGCCAGACGTACGACGATTATCTGCGGCAGTTGGCCGCAGCCGAAGGCTTGGAAAACCCCACCAAAGAGCAGTTGGCGCGGCTGGATCGCAAGCGCAAGAAGAAGGCGTCCAACGACGATTGGACCAACCCCAACGACCCTTCGGCGCGCATTACAAAGATGAAGGACGGGCGCACGAAGCTGGCCTATAAGTCCGAGCACGCAGTGGATCTGGCCTCCGGCGCGTTGCTGGCGGTGACGGTGCAGCCGGCCGATCGCGGCGATACGGCCAGTTATGCCGAGACGCTCGACGCGGCGCAGCGCGAGGCCATCCAATCGCATCCGCTGGGGATCGACGAAGTGGTGATGGACAAGGGTTATCACAGCGGCGCGGTGTTGCTGAACTTGGCAGAGCGCGAGATTCGTAGCTATGTGCCGGAGCCGGAGCGCGGCAAACGGCACTGGCCCGGCAAAGCGGAAGAACAACAGTGTGTGTACGCAAATCGGCGGCGGGTGCGGGCCGAGCGGTCCAAGCGCTTGCAGAAACTGCGCGGCGAGTTATGCGAACGAAGCTTCACGCACTGCTATGAGACCGGCGCCATGCGGCGCATGTACGTACGCGGCGAGGACAATGTGTTCAAGCGGGTGCTGGTGCAGGCAGCGGCGTTCAACATCGGATTGCTGTTGCGGAAGCTGAGCGGATGGGGCAAGCCGCGGCAAGCTCAGGGACGGAGAATCGCCTTGACTGCGCTCCTATTCGCCGTATCCGTCGTCCAGGACGCATACAGCGCCGTTCAAAACTGGTTGCACAACTCCGCTCGCGATCTTGTTCTACAAATCACCACCGCGCCCGGCCGCAGAACATTCCTCAATAGAGGCGTTTCCGCCACGGGCTGCTAAAGCAGGCACTAGACAAGATCGCAAAGAAGGACAAAACTGTCAGAGATGAGTTCCTGAACAAACGCATCAAGACCGATGATTTTGCAAAGAAGCTTCTGGGGCAAGTGGTCTTTCTGTACTTTATTCAGAAGAAGGGTTGGCTAGGCGTTGGTAAAGGGCAAGGATGGGGAGCGGCCCGCATGATTTTTTGCGCCGCTTGGCTAGAGGCGAATACGGCAACTACAAGAACTTTTTCAACGACGTTCTGGAGCCACTCTTTTATGACACCCTAGCGACGGAGCGGGGTGAGGAAGCTTGGTGCAAGAGGTTCAAGTGCCGTATCCCGTTTCTAAATGGGGGACTCTTCGAACCGCTGTCAGAGTACGACTGGGACGGTATTGATCTAAGCCTGCCCAATGAGTTGTTCTTCAATGGCGAAATTAACGCCGAAGGGGATACCGGCACAGGCATCTTGGATGTTTTCGACCGTTACAACTTCACCGTCAACGAAGCCGAACCTCTTGAACAGGAGGTGGCCATCGATCCCGAGATGCTCGGGAAGGTCTTTGAGAACCTAATCGAAGAGAACCTGCGTAAAGGAATGGGGACCTATTATACGCCGCGAGAAGTTGTGCACTACATGTGCCAGGAGAGTCTCGTATCTTACTTGTACCGGGCGATCAACACGGTCGACATTCCGATTGCCACGTCCACGCCGATTCAAGATCCCTTGTTCGGGCAGAAACATGCTGAGCAGGGTGTCCTGTCTGCTGCAACCATAAAAGAGAAGATTACGCGCGACGATCTATCGGCCCTGATCCATTCTGGAGAGCAGGCGGCCCACTACGAAGCGGCGAGAAAGGCAGGTACTGTTCGTTACCGTCCTCAGCTACCAAAATCGATCGAAGGGAACGCCGCCGTGATTGACGAAAAACTGCACGACATCACGGTTTGCGATCCTGCCATCGGTTCAGGAGCATTTCCGGTAGGCATGATGACTGAAATCGTACGTGCTCGGCTCGCGCTTACGCCGTATTTCAAAGATGCTGACGAACGTTCCTCCTATCACTTCAAAAGACAGGCGATTCAGAGTTGCTTGTATGGCGTGGATATTGACCGTGGTGCCGTGGAGATCGCGAAGCTTCGGCTCTGGCTCTCTCTGGTGGTGGATGAAGAGGACCTGACCCATCTGAAGCCTTTGCCAAATTTGGATTTCAAGATCGTCGCCGGGAATTCGCTTCTAGGGTTTCCGTTTCAGTCTCACGGCCTTGGTGAGATCGAGCAGCTGAAGGCAGACTATTTTGATGAGCCTGATCACGGGCGGAAGGCAGATCTCAAGGCACAGATTGACCGACGGATTCAAAGTCACCTTGCTCTGTCGGTAAAAACTCTCGGCTACCAAGTCGATTTCGATTATCGGCTGTTCTTCTCCGAAGTCTTTCGTTCTCGCGGTGGCTTCGATGTCGTGATTGCCAACCCTCCTTACCTGAGTGCAATCGAATTCAAGAAACACTATCCGCCCGAAGATCGGGCCGCCCTCAATCAGCTTTTTGAGACGGCGCACGGCACGTATGATCTCTATATTCTATTCATTGAGAAAGGTATCGTACTTTTGCGAGAAGGCGGAAACCTTGCGTTCATCAACCCGAACAAGTATCTGTCTGCGCAGTATGCCGTCGCGCTGCGAGAATTCTTGCTTCGTAAAGTGCGGTTGGATCGATTGGTAAACGTCTCTGGAATCCGGGTGTTTGAATCCGCGTCCGTCTATCCTGTCGTGTCGTTTATGACGAACGATAGATCGGCTCAGAGCTATCAGGTGGAGCTTGTTTTGCCCACGCGGTCAGACTTGGAGTGGTTCGATCAGAGTGAGTTTGCGATCTACCGGATAGATTCGTCTCTGCTGAACGCTCTCCCTGAACATATTTGGGGGTTTTTGCTGTCTACGAACATTGATCTCCTGTTGCGCCTGATGAAAGATTCACGACCGCTCTCAGAGTTCGCGGAGATCAATGCGTCAACGACTGCATCAGAGGCCGACGCATATGGCCGGTACCTCACCGAAAAGGCAGGGAAGAACAGCCTCAAAGTGATAAACACTGGAACGATCGATCGATACGCTTCGCTGTGGGGAATCGCGCAACTAACGCACGGAGGAAGACGGTTCAAAGAGCCGTATCTACCTTTGGCCGCTGCGGAGGTGAATCGCCGTCGGCAGGATATGTACAAGAGTTCCAAGCTCATATTTGCCAAAATGGCGAAGGGCTGCGAAGCCTTCTTCGATCAGGGAGGTGAGTTTGCTTCTCTTAACACTAACTGCCTCTACTCACCAAAAGACGGGGCATCATTGACGTTCCTCGCGGGATTCTGCAACTCAAAGATGTTCATGTTCTTCTATAGTCAGTTCTTCGGTGCGCTGCGAATGTCGGGAGGGTATTTCCAATTCCAAGCTCCTCAATTGCGCGTGATCCCTTTCAAGGCACCATCGAAGGAGACAGAAACCAAGGTGTCGAAGCTGGTGGAACGGATAGTCGCGGCGAAGGCCAAAGATTCTCAGGCTGATACGACGCCTTGGGAGAAAGGGATCGATGAACTGCTGTACAGACTGTATGGAGTCGCAGAAGACGAAATCGAGGTCGTCGAAAGGGCCGTTTAGATCCAACTCAACCCAGTTCAGCAAGGCTGATCTCTTTATTGAAGGCCGCTTCCTCAGAGTTTAGGCCGGAAGAATTGTCCAGTATGATTCTGCTGCCTCGGGAGTGACGACTTCGCGGTAGTGGGCGAATAGCATCGCCGTAGTCGTATGGCCCATCTGGAGTGCAAGCGCTGGGGCGTCTTGAAATTTCGCCAAATTGTATGAGGCGTAGGAGTGCCGCAGGGCGTTGGACGGCCAATCTTTGAGTCCGGCGCGCAATCGCGCTGCGTCTGTCAGCTTGCGGCCATTCACGGGATAGACGGGACCGCTCCGCTTGGCGGCGGGTTCGAGCCAAGACTTCAGGTTCGGCAGAATGGTCACAAGTCTGCGGCTGGCGGTTTTTGATTTTGCCGCGGTCACTTCGATGAATCCGCGGTCGAGATGGACTTCGCTCCAATCGAGCCGCTCGATTTCAGCGGGCCGGAGACCGGCAAAGCAGCCGATTGCAATTGCTGGCCGGACAATGGCCTCGGCGCATACAAGCAGTCGTTGGGTTTGCGCGGGTGTGAGTACTTCAACCGGCTTCGTTCTCACTTTGGCGCGAGCGGTCTGAATGACCGGGTTCTCGGAGCAGTACCGCCGGAGCACGGCGTAGCTGAACAACGTAGAAACGACGCGGCGATGATTGTTTCGAGTCAACGGTTCCAGCGGTATCGCCCGGAGCCAGTCGTCAATTTCGGCGGCGGTGATCTCCGCAATCAATCGGCCTCCAAACGTTTTGGTGAATCGTCGGAAGATCGCTCGCATCGCGACGAGATAGCTTCTGCTCTTCCCGTCGGTTTTCTTGGCAGCCAGAAGCATGTCGATGATCTCTTCGACGGTGCAGCTGCGGCGCGCGGCCTCAGCGTGCCGGACGTAGTATTCGGTCGCAGCCGCAATTGTCTGTCCATGCGGTTTCAGGCGTTCTGAACATTCCACGGCCATGACGTGCAGCTTCTGATCGATACTGGCGGCTTTGGTCCCGAGATTCGTCCGTTTCACGCGCAGTTCGTGGAGAAACGAGTCAGCTTCGTCGCGCGTTTTGAAGAAACGCCGAACCCGCTTGCCGTCCACGTAGTGGCCCGTTATCGTCCATCCAACATGCGTATGACGATACGGAACAACTTTGAGTTTGCTGCTGCGGCTACGGGTAAAGCGGACCATGCCTTTTGTTGCCACGAAGTACAGACTGAGTCAATCTTAATTGGCTCTTATCTGGCTCGCAGGGGTTTTGTGCGGTTCGACGCGACAATTTTAAGTGGTTGTAGTTAAGCATTTTGGTCCCGTAGCTCAGATGGATAGAGCAGGAGTTTCCTAAACCTTCTAACTTACTCTAAAAAAGCAACTTACAGATGAACATAAACGCACCGAGATTCGTGGAAGCGCACCGAAAGCCCTCTTAACTGGCTCTTAAGTGGCTCGGATCGGCCTTTCGATTTCGCCTCTCCGTCAACGTTTTTCCGATGATCAATGGAAAGGTTACCTCGTACGCGCTGAGCGGTCAAGGAATCGCAAGCGAAGGTAGTGGCAAAGTTTGCCAAGGGTACTCTAGGCGTGACGAAAAGGGGTTAAGCGGGAATAGTCAGACATGCCCGATTATTTGCGTTCAATCGTCAGCAATGCGAATGGAGAGTGGAGCGTGATTGCGCGCGCACCAGCAACATTTCTGTTCGTAGTCTCAGTTATGGGCGTGGGAATATGGGCATTCTGCCAATTTCATTTTAGAGGAATAATTGAAACCCTCAGGGAAAGAATTGAGCTACACAAAGATAAACCTGGAATCCTGATGGCTTCGATATCGCCTCCGTCTTCTTCAATTGATGTGTCCCCGCAACCAGTAAAAAAAATCCAAACGGTCCCCAAAATCGGTGGAATATGGGTGAGGAAGGATGATGATCATCCACTTACCATTACACAAAACGGCGATGATATTTCTTTCACTGGTCCAAGCGAGACTCATGAGCATAAGGGAACCGCTATTTTTGATGATGTTTCGGGGAAGTTTTTATACAGCACGGTACGAACGCGAGCAGATGGATCTGACCGTGCAGTAATGCGTGGCACTTGGCAGCTCAAGGATGCAGATACTCTCAGGGTTGTAAATTTGGGTGTGACCAAAGGATCGGAACTCCCCACAAATTATTATGAGGATACAGACTATCATCGAATGAAGGGTTAGCCATTTATTCCAAGCTCCAATATGTAGCCACTACCCAAGCGAAGCTCGACGGCGTTAGCCGCTTGCCCTTGACGGCGAGAACGGACGCGAACGCTCGTGAGCGGCGGAAAGGGGGCAGTCCTTGGTCAATCCGTGCCCGCGCTAAATCTGACGCTGGCTCCTGGCGCTAGTGATTGCCTCTGCTGCGCGTGCGACGCGTGCCAGAGCATCATCGTATGTGAACACGGAAGCGGGAGCCGATTCTTTCGAGCGAACGGATTCGGCATGAGAGAGAGCGCGCGCGTCGATGTCCGTGATCCGAGCGGGATCATAGCGGAAAGATTTGCCTTTTCCTACGCCGAACGGGTGATCGTTCTTGATAATAACGACCCCTGATTCAAGTGCTTTTGCCAACAGTGTTTCTGTCGCAGGTTGGTCGTACGGACCTTTGACGATCCACGCGCGTTGTCCGGGCGATTGGGCTTCGGGATAAACTTTTCTTCGCGAGAGGGCCTGTGCGGCGGCACAGAGATCAGTCGCGTCGGTCTCGGAAATACGATTGGGATTGAAAAAGAGGATGCGAATCGACCGCTGAGTATAGGTTCCATTCTCCTTGATGTAGGGGACGTTTTCGACCCAGACAGTATCGTTCGCAATCGCCTGATCGAGACGGCTGCGAAGATGGCGCATCTGGGTGCGGCTCTCATGGAGGGCAGGGGCACTCACCCTGCCAATATGCAGATGCCATATCTATTTGCAAGGCTAAAGGTCTAACCGAACGCTGCCCAATGGTCAGCTCACGCTTTTGATGGCGATGTTGGGCGATCGCCGATGCCTTGTACTTCGAAGGGATCTATGGTCGGGTCGTAGTAGCTAGCCACCTCTTGTAGATATAGGGATTCGCAGTCGATCCGGTCGGTTATTTCCCACTCAACATTCTTGATCGAAGACGGGTGAATATATTTGGCACGCTGAAAGTGGTCGATGTCCCAATCATAGGTGCGGGGGTAAGCTGCTTTTGCCTCTTGAAACGCACGCTGCGGGACGGTGTGATTGTACAGAAAAAGCGCCAAAGATGCGGTGCATGGATACGCAATGATGCTGAACGGTATGAAACGGACGACCTTGGGTCGCCTTCCAACCGGCTTTCTTGGGTCGAGTTGCACGTCAAGTCTCTTTGGCCACTGACTTGAAGTCTCACGCTTAGCTTGATAACGCTCGATCTGGCCGACAATGATGCTGACGCTGTTGGCCGTGCACCCCTGGCGGTTCGCCGTCATGTTATTCGGCGCTCTTGTTGTTATCAGTTCGGCGATTTCGCCAAAGCTTAGCCAAGGCCTAGCAGCTGGAGGCGGCGTATGTCGAAGCGTCCTCCAACCCTCCCTCTCCCAGATGGCCATAAGGACATCAACGTGAGTGTTCCAAAGCTTCGGCGGCGTCAACGGCGGCTTCGGCGGCGTCAATGGCACGTTCTTAGAATCCTAGCACGGAAGCTTCACGGAAGGATCACGAAAGACCTAAGCCTCACAGAAGCCACACGGAAGTGCCTGAGTTGGCAAATCGCTGATATATAAAGGGCTGCCATCTTGAAGCACACCCTCTCGCAACCTCATAGTTGCTGGTGACGCGAGGGTTAACAGATGGTGATCCAAGGTTCGCAGGTCGCGGCTGAGTCGGGAAGAGTGGATGGCTCCGTAGTCGAGACGACTCAGGACCAGTTTGCGCGGCTCTGGCACGCGCTCGTGGGTGAATGGGCGCGAAAAGCGGCAGAGGAGCTACTCGACGATCTGACTATCGGGCAGCAGTCATCGACGAACCAGCAGTTGACCTTTTCGGGAAGGATTGACGGCGATATGAAGTTGTTCGGTTGGCTGGGCTCCTATAAAAGATGCGTAACGCGAGGGCTTAAGATCGGCGGATTGATTCTTGCGATCGGTCTCGGAATCAAACTGGCTGCTCATGTCAAATTGCTCCTCATTCAGCGCGCCCCTCTAGTCGCATCAGACGACGCGCGACGGGAGGAGGAACGGCGTGAGATCGATTTCCTCACGCAAACGGAAGGTTCAGCAACGATGGCTCGGACATCGTGTCCACAACCTTTCGGATGGCCGACTCGTCCGACAGGACGTTTTCTTCACGCCGCACAGATCGAGGCGCTATCGGATCACAGTGCCAATCAGCACGACTGGAAGCTGGTCTGTGGGTATGTCTACGATTCCGCGAAGAGTGACAGGCTCGATGAGCCGGGCTTTGTATGTGCCATGTTGCATGAGCTGATTGGTTGGAAGGACATCGAGGGTGCGGGATACACCTGCCTGGATGGAGATGGATCGTTCGGCAACTGGCCTCATCAATGGAAGGTCATCCCGGATTGGTTGGTGACAACTTACACCGACGGATACGGCAAGCCAACGGACGGCTCGAACATTGGCAACATCCGTCTCAAGGTTGAAAAATGCTTTCTCGATGCGTCCCATGAGGGTTGCCTCGTCACGATGTGGGTGACGCGCAAGCGAAGCTCATGGGGTAAAAATTTGGTGGCTGAGTATACCGCAAGGATTCGCGTGGAGATTGTGACGTTCCTCGTGATCGTTACGGTTGGCGCAGCTGTCTTGATCTTCTCTGTTATCAGGTTTGTGGGTTGGTGCCGACGGCGTATCGCCAAAGTCTCGGCAAATTGTCCGGCACCTTCCATCAGGAAAGGAGCGGTGTCATGAGCACTTCACAAAACGTACTCTTCCAGTTTTTGATCCTCGTCAGTTCCGCTAATCGCGCTTGGCCCTCGGCTGAGATCCCAGCGCATCGACCAGTTGACCGCGCATCTACGCGTTCCCGAAACGACACTATCACGCATCGCGAGTCGCGAGTAGTGCGAGCGGCGGCGAGTGAAAGCTTTTCACGCTGCACCGGCCTGCAAGCCGGTCGGCGAATTCACTCAAAGGAGACTCGCATGCAACATCCGTTTTCAGCGCGTGGTTCGATCCCATCCGCTGACGACTTTCACCAATTGGATGAAATCTACCTTCGGCTCTCGCGTGCCAGGGACTTCATCACCCAGCGCCAAATTGTGACGAACACCGGAATTTCGGGCTCACCGGATTCCGGCAAAACGACCGGTCCGTTTCAGACTTTCCAATACGCGGCGTGGCTTCACGACGATCCGGGCCTCGGACTGTGTGCGAAGCCCGATAGCTGCTCGAAGATGCTGAAGATCGCGGAGGCTACCGGTCAATTGCACCGTGTGGAAGTTGTCTCGGCTACGAGTGGCCACTCATGGAATCCAGTCACGTATGCGATCGAGCACTCGAAGGGGATCGCGATGGTCGACGAGGCCATGGATGCGCTCTGGAACATGGTCGAAATTCTCAACCGTGGCGAAATATTGAAGCAGGGCGACGCGTTCTTCGACCAAGGGGGAAAGCAATTAATCCGGGCCATCATGCAGGTGCAATGGGACCGGTACCGGAAAATAGACATGCTTCGCGTACTGAAGTGCCTGCAACTTTTGCCCCAGGGCTTTGCGGCGTTGGAGGACTCCCAGAAGTACCCAATACTCGAAGATCTCGATCAAGCACTCGCCGCAATGCAGGAGAGGGGCAATCACGCGCTGGAAATGGCGGCCGATTACTTCAGGAATTCCATCACAAACTTACATCCGAAAACGCTCTCGTCACTGAGGATGACTGCCGAAGTCCGAATGTCCCCAGTGTTTGCGGACCCGATCATGAAGATGTGCTTCATGCCTGGCAAGCCGATCAGCCCCGACGACATCGTGTTCGGCAACAAGATAGTCATTTTGGACGTTCCCTACTCCGAATTCTTCGGACAATCTCGGGCGTTGGGCGCGGCATGGAAAAGGGCAACGCAACGCTGCGTGATGAATCGGGCAGGGAAACTCTCGGGAGACGAGCGAAAACTGCCCGCTGTCGGTATCTGGGCTGACGAGTGCCAGTGCTGGCTCACTGATTTCGATATCGAAGCGGCGGAGCGAGGTCGATCGACGAAGCTCTATCACGTGTTCGCGTGGCAAGCGTGGGGAAGCTTGGTCAACGGCTACGGCGGCGGACAGGTAGGCGAGAGCAAGGCTGAAGCGCTGCTCGCAAACTTCGGTGTCCGTGTTATGTGCCGCCAGATTTGCCCCAAGACTCGTGAACGCGATTCAAAGATGATTGGGACCGCTGAGGTGTGGGTGCCCACGCATGGGACATCGAATGGCGGTGACGATGGACAGGGCGGCGGCGGACCAAGGGAAACGTATAGCGTGACGCTTCAACCGCGTCCGACGCTCCCGGAGGGGGCGTTCCTTTCCCTCGAATGCGACAAGGGGATCGTCGATGCATTTGTGTTCAAGGGTGGCCCTCTTTTTCGTCACAACGGACAGCGGGTATTGAGGGTCGAATTTGCTCAAGAGAAACTCGACAGCCTCGCCGGTGCATTGACTGAGCAAAGGCCGCGGGCGCGTCCATGGATTCGTCCGACCGAGGCGTTCACATTCAACTGGCGTTCGGCGATGGCTCCCATATCGGCGTTGAAAGCTTGGGCGAACGTCTGGACCGATGGGCGGGCGTTCCCGAAGGGGCCTGGAGGTCGTCATGCTTAACCGTCCCGACTGGCGCGAGACGCGAATGTTGGTTACATGGCAGGCGGCATTGGTTTATCTCGCACCCGTGGCCTGCTTCTTGTGGTGCGGAACGTGGTGGAAGGTGTTGTCAGCGATCCCAATGGGAATCGGCATTTGGTACTCGCCGGGATTCCTTCGACGATTCGGCGGAGTGATTCTGTACGGCGTGATCCTGTCGCATTACTCAGCGGCGTCAAGGGCTGTTGACTGGACCCCGGTTCATGACTGGGCCGGAATTTTTTGGGTGTGGAGTGCGGGAACGCGATTCCATGACGACGGCTATGTGCGCGCTTTGGAACGAATGCCGAAAGTGTGGTGGAGGTGAATCATGGCCAAGGACAGCTTTGCTTCGGAGATTGCTTCGCAAGTGGCAGCAACAGTATTGGGGACGATCCGATTGGGAACACCCTCGGGCAATGGGGCAGACGCCAATTCGACAAAGGAGCCGACGAGTCCGCGCGTCGTGCCGATGCTTCTCCGGGTTAGCGAGGCGGCAATCGTACTCGCCCGAACGAGTCGTGCGGTTCGTCACCTGATCGATCGCGGCCAGCTCCGCGTGGTCAGGCACGGACGGGCCGTCCGGATCGCATTCGACGAGATTTTGGATTTCATAGCGCGTGGCCGTACCCGACGCGCAATCAAGCTTTGCAGCTCCAACTGCAAGAGAAAGAGAGGATGAAAGCGTATGGCTTATGACAACCTGAAGGGCCGTGACTGGTCGTCGAGTCGCGCCACCGGAGTGGAGAACGGCGCGATTGGTAGTGGGTGGAAAAAGGAAACCCATGTCCGAAGCGACGGAACGTATGTCGTGGAAAAGGACCAGTACGGTCAAGTCGTATCCGTGAAGAAAATCTCCTAATTGGAAGGAGTCAACTTGCCCCGTCGGGCTCGTCCTGGCGGGGCTTTTTCGTGAGGTGGAAAGATGGCCGTGCAGGATTTCGATCTTCTGACGTTGGCGGACGTCGCAGACCTGCTGCGCTGTTCGAAAGCGCACGTGTGCAAGGCCGTAGCGGGGCGCGTGCGTGGCTGCCCTCCAATTCCATCGGTGTCGCTCGGTCGACGCAAACTTGTCCGACGGCAATCGCTAATCGCGTGGCTCGAAGCGAACGAAGGAAAGCTGGCCAGTGTTACGATACCTGCATCGCCATTACGGGTGCTGCGAAACGCAAACAAGGAGACTTGAATGCGTAAAAGCAGATACCAGAAAGGATCGGTCAAGAAGCAGCGCGGTCGCTGGATCGGCATGTGCTACGCCGATGGCGGGCGCAAGAGCAAGGTGCTCGGCTTGGTGAAGGATTTGTCCAAGTCCGATGCGCGGGCGGCGGTCAATCGGATCGTTACCGAAGTCAGGCCAAGCGAGACCAGAATCGAGTTTGGAAGTTTGGCGAGTTCGTGACCGAGGTTTACTGTTCCGTACTACAGCCGGAAGTGGAAGCAATCGACGCGGGAAAACAACGTGAACAGGGTTTCAGTTCATCTCGTGGCCAATTCGGAGATCGGGAGTTGTCCGGGCTTCAAGCGCGATGAACTTGCAAGACCTGTTGGACGGAAGGCGCAGGCGTCTGTCGTTCTCGGTTGTCGATCATCTCCGGTGGGATTTGAAGCAGATTTTCGACATGGCCGTAGCCGAGGGTCAGGTGGAAAGAAATCCGGCGTTGCTGTTGTTCACGCCGAGGGAAGCGGCGAAGCCGGAGCGCCGCGTGATGAATCATGAAGGAGGTACAAGTCTGTTTCTCGGTCTTGGAGCAGCGGGAGCGATTGATCGCGAAACTTGCGGTCATCGCCGGGATGCGTCCGGGTGAGATTTTCGCGTTCAAATCTATTTTGAAGTGCTCGGGCAGCGGGAACGGTTGATCGCACGTTTGGCGGTTATTGCCGGGATGCGACCGGGCGAGATATTCGGTTTTGACCTGGGGACGGTTGACCGCGACATATGCGGACATCCGGCAACGGGTTTATCGCGGAACGTCATCGACACGCCGAAAACGAATCAATCGGTTCGCCAGGCGGCGTTGTCCGAGGGGCTGCTGCGGGAGATCGAAGTCTGGCGGGAGTTCTCGGCGGAGACACGTGCCGATGCCTGGGTTTTTCCGTCCGAACGGATGACGCCGTTGTCCAAAGACAATTGCTGGCGGCGGTCGATGCAGCCGAAGCTGGCAAAGGTCGGTTTGGGCTGGGCGAACTTTCTGGTTATGCGCCGGACGCATGCAACTTTAATGAAGGCGCTGGGTGTGGATGGGAAGCTGGTCGCCGATCAGCTTGGCCATAGCCTCGACGTTACCAAAACGTCTATACGCAGTCGCCAGTCGAAAGCAGACTGGCTGGGCGTCAACCAGTTGGAGAAAAGCTCTGCGGTGACTGAATCGAGCACAAACGGAGCACAGGGTTGAAGCCGGTGAGTCGCAAGTCGTTGAAAAGTTGGAGCGGGAGACCGGGGTCGAACCGGCGACGTCCAGCTTGGGAAGCTGGCATTCTACCACTGAATTACTCCCGCTCGGAGGACGTCCTAATCTTAACAAAAAAAGCGAGTTGTCGACAAGACCAAAATCGGCCAGTGTGAGAACGTCAGATTCTGGCACTGACTACCTCCTTTCCTTATCCATTAGTGAGATGCAGTACACCAAACAAGACAGGTCGGCCCGAAAATGGACACCAAAATCTGCGGCGATTTTTCTCCACGGCCGTAACGTGGCGACGGAGTCTTTTTCGGGAGTTCAGCTTGCCGCTTTGTTCACATGGCAAGAAATTCTGCGAACGGCGCGACGTCCTCTCGACGCGCACCTGCTCTTCCTCACGCAGGAGATCGAAGAAGGCGAGCATCGCATCTCGGACCGCATACCGGTTCAACGGCACGTGTATGGACTTCCGGATGAAAACCTGTCCGTTTCGATAACCGGCGAGGTCGGAGGGTTTCAAAAGCCCGCCGTCACGCTGAGCGCGATCATCTCTCTGTACCACGCCCGGTGATCGTCGTCCACGCGCCGAATATAGCCACGGCCGGGCACATGAACAGCGTGGAAGTAGTCTGTCAAGTTTTCGGGTGAGAGGACGTGATCAAGGCACCTCAACTGGCAACCCGGCCAGTTCCACTTCTTCCGCAAGATTGCGGATGGCCAGGCGTGTCTCGCGCACCATGATGCTGCACCCCACCATCAGGCTACCGACACCCACGATGGCGGAAAGCAGCCCCAAGATCGCCAGGCAATTGAAAACGAGGCGGAGGTTGGGAGTGGTAAACGAAGACCCGACGAGCGAAATCAGCGCAGCTGCTGCGAACGACCCAATTGACATGTAGAAACATATGAGCGCCCGAAGGACAAGGCTCCAGCGAACTCGGAGTTCTTCCAGTTGACGTCGAAACGTCGTGGTAGTCTCTGCATCGGACGCGAGACGTACAAGTTGCGTTGACACAATACGCGTTCTATCCACGACTCTCGCAAGTCGATTGGCCGTTCCCAGGCAAAGTACCGACGACGCGCTGGTCAGGATCGCAGGCGCAACGAGGATCGACAAAGCAGCATACGGATTGTTGCCGAAGTATGGGACTTCCATTACCTAATTCCACCTTGATCGCGTGGCAGCGTCTGACCCCAACAGGAGCAATCGATGTACCCGCAACTGCGGGAAGTATGACTCGGCTGTGATTCGGCGCATTTCACAGCAGCCTTTCAATGGTGATAGGTAGGTCCCGCACCCGTTTTCCCGTAGCATGATAAACCGCGTTTGCTATTGCCGGCGCGACGGACACGGAAGTGAGTTCGCCTAAGCCTTTCGCGCCGATCGGGCTTGCTTCACCGTCGAACTCACCCACGAACAGGACGTCGAGATCCGGAATATCCGCACAGGTCGGCACGAGATACCCGGAATAGTTGCGGTTTAAGAACCGGCCCGACGTCGGGTCGGTTTCTGATTGTTCGGTCAGGGCATGACCGACACCCCATATAATTCCGCCAATCGCCTGGCTGCGCGCCGTCTTCGGATTGATGACCCTGCCACAGTCGTAAGCACCAATGAAGCGGTTCAGACGAACGATCCCAAGGTCGGGGTCAACGCGCACTTCAGCGAACACCGCCGAGAAGCTGAATGTCGCCTTCGATCCTTCTGGACTGGGGTCGTAGTTTCCTTCACCGGCCAGTGAGGAGAGTTCATTGCGCGAGAGCAGTTCGTCGTAGGCAACCTCCAGATTGCGCCGCGGTGCCAGCAGTTTTCCTGACGCAGCAACGACTTCATCACTGTTTTGCGCATCTGCCAGAGGAGCAAATCTGCCAGTGCGGGCCAGCGCGATCGCCTTGTCCCGAGCGCCTTTCGCGGCCAGCATTACCGACCCGCCGGCGTTTGCCAGGGTGGCCGACCCGATCGAGGCGTGCGACTTGGGTAACCTCGTGTCGCCAATCCGTACGCTTATCTTCTCGGGCGGCAGCCCCAACGTGTCTGCAGCGATTTGCCGAAATACCGTATACGTGCCGGTTCCGAGGTCATGCGAGCCGGCCTCGACCAAAGCTGATCCATCGCGCCGCAGCGTAACCCGCGCCTGTGCTGGCCAACGCCAATGAGTGTAGATCGCCCCTGCCATGCCCTGTCCGATCAGGTAACGGCCATCGCGCATTGAGCGCGGCTCGGGTGTCCTTTTCTCCCATCCAAACCGTGCTGCCCCCTCGATCAGACACTTGCGCATCGCGCGCGTAGAAAATCGGCGGCCGCTTTCGGGATCGATCTCTGTATCGTTGAGCAGGCGGACCGTGACCGGATCGACCCCTATGGCATACGCGAGCTCATCCAAGGCGCTTTCAAGCGCGAAATGCCCGAGTGCCTCGTGCGGCGCTCGAAGCGGTGTGGGTGTGTTCCGGTTAACGTGGGCGATTTTGTGATTCGTCGCAATCCCTCCAGTGGCGGCCCAAAGCGACCGGGGACACAGCGCTGCGTATTCGATGTAGTTGTCGAACATCGACGTGGGCGTGATGCTGTCATGGCGGATGCCGTTCAACTTGCCATTTCGATCGGCCCCCAATCTGATTACCTGCATACTTGCACACTGATGGCCGGTCATCGAGTACATCTGTGCCCGAGTGAGCTGGACATGAACCGGCCGGTTCAAAACCTTCGCCGCCGCCGCCGCGATGAGGGTATGAGGCCACACATATGCCTTGCCGCCAAAGCCGCCGCCGAGGAACTGACAGACGACGCTGATCTTCTCCGGGGGAATACCGAGAACCATCGAGACGAGTTCTCTGGTGCCGAAGATGTGCTGCGTAGTCTCGTAGAGTGTCAGCGCTCCATCGGCGTCCCACACCGCAGTCGTTGCATGTGGCTCCATCTGATTATGGTGCCGATCCGCGGTAGCGTAGGTCTGCTCGATCTTAACGGGGCTCTCGGCGATGGCCTTTTCAGCGTTCCCGACCGATGACGCCACCGGCCAGAGGAATTGCGGAGGCTGGACTGCCTCCTTCGCGGCCGGGCGATCAAACACGGCTGGGGGCGAACTCTCATACTGGATACCGATCAATGTCCCGGCATACGCTGCCTGGTCGCGAGTGGTAGCGACAACCAGAGCTACGGGTTGGTCCGCATAGAGAATTTGGTCGTCCTGCAGAGGGAGGTAGGACTGCCCATGCGGATGCAGGTGGCTCCATGGTTTGGGCGTTGGGTTCATCCTTGGCAAGTTGCGATGAGTGAACACCGCCAGCACCCCCGGAGCCTTTTCCGCCGCTCGGGTATCGATCGAGACCGTCCGGCCGTTGGCAATCTTACTCTGCACGATTACGCCATGCACTACATCGGCGATTGGGAGATCTGCTGTATAGCGCGCGGCGCCAGTGGTTTTCAGGCGGCCCTCGAGTCGGGAGATGGGTTGTCCAATCGCGTTCATAGGCGTGCTCCTGCAGTTTCAAGCGCGCGAAGTGCGACTTGCTGCGCAAGCTCGACTTTGAAGACATTATGTTCGAGCGGCCGGGCCTCGGTGAACGAAGCCGCTATCGCCGCCTTGAGCGCATCGGTGTCGTCAAGTGATACTCCACGCAATGCGGTTTCGGCGGCCGTGAGACGCCAGGGTTTGTGCGCCACGCCGCCCATAGCTATCCGCGCGGAACCAATCCGTCCACCATCCGCCGTTATCGCTGCCGCAGTGGAAACCAGCGCAAACTCGTACGACTGGCGGTCGCGAAGCTTGAAGTAATGCGAGGCGTGTCCTTCGGTCCGTGCGGGTACCTCTATCGAGATGATGAGATCGCCTCGATCCAGCACGATGTCGCGCTCAGGCGTGTCGCCGGGAAGGCGGTGGAACTTCGCAAAAGGAATCGATCGCTGTCCGCCGGGACTGCGCACCAAAACGTTGGCGTCCAGAGCGGTCAGCGCCACCGCCAGGTCGGAGGGATGAGTCGCCACGCAGTCGTCGGACCATCCGAAGATGGCATGATTGCGATTGAGCCCGAAACGCGCCGAGCAGCCCGAGCCCGGCCGTCGCTTGTTGCAGGGGAGATCATCCTCGTCCCGGAAGTACGCACAGCGAGTTCGTTGCATGATGTTCCCGCCGATGGTGGCCATATTTCGGAGCTGGCCCGAAGCGGCGAACAGGAGACTCTCGGCGATAACCGGGAAGCGGGACCTTACCTCAAAATGAGCGGCAACATCGCTCATGCGGGCCAAGGCGCCGATGCGCAGCCCGCCGCCGGACGGCGCATCGATGTAAGACATATCGGGCAACCGATTCAGGTCGAGGAGACGCTCGGGAAAGGTTGCTCGATCCTTCATCAGACCGATCAGGTCCGTACCGCCCGCGATAAAGGCAACATGGGCGTCCTGCGCATGAGCTGCGATCGCGGCTGAAATGTCAGCCGGCCTCGATAGCGTGAATTGATGCATGGTTAACGCCTCCCTACCACTTCAGCGATGGCGGCGACGATGTTCGGGTAACAGGAGCAGCGGCATAGGTTCCCGCTCATGCGCTCGCGAATCTCAGCTTTCGAAAGATCTGCGATGGTGAATGGTTCCGTGACATCTACCGTTGCGGCGCTCGGCCAGCCCGCCTTCGCCTCTTCGATCATTGCGGCGGCCGACATGATTTGACCCGATGTACAAAATCCGCACTGAAACCCGTCATGCTCAATGAACATCTCCTGAAGAGGGTGCAGGTCGCCATCGCTTTCCAGCCCTTCAATCGTGGTGATTCGATGACCGTCGTGCATCGCCGCGAGGGTCATGCACGACAGAATTCGCCGACCTTCGACATGGACAGTGCACGCTCCGCATTCGCCGCGGTCACAGGACTTCTTGGGACCAGTCAAGCCCAACTCATCACGCAATGCATCGAGGAGCGTGGTGCGTGGCTCGACTCCTAGCGTTCGCGGTGAGCCGTTAACCGTCATACTCACGTCCGTGCGCACGTCACTTTGCGCTTGCGCTGGATATGTCGTCGTCATCTTTCCTGGTTACCTCCCGAAATTCTGAAGCCCGCTACCGCTTTCCGGTCGCACCTTACCTGTCAGATCATTCCAAGGCTCGAACCCCCGTCCACAAATAATGTTTGACCCGTAATGAATCCCGCATTTTCGCCGGCAAGAAAGGCAATCGCCGCCGCGATCTCCTCTGGACTCGCAAATCGTGCCATTGGCACTTTGGCCAGATAACGCTTCTCGCCCTCGCTTCCTTTTGGATTGTTCTCCCGGAACAGCTCGGTCTCAGTCGGGCCCAGCGCCACGGCATTTGCCGTAATGCCAGCAGGGGCGAGTTCAACCGCCATACTACGGGTCAAACTCTCGCGTGCGCTCTTCGCGGCGGCGTAACTCGACCGGAACAGGTCGTCGGTCCGTTCTGGATCACTGAGATCGGCAGTCACGAATTGACCGGGAAAATTCGTTGGCGTGTATCTGGCGATACCGATGATTTGCCAGCCGGCCGCGGCCAGCGCTTCGGCCGCGGCCCTACCGATTCCCTTCGATGCGCCGGTGATGACGATCAATCGGTTCATAAAGCGTTCTTCGGGCTTTTTATGCAGACTTCCTTTGCGGGGCAACAGGGTCGCTCTTCGCCTGCATTGATTTCACGAGGTCGGCGGCCGAGGCCCCTTCCAGCGACAGTCCGTAGCCAACTTCCCGCACAAGACGCTCTTTCAGGGGTTGAATGAAATGTACGCGCGTGTCGCGGCGCGTCACCTCTGGAGCCTTCAGGTAGAGCGCGGCCAACTCCCGCGCCCGGCTGAGTGCCTTACCGTTCGGAACAACTTCGGCGACGACCCCCCATTCGTTGCGCAGTACGCGCCGGGAGCGGCTGTGGGTTGAGCAGGAAAGCTTCCGCCCGCCCCGCTCCCGCGCGATAACTCCAGGCGGTAAAGATGCCGTCACCAGGCACAACACCGGCGGCGAAGTGGCCTACGTCCTGGAAGGTCGCGCCCTCGGCCGCCACAATGACGTTGGCCAGCAGCGCGTACTCAGAATGGATATGGGCGCGTCCCTCGATCGCCGCGATGACCGGCACGCGTATGTTGGCTATGTTTTCCAAAACCTGAACGCCTTCGTCATGGATCTGGCTCCATACGCCGGGATCGGATACGTTTTTGAAAGACGACCAATCGACACCGATCATGAAGTCCCCGCCCGCCCCCGTGAGGATTACGATCTTATTCGCTCGATCTTGCGAAATCCGGTAGAAGGCATCAACAACCTCCGTATGTGCCTCCGCCGTGAAAGTGAGCGGCCCTCCGTTGCTATGGAACTCCACGACCAGCACTCCTTCCTCATCCCGCGTCAACTTCAGGCTGCGGTAGGCAGTGAAATAGTTATCTCGAATCGTTTGCATTATGTTCTCCTTTATGTAATTTCTTACGGACAGAATCGGAACCGCTCAGCGGTCAGGCGCCCGCCCATGCCAGTCGAAGCGCCGGTTATGACCGCAACCTTATTGCCCAGGTTCCTGCAAACGCCCCTCTCTCGCTGGCCGTTTTGTCCGAGATTCAGTCTGGATGAGAACGTCGCGGTGGAAGTCGCCTCGATTGTTCTGCTCATAGGCGCGCCCGTTTAGGATCTTGCCGAAACCACTCAATTGAGGAAGCGCAACCCGAATGCCAAGTCTAAGAATCGTTCAAACGCTTGATACCATTGAAACGCCAAACGGCAGGAGAATCATGGATCAGCCCAGTGTCAAAACTGTCAAGGCGATGGTGACACTCGGCCGTCATCATTCTTTTGGCGTCGATTCAGAATCCGTATATTCCGCGGCCTTCCGTTGGTTGTCGCGGGCCTTAAGGCCAAGTTGCCTCAAGACTTCCTTCGTGTACACACCACAGAGGAATTTGACCTTTTCGCGAATCAACTGCAGCAGTATGTCTTCGCCCTCCGGACTGATTGCCGTTAGGCTCCTCAGGTCGACAATTAGTTCCCGGCCTTGAAGATCTGTTCGGGCCGTTTGGTAGGCACTCGCCAGTTCGGCGGTCCAGGGCGCGATGAGCTTGCCTTCAACGATTACTCGGCGCCGTTGTTGGTCCTCGACAACCGTGATCTTCAACATGCCGCACCTATCGAAAAGCGCAACCCACGTGCCATGGACCTGCGGCTGGAAGTACCTTGTTTTCAACGCGAAAATTGGGATCAATCTGGAGGGTCGGGAGTGTCAAAGCGGCTTTGACAGTCTCGGTCGAATCGAATATCAGGAATAATCGCGGGGATCGATGCCAAGTTTCTTCATCCGGGCCAGGAGAGTTGTCCGATTCATCCGCATGCGCGCGGCCGCGCCGTCCGCACCTCCTACTCGTCCCTTTGTCTCGGTGAGCGAGCGCACGATCTGGTCGCGCTGTTTTCGGACACGATCGCCCGCAGTACTGCTATTTCGGTGTAGTGCGTTGATCGTCTCCTTCACAATACGGGCAATATCATCGTTATTTGTCGCGGCATGTTTTGCGGGGCCCCTGGATTCATCGACCGTCACCTTTCGCAGTTCGGCTAGAGGAGCCGCCAGCGACCGGCCACGTGTGAGGATCACAGCTCGCTCGACGAAATTTCCCAATTCGCGAACGTTTCCGGGCCATTCCCAGGCGGTTAGCGCTTTCATGACAGCCGCGGGAATGCCCTCTATCTCCTTCTGCATTTGTTTCGCAAACTTCTGAACGAAATAACTCACCAGCAGCGGAATATCTTGCTTGCGCTCTCGCAACGGTGGTATTCGAATCGGAAAAACGTTCAGCCGGTAATACAGATCACTCCGAAATTCACGCGCTTCAATCATCTTTTCAAGATCGCGGTTCGTCGCGGCTACGAGGCGGACGCTCACCTTACGTGTATGCGTGCTTCCCAAGCGTTCGAACTCCTGCTCTTGCAGTGCCCGCAAAAGTTTCGGTTGGATTTCAATTGGGATGTCACCTACTTCATCCAGAAACAGCGTGCCTTGGTCCGCCAATTCGAGCCTGCCAACTTTCTGGGTGATGGCGCCCGTGAAGGCGCCTTTTTCATGACCAAATAATTCGCTCTCCAGCAGCCCAGTAGGAATTGCCGCACAGTTCACCTTTACAAACGTGCGGTGTTTTCGACGGCTACGGTCGTGAATCGCCCGGGCAATCAACTCCTTGCCAGTTCCCGTTTCACCGAGCAGTAGAACGGTTGAATCGCTGGGCGCGACGGTTTCAACCAGTTGTAGAACATGCTTGAGCGCCGGACTGTTCCCCACGATCTGCTCGAAGTCCAAATCGCCACGGATTTCTTCTTCGAGATATAGCTTCTCTTGCGCAAGCTTCTCTTTCAGTTCGGAAATCTCGCTGAAGGCCAGGCAATTCTCTATAGCGATGGCTATCTGGCCGGACGCTTCCTCGAGAAAATCGATCTCAACCGGCAGGAAGGCATCATCGGTGCTGCGGTTAATGGACAGAGCTCCGACGACTCGGCCGCGGCTCACAAGCGGTATCACGCATTGAGTCTTCAGCCCCTCAGCCACCATCAACTTGTACAGATCGGGCGGGAATTCTTGGGGATTGGCAGTATTCCTGGTTGTCGGTTGCAGCGTTTCCAGAGCTCTCTTACAGGCGCCGACCGACTCGATCAGCATTTCCTCCTTGAGAAAGCCCTGGCCCTCTGGAAAATCCAAGGCGTATAGGCGGAATTTACCAGATGCCGGATCGGCGAGCGAAATATGGACTGCGTCGAAATCCATGACTTCACGAATACTCCCTGAGATTGCGCGCAGCAATTTGCGACGATCCAGGTTTGAAGTGATCTCCTTCGTTAGCTTCAGAAGAAGCTGCAGACGGGTATTCTGAACGGCAACGGCCTGCTCCGCCTTTTTGCGTTCCTCGATATCCGTATTGGTTCCGTACCATTTCACGACCTTTCCGTTGTCGAGTGACGGAGTCGCACGAAATAGAAACCAGCGGTACACCCCGTCGAAACGGCGCAGTCGCGCTTCGATCTCACCTGATTGCCCGGAAGCCAGCACTCCGCGCCAGTAATCCGCAAGCCTGTTCAGATCATCCGGATGAACCGCACTTGTCCATCCCCAGCCTTGTACTTGATCTGCGGATAGGCCAGCGTAATCCAGCCACCGTCGATTGAAGAATTCGACCGCGCCGGCTGCTGCTGCCGACCATGCCATGACCGGAATCGTTTCAATGACTTCCTGAAGCTCTCGTTCGCTGCGTTGCAGCCGCTCGTTCTGGCGTTGTAATTCTCGTTGGGCGGCCTCGGCCTGCTTAAGATTGAAATTATCATCTATCGCGAACGCAACCACTCGCCCGATCAGATGTAGAAAGCCAATGTCTTCGCTACTGTAAGCGGTGCCGGGAGGTCCGGACATGCCCAGCGCGCCCAGGCGCCGATGCGGTGTCGTGAGGGGCACAAAAACCAGCGGCCCGATTCGAAGACCTTGGGCTGCAATTCCTTGCTTGAGACGCGTCGGCACCCTTTCATCTGCATCCCAATCTGCAATTTGGAACGGTTCCTGGGTAGCGTATACCCGCCATGATGGCCGCTCTTGTACCGGCACATCGGCGTACGCACTGATGAGGCTCTTCTCGGACCCCACCACAGCCCATTCGACTTCGGTGGAATTTTCCTTATAGACGATGATGTAGAACTGGAAGAAGTCGAGGAATTCGCCCAGTTGTTCCGAGAGGATTCTCGTCAGATCCTCAGGCTCTCGGCATGCGGAAAGTGCTTCACTGATGCGAAGCACGGCCTCATACCGTCGCCCCGCTTCTGACACCCGAATGGAGATCTCTGGGCTCATTTCGCGTTTGGGGACGAACCCCCATCTTCATTCTCGGCCCAAAGAAGTTTACACGCAATTCAGGATGCCTTAACTGGCCAGAACGTCGCATCCCGGCTTCTGCGAACGATCTCGTTGGCAACGTTTGTGCTATTCCCCGGAAAGTGATCGAGGGCCATTGCGCTTTGTCGAGCGACGCGGTTATCGGAGTGCTGGTGGACTCGAAGTAGCTTTGCGCCGCTCACTTTGATGAGGTGTCGGCGATCACGACCGTCGAGAGGACGGGCTCAGGGCCGAACTTCCCTCATTCGGAGCTCCCGAAGAGTCTCACGGTCCCGTTCGAAATCCGCGGCCGAGTACCCGCCTATGTACAAAACTTTCTCCCGTGGTCGGTCGTTAGCCGACCTTTGAGCGGGGACGTGCCGACGGTCGATCTGGTCGTCGGGTATAACAAACTGAATAGATCGCCAATCCTGAAGCTGTTCCTCTCGAGGATCGATGATTTGATCGCACGAGTGTCAAGCAATCGTCCCGCGGTAAAGTCCTGAGTTTTCGCTGCTAGTGATTCAGCAGCTCAGGAACGGATTCCGCATCCTCGAACACTGTTGACAAAGTGAGATGCCGCCACTTCTCGGCCTCGCTTGCGCGCGCAGCTTCCGCCTGGTCGTCTCAATGCAGAACCTTCGCATTAAGAACGTATACCGCTTCCCCGTTCTGATTTAGCATCGTGCTTCGAACGGCACGACTCCCTGCTGCGGCTTGGATCGCGATGGTGTGAGTTCTACGATTTCGCTCTCGACGCGCAGAAGGTCGCCGGGGCGTGTCGGCCGGCGGCCAACTGATTTCGCCACCCAAGCCGACGATACCGTTCGCAAACGGCAGACCACCTGTAACCAGAAGGCGCATCGCCACCGCTGCCATGTGCCACCCGCTCGCCGCCAGACCTTTAAAGACACTCGCCTGCGATGCAGTTTCGTCAAGATGGAACGGTTGCGGATCAAATTCCGCGGCGAACTCTTTGATCTGCGCTTCGTCGATCACGTAAGCGCCTGATGTGAACCGCTGTCCGGCATAAAGATCGTCCAGTACAACATGGCGGCCTCAGTCATTGCGAGCCACCTCTTGATCGAGATACCGGTTCAGATGCGACCGCACGCGCCGAAGAGCTTCGTCATTGCGTTGGACGCGGCTCATCATAAGGGCACCTTCAAGAGAGGCCACGATTACCGTGGCCACGACTTTTTGATCGACTCCGGGTCGCGTCTCGCGTTGCTCCTGAGCTTGCTCCACAATCACTTGCAAGCGGCTCAACCAGGATCGGAGGGCTTTCGTGACGTGCGCCCGAAGGACCGGGTTGCCATCGTCAGCATCGATTGCGGTATTCAAAATAGGACATCCGCCCGCAACCGGTGACCGGTGCTCGACGAAATTGGCGATGAGCTGCTTGAGCTTTTCGATGCCGTTCGCTTTTTCATCCACATGCAAGAGTCGCGCGTTCCAGGCGGTCTCCCAGGTATAGTCGAACGCCTCGGCGGCAAGCTCCTCCTTGCTCGAGAAGTGACGATAGATTCCGCCCTTTTTGAGGCCTGTGGCCTCCATCAAATCGTTGAGAGAACTGCCTTCATAACCTCGCTTATTGAAGATCGGTGCGGCTGCTTCCACGATCTTCTTTCGGGTTTGTTCGCCTTTGGTCATAAACCTGCCCGTCTCCTCGATCGTCTGAGACCGATCGGTCCTTTATCATCATAGCGCTCCATCTCCTGTCATGCCGCAGGCTATGCACTTTGAGCGGCTCCGCCCTTTGTAACCAGCACCATGCGAAATCTTGCTTTACCTTGCATCATTCGGGCGTAAGCTTCAGCCGCCTGTTCGAGCGGAGCGGTCTCGATCATCGGACGGATTTTCTCTAGGACGCTGAAGGCAAGGGTGTCCTCTTGATCGATCGCCGTGCCAGTCAGCGAGCCGTAGACCGAACGTCCTCCAAAGACGAGCGGGAACGCATTCAATTGAATCTGGTCTTGCGGCACACCCAAGACGATGAGCTTGCCGCGAACTGCGAGACCTGACACCAGTGGCCCCATGCCGCCACCACTGGGAGCTGTTGCCAGAATTGCTCTGGCCCCACCCATTCGCTGCAGCACTGCGGCAGCATCCTCGACGGCAGTATCTATGTAGATGTGGGCGCCTAAATCGCCCGCAAGTTTTTCCTTGTCGCGCCCGCGACCGATGGCGACAGTATGGAATCCCATGTGCCGTGCAAATTGGATACCGAGATGCCCCAAACCGCCAATGCCCTGCACAGCCACCAGATCTCCACCGCGCAAGCCAGCGTTGCGAAGAGCGTTGTAAGTCGTGATACCAGCGCAGAGGAGAGGGGCGGTCTCCGCGGAGTTGAGCTCATCAGGAATGGAAGCGATGCCGCGTGCTTCTGCGATCATCACTTCCGCGTATCCTCCATCCGCGGTCACTCCGGATATCACCGGATTCTGACAATTCACGCTGTCTCCGCGTCTGCATGGTTCGCAAGTGCCATCTTCACCAGCGATCAAGCCGACACCAACGCGTTGGCCGATCTTCCACTTGGACACGCCGCTTCCCAAGGCTTCAATGCGACCAACGACTTCATGCCCAGGAACGCGCGGCAGAGTCAGACCCGGGTAGACGCCCATCACCGTAGCCGCATCGGTGTGACAGATTCCGCACGCTTCCACCCGAATCCGAACCTGCCCGGCTCCGGGCTCAGATATCGGCCGTTCGACCACGCGAAGAACGCCCGGTGCTGAGACTTCCACTGCTTTGTATGTGCCTTTCATTTGTGTGTACCTTTCACTCATTTGTATTTCATCTGGCTGAACTAACCACGTATATCGAAGATCGGGGTGGTGCTTCCACGATCTCCTTTCGAGCTTGTTCGCCTTTGGCGATAAGCTTGCGCGCCTTGCGACCGAGTGAGACCGATCGGTCTTTTCTAATCTGCATAGATGTGTAGCGAGACCAAACGGTCTCAGCATTGTTTTCACAAAAAGATGCGACCGAATGGTCTCATTGACATCCAACTGCACAGAAGGGTAGGCCGATGGCTCCGAAAATGGAAGAGAACAGCCGCGGACGATTGAGATCACTGGGCGCGATGTTTCTCATTGCGTCAGGTTTGATTGCTTCAGCACAAACTCCCGGCCCCCTTGGGTACTCCGTCGTCACTCCTCGTCCGATTAGCCCGGCGGAGGGGACGACAAATCCAAGCGCGCAGGCTACCCAAGTTCAAAACCCGTACCTCGGGAGCGTGCCATCAAAGAACACGGGTGCAAGAATCGAGCTGTCGCTAAAAGGCGCACTCGATCGGGGCCTCCGCTACAACCTCGGGCTGATCGAATCCAACCAGGCGAGCGCGGATGTGCGCGCCGACCGCCTGCGGGCGCTCTCAGCATTGTTGCCGCAGCTGTCGGCGGACGGTCGCCAAGGTTACGAAAACCTCAGCTACAAAGAAATCGGCCTGAAGCTACCTCCGATCCTCGGATTGCCGGCGCTGCCGTCGACCAGCGGCGCATTCGGATACCAGGATGCACGCGTCAGCCTCACGCAGTCTCTCTATAATGCTCAGCTTCGCAGTCAGTATCGGGCTCGAAAGGGCGATGAACAGGCGTCAATGCTCAGCATCCAGGATTCGCGTGACGTAGTTGTTTTCGCGGTCGGAACCGCCTACATGCAAGTGATCGCCAGCGCCGCCCGCGTTGAGACTGCAAAAGCGCAGCTCACTTCGGCGGGCGAACTAGACCAACAAACGGCCAATCGGGTCAAGAATGAAGTCTCGCCCGAGATTGATTCAATCCGGTCGCAGGTAGAGCAGCAATCCGCCGAACAGCGGCTGACGAACGCAACCAATCAGCTTGAAAAGGACAAACTGACGCTTGCCCGGATCATCGGGCTGGCCATTGATCAGGATTTCGAATTGAGTGATCCTTTGGTTTACCACCCGCTTTCCGGAATCACAAGCGAGACCGCAACGGAAGAAGGGCTACGGTCTCGCGGCGATCTTCGCAGCGCCGAAGCGAGCGTACAAGCCGCGGCGTTCACCGTTCGCGCTCAAAAGGCTCAGCGCCTGCCTGTGGTTTCAGTGACCGCGGATTATGGCGGCGGCGCCAATATTGGGAATTTCAATCAGGTCTATACGGTCGCCGGGAATGTTTCCGTGCCGATTTACACCGGCGGTCGAATCCATGCGGACATAGAGCAGGCGCAGGCGGATCTGACTCGCCGCAAGGCCGAGTACGAGGACTTGAAGGGCCGCGTCGCTTACGACGTTCGCATCGCATGGCTGGACCTGAGCGCATCGGATTCAAGCGCTAAAGTCGCGCAAGCGCAATAAATCGCTGGCGGAACGGGCGCTGTCCAGTCGCAGGACCGGTACACCAATGGCGTTACCAACTACCTGGAAGTTGTTCAGGCCCAGGAAACAGTCGCAGCAGCCAACGAGAACTACATCGAGAGCCTGTTCTCGTACAACATTGCGATGATTTCCTTTGCGCGCGCCATCGGAGGCGCGGAAACAAGACTCCCCGAGCTCTTAGGAGGGAAGTGAACATGACGCGGACCGTCGAAACAGAAGTGGTGGATTTAGAGAAAACAGTGCGGTCGCGAGAGGTTGAAGAGCACGATTCCTCTGAGAAGACCAGCAGCGAGAAGCCAGAGTCCGGGAAAAAGGTCCCCAGCCGAAAGCTCTCGCGCTGGATTCTTCTCTTGGTCTCGGCAATCGCCGTCGCGGGAGCTTCGCTTTGGTGGTGTCTATTCGCAAAACTACGAATCCACCGACGATGCCCAGATTGAAGGGCATCTGGATCTGGTCAGCGCGCGCATCAGCGGAACCGTGACCTATATCAATCCAGGCGTCGAGAACAACCAGTTCGTCAAGGCGGGAACCCTGCTGATGGAGCTCGATCCCCGAGATTACGCTGCTGAGCTTGAGCACGCGAAAGCAAATCTTGACACAAGTTCGGCGGAAGCTCGCTCCGCCCAGGTAACCGTTCCGATCGTGGATGCAAGCGCCTACGGCCAGCTCCATTCCGCGGAGGCCGCCAAGGAGCAAGCGCTCGCAAGCGTTGAGTCCGAGCAGGCGAATCTGGTTGCCGCGCAGCACAAATTGCAGCAGGACGAAGCGATCTATTCCCGCGCCGAACGCGACCGTGTCCGGTACCTGGCGCTGGTTGAAAAACACGAGATCTCGCGGTCCGATTACGATGCCCGCGAGACGGAAGCGACTGCGGCCGCCCAGGCGGTGGAATCCGATCGCGCGGCGATTACCGCCAGGGAGCAAAACATCGCCGAAGCGCATAGCCTCGTCGTCCAGAGGGAGGCGCAGATCGAAGCCGCCCGCATCGCTCCGCAGCAGGTTACCGATGCTCGCGCCAAGTCGGAATCGGCGAGCGGCCATCTGGAGCAAGCTCGTGCCGATTTGCATACCGCTCAGCTCAATCTCAGCTACACCAAAATCTATGCGCCAGTCAGCGGCGTAATCGGACGAAAAACGGTTGAGCTTGGCCATCGCGTCCAGCCGGGACAGAGCCTCCTCGCGATCGTCCCTTTGGACGACATCTGGATTACCGCAAACTTCAAAGAGACGCAGCTCAAACAGATGAGGCCGGGACAATCCGTCACCATCCGCGTGGACACCTTTGGGCGCGACTACAAAGGCAAAGTAGAAAGCCTCCCGGGCGCCGCAGGTCCGCTCTTCAGCCTTTTTCCTCCCGAAAATGCGACCGGAAATTATGTGAAAGTCGTGCAGCGATTCCCCGTGCGGATCCGGCTCGACAAAGATCAGGATGCCGAACACATGTTGCGGCCCGGCATGTCGGTCGAGCCAACGGTGGATGTTCACTGAGAGACTGCTATGTCGAACGCGAAAGCCAGCGATCAACCCGTGGTTTATCGCCGTCACGGTCACGCTCGCGACGTTCATGGAACTGCTCGATACGTCGATCGCGAACGTCGCGCTTCCATACATAGGCGGCGGACTGGGCCGGAGCTATGACGAGGTCACGTGGATTCTCACGACGTATCTGGTCGCAAACGCCGTAGTACTGCCCCTGTCTGCCTGGTTAAGCCGCGTGTTCGGCAGAAAAACCTACTATCTGGGCTGCGTCGCTCTGTTCACGCTGACGTCATTTTTCTGCGGATTGGCGCCCAGCCTCGGGATCATGCTTTCAAGCCGCGTGCTACAGGGGCTTGCAGGCGGAGGCCTGGCGCCCGTATCGCAGGCGATACTCGTGGACACGTTTCCTCCGGCGAAGCGCGCGTCGGCATTCGCTCTGTACACGATCGTGATCGTGACAGCTCCGGCGATCGGGCCTGTCCTCGGCGGCTGGATCACCGACAACTACAGTTGGCGTTGGATATTCTTCATCAACATTCCGATCGGCTTCTTGTCGCTGTTCCTGAGCAGCAGGCTCCTAAAGGATCCCCCAGCGTTTGAGGCGGAGCGAGCCTCAGTGCGGACCAACGGCAAGCTGAGTATAGATGGCATCGGCATTACGCTCATCGCCTTGGCATCGGCAGCCTTAGAAGTGGCATTAGACCGCGGTCAGATCGATGACTGGTTCGGGAGTTCCTTCATATCATTGATGCTCGCGATCGGACTGATCGGATGGATTGCGACGGTCGTGTGGGAAATGCGACTGAAAGAGCCGATCATCGAGTTCCGATTGCTTGCAAGCCGCAACTTCGCCATCGCGAGTGTACTTTTCCTGGTATTTGGATTCGGGCTGTTTGGAAGCACCACGCTGATCCCGCAGATCCTTCAGTCGCTCTACGGATACCGGGCGACGGACGCAGGACTCGTATTGGGTCCGGGCGCGCTCGTAATCACGTTATTCGCGCCGATCGCAGCGCAATTGATCCAGCGCCAGATTGTGCCTGCACGAGTGCTGCTCGCGATCAGCATCATGACCGTGGGCGCCGCCATGTGGTACTACAGCACCTTCACCTTCGCCACGGACTATTCACACTATGCTCTCGCCAGGGCTTTGCAAGGGCTCGGGTACGGATTTTTCTTCGTTCCTGTTAACGTGCTTGCCTATTCGCAACTGAGGCCCGACCAAAACAACAGAGCTTCCAGTCTTACGAACCTTTTCCGGAACTGGGGAGGTAGCTTTGGGATCGCTTTCATCACAACGGCGACGGAACGCCGGCACCAGTTCCACCAGACCAATCTTGGGTCTGCGATCGGCGCGACTTCGCAGCAATTAGGCGACAGGATCACCGCGCTGACGAACTATCTCGTTACGAAGGGCTTCTCGGTTCCGGACGCCGCTATCGCTGCGCAGGGGAATCTGCACCAGCAGTTTCAGCGTCAAGTGAGTCTCTTGTCCTTCATGGATTGCTTTCGTGTCATTGCGTGGGTGACATTGGCCGCCGTCCCTTTGCTGCTGTTTGTCCGGCGTTTCAAGCCGGCAGGGAAGGCGCCTGCGGCTCACTGAGGACAGAACAAGGGAAGCATATGCGTTTACATTCAGATTCTTTCTTGGAGGGATTGATTTTGAAGCTCGAAATTGGGATGTTTCCCGTTACCTCGTTTACCTCAATAACCGGGCTGCTGGAAAGGGCAGCGTGAAAACAATAGCCTTATATGACCAGAAAACAGCGCCATTGACGCCTAAGTCATTTATTTACAATCGACGCTCATATTCCCAAGCTGGACGCCGGGGGTTCGAGTCCCCTCTCCCGCTCCATGTTTTCAATAACTTATGGGAAATCTAGCGATCGGATGAACCCGCTTTTCGAGGTAACGAGGCAACGGCAAGTTTAGAACTACTTGAAAGCTTGATACTTGAACGATTGACTGGCAGTGCACCACGCTGGCCGTCACATATAAAAAGGGTGAGGGCTGGCGCATCTTCCGAATCCTGACAACTCTATGCTTCGGCGAACGCTAACTGGGTGGGGAAATGGGTGGGCGATTATTCCGGTGCCTCGGATTCAATCGCTGTACTCAACCAGTGGCATCAGCGTTCGTAACTGGATCGCCTGGCCGACACTCAGGCGGTCCCGACCGATCACGGCATGGATCGAACCTGTATTTTCCGCCTCTATGTTTTTTAAGTTAGTGAAAGCGCAATCGCATGAACCGCCGTGTTCGCAGGAATCTCAGGCGGTTTGTACAAAACATGTACACGGATTCGGCGAGGTTTCCAGGGTCGCTGGTTCAGTAGACTTGCGTTAAACCACCCTCGACGAATACCTCAATCTCCGTTTCTCACTGAACCCTCGTCCCGCTTTTAGCTCCCCACTCGCCGGCTGCGCGGCAGGACGACGTTCCGCCTTCCTGCACTTTTCCGCTTTGCTGTCTGCGGCGCGTCGACGATGAGATTCGCGTTAACCGGGACTGAAATAATCACTCGGATTGGCTCCGACAACCCGCTTGAAGGCCTTACTGAATGCAGCGTCGGACTCGTAGCCGACCGATCGAGCAACGTCTATGAGCTTCTTGTCACGCTGTTGTAGTAACTGCATCGCCTTCTGCATCCGCCACTTGGTTACATATTCCAGCGGTGTCTGTCCGAGTAGCTCTTTAAAACGTGCTGCGAATGCGGAGCGAGACATGCCCGCCGCTTCGGCCAGGGATTCGACCGTCCAGGGTGTATTCACTCTGTCGTGAATGGCACTCAGGGCAGTGCCTATTTGAGGATCGAAAATCGCACGAAGCCATCCCTTGTTGCGTTCCGGTCCTGACGCGATATGCGCTCGGAGTACCTGGATAAACAGAACCTCCGCTAGCCGACTCGCGACGACTTCAGATCCGGGCGCCTGTTCTGCCATTTCTGACGCCAGCGCTTGCATTGTGATGTGAAGGGCAAGCGTGCGTGCCTGATCGGCCTTAATCAGAATGAAGCTCGGCAATAATTGAGTGATCGGCTTCAGGCTGGCGCGATCGAAACTGAAGGACCCACAGACGATTGTCGTCGGTGCGCCACCAGCTCCACAATGAGCGACATTGCCGTTGGCCCTGGCCCCGATCTCGCGGAAACTCCACCTCGGACGTGTTCGCGGGCTGTCGCGCAAAACAATCGAACTCCCCGGGGCCAACACAAAGCAATCACCACCGGTGAGGGGAATCGGCTCCGGAATCCCTGCCACACTCAGCCAGCAGTTGCCGCGCGAAAGCATGGCGAAGTGGGCCGAATCTGTAGGTGACATCTCTTTGTCGGAAGGCGTGACTTTTTCTTCGATCTGCTTTTCCTGTTCTATGCCCCACGGGGCTGTGGCTTCGAGCCTGTGCAGACCGAAAGCGGCTACGTGCATCGTTCTGAAGATGTCTGTGATTGGGTCCAACTTAGCCTCCCTCTTTTGGACGAATAGACAAAAGTTTTGGACTCCAGAGCGGTTCTCGTCTGCTGCTAACGAATCTACTCTAGTGTACCCACTGAGGCTACATATCTACGAAGGGAGTAATCATGGGGAAGCTTGAAGGAAAAGTTGCAGTCATCACGGGTGGATCGAGCGGCTTGGCGCTAGCAACCGCCAAGCGCTTTGTTGAAGAGGGTGCCTACGTTTTCATCACGGGTAGGAGGCAGGAGCAGCTCGATAAGGCGGTCAAGTTGATTGGCCGAAACGTGACCGGCGTACGCGGTGACGCGGCAAATCTCGACGACCTCGACCGTCTGTTCGATACGGTCAAGCGAGAAAAGGGCAAGATCGACGTCCTGTTCGCGAGCGCCGGCAGGGGCGAGGCCGCACCACTGGGCGAGATTACCGAGCAGCACTTCGATGCGGCCTTCGACCTGAATACGCGCGGAACGCTGTTTACGGTCCAGAAGGCGTTGCCGCTGTTCAACGATGGTGGATCGATCATCATGACCGGATCGGTTGCTTCCGTGAAGGGTTTTCCTGGTTTCGGCGTGTATGCGGCGAGCAAGGCAGCATTGCGCTCCTTCGCACGCACGTGGCTCAACGAACTGAAGGGCAGGAATATCCGAGTAAACGTGCTGAGTCCGGGGCCGATCGCCACACCGATGCAGGAAGAAGTTCTCACCAAGGAGGCGAAGGAGATCTTCGAATCCCTAATCCCGCGGGGGAAGATGGGTCAACCTGAGGAAATCGCGACGGTCGCGCTATTTCTTGCTTCAGACGATTCCAGCTTCGTGAACGGGGTGGAGTTGTCCGTCGACGGCGGCTTGTCGGCCATCTGAAACGTGGGCGAATCAATATCAAGACGGATCGGAGAACTATTATGAGCTATGCGATCGTAGGATTCGGGAAGATAGGCCAGGCCCTCGCCCACGCCTTCGCCCGTAAAAACATCGACGTGACCGTCGCGAGCCGCCGGCCGCCCGAGGCGTTGGCGCCGCAGGCTCAGGCGATTGGACCCACGGTCGTCGCCAAGTCGCTGCGGAATGCGCTCGAGGCCGACACAATCATCCTGGCGGTCCCGTTCGGGGAACATCGCGAGGTTGCGAAGGCCCTGCCGAGCTGGGAAGGCAAGACGGTCATCGACGCGACGAACGCGTTTGGAGTTCTCCCTGAAGAGGTGGACGGACTCCCGTCCTCCGCCTCCGTTGCGAAGTCGTTCACCGGCGCTAAGTTGGTGAAGGGTTTTAATCACTTGGGTGCGGCGACCCTGGCTACCGATCCGATCGTCGAGGGGGGCCATCGGGTCGTCTTTCTGTCGAGCGACGACGAGGACTCGATCGCTCCCGTGGCGGATTTGGCCAAACAACTCGGGTTCGCACCCGTCAAGCTGGGAAGGCTCAACGAGGGTGGCGCGCTGGTGCACGCGCGCGGCCGCACTTGGGGGCAGCTCATCTTCCAGGATCTGTTCAAGAAGGAGCAGTAATCGACCGTCGACCGTGCGATTTGGCCCGAGTAGAAGGATTTCAAAGCGTCCGATTGGATCGGACACGATCCGATGTATGGGGAATGGAGAGATTTCGATGAGCATCGAAAAGAATGTCCAGATTGTGAAGAATTTTCTTGCGGCACTCGGCCGCCGCGATAAGCAAGGCTTGCTGGCGTTGTCTGCCGAAGACATTGAGTGGATCATTCCGGGCGAGGACTGGCCGCTGGCCGGCAACCACCGCCGGCATGCAGGAATGGAGAATTTACTTCAGAAGGCTAACGAAACGGTGGAAACTTCCTACCCAGAGCCCCCCGAGTTCATAGCGCAGGGAGACCGGGTTCTGGTCGTCGGCGTCGCTACGGGGAAGATCAAAGCCACGAACAGGACGTTCGTGGACCATTGGGTCTTCGACGTCACTGTTAAAAACAGCAAATTGACGAACATTCGTGAGTACGTCGATACGCAAGCATTGGTGCGGGCCTCCGAGATGGACGCGAGTCCCAGGCCCTGACCCATTGAGACCGATACAAAAGACACGAGAGCCCTTATTGAAGGCATCTGCCGCATTCAACAGGCGCAACATCGACCGTGCATTGACAATGATGACCGAAGACGTGAACTGGCCCCAAGGCTTCGGAACGCGGCAGAGTTGTTGAAAGAAAGAGAGCCGATAGAAAGATCGCTCCATGGCGAAATACTGGGGCAGTTCCTGAAATGGACGGCCTTGTGCCCGTGGATGGTTGAGGAGGCGCTGCCTCACGGATGCACCCAGGTCACGGCCGCTCACAGTAGGTCCTCAAGGTAGGGCCGCATGATTTTCTGGACCCGATTGATCTGCGCGAATCTTGCGAGGGCCGCTCGATTCGGGTTTGGAGTGCGTTGTCGGTAAGCACGCAGCGCCTCGATGGCAATGTCCAGGCCAATCTTGTTCCGGTATTTGAAGCAGTCGGCGATAGACTTCTCAGCCGAGTAAATCCTGAGCGAAACATTATCGATTGAGATGACCTTAACACCGGCGCGAAAAGATGGCTCGGAATACCAGAAGACCCGAAGCGGTACACCGTCGATTTTTGGAACGTTAGCGTGACTGGGAAGTGCGATGTCGATCGTATGCGGAGTCTGGGTGGCCAGTCTGTGGTGCGCGAGCGCCGAAATCAGGCATACGACGGCGCGGGGAATGCGAATCGCGATTGGAACCACATCGGGGCTGGAAAGGGGCGGTGTGGTTGAGAGCTTGTAGAGACCTCGGCCGATCTGCTCGATCTCCCCGGCATCCCGAAGAGCGTACAGGGTGCGTGGGTGAATACCGAGTCGAATAGCGTTGCTAGTACGGAGCATGCCTGCGTGTTCGGCAAACACCCGTCGCGCTTTTGCGGTATCGATCCCCGGTCGTGCCGATCTTTCTCAGGAACCGGAGTGTGTGCGGCGATGCCGCCCACTCGCAAGTTCGGCGTCTTTGGAAAACACCCGCGCGTGCAGCAATCTGCCCAAGTTTCCCCAGGTTGAAAGGTACGTTAGCTCAGCCCTACGGGCGAACGTGGACCTTCGGTTCGACCGACATGCCCGGCCGTAGGCGATCGGCTTGATCCTGGTTGGCATCGAGCGCGATACGCACGGGAATGCGTTGCACTACTTTCACGTAATTTCCGGTCGCGTTTTCGGGCGGAATGGTACTGGCAACCGCACCGGTGGAACCGCCTACGGTCTCGACGGAACCCTGAAAATCACGATCGAGCGAGTCGACGTGAATTGCCGCCCGTTGCCCCGGCCGCATGTCGAGGAGCTGCGTCTCTTTGAAGTTTGCGGTGACCCAGAGGTCGCCGATTTCCGAGATCGTGAGTAACTGTTGACCTGCTTCCACACGACTGCCCACTTGCGCGGAACGCTTCATCACGATACCCGCCACGGGCGCCACGATGTGGACATAGCCGAGATTGAGAGCGGCCTGCTCGCGCTCGGCTTGGGCGGCCTTCAGACTGGCAAGTTGCTGCTCGACAGTCGCACGCCGCACCAACAGCTGCGGTTCGGCGGTGCGTTCGGTCTGCTCCAGTTTGCTTTGGACTTGTTCCAATTGCGCCCGGCGTTGCTCCACCGTCCGATCGGCGGCAAGCAGCGCGGCCCGCGTTGCTTCCAGGCTCTCCTCGGCTTGTTTCGCATTCGAATCGTATTGGTCAAAATCGACCTTCGAAATTTCTTCTTTGTCCACCAGGATGCGATAGCGCTTGAGATCGTTCTGCGCTTTGATGTTGGCCGCTTCCTGGCGGCGCACTTGGGCTGCGGCCTGGTCGCGATCGCGCTCGGCAGCGGCGATGGCTGCTTCGGCGCCAGCTACGTCGGCACGCGCTCCCAGAATGTTGGTGGAGTTCTCGACTTCGGTGATCGGAACATTAGGACGCGCGGAAGAGAGGATGCTCTCGGCCTGTTTCACTTTCGCGTCGGCTTGGTCGAGCGAAACCTGATTATCGCGCGGGTCCAGATCCACAAGCGGATCGCCCACCTTCACCAGTTGGTTGTTTTGCACATAGACCTTGACGATGTTGCCGTCGATGCGCGTGCCGATGGGGCTGAGATTTCCGTCGATCTGGGCGTCGTCGGTGTCCTCAAACTGGCGGGCGTGCAGCCAATAAAGAATACCCGCGGCGGCGGCGATCAACAGCACCATGGCGAAGATAAGGAGCGCGCGGCCACGGCCGGACTTCTCCTTACCAGTGGATGAGGCTGATTTGCCGGAAGATGGTTCCTCGTTGGGGCGTTCACGCTCCCCTTCGCTGGTCTTTTCGCTCTGTTCTTTTTCCTGAACTTCCATTGTGGTTTCGGTCATCTCAATTTGCTCCCGATGCTGGTCAAGTTAGTGCTTTGGGCCCGTGAACAGGGCGCCGATATTCGCCTCCGCTTCGCCGGTGGCGCGCGCCAGTGTCAATCGTGCCAGGTTGAAGGCATAAAGGCTGGACACATAATCCGACTCCGCCGCCGATTCCTGTTGTTGCGCCTGCACCACTTCCACCGTGTTCGTCACGCCGGCTTCGAAACGATCGCGCGACTGATTCAACGTGTCGAGCGCAAACCTGCGATTGCTTTCGGCAAGTTGCGTCTGGCCGATCGCCGTTTGCAATTGAATGATGGCGTTACGCACATCCTCCTCCACTTGCCCCTTGGCGTCAGCAAACTCGGACTCGCGTTGTTTCAGCGCTGCTCCGGCTTGTTCGATATCGGCGCGCGTACGCCCGCCCGTGTAAATAGGCACGTTCACGCTCGCGGTCAAAGTGAATACGCCGTGCGAGTTGTCGGGCGAAGTTCCCATTGCGCCGTAATCTCCGCTACCGTTGACCGAGGGATAACGTTCGGCCCGTGCGGCAGCCAGCGTTCTCTCGGCGGCCTTCACCTGCGCTTCGGCCGATTTCAGATCGGAGCGGTGCTCGAGCGCAACACGGAGTGCGCCCATTTCATCGATGGGTGGAAGCTCGTTATAGGCGAACGGCTCGGTAAGGACCAGCGGACGATCGAGCGGCACGCCAATCAGGCGCGCCAGCCGATTCCGATGTTGCTTTAGGTCTGCCTCCTGGGCGATCAGGCGCTCCTGCTCGGTTTGAAGTTGGACGCGGCTGCGCGTAACGTCGATGCGCGTGTTCGTTCCGGCGGCGAGCTGAGAAGACGATTGGTCGAATACCGCCTGCGCGTACTTCACCTGCGTCTTCTGCGATTCCAAGCGCGCCTCGTCGGCGATCACCTGAAGATACGTGCCGCCTACGGCCAGCACTACAAGATCGCGCGCATTGCGCAAATCAAAGCCGGCCGCACGTTCCAGCTCTTTGCTCGATTGGTAATTTCGAATTTGCGTGAGATTGAATGCGCTCCAGTTGACCACTCCCTCGCCCTGCACGTAATGAAACGGCCCAACCACGCTCGGAACTCCCTTAAACGAACCACCAATCGCGGTAAGCCCCAGCGCTGCGAGATCGATCTGAGTTTCGGTGGCTCCCAGGTTGGCCGAGATCTGTGGCAGAAGCTGGCTCAAGGCTTGCGCACGTTGCGCCCGCGCCGTGCGTTGCGACGAATCGGCCGAAATGCTCCCGAGATTTACCCGCAGACCGCGGGTTACGGCTTCGGAAAGTGAGAGCCGGACTTCGCCCTGGGGCAGATCCGGTCCAGGAACGCTGCCGGCGAATGAGCCGTTCACCTCGAGCGATGGCTGAAGCACGCTGGGACCTTCGCCTTGCGTAGTAGCTTGATGCGTTACCACCATATTCCCGGATTGCCCGGAGCGGCCGGAAACCGGAAGTTGGAGAGCTGGGCTGGATGGTACGGGCGGCGGTCCAAATTGTCCGAATGCGTTAAGCGCCATCAGGAAACCGGCGGCGAAAGCGTTCTTCGTAATGGGATTGCGATTGCTCATTAAATTACCTATGTCTCAATGCGCGACGGGCTGCTCGGTGTGGGCCGGATCGTTGCGTCGCAACGTAAACGAAAGCAGGAACATAGCGCCAGCCGCTAGCGCCAGTAGAAAGTAAGCGTCGCCATAGGAAAGTACGGCTGCTTGCCCTTGAATGAACCGGTATACCTGCGCGAGCGCTCCGGGTTGGGCGTCGGCTTTGCCCACCCCACTTTGCATCCGGAGCGCGTGTGAGACGCTATTCAATAGCTGTTGATAACCGGTGTCGCCGATGCCGGTGTGTGCCGACAGCCGATCCTGGTGAAATTGCGACCGCCGCACCAAAACAGTTTGCGCAATGGATGTTCCGACGCTGCTGCCGATATTGCGCGCGAAGTTCACTAGTCCCGCCGTTGAATTGCTCTTGTTTTGCGGTACGCCGATGTAGGATGCGGTGGTGGCCGGAATGAACAGGAAGGCCAGGGGCAAATATTGCATCACCATGATGATGGCCGCGGTCTTAAAGTCGATATCCAGACTGACCAACTTGGCCGATAAATAAAGGCCGCCCGATAACACGATCCATCCGAAAGCCATCAGATATTTGGCGGGAAACTTGGTGGTGAGGAAGCCCACAATCGGCAATTCCACCAGCAGGAGCGCCGCGCCCAGCGATACGACGAGGCCCGCGTCTTGCGCCGAGTAGCCGAGCAAAGATTGGAGAAGCTGTGGCATTAGGATCGTGGAGGAAAAGTAGACCATGCCGATAAGGAGCATGATGACGAACGACGTGGAAAAGTTCACGTACTTGAACATCTTTACGTCGACGATCGGGTCTTTCTCGAACCACTCCCAGACCACTAGAAAACTTAAGCCAACAACGGCGATGATGATAAGCGTGGCGATGAAGTGCGAGCCCAGCCAATCGTCCTCCTGCCCTTTGTCGAGCACGATCTGGAGAGCAGCTACCCCCAGTATGAGTGCCGAGAAGCCGATATAGTCGAACCGGCTTTCGCCGAGTTTCTTGCGCTGCAGGAACGGAGGATCTTCGACCAACTGGGTTACCAGTGCGAACGCGATCAATCCCACTGGGAGGTTGATCAGAAAGATCCAGTGCCAACTGTAGTTGTCGGTGATCCAGCCGCCGAGCGTGGGGCCCAGGGCCGGCGCCACAACGGCCGTCAGCGCGTACACGGAGAATGCCAGGCCGCGCTTTTCCGGTGGAAATACATCCGCCATGATGGCTTGCGCCATGGGTTGAAGACCGCCACCGCCGATGCCTTGGAAGACGCGCCCCATTAGAAGAATGGGAAGGCTGGGCGCAAGGCCGCAAAGAACGGAACTGGCGGTAAACAGGCCGATACAGATCAGGAAGAATCGCTTGCGGCCGATGATGGTAGTGGTCCAGCCGCTGATGGGGAGAATAATAGCGTTGGCCACCAGGTAAGTGGTCAATACCCAGGTGCCCTGGTCCTGGCTGGCGGCCAATCCGCCCGAAATATAGGGCAATGCGACGTTGGCGATGCTGGTATCCAGGACCTCCATGAATGCCGCCAGCGCCACCACCACCGTGATAAGCCATGGGTTATACTTGGGTTTCCAGTTTTGGACAGTGTCGGCCACACGCAATACCGTTCGCTCCTGTTCCATTCGATTCGAAACTATTCGTTTCGTTTCAGAATCTTTGTAGTGGATGGTAACTTGTTTGATAGGAGAAGTGCAACCATGCCGAGCGCCAAGCGATCCCCCGTCAGTCCCTTGAAAACAAACTCCCTTGGTAACGGGTCTCCAGCAACGGCGCCCCCCACCGGCAGGCCCCGCAGCGAACTAGCACGCACCGCGTTGCTTGAGACTGCTTACAGTTTGATGAAAAAGCATTCCCTGGGCGAGATCACCACGCAGGGGATCGCGGCCAAGGCCGGCGTCAGCACTGCGACCGTCTATCGTTGGTGGGATACCAAGGAAGCCTTGCTGGTGGATGCGTTCCTCCACGTGAAACGGCAAAACGTACAGATGGCGCAGAGCGGATCGCCGCTCCATCGCCTTCGAGAATATTCCATCGCTGGCGGGAAATTCCTTCAGGGCGAGCACGGGCTTGTGGCCGCTCGCGTTTTGGGGGCGATTCAGGACGATGCCAAACTCCGGGAGCATTTCACCGAGAGGTTCTATGTGCCGCATTTGAGCGAGATGATGGAAGTGGCCAAACAGGCTGTGGACGCGGGCGAACTGCCGTCCAAAACGAACTTGCGCCTGTTCGTGGATATGCAGTTTGGAACGTGCTTGGCGCGAATGCTGTTGCGGCGCGAGCCGATTCGCTGGCAGGACTCGGCGGCGGCGTTTGATATCGCCGTTGCAGGGGCGAAGAGCCACTGGGGTTAGCTTCGCGAGAATTTCGAGAGCCTGTGCATCAAGGATGCAACTCCTTTTTTGAAACAGGCAGATCCGTTGCTGGCAGAAGACACAGACGAAAATGCGTATCTCAATCTCACGGCCTACGTCCTTCAGGCGAACGGAGCGCGATCTGGGACCAGGCGTTGAAACCAATAACCGCTGTGCAGATCGAATCGTTGAAGGATCTTCCTCCGCTCCGGTCTTACTCGTCCCAACGCTGAAACGTGTAAGTAGCAGATCTGATGTCGGGCTGTCCGCGACTTTGCCACGCCAAACTCACAGAACCACGGAGCTGGCCAGTACCGTCCTCAGTCCCCAAGTGCCGAACAAAGCGCATCGAACAGCCGCTCCATTTTTGGTGTGGGCGCGTGATGTCGTAGAGAAGACTATCTGCCACAAGTTATGGATTCTACAAAGCCCCTGAAGTCGTCAAAAGCATCAAAAGCAGGCTAGCTTAGCTAGCGGTACAAAATCGGTACAAAATCTCATTCCCTTCTTTCAGCCCGTCCGCTTAGCTTCGCTCGATAGGGGGACTCTGAATGAAGATGACGGCCAGGGAGACGATCTTTCCCTCCCTGACACTGGTGACGCGAACTCAACGTTGGCACAATTGGGATACCGACATGCAGGGGCCGATGAAGCTATCTCCTATAGGCCCGAACACCTTATTTCTTCCAAAACTCGGACTTGATCAAAATCCAAAAGATCAGCAAATGTGAAACAAGTACCAAGGGAGCGTAAAACGTATAGATATACCAAAACGTGGCCAGGTTGAAGCTCGGCACGTTCAACTGCACGACGCCGCGTACTCCGTTTAGCAGGTCCACGAATCCCCACGTGTTGGCCACCCACACCAGAGGAATGGCAATACGCCAGTTGCCCCGCAGAACAAAGATGGAAGCGAAGGCCAGCGCCGCCTTCTAAGAGATCCCCGTAAGCAGCACTGGAACGGAACTCTCTGGGCAGTTTCGGATCGACCATACCCGCCACTAATAGAGTCATTCCCACATAGCGGGGCACATGCACGAAGAGCAGCGGAATTAGAGCAGAGTTACGAGAAAGTTTGGCTAGGTTCGGCCAAACGTACCACGCCGCGACGATGCCGAATACGACAACGCTCGTAAGAAGCTGCATCCAGAATATTTCGGTCGAGTCTATTTCCGCGCTCCTGTACTTTTAGGTTTCTGTAATCTCAGCTGCGCGCCGGCGAATGATCGCGCCACTGTTTGTTCAGCCATGAAGGTCGCGTACTCCTCATTCAGGTCCATTCCGGATAATCGATATAACCCCGTTCGTCGCCGCCGTAAAAGCTCTTCGTATCGGGCACGTTCAACGGCCGGCGGCGGCTTAAGCGCGTGGGCAGATCGGGGTTCGCGAGGAAGAGCCGGCCATAGGCCACGGCATCGGCAGATCCTTCCGAGACCGCGCGCTCGCCCCGCTCAGCGTCGTATCCTGCGTTCGCGACATAGATCCCCTTCCATGCCGAGCGCAAGCGTCGGAAAAAATCCGCCTTGCAATCGGTGGGGATAGTGTCTTCCACGACGTGAAGGTATCCGGGCCGATGCCCGTTGAGCACGTCTACAACGCACGCGTATGTTTCCTCTGGATCTGCATCGCCCATGTCGTTGAAGGCACCGAGGGGTGAAATACGTACCCCAACGCGACCCGGATCCCAGACGTTCAGGACGGCCTCGACGACCTCACCGAGAAAGCGAGCCCGGTTGGCAGCGCTGCCACCGTAAGTGTCGGTGCGGACGTTCGATTTCGATCGAAGGAACTGGTCAATAAGGTACCCGTTGGCGGCGTGAATCTCCACGCCGTCGAAGCCAGCGGCCTTCGCATTGGAAGCAGCGCGACCATAGTCCTCGATCGTGCCCCGGATCTCCGCAATGCTGAGTTCCCGGGGCTCCGAAACGTCGACGAACCCTGCCCCAGTGACCGTCTGGGCGCGTGCCCTGATCGCGGAAGGCGCCACCGGAGATGCGCCTGCCGGCAACAGGCTGGTGTGTGAAATTCGACCCACGTGCCACAGCTGAGGAAAGATTCGCCCACCCGAATGGTGGACCGCATCGACGACCGCCTTCCAGCCGGCGATCTGTTCCTCCGAGTGGATACCTGGTGTGTTGACGTAACCCTTTCCCATGGCCGAGATTTGGGTTGCCTCGGTGACAATCAGTCCCGCCGATGCACGCTGGCTGTAGTAGGTGGATGCCCATCGGCCGGGCACGCCGTCCGGCGTAGCGCGATTTCGGGTCAATGGCGCCATGAAGACACGATTGCCGAGTTTCATGTCGCCGAGGACTAAGGGGTCGTAAAGGCTCGTCATGCTGAGGCTCCTGTTATTGGCGTCCTATGTTCATCTGGGTTCGAACTCGGGTATCGAGTCGGCAAATCGCCAGCCTTACGCGTGAAAGCCTTTCTAACCCTCAGACCGGAATGCCGGATCGAGTTCAGTAGGGGAAATGTGATCCAAATAATTGCTCATCGTCTTGAGAGCGACGCCGATCAGTACCTCGAGTATTTGCTCCTTACGGTAACCCGCGGCCAGGAAGTTCTCGATCGTCTGCGTTTCCACATGTCCGCGCTTGGAGACGATCTCCTTCGTGAGAACCACGAGTGAGTTAAGCTTCGGGTCGGGCAGCGCCGTGTTGGACCTGACGGCGGAAACGACCTCGGGGCGGCACATGCAGGAAGGCCTTCAGCACCGTGCTGTGAGCCGCCGTGCAATACCTGCAGCTATTTTCGACGCTGGCGGCGAGTAGAACGATCGAGCGCTCCACAGCAGTCAGGCTCCCCTTGTCAAACGCGCTCTCCAGGCCCAAATAGCCCTCAAGCAAAACGGGGGAGTTTGCGAAAACCCCAAAGAGGTTGGGAATGAATTTAAACGACTTTTGAATCTTTTCCAGAAATGGCCGAGACTTCTCCGGCGCAGCTTCCACGCCGAGCGGAGCGAACAGATTGGTTTGGGTACTCATAGCAGCGGGCTTCCTTTCTGAAACTGGAGCGATTAAGACAGACAGGTCTGTCTAGCCTTCCCTTTAGTATAGACAGACAGGTCTGTCTCATGTCAAGATGAATTTCATGGGAGAGAACAAGAACATTGATCCGCGGAAGAGAATTCTGGAGGTAGCCGACCGGCTCTTCTACGCAGACGGGGTCCGCGCGACGGGCACCGAAAAGATCATGTCCCTTGCCGAGGTCGCAAAGGCGACGTTTTATCGGCATTTCGAAAGCAAGGATGCCCTCGTGCTCGCTTACCTCGAATACCGCGATCAAGCTCTTTGGGACTATCTCTCTCAGCCCACTCCCGTAAAGGATCTGCGTGAGGCTCTGACCAAGTTCGAACAGTATGTGAACTGGCCCGAAGTAATCGGCTGCCCGTTCCTTCGTATCGCATCTGAATTCCCGGATACTGCCAATCCGTTCCATCGCTTGGCAATCGAACACCAAAACAAGATTCTTGAGTATCTAACCGATCTGCTAAAGCCCTTCGCAATCGATCGAAGGGCGGCGGCCGCGGCGATACTTGGTGTCATCAATGGCGCCTTCTCCACTCGAATGCTCCATGGGACGTCGAGGGAGATTACGCTTCTCTCGTCCGCCGAGGCGGTGCTCAAGAACTTTCAGAGCCCGCGAGCTCAACGCCGCAAATGAATGGCGTTCATTTGTGGAAGCGTCGCTCGCAGCAATACAAACCCGAGACTGGCGGCGAACCTCACAGCGGCCTTCACGACTCAGCGGAGATTCAACTATGCATGCATGCCCACATCCCCACAAGGAGAAATTGAATGATTAAAGTAGCGTTGTTCGTGAGACTGGAAGCCAAACCCGGCAAAGAAGCTGATCTCGAAAAGTTTCTGGAAGCCGGTCTGGCGATGGCGAACCAGGAGGCAACCACCCCCCTTTGGTTCGCGCTACGGATAGGACCTTCGACATTCGGCATCTTCGACGCCTTCAGCGACGAAAGTGGACGGCAGGCGCATTTGACCGGCCCCATCGCGCAGGCGCTCATGGCCAATGCACCCCAGTTGCTTGCCCAGGCACCCAGCATTGAGAAGCTTGACGTGTTAGGAGCGAAACTCCCTTAGCAAACTCATCGAGGTCCGGCATCTGGACAGGTGAGGCATACCTATAGTCGGAGGTGGTTGACTATCCTCGTGCTCGGCGCGGAGCTTCAGTACTTTATGATGTAGATGTCCATCCGGGGCACGGAGTATAGCTTTTGACGGGATACCCTGAAAGCGTTACTCATCCCCGCGTAGGGAAAGGTTAGGAATATGGCCAGCGAGATGAAGATTGAACTCCGCCAGATTTCGGCTTCGACGTCGGAAGCAACGATGGGCCAGCATGTGCTGCTTATCGACCGGCCCGTCGCAAAGGGCGGCAGCGACGCCGGACCCATGGGCGGCGAACTGTTCCTTGCCGCAGTCGGCGGCTGCTTCATGAGCAACCTGTTGGCCGCCATTAAGGCGCGCGAAGCGGATATCGGGGATGTGCGTGTGGAGGTAGTCGGGGCACTGGCCGATTCTCCCACCCGGTTTGCGGGAGTCGAGTTGCGGGTCGCCGCCGAGAGAGGGGATGGGGAGCTGCTCGAAAGGCTTGTCGAAATCGCAGACCGGGGCTGCATCATGATGAACACGCTTCGAGGGAAGGTGGAAGTGCGCGTCCTCATCGGCGCCTCCTTCTGAACCTCCTCGGTTCGAGAACGTTTTAGCCAGAGCGAAATCAGATGCCATTCAAGCCCCAAGCCTTCATATTTGACGCGTCTACACAACGTCGTGAATCCTGGGTTTCGCTCCTATGCCCTTGGGTCCGAAATCAAGATCGATCATCGTGAGGGCTTCGCCAAATTGCCGATGGTCCGAGTGGCGCTCGTATATGACACGCGCGTCTTTCCATCGCCGGGAAGACGACCAGCTCACCATAACGCTGCGGCCGGTGGCGCCCACAAGATCGAGGGACCAGTCGGCGTGTTGTTCTTCACGCTTGTCGCTGAAGAGTGGAGCATATCGAAGTCGGACGGAGAGCCCGCCGATTTCGGCCATGACATGGAGCGGCATCAGGAACTTGAAAATGATGGGAAGTACGCGGGCCTTGCCGACGAGCGGATCGGGATTACTGTCACTTGCCACCTCGACATTCTCATCATAAAAGTGGTCGAAAAGCGCGAGGTACTCTTCGTAGCCGTCGCTGATGTTTGCATTCACGAGCGCGTTGTTTAAATCGAGTTCGGCCTCCGCTACCTTGGAGGATTGTTCTTTATTCATACTTTGTCCGTTAGCTCCTTCCGGATTCACACATCAAACCTAAGCTCCGCGTCGCTTCCCAACATCACCAACATTTCGATTACCGCCCGTCGAACGGCTTCCTGATGCTCCATTTCCCGGACGAGGGAATTTAGCTCGCGGTCTAATGCGTCGTCTTCATGATGAAAAGTGCTGAGATCGTCTTCCATTCAACATTCCTTTCTTACTCTGTTCGCGATCCGGCGCTGGCGCGGCTCTCATACAGCGCTTGACTCATGTTCCAGAGTCTGGCCGACACGTCGATGTCGTACGTAATCTGTTTGGTGCGCGTCTCTCGGCACCGCAGGAAGAACTTCCCTGTGACACCGTCGAGATCGGGCGAGGACGCGACGTAGACGGGAGTTCTCGCTGCGCCTTCCGGAAATGCAAGCAAAGATGGAATGCGCTTTAACAACCATGGGACTGCTGCATGTAGACCTCGCATGTTGTCACCCAGGCGTGTGAGCGTGGGTCCGGGACTAAAACAGTTCGCGGTAATCGTCGATCCTGCGAGGCGCCGGGAGAGTTCGTAAGTAAACAGAATGTTGCAAAGCTTCGAGCGCTTATAGGCCCCCAACCAGTTGTATTGCCGCTGACCCTGGAGATTGAAAAAATCCAGTTCTCCGCTATGGAACTCCGAGGACGCGGTGAGAATTCTTCCGGCGGGCGCGGCCCGGAGGAGATCGAGCAGAAGTTGAGTTAGGGCGAACGGCGCAAGGTGATTGACGGCAAAGGTTTTCTCAAGACCATCCGGCGTCACTTCTCTTTCTGCGAACACAGCGGCCGCATTGTTGATCAGGACATCGATCCGCGAGAAACATCCGTGAAGCCGTTCAGCCAGACGATGGATCTCTGCCTGCGACGACAAGTCTGCGAGGAATAAGATCGGCGCGCTGCCCGCAGCACACTTCGCGAGTTCCGTACGCATGAAATTCGACCGGGTTCGATCACGTCCCACCATCACGATTTCCGCACCACGTTCCGCTAGGAGCAGGGCCGTGGCCAACCCGAGTCCACTCGTCGCACCCGTGATGAGGACCGTCTTCCCGCTGATCGACATCTCGCTCTGTGGTACGGCGCTCAACATTTTCAGGGCCAAGCGCACTGCAATTTCAGGAAGCGTTCTACGTTGTCCACGGCGGCGGCCCGAGTCATCGGTTGTCGAGATACCTGTAGATGTGTGTCTCGAAGGCGGTAAGCTTGACATCCGTGTTATGCGCAAAGCGAAAGCCATAGGTGCCGTCGGTGGACTTAAGCTTTCCGGCAGTGACGAGAGCCGATTTCTCATAGGTGGCGACAACGGTTCCATTGATCGAGCATTCCACCTGATTTCCTTTCACGGAAAGCATGATGTCCTGCGAAACAGGCTGGCCACGCCCTTCCGCCTTGTGTACGGCTTCGCTCGCCGTCCCCTGCCCTCCGTTCATCTGAAACGGCGCGGGGCCGAAGCCACGAACGATGAATGTCCCATTGCCGTACGCGGCGCAATAGAGATAGCTCTGATCCGCCGTACCCATATCGCTGCCTGCGATGAACACTCCGTAAGGATGCGGATGGGTATTCAGGTTCATATATTTCGACTCGGTGAATGAAGCGCTCACGGTGTAGTCACCGGTCGCCTTGTCATCGGGGCGCCAGTAGGTGGTCGCGGGCCCGGTCGTAACGTGAATACCGTAGCCATCTTGCGCCAGTTCAGCATCTTTGATGGACATGCCCGCTTTCTCCTCTGCGGCATCGACCTTTCCCGTCCAGCCGGGGACCTTAATACCGCCGTCGCTGACGGCGCGCGAACCATCGGCTGTCGGACTTCCCGGACCTCCGATCATCGGGACCCGTCCTCGACCTGTGCCCTGGCCCGGCGTGGCTGCTGGAGATTGACTGAATAACGTAACCGTGGCAGCAGAAGCGACGAACAGAACCCCTGCTATGAAGAAAGCCCACTTCCGGGCGCTCAGCTCGCCGCGTATCCGCGACCGTATGGCCAGAGAGGTCTTTGATTTGTTGCTTTCGGATATCATTTGGTCTTCTTTCGTTTAATCAACGTAACGGCGCTGGCTTAGCAAACCGGACCGTCGATTCTGGCGTTCTGCGATCCGGTCCCCAAGATGCAATAGTTCCTCTTTGTTTCACCTCTGGACGATGTATCTCTGCCTGCGACGACAAGTCTGCCAACAAGATCGGCGCATTACCCGCAGCGCACGTCGCGACTTCCGTACGCATGAAATTCGACCGGGTTCGATCACGTCCCACCATCACGACTTCCGCACCACGCTCCGCTAATAGCAGGGCCGTGGCCAACCCGAGTCCACTCGTCGCCCCCGTTTTGAGCACCGTCTTCCCGCTCATCGACATTTCGCGCTGCTGTGGTTCGGCGCTCAGCATTTCCAGGAGTTACTTCAATTTCAGGAAGCGTTATACGTTTGTCCGCGGGGGCGGCCCGAATGTCTTTGCGCTTTCACAGCCTTCTGACTAACGCGCGCTAAGACGTCGCTGCTCGGGTAGCCTCATTGGTGCGCCCGCGAGGTCGACGAAGTGACGCTTATTTTGCTTTCTGGGCAGCCGCCGCTTCCTCGGTCGAGGGCGGCACAAGACCCTTCAGCCGCAGATAGACCGCGATGGTGCCGTACATCTCGTTATCGTGGGCAACATTGAAATTAAGCAGGCCGATTTTTGTTTTACTGCCGAGCGGCGTCTTGCTGTCCACGATGATGGCACCCTGGGCGTCGGTCATCCCGCTGTAAACGTTGTCGCAGAATTCGCTGGACGCTTTGAACGCCGCCACCAATTCGGCCTTGCTTGTTTTTTTCGCGGCGTCGCCGCGCTTCATCTCACCCTTCGCGCCGCCGCACAGCCCCATCTGCGCGTCGGCGACATGAGCAATCAGTTGACCAAAATTTCGGGTTTCAGGGGTGGGCTTGAACCCGTAATCCGCATCTGGCATCTTTTCGGCTGCCTTGAGGATATTAGCGCTCACTCCCTTGTAGGCCGCGGTTACCTCGGCGGTCATGGGGTTCTGCGCTCGCAAGGCCGTAGCAGCGGCGAACAGAACGAAAGAAAGACTCGAAACAACTCTTTTCATAGGACTCCTTTGGGTTCTCAAAATATGTCAGCTAGTTGGCTCCAGCTCACGGCTGGAGATGGTCTACACCTCAGAGTTGAGACCATCCTCCGTCTACCGGAAGCTCAGCGCCGGTCGTGAAGGTCGCATCGAATGCGAGGAAGAGGACGGCCTTGGCAATTTCCTCCGACTTCCCCCAGCGCTTCATGGGAACCATCCCGGCCATCTGCTGCCTAATCTGGGCGACGGCGTCTTTATCGGGAAACACTTTGCCGAGGATCGGCGTGTCGATGGGACCAGGCGTCACCGCGTTGACGCGAATCTCGTGAGGAATCAACTCGGCGGCGAGCGTCCGAGCAAAGGATCGCAGCGCAGCCTTGGCAGCTCCATATGCGACCTGACCGGCCATTCCCTTGACGTTGGCGATCGAGGTCGTGAAGACGACAGAGCCTCCCTTGTTGATGAACGGCGTGAGCTTCTGCACCGCGAAAAGCGGCCCTTTGGCGTTCAGGTTGAACATCTCGTCGTAGACAGCCTCGGTCATGCTCTCCAGAGGCGCCCGGATGCTGAACCCGGCGTTGACGAAGAGCAGGTCGAAGGTGTCGAACTCAGCCTTCACCTTAGAGACGAGGGCGTCGATGTCCGTCAACGACCGCGCGTCGCTCGAAACCACGACTGCGTCATTCCCAATCTCTTTCTGCGCCGATTCCAGGCCTTCCTTCGAGCGGCCTGTCACCAGAACGCGCGAGCCTCCGTCAAGCAGCATCTTCGCCGTAGCGAGCCCCATTCCGCTCGTGCCGCCGATGATGACCACCTTTTTTCCTTCGTACCGTTTCATGTGTATTTCTCCTTGTGTATGGTTTCTTCGTTCTGTCGCCGTGATTCCAAAGTTAGGGCCGTGGCGGTGATCTTTTGCATCCAGTGGCGCTCCTTCAGGACACTGCGCTTAAGGATGGTGCGGAAGATAAATCGATCCCAGAGACCTTGACGACCGCCTGCCACGCGGCCTCCTGGCTGGCGCGATCGTGGAGGTGTGGCTGGCGCTGCACCTCGATTGGGCCTGAGAACTTCCCTTGAGCCGAGGCGAAGAATTGCCCTGACACGTCGGTCCCAAATTCCGACGCCTGGAGGTAGCGACGGGCCGCGGTCTCCGGCGTCTGATTCATGCCGGGAATGAGGTTCACGATTGGGATAAACAGATACTTCAACATCGGGCCAGCGCTTCGCACCACCTTGGTGTCGGTCGCGCCACCGGGCGACACGGCGTACACAGCCATGCCGGAGGGCAGCCGGCGGGCCAGCGCTGCGACCCACCAAGCGATGATGAGCTTGGCGTCGGCATACGCGTTGTTGGGCACGTACTTCACGTTCGGCCCGTTGCGTATCAGGGCCTCAACAGCGGCGGTTCGGTTGCCTTGGTGGTATTTGGCCGCGAAGGCTGGCAGGTCGGTGTATTTGAACATGGGTACGCCCCCTCGGGCAGGTTCTGCACCTGCGATAACGATCCGCGCCTTGGGACTCAGCAAGTTGGCATTGAGCAACCCAACCGTCAGTTGATGATGGCCGATGAGCGGCGCCTGAGAAGCTTCGATGCCCTCCGCAGTGAGCGCGCGCTTTTTGAAGGGGACCAACCCGGCATTGAGCAGCAGGAAATCGATCTGCTGACCTCGTTTGACGAGCTCGGCAAGCGCGGACTGAACGCTGGACGGCGAGTCCAGATCCAGCTCCAGCGGCGTGAACATTTTTTTCTTGGTCTCAGCCGCGAGTTGAGCGGCCGTTTGCTGGACCTGGGCCATCCTGCGGCCGGTGACGATGACTTGGCGGTAGCCCTTGGCGGCGAGCAAGTCGGCTGCCGCATAACCGAGCCCGGACGTGGTGCCGGTGACGAGCGCGATCGAATGTTCCATGGGCATCTCCGTGATAATTGTTGAGTCGTGAGGCCCCGTGAGGCCTCTTGCTAATTTTGAACTGTTCAGTTATATATTGATTGGTGAGACGGAAATTGTCAAGGAGTTTTGAACTGAATGGTTCAGAAAACCCATAAGCCGCGTGGACGGCCGCGTAGCTTCGACGAGACGGCGGCGCTGGAAAAGGCGACTCAGGTGTTCTGGTCGAAAGGATACGACGCAGTGACGATCGACGATCTCGTCGCCGGGATGGGTGTGGGACGGCCGAGCCTGTATGCTGTCTTTGGGGACAAGCGGGCGATATTCTTGCGCGTCCTTAAGGCGTACGCAGAACGGAAGGGCGCATCAGCCGCGAAGGCACTCCTCTCGCCACAGAGTCTCAGCGACTCGATCGCGGGCTTTCTGAGGTACGCCGTCGAAAGTGCGACCGAGAAAGGGTCAGCCCGGGGCTGCCTTCTGATTTGCGTCGCGCCGCTCGTGGACGACGCTGAAGTCCGGAAATTCCTGCAACACGCGGCCGCGGGCGGCGCGGCGCTGGTGGAAGGTCGTTTCCGGGACGCGATCAGCGCGGGCGAAATCCCGGGCGATTTTCCTGTGGCCGAACGCGCGATCCAAGTCACGGATTTTGGTCGTGGCCTTACCATGCGTGCGCTGATAGGCACGCCGCGCAAGACGCTCCTCAAAGAGGCAGAGAAAGCAGCCGACTTGGTGCTCCAGCCGCGGCGCGTCTGACGGTTTTCGGAAAGAATTCACTGCGGAAATGACCATGACAACTGACATGAGCGAGGGAACTGAACCCCGCCGGCGATAGCCCGCGGCCTAACCGAGAAGGAAACAACATGCCTCAACTGAAAAACAAGATTGCTGTCGTCACCGGCGGCAGCACCGGCATTGGCCTCGCGACCGCCAAGAGGTTCGTTGATGAGGGTGCCTACGTGTTTATCGCCGGCCGCCGCCAGGCCGAGCTCGACCGGGCGGTCGCAGAGATCGGCTCGAACGTCACCGGCGTAAAGACTGACATCTCCAAGCTCGAAGACCTCGACCGCCTTTACGAGACCGTCGCGAAAAAAGGCAAGATCGATGTGATTTTTGCGGGAGCGGCCTTCGTCGAAAAGGCGATGACCCCCGCAGCGACGCCCGAGCATTTCGACAACACCTTTGACACCAATGCCCGCGGCACTTATTTCACCGTTCAGAAGGCGCTTCCTCACTTGAATGAAGGGGCCTCCATCATCCTCGTGGCGTCCGCCGGCAAAAACAAAGGCATGCCGGGCCGCAGCACTTATAGCGCCAGCAAAGCGGCGCTTCGTTCGTTCGCCAGGACTTGGACCAACGAACTCAAGGATCGGAAGATCAGGACTAACGTGATAAGCCCTGGCCCGGTCGACACACCTATGTTCGACAACCAGTACCCGTCGAAGGAGGGCGCCGCCGAAGCCAGAAAGCAGATCACTGCGATGACGCCTCTGGCGCGGCTGGCGCGTCCCGAGGAGATCGCCTCCGCAGCTCTGTTCCTTGCCTCGGACCAAAGCAGCTACGTCGCCGGGATCGACCTGCCGGTCGACGGCGGCTTAACGGCTGTCTAGACCGAAGGACTTGAACGCCACGCATATATTTACCTCGAACGGGACCACGGCAAATCATGACGACTTCGGCCCCTGTTCCGCAAGCAACAGCGCGGCCGCAAGGCCTACTCCGCTGCTTGCACCCCGCGGTGAGGACCGTTCTGTTCGCCATTCGCATAACTAGACCGACGGCTAGTGTACACAATATCCGAAGATTGTATCCAGAGCATTTCTTCAATGCCTTGCACCAGTTCGTCCCCGGGAGATCCCAAACGACCCACCCACGAGTGTACTTTTGGTACTTAAATTGAAGTTTTACACGAAACTATTTGCTTTGTACTCAAGGAGATAGCGAAGGCCGCAAGCTTCGGGACCAGGAGGTTTGAGCTAGTTATAGAAGTGTTGCTACAATCGGTCGCGCCGTCCGAACTTGCCTGACCGGAAGGCTCATGCGAATCTCTTCGGGAGCGGCAATCCAGATCGAACCACCACGAAAGAGAGTCGCGGCGCATTTACCTCGTTTACCTCATTAAGTAGGAATCTGAGATTGAGGAATTGAAAACCATAGACTTATTTGACCAGAAAACAGCGCCATAGACGCCTAAGTCATTTATTTACAATCGACGCTCATATTCCCAAGCTGGACGTCGCGGGTTCGAGTCCCGTCTCCCGCTCCATCTTTTCAAATAACTTACACGTTAAGCCCTTCCGAAAAAGTGGTCGTAGCAATCACAGCGAATAAGGCAGCGGTCTTCTCAGGAAGTCGGATCCGTATCCATGATGATTTCGGCCTCTTTGCACCTGGCGATGCTCCCATGAGCGATAAGCATCCACTGCTTATTCCAGCGGATTGCGCGTTTGCATAATCCCTCCTTTACGAGAGGCGGCGCCGGAACAGCCAGCCAGCCGTGCTCATGCTCACGATGCCAATGATGACTAACGGCCAGTATTGCGGCCAGGACAGAGAGATCCCGGCCCCTTCTAAGAAGCTGCCGCGCAAAACAATCAAAAAATAACGCAGAGGATCGATGAGCGTGATGTACTGGACCGCCCGAGGCATATTGGCAATCGGCGTGGCAAATCCAGACAGGACGATGGCAGGCACCATGAAAAGAAACACGCCCAGCAACCCTTGCTGCTGCGTAACGGCGAGCGACGAGATCACCAGGCCAATACCAACGGCTGCGAGCAGGAAGCAGAATAAGCCGAAATACAGTCCAATGACGCTCCCAGTGAACGGAACATCGAACCAGAGAATCGCGACGAGAATGATGAAGGATGCCTCGATTGCGCCAACGACAAATCCGGGCAGAGCCTTCCCAACAAGAATTTCGACGGGGCGCATCGGAGTGACCAGGAGCTGGTCGAAGGTGCCCATCTCGCGCTCCCGCGCTACGGAGAGCCCGGTTGTTAGCATGCTCACCAGCAAGGTCAGAATGCCGGCAATTCCAGGAACAATGAACCACTGAGAGTCGAGATTTGGATTGAACCAGGCGCGGTCTAGAAGTACGGTGGAGGGCGGACTTCCTCCGCTGTATGCGATCTGTTCCGCGTTGAAGGCGGTCACAATCGATTGTGCATAGCCCATCGCAAGGGCCGCGGTGTTCGAATCTCTCCCGTCGAGAATAAGCTGCACATGGGCCGTTCTTTTTCGCTCCAGGTCCGACGTGAAATTAGGACCAATGTCCAGCGCCATAAGCGCGGACTTTTCGTCGATGGCCTGCGCCAGTGCGTTTTGGTCATTCACTGTGCGAACCAAAGAGAAACTGGGCGAGCCTGCAAAGTGGGCGATGAAGTCGCGAGACAAACGCCCTGCGTCCTGATCGTATACGACGAACGGCACGTGCTTCAGATCAAAAGTCGCGGCGTATCCAAATACTACGAGCTGGATGATGGGCGGGCCGATCAGGACTGCTCGGCTTGCAGGAGCGCGCAGGAGAAACAGCAGTTCCTTGATCGCCAAGCCAATGACACCCCGGAGTACCAATCGCATCAGTCCAACCTCTTATGAAAACGAAATAGTGTGATACCCAGAAAGAAGACACACAGGAGCGCCATGCCCGCAACATTAGGCAGGATCACAGGCCAAACGTCCCCGGCCAAAAAAGTGCTTTGAAGAAGCGTTACGTAGTAGCGCGCAGCAATGAGGTGAGTTAGGACCTGGATGATACCGGGCATCGAACGGATATCAAAGAGAAATCCGGACAAGATGAACGCGGGTAGAAAAGTAGTCACGATGGCCACCATGGCTGCGACAAACTGGCTGCGGGCAAGAACCGAGATCAGCAGGCCCATTCCCAGAGCCGTGAGCAGGAACAGCGCCGAGACGGCGAACAGTACGATCAACGATCCACGCAGGGGAACGCCAAACAAAAAGACGGCCATGACGGTGGACAAGAGCAATCCACCCATGCCCATCACGAAGTATGGAATTAGCTTGCCCAAAAGAATTTCTGTCTTGGTAACCGGCGTTACCATGATTCCCTCCATGGTTCCTCGTTCCCATTCCCGCGATACTACCAACGCGGTCAGCAGAGCTCCGATCAGCGTCATGATGATGGCAATCAGCCCGGGGATCAGGTAATCGCGGCTGCGAAGGGAAGGATTGAACCAGACTCGAGCGTCCGCTATGACCGGCGTCGTTAGATGGCTGCCGTGCCGGGTGGCTTCCTGTTGCAGCCAAATAAGCCAGGCGCCATTCAAGTAGTTCTCGATGATGCGGGCCTGATTGGCATCGACACCATTCACGGTGAGGCTGATGGGGGCGCTTCCCGAACTGTAGGACAACCGGGTGAAGTCACTCCGCAGCCTTACAATGGCGTTCGCGCGTCCATCCATCAAGGCTTGCTCGGCTAGTTTTTGATTTGAATACATCGCTGGCCGAAACCAGGGCGACCGTTGCAGTTCCGCCAGAAAAGAAGCTGTGAGCTGGGTCGGATTATCGATAACCACGGCGGTGGCGATCTGGCGAGCATCCAGGGAGACTCCATAACCGAATATCAGCAGGAGGATCATTGGAAGCACGAACGCGATGGCAATGCTGGACGGGTCGCGAACAATTTCGTAGGCCTCTTTCCGCATCAACCCGATCAGACGCATGGCCTTCACGATGCTCTCCGGGATCGCTGTTCATGTTGCTCGATGAGCGCGATAAAGGCTTCTTCCATGTTTGGCTTCAATCGATCTGGGCGACGGACTTTGGCCTTAATCTCAGCGGGCGTTCCCTGGGCAAGAACCTCGCCCAAGGACATCAGGACCAGACGATCGCAATATTCGGCCTCCTCCATGAAGTGAGTGGTGACGAGACAGGTGGTTCCACCCGCCGCCAACGCGTTCAGGCGCGTCCAGAACTCGCGGCGCGCCAAAGGATCAACTCCGGATGTGGGTTCATCCAGAAACAGGATGTCTGGTTCGTGCATAAGCGCGCAGGCTAAGGCCAGGCGCTGCTTGTAGCCCAAGGGCAGGTTGGCTGCATTCGTCGGGGCGTAGTCTTTCAACTCAAATTCTTCCAGCGCCCAGGCCACACGGCTCTTTTTGCGCTCGTCGTCCAGGCCGTAGGCCGTGGCAAAGAACGCTAGGTTTTGGCCCACGCTTAAGGCTCCGTATAGTGAGAATTTCTGCGATACATAGCCGATGCGCGCGCGGGCCGCGGCTGAGGCTTTGCGCAGATCAACTCCCGCGACTCTTAACGTACCGGAAGAGGAAGGAAGAAGTCCGCAGAGCATGCGAAAGGTTGTCGACTTGCCGGCGCCATTGGCTCCAAGAAGTCCGAATATCTCTCCCTTCGAGACGGAGAAGCTCACATTTTTGACTGCGGCAAAACCACCGAAATACCGGCAGAGATCTTGAACCTCTACGACAGCGCCGTCCTCCCGGATAGATCGCTGCGGCAGTGGAATTAGATGGTGCGCAACCCGGCTGAACAGGAGGCTGACAAAAGCGTCCTCCAGCCGGGCCGGCGTGGCCACCGGCGTTCCATGAGCAGCCAGATTGGGGGGCAAGGCGGGTGGCCCCGGCTGGTGCATTACGATTCGTAGTCCGTCTCCTTGGATCACCGTATCCACGACGCCCGGCACTTGAGCAATTTGTGACTGGAGCTGATGCGATACCTCGGAGACGTTGTCCAGCAGAAAACACCGTCCTTCGAAAGGAGCGGAAAGTTCTCGCGGGTTTCCTTGTGCGAGAATCTCCCCCTCGTGCAAGAGCAGGACATGATCGCAGCGCTCTGCTTCATCCATATAGGCGGTGCTGAGCAAGACCGTCACTCCCTGGCTCGCGGCTTGTTGATGGATGATGCTCCATAGTTCCCGCCGCGAAATGGGGTCGACGCCTACGCTCGGTTCGTCCAATAGCAGCATCTGCGGAGGATGGATGAGTGTACAAGCGAGTCCAAGCTTCTGCTTCATGCCGCCCGACAGTTGTCCGGCCCGCCGTTTGCGAAAAGGCCCCAGAGCTGTCATGGTGAGTAACGCTGCGAACCGAGCTTCCCGCGCGTCCCGGCGTATACCGTGCAGGTCGGCAAACAGATTGAGGTTTTCTTCGACGGTCAGGTCCTCATAGAGTCCGAAGCGCTGTGGCATGTAGCCAATCTGATCCTGAAGCGCTGGCGCCTCTTGCGGCAAGTGATGGCCGAGAACGCGAATTTCCCCGGCATCCGGCGTTAGAATGCCAACCAGCAGGCGCAAGAGAGTGGTTTTACCGGCGCCATCCGGGCCGATCAGGGCCGTCATGCTCCCCGCAGGTAACTGTAGCGACACAGTCTTTAATGCATCCCTGCGCTCAGTTCCTTTCCCAAACGACTTGGACAGATTGCTGACCGCAACTGCGTCCATGTCAGTTCGTCCCACAGGGCTGCGCCGCAATGGCATGAGGAGGATTGTCTACAAGTGGAACGACAACCGTGGCGGGCATTCCCAGACGCAAGCGATGATCGGGATTGCAGGCATAAACACGGATACGATAGACCAGCTGCGAGCGCAGTTGGGTGGTTTCCACATTCTTCGGAGTGAACTCCGCTTGCGGAGAAATGAAGCCGATCCAGGCGGGAAAACGCTGTCCGGGAAAGCTGTCTGTCTCAATCCACGCGCGCATGCCAAGTGCGACTTTGCCCATTGCAGGTTCAGGCAAATAGGCGCGCACCCAGAGAGGATTATCCAGGGCCTGAGTGAATACCGGAGTCTGCGGGGTCGCCATATCACCGGGCTCCAGGATGCGGTCCTGGATCACGCCATCGGCGGGAGCATAGAGTTGTGTATCCGCCAATTCCTTTTGCGCCAAAGCGAGCGCGGCGATATCAGATTTCAGTGTTGCCTGAGCTGCGGCAATATCCTCCTTGCGCGGGCCAACAACAGCCAGTTCCAGAACCTGCTGCTTGGCGGCCATGGCGTGCTGCTTGGCGGCCAGGGCCTGCTCCTTCGCTGTCAGAGCCTTCTGCCTGGCGGCTAGAGTTTGCCGCTTGCCGGCCAAGTCGGCTTGTGCGGCCAGCCAGGCACGTTGCGCATCATCCCTGATTTGCAGGGAAACATACTGCTTTCCCGCCAGGATTTGTTGGCGCCGGTACAGCGATTCGGCGTTCGTCAGGTTGGCTTGTGCTGCGTCGACATCCGCTTGGGCGGCCCCGACGTCTGCTTGCGCGGCGCCGATATCCGCTTGGGCGTAACCGGCGTCCGCTTCCGCGGCGCCGACATCCGCTCGCGCTCCGGCAATCTCTTCCGGACGGCTCCCCGCCAGTAGCCGCGCCACAACCTGTTGCTGCGAGGCCACGTTCGCTTGGTCCCGCGCTACGGAATCCTGAAATCGTGTCGGAAGCAACTGGGCTACAAGTTGTCCCGTGTGAACGGCGGTACCCTCATCCACCAGCAGTTTGTCGATGCGTTCGCTGTCGTTGAAAGCAAGTTGCACCTGACGAATGTCTACATTGCCGAATAGCGTGACGCTGGTGGCGGGAGCCTGCCTGCGAACGAGCCATCCACGGGCGAACACGCCGGCTGTGACCAGCAGAATCGCGCCTATTATGCCCACTGCGATCTTTTTCTTGGCGGCCATCAATTGACCCTCCTCTAACCACGGCTAATGATTTCCATCCAGTAAGGCATTGATAGCTTCGATATCCTGCGGCGTGAGTACGCCGGCCGCAGCTTTGAGCTGCGCCCGCGCTACAAGCTGCGTATACAGCGCCAGGTAATAGTTCCGCTGTGCCACGGCATAGTTGGTTGTGGCCGTGAGCAAATCGATGATGGAACGGCTTCCGATTTCATATCCCGTACGCGTCCCGTCCAGCGACACTCTGGCCGAGTTCACCGACTGCTGTCTGGCTTGGAATTGAACGACGCTGTTTTGAAGATTGACGAACGCGGTCTGGGTCGCCAGTGTAATCTGATCCTGGAGATTTGCCGCATTGTTCCGGCTCGCTCTCGACAACGCTTCCGCCTGGCGAATGGCCGCGCGCGTACTGCCTCCTTCGTAAATTGGAATTGACACGCTTAGTGCGGCGCCAACTTCGTTGAAGGCCAGCGGAGGCAGCAAAGTCCCGGCCGCATGCTCGCCGATACCATTTAGACTTAACGTCGGCCAAAGCGCTCTTCTTTCAAATTGCACTTGCTGCTCCGCTGTTTTCAGCGTTGCCTTCGCCTGCTGCAACAGTGGCTGGTTCTTCAGTGCGGTATCGAGCCACGGACCCTGGGTGTCAGGCTGCGGACCCATAGCCTGCAAGGTCGTTACATCCCGTAGCGCGCCGGACGGATGATGGGTCAACTGCTCCAATTGATTCTGCGCGATGGCCACGGCATTCTTGGCAACAATCAAGTCGGCCTTCGCAGCATCCAACTGCGATTGCGCCTCTTGCACGGAAATAATGTCTCCGGTCCCGACCTGCAGATTTGTGTTGGTCTGGTCGGCGATGCTTTGCAGCAGACTGGTTTGTTGTTGTGCCACGCGCTCGTTGGCTTGCGCCTGCAGGACGCCGAAATACGCCTGCGTTACCTGCAGCGCAATGGACTGTTGCGCATAGGCCAAAGCCGCTTCACTTGCCTGGATTCGGCTCTCCGCTTGTTTAATTGCGGAGAGGGTCTGGCCGTTGAAGATGGACTCGGTCAAGCTGACGCTGAAAATGTCGGAGTGATATCCGGTCGAAATCGGTGTTGGGCCAAAACCCGTGACGTAGGCCGAATTCATTCCTCCGCTGGCGCCGGCATTGACATGGGGACGAAGATTGGAGCTCGCCAACGACTTACCCGCTACGTCCGCATCCATCAGGGCACGTGCCTGGGCAATAACCGGAGATGTTGCGATTGCCTGCTGATAAGCAGTCTGCAGATCGTCTGCCCAAATCGGGGCGGTGGCGATCCCCATGAGCATCAACATGGACAGCTTCTGTCTCATGGCACTGAAATTCAGTGCTTCCATAGGCGATCACGTTCCTTACAATAAGATTCGTTGGCGCGGTGACGTGAAGTCTTTTGGCTCATCGCCTTCACCTCGCCATCCCCCAGCCTTGCAGGCTGACAGCCAGACCAAAAAGCTCCTAATGTGCTGAAAGAACAGGTCTTAGTCGAGCTGTTTTTCAGCAATCCAACCACGCGCGTGCCGGACTGGGTGATATGGCGCAGTCATCTTCTGTGGGTTGTACATACTGAATGAATCGACATGGACTCTCTCCTTAGCAACTCCACGATGGTTGCGTGGGCGAGGTTAATCCCCGCGGCAAACTCAAACTAGGTCCGCTCTTCGCTGCCATAGCTGCCCTCGCCCAGAAACAACATCACACGCGAATGGATTCGGTCACGCGGTCGTCGGAAGGTGTGAAGACGATATTCGCCAACCTCGATAAAACTCGCCGGGTCTTCGAATGGCCGCTGGAGCCGCTCCGTCTCTCCAGAGAAAACGGGGCACTCTTCACGCGACTTGTCGCAGACAGTGACAATGAAATCGAATTGCTGTCCGTGAAACTCCGCAACTGGCTTTGACCGCTGCGCGGAGATATCAACACTGATTTCGCGCATGACAGTCACGGCCTCCGGACAGACGGCAGCCGGGTGTGTGCCGGCCGAGAAGACCTCATACAGGTCATCAGCCTCATGTCGAAGCAACGCCTCGGCCATCTGACTCCGGGCGGAGTTCCCGGTACAAATGATCAATACTCGCTTCTTAACCACGGAAGACTCTCCTATGGTGAGCGCTCGGCCGTAGCGGCTTGGTCGCGATAGAAGGCCTTCACCCGCTCATAGAGCTGATCGCGAATACGCCGAAAAGCATCCATGCGCTCTTCTTGCGTTCCCTGCACGGCGGCAGGGTCCTCCAAGCTCCAGTGGATTCGCTGAGCAGTTCCGGGAAAGATCGGACAGTTGTCGCGCGCGTTGTCACAGACCGTGACTACGTAGTCGAACGATTGGCCTTCGAACTCGCTCACTGATTTCGATCGGTGGCCCGAAATGTCGATCCCAAGTTCCTTCATCACGGCAATCGCTTCGGGCCGCACGTGGCTCGGCTTGGTGCCAGCACTGGCGACCTCATACGCTCCCCGGCCTTCGTGCCGGAACAAGCCTTCGCCCATTTGACTTCGAGACGAGTTGCCTGTGCACAGAATGAGTATTCGCTTCATCTATTCGTGTCCCGCTTGCTGATCGATAAGCGGCCGGCGTCAATTCCGTAATGACATCTCGACCAGGGTCTTCGCCGCCGATAGCTGCCAACACGTCGAGAATTCCCGGCATTCGGTACAGCGATCCCATTCCTACCGGGATTCCGGCCGCGGAAACACGTACGCGAAAACGGCGCCAGCATCTAGACGGGAACCGTCTCCCCGGAAAACACGTCGCCAAACCATCTCCGGTTAATCCAGAGGGCGACGTTGACCAGTGAGATGAGTACGGGAACTTCGACTAGCGGCCCGATCACCGCCGCAAAAGCAGCTCCGTGGTGGATGCCGAATGTGGAGATGGCCACGGCAATGGCTAGTTCGAAATTGTTGGATGACGCGGTGAATGAAAGCGTCGTCGCCTCGGCATAGTTGGCGCCAACCTTCTTGCTCATCCAGAACGAAGTGAAGAACATCACGACGAAATAGATCGTGAGCGGAATGGCGACGCGAATCACGTCGAACGGCAATTGCACGATCGTCTCGCCCTTCAGGCTGAACATGACGACAATCGTGAATAACAGAGCAATCAGCGTAAGGGGGCTGATCTTAGGAATGAAACGCTTTTCGTACCACTGGCGGCCCTTGGCCTTCTGCATCACAAACCGGGTGAGCATCCCGGCGATGAACGGAATTCCGAGATAGATGAACACGCTTTTGGCGATATCGGCCATGGAGATGTTCACCTTCACCGACGTGAGCCCCAGCCAGCGAGGGACGGTGGCGAGGAAGAAATACGCATAGACCGAGAAGAACAATACCTGGAAGACAGAGTTCAATGCGACCAGGCCGGCTGCGTATTCCCGATCGCCGTGTGCGAGGTCGTTCCAGACGATGACCATAGCGATGCAGCGGGCCAGCCCAATCAGGATGAGGCCGGTCATGTACTCCGGCTTGTCCCGGAGAAACAGCACGGCGAGAGCGAACATCAGAACGGGTCCCACGACCCAGTTCTGGATGAGCGAGAGGACCAGTATCCGGCGATGCTGGAAGACCCGCCCCATTTCCTCGTATTTGACCTTCGCCAGCGGTGGATACATCATGAGGATCAACCCGATGGCGATGGGGATGGAGGTCGTGCCGACGCTGAAACGGTCGAGAAAGGGCACCACGCCGGGGACAAGGTACCCGAGTCCAACGCCCGCCGCCATCGCCGCGAAGATCCACAGCGTCAGGTAACGATCCAGAAACGAAAGCCTTGGACTTGTTGCGTGGTCCATTACTTTTCAGCCTTTCAGCGCACCCGCAAGCGCGAGTGAACTGGCCGCCAGTTCCCTGAGCCGTTCGGGCCCCACCGGCGCCTCGGGCTTCCACGGGATGACGGCAAATTGAGTCGCGAGACGATCACGCACTTCCGCGACGTACGGGTCTTCCCTCAAGCCGCGCTCCACCAGAACCGGATCCCTGAAGGCATCGCCGGCGAAGCTCTGATTGATCACCCAAGCATAGTCTTCAATGCCCGCCCGCCGGAGGTCATCCTGCAATCGCGCCGCCTCATGGACCGGAGTGGCCTCGGGCAGAGTCACCAGTAGCACCCTCGTAAACTCCGGATCCCGCAGCCGGGGGAGCAATCGGCGTACCGAATCGGGCAGGTCGCTCATCGTTCGCGTGACATCGCGGTGGTAAGCCTCGGCGGCATCGAGCAGCAGGATGGTGTGTCCTGTGGGAGCCGTATCGAGAACCACAAATCCGTGTTCCCCTTCGGCCACGGTTCGCGCGAATGCACTGAACACCGCGATCTCCTCGGTACACGGCGACCGCAAGTCTTCCTCCAACAATGCCAGCCCCTGAGCATCCAGTTCCGGCGCTGCCTTCCTCAAAACCGCTTGGGTGTATTCGCGAGTCTCGACGGCTGGATCGATTCGGCTCACCGACAAGTTCGGAACCGTTCCTCCGACCGTGGCCGCTACGTGAGCCGCGGGGTCCGTTGTGCTGAGATGTACGGGATGCCCGCGGTGGGCGAGTTCGATGGCGATCGCCGATGCAACGGTGGTCTTGCCGACGCCGCCTTTTCCCATCGTCATGACAACGCCGTGCCCGGCCTTTTCGAGTTGGTCGATCAGAGCAGAAAGAGGAAGTCCGGATTCGATTGCATCTGTCCCGCCCTGGCGTATAGGTTTTCGCCCCAGTGAAACGCCGCCGAAAACCGAAAGGAGGTGATCCACGCCCATCGGGGCGTATGGAAGAAGCGGGATCTCAATTCGGGGAAGCCTCGCGAGATCCGAAGGCATACTTGCGATCGACTCCTGGCCGCGAGCCTCGAGGGAACACGCCGCGGGATCACGGCGATCTTGCGCCGCGAAGACACCGTTGAGGAACAGCATCTGATTTGTGACACTCATCTCGGCCAGCTCAGCTCTCGACCGATCCGCTTCAGCGAGTGCGGCTTGCTCCGGCCGGCTCACCAGAACCAGCGTCGTGGTGGACGGATCTGTGAGGGCGCTCAGACTGGCGTCATAAAGAGATTTCTGAGTTTCGAGGCCAGACAAAGGGCCGAGACATGAAGTTCCAGTCGTGTTGGTGGCGATGAACCCGGTCCATGCAGCCGGCAGCTTCAAGAGGCGGAGCGTGTGGCCCGTGGGAGCCGTATCGAAGATGATGTGATCGAATCCCGCCGTTGTCTGTTTATCGCCCAGCAGTTTGGTGAACTCGTCAAACGCGGCGATCTCAACCGTGCAGGCGCCGGACAACTGCTCTTCCATGCTGTTGACCGAAGCGTCGGGGAGCACGCCGCGATAGGGCCCCACCACTCGTTCCCGGTACGCCTTCGCAGCGGCCTCGGGATCGATGTTCAGCGCCCATAGTCCCTCGGCGCCAGGAACCGCGGTGGGCGCTCCGGACAGGCTTACGCCCAGAACTTCATCGAGATTCGACGCGGGGTCCGTACTGACCAGCAGCACCTTCTTACCATGCTGGGCCATTGTCACGGCCGTGGCGCAGGCAAGCGAAGTTTTTCCGACGCCTCCCTTGCCTGTGAAAAACAGGATACGGGTTGCGTGTTCGAGGAATGTAGTGTTTGTCATGGCAGCACCTATCCACAGCAACTCCGGACAACTGGAAGCGCGGCAGGATCTCCTTCGAGGATGCGGCTCGCCAGTTCCAGCATCGCCTTCGCCGGCGTCCCCTTGACACTCTGGGCCGTCTTGACGGCGAGCATCATGTCTTCCCGCGAGACACCCAGCTTCTTCGCCTGCTGGAAGTGATGTTTGAAGCAAGGCTCGCAATTCGCGGCGATGGCGGCGCCAATCGCGACGAGCTCGGCCACCGCTTCTGTATAAAGGCTCGGCGGGACTTCCGGAACGCCCACGCCGTACAGCTTCGCGAGTTCTAACCGCTGTGGGTACGTGCCTTGACTGGCAATCCGCCCGTTTACCAGGATCAGAGGCAAACACTGGTTGCCCTCTTTGGCGAGCGTCGCCTTGACAAGCGCGTTCGCGACGAACGCCTCTGGCTGCTGAGCCAGGTTGTACCGTTGCACGTGGACACCTTCGCTGGCCAACCAATTCAGGTCCGCGCTGAAGCGGGCTAACGCCGGATCGACACTCGGGCCGCAAACCCCGGTCGAGCAGCACATCGGGGGATCGAAAACTTCAACTGTAGTCATCTGGAACCTCTCTTCTTATTTCGCTTATCGACGAAGAACGATTTATCGGACATAAAAAAAGCCTCACAAGATTGCTGCGAGCGCCTTCAACCGACGCAGGCCATTGAAGTCGATGCAATAGCCAACGCGCGGACCATCCTGCGAGCTCCGTACCAAGCCGGCTTCCTTCAAAATGCGCAGATGCTCGGAGACAGTGGATTGCGCCAGCGGGAGTTCATCCACGATCTGGCTGCAAACCCTAGCCTCCCTTCGAGATAGCATCCTTACGATGCGAACCCTCGCGGGATGGCCGATCGCTTTCGCAAGCTTCGCCAGCTCCTCGTCGGCCTCGGCACTCTCCAGGGCCTGCAGGCTGACTTCGGGCTGAGTGGCTTCCGGCGGGCAGCACAGATCGCTCGTCAATGGCTTTAAGTCCTTCATAGTGTATCGTCGATTAACGATATCATGGATTGTCATCGACTGTCAAGAGGCTTGCTGTGCTCACTCGACGAGGACTTGACCCTGGAATCCATTCCGGGGTTTATACTCTAGGTGGAGTGGAGCGATCTTCGAAGCGACATTTCCTGCGCTCAAGCGAACTCGCCAAATTAGCTGGTGTGAGCACCGATACCTTGCGGCATTACGAGCGAGTTGGAGTGTTATCAGCCCGGCGCTCGACAAACGGATATCGTGAGTACAGCCTCGACGCAATAGAACGTCTTCGTTTGATTCGCAGTGCGCTTGCAGTTGGATTCACACTGGCTGAACTTGGCAAGATCTTCGAAGTACGGAACCGTGGCGGCGCTCCCTGCCATCAGGTGCGCGATCTTGCCGCGGGCAAACTCGCTCATATGGAGGTGATGTTGCGTGACATGATGGCCGTGCGAAATCGGTTGCGCGCCCTAATAAAGGACTGGGACCTCCGGCTAAAGAAACAACAGTCTGGCGAACCTGCCAGACTGCTGGAAACCTTAGCGACCCCTGATCGATCGATCCGCTTCGGCCAGAAGAACGGAATCAACGGGAGAAAACGATGAAGCATACATATACGCTGTCCATACTTTTTGTCTTTATTTTGATAGCAGCAGTGGCAACCGCACAGCAGCCCACAACGCCGCCGAGAGGGATGGCTGGCATGGGACCGGCCATGATGGGCCATGATTCCTCAACAATGCCAGAGATGCGCGCTATCCACGAGTTGATGGTCAACCATGATCGCATCAACCGCACCGTGACGAATCTTGCGAATGGCATCCGCACCGTCACGGAATCAGACGATCCGCAGATTGCAGGGATCATCAAGGAACACGTTTTGGGCATGGATCAGCACGTCAGTGCGGGGAATGACCCGGGCTTGCCGATGGAGAGTCCGGCGCTGCATTCGATTTTCCAAAATGCCGATAAAGTTCATACCTCCATTCAGACGACTGCTAAGGGTGTCGTCGTCGTTCAAACGTCATCCGATCCGGAGACCGTAGCGGCACTCCAGAAGCACGCCTCGGAGGTGAGCGACCTTGTCAAAGGCGGCATGGCTGCCATGCACGCAGCGATGATGCAGAACGGCATGCACGGCGGAATGATGGGAAATCCGCCGAAGGGCGAGACGGCAGACCAATCCGCAGTTACACCACAAGTTCCTGACCAGGATTCTATGGCTCAAAACCACGCTCAGCACCATGCCGACGTCAATAGAAGAGGCGATCAAGTCATGGGCTTTGATCACGAGAAAACTACGCATCACTTCCAACTGATGTCCGATGGTGGTGCTATCGAGGTAGAGGCGAATGACCCCGACGATACTACAAGCAGCGATCAGATCCGGGAGCATTTGAGTCACATTGCACAAATGTTTGCGGCCGGTGATTTCACGGCTCCCATGTTGATTCATGCGCAGACGCCTCCGGGCGTAGCTGTAATGAAACGACTGAAAGCGGAGATCGAGTATCGTTTCGAGAAAACGGAACGCGGCGGTCGAATTCGCATTACGACTACAAACGGTGAAGCGCTGGCCGCTATCCATGAATTTCTCCGTTTCCAAATCAGGGATCACGGAACATCTGACTCCGGCGTAGTTGAAAGAGGCTAAGCTTGGCGAGTCGATGTTAGTTTGCATGCCGATCCTAATGAAATTTGTGTTGGGATGGCGAGCCTGTGACCTTCCATTTGCACCAACTCCACAACCGGGTACGGAATTCGGCCCACACTCCGACAGCAATTGCTCTGCCTGCTGCGTGTTTAACCCCGAAGGCGTAGTCGAGATGGCGGGAGTTGGATCGCGCCGAGGTATACTCTCTGTCGGACTGGTATAAAAAAATCGGTCAGCTCACTATGTGCTCTGATCCGCCCAAGACATGGGGCTGGCCCGAAGGTTCGTCATCACGAGCTACTCGGATAGCACTTGGTGGACGAGTTGGACGGCGACGGAGCCCTCGCCCACGGCAGATGCCACGCGCTTCACACTCCTCGAACGCACATCGCCGACAGCGAATACTCGAGGCACGCTTGTTTCGAAAATATAGGGCTGCCTCCGCAGTGGCCAACGCGCTGCCTCCAGATCCTCAGGCGAAAGATCAGCGCCGGTTTTGATGAATTGCTTGTCGTCCAGCGCAACGCAGCCCCCTAGCCATCCTGTATTGGGGCTCGCCCCGGTCATGGAAAACACGTGACGGACATCGCGTGTCTCTGTGGCGCCGCTTTCGAGATTGCTCCAGGAAAGGCGTTCCAGGTGCCCGTTTCCCCCCAGCGACACGATCTGTGTTCGCGTCCGGAGGGTGATGCTGGGAGATTCTTCGATCCGGCGGATCAGGTAACGCGACATGCTGTCCGCCAAGCCGGGGCCCCGTACCAGCACATGCACGTGCTTTGCGATGGATGACAGGAAGATGGCCGCTTGTCCAGCAGAGTTGCCTCCTCCGACGACGACAATCTCTTCGTTCGCGCAGAGCTGCGCTTCCAGACGTGTGGCGCCGTAGTAGACTCCGACCCCTTCGAACTGGCCCAGATTTGGCAGCGGCAGTTTGCGATATTCCGCCCCGGACGCGATGATGAGCGCGCGCCCCTGGACGGGTTCGGCTCCCGCGCATTCCACACGGAAAGGCCGGCGGTCGCAGGCGAGCCCCGCGGCCACGCGAGCGATGGCGATCTGTGCACCGAACTTTTCCGCCTGGACGAATGCCCGGCCCGCGAGATCCTGGCCCGTAATGCCGGTCGGGAAGCCCAGATAGTTCTCAATGCGAGAACTGGAGCCGGCTTGACCGCCCGGGGCGTTGCTTTCCAGGACCAGCACGTCCAGTCCCTCCGAGGCTGCATACACGGCGGCTGCCAGTCCGGACGGGCCGGCGCCGACCACGACCAGATCGTAAACGCGGCTCTCATCGAGTTCGGAATTGAATCCAAGGCACTGTGCCACCTGCGCATTAGTCGGATTGCGGAGCCCGGGCCGGCCACGGCATATCAGCACTGGAATGTCGCCGAGATTGATTTGAAAGTGTTCGAGGAGCTCTTGAACGCCAGCATCCCGCTCCACTTCGAGATATGTGTAGGGCTGGCCATTGCGGGACAGAAACTCCTTTAGGCGCAGGGTCGCGGCGGAATATCTGGAACCGATTAACATGAGATTTCCGCTGGGCTGCGCGATGAGAGCCGCCCTGCGCCGCAGAAACGCGCGTAGAAAAATCTCACTAAGCTCCGGATCCGTCTGCACGACGCGCCGAAGCGTGGCTTGATCGATCTCAAGCAGCTCACTCGCCGTGGCCGCGCGCGCTTGTACCAGAGTGGGCCGCCCAGCGAGCATATTGAGCTCGCCGGTGAACTGACCGGGTTCGACGACCGCTATGCGAGTCTCGCCATGGGCGGAGGAACTGAAAGCCTCCAGACGTCCCTTGAGCACAACGAAAAGACTCCGCGAGCGCGATCCCTGATCGAAGATCACATCGTCCTGGGCGACATTTCGGCGAGCACCGAGCGAGGCGAGCCGAGCGATCTGAGCTTCGCTCAGATGAGGAAACATTGCTTCTTGCGTTAAATCGGTGGAGTCGGCCATGAAAGTCCTTAACGTTGCATCCAGCGCTACCGGCGCTTACTTCCCCTCGGAGTCGTGCGACGGGGTGGTCAGCGAATCGGTCACGATCAGCTCACGGACTTGCAAACGCCCGATGGTGAGATTGTCAATCGAGACCGACTTCGAATTTACTCTATCCACCGTCAGCTTGCCGATGAGGACGCGGCCAATGGCCAGTGCGCCCAGTGCAAACGCCCCGATTGCGAGCGCGCCCAAGGCATTGGCGCCGACGGCAGCCCGGCCGATGCTGAACTGCCGGAGATTTCTGGTGTGTGTCATAGAGAATTCCCCCATTCTATCCGCGGCCGCCCAACGTGTCATGCCTCTGGAACGCCTGCATCGCGTCCAGGACCGTTTCGACCACTGCTTCGTTGCCGGCGCCCGAGTTGATCATGACGTGAAAGTACTGACGAGTGGGCCAGTCCACTCCGAAATGCTGTTTGATAAAGGCTGCGCGATCCTGGTCGACTGTCTCCGCCAACTGGATTGCTTCCTGCTCGCTTTGGCCCCTCTGTTGGAGGCGGCGAACTTTCTCGTCGAAGGGAGCGTAGACGAAGACGTGATATACATCGGGGAGATCGCTCAGGTAGTATGCGGAGCCTCGGCCGACGATGACACAGTTGCCTTCCTCCGCCGCCCGCCGAACAAGCTGTTCGGTAACCTTGCGAATGCTGTCCGCATCCGCCAGTTTCAGGCGGGGCGCGTTTAGGCTGCCTTCGAAACTGCCTCGCAGGAAGGCTTTAAACAGGCGATAGTAGAGCGGATCGCGGCGTTCTTCATGCTGCTCGACGTGCAGTTTAGGCGCATTCCAAGTGACGCGCGATTTCAGTGGTGAGCAGTTGATCCCATAGTTTCCAGCCCAGACGCTCGGCGATGGTTTGGGCGATCTCGTTGGCGCCGCTTCCGTATTCGCGCTCGATGGTCAGCACTTTGATCATGACTCGTCCTCGGTTTCCATCAGCCGACTGCGACTTCCCCGCCTGCACGGGGATCATTCTTCTTCACGATGAAGGTAAGCACGAACATGATACTCGCGGCGATTGCCAGCACCATGTAAGTGTCGATATAAGCCAGCGTCTGCGATTGAATCTGAACGGATTGATAGATGCGCGCGTACGCCGCTACCTGCGCGTCCGGCGGCGTGGCTCCCGCGTGAACCAGTTGCTGGGTAAGGCCTTGCAGCTGATTCCGAAACGCCGGATCGTAGTTGGTGGCGTGATACGTCAAGCACGGTTTGATGAAACTGCGCGCGGCGGGCCAGCATGGTCGTGACCATGGATGTTCCCACGCTGCTGCCGATATTGCGCATGAAGTTGACCAATCCCGACACCGCTGTTTCCCTTTTCCGGCGGCAACTCCGATGTAGGCCGCCAGCGAAATCGGCACGAACAGAAATCCCAGGCCGAAGGCTTGCGCCACTCGCAGCCAGGCGGCCGCCTTAAAGCTGATCAGCAAGTCCACGCGCATGGTGGAATAGTACATCCCGACCGCCAGACACAGCCATCCGAACGCCATGATGTACTTCGCCGGAATTTTGGTGGTGAGTTGGCCGACGATGGGCATTTCAAACAGCAGCACCAGCCCGGCGCCCGAGAGCACCAGTCCGGCGGACTCCGCCGTGTATCCCATCAGCGTTTGCAGGAACTGCGGCATCATCACCAGGCTGCTGAACAAAAGCACGCCGAGAAAGAACATCATCAGGCTCGACACTGCGAAGTTAAAGTTCTTGAACATGCGCACGTCGATGATCGGCGCTTGCTGACGCCATTCCCAGAAGACCAGGGTGACCAGACAGACAGCCGAAATCACCGCCAGCGTGACGATGAAATGTGAGCCGAACCAATCGTCTTCCTGGCCCTTGTCGAGCAGGACCTGGAGAGCGCCGATCCCCAGAGCTAAAAGCGCGATGCCGATGTAATCGACGCGCACGCCCGCGGTCTTGAGCTGCGTGAGGTAAGGCGGATCCTCGACCATGCGAATCACCAGAAACAGCGTCAGGATGCCGACCGGCAGATTGATGTAGAAAATCCAGCGCCAGGAATAGTTGTCGGTAATCCATCCGCCCAGCGTCGGGCCGATGGTCGGCGCCATGATGGCGGTAATTCCGTAGAGTGCGAACGCCAGTCCGCGTTTCTGTGGCGGGAAGGTGTCCGCAAGAATGGCCTGCGCCATGGGCTGAAGTCCGCCGCCGCCTGCGCCCTGCATAACGCGAAAGAGGATCAATGTTCCCAGGCGTCGGAGCGGCGCCGCACAACAGCGAGCTGAGCGTGAACACGAAGATGCAGAGCATGAAGAAACGCTTGCGGCCGAAGAGGCTCGCCAGCCATCCGCTGATCGGAAGAACGATGGCGTTCGAAACGAGATAGGAAGTGAGCACCCAGGTGCTCTCGTCGTTGCTCGCGCCCACGTTGCCCGCCATATGCGGCAAAGCCACGTTGGCGATGCTGGTGTCGAGCACCTCCATGAACGCGGCCAGTGCGACCACGACGGCGATCAGCCAGGGATTGAATTTCGGCTTCCAGACTTCAGTTGGTGCGGCCATAGGCTCTCCTACTGGAGGTAGACTTTCGGATCCACCGACATGCCGGGCCGCAGACGATGATCGCTGTTTTGGCCGGGATCGAGATTGATGCGCACCGGAACGCGCTGCACGACTTTCACGTAATTTCCGGTCGCGTTTTCCGGAGGCAGCAGGCTGAAGCGCGATCCGCTGGCTCCGCCAATCTGCTAAACCCTGCCCTTATATTCCCGGTCGTAAGCATCCACGCCGAACTCGACCCGCTGGCCGGGTTTCATGCGGCTGAGCTGCGTTTCCTTGAAATTCGCGATGATCCAAATGTCGTCGAGCGGAACCACGGCCATCAACTGCTGGCCGGGCGAAATGTTCTCGCCCAATTTCCACGGTTTTCTTGCCCACGATGCCGGTGACGGGCGCGATGATCGTGCAGTAACTGAGGTTCAGCTTGGCCTGCTCGACCAGAGCCCTCCTCTGCGCGACCTGCGCCAGAGCGGACTTGGCGCGCGTTTCGCTCACCGCAACCTGTTTCGGCGCGGTCAGGGCCGATTCGATGGATGCGTCCGCCTGACGTGATGCGCTGCTCGGGCCTGATCGACCACAGCTCTGCGCCACCACGATGTTCTGTTCGGCTTCGCGGACTGCCGCCTTGCGCGCATCCAGCGCGGCTTGGTCGCGCCGCCGCCACCGAAACCGCCGTATCGTACTGCTGCCGCGGGATCTCGTCCTTGTCGACCAGCAGTTTGTAGCGACGCACATCGTCGCTGGCTTTGGTTAGGTTGGCTTCGGCTTCGCGAACCTGAGCGCGGGCCGTTTCCAGCCGCGCCTGTGCCGCATTGAGCTGGCGCTCCGCACCCAGCAGGAACGCGGTCGCGTCGGCCCGGCCGGAAGTTGCGGTTTTCAACTGGCTGGAGGTGTTGGTGGTGGTGATCGGAATGTCGATGCGGGAACTTTCGAGAGCGGCTTCGGCGTCTGCCAAGTCCGCTTCCGCTTTGGCAAGCGCGACCTCATAATCTCTCGGGTCGATTCGCACCAGCACGTCGCCGGCTTTGACATATCGCTCGTCTTCCGCCAGTACTTCCGCTACGTGGCCGCTGATGCGGGCGCTGATGGCGTCGATGTGGCCATCGATCTGCGCGTCGTCGGTGGATTCGTAGGTGTTGAAGTATCTCCACAGAAAGAATCCGGCGACCGCGAGAAGCACCACGATCACCAACAGCACGACGATACGGCCCAGCTTTCCCCGCTTGCGCGGGAGTTTCTTTTCTTTGGTAAGTTCAGCCATCTTATTTCACCTCCACCAGATGTTGGATTCCCTGTTCGGTCGCCGCCCAAGGCGCGCGCCAAAGCTACTTTCGCCAGGTTGTGGGCGTATAGTGCGGCGATCAGACTGTCGTTGGCGGACGCGACCGATTCCTGCGCCTGCACGACTTCGATGTTGTCGGTGACGCCGGCGGAAAATCTGTCGCGCGCCTGCACCAGAGTCTGATTCGCGAGATCGAGATTGCTCCGCGCCACCGCCACCTGGTCGGCGGCGGTGCGAATATCCAGGAAGGCCGTGCGAACCTGATAGTCGATCTGGCCGCCGAGGTCGGCCAGCTCGTCCTGGCGCTGCTTCAACGCCGCCCTGGCCTGGATCACGTCCGCGCTAATGCGGCCGGCGTCAAATATATTGAAGCGCGCCGAGGCCACGAAAGTGAATGTCCCGTGCGAATTGGCAAGCGTGGTTCCCACGTCGCCATAGTCGGCCGTAATGGTGCCAGTAGGGTAACGCTGGCCGCGAGCCGCGTTGACGGCTTCCTCCGCCGCACGAACGCGGGCCTGGTAGCTCTGATAATCCGGGCGCTGTTCAAGCGCGGTCTGCAATGCCTGCTCCTGGGTAAGGGAGGTCAGCGGCGAAAATGGCACGGATTCCGCGAGGTTGAAATCCTGGCCGGGTGGCAATCCGATCACGCGGCCCAGCGCGAGCTTGTCCTTGGCGAACTGATTTTGCTGAGCGAGCAGGCGCTGTTGCTGCTGCTTCAGTTCCACTTGGGATCGCAAAACGTCGATGCCGGCCGAAGTTCCAGCCCGACGCTGATCCACCGCGCGATCGTACAGCACCTGTGCGGTTTCCACCTGAGAGCGAACGGCGTCCGCCCGCGAGGAGTCGGCGATGATCTGGAGATAGGACGCTGCCACCGCCTGTACCACCAGATCGCGCGCATCTTGAGCCGAAAGGCGGGCGGCGCGTTCGCTCTCTTGAGCCGACCGGAAGTTCTTTCTCGCGGAATAATCGAACACGCTCCAAGCCGCCGCCGCGCGGACGTCGGTGTAATGGAACGGGCCAACGACAGTGGGGATGGACACTCCCGGAATCGAAAGCTTCAGCCCGATCGTCGCCAGGCTGAGTTGTTCTTCAGTCTGGCTGACCTGGCCGGTCACCGTCGGGAGCAACGCGCTCAGTGACTGGAGCCGCTGCCCGCGCGCGATTTCGCTGCTCGAGTCGCTGACCAGCAGCCCGAGGTTCGCTTTGAGACCTCGATCCATCGCGTCCCGCAGGGTCAGCGCGATGGGCGTCGTCGATGCGGTTCCGCTTGGAACGCTGCCCTGGAACTGGCTCTGCTGGCCCAGAAGCGCCAGCGCCGCGAGCATTCCCAAGCCGCCGAGTCTGCCGAAGCGTGTCACTCTGCCACCTTTGCCGCCAGGGCTTCCACTACCGCTATGTTTTGGATGAGTTCCGGCGGCAAACCATGCCGGGACTGCAAGTAAGCCGGGGCATTGTACGAGATCAAAACCTTGCCATCGGCGTCCTCCCAAACCAGGATCTTCAGCGGAAGATCGATTGCAATACTGGGAGCCGCGATCATCAGGGGAGTTCCGGCCTTCGGATTGCCATAGATCAGGAGCCTGGTGGGTCGCATTTGCATTCCCGCTTTTTCCGCCTCCCCACTGTGGTCGATCAGGGCGAACAGCTTGACTCCCTTGGCCTGCAGGATTCCTTTCAGTTTTTGAACTGTCTGGTCCACTGACTGATGGCCGGATATTGTTACGATTCCGTTTTGCGAACTCGAGGTCATGAGTCTCTCCTGAGGGTGTGTAAAACGTGCCGACCCATAACGGCCATCGCCAACTGGGAAGGCCGGTCCAAAGGAGTGGAAAACCGGCCGCGTGGCTCGGTCCGCTGCAAGATAGTCAGCGGCGCTACCGTTGAGTCGGTCTGTCATCTTCTGGGCTCTTTCACTGAGCCATCAGCGTCCAGCACTGATGGGCTGATGCACAGTTTGATGCTAAGAACGGGCCGACCGATGAAAAAATACGCCGGGCGCTGCCGTCAAGAGATCGGCTCCGCCTAAATCGGTCCACGCCACTGCGTGGTGGCTGAATGAATCTTACCGCAACCTCTTTAATGGCAGCGCGTCACGAGATTGACGGAGCTTCTGGATTCCACCAGACTAGTGCTCCAGCCCGACCACTTGCCCACCCGAATTCGCTCTTATGGCACGCAAACTGACCGATCACTCAGCTTGTAATTCAAGTCTTGTCGTGGAGCGGATAGTGCGGCTCGGGCATGCCTTGATAGGGTTTGGTGGAACGGGTGTAGAGCTCATATCGCTCCAGAATCTTGTAAACGGTCTTGTTTTGCATCTTGCCTCCCGGGAGGCAAAATATGTTACCCATGTCTCCGGAACGTTCTGTTACCTATGTCTCGGGACGGTCAATTCTGACAACCGCTAGAACTTGACTTTAAGAGAGCGGAGGAACTCCACATCCGAGCCGGTAGTGTCGCTCGCGAGTGGGAGTGGGCTCGAATTGGGGTCAGTGGCATGATGCAGGATCACATCGATGCATATGCGGAAACCGCCCACCGCGTCTTCTAGAGCCTCTGCAGCATCCAGAACCTGACCTGAACGCAAGAGTGCTTGGTTTATCGCATCGCTCAGATCGTCCAGCAACTCAGACAGTTCTTTCATATCCTTCTCCAAAGCCAGGCCGGCTCGAAAGCGATCTATCGGATTGGCCCGACAACTTTCGCTTCTTCACGCGAAAGCGGGTTACAGATCGAATCCAAACAGTTGACCCTTGTAACCTGACAATTGTTCCCGTAGTAACCGTAACAACTCGCAGCCGAAGAGCCGTGGTGGCTCGGGGGCCGCTGCCACAAGGGCAGATCTGAGGCGGGTTCGGGCCGGGCTGGGCGGTACGAGAACGGCCCTAAACGACGGCCTCTTTCCAACCGGAGGAACGGCTCTCCCGGCGCGTCCGTCACAAACTTATGATATTCTGCATGTCGGACAACCCACTCCGGCAACAAATTTATGAGCCTTACTCGCAAAAAGTCGCTGAACGCGCTGCTCGACCAAGCCAACCACAGTGACCTCAAACGTACTCTAACCGCCAGAAGCCTGATCGCCCTGGGCATCGGCGCTATCATCGGCGCTGGTCTGTTCGTTCGGACGGCGGCCGCTTCGGGCGAGGCTGCCGGCCCGTCGGTCATTCTCTCTTTCGTGGTGGGCGCAGTCGGGTGCTGCTTTGCGGGCTTATGCTATGCCGAATTTGCCGCCATGATTCCGATCGCCGGGAGCGCCTACACCTATGCTTACGCGACCATGGGCGAGTTCGTGGCCTGGATCATCGGCTGGGCGCTGATCCTGGAATATGCGATGGGGGCGGGAACGGTGGCCATCGCCTGGAGTGAGTATTTGAACCGGCTGGTGGGCGGAGCCATACCTTATGAGTGGTGCCACTCGCCAATGGAAGTCTCCAATACGGGCGTTCATGGCATTTTCAATATCCCAGCTCTAGTCATCATCCTGGTGATTACCGCGGTGCTGATCAAAGGAATCCAGGAATCAGCCACGGTGAATGCAGTTATTGTCGTGGTCAAGGTCACCATCGTTCTGATCTTTATCGCGGTGGGCTGGCGATTCATCAATCCCGCCAACCATACGCCGTTCTTCATTCCTGCTGGCACGCCAGGCCATGAAGGGACCATGCAACATGGCATCGGTGGGATGCTGCGCGGAGCGGGCATCGTATTCTTCGCCTACATAGGCTTCGATGCGGTTTCGACGGCGGCGCAGGAAACCAAAAATCCTGGCCGCGACATGCCCCGGGGCATTCTAGGCTCGCTAGCGATTTGCACCGTTCTCTACATTCTTTTCGGCTACGTTTTGACGGGCGTCGCAAACTGGAGCGAGTTCCTGACAGTGGGCAAAGAAGCTTCGGTGGCCTACGCCGTCGAACATCACATGCCGGGATTTGGCTGGCTCGCCACAGCGATGACCGTGGCGATTCTCTTCGGTTTCTCATCCGTGATTTTGGTGATGCTGCTGGGCCAGAGCCGCGTGTTTTATTCGATGGCGCACGATGGTCTGCTGCCGCCGCAGTTTTGCCAGGTGCACAAGACGTTTCGCACTCCCTACAAATCCAACATCACGCTGTTTTTCTTTGTGGGCGCGCTCGCGGCCTTTCTGCCCGAATCGCTGCTGGGCGATCTCACTTCAATCGGCACGCTGTTTGCATTTGTGCTGGTGTCGCTGGGGATTTGGATTTTGCGGCGGGCAGAGCCGGACCGGCCGCGGCCATTCCGCACACCGTTTGTACCTGTGGTGCCGATCCTGGGAGCGATCGTCTGCTCGGTGATGATCGTCTCGCTCGACACCTACACGCAGTTGACCGCGCTGGGCTGGATGCTGATCGGGTTCGTGATGTATTTCTTGTACAGCCGGAGTCACAGCAAGCTGAATGCGGGACCGGAGCCGGAACTGGCAGCCGCGCGGCGCTAGCTCCGCTATTCGAGCGAAACGGGGCGGTCGAACACCACGTCCAGCGTGGAGCCGCGGCGCAGTTCCACCTCTTTGCCGCGCGTGAAAAGAACAGTGGCGAGCCCGACGCCGCTACCGATGCCGGCGCCGATACCAGCGCCCGTCCAACCACGATCCGTCAGGCCTCCCAGCGCCGCGCCGCTTCCAGCCAGGATGGCGATGCGCTCGGCGTCCTTGCCGGTATTCGAGCCTGCTTCGACTGTGTTCTCCTTGCCGGTAACTTTTTGTCCGGTCTCTTCGTCCTCGACTGAACCCAGGTGTGGCGAAAACTTAAGGACCTTGCCGCCGGCCAGCGTCAATGTCTCCAGCCGGATTCCCAATTGTGCCCGGCCCTTGACGCGGCCGCTGCGCTTGGATTGCGCCACGACACCCTGCACGTAGCTTCCCTCCGGCACGGCGATCTGGCCGCCCACGCTGATCGGAGTCGCGGTACGCAGATAGACGTAATCGCCTTCCTGCGCCGTACGGGTGTTGATGGAGTTCTCCATTCGGAGCAGGACGTGGGTGCCTGGTGGGATTTCGGCCGCTGTCGCGGCGATGGATGCCAAGGTGAAAACGATTGCGGCGCGCGACATGAGATCCACTCCTTACTCGATGGTAACTCTCGGATGTCGCAGGAGTGCGTGCGTCACTTCCAATACCTGATCCACGCCGATGTCGCCGAGCGTGCCGTTTACGATGTGCACGCCATCTCCCCGCGGCGCCCAAAGCTCGGGATCGGTCGGGCCGAAAATCGCAACCACTGGCGTCCCCACAGCGGCGGCCAGGTGCGTGATGCCGGAATCGTTGCCAATGTAGATGCGCGCGCTTCGAAGCCAGCAAGCCAAGTCCCATAGGTTTTCCATGCGCACCGCGTGATCCAGCGCTTCTTCGGGACTGGCGCACCATTGCACTTCCAAGGGCATGCGCCGCGCCAATTCGCGGTATCGTTCCAGTGGCCAATTCTTGCGCGGGCTTCCGGAGAAGGGATGAATCACGGCGAAGTCGCGCCGCTCAGCAGGCGGGCATTCAATCCGAGGCACGGCCGAGCCGGCGCCACCGACTTGCTTCAGAAAAAAATCCGCGGCGTGCATTCTCTCGCCGGCCGGCGGCAGGGCGCCTAGAAATCGGAACGGCAGCCCCAACACGCCTACCTGTTCGCGAAATTCGGGGCGATTCGCGCCGTACCAGGAAACAATCGAATCGAAGGACCGCAGGCGCTCGATCAATGCACTGGGCGGATCAATTCCCGCGACCCCGAGGAGATCGAGCCCTGTGGACGCGATGGAACAAACGCGGTCCGCGAACCTGACCAGAGGAGCGACGTCGCCACGCACCCAGACTTCGGTGTAGTCCGCCTTGAGATGATCGAGAGCCGGAAACGACAGAATACAGTCGCCGATTCCGCCCGGACGAATCAGCAGCCGGCGCAAGCGAGTCTACTTTATGCTCCGGCTGGTTTCAAACATGGGGCCGTCCATATCCTGGACGCTGAGATGAATGGCCTTGGCGGACTCCAGGTCGCGGTTGTTGACGTCGAAGCGCACCGCCAGCATGCGATCCACCGTGCTGTGCGCGGGTATCGTGTCTTTGATCGCCAGGCCCTCGTTGTAGCGCTCGCCCAGAAAGCGATTGTATTGGAACAACTGTTTCAGATCTTCCTTCACGACGTTGTTGCCTTCGACCATGTTGCCGTTGGGCTGTTCCAACGATACTTCCACCTGGCGCACCACGAACGGAAGATCGGATGGATTGGTAACTCGGAAATCGAGCACCGCGACGCTGTCGGAATCGCTTAAGGCTCCAGTGCGAATTTTGAGAATCTGACCTTGCAGCACCAGGTGCGCGCCCTTGGTGTAGCTCAGGATTCCGACGACGGCCGCAACGACGGCGACCACACCGACGCCGAAGAAAATCAGGAATCGCTTGCTCATTGCAGTCGTTCAATCTCCCAGCAGCTTACCGTATCCTTGCAAACTGGTGACATTATCGCAGACCGCTTTTACGGCGGCGGTGAGGGGTATTGCGAGCACCAGGCCGATGGCGCCCCACAACGTGCCCCAGAACATCAGCGCTACCGTCACCACCAGAGGGTTCAAGTGCACGCGCGATCCGACTACCTTGGGATAAAGCAAATTCAAAGCTATCAAGTGCAGCATGGCCACGACGATGGCGATCATTACGTACACCGCCGGCTCGCTGTACTTGATCAATCCCGCCAGCAACGGCGGCAATGCAGCCATTGGGAGTCCGACATAGGGAACCAGACTCAAAAATCCGCTCAGCGGCCCGATGACCGGCCAATACGGCAGCCGAATGGAGAAGAAAAACGCGGAGCTGAGGAGCGCGAGGAAAAGCCCCAGCACAAAATTGCCGATCACGTAGGCGCGGACCATGTCCGCCACGCCACCCCAGCTTTTTCCGGCCACGTGCCGCCCGGGATCGTTGAACAAATAGAAAAAGCTGCGCCGCATGTGATCGCGCCAGCTGAGCATGAAGTACACCAGAAACGGGACAAAGCTGGCCATGAGCAGCACGTCATAGAACGACCGCACGTATCCATAGACGTAGGTCAGCAGAGGAGTGGGTTCGGTGTGAATCCTTACCTCGGGGATGGCAGCCGGAACTTCCGGCTCCGGAGCAGGAGCCTTGCCGTTTCTGCGGCGCCGGTTGGTCTCAACCGGCGGTGCGGGCGGGGCGGGTTGCGTTGCCTGGAAGCGCTTCGGCACCAGAACCTGGTAAGTTCGTTTCTCGATCTGATCCACGCGCGTTGCGACGTTGTCCACGATGTCGTTCATGCGTTGGCTATACGCGGGCAGATTGCCCATGAAGGAAGAGACCTGCGTGTAGACGCCGAGCCCCAGCAAATAAAGCACCAGCAGCGCAATGCTGCAGACGATGAAGCTTGCCACCGCGCGGGGCAGGCGCAATCGCACAAAAACGGTAACGACCGGATCGAGCAGGAACGCAATGATCGCGGCGATGACCACCGTTATAAGAAACACGCGGCCAAAGTAGAGCAGAGCGACCGCAGCGGCGGCAGCTAGTACCGCAACGCTGATCTGCCCTGCCTTCTGAGCCGGTAATGGAGGGGCTGTGGTGGACATCCAGGATAGATCCGCTGCTTCTATGATGAAATGAAAGTGGAGCGTACGGCAAATTCGAGCAACGGAGAGAGCTCAGACGGCTTCAATCAATCCAGGCAGAGTATTGGCGCTCGACCTCGGCAAACGGCGCATCGGCTTGGCCTTAAGCGACCAACTGGGCATTACGGCACAGGGCCTGGAGACGCTGGAGCGCACCAAGATCAGATCGGATCTTGCGCAGTTGGCGCGAATCATTTCGGAGCATAACGTGTCGCGCATTCTAATCGGAAATCCGCTGCACATGAGCGGGAGGGAGGGACGCCAGGCCGAGCACGCCCGTGACTTCGGTGCGCGCCTTCAGGCCGCCACCGGGCTCCCAGTCGAATTCTGGGACGAGCGCCTCACCACGGTGGAAGCGCAACGCGTGCTGCGCCAGAGCGGAATCAGCATCGAAAAACGCGCCAAGGCGGTGGACCGGTTGGCGGCCGTCATTCTGCTCGAAAGTTACCTGGATTCACAGAGGCCATGACTCATCGCCGCCATCGAAGGGGAGGAATCCTGCTTCGGCTCATTGTGTTTGTCGTGCTGATTGGCGCCGGCGTAGTTCTGCTGCTTGCCTCCACGTTGGCGATGGCTTATCAGGGCTTTGCGACTTCCGTCGTTCTCGATTTCCCGAAGGGCACCAGCACGCAAGCCATAGCGCAACAACTGGCCGACGCCGGTGTCGTGCGATATCCATGGCAGTTCGTCCTGGCGCGCCTGCTGCATCCCGCCGTCCGGCTTCAGGCTGGAGAATATCAATTCGGCCATTCCGATACTACTTGGAACGTGTTTAACCGCATCGTGCGCGGCGACGTGTTTTTCTATGTACTCACGATCCCGGAAGGCAGCAATATATTCGATATCGCGGGAAGTTTGAATCAGTTCGACTTTCTTCACGCAGCCGACTTCCTGAGTGCCGCGCGCGATCCGTCGATGATCAAAGATCTCGCTCCGAACGCTCCCACACTCGAAGGCTATCTGTTCCCGTCCACCTATCGCCTTACTCGCCGAACCACGGCGCGGGATTTGTGCCGGATGATGACGGATCAGTTCCGAAAGCACTGGCAGCAGCTTCTGGACCCGAATCACCCGGCGTCAGTGAGCCAGACCGTGACCTTGGCCTCGCTCATCGAGAAGGAGACGGCAATTCCGGCCGAGCGCCCGTTGATTGCATCCGTGTTTGAAAACCGGTTGCGGCTGGGCATGCCGCTCGATTGCGACCCGACCACTATTTACGCTGCGCTGCTGGACCAGCGCTATCACGGCACTATCTACAAGTCGGATCTTGCGAACGCCAATGCGTACAACACCTACCAGCACACCGGTCTGCCGCCGGGGCCCATTGCCAATCCGGGCGTGGAGTCGCTCAAAGCCGCGATAGCTCCGGCCGGTACCGATTTCTTGTACTTCGTCGCGAAAGCCGACGCATCGGGTGGCCATCAATTCTCGAAAACCATGGACGAACATAACCGCGCGGTCCAAAGCTATCGCCGCGGCATGCGCAAACCCGATCCACCGCAACCACCGCGCCGCGCCCACCGGGCCTAGCCGGTTATGATGAATCCTTGGCCGCACCCCCGGAATCCGCAGTTGCGTTTCTCGCCGCTCAAGCCGATCGTCTGCGCCGGCTGAAGCCCAAGCGCCGCATCGTTTTCCCGGAGGGCGACGACCCGCGCGTCCAGGCCGCCGCCGAACGGCTGGAGCGCGAAGCCTTGCTCACGCCGGTGCTTTTGAAGCCGGGTGACACGGTAGCTGGGACCGAAGCCCGCCGCTACGGAAAGCTTTATTTCGAGCGGCGCCGCGCAAAAGGGGTCACGGAAGTGGAGGCGGAGGAGATTGCGAGGCGGCCGCTTTACCGGGCGGCGCTCATGGTCGCTGCCGGCGAAGTGGACGGGTTCGTGGGCGGCGCCGTCAACACTACCGCGGAAACTGTGCGCGCGGCTCTGCACTGCATCGGGCTCGCGCCTGCGGCCAGCATAGTTTCCAGTGCATTCCTGATGGCTGTTCCGGATCGCGTATTCGGGCACAACGGCGTGCTCGCGTTCGCCGATTGCGGCATCGTCGTGGATCCCTCCGCCGTCGAGCTAGCCGAGATCGCGATCGCCACCGCGGCCACCACGCGTAATGTCATAGGAGCTGAGCCGCGCGTCGCGTTGTTGTCGTTTTCGACCAAGGGCAGTGCGAAGCATAAATGGGTGGATAAAGTAGTGGAAGCTTTGCGCATCGTGCGCGAGCGCGCGCCGGATCTCGCGATCGACGGCGAGTTACAAGGCGATGCGGCGCTGGTGGAAGCGGTGGCGAGCACCAAGGCTCCCGGATCAAGCGTCGCCGGGCGCGCCAACACGCTCATCTTTCCCGACCTCACCTCGGGCAACATCTGCTACAAGCTAGTGGAGCGGTTGGCCGGCGCCCAATCGTTCGGACCATTGCTGCAAGGCTTGGCGAAGCCCGCCAACGATCTATCCCGAGGCTGCTCGGCCAGCGACATCTACGGCGTTGCTATCATGACCGCGCTCGAATCCGCGCATGCTTCCTTTTAAGCTGATCTATCATCCCGGTTATGATTTGAACCTGGGCGAGCATGTCTTCCCCTCGCACAAGTACCGGCTCATCCACGATCAATTGCTGGACGAAGGAACGGCCGCGCCGTGGGATTTCGTAGAACCGCAACCGGTGGCGGATGAAGACCTGCTGCGCGTGCACGATGCCGGCTGGGTGCATCGATTGAAGACCGGGGCCATGACGGACGTGGAAGTGATCCGGCTGGAAATTCCGTATTCCGAGGCCATGGTGAACGGATTCTGGTTGGCCACCGGCGGCACCATTCTCGCGGCGCGCAACGCTTTGCGCGAACGCATCGGCTTCAATATCGGCGGAGGCTTTCACCATGCCTTTCCCGGACACGGCGAAGGCTTCTGCGCGATTCATGACGTCGCCGTGGCGATCCGCGCGCTGCAGCATGAGAAGCAAATTGAGCGTGCCATGGTGGTGGACTGCGACGTGCATCACGGTAACGGCACTGCCGCCATCTTCGCGGGCGACAACTCCGTTCTAACTATGTCCCTGCACCAATGGAACAACTACCCGAGCGTAAAGCCTTCTTCCACCATCGACGTGCACCTGCGTGACGGCATGGGCGATGAGGAATATCTGGAACGCCTGCGCGGAGCCCTGGATCTGGCGATGGGTTTTGCCCCGCACTTGATCGTGTATGTGGCGGGCGCCGATCCGTATCGCGAAGATCAACTGGGCGGCCTGAAGCTGACCATGGATGGGCTGAAACAACGGGACCGGCTGGTGTTTGAAACAGCGCTGGAAAGACGAGTACCGCTCGCGGTGACACTGGCGGGGGGCTATGCCCGGGACACCGCGGACACGGTGACCATCCACTGCAATACGGTCAAGGAAGCAGCGGCAGCGCTTGTGCAAGCATCAAAGTGGTAAGGCCGATGATCACAGCGAGGGCTGTAGACAAACACGTGGAACAGTTGTTCGACGTGTTGCGGCGGCTCCATTCCGCGCTGACGCGGGCGAACATACCATACCGCGTGGTCGGAGGGCTGGGCGTTTTTCTCCAAGTGAGCGCCAAAGATCCGCTGGCTGCGCGGCTGACGCGGGATGTGGACGTCGCTATCGACCGAAAGCATCTTAAACGAATTGCCCAAGCCGTCAAGGATTTTGGCTTCCGGCATCGTCATGATGCACGCGGCGACTTGCTTGTAGACGCCACCCAGCCAAGAGCCCACAGCGCGGTCCATTTCGTTTTCGTTCGTGAGAAAGTGCGCCCTGATTACGTGGAACCCGTACCAGATTTCTCCAAGCCGACCGTCACGGAGGAAGGAATTCTGCTGGCACCGGTGGCGGATCTCGTTCGCATGAAACTGACCAGCCTCCGGCTGAAGGACAAGGTTCATTTGATGGACATGGATTCAGTCGGACTGATCACGCCAAAGATCGAAGCCGCGTTGCCAGAAACTTTGCGCCAGCGGCTGAAGGCCGTTCGGATTGAAGCTCAGTCCACCGGCGCCGAATAGGCCGAGGCCGGAGCGGACTCGATGAGAGTATCCTCGAACGAATAATCCGGCTTGGAGAACGGGCTGTTGCGCACATACCAGCGGTAAGTCTCTTTGAGTCCCGTAGCGAAATCCACGGGCTTGAACTTCAGCACTCGTTGCGCTTTGTTCACCACCATGGTGATGGCGGGCACGTCGAAATAGGTTCCGAAATAGAGATTCGGCGACGCCATGACGTGGCCCCCGGCCCGCAGAATACGCTCGCGAGGCAGGCGCACAAAGGTCGGTTCCTTGTTGGCCGCGCGCGCGAACGCCTCCACCACTTCCACCTGTGTCAGCGGCCGCGGATTGGCGATGTTGAACGCGTGTCCCTCGATATCCGGCGCCTCCATAACCTTGAGGCAAGCGGCCACCAGGTCCTTGATGTAGATGAACTGCATTAGGCGGCGGCCATCGCCGGGAAGAATGACGGGGCGGCCTTCGCGCAGCCGGTCCCAGAAGAAGGCTTCGCGGTAGAGATTGTTTTCCGGCCCGTAAATGAACGGAGGGCGCAAAGTTACCACGGGAAACCCATTGCGCTGATGCATCCGGAACAGCAAGCGCTCGGTCATGGCTTTGTTCCGGACATAGACGTCGGGATGATCGTCGGGGGCTAGCGCATCGCCCTCATGATGATTCAGGCCGTCGCCATAGGCGGCGACGCTGGACATGAAGATGTAACGATGCAGATTGTTTCCGCACGCGCGCGCCGTTCCTTCCACCTGCGCCGCCGTGGTGCCGCGTTCCAAATCGTACACGTTGTCGAACGCGACGTCGAAGTTCTTTCCCGCCAGGGCGCGCTTCATCGCCTCGGGGTCGTTGCGGTCGGCCATGACGTTGCCGATTTTCTTGCCGAGGTTGTGCCGCGACTTACGATGCAGCACGCTGACGTCATGGCCGGCGCGCACCAATTCCTTCACCAGGATGCGTCCGATGAATAACGTTCCGCCGATGACCAGCACCTTGCGCTTGGCCGGCTCTTGCCGTTTCGCTCCGTTAGTCGTAGTACTCGAGGCCAAGATGTGTGATTAAATCCTCTCCGCGCATCCAGCGCAGCGTGTTCTTGAGCTTCATCAGTTGGATGAAAATGTCATGCTCGGGATATAGCCCCGGAGCCGTCATGGGCGCCTTGAAATAAAACGACAGCCATTCCTGGATGCCCTTCATTCCCGCGCGCTGCGCCAAATCGAGGAACAGCACCAGGTCCAACACCAGCGGCGCGGCTAAAATCGAGTCCCGGCACAGGAAATTGATTTTAATTTGCATAGGATAACCCAGCCATCCGAAGATGTCGATGTTGTCCCAGCCTTCTTTGGCGTCGCCGCGCGGCGGGTAATAGTTGATGCGCACCGCGTGATACAGATTTTTGTACAGTTCAGGGTACAGCTTCGGCTGAAGGATTTGTTCCAGAACCGACAGCTTGGTTTCTTCCTTGGATTTGAACGAACCCGGATCTTCCAGCACCTCGCCGTCGCGATTGCCCAGAATATTGGTGGAAAACCAACCCGACATTCCCAGCATGCGCGCCTTCATCCCAGGGGCGATGAGCGTCTTCATGAAGGTTTGGCCGGTCTTGAAATCCTTGCCGCAGATGGGAATCTGCCGTTCGCGCGCCAGTTCGAGCAAGGCGGGCGTATCGGTGGTCAGGTTCGGTGCTCCGTTAGCGTAAGGAACGCCGCTCTTCAAGGCAGCATACGCATAAATCTGGCTGGGGGAAATATCGGGATCGTTTTTCTGCAGGCCGCACTCAAAATCCTTCAAGGTCTGGTGCACTGCGGCCGGCCGGTGAAAGACTTCCGTCGATCCACACCAGATCATCACCAGGCGCTCGGCCGCGGTGGTCTGGCGGAATTGCTGGATATCATCCATCAGCATTTCCGCTTTATCCATCTTGGAGCCCTGGCTCTTGACGTTGGGGCCATGCAGGCGGCGCACGTACTCGGGATCGAAGACGGCCTGCATGGGCCGGATCGCCTCCAGCGGCTCACGAATTTTTTCCAGCAGCGTTTTCTCGAGCACTTCGGCATGTACCGCGGCCTGGTAGGCGTTATCTTCGAAAATGTCCCAGCCTCCGAAGACCAGGTCTTCGATTTTAGCCAGCGGAACGAAGTCGTGAATCTTGGGCGTGCGGCCTTCCGTGCGTTTGCCCAGGCGGATGGTGCCCAGTTGAGTGAGCGATCCGATGGGCGCGCCCAGCCCGCGCTTTACCGCCTCCACCCCCGCCATGAAGGTGGTGCTCACCGCGCCGATACCGGGAATCAGGATTCCCAATTTCCCATCAGCAGGCGCAATCCTGGTGTTTCCTATGGTAGACAACGAATCTCCTTGGGTGGCGCGAAGATGATTTAGCGTGCCCTCAAAAGGGGACCTGCGAACGCCTATCCTACGCTATACTAACATTTTATGACAAGCCGCGCGACCGGCGTGATCTCCGCGGTTGTAGTTGACGACGAGCAACTAGCCAGCGAAGAACTTTCTTATCTCCTCAAGGAATTTCCAGAGGTCGAGGTGCTGGCCACCGGGAAAAATGGCCTGGAGGCGATCAAGCTGATCGAAACGCTGGAGCCTGACGTGGTGTTCCTCGACGTGCAGATGCCCGGCCTGGACGGCTTCGGTGTGATCCGAACGCTGCGCGAGAAAAACATCCCGCTGCCCTATTTTATCCTGGCGACGGCCTATGACCAATATGCGCTGGAGGCGTTCCGTTGGGAGGCGCTGGATTATCTTCTCAAGCCGATCGAAAAAGAACGCCTGGCGCTGGCGGTCGAGCGGGCGGCCAAGGTAGTGGCCGAAAAGGCCAAGCCGCAGCAAGGTGAACTCGTGGCCTCTAAGTCGGGTCTGCAGCGCACCAAGTTGCTGGTCCGCAGTTCCAATCGGCATTTCATCGTCGACGCGCAGGACCTAATTTACGCCACCATCGAAGATGGACTTATTACGGTAGTTGCTTCGAACGTGGAAGGCGAGTCTAATTACCGCACCATCGAGGAGCTGCAATCCAACCTCGACCCGGAGACTTTCTGGCGCGTGCACCGGTCGTTCCTGGTGAACATCAATCGCATCAAGGAAGTGATCCCGTGGTTCAAGTCCAGCTTCCAGCTTCGGATGGACGATAAGAAGCAGACCGAGATTCCGGTGAGCCGGGTGCAGACCAAGCGGCTGCGGGCGCTGTTGAAGTTGTAAGTGGCTTACGGCAACTTGCGGCCATTTACTGTAATTGTCCCGCCTATCTTACTCAGATAAGCCCTCAGAATCGGTACGTCGTTGCCTCCTGCCGTGAGGGGCTCATTTGAAATTTCCGCGATTGGTTCACCGTTTGCGCCCGCGTGGATAATCGGATAGGCCGGAAACGCCAGGCGATGTTTAGCGGACTTACGCATAACCCGCTGCACGTAGATCAGTTCATCGCGGTGCGGTCCGGTTTCGATCACGTATACAGACTCCACGCCAGGGACATAGGCGACCGATCCTCGCGCCAGATTCACAATGGCAAGGCTCCCGGAGGCCGCATATACAGGGCTGACCAGGTAGAGCATGGAACCGTCATGCGAAAGTCCCATCTGTTCGAAGACGCAGAACAGGCTGCCGCGCCCATCGAAGTCGAGCGCGCGATCGAAGAGAGTTCTTTCCTGCTTGGTTGCCGGGTCGTAAAGTGCGATCCAGTTCTTTTTCTTCGGATCGCGACAGTCAAACGCCTCTCCATAAGCAAAGCGCCGGCCCCGAATGAAGGCGATCTTGCCCTCGGCGGCCAATACGGGACTGAAGCCGGCTCCGAGATCGATCCTTCGCCCCCGAGTATCTTGGTAAACGATCTGGTCGCCCGTTTCGAACGCGCGCTGCGCGGCGAGATTCGGCGCAAGCGTGACGATGATCGCGAATACGACTCGCCGTTTCATTCTCAGCGTGCGGTGCCGGCAGTCCAGATCCTAGCACGGTGTCCCAGCACGCGCGTGCACTAGCAGGCTGCTGAAAAAGGATTCGCCGAATACTCTTGGCGGCTGAAACAAATCGCCGTAGAATTGATTTAACCATGCGCGGAGACGACACCCAGCAATCGACAATGTTCAGCTTCCTGTCGGCGGAGGAACGCGTGCCCGCGAGCCATCCGTTACGGCCGATCCGTTTACTGGTAGATCGCGTTCTGCTGCGCTTGAACGGACGGTTCGAGGCGATGTACGCCACCACCGGGCGTCCCTCCATCGCCCCGGAAAAGTTATTGCGCGCGCTGTTGTTGCAAATCTTTTACTCGGTGCGGAGCGAGCGGATGCTGATGGAACAGTTGGCCTACAATCTGCTGTTCCGCTGGTTCGTGGGTCTGAATATGGATGAGGACGTGTGGGTGCCGACGGTGTTCAGCAAGAACCGTGACCGCATGTTGGCGGGTGAGGTGGCGGAGGCATTTTTCGATGAAGTGCTGGGCGAGGCAAAACAACTGGACCTGCTCTCGGCGGAACACTTCACCGTGGACGGAACGCTGATTGAGGCGTGGGCGGGTCTGAAGAGTTTTCAGCGCAAGGATGGAAGTGGACCCGGACCGAGTGATACGGACCGTGGCAATCCGACGGTCGATTTTCACGGTGAAACGCGCCGCAACGACAGCCACGCATCGACGACAGATGGCGATGCGCGACTGGCGCGCAAGGGGGATGGTAAAGAATCCAAGCTATGCTACGGTGCGCACGTGCTGATGGAGAATCGCAACGGCTTGGTGGTCAACACGCGCGTGACGCTGGCCACCGGCACCAGCGAGCGGGAGGCTTCGATCGAGATGGTCGAGGAGATTCCGGGTGATCGCGCGGTGACGCTGGGAGCGGATAAGGGCTACGACACCCAGGATCACGTGGCGCAGTTGCGGGAACGCAATGTGACGCCGCACGTCGCGCAAAAGAAGTACAGCGCCATCGACGCACGCACGACGCGGCACGCCGGATACCAGGTGAGCCAGCGGAAGCGCAAGCGGGTGGAAGAGATTTTTGGCTGGTTGAAGACGGTGGGTATGCTGCGTAAGACGCGGCACAAGGGATTGCGGCGCGTCGGATGGGTGTTTGCATTTGCGGCCTCGGCCTATAACCTGGTGCGGGTTCGCAACCTGGCGTCCGTACTTTCTCCAGCAGTGACCTGAGGACAAGTGTGTCTGGACTGCCCCCAACGGGCAGCCAGACACGCGGAAACGCGGAAATAGAAGCGAAAATCCTTCCCCAGGGCAATCAAAGGCGGTTTTGAAGAGGTCGGGAATCCTCGGCTCTAGGCGTTTTTCAGCAGCCTGCTAGCGCGCTGTGTTAGAGTACAAAGTATGCGAATTTTCGCGGCCATTCTTTTGGGAGTTTTCTGTTTGATCAGCGTGGGATGCGTGGACGGTGGCGTCATGCTGCAGGATTCCCAACAAGGCGAATGGTCGAATTTCCGCAATCTCTCAGCCAAGGTCAGCAAACCTGGACCTGCGGCCGAGAACCCCGCCAGCGAGAAATAGCGCAGTTGGGTGGGGCGTTCTCGCTGAGCGCATTTTTGCGCGATGAATCGCGATGATTTCCAGAAGCTAGCTGAGCTTCATCTTCAGCACGCTAAGGCCTTGCAGAACGCCGGACTCGATTCGGGAGCATATTATATCTGTGGCTACGTGGTGGAGTGTGCCCTCAAGGCCTGCATTTGTTCCCGAACCAATCAATTTGATTTTTACGTCCATCCGAGGGTCGCAAGCAAAGCTTGGTCGCACGAGTTCGGGAAGCTTATCGAGGTTTCGGGACTGGAAGAAGAGTTCAGAGCCGCGCGCCAAAGTGACCGTGTGCTCGACGTAAACTGGAAGACGGTGGAGGACTGGTCGGAGGATAGCCGTTATGAACCGCGCGGACAAAGGGAAGCGGAAGACTTGGTGGTAGCAGTTTCCGATCCGGATCACGGAGTGCCCTCGTGTATAAGACGATATTGGTAAATGACGACATCGAACATGGACGCCATCTCTTAGCGAGTTTGGAAACAATGCTGCACGTCACCGCTGCTTTCTGGTTTCACTTTGACGAAGAAGATCAATGGAGGCTTGTCGTCGTGTCGCCTGACGTGTCTGAAAAGGGCCCTAGAGAGCTCTATACTGCGATATCGACGCTCCTGAATGATTTGGAGAACGACCCGAAGACGCCTCTAAAATTTCCGTTTGACCGAATCATGCTGGTAAGCCCGTACAGTCTGCTCTACAAGATGGTCAAACAAAGGAGCGGTCCGCGGACGGGCCCCGTCAGAGAGGGTTCGTCGCTAGACGCCTATATCTACAAGATGGCGTAGCGCGGGCTTAATCAATACTTCGGAACGCTGGGGTCGACCTTATCGCTCCAGGCCAGGATGCCGCCCTTCATGTTGCGGACCTTCTTAAAGCCGGCCTGCTTGAGAAAATCGACTGCCTTGGCGCTGCGCACACCGCTCTTGCAGTGTGCGATGATCTCGTCGGCTGAATCCAGTTCGTTCACGCGCTTGGCGAGATCGCCGAGCGGGATTAGCTTCGCGTAGTCGATGCGGCAGATCTGGTATTCGTGTGTTTCGCGCACGTCGATCAGAACGAACGAATCGCCGCGATCGATCTTGGCCTTCACTTCCGCCGGGATCGATGTCCCCCGCGGCCGGGGCGGGCTCATGCGACTGGTTGGGAATACCGCAGAACTCCTGGTAATCGATCAGCTCGCGAATCGTTGGGTGATCGCCGCACACCGGGCACTCGGGATTGCGCCGCAGCTTGAGCTCGCGGAAACGCATCGCCAGCGCATCGTAGAGCAGCAGGCGTCCAACCAGCGGCTCGCCGGCGCCGAGGATCAGCTTCACGGTCTCGGTCGCCTGGATCAAACCAATGACGCCCGGCAAGATGCCGAGCACCCCGCCTTCGGCGCAGCTCGGAACCAGGCCCGGAGGCGGCGGCTCGGGATAGAGGCAGCGGTAGCATGGTCCGCCTGGATAAGCGAACACGGTCGCCTGGCCTTCGAAGCGGAAGATGGAGCCATAGACATTCGGCTTGCCGAGCAACACGCAAGCGTCGTTCACCAGGTAGCGGGTCGGAAAATTATCCGTGCCGTCGACCACCAGATCGTAATCCTTGAGGATCTGGAGCGCGTTCTCGCTGGTGAGCGCGGTTTCATGCCGGTCGATCTCGACGTAGGGATTGATATCCAGCATGGTCTCGGCGGCCGAATCGAGTTTCTTGCGTCCGACATCCTTGGTGCCATGGATCACCTGCCGCTGCAAGTTCGTGAAATCGACGATATCGAAATCCACCAAGCCGATGCGGCCGACGCCCGCAGCCGCCAGGTACATGCCCAGCGGCGCACCCAAGCCGCCGGTGCCGATCAGCGCGACTTTGGCGTTTTTCAATTTCAGTTGGCCATCCATGCCGACTTCCGGCATGATCAGGTGGCGGCTGTAGCGGAGAATTTCCTCTTTGGAAAGGCTCACCGGCGGCGCGGCCACGCCCGCCGATCCGCCCGCGATGCTCGGCACGATGGAGACCGTGTCGCCCTCCTTCAGCGGCGTCGCTTCCTTGTTCAGATAACGGATGTCATCGTCGTTCACGTAGACGTTGACGAAACTGCGCAGCTTGCCTTCGTCGGTGTACAAGTGCCGCCGCAAATCGGCATACTGCGAGGTGAGCGATTGGAGCACCTCGCCCACGGTGGCGCCCTGCAAATGCACCGAGTCCTGTTTAGCGGTGTACTGGCGCAGCGGAGTGGGGATCAATATCTTAGCCATAAATCAATTCTTCCTTGGGCGCCTCCTTCTGATCGAAATCCGGACGATAGCTATTGGCGTGATCGAAGCGCCCGTTCTTTACGGATAACACGACATAAGAGAACCAGGAGCAGGAGTTCTCCAGATCGCGCTTGGAGAAATAGGCGTCGCAATCAGGATGCGAGTGGAACACGCCCAGCACCTCCAGGCCCTGGGCGCGCGCCTGGCTGTCGACGCGATTCAAATCCTGCGGGTCCATCACGAAAAAATCTTCCTGCGGGCCGGTGTAGGCGTTAGCCAGCGGAACCGCCTGCCGCACCACGCCGTCCAATCCCAGCATGACGCCGCAGCATTCTTTGGGAAAAGTCTGCTCGGCATGCGACACCATGGTATCCCAGGCCGGCTTCTCAATTCGGATCATTCCAGAACGATTCGCTCAAATACTTATAGGCGCCGTCGCACAGCATGGTGACGATGACGCCGCGCTTGCCGGCTGCGGCCAGATCGCCCGCCACCTTGCAGGCGGCCACCAGGTTGGCCCCTGAAGAAATGCCCGCCAGCACCGCTTCTTCGCGAGCCAGGCGCCGGCACATCGCGTAAGCATCTTCGGTTTCGATCCACACGTTGTCGTCGGCCAGCTTGGGGTCGTAGATTCCCGGGACGATGGCGGTGGGCATGTGCTTCAAGCCTTCCAGACCGTGGAACCCCGAGGACGGCTGCGCGGAAATGCAGCGGATGCCCGGAATCTCCTTGCGCAGGCGCCGCGAGTTACCGACGAAGGTGCCGCTGGTTCCCATGCATGCCACGAAGTGCGTGATACGGCCATCGGTCTGCGCCAGGATCTCCAGCGCGGTGCCTTCGTAGTGCGCTTTCCAATTGGCCGGATTGTTGTACTGGTCGGGATAAAAATACCGGTCGGGATCGGCCTGATAGATCTCGCGGCACAGCCGGATGGCGCCATCGGAGCCTTCGCCCGGATCGCTGAAAACCATCTCGGCGCCGTAAGCCTGGAGCACGTGCTTGCGCTCCATCGATGCGTTCTTGGGCAAGCACAACTTGACCTTATAGCCGCGATAGGCCGCAATCATGGCGTAGGCGATGCCGGTGTTGCCGCTGGTGGCGTCCAGAATCACACGCTCGGGCGTAAGCTTGCCGGTTCGCTCGCCATCCAGAATCATGTTGAGCGCGGCGCGGTCCTTCACGGATCCGCCCGGATTGAAGAACTCGGCTTTTCCGTAGATTTCAACGCCGGGAAAATCGCGCGCAATTCGCTCCAGACGAATGAGCGGCGTGTGCCCAACGAGCTGCAGCAGGTCGGTCGCGACCAGGCGCGAGACCGGGGGGATAATGCTAGTAGCAGCCGACATTTCTATATCTCTAATGTTATCACCTATTTGTCGCTAGACAAGCAGGTATATCCGGTTCGATACAGTCATTGGATGCGAAACCACGGGCTTGGTTGCGACAAGATCAGGGCTGGGGCCCATCGGCAACAGCAGGGTCGGGAGCCTCGAGATCCAATGAATAAATCTTGAGATCCACTCGCCGATTCTGCTGGCGGGCGCTGGGAGTCTGGTTGTCGGCATGCGGAAAATCGGCTCCTGCGCCTAGCTCCCGAATGGAGCGTAGCGGCACACCGTGGTCGACCACCAGATAATGCACCACGGAGTCCGCCCGTTTGCGGCTCAGCTCGCGATTGGCGCGGATATCGCCGGAGCTGTCGGCGAAGCCCTCAATTTCGACAATGTAATTCTTCATGCCTCGGAGCCTGCGGAGTGCCAGATCCAGCTTGGATCGCTCTTCTCTGGTTAGCCCACTTTGGCTAAAGGCGAAATAGATTTTCTCGCCGAACGCGAGCTGATAATTATCGAGACTGTTGAAGGCTTCCTGGATCCTCCGATTGGTTCTGACAAGGTCGCGCTGGGCTTGCTGGGCCGCGGCACTAGCACGATCGGCGCGCCGCGCGGCCTCGGACGCCGTGTTAGCGGCCCGGCGGGCTGTCTCCAGGGCTTTTGCGCTCGCGGCTACTGCGTCCGCCGCTTTCTCGCCGGCGGTGGCCAGCCGCCGGTCTAAGTCGCCGATGCGCTCCTGATTCTTGCCAATCTGCTCTTGAAGAGCATTGACCTGGTTCTGCGTGCGATTGATTTCATCCTGTACGGGTGCGATGGATTCTCGAACATGACGTTTCGTCGCGCAACTCGCGCCCGCCAGACACAGGGCAAGGCATCCGCCGATGAGAGTAAATGTGCGCCCAATTTTCATCTGACCCTCAGCGGCCGCCCATCTTGCTCAACGCCATCTTGACGCGTTCCGCCAGTTGCACGGCAGTAAACGGCTTTTGAATGAAACCCGCCGCTCCTTGGCCGGCGAAGCGCTGTTCGAACTCAACTTCATGGTAACCGCTGCACAGAATGATGGGCATGGAAGGGCGGATGGCTCGCAGCTGTTGAAACGTTTCTTCGCCGGAGAGCAGTGGCATGGTCATATCCAGGACTACGAGCGACACTTCGGCGGCGTGTTCTCGCAAAACTTCGATGCCCCGCGGACCGTTTTCAGCGGTCAGTACTTTATATCCGTAGCGCGTCAGGGCTGAAGTTGCGATTTGTCTGACAAGATCTTCGTCATCTATCACGAGTATGGTTCCGGTCCCTTCCAGATCGGTTCCGGCGGCCGGCGCCGGCTGGCGATTGAGCGCTCCACCCGGGCTTATCGGGAAGAGCACCTTGAAGCTGCTTCCGACTCCGGGCGTACTATAGACGCGCAGCGCTCCCTTGTGTCCGCCCACAATTCCCAGCACGGCCGCTAACCCCAGACCCCGGCCCGCGAACTTGGTGCTATAGAACGGATCGAAGATCCGCGCCAGTGTAGCTTTGTCCATCCCGCAGCCGGTATCGGTGACGTCCAGCAGGACGTATTCGCCGGGCGAAATTTCGCTGGGACCGAAGCTCTGCTGCAGATAGATTTCATCGACTTGCTTCAAACCGGTGGTAACGACGACCATTCCTACGTTTTCGCCGATGGCCTCGGCTCCGTTGATTACGAGGTTCATAATAAGCTGTTGGATCTGTGCGGCGTCTCCGTGAATGGCCGGCAGGTTTTGGGCGAGTTGCAGGCGCAATTCCACTGTCCTGGGAACTGACGATTGGATCAATCCGCTAATCTCTCGCACCAGATCGGACAGATTCAAGGGTTCGATCACAAACCTGCCCTTGCCTGCATACGCCAATAACTGGCGGGTCAGCGTGGCAGCTCGCTGGGTGGCGTCAACCACTTTTTGAATATCGGCACGCTGGGGACTGGTTGGAGGCAGGTCCTCCAGAACCAGGCTGGCGTTACCCATAATCCCAGTCAGCAGGTTGTTAAAATCGTGAGCGATTCCCCCGGCCAACACTCCCAGACTCTCCAATTTCTGTATTTGCTGCAGACGCTCGTCGAAGCGCTTCCGTTCCGAGATGTCGCGGCCGAAGACCGCCAGCCCATCTCGCGTGGGATAGGCGTGGACCTCGAACCAGGTGTCAAATGGCGCGTAGTATTGTTCGAACTGCGCCGGGATGCGGGCGGTCAGGGCACGCTGCAGCGGATCGCGCACTTTAGCGCTCACTTCTTCGGGCAGCAATTCCCAAAGCGTCTTGCCGAGTAAGCTATCGCGCGAGCTACGGCTCAGCGTGACCGCGCGGGCATTGACGTATGTGCATTTCCACTGGTAGTCAAAAGCGAAGAAACCTTCGCTCATGCTTTCGAGAATGTCGCTCATCTGCTCAGTCGATTTCAGGAGGGCGCCGCGGGAGTTCCGGAGCGAGTGGGCCATGCTTTGGAAGGTCCGGGCAAACATCCGCACCTCGGCGGGTCCGCCCACCGGCACAGGGCTATCGTAGTCACCCGCCCGCAGCGAGCGCGCGCGAGCCTCCAGTTTGTATATGGGACGCGAAAGAAGCTGTGCGAACAATACGGAACCCAGGATTGCCATGGCAGCGAGCAACAGCGATACGCTCGCGGCTCTCCTGCGAAGAGCGTTGGCCGGAGCGAACGCCTCGGCCTGATCGATTTGAGCTATGACGCATCCGCCGCCGATCTCGGGCATATGTCGAAAGCCGTGAACTACGGGCACATCGCGGTAGTCCCGGTCGAGCACTTCGGAATCGAGCCCGTCCAGGCACAAGCGAATCGCTCGATCGCCGCCGGGACGCGCCTGATGCGGCGCGGGATATCGGTGGGGAGTAAGAAAGCGCCCTTTAAAGTCCGTGAGAAATGTTTCTCCCGATTGACCTAGCCCGTAGCGGTCTTGAAAGATCTGATCCACCAGCCGCATGTCGCCGAGCAAAGTAACGACTGCATCGCCGCCGCCCATCGCGGCCCGCGCCTGGATGAAATAGTAGGGGCCTGCGGAAGCATCCACATCAAAGCGCGCGAGTTCATTGTCGGCCAGCGCGGATACGGCTGCCAGGCGGCCTGCCTCCCGGCCTATCGTGATGGGAGGGTGTCCCCGATAAGCCAGCCGCACAGCGGTTGCACCTCCGGTAGCGACGTAGTCCGCGAGCACTTTCCGCAGACACCAGGTCTCCGCCGGTTCGCACCCCAGGCTGACTGTCTTTAGCAGGGCGGCGGCGCGCTCGTTCTGCGCGTTCAGCTCCTGTATGAGAGCTTGCCTGCGTGCGGTCGCAATGACTCCTACCTCGCGCGCCGCGCTGCCTTGGGTGATGGCGCGAGAGGTGTAGTATGCGATGGAACCCAGGCTGCCGGTCGCCACCACCACCAGCGCGCCGAGCAGAAAAATCAGTTGAGTTCGCAGGGATAGACTACGCCGGATCATGCGGACCACCAAAGATGGCAGGAAGCCGGTGAGCTTGGCTCTCAGACGATTGGCTCCTTATGTGAGCTGAAGGTCAGCGGCCAACACCCTTGGCCAGAGTGGGCTTCAACTTAAGCTCGTGATCCATAATGCGAATCAGAACCTGTTCTCCGCGGCACGACACAATCTCACCGAAGATGCAGAGTTGCAGAGGTGTCCGACCGTCCAGCAGTACCGGCCAGTCGATCGACAACTGGGCGACCAGCCCGCCTTGGGGCACCTCTGTGGTCGAAAAGAGCACGTCCCTGACTCCGATAGACAGCGTCTCGCCTTCTCCGGACTTGACCAGAGTCGGGCCACGATAGGCTCGGAAGCGGAGAGGCAGATGCAGAGGATAGCGTCGATCTTCAAACTGGCGTGGCCATAAATCCTTTGGCATGTCATCTCCGATGCGGACGAGCACTGAGTCGAAAAGCAAGCGCAATAAAAACACGTGAGATTCCGAAGGACGCCTTTGGCTCGATCTTTTCGGCAACCGCAGCCACATAAAATGTGCGCACTGCGAATCGAAAGGATCAAGGCGCCGGCCCCACCTAGCCCGCAATGCTTATAGACGCTGCGCTAACTTCAGCGCAAACTCTGCGTGGCGAGCCAAGGTGTCCGGCGTTAGTACCGCATGCGCTTGGCGGCTCGAGATCCGCTAACAGGTACCTTCATCCCGGACGTCCTACACAATGGCATTAGAATACCCGCAATGTTCACGCTAGGCAATACGAAAAATAACCTTAGATGCGCGTAGTGTGTTCACGGTGCCGGAAGGTGACTTCGAGGTGAGAACGTCTTCACGCTTGTCGTTATCCCCGCGCGGCCTGGATCGCGAAAACGCTCGAAAGCGCCAGTCCACAAATGCCGTAGCCAGGCGCATCGTTTCGCGCTTCGCGCCTTGCGATATGATCGAAAGGCTAAAGGATAACTATGAATCCTCGAACTGAATACGTGACGCTTTCGGTCAGCGACGGAAGTTCGATGCGGGCGTTTGTGGCGCATCCGCAAGGCACTCCGGTCGCGGGACTCCTGGTCTTTCAGGAAGCCTTTGGCGTGAATGCCCATATTCGCGACGTGACCACGCGATTCGCGCGCGAGGGCTACCTGGCGATCGCGCCGGAGCTGTTTCATCGCACGGGTGCAGGCTTTGAAGGCAACTACACCGATTTCACGGCGGTGATGCCGCACTTCCAGGGCTTGAGCGACGCGGGTCTGGAAGCGGATATTCGGGCCACGTTCGAATGGGTGCAGCGCAGCAGCGGGAATCTGCCCACCGGCGCCGTCGGCTATTGCATGGGAGGGCGGACCGCCTGCCTGGCGGGTCTGGTCGTCCCGCTCGCGTGCAGCATTTCGTACTATGGCGGCGGCATCGCGCCGAGTCAATATTTTCCTGGCCTGCTGGATCGCTTGAAGAACCTGGCCGGTCCCATCCTGCTGTTCTGGGGCGGCAAGGATCAGCACATCGGGCCTGAGCAGATTCAGGCCGTGACGAGTACCCTTGGAGCCGCCGGGAAGGCCTACGTCAACGTCGAGTTTTCCGAAGCCGATCACGGGTTCTTCTGCGATGCGCGCGCCAGCTACAATCCGGCAGCCGCGGCCCAAGCATGGCCGCTCACGTTGGCATTCCTGAAGACACATCTGGCGGCCGCTGTACGCAAGGCTGACGCCTGACGGCTGTGGCTTCCGCTATTCCGCGCGCCTGGTTGTTTTGGTCGAATTAGCGGCGAGCAGTTTAGATGAAGGATTCTCGGCCGGACGCTCGATCATCGTCTTCAACTGCGGCGTTATGTCTTTCAAAATCTGCACCGCCAGCGCGCTGGTGAATTTGTACGACGCCGCTTTCGATCCGGGAACGAAGGCCAGGACCGTGCCGTAATAGCGGTCGCCAATCATAAACACGAAGGTCGCGGTCCGGTTGACCACCTTGGAGCCAATGAGCGCGCCATGGGCGGTAAAGCTCTCCAGGCGATTGTCGCCCGTTCCAGTCTTCCCGCCAACTGGCAGTACTTTACCGTTCCCGAGAACGATGCCTCCGTGCATTCTTCTTCCGGTGCCATTCTCAACCACGCCGATCAGTTCCTTCTGGACCAGCTCGGCAATCTCCGGCGACATGATGCGCTCCCCCGGAGAAGGCGGGTGGCTGACGACAGTTTCAGTCGGGGTGCCCTGTCCGAAGTGGAGCTGTGTGATCCTCTCGGACGGGTAGCGGACGCCTCCGCGCATGACTGCGCCCACTAGCTCGGCCAGCGCCGCGGGAGTGTCGCCCGAGACGCCGATGGTGGTGGCGTAGGAGGGCACCAGCGAGTCAAAAGGATAGCCTTCCGTCTTCCAGGCTTTATAGATCTCCTTGAACGCATCCTGTTCCAGCAGCGTGTAGATGCGATTATTCTGCGCACCCATATGCGAGGTCTTGAATAACCACCAATAGACATCCTGACGCTGGGGAGCGCTGTTCGCCCAGATTTCCTTCAAATGGGCGTTAGGATGCTGCTCGCGATAATGCAGCAGCCATAACTCGAGGGGATGGACGTGCGCCAGATACCCGCGGTCCGACAAATTGAACTTGTCCGGACCGTATTTGTCGTACAGTGTCGCCGGATCTTCCTTGACCAACGCGCCCTTGGGAAGGTGCGATTCCAGGAATTTAGTGAACTGGTCCAGGTTAGCTCCGGGACGGACAGATCGAAAGATGACGGCGGCGCGCAACGGCGTTAACGTGATTCCCTTGGCGGCGGTATCCAGGGCCTGGTCCGGAGTCTGGCCGCGATACTTCGCGTAAAAGCGGGACAGGTACACTTTGCCTTCCTGGTCCGCGAAGCGCGCCAGATACGCCTTGCGGGCAGGGTCGTTATCGTCTTGAAGCACTTCCGGAGAAGCGCCCGGCACGCGGAAGCGGTAGTAATACACGATGTCGCGCATCAGGCGTACGAAGCACAAGTTCACCGAATTTTCGAAAGCTTGAGCCACGGTCAGGTTTGCGCCGCTTTCCCAGGGTTCGAAGTTGTCGAAGTGGTGCACGCCTCCGCCGGTGAAGAATGACTCGCCGGTGCTGCCCGAGTACTTGCGGTCCAGCGCCGCCTGCAGCATGGTTTTCAGACTGCGATCCTTCGCGGCAGCCAGGTACTTCACCGCCCAATCGGTGAGATGATCGTCGGGCTGTATTCTCACTTTCTGAAGTTGCGCGGCTGAAAGCTCGGAGTACTGCCGGTGCAGATCCGAGACGATTTCAAGGTAGTTGATCAGCGTGCGGAGCTTGGCGGTGGAACCCAGCTCCAGCCTGGTGTTTTGGTTGATATTGAGCGGCTCATTCAAATTGTCGGTTTGAACGCGCAGGAGGTTCGCGCCGGGCGCCCGCTCGTATAGCGTCACGCTGTAGATCACTTTGGATGGGTCGCTCTGTTCGAGCAACTGGTATTGGTCAAGACCTGCCGTGGATGCCGCCCGCCTATTGGCGACGCTTTCCAGGAAATCCGTGATACCCTGCTGCGCCGGCTGATCGATAGTGGTCTGCACCGTCAAATCCAAGCGGTCCAGCTCATAGGCTGAGCCGACGCCAAGCAGCGGAAGCAGGGAGATGCGGATGGCGTTAGGCGCTTTATTCTCGACGAAGTTCTCGCGCCCCTGGGAAGGGACTCGGCGGAGCGGCGCGGTGTATTCGCGCAACGCCAGATCGCGCAACTTCTCAGAAATAATTCCTTGATGAGCCAGCGCCCGGAGATAGCGATCCGTCTGCAGGCGAAGACTCTTCGGTTCTTCGACCAGGTAGATGTTAGGGGAGCGCAGGGCGAGCATGAGAGACAGAACCTGGCGGTAGGCGCGCGCGCGTTCCCGCATCTGGGGCTTCGTCAAGGTGCTCTCCGGCGCTTCGAGCAGCGGCGTGACCTTCGCGAGATCGGTTCCGTACCACGCCCACAGACCGTCGCCCAATCCCTGGACGTCTCCGTAGCCGGCTTGCGCGGCCAGAGGAATCGAATTGATGTATTCGAGCACAATGTGGCGCTGCGTGGCGAGCGTGGTCATGCCGTTCCGATAAGCGGCGAATGAGGCGGAAGCCATCTGCCGCAATTTCTCCAGCGGCGAGTGCGTTTTTCCATGGGGAGAATGGCGCAACTTCTCGAGCTGCGTGGCCAGCGTGCTGCCGCCGATCACAGGATGACCGCGGTCCACGACGTGAATTCCGTAATCCACCACCGCCTTCGTCAGACGGTCCCATTCGACGGCCGGGTTGCGGAACGGATGGCCGGAATCGAGCATATGCCGGTTCTCGATGTACAGCAAAGTATCGACAACCACCGGTGGAACATCGGAATAAGCCTGGTAGACGCGCTGCGGACGGTTGAAGGAATAAAGAATGTTCCCCTGCCAATCCCTAATGCGTAGTCCAGCCTGATCCTTGTGGCCATAGACCGGATAAACTCCGCTGCGATAGAGTACCGAAGCCAGGTGGGAATCGCGAACTTGAGCATCCACCCGATATCCAGCTGCTTCCAGATGCTTCAGCACGTCTGGCAGACGCGCGTAGCCGAGAGTCCAGTCGTAAGGCCCGGGCTTGGGATACTGAATCTCTTGGCTGGGGCCTTGCTCTAGTTGAAACGTGATCTTGCGGTCTAGAGACCGAAAAATCAATGATTCCAACCACGAAGTCTTTAGCTCTAGAACAATTGCCAGCAGCGCAAAGGCGCCCGCTGCCACGCTTATGACAATCCGTTGAACCCGTCTGGATTTCAACCACGAAGACTTCAGCCAGGAAGTCCAATTCCAAGCAGGTTCCAGGAGGAATTCTTCCGCCCAATCGCGTACAGGGTGATGCACAATTCAGAGCCCCTGTTACTTAGATGCATCCGGCGCCTGGTTGGTTTTTGAGTTAATGTCCGCTACATCGGGTTACAACTGATGCACGCCGCTCCAGCACAATTGGATGCCCAGCGCGATGAGCCAGAAGGACAAAGCGAATCGGAAGGCCTTTTGGGGAGCAATGGCGGCGACGTATGTGCCGGCGAAAGCTCCGAAGAGGCCTCCAACGACGAGGCTTGTAAGGATTGCTGGGTCGTAATTACCCGCAGTGAGTTGAAAGCCGCTTCCGACCAGGGAAACACAGAGTCCAAAGAAAAGATCCGTGCCCACCACTTGCGCCGCCGTGAGCGGCGTAATGGCGAGCAGGACCAGGGAGCCCAAGGCGCCCGCGCCGGCGGAGGAAAAGCCCACTTCCGCGCCGATAGGAAAAGTGATAAACGGCAGCCAGCGAGATCGATCGCGCGTCTGCTCCCGCGCCGGATTCAGCCACAGCCGGTAGAGATTCAAGGCGGCCATCACGACGATGGTCGAGCCCAGCGCCGCATACAGAATTCCTTGCCGGCCAGGTACGTTGAGTTTCGAAAGGATCACGGAACCCAGCAGGACTCCAGGCAAACCGCCGGCCAGCATAAAGCCAAGCACGCGGAAGTTTACCTGCTTGCGATAGAGTTGCATCGGCACGACCAGAAGTTTCACCGCAACGCCGAACGCCAGCGCGGTTCCAACTGCCCGAACCGGCGGGACATGCATGAAAAGAATCAACACCGGAGCCGTGATGATGCCCGCACCGACACCGGTGACGCCGATGGCAACCGCGATCAGGAATCCGAGCAGGATCTCCATGGCGCTATTGGCTCGAAATATGGATTCCGCACTCCAGCTTGCGGCCGCCCCAACGCCCGGAACGCAGATTCTCGGGATCGGCGGGGGGCGTCGTGCAGGGCTCGCAACCGATGCTGGTGTAGCCTTTTTCGTATAGAGGAAGAATGGGAATGCCGCGGCGCTTCAGGTAGGCCCATACGTCGGCATTCGTCCAGGCCGCCAACGGACTCACCTTGAGCAGATGCTTTCCGCTGGGCAGGCGGAATTGATCCAAGGCTTGCAGGTTCGCGCGCGTGGGAGATTGCTCGCGGCGCAGCGCCGTGAACCAGACGCCGTAGTTTTCCAGGCCCGAAAAGAGCGGCTCGACCTTACGCATGCCGCAGCAGCGGTCCGGCGCGCTTTGATATAGGATTCCGAACTGCGATTCCTGCGCCGGAACGGTCAGCTTCGGCAACAGATTGATCAGGTTCAGCTTCAAGTCGCGGATCATCTGGTCACGATAGGCGTAGGTTTCGGCGAAATGATAGCCGGTGTCGAGGAAGAGAACCGGAATATCCGGCTTCTGCGCGAGCACCAGGTCGACAATGGCCATGCAGTCGGTCTGAAAACTGCAAGTCACGCAGGCCGGGTCAGCGTAGTTGCCGAACACTTCGCGGATCAAGGCGGATGCTTCTTCGATCTTCTGATCCAGGGTCATGGTCAAATTCCCTCGCCACCGGTCAGAAATTCTTCAGCCAGGAGGGCGCCGGACTCTTCCAGCCTGGACACAATCAGATTGGTGGCGGCGATGTTGTCTTCCGGCAAGTCCCAAGCGGCTTCTGCGTCGGTAATCAGCAGCACCAAAAGCCCGGCCTTTTCCAGTGCATCGATGGTTTCGTCGGCGGCGCGTTCGGCGATGGTCACCGCGCAGCCCCGATCGAAAAGCTTTCGCTCCAATGCCGCGGCCAGCTCCGGCCGTGGGCCTAGCTGCACGACGGCACCCGCGTGCCGGTAGCGGGCCAGACGCTCTGCCGGCGTGACACGATCGGCTTTGATTCGTAGGCTCCCGCGCGAGGCCTGAGGTTGCTCGTGTGCGACCGCCGCGAGAATCATGCCGGCGGCGGCCGTGGCGTTGGTCGCAGGATCGATCAAGACGAAGCTGCCGGTGGCGCGATTTTGGATGTAGGTGTCGAAATAAATCGGGCGGCCCGTTTCGATTCGCAGCACCCCGATTTCGTTCATCTCGAGACGCTCGGCTGGCTTCTGCTCCAGCGTCGTCACGTCCACGCGATGCTGAACGGCGCGTATCTCGGCCGGCAGGGTTTGCGACGTATGTTTCAGAAAATAGGTTTTGGCCGGATCGAGCGGGTTCTCGCTCATCCAGACCACGGCGGCTTCAACCTGGCGCGCGACTTCCGGAACGTTGTGGGCGGAAGCCAGCAGATCGCCGCGGCTGATATCGAGCTCATCTTCGAGCACCAGCGTCACCGACATCGGCGCCACTGCCTGCGTCAGCGCGCCGTCGAAGGTCTCAATGCTCTTGACGCGCGATCGCCGGCCGGATGGAAGCGCCAGGATCGCATCGCCTGGACGGATGGTTCCGGAAGCAATTTGACCGGCGTAACCGCGAAACGTTTGATCCGGCCGGATCACGCGCTGCACCGGGAAGCGAAACGCGGTGGAGCGGGTGCGATGGTAGACCGGAACCGCTTCCAAAAATTCCAGCAAGCTGGGACCGTGGAACCAGGGCATCTGGTGACTGCGGCGCACGACATTGTCGCCGGCCAGCGCGCTGATCGGAAGGAAATACGCTGGAGGCGTGTTCAGGCGCTCAAGGAACCGGCTAAATTCAGCTTCGATCGCGCGAAAGACCGATTCGTCGTAGCCGACCAGATCCATTTTGTTGACGGCGATCGCGAAGCTAGGAATCCCGAGCAGAGATGCGATGTAGGCATGCCGGCGCGACTGCGGCAACACGCCGTTGCGCGCGTCGATCAGGATGATGGCCAGGTCCGCCGTGGATGCGCCTGTAGCCATGTTGCGCGTGTATTGTTCATGGCCGGGCGTGTCGGCGATGATGAACTTACGCCGCGCCGTCGCGAAGTAGCGATAGGCAACATCGATAGTTATGCCCTGCTCGCGCTCGGCCCGCAAGCCGTCGGTCAGCAGCGAAAAATCGATCGGGCCGGCCGAGCGGTTCACGGACGCTTTGGTTACCGCTTTGAGCTGGTCCTCGTAGATGTTTTGCGAATCGAACAGCAGGCGTCCGATGAGCGTGGATTTCCCGTCGTCGACGCTTCCCGCGGTCGAGAACCGCAGCAGGTCCTTGGCCTGCTCCTCAGCCAGGAAATCTTCGATCTGGAATGGCTGTTCCGCCAAGGCAGCCATCAGAAATATCCCTCGCGCTTCTTGATTTCCATGGAGCCTTCCTGGTCATGGTCGATCACGCGATTCTCTCGCTCCGAGCGGCGGAACGAGATCAGCTCTTCGATGATCTTCGGTACCGTGTCGGCGTCCGAGCGAATGGCGCCGGTGCATGGGCTGCACCCGAGCGACCGCATCCGGCAGCGTACCCACTGCGGCTTTTCGCCCGGCAAGAGTGGAATGAAGGGCTGCTCCAGCGGGATCAGGGTCTCGCCGCGCACCAGCATTTCGCGCTCCTTGGCGAAATACATGCGGTACGATCGGGATCTGCTCGACGTGAATGTACTGCCAGACGTCCATCTCCGTCCAGTTCGAGAGCGGGAAGACGCGCAGGCTCTCGCCGGGATGAATTCGCGCGTTGTAGAGATTCCACAACTCCGGGCGCTGGTTCTTGGGATCCCACTGGCCCTTGTCGTCTCGAAAGGAGAAGATGCGCTCCTTGGCGCGGGATTTTTCTTCGTCGCGCCGCGCGCCCCCGATGGCCGCATCGAATCCGCCCGCGCGCAGTCCGTCCAACAAGGCTTTGGTCTTCAGCAGCCCGCAGCAGCGTTGCGTTCCCAGCCGGAAGGGGTTCGCGCCGTCGGCGATCGCCTCCTGGTTGGTATAAACGATCAGCTTGGCCCCGACCTTCTTGGTGTAGGAATCGCGAAATTCGATCATCTCGCGGAACTTGTACGTGGTGTCGATGTGCAGAAGCGGGAACGGGATCGGCGCCGGGTGGAACGCCTTCTGCGCCAGCCGCAACAAGACCGAGGAGTCCTTGCCGATGGAGTAGAGCATCACCGGGCGCTGGAATTCCGAGGCCACCTCGCGCAGGATGTGGATGCTCTCGGCTTCGAGCAGTTGCAGATGACCCAGGTGCGGCATCACAGGCAGCATAACACTCTAATCTAGATGATGTCCATCGACATTGGGATGCTTATCATTTAAGTCCCTCATTTTCTATGTCTTCAATGAGCTGCTTTCCGGCGTTACCGGGGTATCCGAAGTCCCACGGCGGAGCACCGGCGGATGTTTCCCAAACCCGCACCCCCCGATTGGTCAGCAGAGCTTCAAAGCGGCGGTCGAGATCCCGAACCTGGTCATCCAGTCCAAAAAGTGCGATGATCCCGCGCAAGTCCAGGTCGTTGCGGTAGTCCTCCAAGCCCAGTTTGTAGCCGTGTTCGACCTCCTCCACAAAGTGGCGCCAGCGCTCGATTAAGCCGGCGCGCCCGGAGCGGACTAAGTGTTCCGGGTAGCCGTTAGCGCGGAGATATTCGACGATTTGGTCGTCGGTCACGAGCGAGGCCTCCGCGCCTGGCGCCGGAAATAGCGCTCGCCGTCGTTGGGAATGAAAAATGTGCGGATAGTGCGATCCGGGTTGTATGCGCCGAAGTAGCTATGCCGCCGGTCGAAGCGGCTGAACTCGCCATCCGCCCGCCGGGCTTCGAGGATTTCGCCGCCGGCTGGCGCATCCCGCAGTTCCTGCGCCAGGCGCAGATAATCCTGCTTGCTGATGTGGCCGAATTCCGAGCCGTGCTTGTGGTAATGCTCGTCGAGCTGAGCCTGGGAGCGAAAGCCGGGGCCTTCGGCCCATGCGAGAAAACAGAGCAGCCAACAGATGGCCAGCAATCTATTGGTGCGAGGGGTCATGCAAAAGCCCGATTATGGAACCGCCCATTGGCGCTTCACCGGCAGACCGAAGCGTTGCAGCACGGCTTCCACGTCCTTTTCGCTGAGCCTCGATGCATCGTATTCCACGTGTAATTTGTCGAGCGCCGGCGTGGTTTGCACGCGCAGAATGCCGTACCAACTATGCACGTCGGCAACGGCGTGCGCGTCTTGATCCGTCAGGGGGCGGACCAGGTCGTATTCGAGCTGAACCTTTGTCATTCTGGGGGCGTCCGACCTCAGGATATCATTCGCGCCCGCGCGTGAGCTTCCAATGGATCTGACGAATCATCCCCAGCCACACTTCGGCGTCGTGGGCGGGCAAATCGAGCCGGCGGATCAGCCGGCGGATTTTCGCATCCGCCCCGCCGGAGTGAACGTAGCCGGACTGTTTCAACACGCCGGTGAGTAACGCGGTGAGCCTTTCCAGGTCGGCGGCTGGGGCGCGCTTGCGCGATTCCGGTTTGCCGGACGCGCGCCGGCGGGTCAATTCGTACAAGCACACTGCAACCGCCTGACCGAGATTCATCGATCCCTCGGTGCCGATGCGCAGCAGCCAATGGCAAAAACTGAGGTCTTCGTTCGATAGCCCGAATTTTTCAGACCCGAACAGCAGCGCTACTTTGGTTGAGGCGACCTGCTTGAGGATCAGGCGGCCGCCATATTCGAGCGATCGCAGAGGGTGCTGCAACTCGCGATGGCCGAGTGAAGTGGTGCCGACGACCAGATGGCAGTCCGCGATGGCTTCTGCGAGCGACGGAAATTCTTCAGCTTGCTGAAGAATCTCAGCCGCATTCACCGCGGAGCGCGCTTCCTGATAAGCGACTTTATAAGGATTCACCAGCCGCAGATGCCGGAATCCGAAATTCCGCATGGCGCGAGCCGCTGCGCCGATGTTTAGTGGATTGCGGGTGGAAACCAGCACCACGCGCAGGTTTTTGCGAACGATCGCGTGCTCTACAGCCCCGCTTGGCGAGCGAGGCAATTACTGCTCCAGGTAGGTATACCCGTTCAGGCCTTCTTCGTAGAAGCGCAGCAGCCGGCCGGATTCCTCATAGCCGATGCGTCCTTCCCGTAGCGCCGTCTCAACGTCGCGCCGGAACTCTTCGAGCAAAGTCTTGGCGCTGAACTGAACGTAATCCAGGACCTCCCGGACGGTATCGCCGCGGATCACGGTATCCAGGATGACGTCGCCGTTCTCGCCCAGGCTGACGTGCACCGCGTTGGTGTCGCCGAAGAGATTGTGCAGGTCGCCCAGAATTTCCTGATACGCGCCCACCAGAAAGGCGCCCAGCACGTACGGCTCGCCGTTGAAGGGATGCAGCGGCAGCGTTTTCTTGACATCCCGGCGGTCGATGAACTGGTCGATCTTGCCGTCGGAATCGCAGGAAATGTCGCCCAAAACCGCGGCGCGCGAAGGCATTTCATTCAGCCGATGTATGGGCATGATCGGAAACAGTTGTTTGACGGCCCAGCTATCGGGAACGCTCTGGAAGAGCGAGAAATTGCAGAAGTAGGTGTCCGAGAGCATGCCATCCAGCCCTTCCAGCTCTTCGGGAAAAAATTCGAGCTCCTTGCCCATTTTGTGGATGCGCCGGCAAATTGCCCAGTACAGGTTTTCGGCCTGGCTGCGCTGCGCCAGCGGAAGATAGCCGAGGTTGAACAAATTCAGAGCGGAATCCAGCGCCTGCTGAGCGTCGTGAAAGCTCTCCAGCAGGTTCTTGGAGCTCAGCGAACGGTATGTTTCCTGGAGATCGATGAGCGGCTGCTCGGCGTCTTCAGGAACCGGCGAGACCGAATCGTCGCCAAAGCCGCTTACTCCCAGGACGTTAAAAACCAGCACGCTGTGATACGCCGCTATGGCGCGGCCACTTTCGGAAATGATGGTCGGGTGCGGGACGTCGGCTTCCTCGCACACGTTTTGAATATGGTAGACGACGTCGTTGGAATATTCCTGCAGCGTGTAGTTGACGCTGGACTCGAAGTCGGTCTGCGAGCCGTCGTAGTCGATTCCCAGGCCGCCGCCGACGTCCAGATATTTCAAGCCGGCTCCGGCGCGCTTCAATTCGACATAGATCCGCGCGGCTTCGTTCACGGCGGCTTTGATCTGGCGGATATTCGTGATCTGGCTGCCCAGATGGAAATGCAGCAATTCGAGGCAGTCCTCCATGCCGGCTGCCTTCATCTGATCCAGGGCTTGCAGGGCCTCACTCACGGTCAAACCGAACTTGGATCGATATCCGCCGGACGACTTCCAGCGGCCTGAGCCTTTGCTGGCCAGCTTAAGCCGCAGCCCGATCACGGGGCGCACGCCGACGCGCTGCGAATGTTTCAGGATCAGGTCGAGCTCGGTGTACTTCTCGACCACGGGGATGATGCGCCGGCCGATTTTCTTGGCCAGCATCACCATCTCGATGTATTCGTCGTCCTTGAAGCCGTTGCAGATGATGGGTGTCTCGTTGTCCGCGATGGCCAGCACCGCCAGCAGCTCTGGTTTGGAGCCTGCTTCCAGGCCGAAATGATACGGGCGGCCGTATTTCAGAACTTCTTCGACCACCTGCCGCTGCTGGTTGACTTTTATGGGATACACACAGCAGTAGCCGCCTTTGTAACCGTGCTCGGCGATCGAATTGTCAAAAGCCTGGTGGAGTTCCGCCAGCCGATGCTTCAAAATTTCAGCGAAGCGGATCAGAATTGGCAGAGAAATTCCGCGCAGCTCGAGCTTCTCCACCAGCTCGCGCAGGTCGATACCGCGCGTGGGTTCCTTATTGGGATGGACCCAGAGGTGACCATTGGAGCCGACGGAAAAATAGCCTTTACCCCAACTGGCGACGTCGTACAGTTCGCTGGCATCCGTGATACTCCAACGCTCGGTTGGCTCCCAGGCGACAGCTTCGCTTAATTTCAAAAGCAGATCACCTCCAAAAGATAAAGCACCAAATCACAGTGTCCTTCGAATCGACGCCCAGGGCAAGTATTTTTTCGTTACAGAACACGGCCAGCCGAATGAGGTTCGACAAAGTGCGAATGGAGACGGTTCTAGGCGAGCCGATCGGGTTGGGAAACCGGCTGAGGGAGCGCTACTAGTGCGTCAGGCGGTCGTAAATAAATCCTCCGGCGCCGCCCGCGAGCGCGCCGATTCCAGCGCCTTTGCCTCCGCCCGCCAGCGCTCCGATGGCTGCTCCGGCACCCGCGCTGCCGGCGACAATTTCAACCGATCGTCGCGTCGAGCGATGGTGGCGCTCATGGCGGTAACCGTATTCCCGATTGGCGGATGGTTCGGGAGCGGCTGGAGGCGGTGGAGCTGGCGCATAGGCGGGTTCGGGCGCGGGCTCCGGTGGGCGCACCACAACCGGACTGGGGATCAAAGGAACGTATGGCTCGGCCGGCGCATAAGACGCTTGCGCGTAACCAGGCTGCTGATAGCTCGACTGGGCGTAGCCCGGCGCGGCGCTGGGCGCTTGGTAAGTACCCCGGCTTGTGTCCAAGGAAGCCTGCGGCGCAAGAGCCTGTGGCGCTGCGGTCCCGGCAGGCTGCGCATAAGCCGGTGCGGTATTCGGTAGCTGCGGGTTCTTATTGCGGGTCCAGCCTAGGGTTGCAATCACGGCAAGAGCTGCAAAAGCGGCTGCTAGCAATCCGTTCTTGAGGTTCATGATTCCACCTTGCAGTGAGGTTAGCCATTTTCGTGCCAATTGGCCGGGAATGTGCTTTTAGGCACTTGCCTGAGCCAGAAGGAGGCCAGATCTATGACTTTCCCCACCGCGCCTGTAAGAACTACACGGCCACTGTTAGGGCTTGGAAAAAAACACCTTTTAGCCGCCGTCGGCCTGGCGGTGGCGCTGATCCTGATCGGCATAGCACTTTGGCTATTCGCAGGGCCCCGCAGCCTGTATCCAGTGGTGGTCAATGGACGCTACGGCTACATTACGAAATCCGCCAAGCTTGCGATCCAACCTCAATTCGACAGGGCGGATGCATTCACCGATCGCTTGGCCGCGGTCGAGATCGGGAATCGCTGGGGATACATTGACCCATCCGGCAAGCTGGTGATCACGCCTCAGTACGATCTCGCCGACCCATTCTCGCAAGGGCTCGCGCTGGTGGGCACAGGTCCGCATCTCGGCTACATCGACAAGAGCGGCAAGTACGCGATCAACCCGCAGTTCGACGGAGCCGGTCAATTCGGCGATGGCCGCGCGCCGGTGATGATGAACGGCCAGTGGGGCTACATCGATACGGCAGGCCGAATCGTGATCAATCCGCAATTTGACGAGGCCGGTAATTTTTCGGAAGGCTTGGCGTCGATTCGCAGCGCGAATAAGTACGGTTACATCAATCCTTCCGGCAAGATCGTCATTACTCCACAATTCAGTTCCGGGGGTGATTTTCATGACGGAGTCGCCGTGGTGGGGCTGAACGGAAAATTCGGTTATATCGACAAGGCGGGCAGGATGAAGATCAGTCCGCAGTACGACGCAGCCGGCGACTTTTCCGACGGGCTCGCGCCGGTGGCGATTTCCGGCCGCTACGGCTATATCGATAAGTCAGCCAAGTTCGCCATCAATCCGCAGTTCGACCAGGGAGGGAGTTTCCGCTCCGGCATTGCGCCGGTCTGGGTTGGAAACCGCCAGGGCTACATCAACAAAGACGGCAAGTATGTCTGGAATCCTGTGAGCTGATCTCAGCCGCGACGCTCAAGACCATTCCATGATCACTTTGCCGGTATTGCCCGAGCGCATGGCCTGGAAGGCCTCCTCAAAATCGCGGTAGGAGAAGCGATGCGTGATGACCGGCCGGATGTCCAGGCCGGATTCGAGCATTACGGTCATCTTGTACCAGGTCTCATACATCTCGCGGCCATAAATGCCTTTGAGGGTGAGCATATTGAACACCACCGTGGTCCAATCGATGGCAATCTCGCCGCTGGGGATTCCGAGCATGGCGATCTTTGCGCCATGGCTCATGTTGGCGATCATCTCGCGCAAGGCGGAAGCGCTTCCCGACATTTCCAGGCCGACGTCGAAGCCCTCCTGCATGCCCAGCTCTTTTTGAACTTGACCCAGCGGGACCTGAGCGGTATCCACCGCGCGTGTGACTCCCATTTTGCGCGCCAGCTCGAGCCGGTAGGCGTTTCTGTCGGTAATTACGACGTGCCTTGCCCCGGCGTGCCGGACCACGGCGGCGCTCATGATACCGATGGGCCCGGCGCCGGTAATCAAAACGTCTTCGCCCAGCACGGGAAACGACAAGGCGGTATGCACGGCGTTGCCGAACGGATCGAAAATCGCGGCGACATCCAGATCGACGTTGTCCTTGTGACGCCAGATATTGGTCATGGGCACCGCGATGTAGTCGGCGAAAGCGCCCGGCCGGTTCACGCCCACGCCCATGATGTGGGCGCACAGGTGGCGGCGTCCGGCCAAGCAGTTGCGGCAGCGCCCGCAGACCACGTGTCCCTCGCCGCTGACGATGTCGCCGGGATGAAAATCGTTTACGTTGGAACCGGTCTCGACGATCTCGCCCACGAATTCGTGGCCGATCGCCATAGGGACCGGAATGGTGCGCTGCGCCCATTCATCCCAGTTGTAAATATGGACATCGGTGCCGCAAATGCCGACGCGGCGGACGCGAATGAGCACATCGTTGATGCCGATGGTGGGCTTGGGGATCTCTTCGAGCCATAGTCCCGGCTCGCGCTTGCTTTTGACCAGCGCTTTCATGCCGCGGCAGACCCAGTGGAAGTTTGCATGGCTAGCACCATCATAGCCAGCCGCTGTTGTCGTGGCCGGCTATGCGGCCTGACTCGCTTGCGATTTCATGCGGCTTAGGGTCTCGCGAATGCCATCTTCATACGAAGTCTTTTTGATATTTCCGAGCAAGCGGTGGATCGCGGAATCATCCATGATCACCGAGGTCTGAAACAGATAGTTCATCTCCACCATTTCGCGCATGAGCGGATTGAACAAGCCCATCACGCGCAACATCGTTTTGTTGGCCACAACATACTTGGGCTTGTGGCCCGCCGCGTGAAAAATCCGTTCCACGAAAGCGCGCACGGTGATGGGTTCCGGCCCGGCGAAGTTCCAAGCACGTCCGTAGGCCCGCGGGTCGCCGGCCAGCGCCAGGGCCACGGGGCCGACATCCGGCACATACATAAACTCATGTAACGTATCGATGGGCCCCACCAACTGCGCGCGGCCGCCTTCTTCGGCCGCATGAAACGCGCTCGCAAGAAAGCTCCTCTCGATGTCCGGGCCGTAGAAGTCCGGCAGCCGCAGGATGGTTCCGCGAATCGAGCCGGCCGCATCCGAGGCGAGCACCAGATCCTCCTGCTCTTTTCGCATCCTGCCCTTAAACGTATGCGGCTCGCGCGGATGATCCTCACTCACGCGTTCAGAGCGCGCATATCCGAAGGGATACACGGTCCCGATCAGAAGAATGCGTTGCACGCCTTCCGCAATTGCTCCGTCCAGAGTCTTACGCATCAGCTGCGGATGCAGCTCAAATTGCCAGTACGGCACGCCGACCAGATAGAAGATCGTGTCGATCCCTCGCGCAGCCGCACGCACGCTGGCGGGATCATCAGGATTCCAGGTGACGATTTCGGCGCGGGGATCCGATCCGAAATGGCGCTCCAATTCCTTGCGCCCACGGCCGACTACGCGGTATGGCAGGCCTTTCTCGCGAAGCTCGGCGGCGATGCTGGTACCAATGGCGCCCGCCGCTCCGAATAAAGCAATACGGTCCATGGAAGTCTCCTGTGTACCTGTGATGCCCCAGGCGGATGGATTGATTCAGCTTCAGCTATGCCGTGGCGCGCGCCAGCTTCCAACCGTATAAGGGGAAACGCTCGGCCAGGTTAGTCACGCGGCGACGGACGGACGCCAGGGTATCCTCCGAGCTGATGTTGTGCAACACCTCGGCGATCAGCGCGCCCACTTCGCGCATCTCCGCTTCCCGGAAACCGCGCGTGGTCACGGCCGGGCTTCCCAGCCGGATGCCGCTCGGATTGAGCGGAGGATTCTGATCGAACGGGATCGCGTTCTTGTTCACGGTGATGTAAGCCTCGTCCAGCGCCTTCTCGGCTTCCTTGCCGCGCACGCCTTTGGAGAAGACATCCACCAGCAGCAGATGCGAATCGGTTCCACCGGACACGATGCGGCAGCCCTCGGCCTGCAGGCTTTCACCTAGCGCCTTGGCATTGGCGATGATCTGTTTTTGATACTGTACGAACTCGGGCGACATGGCTTCCAGGAAGCAGACCGCCTTGGCCGCGATGACGTGCACCAGCGGCCCGCCCTGCATGCCCGGGAAAACCGTTTTGTCGATGGCCGCTCCGTATTGCGCCTTGGAAAGAATCATTCCAGCGCGTGGCCCGCGCAGCGTTTTGTGCGTGGTGGATGTGACGATATCGGCATATTCGCACGGGTTGGGATACAACCCGGCTGCCACCAGCCCGGAGAAATGCGCCATGTCCACCAGAAAGAGCGCGCCTACCGAATCGGCGATCTCGCGAAAGCGCTTGAAATCGATGATGCGCGGATAAGCGCTGCCGCCCGCGATCACCATTTTCGGTTTATGCTCCTCGGCTAGCTTGGCGAGTTCTTCGTAATCGATGCGCTCGTCATCGCGCCGCACTCCATACGGAATCACTTTGTACGTTTTGCCCGAAAAATTGAGCGGATGTCCGTGCGTCAAATGGCCGCCGTGGGCCAGATTCATTCCGAGGATGGTATCGCCGGGTTGAAGCACCGCCGCGTAGGCCTCTTGATTGGCCTGCGATCCCGAGTGCGGCTGCACGTTGGCGTGCTCGGCGTTGAAAAGTTTCTTCACGCGCTCGCGAGCCAGGTTCTCTACGATGTCCGCGTATTCGCAGCCGCCGTAGTAGCGCTTGCCGGGATAGCCTTCGGCGTACTTGTTGGTGAACACGCTACCGGTGGCCTCGAGCACGGCTTCGGAGGTGAAGTTCTCGCTGGCGATCAGCTCCAGCCGGCCATGCTGGCGTTCCACCTCGTGCTGGATGGCCTCATAAACTTCCGGATCCACTACCGAGAGAGGGCGCGCCATTCGTTCTTGATCGGTCATGGACTTTAGTTTAGCGCGCCGGTTCCAGTGGCGGCAAGGTCCTAAGGCCGGACCTTCGACACCGTTGCCGCCACCGGGCCCGAAATGGCATAGTAAATCCAAGGAGTTAATGAACCCCACAGCAATCCAGAGCGCGGCCGGCACCGGGGCTCCCGGCGTCGAACCAGCTTTGGAGAAGCTGCCTTTCGAGCCGGCGCCCGCTTTCCGCGTGAGCGCGCTGCAGGATGACACACCGTTCGCCGACAATCGCGGCCAGCGCATTGGAATCCTGATCGTCACCTACAACGCCGTCACCACGCTGACCAAGGTTCTCAAGCGCATCACGCCCAATGTCTGGAAAAACGTCGAGGAAATCGCCGTTTTTGACGACGCCAGCCAGGACGCCACCTATGAACTCGCGCTCGGAATCAAAGCGCTGCGTGGCGTTTCGAAGCTCCAGGTCCTGTCGCATCCTAAGAATCTGGGCTACGGCGGCAACCAGAAGGCCGGCTACCGTTATTTCATGGAAAAGGGCTTCGACGTGGTGGTGCTGCTTCACGGCGACGGCCAATATGCGCCGGAAATTCTCTCGCATCTTTATCACCCCATCGTCGCGGGCGAGGCGGACGCAGTCTTCGGCTCGCGCATGATGAAGGACTACGGCGGCCCGCTCAAAGGTGGAATGCCGCTCTACAAGTATGTCGGCAACCGCATCCTGTCGGCGTTCGAGAACCGCGCGCTGGGCATGCACCTCACCGAGTTCCACAGCGGCTACCGCGCCTACAGCCTGGCCGCGCTGCGCAAGATCGACTTTTCCCGCATGACCGATGATTTCCATTTCGACACGGAAATCATCATCAAGCTGCATCACCAGGGCTACGCGGATCAAGGAAGTGCCCATCCCCACCTACTACGGCGAGGAGATCTGTTACGTCAACGGCATGAAGTACGCGCGAGATGTGGCTCGCGCGGTGCGGCGCTATAAGCAGACCTGCCGCTCCGTCAACTGCTATCCGGAATTTCAGGAATACTTCGTCCATTACCCGATCAAGCACAGCAAATATTCCAGTCATTATTACGCGCGCCTGATGACCGGCTCGAATCAGGATGTGCTCGACATCGGCTGCGGCGAAGGCTTCTTCGCGGCCGAGTTGGCCAAGAGCGGCAATCGAATCACGCGGCATCGATGATCGTGTGGCGCCCGCCAACGCCGTGTTCGAGCAGTACTTCACCGCCGACCTGGACGGCGGAATCGCTGCGGTGGTGGAGAAGTTGAACGGCAAGCGCTTCGATCGCGTGCTGCTTCTGGACGTCCTGGAGCATCTGAAATCGCCTGAGAAAATTCTTCAGCAAGCGCACGGCGCGTTGAAGCGGGAAGGTTCCCTGATCGTTTCGCTTCCCAACATCGCCAACATCGTGGTCCGCATGATGCTGCTGTTTGGCCAGTTCAACTACCAGCAGCGCGGCCTGCTGGACAGGACCCATCTGCGTTTCTTTACGCGCAAGAGCGCGCGCCGGCTGCTGGAGGAGAACGGCTACGCAATCGAGCAGGAGCGCGAGACGGTGATTCCGATAGAACTCGTTTTAGGATGGTCGGAGAAGAACATCGTTCTGCGTCTGATGAACCGCCTTCTGGCGGCGGCCACCTGGCTGATGCCTGGACTCTTCGGCTATCAGATCATGTTTGTGGCCCGCAGCACGCACCCGGCCAACGGCGCCGCATAGCTCACATACCCGCCGCCAGACGCAGGGCGAGCAACTCCGGAAGGCCGGCCTCCACAATCTTCTTTTGCGCGGACTTGATGTCGTAGGCTACCCGCCGGAACGTCACCAGCCGCGCTTCCGAATCGTACAGCGCATAAGCCGCCCTGGGATCGCCGTCGCGCGGCTGCCCAACCGATCCTGGATTCAGCATGTAGTCCGCATCGTTCTCTAACTCCAGAACCGCATCGTCCGAACCGGGCTCGACGCTGCGCAGGCGCTTCACGCCGTTGCGATGGCACAGAAACCCGCCCTGCAAGTGGGTATGGCCAAAGAAACTGACCCCCGCGTCCAGATACGGCGCGACCTGCGCCACCTCCTCCTCGCTGAACAGGTATTCGTCTTCGTCGAGCGGCGAGCCGTGCAGGATCTCGAAGCCGTCGATGCGTTCGGGTCCTTTTCCAAGATCGCGAAGATACGCCATATTGTCAGGCTTGATGATCTCTTGCGTCCACAGCGCCGACTGGCGCGCGATCGGATTAAACCACTCCAGGTCCTCCAGCCCGGCGCAGGCCTTGTCGTGATTGCCGCGCACGATGTTCGCGACATGGCCGCGCACCCATTCGGTGACTGGATCGGGGTCGGCGCCGTAACCAACCACGTCGCCACAGCACAAAATGCGGTTGTATTCAGGGGGCGCATCGGCCAGCACGGCCTGGAGCGCTTCCCAGTTGGCGTGCAGATCGCTCAGGATCAGGTAGCGCACAATCGCAGCAGCGAGACCTCCGCGGGAGCGCCGATCCGCACCGGCACCCCGATGGTTCCCAATCCTGTCGAAACATACACGGACGCTTTGCCGCTGGTGTAGAGGCCCGCCACGTAGGGCGTGTATACGCGCGCGATGTTCAGGTGTTGATGCAGAATCTCGAAATCCACCTGGCCGCCATGGGTGTGCCCGGCGATGGTCAGATCGTAACCCTGCGACGCCGCTACGGGAAAGACATCCGGATTATGCGAAAGCAAAACGTTCAACGCTCCCGGCGCGATTAGGCGCTCGGCGCCGCGCAAGTACGGCCTCTCGAAGCGCTGATAGTCGACGCCGGCGAAATTGATGGAAGCTTCGCCGAATCGAAGCAAGCGGGCGCGGCTGCGCAGAAAATCGATGCCGATCCGGGCGCCGTGCGAGGCGACGTAGTCCGAAGTGCCGGTATAGATCTCGTGATTTCCCAGGCACCCCAAAACGCCTGCCTCGGCCCGCAAGCGCGCCAGCTGCCGCAAACAGGCATCCAGCGGATCGCCGCGCCGGCTGATCAGGTCTCCGGTCACCAGAGCCAGATTAGCGCGCGTTTCATTGGCCATGTCGATGGCGCGGGCAAATTCCTGCTCGCTCAAAAACGGGCTGAGGTGAATGTCGGTGATCTGCACGATGCGCAATCCGTCCAGGTCCTTGGGCAAATCCGCGATGGGAATCCGCACCTCGGAGAGCCGGAAGTGATTGCGCCGCACGATCCCGAAGCCCGTGACCACTGCCGGCGCGACGCACAGTCCCGCTGCGGCGGTTTGAAAAAACGCACGGCGCCTGGCTTGGAATTCCGGCCGGTCCGCCGGAACAGCCAGCCTCAGGGCGGCCACGATCAGGGCGATCAATTCCACAATCGCGGCGCACTCCAGCCAGGTAGCCCACGACACCGGAAAATATCGCGCGACGCGGTCGAATTCGAGCAGATAGCCTAAGCAAAGCAGCCCAAAGGCCAGTACCGCGCCCGTCCAGATCCAAGCCGTGCGCGTATAGCGCCGCAAAAGCGCGCGAACAATGTGGATTTCCAGGGCAAGACCCAGCGCGAGGAGACACAAACCAGGGAAAAAATGAATGCGGACCAGCATGATAACGCTACTACCATTCTATCGGCTCCCGCTCGCCCAACATCACGCTCGCCCAACGTGATGCTAATCCGTAATCCAGCCGTCCACGATGTTCACGATCCGGTTGCCGTATTCGGCGTTCTTCTCGTTGTGCGTCACCTGGATGATGGTGGTGCCGGACTCGTTCAGGCGCTTGAACAGCTCCATGATCTCTTTGCCCTGGCTGGAATGCAGATTGCCGGTGGGTTCGTCGGCCAGGATGATCTTGGGATTCGCGACGATGGCGCGCGCGATGGCCACCAGTTGCTGCTGGCCGCCCGAGAGCTGATTCGGATACAGGTCCTTCTTGCCGACGATCTGAAACCGGTCCAGAACGTCGCACACGATGCTGTCGCGCTCGGATTTCTTGATGTTGCGGTAGGACAGCGGAATGTCGAGGTTCTCGTAGACCGTGAGCGAGTCCAGTAGATGGTAGCTCTGGAACACGAAACCGAAATACTTCTTGTACAGCTCCATGCGGTCTTTCTTGGCGATCTTGTGAATCGGGTGGTCCAGCAGATGGTACTCGCCCGTCCAGGCGCTGTCGTGCATGCCGAGCAGGTGCAGCATGGTGGACTTGCCGGCGCCCGACGGCCCCATGATGGAGACAAACTCGCCCTCCTTTATTTCCAGGTTGATGCGGCGCAGGACAAACGTTTTGGTGGGGCCGTGCTCGAAGTATTTCTCGACGTTCCGCAGAACGATCATGGGGGTCATACAGGTAATCTTATTGTCGTAGAACAGCGCAAGATTCGCCAGTGAATCGGGCCGGTGGAGCGTTTAGTGCATCAAGAGATAGGCAATCCGCGAGGTAATCCGCGAAGCGATTTGATTGGAAACCTGGCAGGCGCGAAGCTGCGCGCTGACGTTCTCGACGCGGATCGAATCCATCGGAAATCGAAACGCGGAGAACTGCGACACCGCCAGCAGCCCCAGGGTGATCACGAACACCGCGAAGAAATCCACATGCCGGCGAAGCATTACGCCACTCCTACGCTTTCCTCCACGATCCTTCCGTCGAATAGCCGGATGGTGCGGTCCGCATAGCGGGCGTAGCGGGGATCGTGGGTTACCATGCAGATGGTTGCGCCGCCGCGATGCAGTTCGCGCAGCAAATCCATGACAGCTTCGCCGTTGGTCGAGTCGAGGTTTCCGGTGGGCTCATCGGCCAGCAGGATGGACGGATCGCCGGCCAGCGCGCGGGCCACGGCCACACGCTGCTGCTGGCCGCCCGAGAGCTGCGAGGGGTAATGCTTGATGCGGTGCGACATTCCCACGCGCTCCAGCGCGTCGTGAACGCGCTTCTTGCGCTCCGCCGACGGCATCCCGCGATAGGTCAGCGGAAGCTCGACGTTCTCGTACACGGTCAGGTCGCCGATCAGGTTGAAGGCCTGGAAAATGAAGCCGATCTCGCGATTGCGGATGCGCGCGCGCTCGGAGAGTTTCAGGTTCTGCACGGGCTTGCCGTTCAGGACGTAAGTTCCGTCGGTGGGCGAGTCGAGCAGGCCGAGAATCGCCAGCAGCGTGGATTTGCCGCAGCCCGACGGCCCGGCGATCGACATGTACTCGCCCTTCTTCAGGTTGCAGATGAATCCCCGCCAGCGCGTGCGTCTCCACTTCGTCGGTGACGAAGACCTTCGTCACGCCGTCCAAACTAATCAAAGCATCTGAGTCAGTTGCCATGCTGCATCCCCGTTCAACTTAATTCAAGCGGATGCGATTGTACGCATCCTGCGCGGACATATCCGAAAGAATCACCTGATCGCCGACGTTCAGCCCGTCCTTCACCTCGATGGTGTTCACCGCGCTGCGTCCCAGCTTGACGTACACGCGCTGAGCTTCTTTGTTGTCCGGGTCCAGCTTGAACAGCGAGATCTTGGCGTCCGGCTGGCCGATCACGGGCCGGCCGACGATAGACCACGTCCGCAAGTTTCTCGATGATAATGGTGCCGTCCACGCTGAGATCGGGCCGCATGCCCGGAGCCGTTCCTTCCAGCTTGACGTCCACGTCCACGGTTCCGTTGACCGCGGCAGGATCGATGCGAGTGACGTGCCCGGCGATTATCCCGTTGCGTGTATCGATGGAAGCAACCTGGCCGATCGCCACATCCTTTGACCTGGGTTTCAGGGATCTTCAAGGTTGCTTTCAGACGATTGGGTTGCGCGATTTTCGCCAGAATCGCGCCTGGCGCAACGCGCATGCCTACTTCAAGAGGCGTGGTCGAGGTGCCGAGCTGCGTCAGAACGCCTTCGGCAGGCGCGCGGATGATCAATTGCTCCACCTGTTCCTTCTTGAGCTTGTAGGTGGCCTGCAATTGTTCGATTTGAACCTTGAGAGCGTCCAGCTGAGCTTTGATGGACTGGTTGCTGATATCCAACTGTTCTTTGGAAAGCGCGTAACGTCCTTTCAATTCCTGGTACTTGGCGGCCGAAAGCTTGGCGTCGATCTCGGATTTCAAACCCAGCTTGGTTAATTGCTGATCGCGGTCGGCTTGCAGCTCAGCCTGCTCCATGTCGGACTTAACCTGTTCGGTGGTGGCTCTCTGCGCGAGCTGCTGGGTTTGCAGTTGCACCTGGAGGTTATCGTAATTCGCGTTGGCCTGCTTGATTTGCCATTCGGCATTGGTGGCGTCCAGATCCATCTGCGGGTTGCTGAGCGTCATCACAACCTCGTTGGGATGAAGCGTGGCGCCGGGGAGAAAATTGATTTTTTCAACGCGCGCGTCGAATGTGGCGGGAATCCAGATGAAATCCTCCACCACCAGGGTGCCCAGGCCGCGGACATCGCGCACCATTGGCCCGCGCTTCACCGTATCGATCCAGACCGTGGCGCGATCCACCGATGGCGCGGCGGGCTTGAGGCGGGAAAGGCCCCAGGTAATCAACGGGATCGCCGCCAGCACCAGAGCGATGACGACGATGCGGCGAATCAGCTTGCGGCGCGCGACCTCTTTGCCTCGAGGGACATCCATTGGAAATTCTCCCAGTACGAAGTGGCAACTAGTCTGCCAATATCCATGCTACTGAAAAATAAAGGAAAATGCCATGGAAAATCGGTGTTGGCGAGATGCGTCTGTCCGCTTCTGGGATTCGCTTTGTACGGGCTGGGACAGGTGTGTCGTGTCTACATGACCCGCTGGTATCCGACTCCTAGCCGGTGGGCGATCTCACTGAGCCGGACATCGAGCGTCCAAAGCCGGCACCCAGTCAGGCGGGCGGATGCGAGGAGGTGTGCGTCGATCCAACCAATGCCTTTTCCGAACAGGCGATGCTGGTCCACCAGCCGCAGAACTTCCTCCTCGCTCGCCTGGACTGCGAACGGTAACTTGCCGAGATCCGTCAGGACCCGGGAGCGGGAATGCAGATTGCCGCAGACGAGTTCACCTAACACAAAGGGATGAATCAGAATATGACCATTCAGCAGGCAGTCTTGCAGCATCAGCGTCCGCTTGGCGCAAGTGGCCCACCCAAACGCTCGTATCGGCAAGAATCATGAACGGATTCGGGACCGCCGGCGGCGCCCTGGCCGGAAACCAGGTTGCGTGCCGCCAAGCGCCGCGAGACGCCTTGCGGCATGGACGGAAATCAGAGTTTTGAGGGCCTCGTGGATTAGCGCTGTTTTTTCCTCGATACCCGTCACACGCCGGGCCTCCTCGATCAACTCATCGTCCAGATTTAGTGTAGTTCTCATACATACTAGTATGCATCATTGATGCATACACTACCGAATCGCGATAGTCACACCGCTCTGGCTCGCAGCGTTCCCCACCGAAAGAACAACCGGCTGTATGCCCGGCCCCAGGAAACCGCCTGGAATTAGCGCATTGATCTGCATCAATCCGGGGAATCCCGGCGCGGGACCGGCGTAGAGCAACTGAGCCGGATAGTTGCCAATCGTCAGGCTGGCCGGCGTCGAACCGTCGCCTTGGCCCGTCGCATACAGTGAGATGACGAAACCGCGCGCGGCCGGATTGGAAGCCGAGTTCATGGAGCCGTCCTGATTGATGGCTGCCGCCTGCCCGGTTCCAGTCCCGGTGGTAAAAATGGCGGGCGCCGCAGCTGCCACGGGGCAGATCCAATCCGCGATCTTCAGGCCGTTGACGACCACGCCGACCTCAGTCGTCGCAGCCGCGAACTGCGCCGGCGCGAGCGCGTTGATCTGGTTCGCTCCGGTGTAGAAGATGGTGGCTGCTTTGCCGTCAAACAGCAATTGAGTCTGATCCGGCTGGAAGCCCGCGCCAAAGATGCTCACGATCTCTCCCGGCGCGACCGCACCGGCCTGCATCGAAGCCGCGCTCAGCAACGTCATGGGGGTCAGCGAAGAAGCGGGGGCGGTCATCGGCGTCAGACTGCGGATGCGATTGTTGGCCGAATCGGCGATCCAAACCACGCCCGTTGGATCAATCGCCAGGTCTTCGAGTGTATTCAACCGCGCCTCGGTTGCAAGGCCTCCGTCGCCGGAGAAACCTGCGACACCGTCGCCCGCTATCACCGTAACGAAGCCGGTCGAAGAGACGCGCCGGATGACGTTCGCGCCGGTCTCGGCGATCAGCAGGTCACCGTTGGGTGTATAGGCCAGACCACGTGGCGAATTCAAGCCGTCCAGAACCACGCTCTGCGTGCCTGCGTGGGTAAGCTTCACCACGCTGGTCTGCCCGCTCACGAACAGGTCGCCTTGCGGATCGACCACCACGGCCGTGGGTCCGAGCATACGTGCCACGGTGCTCATGTCGCCGGACACGGCAAATCGCACCACGCGATTGTTGCCTGTATCCGCGACGTAAACCGATTGATCCGGCGCCACCGCAACGTAGGAGGGAGCATTAAGTTGATTCGAGAGCGTTGAGATAACACCGCCCGGCGTGATCTTGCGGAGCGCGTTGTTTCCGGTGTCGGCGACGTAGAGGTTCTCGAGTGAGTCCACCGCGACGCTGAGCGGTCCGCTCAATTGCGCCAGTGTGGCCTGGCCATTGTCTCCGGCCGAGCCGGCAGCGCCCGTTCCGGCATAAGTAGTGATAATCCCGGCGGATGAAATCTGGCGGATCCGGTTGTTGGCCGAGTCGGCGATGTACCGGTTGCCGGCGCCATCCAGCGCGATCCCCGAAGGCGCATGCAGCCGCGCGCCGCTAGCCTGCCCACCGTCCCCGCCGAAGTAACTCGACGCCCCGCTGCCCGCGATCACCAACGTGGCACCTGCGGTGACCACTTCACGCACGAACTGACCCTCGGTAACATAGGCGTTCCCCAAGCCATCCAGGGCCACGTCCATACACGGAGTCAGGCCGCCGATGGCCTTAGATTGCGTGCCGAAGTAGCCGGCCGAGGCAATGTACAGAGTTCCAGTCGAGCTGATCGCAATGCCCGTTGGCGACGCAACGGCATAGATCGTACTGATGATGCCGTTCGAAACTTTGCGGATGCGATGGTTTCCGCTGTCGGCGATGTACACGCCACCGCTCGCGTCGGCGGCCAGGCCAGCGGGTGCATTCAACTGCGCCTGGATGGCCTGCGAACCGTCGCCACTGAATCCGGCATTGCCATTGCCGGCGAGCGTCGATAGGACGCCGCCGGGGGAAACCTTGTACACGGTATGCGCGGCAAAGTCGGAGATATAGAGCGTGCCGCCGTTGTCGATGGCCACATTGCGCGGCTCCAGCAGCTGCACATTTACGGCGACCGCGGAAACATTGCCACCCGCGATCGTCTTGCCCCCGCCGGCGACGGTTTGGATCGTTCCATCGGCAGAAATTTTTCGCACCCGCGCATTGCCCAGATCCGCAATGTATAGATTGCCTGAAGAATCCACAGCCAACCCATAAGGCTGATTGAGCAAGGCTTGCGCGGCCGGTCCACCGTCGCCCGCGAATCCTGCCACTCCGCCTCCGGCTATGGTTTGAATCGTGCCATCAGGCGCGATCTTGCGGACGCGATTGTCCGCCGCGTCGGCAATATAGATGTTGCCCAGCTTGTCCACCGCGATGCCTTCCGCTTGGCTCAGAAGCGCGCTCAGGGCCGGTCCGCCGTCTCCGTTTGAATCGCTGCCAGCGACGGTCTGAATGTTGTAGATCAGGGGCGAATCGGCAGCTTGAAGGAAAACGGCAGTCGTAAGAAACAAAAACATCAACCAATTGCAAATAGCCACGAATAGTCCTCGAAGGAGTAGTGTGTCCTACCGATGGAAAATTCTCAGGCGGTTCCGATGGAACAGGTGTGAAGAAGTTAATCCTTCCCATCGCGGCGCTGCTGGTCGCTGTCGCGATGGACGCTCAGCCGGCCATCCGTCTGAAATCCAAGCGGGTTGCGGGGACCTCTCTGAGCGCCAGCGTTACACAGAACACGCTGAGCCCCGGCCACTCGCACTGGCTGGTCCAATTCCAGAACGCGCCCAGTTTGAGGCAATTGAGCGAACTTCGCTTTCGCGGCGTACGGGTGCTTTCTTACGTACCTGACCACGCGCTCTCAATCGCGGCCGGGGACGATACCAGCTGGGACGGCCTCGACGCGCACTGGGTCGGCCAACTGCAGCCTCAAGAGAAGATCAGCCCCACGCTAACGGCAATGCTGGCTCCGGGCGTCAATCGCGCCGTCGTGGTGGAGTCATATTCTGATGTGGACCCGGGCGATGTTCGCGCGATTGCGAACCTGGCCGGGGTGGTCATTCATGAGAATCCGGACTTGATTCCCAACCACTTGCTGGTTTGGGGCGATGCCGCTCAGGTTCAGGTGCTGGCAGGTTGGGACGAAATCGGCTATATTTTTCCAGCTTCGGCGGATCTGGCGGCCGGTACTCCGGTGCACGGCTGCGCGGGCGCTCTAACCACGCTCGGCCCGGTGACTCAATCGGTGGCTCTGATCGACGATGGATGGGCTGGGCCATCGCATGGATCCGCGGATTTGAAATACTCCTTCGTTCATGTCACCGAGAAACTGCCGGCCGATGGCGTCGAATCAGAAATTACGCGGGCACTTGAGGAATGGGCCAAGTACGTTGACGTGAACTTTACGGCGGCCAGCGATGCCACCGGCAATCGGACGCTCGCCATCCTATTCGCCAGCGGTGCGCACGGCGATGGCTATCCCTTTACCTCGCCCAGCGTGCTGGCTCACACCTTTTATCCGGTTCCCAGCGATCCGGAGCCTCTTGCGGGCGACATGCATTTCAACGACGCAGAGAACTGGAAGATCGGCTCGGATGTCGACGTCTTCAGCCTGGCCTTGCATGAAGCCGGACACGCTCTAGGGCTGGGACATTCCGACAATCCCGACGCGGTCATGTATCCGTACTATCACATGCACACGGCGCTTTCTTCCGACGACATCGCTGCTATTCGCGAGCTTTATGCATCGCGGGATAGTTCCGGCCAATCGGCTCCAGGCGCGCCTTCGGCTCCAAGCACGCCTTCACCGTCCACGCCCGGCACTCCAACAGCTGCACCACAGCCTGCGCCGGCAACTCCGCTGCTTCTGCTGGTGCAGGTGCCTCCGGCTTCCACGGCGGCGTCATCGGTTACGTTGACCGGCGCATTGTCCGGAGGGTCAGGGCCGGTCGTGCTCGCCTGGGCCACGAATCAGGGATTTTCCGGTACAGCGCAGGCGTCCGCGACCTGGACCATTTCTGCAATTCCACTAAACGTGGGCGCCAACATCGTCACGATCGCCGCGCGGGACTCACAGCAGAATCAGGTAATCCAGACCGTTACTGTGACGCGCCAGCAAACTTCGACGCCGCCACCGAGTCCGCCCGCGCCTCCGTCGCCCGACACCACGCCGCCGTACTTGACGATCGTCTCGCCGGCCAGTTCAACGATCTCGACATCCGCAAGCTCGATCGTGGTGAGTGGAACCGCCAGCGATAACGTAGGAGTTGCCAAAGTCACGTGGAGCAGTTCTACGGGTGGATCAGCAACGGCAACCGGCACCACCAAATGGAGCACGGCGCCGATCACGCTTTACATCGGAACCACGACGATCGTGATCCAGGCCAGCGACGCTGCCGGTAACACGAGCTGGCGCTCGCTGGTGGTAACGCGCAATTAGCGGCCGCCGATTATAAAACCTGCGCCAGCCGCGTTCCTTTAATCAGGATGGTTTCATCGCGCTCCGGCCCGGTGGATATGCACCCGATCTCGACGCCGGTTCGCTCGCTCAGGAACTTGAGATAATCGCGCGCCCTGCCCGGCAATTCTTCCTGGCGCGTGAGCCCGCGCGTCTCGGATTTCCACCCCGGCAGCGTCTCGTACACGGGTTCCACGGCTTCCAACGCTCGAAACGTGGCGGGCATGGTTTTGGTGTTCCGATATTCCGTGCAGACCCGGATTTCATCAAATTGATCGAGCACGTCCAGCTTGGTGATCACCAGGCTGGTGAAGCCGTTGATCATGGACGAGTAGCGCAGCAGCGGCACATCGAACCAGCCGCAACGCCGCGGCCTGCCGGTCACCGCGCCATATTCGTTGCCGGCTTTGCGGATTCTCTCGCCCACTTGGTCCGTAAGTTCGGTGGGAAACGGGCCGCTGCCGACGCGCGTGGTGTAGGCTTTCGAGACGCCGATCACGCCGTGAATCTGCGTGGGCGGCACGCCGGCGCCGGTGCAAGCTCCGCCCGCCGTTGCGCTGGAGGATGTCACGAACGGATAGGTGCCGTGATCGACGTCCAACATCGAGCCTTGCGCGCCCTCGAACAGCACGCGCTTTCCCGATTGCATGGCATCGTGCAGGAGTTGCGCGGTGTCGCAGACCATCGGCCGGATGCGGTCCGCCATTCTCAAATACTGATCGCGGATTTTTTCGTAGTCGATGGCTTCCTGAATATTGAAGGTCTGCGCCAGCAGTTGTTTGTCCTCGGCCAGCGAAGTATACAGCGCGCAAAAGGCCTCGGGCTCGTACAAATCCGCGATGCGGATGCCGCGCCGTCCGATCTTGTCTTCATAGCAAGGGCCGATCCCGCGCGACGTGGTGCCGATGGGGATGCGATCCTCGCGCGCCTCCGACATCTTCTCCACGATGCGATGAAACGGAAAAATCACGTGCGCCCGATTGCTGATCGCGAGCTGGCTCTCCACCTCGATGCCCGCCCGCTGGAGCGTCTCGATCTCATCCAGAAGCGCTGAAGGATCGATGACTACGCCGTTACCGATGACCGCCTGTACTCCCGGGCGGAGTATGCCGCTCGGAATCAGTTTTAGGACGAATTTTCTCTCCCCGATGAATACGGTGTGGCCGGCATTGTGCCCGCCCTGATAGCGCGCCACGATCTGGAAGTTGTCAGAAAAGAGATCCACCACCTTTCCCTTACCCTCATCCCCCCACTGAGCGCCCAAGACGATGATGTTTCCCATGTGTGGAATCAAAACGTCTCATTGTACCGTGTGCGCGGTTCGCGTATCCTGTATCCGTGGTCTGAAGTTCTGAATCTGTGAACAGCAAATCTGCAATCTATCTGCTGGCATCCGTACTTTTTTTGGGCGGGGCGCTGGCCTGGTTCATCAGCCGTCCCAAGCCTTTTCCCGCCGCCGCACCCCTGACAGCCGATGCCAAGGCCTACGTTCGCAATCTACAACTGGCCGACGTTTCCATGAAGGCCACCGAAAGCTACGTCGGCCAGACGGTAACCGAAATCGAAGGCCAGATCACCAACGCCGGAAAGCGCAACGTGATGCAAGCCGAGGTGAACTGCATCTTCTACAACGTTTATGGAGAAGTGGTGCTGCGCGAGCGCGTCCCCATCATCAAAGGCGCACTCAAACCCGGCGAAACCAGAAATTTCCGGCTCCCATTCGACGACATTCCGGGCAGCTGGAACAATCAGATGCCGCAACTGGTGATTGCGCGCATCGAGTTCAGTTGATGGCGAAAATCCTGGTGGTCGAGGACGAGATCGAGCAGCTCGCCCTCCGTAGCCAGCTGCTGGAGCACGCCGGCTACGAAGTGATTACCGCGCAAAACGCTGCCTCCGCATTAGCGCAGTTGGCCGGATGTCAGGCCGTGCTGACGGATCTGCGTATTCCAAAATTGGAGGACGGCTTGCAGTTGATCCAGGCGGCCGCGGCGGCTTCCGTTCGCACCATCGTGCTTTCGGGCGCCGAATCGGATACTGTCCTTCCGGTGGACGCATTTCTCACCAAGCCCTGCTCCTCGAAAAAGCTGCTCGAGACCGTCGCCCGGTTTTGCGCCAGCGCGCAGGGAGCTTGAGCGCGGTTGAGGAATGGATCTCCGCGTTAAGGTAATTCCCAAGAGTTCCCGCACCGAACTGGCGGGAGTCCTGCCCGACGGCACCTGGAAGGTCAAGGTGGCCGCTGCGCCCGAGAAAGGCAAGGCCAATCGGGCTCTGTGCGAGTTCATCGCCGAAAAACTGGGGGTCGCCAAGAGCAGAGTTCGGATCATCGCCGGCGAGACTTCACAGCTCAAGCGGATTCGGATCGAGGAGGCTTGAGCCGAACTAAGTGCCGAGAGCCAGCTTCGGCTCGCTCCGCCGCGTGATCAGCAGCGCGACTCCGGCCGCAAGCGTTCCGAGCGAGATCCACTGCGTGTAGGACAGCCCATAGTGCAAGCCCTGCTCGTGGAAGCGGTAGAACTCGATCACAAACCGAGCGCTGGAATACAGCGCCAGATACCAACCTAGAATCGCGCCGGGCGGATGCGGCCGCGCGATCAGGCGATAGAGACCGATGAAAATGAGAGCGTCGGCGAACGATTCGTAAAGCTGCGTCGGATGCAGCGGAATCGCCAGCGGAACGCCCGTCAGGTTCCACGCCTCGGGATTCCGGAATGTCACGGCCCACGGCACATGACTTTCGATTCCCCAGCAACATCCGGCCGAGAAACATCCGATGCGCCCGATGGCTTGCCCGAGTGCGATCCCCGGCGCAAAAACGTCGCAGGTTTGGAGTCCCGGCAAATGGTTGTGGCGGATGTAGAGCGCCGCGGTAGCCAATGCCAGCAGGAACCCCCCTTGATAGACTCCGGCAGCCTGCAGTGTTTCTAGTGAGAAGATTTTTCTGGAACCGTTCCAGTATTCGCCAAAATCGAAGAGAATCATGAACAGCTTGGCGCCCGCCAACCCGGCAAGCGCGCAATAGATCGCCAGGTTCGTAACGGGCTCGGCCGGAAGCTTGCTGCGCCGCGCCAGCCGCACCGTCACCCACAGACCCATCAGGAAGCCAATGGCCACTAGGGTTCCGTACGTTGGGATGAAAAAGTGCCCGATCGAGATCAGTTTTGGAAACATCGTGATACCGGCGCCAGCCTACCTGGGAGCCTCCCTCGGAACTGGCGCCGTCTGGCTCTTCCTCTCCTTCGAATACCACATATCGAGCAACAGCAGGCAAGCGCCTATCGTGATGGCGCTGTCGGCGACATTGAAGGCGGGGAAATAGTGTTCCCCTACATGTAGTTCGACGAAATCCGTTACGGTCCCGTGTACAATCCGGTCAAACAAATTGCCCAGCGCGCCGCCCATGACCAGAGCCAGGCCCATGCGGAGCAACTTGCCTTGCCCTCCCATGCGCAGTAATACAGCAGAAATGATGGCCAGCACCAGGACCGAAAAGCCGATCAGCATTACGTTGCGCCAGGGATTCTCCAGGTTAGAGAGCATGCCGAAAGCAATGCCCGGGTTTTCCGTATGGACGATATTGAGCAGCCCGGGAACCGCGTTCCACGCATCCCATAGAGACAAGCGTGTCTTGATCAGGTCCTTGGTGATCCGATCCAGGACGAAGACCGCTACCGCCGCGAGGAACGGCAAGACTCGCTGGCCCATGTTACTCGCCCAGCATTTCCTGGACGGCCTCCACGCAAGCGGCGCACAGGGTCGGGAATTCGGCGCTTTTACCGACGTCGGTGGTGTACTTCCAGCAGCGCTCGCATTTTTGGCCCTGCGCGCGCTCGATCTCGACTTCGAGCGCCCCGTCGCCGCGCTCCAGAACCACCTGTGAAACGATGAAAAGGCCAGGCAGGTCGTTCAAATACCGGCTGAGCAGGGGGTATAGATCATCGCCTGCCTTCAGACGCACCAGCGCTTCGAGCGATTGGCCAATGGTCTTGTTTTGGCGCGGAACCTCGAGCGCCTTGGTCACCTCAGCGCGCACTTCCATCAATTTCTCCCAGTCGGCGGCCTGCTGGCGTTGCTCCGCGGTCAATCCGGCGGTCAACTCTTGCGGGTCAGGGAACAGAGTCAGATGGACGCTCTCGGGACTTCCTGGCAGCTTCGCCAAATAACCCCAGACTTCTTCGGTGGTGAACGACAGGAGCGGCGCAACCAACCGCACCAGCGCGTGCGTGATTCGATAAACGGCCGTTTGGGCGCTACGGCGCCGATGCGCCTTGGGTGCGGCGGTGTAAAGCGCATCCTTGGACGCGTCAATATAGATGGCGCTCAGCTCGCTCGCAAAGAAGTCATAAACGGCGCGATAGACCTTGTGGAACGCGAACTCGTCGTACCAGGCGCGGCACTGTGCTACCAGCGCTTCGGCGCGCAGCAGCACCCAACGGTCGATCTCCAGCAGCTTGTCCCCGGCAACGGCATCGCGCACCGGATCGAAATCGTTCAGATTGCCGAGCGCCCAGCGAAACGTGTTGCGGTATTTGCGATAGGCCTCGCTCAGACGTTGCAGGATGGTCTCGGAAAGCCGCACATCTTCGGTGAAATCCACGGATGCGGCCCACAGCCGCAGCACGTCCGCGCCGTATTTCGGAATAATCTGATCCGGATGGATGCCGATTCCGAGCGATTTCGACATCGCGCGCCCCTGCTCGTCGAGCGTCCAGCCGTTGGTGGCGCACTCCTTGTACGGCGCCTCCCCGCGCAACGCCACTCCCACCAGAAGCGAGCTGTGGAACCAGCCGCGATATTGGTCGGCGCCTTCGAGATACAGGTTCGAAGGCCACGGCAAACCATTCTTCGGAGTGAGAACGGCCAGATGGCTCGATCCCGAGTCGAACCAGACATCCAGAATGTCTTTTTCCTTGCGAAACTCGCGCCCAGCGCAACGCGGGCAGGACATACCGGGCCCAATCAGTTCGGCCGCCGAGCGATCGTACCAGACGTCGGAGGAATGTTCCGCAAACAGGGCCACCACACGATCCAAAATCTTGCGGTCCGTCAGCGGCTCCTGGCAATTTTCGCAATAAAACGCGATGATGGGCACGCCCCACACGCGCTGGCGCGAGATACACCAGTCGGGCCGGGTCGCGATCATGTTAGTGATGCGCTCCTCGCCCCACGAGGGCATCCACTTGACGTGTTTGATGGCATGCAGCGTGCGCGACCGCAGATCGTTGCGCTCCATTCCGATGAACCACTGCTCGGTGGCGCGGAAAATCGTGGCGTGATGACAGCGCCAGCAGTGCGGGTAGCTGTGCGCCATCTCTTCGTGAGCCAGCAGCGCGCCGGTCGATTTCAAAATGCCGATCACGATCGGATTGGCCTGCCACACGGTCTTGCCGATGATCTCTTCGGGCAGGCGGCCAGCCGCGCCTTCGGCGTGGAAGAATTTCCCGGCAGCATCCACAGGACAGTAAATCGGTAGGCCATACTTGGTGCCCACCTCGAAGTCTTCCTGGCCGTGGCCCGGCGCGGTATGGACGGCCCCGGTGCCTTGATCGAGCGTCACGTGCCCGGCCAGGATTCCGAGCGAATCGCGCTCCAGAAACGGATGCTTGAAAATCGCGCCCTCAAGCTTGCTCCCCGGAAAACCAGCGATCGCTTTTGGCTCGTTCCATCCCAGCTTTTCGGCCGTCGCTTTCAGCAGCTCCACGGCGACGATGTACACGTCCTCGCCAACTTCAACCGCGACGTACTCGAATTTCGGATGGTAGGCGATGCCCACATTGGCCGGAATGGTCCAGGGCGTGGTGGTCCAGATCAGGCCGTACACTTTGCGCCCGGCCAGCGCTCGATCGATCAGCGCCGGATCAGAGGTCAGCGCGAATCGAACCCAGATGGACGGGCTGGTGTGGTTCTCATATTCGATCTCGGCCTCCGCCAGCGCGGTCCGATCGTGGATGCACCAGTTGACCGTTTTCAGGCCCTTGTAGACATACCCGCGATCCAGAAACTCGACAAACGCGCCTGCGATCACCGATTCGAACTGCGCGCTCATTGTCAAATACGGATCGCGCCAGCGTCCGAGAACGCCCACTCGTACGAAATCGCGCTTCTGCAAATCCACATATTTCGCCGCGTATTTGCGGCACTCGGCGCGGACCTCGACCGCGGTCATCGAGGCCTTTTTCGAACCGAGTTGGCTGTCGACCTTGGCTTCGATGGGCAGGCCGTGGCAATCCCAACCGGGCACGTAGGGCGAGTCGTAACCCGCCATGGTCTTGCTCTTGACCACGAAATCCTTCAGGATTTTGTTGAACGCGGTACCGAGGTGAATCTCTCCGTTGGCGTAGGGTGGGCCATCGTGCAGCACGTACATCGGGCGGCCGGCGCACGCGGCGCGAATCTTCTCGTAGAGTCCTTCGGCTTCCCAGCGTTCAAGCATCTTCGGCTCCATCTGAGCCAGATTTGCCTTCATGGGGAAGTCAGTCTTGGGAAGATTGACAGTTTTCTTGAGATCCACGCTGGCGGCGTCCATGAGGGGATACTCTTATCGTACTAGATGGCGCCGGATCGCCGCGCATTTTCAGCCGCCAGAATAGCGACCGGAAAGCTGAAGTAGATCTTTCCATCTTCGCGATGCGTCGCCATATCCAGCGCGTCGTTCGAGAGCGAGTCTTCGAAGATCCGCCGGATTCGGTCCGCGTCGCCGGGTTTGGGAAAGGAGCGCGACAGCAAGCCTTCCAGTTCGCCTTCCACCCGACAAAACTCTTCCCGAGGCTCCGCAAATCCGGCGCTGATAAGCAGGCCGCGCAGTTCTTCCACCGGCATGGCGCGAACATGCGACGGATCGCGTAGCCGTTCCATGGCATTGAAGGCGTCGGCTTTCGACTGCGAAGGCGCGCTGTCGGCGATCGCTATGCGGCCTCCCGGCCGGCAAACTCGCCGCATCTCTTTGAGCACCGCCAGTGGATCCAGCAAATGGTGCAGGGCGAAACGCGCCGTCACGATCGAAAAGCTTTGGCCGGCGAAAGGCAGCGGCGGAACATCCCCAAGCTTCCAGGTGACGTTTTCAAGCCCGCTCCGCTGCTGCTCCGCCCGCGCTTGCTCCAGCATGGCTGGCGTCACATCGATTCCGGTGACGTGCCGGGCAACTTTCGCGAATGCGCACGCCAGCAGACCTGGCCCGCAGGCTACATCCAGCACAGTATCTTCCGGCCCGGTGCCGGCCATCGCGACGATGCGGTTGAGCGCTTCCTGATTCCGAATGGCTGGGGCGTTGGCAAACGGAGATGCCTGCCGCGTGAACTGGTCGAGAATCACATCGCGATGCGTGGAATCCATATGCGCATGATAATACGGCTTCGAGCGGCCTTACCGTCTTACTTCCAGACGAACCGCGCCAGCTCCCGGTCTTTCCGTACGCGGCCGATGGGGAACGCCTGGTTGTGCATCACGACATAGACGCCGGGCGCGAGCACGCGCGCCGCAAACAGGCTCTCAGTCAGGTTCTGCAACCCGTCGCTCGATTCAAACCCCAGCGGCGTCATCGCGCCCGTGAGCACCACCGGGAAGCGCAGATCCGGGAGATTCTTCTCGAGCAGTAAGCCCGTTTCCACCATGGTGTCGGTTCCGTGCGTGATGACGACCGGCGCCGGGTCCTGCAACTTTTCACGCACCGCCGCGAGCACGCGCTCGCGGTCCGCATCGGTCATCTCCAGGCTGTCCTTGTTCATCAGATGCGTGACTTGAATGTCGGCGTCCGGAAGACGAAGCAGCCGGAAATAGCGATCGATCTTGCTGTCCAGATTTTGGACCGCGCCGGTCTGCTCCGAGTATACTTTCTCGATCGTCCCGCCGGCCGCAATCACATAGATCCGCTGCATCGGCCGCTACAACTTTCGCAGCACCGCGACCAGCACATTGCCCACCACCTCGAAGCTATGCGCGCTCAGCTTGTCCATGGTGTCTTTTTCGGTGTGCCAGTACTCATTGTTCGGGCCAAAGTCGAAATCGATCAGGTCGAGCGCGTTGACGCCTTTCTTCAGGAATGGAAGATGATCGTCTTCCGTGGCCTGCGCAAGGTTGAGGAAGTACTTCCCGTAGCCCATGTCGGCGGCAGTTTGCCATACCAGGCGCCGCAACTGCGCAGAAGACATGGTCTCCTGCAATATGCCGAGATCCTTGTCGCCGATCATGTCGACATTGATCAGCGCTTTGATTCGCCCGAGCATTCCTTCGCGCGCCCAGGTGTCGGCCAAATGGCGGCTGCCGAATGTGCCGTTCGTGTCAGACCATTCGCCGAACGCCTCTTCGCCGTCGAAAAAGACCAGGTAAATGTCGTCGGGATGCGGCGAGGTGTTCAGCACCTGCGCCAGCTCAAGCAGAAACCCCGTGGAGGACCCGCCGTCATTGGCGCCGACAAAAACGCGGCCCGGCATGGGCTTGGTGTCGAAATGGCCGGTAACTACGATGGCGCGGCCCGAGGAGCCCGGAAATTTCGCGATGATGTTGCGCATCGGTAGGTTCCCGGCCGGCGTCTGAGCCGTGAAGGCGTCGAATGAAATCTGGCAATGCAGCGGCTTGAGCTGCGCCTCGAGGTAGCCTTGCAGCTTGCGATTCGCCTCCGAGCCCGGCGGGCGTGGTCCGAATGCGACTGCCTTGCGCGTATATTCGAGCGCGGCCGCGCCGCTGAAATCGGCCGCGGCGGCAGACGCCACAACCCAGGCGATCCCAAGCACGCCCACAGTCCGGCTCAAGATTTTCTTGCGGAGCATATATATCCCAGTGTAAAGTTACGCTCGCGATCCAGCGAGTCAAACCACGGCAGCACCAGCGCCGGTGGCGCCAGAAAAATCGCCGCCACGAAAAACCACGGCCCGCGAAAGAATTGCAATCCGTTCAGAAGCCGTCGCGAGCACAAGCGGAAATATCCGCCCGCCGGTTGGATCGTGTATTCGCGGAATCCGGCCTTGTCCAAAAGATACGCGATGCCGTAACGCGTATAGCGATAGTAGTCGTGGGGCGCCTGGTGCACTTCCCACTCATGCGGCACGATCAGCAACAAGCGGCCGCCCGGCGCAAGTGTTCGCCCGATTTCCCGCAGGGCGCAGGCCGGCTCGCGAACATGCTCCAGCGTAACGATGTTGATGCAAGCGCCGAACGATCGCGTCGCGAAAGGGCAACGCCGTCAGGTCGGCGATCGCATCCAGCTTGCCGTAGTCCCAGGAGGCATCGCCAACCGCGAGATCGACCCCGACGTAGCGTTGGCGAGCGAAATATTTCGCGTGCGGCATCTCGCCCGCGCCCGCATCCAGCACGAGCGCATTGGCGGGGAGTTCGGCCGAAAACTTCGCCAGAGACTCCTCGATAGCGGATTCGAAATGCAGCAAATAACGCCGCAGAAATCCGGGCAAACGGCGCTCGATGGTCCGATAGCTCAAGCCTTCTTGCGCGCCTCCACCATGATGGTCGAACCAGCGCCGCAAGCAGCTTCGAGCAGAGTGAATGGAAGCGCGGCAACACACCAGCGCGAAATAGAGCAGGTCTTTCGCCAGCTTTCCGGCCGCGGATTCCCGCACTTTGCGCACCCGCCGCGCCATCGGATCCAAACCAGGCGCCAGGCTGGACGCAAAGCCCGCCGGGTTGTCGCGCAGCGAGAAATGCTTTCGCCGGACAATCTCGAAACCGCACTTTTCCAGCAGCCGCTCCAGATCGCGCTCGCGGTAGTTGACCAAGTGGCGCGGCACATCCACGCCGTTCCAGTGCGAGCCGAACAGCAGGAATTGCCAGGAAGATACATTCGGTACCTGGATGACCAGCCGCCCATCCGGCGCGAGTAGCTGGCGGGCCGACTCTAAGTATGAAACCGCCTCGGGCAGATGCTCCAGCACGTGAAACATCGTCAGCACGCCGCAACTTCCCGGCGCCAGGGGAGCCTGGGCGAGATCGCCGCACAGCACGCGCACCCGATTGTGTTCCCAAGCCGCAGCCGCAGCCGCCTGAGAGGTTTCGAGTCCCGCAACCCGCAGGCCCCGTTCCTGAAGCAGGCGCAGCAGCAAACCGCCTCCACAGCCCACATCCAACAACAACCCTTTCTCCGGGAGATCTTCAGCGGCGCGTAAGACAAAGCGCAAATGATCGCGCAGCACGAAGCGGCGGTACATCTCTTCCAGGCGCGAAGCAGTGTCGCCGCGCGGCGCAAACCAGTATTCATCGGGATAGTAACGCCGTAACTCGTCCAGCGGCGGCCAAGGGTCCAGCCGAATCAAGCCGCAGCCTGCGCACTCCACCACTTGGAAAATCTGTTCCGTAGTTCGATAGAGGCGATCGGTTGCCTGAAACAGCGTGCGCGTTTCACTCTGTCCACAGAGGGGACACTTCACACTCAGAGTCCCTGCTCGGCGAGCTGTTTCAGCGGAATCCGATGTTCCAGGATCAGTTTTCTCAACTCGCGCGGGGAAAGCTTGCGGAACCGATCCACTTCGCGCCGCTTGCGCAGCATTCGCGGCAGGAGTCGCAGAGCCTCCAGGTCGCCTTTGAGCAGCGCCACGCGCGGCCCGCAGTTTTCCCGAGGCTCCCGGATAGCGTCCCACTTCGCCCTTCCCGCGTACCGCCGCCCACAGGCCGGCCGCCAATCTCATCAGGTAATAGACGCCGTTCAACCACAGCAGGCTCCAGGGAAACAACTTGGCCGCCAGGAGCACGCGATTGCGCTCGATGAGTTCCAGTCTGCGCGAGGATCGAACGCCCAGCGTGGAGCCGCGGTGATGCCGCACCACGGCTTGCGGAACGTACAGGCATTTCCAACCTGCAATGCGCGCGCGCAATCCCAGCTCGGCGTCATCGGCGTATGCGAAAAAATCTTCGTCGAATCCTCCAATCTGGTCCAGCATCGCACGCCGGTACATGGCCGCGCATCCATCCGGCCAGAGCACCTCTTCGATTTTGTCGTACTGCCCGATGTCCAATTCGCCCGTGCCGCGGCCGCGGTTCTGGCCGTCGGGATAAATCAGATGGCCCACTTTATCGATGCGCCCCGTGTCCTCGTAAACCAGGATTTTCGAAGCCGCCATGCCCACGCCGGGCCGGCCGTCGAACGCACCGAGTAGTGCCGGCAGCCAGTGCGGGTCCGCTTCAGCGTCGTTGTTGAGCAGCGCTACGAACTCGCTTGTCGAGGCGGCGAAGCCCTGATTGTTGGCAATGCAAAAGCCGCAGTTATTTGGATTACGAATCAGCTTAACCTGAAGCTTGGAGACGGCGAACTCGCGTTCCACCATTTCCGCGGAACCATCAACAGATCCATTGTCAACCACGATAACTTCAAACGGTTTATTCAATTGCTGAAGGCTAAGTGACTGCAAGCAGGATCGCAAAAGATCCCGGCGATTCCAAGTCACCACCACCACCGAGACCGTACCGGTACCTTGTTGCGTCACCGATTGTTGTATTATAACCGTAAGCTAGCAGGCGATTTATGATGTTCTCAGTCGGCCAACGGCTGCGGGAGGCGCGGCTGCACCAGGGGCTGGATTTCGATACGCTCGTGGCGCGCACGAAAATTCAGGAGAAATTTCTCAATGCCATCGAGGCCGATGATCGGAACGTTTTTCCGAGCGGCTTCTTCTACAAAAGCTTCGTGGATCAGTATGCTCGTGCTTTGTCAGTCGACTCGCGCGAGATCGACGAGGCGATCAACCAGATGTTGAGCGCTGAAGCCCCGTTGCCGCTGCCTGGTCAAGGTGACGCTCCGATCCCGCTCCGAAGCGTCTCGCCGCTGGTGTCGACACACCGCACCGCACGAATGCGCGCGTTGACGTCCGCGGCTACCTTGGTTTTGGTGCTGGTAGGTTGCTCGGGGTTTTATGCCTGGTGGCACAAACTGGAAACGCAAGTTGCCCAACCAATGCCGATGAAATCGGAAGCGGTTACCAAGAACGCCGCGGTTCCAAAGAGCGCTTCAGTGGCGGAAACCACGCCCTTACCGCCCCAAACTGCCCCGGCCGCCGCTCCGTCTGTGCCCGCGGCGGTCCCGGTGTCTCTCGATGCGGCGCCGGCGGACGTGCCATCGGCGGATGCGTCCCAGCCGTCGTCCGGGATCCTGCTGGAGCTGATCGCGCGGGAAGAAACCTGGCTCGCCATTTCTTCCGATGGATTGATGATCTTCAAGGGCACGCTCAGTCAGCACGAAAGCAAAACCGTGGAGGGCAGGGAATTCGCGAAATTGCGAGTGAACAATCCAGCGGCCTTGGAAGTTAAGCTCAATGGCAAGGTGCTTGGTCCGCTCGGGCCGCCCGGCCAGTTCCTGATCGTGGTTTTCACGCGCGACAAATTCCACGTATTGGATTCGTCGAAGGAAAGCGACTAGCGAAAGATTCCGGCCGTTTGCAGCGCTACTACTGCAACTGGCCCATCTTGGCCGCTTCAGGCCGCGCTTGCGCTCTCGCCATCCGCTTCTGTTGGCGCTCGATGCGGAGCAGTTCCTTGCGCCGGCGATATTTGATCGAAGCGTCCACTTTGTGCCAGAATTTGCGGAAATACTCCATGGCGGAGGCGATGCCGAACACCACCACGCCCCACATCCAGAGCATCGCGAATCCATTCAGCACCTGCCAGCGAATGCTCACCAGCACCATGGAGATGGCAATCACCTGTGTGATCATCTTGGTCTTGCCCAGATCGCTGGCCTGGATCATATAACCTTCCGCGGCGGCGATGCTGCGCAAGCCGGATACGGCGAACTCGCGGCCTATGATTAACACCACCATCCACGCCGGCACGCGGCGAATCTGAACCAGCGAAACCAGCGCGGCGGAGATCAGCAGCTTATCGGCAATGGGGTCGAGCAGCGTGCCCACCGTGGTGATCTGGCCCCAGCGCCTGGCCAGATAGCCATCCAGCAAATCGGTGGCCGCTGCCGCCAGAAAAATCGCGAGCGCCAGAAATTCGTTGGCCACGAAGACGCCGTGCCAATCGATTCTGAGATCCTGTTCCACCAGGACCGCCACCAGGAACGGCACGAAGAAAATCCGCAGGATCGTGAGTGTGTTCGGCAAATTCATACGAGGGTAAAAGTCCCGGGAAAATCACCCCTGCTGCCAGAATATCATTACCATTCTATTCGACAGCATAGCGCTCGATTTGGCGCATTATGGATTCGGGAACTTCGGCTTCCACCTCCCAGTCGTCGCCGCGATAACGGCTGGCTAGTATTTTGGCGCGCTCATGCACCAGGTGAATCAGCGAACCTTCGCTGGCAGGTATGCGGAAGCGCGCGCGGGAAACCCGATCGAGAGGAAGCTCCTGATCCATCGCCGCAACCAAAGCGTCCAGGCCCTGGCCGCTTTGCGCGGATAGAGGAACGGTTCGCGCTCCCGCCGGGCCGCGGACCTCGCCGAGTATGCGCTGCGCCAGGCTGTCCGCGCCCTCTCCCGACTCCGGCACCAGATCCATTTTGTTGAGTGCGAGAATCTGGCGGGTCTCTCCGGCGCCGATCTCGGAAAGCACCTTGAGCACATGCGCGGTTTGATGCGCCGCATAGGGCGAAGATGCGTCCACCACATGCAGCAGCAAGGAAGCCTCCACCACTTCTTCCAGCGTAGCGCGGAAGGCCTTCACCAGCGTGGTGGGAAGATTGCGAATGAAGCCCACCGTGTCGCTGATGAGAACTTTACGGCGCGAAGGCAGGGTCACGTGCCGCACGGTGGGATCGAGCGTCGCGAACATGCGCGCGTCGGCCGTCACCTGGGCGCCCGTGAGCCGGTTGAAGAGCGTCGATTTGCCGGCGTTCGTGTAACCGACCAGCGCGATGGTGGCGAGCGGAACCGATTGCCGCTGCCGGCGCTGCGTGCCGCGGCCGCTCCGCACGCTCTCTAAATCGTCGCTCAGTTTCTTGATGCGGCTGTAGATTCGGCGGCGGTCCGTTTCCAATTGCGTTTCACCGGGACCTCGCGTTCCGATTCCTCCGCCCAGCCGCGACATCTCCACGCCCCGCCCGGTGAGCCTGGGCAACAGATAATTCAATTGCGCCAGCTCTACCTGCAACTGGCCTTCGCGAGTGCGGGCGCGCCGGGCAAATATGTCAAGGATCAATTGCGTCCGGTCGAGAACTTTGCATTCCAGGGCGCGCTCGATGTTGCGCTGCTGCGTGGGTGTAAGTTCCGAATCGAACAGCGCCACGTCGGCCGCGGAAGAGGCAACCAGCCCGCGAAGTTCTTCAAGTTTCCCCGAGCCGATGAGAGTGGCGGCGTCCGGCGCGGGTCGGGACTGGATCAGCGTCTCTTCCACGCGCGCGCCCGCGCTTTCGGCCAAGGCCTTCAGCTCCTCTATGGACTCCGAGGCGCGGTAGGGGATCTGATCTCGGCCGCGCCGAGTGCGCGACTTCAGATCCAACCCGACCAGGATGGCTCGCTCCCGCCCCTCGACCGGCAAGTGGCTTGCTATTCCTCGCTGGGATCGCCCGGCGTCGCAGGACCCGGCACGCCCGCGCCGCCTGCTGCCGGATGCGCTCCCGCGGAAGCATGGAACGGCCTGGAAACGACAACGGTCGAGATGGCGTGCTTGAAAATTAGCTGTTCCTGATTGTTGGTCTCGAGCACGACCGAATATTTGTCAAAGCTCTTGATGCGGCCTGACAGCTTTACCCCGCTCATCAGATAAATCGTCAGGAAGGTCTTGTCTTTGCGTGCATTGTTTAGAAAAGCTTCCTGAATGTTTTGCGCCAGCTTTTCCATGGGCGTCCTCTGGCCGGGTTTAGGCTCGCTGTTTTGGATAACGTCCCTCGGATCCAGGACTTCCGGATCGTCACAGTTCATCATAGCGCAACTGCCGGAGGCGTAATCTATAATCTAATCCGCTTCTGAACTGGACATAGGACCTCGGGAGGGGCGCTCGCCGGCGATTTCCAAGACTTATTGCATCCTCCAAACGGTTCCATCGTAGAAGATCCAATAGAACTTGCCGGCGGTTATCTGACCGCTGGCCGGATCGGTGGCGCCGTCATTCTGCTTGATTGATTTTACGCCGAGACTGTCGATGTTCAGCGAGCATGCCCCGGAGTTTGAAGTGTCGGTTCTCAGAAGCGCGAACATTCCCGCGCTGTAAGCCGACAGCACCTTGGCTGCGCCGAACGAACATGTGTAGCCGGCCGTTCCGTTGCTGGAACTGCAATAAATCGGCGTGCCGGCCTGAGCGGTACCGATGGTCAACGCAACGCTCGTATTCAAGCTGGGACTGCAATCCACGCGATTGGCGCCGGCATTATTGGCGCACGCCTGCACAATCCCGGTTCCTGAAATGAAGTTGAGTGTGGGTTGGGTGGCCTGCGTGGTTCCATTGGTCGCGATGGTAACGCCCGAGCCGCCGCTTCCGCCGGCACAATTGGTGCGCCCGTTGGCAGGATCGTCGGAGCAGCCTCCGCCGGTGAAGTTCAACGCGGCCTCCACGGGAAGGTTCGTGCCGGCATTCTGAATTTTGGCGATAGCTCCGGCTGCGCCCGTTGGTCCCGCAGGACCTTGCGATCCGGTTGCTCCCGTGGCGCCCGTCGCCCCGGTAGGTCCACTGGGGCCTTGCGGACCGGTTGGACCAGCGGGACCCTGCGCGCCTGTAATCGTCTGCGGCGTCCAACTTCCGGCCGTGTTGTTCCATGCCAACGACTGACCACTCGACGGTGCTGTCGACGATACCGCACGGCCCTGAATCTGAGTGACCACCGTGGCACCCGCTGAACCTGTAACATCTCCCGAAAGAGTCGAGATACCTGACGGTCCCTGTGGTCCCTGCGGCCCCGTCACTCCTGTGCCTCCCGTCGCTCCTGTGGTTCCGGTCGTTCCTGTGGGACCAGCGGGACCTTGTGGACCGGTCGGGCCTGCGGGGCCTTGCGCGCCTGTAATCGTCTGCGGCGTCCACGCGCCAGCGCCGCTGTTCCACACCATGGACTGCCCGCTCGCAGGCGCGGTCGAAGATACGGGCCGTCCCTGGATCTGAGTCACTACCGTGGCGCTCGTCGTTCCGGTTACATCGCCCGCCAGCGCCGGCGCTCCCGACTGCAACGTCCACGAATTCTGCGCCGTGCACGCATACCAATTCGATCCGGCCGGCGCATTCGACTTGAAGAACGCCTCGCCCACCCCGCAGGTTGCCGGCAACACTGTTCCCGACTTGAATGGTTTAGTTGTAGTGGCGTTGCTGAAGTCGACGCTTTTGGTCTGGGTCCTCAGGTCCACCAATGTTTGTGCTGCCGCGCACGTTAGAAAAGACGTTGCAAATAGAACATTTCGGTATCGCATAAGTTTGCTAGCTCAGACTTAGCAAACGCGTTTGTGGAAGCGAGGAGAGCGATTCGGTAAATGCGTGCAAATGCTGGCAAAGATTTCTGGCAACGCTTGTCACCCCCCAAGCCAGGCTCTTAATACACGCTGCGGCTCCGCGCGAGCGTCTTCGCCACCAGCGAGAACTTCGGCTCGCTCGCGGCCTTGCCATCGATGCGCTTGGCGAGGTACTCACCGACCGCCGGCCCGTGCTTAAAACCGTGCCCCGATCCCCCTCCGGCCAGCCAGACGTTGTCGAAATCCGGATGCCGGTCGATCAGGAAATCGCCATTCCAGGTATTCTCGTACTGGCAGACGCGCGATTCCACCAGCGGCGCTTCCGCAAGCGCGGGAAAGCGTTCGCCCAGAAAAGCCCGGGCCGCATCGACGCCGGTGGCCACGCGGTCGCCCATATCGGGGTCGAATTCGGGACCGTGACGGTCGAAAGCCACTTTGAAACCGCGGTTCTCGACCTCCGGCAGAACGTAGGGACATCGTTCATCGCCGAAATCGATCCAGGCCGGCATCTGCGGCGGCGAAAAGCGCCGGTCGCCGGGTGGCGTTCCGAAATAGAAAACCTCTTGGCGCGTTGCACGAATTCGTCCGGCCAAGAGCCCCGGAAAAAGTTTCGGCAGCCACGGCCCGCAGGCGTACACGAAGAGTCCGGCCTGAATACCGCCGCCGGAGCTAGTTCTTATTCCGCCAGCCTCAGGTGCGGATGCTGCCTGCCGGAAATATTCGACGCCGTTCCGCACCGCCAGCGCCACTACCTGCGCGACCGCTTTTCTGGCCATGAGCACGCCGGCCTTCGGCTCGTAGATTCCGACTCGTTCCGAAGTGAACCGGAACTGCGGATAGCGGGCTTGCAACTCTGGAGCGTCGAGATCTTCAAACGCGACGCCGCATTTTTTGAATGTGGCACGCGTCTCGACGGCACGGCGATCTGCAGGCGGCGGCGTCCACAGTGCGCCTGTCTGTTGAAATAATTCCGGCTGGTTCACCGCGTCGAACAACTCGATCCAAAGCTCGCGCGAGTGCAGCGCCCAGCGTGTATAAATCTCCTCCGGGCCGTAGCCCATGCGCAAGATACGCGACTCGTCGCCCGAACTCGCCCGGCTGTTGGCGGGTCCATATTGATCGAGCAACACGACGGAACGGCCGGACTTACGCAAATGATAAGCGGTCCACGCGCCGAATGCACCAGCGCCGACCACTACCGCATCGTAGGTATCACGCAATCGCGGCGCCTCTGCCTTTCCCGAGTGCATGGCGGTAAGCCAGTTCCGCGGCGACTACGTCTTCCACGGCCAATCCGAGCGACTTGAAGATGGTCACTTCGCTCTCCGACGTGCGGCCCAGCTTCGGATCGGCAATCACCGCCCCTAGTTCAGCGGCGATATGATCCTCCGTGAAGAGCCTTTCCCGAATCCCTTGGACGATGTCGCCGGATTCTTTGAGCGCGCCCGCACGCGAATCCACGATCAGCCGTCCGCGCGCCACCAATGCCGGATGCATTTCGCGCTGGCTGGGCAGGCAGGCTCCGACCGATATCACGCAGGCTCCCGGCTTGACCCAGCCATCCTCGATCACCGGCGTGGATGAAGCAGTCACCAATGCGATGACGTCCGCGCCCTGCACGGCCTCCTCCGCGCTATCCACCGCGCGAATCGGGAAACCGGTCTGTTCGGAAACAAACCGCTCTCGTTTTTCCGCCGACCGGCTCCAGCAACGAATCTCGCCAAACTTCCGCACCAGCGAAAGCGCCTCCAGATGGCTGCGGGCCTGCACGCCGGACCCGATTATCGCGAGCACGGGCGATTGCCGCCGGGCCAGGTGCCTGGCCGCAACCGCCGACACGGCCGCCGTTCTCACTTCCGTGATGAATCGCCCATCGAGAATCGCGAGCAGTGCGCCGCTCTCCGGATCGAGCAGCACGATGGTCGCCAGGTGCGTAGGCAAACCCTTGCTCTCATTTCCGTGGAACACCGTGACCAGTTTGGCGCCCATCGCCGCCGGATCGCCAACGTATGCCGGCATCGAAGCAAAAACACCGGACGGCGCCTGGATCACGGTGCGCACCGGCTGATTCACGCGCCCGGAAGAAAACGCCGCCAACGCTTTTTGCATGGCGTCGATCAGCTCCGGCATGGAGAGCAGCGCCCGAATGTCCGCTTCACTGAGCCACATCGCCATATTCGTCCAGTCTGCCACAGCCGGGAGACTGAACAGCCGGAACGACATCGCTCGCGGCGAGCGCCGCCAGGGTTGCTGCACTAAGCGGTGGCGCGCTGTTGCTCGAGATCCAGTGCTGCGGGAAGCGCGCCTTCATGCCGAAGCAGCCACTGTTTGCGTTCCAAGCCGCCGGCGTAACCAGTCAACGCGGACGACGCGCCGATCACGCGATGGCATGGCACAATGATCGCTACCGGGTTCAGCGAGTTCGCATGCCCGACCGCGCGGGCCGCTTTGGGCCGGCGTAGCCGCACCGCCAATTGTCCGTAAGTCCAGGTTTCACCCACCGGGATGGTTCGCAGCGCCTTCCAGACCAGCTCTTGAAAAGCACTCCCCTCCGTACGCACGGGCGTGGAATCGAAAGCATGCAAGTCGCCCGCGAAATACCTTTGCAGCAACCGCTTCAAACCCAGGGGATCGGAGCCGCGCTGAAATTCGACGCGTCCGTATCTGTGGGAAAGCAACGCCTCCATGCGCGATTCGTAACCGGCAAAATCGAGCGTGCACACGGCTTCGCCATCCGAGGCGAACAGAATTGGACCGATCGGAGAATTGAACTCATCGTAGTGAAGCAACATGATTCCTATTCCTTCCTTCGCAAAGATTCCCATAAGTATAGAGCCGCGTACGACCGCCACGGCCGCCATGCTTCGGCCAACTCTTCCAACCGGCGCGCCGAGGATACGCCGGAAGCTTTCAACAAGCCCAGGTCCGAAGCGGGAAATGCATCCGGATCGCCGAGTGCGCGCATCGCGACGTAATTCGCGGTCCAAGGGCCAACGCCGGGCAGTTCGCACATACGCTCAATGAACTCGCCCGGCAAGACCGAGCCGTCGAAACGGATACTGCCGTCGCACACTGCCCGCGCCAGCGCGCGAAGCGATTCGGCTCGGGCTTTCGTCAAACCGATGCGGGTCAGGTCGGCTTCAGCCAGGATCTTGGGTTTCGGCGCACCAAATCGCTCCACCAAACGCGCGGCCAGCGTGCTGGCCCCTTTCACGGTGACCTGCTGGCCCAGGATCGCGCGCACCGCCAGCTCGAACGTGTCCCAACAGCCTGGCAGCCGTAGGCCACCATTTCGCCCGACAACTCCCCTGAGCACCGGCGATTTTCTCAAGTGCGCCGCGATCTCTCGCGTGTTCGCGCGGAGGTCGAAGAAGAAGCGGATTTGTTCTACCACGCTGCGCAGCCGGCTCACGTTAGCCGGATCGATATGTGCCACCAGGCAATTCCCGGCCGCATTGTGCCGCACCACAATCCCGTTGCGGCGGTAGCTATCCTCATCGACTGTTTCCAATCCGGCGATCGCGCGGTAGCGCACGAAATTGAGGAACGCGCTCCAGTCGTAGGGAGGCCGGTAGTTGAGCTTGAGCTCGATCGCCGACTGAGCGGTCGCCTCGGCGGGCTCGAATCGGCGCAGCTCCTTGGGATTGCGTTGGTAAGTTGCACGCATGGCCTCGTTGAAGCGGCGCAGGCTTCCAAACCCGGAAGCGAACGCGATATCGGCGAATGGCAGGCTGGTTTCCGTGATGAGCTTCTTGGCGAAAAGAATGCGGCGCGTTTCCGCGACCACTATGGGCGGGACCCCGACATGTTCCAGAAACAGCCGGCGCAAATGGCGATCCGTCAAACCCAGACGCTCGGCTAATTTCGCCGCCGAATCTGTATCGAGCGCGCCTTCGTTGATCAACCGCAGCGCTCGATTCACGGTAGTGGATGTTCCCGCCGACACCGGCAAATCCGGCGATACTTCCGGGCGGCACCGCAAGCAGGGCCGGTAGCCGGCCGCCTGCGCCGCGGGAGCGTTGGGGAAGAATTCCACGTTCCGGCGCAGCGGCGTGCGCGCGGGGCAGACGGGCCGGCAGAATATCCCGGTGGAACGCACAGCCGTAAAGAACAAGCCGTCAAAGCGGGCATCCCGCGCCTTCAGCGCTCGATAGCAAGCCTCCGCATCCATGCTTCGAGTATGGCCCAACTCACGGAAACAAACTAGCGGTTTTCGGACATTGCCATTCGGGATCTTTGTGCAGTTAGAATGGTCAGCGTGACTCGACGAATGTTTCTTGCCGCTGCCGCCAGCGCTTCCGCCATGAGTCAGGAAATTTTGCAATTGCCGCCGCCCAAGGCCGATGCGCGCATTCCGTATGGCAAGGATCCATCACAATTTGGTGAGCTGCGGCTGCCCGCCGGCCAGGGCCCGCATCCCACGGTACTCTTCATTCACGGCGGATTCTGGCGCAACGCGTACAATCTCGGCCACGCCGGACACCTGTGCGCCGCGCTGGCGAAAGCAGGAGCGGCGACGTGGAACATCGAGTACAGGAGAATCGGCGATCCGGGCGGCGGCTGGCCCGGCACGCTGGATGACGTGTTGCACGCCGGAGAATATCTGACCCGGCTCGGGCCGCGTTACAACCTGGATTTGCGCCGCGTGGTTGCGGCCGGGCATTCAGCCGGCGGACAGCTGGTGCTCTGGCTGGCGGCGCAGAGAGCCGTCGATCTGCGCGGCGTGGTGCCGCTGGCCGCGGTTTCGGATCTGCGTCGCGCTTACGCCATGCAGCTCGGCGGCGGCGTAGTCGGCCAATTTATGGGAGGGTCGCCGGACCGATTCCCAGAGCGCTATCAGTCCACATCGCCCATGCAACTGCTGCCGATTTCAGTCCCGCAGCGCGTGATTCACGGCACCGCGGACACCATCGTTCCGTTCGAGATGAGCGAGCGCTTCGCCAAAGCGTCACACAACGCCAGGCTGATTCCGCTACAGGGCGCTGGCCATTTCGAGCTGATCGATCCGCGGGCGCGCGAATGGGAAACGGTTCAGAAAAACATCCTCGACTGGGAATTCTAGCGCATGGACTTGGGACTGGCGGGCCGCGTGGCCGTGGTGGCGGCGGCAAGCAAGGGGCTCGGCAAAGCGGTCGCGCTGGGGCTGGCGGCCGAAGGAGCGAAACTGGCCATCTGCGCACGCGGCCAAGAGGAGTTGCACCGGACCGCCGCTCAGATCGGGCCGGACGTCCTGGCCGAGGTTGTGGACGTCACGGTGGAATCGCAAGTCCAAACCTTTATCGCCGACGTGCTGCACCGGTTCAGCCGTATCGATATCTGCGTCACTAACGCCGGCGGCCCTCCTGCCAAACGCTTCGAGGAAACGTCGATGGACGACTGGCGTGCGGCCATCGAAATGAATTTCATGAGCGCTTTGCACTTTGCCCGGGCCGTGCTGCCGCACATGAAAGAGCAGCGTTGGGGCAGGCTGATCACGCTCACCTCGATGGCCGTTCTGCAGCCGGTAGACGGTTTGATCCTTTCCAACGCCGCGCGGACGGCGGTGCGCGGGCTGGTGAAGAGCCTTGCGAACGAATATGCGCCGTACAACGTGCTGGTTAACAATGTCTGCCCTGGCTACACGGCGACAGAGCGATTGAAAAAGCTTACTGTCGACACCACGGAAATCGCGCTCGGCCGCATCGCGGCGCCGGAAGAAATCGCGAACCTGGTTGTTTTCCTCGCATCCGAGCGCGCCAGCTACATCACCGGCGTCTCGATTCCCGTGGATGGCGGCTGGACCAAAGCGCTGTAGTTTGGCTGAAACATTTTTAATCATTTCTGTATTTGTCTTCGCGCCAGCCTTGCTAAAATAGAACCATAGTGAGGCTCCGAGCTTTTGGCACGCTGGCGGCGTTGAGCAGCACGCTGCTGGCGGGACCCGATTACTTCGCGCCTGAACATCGGCTCACCGGGATCGGTGTCGATCGAAAAGAGATTACGCCCGCGACGCTGGAGACGCGCATCGCGCGCATGGTTCAGTCGCAAACCTTCGTCATCATGCGCGAGCCGCAGGCCACGGCCGGCGCGGAGAGAATCACGAACCCCAGGCTGGCGCGAATCTTCCGCAATGCCGCGGCGTCCAGCGGGATTCCGGTTTCACTGATTTCCGCGATTGCTTACCTGGAGAGTTGGGGCGATGCGCAAGCCGTCAGTCCGGCCGGCCCCAAGGGGATCATGCAATTTTCCGAGGCTACCGCGCGCGCGGCCGGTTTGCGCGTGGTGCGCGTCACAAAGTTCAGGATTACCAGTGAACGCAAGCCGGTTCGTAACAAAGCGGGCAAGGCCACCTACCGCACAGTACGGCGCAGGGTGCCGTACACAATCACGGTCCGAGACGATCGTCTGAATCCCGAGCGTGCCGTGCCCGCCGCGGCCAACTACCTGGCGCGATTAGAAACGAAATTCGGCGGCCTGGACTGGGCTGTTTTCGGCTATCACTGTGGCGAGGGCTGCATTGCCGAGCTGCTCCCGTTGGCCGAAGCTGCGCTGGGAGAAAAACAGCTCACCGTGGCGCAGATGTTTTTCGCGGCGTCTCCGGCCCGCCATAGCGAACTCTACGAGGCCCTCCAGCGCCACATGCAGCGCGACTATTCGCCGACCTATTGGTTCCGGGTCCAGCGCGCCGAGCAGTTGCTGAGCTTGTATCAAAACGATCGCGCGGCGTTCCAGGAGCTGGCGGACGAATATCGCAATCCCATCAATGCGCAGCGCCGCGCCAACGATCGGCTGGTAGTCTGGCTGAAGTCGGAGGACAAGTACTACCAGTCAGCCGAAGACCTCAAGACCGCCTGGGGCAAGGGTCTCGTGCCGTCGTTCGACGATCCTGTGTTTTTCGGCTTTACTCCGCCGTCCTCGGCGCCGAGCGAAGAACTATACTTGCAAGACTCGCCCTCCGCCATCGGAACGCTGCTTTATATTTCCTTCGAAACCCGCCGGCTGTTCGACGCGCTCCAGCCCAAAGGCGAGCACTTCGTGCCGCTGCAAGTGGTCGAACTGGTGAGCACCATCGACCGGCCCGCCGAAGGCGGCACGCACCTGGTGGACCCCGAATATCCCGAACACGCCACCGGACATGTTTTCGATATCGACATGTCGAATCTTCCACACGGCGAGCGCGAGGCCCTGAACTTCACGCTGGATGACATGGGATGGGACGGGTATCTTGGGTTTGTTCAGGTGACCGGCGACACCATGCATATCGGGTGCTCGCCTTCCTCGCGCGAGTTCTTCGAGACCGTGTTCGAGGAAGCGTCGGCGGGGATCACCGGGCTAGGAAGCCGCGGCAGTTCGCTGCAGTGACTGAATTTCTTCGATAACCAATTCCAGCTCTTCATCCTTGGTATAAAAATGCGGCGCGATGCGGATGCCGGCGCCTGGCCGGTAGTCAACCAGAAAATCCCGGCGCAGCAATTCTTGCGTCACTTCGTATCCGTTCGGTACGTCCAGCGTGACGGTGCCTCCGCGCTGTGCTGCATCGCGAGGTGAATTGATCCGGCAGCCAGCTCTTTCCGCTAGTTCCATGAGCTGCGAAGTTTGGCGAACCGATTTGGCGCGAATATTTTCCACGCCCACCGCGTTGATGATCTCGTAGCCGGAACGGGCCGCGTAGAGGCCGGGAATATTGGGTGTGCCGTTCAGAAAGCGAAACGCGCTGCCGGCGAATTCGATCGCGCCGGGATCGAAATCGAAAGGGTTCCGATGCGCCATCCAGCCCGTGAGACGCGGCTCGAGCGAAGGCCACAGGTCGCGGCGAACGTAGAGATATCCGGCGCCCGGGCCGCCGCACAGCCATTTCACCGATCCGCCGGTGGCGAAATCGACATTTAGCTCCCGTACGTTGATCGGTACCGTGCCGGCCGATTGGTAGATGTCGGCCACCACCAGGGCTCCCATCTGGTGCGCACGCTGCGTGATCGCACGGAGGTCCTGGATGAAGGCGCTCTTGAAGATGACATGCGATACCGAGACCAGCAGAGTTTCTTCATCGATCGCGGCCAGCAATTTCTCCAGCGGAACGATGATTCCGTCTTCGGATGGCACCGTTATGACACGCGCGCCCAGCGATTCGAGCTGGCGATGAATGTAGAGATTGGACGGGAAGTTCAGGGCTTCGGAAACGATCTTATTGCGCGGGCCGGTCCAGTCGAAGCAAGAGGCGATCAAGGACTGGCAGATCGACACGTTGGGATGCATCGTGATTTCGCCTTCGCCCGCGCCGATGATCTTCCCGACCAGGTTGCCGACGGTCAGGGGCATTTCCCACCAACCCTCTTCCCAGGCACGGATGCTGCGCGTGGACCACACGTCGGCGTATTCGTTGAGCCGGTCGCGCGTGCGGCGCGGCATGGCGCCCAACGAGTGGTTGATCAAGTAGACAGTCTTGTCGAGCGCGGGAAACTCTTTGCGCCACTCCAGCAACGGGTCGGCCATGTCTCCCATGATATCGGTCCGGCCACTTCCTGACGCTGGGTACAATTGAACCCTGGGATCTCTCACCATCATCACTGGTTCTCCAGGAGCCGGAAAGACAACGCTGGCAGCGCGGCTGGCCCACGACAGCCCGCGCGGGGTGCATGTCGTGGGTGACACGTTCTACAGGTTTCTGACGCATCCGCTGAACCCGGCGCTGCCTGAGTCTCACCACCAAAATGCCGCGGTAATCACCGCTACGGTGCGCGCCGCCGGGGCGTTGGCGTTCGCCGGCTATGAAGTTTTTCTGGATGGAATCTTCGGTCCCTGGTTCCTGCCGCTGATTTCCGAAGAATTGAAAGATTTGCCCATGGATCCCACCTACGTCGTTTTACGGGTGGCGCTACACGAAGCTCTGCGGCGGGCCAAGGAACGGGACGCTGCGCTGGATGATCACGTGATCCGGCATATGCACCAGGCCTTTGCCGACCTTGGGTGGTACGAACGCCACGTTCTAGAGACCACTCAAATGGCGTCGGACGAAGTGGTCGTCCAGTTCGGACGAATACGGCCGGCCCTGGTTGTCGCGCGCCCTTGAGGCACAACGCCGGCCCCGTCAGACCCTGAATGTATCGGCGCGCCAGGTCACGATGGCTTTTTTGATATCTTTGCTGGCCATCTTGGACCCAAGCGTTTTCTCAACTAAGCCGGGAAGTTCGGCATCGGACGCAAATCGCAGCGCCACGATTTGTCTTTCGGTCAGCTCGCCGAGGCGGGACTTCAGCTGTGCTGGCAGCAATGCCTGGAAGCGCTGCTGTTCCTCCAATCGGATCAGGCGATCCTGAACGCGCAGCGGATTGATCCGTATGAGCAGCACGGCCACTGGCGCTATCACGCCAATCAGAAGCAGAATCCAGGCTTCGAGCGAGCCGGAATGACGAATGACATTGACGATCGTCAAGACCAGCAGCACCAGGGTCGCCGGCGACAGAAAGAAGTGAAAAGGCGGGTGCATCCGGGTGTGGTTCGCGTACGTCTGTGGAAGTTTTTCGGCCATCGTGTCTCCTTGCGTTAGAAATAGTATTCTACTAAGAGGGGGTTTGTGCGATGCAAATGCCGCCAAACCCTCGAAAAATCTGCGTTTCCTGCCTTGAATTCAACGTGACGACTATGCTACGGTAGCGGTGTTGGGATACCGGTTTCAGGCGCATTGCGGGTGGTGCGAGCGCCTTCTCGAAGTATAAACCCTCAACTAGAAAAATTCATGGAGTCGACGCTACACGATCTAGGTGGATTACTGCTAAAGGCCGTACCGACGATAGTGCTTCTGCTCATCGTCTACGTCTACCTGCGGTGGATGTTCTTCCGTCCCCTGGAAAAAGTACTCGCCGAGCGCAAACAGGCCACCGCGGGCACGCGTGAAAAGGCGGAGGCGCTGCTTCGAAAGGCGGATCAGACGGCAGCGGCTGTCGAGAACGAATTGCGTAAGGCGCGTGAAGCGATTTATCAGGAGCAGGAGGAGGCGCGGCGCCGCTGGACGTCCGATCAGGCGACGCAGCTCGATCAGGCGCGGCACAGCTCGCGCGAGATGATCCACCAGGCCCAGGCACAGCTCGAGTCTGAATCATCCGCCGCGAAGCGCGAACTCGCCGCGACCGTGGATAGTTTGGCCGAACAGATTACCCGCACATTGCTCGAAAGGACTACTGCCTAATGCGTCGTGCAGTGCTGGCGCTAGCAATCGGATTGACGCTGGCTTCCTTTGCGATTCCTCAAGAGACCGGAAACAAATCGAGCATCGCTGAAGAAGCCGGCGATCGGTGGATCGTGTGGAAGTGGGTCAACTTTGCAATCCTCGTGGGCGGCCTTGGATATCTGATCGCAAAAACCGCGCCGGCCTACTTCAAAACCCGATCCGAGGAGATCCAGCGCGCGCTCGTGGAAGCGACGCGCGAGATCAAGGACGCCGGGGCGAAGGCTGCCGACTTAGATCTGCGCCTGACCGGCATCCAAACGGAAGTAGAGAATTTGCGCGGGCAGGCACGCGCCGAAATGGCCGCCGAAGGCGAACGCATTCGAGTCGATACCGAGCGGCATCTGAAGAGAATTCAGGAGCAGACCGTTCAGGAGATCGCCTTAATGTCTCGCAGCGCGCGCGACGAACTGCGCAAATATTCCGCCGGGCTGGCTCTCGATCTGGCCGAACAACGCATCCGGTCCAGCATTACTCCCGGCCTGCAGGAGGGTCTGGTGGACAGCTTCGTCCACGATCTGCATCGCCTCGGCCCGGACGCGCGCACGATACAGGAGAACAACTGAGCCATGGCGTCGGCTGTAGCGAACCGGTACGCGCGGGCGCTGGTGGATCTGGTGTTGGCGCCCGACTCATCTTTGAAGCCCGAGGAGGCCGTGGCCCAGCTTCGCGCGGTCGAGCAGATGGTGGGTGAATCCTTGGAGCTGCGCAATGCGCTTCTGACTCCGGCGATTCAAACCTCCCGCAAGCGCGCCGTGATGGGCAAGTTGCTCGAACGAATCCAAGCGCCGCATCTGATCCGCAATTTCATATTTGTGGTCATCGGTCACCGGCGCATTGCAATGATCGGCGAAATCCGGGAAGCCTTTGAGTTGCTGGTGGACGAGCGGTTGGGCTTTGTCCGCGCCGAAGTGACCTCCCCGGCATCGCTCGATGACAGGCGCCGGGAAAATCTGGAATTGGAACTGTCGCGTATGACCGGCAAGCGTATGCGCTTGCGCTTCGCGGTGGACGGGGAGTTGCTGGGAGGGGCGGTGGCGCGAATCGGGTCCCGGGTCTACGACGGGTCCCTGCGCGGCCAGCTCCTGCGCATGCGCCGGGAATTGACGGGACAGATCGCAGAATAGAAGGGATGACTGATGGCTCAAGTCCAAGCTGACGAAATCGCGCGCCTGTTGCGCGGCGAGATTGAGCATTACGAAAAAGCAGTGAGTGTCGCGGAAACCGGATCGGTGATCTCGGTAGGCGACGGCATCGCACGCATCTATGGCCTGGAAAACGTCATGGCGGGCGAAATGGTGGAGTTCCCGCATGGCGTGGTAGGCATCGCGCTCAATCTGGAAGAGGATCAGGTGGGCACGGTGTTGCTGGGCGAGTATCAGGAGATCAAGGAAGGCGACGAAGTTCGGCGCACCGGGGAAATCATGTCGGTTCCGGTCGGCGAAGCGTTGATCGGCCGAGTGGTCAACGCACTCGGACAGCCCATTGATGGCAAAGGCCCGATCGCCACTTCTCAGACCCTGCCGGTCGAAGCCATCGCGCCGGGCGTGGTGGATCGCCGTTCGGTGAAAGAACCCCTGCAGACCGGCATCAAGGCCATCGACTCGATGATCCCAATCGGCCGCGGCCAGCGCGAGCTGATCATTGGCGACCGGCAGACTGGAAAAACCGCGATCGCGCTGGACACCATCATCAATCAAAAGGGCGGCGACATGATCTGCATCTATGTCGCCATCGGCCAGAAGCGCTCCACCGTGGCGCAGGTGGTCAAGACGCTCGAAGATTACGGCGCCATGGATTACACCATCGTGGTGGCTGCCACCGCGTCCGATCCGGCGCCCATGCAGTACATCGCTCCCTACGCCGGCTGCGCCATGGGCGAGTATTTCCGCGACAGCAAACGTCACGCGCTGTGCATTTACGACGATCTTTCCAAGCACGCCGCGGCGTATCGCGAGATTTCGCTGCTGCTGCGCCGGCCGCCGGGCCGCGAGGCGTATCCCGGCGACGTGTTCTATCTGCACAGCCGGCTGCTGGAGCGCGCGGCCAAGCTGAACGACGCCAAGGGCGGCGGATCGTTGACGGCGCTTCCGATCATTGAAACGCAGGCCGGCGACGTTTCCGCTTACATCCCCACCAACGTGATTTCGATCACCGACGGGCAGATCTTCCTGATCGCCGACCTGTTCAACTCCAACGTCCGCCCCGCGATCCACGTCGGCATTTCGGTCAGCCGCGTGGGAGGCAGCGCCCAGATCAAGGCCATGCGGCAGGTGGCCGGCTCGCTTCGTCTGGACCTGGCGCAGTTCCGCGAATTGGAGGCTTTCGCGCTGTTCGGCTCCGAGCTGGACAAAACTTCGCAAGCGCAGTTGAATCGCGGCCGACGGCTCACCGAGATTCTCAAGCAGCCGCAGTACTCGCCGCTCCCGGTGGAGAAGCAGGTGCTGATCATTTACGCCGGCACCAAAGGCGTGCTGGACGATCTGGAAGTGGAACAATGCCGCCCGTTTGAAGCGGAGCTGTACAAATTCGTGGACGCTTCGCACCCCGCCATCTTGCAAGAGCTGCGGGACAAGAAGGCTCTGGATGATCAGCTGCAGGGCCAAAATCGATTCAGTCCTGAAGGAATTCAAGCAGCGCTTCGTCGCAGCAGCACAAGGAAGCGCTGGCCGCGGTCTAGCCGATGCCCAGCCTGATCGATCTACGCCGGCGGATTCGCTCGGTCAAGAACACGCAGCAGATCACCAAGGCCATGAAGGTGGTCTCGGCGGCCAAGCTGCGCCGCGCCCAGGACCGGGTGCTGGCGGCACGCCCGTACGCGCAGATCATCCGCCGGATGCTGGTCAATGTCGCGCAAGCCGCGTCCGAGCATCAGGACGGCGAAGCCATCGCATTGCTGGCGCGCCGGCCTGAAAAGCGCATCCAGTTTCTGGTGATCACGGCCGACCGCGGCCTGGCGGGCGCTTTCAACTCGAATGTGATCCGGACCGCGCAGCGATTCATCCAGGAACACGCCGACGCCGAGGTTGAGCTGGAGCTGATCGGGCGCAAGGGACGGGATTTTTTCCGCAAGCGGCACCGGCATATCACCGGCGAATACACCACGCTTTTTCAGAAAGCGCCCCGCTACGAGGATGCGCTCGAAATCGCGCGCAAGGTGATCGATCGTTTCGAGAAGGCTGAAACCGACGCGGTGTATCTGGTGGTGAACAATTTCAAGACCATGATGTCGTCGCGCCTGGTGGTCACGCGCGTTCTTCCGTTAGAACTGCCGGAACAACAGGAGCAGATCGACTATATCTACGAGGAGCCGCCGGAGCGCTTGCTCGAAAGCCTGCTGCCGCGGTATATCGAAGCGCAGATCTACCGCGCCATGCTGGAATCGGCCGCCGCCGAACACGCCGCGCGCATGACCGCGATGGAAGCGGCCAGCTCGAATGCGGCCGACGTAATCGATTCGCTGACGCTCAAGATGAACCGCGTCCGGCAGGCCAGCATTACGAGAGAAATTATCGAAATTGTAAGCGGCGCAGCCGCTCTGGAGTAATCATCTATGGCAACAACGACAGCAACAACGGCAGAAGGGAAAGTAATTCAAATCGCCGGCCCGGCCATCGACATTCAATTCCCTGAAGCGCAGATTCCCGTCATCAATACCGCGATTCACATCACCAGCGAGGGCTTCGACGTGCCCAAGCCCATCGACGTGATGGTCGAAGTGGCGCAGCACATCGGAGAAGGCCGCGTGCGAACCATCGCGCTGCAGCCCACCGATGGAATGGTGCGCGGCATGAAAGCCGTCAGCCTGGGTCATCCCATCGAAGTCCCGGTTGGCGTCCAAACGCTCGGACGCGTCATGAACGTGATCGGAGAGCCCGTGGACAACATGGGGCCGGTGGAAACGAAACAGAGGTGGTCAATCCACCGGGCCGCGCCCACTTTTGAAGAGCAAGCCACCGAACTGCAAATGTTCGAGACCGGCATCAAGGTCATCGACCTGTTGGAACCGTACCTGCGCGGCGGCAAGATCGGCTTGTTCGGCGGCGCCGGCGTCGGCAAAACCGTCGTCATCATGGAGCTGATCAACAATATCGCGCTGAAGCATGGTGGCGTTTCCGTGTTTTCCGGCGTGGGCGAGCGCACGCGCGAGGGCAACGATCTGTGGATGGAAATGCAGGAATCGGGCGTGCTCGATCCGCACGACTATAAGAAATCCAAAGTCGCGCTGATCTACGGGCAGATGACCGAGCCGCCCGGCGCGCGCCTGCGCGTAGGACTCACCGGCCTGACCGTCGCCGAGTTTTTCCGCGATGAAGAAGGCCAGGACGTGCTCCTGTTCATCGACAATATTTTCCGCTTCACGCAAGCCGGCTCGGAAGTATCGGCGCTGCTGGGCCGCATGCCCTCGGCGGTCGGATATCAGCCCAATCTGGCGACCGAGATGGGCGAGTTGCAGGAGCGCATCACCTCGACTAAGAAGGGCTCCATCACGTCGGTGCAGGCCATCTACGTGCCTGCCGACGATTACACCGACCCGGCGCCGGCCACTACGTTCGCCCACCTGGATGCGACCACGAACCTCACGCGCAGCCTGGTGGAGCAGGGCATCTACCCCGCGGTGGATCCGCTGGCGTCCACATCGCGCATTCTCGATCCCCGGATCGTCGGCGAGGAGCATTACAACGTTGCCCAGCAAGTAAAGCAGATTTTGCAGCGCTACAAAGATCTGCAGGATATCATCGCCATTCTCGGAATCGACGAATTGTCGGACGAAGACAAGCAGATCGTGGCGCGCGCGCGCAAGATTCAAAAATTCATGTCGCAGCCGTTCCATGTCGCCGAGCAGTTCACCGGCTTCAAGGGCAAGTACGTGCCCTTGGCCGATACCGTGCGCAGTTTCAAGGAAGTGGTGGATGGCAAGCACGACGATCTGCCGGAGCAGGCCTTCTACATGCAAGGCGACATCGAAGACGTGAAAAAGAAGGCCGAAGAGCTGCGGAAACAAGGCGAGGCGTAATTGGCGGACACGTTCGACATCGAGATCGCCACGCCGGAACGGCTGCTGGCGCGCGAGAAAGCCATTCGCGCGCAGATTCCCGCCAAAGACGGCTACATCGGCGTATTGCCGGACCACGCCTCGCTGCTTTCGGAGCTTGGAATCGGCGCGATGACCTACACCACGCCGGACGATCATCGCTTCAGCCTGGCTATTCGCGGCGGGTTCCTCGAGATCCACAACAACGTCGTACGCGTGCTGAGCGATATTGCCGAAAAAGGGCAGGAGATCGACGTAACACAAGCCGAGAAGGACCTGAAGCACGCCCAGGACGAAATGGTCAACCCGGCCTTGGGTGTGGACATCGCCGGGGCGTTGATCGCAGTCCGCCATGCGCAGGCACGCATCGACGCGGCCCGCAAGACAGCTACCAAGGAAGAGTAGGGCGCCCCGGCCGGCGAAGAAACCACCGCCCTGATCGCCTGGCCTCGGTTCGCTAGAATCGAATTAGGCGATGTTCCGCGCAATCTTTGAGCTTCTGATGACGGTCCTCGTCATCTTCTTCTTGCGGGCAGTGATGCGGACTATCTTCAAGGGCTTCGGGGACCTGATGCATCCCGGCGCCGGCGCGCCTCCTCAGCCCAGCGCGGCGAACCAAATTCCATTGACCGGAGAGCTGAAGAAAGACCCGAGTTGTGGAACCTACATCTCGGCGGCCACTTCCATCAAAGAAACCGTGGGAGGCCAGACCGTTCATTTCTGCTCCAAGGAGTGTCGCGATAAGTACGTGGCATCGCTTGCTCGGTAGCGCCGCGGCTTGGCTCGCTGCGGCCGCGGCACAGGCCTCTCCGCCGTCCCCGTCGTTTTACAAAGACGCTCTGCCGATCCTCCAGAATCGATGCCAGGAATGCCATCGCCCGGGCGAGATCGCGCCCATGCCGTTCCGCACATATGCTGAAACGCGGCCGTGGGCCAAAGCCATACGCGACGCGGTGGTTACGCGCAAGATGCCGCCTTGGTTCGCTGATCCGAACTACGGGCATTTCGCCAATGACCGCACGCTTTCGAGCGCCGAGATCCGCACGCTCAGCGATTGGGCGGACGCTGGCGCACCCGCGGGCAATCCGAAGGATGCGCCACCGCCTCGGACCTGGCCGGAAGGCTGGAACATCGGGACGCCGGATGCCGTGTTCGAAATGCCGGCCAAGTTTGCCATTCCGGCGCGAGGCGCCATCGAATATCAATACGTCATACTTCCTTTGCATTTCGCCGAAGACAAGTGGGTTGAACGCGTCGAGGTGCGGCCGGAAGATCGCTCCACGGTCCACCACGCCGTGGTTTACATCCGCGATCCAGGATCGCAGTGGCTGGCCGGCCAACCGAGCGGCGCCGGCTTCGCTCTGCCCCCGACAGCGACCCACCTGCCGAATCCGAAGAGCTTCACCACCAGCGATATTCTGATGGTCTACACACCCGGAAATTCGTTCGAGATGTGGAAGCCGGGGGTGGCGAAGAAAATCCCCGCGGGGGCCGATCTGGTCCTGCAGATGCACTACACCGCCACCGGCAAGCCCAGCTCGGACCGGACCAGCATCGGCATTATTTTCGCTAAGCAGCCGCCCAAACAGGCTGTGCTCACGCTACAAATGGGAAACGATCGTTTCGTAATTCCGCCCGGCGACCCCAACTACCGCGTCACGGTCTCAGGCACCCTGCCGAACGATGCGCTCCTGATTGGCTTGCTCCCGCACATGCACCTCCGAGGCAAAGCGTTCGAATACCTGATCAACGGGCCGAATGGTGCGGTCGAGACTCTGCTCAAGGTGAACAACTACGACTTCAATTGGCAGCTCAACTATCGCCTGGCCGAGCCGCGGGTGCTCAAAGCCGGCACGCGTCTCGAATGGGTGGGATACTTCGACAATTCGCCGAACAATCCGCGCAATCCCGACCCCTCCGCGGAGGTTCACTTCGGAGAACAGAGTTGGGAGGAGATGATGATCGGATTCTTCGATGTCCTCGTGGACGCGAGCATCTCCAAGACGGCTTTCTTCGAACGCAAACGTTAGCAAGTTTTCCCCAGCGCAGGCTAAAAAGTACCGAGTCGCGGGGCTCGCGCTCCGTGTGTTGCATCGCAACTTCTTAAAGTTCAAGCCGAGCGGCGATTGGAATCTCGCTTGCTACTGATGCATCCCATGTGGAACAAATCACGTGAGGCACAAGTGCCCCCGTCCGCGCCAGCGCCACAATCGCCGGCTTTCCAGGAGACCAACTCATCGCGGCCCACTGTCTTTGGCAAATCGATGAAGATCATTGGGGAAGTCTCCAGCGACGAAGACTTGCAATTGGATGGCGACCTGGAGGGGAAGCTTACCCTGAAGAGCCTGCTCACCATTGGTCCGTCCAGCACCGTGAAAGCCAACATAAAGGCCAAAGAGGTGGTGGTGGCCGGTACCGTGCACGGAAACGTGGAGGCGGAGAACCGCATAACCCTGCGCACCGGCGCGAATCTGGTGGGCGACATCAAGACCGCCGGAATCGTGATTGAAGATGGCGCGTACTTCAAAGGCGGGATCGACATCTCGAAGCCCGAGCCATCGAAAGCGGCTCCGCGGGCGGCCGGCGCGGCGGCCGGCGATAAGCGTTAACGTGCAAAAATCACCGATTTAGGGTAGTAACCGGTTCTCCCGAAAAGCGATCTAACTAAGTGAGGCCGCACCCTCGCAAGAGGAACTGTGGCCGTGGAGGAGAACGCCCGTCAGCAATGGCGGGCGTTCCCGTTTAGTGTAATGATTTTAGCTTGTTGTTGATCCGTTTGCGGGCCGTGCCGCTGGGCTTGAGCGCGAGCGCGGACTGATACGCGGACCGCGCTTCGCCCGGGTTGTGGCGGCCAGCTTCCAAATCCCCGATCTGCTCGAATACTTCGGGATCCCGCGCGTCTTCCTTCGACACCTGGCGCAACTGCTCTAGCGCCTGATCAGTTGCTCCGGTTTTGACCAGCAGCCCAGCCAGGGCCAGGCGGGCGCCTACGTAATCCGGCTTCGCCGTCAGCACCTTCTGGTATTCATCGATTGCTGCCCGCATTGTCGCCACGTTCAGCCAGCGTTGCGGCCAAGCTTAAGCGTGACGGCAAATAATCCGGTGATTGGCGAAGATTCTCGCGCCACAGCTCGATTGCCTCCGGTTGCCGGTTTTTCTCGCTCGCCAGCAGCAGCGCCAGATTATGCCGCGCCGGAAGCAGGTTCGCGTTCTTTTGCAAGGCTTCGCGATAAAGCTGCTCGGCATCGCTGCGCTTGCCTTCGGAGGCTTTGAGTGTTCCCAATGCGTTGTAAGGCTCGGCCGAATTCGGTTCTAGCGAGAGCGCCTTCCGATAGGCGGCCTCCGCGTCGTTGCGCCGGTTCAAACGCTGGTAGACCAGCCCCAGGTTGTACGGCAAATAGCTGTACTGCGGCGTCAGCCGGATGGCGTCCTGATAGGCGCGAATCGCGGATCTGTAATCGCCCATCTCTACGTAAGCCAAGGCCTCGTTGTGCAGCGGATAAGACCAGTGCTGCGCGCGGCGAATAGCATCGTGAAAGGCCGGAATCGCTTTGTCGTATTGCGCCTGCTCCAGATAAGCGATGCCGAGCGCGTTGAAGCCGTACGCGCCGCCCGGATCGATGCGCACGGATTGCTCCAGCAGCTGCGCCGCTTCCGGAAATTTCTTGTCGAACAACAAAGCGCGGCCCTGAAAGAAATCCTGGCGGCCTTCTAGGAATAACGACTCCTGCGGTCAGCATCCGCGCGGCATCCATGTAGCGCGCACCCTGCTCGAACGCAGCGTGCGATTGCGGCGTCTCGTCGCCCTCCAGGTATCGCAGAAGGACTTGCTGCGCTTTGTTTTCGAGCGCCACTTGAAGCTGGTTCTTGCGCTCCTGGTATTGTTCCGGACTGATCTGCGCCTGCAGGGCCTGGAGCGCGCTGAAGGCGTTGTCCGGATCGATCGGCAGGATCCGGCCCGCATCGATGGCTCCAGTGAATCGATCCACGTCATCGGAACCCTGATCGTCGAACAGTCCGGCGGGCGCGCCGGCCGCGGCAACATAGCGCGGCTCGCCACTGCGCGAATCGAAAATCATGCGCCAGTGCGCGATGTTGATCCCAGGCTTGCGCAGGTCCGAAAGCCGCATGGCGTTGTCGTAGGTGCCGAATTCGCGCGGATGCTGCTTGTCGTTCGTCGCCATCTGCACCTGGTCGGTGACATATTTGATCAGTTCGTTCGCATCCACGTTGCCGTCGTGGTTCTCGTCCGCGGCGCCTTCCAGGCCCTTGATCACGTAATAGCTGAACACACCGTGTCCGCCGCCGAACTGCGGGCCTTCGAGCGAAACCTCCTTGGGACGGCTGGCCAACAGACCGAACAGGTCGCCTTCGACATCGCCGAGTTGCTGGACGTTCGCGCTCACCATGGTGTTGTGGATGGTGCCGATAGTTCCGGCCTTGCAGACATCCACGAACAAAAGCACGCGCCCCACTTTGCTGAGCTGGTCCTCAAAGAGCGACTGGAGCTCGGGCATCGGCAAGGCGGTGCTCTTCAGATCCTGCGGATCGGAGTCGTAGGTCAGGATGAACGCGTTCCTGCTGCCCGGCACTTCCACCGTGCCATGGCCGGCGATCAGAATCACAACCGTGTCGTTCTTGCCCGCGCGGCGTTTTAGAAAGTCCTGGAAGCCGTTGCGGACGGCGGCGGTGGTGGCTTTTTCGTCGGTCAGCAGCAAAACGTTGCCAGGCGGTAACCCGCCGCCGCGCGGGCTTTCCAGAAGCTGGCTGAAAACGCTGGCGTCCGCATCGGCGAATTGCAGCGACAGTTCCGGCTTCGCGTACTTCGAGATCCCGACCAGCAGCGCATAGGTTTGTCCGCCGCCGCCGCGGCTGCCGTCGCCGCCGCCGCCTGAGTCGCCAGCGCTTCCTCCAGATCGAAAATCTTGGCTTTGACCCAGACCGCATCCGGCCATTGCTCGCGCAGCTTGTAGTAAGCTTCCAGCGCGTTGGCGATCAGCTTGTGATTTTCGAAAACCGTTGCCTCACCGATCAGCGCCGCCTGATCTTTCGGATCGGCGGCCAGCGCGGCATCAAAGGGCGCGAGCTCGGCAATTCACGTCGGCCGCCAGCTTATCGCGCGGCGTCGGCGGCACCTCCGGCTTGTTGATGCCGCGCGTCATGCTCACGCCATAATGCTGCTGGCTCGCGACGGCCACGCGCAAGGTCTGCGGCAGCGTGCAGGCGCGCGCCGGCTGCTCGGAGATCTTGCCCGACCGTCACTTTCGGCTGCTTGGCTTCGAACCGGACTTCGCCCGACGCGCTCAGCGTATCGATCGCTTTGGCGGGACAGAACAGGAATGACGCCGCACCGGTCTCCGTCTTTAAACCGTCGCCCGCAAAAAGCAGATCGCCGGAGCGCGCCGAGAGCGGAGTTTCGGTATCGGCACGCAGCAGCTTGCTGCCCGCTGCGTTCAGGACCAACCCGACCGGTTGCTCCTTGCGTGTCGGCGTAAGAGAACCGGCCGGCTAGAAGCAGAGCGAGGATCGCGAAAACTTGAACAACTCGACTACGCATTCACCGCAGCCTTAGCGACCAGCGACGCGACTGTATACAAATCGATGGGCAGCGCCTTCCCGCGCACCGGGACGATCCCCAAGTGCACCGTCTCCACTCCGCTCCCCAGCCGGCTCTGCGTCAGCGCCACTCATCAGCAGCTTGGTGTGGCGCTCCTTATTCAGGCTCTCGAGCCGCGAAGCCAGATTCACGGTATCTCCCAAGACTGTATATTCCATCTTATCGGCCGAACCCACGTTGCCGACAACCGCCGGACCGGTGTGGATGCCGGCGCCGGTTTGAAACTGGCTGGGCGCCGTAACCATGCGCGTGGCGCAGCGCACCGCGCGCAACGCGTGGTCGCCCGGCTGAGCGCCCTCGTCTTCGTCGGAAAAAACCGCCAGAATGCCGTCGCCGATGAACTTGTTCACGTGGCCGTGGAACATGACGATGATGCCCACCATCATGGCCATGTATTCGTTCAGCAGGTGCACCACCTCTTCCGGTCCTTGCTCGTCGCAAACGCTTCTCGGTGAACGCCGTGAATCCGCGAATATCGGTGAACAGCACCGTCACCTTCAGCGCTTGCCGACAAGCGCGATGGTTTCGTCTCTTCGAGCGAGGTTGCCACTTGCTTGCCGACGAACAGCGAGATGGCGCGCTGGAACAGATTGCCGCCCTTCTCCTCGGTCCCGAAGCGATAGACCACGGAGGCGACCAAGCAGATGGAAGTGGCCAGCAGAATCTCCGAGGTCGAGAGAATGAACCCGCCTTCGAACAGCAGGTGAGTAGCCGCGATGATTCGCTACCGACCTCCAGCACCATCAACACGGCCGCACGCGACGGCGGCGCAGAGACGTAGTGACCATACCGCGAGCACCGTGGCCAGCAGCAACGCGAGGATGCGCACCCATTCGCGGCGACCGGCTCCAGATATCGTGCTCCAGCATGGTGCGCATCGTGTTGGCGTGGATCTCAACTCCCGGCGGTGGTCCATTTGGGACCGCTAAAGAGCGTGTAGAAAGGCGTGGCTCTGCGATCCTGTCGGCGAAATCGACGCCCATCAGCACGATCTTGCCGTTTACCCATTTCGGAGCTTGGCCGTGTCCCCAGCTTTCGCCGCGGCTTCGAAATCCGCCATCGAAACTCTGGGGAAACGTGCCGGGCGGCCCGGCATAATTGATGGCGATGGTCCGATCCGGCCGAGATCGGGATCTGCTGCCCTGCCAGAATCAGTTGCCCGTTTTGAAACTGCGCGTCCGAACCCGACGTACTTTTCGGCAACGCGCAGGGCAAACGAGCGCGCCAGTGGCGGGTCGCCGGACTTGCCGGCGGCGCTTCGATCAGTTCCTGTCTGCGAACGAAATCGTCGGCATCCGCAGTGAGATTGGCGAAAGCCGCCAGCCCAGCGCCGCCGCCAGCATATTAATCGGAATCGCCTGCAGGCCTTAGTTGGTGTTCAGCTCGGAAACGTAGCCGCACACCACCGGCACCGGCGACGTGCTCACCGCTTCGCCCAGCAGCCGGTCGTAATCCGGCTCCCATTTGTCCACCGGAACGCCGAACGCCAGGTCCAGCCCGATCACCTTGGCCCCGGCCTCCCCCGCGGCCCGGATCGCGTCGGCATAGTGCTTATGCCAGAAATCATGCAGTTCAGGGAAATGTGTCTAAGGTCTTCTGATCGGCCACCAAAAGGACGATGTTAGATATCGTGGGTTGGCGGCGCAAGAAGCTGCGCAGGACGAAATGCGCGTCGTAGGCCTTCAGGTTGAGAATCTGGAAGAAGCGCACGCCGGCCAGCGACCAGGCGGCCAGCGCGCTCCCGCCCGCAAGAATCGCGCAAAGCCCCCAGTGCCGCCACTTGCGCTTCATGGTAACCTGCATCTTACTACGGCGGTGCTGCCAGAGCGCTTTAGAGCCTCAATCATGATTTTTCGCCGGGGAGCGCTCGTTTTTCTCGCCTTCTGCGCGACCGCCGGCTTCGCGCAGACCACGCAAGGCCTGATTTCCGGCCAGTTGGTCGACTCCGTCACCGGACGGCCGATCGCCGGCGCGAACGTCCTCTATTCCAGTTCGCTCAGCAATCTGGCGGGCGCCTCGCAAAGCGACGCAAGCGGCTACTATTACCTGCCCTTGCTCTCTCCAGGCTTCTACCAGATTCGCGTGAACGCGCCGGCTACCAATCCCAGGAGGTTCAGGAAATCGAGCTGACCGTGGCCGCCCGCATCGAGCTGGACTTCCGGCTCCGCCCGCTCAGCGACGTCTGGGAATCCGGCCAGTACAACAGCGTTTTTCTCCCCGGCTCGAAGACCATTGTGACGTTCTACGGGCCGGACGTGGATCCCAGCAAGACCGGTTCCTTTGAAGCACAAAAGGGCGCCGCGCGCCGCTGGAATCTACCGTGTCCGAGGTAATCGACTCCGGCGAGATCAACAATCTTCCTTTGGAGGGCCGGGATGTTTACACCATGCTGGTCACGCAGCCGGGCGTTACTTCCGACGCCGCGCTGGGCCGTGGCCTGGGGCTTTCGGTCAACGGACAGCGCCCTCGGCTTCGAATTTTCTGCTGGACGGCGTCGAAAACAACAACTATCTGATCACCGGACCGCTGAATACCTTGCCGCCCGAGGCCATTGAGGAATATCGCATCTCCACCAACAACTTTTCGGCCGAGTATGGCCGCACTTCCGGCTTCCTGGCGAATGCCATCACCCGTTCCGGAAGCAACGCGTTTCACGGCGTGCGTACTTCTATCTGATGAACGACATCTTGAACGCGAACGGCTTTCAGGAAAACCTGCAGGGCGCGCCGCGCACGCCGGATAAACAAGCTGAACCGGGATACGTCTTCGGCGGACCCATACTCAAAGACCGGCTCTTTTTCTTGAGCACGTTCGATTACTTTCACAGCGGCAGCGAGCAAGCTCCCAGCACGTTCGTGGTGCCGTCCAGCAACTTTGTGTCGCAATATACGGCGCCGGGCTCTCTTGCCCGGCAACTGCTGACCGAATTTCCCGCCCCAGCCGCGACCAGCGGCAATCTTCCGGTCGCTCAATTGACGCTCGCGCCGCCCGTGACCATCAATCGCGACGAGGCCATCGAGCGCTTGGACTACAACACGCCCAGCCAGAAAGACCGCATCATGGGGCGAGTTCTGTTCAATCAGCTAGGCCAGCCGGATTTCATTTGGTCGCCCGTACAAGGATTTCATTTCGGCATTGAACGACTACACGGTGGAGGGCGCAATCAGTTACGTTCGGTTGTTCCGTCCGAATCTGACGAATGAAGCCCGATTCAGCGTCAGCGACGACAATCTGCACTGGGACCGCCCGCATCCGGAAATCCCGACGCTCGCCGCGGCCGCGACCTATTTTCCCGGGCGATCGTCACTTTGCCCGGCAGTCCGGCTTTTTACGCCTACAAAAACGCCAACAAGAGCTGGGAGTTGCTGGACAACCTGATCTGGTCGCATGGCCAGCATCTGGTAACCACCGGCGCAGGCCTGCTGTTGCGATCTTCCGAGCGGCTATCTCACCGCCGGGCAAGCGGGCGAGTACATTTTCCCCAGTATTGTTTCATTCGCTTTCGGCCAGCCGCTCGGCCCGCAACAGCCGGTTTACTACGCCGCATCCATCGATCGATCGGCGCTCCCGAATCTCCAACTGCCGGATTTCAACCGCAGCTACGGCTATGCGCAGTACTTCCTGTTCGCCCAAGACACCTACAAAATCACCCCGCGGCTTACCGTGAACTACGGGCTTCGCTATGAGTTTTACGGTGGACCGCAAAACACGGGAACCACTAAGGACGAGTTGGTTCAACTCGGCTCCGGCGCGACTCTGGCTCAGCAACTTGTGGGCGCCACCTTAACACAGCCCGGCGCGGGCAACGAGCAACTCTTCCGCTCGGACAAGGGCGATTTTGCGCTGCGCCTAGGCGCGGCTTACGACCTGTTCGGCACCGGCCGCACCCTGCTGCGCGGCGCTTATGGAACTTTCTACGATCGGCCGTTTGACAATCTTTGGGAGAATGTCCGGAATAACAATTTCATTCTGCCGCTGCTCACGCTCCCGTCGGGACCAGTAAACTATCTGGCGCCGGTTGCGAACCAGCTGGCTGCATTTCGTGGCCAACAAATTCCCAGCGCATTTCCGGATCTGACTTTGGTCGATCCCAACCTCCGCAACGGCTATGCGCACAGTTATTTTGCCGGAGTACAGCAGAGCATCACCGGCAATTTCACGCTGGAAGTGAACGCTCTCGGCTCTTACGGCCGGCAGTTGATCACCACCGACATTGTCAATCGCGATTTCTCCACTCCCGCCGGCCGATATAATCCCAACCTGCCCGACATCGCCTACCGCGCCAATCAGGGCTTCTCGGATTACAACGCGCTGACGGCCGTCGCGCGCTACCGCACGGGGCGGGGAATTGTGCAGGCCTCCTACACCTGGAGCCACAGCATCGATAATCAGAGCGATCCGCTGATCGGCGATTTCTTCAATCTGGATTTCACGGCTATTCAGAGTGCTTCGCCATCGCTCGGCCGCGCAGCGTTTTCTCAGCAGTTCAACCCCTATGCCGATCGCGGCAGTTCGGACTTCGATCAGCGCCAAAATCTGGTGATTTTTTCATACTGGAATCTGCCGTCTCCATTTCCCAATTCAAAGTGGGGACTGCTGCTGCGCGATTGGACCGCCGGAGAACTGGCCGCGTTCCGCAGCGGGTTCCCATTCACTGTGTATGGCACTTCGCAAGTCGTTACAGGCGGCGGCCTCATCATCAACAACCGCGTCAACATCGTCAATCCGAATGAGACGGTTTTGCCCAACCCCATTCCTGTTCCGGGCGGCCAGCAGTTGCTCAATCCGGCGGCCTTCGCTGAAGCAGCTCCGAGCACGCTCGGCAACGAAGGACGTAATGCCTTCACCGGCCCGGGATTCTACAGCCTGGACGTTTCGCTGGCCCGTGCTTTCCCGGTGCGCTGGCTGGGTGAAGGCGGACGCGTCCGCTTCCGCGCCGACTTCTTTAACGTGCTCAATCACGCCAATCTCGGCAATCCCGACGCGCTCTTCACTTCTCCGCTGTCGCCGACGTTTGGAATCGCGACTTACGGCCGGCAAGGTTTCCAGTCCGGCTTCCCGGCCGTGAGCCCGCTCAATGAAACCCCGCGTCAGATTCAGCTCAGCGTGAGAGTCGAGTTCTAGCCCTCCGCGGCCGCGGGTGAAACGATATCATTAGAAACACACGGAGACCTGCATGTATCTCAAGTTCCCAATATGCGCCTTGGCGCTATGCACGCTGCCGATTGCGTTCGCCCAATGGCACGCCAAGGACACCGAATGGCCCACCTACGCCGCCGATCTCGCCGGGCTCCCGCTACCGCCCGCTCGACCAGATCAACGCCTCCAACTTCGGCAAGCTCGAAGTCGCCTGGCGCTTCAAGACCGATAACATCGGCAACCGCCCCGAATACAAGCTCGAAGGCACGCCGCTCATGGTCAACGGCGTCCTCTACGCCACCGCTGGTTCCCGCCGCGCCGCCATCGCGCTCGATGCCGCCACCGGCGAACTCCTCTGGGTCCACGGCGAGCACGAAGGCGAACGCGGCGCAGTCCGCTCCGCGCCAGCTCTCCGGCCGCGGACTGGCCTACTGGACCGACGGCAAGGAAGAGCGCATCCTCTACGTCACGCCCGGCTATCGCCTGATCGCGCTCGACGCCAAGACCGGCGTGCCCATCACCAGTCTTCGGCAGAGAACGGCGTGGTCGATCTGAAGCTCAACGACGATCAGACCATCTCCGCCTGGAATGACAAAGGCCAATGGGTTCCCGATCTGTCACGGCGAGATCGGCCTGCAATCGGCGCCCGTCGTCGCGACAACACCATTATCATCGGCGCGTCCTTCCGCGAAGGCATGACGCCCAAGAGCATGCGCAACAACAAAGGCTACGTCCGCGGCTTCGACGTCCGCACCGGCAAGCGCCTCTGGATCTTCCACACCATTCCGATCAAAGGCGAATTCGGCTACGATACCTGGCTCAACGGCTCGGCCGAGTACACCGGCAACACCGGCGTCTGGACGCAGATCACCGTCGACGAACAACTCGGCCTGGTCTACCTGCCCGTCGAATCGCCCACCGGCGACTACTACGGCGGCCATCGTCCCGGCAACGATCTGTTCGGCGAAAGCCTGGTCTGCGTCGATCTGAAAACCGGCAGCGCAAGTGGCATTTCCAGTTGGTCCATCATCCGCTGTGGGACATGGACATTTCCTCCGCGCCGCTCCTGGCGGATATCAATGTCGATGGCAAGCCATCAAAGCCGTCGCGCATGCCGACCAAACAGGGCTTCCTTTATGTGTTCGACCGCGTCACCGGCAAACCCGTTGGCCCATCGAAGAAAAGCCCGGTCGAGAAGGGCAACGTCCCGGGCGAATGGTATTCGCCGACGCAGCCGTTCCCCACCAAGCCGCCGGCCTATGCGCGCAACGGCGTCACGGTGGACGATCTGATCGACTTCACGCCGGCGCTGCGCGATCAGGCGCTGACCGACGATCGTCAGAAATTACAAGATCGGGCCCGGTCTTCACGCCGCCGGTCGAAAGCAAGCTCGACGGACCGTCTGGCGACGCTCACGCTCGGCACCGCCAGCGGCGGCACCAACTGGCCCGGCGGCTCGTACGATCCCGAAACTCACACGGTTTACGCCTACGCCTGCAACGCCTGCGTGACGCCGATCGGCCTGGTGGAATCGCCCAAGGAAATTTCCGACATGGATTACGTCGCGGGCACGGCCGGGCAGGAAGTTCGCATGCGCGCGGTCCCGGCGAAAACGCCGGCGCCGATTCTCCACGCGCTCCACGCGAATCGACTCCGGCCGCCGCTCCGGCCCGCCGCCGCCGCAGGCCCCAACTCGGCAGTCGGCTGAGCGTGCGACGGCCTGCCGCTGATCAAGCCGCCCTACGCGACCATCTCCGCCATCAATCTCGATCGCGGCGAAATCGTCTGGCAGATCCCGCACGGCGAAACGCCCGACGCCATCCGCAACAATCCCGCGCTCAAGGGACTCGACATTCCCAAGCACCGGCCAATCGGGCTACAACATCGGCACGCTGGTGACGAAGACCCTGGTGATCGCCGGCGACGGCCAGTCACCACCACTCCCGAGCATCCCCGCGGCGCGATGCTGCGCGCCTACGACAAAACGACCGGCAAGGAAGTCGGCGCGGTACTGGATGCCCGCGCCGCAGAGCGGATCGCCGATGACCTACATGCTGAATGGCAAGCAGTACATCGTCGTCGCCATCAGCGGCGGCGCGTATTCCGGCGAGTACGTCGCGTTCTCGCTTCCGTCCGCCGAGTAGATCCGAGCGCAGCTCCAAGCTACTCCGATTCGCGCTATGATCTCTCGCAGGCCAAAAGGCCATGAGGAGAGAGCGCATGAATTTGACCAGCGCCCTGGCCGCACTAACTGTTCTCGCGTGCTTCACGCCGCTAGCGTCCGCGCAGTGGCATCCCAAAGATACCGAGTGGTGGAGCTACAACGCCGATCTGACCGGCAGCCGCTACCGGCCGCTCGATCAGATCAATGCCTCCAACTTCAGCAAGCTCGAGGTCGCCTGGCGCTTCAAGACCAACAACATCGGCAATCGCCCGGAATACAAGTTGGAAGGCACGCCGCTTATGGTTAACGGCGTCGTGTATGCGACTGCGGGTTCGCGCCGCGCCGCTATCGCTTTGGACGCCGCCACCGGCGAGTTGCTGTGGGTACACGGCGAACATGAAGGCGAACGAGGCGCATCTTCGCCCCGCCAGCTCTGTCCGGACGCGGTCTTGCGTACTGGTCAGACGGCAGAGAAGAGCGTATCCTCTATGTCACCGGCGGCTACAGACTGGTCGCGCTGGACGCCAAAACCGGATGCTCATCCCCTCATTCGGCAAGAACGGCATCGTCGATCTGAAGCTCGACGACGACCAAAACATCTCCGCCTGGAACGAGAAAGGCGAATGGGTACCCGATCTAGTCACGGCGAGATCGGACTGCAATCCGCGCCCGTTGTCGCCAAAGACACCATCCTCATCGGCGCGGCATTCCGCGAAGGCATGACGCCCAAGAGCATGCGGAACAACAAAGGCTACGTGCGCGGCTTCGATGTCCGCACTGGCAAGCGCCTGTGGATCTTCCACACCATCCCGATGAAAGGCGAATTCGGCTACGACACCTGGGGGAATGACTCGGCCGAATACACGGGCAACACCGGCGTATGGACCCAGATCACCGTCGATGAACAACTCGGCCTGGCCTACCTGCCGGTGGAATCGCCCACCGGCGATCTATTATGGCGGGCACCGGCCGGGCAACAATCTGTTCGGCGAGACCCTGGTCTGCGTGGATCTCAAGACCGGCAAGCGCAAGTGGCATTTTCAGATGGTGCATCACCGCTGTGGGACATGGACATTTCGTCCGCCCCGATGCTGGTGGACATCAACGTGGACGGCAAGGCATCAAGGCGGTCGCGCAGCCCATCGAAGCAAGGCTTCCTATACGTGTTCGATCGCGTGACCGGCAAGCCGGTATGGCCGATCGAGGAGCGCCCGTGCGAAGGGCGATGTTCCCGGGCGAGTGGTATTCGCCGACGCAGCCTTTCCCACCAAGCCGCCCGCCTACGCACGCAACGGCGTCACGCCCGACGATCTGATCGACTTCACGCCCGCACTTCGCGACAGGCGCTGACCCAGGTCTCGCAATACAAAATGGGGCCGGTTTTCACGCCGCCGTCGTCAGCCAAGCGAGCGGCCCGCTCGGCACATTGAATCTCGGCGGCCCACTCGGAGGCACCAACTGGCCTGGCGGCTCATTCGACCCGGAAACCCACACCGTCTACGTCTACGCCTGCAATGCCTGCATCTACCCGACCGGCCTGGTTTCCTCGCCGCAGGAAGTCTCGGATATGAGATATATCTCCGGCAACGATGGTCAGCGTATCCAAATCGCCAGCGGACCCGGGGAAGCGCGTGGCGCCGATCAGCCGATGCCTCAGCGGCCTCCCACGCCGCCAACTGGTGGCCGCGGCGGCGCACCCGCGGGAGGCGGTCTCGGCGTGCCAGCGGTCTCACGGTACAGGGGCTTCCAATCGTCAAGCCGCCCTACGGAACGATCTCGGCCATCAATCTGGACCGGGGCGAAATCGTTTGGCAAACGCCCCATGGCGACACGCCGGACCGGTCCGCAATAACCCTGCGCTGAAGGGTCTCAACATCCCGAAAACAGGCCAGTCCACCTACAACGTCGGGACACTCGTTACCAAGTCCCTGGTGATTGCCGGGGACGGCCAGGTCACGACGACACCCCAACATCCGCGCGGCGCCATGTTGCGCGCCTACGACAAGACCGACGGTAAGGAAGTCGGCGCAGTGTGGATGCCCGCGCCTCAAAGCGGTTCCCCCATGACCTATGCGCTCGACGGCAAGCAATACATCGTGGTCGCGGTGAGCGGTGGCAACTATTCGGGCGAGTACATCGCCTTCAGCCTGCCGTCCACGGATTAACGTGATACACGGTAACCGCGGCCACACTTCGTACGCCCTTAGTCTGAATAGCGTTCAAATGCAGGCGTTCCCGGCCGTCTTACGGTCATGAGCAAGGACGCATTCATCTTTGATATAGTCGTCTATCCGGGATTCGATCCGGCTCATTACGACGAGAGGTGACATGAACTTTAAGACTTCAACTCTGGCAATCATCGGCCTGGCGGCTTTGGGCGCGCTTTATTCTAATTTGCACGCTCAATCGACGCGTTCGGTCTGGGATGGCGTGTACACTCAGGACCAGCCAAACAGGGCCAGGCCGCATACAACGAGAGTTGTTCTTCTTGCCACGGCGACACACTGATGGGTGGCGAATCGCGCCCGCGCTCGCGGGCGGAGAGTTCCTTTCCAACTGGAACGGCCTGACACTGGGCGATTTGTTCGAAAGAATTCGTACTACCATGCCCCAGAACCGCCCCGGCAGCTTGAGCCGCGAGAAGAACACTTTGATCCTGGCCTACTTGTTGAGCGTCAGCCAGTTTCCAGCCGGTAAGACCGATCTTCCGCAGCAGACCGAGGTGCTCAAAGAGATTCGGATCGATGCCTCGAAGCCTGACAAAAAGTGAGAACCGCGGCGTGCCACAAATCAGAGCCGGCTTGGCATGGACTTAGAATCGCAACCTTGACGACCATCGGCTTGGCGGCTCCGGGCGCGCTATATTCAAACTTGCGCGCGGACGCCACGCGCTCCGTCTGGGATGGCGTCTATAAGAAGATCAAGCCAAGCAAGGCCAGCCCCTTTACAACGAGAGTTGCTCATCGTGTCACGGCGACACGCTCATCGGCCAAGATGTGGCTCCCGCGCTCGTAGGCGGTGAGTTTCTTTCCAACTGGGATGGCTTGACTGTAGGCGACTTATTCGAAAGAATCCGTACCACCATGCCGGCCAGCAGGCCTGGAAGCCTAAGCCGCGAAAAAAACGCCGCGATTCTGGCGTACATATTGAGCGTCAACCAGTTTCCGGCGGGTAAGACCGCCCTTGCGCAACAGAAAGAAGTTCTAGACGAAATTAAGATTAGTGCATCGAAGCCAGAAAAAAAGTAGCACCGGCGGCGTGTCCCAGGTTGGTTCGCCGGCCGGTAACAGACAAACTCAAGGAGTGAACCATGCGTAGGAAAACGAGCAACGTTCTGCCGTTAACCGTTCTGTGCGTTGTTTTGGGGACGACTTGGATTGCGATCAACGTATCGGGCCAAGGCGCCGGATACGTCCCCTCGACAGCAAAAGGCGATTGGCCCTATTACACCGCCGATCTGAAAGGCAGCAAGTACTCCCGCTCGATCAGATCAACGCCTCCAACTTCAACAAGCTCGAAGTGGCGTGGCGTTTCAAGACCGATAACCTCGGCCCGCGTCCGGAATACAAGCTGGAAGGCACGCCGCTGGTGGTCAACGGCGTGCTCTACACCACCGGCGGCACGCGCCGCTCCGTGGTTGCGCTCGACGCGAAGACCGGCGAACTGATCTGGGTCTACAGCTTCCGCGAAGGCAACCGCGCCGCCATCGCGCCGCGCCAGCTTTCCGGCCGCGGCGTCTCTTACTGGACCGACGGCAAGGGCGACGACCGCATCATCTTCGTCACCACCGGCTATCGGCTGGTCGAACTGAATGCCAACACCGGCGCCGATCACGAGCTTCGGCAAGGACGGCATGGTCGATCTGAAAGTCGGCATGGTCACCGGCACCGGCGAAGCAGATCGATCTGGAAACCGGCGAAGCCGGCCTCCACTCCACGCCGCTCGTGGTGAAGGATGTCGTGATCGTCGGCTCGTCCTTCAAGGAAGGCATGACGGTCGTGACCCACAACAACACCAAGGGCCTGGTTCGCGCCTTCGACGCCCGCACCGGCAAGCTGCTCTGGACCTTCAACACCATCCCGCGCCCGGGCGAGTTCGGCAACGACACCTGGGAGAACGGCTCCTGGGCCACCAACGGCAACACCGGCGTCTGGACCCAGATGACCGTCGACGAAGAACTCGGCCTGGTCTATCTGCCGGTCGAAGTCCCGACCTCGGACTACTACGGCGGCGAGCGTCCCGGCAACAACCTGTTCGGCGAAAGCCTGGTCTGCGTCGATCTGAAGACCGGCAAGCGCAAGTGGCACTTCCAGATCGTGCATCACCCCATCTGGGACTACGATCTTTCCTCCGCGCCCATCCTGGCCGACATCAATGTCGATGGCAAGGCCATCAAAGCCGTCGCCCTGCCCAGCAAGGAATCTTTCCTTTATGTGTTCGATCGCGTCACCGGCAAGCCGGTCTGGCCGATCGAGGAACGTCCGGTGCCGCAGTCCGATGTGCCCGGCGAGAAGACCTCGCCCACGCAGCCGTTCCCCACCAAGCCGCCCGCTTACGCGCGCAACTTCATCAAAGTTCCGGACGACCTGATCGACTTCACGCCGGAAATGCGCGCCCAGGCGAAGGACCGCATGTCGCGCTATCGCGATCGGCCCGGCATGTTCACTCCCGCCGTGGTCGGCGATGCCAAGGGCCTTCTCGGCGCGATCAACTCGGCAATGCCAGCGGCGGCACCAACTGGCCCGGCGCCGGCTACGATCCGGAAACGCACATCGTTTACGCGCAGGCGGCGCAATTCTTCGGCAGCCGATTTCGCTCCGCAAACCGCCGCCGGGATTTTCCGATATGAGGTACGTCTCCGGCCGCAACGATCAGCCTTTCCGCGAGCCTCGGTCCCGGCTTCGGCACGCGGCCGATGCTCCGCTAGCCAAGCGATGGGCCGTCCGAACTCCTCCGCCAGCTGCCCGCTGCTGGACGCGGGGACGCGGCGCTGCGGCCGGGGGTGGTGGCGGATTCGGGCTCACCGTGGACGGTCTGCCGATCGTGAAGCCGCCCTACGGCGTCATCTCGGCCATCGATCTCGACAAGGGCGACATCAAGTGGCAGGTGCCCTACGGCGAAACGCCGGACAACGTCCGCAATCATCCTGCGCTGAAGGGCATCAAGTTCGGCAACACCGGACAGAATGGCAGCGTCGGCCTGATGGTCACGAAGACGCTGGTGATCCTCGGCGACAGCCAGGTGACCTCCGGAACCCATCCGCGCGGCGCCATGCTGCGCGCCTATGACAAGCAAACCGGCAAAGAAGTCGGCGCGGTCTGGATGCCCGCTCCGCAAAGCGGCTCGCCGATGACCTACTTGGCCGATGGCAAACAGTATATCGTGGTCGCGGTCAGCGGCGGCGCATATTCGGGTGAGTACCTGGCGTTCAGCCTGCCCGAAAACGAGTAAGTGTGTGAGTGCCGTGTCCCCGCCTGGTGGAGGCACGGATTCCTGAAGATGACCGGGCTGCTCCAGGAAAGTCTCGAGCGGCCCGGTTCAAGAAAAAGTTAGGGAGAAACCAACGACATGGATCGAAGCAAGACTAAGGGAAGGAAAGCCCTATGGCTGACCGCATTGCCGGCCGCCGCGGGGCTGTTATGGATCGCAGTAGGCGCATGGGGCCAAGGCAGCGGCTATGTGCCATCCACCAAAAAAGGCGATTGGCCGTATTACACGGCCGACGTAAAGGGCACCAAATATTCGCCGCTCGATCAGATCAACGCGTCGAACTTCAATAAGCTCGAAGTCGCCTGGCGTTTCAAGACCGATAACCTGGGTACGCGTCCGGAGTACAAGCTGGAAGGCACGCCGCTCATGATCAAAGGCGTTCTGTACACCACCGCCGGCACGCGCCGCGACTGTAGTCGCGCTCGACGCCAAGACCGGCGAACTGATGTGGGTCGCACAGCTTGCGCGAAGGAAATCGCGCGGCCATCGCGCCGCGCCAGCTTTCCGGCCGCGGCGTTTCGTATTGGACCGATGGCAAAGGCGACGACCGCATCATTTACGTCACCACCGGCTATCGTCTGGTCGAGCTGAATGCCATACCGGCCAGCCCATCGCGCTTCGGCAAAGACGGCATGGTGGACCTGAAAGTCGGCATGGTCACCGGCACCGGGCAGCAGATCGATCTGGAAACCGGTGAGGCCGGCCTGCATTCCACGCCGCTGGTGGTGAAGGATGTGGTGATCGTCGGGTCCTCCTTCAAAGAAGGCATGACGGTGGTCACGCACAACAACACCAAGGGCCTGGTGCGCGCCTTCGATGTCCGCACCGGCAAGCTACTGTGGACCTTCAACACCATTCCCCGGCCGGGCGAGTTCGGCAACGACACCTGGGAGAACGGCTCCTGGGCCACCAACGGCAACACCGGCGTGTGGACCCAGATGACCGTCGATGAAGATCTGGGCCTGGTCTATCTGCCCGTGGAATCGCCGACGTCCGACTACTACGGCGGCGAGCGGCCGGGCAACAACCTGTACGGCGAAAGCCTGGTCTGCGTCGATCTGAAGACCGGCAAGCGCAAATGGCACTTCCAGATCGTGCATCATCCGATCTGGGATTACGATCTTTCCTCCGCGCCGATCCTGGCCGACATCAATGTCGGACGGCAAGGCCATCAAAGCCGTCGCGCTGCCGAGCAAAGAAGCCTTCCTTTACGTGTTCGATCGCGTGACCGGCAAGCCGGTTTGGCCGATTGAAGAGCGGCCGGTGCCGCAATCCGACGTGCCGGGCGAGAAGACTTCGCCCACGCAGCCTTTCCCCACCAAGCCGCCGGCTTATGCGCGCAACTTCATCAAGTTCCGGACGACCTGATCGACTTCACGCCCGAGATGCGCGCGCAGGCTAAGGACATCGTCTCGCGCTACAAGACTGGACCGCATGTTCACTGCCGCCCATCGTCGGCGATCCCAAGGCATTGCTGGGCGCGATGAATCTTGGCAACGCCAGCGGCGGCACCAACTGGCCCGGCGCCGGCTACGATCCGGAAACGCACATCGTTTACGCGCAGGCCAATCAGTCCGCAGTCTCGCCGATTTCGCTGCGCACGCCGCCGCCGGATTCTCGCGACATCCGCTACGTCTGGGGAGGAACGACAAGCAGTTCCGCGTATCGCGAAGGCCCGGGTTTCGGCAGCGCGGCCGATGCTCCGCAGCCAGCCGGCGCCGCGCTCCTGCAGCGGCAGCAGCCCGCGGCCGGCAGGCCGCGGCGGTGGTGGCGGTGGCGGCTCTGACCGTGCATGGTCTGTCCATCGTCAAACCGCCTTACGGCGTCATCTCGGCGATCAATCTGGATCGCGGCGATATCCAGTGGCAGGTGCCGTACGGCGAGACGCCGGACGCGGTTCGCAATCATCCCGCGCTGAAGGGTATGAACATCGGCAACACCGGCCAGCGCGGCAGCGTCGGCTTGCTGGTGACGAAGACGCTCGTGATCCTCGGCGACAGCCAGATGACGACAACGCGCAGCATCCGCGCGGCGCCATGCTGCGCGCTTATGACAAAGCCACCGGCAAGGAAGTTGGCGCGGTTACATGCCGGCCCCGCAGAGCGGTTCGCCTATGACCTACAGGTCGGACGGCAAGCAGTACATCGTGGTCGCGTCAGTGGCGGCACTTATTCGGGCGAATACATCGCTTACGCGCTGCCCGAAGCAGAATAATAAGTCGCACACCAAAACTGTTTTTGATGTTTTTCGGAGGGCCCGCGTAAATGGCGGGCCCTCTTTTCTTGTAATCTGGAATAGTTATGATGCACGATGAAGTCTCCCGCCGCGAGTGGATGCTCGCCTCGTCTCTCGGCCTGGTTGCGCTCTGGCCCGAGATACTCGCCGCTCAGCGAGCACGCCCGTCACGCCGCTGCCACACCCGGAACCGCATTCAAGTATTTCAATCACGAAACCGCGGCCGAAATAGAAGCTATCGCCGCGCAAATCATTCCAACCGACGAAACCCCGGGAGCGCGCGAAGCCGGCGTGATCTACTTCATCGATCACGCGCTCAGCACCTTCGATGAAGAAAGCCAGGATCACTACAAGACCGGCTTGGCGGACTCGCAGGCCAAGCGCGCCGCCATGTTCCCGGGTTCCACCAGCATCGCCGCGCTCAATCCGGAACAGCAGTTGGCGCTGGTCAAGTCCATCGACGGGACGCCGTTCTTTGAGACCGTGCGCACTCACACCATCATCGGATTCCTGAACAGCCCGGATGAGGGCGGAATGCGACTACATCGGGTGGAAGCTGCTGGGCATGGATCCTAAGATGGTCTATCAGCCGCCGTTCGGCTATTACGACGCCGAAGCGCAGAAGGAGGGAACCCGATGAGCCGCGCCCCCTATCGGCACAATCATCCCGTAGATTTCATTGTCGTCGGTTCGGGAGCCGCCGGCGGAGCAGTGGCAAAAGAACTCGCGGTCGCCGGTTTCGAAGTCGTGGTGCTTGAACAAGGCCCTTATCTCCGCCCGAAAGATTTCAAACACGATGAAGTGCTGGTCCGCAACCTGCACCAGCTAACCAACGACCCTAAACGACCAGCCGCAGACGTTCCGGAAGACCGAAAACGAAACCGCCGAAGTTCAATTCTCTGTCGGATATGGCCGCGAAGTCGGCGGCGGTACCGTGCACTTCACCACCAACTGGTGGCGTTTGCATGAAATCGATTTCAACGAGCGCAGCCGTTTCGGCGCGGTTCCGAACTCCACTTTTGACGATTGGCCGATCACCTATCAGGATCTGGAGCCCTATTACACCAAGTCCGAACAAGACATTGGCGTCTCCGGATTGGGTGGCTCCAACCCGTTCGACGCGCCGCGCTCCAAGCCCTACCCGCTGCCGCCGCTGCCGGTAAAATCGTGCGGCGTGCTTTTTGACCGCGGCGCCAAGAAACTGGGCTGGCATTCCTTTCCGGCGCCGATGGCGATTTTTTCGCAGCAGTACAAGGGGCGGCCTGCTTGCGTACATTGCGGCTTCTGCATGTCGTTTGGCTGCGAAGTTGGCGCGAAATCCTCCACGCTGGCCGCCCTGATTCCGGTCGCCGAGCACACCGGAAACTGCGAGTCCGGGCCGAATCGTACGTCAGGAAGATCGAGGTCGATAAAGGCGGCCGCGTCACGGGCGCAATTTATTTCGACTCCAACAAGCGCGAGATTTTCCAGCGCGCCAAGGCCGTGGTGGTGTGCGCCAATGGCGTCGGAATCACCGCGCCTCTTGCTGATGTCCAAATCCAGCCGGTTCCCGCAGGGCCTGGCCAACTCGAATGGCGTGGTCGGCAAAAATCTGATGTTCGACAACGGCACCACCGCCACTGCTCTCTTCGAGCATCCACTCAATGAGTTCAAGAGCGTTCAAGTTTCGCGCGTGATCCATGATTTCTACGATTCGGACCCCAAGCGCGGATATTACGGCGGCGCCGGCTTCGATGCCCGTTTTTCGGAGACGCCGGTTCAGTTCGGATTGCGGGGGCTTCCCGGCAGTCCTCGCTGGGGCTCTGAATGGAAAAAATCCGTCGCCCACGATTTCCCCGCATCATGAGCTCGTTGAGTCACGTGACCTGCCTTCCCATGGAAAGTAACAACGTTACTCTGGATCCTGAGCTGAAGGACGAATGGGGCCTCCCCGCGCTGCGCATCACGTTCAAGAATCATCCCGACGATTTGAAAATCATGGAGTTCATCTCCGCCCGCCAAAAAGAGATCATGGAGGCTGCCGGCGCCGCGAAGGTCTTTACGCGGCCGGTTCGGGAAGTCACCAACTCGGTGCACTTGATGGGAACCTGCCGCATGGGTAACGATCCTAAGCGCTCCGTTGTGGATCGCTACAATCGCGCGCACGATGTGCCCAACCTGTTCGTGGTGGATGGCAGCAGCATGGTGACGTCCGGGCGCCAGCAGCCCACTTGCACCATCCAGGCGCTCGGCTACTGGGCCGCCGACCACATGATCCAGGCCGCCAAGCGCGGCGAGATCTAACTTTTTGCCGCCTGATTCGCCCGCTAAGGGGACGAGATCATTAAATAATACTTGACCTCGGCCCCGAACAGCAATAAACTATCCGCAGGTTAGTCTAATAGCTTAACTGGTCTTCCGTCATTGCGAAGAAGACCCTGTGCCGCTTTGGAAAGCGTCCGCATATCGATTCGCTGCCTTCTTCGTAACGCACGGCGGCTTTACGGAATTCACGCTTCTCCTCGTTGACAAAATTGTGCCTTTGGCATATTTTTAAAAGACGTCGCTCTTTCTTGGGTCTAGCATTGACAGTTCGTGTGTTAATTGTTTGAGAATGCGGTGATAACAATTCTACAGCGTCTCGTCTCTCTTTAGCACCAAGCTGTCTAGGCCCGCCGCAACCTTCTGGGCCATCAAGGAGATTGTCGTGAAACTCAATCGATTTCTGCTTCTCGTGACTGCGCTGGTAATAGCTGCCGTCAGTGCACTTGCTCAATCCTACGTCGGCGAAGTCCGCGGTATAGTTCAAGACCCCGGCGGCGCCGTGATTGCCAATGCCAATGTCACCCTGCGTAACGACGCTACTGGCACGGTTCGCACCACCGTGAGCAATTCGGCCGGCGAATATGTGTTTCCGCAGGTCGATCCGGCGACTTACACCGTCACTGTTCAAACGCCCGGCTTCAAAAAGCTCGAAAACCCGGACGTCATCGTCGGAACCCAGCAGAAGGTCCGCCTCGACCTCAAGCTCGAACTGGGCGAGATCAGCCAGAGTGTCTCGGTGACCACTGAGGCTCCCTTGATCGAGAATGAGACTGCCTCGAATGGACAGGTCATCAACACGCAACAACTCAAGATCTGCCCAACCTCGGCCGCAACACGTACTTGATGTCCAAACTGACCAACAACGTGGTCCCCTCTGGCCCCCCGCAGTGGAACCGGTTCCAAGACCAGATTGGTTCTTCGAACCTTTCGATCGCAGGCGGCCCGATCCGGGGCAACAACTACTTGATCGACGGTATCCCGATTACCAGTTCTCAAAATCTCGCCATCGTCATCCCCAGCCAAAGCGCGGTGCAGGAAATGAAGCTTCAGGAGAACACCTATGACGCTACCATGGGACGAACCGGTGGCGGAGTGTTCAACACGGTGATTGCGAGCGGAAGTAATGGTATGCACGGCGACGCACTTGGCTACTACCGCACTACGGATTTCACTGCCAATAATTATTTCCTGAACATGGCCGGTAAGCCGCGTCAGTCCGAGTTATGGGAGAACTGGGAATTTTCGCTAGGCGGCCCAGTTGTGATTCCGAAGGTTTATAACGGGAAAAACAAAACGTTCTTCTTCGTCTCCACCGAAGGATATCTGGAAGCTCAGCCTGACACGGGCAGCTTCGCTGTTCCGACAGCAGCCGTGCTCGGCGGTAATTTCCAGAACTCCGGCAGGATCATCTATGATCCACTAAGCGGCCGGCCCTGCACTCCGGCCGATAATTGCCCCGCAGGCGCCACGGTCATTCGTACTCCGTTTCAAAATAACATTATCCCTGCAGGCCAGCTCAGCAGGATCGGCCAGTCGATGTTAGGTTATCTTCCTGCGCCGAATACGAATTTGGGCGGGTCGCTTGGTCAGAGTAACTTCGCGGGCGGTGATACCCTGGGTAACCATGCCGAAGAGTTTGTCTACAAGCTGGACGAAGATCCGACGCCGTGGCTGCGCCTCGGCGGATCGTTCATTTACTACAAGAGCTTTGAGCCGGGTAGCAACTTCCTCAACATTTTGCCGGGTAAAGGCTCTTATCGCCTGTACCGGCACGTCGACGCGACTGCATTGAATTCGACGATCACGGTCAATCCGACTACTGTTCTTTCGGTGCGCTACGGCTTCAACCGGTTCCCGAACATCTACAACTATCCAAGCTATGGTTTTGATCAGACTACGCTCGGATTTCCTGCCAGCTATGTGAATCAGATTCAGACCCCCGAGTTCCCGCTGGTCACTCTATCCCAGACGGGTGAGTCGTACGGCGGCGGCACGCACCAGCAGACTTCCTACTGGTCTAAGAATGCGGCCTTTGGCGTGTCGAAGTTCGTCGGAAAGCACAATATCACGGCGGGCTTTGATTACCGCCTGATCCATACCGACGGCGCTCAGTTCATCAACGGGCCGGGCACGTTCTCCTTTAACGGAATCTTCACACAACAATTTAACGCCGGAAACAGCGCCACTACCGGCAGCGACTTTGCGGATGCGTTGCTCGGCTATCCCTCGAGCGGATTGATTGGCACCGCGACCAATACCTATTTCTTCGTGAACTACTATGCCGGCTATATTCAGGACGACATCCATGTCAGTAACCGTCTGACGTTGAATGTAGGACTTCGGTACGAGTATGAGACCGGCCAAGCAGAACAGTTCAACAATATGCTGGTCGGATTTGACCGGACCGCTGTCAATCCCATTCAGGCGCAGCTCTCGGCTGGATCGGGCGTGCTCGCAACCGGCGTGCCGCTGATTGCGGGACAGAATGGTAACCCGACTGCCTGCTGCGACGCTTTGAAGACAAGTTCGGGCCGCGTCTCGGCTTTGCGTACCAGATCAACGATAAGACCACGTTCCGCGGCGGATGGGGTATCTTCTACGCGCCCGTGTTTTTCTCGCTCGACAACACCTATTCGCCTGGTCTTGCCAAACCACCAGTTATCTTGCCAGCACCAACGGCTTCGCAACGGCCGCGAATTCCCTCAGCAATCCGTATCCGAGCGGAGTACTTCAGCCCGCCAGTATCATACCGGCGTGAGCAACTGTACGGCAGCACCGTTTACTTCCCGGATCAGAACCGCAGTCAGGGACGCATCCAGCAATTCTCCGCCGATCTCCAGCGGCAGTTGCCCTGGGGTATTGCCGCGGAAGTCGGTTATATTGGTCTCGCAGCAGCCATCTGCAATTCGGCCGACAGCCAACGGGCTCCTGCCGATCAATCAGTTGCCCACTCAGTACATGTCGCAAGGCTCGGCCCTTTCCAAATCCGGTTCCCAATCCGTTCCATGGATTCCCGGGCGTCGGTGGTGTCCTCGGCGGCGCGACCGTTCCTCAGGCGCAATTACTGCTGCCGTATCCTGAATATTCGAGCGTGTACGACTCCGCAACGGGCGCGGTGGCCCAGTATGACTCGTTGAACCTCAAGGCTGCCAGAAGCGGCTGTCACACGGGCTCCAGTTCCTATCCACCTTTACCTGGGCTCGGAATTACGACAATGAGTTTGGTTCCGGCAACGCCAACTACTACAACAACGACGACAATACGTGCCGGTGTATCCTCAGAATGTTTACAATTGGGTCCGGAGTGGGCCCTCGGCGCTGGTACCGTGCCGTGGCGCTTCACCTCGGCATTCACCTACGACCTTCCCTTCGGAAACGGCAGGACGTGGGTGAACAACAGCAAGATCCTCGACTACGTCGTTGGCGGCTGGTCCTTCAACGGGACCACCATCATCCAGTCAGGATTCCCGCTGATGGTCTGGCAGAACAATACCAATTCCGGCATCGGTGCGCTGGAGCAACGTCCCAATGCTACCGGATTGGCTGCCACAGGCTCTGGAAGCCCCGAATCGCGGCTGAATAATTACATCAATGCGTCAGCCTTCTCTCTGGCGCCGCAGTATACTTTCGGGAACCTGTCGCGTGTTATTCCGAATTACGGACCGGGCCTGGCCAACTGGGATCTCTCGCTCTTTAAGACCTTCACCGTCAAAGAGCGCTTCCACGGCCAATTCCGCGCGGAAGCTCTCAACGCTTTCAACACGCCCAACTTTAACCACCCGTACATGCAGTTTGCAGGCGTTAAGACTAATGGATAGCGCGGTCGGAAACTTCGGAAGAATTCTCTCACAAGCCAACCTGCCACGCGAACTGCAGCTCGGCATTCGCCTGTACTTCTAGGCCTAGCGACCCTGATAAGTCGCCCGCGTTCCGCTTTGCCGATAACGGCCAGCTGCCACGCGGCCCGCGCCAAGCAGCGCCGTTTTGTCGTTCGTGATAACGCGCACCGGGATGTCTTTCAGCAACGGGCTGATGCGGCCTTTGGCCTGAAACGCGTTCAGGAACGCCGGCCCGGTCAGCTTTCGAATGATCTTCGGCGCGATTCCTCCGCCGATGAACGTTCCACCTGTAGCCACCACCTTCAACGCCAGGTTGCCCGGCCTCCGCGCCGTAAATCGAGACGAAAATATCCAGCGCCTGCACGCCGAGATCCGATGTGCCCTCCAACCCGGACTTCGCGATCGCCGCCGACGGATCGCCGTGCGCGATCGCGTCCGCTAACCAGGCAGGTTCTTCGCCGCGACCGGTGTCCCGCAGAAAGTCGTAGATATTGTGCAGCCCCGGCCCGGAAAGCACGCGCTCATAGCTGACGTGTTCGAAACGCCCCATCAGGTAACGCAGCAGCTCCATCTCCAGCTCATTGCGCGGAGCGAAATCGACATGGCCGCCTTCGGAGGGAAACGGACGATAGCTTCCATTCGCCTCCGCAAGCAGTCCCGCTTCTCCGAGCCCGCGTGCCGGCCGCGATCAAAGCGCGATTGCCGCCCGGGATCGCAAGGCCGGCATTCAACGATACGAAATCCGATGCCTCCAGCAGCACGATCCCATGCGCGTTGGCTTCCAGATCATTGATGAGAGAAACATCCTGGATGCCCAGCTCCTCGCCGATTTGCTTTGCGCTGACTCTCCACGGCAAGTTGGTGGTTTCGACGACGCCATCGCGAACCGCTCCCGCGATCCCGAAGCAGGCCGCACGCGGGGCTTGGTTGTGGGTGGCGACAAATTTCTTTACGATCTCTTCCAGGCCCTTGTGCTCGCGGCTGGGAAAGATCTCGATCGCAATCGCGGTCAGCCGGTCAGGAGTGCCGTCGAAGAAAGCCAGCCGCGTGTTGGTCCCGCCAATGTCACCGCCCAGTACCATTCACGTTGCTCCAGTGCCGGGCGTCGCGGGCAAGCAGATCGTCGGATTCGGGAGGCCCCCAGCTGCCGGCCGCGTAATTGGGGAAGCGCCGTGGCGGCAACGCCTCCCACACATCCAAAATCGGCGCCACTACGTGCCAGGCCGTCTCCACCATATCGGACCGCTGGAACAAAGTAGCGTCTCCCAGCATGCAGTCGTACAGCAGCCGCTCGTAACCGGTCTGCGGCGTGGCGTTGAAATAGTCGGTGTAGTTGAAGTTCATGTCGACGCCGCCGATTTGCACCACCGGTCCCGGAATCTTGGCGCCGAAGCTCAGCGAGATCCCCTCGTCGGGTTGTAAGTGGAGTATCAGCCGGTTCGGCTCCAGCCGGTTCACCGCCGTCCTGCGGAACAACACGAACGGTGCGCGCTTGAACTGAATCACGATCTCGGTGGTGCGCCGCGGCAGCGCTTTGCCGGTTCGCAAATAAAACGGAACGTCCGCCCAGCGCCAGTTGTCGATGTACAGCTTCATGGCGACGAAGGTTTCGGTGCGCGAGTCGCGCGGCGACCATGGGCTCATCCCGGTAGGCGGCCAGCTTGACACCGTTCACCACGCCCTCGCCATACTGGCCACGCACCGTGCGCACCAGCACTTCTTCGTCCGTCATCGGCTGCAGCGCTCGCAGAATCTTGGTCTGTTCGTCGCGCACCACGTCGGCGTCGAAAGACACCGGCGGCTCCATGGCAGTCAGCGAGATGAGCTGGAAAATGTGGTTCGGCACCATGTCGCGCAACGTGCCCGCTTTGTCGTAATAGGACCCGCGCTGTTCGACGCCTACCGTCTCCGCCACCGTGATCTGGATGTGGTCGATGTAGCGCCGGTTCCAAATCGGCTCGAAGATTCCGTTCGCGAAGCGGAAGACCAAGATATTCTGGACGGTCTCTTTTCCCAGGTAGTGATCGATCCGGTAGATCTGCTTTTCGTCCAGCACCTGCCGGATTTCCTTGTTCAGGCTGCGCGCCGATTCGTAGTCGCGCCCAAACGGTTTTTCGATGATCACGCGCCGCCAGCCATGTTCTTCGGAAACCAGATTTGCCGCCCCCAGTTGCTTGACGACGGTGGCGAAAAAGTTGGGAGCCGTAGCCAGGTAATAAAAATAGTTGCCGCGCGTGCCGTGCTCCTTGTCGACGTCTCCCAGAACGCGGCCCAGCTCTTCATAAACCTTCGGATCGTCGAAATCGCCCGAGATGTAGTAAATCCGGCGCGCGAACCAATGCCACAGGTCCGGATCGACCTTGGTGGTGGCAAAATCGCCGATCTCCTTGCTGATCATGTCGCGAAATTGCTCGCTGTTCATCTCATTGCGAGCCACGCCCACCAGCGCAAATTCCTTCGAAAGCAGATTATCCTTGGCGAGATTGTAGAGCGCCGGGATCAGCTTGCGCTTGGTCAGGTCGCCCGAAGCGCCGAATATCACCATCACGCACGGATCGGCCGCCCGGCCCGCGCTGGCGGCATTCCCTTTCGCAGCTGCTTCTTCAGTGATCTGCATTCCTAGCCTCTCTCGACCGACGGTTATTTTCTTACAATAGCGCACAGCGCGGGGCGCGCCCGCTTGAGGAAGTAATCAATAGCGACCCGCTGCGTTGTGCGCGATGTTACCGAGGAGCCGTGCGTCATCCGCCAGTGGCGCGCTCCACGTGCCCGCCGAACTTGTTGCGCATGCCCGAAAGCATTTTTTCGGCGAACGTATGATCCTGGCGCGAGCGGAAGCGCGTGTACAGCGAGGCGGAAAGCACATCGCAGGGCACCGCCTCTTCGATCGCCGCCAGAATGGTCCAGCGCCCTTCCCCTGAATCTTGAACCGTTCCCGTGTAACGCTTCAGGTCCGGATCTTCCGCCAGAGCCATGGCCGTCAAGTCCAGCAGCCATGAACCCACCACGCTGCCGCGCCTCCACAGTTCGGCGATGTCCGCCAAATCGAAAGTGTAGCGGTGATCCTCCGGCACTTCCTTGGAGTTGGCGTTGCGCATGATGTCGAACCCCTCGGCGTAGGCCTGCATCAAGCCATACTCAATGCCGTTGTGAACCATCTTCACGAAGTGGCCGGCGCCCGATGGGCCGCAATACAGATATCCGTCCGAAGCCGTGCTCTGCTTGCCTTCACGCCCCGGTGACGGCGGCACATCGCCCATGCCGGGCGCGAGCGTCTTGAAAATCGGATCCAAGCGGTCCGCCGATTCCTTGGAGCCGCCGATCATCATGCAATACCCGCGTTCCAGTCCCCACACGCCGCCGCTGGTGCCGACGTCCAGGTAATGAATGCCTTTTTCCTTGAGGATCTTCGAGCGGCGCACGTCGTCCTTGAAATAGGAATTGCCGCCATCGATGATCGTGTCGCCCGGCTCCATCAGGCTCGCCAGCTTGAGGACCGTGTTCTCCGTCGCCGCGCCCGCCGGCACCATCACCCAGGCCGCCCGAGGCTTGTTCAACTTCTTTACGAAGTCTTCCATCGAGCCGGAGCCAGTGGCGCCTTCGCCAGCCAGCGCCTTGACGTTGTCGGCGCTCAGGTCGAAGACCACGCACTGATGGCCGTTTCGCATGAGACGGCGCACCATATTCGCGCCCATTCTTCCCAGACCGATCATTCCCAGTTGCATTTAATGTCCTCCCCGTGGCGCACACTCGTGTGAACGCACCAACTACTTACGACAAAGCCTTCGCAATGGCCGACTGCAGCGCGGCTAAACCGTTTTCGACGTCATGCAAATGCACCCGCAACGCCCGGCGGTTCCGCTCGGCCAGCACCTGGAAATCGCCTCGCGCTTGCGCCGCCTTCACCACGCCGAACGTGTATTTCTGGCCAGGCACCGGAAGGTCGGCCTTGTCATCGCACGTCACTTGCAGGAACACGCCCGTGTTTGGCCCGCCCTTGTAAGCTTGCCCGGTGGAATGCAGGAAGCGCGGCCCAAAACCAAGGCAAGTGGCGACTCGTTTTTTGTCGCGCACCGCCATACGCATCTGCCGCAGCGCGCGATCATGCGGCTCGTTCATCTGGATGTAGCCCAGCAGCGCGAAATAATCCCCGGCCTTCAGCCGATTCAGATGCGCGCGCAGGTAACCTGTCAGCGTCTTGTCACCGCAGGCCGCTGACGCCGAGCGCCGCAGCGTTCTTCTCGTCCGTGTAGAGATCGATGCCGCCGTCTGAAAGGATCGGCGACTCCGGCGGCAACGATCCCGTCTTCTCGTATTCAGACGTCAGCTTCCGCGTGGCCACTTTGCTCGCTTCCACGTCCGGCTGATTGAAGGCGTTGATGCCGATCACCGAGCCGGCTACGGCCGTCGCGATTTCCCACCGGAACATTTCCTGGCCGAGGTGGTAAATATCGGAGACCGCGATGCGCACGGCCGGATGCCCGGCTTTGGCCAGCGCGTCCATGGCCTGATCCTGCTTCGGATCGGCGTCACCCTCCAGGCGAATATAGGCGAACACCCGATCGTTGCCGTAAACCTCGGGCGGCCCCAGCGGCTCGCTGTCTACCGGGATCAGGCCCTTGCCATCCTTGCCCGTGGATTCGGCCAGTAACTGCTCCAGCCAGGCGCCGAAATCCCAAATCTTCGGCGACGTGACCAGCGTAACTTTGTCGCGGCCATGCTTGGCGGCCACGCCCAGGATCAAGCCCAGCAGCGCGCCCGGGTTTTTGTCCACGGGAAGACACGACGAGCAGGCGATGGCCATCACGTCCGCGCGATCCAAGAAGCGCGGTGCGTCGATCCCCATCACCGCCGCCGGCACCATGCCGAAATCCGATAGCGCCGAGTAGCGTCCGCCGATGCTCGGAACACCGTGGAAAATGTGGCGGAATCGATCCGCTTGCGCCACCTGTTCAAACTTGGAGCCCGGATCGGTGATCGCGATGAACCGGCTTCCGGCTTTGTCGGCGCCGACAGCCTGCTTCACGCGATCGAAGAAATATTGTTTGAAAATGTTCGGCTCGAGCGTGGAACCCGATTTGCTTGACACGATAAAAATTGTGTTCGCGATGTCGATCTTGTTTTCAAAAGCCTTGACCTGCGCCGGATCGGTCGAATCCAGAACGAACAGTTCCGGAAAGCCCTCGATTTTGCCGAAAGTCATCCGCAGCACTTCCGGACACAGGCTGGACCCGCCCATCCCGAGCAGTAGCGCATGTTTGAATCCCGCTTGCTTCACATCCGCCGCGACATCTTCGAGATGTTGTTTGTTCGCGAGTTGATCCTCCGTGACGCCCAGCCATCCCAGCCAGTTGCTTTCGTCCGATCCGGTCCACAGCGTGGCATCGCGCGCCCACAAGCGCCGCACCTTGCCCGCCATCTTCCAGTCCTCGACGGCTTCCTGCAATGGCGCCTCCAGCTCGGCCGGCAAGCTGTACATCTGAGAATCCACTTCGGCCTGAGAGGCGTATTTACACTTGGCATCCACCGCGTTGAGCAGTTTGTCGAACGGCTCCGCGAAAAGCTTGACAGCCTGCGTGATCAGGTCGTCGGTGACTTTCTTCATGGAGATGCCGGCCTTTTCCAGCGTGTCCATGATGTCCTGCGCCGCGTCCACATCGGATTCCAGGCTGGCCTTGGGATGACCGTGATCGCGGAAAGCATCCAGCGTTGCAGGCGGTATCGTATTCACAGTGTCCGGCCCGATCAGCTCGTCGACATACAGCGTGTCGGGATAGCTCGGGTCCTTGGTGCTGGTGCTGGCCCACAGCACGCGTTGCGTCTGCGCGCCTTTCTTCGCTAGCGCGTCCCACTCCGGAGCCCGAGAAAATCTCCTTGTAGCGCTGATAAGTCAACTTGCCGTTGGCGATCGCAACTTTTCCCAGCAGGCTGCGCAGCAAGGCCTGTTCCTTAGGATCGGAAGTGGATTTCAACCGCGCCTTGACGATCGCGTCCACCATGGTGTCGATGCGGCTGATGAAAAAGCTGGCGACACTCGCCACGTGGCTGGGATCGCCTCCACCCGCCGCAAATTTCTTCAGGCCGGCGATGTAGGCGTGCGCCACTTTCTCATACCGCTCCTGCGCGAACAGCAGCGTCACGTTGATGTTGATGCCCTCGCTGATGAGCTGCTCGATTGCGGGAACGCCTTCCGGCGTGGCCGGCACTTTCACCATCAAGTTCGGCCGGCTCACAGCTTTCCACAGACGGCGCGCGTCCTTGATGGTCCCTTCGGTGTCCTTGGCGAGGAACGGCGAAACTTCCAGGCTTACATAGCCGTCGCGCTTCTTGGTCCGATCATAAACCGGCCGCAGCGTGTCGGCGGCATCTCTGAATGTCCTGGATGGCGAGAATTTCGTAGATCGCCATCGCGTCCAGGTCCTTGCGCTTTTGCAGCTCCACCAGCGCCTCCGTGTAATCCGTGCTGCCGGTGATGGCCTTCTCAAAAATGGCCGGATTGGAAGTAACGCCCGCCAATCCATCCTGCTCGATCAAGCGCTTCAGCTCGCCGCTGGTGATCAGGTTGCGCCGGATATAATCCAGCCAAACGGACTGCCCGTACTTAGCCAGTTCCAGCAAGTGATTCGCGGTTGTTGGAGTAGTTGTGGTTACCGTTGGAATACTCATGCGGATTCTCTCCTCCCGAGTTACAGATCCTACTTACTTACCGAAGCTAGCTTCCAGTGCTTTGATCTTACCCAGCCGGCGCACGTGCCGCTCTTCTTTGGTGAACTGCGCCTTTATATACGTCTCCACCAGCTCGCTCGCCAGTGCAGGGCCAATCACCCGCGCGCCCAGCACCAGGACATTCATGTCGTCGTGCTCCACTCCTTGGTGAGCCGAATACGTGTCGTGACACAACCCGGCGCGAATTCCCTTTAACTTGTTGGCCGCAACCGAAGCCCCGACCCCGCTTCCGCAGATCAGCACGCCCCGATCGGCCCGGCCCTCCAGGATCGCGTGACCCACCGCCGCCGCAAAATCGGGATAATCCACCGGGTCCGTGCTGTTGGTCCCGACATCTACTACCTCTTCTCCCAAATCCCGCAGGAGTTTCGCCAGCATGACCTTCAACTCGAAGCCGGCATGGTCAGACCCGATCACGGTTCGCATAAGGCTATCGGGCTTTCACAATCTCCTCTTTAGCGGCCGCTACCACGGCGTCGGGCGTGAAACCGAACTTCTTCTGGAGTTCCTTGAGCGGCGCCGAGGCCCCGAAGGTGTGCATGCCGATTCTGCGGCCGGCGTAGCGGTCCCATCCGAACGTCGAAGCCTGCTCCACCGACACGCGCGCCTTTACGCCGGGCGGTAGCACTGTTTCGCGATATTCCCGCGGCTGATGTTCGAACAGCTCCCAGGATGGCATGCTGACAACGCGCGCTTTCACTCCCTCTGCCGTCAGCTTCTCATAAGCATCCACGCACAGCCCCACTTCGCTTCCAGTCCCGATCAAGATAACCTCCGGCGCGCCACCCTTGGCGTCCGCCAGGATGTACGCGCCCTTAACCAGGCCCGAGGCGGGAGCATATTTGGTGCGATCCAGCGTCGGAATATTCTGCCGGGAAAGGATCAGGCAAACCGGCTCGTGCCGGAATCGCATGATCAGCCGCCACGCCTCGCCAATCTCGTTAGCGTCGCCTGGCCGCAGCGTAATGAGCCCGGGAATCGCGCGCAGCGAGATCAATTGTTCCACCGGCTGATGCGTGGGTCCATCCTCGCCTACGCCGATGGAGTCATGCGTAAAAATGTAAATAACCGGAACTTCCATCAACGCGCTCAGCCGGACCGGCTCGCGCATATAGTCGCTGAAGATCAAAAAGCCGGAACCGAACGGCCGGAGCTTGGAAAGCGACATTCCGTTGAGAATCGATCCCATGGCATGCTCGCGAATGCCGAAGTGGAAGTTTCGGCCCGCGTAGCTTCCGGCCTCGAAATCGCCCGCACCGTCGAAAGTCAGTCTGGTCTTGGTGGACGGCGCGAGATCCGCCGCGCCCCCAATCAACCACGGCACCCGCTTGGCCACCGCATTTTCCACTTTGCTGGAAGCGTCGCGTCCCGCCAGTCCCTTGGCGTCCGCTGGAAACACCGGAATATCGGCGTCCCATCCATCCGGAAGTTCGCGCTTCTGCATCTTGAACAAGTGATCCGCCAATTGCGGATGCTGGCGCTGGTACTCCGCGAACTTCGCCATCCAGGCTTCCCGTCCCGCATGGCCGCGCTGGCCGAGCAATTCCCGGAATCGCTCGTACACTCCGCGCCGGAACCAGGAACTTGGCATCTTCCGGCCAGCCGTAGTTCCGTTTGGTCAGCTTAATCTCTTCTTCACCCAGCGGCTCTCCATGCGCCGCGCTGGTGTCTTGCTTGTGTGGCGCGCCATACGCGATATGGCTGTCCACGATGATCAAAGTGGGCCGGTCCGTCGTGGCCTCGAAGGTATGAAACGCGCGCGACAGCATTCTCTGGTCGTTGGCGTCGCCTACCCGCGTGACGTTCCATCCATAGCCGATGAAGCGCGTCGCTACGTCGTCGCTGTAAGCCAGCGCGGTGTTGCCTTCGATCGTGATGTGGTTGTTATCGTAGATCCAGCAGAGATTCGAAAGCTTCAAGTGCCCGGCCAGCGACGCCGCTTCGCCAGCTCACGCCTTCCATCAAGCAGCCGTCCCCACCCAGCGCGTAGACGTTGAAATCGATCATCTCGAACCCGGGCCGGTTGAAATACTGCGCCATCCAGCGCGAAGCTATCGCCATCCCGACGCCGGTCGCCAGACCCTGCCCCAGAGGTCCGGTGGTGGTCTCGACGCCCGAAGTCCAGCGATATTCCGGATGCCCGGGGCACTTGCTGTTGAGCTGCCGGAAATTCTTGATGTCTTCCAGCGTCACGCTCAGCTTGCCCAGCGTCTCGTATTCCGGATTCACGGCCTTCACCTGCGCCAGATGCAGCACCGCGTACAGCAGCATCGAGGCGTGCCCGGCCGAAAGCACGAAGCGGTCGCGATTCGGCCAGATGGGATCGTCCGGATCGAAGCGCAGGAAGCTCTGCCACAGGCAATAGGCTACCGGCGCCATCGCCATCGGAGTGCCGGGATGCCCCGAGTTGGCTTGCTGCACGGCATCCATAGCCAGCGTGCGGATGGTGTTTATAGCGATCTGATCGATGTCGCCCGGAATCGGCTGGTTGGACTCAGGCTGCGCTGACGTGGACATGAGTGATCCTTTTCGGGACAACTGCCGGGGGTCAGTGACGGCCGCGACGGAGCGCTGCCAGATAAAAGCACGCGCTCCCATCGAGCATTGTAGCCCATATGATAGAGCGCGCGCTGCTTCGATTTGTATTGCTTATTTCTTCAAACTATGGACGTACGCAACCACGTTGTCCAGATCGGCGCCGGCCAAACCACCCACCGGTTTCATTTTGCCGGTGCCGTCCGTGATCACCTTCTTGACGTCGGCGCTGGTCTCGCTGAGAGGCTTCATCTCAACTTTCATCATTTTGGCCATCGCCGGATTACCTGCGCCATCGGTCCCATGGCAGGCCCTGCACTTTGCGGTGTACACAGCCTTGCCGGCCGCCGCATCCGCTGCCAACGCGCTCGCGGGCCACAGCGCCGCTAAACAGCAGGCCGCTGCCAGTCCAACTACTCGTTTGCTGAGTTTCAAGTGCATCTCCTTCACCTTCAATTCTAGATCACTATTCGCGAAACTTGCGCGCGCACGTTTTGCTCTTCCGCCTATCCGGCCTTATACTGCACAAGTAGACTCGCAGCAGATGAGCACAGCCAAGAAGCAGATCGTGATCCTGGGCGGCGGTTTCGGAGGAGTTTACACCGCGCGCTGCTTGGAACGGCTGCTGCCGCCCGAGGAAGCGGACATTTGCCTGGTGAATCGCGAGAATTATTGGGTCTACCAGCCCATGTTGCCGGAGGTGATTTCCGGTTCCATCGGCCTGACCGACGTCGTCTCGCCCATCCGCCGCCTGTGCCCGCGAACACATCTGGTCATGCGCGAGGTGGAAGAGATCGACTTGAAGAATCGCGTCGTCACCGTCAGCCCCGGCTTCCGCCCGCGTCAACTGAAGATCCCTTACGACTACCTGGTGATCGCGCTGGGCGAAGTGACCAATTTCTACGGCATGCCCGGGATGCTCGAAAACGCCCGGCCATTCCGCACGCTCGCCGACGCCATCGCGTTGCGCAATCATCTCATTCACGTGCTCGAGGAAGCCGACGTCGAAGAAGATCCCGAGCTGCGCCGCAAGCTCCTGACCTTCGTCGTGGGCGGTGGCGGATTCTCGGGCGTCGAAGTGCTGGCCGAACTGAACAACTTCGTGCGCAGCGTCAAGAAGAATTACCTGCGCCTGCGCAGCGAGCAGGTGCGCTGCGTCCTGGTTCACTCGCGCGATCGAATCCTGCAGGAAATGGCCGAGCCGCTGGCTTTGTTTGCGCAAAAAATCCTCAAGAAACGCGGCGTCGAGCTGATCCTCAAGGACCGGCTGGTGGCGGCCACGTCCGAGAAGGCCATCTTAAAATCGGGTCTCGAGATTCCCTGCAAGACTATTATCTCAACGGTTCCGTCGGCCGCGGTCCCGGTGCTGGCCAAACTCGATTGCGCCAAAGACAAGGGCAGCCTGCAGGTCACCACCGGCCTCGAACTGGTGGGATACGAAGGCCAGGTCTGGGCGCTGGGCGATTGCGCTTCCATTACCACTGTTTCCGGCAAGCCCGTCCCGCCCACCGCGCAGCATGCCACGCGCGAAGCTACCACGTGCGCCACGAATATCGCCGCCGCAATCCGTGGCACTCGGCCGGCATTGTTCGCCTTCGAAGGCCTGGGAACGCTGGGCTCGCTCGGCCATGGCTCGGCGGTGGCGCAGATCCTCGGCATGAAAATATCGGGCCTGGCGGCCTGGATTCTTTGGCGCGCCATTTACCTGATGAAGATCCCCGGGATCAAAACCAAGCTCCGGATCTCAATCGACTGGTTCATCTACCTGCTTTTCCCTCCCGATCTGGCGCAAACCCGCGTCGAGCAGGAGTCCGAAATCAGAAAGCAGCACTTCGAGCCCGGAGACATCATTTTCCACCAGGGCGACCTGGGCGATAGCGTGTACGTGATCGAGCAAGGCGATTGCGACGTGATCAAGGAAGACAACGGCGCCGTGAAGACGCTTGCCACCTTGCACGCCGGCGATTATTTCGGCGAGATGGCGCTGCTGTCGGACAAGACCCGCAACGCGACCATTCAGGCCCGCACCGCCATGGAAGTGCTGCTGATTCCTAAGCGCGATTTCGACACTCTCCGTCGCAGCGTTCCGGCGTTTGGCGAAGTATTTAAGGAACTGGCGCTGCAGCGCGCGGCCGCTCACGTCACAGCGCCGGGCAGCACGCCACCCGGTGTGCGCCCGGCCTGATCGAATCCATCCGCTGGCCAACGCGCTGGTCCGGCGGAATCGCTGGGGTGCTAACATGTTCTTTCGACAAGCATGGGAACGCACAGCGTGAAGATTGTCGTCATCTATCCGCGTCCTCAGGACGAGGCGGCGTTCGAGAAAGCATACAAGGACGAGCATATCCCGATGGTTGAGGAAAAGCTCAAGGGAATGACGCGCCTGGTCCTAACCAAGGTCACCGGCTCGCCGCAGGGCAAAGTACATGTGTACCGCATTGCCGAGGTGCACTTTTCCTCTCTGGACGACCTGCACAAGTGCGTGGAATCGGAAGGCGGCCAGCAAGTCGTAGCTCATGCCGCGAAAATCTCCACCGGCGGACCGCCTATCATGCTGGTGTGCGAGGAAGAATCCTTTGTTTTCTGGTAGACGCGCTTCTCGCGCGGCTCGAACGCCGGCCTTGCTCTGCCTGGTCGGGGCGCTCGCCGGCGCAGCCAGCGGCCAGAATCCTCTGGTCGATCGCGTCGGCGCAACCGGATTTCTGCAGCTCCAGGCCGGCAGCTTTCAGGGCCTTTCGGCGCGCGAGCAGGCGCTCGGTTATTGGCTCTCCGAGGCCGCCATCGCGATCCATCCCATCATCTTCGACCAGTTGTCCCGCTTCGGCCTGCGACAAAAGCGCGTGCTGGAGATGATCGTGGCGCACCCGTCAGACGTCGACCGCGCCGCGTATCCGAAGATCCTCGCCTTCACCAAGCTTTTTTGGGCCAACCGCGGCAATCACAACGAGACCACCGCGCAGAAATTTCTGCCCGACTTCACCTTTGAGGAATTGCGGGCCGCGGGGCTGGCAGTGATCAAGCGCGGCGGCGCTGGCTTCACCGAAGCGGCCTTCTTGAAAGAGATCGATGAACTGAAACCTTCTCTGTTCGATCCGAATTTCGAGCCCATGATGACCGCCAAAGCCCCGCGCGCCGGCCTCGATATCCTGCAAGCCAGCGCCAATAATCTTTATCTGAATGTTGCGCAGGCCGACCTGGCGAATTTCACCGAGCATTATCCGCTCAATTCTCGCCTGGTCAAAATCAATGGCAAGCTCGAAGAACAGGTGTATCGCGCAGGTACGCCCGATCACCGCATCCCGCCTGGCCTCTACGCGGAATATCTCGCCAAGGCCAATTCCTATCTCGACAAAGCAGCCGCCCTGGCCGAGCCCGCGCAAGCCAAAGCCATCCACGACCTCATTCGTTTCTATCAAACCGGCGATCCCAAGGACTGGCTCCAATTCGGCATCGACTGGGTGGAGAACAATCCGCGCGTGGATTTCGACAACGGCTTCATCGAGGTCTATCGCGACGCGCGCGGCGCCAAAGGCAGTTCGCAAAGCTTCGTAACAGTCACGGATAATCGCGTCAACGAACTGATGGTAAAGGTCGCCTCCAACGCGCAGTATTTCGAGGATCACGCTCCCTGGGCGCAGCAGTACAAGAAGCAAGGCGTAAAGCCCCCGCTCGCCAAGGCCGTCGAAACGCTGACCGAGACCGGTGACTTTCATGTCACCACCGTCGGCGACAATCTTCCCAACGAGGAAGAGATCCACCAGAAATACGGAAGCAAGAGCTTTCTGTTCACTGGCAGCAGCCGTGCGTTTTCGCAGGCCGAAGGTCACCGGTCGCTCGAGGAGTTTGCGGCCTCCAAGGAAGAGATCGAGATTTGCAAGAAGTATGGCGATGAAGCGGAAGATCTTCTGACCGCGCTACACGAGATCATCGGCCACGGCTCGGGCCAAGTCGATCCCAAACTCACGCATGATCCCGCGTATTATCTGAAGGAATATTACTCGACGCTCGAAGAAGGCCGAGCCGATCTCATGGCGCTTTGGAGTGTCTGGGACCCGAAGATACAGCAGCTCGGCTTGGCCTCCAGTCCCGATGTCGCCAAGGCCATGTACTACGCGTCGGCGCGCGTGGCGCTCACGCAGCTTCGCCGCAATCCCAAGGGCGACACCATTGAAGAGGATCACGAACGCGATCGCCAGCTCATCGTCAACTACATCCGCGACAAGACCGGAGCCATCGCGGAAGAAACACGCGGCGGGAAAACCTACATCGTCATCCGCGACTTCCAGAAGATGCGCCAGGGCGTGGGCCAGTTGCTGGCCGAGCTGATGCGCATCAAAGCCGAAGGCGATTACAACGCCATCAAAACGCTAGTCGATAAATACGGCGTGCGCTTCGATCCGGCGATGCGCGATCAAGTTGTGGCGCGTTACAAGAACCTGGACATGCCCACATACTTTGCCGGCATCAACCCGGAGCTCACCGCGGCGTTCGAAGGCGGCAAAGTCAGTAAGGTCGAAATTTCCTATCCGCGGGACTTTGTGAAACAGCAGCTCGGATACAGCTCGATGTACAGCGCGGGCGCCACCCCTACACGCTAAGCGCCGAGCAACCCTCGCACTTTCTCCAGCAGCGCGTTCAACGTGAACGGCTTCTGCAGAAAAGCGCTCCCGCGCGGAAGCTCGGCAGCGTAAACCGTCGAGTCGTCCGTGTAGCCGGAGATGTACAGGATCTTCAAATCGCGTCCCTGCGCATGCAGCCGGTCTACCAGTTCCCGTCCGCCCATCTGCGGCATGACCATGTCTGTGATCAAAAGGTCAATCGAGCCGGGATGTCCCCGAACCACCTCCAGCGCCTGCTCGCCGTTGGAGGCTTCCAGAACCTCGTAACCGTGCCGGCGTAGGAACTTCTGCACCAGGGCGCGAATGCCGGCTTCGTCTTCTACCACCAGGACCGTTGCAAGTTGACGTTCGGTCTTTGGCTCACCCGGCTCGGTCACCGGACCTGCTGGATTAGCCGTCTCGCCGGCGCGCTGCAGGAATATGCGAAAAACCGTCCCCGTCTCCAGGCCTCCCGCGACTGCGATATCGCCGCCCCATTGCCGGACCATTCCGTAAGCTTGCGCTAGCTTGCCGGCCGTATCGTCAAACGCGCCCTTTTCCGGAAGGAAGCGCTCGAATGCGCCCTCGGCGAATTCGGTTTTGCCGCCTGACGTTGCAATCGTGATTGCACAATAATCGCCGGGCGCGAGCGGCCCGTCTGGGCGCTGAAGCTCTTCGCGAATTTCGATGTTCGAAGCGTCCAGCGTCACCGCCCCGGCCGACGGAGCGGCCGCCGCAACAACCATCGTCAATACTTGCTCGAGCTGAGCGGCGTTTGCGTTGACGCGGCTTCGGCTGAGAGGTCCCTTGCGTTGTACGCCCAGATTTTGAACAACCGGACTCAGCACCGCTTCCAAATCGATGGCTTCCGCGGGGACTGGAGGCCGCCGGCTAAACGCGAGCAAATAGCCGGTCAATCCGGTCATTCGTTGGGCGGCCGCAACAATCGCTTCCATCTCGCCGCGCACATCGCTGCCCGCCGGAAGGCCGCTTAGCACCTCTTCCGCGTTGCCTTCCAGAATCATGAGCATGTTGTTTAAGTCATGCGCCATGCGGCCGGCCAGCTTTTGCATGGCCTCGATGCGCTCGCGTTGCACCAGTTGCCGCTCCAGCCGCCGGCGCTCGCTGACATCCACCGTGATTCCGGCCAGGTAAAGCGGTTGCCCCGCGGCATCGCGGACCATGCGAACCGTTTCGCGTAACCAGACGATCTGTCCATCCGCCCGCACCGAACGAAATTCGCAAGCGCTGTCGTTCGCGCTCTTCATGGCGCGCTGGTAGAACTGCATCACCCGCTCGCGATCGCCTGGATGAACGCGATCGGTCCAGAACGATGGATTACTGGTCCAAAACTGTGCGGCGAAGCCGAGCAACCTCTGCGCTTGCGGACTCACGTAGATCGGCCGCATGCTGCGCGGTTCAACGGCCCATAGCACCGCCGCAAGGTCGCCGGCCAGTTCGGTAATGGTCAGTGGAGAAACTGCGGCCCTTGGTACTGGTACCGGGCCGGGGGGAACCGCAACCGCCGCTCCCAGTTCCTGTACTGTCAGCAGCGCCTCGCGGCCCCCGTCCCCATCCCAGCCGGGAATCGCGACGATCCCGATTTGCAACTGGCGTCCAGGGCCGGAATCAACCAGGATATTTGCCTCGGCCGCGCCCGTCTTCATCACGTTCCCGACGCGCTCCAGCACCCAGGAGGGCAGCACCGCATCCAATCTGATCGAACTCTGCTCGGGAACGCCGAATGCCTTGCGAACCGCCGCGTTAGCCAGCACCACCTGCAGGTCCGCCGACAGCACCAATATGCCCACCGGCAGAACTGCTACGATTTCTTGGAAATAGCGGCGTTGTCCCTCGACTAGCGCAAGCAGTCGCGCGACATCCTTAGGCCTCCATTGCTCGAGGTCGGCTCTTTCCATGGTTCTGCTGCTAACCAGTTTTCACTCTAGCCGACACCTTGGACAACGGTACTTTGAGATTGAACGGTACTGTGAAGTACAGTGCGAGGTCTTTTACTGCTGCTGGGCTTGGGAGGTCGCTGCCTTGTCTACTTGCGAATCTGACGCTTTCTCCGTCTGCGGGCTGGCCGCCTTTTCCACTTCGGCTAACTGTTTCCGAATCTGGTCCGCGTCGGGGGCGTTGGGCGCGTACTTCAGAAATTCTCGGATGTTCTCGGCCGAAGCGGCATACTCTTGCTTCTGCGAGAGCAGGACGCCCAGCAGGTAATTCATCCTCGGATAGCGATGCGCGGGATCGTGCGAAATCCCTTCTCGTGCGCTTTTCTCGGCCTCATCCTTTTTGCCGAGATAGTAATACGCCGTTGCATTGATCGCCCAGGCCTGTGGGAAATCGACCGGGTTCAGGTGCAGCAGGCGATCCGTATCGTCCACCACCTCCTGCCACTTCTGCTCGCTGGCGGCCATCGAAGCAAGCTGCAAATAAGGACTCACAAACTTGGAATCCGCCGCCAGCGCCTGTGCGTACGATTTGCGCGCTGCTTCCGCGTCCTGCTGCTTGCGTTGCACGTTGCCAAGCTCCAGCCAGGCCGCGGCATACTTGGGATAAATCGTAACGGCCTTTTGGAATTCCTTCTGCGCGTCGGGCCATTTCTGCTTGGCTTCATCAGTGCGCCCCTTCTCCAGAGCCTTCTGAGCATCTTTCGGAGCGAGCGCGCTGGTGGCGCTGATGGTCAGGCCTTCGACATTGGCTCGGCGCCGCAAGATTATCGTGCCGATATCAGGATTGTCCAGCGTGTGTCGCGTGGTCAGGTTGATGACGTCCGAACTGAACCCCGCTAAATCCGCTTGCAGCGACGCGGACGTCAGGCTTGGATCGCCCGGACATATGCTGCGCTCCTGCCCGCCACCACGCGTCGGTGACGAAAAACCACGGGAGGGCTCCGTCGCGTCGGCATACATATCGTTGTTCCGATCGTTCAAATCCACGCTGAAGCTGCCTTTGTGGTCTGTATAAGCGACCGTTCGCGGAGTGACCCGGCAGATGATCTGGATTGCAACCGGGTCCGGCGGCGGCGTTCCGTCCTGCATGACCACTTTGCCCGTCAAGAACATGGGGCCCGTCGGGGAAGAGATTCCAGGTATGTTGTTAGGCTGTGTGCCTGGGAAGTTCCCCGGATTGTTGGGCGACGGAGTGTTGGGATTAGTCGGCATGGTCGGTCCGCCCGGACCGCCTGGACCGCCCGGCCCTGCTCCGGGTGCTGGAGGCCCGTGCTGCGCCCACAACGTGATGCTCAACGCCAGCCCGAATGAGCAGCGCAGGACGGACGAGAAATTCATGACGACACCTGCCTGCCGTTCATTATAGTCCGCGCGAACGATGCCGAGTTGTAACGGGTTTAGCGCGCGCGAGACAATGAGTCGATGACGGATCGGAATCGGTTCGCTGGCGTCGTGCTGCTACTGGCCCTGCTGGGCGCCTGCTCTGAGTCCAAGCAAACCGAAAAGGCCGCGCAGCCTGCCAAACCTCCCGAGACACTGACTGGCCGTCAGGCCTTTCAACGTATCTATCCGCAAGCCCGCGGCTGGGCCGCCGATGCTCAGCCTCTACGGGTGCGAAGCATTCAGCTGAGCCAAGTCCAGGCCGAGCCTGGCAAAGCCGGCGCGTGGGAAGTCACTTTCGTCTCGCCGTCCATGGGCAGTTCCCGCAGCTATACGTTCTCGTCGATCGAAGCCGAGGGAAATCTGCACGAAGGGGTTTTCGCCGGACCAATCGAGTCTTATTCAGGCCCCGGCCCCGGCTCGCCCTTCCTGGTCGCCGCCATGCGAACGGATTCGGATCAGGCCTACCAGACCGCGGCTCAGAAAAGCCAGGATTACATCCAGAAACATCCCGGCATGCCCATGTCATTCCTGCTCGAACAGACTAACCGCTTTCCGCAGTTGACCTGGCGTGTGATATGGGGTGCGTCGCCTTCCACCAGCGACTACTCGGTTTTCGTGGATGCTACGACGGGCAAATTCATCGAGAAGGCGCACTAATTTTCACACTGCATCCGGCCCCACACCGTGCTAGCGTGCGAGCCGCTTCAAGATCTCGGCCATGTAGTCCTTTTGCAGACGTCCGTTGTCCGGGGGAATTGGCCAAGTATAAGGATCGTACGGTAGGATCCAGAGAAATTCACGCCCGCCTAAACCGAAGCTCATTTCTAACTTCGCTGAGCAACCGGCGGCCTGCTGTTTCAACTGAAGCGACGCGCCCATAACGAAGTTAGAATTCGGAACCGCCCAATATCCGTGGCTAAGGCTCTTCCACCTAAAATCGGCCTTCGCAGGATCTTGCAGATAATCCTTTACGACATCACTCCGGCTCAGAGGCTTGCCCTCCGCGGTACGCGGTGGAGCGTTCCTGAACACGACGCACCGATAGTCAGGGCCGCACGCCCAATCCTGATCCGGTTTAAGGCCTCGATCAATCAGTAATTGTTTGGCGGTGCGAGCGAATGCGTCGCATCCGACTGCAACGTTCTCGACGACTCCCTTGTCTGGCGCATCGAACGCCAGTTGCGCCGGGAGCGAGAAGGCACAGGGCAGACCGAGCAAGGTCGCTGTGACAAAGGCCTTCATAAGTCGGCTTCTGGAAGGCGGTTATGCCCGGCGCTCTTTGACGCGCTGGGACTTGGATTCCTTACCTGATTCCTTCACGCGTTGTTCGCCCTCCGCGCTCACCGTAGGGTTCATCTGAATCACCGGAATGAGAGAACGTTTCGACTCTCCGCCCGGCGTGCGTGCGCGCGATGCCAGCTCCTGATTCAAAGTCGCGACAAATTCTTCGATCTGGCGCTGCATAGCCGCCATCTTTTCACGCATGTTGAGGATGATCTCCACGCCCGCCAGATTGACGCCCAGTTCGCGCGTCAGCTTAAGTATCACTTCCAGCCGCTCCAAATCCTCGTCGGTGTACAGCCGCGTGTTGCCCTCGCTGCGTGACGGCGCCAAGAGACCCTCGCGCTCGTACAGGCGCAGCGTCTGCGGATGAATCTCGTACTGTTCCGCAACCGCGGAAATCATGTAGGCAGCCTTGGATCTTGCTTTGGCCATAACGGGCCTCATTCCTTCTTAAATCTTGCTCCACTAAATCTTGGTCCACATCTCCTTGCGTGGATCTTCGGCATTCACTTGCGCGAGGTCCCGCAGCAGTTGCTTGGTCCGTTCGTCGTGAATGTTGGGCGCCTGGATCACAACCTCCACGATTTCATCGCCGCGCGCATTCTTGCGCGTATTCAACACGCCCTTCTCACGCAACCGGAACTTCTGGAGGTTCTGAGTCCCTTGCGGGACCTTGAGCAGAGCGCGGCCGTCAATAGTCGGCACTTCGATCTTTGCGCCGAGCCCGGCTTCGGAAACGGTTACGGGCACCTGGATGTGGATATCGTCGCCCTCACGCCGGAAGAAAGGATGCGGCTCCACTCGAATTGTGATGTACAAATCGCCCGCGGGAGCTCCATGTCTTCCGGCGTTGCCCTTTCCCGCCACGCGCAGCCGCGAACCGGCCTGGGCGCCGGCCGGAATCCGCACCTCCACCACCTCGGGCTTGGAGATCTGGCCATCGCCATGGCAGGTGGGGCAGACATTTCTCAGCCGGCCCTTTCCATCGCAGCGCGGGCAGGTAAGGCTGAATTTCATGGCGCCCGCCATCTGCGTGACGTTGCCGGTTCCATCACATTCCGGGCACACAGTGGTAGCATTACCAACCGAGCCGCTACCGCCGCAGGTCTCACAAGTCTGCTGATGAACGATATTCAGCCGCACTTGAGTCCCGCGAATCGACTCCCAGAAGTCGATGTTCAGACCGTACTCAAGATCGGAGCCCTTCTCGGGAGCAGTGGCCGACTCGCCCTTCCGGCCTCCGAAAAACTGGCTGAAAATGTCGTGGAAACGGCCCGCACCCTCCGCGTGGCCGCCGGCGGCGCCGGCTTGATTCACGAAATCTGAAAAATCGAACCCACCGAAGCCCGGCCCGTAGGCCGTCCCTGCTCCGGGCCCACCCGCGCCCGGACCGCCCGGAGGAATATTGTCTGAATAGAATCCGTGCTGATCGTAAACCTGGCGTTTCTTGGAGTCGCTCAGGACGTCGTAGGCTTCCTGGACCTTCTTGAAGCGCTCTTCGGCCGCCTTATCGCCCGGATTCAAATCGGGATGATACTTCCGAGCCAGCTTGCGGTAGGACTTGCGGATGTCATCGGCTTTCGCATCACGCGCGACGCCCAAGGTCTCGTAATAATCCTGTTTGCTTGCCGCTGGCATAAAAACCCTCCGTTGCCTGTTTCAGTTTCGGGTTGAAACAGGCAACGGTTACTCCCTCTCGATTACTTCTTGTCTTCTACGTCCACAAACTCGGCGTCAACGACGTTGTCCTTCGGCTTTTCCTCGCCCGCTGCTTTGGCGCCATCGCCCGATGGCTGGCCCGGCTGGCCGGGCTGGCTGGCCGATTTGTACATCGCCTCCGCCAGCTTGTGGCTGGCCGTTTCGAGCTTGGAGGTGGCCTGATTGATGCGATCGATGCCGCCTTCCTGCATGGCCTTCTTGGTCTCTTCGAGCGCATCCTCCACCGCTTTGGCGTCGCCTGCGCTGACTTTGTCGCGATGCTCCTTCAGCATCTTCTCGATGTTGTAAACCATTGCATCCGCGCGATTGCGCGATTCGATTTCTTCTTTCTTCTTGCGGTCCTCGCCGGAATGCGATTCCGCGTCCTTGGCCATCTTCTCCACTTCGTCTTTGCTCAGGCCCGAAGAAGAGGTGATGGTGATCTTCTGCTCGTTGTTGGTGGCCTTATCCTTGGCCGTCACGTTCAGGATGCCGTTGGCATCGATGTCGAACGTTACTTCCACCTGCGGGATCCCACGCGGCGCCGGAGGTATGCCGACCAGCTGGAACACGCCCAGCAGCTTGTTGTCGCTCGCCATGGAGCGCTCGCCCTGATATACCTTGATCTCAACGGAAGTCTGGCTGTCCGAGGCCGTCGAGAATATCTCGCTCTTGCGCGTAGGAATCGTGGTGTTCCGCTCGATCAGCCGCGTAAACACGCCGCCCAGCGTTTCGATTCCAAGCGACAGCGGAGTGACGTCGAGTAAAAGCACGTCCTTCACCTCTCCGCCCAGGACGCCGCCCTGCACGGCCGCTCCCACCGCAACCACTTCATCCGGGTTGACGCTCTTATTGGGCTCCTTGTTGAACAGATCGCGCACCTGCTGCTGCACCTTGGGCATACGGGTGGATCCGCCTACCAGCACCACTTCATCGATCTGCGCCGGCGTCACACCCGCGTCGGCGATAGCCTGTTTGCAGGGCCCGATGGCCCGATCCAGAATGTCAGCCACCATCTGTTCCAGCCGGGCCCGCGTCAGCTTCACATTCATGTGCTTCGGACCGCTAGCGTCGGCGGTCAAGAACGGAAGATTGATCTCGGTTTCGAGCACCGTCGACAGCTCGATCTTGGCCTTTTCGGCGGCTTCCTTCAACCGCTGCAGCGCCATTTGATCTTTGGAAACGTCGACGCCGGTGTCCTTCTTGAACTCCTGCACCAGCCAGTCGATGATCCGCTGGTCGATGTTGTCGCCGCCCAGGTGGGTGTCGCCGTTGGTCGACTTCACTTCGACCACGCCGTCGCCGACTTCCAGAATCGAAATGTCGAACGTGCCGCCGCCAAAGTCGTAGACCGCGATGGTCTCGTTCTTCTTCTTGTCCAGCCCATAGGCCAGCGCCGCCGCCGTCGGCTCGTTAATAATGCGCATCACTTCCAGCCCGGCGATCTGCCCGGCGTCCTTGGTAGCCTGGCGCTGCGAGTCGTTGAAATAGGCGGGCACCGTGATGACGGCCTTGGTCACTTTCTCGCCCAGGTACGCTTCCGCCGCTTCCTTCAGCTTGCCCAGAATCATGGCCGAGATTTCGGGCGGCGAATATTTCTTGCCGTTGATCTCGACGCGCGCGTCGCTGTTCTCGCCCGCAACCACCTTGTAAGGCACCAGCTTCATCTCTTCGCTGACTTCATTGAAACGCCGTCCCATGAAGCGCTTGATCGAATACACCGTATTCTCGGGATTGGTCACCGCTTGCCGTTTTGCGACTGTGCCCACCAGCCGTTCGCCGCTCTTGGTGAAACCCACCACCGACGGTGTCGTCCGGCCGCCTTCCTGGTTGGGGATCACAACCGCCTGCCCAGCTTCCATCACCGATACGACCGAGTTGGTCGTTCCCAAGTCTATTCCTATGATTTTGCTCATCTTACTTCAATCCTTTCGGCTTGACCCGTGTATTTTAGCCTGCACCCATTATCAAACTTTAGTGTGCTATTGTCAAGTCTGAATGATCTCAGTTAGATAGGTTATTTATATTCAGCGATATACCAAGGTCTGAAAGAAGCCGTTCAGCGGCGTGTCCGTTACGGCTTCCATCGACTTCTCGAAATCTTTGCTGGTGACCTGCTTGCCCCAATTGTCCTTGGTGTAGACGCGCAAGCCTCGCCAAAACGCATCGTCGCCCATTTGCTGGCGCAGCAAATGGAGAACCCACGCACCTTTCTCATAAGGGAGCCGCCCGCCGGCATCTTGGGGCATGGTCCAGTCGCGAAAACTCAGCGGATGATCTTTGCCGGCGGCCTTCAACCGTTCATAAGTCTTTTGCGCCCGTCCGATCTCGGCCGCGTAGCGCTCCGGGCCGAATTTCTCGCCGAGATAAACATCCGCGAGAAAGGTCGCCAGGCCTTCGCTCAACCAAAAGTCCGACCAATCCCGGCAGGCGATCCCGATGCCGTACCACTGGTGCGCCAGCTCGTGCACCAGCAGCCACAGATCGTCCGGATGGGAGAGCAGCGTCTGGCCGTAGGTTTCAGGCAAGAGCGTGAATTGAGCCGCCTCTTGCTCCGGCCCATTTCGCAGCAGCGCCTGCGTGTAAGTCTTCTCGCGATAGGGAGCGCCCGACTTGTCCGCCAAGAACCGGAGCGCCGACCGGGTTTCCTGAAACATCTTCGCCAGGTCCTTGGCGTCGCTAGGCGGCCCCAGGAAGCGCAGCTTGATTTGATCTTCTTGCGCTGTGCTCTCGGCGAGATTTCCCACCCCGAAGGCGTATACAAACGGCGGTACTTCGGCCTCCTCACGCCATTCGGAAATACTACGCGACCCCTCGCGATGCGTGTTGATCAGGCGTCCGCTCGCCGCGGCTTTCATCCCGGCCGGCGCTGAAATCACCAGCCGCAGCGTGGCCCGATCGTCAGCCCGTTCATCGCAGACCATCCAGTGGCTGGTGAAGTATGCGGCCCAGATCTGGTTGTCGAAGAAGCTCAGTCCCGGCGCCGGCGGAGCTTCGTACCGGATCGTGAAGCGCCGTACTTCCCCCAGCCGGACCGGCTTATCGGGATGGACCACCAGCAGCTCGCCTCGCTTTTCAAAGCGCTGGCTGGCGAATTCCTCCACCACGGCCGAAACGTTGAGCGAGCCGGCATCCAACTCCAAGGTGTCCAGGCCATCCGCAATCGAATGCAGCTGGATGGTCTCCTGACCCCTGAGCCGCTGCGCGGATAGGTCCGGCTCAATCTTAACTTCGTACTGCTCGACATCGTAAGGCCGCGGCGGAGGAGCGGCGGCAACTCGGAACCAGCAACCCAGGAATAGAGCCAACCGCATCAGGCGCATGTTGGCATGGTAGCAGCGCCGATTGGCCCGGCAACGGGTAGTGGGTGAGTTTGAAATTCGGGGCCTGCCGGGGCGGCAGGCAGTTCGGCGGATAGGGCGTTTCCCGTCAAGTTGACGTGACCCGGACTTCACGGGACTGATCTTTCGTAACCTCGCTCAGAACTCTCTCCGAGTGCCGGCCATCCGCCCGGAACCTGCAAGGCACTTCGACAGATAGGGCGTTGGACGTCAATTTGACGTGAACGCGACCTCACGGGAGCGAGTTACCAGAACGCCGTCTCGGAAGACTGACGGGCGCTCCGCGAGACGCCGACAACAGCCGTCCGAGGGGATAATTCCTAGTTGGACGACGACCCGGACGGATCGGCTGGGGCACTTTTACGGCGTGCCCGTTGGACGTTTAAACAGCCCGCGCACGCGAACTCTTCCTATAAGCTAAGGGGACTCTGGACTCAAGTGATAAGAGCTGCCGTCCGCGTTACTTCCGCTCCATCCTCATGTCCTGGGCTGCAACGATCTGCCATTGCCCGTTGCGCTTCAGCCAGGTATCGGTCCAAACCAGGCTGCGTTTGAAGTCTTTGCCATCTTTACCTTTTCGAATGGAACTTTCGCTGCCGTATACGATCGCGAGATCTAACCCCAAAAAGCGAACCTTGGCATCGTGCAGATGGCAATCGCGCGCTTGTGCTGTGGGACTTTTGGCGTCGGCTACCGCTTCCGCTTTGGAATAGATCGCACCGTCTTCAGGCGACGTACCCTGAAAATCGTCGGCCAAAATCTTTTCCTCGACCATGTTGTGGACGCAATCGGCCTCGGCCCACTGACGTTCCCAATCGATGAGATTCTTCGCTACCGGGTCACCGGCGCTCGCCCATTTGCCTTGCTGGGCGCAGAGCGGCACACCGGCCAAAACGAATAGCGCCGCCAGGGCAGCGAGGCTCCGAGCAGAGAAACCGCATGTCATTCGAGTCATGTTCTCCTATTTGATCATTAAGTAATCCAGTCTGCTGGCTTGTCAGCATCTCGAACAAATGCCCGTTTCGGGCGATTGACGCGCCAATCGGAGAAGGCTGGCCGGCAGTCAGCGCGGGCTCGGGCAGCAGTGCTGGAATTCCTCCTGTGAAACGCCATCCACGGAAATCACATGAGCGAGAAGTCGACCCGTCGAAATGCCCAGCCGTCGGCCAAACCCGCTACGCGGCAGCGTCTGCCCGGCCCGTCAGGAAGGTCGCGCTTCGGTTTGCGCCTGAGCACTGCTCCCGAATTGCTGGAGGACGCGTTGAATCAAACGCTCCAGCACTTCATCGCGCAACGCGCTGGGCTCTCCCGGCCGGCCATTGGTCCAATCCGCCAGGATACGTTCCACGACCCCGTCGATCACACGCTGGCGGAGCTCGTCCAGAATCCTGTCTCGTTCCGAAGCGGCGACCGTACTGCTGGGGGCGCTGGCGTGCGCAAAGTAAGCAGCCAGTTGTCGCTCCAGTTCGGATTCGCTTTCGAGCGCTTCGGCGGTTTCTGGGCCAGCCGCGCCTCGAAAGTGCGAGTGTCCACCTTCCGTTTCCGGTTCCACCGCCGTGGTCAGCCGCGCCAGGCCTGCGTGTTGCGAAACCTCGGTCAGCCTGCTTTGAAAGTCTTCAATGACGGATCGGGTTCGTTGGGCCGCCCGGGCGATACTGGGAACCGGGCGTGAAGACGAGTTCTTGCTCGAAGGCACAAAGCACCTCCCTGCCTAGGAACTATAGCTTAATTGCGTGTGAAGCTCAAGATGTAGGGTTGCGCTTGACAACAGCCCATGATATTGTGTATAAGTTGTCAAGGTCGTGGCCTCACACTCGTGCCTCCGGGGGCACTAGCCATGAGCTTTGGCGAGGTCATCCATGCGGCAGTCACAGTCCGGGTTCGTCGATCCCGCCCAGATGGGCGGCTTTGCGCCCGCAAGCCAGGGCGACTTTGATCGGGCGGTAAGCTTTCAATTCATCGTTACCTGGTCATCCTTGCTGGCGGCAGCTGATCCGCCGAAGCCGATGACCCAAGCATTTCCTCTTGTCCATGCCGGCGAGCGTTCCCGCCCAACCGCGGCGCCGGCGCCCCGCGTCATGCCGTCTCCCCAACCTTCCAGTCAGGCCCTCTCCTCGACCGCATCCGCTCGAACCTACGCGGACCAAGCCGTGCCCGGCGCTGCCAAGAAAACTCGGTCGGCCCTGGCGGTTCAGTGGGAAATGGTGGTGCCGAAGATGGTGCGAACGGCTAAGCGGGTCGCGCCGCTGAATTCTCGGCCAGCTCAGGCGGGCGCGCCTGCCTCCGCCGATGCCGTGTTCGCCGAACAATCCGCCCCTAATCTATACACGGCGGCATCCAGTTTTGGAAAATCCGTCAGCCTCAAGCTTTGCCTTGGAGTAGTAGCTTTGGCCGCCATCAGCGTGCCTCTGTGGAAGCATGCCGCACGTCCGGCTGCCGAGATTGAAACCTCCATTGCCGGCGGCGATTGGCTGCGCGAAGCGGCGGTTGCAGGCGATCCGGGCGTCAAGCGATCCCGCCAGTTAGTCGTATACAGACCGGCCATCAAGGCCGCGGATTACCGCTTCGAATTCGATTGGACGGTCGATTCCGGCGATGTAGGATTGGTTTTCCGCGCCAAGGATCTGGGCAACTACTACGCCGTACGGATCAAAGTCCTCAAACCGGGATCCAGTCCGACGTTCGCCGCCGAGTACTTCAGCGTTTATCACTTTGTCGAAAGTCCGCACAACGAAAAGGTGATGGTGTTCTCCAAGAGTGATCCTGTGGTGCACGTGCGCATGGATGTCTTCGGGCCTATGTTCACCCTGTATCTGCAAAAAAACGCGACCGAGTACTGGACGGACGCTCAGTTGGCCTCCGGAGCGCTCGGATTCTTTGAAGAATGGAATCGAAGCCCTGAAGTGCACACCGTGCGGATGTCGTTCCCCCAGCGTTCCGAAGTCTTCCACGCACCGCCGGCTCCCGGCCTGCGTCCATTCCTGGCAATATACCAACCGCGTGTCCTAGCCGGCGCGCGCGATCGGGCTTTTGGAGGCCTTTGATATGTCCGCCGCGGCGACTCCCGCCATTCGAACCCAAGTACAAGCAGCGCTCGCCTTGCGCGCCGCCGGGCGCCTGGAAGAAGCACTGGATGCGCTCAGCATGCCGGGCGAATATTCCTCCGATTTCTACACCATTCGCGGCGAAATCCAGCTCGCGCTGGGGCGCTTTCAGGAAGCGGCCGGCAGCTATTTCACCGTGGTGGCGTCCGACCCCGACAATGCCTTCGCGCAATTCAATCTGGCGGTGTGCTTGCAGCAGCTAAGCCGCTGGGATGAGGCTGCGCAAGCTTTCCAGAAGGCGCTCCACGCCGACGCGCATCGCGATGAGGCGCGCTTGGGCTTGGGCGCGTGTTTATTGCACTTGAATCGCTCCGAGGAGGCGCTGGCCAACTTCGATGCCTGCTGGTCCGACGCGGCTCGAACGCGGGCGCTCTTCGGCCAGGCCGTCGCGCTGCAGCTGTTGCATCACTACGACGAGGCGGCAGCGGCGTACGGCCGTTTGCTCGAAGCCGGCGCTAAATCGGAAGAAGTACTGTCGAACTTGCTCGCTTTGAGCGTCGAGGCCCAGGATTGGGATGCCGTGCAGCGCTACGCCACGCAACTGCTCGAGGTTTCTCCCAATTCCTTGCAGGCCCAGCAGGGCTTGGCCACGGTGGCGCTCGAACGCCGGGAGTTCGAGGCGGCGGTGCACTATTGTGGCCGCATCGTCGAGCACACTCCTGAATGTGTAGAAGCCTGGCACAATCTGAGATTCGCTACCGGGCGAGTGATGTCGGCCCTGCCAGGGCCAGCCAACCATTCGCCTGGTTCGGGAAGGAAGTGATCAAATGGCCCGTTTGCGTGTTCGCATCGAACTGAATCGCGGCGGAGTGGGCGTTCCTCTCCACAAGCTGGCCAGCGTGGTTCATGAAGCCCAGCGCTTTTTCGAAATGCTGGCCGAGGATGTTCATATCGCGCAGGACCGCGGGGAATGGCTGGGCTTCGATTTCGACAATGAATCGCTGAACTTCACGGCCGAATTTGTCGGGCCCGTTTCCGCGGATCAGGCGCAGGCGTTCTACGCGTCCTTCGACGGGATCACCTCTCTGCGCCGCGCCACCATCGCGCAATTCACGCAGATCACCGAAGCCATCGGCGAAGACGAGCTGATCGGTTTCGGCCTGTACCAGTCCGATCAGGAAACCGAGCCGGGAGAGTGGCGCTGTCTCTCGCGGCGCGACGCCTTGCGGATCGCCGATGAAATCCAGCTCCTGCTCGGAGTTGCCGGAGAGATGCAGAAAGAGACCCATCTTCCGGCCATTATCGACACCGACGGCGCGCGCCTGTTTAAAGACCGTGCCCATCGCAGCATCGCGATCACGGATCAAAGCAAGCTGCCGGAGCTGGTGCGCGAGGTGGAATCGAACCTGAATAAGCGCATCGCGCGCCTGGAAGACGATGTGGAGAACCATTCGCAAACCCTCCGCGATCTGCGTGAAACATCGGTTGCGACGGAAGAAAGTTTCAAGGGTCTGCTGAATGCAGTGGAGAATTTCTGCGGGCAAGCTACGCGGCAGTTGGAGCGGCTTTCGCCGCCCTCCGAACCAGGCGCCGCTGGTGCTCCTCTGCCTGCGCCGGAATCCGAGCCGCTGCCGGAAAAAAGTTCCGCTCGCAGTTGGCGGGCCTTCGCGGTAGCGGCGGTGGTGGCCGGCATCTTGATAACCGCGGGAATCTTGTTGTGGCCATCCCATCCCGCCGATCAATCCGGTTCGCAGATTGCGAACAACGGTGCTCCTTCCTCGGTAATCGCATCCACCCAGGCGCCCCCGTCGAGCGAGCCGGTTCCGTCGAGCGAGCCGGTTCCGAGCGAACGGGCATCGAGCCAATTGAAAGCGAGCCCTGCTCCCTCCGGCGCGACGGCTAAGCTAATTCCCAGTCCCATGCCATCCCGTACGACGCCCGTCCAGCCAGCGTCTTCGCCCGCGGCGGTGCCGGCCAAGGATGAATCCGCGAGCGTTCAGGCCGCGGCGCCGGAAACCACTCCGGCCGAGCCAGGCGCCGAGGTAATGCGCGTCGAGATGGAAGCGCAGGAGCCGGTCTGGGTGATGGTCACCGACCGTCAGGGGAAAATTCTGATCGCGCGCACGCTGCAAGCCAACGAAACCCGTACCTTGGACCTCACTACCAGCGCCACGCTCCGGACCGGCAACGCGGGCGGCCTGCGCCTGCGCCTGAACGGGAAAGATCTCGGGCCGCTGGGCCCGGTTGGAAAGATCCGCGACGTGGAATTCAAGGCCGGCGCGTTCAAGGTCAGCTCGCCGGACGCCAGCTAAGGCCCCTCGCGAAAATCATTTGGCTTTCCGCGAGATGCGCGGCCTCCCCGCTACAATGAAGCCATCCTTATGGCCACCGTCCAACGAATCTCGCTCGGCGATCTCGCCGCGCGCCTCGGCTGCGAGCTGCGGGGCGATCCCAACATCGAAATTACCGGCGTGGCGGGGATGGAACAGGCCGGGCCATCGGAGCTGACTTTTCTTGCCAACCCGAAGTACGCGCCCAAGGTGAAGCACACGCGCGCGGCCGCGATTCTGGTTGCCGAGCCGCTCGCCGAACCGCAGCCCGCCAGCCTGATTTCTTCGAATCCCTATCACGATCACGCCCGCGCGCTGGCCATGTTCTACCAGCCGCCCCGCCCCGCACCCGGCATTCATCCGCATGCGATCATTGCCCCAACCGCGCGCATCGGCGACGGAGCGTCCATCGGTCCCTACGCCGTGGTCGGCGAACACGTCAGCATCGGCCGGAACGCCGTCTTGCATCCGCAGGTGGTGATCTATGAAGGCGTGCAGATCGGCGACGACTTCTGCGCCCACTCGCACGCCGTGGTGCGGGAATTCTGCCGCATCGGCCACCGCGTCATCCTGCAAAACGGCGTCGTAGTGGGAGGCGACGGCTACGGTTTCGCCAAAACGCGTGGCGGCCAGCACTTCAAAATCGTGCAGTCCGGCGTGACGGTGATCGAGGATGACGTCGAAATCCAATCGCTCTCATCCATCGACCGCGCCTCCATGGGCGAAACGCGCGTCAAGCGGGGCGCGAAAATCGACAGCCTGGTGCAGGTCGGCCACTCCTGCGTGGTCGGCGAAGACAACATCATCTGCGCGCAAACCGGTCTGGCGGGCAGCTCCATTCTCGGAAAAAACGTGCTCCTGGCCGGCCAGGCCGGCGTGTCCGGTCACCTCACGATTCACGACAACGCCGTGGTCTACGCGCAGAGCGGTATCGGCGGCGATGTGCCCGCCGGTCACGCAGTTTCTGGCTCACCCGCCTTCGAAGCCAAGGAATGGCTGCGCGCCATCACCGCGTTTCCGAAATTGCCGGAGTTATTGAAGACAATGCGACAATTAGAGAAGCGCCTGGAGCGGCTGGAAACCGCTCCGCGAGCCTCGCAATGATGGATGAAAGCAACAATGGCAACCGCCGGCCGGTAGCCTACTTGAACGAAACGTTTCTCGAGAGTCCGGATGCCCGCGGGCTCCGCATTCTCTCCGAGTATCTGGAGCCGCTGTCGCATTTTCGCGACGAGAAAATCCAGGACACCATCGTCTTTTTCGGCTCCGCGCGGATTACGGAAGACGGGCCGCTGGGCCAGTATTATCGGGACTGCCGCACGCTGGCCCGCCTGATCACCGAATGGTCGAGCAAAATTCAATCCTCCTCGCATCGCTTCGTGGTCTGCTCGGGCGGCGGCCCGGGGATCATGGAAGCCGCTAATCAGGGCGCGGCGGATGCAGGCGGAAAAACGATCGGCCTCAATATCGGCTTGCCCTTCGAACAGCAACCTAACCCCTACATCACCCCTTCGCTGATGTTCGAATTCCACTACTTCTTCATGCGCAAATTCTGGTTTGCGTATCTGGCCAAGGCGCTGGTTATTTTCCCCGGCGGCTTCGGCACGCTGGACGAGCTTTTCGAAATCCTTACGCTGGCGCAGACTCGCAAGCTGGAAAGCAAGATCGTCATCGTGCTGTACGGCTCCAAGTATTGGAAAGAGGTTCTGAACTTCGAGGCTCTGGTCCGCCACGGCACCATCGATGAAGAAGATCTCAACCTCTTTCAGTACGCCGACGATCCGGAAAGCGCGCTGGTCATGCTGCAGGAAAAACTGACCCGGTATTTCCTGGAGCCCGAAAAGCCAATGCCGGAACCCGTGCCTGAAACACCGCAGATCGCCAAGTCGCGCGTGTGAAGCTCGACCTCAAATCCCGCTGGAGACAGTTCGGCAAGCTGGAGAAAACCTTCAGCGTCCTGGTGGTGCTCTATTTCATTTTGCTGCTGCTCGCCCCGGGCAATGGCTTCACGACTCTTCTGCAGTTCCTCACGGTCTTCCTGGCGCTCTGGATCCTGCTGCGGCTGGCGCGCGCCGGTTTGCGTCAGGCCATCTGGCGGCTCCGGAACCGGCTGATTGTCACCTACGTGCTGATCGCGGTGGTGCCGATTCTGCTGATTGTTGCTCTGGTGGGAATCGGCGGCTACATGCTGGCGGCCCAGATGGCGGTGTACGTCGCGCGCAACGAACTCGACCGCACGGTGGCGGCCATGCACTCCGCTACCGATGTGCTGAAGCGGGCCGATCCCAAGTCGCGCGCCGCGGTATTGGCGAGCACTGGCGAGGTCTACTCGGAAACCTACCCACGCATTTCCCTCCTCATCGCCAGCGGCGAAGGCAATGTGCAGCGCTGGGGAGACGATCCAAGTATCGAACCGCCGCCGAAAGCACCGGAAGCAGTGAATGGCTTCGTTCGAGCGCGATGGCCGCTACTTCGCTTGGTCGTTCGCCGACCAGGACGGCGTGAAATATCTCGCGATCACACCGCTGAACCGACATTTTCTGAGCTGGATGGTGCCCGGGTTGGGAGACGTGTACTTTCTTCAGCCGTCCAGCCTGGACGATCGCAACCAGACAGTACGATACGATAATCCGTTTCGTGACGGAGGCAAGCAGACACGAGCGCCGGTGAATCTCGGGCAAGACAAATTCGATGTCGCACCAGCGGGCCGCGAGTCGGCAGCCAGCGTGCTAGCGCCGCCTCGTGAATCGATTTGACATCAGTGTCTACTGGGGTTCCTTCACGCAGGCCGCCGACTGGGACGACGCCTCCAAAACCCGGCGCGCCTTCCTGGCGCTGCACACCCGCCCATCCGCCCTTCTAGGCGTGCTCTTCAGCGAACGGGCGGACGATCTGCAAGGTCTCCTGCCGATCATATTCTATGCCGTTGCCATCGCGTTTCTGATCGTCGAGCTGGTTTCCCTGGTCATCGGCGTCTCGCTTACCCGCACCATCACCGGCGCCGTGCACAATCTTTATCAAGGGCACGGCGCGCGTGATGCAGAGCGATTTCTCGCATCATATCCCGGTGTCGGGACGCGATCAGATCGCCGACCTCAGCCGGTCGTTCAATACCATGACGGAAAACCTCGAGCGCCTGCTGGCCGTGGCCAAGGAGAAGGAGCGCCTGGAGACCGAGATCGAAATCGCGCGCCAGGTGCAGGAGCAGCTTTATCCCAAGGCCGCACCCACTCTCAAGACGCTGCGCCTGACGGGTATGTGCCAGCCCGCCCGCATGGTCTCCGGCGATTATTACGATTACCAGGCTCTCTCCAGTCACCAGATCGCCATCGCCATCGGCGACGTGGCCGGCAAAGGTATCTCGGCGGCGCTGCTCATGGCCACCATTCAAGCCGCGCTGCGCATGGAATTGCGCGCGGCGCTGGAATCGCCGGGCGGCCGCCGACCCGTCCGCGCAACGGCTTTCACCTTTCGGCCGCGCGGCTGGTCTCGGACTTGAACCAGCAGCTCTACGCCACCACCTCGCCGGAGAAGTACGCGACCTTCTGTTTCGCGATGTACGACGAAGCAGACCGGCGCGGTTACCTACACCAATGCAGGTCACCCGCCGCCCATCCTGATTCGCGCGCGGCAGCGCCACGCGCTTGGACGTCAATGGAACCGTGGTCGGCGCGTTTCCTTTTTCCAAGTACGGCGAGAGCACCGTGCAGCTCGAACTCGGCGACCTGCTGGTGTGGTACACCGACGGCATCACCGAGCCCGAAGATGCATATGGAGAAATGTTCGGCGAAGAGCGCTTGATCGAGCTGATCTCGAAGAATTCTGAGCGGCCCGATGCGCAGATCGTCCAGACTGTAATGGATGCGGTCCGCCAGTGGACCGCCTCTCCGGAATTATCCGACGACATGACCGTCGTGCTGGCCCGCAAGTGCGGCTAAAATAACCACATCCATGCTTCGCTTCCGCCGGCGGCTCATCTTGATCGTGGTCGCACTGCTGCTGATCGTGGCCGGCGGCACGCTGGGATTCATTCTGATTGAGCATTATCCTCCCTTCGACGCGTTCTACATGACGCTGATTACCATCACCACGGTCGGGTATGGAGAAATCCACCCGCTCAGCCACGCCGGGAGAATCTTCAATTCGTTTTTGATATTCTTTGGCGTAACCGCCATGCTGCTGGCCGTCGGAGGCATGACGCAGGCTATCATCGAGCTGGAGTTCAATCAATATTTCGGAAAGCGGCGCACCAGAAAAATGATCGAGTCCTTGCACGACCACTACATCGTCTGCGGCTTCGGCCGCGTGGGCCGTGGCGCGGCGGGGGAACTGCAGCGCGCCGGCGTTTCTTTTCTGGTGATGGACAAGAATGAGGATCGCGTAGATTGGGCTATCAAAGCCGGCATGCTCGGTGTTCTGGCCGACGCCACCGACGACCAAAATCTCAAGGATGCCGGTATCCTTCGAGCCAAGGGCCTTATCGCAACGCTGCAGAGCGACGCGGACAATCTGTTCGTGATCCTGTCCGCCAAGGCCTTAAAGCCGTCCCTGCTGGTTTCCGCGCGCGTCAATTCCGAACAGAGCGAAAAGAAAATGCGGCTGGCCGGCGCCGACTACGTGTTCGCGCCCTACGACATCACCGGCAATCGCATGGCGCAAGTGATGTTGAAACCACACGTTTTCCAGTTCATCGACTTCACTACCAAAGGCATCGGCTTGGATGTCGGCATCGAACAGGTGCGCGTGCCCATCGGAAGCGAATTCGTCTCCAAGAGCCTGCTGGAAGCTAACATTCGAAGAGAAATGGGAGTCATCGTGCTGGCCATTCGAAAAGCGGACGGGCGCATGCTGTTTAATCCTCCAGCCGAGGCGGCGATTGAAGCCGGCGACCATCTCATCGTCATGGGTGAACCCCAGGGGCTAAGGCGCCTGGAGCAGGTTCTGGCCGAGGTGCGCGCATGAAGATCCTGACCGCTGCTCAGATGCGCGAGGTGGACCGGCGCACTTCTGAATTGGGCGTGTCCAGTATTGTCCTGATGGAAAACGCTGGCCATCGCGTGGTCGAGGTGCTGGAGCGCGAATACGCGCCGCTGTCTGAGCACCGCATCGTGATCTTCTGCGGTAAAGGCAACAACGGCGGCGACGGGATGGTCGTGGCGCGGCAGCTCCATACTCGCGTTCACCCGCGGTCGCTGCACGTCGTCTTTGTCGGCGCCCCCGCGGAGTTGCGCGGAGACGCCGCGCAGAATTTCAAGATGCTTCAGGCCGTGGGATGTCCGGTCTCGCAGGAAATCGCCCCAGTCATGCAATCGGCGACGCTCATCGTCGATGCGCTGCTGGGCACCGGAATCCACGGCGCTGCAACCGGCAGATCGGCCGAGCTGATTCGGGCCATCAATGACGGATTCCCGCTGGCTGATGTCGTCTCGGTCGATCTCCCCTCCGGGCTCGACAGCGACTCAGGAGCCGTGGCCGGCGACGCCGTGCACGCCGATCACACCGTCACGTTCACCGCGCCCAAGATGTGCCAAGTCCTCTCGCCCGCTTGCGAGCTGGTGGGCAAACTGCACATCGCCCCGATTGGAAGCCCGCCCGACCTATACGACAAAGACGATTCGATCTGGCTGGCCCTCTCCGAACCCGCTCTGTTCGCGCACTTGTTCCGTCCGCGCGCGCGCGATTCGAACAAAGGCACCTACGGCCATGTCCTCACGATCGCGGGTGGCCGGGGCAAAACGGGCGCGGCGGCCATGGCGGGAATTGCCGCGTTACGAGCCGGAGCCGGACTATCTACCATCGCCTCCGCCGCCTCCGCGATCAACGCCATCGCCTCCCACGCGCCCGAGATCATGACCGAACCGCTGGCGGAAACCGAAGGCGGCGCCATCTCGACGCGTTCGCTTGACGACGGCTCGCTCGGCCGAATCCTGGAAGGTAAGAATGTGATCGCGCTGGGTCCCGGGCTGGGCCGCGATGCGGAAACGGTGCAATTTGTCCGCCGTGTCGCAGCCCAAGTCGCGACGCCGATGGTGATCGACGCCGATGGCCTGAATGCTCTGGCAAGCCACAACGTGCGTTTTCAGGGACCGCGCATCCTGACACCGCATCCCGGCGAAATGTCGCGCCTGACGCATCAAACCGTGGCGCAGGTCCAGCAGGACCGCATTGCCAGCGCCCGCTCCTTCGCCACCGAGCGCGGCGTCCACCTGGTGCTGAAAGGGAATCGCAGCGTGATTGCCGCTCCGGACGGCCGCGTCTGGATCAATCCCACCGGCTCTCCCGCCATGGCGTCGGGCGGCACCGGCGACGTGCTGACAGGAATGATCGCGGGTCTGGTGGCGCAATTTCCGGAACAGATCGAAACGGCGCTGCTGGCCGCCGTCTGGCTGCATGGACGGGCCGGCGAACTCGGCGCGGCGAAAATCGGCGAGAAACCCCTCATCGCCACGGACCTGTTCCAGTTCCTGCCCGAGGCCATGCGTGAAGTCGCGGATCTTTCACACCGAATCTGAAGAAGAGACCATCGCGCTGGGCGAAAGCCTCGCGGCCGAGCTGCCGCCGAAAGCCGTGGTGCTGCTGATTGGCAACCTGGGAGCAGGGAAGACCACCATCGCCAAAGGCGTCGTGAAGGGATTGGGCGCGGCGCAACCGGCCGAAGTCTCCAGCCCCACCTTTACGCTCATCCACGAGTACAGCCCCGCCGTCTACCACATCGATCTTTATCGCCTGGACACCCCCGCGCAGGTCGCGACCCTTGGTCTGGAAGAAATCTTCGATCGCGACGCCGTGGTCCTGATCGAGTGGGGCGAAAAATTCCCAGCGCTGATGCCGGCCGATCGCATTGAGATCCGCCTGCGCGCGACCGGTGAGAACTCCCGCGAAGTCGAACTCGCTGTCGTCCAGGACATGACATCATGACCAAATGGACCTCTGGTCGCTGACCGATCTCTGCACGCCCTGGTGCGTCTATGTCGTGGCGACGCTGCGTGTGGCCAACCACATCGCAGCCGGAAACACTGATATCCGTCAACTGGCCGCTGCCTCGGGCGCGCATGGCGAATCTCTGCAACGCGTTCTGCGCCACCTGGTCAGCAAGGGCGTCTTCGAAGAGCCTGCGCCCGGCCGCTTCGCGCTGAATGACGCGGCGCGCGGGCTGCTGGATGAGTCGCTTCACCTCGGTCTCGATCTCGACTCCTTCGGCGGCCGGATGGCGCACGCATGGGGAACGCTGCTCTCGGTGGTTCGCACCGGCAAGCCGGCCTACCACGAAGCTTATGGGCGCACTTTCTGGGACGACCTGGACGCGCATCCTGAACTCGCCGCGAAATTCGACGCCCTCATGGGCCCGGCTGGCCACGGCGTACCGGATTCGCACGTCCTGCTCGATCCGGCGGACTGGTCCTCCATACGAACCGTGGTCGACGTCGGCGGAGGCACGGGCGCACTGCTAGCGGAAATTCTCTGCGCTCATCCCCAGGCGACCGGAACACTGGTGGATCTCCCGCGAACCGTGGCTCGATCGGCTGAGCTGTTCGAAGCTGCGGGCGTTACCGATCGTGTCAACACGTCCGGGCAGAGCTTTTTTGATCCGCTGCCGGCCGGCCGCGATCTCTATATGATCCAGAAGGTGCTCGATGACTGGCCCGACCCTGAAGCCAAGTCCATACTCTGGCGCTGCGCTGAAGCCGCTCGTCCTTCCGGCCGCGTCGTTGTCCTCGGTGGTGTGACGCCGGAAGAGAAGGCCTCGCCCGAGCTCCTCATGCTGGTTCTGGTGGGTGGGAAAAATCGAACGTTGAGCGAGTTCCGCGCTCTGGCTCGCGAAGCCGGCCTGGAAGTTCACGCTTCCGGCTACACGCCTTCCAAACGTTTCATCGTCGAGTGCCGCCCGATCGAGTAAAATGAAATTGCCTTCCCCGCCGAGTTGAGCCAAGACATGAGTTCCGCAACGCCCTTCGTCCATCTGCACTGCCACACCGATTATTCGCTGCTCGACGGAGCCTGCGAGATCACGCAACTGATGGACCTGGTGGCGCAGCAGAAGATGCCGGCCGTCGCCATGACCGACCACGGCAACCTCTTCGGCGCGGTCGAGTTCTACAACGCCGCCAAGGAAAAAGGCATCCATCCCGTCATCGGCTGCGAAGTTTACGTCTCGCAGCAAGGGCTCGCCAGCCGCAGCGAAACGGATCGCTACAATCACCTGGTCCTGCTTTGCCAGAACCAGGAAGGCTACCGCAACCTGATCAATCTGGTCTCCACGGCGTTCCTGGAAGGCTTCTACTACAAGCCGCGCATCGATAAAGACCTGCTCGCTCAGCACTCCAAAGGCCTCATCGCGCTGTCGGCGTGCCTGCGCGGCGACATCAACGAAACGCTGCTCGCCAATCGCTACGAGGAAGCCAAGCGCCTGGCCTACACGTACACCGACATTTTCGGCAAAGACAATTTCTTCCTCGAAATTCAGGACCACGGGCTCGATCAGGATAAGATCGTCGTTCCCCAGGTCCACCGGCTCTCCCAGGAAACGCGCATCCCCCTGGTCGCCACCAACGATTCGCACTACATGCGCAAGGACGACGCCCGCGCGCACGAGATCCTGCTGTGCATCCAGACCGGCAAGACCATGAGCGACCCGCAGCGCATGCGTTTCACACAGCCGGAATTCTATTTGAAGACCCGCGACGAGATGCTGCGCATGTTCGGCGAGATGGAAGACGCGCTGGACCGCACTTGGGAGATCGCTCAGCGCTGCCAGGTCAGCCTCGAAAAGGTGAAGGAACCGTTCCCCAAGTTCGACGTGCCGCGCGAGCACACCACGGACAGCTACTTCGCCTACGTCGCCCGCCAGGGCTTCGAAAAACGCCGCCCGCGTCTGGAAGCCTTAAGCAAAGCCGGCGCGCTGAAGCACGACCTGGCTGAATACGTGGAGCGCCTGGATCGCGAGATCCGCATGATCCAGCAGATGAAGTTTTCCGGATATTTCCTGATTGTCTGGGACTTCATTCGCTTCGCCAAATCGCGCGGCATCCCGGTGGGCCCGGGCCGCGGCTCGGCGGCCGGCAGCCTGGTCAGCTATTCGATGGAGATCACCGATATCGATCCTCTCGAATACGGCCTGCTGTTCGAGCGCTTCCTCAACCCCGAGCGCATCAGCATGCCGGATATCGATATCGACTTCCACACGCGCCGCCGCGGGGAAGTGATCCAGTATGTCACCGAAAAATACGGCCGCGAGCAGGTAGCGCAAATTATTACCTTTGGCACGCTCGGTGCGCGCACTGCCATCAAAGATGTCGGCCGCGTGCTGGACATCAGCTATGGCGACGTGGACCGCATCACCAAGCTCATCCCCACCACGCTCAACATCAAGCTTCACGACGCGCTCGCTCAGGAGCCCGCCATCGAAGACGCCGCCAAGAAGGATCCGCGTCTGAAGGAAGTGCTGGATGTCGCGCTCCGAATCGAAGGCATGGCCCGAAACGCCGGTATGCACGCAGCCGGTGTCGTGATCTCTCCGGTTCCGCTGAAGGAGCTGGTCCCGCTCTGCAAGACCAGCAAGGATGAAATTGTCACCCAGTACGACATGGTCGGTCTGGAGAAGCTCGCGCTTCTCAAGATGGACTTCCTGGGCCTGACCACGCTCGACATCATCCAGGACGCGCTCGCCCTGATCGAGCAGCAGTCATGGAGTGAAGCTTTCGGTGGAAGATCTGGCGCTCGACGATGAGGCCACTTACCAGATCTTCTCGAAGGCCTTCACCAGCGGCGTCTTCCAGTTTGAATCGCGCGGAATGCGCGACATCTTACGCAAATATCAACCTACCCGCATCGAGGATCTGTGCGCGCTGAACGCGCTCTATCGCCCCGGCCCGCTGCAAGGCGGGATGGTGGAGGATTTCATCGACCGCAAGCACGGGCGCAAACAGGTTACCTACGATTTCCCCGAGCTAAAGGAGATCCTCGAAGAAACGTACGGCGTCATCGTTTACCAGGAACAGGTGATGCAGATCTCCAACCGCCTGGCCGGCTATTCGCTCGGCGAGGCCGACATCCTGCGCCGCGCCATGGGCAAGAAGAAAGCCGAAGAAATGTCATCGCAGCGCGAGCGCTTCCTCAAGGGCGGCAAAGCCAATGGCCATAACGCGAAGAAGATCGAAAAAATATTCGATCTCATGGAGCAGTTCGCCGGCTACGGCTTCAACAAGTCGCACTCGGCCGCCTACGCCTATCTCGCCTATGTCACTGCGTATCTGAAAGCGCACTACCCGCTGGAATTCATGTCCGCGCTCCTGACGTCGGAAATTTCCAATTCCGACAAGGTGGTGAAGTATATCAACGAGTGCCGCGAGATGGGCATTCCGGTGCTGGCGCCCGACGTCAATTCCAGCGGCAAGGATTTTACTCCCGACGGCGAAGGCATCCGCATGGGCCTCTGCGCGATTCGCAATCTGGGCGCGACAGCGGCGGACTCCATCCGGGCGGCGCGCAAAAGCGGCGGACCGTTTAAATCGCTCTACGATTTCTGCGAGCGCGTCGACCTTACCAGCGTGAATCGCCGTATCGTGGAAAACCTGATCAAGTGCGGCGCCATGGGCAGCCTGGGCGGCAATCGCGCGCAACTCACGGCCCTGATCGAAAACGCCATGGAATCCGGACAACGCGCCTGGAAGGATCGCGAAAGCGGCCAGGCCGGCCTGTTCGGCACGGGCGCCGGCGAGGCCGAGCCTATCGAACATCCTCTGCCGCCGCTGCCCGACTGGACGCCGCAGCAGAAGCTCGCCAGCGAAAAAGAAGTGCTCGGCATCTATGTCACCGGCCATCCGCTGGACGAATACACCGCTAAAGTCTCCGAGCTCGCCACGCACTCCACAGAGACGCTGGAGGGCCTGGAGAAAGGAGTCGAAGTCGCGCTCTGCGGCATCCTCACCGGCATCCAGCGCAAGCGCAACCGGGAAGGCAAGCTGTGGGCTTCCATGCAGCTCGAAGACCGCACCGGACGGGTGGAAGCGATGGTCTTTACCACGCAATATGACCGCTTGCTCGCGGCCCTGGTCGAGGATCAGGCTGTCCTGGTGCGCGGCCTGGTTTTGCCCGAAGACAATGCCCCTCCCAAGCTGTCGGTCCAGGAGATCGTTCCGCTCCGCGTGGCCCGCCTCGATCTGCCCACGCTGATCTCCATCCGCGTGGCTGTCGGCGCCAATGGCATTCCCGACAAGGCCCAAGCCCTCAACCAACTGTTCGTGCAAAAACCAGGCGAAACGGAGGTACGGCTGCGCCTTGAGAAGTCCCGCGACTTTTCCGTTATTCTGGATGTGACTAGGAAAGTCCGCCCCGATAGGGAATTTTGGGCGGAAGTGGAACGGATCTGCGGACCGGAATCCGTCGAGATCCTGGCGAAGTAGTCCGCGCCGAGCGCGGCGTTCCCGGCGCGGTCACAATCCGAATGGCAGATAACCGATCCCCGTCCGACAAGCAAACCTCTCCTGGCGAACCCCCGGCTTCCAACCCTACTTGGGAACGGGTGCAGCTCGCGCGGCACCCCAAGCGCCCACACACGCTGGACTACATCGCCAGGATTTTTACCGACTTCTCCGAGCTGCACGGCGACCGAGCTTTCGCCGACGACCCTGCGGTGGTCGGCGGCATGGCTTTCTTCGAGAATCAGCCGGTGATGCTGATCGGGCACCAGAAGGGCCGCGACACGAAACAGAAACTGCATCGCAATTTCGGCATGCCCAAGCCAGAGGGCTATCGCAAGGCTCTGCGCCTGATGCGGCTGGCCGACAAATTCCGCCGTGCCCATTATCACTTTTCTCGACACGCCCGGCGCCTACCCCGGCGTGGATGCCGAGGAGCGCGGGCAGGCCGAAGCCATCGCCGTCAACCTGCGCGAGATGTCGCGGCTGCGCGTGCCCGTGGTCACCATCGTGATCGGCGAAGGAGGCAGCGGCGGCGCGCTGGGAATCGGCGTCGCCAATCGCGTGTACATGCTGGAAAATGCCTACTACAGCGTGATCACGCCGGAAAGCTGCGCAGCCATCATCTACCGCGATTCCGGCAAAGCTCCGGACGCCGCTCGCGCGCTGCGCCTCACATCCGCGGATTTGTTGTCGCTGAATTTGATCGATGGAGTCATCAGCGAACCGCCCGAAGGCGCGCATACCGACGCCGACCAGGCGGCCGAGTTTGTGCGCGAGGCTCTGCGCTCGCCGCTCGCCGAGCTTTCTTCACTGTCACCGCAGGAGCTTATTGACGACCGCTATAATAAGTTTCGTCGCATGGGCAATTACTTTGCCGAAGGACCAGGGGCATGAGTAAGAACGCCGTAATCGGCCTGGTGAGCGCGCTGGCGGTGCTGGCGTTCGTGATCATCTTGACCTATTCGAGCATGCACGGCGTCAAGTACCGCGTGAACATTTGCGTGACATTTCAAGGACGGGCCGAATGCCGCACCGCCTCGGCCGATTCCCGCGAGCACGCCCAAAGAGCCGCCCAATCCAATGCCTGCGCTTTGATCGCCTCCGGTGTTACCGAAACCATGCAATGCGAGCACCTGGACCCCACCAGCATCAAGTGGCTGGATTCGAAATGAGCCGGGCGATCTGGCTGGATTCGTGTTGAGCGGTGGCTAAAAGTAAGCGTCGGCCAGCTCAGGCTTAATTTCCAATGCCAGATGCCAATAGGTCTTGGCTTCTTCTTCTTGCCCCAAGTTTCTCAAGGCGTTTCCCAGATTGAGTAGCGCCTCGGCGAAATCCGGTTTCACTTCCGTGGCCTGGCGATAGCAACGCGCCGCTTCCTCCGGCAGATTCGACTGCTCCAGCAGCACGCCTACGTTGTAAGCCAATTCCGCCGATGGCTCTCCGAGCTCTTCCAGTTTCGCGGCAATATCGACAGCCAGAGGGTAATCGTTCATCTCTACAGACAGCGCTCCCAGAGCAAGCAGCGCATCGGTGGATTGAGGATGGCGAGCGATCGCCTCTACAAAGGACGCCTTGGCGCCTTCCACATCGCCGGTTCGCCATTGCGCGAGCCCCAGATCGATTAGCCCTTCCAGCCAGTCCGGCCGCTTCGCCACCGCGTGACGGAATGCTTCCACGCTGCCCTGATAGTCGTCGCGCACCAAGCGGTAATAACCCAGCCGGAACCATGCATCCTCCCGTTCCGGGGCCAGTTCAACGAATTTCTCCACGCACTTCTCGGCCTCGGCCGTCGATCCCAGTTTCTCCAGTACGATGCTGAGATTCCAGCGCGCGCCGGCGTGATTCGGAGCGTTATCGAGCGCCCGTTCGTACGCCTTGCGAGCTTCGGCGAACTCACCGCGTTCCTGCAGCACTGTTCCGAGGTTGACGTAGGGCAGCTCGCTGGACGGCTGCAGCTTGATGGCTTCCGCATAGGCTTGGCCGGCTTGCTCGCGGCGATTGGTTTTCTGATAGGCCACGCCCAGGTTGAACCAAGCCTCGTAGGATTCCGGCGCCACTCTGGTCAGATGGGTTCCGTGTTGGACCGCGGTCTTGTAGTCGCCCCGCTCCATGGCCGCCGCCACCAATCCCGCCAGCGCCACCGGTGAATTGGGCCGCAATTTGAGCAGCTTGTCGCAATGCTCGCGCGCGCGGGCACCCTCTCCCCGCGCGAGCTCCACGCCGATCAGGTTGGATAGCAACTCAGGATGCGGTCCGAGGATCGGCAGCAGCTTCAAATACAGTTGCATCGATTCCTCGCTGCGATTCAATAGTTGCAGTGCCACCGCTTTGCCGTACAGCGCCTTCTCGTGTCCCGGCTTAACCTCGAGACAGTGTTCGAAATCCGCCAGCGCGTCGGCCGGCCGATTCAGGTGCAGCGCAGCAACGCCTTTGCCCAGGGTTGCTTCCGCCAGCTTGGGATCGGCGTTGGCGGCCTTGCCGAACGCCTCCAAGGCGTCTACAAACCGGTCTAGCTTTTCCATGCACAGCGCGACATCATAGAGCGCCGCCTTATGATTGGGATGCTCGGCCAGTACTTGCTCGAAGCTGCTCAGCGCTTCTGCGTATTGTCCTAATTGGAACTCCAGATGAGCCTTCGTCCAGTACAATTCGGCCTGCGTTTCGCCGTTGTGGATGGCCGCGGTGATTTCCTGCAGGGCCTGCTCCGGTTTCCCCTCCATGTTGAGCGACAGCGCCTTGACCAGCGCCGCTGACTGTACCCGGCGCTTCTGGCTGCCTGGATCGAACGTGTCGTGGCGAGTCAGCGAATCCACCAGCTCGCTGTCGATCACCCATAACCACTGGTCGTTTGTCTGTTCCATGGAATTGTTCTCTCTCGCTGAGTTGCTCATTACTTTCCGCCGTTCAAAAGCGAAACCGAAACCGACTTGATCCGGCCGCGCTCTTCCCGTTCGTTCAGGAAGCCCATGCCTCCCGACTTCAATTGATCGTCCGTCCAGGTATCCACCAGCTGGCCCTGGACATACGTCGTAAACTTTGGTCCTCTGACATCGACGCGCACACTGTAAAGCGTTTCAAACTGGACATTGAGGTCGATCGGCACTCTGCCGGCCTGCGTTTCACGCCCATGCAGCACCACGTACTTGAGCAGGGCGATCTTGGGCTGAACCCCCGGCGTCACGATCGCAAGCTTCATGGCATAGTAGTTTTCCGGATCTGCGGCGCGGAACACCCATCCCAGGCTCTTCGTCTCAATGTCGCCTTTGAATTCGATGCGATAATCGGACAGTTTGAGCGATGGCCGGTAGATGGTGATTTGCCGCCCGTAATGAGCGTCGGCCGGGTCCCCCGCCCAGCCCTCCACCCAGCCGCCGCTTCCAACCATGATGCTGGGGCCGGCCTTGTCCGCCGCCGGATTCACCGCGGGGGCTTGCGGCTTTCCACCGGACACGAAATAAATCGTGATGCAAAGCGCTACCAGCACCGCCGCGATCGCCAATTTCACCGTGAACGAGTTCAGCAGCGACTGGTTTTCGGTTTTCGTTACCCCAAAGTGCGGCGCTTCGATTTCGCGGACCGCGGGCTCGGAAGACGCGGCCTCTATCGCCTTCACTTCCGGTGCGGCCGCCGCCTTCTTTCCACCTTCTGCCAGGCCCGATGGCTTGCCGGCCCGCTGGCTTTCCTGACGGCTTTTCTCTGGCGTAGCCGGCTCGATCTTTCCCGCCGGTGCGGCCTTTTCGGCCGGCCGGGCCGGCGGCGTCGCCGTCTTTGACACCGCTTCCGCGGGTGGGCGCCAGGCAGTTCGTTGCGCCGTCTTGCCAGCCGCCCCGCGGTCAGGCTGCGGCTCGGTCAAAGATTTCGACTCAGGGACGGGCTTCACCTCGGCGGCGGGCTGAACGCTTTGCGGGGCGGAACGCGCCCCTTTTTTCGATCCCGCAGCTGTTGCCGCCGCAACTGCGCCCATCTTCGGCCGCAGTGGCAATCCGGTAAGCCGAGGAAGAAATACCGGCAACTCGATCAGCGCGTCCGCACCTTCCTTGAGAGCCGGTTTCAAAGGCGCCAGGTTCTTGACAGGAATCTCAACCAGCGGCCGAGATGATCCTGGCGCCAGTTTCTCGTCGTGCTGCGCGTCCACGCCGTCGGCTGCAACTTCCGGCAGCATCTCGGCTGGCGCGCTCGCCTCGGATGCGGCCGTCTCCGGCGCCTCGGTTTGCCCGTCAACCCGGTTTTGCTCGTCAACCTGGTCTGGCTCGTCAAAATGGTTCAGCCCCTCATGCAGTTGGGCTAAGCTTGAGATCCCGGCGCTGGGAGCCTCGGCTTGGTCTCGTTCGTGAGGCTGCTTTTGATCGAGAGCGGGCCAGAGAATGGCTTCATCAGCAGGCGCTAACGACGCCCGATCCGCGTCTTCGGCCTGCTCCGGCGCCCCATCCTCCACGGAATCTGCCGGACCTCCGGCGAAATCCTCAACCGGCGCTTTAACACCGTCTTCCGGCGCCAGCACCACGTCCGCCTCAGCTTCAGAAAACGCGATCTGAGAAAGCGCCAGCTGCAGCAAAGACGATTCTCGATACTCGGCTTCGAGCGGCACGCTCAATGCGCTGTCTACGCTTGAGGCCGCGCTGCATTCTGAAGCGCTGGGGATGATGGTCCGTTTGACGAGCCCCGCGCTCGCGAGCCGGTTGTCCAAGATGGCTTCCGCGGCGCGTGGCAATGCCTGACTGTAGACGAATTCGTTGGGTGTCACGTTCACCTCCGGAGCGGAATACTCGCTGTCGGAAAGATCTGGCCGTAGCTTTAACTCGACCATGGCCGCCTGCGGCAAAGCCTGCTGAACCTCCCCATTAGATCGCCACTCCGGCGGTACCGGCGAACTTGAGGCGCCGTCCCATGGCCCAGCATAAGCAGATATTTCCAACGGAGCGGCCACCGTGTCCAAGCCAGCCGGCCGCGCCACTTCTCCAGTGGCAAGCCCCGCCAATTGCGCAGGTTCCCAAACGCTCTCTTCCGGAAGTTTCTCGTCCTGGCCGCCCAGTGTCTCCTGGGGCGGCTCTTCGGCGCTGTTGACTTCTTCCGGGGGTCTTTCCTCTACAGCTACGGGCGCCTCATGTAGCGGCGCAGGCCCATTGGAATTGAGAGCACTATCCTGCGTCTTGGATGCGGCTACTGGAGCGGCCTTGGTTTGGGCCTGCAACAGACGGCTCAGACCAATGCGATTGTATTCCTCCTGATAGCTTTGCTTGTGGACCTCCGAACAGAACTGGGCGCCCCGTGTCCACCTCTTCAGCAGCGCCAGCTCCTTGCCACAATACAGGCATCGCATATATAGGGGTAATCGGCGTTCCGTGAGGATAATTGAATACCTCGGCGAGCTTTTTTCTACGGTAAAGCGCTTATTGAGAACTTCTCGGGCTGGCACCTTATAACCTCGCGTCACGTGTGCGGCCCAGCACCGGCTTGGTGCTGGCTTGGCCGGGCGCAAACAAAGATTGGCCCGTTCATTCCAAACGAGTTCTTTGGCGGCCCCAGCGCGGCGGCGTGGCTCTCTGACTGGTGCTTTCAAGATGCCGGCAGACTTCGCCGAGAGGCCCATTGGGAGCTTCGAATTCGCCTTCAATCGTCCAAGGGCGGCACTCGGAAAATAATGTGTTCATCGCAAACCCGACCTAAAGTCCCTCAGCCGTTCGACGATCTTACTATTAGCGCGGTCAGAACCCATGAGGCGAATGCCTGGTTCGACGCGTGGCGACGGTGCGGCTGACCAGCGAGCTCACCCATCGCGAAGAGAGGAATTATGGTGAAACAAGAAGCTCTGAAAAATCATCTCGACACTCTCCGCAGCTCGATCCCTGAGCTTAAGGGCGTGCTGTTGGCATCCAGCGAAGGTCTGCCGGTTGCACATTCCCTCTCGAATGGCAGCGACCCCAATCGCGTGGCTGCGATGGCGGCGGCGGCTTCCAACCTGGGCAAGCGCATCAGTGAAAGCATGGCCAACGGTGGACTGGCGGAGGTCAGCATCCGCGGTGACGAGGGCGCCCTGTTTGTCTACGCGGCCGGCCCCAAAGCTGTGCTCGCGGTTATGGGCCCGCTCGATTCCAACGCCGGCTTAATCCACCTGGAAGCGCGCGGCACCGCCAAAGAAATCGCCAGCATGTTCTAGGCCCACGCCTTGGTCGCGTGACGGCCATCTCCGCAAGTGCGTCAACGCGGGGTGATCAGTCCGCCGAGCTTGTCTTGTTCCAAGGAAGCAGATCGCGGAAAACGGGCCGAGAAAGCCTCCAGGTACTTGAGGCCCGCGCCGGTATTGTAAAGCACAACCCGCTCCTCCGCCTTCAAGAACCCATTAGCCAGCAGCTTCTTCAAAGCCGCCACGCACGCCCCACCCTCGGGAGCGGCGAAAATTCCTTCATCGGCGCCCAGTTCGAGCGATGCATCCAGCAGTTCTTCGTCGCTCACCGCAATGGCCGTGCCTGCGCTTTTGCGAATCGCATCCAGCATCAGCACGTCGCCCAGCGGTTTGGGCACGCGCAAGCCCGCCGCCACGGTGTGCGCATTTTCCCAGAATTCGCTCTTCGATTCACCCCGCTCGAAGGCTCGTACCACCGGCTGGCAGCCCTCGGTTTGCACGGCGATCATCTTGGGACGCCGGCTCGAAATCCAGCCCAGCGCCTCCAGCTCATCGAACGCTTTCCACATTCCGATCAGCCCCACGCCACCACCGGCCGGATAGAAGATCGCATCCGGCAGGTTCCAGCCCAGCTGCTCGGCCACCTCATACCCCATGGTCTTCTTACCCTCGATCCGGTATGGTTCCTTCAACGTGCTCACATCGAACCAGCCCTCGGCATCCTTGCGCTCAGCGACCATTCGTCCGCAATCGCTGATCAGGCCGTCCACCAGCGTCACGTGCGCCCCGAATGCCTTGCATTCGATGTAGTTGGACTGCGGCACGTCGCGCGGCATGAAGATATAGGCTTCCATTCCAGCCGCGGCGGCGTAGGCCGCCATGGCGCTGGCTGCGTTGCCGGCCGATGGCACCGCCACTTTGCGGATACCCAATTCCACGCACATCGAGATCGCGCACGCCAGACCGCGCGCCTTGAAGGATCCGGTGGGATTGATGCCCTCGTCTTTCACCCACAAATTCCGCGCTCCCAATCGCGCACCCAGCCGCTCGGTCTTGCGCAGCGGCGTCATCCCTTCGCCCAGCGAAACGATGGAACGCGCGTCGCTGTACGGGAAGAACAGGCGCGTAACGCCACATGCTGCATGGACCAGCCGCCACGTCGTCACGCTTCCACGCGGCTTTCGTTTTTTCCAAATCGTAGAGGACCAGCAAAGGCCCGCCGCATTCGCACAGATTGTGAATCAGGCCCGCTTCGCGCCGCTTGCCGCAGACGCTGCACTCCAGATGCGTGACGTGTGTCATGGTTGTAAATTCGATGGTAGCAACCTGGCAGCGCCGTCATGTACGCGAAATCGGTGTGCGAAATTGAAATAAGATGACGGCGCGCAAGCCACTAAAACCAGTCCCGCGCGCCACCAGCTTGCGGAAGCGCCGGCCGCGCAAACGCCTGCGCAGCATCGTGGAGTTCGCTGTATCATTCGTGCTCGCGCTCTACGCGTTGTGCGTCGTGGACGTGCTCGCCTTGCGCTGGGCCAATCCCTTGACCACCGCCGTTCAAGTCGAGCGCCGCCTGGAAGCCATGTGGGGGCACCGCCCTTACAAAAAGCGCTATGAATTCGTCCCGCTACGCCGCATCGCGCCCAACCTGCAACACGCCGTGATCGCCGCCGAAGACGGGCGGTTCTTTCAACATCACGGCTTCGACTGGATCGAGATGCAGAAGGTGCTTCAAGACGACATGAAACACCAGAGGCTGGGCCGCGGCGGATCCACCATCACGCAGCAACTCGTCAAAAATTTGCTCCTGTCCACCGAGCGCTCGCTGGTTCGCAAAGGCGTGGAGTTCACGCTGGTTCCGGTAGTCGAAGCCATCCTGACCAAGCAGCGAATTCTGGAGCTTTATCTCAACGTGATTGAATGGGGACCGGGGATTTATGGCGCCGAGGCCGCTTCGGAATACTACTATCACGTCCACGCTTCGGGAATCGGCCGCGAACAGGCAGCGCGCTTGGCCGCCATCATTCCCGCCCCGCTCAAAAGAAAACCCGGCTATATGAACGACTACAGCGCCGTGATCCTGGACCGGATGGCCAAGACCGGCTGGTGATTCCGCCTGTGCTTGCCGTCAGCGTTTTTCAAGCACCGCGAACAGCGATTGGCCGAAAGGCGGGCGTATGACAGCTTCCAGGCGCGAAAGCCAGGGAGCAATCAAGCGATCGAAGATGTCGATCTGAGTCTCGGCTAGAGATTGCTGGCGAAGAATATGAGAGCTGGCCCACCATAAGAAGAATCCCGCCACGTTCACGTAGTGGATCTTCTTCAGATCGAGCCCGGTTCGCTCGGCCAGCCGGACCAGATCGTTCCGCCGGTAACGCCGGTAGTGATTCAGGCGCCGGTCGATCGGTCCGTAAAGCGCTTGAAACGCCGGCACCCACAGCACAATTTTCCCGCGCGGATCGAGGATCGCCGCCATCGCCGCCAAAGCCCGCTCATCGTCCTCAATGTGCTCCAACACGTTGCTGCACACGCACGAGTCCGCATGGTAGCGGGCCAGATCCGCGAAGGATGCGCTACAGGGATCACAAACCAGCGCGCGAAGATTCGGCCGACCCGGATAACGCGCCCTGAGATACTCAATACACTTCGGCTCCATGTCCAGCGCGATGACCGCCTCGCGATCCAGCAGTTCTCCGGTGAAATTGCCGGCCCCGCAACCCACCTCGACGACGCGTTGCCCCAATTCCGGCCGGATGAGACGGCTTTGCCAGGCCACATAGTTCTTGGCCCTGGCCATCCGCTCCTGGTCTTGCACTGTGTAGGTTGAGCTATGCACGCGACCCGCACCGTTGCATCTCGATTGCGAACCCCTGAAAACATCTTGGCACACGTATCTTTGTGTCTGTCTGTTAACAACGTGTGTGCATACACACAATCTGTTTACATTCTTTTCACCAAGCAGCACGAAACCTCCCATACCATCGTTACGTCCTCCCGCGGGAGGTTACTTTAACAAATGATCAAATTGCCGATAAACGAGGTTACTTGCGGACAAACCCGGACCATTCGCAGCACTGCGCTGCGACGATTGGGGACTCTGTTGTGCGCCGCGGCCTGTTCCCTGTCAGGCGCCAACAACTACCTGGTTCACAATTTGGTATCCGACCTTCCCAATATGGCGGACCATGTCGACCCGAACCTGGTGAATCCCGTGGGGCAACGCTTACTTTTCGACTAATCCGTTCTGGATTGGCAACAATGGCAGCGGCACCTCCACGCTTTACAACACCAGCGGCGACGTGATCCCGTTGGTCGTCACCATTCCGACCCAGGCGGGAGCAGCAACCTCGGCCAAGGCGCACGTTACGGGAGTCGTGTATAACGACGCTGCACCTTCTTTTGCGGTGACCTCCGGGAATCCAGCCGTTTTCATTTTTTGCACCGAAGACGGAACCATCTCGGGCTGGAATTCCAGCGTGGACAGAAACAACGCCAAGATCTTGATCGACAATTCCAAATCCGGCGCCGTCTATAAAGGCTGTGCAGTGGGAACCACCAGCGCGGGAGCGATGCTCTACGCCGCGAATTTCAATGCCGGCACGATCGATGTGTGGGACGGCAGTCTGAATCCGGTCACCAACACAGGCGCCTTCGCGAATCCGGCGATCCCGGCGGGTTTCGCGCCGTTCAACATCCAGAACATCGGCGGCACTTTATATGTCACCTATGCCAAGCAGGATGCCGCCAAGCACGTCGACGTAGCAGGCGTTGGCAATGGCTACATCGCAACCTTCGATACCAGCGGGAAACTGATCGCGAACTTGGTTTCGGGTGGGGTGCTCAATTCGCCATGGGGCATGGCCGTGGCTCCGGCCACTTTTGGAGACTTTTCGGGCGCCTTGCTGGTATCCAATTTCGGCGACGGATTGATCCACGCCTACAACGCCACCACCGGCGGCTGATGGGAACGCTGGCGGATACGAAAAGCAATCCAATCGCCATCCCGGGTTTGTGGTCCCTCCTCTTTGGCAATGGCGGCAATGGCGGAGACAAATCGACGTTGTACTTTACCGCCGGCATTGGCGGGCCGAACGGTGCTCCCGTTACATCGCACGGTCTGTTCGGAAGCATTCAGTCCGCGCCTACGTTCACCACCGCCGGCGTCTTGAACGGCGCAAGTTTTTCAAGCTCGCATTGCCGCGAACACTTGGGTCACCGTCAAAGGCGGAGCGCTTCAGAAACAACCCGGAGCTGGGAGACCTCGGACTTCAACGCCACCGGCCTTCCAACACAACTGGATAATGTCAGCGTCACCATCAATGGAGAGCCGGGCTACGTGAGCTACATCAGTCCCAGACCAGATCAATTTCCTGGCTCCGGCCGATCTGGCGCCCGGCCCGGTGCAGATCCAGGTAACCAACAACGGTCTTACCAGCGCGACGGTTTCCGCAACGGCTCTGAGCTCCGCGCCCGCCTTCTTCACCATTGGCGCGACCAACTCGGCGGGAAACTCCTACATCGCGGCCACGCATGCCGATGGATCCGTGGCTGGCCCTCCCAAGTTGATCACCGGCGCCACCACGACGCCATTCAATCCCGGCGAAATAGCGGTCCTCTACGGTAACGGTTTCGAAGGCACCACCTGCCGGTTCCGAACGGTCAGATTGTTTCTACCGCCCTGCCGTTGGCGGTAACACCAGTGGTCATGATTGGTGGAGTTCCAGCCGTCGTTCAGTTTGCTGGGCTGTCGGCAACCGGCGTGTACCAATTCAACGTGGTTATTCCAGCCACGCTGACTCTCAGCGGCACCGGTCAACGTGGATGTTCCGGTGGTCATCCAATCCGGCGGCGCACAGACCCAGAGCAACGCGGTGATTTCGGTCGCCGTTCCCGCAACATAGTCTGTTTGTCTGCCGATCGCCGGCCCGGCTCCGTGTCTTCTCCCGCGGGGCCGGGCGGCGTGAAGCTTTAGGGAACCACCGGGGCTGGATAGAGTGCCAGCCTTGGAGGACGAGCGTCTGGTTCGAGCAGCCATGCCGTGCGCGCCGGATAATACCGGCGCAACTTCTCGTCTTCCACGGCGCCCAGATCGCGCGCCCACACCACGCGCGCGGCATCGATATCGGCGAGATTATGCACCCACTCCACGAACTGGTGCTGCGGCCCATAACGCACGAAGACCAGTTGCTGGCCCGGCAGCTTCTCTAGTTGGCGATTGATCGCGATTCTTCCATCGGGATCGCCGTGATTGATCGCGTCCCAAGTCTCGTATTGCCTCATCTCCGGGACGATGTCCGGATCGCCCCAGGCATGCAACCCGTACCAGAACAGAAAATGCCCGGCGCACAGTAGCAGAAGGATCCTTGCTCCATCCTGGCCGACCAGCTGTCCACTGATGCGGACTTGGCTCAGACGCTCCAGCCCGGCGACACTCACTAGCACGAACAGGCATGCGATGGCCGCGATGTAATGGGTGTAGAAATACGGATAGAAATTCGTGCCGAGGGCGAACAGCAACAACACCGCGAGCACCCAAGCAAATCGAAACTCCCTCGCTCTGGCCAGGAAAAACGGCACAGCCAGGTACAGCGGGGCGAGAAAAAAGAAACGATAGAAGCGCACACGGCTCCAGAGCCGGTCCCAGTACGTCGCGAATGTATCGGTGCCCGCTCCATGCACCTCCGACTGCGCCTCGAAATCCGATTCCTGCTCGTGCGTGAGCTGGCGGTGCGCAACCGGGAGCGGCTGCACGGTGAAGGTGGTCGGAACGCCGTACTGTTCGCGGCTCAGCATGTACGGCATGGTGGTCCAACTCCCGGTGACGGCGCGATTCTGGAAAAGCACGAGCGCCAGAGCCGGCGTGACGGCCAGCGCCGCGATGGGCGCCAGTTTCGCCAGCCGCTTAAGGCTTGACCAGGCGCGCACGGCCGGCAGGAAAAACAGCATCGCGCCGATTGCCAGGAAAACCGATTCGTACGGCCTCGAAAGTATCTGCACTCCCATCCCCAGGCCGAGCAACGCCGCATCGCGGCGTCTTCCCGACTCGAGAACGCGAGGCAGCGATCCGAACACCAGGCAGCCCGCCATGGCCGACACCGCGCCGCCCCAGTAGCTGTTCATCCACTGGCTGAGCGGCCCGAATTCGATGACCGCCAGCAACCCTCCAGCCAGCGCCCAGCCCGGCGTCGTCCAGGCGCGCAGCATCCAGTAGCACAGCGCGCACAAAGCGCCTTCCGAGAGCGCAACTCCAGCCCATGGATGGCCGAAGAACGATCCACCCGATCGCCAGCATGAGACCTTGTCCCAGCGGAAAAATAGAACTGTAGGCCGGCTGCTGCAAGACGAAGAACGTCTCGAAGAACTGGCTATAGGGATGCGCCGGATTCGCGAGCCGGAAATGCCGCAGTGTATCGGCCAGCAGCAAATAGCTGAAATCGTCCGACACGCTGGCCGTTGGAATCGGGTAGCGCGCCACCAGCGCCAGACGCAATGCAACCGGCAAAACCGCGAGCAGCAACATGCTCCAACCCATCTTTTGCGCCAGCCGCTGCCCGTACGGTTCGATGAGAGGGCGCGAAAGGATCAAAAGCAGTACCAGCAACAACGCGACCGCGAGCTCGATGAAGTCGGAAGCGCCGAAACCGATTGGGTTGCGCAACGGCAGGAGCGAGCGGAACAGGTGAAAAATAAACATCGCTAATGCACCTGCTCGAACCGCAGCGTGGGCTGTTGCGTCTTTTCGCGCGGCGGATTCTTCGGCGGCTCGGGTGGTCTCTCAGGTTGTTCCGGAACGTACGGGCCCAATTTCGGCGGCGCTCGCGTCCGGCTCCAGCAGCCAAACACTGCGATCCGGATAATAGCGCTGAAGCTTTTCATCCTCGGCGGCGCCGAGATCGCGCGCCCACACCACCTTTGAGCCGTCGATATCGGCGTGTTGTAGACCCACTCGTCCTGAAAGATGTGCTGCGGCCAGTAGCGGACAAACACCAATTGCTTGCCCGGCGATTGCGCCAGTTCGCGCGTCACTTGAATCCTGCGCTCCGGATTCTGGTGGTTGATGTCGTCCCAGGTTTCATAGCGCGCCAGCTCCGCGGACGCCTCGCCATCTCAAACAGATGCACGCCATACCACAGCACAAAATGCGCGATGCACAGAAAGACAATCAGCCGCGCGGCGTCGGCGCCAACCTGGTAGCCGCGAATCCTGACTTGGCCGAGCCGCTCCAGGCCCGTAACGCTGGCCAGGATGAACAGACAGGTGAGCGCGGCAATGTAGTGAAACTGGAACGCAGGAAAAAAATTAACCCCCAAGGCGAACAGCAGAATGTCACCGTGACCCAAAAATACGGGTACTCGCGAATCCGGAGAAAGAAAAACGGCAGCGCCACGTACAGCGGGGCCAGAAAAAAGAAGCGAAGGAAGCGCACGCGGTATTCCAGGCGCGTCAGATAGGCTGGCCAGCGTCTCCGGGCCGCTGCGAAACGAAAGCTGCGCTTTGTATTCGAGCGCTTGCTGCGGCGTCAATTCGCGATGCGGCACGGGATCGGCCTGGAACGTGAGCGAGGCCGGCACACCGTATTGATACTGGCTGAGCATTTCCGGCAGAGTGGTCCAACTGTGCGTCACGCGCTGGTTCTGCAACAACGTTACTCCCGCAGCCACCGCGACCAGTGCGCACACCGCCAACGCCGGGCGCGCCAGCCGCCGCAGTTCATCAGTCCGGCGCAACGTTGGCGCGAAATACAACGCCACGCTGGCGAATAGAAAGATGGATTCATACGGGCGCGTGATCAGAGTGCATGGCCAATCCCAGGCCAAGCCAGCATCCGTCGCGCGCACGCCCGCGCTCGCGCAGCCTGGGCAGCGCTCCAAAGGTCAGGCAGCCCGCCGCTGCCGCAAAGTGGCCGCCCCAGTGGCTGTTCGTCCACTGATTCAGCGGCCCGAATTCGATCACCGCCAGTACGCCGCCGAGCAGCGCCCACCCACGGCGTGGTCCATCCGCGCAACATCCAATAGCAGAGCGAGCAGAATGCCGCGACACCCAGCAGCACGCCGGCCCACGGCAGCCCGAAGATCGCGCGTCCCACGGCCATCGCCAGGCCTTGACCGATCGGATAAATGGAGCTATAAGTCGGCTCCTGCAGAACGAAGAACGTCTCGAAAAATTGATGCAACGGATGCGCCGGATTCGCCAGGCGAAAGTGCCGCAAAGTATCGGCCACCAGCAAATGCCCGAACTCGTCGTAAAGATCCGGCGCCGGAACCGGATGGTGCGGCAACAGAGCCAGGCGCAAGGCCACTGGCAGCGCGGCCAGGAGCAACATGCACCACGCCGTCCTTTGGGCCAGCCGCGAGCCGTACGGCTCAAGCCACGGCCGCGAGATCAATGTCAGCCCCAGCAGCAGCGCGGCCAGCCCCAGCTCGATGAAATCGCTCGCTCCAAAACCGATCGGATTGCGCAATGGCAAGAACGACCGGAAGAGCTCCAGCAAGACCATGAAGTCCTATTGTCGCCGCGATCCCTACTCGCTCTGCGCGCCCGGCTGGTACGATAACGAAAGTCCATGGATTTGTTCCCGTGCAGCGCCGCAAGAACTCGCGGCCCAACTGGCCGACGCCAGCGCGAAGCGTCAATCGATCACCTTGCGCGGCAACGGAACTAAGGACGGGATGGCCGGACCCGTCGAGTCTTCCGATGTCACCATCTCCACCAACCGGCTCAACCGCGTCCTGGAATACGAGCCGCGTGACCTGACCGTGAGCGTCGAAGCCGGGCATCTCCTGGAGCGAATTCAGTAATCTTTTGGCCGAACACGGACAAATGGTTCCGCTCGATCCGCCCTTCGCCGACTCCGCCACGGTCGGCGGAATCGTCGCGGCCAACCTGAGCGGTCCCCGGCGACGCCTATATGGCTCCGTGCGCGACATGGTGATCGGAATGACGTTCGCCACGCTCGAAGGCAAACTGGTCAAAACCGGCGGCATGGTGGTGAAGAACGTGGCCGGCTTGGATATGGCCAAGCTCATGATCGGATCCTTCGGAACGCTCGCGGCCATCGCGGTAGTCAATTTTAAGCTGCAGCCCCGGCCCGCGGGAACCCGCACCTTCAAGCAGGAGTTCGTACGCGCCGCCGAAACCATCGCCGCGCGCGACAAAATTCTGAAGAGCCAGCTTCAGCCTGCCGCTGTGGATATCATCAAATCTCCGCAAGGCTACGATCTGCTGGTTCAAGCGGGCGGCAGCCCGGATGTTCTGGAACGCTACACGCGCGAGCTCGAGCGCCTTCCGAGTCTTGGATGAAGAACAGGAAGTTCACGTCTGGGATAACATTCGCGAGTTCACTCCCGACTTCCTCCGCGATCACCCCGATGGCGCCGTGGTGCGCGTGTCTTGCGCGCTCTCCGAAGTCGGCAGCGTATTGGAATCGCTGCCCATACCCGCCATTGCTCGCGCCGGCTCCGGCATTTGCTACGGATATTTCCAAGAGCTTCGGCGTCTGCGCCTTCCCGCGCTCGGCAAAAGCGTGGTGGAGTTCGCGCCGCCAAAGTTTCGCGAAATGCCGAGCTGTGGCCTGGGCCAGGCAGCGATTTTGGCATGATGAAAAAGGTAAAGGAAATGTTCGACCCCAGGGCCTTCTGAACCGCCGCAGGCTATATGGCCGTATCTGATCCGGTCACGCCGGACCGGCCAAGCAATCCGACCTGGACACCTGCGTGCACTGCGGCCTCTGCCTGAACGCCTGCCCCACCTACCGCGAGCTGCGCGTGGAAATGGATTCGCCGCGCGGGCGCATCTATCAAATGGCGCAGGTCGCAAGCGGCGCGCCGATCAGCCCGTCCTACATCGAGCACATCGGACTTTGCCTGGCCTGCCGCGGCTGCGAGACAGCTTGCCCTTCCGGCGTGCGCTACGGGCGCTTGGTGGAAGCGGCGCGCGCGGAAATCGAGCCTCAAATCCAGCGGCCCTGGTATGCGCGCTGGCTGCGCGCTTTTTCTTCCGCAAGCTGCTGCCTTCCCGCCTGAATCTCGGAATCGTTGGGACAGCGCTCTATCTTTACCAGGCCAGCGGCCTGAAATGGCTGGTGCGCGTGCTCGGTTTCCTGCCCGCCAAGCTCCGCGACATCGAAAGCCTGTCGCCGGAAATCGAGGCGCCGTTCTTCTTTCCCTATTACGGCAAGACGCTGGCCGCGGAAGGACCGCAACGTTACCGCGTCGCGTTTCTGGGCGGCTGCATGGCCAACATTTGCTTCGCGCGCTTGAACGAAGCCACGGTGCGCGTGTTGCGTAAGAACGGCTGTGAAGTATCGATTCCCGAGGCGCAGACCTGCTGCGGCGCGCTGCATGTCCACGCCGGCTCTGGCTGATGATGCGCGCAAGCTGGCGCGGCAAAACATCGATGCGCTTTTAGACGGCGGCTTCGACGCGATCATCACCAACGCCGCCGGCTGCGGCTCGACGCTGAAAGAATACGGCGAGCTGCTCGAACACGATCCGGCCTACGCGGAGAAGGCCCGGCGCTTCGCGCCCCAGGTCAAGGACGTCACCGAATTCCTGGCGTCCATCGAGCTCAACACCGAGATGGACGCGCCAGCCATGGTCGCCACCTATCAGGATTCCTGCCATCTGGCCCACGGCCAAAAAATCCGGAGCGCCCCGCGCAAGCTGCTCAATTCCGTTCCCGGCCTGGAACTGCGCGAGATGCAGCTCTCCGACATGTGCTGCGGCAGCGCCGGTATCTACAACGTTTTGCATACCAACATGGCGCTGGCGCTGCTGCGAAAAAAGATGGACGCCGTGAACGCGACCGGCGCGCAATGCATCGTCACCGCCAATCCGGCTGCATGCTGCAGCTCGCGGCCGGCGCACGGAAGATTCGGCCAAGGGCAAAAAGTCGCGCACGTCGTCGAAGTGCTCGATCGCGCCTACCGGGTCAAACAGGATTCTAACCGCAGGATTCTAAACCTGCATCGTAAATACCGCGCCGCCGCCGGGCCCGTTGGCGGCCGTTACTTTTCCGCCGTTCTGCTCGACGATCGATTGCACCACGTACAACCCCAGGCCCGAGATGATCGATTTCGTCGACACGCGCTCTTGAAAAATCCGGGGGAGCAGCTCGGGAGCGATTCCCGGACCGTCGTCGCTCACCACGATCTCGAGGCCGCGCGCCTGGATGCGGATATTCTTGGCACCGGCTTGCGCCGAGTTCAAGAAACAGATTCACCAGCACGCGCTCCCACTGCCGCCGGATCGCCTTTGAGCCGGAACTCGGGATCGATATCGCGCGCGAACCCGATCTTCGGCCGGTTGGCGCACTCCAGATAGTCCTGGCAGAATTGCGCGGCATTCTCGATCACGGGAATCAGCTCGGTGGCCGAGCGATTGGTTTCGAGAATGCTGTGCGCGATCCGCTGCCCCCGGTCCACGCTGCGCTGCAGGGTCCGCGCCAGTTTCTCCCATTTCGGATCGTTGCCCAGCACGTCCGCGCTCTCGGCGATGGTCTGAAAAACGTTATTCAGATCGTGGACCAGACCTTCGAGCGATAGATCGGCGACCGGCATCTTCAAGTTCACCCCGCGACTCGATGTAGTGTATCGAAAAATTCGGGGAAAGACACGCGGGCCGCCTCCGCGCCCTCCACCGTGCATGGCCCATCGGCGATCAAAGCCGCCACTGAAAATGCCATCGCGATTCGATGATCGCCGAATGAATCCAGCTCCGCGGCGTGAAAAGCCTGCCGGCCAGGCACTTCGAAGCCGTCCTCAGCGCACTTCGATCTTGAGCCCCATGCGCCGGAAATTCTCCGCGATGGTGGCGATGCGATCGGTCTCCTTCACACGCAATTCGGATGCATCGCGCACGATCAGCCCTTCCTCGCTCGCCGCGCCCAGCACGGCCAGCACCGGAATTTCGTCGATCAGAGCCGCGGTTTGCGCCTTCTCCAGAACGCCGCCGCGAATGGGCGACTTTTGCACCAGCACGTCGCCGGTGAGCTCCCCTCCGGAGGCGCGAACGTCCAGAACCTTGAGCTGCGCGCCCATCCCGGCGAGAAAATCGAGCAGAGCGGTGCGCGTCGGATTCAGTCCCACGTTGTAAACCGTCAAGGCCGACTCCCGCACTATCAGCGCCGCCACCAGGAAAAATGCCGCCGACGATAGATCGCCCGGCACGCGCAAATCGCAGCCGTGCAGGCGCGGCAGGCCGGTCACGGTGACCGCACGGCCCCGCACGTCCACGTCCGCGCCAAATTCCCGCAGCGCCAGCTCGGTATGGTCGCGGGTTCGCACCGGCTTCGTGCACCGTCGTTTTTCCCTCGGCATACAAACCCGCCAGCAAAACGCAGCTCTTCACCTGCGCGCTCGCCACCGGCAGTGTGTATTCGATCGGGTGCAGTTTCTGGCCGCGAATGGTGAGCGGCGGAAAACGATTCTCGCGCGCCTCGATCGACGCGCCCATTTGCGCCAGCGGTTTCATGATGCGGTCCATGGGCCGGCGGGATAACGATTCGTCCCCGCCGATGCGCGTCACAAAAGGCTGCGCCGCAAGAATTCCCGACAGCATCCGCATGGTGGAACCCGAATTGCCCGCGTCCAACATTTCCGCGGGCTCGCGCAAGCCATCCAGGCCGCGCCCGTGAATCTCAACGACGCCCTCTCGATTTTCTATTTCGATCCCCAGCCCGCGCATGCAACCGAGCGTCGATTGACAATCCGCGCCGCTCGAATAATTCTTGATCTTCGTGGTTCCTTCCGCGATCGCGGCCAGCATGCCATAGCGGTGAGAAATCGACTTGTCGCCCGGGAGTTCAATGGCGCCATGGATGGCGCTGGCAGGGCAGATTTGCTCGCGCATGGAAAGAGTTAGTGTAACTGAACGCGGCTAATCCGGAAACGCCGCGCGCAACGCATTCACCGCCGCGCCCACCACGCCGATCTCGTCTCCTCCGGGGACAACTTCGAGAACATATCCTTGCAGCGGGCTCATCTTGACCATCTCATGCAGATATTGATTGAGCAGGTTCAGGTCGAGATGCTTGGCGTTGAAGCCACAGATGAAAAATTTCCCAGGTCCGGCCATGTGGATCGAACTCGCGGTTCCGGCCGCCAGAGCCCGATGCCACAACTTCACGAAATCGGCGCAGCGCTGGTCGCCTTGGCGGGCGTTCTCAAAAATCTCGTCGGGCTCCAGATCCAGGAATCGCAGCCGCATGGCGCGGTGCCCCATCACGCCTTCCAGGTGACCAGTTCCGCCGCAGCCGCAGTACCGCTCTCGCGGATCAAGCGAGACTACAATGTGGCCGCCCTCCCAAACGCCCTCGCGCCAGGGATAAACTCCGAATCCGATGCCATTGCCCAGCGTCCAGACGCGGATTTGTCGATCCAGCAAGCCGCGCGTGGCTGCCAGGCCGGCCGCCATCACATCCGCGTCGTTGAACACCGCCACCGGCGCCCGGATCCCAACCTCCTCGAGCGCCTTCGAGATCAGATCCTGCATGTGAGCGCCTTTCAATTGGTGGAGATTGGGAGATTCTTCCACGATTCCCACAGCGGATGATTCCCGGCAGCGCCACCCCCACGGCGCGGGCCTCGCGATTGGGATCGACAGCTTGAATCTCTCGCACCATGCATGCGGCAATCTCAGCCGGAGGCATACTCGCGAGCGAATCAGCGGCCGATTCTTCGTCGTACACCCGCAGCGGTCCAGCCAGGCGCTGGTCCTCCACCAGCCCCGTAGCGATATGCTCCGCCGTGGTGACCCCAATCGCTCGCCGCATGGTTCAAGCGCCCGGTGCGCCTTCGGCCCGCGCCTCTCCCAACCTGGTCAGCTTGTTCAGGCCATTGAAGGCCGCGGCCTTGTAACACTCCGCCAGCGTCGGGTAGTTGAAAACCGTGTCCACGAAATACTCCATGGTGCCGCCCAGAATCATCACCGCCTGCCCGATGTGCAACAGCTCCGAGGCGCCTTCACCGATGATGTGGACCCCCAAGATCTGCTTGGTCTCACGATGAAAGATCAACTTCAGACGTCCGGTCGTATCGCCGCGGATCTGGCCGCGCGCGATCTCGCGGTAATACGCCACGCCGACTTCATACGGAACATCCTCGTCGGTGAGCTGCTCTTCAGTTTTCCCGATGAATGAAATTTCCGGGATCGTAAAAATGCCGTATGGATAACTGGCCGGATTGGAGTGTACATCTTTGCCGAACGCGTGCGCCGCCGCTATGCGGCCCTGCTCCATGGAAACCGACGCCAGGCTGGGAAAGCCGATCACGTCGCCTACCGCGAAGATGTGCGGCTGCGCCGTCCGGTAGTCGGCATCCACCGGAATGCGGCCGCGCCCGTCCGCTTGTAATCCCGGCCGCTGCCAGATTCAGATCGTCCACATTGCCCTGCCGCCCCACCGCGTATAGCAGCGCATCGCCCGAGACTTTCTTCTTGCTCGCCAGGTTCGCCACCACGCAGCCGCCCGGTATTTCCTCCACGCTTTGCACTTCTTCATTGAGCCGCAGCGTGACGCGGTTATCCCTGCAGATGGTAAGACAGCGCTTCCACCATCTCGGCATCGGCGAACTCCAGCAACCGCGGCCGCTTTTCTATCAGGATCACGCGCACGCCCAGTGTCGCGAACATGCAGGTGTACTCTACGCCGATGACGCCGCCTCCCACCACCAGCAGCGTCCCCGGCACGTCCGCCATTTCGAGTACGTGATCGCTATCGATGATGTTGCGGCCGTTCAGACGGCACTTGTGAAGAGCAAGCCGGCCGCGTTCCCGTGGCTATCACAATCTTCTCCGCCCCGTAGGTTTGCTCGCCGCGTGAATTCTGGACCTGCACCGTGTGAGCATCCAGGAATTTTGCCACACCGCTGAGAAGTTCGATGTTGTTCCGCGACAACTGCGCCTGAATGACGTCTACTTCGGTCTTGATCACATGCTGGACTCGGAGGGCCAGGTCCGCCATCGTGATCTTTTCCTTGACCCGATAATTCACGCCATAGATGTTCTGGTAGTAATAACCCGACAGATGCAGCACTGCTTCCCGGAAGGTCTTGCTGGGAATCGTGCCAGTGTTGACGCAGACGCCGCCCAGCACCTCCCGCCGCTCGATTACCGCCGCGCGCTTGCCCATCTTGGCGCCTTGAATGGCCGCACGCTGCCCTGCTGGGCCGGATCCGATCACAATCAGGTCATAACTTTGCACCTTGAATCCAATTTAACGCACCGGGACGTCCGCCCGCAGTCACTATTTCGTTACGCCTCCGCCGCGTAAACGTCAGACCGTGTCAATTGTGCTAACGCAGCGCAAGTTTTACAGCCGGGCTGGCGTTTCAAAGCTCCAACAATATCACGCAGTTACGTTTTGGAGCTTGACGTGCTACCTTGTTACCCGAGAGGAGAACGTCGACTATGACGCGTAATAGTTTTGTCTTCGTGGGGGCACTAGCCGCACTTTCCCTGGCCAGCGCGGGTTGTGCTACCAAGAAGCACGTCAGAGAAGCCATCGCACCGGTCCAGAACCAGGTTAACCAGACGCAGACTCAGGTTACATCCCTGCAGAAGCAGACCGACGATCAGAAGCAGTCTATCGGAGACCTGGATCGTCAGGTGGCCACTGCTGACGAGAAGGCCGTTGAGGCAGGCCGCAAGGCTCAGGAAGCCGCCGATGCCGCCGCCAAAGCCAACAGTGCCGCTGCCGATGCAGCTCAACGCGCCGATGGCGCAAACAATCTCGCCCAGCAGGCGCAGCAAAGCGCGGTCAGGGTGGATCAGAAGCTGGACACCTCGCTGCAGAACCTGAACAATTACAAGCTGGTCACTACCGAACAGGTCCACTTCGGCCTCAACCGGAGCAACTTGTCCAAGGATGAACAGGCCAAGCTGGATGATGCGGTTCAGAAGATCGCCGGCATGAAGAACTACCTGGTGGAAGTGCAGGGATATGCTGATCGCACCGGCGACAAGAACTATAACCGTGAGCTCAGCCGCAAGCGTGCCGATAACGTCGTGCATTACCTGGCGGTGGAGCACAACATCCCGCTGCGCTCGATTCGCGAACTGGGTGTCGGCAGCGACTTTCCGGATGCCGACAACAAGACCAGCGCGGCGCGCAAGGAGAACCGGCGCGTGGATATCAAGATTTATACGCTGGACCTGAACGGCAACGGCGCGACGGCCCAGAACTCGCCATCTTCGGCTCAATAGCTGTCTGCGGCTCAATAGCCGTCTGCGGCCATCTGACGCAAACGCACGGGTGCGAGAGGATAGTGTTGCCTCTCGCGCCCGTGCGTTTTTGTTTTATACCGCTCTAATGCAGACTGCTCGCCAGATTGCCTGCCAACACCTCGGCGCGTTCGGCTAGCCGCCGGGCGCCCGGAAGATCGGAGGCGCGCGTGGCTTGTGCCTGCCGGATGAAGTTCCGCGCCTCATCCAGACTGGCCTGCTGCTGATCGGTCAGTTGCCGGTTGCCGATGGATTTCAGGCTCGCCTCCGCCCGTTGCAGACTCTGGTCGATCGCAGCATTGTACTGGCGCTGCTGGTCCGCTGTTAGCACGATTCCGAGCTGGGGAGCCGGCGCTGCGGGCGCCGCTGGCGGTGCGCTGGGCGCGGCTGGCGTTGTCGCTTGACGGCCCGGCCGGCGCGTGGGCCTGGCCGGAGCGGGCGGCGGTGCAGGCGGCGGATTTGGTATTACGCTCTCGGAGCCGCTCGCCGGAGTTGCCGGCGCTAACGCCGGCGGCGGTGGGATTTCTTGTGGCGTTGGCTTGGCCGGAGCCGGTGCAGCCCCGGCCGGCGCTGTGGGCGCTGGAGCCGCCGGAGCCGCGGGAACCAGCACCTGCCTCTTGTGACACGATGCCTCCGCTAACCCCAACACCGCAAGCAGAATTAGGCTGCAGACCAGCGCGCTTCCACCCCGGTAATCGGGCTCAAGAAACGCTGCTGGCCGAGTGGAACACTTCACTCCGGTAGTCTACCATTCCGGGAAAACGCAGCCGAAACGTGGTGCCCTTTCCCAACTCGCTCACGAACTCGATTGTCCCGCCGTGCAGTTGCACCACCCGGAACGTCGTTGCCAATCCGATGCCAGATCCGCTTGGCTTGGTCGTGAAATACAGGTTGAAGATCCGGTCGCGAAGCTCGGGCGCGATCCCGCACCCGGAATCCCCGATCTCCAACTGGCAGTCGGTTCCGTCCCGCACCGTCCGCACCGTCAAGGTCCCGCCTTCCGGCATCGCCTCCAGGCCGTTGTTGATGACGTTCAGAACGGCCTGCTGCAGCAGATCGGCATCTCCGCTCGTTTCCACACCCGGCCTCGAGATTGGCATCGATGCGAACTTGCTTGGCCGCCGCCTCGGGAGCCACCAAGTCGATCACTTGGCCCACCAACTGGCTGAGGTCCAGCCTCTTGGCTTCCAGCTCGACCGGCCGGTTGAAACTGAGGAAAGTCTTTACCACGTTGTCCAGGCGCTTGATCTCGCGCGCGATTACCTCCACTTCGGGCTGCTCGCCGTCCAGTTTCCCCTTCAGCAATTCCAGCTGCAATGCCATGGCATTCAGGGGGTTCTTAATCTCATGCGCCACACCGCCCGTCAGACGGCTCAGGGCCGCAAGCCGGGACGTAAGATCCAGGTGCCGCTCGAGCTGCCTCCGGCCCTCCGCGTCGCGGACTTCAATCAGTGTGCCGATGGGGTCTTCTCCTGCCCGCCGCTGGAGCACCTGCACGCTCACCAGCAACTTCTGCGGAGGACCGCCGTCGCGCACCATGGTCACGGTTTGGCCTCGCACCGGCTGCCTGTTTTGAACTGCCGCACTGATGGCGCTGCCGAGCGCGCTCGAAAACGGGAAAAGCTCTTCCAGCGTGCGCCCGGCCATTTCCCCCTGTGTCCTGCCCAATAGACGCTCAGCCGGTGCGCCCGCCAGCAGAAGACGGCCCGAATTGTCGAACAACAGAACCGCTTCCTCCAGCCTTTCCAGCAACTGCTCGACATTGCTGCGCAGTTCCAACGCGTCTTGTTTGGCTCCTCGAAATTGCTCGCCCAAAACGCTCAGTTTCGATTGCACGGCCGCGAACTCGCGGGCTTCTCTTTGCCGTGCGGGCAGCAACTCTTCCGACTGTCCCGACAGGATCGAATCGATGGTCCGGCTCATGCGGCCCAGCGGATCGAGCACCAGATTCGGAACTACGAAGCCCAGAAAGATCGCAATGAATAGCGATGCGCCGAAGGCCAGCGCCAGATTCGTCAGTGCGGGTTCGACATCGTGCCTCACGAAGTCCGATTTAACGGCCACCACGATCTGGAAAAAGCTCCGATTGTTCACGCCCAGCGTACCGGCCGGTGGTGTAGTCTTCACTCTGCGTCATCAAATCCCAGAGGTTTCGAATCCAGTGTTCGGACTGGACCGCTTTGAAACTGCGGGACGGCCGCAGCTTGGTCCCGGCCAGCTTGGGGTCCGATGCCGAAAGAACGGTGCCCCGATCGTCGACAATCTGAATCGACGACACCAGCTTCTCGTTCGCCAGCATCCGGATCAGCATCCGGGAGACGTCCGGATCCGTACGAACCGCAAGCGTCCAACGCTGCTTCAATTCGTCGATGGAGGCTGGTGTAGGCGCACTCCCCAGCCGCGCGATCAGGTTGCCAAACACCTCGTCGGCGACGACATCGGCGCGGTCAAAAGCGGATCGGAACGACAGGTGCGTGAAATCGTACAGGTACAACGTCGACATCGCGACCACCACCAGCGTGACCAGCGCTACAATCGCGATTCGAAGCCGCGCTTTGAGAGACATCTAGAGCTATTCCCCGGCGCCCGCCTCCGCTTCCGCGGCTCCATATTCCTTGAGCTTGTTGAACAGCGTTTTGAGGCTGATCCCCAGGATCTCGGCGGCGCGTGTCTTGTTGTTCCTGGTGTGCTGCAGCGTCAGCTGGATGAGCGCCTTTTCGGCTTCGCCCACGGTCGTGCCCACCGGCAGACGCACCGCATCCGGCTCCAGCCACCTGCTGCGGAGCGCGAGCTCCGGCGGCACGCCGAAGTCGTGCGGCAGATGCTGCGGCGTGATGGTTCCTTCGCCCGCGAGGATCACCGCGCGCTCCAGAACATTGCGCAGCTCGCGCACGTTGCCCGGCCAGGAATAGCGCCTGAACTGCTCGAAAACTTCGGCCGAGATGTCCGTCCACGACCCGCGTGTCATGCTTCCGGTTCAGCATCTGATGAGCGCTTCGGTAAGCAGCGGAAGGTCGCCTTCCCGCTGGCGCAGCGGCGGCAGGCACGATCTGAAATACGTTGAGACGGTAATACAGATCTTCGCGCAGCTCGCCTTTACGCAACGCTTCCTCCAGCACCTTGTTGGTGGAGGCGATGACGCGCACGTCCACGGCGATCTCGGTCTTTCCGCCCAGACGCCGCACCCGGAATCTTCCAGGACGCGCAGCAACTTGGCCTGCGTTCCCACCGGCATTTCGGCAAGCTCGTCCAGCAGCAGCGTGCCGTGCTGCGCCAGCTCGAAACAGCCCGCCCGCCGCTCCACCGCGCCCGTGAACGCGCCTTTCTCGTGCCCGAACAGCTCGCTCTCCATCAACGTCTCGGGCATGCGCCGCGCAGTTGATCGCGACAAACGGTCCTTCGCCGCCGCGGGCTCAGATGATGAATCGCTCGTGCCACCAGCTCCTTGCCGGTTCCGCTTTCGCCCGTCACCAGCACCGCCGCCTTCGACGGCGCCACCTGCCGGATCAGCGAAAACACTTGCTGCATGGGCGGGCATGACGCCCACCAGGTCCACCAGCACGCCCTGATATGCCAGCTTGCGCTGCAGGCGCTCGGTCTTCTCCACCAAGCGGCTCTGTTCGGCGGCGCGCTCCAGCAGCACCTTCAACGGGCTCGGCTGGATCGGCTTTTCCAAGAACCAAAACGCGCAGATCCAGAACAGTCTGGATGGCGGTCTCGATGTTTCCGAAAGCCGTCAGCACGATCGCCGGCGGAAGCGTGCCCTGCGTTCCCAGGCGCTTCAAGAGCTCAAACCCGTCCATGCGGGGCATCATCAGATCGGTGATCAGTACGTGCGCCGGGTTCTCGCTCATCTTGTCCAAGCGCTTCCTGGCCATCGGCGGCTGTCTCCACCGCATGCCCCAAGATTGGATCATCTTCGCCAGGCCGGCTCGCTGGTTCTCTTCGTCGTCCGCAACCAGAACGCGGATTTGAGGGGGATTTTCTACTTTGCCCATTCTACTTTAATTGTAGCGAGCCTCACAGAGGAAGCCGTCCCGGCGGGGCGACGGCCTATCGAGAAACGCTCAGGCCGTCTGGGGAAACGGCTTGGTCTTGGCGTCCAGGGTCACGCCGTGCGCGCGCAGAGTTTCCAGGATCTCGGGCAGCGCCGCGTGCGCGGCTTGCTCTCCTGCCTGGATCAACTTCTTCGCGTTGGGGAAAGAATCCCAAGCCATGTTGGCCACCGCCGGAGCGATCACCACATTCGAATGACGCCGCCAACTGTGCTCGGTACGCGCGCTCATCACCTGAAAACAGCGGCTCACCACCGAGAACATGCTGCCGTAATCTTCGATGCCGTCATTGTTCGGAATCGCCACCGAAATTACATAGTTCGCGCCAATCTGCGGCAACACCTCCGCCGGCACTTCCATCGAAACGAACCCATCCACCAACAGCCGCCCTTCATGCCGCAGGGGAAGAAACAATCCCGGATAGGCGCAACTGGCGCGGATCGGAAACACCGCGTCGCCCTTGCCATAGAACGTCACCGGCCTGCCGCGCACCAGGTCCGTGGCGATAATCGCCAAGGGGATCCGCATGTCTTCGAAGCGATTCACTTTGAGTAGCCGCGCCAGAAAAGTGATCATCCGGTCGTTGTCGGCCAGGCCTTTCAAATTCAGCGTCCACTTTGCCACGTCGCGAAATTTCATCGAGAGCGCGACCTTCTCGATATCGTCCGCCGTGGCTCCGCTGGCGGCGGCAGCCGCGACAATCGCGCCGGAACTGACGCCGGCAATCGCGCTGATGGGAATTCTACTTCGCTCCAGAACCCGCAATACACCGATATGCGCGATGCCTCGCGCAAAACCGCCGCCCAACGCGAGACCAATTCGCAGGCCGCCGGAACCGCGCCCCAGCCCCGATTTTAGCCACTGTCCTGTCTTGCGCCACCAGCGAGGCGCCGGCGTCATGACGCCATCCATCGCGCTGCCTCCCCGCAGTCACGTATTATGTTTAATATACGTGGCATCACAATTCTATCGTCTCAAATCGGTTTTCGATTCATTCCGTTCGCTCAGCAATCTCTCAGTAATATATATTACATCGTTCTCGTCGCCGCATGAATCGCCCGATTCAGCCCAGAACGGCCCGGCACTTGACCGTCTCAATCCAGCCGCCAACGTGCTCAGGATGGGTGCCGCATGCTGCATCTTTGCCAGCCTGTTCAGGGCGGTAAGAACGCTGTGAGCAAAAAACCAGAGCATGCGCCCTCGCGAACCGCGGACGCTCCACCGCCCTTTCTCCGGACCTGGAAGAACGTCTACATCTTCGTGGTGGTCTATCTGGCCTGCCTGATCGCTGGATTCTATTTTTTCGCCCGGGCCTTTGCTCCATGAGGCCGCTGGACTGGGCCGTGATGTTCACGTGGCTGGCGTTCATCGTCAGCTACGGTCTGTATCGCGGACGCGGCAGCAGCACCGTAAACAAATTCCTCCTGGCCGGCAAATCGATGCCGTGGTATGCCATGGGACTCTCGATCATGGCCACGCAAGCCAGCGCGATTACGTTCATCTCCACTACCGGCCAAGCCTACGTAGATGGGATGCGTTTTGTGCAGTTTTATTTCGGGCTGCCGCTCGCGATGCTGATTCTGTCCGCCACCGCTGTTCCCATCTTTCATCGCTCCGGCGTCTACACCGCCTACGAATACCTGGAGCGGCGCTTTGACGCCAAAACGCGCGCGCTCGTCAGTGGAATTTTTTTGATACAACGCGGTCTGGCGGCGGGGCTCTCGCTGTACGCGCCGGCGGTAGTGCTTTCGATCGTGCTGGGATGGTCGGACCGGCTGACGGCAGTGCTGATGGGCGTCCTCATCGTCACCTACACGGCTTACGGCGGCATCAAAGCCGTCACTTGGGCCGACGTTCCGCAGATGATGCTGATTTTCGCCGGCCTGTGGATCTCACTGTTCATGGCCCTCCATCTGCTGCCGGCCGGCATTTCGTTTTACGACGCCGTTTCGCTGGCCGGAGCCGCGGGCAGGCTGAACGTCGTGACCCTGCACTTCGATTGGAACGACCGCTATAACCTCTGGAGCGGCCTGCTGGGAGGAATGTTCCTGGCGCTGGCCTATTTCGGCTGCGATCAATCGCAGGTGCAGCGCTATCTCAGCGGAAAATCCATCGAACAAAGCCGCCTGAGCCTGATTTTCAACGCCATGGCCAAAGTCCCGATGCAGTTCTTTATCCTGTTTATCGGCGCCATGGTCTTCGTGTTGTTCATCTTCATGCGCCCGCCGGTGCTGTTCCAGCCGGTGGAACTAGCCAACATCCGCGGCGACGCACGCCTGCCCGCCATCGAGCAGCGCTATGAAGCAGCTTTCGCCCGGCGCAAGGCGGCCGCGGAAGAATACGTGCGCTCAAGGGACGGCGCCGATCCCGCCACTCGCCAGGCCATCGTGAACCGGTTTCAGAGCGCCGAACACGACTTGAATGCAGCGCACGCCGCAGGCGAGCAACTGGTCGGCAAAGACTTCGACGATACCAACTACATCTTCCTGTCGTTCGTCACGCACTATCTGCCCGCGGGCCTGGTCGGCCTGCTGATCGCCGTCATCTTTTCAGCCGCCATGTCTTCGACCTCGGGCGAGATCAACGCTCTCGCCACCGTGACTGTAATCGACATCTACCGGCGGCATATCAACCGCTCGGCTCCGGACCATCATTACCTGACCGCTTCGCGCGTGGCCACCGTCTTCTGGGGGATCGTCGCCGTGGGCTTTGCGCAGTACGGTAGAAATTTTGGCGCGTTGATTCAGGCGGTGAACATCATAGGATCGCTGTTTTATGGCGGCCTGCTGGGGGTTTTCGTGCTGGCGTTTTTCTTCAAATCGGTCGGATCGAATGGCGCGTTTTTTGGTGTGCTGGCGGGAGAAGCAGCCATTTTCGCCGCCAACTTTTTCACCAAAATCTCGTTCTTGTGGTTCAACGTAATCGGCTGCGTGGTGGTGGTTGGGGTGGGCGTTGCCGTCTCGCGGGCCTTTGATCCTCGCAAGCATGCCAAGCACGCCGGCTGAATGCGCTTACAAAAGCGCGGTGTCGATCCGCGTTTCCGCGACGCGTACGCTCGCTCGGGCCATCGAGCCATCGCCCTGGCGCAGGTAAGCCAGCAGCGCGTCCTCGGAACCCTCAAACAAGCTGTCCACGAGATCTCGCACGGCCAGCCGCCGCAAACCATCCTTACTCAATACCGGCGCATACAGAAACGATCGCCCGACTTTGCGGCGCGCCACCCCGCCTTTGCGCGCCAAACGGTCCAGCACCGTCATAACGGTCGTATAGGCTAGATTGCGATTGGCAGTCAAGCCGTGCCGCACGTCTTTGACGCTGCCCTCGCCCAGCTTCCAAAGCACCTTGAGGCACTCCAGCTCGAGCGGAGGCGGCATCTCACTAGCTCCCTTGCGGCGCACTCACGAATCCTTCCGCCAGGCTTCGCGCAATTTCTCGGCGAACGCGGAGTCTGGTCCCGCGGGCGCTACGTTCCGGCGCTCGGTCAACACTGGTGCGGGTTCTGGCGCCGGCTGCAGGAACGCGCTTGGCGCGGGCTCGGAAGCAGTCGCCTGTGGCTCACACGGCGCCGGCAGAGGCGGGACTTCCGGGGCTACCGCGGCTTCCAGCTCCTGGTCTGCCGCTACCTCGTCCAGATATTTCGACGTCTTCAAAACCGCGCGATCGAGCGAATTGCTGTAGCTGGTCCAAAAACCTTCCACGTGCCGGTCGCTCGCCACCAGTTTATGCATGCATTCCATCTTCGAATCCAGATTGTCGAGCTGATGCAACAACAGCGCTTCCGGAAAAAGCGGAACCTTGGGCGAGCCGAATTCCAGTTCGCCGTGGTGGCTTACGATCATGTGCTCCACCAGAACGCGGAGCTTGGGCGGAAAATCGGGAAAGCGCTGCAGCTTCTCGTGCAAGAGCCGCAGGCCGATCACGATGTGGCCGAGCAACTGTCCTTCGGCCGTGTAGCCGAAGCTGCGGTCGTAGCTCAACTCGGCCACCTTGCCGATATCGTGCAGAATCGCACCCGTCAGAAGCAGGTCCACATCAATATAGCCGTAGTGCGCGGCCGTCATGCGGCACAGATGGCACACCGAAAGCACATGCTCGATCAATCCGCCCAGCCAGGCGTGGTGGACATGCTTAGCGGCGGGCGCCGTGCGGTACATGCGGGCCAGCGGTTCGTCATCCAGGAAAGCATCCAGTAAAGCGCGCAGATGCAGGTTGCCCATTTCCGCCACGATCCGGCGCAATTGGGCGAACATCTCCATCGGATCGCGCTCCGAGACCGGGAAATAATCGCCGAAATCGACGTCGGAATCGAGCACGCGCATGCATCTTGTGGATGGTAAGCTGCGGCCGGTTCTGAAAAATCTGCAGCAGCCCCTTGACCTTGACGAAATCGTCGCGCTCGAAGGTGTCCATCACTTCGGCGACGTTGTCCCACATCTTGGCGTCCACCTCGCCGGTCCGGTCGCCTAACAACAGCGAAAGATAAGGTTCGCCCGATTTTTTCTGGCGCACGTCCTTGATATGAACCAGGAAGGTTGTCGTCACCACCTGATTCGGCTTCAGCTCGCGGACGTAGGGAGACTTCATGAATTACTTGGAGCTGCTGCTGACCACGCCCGTGCTGGTTCCCGGCACCGGAACCATCCAAAGCAGCCGCTTGCGATGGGCCACGTTGGCGACTTCGGTCTTGCTGATGGTCTCCGGCTTGAGCTGCGCCGGATCTACCCAGGCCGTATCTTTGCCGTTAGCCGATCCGGTATCGATGTAATCGGCTTTGATCTCCAAAAAGGCGTCCTGGCGAAGCTTGGTGAGAAATTCGCGCAAAGCCGGATCCATGCGCGGCCGCATTAGCCGGTCCGTCACCTCATTTTCGACTTCGGATAACTCCGCTTGTCCGGCCTTTTGATGTTCCTCCACGCGCAGGATCAGGAACCCGTTGGGTCTTTTAATCGGATCCGTGATGTATCCCTTGGGCTGATTCCAAACCAGGTCCTCGAGGTCCTTGGCAAGGTCGCCCTTCTTATAGGGTGGAATCCGCGCCCATGTCCTTGGCGCTGGGCGAGTCGGAATTGTCTCGCGCCATTTCCGCGAAGCGCTCGCCCCGGCGCGCGCGCGACACCAGATCCTTGGCCTTTTTGTCAGCTGCCGCCACCCCGGCCTCGTCCTTGCCATCCGTTGAAATCAGAATCTCTCGCAAGTACAGGCGCTCCTCGCGCACGAACTCGGACTTGTGTTCGTTGTAGTACTTCTCCACGTCTTCGTGCTTGACGGGGATCTTATCGCTCACTTCTTGCCGGATCACGCGCTGGGTGAGCATGCTTTTTTTCATCTCGTCCTTGAAATCCTCAAAGGACAGGCCAGCTTTGTTCCTTGACGAAGTCGTGGAATTTGTCGGGATCGGCGATGCCCGAATCCTGCTGGATTTTCGCCAATTGCTTGGTGACGTCGCTATCCACGTTGATGTCCAGATCCTTGGCTTTCTGCACCAGCAGCAACTGGTCGATCTTGTCGCGCAGCACGTTCTTTTCGCGTTCGGCCAGGGCTTGCTCCAGGGCCGAGCCGGCCAGCCCGTTCTCGCGAAGTTCGGTGATGAGCTGTTGGCGGGCGCGGTCCAGATCGGTCCTGGTGACGATGTCGCCGTTGCATTTGGCGACAATCTCCTCCACCGTGCCAATCTCGGCTGCAAACAACGATCCGGAGACAAAGAGCGCGACAGGTAAGAGCAATTGCATATCCCTATTATCTTACGATCGCGTGCTCCGGGAGAACGGCACCAAGGGTGAGGCAACTTGGCTGCCAGCAGCCCTCCGGATGCGCCGGCGCCTTACTTCACTTTGCCGTAATGAAGCTGTGCTAGGGTAATGAAAGTCTTAGATTGCGAACGGGAGATCCAAAATGACCACTCAGGAAGTCGCGGCTACACTTGTCCAGCTGTGCTCTCAAGGAAAATTTGAGGAAGCCACCGAGAAACTTTACTCGCCCGATATCGTCAGCATGGAGCCAGGCGCCCCTGCTGGACAATCGCGCGAGGCTAAGGGCATCGCGGCAGTCAAGGCCAAAGGCGAATGGTGGGCCGCCAATCACGACGTCCATTCATCCATAGTCGAAGGCCCGCTGGTAGCCGGTTCGCAGTTCGCTGTGACCTTCAAATTGGACGTCACGTTCAAACCTCAAAACCGGCGATTCACCATGGAGGAGATCGCCCTCTACAAAGTCGCGGATGGCAAGATCGTCTACGAAGAGTTTTTCTACGCCATGTAGGCGCTTTCCCACCGAGCGCCGCTTCCTGGCAGTGGTATAACATAACCTGAAGGTAAATATTGTCTGGAGGCAAACTCAATGAGCGCACGTACTATCGCTATGGCAAGCGTAATGGCACTCGCGTTGATGGCGGCAACCAAGCCGGTGACCGTGCAGTTAAAGGACGCGAAAGGGCAAGATGTGGGGACGGCGGTGATCGGTGAGCAAAAAAGTGGAGGCGTCCAGATCAAAGTGAACTTCAAGAATCTTCCGCCCGGTGAGCACGCGTTGCATTTTCACTCCGTCGCCAAGTGCGAGGGCCCCGCGTTCACCTCCGCAGGGGGGCACTTCAATCCCGAGGGCAAGAACCACGGATTGCAGAATCCCGAAGGACCACACGCCGGCGACATGCCGAATTTCACCGTTAAGGCCAACGGCACCGCGAAAACGACCATCTCCGATCCGCGCGTGACGATGGGCGACGGCGCGAATTCAATCTTTGCCAACGGCGGAACCGCTTTGATGATCCATGCCAAGGCCGACGATATGAAGAGCGATCCGGCCGGCAACGCGGGCGACCGCATCGCCTGTGGCGTGATCACGAAGTAGACGCCGGGCCGCTAGCGCGTGCCCGTTCTGGTGCCCGGGTTCAGAATTATCTTCTGCACGCGCCAGTTGTTCATGTCCGCGACGTAGAGCGTGTTCTCCGACGGGCAGGCTAAGCCGTGCGTCCAGCTGAACTGTCCCAGCTCGTGTCCGGACTCGCCGAACATGCCGACGATCCGGCCGTCCAGCGTGAGCTTGTAGATTCGGCCGGGCTCTGAATCCGACGTGAACAAGTACTGGGTCGGCCCCTGCGTGATGCAGATGGTCCAGGGCTGTGTTTCGTCCGGAGGATTCGTTAACAGGTTGCCCAACACCGGGTGCCGTGTCTTGTCGTAGGGCACGTTCAGGAAGATGAACCTCTGGAAGTTGCCGTCGCGATCGAACACCTGAATGCGGCGGTTCTGCCGGTCCGCGACATAGACGTTGTTCTGCCGGTCAATACCGATGTTGTGCGGGATATTGAACTGGCCGGGATTCTGATCGGCGTGCTCGCCGCTGCGCCCGCGCGATCCCCAGGACTTGATCCAGTTGCCGTGCTTGTCGTATTTGGCCACGCGCGAATTGATGTAGCCGTCGCTGATATAAATGTTGTCGTCGCTGTCGAAGGCGATATCCGTGGGCGCGCGGAACATGCCATCCACGTGCTGCGGCGCGGGCTGGTCCTGACCGCCCGGCCTCAGGCCGTTGCCGCGATAATAGTTCGGTTCGTCGGGTCCTTCCGGCCTGCGCCCGAGATTCAACGTGACGTATCCGGCCGGGTTGAAGCGGATCACCGCATGCGTGCCTTTGTCGACGATCCACAGGTTGTCGTACTTGTCGTAGCGCGCGCTGTGCGCGTACCCCAGGCCGTAGACGTTGTGGCCGACTTCGCGCACAAATTTGCCGTTCTCGTCAAACTCCAGCAGTTGCGTGGAGGCATTGCCGTACAGCGGACCCGAGGTGCTGCTGCCGGGATGATTCACCACCAGAACATGCCCCTTGGAGTTAACGGCGACTGAAAGCACCTCGCCGAGATTCATGTCGGGCGAATATTTCAGCGGTTGCGGAACGGACTCGAAGGAAAGCTTCGGCACGGACGGTTGCGCCAACAGCGGTACGGCCGCCAATGTGAGCATCAGGACGCGCATGGTTGTAAACATGTCAGCCAGCGTATGTCCAGTACGGGGCCAAAGTCAATTGCCTAACGCAGCAGTTCCGCCAGACGGAAAGCGAAACGGATTGCAAAAGCAATGAATCCCGCGCCAATGAAGCGAACCAGCACACCAGTGGCCACCCGTGGCCGGCTCTCGGCTAGCCCGCTGACATTGTCGTGGACGAAGTTGATGAAACGCGTGGGAGCGAGCAGCATAAACAGGCCAATGCCCACCCAACCCAGGAACATCGCGAGGTAGAGGGCTCCGAATACCAGCAGGCGGCTGATCATTGCTCCGGCGCGCCGTATTATTGCGCGCTCGCCTCGCTTCTCGCCTCAGACTCCGGCAAAATGGGCTTAAGCGTGATGCCTCCGAAACCCATCCGCAGATAAAGCCGTTGAGCCGGTGCCGAACCCGCAATCGCGAATTTCTGGCCTACGAAGAAGCGTCTCTTTGATGTACCTGGGAAATCGGAAGAAACCTTGCCGAGTTTATTTTTGGCGTCGATATCGTACCTGCCCGCACTGGGAAGCCAAAGCATGATGTCGCCTCGATGGCAGCGTGCCTGGATGTCGCCGGTGATATCGGCTACCGACACGATGCCGGCGTCATGGCGAATCACGAGCCGCGAATTTCGCGGCACCCGAAGATGACATTCCAGTCGCACGCTGCCCGTGGTCTTGCGCGCTAACGGCAGTGGTACGCTGCGGTGCGGGAGATTGATCGAGATATCCAGTTCGGACGCCGAGCGCCGTTTGGTCGCCACTCCAACCGCTTCGAGGTGCTGTGCCGCGCGCTCGGGATGCGCGGGTTCATAACTGAACGGCATGAACTTGGTCACCGACATTTCCACCCGAGGCTGGTCCCAACCTTCGATGTACAAATCGTCATAGGAACCATTCACCCGAATCAGGCCTCCCGGCGCGAAGTCCAGGTGCTCGGTGCTGGTGGTCTGAACAGGCGGCTTCAGGGCTTCGTCGGCCAGCAGTAGCGGCGTCACGCCCAGCAAACCCAAGGTCAACCTGAGAGTCAAGCTATTTCTCATTTCCAGGATTCCTTTAGCTCCGCGCGCGCTTGCTTCACCATGTGGACGTAGCGCCGGGCCAGCTCCACAATCCAGTTCCGCTCCCGGCGTCGAATGGCGTCTTGATGAATCAAGTCCGCGCCAATGCCCAATGCGGAGGCGCCGGCCCAGATGTAATCGGAAGCGGTGGTTTGTGTGACCCCGCCGGATGCGATGAAGCGAAGTTCCGGGAAGGGCGATTTCAGGGCCTTGATGTAACCGGGGCCGCCGATCTGTCCGCAAGGAAAGATTTTGATGAAGTCCGCGCCAGCTTTGGCGGCTTCCATTACTTCGCTGGGCGTCAAGGCGCCCGGCATGGACACGATGTTTTCGTGCGCCGCAAACTCGACGATCCTGGGATCGAATCCCGGGCTGGTCAGGAACTGCGCGCCGGCGTCCAGACAGCGGCGGGCCCAACCCAGGTCGAGAACCGTGCCGGCTCCCTGGATAATGTCCGGGTTTTGCGCCAGGGTGTGAATTACCTCAATCGCGTTGGGAACCGTGATGGTGACCTCTACAATCGGGATTCCTCCCGCGGCGACGGCCTCCGTGGCGAACAGGGCATCTTCGGCCGAGTGCACCCGTAAAGCCGGGACGATGCCGATCTCTTCGATCCGCGCGCGAATCTCTGCTCTGGTCAAATCAAGCTCCTGCTTCCGACCGCCTGGCGAAGTTGCTCGAGCGAAGTGACGTAGCCAGCCACAGCCTGCCGGTAAGCGAGTTCCGTGGCTCGATACTGGCGCTCGGCGTTGAGAAAATCGAGTAGCGAGATGGCCCCGCGGCGGTAGGCGTATTCGCTGATGTCGCGGCTCTTCAGCGCGGTCTCGCGCGCCCCCGAACTGAAGATCTTGACGACCCGGTCGCTCGACTGCAGCCCCTCGTAGGCGTCGCGCACATCGGTGAGCACCTGCCCGTTGGCGAATTTCTGCAGTTCCTGCGCTTGGGTGATCGCGGCGTGGGTTTGTGCGATGTTGCCTTGATTGCGGTCGAAGATCGGCAAGCGGCATGCTGACCGAGAAGGTGACCGCGCTGATGGCATTCACGTGCGAGTAGTTGCCCGATACAGTGACATCCTGCTTTCCGTTCGCCTTGGCCAATTCGTATTGGCTCTTGGCCGCGGTTACGCCCAGCTGCGCGGCGCGCAGATCCGGCCGGTTCTCGAGAGCCTTGGCCTGGAGGTCTTGGAGCGTGGCCGCCACAGGACGGTACTCCAAAGCGTCCGCGATGTCGTACTCGGCTGGGACCGATTCGTAGCCCAACTGTTGCCGCAGGTCGGAAAGCGCCTGAGCTTTCGACAAGCTCGGCCTGCTCCACGTCCTGCTGGAATTGCACCAACTGCAGCTTGATTTGAAGAAAGTCATTCTCGGCCATCGCGCCGGCTTTGTACTGGTGCTCGCTGATGTCCACCGTGGTTTGAAAGCTCTTCAAATCCTGCCGCGCGAGATCGAGCGTGGAGTCCGCCAGCTGAGCATTGATGTAAAGCTGGGCGACCTGAAAAGCGAGCGTGCGTTCGTTGTCTCGTCACCGTCGAGCGCGACACGGCGGTCGTATCCTTGCGCGGCTTGCAGACGGTGCTGGCGTTTCTGGCCGCGTTCGAACAGGTAGCTCATGCCGATATCGCCCTCGGTTGAATCATGGAGGTAATTGGCAATCCCGGTTCCGGTAGCGGACCAGCGGCAGGTATTCCCAATCGGTGAACAAAGTGGGGTTTGGCCGGACGTTGGCCTGCACTTCCAAGGCTTGGTTCTGCACGATGGTGGTTCGGGCGGCCAGCAGGCTATGGTTGTGCTCGATCGCCAACTGGATGGCCTGATCGAGCGTGATCTTGGAGGGCCCGGCAGGCGCCTGGCCGAATGCCAATCGCTGCGAGCAGGCTGGACGCAACCCAGATTTTCGAACATGTAACATGATGCGCTTAGATTTCAACGGCGGCCTCCGGTTCCGGAAGAACGTCGCCGTCCCTGGCGATCCAGACGTAAAAGGTGGGCAGCAGAACGATGCTCAGCAGCAGGTCGGAAATCAGGCCGCCCACGATCACGATCGCGAAAGGCCGCTGCGAGTCCGAACCGATGTCGTGCGACATGGCCGCCGGCAGCAGGCCAAGGGTCGCCACCAGCATGGTCATCATGATGGGACGAAGCCTCAGAACCGCGCCTTCCACGGCGGCATCCACGACTGAGTGGCCGCGCGCGCGGAGCTGGTTGATGTATTCCAGCATGATGACGCCGGTTTGCACCGATACGCCGAAGAGCGCCAGCATGCCGACGCCCGAGGAGACGCTGAGATAAGTTCCGGTGATCAGCAGAGCCAGGAAGCCGCCGACGCGGGCCAGCGCGACGTTCAGCAGAATAAGCAGCGACCATTTGAACGAGCGAAACATGGTGTAGAGAATGATGAAGATGACCAGGATGGTCAGCGGCACGATGATGGCCAGCCGCGCTTCGGCCCGCTTTTCGCTTTCGTATTCGCCCGACCATCCGACCTTGTAGCCCGGCGGCATCTTCACTTTTTCATTGATCTGTTTGATCGCCTCTCCGACCGTGGTTCCCAGATCCCGGCCTCGCACGTTGAAAGTCACCGCCATATAGCGCTGGTTGCCTTCGCGATAGATGTCGTAGGCGCCATCCTTGACCTCCACTTTGGTCAACTGCGCCAGCGACACTCGCTCTCCGGAGGGAGAAAGCAGGCGAACTTTTTCGATCGCCTGTCGCGGTGTTGCGATATGGCGCCTGATAGCGCACCACCACGTCATAGCGCTGCTCGCCGATCAGAACCTGACTTACCGCATTGCCGCCTACGGCGGTCTGGATGGCGTCCTGTATGTCCGCCACGTTGATTCCAAAACGAGCCGCCTGGCGGCGATCAATCGTCAAGTCCAGATTGGGCTGGCCGAAATCGCGCAAGAGCTTGACGTCATGCATGCCCGGGATGCGCTGACATGACCACGGTGACCTCTTCGCCCTTCTGCTCGAGAATCTTCAGGTCATCGCCGAAAATCTTGAGCGCCAGCGAGCCCTTGGTCCCGGTCATCGTCTCTCCGACGTTGTCTTCGATGGGCTGAGAAAAATTCCAGATCGCGCCCGGGTATTTTTGCACCGCGCGGTTCATGGCGGCGATCAGTTCTTCTTTGTTCTTGTGAAACACCGGACGCCATTGGTCGTGCGGTTTCAAGTCGACGAAATATTCCGTGTTGCCGAATCCTCCGGTGTCGGTTCCGTCGTCCGGCCTGCCGACTTGCGACACGACCGTTTTCACTTCCGGGAACGACGCGAAAACATAGCGCTCATTGGTGGTGAATTTTTCGCCCTCCGAAAGACTGGTGCTATTCGCCAGAGTGCCGCGCGCCCAGATGGCGCCTTCATCCAGATGCGGCAGGAACTCCGCTCCAATGACGCCGCCGAAGCCGAGATAAATCGTACCGGCCAGATGCCACGATGGCAACCAGAGCGACCACCCAGCGATGCCGCACGGCCCAGCGCAGCCGCCGGCGATACTGTTCGGTGAGAAATTCCATCACCAGGTTGCGCCGTTCCTTGACTCCTTTGCGGAAAAATGTGCCGGCCAGCACGGGCGCGATGAGAATTGAAAACGTCATGGCGCCCAGAAGGGCGAATGCTACCGTCCAGGCCATGGGCCGGAACAAGCGGCCCTCTACGCGTTGCAGCGTGAAGATGGGCAGATAAGCCGTGATGATGATCGCGATGGCATAAAAGACCGGCCGCTGAACCTCGTGGCAAGCGTCGCGGATCATTTCCGCCGTCGTTTTTGGAGGGCCGCCTGGGGCTCGGGCGCGGCGGCGGCTCAGATGGCGGATGATGTTTTCCACCATCACTACCGCACCATCCACCACCATTCCAAAATCCAGCGCGCCCAGCGAGAGAAGATTGGCCGGAATGTGGCTCAAGTCCAGCCAGATGGACGCAAAGAGCAGTGAGAACGGAATGGTAAGAGCGACGATCAAAGCGGCACGAACATTGAGCAGGAACAGGAAGAGAATGACGCTGACCAGGATCATGCCTTCGGTCAGGTTATGCAGCACGGTGTGCAAAGTGAAATGCAGCAGGTCGCTGCGATCCAGCATTGGGACCACCTTCACGCCCGGCGGCAGGATGCCGTTGTTGAGCTCGTCCACTTTTTGTGAATGGCATCCAGCGTAGGTTGCTCTTCGGCGCCTTTGCGCATCAGCACCGCCGCCCTGGATAACATCCGGCTCGTCGATGATCCGGCCGTCTTCCATGTGGTTGGCTCTGGCCATATGGCCCAACCGAATCTTCGGGCCCTGCACGACGTCGGCGATATCCTTCACTCGTAGTGGGGTGCCGGCTTTGGTTGTCAACATCGTCTGCTCGATGTCGCGCACGCTGGTGAAAAGCCCCAGCGTGCGCACGTTCATCTGCTGCATCCCGACTTCTACGAAGCTGCCGCCGGCATTGATGTTGTTATTGGCTAGCTGTTGCTCCAATTGCCCGATACTCATCCCGTAGGAAACGAGTTTGTTGGGGTCCATCCGCACCTGGTACTCGCGAACCGTACCGCCGAAGTCGGAAACGTCCACAACGTTGGGAACCGATTTGAACTGCTTGAGCAGGACCCAATCTTCCAAAGACCTCAGTTCCATCAGGTCATAGCGGGGATTGGTGCTTCTCAGTGTGTACCAATAGATCTGGCCGGTAGTGCTCCAGTCCGTGCCGATTTGCGGCTGCAGATTTTGACCATTGCGGCAGGTTGACCTGCGTGAGCCTTTCGAGAACCTTCTGCCGGTTCCAGTCGTTCACGGAACTGTCGTCGAAGATCATGATCACGAATGACAGGCCGAAAATCGATTCGGAGCGCAGATAAGTCATGTGCGGCATCCCGGCCATTTGAATCTCGATCGGAATCGTGACCTGCTGTTCCACCTCTTCGGCGGAGCGTCCCGCCCATTGCGTGATGACCGTGACGTAGTTGTCGGCGATATCGGGATACGCTTCCACCGGCAGGTTGTGAAAAGAGATGGCGCCCCAGCCGGTCAACAGGATGGCAACAGCCAACACCACGAACTTATTGTTCAGCGCAAAGTCCACCAGAGCGCGAATCATCGTCCTGTTTCCTGTCTGGAGCCGATCTTTATGGCCCGAATCCCTGCCGTCATTGCCCTAGCACGTGGTCCAATACCAGCGCGTTTGTAACCACCTGCTGCCCCGGCGCGAGGCCCGACTTGATCTCTTGGAGATTCGTGTTGTCCGCGATCAGGTCTCCACCGACCACCTCCAGGCGGCGGAACTTCTTGTCGGGCGCGGGAACGTACACGAAGTCGCGATCGTGCATGTGCAGGACGGCGGAAGCGGGCACGATGGTGTGCATCTCGGTGGTTTGGCCGCGGAACGTGGCTCGCACGAACATGCCCAGCCGCATGATGCCGGGATTCTCAACTTCGATGCGGACTTTGCCCGTGCGAAGGTTTGGATCGAGAATTGCACCGATGTTGCTCACGCGGCCCTTGAACACCCGATCGGGGTACGCGTTTAACGTGATATCCGCGCTGTCGCCGAGTTTGACAGTGGCCAGGTCATTCTCATACACGTCGCAGATAATCCAGGTTGACGAGAGATCGGAAATCGTGAATGGGTACGGGGTGCTGTAGGCCTGCACCAGCGCTCCGGCGGTAACTTGCTGATCGGTAATCACGCCCGACGTTGGCGCGAAGATATCCACCATGACATTCGGCTTCTCGGGCTCGTTGCCGAGCAGCCGCAGATGCTCGGCCGCGGTCTCCACGGCCACCTTGGCCTTGTCTTCGATATCCTGCGCGACTTGCAGATCGTTCAGCGCGATGGCGCCGTGCTCGTAGAGATCCTTAGCGCGTTCATACTGGGCTCGCGCGAGAATCTCATCGGCGACCGCCATTCTATAGTTCGAATAACCGCCGGAGACGTCGTCGCTGCGAATGGTCATCAACAGTTGACCTTTCTGCACAGTGTCGCCGAGACGGACGTGAATGGCCATGATGCGGCCCGAGGCGAGCGAGACGACCGGGACGTTGCGAGAGACGTCGGGGGTGACCGTGCCGGTGACCACCAACTCGGAAGTCGTGGGATGCTCGGTCGCAGTGGCGAGCGGAAATTGTTCGGGATGTTCCACAGTGAACAGGCTGGCATCCGGGGCAAGAACGACCTTGGCTTCCGGCGGCGCCCCTGCCGACGCAGCCTCGGCGTCTGGTTGCGCGTGCACCTTGCCGCAGCCGGCTAACACCAGCAGCGAAAAGATGCAAACCATCAGAAGATTGATTTCCGAACTCTCGCTCCTCACACCAACACCTGAACTACCGTCATAAATCCGCCACACGGAATCACTTCCTCGAATGTCCACTAGGACGAAACTGATTCACCCCGCCTGAATTTGGGCGGTGGGCACGCTTTTACGTGCTCCGACCCGCCAATGCCCGGTCCTCATTTCGTGTTCGGCCCCGGCTACGCAGTCGTCTGCCCCAGAGTTTAGCGCGTCAATCCGGGCCTGCCCTGTGTCGTCGCGGTTCAAGACGATGATTCCAAGATCCGATCGAGGCCGTATCGCGCGGCACAGTTCGTGCAGCTTGGCCCCTTTTATCTCGGAGTCCAGCAAGAGCACGTCGTGGGCTCCCGAGCACGTCTCTTGCAGTGTCTGACGGGCGGTCTCCCCTTCCGCCACCCGGTGGCCTTCGAACTCCAAGGCAGCGCGTATTTCCTTTCGTCTTTGGACGTCACAGCTCGCGACAACAATACGGCCCACCATGTCAAAGCTCCAGCTTGCCCATAAGCTCCATCTCAGCCAGCTCGAAAGTTTCCGCCACCCCGACCCGGCCGATGTGTGCCTCGAATCTGACCGTTACATCCTTCTTACTGATTTCCGCGGACAAAGGAAATAGATAGACCACGACCAGGCCATCTTCCCGCTGGAAAACTTCGACGCTAATCGGTTTCACATCCTTTTTCCCCTCGCGCTTCAAGACCGCTTCGTTCTTCAAAGGCTCACCCAATCGTTTTGGATCTTCCTTGAAGTAGGCTCCGGGAACGCCATATACGGCGATGCTGTAGCCCTCGCCCTTCGACGTGGGCGGCTCGATTTCGCGCACTTTCAGTTCCGCGAGACGGACCGGAAGGGCGCTCTCCCAGCGCAGTTTCAGCGTAAGGGGCTGGACCATGGAGCGTGGGCTGCGGTCACCCGCTCCCTCTGGGGTGAAGATGTTCGGGGATACCTTTAGTCCTCTGTTGTCCTTGTCCACGCCCTCATAGCCGACGCCGCGGGGTTGTCCCATCTGTCCACCTTCTCTGAGTTCATCCTCGGTCTGCCGCCTGGCAATGCTCGCGTTAGCCTTCTTCACCCAGGGGGAGGCAGTGAGGACTTGTTTGGCGTCCGCTTCGCTCCACTCGCTGACCGCCTTGCTTCTCCAGTCTTGGCCGCGCGCCGTAAGTGAGACTGCGGATAGAGCGATCAACCAGAATGCTTGAACTCGAATTCTGCGCATTGCTTACCTCATAAACCAGGGCAGCGCCGAAACGCTGCCGACTGCGCGCCGATGTTACTTACCGGCGGCTGAAAACGGGCGGCTGGCCCGCAATCTCGATTGCTCCAGGTCTTTGGCATCCAGATCTCCGCTGTGATCCTTATCCAGCCGGTCGAACTCCGCCGACATGAATGTCATCCATTCCTGCTTGCTGATTTTGCCGTCCTTGTTCGTATCCATGAGCACCATCAACTGCCGTACCTCGTCCGCGTTGAGCTGCGGTCCATTCTGCGTCTTGCGGACGGACGATTTTTGAGCGAAGGCGGCGGTTTCCACGACCGCGATAATCGCGAAGAACCCTGCTGCCGCCAGACTTGCCAGTGCGTTGCGTCTTAGTTTCATGGGGGCGAATCCGTTAGAACTTCACCATCACGCCGACGCTGAGCTTCATTTCGCTTCTCCTGAGGTCAGGGAACCAAACATTGCTGGCTCCGCCGCAGGCCGCTTGGGCTGCCGCAAGATTGCCTGTTCCGGATGTAGCGCCCGACATGCACGTGTAATATTGTGGAAAGCCGTTGTCACCACCCGGAGGGGTCACACCACCTCGGCCGGCGAAATACGGAACATCCGAGTGGCGATAGCCAGCCTCAGCCCACCAAGTGATGTACTGTTTGGGCATGTACTGAAAAGTAACCGTGCTATCCCACATGTGAGCCCGCTGGCTTGGGCTTTCCGTGAAGTATGGCGTACCAGACGCAGCCCAGGCGCCATCGATCGGCGGCAGCAGGGTCAGGTAGCGGCCATAGTTGCTCATCTCTCCGCCGCCGAGCGTAAGGGCCATGAGATCCTTGTGGAACCACATGCGGTCATAGAGCATCCAGCCTACAAAGGACGATTTTTCAGTGGTGTTGCGTCCGCCGGTGCAGGAAATCCCGCCACCATACTGGCAGCCGGCGTCGGCCGTCAGCGAGAATGCCATTTTTGAGAGGTTAAGGCTCTCAGGTTTGCTGTAGTATCTTACCTCGATGCTGTCATCGGTGTGGATGCGTTCCGTGTGAGGAAGGCCTAGGTTGTCCTGTCCGTAACCATATTGGTTGGCGACGAGCTTGAACCATTCCGTGGGCATCCACAGAAGCTGTCCGCCTAGACCGGGATGGCCGTTGTACTTGGCATATGATTGCCATCCGTTGATGAACCACGGTTCAATCTTCAGCTTGTTCGTTGGGAACCACTGCACGCGAACGCCGTTGAAAAACCACGGGGTGTTCGAAGACACATAAGACGGCTGGTAAGTCCAGTTATCGAAGTTGTAGTAACTGAAGAGACCGATGTACGACACGAAGATTCCGGCATCGACATTGAGCCCGTGCTGCACGTTGAAGTGATACCCGCCGTAAGCTTCCGAAACATACTTGTAAGCATTTTGAAGATCCCACTGGCCGACTCCGCCGGTATTTCCGTTCCCAGAACCAGTTGCCGAGCTCGCATCGTTGCGTGGCGTGGTGGTGGCGAATAATCCCATCATGAACAAGATGCGGCCGCGAACGTTCTGCCAATGGAAATCGCCGCCGACGCTGGCCTGCTCGATTTGTACTTCACCGGAGCGGAACGACTCAGTCGCGCCGACGATGGTATGGTCAATCGGCTGGTTGAAGTCTGCCATGTAGTGTGTATCGAATCGCACTTCGGGCGTAAAGAACGGCGTATCCAGCACCACGTCCTTGTTGCGCGGAGAGCCGTTGAGCCAGGTAAAGTCGCCGTAGGCGAAGGGTGTTTGCACATCCACCGCTGAAGCCGCGGGCGCCTGGTTTTGATCGCTACGGCCCGACCCGCCGGCGCTTTGCTGCGGTGCGCTTGGCCCGGGTGGCGGAGTGTTCGCGCTCACACTTTTGCTGTCATCTACTTTGGCAACGGTGGTTGCGGGCAGCATCGGTATTTGGCTCGGATCCTTCGTCACGGTGGCTAGCAAGCGGCTATGCTCTGCGGTTTCGGCTGGAACCACGGCAGCCGAGGCCGCCTGGGCTTGAGCGGTCTTTTTCAGCTCCGCTTCAAGCTGCTCCATACGTTGTTCCAGCGCCGCCAGCTCTTTCGACTCGGTGTACGCCGCGCCCTGGGATATCGCAGCATCGTCTAGCGCGGCGAGCTTCAGTTTCAGGTCCAAACGTGCCGGCCGCCGCGCGTCTGTAACCAGCCTTGCCTTGGCATCTTCGAACCCGTATTTGGACGCAGTGATCTCATAGGAACCAGCGCTCAGGTTCTGGACTTTGTATACTCCCGTTGCATCGGATGTTGTACTTTGCGTTGTGTCGTTTGTCAGGCTCCTAATCGTGAGTTGCGCCCCTATTACGGCCGCGCCTGAGGAATCGCGCAGCGTTCCCGAAATGCCGCCCGTGGCTGGCTGAGCGGACGCATTTTGCACGCCCTGGAATCCTATGAATGCCGTGATTGTCCCGAGCGCGAGGACACGGCACCGAACATAATTGAGCGAGAAACGCAGCCCTCTGACACCTTGCACTTCCTACTGCCTCCTTCTGCGTGAAGCAACCTAGCCGCGCCCCGAAACCAGGCTGAACGGCTGGAGTCTTCCCGCATTTCAGTATGAAGTTAAGCTGCTAAAGAAGGCATAAAGGAGTCATTGAAAAACCGTGAAGATTCGAGAAATTTATCGTTAAGACTTTGTGGATGACCGCTCTGGTGCGCGGCGCTCCGGCCCTCTTGAAGGGAGCGAAGCTGGCTGAACTGGTCGGGGCGGGGCGATTTGAACGCCCGACCCCTGCGCCCAAGGCAGGTGTGAGGCTACGTTCTAGTTCTTGTTCTGCTTCTGACACGCCGGCGCGCCGCGCTGAGCCTAGCTGAGCCTATTCCATATCCTCTGCCATCATTGAGACGAGCTGCTTCACAAGCAGGAGGTCCCAATCGAGATCCAATCTACGTTTTCGACGAGCGTCGAAAAGCAAGCCCAAGAGCAGCAACTAAGCAAGGGCGGAGTACAACCACGCGGGAGAGTCACATTCCGACTAGCCGAGTTCCCCGGCAGAATCCGCCGAGCTCATGAAACGGTCGCGCATTGTCATTTCCCCACCGGCACACGATGCGATCCGCTCTGTCGAGCGATAGTTGTTGTCCATAAATGCTGGGCCAATCTTCCATGAGCCCTGTTTATGGAAGGATGGCCGACAGCCATACGAGGCTTGAAGACACGTGCAAATCTGGAATACCTGCTCTGCCTCGAAGTCACTTAAATCGAGACCGGCGCGCCGCTATCCACCCACTTGGGTCCAGAAGCTGGTCACGTGCGCTGCTGTGAGGAGCCCAGCACACATCCCGCTCACGAATACACAGGCGACGATTCTTCCCGCGCCGTTCCGGTCGCCGCGCCCGAGGGGAAGGTTTCGCCAGGCCAAGCCGTGAGCGGCTGTGCCAGATGACCGGACTGAGCCGGGCCGGTTTTTATCGGTCACGAACGCCACGGCAAGCTTCCCCGGTCGAGATGGAGATCCGCGATGAGATGCAGAAGATCGCGGTGGAATCGCCGGCCTACAGGTATCGAGGAATCACCGCCGAGTTGCGACACCGAGGCTTCGCGGTCAATCGCAAACTGGTGCTGCGGATGATGCGCGAAGACAACCTGCTGTGCGTGCAGCGGCGTGCGTTTGTGGCACAGACTGCACACTATCCCGCGAGTAGCGGGCAATGGCAGGTTTGTTGACGAGAGCACGGCACCGGTGTTCGCTGTCGAAAGTGCGCTATGCCAGGAAGCCCTTGGCTCGCCTAGAAAGAGGCCGACCTCTGTGCCATCGCTCGACGAAGCTGTCTGAGCGAATGCGCTACGCACCACGATTTCATCGAGCGCTTGCACCTCGGGCAGGATCGGTGGCAGGCCCGGCTGATACGAGTCGGTCGCGTCTATACCTTGAAGCTTGTATTGTGTATCCGTCCAGGAAAATCCTCGTTGCGACTCGATCGCCAGACGGTTGTCGCTGAGGCCGCCAAAATCCAGTGGTTGGCTCACGCTAGATGGCTCCCTGCTTAGCAGAACACCTTGCAAACTGAATGGCTCGGGATACAAACGTCCGTTCGTAGCATCGGCCCCAAGACCGGATGTCCGGCTCGCCGCCGGTTGCACGCTTTGGATTGCGCCCGAGGCGTCCAACACCTGGTCGACGTGGGCGCTTTGCAAGGAGCGACGAATACAGCAGTCCCGGAGACGTCCCGCCGCCCTGAAGATCTCCAAACAACTGGTATTGCCCGTAAGGTGGCGTAATGAAGTACTCGCCATTCGAGTCGGTGTGAATCACGATACGGAAACCAGCGCCGCCTGTAATGGCGATCGGCGAACGGGGCCATGGAACGCCATCCGATGTACGGAGGATTCCCTCGATGGTTCCGGTGGTGAGTTGCGCTAACAGCGCCCCCGAACGAAGAACCACAGCGGCTAGAAGAAGCCAGCGCCAGCGGCTCTCATGAATGTCGCGGCTACTGCCGGAGCACAGCGAAACGGCTGATTGAGTACCCAAGCGCACCACCCATGAAGACATCTGACAAGAAGTGAGCAGATAGCGAAAGCCGTGAAAATCCGACAACCGCAGCCATGCCGTACGCAGCGTACGGTATCCACCGATGATTTCGGTAGCGTCGCGCGATGATCGTGGCAATAGAGAACGCCGCTATAGTGTGCCCTGACGGGAAACTGCCATTTCCGCGTAAGAATGACCCTTTGCTGTCAAACCAGGAATCGTACAAGTTTCCAGAAGCCGGGAAGCTAGCCGGACGAACACGCTTGGTGGCATCCTTCAAGACCGTTGTCAGTATCTCGGCGTCGGCCACGGCTTCGCCTGCGAGCAGCGCTGTGTGTTGCATCTTCGAGTCTCTCCGAATCAACCCGATGGCGTAGAGCGAGGCCGGGGCCGCGATGGTGCCGATAACGGTCGCATTGCCGGTAAAGATGTTGTTGAACCGCTGAAATGTCTGCGCGCGCCGGAAATATCCCGCTTCGCTCGGATCGAGCAGCAGGAGTCCCGCGGTGGTCCCCACAACGGCGACGGCAGGCATCCAGTCTTTCCCCTGCATGAGTCTGGCTGGAAAGGACCACATCTGCTTTTGATCGGAAATCAAGTTGGGAAATAGAAGTTTCCAGGAGACTGGTCGGTCAAAGACCGGTGGCGACGGTTGGGTTGGGGAAGCTGGAGGCATCTGGGGCGATGTGCTTGGTGGGGAACCAGCGGGTGGGGTCTGATCCGGTCCTGTTGCTTGAGCTGCCGTCCGGGCAGGCATCGCAAGGGTAGATAGCGTCATCAAAACGGCTAGGAGCTTCACAAATCGAGTTTCCAAAGTGTGCCACCTTCCAAGGATGATTCAACGGACGCGGGCTGGGGGAGATCGGTTGCTTACCGATTCTAGAAACCTCCAATGCACTCGCGCCAAACACGAGAAAATCGCGGCGGGTCCGGCGTGCCAAGTCTTCGGATCTCGCTCTCACGGACTATTTCACAAAATTCACAGTCAAAAAGGAAGCGTGTGCGCTCATTGCGGCTGCCAGGTCATCTCTACATGCACCGGGATTTCGTTCTTGATGGGGATCGCTAAAAGCGACGGCGGATCGATCTTGAAATCGGAGAGTGTCGCCGGAATAGTCCCTGAGATTCGGGTACGCGTTGCTCTGAGTCACTACTTGAAGTGGGATCTGCTTATACTGGGCGGTCTGGCCCGCAAACTGGATTTCCAGATCGGCATGGATGGTTGCTGATCCAATTGTTTCATCAGTCAATCGGGTACGAACGGTCACCATGGGAAATTGCGCGCCGCGCGTGGCTTGGAGCATGTGGAGATCACGGTTGCTGTCCCCCGAATCAAACGACTTCACGGGTACCGCGACCAAGAAATCGCATTGTCCGGCGTGGCAAACGCCCTTGCCCTTTGCGGCGTGGCTGACCCCCTCGGTCTGATGCAACGGGTGAGACACATGGTAGGTGATAGTGGATTGTTCCAGCACCCACTGGCGATCCGCCGCCCGGTCAAGCTGGGGGAGGACTAGAAGCGGCAGGAGGACCGGCAGCAGTTTCGCACCCATAAGCCTTTCCTAAAACCTGAACGATACGGAAACAATGGCGAGTCCGTATGCCGCCGCCGTGATGTAAGCCACGGCCCCATGGGCGCTTGCAATTCCATGAACCTTTTCCCCACGGTTCTTTTGATCAAAGGCAAGCGCTCCCAGGATAGGGGTCAGAATCATCCCCGGTCCATGAATCCATGCGAGAGCCTTGTGCAGACGAATGGGGCCGCGGGTCTGGATTCCCTGCACCTTAGGCGCGAAGATGGAGTAGTAAGCGGTCGTGAAATATAGACCCGCGGTCACCGAGCCGAGTGCAGCGTGCAGATCGCGTGTGGTCGAACTGGTCGCTCTGCCGCCCGCGAAGCTACCGGCAATCACGGTGGCCAGCAAAGGAACGGTTGTAATCAAGCCGAGACGCTGATGCATCTTGAGCATGTGTGCCCGCCTGTCGAGCCTGGCCTGTTCCTGCGGATTCCCCTGCGTCTGGGCCGGAGGAATGCCCAGATCTCCCAGTGAAGGCGGCGCTGGATTGGGGGTAGCAGGGTTCGTCTGTTGCTGAGGATTTCCCTGAGTCTGATCAGGAGAGAATCTCATCTCTTCCAAGTAGCTCTCCGCCATGGACTGGCAGGGAGAAAAAACAGCCATCTTCGCGCGAGTGAGGGTGCGTTGCATCGCGGGCGTTATTGTGTTGTTGAAAGCACCAGGCAAAGATAGATCCATCGTTCGGTCCGATTCTGCCGTGAACAACGCCACTTCTGATTGGTCGGGGCTCGATCCTTCCGCCGAGATAGCCTCGTAAGGTTCAGGGATTAGTTTCTGGGCCTTATATAGCGGGATCGAACTCGTCTGGGCATTCGGATTCCTGGCAACATGGTTGACGCAGACTTTCGTACTGGGAACAGATGCTCTTGGAGAGTCGGTGGTAATTCCAGACGATGCCATGCCACCGACCTGCGCCCGCAATGGACTTGCGATCTGGATTAGAAGCAATGGACTGCTCACAACGAGGAATGACTTTATCGCTCTTGGTTTCATGCTTCCTCTCTTGATACGACTTGCAGCCGTTATCTTGATCTCCAATGTCGAATGTCCGGCGCAGCTTATGGCGCGCGGAAGTTCAGACGCAGGCGGTGACCACAGTGCTGCGAGGCGAACATCAATTGACGCGTCCTCTTTGAAGATCAAGCGCTCTCTTTCAAGCGACGGCATTCAGCCCGGACCAATCCAAACCGCGACATGCGACTCGCCGTTTGGCCATTATCGCACCTGCCCGCGCCCCACTGGCTATTCTGGATGCGTGTAGGTTCCCATCGATCAAAATCGATCAAAAGGAGGGGCCGCGCACGAGTCGACCCCCAGGGAATCGCCAACTGCAATGCACGATGAGGGCCAGAATAAGGACAGGATTTTCAGCCCTAAGCGCGCTGAGTGCGGCAATCTGCCGCCGGAGAACAATGGCGTCGGCGGCAAATCGCCGCAATGGCCGGCAGGAGCGCAAGCCGGCTCCGCCCCGGTTCTCTGGTTGGCAAAAGTGGTTCACGTTACCCCGAAGTACGAAGGGTGTTTGGCGTACGGCTTGCCAGAAGGACGAGGCGCGCTAAATCCCTGAGACTTGAATCGACAACGAGCGCGTCCGTGGGCCATCAAAATCAGCCAGAATGATACTCTGCCACGTGCCCAACAGCACCACTGAATTACGCACCTGTAGCACGAGGCACTGGCCCATGATCATCCCGCGCAAGTGCGAGGCTGCGTTCTTGCGTTCGCAATCGGAATAGCGAGGGTCGTTGTGCCGCCAGAGGGCCTCAGCGCTGATAAGACCTTCGAGAAAATTCTTGACGTCGTGCAACAACGCATCCTGCCATTCGTTGATGAAGACGGCGGTGGTGGTGTGCAGGGACTGCAGATGTACGACGCCGTCGCGAATGCCGCAGCCGCCAACTATCTCCTGGATACGGTCCGTAGCATTAATCAATTGCACGCGGTCATTTGTGACCCAGTCGACGATGCGAGTGAAGAGTTTGAATCCGCCGAGCGCAACCGAGGGGCTGTCCGGCGCTGATTCCGATTTCGCAACTTGGCCATTGGCCGGGCTTTTACGCCGTCCGCTGGTCTTTGAGGGAACTGTCTTGATTGGCTTGAGATCTTGTATCATTGGACCCCATCAAAGGGAAAGTACTGAATGCTATGCACGATAACGGCCACAATGCAGGGTCCGATGCCCGCATTCGGCATCCACATTCGCAAGCTGAATTTCTCACGGCGCCCCTTCCATGAAAACTAGAAAATCACATCAAAATCCGCTGTGTAGCGTCGCCGGTATTCTCCGAAGAAGACACCGTACAGCGGATCGGCAGTGTTGGCATGGACGCTGATGGGATTGAAGTGATCTGTCAGATTGGAACCGATAATAGAGAACCGGAACGTGTATTTTTCGGAAACCTTGACGTCCTTCGAGATGCGGGCATCTACAGAAAGGTATGAAGGAAATCGGGATTGGTTCGGGAGGTAGACGTATTGTTGTCTTTGGTCCAGCGCCGAGTAAGGAAAGCCCGTGCGGTATTCTACTTTGGGCATCAACTGCAGTCTCCAGGGAACGCGAAGTGTGCCCCAAGCCAGGAAGCGATTGGGTACGTCGCCTGGCAGCGAAGTATAGTAATTCGGCAAGATAACCGCGGGAGGGAAATTCGCGAGGTAGTTGTTGAAGTCGTTCAAACTTCCAACCGCATGGGTTCGGACGTAAGAAAAGTAAATCGGACCATCACGCGGGGCGCGGACCGCGGCGATTACCTCGAGCTGTTTGAGCTGAGAACTACCGTTTCCATTGAGAACCAACGCGTCGCTCCCCTGCACCACCTGAGGATTCAGAACGATCAGGCCGTCGGATGCACTCTGCAAATAGTTCACACGGACTCGTAGCGCCGGCAGCAGAATTTGCTCGAGTTGAATGTTCCAGTTCACGCTGAACGGCGCAAAGTTGCCGGGCTGCTGTTCGGTATGGATGAAGGGCAGTTCGGAGGGGACCGCCGATTGAGTCAGGTTGTAGAACTGCGTCGGGCCGCTGATGATTTGACCATCGGGGCCGTAGGACGTCACGACCTGATTGGGGTAATTTGGAAACCCGTAGACATTCAAAGGAACCCTGTCGTAGAAAACTCCGGCGCCGGCGCGCACAATCGTTTTGCCGCTGCCAAACGGTGTCCAGGCCAAACCCGCGCGTGGGCCGATGCGAGCAGTATCTGTGATGCGTTGTTGCTCGGCTCGAATCCCGCCTTCTATTGCAAAGTGCGAACCAATCACCCAGTGGTCTTGTGCGAAGAAGGCGGTCTCGACGTCAGATCGTTGAAACGGCTGGCCCGGCGTGAAGCGGATCGTTTCGAGGAGCGTACCCGCTGGGTCAAGGATATCGACAGGATGATCCTGCACCTGCCCGTGCTCTGCCGTGCCGCCGATGGTCGAGCCGAATTTGAAATTGTGAACACCAAGCCAGTTGCGAGTGAATGCCAAAGTTTCACGCCACTCCAGCCGGGAAGCGGTCCTCGATTGCCGGCTGAAGTAATTCCCCTGGTTGTCTGTCGGACTCAAAATCATATCCAGCGTCCCCTGTGGCCACACTCCGGCACGAAAGCTGGTCGCAGAAAGCGCGCTCTCCAGCAATGCACCACCGAACGAGGCTCGATCGGTGACTGCGGCAGCGTAGGTGGTATTGGCGTTGCTGGGCGTTACCGGCTCGGGATTGAAGAAATCTAGATTCGCGAAACGCGTATGCTGATTCGCGATATGAAGCGAGGCGGTTAGCATGTTTGTGGAATTCAGAATGTAGTCCAGCTCCGTGAACGAGTTGTAGCCTTCCCGGCGCTGCTGATTGTCAGGAAACGGCAGGGTGATGATCTCGGTAGATCGCATCTCGTATTGGATGGATTCGACTAAATGGAGGCGGCTTGAAAGCATCGGGCCTCCGAAGTTCACGCGGGGCGTAACCGACTTCATGCCCACCATATGCCAGCTGCGAAAGCGGAACTCCGGCAGAGGATCATTCAACTCAAAGTGCCATTTGTCGCCGCCCGGGCGGGTCTCCACTGCAACAACGTTGGAAGTGAATCCACCGTATTCGGCTAGGAACGGACTGGTCAGGACATTCATGGTTTGTACGCTGTCGATCGGTATGGAGGCGCCAAACTGGCCGGTTGCCGGGTCTGTGGCAGTGCCGGAGTTAACTAACAAAGTGCTGCGATGTTCCGCGTTGCCTGAGAGGCTCAACTGCCCGTTCGGTAGTCGAATGATCCCAGGCGCGAGAGGCAGTGCATCAGTCACCGATGCCGGCCGGTCAGGGGTGTTCTTGATCTGCTCGCGGTCCAATGCAACAGGTGTGGAGAGGTTCTCGTCCAGCGCATTTTCCACCCCTCCCACAACTGTGATGCTGTCTTTCTGAGTGGCCCCTGCAACGAGAATGGCGTCGATGCGCTGCTGAGCGCTATCCGCCAAGATGACTGCAACCGAAAGGTCTTGGAAACCTGGGGCCGCGATGCTGACTTGATATGAGCTTGGCGCGAGGCCGGCGAAGCGAGCGTCTCCATCTGTTCCGGTCTCTCCCGTTCGAACCGAACCGCTAGCTGAACGAACCGATACGGTGGCGCCCGGAAGTGGTCTACCTTGATCAGTTCGTGCAATCACTTCAAGCGAGCCTGTACCCTGCCCGAAAGCCTCCGGCACGCACGAAGGTCCCAGCAGCACGGTAAGCCGCGCGCAGAACATAGCCACCTTGAGGCAATTAGTCAAGGTTTCATGCAAGGCGTCAAAGAGAGGGGGCGGCGGAAACACACTTACTTAATGACCTGGCTTCGCTCCAGCACAAAAGGCGATGCGGATGAATCTTTATGGAGCGCGCTAGATGCACGCTATTGGCCAATATCGGTTCCGCCGCAGTCAGTTCTACGACAAACGCAATATGCTGCACCTACGGACATTACCGCCACCTCTCGAAAACCGGGGGGCGGCAAGTTGTCGCGTCTTGGCCTTGGATATCGTCGCTGTGCGATGCAGGCGGTACGCGATACATCGTAGTTCATCCAACCCACGCAGAATTGGAAACAGCATGGAACTGGCGCTACGATTGCGAGTAGTCCCACATTGTGATGAAAGCTTGTACCACCTGAACTCCGAGGTGTCTCCCAAGACTAAGGTGACCGCTAACTCAGCCAACAACGTCTCGCTGGTAGTAATCGTGGTCCTGTCGGCGCTGCTCGGAACGTTCGCCGCATGGCGTGCACCTGGTATCGACCGGTACATGCGCGATTGGATGACCCGCGAGCGCGGCTCGCTTCCGCCGCCGGACGACATCGCCATTGTTGCGATCGATGAAGCCAGCATTGCGCGATTTGGCCGCTTCCCCTGGTCACGCGTGCTATCGGCACGTGCCGTCGATGCGATTGCAGCGGCTCAACCCCAGGCGATCGGGTTGGATATCTTATACACAGATCCGACCTCGGAAACCGACGACGATGCTCTTGCCCGCTCGATACAACGCGCAGGGAACGTGATCGTCGCGGCGCAACTCGTGGCAGTTCCGGCCACCGGGGGGGCGGCAAACTGGCTGCTGCCGTTGCCAGCATTAGAACAGGCGGCTGCCGCAGTTGGGCATGTGAACGTTTCGACAGAATCGGATGGGGTCGCGCGCCAGATTTTAATTCAGCTCGCGGACAATCAGGGGCGTCCCATCCGTGCGATGGCAGTGGAAACCATTCGCGTCGGTGACGCCATTCCTGAACAATCCGTCAGACTGACTTCACACAGCCTGTTGCTCGGCTCACATGTGATTCCGGTTGAATCGGCCGCTCCAACCCTGATGATCAGCGCGGTTCCAAGTGATAAGAGCTCGACGCAAACGCTCCCTGCAGCCCGCATGGACATCGACTATATTGGACCACCAGGATCGTACAAGACATACAGCTTGGCGGATGTTCTAAGCGGGCGAATTCCGCCCGCACGGTTCCGGGGAAAATACGTGCTGGTAGGGGCAACGGCCGCTTCCCTAGGCGATCGCCTTGCATCGCCCTTCATTCATCAAGCGGATGCAACGGGGAATCTACACGGGTCTTTGATGCCGGGTGTAGAGGTGCTTGCGAACACGCTCAACACTATCTTGCGGTCGCGGTTCTATTCCAAAACTCCGGACTGGTTGGCGTTCCTGTGCGGCGCGCTGGTTGCGCTGGTCACTATCTTCACCCTGACCGTAGCTCAGGGACGTCATGAGGCAATCAAGCAAATTGGCGGTCTCGCGGCGGTCCTGCTGGCCATCCTAGTGGCAGGATATCTCGCGTTCACCCGTTTTCTTGTCCTTCCACCGTTGACGCTGGGTTTGGTTTCGTTCGCGTCGGCGGGCGTGTTCGGACAGTTGCGACGCTCTTTGCTCGCAAGCGCTCAGCTCGATAGGAGCATTGAAGACGTCAAGCGGGCTGACGAATCCCTCAATGCCATGGCTTTGGGATCAGCGGCGGAATCCATCGCCCGGCTAGCTGACGCCGATGGCGTAGCGATCTACACATTGCACCGCGGCGCGGTGATGCGATTGGGGGCAGCGCACGGAATGGCGATCCTGCCCAAGGGCCACGGCAGTTTTGCACTACCGCCTCAAAACCACGATCATGAACTGGTGCTTACCCCGATACAGAGACCGCAAGGTACAGTCACCCTCTTGATTGCCCACCGTGCTGGCCGGGTGCCATCCGCTGAAATCCAGAAACTTTGCGCTGCAATCGCCGTTGCCGCGGCAGAAACATGGGTCGGCCGAGAGGAGGGTTCTCGATGGTGGTGGCCGCGAGGATTGGCGTGGAAAGCGCGATCCTTGAGCCAGCTGAACGCTCGTATTCTGGGTCGCGCAAAATTTGTGGACCTGGCGATGAGGTCAGTCGAAGACATACTCATTATTGCCGGAGTTGACGGACGCATCACATTTGCGAACCGCGCGGCAGCGGTTCTCGGTCATTCTGAGCAGGCGTTGCGGGGGCGCGATCTGTTGGGAGTTTTGGCCGAGGCCGAGCAGGCCCCGCCCGAAGCCAGCCGCGACGTACTGGTGCGCCTGGTTGTTGACCGGGAGAAGATCGAGCGGGAAATCACAATTCGCGGACCCCGCCCGCGCTACTTCAATCTACGGGTAGCTGCCGTCTCCTCGGGCGAGGACGGAGGGGGTGCCGTACTGGGTATCGTCGCTTCGTTGTCCGACATCACCCGCCAGCAGGAGTTGCAGCAAACCAAGAACGATGTCATGGCCCTGGTTTCGCATGAAATGCGCACGCCCTTGACAGCTATACAAGGCATGAGCGAACTCCTGGCGCAATTCCAGCTTGATCCGGAACGCAGCCGCGAAATGAGCATTGCGATTCACGACGAGGCCAAGCGCCTGACCCACATGATCAGCGAGTACCTCGACATTACTCGTCTCGAATCCGGGGCGACCGTCTTGCGGCGCTCGCCGGTGCGAATAGAACTTCTTCTGGAGCGCAGCCTGTTGATGCTGGAGCCACTAGCTTCCGAGCGCGGCATCCGGCTGACAAGACATGTGGATTCGGGCATTGCCCCGGTGCTCGCGGACGCAGACCTGCTGTCACGGGCCATCAGCAACCTCGTGTCGAATGCCATTAAATACAGTCCCCCGAAAACGGAAGTTGTCATTTCCGCGAGGAACACCGGGAACGGCGTTTCGATCGAAGTTGCCGACCAAGGCTACGGTATACCGGCGGGCAGCTTGAATCGCGTGTTCGAAAAATTTTATCGCGTTCCGCGGGTGCAAGACGTGGACGTACCCGGCACGGGCCTTGGCCTTGCCCTGGTGAAGGAGATCGCAGAGCTGCACGGAGGATCGGTTGCGGTTCGCAGTTTGGTAAGCACGGGCTCGGTATTCACGGTTTGGATTCCATGTTCTGAGGGTGAAGAATGATGGTGAAAGTTCCTCCGGGTATGTCCTCGCACATTCTGGTAGCTGACGATGAGCGCTCCATACGTCTGATGCTTGAGGCGGGCTTGAAGCTGAACGGGTTTCGGGTGACAGCGGTGCCGACTGGCTCGAAAGCGCTGGAAGTGGCGCGGAATGGCGGCATCGACGCCGTGTTGAGCGACATCTACATGCCGGACGGAGGAGGTCTTGATCTGGTGAAGGACATTCACCGCATCGACCCTACGATTCCGATCATTCTGATGACCGCGCAGGGTTCGGTGGAGGCTGCGGTCAGGGCGATGTCCGAAGGAGCGACCGATTTTATCGGGAAGCCATTCGACGTTGCGGCAGTGGTTGAACTTCTGCGGCGCCACTTGGGCGCAAGGCAGGAAGCCGAGTCCGCACAGGCACCCGCAAACATCGAAAGCCTCATCTCGGGCTCCGGATTGGTTGGGCGAAGCGCGCCAATGGTCATGGTGTACAAGCTCATCGCTCAAGCGGCGCGCAGCGACGCAACTGTACTCATTCTCGGTGAATCCGGAACCGGAAAGGAATTAGTGGCGCGAGCAATTCACGAGTTCAGCGCTCGCTCAACTCGCCCGTTTCTCTCGGTAAACTGCTCGGGCCTGACGGACACTTTACTCGAGTCGGAGTTATTTGGCTACATGCGGGGAGCCTTCACCGGTGCGGCCGGCGATCGCGGCGGCCTGTTCGAAGCAGCCGATCGTGGGACGCTATTTCTCGACGAATTGGCGTCCACAAGCGCGGCCTTTCAAGCCAGCCTTCTACGTGTCTTGCAAAGCGGCGAGGTGCGGCGAATCGGCTCGACGCAGCCGCGCCAAGTTGACGTACGCGTGATCGGCGCAAGCAACGCCCCTCTGCGAGGACTGGTGGACGCCGGAACTTTTCGAGCGGACCTGTTTTACCGCCTCAGCGTCTTCAGTGTTGAACTGCCTCCTCTGCGGGACCGGACGGGCGATATCGAACTGCTCACCACTCACTTTCTGCAAAGATTTGGCGACTCCGCTATGTCGCCGCTGCATCTTACGCGCGAGGCGATGCTGGCGCTCTCTTCGTATGATTTTCCGGGTAACGTAAGAGAACTAGAGAATGCACTGCGTCGAGCAGTAGCGCTCTCTTCCAACGGCCTTGTCACTGTGGATTGCCTTCCTTCCGAGATCACCGCTGCCGGCCAGAGGTCCGGTCATCCGGCTAGTGCGGCCCAGCGGTTGATCGCGGACCGGCCCGACATGGATGAATTACAGCGTCGCTACCTGCAATTGATCCTGGATGAGACAGGGTGGAATCGGAGGCAGGCAGCCGCCCTGCTACACCTTGATCGTCGAACCATCCAGCGCCTTATTGCCCGGTATAGGCTGCAGGGGGCTGCCGACCCAGAAAGTGACGCGGAGGACGATTCCGACCATACTGAAGATTAGAGCTGAACAGAGAAGGCCCGGCCACTGCGATTGAGACATCAAGTCCCCATCAACATCACCATACGTGCCTTGTCGATACTGGGCGGACTGTTGGTGTTGTGTCCCATCGTAAATGCTCAAGCTGCCGCGCGGGCCTCCAGCGTAACCGGACACGCTCTGGTTTCAAGCAACAATGGCGCATTTCCGCTGGCTTTAACAGCGGGTTACGACTTTGGTCCTGGTGATCGGATTGACACACATGGCGGGGGCCGGGTCGTCATTGAATTGACCGATGGAAGTATGATCGTCGTGCAGCCGGAATCTGTGATCGTGATCAAAGACTTTCGCGCCGCTGCTTCGGTCCGTGAATTGTTTGAAATCCTGCTGGGCAACGTGCGGGTGAAGATCAATCATCTCGCCGGGCGCCCTAATCCTTATCGCATCAATAGCCCAACCGCTTCCATCGCCGTGCGTGGAACTGACTTCAACGTCACGGTGAACAATCAGGGAGAGACCCAAGTTGTGGTCTACGAGGGCAGCGTCGAAGTGACCAGTCTCACCGATCCCGGGCAGTCGGTGGTCATTCAAGCTGGCCGCGGCGTGTTGCTGGTCCCGGGACAAGGCTTTCAGTTGTTCAACGTTCCCTCCGCCCGCGATATCGCGGAACAAAATCAAGGCAGCCGTGACGACCATGGATCGGACAATCACAACAATCAGACCGAAGAGCGCGCCGGAATCTCACCGCGCAATATCGCTAGCATCTACGAGCAGTACATCGCGGGTCTATCCGCAATCGGACAGATCCCATTTCTGATGCGCTACAACGCTTTCGCGGAAGCGCATTTGGATAGCCTGGAAAACCCCGCCTATGCCACCGATTTCAAGGCGGCTGAAGGGCGCCTCGTCTTTTTGCCTTCGTTCAACGGCGTCGGCGGACTCGATGAAAATCCAACTCCGCCCGGCCTTTCCCCCTTCAGCCCGCTGAACTACAGCGCAGAATCGCAAGTTTCCATGTTCGCTCCGCTTCCCGACCACGTTGTCATTGGCGGGAGCATCACCGGATCCAAGATCGGGACTGGTGTTCAAGGCGCATTGTCCGACATCGGATTATCGAGCGTGTTGAGCCAAAGTGTGCCTCAAAGCGGCCTGCAAACCAGCGGCTCGTCCACCGGAGCCTTCTTCTCCGGCTCTTTGATAGCGGCACGCCAGTTCGGCTCTGCCACGAGTATCGGCGTGGAAATTGAAACCGTGCAGGGAAGCGGTTCCCTGGCAGCGCAGATACTTTCGGCGAGCCAGGCTACTAACTCCATTGAGCGTATCAACTCAGGTTCCACCATCTCGCAGAACCGTGTAACGCTAGGCGTCGAAAGAGACTTGCCGCATGCTCAAAAACTAGGACTGTACTATCGTTATGGATTAATACAGGCAAACGACGGCGAGACGAATCACACTTTCAACGGCGTCTTGGAGCCGTTCGACAGCACGCGCTCTTCAGGCCATTCCTCCGAAGTTGGTTTTCGTCTCCGCGGCCCGCTGGGCCGGAAGGTGTTTTATGGAGCAAACGCGTCTTGGCTCGGGCTCGCCCTGAGTGACCAGCTAACCAGATCGATTGCAGTAGATTCACATCAACGGGACCAGGCACGGCGAGTCTCAGCGGCGTTCGGCTTGGGCTACTTTCTCAACCAGCGGACGGTTGTGAGCCTCGATGTGGCCGGCGGCGATTCGCAAGCGAGCACAGGCCGCACGCAGACCACAGATAGCTCGCTCCTACAGACCGGGAACCAGAACAGCCGCTTCGTCTCCGCAAATGCGGGCGTTCAAACCAACCTTTCCTCACACCTTTTTTTGAACGCATCATTTCTTTACATTGGGCAGACGTACGATCTAAGGCAGCTAATCTATCCCGACAGCTTCGGAAACAGTGTGCTTATTACGGACCCGTTTCTGCCTCTGACAGCCACGGGTTATATGCCACCGAGGCACTCCTCGGATTTCGGCGCCGGCTGGCGATTTTCCAACAATCTCTTTGTGCAATATGTGTTCTCGACATCCTATGGCGTGGATTCTAGCGGGCACACACTAATGCTTCTTTATACGTTCCACCCTCATCGCGAGTAGTACGCCACTGCTACTGTTGGCGGCCAATTTCCGTCAGCGGCTCTTTCGTGAAAACTTGCGGTTGATATCAGGCCAAAACTCCTTCAAGATGTTGGCCGCCATGTCGACGCCAAGTTGAACACCTAGCTTGGAGATCGCATTGGTAGTGGTCCGGTTATCCGGATAGTACGCGTTCGAAATTGCCACCGCAGTCGAGTTGCCGATTATCTCCGAATAGTTGAACTGGGTGCGGCCGGAATCCGTGCGGGTCCAAAAGATCTGGCCAGCCGCGCTCCCTAAACGCAACCACACGCTGCCCGTCCCGCGCCGGAAATAACGCGGGTCTTGATGAAGCATGACAGGATAGATGCCTTCCGTCATCATGTCGCCGATCACGAAGTCTGCGTACGATGTCCCCAAATATCGCGCGTAACCCTGAACTCCTTGCCCGAACGCGGGAGTCGAGTTCGTTAACTGGGACTCAGCGCCGAACAGCACGGCAAGAGCCATGGTGCCCCGGTCAAACGAGTCCTCCGCGGCGACCTTGAATTTCTCCCGAGCAGTAAGCGGCACATAAGGATTCAGACTTGGCGATGTTCGGTAATTTGGGATGATCCAGAATATCCTTTTGTCCTCCGGCTGAGTTGCATTCGGTGTGGATGGGGTCGGGGTTGTCTGGGCGCTTGAAAGAGTGGATGTAACAAAACAGATTGCAATTAACCGGATGGGGCAAAGACACATGCATACATGACGCGCACGAAAGATACCAATTTCATTGTGCCTTGAGATCAATCAAGGGCAGGGGATTGCCGGAGCCAGAGACTTCAACATGGTGGCAATCTGCCGCACTGGAGTCCCTTCCAGCGACAGGTTTGCTCTGGCACACCAGCCGCGCGTCGAGAATCGGATTGATCGTGGGGGATGTGCAAAACACGTGTGCCGACACGAAACGCGGCACACGTGCCCGAATTGCTAGTGCGAATCGCCGTCATGATCCACATCGCCCCCAGAGAGGGCCTGCGGACTCAACTGCACTTTGTCCTGCGGCGGATTGGCCGGCGGTTTTGCTGTCGATGGCGCGCTGTGTACATCCGCAGGCACTGGGATATTGCTTGAACTGACTGGATTGATCATAAAACCTCCGCCCTTATATCGTCCAAAACCTGCTGCTACTTGACCGAATTTCGTCCGCGATGCGGGCGGCAATTTGCCACCGAACACGGCTGCTCTCGTCGGTGACGCAACCGTAGATGCCAATGGGTGAGCCGAAAGATCAAAGTGGCTTTAGTATCACCACAGCTAAATTACGGATGGAACGCAACGTGCCTCTCGCCTCGTCACAGTATTTAAACCCAATGCGAAGCGTCAGCGCAGCCAGCGCCTTTCCAACCCTCAGTACATGCTCTCCGAAGAAACATGCTTAAAACTGCAATCCGCGTATACGAAGGAGCCTCCAAGGGATGTCGTGTTCTGTGAATAGTATCGCCATCATCGGCGGCGGCATCGGCGGGGTGGCTACGGCAGCCGCGCTCTATAGGCTGGGCATCCAAGCGACCGTCTACGAACGCGCCCCACAGCTGACGGAAGTCGGCGCAGGCATGATGCTGTGGCCGAACGCCACGCGCGCCCTGAGACGCCTAGGACTTCTCGAAAGTCTCGTGACCCGCAGCGGCCACAGTACTCATTTCCTAGTGCGCGCGAGCTGTGGCAAGGTTCTCATGAATATCGCCGTCGGAAAATCCGACGCACCGGCTCTGGGTACGCGACGATCGGATCTGTTGGCGTCACTTCTTTCCGCCGTGCCCCCCGAGCGCATCTGTCTCGGCCGGGAATTGACGTATCTGGAGCGGTCGAGATCCAGAGTTCGTGTTCATTTCGCTGACGGCTGCGTAGAGGAGCACGACGCCGTGATCGGAGCCGATGGAATCCGGTCCCGCGTACGCTCGCAACTGTTCGGCATTTCGGATCCGGTTTATCGGGGCTACACGATTTGGCGAGGAGTCGCCGCCTACGCTGGCTGGGCGCTTCACCCGGGGTACAACAGCGAGACCTGGGGACACGGCAGCCGCTTTGGCATTCTCGACATCGGCCAAGGCAGATACACTTGGTATGCGACGGCCAATGGCCCTATGGAGGATGCGGCACTGCCACGCCAACGCAAGAGCGAGCTTCTCCAGCGTTTCGCTGGATGGCACGAACCGATTCCCGCTTTGATCGAGGCTACTGAGTCAATTCTGGAGAACGGCGCATTTGATCTTCCTCCGTTGCCTCGCTGGACGGCTGGACGCGTGACTCTGCTCGGCGATGCGGCCCACCCTTGCACACCGAATCTCGGGCAAGGCGGTTGCATGGCACTCGAGGACGCTCTGGTGCTCGCAAGGCATCTTTCATGCGAACGTTCCATCGAATCCGCGCTGCGGCGCTATGAAACCCTGCGCCGGCGCCGGACCCGGCACATTCAGCAGAGGTCGCTCCTGATGGGCCATATCGGGCAGTGGCAGAATCGCGCTGTCGTCGCCGGCCGAAGCGTGGTGACAAGTCTCCTCCCAGCCGCACTGTTCGAACATAATCTGAGGAGAGTTTACGCTTATGAGACGTAGCGCAGTGAAGCTCAGCGTGGCGTTTCTTGGCGTCGTCGCAATTGCGGCCGCCGACAACACGGCGATTGACGTTCAGCGCAGCACTATCACCATTCACGTCGGTAAGGCCGGGCTGTTGTCAGCGGCCGGCCACGAGCACTGGATCAATGCGCCCATCTCCTCAGGAACCATCCGGGAAACTCCTTCCCCGCACGTCGAGTTCACGGTCGAAACTGCGAAGATGACCGTCAAGCCGGACCCCAAGGTCGACTCTAAAACCCAGGCCACGATTCAAAAAGATATGGAGGAGATGACGCTCGAGATCAAGAAATTTCCCGAAATTTCGTTCCGATCCTCTCGCGCACAAAAACTCCCCGACGGGCAATGGAAGGTGGAAGGTGACTTATCGCTTCACGGCGTCACGAAACCGGTCAGCCTCACCGTGAAGCGAACTGGCGATTCTTACACCACGCACATCGTCCTCAAACAAACCGATTTCGGAATCAAGCCCATCGTTGTGGGCGGCGGAATGATCAAGGTCAAAGACGAGGTGGAGATCGATTTTCAAATCTTTCCCCGCCAGGGGTGAGGCGATGCGCTTCGCAGCCATCGTCCTTCTATTCTCCTCTGCATTCGCGGTTGAGCCGGGTACGCCGTCCAGGGAACTTTACCGCGGTTGGCTCAACATGTACGATCTCAGGTTCGATGCGGCGCATGAGACCTTTGGACAATGGAAGCAGACACACCCGGCGGATGCGCTTGGTCCGGCGTCTGACGCCGCAGCGTATCTCTTTTCCGAATTGTCTCGATTGGGAGCGCTCGAATCCGAGCTGTTCGTCGATGACACGGGCTACGACAATCGCGCGAGGCTTCGACCGGACCCGCAAATGAAAACGCTTTTCGATCGTGAGATAGAACGCGCGGATCATCTCGCCGACACCTCACTGCAGTACGCCGCTACCGACGCCAACGCCCTGTTTGCCAAATCGCTGAACTTCGGATTGCGGGCGGACTTCGCCGCGCTGATCGAAAAGCAAGATCTCACTGCTCTCAGGTACACCAAGCTCGGGCGCCCTTTCGCCGATCGGCTGATTGCGGCCGATCCAAGAGCCTACGACGCCTATCTCGGCGGTGGCGTAGAGAATTACTTATTGAGCCTCAAGCCGGCGCCCCTGCGCGTCGTGCTCCGGTGGACTGGATCGCGAGTAGATCGGGAGCGGGGTCTCGAACAGCTTCGTTTGACTGCCCAGCACGGCCACTATCTGGAGCCATTCGCAAAGCTGCTTCTTGCGGTCGCCGCCTTGCGCGACAACAATCGGGCCGGCGCTCGGGAGTTGTTATTCGAGCTACATACTCGATTCCCCAACAATCAACTGTACGTTCGAGAGCTAAACCGCCTCGGCCCGCCAGCAAAATGATCTCTACGCCTGAATTTCCCGTCCAGATCGATCAGATTCGCAAGCACTATGATCGTCTGTCGCATTTGTATCGGCTCTTCTGGGGCGAACATCTTCATCACGGCTATTGGGCGAACAACGAATCGGTGGCGCGAGCCCAGATTCAACTGATGGAGCGTCTGGCTGCACGGGCGGGCATCCCCAAAGGCGCTCGCGTGCTCGACATCGGGTGCGGCGTGGGCGGATCGGCGCTGTGGCTTGCCGATCAGTTCCATTGCGAAGTGACAGGCATCACTATCAGTCCCGTGCAAGCGCGAATGGCCGGGGCTAAGGCCAAAGCCCGGGGCTTGGCCGGACGCGTGCAATTTCAGGTGCAGGACGCCAATCAATGGCAACCTGAACAGGCTAGCGCGGACGTGATCTGGATCATGGAAAGCAGCGAGCACTTTCGCGACAAGCCCGGCTTCTTCGAACGCTGCGCGCGCGCCTTGAAGCCCGGAGGCGTCTTAGCGGTCTGCGCGTGGCTCCGCCGCGATGGGCCTTTACGGGAGAACGAACAGAGCTTGGTCAACACCATCGCGGAAGCGATGCTCAGCGCGAGTCTGGGCTCGCTTAGCGACTATCGGCAGTGGATGCGGGACGCCGGCCTGACGGTCACGGCGGCCGACGACATCACGCGTAATGTCGAGCCGACCTGGTCTCGCTGTTCGCGGATTGGCGACAATCCCGCAATACGGTTTTTTCTTCGTTTCACTGGCCGGCCCACGCAACGCTTCGTGCGATCTTTCCCTTTGATGAAACAGGCTTATGCTCAAGGGGCGATGGCCTTCGGTCTGTTCGTTGCGAGAAAATCCGCCTGACCCTGGGATACCGGTTCAATTCTTGGATCGAGAGGTCAGATCGGGCGGCAGCATCAGCTTGAACGTCAACTTGTCGGCCCCACCAGTCACGCCGACGCAGATGCCCGCTTCGATATTCAATATCTTGCTGCTGTGATCCATAACGGCCCAGATCTCACGGAACTCGTGGTTCAGTGGCTCGAAGTGACGCAAGGGTGTCGTTCGCCAATAATCCAACCGCTTAAGCTGCGGTAGGTTCATAGCGATGGTGAAGGCCGCCGAGCTCACGATTTCGATGATCGCGCCGTGCGTTATAAGCTGCCGCTCAATCGGGCATTGCTTTTCGAGCGCAAGATGAGGACGCGATCGGTGGTAGTAGCGAAAGTAGGCTGCCAACGTCCTCTTCAAATGACGGGCGTTCAGGACAATAAAGTGGTTCAGACACTCCCGTCGTATCGACCCGATCAAGCGCTCCGCGTAGGCATTCTGCCAAGGGCTCTGCGGTGCCGTGAGCACCTCCTCGATGCTCAAGGACTGTTGCCGCCGACGGACTTCCTTTCCGTAAACACCGTCTCGGTCCCGGATCAGGTATCGCGGCGTGTCCCGGTCAGCGAACGCCTCGACGATCTGTTGGGCCACCCATCCCGATGTGGGTGATCGGTCACATTGAAGTGGAGCACTTCCCGGCGGCCATGCTCCAGCACCAGGAATACGAACAGCACTCCTAGCCGGATGGTCGGAACCGTAAAGAAATCAACCGATACAATCTGGCCCAAATGGTTCCGGAGAAACGTCATCCACGTCTGAGAAGGCGGCCGTGGAACAGTCCGTAGAATACATGAGACGATTTGCTCCGATGCCGTGATGCCCAGCATCTTCAGCTCGCCGTGAATTCTCGGAGTTCGCCAGAGGGGATTGCCAATGGCCATCTGCCGGATCAGCCTTCGGACTTCGACGGCAACGGCGGGTCTTCCTCGACAACCTCCTTGGGCTGTGACAGCCGTGCCCAGAATCTGCGAAAACGCTCCCGTTGCCAGCGGACCACGGTGTTGGGCTGAACGAAGACCAGCGCGTCACGTCAACTGCCCCCGCAAGGCCAGGTTCTCGAGAGCGACGCTCTGATGTCCAGAGCCAGCAGGCGAACAAACCGAAACAGACACAGAATGATGGCCAGCATGCGAATGGACTATTCTCTCGGAAAGTGGAGTGCCTCGGCACAGACTTACGTTTTGGCGAAGGGCAACGTCGGTGAAGCTTTGTTGGAGCCCATGATGGTCAAGCTCAGTTCGCTTTGGGAACCCAAACGAATGTAGTCAAAATTGTAGCGGTTCTGAGCCTCCAGGAATCCCAGAACTCCACAAACAGCTACAGGTGCGCTAGCCGGGCCGAAACCCGGCATTGGAAAGTTTCATTGGTCGGGGCGGGGCGATTTGAACGCCCGACCCCCTGCGCCCAAGACAACGGAACTTGCAGACCCGACTTGCACGTAAGTTACACGATAATAATGCCCTAAGTTCTGAGTGTCTACATCGCGAAAGTGCCAATGTAGCGAGAATTGTAGCTGTCCAATACCTCAAAGTTCAACATTGGACAGACTGGGGAACTGTCGCGAAACATAGCGGCCGGTCTGCTGAGCCGTTAATTCTACTCGCCGAACCAGCGACCACTTGTTTAGAAGTCGGTTTTACAGCCGCTCCCAAAACTCTCTATTTTCACCATGCAGTCGAAGAACTTGCCAGCCAAGTCGCGCAGGAAATCGCGGCGGCGATCATGATGTTCGCCGCAGACCGAGAATGGAGCTTAAATCGATTGGTCATCCACATACTCCTAAGTCACACTAATGTATTTGTCGGAAAATCCGATGGCTATTCAATTCCGAATGCCAACAGAACGTTACCAGGAATACCTTGGAGTCCTCCATATCCGGAATTCGAAAAGACCATCCCTCCGGCAACCGTCACACCAGGTCCGCCAAGCCCGCCACCTTTTGCCGCCACGCCGTTGACAGTTTCGAATGATTGCTTGGTGTTGAATTCCCATAAAATCTTGCCATTGCCGGTCGAATACGCACGCAACATTCCGTCCCGGGCTCCCGAGAAGACGGCGCCAGGAATAACTGTAGCAGCGGACTGCTGTTCTGCATTACATCCTCTTTCACCATTGCAATTAGGCTTTGGAGCTAGCGTATGCCAGAACTCCTTGCCGGTGATGACGTTTATCGCCGTGATTCCTCCTTCGTGACGTTCTAGAGGGAAATAGGCTGCCCGTTCGTCCACCGCTCCGCCAAATGCGACGCCTGGTTGATTTTCCCCTTGTCCCGGTCCGCGTGGTAGTTGCATCGGCATCCTGCCCAGATCGGCGGTCCACACAACTCGCCCCTCATGAGCGGGATCGAGTGCGTTCACTAGGCCCGCTTCGCCGGTCGTGATCAGGATACGTCTGCCATCCGGTAACTGGTGCAAAATCGGAGACGCGGCCATATCCACATCAAAATAGGCACTGTTTTGAAGATCGCGATCCGGACAATGATCGGTGCGTGCACGATCATCCCTCCCGCCCTCGGGGGACACCCAAAACCGGCCATCTGTGGACGCCTGAAAAGCGGCCAACGCGATAGCTGATCCAGGACATTACTGTGACGGAGGGTTTACCCTCCGGCGGTGAATGTCTTGACCGAAGAAAAGAAACAGCAAGTCATCGCGCTGGGCCGGCTGGGCTGGTCGCTGCGGCGCATTCAACAAGCCACCCGGATTCGGCGCGAAACTGCCGCGACGTATTTGAAAGCTGCCGGTGTCCCGGTGCGGCCGCCGGGAGGTTGGGGACACAGTCAGGCAAAACCGGCCATAGAGGTGTCCACCGACTCTGCGGGCGCACTTGGGCCAGTGGAAAGGGATACCGCGGCCCGACCGCAGTCCGTCGGCAAGTGCCTGCGAACCGTATCGGGAGTTCATCGAAGCTGCGCTGGCTAAAGGCCGTAACGCCATGGCCATCTGGCAGGATCTGGTGGACGGCCACGGTTTCAGCGAGAAGTATTCCAGCGTCAAGCGCTTCGTGCGGAAGCTGCGCGGGTCTCCCACGCCGGAAGCCCGCGTGGTCATCCAGACCGCGCCCGGCGAGGAGGCCCAGGTCGATTACGGCACCGGTCCCATGGTGCGCGACCCGCACACGGGCAAGTACCGGCGCACCCGGCTGTTCGTGCTGACTCTGGGGCACAGCCGGAAAGCGGTACGCCTCCTGGTGTTCCGTTCCAGTTCGCGCGTTTGGGCTGAGTTGCATGAGAAGGCGTTTCGCCGACTGGGCGGAGCCACTCGCGTGGTGGTGCTCGATAACCTGCGCGAGGGCGTGCTTACGCCCGACATTTACGATCCCACGCTCAATCCGCTCTATCGTGACGTGCTCCAGCACTACGGCGTGGTAGCACTGCCGTGCCGCGTGCAGGACCCGGATCGCAAAGGCAAAGTCGAATCCGGCGTTGGTCACGCGCAGAAGACGCCGCTCAAAGGACTGCGTTTCGAGAGCTTGGAGGAAGCGCAGGCGTACCTGGATCGTTGGGAAGAGCGTTGGGCCGACACGCGCATTCATGGAACTACCAAGCGGCAAGTTGCAGTGATGTTCGCTGAAGAGCGTCCGGCACTGCTTCCGCTGCCGATCGAACCTTTTCGCTATTACCAGTACGGCGAGAGAGCCGTGCACCTGGATGGTTGCGTCGAGGTCGAAGCCGCCTACTACGGCGCGCCGCCCGGCTGGATCGGCCGCCATGTTCAGGTGCAGTGGAATGCCTCGCATGTCCGTCTGCTGAACCCCATCACCGGTCAACTGCTACGCGAGCACTTACGCCAAGAGCGCGGCCGTCATCGAATCCACGATGAAGATCGTCCGCGGCGGACTCCGCTTTCGACGCAACAGCTACTGCACCGCGCCGAGAAAGTCGGAAGGCACATTGGCGAGCTGTGCCAAGCGCTGCACCGAAAATACGGCGAACTGGGAGTCCGCCGCATCCTAGGCGTGCTGGCTCTGGCTAAGAAGTACGGCATCGCTTCGACCGACGACGCTTGCGCCATGGCTCTGGAAACCGGCACCTGCGAATACCACTTCGTACGCCGTTACCTGGAACGCAATCCGCAACTGCCGCTGAGCTTGCGACAGGTCGATCCACTAATTCGCCAGCTTACCTTGTACCGCGATCTCATCGAAAACCGAACCCGTCAGGAGGACCAATCATGAACGTGATCGAACTAGAACGTGCTCTTCGCCAGCTCCGGCTTGGAGGCATGGCCGCTGTGCTCGAAACGCGGCTGCGCCAGGCTCAGGCCGAACCCATGGCTCCCATCGACCTGATCTCTTGCCTGGTATCGGACGAACTTACGCGCCGCGCCGACCGGCTGCTCGAACGTCGCCGCAAACAGGCCGGCTTCCGCGATCCCGATCGCACCCTCGACAACTTTGACTTCGGCTTTAATCCCAAAACCAATCGCAGTTTGGTCTTTGACCTGGCCACGGGCGCCTTCATCAACAAACGTGAGGACGCTCTGTTTCTCGGCCCGGGCGGAACGGGTAAAAGCCACTTAGCACAAGCCATCGCTCAAGCTGTCATTCTGCAAGGCTACCGCGTGCTGTATCGTGAGACCCACGTGCTGCTCGATGAACTGGCCGAGGCCGTCGTCGACGGCACTCGCAAAGAATACATGGAATCGGTGGCGACGGTTCCGCTACTCATTATCGATGACTTTGGCATGCGCAAACTTCCGCACACGGCCGCCGAGGATCTGCTGGAGATCATCATGCGCCGCTACGAACGCTTCAGCACGCTGCTTACATCCAACCGTCCGGTCGAGGACTGGGGCAAGTTACTCGGCGATGTGGCCGCCGTCAGCGCCATGCTCGATCGGCTGCTGCATCATGGCCACGTGCTCAAGTGCGGCCCCCGGAGTTGGCGAACCAAGGCGGCAGTGGGAACTGGCCAATGACAATCCGAACAATTTGCGAGTTGCGATAGTCATGTCGAGTTGGATGTGATGCAATCTGATTGTGAGGACCTTATTAATTTGGGCTCTTTGCGCATGGGTATGTGGCGCTCAGCCGACGGCTCGCGGAGCACGTCTGCCAAGATTCGAGGACTTCAAAGTCCAGCTACAGTTCAAGGGTATTCCAGCTAAGCCACGGTTCACGGCCCCAGCAGAGTTGCCCCAGAACCGTCAGCCCTTCAGACCGCGATTTGCTGCCAGACTCGGACGAGAGGTATCGCGGATCGGTGGCCCTCGATGCGCAGCAAGGTCCCAACTTCGCTGGGCACTATACTATTGCGCAATGGAGCTGTGGTACGGGCTGCAGTTCAAGTGTTGTCGTGGACGCCGAAACGGGACAACTCTACAGAGATATGCCATACGGAACGCTCGATAAAAGCGGGACCCAGTATACGGGCTTGTCGTTTCGCATAAACAGCAGCTTACTCATCGTGGAGGGCTGTATCGATACGGACCAACGGGAACAACCCGACTGCAGCCGAACCTACTATCGCTGGGCTCCACCCCGATTCGTGCTCCTCCACAAAGTGCGGCTGCCTGTTCCGCAATGGCTCAAACACTGATTGGGCAGTCGGAACGCAACTACAGAGCAGGGCGTTGTCGTTAACTTGGGGACTCTGTCCCCAAACCCCTGGGATTTATCGCTTCGCGCCAGAATGTTGCCAAAAGGGCGGCTTGCGCCGCCCCATCATTCCGGCCGCTGAGTCGGCGCTCCGGTCGCATCCCTGCGTTGCCGTATCCTCCGCCCAGGTGAGGTTAGTATAAACCCGCCGCGGTGGCTCTTTGAAAAACAGTTGCTCGCGTGACCGCCGACAGGGTATAAATAATCTTGTTCTGGTTCTGTTCCGTTGGCCGGTTTTGAAGTGTCCACCTATGGCCGGTTTTCAGATGTCCACCGAGGCTCCCGCAACCGATAACCCAGGCATCCTGAGCAACCAGCTGGTGCCACCAAAGAATTCGGCCGCTCCTGAGGTCGAGAGCCATCACGGAATCAGTTGTTGGGGCGGCAGGCGAAGTATACGCATTCCCTGTGCCGAAATACACCTCACCGCGTTCGATATCTATGGTCGGAGTATTCCAAACAGCACCACCAGCCGGGCCCCACAGTTGGACGCCACTGGCCGATTTTCTTGCCGGCTTGGGCTCGTCCTGGATGGTGTACGTCTTCCAGATCTGGTTTCCGCTGTTCGCCTCCAGGGCTACGACGCTTCCGCGGAAGGTACAGCATTCGTAGTGATTATCGTTACCCGATAGCTCTTCTAGAGAAGACACTGGAACCAAAAGACGATTGCCTTCGAGAACCAACCCGCCCGTGATGCGTGCCTGGGGGTGTCGCTCAACCTGGGCTTTCCATAAAAGCCTCCCGGTATCTGCATCCACAGCATAGACATTTGCGCGAACGTCGCCAAAGTATGCTATGCGCCGCACATTCGCCATGCCTCGCGCTGGTCCATTTCCAATGATGATCGGTGTGCGAACCCCAGCCGACGCGGAAAATGACCAATAAATGCAGCCGGTCTCTGCTGCGAGAGAATAGACATATCCCGCATCGCTGCTCGTAAAAAGGTGACCATCTACAACGGTGGGTTGAGCATAGGCTGAGGTCGCGCCGGGGAACCCAAATGCCCATTTCAGTTTGAGCCGTGGAATTTGGTCGGCAGTTATACCTGCGGCACCGCTAGACTGGAACCGCGCGTTGCTATGATCGGGGCTCCAGCCGTTCCATAACGCGCGCGCCGACAGTTCACCAATCGGCGCGGCCACAGAACATTGGTTCTTCATGCTGGATGCGTCCCCCTTAGCGGAACTGCCCATCGGCCGGAGCGTAATGTATTCGGCAATGCCACGCTTCTGTTCGTCAGTCAATCCTTCTGCCTGCGACTTCATCACGCCATTCGTAATCGCCTCCAGTACTCGCTCCGGAGTGAACTCACGTAATGTATCTCGGGTTGGCGCCCGAGAACCAGTGGCCCCGGACGAATGACAGACCGCGCACTTCTCCTCATACAGGATCTGACCTCTGAGCATCTGAGCTCGGGCCAACGATGACGTGAGCAGTAAAGGCATCACCAGCCAAGCACCTACCGAGACTAAGCACTTGTACGAGCTGATATTCGCATTCACGAAGGATTCCTCCTTATTTTTCAATGTTCTGTTTGGTCACTAACGCCGGTTGTGGCGCCCTCACTTTTCAGCTCTCTTTTTTACTTGTTCCTCTTGACGCTCTTCCTCCGCGCGCGCGCCGCGAAGAATGTTAACGAGGGCGCGATTGTCTTCGTGACATGCATATTCATAAACCGGCCCGGGAGTCGCCACAAAAGGAAGCTCCCCGGTCCAAGGCGTGAGGAATGTGGTCGGATCGTCGATCGTAAAGTTGTAGAGAATCGTATTCGCGTCTACGCGGGTGAAGCGCTCGGTCACGTGCAGATCTTGATCCGAACCTTCCAGGCTGGCTTTGTTGCCGAAGTTGGTGGTGTCTACGACCAGGGTTGCACCCTCCCAATGGCCGCGCGAATCGCCCATCCATTGCCGGACATTTGGAGGAAGATGCGGCCTGCCATCCAATGGAATGACTCGGACATCGTGCATCATTTCAATGACGATCATGACGTAAGTCGGCGTTTGAATAATTTGATAAGTGCTATTGTATGGCGCTGGGAGCATGGGCGGCTCGGCGGCCCAGAGCAAACAACGTTCGGCGAGTGATCGATCCTGCGCGCGGTCAGCAGGATGTTTTTTGGCATAATCGTTGGCATCGGCCAGACGTCTCCACGCCTGAGGCGTGAACGGAGGCAGGTGCCCATCGGGCGGATCGACGATGATTGATGTTCGGATGCCGCCGCCGATTCGAGCGAGCGCTGATCCGCGATCGAAGAAGAGTTCGTTATAGGCGCGGCCGACATCGACTTCAGCAAGGCCGTCGTGCCGGTCACTGCTGCGGTCCTTCTTAATAAAGGCTTCAAATTTGGAAGCTTCGTCCTCGTTCAGCGTCGTGCTCTTCCCCAAGCCGATTGGGCGCTCCAACAGAGTCATGGTCGAGTTGGTCCAGATTCCCTGCAAATCGGAATGTCCATCGGGAGTACGCAGTTGTGCCTGGCCATACGCGGTACCCAACTGCTCAATCATGAGCGCTGCAAGGACAAACATCAGCCACTTTCGACTCGTCGCGCTGATGCTGCCAAGCTTAGATGCATTTACGCTCTTCCGTGTTCCTCTTAGAGGCTTTGAATAAAATGGCCCTGCCTACGGCAATGCGAACGCAATTATGTTGGAGCCAGCCGCGACCGACACGTATTGCTTCCCTTCGGCCATGTAAGTCATGGGCGAGGCGCGGAACGCCGCGTTGGTATGAAGTGCCACAGCGGCTTCCCGTTCTTCGCATCCACAGCCGCGAAGTGCGCCGCTATCGTCGCCGATAAATAAAACACCCCCGGCCGTCGACAGCACGCCGCCCGCGCTGCTGCCGGTACCGAACTGCGGAATTTCCCAAGCGATCTTACCCGTCTGAATGTCGATCGCGCGCAAGAATTTTTGCCCTGTCTCGCCGGGCACCCGCCGCGCGCCGCCGCCGTAAAACGATTGGCCCGGCTCCCACCACGCCGAGGACTTCATGTAGATGTTGCAGGCCTCCAGCGCCATCACATAGAACAGCCGCGTCGCGGGATTGAAAGCCGTCGACATCCAGTTCGTCGCGCCGCCCATGGATGGACAAGTCTGGTTCCTTGCGGAGTCGGCTCCTGGCCGGGCAATATCTTGGGACGGCCGTCGGGGCCGATCCCGCTCGCCCAGTTGAGCTTCTTCACGAACGGTTCGGCCAGCAGAAACTCGCCAGTCACGCGATCCAGGACATAAAAAAAGCCGTTCCGGTTCGCCTGGACCAGCAGCTTTGCGCTGGCGCCCGCGAAAATTCCGTGTCGATGAGCATCGGCGTTTCGGTGGCGTCCCAATCGTGCAGGTCGTGCGGGCTGAACTGGAAATACCAGCGCAGCTTCCCGGTCTCGGGCTCCAGCGCCAGCACCGAACTGGAATACAGATTGTCTCCCTTGCGCTCGTCGCCGTTGAAATCCGGGCAGGGATTGCCGGTAGGCCAGTAAATCAGATTGGTGCTGGGATCGTACGTGCCGGTCAGCCACGAATCCACGCACCCGTGTTCGATCGCTCGTCCCGACCCAGGTCTCCGACAACGGTTCGCCCGGCGCCGGCATGGTCCAAAAACGCCAGGCGTGCTCGCCGGTTGACGCCCTGTACGCATCGATGAAGCCGCGGGCTCCTTCGTCCCCTCCCGATGTGCCCGGAGATCACCAGATCCTTGACCACCAGCGGCGCCGACGTAGCGCCGTAGTGCTTGCGAAAATCGGCCATCTCGCTGTCCCACAGAAGCTGCCCGGTGAACCGGTTGAGCGCGATCATGTGCGCGTGATCGGTAACCATGAAAACCCGGTCGCCCAACACCGCGACACCGCGATTGATGGCCGTCCCGGCGTCACCGATCACGCCCTTGGTCAGCGGTCGCGAGTAATGCCAGATCTGCCGGCCGCTGGCCGCGTCCAGCGCATACGCTTCATTCGCCATGGTCACGTACATCAATGCCGTCCACCACCACCGGCGTTACTTCCAGCCGGCGGCTGCCGGGAATATTGAACATCCACCGCGCCCCAGCTGCGCGACATTCGACGCGTTGATCTGGTTCAGCCCGCTGTGACGATTCCCGCTGAGGTGGCCGTTATAGGTTGGCCAGTCGTCCAGGCTTGGGATCCGCGATTGCGGAAAACGCCGGCTCGCCTCGAGGCTCTCCTCGCCCAGCCAAGACCGCATCTGGCGATTTGTCGGTCGCAAGTCGGCTCAAGTACGCCACCAGGTCTCGTCTTTCCTGGTCGGTCGCGTTCACCGGCGGCATGAGCGGCTTCGGTCTCGGGTGTCTCTTCGTGAGATCTCGTCGCGCGACAGAAAACGCAGCGTTCCGTCCAAGCCCAACAATTGCAGATCGTAGTTGCTTTCGTTCTTGACCAGCCCGCGAATGGTTTGGCCGGAACGGAGACGAACCGAAACGAACTTGTATCCGGCTAACGGGCAGCGCGCTGGGTCGCGCAACGCCGCCTCAATCTGAGCCAGCCTGGCTTCGCGGCCCAGGTTCGAAAGGTCCGGTCCTAGAATCCCTCCTCGGCCCGAAACCATGTGGCATGTCACGCAATTGCCTTTGCCAAAGAAATAGGTTTCGCCGGCCTGAGCGTCGCCTTCCGCAGGATGCGCGGCCGCGGGCGCGCGCAATCCTTCAACAAAATGTCACCAACGGATCGAGTTCTTCCTGGCTGGCAGTGAAAATGGCGGCATGCCCGACTCGGGAACACCGTCCGTGATAATGTTGCGGATGCTGCGGCTGGCGGCTGGGCCTGTGCGCCGGACGTCCAGAATACTTGGGCCGAATTCGCCGCCCGCGCCGTCAGCGCCATGACAACTAGCGCAGCGGGCGGCGAACTGTCTTCGTCCCACGTCGATTTGTTGACCGATTGCGGACGGCGCGCACAACAGCGCCGCGACTAGAACCACGAAATCCCGCTGCATGCAAGGTACTTTGGTTTATCGAGAGGCGGCGCCGCTGCGGCCCATGATCGGCCACACGTCGACGATTCGATCGCCCTGCGCAACGTAGTAGCGGTCATAGTAACTCGTGCTGTCATCCAGCACGGTACAGAAAATCTCCACGCGATCGCCGAGCTTCAGATCCTTGTCGGCATCCTTCCATTCAGCCCGCCGTACTCAGCGCCCTGCGGGGCAACTTCGAGCCAGGGCATTCCCTTCACGGTGTCCGTCTTCCTCACGCCGGCCTTGTTACCGTAGTCGATCCCGACCTGGTTGGGATGAAGCTTCTCATCAACGGTCGTAAGAATGGACAGAGCAAAGGCGAAATCGGTATATGTTTGGTCGCCGGTTTTGCTGCCGATGGGGGCGTACCTCATGTCCATAAACACGTATGATCCGACCTCAAGCTCAGTAAGGCCAACCTCGTGATCGATATTGTAGGTTCCGGTCGAGCCGCCGGTAAAGACGTTAACCGGCAAACCGGACTTTTTGCACAAGTCCACCGTCTCACGCGGGCCGGCCATATCTTTACGCGAACGCTCGCGACGTGCCTCAAAACCACGGGTATGCGCGGCGACGCCCGCATAGGCCATGACTCCCTCGAACTGCATGTGTTTGGAAGATGCGATCTTTTGAGCCAGCTGCAGTGCGGGCTGGCCGTTCTCAATTCCCTGCCTGGCGAGCGCGGCATCAACGGAAACCAGAACTTTGAGCTTCGCATTCTCGGCTTCCGCGGCCTGTTCCAACCAATCGAACACGATCGGATCATCGATCACAAAGCTGAAGGTCGGGTCCTTCTTTGACAATGCAATCGGCGCGTTCGATGTTATTACGGCTGGCGGGCTGCTTCGTCCACATGACGTTTCGCAGGCCGGCGTTGGACATTAACTCCGCCTCCGCAATCGTGGCGCAGGTCAGCCCAATCGCACCATGGGCTCATCTGCATCCTTGGCGACGTCCACGCTCTTATGAATCTTTACATGCGGCCGAATCGGCGATTCCATTCGCCTTAGTTGTATCGGCCATGAGCTTCACATTTTTGTCGAAGAGATCCTTGTCGACCATCATGCACGGCGTCGGCAGAACGTCCTTGGTGATATCGCGAAAGTCTCGCCGAGCGATACGAGATTCGAGATCTGTGTATGGCATTCCAGTTGAACCTGTTTTTGCCGCTCGTGCTTTAACAGCCGCGAAGGCGCCCATTGCAGCGCCGCTAAGAAACTGCGTCGTGATGTCATGAAATCCTCCTTCAGAAAAGTTGTCTCACGTAGGGAGCAGCGGCCACGTCGTTAGCGAATGGCCGATTCTCCCTAAAAAACCGCTAACGGATTTATTGGCGCGCCAGTGCCGCCTTGTACCACCAAAGGAGCTGCGGTAAACAGAAAGACCCAGCGCTTGCGCTCAGCCGCTTCTTTGCCGACCGCCTCCAAATCACATTCGTCGAACAGAGGCATGCCCATCGCCACCAACGTTAACAGATGCATCGGTACCGGAACGCTGTCGATTTGCGATGGCGCCACCTCGGGATCCGCATCGCCACCCAATATTGCGACTCCGCGATCATGAAGCCACTTGGCGCAGGAGGCGTGCAAGCCCGCGAAACTGCTCCCGGGGCCCTTGGCGGCGCGCATCGCCCAGCGCCCTGAACGCACGAAAACGGCGTCACCAGCCGAAACCGTGACGCCCGTTTGCTTCTCCCACTCCGCCAGATCCTCCGGATAAATCGGCGTACCTGGTTCGAGATAGTCCACTCCTTTCATTCGCGCGATGTCGATCAGGACGCCGCGCGTGACGATTCCATCTTTGAGCGCGAAGACAGAGTCTTGCGGGCAACCTTGCGCGTCGATGCTGTCTGCGGGAAAGCCGTTGTAAAGCTTCCCCTGGTAACTCGCGTGGCACAAAGCATCCAGATGGGTAAGCCCCATTCCATGAAAGGACACGTTGTAGTTGTCCATGTGAAACCCGCCATGGGTAGGCAGCATGGTATGAATCAGGGGTTCGGAATTGTCGATTGCTTTCTCGGTCAGCATCTCATGCGCCATTGAAACCGCAACGCCATCCTTTACCAGGGCGGCCGCTTCCCGGCGCTTGGCGGGCGAGATGAGATTCAACGTGCCCACCTGATCGTCTTTACCCCAGCGTCCCCAGTTAGAGAGTTCCGTCATCCACCGGTCCACGTCCGCTTTCGTCATTTTGTGGTTGGATTGCGCCCGCAGCCATGAGCCGCCCAACATCATTCCAGCCACGAGCATGACGATCCAGCAACGCGACATAGCTACTGCCCCAGGCCGAACGCGATCACACTGCTGCCGGCGGACACGACGATGTACTGCCTGTCCCTCGCTCATGTAGCTGATTGGGTTCGCCCAGATCGCGCCGCCCGTTTGAATGCGCCACAGCAGTTCACCGCTAACGGCGTCCAGCGCAAAAAAATCGCCTTCCATCGTCCCAGAGAAAACCAGATTGCCGGCCGTTGAAAGTACACCGCACCAGGGTGGCGTGTGAACCCGAAATTCCCAACGCGTTTCCCCGGTTTTCCAGTCGAGAGCTCGCAGTGCTCCCCAGGGTTCCTCGCCTGGAATCGGCAGGCGGTGTCCTCCCATAAACAACCTTCCGGGATTGTATGTGGGCTTCTCTCGACTTAGGCGCTGTATAGCGCCCTTCTCTCGAACATTTTGATAAAAGAGACCGGTCTTCAGATTGAGTGAAGGACTGAACCAGTTCGCGGTGCCATCGTCGTCCGGATATACCAGCGCTCCTGCCGTGGTTGGCACCGCTTCCGGATTCCAAGTCGGCCGGCCCTTTGTCGTCCAGCCCTTTCGCCCAAGTTCTGCCGCGCGAATTGTTTCCCGACCAGAAATTCGCCCGTAAGGCGGTCCAGAATATAGTAAAAGCCGTTCCGGTTCGCGAACAGTACTAACTTGCGTGGCCGCCCGCGAAACTCAGCATCCAGCAGCACTGGGACTTGATTGGCATCCATGTCCAGGACGTCATGTGGAGTGAATTGAAAATGCCACTTCAATTTCCCCGTGTCGGCGTCCAGTGCAACAATCGAATCTGAGTACAGATTATCGCCTTCGCGATCATCCCCGACGTAATCGGGGCTCGGATTTCCAGTGCCCCAATATGTCAAGTTGGCCTCCGGATCGTAAGATCCAGTAACCCAGGTCGTTGCACCTCCTATTTTCCAGCTATCGCCGGACCAGGACTCGTTACCCGGCTCGCCCGGTCCGGGCACGGTCCAGAAACGCCAGGCCCGACTTGCCTGTCTTGGCGTCATAAGCATCCACGAAGCCGCGAACGCCGTATTCGGCTCCGGCAACTCCGACGATGATCTTGTCCTTGACCGCCAGCGGAGCGGCTGTGATCGAATAGGCCTGCTTGTAGTCGGCGACCTCGACATCCCAGCGTACCCTCCCACTGTGCATGTCCAGCGCGACTAGATGTCCGTCCACGGTCCCCACGAAGAGCTGATCATCCAGTGCTGCTAATCCGCGATTCACCTGCCCGCAGCAAGCGATGACGCCTTTCGGCAGGGATCGCCGATAGGTCCAAATCGGCCGCCCGCTGCGAAGATCCAGCGCCGTTACATCGCTGGGCGGCTCCGTGATGTACATGACCCCGTCGAAAACCAACGGTTCGGTTTCGAAGTGGTGAGATACCTTGATCTGATACATCCAGGCGACTCGGAGGCCTGAGATGTTCGACGTATTGATCCGGTCTAACGCCGAATAACTATGTGCCTGGTAACCACCGGCGAAGCTCAGCCAGTTACCGGGCTCGGAGTCCGCGCTAAGGATGCGTTTGTATGGTACTTGACCAAACAATAGTGCCGAGTAAGTGACTAACAAAAACGACAGCTTCATAAGGTGCTCTTGAGCGACTCCAAGTATGCGATGAGATTATCCAAATCGTTTGGAGTCAACATCTGGCTGTAACTTGGCATGGGAGAACGATTCGGCTCTTTCACCAGCTCGGTCAATTCAGTTTTCCAGAAAGAGTGGACTTGATTCGAAAGATCGCGGACTTGGATCGAAAAGGAATCCTCGTTCACGCGCACTCCGGTCAGCTTCTTACCGTCCTTCGTCACTAATTGGACCTGAAGGAAATCGCGAGGAACAGATGCTTCCGGAGTCAGCAGTGAAGCGCGAATGAAATCTTCCTCGAGCCTGGCGCCGGCATTGCTCAAATCCGGCCCGATCGCGCCGCCATGTCCGTCGATGGTGTGACACCGCGCACAGCCGCCCTTTCGGCGGTAAACCTGTTCGCCCAACTTCGGTTCGCCCGCCGATTTGGATTGCTCCACATGACCGAGCGTTCGCACGAAGGCCACCAACTGCCAGATCTGGGCCGTCGGAAGTTTGCTCGGCGGCATCTGGGTTCCGGGTATGCCATCCCGAATGATCTGAAAGAGCGATTGATTGGTGGGCGCGCGGCGTATACCAGGCACGGCCAGCGTGGGCCCAACCGCACCTTCCCCTTTCGGTCCATGGCAATACGAACAATCGGTTCCGTAGGTCCGCCCACCCTGCGCCAGATCCGCCGCAGTCGACTTCGGCTGCGGCCCAGGTTCCACACTCTGAGCCAACATCGGCGAGCAAGCTACAAGAACGCTCGCCAGCAATTTCATGCTGCGCTTGGGCATCGTGAAACCACGATCAACATTTTGATCCCCCGCGGCTGGCTGCACCGCCAAGCGGGTCAGAAATCCAGCCGAAGCGAAAGTTGGCCCACTCGGTTTCCACCGTTCTCCGAGGATTGTACGGTTTGCGTCACACCGAAGGTGCTGGGCGACGAGAAGTTTAAAGTTGGTTGCAGAAAGTTCGGGTGGTTCAGGACATTTGTGTATGTAGCCTCAAATCGCATCCTGAGCCTTTCCCATACACCGAAATTCTTAGACAAGCCAGCCGATAATGTGTTGGTCGGAGGCCCAATGCAATTCCCCACACCCTCGCTTCCGGTGCGGCCGGCACCCTGCGGTGTCGGGATGAAGGCGCTTATATTGTTCCAGGCGTTCGGAGTCGGATTCGAAAGATTGCAGTCTCCGATCTGATCGGGCCTGACGGTCGCAGACCGCGCAACTTCGTTGAGGTTGGAAACGCTTAGTGCCCGGTTGCTTTCATAGGCTGTTGTGAAAGGCCCTGTCTCGTCAAGCAGAATCGCACTGAGCTGCCATCCGCCCAGGACTCCATTGACAAAATGATTGGCGTTGGAAAGCAACGGCCGGCCGTGGCCAAAGGGAAGAGCGTACAGACCAGTAAACAAAAACCGCTGGCGCCTGGGTCCTGGGTCATTGCCGCGATTGTTCCTGAGGTTAAATCTATTGTCGACGCGGCCATTACCTGATTCAGTTCCGTATCCTGATGGCATGTCCCCGGCATCGGACAGGTCCTTCGCCAGATCATAACTGGCCTGCAGATAGAAACCTTGAGCCATGCGATGCGAGACTTGAAGTTCTAGGCCTTGATAGTTCGAGAATGCGCCATTTACGAACGAACCGATCCTTCCAAACTGAGGGAAGGGTTTAATGCATGGTCCACTGACACTCGCGTGACATTGATTCAAATCCACGCCCAGTGGCAGGCGATAGCTGTTTTCGCCAATGTAGCTGCCGCGAGCGGTCCAGGAGTTCAAGAATTCCCGCTCGATCGTTACATTCCACTGGGCGGACTGCGGATCCCGATAGTATCTATCCTGCCCCTCGTTGAAGAAAAAGGTGCCAACCACGGAGGGGCTCGGGGCGCCGTTACCGAAGCCAACCTGAGGGAGCCTGAAGGCCGGCTGTCCGTTAGAGAACGAATTCACATAGAAGGGCGAATTGACATACGCGGTTCCCGTCATCATATAAGCTTCCCAACCGAGGCTCGGAACCGTGAATAGGCCCAATCCAGCCCGGAAGACGGTCTTGTCATTGCCAAACGGCCGCCATGCGACTCCAGCGCGCGGGTCAAAATCTTTCCAGTAGGTTTCGCGCAACCACGTGGGGTAACCCGCCTGGCTGGCAGTCAACACAGGCGTGCAGGGGAACGCTGGATTCGGAAGCGGGGTAACAGAGCAGGCGTTGATTGAGTACAAGTACGGCGCGGGGGGAGGAAGCACTTTCGCGGCAATATCGGGGATGATGACGCTGCCGGTGGTGGGATCGAAATTCCCGATGTTCCCGTTCTTCTCCGAGAAGGGTGGCATTATTTCCCAACGCATGCCGAAGCTCAATGTGATACTCCGCGAGACGTGCCATTCGTCCTGCGCAAAGACCGCGAAGTGCTTTGATTTTTGCTCCAGAAATGGTCCGGTCACGAAAATCTGATCGCTGGTCGGCAAACCGAGCAGTAAGTCCGCGAATGCGTTACCACTGAAACCGCCGAGGAAGGTGAATGAACCAAAACCGTCCGATGCACCGAAATCGTCGACCCGATCGTATTGGACCTTTCTAAAATCGAAGCCAAACTTCATGCTGTGCTTTCCTTTTATCCATGAGAGGTTGTCTCCGAATTGCATCACTTTTGAATTCACAGGGCCCAGTGTGTCGTGACCTATGTTCGTAAATCCGGTTCCGCTGCTGAAGTCGAATCCCGGGAAAGCCCCCACCGTCCCCTGGCGTGACAAATAGGACTGATCGAGCCCAGTCAAGCCGAGGTCGTTGACCACTTGCACGCCCTGGTACGGAAATGACGAGTCTACATTCAGAAGGCTCAATCCAAACCGAAACTCGTTTACCAAATTGCCGCTGATGGTATAGCTGTCGGAGATAACGAGATTCTTGTCCGTTTCGTTATTGGTGGTCGGCGGCAGCAATTGTTCGGTTGCAGGGCCGCCAAACCCGCTGCCCGTCAGCGACTGAGTGGGAAGATTCTTCCAAGTCCACCGCCCGAAGAGCAGATTCTTAGATCCGATGTATTGATCGACCCGGATATCATATCCGTTCGTTAGATTTTGTAGCGGCAGCAGAAACCTCTGGTTGCCGGTGATTGAGCCCGAGTTGAAATTGGGCAATCCAATGTATTTAGCAAACAACTTCTGCGCGACAGGATTAAGGCAGTCCATCTGGCCCGCGCTGGCGCAAGCCGGAATGGTGTTATTCGGATACGGCGCGCCCGTGTATGGATCAATTACCTTCGGACCAGGCAAACCATTGAGATTGCCCGCAATCATAGCAGCGGTTGGAACCGTGTTGATGACTAGCTGCGAGGCGGGGCGGCGGTTCTCTTCAGAGTCAACGAAAAAGAACGTCTTGTTGCGTCCGTTGTAAAGTTTGGGGATAACAACGGGGCCGCTCAAACTGCCTCCGAACGTATTCCAGACCTTGTGCTGCTTAGTGGGCGAACCATAAGTAATTGCATCCAGGGCGGCATTCTGCAAATATTCGAACGCGCTTCCGTGGAGGACGTTTCCGCCGCTCTTGGTAGTGACAGTGACGTCGCCGGTGGTGGCGAACTCGGCATTATTATTTATGGCCGAGACCTTGAACTCAGCCAGCATTTCAGTAGACGGAAACATGTTGCTAGCCGGCGTGTTCGTAGCAATATTGACGCTGGATGTTCCATCCGCGGTGTAGTCGACCTGATAGGGTTGAGAACCGGTAAGAGCGATATTCCCATTCTTATCCTGCTGCACGTTGGCGGAGGCGACAATCGCGCCTAGCGGGCTGGTGGACGCACCGCGATAGTTGGCCGGCAGTTGCGTCACCTCCTGATTCGTCATCGTGTTCACAATCGTCGCGTTCTCGGTATTAACCGCTGCAGCCAGCGCGCTCACCTCCACGGTCTGCTGCACTGAGGCCAGCGCCATGCTCAGATCAACGCGCCTCTCTTGGCGTGCATCCAGGGTAACTTCGTTCACCTTGGCGTTTGCAAATCCGGGCTTGATGACCGAAATTGAATACCGGCCCGCTGGCACATTCAGCAATTGATACTGTCCGCTGCTGTTGGTACTCGCGCTGCGAACAGTGTTTTCATCCAGGTTCGTGATCGTGACGATGGCACCGGAAATGACACTGCCGGATTGGTCCTGGACAGTGCCGACAAAGGTGCCGAATGTAGATTGCGCGACCGCGGAACCGGCGCACAGGATCACCAGAAGAACCGCCACGATTCTCTTTTTGACTAGCTCTTGTGAAAGCGACATCATATCTCCCTTGCCATCTAAAGCGGATGGGTAAACCTAACCTCTTTCCTTGTTCGGGTCCCATCCAGATCTTAAAAACAGGCCCTCGAAACCGGCTGGCTCAACAATCTTCAGTTGGACAGTTAGCTGGTATCAGATTGAGGATATGCAACGTGGCTCCCCCAAGTACGCACCGCACATCGGTTCTTTGGACAATACCCCCCTTGAACCGGCGAATCAACTGAAATTAAAGGTCTTGATCAGGCTTGTCAGCTAATGTCCGGGAATGACCGTTAGTCGCTTGTGGCAGTACAGATTCCTTCCACTGAGATGGATCTGGTCTATAATGTCTCTAATCCACTACGGGGAATGGTAAGGACCCGTGAGCGCCTCGACTCAACCAAGACTCATTGACTCTCAGGACCGCCTGGATGGCTGGAAAGATATCGCCGCGTACCTCGGCCGTAATGAGCGCACCGTCCGCCGCTGGGAGGAGCGCGAGGGACTTCCGGTTCACCGCCATGCTCACGACAAGAGGAGTTCGGTCTATGCCTACCGATTAGAATTGGAGCGTTGGCGGTCTTCGCGCGCACCCGAGAGCGAAGAAGGGAAGGAACCGTCCGTCGAAGCGGCCACGCCCGGGAACGAATCGCTCCAACAATCAATAGCGAGCACGTCTACCTCGAAAGTGCGGCTTACGGGAATATTCATCGCGGTGTTGATAATAGCCGCTCTAGGCGCTTGGCTCAACGGGCGGCCTGGGAGAAGAGCCCTGCCAGCGGAGCAAAACCGACTTGGCGACGCCGCCCATCGACCAAGCCCTGAAGCTATGGTCTCCTACCAAACCGGCTTGTACGAATTCAATCGGGGCGCGTTCCAATCGGCGCTATCGTTCGCTCGAGAGGCGGTGCGGCTTGATCCGGCGCTGGCAGCAGCTCATGAACTCGTAGGAATGACCTTGGAACAAGAGGCAGATTTTGGACTTGAGACATATTCCAAGATTCTCCCGGAAGCTCGTGCAGCACTTCGACGCGCCATCGATTTGGATCCCAATCGCGGCAAGTCACTGACATGGCTCGGCGAGACGTATTTTTTTGGCGAACACGACTGGGCGCGTGCCGAAGAGAATATGAAGCGTGGCTTTGCACTCGATCCGAGTACCGGCAATAACTATGGAGCGCTACTGGCCGCTGAAGGACGATTCGATGAAGCGATCGAGGCCGGCAACACAGCTCTTCGAAGCGATCCCGCAAATCCCATCCTGATCGCCGATGTCGCCCGGCTCTATCAGTTCGCACGGCGGTACGACCAGTCCATTCCGTTGTTTCGTAAAGCAGTTCAGCTCGGCCCTACCATCGCATATCCACACCAGTGGCTAGCCATCAATTTGTTTCTAGCCGGTCAAAAGGACGACGCCTTTGAGACTTGGCTCTCCACCCTTTCTATGCAAGACCGTCCAGATCTCGACAACGGTTTTCGCAAGGCGTATTCAAGGGGCGGGTGGCCGGCGGTTTGGGCAACTTACATTGAGAATGTTTCGAGCGTTTCGAAGCCGAGCTCTCCGACGTTCGAGATATGGTCCCTCGTTTTCCTTGGCCGCAAGGGCGAAGCGATGGATCTGTTGGAACATCTCGAGCAGAACGAGAGCCCGCTTATGGTTCGTCTTGAGGATCCGATGTTTGATCCTATTCGTGGCGAGGCCAGGTTCAAGGCGTTGCTGAAGCGTGTGGGCTACCCAGAATCCATGTGGCGCTAGAGTTTCCCAACAAAGCACCCTGACCGAGACCGAACACGGCACGTGCTTTATTGAGACGAAGTTACCGCAGAGGACGCGGTCTTCGGTATATTCTCACCACGATGGCAGGTAAAGCAAGTTACGCGCGCCTTGCCGTCCGGGAACCTTTCGTTAATCTCGCTCACCATGACCATCATCTTCCGCGCGACTTCCTTATGGGGGTTCTCGTCGCTCGACCGGTCCTGCGCATGACAGAAGTTGCACTGGACTCCCAAGCCCGCTGTAAACGACGCCATAGTGGGCCGAATTGCCGAGGCGTCTTTTAGGATCTTGAGATTCTTCGGAGCCGCACCTGCGACTGCTTCCTTTGCTCCTAGCTTTATCAGTAGCGCTCGGGTACTCTTGCGGTCTCGGACTCCGTAAGCACCGCTGGCGCCCAGCAGTTCGGCGTTCGTCAGCGCCAATGGAGTTTGGCCGCGTCCGTTCACGGCGTTGAGCTTGGCGCCTTTGTCGATCAGCAACTGGCTGATCTGAGTGTACCCTTCACTGGCCGCGCCATGGAGCGCTGTTTCGCCGCCCTGGTTCACGGCGTTCACATCGGCGCCGAGTTCGACGGCGATCTTCACAGCGTCCCACGCGCGTTGGTCGTCCGGAGGGGGGACCATAGGGAAAGCCATACCGCGTCGGGTCTCTCCAACCTTCCAACCGATTCCAGCAGCCGCCATCAGCGGTGTTGTGCCGTCCTTAGTCGGAATCGAGGAATCTGCTCCGGAGGCTGCGAGAGCTCGCATGATTTCCGGCTCGACGTACTTCGCCGCCAGGAAGAAAGGAGTTGCACCCAGCAGCGAATTAGGTAGAACAAACTCTTGAGCGGAGCGCGTGATGGGGGTGCCCTTGGTAATTCGAACGTTGGGAGAGGCAGCGTGTGCCAGGAGTGCTTTCACCAGATCCAGATCGCCGCGGAGCACGGCGGCGTGGAGAGCCGTGTAACCACCGCCAGCCGCGTTGGGGCTGGCATCCTTGTCCAGAAGAAACTGCGCAACTCTGCCATTGCCACTGTATGCTGCCACTACCAGCACGCTGTTACCGTCCGGCGCGGTATCGTTGACGTTGGCACCCGCTGCGGCGAGCATTTTTGCGGACTCCAGATCGCCGGAGCGCGCCGCGAACAGCAGCGGCGTGCTGCCTCCCTTTTCAACCTCCTCCCCGTCAGTGCAGCGGGCATTGATTCCGGGCGGTGGCGGGCAAACCAGCCGGGCTCCTGTCTCCTCGCGCACGATCAACTGGCGCGTGATGCGAGTGCGCGCGTGAGCGTCCGCGCCGTGCGCAAGCAAGAGGCGTACAACCTCCGGATGGCGCTCGGCGACGGCCCACATTAATGCGGTCTGATCCTGAAGATTCTCCTTCGCATTTACATTGGCTCCATGCGCCAGCAGAGCTTTCATTGCCTCGGGGCTGGCCGAACGTGAACAGGTCATCAGCGGCGTCTCTCCGCTTGGCGAGGCCAGATTTGCGTTTGCTCCAGCGGACAGCAGTTTCTCTACCATTGCGGCGCTGCCGTTGACACAGGCCAAAGACAGCGGCGTCACGCCAAGTGCGTTGGCCGCGTCTGTTTTTGCGCCAGCTCGAATGAGCAGGTCCGCGGCTTCCAACGCGTCCCAGTGGGCTGCCCAATGCAGCGCTGTCGCGCCGTCCTCCTGAGCCGCGTTCACATCTGCGTGGTGCGCCAGCAGCTCTCGAATTGCCTGCGGGTCCTGGTGCTCGGCTGCATCCGCCAGGCGCGTATCGGCGGGCGCGGCTAAGCATGCAATTGTTAACAACGACGAACCCAACCAGACCAGCCGGTATTTTACGTCGGTCAACATGCTGGTGGCTCAGAGCTCAGTCAGTTCTCCCGTGCTATCACCGATACTTTCAAGATGAACACCCAGCTTGCTCATCAAGGCAATATGCAGGTTGGCCAGCGGAGTTCCCTTGGGATAACGGATGTGCCGGCCGCTCTTCAACGTGCCGCACCCTCCGCCGAGTAACAGGACGGGCAGATTCTTCGGATCATGAGCGTTGCCGTCGCTCATTCCTGCTCCATAAATGATGATGGAGTGATCCAGCAGCGAACCGTCGCCGTCCGGAGTCGAGCGCATCTTCTCGAGGAAGTAGGCGAACAGCGATACTTTGAAGGCATCGATTCTGGCGAGTTTCGCAAGACTCGCTGGATTTCCCTGATGGTGCGAGATGGCGTGATGCGCGTCGGGAACTCCGGCTTCTGGGAAAGTCTGTCCAGTGAATTCGTGGCCAGTCATGAAGCTGACGATGCGCGTCAGGTCGGCTTGGTAAGCCAGCACGAGCAGATCGTACATGAGTTTGACGTGCTCGGAGTAGACGGCTGGAACTCCAGCGGGATGCTCCATTGCCGGCAACTCGCGCGTGTTTTGATCTTCAGCGTTTTGAATCCGGCGCTCCACGTCGCGAACAGCCTCGAAATACTCACTGAGCTTGGAACGGTCGGCTGGGCCAAGTTCGCGTTGCAGTTGTGTCGCCGTTTGGCTCACAGAATCCAAAATGCTGCGTTCCTGCTTGAGGCGCGCCATGCGGGCCTGCGCTGTAGTGCTGCCGCTATCGCCGAATAGTCGTTCAAAAACAGCGCGCGGGTTGTGTTCCATCGGCAGGGGAGTTGTAGGTCCGCGCCACGAGATGGTTGCGTCATAAACCTTGCTGAAACCCGGATCGCCCGCGCCGCCGGAGTCGGCCGATTCCAGGCCCAACTCCAGGGATGCCAGTTGCGTGTGTTGCCCGAACTGGTTGGCGGCAATCTGGTCGATGGAGATGCCCGCGTGCAGGTCCGAGCCTTCCGTAGGCTTCGGTTGGATGTCGGAGAGGAATCGTGTGCTGGCGCGCGCATGTACGCCCGTAGGCTCATTACCCGGCATGATTGGGGGCGTGCTGTTCAGTCCGCTCAAAATCAGCAGCCGGTCTTGGAACCGCGCGAGAGGCGCTAGCGTGGACGAAAGCTCGAACGACGAGCCCTCGGCCAGCGGCGTCCAGTTCTTCATCATGATCCCGTTGGGCGTATATACGGTGCCGAAACGCTTCACTGGTGCGGCCGCGGTTTTGGCCGCGGAGGTAAGCGCAGGAATCATGCAGTCGAGAAGCGGCAATGACAGAGTCGCTCCGAGGCCACGCAAAATGGCGCGCCGATCGATGGCTTTCTTAGTAATGATCATTTGGTTCCTGAACTCTTCAATGTTAGTTGGCCTTCGGTGACGATGCTCATCTGAAACGGAGTACTTTTCACAATGCCCAAGATGATGGAAGACCACCGATAGTCGTTCGCGGCTGCGTCCCGCGCGATCTTACGGATGGTGGGCTGGTCGTAGTATTCGGTTTCGCGCCCCAGCGCATAGGTCAGCAGCTTTTGAGTGAATGTGGCCGCGAACTGATCGGGCCGGCTGAGCAGAACCTTGCGCAATCCAGCCACACCTTCAAATTTCGTGCCATCCGGCAAGGAGGCTGCGGCGTCGATCGGCAAGCCATCGCTCGATGTCCGCCAGCTTCCAATTACATCGAAATTTTCGAGGGCGAAACCCAACGGATCCATGCGAACATGACAGCCTGCGCAGGCGGGGTTCTGCCGATGTGCTTCCAGCCGTTGCCGCACAGTGGTAGGTTGGCTGTCCGCGCTATTTTCCTTGAGTGGTGGCACATCCGGCGGCGGAGGCGGAGGAGGCATGCCCAAAATGTTATCCAAAAGCCATTGGCCACGGAGCACTGGCGAAGTACGGTTGGGATACGAGGTTGCCATGAGGATACTACCTTGGCCGAGCAGCCCGCCTCGTTCCCCCTGATCCGGGCCGAACGTCACCTTGCGGAAATGGCTCCCGTAAACATTTGGGATGCCGTAATGCCGCGCCAAACGTTCGTTCAGAAATGTGTAGTTGGCGCGCAGCAAATCCACGATGCTGGCGTCCGCTCGTATCTGGCTTTCGATAAACAGTTTTGTCTCTTCCTGGAACGCGCTGCGCAGGTTGTCGTCGAAATCCGGAAACTGGTCGGGATCCGGAATCAGGCTTTTGATTTTCGGCAGTTCCAGCCACTCAGTGGCGAAGTTTTCGACCAAGGCTTTGGAGCGTGGATCGGCCAGCATGCGCCGCACTTGTTGCTCGAGAATCGCGGGATCTTGGAGCTTGGCCGCCGCCGCGATACTCAAGAGTTCCTCGTCGGGGAGGCTGCTCCACAGGAAGAACGAAAGCCGCGAGGCGATTTCCAGATCGCTCAGGCGATATACCGTGCCCGGCGCCGATTTCGGCGGATCGCGCTCAATGCGGAAGAGGAAATTCGGATCTGCCAGGATGCGCTCCAGGGCCAATTGCACGCCTCCGTTGAATCCTCCCGACGTCCGGCCCTGTTGATAAAAGTCCATCACCGTTGCGATTTCCGCTTCCGTGACCGGCCGGCGATAGGCAGCTCGCGCAAGGACGGAGACGATCTTCCGGGCGCAGGAAGATTCATCGGAGCCGCTCACCGGCTGACAGACGAAGATCTTTCGCCGGCTCTCGGTATCACCTGGGCCATCGACGCGGTAAGGGCCGCCGATCGACACATTCTCCAGCGCCGGATTCCCTTGGTATAGCTCGTTGATGGCGAGGCCAAAGCCCGTTTCCCGCGGCTGCGGGATGTCTTCGGATTCCGCCATATCTTTGACGAACGACACAGCCACCGTGGATGCGCCCGCTTTCGCGGTAAGCCTGAATTCCAACCCTGCGTCAGCCTGGTGCATGTAGAGATCCCACTTCGGGTCTCCCATGATATTTCCGGCGAAGCTCGCCGGTGAAGGCGCAGTGGGGGCATCACCGCCGACCGTGAAGGACTTCACCAGCCTGCCGTTCACTCGCACCTCAAGCTGGTGCGGCCGTCCCAATCCCAGAATATAGCCATACAGTTGCCTCTTAAGACGGATCCTGATAGAGTACTCGCCATCCACCGGGAAAAGATGTCGGATCGCGATGCCGCCGCGCGAGCCGAACGGGAGGTCTTCTCCCATGCGCTGATCTTGGCCGAGCGTGCTTGGTATGCTATACGTCTCATACACCGGGACGATGCTGGGATCGCCGACAGCCAGCCGGCTGATCTTGCGGGCGGCGGCCATATACTGCTCCATGAGCGCAGGCGAAACCGAAAGAACACCGGCAATGTTGTCGAAGCCATGTTGATCGACATCGTCGGCAACCAGCAGGGAGCGGCCATCGACTTCGAGCGCGAGCAGATCGCGGATGGCGTTGACATATTCAGTTCGGTTGAGGCGGTGGACGGGCACTCTTCCCGGATCCGGATTCACATAGGCGGAGCGGTCCAGACCGCCCTCCAGAAACGTGAGAAAGGCTTGGGTCGTACGTTGATCGGGTCGCGGCAAGCCGGCCGGTGGCATCTCGCCCGCTCGAACTTTACGAACTACCTTCTCCCAGACTTCAGCGCTCTTTCCAGCTTGGGCCAGGTTTTCCTTGTCCAACGCCAGTCCTGCAGTTCGCAGACGTTCGTTGTGACAGGTAAAGCAATACTTGCTAAGAAAGAGCTGGGCGGGCGGGTCTCCCGCGGGGCTCTTGGCTGCTTGAGGACCAGCCCAGGTCGTTGCGGACAGCGAGGCCAGGATCAATGCTCCAATGGCTGCTGACCGCCCCATATTCATCACTGCAATTAATAGCACCTATTAGTCTCTATTGCAAAGCGTTAGTGATGTCGCGGCCTCTAGCAGGTTGCGGAAATAACCTCTGGCGCATTGATCGAGTTGCCTCGGTCTGTGGTTTGGCGAGTTACACGGAGGCTGGTGAGGTACCTGGGATTGTGTCCGGGCGCGATTCGAGGGGTTAAGCCATAGCTTGCGCGAGATTTCGCATTCGAACCAGATTGTAAGCCGCCGCCGCAAATGTGAACATCCATCCGACTCGTGCCTGCGCCTCGATGCCGGGTCTTGCGCAGTCCAGCGATGGTCTTGATCCAACCGAAAATCTCTTCGACTCGCTTCCGTTTGCGTTGGCTAATCGCATAGCCTCCGTGCCGGGTAGTGCGTTCATCGATAGCGCTGGTGCGACGAGCGTGCTGGTTCTGCGCCACGTGCGGCGTCACCGCCGCTTCCCGCAACTTGCTCACGAAATCTTGCGTATCGTAGTTCTTGTCCCCGCCCATCGTCACGCGCTTGCTGCCGCCCGGAATCCGTGCCGCCATGTCTAGCGCCGCGTCGCGCTCGGCCGTTCCCGTCGCTCTGGTGAGCCTTGTGTCCACCACCAAACCGTTGCGATTCTCCATCAACACATGCCCCAAGTAGCTCAACTTCGACTCGCTTCCGCTGGACTTCCGATACAGCCTCGACTCGGGATCGGTCGTGGATTGATGCGGTCTGATTGCGGCGCTCCTGGCCGTGAAAGTTTACCGTCGGATTGCTGCCACCGTCTTGGGGAGGCGGTGACGGCTTGTCCTTGCGTTGAAAACCCTTCTGCCCGGCCCAGGCTTCGATCAAGGTTCCGTCCACCGTGAAGTGCTCCTCCGACAGCAGGCTTTGCTGCGCGCGCTTGCTCCAACACCTTCTGGAAAAACGCCTGCGCGATGTGGCCCTTCAGCAACCGCTCGCGGTTCTTGGTGAACACCGTCACATCCCACATGGGGTCGTCCATGTTCAAACCCACAAACCACCGATACAGTAGGTTGTAATTTAACTGCTCCATCAGTTGCCGCTCGCTGCGGATCGTGTAAAGCACCTGCAGCAGCAACGCTCGCAGCAATTTCTCCGGGCGCGATCGAGGGCCGGCCCCGCTTAGCGTACAGCTTGCTGAAGCGCGGCGATAACTCCGCCAGCGCCTCATCCACCATCCTCCGCATTGCTCTCAGCGGATGGCTCTCGCGGCACTCGTTGCTCCGCCGAGATGTAGCTAAACATTCCCCTCTGTTGTTGGTCATCGACTCGCATACAACATAGACGACCGAATTTGTTCTGGCGTCACAGCCGAAGGGTTCGGTGCAAACATCGGGTGCCGGGAGAGACGATGGTGGGATGCGCCAATTCGAGCCGCTGGATTCTATATTTAAAGGTCGGCACTTTGAACGCGAGATCATCATTCTGTGCGTTCGTTGGTACCTGAGTTTCAAGCTGAGCTTCCGCGATCTGGCGGCAATGATGGCCGAGCGCGGGATCTCTGTGGCCCATTCGAAGATTCTGAGATGGGTTCAGCATTTCACGCCCCAGTTTGAAAAGCGCTGGCAACGCTTCGCTCGGTCAGTTGGCGGGTCATGGAGGATGGACGAGACATATATAAAGGTTCGCGGCCAGTGGGCGTACCTTTACCGAGCCGTGGACAAGGCCGGTGCCACGGTCCACTTCTTTCTCAGTCCGAATCGCGATGTGAACGCGGCCAAAGCATTTCTCCGCAAAGCCAGGAACTCAACGCGCGCCCCAACGAAAATCACGTTGGACGCCTACCAGGCTTCGCATCGCGCAGTGCGAGAGATGAAGGAGGCCGGTGAGTTGCCGGGGCGAGTGAAGGTTCGATCGAGCCAGTACTTGAATAACATGATTGAGCAGGATCATCGCCGAGTGAAGCATCGGCTTCGATCGATGCTCGGTTTCAAGCGATTCGATAGCGCGATAGTGACAATCGGGGGAATCGAGTTGGCCGAGAAGATCAAGAAGGGACAATTCAAGATGGGGAAGCTGAGCCGTCGCAAACAAGCAACGATCGTGGACCTCTGGGATGCCGCACTGACCGCCTAAGATCCCGCCCCGAACAGTCCGACCAATCGCACGCAAATCCGCTCAGAGGACAATTTGCACCAGAGCCATTCGGGGAAGGGCCGCATGCGTCAAGGCGATCTTAGCGGCGCCCAACCATTGCAATGTCGCAACCTTCTTGGGCGAGCTTGACGGCAAATGCTGCGCCGATGCCCGACCAAGCGCCCGTCACCACAGCGGTCGGTCGTTGAGCTTCCACAATCCACCTCCAGTCGCTGCTCATAATGAAGCGAACATAAGTTGCTCGCCGCTTCGGCGGGCGCGGGAATACTGACGCTCGTGACGAAGGATATTATCGAAAGAGTTCGTCCAGCGGAGGCCCAGCAGCTGATCGTAGTGTCGGGCTTCTCATACCCGAGCGGACATTCGGTTTCGACCTCCGCGCTTTACCTGACCATCGCAATCATTGCCGGCCGGTATGTGCGGCACTCGGGCGCGAGGGCCACAATGTTTCTGGCCGTGTCGGTCGTGCTTGTCGTGATTGCCGCCTCACGCGTGTACCCCGGCGTTCATTATGCGACGGATGTCGTAAGCGGCATCTCGCTTGGAGCCGCCTGGGCACTATTGGCTCGCCGGATTGTTTACGCTTCTTGGTCATCGTGGTCGTCCTGACTGTCCCATCGCAGCGGAGCCGGTCATTGCACTTGCGCCGCTGCGAGAGCCTCGGGAACTGCCTTCAGCCGATCGAGCTGATCCAGAAGCTTCGTCAATTCGGCTCTTTCTTTCTCGGTGGACCTGGCGGCGATGGACGGGTTCAGGTCCTTATAGTACGCCAGGATATTTTGACGCAGGTCGGGCTCCATCCCGGCGAACTTACGGTCCGCCAGCTTCCCCAGCAACTTTGCGTAGGCTTCATCGGCTCCCTTGTACTTGCCGGCGATCGTTGCTGCTCCGGAGTCGAAATTCTCGTTCGGCAGCTCGGGGGCCGCCGGGGTCCACGTTCGCGAGAATCACCTTGTAGCGGTCAACGGTTGCGTTGAAGGTCGCAATGAACAGTTTCTCCACCGCCGGAGTCGGCGTGCGGATGTTGAGCGCCTTGAAGGGACCGCCGCCCGGCAGCCATCTGAACAGAAAAGCCAGGATCCAGAGTAAAAAGTGCGCACATTCCAAAGATGGCGTCATTTGTTCGGTTTCTTGTTGCTGTCGTCCTCTCGTGCAGGTTTCTGTTGTTGTTTGCTTTTGTCTTGGGGCGGCTGCTGACCGGCCGGTCGGGGCTGGGGCCGTGCCACCTGTGGGGGAGGCTGTTGCCGTTGTGGAGGCGCCTTCTGCTGTTGGGCTGCCGGTGGCTCAGTTCTCTCTACCGGAGGCCGCGCCACCTGGGGCGGAGGCTGTTGCCGGGCTGGAGGCGCCTTCTGCTGTTGGACTGCCGGGGGCTGAGTTCTCTCTACCGGAGGCCGCGCCACCTGGGGCGGAGGCTGCTGCCGGGCTGGAGGCGCCTTCTGCCGTTGGACTGCAGGAGGCTGAGTTCTCTCTACCGGAGGCCGCGCCACCTCGGGCGGAGGCTGCTGCCGGGCTGGAGGCACATTCTGCTGTTGGACTGCCGGGGTCCGAATTCTCTCTACCGGAGGCCGCGCCACCTGGGGCGGAGGCTGTTGCCGGGCTGGAGGCACATTCTGCTGCTGGACTGCCGGGGGCTGAGTTCTCTCTACCGGAGGCCGCGCCACCTGGGGCGGAGGCTGTTGCCGGGCTGGAGGCACATTCTGCTGTTGGACAGCCGGTGGCTGAATTCTCTCTACCGGAGGCCGCGCCACCTGGGGCGGAGGCTGAGGCCGTGCTACTTGTGGCTGGGGCTGTTGCTGTCCAGGAGGTACATTCTGCCGTCCGGTTACGGGCTGAGGAACGGGTTTCTGTTGCGGTGCGCCCTGTGGACCAGCACCAACCCTAGGCTGAACACGCTGGACTTGGTTCATGTCCACGACGCGAACCGGCGCACTCGGAGCCGGCGCACTCTGGCGCATCTGCTGCACCGTATTTGTTGGAAGGGGTCGACCGGGATTCTTAGCCAGAGCCGGCTGCTGCCGCTCGAACGGAACCGGGGCCGGAGGAGGAGCGGTGCGCGCCACGACGGGCCGGCTCAGCACATTGGCCGGCGGACGTGCAGCCCGGGATGCGGTATCGGCCCTGGCTCCGAGAACGCTGTCTCTTTGCGGCGCGATTTTCGGAGCGCCGAAGACCTGGGCCGAAGCAAGTTGAGCAGCCGGTACCGCTCGCGCATCTTGAGCCACGCGGCGGCCTCGGGCGAAGGTGTCTTGCGGAACGGCCGTGACGCCATTCCGGACATTCTGGTTCACGTACTTGATGTTCGTGATCGCGGTGTTATTGGAGTTGCTGCTGTAGTCGTAATAGTTGTTGATGGTGGTGTTATTGATCACCGTGTTGGTGTTGTTCACGCGCGTAAAGTAACCCCGGCTTGCCTGGTAAGACGGGAAATACGGCTCACGCGGGCCCAGGGGGAACCATCCTACCGCCGGAGCATTGCCGATGGAAAAGCTCAAGCTGAAACCAGAGCCTCCTCTGCCTCCGCCAATCCAGGCCACTAGCGCGGGCGCATAGATGGGAGTCACGCCCAACGGTCCGGGTATCCAGCCCCATCGGCCGCCAAAGGAAGCCCAGCGGCCATAGTGATAGGGAGCGAATCCCCAGGGTGCGTCGTCCACCCAGGTCCAACCCCAGGGCGCGATCCAGGCCCAATGCCCGTCGTGATAGGGCGCCCATCCTGCGGCGACTGAAGTGGGCATCCACACGTTGCCGTAGCCGGGCTGATTATCCCACCGGCCGTACTGATCCAAGTCGTCATAGCCTTCCACCTCGCGGGAAACGTAACGCGCCGACTGCGACTGGTCTTCCCGGCGGTCCCGCGAGGAGCACCACTGGTCCCAGGCATCGGCTCCCGGAGTGGAGGCGAGGCTGTAGGTGATTTGATCGGCGCCGCTCACGACTACCTGTTGGCGCGCAGCGACCGGGAAGGTCTGCCCGCCACCGGTCACGTCACCCTCCCCATCGCGAACCGTGATGGTCGTGGTTTGGGAATCAGGATTGGTATCGATGCGGTATTCGCCGGGACGAAGTACATTGAAAGCCAGGTTGGTCGTGTCGACCTCGAAAACCTGGCCCTGCGCGAGACCGCGCAGGCGCACGGTGAGCGTCCCTTCCGAAAGCCGGATCTGCACCGTCTGGTCATCCAAGTTCAGAAACTGGAACGCCGTGTTTGCTCCCAAACGTAAGGCCGTCGATCCGACGTGCAACTCAGCTCGCCCCTGGTCGCCAACCCAAATGTTGTCACCGGGGATGAGTGGCCGGTTGACGGATGCATCCACCCAATCACTTACGCCGGCCGGCTGAAAAGACACTGTGCCGTCCATGTAATTGAGCCGGCCGACCCGGCCTGGCGGATCCGTCTGCGCAGCAAGGAACGCTGCGGAGGCGGCGATCAGTACCACAACCCTCGTTATGTACCGCATAGGTATATCCTTCTTGGTGGGGATCTCGCTTACCCTCCCAGCACGAGCAAGGCCAAGTCCTTCCGGGGCCAGTTTTGAACACATTCTTGCGCCGAATAGTTAGAGTGCGACCGCGGCGTCATGGAAAGCATCAAGCTTGGCTAGCTCGCTGGCAAAGAGCGGATTCTGCGGGAACTCCGCGACCAGCTCCATAAGTTGAACGCGGGCAACTTCTGTTTTCTTCTCGCGTAGCGCCGCCTGCGATCAGTCTCTTATATGGCGAGCCCTCGATCATCAAGATACGGCATGTCTTTACCGTCTCGACCGAATCGCGCTGTATTTCCGCGTCGCGCTCGGTAAAGGAATAATCCTCCGCTTCCTTCCAGTTCGCCTGGTTTGCCTCTACCGACCTCCGGATGATCTCCTGGGGATCGGGCCAGAAGCAGGCGCGGTCAAGGCGGACCCGTTCAAAACCTCAGCCTGCCACGCCGCGCGGACGCTAAGAGCACCGCGATCGGAAGTAGCAGAGACCAGCACGAAAGTCGCCGCATCACCGCGCACCAAGCCCTCGATGACTATTTGACTTAGTCGTTGCGTTCCCGGGCGGAGTACCGGTTTAGCAGAGCGATCAGTTTCGCCGCCGCCTGAGGCGGCCGAACTCCGCTCGTCACGATGTACCGGTTCTCGAGTTTCTTGCCGTAGAGCGTAGCGTTATCGTCGAGGTCTTGCCGCAGAGTTGCGCCCTCCAAAGCAATACCGGCAAATAGGCCCTGCGATCGCGACCACGAAAGAATGTCAGCGTGCATTTGAGCGTCCGTCTGAGCCGTCGCAGTGCGCCCCACGGGGCCTGCCGCAACGGAGCCTTCCGCGCCGAGGGTGAATTTGCTGGAGAGCAATTTGTCCGCTCCCCTCTCACTCATCACCAACATCATCAAGTCCGTCGAAGAGCCGCCAATCTGGAAGCCAACACTGCCACCCTCGATGCGAACCGTGGCCGGAGCGGACCAGCCTCGTCCGCTCTTGGCTCGACATAACAGATATCCTTTCCCGTATTTCCCGCCGAACACGAAGGCCCCTGTCTTCAGGTCCGGCACAATCACGATGCAGTGGGCTCTCTCGAGCAGGTCCTGAGGAATGCCTTTATCTGGGGCTGCCATGACCTCCGAAAACACGGCGGCGGCCTCGTCCAACCGCTTTACCGGCTCGGAGGCTGCTGTCAGCAACGGCGCAAGAGCCAAAGTCGTTAATATAATCCGTCTCATTCTTCACTCCTTCTAGCCGTCCCGTTACTCGGTAGAAGTCGGGCGACTATCTTACCGCCTGCAAGGGCTATGCCAATTCTTCCTCTAATTCGTCTGCCGAAAACGATATCGGTTTCTCGCACGCAATCGCGAGGCGAATAGGGGAGTAAGTGCCTTCACCCAGGGCAAAAGTTGGATTGGGGAGTTTTGCCGAGCCGTTCGCTTACGCGCACGTGACGTTCTGGGGCCAATGACGTAGGCCAACACATCGAGCTTCATTTGGTGCGGGCTGGTCTTTGAATTGCTCCCGCGGTTTTAAACCGTTGGCGGCTTTTCGCCAGGACGAGCTTTCGGTGCACTATGAGGTGGCACCTTCATTTTGAAGCAAGAGCGAGAGCGGCGATCTTCCTAACACTCGCCTGGGGCACTTTTACGCGCGCGCAAGAACTTGGTTCCCCGGAGGCCGCTGGCGCGGGCGACGCACTTCCAGGCGCGGCTTTACTGGATGCTACTACCCAGGACGCATTTCCGCCAGACTCCGCATTGCGGGAAGAGGGCACGAAAAACGTGCCAGCACCATGCCTGGAGCCGCCACACACTCTTCAGTTGGCAAGACTACCACGGTCCATTCCAGAAGGTGGTGGGAGCCTTCGCCCGGAAACTGGAGCTTAAATCGGTGCATCCTCCGCGGTACAAACCCGGAACCGTGCTGTGCTCTCTCGAGGTGAAAGACAAGTTCACCCTGTTCGTTCGGGATACGTTTGATCCAATCTCATTTCTTGAGGCCGCCTTCAACGCAGGTTTAGATCAGGCATCGAACCGAGACCCCACATTCGGACAAGGCGCTGAAGGTTATGGGAGACGCTTTGGCGCCGACTTCGCCGGGCAGACAACGTGGAGGTTTTTCACGGATTTCGCGTATCCAACGATCTTCTCGGAGGACCCTCGATATTACCGTCTGATCCACGGCAGCGGCAGGCAGCGTTTCTTCCACGCAGTGGAGCATACCTTTGTGGCGCAGCACGACAGCGGCAAGCATATGTTCAATGTTTCGCAATGGTTGGGAACTGCGACCGCAGTCGCTCTCAACGACGTCTACCATCCGGGGAACGAACGTGGGCTTACTCCCGCCCTGAGGGTAAGTGGCTATGCCCTCGCGGCAGGCATGGGATTCGACGTCCTCCGGGAATTTTGGCCAGATATCGCTCACAAGCTCCACATGCCCTTCCGCGATAGGAGTGAACGGCTGGCGACAGAGACCGGCCGCTCTCCTCAGTAAGCATCGGCCCTATTCCAGTCCTCCGATTTCAAGATCGGCGGAAGCGTACTCGTGGGACTTGTGGCATTCCGGCGGGAAGGTATAGAACTCCATCAGCCGTCGGAAATTAGCGAGAAGCCGGGACACGGATTGAGTGGCTCGATCGACGCTAACTCTATCCAAATCACCGGGAGAAAATCCATTTTGGAGCTACGGGAATCGGAGGCTTCACAACTGCCTCCCATCGCAGCCGGCATGGAATGCATCCTTCTGATTGATGGCAAGTACGCGGCGACCTTTCCGTTCCACGACACGCCAAGGCCAGAAAGCCGCTCCTTCGTCTGCCACCTAGCACCCAAGCACCGGGGTGAACAAGGTCATGCTCGTTTCCGGCGATCGGAAGTCGGAAGTTCGTTACTTGGCTGGGGAAGTGGGCATTAGTGAGGTTCTCTTTGGCAAGAGTCCAGAAGAAAAAGTGGAGGTTGTCCGCGAGGAGGCTAAGAAGGGACCGGCCCTGTTTCTGGGCGACCGAATCAACGATGCACCGGCCATGCAGGCCGACCACTGTTAGGGTGGCTTTCGGACAGAATAGTGACATCACCGCTGAAGCGGCCGATGCTGTGGTGCTCGAAACCGCGTTAGCCAAGGTTGATGAACTCATCCATATCGGCCGCCGGATGCGGGCTATTGGTCTCCAAAGTGCCGTGGGCGGTATGGCGCTGAGCATGATCGGTATGCTGATCGCAGCCGCAGGGCACCTGCCTCCCGTAGCCGGGGCGATCACACAGGAAGTAATCGACATAGCTGCAGTCCTCAATGCTCTACGAGTGACATTGCCTACAAAACAGCTTCGGGACGAAGGCATCTAGCAATCGTCTTGAGGTGAGGATTGCAATGTTTGATGCAGCTTGAAAAGGCAATCGAAATGCAGCGGCTGTAACGGCAAATAGACGGAGCAGCAGCCGGCGGTCTCAGGCTCGTCTAGCCCGTGGCGATAAATGCCGACGCGTTGCGGTCTTCTCTCAGGCCAATGGACGGTGATCTATGCGCAAGGTTTTCAGTGTGTTGTTGGCTGGCGCGAGTATGTGCTGTGCAGCAGAGTTGAGCGCCGTCGAATACGGAAGATATCTGGTCGAAGAAGTTGCGAAATGCGGTGACTGCCACACGCCCCGCACGGCCAACGGAGAACTCGATATCAGCAAGCGGCTGAAAGGAGCTACGCTCGATGCTTCGGCTCCTTGCGACATCAAGAGCCGACGCAAGGCTTCACCGGATTTGACACCTTCGGGCGATCTCTTTCGGCGGTGGGGCGCGCAAGGAATAGTGGAGTTCCTGAGGACGGGCTTGGACCCGCAGCGCCATCCCGTTACCGCCCCCATGCCCGCTTACAAACTCAGGCCTCATGATGCCGAAGCGATTGTCGCGTACTTGAGGACTTTGAAATAGTCGCTTGCCCAGCGATGAGCCTTGGCGCACATCGCTGGGTGTAGAATCGGTTCGGGCCGCGGGCCGGGCATGTTTTTGCGCGCTTCGTGCCTGTGTTGGGAGGACGGTTTTGACGGCGAGCCGCTCGAAGAGTGGCATCAGTCGGTAACACCGAACTTCCGTTCCAGGCTCTCCGCTTTTGCCTTGGCCTCGGCGTAATTGACAAAATCGTGGATCAACGCTTCGAGGTCTGTCGCCAATTCATAGTTAGCTCTCACGTACTCCTTAAACTCAGGAAAGTGAACGTTCATCTTGTTCTCGTTCAGATGTTCGATCGTGACGGTCGTATTGTCGGCCAATTCTCTCAAGAGCGGCTCGATCTGTTTAATCGCCGTTTGCTGCCACGGCGATCCCTTTGCCTCGGCTTGTTGGAGCTTAGCGAGCAGCTTGCCTGTCTTGTTGACGTGCTCTCTGATCAGCACGATTTTATGTGAATAGCTGACGTAGGTCGCGCTCGAGTAAGTGAACTGCTCCATATCCGCGGAGTCCAACTTCAGCTGGACGGCCTCCTCCTTCGCATCGGCGAGCAGTTTTGTAATCTCTTCGGAATCGCCAGGTTCAACGGCACTGCTCACAGCGGCAGACAGCAGATAACCGGCCACGAACAGCGCCGGCGCCACAAGAATCGCAATTACGGAATGTCTCATAGTGTCCTCTTTCGGAGGCATGCTTCCTTACCACCCATGCCTACGGCTGCTAAAGCAATGCTCAGTCCAGATGGATCGTGGTGCGGTTGCTGTTCGAGAACGCTTGACACCAGCCTGCCTCGTTAAAGGATTTTGACAACAATCGGGTGGAGTGTATGACTTTTTGAACCGCGAGATTGGCTGGCTTATCGCTTTGTTGATTTGACAGATGAATTCGGGTTGGGCGCAAACGTGCGCGATCGCAGTGAATGCAAGGAGGTTCAACATGCCCGTAGAAGATGTGATGACGAAGCAGGTCGCCACCTGCCATGCAGAGAGCAATCTCGCGGAGGCGATCGCACTCATGTGGGAAAACGACTGCGGCGCACTGCCGGTTGTTGCGGCGGATGGGAAGCTAGCCGGAATCGTGACGGACCGGGACATATGCATCGCGCTCGGAACGAGAAATCTGCGATCGTCTGATCTCAGTGTGGGCGATGTGCTCGAAGACCACGTTTTGTTTTGCAAAGTCTCGGACCACATTCAGACGGCCCTTCAAAGGATGTGCAAAGGGAAGGTGCGCCGCCTGCCAGTATTGGATGATAACTCCCGCTTGGCAGGCATCGTTTCGATAGACGATATCGTGCTGAGCGCGGAGGCCGACAGCAGAAGGGGAACCGTAATCTCCTACAGCGACGCCATCAACGCCCTTCAGGCCATCTATCGTCGCAATCGTGCAACTGGCAGTGAGCCGGTTGCCGCCTGAACCATGACCTCAGAAATGAACGGAGGCGCCCATCGGCCGTCCTCGGCCAACACACTCGTATACGTTCACGGAGCAAATATTACGAAGACTGCCCAGTCAATGGCATTCGTAGGAGAGGCTCGGGCGATGCAGCCCGATCGCGTGCCAATCACGTCCCCGCTTCGCATCGGGAAAATCCTGGTACCGATCGATTTCTCAGAACGCTTTTTGAATGCGGCCGCCACGGCCGGAGCGCTCGCACGCTGTTTTGGAGCTCAGATAACACTGGTTCACGTGCAACGACGCAGTGCGACGGCCAAGGCGTTTAGCGAGTGCCGCACAAGAGAGCCCTCCGAAACGAAAACAAGGCTTCGCATTCTTGGGAAGTCTACGCTCGCGGTGCTTAAGCCGACAGCAGTTGTCGTTGAAGGGGAAGATATCGGGCGTGCGATCGTCGAACTCGCTCGGCGCGATTGCATCGACCTCATCGTGATGCCGACTTACGGTAACGGCCCATTTCGCAAACTCATATTGGGCTCCGTCACGGAAAAGGTCGTACAGTCGGGCCATTGTGCGATATGGACGACACCGCACAGAGCGGAGAGAGTCGAACGTAACCGAGCGCTCATTGAGAAGATCGTTTGCGCCGTGGATCGTGATTCCCGAGCCCGGCGAGTACTTCAATGGGCTCGCGACCTTGCGCTCGCGGTTGGTGCCGATCTTACCGTCGTGCACGCCATTTCTCCCGACCACCGCGCGGGGCGAAGCCGTTGGTCGGAGGAACTGCGCCGTGACGCGAGGGCAGCGCTAGGCCGCCGGCTCGAAGAACTCCGGATGAGAGCCACGATTCATGTCGAAATCGGAGAAGTTATGCCGGTTGTCAGTTCAGCAGTAGAAAACCTCGATGCGGACTTGCTCGTAATCGGCAAGCGCTCCGATACGGGCCTCTCCGGGTCAATCATGTCGAATGCATACTCGCTGGTCCGGCACTCGAATTGCCCGGTCGTCAGCGTTTAGCGTAGGTCATCTTAGGAAGACTACGAATCTTACCAGCGGCTCTGGTGGCATTCTCACGCGCTGCGTGGCCAGAAGAGGCGAGTGGTCGAAAGTCACCGTGAATGGCGGCGTCGGGGCGGCTAATCCGGTCAAAAGAACACGTCCGAGGCTCGACACCGGCTGGACTTTTACCGGCGGCTCACCTACAACTCGCTTGGCGCCAAATCAGGCTACTCTGCCAGCGCTAGAGTTGCCTAATGGCGAAATGCGCCTTTGGGCATTTATCGCCAACCCGGTAGTGCGGCTCAACCGCGGTGAGAATTGGGCTTTTACCTGATTGGCGGCGGAGGCGTACCAATCGGGGAGATGGGCGGGTTGAACTAGCGGGTCGAAATCCGCCCATCTCTTTCTTGAGTGTTCAAGCCAGCGAAGAACAGAGCGAGAGTGTCGCGCTACCGCCGGTCAGTATTGCCGCCGACCGGAAACAGGTGCTACTGTGGCGAAAGTCCAACAATCAGGCATATATGAAGATCCGCGCCCAAACCTCCCAAGACTGCAGCGCCATCGAGAATGTTCACATTGCGGCGTTCGCGAATCATCCCTACAGCAGGCAAACGGAACACTTGATTGTCAATGCCTTGAGAGCTGATCTTGCCCTAACGGTGTCGCTGGTTGCGGAGGTGGACGGCGAGGTCGTCGGACACATCGCGTTCTCGCCCATCAAAATTGACGGGCGCGATAGCAGATGGTTCTTACTCGGCCCAGTCGGCGTCCTCCCGGACCATCAACGGCAAGGAATCGGCCAGGAACTCGTGCGCGAGGGCCTCAAGGCGATCAAAGCCTTGGGCGCTGAGGGATGTGCGCTGGTTGGCGACCCGGCCTACTACTCTCGTTTCGGATTTACCCACACCCAGGAGTTGGTGTTCGAAGGCGTGCCGCCCGAATTTTGTATGTTTCTGCCAACGACTGAGCGGATGCCCCGCGGAGCCATCGCGCATCATCCGGCGTTCTCTGTAACTGCCTGATCTGGTCGAAACTCGATGAGTTCGTTCTCGCCCTAGCTCCTAGTACGAACGGCCGCGTTCCTAGAGCCATCGGAAGGTGATTGTGGGCGCGCGATTTCAGGCATCTGAATTGTCGCTTTAAGGATCGCCAGGCACGGACAAGGCTGGTACGGGAATTGCACGGCTCATAAGTGCAATTCCAAACTTTTTCAAGTACTCGCTTAGCGGCGCGCGCCGGCAAAGGAGATTCCTATGGTGCGATTCGATCTTCGGGCCATGACGGCCCTTCTATGCGGCGAACTTTTGTTTATCAACTTGGCCGGATGCGGGGGCCACCGCGTTGCGCTGCCCGAAACTAAGCCTCCTGCTCAAGTTTTCGTTCCTTTGCAGGAAGAGCTGAAGAAATCCTACCTCATGCTTTTCGAGACAGCTTCGAAGCTGGAATACAGCGAGAGCCAGATCCTTCGCATGCAGGAGTATCTGAAGCAGGCGCAGGACTACTGTGTTGGCCGGTTTGAGGGCGTCGCCAATGAATATGAGCGCCGCGTCGACGACGCGCAAAAGGGACTGAAGAAAGCGAACATAAAGCCGGAAGAGCGCCACAGCCTGCATTGCACCATCCAGGAGATGCGCACCCTGAAGAGCCAGGCGGACGTCATCTCCCAGCACGCCATTCCGGTAGCGTACGACAACAAACAAGCTAAGCTCGAGCTGATTCAGAAATGGCCAGCGGAACAGAAGGCAATTCAGCAAAGCATCGCCGACGCCACATACAAGAATCGGCGCTGGGGCGATGTCGAGGATATCGGCTTCCGGGAGATTGAGAAAGATCAGAAAGACGACATCAAGATGGGGCAGGAAGCGATCCGCGACCTGAAGCAGTCCGGGCTGATGCCCAAGGAAGTGGAAGATGAGGCGGTGACCGGTTATGTAAAGCGCATCGGGCAGAAGATCGCTGCCAACTCAGATCTGCAGGTGCCGCTGCAAATCACCGTACTTAATTCAAAGGAGATCAACGCCTTCGCGCTGCCGGGCGGGTTCGTGTTTATCGAGCGCGGAATGCTGGAAGCTGCCGACGACGAATCGCAGTTAGCCGGTGTCATCGCGCATGAGTTGTCGCACGCAGTGGCGCGCCATGGCCACAAATTGATGACGAAGGCCACCATCGCGCAGATCATCTATCAGGCTGCGCAGATCGCCGCTGTCGTGCTTACCGGAGGCGTGGCCGGAATTGGGACTTATTACGCCATCCAGTACGGCTTCTACGGGCTCGGGCTCACGCTCAGTCTGACGCTGCTCGGGGTCAGTCGAGACTTCGAAGAGCAGGCCGATCAGCTCGGCATCCAATACTCCTGGAAGTCCGGCTACGACCCCAGCGGATTCGTCCGCTTCTTCGACAAGATGGCCACCAAAGAAGGCTACGTCAATGGGGTGAGCTGGTTCCGTTCTCATCCGCCTTTCTATCAAAGGATGGTGGACTCGGAACGGGAAATGATGTACCTGCCCCAGAAGAACGATGCGATTGTGAATACTCCCGAGTTCACGGCCATGAAACAGGCGCTCACTAAGGTGACCTTGAAGGCCGAGGAAGAATCGAAGGAACGCCCCAGCCTGCTGGCGCCTGAGCAGGGTTGTCCGGTGCCTTCCAAACTGGTTTACGAACCTGATAAACCGATCGAAACCATATGCTCAACTCCACAGATCACGCCCACTCCAGGGCCTGGCAAGTAATCGCGTTGTTTGTAGCGCTCCCGGCCGGCGGAAACTTGCGCGCTGTAATCAATCCGGCGGCAGAGACCGTCTCCGTCTACCTGAACGTGGAGAAAGACGGCAATCTTGTGTCGGGTCTTACTGAAAAGAACTTCCGGTTGTATCAAGATGGCGACGCGCAGCGATTTCGATTGGACAAGCCGGAAGAGCCGGCCTCGATAGCGGTGCTGGTGGAATATAGCAGGTCCTCGGGTTACTACATCGACGACATCAACGCAGCGATGAGCGGCTTGTTAACACACGCTCCCGAGGGCCACTGGTACGCGCTGGCCACCTTTTCTCACGACCTGGAAATCAACGCCGACTTTACTAAGCAGATCGGCAGACTCACGGAGGCGTACTCACAACTGGGGCTCCCAAACTGGAGTGAGACCGATACTTACGACGCGGTGTACGACATGCTGGACAAGCTGGGGCGATTGCCGGGCCGGCGGATTCTGATCCTAATCGGCTCTGGCATGGACACGTTCAGTGAACACACCCTGGACGACGTGCAGAAGAAGATCCAGGCCGATAACGTGACGGTTTTCGTGGCCGGAACAGGTTCCGCATTTCGATCCAGCTATGACATGTACCTGGACAGCTCATCGCGGATGACTCTACACCAGGCACAGGCGTTTCTTCGGATGCTGGCCGACAAGAGCGGCGGCTTTGCTTGGTTCCCAAGCTTCTCTACCGCGTTCCCGAACGTGATGAACGGCATCATGCAAAGTGTCGCCACCCAATATCGATTGGTTTACGACACACCAGTCCGTGGCTCCGGAAAGCTTCACAAGATCAAGGTGGAAGCGTTTCGGATTGTGAACGACAAGCGCGAGGACTTCAAGGTTTTAGTGCGGGAAGGCTGGCGCTAGATATGATCGCTTTTTCTCGCATTCTGTTTCCCGCCGACCTGTCCGAGCAGGCTCAGCAGGCGGCGCCGTTCGTTGCCGCGATGGCGCGGCGCTTCAATTCCGAGCTGTTGGTTCTACATGTATTCGAGCCGTTTGTATCGTACTACCCCGTGCCTGCGACAGCTACCCCGCGCGCCATCAGAAGCGAGCAGGAAAGACGCCAGGAGCAGCAGGAGAAGCTCGATGCGTTTCTTCCGGCTTTCTTGGGAGACATTTCGAGAACGTCGCGGTTCGCCGAGGGCGACCCGGCGGAACGCATCATCTCTTGCGCTGCGGACCGTTGAGCCATACGGATTCACCAAAGTATCGGCGCTCGGGATCGAAGAGCACTGGACCAACGTGATCGCGGACTTTATTGACTCCGGACGGGCTTGGCGACGGCTACCGCGTGGAAGCTCGGGTCGTCAGTTGGGAAAGCGCTAGCGTGTCAAAGGTTTCAGTGAGCGCACTCTTCCGGGTCAAACAAGGATGGAACTTATTTGCCGTGGAGAATGGGCGCGCTCAATTGGTTTCGGTCGAGGTCGGCCATCGCAATGCCTCGGAGGCGGAGATCCTGGGCGGGCTGAATGAAGGCGGGCAGGTAATCCTGCACCCTGCCAACGAGCTGAAGGCGGGCGTTCGCGTTGCGGCCAAGGGCGAATGAGCGTTTTTTGTACAAATGCTGAAACAAGCCTGCGAGTCTTGTTCAAAAGATCGGACAGCTTCCCGGCCGCCCTCGCTGCAAGTTCATGACGAGCTTTACGTTGGGCTCCGGAGCCCAGATTGCCCGAGTCAGAGCGGATGGTCCACTGCAACACTCACCATCCGAGAGAGGACCAATTATGAAACGATCTCAAGCAACCGCGGGCCTGACCCTGGCGCTTCTCGTGGCGGGCTACCTAATCCCGACGGCGGCGCGAGCCAAAGGTAATGAAGATTCGGCTAAGATCGCCGACCTGCTGGCGGACGCCAAGACAGAAGCGTACCAGCTCAGAATCGATGCCGAGCACATGGACGTCTTAGCCAGATCCGGCGTCTCCTGGGAAAGCCATGCCAAGCAGATCATGCAAATCCGGGAACATATCAATCAGGCCGGAAAACTTCTGGCGCAAGCTGCATGCTGTAAAAGTAACAGGCTCGTCCTGGCAACAGATGGCAATCGATCGGATCGATCCGCTGCTGAGGGAGCTGGCTGCCAATACTGAAAAGACGATCAGTCACTTCAACGAGAGCCAAGGGCATGTCCATTTCGCTGAATTCAAGGAATACGTACACGACAACTACGACCTGGCGGTGCAACTGGAATCGCTGATCCGCGACTTTGTAGACTACGGCAACGCCAAGGAGAGATTCGAGCGTCTATCGGAGGACAAGGAGGCCACGAATTGACTTCCTTGAGGGGCGCGGAGCGCCTGCACACGGCGCCTCGCGCTCCGGCCGGCACCGGGCGCCCCGAGTGCTGGTAAGCTGATGGCGAATGGTGCTGAAGAGATTGATACGCGAGTCATCATCGGTGGCACCGGACCCGTCTTCGTTCCGGCGGCAGGAGTCAACCTTCGTTGTCTTCAATCTCTTCATCCTGGCGGTCCTGCTTCTTCTTCACACTCTTTTCTCTTCCATCTTTGGCACGCCCCCGAGTTTGCTGATCGCAGTCCTGGCGCTCGGCTTTCTTCTGTACGTAATAGAACTGATATGGCTGCAGGGCTCAGGGCCGCTCTCCGCCTCGGGCGTGGCGGGAATTACCTGGTTCAGTATCACGCTCAACATGACGCTCGCATTCGCGTTGGCGTCGCTCTCGTACCGGCAAGACACGCAGTATTTTACGCTGCTCGTGCCGCCGATTCTCCAGGCGGCGTTCCGATTTTCGCTCGGGACAACAGTCGCTGTCGTTGTTGGAAGTACCGCGCTCGAATTGTTTTGGGTCTGGAACTATTTCCGGTTGCATCCACCCGCGGACATTAACGAATACATCGAGGCTGGGACGTTCTCCTTGGTTTTTGCGATCGTAGGCGTACTGGTGTGGATTCTGGTGAACCATATCCGATCCAAGGAAACCGACCTGAGGCGCAGCCTGGTGGAGCTGGAACAGACTAAGGAGCGGCTGCTCATGGAAGAGAAGCTCGCTGCCGTAGGCCGGTTTTCCAGCGCGATCGCACACGAGATCCGAAATCCGGTGGCGATGATCTCGAGTGCCCTGGCGACAGGCATGAACGAAGGTTTAACGCCAGCCGAGCGCGAGGAGATGTTCGAAATCGCGGCCAAGGAAGCTTCGCGGCTGGAGAAGCTCACCACGGATTTTCTGACTTACGCGCGCCCGAGGCCGCCTGAAAAGCGCCCCGCCGATCTTGCCGAATCTGTCTTGTACGTGGCGGATATCTGCAGGCCGCGCGCGGCCGAAAAATCCGTGACCATCGATGCCGCCTGTGGTGAGTTGCCGGCCAATTCCGACGCCGCTCAGATACAGCAAGCTCTCCTTAATCTCGTGATGAACGCCGTTGAGGCTTCCGCGCCGGGCGGCGTGGTGCGAGTGCGCGGAAAATGCGAGGCGGGCCTGATTCGCGTGGATGTCGAAGATGGCGACGAACCAATCCCGAAAGAGGCGGTGGAACACATTTTTGAGCCTTTTTTCACCACCAAACCGGCCGGAACCGGGCTAGGTTTGGCGATTGCGCGCAACATCGCGCGCGGGCACAGCGGAGATCTGATGCTGTCTCGCAACCAGCCCGGTGCGGTTCAGTTCTCTCTCACTCTTCCCGCCTTAGTTGAAGAATCGGAGCGCGTGTGGGCAGAATCCTGATCGTCGACGACGAGCGTAACCTACGAAAAATCCTCGCCTCGAACCTGGCGCAAGATCGTCACGTCATAACGGAAGCCAGCGGAGTTGCCGACGCGCGGGCGTGTCTTGGCGCATCCCAGTTTGACGCCGTAATCACGGATCAGAAAATGACCGACGGTCAGGGACTTGATGTTCTTTCTTCAGCGCGCGAACTGGATCCAACCTTATCGGTCGTTTTTCTGACGGCTTTTGCGACCGTGGAACTGGCCGTCGAGAGCATGCGCCAAGGCGCATTTGACTTTGTCACTAAGCCGTTTCAACCGGACGTGGTTCGCGCCACCGCCCGGCGAGCGTGTGAGCACACTAAGTTGCTACGGGAAAACGACCTGCTGAAGCTGGCCGTCGACCGGCTGGAAGGGTCATCCGACATCCTGGGCAACAGCCCGGCGACCCTTGAAGTGCGAGAAAGGATCGTACGAGTCGCGCCAACCAATGCTACGGTTTTGATCACGGGAGAAACTGGAACCGGAAAGGAGCTGGTGGCGCGTGCGATCCACAAAAGTAGCCCGCGGGCTCAGAAGCCGTTTATTGCCGTGAATTGCGCGGCCTTCACTGAAACACTTCTGGAAAGCGAGCTCTTTGGCCACGAGCGAGGTGCGTTTACAGGCGCCGATCGCATGCGCCAAGGCCTGTTCGAAGCGGCTCATGAGGGCACCCTTTTCTTGGACGAGGCGGGCGAGATGTCGCCCGCAACGCAGGCCAAGTTTTTGCGGGTGCTCACCGACGGCAAGGTTATTCGCGTCGGATCGAACAAGCCCCGCGATGTAGACGTTCGAGTCTTGGTCGCAACGCATAGAAACCTGGAAGAGATGGTGAAGCAAGGAACTTTCCGGCAGGATCTCTACTATCGTCTAGCGGTGGTGCCTATCGCCTTGCCGCCGCTGCGCAACAGGCGCGAAGACATTCCAGGGCTCTGCGATTGTTTCTGCCGCCAAGTATCGAGCGAGTTGAAAGTGCCCTTGCGCCGGATCGGTCAGCAGGCACTCGAAAAATTGACCCGGTACGATTTTCCCGGCAATATTCGCGAGCTTAGAAATTTGATTGAGCGGGCGCTGATTCTCTCATCAGGAGCCGAAATCGGACCGGACGATTTTCCGCTCGCTCAGGCGACGGGTAACCAGGGCGACGGCAACGCGTCCTGGCTGGCCTCGTTGCCTTCGGCGGTGAATCTGAGGGAGTTCCTCGAAGACGTAGAGAAGGGCCTCATTCAACGCGCTTTGGAGGCAAGCGACGGCGTTCAGGCGGAAGCGGCCAGGCAGCTCCAGCTTTCGCGGAGCGACCTGGCCTATAAGCTTACAAAATACGCGATCAAACCGGACTAAGACTGAACGCTCACTATCGCTCAGATGGTTGTCGAGCGACCGACCCAGGCTGTGTCGCGCCCGGTTGTACTTGAGCGCGCACGCCAAGCTCGTGGACCAGCCGGCCGCCTTGATGGGCAGTGTTCACCAGGGAAACCGCGCCCGCCGCGTAGAACACCAGAAACACCGCCGGCAGTACTGTCGAAATGGTGCGGTTCGCAGCGCATTTCAGCATGCGTGGAACGAACAAGATCGCGGCAAAGATCAGCGACAATGCTGAGAACACCATTTCCGTGACCTGTGCCAGTTCCTCATGTTGTTCTAGGGTGGCTTCCACTTGAGGAAGGTCCCCGGCCAGCTTCCCCGCCGCATGCCCGCTCGATGCAGCCACAAATGCCCCGATAGTACCCAAGGCCATGACGATTAATGCTGCAACCAGGAACGGAAACCCGCGCTCTGGCTTGCGCAAGAGCCCGATCACTATAAACACCGGCGCGACCAACAGCAGCGCGATAGGAAAGTGAACTAGCAGCGGATGGATCGCTTGCCAGGATGGCAAGGGCGGAAGTGAAAGCATAGCAACCTCCCTTAAAACACCTGAAGCACTTCAACTCACCTGAATGAAATGATCTTTGGGCGTCGCACAGGTTGGACATTCCTCCATCGCAGGGTCGGATGTGGTGAACCCGCACACCGGGCATACGTAGTACGTAACCGCGGATGTCATGTTTTCAAGATTTGCCAGCGCATCGGTGTAGAGTCTGGCATGCTCGGCTTCCGCTGCAAGAGCGAACTGGAAAGTTTGCACGGCATCAGATGATCCACCATTCATCGCTTGTTTTAAGAAGGCGGGGTACATCTGGTCGCGCTCGTAGGTTTCCCCTTGAATCGCTGCCTTAAGGTTCTCTACAGTAGGACCTACTACCGGTTTCTCAATTTTGGCCTCGGGTGTGGCGCCGAACTGCTTGATTACCACCGCATGGTTGCCGGCATGGATTTCTTCGGCTCTGGCAGCGGCACGAAAGAGGCTGGCTACGCCCGCGTAACCTTCCTCGCCCGCTTTCTCCGCGAATGCCAAGTATCGCGCATGGGCATTGCTTTCGCCCTGAAAGGCCGCTTGCAGATTGCTAAGGGTCACATCTTGTCGTCCGTCGGCCGCAGCCAGCGATACAGCCGCTCCCAGTCCGCAAATCAATCCTAGAAGTTTCATGGTGATTTAAGGCTCACTTTCTTGTGGCAGTCACTTGAATCCGCCACCGCCACGTTAGAGGCATTCCAAGCGCCGCTCTGCAATCGTGCCAACTGCAAGAGACTGCTAAGAATGAGGACGGCGACTGGGATCAACTTTTGTACGAGACTCCCATCCTTTGTTTAAGAGTTTGTACACTCTCCGACATCGGCCGTTTGGAATGCCCTGCAGGGTCGTTCATCAGCGATTGGCCAGGGAGGTGCATTGACACATCTTGAAGAGAAAGGAGCATTGCCAAAATGTTCAAGCGAATTGCTGTAATCGTTTGCGGAGCGCTCTCGATCGGTGCCCTGTATGCAGACCAATGGAACAAGAAAACGGTGGTTACCTTCAGCGAAGCGGTTGAGATTCCCGGCGTCGTCTTGCCCGCCGGTCAGTACGTATTCAAGCTGTTTGATTCAACGTCCAACCGAAATATCGTCCAGGTGTTCAATGCCGAAGAAAACGAGATCTATGCAACAATACTTGCCATCCCGCACTACCGGCTGCAACCGACCGGGGATACGGTCATCCTCTTCGAGGAACGGAACGTTGGAAAGCCCCAGGCCGTTCACGCTTGGTTCTATCCTGGGGACAACTATGGACAGGAGTTCGTTTATCCGAAACAGCGCGCAGTTGAGCTAGCGCGCGAAACGCAACAACCGGTTTTGTCCGCCAATGTTGCTCCGACTGAGACTGTGGAAGAACTGGAAGAGACGCCAGTTGTGGAGGTCACTCCCGATGATCACGAGATTAAACTCGAGGAGCCATCAGCGCCAAATGTGTCCGCACCAGTTGTACCTGAAGCCGCAACAGTCACGCCGGCACCGCTGGAGGAATTACCTGAAACGGCAAGCTCTCTTCCTCTCATTGGCCTGCTTGGCGTGTACTCTGTCGGATTAGCATGGCTACTGCACGCAACCTTGAAGCGCGTTAGCTGAATAGCAATCGAACTCATTGATGGATGTATCGAGGCTCGTCGGATGATGACCGTACTGCGAGCGCTGGCTTAAAAATCTCAAAACCTGAATCGAAGCGCTGGAGTACGCCGCCGAACGGGCACGCTGGCTACTCCAGCTAAGGCAAGAAGCCGGCCGCAGCTCGAGAACCGCACTTCGAGGCCGGCTAGCGTACGAGATCCGACGAGCGTCGGCAGAACACATAGTGCAGGAAACGCGGCACTCGGTACCAAGATCCCTGCCAGAATCCGCGATCCTCAAGAAGATACCGGTTTAGCACATTCCGAACGACGTTTCGGTATGCGTCTTCACGGCCGACAACATACGATTCGAGGAGGAGAAGTAGTCGCCTAGCAGGCTGCTGAAAAACGCCTAGAGCCGAGGATTCCCGACCTCTTCAAAACCGCCTTTGATTGCCCTGGGGAAGGATTTTCGCTTCTATTTCCGCGTTTCCGCGTGTCTGGCTGCCCGTTGGGGGCAGTCCAGACACACTTGTCCTCAGGTCACTGCTGGAGAAAGTACGGACGCCAGGTTGCGAACCCGCACCAGGTTATAGGCCGAGGCCGCAAATGCAAACACCCATCCGACGCGCCGCAATCCCTTGTGCCGCGTCTTACGCAGCATACCCACCGTCTTCAACCAGCCAAAAATCTCTTCCACCCGCTTGCGCTTCCGCTGGCTCACCTGGTATCCGGCGTGCCGCGTCGTGCGTGCGTCGATGGCGCTGTACTTCTTTTGCGCGACGTGCGGCGTCACATTGCGTTCCCGCAACTGCGCCACGTGATCCTGGGTGTCGTAGCCCTTATCCGCTCCCAGCGTCACCGCGCGATCACCCGGAATCTCCTCGACCATCTCGATCGAAGCCTCCCGCTCGCTGGTGCCGGTGGCCAGCGTCACGCGCGTGTTGACCACCAAGCCGTTGCGATTCTCCATCAGCACGTGCGCACCGTAGCATAGCTTGGATTCTTTACCATCCCCCTTGCGCGCCAGTCGCGCATTGCCATCTGTCGTCGATGCGTGGCTGTCGTTGCGGCGCGTTTCACCGTGAAAATCGACCGTCGGATTGCCACGGTCCGTATCACTCGGTCCGGGTCCACTTCCATCCTTGCGCTGAAAACTCTTCAGACCCGCCCACGCCTCAATCAGCGTTCCGTCCACGGTGAAGTGTTCCGCCGAGAGCAGGTCCAGTTGTTTTGCCTCGCCCAGCACTTCATCGAAAAATGCCTCCGCCACCTCACCCGCCAACATGCGGTCACGGTTCTTGCTGAACACCGTCGGCACCCACACGTCCTCATCCATATTCAGACCCACGAACCAGCGGAACAGCAGATTGTAGGCCAACTGTTCCATCAGCATCCGCTCGCTCCGCACCGAGTAAAAGATTTGCAACAACAGCGCGCGCAATAACTTTTCCGGGGCGATGGAGGGACGCCCGGTGGTGGCGTACATCGCCTCGAACCGTCCGTTCAAGCGCAGCAGAACGCGATCTACCAGTAAACGGATCGGCCGTAACGGATGGCTCGCGGGCACGCGTTCCTCCGGCGACAGGAAGCTGAACATTGTCGATTGCTGGGTGTCGTCTCCGCGCATGGTTAAATCAATTCTACGGCGATTTGTTTCAGCCGCCAAGAGTATTCGGCGAATCCTTTTTCAGCAGCCTGCTAGTAGTATTGCGATTTGTATCATCTTCGCCGCCGATTTGGTGGACGAGGTCGTGGCTGAAAACCATTTCCCCGAAGGTGCCCTCTTGTCCGACTGGTTTCGCCGATAGCGCCCGAACAACGTCGCCTATCTTCTTGGTGAGCGCGTAGTGGTCTGGATCAGACTGGCCGTCAATCAGTAGCGTCCAGTCGACGTCGCTCCCTTCCGTAAATTCGTCTCGGGCGAGAGAGCCAGATACAACAATACTGGTATCCTCAGTATCCAAGTTGATCAAGGCTTTCCGCAGCTCAAGCCGTTTTGATTGAGCCAACTCACGCGCTCTTCGTAGGTGAGTCCAGTCGGCGGCGAGGCGCTTTTCCAGCTGTTCGAGGCTAGTGCTCATTGAGCAAAGAGATTCCTCACTCGCAAATCGTGGCGGTGAAAACACTGCCTTTTCCAAACAGCCGCCTGCCCGGTGAGTTCACGCCGCGATTCCTCCAAAGGCTGCCGTCAACCCCGTGGGCACCAGGTAGGGCCAGAATTTTCTTCCAAGGACGCCTTGCAGGCACCAGCGGTGTTCAACAGCGAGCAACAACAGACCAAGTAGAGCACTGCATTTTTCGAGGGATAGCAACGGTCTTGTGGCGTGAACCCCAAAACTGAGACAGCGAGTTAAGGGAACAAATACATTTGCGATCGATTCCGGAGTTTGCCAACGCTAATCCGTTCTGCGGCGGCGGAGATCTCGTTGGTGGTCAAACTAGGGCAGTTTGCCTTGGGCGGCCCGACCGAATGTAGTCAAAATTGTAGCTGCTCGGAGCCGCCTGGAACCCCAGAACTCCATAAATGGCTACAGGTGCGCTAGCCGGGCCGAAACCCGGCATTGTAAATAAAGGGCTTGTTTTCGTTGGTCGGGGCGGGGCGATTTGAACGCCCGACCCCCTGCGCCCAAGGCAGGTGCGCTACCAGGCTGCGCTACGCCCCGACGGATTGCTGACGTTTCAATTATATCGTCTGGGCCGGAATTCCGCGCTCACGTCGATGGTGAGGGCCTCCGATGTTGGTCCCTCTTGCCGCCGGCTCCGTAGAACTGATCGACTCGAACTATTTTTCCACCGGGGCGCCTCTGGCTTGCCACTCCGACATAGAGCCGTCGTACATGCTGACGTCGTAGCCGAGATACTTCAGAGTGAAATAGGCCTGCGATGCCTGCATTCCGCTATGGCAATACGTCACCACCTTGTGGTCGGGAGTGATGCCGGCTGCTTCATATAATTTGCGGAGTTCTGGCTCCGGCTTCAAAGCTTGGTTTTCGCGGCTCACTCCTTCCATCCAGTACACGTTCAGAGCGGTTGGAATATGGCCGCCTTCGCCGGTGTAATCAGTTTTGGGACGGGCGTCCAGGAGAAGCTCGGACGTTCCCGCCTGCTTGCTGGCTACTTGCTTGACCTGATCCATGCGCGTAAGCACATTCTGCTGGATTTGCGCCGTGAAGTGTCCCGGCGCCACGGCCGGAACATCCGTTGTGAGCGTCCGGCCTTCGCCTCGCCACTTCGTCAAGCCGCCGTCGAGCAAAGCTGTCTTATCGCCGTGCCCCAGGTAATCGAGAGTGAAGTAGGTGCGCGTCGCCGGCAGCACGGAGGCATCGCTATAGACAATCACCCGCTGATTGTCCGACACTCCGGCAGCCTCGAACACCTTGACCAGAATCTCGGTGTCCGGCAGTTCGTTGGGGATGCCGTCTCGCGTAATGGCGATATCCGGCTGTGCCACGAACCGCGCGCCCGGTATGTGCCCGGCGTCGTAGGCCGTGCGATTGCCGGAAACTTGAAGAATCACGATGCTCGGATCCGCCAGATGGGCTGCCAGCCAAGCGGAGGACACCAACATATCGGTTCGGGTGGATGCAGCCGCCGCACTACCGACGTATAGAGCGGCAACAGACACGAGCGATACCAGAGATCGAATGGTCATTGTGATCAGCGCCTTTCTTGTCATTTGGATGGCTTCTGCAACTTCTTATAATACGCCTCGATGGGCGGGAAGGGGCCGAAGCGGTGCTGTTCGACGGAGAAAGAATCCGCGTACGGAAGGTAGCCGGTGTCAGCCGGCTTCTTGGTTCGATCGGGATAGTCGCGATCCAGACCCGCCATTTCCGGGCGCGGCTTGGAGTTAATGAACGCGGCCACGTCAAATGCGTCCTCGTCGTCCAGATCGGCGCTCCCCAAAGGCATTTTGGCTTTGATGAACTTTGCGGCGGTGAGCACGCGGTGGAGTCCGGCTCCGTCATTAAAGCTGTTCGGGCCCCACAGCGGCGGGAACACGTAGCCCTGCACGAGGTCGGGCGAAGCGGGAAGACCCGCGCCGTCTTTTCCATGGCACGCCGCGCAGCGCTTCTCGAAAACGTGCTGGCCGGCTTCCAGATTGGCGGCGCGGTTCGGAGTCTTGAACGCCGGCGGCTCATGCGCCTTGCGCTGGCTCGCGGCGGTGGCGGCATCCTGACGGGCCAGGAAGCCTAGATACGCCACCATGGCCATCATCTCCGGACTGTTATTGGGCAGAGCGCGGCCATTCATGCTGCGCATCATACAACCGTTGATGCGGTCCTCGATGGTCTCATTGGCGGCGCTGCGCGGAGAGATGCGCGGATAACGTGTAATGGCCGTTGCCAAGCTTAAGTTGCCAGGTTCAACGCCCGCCCCGATATGGCACGACGCGCACGCCAGCCGGCTGTTGGTGTAGCGCATCTTGGGATCGGCTACGTCCGGGCCCAGTACTTCCGTGGTCTGGGCGATCAGGCGCTTTCCATATTCCTCGGTCGCTATCGACGGGAGGCGCACCGTCTCGCGATCCGTTATGGAAACTCGACGGCCCCAAGCGAAGGTCGCGACGATCGTAACCAATCCAATGGCGGCGCACGCACCGGCCACCTTACCTATGCCCAGGTCGCCGGGGGATTCCCTATTCTTCATCATTTGGGCCGATTCCTGTCTTCGAACACCATCCGAACAGTCTCCTCATAGCTTCGCAGATTTTTCTGGAAGCGGTACTTGGGACGCTCGATCCAGGCACGCAGAGCGGGCGAGACGCTCCAGGCAGCGGTGAAGACAATGGCGAAGGCCAGCGCGAGGAACACAATGATGTCCATGGCGCTCATGGACCCGTGCATGTTCATTGCTGCACCGCCGCAGTATCAGGCTGGAAGAACCCGCGCACGAAGTAGGCCGCGGCGGAAAGCTCGGCCTCCGACAACTGGCTGGTCCACGGAGCCATGGGCGTTCCCTCCACTCCATTTCGGAGCGCGCGAAGACTGGCTGCAATGCTCGGGCGTTGGACCTGGAAATTTGTGGGCGGGACGGGAAACTGATCGGCCGCGGATCCGTCGCCGGCGCCCTTATCGCCGTGACACTGGGCGCAATGCGCTCCATAAACTTGCGCGCCAAGATCGAGTACGTCCTTAGGAAGCGCGGGCTCCGGCTGCGCGGCGTAAAATCCCCGGACTACTTGCGCCAGAGCAGAAAGGTCCTCTGCCGAGAGGTCGCGCCAAGCCGGCATGGCTGTTCCTGCAACACCGTTCCACAGCGCCGCGCTCAGCCGATCCAGCGTATACTGGCGCTCGGAAAAGTTCACTGGCCGGGGATGCAACCCGGCTGCGCCAGGCCCGTCGCCCTGGCCGCGGACTCCGTGGCAACCGGCGCAGTTGCGGGCATAGAGATCTCGGCCACGCTCCGGGTGCTGGGGCGAAGTCAGTTTCGGATGATCTCCCTGCCGCCGCGTGGTGGCGGGGTTTGCATTCAATGTTCGAGAACCAAACGCAAATCGCTTCTCGTCGTCCGAACAATTGCAAGCCGCTCGAGCACGCGCTTCTCCCTCGGGGGCGGCCAATGCGCGATCGCGTCCCAAGGTCTCGAGGTAAGCCAACAGGTCCCGGGCTTCCTGGCGTGGCCGGTCCGGCGCGCCGTCGAACAGCCAGGGGAACGCGGGCATGACAGAATCCCGCACCAGGTTGCGCGGCGCGTAGAGATGCGCCAGCTGCCAGTCGGCAGAACGGGCCGAGGCTTCGCGCGACAAATCCGGGCCAATCCGGCGGGTGCCCCACAGTTGCGGGTAATCGAAAATGGTCTCCCAGGCCAGCGTTGCGGCGCCGAAGCGCGAGACATCGCTCGAAAGATAGCGGATTTGTTGCGTGTGGCAATAGGCGCAGCCCTCGCGCGCGTAGACGGCGCGGCCGCGCGTTTCGCTGGCCGATAGCGGCAGCGGATGGGCGGGAGACGTGGCACGAATCTGATGTTCCAGCACGCGTCCGGGCCAAACCCCGAGCAGCAGCACCGACATCGCAAAGAAGCCCAGCCCGCCCAGGGAGGCTACCAGGTACGACATTCGGAGAAAGCGCTTCATGACGCCTCGGATGCGGCCCGGCTCAAGCGCGGCGCGACGTGCGCCGCCATAAGCTCAGCGTTGCCCTGAAGGCCTCGCTGGTCGCCGCGGTCGCCCGTGACCAAACCCGCAAAGAGCGCCAGAAAGCCGGCCGCGATCGGGAAGAAGCTCAAGCTTCGGATGAGCCAATAAGGACGCGCCGCCCGAACCGATTCGATCCACGGCGCCGCCGACCCCCAAAAGTGCGCCTCCACCAGGCCCGCGATCGTGAGATCGGAGACCATCATCACCACGCCGGCCAACAGCAGCCAGTAGGATACGTTGAAGCAGGGCCGGATTACTGCGCGCCCAAGGGATTCTTTGCCACACGTGAATCAAGCCGCCGGCCGCGGCGAAACTCGCGAATCCCAGCATGGCCAGATGCGAATGGCCCACCACCCAGTCGGAAAAGTGCACGCTTTGATTCACGGCCATCTGCGCCTGCACGGATCCCTGGATGCTCACGATCAGATACAACACGGTTGCCGTGCCCACGAAGCGCAGGCCGATATCGCGCGGAAACCAGCCCGTGCCGCGGAGGGAAAAAAGCAGATTCGCGACCACGATAATCACGTCCACGCCGAGCAGAGTGGAAGCAGTGATGGCCCCGATCTGCGCGCTCATCGGGATCACGGAAAAAACGTAGTGGTGCGTGCCGTTCAGCGGATACAAGAAGAACAGCAGCCAGAAGCCGAGCATCGAGAGGAAGTGGCTGAAGATCGGCCGGCCAGTGGCGGCGGGAATCACGAAATAGATGATGGCCAGAGCCAGCGGCGTGACGAACAGGCCGACCGCGTCGTGAATCCACAGCCCGCTGAATGCCGCGCCGCGCGCCCCCGGAACCAGCTCCGGAACGAAATTGCCCATCGGGTACGCCAGCAGCGTAAAAACCAGCGCGCCGATGACGTACCAACTCGAGACATAGAGGTCTTCCAGTCCGCGGGAAAAGAACGGCGGAAGGAACTGGATGACTGCCAGAACCAGCGCCAGCACAACGAAGACATCGATCACCAGGGGAAACTCAGCCCATTCGAGCGGCTGGCTGAACCCGCCCAGCACCAGAATCCAGCCCGGCAGAACGACGGCGAAGTTCCATAGGCCGAACAGCCAATGCCCCAGCCGCCGCTGGTGACCGGCCGCCCGGTGAGCATCGGCACCGCGTGATAGAGAAAGGCAAAAAATGCATTGCCCAGCCAGCCCAGCATGATGCCTTGCGTGTGGTCGTAACGGAGCCGGCCCCAACTGAGCCAGGCCGCTCCGCCGAAGGAGTCCGGAGCGATTAATTGCAGCGAGGCCAGGAATCCAAACAGCAACGAAATCAGTAACACCGCGATTGCAGCCAGGCCGTGGGCGTAAACCAGACGCGTTTCCACCCGTGGTTTGAACATGGGCGTGGCTGCCGCGCCCGTCATCGGGTCTCCTGAGAACTCTTTGGCAAATGCTTTATCATTGGTCAGACAGGCGCAGTTCGGATCAACATTCCGGCTGCACGGTTCGAATTTGCATTGTACTCCTGAAGGAGCGTCCATGACCAAGAGGGCCATCGTTTGTCTCATTGCATTAGCGCTGGTAGTGGTGTTCGCCGCCGTATCGCAAACCCCGGCTGCGCCGAAACACCACGTCGTTTTCCAATTGACTGAGCCGGAGGGACCGGAATGGGGCACGCTGATTCGCCACGTCAACAACCTGCGAGAGGCCTTCGCAAAGGACGGCGGATCAGAGGTGGAGGTGGTGTTTTTTGGCCGGGGACTGAATATGCTTCGCAAGACCAATACCGCCTATGAGGAGCGTCTCAAGCAGCTCGCCGATAGCGGAGTGAAGCTCTCGGCCTGTCAGAACGCAATGCGGGCTTTGAATGTCAAGACAGAAGATCTCTTCCCGTTCGCTTCGCAAGTAGATTCAGGCGTCGCTGAAATCGCGCGCAAGCAAGAAGCCGGCTGGGCGTACATTCACTAGCATCGGCTCGCAGTCGCGTGGTCTTGCGCTATCGATTCCCGGCGTCCTCGGGCAATCGAGGTTCCGCGATATATTGAGCCGGCAACTCGCCGGTGAGCGTCTTCAGCCACTCGATGATCTGCGCCCGCTCGGCCGGCGAGAGGGTCACGCCCAATTGATATTTCCCCATCTTGGCAACCGCTTCATCCAGCGTGGCGACCTTGCCGTTGTGAAAATACGGCGCAGTCTGCTCGATATTCCGTAGAGACGGAACTTTGAACAGCATGCGGTCGGAGGCGTCCTTGGTCACCTGGAAACGTCCCTGATCGGCAGTATCCGGATAGGGTTGCGCCTCGCCTAATTTCTCGTAGGCACGGCCCCCGACAAATGTCCCGTTGTGACAACTGGCGCACCCGGTGTGCATGAAGCGGTGGAAGCCGGCTTGCTCTTGGGGGCTCAACGCATTCTGGTCCCCCGCCAAAAAACGGTCCCACCTCGAGGGGGTGACCAGCTTTCTTTCGAAGGCTGCGATCGCGACGGCAATGTTGTCGAATGTCAATGGGTCGGAACTATCAGGAAAGGACGCGCGGAAGCGGGCGACGTATTCGGGAATCGATTTGAGAGCTGCCACGGCAGCACTCTGCGAAGGCATCGCCATTTCCACCGGATTCAGGATCGGTCCCTTAGCCTGTTCTTCGACCGTAGGCGCACGCCCGTCCCAGAACTGCGCGAAGTACCCGGCGGCGTTATACACCGTGGGAGAATTTCGCGTCCCTTTCTGGTCCCGGTAACCGGTGGAGGTCGGTTGGTGGTCGACGCCGTAGGCCGCCAGGTCATGACAACTGTCGCAAGACAGCCGGCCGTTCGCCGACAGGCGTTTCTCAAAGAACAGCATCCGGCCGAGTTCGACTTGAGCAGGCGGAATCGGATTTGAATCCATGGCGAAGTCGGCCGGCAGCGGAGTGAATGCGCCCATGCCCATTCCCATTCGCATTCCCCTGCCGCCCATCTGTCCGCCGCACATCTGACTGCCGCCCATAGCAGACATGCCGCGGCCGCCAGACATGCCCCTGCAACAGCATTGCTGGGAAGTTTGCGCCTGAAGAGCAGATCCGGGCGCTTTATCGCCGCCAGCCCCGAGCCAGAGGTAAACGCCCAGAACGGAGACGAACAAAAGGAACATGCGATTCATACAATTGCTCCTTATCAGCAGCTAGGGAGATGCAATCCGTTGGCCGTCTTCCTAAGTGGCTGGAACGAGTAGTTAGGATCGGCGCAGTGCGGAGGTTAGCGCAGCGGCCTGAGCGATATTTCACATCTACTTCGGAACTTACTAAGTCCGGACAGCAATTGTGGATGCACGACACCCCCTTGACTGTCGCTACCGAAGCGATAGGATTGATAGGCGTGATTACAAGAAGAGCCTTCTTCGCCGGCTTCTCAGTGCTGTTGGCCCAATCGGGAGCCGCTCAGCCTCGAATCAGTGGTCTTTGGGATGCGGTCGTGGTCGTAAACAAAGTGGAGATCCCCTTCCGTTTCGAGATCGCGCAGAGCGGCCACGAGATCCAAGGCTTCTTCTTTGAAGGGGACCGGAAAATCGGTTCGACTTCAGGGAGCTACAACAACGGCGCCCTGAAGCTCGATTACGATTTTCTCAACACAGCTTTGGACGCGACATTCAGCGGCAATCAGCTGCGCGGGACCTATCGCAGCAACCGGCCGAATGCCCGGCCCATGGCATTCAGCGCCCGCCGATTCACGCCGGTCGCGGATGGAAAGGACGAGCCGCCGCGGATCGCCGGCAATTGGGACATGCGCCGCACGGCGCCGGACAAATCTAAGCTGGACGTCTCCTGGAATCTCTATCTTCGGCAGTCCGGCTCCGCGTTTTCAGGCGCGATTTTGAAAACATCGGGTGACACAGGACTGTTGACGGGCCGCTGGCGAGACGGGAAGCTCCTGATGAGCCACTTCGCGGGCGAACGTCCGCTGCTATTCGAAGCGCGGCTCAACGCAGACGGAACGCTCAGCATCACGCTCGACCAGCAATACACGTATCGGGCAGCCAGAAGCACGGAAGCGCGCGCCCAGGGAATCGCCGAGCCGCCCGACCCGTCGCGCTTTACCAGCGTAAAGGATCCCACCGAGCGTTTCCATTTCGGCGGCCTCGATCTCGATGGGAAGATAGCGTCGGATACTGACGCCAGGTTTCAGGACAAAGTCGTGGTCGTGACCATCGGAGGAAGCTGGTGCCCCAATTGCCACGACGAAGCGCCCTTTCTGGTCGATCTCTACAAACAGTTCCACTCGCGCGGGCTCGAGATCGTCGGGCTCAACTTTGAGCTGGACGCGGAGCTGGCGCTGGCCCGGCCCCGCGTTCAATCTTTCATTAAGCGGTATGGCATCCAGTACCCCATGCTGCTGGCGGGCACTCCAGAGGACGCCGCGCATAAGCTGCCGCAATTGGTCAATTTTAGCGTCTACCCGACCACGATTTTCCTGGGACGCGATGGCCGGGTCAGGAGCGTGCAAGCAGGCTTCGCAAGTACTGCCACCGGCGAGGAGCATGTCCGCCGGGGAAACGAAGAGCGCCAATTGGTCGAGCAGCTTCTTTCGGAAAGACCGCAGCAGACCAAAAATTCGAGCGGTAGTTAGTGGAGTTCCGGCCTGGGACTTACGAGGCGTCCCGCATCATCTGGAGAATCACCTCCTCCACTTCCTTTGCGACTCCTTCAATTTCCGGCTTGTCAAAGGCCTGCATTAGCGCCGTTGGGAGCATCGTCGCGAGAGTGTAGCTGCCCGGGGAGCCATATACCGATATGCGGCACGGCAGGGCCGTTGAGATGGCGCCGTCGGCCTCCAGAACCTTCTTAGCCTGAAGTGGATTGCACACCTCATAGATCCGGCACTCCATATCCAGGTCCACGCCCTTCTTCCTCAACGTGTCCTGGAGATCGTGGATCGCAATTACGCCAAAACGGTGGCGGCCGGCCGACTCCTGAAGATTTCGCTCGATTTCATGAAGCGGCTTGTTCCACTTGACCTGGTACAGCATTCTCGATTGCTCCTCCTGGCACCATCAGTATCGCGGACCGCGCATGCCGCACAAGCTGCGTCGCGGTAGCGCCAATGACGGTCTTATCCAGAAGCAGTTTGTGCTCCGCTCCGAGCACCAGCAGATCGGCATCCTGTTCTTCCACCGCGCGAAGGATCTGCTCGACGGCGTGACCGTGCCTGGTTACTTCCTGGATTTCGCAGTTGGGACGTTTCTGGAGCGCGACCCAAGCGCACAGATCCGCAATGGCTCGCCGTTGGTCGCCTTCGAGCACGTGAATGACAGTCAGGCGAGCGCCCAGACACTGCGCAAGCGTAGCCGCATAAACGAGAGCCCTCCGTGACACCTCGGAATCGTTGACGGCGCATACGACCTTCGAGATCGTATTCACACGGACCGTTTCGCGGACCGTCAGGACGGGGATCGTGCTGCTATGCATCACCTGTTCGGCCACCGATCCTAGCGTCAAGCGGCGTATGCCGCTGCGGCCATGCGTGCCCATAACGATCAGGCTGGATCCGGTCGACAGAGCGACGCGAAGAATAGCCTCCCTTGGGTCGCCCTCCTCCACGCGGACCTCGGGCGCATTGGTTTCAACCGCCCTGCCGGCGAATCGTTGTAGAGCGGACCGCGCTTGCTCGATAGAGTTCCGAAGCTGAGCTTCGATCTGTTCGGTCTGACTTGCGGTCAAGTACGGTGGAACTTCGAACCAGTGAGCGTGCAGCGCCGTCAGCGGGCAGGAACAACGGCGGCCGATGAGGGCAGCCAGGCGAAGCGCGTTCGCGGAAAGCTCACTGAAGTCCACCGGACAGAGAATCGGCCCAGAGAAAGGAGTTTCGCTCATTCTTAGCTCCACCAGCCAAGATGCGCGGCCGCGAAATTGGTGACAGGGGACCAGACAAATTCAGATCCGGCTCCGGACGTTCAGGCCTTAGAGGTACCAGTGACCTCGACCCGTCGTCTGGCGAGAGAAAATCCTCAGGCGCCGCGCCCGCCAAGCCAGGAATGTTCCGCGACGGTGTTCACTCTTTGGCCCGATCGGCCCCTGGGACTGCGACTCCGGCCGCGTCGCCCGGAATGTGCCAGAGCTGTTGGAGTGCTCCGTATTGAGACCAAACGGTAGCCGGAAGGTCTGTGGCCCGGACCCGGCCTTCCCTCTGGGGGTCTATCGGGGAGTGAGCCTTGAGATAAGCCCGCAGCGCGCCGTGCACCGTTCCGGGAACGTAGCGAGCATCGCTCACGCCGGAGAATCTGCAGATCCGGTCCATGGCTTCGCCCTCTTGTTCGCATCCGCCGATGGTGTAGGATGCATCCGGCTGCACCTCTTTCCCTCCGATCTTCACGTCTTTGAGGCGGCTCCCCGGCAGGGCGCCCGCGGTAAAGAGTACCGTCATCCCGGATGGCCGAATGCCCCAGCCGCCGGAAAGTTTGAACGGGTCCTTTGCATATACGAGCTCGAGTTCGTTCTCGAGATACGGCCGCAACTGCTTCCCTGCTACTTGCCCCGCCTTCAGCCTTGTATCCGCGGGAAGAATATTCCAAATATCGGCCTCGGTGATCGGGCCGGCGGCTAAGGGAGGCGAAAATCGGAAACCATTGGTAAAAGCGACATCGGTGTGGGTCATCTCGCGAACAGCGTCATCCACCAAGTTGTCCATCGTGGTTTCCAGCACGTCATACCGCATGAGGGGCGTCTTAGTCGCGCCCACGACTTTGCGCAAACGGGTTTGGAACGGCCGTTCCGCTTCTTCAATCAACGATTTAACCCTGGGATTCTCGGCGAAGCGGCCCGCCTCAACGCCAATCAACTTGTAGTTGTAATCCGAAATTTTTTCGCCGCTGAGCGTGACATCCAGTTCTCCGATAAAAGACCCCATCGACCCGGGTTCGACCACGATCGTCTTTCCCACCAAAATAGGCTTATAAACGCGCTCATGGGTGTGACCGCTCAACACGATGTCAAACTCGGGGATGTCGTGAGCGAGTTGAACCGACGGCGCCAGGCCGGTGTGATCGACCAGAACGATCAGGTCCGGCTTCCCGGTCCGCTTCAGATCCTGCACGAACTCGCGAAGCCCGCCCATTTGCGTGGAATCAAGCCCCACCACTTGTGCCGGGGATTGGCGCATCGTGGTGGTGGGATCGGTGACTCCAACGAATGCCACTCGCACGCCATTCTTTTCCAGCAGCACCGAGGGGGCAAACAAACGCTTCCCAGTCGCCTTCTCGTGGAAGTTATAGCAGGTTACTTTGTAGTTGACTTCGCTCATCAACTTCCGAAAAACTTCGGGCCCGTAGACCACTTCCCAGTTGCCGGGCGTTCCCGCATCGATGCCGAGCGCGTTCAGCGGAGCCACAATCGCTTCGCCGCGAGTCCAGGCGGCGATAGCCGAACCCTGAAATGTGTCGCCGCCATCGAGCGTAAAGACCGCACCCGGGGCGCTGGCTCGTTCCTGGTCGAGGGCGGTCCGGATTCGAGCAAATCCGCCCATTCGATATAGGCGCCCGGGGGACTCCGGCAGATACTCCCAATGCGTGTCAAGCTGGGCGTGCGAGTCGGAGAGGTGCAGGAACCGGACGTGCTTCGGCGCGGGAGCGGCTTTCAAGATAGAATGCACTCCGGCTCCAGCAAGAGCCAGCACAACCGCTGAAATCGAGAAAAATACCGGGATTTTCATCTTCTGGATCGGCATGTCACCGTCCTGGTTAATCCGTGGGGCAACAACGCCCTCTTTTCGGCCGTCGTTTCCACGTACCGCCCGTGCTTACTTAAACTGATCGGAGAGATAATTCAAAACCGCTTCGCGATTCTCGTTCCCGTCTACGGCCTACCAAACCACCCTCAATAGAGAAGCCCTAAGTGTTTCGACACATTGGATTGGCTCGCTTGAAGGCTCTCCACGATCTCATTTACAGTCAGTTCGCCCGCTTGAAGAAGCTGGAGAATACGAAGTCGAAACGCCTCGCCGAGCAATCTGAAATGCCGAGCCATCAATTCCACCACCTTGTCGCTACGCGGCAGGTTCGTGTAGGCCATCTCGACGATATTGCCATACGTTCATATGAGAGGCAAGGGATTCTTACGCGAGCGCTTTACGCTATCAGAGTCAAAGTTGAGACTAGCGTGCCGGAGCGGCTCAGCTTTTTCGTTGTCAGGTTCGATGCCCGCGGCTGATAATACGGATCATCTTGGCGTTGATCCACAGGAATCTCCAGGCCTGCCAGGGCAGGAACGTACGCCAGAATAATGTCCAGCGCGTGGGCTTGGTGGCAAAAAGCCAATCGCTTTGCTGTTCAGATGGCTCGCTCATTTTCACTCCGGGATCAGGGACCAGCCTGGCCGTAAACGGGCCTTATACAGAAACATGTGATGCAACAAAATCTTGATCCAGTGCCCTGCCAGGCCGATCTCGCCGAAAGTAGAACGGATGTCTCGCCCGAACTCAGGGTATCGCTCATAGTCGGGCACGATGGGGTAAACGGTAATGGATGCCGCCGTGCCCGTGAACGGATTGGAACCCGCCGAGGCGACGCAGGCAGCGCCAATCTCGGCCATGGACGCCGAGTGCGTCGGAGCGCTCCTTCCACCCAGCATATCCACGATGCTGTGGGCCACCGCTTTGCCGATCATGGCCGATGGCATGCCGGTGCGAGGAGGCGCCGGCGAGATCATCAGGCCGTCCGAGTTGGTCCGCAATTGGGAAATCGGATGGGGAGGGGCAAACGCGATCCCGGCCGCAAACACATTGGGGTAAGCCGGGCTCTGGTAATAACGCGGCCAATCCGCCGGCTTCCAGGCCGAGTATGGCTTTTTTGCGTAATCGGCATCCACTTTCATGAATCCGCTGGGAGCAAATACGACGTCCGTAATGTCTTCGCCCTTGCGGTCGAACGCCTTGAGTCCGACTCCCGTGAATGGCGGGAGCAGCATGGCCATATCGAACGGCGCGTCGAAGCGCTCGCCGTCCAGGGTCTCGACCTGCGCCGATCGTGGTTCCACCGCGCGCACATGAGCCTTGGTGATGGATTGGATTCCTCGCTCCGCAAACAGGGACTCCGCGAAAATCTTGCTGGGCGTAACGTAGCCGCCGCGGCGAATATGCACGCCATCGATTCCGAAATCACCGAGCTCGTATTCGTTGGTAAGAAAGATGATTTCAGCCCGGTCCCGCACTTTGTGGGCGCGAAGCTCAAATTCAAGATTCACGACGTATTCAAAGGCCGCACCTTCGCAGGTGCAGCTGCCATGGCCCACGCCGATGAGGAATCTTTTTTTCTCGCCGCGCTTCATACGCTCGACCATTTCGAGAAAGATCCGGGAAGTCTCCTCGGCGTGATCCGCGGTGCAAACCGACAGGCTGTTCTTGCCGGGTCCCAGGCCGCTGGTTGCATCGAAGTTCAGCTTGGGGCCAGTGGCGTTGATCAGGAAGTCGTAAGCGATCTTCTCTCGCTGCCCGCGTTTACCGTCCAGGGTCCACTCGATCTCAACGGCCGGATGCGAATCCTGCCCTTCGCCCTGCGGAAACAGCGCGACGGCTCGCGCCTGCTTGAAATCGATGGAGTGCCGCTGATAGATCGGCGCCAGGGGAATCGTGACCTGTTCCTTCCGCAGCAGCCCAACCCCCACCCAGATATTCGACGGGATCCAGTTGTAATCAGCTTGGGGAGAGACCACTACGACTTCATCGTTTTTTCCCAGCCACTTCCTCAAAAAAGCGGCCGACGTGTGGCCGGAAATCCCGGCTCCAAGGACGACAACTCGTGACATAGTTTAAGCCTCTCCGCTCCCGAAGTGCGCGATGCTCGCGAGTTGCGATCGCGCCAGATCGGCGATTTCAGTTTGTGAACAGGACTGCGCAATGAGGAACGCCTCCGACAAACAATCGACAGCGGTTTCCAGATTGGTCGCAGAAGGTCCCCATCGCATGTACGCGCACCCGGTGTTGTACTGCAGGAGAGCGTAGCGGCACGGATAGTCCTTCGGAACCCACACTCTCTTGGCCCGTTCGAAGTGGCGGATCGCCTGCCGGGCGTGGCGTTGCTCCGATCCCTCACTCCGGGCCGGCCAGGATAAGCAAGCATTCCCTATGTTGTTATTCAGCTCCGCATATGCTTCGGGAAAAGCTTCACGAGTGTAAACGCGTAAGGCGTCGCGGTAGCATCGAATCGCGTTGACTGTATCGGAGGCCATGTCTGGGGAGCGCAATTGCCGGTAAGCTGTTCCGAGATTCATGACCGTTGCCGCATGGCGTTGAGGATCGTTCGCCATGGTTCGAATCCGAAGAGCATTCCGGTAGTGTTTGACCGCCTCCTTCCATTTAGCGGGAAACTCCGCCTCGGGCAGATCACACCAGAGGTTAGCCTGGTTGAATTCCTCCCGAGCCCATGCGTCCCGCAACTGGCTGGTCCAATAGATTTCACCCGCTTCTTGATGACATGCGATAGCTTCATTCAGCGACGCGGCCTTGGAGCTGTGGCGAAGTATGCCGATCGTGTTCCCGAGCGTGTTCAGGATGTTCGCTCGAAGCACAGGATCGCCGGAACTTCCCGTTAGGGAGAGGCCACGCCGGAGGTACGCCTCGGCCATCTCCGGTGAGGTCTGCGGGTGTCGACGGCACCCACCGCTATGGCATACACCCAGCCAGAAGTAAAGCTGTGGATTACTGGGTTCGACACGGAGCGCTTCCTCAAGCAGGCCGATCGCCGGTTCACAAGCTTGGCCTGCACATTGGCGTCCTGCCGCCTCAATCAAGCAGCGCACCGCCGCGCTGCTTGAACTTGCTTGGATCACCATCGGCCACCTTTGCTTTAGCCCGCAAGCCCGATGCCATTCTGAGATTTGCCTTAAACGCGTTACTGCCGCGAATTCGCCCGGCCAGACCGGCCGCTCTTACGAAAAGGGGGGAATCCACGGTGCCCGAACTGTGTCAAAATACCAAGTCGCCGCCGGCTTAGCGTGACAACGCCCATCGCTCCACCGCTGCGCACCTGTCGCAATAGCAGCTGCGCTACATCGCTTTCTGTCCACCGCATCCCTCAGTTTCAGTGAGTTGCGATTCGCGGTTGGAAGCTACGCGGGACCAACTTAGTCGAAACGGTTAGTTGAATTCACCGGGCCGCTTTTCTGAGTTGTTGAATCTACGGATGCTCTACAAGGGACGGTTCATGTGCCCGAGAGGGTTCCGGCGGGGCGATTTGAACGCCCGACCCCCTGCGCCCAAGGCAGATTGTGCTGCCAGGCTGGCCTACGCCCGACAGCTACGGCCGTTTCCGCGCTCACGTCCGCATCCCACCTGTGAAAGTGGGAAACAGGCGGCAGATGAGCAGCTCGCGCTCATAGACGATTTCCGGCGGCAAGCGATCGTGCAGGTTCAGGAAGAGCTCCTCGTGCTCCAGGATTTCGGAGTGCCAGGCTTGACGATCGAGCGCTTGCATCTGCTCGAATTTCTCAGCCGGAAAATCGAGGCCCTTCCATTCAATATCGTCGTAGCGAGGCATCCATCCGATGGGCGTTTCGCGGCCCAGCGCCCGGCCGTGCGCGCGATCCACAATCCACTTGAGCACGCGCATGTTTTCGCCATAGCCTGGCCACAGGAAATTTCCATCGGCGTCCTTGCGGAACCAGTTGACGTGGAAAATCCGGGGCGTCTCGCTCAAGGAATGCTGCATGCGGATCCAGTGCCGGAAGTAATCGCCCATATGGTAGCCACAGAACGGCAGCATGGCCATGGGATCGCGCCGCACCTTGCCCACGGTTCCGGTGGCCGCGGCGGTCATTTCCGAGCCCATGGTGGCGCCGACGTACACTCCCGCGCTCCAGTTGAAGGCCTGATACACCAGCGGCATGGTGGAGGCGCGCCGCCCGCCGAAAATGAAGGCGCTGATGGGCACGCCTTCCGGATCCTCCCAGGCCGGATCGATGGTCGGGCATTGAGAGGCCGGCGAGGTGAAGCGCGCGTTGGGATGCGCCGCCTTGACCCCGCTTTCCTTGGCGATCTGAGGGGTCCACTTGTTGCCTTGCCAGTCCAAACATTCCTTGGGAGGCGCGTCGGTCATGCCCTCCCACCACACGCCGCCCTCCGGCGTAAGGGCGACATTGGTGAAGATGGTGTTCTGGGCGAGTGTGGCCATCGCGTTCGGATTTGTTTTGGCCGAGGTTCCAGGCGCCACCCCAAAGAAGCCCGCTTCCGGATTGATGGCGCGCAGGCGGCCTTGCGCGTCGGGCTTGATCCAGGCAATATCATCGCCGACGGTCCAAACCTTCCAGCCTTCGAAGCCGCGCGGCGGAATCAACATCGCCAGGTTGGTCTTACCACAGGCGCTGGGAAACGCCGCCGCGACGTAGGTCTTCTCGCCCTGCGGATTTTCGACCCCCAGGATCAGCATGTGCTCCGCCATCCAGCCCTGGTCGCGCGCCATGTTGGAAGCGATGCGCAGCGCAAAGCATTTCTTGCCCAGCAGCGCATTGCCGCCGTAGCCGGAGCCGTAGGACCAGATCTCGCGCGTTTCGGGGAAATGGACGATGTACTTCTGTTTGTTGCAGGGCCATGGTACATCTTTTTGGCCGCGCGCCAGCGGAGCGCCGACGCTGTGGACGCACGGCACGACGCGCTTCTTGTCCTTGTCGATCTCGGCGAAGACCGGCATACCGATGCGCGCCATGATGCGCATGTTCACCACCACATAGGGCGAGTCGGTGAGCTGTACGCCGATCTGCGACATGGGCGAATCGAGCGCTCCCATGCTGAAAGGCAGCACGTACATGGTCCGGCCGCGCATGGAGCCGTCGAAAAGCTCCTTGAGCTTGCGGCGCATGGTGAAGGGGTCTTCCCAATTGTTGGTCGGCCCGGCGGCGTCCTTGGAGAGCGAGCAGATGAAGGTGCGATCCTCAACGCGGGCGACATCGCCCGAATCCGAGCGCGCATAATAACAGCCTGGCCACAGCTTCTGATTGAGCTTGGTCAAGGTGCCGCTCGCGACCATTTCGGCGCACAAGCGGTCGTTCTCTTGCTGCGAGCCCGTTACCCAATGAATCTTGGCCGGCTTGGTAAGGCCCGCGATCTTTTCGACCCACCGGCATAGATGTTTGTTCTGGCTCAAGGGAGCGGAGGAGTGGTTCTTAGCAACGGATGCCATAGAAAATCAAATCATCGCATACCCAGAAGCAGGGTGAACATGGGACGGGCGCATTGACCCGCTAACCCGGTGCGGCTTTCTCGTTCAGGTAACGCTGCTTAGAACTGCTTCACTTCCAGATTCGGAACGAGTTGGAAATGGCGAACGTTCCGAGTCGCTACCGCATAACCGAGTTCCAGAGCCGTCGCTCCAATCAACAGATCACCCAATGGAATCGTAACCCCGCTGGCTTGCAAACTGCCATCGATTTTTCCGGCGCGGAGTGCGATTGGTACCGTAATCGGTTCCACCGGCATTTCGCTCAACAGCTCATTCAGGAATCGCTCGCGAGCGACTTGGCGCGCGGCAGAATCCGCTCGTTCTATGCCATGCGCCAACTCAACGACCGTAATGATCGAGAGCGTTGCGTCCGTGTCGCCCAGTTTAGCAACCAAGTCTTCGATGACGCGACGAGGGTTTTGTCCAACGCGTTCGGCGGCAATCAGAACCGTCGAGTCCAGGATGACGCCCACCGCCAGTCTAATCCCATTCCGGCGGGTTTAGCGGTTCGCGATGACGATCTATGAAGTCCTGCACATCCGCGGCGAAGTCCGCATCAACAGTCGCCGTTGATTGCTCGGAAAGCGACGCCGCGATTTCCGATAGCTTACGCCGCCTGGATTCGGCTGGCCTCAACACGGCGACGGGTTGGGCGTTCCGTTCGATGACAACTTCAGTTCCGGACCGCACCCGATCCAGTATGGAGGCGACGTTTCGCGCGAGTTCCGCTTCGCTGATATGCACGACGCCCATATATTCTCATGATACGTCTTCCAGACTATCGGACGTCGGCTGGCGGGTGCTGCGCTAAATCTGTATTGCTGCCTTTTTCCAGCTAACAGCGAGCGCTTGTCTTAGCCTCGGATCGCTGTTACGGTGGAGTCATGGCGAAGCGTTCCGATGCCCGCGCGTTGGCAAACATGGTGGATCAGTCCTACAGAATCATCTCGGCGAATCCGATACCGCCTGGGGGGATTGAGCGTTGCCGTGAGATCCTAAGTACGGCTCGATTGCTTGCCAAAGACCTAGCTTCAAGTCCGTTATCCGCGCCTGCCGCTGCCCTCGGATCCAAGGGCGGAAACGCCACGCTGGCCAAGCGCGGCCCTGACTACTTCCGCAAGTTGGCTGCAAGGCGGAAGACTCACGGCGGGGGCAGGCCGCGCAAGAATCCCGAATAACTTCTAGAATGGTCCTTAAAACGAAAAGCCCGGCGCGAGGCCGGGCTTCTCGATTAGGACCTGAACACCCCTCATCGTAAGCCCTTGCGCGATCCGGCGCAAGGTGCTCATGCAACTGAGAATTGTCCAACGCAAGATGAGCATGAAAGTAGCGAGTTGGACGGGGCAGTTTCCAATGCAAGATGAGCATGAAACAGGGAAGAATGGGGTAGGCGTAGCTCGGTCGGGTGCAGATACGGATGCAGAATGCCGAGAGCCTGAGCCGGGATCAGATCCGAGAGTTCTTACGGTCGAGCGAGCCGATCGAGTTCACCAGCGGGGGGCGGGAAGAGCGCTACGGGTGGGTGGAGCGCGTGCTGGCGGCGCAGAAGTACGGGAAGTTGGGGAAACGGGAACGAGGCCTGGTGCGGGCCTACGTGCGGAAAGTGACCGGGTTGAGCGAGGCGCAGAGCACGCGGTTGATCCGGGCGTTTCTAGATCACGGCGAGGTACGCGCCCAGCCGTACCAACGGCACACGTTCGCAGCCAAGTACACGGCCGAAGATATAGCGTTGTTGGCGGAAGTGGATCGGGCGCATGGGCGGTTGAGCGGGCCGGCCACCCGGCGGATTTTGCAGCGCGCCTACGAGCAGTTCGGAGAGAAGCAGTACGAGCGGCTGGCGAAGATCAGCGTGGCGCACTTGTACAATCTGCGGGCCAGCGCGCGCTATCGCAACCAGGCGGCGGTGTTCGAGCCGACGCGGTCCACCGCGGCCGCGATCGGACAGCGCCGCAAGCCGGACCCGCAAGGGCGGCCGGGATATGTGCGCGTGGACACGGTGCATCAAGGCGACAGCGCGGGAGCCAAGGGTGTGTACCACATCAACGCCGTGGATGCGGTGACGCAATGGCAAGTGGTGGGCTGCGTCGAGAAGATCAGCGAGGCGTATCTGATGCCGGTGCTGGCAGCGGTGTTGGCGCAGTTTCCCTTTCCCATCCGCGGTTTTCACGCCGACAACGGCTCGGAGTATATCAATCATCGGGTGGCGGAAATGTTGGGGAAGCTGCACGCCGAATTCACCAAGAGCCGGGCGTGCCGGAGCCAGGACAATGCTCTAGTGGAAGGCAAGAACGGGGCGGTGATCCGCAAGCTGATCGGCTACGGGCACATCGCCGGCCAACACGCTGCGGCGCTGCAGGAGTTCTACCGCGAGCACCTAAATCCGTACCTGAATTTTCACCGGCCCTGCGGCTTCGCCACAGTGAGCTTGGACGAGCGCGGCAAACGGCAACGCAAGTACAAGACCGAAGACTACCGGACGCCGTTCGAGAAACTGCAATCGCTTCCGGAAGCGGAGCGGTTTTTGAAACCGGGATTGAGCTTGCCGGAACTGGAGAAGCGGGCGCTGGCCATCAGCGACACCGCATGCGCTCGCCGGATGAGCGCGGCCAAGGCCAAGTTGCTGCGGCAGTGCCAGACGCCGTCATTGCCGAAGTTCCGCTGACCCAGGGCCGTGGAAATGCCGGGCCCGTGGAAAGCGTGGAAAAGCAAAAACAGCTTTCCCACTCTTTCCACCGTCCCTTGGAAATCTCGCAGAAAACGCGAGATTTCCACATTCCCACCGCCTGGCTTCGCGGCTATGGGAAAGTGGAAAACCAACGGCAGGTTTCCCACTTTCCCACAGCCGCTCGCAACGACGACCACTGTTCTCTCTGTGAAAACCAAACACCAAAGAAAGGAAGTCGGCCGCTGCGCGGCCTCCTCATTCCCTATCCGTTCTCCCTACGGTCGAACGGAACCGATTTCATGCTCATCCTTCAATTGGAAAATGCAGATTCTAAAGACCAAGTACATTTCGCCTTCTCACCCGATTCGAGTTCGCCCGATCACCAGTTACAGTGAAAATCAGAAAGGAAGGTGATGCTCTTGAAATTGATCGTCACGCGGCGACGGCGTAGGGCCAGAATCAGGCTCAGAATCTGGAAGCTGACCCTAACCGTCGATTTTCCAGTACGACCTTGAAGGTCGCCCAGCGGAGTCGCCTAAAACGGCTCCGTTTTTATTTTAACTCAGCTCTTGATAACTACGAGCGCTCGCAGTATAATAGGACCATGAAAAGCCCCTGTTGCCAATTCGAATCGAAGCGGTTCGGCAAGGACCGCAAGGGCACCCAGCGGTACCGTTGCCACGGTTGCGGAAAGACGTTCGCCGCGCCGGTTGTGAAGCCCTTCGATTCGATGCACCTGCCGGTTGAAAAGGGCATCGCCGCGCTGGAACTGTTGCTCGAAGGTTGCTCGGTCAACACTGCGCAGCGCTTAACCGGGGTTCACCACACAACGATTCTTTCCTTACTCGTTCTGGCCGGTGAGAAATGTGAACGGCTCCTCGCAAAGAAAATTGTCAACGTGCCGGTAACGGACGTGCAGGCGGACGAAATCTGGAGCTTCGTCGGCAAGAAGCAGAAAGCGGTTCGCCCTGACGACGATCCTAATTTTGGCGACGCCTACTGTTTCGTCGCGATGGAAACGCATAGCAAGCTGGTGCTCAACTTTGCACTCGGCAAACGCAATCAACAGACTACAGATTCTTTCGTCGAGGGACTACGACTTGCGACCTCGCGCAAACGATTCCAGATCACGACGGATGGCTTCGCGCCGTACCGCACGGCGATCCCGAACACCCTGGGAGATCGAGCCGACTTCGCGCAGCTCATCAAGGTCTATCGCGCAACCCCCGAAGGCGAGCATCGCTACTCGCCCGCTGAAGTCGTCTCCACGGAGGTTGTACCAGTCATGGGCGATCCCGATCCCAAGAAGATTTGCACCAGCCATATCGAGCGCCAGAATCTCACCATGCGGATGCAGATGCGGCGCTTTACTCGGCTAACGAACGGCTTCAGCAAGAAGTGGGAGAACCACTGGGCCGCGCTGTGCTTGTGGTTTGCGTTCTATAATTTCTGCCGAGTCCACACCCGCATCCGTGTGACGCCTGCGATGGAAGCAGACATAACGGATCACATCTGGAGCGTGCGGGAACTCCTGACAAACACGTAGTCGATAAATCATTTGCATGGGACAATGGTTCTATGTCTAAGAAGGCAGTGACATCCAAAAGAGTAGCCAGACTTTCTAGCACAGTTCTCCGCAGCAAAACAGAAGATCCGAGCGCAAAGAGCGCCGCTGGTTCGGCCTTATCGCAAACACCAGAACAACCTCGCAAAAGGGTGAAGTTGATATTCCGCAAGCAAAAGTGATGAAGCTTGTCCTGATTGAATGGGAAGACTCGCTCGGCTGCTCATCGCAGTGGCAATCGCTGGATCACATCGAGACGCCGAAACCACTGCTGTGTCGATCCGTCGGTTGGCTGTTGTACGACGGCGAAGATTGCAAGGTGATTGTACCGCACGTCACAAATGACCACGCCAGTGCAAATCGCCAAGGTTGCGGAGATATGACAATCCCCACAAAGTGCATCACAAAACTAAGAACACTTAAACTCTAACTAACTGCATATCGTGATATGCTCAGCCAGCCACCCAAAGGATGGCTTCCACATGCAAACCTTTCGAAGACTGGCGATCTTGGGTGCCATTGGTTTCTTCGCGGTGTCGTCCTCGACCGCGCAGACAACGGCCTGCGCTGGCAAACTGGTTCCTTTGAAGCCGACCTCTTTGTTGTCGTGCCCTACTCCCGCGACTATATGCGTGACCGACAGCTTCGGATTAAACGGGCAGTGGCTCTGGGTATGTCAGGATCGCGGACCTCGGCCCAGTGGCGGCTTAGATCCATCCGTCATCACTTCAGTGCAACCGCCCCAGATTGAGTCTCCTCTTACCATCCTTCAGCGCATCGAACAATTGCGACAGCTTCGTTTACAGAATCAGCAATTGGAGCAGCAGAACCAGCCGCTTAGTTCCGCATCCCCGGCGACGGGAGTGCCCGATGTGAACCCCATTTTCAAGGCATTCTATAGTTGCGGAATACTGGACGGGATGCTGAAGGCACTAAGCACTGCCGGAAAGCCCGAACTGGCCCAGATCGTTCAAGGCATACTGAACCAGACGCCGGTATGTGAAGCCATTCGCAAATATGCGACCGCCGAACCGGCCGCCACTCCGGTGCCGTGAAGCGACCATATCCTCCCCAAAACGACACCACCACGGATCACGACACCAACACGGATCAAGGGTAGTGAGGATAGACTGGAAACTGGCCGCCTAGTTCTGGCCTCATGAACCGGAACGAACGCGGGAACCTTGACCTGTTGGCGGCCAGCACTTCTATCAAGGGAATCGCTACAAGGAGCGAATCTATGGCACGAGAATTCAAATCAGGCGACAAGGTCGAACAATCTGGAATTTACCGCGTTGTGCATGACACTGAACATGCGCAGGAGCACGAAGTTACTTGTGTGCGCGATGAGCCATTCCCGCCATGCCGAAGATGCGGAAGTCGCGTAAGATTCGTACTGGTGCGTGCCGCCCAGCACATCAAGGACAGTGAGTACTTTGCACCGTAGGATACACAGGCTCGTTCCTCGGCCCAGCCTTGCGTGAGACGTGAAACCAGATGCCATCCGACCACAGTTGCATGTCACCTTGATCTTCTATATGACACTCTACAAAGCGTAGGATCTCGCCGCGATCATCGGTCTTCAGCTCTGTATACGACCTCGTCTTGTTTGGAGCGCGATCTTCCACGCTTTCACGATGTCAATCCCTCATTTCAGCCGAGCAAGACACTCTTAGCGCAATACCGGCTGGCGACGGATCGAGCTTATGACGTGGAAACCGGGGTCGCCGACTCCGGCAGAGGGCGCAGGATCTCATCGATCAGGAACAGATCGGTGAGCAAGGCACGCAGATGGATGGAGGCGTTCAGATTATCGATTAGTTGCGAGCCGATGGAGGGCTGCGCCAGAACCAGCTCAAACGCGATACGCGAATCGGCGGCGTCGCGTTCCAGTACCTTCAGGAAAGCCTGATAGCGTTCGGTGGGTTTTAGGCCCGCCTCACGCACGGCTGTGGTATAGGCTTCCGAGAGAGTGGAAAGCGCTTCGACGGCGCGGGTCAGGCTAACTCGAACTTCCGAGCCATGCCCGCCATGCTCGCCCGGCATTCCCTGAGCGGCGAACGCCAGCATGAGCTCGTAACACTCTTCGATGGCGTTGCACCGCTCGCGGACAGCTTCCAGCGCGCTCAGTCTCCGGCCCCTTCAGACATCGCGGATTCGCTCACAACCCAACGCTCAGCGTCGTAATGCGACAAATAATACTCTTTCGGCAGTGTTCCGAAAGCCATGGATTTCGTGAGCACGAATTTCTCCGGACGCATGGCGAAATAGATATGCACGATCACCAGGGCGATCAACCCGACGCCGGCCAGTCCGTGCAGGACGTACATCAGGCCCCAGGTCATATCGCCGAACAGATACGGGTTGCGCGGGAAGATGCCGGTGCGCACTCGAAAGATCATGAACACACCGGTGAGGATTACGGCTAACCCGGTGAGCACGATGATTCCGTGATACATCTTGTTCTCGATCGGATACTTCGCGAAGCGGCGCGGCGGCGGAGCGTCCTGGCCGAGGGCACGCTTCATTCTGTTGGTCCCTTCTTCCAGGTCCTGCTTATTCGGCCAAATCGACCAGAAATCCATGAAGAACGACGCATGGATAACGTGGAAGATGATGGACGCGGTGAGCACCAGACCGGCGATCCAGTGGATCGGAACCCAGTTGAACTGGACACCGACCTTAGGCAGAAAAGCGGTGACCAGCAGGGTCAGCATCGCCGCCGCCATGATCCAGTGGAACAGGCGGGCAGCGAGCGAGTGCCGCGGCACCCGTTTGGGGATCGAGGCCGCGACATTTGGGCTAACCGTGCCCGCGAATTCCTCTTCCTTGGCGAAATACCGCACGTAAATCGCGTGCACGATCAGGAAGGCGAGCCCTCCGATCGCGCACACATAAATCAGAAACCAAGCGATATGTATGGGAACATCTTGTCCCCAGGGACTTCTTGCCATCTCTACGAGGCCCACGAAGCTACCTCCACGCCGCCGATTGAGCGCTTCACCAGGTTGCGCATCAGCGGAATTTTATAAGCATTGAACTGTAACGGCATGGCTCCCTGGACTGCGAGCTTGCCGGCCATCTCTCCGGTAGCCGCATTGGCCGGCTTCCCTTTGATGGCGTCTTCTACCGATTTCAGACGCAGCGGACGAGCCGCAGCGCCGTTGATAACGATGCGGGCGTTCTCAATGTTGCCGCCCGACACCTTCATGGCCGAGGCCACGTTCAGCAGCGCGAAGTCCCACACGTTGCGGTCGCGAACCTTCTCGAAGTAGAACTGCGCGCCCGCCCAGGTCGCCGGAATGCGGATCGCGGTCAGCAGATCGCCCGGCCGCAGGATATTCAGGCGCGTGATGTCGATGTCCGGACCGATGAAGTAGTCCTCGGCATCCACCACCTTTTCGCCCTTGGACGTCTTGATCACGAACTTGGCGTCGAGGGCGATCAGAGCCGGCGCCGAATCGGACGGATTCACCGCCACGCAGCGGTTGGCGTTCAGAATGGCATGCTCGCGGTTGCGCCCGGTGGGAGTGTCGGCATAGCAGATGTTGCCGCCGGCGCGATAGCACGGCCATCCGGCGCGATAGTAGTGGCAGCGCGCGTCCTGCGACACGTTGCCGCCCAGCGTCCCTTGATTGCGGATCTGCGGCGAGGCCGCGAGTTCCGCGCCTTCCGACAGCAATCCGAATTTCTGTTTGATGGTCGGGTTGTTGACCACTTCGGTCAGCGTGGTCATGGCGCCGATCTCGACCCCGCCGTCGGAGGTTGCGCGCACGCCGCGCAGCTCGTCGATGCCGCTCAGGTCCACCAGCACCTTGGGTTTCTTGATGCGGTCCTTGAGCCAGTCGAAGCTGTCCAGGCCTCCGGCCATCGCCCAGGCATCGTGCCCGTGCTGGTGGAGAAGTTTCTGCGCCTCGTCAGCCGAAGTAGGCTGGAGCAAGTCAAAAGCGGGCATTACGTCTCGAATTACGGCCATGGCTTAGTCTCCTTTCCTTTTTCTGCGCACTAGATGTGCGCCTCCAGCGGGTTTTGCATGGGCCGGCCCGCGTCGAGTGAAGCAATGATTGTATCCGGGTTTACCGGCGCGCGGCGGAACACTTCATCGCCGACAGCGTCCGACAGCGCATTCAGGATGGCGCAGCATCCGCCACCCACCGGAGGTTCGCCAATACCGCGCGAGCCGACCGGTGTTTCCGGATCGGGAATATCCACTGCCGCCCACTGCATGTTCACGGGAACATCCAGGATGGTCGGCGGCTTGCTGTGATGGAAGCGCTTGGAAAGCATTGCGCCGTATTCGGGATCGTACACCCATTTCTGGCCGATGGCGTGGCCGATGCCGAGCGTGGAACGTCCGAGCACCTGACCGCCTAGGGCTTTGGGGTGCAGAACGGTGCCCACGTCAGCGTACGCCAGGAAGTCCACGATGTGATACTTGCCGGTTTCGAGGTCAACTTCCACTTCGGCGAAGCTGGCGACGTAGGAACGCGTTTGACCGTCGTGCGGATATTTGTCGCGAGCCGCCGCGATGAAACCTTGCCCGGCCAGCGCCGCTATCGATTGCTTGGTGAAGCGGTTCACGTCCGGATTGATTTCATGCCCGTCGTAGATGCCGCCCATCTGAATAGCCTTCTGCGCGACTTGCGCCAGCGTCATGCTGGCGCCGCCGCCTTTGCGGAAGACCTTCTCGTTGCCGACATCGTAATTTTCGGGGCTGCCGCCCAGGCTCTTGGCCGCAATCTCCTGCAGCCGCTTCTTGGCTTCCTCTGCGACGGCGTGCGCCGCGCGAGTCATGGCGTGGGTGGTCTGGCTTCCGCCCGATACGCACGACCACGGCAGGTTCTTAGCGTTGGTGCCCCAGCAGACATCGCACTTCTCCCAAGGCACGCCGAGCATCTCGGCCGCGACGCGGTGGACGTCGGAAAAGGACTCGGTGCCGAGGTTGCCGATTCCCGTTTGGAAGCACAGGCCGCCGTCGGGCTTGATCAACATGAGCCCGTCGAAGCCGGTCGAACCGCCGGAGTAGCAACTCATCGACACGCCCACGCCGCGCACCTTGGTTCCGATGCGCTTCGGATTCCGCGCGACCCTTTCGTTCCACTTGAACTCTTCGGACCCGCGATCCAGCGCTTCTTTGATGAAGGCGCTGGTGGCGTACTGCCGCTTGCCACGGAACGCGGCGCCGAATTGGGCCTTACCCTCGGGAGCGTTGATCTTGCGGATGGCGACCTGATCGACCCCCAGCTTGCGAGCCGCCTTGGCAAGGATCGGCTCCATCAAAGCAATGCCCTGCAGACCGCCGGGCGCGCTCTGCGCTCCGCGCGGCGGGGTATTGGTCATGACGGTCAAGCCGCGGAATCTCATCGTTTCCGGCTGATAAAGCAGGGAGACCATCTGGCCCGAGGTCGGCGCATCGCCCACCGGATCGTATGGCCCGGTATTGATCAGCGCGAACATATCCAGAGCGACGATTCGGCCATCCTTGGCGAACCCTACTTTCGCGCGTCCCGTCAGGCTCGGGCGGGCACGGCCGATGAAGGTCTCTTCTTCGCGCGACAGGCGCATCATCACCGGCGCGTTGCACTTCTTGGATAGCAGGGCCGGGATAATGAGCGAAATCGCGCCGGTAATCTTGCTGCCGAAGCCGCCGCCGGTGTATTCGCTGATGAACACCACCTTGTCGGGATCGATGTTCAGCCAGCGGGCAATCGCGGGCACGGTCTGGATGGTACTCTGCGTACCGGTATAAACGTAGACTTTGCCGTTCTGCCAATACGCCATCGCGCTGCGCGTTTCCAGGCAGTGATGGCTGGTGTCGGGTGTGATGAACGTTTCATCCAGGACCAGGGCGGCTTTCTTGAAGCCTTCGTCGACGTTTCCGAAAGTCCAGGAGTTGGCCGGATCCTCATGGATGGCGCCCAGGGGCATCTGGCCGTCCTTGGCCGCATCAAAATCGGCCTGGGTCCATTTCAGCTCTTTGACCTCCATGGGTCCGGGAGCTGCGCCTCGTCCGCCCCGGCCTGCCGCACCGGGCGGCGCTGGCTTGCGATACCAGGTGTTTCCTCCGACTCTCGGGTTCGGGCTCCCGGGTCGCAGGGTCTCGAGCGGATCGATGGCGAAGGGCAGCGGTTCCATGTCGAGCTTGATCTTCTCGATGGCCTCCGCGGCGGTGAGCTCGTCCACGGCGGCGACTGCCAGGATCGGCTCGCCTTGATACAACGGCTCATTGGTCAGCGCCTTTTCGCCCAGCTTATTGGCCGCAATGCGCGTACCGTTGTCGGTGAGGCTGTCGGCGGGAGCGGGAAGATCTTCCTCGGTCAAGATCGCCTTCACGCCGGGCATCGCCAACGCTTCGCTGACATCGATGTGGCGGACGCGCGCGTGCGGCATCGGGCTGAGCAGCAGCTTGCAGAACAGCATTCCCTCGGCGCGATAGTCTTCGGCATATTTCGACTTGCCGGTCACCTTGGCCATCATGTCCAGGGTCGTGTAGTCCTTGCCGATCAGCTTGTGGCCTTTCCCGTACTCGGGACCGGCCGGCTTCTTATTCTCGGGCAGTTTGCTAGGCATGATTACCCTCCCTTGCGATCTCCGCGCCGCGCATCAGAGCGGTGAGGATCTTGTCATAGTCCTGGCAGCGGCACAGATTGCCTGAAATGCCGTGCGCCAATTCGGCCCGCGTGGGACTCGGATTGGTCTTCAGATATCCCACCGTAGCCATCACGAAGCCAGACATGCAGAACGCGCACTGGAAGCCTTGTTCTTCCAGGATGCCCTGTTGCACCGGGTGCAGCTTGCCGTCGGCGCTCTGGAGCCCTTCGATGGTGACAACCTTCTTATTACGCACGGTGTGCGTGAGGATGGAGCAGGAATAGTGCGGCACATCGTCGATCAGCACGGTGCAGGCGCCGCATTCGGCCCGGTCGCAACCGATTTTGGTACCGGTGAGCCCCACTTTGTAGCGCAACGTCCAGGCCAGCGTTTCCTGCTTCATGACGTCCACGCGGCGCATCTGGCCGTTGACGTTCAGTGTTATTAACCGCTCGCCAGCGCCCGCGGCCGACGTCGATGTCGAGGCGCGGAACAGATAGGTGGCCGACGAGACTGCCGCGCCACCTGCGATGACTCCTTTGATGAATCTCCGTCTAGATACCGATTTCGGCCGTTCGTCGACCGTTTTCAAGTCTGTCGAATCAGGCATTTCAGGTTAACCTCCTCGAGCTTGCGTACATGGCTACTGCGTTTGGAGCGACGCCGCGCGGGGACCGGTGAGCACCGCCGGAGCCGTTGGAGTTCGTTCCTCCTGCCAGGACCAAAATGTCCATGGGACCTGGCCTGTCATTATATACCATATAACTGTGGTGGGTGAAGTGGTCCCAAGGTTACCCCCAGCAGAAAAATTCGCGTAGCAGACCTAGAACCGCCCCGCAAGACGGGTAACCAGGCTAGAACTCCCCGTCTCTGCTATTCTAAATGAAGATGCAAAAACATCCCACGCTATCTTCGTATCATTTCAAACGGGCCAAAACAGAAGGCCTGATTGAGGTGCTCAACGAAGGCTCCTATGTCATGGCCGAGTATAGCGAGCGTACCGGCGTTCTGAAATGGCAGCGCGTCGTGTTGACCTCGCAAAAGGAAAAGATCGAGAAGTGGTTGCGCGAGCACTATCCGGTGCAACGCGCCGCCGCCGCTCCTGCCCCGCGCCGGTTGGCTAAGCAGGCCTCGAATCGCGCTTAAGCAAGCGCGGCAGGGCGATTAGCGTTCCGCCATAGACCAGCAGCGACAGGAACAGTGTGGCCGAACGGCCTTGCTGGAAGTCCTCAGCCACGAGTTTGACCGCGCCGAAGAGCATCCACGGAAATAGAATCCAGATCAGTTCTCGCAAACTCTTGCGGGTTCCAAACCAAGCCAGTGCGATCGCGACAACCGAGATTGCGGTGGTGCGCACGGTGCTCGCCAGGGCCGCTTCAACATTGATGCGCAGCAGACCTCGACACGCTAAACCCGCGAGCGTCCAGCAAAGCAGGGCAGCCATGAGCGCGGCGGGGACGCGCTCGGTCCAGGAGATGGCGCCCGGCTTTCTGCTTCGCAGCGTCAGCGCATAAGCGAGTGCCGCCGAGATTGTACATAGGATGGATGCGGCGTTCAGGCTGACGGATGGAAGGGTGAGGGCGCCGGTCAGCGCGCCGGCAGCATAGATCAGCAATCCTGACGCCGACGCGGCGGCTATCAAATAAATTGCCGAGTGCATGGCGGGCGTGATTCCCGGACGCCTGGCTGCGAATGCCGCTGCCAGGAGGGCGAGTATGCTCCAGAGGATTGCGGCGTTCGGTAGCAGAGTGGCTCCGATCAGAACGAGCCAGAGGGCAAACGTCGCGTAGGCGTGGAAATTGCGCGCGGCTGCGAGACCCGCGAACGCGGCTAGATAACAGGCCGCGCCGAAAATCAGGCACGCGAGGGCGATGAGCAGCGGCCAGGGTGCAGCGCCGTGCGACATGCGCAGGCCGCCAGCGATGGCGAGCGCCGCCGCCAGCGCGATCTGCAGAACTTCGAACCAGGTGATTGCGATTCCGAGCGCCAGAGTGCGCAGGGCGGTGCTTGCAACGTAGGTGGTCACCAGCGCGATCAGCAGCGCAGCGACCGTGGGGACGGGAATCGGAGCGTAGCCTTCCGGAAGTCCCTGCGGCCGGGTTACCAGGTACAGCAGAAGAAAGCCGCAGAAATCGCACGCGAGCGCGGCGATCCAGCGCCAGGCGAGCGCTCGGTCGCGCCAGGCTCCGAATTCCACCACTGCGGCGGCAAGGGCCAAGGCGATAGCGAACGGAACCGGATTGAGCGTCGCGATGATCAACGCGATCGCGGTCGCCGCGCCGGCGAAGGCCGTCACGCCGGCCAGCGCCGAATGATCGCGCCGCCATGCGAAAGCTTGTCCCAGAATCACGAAGAGCGCCAGAACCGATGCGGATGCGGTGGCCGGCATGGTGTGAAAACGAACGGTTGCTTCCCACAACAGCGGCGCTACGATGCAGGCGGCCGTGATGCCGTGCATGACTACGGATAGCCGGTGGCCGATCGAAATCCGGGCCGAAGATACCAGCCACCCGGCGGCGTACAACAATCCCAGGCTGGTTCCGGCGAGTTGCGGAACGAGACCGGCTTCGGTGATGGCGCGCAGCAAATAAGCGCCCGCGATGCCAAGCAGGAGGCGGCCCAACGCAGACAGGATACCGGGGGGAACATCGGTGAGATCGGCTGGTGGAATTGTTGCCGGCGCGGCGTACGGTGGCGCAACGCTGGCGCCGGGTGCGATGCTGGCGGACCATTGTTCGAGCGCGGCGATGCGGCGGCGCAGCTCTTCCACCGCCTGAGTCAGCGCTTCGATTTGATGGGACTCTTCCGTCGCCGGACGCCCATGCATGGCGCCCTCCTTAGTAAAAATCGCGCACAACGCAGCGGGTCGCGATTGTCTTCTTCACCTATCGAGCGCACCCCGCGCTGTGCGCTCCTACGCGGCCGCTTCGCTTTTGGGCCAAGGCGGCAGCAACTTCACCAACACGTACAGAATTACAAACGGCAACAGGATCAGGACAATGGCCGGCAGCAATCCCTCGCGGGTTGCAAAGTCCATTTTGTAGGACGTGTATCCGAGAAAACTTTTCGAGAACAGCTGGCCGCCGATGACCACGTTCCAGCGCATGGCAAAGATGCTGATCAGTGTCAGGCAGCCGGTGGTGACGTAGACGGCTTTGCGCGCGATTGCGGAAAGCTTCACGACCTGCGTGAGCCCGAGCAACGCGATGGGCAGCAGCGTCCCGATGAAAATCTGGAGAATCACCTGGGAGAAATACAGCTTGGTGTGCACCATGAAGTCCAGCGCGCTGAGCGATTCGTCGGCTTCATAGATGCGATGCACCAGGTCCAGCATTTCGAGCGAAAAATCAATGATGAAAGTATAAAGAAGATAGCGCCCGATCGTATCCACGCAGCGCATGTCGATCCGGACTCGCCGGAGCCAGCACGCCAACATGTAGATCACCATGACGGCCGCGATTCCCGAGACCATGGCGGAAAAGATGAAGACGACGGGCATGAGCGGCGAGGACCACCAGGGATTCGCCTTCACCGAACCGAAGATGAATCCGACGTAGCCGTGCAGCAGGAAAGCGGAGGGGATGCCGATCAGGGTGATGAAGTAGCCGACTTTGTCGTCGATGCGCAGCGCGGCCGGGGTGATGTTGTGGGAGCCAAGCGTGAGGATTTTATAGATCCATTTCTTAAGTCCTGTCGCGGTTTCGGCCGCTTGGACGATGTCCTTGCGGTAGTCCAGCCAGATTTCCATGAGCAGCACGATCATGAGGTACCAGAGGTAAACGAAGCCAAACATGGCCATGGCCGAGGAACGGTGCGGGGTGAGGTACATCTCGAACGATCGCTCGGGATGGCCGAGGTGCAGTTGCAGGGGCAGGGGCGCCACCAGGAGGAACGCAAGCGCTACGAGGAGCGCTAACCGGTAGGTGGGTTTGACGGCTTCCACCTTGAATACGCGTTCCAGCGATGCCAGGATGAACGCCCCTGCCACCAAGCCCGTGATGTAGGGATAGAGCACGATCAGGATGCTCCATTGCAGCTCGATCTCGTTGGGATACATGTAGCCTTCAACCCCGGGAAGAAGGGGGTGCATGCATTTGCTCCTTATCGCACCGATCCGTCGAGATTCTTGTAGAACACCTTGGCATGCGTTGCCATTTGCGGCTTCAAGACTTGCACGCTGTGGGTTCTGAGGAACTCGTGGATCGGGTCCTTGGGATTTTTCAGGTCGGCCAGCACGCGCGCCTGCGTGGGGCAGGCTTCGCAGCACGCCGTGGTGAGGCCCTGCGTGATGCGGTGGTAGCACAACGTGCATTTGTCGGCGGTATTGGTTTTGGGATTCAGGAAGCGGCAGCCGTAGGGGCAGGCCTGGATGCAATAGCGGCAGCCGAGGCAATATTTTTGATCCACCAGCACGACGCCGTCGGGAGTAACGAAGGTCGCGCCCACGGGGCAGACCTGGACGCAGGGCGAGTCGGCGCAATGGTTGCAGAGTTTGGGGATGAAGAAGGTCTTGGCTGAGTCGTGGTACTTCTCCGGGAATCCGTCGTGGCCGCCGTTGGGCGAATCGACTTGCGGATGCTCGTAGTCGGCGTCATTGACGTGGTAGCGCTCGATCCAAGTGCGGAAGTAGCCGCTGGGGACGTCGTTCTCGGCTTCGCAGGCCCGCACGCAATTGCCGCAGCCGATGCATTTTTCTGGATCGATGACCATGGCCCACCAGTGCTTGGTCACGTCGTAGTTGGGGGCGGATTCGATGTTGCCCGCCAGCACATGTTCCCAGGCTGCGGCGGCCGCGGAAGTGAGCAGGATGAACTTGCCGGATTTTTTCAGAAGATCTCGCCGGGTGATTTCCATGGCTTAGTCTCCGATTTTCGGTGCGTGCGGCTTGTGGCAGGTATTGCAGGCCACGCCGCCGGAGTGCTCGGCGGTGACTACCTGAGGGAACCATTTCGGTTTGGCCTGATTCGCCTCATGGCAGCGCGCGCAGAGGACGGCCGTGTCGGGGAGCTGAGGAACAACGGAAGAGGGATCCGCGGCGTGCTTGGCGAGCGGACCATGGCAGGCCTCGCAGGCGACATTGGCGTGTTTACCTTTGCTTTTCACTTCGGCCTGGTCGGAGTGGCAGGCTTCGCAGGTTTCGTGGCCGGCGAATTTGATCTGACGCGCACGGATGTCGTCCATGGCGCCAGGGCGGAAGTGGCCGTACTTGCCGAATTCGGCCGGGATGACGGTGCGCCTTAGCACGAGGAAGGCGACGACTCCGAGGGTCAGCAGAAGCAGGACACGGATCAGGTGTTCGGCATTCCTGAAGAAGTCCTTCATGCCAGCGAGGTATGCAAATCGCTGTCCAGGATTCGTATTCGAGAGGGGATCGAGCTAGATGGGTGGGGAATAAGGCGCTAGGCGCGGTGATTTCTTTTGGCGGAGGAGGCTGGGATCGAGCGCCTGCGGGAAATAACCCAATTTTTTGCGCAGCTTAGCCCGGATCCGGCTTGGGAGGTCTGGCCGCCGGACGGCGGGAATTTGACGCATTCCGGGGTTTTGCGCGGAGCCCGGCGTCATCGGCATACCGGGACAATTGTGCTGGAAACGGTGTGTCTACTCGAATATCGAAGCGACGGCCAGCGTCGCCTCGGGGCCAAAGAACAGCGGAATCGACTGGCCTGGTTTGTAGGTGAGGGAGCGGCCATCAGGCGTCGAGACTTCGACCTGGCGATGCTCGATATCCACGAGCCAGAACTCGCGCGATCCGTTTTCAAGGCAAACGTTCCTGCGGTCGAAGATCTCGGCAGCGGTGTTGGATGGGGACAGCACTTCGACGACGAGATCCGGCGCGCCGTCGAGGTGCCTTTCGTCTGGAGTCTGGTCCCACCGGGTCCGTGAAACGAACGCCACGTCAGCTTGCCAATATTCGCATTCCGGAAGCGGGCGGAATGGCATTTCGATATCGACTTCACCGGCGCTTCCAGCAGCCTTTTCAAGATATTGGCGCAGCCGGCGCTGAACGAGGTAGTGGGTGCGATTCGGTGGTGGCATCTGAACCGGCTCGCCATGCCGGAGCTCGTAGCGAAATCCTCTCGGGGTTTCTGGTAGCTGCTCGAATTCCTCGAAGGACATTAGGCGAGTTGGGGGGGACGCCACAGCGCGTTGCCTCACTCAGATTATAGCGGCTTCCGTCGTTTATTCCGTGCTGGGCGGCGGGTCATGTCCGCCAAGCATCGGACGCCGGCGCTCCGATCGGCGCAACGATTCCGTACGGTCCGAGCTTGGTCCGGGGGTCATTTATTTTTCAGCGCGGCGGTCCAGTTTTGGACGACGGTGAGTGGCTGAGCGGCGGTCGCGGCGGGCAGAGCGCGGACCAGAAAATGTTGCCCATCGGCCGAAACATCGTATCGATAGCCGCCGCCAGCTCCTGCAAAAGCGAAGAGCGGGCTCACTGCTCCCACATCCAACACGTCGCCCTTCACGCTGACTGAGGCCGCCATCAACCGCTGGTCGGGTGCAATGTAGTAGATCTCCTTTCCATCCTGCCGCCACCTGGGCTCCGAGCCACCCGCGGTCGAAATCTGCCGTTTTCCGCCAGGGCCTGGAAAGGGGGCCACATAAATCTCGATGCGTCGGGATTCGTCGGATTGATAGGCAATCCACCGCCCATCCGGAGAAAACTTGCCCCAGCTTTCGTTGAAGGGCGTCTGTGCAAATGGAAATGGTTTTTTCGCCTCCCCGGAATGTTCCGGCGTCATCGGTAACACCCACAGATCGTTCTGGGTCTTCGGATCGCCTTGCGAAAAGTACAAGAGAAATTTCCCGTCAGTAGACCAGCTTGACGGATACTTGTCGAGGCCGTCGGCAAACAGCAGCTCCTCGTTGCCAACTCCGTTGGCCTGCTTCAGAAATAGATCGAAGTGCCCCTTGGGGTTCGAGCAGAAGACCAGGCTGCGGCCGTCGGGCGACCAAACCGCATGGCGCTCTTCGGCGGGGTCGAAGGTAAACCGAGTCTTGAGTCCGCGAGCCACGTCATAGATCCAGATATCCTGGTTGCGAGTTGCGGGGTCCATTATGGCGGCGGCAACGCTCGCTCGGTCCGGAGAAAACTCCAACGAATTGATTGTGCCCGGATCACCCAACGTTCCAGTCTGCTTGCCGTTTCTGTCAAGCCACGCAAGCTGAGTACCGGTCGCGGCACCTGTCGCATACACTAGAAATCCGTTCTCTGAGACAGAAAAAACGCCGTGAAGCGCTCCGGGTGCTGTCATAGTTTGCTCAGCCAGCGGAAGCGCATCGCCAGTGGTGACCAGCCGTTTGGCGTCGAACGGCTGGGCCATCAGAGTGGTCTCGCGCACGAAAAGCAAGTATCCCCGAGCATAGACTGCATCGAGGTGGTTTTCGAGCACCGGCTGGCTCGAGCCGCCATCCAAGGAACCGACTCGAATCGAGGAGCGCTCGCCCGCCACGGCCAGGTAGAGGAAATGCCGCCCGTCCGGCAGGAACCAGGGCCAGCGGTGAGAGGTCTCATGTCTGGCCGGATCCAACGAGGTCACGGGGGTCGAAGCGCCGCCTGCCGCCGAGACCTTCCGGAGCGGGCCGCCGCCGTTCGGCGAAAAAACAATCACGCCGTCCCGGTTCCATGTTCCGCCATAAGGAGACGGCGCGTCGGACAACATCAGCGGTGGACCACCCGAGGCGTCGATATTCTTGAGCTTGCCGTCGGCGAAAAATCCAAGGAAGCGCCCGTCCGGCGACCAGAATGGAAAGAGCGATCCCTCAGTGCCTTCCAAGGGCTTGGCCGTAAGCGTATCAAGTGAGCGCACCCAAGTTTGGATTTTGCCGTCCGCCGAGCGTGCGTTGAAGGCCAGACGCCGGCCGTCCGGCGACAGCGCAGGCGGTCCCATGTTCGCGCTGGCGGTGAAGATGAAAGCTGTTTTCTCGGGCGGAAGCATGCTGAAACGGACCAGAGCTGGTTCCGGCGGCTTCTCGCGAAAATGCACGAATGCGAGGGTGGCCAGTGCGCTAGCGAGCGCCGACGTGAGGATCCATGGGTAGACGCTGCGGGAGGGGCTTGCGGCAGACGGCGGTGCTACCGGCTGTTCGTCAACTGAGGTGCCCGCGAGCGTTTCGGCGATCGCGATGCGGGCTTCGCCAATGGCTTGGAGGCGGCGCTGCGGGTCTTTGTCCAGGCACCGGCGCAGCAGCTCGCGGATCGCGGCGGGAGTGGTGGCCGGAAGTCCGCTCAGATCCGGGTCTTTCATGATTACCGCGGCTAGAACTTCGGACACGGTTTCGCCGGTGTACAACTGGCGTCCGCAAAGCATCTCGGCCAGCACCACGCCGAAGGCCCAGATGTCGGCGCGCCGGTCGACTTCTTTTCCTTTGGCCTGCTCGGGCGGCATGTAGCCGGCCGTGCCGAGGATCACGCCCGCCACCGTCGCGCGCATGGTGAGTGTGGGAGACGAAGCTGGGTTGCCGGGGACGGGATCGCTCGCGAGCGCTTTGGCGAGGCCGAAGTCGAGAACTTTGACGCGGCCTTCGGGGGTGATCTTCACGTTGGCCGGTTTCAAATCGCGATGGATGATGCCGCGCTCGTGGGCGTATTCGAGCGCTTCGGCGATCTGGCGGGCGATGGGCAGCGCTTCGTCGAGCGGGATGGGTCCTTGCGCGATGCGCTCGGCCAGCGTGGGGCCTTCCACCAGCTCCATCACGAGCGCGCGTTCCTCGACGCCGTAGATGGCCGCGATGTTGGGGTGATTCAGCGACGCCAGCACTTGCGCTTCGCGGGTGAAGCGCGCCATGCGGTCGGCGTCTTGCGCGAATGCGGCGGGAATTACTTTGATGGCGACGTCGCGGCCGAGCTTGGTGTCGGTGGCGCGGTAGACCTCGCCCATGCCGCCCTCGCCCAGCTTGGAGGAGAGGCGGTAGTGCGCGATCAATTGCGGACTCATGAGTGCCGGGGTGTTGGGAATTATAGCAGCGGGCGCGTGCTAGTGAATCGTTCGTCCGCGGGTGTGGCCATTGCTTCCGCGGCGGAGAGAGCGAATGAAGGCTTGCAGTTCTCGAGAGGTCTCGCGCTGTTGGGCTTGCAGTTCGTGAATCTGTCTGCCATTCTCCCGAATCTGTTTCTCATTTGCGACCAGCATCTTCATCCCTGTCAGGATGAGCTTTCGGATGGCCGCAATCTCGCGGTCATGCCGGTCGGCCCGTTGTTTAAACGTAGCCATTTTCCCTATTTTGGCACGCGGACATCGTCGCGCGTGAGGTAAAATGGGGCGAGTAATCCTCGAAGGGGGCGGCTAGCTCAGCTGGGAGAGCACCACGTTCGCAACGTGGGGGTCGTGGGTTCGAATCCCATGCCGTCCACCAATCCATCTGCCTGATTCTTAAGCATTTGCAGTCTCAGTTTTTTCGTGTACCAAATTTGTACCAAAAACTGAGCGCATCAGCGTCGTGATTCGCTCCTGGCGAAGCCGCGACCACTTCTTGTAATGCTTGCGGATGATGTTCGGCGAGTTACCCAAAATCTCTGCGACGTCTTCCGGCTGCCGCCCGCTTCCTAGCTTAACCCCCTCTGTAAAAAACAGCAAAGCGGAGAGAGCTTCTGAGGTCCGGCAAGTGATCGTTGACGCGCCTTAGAACGGTCCTAGGGCAAAATCGCTCCGAACCCGCGCCAGATCGGTACTTCCGGGCTATTTGTCCACACAAAGCCAGGCCGCAAAATCGAGTCATGGAAACAGCACTTATCGGCCCTCAGACCGAAGATCAGGCGGCCGCCCTGGTCGTCGTCCAGGATGCCCATGAGCGAGCCCGCGAGTTCGTCCAAAACTCGAAGGCCAGATCGACCATCCGCGGTTACCAAAGCGATTGGCGAACCTTCGAGGTCTGGTGCGCGGCTTCCGGATTGACGGCGCTGCCGGCCGCTCCGGAAACTGTCGCGCTCTACCTCGCAGCCCACGCGGACAGGCTGAAGCCAGCGACTCTCGGCCGACACTTGGCCGCCATCTCGAAAGCGCACCAAGCCGCGGGCCACGAATCGCCGGCATCCATGCGCCACGCTGCGGTGAGCGAGGTTCTGAAGGGCATTCGTCGCACGAAGGGCGTTGCGCAAGATCGCAAGGCGCCATTGCTCGCGAGCCAGCTCATTCGCGCGCTCGCCACGATGCGAACCGACTCGATCGGTCTGCGCGATCGCGCGCTTCTGCTGATCGGTTTCGCAGGTGCGTTCCGACGATCGGAACTCGTCGCGCTCGACGTCGCCGATGTTGTCACCGATGACGACGGACTGACCGTCACGCTTCGGCGATCGAAGACGGACCAGGAAGGCATCGGCCGCAAGATCGGTATTCCGCGCGGGTCGAGTCCTGATACATGCCCTGTGCGCGCGTTGCACGCTTGGATGGACGCAGCGAGCATCACGGAAGGCGCACTGTTTCGCTCAGTCAATCGGCACGGCAAAGTAGGCGGCCGCCTCTCGGACAAGCACGTCGCGATCGCAGTCAAGCAAGCCGCGGCGCCCATCGGCCTTGATGCGAAATCGTTCGCGGGCCACTCGCTCCGCGCCGGCCTGGTGACCAGCGCAGCCATCCAGGGAAGAAGCGATCGCAGCATCATGAAGCAGACGGGCCATCGTAGCGTGGCAATGGTTCAGCGCTGCGTGCGAGACGCCAGCCTATTCCGCGACAATGCGGCTCAGGGGCTTCTGTGAGCCGGCCGCGTCTCGTTTTTCGCCGGCGTGTTCGCCTGTTCGGTCCGGTGCACCTAAATCTTTCGTTGCACTCGATCGGGCTGGGTGTCAGCGTTCCAGGCGCCAGCATGTCGATCAACAATCGCGGCCGTCGCCAGGTCTCGGTAGGGCTGCCAGGCTCAGGTCTCCGAGTGCAGCAGGTCTTCCAGCCGCCGCGTGGTTCTTCGATGCCACTTAATCCAGGGCAGCGACAAGCGGCGGTTAACAGCTCTCATCCGCGGCCGGTGCTCAGTCACGGATTGTGGATCGCTGGAATTGTGCTCGCGGTGTTGCTGGCGATTGCGCTCGCGGTGAAGTGAAAGACTCAGCCGAGCGCCGTAGGTGGCCGATCAGATGCGTTGCCGCTGTGAAGTCTTCCGGCGATCGCCCCTTCAGATGCACTGTGCTGTGTTGCTTGCCGCGCTCTGCTAGTTCCGTGATCGTGGGCGGATCGTCGGACTCGACGGACTGGTCGGACTCATCCACGGGGACGTTGGCAACGCGCAATGCGGTTCCTGGCGGCGCCGCTGGCTCTAAAGCCGACGCGACTCCCCGCCCATCAAAGATTGGAGCAAACTGTGAATTTTCTGAAGGGATTACTCAAGTTCTTTGGGCTGATGTTGTTGGCTAGCCTAATTGGTGGCGTCATCATCGAGGCCACTAAAAGCCCGGAACAGCGCGCCGCTAGTGCGGAAGCGCAGGAGCGTGAAGGCGCGCTCTACACGGCTGAGTATTTTGTAAAGGAACGCCTGAAGGCGCCGGCGACGGCTGACTTTCGCGACCTTCCGAGAGCGCAGTTTCAGAGCGCACTGTCGGAGGTCTAGATCTCTTCACGGTGCAAGGCTTCGTTGATGCGCGGAATTCGTTCGGCGCGAAGATTCGAAACCGATACGAGTGCAAGCTCATGAAGAACCGGCAAACCCAAAAATGGCTGCTGGAGAGCGTCCGCCTAAACTGAGAGCGCTTTCGGCTCAGTCCACGGTGTCGTAAAGCCTCGCGCGTCATAGCACGGCTTCAGCCGATCTAAGAGCGTCGCCCCTTCGGCGATGCCTTCCTGTGCCAGTTCTTGCCATCGCGACGACTGATCGTAGCTCACGCCGTAATCGAGCAGCTTTGGTTTAGCACTCAATCCTCGCGACCCGCGAGGATTATCGCCAGGCTTTGCCCGCTGCCCGTTCTGCTTCATCAGCTTCAGCAACTCGCCTGCTTTGCGCTCAGCACGGATGCGGATGCTCGCTGGCAACAAGCCAGCATCGGCTGCCGCTTGGGATCGTGAACTTCGGTGGGGTGTCTCCCCGAGGTCAGTGCGTAGGCCTAAATTCGGATCTCAGCCGCGTTTGCATTTCGGCGTCGCGGCTGCTGTTTCTCGGCAAACTTGATAGTTGCGCAACTGCACGAATACTGCGCTAACATGAGGGTGGTGCGCGCAAAAGCTCAACGTGAAAGTACGCGACATCCTCAAGCTCCTGCAGGCCGGACGGGTGGCAGCAGGTGCATCAGGCCGGAAGCCACCGACAGTTCAAACACCTCACCAAACCCGGAAAAGTCACAGTAGCGGGGCATCCGTCGGTAGAGATGCCTCCGAAAACGCTCAAGAGCATTCTGCGTCAGGCCGGGTTGGAAAAATGAGGTATCTGGTCATCTACGAAAAGGGACCGACGTCCTGGGGTGCGTATGTTCCGGACCTGCCTGGTTGTGTCGCCGTCGGGAAGACGCGCGGAGAAGTTGAGAATCTCATTCAAGGCGCGGTCGAGTTACACCTGCGCACGATGCGCGAGGATGGCGACTCGATCCCTGAGCCCACTGCAGATGCGGGCTTCGTGATGATCACCTAGGCTCTGAATTCCCCGGAACCTGCAGCCGCTGACTTCCCCGCAGGTGCGCGCCAGGGCGTTTTGCTGGAGATTGAATAGCGCGCCCACGCGCGCCGGTGTTCTGAGATCCGACAATCGAGCCCTTGTCGAACCTCAAACGAGGCTTGGCGGCTTTACCTTGGCCAGCGCCGCTGCGTTTGAGGGTCGTGATGTCAACAGCAACCCGTTTCCCAGCGGCCATCATATAGGCGTCGAGAGGATCACTCCCCTTTTCCCACGTTGCCGAGAACCGTCTGGCGACGGCTTCGATGGCGATTCGCTCCTGCTTCGTCAGATCCCTCATGCGTTCTTACCTCTGAGGTCGAGCCATTTGTTTGGGCAAATTTCGCGGATTCTCAGATGGTGCGGCGGAGATTCGTGGCAGGCCGTCCACCAAATCGATACCGTGCGGGCCGGACACTGCTACTTCACTGGTCCGCCGTCGGTCGGCGAGCCGGCGAAGACCTTGCGGCCATCTGGTAGCGTGACGCTGCGCGCGTTGGCCAGGCTGCTGCCATCCTTGGCGGCATAACCTTCTATTGTCACCTGGTCGCCTTCCTTCAGCGCGCTCCGGCGCCAGCCCTGGCGAATTAGCGTGTTGGGACTGCCCATCTCGAAGCCCCAATTCGTGATCTTGCCGCTTTCGTCCTTCACGTCCACGTAAAGCCAGGCGTGCGGATTGGTCCACTCCAACTTGGTCACGGTTCCAGAGACGTTGACGCTTTTCTTGGCGTCGAACTCCGCGCTGAACGCGTGATGCGCCGGCGCGGGCATGGCGGCAAAGAGCAATGCGATGCAAAATGCTCCGGGGAGCAGCATCCTTTTCGTCATTTGTACTCTCCGAATCTCGAAGCCGATCATTTGCCCACCAAATGTTCCACGTCCCGGTTATTCTCGGTGCAGACGTATTGCCCAACCTCTTCATCCGGGCCGGCGAGCTCGGTGGCCTTTTTGACAATCCACGGCTTCTTGTAGGCGCCGGGGTCGTCTATGGTGTACTCCACTTCCAGGTGACCCAGGTCTTTTCGACGGAAACGTTCGACGAGATGCATCTTTTCGGTATGCGGATGTCCGCCGTCCAGCCAGGTCTTATCGTTAAAACCTACGGTGTCGACCACCAACGTATCTCCGTCCCAAGTACCGACCGAATGTCCGACAAATGGAGAGAGCGACTCCTCGGGATGTTTGCGGCCGTCGAGGTAAATCTGGCGTGGCAGGTCTTCTTCGTAGAGGATCGCCAGTAAGGTGGGGTTTTGCATGATCCGGAACCCCAAGAGGTTTCCGGCACCCATAATTCCGCCCGGCAGGCAGAACGACGAAGGCAGGTCCTTGAAATTGTCGGCGACACGCTTTTTGGTGAGTTCGTCGGCCCATGGAAGCGGCTCAGGCTTCCCCTCATCGATCGTGCGCAGCGCGTGGTACACGCCCGAAAAATCTGGTTTGCCGTCCGGCGTGCGCGGGCTAGGTCCGGTGGGTGCCTTATGCGACTCGAAGACACTCGCGTAGAAAGTTCGATCCTCGCCCAGCGAGCCTAAGGAGGGAAAGTCATTCAAGCGCGCGTCCAGTTGCACGGTTTCTCCGGCCTGCACCGCAACCTTATCTTTCGAAAACGGCTGCAATCCGGGAAAGGCGATGTCGACGGAATACGTGCCGGCGGGCAATTGAGTGATGGTGTAAGTGCCCGAGGCGGAGGTCTTGGTCTGGAACTGAGCGCCGGCCTCGTTCTTGGCCTGGACTTGGGCGTTGGCGACGGCTTTGCCGTCCGGATCTGTTACCGAGCCGCTGATTGTGCCGTGGGTGCCTTGGCCCAATAGGGTTAACGCAGACAAGAAAAGGCATGCAGGAACACTTAGTAAGCGCATATTGGCCCGTTGCGTACTAAAAACTTTACCACGGAGAACTTGTCGACACCGACCAACCGAAGTGAACGCTTCCCGTTACTATCCGATCGGATAGCGACTCACGTTTCGTGCGCGATCGGTTTCCCTGATCAGTTGATAGCGGACTGCGATTCTTAGGGTTTAGCTAATGCTGCCTCGGTGGCCCTTGGTTTGCACTTTGCGACCGGCTGTGTACGGGATTGCAAAATTTGTCTCGATCGTGACCGCCGCCGTCTGCATCGCCGGCGTAGTGCGAGCCGACACGGTGCGAGATCAATCTATCCACTTTTGTGAACGCCGATCTGACAACTTACACCGGCGGCTCCAACTATCCCCAGCATGGCGGACCGATCACGGTGGACGGAATTTCGTTCGATCTGGCGACCATTGGCATCACAACACGATACGGCGGTCATTCAGACCAGCGGTACACAAGATTTCTCCATACCGGTCGACACTTTCGGCGTCAGCTCAGTGGATGTGCTGGTCAACTCCGCCTTTGGAAGCTGCGGCGCCGATGTTGGGGAGATCGATTTTGTTGGCTCATCGCAGACCGACACCTACAAGCTGACTGAGGGCGACAACGTCCGCGATCATTTCAACGGTCAGTTTTGCAACTCCGCTGGAGGCGTCACGGACACGGCGAACTTCGGCAATGACCGCCTGGACTTGGATGTGATCAAACTTCCGGCGTCGTTCTTAGACCAGACGCTCGAATCGATCGAGTTCAAGGGTTTCGGAGATGATCCGCTCGGGGAGCCATTCCTGGCCGCGGTGACGTTGGACCCGGCCGATCCGGCGCCCGTTCCCGAGCCGTCGAATCTTCTAATCGCAAGTGCGCTTTGCGGCGCGATGTTGCTTTGAAACGCAGCCTATAGCGGCGGCCGGCGCTGGTGCCAATCGGTGGCTTGTTCGTAAGCGTGGGCTAACGCAAGCACGGTGGGTTCGGCGAACGGCGCGCCGCTGATTTGCAGTCCGATGGGCAGGCCGGCGCTGGTGAAACCGCACGGCAGCGAGAGGGCGGGCAGTCCGTAGACATCGAAGGGCGAAGTGTTGCGCGTGCTTGCGCTTTGCGCCGGTGTGGCAGCGATGGTGACCGGGGGAAGCGGCATGGTGGGCGTGATCAACAGATCCACCGTAGAGAAGGTTTTCCTGATCTCGCGGCGCAGCAGATACACTTTGTGCAATGAATCGGCGTAGGCGGGCGCTTTGCTGTCAGCCGAGCGTTGCAGAATGGCGCGCGTGGGCGGCTGATACAGATTGGGCGACTCGGCGATCCACTTGGCGTGATAAGCGTACGCTTCCGGGCCGATCAGGTTCAGGCCGGTGGTGGGAGGAAGCGTCACGTCGTTTGCGCCCGCGGTGAGTTTTGCGAGCACATCGATGGCGGCTTCGACGGCTTTCTGCACTTCCGGATCGAGGCCTTCGAAATAGGGGCTGCGCGGGAGACCCAGGCGAAGTTTGGCGACCGGCATGGTGAGGGCGCGAGTGTACTCGGGCACCGGCGCCTCGGCGCTGGCTGGATCCATCTGGTCGTAGCCCGCGATGACGTCCAGCATGAGCGCGGCGTCCTCGACGGTTTTCGAGATCGGGCCCACGTGGTCGAGCGTCCAGGAGAGCGGGATCACGCCGCGGCAGCTCACGCGGCCATAGGTGGGCTTGAATCCGACCACGCCGCAAAACGAAGACGGGATGCGAACGGAACCGCCCGTGTCGGTGCCCAGCGAACCGAGGCACAGATCGGCGCTAGTAGCGGCGGCCGAACCGCCCGAGGATCCGCCGGGGATGCGGTCGAGCGCCCAGGGATTGTGGACCGGGCCGAAATATGTAACCGCCGATGTCGTGCCGTAGGCGAACTCATGCAGATTGGTTTTGCCGAGCAGAATGGCGCCCGCGTTCTTGAGGCGGCGCGCGACCTCGGCGTCTTCGGTGGGAATGCGGTCCTTGAACAGTTCGCTCGCGGCGGTGGTGCGGATGCCGGCGGTGTCGATGTTGTCCTTGAGCGCGATGGGAATGCCGTGCAGCGGTCCACGCCACTTGCCGCGGCGCTGCTCCTCGGCCATCTCGCGCGCGGAGGCCAGCGCCTGATCGCGCGTGACGGTGATATAGGCGTTCACGCGCGGATTCAATTGATCGATTCGCTGGAGACAGGCTGCGGTGAGATCCACCGGCGTGGCGGTTTTGCGGCGCAGCAGGTCCGCGGCTTGCTTGATGGTCAACCCGGCGAGGTCCTGGGCGGGCGCCGAGGCCAGGCGTGAAGCGGTGGCGGCGATGGTGGCTGCGAGAAAATGCCGGCGTGATGGTTCCATTGCTTATCTAGAATAGCGCCGCGCGTGCGCAAAGCAGACGCTGTGCTAACTTGGACCTCGAAGGGAGAGCGATCCGATGACCTGCCGCCGGTTTTTCCCCTCCTGTCTGAGTCTGCTGGCTGCGGCCGCGATGGGCCAGACAAAATCGCCTGGTGTGAGGCCGGCGACCAAGGTCTGGACGCAGCCGCGCACGCCGGATGGGCAGCCCGACCTCCAGGGAAATTGGAATAATTCGACCTTGACGCAACTCGAGCGGCCGCGGCAGTTCGCCAACAAGCAATTCTTGAGCGATCAGGAAACGGTGGCGCTGGAGACGGAGATGGCGAAGCAAGGCAATTGGGACCGGCCGGGTGCGCCTCCGCAGCCCGGCACCGGGCTCGGCTACAACTATCTTTTCTGGGACGCCGGGACCAAGCTGGCGCGCCTGGATGGGCGCGGGCTTACATCGCTGATCATCGATCCGCCGGATGGCCGCATGCCTGCTCTAACCGCGGAAGCGCAGAAGCGGGAAGCGGCGCGAAGAGAAGAGCGACGCAAGCATTCACCGTTTGAATCTTATACCGACCTGAATCTGGCCGAGCGGTGCATCTCGCGCGGGGAGCCCAAGCTGCCGGGCGGCTACAACAACAATGTGCAGATCGTGCAGACGCGCGATGCGATCATGATCATGGGCGAGATGCTGCACGAGGTGCGCGTGATTTATCTGGACGGGCGCCCGCATCTTCCGTCCAGCGTGCGGCTGTGGCAGGGCGACTCGATCGGGCACTGGGAGGGCGACACGCTGGTGGTGGACACAACCAACTACCGCGACGAGGTACGGTTCGCTTCGTTTAACTGTTGCGGGCCGGCGGGCGAAAACATGCACATCGTGGAGCGCTTCCGGCGCGTTGACCAGAATACGATCGACTTCCGCTATACGGTAGATGATCCGTCGACGTATACGCGGCCGTGGACGGCCGCGGTTCCGATGACCAGAATGGAAGAGCCGATCTACGAGTACGCCTGTCATGAAGGCAATTACGCGATGGAAGATATCTTGAAGGGCGCGCGGGCGGAAGAGGCGGCCAAGAAGAAGTAATCGCCCGCCGAGCCACGTCTGAAGAATACGAGCGCTGTGCTAACTTGAAGCTCTATGGTTTTGTCCGACGTGGACATCAAGCGCTATATCGAGCGCGGAAAAATCAAAATCGCGCCGGAGCTGCCGCCCGAGCAGTTTGGCAGTTGTTCGGTGGATTTTCGGCTGGGCAACGAGTTTAACGTGTTCGAGCACAGCCGGCATCCTTATATCGATCTTCGGGAAATCAAGGGGATCGAGGGCATCATGAAGAGCGTGATGGTGCCGGCGGGCGAGGCGTTTATTCTGCAGCCGCGCGAGTTTGTGCTGGCCATCACCGAGGAATGCCTGGAGCTGGACGACGATGTGCTGGGGAGGCTGGAAGGGCGGTCAAGCTTGGGGCGCATCGGGATTATCGTGCATGGAACGGCGGGGTTGTTCGATCCGGGCTGGTCGGGCAAGGCGACGCTGGAGTTGAGTAATCTGAGCCGCATGCCGGTGGCGTTGTATCCGGGGATGCGGATTTGTTCGTTCACCTTCGAGCAGCTTTCGTCGCCTTCGTCGATGCCGTATCGGAAGAAGGCGGGCAACAAGTATGCGGGCCAGACGCGGCCGCTGGCTAGCAGGCTCGCGGGGGAGTTCAAAGGCTGATGCCTGAGCAGCAGGTTGATACCGCGCCGGGAGTCGCAACCAATGTGAACGCGCCACGCACCAGTGCGCCGGCCACCAAGCGCGTCTTCACTGTCGCGCCGATGCCGCCGGAGAAGTGCGCTTATGCGCTGGCGCGCTATAGCCGCTCGCCGGATTCGATTCGGGATTCGATCGAGTGGGTGCGCACCCACGATTCGCAGAAATTTCTCGAAAGCTTTTATTTCCAGTATGGGCACGCATCCATCGCCGATCTCGGGCACGTGGTGTTGTGCTTTGAAGGGATCTCGGAGCTGGCGGCGACCGAAATAGAGGACGAACAGCTGTGGGACGGGCAGGCGCGGTCGTCGCGCTATCAGGATTTTTCGAAATCCGGTTTCGTGACTCCGCCGGAACTCGATGCCGCGCAAGCAGCGGCGTATCGGGAGGCTGCCGCGAAGCTGCTGGCCGGATATGAACACGTCCACGGCAAAGTCTTCGAGGCGCTGGCCGAGCGGCTGCCGCGGCCGGAGGCGATGAAGCCGGAAGTCTATCAACGCAACCTGCGGGCGCGTGCGTTCGACGTGGCGCGCTATCTGTTGTGGCTGGGTATTCCGACCGGCGTGGGACAAGTGACCAGCATCCGGACGCTGGAGCGGCAGGTGCGCCGCATGAAAGCGTCCGAGTATCAGGAAGTGCGGGAGCTGGCGGGCGAGATCGCGGAAGCTTGCGCCGCTGAGCCGGCCTGCCGTTGGGAGGCGAGCGCGTCAGCGGAAGCGGTTGCGCCTACGCTCGCGCGTCACGTGGAGGTGGATGAGCATGTGGCGCGGAGCCGCGCCGAACTGCGCGCGTGGGCCGCGCAAAACCTGTCCGCCTATGAGCCGCACTACACCGAAGCAGTGGATCTTCTCAAGCCCGCCGACACCGTGGCGGACGTGGTGGCCACGCTGCTCTATCCCGTGACCGAGCGGCCCTATCGCGATCTGTACGAACAAGCGCGCGCCTGGAGCGCGGTCGCAACGGAATGAGGTGCTGGAAGTGGCGCTGGGAAGCCGCGGCCAGCGCGACGATCTACTGCGCAATTTCCGCACGGCGCCGTATGTCTACGACATTGCGATGGACATCGGCGCCTATCGCGATCTGCATCGGCACCGGCGCTGCCAGCAATTCCGCCAGGCGTACTCGGCCAGGCTTGGTTTCGAAATCCCGGAGGCTATCGAAACGGCGGGCCTGCGCGATTTCTACGCAGCGCTGTTATCGGATGTCACGGCATGCGTGAACCGCTTGCCGCAACCGGCCGCGCAATATCTGCTGCCCTTTGCGGCGCGCTCGCGATTCCTTTTCAAAATGGATTTCGCCGAAGCCGAATACATCGCGCGCGTGCGCAGCGGCGTCAAAGGCCACTTCAGCTATCGGCGTATCGCCTGGCAGATGAAGGAAAAGATGGCCGCGCTCGAACCCGATCTGGGACGCTGGCTGGAAGCCACTCCTCCTTGGGTGGAAGATCCGCTGCAGCGTTAACCGTGAGATGACGTCGGGTGGACACCGTGGTAAAACTTTCAACGCCTTCGCCGTTGAAAACTAATCGCAACCCTTTGAAAGCATAAGCTCTTCGCGTTTGGCACGGAAGCTGCGCTTTAACCAACCGGATTGCGGCCATTTCAGGCTCGTGAAACGGTTACACGCCGCGGGCTCGGGCGATGGTTCGCGAATCGCATATCTCAAGCGGGAAGGAGTTCCTATGAACCGTTTAGTTGTTTTAGCGGCTTGCGTAAGCCTCGCGGCCATTGCGTTCGCGCCGGCCGCGCGCGCTGACGAATGGAACAAGCGCACCGTCATGACCATCAACGAACCAATTCAGGTTCCCAACCGCGTGCTGCCGCCGGGCAAGTACGTGGTGAAGTTGCTCGATTCTCCGTCGGACCGGCACATCGTGCAGATCTTCAATGCGGACGAAACGCATCTGATCACCACGATTCTGGCCATGCCGAACTACCGGCTGGAGCCGTCGGGCAAGACCGTATTCACGTTCTGGGAAACGCCTCCCGGACAACCGCCAGCCTTACGAGCGTGGTTCTACCCTGGCGACAGCTATGGGCAAGAATTCGCGTATCCGAAGTCAGTGGCGACTCAAATAGCGGCGACCGCGCACGCTCCGGTTCCTACTACGGAAGCGACGGAAGCGCAGGAGATGCCGACCGCTCCGGTAACAACGACACCGGCACCGCCGGCGCCGGAAGTGGCGCAATCCACACCGCCTCCGCCAGCGCCTGAAGCGGTACCAGCACCAGAAGTGGCGCCGGCGCCTCCGCAGGAACTGCCGAAGACTGGCAGCCCGTATCCTCTGATCGGCCTTGCGGGTATGGGTGCGCTGGGCATATTTGCTCTATTACGCGCGTTCCGTTTTAAGTCGGGGCCGCTAAAATAGAAGTTAGATGTCTTATGTCCTTAAGCCGTGATGTGGTTCGTGTTACAGGTGTGATGTTGCTACTTGGGGCGGCTTTGGCCGCCACCGGCAGCCAGCAGACGAACGGGGATGAATCCTCGCGAGACTACACCCTGCGAACCACATCGAGGCTTGTTCTTCTGGATGTTAGCGTCAAGGATTCCAAGGGCGGATTTGTTTCGGGACTGACGCAAGATCAATTCAAGGTATACGAAGACGGAAAGCCGCAAGTAATTTCGCAGTTTTCGAACTCCGACGTACCGGTCACGGTGGGCATCGTAGTGGATGAAAGCGGCAGCATGCGGCCAAAGCGTCCGGAAGTGCTCACGGCGGCGCTCGAGTTCATTCACGACAGCAACCCGCAGGATGAGATGTTCGTGGTGAATTTCAACGAGCGCGCGCGGCGCGGATTGCCGGACCTGGTGCCGTTCTCCGATGACATTTATCAATTGCGCGCGGCTCTGTGGCAGGGCGATCCGGAGGGCCGCACGGCACTTTATGACGCCATCGAGCTGGCGATGCGCCAGCTTCAACTGGGCCGGCGCGCCAAGCAGGCGCTGGTGCTGATTAGCGATGGGGGCGATAACGTCAGCAAACACACCTGGCTGGAGGTTAACCACGATCTGCTCAACTCTCTGGTGACGGTGTATACGGTCGGCATTTTCGATCAGGACGATCCGGAGCGGAATCCTGGGGTGCTCGAAAAGCTGGCGCATATCAGCGGGGGCGTGGTCTATTTTCCCAAGCAATTGGATCAAGTGATTCCGATCTGCAAACAGATCGCGAAGGACATTCGCACGCGCTACACGATCGGATACATTCCGTCCAGCGGGAGGAAAGGCGGTGCGGCGTATCAAGGTAGTGGCGGCCGCGCCGGGGCATGAAAATCTGATGGTGCGCACGCGAACGAGTTATCAATTTTCGCCCGAGAGCGAAGCGGCGGCGGCCAAATGAGGGCAGGTCTGGTGCAAAACGACGACACGGCGCGACCTGCCCTTGGGGCCGCCCGAGGCGAGCGTGAGTGCGCCCGGCTGGGTGGTGGCCGTGCTGGAGCGCCGCCGGCTTTCGCTGCACTGGAACAATCGAGCTGGCGCCATGCAGCGCCGCGCGGCGGCAAGCGTGGCGGCATGCCTCCACACCGGAAAGGACCGTCCCGGCGCCGGATTCTGGCCGGGCTGGAGTGGGTTTTTCTCCTGGTCGGATTGCTGGCGGTGGACTGCTACATCTGGGTCAACACCGCGGCTACTCTCGACCAAGCGTATAGCGACTGGGCGTTCGACCAGACCCTGCGCGGGTTGAAACCGTCCATGGGCGGATTTGTCGCCGATGAGTTCGGCTGGTTGTTCCGTCAAAGCCGGCCCAGCGTTCCCACACCGCAGGAGAACGCCGAAAAGGCACAACCGATTCCTCCGGCGGTGCAGACCCTGCGGCCGGGCGCGCTGATTGGCCGGTTACGAATCCCGCGGCTTAAGCTGGCGGTGATGGTGCGCGAAGGCGCCAGCGAATCCACGTTGCGGCGTGCCGTGGGCCATATACCGGGAACGGGATTACCGGGCCAGGTGGGAAACGTAGGTCTGGCCGGGCATCGCGATACGTTTTTCCGGCCGCTGGAGAACATCCGCAAGAACGACGCGATTGAAGTGGATACCGGGCACGGAACGCTGCGCTATCTGGTAACGGCGACCGAGATTGTTTCGCCGCGCGACGTGGGAGTGCTGAAGGCGTCGGCGGGCAAAACGCTGACGCTGGTGACTTGCTATCCGTTTTACTACGTGGGCTCGGCGCCCAAGCGTTTTATCGTACAGGCGGTCGAAGTTCCGTCCGATGGTGGGGCGGGTGAGGTGGCTTCCAAACGCCGCCGTCTATAAGCGCCTGGCTGTCTAACCACCGGCCCCGACCGCGACCAGGCTCTTGAGCTTGGCCGACAGCGTGGTTCGCTTCAGCCCCAGCATTTCAGCGGCGAGTTTCTTGTTGCCCCTGGTTTTCTTAAGAGCCTGCTCGAGAATTTCGCGTTCGATGCTGCCTACGGTCCGCTCAAAATCCAGGCCCTGATCCGGTACGGCGATGAACGGGCCGGAGGGGAGTTGTGCTGGGCGCTGGCGCGGGGGAAGCGTGAAATCGCCAGGATGGAGAATCGGCCGCTCGCCGCTCAGCACGATGGCTTTCTCGACTGCGTTTTCCAACTGCCGCACATTGCCGGGCCAATCGTGGCTGGCCAGCCGCTCCAGGGTCTCGTGTGAGATTTGTTTGGGCGAGATATTCTCCTGGCGGCAGACCCTTTCGACGAAATGCAGCGCCAGCGCCGCTACATCCGAGCAGCGCTCGCGCAAAGCAGGCACCGCGATCGGCACGACATTCAGGCGATAGTATAGGTCCTCGCGAAACTTGCCCTGGCGGATCAGAGCGGCGAGATCGGTATTGGTGGCGGCGATGACGCGAACGTCCACGCGAATCGTCTCCGAACTGCCCAGCCGCTGGAACTCACGCTCTTGCAGCACACGCAGCAGCTTGGCTTGTAAACCCAGTGGCATGTCACCGATCTCATCCAGAAAAATTGTGCTGCGATGCGCCTGTTCGAAGCGGCCCGTGCGCGCGCTGGTAGCTCCCGTGAAGGCGCCCTTGACGTGGCCGAACAGCTCGGCCTCGAGCAGCGTCTCGGGCAGCGCGCTGCAATTGACGGACACCATGTTCAAGTGAGCGCGGTTGCTGGCGGCGTGGATGGACCGCGCCACGACTTCTTTTCCAGTGCCGGTTTCCCCCGTGATCAGGACCGTAGAGCGGCGCGGCGCGACCAAGCGGATGCACTCCATGATCTGTTCCATCTGACGGCTCCCGCCGATGAGCGAATGCCTCCAGGGCTCGTCCTCCCGCCGGGGATGCGCGGCCGCCAGCTGCGCCCACTTGGAATTGGCCGCCACATAGAGCAGGCTGGTGGCATCGCCGGAATGAAACACATGGAAGGCGCCCAGCCGCAGCAGCCGCACCGTTTCGGCGGATGAAATAGCTGGCGCGTGTATCACCACCGGTGTGCCGGGCTGGAGCTGTTGCAGTTCTTCCAGCAGGCTATCGGCGCTGGGCCAATCCGCCACCGGCCAGCTCACCAGCACCGTGTCGAACTCCTGGGCACGCAGGTGTTCGAATCCATTGCCAGGCGTTCTTGCCTCGACGATGGAGAGCCGTTCACTGGCGGCGATATCGCAGGGCTGGTCCGCGATCCAGAGCACCTTCGGTGTCACGGTGGCTGCACCTCCTTGCTGTTCATCCATCGGCAAGCCAGAAGAAATGGTGAAGGACAATTTGTGCTTAGTGCCAAAAGCCGAGCAGGAATATTCCGCCGCGGGATATCGCAGGCTTACCATAGTCTCAGATGGAACAGATGGCCCTGGCTTGGGGCGCGCTCCACAAGACCTACACGGTGGCGGAGCTGACTGCCTCCATTCGCGGTCTGCTCGGCGCCGAGTTCGGCGACATTTGGGTGTCGGGCGAGATTTCAGGCACCCGCACCGTCTCGAGCGGCCACTGCTACTTCACGCTGAAGGATCGGGATGCGCAGTTGCGCTGTGTCGCGTTTCGCGCCTCGCTGCGGTACCTGAAATTCAAGCCGCAGGATGGCGTGGCGGTGCTGGCGCGTGGCCGGATGGACGTCTACGACGCGCGTGGCGAGTATCAGCTTTTAGTCGAGGCGCTGGAGCCGCAAGGACACGGAGCACTGCAGTTTGCGTTCGAGCAACTCAAGAAAAAACTGGCCGGCGAGGGGCTGTTCGACGCCGCGCGCAAGCGTCCGCTGCCGCGCGTGCCGCGCCGGATCGGGATCGTGACTTCGCCCACCGGCGCCGTGATCCGCGACATTGTCGAGATTCTTTCGCGCCGCTTTCCGGGGCTGCACATGCGGCTGTATCCGGCGGCCGTGCAGGGCGATGGATCGGCCGAGGCGGTGGTGCGTGGGATCGAGTACTTCAGCCAGTCGGATTGGCCTGACGTTGTGATCCTGGCGCGCGGCGGCGGCTCGCTCGAGGATCTGTGGACGTTCAACGAAGAATCCGTGGCACGCGCCATCGCGGCCAGCCGGGCGCCGGTGATTTCCGCCATCGGGCACGAGACCGACTACACCATCGCGGATTTCGTCGCGGATTTGCGCGCTCCCACGCCCTCGGCCGCGGCCGAGCTGGTGATTTGCACCCGCGAGCAGCTGCTCGATCAGACCGAGGCGCTGGAGCACAAGCTGGTACAGGTGCTGCGCTACCGTCTGGCGATGGAGGCGCGGCGTTTGCATCAGCAGGGCGTGGAGCAGGCGGCGGCGCTGCTGCACCGCAATATCGGCCGGCTGCAACAGCGCATCGACGATTTGACCTACCGTTTGCGCGACCGCATGAGCGCTCTTTCGTCGGCCCAGCGCCGGCAACTGCAGCAATGGACGGCGCGCTTGCGGAGTCTGGACCTGCGCTTGCGATTTGCCGCCGCACGGCGCCGCGCGGAGGCAGCTGAAGCGGCTTTCGCTCAATTGAGCCGCTTACTGCTTACCCGCGCGCGCGGGCGGTTGGATCAGACCACCGCGCATCTGACGCAATTGAGCCCGCTCAAAATCCTGGAACGGGGCTACGCCATTGTGACCAACGAATCGGGCCGGGTGGTGAGGGAACCCGGCCAGGCGCCGGAAGGTTCGGCGATTGGGGTGCGCCTGGCGCGGGGCCGCATTGCCGCCCGAGTGGTTGAATCCGAGGCCAAGCCCGCGGCCGACGGCTAAGCCAGGTAATCGAACAGGCTGGTACGCGGCACCTGCGCGCGCCCTTCCAGCGAGGCCTGCAACTGCGTCTGCGCTTGCGTCAGGTCCGTGATGGATGCGGTTTCGTCGGCATCCTGGATGCCGCTCAATTGGGTCTGGAGCTGGGTCTGGTAGTTTTGGCAGAAATTCAGGCTGCTCGCAACGCGGTCCTGCACGGTGCCGTACCAGGCCAGCTGTTGATTGAGAAATTGGCCCGCGCTTTGAACGTTGCTCAAGGCCGAACCGATGGCGGAGGTGTTGTTGCTCTGCAAGGCTTGCTGCAGGGCGCTGATTGAGGTGAACACGTTCTGCTGCGCGTTGGGGCTATCGAAGATCTGCTGCGCCGTCAGCGCGACTTGAAATGTCGACCCATCCGGAGCCTGGATGAGACGCGTGGACGTGGAGCCCTGGTAAGAGCTCACCGGATACGATTGGGTTGAATCATAGGAGTAAGGCGCGGTCTGGTCGCTGTCGCCGGAGAAAATGTAACGGCCTTGTCACGGTCGTATTGGCCGTTGAGACCAATTGCTGGAGCACGGAGCCCAACTGGCCGGCCAGGTTCTGCCGAGTGTTCGCGTCGGAGGTATCGGAGGCGCCTTGGGCGCCTAACGTTTGGGCACTCTCCACCAGGGAGATCGCGCTTTCCAGAACGCTTTCGCCCGTGTTCACTTCGGTTTGCACTTGGCCTAGATTGGAGTTGATCTGCTGGACCTGGTCGAGATTGGAGCGTGTCTGCCACAAATTGGCGATCTGGGAAGGATCATCGGAGACGCTGTTGATCTTGAGCCCGGTGGTTAATTGCTGTTCGGCGGTCTGCAATCTTTGCTGGATTTGATTGAGGCCGGTGAGGAACGATTGGGCCGATGGATCTAGCGAGCTGATCATTGGGTAACAACTCCCATCATGTTCATGAGCGTGTCCGTCAGGCTGTTTAAAACACCCAGCATCTTGGAGACAGCCTGGTAGGAGCGCTGATATTCCATCATGTTTTGGGCCTCTTCATTGAGCGAGACCCCGGAGATTTGTTGGCGCAGGTTTCGAGCTTGGTTGAGCAAGGCTGACTTGGTTGTGGCCGAGGACTGGGCGGCCGAGAGATCCTGACCTACCTGCCCGCCCAGATTGCCATAGAATTGCGCGAAAGTGTAGCCATTGGTGGTTTTCGCGTTGGCCAGGCTGGCCAGAGCCAGGGCATTGCCGTTTCCTCCCGGGGCGCCCGGAAGCGCGGCGGCGATCTGGTCGGGCGTGAGCGGATTGACGGCCAGCGTCATGGCCGCGCCGTTGGTGGCGTCATAAGTGAACAGATTGGTGGACGGCGCCGCGCCGTTCTGGTCCAGACCCTGACCTAGCGCGTTATTCACTTGGTCAGCCAGGCTCTGGGCGAGCGTGTTGAGGCCGTTTACGTAGGAGGGCAGAACATTATTCTTGTCGCTCGAGCAGCGCGCTGAGCTGCCCGCCGGTAAGTTCGGCGCTGATATCGGCGCCACTGCTGTTTAAGACCGCGGTTTGCGGCGTGGAGAAATCCGCCGAGATATCGAAGGTCTGATCGCCTACCACCAGGGGTGTTTGGCCGCCAATATATACGGTTACGCTGCCATCTGGCTGCTGCAAAGCGCTGAAATTCACCAGTTGGGACAATTGCTCCAGGGACGAATTCAACTGGGCATCCACGCCGGCATCGATGCCGCCGTTGGGATCGACGCGGTTCTGGGCATTGATTCCGGCGATGGTACTGGCGAGCTGATTGATATTGGTGATCACATCCCTGGTCTGCTGGTCCATGTTGGCGCCTTGGCTGAGCAGGCCGTTGGTGGCGTCGTTGAAATCCTGCGCCACGGTGGAGGCGTTGTTAAGCACGGTTTGCCGAGAAACGGTGTCATTGGGATTCACGCTGAGCGCTGAAAAGCTGTTGAAGAGGTTGCTCATGTCCGGCGCGAGGCCGGAGGTAGACGACAAGTCGAAGTAGGACTGCAGCGGCGTCAGGTCGGCGATTTTCTGTTGGTAATAATTGGAAGCCGTCTGCTGATCTCGAACGGACTGCTCGGCAAAGCCGTTGCGCGAACTCTGCACCACCCCAGCCTTCACCCCGCCCGGCAGCCCCACCGAGATATCGAAGGGCATGCGATTCGAACGACATGGCCTGCTTGGCGAATCCCGGTGTGTTGGCGTTTACGACGTTATTCTCGGTGACCGTGAGCGCCTGCTGATACACGTCCATGGCTTGGGCGCTATTGAGCAGCGAGGTGAGCAGATTACCCATGCAGCACCACTTGGGAGGAATTGATGGAGACCACGGGCTCAGCAGCGCCACGCGGAGTGTAGTTGGACGTTTCCTCTTCTTCCAGGCCCATCAAGCGGGCCCAGCCCTGGTAGAACTTCCCGGCCGCCATCAACAAGGCTTGAGCCTTGGCCATCTCGCGCCGTATGCGCCGACATCTCTGCTGCCAGCGTTTGTGAATGCAGACTGGCCGTACCGGTGGAACGCAGGCCCTGCTCGAGGTCCTGCAGGCATTGAATGGCGCTGTTCAACTCTTGCTCGCCGGCCTTCCAGGATTCGAGGCTGGGACACTGCAATCTTTCGCAGACCGATCCCAGTTTGCGGCGCGCCTCGTGTGCTCTCTCGATTTCCTTCGTCACCCGCGGTTCTCTCTCCGGTTAGAATGCGCTCTAAGCAGCCAGACTGTGCTGGATAATACTGGCGCTCACGGCGGCCGCATCCGGCCGATAGCGCCCGCTTGATACCGCGTCCGACAGTTGCGACAATTTCGCACTGTGTTCGAACGAAATACCTTGAGATAGCTGCGCCCCCAAGCCGGATAGCCCGATTTGATCGCCACTGGCCGCCGGCGCGGAGATACTGGACTGCCGCCCGCCGGCGCTTTTGACAGTCTGGACCGCTGGGGCGGCTCTGTTGATCCGATCGCTGATTTTCATCTTGGTTCCGATGAACCGCTGCTCATCGCCTTCCTGGTTCTTTTATCGGCGGCGGGTGGCGGAATTGGAGGGAATAGGGTGCGACGTGCAAAGGAATACCCCGCGCAGTGGTAGGCCGGGCAGGACGCCTGCGCCTCGCGCGGGACACGATAAAATGTTTGACAGGCGCGAAAGCTCGAAGAGATCATCCGAAGCCTTGCAGCGTCTCATGCCTATGCCCCGACACTACACGAAAGCGATTTGGCTTCTGGCCGCTGTTGCGCTGCTGCTCAAAGCCCCTGGCGTTTTGGCACAACCGCCTGCCGCGCCCGGTCCGGACACCATCGTCTTTCCCAACGGCGAGAAACTCTCCGGTCACTTTGTCAGCGCCACCAGCGCTCGGTGAAATTCAAAAGCGACGCGTTGGGCGACCTCACTATCGACTGGAGCAAGGTCAAGGAACTGCATACGGCCCAGAAGGTTGCGGTCATCCGCAAGGGCCTGAAGCTGGCTAAATACGCCAATCCTGCTTCGATCCCGCAAGGCACGCTGACGGTGGAGAATCAGAACGCGCAGTTGGCCGCGCCGCCCCAGCCCGCGCAGTCCATTCCGCTGAGCGACACCAGCGCTATCGTCGATCAGGCGAGTTTTGAAAGAGCGATCACCCATGCGCCGGGATTCCTACAAGACTGGGCGGGCACCATCACGGCCGGCGCATCGCTGGTCAACGCCACCCAGGATAACCGCACCTTCAATGGCGCAGTCAGCCTGGTGCGCGCCGAGCCGGCCGAAACCTGGCTCTCACCCAGCAACCGAACCAGCCTGGACTTCTCGGCTTCCTACGGCGATATCTCGCAGCCCAAAACGCCGACCATCAAGACCTCGATCTTCGACGGCAATGTCGAGCGGGACCAATATTTCTCGGACGGCGTCTATGGATTCGGCCGCGCGGGCTTCGATCACAACTATTCTCAGGGCCTCACGCTGCAGCAGAGCTACAGCGGCGGCATCGGCTGGACCGCGATTGACCGCGCCAATGAGACCCTGGACGTGAAGGGCGGCGTAAGCTACGTGCGGCAACAATTCCAGACCGGCCCCAATCAGGATCTGATCGGCTCCATTATCGACGAGCATTTCAAACGCAATTTCCGGCTGTTCGTGCTCGACCAGCATCTGTCCCTGATGCCCGCCTGGAACAACCTGAACGACTATTCGGCGTTGTTCAGCACGATGTTTACGATGCCGGTCTCCAAGCGTATCAGCGCCTCCACCGGCATCATCGATACGTTTTTGAACGATCCGCCGCCGGGCTTCCAAAAGAATTCGTTTCAGTTCACCTTCGGCCTGACGTACGTGCTGCGCTGAGCGAGCATCATACAGGATTCACGTAGCGACGTTTTACACTGATCTATGTGAAGTCTAGGCAAAACGTCACGCTAGCCCTTCCGGGGCCACTCCTGCGCCGGTTGAGGATTTATGCTGCCGCCCATAACAAGTCCATGGCGCAACTCGTGACGGATGCGATTCGTGCGCTTCTCGAACAGGAGGAACGGGACTCGAAAGTCAAGCGCCGTTTCTTAGATCGCATCCGCAATGTCCCCGACCGCGGGACGCACGGCAAGATCCGGTGGACTAGGCACGAGTTGCATGAGCGCTGAGTTCGCCAGCGCTACAGCACGCTGACGGCTCGAAACCCGTTCCGCTAACCACGCCGCCACCAATGCTAACCTCGATGAAGCCATGCCCGATTCGAATCGTGTTCTCCATCCCGACCTCGCGGCCGCGTGGCCGTCGTCACCGGCGCCAGCCGCGGCATCGGTAAAGCGCTAGCTATACGGCTGGCGCAGGAAGGTGCGGATGTCGCCGTCGCGGCCAAGAGCGAGCAGTCCACCGAAAAGCTTCCCGGCAGCATCCACGAAACCGCGGACGCCATCCGCGCGCTCGGCCGGCGTGCCATTGCGATTCCCACCGACGTCCGCGACGAGAACGCCATTCGTAACATGATCGAGCGCACGGTTTCCGAGCTTGGCCGCATCGACATCCTGGTCAACAACGCCGGCGCCATCTGGACCCGCCCGATTCTCGAAACGCCGCCCAAGCGCTTCGACCTGATGGTCTCGATCAACGTGCGCGCCGCCTACATCGCCTGTTACTACGCGCTCCCGCACATGGTCAAACAAAAGTGGGGCCACGTGCTCAACATGTGCCCGCGCCTGACGCTCGATCCGTCGCCCGGCAGAGTCGGCTACATGATCTCGAAGCTCGGCATGGCGCGGCTGGCCATTGGCCTCGCGGCCGAGCACAAGCAGGACAACGTGGCCGCCAACACGCTCTGGCCGCGCACCATCATCGAGAGCCAGGCCTCCATCAACCTCGGCATGGCCGACCGCTCGCAATGGCGGACGCCTGAAATTCTGTGCGACGCTTCGCTGGCGATTTTCGCGCAGGAGCCGCGCACCTCCACCGGGCGCGAATGGATCGACGAGGACTGCCTCACGGAGTTGGCCGGCATCACCAATTTCGATCACTATTGGTGTGAAGGCCAGCCGCCCGCGCATCCGATTCACATCGACAAGTGGTGAACCATGCCTGGCCTCAGACTGCTAGCCATCCTTCAGACCGACTGCCCCACCTGCCGGCTGATCACGCCGTATTTGAACAAGCTCGCGGGCAATGCAACGCCGGTCACGGCGATTTCGCAGGACGCTGAAGATGCCACGCGCGAGTTCGTGCGCCAGATGGACGTGCGATTTCCGGTGGAGCCCGATCCGGGTTTCGAAGTCTCCAAACGCCTGGGCGTGGTCACTGTTCCGACGCTCTTCGTGCTGGATGAACACGGCCGTGTCTTGCGCCAGGAGCCGGGCTTCGACAAGAACGCGCTGAACGAAATCGCGGCGTTACTGGGCCACGCCCCGGTAGCGACACCCTACGACGGCGCGCCCGCGAGCAAACCCGGCTGCACCTCGCGTCATCTGGAAGCGCAAACCGAAGACGCGTCCGCTGCAGCGCTCAATCTGCACGCGACGCGCGGCGCCGCGGCGTCAAGCGTCGAGCTGGCCGGCGATGAAGATCCCTACGAGTATTGTTTCCGGATGTTCAAAGACGGGCTGCCGGTGGTTCCACCCACGCGCGAGAGGGTCGAGCGAATGCTCGGAGCCGCCGGGCACGACGCTCGGGAGATCATCGCGCGCATCCCTCCTTGTTACGGCGAGGCCACGGTGGAAAAAATCGCGGCCAATGCGGTGATGGCCGGTTGCGTTCCGGAAATGATGCGCGTCCTGATCCCTCTGACGCGAGCGGTCGCCGATGAGCGCTTCAACGCGCACGGCGTGCAGGCCACCACGCACTTCGCCGCGCCGCTCATCATCGTGAACGGACCGGTGCGGGGCGAACTGAACTTCCACTCGCGCCAGAACGTCTTCAGCAACGTGGCGCGCGCCAACAGCACGCTGGGCCGCGCGTTGCAGCTGATTCTTCTCAACCTGGGCGGCGCGCGCCCGGACGGGATCGATATGTCCGCGCTGGGCAATCCCGGCAAGTTTTCCTATTGCATCGCCGAGAACGAAGAAGAAAATCCCTGGGAGCCGCTGCACGTCGAGCAGGGCCTCGAGCGCGACCAGAGCGCGGTCACTCTGTTCGCGGCCGAAGCGCCGCACGGCGTCAGCGAGCACAACGCCCGCACCGCGCGCGGCGTGCTGAAAGCCATCGCTTACGCGCTCGCCACCGTGTGGAGCTATCGCAACTGCATGGGCTTTGAGGCGCTGGTCGTGCTGGGCCCGGAGCACGTCCGCACCATCCATCGCGACGGCTTCACGAAACAAAACGTGCGCGAGTTTCTGTTTGAAAACACCGGAATCCCGCTGCGCTGTTACGAGGGCGAGCCGGGCGAAGGCGTCGCGCAGCGCGGCATGTACAAAGAGATCACGATCGACGGCGAGCGCTGTTATCAGAAATTCCGCGCGCCCGAATCGATCAAAATCGTAGTCGCCGGAGGAACGGCCGGCAAATTTTCCGCCGTGCTGGGAAGCTGGTCCGCCGGCCCGCGCGGCAGCCAGATGGTGACGTATCCGATTTAGGAGAGCCGCAATGCCAATCACGTTAGTGAATCCGATGAACGAAATCGCGCCGCAAGCCGCGCCCGCCGCACCTCGGCTGGCCCAGCTCCAGGGCAAAACGATCGCGCTGCTCGACATCAGCAAGCCCGGCGGCAGCGTCTTTCTGGATCGCATGGAGCGATTGCTCAAGGAGCGCTTTGGCGTCGCGAGCGTGATTCGCGAGATGAAGCCGACCTTCGCCAAACCCGCGCCGGCGGGTGTTCTGGAAAAAATCCGCAGCAGCCGACGCGGTGATCGAAGCGCTGGCCGATTGAGGGTCCTGCACGACGTGCAGTTTGCACGATACGTTGAGACTGGAAAACATGGGTCTGCCGTCGGTGCCGGTGGCGACGCACGAATTCATGACCGCCGCGCGCGCCCAAGCCGCCGCGCTGGGCCGCCCGGAATTCGACGCGGTCTATGTCCCGCATCCGATCCAGGATCAGACCAAAGCGGAAATCGAAGCCAAGGCCGACGCGGCGCTGGAAGAGGTGGTGGCGCGGCTGACACGTTAATCCGTTTCTGTCGCTTCACACACGTGCGCGGCCGCCACGCCTGCCCGCACTGAACCTGCTAAGACACGGAGTGCCTCGGCAACAGGTTCAGTTATCGGTTGCTGAATTTGGGCGCCGTTACCGGACCGGGGACGGTTGCGTTCAGCCATCGTCTGCGAGCGAACATGTGGGAATTGCCGCTGCTCGGCAGGTACTACGTTCGCAGCGATTCGGGCTGGTCACCGTTTATCGGAACCGGCTGGGCTTTGCGTTCCGCCGGAATCCGTGAAACAGGCACCGATACAACCGCCGAAGCGAATGGTGTTTTGAACGCTTCTTCTTTCAAAGAGGACTTCATATCCTGCCTGGGGTGTTGGGGCTACGTTCGCTGCGGACTTGCGATACCGCATCGGACATGGTCACAAGTTCGTGAAGCGAGCGAAGTCATTTCGGGCGTCCCGTGTAAGCGCATCCCGGTTTACACGGCCTTGGCAGCGCCAGGCTACCTTTACAACGTTTCCGCCGACGGTCAGCTTTGACCGCTGTCCCCTCCGCACAGAGCGCGAATGAGCCTCTGACGCTGGTGCGGAACTGGACCGCGGGTTTGAGAAAATAAGTCCGACGCGGTCGAGGCACGACTTCTTTAAAACTCAGTCTTTGGGCTTGTCATCAGACGCCTGGGCCGCGCTGGTCTGAGCCTGGCGGATCTCTTCCACGTCCGCAAGGTCGCGCGTCCGCCCAGCCGCCAGCTTCGACGCGATCAAGTCCTCTTTGGAAATGAAATAGGCGGTCAAACCCATTTGAGTATCGATCACATTTGAGATGCGCCGCTCCCAGGCCCGGTCGAAGTCAACCCCGTCGATCTGCGGAAGAATATCGATGGCGATCGGTTCCCGTCCAAAACGAATGAATTTTGCCGGGTCCGAAAGATCGCCAACATCAATACTTCCGACTGGTGCTCCAAAGGCGGTCAAGGCTGCGTAAATTGTGCGCGCGTTTTCCGGGCTGGCCTTCACGAACAGATCCAGGTCCTTGGTTGTTCGCGGCTGGGAGTGGAATGAAACGGCGTAGCCGCCGACAACGAGATACTTAACGCCGTGGGCGTTGAAGGCAGACAAGAGGTCTTTGAAGTCTTGGAACATCGGGAGTTGTGCCCTTGAGCGCGTAAGCGGCGAGAGTTAGTTCGCTGACCGCGTCCATCCGCTCGTGCGCCGGCCGGCTCTGCCAGTAGCGGTATTCGTCCGCCTTCATTTCTTTGTGGCTGGCGTAAATGCGGATGATTTTATCCACGCGTCCGGTTGTACCATGCGGAGACGGTTTCTGGCAACCGTTTGCCGCCCTCTATGATTGTCGCCGGCGTCTGATCGTCTCCGGCGTGCCCGAAAGCCCGGCCCCACGGTATAATCCAATCGAATGGATATCTACGAGGAAGTCGTCCGCCTGCGCCGGCTTGGGCAGAAGTGCGCGTTGGCCACTATTGTTCAGGTCAACGGGTCCATTCCCAGCTACGAATCGGCCAAATTGCTGGTGCGCGAGGACGGCTCCATGATCGGAACCATCGGCGGCGGCTGCGTCGAGGCCGAGGTCTGGAACGCGGCGCGCGAAGTGATGCAGGAAGAGCGCGCGCGCCACATGAACTTCAGCCTGGGGCAGGACGCCGCCTATGATAACGGGCTGATCTGCGGAGGCCAATTGAGCGTATTCGTCGAGCCGGTGGTGCCTCAGCCGCGCACTTTTATTTTCGGCGCAGGCCACATTTCCAAAAGCATTTCCAAAGTCGCGACCCTGGCGGGCTTCGCCACGGTCATCGTCGACAATCGCGAATCTTACGCCAATCGCGACCGCTTCCCGGAGGCGGACGAGATTTTCGCCGAGGAATACGAAGAAGTTTTCCCCAAGCTCACCATCCGCGACACCAGTTACCTGATCATCGTGACGCGCGGCCATCGCGACGACATGCGCGTGCTGCGCTGGGCGGTGGAAACCAACGCCAAGTACATCGCCATGATCGGCAGCAAGCGCAAGGTGATCGGCGTGATCAAGCAGCTCGAAAAAGAGGGCATCCCGCGCGCGGCCTTCGAGCGCATCTTCGCGCCTATGGGACTGGAGATCGGCGCGATCACGCCGGAGGAGATCGCCATCTCGGTGGTGGCGGAGATGATCGCGACGCGGCGCACGCCCGACAGCGAATGGCGCAAGGCCGCCAAGTCGATCTTCGCTACCGAGGCGTCGCGCGCCGTCCTCAAGTGAAGCCCAGTGGTTCGATCGCCGGCCTGATCCTCGCCGGTGGCGCTTCCCGCCGCATGGGCAGCCCGAAGGCGCTGCTCCGCTTCCAGAACGAAACGTTTCTGGACCGGATGATCCGGCTGTTCGCACTGGCTTGCGATCCGGTGATCGTGGTGCTTGGGCACAATGCGCCGCAGATTCGCGCCGGGCTGGAGCATCCGGGCGCGGCCGTATTCACCGTGAATCCGGATCCGGAGCGCGGGATGCTAACTTCGCTGCAGTGTGGCCTCGCGGCGGTGCCCGCGAACGCCGCGGCGGTTATGTTCGCGCCTGTCGATCATCCGCACCTCCAGGCGTCCACATTGGAAGCGCTGGCGTCCAAATTCCAAGCCGCGCGCACCCCCGTGACCGTTCCCGTTTATGCCGGCCAGCACGGGCATCCAGTATGCATTTCGCGGGCGCTGGTGGACGAACTGCTGGCCCTTCCGGCCACGGCCATGGCCAGCGACGTGATCCACCGCTACGCCGGCGAAACGTGTTATTTCGAAGTGGACGATCCGGCCGTCGTCACCGATATCGATGATCCGGAAGCCTACGCCGGGTTGATGGCGGCCCAGGAATCGCAGCGCCTGCCATGAAAGCACTGCGCCGCTGGATTCTGATCCTCCTGCTGGCCGTGCTCGCGGCCGGCGCGCTCGCTCCGTTTCTAAGCGCCGACCGTTTGCGGCCTCGCATCCAGGCCGCTTTAGAAGCCGCGCTCCATCGTCCGGTGGAGATCGGCGCCGTGCATCTGAACCTCTTTACCGGGCCTGGCTTCACAGTGGAGCGAGTGGTCATTGCCGATGACCCGGCGGCGGGCGTGGAGCCGTTCGCCTACGTCGAGTCCATGCGGGCGCGGGTCCGGCTCAGCAGCCTGCTGGCGGGCAAGCTCGCATTTTCGAGCCTCTACCTCGACGCGCCCAGCGTAAACCTGGTCCGGATGCCGTCCGGCGCCTGGAACGTTCAGCCCTGGCTCGACCGGCCGCCGGCTGCCGGGTCCACGCCGCGCGCGTTCTCCGACATTCAGATTAGCGGCGGCCGGCTGAATTTCAAATTCGGCGACACCAAGTCGGTTTTCTATATCAGCGAGGCGGGCGTCGATGTTTATCCCAACGAGCGCGGGGAACTGGTGATCCGCTTTTCCGGCGTTCCGGCACGCACGGACCGCGGCAGCCAGACCTTCGGGCAGATTAGCGCCCGAGGACTCCTGCATGCAGGCGCGGGCGGCGCGGCTCAGCTCACCATGGGCGTTCACCTGGAGCGCACCGCGATCTCGGAAATCTTGCAGCTCTTCAATGCGCGCGATCTCGGCGTGCACGGTTTCACCATCGCCGAGGCGCAGCTCGAAGGCCCGCTCGACAAGATAGCTGTTACCGGCAGTCTGAACATTAATGACATTCACCGCTGGGACCTGATGCCGTCCCACGGGGAAGGCTGGACCCTGCATTACAGCGGTCTGCTCGATTTGCACGCCCATGGGTTGGATCTAGAAACTCTCGCGAACGAGGGACAACCGCAACCGGTTTCGATCCAGCTCGGAATCGAGGATTATCTGGCGAACGCGCGCTGGAGCGCCGGGATCAAGTTTCACGATCTTCCCGCCGCATCGCTGGTTGAAACCGCGCGTCATATGGGCGCGCCGCTGGCGGCCGGAGTGCAAGTGGATGGAAGGATTAATGGCCAGATCGGCTATTCCAATCGAGGCGGCCTCGCAGGTGAGCTGACGCTGGAATCGGCGTCGGTCAAATTTCCTCAATCCGCATCGGCGGCGTTCGATTCGGCGCGGCTCGCGTTCACCAATAACAATGTGACTCTCGATCCCGTCAGCGTGCAATTGGACAACGATCAGTCCGCCGAGATTCAAGGCCAGTACGCTTTCGATAACTCCCACACCAGCTTCAAAATTACGACTCCTCAGTTGACCATAGCCGAAGTGGAAGGCGGCGCCGGCCGCCTGGTGGAAGCGCCTCCCATCCCATTGATCGAACAGTTGCGGCAGGGGACCTGGAAGGGTTGGATTGCGTTTGACCGCAAAGACGACGCCCCGGGCGTTTGGTCCGGTGAATACGACCTGCAAAACGGCCTGATGGAAATTCCGGGCCTCGCTTCTGGGGTGCGTTTCGCGACAGCATCGGTGGAGATGAAGCAGAATCGGATTCAGATTAGCCGGATGCGCGCGCGCGTCGGTGGAGTGCGCTTGGAAGGCGACTATCGCTTCGATCCCGAGGCTGACCAACCGAACCGCCTGCGGCTCCGTATTCCGGAATTGAAGCTGGCCGAACTGGAGCGCTTGATGCTGCCTACGCTGCGGCGCAACGAAAGCTTCCTGGCGCGCACCTTCCGGCGTAACTCTCCGCTGCCCAAGTGGCTGGAAGGCCGCTCGCTGGACGCTTCCATTCAAATCGGGAGCGTGTTGAACGGCGACACGCGCCTGGGCCAATTTCAAGCGCACCTGACATGGCTGGGCCCGAAGATCACTTTGTCGGACGCCGAGCTGGGCCTGGATCCAATGCGCGCGGCCGGAGATGTAACCGTGAGCCTGACCAGAGCGCTGCCTACTTACCGGCTAAGCGGCAGCATCGAAAATCTGGATTATCGCGATGGGCAGCTGGATGTCGATGGTGAGCTGCAGACCAGCGGAATCGGCGCAAGTCTGCTGCTCAATGTACAGTCGGAGGGTACGTTTGAAGGCCGCCAGATCGCGCTCGCTCCGGACGCGCGAGTGGACGCAATCTCCGGAGCGTATCGGATCGCACCGTCTTCCGGAATCCCGCGGCTGGTGCTCTCGAATCTTCAGGTCGCCTTAGGGCCGGACAACCTGGTCGGTCAAGGCGCCAGCCAGGCCGATGGCCGGATTGTGCTGGAACTGATGAGTGGCCGCAAGCCGGTTCGCCTCACCGGAATGCTGCTGCCGGTTCATCCCGATCGCTAGTACTGGGCGCCTTTGACGAACACCTTGGAATTGCAGTGTTTCGGGCTATCGTCCGATACAATAGGTAATAGCGCGGGCAAATGAACGATCAGATCAGCGCCCTTCTCGCCGAGACCCACAACAGCTTGCGGGAGCAGTTAAATGCGGCGCAGCGGCACTTCGATCGCCTGCAGCAACTGCTGGAGACGCGGGAATCCAGGGACATCGCCAATCTGAATCGCGCGGCGCGGCGTTTGCGCTCATCGGGCAGCGAGTGGGCCCAGGTGCTGGTCGAGGCCGGGCGCGGCATTTTGCGAGCGCGCGGCACTGTTCACGCTGCCAGGAGACGCGCTGCACTTGGAAGGATCGTCCCGCGGTGACGTCCTGGAGGATGTGCCCCTCCATGCAGCGCCCGCTTTCCGAGCAGCCGTGGAAACCAAGGACACAGTGATCGCCGTACGAACCCGCGGGGAGATGTCGGCGCCTATCGCGGCCTGCTTCGGCGAAGCGGCTGATAGCAAGTTTGATGTGTTTCCGGTCCTGACCGGCGGACGTGTAGCCGCGCTGCTGTATGCCGACGGCCGGGGAAGGCTACAGCCCGATGCTCTGGAATTGTTGGCCACCGTTGCCGGGGCCGTGATCGAGAGCCGGGTACAGAAAGCAGCCGACGGCTTGGTGAACATAGCAGCGCCGCTCGACGCCGGCGAGCGTGACCTGCATCTCAAGGCGCAGCGCTTTGCCCGGGTGCAAGTGGCGGAAATGCGGCTGTATCAAGACCAACATGTGAAGAATGGCCGTGCGGAGCGCGATTTGTACGCGTCGCTGAAGACGCAGATCGATTCGGCGCGCGAGGGCTACCGGCAGGCGTTTATGGACGGCTCGGAGGGCATGACGGACTACCTCCACCAAGAGCTCGTACACACGCTGGCCCACGGCGACGTCGAACTACTGGGACCCGAATATCCAGGACCGCTGGCATGAAGAGAGCCTCACTATGTCTGTTGCTCGTCTTTTGCGCGCCAGGCGCCTCTGCGCAGACGCTGGACGCTCTGGCCGCCAACTACCGAAAAACGCCCAATGCCAGAACCCGGGCCGCGGTGCTGCGCTACGCCGAGTTGCATCGCAGCGATAAGAACGGCGCCTTGGCCCTTTTGACGCTCGGGGCCACCGAAGTGGACCAGCGTCAATTTGGGGATGCTCTCAAACACTTGCAAGCGGCCGAGAAACGTTTGCCGCAGCTGGCCGACTACGTGGGCTATCTGAGCGCGGTCTGCGATTCGGAAATGCGCGATTTCGTGGGCGTTGAGAAAACACTCCAGCCGCTGTGGCGTTTTAGTCCGGCCTCGCCGCTGGTGGGCAAAGCGGCGGTGCTCCAAGCCAACGCGGACATTGAGGATGGCCGGGCAGCGCAGGCGATCCCGCTAGTCGAGCAGCATCGCGCGGATTTGGCGGCTCCCCAAGCGGAATTGCTGCTGGCGCGCGCTAACGAAGCGAGCGGAAACTCCGCCACCGCCGAAGAGCACTATCAGAAGATCTACGTCGATTATCCCTTGTCGTCAGAGGCATCCGACGCCGCCCAGGCGCTGGCGCGTTACCCAGCGTTGCCGCCCGCGTCGCTTTTCGCGCGAGGTCTCAAGCTGCTGGAGGCAGGCGATTACACGCGCGCCGCCAAGGAACTGGCCGCCGTGGAACCGCTGTTGGGCGGCTCGGACCTGGACCTGGCTAGAGTGCGCATCGGTGTCGCGCACTATCTGGCGCGGGACAACAAGCCGGCCTATGCGCAGCTTGCTTCCTTCGAAGCGCAAGCCGGGGAAGTGGAGGCCGAGCGGCTCTATTACCTAGTGGAAGCAACTCGGCGGCTCGACCGCATCGATGAGATGAATGCGACGCTGGCCAAGCTGTCGGCGTCTTATCCGCAATCCCGCTGGCGCCGCGACGCGCTGATTTCGGTCGGCAACTACTATAGCGCTCAGAAGCAACCGGACACCGCCGAACCGCTTTACCAGACCTGCTCGGACGCGTTCGCGAATGATCCGCGATCCGGCACGTGCAACTGGAAAATCGCTTGGGCCCAATATCTCAAAGATCAGGCCAGTGCCGAGAAATTGTTTCAAGAGCACTTGAAGCGCTATCCGGATTCTGACCACAGCAGCACTGCGATGTACTTTCTGGGAAGGATCGCGGAACTGAAGTCCGATTGGGGATCGGCACGCGCTTACTACGAAGAGATCAACGACCGGTTTCCGAATTACTACTATGCCATGCTGGCGCGAGACCGCCTGCAATCGTCGCCGATCGGTGCCGCCACCCGAACCGGCGGAAGCCGCGCAGTTTCTCAGCACGCTTAAGTTGCCCGCGCGGCAGACTGAGGATTTTCAGTCCAGCGCGTTGACTCGGCAGCGTATCGATCGCGCCCATCTGCTGGCCGGCGCGGGCCTGGACGATCTGGCCGATGGCGAGTTACGCTTCGGCGCCAAGGCCGATGGTCAGCCACAGATCATGGCATTGGAGTTGGCCGATCTTGCCAGCCGCCGCCAGTCGCCCGATCAAGGTATCCGCTACATCAAGCGCTATGCGCCGGACTATCTCTCGCTGTCGCTCGACACCGCCCCGGACAAATTTTGGCGGCTGGCTTTCCCGCTGCCCTACCGGAAGCAGCTGGAAGATTTATGCCGTCCGCTTTCGCTGGACCCGTTCCTTGTAGCGGCGTTGATCCGGCAGGAATCGGAATTCAATCCGAAAGCGGTATCACGCTCCAACGCGCGCGGCCTCACGCAGGTAATGCCCGCCACCGGAAGGCAGTTGAGCCGCAAGCTGGGGATTCGCGGCTACCGGACCAGCATGCTGTTCAGCCCTGATACGAACCTGAAGATCGGCACCTACTATCTCAAGGCTCTTTCCGACCAGCTGGAGGGCAAATGGGAAGCGGCCCTGGCGTCGTACAATGCAGGCAAATCGCGCGTCGTAACCTGGCTCGGCGCCGGAAGCTATCACGAGCCGGCCGAGTTTGTCGAGAGCATCCCTTTCAACGAGACACGCGTCTACGTCCAAAGCGTGCTGCGTAACGCGGAAGTGTATCGCCGGCTGTACGGCCCGAAATCCAACTGAGCCGAACCTAAACGCTGATCACCGGGCAAGGCGATTGCCGGATGATCCCGTAGACGTTGGTGCGGAGGCGCCCCAGCGTCCGGACGGCGTGCCCGCGCCCCATCACCACCAGATCGGCATTGTGATGCGTGGCCGCTTCGCGCACGACATGCGCGACGTCGCCCGCGCCCAGGCAGATCTGCGCCGTGACTCCAGCCGTCTCCTGCATCTTGCCGATGATCTTGCGCGCGTCTTCTTCCAGGAATTTCTGCAAATCGGCGTCGAAATATCGCTCCGGCCCGGCTTCGGGCGCCGGCACCGCATGCACCAGCCAAAGCTTGGCGTTGAAATCGTGCGCCAGGCGTGAGGCGAAACGCATGGTGGCGATGCTCGAGTCCGTCAGGTCCACGGCGCACATGATGCGCTCGAAAGAAGCGGAAGCCGGAGGCGCCTCTTCTACGTGAACGGCGGTCCACACCGGGCACAGCGCGTCGTGCAGCACCTTGGCGGTCACCGAACCCAGCAGCAGGCTCCGAAAGACGCCGTAGCCATGCGTGGGCATCATGATCAGATCGGTGGCATGCTCTTCGGCAAACTTAATGATGATCCGGGACGGGTCGCCCTCTTCGAGAATCCGCTGGACGCGGAGTCCCGCGAACCGGTCCTTCAGGTATTGATCGAATTCGCCCTGGCGCGCGTCGCGGATGCCCTGGGTGTCGACCAGCGACATGTACCCGTACCAATCCGTGAAATAAGCGGGCGGAATCTCCAGTATGTGCAGAAGCGTTACTTCGGCCTGAAACTTCTTTGCGAGCGCTTCCACGAACGGCGCCGTCGCCGTACAGTTGTCGGACATGTCGACCGGAAACAGAATTTTCTCGAAGGTTTGCATGGCGCACCACCTTTCATCTGAAAAGGATGCACGCCGCGTGCCAGCGACAGTCAACCAGCGGCTGCAATTCGATTTGCGCGTCGATTCACCGAACCGGCGACCCGGCCCGCGGCGTAACGGCTATCTCTAGGCTCTTATGGCGCAACGCTTTAGACGCCGCCGTGGGTTATTTCACCCAGCTATTCCAGCTTCAGCACGGCCGCGCCGCGAATGGCATCGTTCTTGAGCGAGTTGAGCGCGCGATTGGCTTGTTCGAGCGGGAACACCTCGATTTCGGTGTGAATCGGGATCTCGGCCGCGATCCGCAGAAAATCGTGCCCGTCCTGGCGCGTGTTGTTGGCGACGCTGCGAACCACGCGCTCCTGGTACAGCAGATTGTAATCGAGCGGCGGAATGGGACTCATGTGGATGCCGCCGAGCGCCAGCGTGCCGCCTTTCTTCAGCGCCTTGAGCGCCGCGGGCACGATCTCGCCGGCCGGGGCGAAGATGATGGCGCTGTCGAGCTTGGCCGGCGGATCGGCGATTGTTCCGCCCGCCCACACCGCGCCCAATTCGAGCGCCAGTTTCTGATGACGCTCATCGCGCGTGCATGCATACACCTCGGCGCCCCAATGCCGCGCTACCTGAATGGCCACATGCGCGGCCGCTCCGAAGCCGTACAAGCCCGAGCCGGCCGCCGCGCTCGATCCCGGAAAGGCGCAGCGAACGGAATCCGATGATGCCTGCGCACAGCAGCGGCGCGGCCTTCAAATCGCCGAAGCCTTCGGGAATCGGATAGACGAAACTTTCGTCGGCGAGCGCGTACTCGGCGTAACCGCCGTCCACCGTGTAACCGGTAAAGCTGGGATTGTTGCAGAGATTCTCCTTGCCGGCTTTGCAATATTCACAAGTCCCGTCGGTCGAGTGCAGCCACGCGATCCCGACGCGAGTTCCGAGTTGGATAGCGTGTTGCGTTTGCTCCGGCCGACTCGATCACTCCAACCACTTGATGGCCCGGAATCATGGGCATTTTGCGCTGCGGGAGTTCGCCTTCAATCACGTGCAGATCGGTCCGGCAGATCCCGCAGGCATGCACGCGCACCAGGACCTGTCCGGCACGCGGCTCGGGTTTCGGTACATCGGCGAGTTCCAGCGGATTGGTTTCAATCGGGGCGGGGGATCGAAGAATGCAGGCCTTCATGGCTTCACCACTTCCACCAATAGCAGGTACGCGGCCCCAGCGGTAGTGAGCAACACTTGATACGAATCAGTCATCGGGGCGATCTGGGTATAGTAACCTGAGGTCGGATGGCAATTCCGGGCGTTCAATTTGTGCGCAACCTGGTCCGCAGCCGGACGCTGCTGGCCCAACTGGTGCGCCGCGATTTCCAGCAGCGCTTCGTTGGCTCGGCGGCCGGATGGCTGTGGGGGCTGATACATCCGCTGGTGCTGCTGGTGAGCTGGGTCTTCGTGTTTCAGATCTGTCTGCATCAGACGCTGCCGCCCAGCGAGGTGACGCAGAATTATTCGTTGTTCCTGTTCTGCGGCTTTCTGCCCTGGATGCTGTTTCAGGAAACGGTGACGCGCTCGGCGTCTTCGCTGCTGGACAATGCCAACCTGATCACCAAGACCGTGTTTCCCTCCGAGATTGTGCCGGTGTCCATCTTTTTGTCATCGCTGGTGGGCCATCTGATGGTGCTGGCGCTGGTGATCGCGGTGGTCGGCTTGTATGTCGGGCATTTCAGCCTGTGGATGCTGTCGCTGCCGGTGTACATGCTGCTGGCCGGCATGCTGGCGGTGGGGGTCGGTTGGATTGTGGCCAGCCTGCAGGTATATCTGCGGGACACCGCCCAGGTTCTTTCGGTCCTGCTGACGTTCTGGTTCTGGCTCACGCCGATCTTCATCACCGAGCAACAAATCCCCCAGCAGCTGCGGTTCATTGTGCGCTTGAATCCACTTGCGTTCCTGGTGAGCGCCTATCGCGAACGGCTGCTCTCCTACCGCATTCCGAGCTTGCACGATTTCGCGATCATCGCCGCGTACGCGGTCACCGCGTTCGTCGTGGGCGGCCTGTTCTTCCGCCACCTGAAGCGCGGCTTCGCCGACGTCCTGTAGCCGCGCTCCGGTGGTAAGCAGCTACATATTGCCTTCGTCCGCCGATGGGCCGTAAATCGACGGCACTGGGATGTCGTTCAGCCGCAGGTACACGCCGAGTTGCGCGCGATGATGGATGATGTGGTTCATCACGAACGTCCGGATACAGGTGAAGCGCGGCATGGTGAATAGCGTTTTGCCGCCGGCCAGCAGAGACCAGTTTTTGAGAAATGCCTCGTCGGACGCTCCGGCGAGCGCCGCTCGGCCCGCCGCGACGCTTTTGTCAAACTTCTCCAGCAGCTGCGCGTGCGACGTCGCCAGATCTTCTTTGTAAGGCGGCGCCCCAGGTGGTGAGATGTCGAAGGAGTCCTTGGTCATCGTATCCACAGTCCAGCCGGTCATGGTGGCGATGTGCGTGGCCAGCGAGATCATGCTGAAGGACTTGGGATGCGGTTTCCAGGCGAACTTGTCTTCGGGCACCCGTTCCAATGTTTTGCGCGTATTGGCCATTTCTTGATCGAATTCAGGCAACAAAGCTTCTTTGAGGGTCATGCGTTTTCCTTTTTGGGAGAATCAACCGCTAGGCTATCATAGGCGAAGATTAGGCGAAAATCAAGTTGAATCTTTCGATCGCATTCGGCGCTCGAACCAGGGCATAGGGGTTCGAAGCCAAAGACTAACGCCGGGCCGCCGGACGCGCTTCCGTCACGCAGGTCAAGCAGCGGCCCGGAGTGACGCCAGGCGGAAATTTCTCGCGGCGAAAACCGTGAGGACAACGAAAACCGCCAACACCGCGAGCTGAGCGATCAGGAAGGGCGGCTCGGATTGCGTGGGGGCAAGTTCTTTGAGCGCCGGGACCCTCCGGAAGAGCTGGACGAGCAGGACAAAGACATTCAGATAGAGGGCCAACGCGGCGGTGATCACGTAGGTCCTGCGCCAGCCGCCGCTGAGCCGGCGCGTGTAGCGCGCGACGACTGCAATCGCCAAAACGATCAGCGACAAAATGCCAATCACGTGCGACGGCAGGAGCTGGTGAACAGGGAAAAAGAAACCTGTCACGCTGGTGGCGATCGTGGTTACGAGAAAGGTTGCGGTCCAGCCGTCCAAGCCTTTCGAAGCGAGCAGTCCGTAGACAACAACCAAACCCGAGACGATCCCGAGTAAGCTGAGCGCGACGTGCACGAGGGTGAGGGCTTCCATTCGTGATACCTTCCTTTCGGCGAACGCGGTTTTGGATGATCGCGTAGGCCCGAAGGATTCAATCGCGCTCTTTGTGGCCCGCCCTGCGGCTGCACTTAGGGCTATGGGTGATCCAGTTTACAGAGCAGCCGTCACGCGCGTTCCTGGTAGGTGCCTTCGGCCGTGCTGACGCGGACCTTTTCGCCTTCATTGATGAACGGCGGCACTTGCACTACCAGCCCGGTTTCGAGCTTGGCGGACTTGGTGACGTTGGAGACGCTGGCGCCTTTGAGGCCGGGCTCGGTCTCCACCACCTTGAGATCCACGGTGGGCGGGAGCTCGACGCTGATCGGCTTGCCTTCGTAGAACTCGACGTTGACCTTGAGCTGCGGGATCAGAAATTCGACGCCATCGCCCAGGAGGTCGCGCGTCAGGTGCATCTGCTCGTAGTTCTCGGTGTTCATGAAGTAGTAGTATTCGCCGTCGTCGTACAGGTACTCCATCTCCTGCTCGTCGAGAGCGGCGCGTTCGACGCGATCTTCGGAAGAGAAGCGATGCTCGATCATCGTGCCGCTGCTGAGTTTGCGCATCTTGGCCTGAACGAAGCCGCGGAGGTTGCCCGGGGTGCGATGCTCGGTTTTGAAGATGGAATACAGTTCGTTGTTGAACTTGATCACCATGCCGGGGCGTAGCTGTGTGGCGGAAATCATTTCTTTGTGTAAGCCTTCCGTAAGCTCCGGTTGGGCAAGGAGCCGAGAGTTGGTGTGAATCTTTAGTTTAGCAAGGCGGCGCGGCAGCGCGCTCTGCTATGGTGAGGCATGAAAAGGTGCCACTCGTGAATCGATTCATGCTGGAAGCCATCGAGCTCTCGCTTGAAAACGTGCGCTCGGGCGGAGGCGGGCCATTCGCGGCGCTGGTGGTCAAGGATGATGCGATTATTTCGACCGGAGTGAATCACGTCACTAGCGCACTCGATCCCAGCGCGCATGCCGAGATCGTCGCCATCCGCGCTGCCTGCCAGGCCCTTCGAAATTTTCAGCTCAGCGGCTGCGAGTTGTACACCACCTGCGAGCCATGTCCGATGTGCATGGGCGCCATCTATTGGGCGCGTCTCGGCAAGGTCTACTATGCTGGGACGCGCGCGGACGCCGCACAAGCTGGATTCGACGACTCGCTGATTTACGATGAGCTGGCGCTGCCGCTGCAGGCTCGCAAGATCCCCATGGTCCTGATGATGCGCGAGCAGGCGCTGGCGGCGTTTCGCGAGTGGGAGCGGTCCCAAACCAAGATACAGTATTAGTTCTTGTGCGCGACCGATTGAAAGCCTGGCTGCCGGCCGGCTCCATGATGCTGGTCTCGGTATTGAGCTACGTGGATCGCAACACGCTGGCTCTGCTTGCGCCCACCATCCTCAAGGACACGCGCATGTCGGTGGCCGCGTACGGCTGGGTGGTTTCGGCGTATTCGGTGCTGTTTACGATTGGCAATCCGCTGTGGGGGAAGATTCTCGATCGCTTAGGTTTGCGTCGTGGAATGACGGCGGCCGTTTCGCTGTGGACGCTCGCATCGGCCGCACACGCCTGGGCGGGAGGCTTCGCAAGTTTCGCTGCCGCGCGCGCTGCGTTGGGTCTCGGAGAAGGCGCGGCGAGTCCCGGCGGATTGCGAACCGTGGTCCAGACGCTACCGGCATCCAGCCGGTCGCGCGGGATGGCGCTGACTTTCAGCGGCGGATCGGCGGGCGCGATTCTCACCCCATTCCTGATGACGCCGGTGGCGGAAGCCTGGGGCTGGCGCGCTGCGTTCTGGCTTACCGGGCTGCTGGGCGCTTTGTGGGTGGCCTGGTGGCTGGTTCTGAGCCGGCGGCCGGATGTGCGAAAAATCGAGGCACCACAAAGCGAGGCGTCCGGCGACGCGGGCCGGCCGCGCCTCGGCGACCGGCGCTTCTGGGCTTATCTGCTCGCGTATTCGCTGGGTGCGCTTCCGCTCGGGTTCGTGGTGTATTCGTCAGCCATCTATTTGAGCCGCGTGCTCGGCCTGTCGCAGCGCGCCATCGGAGCAGTGTTGTGGGTGCCTCCGCTGGGCTCGGAGATCGGCGTGTTTTTCTGGGGCTGGCTGGCGGACCGCATGGCGCCCGGCGACGTTGCCAGGCTGCGCGTGGTGCGCCGGCTGCTCCCGGTTGCGATGCTTTTGAGCCTGCCGCTGGCCGCAACCGGCTGGACGCGGTCTTTTCCGTTGGTCATGGCGCATCTGTTTTTTGCGATGTTTGTCGCCGCGGCATTCCAGATCCTGCCGCTGATCTACGGGACGGAGGTTTTCTCACGCGCTTATGCCGGTTATCTCGGCGGCGTGGCATCCGGGGCCTATGGTGCGGGACTGGCGGTGCTGATGCCGCTGTTCGGCCGGTTGTTCGATTTGCATCAATACGACCTGGCGTTCGGGCTGGCTGCGCTGTGTCCCGTGCTGGGTTATTTGAGCTGGAGGATGCTGGATACGGGAGCGGACACCGCCGTCATAGCGGGAAAAGTTGCTTCAAACGCCAAAGCGTGATTTTGTTCCGTTTTTCGGCAGCGGCGCGGATTTGTTGCTCTTGCGCTTGAGAACTTTCTGCCCAATCGCTGGCATCCAGACTCCACCAGATTTCTTCGGCAGCCTGTAGCAGCCGTTCGGGGCTGGCGAAGGGTTTTCGACGGGCCATGGCGCGCGCCCACACTTTGGAGGCGCAGCACTTGAGAAATTCTTCCTCGGCTCGATAGATGGGCAGGCGGTTCAGCTCAGCTAGTGTCATCGCGGCACGCGGACACTCGTTAGTTAGAACCAGCGCGTCATGAGCACTTTTTGCTCGGTGTAGAACATCACCGCGTCCTTGCCGTGCGCGTGCAGATCGCCGAAGAAGGAATTTTTCCAGCCCGCGAAGGGGAAGAAGGCCATGGGCGCGGCCACGCCCACGTTGATTCCGATCATTCCGACTTCCACTCGGGAGGAATATTCGCGCGCGGCCTTTCCGCTGGCGGTGAAGATCGAGGTCGCGTTGCCGAACCGGGATTGATTGACCAGCGCGATCGCATCGGTCAGGCTATTGACGCGGATCACGGACAAAACCGGCCCAAAAATCTCTTCGCGCGCGATGGTCATGTCGGGCCGCACGTGGTCGAAAATCGTGGGGCCGACGAAGAAACCTTCGCCTGCATCGAGCCGCGGCGCGCCCGTCGCACACCGGCTTGGCGCCTTCCGCGACACCTTTTTCGATATAGCCTTGGACGCGCGCCTTATGTTCTTTTGTCACCAGCGGGCCCATGTCGACACCTTGCTCGGCGCCGTCGCCCAGCTTCATCGCGCTGACCTTCTTAGTCAGCAATGCGAGCAGCGGATCGGCTACTTCGCCGACGGCCACCAGCACGCTTCCAGCCAGGCAGCGCTCGCCCGCCGCACCGAACGCCGAGCCGATGATCGCATCGACAGTCTTTTCCAAATCCGCGTCCGGCATCACCACCAGGTGGTTCTTTGCTCCACCCAAGCGCTTGCACACGCTTGCCTTCCGCGGCTGCTGTAGTGTAAATATACTTCGCCACAGGCGTCGATCCGACAAACGAGACCGCACGCACCAACGGATGATGCAGCAGCGCATCCACCGCGGTCTTGTCGCCATGCAGCAAATTGAAAACACCGGCCGGCAGTCCCGCTTCGTGCAGCAGCGTGGCGGCCATGGTGGGCGTCAAAGGAACTTTTTCCGACGGCTTCAGTATGAACGTGTTTCCGGCCGCGATGGCAAAGGGCCACATCCACATCGGCACCATGGCGGGGAAGTTGAAGGGCGTGATGCCGGCGCAGACACCGATCGGCTGGCGGATGGTGTGGCTGTCGATGCCCGCGGCGATGTCGTTGAGCGAATCGCCCATCATGAGCGTGGGCATACCGCAGGCCACTTCGACCATCTGGATCGAGCGGCGCACTTCGGCCCGGGCGTCGTCGATGGTCTTGCCGTTTTCCATGGTGAGCGCGGCGGCCAGATCGTTGGCGTGCATTTCGAGCAGCGCTTTGTACCGATACAGCGGCTGCACGCGATCCACCACCGGAACCTCGCGCCACTTGAGGTAGGCCGCGTGCGCCAGTTCCACTGTGCGATCGACGTCGGCCGCGGAGGCGTAGGCCACTTGCGCGATCTCAACGCCGGTGGCGGGATTCGTGATGGGCATCACGGGCCGTCCCTCGGCGTTGGTGAATTTTCCGTTGACGTAGAATGAGACGGTCTGCAAACTTGATTCGGTCCCTATCATGTTCCCTCTCCTGCGTATGCCGCGGCCCGCGCGGGCGTACGCTGCATGAGCGCGACGTAAGCGCTGCCTGCTACCAAGAATCCCACAAACCAGGCGTAATCGTATAGCCAACGCAGCGCGGGCACGACCAGGCCGAGCAGAGCTATGGCGATGCCTGACACGAGCGCTCCCAGCGCGCGATAGTTGACGCCGCTCGAATACTCGTACGCACCGTTGCGGCGATACAGGTCGTCGACGTTCAGCTCGCGGCGGCGGACCAGAAAATAGTCGGCGATCATGACGCCCGCGATCGGTCCCAGCAATGCCGAATAACCGACCAGCCATCCGAAGATGTAGGCGCTATAGTCGCCCAGCAGCTTCCACGGCATCATGAGGACGCCCACGACGCCGGTGATGAAGCCGCCGGTGCGGAATGAGATCAGACGCGGATTGAGGTTCGAAAAATCGTTGGAAGGCGAGACGACATTGGCCGCCACGTTGGTGTTCAGGGTCGCGATCAGCAGCGCGACCAGGGCGATGGAAGCCACCACGGGCTGATGGAAGCGGCCCAGCAGCGCGACTGGATCCCAGATGGCTTCGCCGAACAGAACGACGGAAGCCGAGGTCACCGCGACGCCGATGAACGAGTACAACGTCATCGCCGCGGGCAACCCCAGCGCCTGGCCGAGCATTTGATCGCGTTGCGATTTCGCGTAGCGAGTGAAGTCGGGAATGTTGAGCGCGACGGTGGCCCAGAATCCCACCATGCCGGTGAGCGACGGAATGAAGAATCGCATGAATTCGGCGGTGGTTTTGAATTTGCTGGGCGCGCTCAGCACCGGGCCGAAGCCGCCGGCCTGGCGCGTGATCCACCACAGCAGCAGCAGCCCGACCCCGAGCATAAACGGCGCGCCAATGCCTTCCAGAAACTTGATGGTCTCGATGCCGCGATAGATGACGTAGATGTTGAGCGCCCAGAAAGCGAAGAAGCAGATCCAGATGCCGCCTGCGAGCTGGCTCGATGCGGGCCAAAGGATTTGGAGCATGGAATAGATGGCCTGGCCGCCGATCCAGGTTTGGATTCCGAACCATCCGCAAGCCACCAGCGCGCGCAACACGGCCGGAACGTTGGCGCCCTTGACTCCGAACGAGGCGCGCACCAACACCGGAAACGGGATGCCGTAGCGCGCGCCGGCGTGCGCGTTGAGCAGCATGGGAACGAGTACGATTAAATTGCCGAGCAGAATGGTGAGGATAGCTTGCCAGCCAGCTCATGCCGCCCGCGATCAAGCCCGAGGCCAGCATGTAGGTGGGGATGCAGACGCTCATGGCGACCCACAGCGAGGCGTAGTTGTAGAGGCCCCAGGTTCGGCGTTGCGGCGCTATCGGCGCGAGGTCCTGGTTGAACAGCGATGGGTCGTGCGCGGGCACTATTTCAGGATGATGACACAAAAGCCGCGCCGAGTCTTCTATAAGGATTCCCACTCTTCCGAGGATTCCAGAGTCTCGGAGCAGCCGCGATGACAGGCCCTTGCTGATATCGCCGCGGTGCGGATTCGGCAGCGTCAATTTCAACTTCCCACGCAGTATGAATCGTGCCTACCTCCGCTCTTGGGCCACTGTAAGCCGAGTTGGCGGAGGTAGCGGATTAGGTCGCTTGCGTTATTGGCCCTATGCGCGGCATTTCAAATTCTTATTCGCCGACGGCCGCGAACGGGTTCCGCAGCACTCTTCGCCGTTTGGTTTCCGTTGGGACGGAAGTGCTCTGCCGGAAGCTCGACTTCGATTATCTTTCGGCTCTCATTCCAGACCGCCGGTAACGTTGCGCGCTGCGTTGCACGTCCACCCGTACGTGCAACAGGAACGACTTCGCTCGAAGGCTACCGGAATGCCCCGAAGAAACGAGCGAGACGGCGCCAACCCGTTCTTGTACCGCTTTATTGGTTGCCTTGATCGCCATACGCCGATTGCTCTTGTCCCAAAGGATGCACCACGCGCCTCACGCCAGCGTGAACTAACGTTCTGGTCGCCGCAGCGTTGAAGACGATTCTGCCGTCGGGCACGATAGATAAAAGAGGTGAATCGACCCTGACCCCAGTCCTGTGGAACAGTTCAGTAAGCCATCTTCCAACTACTGAATATCACCACGATCTCTGGACATTGTAGGCGCGAATGTAGGCGCTGTGAGCAGCAGGATCTACTGACGAGACCGTTTGTTGGGGCGGAACCGTAGCTTGGAGGAGCTACATTGAGTCTAAATGTGTGTCGGTAACGAGGGTTAGATCAGGCGACTTCGCTGTATTTCAGCTCTTACCATCAACCTGCGGGAGGTCGTGGTTGAGCGACACACCGAGGAGTATCCAGTCTTCGAGGGCGTCCTGGAGTTCTTGGCGGCACGCTTCCAGAGTCGGCTCATTGGCCCAGACGCCTTCGAAACCGGGGATGGACCCGTAGCAAGTCTTGTCCTCCAAGATTTCGTACTTGGCGTGCTTCATCGCGGCCTGGATGTATCGGGTCAACATGCCTGTCTGTCTCTTATCTTACGCCCACGCTCCGCCCCGCGCGGCGCGCTTCAGGTATTGGCCGCGGCCTGGTTTGCCGAGGAACTTGCCGTTGTCCACGATCACCTCGCCTCGCGACATCACCATGCGTGCGTTGCCTTTGACGCGGAAACCTTCGAACATTGAATAATCCACGCGCATGTGGTGCGTCTTGGCGCTGATGGTGTGCTCGGCGTTGGGATCCCACAGCACGATGTCCGCGTCGCTGCCGGCCGCCAGCACACCCTTGCGCGGATACATTCCGAAGATGCGCGCGGGCGTGGTTGAGACCAGCTCGACAAAACGGTTGATCGAAAGCTTGCCCTGGTTCACGCCGTAATGATAGATCAACTGGAGCCGGTTTTCGATGCCTGGGCCGCCGTTCGGAATCTTGGTGAAGTCGTCTTTGCCGAGAACTTTCTGGTCCTCGAAGCAGAATGGGCAATGGTCGGTGGAAACCACCTGCAGGTGATCGTCCTTCAAGCCGTCCCAGAGCTTGGGCAGATTCTCTTTCTCGCGCAAGGGCGGTGTGAAGACGTATTTCGCGCCCTCAAAATTGGGGCGTTCCAGTTCTTCGATCGAAAGCAGCAGGTATTGCGGACAGGTTTCGGCGAATGCAGGCAGGCCGCGGTCGCGTGCCTCGCGAACCTCGTTCAGCGCGGCTTCCGACGACAAGTGCACGATGTACACCGGCGCGCCCGCCATTTCGGCCATCGCGATGGCGCGATGAACGGCCTCTGCCTCCGCGGTGGTGGGGCGTGTGAGGGCGTGGTAAATCGGCGCGGTCTTTCCTTCGGCCAGCGCGCGCTGCACGATCACATCGATGACGCCGCCGTTCTCGGCGTGCATGCAAATGAGCGCGCCGTTCTTGGCGGTCTGCGAGAGAGCGCGGAAAATGGTGGCGTCGTCCACCATGAGGACGTTCGGATAGGCCATGAAGAGCTTGAAGCTGGCCACCCCTTCGCGCACCATGTCGTCCATGTCTTCCAGGCCCGCGCCGGCCAGATCCGTGACGATCATGTGCAGGCCATAATCGATCGAAGCGCGGCCCTCAGCCTTCTTCCACCAGGTGTCCAGCGCATCGCGCATGCGCGTGCCACGCGCCTGGATCGCGAAATCGACCAGCGTGGTGGTGCCACCGAATGCCGCGGCGCGGGTTCCGGTCTCGAAGTCGTCGCTCGATGTGGTGCCGCCGAAAGGCATGTCGAGATGCGTGTGGGCGTCGATGCCGCCGGGTAAAAGCAGGAAGCCTGAGGCGTCGATCACTCGATCCGCCGCGCCTGCCGCGATACCCTGGCGCACCCCTTTGATTTTTTCGCCTTCGACCAGGATGTCGGCCCGGAACGTAGACTCGGCCGTCACTACCGTGCCATTGCGAATCAATGTGCTCATCGGTCCCGCTCTCCTTTTTGAAGCGCCGCCATGCGCTGCTCCCAGGATTCCGCCGGCTTCCCAGTATCGACCTGCTCCATCGTAATGCAGCCATCCACCGGGCAAACCAACGCGCACAGATTGCAACCCACGCATTCTTCTTCGTCGACGCGTGGGATGCGCGCGAGGGGAGTCGGATACGGCCCGGCGCCGGCGCCATTCACGCCATCGAGCTTGGGAATCGGCGTCATCGCGATGCGGCGCCGGCTCTCGGCTTCGACCTGAGCGGGCGTACGGTGGCCGTTCCCTGCCATGCCGGCTTCGCGGTCGAGATGAATGCATTGATGCGCGCCATCCCAGCAAGCCGTGTAGCACAACTCGCAGCCGATGCATTTCTCGGCGTGAATGCGCGCGATGATTTTATAGTTCAGATCCAGATGCTTCCACTCCACCACGCGCGGAAGGCTCAGGCCGCGGAAATCGTCCAGGTTTCGGAAGCCCTTCGCATCCATCCAGTTGCTCAAGCCGTCGACCATGTCCTCGACGATGCGGAAACCGTAATGCATGGCCGCGGTGCACACCTGTACAGTTCCTGCGCCGAGCAAGATAAATTCCGCCGCATCCTGCCAGCCGGAAATGCCTCCGATGCCCGAGATGGGCAGGCGCGAAGCTTCATCGCCCGCCACCTGCTGCACCATGTGCAGCGCGATGGGCTTGACGGCCGGACCGCAGTAACCTCCGTGCGAAGATTTCCCGCCAACGTCCGGACGCGGGGTGAGCGTGCCCAGATCGATTCCAGTAATCGAATTGATGGTGTTGATGGCCGAGAGCCCATCGGCGCCGCCGCGCTTGGCCGCGCGCGCCACCATGCGTATGTCGGAAATGTTGGGCGTAAGCTTCACCAGCACCGGCGTGCGAGCTACTTCTTTTACCCAGCCAGTGATCAGCTCGGTGTATTCGGGTACTTGTCCCACCGCGCTGCCCATGCCGCGCTCGCTCATGCCGTGGGGGCAGCCGAAATTCAGCTCCAGGCCGTCGGCGCCCGCGTCCTCGGCTTGGCGCACGATCTTGTGCCAGGCCTCGCGCGTCGACTCCACCATCAGCGAAGCGATCACTGCATGCCGTGGGTAGCGTTTTTTTACTTCGGCGATTTCACGCAGGTTGAGGTCTAGCGGCCGATCGGTTATGAGCTCGATATTGTTGAAGCCCATCATGCGCTGGCGATTCCAATCCACCGACGAGTAGCGCGAAGACACGTTTACGATAGGCTCGCCCAGCGTCTTCCACACCGCGCCGCCCCAGCCGGCATCGAAGGCGCGCATCACCTGCTCGCCGCAGTTGGCCGGCGGCCCGGACGCGAGCCAAAAAGGATTGGGGCAGCGAATGGAGCCGGCAAAGATCGTGGTGAGATCAGCCATGCTGCGCCTCGAGCCAAGCTGCGATTGCAATTCCCGCGCGCTTTCCCTCCGCGACCGCGTCCACCACTTCGCGCCCGCCATTGACACAATCGCCACCGGCGAAATAGCGCGGGTTGCTGGTGCGGCCGGTCTCGGGATCCGTGACAACGTTGCCTTCCCGCAACTCCACTCCACGGCAACGGCTGAGAAAATCCAAGAATCGCGATTGTCCCGTGGCCAGAATCACCATGTCGCATGGGAGCAGGAAATTCGATCCGGCGACCGGCGTGGGGCTGCGCCGGCCTGATGCGTCGGGCGTGCCCAGCTCGATGCGGACGCACTCGATCGCAGTCACGCGGCGCGGGTCGGAGGCGTCGGCACGAACCGCGACGGGCTGGGTCTGAAAGAGAAATCGCACTCCCTCCAGCTTCGAGTTTTCGAACTCGAAACGAAACGCGGGCATCTCGCGCTCGCCGCGCCGGTAAATCAAGGAGACTTCGTCGGCGCCCAGCCGCTTGGCGGCGTTCGCAGCGTCGATCGCAGTGTTGCCACCGCCGATCACGGCTACGCGGCGCCCAACCGGGATGGTCTGCGCGGTCTTGTAGTCGGCGATGAAGCGCAGCGCATCCACGACGCCTTCTAAATTACCTCCCGAAAGACCCAGCTGCTCTGGGGCGGCCAGTCCGACTGCCAGGAAGATCGCGGCGTAATCGTCCTCCAGAGCCTCGATAGCGACATCGCGGCCCACCGTCACGCCGAAACAAAACGCTACGCCCATGGATTTCACCAATTCCACCTCGCGCAGGCTGTCGGCGGGACGCAGCTTGTACTCAGCAACGCCGTAGGTATTCAGCCCGCCCGCAAGAGGCCGGCTCTCGAAGATGGTCACGCCGTAGCCATGCTTTCTCAGCTCGGCGGCGCAGGCTAGCGATGCCGGACCCGCTCCGATGCATGCGATCCTTGGCGTCTTTGAAGCCGCTGCGCGAAACGGCGGCTTAGCTCCGTTGCTGTAAAAGTGATCCATCGCGTGGCGTTGCAGGCGGCCAATCTCGATGGGCTGTTGGTTGTAGCGATGCAGCACGCAGGCGCCCTCGCAAAGCACGTCCACCGGACACACGCGGGCGCAGCTCGCTCCTAGAATGTTCGCCTCGAGAATGGTCTGAGCGGATCCGCGCAGATTCACGCTGGCGATTTTCTTGATGAAGCGCGGCACGTCGATATGCGTCGGGCAGGCCGCGGTGCAGGGCGCGTCGAAACAGTACAGGCAGCGATTCGCCTCCGCCAGCGCCGCCTGCGGGTCGAGCGGCGGATGGATCTCCGCGAAGCGGCGGGCGAACTCTTCGGTGGCGTATAAGCTCATGCGGCTATCATTGGAAGTGTGTTCCCTAGAACGCAGAATGCGCGGGCGAACAACCCGCGCACCAAATGTTTAGGGCTTTATTATCGCGCTTCAGCAATGCGCGAGGCAAACCGCGTGTGGCCGAGCCGCTAGAGACCCGGCACTTGGTAGCCTGACTTGAGCAGCACGGCCCGGCCCTCACCATGCAGCAAGAAATCGGCGAACTTCCGGGCGGGCTCGAGATTTTTCGAACTTGCAACGATTCCGAGTTCTTGATCGATGGGCAGATGCAGGCTCTCGCTCACCTGAATCACCTTCCCCGGCTCGTGCAGCACCAGCGAATATGCCGTGAACACCGCATCAGCGTTGTGCGACAAGCCGTACTGCCGGGCTACATTGATGTTCTCGGCATACACAATTTTGCTTTGGACGCGTGTCCAAAGGCCCGAGCGCTGCAGCGCCTCCACGGCAGCTTGTCCGTACGGCGCCAGCTCTGGCTTGGCGAGCGCAATGAAACGCACGTCCGGATTGGCCAGGTCCTCCAGGCGATCGATCACAGCTTTGACGCCAGGGGGAATCCAGAGCGCCAGGATGCCCCGCGCGTAGACAGCGCGGCTGTGAGCGAGCAGCAGGCCCTTTCGATCCAGCTCTTCAACATGCGATGCATCCGCGGCGGTGAACACGTCGAAAGGCGCCGAGTTCTCGATCTGCTGTGTCAATTGCGCCGTGGACCCGAAACTGAAAACAGGATGAACGCCAGTGGCCGCTTCGAATTCCGGTCCGATCACCTGGAACACGTCCGCCAGGTTGGCCGCGGCAGCGATGGTGACGCGAGCCGCCGGCCCAGCCTGATCCTGGCAGGCTGCCAAAAAAAGGCACGATACAGCCAGCGCCGCCAGCCCGGGAGCGAATCGATGCACCATCCTGATCTAGAAGATAGCAACTCTGCTCATTGCTTGTCTTGTTAGAATGACAGTGTTATCTTAAATGGCCATGAAATGTGTATTCGTCCGTACCTGCCTGCTCCTGACCTTAGCCTTGACGTTGCAGGCCCAGACTTCCTCTGGCGCAAAGCTCAGCATCACCGGGGACATCCCACAGCCATTGACTCTGACCACTGGCGACCTGGCCAAAATGCCGCGAGCATCCGTGGCATGGAGCGAACACGGCCCCAAGGTGAACTATCAGGGGGTCCTGCTCTATGAAGTGCTGAAGCGGGCCGGCGCGCCTCTCGACCAGCAGCTTTCCGGCAAAGCCCTGGCCAGCTACGTACTGGCCGAGGCGCGCGATGGGTACCAGGCGACGTTTGCGCTGGCCGAAATCGATCCCGCCTTCACGGATAACCAGATTCTGATCGCGGACACGGCCGACGGCCAGCCGCTTCCAGAATCGCAAGCACCACTGCGCCTGATCGTCCCTGGCGACAAGAAAGGCGCGCGGGCGGTTCGGATGCTGGAGCGCCTGACTGTCGTGAGGCTGCGAAAATAATTGGCGAGGGATGCATGAAAACACGCACACAGCTCAAAGAGATTCGCGAACAGCGCGGGGTGTCGGCCGCGCGGCTGGCCAAACTCGCCGCAACCAGCCGGCAGACCATCTACGCAATCGAAGCGAGCGATTATGTTCCGAACACCGCACTGGCTTTGCAGCTTGCGAAAATCCTCGAAGTCAAGGTGGAAGACTTGTTCCGGCTGGAAGGTGAAGCAGCCGAGCCCGCCGCTCCGGTAACAGTGGACCTGATCGCCAGCGGCCCGGCCCATAAAGGGCAGCCCGTCCGGCTTTGCCGCGTTGGGAAACGCATGGTCGGAGTCTCGGCCATTCCTCAGCCCGCTATGCTGCCGCTGGCCGACGGCGTGATCGTGGGCAGTTCCAAACAAGCGAACCATGCCGAGGTGCATGTTTTCCAGGAGGATCTGGATAACGAAAAGCGGCTTCTGATCGCCGGCTGCGATCCGGGCATTTCGCTGCTCGTGCAGCACCTGGCCCGATACGAAGACGTCGACACGGTGGTGGCATCGTCGTCCAGCCAGCAGGCGTTGGAATGGCTGCTCCAAGGCAAAGTCCACGTGGCCGGCTCACATCTGCGCGACCTGCCGAGCGGCGAATACAACCTGCCCGTCGTCCGGCGGCTCTTCGGCAAGAGCGAGGCGAAGGTGGTCACGTTCGCCATCTGGGAACAGGGCCTGGTGCTGCAACCCGGCAATCCCAAATCCATTCACAGCGTGGCCGACCTGGCTCGCAAGAACGTCTCAATCATGAATCGCGAAAAAGGGGCGGGCAGCCGCGATCTGCTGGATCAAAAACTGCGCGAAGCGGGCGTCTCCTCGGATCGTGTGAAGGGTTACGATCGGGTTGCTTACGGCCATTTGCCGGCTGCGCTGGCGGTCAGCATGCATGAGGCTGACTGTTGTATCGCGACCCGATCGGCCGCACGCGCGTTCGGCTTAAGCTTCGTTCCGCTCGCGACTGAACGTTACGACCTGGTGCTGCGCCGCCAGCACGCTCGTTTGCCCGCCGTGCAGGCCCTCTTGGATACCCTGAATCGTGCGGCGATCCGGCGCAAACTGGAGATTCTGGCCGGATACGACACCAGCCACACCGGCGAAGTCCTGCTGGCCTGAGCCACCGCTACCACAAGAGCTTCAAACCGAATTGAACCTGCCGGGAGGTGGTGGAAGTGCTGGTAATCAACCCCGCGGTTGGCGAGACTCCTGACGGCGTAAACGTAACTACATTCGGTGTGTTGAAATTCGTATGGTTCAGGAAATTGAACAGCTCGGCCCGAAACTGCAAATTCAGCTTTTCCCGGATGCGGGTGTCTTTCAAAAATGACAGATCCCAGGTGGCGAGTCCCGGCCCGATCAAGGTATCGCGTCCCAGATTTCCGTAGAAGCCGCTATTGTTCGGCGGCGCGAGGAATGCCGCCGGATTGAACCACTGATTCGGACTGCCGAGAATCACCGGTCCGCTGAAGGCCGGGTTCACAAACGGCCGCACGGGATTATGCGTGTCGCCGTTATTCGAGGGGTTGTAGCTCAACTGTGGCGTGAACGGAAAACCGCTCTGCAGTGTAACGATCGAGTTGACCGTCCAGCCGCTGATCAAGGCATTGCCGAAGCCACTTGCCCCAGCCATGTAGCGCCGGCCGTGCCCGAAGGGAAGTGCGTAACTGGCGCTGATCGCCGCGGCGTTGCGAACGTCGAAATTAGCGAGCCCACGATCGGCGCGCAAATTGAAAGGATTGGAAGCCAGCGCCGGCTCGTTGCCCGAAGTGGTGGAGTTCAACGAATCTCCGTTGTCGATCGTCTTCGACCAGGTGTAGACTCCGCGCAGGAAAAGTCCCCCGGCGAAGCGGTGATTGACGTCAATTTGGAGTGCGTTGTAGGAGCTGTCCGCTTCCGAGAAATACGTCCAGGTATTGGCGATCGCGGGATTCGGTTTGGTCGCGGTGGGCACGTAGTAACTGCCCGAGGGCACTGGCGTGCCCGCGAGACCAGCCGGGAAATTGCTCGGATAATTCGCAGGACAAGGCGCGGTGGGGCAAACGACCGGAAACGGTTCGTTCGAGTCTATCCCCAGAAGCTCGTGGTAGCCGTGTGACCCAACGTAGCCTACCCGTAGGGCGGTGTTCGCCGTCAATTCCTGCTCGATTCGGAACGACCAGGAGATCAGCGTCGGCGTCTGCAAATCCGGCTGCACCCCTCCTGGCACCAGCTTGGCCGCGGCCGGTACCGGCACCGGCCGGTGAAATCGGCAATTGCGACACCGGAACGTTGGGAAGACTGTAAGTGGGATTGAAGGGCGCGTTCTGATCGGTGCGATAGCCGAGCGCGTCTTGTAGGTCGTTATACATCCCGAAACCGGCGCGCAGCACCGTCTTGCTGTTGTTGCGGAACGGGCTCCACGCCAGGCCGGCTCTGGGCTGCGGCAGGAACTTCGCATTGTTCACCGTGAACACGGAACTGCCGATGTTCGGCTGAGAGGAAATAATGCCGCCGGGATAGGTATAGTTGGCGGCACGGCCCTCTACTTCGTTCCAGCCGGTACTAAATTCGTCCCGGAATCCGAGCGACAGAGTAAGGCTCGGCGCCAGACGCACCACATCCTCGACATACCAGGCGCCGTACCAGGAACGCCAGCCCAGCGGAGTCGGCGCCGGATCGTACAAAAGCGAGGCCGCGGTTCCTGCCAGGAAGGTCTGAAGACTGGTAAAGGTCGCCTGCCCGTATTGGCTGAGCGCCAGATTTTCGTTGGAGCGCAAACGCTGGAACCAGGCACCCACGTTGAGCTGGTGCCGGCCTTTAGTCCACGAAACGCGATCTTCGTAGGTGAAGAGATTGCGCGCCACTAATAAATTGCTTCCATTGTTGCTCCCGGCCAGCGCAACCTGCGCGGCCGGATTAGACGCCGCGCTGCCTCCGACAACCGCCGCGCCCACCGGCAAGCCCCTCAGGAACCCAGGCACGCTCGCGGCGGGACTGCCCGGCGTCGGCTCGCCAGCAAAATAATAACCGGCCCGCGAATATCCTACTCGCGCGGTGTTCAGAAGAGTGCTCGAAAATACGTGTGTCTCTTCGATGCTGGCGACTTGTTCGCGAAGGCTGTCTAAGTCGGTACTGTACGCGTTGGTGCTGGTGGGGGTGAAGTCCGCGCTGTCGTCGACGGTGTAAACGGCATTCAACTGGTCGCGCTCGGAAAAGACCTGATCCAGGCGCACCGTCCCGAAGTCGTCTCGGATGGTCTGCAAAGGATTGTTGAAGGCTTCCGAGATCCCGCCAAAATCGGACGCGCCGGGCGTCGGCACCGGCCACAAATTGATCAGCGGCGAGACACCCACGAAAGCCAATCCCGAGCTTGGGCAGGGATTGGGCGCCGGACTTACGATCTTGCACGGAAGGTATCCGTTGCGCGCATTGTTGTCAGGAACCAGATCGACACCGGTCTGGTGCAGGTGTTGCTGAAGGCCCTCGAAATTGCCGAACACGAAGGTCTTGTTCTTGCGGATCGGCCCGCCTAGCGCTGCGCCAAACTGGTTGCGCTGGAAGCCCGGCACCGAATTGGGGTCGAAGAAATTACGCGCGTCCAGATCGCTGTTTCGCAGGAATTCATACAGCGATCCATGGAACCCGTTGCTGCCCGACTGCGTGACGATGAGAATCTGGCCGCCCGGATGTTTGCCATATTCGGCGCCATAAGAGTCGCGCAGCAGATTGAATTCGCGCACCGCGTCCACCCCAATCAGCTCCTGGCTGACGCCGCCCGGCTGCATATTATTCTCGGCGGCGCCCGTGAATTCGACACCGTTCAAAAGGTACATGTTCTGTTGCGGCCGGTTTCCCGAAACCACGAAATTGTTGCCCGAAGTGGAATTGGATACGCCCACTCCGCCGATTTTTTCAAAGGTGAAATTGACTACGCCCGGATTCAAAGTGATGCAGTTGGTCGAAACTGCGGCCGTTCAGTGGAAGGTCTTTCACCTGCTGTTCCGCCACCACGCCGGAAATGTTCGTCGTGGAGACATCCACCAGAGTGGCGTCCGCGTTTACAGTGACTTGCTGATTCAGGTCGCCAACGCCTAACGTCAGATTGACGGCCGCATCCTGCCCCACGGCCAGATGAACGCCCTCTCGAACAGCTTCCTTGAACCCCTGCTTCGCCGCACGAATTTCATACTGCCCGGCCGGGAGCGAAGTCACCCGGTAGTATCCCGAGTTGTCGGTGAACGCATTGCGCTCCGCTCCGGTGTCCGTGTTCTTGACATCCACACGAACGGCGGAGATCAAAGCGCCGGACTGATCCACTACCGATCCGGAGATAGAACCAGACATCTGGCTGAAGGCTGGCCAGCCGCACAAAAGACACGCAAGATCTTGAGACGCATTTGTACAGTATACACGACATCGTAATCTGAACAAGTCAAGGAGGCGCGCCGGCTAGACAGCCAGGCGCAGGGCGAGATTCACGGCAATCATCAGGATCGCCATGGCAGGCAGTATGAGCAGCGCCTTCTTCAGACGCTTCGGTTCGCCTCCCGCGATGGATCCGATGATGCGCGAGCTGACGGCCAGCCCGATCCAACCGGACGTGATCACGATCCCCATGGCCGTTCCCGTCATACGCGGGAAAACGTCGCCCACAATGGCCAGAGTGGTCGGAAATACCGGCGCCATGCTGAGGCCCGCGAGAAACACCAGTACCCACGCTACCTTGGGATCGCGGGTCTGAAGCATCAGGTAGGTGGTGATCACCATCAGAACCGAGGCAATCAATGTCACTGTCAGCGCCGAGACCGAGATCAGCACCGGAGCGACTCCGACTCGACCAACCAGCAGGCCGAGGGCGAACCCCAGCGAAAGGACGTTCAACGCGCGCGACTCGGGGATGCCCTGGGCGATCAAATGCCGCACCAGCCAGTTCCAAACGCTCACTTCGGAGGCAATGTACAAAAACAAAAACAAAGCCAATAGCCAAAGTGCCGGGCGCCCGACCACCTCCCCAATCTGGGAGAAAACGAAGCTCTGGGCGCCGGTCGGCTGCGGCATGGGTGTCCCGATGTTGACCAGCAGCGTGGCGCCGGCCAGCCCAGCGACGAGATAGCACAAGCGCGCCGAATTTCGAGCCAGCAGGTTGGCTGAAATGAACGGAGTTGCAAGACCGCCCAGGCCAAAGAACACGTTCAGCAGGTTTAGCGCGGTGCCGCGGCGATCCGGTGTTACGTCGCTGCCCAGGGCATTTGCGGCGGTAACGATAATGCCGCCGCCCAAACCCAGCAGCAGCAGGTTGGATGCGATGGCGCCGAATCCGTTCGAGCGCGGCAGCAGCAGCAGGGCCAGCGTGATCACTGCCAGGCCGAGGACCAGGCCGGCCTTCTTCCCTTCGTTATCGATTAGCGGACCGACCGAGACCGACGCAACGATGAGTCCGAGCGCCTGGCACAACGCAATGGTCCCGTTCTGCCGAGGCGTCAGAGAAAAGCGCGTCGAGAGATCGGGCAGGATGGTGCCGAGCATGGCGGCGATCATGCCATACACGAAGATGGCGAGAATCGCCGCCAGGATCACCATTCAGATGCCAGCGAGCCTCAGCGCTGCGCCACGGCTTCGCCGAAGTGGTGCCACTGCCCATCGGCAGCGACATTAGCTCCGGGGGCAGCCACCGGCCTAGCGGCCGCAGGCGGCGGATTCGGAGCAGGGGGCAGATTAACCGCAGGGGGCGCATTGGAAGAAGGCGTCCCGTAGCGAGCAGGCGGCGCGTAACCGGCGGGCGGTCCCGAGCCGGCCGGCGCCCGGTATCGAGCGGGAGGCGTGTAATTCACAGGCGGCCCACTCGCTGCCGGAGGCGGATCGCCGTAAGAAGTCCAAGGCCCGCCGTAGTAGTAGGGATAGGGCGGATATGGGTAAGCGGGATAAGACGGGTATGGATATCCATAATACGGATAGCCACCATACCCACCCCAATCGTAACCAGGCCAGAATCCAAAATCGAATCCCCATCCCGGCCAGCCGCCAAAGCCCCAGCCACCCCAACCGCCGTAGCCGCCCCAACCGCCGTAGCCGCCCCAACCGCCGTAGCCGCCCCAACCGCCGTAGCCGCCGCGGAATCCGCCGTAACCACCACCACGAAAACCACCGCCACCGCCGCGGAAGCCACCGCCACCGCCACGGAAACCACCGCCACCACCACGGAAACCACCGCCACCACCACGGAAACCACCGCCACCACCACGGAAACCGCCGCCACCTGAGCCTCGTCCTCCGAAGCCGCCATGGCCACCACCGCCATGTCCTTGCGCCGAGCAGGTTGCAGCAAAAACAACTGCCAAGAATGCGATCGACAGTTTGCGCATAGACACTCCTCGGACACAAGCATAGCGCAACTAAAGCGGAGTGGCGGTCAGGTTAGGATGCTGGTGTTTCACACGAAGCGGGCGTTATCCTGTATTCCAGCAGCCACGTCAGGATGTCCTGTCGCGACGCGTCGACAAGCCGGCCTCCAGTGAATCGATCGTCTTCGGACACCTCCCGGACAATAGACGAAGGAAGTGCCATGGCCGCAGCGGCGGCGGGAGAATCAAACTCGGCCTCAGCGACGACGGCGCCAACTAATGTTCCTTCAAATACGTCAATGCCGAAAGGCGGCACGCTATAGCGAGTCTTAGTAAGGCTCTTCGCCGAAAGTTGCAACAGCAGGCAGAATTCCTCCTTGCTGAGATACATGTTTGTAATCCATCCCTGCTGCGCTCCGCTGGCTCGCATGGGAACTTTCTGAGTGAGCTTGAACACGGTTGGGCCGCCGTCGTCCCGCTGTTCGCGCAATCGCAGACGAGTGCCGTCAATGTAGCGGTCAGTGATATGGCGAATTCGTACGACCTTCGCAGTACTGGGAAACCGGTCGAACAAGAACTGGCGTTCACACTCGATCCGGGCATACTTGGCGTGTGGCTGCACGTTTAGATTTTCGCCAAAACATTGGCGTGACGGCAGCCGGCTCCGGCGCAGTAGCGAACGGTTCCGTCCAACTTCGCCACCGCAACGCAACCTCTTTTGGTCACCGTTCGTTTTGGCGATCGCCCGAGAGTATGGTCTGCATGATCACCTCATTCCCCTCGTGACAGGCGAATTCATGCAACTGCTCGTCGGTGCTCAGCAGCCGGATCATCGCGGTCCACGGCTTGACCCACGTGTCCGGGTCGTCGAAGGTCGTCTCGTACCGCAGTTTCATCCGGCGACACCAGCGTCAGACGTTCGATCAAGTGAAAATTCTTCGAAACACCGAACGAATCCAACTCCGATTTGAAATTCGCCGTATCCACCACCAGCGTATCGCCCTCCCAATGCGCGCGTCTCCGGACCAGCCTCGAACATCCGCGGGAAGATGCGGCTGCCATCCGTGGGAAAAATGCGCGTGTCGTGGATTGACTCGGTGAAAAAAAGCACCTGATCGTGGGCTTGGACAATCTGGTAGTAACCATATATCCCCGCGGCGTACACTCCATTCACGCGCGGCACGCCAAACGTAATGCACGGATCCAGCCATTACCGATCGGCGTACCGCTTGGCCGCCGCGAGATCTCTGCGCAACTCCTCCGCCGTGCGACGTGGTCCGTAACCGGGGGTGTCGCGCTGGATGCGCCAGCCTTCTTTCAGCGGGCCCGCATCCACAGTGTCGAAACCGAACTGATCCAGCAGGTGCGTGACTACGGCCTTGGCGCCGTCGTCGTTACCGGCAATCACCAGCGCGCGACGATTCTTCGTCCCTGCCGGTTGCCCATGGGTAGTGAGTTCGGCCGCATAGATATGATTGAAGGCCTTCACGACCTTAGCGGTTGGCAGGTGAGCCTGCAGGAGCTCGGACGTCGTAGTTGATTCATTGTCGAGCTCCGGAATGTGGCCGTCGCGCTCAGGATAGTAGTTGTTCGTGTCGATCACCACCTTGCCCGCGAGTGGCTCCGCGGGGATCGCGCGGTAGTTCTTCAACGGGACCGAGACCACGACGATTTCTCCGGATTGTGCCGCTTCGAGCACAGTTGCCGCGCGGGCGTTAGGTCCGAGTTCCGCGACCAGCCCAGTCAAGGTCTCGGGCCCGCGGGAATTACTGATCACGATTTTGTAGCCGCTTGCCACGGCCAGTCGCGCGACCTGGCTTCCAATGTGCCCAGCACCGATAACGCCTATGGTTGTCATGACAGCTACATCCTCCCACACTCCACGCAGGTGACATCAATTGGAGAGTCGTACGGGTTGCGTGCGAGACGCCGGACATGCTGGGCTCTGCCATGGGCGTTTATCATAGGCGCCGATAATGCTGGATATCACGCTTGTTTGATAGGACGTTGAGGCAATCACCGCGAACGCGATCGCTAGTACGATGACCAAGCGTGATATCCTTCGCGTTCGTGGTGATCACCTTCAGCGGCCTATAAAGGAAGTCTGAAATCACCACACATCAGGCTGTTGTTACCGCCGACGCAACGGCATACTGCCCCGCGAAGAGATCGATCAGGCCGACGTTTTGGTCTGGCGCGAAAGCGGCGTGTTCTTGATCGGCAGATCGCGCACGCGGATGCCGGTCGCCGCGAAGACGGCATTGGCTACCGCGGCTGCGATGGGCGGCACGCATGGCTCGCCCAGCCCGCCAGGTCGCCTGTCGGTTTTGATGAATTCCACCGTGATTCGAGGCGCGTCCGCCAGGTGGATCATCAGGTGGTCCCGAAAATTGCTCTGAACGACCCTTCCCTCGGCGATCGTGATTTCGCCGGCCAGCGCGGCCGACAGTCCAAAGATAATCCCTCCTTCGGCTTGGGCCGCCGCGCTGTCGGTGTTGACGACGTCCCCGCAGTCGACAACCGCGAACACATCCCGAACGCGGAGTTTTCCTTCAGGCGTCACCGCCACGTGAGCCACTTCGGCCACGATCGAGCCAAAGCACTGCGTGATCGCGATTCCCCGGCCTTCGCCTTCTGGCAGCGGGTTGCCCCAGCCGGACAAGGCGGCCACGCGCACGAGAACGTCGCGAAAGAGCGGCGCATGGTTCAGGAGATCGAGCCGGAAACGATACGGGTCCTTGCCAGCCGCATGCGCCATCTCGTCGATGAACGATTCCTTGAAGAAGCCATGCTGCGAGTTCAGGACCGAGCGCCACGCGCCGGTGCGAACAGGGTGGGCCGCATCGCGCGCTGCGGCATGTTTGTCGGGGATCGCGTACGGCATGAACGTTGACTCGCCGTCGCCGCCGCCTGCGTAGCTCGACCTGACAGACAGCGGTGCGCCGCTCGCATCCAGGGCGCCGGCGAATCGCGCCATGCCGGCAGGGCGATAATAGTCGTGCTGGATGTCGTTCTCGCGGCTCCAAATCAGCTTCACCGGCGCCGGCGACATCGCCCTGGCAATCCGCACGCCCATGTCGATGTAGTCGAATGTGAACGGAAGACGGCGGCCGAACCCGCCGCCAAGCAGCAGGTTGGTGAGGCGCACCTGCTCGACGTTCAGCTTGAGCGCGCTCGCCGCCGCGCTCCTGGCATTGAGTGGATCCTGGACGCCCGCCCAGACGTCGGCGCGATCTTTGTCCACACGCGCCGTGCACACCATCGGCTCCATCGTCGCATGCGCCAGAAATGGGACGCGGTAGTCGGCGGTGACGGTCTTGGCCGCGTTCTTCGGCATCTCCGGAGGAGCACCGAGTGACTTGTCGAACGCGGCAAAGATCGATGCGCTGGACACGCCGCCATGACCGGCGTCATCGAAGGCGGGCTTGAGCGCGGCGAGGGCTCGGCGTGCGTGCCAATACGTGTCGGCCACGACGGCGACGGCCTCATCGAGGCGCACGACGCGCTTCACGCCCGGCATCGCCTCGGCAGGGGTGGTGTCGACCGAAGTGAGCTTGCCGCCGTAGACCGGCGCGATCTCGATGGCGGCGTGGAGCATGCCCGGCAGGGTGAAATCGATGCCGTAGATCGCGCTACCGTCGACCTTGGAGGGGATGTCCAGACGCGGCCGGGCAGTGCGCCGGATGGTGTACGCGTCGGGACGCTTCAGCGCCGGACTCGACGGGACGGGAATCGCGGCGGCTGCCGTCGCAAGCTCTCCGAAGCTCGCGCTCTTTCCCGATCGCTCATGGACGATACGCGATCGGATTGCCTTGCACTCCGACATCCTGACGCCGAAGCGTGCGGCAGCGGCGGCGAGCAGCATGTCCCGGGCAGCGGCGCCCGCCACGGTCATGCCGTACTGCCCGGTTCCGCGAACGGACGAGGAGCCGCCAGTCGCCTGGGTGCCGAACCAGCGCGCCAGGCGATACGCTCCCCAGTCCACGCCCCGCACGAGCGGTGCGGGAATGTCGCTGACGAAGGCTCGCAGCATGTACGCATTGGCGTAGGCATCGAGGGCCGGTGCCTCCCTGACCCGCACCAGATTCCAGTCAGCGTCCATTTCCTCGGCGGCCATCATGGCCAGCGCCGTGTGCGTCCCCTGGCCCATCTCGCAGTGGGGGACCAGAACGGTGACCAGATCATCCGGCGTGACCGTGATCCAGGTGGTGAGCTGACCCTTTTCGGCGGCATCGGCCGATACGACGCTTTGCCGGCTGGGCGCAAACAGCAACTCTCCCGCCCCCAGGACGAAACCGCCTCCAACCAGGGTGCCGGCGCCGATGAAAGCGCGTCGCGTCCATTTCCTCACAACAGCCTCCTCGTTAACGCTGGGTGATGGCGTGAATGGCACGTCTCACGCGGGCGAACGTTCCGCAGCGACAGATGTTGGTGATCGACGCGTCGATGTCCTCGTCGCTCGGCTGCGGGTGCTGCTCGAGAAAGGCGGCAACCGCCATGATCATCCCGGACTGGCAATACCCGCACTGCGGCACCTGGTAAGTGATCCAGGCCTGCTGCACCGGGTGAAGGATGCCTTCCCGGGCCAACCCCTCGATGGTGGTGACCTCTCCGCCTTCAGCGGCTGAAACCGGCAGCTGACATGAACGGACGGCTCGGCCATTCAGACTGACCGTGCACGCGCCGCAAGCCGAAATGCCGCATCCGAACTTGGTGCCCGTCAGACCGAGCGTTTCCCGAATCGTCCACAGCAGCGGCGTATCCGGCTCGACGTCGAGCGAATGTGTCTGGCCATTGACGGTGATCTTGATCGCCATGCTGCCCTCCGTCCGCGCGCACCAATATTGTACGGGAGCGTTCCCGATTTGTACAGCATCCAGTGACGTCACGGACGTCGCCCGCGCCGGTTAGGTGCCTTTCCTCGGGCCAAAACCCTCAGGCCACGTTGCTCGCGGCCGGATGGCCGTGTTCCCCAAGGCTCGCCGCGAGCAAGCGGGCCCTTCGCCCTACTCGCAGATCGGCGACCCGTGCTCGAAACGAATAGACCCCGATAATGACCGATAGCCGGTATGTGTCGGCCTTTTGCACGCGAGGCTACTTTTTCGGCACTACGTCCCAAGGATTGCCCATTCTGAGCACCATAACGGTAGCCTCTTTTTGCAATTCCGCGAACCGCCCCGAAACTACCTCAGCTAGTCGGTCACGATAAGTCAACGTGGATTCTGTAAAGGCCGTTTCATGAGAGTAATCCTTCAACGCATCGTTCCGAAACTTCCCACAACCGGACTTCGGGCTACGTCCGAGTGGCGCGTCGTGACACGATCCAGAATAATCGAAACTCCGCGATACGTTCCCTGTTGGAATGAGCGATAAGACGGCAAGAGCCCCGCGGCGTGGGGAGCCAGAATCGGGCAGCGCCGCCCCGTGCAGGCCCGGCCAGCGCTTGGCAGCTGCAGCGCCTTGTTAGGCCGCGGAGAGCGCACTGATCGTAACGTAATATCCGTCCGGATCTCGGAGCGAGAACTCCTTGGTTTGAGTGTTCGCGTTCACGTGGGGCTCCTCTTCGAGCCGAGTGACGAGAGAGCGTGCCCTTTGAAGCGCCAATTCGAAATCATCGACACGGAAGAACAACAGGAGCCCGTTGCCGGGTATCCCGTGATCGGGGCTCATCAATGAGGGATGCTCGTGGGCGCCCCACTCGTGGAGGCAGAGCAAGACAGCTCCATCTGAATCGAGGATTTGCCCAAAGTAATGATGGGCAGGAAGCGTAGCCGGCTGACCGAACAGCGCCTGGTACCATTTGAAGCTCTCCGGCACGTCGCCTACCCCTATGATCGTCCACGTGCGCTTCATCGGGTCCCCCTCTGCGGACTAATTCTTGTTTAGACCGACCTGGATACAACCGGTCATGGACGACCTAAAGGGAAGTCGTCCCGGACAACCCATTGTGCTTACACTCGCTGCTAGCATATCCCAGAACTTGCCGTACCATTTTGTCAGCTCCGCCAACGCGCCGAGCGTAATCGGGCGCACACCCGATCAGCGAAGGCAGCGGCGCTAGATTAAAATAGCTGCGATGACGAAGCGTTCACCTGGCGGGCGATGAAGGCCTTCACCATCTCCCGTGCGTGATCAGTTTGTGGCCCCGGTTGCGCAACCCACTCGTGCTCGCAACCTTCGAACAGCTGGTACTGGATATCGCCGCCGGCATCTCTATAGGTCTGCGCGAATCTCTCCTGTACCGCCGGAAGAACGTTGTCGTCGAGGGCACCCTGCATTATCAGGAATGGCACCTTTGTGATCGCCTCGTGCCGGTCGAGGATCTCCTGCGGATTGCTTTCGTGGATCGTGTCCCAGGGGACGAAGAACGTCGTGTTGTTCCTGACCATCGCGCTGCGCTTTAGCTTTTCCGCATTCTGGTAGCGGGCGAAGGTGTTGCTGATGGGCGAGCGCATCGCGACGTATGCGACCGAGGCCTCGGCTCTCGGCGCTTCCCGCAACGGGATCGCGTTGTACCGGGAATCCCGCGGCCGCATGGCGAGCAACTCCGCAACATGGCCGCCGCTCGAACTGCCGTAGACGCCGATCTTCGCCGGGTTGCCGTTCCACGACGCCGCTTTCGTCTTGAGCCAGCGGACCGCATAGTTGGCATCCTGCACGCACGCGGGATACGGCGATTCCGGCGCGAGCGTCAGGTCGACGGCGACGACAAGCACGCCGCTTTCGGCTATAGCGCGATCCATCGGTTCTTCAGCCTTGCGGTCTTTTGCGTTCCACGCGCCGCCGTGAAGATCGAGAACGGTTGGAAACGGTCCCGTCCCTGCCGGCTCATAGATGCGGGCCATCAGTTGCCGTCCGGCTTTGTTACGGCGATACTCGACTTCGCTGACTTTCACGCCGAATTTCGCAGCAGGATCGTAGGACGCCGCGGCCGGTTTGACTCCGGCGGCAACGCCGAGGAAAGACATGCCCCTAATAAAGTCCCGTCGTCTTAGAGATTCCATCTTGTCCTCCGTACGTGGCTCATCCGTACTTTACTCTATTTGCCTTACCCCCAAAACGGCGTTCGAGGAAGCATAGTAGGAATCGGGAACGCGAAGTCCGCTCGCGTCCGCCGATTCTCGCCCGGATCACGCGCTTGTTCGCAACTTAAAGCCGGGGAGCTTGCCGTTAGTTCCATCCCGGAGATTGCCGCTTTCCAAAGACGCCGGCATTCCACATCTGACATTCGCGAGTTGATCGGACACGCCAACGGCAAGATCAGGTCCGGGCTTTGACAATTAACGGGATTCACGCATCTCCTGCCAACTTCTCTCCCTGCTAATCAACAACCTGCGTCCGCCTACGCGCTCGCCCCGTAACAGCTCGTGCTATCCCAAGCTCGAAAGGATCACTCCAATGTCAGCTCTTCCCATCACCGATCGCGCCGCCATCAACCGGGCAAACGCCCAGCACTCCACCGGCCCTCGCACCGAAGCCGGCAAACAACGCGCCTCATTGAACGCGCTCCGCCACGGCCTCACCAGCCGCAATGCGCTGCTCGAATCCGAAGACCACGCCGCCTACCAACAACACTGCCGCAAATTCCTCGATGAATACCAACCCGCCACGCCCACCGAAACCCAACTCACCCAGGAACTGGCCGATACCGCCTGGCGCCTCAACCGCATCCCCGCCCTCGAAGCCGAACTGCTCCATCGCGCCGCCCACCCTGCCACCGAAGAAGCCGGCATCGCCTTTGACATCGTCGACGCCCACCGCGCCATCGCCACTTTGAGCCTCCACAGCGCCCGCCTCTCCCGCCAGTTCCAACGAGCGCTCGATCAGCTCCGCGAAATCCAAGCCGACCTTCTGGCCCGCCGCGAGCGGGCTCTAAAAGACGCCGCCGGCATCTCGGAACTCCATAAACATCTAGGCACTCCCTACGATCCCAGTGAAGATGGCTTCGTTTTTTCGCGCGACGAAATCGACGCCTACGCCCGGCGCCAAGTGCGCATCAACAAATCGCGTGCGTTCGATTATTCCCGCACCTACGAGGCTCGAAAACTATTCGGCGCCATAGTAGCCGGAAAATAACAAGCCGCTCAGCCGCTACTTCCAGTCCGCGGTGAAGATGTTGAACTCGTACCGCTCTTTGGCGTCTTTGTCAGAAGCGAACACGATCTTTTTGCCGTCCGGCGAAAACTCGGGAAAGGCCGTAAAACCGCCGAAATCGGTCACCTGCTGCAGATCCGTGCCGTCGGTGTTGATGATATACAGCTCGAACTTGCGGCCGTCGCAGTCGTGCGTGTTCGATGAGAACAGGATCTTCTTGCCGTCCGGCGTGAAAGCTGGGGCGAAGCTGGCGCAACCGAAATCGGTAATCTGCCGGATATTGAAGCCGTCGCTGTCTGAAATGTACAGTTCCATCTTCATGGGCGAAGTCAGGTTCTGCCCCAGCAGCATATGATATCGTGCCAAGCCATCCATCGACACCGGATGATTCGCGCGCCACACCAGTTGCGTTCCATCGCGCGAGAAAACCGCGCCGCCATCGTAGCCGTCGGCCTTAGTGATCTGCTTCTTGTGGGCACCGTCGGCATCCATGGTCCACAGATCCAGGTCTTTGGATTGCATGGAAGTGTAGACGATCTTGCCGGTCTTCCAATTCACCGTGCCCTCGGCGTTGTAACCGGGCGCGCTCGCCAGCTTCTTAGTGATCTTGCCGTCGTCGCCGGCGAGATAAATCTGATAGGTCGGATAAACGGCCCACAGATAACCTTTACTGCGATCCACCTCGGCCGGGCAGGCGTCGCCCGATTCGTGCGTAGAGGCATAGATGATGTGCTTGTTGTCGGCCAGAAAATATCCGCAGGTGGTGCGCCCCTTGCCGGTCGAGACCATGTGCTGGTCCGAGCCGTCCGCGTTCATGATGAATTCCTGGTCGCACTGCAGTTTGTCGCGTGTGGACTGAAAGATCAGGCGCTTGCCATCCGGCGACCAGTAGGCTTCGGCGTTTTGCCCGCCGAAGGTCAACTGCTTGAGGTTGTCCAGATGAACGGTTTGCGCCAGCAGGGGCCCGGCGAGGAGAATAAATAAGACGTGTTTCCGCAAGCCTCTATCGTAACGCATGCCAAGCGCACTCTGAAATGCCGCCAAAGACAGGCCCCGCGCAGCCACGAGTGACCGTCGTCGTGCCAACCCTGGCAGCCGACGATAAGCTGGCGCATTGTCTGGATTCCCTGGAACGGCAAACTTTCTCCGGCTTTGAAGTGGTTGTGGTGGATAACAGTGGACGGCGGGCCGTCGCAGCCGCGTGCTTGCGTACGGGTGATCGCCAATGATCGAAACGTAGGTTTCGGCGCAGCGGTGAATCAAGCCGTCCGCGAGTCGAATGCGCCATTCATCGCCGTCTTGAACGATGACGCAGCGGCTGAACCGCGTTGGCTCGAGACCCTAATGGCCGCAGCCGAGTCGCGGCCCGACATCGGTATGTGCGCGCCGCAAATTCGCCTGGCGGGCGATGGGCGGCTGGATTCCGCGGGAATGCTGCTGTGCCGGGACGGAAGCAGCAAGCAGCGCGGTCATCTCGAAAGTCCCGAATCCTTTGCCAGCCGCGACGAAGCGCTGCTGCCCAGCGGTTGCGCGGCCATCTACCGCCGCGAAATGCTGGAAGAAATCGGCCTGTTCGACGAGAGTTTCTTTTTATACTGTGAAGATACGGATCTGGGCTTGCGGGCACGTTGGGCAGCTTGGGACTGCCTGTATGTGCCCGACGCAATCGTGCAACATCAATATTCACATTCCTCGGGAAAAGCTTCGGCGCTGAAGGCATACTATGTCGAGCGGAATCGGCTGTTTTTGGCGGTGAAGAATTTGCCGGCGCGCGATCTGCTGCTGGCGCCGTTCTACTCCATGGCTCGCTACGTCTGGCATGTGGTTTACGCGCTGAAGGGACGGGGGAAGGCGGCCGAATTTCAGAAGGAAGGAAACGCCGGCGCGCAACTGCCGCTTTACGTTCTACGCGCCTACGTGGCGCTGCTCGCGCGCCTTCCACAACTCTTGCGGCAACGCCGCCGAATGAAACGCCGCCTCACTCCCAAGCAGTTTCACCGCCTGATTCGCAGATTCTCCATCGGGCCTCGCCAGGTGGCTGCGCTGTGAAACAATTTAATGGCGCCGAGAATTTTCTGGTGCTGATTCCGGCTTTCAACGAGGCGGGCGCGATTGCCCAGGTGGTCCGGGAAGTGCGCCAGGTTGTGCCCAAGGTTCAAATCCTCGTGGTGGATGACGCTTCCAAGGACGCGACGGTCAGCCAGGCCAGCGACGCCGGCGCCGAGGTCCTGCGCCTGCCGACTCATCTGGGCCTGGGCGGCTGCGTGCAAGCCGGCTACCGGTTGGCGTATGAACTCGGCTACCAATACGTGATTCGCGTGGATGGCGATGGTCAACATGACCCGCGCTACATTCCGGATCTGCTCAAGGTACTCCGCACCTCCGGCTGCCACATGGTAATCGGTTCGCGGTTCTATCAAGGCAACGGCGTCCATACCAGCGTGGTTCGCGCCATCGGCATCAGTTTGTTCCGGCTGGTATTGCGCCCCATCCTGGGCCAGCCGGTGCGCGATCCTACTTCCGGATTCGTAGGCGTCAACCGAGAAGCCTTGCAAGTGTTCAGCCAGAGCTTCCCGCTGGAGTATCCTGAGATCGAAGCGCTCGTGGTTTTGCAGCGCAAACGATTCCGTTTCCAGGAAGTGCCCGTAAAGATGCGGCCGCGGCAAGCCGGACGCAGCAGCATCACCGCGGTAAAATCTCTGTATTACATCATCCACGTGCTGTTAGGTGTGTTCATCAATATTTTGAAGTTTGAACGGCGCCCGAGGAAAAAATAACCATGGAACGCCTGCTGGACGCAGTGACGATTCTGAGCCTCGCGCTCATGATTACGGTGCTGTTTTCGGTCCGCCGCTCTCATATCCGCGTCGAGTATTCCGTGAGCTGGCTGGCCGCTTCCGTGATTCTGCTGCTGCTCTCCCGCTCGCGTTCGCTGCTGAACTGGATCTCGGACCAGCTTGGGCTCACCTACCCGCCTCTGGCTTTGATCCTGCTGGTATCCTGCGTTTTTGTCGCAGTCATTTATCGGCTCTCGGTGGTGATCTCAGATCTGAAAGATGCCAATATCGCCATGGCGCAGCGGCTGGCGATCGTGGAATTCCAATTGCAAAACCGGCATGAAAAGCAGTAAAGCACCACGCCACCGCAAAACCTCGGCGCGCGCCGCCGTCGCGGTTGCGCCTGCCCAGCAGGCGGTCTACTGGCCGTACGCAGTAGGAATCCTGGTGGCAGTTTTCGCCGTCTTTGAGGTGTATTGGCCGGCCATCCGTGGTCCCTTTTTGCTGGACGATAGCGGGTTGCCCTACATGCTTCCCGCCTACGTGGGCGTTCCTTTGAGGGATTGGGTTCGAGGCTTGCGCCCGCTATTGATGTTCAGCTTTTGGCTCAATTACCAAAGCGCGGGCAGTCAAGATACATTCGGCTACCATCTGGTCAATGTCGTAGTGCATTTTTTCAACGGCGCCTTGATTCTGCTCGCGGTCCGCAGGGTGCTGAGCTGGACTCAAATCGAGAAATGGCACGCGGGCGCGCTCTCCGTCTTTGCGGCAGGACTTTTTCTCCTGCATCCCTTGCAGACCGAATCCGTGACATATGTTGCCAGCCGCTCGGAGACGCTGAGTGTCTTTTGGGTACTGGCGGCCTTCACCGTCTTCGTGTATCGCTCTGGCGATGCGATCTTCACGCTTCGGGCCCTGGCCATTCTCGCGCTGTTCGGCGCGGCAGTCTTGACGAAAGAGCACACCGCCGTGCTTCCAGCAGTGTTGCTGCTGACCGATTTCTATTGGAACCCGGAATTCTCACTGGCAGGTATCCGGCGCAATTGGCGGCTGTATATCCCCATCGCAGCCGGCGCCGCCATCGCTCTCGCCTTCATCTCCAAAGCGCTGAACATGGGCCCCACCGCGGGATTCGGCATCAAGGAATTTACCTGGTACCAATATTTCTTCACCCAATGCCGCGTGATCTGGGATTACCTGCGTCTGTTCGTGCTCCCCATTGGACAGAATCTCGATCCGGACGTTCCGATCTCGCGGACTATTGTCGATCATGGCGCGATTCTCGGCCTGGTGGGTCTGGTCGCGGTGAGCGTTCTGGCATGGATCTACCGGCGCAAGTTTCAACTCGCTTCGTACGGCTGGTTCGTGTTTCTCATTTTGCTCGCGCCCACGTCCTCCTTTGTGCCGCTGCTGGACCCGTCGGCCGAGAGGCGGCTTTATCTTCCATTCATCGGCCTGCTGTTCATTGTGGTGGATTTCCTGAGCCGCTGGAAGACCAGCAAGCCCACGCTCGTGACGGCCTTGAGCGCGGTTCTGATTATCGAAGCGGCGGCCACCTATCAGCGCAATCAACTCTGGAACAGCGCCATCGATCTGTGGAAGGACACGGTGGCCAAATCGCCCAACAAATACCGTCCACGATTCCAGCTCGCGTTCGCTTATTATCTGGCCGGCGACAGCACTGACGCACTCGAACAGTTCCAGAAAACCGCGGACCTCGGCAAGGTCACCTACGATCTGCTACTCGATTGGGGATTAGCTTACGACGCCGCGGGGAAAATGGACCAGGCGCTCGACAAATTCAAGCAAGCTGCCGTCGTCGAACGGAGCGCGCACGTGTATCAAACCATCGGAAACGAGTACGGCAAGATGGGGAAATACCCGGAGGCGCTGGACGCCCTGGCGACGGCCGTCAAACTGGACCCGCGCTTCGCGATGACCTATTACACTCGCGGCAACGTCTACGAGCAGCAAGGCAACCGCGCCCAGGCGGCCGAGGAGTACCGGCATGCGGCGCGGCTCGATCCTCAACTTCAGTTGGCGCGCGATGCTCTGGCACGCGTCAGCCAATAGATGTTGCGCATCGGCGTTAACGCGCTGTACGTGATTCCGGGAGGTGTCGGAGGCACTGAAATTTATCTGCGCAATCTGCTCGCCGGCCTCGCGCACATCGACGCGGTTAACCAGTATGTCGTGTTCACTAATCTGGAGACTGGCGCCGACTTGGTTCCGAACCGGCCGAACTTCAAGGTTGCTCCGCAGCCGGTGCGCGCATCGTTCCGCCCGGCGCGAATCCTGTGGGAGCAGACAGCGCTTCCGTTCGCGATTAGACGCGAGCGCCTGGACGTGCTGTTCAACCCCGGATTCACGGCTCCGATCTTCTGCCGATGCCCGATGGTCACCGTGTTCCATGACCTGCAGCATAAGCGGCATCCGGAATATTTCCGCTGGTTCGATTTGCCGTTCTGGAATTTGTTTCTCTGGGCGTCGGCGCACCGATCGCGCGGATTGATCGCTGTCTCGGCCGCTACACGCGACGACCTGAAAAAGTATTACGGCGTTGAAGCGCAAGTGATCCATCATGGTGTCGAGCGGCAGTTCTTCGAGATCGCGCAGCGGCGCGAGCCGGCCGGCTATCTGCTGTGCGCTTCCACTTCGCATCCGCACAAGAATCTCGACCGTTTGCTGCGTGTGCATGCCTCCATGCCGGATGCTCCTCCGCTAGTGATCACTGGCGTACGTGGTTTCGCCGCCAAGGAAGTGGACCAACTAGCGGGCAAACACGTCCGCATCCTGGGCTGGATTCCGCGCGAGGAATTGTATGAACTTTTTCGCTGCGCCCGCGGCTTCATTTATCCTTCGACGTTCGAGGGTTTCGGCATGCCGGTATCGGAAGCTATGGCAGCGGGCGTTCCGGTTGCGTGCTCGGACATCCCGGCACTGCGCGAAGTCGGCGGATCCACCGTGCATTATTTCGATCCCACGAGCGACAGCGGGGTTCGCGAAGCGTTAACACTTTTGGCGACGGGCGCCATCGAGACGGAGGAGGCCCAACATCGCGCGGCGGAGTTCAGTTGGGAAAAATGCGCTCGCGCGACGCTCGATTATCTGAGCAAGTCTTCAAGCTGAATGCGCGAGTCGGTTTTCGAATCGCGATACTTGACGATGATCGGCGTGTACACGGACAAACCCCATTCGCGTCCCTTACCCTGCGTGATGGCGCGCGACCCGGCGACCACCACCGCATCCTCGGGAATCACGAGCGGCTGATCATCCGTCGCTTTGTGAATGCCACCCTGGACCAAGTCATACACCGGTGTCGACCGGTTCAGAATCACACCCGAACCAAGCACCGCGCGGCGTTTCAACACCGTGCCCTCATACACTCCCGTGTTGCCGCCCATGAGGACGTCGTCTTCGATGATGACCGGCAGCGCGCCCACCGGCTCCAGCACGCCGCCGATCTGAGCCGCAGCCGAGATATGACAATTGGCGCCAACCTGCGCGCAGCTCCCCACCAACGCATGCGAATCGATCATGGTGCCGTCGCCCACCCAGCTTCCGGTGTTGATGAACATGGGCGGCATGCACGTCACGCCTCTGCCGATGTAGCAGCCGTCGCGAATGCTCGAGCCGCCGGGCACGATGCGAATGCCGCTATCGGCGGTAATGTGCTGCACCGGAAATGTGGATTTGTCGAACCAGGGCTGGCGTTCCATGTTGATGGACATGTCGACAATCGCGCCCATGCGGAAGCCGATCAGAATGCCTTTTTTCACCCACGCGTTCACGCGCCACCCGGTTCTGGCGGAGGCATCCGGCTGCGCGGAGCGGATGGCGCCCGAGTTCAAGGCCTGCTTGAATCGCTCGAAGAGCAGGAAATGTTCATCTGTATAGGACGCTGGCTTTTCGTCGAATAGCGCCTCGATCTCAGCCTGCATGCACGCTCCGGTCCGCCAGCAGCCCGAGAGCGTCAAGAACCTTTTCGATCTTGGCCTGGTTCGCGGCGCTGGGCGGACACATGGGCAGCCGCCAAACCGGTTCCAGCAGACCCATCAGCACCATGGCGGCCTTCACCGGAATCGGATTCGATTCGACGAAATTCACTTCCATCAGGTGCAGGTATTTGCGCTGCAGATCGCGCGCAGCCGCGAATTGATTTGCCAGCGCGAACTGCGTCAGAGCGGTCATCTCGCGCGGGATTTCATTGGAGACGACGGAAATCACGCCGCGACCGCCCAGCGCGATGAGCGGAATCGTAAACACGTCGTCGCCTGACAGCACGGCGAAACTGGATGGAAGCTCGTGCACTACGGCGGCCATTTGGGCGATGTTTCCCGAGGCTTCTTTGACTCCGACAATATTGTCGATCTCAGACAGCCGTTTCAGCGTTGCGGTCTCGATATTCACGCCGGAGCGGCCCTGAATGTTGTAAATGATCATCGGCAACTTCGCCGCCGCGGCCACGGCCTTGAAGTGTTGATAGATCCCTTCCTGCGTTGGCTTGTTGTAATACGGTGTCACGCTGAGGATTCCGTCCGCGCCCACCGCGCGCACTTCTCGCGCCAGCTCGATCACCTCGGCAGTGCTATAGCCGCCCGCGCCGCCGAGCACCGGCACGCGCTGCCTGGCTTCCTCGAGCGTAATTTCTATCACTCGCAAGTGCTCCTTGCGCGTCAGCGTAGGATTCTCGCCGGTGGTGCCGCAGGGAACCAGGAAGTTGATGCCTTCTTCCACCTGCCGGCGGACCAGTGCGCGAAGCGTGTGTTCATCGAGCGATCCGTCCTTGCGGAACGGAGTCACTAACGCGGTGCCGCAGCCTTCAAACAACATGTCAACCTCCAAACAAGACGTTGCTGAATTCGTAGAATCCTTGGCGCCCGATTATCCATTGTGCCGCTTTCAGCGCACCGCGGGCGAAACCTTCCCGGCTGCGCGCGGTGTGACGCAGGGTAATGGTGTCGGCGGCCGAATCGAAGCCGATCTCGTGCGTGCCGGGGTGCGCGCCGGCGCGACTGGAGCTGATGTCGATGGCACGATCGAATCCGGCGGCTTTCATCTGCTCTACCAGCTTGAGCAGCGTGCCGGAGGGCGCATCTTTCTTGGTGATGTGATGGATTTCCCAGGCCCACGCGCCGTACTCTTTCTCGTTCTTGAGCAGCCGCGCGGCTTCCGCCACCAGGCGCTGGAAGACGTTGACGCCGACCGAGAAATTCGGGCTCCAGATCAGAGCGGAGTTGCTCGCTTCGATCACAGATTCCGCTTCTGCCAGATGTTCGCCCCAGCCGGTAGTCCCGACCACGATGGGGACGCGCGCAGCGGCCACTTTTCGGATGTTGCCGAGCACCGCGGAAGGAATTGAAAACTCCACCGCGACATCGGCTCCTGCCAGGGGCTCGTCGCGGCCGATATCCACGCGTGCGGTTACAGTAAAGCCGTACTCGGGCGCAAGCTGATCGATCAGCCGGCCCATCTTGCCGTAACCGACAATAGCGAGATTAGGCATCGAACACCGCCGGGTCCAGCTCGCTGAAAAATTCCGCGTGCAGGGCCGATACCGCCGCGCGCAGATCATCGCTAGCCACGACAAAGCCCAGGTTCAACGCCGATGCGCCTTGTGAGATCATCCGCACATTCACTCCCGCCAGGGCCTTGAACACGCGCGCCGCAACGCCGGGTGTGTAGCGAATGTTCTCCCCCACAATGCAAATGATAGCCTCATTCTCTTCCACGGAAACTTCAGAGAACTCGCGCAGACCTTTGACGATTTCAGACAAATGCTCGGACTGATCCACCGTGAGCGAAACATTCACCTCGGAGGTGGCAATCATGTCCACGGAAGTCTGATAACGCTCGAACACCTCGAAGATGCGCCGCATGAAGCCGTACGCCAGAAACATGCGCGCGGCGTGGATGTTTAGCACCGTGACGTTGGACTTGCAGGCGATCGACTTCACCAGATTGGTGGTGGTGACCGGCTCGGCCACGATGCGCGTGCCCTCCACCTGCGGCCGGCGCGAGTTCAAGATCAGGACCGGAATGTTGCGATCGATCGCGGGAACGACGGTGGACGGATGCAGCACCTTCGCGCCAAAGTAGGCCAGCTCCGCGGCCTCGGTGAACGAAATCTTTTTGACGCGGTGAGCATTAGGAACGATCCCGGGATCGGCGGTCAGCATGCCATCGACATCGGTCCAGATCTGGATTTCTTCGGCGCCGATTCCCGCACCTACAATGGAGGCTGTGAAATCCGAACCGCCGCGGCCGAGCGTGGTGGTGATTCCCTCCGGCGTGGCGGCGATAAAACCACCCATCACCACCACGTGATCTTCGAGCAACGGTGGAATCGCAGCGGCGAGCCGGGCGTAGGATTCTCCCAGATCCGGCGCGGCCTGCGTGTGCCGGCGGTCGGTGACAATGACTTTGCGAGAATCCAAATGCACCGCGCTCAGCCCGTGATGCTTGAAGTAGTTGGTGACAATCAAGCTGGAGAGCCGCTCGCCGAAGCTTGAAATCGCGTCGACGGAGCGCGGTGTCAACTCGCCCAGCACCGCCAGGCCCTTCACCAATTCGGAAAGCTCCTGGAAGTGCTCGTCGATGGTGCGCTCCATGCCGGACTCGCGCAGATGATAATCGCGCAACGCGATGAGTTCCCGCAGAGCCTCTTCGCGGTGTCCGCTAACCGCCAGATCGGCGATCTTGAGCAGACGATTGGTGGTCTTACCCATCGCCGACACAACCACGACGGGCTTGCGGGCGAGCCTGGATTTGACGATGCCCGTTACGCGCTCTATCGCTTCGGCGGACTCGACTGAAGTTCCGCCGAATTTCATGACGATCATCAGTCCAGCAAACCCTCCGAGTACATCAGCTCCGCGTTCAGCACGGCGGCGCCGGCCGCGCCCCGAACCGTGTTGTGCTGGAGTGCGATGAATTTGTAGCTGAGCGCGGGACACTCGCGCACGCGGCCCACAAACGTCCCCATCCCGTTATCGCGTTCGGCGTCGCGCCGCGGTTGCGGCCGGTCCTGTTGCGGCATATAAGTAATGGGCTGCGCCGGCGCGCTGGGCAATTTGCGCTGCTGCGGGATGCTGGTGAAGTCTGAAAGCGCCTGAATCACCTCGGCCAACGCGGGCTTGCGCTCCAGCGCGAAGCTCGCGGCCACCATGTGTCCATCCACCACCGGGCACGCGATTGCACTGCGCGCTCACTTTGGCCGGAAGCGACCGGATTGCATCGCCGGTGAAGTCGCCCAGAATCTTCTGAGTTTCCTGCTCCATCTTTTCTTCTTCGCCGCCGATGAACGGGATCACGTTGGCGTTGATGTCCATGGATGCGACGCCTGGATAGCCCGCCCCGGAAATGGCCTGCATGGTGGTGGCGATCACGGTCGTGATTCCGAATTGCTTCAGCGGAGCAAGCGCCATGGCCAGCACCATAGTGGCGCAGTTCGGATTCGTCACGATCATGCCCTTCCATCCACGCCGGCGCTGCTGTAGCGGAATGATTTTCAGATGATCCGGATTGATCTCGGGGATTAGCAGCGGCACGTCCGGCTCCATGCGATGATTCTTCGAGTTCGACACAACAATGTGGCCGGCCCGCGCGAAGGACTGCTCGATCTCGGTGGCCACCGACGAATCAGTGGCCGAAAAAACCAGCCGGGGCGCACTGCCCGGCTTGCACTCTTCGACCGGAATGGCTTGCACCATGGCCGGCATGACGCCGTTCAGACGCCAGCTAGTGGCTTCGCAATATTGCTTGCCCGCCGAGCGGTCGCTTGCGCCGAACCAGGTCACTTCGAACCAGGGATGGTTTTGCAGAAATTTGACGAAATGCTGCCCGACCATTCCGGTCGCGCCGAGAATTCCAACTTCGATCTTGTGCCCGTTCATATTGCGTTCCTTGCTTCATGCGTTCATTAGCTGCGCGATCATGCGCTTATAAATCTGGATTGCTTCGAGGATCTGGTTCTTCGGGATGCGCTCTTCCGAGGTGTGCGCCACATGAATCGATCCCGGCCCGAGCAGATACGGCTTGCCCCACGCGCCGCCGAACCATGGGATGTCGGTAGTGAAGGCGACCACGGTGGTCTCAAAACCGTCCAGCCCGCCCAAGTGTACGGCGGGCGTGTTCAGAAGTTCCTTTACGTCCACTTTGCCTTGGACGGCGCTAGTTATGGCCTGGCGCGTGGAAGCCCCGTCGTCCACCAGCCGGATGAAGATTTCGGCCTGCGCATGGTCTGGGATCACGTTGGGGGCGCGGCCGCCTGTGATCGTCCCGATGTTCAGCGTGCTTGGTCCCAGGATCTTGTCGTTCGGAAGCGGCAAGCGGCGAACCCCGTCCAGCACATCCAGCAGTTTCTCGATGGCCGACTCGCCCAACTCAGGATAGGCCGAGTGCGCCATCCTGCCGCTGGCGGTGAACTGGAAGCGTAGCGCGCCCTTGGAACCGAGGGCGAGCTTATTCTCGGTGGGTTCGCCATTGATGAGGAACTTCGATCCGCGCGGCTGCCTGGCCGCGACAATAGCGCCGGTGCTGTTGCGCTCCTCGCCCACCACGAACAGCAGAGCGACGTTCTTCTGGCCGGCTTCGAGCAGCTCGCGTGCCGCGAAAATCATGGACGCGATAATGCCCTTGGTATCGCATGCGCCGCGGCCCCAGATGTGTTCGTCATCCTCGCGCGAAGGGAAAAACGGCGGGACGGTGTCCATGTGGGTGGATAGCGTAACGACGGGGTCGCCGAAGGTCGCGAGCACGTTGAAACGCCCCTCCTCCACGGGCATTCGCTCCACACGCCCTGCATGCCGCGCGGCCAGCTCCGACAATTTCGCGAACAGCAAATTACCGATGGCCTCTTCGTTTTCGGTGATCGACTCGACGTCCACCAACGCGCGCGTTAGTTCGAAAGCATTCATAAGAGCTAAGGGGAAGGATGGAGGAGGGGCGACGCGAGCCAAGCCGCGTACTTCCCGGTAGCGCTCCATCCGATCTCCAATCCACGAGATCGCGATGACAGTGGGCCGGTATTAGCCTGACCCCCCAACCGCGCCGGGCGATGGCTGCCGCGGCCGATTTCGGCGGAAGAAATTGCGCCCCTTTCGCCAGCCGCTCCGGAGCTTCCCGGAACTGCGCTAACCGGCTACTGATGGCTTCCGCACCTCTACGAGGACAAAACCAGCATAGCAGGTTCGCGGACCTGGTTCCTCGCTTTTGCGCTGGATCGGCGCGGGCTCTACGGTAAGCCGAGTTCCTTCTTGATCACAGCCACGTTGCGAGAAGCCTGATCCTGCACGTTGCTCTTCATGGCCGCGGCTTGTTCGAAGTATTTCAGACCTTCGCGCATTTGAGCCTTGTCACCGACCGCCTTGCCGAGCGAGTAGTTCGCCAGCCCCAAGGTGAAAAGAGCGTTGGCTTCGTACGTTGGCTCGCCCTTCAGCGACGGAAGAGCCGTGCGCAACGATTTGTTGGCGGGACCCCAGCGCTGCTGCATCGCATTGCCGACACCGATGAAGAAGTTGGCTGTTCCGATCTTGCCGGCCTCATTGCCGCCCTCCACTTTGGACCGGCTGTTGAGCGCTTCCAGCGCCTTGTTGCCGCTGGCGAGAGCTGCCTCGCCGCGATTTCCGCGCCAACTGCAATCGGCTTCAAACAGCATCGCCTCGGCGTTCTTGGAATCCGCCGCGGCCAACTTCCCCGCCTCCGCGCAGCCCTTCCCTCCGAGCGATGCCAGGTAGCGAGGCGCTATCAGCCACATGTATTGGCTCTTGGGATTGATTTTCTCGAGCGTCTCGCCCAAGCCCGAAATCTCCTTGGGCTCTCTCGACTTGGATGCCGTTGCGTATAGCGCGTACTCGGCGTACGTTGCCACTTCTTTGGCGTGCTCCAGGTCGGCCTTCTCGTCGTCGTTGGCGGGCGCCTTGCCGGAGCCGGTAACCTTTTGAGCAGTTTCGGCCGCCCGCTCCGCCCATTTCCTTACCTGCTCGGCGTCGCCTTTGCCTTCGGCGGCCTTGATGGCGTTATAGCAGAGGTCCACTTCATTGGGGCCGCCGGTGTAAGCCTTGTCAGCCGCACTGAGTGCCTTGTCGAATTGCTTCTGCTGGAGGTAGATCGTCTCCAACTGCCCAGCCACCCAAGGCGCGCCTTCGTGCTTGGGGTACTTCGATAGAAAGTCCTCCATCAAGTCGACCTTCTTGGCATCATCAGTTTCCTGGCCGATGGCCTGAAGCTGTTGTCCTTCCGGTGTGCCGACATTGATGGTAAAGTTTTGCCGCTGCGCCAGGAGCGGAAAAACGAATAAGGCTAGAATCGCTACGCTGCGTTTCATCCCAAATCTCCTAAGGGAGGAATTTAACACAAATGACGGCCGGGTGAAACATCCGGGAGCGGGGATGCCGGGAGCAGGCGGTATAATCGGGCCCTAAGTCTCGAGCTTATACTTGGTCGCGGCCAGGGTGTAGAGCCGCCGCCATACCAACCGATTGAACACCACCACCATCGTGGCCATCACCACCGTCGCGCCCAGCAGCAGAGGAAAATTGCCGCTATCGCTGGCGGCGCTGATCAGCGCGCCCAAGCCGGTAGTGGAGATGGTCTTGCCTTGAAAACGGAAGTACTCGGCCACGATGCTTGCATTCCAGGCCCCGCCGGAGGCGGTCACGAATCCGGTTATCAGATAAGGAAATATGGCGGGAAGAAATAAATATCGCCATCGATCCCAGCGTACGAGATGAAACACGGTGCAAACTTCTTTCAGATCCGTTGGGATAGCGCTGGCGCCCGCAATGACGTTGAATAGGATGTACCACTGCGTGCCCAGCAGCAGCAGCACGATAGAGCCGATTCCCAGGCCGCCCCCGATGCGAATCAAGAAAAGCAGCACGATGGGAAACAGCGCCGTCGCGGGCACGGACGCGGCGATCTGCGCGACCGGTTGCGCCACGGCGGCCAGCCGAGGTTGCAACCCGACCAGAACGCCGGCCGGAACCGTCCAAAGCCCGGCCAGCAACAGCGTCAATTCCACTCGCAGAAACGTGGCCCCGGCCCCGCGAAAAATACCGGAAACATCGCGTCCAGAAAGCGCGGTGAGCATAACGATCATCTTGATTGCGGCGAACGCCAGACCGAACACTGCGGCCGCCGCTGCGAACCAGAGCAACCAGGTTCTGGCCGGGTGCCGTGATCGGCTTTCTTCGGTTGCGGCACGCTGGGCAAAATGCAGAGCCAGCTTCTCGCGTGCCGGAGCCACCGAGGCCCGGCCGAGAACCGATAGCGCGCGCGAATGGCGCAGCCAATCAAAAATCCAGGAGCGCGGCGTATGCGAAGCCTCTACCTGTTCCATCTTGAACTTCTCGCTCCAGGCGATCAGCGGGCGCCAGACCAGCTGATCCAGCAAAATGATCACCGCCACCATGACGATCAGCCCCCACCCGATGGCGCGCATATCGCCTGCGTTGGAGGCGGTCTGCAAATACGAGCCCAAGCCAGGCAGACGCAGATCGCGATTCCCCAGCACGAACATTTCGCAGGCCATCAGGAAAAACCAGGCGCCCGCCACGGACATCATGGAATTCCACACCAGGCCGATCGCCGCGTAAGGCAGTTCCAGTTGCACCAGCTTCTGCCACCAGCTCAGGCGATAGACCTCCGCGGCTTCCAGCATCTCGCGAGGAATGGACTTCATCGAAGCATACACGCTGAAGGTCATGTTCCAGACCTGGCCGGTGAGAATCAACAGAATGGCGCCCAGCTCGACTCCGAGTTGGCGCGTCGGAATCAGCGAAACCATCGCCAGCATTACGCCCGGAAGGAAGCTCAGTACCGGGATGGATTGCAACGTATCCAAAAGGGGCACCAGGATGCGCTCGGCGCGCGTGTTGTGCGCCGCGATGTAGGCGTAGACCAGCGTGAAAGCAAAGCTCAGCGCGTAGGCCACGATGATTCGAGCCAGCGAAAAGGCTGCATACCGGGGCAGCGCCGAGGGATGCAGATCGATGCTGGCCTGCGCGTTCACGGGACCAGCCCAGTAGCGAGCCAGCGCGAGCAGCGCGTAAAACATCGCCAGGCCCGCGATGAGAATCGGCAGGTCGCGCGCGAGCGAAGATGCCGACGCCGGCAGCCCTTCCCATTGCATGCCGAAGAGCCGCTTACCCTCGCTCCGCCCTCCTAGTGATGCCACGTTTCCTCACCGCTTTCCGCTGCAGCCGCTTGGTACAAGCGCAGCCGGTCGCTCTCCGAGTCAAAGCTGAAAAGGTCGCCGTAGCGGCCCCAATCGAGCGCGGTGTCGATCTGACGCTGGACGTCCTCGCGCGAGAAGTGTTCGTCCAAAACGTCGCGGAAGAACTCCAGCGGCATGGTGTGATCCGATTTGCCGGAGAGCGCAATGTACATCTGCTGCAACAAGGGCACGCGCGCCAGCGTGGCTTCGCGGAACAGAGTTTTTCGCGTGGCAATATCGCCTTCGGCGAACTGCTTGCCCTGGGCAGTAATTTCGAGATCGCCCTTGTCGAGCTTGGCGAAACCGAGCAGAGTGGACGCCTCCACGATCGGCAGCAGATCGTCCACCTCCATCTGCAGCTCCTCGGCGACATGGTAGAGGTCTTCCTGGCCGCCGCGATCGTTGACCAGCTCCAGCAAACCGCCGATTCCCCCCGGACGCGCGTGCGGCAGCATCGGGTAGGCGGGCTTGGCGGCGCGGCCCGGCACGGGCGGTTCGGCTTTGAGTTCCGGCTCGGTCATCAACTTGTAGATGTAATCCACGTACAGCGGAAATTCAGCCGAGTTGCGCTGGCGGGGCTGCCTGAGCGGAATCAGGAAATCGGCGCGAATTTTGGCCGGATTGCGGCTCAGCACCAGGACGCGGTCGGCCAGCAGCACGGCTTCCTCGATGTTGTGAGTCACCAGAAAAATGCTGCGAATCGGCATCTTTTTTTGCAGCCACAGTTCCATCAGCTCGCCGCGCAGGTTTTCGGCGGTCAGCACATCCAGCGCCGAGAAAGGCTCGTCCATGAAGAGAATCTCAGGTTCCACGGCCAGCGCGCGCGCGAAACCGACGCGCTGTTTCATGCCGCCCGAAAGCTCCTTGGGATAGGCGTTCTCAAAGCCCTTCAAGCCGACCGAATCCGAGCGTGCGGAGCGCGCGGCGATGACGCTCGGAATGCTTCATCGCGCGCGCCAGCAGCGGCGCTTCCACGTTTTCGAGCACCGTGAGCCACGGGAACAGCGCGAAGCTTTGAAACACGATGGCGACATTGGGCCGGCTCTCGGCGAGCGGGCGGCCATGCCACAGCACCTCGCCGGCCGAAGGCGCAGTCAATCCGGACAGCATTCTCAGCAAAGTCGATTTACCCGAGCCGGACGCGCCCAACAGCGCGATGATCATGCCCGGCTGCACTGCCAGGTCGATAGGAGCGATCACCTGAACCTGGCCGCCATCCGGGCGTTCGAACGATTTCTCAATGCCGCGCGCTTCGATGATCGGCTCGGCCGGAAGCGCGGCTTCGCGCGCTGCTTCCATTTCCGCGGAAGGGCGAAGATCGACTTCCGGCGCTTTCAATTCGACATCCCCGAGTTCGTCCATCAAGCGCTGCCAAGCCTCTTCGGGCAGCTCATCGAAGAAATGCATTCGCTCGCCGGGATTCATCCGATCGACGATCGCGTTCATCTCATTGCGAGGCCGGGAGTGCAACAGAACGTAGGCGTGATAGTAGGGAAACGCGCCGGCCAGCCGGGCGGCCAGATCGATGGGTAGCTTGCGAAACAATGTCTGCTGCTGCTCGAAGGGGACGCTCATCAACGCGTCGGCGGCGAGGTCGGCGTCCAACCCCCGGAGCAACGCTATGGCTTGATCCCAGCGGGCTTGGGAGACAATTGTCGAGAGCCGGTTGTTCACCAAAGCATCCACAACCTACCACAGTTTCTCGTTTGGCTTGAAGTAATCGAAACGTCATCAGGCCGGCCCGGCCTGGGGTGTAGGTCCGGCGCCTAGCCGATGCGCGATACTGGCTCAAGTATGCCGCGGTGCGGTCAGCCATGAGCAGCGTGGAACTCGAACGGCGCCTTCCCACTCGCGCTGCCGGAAGCGGCGTGGCCGTGCTGATCCCCTGCTACAACGAAGAACGGACGATCGGCGGTGTGATCCAGCAGTTTCGTGCAGCCCTGCCGGAATCGGAGATCTGCGTCTTCGACAACAATTCTTCCGACGGAACAGCGGAAGCGGCCCGGCGCGCGGGGGCGCATGTCTTCCAGGAGCACAGGCGAGGGAAGGGCTACGTGGTGCAGTCCATGTTCCGCAAGATCCAGGCCGACATCTATGTGATCGTGGATGGCGACGGGACATACCCGGCGCAGGCGGTAACGCGTTTGATGGAGCCGGTCATGCGGCAAGAGGCCGACATGGTGATCGGCTCGCGCCTGGCCACGGCCGCCAACAGCCAATTTCGCTGGCTAAACCGCGTCGGAAACCGATTCTTCCTGGTGCTGCTGCATTTCATCTTCGGCGTGCGCCTGACGGATCTGCTCAGTGGATATCGCTGCTTCAGCCGGCGCTTGGTGCGGGGCCTGCCTTTGTTCGGCGGCGGTTTTGAAACCGAGGCGGAGATGACCATCAAGGCCTTGCAGCGCGGCTTCACCATAACCGAAGTTCCGGTGGATCTGGCGGCGCGCCCCCCGGGCAGTTCCTCCAAGATTCGCGTACTGCAGGATGGCTTCGTCATTCTCAATTGCATGCTGGTGTTGCTGCGCGATTACAAGCCGCTGACCTTCTTCGGCGGCGTGGGAGCGCTGCTGTGGCTGGCCGGCGCGGTTCCGGCGATCTGGGCAGGGGTCCAGTATTCGCAGACCGGCTCGCTTCCGGTTCTGGCATGCCTGATCGGCGCGGCATTGTTGTGCGCGGGCACTGCCTCCATGACGGTCGGACTGGTCCTGCACTCGATCGCGCGGCGATTTCAGGAGCTGGATCATCAAATCCAAACGCTGGCCGACGATCTGCGGTCCTCGTGACTCGCGCTAGCATAGAGAACTTATGGACATTTCCGGAAAAGTTGCACTCGTAACAGGCGGAGCTTCGGGCCTAGGCGCCGCAACCGTGAGGACCATCGTCGCAGCGGGTGGCCGCGCGGCGATCCTGGACCTGAATGAGCAATTGGGGAACGCGCTGGCCGGTGAACTGGGATCCGCCGCGCGTTATGTGCGCGCCGATGTCAGCTCGGCGAGCGAGGCGGAGCAGGCGGTAAAGGCCGCGGTTGCCGCCTTTGGAGCGCTGCATATTTGCGTCAATTGCGCCGGCATCGGCGATCCGCAAAGGCTCGTCTCCAAGGAAGGTCCCGCGGATCTCGAACGATTTAACAAAGTGATTCGCGTCAATCTGATCGGCACTTTCAACGTCGCGCGGCTGGCGGCCTGGGAAATGTCGCGGAATCAGCCCGGCCCGGATGGCGAGCGCGGCGTGATCATCAATACCGCCTCGGTGGCGGCTTTCGATGGGCAGATCGGCCAGGCTGCCTACTCGGCGTCCAAAGGCGGCATCGTAGCTTTGACCTTGCCGCTCGCTCGCGATCTCTCAAGCATGGGAGTGCGCGTTATGACCATTGCGCCGGGCCTGTTCGATACCCCGCTGCTGGCTCGCCTGCCGGAGGACGTGAAAGCTTCGCTCGGAGCGATGGTTCCTTTCCCCAGACGTCTGGGCCAGCCCGCCGAATACGCAATGCTCGCCAAACAGATCATCGAGAATCCGATGCTGAATGGCGAAGTAATTCGGTTGGATGGCGCTATTCGCATGGCGCCAAGGTAAAGCCAGAGCGTTTGGAGGCCTAGGTTGAGCGCTTGGCGTTGATTTCGAAATTCATATCGCCGCCGCCATCCATCGTGATCTTCATCTGATCGTCACCCGCGAGTTTTCCGGTGCACTTAAAAGCCATTTGCTGGCCACCCGCGTCGACGCTCAGGCCGAACTGCAGCGTCTCGCCGTCCATCTTTCCATCGGATATATCGATGTCGCCGGTTGGGCCGGTTACGGTGCCGGTGACTTTACCGCCATCCAGCTTGAAAGTGAAGGTCAGCGATATGGATTGGCCGTCCGGTGTGTTGACGTCGCCGATCCATTTTCCGCCGACATCCGCCGCGCTTACTGTGGCAGCGAGAAAGCCGAGGAACAACGATCAGTAGAGATACGCTTCGAGCGAATCGGTTCATAGAGAATGCTCCTTCTGGGGCGTTACGAATATTGAGGCAATCATATCACGCCACCCGCTGGGCCATAGAGACAAGATCACGGGAGACGCTGCAGGGTCAGCCGGCGCGTCAATCGATCCGAGCCGGCGCGGATGGAATTGTGCGCGGTACCGAAGATCAGCTTGCCATTTTCAAAGTGGAAAATCCGCTGCTGGTCGGTTCCCACATAGTTCGGGCGCCAGGCGGCTTCCACTTTGAACGACACGCTGCCGGCTGTTTCGTCGATAGTTCACCGGGCCCGCGTAGGCGATGTAAGAACTCGTCAGCATAGCCTTCATCTGATCCGCCAGCGGCTTGTCGGACGCAAACGAGGGCGTGTCGCCGGACATGATCTGCAAGTACAGCCAGCCGCCCTGCACGACAATGGAACCGACCGGATGCTCGCCCCAGGGATGGCGCACCACCTCGCCATTGTCTCGAACATCTTCGGCGGCGAGCAGTTTCCAGCGGCCCTCCAAGCTATCGGCTGCGGCCGCGTGGGCGAGCGCCATCAGGGCCAAGGCAAGCAAACGTATGCGCATATTGGAAGCATCCTATCAGACCTCACGGCGCCACGCTGCCTGCTCGCATCCGGCGCTAGAATAGAGATCGTGCAATATCAACAACTGGGCAATACCGGAGTTTTTGTTTCGCGCCTCTGTCTCGGCGCTATGACGTTCGGCGGCAAGGGCGGCTTGTTCGAAGTGATTGGCGGGCTGCCGCAGCACGACGTGGATACGCTAGTCGGAAATTCGCTCGATGCGGGAGTGAATTTCATCGATACCGCCAATATCTATTCCGACGGTGAATCGGAAACCCTGGTCGGGAAAGCGCTGGGCATCGAAGCGCAAGGATATCGTGGTGGCCACCAAGGTGTTCGGCAGCATGGGGCCGGGCGCGAACCAGGTGGGGCTCTCGCGGCTGCACATCATGCAGGAGGTGGAAGCCAGCCTGCAGCGCCTGAATACCGACTACATCGATCTCTATCAGATCCACGGGTTCGATTCGCTGACGCCGCTCGAAGAGACGCTGAGCGCCCTGACCGATCTGGTGCGGCAGGGCAAGGTTCGCTACATCGGCTGCTCGAATCTGGCCGCGTGGCAGATCATGAAGTCGCTAGGAATCTCGGCGCTGCAGCATCTCGAAAATTTCATCACGCTGCAGGCTTATTATTCGCTGGTGGGCCGCGAACTGGAGCGCGAGATTGTGCCGATGCTGCTGGATCAGAAAATGGGTCTGCTGGTTTGGAGTCCGCTGGCGGGCGGCTTCCTGTCGGGCAAGTTCACGCGCGCGGGCGCGTCCGACAATGCCGCGCGGCGCGCCAAGTTCACCTTTCCGCCGGTGAACCTGGAAAAAGGCTACGACATCATCGATCGCTGATGGCCGTGGGGGCGCGGCGCAACGCAACCGTCGCGCAGGTGGCGCTGGCGTGGCTGCTGCATCAACCTTCCGTGAGCAGCGTGATCATCGGCGCGAGGAACGCGGCGCAGCTGAAGGACAACCTGGCTCGGTCGATGTGAAGCTCGAAGCTGAGGACCTGAAGCAGATCGACGAGGTGAGCAAGCTCACGCCGGAATATCCGGGCTGGATGTTCGGCACGCAGGGATCCGACCGCAGGCCCGGGCAAGTGCGCGACTGGTCGAGGTTCATGGCCGCTGCGAAGTAGCCGGTGTGCTTAACCAAACCAGTGCACTCAACCAAGGATGTTGAGCGGAGAATTAGAAGCGCTGGTTGGCCCGAGGCCGAATAACGTTTGTGCCTCCGATTGCTGCAACGCCGCCTGATAGCTGGCGGCTTGATCCGCCGGCGATGCCGTAGAGGATGTTAGCGACGGGGGCGTGGTTGTTTGAGGCGCCTCCAGGCTGGTCAGAAGACTGGTCAAGTCCGTGGTGGAACTGTTCGCTGCGTCGGGCATGCCAAACATTGCGTCCACATTCTCCAACTGCAGGGCCGCGGTGCTGAGTTGGACGACGTCGGACGGCGAAGCTTTCTGCAATGCAGACAGTACCGACGGCGATGACAGTACCGGGGACTCGACGTTGGACAAGGTTTGCAGCAGATTCGTTATTCCGGGGTTGACAGAAGAAATGGAACCCATTTATTGAGACCTTCCAATGTCATATCGGCCGCTCGCTCGTTATCGTGAATCGTTATCTTTGAGCCGCTTACAGACCAACAAAATAGCCCTTGCCCGGCTCTGCTATAATAGCCTAGATGTTTGCCTTTCCTCCGCGTTCGCGGATGAGGATTCCGGGCCGCTCCGGCCACGTCTCCTGTCAGGAACTTCAGGTTGCTCTGCCGTTCCTTCATGCATCTAACTCACATACCTTGGGAATGAAAGTAAGCGTCCAGATCACTCGCGGCATCGAGTCCCTTTTCGGAACCCGCGACGAGAATATTCGTGTGCTGGAAAACGGGCTGCACGTCACCACCAGCCTCCGGAACGATTCGCTGGAAATCGAGGGCGAAGAACCCAACGTAATCCGCGCCGCCAGCATTCTGGAAGACTATGTCGCTTTGGTTAAAGAAGGCCAGGCCTTCGCCAACGGCGATTTGAACAGCTATCTGCGCGTGGTCACCGAGGACGAAGAAGTGACGCTGCGCAGCTTGGTGCACAGCGGCCGGCAGCGCAATTTCGGCAAGAAGACGCTGGCGCCCAAGACGGTCAACCAGCGCCGCTACGTGGAAGCGATCGAACGTCACGATCTGGTGTTCGGCATTGGGCCGGCCGGCACCGGCAAGACCTACCTCGCGGTGGCGATGGCGGTTTCGGCATTGCTGAGCAAACGCGTCAGCCGCATCGTGCTCACGCGGCCGGCGGTCGAGGCGGGAGAGCGTCTCGGGTTCCTGCCCGGCAATCTGCAGGAGAAAGTAGACCCTTACTTGCGCCCGCTGTACGACGCGCTCTACGACATGCTGGAGGCCGACAAGGTCGAAAAGCTCCTGGAGCGCTCCGTGATTGAAGTGGCGCCCATCGCCTTCATGCGCGGGCGCACTCTGAACGACAGCTTCATTATTCTCGACGAGGCGCAAAACAGCACCGCCGAGCAAATGAAAATGGTGCTTACGCGCCAGGGCTTCAATTCCAAAATGGTGGTCACCGGCGATCTGACGCAGATCGATCTGCCGGGCGGCAAGCGCAGCGGCCTGACCAACGCGGTCGACGTTCTACGCGGCGTCGAGGGCATCAGCTTCACCTACTTCGACGACCGCGATGTCGTGCGCCACAGTCTGGTGCAGAGAATCGTGAAGGCGTACGAGCGCTATCAGCAATTGACCGGCGATGGCCAGCAACTCGCGCTGAGACTGAGCGAGCCGCCGGCCGATGTTTCTCCCGCCGAGCCCATTCCAGCCGATCCTCTGGCATCTTCGGCTGCCGGCCCCGAGATTCCGCTGGCCTGAGGCGCTGCATGTCTTCCCAGCAGACCAGTCTGCTTTTCCGAGTCCGCGACCCCCGGCGTCTCACGGCGGTCCGCGCGGTTGTTTGCCAAAAGGCTGGCGAACGAAGTAGCTCATGGTCGCGCGTTCGGATGTTTGATTACAGGCGACGCTGAGCTGCGCCGGCTCAATCGGGAGTTTCGCAAGCAGGATCACGCCACCGACGTTCTCTCCTTCCCGGCAGCGAATGCGGACGAGTTTCTTGGCGACGTCGCGATTTCTTATCCAAGGGCCAAAGAACAGGCTGCCGAGTATGGCCTGGCCATCCAGCAGGAAATCGAGATCCTGATGCTGCATGGCCTGCTCCATCTGCTGGGCATGGACCACGAAAAAGATCACGGCCGCATGGCGCGTACCGAAGCGAAATGGCGCGCGACGCTCGGGCTGCCGTGCGGCCTGATCGAGAGGGCGCAGGCATGACTTGGTTTGCCGTGGGCGCCGCGGCCGTCTGCGCCGCCCTGCTCTGCCTGGTCACGGTGGTTCAGATTTTGTACATGGAATCACTCCGGCTGCGCGCCCGCGATCTGCCCGCCCTCGAGTTCTTCAAGGAAACGCTGGAGGAGCGCATCGGCCTGGAAGCCGAAAAAGGCGTGTTGGCCTTCTCAGTGATCAAACACACGCTGCTCCTGCTGATGGGTCTGTGCTTCATGGCCGTGCAGTTCGGCAATACCGGCACGCCTTGGCAGAGCTTTTTCGAGGCCGCTCTGTTCGCCTGGCTCACGATGCTGGCCACAACCTACATGCTGGCCCAAGTGCTCTATCGGAAAACGCGCGGGCGCTGGCTGCTGCCACTGGCTCCCGTGTTGCGGCTGTGCGCGCTGGCCGTGCGTCCCTTGACGGCGATTCTCGGCTTCTTCCAGTCGCTGGTGGACCTTTCGGCGCCCGAATCGCCCGGCGAGGAAGCCAGCGCCAGCGGCGACATCGAGGCTCTGATCTCGGCCGGAGAAGAGGGGGGCCTTATTGAGAAAGACGACCGCAAGCTGATCGAGTCGGTGGTGGCCTTCGGCGATAAAACCGTGCGCGAGGTAATGACACCTCGCCCCAAGATTGTCGCCATCGAAGCCAGCCGTTCGCTCGAGGACCTGCGGGAGATGGTTATCCACGAGCAGTATTCGCGCATCCCGGCGTACGAGGACACGATCGATCACATCATCGGATTCGTGCACGTCCGCGACATGTTTGAACTGGACGAAGCGGATCGGGCGGGACGCGCAAGTGCGCGAACTGGTGCGGCCCATTCGCTTTGTGCCGGAAACCAAGCCGGTGAACGATCTGCTGCGCGAAATGCAGGAGGCCGGCGCGCACATGGCGATCGTGATCGACGAGTACGGAAACGTAGCGGGTCTCGCCACCATGGAAGACATGGTGGAGGAAATTCTGGGCGAAATACACGATGAACATGAGCCCGAGCGCGATGTGACGGAGGAATCCGAGGGCCAGTTCATCGCCGCCGGCAGCCTGGATCTGGACCGGCTGGATGACCTGCTGGGCTTTCGTCCGGCGGAAGGCACTGAGTCCACCACTATCGGAGGCTTGGTCACAGAATGGTTAGGACACGTGCCCCAGGTTGGCGAGACCGTGGAGCGCGACGGCATCCGCATCGAAGTGCTGGCGGGCGACGAGCTGAAGGTGGAACAGGTTCGTATCTCGAAAGCCAAGCAGGAAACCCTGTCCCACGGCCGGTCATGAGCGCCCCCAAGCCCGGCTTCCGTTCCGGATACGTCTCGATTCTCGGCCGTCCCAACGCCGGCAAATCAACGTTGCTGAATGCGCTGGTGGGGGCGAAGGTCGCTATTGTTTCCGAAAAGCCGCAGACCACGCGCGCGTCCCTGCAAGGTGTCGTCAATACGGCCGGCGCCCAGATCATATTCCTGGACACGCCCGGGATCCATGAATCCAACACGCTTCTCAACCGGCGCATGATGGAAACCGTGCGCGATGCTTTGACTGACCGTGACGTGCTGCTGTATCTCGCCGACGCCGCCACCGGGTTTACCGAGAAGGACGCCCAAGCCCTGGATGTGCTCCGCAAGGTAACCACGCCGGTGCTGCTGCTGCTCACCAAAATCGACCGCGTTCAGGACAAGCGCCGGCTGCTGCCGCTCATCGAGCAGTACAAAGCCGCGCGCGAATTCGACGAATACATCCCCGTGTCTTCGATCACGCGCGAGGGTCTGGATCGGGTGCGCGAGGAGATTGTCAAACGGCTCCCGGAAGGCCCCGCCTATTTTCCGTCCGATTATCTTACCGACCAACCCGAGCGTTTTCTCGCCGCCGAGCTGATCCGCGAGCAGGTCCTGCGCGAAACCCGGCAAGAAGTGCCGCATGCCATAGCGGTGCTGGTAGATGAGTGGGCCGAAACCCCTAAGCTCACGCGCATCGCCGCTACGATCTATGTCGAACGCACCGGCCAAAAAGCCATCGTGATCGGAGCCAAAGGCGCGACGCTGAAAAAAATCGGCACGCTGGCCCGGCATGAAATGGAGCGCATCTTCTCGCGCAAAATCTTCCTGGAACTGTTCGTCAAGGTTCAGAAGGATTGGCGCGAAAGTCCCGAGTTCCTCAAGGCCATTGACTGGCGCTCCATGACGGGTGCAGAATTGGACTCGGAGCCTGCCCCAGAAAAATGATGCGATTCCTTTCCGTAGCGCTCGCATTGAGCCTGTTCCTGGCGCCACTAACGGCGGAAAAAACGGCGCAAAAGCATGTGCCCGACGGCGAAGTCATCGATCAGGTGCGCGTCAGGCTGGCTAACGATCCCGACGTGGGCGGCGTCAAGATTGACGTCGACGCTCACGATGGCGCCGTCACGCTAGCGGGCAAAGTGAAGACCGAAAAACAGCGCGCCAAAGCCGAAAAGCTGGCTAAGAAGGTGAAAGGCGTCAGCAGTGTCAACAACCAGTTGGTTGTCAGCCCTGACTAGCGCTTTTCCTGTTCCACGCGAAGCGCGCCCAATCCGTTTACGTTTCTTGACATCTGGAAGGGTAACCCATGTATCTACCTGATCGCCAAGTTAACAAGATGAAATTGTTAGGGATTCTCGTATGCGTGGCTGCGGCTTGGGCCCCCGCGCAGACGCCAGCGCCCGCCAAATTAGTGGCCGGCGAAATCACCTCTATCGACACCTCCGCCAAGCAGTTCAAAGTGAAGGGAGACGACGGCGTCAACTACAACGTCGCGCTTCAGGACAACACCATCTACCTGCGGATGCCGTTGGGTGAGACCGATCAGAAGAAGGCGGTCCGCATCACGTTTTCAGACGTACATGCCGGCGACCGGCTGATCACCCGCGGGCCGTTCGCCGACGACACGAAGACAGTTTCCGTCCGCACCGTAATCACCATGGCCAAAGGCGACGTGGCGCAGAAACAGGCGCGGGATCAAGCCGACTGGCAGAAACGCGGGATCACCGGAATCGCCACCGCGGTGAATGCCGGGAGCAAGGAGATCATCATCACTACGCGCGGACGCGACAGCAAAACGCTGACCATCGATGCCTCCAGCGCCGAGTTTCGCCGTTACGCGCCGGATTCGATCAACTTCGCCGATGCAAAAACCAGTTCGCTCGCGGAAGTGAAGCCTGGCGACACCATTCGCGTGTTAGGCGACAGGACCGAGGATGGCACGCGCGTGAAGGCCGAAGAAATTATTTCCGGTGCGTTCGAAACCATCGCCGGAACCGTCATCTCCGCGGACGCTGGAAGCGGAGAAGTGCGCATCACCAACCTGCAGACCAAAAAGCCCGTCACTGTGAAGACCAATTCGGGCACCATGTTGCGCCGTATCGACGAACAGACCGCCACCATGCTGGCGCGGCGCATGCGTCCCGCGGCATCGGGCGATGCGCCACCGCAAGGCGGGCCTCCAGCGGGCGGGCGGGCCGGTGGTCCTGACGGCGCACCCGGGGGAAGGGGATTTGGCGGTGGACGCGGGCCGGGCGGTTCCGGCGACCTGCAGCAAGTCCTGGATCGCTCCCCGCAGTTGTCACTGGCCGAACTCAAGAAAGGCGATGCCGTGATTATCTCCGGCGCCAAAGCGACCGAAGGCGCACCCGTTACGGCGTTCTCTTTCGTGGCCGGCGTAGAGCCGTTCCTGGCTGCCGCGCCGCGCACGGCCGGCGAGGTGAACCTGGGCTCGTGGAATCTGGAAGTATCCGGAGGAGCCGCCGAGCAATAAGCCGCCTGCGGCCCGGATTGCGAATTCCAGCATGGATACGAAATGTTGAAATTCAATCTGGGCCTGTCGCTGGCGTTGATCTTTGCCTCCGCACTGCATAGCCAGCCGGCCGGAATCCTGCACGGCGCGATCACCGACGAATCGGGCGCGCTGGTTCCCGGGGCGAAAATCACGGTGTCGGACGCAGCCGGGCCCGTTAAGACCGGTACCTCCGGGAACGACGGCTCGTATTCCATCGCAGGACTTCCTCCCGGAACCTACACTGTTCAGGCCAGTTCCCCCGGGTTGGCGCAGATCGCCCCCGCCACAGCGGACTTCAGCGGCGGCGTTCGCTCCGTCAACTTGGATATTCAACTGCGGGTTGCACTCGAAAAACAAGAAGTGACGGTACAAGAAAACTCCGGGCCGCTGGTCAGCACGGATCCGGCGCAGAACGCCGGCGCGCTGGTGCTGAAAGCGGCCGATCTGGATGCTCTCTCCGACGACCCCGACGACTTGCAAGCGGATCTGCTGGCCTTGGCCGGCCCGGCCGCTGGACCGAACGGCGGCCAGTTCTTCATCGACGGCTTCTCGAGCGGCCAGCTTCCTCCCAAGGACTCGATTCGCGAGATTCGCATCAATTCCAATCCGTTTTCGTCTGAGTACGATACGTCCGGCCGCGGCCGCATCGAGATTTTCACCAAGCCGGGAAGCGAAAAATTCCATGGCGCGGTCAACGTGATTTACAGCGACCACATTTGGGACGCGCGCAACCCGTTCGCGGCCACGCCGGGGTTTGCGCTGCCCGCATCGGACACCAAGAACCTGCAAGCCAATCTCAGCGGCCCGATCATCAAGAACAAGATGTCGTTCTTTATCGACTTTTCCCGCCGCCAGCAGCGTGAGGACCAGCTTGTCACGGCCGACATACTCGATCCTTCCTGCTCCGCGCTCTTGTTCGGGACGCCGTGCACGCCCTTGGCGCAGTCTTATGGAGTGCTCCAACCCAATACGTTTGACAACGTAAGCCCGCGCGTCACCTACCAGTTGACGCAGAATATAACGCTCGATCTGCGCTACCGCTGGCAGGGCAGCGAGCTCGACAACGGCGGCGTCAGCGGATTCAATTTGCCCAATGGCGCCTACACTCAGCACGGCACCAATCAAACCGTGCAGTTGGTGGAAACGCAAGTGGTCAGCCCTTCGGTCATCAACGAGTCGCACTTCCAGTTCTTTTCGATGAGCAACAATCAGACCGGTGTGAATCCGGTGCTGAACATTTCCGTGGCCGACGCCTTCACCTCCGGCAGCACCTTCCCCGCCGATTACAACCACCAGAGGAATTACGAATACCAGAACTACACTTCGATCACGCATGGCACGCAGTTCATCAAGTTCGGCGCGCGCATCCGCGGCGAGCAATTGGCCAACTACAACACCAATAATTTCAGCGGACAATTCAATTTCCCGTCGTTGGCATCCTACGCGCTGATGCAGCAGGGCATCGCCCAGGGTCTGCCGCTTTCGCAGATCATCGCCGCGGGCGGAGGAGCGTACCAGTACGTGTTCGCAGCCGGCCAGCCGCTGATCAACGCCAGTGAGGTGGACGCCGGGCTGTTTTTTCAAGACGACTGGAAAGTGAAGCCGAACCTGACGGTGAGCCTCGGTCTGCGTTACGAAGTGCAGAACGATATTCCGGATCACGGCGATTGGGCGCCGCGCGTCGGCTTTGCCTGGGGCCTCGGCCGGCCCACGCAGGGAGGACGTCTCAGCAATCCCAAGACGGTGGTGCGGGGCGGCTACGGATTTTTCTACGACCGGTTTAGCGTCGGGAACGTGCTCAACACATTCCGTTTCAACGGGACCAATGACGTTTCTTACACCATCCCCAATCCAACGTTTTATCCGGCGGCCGGCGTACCGATTCCGCAGCTGAGCGCCCTGGAGTCGCCGCAATACGCGGAATCCGCCGCCACCTATCACATTGATGGGACGTACCGATCCCCGCGAATGCAGCAAGCGGCCATCGGGATTGACCGGCAGTTGCCGAAAAACGTGACGCTGTCGGTGAACTATATCAACACCATCGGCGAGCACGTCCTGCGCACCGTGGACATCAACACGCCGCTTCCGGGAACGTGGAATCCGTTGAATCCGGCTCTTTCGGCCTATCCGCTCGGGTATAACGGAGGCATGTACAATCTCTATGAGTCGAGCGGCCTGTACGCGCAGCACCAATTAATTGTCAACGGCAATGCGCGCATCAATTCCCGGATTTCGTTGTTTGGGTTCTACGTCAACGGGCACGTCAACACCAACGTTTCCAGCCCGCTCGCCGCTCCGTCCAATCCTTACAACTTCAACCAGGACTGGGGCCGCGCGCTTTACGACATCCGGAATCGAGTAGCCCTCAACGGAAGCATCCTGCTGCCGTTTGGATTGCGGTTTTCGCCAAACATTCTTTACAACTCAGCGCCGCCGTTGAACATCGTGGAAGGCATCGATGCTGTTGGGGACGGTGTGACTGGCAACGCGCGCCCGGCGCTGGCTCCGGCTGGATTTTCGGCGCCGGCGTGTACTCAGCAACTGGCGCGCAATCTGGCTACCTGCCTGGTTTCCGGAACGCCCTATGGAAGTTTCGTGATCAATCCTCCCGGCGGGCTGCCCATCATTCCGATCAATGCCTTCAGCGCATTCGGCCAGTTTAACTTCAATCTTCGTCTCAGCCGGACCTGGGGATTTGGCGAAACAACCGCGCCGCGGAACAATCCACGCCGCGGCCGCGGGGAGGCGGTCCCGGATTCGGTCGCGGGCCCGGCGGAGGAGGCGGCCGCGGTGGTGGCCCGCCGGCGGGGGCGGGTTCGGAGGTTTTGGCGGCTTCGGCGACTCGAGCGGAAAGCGTTACACGTTGACCGCGGGCGTCATGGTCCATAACCTTTTCAACACCGTCAATCCCGGTCAGATCGAGAACGACCTTCTGTCGCCGCGCCTCGGAGAGCCCCTGGCGCAGGCCACCGTAGGCAATTTCGGCGGAAACGCCAACGCACAGGCGTTCAATCGCCGCATCGATTTCAATCTGCGGTTCAGTTTCTAAGTCAACTCCAGCCGTTTAGCTAAGCTAGCGGATCTCGAACACGCCAAACGTCAGCCCAAGCTCGCGCACGTCCGGCGGAACCCGAAAAGTATGATCGAGTTCCACGGTGACTTGGATCTCCTGTGGCAGCCCCGCCCTCAAAGGAAATTCGAATTCAAACGGCGCGTCGGCTCGGTCGATGCGAACTGCGGGGAAGGCCACGCCGTCGACCGAAACAGTCAGGGTGAGAGCGCCTTTCTGCAACGCGGCGGCCGGGCAGTATCCGCGGAGGTGCAGTTTTTGCGATCGTCCAGGCGAAGTTGTCATCCTCACGGACGCGCGCTTTGCCATCCAGCGGAAGCCATGGTCGGGCGGATACCAGGCCTGATCCAGCCGGCCGGTGCGGCGCGGATCGGCAACGTCGACGCGGTCGGTTGCCGGCGCGGGAGCTGAATCGACGGCTTGAGTCGACGGTAAGAGCGAAGCATAATATTCGCCGGTTATATCTTCGAGATGGTCACGTTTGCAATCCAGGACCGTGAGCCGTCCCTGTCGTTCTCGAACGGTTGCTTCCGGCATGATCCACCGGTTAACGTCGCCTAACTCCGGATGCGGGGTAATGCGAACATCCGATCCGGGCGCGAGGTAGACGTTGTCGAATCCTAGAAACAGGAAGCAGCGCTCGTGGATGGCGCCCCAGACCAGATCATCGTTGGCATCTTTCAGGAGAATGTCGCGGTCCGGGTGAACCTGATGAACCTGGGCGACACCCTTCACCATGGCTTCGATGGTCCAGCTTCGGAATGCCAACGCCTTGGTTGCTTTGCGCGCCACCGGGGCCGACTCGAGCAGAAAGAATGCGACTAATGCGATCGCGGCCACACGCCACGCTAGCCCCTCCCGCCACGCGTGCGCGAAGGCATCGGCGGCCAACATGGCCAAGGCGATCAGCGGAAGTGCCAGATAGGAGCTGAGAATGTGATCGCGCAGCGGCAGCATGGGCAACAGCAAGCTAACGAACCAGCCCAGAAAAAGAAGCGGAATCCAGTTCCGGCGGAAGGCCTGATAGCTTGCATAGCCGAGCAGCGCCGCCGTGAAGAGGACGACTCCTGCTCCGCCGACATAGCTGGGCAATCCGGTGAAGATTTTGAAGTTGTCGGGGAGCAGCGCCATTTTCCAGTACTGCTTCACCGTGGAGAAGATCGCGCCATCAAAGTGCATGCTATACAGCGTGCCTGCCTGGTTCGGCGCGAGGGCCTGATGCGCCAGCCCGAACAGGCCAGCGGCTCCGAACAGAGGAAGCGTTCTTTTGAAGTAAGGGCGGGCGCAGGCCAGCGTATAGAGTGCAGCCATCAAAGGAAATACGATCGCCTCCTCCAGTGCGCCCAGCCCCAGGATGAACGCTGTCCACATCGCCACCAGGTAGCGCATCTTTCCGGTCTCGGTGTGACGCAGCAGAAACCACAGCGCGGCCAGAACAAAAAACCCACAGGAAATGTAGTTGATGTTCGAACTCCAGATCATGGTGCGCGTGAGCTTGTCGTTCGCAATCCAAAGCACCGGAGCAAGAAATCCCGCGGCTGAGAACGGGTCAGCTTCCAGGTGATGGCTGAGACCAGAGCCATGTTCACAAACTGCACCGCAAACGCAACCATGTGGAAAGGAACCCCGCTCGAATAACCGAACAGGGACTGCACCAGCAGAAAGTAGGCGCGTTCCCCGAGCGGCCGCCACGTCCCGTGGATTGTGGGATGAAAGAGCGCGTACCAAAGATCGCCCCAGGTGTGGACGCTCGGCAACAGGTTCAGCCAGACGAAATCGTCGTCCTGAAACCACGCGCCCAAGGCCGGCCAGTAAATGAAGAGTGCGAGCAGGGCAGGAGTGAGCCAATAGGCGGCCGTTGCGAGGCCCTTGGGATGGAATTGACGTGGCGCCATCGACGCTTCAGCCTAGCGCATCCGTTCCAGCACAGGCCGTAGTTCCGGAAAACTCAGGCCCTCGCCTTGCCAACGGCAATCCTTCAGCCCGTCGATGCCGGTCCAGGCGGAATGATAAAGAGTGTAGGGATCCTTTTGATTGGGCGCGCTCCAGGTTCCGTCCGGGCGCTGCGCGCGTAACAAATAGCTCATGCCGGTGCGGATGACTTCGTCGGAGGTGGTCAGGCCGAAACTCTTCAAACTATCGAGGAATTCTCCCATCGTCTCCGGGTCGTGCAATGCAACGGCTTCCCGCAGGTTGCGCTTCAGAAAAGAATATTCCTGCGGCAGCAGATCGCGAGGTAATAAATGTTGCCCGTAATCATTCAGCGTGTAGACGACGTGGGTGAGCGAGTAGACCGTGTCAATAAAGAGTGCATTGCTGGCCTGGTTCCGGTCGCGATAGGGCCGCATGGCAGGCATCCATTGCAGGACCTCGCCGTAGGGCGCTCCCAGTTGAATGCCGTAACGATCCCCGGTGTAGGTCGTTATCAGCGCGTCCAGCCAGACATCGTATTTTGACCGCATCTTCAGAGCACGGCCGCACTTCTTACAGACCGTTGCGCCGCGCGGATTCCAAACGGAGTCGTGCGGGCACATTTCGGGAATGTCCGATGGCGGCGGCTCCTTCGCCGGATCGAACAGCAGGTAGTCGATCGGCGTGAAACGTGCTGCCGCTTCACGCAGCTGGAGCCGGATGCGGCCATCATCCTGGCCGAGCCCGGAAGCAGCCAGCCAGCCGAACACCAAGTCTGCCACGTCGTCCGCATTAGCATTAGCAGGCACGGTGGCATGCGACTTCACCCATCGCGTAGCGGCACGGTCGCCGATGCGGTAGGCTGCGGCGCTCAATTCCGGATCCCGCGCGGAAGCGGCAATGGAATAAAAGCAGTACAGAAAATCCGTACCGTAGTCGGCAAAGTTCTCCGGTTTATCGGCCGACCGGTCAATATATGCGAGCGCGCGCAGAATGGCGATCGAGCGGTCAGCTTCGGTGTATTTCGAACCAGGCCACAGCGGCGCGGAGCGAGAACCACAGCCTGTGACGGCAGTTATCGCTAGAACTACCCCGATGAGGCTCCGGGCGCCGCTCGATAGGAACACATTCTGCCGCCGAAGAGTGCGCTTCACCGTTCGAGCTAATGATAAGACACTTTCCCCGAACTTGGACCTATTGATCCCTGTTACACTTGGATTCGAACCATGGCGATTAGCAAGGACTTGCTGGAGATCCTGGTTTGCCCCTTGTGCAAGGCGAGCCTGGAGTTGAAGCCCGATCAGAGCGGGCTGAAATGTGTGCAGTGTAAACGCGTCTACCCGATTCGGGATGACATTCCAGTCATGCTGATCGACGAAGCGAAGATCGAAGAATAACTGCCCGTTCTTTGTTAACGATGAAAACCGTAACAGACCGGGTGTCGCCCGGAGCGACCGTTTCACGACCGCAATGACTCGCCTGCTCCGCTTCGTCCGGCCCTACTCGGCTCCGCTGATTCTATCGGTGATTCTGATGGCCGCGGTCGGCGCGGCGCAAGGATTGATGGCGGTCCTGATCGGTCCCATCTTCGACCGTGTTCTGAAGCCCGACTCGCCGGACGCACCGGTGCTCCTGTTCAAGATCCCGATTTTCAACCACCCCGTCAATCTTCAGGACCTGCTCCCCTCCGCGATTCACAACATCTGGACCATGGTGTTCGTCGCCATCCTGGGCGCTTTCACCGTGAAGGGGCTGTGCGACTACTTCGGAAATTACTTTGTCAATTACGTCGGATTTTCCGCCGTCACCGACCTGCGGCAGCAGGTCTTCGACCGGGTGCTGCGGCAGGACGCCAATTTTTTCGAGTCCAATTCCACCGGCCGCGTGATGTCCTCCATCATGAACGACCTCGAAAAAATCCAGGTGGCCACTTCGCACATGCTGGCCGACTGGCTGCGCCAGTCGTTTTCGGTGATCTTCCTGCTTTTTGTCGTGATTCAAAAGGATTGGCGCCTGGCCATCGTGAGCCTGACGCTGCTTCCCTTCGTGCTGATCCCGACCCTGCGCATCGGCCGCCGCATCCGCCGGACTACGCGCCGCGCCCAGGATGAAGCCGCTGAATTGAACCAGATTTTGCAAGAGACCATCAGCGGGCATCAGGTGGTGAAGTCGTTCGGCGCCGAGGATGTGGAATCGAACCGTTTCCGTCTGGCCGCCGACCGCCTCAAGTCCAGCAATCTGCGTTATGTTCTGCAACAGGCGCTCTCCTCGCCGCTGATCGAATTCTTCGGAGCGATTACGATCGTCGGGCTGCTAACCTACGCGCGCACCGAGATCAAGGCCGGATCGCTAACGGCGGGCGAGTTCACCAGCTTCGTCATTGCGCTGCTGATGTTATATGAACCTGTGAAGCGGCTCACCGGCATTCACAACATTTTCCAGCAGGCCGCGGGAGCTTCGCAGAAAGTCTTCGAGTATCTGGACCGCGAGCAACAGATCTCGGAGCGGCCGGGGGCGGTCAAGCTCTCCAAGTTCCAGGACTCGATCCTGCTCGACAATGTTGGCTTCCACTATTCCAGCGCGCCCAATGGATTTTCTCTGGAGGGCGTTCAGCTCGAGGTGCGCGCCGGAGAAGTGGTGGCTCTGGTGGGACCGAGTGGCGCGGGCAAAACCACGCTGGCCAATCTGGTGCCGCGCTTCTACGACGTATCGAGCGGCGCGGTGCGAATCGACGGCAAGGACGTGCGCGATCTGCAGCTCGCTTCGCTGCGGGCCAGGGTCGGCATGGTGGCGCAGGAAACCTTTCTATTCAACGACACCGTTGCCAATAATATCCGCTATGGCAAGCCCAAGGCCAAGCCGGAAGAAATTCGCGAGGCGGCGCGCAACGCACTGGCTGACGAGTTTATCGAACGCATGCCGCATGGCTACGATACGGTAATCGGCGAACGCGGCATGATGCTCAGCGGAGGCCAGCGGCAGCGGCTGGCCATTGCCCGCGCTCTGCTCAAGAACGCGCCTATTCTGATCCTGGACGAGGCTACCTCGCATCTCGATACGCGAATCTGAAATTCTGGTGCAGCGCGCCTTGCAAACCTTGATGAGCAATCGCACCGTGATCGTAATCGCGCACCGGCTGTCCACCATCCGCCGCGCCGATAAGATCGTGGTCCTGGATAACGGCCGCATCGCCGAGATCGGAACGCACGAAGAGTTGATCAACCAGGGCGGTATCTATCATCGCTTGCACGGCTTGCAATTTCTGGAAGCGGATCCTTTGATCAACTCATGAGCGCGCCGATCCGCAGCATGACCGGCTTCGCCCGCCTCCACCAGTCCACGCCGCAGGGCGAGATCACGGTGAGCCTGAAGAGCGTCAATCACCGCGGCCTGGATCTGCACTTCCATCTGCCGCAGGAGTTCGATCCATTCGAAGGAGCTATCCGGGCCGTTGTCAAAAGAGCCATTCTCCGCGGGCACGTGGATATTCGCTGCAGGCTTATGCAGCCTGGAAAGGCTGTAGCCGGAGGGCTGAATGTCCCATTGTTCCGCGCTTATTTGGCTGCATTTCGGCAGGCCGCTGCCGAAGAGGGGCTCCAGGCGGAGCCCGATCTGAGCCGGATCTTTCAGCACCCGGGCATGTTTGGCGCCGCTGAGGATCAGGAACCCGACCCTGCCATCGAAGCCGCGATTCTTAGCGTTCTCGAGCAGGCCACCGAGGCGCTCAATCGCTTCCGGACGCGCGAAGGCGCTGAGCTTGCCGCGGTGATTCGAGAGCAGAATCGCGCGATCCAGCGAGGTGCGGCGGAGATAGAGCAGATCCGCTCGCAGGCCATGCCTGCATTTCAGGCACGCCTGCAAGAAAGGCTGCGCGATTTATTGGCGAATCTGCCGCTCGATCCTCAGAGGCTCGCTCAAGAAGCCGCGTTGCTGGCTGACCGCAGCGAAATTGGCGAAGAGATCGCGCGGCTGAAGATTCATTCCAACCAGGTGGACGAAATTCTGGACGGGGGCGGGGAAGTCGGCAAGAAACTGGATTTTCTCTTGCAGGAGATGAACCGCGAATCCAACACGATTCTCTCCAAGACCAGCGGGATCGGCGAGATCGGTCTGCGCATCACCTCGCTGGCGCTGGAAGCGAAATCCGCGATCGAAAAAATCCGCGAACAGGCCTTGAACCTGGAATGAGCTCATCTCTCGAAGCCGCACATCTGCGATCTTCCGCGTTTATGGGTGGCTTGCCGGCATGATCTCCGTCTTCATCATCTCGGCCCCCTCCGGCTCCGGTAAATCGACGCTGGTTCATCGCCTCTTCCAGACCGTCTCTAATCTGACCTTCTCGATTTCATACACCACGCGTCCGCCGCGCCCGACAGAAACCAACGGCGTCGACTATGTTTTCATTACACGGGAAGACTTCGAAAATCGCCTGGCCAGCGGCGAATTTCTCGAATACGCGGAAGTCTTCGGAAACTACTATGGCACCAACCGCCAGACCTTCGAGCGGGCCACCCACGAGGGCCACGACCTGGTGCTCGACATTGATGTCCAAGGTGCGAGACAATTAAAAGTAGCGATCCCGGAAGCAATCAGTGTGTTCGTGCTTCCTCCCTCCCGGGACGTTCTCGAGCAAAGGCTTCGTGCCCGGTCTCAAGACAGCGAGGAAGTGATTCAACGCCGCTTGCAAGGCGCCGCGGCCGAAGTTCGAAATTATACGCAATATGATTATGTCCTGATTAACCGGGAAATCGAGGAAGCCGCCGCGCGCCTGGCATCTATCGTAAAGGCCGAACGGCTGAGAAAGGCCCGCATGGAAGAAGAAGTCCGGCCCATCCTCGACAGTTTCGAGCGACAGTGATCCCAAGTTACTACCGAGGTTCGATAACGAATGGCTGAGAGATTGAAGAACAACGCGATGTACGCGATCCCGGATGACGGCGAGCAGAGCACCTACCGGTTCATCATCGTAGCCGCCAAGCGGGCGCGCCAGCTCCAGAATGGCGCGCGTCCATTTTTGCCCACCACATCCAAGAAGCCCACGGTCACCGCCATGGAAGAAGTCCGCCGCGGCCTGGTGAAGTATACCGACATCCTGCGCGAGCAGCCGCAAGAGGAACTCGCGCCGCAGGAGTAACCTTGCGGGCACGGCGCGTCCTGAGGAGCCTGACCGGATGAACGCGATCTTAGGCGTGGGCGGTGGAATCGCGGCCTACAAGTCCGCCGAACTGGCCCGTGCGCTGATGGAGCGCGGGCTGCGCGTCCAAGCCGTTCTCACCGCCGCCGCCCAGCGCTTCATAACGCCCCTTACTTTTGCGGCTCTGACTGGCCGTAAAGTCATCACCGATCTGTTCGCCGCCGGAAGTTCCGAGGAAACGCTCTCGAGCGCCGTCGAGCATATCGCGGTGGCGCAAGAGAACGACGTCATGATCATCGCACCCGCCACAGCCGATTTGATGGCGCGGCTGGCGCACGGTCACGCCGACGACTTTCTCACCACCTGTTATCTCGCCTTCACCGGCCGCGTGGTGCTGGCGCCCGCGATGAACACCAATATGTGGATGCATCCGGCCACGCAGGAAAATCTGAGCATCCTCCGAAAGCGCGGCCACATCATCGTCGAACCGGAGGAAGGCATGCTGGCGTGCGGCATGACCGGCCCCGGAAGACTGGCCGAACCGGATCGCATTGCCGACGTGGTCGCCGGGCTTGGTTTCCATCGCCGCGACTTGGATGGCGAGACGGTTTTGATCACCGCCGGCCCCACGCAGGAGCCGCTCGATCCGGTGCGCTTCATCTCCAACCGGTCCAGCGGAAAAATGGGCTACGCGCTGGCGCAAGCCGCAGTCGACCGGGGGGCCCGCGCAATCCTCGTATCCGGCCCCGTCCAGCTTCCGGAACCGTACGGCGCGCAAGTGATCCACGTCAAGACCGCGGTTGAGATGCGCAACGCGGTGATGGAAAATCTGTCCGGCGCAACCATTGTCGTCAAGTCGGCCGCCGTCGCCGACTATCACCTGTCGCATGTCCCGCAGCACAAGATTAAGAAAACCGCCATGCGAATGTCGCTGGAGTTGGAACCCACTCCCGACATTCTGGCCGAGCTCGGACAGAAGAAAGGCGACCGCCTGCTCATCGGATTCGCCGCCGAGACCGAGAAGCTCGTCGAAAGCGCGCGTCAAAAGCTCGCATCCAAAAACTGCGACCTGGTGGTGGCTAATCTGGTGAATCAGGACGGCACCGGCTTTGAATCCGATCAGAACGAAGTGGTGCTGGTGCTGCGCACCGGCGAAACCATCCCGCTGGCGCGCGCACTCAAACGCGAGATCGCCGACCGGATCTTCGATCAGGTCCTCAAGCTGCGCCTGGCTCTGCACGCGGCCCAATGACACCAGAAGAAATTCGGCGCTACCTCGAGTTCTACCAGGATCTCGGCGTTAAGACTCTGTTCCGTCGCGAGGCGACACATGCAGCGCCCCTCGAGCCGCAACCTGCCGCCACCGTTGAAGCCTCTGGGCTGCCAGCCCTAGAACCAGACGGCGACACGCTGCTCAAAATTCTCGAGGACATCGGCGACTGCAAGCGCTGCCGCCTGCACGAAGGCCGCAACAAGCTGGTCTTCGGCACCGGCAATGAGCAAGCCAAGCTGGTATTCGTGGGCGAGGGCCCGGGCGCGGATGAAGACGAGCAAGGACTCCCATTTGTGGGCCGCGCCGGCCAGCTCCTCACCCAGATGATCGAGGGCACCGCGCGCAAGGAAGGCATCCCGATCGTCCGCGCCGATGTGTACATCTGCAACGTTGTGAAATGCCGCCCGCCCGAAAACCGCACGCCGCAGCCCGACGAGATGGAAATCTGCGGCCAGTTCCTGTATCGCCAGCTTCAGGCCATCCGTCCCAAAGCCATCTGCGCTCTAGGCTCGACCGCGGCCAAAGCCCTGCTCGGAACCAAGGAAGGCGTCACTCGATTGCGCGGAAAATGGCAGCGCTGGCGTGATATTCCCGTGATGGTGACCTACCATCCGTCGTATCTGCTGCGGCCATACAATCAGAACGCCAAGAAGGAAGCTTGGGAGGATCTGAAAAAGGTCCTGCACTATGTCTACGACTAGGCGCGGCGTCTTCCTCACGTTTGAGGGCCCTGACGGAAGCGGCAAAAGCACGCAAGCCCGCCTGCTCGCCGAGCGCCTGCGCCAGGAAGGCCACGAAGTGCTCGAAACCGCCGAACCAGGCGGTACGCCCATCGGCCAGCAGATCCGCCGCATCCTGCTCGATCCCGCCAATCACGACCTGCGCGCCATCCCCGAACTTCTGCTCATGTTCGCCGCCCGCGCCCAAAACGTCGAGCAATGGATTCTCCCGGCGATCGAGCAAAGCAAAATTGTGGTCTGCGACCGCTTCACCGATTCTTCCATCGCTTATCAAGGCGCCGGCCGCGGTCTCGGATGGAAGACGGTTCTCGATCTAGATCGCATCGCCTGCCACGGCCTGGTCCCGGACCTCACGCTATGCATCGACATCGACACTGAAACCGGCTTGGCTCGCGCTCATTCCCGCAATCTCAGCGAGACGCGGCAAGAAAGAATCGCGCCTGGACGAGCAGTCGCGGGATTTTCACGAAAAAGCCCGCGCAGCCTACCACGAGCTGGCCCTGCGCGAGCCCCAGCGCTTTCGGCTGATCGACGGCCACGGCACGCCTGAGGCGATCGCGGCCAAAGTCTCGGAAGAAGTCGCGGCATTCTTGCATCGCCCGCCGGCGCGCTGACTACTCGTCCTGAATGGGAGCCGCAACCTTCGCTTCTCCCGCGATCCCGGCCCGCTTTCTGGCGGAAAACATCGCACCCCGCGCTGGTTTGGGCGACGCGAAATGCGTCAGGCCCAGCGGAACAGGTACGTCGTCATAAATCGCCTCCATGCCGCCCCGCATGAAATAGGTCTCGTGCCAGAACCCGGTGCCCCCCGAGTTACGCACGAACTCCTGCCACCAGCTCTGATGCGGCATCGTGCGCGACCAACACTCCAGCGATTCGAAATCGCGCTAATACTGCCGCATCCCGAAATGTGGCGGGAAAAAGCCAAAAAAGAACTGCTCGTGCAGCAGCAGTCCATCCGGTTTCGCGGCCACCGAGTTCTGAATGCGCGGGCCGAACTTGAACAACGTCGCCAAACCCCGCAGCGAGTTGACCCGCATCCCCAAATAGATCACAACCAGATCCGGATAAGATCCCAGATCCACCGTTACCCGATTCACTTTAGCAGCCATGGGATTTAGTGTAACCGTAGGTCCGGTTGTATTCACCCGCTGGTTCCAGTAATGTACTTGTGAATGGCACATCTTCGAACCCATCTGTTCAACTTCGCCGCGATCCTGGCCTGCACCGTCTCTGTGCAGGCGCGCGTCACACGCATTGTCATCGAACATCGCGATTCGCCCGCATTCAAAGGCCAATCCTTCGGTACAGGCGGCGCTTATGAACGCCTCACCGGGCATTTCTACGGCGAGCTGGATCCCAAAGACCCGCTGAACGCGATCATCACCGATCTCGCGCTGGCGCCGCGCAATCAGCACGGCAAGGTGGAGTATTCGGCCACGTTCTCGCTGGCCAAGCCGCTCGATCTTTCGAAAACCAGCGGCGTGCTGATCTACGAGGTCCCCAACCGCGGCCGGGTGGCTCTGGCGGGCGCAGCGACCAATGCGGGCGCCATGGCCGACTTCTTTCAGTTCGGCCACGTACTCGTCGCCAGCGGCTGGCAGGGCGACATACCGCCCACGGATGGCATGGAGACCCTGGTCGTCCCAGCCGCCAAGAACCCGGATGGTTCTTCCATCACCGGTCCTGTGATGGTGCGTTTCGTCGACATGAAGCCCGGGACAACGACACTGGAGATGACGGGTGGCCTCGGCGCGGGCGTACCTGCGCCGCTGCCGGCCAGCCTGGACACATCCAGAGCCACGCTGACCCGCCGCGCCGGCGAGGGCCGCGAGGTGATTCCGCTGCGCCCCGGCGATTGGGCCTTTGCCGATTGCAGCAAGACGCCGTTCCCTGGCGAAGCCGATCCGCATAAAGTCTGCGTCAAAGGTGGCTTCGATCCTGCGTATCTCTACGAACTGGTCTACATCGCCAAGGACCCGCTGGTGCTCGGCATCGGTTACGCGGCCACGCGCGACTTGAACTCGTTCCTGCGCTACGCCACCGCCGATGACTCGGGCACGGCCAACCCGCTGGCAGGCAAGATCTCCTACGCTATCGGCCGCGGCACTTCGCAATCCGGCAATTATCTGCGCAGCTTCATCCATCTGGGTTTCAATCAGGATGAATCGAAGCGCATCGTCTTCGACGGCGCTCACCCCAATATCGCCGCGCGGCAGAATCCGATGAATTTCCGTTTCGCCGTTCCCGGCGGCGCAGCGGATCTCTATCAGCCCGGCAGCGACGGCATCGTGTGGTGGAGCGATTACACCGACGAAGCGCGCCATCTGGCCAAAGGCGGACTGCTCGACCGCTGCACCGCCACCAAGACCTGCCCCAAGATTGTCGAGACTTTCGGCGCATCGGAAATGTGGGGTTTGCGCGGCTCACCCGACCTGGTGGGAACCAAAGCCGACCGCGATATTCCGCTGCCCGCGAACGTGCGCCGCTACTACTTCCCCGGCGTGACGCACGGAGGCGGCCGCGGCGGATTTTCCACTACCGCCCCAGCAGCCGGCGGACGCTGCGAGCTGCCCGACAACCCCAACCCGTCTTCAGACACCATGCGCGCTCTGAGTGAAGCCTTGACGGACTGGGTGGTGAAGAACGTCCAGCCGCCAGCCAGCCAATATCCGCGCCTGGAGCATGGCGATCTCGCTCCGGCCACCCAGCAAGCGCTCGGCTTCCCAATAATTCCCGGCGTGCCGCTGCCCGACGGCCTTCAGCTTCCAATGTACGACTACGACTTCGGCCCTAAGTTCAACCCGCGTGACCTCACCGGCTGGATCACCATTCAGCCGCCCGTGATTAAGGACACGCTGCCGAGCCTGGCCGCCAAGGTCAACGCGGACGGCAACGAAACCTCCGGAGTCGCCAGCGTCCTGCATCAGGTTCCGCTCGGAACTTACCTGGGCTGGAACGTCACGGCCGCGGGTTATTTCAAAGGGACCGAGTGCGGCTTCGCCGGCGGCTACGTTCCATTCGCCAAGACCAAAGCCGAGCGGCTGGCGGCTGCCGATCCAAGGCCGTCGCTTGAGGAGCGCTACGGGACGCACGAAAAATACGTCGAGCTAGTGCGCGCCGCCGCGTCACATCTCGTAAAGGATCGCTACCTGCTGCAAGCCGACGCCGACCGCCTGACCGCGCAAGCCGAATCGAGCAACGTCCTGCGCTAAGTCGAGTGAGGACGAACTGGACTCGTGCATGTCGCGTTCATACTCGTGTGAACCGCAACGCTGACTATTTCGGCGCAGCCGCGCACAACTCGTAAGCCTGTTTCACCGCCCGGCTCGGCGCCACGAGCGAAAAACTGTCCCCAGTGAACGCGTAATCGACTCGAAACGTGCGGAACATGGCCGCGGGCCGGATGTCGTCGAGGAATCCGGCGCCACGCGCGCAGGCCCTGCGCGATCCTTCGTTCAGCGGTCCGCGGCGGCAGCGCGCCGATATGGAAATGCTCAGCTTCCCGCCCCCTCCGGGAACGAACCTCACGTCCTGAATGGCCGACTGCACAACCACTCGCTCGGGCGAATCGCAGGCTCCGCCGGTACTGTCAAAGGCCGCGAGCAAGTCGATCTTTTGCTCCGGAAGATACGAAAACGTCAGCTGCGCCTGCTCATGATCCTGCGTCGAGGAGGCTTCGTAACAAACCAGACCGTCGCGCCCACCGCGGCTCGCCACTTTGCGGCAGGCGCCATCCGGCAAACCCTGCGCGTGATCGACGAACCATCCGCTGGAGGAATGCGTGAGCAACGCCGGGCCACAGAAATCGAAGTCCAGCAGCAAATCGTCCGAATCCGGCTTCAGGAAATGCCCGCGCAGCGCCGACACGATGCTGGCATTCGCGCGCGCTCCGGCCTTGGGGCTGGAAGCAGGGCACACGCGGCACCCACTCTCCTGTCCAATATCTTCTTGACCGGGGCATAGGAGGCCGAGAATCTCCCCCAACTCAGCTTTTCCGAACAGCGTGTTGTCCGCTGCAAAGGGCGGCTGGGTGAACTGCGCCGCGCAGGGCACCGAAGCCGCCGAGACTATCAGAACCAGCCAACTTCGAATATTCATCGCAGCACTCTTAGCTCGTGAACCCGATTCACGTCCAAAACCAGATCGCCTTTCGGATCCACGTGGAAAGCCGGCTCGAACTTGGCGCCCCACAAAATCTCATCGTAACGGTAAGAATATTGCGAATGCACTATCTGGCTGAACGTATCGTCGAAGCCTTTGATCAGAATCAGCAGCTCCGCCTCCATGCCTCTCAAATCCTCGGCTGTTCTTCCTCGCAGCGGGCTCTCGGAATCGATGGGATGCACCACCGTCCAGGTCAGCGGGAAAAAGTACACGTGGCGCCGCTCCAAGGATAGATCCAAGAAAGCGCGCTTAAGCTGACCATCGGACCTGTTCACAGTCATGAGCAGAACGCGCGCCTCCAGGTCCATCAACACATTGCTGCGGGCATTGGTGATGCGGAACTGCAAACTGGTCCCATCCTGATAGGGCGCGATCAGCGCGCGTTGACTGAACAGAATCTTGGCCGAGGGCCGCGAGAATCTCCCGTAGAGCAGGCCGGTTGCCAGCGCGAACACCATCAGGCCGGTGGCCGCTTCCAGCGCCGCCACCGCATTGGCCATGGTGCCGAGCGGAAAAACATTTCCATATCCCACCGTGGTCAACGTGTGGACGCTGAAGAAAAATGCGTTCAGGAAATCGCCCATCTCCGGCTCGGCGCCGCGCAGGTGCTCCATGCCGATCGCCAGATAGAGGCCCGCGAAGAGCATGTTCACGCCCAGGAAGAGCCCGAACACCGCCGCGAGGAATCGCGGCCAGGTGGTGTCGATCAGCATCAAGTACACGTTGGTGTCGCGCAGCCGCAGCCCCTTGCGGCGCACATTGAAAGTGCCATCGGGATTGATGGCTCGCCGCAGCTCGCCTGAAAACTGTGTCGTCAATCCTGGATCGAACGATTCCGGTTTCATAGGAATGAAAACAGCTTAACCCAATCGGCCGCAAACTTGAACGCTCTAGGCGAAAGGCGCACCCTCTTGAGGGCATTCTCACGATGAGACCATCGCCCGAACTGAAGCGTGGTCCAAAGGAGATTTTGTATGAAAGTAGCCGGTAGTGGTGTGTTTGCGCTCGCCCTCGGAGCGCTGGTGGTTGCATTGTTCTCGTTCCGCGGCTTGTCGGCGCAGACGCAGCGCGCGGGAGAATATCGCATCAGCGGCCCCTTCACGCACGACAACCTCTCGATATTTCTGATCCACGGTTCGGCCAAGCCGGCCAAAAACCTGCTCACGCTCGAAGAAGCCCTTGCGCAGCACAAGGTGGTCGTTTATGAGACGCGCAATGTGAACGAACTCACTATCGAAAACGTTTCGGGCGAGGATGTGTTCATCGAATCCGGCGACATCGTCAAGGGCGGCGCGCAGGACCGCACGCTCAAGGACGACATCATCCTACCCACCAAGTCGGGCCGTGTGAACATCAACGCGTTCTGCGTCGAGCATGGCCGCTGGAGCCCGCGCGGCAACGAACCGGTGACCACCTTCAACGCCTCCACCGACTCGCTCGCCACCAAGGAACTCAAAATGGCCGTCAAGATGAAAGCCGATCAGCGTTCCGTGTGGGACCAGGTGGCGGCCGCCCAAGCCAGCCTCTCCAACGCGCTTCGCTTCGACGTCCGCGCCGCACCCGCCCCCACCAGCATGGCCATGACGATGCAGACGCCCGTCGTCCAGAAATCGATCGACGGCTATCTTCGCGATCTGAAGACCGCAATCGATGGAAAGCCCGACGTTATCGGCTACGCGTTCGCCATCAATGGCAAAGTAAACAGCGCCGATGTTTATTCATCGCACGACCTCTTCGCGAGGCTCTGGCCGAAGCTGCTGCGCGCGAGCGCGGTGGAGGCGGTATCCGAATACAGTGCGGCTAAGAAGTTCACTCCTGCCACGCCAGCCGCAGTCAAAGCCGCGCTCCAGGATGCCGACCCAGGCAAAGCCTCGGCACGCCAGTTGACCGACCGGACCAACGTCCTGGTCAAAGAAACCCCGCGCAACATCTTATTCGAAACGCGCGATCGCGCCCAAGGCGATGCCTGGATTCATCGCAGCTATTTGACGAAGTAACACTTATAGCCGCCTGATCCAGCCTCAATTGCCCAGAGGTGTAAAATGGACGCGGAATGCCTTCCGGCTCCCCTGACAGCCTTGAAATAGCGGGAAGAATTCGCCTGCCTGACCCGTCTAATCAATTTGGCATGGTGCTGGACGCGAACGACCACGAGGTAATCGAGGCCTGCCGGCGCGGCGATGACAACGCCTTCCGCGCGCTGTTTGAAGCCCACAAAGACCGCGTGTACTCGATCGCGTTGCGCTACTCAGGCGACCGGGGCGCGGCCTTGGACATCGCGCAGGATACGTTTCTTAAGCTGCTCTCCTCGATCCAGAATTTTCGGGGCAACGCGAGCTTTGATTCCTGGCTGTACCGGATCGTGGTGAACACCTGCCTGGATTACAAACGCACTGGTCGGCGCGTAATCCCGTTTGTGGACGGGCTGCGGGACGCCGTCGCGACGCCCGCTGAGAGCATCTTAAATCGGTTGGTCCGTGCAGAGCGAGAACAGACCGTGCAGGAAATTGTCGCCAAGCTGCCACGCGAACAGCGCATCGTGGTGGTTTTGCGGTACACCGAAGGGCTCTCCTATGACCAGATCGCTGAAATCGTGGGCTGCTCGGCGGGTACGGTGGCATCGCGGCTGAATCGGGCGCATAAAGTGTTAGAGCGGCGGCTGGCGCATCTGCGCGCAGGGAGGTAGAAATGGTTAAACGGGAAACTCACAAGCAGTGGATCGAGCAAGAGCTGGAGCGCTCTCTGCGCCGCGTCTCCGCCCCGGACGAGCTCTGGGATCACATTCAAAGCCCGCAGCACACGCGAGCACGCGTCCGAACGCGCTTCATGGCGTGGGCCACAGTGCCGGTTCTGATGTTCGTCGCTTTATGGGGATCGCATTCCCGCAACAACCCCGCGCTTCAGTTCCATTCCAGCGATCCCGCCGAAATTCGCGTCTGGATTAAAGCCAATGCCGGACTCGACGTCCCCTTGCATGCGGGCAATCTTGCGGGCGCCAACGTCGATTCCGCGCATACCGCTCAGATTGCCTACCGGGTGGCCGGCCGCGACGTGTCACTTTTGGTGTCGGATAAACCGGCATCCGTCCGGCGAAACGGAAGGTCTGTTTCCTGGACTATTGGCGGGCAAACCTACTTGCTGGCTTGTGCCGAACCTCAGGATTTCAAAGCTTGCGTGATGTGCCATGTGGGCGGATAGCGGGTTCTCAAAGAACGGCCAGGCCGGATTGGGTGATTTGACCCACCGATTGCCAGGCCCTCGATCACTGTATTCTTGTAACAATATCTCGTTGTTTTTCAATGGCCTAGGTGGTTTGTGGCCTGTCCCGTCAAACCTGGCCGACCGATTGCTTATCTTGGCCTTGCAAGCAGAAAGCAGCGCTATACTAGTAGTTTGAGGTGCTAAAACGATGAAGACCTACGCGAAGTTCGGCGCGATTGTCGTGGTAGTCGTGGGCGTCCTCGCTTGGCTCGCCCTGGGCGGCGTCAGCCAGAGCAAGACGTACTACAAAACGATCTCTGAAGTTCAGAAGATGGGCGATCAGGCTCAGGTCAAGCGGCTGCGCGTAGATGGATACGTGGTACCCGGTTCCATCGTGCGGAACGGCGCGGAAGTTTCCTTCATCATGCACCAGGACCCCGCCAAGCGCGGCCAGGACGCCATCCGGCTCAAAGTTGTATATAGCGGAATCGATCCACTGCCGGACACGTTCAAGGATGATGCGCAAGCCATGGCGGACGGAAAGCTTGGAGCGGATGGAGTGTTCCAGGCCAATAAGATTCAGGCCAAATGCGCATCGAAGTACGAAGCCAAGCCACAGTTGAAGACGGACGCGACTCGCGCAGGCATGTAGCGGCCACCCCGCGCTCCGTTCTAGAGGACTAAACTCGGATGGAAAATATAGGCGCCTTGTCAATCCTGCTGGCGTTTTGCCTGGCAGTGTACGCCGTCATCGGTTCGGTGATCGGCAAGATCAAGAAGAATCCTTTTCTAGTGGTTAGCGGCGAGCGCGCCACCTATTGCGTCTGGATCCTTCTCACCACCGCTTCCGGGCTTCTGATCTACTCCCTTCTGACCGGCGATTTCCGGCTCGGCTACGTGGCCTCGCACACCGACCAGACCATGCCCGCCATCTACAAATTCACGGCATGGTGGGGCGGCCAGGAAGGCTCCTTGCTGCTGTGGGCATGGCTGCTCGCTACCTATTCTGCCATCGTCGTTTTCACCAATCGCCGCAAGTTCCGCGACATGATGCCTTGGGTCAACGCGGTCCTGATGGCGACGGAAAGCTTCTTCCTGATCCTGATCGCGTTTGTATTGAGCCCATTCAGCATTCTCGAAATGGGCCGCGGCAACGTCGTCGAGGGCATGGGGCGCGGGCTGAATCCGCTGCTTGCAGTATTGGACCATGATCATCCATCCGCCCATGCTGTATTTGGGCTACGTCGGATTCACGGTGCCGTTTGCCTTTGCGATGGGATCGCTGATTACCAAGCAGCCGGGCGAAGCCTGGATTCACACCACGCGCCGCTGGACCATCGTGACCTGGCTGTTCCAAAGTACCGGGATTCTGCTCGGACAAGGCTGGGCGTACGCAGTGCTGGGCTGGGGCGGATATTGGGCCTGGGACCCGGTGGAGAACGCATCGCTGCTGCCCTGGATCACCGCCACCGCGTTTCTGCACTCGGTGATGATGCAGGAAAAGAAGGGCATGATGAAGGTCTGGAACATGGTCCTGGTTTCCGGGACCTTCTTCCTGTGCATCTTCGGCACGTTCCTGACGCGCTCGGGCGTGGTCAGCTCGGTGCACGCTTTCGCGCAGTCGCCCATTGGAAAATATTTCGTCTACTTCCTGGCCATCGGAATCGCAGCTACGCTCGCGCTGATTCTGGATCGTACGAAATACCTCAAGAGTGAAGCGCGCCTGGAAAGCGTGGTGTCGCGCGAGTCGAGCTTCATGTTCAACAACCTGATCCTGCTGGCGAGCTGCTTTGCGGTGCTGTGGGGCACCTTGTTCCCGGTGATCTCTGAAGCCGTTACGGGCGAAAAGATCAGCGTGGATGCGCCGTTCTTCAATCGGATTAATGTTCCCATCGCGTTCGGTCTGCTTCTGCTGACGGGCGTGGGTCCGCTGATCGCATGGCGCAGGAGTTCGGTCGAAAGCCTGCGGCGCGCCTTCTTCTGGCCCTCTCATCGCGGCGCTGGCGTTAATGGTGGTGCTGGCGGTCTTCGGCGTCTATCGAGCATCCCTACGCGCTGGTATCGTTCGGGCTGTGCATGTTTGTCGCGGCCACAATCTTCGCCGAGTTTTGGAAGGGCGCAAGCGCCATCAGCGCCAAGAGCAAAGTCGGACTGATCCCGGCGGCCGTCGAGCTGACGCATCGCAACACGCGGCGCTACGGCGGCTACCTGGTGCACATGGGCATCGTGTTCATGTTCATTGGCTATACCGGCTCGGCCTTCAACCAGGACACCACGAAGGAAGTAGCGCCGGGCGGCAGCTTCCAGTTGGGGCACTACAATCTGAAGGTCACCAATATGCTGCAGGGTGAGAACGGCAACTACACCTGGCAGAGGCTGACCATCGACGCTTCGCGCGGTTCGACGTCGCTCGGCACGCTCGAACCCGAGCGGCGCTTCTACAAAGCCAGCCAGCAGCCGACTTCCGAAGTCGCAATCCGCCGGCGGCTGAACGAGGATCTTTATTTGAATTTCGCCGGGGTCTCCAACCGACAATCAGCGCGCCGTGGTTCAGGCGTACGTTTTCCCGCTGGTGTCCTGGATCTGGATCGGCTTCTGGGTGCTGGCCATGGGAACGATAGTGTGCTTGATCCCCAGCAAAGTGCGGCTGTCTTACGCGCGCACGCAAGTTCTCGGAATGGCAGAAAAACATGCGAAGGTTACGAGCTAGTATTTTCGTCGCTCGCACTGATGGGCGCGCCGCTCTTGGCGCAGTCGGCCGAGGATCTAGAAAGCCCCGCCGTGAATCGAGTGGCAGCGAAACTGCTCTGTCCCTGTGGGTGCAAGATGAACATGACCTGCCGCATGGACCCGTATCCCTGCCAAACCTGCTGGAGCAACAAGAAAAAAATCTTGAGCATGCAGCAGGCGGGCCTGTCGGACACGGCCATATTGGATCAGTTCAAGAAAGACATGGGTGAGGACGTGGTGGCCGTGCATCCGGGCGTGCTGGGTTCGATTTCGTTTTACGCCGCCGCGGTGCTGGGCCTGATTCTGGTTTTGTGGGTGATCCGGAAATACACGCGCCCGGCGCCGGTTGCCGGCCACCGCGTTGGCTGACGAGGCGGTGTTGGACCGATATCACGAGCAAATCGAGAAAGAAGTGGAGAAGCTGGATTGATGGCGCTCTCCATCGCGGTGATTCTGGCCGTTGGAACGATTATTTTCACGCTGTTCGTTCGCGCCAAAGATGTTCCTGAGCCGGCGCCGGCTTCGCCCACCGCGCATCTGGAAGAACGCAAGGCGCAGATTTACGAAAATTTGCGCGATCTCCAGTTCGAATTCCGCGTCGGCAAGCTTTCCGACAGCGACTATCAAAAAACCAAGCTGGATTTGCAGCGCGAGCTGGCGCGCGTGCTGGCCGAGATCGACGCGCTGCAGCCGGCACAGGCGATTCAGTCTCCGGCACAGGCGATTCAGTCTAAGGTGGCGAAAGCTCCGGCTTCAGCGGCACACGCAGACGGAAATGGGAACAAGCCGGAGACGCACCTTTGCCCGCACTGTGGGGCAAAATTTCCGCTGGCCATGAAGTTTTGCGGCGAGTGCGGAAAGGTGTTGGCGTCATGAGCATTGCACCGTTGCGTGCCGTATTTTCACTAGCGCTCCTGGCCGCGCCCTGCTTCGCCGTTGACGGCACCGTGATCAACGGCACTACCGGCCAGCCGCAACCCAACGCCATCGTTTCCCTTGTCCAGCCCGGCCAAGGCGGCATGCAGACGCTTTCCAGCGTCAAGACCGACCCGCAAGGTAAGTTTCGCTTCGACAAAGAACCGCCGCCCGGACCGATCCTGCTTCAAACGCTCTATCTAGGCGTCCTTTACAATCAGCCCGTTCTGCCTGGCTCGGGAAGCGGCATGCGCGTGCAGGTTTACGACGCCACCAACAAACCCGGCACCGCCAAAGTGAGCCAGCACTTCATCGTGTTGCAACCCAGCGCGACCGACATCAGCGTCAGCGAAGGCATCTTGTATCAGGGCGACCCAAAACTCGCTTACAGCGATCCGGTGAACGGCTCGTTCCGCTTCTATCTTCCGCCGGAGGCGAACGGCAAGGTCCAGGTGACCATCAACGCGGCGGGGGGAATGCCCATCCAGCGGCCGGCCGAGAAGACGAAGCAGGCCAACGTTTACAAAATCGACTACCCCATCAAACCCGGCGAAACGCGCTTCGATGTGAACTACGTAATTCCCGCAACCAATCCGATGACCTTTTCAACCAAGATTCTGCACAGCGAAGGTTCGTCGGCTCTGGTGGCCCCGCAGGGCGTTACGCTGAAGGGCGATGATATCGAACTGGCCGGCACGGAGCCGACCACGCAGGCCAGCATTTATCGCATCAAAAACCCAAACTTCACAGTGCAAATCGAAGGCACTGGAGCTTTGGAGCAGGCCGGCGCATCATCGGGGGAAGACAACGGCGCACCCGGCATACAAGAAGTGAAGCCGCGTATCTACGACCGCTTGTACTGGATCCTCGGCATGGCATTCGGCGTTCTGGCTCTGGGTTCGGTTCTGCTGTATCGCAGCAAGCCCAACACGACCGCCTAGTTGCCGGCTTCCGCGCAGATCCCAGCTCCATCCCAGGGAATCCGAGCCGGCCCACAAATGGTCCGTGAGCGTGGTATCTTTGACTTAATATAGTTCCGATTCCAGTGAGGATAACTATGAAACCACTTCGCGCTCTTGCGGCATGCGCTTTGTTTGCGACTGTTCTTTCGGCGCAACAACGGTTCGCGCCCCCGAAAACTCCGCTAAAAGTCGGCGATGAAGCTCCCGACTTCACGCTCCCCGATACCGACAACAAGCCCGTGAAACTCTCCGATTTTCGCGGCAAGAAAACAGTCGTATTGGCCTTCTTCGTGGCCGCATTTACCGGTGGTTGAACGAAGGAACTCACCGGATACCAGTCTGGTATCTCAAAGTTCGATGCGAATGATGCGCAGGTATTGGCGATAAGCACCGATTTCGGCGCCACGCTGGCTCACTGGAAGAAAGAACTCGGCGCCGCGTATCCGATGCTCAGCGACCACATGCGTACCGTTTCGGAGCAATATGGTGTGCTGATCACGCAACTCGGCCTCGCCAACCGCGCCACGTTTGTGATAGACAAAGACGGCAAGATCGCCAACATCCAGGAAGGCAACGAGGCGATCGATACCACGGGCGCCGATGAAGCCTGCAGCCGTCTGGCGCACCGGAAGGCGGCGCAGTAGAGCGGGCCTAGTCCGATTGCGTGCTCAACGCGCGATCCCGAGCTTCTTCATTTTGGACTGCAGCGTGGTGCGCTTCATGCCCAGCCGCGCTGCGGCCCCATTCGGTCCGCCCACCACCCAGTTAGCTTGTTCGAGCGTCCGCCGGATGTGCTCGCGCTCGGCGTCCTCAAGCGTCGTCGGTCCGCCTTTATCGTCCGGCGTGCTGCGCAATTCCGAGAGCGGAATCTGGAGCGTTGAGCCGCGCGTCAGGATCACCGCGCGCTCGATCAGATTTTCCAGTTCCCGCACGTTCCCCGGCCAGGGGTAGCGCGCCAGCGCCTCCATGGTCTGCTGCGAGATGTTCTCGATGGGCTTGTTCATCCGCCGTGCATATTTCTGCGTGAAGTAACGAACCAGCTTGGGAACATCGTCCGCGCGCTCTCGGAGCGGTGGGATGGAGATCGGAAAAACACTCAGCCGATAGTACAGATCGGTCCGGAACTGGCGCTCGTTGATCATCTGCGCAAGATCGCGATTGGTGGCGGCCACTAGCCGCACATCCACTTTGATGGTGCGCGTTCCACCCAGCCGCTCGAACTCATGCTCCTGCAGCGCCCGCAGCAGCTTGGGTTGCAATTCCAAAGGGATGTCGCCCACTTCGTCCAGAAACAGCGTGCCTTGATGGCCCAGTTCGAAGCGCCCTACTTTTTGCGCGATCGCGCCGGTGAACGCGCCTTTTTCGTGGCCGAACAGCTCGCTTTCGAGCAGCCCGGTTGGAATGGCCGCGCAATTGAGCTTCACGAATGTGCGGCCTCGCCGCCCGCTCAATTCGTGAATTGCCCGCGCAATCAGCTCCTTGCCCGTCCCCGTCTCTCCCAAGATCAGGACCGAGGCGTCGGTCGGCGCCACCGTCGCCACTTGATCCAACACGTGCTTGAATGCAGGACTGTCGCCGACGATCTCGCCGAAATTGCGGTCCGTGCGGATCTCGTCCTCCAGGTACAGCTTTTCCTTGGCCAATTGATCCTTCAGCTCCGCGATTTGCTGATAAGCCGTGGCGTTTTCGATGGCGATGGCCGCCTGCGCGGCTACCTGGCTCAGGAAATCGACATCTGCCGCGCTGAAGGCGTTCTCGCGCGTGCTACCGACGTTCAGGGTGCCCAGCACGCGGGTCCGTGTGATCAGCGGCACGCAACACACCGACTGGATTCCGGCCGCGATCAGGCGCTGGATCACCGGCGTTGGAAATTGCCGCAGCGTCTCCCGGTCGAACAGCTCCGGACGTTTCGATTCCACCGCCCGCCCCGCCGGCGCCTCATCAATCGGCACCGCCGTGCTTTCCTGAAAAATCCCTTCATCTCCTTCGTACACCCGCGCGTGGACTCGCAGTTGATCGGTCCCCGGCACGATCAGTACCAGGCTGGAATATTCGTGCGGTACGGCCCGCCGCAAGCAAGCGATGATCGAGGGAAAAAGATCGCGGATGTCCAGCTCGGAGACCAGCGTATTCGTGATCTCCAGCAGGATCTGGAGCCGGTCGCGTTCTCGCGCAAGCTGCCGCTGAAATTTCTCGGCTTTCTCGAAGTTGAGCGTATTGTCGACTGCCACCGCTACTTGCGCGGCAATTTGCCGCATCAGGTCCAACTGCGATTCAGCCTGCCCATCCGATCCAAACCCAAACACCATGGCCCCAATCCGGTGCTGCGCGGTGGTCAGAGGCAGCCAGCACGAGCTGATGACGTTGTTCTGCTGCAGCAGTTTCATGATGGTGGGCCAGCGCGTCTCCGTGCCCACATCCGGAATCACTAACGGCTCTTGATGCAGAAAAACCCAACCGGAGGGAGACTCCTCGGGCGGCAATTCGAGGGCCGGGAGGTCCTGCTCGACTCCGGTCGCCGATGCCAGGATGTGCAACCGCATGACGTTCTGATCCGGATCGTGCAGGATCAAATTCAGAAAATCGAAATGCAGAATGGAGTGCAGGCGGCTGGAAAGGTCGCGAAAGAGCCCGTTCAGATCGCGGTGCTGCAGAATGGACTGAGAGACGTCCAACAGAGATTGGTACGCGACGGCTTCGAGCGCAGTATTTGGAGTAGTGCCGGGGCTTCGTTCCGGTTGCACGAGATGGTTGGCGAAGAACCGCGTCCTTTCAAGCGAAAACAGGGCCGCTCGCACCGCCGGACGTAGATGGGCATCACGCGCGCCTCGGTGTTGCGCGACTTCTAAACGACCAGTATAGCGAGAAGGCTCCTGCGCGCTCCGGCGATCATTGGCTGGTGGTTCTAACCGCTGCGCCAGCCGCGGTGCCAGTACCCGAAGACTGGCCGGAGCGGGGCGGAGCTGAAAGCCGGCCGATCAGGAGATCCAAGAACTTCCGAACATCCAACTCGCGCGCCAGTGCGATGCTGGAGCGATGCTCGCCCGGCGATCCCGCGCCCGGCTCGAAACGCGTCTCACCGAACGTCTTCGGACTAGAGGCCTCCACGACGATGCTCCCGGCTTCGGTCTTGATCAAGGCTGGCTGGAATGACACCGCGGCCGCCACCGGATCGAGTAGCGTCACGGGTTCGTTTGGATGGCTCGTTTGCCACAATTGGATCGATTGCACCAGAAAGCGCGAAGCCGGGTTCTGTGCGCTGCGTAAACGATCCAGATCCGGCGCTGCGAGTGTGCAGTCCCGCGCGACATCCCTGCTGATAACGGTGATCGGAACGCCGGACTGAAAAACAATCTCGGCGGCGATCGGGTCGCGTTGGATGTTGTATTCAAGCCCGGGTGGATTGAACGCGCCGCCCACCACAATGATTCGCGCGATGTGATCCTTGATTCGCGAATCCACCTTCATCGCGAGCGCCAGATTGGTTAATGGCCCCATTGTAATGAAAGTCACGTTCTGCGAAGCATAAAGCACCGTGTTCGCGATCAGACTGACGGCCTGGCTGTTGATGGCAGGCGGCAGGAGGTCATCGGGCGTCAGGATTTCAAAATGCGACCAAGGCTGGGCGACGGTGGAAGCGACCAGCGGCTCAGTAGCGCCACGGCCCAGCGCAATGTCGCGGCGGCCATACAATCCCAGTTCTTTCCACGCCAGGCGCATCCGATCTTCCATCTGGTCGCCGAAGAGGGTCACGGCGCGCACGTCCAGCTCCGGCGATTGGATGGCCAGCGCCAGCGCAAACTCATCATCGATGTCATTGCCTAAGTCGGTGTCGAGAATGACGGGCATCGGCCGTTGGCCGAAGACGAGCCCGGCGGACATGAGTAGCAACACAACGAGTGCGTGAGGCACGAGGCGGACCTTGCCTTCGCGCCTGAGCCGATATTGCTCGGGCATATCTATAAGGATGCAATTTCCGGGCGGCCCGCCGCTGGAATAACTTGAGCGCCTTTGAGCGCCGGCGTTGCCTAACCGGCGCCGAAGCGTCGCAGGATGGCGATCTTGAGGAAGTCGATCAGGAAAAGATACAGCAGCACCGCGCCGAACAGCGCGCCCACTACCACAGGCGGGAGCGGCGCCATGAGCAAGCCCCGCATCGCGAGCAGACTCACCACCACCAGGTCGGCCGCCGAACTCAGCAGCATCCAGCGGCTGGGACGAGAGCGCCACAGATGACTTCGCTCGCGGACCAGATACACGGTCCCCTGCCCGCCGAAGACCAGAGTCAGAAAAGCCAGGGTCTGGATTTCCCCGAGCCCTAACCGCAGCACATGCCACCCGAAGAGGAGTACCGATAGCGAGAACAAAACCAGCAAGCCGGCCAGCGGCGCCGCAGTCAGGACTAGGGATCGGATGCGCCAGCGCTCCGGCGTCTGGGAGAACGAGACGCGATCGGTAGCGATCGACATGGTGACAAAATCATTGGTGAACAGCAGCAGCACGATGAGCACCGGCGTCACCACCAGCGTGCGCGTTAGCACCACGCCGAGGGACAAGAACAAGGCGACCTCCAGCGTCTTGATGATCTTGTTGAGCGTGTAGGTCAGCATGCGCTGATAAATCCGCCGGCTGGTCTCGACGGCGGATACTACGTCGACCAGGCCGGGGTTCGTCAGCACGATGCTGGCGGCGGCTTTGGCGACGTCGGTCGCATTCGCCACGGCCACTCCCACCTCGGCTTGCTTGAGCGCGGGGGCGTCGTTTACGCCGTCGCCAGTCATGCCCACCACGTGGCCGGCACGCTGGAGCGCCTGGACCAGGTGGTACTTGTCTTCGGGAAAGACGCCCGCAAACACGTTGCATTCCTTCGCAGCCGCGTCGATGTCTCGATGGAGGCGATCGGACGGGCAGGCTTTCCCCGTGATCCCAACCTGCGCGGCGACCGTCTGGGCCGTTGTCAGGCCGTCGCCCGTGATCATCAGAACCCGGACGCCCAGGTTGTGCAGATTCCGGACCAGCAGCGCGGAATCAGGCCGTGGCGGGTCGAGCAGCGCCACAAAGCCGGCTATGGCGAGCTGCTGTTCTGAACCCGCCGCGATTGCGAGCACGCGATATCCCTGCGCGGCGAGCTGGTCGGCTTCCGGAAAGCCCGGCGCCCGGGCAAGAGTCGCGATCATGGACGGTGCGCCCTTCACGATTCGCACGCTCTCATAACCGTGGCGCACCACGGCTTCCGAACACTTAGTGGACGGCTCGAAGGGGACGAAATTCAAAACCGCGAAATCTTCCGTGCTCACGCCGCGGCTGCGGGCAGCAGCGAGAATCGCCAGATCGATTGGATCCTGTGTTGCCTCATCGGAAGCCAGGGCGCCAAACCGGATCACATCCGCTTCCGAGTAGGGCGCCAGTGCGGTGACCGCGGCGACCGACAATTCATTCTTGGTGAGCGTTCCGGTCTTATCGGTCGCAAGCGTATCCATGGAGGCCGCTTCCTCGATGGCCGACAGCCGGCTCACCAGGACGCCTCGGTGTGCCAGCTCTTGCGTGCCCAGGGCGGAGGCGAGCGTGAAGGTCGCCGGCAGAGCCACGGGGATGGAGGCCACCAGCAGCATCAGGCAGAACGGCAGTATGTCGGCAGCGCCCATTCCAGCGCTTAGGGCATACGCGAAGACCAGAGCGGCTAGCACCAGGTCAAAAGCCACCAGATACTTCACCACCGTGAAGATCATTTGCTGCAGATGCCCGGCGGCTTTCGCTTCGCGCACCAGCTCGGCGGTCTTGCCGAAATAGGTTCGGCTCCCTGTGGCCGTGACCACGGCCGTAGCCTCACCGCGCCGGATGAGACCGCCGGTGAAAAGCATCTCGCCAGGGCCGGCGTCGGCGGGTATCGATTCACCGGTCACGGCGGAATGATCCACCAGCACGTTTCCGCTTGCAACGCGTGCGTCCGCGGCTACCACGTCGCCTACGCGTAAGTGAATCGCGTCGCCGGGCGCCAGGCGTTCGGCCGGAAGCCTTAGCCACACTCCGTCACGCCGTGCCCGAACCTGAATGGTGAGCCGGCGCCGCAGCAACGCCAGGGCTCGCTGGGCGTGGTTTTCTTGGACGAAGCTCAGAGCGGCGTTGAACACCAGAAGGCCGGCGATCACGCCCGCCTCGATGTTCCGATCGAGCAGGATTTCAAGCACTACAGCGGCTTCCAACATCCAGGGAACCGGCGCCCAGAACTTGCCTGCCAATGCCCGCAGCGGATGCGCACGTTCTTCGGCGACCGCGTTTGGGCCGTACTTCGACAACAATTCCGCAGCTTGCGCGGTTGTCAAACCGGCCGGCACGCCTGAAGCCGTGGTAGTTGCGTCCGCGTCCACGAGGGCCTCTTATGAATCTATTGTCGGCTGATTTGCGGCTAGCGCACGCGCGAGCGCGCAGACGCGTCGCGATCCTGAATAGCTAGCGAAAAATTCTCATCGCATTCCACCGGGACGTGCCGGATTTTCTGTGTGTACGGCATTGGTATGGTGACGGTCAGAACGCCGGACTTGAGCTCGGCTTTCGCAAGCGCGATATCCGCGCCATCCGGGACTCGAAGCAGGCGGCGGCCGGTTGGGCAGATGGCGCGGCCCTTTTCGAGCCTCGGCTCGGCCTCGACTACGAGCATGTGTCCCACCTCGACCCTGACCTCGTCCCGGCGAAGACCAGGGAGGTCTGCCATTGCGATCCAATTGCCGTCAGTCTTCCTTATGCGGACAGGGAAGGCCGCCAGTTCCGCCAGGAAGCTTCGGATCAGCAGCCAGGCGCCGGGAGGCAGATCCCTCCGCAGATTCATTGGCTTGGGAGGGTGAGCCACCGGCGAAATCTCACGTTCTGACAGTTCGATCGCCTGCGCTAGCTCGGGCATAACTCTGCTCGCTTGCAGCGATGCAATTGGGTTGCCGCTGGCAAAGCACGCCCAGATACGATTTTGGCCGCGCCACTGCGCGGTAGCACCCAGCCGTCGAGCATTCGCGCCGGGTCCAGTTGCGCTTCCATGAGCTAGCGGCATAAACTCGGCTTCATGGAAACCCAGACTGGCGCGCTATTGACCCGATCCGACGCGGTTTATCTTGAAAGGCGCGGGCACATTGCGGAACTGGTCTTGAATCGGCCGGCCGTACTCAACGCCGAGAACTGGCAGATGGCCGAGGCGTTTCACGCCGCGCTGGACCAGTTGGAGAAAGCCGAGGAAATTCGAGCGGTCGTCGTCACCGGGCAGGGGCGATCGTTCTCCTCCGGTGTCGACCTGCGGGCGCTCGCCGGCGGGGAGTTGGGCATCGCCTGGTTTCGTAGCTTCGATGAGGCCATGCGCCGGCTGGAACAACTGGATGCCCTGACCGTCGCTAAAATCCGAGGCTACGCGATTGGAGGCGGGCTGCAGATCGCGCTGGCTTGCGATCTACGCATCGCCGCGCCGGATACCAAGGTCGGGCTTCCCGCTGTGATGGAGGCGCTGATCCCGGGCATGGGCACTTACCGCTTGCCGCGCTTCATCGGCCTGGGACGCGCGCGCCGCCTGGTTCTGACGGGCGAACTCATGGGAGCCGAGGAAGCATTGCGCATCGGACTGCTCGATTGGGTGGTGCCGCTTGAAAAACTCGACGAATCCACCGATTCGGTGATAGCCGATGTACTCAAAGGCAGCCGGACCGCGCAAGCTTTCTCCAAAAAACTCGTGACCGCGGCGTTTGAAAGCGATTTCGACACGGCGTTTTCGGAGTACCTGGACTATCAGGAACAGTCATTGCAATCCAGCGATCATCAGCACGCCATGGCGGAGTACCGCAATCGAAAAAAGTGATCGTCGCTTCTGAAGCCGGCGGCATCGGAGAATTGGAATTGCCGCATCACATTCCAGTTCTGCCATCCGGCTCAGTCTCTAAACCTAGGCCAATTCTCGTCAGAAGGCTTCGCAATCTTTCCGCCCACCTTGCGCGGGATGCGGAGGTTCCAAGGTCAGGCCGGTTCATTGTAACGTCGGCAGGGATGGGAGGTTCAACGTCTGGATCATGAATGATGACAATCTTGGGCCTATGCACACGGCTCAACGTTTGGACCATGTCGATGACGCCGCTAAGCGCAGGATTTACCACGATCAAATCAATGTACGAGTCCCACATCGCGGCTAGCGAAACTGCTTGTCGGCAATTCAAGGCAGGCACAAGATTCCAGCCAGCCTTCCCGAATATTTCTCCAAGCCAAAAGATTAATCCCACATCATCGTCAACGATCAAAGCTGTCGGCTTGCGATGGACGGGGGCCACATGACCTTACTGTTGGCTGCGCTTCGTGAGCGGGCCCTGACCCGCTGTATGGAACTCGTGTTTGGTTACTTCTATGGCAACGCTGTTGCCGGCAATCCGAACGATGTTACCATGCACCATCCACTTCAAAGGAATCGAGCCATCTAAAAGAAAAGGCCACTCGACCGACAATTCGATTGAGCTTGGGGTTGGCGGAGTATCTTTGAGGTCGAGCAGGACGCCACCGCTAGAAATGTTTATCGTTCGGCCAAATTCCTTTCGTTGACCACCCCTGCCGTCAAGCAGTTTGCATTCAACCGCCAAGGTGATCGGATAACGCTGATGCACGCGCCTGTTAGACTGGTACATTCCTGTGGACCTAGAGCAGGACGCAGGGCCGGGAGCGGGGGGCATTCTCCCTTTGTAGACGCAGCGACAGGCCGAATCTTAACATCCTTTCTGCCCCCGGTCGATGAGCGAACTTTCCAGGTCTTAGCGAGGCCTGACGGTGATAATTGCGATGGATCAGACGGCAGAGGGGACGGTTTTGTGTTCTCGAGCGGCCTAGGTTACCCACTGTGGAGATGCGTATCTTATCCCTCAGAAGGTTCGTGAGAAACTGAAGTGGTTGGAGGTAAAGAGTTCCTTCGTGATTCACAGCCTCAGGCACACGATGTTGACTTAGGCGAGGCCCGGGTGGCGAAATTGGCAGACGCAAAGGACTTAAAATCCTTTGGGAGGCAACTCCCGTGTGGGTTCAAGTCCCACCCCGGGCACCAAATTTTCTGCAAATGAATCAGTAACTTGCGGATGGTCGGCGCTCCCGCGTACTTGTGGTGTACCTGAAAATAGAGTGAGGGACGCGGTTGCTCACGCTCTATCGCCGCCATCTCGCCGGTTGCACCCACGCGCGCGACCCCTTCTATAAGCGGTGCCGCGCCTGCCCCATGTGGATTCAAGGCGTGGTCGCTGGGCGCGCCATCCCCCACAGTTTGAAGACCGCGTCGTGGGAGCGCGCCGAGGAGCTCGGCCGGTTCCTCTCCGATTGCAAGTCGCGCAATCTCAATTACTCGACGCTCAACAAATATCGGCATCTCCAAGGCCAACTCACGGCCTTTGCGAAGGAGAACGGCTACCGGAACTTGGTCGAGCTCGATGCGCGTGCGGTGCGTGATTTCCGGAATTCCTGGAAGCTCGGCCCGCTCACGTCCGCGGAGGAGTTGGAACGCCTCCGCTTTCTTCCGCTACTCGGTCGACTCCGAAGAGAAATATCCCACTGCAGCGATTTGCAGGCGGTTCATGAGACGAGAGTAGCACCAAAACATTTCCTTCGCTTATGTTTGGCAGACCGCCTGGGCGGTTGGGCGATCGGGGCCTGGTCACGCAAGCATTTTGCTACCGCCTGACACGGCTCCATGTGCCAGTTCCGAGTTTCCCCGTGGCGACCATGACGTTGGAAGACTGGAACTTGTACTGGCCACCATCGATGTCCTCAAAAGCGCTCGTCGATTTGAGCGACCAGTGGCCGCCGCTAGCTGAAAACACGCCGGAATGAGACGGAGTAGGATCCACGGCTTCGCTGTGGAATTCGTATGTGCCGTTGGCATCGATTTGCCAAATCCATCGGCCAGAGTTCATCGGACACTCCCAGGTCCCGACCGCCCCTGGATCGATCTTCGCGGCTGGTGTCGCTGGTGGCGGCGGTAGCGGCAACGGTGAGCTCCATTTCACATCGTCACTCGCGCAAGGGGTAGTCGCAATGACGCAGGCCTGACCCTTCGCGGCGCGGCATCCTGCGAGCGCCGCCGCCTGGGCCAACGGCCGGCTCTCAGCCGGAGTCTGGAAATAGCTACTATCAGGACGGCTGACGGCGAGCCCAAAACAAATATTGGAGCCCCAGTTCAAGACCGTGCAGCCCTGCGCTGCGCCACCGCAATTCTGCAGCGCGACTTGTTTAGCTTCGGCTTCTGAATTCCGGCCGTGAGAGGCCCCAACATGGAGTGACGAATTCGCAATCGCAATCGCTGCCCAATGGAGGATCACACGCTGAGACAGCCCGGGCTTACATGCGCCCGCGAACATGGGGCCGTTTGAGGTTTCAACTATGCCGCAGCTTATACCTTCCTGCGACGACGCGGTGAATGGCGCCAGGCTGGCGACGATCAGAACGCAGATGCCGGCGATTTGACTCCGACTTTTGCTGTATCGAAAAATTCGACAAATCTCAACAGATAGCCACATCCGTTGCCTCCATCAGCGGTTGAAGCTCACTAGAGATGCGCTCTGACGCAGAACCTAGCGTCCCGCCACTGACCAGATTAACATCGCGCGCGTGTAGATAGAATCGATTCGAACCCGCCGTTGCCATTCAGGCGTTTCTGAGGAAGGTTCCTGATTTGTTGCGCTGCTGAGCCGGATCGCCGGCGCCACGGATAAAGTGAGCTGGCCCTCAACCGCAACACGTTTCTCGTCACTGACCTTCAAGGACTGGTTCCACCGGCGGCGCGATGGTTAATAAGGGCAAACCCGAGGTCATTCTTTGTGCCGATATCGCGGGGCCAATGTTCTTTGACGCGATCCTCTACAGCCTAGCTCTCTGACTCGTTCGGCGTGAGTCACGCCCAGGATAGCAGGGAGGGCCGACGGCCTCCTGCGGCTAACGTCTTCAGGGTCGGCGAACGCACCCTACCTTTCGTTCGGCTTATTCCTACACCCTGGCGGCCGTCCCCGTCGCTTGATCTGGCTCATCCACGCCGGCGGTCGTCCGCGGCGTTTCCCCTGTCCCCGCGCGAGGCGCTCCAAAACGAGAATCGCCTGTTCGATGTGCTCGCGCTCGGAGCGAAGCTCCTTCAGCATTCCGGTAATGTCCAGCCTTGGACGGCGCGAGGGCCGTGTACTTGTGGTGTACTGCCGACCAGCTGAACGTGCCAAAACGGCCTTTCCAGCGTATTGAAAAATAAAACAACTTACACGTCTTCAACATCTGGATCCCGTTCAAGTCCCACCCCGGGCACCAGGATTCGGGCGATCCACCAATCGAAGCTAATGCGCGCTGTGCCGCGTCAGTACGCGCTTCCCTGCGCTAGCGGCGCGAGCGCCCTAAATCGTGCCGGCGAGCGCCATGGCAGCCCAGTTCGTCGCGGCGGCGGAAATGTACTGATCGGCTCCATACGGAAAGCCGCTATCGAAATACGGCTGAATCGCGACTGTGCGGCTTCGGACGTACCAGGATCCATCGCTCATTTGCGTATTCAGCAGGAACTTCACACCGCGTTGAAAAATGGGATCGCCCGGCGCGATCGCCCCGGCGGTCTTCAGCGCGAAAAGCGCCTGGCCGGTCGCGTATGCGTCGCTAGCGAGCGACCGTAGCTGTGCCCATCCTCCATCGGGGCGCTGTTCGGCCACGAGCGCTGCCGCGATTTTGCGTATTCGATCGCCTTTCTCGCCCGCCCACGCGAGACCCAGGAGCTGGAAAACGCGATCCTCGTTCGACGAAGGCTCCGCCGATACCAGCCATGCGGCGGCTGTGCGAATTGACTCTCGATAGGCTTCGCGCTGCGGCGCCGGTGCGTACACCTGCAAGGCACGCATCGAAATGGCCGTCACTTCGATCGAACTTGATTCAATCGGGGGCCTGCTGGCATCGACTGGCCAGGACCCGTCCGGATTCTGTTGGCCGCGAAGGAAGCGCGCCATCGTGTCGGTCGCGGCGTTTGAAGGAAAAGATTCCGCGGCCAATCCGGCCAGGAGATAGCTGGTGGTGTCCGATTCTCCCGCTATGGAGATCCCTTGCAGATAGCGCTCACGGCTGCCCTCGATATAATCGCCCAGGGCTTTGAGCTGCGATTGCGCGATGTCCTGATTAAAGCTGAGCTTCCGTTTTCGCAATTCCGCGATGGTCATCTCCTCCAGGCTGTTGTTGTGGCAGGACACGCAGCCTGATTTCTGCATGAACGTAACATCCACCCGCTGTAACAGCGGAATGCTGCGCGCCAGTGCGGCGCGGGCCGACGGAGCTGGATCGGGCTTGATAAGTGGCGCTGGAGCAGGCTGGCCTTCCTGCGCGCCCAATTTGCGCAGAACCGCGGCAACTTCCGTATCGCCCTGCCGCAGCGCGTAATCCAGAGCCGTAAGTCCGTCCGCCGATCTGGCGTTCACTTTGGCGCCATGTTCGATCAATAAGCGCACGTTTTCGGCGGGCGCGGTTCTCATGGTAGTGAACCACATCAGGATGGGCTTTCCCACCTCGTCCATGTTCGGGTCCGCGCCCAACTCGAGCAGGCGTTTCACGCGCGCCGTGCTGACATCGTACTCGGCGGAATCCAGCGCGTCCTTCCACGCTGACTTATCCGTGAGCGGAACCAGGAGATCGAAGCAGGCGTCACAACCGCTATGGGCCGCAACGGACAAGCCTCCGGTCAGGGCCTTCGCGGAGGCGCCCTTCTCGATCACGGCGCGAAGGAGTTTTTCATTCCGCGCTGCATTAGCCAGCGAGCCTTCACCATCCGGCAATTTCGCTCCCCGGCCAAGCAGCAACAGAGCCGTTGCCTCGCCGTCGTTGCGGCTGAGCGCGATCCTTAGCGCGGTCCGGCGCTCGTCGGACACAGCATCCATATTTGCGCCACGAGCGAGCAGAAGCTTGACCTTCTCGACGCCATCCGCCGCCCACATCAGAGGAGTCGCGCCAATATAGTTACCCAGGTTTGGATCAGCCCCGGCATCCAGGAGTTTGCGAACCGAGTCGGCACTTCCATACAGCGCGGCGTACATCAGCGGCGTGTCGCCGTCGGTCCCAGGATGATTGATCGCGTCCTTGTCGCGCATCAGGCCATCAAGCGAGAGGCGATCGCCGCGGCGCAGGGCGTCCATGATCTGCACGGCCTTTGGGTCGGCTGCAGGAATCCTCTTCTCTCCGGCGAGGCTGTCAGGCCACTGCGCGCCCTGGTCGATCCAATCGCGGATGAGGTTGATTTTCTCAACCGGCAGAGCGCCGGTCGGAGGCATGCGCATCCCCATCGTACTGCCGGAAATCTTCAAATAGAGAATGCTTCCAATCGCATTCCCGCGTCCAATGATGACGCCTCCGCGGATCTGGAACGCCGAGCTACGCCGATCCAGGCGCAGGCCCGCGCTCTGCTGCGACCCGCCGTGACAGGAATAGCAATGTTCCTGAAATATCGGCCGGATGTCGCGCGCGAAGTCCAATTTCGGTGTTTGCGCCGCAGCAAGCGGGCTCAACAAGACGAGCAGTAGAATCCTGGGGGTCACTAATTCTCCTGTGATTATAGTACTGATGTCGCGGCGGCCGTTCCTATCATGGTGTAATGCTCTTAGTGCGTTCGCTATCTGGAAATAAAAGTCTCTGCCTGATCGGTATCTTGCTCGCGGCTCGAATTTCAGGCCAGACGAATCGAGCTCCGGCGATTCCCGACAATCAGCGCGAAGAGGGTATTGCGGTCACAGATCCACTGGTCACCGCAAAATGCGGAAGCTGCCATCCCAGCGACGCCCACGGAAACATGCAGCGCATCTCGTGGGAACGCACCACGCCGGAGGGCTGGCAGGACGCGCTGAAGCAAATGATTCTTCGCCAGAATGTCTCGCTCACTCCTGTTGAGGCGCGCTCCATCGTCAAATATCTCAGCACTTCCCACGGGTTGGCGCCGGCGGAAGCCAAACCCGTCATGTACGAGGCGGAACGGCGAGTTCAAGAGGAAACCGGCATTCCCAGCGACAGCCTGCGCGAGGCTTGCGCGAAATGTCATTCGCTTGCCCGTGCGCTTTCCTGGCGGCGCTCGCGTGACGATTGGAAGCAGTTCGCCGATTCGCATGCGGCACGCTACAACATTCGTTCCACCGCGGAGGCGCTCGAGTTCTTGGCCACCGCCGCTCCCCTGCACACTCCCGCCTGGGACGCCTGGATCGCTCGCGCTGTCAAGCCGAATCTGGCGGGCCACTGGTTGGTCAGCGCATCCTGGCCCGGACACGATAACTACTGCGGTGAGATGTTGATCGATCGAGATGGCGACGACGAGTACAATACGCATGTAGCTCTGACCTCGGTGAAGGACGGCTCGCGAATTCTCCGTGCCGGACGTACCAGCGTGTTTGGCGGGGACGCCTGGCGAGGACGCTCCCGCGGCAGCGAGCCCCCCACTTCCATGCCGGACGACCCTTCGAGCGAAGCGCGCGAAGTCTTGTTAATTGGACCGGATCAGTCGACCGCCGTGGGACGTTGGTTCTGGGGACAGTATCAGGAATTCGGGCTGGACGTGAAATTACAGCGGGACTCCTCCGATGCGGTGCTGACTTGCGTCGATCGATCCGCGTTGAAGACAGGTTCGCAGGTGAACCGCGTTCGCTTAAGTGGAAACAATTTTCCGGCGCAGATTGCGCCCACCGATCTGGACTTCGGCCCGGGCGTCACGGTTCGCCGCATTGCGTCCAGCTCAAAGCGGGAGATTATCACGGAAGTGGATGTCGCCGCCGGCGCGCAAATCGGCACACGGAATGTCGCCTTCCGCCGGTCATCCCTGCCGGACGCGATAACAATTTACGACCGCGTCGACTACATCCAGGTATTACCGGACTCCGCTATGGCCGCATTCGCGGACCCGACACACCCCAAGGGCTATCAGCAGTTCGAGGCCATCGGATATCAACGCGGCCCCGACGGCAAATTGCACACCGCCGACGATTTGGCGCTCGGGCCTGTGGACGTGACATGGACGGTCGAAAAATTTCACGCCGCCCAGAGCAGCAGTTCCGACTCGGTCGGCGCGATCAGCACTCTGGGTCTCTTCACGCCCGCTACCGGGAACTTCAAAACGAACTTTGACGTGTGGGTGATCGCAACCGCCAAGGATGAGAAGGACCCTAACGGTGCTTTACTGGTTGGCAAGTCCTACATGGTGCTTACTGTGCCGACATACACATTCAACGGCCGCCAGTACGTCCGCGATCTGGACCGCTGGGTAGACGAGGGACCGGCCGCAAAGCCTTAACCGCGTCTCGAAATCGATTACAGTGAAAGCATAGATGAAATTCAGCTCGCTGGCTTTTGCTCCCATCGTGATCGGCCTGCTCCTGATTCCCGGTACCGCCCAGGCACACCACGGTTGGGTCGACTTTGACGAGAAAGCGGAACTCACGCTCTCGGGAACCGTAACCGCTTTCTACTTCGTCAATCCTCATTGCGTGGTGGAGTTCGACGTAAAGGACGAAAAAGGCGGCATCCAAAAATGGCAGGGCGAATTTGCAAGCAAATTAGAGTTGTCGCGCAAGGGTTGGAACCCTGCTTCGCTGGAAGCTGGCGAGAAGCTCACGTTCATCGGTCATCCTTCAAAAGACGGCGCGCTTGCAATTCACGTGATCAAGATTCGCACGGCCAGCGGCGAGCTCAAGCTCGACTTGCGGGAGTAACTGCGCGCTTACAAAGCGCAGTCGTAGACGATTACGTTTTTCGGATGAATCTTGCGGTGCGCTTCCGCCTCCGCGATCGCCTGCGGAATTGGCATGCATTCGCTTTGCAAAACGTCTTGCGTAGCCGTCTTGTGCGAGGGATGATTGCAAACCCAATATTTGCCGGGGCGCATTGGATAGGATGCTGCGACGAAACACAGGCCGAAGAGAATCGCGCGGCGCGTCTTTCGCATCCGTAGTCATTATATAGCGGCAGCGCATTCGCACACGTGACATTGCATTCTCTTGCTCCATTCGTCTAAATTGAAGCTTCGCCCTTGAAACATCCCCGTGAAGAATCAAGTTCTCCTACTGTTCGTATTTACAGCCGGCGCCCTGGCTCAATCGCCACGCCTGCGCACCGCGGATGGACATTCAGATTTGCAGGGAATCTGGACTAACTCGACCATGACGCTGCTAGAGCGCCCCATCGGTCTGGGGAGAAGCACCACGCTCACTGAGGAGGAAGCCGCGAAATTCGAAGCAGGCATCAAGAAGGATCGCAGCAGCGACCGGCACGACGGCCTCCCTGAAGTCGACGTGGGGCGCGCGTACAATGAACTCTTCTTTGATCGCGGATCGGCGCTGGCTCGCGTCGGCAGTGATATTCGAACGTCCATCATTGTCGATCCGCCGGACGGACACCTTCCTCCATTTACCCCGGAAGCATGGCGGCGTCTGGCGGATGCCAACGCCTATGCCCAAAAACATCCCGCGGACCGCGCCCAGGATCGATCGCTGGCCGAGCGCTGTTTGCTTTGGGCCGCCGAACCGCCCATGCTTCCAGCGCCCTATAACAGCACGTATCAGATTATCCAAACGCCGAAATACGTGATGATCCTGATCGAAATGATGCACGACGTCCGCATTATTCCGCTGGATGGCAGCCCGCATCTCCCTCCCGATGTCCGGCTATGGATGGGTGATTCACGCGGCCATTGGGAAGGCGCGACATTGGTGGTGGACACTACGAACTTCACTGACAAGGCCAGCCTGGACGGTTCTGATGAGAATCTGCACGTGACGGAACGCTTCACTCGCCTGGATGCAAATACCATTCTGTACAATTTCACAATCGACGATCCGACGACATTTCTCACGCCGTGGACTGGCGAACTGCCGTTCGTGGCGACGCCTGGCCCGGTTTACGAATACGCCTGTCATGAAGATAACCGCGCTCTCGTGAATATTCTCTTGGGCGCACGGGCTGAAGAAAAGCAGCAGGAAAAGCAGCTCGAAAAAAGCGGCGAGAAGTGAGCACGCTCAGGCCAGTGGCCCGGGATGTTTCAAATACCGCCCCACCAGCGCGTCCGCGGTTCGCATCGTCAGCGCCAGCAAAGTCAAAGTCGGATTGCCGGAAGGATTCTGCGGCATAGCTGACGCGCCCAGGATGAACAAGTTCGGCACCTGCCAGTGCTGCAGCCAGGGGTTCAGTACAGAGATCTCCGGGCTCGCACCCATGATTGTCCCACCTTGGATGTGCGTCCCCTTGTATCGGACGACATCGTATCGCCCCAGCGGGTCGGGCAAAAGCACCTCGCTTGCGCCCATCTTGCGCCCGATCTCGGCCAGCTTCGCCGCCACGTAACCCGCCAACCTCCGTTCGTTGTCGGTATAGTCGATGGTCATTCTAAGCAGCGGATCGCCGAATTGATCGTGATAGCGTCGGATCAAGATCCATGTAGTTGGCCCGGTAGGATGGATGCTCGCCAATCGCGCTAACGCTGGCGACGCGGTCGAAGGCCTCGATCGCAGCCTTCTTCCACTCCGAACCCCATCTCGACGTGACCGACGAAGGCACCGCGCCGAAGTTCGCGATCGGGCGCGCGCCGGAACTGCTCACGATCACACGTCCGCCGCCAATGAAATCCAACGGAGTGTGATCGAAGTTGTCCGCATCGAGGTCGCCCATCGTGACCCCGCTTGCACCTGCGCCCATGAATCGGTTGAGCGGCTTATCGAACAGCAGCCGCACCGCGATCATCACTTGGTGCGTCAAGTTGCGCCCCACCTGACCGCTGCCACTAGTTGGATCGTACGCCTGTCCGAGTTTTGATAACAACAGCAGCCGCGTGTTGTTCAAGGTCCAGGATGAAAGAATGACCAGATCGGCCGGCTGGAAACATTCCGTCCCGTTTGTATCGATGTAGGTTACGCCGGTGGCCTTGCCGTCGCGATGAACAATGCGGCGAGCGTTGGCGCCCGTTCTTAGTTCGACGTGCTTCTGCTTTGCGATCACCGGCAGCAGCACATTGCTCGGTTGTGCTTTTGCGCCGACCATGCATCCGAAGCGCTCGCAAAAGCCGCAGTATTCGCATGCCGGACGGATGATTCCATCGGGATTCTTGTACGTCGTGCTGAGATTGGCAGAGGGCAGCGGGCAAGGATGATAGCCGAGCGACCGGGCCGCTTCGGAAAATAACACCGATATATGCCCCAGCTTCATCGGCGGCGTCGGAAAATCCGCCGAGCGCGGTCCCTCGAACGGATCGATTCCGCCCTGACCCGAGATGCCCAGCAGACGTTCGGCCCGCGTGAAATACGGCTCGAGTTCGTCGTAGCGAATACCCCAATCCTGGATCGCGCATCCTTCGGGAAGCCGCGCCGCGCCGTAGCGCTCGGTCAGGCGCTTGCGCATTTCGAAAATATGCGGGAAGAATCGTGGTGTCTCGCCCTGCCAGTGCTCACCGGCGCCGCCCGCTCCCTCGCCGGGGAGAAACGAGCCCCATTGACGCAGCGGCAGCGCCCGGTCGGCGGTGGTGTTGCGAAACGTCACCGTCTCGCGCGAAACGTCCTGCATCATGCGCAGACGAATTGCATAGTCCAGTTCGTCCATGCCGTCGACATAAGCGGCGCGGTTGCGAGGCTGGCCGCGTTCGAGCACCACCACCTTGAGCCCGGTGCGCGCGCCCAGTTCCTTGGACATGAGCAGACCCGTCCACCCGCCGCCGACAATCGCAACGTCCACTTTGGGAAGCGTCTTCATGACTCGTCCTCCCAGGGCTTCACCTTGTGCCCCAGCACCTGGGCCAGACTTTGCGGTTTCGGCCGAAACGCTTCGCCATAGTGCCGATCGATGTCCTGCGCCCAGCTCATGTGCGGCCCGGGATAGCCGATGAGCTGCCATCCGATCAGGTCCGCGTTGCCGCCGTGCATCGGGTCGCAAAACATTCCTTCGATGGTGTGCTGCCGCAGCAGGCTGAAAAAATAGCTATCTTCGATTTGGCGCAAGCGGGCGTCCTGCGCATCGGCCGGCAAGCGGTCGAAATCCGGGCCGAGTGAAGCGATCCCATCGCGATAGACCTCGCGCGGTGTCGCCTTGCCCTGATAGCCTTGCTCGGGAACGCCGTCTTCAAAGGGCTCCTGCGTAAAGCGGTGACGATCCGTTCCGTAGGGACTGGCCAGCTGGCGATCGATATAGATCACAACGCCGGCCTCGCTGGCGCCTGGGCCCGATTCATCCGCCGGGAAAATGCGCGCGGCTGCCGCGGCCACGATCAACGCCTGACGCTCGTCAAAAAATCGCAGCGGCACTCGAATCTTCCCGTTCGCTTGAGCCCCGCCGGATTGAGCATGAACTACGGAAAACGCTGCGATCGAGATGATAGACGAGTGTGCCGCCCAGCGCTGTCACTGAAATGGTGAGGAACCGTCGACGCTTCATCGCTTGCTCCCCGGCAATGGCTGCACCAGCGTATTTTTCAGGAAGTCGCTCTCCGTGAACTCGGTTCTTTCGCCAGGCTTCTTTCCCGGTGCTGGAAGGAGCCTCGCGGCCAACGGCTTATCCCACTTATACGCAAGTGAAGCGAGATCCCCTAGAATGCTCGCGATCTGTTGCTCGGTGACGTCGCCTGGAAGTGGCACCGTGTCGAGGCCCGCGGCGCACACGGCCGAGTAAGCCAACATCGAATCCAGATTGAAAGTGCCTTCCGCCCAACGCCGCGCCATTAAGTTGTCCTCCAACACCGGGATCATCAATCCCGAGTAACCGATACGCTTGACCGTCGTGGATTGCACCGCGCGCGTGATGATGCGCGAAGCCGTCAGCGTGCCATTGGCTCCAAACGGCGCGCCGGTAAACGCCTCGATGGCGCCTGCGATGGAGCGGTCACCCAGCGGCGCAGGCGTCGCGTCAATCCCTTCATAAGTCCACTTCGTGCTGGACGCAAGCTGCAGCGCCACCGCCTCCGCCTGTTTGGCATATTGATTGAACGCCTTCGACAATTGCTGCTCGGCTTCAACCGGGTCATGATAGTGCGCGAACACATCCGCCACCACGCTCGCTCCCTCCATGGCCACGGCGAAAGCATGTCCTGGCCAAGATGATAGGAGCCGGGATAATAAGGCCCATACGGTTTCACCATGGCGATGGCGCCGAAGCTGAAATTGCCGTCGCCGTGTGGACTGCGTTGGAGACCGTTTAATCAGCTTCGCCGCTTGTCGACGGCCCGCCAATGGATGCCTTGTTCGTCGGCCACAACCAGGTTGGCATCCACGCCAGGTTCAACGAGAGAACATCCGTCAATAGCGCCACCGGCCGCCGTGTCGTCGTTATCGTGCATCATCGCCGGGCCGATATCGAGCGCGGACGGAGCCCTTGGACGCTGCCTCTCGTATTTTGCGGATCAACGCGACGGCCTCTCTCGGGGCATCCCATGCGTGTAAACAGGGAACGCCTGCGTAGTGATGCGCCCGGCCGCGCCCTCGAATCCGGCGCGATTGAAGGCGGCCTTGGCTACCGCCAGGAACTTCTGCGCATCTTCGATTCTTGCGGCGTAGTTGGACGCATCGACATCGATGAATACGGTGACGGCGCGAATCCGCGGCCGGCTGTCAGCAGCGAACGCCAGTCCCGCGAAGCAGAGGGTCAGTAAGATTTTTCGCACGGTTCAAAGCTCCTAAGGAAGTCCGAATGCATACAGAGACGTCCCCGCGGCGACGGCCACGTATTGCTTCCCGTCCACGGCGAACGTCATCGGCCCGGCATGCACCTCTCCGCCAGTCTGAAAGTGCCACAGCACCCTTCCGGTAGCGGCATCCAAGAGAATGAAATTCCCCTGCGCATCGCCGGTGAACGTCACGCCGCCAGCGGTCGACAACAGCCCCGCCGACGACAATCGTCACATGCTGGAATTCCCATTTCTTTTTTCCACTGAGAGGATCGAGAGCGCGAACCGCTCCTACCTCCGGCGAATCGCCCGCAGGGAAGTAGGCGCTGCCATAGTAAGCATTGCCTGCTCATATTTCTGCGGGGCCGTACTGAAAATGTCGCAATTTTCATTGGCCGTTACATAGAACAGGCCAGTCTGCGGATTGAATGCCGGCGAAAACCAGTTCGTCACGCCGAACTGCACCTGGACATATCCGTCGTCCTTCGAACGTGGGTTCGGCGTCTTTGTCAGGTGCTGGGCGGCCTTCCGCGTCCTTGCTGTGGGTCCATGTCACCGTTCCGAAACGGAGTCGCTGAGAGAAGTTTTTTTGTGGACCGGTCAATGATATAGAAAAAACCGTTGCGGTTGGCTTGCACGACCAGGTGTTTGCCGGCCATATCGATCAGCATTGGCACCTCCACCGCATCCCAATCATGCGTATCATGCTTGGTGAATTGGAAATGCCACTTGAGTTTGCCTGTGTCCGCATCCAGAACCAGCAGAGTATTGCTGTACAGATTGTCGCCGGCGCGTCCCTCGCCGCGATTGGAAGGTGACGGATTTCCGGTAGTCCAGAAGATTTCGTTGCTAGCGGGATCATATGTGCCCGTGACCCATCCGGGCGCGCCGCCGATCTTCCAAGACTCGCCTTCCCAGGTTTCGTTCCCCGGCTGGCCGGGCCCGGGCACGGTATTGAATCGCCATTTTCGCTGGCCCGTATTGGCGTCGTAAGCGTCCACGAAGCCGCGGATTCCGTACTCACCACCCGCGGGACTGATAATGATCAGATTCTTTACCGCCAGCGGCGCGACGGTGAAGCTATATCCTTTCTTATAATCAACCGCCGCAACGTCCCAGACGATATGGCCGGTCTTTGCGTCCAGCGCCATAAGATGGGCATCCAGCGTCCCGAAGAAAACTTTGTCGCCGAGGATAGCAAGTCCGCGATTTACCCGGCCGCAACACGGCCGAATGTCCCGTCGGCGTGGGACGCTCATAGCGCCAGATCGGCCGGCCGCTGCGCGCGTCGAGCGCGAAAACACGGCCATCTTGGGCGGTCCCGTACAGGATACCGTCGACCGCCAGCGGCGTGGCTTCAAATCTGCCGTTGGAGCCATCGCTCGGCGCGCCGCTTTGATAAACCCACTTCGCCACCAGCGAATGCCGCGTTCTTCGCGTCGATTTGGTTCAACGTGCTGAATCGATGCCCGGAATAGTCGCCGGAGTACATCAGCCAGTTCTGTGGCTCTTTCGACGAATTGACCAGTCGATCAGAGGTAACCTGGCCAAAAGCGTTGCCGGCGCACCAACCCAAAGCAGCAACGATTAGTGAATTAAATAGCAGCTTATTCATGCTGGCTCCCTCACTTACTACCAATGGTTAGTAAATACGCGAGAATATCCTGGAGGTCTTTTTCACTCAACGCGCTCGTGTTGTACGGGGGCATCAGGGAGACGGGGCTTTTCTTGAAGGATCGCAGCTTGTCGCGATCGAGCAGCAGGATCCGCTCGCTGGTGTCCATCATCTGAACGCTGAAGCGGTCTTCGTTTATGACGATGCCTTTCGCTTCCTTACCATCTGCGGTGACCACGGTCGCCGTTTCGTAGCCCGCCGCCAGTTCCTTGCTGGGGTCGCGAATGGACTGGATGATCGATTCCAGCGATCGCGAAGTCCCCACCGCAGTCAGATCAGGCCCCAAACGCCCGCCCTTTCCCTCCACCATGTGGCATTTCGAACAAGCCGCCGCGCCATCAAAAAGTGCCTTGCCATGCGCTGCGTCGCCCGTTGGCGGCGGAGTCTTCACCTCGATGCTGCGCAGATACGTGATGACCTGCCAGATCTCCTGGTCCTTCATCTCCACCCCGATGCTTCCTAGCGCGGCGGGCATGTCCGTGCCCTGGAACGCCGTCGTGGATGGTGCGGAACATTTCGGCGTCGGAGTTGCCGTGTTTCTTGTTGGCGCGAGTCAGATCCGGCCCCCGCCCTCCGCCGTGCGCGCCTAGCCCGTGGCACAAGGCGCAATTGATCCGGAAGTGATACTTGCCGGCCTCGGCGGCCGCGGGATCATTCGCAAACGGGTTGCGGTCCTGCGCTTCGAGCCCCGCCATCAGGGCGACGCAAGTGACCACACTGCTCCACCGTACCACTCGGGCGCTAATAAGAGACAGATTGCCTGGGATTAGGTTCATCATGCACCATTTCCGCTTTCTCTCAGCTACCAGTGCCTTCCATCTTGCCCTGTACGGCGCAGAACTGCAACTCATGGCCCGCTCCGCACTTCGGCAAGTCCCGGACCGCCGGGCATCCTGTATTCGTGTCCCACCTGGGAGTAACTCGTTTGTCCTTCGCTGACTTACCACTTACTTGAAGACGAGTTGCCCCAGCATCCGACATCAGTCTTGACAAATGTTCGCGCTCGCGTATAATAAGGCCCAGTCCCCAGTTGGTGGCGAGCGCGTTTAGTGCGCGCTCTGTTGCGGACAGATGCGGAATCGCTTCGAGACATCCAGTCGTCTTCGGCAGGGTCCTGCCGAAGACCGTATAGCGGACCCGGAACCACGCGTGCGCGCGCACCCATGTTTGGAACGTCGCCGCACTTTGCCCCATGTCAGCAAGCTGTAGCGTCGCGAAGTCCCTTTGGTATGGCTCTTGTTAATTGTGCTTGGGTCCCGTACTTCTGAATCAGAGAGGTGAAGCCAAAATGAGATATTTCTTGTCCCTGCTGCTAGCCGCACTTCTGTTCGCGGGCGCCTCCGCTTTCGGACAATCGACCTTCGGAACATTCGTCGGCACTGTCCAGGATCAATCCGGCAGTGTCATCGCGGGCGCGGTCGTCACCGTCACGAACCTTGACGACAACAACACTCGCAGCGCCCCACAAACAATAGCGGGCAGTACCAATTGCTGAATCTGCCTTCCGGGCCGCTACTCCATTTCGGTCGTCAAGCCCGGATTTGCAGGCGCCAAGGTCGAACAGGTAACGCTGGATGCCCGCCAGGAGAGGCGCGTCGATATCACCCTCTCATTGGCCTCCGTGCAGCAGAGTGTGCAGGTAAACGCAGAGGCCGCCGCCATCAATACCGAGAATGCAACCATCGTCAACACCATGAGTGGCAGGAGGTCACGGATCTGCCTGCTAATTATCGCGGCGCCTCTACCAGTCCGCTGGGGGCGATCGTCGCCTCACCCAATGTCCAACAGGATCAGTATGGAAATATTGGCCTCACGGGATCTCAACCATACCAGGTGGATTACACCGTCGACGGAGCATCCAGCGTCAACATTCTCTACAACTCGCCCGCCAGCAATATGTTTCCTTCGGCGGAGATGCTGGGCGAGTTCAAGGTCTCGGCCATCAACAATAACGCCGAGTTCGCCACCACCGGTGACGTCACCGTCACCACCAAGAGCGGGACCAACGCCCTGCATGGAAGCGCCTTCGAATATCTTCAGAATTCGCGCACTCGACGCAACCGTGTACGGGTCTACGGAGAAGCAGGCACAAGGCTTGGAATACGTTCGGAGGCAGCCTGAGCGGCCCGGTCATTATTCCGAAACTCTATAATGGCCACGACAAGACATTTTTCTTCATCGATACTGAAGAGAACCGCAGACCCAGCCAGCAATTAGTGATCGATAATCTTCCCACCGCAGCCATGATCGGCGGCAATCTCAATGGCTCCCCGGCCCCGCCGTAATCGACCCATACACGGGCGCTCCGTATCCGCAACAACACCATCCCGGCTTGCGCTAATGCCACCCAAGTTGACTGTCTGAATCCCGGTCACTCAGAAATTGTTCTCGAAGTACATTCCTCTGCCGAACTTCAACGGCGGTTCAACCACCGGCGACTATCGGTCGCTGCTGCCTTTGACCAACGAGACCAACGGATACGACCTCCGGTTCGATCAGTACATCAGCACCAAGAATCTGCTCTTCGGGCGCTGGACCTGGAAGAATCTGCCGCAGCAGTCCCTGACCAATAGCGGATTCGGCGGCCAGGCGCAGACCGCTCAGCTGCTGCCGCCGACGACCAACAACGAGTACGACAAGAATCTCATTCTTTCCGACAACTACACCATCACTGCGCACCTCGTCAATGAGTTTCGGTTTGGATGGAGCCGCCTGGATGTGACATCAACGTTTCCCTACCAGGGCGCACAGGTCGACAATTACCTCGGGCTGACAGGACTGGACCTCTCACGCGCCGGAACCGCGGGTGCGTTCCCTGGGTTTAATTTCAGCACCGGAACGGGCTTTACCAATCTGGGTCATGACTCCATCGGACCCGTTTCCTCCAAGGTGACTCAATATAGCGACAACCTTTCCTGGATCAAAGGCAAGCACAGTTTCAAGTTTGGCGTTTCTCTGAATCAGGTGGAATACGATCGAATCGACGATTTTGGCGCGTCTGACGAATTCGGTTCGTTCACCTTCAACGGCATGTTTAGTGGAAACTCATTTGCCGACCTTCTGCTGGGTTTGCCGGCGACCAATCAAGTCTTCGTGACCGGTCCGTACCTCTCTCAGCAATCTGAACACTTCGCGGTCTTCGGGCAGGATGAATGGCACATATCCAAGAGCCTGACCTTCAGCTATGGCCTGCGCTGGGAATTGCAGCCGCCCTTCTCGGAGAAGAATGGCAACATTGCCAATTTCAACCCCGCAAACGGTGGCCTGGTCATCCCCGACCGTGCTGCGCAAGTTCTTCCTCCAGCGGCCTCGGTTTTGTATACCTTGAACGCGTGCTCGCTCAACCCGCTGCCGAATCCTGCTTTCCCCTGCACTCCTGTGCAGACCGCCAGCCAAGCCGGCTTTCCTACGTGGCTTCGCTACACGGACTACCATGATTTCGATCCACGCGTCGGCATTGCATGGCGCCCCTTTGGCAACGACAAAACCGTGTTTCGCGCCGGCTGGGGCCTCTTCACCGTTCCGAGTCTAGGTTGGGAAGCCTATATGATGACCGGCGTCGCGGTTACCGACGCTCCCTTTTATGTGAATAATTTCAATAATGGTCAGCCACTCTTCAGGCTTCCCGCCACTGGTTATGGCAACGGCGGCCTGACTCCGGCCGTGGTGGGCTCGTTTAACGTTTTTGAAGCCCAGGACAAGCATTACATGGATCCGCAGTCGGCTCAGTGGAACGTATCCATCGAACGCGAGTTCCTGAATTCGTGGACTGCGCGCGCCAGCTATATCGGCGAAAATACCTATGGCCTTTCGATAAATGTGGATAAGAACCAATGCCATGCCAGCGCCTTTGGTCCTTGTATCACACCCTATCCCGATTACAACCTGATTGTTTCGATGGAAAACTTGGGATTCGCGAACTACCAGGCGCTGGAGTTGCAGCTTTCACATCGCTTCGCTACTGGATTTTACTTGCAGGCCACTTACGATTGGTCTAAAGATCTAACCAATGTGGGCGACGCCCCGGTAGGATACGGGACCGAAGCCGGCAATTTCTCCGGTGGTTACTTAGTCAACGATCAATACTCCTTGAGTAACGATCGCGGCAACGACGCCGGTGTGCGGCGCCAGCGTTTCCTGATGACGGGGATCTACCAACTTCCATTCGGGCACGGCAGAACGTTTCTCGCCAACTCCAACCGCTTCGTGAATGGCGCAATCGGCGGATGGCAGCTCAGCACCATCATTCTTGCTCAAAGCGGGCCCTTCATGACCGCCATTGACAGCAACCCGGCCGACAGCGCCGCCAATCTCAACGAACTGTACCGCGGCACGACCATCCGGCCGGACCAGATCGGCAATTGCAATCTCTCGAATCCTGGCCCGAACACGGGCTGGTTTAACATAAACGCGTTCACTCTTACGCCGCAGGGAGCGGGCCGCATCGGTAACGAGGGCGTTGGAAATTGTGTAGGCCCCGGGACGACGGTCGTTTCGGCCGGGCTCTCAAAAACCTTCGCTGTGTGGGAGCGGCTCAGGATGAGGTTCGAAGCCACTTACACCAATCTTTTCAATCACCCCAATTTCCTGCAGCCGCAATCCATGGACATTTCCTCGCCCAGCACTTTCGGTATCACGCAAACCGTGCAGTCGGCGGAAAACGGTGGCAACCGGGTCGGGCAGCTTTCGCTCAGACTGGACTTTTAGAGGAATTCGAGACAGCGCGGCCGGCTAGGGTAACGCGAACGCGATGATGTTCGAGCCGGCCGCGATCGCTACGTACTGTTTTCCTTCGGCCATGTACGTCATGGGCGAAGCGCGGAACGCCTCATTCGTATGGAAGTGCCAAAGCGGCTTGCCGTTCTTCGCATCCACCGCCGCGAACGCTCCGCTGTCATCGCCCAGAAATACAACGCCTCCGGCCGTCGACAGTACGCCACCTGCGCTGCTGCCGGACCCAACCTGCGGAACTTCCCAAGCGATTTTGCCGGTCTGAACGTCGATCGCGCGCAGGAATTTTTGCCCTGTCTCGCCGGGCACCCTGCGAGCGCCGCCGCCGTAGAACGATTGCCCCGGCTCCCACCACGCCGAAGACTTCATATAGATGTTGCAGGCCTCCAGCGCCATGACATAAAACAGCTTGGTCGCGGGATTAAATGCCGTCGACATCCAGTTCGTTGCGCCGCCCATCGAGGGACAGGTTTCGGTTCCTTGCGGCGTCGGCTCCTGGCCGGGCAGGAGCTTAGGCCGGCCGTCGGGTCCGATGCCGCTGGCCCAGTTCAGTTTCTTGACGAAAGGTTCAGCCATCAGAAATTCGCCCGTCACCCGGTCCAGAACATAAAAGAAGCCGTTTCGATTCGCCTGCACCAGCAACTTTCGCGGCCGCCCCCGAAACTCCGTGTCGATCAGCATCGGCGTTTCGGTAGCGTCCCAATCGTGCAAATCGTGCGGGCTGAACTGGTAATACCAGCGCAGCTTGCCGGTCTCAGGCTCCAACGCCAGAACCGAACTCGAGTACAGGTTGTCTCCCTTGCGTTCATCGCCGTTGAAATCGGGGCAGGGATTCCCGGTGGGCCAGTAAATCAAATTGGTGCTGGGATCGTAAGTGCCGGTTAACCACGAATCGACGCACCCATGCTCGATGGCTCGTCCCGACCCAGGTCTCCGACAGCGGCTCGCCCGGCGCCGGCATGGTCCAAAAACGCCAGGCATGTTCGCCGGTTGATGCCTTGTAGGCGTCCACGAATCCACGCGCTCCTTCATCGCCACCGGAAGTTCCCGATATCACCAGATCTTTCACCACCAGCGGCGCCGACGTCGCTCCATAGTGCTTGCGAAAATCGGCCATCTCGCTATCCCACAGTAGCTGCCCGGTGAACCGGTTGAGCGCGATCAGGTGCGCATGATCGGTAACCATGAAAACGCGGTCGCCCAGCACCGCGACGCCGCGGTTGATCGCAGTCCCAGCGTCACCGATCACGCCCTTGGTCAGCGGACGCGAGTAGTGCCAGATCTGGCGTCCACTAGCCGCATCCAGCGCATAGGCTTCATTCGCCATGGTCACGTACATCAGCCCGTCCACCACCACCGGCGTCACTTCCAGGCGGCGGCTGCCCGGGATGTTGAACATCCACCTGGCTCCCAATTGCGTGACGTTGGACGTGTTGATCTGGTTCAGCCCGCTGTGCCGATTTCCGCTGAGATGGCCATTGTAAGTGGGCCAGTCGCCCGGCTTCGGGTCCGCGATCGCGGAAAACAGCGGCTCCCCGCGAGGCTCGCCTCGCCCAGCCTGGACTGCCGTTGGCGACTTCTCCGTCGAGAGCCGGCTGAGGTATGCCAGCAGATTGCGCTTTTCCTCGTCTGTCGCGTTCATCGGCGGCATCAGCGGCTTCGGCTCGGCTGTCTCCTGGTCAATCTCGTCCCGCGACAGAAAACGCATCGTTCCGTCTAAGCCAAGCAATTGAAGATCGTAGTTACTTTCGTTCTTGACCAGCCCTCGAACGGTCTGTCCGGAACGAAGGCGAACCGAAACCAATTTGTATCCCTGGATCGGCAGCGCGTTGGGATCTCGCAAGGCCGCTTCAATCTGAACCAGCCTGGCCTCGCGGCCCAGGTTGGAGAGGTCCGGGCCCAGAACGCCCCCGCGGCCCGTCACCATATGGCAAGTCACGCAATTCCCTTTGCCGAAGAAGTAGTTCTCCCCGGCCTGAACATCGCCCGCCGCCGGATGCAGCCGCCGCTGGCGCGCGCAATCCCTCGACGTAAGTCACGAGTGGATCTAGCTCGTCTTGGGGCAAGGAAAACGGCGGCATGCCCGATTCGGGAACGCCCTCCGTAATAATGTTGCGGATGCTCCGGCTGGCCGCGGGGCCTGCGCGCCGGATGTCCAGGATGCTAGGGCCGAATTCGCCGCCCGCGCCATCCGCGCCGTGACAACTGGCGCAGCGCGCGGCAAACTGCCTTCTTCCCGCGTCAATTTGCTGCGGAGTCACCGGGAGCGCGCACACCAACGCCGCCAGGACAATCAGAGAATACCGTTCCACGCGAGCTGCTTTGTTTATCGTTGCGCCGCGCCGCTGCGTCCCATGATGGGCCAAACATCGACGATTCGATCGCCCTGCGCGACATAATAGCGGTCGTAGTAATTCGTGCTGTCGTCCAGAACCGTGCAATAAATCTCCACGCGATCGCCCAGCTTCAGATCCTTGTCGCCATCTTTCCACTTCAGCATCCCGTACTCGGCGCCTTGCGTGCCCACTTCCAGCCAAGGCATTCCCTTAACCTTGTCCGTCGGCCTGACGCCGGCCTTGTTGCCGTAGTCGATGGCAACAACGTTGGGATGGCGCTTGCTGTCGACGGTAGTGAGAATGGACATAGCAAAGGCGAAATCTGAAAATGTATGCTCGTCGGCTTTGCCGCCAATGGGGGCGTACCGCATGTCCATGAACACGTAGGATCCGACCTCGAGCTCCGTAAGGCCGTACTTGTGATCGATGTTGTATGTTCCCGTCGATCCGCCGGTGAAAACGTTCACGGGCAAACCGGACTTCTTGCACAAATCCACCGTCTCCCGCGCGCCGGCCATGTCCTGCTTCGATCGCTCGCTCCGCGCCTCAAAGCCATGCGTGTGAGCGGCGATTCCCGCGTAGGCCATAACGCCTTCGAACTGCATGTGCTTCGAAGAGGCGATTTTCTGAGCCAATTGCAGCGCCGGCTGGCCGTTCTCAATGCCCTGCCTGCTTAACGCGGCATCCACCGAAACCAGGACTTTGAGCCGCGCATTCTCGGCTTCCGCAGCCTGTTGCAGCCAATCGAACACAATCGGATCATCGATCACGAAGCTGAACGTCGGATCTTTCTTCGATAGCGCGATGGTCCGCTCGATGTTGTTGCGGCTGGCCGGCTGTTTGGTCCACATCACGTTCTTCAGACCGGCGTTGGACATCAACTCCGCCTCGGCGATGGTGGCGCAGGTTAGCCCGATCGCGCCATGCGCCATCTGGACCTTGGCTACGTCCACGCTCTTGTGAATCTTCACGTGCGGCCGGACGGCGATGCCATTCGACTTGGTGGTATCGGCCATGAGCTTCACGTTGCGCTCGAAGAGATCCTTGTCGACGACCATGCACGGCGTGGGCAGAACGTCCTTGGTAATGTCGCGAAAATCGCGTCGAGCAATGCGGGATTCGAAATCAGTGTATGGCATTCCAGTCGAACCTGTTCTAGCTGCCCGTCCTTCAACCGCCGCAAAAGCGCCCATGGTCGCGCCAGCGGCTAAAAAACTGCGCCGTGAAGTCATATGAACCTCCTGGTCGAGTATATCAGGAATCCGAAGACTGCCGGGCATTCGGTGTGTGGTCAAATATAGTTCGATCATGTCAACCCAGTTAGACGGGCCGTCCTATCTTCGCCGGCCACTTATGAAAGCCGCGCGGTGTGGATTCTTATTGGTTACTTGCGCCATCGCTCAGGGTCAATCATCCGAACCTGCCCTCGCACCCGCGCCCGGTCTGAAAATCGTTACCCTGGCCGACCATCCCGGTACCGTCCACACGCCCTCAATCGCGGTTAATCCGGCCAACCCGCGGCAACTGGTGGTTGGCTTCCAATCCAAAGCCAGCGCCGCTTACTCTACCGATTGGGCGAACACTTTGGTCATCGCGCCAGGAACCGCTCCGGAAAACTATCGCGCTACCGGCGACACCTCGGTCACCTACGATCGCCAAGGCCACGCCATCCTGTGCTTCATCGCTTTCGATGGAGCTGGGCCGTTCAAGTACTGGGGCCACAATCCGAAGCGCAACTCCATCCTCGATCCGCCGATCGCTCGACGGCGGCAAAACCTGGGAGCCTCGCACGATCCCCGTGATCGAGCACGCCGAAGCTCCTGGCATTCCCTTCGAAGACAAACCCTACATCGTCGCCGATAATCAGCCCAAGAGCCCCTATTTCGGCAACCTGTACGTCGGCTGGTCGCAGGACCGCATCGAAGACGCGCTGATTGTTCTGTCCCGTTCCACCGACGGCGGCTTGACTTGGTCAACGCCGCTGCGGATCAGCGATCAGGCTGGGCTTGCCGCGCGACGATAACGGCACCGTAGAGGGCTTCGCCGGCGTGGTTGCACCGGACGGAGCGCTGCACGTGGTCTGGAGCGACAACGCCAATCACGTCGCCTACGCCGTGTCGCGCGATGGCGGCAAAACGTTCTCTCGCAACCGCTCCATCGCCGACACCGCATCCTTCCCACTTCGTCGTTCTGGGCGCTGAGGAAGCCAACGGATACCCGCAGATCGCCATTGCGCCGGACTCGAAGCTGTACGTTGCCTGGTCCGACTACCGCAACGGAGACGTGGACGTCTTCTGCATCTCCTCGGCCGATGGCGGGCGAACCTGGAGCCCCGCCGTCCGAGTCAATTCCGATGCGGTGCATAACAGCGCCGACCAATTCTTTCAGTGGATGGCTGTCGATCCGGTATCCGGCGCCGTAAACGTGCTTTTTTACGATCGCCGCCGCGATCCCGCCAACAAATCCGCCGAGGTTGTACTCGCGCGCTCCACCGATGGCGGCCGCACATTTCGGAATTATCTGCTGAGCGACCATGCCTTCGACCCAAAGGGCGGCATGATTGGGGAGTACACCGCGCTCACCGCATTCGGCGGACGCATCTATGGAAGCTGGACCGAAATTGTCCCACCCGCCGGGAGGTGGCGCCACGGCGATCGTCTGGCCGCCGTGATTCGCGTCGGCATAGCGGATTTTCGCGCCTCGGAAGCCGGCAAAAGTAGCTGGGCTGAAGCTCGTCGCGTTAGAAAATCGCGATCGGATTGATCGGCGCGCCCGTCCCACCCCGCACCACCAACGGCGCCGCCGTAAACAGAAACACCCAGCGCTTACGCTGAGCCGCTTCTTTGCCCACTTCCTCCAGATCGCATTCGTCGAACAGAGGCATGCCCATGGCCACCAGCGTCAAGAGGTGAATCGGCACCGGAACACCTTCTATCTGCGATGGCGCCACTTCCGGATCCGCATCTCCGCCTAACACCGCGACTCCGCGGTCATGCAGCCACTTTGGCGCAGGAAGCGTGCAAGCCGGCGAAACTGCTTCCCGGCCCTTTGGCCGCGCGCATCGCCCAGCGCCCGGAACGTACGAAGACGGCATCGCCAGGGGAAACCTTGACGCCGGTTTGCTTCTCCCACTCCGCCAGGTCCTCTGGATAAATCGGCGTGCCCGGCTCCAGATAGTCCACGCCCTTCATGCGCGCGATATCGATCAGCACTCCGCGCGTCACAATTCCGCCTTTGATCGCGAAAACAGAATCCTGCGGACAGCCTTGCGCGTTGATTCCATCCGCGGGGAAGCCGTTATAGAGCTTTCCTTGATAACTGCCGTGACACAGCGCATCCAGATGCGTAAGCCCCATCCCGTGAAAGGACACATTGTAGTTGTCCATGTGGAATCCGCCGTTCGTGGGCAGCATGGTGTGGACTAGCGGATCGCTAGTTGTCCACCGCTTTTTCAGTGAGCATCTCATGCGCCATCGAAACCACGACGCCATCCTTGACCAGAGCGGCCGCCTCACGGCGCTTGGCGGGCGTGATGAGATTCAACGTTCCGAGTTGATCGTCCTTGCCCCAACGTCCCCAGTTCGATAGTTCGCTCATCCAGCGGTCCACGTCCGCCTTCGTCATCTTGTGATTGGATTGCGCGAATAACCAGGAAGCGGCGCAGAGAAGACAGAGAGTTGTTGGAATGCGCGGCCGCAACATATATTTTATTGCCCCAGACTGAAAGCGATCACGCTGCTGCCCGCCGACACGACGATATATTGCTTGCCTTCGCTCAGGTAGCTGATCGGATTCGCCCAGATCGCGCCGCCGGTTTCAATCCGCCACAGCAGATTGCCGCTGACAGCGTCCAGAGCAAAGAAGTCGCCTTCCATCGTGCCGGAGAACACCAGGTTGCCGGCCGTCGACAGCACTCCGCACCAGGGCGGTGTGTGCACTCGAAATTCCCACTTCGTCTCGCCGGTTTTCCAGTCCAGCGCGCGCAGCGCACCCCAGGGCTCCTCGCCAGGAATCGGCAGCCGGCTCGCTCCCATGTATAGCCTTCCTGATTCATACGTGGGCTTCACACGTGTGCGCCGCTGAATGGCTCCTTTTTCCCGGACATTCTGATAGAACAGTCCGGTCTTCAGGTTAAGCGAGGGACTGAACCAGTTGGCCGTGCCGTCGTCGTCCGGATATACCAGCGCTCCTTTCTCGCTCGGTGTTGCTTCCGGATTCCAAGTCGGCCGCCCCTTGTCGTCCAACCCTTTGGCCCAGTTCTGCCTGGCAAATTGTTTGCCGACCAGAAACTCGCCAGTAAGCCGGTCCAGCACATAGTAAAAACCATTCCGGTTCGCGAACAGCACTAACTTACGCGGGCGTCCACGAAACTCGGCATCCAGCAGCACCGGCACCTGATTGGCGTCCATGTCCAGGACATCGTGCGGAGTGAACTGAAAATACCATTTCAATTTCCCCGTGTCCGCGTCCAGCGCCACGATAGAATCCGAATAAAGATTGTCGCCTTGCCGGTCGTCGCCGACGAAATCCGGCCCCGGATTTCCGGTGCCCCAGTAAACCAGGTTGGCCTGCGGATCGTAAGCGCCGGTAACCCAGGTCGGCGCGCCTCCCGTTTTCCAGCTATCGCCGGACCAGGTCTCATTGCCCGGCTCGCCCGGTCCCGGCACCGTCCAGAAACGCCATGCTCTTTTTCCAGTCTTCGCATCGTAGGCATCCAGGAATCCGCGAATGCCGTACTCGGCTCCCGCGATGCCGACGATAACCTTGTCCTTCACTACCAGCGGCGCGGCCGTGATCGAATACGCCGCTTTATAGTCGGCCACTTCGACATCCCAACGCACTCGCCCGGTTTTCATATCGAGCGCCACCACGTGCGCGTCCACCGTACCCAGAAAGAGCTGATCGTCCAGCGCAGCCAGTCCGCGATTCACTTGCCCGCAGCAAACGATAATGCCTTTCGGCAGCGAACGCCGGTACGTCCAAATCGGCCGGCCGGTACGTAGATCCAGTGCTGTTACGTCGCTGGGCGGCTCGGTGATGTACATCACGCCGTCGAAAACCAACGGCTCGGTCTCGAAGTGATGCGGCACCCCAATCTGATACATCCACGCCACCTTCAGGCCTGAAATGTTCATAGTATTAATCTGATCCAGCGGCGAATAACTGTGAGCTTGATAGCCGCCGGAGTAAGTCAGCCAGTTACCCGGCTCGGAGTCCGCGCGAAGAAGGCGCTGATATGGTACTTGCCCGACTAATAAAGTTCCGTAAGTCAATAAGAGAAATATACTCTTCATCATTTACCTTCTAATGACTCCAAGTAGGCAATCAAGTCATTCAATTCTTCGGGAGTCAGTGTCTTGCTGTAACTCGGCATCGGCGATCGATTCGGCTCTTTCACCAGCTCGGTCAGCTCGGTTTTCCAGTAGGAATGAAATTGATTCGAAAGATCGCGGATCTGGATCGAGAAGGAGTCCTCGTTTACTCGGACTCCGGTCAGCCGCTGCCCGTCTTTCGTCACTACGCGGACTAGCATGAAATCGCGCGGAACCGAGGCTTCCGGCGTAAGGAGCGAAGCGCGAATGAAATCTCGATCCAGCCGCGCGCCCACATCGCTCAGATCCGGACCAATCGCGCCCCCGTGCCCGCCCAACGTGTGACAACGCGCGCAGCCCCCTTTGCCAAGATAAATCTGTTCGCCGCGCCGCGCATCGCCAGTCGATTTGGATTGCTCCACATGCCCCAGCGTCCGCACATACGCCACTAACTGCCAGATCTGCGCGGTACTAAGCGCGCTCGGCGGCATCTGCGTGCCCGCGATGCCTTCTCGAATCACTTGAAATAGCGCTGGATCGGTGGGAGCCCGGCGTATACGAGGCACTGCCAGCGCCGGACCAACCGCACCTTCCCCCTTTGGCCCATGGCAAAACGAACATTCGGATCCGTAAGTCCGCTCGCCTTGCGCTAAATCCGCCGGAGTGGTCTTCGGCTGCGGCCCAGAGTCCGCCTGGCTCAATGCCGGCGAGCAGGTTATCAAAAAGCTCGCCAGTAGCTTCATGCCGCGTCTCATCGTGAAGCGACGATAGCATAACTCCGGCTTTCGATACAAGAACTCACGCACCAACCAGGCACACTCTCCGGGCCACCGCCATATCGATACTTTCAAAAAACTTTCAGCGGATCGCGATACACTGATTCAACTGGCTCGCACTTAGACCGAGAGGAGATCCATATGTTCGCTCGTTTGGCTCTACTGCTGGCGGCTTCGTTGACCCTGGCGGCGCAGGAACTCCCGGTTCGTTGGGATGAACTGGTCGCCTCCGATTGGAAACATGCCCTCGAACTTTCGCACGGCACCTGCCTCCTGCCCATCGGAATTCTCGAAAAGCACGGCCCGCATGTACCGGTCGGCTCGGACCTGTTCCACGCCACCTACATCTCGCGTGAAGTTGCCAAACGCGAATATGTGGTGGTGTTCCCGGAATATTTTTACGGGCAGATCTATGAAGCTAAGTACGCCGAGGGAACCTTCGCGCTGCCGCCGGCCTTGATTTCAGAGCTGCTCCAGGCAACCCTGGACGAAATCGCGCGAAACGGATTCAAGAAGATCCTGATTTTTACCACCCACGGAGGCAACCCGAACTGGCTGCGCTTCTTCATCCAAACCCAGCTCGACAAGCGCCGCGACTACGTCGTCTATTATTACGATCCACAGCCCGATACCGAATTTCTCGAGCAGTACACCAAGCTCCGAAAGACGCCGCTGGAGGGCGACGAGCATGCCGGCGAACGCGAGACCTCCAGCATGCTCGCCATCCGCCCTGACCTGGTTAAGATGGATCGCGCCGCGACCGAAGACGGCAGCGATCAGAAGCGGCTGGCCGCCCTGCCCAATATCTGGACCGCCACCAGTTGGTACGCGCGCTTCCCAAATCACTATGCGGGCGCCGGCGCTGCAGCGTCCGTGGAAGAAGGACAATTTCTGGTCGAGCACAGTATTCAGGCTCTGGCGAAGGTGGTCCGCGAAGTGAAGAATGACGACGTCACGCCGAGAATACAGAAGGAGAATTACGATCGACAGCTGAAGTGACGCCGGACGCACTCCATGCCCCTACGCTGCTTTCTTTACTTGATTGCCGCCGCCTCCGTTGCGGCCCAGACGCCGCCTCCGTTTGAAGTGGAGGAAACCACCATCGCCCAGGTGCATCAGGCCATAAGCGCGGGCCGTCTGACCTGCCGCGCGCTCGTGGACGCCTACCTGCGCCGCATCGCCGCCTACGACAAAAACGGCCCGGCGATCAATGCCATCGTAATCCTCAACCCGGACGCTGTGAAGGAAGCCGACGCCGAGGACCAGCGCTTCAAGCAGTCCGGCCTGACCAGGCCGCTCGACTGCGTGCCCATGATCGTCAAGGATAACTTCGAGACCCAGGGCCTCCAGACCACCGACGGCGCCCTGGCCTTTTCCGGCTACGTACCTGCCCAGGACGCCACCGAGGTGGCTCGTGTCAAGGCCGCTGGAGCGATCGTGTTGGCGAAATCCAACATGGCTGAATGGGCGTTTAGCCCCGTGGAAACGGTGAGCTCGATCCTCCCCGGTTATACGAAAAATCCCTACGCACTCGATCGCGTGACCGCTGGATCGAGCGGTGGAACCGCGGCTGCCATCGCCGCAAGCTTCGGTCTGGTAGGCTTCGGCAGCGATACCGGCGACTCCATCCGCGGCCCTTCGGCGCACACCGCTTTAGCGGGAATTCGCTCCACTATGGGATTGACCAGCCGCGCCGGCGTCTTCCCCCTGAATCTGCGCGCCGACATTGCGGGCCCCATGGCACGCACGCTGGAAGATGCCGTGCGCGTCTTTCAGGTGATCGTGGGCCAGGGCGAATTCAGCGAAGACCCGCGCGATCCCGCCACCGAAGCCGCCAAGGGTCGCACCATTACGGATTACGCAAAATCTCTCGATCGCGATGGACTCAAGGGCGCCGTGATCGGAGTCCTGCACGAGGCATACGATCGCGACTCCGCGGATCCCGAGGTCCTGTCCGTGTTCCGTACCGCGCTAGAGGACCTGCACCGCGCCGGCGCCACCGTGATCGATCCGGCAAAAATCGACGGCCTGGAAAACGTGCGACGCCCCTCCGCCTCCGCGCCCTGCATGGGATTCAAATACGATCTGAACAGGTTTCTGGCGGCACGCGCGGAGGCAGTCCCCATGCCCGACCTCATGGCAATTCTGAAATCCGGCAAGTTCCATCCTTCGGTGCAGAAGCGGCTCGAGGATTCCGAGAAGGGTCCGGAGAACGGCCCCGATTCAGACGCCTGCCGGGCCGACAGCGCGTATCGCCAACAGTTCCGCGACACCGTGCTTCGAACTCTGGACCGGCTGAAGCTGGACGCGTTCGTCTACCCCACCTGGAGCAATCCGCCGCGCTTGATCGGCGATTTGAACACGCCTGCCGGCGACAACAGCCAGATATTCTCGCCAGTCACCGGCTTCCCGGCCATCAACGTTCCCATGGGGTACACGCGCGGCGGCCGCCTCCCGGCCGGCATCACGTTCTATGGCCGCACTTGGTCCGAGGCGCAATTAATCCGGTACGCCTACGCCTACGAACAAGCGACGCGTCACCGCCGCCCTCCGTCGAGCACACCTCCACTGCGGTGAAGTCGCTTATCTCCCGCCCCGCCCACGTGCTCGCGCAGCCGTCGACGGCGGCACAATCCCGCTGACACGTAAATACCCAACAATGTTTCCGTACACTTCATTGTTGTGTACGATCACGTGGAGAAACGCGGTTGCCATCTCCGGCGAAGAAATAGCAGTCTGATCGTTCAAGTTTTCGAGAGCCGCCGCGCAATAAGCGAATGAATCCTTCAGCGCCTTGCTGACCTGGGCTTTGTCCTTGAGACTTTCGAGGGATTTGTCTGCTTCAGGGACGCTCTCGCCCTTCAAGGTCGCGCAGTCTTTGTAGTTCCGATCGGCGCTGTGCAGCAACCACTCCGCGAAGCTCATCTGGGCATCCGTTAGTTTGAAACTGTATTTCTCCGCGGGCATGACATCGGCGCTAGCTTCCAGACTGGCGCGCACGGGATTGAAGTACCGCTGGATCGCACTCTTGGTCAGGACCTGAGCGTGCACAGACCCAGCAAGCGTGCACGCCAACAGGAGCGCTCTTGTTTTCGTCATCGTGCTTTCCAGAGTACACCGCGCGAAGGGGCGCGGTCGACTGACTCGTTCCGCCGCAATACCAGCTAGTCTAATAGTTACCTTTAAACCCCTATTTGGAGGTTGTTGATGTTAATGCGCCGGTCAGTCGTCTGCCCTCTATTGCCTGTTCTCCTGATCTTCGCGTCTTGCAACAACCGGCCGAAGACCACCGACGAAGCGCGCCTCCGAGGCGCCGGCCAGGACTCCGGCAACTGGCTCATGTACGGACGAACCTACGATGACCATCGCTTCAGCCCGCTGAAAGAGATCAACGACCAGAGCGTCGCCAAGCTGGGCCTGGCCTGGAGCCGCGAGCTCGGCACCACGCGCGGACTGGAAGCAACGCCGGTGGTCGAGGACGGTGTCCTTTACACCACCGGATCATGGAGCGTAGTGTTCGCATTCGATGCGAAGACCGGCTCACCCCGCTGGACCTACGACCCCAAAGTCGACCGCACGCGCGCTTACTTCATCTGCTGCGATGTGGTGAATCGCGGCGTCGCTCTGTATAAAGGCAAGGTCTACGTCGGAACCCTCGACGGCCGCTTGATCGCCCTTGACGAACACTCCGGCACTCCCGTGTGGAGCGTATCGACAGCCGACCAAGCCAAGCCATACTCCATTACCAGCGCGCCTCGCATCGCGAAAGGAATGGTGGTGATCGGCAATGCAGGCTCCGAGTATGGAGTGCGCGGCTACATCTCCGCCTTTGACGCCGAAACCGGCAAGCTCGTCTGGCGCACGTATACCGTGCCCGGCGATCCCGCGCATGGCTTCGAATCGAAGGCCCTCGAAAACGCCGCCAAATCCTGGAGCGGCGAATGGTGGAAGACCGGCGGCGGCGGAACCGCCTGGGAAGGAATCGTCTACGACCCGGATTTGGACCTGCTGTATTTCGGGACCGGCAACCCAACCTCGTGGTATCGCGCTCTCCGCGGCGCAGGCGACAATTTGTACGCGGCCTCCATTCTCGCCGTCCATGCCGGCAACGGCGAACTCGCCTGGTATTTCCAAACCACTCCCGGCGACAACTGGGATTACGACGCCACGCAGCCACTCGTGCAGGCCGACCTCAATATGGGCGGCCGCGTCCGCAAAGTAATTATGCAGGCCAACAAGAACGGGTATTTCTACGTTCTCGACCGGCAAACTGGCGAGTTCATCTCCGGCACGCCCTTCGTCGACGGCGTCACCTGGGCCTCGGGACTCGATCCAAAGTCAGGCCGTCCGATCGAAACCCCAGCCGCCTACGCGGAACTCAAGCCGATCCTCGTCTCGCCCAGCCCGGACGGCGCGCACAACTGGAATCCGATGGCGTTCAGTCCGGACACGGGCCTCGTGTATCTGCCCGCCAAGGCCGGCACGCAGTATCTGCACGCTCCTAATCCGAAATGGAAATATGATGCGGACCGCGACAACGTCGGCGCGGGGGCATATGAGGGTCCGCTCAACGATAAATTGACGTCGCTGCCTGCGCCGAAAGGTGAGCTGGTGGCCTGGGATCCTGTAACGCAGAAGGCGGCCTGGCGCGTGAGCTATCCAGTGGCTGAAAGCAGCGGTGTCCTCACGACGGCCGGGAATTTGGTTTTCCAAGGCCGCGCGGACGGCGTATTGGCCGCCTATCGCGCCACCGACGGCAAACAATTGTGGACCTTCGACGCCGGCACCGGCATCATGGCTCCTCCGATGACATACCTGGTCGATGGCGTTCAATATGTGTCAGTGATGGCCGGCTGGGGCGGCGCCTCCGGATTGTCCAACGATCCGACGTTCGGCCCCATGAAGCCGGGTTATGGAAGAATTCTCACCTTCACCCTCGGCGGCACAGCGACGCTGAAGCCTCCTGCCTACGGTCACAAAGATCCGCCCACGCCCGCCATCACCGCTAAACCTTCGCCGCAGTTAGTGCATGACGGAGGCTCGCTTTACGGCCAGTATTGCTCGGGCTGCCACGGAGTGAACGCCGTGTCCGGCCCCCTGCCCGACTTGCGTTACGCCACCAAGGAAACGCTCGACGGATTGGACAACGTCGTTCTGGGCGGCAGCCACGCCTCCGACGGCATGCCTTCTTTCCAGAAAATCCTCAACGCCGGTCAGGTGCGGGCAATTCAGGCCTACATCGTCGCGCGCGCGCAAGAATCGGCCAAACCGCGGCCATGATGGCCGGTTCATCGGGCGGTTCGGGCCGCCCGCGCCGAGCACACGCCGGAAGGCGATACCTCCCGTGCGCTTTGGGTCTCCTGAGCGCGGCCTTGCTTTTCGAAATAGCCCTTCGCCCTCTTGTTGAGGACTCTACCAGCGCCGGCGCCGGCCACGCTCCCATTCGCACCATCCGAAGTTACTTCGAGGGGATCTCCGTCTCGCACTTTGAACCGGACGCCCTAGGCCCATTCGGGAACCGTTTGACCGGCAACCCGCCCCTGCCCGGCGCGCCCGAAGGTCTCATCATCGGCGACTCCCACGTCGTCGCCTTCGCAGTTCACGATCAGGAAACCATGGGCGCCGTGGTAGAACGTCTCTCTCGCGCCTCCGGCCATCCCCTTAACGTTCGCCAGTACGGCTGGACCGGAGCCAATGCCCCCGCTTTTATTGCCTCCGCGGGCGCGCTGGTTCGAGCCCGCAATCCGGCTTGGGCGGCGGTGCTTCTGAATTCCTACAACATTGGTGTGAATGCCGTCGTCAGACCCAGCGGTGAAATGTCCCAGATGGGGCCGGACGGTTCGTTCCACTACGCCCCCTATCGTCAGAACAACCTCCCGCGCACACTGCTCGCTTGGGGCCGAAAATCCGTACTAGCTCTCGCTCTGCGCCGTCGCATCGGATTGATCCAGGACCGGCTGGCCACCGAAAAAACCACGGCGCAAACTGCTTTGGAAGAACGCGACCCCAAAGTGGCCGAAGAGGCTGCTCGCATCCCGCGCGCTACCGTAACTGGTCTCAAGCAGGCCTACGGGACGCGCTTGATCATTGTCTACGCTTCCCCCGAGCCCTCCGCCTCCGTGGAACCAATCGAGACCGAACTCGCCCGGCTCTGCGCGGAGGAAGACGTCTCTTTTCTCTCGGTGCGAGAGGCGCTGCTAGGCGACCGCAATGAACATTCCCGCTTCAGTCGCGGGTTTCACAACACGGCCCCGGGCGTGGGGCACTTCAACGCAATTGGCCACCGGATCATCGGTGCGGAGATCTGGCGCTATCTTGCCGCCCGCTCGCCTTCGTCCTTGCCCCGATGAACTTTATTTCCATTACCTTTGCCGTATTTTTCATCGTGGTCGTGCTCCTGCTCCGAGTGTCGCCGGCGCGCATTCTGCGGCAAGCTCTTCTGCTCGTTGCGAGCCTCGGCTTTTACGCCACCTTCAAGCCAGTCTACTTACTGATCCTGCTGGCGCCCATCTGTATTGATTATTTCTGCGCGATTCAAATCGAACAGCGCGCTGCCGCCAAAGCGCGTAAATGCTGGCTCGCAGCCGGCGTGATCTCGAATCTCGCCCTGCTCGGCTACTTCAAATACGCGGACTTCTTCCTGTCAAATGTCGCGTCCCTATTACACACCGCCCCGAGGCATCTGGACATCGTGTTGCCGCTGGGAATATCCTTCTTTACGCTAAAGTCGCTGAGCTACATCATCGACATCTACCGGGGCGACTTCCGCGCTTGCCGCAGTCTCTGGCGCTATGCCCTGTATGTCTCCTATTTCCCGGATCTGATTGCCGGGCCCATCGTGCGCGCCTCCACTTTCTTGCCGCAGCTCGACCGGTCCCTGCGTCCCTCGTTCCCTCACGCTGTCGCGGGCTGTCACATGATCCTTCTGGGCCTGACTAAGAAACTACTCATCGCCGACCAGATGGCGATTTTCGTCGATCCCGTTTTCGCCGCTCCCGCCACTTACTCCCCACTCACCGTGTGGAGCGCCGTAATCGCTTATTCGCTGCAAATCTATTGCGATTTCTCCGGCTACTCGGACATGGCCATCGGCGCCTCGAAAATCATCGGAATCGATTTGCCGGAAAACTTCAACATGCCGTATCTGGCCACTTCTCCGATCGATTTCTGGCGCCGCTGGCACATCACCCTTTCCAAATGGCTACGCGACTATCTCTACTTCTCGCTCCCGCCCAGACGCTCGAAGCCCTGGCAACGATACCGCAACGTGATCATCACGTTCCTACTCTGCGGCCTTTGGCACGGCGCCAGTTGGGCGTTCGTTGGCTGGGGCGCTCTGCATGGTTTGGCGTTGGCCGCCAACCATTGGTGGATCTCTCGCCGCGAGGTTAAGCAGCACGCTCCCGGCAGTTTCATCGCCGCCCGCTTCGCCCGCTGGCTCGCGATGTACGTTTTCATCTGCATCACCTGGGTCCTGTTCCGAGCGCCCAGCTTTCCAATAGCGCTCCAACTCCTGCGCAAGATGGCCGGCCTTGCCTCCGGTGGCGTCGCGTTCCTCTATTCCCCGTTGCTACTGGTGCTCCCACTCGTGATCGCCGCGCATGCAATCGGAATCATGGCGGAGCGCCAGCTTCGCCCTTTAGTACGCGCACAATGCCGCGCCTGGTTTCAAGTCCGCTCCAACCGGCTCTCGGGTGTGTACGTGCTCTTGAGACCCGGATTCTTGGGCGCTTTCTTGACCGCAAGCTGGACGCTCGTCCTGCTGCTCTTCGGCGCAACCGGCGCCGGCCCTTTCGTCTATTTTCGGTTCTGAACCAGCGCGCTTGGCGCCCCGGACGCGCCTCATCTTCTCAAGGCAGGCAGCGGACCTAATAACGCACGGACTATGCTAGCTTGAGAACTTAAGTATGCGAAGTCTCCATTTTGCCCCCGTGTCCCTGACAGTCTTGCCTTTGATGGGCATATTGTGCGGGTTCGTTCAGGCACAAGATACACAGGCCATGAAAGGAATGCCGCCGCGCGCGGCTCCTTCCGAATATCAGGCCCAGGCCAAAGCCGGCGCCGTAACCATCGCAGCGGAGTTCATGGGACACTCCGTCCCAACCCCCGACGCAATCTACGAAACAGAAGACTATGTGGTGGTTGAAGTCGGCCTCTTCGGTCCTCCCCAGGCCACGGCCAAGCTGTCCGTGAGTGATTTCTCGCTCCGCGTCAATGGAAGCAAAAAGGGAAGCAAAAAGGTTTTGCCCAACCAGCCTTACGAACTCGCTTTCAAGTCGCTGAAAGACCCTGGATGGGAGCCGCCCAAGTCCGAAGAGAAAGCGAAAAGCAGCTTCAGCACGAATGGTGGAGGTGATGCCGGGGGCAATCCTGGCGATCCACCGCCGCTGCCCCCAAAAATGCCCCTCGAGCTACGGCGAGTCATGGAGCAGCATGTGCAACGGGCCGCCATGCTGGAAGGCGATCGCCCGCTGCCGCAAGCCGGCCTGCTCTTCTTCGAATACCGGAGCAAGACCAAGAACATTAACTCGCTCGATCTCATTTACAATGGCGCCGCCGGAAACGCCATTCTCGCGCTTCATCCGTAGCCGCCGCAGCCTGGCCCCGCAATTCCGAAATCTTCACACCCGGTAACGCGCGCCCGCCCGCACTGGCTGGCATAAAATGGAAGCACGCCGAGTAAAGCGCATTAGTCCCTCACCATGCACGCTACAAAATCCCGAGCGCTGGGTGTGGCCGCTATCGCCACGGCACTCCTTACGCTGCTCGTCATCAGTGTCCTCTGGTACCAGGACTGGAAACAATATGACGTCGCGTATAGCAGAATCCGAGAGACCCGCCGGATCTTGACTCTCAATCAAGCTCTGATCGACGGCCTGCGCGATGCCGAAACTGGTCAGCGAGGTTTTCTACTAACCGGCCGGTCCGAATACCTGGATCCCTACCGGGCCGCCTTGAATCAACTTCCCGCGCAAACCAGCGAACTCGGGTCGCTGCTCAACCAGGATCCCGATCGGCGCAGCCTCTTCCTGCAGCTTCAGTCACTCACCGCCGCCAAATTGGACGAATTGCGTACCAGCGTTGAACTCCGTCAGTCACAGCAAACTGCTGCTGCGCTAGCTTTGGTCCAGTCTGGTCAGGGCAAGCAAACCATGGATCGCCTTCGTCAGGTCTCCGGGCAGATCCAGGAGGCCGAGACGGCACGCTGGCAAGCCGCCTGGGATGATCTGCGCTCCGGAGCACAGCACCTCCGCATCGTGATTTTCATCGGGGCCCTGCTCCTGGCCGCCCTGGTGGGCCTTGGCGGCACGGCGCTGAGGAGTGCCGCCGGACAGCTGGAGCAATCGGCCGCTCAATTGGACCAGTCCAGGCGCGCCGCCGAACAAAACAGCGACCTGCTGCGCGCCACGCTTTATAGCATCGGCGATGGCGTCATCACCACCGATCGCGATGGAGGCGTGCATATGATGAACGCCGTCGCCGAGCGGCTCACCGGCTACACCGAGCCGGAGGCGCGCGGAACCGGAATCGAGCGCATCGTCAATATCGTCAATCAGGCCACCCGCGCCGTCGTGGAAAATCCCATCCGCCGCGTGCTGAAGGACGGCCAGGTCGTGGGATTGGCTAATCACACCGTGCTGATTTCCAAATCCGGCGCCGAAATCCCCATCGACGACAGCGCAGCCCCAATAAAAGGCTTGTCTGGAGACATCACCGGTGTGGTGCTCGTTTTTCGCGATGTTTCCGAGCGCAGAAAGACCTTCGATACGGCGCGGCGCCTGGCTTCGATTGTGGAGAATTCCGACGATGCCATCGTAGCTGAGTCGCTGCGAAGGTACCGTCACCGCCTGGAACCGCGCCGCCGAGCACCTCTTTGGGTATTCGGCCGGCGAAATCATTGGAAGCCCCATCTCTCGCATCATTCCGCGCGATCGGATGGATGAAATGCAAAACATTCTGGACCAGATGTCCAACGGAAAATCAGTCGACCACCAGGAGACCGAGAGAATAACCAAAGATGGCCGCCGCATCCAGGTTTCGATCACAGTTTCTCCCATCCGCGATGCCGAAGGTCGCGTGGTAGGCGCGTCCAAGATTGCGCGCGACATCACGCGTCAGAAGCAGCTGGAAGACCTGTTTCGCCAAACTCAGAAAATGGAGGCGGTCGGCCGGCTGGCAGGCGGCCTGGCGCATGACTACAACAACCTGCTCACCGTGATTCTGGGCTACGCGACCACCGTCCACAATCGCCTGCCGCCCGACGACCCGCTTCGCAACACCGTAAAGGAAATCCTGAGCGCCGGCGAGCGCGCCGCTTCCCTCACCAGCCAGTTGCTGACATTCAGCCGCAAGCAAGTCACTCAGCCCCGAATCCTGGACCTGAACGTTTTTATCGCCGAGACGAAAGACATGCTGGAGCGCCTGATCGGAGAGGACATCGATCTGGCCGTCGTTCCGGACCCCGAAGCGTGCTTCGTGAACGTCGATACCGGACAGCTCACCCAAATCTTGATGAATCTCGCCGTGAATGCCCGCGATGCGATGCCTACCGGGGGAAAGCTCACCATCGAGAGCCGCACGGTGGTGCGCGAGCGCGAGGATCTCGGCCGCCGCGGCGTTCGGCCCGCGGGCGGGTACGCCATAGTGGCCGTCTCCGACACCGGCAAGGGCATGGACGCGGAAACTGAAGCTCATCTCTTCGAGCCCTTTTTTACAACCAAAGAGGCCGGAAAAGGCACCGGGCTCGGACTAGCCACTGTGTTCGGCATCGTTACGCAACACGGAGGCTGGATCGATGTGTATACCGAGCTCAACCACGGCACAACCTTCAGCATTTATCTCCCGCACGCTGCTTCCGCCCAGGCCGAAATTCCGGAAGCGCGCGAGCAAATCGGTCCAGCACGTCCCGCGACGATTTTGTTAGTAGAGGATCAAGCGGCCATCCGTCTTCTGGCCGAAGATGTACTTTCAGATGCCGGCCATCGTGTCTTGGGCGCATCCAACGGCCGGGCCGCTTTCGAGCTTGCCCAGAAATATCCGGGCCTCATCGATCTCCTGGTCACGGACGTGGTGATGCCGGAGATGAGCGGGCCGGACCTGGCCGATCAATTACTCAAGTCCAGACCTGGCCTGATCGTGCTCTTTATCTCCGGCTACACAGACCACGCCCTGCTGCACCGCGAAGCCATCGAACAAGGCACGGCCTTCTTACAGAAACCGTTTCTGCCCGAGACTCTCCTGGCAAAAGTCAACGCGCTGCTGCGCGAGAACGCAACAGTTCGCGGCGCCGTGCTTTGATCCCAGACTACATTCGGCCACGAACTCGATTGATTTGCCGCCGATCGCGTTTCGATGGCCTGCCTTGCGGCGCATCAATATGCGGCATGGCTTTCCGCTCTTCGGCGCGCTTGCTCCGCAACTCACGGCTCGCCTCGGTCTCCTGATACAGCGTCTGCGCCACCACCGCCGGCCCGCGCATCTCGCTCAGCAGGAGCACGTCGATTTCAAATTCCCCGCTCTCGTTCTTGATCAGCAGCCGGTCGCCCGCGTGCACCTCCCGGGCGGGCTTGGCCGTTTGTCCGTTGAATGCAATCCGCCCGAGCTCGCACGCACGGGCAGCCAAAGAACGCGTTTTGAAGAACCGGGCCGCCCACAGCCACTTGTCGATTCTCACGCGCGGTGAATCTACTCGCCAGGCTTAAGCCCGGGTCGCTCCACCAGCTCGATCTTCGCGCCCGCCGGTCCGGCCACGTAAGAGAAGTTGATGGTGGGACCGTTCGGCAGTGGCAGCGGCCGCGGTTCCGTCAGCACCGTCACGCCTTTGGCGCGCAATCCGTCGATGGTCTTCGCCAGCGGACCCTCGGAACGCCACCCGATGTGATCAATCGCGTGCCCCTCGCTCGGCTCCGCATCTCCGCGCTGCACCAGGATCCACATGTCGCTGAACCCCGGCGCGCTATACTTCATCGCATCCAGCCGCCCCTTCAACTTGGTGCGCTCGCCGCCAAACTTCGCCTGCAGCCAGGTGAAGGTCTCTTCCGGGTTTGGCCCGCGCAGATGCACATGGTGCAGCCCGAGTAACTCCGGATCCTGCACTACTTCGATGCGCGTGCCCCAGGGGTCTTCCACGAATCCCAGCTTGAACAACCCCGGCACCTCGCGCACCGGCGTCACGATCTTGATGCCCGCCGCTTCGAACTCCTTCATCTTCGCGTCCAGGTCGGCGAACGAGAAGCCCACGTGATCGATGGCGCTTCCGGCGCTCGGCTTCGCGTCCGCTTTCTTCAGGAACATGAAGCGCGTGCTGCCGAACATCAACCGGTCCGGCGCCTCCGTGATGCGGCGTCCGCCGAAATATTTCTCGTACCAATTCGCAGCCGCCGCCGGATCAGGCACATTCACATGGATGTGATCGTAAGGAAATGTCTGCGCCGCGGCCGACACGGCGAAGCACACAAAAACGCCCGAAAGAATGACTTTTCGCATCAAAAACTCCTTTTCAACAGACTCCTAGTCTACCAATCACCAGCCTCGCTCGCTTCCTTTTGCCGGATTCCCAATCACTTGGCTGATGCCTCCCGCCGCTCCGCGCAAAAGTGCGGAATGCGTCAAGATCCTACCTGCACTCCTTGTGCACCGCACGGATCGCTCGCTCCAGCCCGTCCCGATGCACCACCACGCTTATGGTCAGCTCGCTCGACCCTTGCGCGATGGCAATAATATTTACATCCTCTTTAGAAATCGCGCTGAAAATCCGCCCCGCCAGTCCCGGCGTACCGTGCATGCCTTCACCCACCACCGCCAGCAGCCCCACCTTCTCGTCCACCTCGATCGGCTTCAGATACCCGTGCGTGAGTTCCAGCGCCAGATCGGACTCCAGCGATTTCATCGCCGCCGCCAGCTCTTCCCTCCGCACCAGAAAACAGAAACTCTGGCGATAACTCGAGCTGGTGAGCGCCAGCACCTCCGCGTTTGCATCCGCCAGCGCCTCCAGCGCCCGCGCCATCAGACGTGTCCCGCTCACCGCCGCGCTGGCCGGCTCCAAGGAAATGAGCGCGACATTCGCCATCGATGTCACCGCTCTCGGCCCCGGCGGCGCATCCACCTTGGAAACAATGCGCGTCCCCGCATGCTCGCGATGAAAACTGTTCTTGCTCCATACCGGAATCTGCCGGTCTGCCAGCGGCGCCAGCGTCCGCGGATGCAAAACTTTCGCGCCGTTGTAAGCTAGCTCCGCCGCCTCACTATAAGTCACCGCTTCCAACACGCGCGCTTCCTCCACCAGACGCGGATCCGCGCTCATGATGCCGTCCACGTCGGTCCAGATCCACAGCTCCGCTGCATCCAACGCGGCCGCCAGAATAGAAGCCGAAAAATCAGAGCCGCCTCGCCCCAGCGTGGTCGGCCTCCCGTCGATGGTGGCTCCGTTGAACCCAGTCACTACCGGAATGGTTCCCGCCTCGAGCAGCGGCCTCACTCCCTCCTGGGCCTTCTTGCGCGTCGCTTCCATGATGGGCGTCGCGTTGCCAAACACCGCATCCGTGACAATGACCTCCGCACCGTTGATCGCCCGCGCAGGGATCTTTTTCGATTCGAGATACTCGGCCAGCATCAGCGCCGTCAATCGCTCCCCGATCGCGATGGCTTCATCCACCGAGCGCGGCGGACGGTCGCCCAGCATCAGCATCCCGTTTGCCAGCCGCTCAAAATCCGCGATCAGATCGCGCACGCCTCCGCCCGCGCTCTCTTCGATCCCCAACTGTCCACACGTGTCCAGATGCCGTTCCCGAAGCTGCTCGACGTTGGTCTCGATGCGCGCTTCATCCCCACCTTCGGCATGGCGCAACGTATTCAACAGCAGGTCGGTAACGCCCGCCATCGCCGACACCACCGCCAGTACCGGCCGAAGCGCGCGTTGCTCCCTGCAAATATCCGCGGCCACGCAAATCCGCTCTGCCGACCCCATCGACGTCCCGCCGAACTTCATCACCAGCAGGCCGTTCGTCACTCCGTCCTCTCCTTCCCGTTCGACGTCCGATCCCGAATGATCTTCAACAACGCTGCCTCCACTTCTTCAATCGTCATCCCCGTCGTATCCACATACACCGCATCCGGCGCCTGCACTAGCGGCGAATGCGCTCGCGTCTGATCCCGCCGGTCCCGCTCGCGAATGTGCTTCGCCACCACTTCAGCCGGCTGCGCCGATTCCACCGCGCGCCTCTCCGCCCGCACCTCCGGCATCGCATCCAAAAAAATCTTGACGGTCGCGTTCGGAAAAACCACCGATCCGATGTCGCGGCCCTCCATCACGATCGATGCCCGCTCGCCGATCTCTCGCTGCTTGACCACCAGCGCGCGCCGCACCGCTGCAATGCGTGAAACCTCCGATGCAGCCTCGCTGACCTCGGGCGTTCGTATAGCTTGGCTGACGTCTTCGCCGTTTAGTAACACTTTCGCGTCGCCCGCGACAAATTCGATTCTCGCTTCCGTCGCCAGCTGCTCCAGCCGATGCATGTCCGACAGCGCCACGCCCCGCCGCATCGCCCACAACGCCACCGCCCGGTACATCGCGCCCGTGTCGACATACACGTACCCCAGTTTCGCCGCGATCCGGCGCGCGATCGTGCTTTTGCCGGCGGCGGCCGGTCCATCGATTGCCACTGTGATGCGCTTGGTCAAATTATCATGAAAGCACATGCACGAGGAAGTTTTCCGGACCCTCGAGACCGGAGCTACGCTGATCACCGCGAACCGGCGCCTCGCTCGCTCCTTCGCCCGCGAGTTCCACGCCTGGCAAGCCCAGCAGGGACGCTCGGTTTGGCGGCCTCCGGACATCCTCCCGCTGGATGCCTTTCTCCTCCGCGCCTGGAACCACTGGCGCGGCGGCAGCGACATGCCACTCACGCTGCTGAATCCTCTCCAGGAGCAACTCGTCTGGGAACAAGTCATTCGCGCGTCGCCCGCGGGCGAAACCTTGCTTCGGATTCCGGAAACCGCGCGCCTCGCCATCGAGACCTGGCAGCTTATTCAGGCCTACCGCGTACCCATAGACGGCCGCTTCGATGCCTCGGATGACTGCGCCGCGTTCGCCGGCTGGTCGCGCGATTTTGAAGACCGCTGCCGTTCCAACCGGTGGCTCGAAACAGCGCGCCTGAGCGATTTCATTGCGCGCCGGCTCACCAGCGGCGAAATCCCGCACCCCGCCCAGGTCTACATCGCGGGTTTCGATGAACTGACGCCCCAGCAAGTCGATTTATTCGCGGCCTTGAATGCGCCCATCCCAATCCAACCTGTGCGTAGCGATCCCGCGGTGGCATGTTTCAAGTTCGAAGACGCCGCTGCGGAAATTCGGGCGGCGGCGATCTGGGCCCGCCGCTTGATCGAGCAAGAGCCTGAAACGCAAATCGGAATCATTGTTCCGGACCTCGCGAAGTCGCGGGCACGCACTGAGCGAATCTTCCGTCAGGTGCTCGATCCGTCCGCCGCGTTGGCCGGCCAGGAACGATGCTTCCACGTATCGTTAGGTCCGCCGCTCGCTGAGATTCCCATCGTTCACGCGGCCCTCCTGATGCTCGAATTCGGACTGCACGGTCTCTCACTCCCTGCCGTAGGCCAGCTTCTGCGCTCGCCATTTCTCGGTGGATTCGAAACGGAATGGACACGCCGCGGCCTCCTCGACGCTCGCTTCCGCAGGCACGGGCTGTGGAACCTGGACGCCGCTGCGCTACGCCGCGAATGCTCTGAATGCCCGGTTTTACAGCGCAACCTCGGGCGCTTCGAAAAGCTGCTCCGCGCGTTCCCCGTGAACAGCGACCCACGGCCTGGAGCCAGGATTTCGCAAAGCTCCTCGATGCGCTGGGCTGGCCCGGCGACCGCACACTCGACACCCGTGAGTATCAGACCGTCCAAAGTTGGCGGGAACGGCTCTCCGATCTTGCGGCGCTCGACCTTGCCTCGCCGCGCATCGACTTCGACCAGGCCCTCTCGCGCCTGCGTGAAATAGCGGCTGCTCAGCCGTTTCAAATCGAGAACGAAGGCGCGCCCATCCAGATCATGGGCCCGCTCGAAGCCTCAGGCCTGATCTTCGATCATCTCTGGATCATGGACCTGCATGACGAGGCGTCTGCCCTCCGCCGCGACTCCCAATCCTTTTCTCCCCATCTCGCTCCAGCGCGAATACAACCTGCCGCATTCTTCCGCCGAGCGCGAACTCGAGTTCGCAAGAAATCTCATCTCGCGATTGCTGGCCGGCGCATCGGACGTGGTCGCCAGCTACCCGGCGTCGGACGGTGACCGCGCTTTGACGCCCAGTCGCCCTGATCGGCGGCCCTTGGCGCACGTCGCTTCAGGAACCGGCGCCAGCCGATGCCTGGATCGCGCAAATACGCCAGAGAGCGTCTTTCGAGCATTTCGTCGACGAACTCGCCCCACCGCTGGTCTCAGGCTCGGACCAACGCGGCGGCGCGTCACTCTTCAAGGACATGGCCGCATGCCCATTTCGCGCTTTCGCCAAACACCGGCTCGCCGCCAGGCCGCTCGAGGAAACCGTCCCCGGCTTGAGTTACAAAGATCGCGGCATAACGGTGCATCACGCGCTGCAAGTCATCTGGACGGAACTGGGGTCGCACCGGCATCTGATCGGGCTGACGCCGGAACAACTCGGAGCACTTATTTCGCGCGCTGCGCAAGAAGCAGTCGATCGCATTCCCCACGCGATCGGCCGCCGGCTAGAGCAGCGCCGTCTCGAAAGACTGCTGCAGGACTGGCTTAAGATCGAAAACTCGCGCGACCCATTCACCGTGCATGGGATCGAAACCGAACGAGAGATTTCCATCGGCGGCCTGCAGGTGAGGACGCGCGCCGACCGCATCGACGAATTAGCCTCCGGCGGCGACCTGATTGTCGACTACAAGACCGGTCAGTTCAAATCCACAGCCTGGGATTCGGATCGTCCCGCCGAGCCGCAGCTCCCCTTATATTGCGCCACCAGCGATCGTCCCGTCGCGGGCGCCGCCTTCGCCCAGATCCGCGTGGGCGACCTCGCGTTCCAAGGCCTCACCGAAAACGCCGCCGCGCTTCCGGAGATGAAAAATATGCGTATGGAACCGGCCCTCCCCTTCGGCCAACAAATCAACCGCTGGCGCCACGTGTTGGAGCACCTGGCCCAGAATTTCCGCGAGGGCCACGCCGAAGTCGACCCCAAAGACGACGTTTGCAGCCACTGTGGCGAGTGGGGCCTGTGCCGCATCCGCGAGTTTCAAACATGACGGACGATAGAACAGCCCGCGCGCGCGCGCTCGACACCGCAACGTCCTTCTTGGTTCAGGCGCCTGCGGGCTCCGGCAAAACCGAGCTGCTGATCCAGCGCTACATGCAGCTGCTCGAAATTGTCGAGACCCCGGAAGCGGTCGTCGCCATCACCTTCACCCGCAAAGCCGCGGCCGAAATGCGCGCTCGCGTTCTCCAAGCGCTCCACCAAGCCGAATCGGGCTCCGCGCCCGAGCAGGATCACGAACGGACCACCTTCCAAATCGCCCGCGCCGTCCTGGAGCACGATCGCCGCCTCGGATGGAATCTGCTGGACAATCCCGCTCAAATGCGCATCGAGACCATCGATGCGTTATGCGCCTCCATCACCCGCCGCATGCCCTGGGTGGCACGCTTCGGCGCGATGCCCGAAATCATCGAGAAGGCCGACGCCCTCTATCGCGAAGCCGCGCGCAACACGCTCCGCCATGTTGACGATGGCAACGAAGCGCTCGCTTTGATCCTGCTGCATTTGGACAACGACTTCAATGCCGCTGAACGCCTGATCGTGCAGATGCTCGAAAAACGCGATCAGTGGCTGCGTCACACCGGAGCCACTTCGGTGCGCACGGATTTAGAAGCATCGCTCGCGCGGCTCATTCGTCATCGCCTCGAAGAACTGCGCGCCGCTTTCGATCCGGATATCGCCGCCGAGATCGCCGGCTTGCTCGCGCTCGAACGATTCCCCGGCCACGAGAGAGAAGATCTGCCGCAGTGGAACGCGGTCGCTGACCTCCTGCTGACGGCGGCGGGGACGTGGCGCAAGCGCGCCGACCGGGGCCAGCAGCTTGTGCTGACACAGTTGCAATCCGACGAGTCCACCCGCGAAGCTTTGCGCGCTGTTCGCAAGCTCCCTTCGCCGCAATACAGCGACTCGCAGTGGCAGGCCATGCAGGCTGCGGTTTCTGTTATGAAGCTCGCCGTGGCCGAGCTTCAGCTCGTGTTCCGCGAGCATGGCAGCGTGGATTTCGCCGAACTCGCCATTCGGGCTTCCGGTGCGCTGGGCCGCCTGGATTCGCCCACCGATCTCGCGCTCGCGCTGGGCCATCGCATCGAGCACATCCTGGTGGATGAATTTCAGGACACTTCATTCACCCAATTCCAGCTGCTCGAAAAACTGACCGCGGGTTGGGAGCCCGGAGACGGCCGAACCTTGTTCCTGGTCGGCGATCCGATGCAATCCATTTACCGCTTTCGCGAGGCGGACGTCAGCCTCTTGCTGAAGGCGCGCGAGGAAGGCATCGGATCGATTCGCTTTGAGGCGCTCACTCTAACTGCTAATTTCCGGTCGCGCCCCGAAGTCGTCTCCTGGGTGAACGAAAACTTCCAGAACATCCTGCCGCCGAGAGACGATGTCGATTCCGGCGCGGTTTCGTACTCGTCGAGCCTTTCTGCAGTCGCGGAGCAAGGCGGAGCAGTCAATATCCACGGGTTCCTGGATGCGCAAGCAGAAGCGGATCGCATCCTCGAATTGCTTAACACTGACACAACGGGAACCACCGCGATTCTAGTCCGTGCGCGCCCCCATCTCGCCGTCATCGTCGCGGCTCTGAAGCGAAGCCGGATTCCGTTTCAGGCCGTCGAGATCGATCAGCTCGGCCAACGTCCTGTTGTTGAGGATTTGATGGCTCTGACCTTTGCGCTTCTGCATCCGGGCGACCGTGTATCCTGGCTCGCCATCCTGCGCGCGCCGTGGTGCGGCCTTGCTCTGGCCGACCTCTACGCGCTTGCCACGGCCGGCCCAGACAACGCCATCTGGGACCTGCTGCGTCAGCGCGGCCTGCCATTGAGCGAGGATGGCGCCGCACGAGTCAGCCGAATCCTTCCCGAACTGGAGCACGCACTCGCCGCGCGTGGCCGGCGGCCGCTGCGCGACTGGATCGAATCCGCGTGGCTGCGCCTGGGCGGTCCGGCCTGCACCGATGAAACCGGTTTGAAGGACGCCGCCGCGTATTTCGATTTGCTGGAAGGAATCGAACAAGGCGCCGACCTGGACGATTTCCAATGGTTCCGCGAGCAAGTGAATCAACTGTTCGCCCAGACCGACGTGCAGGCGGATGGCCGGCTGCAGCTCATGACAATTCACAAAGCCAAAGGCCTGGAATTTGACACCGTCATTCTGCCCGGGCTGGGCGAGCGGAGCGGCTCCGATCCGCAGCGTCTTCTGATGTGGCTGGAGCAGGGCGGGGAACTGCTGCTCGCGCCCATCAAAGAGTCCGGAAGCGATTCGGATCCGATCTACGACTATCTCGAACGCTTGGAGCGCCGAAAAGGCGAGCATGAAACCGCGCGATTGCTGTACGTCGCCGCCACGCGCGCCCGCCGGAATCTGCATTTGATGGGATCGGTGCGGCTCAAGGACGATGGCTCCATCGCCGAGCCGATGTCTGGAACTTTCTTGAGGCTGCTCTGGCCGATGCTTTCCGGAGAATTTGCCAATATCGCGCGTACGCCCGTCGCCGAGCCGGCGCCGCAACCGAGAACCATCCGTCGCGCCCCGGCCGATTGGAAAATCCCCGCGCCTCCGCCTTCCATAAGGCAGTCGCCTGGACGCATCGAAATCTTGGAACCGCCGCGCGTCACCTTCGAATGGGTGGGCGATCGCCTTCGTTACGCGGGCACCGCGCTGCACGGCTTCTTGCAGCGCATCGCTCGCGAGGGCCTGGATGCCTGGGACCAAACCACAATTCGCTCAGGCCGCAATCTGTACCGGGCCGTGCTGGCGAACCTCGGCGTGCCGCCCGACGACCTCGAAGAAGCTTGCGAGCGCGTCGAAGCAGGCCTGCTCGCCACGGTGCGCGACCCGCGCGGCCGTTGGATTCTCTCGCCGCACGCCGAGGCCGAATGTGAGCTGCCGCTAGCCGGTCTCGTCGACGGTAAGCTCACCGAGGCTGTGATCGACCGCACCTTCGTCGATGAGCAAGGCGTGCGCTGGATCATCGACTACAAGACCGGCGAGCACACCGGCGGCGATCTGGAAACGTTTCTCGAAAACGAGAAGACCCGCTATCAGGAACAACTGGAGCGTTATGCGCGATTGCTGTTCCAGCAGGATCAGCGGCCCATCCGCCTGGCGCTTTATTTTCCGCGGCTGGGCGGCTGGCGCGAATGGCCCGCGCCAGTCATCTTACGCAGGCAAGCGTCGCTTTTCGAGCTCTGAGCGCTCGCTATGTTAAGATGAAGCTACCGACGTATCCGCACAGCAAGGGGACGTAGTTCAGTTGGTTAGAACGCCGGCCTGTCACGTCGGAGGTCGCGGGTTCGAGCCCCGTCGTCCCCGCCAATCCTTTCAATGATTTCCCCGTTGTCCTCCTTCTGGTCGGAATGAGGTGTGTCAGTAGCTGTGCTCTTCTCAGAAAGCTCATGTGCAATCAGCTCAACGGTTTGGCGTCTTAGCCCTGGAGAGAGGTGTTCATAGCGTTCCAGCTCCCGGCTGCGATGTCCGGTCAGCTTTCGGATGATTGCTTCGGGAACGCCGCTGAGGAAGAGAATGGTCGTCGCCATGTGCCGGAGATCGTGAATTCTAAGATTCTTGATGCCGGCGCGGTCGCAGGCTTCCTGAAACGGCTTTCGGATGTCCCAGAGGTGCAGCTGTTTGCCTTTGAAGCGCACGTTTCCACGGTCTGCCGGAAAGACGTACTCGTCTTGTTCAAAACTCGGCAGGGCGCGCACTGCGGCGATGGCTTCATCTGCAAGCGGGAGACGCTTCGGACGGCCGTTCTTGGATCGCGGTACATAAATGTGTGGCGCGCTACCATCCAATTCCACCTCGCTCCATTTGCGGGGGAGCAGCTCGCCTTTTCTAGCTCCGGTGGTTGCGGCAATCCAAACGAAAGCGTGAAGGACAGGATCTGACTTGCATTCGCTGATAAGCTTTCGAAACTCCTCCGGCGACAAGAAGCGATCACGCCCTGGCGGTTCTTTTCGCTGTGGCACGGCGCTCACCGGGTTTCGGTCGTACTTGCCGCGCTTGATAGCGAAGTTGAAGGTGCTGCAAAGAATCGTCCGATACTTGTTGATCGACGACGCGGCGTACTTTTCCCGCTCCAGCTCCAGGAGAAACTCGTCAACAGTGTCCGCATCGATATCGCGGGCGCGCTTGGCTTCGAAATTTTCCCGAATCTTCGGCAAATGGTAGTTGAACCGGCTTCGCGTGTGCTGACCATGCTTCTCCCACCAATCGTCTAATAGGTCCTTGAACGAGACTCGATCGAACTGCCGGGTGGGGAAGTGAACTCCCTGAGCAACTTCGGTACGACGCTTTGCGAGAAGATCTTCTGCAAACTTGGCGCTGCGCTGCTCCGTACTTTCGCGTACGATGTTGCCGTTGCCATCGCGATAGCGAATATACGCCTTCCCGCCACGGAAGTACACCCCTCGGATCTTCTTCATACGGTTGTCTCGCGCTTCTGCGATGGCCTGACCGTGCGTCGCTCAAGCCACTGCACGAGTTGGGGACGAAGGAAGCGCACACCAGACCATGCTCCGCGTTTGGGGAGAGGGATGTATGGCACAAGTCCTTCGCGCACGTACCGCTCCAGCGTTCGAATGCTGACGTTCAGAAACTCAGCAGCTTCAGGATAACCCATGACTGTGCTATCCGGGTCACGTTCCATGGCCGCCCATCCTCCACGTTCCAAAACTCGTTCCACTGGAACTGCTGCGAGTAGTCGTTCTGCCGGCCGCGTCAGACCACCCGAGCTTGTTCTCCTCAATCCACTCGTCGAGGTCGAGTCGATCGATGAACAGGCTGGTCCCAACAAGGACGGTGGGGATTTTGCCGGGCGTGATCAGGTTGCGGATAGTCTCGCGTGTTTGACCCAGGTACACCGCAGCTTGGTCAATGGTCATTAGTCGGGGATAGAGCTGGTTAGGCTCCTGCGAAAGCTTACTCGCTAACTTCTCGGCCAGAATTTCGAGCAGCCGATCGAACGTCAGGTCATTCATCTCGCTCATGGCGATAGAATATCGCCAAGGAAATTTCCGCCAAACTGTCGCCGCATCGCCGGCAAGACTTGTCAGGGTGCAACTTGCTCAACGACAAAGGGCTACGAAGAAAGAAGAATCTTCCGGAGCCCCAGTTGCGAAAGTTTCCAGCCACAGCGGAAGTTTCGCGGGCGTTTGCCGGTCAGTCGGTGTGCCCAGTAGCGGCGTCTAGGCGATCTTGAATTGCTTTCACAACCAAGTGCGGGTAATTCTGGTAGCCGCGCCACCAGGTACGTGCCTGGCCGTCTGGTCGCTTCGACCATGTCTTCGGCGGGGGCACGTGCTGCCGATCAAGTTCCTCGCAGATTTCCAAGAGGTTGGCATCAGCCTTCCAGTCCGCACCATAAGCACTGATTATCTTGGCAACCTTTGCTTGGTTTTCAAGATCCGGTTTTGGACCACGCCTTCTTGTAAGGGGACTGCTAGCACGAGTCCAGATACTAGCCCCATCGGGCGGCACCGGACTCTGTGCAGCTCCGGGTGTTTCGGTTTCAGGCGAGGATACTGTTGCAGACACTGTCTGCGCTGCTTGTAGTAAAGCAACTTCTTGTTCTTCCAGCAAGCGATCAACGACGGACACGGCTAATGCGTTCTCTCTCTGATGCTGCTTTTGGATGTACCAGTCCAGGTTTTCGCGATTGAAAGTGAAGGTGGTGACCGGCTCTATGAGAGGAACAAGCATGGGTTGCGTTTCTTGTTGACGGATTTGGATAAAGCAGTGCCGCTGAAACTGGAGCTTGAGCGCAGCAGTGAGTTCAATCAACTGCTCTTCCACACTGTAGTATTGGACAGTCGATAATTCCTGAAAAGGGACGGGGAAAAATATGGGGATGTCGGCTTCAGATTCACTGCTTGAGGAGCTCTCGTTGTCGCTGTAACCCGTACTGCTGCCAGTGGTTGATCCAGAGCTTGTTGTCTCATGCGTCATCCCGGTTGGCGGTGGGCCGAACCAAGCCTCAGGCGTGTAGAAACTCTGGCCGCTCGCCAATCCGCTGAACGACGCGGCCGCAGTGCCGTAGGCACTGCCGTGCGCAGTTGTTGTGCTGGCCCCCTTGGAGTAGACTTTGTCGCGCCGGTATTCCGGCCAGAATTTCGTCTGGTAGATGCAAACTTTGACCTTCATTGGATCGAGCTTACCGATGAACAGCTCCTCAGCCATCAGGCGCGCGTTCCTTACCGACAGGCCGCCAAATACGGCCTTGATCCCGCAGTTGTTGAGCGCTGCAGCGGTGACATCTTCATCGAGCTGCTCAAAATATTGATGGGCCAAGACCAGGAAAAGACCAAACTTACGGACCTCAGCTAGCATGCGGCAGATGTCGAGCGAAACGAAATTCTGAAACTCGTCCAAGTAGAGGTAGTATGGCTCAGGATCACGGTCAGCTCGATTGCTCTTGCGCTGTAGCGCAGCTTCGAAGAACTCTGCCACGAGTAGCGCTCCGAATGTTCGGGCGGCTTCGTGTGAGAGGTGCTTGCTTTGCTTGAGGTTAACGAGCAGCACCTTGCCCTGGCGCATGATGTCACGCAAATCGATGGAAGCGTTGGCCAGCCCCATGAATCGCCGGATGGCGTCTGAGGTCAGCAGCTTAAACAGTCGGTTCTTGGCGGAAAGAATTTCATCGCGCCACTCTTTCGGTTTGAGGTCGTGAAGTTCTGACAATTCGCGACGGATGAGCGGGTTCCGCACGCGCTCAATTAGGAAACTGCGCACGTCTTTCGCGGCAAAATTGAGAAGGTGTTCAACCTGGGGAAGGCCGAGGCCCTGCTCCATCATCACTGTATAGATCAGCCGCAGGGTCCGAGCCAAGGTTGGTGTCTCGTCAGCATTCTCTACGCCCCAAGCGTGCATCGTGGCAGTGATGCGGCGGTCCACCTGCACCGACAGGTCCCCGTCGTCGGTTTTGCGAAACGGATTGAAACCCACGATGGTATCGGGTTCGGAGAGGTTGAGCAAAATGATTTCACGGTTAAGAACGTGACGAGCGCAATACGCAACTACTGCGTCATAGAGTTTCACCATGCGGGTCTACTAAGCAGAAGCCCTGGCGATTATCCAGGTCTTGTCTCATCAGGTGTTCCAGAAACCTCAACTTGCCACTGCCGCTGCTCCCAAGCACATGGGTGTGACAGCGGCGCTCATCCGGATCGAGCATGATCCGCCGTCCGGCAGCATTATAACCGAGCAAGATGCGTTTCACAGTCTACTCAGCCTATCTCTAAGCTGGCGCCTCAGATCGGTATATCGGTTCTGTATCTCGCGTTCTTCGTCCGCTGTTTTCGCCTTGGCGAGCTGGCGATCTTCTTCTCCGTAGAGTTGCTTCATTTGCGTATCGATATCGTTTTCCATCTGCCGTCTTCGCTCTTCCCACGACGGAGGTGGCCGAACAGCTTCTGGCTTGGGCGGGGGATCGAGGTCCTGGATTTTCTTTTTTATTTCAGCTTGCTCAAGTTTGTTTTGCAGTTTTGCCACGGCATCTGCTCTCGCGGCTTGCTCCAAAGCAACCCCCGCCGGAGCGAGGGCTATTGCCACAAGAGCGTCGACCATGCCAGGGCCGTGTGGATTGACCTCGTCTAGAAGACGGTCCCAGAGAAATGAGTTTTGCCTCCAGACCACGTAATACCAGAAACCGAGAGCGACCGCCGCTATTATCGAAAAGGTCGTCAAACTATCAAGCCAGTCCGGCGCGTGCACTTGGCCGGTCTGATCACTAAAGTTTAGGGACCCAATTCCCAAACCTATTGCACAGACCACGGCCAGTGCGATAGCCGCAGGCAGCACCCACTGAGGGCATTCCTTGGCCTTCCATTCATACTCCTGCAGGACCCAGTCACGTTTTTCTTTTGTTACCGAAGGGTGAAATTTAGTCTTCGCCATCTTGACGACTCCTCTCTAATCTCTTATAGTTAGCGAACCGACAAAGGAGGTCGCCAAATGAATAAAGCGCAGGTTTTGAAGGCCTACCCACATATTCCCGGTGATGCTCGCCTGGATGTTTTTTTGTTTTTTGTGGGACGATCCTCGCTTCGCACGTGACCCCAATTTGCTGCTAGAGTGCATCAGCAATCCCCATTCACCCGAAGAAACTGATCTGGTAGAGAAGCACCGACAGCTCCGGCTGAAGGCGCTCGATGGTTTGTATCTGCGGATAATGTTGCTAGAACAAAAGATCGTGTCTTGGAAAGAAGAGAGCGCCCGTGGTGCATGGATGTGGAAACGCGTGATCGACCATGTGCCTGACGGGATCGCCGAACAAGCTGTAATCGACGGTGAGGTCTGCAAACAAATCGACCAAGAATTCACCTTCCTCAAAGCTATCGGCATGGACTAGCGCCTGGTCATTCCGATCGGTGTGCGCCAAGCGCTGAACTCTAAGGGTTCGGCGCTCTTTCTTTCTTAATAGGCGAATTATATCGCAATCCGTTCGACTTCATCCAGCGTAATGTCATCGCTCGTGCGGTCGTAGAGCTTCGTGGTCCGCCGGCGATTCGTGCGCCGCGATCGCCTGGGCATTTTCGATGGTGCCGCCGTTTTCCAAGAACGCAGTGATGCCGGTAGCGCGGAAGGTGTGGCAGCAGGTGGAAGAGGGGAGTCCGACGTCTTCGGCGCCGCGTTTGATCATGCGGAAAACGTCAATCCCCGTCGGTAGAACAACCACCGCTTCTTCTACCCCCATTTGAGCCTTCTTGTTGCACACTGTTATTCTACGGGATCAGTTCGCTCTGGCTGATTCATGCTGGCAACCGGGTTAGCCACACGTATACCAAATTTTCCAACGCGCGCTGCGTTGATATCAGACTCCTCGCCAATACGTTGAAGGGCCACCCGCGCATGCCGCGAAATTTCTTTCATTGATTCAGTAGCATTTCCAAGCCTGTCAAACTGCAAGCAGGCGTCCAATAGTTTCCGAAGTTCGGCTCCGCGTGTCTCCTTAAACACCTCATAGTAGGTATTCATTGGAGCGATGGATGCGATAGTTATGTCGTCGTTGTTCCAGCCATGAGCAAACGACAAAAGAATCGTCGCCAAACCTCGCTCATCCTTGAAAGTAGAGCGCTTCGCGTTGAGCGCGTTAATAACATCGTGATCATCAACACGGTCCGCAAACGGGAAATTATCTAAGTCAAAGATCTTCCGGTTGTCCGAATGACTAGTTACGAATAGGTTAATCATCTCCGTTGCCAGTTCCGTCTTACCGAGCTTCTTGAACAGGGTGACTGTTCCATTCAAGTCCATCGGGGATAAACTTCGGACGCTTTCTCTGAACGCACGGCTAATCCCTTCAATCACCTGATCACCGTTATTGTCGAATGAGTCGTGATACGGGCGCCACGCGTCGATAAAAGAGTTGCCTCGCCTTGCAGCCGTAACTCGTTCGTTCAGCTCCTTCGCATGCCTCGTTAACACATCGGAATCGAAGAATCCATTGCGGATTCCGTTCAATAGGTCAAGGTCGAAGTCGTCTACAGTCGTAAACCCATATGCATCGAGTTGCGCATTCCACGCGGCTTCGATCGGAGATACTTCTTGGTTTCCCGCGGGACCATACACATTAGCGGGTATCCGGGATTTCAAGTACTCGACCGAGGGTGCTGTGTCGGGTTCATATACGCTCCACCCGAACAGAGTCAATGACTTAACTGCAGTCTTAAGGACTTCGTCATCAAGTCCATCCAACAGCGATACTACTCTTCGTACCGCTCGCTCGATCTTCTTGATCAGCCGAATATTGGAAATGCCTAACGCAATACAGCTTTCACCGAGCAACTTCGCTGGCGTGTCTTGCTGTGCTATCGCGATCGCCACACACTCTTCCGCTGTGGGCGCAAATCTGAGCGACGTGTCTACAACTTTTTCGTAATACTTGTCGAAATCGGCCCTTCCTCCTTCAAGCGCGTCGTCGTTCAATATAAGAAAGACTTTGCATTGTCTTCGTTCCTTCAGCTGAGAGGCCAGGCCCATAATGTCGCGGACTGATAAGCCATCACCACGACGTTCTATATCGTCGACGCAAACGATCGTTCCTCGAACGGCGAGAAACCAAACTCGTCCCAGCCCGCCGACGTGGTTCTTGACCCAAGGAAGGGCCTGCATGAACCAGACAAATTTCCGTCCGAGACCCTCGGCCGCGGCCAAGGTGTTCTTCTCCAAGGTCGCAAGCGTTGGCTCACCGATCTCGGATGACTGAACGGTGTTCTCAAAGATGGCGTACTTAAAATCGTCCAACGAATTTATCCCGAATAGGGATACATATGAGTAGCGCTTCAAGCCGATCTTACTACCATCCTTGGCTCCTCGCAGGTACTTGTTCCAGGCAAACGTCTTCCCTACGCCCCATCGACCCGTGATACACGTTACTTCGGGCTCGGGGCTCGCGAGGAAACGAAGTATCTCACTCTCGACGAGTTTTATCGACACGTCTACACCTCCATTCCGCGAGTATTGCTCAAGACGTTCATCCGGGGCATCGGAATCAATTGATTAGGATAAGCAGTATTATAACGTCGAAGCGTGGATAGTCGTGTCGGAGCTTCAAATGGAAATGCGCTCCACAATGTTGCGTGTGATCTTTTTTTGCCGACGGTCATAGAGCCGTGTCGTCCGCGGGTCAGCATGGCCGGCTAGCCGCTGCACGTCTTCAAGCGGCACGCCTTGCTCCAGCAGATCCGTAATGGTGGTTACGCGAAAAGAATGCGGCGACAGGCGAGAGGGGAGTGAAGCGTCTTTGAGCCGCCGCTTGATCATGCGACAGATATCGACCGCAAGCACACTATTCGCTGTGAGCCGGCCTGTCTTTCGGTAAGCGGTGCGGAAGAGGGGAGTGACCGCCGGAGTGATCCTTAAGCCTGCTGCATCCAAATAAGCAAACAGGATTTGCTCCAGATCGTGCCTGACCGGAATCTCCCGACTCTTGCCGCCCTTCTCTTCAAAGTGCAGCATCCATTGCTCGCCGGCGTGGTAGAAGCTGCCGCGCTTTAGGCTTGCCACGGCGCCGGCACGGGCGGCGGTGTAAATCAGAATGGCAATGACCGCGTGATCGCGCAGTCCCACCACAGTTGAGGTGTTGATGGACGCCAGCAGTGCGCGCGCGTCTTTGACCGTGATCTCCGGCGTCTTGCCCTCCATGACCTGATACCGTTCGCCTCTCACCGACAGCGCCGGGTTGAGGATTATGGCGTGGCGCGTCACCAAACCGTCAAAGAAATGCCGGATCGCCGCCAAGTGCTGTTTGCGGGTTGCCACTGATGTGCTCTCTTTTCGTAGCCAGTCCAAATACAGGCCGACATCCTTAGGTGCAATCCGCACCAGTTCAAGTCCGCGAGTTTCCGCCCACAGCAAAAACCGCCGGACAGCAACCAAGTAAGCGGCGCGGGTGTGCTCGTTGCGGATGCGGCCAAAGAAAAACTCCTCGGCGGCGAAAACCGCGGCCTTACCGGCGCGTCGCAGAATCTCAGGCAACTGACTAGGAAGAAAAGAAGGTGGGTTTTGACCGGCCTGAACCAGCTCGCCGGAAGCTGCGGGAGGGTTGCTCATCCGTAAGCACCCGATGAACACCACTTCCCTGGCGGGGTAAAAGGGAGCAAGCTGGTGGCATGAGACCCAGCAATCGAGCGGAGTATTGGCGGGGGCTGCTTGCCGAACGTGAACAGAGCGGCGAGAGCATTCGTGAGTTTTGTCAGAGGCACGGAGTTAGCGACCACTCGTTTTATGCCTGGCGCAAACGCATCGGCAAGGAAACGCCAGTGACGTTCGCGCTGGTGGAAACCAACCGGGCGGCGTCCACCGTTCCGGCCATGATTGAAGTGGCGCTGGTTACCGGCGAGCGGTTGCGGATTCCGTGCGAAGCTCAGGCGCTACGCGTTGTACTGAGCGTGTTGCAGGAAGCGCGGGCGTGATCGGACTGCCGGCCAGCGTGCGGGTGTATTTGTGCACTTCGCCATGCGACATGCGCCGGAGTTTCGACGGGTTGCACGCGCTCGTGACCGGAGCCATGCAACTGGATGCCTTGGCCGGGCATCTGTTTTGTTTTGCCAATCGGCGGCGCGACCGGGTGAAAATCTTATATTGGGATCACGACGGATTCGTGGTGTGGGCCAAACGATTGGAGGCTGGCACCTACGCGATGCCGTTTTCCGACGGAGAAGCGCGGCGTGAGATCACTTCGGCCGAGTTGGCGGCGCTGTTGAGCGGGATCGATCTGAGCCAAGCCAAGCGCCGCAAACGCTATCATCGAAAAGCCGCATAAACATTGGCCGGGAACGCATTTTGTAGTTGGGGAATCGAACGTTTCCGGTTACACTTGTTCATGCCGGTCGATCCGAAAACATTGCCTGAGGATGCCATCGTTCTCAAGCAGATGTTGGTGGATGTGACCGCGCAACTGGATCGCACCGAGCGACTGTTGCGGCAACTGCTGGAAGCCAAAACCGGGCGCAGCAGCGAGCAACTATCGCGGGAGCAGTTGGCGCTATTCGCGCAAGAAGCCGGCATCGAGCTTCCCAATCCGCCCCAGCCCGAAGAGAGTCAAGACGAAGACGACGACTCGCCGGCAGATGCGTCCAACAACAACACGAACGCTCCACGTGGGCGCAAGCCGTTGGCCAAGCATCTGAAACGCGAGCGCATCGAACACGATCTGGCAGAGAGCGAAAAGCACTGCGCCGATTGCGGCCAACATCTGCGGTGGATCGGCGAAGAAACCAGCGAGCGCTACGAATACGTTCCAGCACAGATGAAAGTGATCGAGGACGTGTGTTGGAAGTACGCCTGCGCCTGCACGGTAAAGACGGCCGGCAAACCCGCGCAGCCGATTGAGAAGAGCACGGCGGGCGCGTCGCTGCTGGCGCAGGTGATCGTGGCGAAATGGGCAGATCACTTGCCTTTACACAGGCAAGCGAAAATGTTTCTGCGCCACGGCGTGGAAATCTCCGATCACACCATGGGCGATTGGATGCGGCAATGCGCCGGACTGCTGGAACCGCTTTATGGAAGATTGAAACAGCACGTGCTGGCCTCGAAAGTGGTGGGCACCGACGACACGCCGGTGAAAGTGCTGGACCGGAAGCTGAAGCGAACCCGCAAAGGGCGCATCTGGCCCTATGTGGGGGATCGGGATCATGCGGCGGTGATTTACGATTACACACCCACGCGCGAGCGCGCCGGGCCGGAAGAGTTCCTCCGAACCTATCGAGGTTATTTACAAGCCGATGCCTACGTCGCCTACGACAGCTTTTTTACCAAGCCAGAGCGCGGCATGATCGAGGTGGCGTGCATGGCGCATGCGCGGAGGCACATTTATCAAGCGCTCGACAACGATCCCTCGCGCATGCGCACGGTGCTGCTGCTGATCGCGCAACTGTATCGCGTCGAAGCGCGGGGCCGCCGCCACGGGCTGGTAGGCGAGGAACTACGCCTGTTGCGCCGGCAAGGCGCGCGTCCTGTGCTCGACAAGTTGGAGGCTTACTTGCTTGAGATCCGCGAACAGTTGCTGCCCAAGAGCGAAGCCGGCCAGGCCGTCAACTACCTGTTGAAAAACTGGACCGCTCTCACGCGCTATTGCGACAATCCGGATTTATCGATCGATAACAACCATACCGAACGCTCCCTGCGCGGCTGGGCGGTGGGGCGTGCGAACTGGACCTTTTTCGGAAGCGACCGCGGAGGCAAAACGGCGGCGGTTTTGCGAAGCTTTGTGGCATCGTGCCAGTTGGCGAAGATCGACCCCTTCGCCTGGTTCCACGACGTGCTCTCGCGCATTGCCGATCAACCCGTCACTCGCCTCGACGAATTACTTCCGCACCGCTGGTCCCCAGCTAACGCTTAACCCGCATTTCTCACAGACCCTATAGCAAAAAGCCGTCCTTCATGGCATAACTGAGTTTCCACACAACAGTTAGCACCAAGAGAGGACGGCCTTCGCTATGACAGAGTGTAACCAATCGGGCTTCGGATTTGCAGCGTGCGGAAAACGGGAGATCGTGGCCCGCTTCGACGGGGGCACGATCAGTTCCGACGGGGGTGCCTTCCTATTACGTCAGACCGACCAGCGACTGAATCTTCTGGCGCGTCTGGCGAAGTGTTTTCTGGATAGCCGGAATCCGGATCTGGTGGAGCACTCGGTGCTGGAGTTGGTCTCGCAACGGGTTTACGGTCTGGCGTTGGGTTACGAAGACCTGAACGATCACGAGCAACTACGGAACGATCCGGTGTTCGGAGTTCTGGCAGGACGGGAAGAACTGGAGCAACCGCTGGCGGGCAAGAGCACCCTGAACCGCATGGAACTGGGGAGCGGCGGGCCGGACCGGTACAAGAAGATCACGTTCTGGAAAGAAGCGGTAGACGAACTGTTGGTGAAAGTGTTCCTGGAGTCGCACCAGACGGCTCCCGAGGAGATCGTTGTGGACGTGGACACCACCGACCTGCCGCTGCACGGCCACCAGGAGGGTCGATTCTTCCACGGCTACTACGACCAATATTGCTATCTGCCGCTCTACATCTTTTGCGGAGAGCACGTGCTGTGCGCGCGCCTGCGGGAATCCAATCATGACGCTGCCTTCGGCTGCCTGGCGGAAATACAAAGAATCGTGGCGCAGATTCGGGCGAGTTGGCCGGAAGTGAAAATCATTCTGCGCGGGGACTCTGGCTTCTGCCGCAACGAGTTGATGAGCTGGTGCGAAAACAATGGGGTGGACTTTGTGTTCGGTCTGGCGCGCAATCAGAGACTGCGGAAGATCATTGGAGCCCAGATGCACGAGGCGACTCAACAGTGGAATCAGACCGGCAAACCAGCGCGGGTTTTTGCCGAGTTTGACTATCAGACCAGAAAGACCAAGAAGAGTGGCTGGGACCGGAAACGGCGCGTGGTCGCCAAGGCCGAGCACCTCGACGGAAAAGAGAACCCGCGCTTCGTGGTCACCTCACTGAGCAGCCAGGAGTGGGCGGTGCAAGCGCTGTATGAAAAACTCTACTGCGCGCGCGGCGACATGGAGAACCGCATCAAGGAGCAGTTCAGCTTATTTGCCGATCGGGTGAGTACCGAGACCATGCGAGCCAATCAGATGCGCCTCTATCTGTCCACGATGGCCTATGTGCTGATGAGCGGACTGCGGCGGCTGGGACTGCAAGCCACCGAGTTGGCGCAAGCGCAGGTTTCCACTATCCGCACCAAGCTGCTGAAGATCGGCGCGCAGGTCCGGGTCACGGTGCGCAAAGTCTGGGTTTCCATGGCTTCCAGCTATCCCTGGCAAGGTCTGTACCAGCAGGTCTGGACCAACTTGCGCTGCTGAACGGCAACACGGGGACCGGCTTTGTTGACATGCTTCCTCCGCTGGCGCAGCCGGTTCGGAGGAGTGCGTTTGCACGCCCATCAAAGCCTCGCTCCACGATCGACTGCGGGTCGAATTGATCCCTACACTCGCCAAAAGACGTTCGACGATGACTCGCCTTGCTCAGTTCGTGCTTCGCGAGGCTCTTCTGGCGCCCGTTTCAGTCTGTTCTGACCTACCTGTGAGAAAAGCGGGCTTAAACTCTCGATTCTCGAAGCGGCCTGTGGTTCCTGCCAAGCGGTGTTCATCGGGTGCTTACGCTCATCCGAAGGGGGAGTTAATGGCTAATAATGTCCTTTATGATACGTTAAACATACGCCGGAGACGGCGGGCTGTCAAAGTCGTTTCCACAGCGTGCTGCCTATCAGCTATTCACCTATCAGAAGCGGGCCTCTGGTTTGCATCGACTTAGGCACACGCGCGAGTCGGGCGTGTTACGGCAAAGTGACGTGAAGCTGACTTGGGGTTCAACCCCGTCGGGGGAGAGCTATGAGAGCCGCAGACCCGACTTTGCGGGGGTGGGATGTTGGCTCAGTGTGTTTCCGAGATGCCAATGACCTAGGAGCCCGGCGGGGATGGGCAAAGGTTCCACTTAGCGAGACGTAATGCCGCCGGCATCTCCCGGCTAGACATTCCCTTGCGGATTCGGCTTCAATGGGTTGCAGCAAGCCCGTCAGAGACAGCCTACCGATTTACCCTGTCTAGACTCCTCCGCAGTGGGGAAGGGTAGAGAACTATTTGAGTGCGAGCCTTATTTCTTGCCCTGCTTAAGGGCACCTCTTACCGTTCCCCGATCGTCGAGATCCGATGGTAGTGCTGGTTCATCCTTAAGCGGCTGAATCTCGGTTAACGACTCCCGCTCCCAGGCCATTACTTTCAAGCGACCTGTGGGTATAACTGCATCATCCTTTTTTTTACCCGCGCCCATTTCACTTACCTCCTTGTTTGTTGGCTCGGTACCACAATTCCAATCCGATAGCTTTGGTGATACGTAGTCCGTGTTCCAGATTACCACGGCAGTACTCTGCAAATAACCTACGGATGAGATCCCAGTCAACTCCCTGAGACAATGTCGGGTGTGATAGTAGAAGAGTTGTCAAAACACTTTTCCACAATCGCCAAATCGTTCACGGGCGAGCAGGACCTGAATTGCATTGCCCGTAAACAATCGACAAGTCACTGCACCCGAGTTCGCCAGCCGATGAGTATCAAGGCTCAACCCAAACAGCGCCGATCTTCAGGACTTTGGTGTAAGCAGATAGGCATGACCATCGCTACCGTTGGCCACGATCTGCCCCAAGTCATTGATTGCCGTCGCTTCCTGGAGAAATGTCCCGACAGGCAACGTGACCAGCGTGTTCAGGTCTGTCATTGTGTTGCCGTTCACTATGAAGGCGTGTTGGTCGCCAGTGAGTGTGTTAGCCCAGCCGACTATTACGCCGCTACTACTTATGCCGTCGGCTTGACTGTTGAGCCCTCCCAATGTGCCCAGGTCTGTCATTGGGGATGAACCGTCAGAGCGAAACCCGCGCTGCACTGTATCTCCTGGCATCTGGGAGAAACCGACAATGCTGCCGGCGTCGTTGATACCAAACGCCTGGCTGTTGCTGCCACCTAGCGTCCCAAGATCGAACATTGGCGACGAACCGTCGGATCTGAAGGCGTGTTGCACCTGCATTTGCGTGTTTGTTAGCGTGTGAGACCAACCCACAACTATGCCGCTAGAGTTAATCGCGAACGCTTGGCTAACGTCGCCACCATTTAATGTTCCGAGATCCGTCATCGAGGCGCCGGTCAGACGAAAAGCATGATATAAACCACCACCAATCGAGTTCGACCCAACGATCTGTCCGCTCTTGTTTATTCCTTGTGCG
>CAVUBR010000003.1:0-294728 GCA_963739705.1 Terriglobia bacterium | reverse complement strand
GATGTTCTCTAAGAGAGTGTGCATATTGTTATTGTGATTGCGGGAGAGTGATTTAGACACTCAAGGATATCCATGAAGAAAATCAATCCCGATGACTTCCGAGTGCGGGCTGGGAAGAAGGTCGATCTCCACAAGTGGCCGACTAAGATGAAACCCGCTTACAACTCGAAGGAGGAGTATGACACGCTTCTCCGAGAACACATAGAAAAGTTGAGCGAACTGCAAAGCCTGCTGTACGCATCCAACAGCTATGCGCTGCTGTTGATCTTTCAGGCGATGGACGCCGCCGGCAAGGATAGTGCCATTAAGCACGTGATGTCGGGCATCAATCCCCAAGGCTGCCAGGTGTTCAGTTTCAAACACCCGAGTGCCGAGGAACTGGAGCACGACTTTTTGTGGAACGCGACGCGGAAGTTGCCCGAACGGGGCCGGATTGGCATCTTCAATCGATCCTATTACGAGGAAGTGCTGATTGTTCGTGTACATCCCGAGATTCTCAGCGGCCAGGGACTCCCGGATGAACTTGTCGATCGAGAGACAATCTGGCGCGACCGATATCGCTCCATCCTGAACTTGGAAGAGCACCTGCACCGCAACGGCACCCGCATCATCAAGTTCTTCCTGCATCTTTCCAAGGAAGAACAACGCCAGCGCTTCCTCAAACGCATCGATGAGCCGGAGAAGAACTGGAAATTCAGCCTGGCCGACGTCCAGGAAAGGAATTACTGGAAGCAGTACATGAAAGCTTACGAGGCTTGCCTCGGTGCGACCAGCACCGATGACGCACCATGGTATGTCGTGCCCGCCGATGACAAGGGGAGCGCCCAGTTGATCGTGTCACGGATCATCCTGGATGCGCTCAAGGGGCTAAAAATGGCCTACCCGAAATCCAATCGCGAGCGCCGGCGGGAGTTGGCGAAGATTCGCAATCGACTTACTAAGTAGAATGCGTCGCGGACCGCTGTCGAAGGCATGCTTTTTCGCGGCTGAAACCAGGTTTGATCTTTTTGCGGCCGCCCGTCAGGAGACGATTGAGCTTGCTCATATGGAAGAGCCTTGCATCGGGCGTGGCCACCTTAGAGATCGGCGGAGTCGCATGGTAGGATCACCGTATGTCGCAACTGTCGGAACTGAGCCCGAAAGAGAAGGCTCAAACGGGCATGATCCTGATCAAAACGGCCATCGGGGAGGTTCTCGCAGAAAACAAAGACCGTTGGCTGGGACGGAATCAGATTGAGGAGGCTTTGGGGCTCTGGTCAGAGTACGGCAGCGGAACCTACGGTGCTGTCGCGTCAATGTTTCTCGATGAACTCGTCAAAGAAGGACAAGTGTTCTCTCGGCGAGATCCGGACGGAAGAACATGGCTTTACCGCACGGTCGCGGAGGCGACATAACGAGGCCTAATCTTTGTGTGTTTGGCCTGGCAGTTCCGGATAGCGCTGCTCGTTTCAAAATCCAAAATAGAAGTGGATTAGAATGAGCGAACGCGGCAGATTATTGATAATATTGCGCCTTCTTCCTTGACAAGCATGTCCCATCGGCTCACACTAGTGGCTGCCTGAGCAATTCTGCTGCAGTCATCAGATCATCTGGCCTAAGCCAGGCAATTTGAGATCTTCTCTCCGTCTTAGCCCAACCACCAACCTAGGAGGTTGCCATGTTTGCTCGTAATGTATCCATTCATCTGAAGCCCAATAGCTCAGCGGCGTTCACCAAGCTGATCGAGAGCGAAACCATTCCGATGCTTCGAAAGCAGGCTGGTTTTGAAGGCGAAGTTACGTTCCTTGCTTCGGGCGGGGCCGACGCTATCGCGATTAGCTTCTGGAATAACAAGGAGAGCGCCGACGCCTACGCGAAGAACGGTTATTCAGAGGTTCTGAATACCTTGAACAAATTCGTCGAAGGTACTCCGAAGGTTCAGACTTACGAAGTTGCTCATTCGACGCTCCACAAGATTGTCGCAACAGTAGCGGCCTGAAGTTAAGGCGCGTGTAACCATAGGCCGGGGCGGGCTTGAGTCCGCCTTAGCCATCCCAGGATCGCACCGAAGCAAGGATTGGAAGAGTACATGCAGCAAGACGAAGATCTGAAGATTCTCGACGAGATAATGGCGGATCTCGGACACTCCAGCGATGTGCCAGCATGCGATTTGTTGCTGGAGCACCTCCAGGCCGCGCGCCGGTATTTGTTAGGCTCCATGCCTGGCGAGTACGGTTGGTGTCTGCAGCAAGCGAGGGAATCCGCCGTCTTCATTCCACAGAAGGCCGCCGGAACCGAAACAAAAAAGATGCTGCGATATTTGATCGATTCGGAAGCGCCAAAACAGCGGCGGTCCACGGCCGCTGGCGCTGGGCGCCTGCTACCCAGCCCGGCTCCGCTCGCAACGGCGTCCTAACGCCCGGTGAAGACCGTGCTCCAATGGTATCTATGGACAAGCGATTAGCGAAACGGCACAAACGTCAGGTTTCCCGCGCAAAACAGCACGTAAGGCTGTCAGAGCCCGACGTGAGGACGCCGGAACAGATTAAAGCCGCCCGCGAGGCGAGCCGCCCCGCTGAAGCCCGAAGCAGCAGACCTAACGTCCCTAACTCCGGACCTCCATTTCGAAATAAGCCGGCCCCGGTGACGGGTAGTGCGGCGAAAACTGACGCTTAGGCTAGCCAGTGAGAAAGACGCTCCAGTTGGCTATATTGTCTACACGCTGTCCACATTGCAGATCGGTCGAGTTCCGAAGAGTCGGAGTCCGAAATGCTATCGAGAGAGCTCTCCACTGGATCCTTTTGCCTTACCGGTGCGATCTCTGCGGCCGCCACTTCTTCCTGTTTCGATGGCACGCTCCGGCCGGGGAAACCGCCTAAGCGCGAACGGGATAACTTCGGTGGTCGCCCGGCGTCCCTCTGCATGACATGGTCCGAGTATCACGAATTTACCAAGCATAGCGTCGAATCTCTAAGGCGCGAGCCGCATGTACTCGACTGGGCGAACATGCCCGATCCGTTCCGTCAGTACGAGGGCGTGCCGGTGCTCGACCTGCCAGCAGATCCACCCGTCCTTGAAACGCCGGCACTCGAAGTGCTTCACGATATCTCCGGTAGCGCGTCTGCTGGTAACGGTCCAACGTTCCTTTCGGGACTGCTGTTCTATTCCGCTGCGATCAGCGCGTCCAAACGTGTTCCGTCCACTGGGTACCGGTACGCCTTGCGCGTGAACCCATCCTCCGGGAATCTGCACCCAACGGAATTTCACTTCATCACGCGAGGTCTGCGGGAGTGGCCCGACGGGCTGTATCATTACCGTCCCTCCGCACACATGGCCGAGCAGCGTGCTCTGGGCGATGTCAGCCTGGATTTCGCTGGCAGCTCTGCGCCGATCCTGTTCGTCTTGACGAGCATCGCCTGGCGCGAAGCGTGGAAGTACCGTGACCGCGCCTATCGATACTGCCTGCACGACATTGGGCACGCCTGGCAAGCTCTCGCGCTGGCCGCCCGAGCCGCCGGGTGCGACAGCTTTGCGATGGGTCATTTTGAGGACGACACAGTCGCGTCGTTCTGCCGCCTGCACGAAGATGAGTGGCCGATGCTCATTGTCGAGCTGCGCGGCGGGTCAATTCCACTGCGCGAACCAGGCGCCTGCGAAACCGTTTGGTACGGCGGGCATGCGAATCAGCTCTCCCCAGAACGAACCCCTTACCCGCGGATTGAGGCGATTCACAGCTCCACGAAACTCAGGAACGGCCTGTCGCGCCGCGTATCCACCGCCGATCCGGCACCGGCAGGCTCCGGCAATTTCAGACTGCCTCCCCCAGCCGCATCGAGTCTCCCGTTTGGCGAGATCGCCCGCAAGCGGCGTTCAGCGCTCGACTTCGTGGGTGGAACGCGATCGATGTCGGCGGCGCAGCTTTCGGCCATCCTGGCTGCGCCTGCCGTGCCGTTTTTTGCAGATTTTTCCGGCCCGCGTTTCATCCAGCTTTATTTGTACGTTCATCGAGTCGACGGCCTCGAACCTGGTGTGTATAGATTCTGGCCTGAGCGTGCCGAGTTGGAGCGGATCAAGAGTGGCGACCAACGCGTCGCGGCCGCGGGCCTGAGCCTCGGGCAGGACCTCGCCGGTAACGCATGCGTGGCGTTCTCGATGATCGGCGATTTGGCGCGTGCCGCCCGCGCCCATGGTGATCGCGGTTATCGCTATGTGCACTTCGAAGCAGGCGCCATCGGCCAGCGCCTGTATCTCGCCGCAGAAGCGCTCGGCCTAGGTGCGACCGGTATCGGCGCGTTCTACGATGAAGAGGTGCACCGCTATCTCAACCTGTCGCCAGAGCAAGGACAGGTGGTATACCATTTCGCGATCGGTTATCCGATTCCCGACCCGCGCCTGGAAGCATGATATTGCGATGGTCGGTATTCTGGTGCACGGCGACAATCATTTCATCGTGCGCGGCCCGTTGCCGGACCGCGAGGCCGCACTCGCACTCGTTCGACACTGGTCCCTCATTCAGATCGGAGCGACCACACCGCCCCTGCTGGAGGATTGGCACATCGTCTCACGAGAGTTCCGAGAGAACTTAGAGTGGGCAGTTGTCGTCCCGGGCGACGGTGAGATGTCTCCGGCAGTAACCACGTTGCTGGAGGAGCTGTTGGCGCGGGGAATCGCCTCGCATGACTTTCGATTGGGGGTGCGCCACGACCTCTAAACAGAGGTAGCGACCGCATCGGTGGGTAACGGCACATGCCCCTGCCCCACAACCTGTTGCGGCACTCGCAGGACCTCCCAGCTCTTCCATAAAGCCATGCCCCAACTGTACGAGCGATATGACAGCCCATGCTCAGCGCAGAAGGCTTGCACCGCCACGCTGACCTGCGGATAGTAGACGTGGCTGATATTCGGAAATAAGTGATGCTCAACTTGGTACTCGAGACCCGAGCACAAGAATCTGCCCAGCCAGCCCGTCCGGAAACTCACTGTTCCCGCAGTCTGGGCGGCGAAAAAATCCGCACCGCTCCGGGCTTCCGCAGTCGTACGCTGGGCCTCGGCCGGAAAATGTCCAGGCGCCAGGATGGCGTACATTGCGTACCCCAGCAGAATGCTTCGTAGAATATAGAATCCGGCAACTGCCGGCAGCGGCCAGAGTAACAGCGGCACCCCGATCCAGATCGCATAATGCATGACCAAGGCGCCGAGGTCGATCCAGTGGGCGGACTTTCGTCCTTTGGAATGGCGGAGCATTCCTATCAGGTGCTTCCAACCGGCCATCTGTATGCTGAAACAGTTCAGCGCCAGCGCCAACGGAAACAGCCAGAATTGCAAGTGGTCGTAATAGAATCGACGCAGGCCGGAGCTGGAGTGAACCTCGTCTGCGGTGATCGCGAACCACGGCAACAGGTCGGCGTCGCTGTCCACTCCGACCACGTTCGGTGCCGGATGATGCAGCACCACGTGCTTGTGCCACCAGTAGGTAGCCGAAAGGCCCAGAAACATCGGATAGCCAAAATAGCTTAGAGCCTCATTCACCCAGCGCTTGTCGCTGGTCGCGTAGTGCGTGGAGGTGTGCGTATTGGTCCCGACACCCATGCATCCGAAAGCCGAGATCAGGAGTCCCAGCACCCGCAGGGCCGTATTGTGGCAGGTCATGAAGATGGCGATGCCTGCCAGCGCGATCGCCGCATGGATCAATAGCTCCATCACGATCCGGTTCGTGGCTTTCTTGTCCCAGCCGCGGCGGCAGAACTCCCTCCGCAATTCTGCTACTGCCTCAATAGTTGTCATTATGCAAGCTGTAATTTCAGGCTAACTGGAATCGAGGCGCACTTTTGTAAGACTTGTGTAATTTCACGTTGAAATCGAAGCGATTGGCCCTATGGTCCCAGCATTGGCCTCGCGGGCGTCGTTAAAGAATCAAGTTGCTGTTGCTCTGTTCAGCAAGTGAGGCGACCGACCCGTATGTCACTGACTTGGGGACTTCTGGGTAAATTCGTGCCGAAATGGTTCGCGCTCACTCGACCCAGAGGAATTCAGGAGCTGCCGCAACGGTCTTCATTCCATGGCGGGGAAAACCGTCCGCGCGGCAGGGCGCTAGCGAGCCGCAATAGCGTCAGCGCTGTCCGATGTTCGAACGTTCCGCTGCCGCGATCGTTGCGTCCGCCTCGGGGCGCAAAATATATCCAGTTTTAAATTTCTTCTCGGTAACGTCTTTGACCGTGGCGACGTAAGCGGCGTGGCTCGGGTAAAGGTCGTTCACAGTCGCGGCATCGAAGTCCTGGTGCGTACCATACAGGCGGCAAAAGCCTGCACCTGAATTCTGTCCCGTATTCACGCCGGTCGGGACCGCGATCTCAGCCAGGCGGATGCCACCAGCCAGTGAATTGCCGTTCTTGTCGCGGGCTATGACCGCCGGTGGACCAACCGAGGTCACCTCGATGGGCGGCGCCGACGGCGGCGGCGTTCCGTCTTTCACCCAGGCTTGCAGGTGATCGAACGCGGCATCCATTACCTGATAGAACGGAACATGGCTGTAGGGCGGCTGTTCGCAGGGATTTCCGCTTCGTGCCACGGGAGCCGGCGCCGCATTGGCATTTCTTCCGCGCCCGCCAAGTCCCGGCGTAAAGCCTGGCGCGATCGGATTGCCGTCACGCCGTCCCAGCGCGCCGGAACTCGCCGTAAACTGTGTATCGACGTGCGAGTCACCGGCGACTTCCCAGGACCGGAAGTTATTCGTATCCGGCTGCCGGTTGGCGGCCTGATTGTTAATGACGTCCGTTTCCGAAAGCAGCTTCCAGACTTTGATGTTCAAGTCCGTGCGAATCCTGCCGCCGCCGCCGTGCACGACCACCGCGTCAAACACCGGCGCTAGGGGATGCACGGAGTTCACGAAAATGGCAAGGCGTGCGGCCGATTGCGAATGTCCGGTCGCAAAAATTCGCCGCGGCTTCAATCCGCCCAGCAAATCGACACCGCCTGGTTTCCGCACGGCGCGCGCGACGTCGGCGAAAATGTCGTAGGAGAGCGCATCGTTAGTAATGGTTCCATCAGCGGTGACGTCCAGCGATCCATACCGATCCTTGTTCCAGACCTTCAGCGCCTCGACGCCGATGCGCTGTGGCGTGACGCCGATGTAGGCGATGCCTGAGCGGACGAAATAATCGTGCGCCTGGTACCAATCGATATCGAGATCGTGGCCGGCAGTGACATTGTTCCATTCGACGATCACTGTACCGTTGAACTTCGCGGCGCTGGCCGGCCTCCGCACCACGACGCGAGTTTTGTATTTGTGATCGGCGTCGATCACCGAGCCGGTTGCGCCGTCCGGGGTGTTGTACCGTGCCGCCGCACCGGAAACGAAAAACTCCTGTTCGACGTAGCCGCGTCCCTTCAGATCCTCGAGCGCCGCAAAAAACGGATATTGATGCGACGGATCGCCCACGGGAGCAGTCGCGACGATCGGGCCAGTGACCGTAGGGTTCTCGGCCATTGCGCCAAACGCGAACACAACCCCAAGCGCTGCGAGAGGAATCAGAATGCCCTTCAGCATTCCGCCATCGTACAACAAACGACGCCCGGCGCGAACGGACTGGCAGGCCCCGGCTGGGATAAAGCAGGCCACTCATCCCGCCGATAACATCGGAAGATGCGGACTCTGGTCTGTTTGTTGGTCTGCACGATCGGGTGCCGGGCGCAACGCGCTGAGGACCAAGTTCTGGCCGTTTACAAGCAAATGGAGAAGGCCGTGCAAACCGGCGACGCGGACACCTTTGTCGGGCTATGGTCCCGCGAAGGGATGGCGAACGCGGAGAAAATGCGGCCTTTACTGCGCCCGCAGCCGAATGCGCATTACACCTCGTCCAAGGTTTTCGTACAGGGAGACGACGCCGTGTTGCTGGGGCAAATCGGCGAGAAGCAATTCCTGAGCATGCGTTTGGTCAAGCAGGACGGGCTCTGGAAGATCAAGGACCAGGTCTGGAGCGAAATGCCGTACCACCCGGACTCGGTTTATGCCGTGCTTCCGCCGCCCGCCGGCGCCTTCGAGCGCGCCGGGGCTCCGTGGCAGAACGTCGCGCCGGCATTCAATACGGCGGAGGCGGCCAAGCAGGGCTGGCAAGTGCGGGCAACTTACGATGAGTCGTTCTTGTATATTCGGATCGAATCGTCTGAGCCGATGCTTGCGCCCGGCAGCCGGGCGGAGAAGCCACCCATGGGATGGCCGGTGATGAAAGTCGGTGTTTCCGGTGTTGGCGAGTTCGTGGTGCACGCCAACGCGAACATCGGAGACCAGGCGACGTTCGATCAGAGTGGCCGCGCCAACAGTCATCGTCCCTACGTGTCGTATTGGCTTATGCTCGAACGCGCCGACCAGATGATCTTCCAAGTCTTCGCGGACCTGCATCCCAATCCGTTGGTTCAGGCCGGAGACCACTTCCTCGACGTGCGCATTCCGTTGCGGACGATGGGCATCGCGGATGCGAGGCGCGCGAAAATCACGATCGGCGACGCGCAGTGGCCCAAGAGCGCCCTTTTCAGCCTTGAAGTCCAGCCATATCGATAGGGACCGTTCCGGCCGTGCGGAATCGTTTTGGCGTCTCCGCTGCGGAACAAAACCGGGTACGAGCGCGTTGCACAGTACTCGGGAGGGCAGCAATGAATCGAGAAGTAGCTCTGAAGATTGCGCTGGCGGTGGTTGGATTGCTCTTTTTGGCGTTGGCTTATCCGTTGGTGTTGTTCGCGCGGCAAGACCCTGCATTGTCGATGATGTTCAGCCTTTACGTCACGCTCGGCGTTTTCCTGCTTCTGGCGATCCGCGACCCAGGGGCGAGCCGCAGCCTGATCGCGTTTACCGCGTGGTCGAGCTTAGCGCATGCCGCTGTCATGGGCACTCAGGCGTGGCGGAACATGGTTTCAGAGGGAGAACTGGCGGGGGTGGCGGCGCTCGTGGTCATCGGCGTAGTCTTGATCGCGCTGGCGCCGGCGAAGCAGCGTGCCGCATCAGCCTGATGGCAGGTGCTAACTTCCGGATCATCCGTGCGCGGCCGTGGCGCAGGTGTTGAGCGAGACGAAGATTGTTGGTGGGCCGGGGGTGGCCGAAACAGTTTGGGGAAACGGGCCAAAATATTTGGGGAGCCGGCGCTGCGCGAGCCGTGTTCAGTGTTACCATGCCAAGCAGTCTCGTACATCGCGGAGTGAATCAATCATGAATCGTACAATCAACGCAGTACTTCTGTGCTTACTCTTAGGAACTTGGCAACAGGCACATGGGCAAGGGGGACAGATAACGCTGGGGCAGAGTGCCCAAACCATAACACTGACCGGCATTGGGCCCGACGCTAACGGCAACGGCCAATCCCACCTCACCTGGAACGATTGTTCTTTCGATGGGACGAACACAAACTGCACGTTGACGGGGCCCTTCACGGGGCTCGGGCCCGGAGGCACCTGGAACCTGGCCCTTACTTATCCGGGCAACGGGCCATCGCCTGTGATTGCCACCACTACGCCAGGAAGCGTTCTGTTCTCGCCTTCCTGGAGCAGCGGAAGCGTACTTTGGACGTTCAACGAGAGCAACGGGACTTCGGTGACGTTCTATTATTTGACCGGCGAAATACTCTACATTGCCGGCCAAACCAGCTGCACCGGTAACCCACCGTCGTGCGACGTTGGATCTGTGGGGCAGACACCGGGGGCGACCATCACCGGGCTGGTAAACGGGACTTTCAATCCGCTGCCTCAGATCCAGACGGTTATCACGGCCGGATCTTACGGCGGTTCCGCCTCGATCGCACCGGCGACCTGGATCGAGATCTACGGATTGAACGTGGGCACGAACACGCGCCGGTATGTATGGGCCGGATCCGATTTCAACGGCAGTAACGCGCCCACCACGCTGGCCGGCACGACCGTTACCGTGGGTGGCCAAATGGCATTTGTGGATTATGTGAGCCCCGCGCAGGTGAACGCGCAAGTGCCTTCGAATATCGAAACGGGGCAGCAGCCGGTGGTGGTCACTACCGCGGGCGGGGCAAGCGATCCGTTCAATGTAAACGTTAATGCCACGCAGCCCGGCCTGTTGGCGCCGCCGCCGTTCGATATTCACGGCACGCAGTACATTGTGGCGTTGTTCCCGAATCAGTTTTACGTTTTGCCGCCCGGAACCATCAGCGGCGTAGCGTCCAAGCGGGCCGTTCCTGGCGATACGATCCTTCTGTACGGTGTCGGCTTCGGAGCGCTGAGCGACGGCACGCCGGCTGGGGTGATTGATTCGGCGCAGAACAACATCAACGCCTCGTTCACAATTTCGATTGGTGGAGCAGCCGCTCAGATTGCTTACGCGGGTCTGACGCCCGGATTCGTGGGGCTTTATCAGATCAATGTGGTGGTGCCGAACATTGCGCCCAACGATCGAGCGCCTCTGACGTTCTCGGTAAACGGAACTCCGGGGACTCAGACGCTATATCTGGCGGTCGGGAATTGACGAGCGCGGGCTGCTCCTTACTCGCCGCCCGCGCTTCCGCTCGATCCCGATTTAAAGACGATGGTCGTTTTGGTTCCACCCAGATCCACTTCCTCAAGCTGCTGCTTCCCATTGATATCTTCGCTGCGGAATGAGGTGTAGGGATGTTTGGCCGCACTGGTTTGTATTTCCGCCGGGACCTGAATGTTCGTTTCGTGACCCGTGATCGTGACACCATTGCCTTGCACCTGGAGCTTGTAATCGCCAGGTTTCAGTTCTTTTCCATTCACCCAAGTCGGACTGGAAATGACCATCTGGTGGCCAGCCGCGAATATCAAACCGAGCGCGAACGTACCAAACACAAACGCAAATTTTGCAAATTTCATCGACTCCTCCTGGCTCCTTTCGAAGCGCGAAGATCGGACACGCTCTCCACTAGTGATACGTGCCGGCCGGGCACGGGGTTGCCAAAGGGCAGTTAGCAGACGGTGAGAAGTTTTTTCTCCAGCACGTTCCGGATTTCCGGCCTCAGCTTGGCGCCATCGCAGGCCACATAGAACACGTCGATAGCGCGCCGGCCCTCGGTGTCGATGAGTACGACGTCGATATTGCAGCCCGCCGACGAAAAGGCCGAGGCCAGGTCATAGAGCAAACGCGGCCGATCCTCGGCGACGATTTCAACCAGGGTTGCGGTCGCGCAGGCGTCAGAATCAAAATGCACACTGGGCCGCACGGCGCGCAGCTTCTGGCGCGAAGGCGCGGGCCGTCCGTCCAGCAGCTTGCTGGCGTCCAGCTTGCCGAGCGCGACTTGTTCCAGCGTGGACTGCAGCCGCTCGTTCTCCGGTGCGTTCAGCTCCAGCGTGCGTCTTGGATCCGCGAAGACGAAAGTGTCCAGGATCTGGCCCCTGGTGTTGGCGAATGCTTCGGCCTTGACGATGTCCATGCCGAAACTGGAAATGGCCCCGGCCAGCGACGCGAACAGGCCCGGCGTGTCGCGCGCAACGACGGTGGCGCGATAGACCCCTCCCCAGCGATCCAACTGCACTGCGACGCCGGTGGGGCGGCTGAACGCATATAGTTCGATGTGCGTCTGGATCTCGGCCGGCGTGTGCGTGCGGAGATAGCGCACCGGGAAGCCGCGGATGAAGCCCGAAGGATCCGGCACATCGGCTGGGACATCCTGGATGCGTTCGGTTTCGAGTTCGCGCACCAATTCCTGATGCGCGACCAGATAAGCCTGCCAGAGCTGCTCCAGGCGCCAGGGAGTCATGGCCGCGGGATTGACGGCGGAGATGTCGGCGTAGGCCAGGACAACCAGGAGCTTGAGGCGTTCGAGAGTGCCGATGCGGTCGGCTAGCATGCGCGCGGTGGCGGGATCGTGGAGGTCGCGCGAGTTCATCACGGTGGACAGATCCAGGTGGTGCTCGATCAGGAACTCGACGGCCTGCTGGTCGTCGGCCGGCATCTGGATGCGCTGCATGGCGGTGCGGGCCAGTTCCACCGAGCGGCGCGAGTGGTCGCCGTCGTTGTCGCCTTTGCCCGCGTCGTGAAACAGGAGCGCGAAACGCAGCAGCGGCGGGTCGGCGATTTCCGATAGCACTTCGGCCAGGCGCTTCTTGGACGGCTCGGCGGCGCCGGCCAGCTCGCCCAGTTGCTCGATCGCGACCAGGGTGTGCTCGTCGACGGTGTAGCGATGGTAGTAGTCGGGAATCACCAGGCAGGTGATGGTGTTCCATTCCGGGAACAGAACTTGCAGCAGGCTGGTATCGTGCATGGCTCGCAGGGCGAGCGCGGCGTGCGCGAGCGACAGGAGCTTTCGAAGTGCCGGCCACAACGGTTTGCCGGCCGCGCAAAACCGAGCGAAGGCTTCGCGTCCGGTTTCCAGACGCCGCTCGGTCTCGGCGGCCAATGGTATGCCATGACGCGCTACAAATTCAAACAGTCGCAAGAATAGTTCAGGATCGCTCTCGAGCTGTGCGGGATTGCGCAGAAAGAGGCGTTCGTTGGAGACGGTGAAGTCGGCATTGGAGAGCCGGGAGCGCCAATCGCGAAAATTGCTGAGGAGCGAGCTTTCACTTTTTTCGCTCAGGTCTAGGGCGCGGCGCGCTTCGTTGTGAATGACGCGCACATTCCGGAAATACTCGCGCATGAACGCGGCCGGCCCTCGCGTGTTCAGGAAGGCCTGCTGGCTCAGTTCGTGTTGCGCTTCGAAACTCAGCAGGTTCTGATCGCGGCCGGCTTGGTAGTGCAGAAAGCAGCGCAGGGATTGGAGGAAGCGGGTAGGCGCGGCCAGGCGGTCATCGCTGGTGGCCACGGAGTTCTTGAGCTTCCCCAGCCAGGCGATCAAGTGCAGGTCGCGCAGCCCGCCCGGCGTTTCCTTGATGTCGGGCTCCAGATGATAAAAGGTGCGCTGGTACTTCGCGTGGCGCGTGCGGGTGAGCTGGCACAGATGGCGGGTGAGCGTGCGCGCCTGGCGCTCGACGAAGGCGGGGAATCTGGTTTCCAGCTTGGCGAACATTTCGGGCGAGCCATCGAGCAGGCGCCGGTCCAGCAGGCTGATAGAAAGCTCGATGTTCTGATCGTGGACTTCGACGCATTCGGCGACGGTGCGGACCGAATGGCTGAGGCGCAGGCCGGAATCCCAGATGAGGCGCACGAATTCCGAGAGCGCGTTTTTGAGGCCGGCGGTCTGCGATTCCTTTTCGACCAGGATCAGGATGTCAACGTCGGAGTAAGGGAAAAGCTCGCGCCGGCCGAAGCCGCCGACCGCCAGCATAGCCAGGTCGCCGGCGGGTGCCAGCGTTTGGCGGAAGGCTTCGATGGCCGTGTCCTCGACCAGTTGGGACAAACCGGCCAGCACCGGTGCGGCTTCACCGTCGGTGAAGAACGCAGTTCGGAGTTGTTCCCAGGCAGGGCTGGCAGGCAGTTTATGCACGTTCGATCAGGCCGGGTTTGTCCCTATTGTATCGTCCATGGCGGACGAATTCAGATGACGAATGGGTTCAGAGCGCGAACTGTTCCGTAGTAGCGATCGTGCTGCAGGTCCTCGGTCAGAAGTTCCGAAAGGCCGTAGTGCTCTGCGTAGGCCCATAGATGGGCGTCGAACCAGTTCATTTGATAGGTAGCGCATCCCCGAACGGCTTCGCGCAAGATCATTTCATTGGGATAGAGCACCTTAAACTCCCGTAGCAATTCTTCCGCCTCGCGCAAAGCTTCGGTCCGCGGCATGATGATGTGTCCGCGAAGCGGGCGCGTCACGACCGCAACAAACTCGATGATGGCCTGGTGAGGAACACGGATGGAACCGTCGTCGGCTCCGCGCCTCAAGACTTCAGTGGCGATCCGCTGCTTTCGCTGGTAGCGGTGATCGTAGCGGTAGACCAGAATGTTGGTATCAACGAGAGCGGCCACGGACATAGAGATCCTCTCGTTTCCAGCCACGGTCGCGAGGCTCCTTCAATTTGCGGCGTGGCGCGCGCTTGCGAATGCGCTCCGTGGCTTGATCGAATAGGCGAAGGCGCGTCTCCCGGTCGTCCTCGAAGGTCTGCTGGCCCGAGGGAACGACGCGGATGCTCTCGCCGGCTTCCAGCCAGTCGAGTTTGTCGCCGGGTTTGAGGTTGTACTTGTCGGCGATCTTCCGAGGGATGGTCACCTGATACTTGGATGTAATCTTTGCCATGCGAGACCGTCCTTACTTTAGCAAGGATTAATTCCTTGCTAAAGTCCATAGAACAACTGACGTCAACCGAGTGTGACAAGGTGCCACAGAAAAGGATCTCTGAACTGTTCAGCGATGTTCCGATCGAGGACTGTCGCGTACGCCTCCACCATCATATCTTGCTCGTCCTCGTGAAGATTCAACAGCAGGGAAGCCCACTCGGCACTTGGCAGGACGATGGCAGCTTCGGCTGGTGAAAAACACAGCTCGTCGCAACGCACTCGCCATTCCCGCTCCCAGGTGAAGTCAACCGGTGCAGTTCCGAACGGTTCGTAACGGACATGGCGCCATCGCATAGCCTCTGGTAAATCGAGAAAATCGCTGTCCGGCTTGTATATGACAGGCCTGCCAGAGTGGGCGAAAACCCAGGTCTTGTCAAACATCAAGCCGAACGGAGCATACCGGTTCTCGGGCAGCCGCGCGGCGAATCCATTCGCGACCGCCGACAAAGGCGCTTCGGTAAAGCAGACACATTGGTAGCCGCCGCGGATCATGCGGTTGCCTGAGCAAAGCCGTCTTTCGGACAGAATTTTGCGAAGCGTAGAAAATGCCCCATCTGGCGATTCACCCCTGGTGAAGTGAATCAGTTTGGCGCTTATATCTGGGCGTCTGGCCATATCTACGACAAAAATAGCCCACTCACGAGGGCTAAGTGAGAAAATGGACAATAATGAACGATACAGTCCACGGGTCCGTCTTTTTCGACCTGGGGCGCGTCTCTGGAATGGAGCCGAAATTTGATATTTCGGGAGGTTGAGGACCGCGACCTGATCGCCAAAGCGCGGCGAGGCAACGTGGACGCCTACAACGTCCTCGTGTCGCGCTGGGAGCGGCGTGTGTTTAATTATCTGCTGCGGCTGGTCGCCAATCGCGAGGACGCACTCGATCTGAGCCAAGACGTGTTCTTGAAAGCCTACCAAAACCTGAGAAAGCTGGACGACCCGGCCAAGTTTCCGGCCTGGTTGTTTCGCATCGCGCACAATGAAGCCTATTCGCTACTGCGCAAGAATCGCCCGGACGGAGAACTCGCGGCTGAGCCCAGGTCGGGGGAAGCGAGCGCGCGCATGTACCCGATGGAGCTGACCTTGGCGGTCCAGGGAGCGTTGGGGCGGCTGACTGAAGAACAGCGCGAAGCCGTGGTGCTCAAGATTTATCAGGGATTCAAGTTCGAAGAGATGGCCGAGATCCTGGCGTGTCCGGTTTCGACCATCAAGTCGCGGCTGTACACGGCGCTCGACCTTCTAAAACAAAGCTTGGCTCCAGTCAACACGGGAGGGGCGGAATGAGCTGCTCATCTGTAGATTTGAAAGCCTATCTTCTCGGGGAATTGCCGCCGGCCGAACGAGCGCCGGTGGAAAAACACCTGGGTGCGTGCGCGGGATGCCGCGAGGAGTTGGAGCGGCTGGATGCGACGCGCGCCGCGCTGGCATCGCTCCCGGACGAAGAACCGCCGCAACGGATCGCGTTCGTTTCGGACAAAGTTTTCGAGCCGCGCTGGTTCGAGACCATCTGGCGCTCGGGACCGGCCATGGGTTTTGCGTCGGCGGTGTTGCTGGCCGCGGCGATTTTCGTGCACGCTTATACGCGTCCGGCTGCTGCGCCGGTCAATACGGCGGAAATGGAGCAGCGCATCGAGCAGCAAGTTGACGCCAGGGTTGGAGCCGCGGTGACCAAAGCTGTCGCGGCGGTCGAAAAGAGTCAGAATGAGCGCATCGCGCAGGCGGTTGCCACGGCCGAGCAACGCTTCGATGTGCAATACCAGCGTGCTCTGGTGGACGCGCGCCAGATGGCCGATTACTATCGCGATCAGAACGCGAAATTCGAAGTCGCCAGCAACAACGCGGCCAGGAGTAGCCAATGAAAACACCGGTTGTAGCGGGTCTGCTGCTGTGCGCCTTATCCACCAGTTCCATGGCCGACAAGCCGCGCGTGCCGCGCGCCATGCTGGAGCAGGTGGAGAGCATCCTGGAGGCGAAATTTACCGGCATCTGGCCCCTGGATCCGGTGGAAGTGATGGGCGTTTCGCAGAGCGCCTACCTCAACGGCTACGGCGTGGTGTTCATGAGCAAGGTCAACCTGGCGCCGGCGCCCGGCATCACTCCGTTTCATCCTGCCATCAAGCCGGATGAGATCAAGCGCACGCACGACAAAAAGGTGCAGCGCGTGGATCAGTTGAAGACCAGCATGCGATCCATGCTGGTGGACGCGGCGGCGTCGCTCGACTCGGTTCCCCCCGACGACCAGATCGCGCTGGGCGTCTCGCTGTTCTACTGGAACTGGGAGAATCACGACGGGCTTCCCAACCAGATCGTGATGCACGCGCCGAAGAAGGTGCTGCTGGCAGCCAAGACCGGCGCGGGTCAAGCCGCCATCACCGCCGACGAGTACTGATTCATGCGGCTCGGCGAGATTCTCATCGAGCGCAAGCTCATCAGCGCCGAAGACCTGGAGCGCGCGCTCGAGCTGCAAAAAGAGCGCGGCGACAAGATCGGAAAAACGCTGGTCGACATGGGCTTCATCGCCATGCGCGATGTGTTGTCGGCGCTGGCTGAACAATGGGACGTGCCGCTGGTCTCGATTGAAGGCCCGCCGGCCGTGTCTCCCGAGACCGAGGCGCTCTCGCCGCGATTCCTGCGCCAGTTCCGCTGCCTGCCGCTGAGCCGCGAGGATCATACCGTCACGCTGGCGATGGCCGATCCGCTGGATGTCGAGACCATCGCGCAGGTGCGGCTCTGCACTGGTCTCAAGGTGAACAGCGTGCTTGCGGCCGAACAGGAAATTCTGGACGCCATCGACCGCTATTACGGGGATTCGGCGCGGGCCGAGCACGAGATGGAAGGCGATGCCGCCGAGATGTCCGAGGATCTCGAGCATCTGCGCGACATGGCGAGCGAGGCGCCGGTGATTCGCCTGGTGAACGCCATCATCGCGCAGGCGGTGGAGAAGCGCGCCAGCGACATTCACTTCGAGCCGTTCGAGAAAGAATTTCGCGTGCGCTACCGCATCGACGGCGTGCTGTACGCCCAGGAAGCGCCGCCGCGCGAGATGAAGGCCGCCGTGATTTCGCGTGTGAAGCTGATGGCCAAGCTGAATATCGCCGAGCGCCGCTTGCCGCAGGACGGGCGCATCAAGATCAAGACGCTGGGGCGCGAAGTGGATTTACGTGTTTCGACGCTGCCGACCTTGTACGGCGAGAGCGTGGTGATGCGCTTGCTCGACCGCTCCGCCGGGGATTTCTACGATCTCGGACGGCTGGGCTTCGACCGGCACATGCTGAACCGCATGGAGCATTACACCGCGCTCCCACATGGTATTTTTCTGGTCACGGGCCCGACCGGGAGCGGCAAATCGACCACGCTGTACTCGGCGCTGAAGCGAATCAATCAGAGCGACAAGAAGATCATCACCATCGAAGATCCCGTGGAATACCAGATGGACGGGATCAACCAGATCCACGTGAATCCGCAGATCGGGCTGACATTCGCCGCGGGGCTGCGGCATATCGTGCGGCAGGATCCGGACGTGATCATGGTGGGCGAGATTCGCGATCGCGAAACGGCCGACACCGCCATTCGCGCTTCGCTCACCGGGCATTTCGTGTATTCGACGCTGCACACTAATGATGCGCCCAGCGCGATTACGCGGCTGATCGACATGGGCGTCGAGAATTACCTGATCACGTCGTCGGTGGTCGCGGTGATGGCGCAGCGGCTGGTGCGCGTGATCTGTCCTCAGTGCAAGGTGGAGAACGGCACGCGCATCGCGCCGGACGGAGAAACGGTGCGATGTTATCGCGGGGCCGGATGCGAGAACTTGCTTCGGCGCGGGATATAAAGGCCGGGTGGGGATTTTCGAGCTGATGGAGCTGAACGACGACATCCGCAAGCTGATCCTGCGCGGCGACGATGCGGTGGCGATTACCCTGGCGGCGCGTCGCAATGGCATGCGCAATTTGAGGGAGGACGGCTGGCTGAAGGTTGCCGACGGCCAGACCACGCCGGACGAGGTGATGCGTGTCACGCAAGAATTCTAATAAAATCCGGAAAATCCGGGGACAGTACACTCAATCCCCGATTTCTCCCGCCGCGACCCGATCCGAAATAAAGTGTTTCTTTTCAAGCCGTTTGGTTGAGAATTGGGGAATGCGTATACTTGTCCCCGGATTTCCCGCGTGTACTGTCCCCGGATTTTTATGAATAGCTTTTATTTCAGGGCGGTGGCTTCCGACGGCCAGCTTCGCACCGGCACCATTCATGCCGAGACCGAGCGTTTTGTCGCCAACGAGCTGCGCCGGCAAGGACTCACGCCGGTCTACGTCGGATCGGAGCCCAAGAAATCCTTCGAATTGAAGCTGCCGTCTTTCTCCGGCGCCAAACGCAAGGACGTTCTGTTTTTCACGCAGGAAATCTCGACGCTGCTCAACGCCGGCGTGCCGCTCGACCGCGCGCTTGCCATCACCCTGGAATTGACCGATCGCCCCTCCTTCCGCGTGCTCGTCCAGGACGTATTGCGCGTGCTCAAGGGCGGCAAATCGCTCGCCGATAGTCTCGCAGCGCATCCCGAACATTTTTCGGAGCTGTACGTGAACATGGTGCGCGCCGGCGAAGCCGGAGGATCGCTCGCGGTGGTCTTCGAGCGCCTGGCTGAGTTCGAGCGCACGCGCGACGACCTGCGCAGCTACATCCTTTCGTCGATGGCTTACCCGATGCTGCTGGTCGCGGTGGGCACCGGCTCGATCCTGGTTCTGATGAACTTTGTGGTGCCGCGCTTCGCTTCGGTCTTCGAGCAATCGCGCATCGAGATGCCGCTGCCTACGAAGTTTCTGCTGGAAGGCAGCAAATTCCTGCAGAATTACGGCCTGCTCTGCCTCATCGCGCTGGTTCTTTCCGCGATCGGCCTGTATTCCTACGTCCGCACCGCGCGCGGGCGGCTGTGGTGGGACACGCTGCGGCTGCGCGTTCCCGTTCTCGGCGACGCGCTCCGCAAAGCCGAGACCGCGCGATTCGCGCGAGCCATGGGGACGCTGGTTTCAAACACCGTGCCGCTGGTGCAGTCCATCGCCATCGCCGGTGCGACGCTGAACAACCGCAGAATCTCGGATTCTTTGGAAGCGGTCTCGATGGGGGTGAAGCGCGGCGAAGGCATTGCCACGCCGCTGCGGCGCGCCGGCCAGTTTCCGCCGCTCGCCGCGCACCTGTTGGCGGTGGGCGAAGAAACCGGCCGCCTGGACACGATGTTCAACAAGATGGCCGATGTCTACGATGCGGAAACGCGCACGTCCATCCGCCGTTTTACTTCTTTGTTTGAGCCGCTGGTCATTCTGGTGATGGGATTGATTGTCGGCACTTTGATTCTGAGTATGCTGCTTGCGATTGTCAGCATGAACGACGTCGCGGTGTAATGAGCATGAGGTGAAAGCGATGAGACGACTGAGCCGCCGCCAAGCCGGCGTGACGCTGATCGAGATGATGGTGGTGGTGACTATCATCGCCTTGTTTGCAGCGCTGGTGCTTCCAAAAATGATCGGCCAGGCCGACCGGGCCCGACGCACGGCCGCGCGCGCCCAGATCAACGCGTACCTGACGGCGCTTGGTTCCTACAAGCTCGATACCGGCATATACCCGACCACCGAGCAGGGCCTGCAAGCGCTGCGCGTCAAACCCGAGGACGCCAATAACTGGCAAGGACCCTATCTGCAGAAGGACATCGAAAACGACCCCTGGGGGCGTCCTTATTTGTACAAATACCCGGGCGACCACGGCGATGACCCCGACATCCTGAGCTACGGCTTGGACGGCCAGCCCGGCGGAGATGGGAACAATGCCGACATTGTCAGTTGGAAGAACTAGCGCCGGCGTCACGCTCATTGAGCTGCTGGTCGTAGTCGCGCTGATTTCCCTCCTGGTCGGCGTCAGTTTTCCCGCCATAACCTCCGGCATCGATTCGCTGCGCCTGAACGCCGCCACCAACGGCATCGTCAGCTTCCTGAACTCGGGACTCGATCGCGCCCAGCGGCGCCAGCAAGTGGTCGAAATCACCGTTTCGAAGGCCTCTAACGCGCTCGAGATGCGCTCCACCGAAGCCGAGTTTTACCGCAAGCTCGCGCTGCCGGACGGCGTCTCGATCACACGCGTCCTTCCGGAACTGCCCGACAATCCGGATGCGCCGCGCACCTTTGATTTGTATCCTGGCGGCACCGTGCCGGGCTTCGGCATCGAGCTGATCAACCGCAAGAACGTCGAACGGATCGTGCGTGTGGACCCCATCACTGGAGTCCCGCAAGTGGAGCGGCCGGAACAATGAAGACTCCAGCCGCGGCCAGGCGCGGCTTCACGCTGCTCGAGGTCTTGGTGGCGACCGTTATCATGGCAGTGGCGATCACCGGCCTGATGTCGGCCATCTCCACTTCCCTGCGCAGCGCCGCGCGCCTCACCGATTATGACCGCGCCGTGTTGTTCGGCCGCCAGAAGATGGACGAGCTGCTCATCGCCGCTAAGCTGCCCAAGCTGACCCCCTTCGAAGGAACCTGGGATGAAACCATTACCGGCGGACTTCCCATTTACTGGCGGGCGCGCCTCACGCCTTTCGAAATGCCGCCCAATGCCGGCCCCGGCGCGCAATTTCTGGAACGCATCCAGCTGGAAATCTGGTGGATGAATCAGGATCAGCGCCGCAGCTTCGCGCTGGAGGGCTTCCGCCACTCCATCCTCACGCCGGAGGACATGGCGGCGGTCCCGGGAGCGGGCCCGTGAGCAGACAGCGTGCTTTGAAAATACGCCGCGCCGAATCCGGCGTAACACTGATGGAGCTGCTCATTGCGATCACGCTCCTGAGTCTCCTCTCGGTCGGAATCGTGATCTCGCTGCGCGTGGCCTTGAGCGCCATGAACAAAGCCGATACCCATCTGACCGGCAACCGCCGCGTCACCAGCGTGCAACGTATTCTCGAAGCCCAAGTCCAGGGAATCATTCCGGTCACCGCCGATTGCCAGCCTCTTCCCGACGCCCCGCCTCGAAGCATCAGCTTCTTTCAAGGCGAAACGCAATCCATGCGATTCGTTTCCACGTATTCGTTGCAGCAGGGCTCGCGCGGCTTGCCCATGATCCTGGAGTTTCAAGTTATCCCGGGTGAAGATTCCGAAGGCGTACGGCTGGTGGTGAACGAACACGTTTATACCGGCCCGCGCGGCGCCGGGCAGTTTTGCGCCGGTTTCGGACCCGACCCGGCTACTGGGCTGCAAGGCCCGCTATTCTTGCCCATTCAGATCGGCGCCGGCTCGTTCGTCCTGGCCGACAAACTGGCATTTTGCCGCTTTAGTTTCCGCGACACCGCGCCGCCTCCGGACTTGTTCACATGGATCCTCCGCTGGGTGAAACCGGTGCTGCCCAATGCCATCCGCATCGAGATGGCGCCCTTGCATCCGGATCCGGTGCGGCTTACGCCCGTGACCCTGACGGTCCCGGTGCGCGTCAACCGGCGGCCTATGGAGAATTATGATTTCTAGCTGCCCGCGGCAGGCGGAGAGAGGCGCGGCGCTGCTGGCCGTGCTGTGGCTCTCGGCCGCTCTATCGGCCATCGCCTTCACGGTCGCCACCAGCGTGCGCGCCGAGACAGAACGCACAATCACCGATGTCGATGCCCTGCGCGCCGGCTATCTGGCGGACGGCGCAATCGATCGCGCGTTGCTCTACATCCAGTGGGGTCCGAATTACAGAAACCCCGACGGCACTCCCAAATATTTCCAGAGCCCCATGCCGCTGCTGAGCTTCCAGTTCCCCACCGGCATGGCCAATGTCGAGATCATTCCGGAAACCGCCAAGCTGAACGTCAACCAGGCGCAGCCGGTGGAGATCAAAACTCTGCTGCTGCTGCTGGGAGTGGATCCGGCGCAGGCCGATGCTGTCACCGCGGCCATCCTCGATTGGCGATCGCCCACGCCCGACGGCGCCTTTAGCCAGTTCGATCAACATTACTTGTCCCTGGTTCCGTCTTTTCAAGCACGGCATGCGTCTTTTCATGAGATTGAGGAATTGTTGCTGGTCCAGGGAGTAACAACGGATTTGTTCTACGGAAGCTACACGCGCGACGAACAAGGAAACTTGCTGCGCCATCCTGCTTTGCGGGACTGCCTGTCGGTATTCGGAACCAAGGGAGTCATCGACATAAATACCGCCGAGCCGGCCGTCATGGGAGCCATCGGGATCACACCGGATTTCGTAACCGCGATCGTCAATCGCCGCCGCCAGGGTGTCATCAAGCAGGGCGACGTGGGAGCTTTGGTGAGCGGCGCTGGTCCGGGGGCCGCGCGGTTGGGCATCGCACCCAGCACCATCGTGACCCTGCGCGCCACAGCCGCCCTGCGGCTCGCTAACGGCCAGCTTTCGGATCTGCGGAGATCCGTATCCGCGATGGTGAAGTTTCTGGGACCCGGCTTTAACGAGCCGTATCACGTCATGCGCTGGTACGACAACGTGGTGGCGCCGCAATGAAGCTGCCTGATTTTAGGCAATGGCTGGCCATCGGAACCGCCGCCGGTATTGAGATCGGCCGCGAGAATCTGACCGCCACCGTGGTTCGTCTCCGGCCCACCGGCGCGCGCATTCTGGACGAGCTGACCATCCCCGGTTTTCGCGAACGGGCTGCCAGCGAATGGGGCGCCGCCTATGCCAGCTTCCTCACCCAGCTTGGCGCGGCGCATCTGGCCGCCACCGTGCTGCTGCCCCGCGAGGAAGTGATGGTTCGCCAGATCGCGTTCCCCGGCGTCTCGGACAAAGATCTCGCCGCCGCCATCCGCTTCGAGATCGATTCGCTGAATCCCTACTCGGAAGAAGAAGCGGTTTTCGATTGGGCGCGTATCGGCAAGACGCCGTCGGTGTTGGTTGGGTTCACCCGCCGCTCGGTGCTGGAGCGCTACCGCAGCCTGTTCGCCGAAGCCGGCGTCAACGTTGCGTCCTTCACATTTTCGGCGCCGGCGATCTATTCGGCGATCCGCCTGCTCTCGCGTCCATCCCCGGATGGCTTGCTGCTGCTCGAACCGGGAGCCGGTGAAATTGAAGTTTATGGCGAGAGTCCCTCGTGGCCGCTTTTTTCCGCCCGCCTGGATGGCTCCGAAGCGCGCGCCCGCACGCTGGCGGTCGCCGAGTTGCGGCTGCCGCCGGAAACCGAGCCCGTTGCGTTGCATGACGCTCTGCCCAAGCCGCAATCCGCGCCGCCCGATTTCGACCTGGCTCGCTCCGCGCTGCCTTACGCCACCGCCCTCGCCGGCGCGTCGCTGGCCCCGGCGCTGAGCGTGAATCTCCTGGCGCGCGAGTTGCGCAAGTCCAGTTCCCGCATGCGCCTGGTTCCCACCTTCGCGCTCGCGGCTCTGGTGCTTCTGTTCGCCGTAGCCGCGCTGGCCTATCCCAAATATGCCGACCGGCGTTATCTGGGACTGTTGCACGATCAGATGCGCCGCATCGAGCCGCGCGCCCGGAAAGCCGTCGAGCTGGACCGCCAGATCGCCATAACGCGCAACCGCACTCAAACTCTCGACAATTTTCGCCAGCACACGAAAGAAGACCTGGACGCCATCAACGATCTGACCACCGTGCTGGCGGCGCCCACCTGGCTGACATCGTTCCAGCTCACGCGCGATTCGCTGAATATCCTGGGCACCACCGATCAAGCCGCCAAGCTGGTGAAGCTGCTGGATGGGACGCGACAATTTCGCAGCTCCAGCTTCTCGTCCGGGCCGGTGCAGGCCGGCAGTGGCGAAGCTTTCGGAATCCGCTCGCAACGCCAGGCGGTGACGCCGTGACGATGACCGATCGCGACAAGCGCGCGCTGCGTTTGCTCGGAGCCGCTTTGGCGATAGCGTTCCTGTATTGGATCGCCACCCGGTCGCCCAGCACGGCTACCAGCGTGGCGGCGCCAGTGGACACCGTCGAGCGCTCTGAAAAACGGCTCACCGCGCTGCGCACCGCCCTCGCCACCGTGGATGGCAAGGAGGCCGTCATGAAACAGGCCGCCGCCGAATTGGCCGACCGCGAAAAAGGCTTGCTGCAGGGCGACACCGCCAATCAGGCTCAGGCCCAACTGCTTCAGATCATCAACCGCGTGGCCAAGGAACAGATTCCCCCGCTTGGAATCCATCAGGCCGAGTTCGCACAGCCCCGCCCGTTCGGCGACGCCTACGGCCTGGTCACCGTGACCGTCAGCCTGGATTGCCGCACCGACGAATTGGTCAACCTGGTGGCGGGATTGAGCCAGCAGCCCGAGCTCATCGCCACGGAAGAATTTCATACCGGAACCGCCAATCCGAAAACCAAGAGCATGCCTACGCGAATGGCTATTTCGGGAATTGTCCCGCGCAAGCTGGTGCCGGAAAAGAAGGGGCTTAATTCGTTTTGACACGCAAGCTCATGGTCTTGAATCTGCTGCTGCTGGCGGTGCTGGCTATGCTGGCTGTTCAGATCCGGAAAGAATGGCAGTCCGCGAAAATGCGTGAGCAGGCCTTCCTGCACAAAACGCTAAATCCCACCCCGGCTCGCCCGTTGGTTCCCTACGTCAAACCCTCCGCGCTGATGGCCTCTAGCTACGCGGGCGTGGCGCAGATGAATCTGTTCTCGCAGGATCGCAATTCCAACGTCATTGTCGATCCGCCTCCGCCGGTGCAGGAAAAGCCGCTGCCTCCTTTCCCGGTCGCGCGCGGTGTCATGTTGTGGGATGGCGTTCCGCCCACGGTGGTGATGAGCGAGAAGTCCAACGGGGCGCAAAGGGGATATCACCCCGGCGACACCATCGGCGAATGGACCATCGTTTCGATCGATAACCAGTTCGTGACCTTCGAGTGGAATGGCAAGCAGTTTCAAAAGCGGCTGGATGAGCTGCTCGATAAGACCCTGGTCGCCAGCGAGGCTCCCGCCGCTGCCTCGCCGGCAACGCCTACCAACCTGACGCCTGCCGCGCCCGCCGTGCAGTCGCTCTCGCCCAAAGGGGCCGGGCCGGGTCTCGACATTGGAGGCAACATGCGAGGCTGCGTGGCCGGCGATAGCTCACCGGCGGGCACCATCATGGATGGCATGAAAAAGGTCGTGAGCGCCACACCGTTTGGATCCGTGTGCCGCTGGGAATCTTCGCAGTGAAGGAGCCGAAAAAAATATGAAAACGATAAGCATGATGCTGCTGGTTGCCGCCATGGCTTGCGCTCAAGATCGCAACGCCGCCGCGGTTCCGCCGCGGAAGCCAGCCGCCCATGCCGATGCAGGGCCGGCGCTTCCCAAAGGGGCGGTCCAGGTCGAGCCGAACCTCTATCGCTACACCGATGCGCAGGGCAAAACCTGGCTCGCCCGCCGCACTCCTTTTGGCTTTTCCACTTGGGAAGATAAACCCGCGCCGCCGCAACCCATCCAGGCCGACAGCGCCCCGCCCATCCAAGCCACCGACCTCGGCGACACGGTTCGATTCGAGCGGCCGACGCCTTTCGGCAAGAGCACCTGGCTGCGCAAGAAAACCGAGCTGAACGACGATGAGAAAGGCTGGCTCGAAGCCGCCCAAGGACCGAAAGCCACAACCACACCGGCCGGCCCATCCGCAAACGGAACGGAGAAGCGCTAGTGGCCACACCCTACCGGACTGTGGGTGTTAGTTTCCTGCTGATGGCGGCGGCCATCGCACCGGCGCAGATTCCCCAATTTCCGCAGGTGTCGCCGCCACTGCGCCCCAATCAGCAGCAGCCGCCCGTGCCTCCAAATCCGCGGCAGCAGCCGCCAGGCACACAGCAACCCGCGGGTCAGCCCCCGTCCGCCGCCCAGCCTTCCGCTCAACCAAACCCGGCAGAACCCGCGGCCCAGCCGCCCGCGCGGCCTGCTCCCCTGCCCAGCTCTCCAACCGTCTTCGGAGGCCTGTCGCTGAACAACGTCTCCCTCACCGAAGTAATTGACCTTCTTGCGCGCCAGCTCAAGATCACTTACATCCTGGATCCGCGCGTGCGCGGCAGCGTGATCCTCAACACCTACGGCGAAGTGAAGGACGTCGATACGCGCTCGCTGCTGGACATCATCCTGCGGCTGAACGGCGCCGCCATGGTGCCGCAGGGCAACATTTATCGCATCGTGCCGCTGGCCGATGTTTCACACCTTCCCATTCCTCCGGAAACCAAGACCGACTCGCAAGACATCACCGAGGACGATCAGACCATGTTCAATCTGATCTTTCTCAAGTACGTGACGGCCGAGGAACTTGCCAACGTACTGAAGCCGTTTGTCGGCGAAGGGGCGTCGCTGGCCACTTACCCGCCCGCCAACCTGCTGCTGATCCTGGATAGCCGCCGCAGCATGCGCCGCAACTTGGACCTCATCGCCATGTTCGATAGCGACCAATTGGCCAACCAGCGCGTGCACGTCTTCGAAGTAAAGAACGGCCGTCCCACCGACATTGCCAAGGAGCTGGAGAACATCGAAAAGTCCATCTCGATGTCGGAGAAAAATAGCCCGATCAAGTTTCTGCCCATCGATCGGATTAACACCATCATCGGCGTTGCGCCCAATCCCGGCGCGTTTGTCGAAGTGGAAAAGTGGCTCGCCAAACTCGATACGCCTGTAAAGGCCGCCGCCGGCGAAGTAAGCAATTATGTCTATCGTGTCCGTTTCGGCGACGCTAGCTCCATCGCTTGCTCGGTCCAGGCGCTGTACGGACAGCTGGCCGGAGTGGGCGGTGCGCAGAACGCCATTATGATGTGCATGTCAATGACCATGAGCATGGGAATGGGCGGAGGCATGATGCCGGGGATGAGCGGAATCGGGGCCTCTCTGCCGGGCATGGGCGGGGGCATGATGGGGGGCGGTGGGTACGGCGGTGGGTACGGCGGTGGGTACGGTGCCGGTATGTACGGCGGTGGAGGTGGCGCGTACGGCGGCGGTTATGGCGGCGGTTACGGCGGCGCCTCGCCCTACGCCCAACAGCAGCAGCAGACAGCCGGCGGAGTGAGTGCGAGTGCAAGCCCCATGGGCGTTAGCAGCGCACAAGGCGGGGCCGGAGGGGACTTGACCGGAACTTATCTGGGAAATGCGCCGCCCGGCACGGCTCCGCGCGTGCACGTCCCGCGCGTCGTCGGGAATCCTTTCAATAACACCTTGCTCATTCAGGCCACGCCCCAAGAGTATGAGAGTATTCAGAGCCTCCTTCGCGATTTGGATGTGCCGCCGCGCCAGGTGCTGATCGAAGCCAAGATTTATTCAATTGATGTTTCGCATGCGTTCTCCAGTGACGTGCAGGCAGCGCTCCAAAAAATATCGGGCAGCACCGCCCACACGTTGCTCGGCAACTTCGGCTCGGGAGCCACCAACTTGACCCTGGGCAGCATTGTCGGCAAAAGCCGCGAAGTTGCCGCCGCCGTGCAACTCCTGGAGAGCGAGAATCGCGCCAAGCAGCTCTCTGCTCCGGCGGTGATTGCCACCGACAGCATCCCGGCGACCGTCAACGTGGGTGAGTCAGTTCCTACCTTAGCCGCGGAGGCCGTCACGGGGATCCAGCAAGGCGGCACCTCGCTGTTTGCAAATTCGGTTAACAACGTCGCCACCGGCACCACACTGGCGATTACCGCGCGCGTGACGCCCAGCGGCATCGTGACGATGATGGTCAATCAACAGGTGAGTCAACCTCAGCAAAACACCAGCAGCAGTATTGCTTCGCCGGCCTTCTCCACCCAGTCCGTCCAAACCCAAATCACCGTTCAGGACGGCGACACGGTGGCGATTGGAGGCGCAATCAGCGAGACCACTAAGGTCGACATGAACGGAATCCCTGGCCTGCATCGCATCCCGATTCTGGGCGCACTTTTCGGGCACCGTGATTACTCCCAGGATCGGTCGGAATTAGTAATCTTCCTCACCCCGCATGTCATCTACGACAGCACTCAGATGGCCGACGCCACCGAAGAAGTGAAATCCAGGCTCAAGAATCTGAAAAAAGACATCCAGGAATAAAATTCGCCGGTAGGCTGCTAGAGCGTTTAAATCAGCCACTTACGTGCTTCGGCGCAATCCTTGTCGGACCCCGGCCCAACGCCATTGATCCCTGGCTCCGTCGCCATTCAGTTCCAGTCTTTCGCCGTTGGCTGTAAACTATTGACCCGGCGAACATACTATGGTTTAATTACCTGCTGGGTCGCTTTAGCCTGATCGGGGAAGTAAGCTATTCTCCTAGTACTTTGCGCTTGACTTACTCTCGCGTTGAATGATATGTATGATTGACTGCGTCCCAACGGTTTGGCGGCATTCATCTTTGGCGCATGAATCCCGCGAGCACTGAGATAAGAGAAGTTTAAGAAGAATTTGAGCTAGATGGAGACGAAGAATACAGTTCGAGCGACTAAGCCAGGCAGTGCGCCCAGCGCGCTGTCGCTTCTCGGGCAAGATTCGCAATCTTCATGACGAGCAAATACTCGAGGCTCAGGTTGAAAAAGATAACTTCCATCAATTCAATTTCAGTTTTTCACAAGGAGAAGGAAATGGCAGATTTTCGCAAATGGTTCTTTGCGTTTGCGGTTCTCGCGCTGATGTTGGGCGCATCCACCGCCTACGCACAAATCCCAGGCGGTTCGGGTTCAGTTATTTGCAACCTCAACCCCGCCAACCCGACCATCGTATCGGTTGAGAACATCTCAGCGCTGGTCGGCGATTACGTACTGGTGTGCCAAGGAGGTAACTCCGACGCCCATCGGTCAAAATATTCCCCAGGATAACGTCACGCTGACGCTCAACCAGAACATCACCAGCCGGTTGCTCCCGGGCGGCTATATCGATGCTCTGCTGACCATCGACGAGCCTTATCCATCTGCGGCCGCGGGCGGCGGAACTCCCAATCCCCCCACTTCGACGCAGGTCAATGGATCGCCGACCGGACAGAGGGTTTGCTACTCGGTGACCGGAGGTCCTTCAAGCTCGCCGGCGAATTGCAACCTAATACCGGGTCTTTGGAATCCGGGGACTTTCCTGTTTAGCGGCAGCCCCTATGATCCCAGCGGACCCAACGGCGCAGCTGCGTACAACGTGTTCGTTGCCCACGCAACGTCCAACCTGGGCCAAGTCACTTGGCTCGGCGTGCCGATCGACGCACCGGGCACCGCGGGCAATCGCATTATCCGCATGACTAACATCCGGGCCAATGCTTGCAACGCCGGTCTCTCGGGCGGTCTGGTCCCAACCCAAATCAACGGCTTCGTTTCGTTCAACGGTGGTCAAACCGTTGTTGTCAACCAGAGCCAACAGGTTCTGGCTTACGTCCAGGCGGGTCTGCTCGTCACCTCGACGCATGCCACTCTGGTTCAGTGCGTGGACGTGAACACCTTCGGGGCAGGGACCAATTTCACCGGCCAAGGCGATATAGGTTCCGCCACGTTCGCAGTGGCATTGAAAGAAGGCTATGCGGCCTCCTTCAAGCGAAAGATCGCCGCGACTACGGCTGTTACCGACGTGAACGATACCAATAATACGGCCCCAACTCCGCAGAACATAGTGGGCCTAAGCTATAACTCGGAGAGTGCCTTTATGCCGACCGGTGCTACTGCCGGTGCGCTCGGAACCGCTACTCAGGGGGATCGCTTCCTGTTGGTGTTTAATAACGTCAACACGGGCGCCTCTCTGTGGGTGCCGCAATATGTCGCCCTCACTTTAGGGGATGGGATACACGCCGGGTTCTCCTGTGCCAGCAAGTAACCTCGGCGATTGGACCGGCGGCTTCCTAGAACTAGTTGGCAGCAGCTCCGACCTGGCCGGCAACCCCACGGCGCTACCGCCAAGTGCTACCGCGACCTTCTATAACGGTCGCGGGTGACAACCTTCGTTGGCCCAAGCGAGGCACCGTTCAACAACGCGGTTCTGTTGAGCGGCACTGGCAACACATTGACGGCTGTCTACGAAGTGGCGAACGCTGATCCGTTCGCTCCGGAGATCAGGCGGCCGTCAATGTCGGCGTAGCCTACGTCTCCAATACCGCTAATAACCTCCCGGCTCCTGGCCAGTCCACCGTGACGGCGTCCTTTGCTCCGCTCAGCACGGTTGGCACCTGGTCCGCCACGGATCCGATTCCACGCTGGTGCAATAAGTCCAGTGCAAATAACTCGTTCGTGATCGTCCTTTGCACCTGCGACTTGTTGTTCCCGTTCGTCACCAATACCGGTGGGTTCGATACCGGTGTCGCAATCGCCAACACTACGATGGATCCCTACGGCACTACGCCGCAGAACGGAACCGTCACGCTGAACTTCTATGGCAGCTTGCCCGGAACTCCGGCTCCGGCGCCGATCACTGCCCAAACGACAACCGCCCCTGTTAACGCGGGCACTGAGTTGCTCTTCACGCTATCCAGCGGTGGAGATCACGGTATCCAGGCTGAAGTTGGATTTACAGGCTACATTATCGCGGTAGCCAACTTCCAATACTGCCATGGGTTCGCCTTCATCAGTGACCTGGGGGCCCAGAAACTGGCTGAAGGCTACCTCGCGATTCAGCTCGACTTCTATGGTGGTGTCGGGTCTGAATCGTACAGGTATCGTCGGCGAAGTTCAGGGTAACTAAGCCCTTCGCTTCAACTGTATGACTTGGGGGAGGCTTCGGCCTCCCCCATTTTCTTTTTGCGCTACCCTTCCGCGCCCCGAGAAAAATCGCAATCCGTTTTCACTGGCGCTGTGGTATTCTAGAGAGCTTAGTTCCCCCGCGTCCCTCGAAATCACAATTGTGGTGAGGTCATAATGCGTAAACTACATGTGCTGTTTGCCCTCGGTCTGGGACTGTTCTCGCTTAGTTTGAACGCTCAGACGGCCTTTGTCCTACCGGGCCAGAACGGGATAACTCCCAACGTCACGGGCTTCAGCGTCAGTCCGTTTTCTCAGATCACGTCATTCGAGGCGACCAATTCCGCATACAATGCCCTCGCAAGATCCGATGGCGGGGAATATTACATAATCTCCAACTCCAGCTCCAACACCGTGATCACTACCAACTCGATCTTGGGAAATGTGCAACCGTTGATCGGCTTCGGCGCCGGCGCGGCGGCTGCCATCCGGACGCCGGACGGTCAGAAGATACTGGTTGCGGCGGGGAATTTGCAGGCCATCAATGTCGCCAACGATTCCCTGCTTGCTCCTTCCGGTATCAGCGTTGGCGGAACCGCGGTCGATGTCGCCGCCAGCATTGATTCCACCCGCGCCTTCGTGCTGGTCAATACCGGCGGCGGATATCAACTCAACGCCGTCGACCTCAGACTGTTCCAATCCGTCAAAACGCTGGCCATCGCTGGTACACCTTCCGGCGTCACAGTCGGACCAAACGGCTTGGTTTACGTAGGGACCTCGAACGCACTCCTGGAGATCGATCCCACCAGCCTCACGGTGCTCAATTCGATTGCGGTGACTGGTCTGCCCGGCAAAGTCTCCTTCACTCCGGATGGAACGCTTGGCGTGGCTGTGAATCAAAATCCGGTCACTTCCTTCGCGCTGTTCATTTTCGACATGAAAGCGAAAGCCCTGACCTCATTCAGCTCATTCTTCACCACCACCGCCATACCCAACGCGCTGAGTCAGATACTCGTCGTCAACAACAACCGGGCCTTTGCGTTCTCGTCTTCAACCCAAATTTTGTATTCCATCCAGTTCAACCCTCAATCGATTGCTCCATTCCAGCCCGCTAGCACGGGAGTGAGTCTGGCGGCCACTACCACCGATCTGGCTATCACCAACGCCATCCCGAATGGAACGCATGCCACGACTAAGTATTTGCTGTACGTAAGCGGCGGTGTTCTCTTTGAGTACGACATCGCGAACAATCAAGTCGTGGGACAGCTCTCCCTCACCGGTTCGCCCGGCGCGCTCGCGATTGCTACTCCCGCCAACACCGCGGGCGCTCCGGAAAATATCTTCGAGTATGGCGACCAACAAACGGTCGCTCCGAGCGGCACCAGCGGTCCCTTGGTAGTGCGCGTGATGGATGCGCAAGGCAAACCGGTGGCGGGCGTAGGCGTTACTTTTTCCAGTGCCAATCCAGCCGCTACCCTGCAATACCGGAATGTGATCTCTAACACCGACGGGTTGGCCGGTACAACCATTACGGCGCCATCGACGGCCGGACCGGTCCAGGTTAGTGCTACCGCCGGCGCTTCTTTCCTCAGCTATGTCTTTACCGTGAATGTCGGGTCGAGTTCCGGTGGCGGAGGCGGAGGAGGCGGAGGTGGTGGCACACCCAACGGCCTGACTGCCATTAGCGGCCAGGGTGCTCTCATTCAATCGGGTGCCACGCTATCGTCGCAGACCAACGCGAGCCTCGGGAGTGCAGCAATTTATGGGCGTTCAGTATTTGGACACCAAAGGAAATCCCATCGTCGGCGCTGCGATTGCTTTTAACCAGACCACCGGCGGCGGGAACTTGCAATGCCCGTCCTCGTCGACTGAAGTTTTCACTTGCGTGCAGGCGTCTTCCGGCACTCTTACCATTAACACCGATTCCAAGGGCATCGCGCAGGCGGATTTCGCCGCCGGTGATGTTCCCCCCTCCAACGTCAGCGGATTTAGCCAATCCGTCATCGTGGCCACCCCGCCCAGCGGCACGGGCGTCACCTTCTACGAAACCACTTTCCCGGTTGGCTCCCCGCCCACCGTGGAGCTTCGAGCGCCGGCCTTTGGTGCAACCCTGAAAGGATCAGCCGGCCAGACCATAAACAATGCGGTCCAGATCGCGATTACGAGCATCAATGGAGCCCCAATTTCTAACGCCAGTATTCGAATTCTGAACCCGCCGGATCCGACCAAGGGACCCTCGGCGCACGTGCGATGGCATTTTTGGCCTCTCTGACAGCACTGGCCTGGCCTCCTGCAACTTGGTGCTGGAGGGTCTCCCCGGTAGCATTTCGCTGACCGCGGAAGCTGGCTATCTATTCGACTTCGGTCCCGTTAATATCAGCGTGAGCGCTGGGGTTGTCTTCCAAGGTCAACATCCTCCAGGGCGATAACCAATCCGGAAACCCTGGTCAAGCTTTACCAACGTCGTTCTTGATCCAGGTGACGGACGGCTCCGGCAATCCGCTGCCTCAGATTGCCGTCAGCTGGAGAGTTCTGAGTGGCGCCATCACGTTGAGCCAGGTTTCCAACCTGACCGACACCAGCGGGAAAGCGTCCGCTCAGGCCACACTGGGCAACACACCCGGCCAGGCGCAAGTCCAGGTCACGGCGGGGTCTGGAAGCAACCAGGTCAGCGCGACGTTCACGGTCACTATAAACACTCCGCCTGCGTCCATCGGGGGAATCGCGGTGGTTTCGGGGAATAACCAGTCCATTGTTGAGAACACCGCCTTCGCGAACCCGTTGGTCGTCAATGTAACCGACAGCAATGGTATCGCCGTGCAGAATGCGCCGGTTACTTTCTCGGTCACCAGCGGCTCGGCCACCGTCACCACGCCCAATCCATCCACCGATGCCAGTGGCAACGCCTCCACTACGGTTACAGCGGGCGGCACTCCGGGCGCGGTGGTGATCACCGCCAGCACCAGCGGCTTCAACGCTACCTTCAATCTCACCGTCAGTCCCCCCGGACCGGCGAACGTCGTCTTTATGAACGCAGCGAGCCTGCAATCCGGGATCGCAGCCGGTGCTATCGTTACCATCCAGGGCGACGGTATAGCTCCAGGTGTTGCCGGTGTTGTGGTTCCGAACGACATCATCGGGCCGCTGCCTACCACGCTGGCCGGCGTCAGCGTCACGTTCAATGGAACTGCGGCCCCGATCTTCTCGGTGTCGAATGTGAACGGTGTGCAACAGGTGAACGTGCAAGTACCGTATGAAGTGGCGGGTCTCGCCTCCGCGTCCGTCGTGATCAACACCAACGGCGGTGGTTCCGGAACGTTCACAGTCACGTTGCAGCCCTATTCGCCGGGCATTTTCACCACGGACGTGTTCGGTGTACAGAATTACGTCGTCGCGATTCGCCCGGACGGCAGCTATGTTTCTCCCTCCAACCCGGCGCACCGCGGCGAGATCATCATCATCTTCGTTACCGGCGCGGGTCAAACCAGCCCGCCGACCGCAACCAATGAAGCCGGAATTCCGAATCAGAACATCGCAGCCAATTTTGCAGTCGGATTCAACAATGCGGGCACCCCGTCCATCTCGGCCCAAACCGTGGTTGGACTGGTCGGTGTTTACGCCATCTCGCTTCAGCTGCCGGATGACGCCACCACCGGCGCGCAACGGCCGGTGGGATTCATCGTCTATGACGCGGCGGGAAATCCGTATTTCGCCAATAGTCCCGTTATTTCGATCCAATAACTACGCCGTCGGATCGGCCTCCGGAAGGCGGACCATGACTCCGCCCTCCGGGCCGCCGCGGGCGCGCTTGTGAGCCGCCCGGGCCCGCCTCCATCCACGCGCGGCCGCAAGCGAACCAAAGAGCCTGCTCCTGCTTCCCCCACCTCCGCAGACCGGCCCTTTCGGATTCCATCCTGGCTGCCGATTCTGTCCGCTCTGCTGGCCGGCGTTGTTCTGATCGGCCTCTTCAGCACGGAAATCGCCGACACCGATTTCTGGTGGCATCTGAAGACCGGCCAATATATCGTTCAGCGCCACTCCCTTCCCGTTCCCGATCCTTTCTCTTTCAGCACCGCCTTGAATCCGCCCGCCGATCCGGGTGAAGCCCGCGTCCGCCAATTCAATCTCACGCACGAGTGGCTGGCGCAAGCGCTCCTTTATTGCGTCTATTGGGCGGCTGGTTTCCCCGGGGTCATCCTGATGCGCGCGGCGTTGCTAGCCGCCTTTTGTGGATTGGCCGGGCTCCTGGCCGCGCGCCGCTCGAACTTCTATTTCGGCATCGGCGCCGCTTTCGCCGCTGCTTCTCTCGCCACCAATTTCACGGCCGATCGGCCGGCTCTGTTTTCGTTCTTCATGGTGGCTCTGTTCATCTGCATCCTCGATTCCGGCCGATTCTTGTGGACCCTTCCGCCGCTTGAATTGCTGTGGGCGAATTGTCACGGCGGATTCTTTCTCGGCTGGGTTGTACTGGCGGCCTATTGCGTTGCCGCGCTGCTTCCCGGCCCACGCGCCCCCAACCGGCGCCGGCTGTGGATCGTCGCCGCGTGCTCGGTCGCAGCGTCCGGTTTGAACCCCAACGGTTTCGGTGTTCTCGCGACGCTGATCCGCTACCGGCAAAGCGCGATGACGGCAAATCTGGTGGAGTGGCACCCGCCTTATTTGTGGGGACCTCCCTACGCCTTTGACGTCCTGCTGTACCTAGCCGCGGCCGCTTTGATCTATTCCTGGCGCCGCGTACGCTGGTCTGACTGGGCGCTTTTCGCGGCGTTCGCCGCAGCGTCGCTGATGGCGTTCCGAAATACGCCCCTCATGGCGTTTCTCGCACCGGTGCTGATCGCCAGCTATTTTCCGTTCCGGCTTCGGCTGCCTCGAGTCACGGCCTGGCTGCCTCCAGTGCTGCTGGCGGGCGCCCTGATCTTCGGCATCCGCTCCGGCTCCTTCTTCCAACTGCGCGCGGCAACGTGGAAACTTCCCGCCGGCGCGGCCGGCTTTCTGCTTCAGAACCACATCGCCGGACCGCTGTTCAACACCTGGGAGGACGGAGGATATCTGATTTGGCGCCTCTGGCCCGAGCAGCGTGTCTTCATCGACGGCCGCGCGCTCAGCGAATCCGCCAATCGCGACTTTAAGGAAATTCTTTACAATTTCGGCTCCGACGTAGGACACGTCACCGGGCCCCGCGCGCAACTGCTCCGCCGCTACGGCATTCAGTCCGTGCTTACCAACACGTTTGAGTATGTCACCGGCGCCATCTATCCGCTCGCGCTGGCGCTGGCCGCCAGTCCGGACTGGCAGCTAGTCTATGGAGACACGCACAGCCTGGTGTTCGTGCGCGCTTCCCAGCCCGATCAGGCGGGCATACCTCAAAGACTCCAGCGTGTGCTCGACCACATGGATACGGAATGCGCGGACTACATCCAACACGATCCCCGCTTGCCCGCCTGCGCGCGAAGGATGGCGCAATACTGGCTGGAAGGCAACCATCGTGAGCGCGCGTACCGCATGCTGTCGCTCTACCTCGCCCACGCCCGTGGCGACGCCGAAGCGGAGCGAGCTTTCCAACTGCTGGTGCGTGGCAGCCGCTGATGCCCGTGCCCGATCGCTATGAATTCGTCCCGCCGTGGATGGACTGTGTGGCGGATGTGTTGTTGGCGGCCTGAACCTGATCCGCCGTCGCTGGTCCGGTGGGATTATACAACGTTCCCACTTGCGTACTGCCGGTCGCGCCGTAGTAGCCGTTGCCGTAGTCGGGTGCGTTGGTCAGAAACATGCTGACATCCGGCGGTTGGAAATCGCCGGAGGCCATGTTTTGCTGATACTCCGACCACCACTTCTGGAAGCCGTTTTGATCAACCGTTTCATACACCGGCGGTTGCGGCGGCTGCCCCTGACTGCCGTTCATTTGCCAATTCTGAAACTCATTCAGGTAATTCGCATAGCGGCGCCCATTCTCGTCGTTGGCCTGTACCTCATTAGCCGACAAGTTCATACCCTCGGAGTAATTCATGGTGCTGTAGACACTCGGATCGGTGCTATTCACTTGGCCCGGAGTGTAAGGTGTCGGCGGGGCGTCCGGTGTGACGGCGGACGTGCTGGGTTGACTGGTCGACCTGGGAATGTTGCCACTCGACTGCTCGCCGGCGATGATCTGTTCGATTAATCCCGTCGCGGCGGTCTCGGGAGTGTTATTCCCCGCCGTAACGGCGTTCGAAAGGCTATTCCCGAATTCTGCGGCGAGGCCCGAAGCATTGACCAGCGTGGCGCGAGAATTTGACAGCATGGCGACGAGATTTTGACGCTCCGCGCTGTTTGACACGGCGCCTGGATTCGCCATCTGAGAAGTTTCCAATTCCTGCAAGGTCGTCCCAAAAGGCGTAGACACCCTGGAATTGAACAACTTAGAAAACGTTTGGGACACCGCGCGCAACGATGACAAGGTTGCGCTCTGCGTCTGGCGGCTTCCTATGTTTAGAAAATTCACTGCTCACTAGCCTCCGCGCATCCGTAAGGCACGGAGAAGGCCATTCCCGCAGGGAGCGCGGACCTTACTTTGGAGCACGGGGCTCATTCCTGGGGAAAGGCAGACCTTGCTCCCTGGCCCGGGGAGGCCATTCCCCGCAGGGAGCGCGGACCTTACTACTTTGCGCGCTCCGGCTGTGTGAACGTGATTTGAATGGGAAAGCGCTGCTGGGTCGGCTGCACCGTCAAATTGACGGTTATCGCCGGCCGTACACCCGGATGCATCAGACATTCCCTGCAGGTGACTTCTGGATCGTCCGGATTAAACTCAATCACCACCGCCGCGTCTTCGCCCGGGCCAACTTCTGCCTTGGCGGGCCGGACGGTCAAACCCGGCGTACCAGTCGGGTCCGCCAGAACCCTGATCGGGCCCAGAAGGCCATTCTTCAGATGGATTTCCTGCTTGGATTCTTTCGTCTGGTCTACACTGACCGCGTTGCGGTCCAGCACAACTTTGGCCAGGATGTTGCGGGCCGCAGCCACCGGATCTGCCGTGATCCTGGCAACCACGGAGTTGGTGTCATCGGCCGGGCCGGGCTTCATGACGCCCCACGGCGACTCTAAATCGGGCGCCTTGAAGTAATACCAAAACCAGTCCCCGTTGTCGATCTTCCAGTGGGACACGGCCGGCATGGTGACAGGCATCTTGTGGCCATGGAAGAACATCTCGGTCTTGCAGGCGGTGATGACCGTAGCCTTGGTGAAATTATCCGTATAGGTGATCTTGGTGATCTGGAAGCCTTCGTACTGCGGCTTCTCAGCTGCGAAGAAAACGTCCTTGGAATCCTCCGCGACATACTGATCCGCCTGGCGGAACTTGCCCTCTGCGTGCGCTTGATAAAACGCCGAGACGCGTGCCCGCAGCGCCTCGTCAATGGCCGGCGGGGCTTTATCAAACACATCCGATGGAGCTTGTTCGGCCGAGCTCTTTGCCGCTGGGCTCGGGACAGGAGTTGGCTCTGCCGGAGTCTGGGCCGATGCCGAAGCACACACGATGACCAAGCCGCCAAACAGGGAAAAGGCACACCGACTCAGAGTCCGCATCCTAGCTTTGCTCCTTAGCTACAACTTTATCATTCTGAGATCTTAGACGTCACGGACCGGCCGGACGGTAGGGCCGGAACCGAGCTTCTATGGCCGTGTGGAATTGCTAGGATTTCTCCAGCGAAGTGGCTGGGAGGCAGGGACTCGAACCCCGATACGCAGATCCAGAGTCTGCAGTCTTACCATTAGACGACCTCCCAGTACGCTCTCTATTTTAGCATCCGGATTTTACCAACCACCGCGTGTTACGGTCTTTTCCTTCCGGCTGGACTCGGGCGCGGGCCGCGTGCGAGATAGCTCTTCCACTGCTTGAGCTGGCCGTCGGAATCGAAGGCCCGCCAACGCTTGCGAAAATCCCTGGACGAGCGTTTCAGCGCGCGCTTGACTTTCGTTCCGATCTCTCTATCGCCGGCCAGCAGGTCCAGGATGGTCTGCTGATCGCTGATCTTCCCCAGCACATCTTGTATCGCATGCAGCGCCTTCAGACGCCGGCCCAGGCGGGGACCATACAAAGGCTGAAATAGCTCCAAAGCGTATCTAAAGCGCTTGGTCGCGATTCGGAATCGGTGCAGAGCCTTCGCGGATCTCTTTTCCTCCACTACCTTGCGGCCAGCCTCGAAATAGTCCTCGGCCAGCCGGGGCAGGACCCGGCGCGCATTCCCGGCCACGTTCTCAGAGGTCTTCCACTTCATACCGTGCGAAGCGACAGCCGGTTGCGCCATTTGGCGGAGAAATCGCGCGCGCTCCAACGGCGCACCATTTCCGCGAACCGGCGCTGGTATTGCATCCTTTCTCTCTCCAAGCGCCGCTCGTGCGTGGGGGCTTTCAGTTCCGCCAGGTACTCGAGCGCGATGTCGCGATTGCGGATTTCGGAGGTAAGCTGCATCATGCGTTTCAACATCCGCTTGATTTTCTTGACCTCCCACTTGGGAAAAAATTCCGTGAACAATAACAATCCCTGCGTGAACCGCCGGATGCTGACCCGCAAGTCGTGAATCTCGTCCGGGCCGGGCTTCTTGGCCGCCCGGTGTATCTGAAACGCCAGCGTCGTGAGCAAGCGATTCATTTGCTCGATGGCGTAGTCGTTGATGGTCGCGCCGGTTTTCACGATTACACCCGGGCCAGCGAGAACGAAGCCTGATAGGTCTCGCGAAACGCATCCGCCACACGCTCCACGGCCCACATCTCCAAGTCGGTATCGGCCTGCGATTCAAGCGCCAGCGTCACCGAACCGTTCCGGATCTGAACCTGCATATCGGACACGCGCTGTTCGTGGCTGCGATCCAGGCTGTCGGCAATGCGCAACAGGGGCGTCAGCAGTGTAATAGCGCGCCGGGAGTCGGGATCGACCGATTGAAAGGGGGAATGCCGGGGGAGGGGCATAGACTTTCTATGATACCGACATAACAGCGCGATCATTTGGCGCTCCTGGTCGGTAAACCCGGGCAAATCCGAATGCGCTACCAGGTAGTAGGAATGCTTGTGATGGCTGCTGGCGCTGACGAAATGTCCGATGTCGTGCAGGTAGCCGGCCGCTTCCACCAGCTTGCCGTGGCCCGGCGGCAGGCGGTGCAGCGGCTGCAGCCCTTCAAACAGGCGGTGGGCCAGCTCGGCCACTTTGCGCGCGTGCAGCATGGGAGAGCCGTAACGGCGCACCATTTGCTCCACCACGCGCCGCTGATCGCGATTCAACATGGTCAGCTCGCGGCCGGCCCCCTGCGCCGCCAGGTCCGCGATGATGCCGTCGCGCACGCCCGCCGAGGAGTAATGCAGCGAGGGACGCTGGAACAATTCCAGGGCTCGGCGAAACACGGCCGCTCCCGCTACGATGATCTCGGCGCGCCGCGGTCCCAGCCCTTGGATCCGTTCCCGATGCGCGAGATCGACCGAACTCACCTCCCGGTAAAACTTGCGCACCTGTTGCACGGAGGCTTTCAACCGGTCGGCCTCTTCCCGGCGCGCCCGGCCGACGCGATTCACCGCGCAGACGATGGCCGCGGCCGTAGCGGAGGTCGCGATCATCCGGTCGAACGGGCCGGTGCCGATCCGGCGCAACGGCGCCGCCAGCTTCTCCTCGATGTATTCGTACATGCGATGCAGCTCCAGCGCCGCGGGAGGATCGCTTTTGAGAAAAGACTCCGTCAGCCGCACCGCGCCCAGTGGTTTGGAAAAGGCTTCCACCAGCTCGCCGTGGTCGCTCAGAATCAGTTCCGCGCTGCCTCCGCCCACGTCCACAATCAGCACGCGCTTTCCGGTTTGCGGCCACTGGTTCTGAACGCCCAGATGAATCAGGCGCGCTTCTTCCTGCCCGGAAATGATTTCCACCGGTACGCCCAACACTGCCGAGGCGCGCTCGATAAACTCGTGCTGGTTGCCGGCGTCGCGCACCGCGCTGGTGGCCACCGCGCGGACGGCGATGACCTCCTGCTTGCGATACACCTGCGCCATCTTGGCCAGTATGCCGTTGACGAACTCCATTGCTTCGGGCGAAATCCGGCCGTTTTGGAAGACGCTCGCTCCCAGCCGCGTGACCTGCCGCTCCGCCGCTAGAATTTTAGTGGCGGCCCCGGGACTGGTCTCCGCCACCAGCATCCGGACCGAGTTGCTGCCGATGTCCACGGCTGCATAACGCGGCATACCATCTCATACTACCCAACCGATCCCGGTGCCCGGAAGCAAGAATTTCAGATGTGCTCAGGTCGAACTTATAGACCGACGAGTCAGTCAGATAGTTCTCGTAGCACGGAAGCCTTAGCCAGCATCCAGTCTCGCATTACGCATTGAGAGGAAATCTTCAAAACCTCGGCGGTCTCTTCTATGCTGAGGCGTCCGAAGAATCGCAGCTCGATCACCCGGGCCTTGTCCGGATCGATCTTTGCCAAAGTCGTTCAACGCGTCGTCGAGCGGATAAGATCACGCTCGCGGCAAGATCCGAGCTCTGGGATTTCGTCAAGATTCACTCGGGATCTAGCACCACCTCGTTTCACTGCAGCACGCCGCCGCGCCCGATCCAGCAGAATGTGAACGTTGTCAACCGTCTGACGGAAACCGGGGCGGACGCCGTCAGGCCGCCCCACCCCTAAAGAACTCCGCTTTGGGCGTCTATGGTTGTGACGGTCGATCAGGCAGTCGCGTAAGCGAACGGGTCAGAAGGACGCCGCCTGGGACAAGGGCACTCGAAACTCTTGGCGCGTTTGCCACTGAAGTCGCCAGGAGAATGGGATTGAAGATCGTATCTAATTTCGCAAACGCGCCGGTGATTACGAAGTCATCCGTCTGAGTGGCCGTGACATCATTTGATGCCGTAACGGTGCGAGTCACCACGCCAGTGCCGTCACAGTTTACGGTGTAGGTTCCCACGTTCTTTCCGGTTACGATCGTCCTTGCGCCAGTGGTCGATCCAGAAGTGGGCTCGTTGACAACGAACGTCGAACTGTAATTGCCGTTACCATCGAAATACGACATTGCGAACACTACAGCTTGGTTGGCACCGTACATGCCAACGGTGGCATACTGCCCCTGAAGGCTCTCAAGCGTATAGCATGGCGGAGTTGATATTTGTGCATCCGCGGCAGTTACACCGAGAAAGCACGAGAAAGCGAACACTGTCAGGCCAAACAAGGCCTTCTTGTTGAACATGATTCTCTCCTAAGTTTCCTAGTCTTTACCGGGCACGCTGCGAAAATATAGAGGCCAGTTCGCAGGCGGCGTGACGAACTTGCTGTCATTGATCACCGGACTCCTATTCGCATGGTCCTGAACTAAACGCGTGAACGCCCGAAAACAAGGGCAAAACTTTTGGGATAATCAATCAACACAAAATCGCCCTATTTCGGAAAGGTGGAATGGCATGGCGGACCCTGGCGGACAGGTGACCCGGCTACTGGCAGAGCTTAGGCTGGGCCAAAGCGATGCCCTTGGCCGACTGATGCCGCTGGTTTACCGGGAACTGCGCCGCATGGCGAATCAACAAATGAGGCGTGAGCGTGTGGGCCATACCCTGCAACCCACGGCCCTCGTGCATGAGACTTTCCTCCGGCTTGTTGAGCAAAACCCGGATAACCTGCAAAACCGGGCGCAATTCTTTGCCGTGGCAGCGCAATTGATGCGCCGGTTGCTCGTTGATCATGCACGCCGGCGCCGTGCTGGAAAACGAGCCATTCCGGTCACGCTGAACGAAAAAATCTATCAACGTGGCCGGTGTGCCGATCAAATCGAGGAGATCCTGGCAGTAGACCAGGTCCTTACCCGTCTCGCCGAATTGGACCCGCGACAGGCTCGCGTCGTTGAGCTGCGCTATTTCGGTGGGTTATCCGTTGAAGAGACGGCCGAGGTCATGTCAATTGCTACGCGCACAGTAAAACTGGATTGGGCCATGGCCAAAGGTTGGATGAAATCGCAATTCAACGCGGGAGCTAGTGTATGACCCCTCAAAGATGGGCGCGGATTCGAGAAGTGTTTGGTGTGGCTTTGGAGACTCCCGAAGCGGAACGGTCTCAGTTTCTCGATTCGGCCTGCGTTGGCGATACCGACCTCCGATTCGAGGTGGACCGGCTGCTGGCAAGGAATCAAGAGCCCAGTTGGCCGGTTCCAACGGCGGCGTTGTTATCTGCTCCCGCTGAACTCTCCCCCGGCGATACCCTGGCCCAATACCGCGTCGAAGCCAAGCTCGGCGAGGGTGGCATGGGACTGGTATACAAGGCCTACGACACCCGGCTGCGTCGGGAAGTGGCGCTAAAGGTGTTACAACCTGAGCACCTGGCCGATTCGGAATCTAGACAGCGCTTGTTACGAGAAGCACGAGCAGCGTCGGGGCTGAACCACCCGAATATTGTGACCGTGTACGAGATCGGGTCCGAACGCGATGTGGACTTTATCGCGATGGAGTATGTGCAGGGCCAATCGCTCTCCCAGGCGATTCCAGATTGTGGATTACCTTTGAGCCAGGCGATCGGTTATGCGATCAACATTTGTGCCGCGCTGGCAAAAGCGCACGCAGCCGGCGTAATTCATCGCGACCTGAAACCCGCCAACATCATGCTGACCAGCGAGGGGCATCTCAAGTTGCTCGATTTCGGTATAGCGCAGCAAGTCAACCCAACCGAATCCGAAACAACCCGGACGCTCGGCGGCGAGATTGCTGGGACGGTTGGCTACATGTCGCCCGAGCAGGTTCGCGGGCTTTCCGTTAATTAATCAGCAGGCCGATCTTTTCTCGTTTGGCGTGGTCCTTTATGAGATGGTCACTGGGGAACGTCCATTTACGGGAGACTCAGCGATGGCGGTCTGTGATGCGATTTTGCACTCTCCACCGCGTGAATTCGGGGGCACTCAAATCCCGGTAAAACTCAAAGCTTTGATCCTGAAGCTGCTGGAGAAGGACCCGACCAATCGCTGCGGTAGCGCCGACGAGGCCCATCGAGAGCTTAGAGCTTTGGAGACGTCGCTGGCGCCGAAGCCACCAGTGAGATTATCAAGAGCTACGTGGATCGCCCTTAGCACGGCGGTTGTTCTAATCGCTATTGTTGGCGGTTGGCTCTGGCGGAGGTCGGTGCGCGAACGGTGGGCGCTAGGGACAGCGGGGCCTGAAATCAACCGATTGATTGACGCGGGAGAATACCTTAAAGCTGCTACTCTCGCGCGAGAAGCCCGGTCTGTCCTTCCAAATGATCCCACTCTGGAGAAGTTCTGGACAGTTGCCACCGGAGAAGTCTCTATCGCGAGTGTGCCATCTGAAGCCGACGTTTCTTTTCGAGCCTATCGCGGGAATCCGAATGCCTGGCAGCCGCTGGGCAAGACACCCCTCAACAAGGTCCGCGTGCCTCGGACCGACTACGTCTTTCGTACTGTTAAACCCGGATTCGCACCCGTCTTCTTTATCTGGACCCCCCCGGACCATCTCAGCCCGGTTTCCATCCTGACGTATTGGGTTTCATGCTGAAACTTCGCCCCGCCAGGACTGTTCCTTCCGAGATGGTCCCAGTGTTGGGCGGGACAGTCTTTCTCCCATACTCTCTCGCATATGCCCCAGTCGCTGATGTTGACGACTTTCTCATCGACCGGCATGAAGTAACCAACGAGGATTATAAGAAGTTCGTCGAGGCAGGCGGTTATCGGAGACGCGAGTTCTGGAAGCAGCCTCTTTTGAGAGACGGACGCGCTGTTTCCTGGGAAGAGGCGATGGTACTTTTTCACGACGCGACGGGAAGGCCCGGTCCTGCAACTTGGGAAATTGGAGATTATCCCAACGGGCACGAGAACTACCCTGTAGCGGGAGTGAGCTGGTATGAAGCAGCGGCCTATGCTGAGTTCGTCGGCAAGAGTCTTCCGACGGCATACCATTGGTTCTGGGCTTCAGAGTCTAGTTTGTATACGCCTCTGATCGCTGCCGGAAGTAACTTTCGGGCCAGTGGAACGCAGCCGGTTGGAAGTATAAGCGCGCTGAGTGGCTTCGGCACAACGGACATGGCTGGCAATGTGAAGGAGTGGGTCTGGAATGAAACACGCGATGCCAAGAGATTGATCCTCGGGGGCGGGTTCGGCGAAGGGGCATACGAATTCCATCACACCGACGCGCAGTCACCGTGGGACCGCAGGCCAAACTTCGGATTCCGCTGCGTCAAATTCGACTCTCCACCTAACGCTGCGGCCGCTGCGCACGTCGAGGCCACCACACGCGACTTCTCGAAAGAAAAACCGGTTTCGGACGAGGTGTTCAAAGCTTACACTGCACTATATGCTTACGACAAGACGGAGATAAATGCTCAAACCAAGGAAACGACATCGGCGCCGGATTGGACGCGTGTGAAGGTGACGCTTGACGCCGCTTACGGCAACGAGCGACGTAAGTGCATACCTCTTCATTCCCAAGAACGCATCTCCACCATTTCAAACTGTCGTTTATTTTCCTGGCGGATTTGCCTTTCTGGATGACAAACCCGACCTTGCTGCCCTTGAGGAAACCCGCGGTTTTCTTATGAAGAGCGGGCGTGCCTTGATTTTTCCAATTTACAAAGGCATGTTTGAGCGGAGGGACGGTTTTGTGCCTGGAGGAAGCAATCCACCTGCCTTTCGGAGGGACCACGAAATCGCCTGGGCGAAAGACCTCGGCCGATTGCTGGACTATCTTGAGATGCGACGCGATTTCGACACGGCGAAGGTAGCCTATTTTGGCGAAAGCGCTGGCGGGCCAGAAGGTGTACATCTACCGGCGATCGAAAAACGAATTAAGGCTATCATTCTCGTGTCCGGAGGTCTCCAGCTCACAATCCACTATCTCCCTGAAGTCGACCCGTTCAACTTTGCGCCCCACGTGACCGTTCCTGTACTTATGCTCAACGGGCGGTACGATGATTCGTTTCCTTTGGAATCCGCGCAACGTCCGCTCTTTCGCTTACTCGGCACGCCTGCCAACGACAAAAAACACGTGATTTACGAGGGCATCCACGGCACCTTCCCTCGTCCGGCCGCGGTCCGCGAGTGTCTCGACTGGCTCGACAGGTATCTGGGACCGGTCCAGCGCTGATATTCGACCGATCAATGAACCAACGCTTATCTTAGTGACACCAATGTATCATCCTGGAGCAATGATCTCACCGCCCAACCATCTCACCTTCGTCTTCTGTTGCCACCAGCATCCGGACCGAGTTGCTGCCGATGTCCACGGCTGCATAACGCGGCATACCATCTCATACTACCCAACCATTCGCGCGGCTCGGAAGCTATAATAGGCATTTCCTCCCCTCTATGCCTCTCCTGCCGCCGAACCGCTACCGCGGAAAACTGATCGTGGTCGAAGGCATCGACGGCTCCGGCAAATCCACCCAGCTTTCGCTGTTGAGCCAGTGGCTCCGCTCCCAGCGCCTCGCCGTCGCCTTCAGCGAGTGGAACTCCTCGCCGCTGGTGCGCGAGACCACGCGCCGCGGCAAAAAGAAGAACATGTTCACACCGGTGACGTTCAGCCTGATCCACGCCACCGATTTCGCCGACCGCCTGGAGCGCTACATCATCCCGCTGCTCAAGGCCGGCGCCGTGGTATGCGCCGACCGCTATGCCTACACCGCCTTCGCGCGCGACGTGGCGCGCGGCGTCAGCCGGAAATGGGTCCGCAACCTCTACAAATTCGCCGTGCGCCCCAACCTGGCGTTCTATTTCCGCGTCCCGCTCGAAGTCGCCATCGGCCGCATTCTGGGCGGTCGAAACGCCATCAAATACTACGAAGCGGGCATGGACCTGGAGCTGAGCCGCAACGTCGAGGAAAGCTTCCGCATCTTTCAAGGACGCATTCTGGACGAGTACGAAGCCATGATCCAGGAGGTCGGCTTCCACGTCATCGACGCCACCGGTTCCATCGAAGAACAGCAGCGGCGGATGCGCCAGATCGTGATGGAGGAGCTGGGCGCGAACCTGCGCAACGGCGTTCTGCGGGCCTCGCAAGGAGATATCGATGCTGCTCAAGCAGCCTCTGGCGTTCTATAGCGAACCGCTGGCCGGCGTGGATCGGGAGGAGCTGCTCGGCAAGCTCATCGTGATCGAGGGGCCCGATTCGGTGGGCCGATCCACCCAGGTGGCGCGCTTGCGGGCTTGGCTGGAGCACCAGGGACACGCCGTGCTCGACACCGGCCTGGCGCGCGGCGCGCTGGCCGGCAAGGGCATCTCGCAAGCCAAGGAAGGCAACCTCTTGGGCCCGGTCACCATGACGCTGTTCTACGCCACCGACTTCGCCGACCGCCTGGAGAACGAAATCGTCCCCGCCCTGCGCGCCGGATTCGTGGTGCTCACGGACCGCTATATTTATTCCCTCATGGCTCGCGCCATCGCGCGCGGCGAAGATCGCGCCTGGATCGAGCGCGTGGCGTCCTTCGCCCTGGTGCCGCACGCCATTTATTACCTGCGCGCCGAGGTGCGCGATCTGGTCACTCGCGTGGTGCTCGGCCGCGGATCCTTCGATCATTGGGAAAGCGGCATGGACATGCGCTTCGGCTCCGATATGCACGACAGCTTCGTCCGCTATCAGACCCGCGTCATTCGCGCTCTGGACCGGATGGCCAAGCGCTATAACTTCGTCGTCATCGACGCCGCCAAGAGCCCGGACCAGATCTTCAAAGAACTGCAGCGCTCGATCGCCAAACTGTTTTAAGAAGGCGTGTCACGCCTAATGCGGCGCCACCAGGCCGTATACCAGAATCGCCAGCACGATGACGGTCAGCGTGACGTAGGTCCAGTCGCGCTCCAGCGCGAAGCCCGCCATCGAAAACGCCACTCTCGCGATCGGGGTGCAGATCAGCAGCAGCAAGCCCAATTGAATGATGCCGCGGCAATCGGACGGCTGCGCCGCGCCAACCACTCCCGCGATGCTGCGATACTGTTGCTCCACGCTGTGAAACGCATGATAATCCGGATGCTCATGTCCGTGGCTCCATAAGAAACAGACGCCGCCCGCCAGCACCACCAGCGCAGCCAGCGATACGCCCGTGATCAGCAGAATGCTGACGATCTTTTCCAGCCGCTCATCGCTAAAGGCAGCCATTAGAGTTTTTGCACTCCGCTCACGATCATCTCGATGGCCATGGCCCCCACCGCCAACGCGAAAATCCAGCGCAGCACTCGCACGCGGGCGCCCACCAATTGCCGGGCCCCGATCAGCGACCCGGCCAGAACCCCCAGCATCACCGGCATCGCCAGCACCGGCTCGATATATCCCCGGCTCAGATAAATCCCGGCGCTCGCAGCCGCCGTTACGCCGATCATGAAATTGCTGGTCGTGGTGGACACCTTGAACGGAATCCGCATGATCTGATCCATCGCGATCACCTTGAGCGCACCCGAACCGATGCCCAGCAATCCCGACAACGTGCCGGCGCCGAACATCATCCCAAACCCGGCCTTCACGTGCGTCACCTGATAGCTTTTCTTTCCTTGCTCGCTCGGATAGCTGCCGTTCAGCTTGAAGCGCACGGCTAGCGGATCCTTTTGGCCCTTGGTATCGCGGGGACGCCCGCGCGTAGACATCCAGGCGGAATGCAGCAGCACCACGCCGAAAATAATGCCCAAAATCCCGGTCGGCGTGCGGGTGGCGAGATAAGCGCCCAGCACCGCGCCGATCGTGGTGGCAATCTCCAGAAACATCCCGATGCGGATGTTCGAATACCCTTCGCGCACGTAGGCCGCTGCCGCGCCCGAGGAGGTTGCAATCACGGAAACCAGCGAGGCGCCGATGGCGTAACGGATATCGACGCCCAGCAGTAGCGTCAGCGCGGGCGTCACCACCACGCCGCCTCCTAGACCGGTCAACGCACCCAATAACCCGGCTACGGCCGAAATTACAAACACCAGAGGCGTGAACTCCAGGTTCGTCATCCGATCCTTAGGATAGCTGTTACGCGCCGCCTCTTAGTGGTGCAGAATAGCCGACGCGCCCGATGGCTGGTCTGATTTTCGAGAGATCCGCTCTTTGACGTTCGGCCAGAACTCGTCCCAAGCGTTGCCGGCGATGCGCCCCAGGAAGCCGAACCCGACGCGGCTTGACGCTCGGCTCAGTGTCGCATCGCTATCCACACGCCACGTGTTCGAGAGGTAGTTGTTGCCTGTGATCGCCGCGTAACGGGCGAAAGCAGGCATCACGCGCCCATCCTTGTTCCGCGCCAGAAAAGCCATCTTGACGACGTGGCCCAGCCGCGCGGGGAAGCTTTCGCCGGTAGCTCTGAAGTACCGCGGATCCTCGCCCCAGATTGCTCCCAGGCCGGCCTCCAGGGTGTTGCTGGTGGCGATACCCGTCAAGCGCATCCCATAGCGATCGCCAAGTCCATCCCAATGCGTGCCGTATTCGCGCGGCGTGTTGAATAGCGTGCCCCAACCGGAACTGATTACGCCGCCTAATAAGCTAGCCGGACCGAAGGTGCTGCTGAGCGCCCAGGCAGCACGCTCCTTTCCCGTGATGAATTGAGTTGCGCTGCTGGAGCTGTTCCGGGCTGTGGGAGCCGGATCCGTTTGGCCGAGTAAGGTAGGCCCGGCGGCGGCCATGGCGAGCGGCCAAAGCCAGCGTATCGGCAGCGTGTGAATTGCGGACCTCATCTCCCCGTCGTGGCACATGATCCGGCGCGCACCCTTGAAGTAAGAGGCTGAACTGCCTCGCCAGCTTTCGGGCGTAACCGTGAGAGGAGAGCGAAGCCACTGACCGGACAGAAGTTCGATGGTGGGCCCTGTAGGATTTGAACCTACGACCAACGGATTATGAGTCCGCTGCTCTAACCGCTGAGCTAAGGGCCCGTGACTTCATTATCGACCAGTTCCGCGGCATCCAGCTTCTCGAACGCCCGCGCCATCAGGGAGGCGTCTGTTCGGATTCACCGGTCGAGCCCGTCATGCTTCACGTCACCTACGACACCGGCGATTTGGTAAGGTGTCTCGCGTCCCCGTTGAACGAACAGGCGTTGGCCGATGGGTCGACGTCGTGGAGGTGAATGCGCGCGAGCGAGCGGCTCACCATTGCGACCTGCGGAGTATTGTCGCCATCGCGTTCTGTGAAGAGGCGTCCGCGAGCCAGCGGAATGCTCATGCTGGCGAAGTAGCCGGGAGTGACGATGGAAACACCCGTGGCAGGCTCCTCGCTCGGTCGAGTATGGGACGGCCCGCGACGTAAAATCCGGTCTTCGACCAAGCGCCACTTTACGGCGGGTATAAGGCGACTCAGGCCGGCTGAGAACTGACTTTAACACCCGCGCGCCTCTCGCGCTATACTAAGATTTAGTCAAAGTGTCGGGTCTCCGCCCGGGCCGAGGAGCAAATGCCAAAACGTACATTTCAGCCGAACAATCGTAAACGGGCCAAGACCCATGGGTTTCTGGTGCGTATGAGCACTAAAGACGGGCGAGCCGTCCTGGCGCGCCGCCGCGCCAAAGGCCGCCATAAACTCACGGTGAGCGACGAGCGAGCCGTCCGGTACGCCTGATAGTTCCGTCTTCCGGCCTGCGCAGACCGCGGGCGCTCCTTCGCTCCAAGCGAATGCTCCACGCAGGCTGCAATTCCGGAAGCGCGATCGGATTCGGAGAACTTCTGACTTTCGCAGGGCGTATACCCAGGGGAAGCGGATTGCCGGCCAATACTTCACCGCGTTTTGTCTCAAGGTCCCGCTCAATCCAGGGCCGCGCTTCGGTTTCACCCTGCCGCGCGGTTTGGGAAAGGCCGTGGTCCGGAATCGAATGAAAAGACGTATACGGGAAATGCTTCGAGTCCGGCTCCAGGAGTTTGCCCCCGAATGGGACATTGTCATCAATCCGCGGCGCTCGGCCTTAGCTGCCCCAACCCAGGAGCTGCGCCGCGAAGTGGACCGGCTTATTACACAATGCGCAAAATTGTAATCGCCATCCTCAAAGCCTACAAGCGCTGCATCTCGCCGCTGTTGCCGTCGGCCTGCCGTTTCCATCCCACTTGTTCGGAATACATGCTGGAAGCCGTCAATAAGTATGGAGCCGCTCGCGGCATCTGGATGGGCACGCGCCGCCTCTTGCGCTGCCATCCGTTTCATGAGGGAGGGTTCGATCCCGTCCGCTGACGGACGGCGTTATCATGGCCGATCTGCCTAACACTCCCGGCGCTCCGAAGAAAGAACTGACCATGGAGATTCGCCTGCTGATCGCGTTTCTCCTGATGGGCCTGGTCCTGTTCGTCACGCCTTACATCTACAAAGCGCCTCCGCCGCCCAAGCCCGTTCAGCCCGCCAAGCAGGCCGAGAAGGCTGCTGCTCCCGTCAAGGCCGCCGAGGCCGCAAAACCTTTCGCCGCCACCGCAACCGCGGCTGCCGCCCCGACCTTACCGGCCCCCGGTCAAATCGCGGCCACCTCCGAACAGCTCTTGACCGTCGACACGCAGATCTACCACATCGTGCTCTCCAACCACGGCGCGGTCGCGCAGAGTTGGGTGCTGAAGAAATACAAGGATCACAACGGCAAACCGCTGGACCTGGTCAACCCGGCGAGTTTCACCAAAGTTCCGCCGCCGTTCTCGCTGGCGTTGAAAGACGACCAGGAAGCCAACGCGCTCAACTTCGGCTTGTACGTCGCCAAGCCGGACTCCGATGGCCTGGGCGTCCAGTACGAGTTCTCCGACGGCGTGAATTACGCCAAAAAGAGCCTCCGCTTCACCCGCAACGGCTACCTTACGCAGATTACGACCGAGGTTACGCATAACGGCGCGCCGGTGGAGCACATGATCGCCTGGCGCGGTGGATTTGGCGATCCTAGCGTGCTGAACCGCGCCGCCGAGCGCCACGCGGTCTATTACGACCTTCGCGCGCCAAGCCGATTCTTGGGAATCGAAACCGGACAGGGTACGCTCATCACCAAGGACGCCAAATCGGTAAAAGACGGGCCCTACAGCACGTCCGGGAATTTCTCTTTTGCGGGCCTGGACGACAAATATTTCGCTTGCGTTTTTCTGCCCAAGGACAACACGTCCATCAAAATAGAAATTCTCAAGGACGATGCGCCCATCACGCCCAGCGGCAAGGAGGAAATGCAGGTGGGCGTGGAAGCCGGCGGCGACAGTGTCAATCGCCTGACCGCTTTCGTCGGTCCCAAGGACGTCGACCTGCTGCGCGTGGTCGATCCCAAGCTGCAACAGCTCATCGATTGGGGATGGTACGGCGTTATCGCCAGGCCGATTTTCATCGCCATGCACTGGCTCAACGACAACGTGGTCCACAACTACGGCTGGTCCATTGTGATCGTCACCATCGCCATCAACCTGATTGTGCTTCCGCTGCGTTTCTCCAGCCTCAAATCACAGCGCAGGATGCAGCGGCTGCAACCGCAGATCCAGGCCATCAACGCCAAGTACAAAGGCTTGAGCATTCGCGATCCCAAGAAGGCCCAACAGAACCAGGAAGTGATGGAGCTGTATAAGAAAGAAGGCGTGAATCCGATGGGCGGGTGTTTGCCCATGCTGATCCAGCTCCCGCTTCTTTATGCCTTCTACAAGGTCCTGAACGTCACCATCGAGCTGCGCGGCGCGCATTGGCTCTGGGTAACGGATTTGACCCAGCCGGAACAGCTTGCTATTCACCTGCTGCCGATCATCATGATCGTCACGCAGTTCGTCTCACAGCAGATGACGCCGACGCCTGGAATGGACCCCTCGCAAGCCAAAATGATGCGTTTTATGCCGCTGATGTTCGGCTTCCTTTTTTATAATGCGTCCAGCGGCCTGGTGTTATACTGGTTGACCAGTAACGTGGTAGGAATCGTGCAGCAGTGGATGATCAACAAAACCATGCCTCCGCCCCCAGCCCCGGCGCCGAAACTCGCGCCCAAGAAGAAAAATTAGGCAGACATCCAGTGGACCAGACGAAGTATACCGTCACCGAGACGGGACCACGCCTTGAGGAATTTTTGGACCTGATCCTCGACGACATAAATCTGGACGTCGAGTATGAAATTCTGGACGGCGCGCATACCCACCCGGATTTAGAAGATCCCGATATTCTGGTGAAATTCTCGGGGCCGGACGTCGACGTACTGCTCTCGAACAAAGCCGAGGTGCTGCTGGCGCTGGAATTTCTGGCCATGGAGGCGCTGCGGTTTCCCCCGGACCATCACTCCCGGCTGTGCTTCGACGCCAATGATTACCGGCTTCTGCGAATCGAGGAATTGCGGCTCAGCGCGGCCACCGCGGCGGAGCGAGTGAAGGCGTCCGGGCGGCCATTCCACTTCAGCCCCATGAACAGCCGCGAGCGGCGCATTATTCATTTGAGCTTGCGCAACGAAACCGAGATCCGCAGCGAGAGCACCGGCTCGGGTCCTTTCCGGCAGGTGGTGGTTCTCCCGGTCGGGATGCCGTTGCCGGAGCCGATCCGGCCGCCGCGTCCCGGTCCGCCGCCGGGCGAGGGAAGAGACCGGCGTGGTGGGCCTGGCGGACCGCGCGGAAGAAGATCCGGGCCACCCCGCCGCGGCCGCCGCCCTTAACAGCCTGGCCAGCACACAAGACACCATCGCCGCCATCTCCACCGCGCCCGGCAGGTCGGGCTTGGGCATTGTTCGTCTTTCTGGAAATTCAGCCGTCGAAATTTCGAAAAAAATCCTGCGATTTCGGCCCGATCATCCATGGAAACCCTGGGCCGCTGCGTTGGCTGAATTGATGGACGATTCCGGCTCCGTGGTCGATCAAGCCGTGGTGACATACTACGCCCGCCCGCGTTCTTATAGCGGCGAAGATCTGGTTGAGATCTCCTGCCACGGTTCTCCGGTGGTGCTGCGGTTCTGCGTGGAACGCGCTTGCCGGGCCGGCGCCCGCTTGGCGGAACCCGGCGAGTTCACCCTGCGCGCCTATTTGAACGGGCGCATCGACCTGCCGCAAGCCGAAGCCGTGCGCGATTTGATCGAGGCCACCACGCTCTATCAGGCGCGCGTCGCCGCCCAGCAGGTGGAAGGCTCGCTCTCGCGGCGCATCCGTCCCATCAAGGAGCAACTGCTGGAACTGATCGCGCTGCTCGAAGCCGGAATCGACTTCGCCGAAGACGATGTCAGTGTCGCCCCAGCCCACGAAATCCTGCGGCGGATTGGCCTGGTCGAGCGCGCGCTTTCGGCGCTGCTCGACACCTTCGACTACGGCAAGCTGGTGCACTCCGGCATCACGCTGGCCATTGTCGGACGCCCCAACGTCGGCAAAAGCAGCCTGTTCAACCGGTTGCTCGAACAGGATCGTGCCATCGTGACCGACATCGCCGGCACCACGCGCGATCTGGTTTCCGAAGTCGCCGCCATCCGGGGCATTCCGGTCAAGTTCGTCGACACGGCCGGTATTCGAGCCGGGCACGATCTGGTGGAAAAACTGGGCATCGAGCGCAGCTATCAAGCCATGGCGGATGCCGACGTGACGCTGGTGGTGCTGGATCTTTCCGAGCCCGTTCATGCGGACGATTTAGCGCTGATCGAGCGCGCCAAGAGCCAAGGGCGCTACATCCTGGTCGGCAACAAGAGCGACTTGCAGCGCCGCGCCGATCCGAGAGAAGCATTTTCGGCGGTGTCGGCTGTAACCGGCCAGGGCCTGGACGAACTGCGCGATCAAATCGCACCCGCCGCCGCCCGCGAGCAGGATTCCGGATTCATCACCAGCATCCGCCATGCGCAGTTGCTGCGCGAGAGCATCGAAGCTCTTGGCCAAGCCTCGAAAGCCGCCGAACTTGGCATCCCGCACGAGATGCTGCTGCTCGATCTGTACGCCGCGTTGCGCCCTATCGACGCCATCACCGGCGCCACCACCGCGGACGATATCCTGAATCGCATCTTCTCGACATTCTGCATCGGAAAGTGATCCATGGAGCAGATCGAATTCACCGTTCCCGCGCGGTGCGACCTCAAGAACGCAGACGTTTTGATCGAGCGCGTCTGCGCGGCGCACTCGCTGTACGCCGCGATGAAGGGATCGCTCGCAACCTACCCGGGCTCCATCCACTGGCACTACAAAAAACCCAAACAGAAAGGCACACTGGAGCTAACGCTGTTACGATCGGAGGGGCGGATCTGGGCCGCGATTCACACCAATCGCAACGCGCCCTGGATCAAAGAGATACTGCCGGCAGTCCGGGCCGGCATCGAGCAGGCCCTGAAGCGCGTTGGAGATCGCTCGCGCCGCCGTTTACAATGGGATTAGGTTGACTCGTTCGCTTCCAGCTATCGCACTCCTGGCCGCTGCCCTGGCGCAGGCCCAGACGCCCCCACGCGCCCCGGCCCGGCCGCAGCAAGGACAAAACCAGCTGGATGCGAGCGAGACTCTGTTCACCGTGCTGGCCGCTTTGAACGCCTCCGGCTATGACTACGATCTGGATTCGAACGCGAACTCGCCGGTGCGCAAGCAAATCCGCGATCTGCTGGGCGCCAGGCACCTGGAGTCGCTCGAAGAGCTCAAGAGATTCTTCGCCTCCCACCGCCAGCAGGATCCCGGAGCGGAGCTGAGTCAGTACATTTCTTTCGCGCTCACGCTGGATGGCCCGCCCGATTTTCACTCCAACTTCAAGCCGGAAGAGATTCCTCCCGACGTGCGCCCGCTGGAGGGCCTGGATATTCGCATCGCCCGGTTCTATCAGGAAGCCGGAATCGGCAGCTTATGGCGGCAGTACCGCCCGGCCTACGACGTAGTGATCGCCGCCTATCATGCGGGCGTGACACAGGCGCTGCTCGAAACCAACGCGTATCTGCGCAATCCCACCAGCGGCGCTCGCGGCCGCCGCTTCCAGATCTATGTGGATTTGCTCGGTCCGCCCAATCAGGTTCAAACCCGCAGCTATAAGGACGACTACTTCGTGGTGGTGACGCCGTCGGTTGACCCGCAGATCGACCAGGTCCGCCACGCCTATCTGCATTACCTGCTGGATCCGCTGGCGCTGCGATATTACGAGCAATTGGACCGCTTGAAGCCGCTGGCGGCATTCGCCAATCCCGCGCCGGCGCTGGATAACGCCTATAAAGATGATTTTCTGCTGCTGGCCACCGAGTGCGTCATCAAGGCGGTGGAAAGCCGGTTGGCTCACTCCGCTCAGGAACGCCAGGCACTGGCCTCGCAGGCGCTCGCCGAAGGCTTTATTCTGACGCCTGGCTTGGCCGAGGGGCTGGCTGGCCTACGAAAAGCAAGAGCAGTCGATGAACCAGTATTATCTGGATTTGTTCGCGCAGATCGATCTGGCTCGTGAGGACAAGCGCCTGGAAAAAGTGCAGTTCGCCAAGCAAGCTGCCGTAAAGATAGCCAAGCATGCGCCGCCGCCGCCCGCTCCGGTCTTGAGCACCGCGCAGAAGACGCTGGCGGACGCGGAGGATCTGTACACCCGCCGCGATCTCGACCGGGCCCGCCAAACTTACCTGAAAGTTTTGGACCAGACCGATGACAAGAGCCTGCACGCCAAGGCATACTATGGACTGGCCCGCATCGCGGCGCTTCAGAAGGATCCCGAGCTTTCGGAAAAGCTGTTTCAAAAGACCTTGGAGATGTCACCGGACAACGAAACCAAATCCTGGGCATATTTGTACTTGGGCCGGCTGGCGGATGCCGCCGGCGAGCGTGACGAAGCTGAAAAGAATTACCGCGCCGTCCTCGCCATCGAGGGAGCGCCGGCTTCAGTTAAAACTGCCGCTGAGAAAGGGCTCGCGCAGCCGTTTCGGCGATAATTTCAATTAGGAGCATCCATGCGAATCAGAATTCAAGAGCCTGCTTGTAGCGGGCGGCATTTTCGTCCTGGCGTTTTCGCTGTGGGGACAGAAAGATAAAGGTTCGGCCGGCCCGAAGCCGAAATCGAATAAAGAAGTCGCCGCCCTGAACGCCATCAACTCCGCAGCCACGGTCGACGATAAGCTCAAAGCCATCGACAACGTCCTTACCAACTTCAAGGACACCGAGTTCAAGCCCATGCTCCTGGACATGGCCTTGCAGCTGGAGGCGCAAAAGGGCGACTACGCGCAAGTCATGACCTACGGCGAGCTGATCCTCGATAAAGATCCGAAGAACGCGCCCGCGCTCGTAACCATGGCGGCGGAGACCGCGCGCAGAACCCGCGAGTTCGATCTGGACAAGGACGCCAAGCTGGCGAAGGCCGACAAGTGGGCCAAGGACGGTATCGAGGCTGCCAAGACTGCCCCCAAACCGGCCGGCACCGCTCTGACCGATGAGCAGTGGGAGCATCAGAAGCAAGATCTGCAGTCGCAAGGCTACGAAGCGCTGGGCATGTCGGCCACAGTCAACAAGAAATACGACGATGCGGTCGCGAATTTCAAGGAGGCCCTGGCGCTCTCACCCACGGCCGGCACCTGGCTGCGCTTAGGACAAGCCTATGAAGACGCGGGCAAGCTGGATGACGCCAACGACGCCTTTGACAAAGCCGGCGCCATGCCCAATGCCACGGCGCAGATCAAAACCATCGCCACAAACAAAAAGGCCGAAGTAGCCAAGCTGAAAGCCGCCGCTGCCGCCAAGCCGCCCGCACCTGGCGGCGCTCAACCCCCCGCGCCTGCGCAACCGCCCGCGGCTGCCCAGCACTAAGCCGCGGATTCTGTAGCCATGAGCGCGGAGCAGCCGGCGCTGGAGGAACTCCTCGGTTATCGGTTCCAGCGTCCGGAACTGCTCCAACGCGCGCTCACGCACCGCTCTTCCATCTACGAGAAAAATTCCCAGGCAGCCGCCGCCGATAACGAACAGCTTGAATTCCTGGGCGATGCCATTCTCGGTTTTCTCGTCAGCGACATGCTGCTGGAGCGCTGCCCACAATTTTCGGAAGGGCGCTTGTCCAAGCTGAAGGCGCAACTGGTAAGCGCCACGCACCTGCACGAAGTTGCGCTGAAAATCGGCTTGGGCGGCCATCTTCGCCTCGGCCGCGGCGAGGAACTGAGCGGCGGCCGCGAGAAAAAAGCGCTGCTTGCCAATGCGCTCGAAGCGGTCATCGCGGCCGTGTATCTGGATGGCGGCATGGAACCGGCTCGTGAGTTTGTGGCCCGGTACGTCATCGGTCAGGCCGAGCTTCCGCAGGCCGGGCTGGAAGTGACCGATTATAAGAGCGCGCTGCAAGAGAAAGCGCAGGCTCTCAAGCTGCCCCAGCCCCGCTACTCCATCATCGAAGAACGCGGCCCCGAGCACGCCAAGACGTTTCTGGTGGAAGTGCGGGTGGGGCGCGATTGGTCCAGCCGCGCCGAAGGGCTCTCGAAGAAAAGCGCCAGCCAGAAAGCCGCGCAGCGGGTGCTCGAGCAATTGAAATGAAAACTGAGCCGCCGCCCTACTTCTTGGCGGGGCCGGCAGGCTTGGGCGGTTCCACCGGCGCGGGCCGTTCCGGTTCGCCCTTCACGCCTGTCTCATTGAGGATGATGATGTCCACGCGGCGATTTTTCTTACGGCCCTCCTCGGTCAGGTTGTTGTCGACCGGCGCCGTATCCGCGTAGCCGGCAATCGAGAGCCGGTCTTTCGACACGCCAAGGCTGGTGAGCATTTCCAGCAAAGCGATGCTGCGGGCGGCGGAAAGCTCCCAGTTGCTTCGAAAGCGCGAGTTGTGAATGGGTACCGCATCGGTGTGGCCTTCCATGCGGACCGGATTGGGGATCTGGTTGATCGCGGTGGCGATTTTCTGGATGGTGGCTAATGTGTCCGGCGCGACTACGTCTTCGCCGGATGGGAACAGCGCGGCTTGCGTGAAACTGATGGTCAGCCCGCGCGCACCCATGCTGAGCTGTAAGCTTGCCGCTCTTGATTTCCTGATCCAATTCCTTGGACAGCACCTGCAGGGAGGGAAGCAGCTCGGCGATTTGCGCGTTGGAAGGTTCTTGAACCTTGACCGCCGGCATGGCTCCCCCCGGGCCCTTGCGCTGCGCGTTGCCTTGACCCTTGTTGTCGATCGTGCCGCCCAGAATCACTTTCACGACGCTTTTGAACGAGTCGCCATCCAGCGCTTTTTTCACCGAGTCCGCCACTTGCTGCGCCTTGCCTTTATCGGTTTGCGAGGTGGCGAACATCACCACGAAGAAGGCGAACAGCAAAGTGATAAAGTCGGCGTAGGAAACCAGCCAGCGTTCATGATTTTCGTGCTCTTCCTTTTTCTTGCGCGCCATGACTTTCAGCTCTTAACCGGAGCCGCGGCGGGAGCGGCGGCCGGCTCTTTCTCCTTCGGCTTGGTTTCCTTGGCTGCGGCCTTTTCCTCGTGCCGGTAGGCGTCCAGCTTGCTCCGGATCAGCTTGGGATTCAAACCTTCCACGATGGCCACCACGCCCTCCAGCTTTAGTTCCTTGAGTTCCGTGTCGCACTCGATACGCGATTTGATTTTGTTGGCCGCCGGCAGCAGCAAGATATTGGCCAGACCGACGCCGTATACGGTGGCCACGAACGCTACGGCGATGCCATGGCCCACCTCGTCAATATTGGCCAGGTTCTTCATCACCTGGATCAGCCCCATCACGGCGCCGATAATTCCGATGGTGGGCGAGTAGCCGCCCGCGCTTTCGAACACTTTGGCTTCCGCCACCGCGCGGCCATCGGTCATATCGATTTCCAGTTGCATCATGTTGCGCAACTCCTGCAGATCGGTGCCGTCGACGGCCAGGGTAAGCGCTTTGCGCAGGAACGGATCCGGGATTGCCAGGGCCTCTGTTTCGAGCGACACCAGCCCGTTCTTGCGCGCCTTGGTGGCATAGCCGATCAATTCTTCGATGGCCGCGTCGGGCGGCTGCGTTTTGTCCAGGAACACGTGCACCAGCCGCACCCCCGCGCCTTTCAAAACCCCCAATGGCGTGCTGACCATGACGGCGCCGAAGGTTCCGCCCAGCACGATGAAGGCAGCCGTGATCTGCGAGACGTCCTTGATACGCCCGCCCTCCATCACCAGGCCTCCCAGGATGCCGCCGAAGGCTACCAGGATTCCGGCGAAGGTTGCGAAATCGGGCCGGGCCCCGGCGGCCTTCGGCGAGGCGGGAGGTTTTTTCTGCGGTGCCGCGGCCTGGGCTTGTTCGGCCATAATGGGCTAGCTTTGCTCATCCTCCTGCTCTGAGATTTGGCTGCCGCGCTCCGCTAAAACTTCGGGGCGCCGGGCGATGGCCCGCCGGAACTCGATCACTTTTTCGATGACCTCGTCGGCGGACTCCATCACCATGAACTTCTGTCCATTGGTCATCGCGATGACCGTGTCCGGCGTCGTCTCAACATGCTCGATCAGATCCGCATTCAGCACCAGGGGAACGCGATTGATGCGAGTGAGACGGATCATACGGTTATCCGTCTTGCTTATCGGTTTGGCAAAACGATGTATGAGGCGGGAAGCCCGCGGCGCGCTAACGCAGAAGCGCGAGGATCTCTTTCAGTTCCTTGCGGATCTCTTCCAGAGCCGGACCTGGATTGCGGAACAAGTCGCCCTGCGAATGCCCGGGGGCTGATTTCATTCCGTCCGGCGCCTTTGGCGAGCTTTCCCGGCTGCGTGATTCCAGATACTTCCGCGCACCTTCGATGGTGTAGCGCTTCTCATACAGCAGCCGTTTGATCTCCAGCACCAGCTCTACATCCTTGCGGCGGTACAAGCGATGTCCTTTGCCGGATTTCTTGGGCCCGAGCGAGGAGAACTCCGTCTCCCAGAACCGCAAGACGTAGGGCTTGATCCCGGCCAGCCGGCTCACTTCGCCGATCCGAAAGTACAGCTTGTCGGGAATCTCGGGCCGTTCCACGCTGAGAGCAACTTCGGACATACTTGTGGACATTCTACCACTGCGACGCGCGATTTCCGCAGCCAATTTCGGCTATACACTGGAGGCTACGAGGCGCGAAAAACGAACCAGGCCACCCGAGCGCGAGCCCCACGCCGCCGGGATTCTCGCCGGGGTGCATCCGGTGCGCGAGGCGCTGCGCGCGGGACGGCCTCTGGACCGGATACTGATTGCGCGGGGCGCGGGCGGTCCGCGCTTGCAGGAGATCATCGACGCGGCGCGCGAGCGCTCCATTCCGCTGCGCTTCGAGCCGCGCGAGGCGCTGGACCGCGCTTCCAACAATGCCACGCATCAAGGCGTGGTGGCGTTCGGCGCCGCGCGGCAGTATGCGGAACTGGAGCAAGTTCTCAGCGGCGGCCCGCAACTGGTGGTAGTGCTGGACGGCGTCGAGGATCCGCACAACTCTGGGCGCCATCATCCGCTCGGCGCACGCCGCGGGCGCTGCCGCGGTGCTCATTCCCGAACGGCGCGCGGCGCCTCTGACCGAGACGGTGGCCAAGGCAGCGGCCGGAGCGCTCGAACATCTTCGGGTGGTGCGCATCGGCAACGTCAGCCAGACGCTGGAAGAGCTGAAACGCCGCGGCTTCTGGATTTATGGACTGGACGAGCGCGCGCGCGACCTGTACAGCGAGACGGATTTCGCGCGCCCCACCGCTTTCGTGCTGGGCGCCGAAGGACAAGGGCTGCATCAACTGGTGAAGCAGCATTGCGACGCGCTGGTGCGGATTCCGATGGCGGGCGCGATCGCGTCGCTCAACGTTTCGGTGGCGGCGGGGATTGTGCTGTTCGAATGGCGGCGTCGCAGCGGAAGCGGTTGAGTGCCTGCGTGCCAGACTTTGTCACGGTTAAGCAGGCCTGTGCCACATTCGCGCCCGATGCGGAACACAAATTGCACGCCTTGGCCCGGGAGGTACACATGCCTGACACCAAGACACGCGAGCGAGCCCGCCGGGATGCGCGGCAAGGCAAGTCGCCGAGCACGCAGGCCGGAGAGTTCGTGCGCGAAGAGATGGACCACATTCGGGGAGGCAAGCACGGGGCCCGCTCCGCCAAACAGGCGATCGCAATCGGACTTTCGAAGGCCCGGCGAGCGGGAGTGAAATTGAAGCCACCGCGGCGCGGCAAAGCTTCGGCAAGAACGCGGAATCAAGCTTCGCGCGACTATTCACCTACCTCAGCTCGCCTCGCTATCGCGAGGTACTGGTACCAGCTTCGGCCGCCGCGAAAGGACAGAAATCGCACGGGCGCCGCACGCCGTCCCGTACCAGGTCGCGAGTCATCGCTGGAGCGCTGCGGCGGGAAGGCCGTTCAGCCGCATCGCGGCGCGCGCTTTCCCGCCATGCGCACTCGAGCGCGCGGCAACGCAGCGCCGCCAGCCGAAGGCGCGCCGCCGAAAAGGCGGTCCCCACCAAAGGCCCGGCCGGACTACGAAGCGCGGCCCGAAAAGCGGCTCGCACGAGGGCGCGGCGCCGATAAGGGGCGCGCCACACCCGGTTAATTTTACAGGGAGAGTGTGCGTCGTGCCGCCGGGCTCAGGCGGACGCCGTCTAGCTCGGCGGTCTTCCGCCCGAATGTGTTGTAACTTACTTGCTCGGGACCAAGGGGGGAGTAACCTTTTCCCGCCCAGTTGAACCTATTCTATTTACTCCGCATGTTAGACTGCGGAATTGACCCTCTAGCCCCAAAGTGAACCTTTCGGAAAACTTCATCCGGCGGCCCATTGCCAGCAATCTGCTGATGGCGGGGATTGCCATGTTTGGAATCCTGGCTTATAGATCCTTGGGCGTCAATGACTTACCGAAGGTAGATTACCCCACCATCAGCGTCAGCGCCGGCCTGCCCGGGGCCGATCCGGGAACCATGTCATCGGCGGTTGCAACCGTGCTGGAGCGGCAGTTTACCGGGATCGCCGGCCTGGACTCGATGACCTCCCGGAGCTCCACCGGGTCGACCAACGTCAACTTGCAATTCAGCCTGGACCGCGACATCGATGGCGCGGCCGTGGATGTGCAAACCGCCATCGCGGCCGTGATGCCCCTGCTTCCAGCCGGGATGCCCGCCCCGCCCTCTTTCCGCAAGAACAATCCCTCCGATCAGCCCATCGTCTTCATGGCGCTACTCTCCGATACGTTGCCGCTTTCGACGCTGGACGAGTACGCCGAGACCATGATCGCGCCGCGCATCTCGATGATCAACGGCGTGGCGCAGGTCCAGGTGGGCGGCCAGCAGAAGTACGCGGTGCGCGTGCAGGTGGATCCGGACAAACTGAAGGGCTACAAAATCGGGTTGAACGATGTGGATGCCGCGCTCAACCAATGGAACGTCAACACGCCGCTAGGAACTTTGTACGGTCCGAAAACGGCCTATAACATTTACGCCAACGGCCAGTTGGTGAATGCCGCCCAGTACCGGACGTTGGTGGTTGCCGAGCGCAATGGGAGGCCGATCTACCTGCGCGATGTCGCCAACGTGATCGATAGCGTGCAGGACGATAAGAACGCTTCCTGGGTTTATCATCAGGAAGACCCGGGTAAGCGCTGCATTACCCTGATCGTATTCCGGCAGCCGGGCACCAACACCATCGACGTAGCGGACCGCATCAAGGCGCTGGTGCCGACGTTTAATGAACAATTGCCTCCGGCGGCGCATCTGCAAGTGCGGGGCGACAAATCCGGAAGCATCCGCCGGGCCTTCAAGGATATTCAGATCACCATGCTGATCACGCTGGCTCTGGTGGTCGGCGTAATTTTCTTTTTCCTGCGCAATATGTCGGCCGCGTCCATTCCGACGCTGGCTCTGCCGTTCTCGCTGCTGGGAACTTTCGCGGTCATGGCCATGCTCGACTACACGCTCGACAACATGTCCATGATGGCGCTGATCCTGTGCATCGGCTTCGTGGTGGACGATGCCATCGTGATGCTGGAGAACATCATGCGCCACATCGAGATGGGCGAGACCCCGCTCGAAGCAGCGCTGCGCGGATCCAAGGAAATCGGCTTCACCATCCTGTCCATGACCGTCTCGCTGGCCGCGGTTTTCATCCCCATTCTGTTCATGAGCGGCATCCTGGGACGCCTCTTCCGCGAGTTCGCCGTCACCATCACGGTGGCGATTCTCTTCTCGGGGATGGTTTCGATTGTCTTCACCCCCATGTTATGCAGCCGCCTTTTGAAGCCGCACGATCCGGACAAAAAGCATAACGCGATCTATCGCGGCACCGAGCGGGCGTTCCAATTCCTGCTGCGGACTTATACCTGGACCTTGCGCGGCGTGCTGCGATACCGCGCCCCCATGCTGGTGGTGTTTTTCGTAGTGATCGGCCTCACGCTCTACCTCTTCAAGGTTGTGCCCAAGGGGTTCATCCCAGAAGCGGACATGGATCAAATCCAATTGAACCTGCAGGCCGCCCAAGGTACTTCGTTCTACAAGATGGTGGACTACCAGAAGCAAGTCGCCAATGTGATTCGCCGCAATCCCAACATCGACTACATCATGGCGAGCGTGGGCGGCGGATTCGGCGGATCGAGCGGCAATTCGGCTCAGTTCAATATCCTGCTCAAGCCGGCGGATGAACGCCAGGACAGCGTGGCGCAGATCGTCAACAAAATGCGGCCGTCGATTTCCCGATTCCCCGGCTTCCGCGCCATCCAGCGTATCCCTCCCGCCATCAATATCGGTACGCGCGGATCGAGCGCCTCCTACGAGCTGACGCTCACGAGCTCGGATACCAGTGACCTGACCGCCCAGGCGCAACGGCTGGAAGACGTGATCGCACGCCAAAGGGACTACGTGGCGGACGTCAACACCGACCTGCAAGTGGCCAGCCCGCGCATCAACCTGGTGGTGGATCGCGACCGCGCCGCGGCGCTCGGCCTGGACGCCAGATCCATCGAAGGCGCGCTCTACAGCGGCTACGGTCCGAAGTGGAGCACCACCATCTATTCGCCCATCACGCAATACGAAGTTCTGCTCGAAGTTCAGCAGAAGTATCAGCAGTTCTCCGACTATCTCTCGAAAATCTTCTTCCGCACGAATACCAATAACCTGGTCCCATTGAGCGAGATCGTGACGCTGAAAGAAGACGTGATGCCACAGACCATCAACCACACCGGAACGCTGCCATCGGTCACGATTTCGTTCAATCTCAGGCCCGGTGTTTCGCTCGGCGCCGCCGTGGATCATTTAGGCGCGGTGGCCAGGCGCACCATTCCCGACCGCATGAACGTGCGTTTCACGGGGACCGCGCAGGTATTCGAGGATTCGCTCAAGAATCTGACTTTGCTGCTGGTCATCGCCCTGGGCGTGGTGTACATCGTCCTGGGCGTGTTGTATGAGAGCTACATCCATCCCATCACCATCCTGTCGGGACTTCCATCCGCCGGCGTCGGCGCGCTGCTCACCCTGATTATTTTCAAGGTGGACCTCAACATTTACTCCTTTGTGGGACTGGTGCTGCTGATCGGCCTGGTGAAGAAGAACGCCATCATGCAGATCGATTTCGCGCTCGAAGCGCAGCGCAAGGAAGGCAAGACGCCGCTGGAAGCGATCTATCAAGGCTGCTTGATCCGTTTCCGGCCGATCATGATGACCACCATGGCGGCGCTGCTCGGTTCGGTGCCGCTGGCGCTCGGCTGGGGATCGGGCGGTGAGTCGCGCCGTCCCATGGGTCTGGCGGTGGTGGGCGGTTTGCTGTTCTCGCAATTGCTTACGCTCTATCTGACGCCGGTGGTTTACACTTACCTGGCCAACGTGCTGGAGTGGTGGCGCCGCCGCGGCGCCGGAGCCGCCGAGCCGCAACCGCAGCCGGCAACCGCTGGATTTGCCGACTGAGCAGTCGCAAGAGCCCCACCAATCCGCTACCCTGCGGGAGGAAACCAAGCGCGTGGCAGTGTCAACAGCAGCATGGAAACTCCTGGCCGGGCTCGGCGTCCTCGGCGCTTTGCTGGCCTTTCAGAAACCCTTCCGCGAATATCCCGGAATCGAGTACGACGATTTTCCTTTGCCATCGGACTGGCAGGCCACCAGCGAGTGGGCCTTCGCGCGGCTGATGTATCCGCAGGCCCGCGGCGGCTTCCGCGGTTACGGCGCGTGGGGCGATGGCGACTGGCGCCGCGGCTATTCCATGTGGACCCAAGATTACCCGCGCGCCGACCGGCATTTCTCGCAGGCCATCCGCCGGCTCACCCGCATCGATGTGCGCTCGGTGGAGCAGCCCGTCAATTTAGATGACGGCGACGACGTCTACCACTGGCCCTGGCTCTATGCGGTTCAGGTAGGCCATTGGAATCTGACCGACCAGCAGGCTCAAAAGCTGCGCGACTATCTGCTGCGCGGCGGCTTCTTCATGTGCGACGACTTCTGGGGCGATGCCGATTGGCGGGTTTTCCTGGCCAGCATGAAGCGCGTGTTCCCGGATCGCCCCATCGTGGACATCCAGAACGCCGATTCCATTTTCCACACCGTGTTCGATCTGGATGACCGCTATCAGGTGCCCGGCGCGCGCTATCTGTCGACCGGCGTAACCTGGAAGTGCGAACCTTGTCCGGCGCATTGGCGGGGAATCTACGACGACCAAGGTCGGCTAATGGTCGCCATGAGTCCAAATTCAGACATCGGCGATTCCTGGGAGTGGGCCGACGATCCACGCTATCTGGAGAAATTCTCGGCGCTGGGAATCCGCATCGGGGTGAACTATATCGTGTACGCAATGACGCACTGAGGCGGCTGGTGGAGCGCTTGCCAGCGCAGGTTACTCCCCGTCGGAGGCGTCGATATCCTGCTGCAACAGACTGAGCGGCTCTGTGCGGCGTCTCTTTCTCACCGGCGCCGGCTCGTTTTCTTGCGCCGCCCCCGGCGCAATTTCATGCAAAAGGAATTTTTTCGCCTGGCGGTAGAACTTGCCGTACCTCGTCGTGCACACAAAAGCTTCCTCGTCCGATGCGAGCCGGATGTACAGTTCCCGTCCGAAGAATGTATTCATATTTCGCTAACTCCTCTCCAACGGCGCTTCCAGTTCCCGCTTCCGGCATGAGCAGTTAGCGTTCCACAAACCTCTCTTGGATCCTAGGGTGCGGAGTGTGCAGGCAATCGCGCCATTGAGCTATATCACACACCCGGCCGGCGGTCACTTGTTAGAAGGCCCAAGCTACGTAACACTTGCAACCCTGGTTGGCCGCGTGCAGCAGATCTTGTAGGTTTAGGATCGGCTGGAAGCGTGCGCCGCCCGGTACACGCGGCGTTAGGCTGTCTATAAAAATCCGTACTAAACTTCTTCACTCCTTACCGATGAGGACTGTGACGACGTTCTCACAGGAGTGAAGAAATGAGCCCTTATTTTGCGCATCTGGCACGCTGCTTCTTGCGGCTCTTCACCCTCGGCTTGACCTTCGCGGCACTCATGGTCTCAACGGCTATGGCTACGGAGTTGGGAGCCAGTGTCTATCTGGCCGGGGTCGAGACGGTCATGCCAGGCGTGACTCCGCCGCCTGGAGGCACATTGCTTTTGGAGTTTAGCGATTTTTATCAGGCTAACGCGCTGCTCAATAGTCAAGGACGCAGCGAGATCCCCGGTTTTCATCTTCGCGTGGCTGCTCTTGCGGTCAAGGTCGTCCATAACTGGGGCCTGCGGGTATTGGGAGGCGAGCTGGTCAGTTATGCCGCTCTTCCGTACTTATACGAACACCTGGACGGCCCCTTCGGCGCTGGCGACAAAACCGGGTTCGCCAATCCGGATATTCAACCCGTCGCCATCGCCTACCAGCGCGGTGACTGGCACTGGTGGTACGGGCTGGATGTCATGACTCCAGGCTTCGCGTATAACAAGGCCGACTTAGTCAATATCGGACAGCATAACTTCGCCTTGGCGCCCAGCGGCGCGTTCACTTACTTGCCGCGGCGTAGCACGGAAATCAGTTCGAAGTTTCAACTAATCAACAATGGCAAGGACGATGCCACCGAATACCAGTCCGGCCGGGAGTTTATTTGGGAATACGACGGCATGCAGAACATCACCAGGAAACTGGCCGTGGGAGTCAATGGCTTCTACTACCAACAAACCACCGATGACAGGCGGTTTGGCCTTCCGATCGGCAATCGGGGGCGCGATGTCGCGATTGGCCCGGAGATTCGCTATCACCTGGGACACTCGGAGTTGATTGCCAAGTACCAGCGCGACATGCTGGTTGAAAACCGGCCTCTGGGCAATTCGTTTTGGGTGGAGCTGGGGCTTCCGATTGGCCACGGGCACGAGTAGCTGCCAGGCGGGCAGGAAGGCTCACCAGCTATGAAGAACCAGTCCGGGGAGTTGCGGCACGCGAGTCCTGATGCGGCACTGCTTCGCGCTTTATCGGAAGTTTCGCTTCGTCCGTTACGATGGTTTTAGTGCAGGGGCAGCAGCCAACGTCTAAAAGCGCGGCCATCCAAGTCCTTGATCTCACCCGCCGCTTTGACGCGCTGGTGGCGGTGGATCACCTCACCTTTTCTACCGGGGCCGCGTCCATCTTCGGTTTGCTCGGGCCCAACGGCGCGGGCAAGAGCACCCTCATCAAGATGCTGACCACCTTGCTGCCGCCCACCAGCGGTACGGCGCTTGTGGCCGGGTTCGACATCACGCGCCAACCCAGGAAAGTCCGAAGCAGCATCGGCTACGTCTCGCAAATGCTTTCGGCCGATGGCGAACTGACCGGCTATGAGAACCTGCTCATCTCGGCCAAGCTGTACGGCATTCCTCGCGGTGAGCGCCGGGCCCGCATTGAAGAAGCTCTGGATTTCATGGATCTGGCCGGCGCCGCGGGCAGGCTGGTAAAGCAATATTCGGGAGGGATGATTCGCCGCCTCGAGATCGCGCAATCCATGCTGCACCGGCCGCACGTGCTGTTTCTCGATGAACCGACCATCGGGCTCGATCCGGTTGCCAAACGCTCGGTGTGGGAGCGCATCGGCGAGCTGCGCGAACAGTTTGGCACCGCCATCCTGATCACCACGCACGATATGGAAGAGGCCGACGTGCTGTGCGATCAGATTGCCTTTTTGCATCGTGGCAAAATCGCCGGGCTCGGCTCGCCGGAGGAGCTGAAGGCCCAAGTCTCGCCGCACGCCACGCTGAACGACGTTTTCATTCAGTTCACCGGCGCCTCTATCGTCGAGGAAGGAGATCTGCGCGATGTCCAGCGAACACGCCGCCTCGCCCGCCGGCTGGAGTGAAGCGGAAGCGCCGTTCGCATTTTTCCGGCCAGATGCTGGCGGTTGCCGAAGCCGACATCCGCAAGCTGATCCACGATCCGGTGGAGCTGTTCACGCGCATGATCCAGCCGGTGCTGTGGCTGCTGGTTTTTGGTTCCGTGTTCTCGCGAACGCGCGCCATCCCCACCGGCGGGCTGCGCTATCTGGATTTCATGGCGCCCGGCATCCTGGCGCAGAGCGTGATGTTTGGCGCCATCTTTTACGGCATTTCGCTGATCTGGGAACGCGATCTGGGTATCCTTCAGAAATTCATGGTGAGCCCGGCCCCGCGTTCGGCGCTGGTCAGCGGCAGAGCCATCTCCTCCACGGTTCGCAGCTTTTTCAGACCGTCCTGGTGTACCTCATCGCGTTTCTGATGGGCGTCGATCTGCGGTTCCAATGGTGGGCCATCGCCGGCGTTCTGTTTGCCGTGATGCTGGGCTCCGCGATTTTCTCCACCTTTTCGCTGATTGCCGCCTGCATCGTCAAATCGCGCGAGCGCTTCATGGGCATCGGCCAGGTCCTGACCATGCCGCTGTTCTTCGCCAGCAACGCCATCTATCCGCTCAGCCTGATGCCGGCCTGGCTGCGTACTCTGTCCACCATCAACCCGCTCTCCTACCAGGTGGATTTATTGCGCGCGCTGATGGTGCATGGAGGCGTGAGCGTGTTCGGACTCGGCGTCGATTTTGCGGTTCTGTTTCTCATCCTGGCGTTGTTGATCGCGATTGCCACCAAGTTGTATCCGCGCATCCTGCTGTGACGCGCCGCGCTCATTCCTGATCCGGAATCAGTTCCAACTGTTCGAGCCAGACTGCGGCTTCGCTGTCGCTGGGCGCGCGATAATCGCCGCGCGGCGAAAGCGACCCTCCCGATCCCACCTTGGGCCCGTTCGGAATCGCGCTGCGCTTGAACTGGCTGAATCCGAAGAAGCGCGTCAGGAAAATTCGCAGATACGATTTGATTTGCGCCGATGTCATACTGGCTGCGCGCCGCCTCCTGGAATGTCCGGCCAGGCACCCAGCGCGGCATCGCGCCAGGCGCAATACGCCAGGAACGCGACCTTGGGCGGCGCATAGCCGAATCGCAGGATGTAATACAGATGGAAATCCTGCAGCTCGAACGGGCCGATCACCGCCTCGGTCGGTTGCGACGGCTGCGCGTCCGCCGCTCTCGCCCGGCACCAGCTCCGGGCTGAATTTGGTAGCCAGAATCTCCTGTAGCGTGGCGCTCGCTTCGCTTCCCAACGTGCTCCTGCTCGTGCAACCCAGCGGACCACATGCGCGATCAGCGTCTTCGGCACGCTGACATTCACGGCATAGTGCGACATCTGATCGCCCACGCCGTAGGTGCACCATCCCAGCGCCAGTTCGCTCAGATCGCCTGTCCCACCACCAGCGCGCGATTCAGGTTCGCCAGGCGAAACAGATGACTGGTGCGCTCGCCGGCCTGCACGTTTTCGAATGTCACGTCGTAGGTCTTAACGCCGCTGGCAAAAGGATGCCCGATGTCGCGCAACATCTGCATGCAGCTTGGCCGGATGTCGATCTCGTGCGCATCGCACCCGACCGCGCGCATCAGGCGACGCGCTTGATCCAGAGTGCGGGCGCTGGTGGCGAACCCCGGCATCGTATATGCCAGAATGTTGGAGCGCGGAAGCCCGAGCTGATCCATGGCCTGAGCGCACACCAGCAGTGCCTGCGTGGAATCCAGGCCGCCCGAAATTCCGATCGCCACGCGCTCGATGCTGGTTGCCTCCAGGCGCTTCGCAAGACCCTGCACCTGGATTTCATAAACCTCGCGGCAGCGCTCATCCCGGCGAGCCGCTTCCGAAGGAACATACGGGAAGCGCTGGTAACTTCTTTGCGGAAGCAGCCGGCCCTGGCGCGGCAGGCTCACCGCACAGCGGATGCTTCGAAAATCCTGCAGGCGCCCGCGCTCCCGAATCACCGCTTGGCCGAAGGTTCCCATGCGCGTTCGTTCCTGCGCCAGGCGCTCCAGGTCGATCTCGGAAGTGATCAATTGCGGCTCGCGGCTGAAGCGGGTGGACTCGGCCAGAACGTTGCCGTTTTCGCAGATCATGCCGTGCCCATCCCAGGCCAGATCCGTGGTCGATTCGCCCGGACCCGCCGAAGCGTACAAATAAGCGGCCAGGCATCGCGCCGCTTGCCCGCTGACCAGCTCGCGCCGATAATCCGCCTTCGCGATCGTGACGTTCGAGCCGGAGAGATTCAGCAACACGCTCGCGCCCGCTAGTGCCGCGTACGAAGACGGCGGGATCGGCACCCACAGGTCCTCGCAGATCTCGACGTAGAAATTCAGCAGCGGCTGCCGCTCCAGTTGAAACAGCAGCCGGTTTCCGAACGGAACACCTGTCTGGCCAAGGATGTCGATTTCGCCGCGCGTCGCCGCATCCGCCGGGACAAAATAGCGCTGCTCATAAAACTCGCGATAGTTGGGCAGATAGGTTTTTGGGATCACGCCGAGAATCCGCCCCTCGCTGATCACGGCGGCGCAATTGTAGAGCAGATGATCCACCTGAAGCGGCAGACCGACAACGGCTACCAACGCGTAGCCTCGCGAGGCTGCGGTCACCCGCTCCAAAGCCTCCAGGCAGCCATTCAACAACGCCTTCTGATGAAACAAGTCATCGCAGGAGTAAGCCGAAAGGCCCAGCTCGGGAAACAACGCCAGCACAGCATCGGCGCGCGCCGCCTCCTCCATCAGCGAAATGGTGTGTTCCCCGTTGAAGGCCGGGTCAGCGACACGCACACTCGGAATCCCCACCGAGACCCGCACGAAATCGTGATTGTAGAGATTGAAGAATTCGTCGCCGGCGCGCATGGTGGGATGTCACGCTACGCCGCTGGGCGGCGAATGATTTCCACGGAGCATTTGGCGTGCGTGGCGACGGCGGCCGATACGCTTCCGAGCAAGAACCTATTCAACCCACGCCGGCCATGCGACCCACACACGATCAGGTCCGCGCCCCACTCCTCCGCGTTCTGCAGGATGACCTCTTTCGGCGTCCCGGTGGGCACGGCAACTGTTCCGGATTCTTCCAGCCCGGCGTCAGCCAGGATCTCTTCGGCGGCCATCTCCGCCTGCTCGGCGCGCTGCATGGATTCGCCGCGCAGTTTCTCCATGGCGTGCGGAACGAAATAAGGCATATCGAGCAGGGGCAGAGAAAGCTCCGCCACGCTGAGCACCCGGACGGAGGTTCCCGCGGGCCAGGGACGTTCGGCGATGGACCGGGCGGCGAGCTGGGAACACTCCGATCCATCCGTCGCGAGCAGAATCTTCAAGGCGGCATGCGGCGGCTTACTCGACTCCGCGGCACGAACGATCTCCACCGAACAAGGCGCGAAGCGAGCCACCGCGTCAGCCACGCTGCCCAGCAGAAATCGCGTCAGTCCATGCGAGCCACGTGAACCGACGACGATCAAATCCGCGCCCGTTTCGCGCGCTTGATCCACGATCACCGCCTCGGCATCGCCAACCAGCACGCTGGCGGTGGCACTCAAACCCGCGGACCGTAACTGCTCGGCCGCCGACTCGGCGGCGCCACGCGCGGCTTCCTCCAGCCCTTCGATCAGCGACGGCACATCCCAAACATGAGACGGCTCCACCACGCTCAGCACCTCGATGTTTGTATTCGCAGGCCAGGGCCGCGTTGCTACTTCGGCGACCGTGGCATCGCTTTCACCGGGAGGATCCACTGCCAGCAGAATCTTCATAATCACCTTGTCGCTTCAGCGTACCAGCAAAGCATGGACCAATCGGGCGGGGAACAAGGCGCCGTCGGCGCTGCGTCGAACCCGCGAAGGTCCGAGGTCATGTCCGCACGGCAGCTACGGCGATCCGTGTCGCTTACGGGAAGAAAATTCGAATACCACTCACCGACCGCTAAGAACTCGCTGGAAGGGCCACGAACGTAACCATGCGCGGATTTGACTTACTCGGCTTAACTTGAATGCGCAGGGCAGCTTCTTGCAACACACCCGCCGGGCTGATGTTAGTTCCCCAGTCAACACTCAGTTCGTTACTTCAACCTCCCAGCGCCCGCTTTGGCGAAAAACATTTGAGTCACGACGGCGTCTACAATCCGGGGATATGAAACCGTGAAGATTCTGGCAACTCTGTTATTGTGCTCAGCGATGGCAGCCTATGGCCAAACAGGCCCAACCTCGCCCGCCGATGAACAGGCCAGCATCGCAACCGCACCAGCTTCGCCGGACCAAACACCATCCGCCCCGGACCAATCGCCACAAACCAGCGCGCCGCCCGAGCAGCAGAATGGTTCCGTTCTGGGCGTCACACCAGGCACTGAGGCACTCAAAGAAAAGGACTTATACGAAAAGTCCGGTTATTTGCATCCCTTCACGGCGCATGCCGAAGTTCGTACTGGTGGATCAAAAGCGGATCTGGACCAGCCCCTTCCATACCAGCCACAGCGACATCAAATGGTGGGTGATTTTTGCAGGCGCCACGGCGGCCCTGATCGCCGCCGACCAGCACATCGAAAGAGCAGCGCCCAGTAATTCCACGCTCGTTCATCTGGGAAACGACACCTCCTATCTCGGCTGCGGCTTATACGCTCATTCCCATCGCGGGCACGTTTTATCTCATCGGCAGCGCCGGTGGCAACGAGCGGTTTCGAGAAACCGGCCTGTTGTCGTTTGAAACGCTGATCGATGTCACCATAGTGCAACTGGCGATTAAATCCATTGCCGACCGCCAGCGCCCCACCGAAGGCACCGGCGAGGGCCATTTTTTTGCTTCCACCAGCCCGCGTTATGATTCCGGTTTCCCCTCCGGCCACGCGATTGAAACGTTCGCCCTGGCGTCCGTATTCGCCCACGAGTACCATGACAAATTCTGGGTCAAGTTCCTGGCTTATGCCTACGCGGGCGGCGTAGTAGGCGCGCGGCTGGCAGCTAAGAGACATTTCCCTGGCGATGTTATGGCCGGCGGCGCGATGGGCTGGTTCATAGGCGACTACGTTTACGGCAAGCGCCATAATCCCGAATTGGGCGACAAGCAAAGCATGCTCAGGAAGGTTTTGGCGCACGTCGAATTCGGCGGCCCAGCCTGGTGACCCGCTGACCGGAACATCCCGGACTTAACCGTTTGTTACCACCGATTGGTGCTTCACCTGCGCCGGAAAAGAGAGCGTGTCTATGGCATCCCTCACCTTAAGCGGCGAGCCTGTTACCAAGCCGCCCGCGCTAAATCCCAGCGAACTACCCGCCTATCTCAGCCGCATCTCCCAAATCGACTCGGAATTCGTCGTCTTCGATGACGGATACCGCGGCTGGACCTACAGCTATCCAGATATGGCTCAAATGGCCGCGGCCTTTCGAGCCCGCCTTCGCTCCGAAGCCATCCACAAAGGCGAGACCGTCATGATCTGGTCGGAAAACCGGCCGGGCTGGATCGCCGCGCTCTGGGGCTGCCTGCTGGAAGGCGTGATCGTGGTTCCAGTGGACCAGCAGTCCTCCCCCGCCTTTTTCCAACGCATCCAGGACAAAGTGCGGCCCCGCGCCATTTTCCTGGGCGAGCGAGTTCCGCCACCCCTCGCCAACGGCGTCCCGATCTGGCGTCTTCCGGAGATGGAACGCGCCGAGCATCCAGCGCCTTCTGCCGGACTTGACAACTCTCGCGGCCGACGACGTGGCGGAAATCGTCTTCACTTCCGGCACCACGGCCGAACCCAAAGGCGTCATCATCACGCACCGCAACCTGGCCGCCAGCCTCCATCCGATTGAGGACCAGCTTGCTCCCTATCTCAAGTACGTCCGCCCATTCAAGCCCGTGCGTTTCTTGAATCTCCTTCCGATGAGCCATCTGTTCGGCCAGGCGCTGGCGCTGTTCCTGCCGCCGCTGATTCCTGCGTCGGTTGTTTTCATCTCCAGCGTCAGCGCCCAGGAAGTCGCGCGGCAGATTCGCGCCCGGCGAATCTGCACCGTGGTTGCGGTTCCAAAAATTCTCGAAGTCCTGCGGGATTTCGTGCTCCATCGTTTCCCCCACGCAGCCGATACGTCGCATGCATCCGATCCCTGGCCGCTCCGCTGGTGGCGCTATCGAGCCGTGCATCGCATGTTCGGCCTGAAATTCTGCAGCTTCTTCGTCGGCGGCGCCCCGCTAGCCTCCGATCTCGAGCAGTTTTGGACGAATCTCGGATTCGTGGTGGCGCAAGGCTACGGATTGACCGAAACGGCCCCAATCATCACCTTCAGCCATCCCTTCCATGTCCGCCCCGGCACCGCCGGAAAACCACTGGAGGGTGTCGACGTCCGCATCGCCCCGGACGGCGAAGTCCTGGTGCGAGGCGGCATCGTCACGCCCGGCTACTTCGAGTCCCCGGACCAAACCGCCGCCGCTTTCCAAGAAGGATGGTTCCACACCGGCGACATCGGCGAACTGGATGCCGAAGGAAATCTGACCATCCGCGGCCGCAAGAAGGAGATGATCGCCACACCCGAAGGCCTCAAGGTATTCCCCGACGACGTGGAGAACGTGCTCAATCAGATTCCCGGCGTTCGCGACTCGGCCGTCATTGGAAAAGATCAGGTCAACGCGGTCCTGGTGCTCGATCCGGGCGCCGACGCCGCTGAAATCGTGCGTCTCGCCAACCAGCGCCTGGAGCCGCAGCAGAGAATTCGCTCCGTTTCCGTTTGGCCGCGAGGGCCAGCTCCCGCGCACCGCCACCACTCGCAAACTGCGCCGAGCCGAAATCGCCGAGCGCGTGATCCGGGGCCAGAGCGAATCGCAGCCTGGACGCAAGGTAGAAGTGACGGATCTGCGTTCGAAAATTCGCGCCCGGCCGCGCCATTTCTCCGGAAACCACGCTGGAAGAATTGGGCCTCAGCTCGCTCGATCGCGTCCAATTGATGATGGACCTGGAGGAAAAGCTCGACACCAGCATCGACGAGAGCGCTTTCGCAACCGTGAGCAAGGTGGCGGATCTGGCCAAGCCGATGGAGCCGGCCGAACCAACCCCGTTCCCGCGCTACAATCGCGCCTGGCCCGCGCGCCTGATTCGCCGCATCTCGCTCGCGGCCATCCTGCTGCCTCTCACCCGATTCTTCGCGCGCGCCAAAGTCTCCGGCCTCGAGAATCTGCACGGCCTGCGCGGCCCTGTGATTTTCGCCTCCAACCATCAAAGCTACATCGATACGCCGCTGATTCTCGCGACGCTTCCCGCCAACTGGCGCTATCGCATCGCTCCCGCCATGTGGAAAGAATATTTTGACGCGCACTTCTTCCCGCAGCAGCATTCGCTCCGGGAGCGCTGGATCAACAGTATTGTCTACAGGCTGGTGACGACACTCTTCAACGCCTTTCCCATGCCCCAGACCGAGACGGGAGCGCGCGAGTCCATTCGCTACACCGGCGAACTGGCCGAAGAGGGTTGGTCCATTCTCATTTTTCCGGAGGGAGAACGGACCGAGGCCGGCGAGTTCCACCCATTCCTGCCGGGCGTCGGCCTCATTGCTTCCCGTCTCCACCTCCCGGTTGTGCCCATCCGGCTGGAAGGCGCGGAACGCGTGTGGCATCGTACCAAGTTGTTTCCGCGCCCCGGCCGCGTTGAAGTCTCCATAGGTCCGCCGCTCTCGCTCGAAGGCGAATCCTATGCGGCGCTAGCCGCGAAATTGGAACAGGTGATCCGAAAGCTAGCTTAGCCGCAGTCCCTACCTGCAAGGTGTGGCCGAGGAGGCTCCGGCACCTATAAAGACGTCAGCGCCGTCGTCGAGGCTAGCCCGCCTTTCCCGGCAGTACTGTCTTCTGGGGAAAATTTCACGTTAGATGGGGCAAAGTACCCAAACTAGCCGCCTCCAACCCGTCTCGCGCGCCAATTCCGTGGTATCGGACGTGCATTTGACCCAAGCAAGACACAATGACACCGACGCGCATTCGCCTGAATCCGTCCAGCATGGGAATCGAAGCGGAGCTACTGAATCTTAAACTCCGCGACCTGATCGTCGGCCAGGACGAAGCTATCCGCGCCATTGTGGATGTCTACCAGACGAACTTGACTGGCTTGAACCCGCCCGGCCGCCCCATCGCGAACCTGTTGTTCCTCGGTCCCACCGGGTCCGGCAAAACACGCATCGTGGAAGCCACCGCCGAAAGCCTGCTCGGCAATCCTCGCGCCGTAACCAAAATCGACTGCGGAGAATTCCAGCACAGCCACGAGATCGCCAAGCTGATCGGATCGCCTCCCGGCTACATGGGCCACAAGGACACGCGCGCGCTGTTGAGCCAGGAAACGCTCGATCAACACTACACCACCTGCGTCCAGATCAGCTTCGTTTTATTCGACGAGATCGAGAAAGCCAGCGATGCACTCTGGAACCTGCTACTCGGCATTTTGGACAAGGGGACGCTCACGCTGGGAGACAATCGCAGAGTGGATTTCTCGCAGAGTATGATCTTCCTCACCAGCAACCTGGGAGCGGCCGAAATGAGCGCCATGCTGAATCCCAGGCTCGGGTTCGCGGCTCAGGCGCCGGTGGCCCCAAGCGCGCAGTTGGATCGCAAGATCACCCGTAGCGCGGAGGAAGCGGCGAGGCGTAAGTTCACCCCGGAGTTCATCAATCGCCTGGACAAAATCGTCACGTTCAAGCCGCTCGGCGAGAGCCAGCTGCGCCAGATTCTCGACATCGAGCTCAAGATGGTTCAAGAGCGGATCTTCACCTCGGGCCCGCGCCGCTCCTTCATCTTCAACGCCACCACCCAAGCCAAGGAACTACTGCTCAAGGAAGGTACGGACCTAAAGTACGGCGCGCGTCACTTAAAGCGCGCCATCGAGCGATTCCTGGTGCAGCCCATGTCCAACTTGATGGCCACCGACCAGGCCCGCGGCGGCGATTCCATTCGTGTCGACCTGGACCGGTCCGCGAGTCGCCTGGCCTTCAGCCGCGAAGCAGAAGGTTTGCCGCTGCGCGCCATGACCGAAATCGCCGGCGTCACCATTCCAATCCCCGCCATGGCCATGAGCAGCTCCGCATTCCAAGAGCCCGCCAAGACCTGGAAAAGCACCTTCTTCAAATAAGGACACTGGCCTTCGCATCATCTGTATTGGCCTGACGGTGATTGCCGTTCCCGATAGGTAGTTTGGTCCATTCAAAATCGGGCCCACTACCAGAATACCTATGCGTTATGAACGACTTCCAAAAATTAGCATTTTTCTGTTGTAGTTTCAACAACCTACGTAGTACACTGTTGGTTGGATGGCAACACTTGGTGTATAGCGGGAGTTTGCCAGCGGGTTGTCGCATCGCACCATTCACTGTAGCTCGTTTGTGTTTATTAAGTGAGGCTCCGCTATGTCAACGATGCCACTAGCGGTTGATAGCGGGTTCGTAGACCCTTTTGATAAGCTTCGAGCATTCTTCTCGGTATCGAAGGTAGTCGAGACTGCGCTTCGGTACAATACCGTCAACGCCCTTAAGCACTTATTCGATTCTTTGCAATCGACTGTTACGTTTGCGGTGCAGTGTCAGGATGCACATGAGTTTATTAGGCGTCGCGATAAGTCAATAGTCAACTACGCAAAGATCGTGCATGCGATTTCGTTGATTGCTGATGCCGAGGTTGACGAAGAAGGCTTCGCTTTACTCGCTTGCGATTCACTGACACATCTTCACGACGAATTTGTCTCTTGGGATATCGCGCATTTTGGGTCCGAAGCTACGGAACAGGTCTCCTTCTGCATCTTCACTCTCAAGCGCATCGTTAAAGCACTGCCCAGGTTAATTACCTCGCCGGTAAGCGGATCTGAAAAGGGGACTGATAGGCAACTGAGCATACAGTTTGTTGGCTATATGCTCACCTGTCATTTCCACCTTGATTGCTTACGTACGGTTCTTCGAAATAAATTAGAGGTTTCGCCCCCGGTTTTAGAACTGATCTTCGAGGGAATGGGATCGTGTGCGATGGCCTATGCAACCCTTCGAGAGGGGCTTGAACTCAGACGGTCCTCTGTCTTAGCGTTAGAGGAGAGCGCAGTGTGGGACGATGAAGATCAGGCGCTTTTAGATGAGTCAGAGCGTTCCGGGACCTCCCTTACCTAGTCCGCAGCGTGGCGATATTTTCTGGGTTCGAATCCCCCAAGCTCATACCGAAGGCTCTGAATTCCGTGACACGGATGATGGTACTCCGCATGCCTATGTCATTGTTTCACGCAATTCGCTCAATGAACGATCGACCGCAGTCGTAGGAGTGCCGTTATCGTCGCGACTCAATAAGGCCAACCGGACATCGAGACCTCTGATAAAAAGTGCGAACTTGATCGGAAGCAATCTCGACGATAGCGTGGCTCTGTGTGATCACATACGAGAAATATCCATCAAGCGGTTGGCCGGAAAGGTCGGAAGGGCAAGTACGGTAGCCATGGCACTAATAGAGAACGCCGTAGCGTTCGTGCTTGATGGAGCATCCTGATGATAAGTCATGACTGGATTCGACCGTTGGTTGAATCCAGCGAGGCGGCATCTATCCGAGGACTCCGCGGCGCAAGTCAAAACCGAGATTCAGGAGCACTACGAATCCGCCCGAGAGGCCGCCGAAGACAGCGGTGCCACCGCGGACGCAGCGCTTCAGATGGCATTGAATGCCTTGGACGATGCGAGGCGAGCGAACCGGCAGTACCGCAAAGTTCTGCTCACTTCCGCCGAGGCGAGGCTGCTGCGGGAAGGTAACTGGGAAGCACGGGTTATTTGCCCGCACCGGCTGGTGCGGTCGCTGGTCCGCTGGATTCCCGTGATCGTACGGTTAGCAGCCATGGCGCAATTTCGTGCTGGCGCAATGGACGTAGCGCGGGTGCTGCTCGCGGGTGCTGTAGGAATGGGTTTGTTGTTCATCGCGCCGTTCCTGGCGGTCTATACGCCTTCGCGTAGTCGCATTGTCCGTTATATGAAATGGGTTGCGCTCGCTGGTCTGCTGGTGCTGGCTTACTGGCCGGATATTCTGAAGTTCTCCTGGCTGCTGATCGCTTCTCTGTGGCCTGTCGCCTGGGTGGAATGGCCGCGGATTCCGATTCGGCGGAAATTGCCTGTCGCGCAATGGCCCAAACATTTGTACCTGTGAGCGGGACCGAACCTCCATCGCCGCTCCGTTACCCCATAAATAGCACCCGAGCGCAGCCTTACCGAACAATTCGACCGCATAGGGCGTTAGACCACAAATTGGCAGAGACCAGCGATGCGCAAAGGCTCTCCTTTGTGCAACTGACAAAGGGAGCGATCATGTTTCCGCTCCCTGTAAGCATGCGGGTTCCGCGAAGCCGTTTCGAGGCTTGCTCACAAACAACCTTCGCCGTTACTTCCGAGATGAATCGCACTTAAAATGTCATCGGTGCCGGGCTTCGCGAAAGTTCCGCCAACTTCCTGTTTGGCGCTCGTAAACTCGAAGAGCACATAGATTGGCCAGTCGCTACAGTACCAAGGAACGTCCTCGTTCCCGACTTTGACAATAGTCGAAAACGCCCTCCAGCCCTCTGTGCAGCAGCGCTCCGCGAACACCATGTGGTGCGCTTTCAAGTAGTCTTCGACCGTCTCACGGGTGATGCCCGGATGGGAGCCTTTGGGAATAGTCCTCAAGCGCGGCCCGCGCCTCAGTTGGAGGACTGTGCCGCTTATGTACAGTGCAGGCCATGAGTGAGAGTACGGCGACGGCAACGGCAAGCGTCCATTTGGACGGTCGACCCATTCACCCAAGTATATCGGCTCCAGTATCCGCAGTATCGGAAATCGCGGGGCTGGGAGGGTTAAGCGATCGCCTTCTGCCAAGCCTGTGGGCGTGCGTTTTCATAAAGGGTAAGTTTGCAACGTGAACGAGAGGCCCTGAGAACGGGGTTCGCACCTTGCGAAAGTCAGTCGCAAAACGCGTGTACCCGGTGGCGCGTCATTGATGTCTGGAGCGTGGCGAAACTCTGTTGCAAAAGTCGTCAGCCCACCTTCCTGGATAGGCGCCATCCCGCTGGCGTGGATTTTTTGGCGCGAGCTTAAGGTGTCAGCAAGCCTGCCCGCCAGCGGACCTCCACCGAACCTCCATCGCCGTTGTTCTCTCGGCAGCTCCCGAATGCAGTCTGACCTGTTCAACGCCTGCCGGTTCCCAGGTCGTCCGAATGCCCGGCCTTCAGGCGAGACCACTGGGCGGTGGGACGTCCATCGATTCGGAAATTCTGCTTGCCTTGAAACCGTTGTGGCCAGCCGGCCGGCGAGTCCTCCCACGTCTCCTGCCGCCCGTAGACGGTCAAGTCGAGCAACTGAAAGCTGTTATCCATCACCTCGACGCCGCGGCTCGTCGTCCAGTAAGTCTCGAAGACCTTGGATCCTTGTCGCAGGTAGCAAACGATGTGCATCCTGCCCACCCGGCGTCCAACCAGGAGGGTGTCGAGCGAGTCCTGGCGCCGAGTACCAAGGCATCTCCCAGCCCATGAAGTCGCGGTACCGGGCGCTCTCTTCGTACGGGCCTTGGCAAAACACGGCGTAGGTGACGTCGCGGGAATGAATATAGGACAGCTCGCGGACCTGCGATGTAACCCAGGTGCATCCCTCGCACTGCTCCGGCGCAGGGTGGCCGGTGTGCCACATGAAGTAGTAGGCGATGAGCATCCGGCGTCCCTCAAACGCGTCCAGCAGTGTCACCGCCCCATGTTCGCCGATGAGCGGCGTGGCGCCATCCACCTCCACCATGGGAAGCCGTCGGCGGGCGGCCGCAATGGCGTCGCCTTCTCTGGTGTGAGCCTTCTCTCGAACCCGCAATGCGTCCAACTCGGCGTCGAAGCTGGCCCGATCGACTATTTTGGGCGCTGCAAGTTCATCCGTCATGCTTTCGCCTCTGCCTCGCGCTTTCGGGCGGCTTCTTGAGGGTCGGTCATTATGTCGACCCACTTCGGGTCAGGCGAGGCCTCGGCGTCGTAGTTGTCGTGCCAGTTCCACCACTTGTACGGCGGGGTCTGGGGGTAACCCTCGGGCGAGTCCTCCCAAGTCTCCTGACGGCCGAGCGGCGTGATGTCGAGGTAGCTCCAGGTGGTCCCCATCGCCTCGTCGCCGCGGCGTTGATGAAGTATGTGCGGAACACTCGCTCGCCGTCGCGGAAGAACACGTTGTGGCCGTGCCATTCATTCACGCCGAAGTCCGTGTCGAAGCTGTCGGTGATGGTGTACCAGGGCATCTCCCAGCCCATCCGCGCCTTCAGGCGCGCGATGTCCGCCTGCGGCGCGCGTGAGGCGTAGGCGAGCGTGGTGTCGCGGGCGTTCAGATGGGCCAGGTGGGCGACCTGATCGGCGCCCAGGGAGCAGCCGCGGCAGGCGTGCTCGGGCCAGCCGAACACCCCGGGCTCGAAGAAGGCGCGATAGACGATCAACTGACGGCGGCCCTCGAACAAATCGAGCAGGCTTACCTTGCCCTTGGGTCCGTCGAACTCGTACTTCTTGTCCACCGCCATCCACGGCATCCGCCGGCGTTCGGCGGCCAGCGCGTCACGGGAGCGGGTGAAGGCCTTCTCCTTCACGAGCAGCTGCTGGCGCGCAGCCTCCCACTCCTGCTGCGACACGATCGGGGGTGTCTTCATTGTTGCCATCTTATTTCTCCTTTGTTTTCTGAAACAGACCGAGACGATTCGCTCTGAAAAATTTTCTGAACTTGCCGATGCACACCGCCAGAATTCCTCCCGTGGATCCGGCTCCGGCGACCATTGCTGCTGTGCTTGCGATGCATACTGGGCACATATGTTTCTCCTTTGAACTTAACTTCGCGATCCTTTCGCCATTCCCGATCGTTGAGCTTGCCACTAAGCCCTCTCTTTCAGCGAGAAGAAGATCTTCGGCGTCCATCTGCCGATAAAGATCGGGCCCGGCTTTTCGATGCTTGCGGCACCTACGTTGCGGCTCTTGCTGCTTTTCTCGGCTCTCGATATAACCTGGTGTTTGGTGCTCACGAGATAAACTTAACCCTGAATGTTGAAATGCTGGGAGTGACAAGTGTGGCGGGATTCGGATGGACTCGCTGATCACGGCCGCGGCGCGCGCGCTGGCCGCCGGCGATCCTCTCGGGGCGTTGAAGCGAGTGGCCCTGCGCGACGACGCGCCCGCACTGGCGCTGCGCGGCATTGCGATGGCGCAGCTGGGCGATCTGGTCCGGGCCAAGGCTCTCTTGCGAAGTGCCGCTCGCGCCTTCAGTCCGAGAGAGGCTGTGGCCCGCGCGAGGTGCCTGGTGGCCGAAGCCGAGATCGCGCTCGCCTCGCGCGATCTGAGCTGGCCAGTGAAGTCGCTCGAAGCGGCTCGCGCGACGCTCGAAGCGCATGGCGACCGGCTCAACGCCGCGCACGCGCGATATCTCGAGGTGCGGCGCCTCCTGCTGATCGGTCGCCTCGAGGAGGCCGAGCACACGCTCGCGCAGCTCGACCCCACGAACCTCCCGCCCGCGTTGAAGGCCGTCCACGAGTTGGTAGCTGCCGGGATCGCGCTGCGGCGCCTCCAAACCAAAGCCGCGCGCGACGCGCTCGCCCGCGCCAGGCTCGCTGCAAGCCAGGCCGATATCCCCGCGCTCACGGCCGAGGTGGAAAGTGCGTCCCTGGTGCTGAACACGCCTGCCGCGCGCCTGATCGCCAACGGCGCAGAGCGGACCCTGCTACTGGAGGATGTCGAAGCGCTGCAGGCCTCCAAAGCGCTGGTCGTAGGATGCGTGCCGTTACGTGGTGCGTGCCGCGGGCAAGGCGGTGTCGCTCGCAAGCCGTCCGGTATTGTTCGAACTCGCACGCGCGCTGGGCGAAGCGTGGCCCGGAGACGTTCCGCGGGATGTTCTGCTGGCGCGCGCATTCGGAGCGAAACTCGCGGACGAATCGCACCGCGCGCGGTTGCGTGTCGAAATCGGGCGGCTGCGCAAAATGCTTCGGACACTCGCCACGGTAAGTGCGACCAAGAGCGGGTTTCTACTGGCGCCGTGCCGTGCACGCCAGGTCGTCGTACTCGCGCGGCCCGTCGAAGATGAGCATGGGGCGGTGCTTGCCTTTCTCGCCGATGGTGAATCCTGGTCGAGTTCGGCCCTGGCGCTGGCACTGGGTACCAGCCAGCGCAGCGTGCAGCGGGCGCTCGACTCGCTCGCGGCCGCAGGCAAAGTGCAGGCGTTCGGCCGCGCCCGGGCTCGCCGTTGGATGACTCCGCCCGTGCCGGGATTCACGACGACATTGTTACTCCCCGCTCCGCTGCCGAGTGACTAGGATGGAAGCATGAAGCGATCAGCGGCCAAAATCGTTCGCGAATACGGGCCCTTTCCGGGAGCCGAGAGAGTGCATGGCGTCACTTATGACGGCCGGCAAGTCTGGTTTGCCTCCGGAGACAAGCTAAACGCTTTCGATCCGTCGAGCGGCAAGACGCTCCGCTCGATCGATGTCCCCGCGCACGCTGGAACGGCTTTCGACGGCCAGCACCTGTTTCAGATCGCCGAGGATCGTATCCGGAAGATCGATCCGGAAACCGGCCGGGTGCTTGCTACGATCCCTTCGCCCGGCGGCGGCCGCGACTCCGGGCTCGCCTGGGCCGAAGGCACGCTGTGGGTGGGCCAGTATCGGGACCGCAAGATCCATCAGATCGATCCCGAGACCGGGGCGATTCTTCGCACCATCGAGTCCAACCGCTTCGTCACCGGCGTCACCTGGGTGGATGGAGAGCTTTGGCACGGGACTTGGGAAGGCGACGAAAGCGATCTGAGGCGAATAGATCCTCGGACGGGTGAGGTCCTGGAGCAGCTCGATATGCCGGCCGGTGTCGGCGTATCGGGCTTGGAATGCGATGGCCGCGATCAATTCTTTTGCGGCGGAGGAGCTAGCGGGAAGGTGAGGGCCGTCCGGCGGCCCAGGTGAGGCCTCGCCGATCACCTCGACATTTCGAATCACAGCGTCCTGGATTTCTTCCGACGCCATGCATGTCGTGCAGATAGAGCCGGTCGTCCTTCACAGCGGCGTGGCCTCGCGCAGGATTCTGTTGCGCACGTAGCGGCTTGGGAAAAGCACCTTCTTTAGGTCTCCGGCCGTCGCTTTTATTCGTATTGACCAGTTGATCTTGCGGGAAACGCCCTAGTCGCGGATCTGCCCTGATCGTCGGCTCCAGCGTCAACTTGCCGTGGTCCTATACGAATATACCTGCCACACAGCGTGGAGGCCCGTTGAGCAGCTTTCGGGTCGACCGCCATGTTTGGAAACGAGCGAGGCACCTCGACCGATACCGCTATCCGATGACCGGCCAGGAGGCTGGTGCTACGATTGTCGCTATGGAACAACGAAATTCTCTCCTGCTAGTCCGTCGTAGTGGCCATCGGCGCAATCGCGGTTGGATTGCAGGCCGCCGACGAGCAAAACGCCAATTACACGGTTCGCATCCTGGCCCTCCCCGACCACGGCCAGGGAAACATCACGATGGATTACATCGCCTATGATCCCAAGACGGGATACGTTTGGGTTCCTGCCATAAACATTGGCTCAGTCGATGTGGTGGACACCAGCAACGGCAGCGTCCGTGAGATCTCGGGCTTTGCGACAAAGGAAGTTGAATTTCGAGGTCGCAAACGCGCTCTAGGGGCCTAGCGGCGTATCGATTGGCGACGGCGTGGTGTACATCGGTGACCGGGCCGACTCCAGTGTATGCGCCGTTGATGAACGCACTCTCGCGCGCAAAACCTGTGGCCACATCGATTCTACCCCCGATGGCGTCGTCTATATAGCGCCCACAAAAGAAGTCTGGGTTACCGCACCGGGCGACAACTCTGTCCGTATTCTGGACAGCCAGACTTTGAGTCAGAAAGAGAAACTGACATTTGAAGGCCGGCCCGAAGGCTATGCAGTCGATGCCAAGCGCGGCCGCCTCTACATGAATTACGAGGACAAGGACCTCACGACCGCGATTGATCTTAAAACACACAAAACCGTAGCGAAGTGGCAATCGTCGTGTGGGGAGGACGGTCCGCATGGTCTGTCGGTGGATCAAGGGGCCGGCTACCTGTTCGTTGCCTGCAGCACGCGGGCGGAGGTCTTGGATGCAGGTCACAACGGGGAGAAGTTGTCATCCATCGACACCGGCGACGGCGTCGATGATCTCAACTACTCGCCAGCCACTCACACGTTGTACGTAGGGGCCGCCAAAGACGCGCGGCTCACGGTGGCCCGGGTCGACGCGACCGGCAAGCTCAGCCAGGTTGCAGTGGTGCCGACCCACGAGGGCGCTCGCAACGGGGTCGTCACGAAAGATGGCACGGTGTATCTGGCGCACTCGCAGCCCGGTAAATTAGCAGGCCTTGTCGTGGTGTCGCCGAGCAGGAAGTAAATCGCACTACACTGGGCGCAATATGATGCCAGCAAAATGCCCGGCTGCGAAAGTTGGGTGAGGCGGAAGGAGGCGAACCTTCAACCCACGAGGCTGGGAAACGATTATCCAACCGTCGCGAGATTCTCTCTCAGTTGAGTAGTTCCAAATTCCAATTGCCGGTCCGAACTAAACCAGTAGCGTTGTGTTCCGGCGCGGAGGCGCAAACGCCACTACATTCCGTCTATGATTGCGTTCAGCGTAACGCTGGGCCGCATCGCCGCGGCGCACTTTGCGTCGTCCGGGAAATAATACCCCCCGATTTCCACCCGCTTGCCCTGTGCCACCAACAACTCCTGAGTAATCTTGCCCGCGTTCGCCTCCAGCGCGGCGGCCACCGGAGTGAAGCGTTGCTTCAACTCCGCGTCCTCGTTCTGGGCGGCGAGTGCCTTTGCCCACGCCAACGCGAGATAGTACGTCGAGCCGCGGTTGTCGATCTCGTTCACCTTGCGCGAAGGCTCGCGGGCGTCTTCGAGGTAGCGGCCGATGGCGTCTTCGAGCGTTTTCGAAAGCAGCGTCGCCCGCGGGTTGCCGGTCTTCGCCGCAATCAGCTCCAGCGAGGGTACCAGCGCACAGTATTCACCGAGCGAGTCCCAGCGCAGATGCCCTTCTTTCAAGAACTGCTGCACGTGCTTGGGCGCCGAACCGCCGGCGCCGGTTTCGAACAATCCGCCGCCTCTGAGCAGCGGCACGATCGAGAGCATGCGGGCGCTGGTCCCCAATTCGAAGATCGGGAACAGGTCGGTGAGATAGTCACGAAGCACGTTCCCCGTGACGGAGATGGTGTCCTCGCCCCGGCGGATTCGCTCTAACGAGAATTTCATTGCGTCGTCCGGCTTCATGATCTTGATTTCCAGTCCCGAGAGGTCGTGTTCGGGTAAGTAGGCATTCACCTTCTGAATGATTTGCGCATCGTGGCCACGATCCGGGTCGAGCCAGAACACCGCCGGTGCGCCGGTTGCCCGCGCGCGTGCCACGGCCAGTTTTACCCAATCGCGGATGGCCTCGTCTTTGGTCTGGCAGGCGCGGAAGATATCGCCGCGCTCTACGCTCACTTCGAGCAGCGTTCTGCCGCCCGCATCAACCATGCGAATGGTGCCGTTGGCGGGCGCGGCAAAGGTCTTGTCGTGCGAACCATACTCTTCGGCCTTCTGCGCCATGAGCCCGACGTTGGACACGCTGCCCATGGTCGCCGGATCGAACTGTCCGTGCTTCTGGCAGTCCTCGATCACGACCTGATAGATGGTGGCGTAGCAGCGGTCCGGGATCATGGCGACGGTGTCTTCGAGCGCGTCCTCTTTGTTCCACATCTTGCCGCCGTCCCGGATCACAACCGGCATCGATGCGTCGACGATCACGTCGTTGGGAACGTGCAGGTTGGTCTTACCCATCCGCGAATCGACCATCGCCAAGCTAGGACCCTTGTCGTAACAGGCTGCGATGTCGGCCTCGATCTCGGCCTTCTTCGCGGCCGGAAGCTGGTCGAGTTTGCCGAGGACATCCGACAGTCCGTTGTTGACGTTGGCGCCGATTTTTTGGATCGCGCCGGCATGCTTCTCCAGGGCATCGGCGAAATACACCGCCACACAGTGCCCGAACATGATCGGATCGGAGATCTTCATCATGGTGCACTTCAGATGCAGCGACAACAACGCGTTGTCAGCTTTGGCGGCGGCCATCTGCTCCGCATAGAATTTCCGCAGAGCGGCCACGTTCATCACCGCGCAGTCGATGACTTCGCCCTGGAGCAGCGGGAGGCTTTGCTTCAGCACCTTCACCGCGCCGGCTGAGTCCACGAATTCGATGCGCACGTTGGTTGCGGGACCTACCGTCGTAGATTTCTCGCTGGCGTAGAAGTCCTTGTCACTCATGTGGGCGACACGCGTCACCGAACCGGACTTCGGCCAGGCTTTCATCATCTTGTGTGGATGCTTCCGCGCGAATGCTTTCACCGATCTCGAAGCACGGCGGTCCGAATTGCCTTCGCGCAATACGGGGTTCACCGCCGAGCCCAAGACCACTGCAAAGCGGGCCTGCAGCGCACGCTCCTCATCTGTCGACGGCGCCTCGGGATAGTCGGGTATGTCGTAGCCCTTTCCGCGGAGTTCCGCAATCGCTTCCCGGAGTTGCGGAATCGAGGCGCTGATGTTGGGGAGCTTAATGATGTTGGCCTCCGGTGTCTGCGCCAGCTTACCCAGGCGGGTCAACTCGTCGGGAATCTTCTGGTCGTTCCGAAGACACTCAGGGAAGTTGGCGATGAATACGCCCGGCGAGCGAGATGTCAGCCGTTTCGATCTCCACCCCTGTCCCCTTGAAGTACGCTTGCAGGATGGGCAGCAGCGCGTACGACGCGAGTGTGGGTGCCTCGTCGGTCTTGGTCCAAGTGAGCTTCATGTATTGGTCTCAGTGTGAATGAGTGTAGAGAGAACGCGGTCGCAAAGCGCGACGGTCCCAAACTGAAAGCGTAGGATAGCATGACCAACCCGCTGAATCACACCCAGAACGGCATGAGCGCCCAAGCCACCGAAATGGGAACCGCCCTCACTAAGACTCCCCGGAACGCATGCCTACCTGCGCGCGGTTCTAGCGTCCTTCCCCGGTACCGTGCGAGCCGGAACGAGGGCCGCGGTTGGCTGCCACGCAGGAGTGCCCTCTTCCCATTGGTTGTCGGTGATTTGTTCGACATGTGTCCCGTCGTACCGCATCACGAACAATTCTCCGTACGGCTGGGGCGCATCCGTGTACGTGACTTCATCCTTGAAGCCCATTCTCGAACTGGCGAATACGATGTGCTCACCATCCGGGGACCACGCCATATGAGCGTCATTGCCATGGGTGAATGTCAGACGTTTGACGGACGTTCCGTCGGGCTTGATCGTGTAGACCTCGTACGCTCCATCCACCAGGCGCGAGAACAGGATCAAATCCCCGCGTGGAGACCATAGCGGGAAATTGTCGTACTCCGCCGTCAACGTTGTAACGGCTTTCGTTTCGAGGTTCATGATACGCAGACCGTAACCGTCTTTCTCGAAAGTCCGGAAGACGAAGCGCTTTCCATCCGGGGCGAATGAGGGGAAGGCGCTGTTTTGTGCGCCGCTGGTCAATTCCCGATAGCCCGTTCCGTCCGCGTTGACAATGGCGACATGCGCTCCGCTCTCCACGCGGTCCGCGGACTTTAGAAACAACTTGTGAAAGCCGTCGAAAAACGCGGGGAACTCGCCGACGCTGAAGATTATCCTGTCGCCGCTGGGAGACCACTGCGGCGCCAGCACATTGCGAGTCTTCTCCTCGTGGATCACTTTGGAGCTTCCCGTAGCGGTGTTCGTTATGACCAGGTTTGCGCCCAGATTGTTCTGTCCAGCGCGGGTATTGGCGACAAATTGATCCCCGCTAGGACTGAAGGCCGGTAGGATCGTGCCTAACAGGCTCAACTCGTAGTTCGCGTTGCTGCTGAATGTTTTGCGGATCGGCGCCAACTGCGCGGCAATGCGCTTGTGAAAAACGACATACTTGCCGTCGGGCGACCATGAGGCGGCGCGGACGTCACCACGCGGTCCGCGCTTGCCGCTCGTGTAATAGATACCGATCCCGGCCCGGCATGATCTTTGCGGACATACCCAATGTCGTTTTCCGGCAGTGGAGAAGGGTTGATTTTTGCGCCCGGACCGGCCGGAAGATCGCTCGAAATGCCCGTAGTGGCGTCGATGGAGACGAGTCGCGTGTCGTTGCCTGGATCCGGGTTCGGCCTGCGATTCGCCAAGGTCTGCTCCGCAGTCATGCAATAGGCCACCAGATGACGGTTGTCGCTCATCCATTTCGGACTTCCGCAGAAGTCTCCGCTCTGGGTGATTTTCTTGAGCCCGGAGCCGTCCGGACGAATGACATAAATGTCGGCCAGTTGGAGGCGCTCCCACCGTCCATGGCTGAACGGGAATCCGTTGCCGCGCACGGATGAAAAGGCGATCCACTTTCCGTCCGGAGACCAGGCTGGCCGGAAGTCGCCGCCGCTCCCTGAGGTTAAAGGTCTCGCGCGGCGCGTGGCCAGATCCAGGGTCCACAGCAATGCGTGACCGCCAGAACGAGTGGTCACGAACACGAGTTGCTTTGCGTCGGGAGAAAACGCGGCTTGATCATCGTATGCCGGGTTGGTGGTCAGCCGCTCTAGACCGCTGCCATCCGGCTTCACCCGATAGAGTTCAGCCGATCCGTCCCGATCGGACGTGAAGACGATTGATGACCCGTCCGGAGCCCAGACCGGATCGTAGTCCGTATCAGGAGAAGCGAGCAGCGCGCGCTCATCGCTCCCGTCGGACGAGGCGATGAACAGTTCAGTCTGGCCGGCGTTTCCAAAGACGCGAACGGCCGCGATTTTCCGTGCAGGAGGCGGCTGGGCGGCCAGCGTTGCGACCAGCGCGCCAGCGATGAGTAGGGGACGCATAGGCCTTATTCTACCCGGCTGCCCTCGGATCGCAACATCGACGAGCTACAGGCTCAGACTCAAGCCGACCCTTGCCCCGTACCGATGCGAGCCAGAAGTCAGGTTGTAGGAGATCCCTCCCGTGAAAGGCCGTCCAAGCGTCGCCATCCCGCTGACGTGGATGTGTTGGCGCGAGCTTAACGTTCCCCGCCCGCTAGCGAATCTTCCGTTTTTTCCGGACAATCGTAGGTGGCAATGAATTACCGTAAAGGATTCCTGCGCATCTACCTCGTTCTATCGGTGTGCTGGATCGCCGCGTGGCTGTACGTCGGTGTTAACAAATCCCGGGATTTGCGCCTCAACGAAGCCAAGCGCCAGGAACTCGATGGCATCGTCAAAACCATGATGGATGAGGACGAAACGGATGACGACATCCAGGTGGTGGTGGATGAATTCCGGCGGAAGTACGGCGAAAGGTCGTGGCCCATCACGCTGCGCCGCGTGGCGACGAGCGAGACGACGGCGATCGCGCTCTTTGTGCCCTTGGCCGGATACGCGATCGCATTCATGGTCCTGCCGTGGATTCGGCGGGGGCTTCCAAGCAAGGAAAATCGATTAATTCGGCACACGCCGCCCATTTCATTTGCCGCAGCCGTGTTTGGCCTGCTCGAACAGATCGAACAGCCGGCCCGCATGCGGTCCTGCCAACGTTTCCAAACGGTGCGGCTGCCCCTTCTCCACGGTGTATTGCGCAGTCATGCCATGGGCGCGAAACATTGCGGCTTGCTGTTGCATGAGGTCCTGCCACCCCATGGGGTCCAGCTCGCCCACGAACATGTTGATGCACATTTTCGAGATGGCCTGAACGTGCGCTGCGGTCGGCTCCCAGAGATATCCGGGAAACGCAGTGATCGAAAGGAAATATTGAGGATTGAGCGAGGCCACGTGAAATGCGGCGATGCCGCCATTCGACGGCCCCGCAATATGGAACTTGTTGTCCTCGATTTTGTAGTCGGCCAGAATCTGTTTCAGGAACTCCGGGAAGATGCTCTCTCCGCCTTCGAAGAATAACTGGCCGTTCGGGGCAGCCGGAACGACTACGATGTAGCCACGTCTCTCCGCCTCATCCTTGAAGTTCCTGGTAATGACGCTATCCACGACGTTCATGGTCTGGGGACCGCCGCCAAAACCGAGCACGCCGGGATAGGCCTTGGCGGCATCGTAGTTCCTTGGAAGCACAACCTTGTAATGAACGGTAGTGCCGCCGATCGTCTTGGTCCGCTCCAGAACTTCAGCCTTTGCGGGATGACCGGCCAGGGCCACAAACGCGGCGGCGAGCCACAACACGATCCCTCGCGATTGGTTCATAGCCTCCTCCCTCAAACGAGCGGCGTTGGACTAAGATTTGCCTTCCAGTCTACCTTGAAGATCAGTTTTTGACAGGCCCAGCGCTTTTTGGCACACTGAAGTTGTGTGTTCGGAGTCAGTCTTTCCCCTCGTTCGCCCTGCTTGTAATCCCGGGTCCGCGGTCGTAAACCTGCCTCTGCAATGACGTCAAGGAGCTTTCTCATGAAACTATTCGTAGGGAACTTGGCCTATGCGGCCACCGAAGCCGATATAACCGATTTCTTCACGCAGGCTGGTGTCACCGTCGACAGCGTTAACGTGATGCGCGACCGCTTCACCGGCGAGGCGCGCGGATTCGGGTTCGTCGAGATCCACGACGATGCCGCCGCCAATCGCGCCATCGAAGCCTGCAACGGCAGGGACCTCATGGGCCGGGCGCTGGTGGTAAACGAGGCGCGTCCCATGGTCCCGCGCGAGCGCGGCGGCGGCGGTGGCGGCGGCGGACGGCGCGAAGGCCGCGGCCGCGATCGCGATCGCTAGTTCAGTTACCTTCTTCTAAAATTTTCGCAATCGCGTCCGCGTCGTTCGGCGCTGTGACCGGACGGTTCGCAAAGCGCGACTCCAGCGGCTTGCCTTCCGGGTCCTGCAATTGGCCGGTGTGATAGCGGTAAATGTAATCCGGATCTTTCAGCAAGTTCCCGGTCAGCACCGCAACGACATCGTCGCTGGCGCGGATCACCCGCGATTGCGTCAGCTTTCGAATGCCGGCCAGCGTCGCGGCCGATGCCGGTTCACAACCGATGCCGCAACGCCCGATGATCGCTTTCGCGTCCGCGATCTCCTGCTCGCTCACCTTCTCCACCACTCCGTTTGAAGCGCTGACTTCATTGAGCGCCTTCGGCCAGGACACCGGATCGCCGATGCGAATGGCGGTGGCCAGCGTCTTGGGATCCGGCACGCTCTGAAATGCGCCGCGCCGCTGGAAGAACTCGTAAAACGGCGCGGCGCCTTCAGCCTGAATCACCGCCAGCCGCGGCATCTTGCGGATGAGTCCGAACTCGCGCAACTCGCGCAGAGCCTTCCCGAACGCCGAAGTGTTTCCCAAGTTGCCGCCCGGCAAGACAATCCAGTCCGGCGGATTCCAATCGCGCTGATCCAGCATCTCGAAGATGATGGTCTTCTGGCCTTCGATGCGAAACGGGTTGATCGAGTTGAGCAGATAGATGCCCAGCCGGTCGGCCAAGGCACGCACCAGCGCGAGAATCTGGTCGAAGTTCGCTTCCACCTGCAGCGTGCGCGCGCCGTATTCCAGCGCCTGCGCCAGCTTCCCATAGGAAATGTTGCCGTGCGGGATGAAGACAATCGAATCCAGACCAGCCGCGCTCGCGTACGCCGCCATCGATGCCGACGTGTTGCCGGTGGAAACACACGCCACGCGCTGGCGCTTGAGCCGGAGCGCCTGCGCCACTCCGCAAGTCATGCCGTTGTCTTTGAAAGACCCGGTTGGATTGAAACCCTGATGTTTGAAAGTCAGCCGGTCCAAGCCGCCGTATTCGGCTGCGCGCCGTGCATCCAGCAACGGCGTGTTCCCTTCCCGCAGCGACACTATGCGATCTTCCTGCCCGTCAAACGGCAGCAATTCGCGATAGCGCCAGACGCCGCTTTGATCGAGCGGACCGTTGCACGTTCGCCGCTCCCGCCAGATTTGTTTCCATGCCGCCGCATCCGCGCTCCCGCTGAGCCGAACTTCAAGCAAGCTCTGGCACTTCGGGCAGTTGTAGAGCGCTTCCTGGATATCAAAACGCGCGCCGCACTTCTGCTCGAAGCACACCAACTCGGCTAGCATGATTAAAGTATCCACGATATGCTCGCGGTACGTCTAAACAAAGGAGTCGTTTCGGTGCGCCGCCAAGCGCCTCCGCGGCGTCTTCCGGGATTTGCGACCATCCGGTTGGTCTACGGCGGCATCTGCAATACGGATCTGGAACTGCAGCGCGGTTATTACGGCTTTCGCGGCACGCCAGGTCATGAGTTCGTGGGCGAAGTGGTGGAGGCCGACGATCGGGCTTGGATCGGCCAGCGCGTGGTCGGCGAAATCAATCTGGCTTGCGGCGAATGCGAGTGGTGCCGCCGCGGCCTTGGCCGCCATTGTCCCCGCCGCACGGTGCTCGGAATCGTTAAACATCCCGGCGCGTTCCGCGAGCTTCTGACATTGCCATTGAAGAATCTGCATCGTGTCCCATCTGAAATTTCCGACCAGCAGGCCGTTTTTGTCGAGCCGCTCGCCGCGGCCTGCGAAATTCTCGACCAGGTGCGCATCCCGGGCGGTGCATGCGCCGCTGTTCTGGGCGACGGAAAACTTGGGCTCCTGATCAGCCAGGTATTGCGTGCGCACGGCGCCGAGGTTCACCAATATGGGCGGCATCGTGAAAAGTTGAAGATCGCGCGCGCCGCCGGCGTCGACACAACCATGGTCCGGGACGGAAAGCTGCCTGCGGCAAAATACGATTGGGTGGTGGACGCCACCGGCTCGCCCCAAGGGCTGCAACAAGCCGTCGCGATGACGCGTCCACGCGGCACCGTAATCTTGAAATCCACCACACACGGCCTGGCGCGTATCGACACCGCGCCGCTCATCGTGAACGAAATCACTCTCATCGGGTCGCGCTGCGGCCGCTTCGAGCCCGCGTTGCGCTTGTTGCAAAATGGACAGGTGCAAGTGGACCCGCTGGTCTCGGAAGTGCTGCCGCTCGAAGACGCACCGCTGGCCTTCCGTCATGCTCGCTCTCGCGGCGTTCTCAAGGTGTTATTGCATGCCTAAAGCAAGATTCGCATGGTGCCTCATGCTGTGCGCTTACGTGCTCGCGGCGCAGACGCCCGAGTTCGGCTATCAAGTGGTGCATGTCTATCCACATGACCGCAACGCTTTCACTCAGGGCTTGGAATTCCGCGCCGGCTTCCTTTATGAAGGCACCGGCTTGAACGGAAAATCGAGCGTACGCAAGGTACAGCTAGAAACCGGCAAGGTCCTGCAGCAGCTCAACCTCGAGTCGCAATACTTCGGCGAGGGCATCACGGTGTTCAATCAGCAGATCCTGGAGCTGACGTGGCGCTCCGGAATCGGCTTCGTTTACGATCAGAATTCCTTCCGCCGCCTGCGGTCGTTCTACTATCCGGGCGAAGGCTGGGGCCTCGCGAACGACGGCACAGTGATCTACATGAGCGACGGCACGCCGCAGATTCGCGTTTGGGACCCGGTCACGCTGCACGAGAACCGGCGCATCACCGTGCGGGACGCCGGGAAACCGGTGAACTATTTGAACGAGCTGGAATGCGTGCGTGGCGAGATTTATGCCAATGTGTGGCAGACCGATCGCATCGTGCGCATTTCGCCCGCCGATGGCCGCGTGCTCGGGTGGGTGAACCTGGCAGGGATTTTGAGCCGTGCGGATCGGGACAGCGAAACGGATGTTTTGAACGGCATCGCCTATGACGTTCTGGGCGACCGCTTGTTTGTAACAGGCAAGAATTGGCCGAAGCTTTTCGAGATCAAGCTGGTTCCCAAGAGCGGCGCCCGCAAATAGATCTCACTTGTGAAAGAGCCGGCTGAGGCGATCCTTGAACCGCGAATATAGCGAGCGCGCTTTCGGCGCTGCCTGCGGCGTTAGGCTCGCGGCAGGCTTGGGCGCTTCTTCCGTCGCCGCGGCGTACGGCTCTTTGTGGGTCATCCGAATGCGGAATCCTTCGAACGAGTAAGTTTTCCGGACCAGTTGGCCGTCATCCGACTCCAGAATGAGCGAAAAGCTCGGCGCAGCGCCCGTGTTGTTCACCTCTACCGGAAAATGCCCGACCACGTTGCGCTCGATGTAGGCGGTCTCATAGCGATGATGTTTCTTGCTCCAGACAAATACGCGGAAGCTGTCGAACTCATACGGTTCCAGGCCCTTGGTGATGGTGGTCCAGAGCCAATTTGTTTTTTCGGAATCTTCATCCTTAGTCTGGCCGAGTGCGAAGTAGGAGGTGATGCGGTGTCCTTCGGCGTACTGCGCCACTTCGTCCGGGATCGCCATGTTGAGCATGCGCGTGAGCACCCAGCCGGCCTTGTGGTCTTGGGTGCGAACCAGGCTCCAATCGTCCATTGGGACTGGCGCGGCAGGTTTTGTCTCCGGCTTGTTCGCGTCGGGTTGAGGCTCGGCTTTTGGAACCGACAAGGCCAGCCAATCGGAGGGCAGTTTGGGCCCGGGCGGCATGGGCGGCGGCCCGATTCTCACAGTCGCTTGACGCTCCTTCTTTTTGCGCGAGGGCGGCGCTTTTCTCGGAATTGGCTGCGGAGCCGGCGCTGCGGCTTGCGTTCGAGGCGTGAGCTTGTGAGCCAGCACGTCGACCTTTCCGTTTTCCGGGACCTGCCAGAAACTCGGCGACGACCGGTTCGGTTCGGAATGCATGTTGAGCAGCTCAAAAACGGTCGCGGCGCCCTGCGAAGGATATTGCGCGGCGCTGTCGGCCATGCGGCGCAGATTCGCCATTTGGTCGGGCGTGAGAAGCTGGCGCAAATCGGTCCAGCCTTCCACGCCTTCCGGGCTGCGCACCTTGACCAGCCGATGCTGGTATTCGAGGATCTCGAGTTTCTCGCCGTGTTTGGCGGCGCCAGCGATGGGCGATTTCGCGCTCAGGTCGCGCCGCAGATTCAACGTGCTCGGGCCGACGTAAGCTTCTCCAATCGACGGAGCCTTGTCGGGTTGCGTCGCGCAAGAAACCAGGAAGCCCAGCAAAATGCAAGTTCCGGCGCGAGGCAGCATCACGAGCGGCGGTTTCTGCTGCTAGTGTAACAGTAATGGCTGAAGATCCGGCACCAGAGCACGACGAATTTTACTGCCCGCGCTGCCAGTTGGCGGTGGCCGATCCGCTGGTGTGCGGGGATTGTGCGGCGATCATTTGCCGCCGCTGCGGCACGCCGCTCGAGCGTGTCGATGAACTGGGAATCGGCTAAGGGACCCAGGTTCGCAGGAACCTCACCGCATCTCCGGACGGGTTGATGTTGAACGGTTCGGCGCCGGCCGGCACCAACCACGCTTCGCCTTCCCGAAAAGGCTGGTCCGCGATGGTCCCCATGCCGCTGACGAAAATCAGAATGTGAAAACGCTGCGCTTCGGCAACGTAACGAAGAGGGATTACGATGCGGGCCAGTTCCGTGTGAAAGTATTGGCAATCGATGGGCAGCATCTGGGATTGGATGGTGCTGGCCTCCAGAGATGCAACCTGCAAGGCTTTGTCCAAATGCAACTCGCGCGGGCGGCCGTAATCGTAGAGCCGGTAAGTGATGTCGGAATGCTCCTGAATCTCGCAGATGGCAAGGCCGCCTCCGATGGCGTGCACGGTGCCGGCCGGAACGAAGAAAGCATCGCCGGCTTCGACGGTAATCCAATTCAACAGCTCTTCGATCTCGCCGCTCAAGGCGGATTCGCGCAGCTTTTCGCGGGTGAGCGGCTGGCGAAAACCGACGGCGAGTTTCGCGCCGGGATCCGCGCGCAGGACGTACCACATCTCGGTTTTTCCACGCGAATTTTCGTTCGCCTTGGCGAAGGCGTCGTCCGGGTGCACCTGGACCGAGAGACGCTCGGAGGTGAAAACGAATTTCACCAGCAGGGGAAGGTCCGCTTCAAACCAAACTTCACCGATTTTGTTTTGAGAGCCGGGAAACCAGGGCGCCAGGTCTTCGGAGCCCCAGATTTTCTCGAGAAATCTGGTGGCGAGGCGGACCGGTGCGCTAGCGCTCACTGATGAAACGCGCGATGCGGTCCAGGCCGCGCTCCAATTCCTTCATCGAGGTCGCGTAGGAAATCCGGACGTGCTCGTCGGTTCCGAAGGCTTCGCCCGGAACGACGGCTACGTGGGCTTCAGCGAGCAGGCGTTCGGAGAATTGCAAGGCCGACGTGATGCCGTTGCGGAAACCCACCGAGATATTCGGATAAGCGTAGAAAGCGCCCTTGGGCTCGGCGATCTTTACGCCGGGAATGGAGCGCAGGCGTTGCACCACGAAATCGCGGCGCTTGCGATACTCGGCCAGCATGACGGGGATCGAATCCTGAGGGCCGCGCAGGGCTTCGATGGCGGCCTTCTGCGAAACCGAAGTTGGGTTGGAGGTGGTGTGGCTTTGCAGCTTCATCATGGCATCGATCAGCGATTTTGGCGCGAGCGCGAAGCCGATGCGCCAGCCGGTCATGGCGTAGGTTTTGGAAAGCGATCCCGCGACCACGACATTTTCCTTGGCGCCGGGCATGGAGGCGATGGAGAACGGCTCGCCTTCATAGAGAAAGCGGCAGTAGCATTCGTCGGTCATGAGCTGGATGCCGCGCTTAACCACCAAGCTGTAGATCTTTTCAAACTCGGCACGGCTCAAGACGGATCCGCTGGGATTGTTGGGCGAGTTGATGATCAGCAGCTTGGTCTTATCGGTGATGTGGCGCGCGATGCCGTCCGCGGTGACCTGAAAACCATCGTCTTCGTCGGTTTGGACGAACACGCACTTGCCGCCGGCGTAGTTGACGACGTCCTTGTAAGTCACCCAGTAGGGCACGGGGATGACAACTTCGTCGCCCTCGGAGATGAGAGCCTGCATCAAGTTGAAGATGGCGTGCTTGCCGCCCACGGTGACCATGCATTCGCCGGGCGCGTAGTTGGTGCCGTAGTCGTCGTGATGGCGCTGGCAGATGGCCTGCTTCAGCTCGAGCGTGCCGCCGGTGGGCGTGTACTTAGTGAAATTAGCGTCGATGGCGGCGATGGCGGCGCGCTTGATGTTGTCCGGCGTGGGGAAGTCGGGCTCGCCCGCGCCGAAATCCACCACATCGATTCCTTCGCGGCGAAGGCGGTCGGCTTCGGCGGCGACCTTCATGGTGGAGGATTCGCTGATGCGCGAAATGCGCTCCGCTAAGTCTAGAGTGGCGTGCATGGAAGGTGTCAAGTTAGTCCGGTTTCTCCTAAGAGTCTCTTCTTTAGTTTACCTTCTACGGATGGAGGAACAAGGCCGCGGATGTTTCCGCCCAAGCGGATGACTTCCTTGACCAGCCGGGAGCTGATGAAGGAGTGGGCTTCGCTGGCCATGAGGAAAACGGTCTCGATTTCAGGCGCGAGCCGGCGATTCATGAGAGCCATCTGGAGTTCGTATTCGTAGTCGGAGACGGCGCGAATGCCGCGGACGATGACGCTGGCTCCGCACTCGGCGGCATAGCTCACCAGCAGGCCATCGAAGGAGACCACTTCGACATTGGCGACGCCCTGGATCACTTCTTGCAGCATCTCGATGCGCTCTTCGACGGTGAAGAGCGGCTGCTTCTCGTCGTTGCGCAGAATGGCGACGATGAGTTTGTCGAAGAGCGCGGACGCCCGGTGGATGAGGTCCAGGTGGCCGCTGGTGATGGGGTCGAACGATCCGGGATAGATGGCGACAACGGTGGCGGGTTTTGGTCTCAAGGTTTGCTCTCAGGTGCGGGGCGAGGGGGCATCGGTGGGTTAGTGTAGCAAAATAGAGGGAATGGCAACCATCTCGGAAGTGCGCAGTCCCGCGCCCACTAAGCCGGCAGCGGAACCGGCCCATCTTTTTGCGCCGCTCGAAATTCGCGGAGTGCGATTGCGGAATCGCATCGGTGTTTCGCCGATGTGCCAGTATTCGAGCGTGGACGGCTATGCGAATGACTGGCACTTTGTGCATTTGGGAAGCCGCGCGGTGGGTGGTGCGGCGATGGTGATGGCGGAGGCGGCCGGGGTTTTGCCGGAAGGGCGCATCAGCCCGGAGGATCTGGGAATTTGGTCGGACGGGCACATTGCGATGCTCGCGCGCATATTCCGGTTCATCGAAGATCAAGGCGCTGTTCCGGCGGCGCAATTGGCGCACGCCGGGCGCAAGGCGAGCACGGAAGTTCCGTGGAAGGGCGGGAAGCCGCTGGAGGAATCGGAAGGCGGATGGCGGCCGATTTTTGCGCCCAGCGCGGTTGCCGTTCTCGGATAAATACGCGACGCCGGAGATGCTGGATGAGCGCGGCATCGCGCGGGTAGTTGACGCATTCGCCGCGGCGGCACGGCGGGCGCTCGAGGCGGGCGCGAAAATTGTTGAGATCCATTCGGCGCATGGGTATCTGCTGCACGAGTTTTTGTCGCCCTTGAGCAACTTTCGCAACGACCGCTATGGCGGGAACTTTGAAAACCGGACGCGCGCGCTGCGCGAAGTAGTGGAGGCGGTGCGAACGGTTTGGCCGGCCAGCCTGCCGTTGTTTGTGCGGATCTCGTCGACCGATTGGGCGGAAGGAGGCTGGACGGGCGAGGACTCGGTGCGGCTGGCCGCGCAGTTGGGACCGCTGGGCGTCGATCTGATCGATTGTTCATCGGCTGCGATCCTCCCGCATATTCAGGTGCCGGTGGGGCCGGGGTTTCAGGTTCCGTTCGCGGAGAAGATTCGCAAGGAGAGCGGCGTGCTGACGGCGGCGGTAGGGCTGATCACTTCGCCGCAGCAGGCGGATCATATCGTGCGCACGGGGCAAGCGGATCTGGTGTTTCTGGCGCGGGAATTGCTGCGCGATCCTTATTGGCCGCTGCGGGCGGCGGATGAGTTGCGGCAAGAGGGTCCTTGGCCGAAGCAATATCTGCGAGCGAAGCGAACGTAGCAGCTCCGGGGCGCGCGGTAGCGGATTATTTTCCGGCCTGCATGGCTCCGAAGAGTTTGCGAGCCTCGTAGGTGCGCGAATAATCGAAGGCGCGCGACTTGTCGATGCGCATCTGGCGCTGGGCGAAGGCGTCGATTTCATGGCGCGAAAAAACGAAGCCATCTTCGGAGGGGTCATAAGGAATGCCTTGGTGTTTATGGACTTCGGAGACGGCGGCGGCGTCCTTGAGGTCGCGTTCGCGGCGTTCGTGGCGCTCGGCTTGGATCTCGCGGAGCTGCTGGAGCGTTTTTTGGAACTGGCGTGAGAGGCGCGTGCCGTGGAGACCCAGCATCGAGAGAGTGCGGTGGGCTTCGACGATGTCAACCTCCATGGCTTGGGCGGCGCGGTTCAGCAGATTGGCTTCGAGGGCGGGAATGCGGTTGAGGCGCCAGGCGGTGTCGGCTAGTTCCTGAGTGAGCTGTGTTTCGGTGGGGGTTGCCGGGCGATATTCGTCGAAGAACTGGAGGCAGTGTTGCTCGATAGGCGGCCTGATCTTCGGAAGGCAAAACCGGAGTGCGGCTCAAGAGGCCGTGGCGGAGGGCGTTTTGGGACGAGCGCGCTTTGCCTTCCGCGGTGCGGGGGCCGGTGGAATGCTGGGAATTGGCGCGATTGATGGCCGAGCGGTGGATGGCTGGAAGAGCTGACATTGGGATGATCCTTTCGAGTTTGGGATAACATGATGGCTCGCGCGGCCGCGCAAGTTCCGCGCGGAGGTTGTTGACTCGAAGGGAGAGAAGTGGTCGAAAGAGCCGTGACCGGCCGGAATCAGGACTGGTAGGTGAGGGAGGGGAACCAGTCGGCGCCGCGTCCTTCGGGGGTGAGGTCGAGGAGATTCCAAAGCGGCCACATCATATCTATGTGGCGCTGGTTTTGGCCTTTGTCGGGCGGCATGAACTGAAGCTCGGTGGCGTAGAAGTGATAAATTTTGCCCTTGCGGCGGACGAAGACGTTGAGCATCGGCAACTGGCCTCCGTCGGGCGCTTCGCCGTGATAATCGCGGTTGTAGGTGTTATTGGCTGAGGACAGCAGACGGAGATGGCGCCAGCCGCGCGTTTGGGCGAACTGGTGGACGCGGGCGATGGGCGATTTTGCGACCACGGCCAGGTTGGCGCGCTGGGCCAGGTGCATCGCGGCGCCGTCCAGGCTGTCGATAAACGAAGTGCACATGGGACAGGGCTGCTTCATCTGAGGGCCGAACATGTAGCTGTAGAGGAGCAGGGTGTCGAGGTTGTCTCGAAAGAGCTCGGAGAGTTTTACCTGGCGGATGGAGCGGGCGTCCGCGGACTCATCGAATACGTAGTCTTCGGCGACTTGACCGCCCAGGGGCAGTTTGCGGCGCATGCGGGCGGCGTCCGGTAGCGAGGCGATTCGCCGGGGAATCGGGAGGGCGGCTTTTGAGGCATGTTGGTTCTCCTGGAGTTGGAGCAAGTAGAGATATTCTATCGAAGGCTGCTATTGGCGACCGGTAGTGTCAACTGGCGGGTTAGTTGTATTGGCTTGGATTCCACCGGACCGACAGGATGGATCACGCGCGACTTGTGGGACAGACGTGGGAGGAAACCGCAGGAGACACCCCGCCGAAGGGACGTCATATCGAGCCAATATCAGCAAAGGCGACTACGCGCTCATCTGATTGCTGAGGGTACCGACGATTTCATCCGTGGTCACTATGGCGCTGGCGTAATTTGGGATATTGACTTCGAGCGCGGCGTGCATGTGCTCATCGGAGTAGCTTGCGGTAGCGTCCTTCACCATCGTGACCTCATAGCCGAGTTCGGCGGCATAGCGAACGGTGGCCTCAACACAGGTGTGCGCGATCAGTCCCATGACGATGAGGTTGTGAATGCCGTGTTTCTTGAGCTGCAAATCCAGATCCGTGTTTGCGAAACCACTGGAGCACCAGTGCTCCGCGGCCACGACATCGCCCGCGCGAGGTTCGAACTCGGCGCGGATCTCGCCGCCCCATGTCCCGTACTCGAAGGTCTTTCGTGACCAAGCTGCCTTCTGAATCGGCGCAATGTACTTCCAGGTTTCGTAGTCGCCAGAACGATATCGCCGATGCATCGCATAGAAAACCCGGATACCGGTTTTTCGCGCCGCTTCAAGAATCTGCCTCATATGAGGAACACACTGGTTACCTTCGGCAACGGTCTTTATTCGATCCCATATTTTGCCGCCTTCGGAAATGAAGTCGTTATAAGGATCGATCACGACAAGTCCGGTGATCTCCTTCTCATAGGTGAGTTGTGGCATGCTTCCTCCGGTCAATCTCAACTTGTCGCAATGCATGCCGTTCGATGCTTTTTGCGAACATCGGCGTCTCCTGTCGGTTGTGGGCCTCTGAAATCGGTTTGCGGGCACCCCGGAAGACTTCCAACGGGATTCCTTGCCTGCCCAGGAAGTCCATCAAATCGGGAGTGGCACAGCTTTGCACGGTATTTGTGAACTCGCACGTTTTGTCGTCGATCTTTCTGACCGCCATGTCCCATGTCACGCCTATCTTGGTACGGCCGGTTGGCGTGAATACATCTGAGGTAGACACCAGTCTCAGGTGATCCGGTTGACCGATCTCCTCGACGTAGTGCTGCACGATCATGCTACCGCCGAGAACCTCGACATTGATCGACATGCGCCGGCCGTCAGGGGCGGTCGTCGAACCGGCGGAATAGTGAGCCGGGGAGCACGCCTGGTACTCTGACTCGGGCAGCGTAAAGCACCAGGACGGAATATCGACCTTCTCGATCGGAGCGTTGATCGTTGCTGAGAAACTTGACTGAACCAAGGTGTTGTCTTCCATTTCCATTCTCCTTTGAATCATTTAGATCGGAATCGTTGTCACCCGTCTTAGCTTGGCGCGGAGCCGCCCAGCATCCGGGCCAAGTCCATTTCGGCGTCTCGGGTCTGCAATCCGCGTTTGAAAGCCGCTTGGATTAGGTCTTGCGCCTCGGGGTTGCGCAATCCCTGCTCCGAAGACCTCGGAGTCACGGCGGAAGTCCTCGGCCGGCGCGAGCGCGATAGCATTGACCCGGTCCTTAATCGCGACATGGCCCGCCGCCGGAAAGCCGGCGATGCGATGAGCCAGCGATCTCACAAACTCACCGAGCTCTTCAGCGGGCAAAGCTCGATTGATCCAGCCATAGCGCTCGGCTAAGTCGGCATTGTAGTCCTCGGCACTTAGCATGACCTCAATCGCCCGCGCGCGTCCCATCAGGCGAGTGAGGTGCTGGACCCCACCCGTGCCCGGGATCACTCCGAAGGACGGCTCGAACTGACCGAACACAGCCGACTCGCGCGCGGCGAAACGCATGTCGCATGCGAGCACAAACTCGCTGCCGATGCCTCGTACGCGGCCCTCGACTTGAGCGATCGTGACGAGGCGGCTTGCACTCAGGTGGTGGAACAGGAGGCCGACCGACTTTTCGTCCAGCTTCGCGGCCTCCTCCCTTAGCTCTTTGACCCGGGTCAAATCAACGTGAGAGATGAAATAGTCCCGGTCGGCGCTCTTAAATACGAGCACATGGACAGAGGGGTCGGCCTCAGCTTGATGAATAAGGGAGCCCAGATCGCGGACCAGCTCCGGCCCGAAAAGATTCATGGGTGGGGCCGCAATTTGCACGAATAGCGCGGCCCCCTCCTTGTGTATGGCGAGCGTCTCGAAAACCATGGGATCTCCTTGTGCGCTGCCTTTCGTTTCTACTAGCGTAGCGATCGGAACCCCGCACGAACCTCTTCTGAAAAGAGCTTCGGCTGTTCCCAGGCCGCGAAGTGTCCGCCCTTTTCCACCTTGTTGTAATGGATCAGTTTGGGATACGCCCGCTCTGCCCAGCTCCGTGGAGCCGGAAAGAGTTCGTCAGGGAAGACGCTCACGGCCGTCGGGACCACGACGCCTTTGACGGCGAAGAACGATGCCCCCTTGTTCTCCCAATAGAGACGAGCCCCGGAGATCGCCGTATTCGTCAACCAGGTAAGCGTGATGTTATCGAGAACATCATCCCGCGTCAGGCCTTCCGTCCCGCCCGCGAAGACACGTGCGATCATTTCGTAACTGCGCGCGTCGTGATCGAGGAAATACGCCGCCAGGCCGACCGGTGAATCCGCGATGCCGTACAGCGTCTGCGGCCGCAATCCCATCTGGAAGGCGTAGCCGATGCCCGTGGCATAGACGTGACTCAATCGGTCGTAAGCGAGCTTCTCATCGGCCGTGAGATTCTCAGGCGCCGGCTTGCCGGTGAACGCCATCCCGTCGATATCGGGCGGAATCACGTTAGGCATGTTGGTGTGAATGCCCAGCAATTCCGGCGGCGCCTGCACGCCCATTGTCTCGGTGATCACTGCGCCCCAATCGCCACCCTGCGCCACGAACCTCGTGTAGCCGAGGCGCTTCATCAGCGCGGTCCAGGCGCGTGCAATGTGGGCGGGGTCCCAGCCGGTCGTGGCCGGCTTGCCGGAAAAACCGTAGCCGGGCATCGACGGAATCACGACATCGAAAGCATCGGATGCTTTTCCGCCGTGCGCGGTGGGATTGGTCAGCGGATCGATGATCTTCATCTGTTCGGTGATCGAGCCGGGCCAACCGTGCGTCACGATCAGTGGCAACGCATTTTCGTGTTTCGAACGGACGTGAATGAAGTGAATGTCCAGCCCGTCGATCTCGGTCAAGAACTGCGGCAGGGCGTTCAATTTTGCTTCGATCTTGCGCCAGTCATACTCTGTAGCCCAATAGCGCGCCAGCGCCTGAGTCGTTGCGAACTGTACACCTTGCGTCGCGTCTGTAACCGTTTCGCGTTCAGGCCACTTTGTCGCGTTGATGCGCCTGCGCAATTCAGTAAGTTCCGCTTCGGGAACATTCACATGAAACGGACGAATGGCGGTCTTGTCTGAAGCAGTTGTTGGGGTCATGTCGTCTTTGTCCTTTGAAATTGACTTCCCCGCGCTCGGGGGACACCCCTGGAAGGGCAATCCGGAACCCATTCATAATTCACTGCAAAATAATGAGATGGGAGTATTTTCGCTGTTGCGATTTTGGCGAATCCGGCGAATATGGCGATTCTGGCGAGGCGTTAGCCAAATTTAAAGTGGCTCTTGTGAATCTTCAGGGCTCGGATCTTATGTTCCAGCGTCGAGGGCGGAATCTGAAGCATGGCGGCAGCTCCGGACGGCCCGGAGACGCGGCCTCGGCACGCGGCCAGCGCAGCTTCGATAATCTCAAGCTCAGTCCGCGGTTCTCGCTCATTACGCATCTCTGGCTCCGGCGCCGGTCTTGCGACTCGCGGGGTCACCTCAGACGATTCGCTGGAGAGCCATACATCGTCGACGGCAAAGACGTCACCCGAATTCAGGATCACCGACCTTTCGATGACATTCTGCAACTCGCGAATATTGCCCGGCCAGTTGTACGCCTGTAACCGCTCCAGGGTCCTCTTTTCGATGGTGCGGATGCTTTTTCCAGCCTTCTTGGCGTAGCGCTGAACGAAGTACTCGACCAACATCAAGATGTCATCTTTACGTTCTCGGAGCGGCGGCGTCTCGACGGGGAATACGTTGAGGCGATAGTAGAGGTCTTCGCGGAACCTTCCGTCCGCTATGGCGGCCCTCAGGTCCCGATGCGTGGCAGCAATGACGCGAACGTCGACCTGGATCGGTTGCGTACCCCCGACTCGCTCGAATTGCCGCTCCTGGAGGACCCTCAAGAGTGCGACCTGCGCGTCGGGCGGAATGTCACCGACTTCATCCAGGAAGATGGTGCCGCCATCCGCCAATTCAAAGCGCCCGACCCGCCGCTGCATCGCTCCGGTGAAGGATCCCTTCTCATGGCCGAACAATTCCGAGGAAATCAGTCCAGGCGCCAGTGCGGCGCAATTCACGCTGACGAAGGCGCGGCCGGATCTCGGAGACCGCTTGTGGACGGCGCGGGCGATCAGTTCCTTGCCCGTGCCCGTCTCGCCTGAGATCAACACAGTGGAGTCCGTGGGCGCTACCTTGCCAACCCGCGAGAGAACAGTCTGCAACGTCTTCGAGGAACCGATAATTTCCTCAAACATGGACGCCCGGTCTACTTCGTCCCGCAACGCTAGATTTTCCCGATGGAGTCGATCCTTGAGCGCCCGGATCTCGGCTTCGCGCTCCTGGAGCTCGTGATAAAGACGGGTGGTCTCGTGTAGCAGTTCCTGGCTCGCGTTCAGCCTCTGGCGTTCGAGTTCGGCTTCCAACCGCAGCCTCTCTTCGCGCTCCGCAGTCTCGCGACGAAGTTTGGCCAGCTTGAGGTGCACCTCCACGCGCGCCGCCAGCTCACGCGCCGTGAACGGCTTCACGAGATAATCGTCTGCTCCGGCGTGCAATCCTTCGAGTCGCGACTCTTCGCCGGCGCGAGCAGAGAGCAGGATGATGGGTGTGCCGGCGAGAACCGCGTCTTCACGCACCGCTCGCAGCAAGCCGAACCCATCTAGTTGCGGCATCATGACATCGGTCAGGAGCAGGGCTGGCCGCAGGAGTCGTGTGGTCTCCAGCGCCTGACGGCCGTCTGAGACGGTATGCACCTCATATTGGCCGCCCAGCAGGTGTCTGAGGTATTTGCGCATATCGGCATTGTCGTCAGCCACGACGATTAGTTCGCGGCCGGCTGAGGGTTCTGGCTGCGGCAAGGGCGTTAATGATGCGGACTTGGGAAGCGCCGTTACGTCGACTGGGCTCCACTCGTCCGGCAACCACCGCTGCGCTTCCTCGGCGTACACAGCGGCTCGCACTCCTGTGGAGCCAATCGATCGTGCCGTCTGAATGTGCTCCGTGGGCAAGTGAGCCGTGCCGCGAGGGATCGTCACCGTGAACGTACTGCCCTGACCGAGTGTGCTGTCGACCCGCACGTCGCCGCCATGCAGTCTGGCCAGTTCCTGCACGAAGGCCAGGCCAATCCCGGTGCCTTCGTACGTGCGTGCATGGGTGCCCTCGATCCGATGGAAGCGCTCGAAAACCCGCTCACGGTGCTCCTCGGGAATCCCCACCCCGGTATCGCAGACCTGCAATTCAACAGCATCCTCCGTCGACTGCACGGTGACGGTCACGGAGCCCTCGAAGGTAAACTTGAACGCATTGGACAGAAGATTCGAGACGATCTTCTCCCACATGTCACGGTCGACGTGCACGGGTTCGCCGATGGGTGGGCATTCCACCGCAAATCGCAGGCCCGCATTCTCCATCGCTGAACGGAACACGCTCGCGATTTCCGCAGTGACCCCGCTGAGGTCCGTCGGTTCATAGACCGCCTGTACGCGTCCGGCCTCGATCCGCGAAAAATCCAGAAGCGTGTTGACGAGCTTGAGTAACCTAAGCGCATTGCGGCGGACCGTGACCAACTGCTCGTATCGTTCCGGACTGAGCCGCTCGCGGGCTTCCGGCAACGCTTCCTCAAGTGGGCCCAGCATCAGCGCAAGGGGCGTGCGAAACTCGTGGCTGACATTGCTGAAAAACGCAGTCTTGGCGCGATCGATCTCGGCCAGAGCTTCCGCGCGCCGACGCTCCTGCTCATGCGCGCGTGCGCTGGCCAACCCGATGGCGATTTGTTCGGCGATCCGGCGAACGAATTCGCGGTAGGCGTCGTCGAACGCGCGCCCTGGATGGATTCCCAGCACCAGGAACGCCGCCGCCTCGCTATGCTCGCGCAAGCGGATGGGCAAAACCGTGGCTTCTTGCGGAGGCGATGGCCAGCCAGGGATGGACAGCGCCGAAGCGCGGCGACCCAGTTCCACCACGAGGCAATCCTCCGACAGTGCGGTATGGAATCGCCAGATGCTCTCGCTGTTGCAGTCGATGACTGTTGGATGCAAGTCGTCGATTTCCGCGCTGACGCTCGCTAGACGGGCTTGGCGTTCGACCGCCCGATACTCATAAAGAAATGCGAACGGGACGCTCTGTCGATGTTGGCCAAGGGTTTCCGCGCTGACGCGCCAAACTTCCTCCTCATGTCGCGCTTCAGCAGTTCGCGAGGCCAGATCACGAAGCACCTGCCTGCGTCGATCCTCGATGACCCGTTCCGTGCTCTCCAGGCATGCGGTCAGCACGCCGCCGACATTGCCGTTGTCGTCTCGAATTGGGCTGTACGAAAACGAGAAGTAACACTCTTCGAGGTAGTTGTTACGGTAGAACGTGAACATCTGGTCGGTCAGCTGACTGGCGTCCTGGCCGTGCGTCATCACCCTGTCGAATCGCGGCCCGATGTAATCCCATGCCTCGGGAAGCACCTCGGGTTTGCTGCAGCCCAACGCTGCGGGGTGCCTGGTTCCGATCAGGGCTGCGTAGGCGTCGTTATAGAGCATCTTGTAGGCTGGTCCCCAGCAAATGAGCATTGGATATCCAGAGCCCAGCATTACGCGAACGCAGGCTCGCAGCGATTGCGGCCACTGCTCCAGTGGGCCCAAAGCCGTCGCAGACCAGTCGAGCGCGCGCATCCTTGCGCCCATCTCGCCGCCTCCGGCGAATACCGACTCAATCAACCGCGTTTTGATGAGATCCATGGCGGAATCCCCAATTCGGCAACGGCGCCATCAGACATGCACGACCAAATTGATATGCACAACCGATTGATATATTTTCGCTCAAGTCGAGGCGCTATTCCTGCATGCGAAAGCGGCCCGCTGCCCGGCAAGGCGGTGTGTATCGCTCAGGTCCTAAGACTGAGCCGACCGAGGGAGGATAACAGCGCGATCCGGAAGTCAGGCTGTCCAGCGTCAACTTGACGAGAAACGCGCGTTGCTGACCTTTGAAAATGCGGGACGGCTAAACGATCGGAGCTGTTGAAGGACCGCTTGCGAAAAGTGCACCGTTTGTAGACATCGGACAGTCGCGACTATATCGGGCAGTCCGATCTGCAAGGTCAAGTCTCGACTTTCACAACGTTAGCCGCGCGCGTGATTCCGGTTCCGGATCGCTCGCTCCGGATCTTGACTGGCGTTTCTGGATCAGGCCGCGCATGCCCCAGTCCGCCAACTTCGTCACCCGGCCCTTACCATGAGGCGGCCCGACTTCCCGGATCTCAAACGTGACGTTCCGGCCATCGACTTGGACCAGCGCGTGTGCGAAGAACCACCCGTTATCGTATGCTTCAGACGAACGCAAGTGGCCACCGGAACTCGCCATGGAAATATACGTGACGCCATCGAGCGCGAGATGCATCATCTGGTGAACGTGGCCGGCGATTACGTACTCGACGCCATACCGCTTGGCAAGCTGGTGCAAGGCAAAATTTGGATTCTGCAGTGCAACGTGGAACAACCACGATGGCCGATGTGAAATGACGAATTTCAATGGCTGCGCTCGGTGCGCTTTCAAATCCGCTTCGAGGAAAAGCAGCTCTTCGTCCGAGAGTTCGTCGGTCCGGCTGTTATCGAGAATTGTGAAATGCGCCTGGCCGTAATCGAAGCTGTAGTGTAGCCCGCGTGCGTGTTGTTTGAACAGCCGTTCAGACTTTGCGGACCAAATGTCGTGGTTCCCAGGAGCGAGATAGAGCGCATAGCGTCTGTAGGGCATCAGAAGCTGATCGACCTGGCGCCACTGCGCCTCCGCGCTTTCGTCGTTGAGTCCCTGAATAGTGTCACCGACGCTGATTACGAACGAAGGCTGTTCGGCTGCGATCTCGCGCCACACCTGCTGGTAGACGCCTGGCTGGGGTTCTCCAGTCCGGTCGCCCAGAAGCGCGAAGCTGAAGTGATCGTCCTGTGCGGCTCGCTGGCCCCAAAGCAGAGCCGACAGGAGCAATGCTCCGCAGCCGACGAAAGATTTGAACCCAGCGCTGATCCGCAAAACGGTAGGATAACCTTTCTCGAATTTTCGCAGATGCTACTTTCGGCATGACAGCGGCGCAGCGTGCCGCGGAAACGCCCCGGCCGGATCGGGCGTTCCCCATATGTACTTGACAACATATGTGTTGAATATCATAATATAGATGTGGCGTGGGTGGTCGAGATCGGCGACGAATTTGAGCCAGAATTCGACGCGCTGCACGAGGACGTACGGACGGAAATTCTGGCCTTGGCGCGGCTTCTGCAGCAATTCGGGCCACAACTCGGCCGGCCACGCGTTGACACGCTGAAGGGATCGCACCACGGGAATATGAAAGAGCTGCGGTTCGACGCGGCGGATGGCGTGTGGAGAGTGGCTTTTGCGTTCGATACAAAGCGGAAGGCGATCTTGCTGGTTGCAGGCGACAAATCGGGCGCCGGCGAAAAACGGTTCTACCGTGAGCTGATCCGCAAGGCCGATGACCGCTTCGACGCTCATCTGGCCCGGATCAAGAGGGAAGGGAAGTGACCATGGCTGTGAATGTGAACGATAAAATCAGGAAGCTGAGTCCGGCGCAGCGGAAAAAAGTGGAGACCCGCGCGGCCGAGCTGGTCGCCGAGGAAATGACGCTGCGGGAGCTGCGGAAGGCCCGCAAGCTCACACAGGTCCGCATGGCGAAGGCCCTGGGCGTCACACAGGACAGTGTTTCGCGCCTGGAAAAGAGGAGCGATCTGCTGCTATCCACCCTGCGTAAGACGGTGCAGGCGATGGGGGGGAACCTGTCCCTGGTGGCTGAATTCCCCGACCGCGCCCCGGTGGTGCTCTCGGGCATCGCCGAAGACAATCCGGCGCCCAAGCCTTCGGGCCGGAAGCACGCGCACGCCTGAGCAAACGGGGTGGTGCAATTGTGGGCGTGCGGGGATGCGGTTTTTGAGGCTCTTCATGGTCCACTAGCGGCAGGACTTGGATAGAGCTGTTCGATGAGGGAACGTTCGCGCGAATAGGTGAGGCGTTCCCGCGCCACGGCAGGAGTGACCCACTCGGTTTGATCCACTTCCTTATGGTCGGTGAACGGACATTCTGACAGGACTTGCATGCGCCAGAAGAAGACTAGTTTGTGCGCGGGGCCGACTTCGTAGGCGACGGTTCCGGCGTAATCGCTTAAGGCCGCAACGCAGCCGGTCTCTTCGCGGACTTCGCGTAGAGCGGTCTCAGGGAGGGACTCATGGCCGCTGATCTTGCCCTTGGGCAAGGTCCAATCATCGTGGACTTTGCGATGGATCAGCAAAACCAGGTCGCCGCCGGGAGTCTCGCGGGAAAGAATGCCGCCGGCAGCCAGGATGACTGCGGGGGTTGAGGCTGGAGTCATCAGAGGCCAATTATATCCTGGGGCTGCGGATGAAAGAAGTAAGATACATAAGTCCAGTTCAAGGAGGCGACCATGACAATGTACAAACTCGCACGGGCCGGTTTTCGGCGTCCGGCGCTGGCAGTGGTGGGAATTCTGGTGTTGGTGATTCTTTCGGATCCTGCCGCGAAGTCGAATAAGCGGGCCGTGATGGTGCTATCCGGCGCCGATGCCCCCGAGATCGACCGGGCTGCTAGAGATTTCAGAATGCCGGATCAGATTGAGTGGAGGGGGCGGCCGGGGAGCGCCAATCAAAGCGCGACTATATTTGGCGATTCTTCCAAGCCTGGTTTTATTGTGCAGCTTCTTAAGCGCGGCCCGGATGATTGGAGCCAGCCGCACATGCATCCGAACGATCGAATTCTGACGGTGTTGGCAGGGACGATGCGGATTGGCACCGGGTCCAAATTCGACAAGAACAACACGATTTCGCTGGGGCCTGGGAGCATCGTGAAGGATTTCGCGAATCAGATGCATTTTGACGGCAGCGGGCCGGATGGGCTGACTCTCGAGATCGTTACGATGGGTCCATTGCCGGCGGGGCGGGGGCGAGCGCAGTAAGGGGCGCGGCATGCCTGTTGCCTCTGAGATTACGCGCAGAACGCTGCTGCGCAACACGGCGCTCGGCGCGGTTGCGATGGCGTCGGACAATTTATTGGGTCAAACAGCGGGAGCGCGTCCGAACATTGTGTTCATTATGGCGGACGATCTGGGGTATGCCGACGTGTCTTGTTACGGGCGGCCCGATCTCAGGACGCCGAATATCGATGGGCTGGCGGCGGCGGGCGTGCGGTTCCTGCAGGCCTATGCGAACTCCGCGGTGTGTTCGGCGACGCGCACGGCATTGATTACGGGCCGGTATCAGTATCGGCTGCCGATCGGTCTGGAGGAACCGCTGATCCTACGTGACGTGGGTCTGCCGCCGGAGCATCCGACGCTGCCGTCGTTACTTAAGAAGTCCGGCTACGGGACGACGCTGGTGGGGAAATGGCATTTGGGGCAACTTCCGAAATTCGGGCCGCTTCAAAGTGGCTACGACCATTTCTACGGATTCCGCGGCGGAGCGCTGGACTACTATACGCACGCCAACCGCGGCGACGATTTGTGGGAAGACGACGTACAGGTGCATCAGATGGGGTATCTGACCGATTTGCTCGGCAGCCGCGCGGTGGAGGTGGTGAATGGTTATGCGAAGGCTGGCCGGCCGTTTCTGCTCAGCTTGCATTTCAACGCGCCGCATTGGCCCTGGGAAGCGCCGGGCGATGAAGCGGAATCGAAGCGGCTGCTCGCGGCGGGCCGGGGGCTTGCGGATTTCGACGGTGGGTCGCAGGGGACCTATCGGCGAATGATTCAGGAGATGGATTTGCAGATCGGGCGCGTGGTGGAAGCGCTGCGCGCGAACGGACTGGCCGAGAACACGATTGTTGTTTTCACCAGCGATAACGGCGGCGAACGATTCGCGGATACGTGGCCGTTCACGGGACGCAAGACGGAGCTTCTGGAAGGCGGGCTGCGGATACCGGCGATCGTGTCGTGGCCGGCGCGCATTCCGCAAGGGCGAACGACGGAGCAAGTGGCGATCACGATGGATTGGATGCCGACTTTGCTCGCGGCCGCGGGTGCGTCGGTGGATCGGGCGTATCCGTCGGATGGGATCAACTTGCTTCCGGTGCTGGAGCAGGGCGCTCCGATGGTCACGCGCAAGCTGTTCTGGCGCTACAAAGCGAATGCTCAGCGAGCGGCCAGGGACGGGGACTACAAGTATCTGAAGATTCTTGACAACACTTTTCTGTTTAATGTGGTTGAGGATCCGATGGAGCGGGCCAATCTGAAGGAGCGGAAGAAGGGCGTTTACGAGCGGCTGGTGGCGGAGTGGAACGAATGGAATGCAACCATGCTGCCGGAGATCGACGAGAGCCATACGGATAGCTTCAGCGGGGATCAACTAGCGGACCATATTGGCGCGAGAGAGGCGAGCGGGAAGGCGGACAATCCCGTGCCTCGGCGGTTAGACCACTAGATGTGCTACTGAACTGCCTCGCGGTTGGTTTGGAACCGTGTATTCACGGGCCTATTGTTCCAGTAGATCGTCTTCTGGAGTATACTGGAAGGCGATGGCAAAGAGCGAGACTCCCCTTCAGAACGCGATGGTCCAGGGCACGCTGGACATGCTGGTGCTGCAGTCATTAGTGCTCGGGCCGGCGCACGGACACACCATCGCGCATGTGATCGAGCAGCGATCGGAAGAGGTGCTGCAGATCGAACACGGGTCTTTGTATCCGGCTTTGCACCGGCTGGAGGATCGCGGCTGGATCGCGTCTTTTTGGGGGACTTCGGAGAACAATCGCAAGGCGCGCTATTACCGTCTGACGCCCAAGGGGCGGAAACAATTGACAGCGCAAACGGCGCGCTGGGAACAAATGGTACGGGCGATCGGGCGGATTCTGAAGCCGGAGACGGGCGAGCCATGAGTTGGCGGCGGTTTTTCAGGCGGGCGGAATGGGACCGGGAACGGCGGGCCGAGATCGATTCCCATGTCGAGATCGAGACCGAGGAAAACGTGGCCCGCGGGATGACGGAGGGTGAGGCGCGCGCGGCGGCGCGGCGGAAGTTCGGCAACAGAACGCGCGTGCGGGAGGAGATTTACGCCATGAACACCCTCACGTTAGTGGATTCGCTAGCGCGGGACATGCGGCACTCGTTGCGTATGTTGCGACGCAGTCCTGGGTTCACTGTCGCTGTGCTGCTGACACTCGGAATCGGGATTGGAGCAAATACGGCTGTGTTCAGCGTGGTCAACAGCGTGTTGCTGAAGCCGCTGCCGTATCCGGACTCGGAGCGGCTGGTGGCGGTGTGGCATAAGGCGCCGGGCGCACCGGGATTGGCGAGCGTCTCGGGCGATCTGCGGTTGTCGGATTCGATGTATTTCACTTATGCCGAGCAGAACCGGACGTTCCAGTCGCTGGGAGTGTGGGCCGCTGGCTCGGACACTGTTACCGGCCTGGCGGAGCCGGAACGGGTTTCGGCGGTTTATGTCAGCGATGGCGCGCTTCAGGCGCTCGACGTTGCACCGGTCTTAGGCAGGTGGCTGTCGCGTGAGGATCAGATGCCGCGCGGGCGAGCCACGGTGATGCTCGGCTACGGGTATTGGCAGCGGCGCTTTGGCGGTGATCGGTCGGTGATTGGGCGCAATATTATGGTGGACTCGCTGGCGCGCGAAATCGTGGGTGTGATGCCGCGGGGTTTTCAGTTCGTGGATGCGGCGGCGGATCTGATCGTGCCGCTGGCCTTCGATCGCAGCCAGGCGATTTTGCCGGGATTCGGGTATCAATGCGTGGCGCGATTGAAACCGGGCGTGACCATCGAGCAAGCGAGCGCGGATATCGCGCGGTTGGTGCCGGTGTGGATGACCTCCTGGCCAATGGTTCCAGGCGTCAGCCCGCACGTCTACGAGAAGTGGCGCATCACGCCGGCGCTTCGTCCGCTGAAACAGGACGTAGTGGGTGGCGTGGGCGGCGTGCTATGGGTTGTGATGGGGACCATCGGGATGGTGATGCTGGTGGTGTGCGCGAATGTGGCCAATTTGATGCTGGTGCGCGCGGAGGCACGCCAGCAGGAGCTGGCGGTGCGCGCCGCGTTGGGCGCCGGCCGCGGGCGGATCATCCGAGAGCTGCTGGTTGAGAGTATGGGGCTCGCGCTGGCCGGTGGCGCGCTGGGAGTGGGGCTGGCGCAGGTGGGTTTGCGTTGGCTGGTGGCGATTGGGCCAGGGAATTTGCCACGGCTGAGCGAGATCGCGGTGGACGGGCGGGCGCTCGGTTTCACGTTGGCGGTCGCGTTGCTTTCAGGAATTTTATTCGGTTTGATTCCGGCGTTGAAATACGCTGGGCCGGGCATTGCGGATGCGTTGCGCGGCGCTGGGCGCACGGTGAGTCAAAGCCGGGAACGGCATCGCGCGCGCAACGTGCTGGTGGTGGCTCAGGTGGCACTGGCGCTGGTGTTGCTGGTGAGCTCGGGGTTGATGATCCGGACATTCCAGGCGCTGCTCCGAGTGCAGCCTGGCTTCACGCATCCCGAGCAAATCCAGATACTGCGGATTTCTATTCCAGATTCACTGGTCCGAGAACCGGAACGGGTGATCCGGATGCAGAACGATATTGTGGATCGGCTGGCGGCGATCCCGGGCGTGAGTTCGGTTGGGTTTGCCAGCGAGATGCCTATGGAAGGCATACCTCCCGGTTGGGACGTTGTTATTGCCGAAGGCCAGGTCGACCTTAGCAAGGACATTCCTCCGCTGCGCTTGTTCCAACGCGTCTCACCGGGTTTGTTTCGAACCGCGGGGAGCAAGTTGATCGCGGGGCGGGACTACACCTGGACGGATTTGTACGGGCGCAGGCCGTTGGCGATCGTTTCCGAGAATCTCGCACGCGAGCTGTTTGGCTCTCCGTTCGCTGCGGTTGGGAAGCGCATTTCTACTGGTTTGCCGGGATCGCCCTGGCGCGAAGTTATCGGGGTAGTGGAAGACGTGCGTCAAAACGGTGTCGCAGGAGCCGGCGCCGGCGACAGTCTACTGGCCCTCGTTCGGTGACAGCCTCTACCGCAAGGGCCGAGTGGAGGTTGAGCGCGACGTGACTTTCGCGTTGCGCAGCGGGCGCGCGGGCAGCGAGAGCTTTTTGAATCAAATCCACCAGGCGGTGTGGTCGGTGAATGCCAGTCTGCCGCTAGCGTCGGTGCGGACCATGCAGGATGTCGTTGGTCAATCGCTGGCGCGAGCTTCGTTCACGCTGATCATGCTGGGGATTGCCGGCGGGATGGCGCTGCTGCTGGGGATCGTCGGAATCTACGGCGTGATTTCGTACGCGGTGTCGCAGCGGCGGCGGGAGATTGGGATTCGCGTGGCGCTGGGAGCGCAGCCGGGCGCGATGAGCCGGATGTTTGTTCGGTACGGTCTGGCATTGGCGGGGATCGGAGTCGTCATAGGGCTCGCGGCGGCAGCGGGGCTGATGCAGTTGATGAGATCGCTGCTATTTGGGATTAGTCCGCTGGATCCGGTGACCTATGTCGTGATGCCGGCGGTTCTGGCGGCCGCGGCGGTGCTCTCGAGTTATCTGCCGGCGCGGCGGGCGGCGAGTGTGGATCCGGTGGATGCGCTGAAAGAAGAGTAATCACTCATAGCGCAGGGCGATGACCGGGTCGATCTTGGAAGCGCGGATGGCTGGGATGGCGCAGGCCAGCAGCGCGACTGCGGAGAGAATGAGCGCGACGGCGGCGTAGGTGAGCGGGATCGGTGGTTTTGACGCCGAACAGCAGGCTGGCCAGCAGGCGCGTCAGGCCGAACGCCGCGGCTAATCCCAGAACAGCGCCGACGATGGCGAGCCGCATTCCTTGCCCGACTACCAGCCTGAGCATGTCGCCTCCGCCCGCACCGAGCGCCATGCGGATGCCGAGTTCCTGTAAACGCTGCTCGACGGTGTACGACATCAGGCCGTAGATTCCAATGGCGGCCAGCAGCAAGGCCAGGCCGGCGAAGATGGTGAGCAACAGCATGTTGAAATTCTGGCGCGCGGTGGATTCGGAGACGACTTGTTCCATGCTGCGGACCTTGGAGACGGACAACTGAGGCGTCCACTGCCAGGAATTCGCGGCGGATGGCGCGCGGTCAGGGTGCCGGGATCCCCGGCGGTGCGGATGGCCCAGCTGAGGGGGATTACGCTGTTGGCCAATCGAGTCAAGGGGTCGGTGACTTGGCTTCGGGCACGTACATCACGCCCTGGTCGCGGCCGCTCAAGCCGGTTTCGCGCGCATCGCCGACCACGCCGACGATCTGGCGGGGCGGCTCGGCGAAGTCGGCACCCAATCCTTTGGCGATGTCGATGCGCTGGCCGAGGGGATCGCCCATTGGGCCAATATTTCTTGGCCATGGCCTGATTGATGATGACCACGTGCTCGGAGTTGCCCGTGTCGCGCTGGTCGAAGGCGCGGCCGCGCAGCAGCGGAATGCGGAAGGCGGTGAAATAGTGCGGGCTCACGAAGCGCCACTGCTCATCGCCGTTGTAGGTGTTGCCATTGGAGGGAGGGTGGCCTTCGATGACGAACGGCATGTCGACGCCGCCCTCGACGGGCAGCATGATGGTGGCGGCCGCGGCCTCGCACGCCGGGCAGCGTTTCGATATGGTCGGTTACCTGGCGAACCATCTGAGCGGCTTTCGCGGTGCTGTCGTAGCGGCCATTGGTCAAGGAAGTTTGCATGGTGATGACGTTGTGGGCGTCGAAGCCGGGCTGCGACGGAGCGGAGGCCGGAGAAAGTTCGAATCATGAGCGCGGCGCCGACCAGCAGAATCACGGCCAGGGCCATTTCGGCGACCACCAGAATATTGCGCGCGCGATTGTGGCGCAGGCCGCTGCCGGAGCGTCCGCCGCCTTCCTTCAAGACCGCGTTTACGTCCAGGCGCGAGATGCGCATGGCTGGGAACACGCCGAACAGAATGCCGGTGAGCAAGGGAAAGGCCGAGCGCGAAGGCGAGCACGCGCCAGTCGAGCGCGGTAACGGCGGAGGCAACGTGTTGTTCATCGTTAATGCGTGGAAGATTGCCGGGGCTCAAAGCCAGCAGCAAGCGGACGCCCCAGGCTCCGATGGCGAAACCGATCAAGCCGCTGAGGCCGGCCAGCAACACGCTTTCGGTTAGAAGCTGGCGGAACAGGCGCCAGCGTCCGGCGCCGAGGGCAGTGCGAATGGCGATCTCTTTCTGGCGGCCGGCGGCGCGGGCGAGCAGCAAATTGGCGACGTTGGCGCAGGCGATTAGCAGCACAAACGCGACTGCGCCGGCCAGGATCAGCAGAGGCAGGCGCACTTCGCCCGCCAGGTCGTCGGCGAGTGGGATCACGGCTACGGTTTCGGTCTTATCCATCCACTTCGGATTGGCCTGGCGGAATTCTTCGCCCGCCCGCTTCATGTTGGCCTGCGCGGCTTCGATGGATACGCCGGGCTTGAGACGTCCGGCGACGAGATAAATGTGACCCTGGTTGGTGCTGTTGGGGTCGGCTTGAAACGGCAGGAAGACTTCGGCGGGAGGATCGGAATGAAAACTGGCAGGCAGGACGCCTATGACGGTGTAGGTTGTTCCGCCCAGCACGACCGGCTTGCCGATCAGGGAGGGATCGCTTCCGAAATGAGTGACCCAAAGATCGTGACCGAGTAAGGCAGCTTTAGGGCCGCCGGGCAGGTCCTCTTGTGGGAGGAAGGTGCGGCCGCGGACGGGCGTGACGCCGAACACGGCGAAATATTCGGAGGTGACATGGATGGCCTTTGACTTGCTCGGGATGGTCGCCTTGGCCGAGGTTCAGGCCGGGGCCGGAAAAGTCGTACATGGCGAGGGCCGAGAAAGTCTGGTTGTTCTTCTTCCAGGCCATGAACTTGGGGACCGAGATGGAGTTGCCATGGCCGGAGGGGAACGCGCGCGCGATGCGCATGATGCGGTTGGACTCCGGGTAAGGAAGGGGCTCGAGCAGGACTTTATTGATGACCGTGAAGATGGCGGTGTTGGCGCCGATGCCGAGGGCCAAAGCGGCGACCGCGACGGTGGTGAATCCGGGGCTCTTGGCCAGGATACGGAGGGAGTGATGCAGATCGGAGGAAAAGCTGCCCATACCAGCCGGTACGGGCAGCCTGGGTGGAAAGTTCGGAGAAAAAATGAGTTCCACGATACCCCGTGGAACTCCACAAGGCAGGGAACTGCGGGTGAGTGCAGACTAGCTCTGCGACGCGGCGAGCGACATGACCGAGCTGATCTGACTAAAAATAGTGCTGATGCTGGAAGCGACCGACGGCATGGCAGCACCTGCCGCCACGGCGACAAAGCCCGCCATGAGAGCATACTCGATCAGGTCCTGGCCTTGGCGGTTCTTCCAGATGCGCACCAATGCGGTAAAGGCTTGAATGGTTAACACAGCTCCTCCTCGTATGAAGCCACCCGGCGTGCACCTGGAGCGAGTGGTCTTCAAATAGCTGCGATCCATTTTCAGTCAGTTAAGGAAATTGAACAATACCGACGATAGGGTAAGGGGGCATCAGGATATTTGCCACCTGGAGTAGGGTGAAAACGGTTAAACAAAGCATTTGGCCAGTTTCGGTATTCGGGCTAGGTTTTCTATTGCTGATTCTGGGGCTGTCCGGGCGTGGCAAGCATTCAGGAGACGCGCCGGATTCACGAACAGATATTAGCGGTGGAGGACAGCTACCGGCATATCGAGCGGCTGGCGGAAGCAATTCGATCGGATGTATCGCGCGTGGCGGTGTTGCGGCGGGACCGGCTGCTGGAAACGCACGCTTCGCGGCGGCGCGCTACCTGCAATTGTTGGGGGAGTTGCGGGCCAGAACGGAAGTGAATCTGGACCAGCTGCGGATTTTGCGGTCCGAACAGGGCGGCACGGCTTTCGACCGTCTGGAGAACGCGCTGCACACCTACCTGGACGCGGTGGACGTGGAATTCCGGAACGGGCCGAGCGGTCCGCCGGACTTGCCTTTGGACACGCTGGGATCGCAAACGGACGACGATTTTTGCGGTGACCGAAGAATTGGAGAGATTAAACGAAGACAATTTCGAATCTCGCCGCAAAGCGCTGAATCAATCGGTGGAGAATCTGCAGGACGATATTTGGGAAACCATTCTGACGGCGCTGATTTTGGGATCGGTGATTGCGGGGGCCAGCATTTTCCGCATATCGTCATTGGAGCGGGAGACAGCGGAGCACCAGCGAGCCACCGAGCAAGCCGAAGAGCGGCTGCGGTTGTTATCGCAGCAACTGGTGTCGTCGCAGGAACAGGAACGCAAGGCACTGTCGCGCGAGCTGCACGATGAAATCGGGCAACTACTGACCGCGCTGCGCATGGAGTTGGGGAATCTGGAGCGGGCGCATTCGACGCCGTCGGGCGACATCACGACCGCATTTGGAGCAGGCCAAGAAGCTGGCCGAAAGCACGCTGCGGACCACGCGGGATATCGCGATGGGGCTGCGGCCGGCCATGCTGGATCTGTTGGGATTGGGGCCGGCGCTGGAATGGCAGACGCGCGAATTTTCGCGCCGCTACAACACTCCCATTCACCTGGAAGTAGACGGCGATCTGAAGCATCTGTCGGACCGGCAGCGGACCTATTTATACCGCATCGTGCAAGAAGGGCTCACCAACTGCGCGCGGCACGCCCAGGCCAAGAACATACGGGTTCAATTGCAAGAATCGGGTGGCCAACTGGCGGTGGCGATTGAGGACGACGGCGTCGGGTTCAAGAAGGAAGACGGCGTGTCCTACGGCCTGGGGCTGCTGGGGATCACCGAACGGGTGCGGGAGCTGTGCGGGCAGGTGTCGGTTCAATCGGTGCCGGGGGAAGGCACGCGCATCGCGGTGGTATTGCCGCTGGCGGCCGAAGGCGACGGCACTCGGGCCGAGGGCGAAGCTACTGAATGATGCGCTTACGCACCGCGTAGAGAACAATATCGGCCGTGCTATGCAGGTTTAGTTTCTGCATGAGGCGGCTGCGGTGGGTTTCGACGGTGTACAGGCTGACGTTGAGCATGTTGGCGGCTTCCTTGTTGGATTTCCCTTCGGCCAGCAACTGGAGCACTTCCTTTTCACGGTCGGTAAGCAGATCGTAGGAATCTTCCAGGCCTTCGCTCTGCATCTGCCGCATGTAGTCTTCGAGCAGGGTATGAGTGATGGTGGGGCTGAAGAACAGTTTCTTCGCGGCGACGCTGCGGACGGCTTGCAACAGATCCGATTCGGCGCAATCTTTTAGCAAGTAACCCTGGGCGCCGGCTGCGAGAGCGCGCACTAGGAAGGTTTCGTCGCAGTGCATGCTGAGCATGATGATTCCGACCTCCGGTGATCGCTTGACGATTTGGGAGGCGGCATCGATGCCGTTGAGCTGGGGCATGGTGATGTCCATAACCACGACATCGGGGCGGAGCTCCTCGGTGAGCCGCACCGCCTCACGGCCGTCGGCGGCCTCGCCCACCACTTCAATGGCTGGGTCGGTTTGTAAGAGAAAGCGCAAGCCTTTGCGGACCACGCCATGATCGTCGGCGACTAGAACTTTGGTGACAGCAGACATGAAAGCCCTCATTCTGGGTATCGGCATATTGTGCCGCGGGCTGTAGGCGAGAATTTCGCGTGGGCAGCGCAGAAGGTCAATTTCATCCGATAGCGCTGCGAGTCCCCGATGATAGGCTGAGGACATGTCTCGTCTTCTGGCGCTTTTGTTATCTTTTTGTGCGGTTTCGGAGCTTCGCGGGAACTTCCAATTGCTCTCGACGCTGCCGAATGGTGCGTCCCCCACGGCCACGCAACTCGACGCAGCCGGCAATATATATGTCGCCGGAACCTTTGTTCCGGCGAACAAGAATTTTATCTCGGCGTTTGCGGCAAAGCTCTCGGCCGACGGATCGAAGGTCCTTTATTTTACGGTTCTGGCCGGCTCGGACAACGATACCGCCGCCGCGCTGGCTCTGGGCTCCGATGGTTCCGCGTATGTCGTAGGCAATACTCTTTCGCCCGATTTTCCGGTGACCGCCGGAGCGTTACCGGCCACCTCGAACGGGGGAGCTCAGGGATTTCTGGTGAAGGTGAATCCTGCAGGCTCGCTGGTATATTCCACATTCATAAGCGGGGCCACCGAAGTCACGGGAATTGTGCTGGATGCGGATGGAGATGTTTTTCTGACGGGCATCGGCACTCTAACAGGTTCCTCAAATAACATTCCACCGGCTCGGGGCTTTGTGATGGAGGTGAATGCCGCGCTGAACAAAGTGCTGTTATCGGCTAACGGATATGGCGGCGGCTTGATTGCTCTCAACAGCCAGGGCAACATCTACGTTACAGGGAGCGCGCAACCCGACTTTACGTCATTCAATCTTCCCAGGCTCTCGGCCGGCGCGTTTCAGCCGACGCACGATGCCCGTATCTGTTTTGTCTACGGCGGTGGCGGACCAAACCCGGAGATCGCGCTGACTTGTCTGTACCAATACGTCGCGAAGCTCAATTCCACCGGGGCGCTGGTCTGGGCTACATATGTCACCGGCACCTCCGGCGCCATCGCGGCGGGAATGGCCGTCGATAGCGCGGGGAACGTCATCGTTGCCGGGACCACATATTCGGACGACTATCCGGTTACAGCGGGAGCTTTCCAGACGGCCTACGCCGCCGCCGCGCCACGCCTTCCAGCGCCGGCCGGGAGCGTGTCTTCCAGTCCGACTGCGGCGACGGGATACATCACCAAGATCAACGCTGCCGGGACTGGGCTGATCTGGTCGACGTATTTTGGAGGTTCTTACAGCGAACAGATTACCGGCATGGCGGTTAGTCCAAGCGGCGAGATATTTGTGTCGGGCCATTCTGATTCGAGCGATTTGCCCGGGCTCGCCGCGACCCCGGATGGCTGCCGCCCAACGGCCAACCAGGAACTCGCGTTCGTCGCGCGCGTGGCTCCGGACGGTACGACGGCCGGGCCAACTGAATTGCTCCAAGGCGCGCCCGATTGCCTGTACTCCTCCTGTGGTTCTCTGGTGTACAACGATTTGATTGATTACCCAGGCTATCCAGCCCGCGGGGCGCTGGCGCTTGGTTCGAATGGAAGCTTGCTGTTCGCCGCGAACGGCAACCTGGCGTCGATCGATTTTTCCTTGAGCAGCCGCTTGAGTTGCGTGGTGGATCCGGCGGACAACGTGCAAATTCGCACTATCGCACCAGGTCAACTCGTTTCGGTGTTCGGCACTGACCTGGCGCCTGAAACGCCCTTCATACCGGCCGCAGGCGTGGCCGCATCGTCGGCTGCGTTCGGGGTGTTTTTCAATGGCATCCCGGCGCCGATCCTTTATTCCGGGGCTCAGCAGATCAACGTGCAGGTTCCTTATGAGATCGCCGGGCAGTCCACTGTCGAGATGCAGGTGGTCGACAACCAGGTCACGCTTCCGGTGTCGGAAACACTAACCTTGGAAGTGGCCGCGCGGCAGCCCGCCGTTTTTCTGTCGCCAGCCGCTTTGGGAAGCCAGTATCCCGGGTATTCGGTATGCGGCGGTTTGATGGCGCTGGGTGCGGCGGCGGTGGCTCTGAATGCGGACGGCACTTTGAACGATTGCAGCAACCCAGCAATGGCCGGGTCGGTCGTGATTCTTTTTGTGGATGGTCTGGGGAGCGTGACGCCGGCTCTGGCGACGGGTGCGATCGCAGCGGCGCCGGCGGTAGCGCTCAGTCCAGCTGTCAGCGGTGTTGACTCTAACGGAACTATCGTGTCGGCCACATTGAGTCTTCCGGGCGCGATCACCGGCGTCGCGCAGTGGCAGTTGGAGTTGCCACCGGGTTTGCCCGCGGGGCCGTACACGGTGGCGCCTCTCCTGGATGGCAAGGCGTTGCGTGAGTCCGTAATCCTGGTCTGGACGCGGCCCCACTGAGCTCGATTTTCGTTCGAGATACACTTTAGTTTCTGTTGGTTAGAAAGAGGGAACGCTCTGGCGGCCCAAGAAATTCCAGGAGCCCCTTGCCAAACGCCCGCCGGATTGCTATTCTGTTTGAAGTTCACCGGTGCGGATGACGACCGGGAACTGCCCCCAACCGAATACCTTCCCTGTGTTGGAACTGGCCGGGAATAGATTTGGTTGTTTGGGCTTGCTAAACCAGCCAGAGTTTGCTAGGCTGGTTGATGGCACTTTACGGCAGGTAGTCTGAAGCAGTAAGCATCATCTCCTGTCTGGTTGTTCTTAAAGTTCCCTAGAATTTCTGGCGTCGGGCGGTATTTGCGGATGTAAGTATCGCTTGCGCCAAAACGGCTTTCGAGGCCGGGTAGTCGACGGGGTCTTTCGGGTTCCGCAAGGGATCGGGATCGCCCGGTTGGGCTACGCAGATCTTTGACAATCTGGTTGGACGCAAAAGTAATGTTCGTCAGAACTTTGAGTCAAACCGGGACGATGTGGCTTGGCCTTGCAGTTTGAGGTCGAGTCGTAAGTCTCACAAGATCAAACGAGAGTTTGATCCCGGCTCAGAATCAACGCTGGCGGCGCGCTTAACACATGCAAGTCGCACGAGAAAGTGGAGCAATCCATGAGTAAAGTGGCGTACGGGTGAGTAACACGTGGATAATCTACCTCTTAGTGGGGAATAACCCTGGGAAACCGGGGCTAATACCGCATAAGCCTGAAAAGGGAAAGCGTCGTTCTCAAAAAACGAGGCGCTGAGAGAGGAGTCCGCGGCCGATTAGCTAGTTGGTAGGGTAATGGCCTACCAAGGCAATGATCGGTAGCCGGCCTGAGAGGGCACACGGCCACACTGGCACTGAAACACGGGCCAGACTCCTACGGGAGGCAGCAGTGGGGAATCTTGCACAATGGAGGAAACTCTGATGCAGCGACGCCGCGTGAGCGATGAAGCCCTTCGGGGTGTAAAGCTCTTTCGACGGGAACGATAATGACGGTACCCGGAGAAGAAGCTGCGGCTAACTACGTGCCAGCAGCCGCGGTAATACGTAGGCAGCAAGCGTTGTTCGGAATTACTGGGCGTAAAGAGTGTGTAGGCGGTTTTCTAAGTTCGGTGTGAAATCTCCCGGCTTAACTGGGAGGGTGCGCCGAAAACTGGAAGGCTTGAGTATGGGAGAGGAAGGCGGAATTCCTGGTGTAGCGGTGAAATGCGTAGATATCAGGAGGAACACCTGCGGTGTAGACAGCTTTCTGGACCATCACTGACGCTGAGACACGAAAGCGTGGGTAGCAAACAGGATTAGATACCCTGGTAGTCCACGCCCTAAACGATGCATACTTGGTGTGAGCCGTTCAGTCGGTTCGTGCCGGAGCTAACGCGTTAAGTATGCCGCCTGGGGAGTACGGTCGCAAGGCTGAAACTCAAAGGAATTGACGGGGGCCCGCACAAGCGGTGGAGCATGTGGTTTAATTCGACGCAACGCGAAGAACCTTACCTGGGCTCGAACGGCTGGTCAACGATCGTGGAAACACGGTTACTCCGCAAGGGGGTCCAGTCGAGGTGCTGCATGGCTGTCGTCAGCTCGTGTCGTGAGATGTTGGGTTAAGTCCCGCAACGAGCGCAACCCTTGTCCTGTGTTGGCATGTGTCACGAAAGTGGCGCGCAACTCTCAGGAGACCGCCAGCGATAAGCTGGAGGAAGGTGGGGATGACGTCAAGTCATCATGGCCTTTATGTCCAGGGCCACACACGTGCTACAATGGGCGGTACAAAGCGCAGCCAACCCGCGAGGGGGAGCTAATCGCCAAAAACCGTCCTCAGTTCGGATCGCAGGCTGCAACTCGCCTGCGTGAAGCTGGAATCGCTAGTAATGCTATATCAGAACGATAGCGTGAATACGTTCCCGGGCCTTGTACACACCGCCCGTCACATCACGAAAGTGGGTTGTACTAGAAGTCTGCATGCTAACCCGCAAGGGAGGCAGCGGCCCAAGGTATGACTCATGATTGGGGTGAAGTCGTAACAAGGTAGCCGTAGGAGAACCTGCGGCTGGATCACCTCCTTTCTAAGAGAGAAAGTGGCTGGAGTCACTGAATCGGCGAAAAGCCGAGCCGCGAGCAACTGAGTAAGGCGCTTCGCGGTCAGTAAGTGGCAGCCTTTCCAGTCCAAATCCCGTTCCGGATCTCCACTTAGAGTTCTGCGACTTACTTGCCGGACCGGCCTTGCGCCGGACGGCAGCGTCCAATCGGCCTCGATAATTTTCCAAGATCGGCTCTGGTGCTTGAGTGTGCCGGAGCCGTTTCGAGGAATGGGGCTGTAGCTCAGCTGGGAGAGCGCCTGATTTGCATTCAGGAGGTCGCCGGTTCGATCCCGACCAGCTCCACCAGTTTCTGAAGCTGCTCTGGGCTGAGAAGCTGCCCAACGCAGCAGCCCGGGTGTGCCGGAATGGGCGGCCTTGTCCGCAGAAATTTCGGTGGCGCCGGGATGTCAGTGGCCGGGCCTGTAGCTCAGGTGGCTAGAGCGCACCCCTGATAAGGGTGAGGTCGGTAGTTCGAGTCTACCCAGGCCCACCAGACCTTGAAATGGAAATCCGCTCCGGCTTGAGAAGCTAGCCGACGCGGAATCTCACGGCAGGGGCGATAGGCAGAAGAGACCAGAAATGAACCGCTCGAGAAGGGTGGTTGATTCCTGAGTTTTTCAGGACGATCTTTGACAATTGAATATTGATGGGCAACACAAGTTTTTTGTTCACACCGTGCAGCCAATATACGGTGTGGAGCGCTTAGTAAGTGGCGTAAATGCTTAGAGTAAGCATTATGGTCAAGCTACTAAGAGCATGCGTGTGGATGCCTTGGCGCAAGTAGGCGATGAAGGACGTGGCCAGCTGCGATAAGCCTCGGGGAGAAGCAAGCATTCTGTGATCCGGGGATGTCCGAATGGGGAAACCCGACTGTTGCGAACAACAGTTATCGCATTCTGAATACATAGGAGTGCGAAGCTAACCCGGGGAAGTGAACCATCTCAGTACCCGGAGGAAAAGAAAACAACCGTGATTCCGAAAGTAGTGGCGAGCGAAATCGGAACAGCCTAAACCAGGCGATTCGAAAGGAGAGCCTGGGGTTGCAGGACCACAAACATTAACTAAGTGCTGATCGGGGAACTGGTCAGTGGTTAGTTAGTGTAAAGAGGTTATAGGGAAGCGTTAATAGAACGGTCTGGAAAGTCCGGCCATAGAGGGTGACAGCCCCGTATATGAAAATGCAATCCTAGCTTCGAGTGGCTCCTAAGTACCGCGGGACACGTGGAACCCTGCGGGAATCTACCGGGACCATCCGGTAAGGCTAAATACTCACTTGCGACCGATAGTGAACTAGTACCGTGAGGGAAAGGTGAAAAGAACCCCTGCTAGGGGAGTGAAATAGTACCTGAAACCGCATGCTTACAAGCAGTTGGAGGGCTATGCCGCGGATCGCAAGTGAAGCGGAAGGCCTGACATCGTGCCTATTGAATAATGAGCTGGCTAGTTAATCTCAGTGGCAAGGTTAAGCGAAAGCGAGCCGCAGCGAAAGCGAGTCTGAATAGGGCGTTCAGTCGCTGGGATTAGACGCGAAGCGGGATGATCTACCCTTGGCCAGGATGAAGTTCGTGTAACAGCGAATGGAGGTCCGAACCAGTGTTGGTTGAAAACAGCTTGGATGAGCTGAGGGTAGGGGTGAAAGGCTAATCAAATTCCGTGATAGCTCGTTCTCTCCGAAATAGCTTTAGGGCTAGCCTCGTGTGGTCCGTCGCGGTGGTAGAGATCTGGATGAACTAGGGGCCTTCCCAGGTTACCGAATTCAACCAAACTTCGAATGCCGCGAATGAGTAACACGGGAGTCAGACTGTGGGGGCTAAGCTTCATAGTCGAAAGGGGAAGAGCCCAGACCATCAACTAAGGTCCCAAAATTCATGCTAAGTGGGAAAGGAAGTCGAGTGCCTCAGACAGCCAGGAGGTTGGCTTAGAAGCAGCCATCCTTTAAAGAAAGCGTAATAGCTCACTGGTCGAGGAACTCGGTGCCGACAATCCATCGGGGCTCAAGCATGATACCGAAGTTATGGATCCGATGCGCAAGCATCTGGGTGGTAGGAGAGCGTTCTTAACTGGACTGAAGACGTACCGAGAGGAGCGTTCGACGGTTAGGAAGTGACTCTGCCAGCATAAGTAGCGATAAACCAGGTGAGAACCCTGGTCGCCGCAAGTCTAAGGTTTCCTGAGAAAGGTTAATCCGCTCAGGGTTAGTCGGGGCCTAAGGCGAGGCCGAAAGGCGTAGCTGATGGACACACGGTTAATATTCCGTGACCGCCTTGATTCGATCAAGACCGAAGGGGGGACGCAGCGTAGAAGTCCTGGTGCGCAATGGTTACAATCCAGGGCCAAGCGAGGGCCGGACAGGCAAATCCGCCGGCTCGTCTGCCAGGAAAATCCCCTAAGGAGAGTCGAGGCGCCCGTACCACAAACAGACACATGTGGACGAGAAGAGTATTCTCAGGCGCTCGGGTGATGAATTGTTCAGGAACTAGGCAATATAGCTCCGTAACTTCGGGATAAGGAGTGCCTCTCGCAAGAGGGGCCGCAGTGAATAGCTTCAGGCGACTGTTTAACAAAAACACAGGTCTCTGCTAAGTCGAAAACGACGTATAGGGGCTGACGCGTGCCCGGTGCTGGAAGGTTAAAGGGAGAGGTTAGCCGCAAGGCGAAGCTTTGAACTGAAGCCCCAGTGAACGGCGGCCGTAACTATAACGGTCCTAAGGTAGCGAAATTCCTTGTCGGGTAAGTTCCGACCTGCACGAATCGCGTAACGATCTGAAGACTGTCTTGACAATTTGCCCGGCGAACTTGTGGTTCCGGTGAAGACGCCGGATGCCCGCATCAAGACGGAAAGACCCCGTGCACCTTTACTATACCCTATCAATGAATTATGGGGTGCTCTGCGCAGAATAGGTGGGAGGCTTTGAGTCCAGGCTCTCGGGCTTGGAGGAGCCAACAGTGAGATACCACCCTGAGCATTCTGTGATTCTAACTTACTCCCGTTATCCGGGAGAAGGACATTGGTAGGCGGGTAGTTTGACTGGGGCGGTCGCCTCCTAAATTGTAACGGAGGCGCTCGAAGCTTGGTTCACGCTGTTTGGAAATCAGCGGTCGAGTGCAAAGGCATAAACCAGGTTGACTGCGAGACCAACAAGTCAAGCAGGTGGGAAACCAGGACTTAGTGATCCGGTGGTTCTGTATGGAAGGGCCATCGCTCAACGGATAAAAGGTACGCCGGGGATAACAGGCTGATCGGAGTCAAGAGTTCACATCGACGCTCCGGTTTGGCACCTCGATGTCGGTTCATCGCATCCCGGGGGTGTAGAAGCTCCCAAGGGTTAGGCTGTTCGCCTATTAAAGCGGTACGTGAACTGGGTTCAGAACGTCGCGAGACAGTTCGGTCCCTATCTGATGTGGGCGCAGGAGATTTGAGAGGGCTTGTCCTTAGTACGAGAGGACCGGGATGAACCAACCTCTTGTGATCCAGTTGTCACGCCAGTGGCATAGCTGGGTAGCGAAGTTGGGTCAGGATAAACGCTGAAGGCATATAAGCGTGAAACCTTCCTCGAGATGAGATCTCCCAAGGGGTAACTCCCTAAGAAGGGCCGTCGAAGACTACGACGTTGATAGGACGGATGTGTAAGCGTAGTAATACGTTGAGCTGACCGTTACTAATAGCCCGTTCGGCTTGACCATAATTCTTACTGTAAGCAATTACAGCGACTTACTAAGTCGATTCGAAACTTGTAGCCCATCAATATTCAACGCAAACGCGTTTGGATGAGCCCGCGTCTCTCAGCGAGGCGAAGATTCAGACAATGACTTTTGGGTGATTGTAGCGTGAGGGTCCCACCCGTTCCCATCCCGAACACGGAAGTTAAGCCTCACAGCCCCGATGGTACTGCACGCGCGAGTGTGTGGGAGAGTAGGACGTTGCCCAATTAAACCAAAAAGCCCCGGCCGGTGCGAACCGAGTCCGGGGCTTTTGCTTTATGCGGAGGACGCTACTGCCGGCCACGTCGGGCGATCTTCTGGTAGATCTTCCGTGCGCCGTACCCAACAGTTCCCAGCACCGTGAGCAGCGCGACTCCTCCGAATCCCTGGAGTTCCGGCACCCCTTCGTAAATTCCAAGCGCGTTGAAGTATTTATCAGTCTGTCCAAGTGCGTTGAAGTCCTTGGCATGAGCAACGCCTGCTCCCAGTATCACGGTGCAGAGCGCAATCACAATCGGTAAGCATCACATGAACCCCACTATTCCAGCCACGGAATGCGGCACATAGTGGAAAGGTGAGCACCAAACAAGAGCAACGGCGCGAGCTGTGGCGCCAGCGAATCGCGGAGCAGGAAAGCAGCGGCCAGACGATCCGGGCCTATTGTGGTGAGCGAGGACTGAAGGAGTCCGCCTTCTACGGGTGGCGTGCGAGGCTGCGGAAACAGAACACACCCGTTCGCTTCGCGCTGGTGGAGAGCAAGCCCGGAGAGGAAACAGCAGCACCCATCGAACTGCTGCTGGCCAGCGGCGACCGGCTTCGGATTCCGTCCGATGCCGCGACGCTCAAGTTGGTGCTGGCGGTGCTGCGGGAACCAGCGTGATCCACCTGCCGGCGAGTGTTCGGGTGTACTTATGCACCTCGCCGTGCGACATGCGGCGGAGCTTCGACGGGCTGCACGCATTGGTCACCGGCGCGATGAAGCTGGATGCGTTTGCCGGGCATCTGTTCGTGTTCGCGAACCGGCGCAAGGATCGGGTGAAGATTTTGTATTGGGATCGCGACGGATTCGCGGTGTGGGCCAAGCGGCTGGAGGAGGGCACCTACGCGATGCCGTTCGGGGAAGAAGACGAAGCGCGGCGCGAGATCACGGCGCAAGAGTTAGGCGCGCTATTGAGCGGCATCGATCTGAGCACTGCCAAGCGCCGGAAGCGGTATCGGCGCGCGAGTCCGGAAGCCGCATAAAGATTGGCTGGGGATGCATTTTATCCTTGGCCGACGGCAGAGTTCGCCTTATAATTCCGGTAGTGCCGGTGGATCGCAACAGCTTGCCGAAAGATCCGGAGATCTTGCAGCAGATGCTGGTGGATCTGACCACGCAACTGGACAAGACACAACGGCTGTTAAGCCAGTTGCTTTCGGCCAAAAGCGGCACTCACAGCGAACAGTTGAGCGCGGATCAGTTGCGATTGTTCGTACAGGAACTCAACGCTGCTGAGTCTGAAGCCGCCACGGAAACGCAAAAGGACGACGATGTTCCGCCTGGCTCGACTTCCAACAGCAGTGCGGACCAAGACGAAACTCGCCGGCGAGGACGCCGCACGCTGCCCTCACACTTGAAACGCGAACGGATCGAGCACGATCTGGCGGAAGAAGAAAAACACTGCGCCGCCTGCAACCAAGACCTGCGGCCGATGGGAGAGGAAACCAGCGAGCGCTACGAATACATTCCGGCGCAGTTGCTGGTGATCGAGGATGTCTGCAAGAAATACGCGTGCGCATGCACGGTGAAGACGGCCGGGCAAGCCGCCGCAGCCCATCGAGAAGAGCGTGGCCGGCGCAGCGCTACTGGCACAGGTGATCGTCAGCAAAATAGCCGACCACCTGCCCGTGCACCGGCAAGCGAAAATCTTCAGCCGCTTCGGCGTGGAGATTCCGGACCAGACCATGGGCGGCTGGATGCGGCAATCGGCCCAGCTGCTCGATCCTCTGTATGTTCGCTTGAAGCAGTTCGTGCTGAGTTCGAAGGTGGTGGGGACTGACGATACACCGGTGAAAGTGCTGGACCGCAAATTGAAGCAGGCGACGCGAAGGGGGCGATTCTGGCCGTACATCGGGGATCGCGAACATCCCGCGGCGGTATTCGATTACACCCCGACACGAGAACGCGCGGGGCCGGAAACATTTCTGAAAGCGTATCGCGGATATCTGCAGGCCGATGCCTATGTGGCTTACGACAGCTTTTTCACTAATCCCGAACGCGGCTTGGTGGAGGTGGCCTGTTGGGCCCACACGAGGCGTCACTTCCATAGGGCGCTGGATACCGATTCGGCGCGGATGGGCGCGGTGCTGGCCTACATCGCGAACCTATATAAGGTGGAGAAACGCGCGCGGCGGTCGGGTATCGTGGGCGAGGATTTGTGCCTGTTGCGCGAGCATGCGTCCAAGCCAGTGCTGGAGAGATTGCACGAATATCTAAAGAAGATTCGCGAAGAAGTGTTGCCCAAGAGCGAAGCCGGCGAAGCGGTCGCCTACGCGCTGAAGAACTGGACCGCGTTGACGCGCTACCTGGAAGATGGCGATCTGTCAATCGACAACAACCATACTGAGCGGAGCCTGCGCGGCATCGCGGTGGGGCGCAACAACTGGACCTTCGTGGGAAGCGATCGAGGAGGCAAAACGATGGCGGTGCTGCGCAGCTTCGTGGCCTCGTGCGAACTGGCCAAAGTAGATCCGTTCGCCTGGTTCCAGGACGTGCTCTCGCGCGTTGGCGAGTGCTCGATTCAGCAGCTCGATGAGTTGCTGCCTCACCGCTGGGCCGCGGCCCGCCCTTAGCCGTCGCTCATGAGACTTGCCGGTCCCTCATCGGGCCGCTGGGTGTTCATGTGATGGATACAATAATCGGGCTTATTTTGCGTCTCATGAATCGATCCTCCGACTACTCTCGGCCTCGCCGAGCGATCTTCTGGTAGATCCGTCGCGCGCCATATGCAACAGATCCGATCACGGTGAGCAGTGCGACCCCGCCGACTCCCTGGAGTTCCGGTACCGCTTCCTGAAATCCAAGTGCGTTGAAGGGGTACTTATTATCGAACTGTCCAATGGCATTGATGCCCCTGGCATAACTCGCGCTCGCTCCCAGTATCACAGTGCACAGCGCAATAACGACCGGGCTGATTCTCCGTTTCATAATTCGCTCCTCCCTCTACTCTCGGCCTCGCCGAGCAATCTTCTGGTAGATCCGGCGCGCGCCGTACCCCACGGATCCCAGCACCGTGAGCAGGGCGACCCCGCCGACTCCCTGGAGTTCCGGTACCGCTCGCCAAATCCAAGCGCGTTGACGGCCTTCGTCGGATCGAACTGTCCAACTGCATTGAAGCCCTTGGCATAACGTCGCGCCTGCTCCGAGTACCACAGTGCACAGCGCAATAACGATTGGGTTAATTCTCCGTTTCATAATTCCCCCCGAGCGCGCTAGAAGAAAATCCCGGATCCTCCGAGTTCGCGCCCTCTGAAAATTCAACAGCCCATCTTATACTAGGAAAGAAGTAAGTGCAATTACCAAAATCGCGATAGTACTACTAGTATCCGTAGTATTTTGTTGCTCTTACGGGACGGCTTAGCATGGGTGGAGATCGCTTGCGTTTCATTTTCAATGGTTCGGCTCCAGAGGACGTTTTCAGGTGCCCGCGTGATGCGTTGCGTGGGCAGATTTTGATGCTGAGCTTGCTGGTCTGGGGCCAGTGGATGTGTGCGGCTCAGTCTCAACATTCGGCCAGCACGCCGTCAGGCGCCGATGGTGGGGTGAAGCAGACTGCCTCCCAACCTGTTGCAGACTCCGGACAGGCTCCCAGCGCCAGCCCGGCGGAGCGCGCCGCGCAAGGCATCGCTTATGCCCAGGCCGTCTACAAACTGTACTTCCTTCATTTCGCTTGCACGATTGCCGTTCGATCTTATTGCTGCGTTTTGGAGTGGCGCGGCGGCTGAGGAATTGGGCTGAATCCCTAGCGCGTATCGCTTCCTCGAAGCGCTCCTATTCGTGCCCGCGCTCCTGCTGATCTTCGATGTGCTGCTCCTCCCCGTCAATGTGGCAGGCCAATTCGCTGCAGCGCCACTTCGGTCAATCGATTCAGGGCTGGGGCTCGTGGTTCTGGGATGAGGCCAAAGGCGACGCTTTGATCGCGACTGGCGCAGTGTTCGTGGCCTGGCTGGTGTACACCATCATCCGGCGCAGTCCTCGGCATTGGTGGTTCTACGGCTGGCTGGGGGTGCTGCCGGTCATCGCATTCTCCTCCTTCGTGAGCCCCGTGCTGATCGATCCGTTCGTTGACCACTTCACCCCGCTCGCGGATTCCCAACCCGACCTGGTGAAGCAGATCGAGCGCGTGGTCGCGCACTCCGGCGAGCACATCCCGGAGAACCCAATTTTTCTGATGGACGCCAGTCGAAAAGTCAAAGGCATGAACGCGGTGATGACTGGTATAGGTAGCTCCGCGCGCGTGGTGGTCTGGGATACGACCGTGGCAGCGTCTGACGCCGCCGGAAATTCTGGTGGTCTTCGGCCACGAGCTGGGCCATTACGTTTTGTGGCACACCGTCCAGGACATGCTATTTTCCATGGCCCTGCTGTTTGTCGTTGCTTGGCTGTGCTTCCATGCGACGCGCTGGGCGGTGCGGCGTTTCGGCCAGGCGCCTGGGGACTGCGCGGGGTGGAGGATCGGGCCTCCTTGCCGGTGTTGCTTTTGTTCCTGTTTCTCCTTACTTTTGCGACCATGCCCGCGCAAAATGCTTTTGACCGGCACTTGGAGCATCAGGCCGATCAGTACGGGCTGGAGGTCGTGCATGGCATCGTTCCGAATTCTTCGGAGGCGACCGCGGAGGCGCTCAAGATTCTGGCCGAAGCTGATCTGACAGAGCCTTCGCCTTCATCCTTTGTGAAAATGTGGTTCTACAACCATCCGCCCATGGACGAACGTATCGGTTCGCCGTCATCATCTGGGCCGCGGTCCGGTCTCCCCAATTTGTGAAGTGAAAAAATGAGTGGCATCGTCGGCATTCTGCACCTGGATCAAAGTCCAGTCGAGCGCAAACACACTGCAGGGTTTGACGGACTTCCTGACTTTTCGCGGTCCGGATGCACAGCAAATCTGGGTGGATGGTCCGGTTGGATTCGGTCACACGCTTCTGAAGACCGCGGAAGAGTCGGAAACCGAGCACCAGCCGTTCAGTCTGGACGGAGCAACCTGGATTGTCGCCGATGCCCGTTTGGATGCGCGGGCGGACTTGATCGCCAAACTGGGGAATCAATCGCAGCGCGGTCTGGCCGCCGCGGCCGATGTCGAACTCCTTTTGCGCGCCTATCTCGCCTGGGGAGAGAACTGCGTCGACCATCTGCTGGGCGACTTCGCTTTCGCGATCTGGGATGGTCCTCGCGAAAATGTCTGTTTTGCGCTCGCGATCATCTGGGCATTAAGCCTTTCTATTACGCCCATAAGGGTTCGCTGGTGATCTTCAGCAGCACGCTGGAATGCCTGCGTCAACACCCGGCAGTGTCCGATGCGTTGAACGATCTGGCCATTGTGGATTTCCTGCTTTTGCAACGCAACCAGGATCCTGGCTACCAAGCATGTTCGCCGACATTCAGCGTCTGCCACCGGCGCACACGGCCACTTGGTCGCGCGCCGGCAAACAATCGCTGATGCTACTGGACGATGCCCGTTGACCCGCCTCTGTTCTTACGCCGGTCCGAAGACTATGTCGATCGCTTTAACGAACTACTGCGGCAGTGCGCCGGCGATCGTCTCCGAACCAATCCAGACTGGAATTTTCATGAGCGGGGGGCTGGACTCAACCAGCATGGCCGGCCGGCGCGGCAGGTGTGCTTGCGAGAGCACTCTCCCGGAAGCCGAAGTCTGTGGGCTTTGACCAAGGACGACCCCGGCGATGTCTGTTAGAAAAGCAGTGCGCCGGATTCGCGGCCAAGGCGCTTGCCATACCCATCCAGTTCTTCAACTGGGGTGACCGCCAGCATCGATCGCGATTGGCAGCTGGCTCCTCTGCCTGCGCCGGAACCGGCCGTGCAGCCCGGGAATTGGCGGCTACTCGCAACTTTTACCGGAAAGCTTCTACATTGAGCCGCGTATTTTTTCACGGAGAAGGCCCCGACCACGGCCTTCTATTCGAATGGCGAAATTATGTTTCGTATTTGCTGGCTCAGGGCCGATACGGACGTCTTTTGGGCGGTAAAGTCTGTATGCGACCGTCATGCAAGCGCGGCGGAGCGCCTCGAAATCGGCCGCGTTTCCACCAGGGCAGATCGGGCCCTCCATGCAACTACTCCCGGGTGCGTACCCGGAATGGATGAATCCCACGCTCGAATCGCAGTACGGCTTGCGTCATCGGTGGGAGGCTAAATGGCTGACACCGCCGACATCGCATTCGCACCATCCAATTCGTCCCGTGGCGTACGCCTCTTTTCAGGATCCCGTCTGGCAGGGGATGTTTGACGGCCACGACGCGGCCTGGACCGGGGCTCAAGTGGAAGTGCGGCACCCTTATCTAGACGTGCGCATGCTTCGTTTTCTCCTGGCCGTTCCGCCTTTGCCCTGGTGCAAGAAGAAGTATCTGGTGCGTCGTGCCATGCGTGGCGTTCTGCCCAAGTCCGTAGTTGGCCGGACCAAGGAGGGGGTCAGGTGGGCAATCATGATGGAGCGCGTCGTTAGTTCCAGCGCCCCTCCGCTGGTATCCCGTGCCTCAGCTCAGCGCCTATGTAGATATGCGCCGCTTTCCAACGGACGTCCCACAGGACCAGTGGGTGCTAGGGTGCGCCCTGCGAGTCCGGTCATTGAATAATTGGCTGCAGTACGCGCAAAAGAAGCCAGTGCCGCAAAAGATGTGACGGGATTTCTTGCCGCCTCCCCCCGCTCCGTGCCTTTTTGGTAGTGCGCTTCCCTGAGAGCGTCACAGCCATGAAAGCACTCTCTTTCTGGAAAGCGGTCACCTTGGATACGTCCGACCTGCTGGGAAGAGTGTTGGAATTACTCCGCGAACGCAGAATTAATTTCTGCGTGATCGGCGGCCAAGCTGTGAAACGCCTACGTGGAACCGCTCGTCAGCCTTGACCTGGACCTTGCCGGGCCGTCGACCAAATCGATCAATCGATCAAATCCGGAAGCTCGTCGAAGAGAGCTTTGTCGTCGAAGGGTTCGCTCACAGCCTGAACGTCTCCGCTGCCGGCTCCAATCTGCGCATCCAATATACCTCATCTGGCGCTTCTCTGATTACGTGAAGCGTGCATCCGCTCGCGAGGTTCTTGGTCTCCCGCTGCCGGTCGCGTCGATTGAGGACGTCCTGCAAGGAAGGATCTGGCATGCTTTGATCCCGATCGCCACGCCACCGCGCGGCGCAAGGATCTGCTGGACATTGTCAGGATTCTGGAAGCGAACCCCTCAGTTGAAGAGCCGCGTTCCGGCCGCGATCCTCCGGGAAGTCGCCTGAGCGGCGGCAGCGGAAATCAGCGCGATTCCTGCGCCGTGCTATTTCGAACCAGCGATCCAGCCGGGTGCGATTGTCCGGACGCTCGGGCGGCGCCAGAGGCTGCGGGTTCATCTTACGCTGATAGGTCCTCGAGCAACGCCGATTCGTCGTAACCGATGGCTGCGGCGTACTGGCGCAGATAACTGGTAGTGAAGATTCCACCAGGTAACTGCCCGTATTCCCCGGCTTCGATGGCGCGGAGAAAGCGCACGCTGATCTTCGTATTAGCGGCGATTTGGTCCAACGTAACACCGGCGAGTTTGCGGAAGTGGTCAAGGCCAAGCGCGGGGGCGCAGTTCGAGGGCGGAAGGGGCGCGGGCGTAGGCATAAAAAGAAAAATCCTAATTTCTGAAGTGTCTATGATAACGCAATTGTCGCAACATGCAACCTGAAAATTAACGACCCGCCGCTAAAACTGTCCGTGTGACGTCGAAGTTACGCTTGCAATTGGACTTAGGGTCGAGCAATCCAGCCCCGGCGTGGCTTGACTGAGGCGCTCGGCTGGGGCCCAGGGAGAAGTAGAACTACTTCCGGCAAGCCGGCAGAGCTAACAAAACAACCTACAAACAACCGTTTTTTTGCCTGCCCCGGACGTTTTCTAAGGACCAAATCGAGGCGGAATCACGTATCATGAAGAGAGATCCGAGACACCAGATCCAGTCGGGAGGCTGTTCATGCGCTTGCTTTGTTTGTCAGTCTTTTCGGTCGCCCTAGCGTCGGCGGCTACCACGCAAGTCACATTCTATAAGGATGTGTTACCGGTCTTACAGAAGAATTGCCAGACCTGCCATCGACCTGGCGAGGCCGCGCCCATGTCGCTACTAACTTACGACCAGGCGCGTCCGTGGGCCAAGTCCATCAAGCAAGCCGTGGTGACGAAGAAGATGCCGCCATGGTTCGCCGACGAGCACTACGGCAAGTTCTCCAACGAGCGCACGCCTGGCCCAGGCCGACGTTGACACGCTGGTTAACTGGGTGGACGCAGGCGCGCCTCGCCGAAACGAGAAAAGGATGCGCCGAGGCCGATCAGCTGGGTGGAAGGATGGCGCATCGGCAAGCCGGACGTGGTGCTCAGCATGACGAAGGCGTTCAGCGTACCGGCGTCTGGAACCATCGACTACCAGTACATCGTTGTTCCCACCGGCTTCACGGAAGACAAATATGTCCAGATGGCGGAAGCGCGGCCCGGCAACCCGGCGCTGGTGCACCACATCCTGACCTTCATTCGCGAGCCTGGCAATCCTTGGCTCAGAAACCTGAAGCCGGGAATTCCGTTCGACGCGCGTGAGGCCGAGCAGCAGGCGAGGGAAAATGCGCAAAAAAATCCACGGGCGCAGGGCCAGGGCCGCGGGCAACAGGCCATTTCGTTTGGCGACAACGTAGCCGGCTACGCGCCCGGAACCATGCCTGACATTATGGTGCCCGGAGAGGCCAAGTTGATCCCGGCCGGTTCGGACATCATTTTCCAGGTTCACTATACAGCCAACGGTACCCCGGGCACTGACGTGTCCAAGCTTGGACTGGTATTCGCCAAGGGGCCGGTTACAAACGCGTGCTGTCTCTGGCCGTCACGACGGCGAATTTCGCCATTCCTCCAGGCGATCCCAACTACGAGGTGAAAGCCAGGATGACGTTGCAGGAAGATGCCACGCTGGTTAATTTGCTGCCGCATATGCACTTCCGCGGTAAGGATTTCCACCTATCGCGTTACCTATCCGAGCGGTGAGACCGAAACGCTGCTCGAAGTGCCGCACTATGATTTCAACTGGCAGCTCACCTATGAACTTGCCAAGCCCAAGGTGCTGCCCAAGGGTACAGTGATCGATTGCGTGGCGCACTACGACAATTCGCCGAACAACCGCTTCAACCCCGATCCGACCAAGGAAGTTCATTACGGCGAACAGACCTGGGAAGAAATGATGTTCGGGTTCTTCGATGTGTCGGTTCCGATGAACGTCAGCGCCATGGATCTGATGATGCCGAAGAGGGCGCCGGCGCAGGCTACCAGTGGAGGTGGCTTCTAAGAGCCGCCCAGCGGTCGAGCTGTTTTAGTTTTAAACAATCGCGCTGGTGGCCTGACGGTCGCCGGCGCGATTTTGTTTCTGCAGTTTCGATTTTGAATAATAGAGGAGTCAGCATGCAGCCCCAGGCACGATTCGCGATTCTATTTTCGGTGGCCGCGGCGGTCATCGCCGCACCTTCCGAGGTCACGTTCCACAGGGACGTCGAACCCATCCTGCAGAAACACTGCCAGGAATGCCATCGGCCGGGCGAGATCGCGCCATTCTCTCCTGCTGTCTTATAAGGACGCGCGCCCCTGGGCCAAGGCCATCCGCGGCGACGTTCTCACCAAGAAGATGCCACCCTGGTTCGCCGATCCGAAGTACGGCCATTTCGTGAATGACCGCTCGTTGAGCGCTGACGAACTCGCCACTCTGGTGGCTTGGGTGGATACCGGCGCCAAAGAGGGCGACATGCGAGATGCGCCCAAGGCGCTGGCGTTCGTGGATGGCTGGAATATTCCGAAGCCCGACGTCGTCCTCGAGATGTCGGAGCCGTTTCATCTTCCCGCCAAGGGCGACGTGCCTTATCAGTACGTCGTGCTTCCCACAAAATTCACCGAGGATAAGTGGGTGCAGATGGCCGAAGCGCGGCCCAGCGACCGCATGGTGGTCCACCATGTAGTGATCTTCATTCGCGATCCGCAATCCAAGTGGCTGCGTGCCGCCAAGACCAAACGTCCCGTTTGTTCCGCGAGAGGCGGCAATTTCCAAAACATCTCCGGAGGCGGTAACGACATCCTCATGATCTACACGCCTGGCAAGGTGCCCGAGAGGTGGCGGCCTGGTCTTTGGTAAGATGATCAAAGCGGGCTCCGACCTGGTGTTGCAGATCCACTACACCACCGACGGGGAAAAGATCGCGAGGACCATACCCAGGTGGGTTTGGTGTTCGCCAAGGAAAAACCGACGGAGCGTGCATTGACCATCAGCAGCTACGATCTCGGGATTCAAGATCCCTCCCGGCGATCCGAATTACAAAATAGAAGCCAAGAACACGTTTCCCGAACGGGGCGACGATTTTGAACTTTTTCCCGCATATGCATCTGCGCGGGAAATCGTTCGAGTACACGGTGATCTATCCAGATGGCCGGTCAGAAGTACTGCTGCGAGTCCCGAATTACGACTTCTTCTGGCAGCTCGACTATCAACTCGCGAAGCCGCTGACCATTCCACCCGGGACACAGATCGTGTGCACGGCACGGTTTGATAATTCGCCGAACAATCCGAAGAATCCTGATCCGACGGCGACAGTGCGATTCGGCGAGCAGAGCTGGGAAGAAATGATGATTGGTTTCTACGACGTCGTGATTCCGGCCGACATGAGCGTGCAGGATTTCTTCACGCCGAGAAAAACTGGGGCCGCAACTAGCGGCAGCGGGCTATGAAAATGAATTTTACAAAATATCCTGTCATTTTTGCTGCTGGGTTTGGGCGGCGCTTTCTGCGCTGCTTGCCCACGATCCGATAACCACGCAGATCACCTGGAATCGGGAGATTTCGCGCATCGTGTATGACCGTTGCGCGACCTGCCATCACGATGGCGGCCAGGCCTTTTCTCTGATGAATTATCAGGCGGCGCGGCCCTGGGCCAAGGCCATCAAGGAGGAGGTGCTGGAGCGGCGCATGCCTCCGTTTGCCGCGGTGAAAGGCTTCGGGCCGGTGAAGGAAGAGAATGCACTCACGCAAGAAGAGATGCATTTGGTCGCGGATTGGGTGGAGGGTGGGGCTCGCCGGAAGGCGACGATCCGAAACTGCTGCCCAAGATGCCTGAGTTCAATACTCCGGCAGCGGCCCCGAACGTGACGGCCAAGGCGGCTGGTTCCGGCGCGCTCGACAAAGCTGCGCCCCAGTTGGTTGCCGACGGCTCGCTCACTCTCAAAGGGCCGGTGACGTTGATCAGGCGCGCGCCCCGGCACGATGGCGGAGGGAGCTTCCATTCAAGCTGTGATCCAGGAGCCGGATGGCAGCATCAAGCCGCTGATCTGGATCTACGACTACAAGCCGAAATTCGACCGCGCGTATTATTTCGAAAAACCGGTCACGCTGCCGGCCGGCGCGAAGATCGATGTTTACCCGGCCAATGGCGGCACGCTTAGCGCTGCTGGTGAAGAAGTAGACGCTCAGCGTCATCTTCGAAACTTGCGCCGCAGCCCGCGGATCACTCGCTCACTGAACGAGCCGAAAGGCTGATCCGTGGTGAGGTAAGTCCAAACCGCGCCGCGCTCGGCTGGATCGGTTCCCCCGCCCGCTTGTGCTTCTTCTATGCGCCGGGCCATCTCGACGGGCAGCTCGGATTCCAGCTCCAAGAACCATTGGTGAATTTTCTGCGCGAATTCGTAATGGGCGTCTCGGCGGTCGAGCGTCAGAAAAGGTGCGCCTCCCAAGCCTAAGTCAATCCATGGCAAGCCAGAGCGCAATTCGGCTACGCGGGCCAGATAGTCTGCCCATAGGTCGTCGATGGTCGGAGGCTGATCTGCCGCTCCAGTTCCGACCCGCAAGGCTCCGTGCCGTCGAGAACCTCCTGGCGATGGGAATGGATCTTGTTACGCTGGCCCTCGACGGGCAGATCGTACTGGTGCAGGAAATGGCGCGATCCAGGTGCTGGCCCTCCACCAGGCGTTGAATGGTAGCCGGATCGTTGCGTAAGTCAGGATTGAGATCGCCGTATTTCACCAGCAGATCGTCTTCCAGCGAGACGAAGAACCGCGAACTGCCGGGATCGCCCTGCCGCCCCGCGCGGCCGCGCAGTTGATTGTCGATGCGCCGGCTTTCGTGCCGGTTGGTGCCGATTACGTGCAGTCCGCCCAGTTCGGCCACGCCCTCGCCCAGCCGGATATCGGTGCCGCGGCCGGCCATGTTGGTGGAAATTGTGACGGTGCCGCGCTCGCCCGCCTGCGCGATGATGGCGGCCTCCACTTCTCGTTGCCGCGCGTTCAACACCTGGTGCGGCACGTCGCAGCATGCGCGCTCAGCCGCTCGGATTCCTCCACGCTTGCCGTCCCCACCAGTACCGGCCGGCCCGTGGCGTGGACGCTGCGGATTTCGTCGAGCACCGCCTGTTCCTTTTCCCTTCGTTCGGAAACACGACGTCGGCATGATCCATGCGAATTACCGGCCGATTGGGCGGAATCACCTCGACCTGCAACCCGTAGACCGTCGGAATTCGTCGGCCTGCGTGGCGGCGGTGCCGGTCATGCCGCACACCTGCGGATAGAGCGCAACCAGGTTCTGCAGCGTGATCGACCCGAGATCGGCCCTGGGTCTTCATCGCCACGCCCTCTTTGGCTTCGATGGCGGTGTGGAGCCCGGCCGGCCAGCGGCGGTCCTGCGCGACGCGGCCCTTGAACTCGTCCACCGATTCGATGACGCCGTTCTTCACGATGTAATCCACGTCGCGGCGCAGCAGCGCGTGGGCGTGGAGCGCATCCTGCACGGCGGTGTAGCAGCGCGAGATTGCTCTTCGGCGAAGAGATTGCCGCAGCCGAACGCGCCTCCACCGCGCGAATGCCGGGGTCGGTGAGCGCGACATTGCGGGGCTGCGTCGAGCGTGAAATGAAGCGCGGCGCGGAAGCGGCGCACCACCTGGTCCGCCCGCGTAGGCCAGGGCGTTGTCGCCGCGTTCGCCGCCCGCGATCACCAGCGGAATGCGCGCCTCATCGATCAGGATGGAATCGGCCTCGTCGATCACGGCGGCGGCGAAGGCGCGGTGAACCTGCTCGTCGAGAGGCAGCGCCAGCCGGTCGCGCAGAAGATCGAAGCCGATCTCGTTGGCCGTGGCGTAGGTGATGTCGCAGGCGTAGGCCGCGCGGCGTTCGGCCGGGCTCATGCTCTGCTGGACGTAGCCCACCGAGAGGCCGAGGAAGCGGTAGATGCCGCCCATCCATTGCGGCGTCGCGGCGGGCCAGGTAATCGTTCACGGTCATGACGTGAACGCCCGCGTCCTGCGCGGCAAACCACACGACGGCCGGCACGGCCGCCAGCGTCTTGCCCTCACCGGTCTGCATTTCGGCGATCTCTCGCGCGCCGGGGCGAGCGCGCCGCGGAACTGTACATCGAACATCTTCAGACCTAGCACGCGCGACGCGATCACCGCGGTGGCAGCCAGCAGCGGGAGCAGCTCGTTGGTCGTGGCGGCGGCCCGCAATTCGGCATCGGCTAAGCGCGAAAATTCGGCGCGCAGCGCGTTGATCCGCTGGATGTGCGCGTGGTCGCGGCGCGACGGCGCAAGAACGGACTCCAAGAATCTGCGCACGGACTCCTCCTTCTCGACGACAGTTCTTCTGGTCAGGAACGAGGCAGTGAGGGAGGCGGGCGCTGAAAGAGAGCTCGATCGAGCGAGAGGGTGGCTTGGGAAGGATCGTCCGTTGCGATCCTGAGCGGGCGCCGGCATGGAGCCCGCGCGTCGCGCTGGACGCGGCTCGGAAATTTCAGATTGGTCGCACCGCGAGCTGTCGATCCAGGTGAAGCAGGTTTCGGCGCGCAACGATACAGCACGGGCAGCCGGGCCGCAAAAATTGACAGCCGCCAGCAGCAGACCCGCCACCAGCACCGATTCTGAACCGCAGCTTCACTACCGGAAGTATGGCACAGTCAGTGATGCCGCAGCGAATCCACGGGATTGAGTTGGCTGGCGCGGGTGGCCGGTAGCCAGACGGCGAGCAACGCTACAACCGCCAGCATTCCGGCCGCGGCAAGAAAAACAATCGGATCGCGGGCCTTCACTCCGAACAGGAGGCTTTCGAGGTATCGCGACAGAGCCCAGGCTGCGGCGACTCCGGCAATCAGCCCGGCCATTGCCAAACGCATTCCCTGACGAACCACCATGTTCCTGACCTTGCGCGAGTCCGCTCCCAAGGCCATGCGGATTCCGATTTCTTGCGTGCGCTGCTCCACCGTGTAAGCCATCAGGCCGTAGATTCCGATCGCGGCCAGCAAGCAGGGCGGAGCATCCGAATATGGTCATCAGAAGCATGTTGAAGCGCTGGCGCCGCATTGAGACGGAGACGATGTTGTTCATGGAGCGGCCGTCGGACACCGGCCCGCCGGTCGCTTGTCGAAGCCGCTCGCGAATCGCCGGCAGCAGGCCGAGAGACTCGGTTCGCGTCCGCACCACCCACGCCATCGGCGAAAGCCGGCCGAATAGCGCGTTAGCGGCATCCGGAAGCTGTGCCTGCGGCACGTAGAGAACGGGCCGGGGAGCAGAATTCAGCGCCTCGTCGCGCACGTCGCCAACGACCCCCACAATCTGCCGCGCGGGTTCATCTTTGAAGTATTCCCAGTCCTTACCGATCAAAATACGGTCCTGCAATGGATCGCGGCCCCTCCAATATCGTTTCGCCATACTTTCGTTGATCACCACAACTGGCGGCGACTTACCGTCATCGCGTTCCGAGAACGTGCGCCCGCGCTTCAGCGGAATCTTGAATACCTCAAAGAAACCAGGCGAAACCGTTGTCCATCCCACGTCGCGATTGTCTGCACGCGGGCGCCCTACGATATTGAAGTTAAAGTCATAGGTCCCGTCTTCCAAAGGAAGGCAGCAAGTAGCCGTGGCCGCGGTCACGCCGGGCAAGGAGCGAATCCCATCCAAGCCGTTACGAATCGTCTCGGCAATAACGTTCGATTTAGAATATTTCGGCCCCGCGAGCGACATGCGCAGTGTCAGCAGATTTTTCGTGTCGTAGCCGCGATCGATTGTGTACAGCGCCTCGAAAGTACGGATCAACAGAACCGAGCCCACCAGAAGGATCAGGGCCAGGCTCATCTCGCTGACGACGAGAGCGGCACGCGCCTTGTTTTCGCGCCGCCCGGAAGCAGAGCGGCCGGAGCTGTCCTTGAGCATGGAATTGATATCGGCGCGCGAACCTTGCAGCGCGGGAAACAGGCCGAACGCCATAGCAGTTGCAAGGGAAACGAGCAGCGAGAACCCGAGGACGCGCCAATCCATCGCCACGGCCGTTCCGTTTTCGCCAACGAACGGCAGGTCGGCTGAGTTGACGGCCAGCAGCGCACGAATCGCAACTTGGCCCAGCCAAAGCCCCAATGCGCCTCCGGCCAGGGATAGCAGGAGGCTCTCGACCAGTAATTGGCGGATCATGTTGCGACGCCCAGCGCCGAGAGCCATGCGGATGGCAATTTCGCGCCGCCGGCTCGTCAATCGTGCCAGCAGCAAATTCGCTACATTCGCGCAGGCAATCATCAAGACCAACCACACCGCCCCCACAAGAATCAGGAGCAACGGACGGACGTCGCCCACGTGGGCCTGACGGAATGTCTCGACACCGAAAGTTTCCCGTGGTGCAAGGTCCTTAGGGAACTGAGACCGGTACTCGCGGGTGGACGCCCGCAGGCGCGCGTTGGCCTGTTCCAGCGTGATGCCGGGCCTCAGATGTGCGACCGCGGCAAGGTACGTGCCTTGATCGCGGGTATTGGGATCCAACTCCAACGGGAGATACACCGCGGATTGCGGGCTGAATTCGTCCAGCGCCGAGCGGTTGGCTACGACTCCGATTACGGTGTACGAATCGCCACTCAGAAGAATGGTTTGGCCGAGGATTTTTGGGGTACGCGCGAAGCGGCGCGTCCATAGAGCCTCGGTGATCACCGCGACGCGAGGGCCATTCGGCAGGTCTTCGGCGGAGGTGAACGTTCGCCCCAGTAATATCGCTACTCCCCAGCAGCGGAACGAATCCGCCGTAACTTGCATAGCGCGCCACTGCTCGGCCGTGCCCTGGGCGGTGTAGTTCACAAAGCGCGGTAAGAACAGCGAGATATCCTGGAACACGCTCGACTGAGCGCGCCAGTACATGAATTTCGCGGGAGAAGCCGACCAATCGAATCCGACGCTGGCAGTCTCTGGGTTCCTCACGCCGTTCACTCCGAGCGCAACGAAGCGATCCGCATCGGGGACGGGCAGCGGCTTCAGGAGCACTGTATTGACAACGGAGAAAATCGCGGTAGTCGCCCCAATACCAAGCGCGAGAACGGCGACAGCGGTGACGCTGAAGGCCGGATTTTTTCGGAACATCCAAATCGAATGCTTCACGTCATTGGCGAGGGGAGTCATCGCGGCGGCCGCCTTTGTTCTTTTGTAGCACTTCGGCCGCGTTGCTAACCTTTAAGTAGATGCCGTTCGATGGCCTGCGCGTCGTGTCCTTTGAGAGCCGGCGTGCGAACGAAATCGCCGAGTTGATCCGCCGCCAGGGAGGCGATCCGTTTGTTGCGCCCTCCATGCGCGAGGCCCCTATCGAGAACAACGCGGAAGCGTTCGCCTTCGCCGAGCGCCTGTTCCGCGGCGACTTCGACATGGTCATCTTCCTCACCGGCGTGGGTACGCGGGCTCTCGCCAAAGTCCTGACGGCTCGCTATCCGGAAGAGCAATTTGCCGAAGCGCTGCGCAAGGTTACCGTTGTAGCGCGCGGTCCCAAGCCGTTGGCCGCGCTACGCGAGATGAAGGTCCCGGTGGCCGCTACCGCGCCCGAGCCGAACACCTGGCGCGAGCTGCTGGCCGCCATCGAAGGACGTCCGGAACGGCGCATCGCGGTCCAGGAGTACGGCAAGTCCAACGCGGATTTGCTGGATGCCCTGCGCGCCCGCGGCGCCGAAGTTACCGCAGTGCCGGTTTACCAATGGGATCTACCGGAAGATACGGGCCCGCTGCGCGAAGCCATCCGTCGAATTGCCGCGGGTCAAGCCGATGTGGCGATCTTCACAACGTCCATCCAGCTCGCACATCTGTTCCGCATTGCCGCCGAAGAAGGCCTGGAAAGCCCCGTACGGTTAGCGCTTGCCCCGCATGGTGATTGCTTCCATCGGACCCACCACCACCGAAGCGCTCGAAGAATTCGGCCTGGAACCCGACATCACTCCCAGCCATCCGAAGATGGGCTTTCTCGTAAAGGAAACCGCCGAGCAAGCCGGCGCGATCCTGGAACGCAAGCGGGCCGCCTATGCCTAAGAAGGACGACCTCCTGATTCAGTTCAGCAAGTATTCGGGCCTCGCCTTCCTGCTCCCGGTGTCTATCCTGGTCGGGTATGTCATCGGCTACTTCCTGGACAAAGCCTTCGGTACCACTTATCTGAAGATCGTCTTCCTCTTCCTTGGCATCGCTTCCGGCATGATCGAACTCATCCGCGAGTTGAATAAGGACGATGGCGCAAAGTGACCAGGCTTTTTTCCAGCAGGTCACGCGCCGCATCACGTGGCTGATCCTGGTTTTGGGCGCGCTGGGCGCGGTTGGAGTAGCGTTCGCCAAGGGAATCCGCAACGGGCTGGCGTTCCTGCTAGGCGCTTCCGTATCCTACTTCAGCTTCTGGGGCTGGCAGCGCGTGGTGGACGCGCTGACCCCGGGCGCTAGGCCTAAATCCTCTCGTTTCTTTATCTTGCGCATCTTACTGCTAGGTGCCGCGGCATACGCTATAATCAAGTTTCTCGGTCTGAACGTGGCGGTGGCCGTGACGGGGCTGTTGGTCTCCGCCGCCGCGGTGATCCTGGAACTCATCTACGAGCTAATCTATGCCCGAACATGAAGTAGAACTGTGGACGACTGCGTTGTTTAACCGCTTCCTCGCGGCGCCGCTGGACGCGCTGCTGGCCGCCATTGGCCGCCCGGCCGCCGATCCCGGGCATCCCTGGGAGAACTGGCTGGTCATGGAGATCGTGGTGGTGGCGGTGATCGTGGTGTTGTTTGCTTACCTGCGCTCGCGCCTTTCAGTGGACAAGCCGGGCAAGCTGCAATTGACGTTTGAAGCGGTCTACAAATTCATCTCCGGGCAAGCCAGCGAGTACGTCGAGCACCACTCCAGCCGGTACATGCCCTTTTTCGGAACGATTTTCATCTTCATCCTGTTCCTGAACCTGATCGGGATCATCCCTGGCTTCGACTCTCCCACCGGCTCTCCGGCGATTCCACTCGCGTTCGCAGTCGCCGTGTTTCTTTACTATCACTGGATGGGTCTTCGCGAGCATGGCGTGGGAAAATACCTGGCGCATTTCGCCGGGCCTGTATGGTGGATGGCTCCGATCATGATCCCGATTGAAATCATCAGCCACTTCGCGCGGCCGCTCTCGCTCACGGTTCGTCTGTTCGCCAACATGTTCGCCGGCGAGCGCGTCGTGCTCACCTTTCTTTCACTGACGTATGTGGTCCTGCCCGCGGTTTTCATGGGTCTGCACGTCTTTGTGGCTTTCTTACAAGCGTTCATTTTTATGCTGCTCGCGATGGTCTACGTAGGTACCGCGACAGCGCACGAGCACTAACGGCTTTATCGTTCCGAGCGTGAGCCCGCCGTCCCCCAGGGCGGAGTGGGAACCACCTCCTCGGAAAATTTCCATAGAAGGAGAACATTCCGTGACACGCAAACTCATCTTCCTGGCGGCGATCCTGCTGATCGTCGGCAGCCCAATTTTCGCGCAAACCCCCGGCGGCGGCGGAACGACTAGCTTGAATCTGCCTTTCGCTTATCTCGCCATGGGCATCGCTTCCGGCCTCTGCGGCCTGGGACAAGGAAAGGCAGTGGCCTCTGCGGCCGAAGCCATGGCCCGCAATCCCGGAGCGGTAGCTGCCATCCGCGGCGCACTTATCTTAGGCCTGGTGCTGATCGAATCGCTGGCCTTGTATACGCTGGTCATCACCTTCGTCGCCAAAGGTTAAGTTACCGGGGCGGCTGGTAGCTGGCCGCCCCATTCCCCTCCCATGAAGCTGCAAGGAATTTTCCCTCCCATCGCGACGCCCTTCAATCACGAAGGCGACGTCTGGAAAGTCAAGGTTCAGTACAACATCGAGAAGTGGAACCTCACCGGTCTGGCCGGCTACGTGGTCTGCGGATCCACCGGCGAAAGCGTCATGCTGACCACCAGCGAAAAGGTCCAACTCTGGGAATGGGTGGCGCAGTATGCCGCGCCGGAGAAGCTGCTCATCGCCGGAACCGGTGTGGAGAGCGTGCGTGAGACGGTCGCACTCACGAACCGCGCGGCGGAGATCGGCTACATAGCCGCGATGGTGCGCACGCCGTTCTACTACAGGAATCTGCTGAACAATGCCGCGGCACAGAAGGTGTACTTCGGCGCGGTGGCCGATCAAACTAAGATCCCAATCATTATCTACAACTGGCCGCAAGCCACTGGCCTGGACATTCCGGCCGAAGCCGTGGCCGAGTTGTCGCACCATCCGAACATCATCGCCATCAAGGAAAGCTCGGGGAGTCTCGAAAAAGTGATGCAGATGATCCGCGAAGTGAAAAAGGGATTCCAGGTGCTCACCGGATCGGCCCCGACGCTTGCCCCCTCGCTCGCCGTGGGATGCTCCGGCGCCGTGCTGGCCTTCGCCAACGCCGCCCCCTACGCGACCATCTCCATCTGGGAAGCGCACCGCACGCGCGAGCCGGAAGCCGCGATGGACTGGCAGAATCGCATCGCGCGCGCGGCCCATCTGGTGACCACGAAGTACGGCGTTCCGGGTTTGAAATACGCGATGGATCTGGCCGGATATTACGGTGGCCCGCCCCGGCTCCCGCTGACAGTTCCCGCGTCCGGAAGCCAAGCGCGAAATTGAAGAAGCTTTCGAGGACCTGCGCGGCTAGCCTTCGATTCAGGCAGGTACCTATCTCGTGTTTCAACGGGATAGCGGGCTCCCGCCGTACGCGTCATAATAATAGGACCATGACTTTTCCTCGTCCTTGAAGTTAACTCGCCGCGGCATGCTGTTTGCACTGGGCTTGGCCCCGCTGGGCGCCCAGCAACTGCCATCAGAAGGCGGCGTAGCTCCGGGCGCGACGCCCGCGACGCCGCCGGCGGGTGACGGGGCCACTGGACTGGTATTGTCCAATGGATCGCGATGTCCGTTCCGACAAGCCGGGAAAATGTCCGCGCTGCGGCATGACGCTCGCGTTCGGAGTCCAGAAAGAGATCGAGTATCCGCTGGAAATTACGTTCAGGCCGCCTGTGTTCCGCGCCGGGGAGAAGGTGCAGATCCACTTCCGCATGGCTGACCCGGTCACGGGCAAAACGGTGAACCACTACGAGGTCGTTCACGAGAAGTTGTTCCACATGTTTCTGGTGAGCCAGGACCTGCAGTATTTCGTCCACGACCACCCGGTGCTTCAACCGAACGGCACATTCGACTACGAGGAGATTTTCCCCAAGCCGGGCATGTATCGCATCGCTGGCCGATTTTTATCCGACCGGCGGCACACCGCAATTGGTCCCCAAAACGGTGGTCGTCCCGGGCGCGCCCAGTCAGGAGGTGTCTCTTGCATTGGCGAAGCCGAAGCCGGAGCTGGGCGTGAACCATTGCACGAACCTGGATGTCGAGTTGACCATGGATCCTCTCCACGCCCATCGTAGGGCTGAAGCGCTGCTGTTTTTCAAGCTGAGTCCCGCGAGATGGAATAGAAAAGTACATCGGGGCCTGGGCGCTACATGTTGGCGGCCAGCGACGACCTGATCGATCTGATCCACGACACATCCCTTCATCGCCGACGGCGGACCGCAGCTGCAGTTCAACATCTATCTTCCCGCGCGCGCGCACTTACAAGATTTGGGTGCAGTTCCAGCGCAAGGGCGTGGTGAATACGGCGGCGTTCACCGCTACCGGTGTCGGAGTTGAAGTAGCCCTTACGATCTCGTCGCCCATCCGGCGAGTCTTTTCGCGAACAGTTTCGATGAAGGCCGCGCGGCCTATGGCAGGATCGCCGTACGCGTAGGTGATGCCGCGCGAAGAGCTGACCACCGCGCCCAGGCCATCGTCATGGAAACAAGCTGCCGCGTTCTGTGCGCTCCCTCCCTGCGCGCCGTAGCCGGGCACCAGAATGATGGCGTGTGGCATCAGAGCACGCAGCCCGAGTCCATGCTTCAGGGAAACTTTTGCCTCTCACGGCGCCGATTGAGCTGTCGCCCGATTCGCCGATCAAATCCTTGCCAAGATCTTGGATGACGGCGGCGATGGATTCGTACAGCGGACGGCCGGAGGTCTCAAGCGGCTGGTCCTGAAAATCCCTGGAGCCTGGATTCGGAGTTTTGAGAACCACGAAGAGTCCCTTGGCATGCTGCGCGCAGGCCTTTACAAAAGGCTCCAGGCTGTCGCGGCCCAGGTATGGCGTCACGGTCATGCTGTCGGAGTAGAACGCAGAATCGCTCAAGAACGCGGTGGCGTAGGCTTCGGCGGTAGACGAAATGTCGTTGCGCTTGCCGTCGGCGATGACCAGCAGTCCTCGATCACATAAGGCATTGACGCCGGTGTTCTCGTAAGCCTCCAGGCCGCCCAGGCCGTATTGTTCGTAGAATGCCAGCTGCGGTTTCACGGCGGGGACCAAATCCGCGACGGCATTTGCAACACCAGTTCGTGGAAATCGGAAATGATGGAGCAGACGGTCGCGCGCGAAAGAGCGCCACGGCCGGATTTGACGAACTCGGGCACTGAATCGATGCGCGGGTCGAGCCCCACCACGCATGGGCTGCCTTTCTTACGCACTGAGTTAAGGAGCCGGTCAGCGAATGTGGGCATGAGCCAGTCCCATTGTGCCACGCACGCACGCGGGTCCGGATATAATGGCCGTCGAGGAGAAACGAAGATGAAAACATTCTATAGGACGTTGCTGAGCGCGGCCGTGGTTTCGGGATTAGCCGGAGCCGCGAGCGCCGCGGAAGTCAGCGGCATCCTGATGGACAAGCTCTGCTCCGCGACCGCGCTGAAGGGCGGGCAGGACGCTGCAGTGAAACACGCGCGTACCTGCAACCTGACGCCGAATTGCTCCAAAAGCGGCTGGGGCGTCTACACAGCGGATGGCAAGTACATCGCACTGGATGCGGCCGGCAATGCCATGGCGCTGAAGGCTCTGCAATCCTCCACTAAGAAAGACGACATGAAAGTAACCGTCACCGGCGATGTGCAAGGCGACACGATCAAGGTAACGGATCTGAAATTGGCCGAGTAACGGCGATTCGCATTACCGAGGCCTGCGCGATGAATGGGCGGGTTAAGCTGGCACGAAGCTTCGCGCCGTAGTGCTGGACTGGGCAGGCACCATCGTCGACTTCGGCAGCCGCGCACCAGTGGCCGCGCTCGAATCTGTCTTCGCGGCTGCTGGTGTTCCCGTGACCGTGGCGGAACTACGGGAATCCATGGGACTGGCGAAAAAGGCGCACATTCGTTCTATTGTTGTTCCGCGCGTGCGCGAAGCTTGGGCCCTGAAGCATGGCAGGCCGCCCTCCGAGGCAGCCGTGGATCAGCTCTACGCCGAATTTATCCCCAGCGATATCTGGGTTCTGGCCAACCACTCGCAATTGATCCCCGGAGTTGCGGAGGCGATCGCGCGGATGCGTTCGCGCGGGCTCAAGCTTGGAACGACCACCGGTTACAATCGCGCCATGCTCGATTATTTGCTGGAGCGGGCCGCGGCTCAGGGCTTCGTTCCGGACTCCGCGGTGTGCCCGGACGATGTACGCGCGGGCCGTCCGCTGCCATGGATGTGCTATCTGACCGCGCTCCGCTTGGAAGCCTACCCGCTCGATGCATTCGTCAAAATCGGAGACACGCCGGCCGATGTCGAAGAAGGCCGCAACTCTGGCATGTGGACCATAGGAGTAACGCGCACCGGCAACGAAGCGGGAATCACGGAAGAAGAGTGGGCGCGATTGTCCGTCGCGGACCGTGAAGAATTGCTGAACAGCGCGCGCCGTCGCCTGGAGCAAGCCGGTGCGCACTATACCGCGCCCAGCGTGGCGGAATGCGATTCGATTATCGAGTCGATCGATGCGCGCCTGGCCCGGGGCGAGCGGCCCTAGCTGCCGAATGAGAGTCATTCGTATTTTTTATTGACAAGCGCTCCTCCATTCGATATCTTTGTGCAAACCCAAGTCGGTAGGTTGTACGCCGCATTCATAGTTTGATACGGGGCGGCTGTCTCCACGACGAACGACCACGTTGTTGCTCTGAAGCCCGCGCAGTAGCCAGGTTGCGCCCTCGAAGCCGCAATTCCAAAGCGCTCTTATTTGCACTACATTCCGCGTGACTGCCGTCGCGCATTGAGTTAGCTGGAACGCGAGATCGATTCTTTGGGGGAAGGGGTTTTTCCACATGTTGTCAATCGCTATGACTCACAGAGTCAGCCGTTTTCTTACGGCGTTGTACGGATGTGCCGCGCTCGGGATTCTGGCGGTCCTCTTTGCGGTCACCAGCCCGGCTCAATCTACCTTCGGCGAATTCACTGGGACGGTGAAGGATCCATCGGGAGCAGTCGTCGCCGGCGCCACTATCACGGTGAAGAATTTGGAACATCGGCGATCAGGACGGCGACCACCGACCCCACGGGATCCTATACCGTGGTCAACCTGGAGACTGGCGACCTACGAAATTACGATGGAGGCGCAGGGCTTCCAAAAGAAAACGTATACTAACCTCCCGCTTCAGTCCCGCCAGACGGTTCGCGTGGACGGCACACTGGGGCTGGCCACCCAGGCCCAAACAGTCGAGGTCAATGTGCAGGCCGAAGCCCCCATCAACACCGAAGTGTCCAACATCGCCGAGAGTAAGCTGGGCCGCGAGCTGATCGATCTTCCGGTGGCGCTCGGTTCGCGTGCGTCCGGCTCGACCAGCGCATTCGCCACGCTTACCACACAGCCGGGCGTAGAGACCGATAACAGCGGCAATATTTCCGTGGCGGGCGGCAATATCGATATGTTGTCGATGAGCATCGACGGCATTAGCACTCAGAGCCCGCGCAACAGTGCGCCCCTGACCGAGCTTTTCCCTTCTTTCGACGGCATCGCCGAGATCCGGGTGAGCGAGATCAACAATACAGCGGAATTTGGGGGCATCAGCGACGTCACCACGATTTCCAAAGGCGGCGCCAACCAGTTCCACGGCAGTCTTTTTGAGAACCATCAGAATTCGGCGTTCGCGGCGCGCAATACTTTTAGCGCGAAAGTACCCAAACTGATCATGAACGATTTCGGTGGTTCAGTCGGCGGTCCGGTGTTAATTCCCGGTTGTACAACGGGCGCGACAAAACCTTCTTCTTCCTGGATTGGGAGAGCCCTGCGCCTGCCGTTCCAGCAGGTGCTGGTGGAGAACGTGCCCTCGCTGGCATTGCGCAGCGGTGATCTGTCGGTCCTATCCGGCGGGCACGGTGAGGGACCTGAGTGGGACTCCTTATCCGGGCAATCAGATTCCGGACAGCGCCCGATCAGTCCGGTCTCCAAGGCCCCCATCATGAAGTACCTGTTCCCGCTGCCCAACGCAGGCGCCCCCAACGCGGTCGTCAACAACTACGTGCAGAACTTTCCGACGCCCATCAAGAGCGATCAGGGCGATGTCCGCCTCGATCAGAATCTAACCTCGAAGCAGCAGGTTTTTGCCCGTTTTACCTATAAGGTCCGGCAGAATCAAACTGCTGCCGTGCAATTGCGCATCCAACAACCTCAACGGGTCCGCTCTGAGCGGTCCTGTCACGGTCCCGCGAGCACTACTGGAGCCTGACCGGTAGCATACAACTATGTCATCACCCCCCACATCGTAAACGAGTTTCGCGCTGGCTGGACCGGTTTCCACCAAATTACAGGCTACGGAATAAACGGCAGCGCAGATTGAAGACCAGGTGGGGGTTAACTCCTTACATTCAGCAGAACAAAAGCTTCCTGGAAAAGGTAAATGCTACTCCTAACGTCCGGATCGCCGGGTTCCAGCGCACCGGCGGCGTCGGGTCGTCTATCCAGCAGACGCAAACCTACCAGTTCCTGGATAACGTCACGATGACGGAAGGCAAGCATACCTACAAATTTGGAATGGACTACCGGTATTTGACCGCGCTCTACTCTTCAGTGTTCGATACCCTGTGGTTGGGCCGGTATAACTTCACCAGCTCCGTGATCGGGTAAAAGCATTGGGCAACCATTCGCTGCTTTCCTGCTGGGGGTTCCAAGCAGCTCCACTATCGCGACCGTGCTGTATCCGGATACGAATGCTTACGGAGAGCGCATACGCCGCTATGCCCAGGACGATTGGAAGATAACGCCGCGCCTCACGATAAACTACGGCATGCGGTATGAATACCATCCCATGTTCCAGGACCACAACCAAAACGTGGCTGCATTTCTGCCGGGCTACTATCCCGGATTAGATGGATCAATCGTGCACGGTGCCGTTGCCGTGCCCAATGGAAGCCTCAAGCTGGTGAACCCTGGCTTCGCCGCTGCGGTCTACCCCATGCAGATCCTGACTGCTAGCCAGGCTGGCATCCCTAACAGCTTGCGCTATTCTCAGAAGACCGACTTCGCTCCACGCGTCGGTTTGCGTGGCGCGTCACGTCCGACGGCAAGACGGTAATCCGCGGCGGCTACGGCAAGTTTATCGATTCTCCGCTGGGTTTCTTGATTCTCTCCTCATGGGCCGTGGAAGCCAGCTTACCTTACAACATTTACCAATTCGGTCAAGGGCGGAAAGGCTCAGTACACCTTCCCGTACCCCTTCCCTGCCAACATTGCTCAGCCTGGCACGCAGGATTTCGATCTGTCGTACAACCTACATTACAAGGACCCCTACGTCCAGCAATGGAACTTCACCTTCGAGCGCGACCTCGGCTTCCAAGCTGGTCTACGCCTTTCTTACGACGGCAGCCACGGTACCGATTTGTCTGTTCAAACCAACCCTGATCAGGTCCCTGCGAACACGATCGGATTTGCCGCGGCCAGCGCGAGCGCGCCGTACCCGCTGCTGGATTCGATCGTAAACGTGGAGAACAGCGGACGGAGCAACTATGAGTCGTTCACCGCGACCGTCAATAAGCGCATGTCAAAGGGCCTCCAGTTCGAATTCAGTTACAACCACGCCAAGAATCTTTCGAACGCGGGTGGTTGGAACCCCACATCGTTCGTTGGAGAAGGCGGCGGGCAAACCAGCGACTACTATAATCCCGGACTGGATTACGGACAGTGTTCCGTTCACACGCAATCATCGCGTGATTGCGAACTTCCTCTATCAAACCTCCGGCCACACGGGTAACAAGTACCTCGATCAGTTGTACGGCGGATGGGAACTCGCCGGCAGGATGCTGTTCCAGACCGGACCATACCTTACCGTGACCGCGCCTGGCACGGACCCGTCGGGAACCAATTTCGACAACTCCTATAACGGCGGCGATCCGCGCGCGGATATCGTATCCGGCGTGCCGATTTACCCGCAAAACCAAAACGGTTCCCCGAGAGATCGCCTCTGGGTCAACAAGGCCGCATTCGCGCTTCCCCCGGACCAACATCGGCCGGTTCGGCAATTCACCGGTCGGCTCGGTGGTCGGGCCCGGCACGCAAGTAGTTTCGCTCTCGCTTCTATCGGACCTTCAGTTATAAAGAGCGCATCTCTTTGAGGCTGGGCGCCTCGGCCTCGAATCTATTCAATCATCCTAACTACGGCATTCCCAACCTGAGCCTCGGCACTCCGGGCTTCGGCACGATCAACGGTCTGCAAGCCGCCGAAGACACCGGACCGCGCGCCATCCAGCTCGGAGGCCGCATCACGTTTTGACGGAATCGGGCCGGACCTTTGATTCCGCCCCTGAGCCGCTCTCTATTTCGTGCTTGATTCGAAGACCGGCTGCTTTTCTTCCAGTATCCGGTGCAAAACGTAGGTTACATCTGTCGTCACGCCGTCGCGAAACGTGACTCTGACCAGGATCTGGAAAATACTTGGCGGGTTTGTTATCGGGGCCGGTTCTGTAGTTTATCGAAGGCAATCTTGGCGAACGACGGATCGGTGAGAAACTGGTATTGCGCCGCCGTCGCCCCAACTGCGATTGCTGCAGAATATGGCGAGGCCGGTATTGCCGAGCGGGCCGGGGAACTGCGAGATTACCGCGTAGGCTTGTCCATCGTGAGTTTGCGTGAGGTCGTCCGCATAAAAAGATTGCTCGCCTCTCCGCGGGTGGAGGTTGCGGACGCCCTTTCCTTCGCTGGCCAACTGCGGCTGAAGCGGCAGACCGACCAGCTTTTCGTTCAAACCATCGGGAGGGCCCATCAGAACGACGTTGTTGTCGGAAAGCTGCTCCCAAGAGAGCTGGCTCAGGCGTACCAAAGAAACCTGCATTTGCCTGTTCTGCCGAATAATTTGCCAAGCAAGAAGGTTCCTTGCACCTCGCCCCGGGACACATAGAAATAGTTGGGCTCAATACGCGGATTCCCAAGCGCGCGTTGCAAAGCCTGGACTTCCGGCAGACGAGCCGCGTCGGCCCAGGTCCGAAGCGATCGCTCTCTGAAATACGCTCCTATGCCGTTTGGACCGGGAATCTACGAAGATGGGATCGTTATGCACGATCAGCATAGGGTGGCCGTTGCCGGTGAACGACTGCCATAGGGTTTTCAGCTCCGGTGTCCAGTTAGAAATTTCTTTTGCACTCGCCGTCTTCGACTTCTGAAGCTGAAGAACCAGGAAGAGGATGACCAGTAGCGAGCAAGTCAGGGCGACCGTTAGCGCGAGCGAGGTTGCGTTGAACTTCGTTGTTGTTGGAACAGGACTGGCTGGAGATTCGTCTTTGGACTGCTCTGGCTGAATCGCCCTCGCCTGCCAGGTCAGCTTGAAATGTCCCTTAGGGAGGCTGACCAGGATCGGATCGTTTTGTCCCTCGCCGCGGTAGTAATCGGCCAGCTTCTGACGAAGCCGGGAAACGTGCAGCCGAACCGTGGCATCCTTTCGAGGATCGTAATCCGCCGGCTTGTCGAAAACATCCAGGCCGATGGTGTATTCCTTAAGCTGATCGGCCTCACCGGCCAGAGCCTTGTCGGACAGGAATTTCAGCAGATGTCTCAGAGCTTGCGAGGAATGGAGTGTCTCGCTCTGAAGAATGCGGTCGACTTGGACTGACGCTGCCGTGTCCAACATGGGCAGAAATCGATGTTAGCACAAGCCAGCGTGAACGGAGATCCCATTCAAAACGCGGTAGCAAACAGGTTTGCAACCGATCTAAACATCGGCTCTACATCGCTGAAACTAAGGCGCTAACCGCGAATCAGAACATCCTGTCAACGCCCTTGACAGATATTACAGACCGCCCTACACTCACTAGAAACCGAAAGGGGAAAATCGTGAATTCCAAGCGCACAGGTGTACGGTCCGTGCTCTCTCAAAGCCTACTCTGCCTTTTGATCGCCTGCGGGGCCGCATACGGCCAGTCGACATTCGGCACGGTGCTTGGCACGGTGAAAGATCCCTCGGGGAGCTTCGATCCCGGGGCGCGAAAGTCAGCCTTACCAATACTGGAACCAACGCGGCCCGCTCCGTGGTATCGGACTCGAACGGCGCTTATCAGTTCGTAAATGTCGATGTTGGAACGTACCAGATCAGCGTGGATGCCACTGGCTTTCAAAAAGCGACTATCACATCATTCGACCTAGGCGCCCGGCAGACTCAGCGCGTGGACATCGAATCTGACAGCTCGCTTCGCAGGCGACAGCAGTTACCGTTGAGGCGGCCGTGGCAGTGGTGACCACCGACGCCTCTAACGTGGCCGTGACGAAGGGGAGCCTGGAATTAAACGACCTTCCGGTAGCCATCGGCACGCGGGCCAGCGGATCGACCAGCGCCTTCTCAACCCTGACGGCGCAGCCTGGCGTGCAAACCGATGCCAATAACAATATGGTCGTTGCGGGATCTCTGCCGTCGGATGACTACGATCTCCGTAGACGGGATCAGCACGGTGGATCTGGGAAATTGGGATGCTCTGACCGAATTGTTCCCCTCTTTCAATGCGATAGAAGAAATCAAGGTCAGCGAGACCCTGAATCCGGCGGAATACGGCGGGGTCGCGGACGTAACCACGGTTTCCAAGTCGGGGACCAACACTTTCCACGGTGGCGCCTTTGAAAATTTCCAGAATTCGGATTTGAATGCGAGCGACACATTCAGTCATAAGGTTACCCCGGTCAAGCTAAACGATTTCGGCGTGTTCGCGGGCGGTCCGATTGTGCGCAATAAGACCTTCTTCTTCGCCAGCGGTGAAGATCCTGCGATTGCCCAAGAATCAAACGAACATCATCACCGTTCCCACCGCCGCGATGCGGAACGGGGATCTTTCGGCTTATCTCAATCCGAGCCTGGGAGGGTCACCTAAGAATGAGTTGACCGGATACCCCGGCGACATTATCCCCCAGGGCCGGTATCAATCCCTTTTCCACAAAGTTGCTGAATTTCCTTTATCCGTTGCCCAACTACGGAGTGCCGGGCGCGGTGGCAAATAACTATCTGGCAAGTTACAACACCCCGATCAACAGCGCCCAAGGGGATCTCTGCCCTCGATCAAACGCTCACTTCGAAGCAGCAAATCTATGCCCGGTTCACAGACAAGAATCGGCGCGTGTTGCTTGCTCCCGGCAACGGGTCCGACGTCCTGCGCAGGGATCCACTTCGGAGCCTCAAATTTCTGAAGCGCTGGTGGTGGCCCACAATTGGACCATCACTCCTTCGATAATCAACGAAGCGCGCGGGGGATTCACAAGGGTGCATACCGGCTACAGCACCGCCATCACTGCACAGCAGTCCCTGAACGCGCTGGGGCTTACCTCTCCTCCGCTGCCAAATATTCCGCCCGTCCATATGGCGTGCCAGTAATAACCATGACGGGATTTGCGGGGGTCGCCGAGCCCGTTGTCTTTACTCGTCCGCACGAAGCTACCTATCAGTTTCTCGATAATCTGACATGGATCAAGGGGAAGCACACGATGAAATTCGGCGTCGACTATCGCCACATGAATGTGTTTTTCGGCGATGGGTTCACCAGTTCCATGATGGGCCAATACAGGTTTAACGGCTCGAAGCTGAAAGCCCTGCTCGGCTCCGGAAGCGCCACCCCGTTCGCCAGTTTTCTGCTCGGCTATCCCGACCGCACCGCTATCTCCTCGGTGACGAATCCAAACACCGACGCTTACTCCCAAGCCTACGCTATGTTTGCTCAGGACGATTGGAAGATTTCCAGTAACCTCACGATCAATTTTGGGCTTCGCTGGGAGTATCATCCGGCATTTCAAGATGGTCAATAACAACATCGCCAACTCTCGATCCGACTTACACCAGCACCGTGAATGGACAGACGGTTCATGGCGCGGTAGTCATCCCCGACAAGGGGACCAAAACTTTGAATCCCGATTTTGTGAATGCGATTGCCCCCACGCCGGTGCTGCTGGCAAGTCAACTGGGAATTCCCCAAAGCCTCCAGTTTGTCGATAAAACGGGCTTCGCGCCGCGCATCGGCTTCGCATGGCGCGTTTTCGGCAACGACAAGACGGTGCTACGAGGTGGATATGGAAGGTTCATCGAACCGCTGACTAGTGGTTCGGCGTACTTTGGATTCGCGGTGCCGGCAGTCGATGAGGGATTTTTCGCGAATTCCATCGTCAATGGAAAGCCGAAATTTTCGATGCCCTACTCCTTCCCTTCCAACATTGCGCAGCCGGGTACGTACTTTTTTCGACTTGGGCGCCGCAATTCACTTCAAGAACCCGATGGTCGAGGAGTGGAATGTGACCTTCGAGTTGACCTCGGCAAAGGGATTGGACTCGGCTTCCTACACCGGAAACCATTCCTATAACCTGCCGACTGGGGCCAACATCGATCAGCCTCGAGTGAATACGGCCGGTTTCAATTCGGACCAGACCCAAGCCGCCATTCCTTTTCCGCTGCTGAGCGAGATCCAGGTCAACCAGAATGCCGGTTTTGGCAACTATCAGGCCTGGCACGATCGACGTGCACCCGCGCAAGGGCGCCTATCAGTTTGAGGCGAGCTACACCTACACGCGAGATCTGTCGAATTTGAACGGCTGCTACACTGGTGGAACCGGGTCAAACTTCGCCACCGAATTCGGAAACCTGGTATGCCATCCTGACAATCCGTCGCTCGATTACGGAAACACTCCCTTTGACCGGCGCAACCGGTTCTTGGCCACCTTCCTCTACAATCTGCCGTTCGGCAAGGGCAGGACGTTCCTGAACAGCGCTGGTGGTGTGCTGGATAGAATTGTCGGAGGCTGGGTGTTAAGCGGCGTCGTGCTGCTCCAAAGCGGGCCTTTCCTCGACGTCAACACGCTGAACGATCCGTCGGGCACCGGGTACCTCGTTAACAACACCACCGGTGGGCGCGCTGACACCGTGCCGGCAGCTTAAACCTGCACCAAGGCCAGTCGCTTTTCCAATGGATCAATCCCAACGCTTTTGTCGATCCGCCGAATAATATCGGCCGGTTCGGCGATTCGCAGAGTGGAGCGGTTCAGGGGCCCTCGACCAAAGCCGTCTCGATGTCGCTGCTGAAGGGAATTGCAATCACGGAAGCCCTTCACGTAGAGTTCGGAGCGCAGGTATCGCGTGACTTGTTCAACCATCCCAACTACGCACCTCCTTCGAACCTGACGCTCGGAGTGCCGGCCATTTTGGGCAGATTATTGCTTTGCAAAGCGCAGAGGGTGCGGGCCCACGGCAGATCCAACTCGACGGGACGCATCACGTTCTGAAGTGGACTAAACGAAAATTTGAAAGACGCTAAGGAGGTGATGGCGTGAAGGTTGGACGCATAGTAATTGTGGGTCTGGCGGCGTGCCTGGTAGCTGTGTTGCTGGGGCAGTCCCGTTCCAGCCAGTGGCACCCCAAAGATGGCGAGTGGGCCTGGTACACCGCCGATATGGCCGGCACCAAATACCGGCCGCTCGATCAGATCAACGCATCCAACTTCAACAAACTCGAGCTCGCCTGGCGGTTCAAGACCGACAATCTCGGCTCGCGCCCCGAGTACAAGTTGGAAGGCACGCCGCTCATGGTCAACGGATCTCTATACACCACCGGCGGCACGCGGCGCTCGGTCATCTCGCTGGACGCGAAGACCGGCGAGGTCAACTGGGTATACAACCTGCACGAAGGCAATCGAGCCGTGGTGGCCGCGCGCCAGCTCTCGGGCCGGGGCGTGGCGTATTGGAGCGATGGCCGTGGAGACGATCGCGTGCTGTACGTCACCACTGGCTATCGTCTGGTGGCTCTCAACGCCAAGGACGGCCATCCCATTACATCCTTCGGCGAGAACGGCATGGTCGACCTGAAGAAGGGCATGGTGACAGGAACCGGCCAGCAAATCGATCTGGAAACCGGCGAGGCTGGCTTGCATTCGACGCCGTTCATCGTCAACGATGTCGCCATCGTGGGCTCATCCTGGTTCAAGGAAGGCATGACGGTGGAGACCCACAACAATACCAAGGGCCTGGTGCGCGCCTTCGACGTACGGACCGGAAAGCTGTTGTGGACCTTCAACACGATCCCGCGTCCGGGCGAGTTTGGAAATGAAACCTGGAGAACGGGTCTTGGGCGACCAACGGCAACACCGGCGTCTGGACACAAATCACGGCAGACCCGGAGCTCGGATTAGTCTACCTTCCCGTTGAATCGCCTACTTCCGACTACTACGGCGGCTCCCGGCCCGGCGACAACTTGTTTGGCGAGAGCTTGGTCTGCGTGGATTTGAAGACCGGCAAGCGCAAGTGGCATTACCAGTTCGTGCATCACCCGGTCTGGGATTTCGATATATCGTCGGCGCCCATCCTGATGGACATCAACGTCAACGGCAAATTGATCAAGGCCGTTACGGTGCCGACCAAGCAGGTCTGGCTCTACACGTTTGACCGCGTCACCGGCCAGCCGGTATGGGCGATCGAAGAGCGTCCGGTGCAACAGACCGACGTGCCCGGCGAAAAGACCGCCAAGACGCAGCCGTTCCCGACCAAGCCGCCGCCTATGCTCGGAACGAGATCAAGATTCCCGACGACCTGATCGATTTCACGCCGGAAATGCGGGCGCAGGCGCGCGATGTAATATCGCGCTATCGAGTAGCGGGCGTGTTTAATCCGCCGCTGGTAGGCGATCCGAAAGGTCTTCTCGGCGCGTTGAACATCGGCCATTCCGGCGGCGGCACGAACTGGCCTGGCGGCGGCGCGACCCGGAGACCCACATCGTCTACGTCGAAGCCAACAACTCGCAGGTGCAATCCATGACGTTGCGCACGCCTCCTCCGGGATTCTGGATCTGGCTTACGTCTCCGGCCGCAACGACCAGCCGTTCCGGATGGCCGAAGCAGCCGGCGCTGGTACGGCCGCCGATGCGCCGCAGAAAAAGCTCGAGCCGGGAGCGCCTCCGGCTGCCGCTTTCGGGGGGAACTTCGGACCCAATCCGCTTCAGGTCCAGGGGCTCCCGCTCGTCAAGCCGCCTTATGGGGTCATCGCGGCCGTGGATATGAATAAGGGCGAAATGCTCTGGCAGGTCCCGTACGGCGAAACGCCGGACAACGTGCGCAATCATCCGGCGCTCAAAGGCCTGAACATCGGCAATACCGGCCAGGGCGGAAGCGTGGGTCTGGTCGTTACAAAGACGCTCGTGATCCTGGGCGATAGTCAAGTGACCAACCCCGGCACGCATCCGCGCGGGGCGATGCTGCGCGCCTACGACAAGAAGACCGGCAAGGAAGTTGGCGCGGTGTGGATGCCGGCGCCGCAGAGCGGTTCACCCATGACCTACATGTGGCAGGGCAAGCAGTATATCGTCGTGGCCGTGAGCGGCGGCAATTACTCCGGCGAATATCTTGCGTACGCGCTGCCCGATAGCGATTAAGCAACACCAACCCTGTGCGTTTATGGTATAGTTTTATCCTGAAACTGCCCAGGAGCGCGGCCCACGTTGGCTCCGGATCAGGCGGCCGGCCCCCACGTTGACCGGCGAATGGCGTAAGGATTTAAAGATCAAGGAGAGTGTGATGACAAAGGCAGTTTGGGCCGCCATCGTGCTTCTGCCCATCGTTCCGCCGGCGCAAGCGCAACGAAACGGTAATCAGTCCGCACAACGGCAGGAAGCCAAGGCCCCGCCCGAAGAGGGCATTCCGGTCACTGATCCCCTGGTCATCTCCAAATGCGGCGGATGTCATACGCGCGACGCCAAAGGCAACATGCTGCGCATCTCCTGGGAGCGCGCCACGCCCGGAGGGCTGGGAAGAAGCCATCAAACGCATGGTGCGTTTGAACGGCCTCACGCTCACGCCCCCCGAAGCGCGCGCCGTCGTAAAATATCTCGCTACTTATCATGGCTTGGCGCCCGAGGAAGCCAAGTCCGTGATGTACTTCGCCGAGCATCGAATTCAGGATGAGACCAACATTCCCGACGATTCCGTGCGCGGCGCTTGCGCGAATTGCCACGCCTTCGCCCGCCCGCTGTCCTGGCGCCGTTCGGCCGACGATTGGAAACTGCTGACCAACTTGCACGTCGCGTTTTATGCCACCGCCGAACAGGCCTTCCGCCGTGGCTTGGCTGCCGGAGGCGGAGGCAACGCTCCGATGGTCGCCGGCCGCGAAAATGCAACTCCCAAGCTGCCGGTGGACGACGCGCTGGCGTTTCTCGATAAATCCGCGCCGCTGCATACTCCTGAGTGGGCCGCCTGGAGCGCGCGCATGCACGCGCCGAGGCTGGCTGGCCGCTGGCTGGTTTCCGCGCACATCCCGGGAAAGGGCATGTACTACGGCGAACTCACCATTGAGCCGGGCGCCGCTGCCGACGAGTTCAACACCAGCGTGAAGCTGCAGTCGGTCAAGGATGGATCGCCGCTGGTTCGCTCCGGACAAGGAATAGTGTACGCGGGATATTCCTGGCGCGGGCGATCCAAAGGAAACGGCAGCGCCAGCACCGTTGACGATCTCAACAAGGAAGCGCGCGAGGTGATGTGGTTCTCCCCCGATGAGTCCCAAGCCGAAGGCCGCTGGTTCTGGGGACAGTATCAGGAGTTCGGCATCGATGTGAAGCTGCGGCGGGCTTCCGCGGATCCCACGCTGATCGGAGTCGATCGCACCGCGCTCAAGACCGGCTCGCAAGGCAATCGTGTCCGCCTGATTGGCCAGAGTTTTCCCGCCCAGATCGGACCCGCTGACCTGGACTTTGGTTCCGGCGTCAAAGTGCAGCGCATCGTTTCGCACACGCCATCCGAGGTGGTCGCCGAAGTGGACGTCGCCGCCGATGCAGTGTCCGGGAAGCGCGACATAGGCTTAGCGCGGTCGGTGCTCCCCAGCGCCATAGCCATCTATGATCGCATCGACTATATTCAGGTGTCGCCTGAATCGGCCATCTCTCACCTTGGCAGCGATGTGCATCCCAAGGGCTACCAGCAGTTCGAGGCCATCGCCTATCAGCGCGGCGCCGACGGCAAGCCTCACACTGCCGACGATGTCGACTTGGGCCCCGTGGACGTAAACTGGTCGGTCGAGGAATTTTACGCCGTATTCGGCGACGACGACAAGGAGTTCGTGGGCGCCTTGAACTCCGCGGGATTGTTCACACCCGCGCTCGACGGCCCGAATCCCCAGCGCAAATTCAGCCGCAACAACTACGGCGATGTATGGGTGGTCGCGACCGCCAAGAACGAGAAGGACGCAGAGGGCAAGCCGCTGGTCGGCAAGTCATATCTGGTGGTTTCGGTGCCGATGTACGTGCAGTTCGACCAGCCTGAAGTTGGTCAGTGATAAAGGTTGGACAGTGAAGGTAAGGAGAGCTCATGAAACACATGCAGCCTTTGAACAGGAAAGCGCAGCGCATTGACGATACGTTGTCGCGCGCGCCGAAGACGTAGTGGCATTGCAGAATCCTCGAATCGGCTCCCCAGCGCCCGCACGTCCCCATGGGTTGCTCGTTGATGTTTTCGCCCGGCTGGGAAGTGGATTCGGCCGGCGGCACGGCCGGGCTCTGCCAGCCCGTCGAGCGCGATATCTACGATTGCTGGGTTACCTGTTACTGGCCGGCGCAGGTGCCCGACCATATGAATAATTCTCCGGACTGGACGGCCAAGTGCGCCTCCGCCACAAAAGACTGGCGCAACCTGGATCTGGTCTTTCCATAAATCAACATGAAACATCTCGTTACGATATTTCTGGCTGGCGCGCTTGCGTCTGTAGCGCGGGGCGGCACTCTTTTCCTGGGCGGCTATCCCGATTGGGTCTTGGTGGTCGACGAGAGCCAAGGCAAGGTGGTCGACAAGATTCATCTCGAGACCGGCCTACCCACCAGCATGCACCTCTCCGAGGATAAGAAGAAGATCTACGTCACCACCAACGATCACAGCGGCGTGGAGGTGATCGACGTCGCCACGCACAAAGTGCTCAACCATTTCGTGCTCAACAGCGGCGACCAAGCGATATCGCTTTAATGGCGGAACTCCCGACCCGGACGGCAAGCTGTTCTACACGGTGAGCACCGAAATCGACAAGCAACTGGAGCACTACGATATCGGCAAGCCCAAATACACCGTCATCGACCTGGCGCAGCAGAAAATCGTCAAGACCGTGGATGTGGCGCCCGAGGATGAGAAAGAGGCTTCGGGTGGCTACGGGCGCAACACTTTCGAGATCTCGCCCGATGGCAAGCTGCTGTACCAGTTCCGCGACAAGGTGGTCATCTTGAACGCGGACGATTTCAAGGTGGTGGACCGCATCGATCTGGCCAAGCCTGATCTTCCCGGCATGGAGAATATCGGCTTCGGCGCCAATCTGGATTCCATCGGCGAGCCAGGCAAGCACGTTTCAGTGTTCACCTCCGCCGATCCGATCGTGCACAACCGCGTGTTCGGCATCGCGCGATTCGACCTCAACACCCGGGCAGAGACTTTCAACCCCATCGGCCCGGTCCCGGCCGGCATGGCCGGCTTGCAAGTGGCGCCGGATAAGAAAGACGCCTATACCGTGGTCTCCACCGGGATGCACGGCAACAAACGCTGCGAATTTTGGTCCTTCGATCTGAACTCGGACCGCATCACCAAGACCGCCGAGGTCCCCTGCCGCACGCGCTTCAGCATGGGCATGTCCGCGGATGGAAAGAAGCTGTATATTTTCGGCGCGGGCTTTGAGATCGAAGTGTACGATGCCGCTACGCTGAAGTACGAGCGCACCTGGGATCTGCACAACGACGTTACCGGCGCCGGCATGGTCGTTCTGAACTAGCTCGACCGTGTTCCTCGGCCATTTCGCCGTCGCGTTGGGGGCAAAGAAAGCGGCGCCGCGGGCTTCCCTGGGCGTACTCGTTTTCGGAGCACAGCTAGCGGATTTGCTGTGGCCGATCTTTCTGCTGCTGGGCTGGGAGCAGGTGCGCATCGACCCCGGCGCCACGCGCGTCACTCCGCTCGATTTCGTCTCCTACCCGTACTCGCATAGTTTGCTCGCTGAGCTTCTCTGGGGTCTGGGGATCGGCCTGGTTTATTTCGCGATCCGCCGCAACGCGCGCGCCGCCATCGCGGTGGCCCTCTGCGTCCCTTCGCATTGGCTGCTGGATTATTTTTCGCACCGGCCCGACCTGCCCATCATCCCCGGCGGCACGCGCTACGGGCTCGGCCTCTGGAATTACCCCACGGCAACTCTGGTGGTCGAGCTGACCCTGTTCGCCATCGGGATCGCCCTGTACTTGAATGCCACGAAAGCGAAGGACCGCATCGGAGGTTGGGCGCTGTGGTCGCTGTTGACTCTTCTACTGGCGGTTTACATCGGCCCTTCTTCAGACGCGCCGCCTCCCAACGAACGGGCCATCGCATTCACTACTTTGGCTCTCTGGCTCACCGTTCCCTGGGCCGCCTGGGCGGATGCGCACCGTTCAGCGCGCTGACTTTAAAATAATCACCGCAAAGCAGAAATAACAGCAGCGAATATTAACCAGCACACTAAAAAACACTATCTAATAACCGATACATCCCTTTGAAACAGCGAGGAGAAGCTTTACATCTGCGATAGCTTGTGCGATTTACAGCTCTCTGTGCAAGCCCACTTCCCAGGCGCACGGTAGATCATAACAACGCGGCCAATCGATAGGCGGTGCCACAACGATGAGGCTGCCAGGCGGCCAACCGCTCCGCCGAACGGCAGAAAGGCGGAGCTGGTCCTGATCTGTGCGGCGTTCGCGGCCATCGTCACGTGTCTGGTACTCGTTGCCACTGCTTCCATGGAAATGTTGTCGGCGGCTCGCGGCTACACGCAGGCGAAGCGCTCTAGTCCAAAAGTCAAAAAGACGCCGTCTTGAACCTATAGCGGTGCGCGCAGCGTTTGCAAAATCATAATCAGCAGTTCCTCGCACCATACACATACCGCTTACCTGCCGTGCGCGCACACCAAATAACTTACCCCATACATCCGCTACCCTACCAGCCCTTTACCACCGAATTAACGAAGAAACCGAACCATAGTTAGTTATATCGCCATATAGCTCAAGCCACACCTCCAAAGCCATAGCCATCTAATAGAAGCAAGCAAACATCCTACGCTAGAAAAACCCACATTACATCAACACATCCTTACAAACCCTAATCAAAACTTACAAACCACCCAACATCCACATCAATCACAATCTACACCATCAACCCCTATTCTTCAACCTCACTCACCTCTGCACAACCTGCTACACATACTTCCATCTCTTGCTTTCCCTCCGTCTTCTGCATGCTATTCAGCCGTCAGGAATTCCGAACAGAAATACCGCCACCTGCTGGATACAGCCAGCGTGGCTATTCTGATCGCTGACGGCCGCACGGGCCGCATCGTTGATGCCAACCGCCAGGCGGTCGAGATGCTGGGTCCGGCGGCTCTAGACCGCGCGCAAAGCGTACAGCCCCTGCTTTGCTTGACATCGGCGACAGCGATATATGCGACTTCTCCGGCCTTGTCGGGGCCAAGCGTGAGACCCGTCTTCATCCGGCCAATGGAACCAGCATCGATGTCGAAGTCAGTGGCAGCCTGGTCCACGTTCACCGCAAGCCGCTCATCGAACTCATTGTTCGGGACTCACCGCGCACAAGCACGCGGCGGCCCTGATTCGCGAAAGCGAGCAGCGCTACCGGCAACTCTCCGATGAACTGCGGATTGCGCGCGATCGCGCCTTGGATGCCAGCCGGGTCAAGAGTCAATTTCTCGCTAACATGAGTCACGAGATCCGCACTCCCATGAACGGCGTCATGGGCATGCTCGATCTGGCCCTGGACCGATGTTCGGACCCGGAGCAGAGAGAGCACTTGGAGGTGGCGCTGGACGCGGCCGAGGCGCTGCTGAGCATACTGAACGACATCCTCGATCTGTCCAGGATCGAAGCCGGCAAGATGAACGTCGAGGCGATCGACTTCGATCTGCGCGATACCGTGGAGCAGGCCCTTCGAATCTTCCAGACCGCGGTCCGGCAAAAGAACATCCGCCTGGAACTTTCGTTCACGCCGGATTGCCCAGCCTGGTTCGCGGCGATCCGGTCCGTGTGCGCCAGGTGCTGATCAATCTGGCCGGCAACGCGGTCAAGTTTACCGAGCGGGGCCGGGTCGAGGTGCGTGTCTCTGGGCGCGCGGAGGGCATCCGGTTGGAAGTACAAGACACCGGCATTGGAATTCCCGCCGGCCAACTCGGAGCCATCTTCGAGGCCTTTACGCAAGCGGATGGCTCACAAACGCGGCAATTCGGCGGCAGCGGCTTGGGCCTCACCATTACACGCCGGCTGGTCGAGCTGATGGGCGGGCGAGTATCCGCCGAAAGCACGGAAGGCAGCGGCAGTTGCTTCTTGGTCGAATTGCCCTTCCCGTCACGGCCGCCCGCGCTTCGGAACACCACCCGGACACCGGCTTCCCATCCTGAGCCGCAACTCGCGAAGTTGAATATCCTTGTGGCCGAGGACAGCCCCGTCAATCAGAGAGTCATTTGCGGGTTGCTCAGCCGCCAGGGTTCGACGGTGACGCTGGCGGCGAATGGCAGGAAGTCTGGCAGCGGTTTTCGGAAGGCCGCTACGATTTGGTTCTCATGGACGTTCAGATGCCTGAATTGGATGGGTTCCAGGCCACGCGTCTGATCCGCGAAAGCGAAAGGTCCGCGGGCGGCTCCTCTCATACGCCCATCCTGGCGGTGACCGCTCATGCTTCCCGGCAACAGCATGATCAATGCCTCGCGGCCGGTATGGACGGTGTTATCACCAAGCCGGTGAATTCCGCCCAATTGTTGGAAGCGATCGGATGCGTCCTCGCAAGCAAGACTCCTGTCCGGGTGTAGAACGCCGCCCCTACCCGGCGGCGATCTGCTGGTAGCACCGCAGGAAGAATCCGTCCGTCATTCCCGGCAATGTAGTCGCACACCACGCGATGCACCGGCGAAACCGCCAGCGCCTCGGCATAATATTCCGGCAGCTTTTCCGGATGCCGCACATAAAAATCGAACAGCTCGGCGATCTGCGCGGCCGAGCGCCGCCGCTCTTCCACCATCGGCTCGGAGAAATACACGGCGTGATGCAGAAACTGCTTGAGTTGCCGATCGGTTGCTTGCGCCTGGGGAGTGAATGCCGCCAGCCGGCGCGGGCTGCGAGCGGACATCGTTCCAATCGCGGGCCGCCGCGCTTTCGGCCGCCTCAATCGTGCCCTGCCCCAATCCGGTGACCAGCGTATCCACTAGCCCGCGGACCACTTCCTGAAACAGCTCGCGGCAAGAAGCCCCGGGGAAATGCCCTTCGGCCTCCTCGTAGCGGCGATTGAACTCCGGCACCGCCTCGCGCACCTGATCGACGCCGAACAGCGCCGCCGAAAACGCATCGTCCAGGTCGGCGGTGTTATACGCAATCTCGTCCGCCAGGTCGATGAGCTGCGCTTCGAGCGGCGGCCGCAGCCCGGGCAGATATTCATCCAGCTCCGCATTTTCGCCCGGCCCAAAATCGTGCGAATGTTTCACGATGCCCTCGCGAACCTCGAACGTCAGGTTGAGTCCGGGAAAGCGCGCGTAGCGATGCTCGAAGCTTTCGACGATCCGCAGCGCGTGCAGGTTATGATCGAAGCGCTCGCCGAAACGCCGCATCTGGCGATCCAGCTCCTCTTCGCCGGCGTGCGCGAAGGGCGGATGGCCGATGTCGTGCGCCAGCGCCAGGGCCTCGGTCAAGTCTTCGTTCAGCTCCAGCGCCGAGGCCAGTGTGCGCGCGATTTGCGAGACTTCGATGGTGTGCGTGAGGCGATTGCGAAAGTGGTCGGAGATTCCGGCCGGAAAAACTTGAGTCTTGTTCTCCAGGCGGCGAAAGGCCCGGGAGTGAATCAGCCGGTCGCGATCGCGCTGGAACTCGTTGCGGTAAGGATGGGGAAGTTCAGGATAGCGCCGCCCCCGGCTCGCCGAAACCGGGAACCGCAAACGGCCCAAGCCGGTCACTTCTGAGGGATTTCGCCGATGGCGGTAATGGCTGCCCTGCTGATGGCCCCGCGCGGGCTGCTGCGCAACGGCTCAATCAGCTTACGCGCCCGCTGCGGATCCGTCGGCGCGATCAGTTGCCCCAATGCCAGTGTGGCCTCGTCTTTCGAGACCAAGGTCGTCGGATGATCGATGACGGATTGAATCAGCTTCTCGCCGTCGGCCAGCTTCCCTTCCCCCGCGTATACGTTGGCGAGCGCCAGCTTGGCCATCGAATCGATGTTCTGATCGCTGTAATCGAGCACCTTCTGAAAGTGCTTCTGAGCCTCCGCAAAGTTCCCCACGTCAGCCGCGTTCGTGCCCAGGAAATACTCGGCCAGCGCGCCCTCCTCGGTTCCCGAATATTTGGTGGCAACCTCGGTGAACGCCTGGGTGGCCGCTTTCACCCGCTCAGCTTCGGTTGGAAACGTCAGTATGAACGGGTTGCCGGTCGGACTGCCCGACGGTAGCGTTTTGAACCTGCATGGCGTGACGCAGGGCTTCTTGCCGCACGCCGCGCTCGTGCGTGCGATACACGAAGAACACCACTACCAGAATGACCGCGGCCACGCCGATGCCGCCCCAGCGGATGAGCTGCTGGCGATGTTGGCTGACATATTCGACGCTGTGCTGCACTTCCAGCGCGAACTTGTCACTTTTCAATTCTTTACGACTAAGCCGAGCCACAGAAAACCTCGTTTGTTAGGGAACTCTGATAATAACACGCGGCCGCATTGCTGGGGTCCGCAAGTATCAGCCGTCTACTTCAATTCTGACACGAAACGGCCCTGCGGAAAAAGTGAGAGGTTTGGCGCCCCACCTCCTCTAATTCAACGTGACCATTACGCTTCAAACCAACTGCCCGCGCTGCGGTTCGCGAAGTGTTCGCCCCTCGCGGCAGTCCAGCGCGCTGACCGCTATTCTGCGCCAGCTTCTGCTGGATCCGTACCGCTGCCGTAGCTGCTTTCGGCGATTCTTCCGGCCCCGCTCGGCGGCGGCCATGCCACCGGCGACCCTCGCTCCTCTCGCCGGAAAGAGCCGAGCCGCGGCGAATTGAAAGCCGGGCGCGCGCTGGCGTTTCCCCGCGACCAGGCCGCAGTTCCTGCTCAGGAAAAGCTGCGAACAGCGGAAGCTTCGTCGTCGAATACCTCGAATACCGTGTATAGCTTCGTAATCTGCAGCAGGTCCTTGACGCGCTTGCTCAAACTCAGCAGCTTGAGCTGGCCGCCGTGGTTGGTCACGGTGGTGAAACCCGAAACCATCTCGCCGATCCCCGAGCTGTCGATATAGGACACGTCCCCCAGATTCACCAGCAGCTTCTTGTTCCCCTTGGTAGCCAGATCGCGTATCATATCCCGAAAGGTGCTCGCGCCTTCGCCCAGCGTGATTCGGCCGGTGGCATCGATCACAGTTACGTCGCCTACTTGGCGCGTTGTCAGTTTAACGCTCACAGATTTGACCCTCCTCGCATTCTCCTGGATCTTGTCAACTGGCTTTTGCCAGATACTTGACCATTCGCACTTCGGTCCCGGTCGGTTCGCCGCGCCGGACCTGAAACTCGTCCACGAAAGCTCGCATCAGCAGCAAGCCTCGCCCGGACTGGCGCAGCAGATTCTCATCCGCCAGCGGGTCCGGTATGTCGGTTAACTCAAATCCGTCTCCCTCGTCGGCGATGATGATGGTTAAACGATCCGGCGCCTGGGCAATCGAAACATGAACCTTCTTGCGCGCGTTGTAGCGGTTCCCATGCACTACCGCATTGACCATGCTTTCCCGCACCGCCATTCCGAGCTGATGTAATTCGTCCTCGCCAAATCCGATATCCTCGGCGGCCTGCAAAACCGCCTTTTCTGCCACCTCCACGCTATCTAAAGTGGAATCGAGCAGCATGCGTCGTTCTGCCATAGGTTCGCAGGGCGTGTCCAAGTCGAATGTTTACAATAGAATACTCTGGCAGGGTCTGTCAAGAACCACCGCACAACTTCCGCGGCCCGATCGTGGGAAATCGGTTTTCCTGCGATTCCGGCGATTTTCGATATCCTGGATCATTATGAGAACCATCCTCGCCGCGATTGCGTTCGCTGCCTTGGCCTCAGGCGCCGGCAACCAGCAGATCAATAGCAGAGGCTCTGCTTCCGCTCCGATTACGATGGACGTCTACAGCGATTTCCAGTGTCCCGGCTGTAAGGCGCTGTATGAATCCACCTTGCGGCCGCTGATCGACAACTATGTCGACAAAGGCAAGGTCTACCTGGTGCATCACGACTTCCCGCTTCCGATGCACGCCTTCGCCATGCAAGCCGCTTGTTACGCCCGCGCGGCGCACCGCATCGGCAAGTACGATCAGGTTGCGGATGTCCTGTTTCGCCAGCAGCAGAACTGGGCGGCCACCGGCAAGGTGGGCGAGACCGCTTGCAGCGTGCTGACGCTCGGGGAAGCTAAAGAAGTGCAGGCTCTGGCCAAGGACCCCACCGTCGTCGCCGAGGTGCAAGCCGATATCCAGGCCGGCGTCGCCGCGCATGTCGATGGAACCCCAACCGTGTTTCTGAAACGCGGCGCCAAGCAATACCGCATTCCCACCGGCGCCGGTTACCAGATGCTGGCGCGATTCATCGATCAGTTGCTCTCCAATTAGCGTGCGGCGCCTGATTCTCCCGCTGCGGCTGTTGCTCGGTGCGGTATTCGTTTACGCCGCCTATACCAAACTCCGGCAGCCGTGGATGCTGTTCGCCATGTCCATCGACGCCTACCAGATTCTTCCCCAGTGGGCGGTGCTGTTGCTGGGCCATTGGCTGCCCTGGGTGGAGCTTTCGATCGGCGTGCTCCTGGCGGCCGGCATCTTACTTCGCTACATCGCCGCTGGCGCCGCCGGCCTGCTGCTGGTCTTCTTCACGCTGATGGCGCGCGCGTTCGTCAAAGGCATGGCCATCGATTGCGGCTGTTTCGGGCTGGGCGAGGCGATCAGCGCCGGCAACTCTGGCGCGCGACGGGCTGCTGGTGGCTCTGGCGCTGGTTCTCGCGTTGTTGGCGCGGCGCGACGCCGCTAAAGCGGTGAACCGCAGTCTAGTCAACCGCCGGCGCTTCCAGCTCCGTCCCAAAAAAACGAGCAGCAGCACCGCCCCCGGAACGATCCAGCCATAGCGCGGTTCCGGCACCGCCGTAGTTGGCGGTGTCGGCGGCGGCACAATGTTGGGCGGATTGGGGTGGCGTTTGTGCAGCGGCGGGATGATGGGAATGATCGGGAAAAATTTTCCTCCGCCGTGCCGTGGCCAGCCCGGAGCCCCCGGAAGCCGTCGTTACCCCGCCTGGCGCAGGCAAAACCGGAGCTTCCTCCAGCGGCAGGTGTGGAGAAGTCATGGCGATGATCGGCACCTCGACGGAAGTGTCCATAATCACTTCCGCCGGCTCATGAGGCCGCGTAGGCATCATGGGATGTGCGGAATAGCAATTCAAGCATCGGCCGCGCGCGATGTGCTGGCCGTCGGTGTAGATCGTTTCGCCGGCCTTCAGATGCACCGTTTTCGACGTCCAGTAAATTTTTTCGCCGAACCGATAGGACACGTACCCGGACATGTCGGCGGTCAGGACTACCTGCTTCAGCTGCTTGAGGTCGAAGGCGCCATAATGATCGCGTACCGCCGGATCGCTCATGGCCCGCCGGGCTTCCTCGACCGTGCGCGCGCCGCCCGCAATGATCGAATACGGATAGACCTTGCGTTTTTCTTCAATGATGCGGACCGGGGTCGGTCCGCGAATGGCCGGCTTCTCGGCTACTACTGGATACTTCGGCGGCCAATCGAAGGACCCATGCCAACTCGCCAGTGTGGCGATCACGCCGGCGCCAACTTGCCGGCCAGGAGGAACGCTAAACTTCTCTTCACGGCGGTCGAGCCCCCACATCTCAGTCCACCGGACTGATGGCTCCCACCGGCTCCAGAATACACCCTGGGCGCGGTATCTCATGAAGATTTAGGTTCAAAACTAACCGGGAAGGGTACTATGGGCTGCGTCCGCGCGAATACTAAACGCAATCGACCCGGCGCCGTCAATCCGCCCTAACAAATCCGTAGGCTGCCGACAATGTCTGCAAGAGCTCGATGGCGGTCCTTCGAACCGGCCGCAAGAAGGTGACCTGGAAAGCTTAAGCAGGCTGGGCCAAAATCCCAGACTCTTGTCCGCCAGGCGTTTGGTTCCGCCCTTGTCAAGATATTTTTGAATCCGTTCAAAACAGGTCCCCAACCAGGATGTAACTTTCCCTCTCACATGCAGATGGCCGCTTATTGTTATAATTGGAACCGATGAGTGAGGTCCCCCAGGGTAGTACTGTCAAAAAGATCATTTTGCTGACGGCCGCGCGGGTTTTGCGCCGGAGTGGTGCGCGCGATCGATGTGGTCAAGATCGTTCTGAACCTCTACGGCGCACCGGTTTACGTCCGCAAGGAGATTGTACATAACCGGCACGTAGTGGACGAGCTGCGCGCAGGCCGGGGCCATTTTCGTGGAGGAACTCGAGCGAGGTGCCCGAGGGCGCGCGCGTGATCTTCAGCGCGCATGGCGTTTCGCCCGCAGTCCGGGAGGAGGCCAAGACAGCGCAATCTGCAGGTGATCGACGCCACTTGTCCGCTGGTCACCAAAGTTCATCTGGAAGCGGTTCGGTTCGCCCGCCAGGACTACACCATCGTTCTTGATCGGCCACGCCGGACACGACGAAGTGATCGGCACCCTGGGCGAAGCGCCCGAATCCACCATCCTGGTTTCTTCCGTGGACGATGTGGACCGGCTGGAAGTCAAAGATCCCGCGCAAGATCGCCTATCTCACCCAGACCACGCTCAGCCTGGATGAGACCAAAGACATCGTGGAGCGGCTTGAAGCAGCGTTTCCCGGCGATTCAGGGCCCGAAGAGCCAAGACATTTGCTATGCAACCGAGAACCGGCAGTTGGGCGTCAAAGCCGTAGTGCCGTTTGACCGACGTTTTGCTGGTGGTGGGATCGCAGAACAGTTCGAATTCGCGCCGCCTGGTGGAAGTCTGCCAGAACGAAGGCGTGCCGGCTTACCTGCTGGATGACAGCACGGAAGTGAACCCGGAGTGGCTCGAAGGCGTCCAGACCGTGGCGGTTACGGCGGGCGCTTCGGCTCCGGAAAACCTGGTGCAGGAACTGATCGCAGTCGCTGCGAGACGCAGTTCGGTTTCGACGACATGGAAGAAATGGAACTTAAGGAAGAAGACGTGCGGTTCCATCTGCCCTCGGACCTGGAACGGTCCGCGCTGCAGCTGACTACCATCGCCCGCGCATGAGCCGCAGTCTTCAAGTTGCCGATTCATTACTGGCCACGTCGTCCAGCGCGCGCAACGCGCGCTGGACTTCTTCCTGCGAACCCAGTATGAGCCAGGGTTACTGGTGGGCGGATCTGACCGCCGACACCACGCTCGAATCCGACTACATTCTGCTGCAGCTCTGGCTGCATCCGCCGGTCGACGGCGTTTGGAATCCGCCCACCCGGCCGCTGATCGACAAGGCCGTGCGCATCGATTCTTGCGCGGCAGCTGCCGGATGGCGGCTTTAATATTTATCCGCAAGGTCCGTCCGAAATCAGCGCGACCGTCAAAGCCTATTTCGCGCTGAAACTGGCGGGCCTCGACTACGACGATCCGCGCATGGCCCGGCTGCGCGAGCGCATCCTGGAGCTGGGCGGGATGCAGGCCGCCAACAGCTACGTCAAAATCAATCTCAGCCTGTTCGACCTTTATCCGCGCGACACACGCCCTCCATTCCGCCCGAAATGATGCTGCTGCCGGCAACTTCATCTACCAGATGTCGTCGTGGACGCGCGCCATCGTGATTCCGCTCTCCATCGTGCATGCGATGAATCCGCAGCCGCCGGTGCCGGCCGGTTTCGATCTGAAGAATTGTTCGTGCCGGAGCGGCCATCTCGAGCTCTCCGCAGACGCAAGATTCTTCACCTGGCGCAATTTCTTCCTCGCTCGACCACGCCCTGAAGTTTGGGAGCAGTACGGCTCGCAAGGCTATCGCGCGGCCGGCCATCCGCAGCGCCGAGCAGTGGATGCTGGAGCGGACGCGCTACACCGATGGCCTGGCGCGCCATCTATCCGCCCATGCAGTACGCCATCATGGCGCTGGATGTGCTCGGCTATCCGCCGGACCATCCGGACCGCGTCGAGGCGCAGAAGCAGTTCGATCGCCTGATGGTCGACGACGAGCGGCGGTTCTTTTTCCAGCCCTGCTTTTCGCTGGTGTGGGATACCGCGATCGCGGCTTTCGCGTTGGGCGAAGCGGCCGAGCCGCCCGCGATGCCCTGCGCGCTGCGCCGACTGGCTGCTGACGAAGGAAGTCCGCCGCAAGGGCGACTGGTCCGTGAAGCGGCCCGAACGGAGCCCTCCGGCTGGTATTTCGAATTCGCCAACGAATATTATCCCGATATCGACGACACCGCCATGGTGCTGCTGGCGCTGAGCAGCTCGCGCGGCGTCCGACGGCCGCGCAGCAGGCGCCTGCGAGCGCGCGCGCCGTCAACTGGCTGCTCGACATGCAGTCGAAAGACGGCGGATGGGCCGCGTTCGACGTCGATAATAACTGGGAGTTCGCTGAGCCATGTGCCGTTTGCCGATCACAACGCCATGCTCGATCCGACTTGTCCCGATATCACCGGGCCGCGTGCTCGAGGCGCTGTTCGCGTGGGCTACACGCGAGACGCATCCGGCGGTCCGGCGCGGCGTCGAATATCTGCTGCGCACGCAGGAAGCCGACGGAAGCTGGTACGGCCGCTGGGGCGTGAACTACATCTACGGCACGTTCCTGGCTCTGCGCGGATTGCGGCCGCCGGCGAGAGCGACCGCGAAGCCTACATCCAGCGCGCGCGGGAGTGGATGCGCTCCATCCAGAACGTCGACGGCGGCTGGGGCGAAAGCTGCGCCAGCTACGACGAGCAGCTTCGTCGCGGCGCCCAGCACGCCTTCGCAGACCGCCTGGGCCATTCTGGCGCTGCTGGCCGGCGGCGACACGACCAGCAGCAGCCTGCACAACGGCATCGACTATCTGGTCGAACCCAGACGGCCGGACGGAACCTGGGACGAGGATCTGGCTACCGGCACCGGATTTCCCCAGGTGTTTTACCTTGCATATCACCTGTATCGCAACTCGTTCCCGCTGCTGGCGTCTTTCGAGTTACCTAAGGCGAAGATCGCTCTAAACGGAGCGACAGATAAAAATGAGATTTCCGCTTTCGCATGATCGCCGGCATGGCCGCCTACATTGCCAAGAACAAGATCCGCCCGCGCCGGAATGGCAGAAGAAGGCGCTGCCACGCGCGACGCGAATCCGTTCCGGATCTCCACACGCAGATCCGACGTCGCCGACGCAAGCCGCATCCGATGATCAACAAGCGCTTCCCTCTGGTGCTGATGCTGGAGCCGCTGCACGCCTGCAATCTGACCTGCACCGGCTGCGGACGGATCCGCGAATACGAATCCACCATCCGCGAGCGGTTGTCGCTGGAGCAGTGCCTGAAGGCGGTCGATGAGTGCGGCGCGCCCATGGTCTCGATCTGCGGCGGCGAGCCGTATGCTCTATCCGGAGATCGGCCAGCTGGTGGCAGAGATTCTGGCGCGCGGCAAGACATCCACTCTGCACCAACGGCATGTTCATCGGAAGAAGCTTGAAGGAATTCAAGCCGCACCGCGTTCTTCTTCAACGTCCACCTGGACGGCATGGAGAAGAATCACGACATCGCGGTGGAGCGCGAGGGCGTGTTCCAGCGAAGCGATCGAGGGGTCAAGGCGCCAAGGCGGCCGGCTTCAAGGTGTTGCACCAACACCACCGTCTACAAAGAGACCGACATGAAGGAGATCTGAGGAGTTGTTCGAGTTCCTGGAGCAGTTGAACGTCGACGGGCACCGATCTCGCCGGCCTACGGCTACTCGGCGGTGAACGATCGCGAAATCTTCATGACGCGCGACGACATCCACGAGAAGTTCAAGGACATCGACAAGTTTTCGAAGCGCTTTCGCTGGCGTCGTACGCCCCGTGTACATGGAGTTCCTGAAGGGCGAGCGCGAGCTGCCGTGCACCGCCTGGGGCAATCCGACCTACAACGTGAAGGGCTGGAAAGGCCCCTGCTATCTGATCACCGACGGCCACTACAAGACGTTCGAAGACCTCATGACCAAGACGCCCTGGGAAAGCTACGGCACGGGCAACGATCCGCGCTGCGAGCATTGCATGGTGCATTGCGGATATCGAGCCGTCGGCCGCTTACGGCATCAACTCGAAATTCGGCGATCCGTTCAAATCGCTGAGCTGGCTGTTGAGCTGATTCGCTTAGCGCAGACAACGGAGATGAAGCCGTTCTGGTTACCGGCGCGACGGGATTTCATGGGCTGGCATGTGGCGCGGAAGCTGATGGAGCGCGGCGAACAGGTGCGGGCGCTGGTGCGGATCCGCGGCAGCGTGCGGGAACTGGGAGTGGAGCCGGTCCAGGGCGATTTGCGGGATCCGGATCGCTCGATACGGGCAGTGGCGGGATGCGGCGTGGTTTTCCACGTGGCGGCGGATTACCGGCTGTGGGCCAGGATCCGCAAGAGATGTACCGTTCGAACGTGGAGGGAACGCGGAATCTGCTGAGCGGCCGCGCGAAGTGCGGGCGTGGAACGGGTGGTCTATACCAGCACCGTGGGCTGCATCGGAATTCCGAAGGACGGAATAGGGATGAGGAAGCGCCGGTGAGCGGCAGATATGGCCGGGCCGATAAGCGTCGAATTTTGGCGGAACAGGTCGCTCTGGAATTCGCGGGCGAAGGTTTCCGGTGGTGATTGTGAATCCGACGGCGCCGGTAGGGGATCATGATTTCAAGCCGACGCCCACCGGCAAGATCGTTGTGGATTTTTTGAGAGGAGCGATGCCGGCATTTCTCGATACCGGCCTGAATGTGGTGGATGTGCGGGATGTCGCCGAAGGACATCTGCTGGCGTGCGAGAGGGGGAAGCCGGGCGAGCGATACATTCTGGGCGCGAGAATCTGACGCTGGAGCAGATTTTCGCGGGCTCGCCGGAGTGGTGGGAAGGCAGGCGCCGACGCTGCGGATTCCCTACGCGGTGGCCTACGCGGCGGGGGTGGTGTCGACGGCCTGGGCGCGATTGACCGGAAAAGAGCCGCGGGCGCCTCTGGATGGCGTGCGGATGGCGCGGAAGAAGATGTGGGTGCGGCACGACAAGGCGGCGCGGGAGTTGGGATACGCGACCCGGGCCGCGGAGGCGGCGCTCGACGAGCGGTGGAGTGGTTTCGGGCCAATGGCTACTGCTGAAGAACTGGTACTGGTCGCCGCCGAGCGGCGGGAGTTCGATGGGATTCTGCGGCGTTCCGGGGGTCAGCACAGCTCGACTGGCCGGCGCAAGTTTGCGGGCGACGGCAGTGGAAGGGAGACCGCTGGTTGCTGGTCGCCAACGGTCCGGGACCGGGAGCTGGTGGTAGCAGGCAGTTGAAGCCGAAAAGACATGGACGTGGAAGCGATTGGTCAGTACGGGATTTTGCGGGGCGCTCGATCCGGCGCTGCGGGTGGGCGATATCGTCGTGGCCGGTCGCGTGCAGCGTGCCGCTGCCGCAGGCGCCGCGTCCGACGCCGCGCTGCAGCCGGCGAACTCTTCACTCGCTCGATCGTGTCGCCGTGACGTCGCGCGAAAAACGCGCTTTGCGCAGCAAACCGGCGCCGTGGCCGTGGAGATGGAAGCGGCCGCCGTGGCACGGAAAGCCGCGGAATGGAACGTGCCATTTTATTGTATTCGGGTCGGTATCGGATACCGCCGGCGAGACTCTGCCGCTTGGATTTCAATCTTTATCGCGACGCGCGCGGAGTTTCTCGCGAACGCGGATCGCGCTGGCGGCTATGGCGCGGCCTTTTACCGTTATTCCGGCTTTGATGCGCTTCGATCGGAACTGCCGCATGGCCGCTCGAAGCCCTGGGAGATTTTTTTGCCGACTGCCGATTCTAGACTCGTGATGCCGAAACGGCGCTCGCGACCATGAAAGCCGCCGTTTATAAGGGCGGAAGCGTGGTGGCGGTGGAATCCGATCCCGGTTCCCGAGATCGGCGCGGGCGAAATTCTGATTCGCGTCGAAGCTGCGGCATCTGCCATACCGATCTGAAGAAGATCGAGTATAACCTGCTGCCGCCGCCGCGCATTTACGGGCATGAGACCGCGGGCGTGGTGGCGGCGGTCGGCGCGGGCGTGACGCGCTTCTCAGCCCGGCGACCGCGTGATCGTGTTTCACCACATCCCTTGCGGGAAATGTTTTTACTGCGGCAAGAAGCTGTACGCGCAGTGCCCGGTATATAAGAAGGTCGGCGTCACGGCCGGGTACGAACCGGCGGGCGGCGGATTCTCGCAATATGTCCGGGTGATGGACTGGATCGTCGAGCGCGGCGTCGAAAAGATTCCGGACGGCGTGTCTTTCGACGCGCCTCGTTTCGTCGAGCCGGTCAATACCTGTCTGAAAGGCGTGAAGCAGCTCGATCCGCAGCCCGGCGATGTGGTGGTGATCCTGGGCCAGGGTCCCATCGGCCTGATTTTCACCATGATGGTGGCGCGCGACCGGCGCGCAGATCGTCGCGACCGACACCATGCCGTCCCGCCGCGCAGCTGGCGCTGCAGATTCGGCGCCGACTCAGCCTTCGATCCGCGCGATGCGGCGTTCGAGAACGCCATCCGCGAAATGACCGAGGGCCGCGGAGCCGACCTGGTGATCATCGCGGCGTCGGCGCAAGGCATCGTCGAGCAGGCGGTGGCGCTGCTCGCGGCCGGGGCCCGCATTCTGCTGTTCGCGCAGACTTCGCATCAGGAACGAATCGAAGTTTCCGGCGCCGACGTCTGTATGGGAGAGCGCATGGTCTGTGCGGCTCCTACAGCGCTTCGGTGGATCTGCAGAAGGAATCCGCCGATCTGGTTTTTAGCGGCGCGCTGCCGGTGGAGGAGTTGATTTCGCACCGGTTTCCGCTTGAGCGATATTCACTTCAGGAATCGATCGCGCGTTGCATCCCGACGAACGAATCATTGAAGATAGTAGTACAGCCACAGAGGTGAGATCAGAGTGAATGCAGCAGATGACGGCTGCCGTCCTGTACGGCAAAGAGCACTGCAGATCGAGACCGTCGACGTTCCGAGATCGGGCCGGGCGACGTGCTGGTGCGCGTGCGCGCGGCGCTCACCTGCGGAACCGACGTGAAGGTGTTTCGCCGCGGATATCATGCGCGCATGATCGTTCCTCCGGCGCTGTTCGGGCATGAGCTGGCCGGCGATGTTGTAGCCATGGGCGAGAGGTGTCGCGGATTTCCGCATCGGCCAGCGCGTGGTGGCGGCCAATTCGGCGCCGTGCGGCGAGTGTTATTTCTGCCGGCGCGGCAGGAAAATCTGTGCGAAGATCTGCTGTTCAATAACGGCGCTTACGCCGAATATATCCGCATTCCGGCGCGCATCGTCGAGAAGAACATGTACCAGATCCCGGACCACGTCAGCTATCAGGACGCGGCGCTGGTGGAGCCGCTGGCCTGCGTGCTGCGCGGCATGGAAGAAACCGGCCTGCGCCCCGGCGACACCGTCGCGGTGATCGGCCTGGGGCCCATCGGCATGATGTTCGTGCGCCTGGCCAAGGCTGTACGGCGCGCGTGTGATCGCCATCGGACGCCGCCAGCCGCAACTGGATCGCGCCGCGGCGCATGGGCGCGGATGAATTGATCGTCAACAGCGATGGCGCCGATGTGCTGGGCGCGGTGCAGCGATCTGACCGATGGACGCGGCGCCGATGTCGTGATCGAAGCCGTGGGCCTGCCGGAGGTCTGGCAGCTGGCGATCGAGCTGCTGCGGCGCGGCGGCGTGGTGAACTTCTTCGGCGGCTGCCCCAGCGGTACCGAGATCAACCTCGATACCCATCTGCTGCATTATTCCGAGATCACCTGCAAGGCCAGCTTCCATCACACCCCCGCGCTGATCCGCAAAGCGCTCGACATGGTGCGCCGCGGCTACGTCACCGCCAAGGATCTGGTGAATCGCGTGGAGCCGCTCACCAATCTGCTGGAAGTGATGCAGCACCTGATGAGCCACAACGGCCACTTGAAGACCGCGATCATTCCCTAAGCAAAGGCCGTGTACTCTGCTCGCGCCCACCGAGTTCGTCCGACTCGCCGGAGGCAGCTGCAGCGGCGTCTGCACGCGGGCGAAGCGCTGGCTACACTCACTGGCTGGCCACGCATCATTACGAGAATTTTCACGTCGTCAGTTTTCTGCTGCCCAAGCGGCTGCATCAGGATTTCTATAACGTCTATGCGTTCTGCCGCTGGGCGGACGATCTGGGCGACGAGATCGGCGATACGCGCGAGAGCCTGCGGCTGCTCGCCTGGTGGCGCGGCGAACTGCGAGGCGATGTACGCGGGCGACGCGCGCATCCGGTATTCGTCGCGCTGCGAGGCACCGTCGCAGCAGCTACCAGCTTGCCGATCGAGCCGTTCGACGACCTGATCAGGCCTTCGAGCAGGATCAGACCGTCACGCGCTATCGGAACTTCGAAGAGCTGTTCGACTACTGCCGCTATTCGGCGAATCCCGGTCGGGCGGCTGGTGCTGGGTCTGTGCGGCTATCGCGACGCGGAGCGCAGCGCTTTCCGACGCCACTTGCACCGCGCTGCAGCTCGCCAATTTCTGGCAGGACGTCATCGTCGATCTGCGAAAAGGATCGCGTCTATCTTCCGCTGGATGTGCTGGAGCAAGCACGGCTATCCGGTCGAGGACTGTTGCGACGCGCGCTTCGACGCCGGTTCCGCGCGCGATGAAAGAGGCCGTCGGCGTGGCGCGGGAGCTGTTCCTGGAAGGTCTTCCGCTGGCGGGACAGTGGACCGGCGGCTGGCGATCGATCTGGATCTGTTCAGCCGCGGCGGCCTGAAGATTCTGGAAAAGATCGAGCGGCAGGATTACGACGTGCTGCGCGCGCGGCCCGCGATCTCCAAAGTGGAGCGCGTGGGCCTGCTGCTGGGCGCCATCACGCGGCGGGCTTTTCGCGGACGCGCCGCATGACCGCTCGGCGGCAGTCCTACGCATGGTGCGCAGCGTCGCGCGCAGCGCGGGCCAAGAATTTCTACTACTCGTTTCTGCTGCTCTCGCGCGAGCAGCGCGACGCCATGTGCGCCATCTACGCGTTCATGCGCTATTGCGACGATCTGAGCGACGACGAAGGCACGCCGACCGCGCCGCGCCATCGAGCGCTGGCGCGCGGATCTGGACGCGCGCTCTCGGGCAATGCGCGGACACCAGCTGTGGCCCGCTTTCACGATGCCGTCGAGCGCTACAAGATTCCGCACGAGTATTTCTTCGACATGATCGAAGGCGTCAGCTCGATCTGGAGCCGCGCCGCATCCAGACCTTCGACGAACTCTACCACTACTGCTATCACGTGGCCAGCGTGGTGGGGCTCACCATCATCCACATCTTCGGCTTCGAATCGCCCGACGCTCTGCTGCTGGCCGAAAAGTGCGGCATCGCGTTCCAGCTCACCAACATTCTGCGCGACGTGCGCGAGGATGCCGAAAAGTCGGGTCTATCTGCCGGCCGACGACCTCCCGCGCTTCGGCGCGGAGCTCGCGGAACGCGGCATGGCGCGCAGCGACGGCCTGGCGCTGATGCGCTTCGAGGCCGCCCGGGCGCGGACTACTACGACGAGTCCCGGCCGCTGCTGGAGCTGGTCCACCCGCGCAGCCGCCCGTCGCTGTGGGCGCTGATCTCGATCTACTCCCGCCTGCTCGACCGCATCGAGCGATCCAACTTCGATGTGCTGCTCCGCCGCATCCGCGTGCCGACCTGGAAAAGCTGGCCATCCTTGGCAGTGCTGTTGTTCGTCCGCCTCGACAGGGTTAGGCCTCCAATACGAGCGAGCAAGAAAATGGCGAAGAAAAAGTCCGCATCATCTCGGCGAGAAAGGCGAGTCCCGGCGAGCGAGCTCTTTACCACTCCGCTCACTGACAAAGAACGCCGCGACCTCCAATGCCTGGCTCGGAAGCCCGACCAGCAAATTGATTACTCGGACGCTCCCGGAAAACATCCGCTCCCATCGGAGGTCCACATCGGCCGTTTCTGTCGTACCCATTAAACAGCTAGTCAGCATCCGGGTAGACGCTGACGTCCTAGCGCGGTTCCGAAGCCGTGGCAAACGCTACCAACTTACATGAACGAAGTCCTACGGCGCGAGATGCAATTCAACGCGCGGGCGCGATGAAGACGCGCTTGCGGCCTGAGCGACTCGTCCTCACCTTTTAGTAACTGGTCACGGCCGGAAGTAAAATCGACCGCTCGAGGGCCCAGAACTGCCGCTCCTCAAAACGTAACGCTATCTAAGGTCTCAAGTTACGCACGGAAGGCCGCGTGCATTCTATGCCAGCCAGATGGACATCCCCCCGCAGAACGAAACGGGCGCTCAGCCGTCGCCGCAGTCGGACATCCGAATGGTACGGTTTTTTAAGCGCGTCGCAATCTCGGTCTCTATTCTTTTCGTAGTGCTGCTTGCTGCATTCACGATTCCCTACTACAAGCTCTCCAAACACATCGACCAACAGCTTGCGGCCGGGCTCTGGCGCAACACTTTCAGCTACTACACCAGCCCTGAATCGCTGTTCCCGGCGACCCGGCGACGCCCGCTGAATTTGCCGCCGGGCTCAAACGCGCCGGCTACAGCTTCACGTCCAGCGCCGGGACGATCATCGTCGATTCCCGGCCGCCGGTGCGCATCCGGTTCGCCGCGGGCCACATCCTTTCCTTCACCGATCTAACCAGCGGGCGAGCTTTGGCGCGATTTGAGATCGCTCCACAGCTTATTTCCAGCGGAAATGAAAATGAGCGCATCAAGATCACATTCGTCCATTACTCCGAGCTCCCTCCAGTCTTGATCCAGGCCATTGTGTCCGCCGAAGACAAACGCTTTTTCGAGCATTCCGGCTTCGATGGTCTCCGAATCCTCAAGGCCATGTACGTCGATCTGCGCGAGGAGCGCAAGGAGCAGGGCGCATCCACCATCTCGATGCAACTCGCGCGCAATCTCTGGTTGCGGCACGACAAAAGCTGGAAACGAAAAGCGACCGAGATGCTGGCGACGGCCCACCTGGAACGCACCCTGAGCAAACAACAGATCCTGGAAGACTATTGCAATGCGGTCTACCTGGGCAGCCGCGGCACATTCGGCTTCCACGGCTTCGCACAAGCAGCGCAGGCCTATTTCAACAAAGACACCCGCGCGCTAAATCTGACCGAAGCCGCGACGCTGGCGGGATTGATCCAGCGGCCGAGCTATTTCGATCCTTTTCGCTATCCGGACCGCGCCATCGAACGCCGCAACGTCGTATTGCGGCTGATGCATGAGAATGGCTACATCTCGGCGGCGCAGTATGAGGACGCCGTCTCCGCACCGCTTGGTCTCCATCCCGGAGCGATGGACACATCGCAGCCGCAATACTTCCTGGATGTCGCGGAAGAAGAAGCCTCCAAGGCGCTCGGCGAAACCCAGGTCAATGGCCTGGCCGGCATCTACACCACGCTGGACTCGCGCCTGCAGCGCGCCGCCGAACAGGCCATCGCCGATAGTATGCCTTCGATCGACCATCAGCTGGCTGCGAGGGGAAACCGCGGTCGACGCCCGCAGGTCGCCTTGATCGCCTTGGATCCCCACACCGGCGAGGTGAAAGCGCTGTGCGGCGGCCGCAATTATGAGAGCAGCCAGTTCGACCGCGTGTTCGCCAAGCGCCCGCCCGGCTCAGTCTTCAAGCCCTTCGTCTACACGGCCGCGCTGAACAGCGCCATCACGGGCGGGAGCACGGTCTGGACACCGCTATCGGTCATCGACGATTCACCCGACGACCTTTCAGTTCGGCAACCAGACCTACACGCCCAGCAACTTCAAAAACGAGTTCATGGGCCCCGTCACGCTGCGGCAGGCGCTGGCGCACTCGCTGAACGTCGCCACCGTGAAGCTCGCCCAGCAGGTGGGTTTTGCCAAAGTCGTCCAGGTAGCGCGCGCGGCCGGCATGAATGACGACATCAAACCCACGCCCGCCGTCGCCCTGGGCGCTTATCAAGTCACGCCATTCGAAATCGCGGGAGCCTATACGATCTTCGCCAACAACGGCGGCGAGTGCACCCTGCGCTCGTCGCTTACCGTGCGATCGCGCAGGACAAGTTCTTTATTCCCACGCTCTGAGCGTGCAGCCGTCTCGATCAGCGCGTGGCTTACCTGATGCTGGACATGCTCGAAGAAGTGATGCGCAGCGGAACAGCGGCCGGCGTTCGCGCGCGCGGATTCCAGCTGCCTGCGGCGGGAAAAACCGGAACCTCCCACGATGGCTGGTTCGCAGGCTTCACTTCGCAACTGCTGTGCGTGGTCTGGGTTGGCTTCGACGATTACACCGACCTCGGCCTGGAAGGCGCGCAGCTCGGCCTCGCCCATCTGGACCGAGTTCATGCTGCGCGCGGCCAGCTACAAGCAATATGGAAACCCGAAGCCTTTCGATCCTCCGCCCGGCGTTGTGAAGGCTTCCGTGGATCTGGAGACTGGTGAATTGGCCGGGCCCGATTGCCCCGGCGACGTGACGTCCTATTTCATCGCTGGCACACAGCCAACTACCCAATGCTCTCCGAAAGAGGTGGATCTCGATTTCACCGGCGATGGCGGCGTAACCGAACGCCCGGTACCGCTCCAAACAACGCCGCAGGTCCCGCAGGCCGGAGCCCGATGATCCCAATCGGCAGCAGCCCTAACGCTCGTAGGTTCGAGTAAGTTCGGCCAGCCGCTGCGCGATTTCGGCAGTTAGCATCTCCGGCCTGTAACGCCAGCGCCAGTTCCCGCCGATGGTCGCCGGTTGATTCATGCGCGCCTCGCTCCCCAGCCCCAGTACGTCCTGCAGGGGAATCAGCACCGTATCGGCAACGGAGGCAAGCAGCGTCCGGATAAAGACCCAATGGATCTCGCTGCCATCGGTGTTCAGGTACGCCCGCGCGAACTCCCGCTCGCGCCGGATATCGTCAGCCGAGCGCGTGCTCTCGCCCCGGCCCTCGCTGGTCCACCAGCCCACCGTCGTGTCGCAATCGTGCGTGCCGGTGTAAGCCACCACTTCGCGCGGATAATTGTGCGGCCGGAAGCTGGACGCCTGCGGATCGTTGCCGAACGCGAACTGCAGAATGGTCATGCCGGGAAAGCCGAACGCATGGCGGATGGCTTCCACTTCCGGCGTAATCACGCCCAGATTCTCGGCCACCAGCGGCAGCTCGCCCAGCGCTTCCCGCGCCACCCGGAAAAGCTCCGCGCCCGGCCCTTTCACCCATCGCCCATGCACTGCGGTGGTCTCGCGTGCGGGAACCTCCCAGTAGGCTTCGAACCCGCGAAAATGATCCAGCCGGATCATATCCACCAGGTCCAACACCGCGCGAAAACGCCGCAGCCACCAGCGATATCCGTCGCGCGCCAGAGCACTCCAGCGATAAATCGGATTCCCCCACAATTGCCCCGTGGCGCTGAAGTAATCCGGTGGGACTCCGGCCACTACCGCGGGATTGCCGTCCTGAATCCAGCTCGAAATATTGCGGATTCGACCCACACGTCGACGCTGTCGTGCGCGACATAGATAGGCAGGTCGCCCATCAGTCGAACGCCGTGCGCGCGCGCATAGGTCGCGAAGCTCCTGCCATTGGCTGAAAAACAGCGAACTGCAGAAATTTCTGAATCGCAATCGGCTCGGCCAGTTTTTCCGCGCCAAGCCGCCAGCGCCGCTCGATCGCGCCATCGAATTTCGGGCTCCCACTGGCTCCAGACCTGATAGCCGTGGTGTTGCTTGAGCACCATGAACAGCGCGAAGTCTTCCAGCCAGTCGCGATTCAGATCGCAGAATGATTGAAAGCTAGCCTGGTCGCCGGGCGAGGCGCTGCGCAGAAAGACGCGCGCCGCCGATTCCAGCAGCGCCGTCTTCCACCGAATGACGCGCGCGAAGTCGATCTGAGATTCCGGAAACTGGGGCACGCCGCTGAGCGCCGATCGATCCAGCCAGCCTTGTTCAGCCAGCCGCTCGGGCGAGATCAGCAGCGGATTCCCGCCAGCGCCGAAAAGCATTGATACGGCGAATCCCCGAACCCGGTCGGCCCCAACGGCAGCACCTGCCACAGCTTTTGGCCCGCTTCGGCGAGGAAATCGACAAAGCCCCGCGCCTGGGGTCCCAAGTCGCCGATGCCGAACGGGCCAGGAAGCGAAGTGGGATGCAGTAAAATCCCGCTGGAGCGCGGAAAGCGCATATCGATATGTTTGCAAGCCCTCCGGCCCGCCCGCTAAAGAGTTCCCGGGCCCTGGCCGATCAACAAGTGGACTCTTCTGTCCGCATGATCATTACACGCACACCACTTCGAATCTCGATCGGCGGGGGCGGCACCGACTTGCCGTCCTATTACAGCCACTTCGGTGGATTCGTCATTGCCGCCGCCGTCAATAAGCACATCTACGTCGGCATCAACGAAACCTTCAGCGGCGGATATTTTCTGAAATATTCCTCATTGGAGCATGCGGTCAGCATCGACGAAATCCGGCACGCCTTGATCCGCGAGGTGCTACGGCTGCACGACGTGCCTCCGCCCATCGAAGTGGTCAGCATGGCCGACATCCCGGCCGGCACTGGCCTCGGCTCATCGGGCGCTTTCACGGTGGGGCTACTGCGCGCCGTGCACGCGCTCAAGCGCAAGTATGTCGATCCAGGCGTCGTGGCCGAAGAGGCCTGCAAGATCGAAATCGAGATTCTGGAACAGTCAGTGGGCAAACAGGATCAGTACATCGCGGCCTACGGCGGGCTGGCTTGCTTCGAGTTTCACGAAGACGGCCAGGTCAGCGTCAGCCCGCTCAACATCAGCAACAGCACGCTGTACGACCTGGAAGAACACCTGCTGATGTTCTTCACCGGTTACTCGCGCAATGCCTCGGTGGTGCTGGACGACCAGAAAGTCCGCTCTGAAATCGGCGACACCGCCATGCTGGACAATCTGCACTACATCAAGCAGCTGGGCCATTGCATCAAGCTGGCGCTCGAGCAGGGCAATACGCGGCGCTTCGGCGAGCTGATGCACGAGCACTGGCTGCACAAGAAGAAGCGCTCGCCGGGGACCAGCAACGAGGGGATCAATCGCTGGTACGAGATTGGCCGTGAAAACGGCGCCATCGGCGGCAAGCTGGTGGGCGCGGGCGGCGGTGGCTTCCTGTTGTTTTATGCCGAGGATCGCAACGCGCTCCGCAAGGCCATGACCAGCGAAGGCCTGCGCGAGGTCCGCTTCGCCTTCGATCATGAAGGTTCGAAGCTCATGGCCCGGGAGTGACTCGATGCAGTGCGTTATTCTTGCCGGCGGCCTGGGAACGCGCATGCGTCCCCTGACTGAAACCTGCCCCAAGACCCTGCTTCCGGTGCACGGCCGCCCGTTCGCGTTTTACCAGATGCAGTGGCTCGCCTCGCAAGGCGTTACCGACGTCGTGTATTCGATCGGTCACCACGGCGACATGATCCGCCGCTATTGGGAGACCGAAGCGTCGCCGGTTGCGTCCATCCGCTACGTTGACGAAGGAACCGAATTGCGCGGGACTGGCGGCGCTCTGCGGCTGGCCCGTGAATCCGGCGTGCTCCAGGAATCTTTCTTCGTAATCTACGGCGATTCGTTCTTGCCGGTCCAATTTGCACCGATCTGGGACGCGTTTCGCGCCTGCGGAATGCCGGCGCTGATGACGGTGCTCCGCAACGAAGGCCGCTGGGATCGCAGCAATGCCGTTTATCGCGATGGCCGCGTGCTGCTGTACGACAAGCAGGGCAACCTGGCGATGCACTACGTCGACTACGGTCTGTCCGCCTTGCGGCGCGACGTGCTGGACGGCATTAGCGCTGAGGTTTTCGACCTCGCCACGCTCTTCCATGAATTGAGCCTGCGCGATCAACTTGCCGGATTTGAAGTGGATCAGCGATTCTACGAAATCGGGTCGCCGGAAGGGCTCCGCGATTTCGAACAATACCTCGAATCGCAGGCGGACGAAACGCCCGCCAGCTCTTTACTCCTCTTCGCTCGATAATTTCGCCAGCACCGAAAAATCCTCCAGCGTAGTGGTGTCGCCCTTCACTTCGCCGCCGCCGGCCAGCTCGCGCAGCAAGCGCCGCATGATTTTCCCGCTGCGAGTCTTGGGCAGCGCATCGGTGAACCGGATATCGTCCGGTTTCGCGAGCGATCCGATTTCCTTCGCCACCCATTGGCGCAGCTCATTCTTCAACTCGTCGCTCGCGGTTTGCCCGTCTGCAGCGTGACGAACGCCACGATGGCCGATCCTTTGATCTCATCCGGCCGTCCCACCACCGCCGCTTCCGCCACCGCCGGATGCGCCACCAGCGCCGACTCCACTTCCATCGTGCTCAGCCGGTGCCCGGACACGTTGATCACGTCGTCCACGCGGCCCATCACCCAGATGTAGCCGTCCGTCATCCTGCGCGCGCCGTCGCCGGTGAAATAGACGCCGGGAATCTGCGACCAGTATTGCTCCTTGATACCGCTCCGGATCGCCGTAGATGGTGCGCAGCATCGACGGCCACGGCTTGCGGATCACCAGATATCCGCCCGACCCCGCGGGCACCGGCTTGCCTTCGCGGTGTCACCACTTCCACGCTGATGCCCGGCAGCGGCCGCGTAGCCGAGCCCGGCTTGGTCGGAGTCGCGCCCGGAATCGGGCTGATCATCATCGCGCCGGTTTCGGTCTGCCACCACGTGTCGACGATCGGGCACCGATCGTGCCCGATGAGCTTGCGATACCACATCCACGCTTCGGGATTGATCGGTTCGCCGACGCTGCCGAGCAGCCGCAGGCTCTTCATGGGATGCTTGCGCCGGCCATTGCTCGCCCAGCCGCATGAACGCGCGGATCGCGGTAGGCGCCGTGTAGAAGATGGTGACCTTGTGACGGCTCGATCATCTGCCAGAAGCGATCCGGCTGCGGGTACGTCGGGCCGCCTTCGTACATCACCACCGTCGCGCCGTTCTGCAGCGGGCCGTAAACGACATAGCTGTGGCCGGTCACCCAGCCGATGTCGGCGGTGCACCAGAAGATGTCTTCATCGCGCAGATCGAAAACCCATTTCGCCGTGATGTAAGTGGCGACCGAATAGCCGCCGGTCGTGTGCAGGATGCCCTTCGGCTTGCCGGTGGTGCCGGACGTGTAGAGAAGATAGAGCGGATGTTCGGAATCGAGCGGCTCGGCCGGGCATTCGTCGGAAGCGATCGGCATCAGCTCGTGCCACCAGTGATCGCGGCCCGGCACCATGTGCTGTTGCGTGCCGGTGCGCTGATAGACGAGGACGTTCTTCACCGTGGGGCAGTGCGGCAGCGCCTCATCCACCGCGGCCTTCAGCTTGATCTCAGCGCCGCGGCGGAACGTCCCGTCCTGCGTGATGACGCAGCTGCACTCCGCATCGTTGATGCGGTCGACCAGCGCCTGCGACGAGAAGCCGCCGAAGATCACGGTGTGCGGCGCGCCGATCCGCGCGCAGGCCAGCATCGCGATCGGCGAGTTCCGGCGACATCCCCATGTAGATGGCGACGCGGTCGCCTTTCTTCACGCCGAACGACTTCAGCACGTTGGCGCACTTCGAGACTTCGCGAAAGCAATTGCTGATAAGTCAGCGTGCGGATCTCGCCCGGCTCGCCTTCCCAGATGATGGCGGCTTTGTTCTTGCGCCAGGTGGCGACATGCCGGTCGAGGCAGTTGTGACGAGAGATTCATTTTGCCGCCGACGAACCACTTCGCCCACGGCACATTCCATTCGAGCACGCGTCCACGGCTCGAACCAGTGCAGTTCGCGGGCGATGCCGGCCCAGAAGCCTTCCGGGTCGCGCTCGGCCTCCTCGTAGAGCCGCTCGTATTCGGCCATGCTCTTGATGTGGGCCCTGGAACGGAACTCCTCGGAGGGTTCGAAGACCCGCTGCTCCTTGAGCACGGTGTCGATGGCGTGTGTTCCCATAAATGTTAGTTAAACGTCCATTGCCTAGGATATCTCTGAACGGCGCGGCACAGCACCGTTCGATGCTTGTGTTAACCGGCGGTTACTTCCGGCGGCTCCGGTAACTTCGGAAACCACGGATGTTCCACCTCCCTCAAACCGTTGGCGGTGTGGCATCCGCAACGTTGTAAAATTAGGTCGGGCACGGAGGCGGGAACTTGAAAAACTTTGTCATTGGGCTGCTGGTCGGCATCCTGTTTTCGGGGTTGGTGTTGTTCGTTCTCTTTTTTGCCGTGGTGCGATTGGCGGGCTCGTTCGCCGAACGGTCCGCAAGTGTTTCCGATTCCTCGATGCTGGTGCTCAAGCTGGATGGCGATCTACCCGAAACCGCACCTCCCGAAATCCCGGTGCCCTTCCTCGAAGCGCAGACGCCGCTTGCGGTTCACGAAGTGTGGGAGATTTTCCGTAAAGCCGCGGCCGACTCGCGCATCAAAGGCGTCATCCTGGAGCCGCGCGGCTTGGGAGTGGGATTCGGAAAGCTCGAAGAGCTGCGGGATGAGATCGCGCAATTCAAGAAATCGGGCAAGCCCATCGTCACTTATCTCCGCAGCCCGAGTGCGCGCGAATACTATCTGGCGTCCGGCACGGATCGCATCTTTCTGGGGCCGGAAGACGAACTCGACCTGAAGGGCATGCGCGTGGAGTCGATTTTCCTGAAGAACGGGCTCGACAAGATCGGAGTAAACGTGGATGTGATCCACGCGGGCAAGTACAAAGACGCCGGCGATATGTTCACGCGAACCTCCATGACGCCCGAGACGCGTGAGGTGCTCACAGACGTTCTCGATCAGGATTATGGAAATCTGGTCGAGGTCGTCGCGCAGGGCCGCAAGAAGCAGCCGGATGCCGTGAAAGCGCTCATCGATCAAGGGCCGTTCGTGGCGAGCGAGGCTTTGGCTGACGGTCTGGTGGATTCGCTGGGCTACGAGGATCAAGCCATTGAAAATCTCAAGAATCGAACCAGCAATAACGGGCTCAAGCGTATCTCCGGCAAGGCGTACTTGAGAGCGTCACCAGTGTCTACGGGAAGCACTAATCGCATCGCTTTGGTGGTAGGCGAAGGCGACATCACCACCGGCTCCGGTAACGAGTCGGCTAACGACCAAGGTTTCACTTCCACCGGTTTCGTCAAGCTGCTGCGCCAGGTGGAAAACGATTCCAGCATCAAGGGCGTGATCCTGCGCGTCGATTCGCCCGGCGGCGAAAGCACCGCATCGGACGATATTCTGCACGAAGCCAAAAACCTCAGCAAGAAAAAACCGCTGGTGATCTCGATGAGCGATTTGGGGGCTTCCGGCGGTTATATGGTCTCGATGACCGGCGATCCGATCGTGGCTTATCCCGATACTTTGACCGGCTCCATTGGCGTGCTCCTGGTGCGGCCGAACCTGCACGGGTTATACGACAAACTGGGCATCGGGAAGCAGGAACTTTCGCGCGGTCAAAATGCGGACCTGGATTCGGAATACGTGCCGTTGAGCGACGCCCTGCGCGCCAAGCTCACTTCGCAGGTGGATGCGTTTTATAAGGGTTTCATTGACGTGGTGGCGCAGGGTCGCAAACGGCCGTCGGATCAGATCGAGCCGCTGGCGCAGGGCCGTGTGTGGCTGGGCGCGCAAGCCAAACAGAACGGCTTGGTGGATTACTTGGGAGGCCTGGACCGGGCCATCGAGCTGGTGAAACAGAAAGCGCATATCGCTCCGGCCGAACGGATCACGCTGGTGCCGTACCCGGGGAAGCGCAGCATCCTGGATATGTTTTTCGGCCGATCGGAGGAGTCCGGCGAGGCGGAGTTGAAGATCAAGAGAGTGCTGGGCCAGTTGCCTATCGAAGTCCTGGCGCGCGGTGGATTCCTGAAGCTGATGCCGTATTCGATTCAGGTGAAGTAGCGTGGCCTCTGGTACACTAGTGTCGCGCCCGTGATGAATTACGTTGGCGGGTTTCTTTCTCGAAGGGCCAAGCGCTTTCCCAGAGTCGCGCTGATCGGCGCCGGATTTGCCATGGTGGCCGCGCTGTATGGATTCCAGCGCGAATTCCGTGTCTATCGCAGCATGGAGCCGTATGATGACATACAGCTTCCGCCGGATTGGCAGGACAAAACCGAGTGGATTTTCGCGCGCTTGATGTATCCGCAACATCCGCGCGCGCGCTTCGGCCGGTACTACGGCTGGGGAAACTTCAATTGGTTGCAAGGCGGGACCAGTTGGACGCAGGATTATCCGCGGGCCGACCGGCATTTCGCGATGGCGTTGCGGCGCCTGACGCGCGTGCAGGTGCGTTCGGTCGAACAGCCGGTGAATCTGGATGACGGCGACGATGTGTACTACTGGCCGTGGCTGGCTGCGGGCGAAATGGGCGATTGGAAGCTGACCGATGCGCAGGCCAAGAAGCTGCGCGATTATTTGCTGCGCGGCGGGTTCCTGATGCTGGACGATTTCTGGGGCACCGAGGAATGGAACCGGTTCGCCGAGAGCATGCGGGCGGTGTTTCCGGACCGGCCGATGGTGGAAATCGATAATGCCGATTCGGTTTTTCATTCGGTTTACGATCTGGACGACCGCTACCAGGTGCCCGGTCAATGGGCCATCCGGCGCGGCACCACTTACCGCAACGATGGAGCCGTGGCTCACTGGCGCGGCATTTATGATGACAAACAGCGCCTGATGGTGGTGATGGATTTCAACTCCGACGTGGGCGATTCCTGGGAGTGGGCCGATGATCCGGAGTATCCCGAGAAGTATTCCGCTTTAGGAATACGTATCGGCGTCAACTACGTGGTTTACGCGCTCACGCATTGACGGGGCGAGCAGGAAATTGGGGAATGAGTATACTGTCCCCGGATTTTTAGCGCAGGTTGAACTTTTTCATTTTGTAGCGCAGGGTGTCGCGCGTTACGCCCAGGAGCACGGCGGCGCGGGTCTGATTGCCTCCGGCTCTTTCGAGCGCCTTTTTCACCAGATTTTTCTCGGCTTCTTCCAGGCTCACTTCGAAAGGTCCGGATTGCGCAGGCAGGGAGACGGGAACGGATTGATCGTCGGCGGATGCGCTCTGTTCGAGCGCCAGCAGGGGCGGCCTGGCGGGATCGGCGGCGATTTGCAGATTGGAGACTTGAATCCAGTCGGCCTCTTCCAGCACCATGGCGCGCTCGATTACGTTGCGCAGCTCGCGCACATTGCCCGGCCAATCATGAGCCAGCAAAGCGGCCGCCGCGGAATGAGAGATGCCCTTGACATGCCGCTTGAATTTTGTGTTGTACATGCGGACAAAGTGCTCGGCCAGCGGGATGACGTCTTCGGCGCGCTCGCGCAGCGGCGGCAGGACAACCTGAATGACGTTCAACCGGTAGTAGAGATCCAGCCGGAAGCGGCCCTGTTCGATGGCTTCGGTGAGTTTTCGATTGGTGGCGGCCACCACGCGCAGATCCACCTGGATATCGCGCACGCCGCCCAGGCGGCGGAAGTTCTGCTCCTCGAGGACGCGCAGCAACTTGGCTTGAATCACCAAGGGCATTTCGCCGATCTCGTCCAGAAAAACGGTGCCGCCCGAGGCGATTTCGAGGATGCCGGCTTTGGGGGCGCGCGCGTCGGTGAAGGCGCCTTTCTCATAGCCGAAGAGCTCGCTTTCTAGCAGCGTCTCCGGGATGGCGGCGCAATTTAGCGCCACGAAGGGGCCATCGCTGCGGCGGCCGTAGTGATGGATGAATTGGGCCAAGACGTCCTTGCCGGTGCCGCTCTCTCCCTCCAGAAGAATGGTGGATACTTCGCTCTGAGCGACGCGGCGTGCAAACTTCAGGGCCTGCTTCATGGCCGGGGAAGCCGCTATCATTTTGAAACTGCCGAGGCCGATTCCGTCGTCCTCGGACGGTGTACCGGGCTGCGCGGGCGCGCCGGCAACGGGCGATTCGGCCGAACGTCCGAACACTACTACGGCGCCGGCGACTTCGCCTTTATGATCTCGAATGGGAGACATGCTGCCGGTGATGAGTCTTTTCTGGCCATCCTGAGGCACCAGGAGCACGCCCGGCGGCAGCTCGGCCAACGCGCCTTCAGCCAGTACGCGCCACAGCGGCGTGTGGACTTTCTCGCCCGTGGCGCTATCCACTAGTGTGAGCACTTCATCGACATGCTTGCCCAAGGCGTCGCGCGCTTTCCAGCCGGTCCAGGCTTCCGCGGCCGGATTGAAAAGCGTGATGATTTCATTCTGGTCGAGCGAGATGACGCCTTCCGATACGGCCCGGAGCGTGGAGGCGAGCAAGCGCTCCTTCTCGCGAAACTTGAGATCCTCGCGATGTTTGTGCAGCGCGATCTCGATGCTGGCGTGGAGTTCGGCTTCCTGAAACGGCTTGGTAATGTAGCCCAAGGGTTCGGCGTCTTTTGCGCGCGCAACCGTCGCGCTGTCGGCGTGGGCGGTGAGGTAGATGACCGGAATATTGAAGCGTTCGCGCAAGATGCGCGCGGTTTCCGTTCCGTCCATCTGGCCTTTGATGCGAATATCCATCAGCGCCAAATCCGGCGCGGTCTCTTCGGCGCGAGCGATCGCTTCGGCGCCGCTGGACACGGATGCGGTTACGGTGTAGCCCAAGTCCGTAAGAATATCGCGCAGATCTTCGGCTGTGATCCGCTCATCTTCGACAATTAAAATTCGTGCAGACATGCCAACCTTCGTGCTATGGCGTCAAGCCGCCACCGCGGAAAACGTCAACTGGATTTGAGTGCCGTCGCGAGATTGCACCTCCAGCTTAGCTCCTAACTGATCGGCCAGGGTTCTGACCAGCCTTAGGCCGAGCGACCGCGCTGTTTCCCAGTCAATGTCGGTGCGCAGCCCAACTCCGTTATCGGCGACCACCAGGCGGGCCATATGATCAGGCTGCTCATGCAGTTCCACGCGCACTTCGCCTTTGCGGCCGTCGGGGAACGCGTACTTGAGCGAGTTGGAGATCAGCTCGTTAATGATCAGGCCACAGGGCACGGCCGCATCCAGGTTGAGATACAGGCGGTCGAGATCGGTGCGCAGATGTATGCGGTCAGCGGGAACTCCGTAGGAGTGGAACAAGTGCGCAGCCAACTGGCGAATATACTCGGGAAAATCGATGCGGGAGAGGTTATTGGACTGGTACAGGCTCTCATGCAGGAGGGCCATGGAATGGATCCGGTTCTGGCTTTCCTGAAACATCCGGCGGGTGGTGTCGTCTGAAACTACGCGCGACTGCAAACCGAGCAGGCTCGACACGACCTGAAGATTGTTCTTGACGCGGTGATGAATTTCCTTGAGGAGAGCTTCTTTTTCGTGCAGGGAATTGCGGATCAGTTCTTCAGCCACGACGCGATCGGTAACATCGCGGAGAATCACCGTGAACATGGTCCGGCCGTCCACGGACACTTTGGAAATGGAGGCCTCGGCGGGAAAGTCGGAGCCATCCTTGCGGCGGGCGCGGATCTCGCTTCGTTCGCCCATGCGGCGAGCGGACGTTTTGGAAGCTGCGAAATCGCGGATGTGCTGGCGGTGCACGGCGATGTGGCGCTGGGGAAGCAGCATGTCGAGCGACTGGCCGGCCACTTCCTGATAGCTATATCCGAAGATACGCTCGGCGCCCTGGTTGAAGAGGATAATGCGTTGGTCTTGGTCGATGGAAATGATGGCGTCGTCGGCCAGATCGAGAATTTTGGCTAGCGGATCCGATGCGGTTAGGCGCGCGCGATCCAATTGAGTGGAGTGAGGATCGGGCTGCTTTCCCGCAGACCCGCCGGCCTCATGTGGTTTCTCCAAACTGGCACCTCTTAGATGTGGATCGATCCCGAGCACGCAACGAAACACGACCCCGGCCGAGAGTTCGACGGTCCCGCCACGTTGTCAGCTCGCCCGCTGTCCAGGTGCACCGGAGTAAGTACTGGGGTAAATACTAGTTTATCGGAATTGTCAGTCCCCTGACAAATCGGCGCGGCAAAAACCACGGGATTTCCGGCAGTTGGGCGTGTCCAAACTTAGCTGGCAACACCGCGATATCGGCGGATGGCATGCCGGTGGCGCCAGCGTCTTTGGTTTCGGACTGTTACCGAAGCGAGCATGTAACGCGGCTCGGACGCAGGAGCCGCCGTGCCCAACTCCTCCTTCTGGTATTTAGCGAAAAAGCGCATCACACGCGATACATAGGCGCGCGTCTCACGATACGGCGGAATGCCCTTGTACTTCTCCACAGCGCCCGGACCTGCATTGTAGGCAGCGATGGTGTCCTGGAGTGGGTGCTCTTTGTTGGCATAGCGGAGGAGCAGCGAACCCAGATAGTTGGCGCCGGCGTCCACGTTTTGTTCAGGAATGGACGGGTCGGCTCCGAACTGGCGGGCGGTTTCCGGCATCAATTGCATCAGGCCCACCGCGCCTTTGGGTGACACGGCTTGGGGCGAGAAAGCCGATTCCGCGGCGATAATACTTTTGATGAAGGCCGGCAGTACGTTGTATTTGTGGGAAGCGGCGTGGATGACCTCATTCAGTGTGAACTGGGGAGCCGGAATCCCGAGCCGTGCGGTGAGGGGGTGCGGGGCTCGATTGATCATGTGATCGATGACGTGAGCCGCGAAAATGCAAGCGCATAGAACGATTACGCGAGTGACGATTTTCATGGAAGTTACAGTAGGTTATGAACAGGAACTACACGGCCAACTCGGGGGCCAGACGAGAATTTGCTCTGAGGACGTAGAGACGTGCCAGAGCGGAGGCGCGGTTACCGCACGATTGTAAGAGTTCTGTAGCGAGCGTTGAGCCGGCGGCGCGGAAGACATGAAGTTATTTTCCGGCGAGCATGGCTCCGAAGAGTTTGCGGGCCTCGCAGGTGCGCGAATAGTCGAAGGCGCGGGACTTGTCGATGCGCATCTGGCGCTGGGCGAAGGCGTCGATTTCAGCGCGCGAAAAAACGAAGCCGTCTTCGGAAGGGTCGTAAGGAATGCCTTGGTGTTTGTGGACTTCAGAGACGGCGGCGGCGTCTTTGAGCTCGCGTTCGCGGTGCGCGAGGCGGCCGGCCTGGATCTCGCGGAGCTGCCGGAGCGCTTGTTGAAACTGGCGGGAGAGGCGGGCGCTGTGGAGGCTGAGGATGGAGATGGCGCGGTGGGCATCGACTATATCGAATGCGATGGCGGCTTCCTCGTTGGCCGGATGAGCGGCGCGGTTCAGCAATTCGGCTTCGAGGGCGGGGATGCGATTGAGGCGCCAGGCGGTGTCGGCGAGTTCCTGGGTGAGCTGAGTTTCGGTTGGTGTTGCCGGGCGGTATTCGTCGAAGAACTGGCGGCAGTGTTGCTGGTAGGCGGCTTGGTCTTCGGATTCGAGGAGGGCGGTGCGGCTGGAGAGGCCGTGGCGAAGGGCGTTTTGGGAAGAGCGGGCTTTGCCTTCGAGAGTCCGGGGGCCGGTGGAGTGCTGGGAATTGGCGCGGTTGATGGCGGCGCGATCGATCATGGGAAGAGCTGACATTGGGTTGTCCTTTCGAGCTTGGGATAGCACGCGTGGGAACAGCCCGGTCCGATGGGGTGGGCGCAGGTTGTTGATTGCGATGGAAACAAGCTGTCGTGAAACGTGTGAACGGCGACCGGTAAAGCGCTGTCTACTTTGAGTTCTTCAACTCTACGCTGATGGCATGCAGCTCCGACTGGCCTACGTTTTCGAGCGTGTGCGCCGGGAGAGGACCAGACCACAAAGCGCTTCCGGGTGGGACCCTCGCAAGGGTGCGGCTGTCCACGACGACTCTGTCTTGGCGATCTCGCCGCACGAAATTGCTCCAACTGAGGATGTACAGGGTGCTCGGCCATCGATGCGTGTGGAGCGGAACGGTCTCGCCCGGACCGACCTTCGTATCCAGCACACGTACAAATTCATTCTCCAGCAGCAAGGCGTGGTGTTGCGGGGCGGTGATCAAAGCGTCCAGCTTATCGCGCCATTCTTGTTGACCGGAAATCATCGACAGGCCCCCCGGCGTTCACTCCGGCAGACGCATCTTGCGCGCGATTGACTGCCAGCGCGGATTCTCGCGCAGCGGCTTGAGGAATGCGGCGGAGGCGAACAACACTGCAAACAAGTCACGCTGATCGATGGCGTTCGAATACGCATCCATGGCCGCCTCGATGTTCCCGCCTAAGAAGTGATAAATGACCATCCCGAACGTGGCCGGCCCAGGGCGTTGCGCCAGCAGATCCGCAGCCTGCTGAGCTTCGCCGTTAGATGCAAGAACGCCTGCTAAAATCTCCGGCAGGACAGGAATCCACGGCGCCAGGCGCAGGGCTCTTTCAAGCGATTCGCGCGAGGCGGCAAACGCTCCTGTGAACGCGTAGCTCAAACCCATGGCGTAGTGAGTCATCCAGAGGCTCTCGTCGATCTCCAGAGCTTTACGTGCTTCCCTAAGAGCCCGCTCGTACTGGCCGGCGAGGGACAGGTTTAGCGAAAACGCGGAGCGAAATAGAACGCTCAGTGGATCTTGCTCCAGCATCGTTTCGAAGTGCTGCACGCCCTCCTCGAAGCGGCCGAGCGGAAAAAGATAGTACATGGCGCAGCGCACGCGTGCTTCGGGTGCGACCGGTTCGGCCGACATTGCCAGCTCGAAGTGCTCACTAGCCCGGTTCCAATCGTAGTCGTAGCCGGCTGCCGCACCGCATAGAAGCACGTGCGCTCGCGGCTCGGCTGGGTCAAGCTCCAGAGCTCTTCTGGCTTGTTCCCGCGCGAGCGGAACCATTTCGCGAACCGGGTGAATGCCTTGGACGGCAACGATCATGTAGCAATTGCCCAGTTCCGCGTGGGCCTCTGCATATTCGCTATCCAGAGCGATGGCTTGCTTAAAGTACTCTTCTGCCCGAGCGAAGGCGGCGGCCGTATTTTTGAGGAGTTGGTGCCGGCCCTTGAGGAACGCTTCATAAGCAGGCAGAGCCGGCTGATGCTGCCGAGCCGTCGAACTCGGAGCGGCCAGCTTGAGTTTCAGCGCGCTGGCAATGGCCTCCGCGATTTCGTCCTGCACCGCGAATACATCGGTCAATTCGCGATCATAGCGTTCCGACCAAAGATGAACGCCATCAACGGCGCGGATTAGCTGCGCGGTTACGCGGATGCGGTTTCCGGCTCTGCGCACGCTCCCTTCCAGGATGTTCTCGACTCGCAGGGCCTCGGCGATTTTGGTGATGTCCTGCTCCTTGCCGCGAAACGCGAACGAGGAAGTGCGGGCAATCACTTTCAGGCCGGGAATCTTGACCAGCAAGTTCAGGATCTCTTCGGCCAGACCGTCGCTGAAGTATTCGTTCTCTTTGTCCGCGCTCATGTTGGCGAAAGGCAAAACGGCGATGGACGGCGCGCGGCCCGGAGGCGTGCCGATCCCGCTGGTGACGTCCAACAGAGCCTGTTTCAATTGCTGCATGGACTGGAAGCGCTCGGCGGGCGACTTGCGCAGGCAGCGGCTTACAACGCTTTGCACAGCCGGTTGGGTCTGGAGCGGCCCGGGCTCATCGCGCAGGACGGCGGCCATGAGCGCGACGGTGGAATCTCCGGCAAACGCTCGCCGCCCGCTGAGCATTTCGTAAAGCACCAGTCCGAACGAGAAAATATCCGAGCGCGCATCCGCAGGCTTCGCTTCCACCTGCTCGGGAGACATGTAAGCGGCGGTGCCGAGAATTGTGCCCGCCTTGGTCATGTTGATGGTGGCGGTTGCGTCCATCGTTCCGCGGTCGCGGCCATCCGCCTCACGGCTCAATAAGGCGAGCCCGAAATCGAGCAGCTTGATGCCAGACGCCGTCACTAATATGTTGTCCGGCTTCAGGTCGCGATGAGTGATCCCTTTGGCATGGGCGGCAGATAGAGCATCCGCGATTTGCACGGCATACCGGAGCGCCTCATTGAGCGGGAGGGGTCCGTGCAGCGGAGTTCCCTCAATAAACTCCATGACCAGATAGTTCGGGCCGACGTCGTAAACCTGGCAAATATTGGAATGGTTCAGCGACGCGATGGCTTTGGCTTCGCGCTCGAATCGTTCGCTGAACTGTCCGGCGGAAACCTTGATGGCGACGTCACGGCCCAAACGCGGGTCTCGGGCGCGATACACCTCTCCCATACCACCCGCGCCGATGGGCGCAAGGATCTCGTACGGGCCGAGTTTGTGCCCGGTAGAGAGCGGCATATGTATGGGTTCAGTTTAGCCGATCATAAACGGACTTGAACGCAGAGCGTGCCAGACTTGAACTATGGATCTGGTCTTACATCCGGTTGAGGTGCGGGTGCTGGGCGCGCTCATGGAAAAAGAGATTACGACGCCGGAATACTATCCGCTGTCATTGAATGCTCTGGTGAATGCCTGCAATCAGAAATCGAACCGCGACCCGATGGTTCAATACGACGAAGACACGGTGGAAGAGGGGCTGGGCGGTCTTCGCGAGAAGGGACTGCTGCTGATGATCACGGGCGCCGGAAGCCGGGTGCAGAAGTATGGGCATCGCATCAACGAGAAGCTGAACCTGGGGCGCCGGGAGTCAGCCATTATGTGTGAACTGATGGTGCGTGGCCCGCAGACGCTCGGTGAACTGCGCACTCACTGCGACCGGATGCATCACTTCGACGACGTGACCGAGGTGGAGACGGTCATCGAACGGCATCCCGAGTTGATCACGAAACTGGACCGCCGGCCGGGAGAGAAGGAGGCGCGTTATGCGCATCTGCTCTCCGGGCCGCCCACGGAACCCGAGACAGCCAGGGAAACCGCGGCGGCGCCGGCGCGGCACGACCGTTTAGGCGCGCTAGAAGCCGAGGTTTCTCAACTGCGCGCGGAAGTTGAGGAGCTGAAGCGTCAGTTCGCCGGATTCAAACAGCAGTTCGAGTAAAGGTCCAGGCGTTCGAGCCCGGTTGTATCAGGCCGTTCTCTCGTTGGGAAGGCGAACCAGGCTGCGCAGCGGCGGGCGAATGGGCACCACCTGCGGAGTGAGACAACTGGTGACGTTCTTGACCGGCCCGTGAAAATAATCGTTCACGGGAAAAAGCGAGTAAGGCTCGAGCTCGCGAAAGACGCGTCCCAGCTTCTGCTCGATTCTGTAGACCGCGTGAAAGAAATTGCCGCGATCCATCCGGAGCCGGCGGCAACACAATTTCCAATCCGCGCCGAGAAGAAAGTGATACTTGAAAATGCGGTACTCCAGTTCATTCAGAGTCCGCTTGCTCACCAGGCAGAAGTCAGCGGCGTATTCTTCGTCCTTGCGGCCCCAGGAGCCTTTGCGCGCGCTGCCGGGGGTGAAATCGAGCGTCACCTTACTCATATATTTTTCCCGGGAGGCGCACTGGCGGAAGCGTTCGAAGCAGGTGCGGAAAATCGCCCGCAGCACGCAGTTGCAGGGATGTGCTTTTTTGTTGTGGCCTAGGCGAATGCCCAAGCCCACGCATGAGTTGCATCTGGGCGCAGCAAGCGCCAGGGTTTCTGATCGTGTCCATTCCATTTGAATCTTGTCCTTTGAAAACCCGGAAAGACAACCGAGTCGTTTAATGATGTGATATCAGTCTCTGTGCGCAGGCGTAGTACGTCAACGTCAAAAAGCACAGATTGCCTACACGGAATCATTCTTCTCAGGAGAGAGTCAAGTAAGGTCAACGTAGTCATTTAGTTATATACGTTTCGCCCCGCCCGGTACCGATCATTCGAGGGGCTCCCCGGGGCACATGATTTCTTAGTTCAAAAGGGGCCTATTTCACACTGAAATACCGGAGACGCCAATTTGACTTACCAGGACGCGCAGTCGAAATTGCTCGCCCTGGTCCGGGACCGTATACAGAACGGTGAGTTGACCGAGCGCGGTCTGGCCCGGCGGATTGGCATCTCCCAGCCTCATGTACATAATGTGCTGAAAGGGGTCAGAAATCTCTCATCTGAAATTTTCGACTTGATATTAGAACATTTTGAGATGTCTTTGCTTGACTTGGCTCCAGCCGAGGATCTGGAAGCGAGCCTGCGGGGGCGGCGTCCGGCGGAACGCACGGCCGAGGTGGCTTTTCTGGTTAGCCCGATCGGTCCGGGGATGAGCTGGCCCATGGGAATCGACCGCCGGCAGGGTTTTCCACTGCCATTTCCATCGTTAGTGGCTCCGCCGGATCTGCTGATGGCGCAATTGGCTGCGGATCGGGACATGGCCGCGACGCTGGCGGACGCCGACATCGCGCTTCTGGATCTTTCGGAGCAGCGCCGGCGCGACATTGTTCCGAATGGCTTGTATGTGGTCAGCCGCGGCGGCGAAGCGTTACTCCGGTACATCCGGCCGGGGGCGCGGTGGCGGTACCTGGCGAGCGACACCAATCTCAACCGCCCCATTGAGTGGGAAGAACTGCGATTGCCACTTGCGGAAAGGCTGGAGGCGGTGAAGGCGCGGGTGCTGTGGTTGGGACGGGAACGCGACCGCAACCTGCCGATGGCTCAACGCGGCCGCTTGTTATACGAAGCGATCTCCAGATAAGTCTGATGCACCTCGCTTGCTGTGCGCTCCCAGCTGAACTTCTTGGCCTGCTCGAATCCCTGGGCGACGAGTTTGCGGCGCAAGTCGGGATCGAGCAGGACTTCGCGAATTCCGCGCGCGATATCGAAAACGTTTTCCGGATTGACCTTGACGGCGGCGTCGCCGACCACTTCCGGCAGGGAGCTGACGTTGGAGCAAACCACTGGCGTGCCGCATGCCATGGCCTCCAGCGGCGGTAATCCGAAGCCTTCGTAGAGCGAGGGAAAAACGAAAGCCGAGGCGAGCTGATAGAAGGCGCGCAGCGTCTCGATCGGCACAAAGCCGAGGAATCGCACGGCGGCTTCCACGCGGCTCTGAATGACTGCCTGGCGCAGGGCCGGTTGCCGTGCGATCTCGTCGCCGATGATGATGAGCCGCAGGTCGCGATAAGGAGGGCAGTCCTGAATCTCTCCGCGCAATACGGCGAAAGCTTCCACCAGGCGCGGAATATTTTTTTGAGCGTTGGTTCGCCCTACGTAGAGCAGGAACGGATAGTGGATATGGTAGCGATCGAGAACGCGCTGGGTATCGGGAGGGTAAGCGAAAGGCTCGCCTCCGGCCGCGGCCATGGGCGATCCTTCCGGGGCGCAGAAGGCCGGATCGGGAGCGTTGTAGACCACGCGGATGCGGCTGGGAGGAATGCCCAGCACCGACTCCACATCCCGGCGGGTGGCGCTCGAAACCGCGATGACGCGATCGGCGTGCAGCAAGCCGTGGCGCAAATAGAATCGGCGCAGATTGCTGCGGTATCCGGATTGATCGATGAACAAAAGCGTGCTCATGTCGTGCGTGGTAACCAGATACGGTTTGGGCATCCACAGGGGCACGGCATTGAGGGGAATGTGATACAGGTCGGCATCGAGGGTGCGCAGGAAGTAACTAAATCCGATCTGCGCCAAGCCGCTTCGGCTCTTACGGGAATGGACGGAGAGCTCGAAGTTTTCTGGGAGGTCCGCGAATTCAGGTACGGAGGCCGCGGAGGTGATCAGGATGTACTGATTCTCCTGGTCCAGGCGGGCCAGAGAGCGGACCAGATTGCGGATATAGGTTCCGATGCCGAAGTCCGCTACACGGCGGGCGTCGAGGACGATGCGGAGCGGCATGGATGTACTTAGGATACAGAACGGGACGCCTGTTAGCGCGGGCGGTTGAAGCTGCAGCTCCTAAGAATTCAGAATGAAACTTTGGGGGTGGCGCGGGCGCCGGGCTCGGTTTTGAAGTAGGCGTCGTTGCGCTGGAAGCCGAACAGCGAAGCCGCGATGTTGTTGGGGAACAGCTCGATGTCGGTGTTGTATTTCTGGACGGTTTCGTTGTATTTGCGGCGCTCCACCGCGATGCGGTTTTCGGTGCCCGCGAGCTCGTCCTGGAGACGCAAGAAATTCTCGTTGGATTTTAGCTGCGGATAATTTTCCACCACCACCAGCAGCCGGCTCAGCGCGCCATCCAGTTGCGAGTTGGCTTGAATTTTTTCCTGCGGCGTGCGCGCGCCGCCCAAGGCCGCGCGGGCGTCGGTGACTTCTTTGATCACCGCCTGCTCCTGCTTGGCGAAGCCTTTCACGGTTTCCACCAGGTTGGGGATCAGATCGGCGCGGCGTTGTAATGCAACGTCCACCTGCGACCAGGAAGCAGTTACGGTTTCGCGCTCGGTGACCAGGGAATTGCGCGCGCCCATGGCCCAACCGAACACGCCCAGCACGCCCAGCACGATCACGCCGATCACAATCAATGCAATTTTCATCTGTTCCTCATTTCTCCAGGCGGTCGACATGCGCGACCAGCGCTTCGATCTGCTTCAGATAACGCGCGAAAAGGTCTCTCGGGTTCCACGTCGGCTGCTTTGCGTTTCTGCTCGCGTAAATCGAGCAGTATATCGAAAGGCGACGCATCGACGCCGATGGCGGCGAGCTTTTGCGCGATTTCTCGCTTCTGAGATCCGGCCTCGATTCCAGAAACCAGCAGCGCGTGGCGCGCCAAGACCAGGAAATTGGAGACCGAATCGATCATCAGCCGCAGCAGGGCCTGGTTGTCGTTGAGCACGCCGGCCGCCTTCTGGCGCAGGCGCAGAAGCTTGGCGCGGAGTTCCTGCTCGATCTGCGCGCGGTAGAAAACCTTGTCGATGACCAAGTCTTCGATCACGTCTTTTCCAAAAAGCACGCGGCGGCGCTCGGCCATGTCGTGAAATTCGATGGGGAAGCAGTCGGTGGAAGTCCGCACTTCCTCTTCGCTCATGAGCAGAGGCGAGGGATTGCCGCGCGCGCGCCACCACTTGAAAATGGGCTCGGAATCGGCCAGCGCGTCCGGCGTCACTTCCGTTGAGCACGCACAGGACGTTGAGGTCGGAGAATTTCTCGTGATGATCGCCCGCGGCAGCGGAGCCGTAGAGAACCACGGAAACCAACCGGTCCGCATGGGCTTTCTGCAGGCGTTCGACTAATTCTTCGAGCTGTTGACGGATCATTTACCAGCTCCCGGAGGCGCCGCCACCGCCGGAGTCTCCCCCGCCGAAGCCGCCGAAACCTCCGCCTCCTCCTCCACCCGAGTCATAACCGCCGAATCCTCCACCGCCCCATCCGCCGCCTCCGCCACGACCTAATAGGTTACCGAGAATCATCCCGGTCAAGAAACCGCCGCCACCGCCTCCGCGGCGCATCAGGAACAGCAGGACAAGAATGCCGATGACGATCAGAGGCCAAGGAATGGAGGGGCGCTCGCGCACGGGCCGGAGGCGCGGGCGCAGGCTGACATCCAGCGTCACGCCTTTGGCCGCGGCGATGCGAGATCCCATCTGGTCGGCGGCGGCGAACAGCGCCTGTCCATAAGCGCCCTGCTGGAGCAGCGGGCTGGCGGCGCGCAACACGCTGCCATCGAATCCATCGGGCAGAAGCGGCTCCAGGCCGTAGCCCACTTCGATGCGGTCGCGATGGTCCTTGATCGCGAGCAGGAGCATGATGCCTTCGTCTTTGCCCTTCTTGCCGACGCCCCACTTGCGATACAAGGAATTGGCGACGTCTTCGATGGGCTGGCCGTCGAGGGAATCGATGGTCACGATGGCCATCTGCACGCCGGTGACTTGTTCGACGCGGCCCGAGTAAGATTCCAGGCGCGCGCGCGAGGCATCGTCCAGGACGTGCGCGAAATCGCTGACGTAGCCTTGCGGCTTGAGCTTATCGAGATCGAGCGCGGCGAGCGATGCGGCCAGAGCCAGAAGCGGCAGGAGACACTCGCGCGGCGCGCGCCAATTTTACTTTCAGCAGACCAAATCCTCGCGCCGGATGCGGAAATCGCCCAGGTTGCCGAGCATCGCCAGGGTGATGTTCTTGGGATCGAAAAACTCCTGGGCGATGGTCTGCAACTGATCCGCGGTGATGTCTTCGATGCTCTGGATCATCTCGTCCAGAGTAAAGAAGTGATCGAAATACAACTCCTGGCGGGCCAGATTGCCCATGCGGCTGGAGGTGGATTCCAGGCTGAGCATGAGCGAGCCCTTCAGGTGATCCTTGGCGCGGCGCAGCTCCTCTTCGGGCACCAGCGTTTCCTTGAGCTCGCGGAACTCCTTGACGATGGACTCCACGACCTTGGCGGCGGATTCGACCGACGTTCCCGCGTAAATCGCCATGCATCCGGCGTCCCGATACATGCTCAGCTCGGAGTACACGGCGTAGGCCAGGCCTTGTTTCTCGCGGATGTTCTGGAACAGGCGGGAGCTCATGCCGCCGCCCAGCACGGTGTTGAGAGCGTAGCAGGCGAAGCGCAGCTTGTGCGGAAACGCGTAGCCCGGCACGCCCATGTAGAGGTGCGTCTGTTCGAGCGAAGTCTTGTTTCGAAATACCAGGCGGGCGTGCGGGACGGGCGGAGTCTCGGGCGGAAGCTGGCCGGTGAGGCGCAGATTTTCGAAGCGCTCGCGCACCAGATCCACCAGATGTTCGTGATGCAGGTTGCCGGCCGCGGTGATCAGAATATTGGCGGGCGTGTAATAGCGGCCGTAATAATCGCGCAGCATGTCCTGGTTGAACGCGCGCACGGTGTCGCGCGTGCCCAGGATGGGCTTTCCCAGCGGATGATCCTTCCAGAAATTGCTGGAGAAAATCTCGTGCAGCAGATATTCCGGATTGTCGACCTCCATCTTCAGCTCTTCCAGGATGACGCCTTTTTCCTTCTCGATGTCCTCGGCGCGGAAGAGAGGATTCAGCACCAGGTCGGCCAGGACGTCGAAAGCCAGAGGCAGGTGCTCATCCAGCACCTTGGTGTTGTAACTCACCATTTCCTTGGCGGTGAAGGCGTCCAGGCCGCCGCCGATGGAATCCACCGAGCGGGCGATCTCCTCGGCGCTGCGGTGCTTGGTCCCCTTGAACACCATGTGCTCGATGAAGTGGGAGATGCCGCCCTCGGGCCCGACCTCGCGGCGCGAGCCGCTGCGAATCCAAACGCCCAGCGATACGGACCGCACGTGGGCCATGCGCTCGGTGATGATGCGCAGGCCGTTAGGCAGCGTGGTGGTTTCGATGTCGCGAATCTGTTGGGCTGGCTCGGTTACGGTCACTCTATTCCATCTTAACGCGGTTCCGCTTGGAGGACCACGTGCTATACTCGAACAAGTGGCGCAAACTATTGTAGGGCTTGAACTTCCGGACCTACAAGAGGTCCTGGGTTCGAACCAGCCCCGGTTTCGCGCCCGTCAGATTTACGACGCGGTGTACCGGCGCAGAGTGTCGGACTTTTCAGCGATCACGAGTCTGCCGCTACCCTTAAGAAAAGAAATAAGTTCCAAGCTGGCGCTGGGTTTGCCGCGGGAGGCCGCGCGATACAGCTCCGTGGATTCGACCGAGCGCTATTTGCTGGAGCTCGAAGACGGCCGGACGGTGGAGACGGTGTTGATGCCGGAAGAAGGGCGCGACACGATCTGCATTTCGAGCCAGGTGGGGTGTCCGGTGAATTGCCGGTTCTGCCTGACGGCGCTGCTGGGGTTGGAGCGCAACCTGACGGCGGGCGAGATTGTGGGGCAGGTGCTGTTCGTGATGGGGGCGCATCGATTGTCGACTCCCGCGGACCGGCTCAACATCGTGATGATGGGGATGGGCGAGCCGCTGCTGAATCTGGCCAACGTGATCAAAGCGACGCGGCTGTTGACGGATCCGGAGGGCATCGGGCTGTCGCAAAAGCGCATCACCGTTTCGACGGCGGGCATTGTTCCGAAGATCGAAGAGCTGGGGCGCGAGCCGGTGCGGCCGAAGCTGGCGATTTCGCTGAACGCGTCCACCGAAGAGCAGCGGCGGGAGCTGATGCCCATCACGCGCAAGTATTCGCTGAAGGATTTGATGGCGGCGGCCAAGGCGTATCCGCTGCGGGCGTGGGAGAAGCTGACGTTCGAATACGTGCTGCTCAAGGGCGTGAACGATACCGATGCGGATGCGCGGCGCGTGGTGAAGCTGCTGGCGCATCTGAACGCGAAAGTGAACCTGATCGCGCTGAATCCGGGGCCGGGGATTGCGTTTGAGACTCCCGAGGCGGAGCGAGTGCAGGCGTTTCAGAGCGATCGTGCGGCGATCGATGCCGTGCTTCGTGCGCAAGCCGCGCGGGCGGGACATTTTTGCGGCGTGCGGGCAATTGAAGCGCGAAGGTCTGGTGCAGGTAGGGTAGTGAAGGTTTCGATCCTGGACGATTACTTCGATACCATTCGCACGCTTCCGTGTTTTCAGCAAGCTGGATGGGCATGAAGTTGAGATCTGGAATGACCACGTCGACGATGCCGGCGTGCTGTCGCGCCGGCTGAAGGACACCGAAGCGCTGGTTCTGATACGCGAGCGGACCAAAATTTCCGCGCCGTTGCTGGAGCGCCTTCCGAAACTGAAGCTGATCAGCCAGCGCAGCGTCTATCCCCACATCGACGTTGAGGCGTGCACACGGCTCGGAGTTATCGTGTCGTCAAACATGCATGCCGGAACGCCTTCGTATGCGACGGCCGAACTTACGTGGGGGCTCATACTGGCTGCGATGCGGCAGATTCCGCAGCAGGTGGCGGCCCTCAAGTCCGGTGTGTGGCAGACTGGCGTGGGCCGAAGCCTGCGCGGGCTGACGCTTGGGATTTACGGCTACGGCCGCATCGGCCGGACGGTCGCCGGGTACGGGCAGGCGTTCGGGATGGACGTGCTGGTGTGGGCGAGAGAGGATTCGCGCGACCGGGCGCGAGCGGACGGTCATCGCGCGGCGTCATCGAAGGACGCGTTCTTCGAAGAATGCGACATCGTTTCGCTGCATATGCGTCTGGTGGACGCGACGCGCGGCATCGTGACCGCTTCCGATCTGGCGCGAATGAAACCGACGGCTTTGTTAGTCAACACCAGCCGGGCGGGATTGATTGAGCCTGGCGCGCTGGTTGGGGCTCTCAAGCAAGGCCATCCTGGCATGGCCGCCGTGGATGTCTTCGTAGAGGAGCCGGTTCGAGATGTCAATTACCCGCTGCTCGGGATGGATAACGTGGTCTGCACGCCGCACATCGGGTACGTTACGCGCGAGGAATACGAGCTCCAGTTCTCGGACATCTTCGATCAAATCACGGCCTACTACGCTGGCAAGCCGATTAACGTCGTTAACGAAGCGGTCCTACGGGCCACTGCACGTCCAGCCGGCCGCTGACAGGTACTGAACTTTGATCGCGCTGAAGCCGGGACACGGGTTGCGTTTGAGACCCCGGAAGCAGAGCGAGTGCACGCGTCGCAGCAATCTGCCGCGCTAAAATAGGGATCGAGATGGATCGAGTACCGGCGCAACCCGTCAAGGACCCAAGCAACTTAATCCGAACTGGCGCTTTCACACTCGACCGATTGCTGAGCCACGTCGACCCAGGCGCGCAAGAGGAATCCGAAGAATTCGTCCGCCGCATTTATGAGCAGCGCTACATTGACCTCTCCCCCGGGTACGACGGCAAGACTGGTAGTTGATACCGACGTCGCGAGCTATATTTTCAAGTGGCATCCCGAACTCGCGCCGCGATACATCGGAATGGTCCGCGGCTTTGAACTGATCATTTCGTTTATGACAATGGCCGAGATGCGGCAGGGCGCCATGGATGCGAATTGGGGACAGCGCCGATTAGACATGCTGGATGCGTACCTGTCCGATTTCGCAGTGCTGCATTCGGACAGCCTGCTCTGCTCCACTTGGGCCGCCGTCCGGAACGAGAGCACGCGCAAGGGCAGGCCAATGAGTTCAGCTGATGCCTGGATTGCTGCAACCGCGTTGTTTTTGTCCGCACCTCTGGTTACGAACAATCCGAAGGACTATCGTCACCTTGACAGGCTTCAGCTTATTTCCGTGAGGCCTGAATAGCTCTTGCCGGCGCCCGGGTGAGGCGCTCAGGAATCCTCAAACCTTCAGGGCTTACATCTTCAGAGTCCGGCGCAGCGTGTAAGCCTCGGCGTGGATGTTTTCCGAGCGGAGTTTTTTCCAGTCGTCGCTGACGTGGATCAATTTTCCGCTGATGTGATTAGACTGCTCGGAGGCCAGGAACAGGGCTAGCTGGATTTGTTTGTCGGGGTTTTCGCCGCCCGTGCGGCGCACTTCCAGCGCTTCCTCGGTTTCCTTCCACCCGGCCCGGTCTCCGGCGCGAAGAATTTCATCGGTCATGTGGGTGTAGGTGCCGCCGGGGCCCAGGCAATTGATCTGGATGTTGTGGTCGCGAATCTCCTCGGCGACTGTCTCGACGAAGCGGGCCCCGGCGGCCTTGGAGGCAGCGTACACGGAAAAATTCGGACGGGCCGCGGCCGCTCCGGGGCCGCTGAGCACGATAATCTTGCCGGCGCGCTTCTCGATCATGTGCGGAAGCACGGCGTGGCAGGCGTTCATGACGCCCAACAGGTTGGTGTGGATGACGTCCGCCCAACTCTTGGGCGACTGGCCGGCGAAGGGGCCGATGGGCCCGGGCACGGCGGCCGCGCAGATCAACACCTGCACTTCGCCGTAGTGGACGCGCATGCGGTCCACGGCCGCGCTCACTTGTTCGTAGTCCGTGACGTCGGCGCGGATGCGCAGCGCGTTGCCGCCGGCGTGCTCGATTTCGAGATGCGCGAGGTCCAGCTCGGCCTTGCTGCGCGCCAGCAAGCCGACGCGATTTCCGGCGGCCGCAAAGCCGATGGCCAGCCGCTTCCCGATTCCCCGCCCGGCGCCGGTAACCAGGACGCCGACATTGGTCAGAGTGGGCACACTGGTGAATCCTTCCAACTCAAGGTAGTACAACTCGATTCTTGCTGCTTGGGTTTCGGCTCGAGCTGAAAATTATCCGAGAGATTGCCCATTTTTCTGGCGGTACATGGACTCGTCGACGCGCTGAAAGAGTTGTTCTTGCGTTTCGCCCCGGATGTACTCGGCGATTCCCACCGAGACATGAACTCCCGCCAAAACCTCACGGCCGTCCACCGGGACGGTGTAAGGGCGATTCACCCACTGGGCGATCTGCTGGGAGCGCGCCACGCCGGGATCCAAGCCGCAATTCAGAATGACGGCGAACTCATCGCCGCCCCAGCGGCACACGAAATCGCGAGTGCGGATCTGGCTGCTTAACCGGGCGCCCAATTGCTTTAGAATTTCGTCTCCGTACAGATGGCCGTAGCGGTCGTTGCAACTTTTGAGGCCATCCAGATCGAAGAGCAGCACGCAAAATTCCCTCTCTTCGTCGATGCGCGCGGCGAGTTGCCGGTTGAACTCGCGGCGGTTGGGGAGGCCGGTGAGGGGGTCGCGCGAAGCCAGCAGTTCCGCTTCGCGCAGCCGCTGCTGGAACTCGCGCATCTGATCGCGCATCTTAGCCAAGGCGTCGCGGGTGTCGAGCTCGATGGATTCGGCGAACCCGCGCAATTCAACGGTCTGCCGGCGCAGTTGATCCAGATCGCCGGCCTGCACGGCTTGCTCCATCTGATCCACGAAATCGACCAGATGTGCCACCTGATGGACATTCCGCGTGGAGCGTTTCTCTTCGGCCTGAGCCACCAGGCCAAGCGTCTGGTTCAGTTCCTGCTCCAGGGCCTGTGTATAGTGCCGCGCATTGCCGCGGAAGGCTTCCAGGATCTGATGCAGGGTGTCGCGGCTCTCCTCCAGCGTTTTCTGATTGGCCTCGAAGGTCAGGCGCGCGCGCAGGCGGTTGAGCTGCTCATGGCAGGTTGCGCCCAGTTCCGGAAAAACGGCGGCGACCAGATCCGCGATATCCAGGATCGAGGACAGATAGCACTCCAGCGCTGCCTGGGAGGCCGTATCGCGTTCCGTGTCGGAGACCGGTTGGGCTTCCGGCGAATTCATACTGTTATTTCGAGTTAGCCTTGGGTGCTTCAGCGGTGGGGGTTGCTGGAGGCGCCTTGCGGTCGTAGCCTTCCTGATAACCTTCCACGCCCTGGGCCGGCACCGCGATCTTGATTAGCTTGCGGTCGTCGTCCACCCAAAAGTCCAAGCTTAAAGGTTGGCCTTGCGGAGTCTTGCCGCTGGCGACAATATGATTCAATTCCACGGTCTTGTCCGCAAATTCAACCGGCTCGCGGCCTTTGAAGACCACGGTAGCCGGGACCTCGCCTTGATTGAGGACGTAGATCGAGAACTGCTGCGGGTCCTGATTCTTCAGTTGCGTCCTCATGGCGAGCACGGTCCAGGGGTAAAAAGGAAAGGGATTGTAGACGACGATGGCGTCGGGATGGACGGGGTCCTCTTTGGTCTGCGGGCCCTGTCCATTGTCAACCAGGTTGCTGGCCTTGCCGCCGGCGAAGCTGGTTTTCACGTTCATTTGAATCTGGCCCATTTTGCCTTTGGCGTCGGCCTGGATAGGCTGGAATTTCTCGTCGGTGACGATGTTGAACTCGTCGATGTCGACTTTCATGGGGCCAATGGCGGCATGGCCGGAGCCATTCAATATGATTTTGCCGTCGGATTTTTGCACCGTGTAGCTCTCGGACTCGGTGGGCTTGCCCGCCATATAGACAGTGAGCTTGCCGGAACCGGGGGCGGAGGGGGCAGCGGGCGCGGGTGCGTTCGAGGCGGCCTGCGGAGCTTTCTTGACCAGTTCCTGAATCTCCGCCGGCGGGTCGAAAACGCCTTTTGGCAGATCCACGTTCACGTCCGTTTTCTCGACCACGATCTGGATCTCGGTTTGGGCGGCGCGCTGCGTCAACTTATGCGGCAATACCACGTCGCCATCCTTGCGGTAATCGTCGAACACCATCTCCACCGTGACATCGCCCATCGCGGTGGTGCGAGTGGCGGAAGTCTTGACCAGCAAGCCGGATGTCTTGTCGTAGTATTCGGTGGTGGGACTGCCTTCCTTGGGGGTCAGCACGACTTTGTAGCAATCGTGACCTTCAGTGGTTTCGGTTCCGGTGGTTTCGATCTTGCTGTACAGCTTTTGAACCGACAGGGCGGCGTTGAAAGTAGCATCGCGCAAGGCATCGATCAATTCCACGCCCTGTTTGACGCGGGGACCCTGCATCGGGTTGTTCTCCCACGCGACCGTGCCGTCGGTGCCGGATTCGATTTTTCCGATACCGGTGAGGTCGATCACCATCCGGTCCTTGTTGGGTTCGGCCTCATAAATAATCAGGTCGCCTTTGATGCCCATGGCCGAGATTTCAACCGTGCCGTGCTCCACCTGGTTATGGCGCTTTTCGAGCGCCGCGCGCCCGCCGGTGGCCTCCAGAAACCGGTTCAGGACGGTTTCCGCGGAAGGAAGCGTATCCTGGGCATTGCAGAGAACGATGGGAGCAAGAAGAAGAGCGAGGGAAAGCTTACGCATGCAGACCTCCGGCCTGTCCTTTCAATGTACCGCAGCTTGATATGAGCTAAATTTGCGGGCTTACCCGCGGCCTTTGCGGGCTAGCGGGCCGTCTCGGGCGATGGCTTCTTGGCCTGGCGCGCCACTACGTCGTGCACTTTGTCCAGCAGAGCCCGGGAGGCCGGGAACGAATCGATGGCTTTGAGCACCTCGGGATCGTTCTGGAACAGCACGCGATCGGATTCTTCCTTGCTGAAGGCGGTGATGAACAGCTCCTCGCGCAGGCGCTCGCGGATCCAGTCGCGGTCGTGCTGGAAATCCGCCTCGGTGAACTGGACGCCGCGCCGCTGGGCGAAATTGCGGAAATCCTCCATGGTGTTGTCATCCGGCAGCCAGTCCTTGTTGAGCTTGGCATTGTGAACGGCGAAGAACTCGGGAGAGTAGAAGAAGAAAATCAAGCGGCCCTCGAGCTCGGCTTGCAAGCGCGATGGCTTGGGGGCTTCGTATCTCTCGTCGGGGGTGATTCCGTCGCCGCCGAACACAACGCGTCCGCTATCGGTTTTCTTCATGTCCTTGAGATTGTTCTGGCCGCCATCGCGGTTCAAGTACTCATACAACCCCTGGTGAGAGTAGTCGCGCTGGATGAGGCGGCCGCTGGGGGTGTAATACTTGGCGATGGTCAGAAGGACGGCGCTGTTGCCGGAAAGCATGAAGGGCGCCTGGACCAGACCTTTTCCAAAAGTGCTCTCGCCGAAAATCCAGGCTCGATCGTGATCCTGGAGCGCGCCGGAAAGAATCTCGGCCGCCGAAGCGGTGCCGCGATTCACCAACACCACGATGGGATATTCTTTTCCGCGCTCGCCGTGCTTGGCGACGAACTTGGTTTCAGCCGAGGACCGGCCATGGTGCGAAACGATCAACTGCCCTTTGCGCAAGAAACGGTCGGCTACGTTGACGGCTTCCTGCACCAAGCCACCGCCGTTGTCGCGAATATCCAGGATCAGCCCCTCGATGGCGTTTTCCGGAAACTTGGCCAGGGCCTGATCCACCTCTTTGCCGGTGGTTTCGTTGAAGGCCTCCACGCGCATGTAGGCGATGCCGGGCTTCAGCCAGAAGGCATAATTCACGGTGCCGCGGGGAACGTTGTCGCGCACCAGCGAGAAGTGCATAGGCGACGGCTCACCCAGGCGGCGGGCAGTGATCGTAACGGGAGTTCCCTTGGGTCCCTTCAACATACCCGATACCTCATTCACGGTGCCATGCTCGGTATTGGTGTCGTTCACCGCGATAATTTCGTCGCCCGGGCGCAGGCCGGCGTGAAATGCCGGCGAACCCTCGAAGGGATACATCACCAGCACGTTGCGCTCCGGAGATCCGACGTACATGCCCACGCCGTAGTAGTGGCCGGATTGGTTTTCGCGCATTAACTGGTAGGCTTTGGGATCGAAAAAGTTGGAGTGCGGATCCAGCGTGCGAAGCATGCTGGGGATGGCCCCGCGAAACACGGTGTTGTCGGAGTCCATCTTGTCGGCGAAGTTGGATTCGACGGCCTCATAAACTTGAGTGAACTTCTTGACGCTGGCGTTCATGTCCGCATCGGACTGCGCCGCCAGATGAGTTTGGATGGGCGCCAGAAAAATGGCTAGGATTGCAAAATGGAAGCACCGGGGGGCGATGGCCATGATGGTTAGGACCTCAGGTCTTTCTATGGTAGCAGCACTTTGGCGGGCCCGCTGGAACATTTGCCAGGCGCGCATCTTCGCACGATTTCGTTCTACTGGGCCGCTTTAGAAGCTGATGCATTTAGATAATTGCCGGCTCCCGGCGATGCCTCGCACCCGCTGGGCTTGTCAAGCTTTGATCCGGCCCGAAGCTGATCGATCCGGACGGTTGGCCGCTTGGGGCCACATCTCGCCGATATTTTCACTGTTGCAGGGGGCCGGGGGGAATCCTCGGCCAGGCACAGAAGGGTAGATGCGCCCAGCAGCAAAACGGTTCCCAGCCAGGGTACGAACATGCCTGAGTTTAGGAGCGGGGTGGTGGGAGCCGCAAGAACCAAAGCCCCTACTACGGCGAAGACCGGGTACCAGGACTGGCGAGCGGAGAGTGAAGCCGAGCACCGTTTGGTCCGAGCTAAACTTGAATTACCCATGTCGTTGGCCGAAAAGTACATGCGCGAGGGACATCCAACAATCGAGGAATTGATTGCTGAACAACATGTCGCGTTTCCACGCGACCCGCAGGAGCTTCTGGGCGATTTTTGGCCCGAAGAGGAAGCCATTGACGATTTCCTCGCTGCGCTCCGTGAATGGCGCGGCCATACGAAGACTGATCCCGCGGCATGAAGCCGGTCGTCCTGGACACGGACGTCGTTTCGTTTCTCTTCAAGAGCGACAGCAGGGCGCAAGCTTACTTGCCATACCTGCGCAACCGGCAATGGCTAATCTCCTTCATGACGGAAGCTGAGTTGGAACAGTGGGCGCTTCTGTCGAACTGGCAAGGCAAGCGGATTGACTGGCTGCGGGCTTTTCTGGCGCGATTCGTGGTTGTTCCGTCTTCTCGCGATCTGGTCCTCAAATGGGCCGAAGTGATGGTCGCAGCTCGCAGAGCTGGCAGGCGACTGGAAACTGCCGATGCCTGGATCGCCGCGACTGCGTGCTCTATGACGCGCGCTTATCACGCATAACGCCAGCGATTACTCAGGAGTTCCTGGACTGAAAGTGGTTAGCGAATCGCCCTCATCGTAACCGGAGGCCCGGCAGGGAGCGTTCGAACATGCCCGGGTCCGTGACCGGTAGTGAGGCGGCAAGGAACGGGAGCTTTAGTTGTGCTTGCCTTGGCTCTTTGGTTCCTCCAGCCTTCGGCGGGCCTTGCGGAATACCGTTTGCAACATGGGTTGCGTCAGCTTGCCGGTGAAGGTGTTTTGTTGGCTGGGATGATAGGTGCACAGCAGCAGTGGCTGGTTTGGGCCGGTCGGTATTCCTGGCCATGGGCGAAGACGAAGCCGGAGCGGCGCGCGATCTTGCCTTGCGCGCGCAGGATGGACAAGTAGACGTCGAAGGCCAGGCGCCCCAGCGCGATTACCACGCGCAGATTGTTGAGCAGCTCCAGTTCCCGCTCCAGATAGGGGCGGCAATTTAAAATTTCACCGGGCGCCGGCTTGTTTCCGGGCGGTGCGCAGCGAACCGCCGCGCTGATGTAGGCGTCCAGCAGCCGCAGGCCGTCGTCGCGCGAGACGCTGGTGGGTTGCGACGCGAAACCGGTTTCGAACAGAGCGCGGTAGAGAAAATCGCCTGAACTGTCTCCGGTGAAAATGCGGCCGGTCCGATTGGCGCCGTGGGCCCCGGGAGCCAGCCCGATGAGCAGCAGACGAGCCTTGGGGTCGCCGAAGCCGGGCACCGGACGGGCCCAATAGTCCCAATCCAGATACGCGCGCCGTTTCGTGCGGCCGACCTGCTCACGGTACTCCACCAGCCGAGGACAGCGGCGGCAGGCGATGATTTGCCGGTTTAAGACTGGGAAGGCTTGCAAGCTATCTAGCTTCGCATAGCGATGCGAACCGGATGCCGGATAGGCAGGCGGCGCTAGAATGCGAGCTCGGCGCGCAACTTTTCGAGCGAGGTTGAGGCATTGGTTGGGCCGGCTCCCATGGTGCTGGCGAAGAGCGGCACCAACTCCGGGTCTCGCCATCCGCGACGCACTTCATCCTCCATCACGGCGATGGCGTCGGCGTGGGAAAGCGCGGGTTTGTAAGAACGCTCCGTGGTGAGAGCGTCGTAGATATCCGCGACTTGGAGAATTCTGGCCAGCAGCGGGATGTCCTCTCCCGCCAGACCGTCCGGGTAGCCGGTTCCATCCCAATGTTCATGGTGATTGCGGATGATGGGGAGCACCGGCCACAGGCTTTTCATGGTGCGGCAGATTTCTTCGCCGCGCAGCGGGTGGCTGCGCATGATCTCCCATTCTTCGCTGGTGAGAGGACCAGCCTTGAAGAGAATGGAATCGGGGACTGCGATCTTTCCGATGTCGTGCAGATAGCCGCCGCGGAACAGCGCCGTCAGGTCGGTTTTCGGCAGCCCCAGCGCTTCGCCGAGCATTACGGAAGAGCTGGCCAGCCGCTGGCAATGGTGGCTGGTATTGGGATCGCGGTGCTCCACCGCTTGGGCCAGGGCGAACAGAATGCTCTCGGCTTCCTCCAGCGAGTCAATGAGGGCTTTGTTGCGAAGCATGGCGCGGACGCGCGTCCGCACCACCGCCGGATGCAATGGCTTGATGAGAAATTCGTCCGCGCCCGAGGAGATGCCGACAATCTCGTTCTCCACGCCTTGGACGCTGGTCATCATCAGGATGGGGACCAATTGCGTGGCGCGGTTGGCCTTCATCCAGCGGCACAATTCCGGCCCGCTCACTTCCGGCAGCATCAAGTCCAGAATCACCAGGTCAACCTTTTCCGACTGGAGCAGGGGCATGGCTTCGGACGCTTTGCGAGCTTCCAGGATCTTGTAGGGCGCGGTTTTCAGAATGGCTTTGAGAAGCCGGCGGTTGATTTCCTCGCCGTCCACGATCAGGATAATTGCCGGCAGGAGCGCATTCTCGCCGGCCTCAAAAAACGTGACCTTGGGCGAGGTGTCAGAAAGCTGGCCGATGGGTGTGACTATCCCGGACATGAGCTGGTGGACTTCGGGTCCGTCATTTGCTTATCGGCAGCTATTTACCTTAGGTTTAAACCTTGGCAAGCAAGGTTCGCGGAATCAGGGTTTTGGGAGCTTGGAAAGGATGTCGTTTACGTAGTTGACCGTTTCCGGGATCTGCGGCACGCCGCCTTCTTTGTCGACCCGGTCTGAGCCCGCATTGTAGGCTGAAAGCGCCAGCCGGACGTCGCCGTTGTACTTGGCCAGAAGCTGCTTCAGGAACTTCGACCCGGCGTCGACGTTCTGCTTCGGATCGAAAGGATCGGTAACCCCGAACTGTTCGATCATGGGAGGCATGAGCTGCATCAGGCCTTGCGCTCCCTTGGAGGACACCGCGCACGGCCGGCTGCCCGATTCCTCGCTGATCACGGCGCGGATCAACGCCGCCTGAAGGTTTTCCCGCTGTGCGTTTTGTTCGATGAGCGGGTCTAGCTGATCGTTGGGCAACGGGTCGCAAGGCGGCGGGTTGAAGGATGCGGCCGTGGCCGGCGGGGATTGCGGCGCGGCATCCATCCAGGGGACGGTGAAGAAGGATTCTGACGAGGACGGCGCTTTGCCGGATAGGGCGTTCACTTGTTTCAACACCGAGGCGCGCTGTTTCTCGAGCGAGGCCGCCATGGCACCTTGAGAAGGGGCGATCGTTGCCTGAGGAGTGGCCGGGGCTGCCGGAGTGGCCGGAGTGGATGGCGCTGCCAGAGTGGCTGAGGCTGCCGGAGTGGCCGGGGCTGTCTGTGTCTGAGCGGCCCCGGCTGCCGGAGCAGTGGCCGGAGCGCTTTGCGGGACTGTGCCGCTGGGCTGGGTTGTGGTTTGCGAAGCGGCCGCGCCGGACTGCGCTGGGCTGGCTTGTGCAGCTGGCGGTGAAGCGGGGCGTGGTTTGTGCCCAACCCGCCCCCGCGAAGACCGCCATCATCAACACCCGTTTCACGTACTTACCCTATTTGTCTATCGGCGGGCCGGCCCCGCTTCTGAAGGGTGCCGTATAGTAGACAGTTTGAGGAACCTTGCCAAACCGGACCACGCCAACCGAACACGGCGGCTTCCCATGAAGATCATCGCGGAGGCTCCCTGCCGCGTGGACCTGGCGGGCGGCACGCTGGATATCTGGCCGTTGTTCTTGTTTCATTCGGGCGCGGTCACGCTGAACTTCGCGATTGACCGCTGGACGCGCTGCGTCATCGCGACGGATCACAAGAGCGCTGAGATCCGGCTGCGCTCGGGTGACCTGGAAACTGAAGAGCGCTTTGCCTCGCTCGATGATCTGCTCGAGTCCGCGCGGCCCAAGCTTCCCCTGGCCGCACATGTGGTGCGCTTCTTCCGGCCGAAGACGGGCTTGCTGGTTCAGACCGATTCGGAAGCTCCGGCGGGCGCGGGCGTCTCGGGCTCGTCGGCGCTGCTGATCGCGGCGGTCAGTGCGCTGAACCGGTTGAACGGCGCCCGGCACTCGCTCGAAAAGATTCGCGAAATCGCTCAAAACATCGAGGCGCAGATCCTGCGTGTGCCGACCGGCGTGCAAGATTACTATCCCGCTCTGTACGGCGGCGTGAGCGCCATCGAATTGGGACCGGGAGGCATCCGGCGCACGCCGATTCCGATCGACTTGGATGATTTCAACGCGCGCATTGTTCTGGCTTACACCGGTGCGCCGCGCAACTCCGGGATCAATAATTGGGAGGTGACCAAAGCGCACATCGATGGGAACCGGCAGGTCCACAGGAACTTCGAGCAAATCGCCGCCATTGCGGGTGCGATGCGAGAGGCGCTGGAGCGAGGCAATTGGAACGAGGCCGGGCGGCTGCTGCGCGAAGAATGGTCGCATCGCCGGAAGAACGCGCCGGGGATCACGACGCCGGAGATCGATCGCCTGATCCGGATCGCGCAACGCGCGGGGTCGGCAGGCGCTAAAGTGTGCGGGGCGGGCGGGGGCGGATGCGTCTTCTTCCTGGTGGAGCGCGGCGCGAAAGAGCGAGTCTCTGGGGCGCTGGCCGATGCGGGCGCGGAAGTTCTGCCGGTCAAAGTGGCGACTCGCGGCGTCACCGTGCGCGTCGTTCAGGGGGTTTGAGTGGACACTTTGCGCCGAGCTTTGCAAGGCGATGCGAGCGTGACGTTGGACGCCGCCGCACTGGAGGTGGCTCGGATCGAATGTCCGAGCCTGGATCCCGGTCCTTCGCTAGCGGCGCTGGACCAAATCGCCGCGGAACTGGGTGCGCGCCTCACTCCCGAATGCGGCGGCTCGGTGTTCGTTCAAATCGCCAACGATTACCTGTTCGGCGAGCTGGAGTTTCGTGGCAATCAGACCGAGTACGACGATCCGCGCAACAGTTGTCTCAACCACGTGCTGGAGCGCCGCATCGGGCTGCCCATCACCCTGTCGGTGGTCTACATCGAGGTAGCGCGGCGTTTGAAACAGCCGGTGTCCGGCATCGGTTTGCCGGGGCACTTTGTGGTCCGCTACGGCGACGGCGCTTTTTCCACTTACATCGATCCGTTTCATGGAGGCAAGCTGCTCACCGAACAGGATTGCGCGGCGCTGGCCCGCGAGATTACCGGCACCGATCTCAGTGCGGATCCTTCGGCGCTGGAGCCGGTGAGCGTGCGTTACATTCTGGTGCGGATGTTGAACAATCTGCGTGCGGCATACTTCAAGGCGCGCGAGTTCGCTAAGGCGGGCGTGGTGCTGGATGTTCTGCTGGAGCACTTTCCATCCAACCCCGAATACTACAAAGCGCGCGGGGTAGCGCGGCTGAAGCTGCGCAAATTGAGCGGGGCGCGGGACGATTTCAGGAAGTATTTGAAATACGCGCCCGAGGCGAAAGATCGCGCGGAGGTGACGCGCCAGCTCCAGGCCATCCACCAGTCGCTGGGCCGGTTGAATTGAAGCGCGCTGTGGCGCACGCATGAGTACCGGACAGGGCGAAGAAAGTCGCGTGCTTGAGATTCTCGCGGAAACTCTCGCCGAAGCGGAGGATCGCCCGGAGGACTTCGCGCGCGAGGTCCACTGGGACGCTCAACGGCTTTCAAGAAAACTGAAGGAAGGGGAGACGCAGGTTTGACTGAATTACCCAATAGCCATACACTGGAAACGGCCGGGATACCCCGGGAGAAGTAAGCAAATGACCAAGACACTCACCGACGTGCCGATAGTGGTACCCGAAGCCGTCCGGCGGAAGGCGGGACTTCGCCGGGGGGATAAAGTCGCGTTCAGAGTATCGGGGCGTTCTATCACTATCGTTCCTGAAGTTACTTCTCCTGATGAAGCCTATCCGCTGGACACCGTGATGCGGCTTATCAAAGAGGCAAAGAAGAACCCAATGAGCCGTGCAGAGCTCCGAGCGGAGAATGCACGCCTCATGGCCTACGGCGCACGCCAAGCGAAGAAGGCCGGCATTAAGGAGCGCGACATAGTGCGAGTGATCCATGAATCTCGCTCCCGGCGCCGCTCCACTTAAAGTCGTCCTCGACACCAATATTTATATCGCGGCTTTCGCGTATCCGAAGGGCCGGAACGCTGCGCTTTGGATTGCGGCGCTAAAAGGGCGGTATCGGCTGCTCGTATCCCCCGCGATAATCCGCGAGCTCGCGGAAGTACTGTGATCGGATTTCGGGTGGGACGAAGGTCGCGTCCAGAGAACGGTACGGGTCGTGGCCCAAAAATCGGGCGCTGTAGTTGCGCCTCGGACAGTACTTAATGTCGCGTCCGACCCAGACGATGACCGCATTCTTGAATGCGCGGTGGACGGTAAAGCTGATCTCATTGTCTCGAATGATCACCATCTCCTCGATTTGAAAGTGTACGCGGGCATTCCAATCATCGCGGGAGTCGATTTCCGCCGCCTTCTGAGTGAGGATTAGAAAACCAGCGGTCTAAACCGTCAAAGTCAACCTGAATGCGGGATAGCGGCGCGATTCATGAAGACACCCACTTTTGAACTTCAATACGATCCTGCCGATATTTCAAGGCTCGCCAGGAAGTACATGGCGATCTCGGCGGAAGACGACCAAAGATGGAAGATGCTGGCTTACGCATCGCAAACGGCGATTTTAGCCGCTCGAACTTGGACGTTATCTGCGGCTGGAAATCAAAGCGGCGCGTGCGGTTGCTTGATAACAACACCAATGCAGAGATTGAAAAGGCCCTCAAAAATGCAATCAGCGCTAGGGTAGTGAGAGACGCAGTGTGCTCGTTGACGGCCCTTGCAGGAGTTGGAGTTAAAATGCCGGCCGCGATTCTTACCGCGATAGATCCAGAGCGATACACGGTCCTCGACTAGCGTGCCCTGGAAGCGCTGGGTGTCGAAGACAGCGACAATCTGGATCTCTACATCCTATACGTCGAAGCCTGCCAGCGCATGTCCAAGACTTATGGAGTCGGAATGCGGACGTTTGATCGCGCTAACTGGCAATGGTCAAAGTGCAAAGAAGTTTGCGGACGCAATCCCTGCGAGTGACTCGCCGGTTTGTAGTTGCTCAGTCAACGATATAATCGCCCTTCTTAGAACAACCGGACGCCGCGCGGGCCGGGCTTGCGCGATACGTGGACCGTGTCCAGGAAGCGGACGCTGTTGGGGTTCGAGGTAAGCACCAGGGAATGGGTGCGGTAGCCGTCGCCGAAGAAGCGGACGCCTTGCAGCAGGCTTCCGGGAGTGACGCCGCACGCGACGAACATGATCTCTTTGCCGGGCGCGAGATCCTCGGCCTTGTACACCTTGTTCGGGTCGGAGATGCCCATCTTTTCCATGCGCTTTTCGAGTTCTTTGTTGTCCACCACTAAACGTCCGACCATTTCGCCGTGCAGGCAGCGCAGCGCCGCGGCCGTGATCACTCCCTCAGGCGCTCCGCCGATGCCCATGACGGCGTGAACGCCGGTGCCGCGAACGGCGGCGGCAATACCGGCCGAAAGGTCGCCATCGCCGATCAGACGGATGCGCGCGCCGGCCTTGCGAATCTCGGCGATCAGTTTTTCGTGGCGCGGACGGTCGAGCACGATCACCACCAGGTCCTTGACCTGCCGGTCCAGGCGGCTCGCAATCGCCTTCAGGTTGTCCCAGACCGGCGCGTCGATGTCCAGCGCGCCCTCGGCAGCCGGTCCGGCTATGATCTTCTCCATATAGCAATCCGGCGCATGCAGAAGGCCGCCGGCTTCCGAAGCCGCCAGAACCGCGATGGAGTTGGGCGCGCCGGTAGCACAGAGATTGGTGCCCTCCAGCGGGTCGACGGCTATATCGACGGCGGGATATTGGACTGCATCGGGCGGCGTCGAGCCGACGCGTTCCCCGATGTAGAGCATGGGGGCTTTGTCGCGCTCGCCTTCACCGATGACGATGGTGCCTGCGATGGGAACCTCTTCGAAGGCGTGCCGCATGGCCTGCACCGCGGCGTGGTCGGCTCCTTTGGCGTCGCCTTGACCCATGGTCCGGGCGGAGGCCACGGCCGCCTCTTCCACCACGCGCACTAGCCCCAACGCCAGTTGCTCAATACCCCCTGCCGGCCGCATGTTCACCCCTCGCGTGTCGGTAGCCTGTCCTGCCATAACTACCTCTCTGTTGTTGGTTTTACGTCCCCGAACATAAGACACCCGATCATATCACGCTAAGGACCTATTGCGATAAAAATAAGGCAAAAGCGCCTGATTTCCGGCTGATGATAGAGCTTCTATAAACTGGACTGGTAATGTTATCCTGGGTTTCCCCCGAGATAGGGAGTAAGGAAGCAGCATGTTGCGAAGCGGATTGATCAGTCTGGCGGTCATGATGGTCCTGTTCAGCGGATGGCTGTTCAGCGACGACCTGCAGAGGCCGGACTTGGTAAACGTAATCAAAAACATCCAGCAATCGCTGCAGCAACTCCAGAGCGATATCAAGGATCTCCGGTCGTCGGTCAAGCAGCTCTCGCGCAGCGCCAAGGAGAACAAGGACACGAAACGGGCCCGCGCCGACCAGCCCGCGACGCCCAATGGGCCAGCCGCTACCACAGCATGGCAGCGGGCACAGGAAGCCTACGATCGCGGTAAGGGTTTCGAGGCGCAGAAGCTGTACGGTCAAGCCATCGAGGCGTTTACTAAAGCCGTCGAGCTAGACCCGAAGAATGATTCGGCTTTCTTGCATCGCGGGTCATGCCGCTACAACTTGGGGAACTATGCCGACGCGATCTCGGATCTGACCGAATCGCTGAATCTGCAACCCAACAACTCGCAAGCCTATGCCCTGCGCGCCTCGGCGCTGGCCGACAGCGGGCAGGTAGCCGCTGCGCTGGCGGACGCGAATGAGGCCATCCGGCGCAATGGGACCAGCGCGGATAATTATCTGCTGCGCGCCAGTCTGCACCAGCGGGCCGGCGAGGTTCAGCCGGGCCTCGACGACTACGCCCAGGCCATCGCGGTGGCCCCGCAATCGGAGAAAGCCTATCTGGGGCGCGCGGCATTGCTGCGTAGCCAAGGGCAACTGGCGGCATCGGTGAAAGACTGTTACCAGGCTATCGAGCTGAAGCCCGCCGATCCGGCCGCGTATCTGTGCCGGGCGGAATTTTACATTGCCAGCGGGGCTGCGCAACCCGCCATTGCCGACATCAACCAGGCCCTCATGAACGGTCAGAATCCCGCGCAGGCGTCGACGATCCTGAGCGCCGCGAAACAAATGCTGGAGACGAAGCAGCAGGCCGCGCAACCGGCAGAGCCAGCGTCTTCCCCGGTGGCTGCTGCTCCGCCGCCGGAAGCTGTTCCACCTGCCCCTGCGCCTTCGGCTACGGTAGCGAGTGTCGCGCTTCCTCCAGCCGGTATGCCATCTCCGGGAACGCTGCCGCAAGCGCCAGCGCCCAGCCCGGCGGCGCCAAAGGCCGTCATTGCTCCAGCGGCCCCCAAGCCCGCCATTGCTCCAGCAGTGTCTGTTCCAGCTGTCGCTCCGCCGCGCGCGCCGTTGAGCGCTCAAGCTGCGCCGCCTCGCGCACCATCAAGTACGGCCGTTGCGCCTCCTGCCAGCGCCGCCTCACCGTCCCGCAATTCGCAACCGGCCGCGTCCCACAGCTCGGCGCCGTCCAACGCGCTGGATGCCAATTCCCTCTATCGCCAAGGCCGCCAGTCTGCCGAGCAGGAGCGGTTCGCCGACGCGGTGCCGCTGTTCGACCAAGCGCTACAGGCGAATCCTAAGTTCGCACAGGCATACAATGCGCGCTGTTACGCCTATTTGCGTTTGAGGCAGTACGACCGGGCCATTGCGGATTGCTCGGAAGCCATTAAGCTGGACGCCTCCTACGCCAACGCGTATCAAAATCGGGGCGTCGCGCTGCACTATAAGGGCGATCAGGCCAGCGCTAACGAAGATTTCAAGCGCGTGGCCGCCTTACAGCCGGTCGCGCAAATTCAGACCGCCAAGCCTTCCGTCAAGCAGTAGGTCCCGTCCATCTCCACACGCGCAGCCTTCTCCGCGGACATGTTATAGTCTGTCCGACCAGCTTTTCATCCGCGTCTGGAGGTTGCAAGAAATGGCCAAGGATAACAAAGCGAAGCGCCCGGAAGGTTTGCTTGACCGCCGGTCGCTGTTGCGCGGCAGTTTATTCGCAGCGGGAGTGGCTGGAGCCGGGTTAGACGCGGCGCGGGCTGACGAAAACATCGGGGCCGGCGCGCCTGGCTGGATGAAAACGCCCGGCCGTTCCTTTTCCAGCTACGGCGTGCCCGCCAAATGGGAAGAAAAGGTGGAGCGCAGCTTCACCGTCGCGCCCGGACGCGCGGGCACGGGCGCCTCGCGCACGCCGCTGCATCTGCTGGAAGGAACCATCACGCCCAGCGGGTTGCATTTTGAGCGCCACCACAACGGCATTCCCGACATCGATCCAAGCAAGCATGAGCTGATGATTCATGGGTTGGTGAAGCGGCCCTTGGCTTTCTCGGTGGAAGCGCTGAAACGCTATCCGATGGAATCGCACATCTATTTCCTGGAGTGTTCGGGCAACGGCGGCGCGTACAACCAGCCGCAACCGCCGCAACAAACAGTGGGCGGCACAAACGGTTTGCTTTCCTGCTCGGAGTGGACCGGAGTGCGGCTGCGGACGTTGCTGGATGAAGCGCAACCGGCCAGCGACGCCAAATGGGTGGTGGCCGAGGGAGCCGACGCGGCTGCCATGATGCGCAGCGTGCCAATTGAAAAGTGCCTGGCGGATGCGATGATCGCGCTGTATCAGAATGGCGAGGCTCTACGCCCCGAGCAAGGTTATCCGATGCGGCTGCTGCTCCCGGGTTTTGAAGGCAACATGAGCGTGAAGTGGCTGCGCCGGCTGCAACTGGTGGAGGAACCGGTAAACGCTCGCGACGAAACTTCGCACTACACCGAGCTGATGCCCGACGGCAAGGCGCGCCAGTACATGTTCCTGCAAGCGGTGAAGTCCATCATTCTGAAACCGTCGTTCGGCATGAATATGAAGGGGCCGGGATTGTACGAGGTCTCGGGCCTGGCGTGGTCGGGCGCGGGGCGCGTGGCGAAAGTGGAGGTGTCGTCCGACGGCGGGCATAGCTGGCGGATCGCGCCGCTGGTCGAGCCGGTGCTACCCAAAGCGCTCACCAGGTTCCGGCTTCCGTGGGAATGGGACGGGCGTCCGGCCATCCTGATGAGCCGCGCTACGGATGAGACCGGCGACGTACAGCCGACGCGCGCCCAGTGGATGTCGCAATTCGCGCCGGGTCAGTCCTACCATTTCAACGGCATTGCCTGCTGGAGCGTCGCCTCCGACGGGACGGTGAAAAATGTTTATGTTTAGATCCGTCTCTTTCGCCGCGGCGTCGCTTTGGCTGAACGCGGCTGTGTGGGCGCAAGGGCCCAATCTTGGGCGTCCTCTGACGGCGGAAGAAATTGAAAAAATCGACATCACGATCGCACCGGATGGTTCGGGTCTGCCGGCGGGAAGCGGCTCGGTGCCGGCAGGCGCGGCGGTCTACAAGCAAAAGTGCCAGGGTTGTCACGGGGCGGAGGGCGCCGGAAAGCCGATGGAGCAATTGACCGGGGGCATCGGCACGCTGGCATCAAGTAAGCCCGTCAAAACGCCAGTGAGCTACTGGCCCAGTGGGACCACGCTGTTCGACTATATTCGGCGCGCGATGCCGTTCAATTCGCCTGAGTCGCTGAGCAACGACGAGGTCTACTCGCTGACGGCGTACCTGCTCTCCATCGACGGCATCGTTGGGAAAGACGCGGTGCTGGACGCCAAGTCGTTGCCCAAAGTCAAAATGCCGAATCGGGATGGGTTCGTGCGTTGGTGGCCCAGGTTGCATTAAGCAAAGCCGCACTGAGCGAGGTTGAACATGAGTATCGATCCGAAGCGAACGGTTGCGGAACTAAAAGAACTGCGCGCGCTGACCTCAGACGATAACGGCGCGCAGCGCGTGGCCTGGACCGACACCTGGCTGAAGGCGCGGGAGTGGTTCAAGTCCAAGCTGAAAGGCTTGCCGGTAGAGCAGCATTTCGACGCGGCCGGAAACGGCTGGGTGACGCTGCCGGGCGCATCGGAAAAGGCGCTGCTGCTCGGCGGCCATCTGGATTCGGTGCCCAACGGCGGCTGGCTGGATGGCGCGCTGGACGAAATGGCGGGACTCGAAGTGCTGCGGCGTTTCGCGAGCTGAATTCAACGGCAAGCCGCCGGTGACCATTCGCCTGGTGGATTGGGCCGACGAAGAAGGCGCGCGCTTCGGCCGCAGTTTGCTGGGATCCTCGGCCTTCGCCGGGACGCATTCGATCGATGCCGACCGCAAGCGCACCGACAAGGACGGAATCCGGATGGACGAAGCGCTGCGGCGTTGCGGCGTGGAAATGGACCGGTTTCCCGAGGCGGAGCGCGAGCAGAAGAACGCCGCGGCGTATCTGGAGTTGCACATCGAGCAAGGGCCGGTGCTCGAAAGCATGCAGCTGCCGCTGGGTGTCGTGCTGGGCACCAAGGGCGTCGAGCGCCACGCCATCACGTTCCACGGGCAGGAGGCGCATTCCGGCTCGACTCCCATGAAGGTGCGGCGCGACGCGCTGGCCGCGGCCGCCAAGCTGGCGCTCGAAATCCGCTCGATCGCCGGAAAACATCCCGACGCGGTTTGCACCATCGGCAGCGTGAAGACCTTTCCGGGCATCGTGACCGCTGTGGTCGGACGATGCGAAGCGACGCTCGATCAGCGCGACCTGGATGCTGGCGTGCTGGCGACGATGTACCGCGAAGCGCAAGGAAGCGAGCGAGCGCTTCGCCCGCGAAGAGAAATGCACGGTGGAATGGTCGCGCATCTGGAACATCGAGCCCATCGCGTTCCACCCCGCGCTGATCGAGCGCTGCGAACAGGCCATCCGCGAGACGGCGGGGGCGGTGCATAAGCTGCCGTCAGGCCCGCTGCACGACGCCGCGGAAGTTTCGCGCGCCGGCATCCCGACCGTCATGATGTTCGTGCAGTCGCTCGGCGGCATCAGCCACAACAAGATCGAGGACACCAGGGAAGAGCATCTCGAAATGTCGGTGCTGGCGCTGGATCGGCTCGCGACCAAAACCGTGGAGTGGATTCAGGCCGGCAAGGCGATGCGAAATCAAGCTTGATGCACCGGATTCAAGTCGTCGTTGATTTCAAGCTGCGCAAGGCCGCCGATGTTGCCGCCCAGCGTCTGAAGATGAGCCGCTCGGCTCTGATTCGAGAGGCTCTCAGTGAATACTTGAAGCGGCTTCATCTGCGAGAAGTGGAGGAGCGGGACCGGCGAGGCTACCAGACCAAGCCGCAAAAGCTCCAGGAGCATCAGATATGGGAGGATGCTGCCTCGTGGCCGCGAGATTGAGCCGCCGTAAAGTGGGGTGGCGCTCCCGACGTAACAGCGTCCCGTCCGCGATTGCGCCATCGACCATCTTGTCGACCGTGACTGTCGCTCCCATTACGTCTACCATCCGCGGAGTGCCCTCCGAAGTGGTTTTGGATATTACGACGGATTGAAGGGGCCGTGCGCCGTGAACCTCCATAACGCCGTAACCGTATCCCAACAACATCTCGTCCGGCACGTGGCGCGGTTGAGCGCACAACGCATGAGTGAGATCTGCTGGGCACTGCGATTCTCTCTGGGTTGTGAGCCTTTGATGTAGTTAGCACGCACGCCGAAAGGCACGGGCGCAACAAGCCGGCAGCCGTAACGCGATTTTCAGCTGGCCTTCGGGAGCTGCAGCAGGTACTTGCAGAGGGCGTCCATATCCTCGGCGTTGAACTTGTAGGGCGGCATGATGGTGCCCTTGGAAGTGCCTTGGGGATCGCGGAAGTGCTGCTCGAGCCACGCGCGGTCGTGCCGCTCGCCCACTCCGTCCAGGGCAGGACCCAACTTCTGGCCGACGCCGGCGATCTGGTGGCAGGAGTTGCAATGATTGTTCTGATAAACCAGCGCGCCTTGCACCACGTAATCGGGGGCGGCCATGATGGAGCTTTCGTTATCTGGCGTGAGCTTGAGAACAAACGCCGACAGAGCGGTCAGTTCGGAATCTCTGAGATGGACCGGCGGCATCGAGCTGCCCGGTACAACCTTGGATGGATTCTGGAAATGCGGGACCAGCCACCCGGCGTTGCGATGATCGGCCGGCAACTTAGTCAGGTCCGGGCCGATACCCTTTTGGCCTCCACCGGGATGACAGGCCTTGCAGTTTTCTTTGCGGAAAAGCGCCAGACCCTGCAGTTCTTCAGGCGAAAGATGCTGCCAGGCTTGGATGGATGTTTCGCTTTCTGACGTCGCGACCAGACCGTTTTCTTCGGGATTCGGAGGCGTGGTCATCACGGCGGCGGCAGTCAGGCTGCTCCACGCGAGAATCCCCAAAATGGCGATGCCGAACGCCAAGGTCCGCTTGCCAAGCCGCACCATGGGGCCGCGATCGATGAAGGGGACCAGGAACAGCGTAAGCACCGCGACTCCCGGCAGAACTACAGCACCCAAAACCTCAAGCGGCCCTTTGAAAAACTTGATGGTCTGGAACAGGAATAGAAAATACCATTCAGGTCGCGGGTTGAAAGCGGTGTCGGTGGGATCGGCCAGCCTTCCGAGCGGCGCATCGGCCACCACAGCCAGCGTGAAGAGAATGATAAACGCGATGGCTACGCCGACGGTGTCCTTGAAGACTTGCTCGGGGAAGAATTTGCGGCGTGGGGCCACGTCGCCGACCGCCGGCGCGACGCCGTGTTTGCGAACCAGGTAAATGTGGATCCCGATCAGGATGATCACTAGCGGCGGTAAGAGAATGGTGTGCAGCGCGTAGAAACGCGAGAACGTGACGCGGCTCACACCGTCCCCGCTGCCCAGCAGGCGAACCAAATACGGCCCCGCCACCGGCGCCGAAGCCGTGATGTTCGTCGTTACTACTGTTCCCCAATACGCCCGGTTATCCCACGGCAGCAAATAGCCGGTGAGTCCGAACACCAGCGTGATCAGCAGCAGAACACAGCCGACCATCCAGGTAGCCTCGCGCGGTTTCTTATAGGCGCCGTAGAGGAACACCTGCAGCATGTGCAGCACCACGATGATCAGCATCATGCTGGCGCCCCAGTGGTGCAAGCCGCGGATCAGCCGGCCGCCGGTTAGTTCGGTCATGATGTAGCGGACGCTGTTGTAGGAATCGCCGGGGGTGGGGGCGAAGTTGAAAGCCAGCAGGCCGCCGGTGAAGACCTGAATGATGAAGAAGAACACCGCCGCGCTGCCGATGATCTGGTGCCAGCCGCTGGAGGCGGGAATATCTTCGTACAGGAAATCCCGGATCGCCGTTTCGAGGCCGGTGCGATGTTCGATCCAGTCGATGATTTTACGCATGCGCCTCCGGAGGTCCGATTTCGAGCACGCCCGAATCGATCTTTACCTCATAACGGTCCAGAGGGCGCGGCGCCGGGCCGCCCAGCACCTTGCCGTCGATGGAAAACGAGGATGTGTGGCAGGGGCAGATGAAGGTGTGGGAGGGGTCGTCCCAATGATAGGCGCAGCCGAGATGCGTGCAATTCGGCATGAAGGCGATCACGTCGCTGTTGGACTGCTTGACTACCCAGGCGGTGGTTTTTTCGGTAATGAGTTGCCAGCCGTCGGCGCGCGTGCGTTGGAACGAAATTTCGGTTGGCTTACCGGCCGGAAGGCTGGAGAGATCGGCTGTTTTGACCCATTGGCTGGCTTTGCGCGCCCTAGGAGGGAAGAGCAAATAGATGGCCGCGGGGATGGCGAGCGCGATGCCGATGAGGCCCATCGCGCCATTGATAAACAGGATGTAGAAGTTCCGGCGCGTGGGCGTGAGCTCCACGGCGGGTTCGTGGGAGTGAGTTTCTTCCATTTGTATAGTTCTTCAATGTACTTGAAGACGGGCGAAAGGGTCAAGAAGGGGAGGTGGGCCGGGACCGGGGCGCCAGGCGCGATTAAAGCAGTTTGACCAAGCTTGATTTCGCAAGATCATTGACTCTGGGACTCCGTGCCGGTAACAATGGAAGTAGACGATATGGCAACCGCTCAGGTCCAAAGGCGGATTATCAAGGCACTGCGAGACGCCAACGGGGATCTTTCGCTCAACGACCTTGTAGCTACAGTGCGTCCAAACGTACCATCAGGACGCAATGAGGTAAAAGCGGCGGTTGTGCCGCTGCTCTACCTGCGGCAGGTTACGCTCACGCCTGCCCGCAAATTCCGCATTGGCTCGTAAGAAACGGCTCAATTACGCTCGGGACGAGCGGTTCGTCGCTGAGCAGCGCGAGGATTATCGTACGCCCGCGCAGATTGACCGGGACCGGATCCTCTACTCGACCCCACTCGCACGGCTTGCTGAAGTCACACAAGTTGTCGCAGCCGAACGCGGCCACGTTTTTCACAACCGCCTCACGCATTCGATCAAGGTGGGACAACTGGCTCGCCGCATTGCAGAGAAGCTTCTGCATGAGCAACCCGAGGAGGCGGATGCACTTGGTGGGTTAGATCCGGATGTGGCCGAAGCTGCGGGCCTGGCGCACGATCTGGGCCATCCACCATTTGGTCACATTGCGGAGGAAACGCTAAACCACTTGGTCAAAACAAAGGCAACTTGAAGGATGGCTTTGAGGGGAATGCCCAAAGTTTTCGTATCGTCACAAGGCTGGCCGTCAGCGACGCTGTTCCTGCACCCCTAAACAAGACAATCGAGGGCCTGAATCTGACGAGAGCGACCCTCAATGCCATTCTTAAGTATCCGTGGGTATATGGACAGAACCGAAAAAAATCTAATAAGTGGGGTGCATACCGCTCGGAAGAAGAAATATTCGATTGGGTGCGGCGTCGACAGCCGTTCCGCGGATTCGCTAAGAGCGTTGAAGCCGAACTCATGGATTGGGCGGACGACATTACTTTCGCGATCCACGACCTAATCGACTTTTTCTGCGCCGGCCAAATCCCGTTGGAACGCCTGGGAGACGCGAGTGGCAGAATGGAGCGCGGGGCTTTCTTCGAGGAAGTATTCGCGCGCTGTCCTGAGCTCAGGAGCCGGGTGTCCGATTTCGGAAACGCATTCGAAACGATCGTCGACATGTTTGTAATCGATCGGCGTTACGTCGGCACAGCGAATCAACGGCGGCATATTTGGCAGCTCAGCACCGTACTCATCTCACGTTTTGTCGAAGCAATTTGCCTGCGGCCAGATCAAGAAGAATCACCCGTTCATATTGAGGGGTACGCCCGAGATGAAATTCGTGTTCTTAAGGAACTCACCTGGCACTACGTCATCCTTCACCACGAGCTAGCAACGGGCCAGCGTGGACAGCAGCGCATTATAGAAGGTCTATTTGACACCCTCTCCGACGCAGCCAATAGCAGGAGCCATTGGAAGCTATTCCCGGTGAATGTCCAGGAGCGGCTCCAGGACTCCGGAACTGATAAAGCGTCGGTTGTTCGGGTCGTCACCGACTACATCGCGTCTATGACCGAGAAAGAGGCTGCCCGCCAGTTCCGAGCGCTGAATGGTGCATCCTGACAGCCGCTCCCAGGCGGGAACGCGCTTTGGTCCCGACCGGCTGCTGATCTCACTGAATCTGGTGTGGATTCTCTCCCGCTTACAGCGCCGACTCCCCCCGGTCGTCGTTGCGGATGCGAATGGCTTCCGCTACGTCGTAGACAAACACCTTGCCGTCGCCGATTTTGCCGGTGCGGGCGCTGTTCACCACAGTCTTGATCACTTCGTCGGCGCGCTGGTCTGAGATCACCATTTCCACTTTCACCTTGGGCAGCAGATCCACCTGGTATTCCATGCCGCGGTAAACTTCCTTGTGGCCCTTCTGGCGGCCGTGCCCGCGCACTTCGGTGATGGTCATGCCGTCTATGCCGATGGCCTTCAGGGCTTCCTTGACGTCTTCGAGTTTGTGGGGTTGAATGATGGCTTCGATTTTCTTCATGACTGGAGCCCTGGGCTACGCTTCGAAATTATATCCTTCTTCGCCGTGCATGCTGACATCCAGGCCCTCGAGTTCCTGATCGGGCGACACGCGCACACCTAGGACAGCATCGCAGATCTTGAGAATGATATACGTTCCCACGATGGCCATGCCCCAGGAAATCAGCACCGCGATGAGCTGATTCAGCACCTGGCCGGGATTGCCATCCACCAGGCCAAGCCCGAGCACTTTGCCGCTCGAGTCCTTCAACCCGTCGTTGACGGCGCTGGTGGCAAATACGCCGGTAAGCAGCGCGCCTAGCGTTCCGCCGGCGCCATGCACGCCGAATGCATCGAGCGTGTCGTCGTAGCCGAACTTGCTCTTCACCGCCGTCACCATGAAGAAGCAAACCAGGCCGGCCGCGAAGCCGATCAACATCGCGGGAAACGGTTTGACGAACCCGGATGCGGGCGTAATCGCAACCAGGCCGGCGACCGCGCCTGAAATTGCGCCGAGCACGCTGGGTTTGCCGTTGTGCACCCACTCGGCCAGCATCCAGCCCAGCACCGCCGCGGCGGTCGCGAAATGGGTCGCCACGAACGCGCTGGTGGCCAGGCCTGAGGCGGCCACCGCGCTGCCGGCGTTAAATCCGAACCAGCCCACCCACAGCAAGCACGCCCCGATTACGCTGAGCACCACGTTGTGCGGCTTCATGGGCTCCGCTTGATAGCCTTTGCGCTTGCCCAGATAGAGCGCGCACACCAGCGCCGACACGCCCGAGCTGATATGCACCACCGTGCCGCCCGCGAAGTCCAGAGCCGGAACCTTGCCGCCCAGGAAGGCGCTCAGGAAACCGCCCTTGCCCCACACCATGTGCGCCAGCGGGAAGTACACCAGGAAGGCCCACAGGACCGAAAACAGCAGCATGGCGCTGAACTTGATCCGCTCGGCGAAGGCGCCTGAAATCAGCGCCGGCGTGATGATGGCGAACATGAGCTGATAGACCATGTAGGTCTGATGCGGCACGGTGGCGCCATAATCGGGGTTGGGCGCGCTGCCCACGCCGTTCAAGAATAAATACCGCAGATCGCCCAGGAACGGCGAGCCTTCCGCAAACGCCAGGCTGTAGCCGACGATGGCCCATAGCACGGTGATCACGGCCATCAGAACAAAGCTGTGCATCATGGTGCTGAGGACATTTTTGCGGCGGACCAGGCCCCCGTAAAACAAGGCCAGGCCGGGGCCGGTCATCATCAATACCAGCGCCGCGCTGGTAAGCATCCAGGCGTTGTCACCGGCGCTTTGGGCCGACTTGACGGCGGCTTCCAAATTACTGATGCGCGTCTCCATGCTGGGAGGCGCCGATTGGGCCAGGGCCAGCAAGGGCAAGAAAAACAGCAGGCAACACCGCGATAGCATAGTCGAACATCATACCGCGTCTGGCAGGCAGACTCGGATAGAAAAATCGTATGCGGTGAATTCGCCTTTTCTATATGTTTCTTCGCGCATCATTGTTTCGGGCAGCGGCCTGCTCCACTGCGCGCGGAAGCGGCGCCTTGACATGCTAAGCGGCTATAAGCGTGTGTCCGCGGCATGCAAGCGTGGTCTTTTAAAGTTATATCGTGCTACGATATAAATGCAAACATGGACTTAACTCTAGCCGAGTATCGCGCGTTGGCCCAATTCCGCTACCAGATTCGCCTCTACCTGCATTTCAGCGAGGAGCAAGCGCGGCGGTACGGCCTGGAGCCGCAGCAGCATCAGCTACTGCTCGCCATCAAAGGCCTGCCTGAAGACGTCCATGCCACCATTGGCGAGCTGGCCGGGCGATTGCAGCTCAAACATCACAGCATGGTGGAATTGGTGGATCGCCTGGAAAATCACGGCTACGTGACCCGCACCACCGGGACGGACGACCGGCGGCAAGTGATTGTGCATCTCACTCGGGCGGGGGCGCGCGTTCTCCGCCAGCTTTCCCTCGCGCATCGCAGTGAGCTCGATACAGCCGGCCCGGCGCTTTCGGCCGCTCTGCGGTCCCTTCGAAAGGCCCGGTCCGGCGCGCCGGAATCGTCCTGGAGCGTGGTATGAAGCATCCTCGCGCTCACGCCTTGGGCGACTTCACCACCGATTGGCGGCTGATCCCGATCTCCCTGCTCGCCATCGTCATCGGACTGCTCAGCACCGGCGTTGCCTGGGCGCTGCTGCGTCTGATCGGACTTTTTACGAACCTTTTCTATTACCAGCGCTGGGATTTCCGGCTGGTTTCGCCGGCCGGCACGCCGCTCGGCGCCTGGGCGATCCTGGTGCCGGTCGCCGGCTCGCTGGTCATCGGCTTGATGGCGCGCTACGGTTCGGAAAGAATTCGGGGCCACGGGATTCCGGAGGCGATCGAATCGATCCTGATCAATGGCAGCCGGGTTCAGCCGCGGCTGGCGTTTCTGAAACCCCTTTCTTCGGCCATCTCGATCGGAAGCGGCGGCCCATTTGGCGCCGAAGGCCCCATCATCATGACCGGTGGCGCGTTCGGCTCCATGATCGCGCAATTCTTCCATCTGACCAGCGCCGAGCGCAAAACGCTATTGGTGGCAGGGGCGGCCGCGGGAATGTCGGCGACCTTCGCATCTCCTATTGCCGCGGTGCTGCTTGCGGTGGAGCTGCTGCTGTTTGAATGGAAGCCGCGCAGCCTGGTGCCGGTCGCGCTCGCCAGTGCCACCGCGGGAGCAGCGCGGCGCTACATTCTCGGCCTGGGCCCGCTGTTTCCAGTGCCCCCGCATCCGGTATTCATCGGACCGCAGGGATTGCTCGGCTGCGCGATCTGCGGGTTGCTGGCGGGCGTGCTCTCGATGCTGCTCACCGGCGCGGTCTACGCATCCGAAGATGCATTTGCGAAGCTGCCCATCCATTGGATGTGGTGGCCGGCGATCGGCGGGCTGGTGGTCGGCCTGGGGGGGCTCATTTTCCCGCAGGCGCTGGGCGTAGGTTACGACACCATCGGCGCGTTGTTACAAGGCCATGTGGCGATGGGCGCCATCGCTGGCATCTTGTTAGTCAAGTCCGTAATCTGGGCGGTTTCGCTGGGGTCCGGCACGTCGGGAGGCGTGCTGGCGCCACTGCTCATGATGGGCGGGGCGCTGGGCGGCATCGAAGCCATGTTCCTGCCCAATGAAGGCCTGGGTTTCTGGCCGCTGGTCAGCATGGGCGCCATTCTGGGCGGCACCATGCGGTCGCCTCTCACCGGCATCATTTTCGCGCTCGAGCTCACGCACGACGTCAACATGCTGATGCCGTTGCTGGCGGCCAGCGTGATCGCGCACGCCTTCACGGTGCTGGCGCTCAAGCGCTCCATCCTCACCGAAAAAGTGGCGCGGCGCGGATTCCATTTGAGCCGCGAGTACGCCGTGGACCCGCTGGAGATCCTCTTCGTGCGCGATGCGATGCGCACCAACCTGGTGGCCTTCAAATCCGACAGCACGATCGAGGAAGTGAGAGCAACGTTGAACGGCCATCACGGCCAGCGCGGGCAATTCCTTTATCCGGTGATCGATGGAAACAACCAACTGCACGGCGTCATCACCAGAAGGCATCTGCAAAGGCTCCTGGCGGATTCAGATCCGCCCAGCCGGACGCTGGCGGACCTCGCGATCGATCCGGTGCTGGCTTATCCCGATGAGCCGCTGCGCGTGGTTGTGTATCGCATGGCCGAGTTGGGGCTGACGCGTTTTCCGGTGGTGGAGCGCGGCGACCGGCGCAAACTGGTCGGCATGATCGGACTGCGCGATCTGCTGGCGGCGCGCACGCGCAATCTCGAGGAAGAGCGCAGCCGGGAGCGCGTGTTAAAGGTTCGCCTGCCGGTGCTGCGCCGCGACCGCAGCACGGTTTAGTTGCCTACTGCTTTCCGCCTTTATATTCGTAAACGATGCCGGGCATGAGAGGACCGCCCGCGTTCTCGATCACGGTCATCTTGAGAAGCATCTCGCCCGAGTGCACTTCGCAAACGAACTTGCAGGTCGGGATGCCGGTGGTGGAGCTTCGATAACCGGTCGCGGTGAACGTGATGCTATCGCCGTCCACCTTGCCATCCGCGATCGGCGCTTCCCCAGGCCACACGCCGATCTCGATCGTCCCAGCGACCCGGTCATCGTGTACTCGGAGATCGAGAAGCATGGAGCCGACCGTCTTCGGCGCCATCCCTTCCGCTCCGACGAAACCCACCTTCCATTTTCCCGAAAGATCGGCGCGAGTAACCGTCTCGTCCTCTACCCTTACGATGAACGTCAGCTCGTGACCGCGATAGCGGCTCGTAATCGCCCAACACCCGGTGGTCGGAACGTCGACTGCGGCCAGCATCGCGACGCCGTCGTACAGATTGGCGTTCGTGCCTTTCTCTCGGACGAAAGCCGGCGAGTCTCCATCCAGGCGCTTCCCGCTGATCCGCAAATCTGGCCGAGGCTCGGTCCTTGAGTTGTACTCTTTGCTCCAGAGAAAAATCTTCTGGCGATAGCCATAAGCGTTGTGCGGAAGCGCATGCCACAAGCCGCTCTCGTCCAGCAGCGTCCAAAGCCCGTCGCTGCCGTACCAGAACGAACGATGGTCACCGGTAAGCGAAAAATCAGGAGCGGGCGCAAAGGGTGCTGGCGCGACGAACGGCGGATTCGGAGGCGCGGTGATCGGGCAGTCGAAGGCGCGTCCCTGCGCAGCCAACGCGATCGCCAACAAGATCATCTGACGAAGCATAGCTTTTAACGGCAGGTTTCGCCGTTGGCGGTTTGGAAATTCGCGAGCTGTCCCTCGACCTGGCCTGCTTTCGAAGGGTTGTTCGGGTAGATGCGCTTGAGAATAGGCTCCAGAAAACGGCTGTAGCGATCGACTGCTTCCCAGTCGTTCTTGGCGATGGACGACTCGACGGTGCTCTCGGTCGCGGGTGTGACGAGCTCGATCCGCCCGACGAATACTCGTGTGACTTGCGATGGGGCTGGATCGACTTGCAGTGGAAGCACGGCATCGACGGCGGCCGACGGGACAATGTAGATGAGCCGCGAGCCCTCTTCGAACCAGGAGTCACGCCAAGTCTCGATCATCGCGCGAGCTTCTTTGGGAAACAAACCTTGCGCGACGAGGGCCGGCTCAAGAGCCTGGCGAAGGTGGGAGAAGTCGGCATCGAGCGCGGGCTCATCGAGTGCGAGCGTTCCATCAATGGGACTTACTCCTCGAAAGCCCATGCGTCCGTCACGATTCTCAAACAGAATCGCCAGGGGGACGGTTTCATGGCCTCGATTTTCCACCGTCACTTGACCGTAGCCGGAAACGCGAACAGAAAGAGGAATTGGGAAGCGTCCCACGCCGCGATAGAACAGGAATTTTTCGTGCTGTTCGCCAACCGCGATTGGCGTGGCGTCGGTCGCCCGGGCGGCGTAGTAGCGGCTTGGGCTCTTCTCTCTTGGAAAATCGGCACTTGCGCCCGGCTGGACTTTGATGTTGTTCCAGGCGATTGCGCCGATTAGGCTGCGTAGTGAGGTGTCGAAACCACTTGCGCCCGGACTCTGTTTCACCAGGAGTGCGTCGAACCCGTCCGGCGGCGGATCTATGAGCCGCTTGGTTTCGTAAACTGCGCTCTCGGGGTAGAGTTGCCGCCTGGTAGTTACGCCGAGCTGGTCCAAGAGCCGCTTGGATGAATAGATCGCATTGTCGCCGCTGGGATACCATTCGGTGATCACGCCGCGCGGAAACTGAACTTTCACACTTGCGGTGACTTCGCGAGGAGTGTAGAAGTACATCACCGGCGTTTCCATACGCACAGTTCCACCTAGGCGAAATTTGACGTTGCGAAATCCGGTGTCATGAACGAATCCTGGGAGATCGCTTTTGCAGCCCAAGACGTTCCACTCCACCGGCGCGCCATCCTCGCCAGCGACGGACGTGAACGTTCCCCATTCGTGGACGGTGAGTCCCGTGTCGGTGGGAAGCTCGGCGGCCGCAACGCTCATGCCGGCCGCAATGGTCATCGTGAGAGCGACTGTAACCCTCATTTGGCTTCTCCTTGCGATAGAGCCTTCAGAGAGGTTTCGATCTCTTCGTGGGTGGCCGCATGCGGATAAAATTTCGCCGATTCCCGGATGAAGCCTTTCGGGCCGATGGGCACGATAGCGCCGGCATTCTCACCCGCGCACGTTCCCTTGAGATTCACCACCCAGGCTCCTCCCGCAGGCCAGTTCTGGTAAACGGCATAGACGCCCGGTTTGGACATGGCCGCGATTTTGAGCACCACCGATCGCCGCTCTCCGCCGATGAGGCCTTCGGCGGTCCCGCTGATTTGCGCTTTGGCAGGTTCTGCGCAACCCTCGGTGCGAAACGCGAACGCCGCCGACTTCGCTGCGAAATCCTGAGCTGCCACCGGGCTTCCAATGCTGAAAGTAAATGTCGCTGGCTGCGCCAACGCAACGAAAGCGCAGGCCATCAGGCTGAATCGGAACATTCGAACTCCTTTCGGGACCATTAGACGCGGTCTGGCGAATTTTCTTCCCGGCTTACCAGGTCCACGCCAACTCATCTTTCCAGCGCCTTAGAGTACCAGGGTCCAATTTCAGGGCTAGCTCGCGTGAAATTCCGGCTGGGACGGGTGTTAAAGCCGCGATCCGGTCGAAGACGCGTTCCCGGCCGCTCGGCTCAACGCGCGAGAGCAGATGCCAGAGCGTGAGCGTATCGCGGACCCGAGACTGGGCCAGGATGACGCCCAGGCCGCCGCCGCTCGACTTTTCAAAGCCAAGGCTGTCGACCGCCTGTTTCAGACTCTCCGGCGCATCGTCGAAGTACGGAATGGCCGGTCCGGCATGCGGCCGCGTCCGGCAGCTGGCGCCCGCCGGTACAAGTGATTCAAGCCCCTTCCACTGAAATGACACCCAGCCCTTGGTGACCCGTAGCAAACCGGAACCGTACTCATCGGTACTCAACGAGTATTCGCAACCCAGATCCATGGCGGTCCCGGAGGCAGTGTCCACAAAGAAGAGCTTTGGTGGCGCGGAGATTTTAGCCCGAATCTCACCCCGCACGAGCTTAAGCCGGTGTTCGGTCGACCGCTCCGCCACCACCAGCAGCCGAGTGTTAGGCGCTACTTCCACCGAGCCAATCTCGCCAATCTTCACCGAAGCCCGAGATCTCGCGTCCGTTTCGATCCATTCGCCCGCTCCAATTTGAGTGGATCCGCGGATCGGTTTCGCACTCACCGACGGTGAACCAGAGAGTCTCGCCACTTCCCATCGCATCCCCAGCCAATGGGCCAGACGCCAATAAGCGGTGCCGCTCAGGACCAACAACAGGGTCGCTGCCAAAGCCCAGCGCCACCGGAGACGTGCCGGGGTTTGGCGCGGTTGATTCTCCTGGAGCGCGGCTTCGATGGAGGACCATATCGCCTCAGGCGCCTCGGCCAGCGGAAGATGTTCGACCATCTCCATCCCAGATTTGATTTGCTCGCGGTCTTCGCGGCAATTCGAGCAATGCTCCAGGTGGAGCTCCGTTTGCCGCGCTTTTCGTGGCGCAAGTTGGCCGTCGAGATGGGCCGCAAGCTTCCGCGAACTGTGCCTCGTAAACATCGCTACGTCCTTCTCGCCACCAACCCCTTGAGCCGCTCCGCCAGCATCTTATGGCCACGGCTCAGCCTGGACGCCACCGTCCCCATGGAGCAGTGCAGGGCCTCCGCCATCTCCTCATAGGACAGATCCTCGAAATACCGGAGTAGAACCGCGATGCGAAACTTCGGCGGCAGAGCCGACACGGCCGCCCGGACCGAATCGGCCATTTGCGCCCGTGCATAGTCCTCTTCGTGCGAACCCGGCGCCGGGAATGCTTCCAGGTGGGCGCGATCGGAGGGTGCGGCGTCTAACCTGCGGCTTCTGCCGGCGTCCATGCACGCGTTGACGACCAGCCGGTATAGCCAGGTAGAGAACTCTGCCTCCCCACGAAACTGACGAATCGAAGTCATCAGTTTCAAAAAGACCTGCTGGGTGACATCGCTGGCAGCGGTTGAATCGCCGTGAAGAAAGTAAAGCGAAATCGAGTACACGCGGTCTTTATACAAGTCGTAGAGCGCACGAAAGGCGTCTCGGTCGCCCAAGCGGCAAGATTCGATGATCTCCCTGCTGAGCTTGCGGCCGCTCAGATTCACCACCGGCCATTGAGACGGGACATCCAAGAGTTTTCTTCCATTTTCTGCTTTTGGAGGGTTTGACCTGGCCGCGCGGCGGGATCGCCATATGGCCGCCCAGCCGGACGCTGGCGGACCTGGCGATCGATCCGGTGCTGGCTTATCCCGATGAGCCCCTGCGCGTGGTTGTGTATCGCATGGCCGAGTTGGGGCTGACGCGTTTTCCGGTGGTGGAGCGCGGCGACCGGCGCAAACTGGTCGGCATGATCGGGCTGCGCGATCTGCTGGCGGCGCGCACGCGCAATCTCGAGGAAGAGCGCAGCCGCGAGCGCGTGTTGCGGGTGCGCCTGCCCCTGCTGCGCCGCGACCGCAGCACGGCTTAATTACCGGCGCGGTTCTACACTAATCAGCAGCATGCATTCTGACGCTCTGTCATATCTGTCGCCGAAAGCCGCGGTGCGCAACAGCCCCATTCATGGCCGCGGTCTCTTTGCTACCGGAGAATTTCGTCCTGGCGAGATCGTGTGCGTCAAGGGCGGACACATCTTCACTCGCGCGACGCTGGAGCGGGTGGCGCCGGTGCTCGGCCCGGCCGAAATCCAAATCGCGGACGATCTGTTTATTGGCCCGCTCAGCAGTGATGAGCGAGAAGGTTGCATGATCTTCACCAATCACTCCTGTGAGCCGAACATCGGGGTCCAAGGGCAGATTGTTTTTGTAGCGCTTCGCGAGATCGCCGCAGGCGAGGAACTCACGCACGATTGGGCCACCACCGACGATGACGATTACGCGCTGGAATGCCGCTGCGGCGCGCCGGGATGCCGCGGAACGGTCACGGGCCGGGACTGGAAGCGGGAAGATTTGCAGCAGAAATATCACGGCCTGTTCTCATGGTACTTGCAGAGGAAGATCGACGCCTGCCAATCGCGGTAATCTCGGCGCAATGCGGCCGCGTTTCAGCGGAAGTGGCGGCTGTGTTCTTTCAGAATGCAGCGGTCCATCACGACGAATAGTCCGGCTTCCCGGGCTTTCCTGGCAGCTTCTTCGTCCTCGACACCCTCCTGCATCCAGATCGCCTTGGCGCCCAACCTGATTGCCGATTCCACGAGGGGCCCGACGAATTCCGAGCGGCGGAAAATGTCGACGATGTCGATCGGCTCCCCGATGTCCTCCAGGCGCGCGTAAGATTTTTCGCCCAGCATTTCCTTCTCATGGGGATTCACCGGGATGATGCGGTATCCCTCGCGCTGCATGTATTCGGCGACGCCGTAGGAAGGCCGGAATTTCTTGCTCGAGAGGCCGACGACGGCGATGACGCGGCTGGAGCGGAGCAGTTCTTGGATGGTCATGTGCGCTCTTCCATCTTCAGGACCTTTCGATAACGCGCGATTTCGCCGGGAGCCAGATGGCGAAATTCGCCCGGTTTGAGCGGGCCGAGTTCCAGGAAGCCGATCTTCACGCGTCGCAGTTTTTCCACCAGACGCCCGAAATGTTTGAACATGAGTCGGATCTGGTTTTGCCGCCCTTCGATCAAGCGGACTTCATACCACGGGTTGTCCGCCCTGCGGATCAGCTTTAGCGCGGCGGGCGCGGTGCGTTTGCCTTCCAGAGGCACGCCCGCGCGGAATTTCTCTTCCTGCTCGCCGGTCAGCGGGCCGTTGGTTTTCACCAGGTACGTCTTGGGCACGTGCGTTGCCGGAGCCGTGATGCGCTTGGCGAACTCGCCATCGTTGGTGAGCAGCAGCAGGCCTTCGCTCGCGTAATCCAGGCGGCCGACCGGGTAGACGCGCGCCTTCACGCCTCGCAGCAGGTCCATCACGGTTGGCCGGCCCTGCGGATCGGCTGACGGTGGAGACGAAGTTTTTCGGCTTGTTGAGTGCCAGGTAGACGGGTTTTTCGGCAGCGCGGATGTGCTTGCCATCCACTTTGATATGGTCGCGCTCGGCGTCGGCTTTGGTGCCGAGTTCGGTGATGACGGCGCCGTTCACCGCCACGCGCCCTTCCAGAATGAGTTGCTCGGCTCTTGCGGCGGCTCGCGACGCCGGCGTGGGCCAGCAACTTCTGTAGCCGTTCCTCGGGCATTTAATCTTCGGTTTCAGGGAGCGCGTCGGACGAAGCGACCGGTTCTGTTTCGGTCATTGGCTGCGCTTCCGCGGCGGGCTCGGCCGGCGTGCTCGGGCGTCGGAGTCAGTGAGCGACAACCGGCCCAGCTCTTCGAATTCCTTGAGCGTCGGCAGCTCGCTCAGATCCTTCAGGCCGAACTGCACCAGAAATTCCTTGGTGGTTTTGTACAGGATGGGTTTGCCGAGCACCTGTTTGCGGCCCGCAGTTACGATCAGCTTGCGGTCCAGCAGGGTTTTCAAAACGCCCGCGCCCTGGACGCCGCGGATCTCCATGATTTCGGGCGCGGTGATGGGCTGCTTGTAGGCGATCAAGGCCAGCGTTTCGAGCGCGGGGAACGACAGCTTCAGCGCCGGCTTCAGATTCTTGACGAAAGCCCGGACCGCTTCGTGATGCTCCGGCTTGGTGGACATTTTGTAGCCGCCGGCGACTTCGCGGATGGTGAGGCCGCGGTCGGTGCGTTGTAGTCGGCCGTCAACTCGGCCAGCACCTCGCCTACCCGCGCGGCGGGCTGCTGGAGCGCGGTGGCGATCTGGTCGGCCGAAAGCGGCTCGTCGGTGATGTAGATCACGGCTTCGACGATGGCTTTGAGCTGCGCCGTGTCGAGCTCTACGACGGGCGCGGGAGCGCCCCCATCGGCAGGCAGATCCAAAGCAGGTTGCAGTACTTGCTCCGTGGAATCCGGAGTTTGAACTTCGCTGGGTTTCATTGCAGTTCTAGATATATTCCTGTTCCGCGGCCGCGAGGGATTGATCGAGGGTCTCGTCGAAGGCGCGATGTTTCTTCAATCCAATGTCGCCGAAAGCGTCGCGCTGGGTCAACACCAGCGACTGGCGGCGCACCAGTTCGAGTACGGCCAGGAACAGGCAGATCATGGCGCGGCGGCTCCGCTGGCGCTCAAACAGCTCCGCGGCCGACAGCGATTCGCCCGTGCGCAGCTCGCGGAAGACATTTTGCAGATACCGGATCATGTCGGGAACGCTGACGTCCTCCTTGCCCACCTCGTAGATCGGGCGGTTCTTGGCGCGCTCCAGCACGGCCTGAAAGGTCTTGACCAGATCGAAGAGCGTGACGGCCAGACCGGGATCTTCGTCTTCGGAGAGAAATGCGCCGATCTGCGGATTCGACCACGCGACTTCCTCCACCATGCGCTTCTGCTGGAGCATTTCGGCGGCGTTCTTGAAGCGCTCGTGTTCGAGCAGCCGGTCGACCAGTTCCTTGCGCGGATCCTCTTCGCCGGTGATCTTGTCGAGCTCGGGATCGCGGGGCAGCAGCATGCGCGACTTGATATGGATCAGCGTAGCGGCCATGTAGACGAACTCGGCGCTGAGTTCGATGTCCAGCTCGGCGGCGTGCTGCATGTAGTCCAGATATTGCTGCGTGATGGAGGCGATGGGGATGTCGTGGATGTTGATTTCCTGCTTGCGGATGAGGTCGAGCAGCAGATCCAGCGGGCCGTCATATTGCGAGAGGTGAAAATTCAGCGGCGTTGACACTGCTCCTAGGATACCGTGCCTACCCGATCTGGTAGGCGCCGAGCTACCCGTTTTGCCGGTGTGCGCCAGGCGCGCGTCGCGGCATGCTGTGGGTAGGAGAAACATCTTGAGCAATCCATTGGTTTCGTTTTCTGAAGAACTGGCATCCACGGTGGCGCGCGCCGGGCAGTCCGTTGTGGCCGTGCATGCCCGATCGCGATTCGATTCAAGCGGTGTGCACTGGAGCCCGGGCGTGGTCGTCACGGCCGATCACGCGCTTCGCCGCGATGAGGACATTCGCATCACGGCGCCGGACGGCTCGCGATTGAATGCCGAGCTGGTGGGGCGCGATCCAGGCACGGATCTGGCTGTGCTGCGCGCGCAGGGGCTGACCGCTTCGGTGTCGGAAAAAGCCGAGAAAACTCCCGCACCCGGGAGCGTCATTCTGGCGGTAGGCCGTTTCAAGGATAGTGCCAGCGCGGCGTTCGGGGTGCTCAGCAGCGTCTCGGGGCCGTCTCAGACCTGGCGCGGCGGACGGCTCGATCAAGTGGTGCGGGTGGATGTCGCCCTGCATCCGGCCGCGTCGGGCGGGGCTATTGTGGATGCCGAGGGTAAGCTGGTCGGAATGGCGACGCCGGTGCTCTCGCGCGTGGCTGTGTTTGCGATCCCGCCGGCCACGGTCCAGCGCGTGGTCGAGACGCTGCTGGCGCATGGCCGCATTCCACGCGGCTACCTGGGTGTCGGCTTACAACCAGTGGCCCTTCCGGAGCATCTCAAGAGTACGTTGAAACTGCCGGGAGCGACGGGATTGATCGTGATTAGTGCCGATCCGGACGCTCCAGCCGGGCAAGCCGGAATCACGATCGGCGACGTTCTGGTTGCGCTCGGCGGCGCAACGATACAACGGCCGGAGGACGTCCAGCAGGTGCTGGATTCCGGTTCAGTAGGTAAAAAGCTAAGCGCTCGGCTGCTGCGCGGTGGGAAGCTGCTGGATGTGGAAGTGACGGTCGGCGAGCGGCCGCGGAAGGGTTGAAGATGTTGCCACAAGGGTTCGGCGAAGTGGCCGAGAGGCTGCGGCGTTGCACAGTTCAGGTTTTCAGTGGAACGCGCGGCGCGCAAGGGACCGGGTCGGGCGTGATCTGGTCGTCCGACGGCACCGTGATTACGAATGCTCACGTGGCGCTGGGCGATGCGGCGCGGGTGGAGCTGTGGGATGGCCGCGCGATCGAGACACGCGTAGCGGCGCGCGACGCCCGTGCAGATCTGGCGGTGCTGAAGCTGGGCGTGCCCGGTCTCGCGGCAGTGGAGTGGCGCGATTCAACCTCGTTGCGTCCGGGCGAACTGGTGGTTGCGGTCGGGAATCCGCTGGGATTCGTGGGCGCGCTGACCACTGGCGTGGTGCACGCCGCCGGATCGGTGCGCGGGCTGGGGCGGCGGCGCTGGGTTCAAGCTGCCATCCGGCTGGCGCCCGGCAATTCCGGCGGGCCGCTGGCGGATGCCGAGGGGCGCGTGGTGGGGATTAACACCATGGTCGTCGCTGGCGGAGTTGCGCTGGCCATTCCGAGCGACAACGTTGTGGAATTTCTCAAACGCGGCAGCCGGCCCGCGCTGGGCGTGGTGGTGCGGCCTGTCGCGGAACGGTCTCGCGATGTTGGCCTGCTGGTGCTGGAAGTGATTCCGAACAGTCCGGCTGAAAACGCATCGTTGTTGATTGGAGATTTACTCGTCTCCGTGAACGGACGAAGAATCGAATCGATGGACGATCTGGGCGATGCGATCGATCAATCGGCTGGAGCATTGCTCAAGATTGGATTCTTCCGCGGCGACCGCCGCCGCGAGCGCGAAGTGCCGGTGCGTTTAGGAGCCTCGCGCGCGGAGGCGGCTTGATTCGCGTTCATATCGAAGCGGCGTCGGCAGTGACGCGTGCGGGGCTGGAGGCGATCCTGCGCGGGAGCTCGGGCTTGGAGGTGGTGGACTCGGCTTCCGAGGCGGACGTGCTGGTGCGGGAGGAGGTGCCGGAGCTGGTGGACGGTGCGCCAGCCGTACCGGTGGTGGTTCTGGCCGGGGAAGCGCCGTCGCTGGAGGCGTTGCGCTCGGGCGCTCGCGCAGTGCTGCCCGAGGACGCTCCTCCGCAGCAAATCATCGCGGCGATTTACGCAGCGGCGGCGGGTTTGGCTGTGGTTCCGGTGAATGAGAGCGCGCCGTTGCTGCCGCACGCCTCTTTGGAGCAAGCCACCGAGCCGCTGACCGCGCGCGAGATGGACGTGATCGAGATGCTGGCCGAAGGCCTGAGCAACAAAGCCATCGCCCACCGGCTGTCGATTTCCGAGCACACCGCGAAATTCCACGTCAATTCGATTCTGGCTAAGCTCCGCGCGGGCACGCGGACCGAAGCCGTGATGCGCGGAATTCGGCTGGGGCTGGTGAAGATTTAGCTACAATTCAGACGGGCACTGACATGATTCAGCTTACGCCGGAGGTTGAACGCCAGATCGATGCGTTGATGCGAGCTGGCGGCTACAATTCCGCTGATGAGGTCGTGCGCGAGGCGCTGCGGTTGATGGATGAGCGCGACCGGTTGTTGGCGCTGTGCAAGCGCGAGACGGCTGAAAAGATCGCGGTCGGGCTTGAGTCCCTACGAGCGGGCAAAGGAAGAGACGGGGAAGCCGTCTTCGACCGGATCGAGGCTGAACTGAACGATCTGGAGCGCAACCACCCCGAGTGAAGCTATTTGTCCTCTCGCCAGAGGCTGAGGGGGACCTTGACGGAATCAAGGAGTACCTCCTTAAAGAGGGCGGAATTCGCATCGCTCGCTACGTCCTGCGCGAGATCCGGGAGGGTATCCGTTTTGTGAGCCGGAATCCCGGCGCTGGTCATTCGCGCGCGGACCTGACCGATGCCCCGGTGAAGTTCTGGCCCGTATTCTCCTATCTGATCGTCTACGACCCTTTGGTCAAACCGCTTTGGGTCGTCCGAGTCTTGCACGGACGGCGAGATGTCGAAGGCGTTCTGAAATAGTCCTCTCGTACTACCCGCTAAAATAGCGGCGTGGGTACCACTCGGATCTGGATCGCATGCCTCGCAGTCACTTCTGGAGCCTTGGCACAGCCGCCGGCCGCGCCGAAGAAGCCGGTTACCGACGTCTATAACGGCGTCTCGGTCACTGACGACTATCGCTGGCTCGAGAATTACTCGGACCCCGCCGTGCGCGCCTGGACCGAGGCCGAGAACGGCTACGCGCGGAAATATCTCGACGCGCTTCCCATGCGCGCCACAATTTCTGATGAATTGAAGAAGCTCTACTCGCAGCCTTCCCCGCGATATTTCTCGCTGTACGCCGCCAGTGGACTGCTGTTCGCGCTGAAGAACCAGCCGCCCAAGGAACAGCCGTTGCTCGTGGCGCTGAAGTCGGCCGACGATCCTGCATCCGAGCGCGTCATTCTCGATCCCAATCAGCTCGATCCCTCGGGCGGCACCGAGATCGACTTCTATGTCCCGTCGCTCGACGGCAAGCTGGTCGCGGTCTCGCTTTCCAAGGGCGGCAGCGAGAGCGGCGACGTGCACGTCTACGAAGTCGCCACCGGCAAAGAAGCCGGCGCGCCGATTCCGCGCGTCAATGGAGGCACCGCCGGGGGCAGCCTGGCCTGGAATGCCGACGGATCGGGTTTCTATTACACGCGCTACCCGCACGAGGGCGAGCGCCCGCCGGCCGACCTCACGTTCTTCCAGCAGGTCTATTTTCATCGCATGGGGACGGACACCAGGCTGGATGCCTACTCGCTCGGCAAGGGATTCCCGCGCATCGCCGAGATCCAGTTGCACACCTCTGAAGACGGGCGCTACGTGCTGGCCAGCATGGCCAACGGCGATGGCGGCGATTTCGCCCATTACCTGCTCGGCCCGGATGGCACGTGGCACCAGGTGGCGCGCATTTCCGACCAGATCGCGATCATCCGGTTCGGCGCCGACGGGAATCTATACATGCTGTCCCACTTGAATGCGCCGCGCGGCAAGATTCTCAAAACCCCGGCCGAGCATCCCAACGTGGAAGCGGCGTTGACCGCCATTCGCGAAAGCCGCGTCGCGATCCAGGATTTTCTGCCCACGCCGAAAGCTTTGTATGTCCTGGATCAAATCGGCGGGCCTTCGCAGATCCGAATTTTCGATGCGGCCGGCGTGGCGCAGGGGACCATTCCGTTGCTGCCCGTGTCCGCCGTGGACGATATGGCGCGCTCCAACGATGGCGCGCTGCTTTTCGAAAATGCGAGCTTTCTCGATCCTCCGGCGTGGTATCGCTTCGATGAGTCGACTAAGCAGGCCAAGCGCACCGCGCTCTATGAAACCGGTGCGGCCGACTTCAGCGACGCCGAAGTGATACGCGCGTTCGCCATCTCTAAAGATGGCACGCGCATTCCGCTCAGCATCATCCGCCGCAAGGGCACGAAGCTGGACGGCAAGAATCCCACGTTGCTCACGGCTTACGGCGGCTACGACGTCAGCATCACGCCGAATTACGTGCTGTGGCGCAAGGTGGCGCTGGATCATGGCTTCGTGCTGGCGGTGGCCAATCTGCGCGGAGGCGGCGAATACGGTGAAGACTGGCATCGCGCCGGAATGCTCACCAAGAAGCAGAACGTGTTCGACGATTTTGCCGCGTGCGCGCGCTATCTGATCGATCACAAGTACACCAACTCGGCCAAGCTGGGCGATCGAAGGCGGCAGCAACGGCGGCCTGCTGATGGGCGCGGAGCTGACCCAGCATCCGGAGCTCTTCGGCGCGGTGGTCTCGCACGTCGGGATTTACGACATGCTGCGCGTGGAGCTGCAGCCGAACGGGGCGTTCAACACGACCGAATTCGGCACGGTGAAGGAGCAGGAGCAGTTCAAGGCGCTGTACGCCTATTCGCCGTATCATCACGTGGTGGACGGCACCAATTACCCGCCGGTGCTGTTTCTGACCGGAGACAACGACCCGCGCGTCGATCCGCTGAATTCGCGCAAAATGACGGCTCGCTTACAGGCCAGCGGCGCCAAGAACCCGGTCCTGCTAAGAACCAGCAGCCACAGCGGCCACGGCATCGGAACCGCACTCAGCGAGTACCTGGCGCAGGAGACGGACGTGTTGGGTTTTCTGTTCGACCAGCTGGCGGTAAAATAGGGCTTAAAGAGCGTTTCGCCTAGAAAATTCAACGACTGGCAGGGTTCTTGCTCAAAGGCTCTATATGTCCGCCCCAGTGCTGCATCACATTGGATCTCCGCACCACAAGCCTCGCGACTACGCCCAAACGCCGCTCAACATCTATTGGGAAATGACCCAGGCCTGTCCCCTGGCGTGCCGGCACTGCCGGGCGTCAGCCATGCCTGAGGCGGCTCCGGACGAGCTGAGCTTCGAGCAAGGCGTCGCATTCTTGACGGCAGATTGGCGAGTTCGGCGATCCGTTGCCGCAGTTGATCTTGACCGGCGGCGATCCGCTGAAGCGACGGGATCTGTATGAGCTGATCGATGAGGCCCGGCGCTTGGGCATGGGCGTTTCGATTACCCCGGCAGCGAGCGAGGCGCTTACGCGCGAAGTGCTGGTCAAGTTGCAGCAACACGGAGTGGAAGGCCTGGGATTGAGCCTGGACGGTTCCACTGCCGAGCGGCACGATTCCATCCGTCAGGTAGCGGGTACGTTCGACCGTACCCTCCAAGCCATTCGCTGGGCGCAGGAACTGGAAATGCCGCTGCAAGTGAATACGCTGGTGGCCGAGGAGACAGCCCCGGACGTGCCTGCCATCTACGAACTGCTGAAACCATACGATGTCGGGCGCTGGAGTTTATTCTTCCTGATTTCGGTTGGCCGCGGGAAAGTCCTGCAGCCGCTGTCGCCAGAACAGGGCGAGCAGCTCATGAGCTGGATCTACGATACCTCGCAGGTTGCCCCGTTCACCGTAGCGACAACCGAGGCGCCTTCCTATCGCCGCGTCGCGCTGGAGCGGATGCGCGCCGCTGGGCTCACGGGCGAGCAGATCAAGCGCAGCGGAGCCTACCGCGGCTTCGGAATACGCGACGGGCACGGCATCATGTTTGTCTCGCACACCGGCGATATTTGCCCGGCCGGGTTCCTGCCCCTGGTTGTCGGCAACGTCAAGCAAGACCGCGTCGCCGACGTCTATCGCAACGCACCCACCTTCCAGGCGCTGCACGATCCCTCTCAGTTTGAAGGCCGCTGCGGGGTCTGCGAGTACCACGCGATTTGCGGCGGGTCGCGCGCGCGGGCATTCGGAGCTACGGGCGATCCGCTGGCCGAAGATCCCTTCTGCGCTTATGAGCCGCGGGCGTCGGCAGCGAACTAGCGCGTACCAGCGGCCTGGGCCGCAAAAATCGCGGTGCCGGGATGGAATTCCGACCAGGCGAACCAATACTCCGGCTCCAGAATCAAAGCCTCCAGATGCGCGCCTTTCAGCTTTCCTGAAATACAGTTGCCATAGGCATCCCAGCGGGAATGCGTCTCCAAGTCCGTGAGCTCGTGAGCCTGATCGTCGGCCGCTTCGAACTTCATCGCTTCTTGATTCACTCGCGCTAAGAACGCCGTAGTCGTGTCTGAATCGGGCTGATGCACAATCAGCACCGGCTGCTTTCCGAACTGATCGTTTACGACGCGCGCCTTCTCAAGCTCCTTCAGCGGATACGCCTTGTTCACGCCTCCCACATCCAGGCCGAGCACCATGGCCTTGGGCGCCAGACGGCTATCAGTACGAAGCACGCCGGGCGGCGCCTGACCCTTTCCTGACAACCCCTCTTTGATGAGCCGGTTCTCCTCGGCCAGCCGGTCGATGTAACCGGGCATCGGCTTCAGGACCAAGGTATCCGGATGCAGCCTGTGCCACTCGCCCCAACTGGTGAGGAGAAACGGATACAGCGTCAGATGCGTGCCTTTGAGCGGGCCGGAGACCGATTCCAGACTGGATTGCTGCCAGCGGCTGCCGGTCTCGCGATCCTTGAAGACTTCATTGCCGCCAATGACGCCCGCCGTATCGAACTCCAGCGCTTGCCCCTTGGCTTCGGCCCTGAACACGAGGGCCGTGTTGCAGTAGCTTCACCAGGTAACGGCGATGGGTCCGGAGGACAGCCGATCCTGCACCACGCCGTGCTGCGCCAGATCGGCGGCCAGGTAAGCCTTGGCAACCTTGCCATCCATCAGGCCGATCAAGCGATCACTGTCGCCGGCGAACGCGGCCTGGGAAGCAGGTACGAACGCCGGATGATCGACGGTTTTGTAAGGCAGGCTGGGCTTCTGCTGTGCCACCGCGAACGTTGCATAGAGGGCCATCAGGGTCGCGCTTAGCCGCATACGTGAAGATTTTATCAGAATACGAGCGCCATTAAATTTCTCAAATATCGGCGGTTTTTTCTTGAACGCGGGCGCGGCGTTGCCTTAGTATGGAGAGCGGCCTTTTGGCCTCCAGTCAATGACATTACACCAACTGAATTAGTCGCCGGTGTGATGCGTTTCTCGCGCATGCTGCCGGCCTCCGGTGAAAACCGGTTAGAAAAGGCAAAGCAGCATGCGATCCGACATGCACAAAGTAATTGTGGAGCGCCCCCGGCTGTTGCGTGCCCGGTGGGAGAACAAGAAAACTGCGCTCCGCTTGACCAAACAACAAAGCGCCCAGGCGATGGACGCGGCCGACGACTACGATAGCGGTCCGCGGCGCGCTTCTTCGCGGCGTCACGAAAAATGGCTGAACGAAAACCTGGCCCCGCTGCGCCGTTATCTGATGCGGCAGGTAGGCAGGCCCTGGGACAAAGTGTACGGCGAAATCCGGAAGGCCATCGACACGCGCTCGGCCGTCGGCCTGCATGTGCTCCAGCACCTGGAAGGCTACGTCGCGACAAATGCGTTTCTTGAGGACAGCGTGGTCTGCGAGTGGCGATGGCGCGGCGGTGCTATGCCCGTCGACGGTTTATACGTCCATCCCAAGACTGGATTGCTGCGCTTCGCCAAACGCCGCAGGACTCCGCGCCCGGAGCCACCGCTCGAAACCATAAGCGTGAACGACAGCGTGCGATATCAGAAGCTCGACGGTCTCTGGTTTCGGATGGAGTACCGGCCGGCAGCACCGGACGAACTGGTTCCTGGCTACCAGGGCAAGCTGGTGCGAGCGTCCGAACTGGGTTGCCGGGCGCTGGTGCTCGCGCGAAAGCAGCAATGCGACCGCAAAACCATTCGCCGCATCGAGAGTGGCGATTTGAGCGGCGCACCCGCGTGATACAATCCGGGTCGGTGCGGACGCCAGCCAAACTTGTGTCTCTCCTACGCCTGGGAAAGATCAAGTGACCGGGACACGCCGGCTCCTGCGCTGAGCCCGTCCGGTAAAACCAACACCAGGGTGCTCCATTGACCGTTTCCATCCAAGAACGCCGGCACGCGCTGCGGTTCATCCTGTTTCTCGGCGTGGTCAGCCTGTTCGCCGACATGACCTATGAGGGCGCGCGCAGCATCACCGGGCCGTTTCTCCAAAGCCTGGGCGCCAATGCAGCTGAAGTAGGCGTCATCGTCGGTTTTGGCGAAATGATCGCCGCCAGCCTGCGCTTTTTTTCGGGCAAGCTGGTGGATCGCACGCGCAGCTACTGGTTGATGGCGTTCCTGGGGTACTTCATGAACCTGGTCGCGGTCCCGAGCTTGGCATTTGCGGGCAACTGGCAATTAGTCGCGTTGCTGGTGATTGCTGAACGAACCGGGAAGGGTCTGCGCGGGCCGGCCGTCGACGTGCTGCTCTCCGGCGCCACCGTGAAGGTCGGCCATGGCTGGGGATTCGGGCTGCATACGGCCCTGGATCAGACCGGCGCTGTGTTGGGGCCGCTGATCGTCGTGGCCATGGTGGCTCGGTCGCACCACTTTGGTCCGGCGTTTCTGCCCCTGGCGATTCCGGCCGTGGCATCGCTGATCGCGCTCTTTGCGGCGCGCCAGATACACGTGGATGTGGTCGCTCCCGCGCACGAGCCGGAGCCGCAGCCGAATCTTCCCAAGGTTTTCTGGTGGTACGTCGCCGCCGCCGGCCTGTTGGCGTGCGGATTCGTCGACTTTGCGTTGCTCGCCTACCATTTCCAAAAAACCGCTCTGGCGCGGCCGGCGGTGATCCCGCTTATGTATGCCGGCGCGATGGGTGTGAACGGCCTGACCGCGATGATCTTCGGAAAGCTGTTTGATCGCTTCGGAACCCTGGTCCTGGTGCTTGGAATCCTGGTCTCTGCGTTGTCATTGCCGCTGGGTTTCCTGGGAGGATTCGGCGCGGCCGTAGCGGGGGTGGCGTGTTGGGCGGCCGGCCTGGGCGTCCAGGATGCAACCTTGCGCTCCGGCATCGCACAAGTGGTGTCCATGAGCAGGCGCGGGAGCGCCTTCGGTATTTTCAACGGCGTGTTCGGAGTCGCGTGGTTTCTGGGCAGCGCCGTCATGGGGATCTTGTACGACCATTCGGTGACCGCGCTGGTGGTGTTTGGAATGATCGCGCAGGTTGCAGCCGCGATTATGTTCTTCGGCCTCCGCAAGCAGCTGGCGGCCGCTATGGCAGGGCGCTAGCGATTCACCCGTGTTAGACTGCGGTCAGAATGACGCTGGCCCTTGTCGACTACGTCATCCTCGCGTTGTACTTCGCGTTCGTGCTCGGCATCGGATGGTTCATCCGCCGGCGCGTTTCCACTAGCGAAGATTTTCTGACCTCCGGCCGCTCGGTCCCGGTTTGGATCACCAGCCTGGCCTTCATCGCCGCCAACCTGGGCGCGCAGGAAGTGATCGGCATGTGCGCTTCCGGCGCCAAGTACGGCATCATGACCGCCCATTTCTACTGGATCGGCGCGGTGCCGGCCATGCTGTTCGTCGGCGTGTTCATGATGCCGTTCTATTACGGCAGCCGCGCCCGCAGCGTGCCCGAGTATCTGCAAGCTGCGCTTCGACGAGAAGACGCGCGCGCTGAACGCCGTCACTTTCGCGGTGATGACCATCTTCTCCTCCGGCATCTCGATGTACGCGCTTGGCCTGCTGTTCCAGCTGGTGCTCGGCATTGGAGTTTCACCAGATCGGTGCTGCTGTCGGCGGCGATTGTTTTGGTCTACACGTTCCTCGGCGGCCTGACCAGCGCGATCTATAACGAGGTCCTGCAGTTCTTCCTGATCGTGCTGGGCTTCGCGCCGCTCGCCATCGCTGGCCGTGCAGCGCGCCGGAGGCTGGGGCGGAATGGCCGTCGCGCCTCCCGGCGGTAATGACGCACACCTGGACTTACGTGGGCCGGGCATCCGAGAATCCCATGGGCGTCGAAGCGTTCGGCCTGGTCGCCGGCCTCGGATTCGTGCTCTCGTTCGGCTACTGGTGCACGGACTTTCTGGTGGTGCAGCGCGCCATGGCGGCCGATTCGATGTCGGCGGCGCGGCGCACGCCGCTGATCGCCGCCTTCCCGAAAATGGTCATGCCGTTCATCGTGATCGTGCCCGGCATCGCCGCGCTGGCGCTGTCGCACATGTCGCTGGGCTATGCGCATTCCGGCCAAGACGGGCGGCGGCTTACAACTATGACCTGACGCTGACCACACTGATGGCGCAGTTCTATCCGTCCGGGATGCTCGGCGTCGGGTTGACGGCGCTCATGGCGTCGTTCATGTCCGGCATGGCCGGCAATGTCACGGCGTTCAACACGGTTTGGACCTACGACCTCTATCAGGGCCATATCCGCAAGCACGCCCCCGATTCGCACTACCTGACGGTGGCGCGCGCAACCACAGTGGTGGGCGTGGCGCTCTCGATCGGGACGGCCTACCTGGCGCACGCACTTCAACAACATCATGGATTTTCTGCAGCTGGTGTTCGGCTTCGTCAATGCGCCGCTGTTCGCGACGTTTCTGCTGGGCATGTTCTGGAAGCGCACCACCGGACACGGCGCGTTCGCGGGGCTCCTGGCGGGCACCAGCGCCGCGGCCGCCACGCACGGCCTGACGCTGGCCGAGGACAAGGGCGGCTGGCTCGGCACAGTGCTGCACACTTTCCCTTCCACCATGGCGCAGAATTTCTGGATCGCCATCTTCGCCTGGTCGTCCTGCTTCTTGATCACGGTCTTAGTGAGCCTGGCGTCCCGGCCCAAGCCCGAGACCGAGCTTCACAACCTGGTGTACGGGCTGACCGAAATCCCGCACGACCCTGCCCTGCCTTGGTATCAGCGGCCTCTATCTTTGGCTCTGGTAGTCATCGCCGCCCTGGTTGTATTGAATCTCCTGTTCTGGTGACCTATGAGCGACCTGCGCGTTTCCATCGGAGCTTTTTTCACCCTCGCCGGTCTGCTCGTGACCACTACGGGCATCCTGAGCCGCGCCCGCGCCCCGCTCGATACCGTGAACCTGAATCTGTATTCCGGCGTGGTCTTACTGGCTTTCGGGGTCGTGATGCTCTGGCTCGCGCGGCGCAGTCCCTAGCGGGGCTTATTTCTTCAACAGGGCCGCCCAGTTCTCCACTACGGTGATGGACCCCGAGTCGGCCGCAACTGATTGTGTTGCGACCAAGAATCGCCTGCCGTCCGGACTGACGTCGTAACTGCTGCCGAAGCCTTGGTTCGGTTCAATGCGAACCTTGAAGAGCGGCTTTGACGCGCCTGCCCGGAAGGCGGCGCCAGGTATGATCTCAACTGACATGAGCGTGCGGTCGAGGGACACGTAAAACAATTCGCGGCCATCGCGGCGCCACACGGGCGCGCCGCCGCCATTGGTGGAAACTTGCCACATGCTGCCTGAACCGGAAGGAGCGCCGGTAAAGCTTCGAGCATATACGTCGAGCCGGCTGCCTTCGTCGGATGCATAAGCCAGCCAGCGGCCGTCCGGCGACAATCGGCCCCACCGCTCGTTGAAACGAGTCTGCAAAATGGGGAAGGGCTTCCGATCTCCCCCCAGCGGCAGAGCCCAGATGTCATTGGAGGTTTTGGGGTCGGTTTCGGTGAAAATCAGGTAACGGCCGTCGCTGGACCAGTCCGTTGCCACTCTACCGAAGGCGGATTGGTCCAGGAGCGCCTGGTCCCCTCCCGTACCGTTCGTGTCCTTCTGGAAGAGGTTCAGGACTCCAAAGCGGTCCGACGTGAAGGCGACAGTTCTGCCATCTGGCGCCCATACCGGAAAACCGGCACTCCTGGAGTTGAAGGTCAGGCGCCTATCGGTGTCCCGCTCCAAATCGTGAAGCCAGATGTCGCCGGGCCCGGTTGCCCCCGCGGTCGACATCTCCCGCCGGCTGAATGCCACCGTCTTGCCGTCTGGAGATATGGCGGGAGAAGCGCCGGGACCAACTGTGCCCTGCTCTTTTCCGTCGCGGTCGAACCACGTCAGTTGAGAGTCTCCCGTAAGGCCGGTGGTGTTGTAGACGAGTACGCCAGTCCGCGACACGGTGAATTGGCCCTGGATGTTTGCGAGTACGTAATCGACTTGTTCGGCAACTGGCACTGGGTTGCTTGTTGTGCGCTCTGAGGAGGCGTCGAATGCTTGCGCCATCAGGTTGCCATCGCGCCAATAGAGGAGAAAGCCGGGAGGTGAGTAGACGGCATTGGAAGCCACCGTCACTATGAGCCGGCGCGCCTTAGACTGAAGGTCGCCGACGAAGATTTCGGACTTGTCGGTATCGGCGTGCCTGACGGTATACAAGAAATGGCGGCCATCGGGCAGGAACCAGGGGAAACGGTGCGAGTTCTCGCCGCGCTGCTGATCGAGCGTCGTGAGCGTTTCGGGGGTGCCGCCCGCCGCCGAGCTCGAGCAAGACCGGTAGCCAGTGCCGGAGCAAAAATGATCACATCGTTCTGGTTCCAGGATCCGCCTCGTCCCAGGAGCGAGTCGCAGAGCGTGAGCGGCGAGCCTCCGCTGATATCGACCTTCATGAGTTTGCCGCCCGCAAAGAAGGCAACGAAGCGGCTGTCTGGCGACCAGAAAGGGTTGCTCCCTGCCTGGGTACCGTCCAGCGGACGGGAAAGGACTGAGTCCAAATCGCGTATCCAGAGCTGGATTTTTCCGTCACGTCTGGCGGCGAAGACTAGATGCCGCCCATCGGGCGAAAGTGCAGGCAGGCTGGTGAAAACGGGGCTAACCAATTCGATGGTCGCCTGGTCCGGAGGAGCGATCGAGAATTTGAGAACCCGAGTCTGGGCGGGGGCGCGCCGGTAATAAGCCGCCGCCAGCGCGAGAGTGGTCGCTAACAGCAGGGTTGCCGCGATCCAGCCGCCGCGATGTGCGGTCTTCGGTTTTTCTGGCGCCGAGGCTGCGCTCGCCGTCGGACTGCCCTCCGCGATCCACCGCAGCTCCAGCATCAGATCGTGCGCGCTCTGCCAGCGCTCGTCCGGATCCTTGGCAAGGCAGGCTGCGATCACGCGGTCTAGCGCGGGCGGACTGGCGGGCTGCAGCGACGAGGGTGCCGGACTCTCGCGTTCCAGGATGGCCGCGATCACGCTGGCCTGGGTCTTGCCTTCAAATGCCTTTCGGCCCGTCACCATCTCGTAGAGCACCGCACCGAACGCAAACAGGTCGCTGCGTGCGTCGGCTTGCTTGCCTTCCAGTTGCTCGGGCACCATGTACTGGATGGTGCCCATGATCATTCCCGGGGTGGTGAGTGCTTGGGTCGGCATCGACGTTAGCGCGCTCGTCGCCGTGGCGGCAGCCGAGTCGTGCATCGTGGCGAGGCCAAAGTCGAGCAGCTTCGCGCCGGCCTTGGTCAGCATGATATTGCCGGGCTTGAGATCGCGGTGCACTACCCCTTGCCGATGCGCGCGATCGAGCGCGGCTGCTATCTGGACGGCGTAGATGAGCGTTTGGTCGAGCGGCAGCGGACCCCTGGCGAGGCGATCTTGGAGTGTTTCGCCCTCCAGGTACTCCATCACCAGGTAGTCGAGTCCGTCCTGATGACCAATGTCGTACAGCGTGCAGATGTTGGGATGATTCAGGCCGGAGACCGCACGGGCTTCGCGCCCGAAGCGGTCGCGAGCTTCGACGCTGTCGAGTTGCTTGGTGGCTAGTACTTTGATAGCGACCGTGCGGTCGAGCCGCGTGTCGCGCGCTTTGTACACTTCGCCCATGCCGCCAGCACCGATTAGGCACACAATCTCGTGTGGGCCGATCCGAGTTCCGGGTGAGAGAGGCATCGCGCCGTGATTGTGATTGTACACCGGAGGCTCGGAGATCTGGCTCAATCATCTACTGGCCCGGAAAATGCAAATCATCCGGAGATCGGACCAACATGGATTTTAACCAGTCTCCGCTCCTAGTCATCTGGGAAGTGACCCAGGCTTGTGATTTGGCGTGCACGCATTGCCGTGTCTCCCCTCAACCGGAACGCGATCCCGCCGAGCTAAGCACCGACGAAGGCTTCGAATTATTGGCCGAAGTGAAACGCTTTGGCAACCCGCTTCTGATTTTGACCGGCGGCGATTTGCTAAAGCGTCCTGATATCTATCATTTAGCGACTCGAAGCGTGGCCACCGGACTGCGCACCAACATTACGCCCAGTCCCACGCCACTGCTTACAGCCGAAGCCATTGACGAGTTCCAGAAATGCGGAATCTCGCGCATGGCCATGAGCTTGGATGGGCCAGAAGCCCCAATTCATGACGCCGTTAGGGGTCTGATGGGCAGCTACGAGCGCGCCATCTTCGCCCTCGAACATGCTCGCAACATCGGCCTCGAGAGCCAGATCCATACCACCGTTAGCCGTAGAAATCTCCCCACTCTGGGCCATATCGCCGAACAAGTGGGTGAACTTCAGGCCAAAATGTGGAGCTTGTTTTTTCCGGTCAGCACTGGACGCCCCAACGATCCAGACGAGCTCACTTCGGAAGACTACGAGAAAGTGTTCGAGTTCCTGTTTGAGATCTCCAAGGTCGCGCCCTTCGAAGTGAAGACTACCGAAGCGCTGCATTACCGCCGCTACATCGCCCAGCGTTTGAAGTCGGAGCACGGCGGGCGGGGCGGCTCCAACGGGCGCATGCTGTGGCGCACCACCGGCGTCAGCGATGGCCGTGGTTTTGTTTTTGTGTCGCATACGGGCGAAATCTATCCCAGCGGTTTCTTGCCCGTCTCGGGGGGAAATGTGCGGGTGGACTCCCTGGTGGACGTGTATCAGAATTCGAGCCTGTTCCGCATACTCCGCGAACCCACGGCGCGGGAAGGCAAGTGCGGCTATTGCGAATACCATAAGATCTGCGGCGGCTCCCGCGCGCGCGCTTATGCGCTGACGGGGAACTACCTGGAAGCGGATCCGCGCTGCTGCTATCAGCCGGTGAATGAGCCGGAAGCTGTCGCGGTTTAGTCAGCCGCGAATACTGGAGTCGCCTTCTTACGGGTGCTGGAATTCGTTGGCGCGTGGCACCAATTCCATGTAGACTTTTTCAGGCAGGTTGGTTTGCCAGTGGCCGGTCCAATGCGCCACCAGCACGCAGCCTAAGAACAGCGCGGCAATGCCGCCCGCCATCGCCCACAGCGGCACTTTGCGGCGCCCTGCCAGCGACATGTACAGCGTGTTTTCCACCGGGCAGGATGCGACGCAACTCAGGCAGCCGGTGCATTCGGCCGTCGATATAGTGACAAGCTGATCCACTTTCAGCGCCGACGGGCAAGCCCGGGCGCATTTTCCGCAATCGATGCACAGGGCCGCTTCGCGCTTGATCTTGAGCGGGCTTGCCAGCGCCAGCAGGCCGAGCAAGCCACCATATGGACAAAGATACCGGCACCAGAAGTTCTGCACGAACAGGGACGCGACAACCAAAAACGCTAGCACCGCGATCCCGGCCAGAGTCATCGTGCGGAAGAAATTCAGCATCTTGACGTCTGCCACCACACCATAAGGTCCTCCCAGGAAGGCAAGGATCTGATTCACAGACATGGCCGCGATCACATACAGAAACAACGCCATCAGGATGTACTTGAGCGAGCGAAGCGGGATGTCCAGCCAGCGCGGCAGGATGAAGTTTTTGCGAAACAGCCTTCGTCCGAGCGTCGCCAAATATTGCGAAAACGTGCCGACCGGGCACAGCCAACTGCAGAAGCTCTTGCGCAACACCCAGGAAATCAGCAGGAACGCGATCAGTAGGAAAACGCCGGCGGGATGAATGGAAGGCAACCCGCCGGTATAAAGCCAGACCTTCAGGTTCATCAGCGATGCGATCGGCAGCCAGCCTTCAACGCCGGGCGGCCGGCCTGCGGTCCAGGACTGACCGCCCGTTTCGTAGTAGCGGACCCAAAAATAGAACTCCACGGCGATCCAGATATTCAGCGCAAGGAATGCAAGTTGGAACCAGCGACGTACGGCTTGCGTCCGGTCCGGTCCAGCTCTGAGGAAGGGTTTCTTCATGGCATGAATTAGCTCAATGCAATGGGTCTAAAGCGTAGGACGGGCACGCGAATTGCCATTCCGACAGAGAGTTATCATGGAGACATAGAGATGCTGGCTAAGACGCAGATCGGCGTAGAGGAGTACCTTGCTCTGGCATTTCCCGACCGCCCGGAACCGGACTACGTTCATGGGGAGGTCGTGGAGCGAGCCTTGCCGACACCGATTCACGCTCAAATACAAGTTCTGCTGGGGATTCTTTTCGCGCCGCTGCAGCAACGCGCTCGTCTCATCCTGATGTCCGAGTTGCGCGTCCGAATCGAGCCCACGCTTTTTCGGGTCGTCGATTTCGCAGTATATCGAGACCGCCGGCCTGAAGGGCGCTATGCGACAGAGCCGGCCTTGGTTGCGATTGAAATCGCTTCGCCTGATGATAATTACTGCAACCTGACGCAGCGTCTCGAAGATTACCGGCACTGGGGCGTGCCGCATGTCTGGCTAGTAGACCCGTGGTTGAAGCGGCTGTACGAATACTGCGAGGCAGGCCTCCTGCAGCGTGCCAGCCTGGCGCTACCGGAATTCGATTTCGCGATCGCCGCCGAGGACGTCTTCAAAGGCCTTTAACTTCGCTTCTGATCGCTACGCCATAGTCGATTTCGCTGCCGCGATATCATAAGAGACATAGAGATGCTGGCTAAGACGCAGATCGGCGTAGAGGAGTACCTTGCTCTGGCATTTCCCGACCGCCCGGAACCGGACTACGTTCATGGGGAGGTCGTGGAGCGAGCCTTGCCGACACCGGTTCACAGTCATATCCAAGCCGCTTTAATCGTTTTATTGGCGCCGTTGTCGCAGCGGGCCAGACTCGTGTTGCTGCCCGAACTTCGCGTTCGTATCAAGCCCCGGCTGTTCCGTGTCATCGACCTCGCTGTGTACCGAGACCGCCGCCCCGAGGGACGTTATGCAACTAGCCCGGCTTTCGTCGCAATCGAAATCGTTTCGCCGGACGACAACTACCACAACCTGACGCTGCGTCTTGAAGATTACCGGCGCTGGGGTGTGCCGCACGTTTGGTTGGTGGATCCTTGGCTCAAGCGGCTATACGATCACACGGAAGCGGGACTGTTGCAGCGTGAAAGCCTGGCGCTGCCAGAGCTGGAATTCGAGATCTCTTCAAAAGAACTCTTCGCGACGGTTTAATTCAGACGCCGGAGGCTGCCACGTCCACCGCGCGCTTGGCACGTTCCCGATCGTCGGCGCGATCCAGCTCGTCGGACAAAATGCGCGTTACTTGAGCAATGCTAGGCTCCTGGATCATGGTGAGATGATCGCCGGGTACCCGATGGAAATGGAATCCATTGGGCGCGAGGTGATTCCATCCGAAGGCCGGGTCGAAGTACCGGCCGCGCGGCCAATCGGACGCCCAAACGTGCACCATCCTCCCGGCCCATGGTTGGGGACGATGGCGAAGCAGGGCAGAGGTAGCCTCCGGCAACTCGGTTGGAGCGCTGCTCGTGAGGGCTGTGCGATACCGCTCCCACAAGCCCCTGGGCCAACAGCGAGCGACGTAGATGAAACGGCGAATTCGCATCCAGAGGCGCACCCAAGCGAGATGCCGGGCGCTCAGCGGCGGCAGAAAGAAGTTCCTCACGTCCAGCATTGCTACGAATGAAACTTGGCAGCCCTGTTCTTCGAGTTGCCGCGCCATTTCGAGAGCGATCGCGCCATATGCGCACCATCCCACCAGCGCATAGGGGCCGCGAGGCCGGAAACTGCGGAGCACGCGCGCGCATTCGCTGGCAAGCTCGTGAATGGAGCGCTGCCGCGCTGGATTCTCCGCCGCTGGAATCGGAATCCCGAATAAGGGATGATCCCCTGCCAGATGGCGTGCGATTCTGCCGCCTTCGTATCCGGGGTGGATCAGAAACAACGGGAGACCGTCGCCGCGTGGCCGGAACGGAAGCACACCGGATTCGGCTTCCAGTCCTTGGGAGTCCGCCATAGCGGCGGACATCAGAGCCGCTGTAGGCGCCCACAGGAATACGCTAGGCGAGAGGTCGATGCAGCCAAATTCTTCCTCCAGCAGCAGGGCGCATTCCACGGCTGCCAGCGAGTCCCCGCCGAGATCGAAGAAGTTGTCGTGAAGGCCCACGCGCTCACGGTGCAGAACCCCGGCGAACAATTCGGCAACCCGCTGCTCGTGTGCGTTTCGCGGCGCCTGGCTGGCGCCGGCCCGGTGAGTTGGGCTTGCCATCAGGGCAGATACGCGCTCCCGCATCTTGGATCGCGCCACCTTCCCCGTGGGACCCACGGGCAGCTTGTCCAGGAAGAATATCTGCCGCGGGAGCTTGTGCATGGCCAACCGAGCCGCCGCGAACTTCTGCAACTCAGCCGCGGTCAGGGAGGCGCTTTCGCGCAACACCACCCCTGCGGCAATGTCCTCGCCTAGCTTGTCGTGTGGTACGGAAAAGGTCACGGCATCCGCCACGCTGGGGTGCGACAAAAGCGCCTGGTCCACTTCGAGCGGCGAGACCTTTTCGCCCCCGCGATTGATGAATTCGCTGGCGCGGCCAGTCAGGAACAGAAAGTTGTCCGCGTCCAGATAGCCGAGGTCGCCGGTGTGGAACCATCCGTTGCGAAAAGCTGTCCGGGTGAGTTCCGGATTGCGGAAGTATCCATCGATGACGACCGGTCCCCGCACCGCTACCTCACCTGTTTGGCCGCGCGCAACCGGAACTCCGCCGGCATCCACGATCAGCACCTCGGCGCCGGAGGGTTGGCCGCACGAGCCACGGCGGCGTTCCCCGCCCACCCGGTCCATGGCGATGCTTGCCGCTTCGGAAAGCCCGTAGACTTGCAACAAAGGCGCTTGAAAAAGGGCTTCAATCTGTTCGGCGACCGGGCGCGGAAGAGGCGCGCCTCCCGCACGAAGGAAGCGGATCGAAGATCGCTTTAAGACCGCTTCATAACGCGGAGCTTTTTCAAGGATCTCACGCAGAATTGCCGGTACGGCGGCAAACCACGTCGGGCGAAACTCATCCAGCCAACGGAAAAACTGTTCCGCTTGAAAGCCGTTTGTGTACACTGTACTCCCACCAGCCGCCAACGGGATTTGAAGTCCCGTACTGAAGCCGAGCAAGTGGAACTGCGGAGAGAAACTGAGGCACCGGTCGGCTGGGGTCAACGAGAGCCTCTCGGCCGCAATCACCGTAGTGGTGCACAATACGCTGTGGCTTAGAGGAACGAGCTTGGGGCGCGCCGTGCTGCCGGAAGTGCTGATGATGTAGGCTATGTCCCCAGGCCCTAGGGGCGAGGCATCCTGCGCGGAATTTGCATTTGGGGTTTTGCCTCGCAGGCTGAATAGGCCGGCCTCGGGCTCGGCCAGGACCTCGATAACGGGAATGCTTGCGGCGCGTGCAGCCTCGCGCGCGGGCTGAGCCTGGCCAGGCAGAGCCAGTACGATCTTTGGAGCCAACTCGTCGAACAGGCTTGCAAATTCAGCTTGCTTCAGCTCCGGATTCAGAGCCGCGACGGTGGCGCAGGAGGATACGCAAAGCGAGGCAATTGCCGCGTCGGGTCCATTCGGCAGGACATTGGCGACCACGTCGCCGCGGCCGACCCCCAGTTCCCCAAGGCGCAGCCGCATCGCGTCCATATGTTCCCGCAACCGTGCGAACGTGAGGGCCTTTCGACCCGGTGCAAGCACCGCCGGCTGGTCCGCCATCTGGGCCGCCTGTGCCTTGATGATTTGCACCAAGGTGGCCGATGAGGGAGGCACAACGCCATTCTTTGCTTGCGCCGCCGAGTGCATTACGTGGGCCTGCACACTCATATCCGACCTGTATGCCGAATCGGATCGCTGGAGCCCCCAAAGGCAGACCTCCACAATCCGAAACAGGGCCACATCATATCACTCCCGCGGAGTGCCTGCCATAAAACGAAGGTACTCATGGTTCCAGAAACAATCTCCGGTCTGCCGAGAATCGCTTTCCCTACTGGTTCCGGTCTGGTTTTCCCAAGACACCAATAGGAGACCGTTTAGTGGTGCTATGTTGAAGGTGGCCGCTCACGAGAGGACTATGCTTGGAACTAAAGTAGATACCGGTGAGGATCTGAACCCCCAGGAGACGTCGGAGTGGCTGGAAGCGCTCGACGGAGTCGTGGAGGAAGGCGGGACGGAGCGTGCTTCGTATTTGCTCGACCGGTTGATCGACCGCGCGGCGCAATTCGGAGCCGCACGGCCGATGAAGGTCACAACGCCTTACATCAACACCATTCCGGTCGACGAAGAGCTGCCGTATCCCGGTGACCGTGAAATCGAGCGCCGCATCAAGAGCCTCATCCGCTGGAATGCGATGGCCATGGTGGTGCGCGCCAACAAACACGATCCCGGCATTGGCGGCCACATCTCGACCTTCGCATCGCTGGCCACGCTGGCCGAAGTAGGACACAACCACTTTTTCCACGCCCGCTACGGCGATCAGCCGGGCGACTTCGTTTATTTCCAGGGGCACGCTTCGCCGGGCACGTATGCGCGCGCGTTTTTGGAAGGGCGCATCACCGAGCAGCATCTGGAGAATTTCCGGCACGAGCTGCGCGAGCATCCGGGCCTTTCTTCGTATCCGCATCCCTGGCTGATGAAGGATTTCTGGCAGTTTCCGACCGTATCGATGGGGCTCGGCCCGATTAACGCCATCTACCAGGCGCGCTTCATGCGCTATCTCGAGCATCGCGAGATCATTCCCGTGACGCCCCGCAAAATCTGGGCGTTCGTGGGCGACGGCGAAACCGATGAGCCCGAGACACTAGGCTCGATTACACTGGCCTCGCGCGAGCAACTGGACAACCTGATCTTCGTCATCAATTGCAACCTCCAGCGGCTGGACGGGCCGGTCCGCGGCAACGGCCAGATCATCACGGAATTGGAAGCCGCGTTTCGCGGAGCCGGCTGGAACGTCATCAAGGTCCTGTGGGGATCGAATTGGGACGACCTGCTGGCGCGCGACACCACCGGCCTGCTGATCAAGCGCATGGGCGAGGCTGTGGACGGCGAGTACCAGAGCTTTAAAGCCAAGGACGGCGCCTACGTACGCAAGGAGTTTTTCGGAAAATATCCGGAGCTGCTGAAGCTGGTGGAGCACATGACCGACGAGGAAGTGTTTGCTCTGCGCCGCGGCGGCCACGATCCGCTGAAGGTCTATAACGCCTACAAGCGTGCGATCGAGCACACCGGCTCGCCGACCGTAATCCTGGCCAAGACCATCAAAGGCTACGGACTGGGCGAGGCCGGCGAAGGACGCAACGTCACCCATCAGCAGAAAAAGCTGACCGACGAAGAGATGGTTTACTTCCGCAAGCGCTTCGAGATCCCCATCCCTGACGAACTGGTACACGCCGCGTCGTTCTACAAGCCTCCAGCGGATAGCCCGGAAATGAAATACATTCAGGAGCGGCGCCAAGCCATGGGCGGAAGTCTTCCGGCTCGCACGGTTCCCAAGATCACGCTGCAGGCCCCGACGCTGGAGACACTGGCCGAATCGTTGTCGGGCTCCAACGGCCGCGAAGTTTCCACCACCATGGCGTTTGTCCGCGTGCTCACGCTGCTGCTCAAGGATAAGAACATCGGCAAGTACATCGTTCCGATCGTGCCGGACGAGGCGCGCACCTTCGGCATGGAATCGCTGTTCCGGCAGTATGGGATTTATGCCAGCCGCGGCCAGCTCTATACGCCCGTGGACAGCGCGAATTTCCTGTTCTATCGGGAGGCCTACAACGGCCAGATCCTGGAAGAAGGCATCACGGAAGCCGGCTCGATGGCTTCGTTCACTGCCGCGGGCACTTCCTACGCGACTTACGGCGTGCCCATCATTCCGTTCTTCGCCTACTATTCGATGTTCGGCTTCCAGCGCATCGGCGATCTGATCTGGGCGTTCGCCGATTCGCGCGGCAAAGGCTTTCTGATGGGCGGTACGGGCGGACGCACCACGCTGGCCGGCGAAGGCTTGCAGCATCAAGATGGCCACAGCCTGATGCACGCGAGCACCGTGCCGACCTGTCACAGTTACGATCCCGCCTACGCCTACGAGATCGCGGTCATCGTGCAGGATGGCATCCGGCGCATGTATCAGGAAATGGAAGATCGCTTCTATTACCTGATGATGTACAACGAAAACTACGCCCAGCCGAAGATGCCGGAGGGCGTCGAGGTGGGGATTCTGCGGGGCCTGTATCGCTTCCAACCCGCCGAGGGCGAAGGCCCAGGTCCATCTGTTCGGGAGCGGCCCGATTCTGAACGAGGCTTTGCGCGCGCAGAAGATCCTGGCGGAGAAGTATCAGGTGCGGTCCGATGTTTGGAGCGCCACCAGCTACAACGAGCTGCGCCGCGACGCGCTCGAAGTGGAGCGCTGGAACCGGCTGCATCCGGCCGAGCCGGAGCGCAAGCCTTATCTGGTCCAGGCGCTGGAAGGCGCCGAGGGACCGATCATCGCCTCCAGCGACTACATGAAAGCGGTCGCCGACCAGATCGCGCCCTGGCTTCCGGGACGGCTGGTCTCGCTCGGCACCGATGGCTTCGGCCGCAGCGAAAATCGCGAACACCTGCGTAAGCATTTCGAAAACGGCGCCGAGGCAATCGCCGCTGCCGCACTGGCGCGCCTGGCGCGCGATGGCTGGTTCGACAAAGCGCGCGCCCAAGCGGCAGTGGCTGAGCTGGGCCTGAATCCCGAGAGCCCCGATCCGGTTAAAAGGTAAGCAAGCCGCGGCTCACAATGTTCTATCTCACTGAAGCGGATGTGCGTGAACTGCTGCCCGTCGCCGAATGCGTCGGCGTCATGCGGCGGACATTTGAAGCCTTGGCACAAGGCCGGGCGCAGAACCAGCCCCGGCGACGGCTGATCCTGGAAACCGGCTCCGTGCTGCACGCCATGGCAGGAGCGTTCCACAACTATTTCGGAACCAAGTTCTACTCCACCAATCCCCGCTATGGCGCGCATTTCTACTTCATGCTGTACGACGCTAAGACCGCGCAGCCGCTGGCGTTGATGGAGGCCAATCATCTGGGCCAGATCCGAACCGGCGCGGCTAGCGGCTATGCGACGGACCTGCTGGCGCACCCGCAAGCCGAAACCCTGGGCTTCATCGGATCGGGTTTTCAGGCGCGGACGCAATTGGAGGCCATCCGGTCCGTGCGTCCCATCAAGCAGGTTCGCGTCTGGAGCCGCAGCGAGGAGAAGCGGCGCAAGTTTGCCGACGAATGCGGCGCAACAGCAGTCGATTCAGCCGAAGAGGCCGTCCGGGGCGCGCAAATTGTCACCACAGCTACCAACGCCAAAGATCCCGTCCTCGAAGACGCCTGGATCCAGCCCGGAACCATGATCAACGCCATGGGCTCGAATATCGCCTCACGCCGCGAGCTTCCTGCAGAACTGGTGCGGCGCGCCGACCTGGTGGCGGCCGACTCCATCGAGCAGGCCCGTATCGAGGCGGGCGACTTGATCCTGGCAGACAGTTGGGCCAACGTCGTGGAGCTGAAGGACGTCCAGCAGCACTACGACCCAAGTCAGATCACGATATTCAAATCCTTGGGCTTAGGAGTGGAAGACGTGGCGGCGGGGGCGTTTCTGTACGAGCGGGCGCTGGCTACTCCTGAACGCTTTGCTGATCGGAATCGCGCCAGGCGCTGATTTTCAACCGGCGGCAGACCCAGCACAGCCCTTCGTTGGAGTTAGGAGCGCATGCGGCGCCGCACACCGAGCACTTGTCGAAGCGCTTGATCTCATCGTTATGGATCGCGCGCTTGGCCTGTTCCAGGATCTGCTTGTCGATCACTGGCTCGCTTGCTGGCAGCGGTTTCCGTTTCATTCGCTCTAAGCTTAGCCTAACATGAAACGCGCAAGTTAAGCTGCCCGCTCCAGCCGCATGATGTATCCGGCGTCCAGTGAGGCCGAACACCGCGAGCACTTCTGTCCAGGTTTCACCTTGGCAATTTTTCCGTTGCTCACCACCGTACCTTCGACGGTGTGAGTACAGATCGGGCAATAAACAAAGGCCTTGGCTTCGAGCTGCACTGCTTGGGGACGACTTGTGGTGGTCATCTCTCCTCCTTTCGTCTTCTAAGACGCAAGTCGAGGACCAAAGGATTGTAAAAAGTTATAAGCCACACTCGCAGCAGTTGTGAAGCAAAGATTCCGTCCTGGCAAGAAGACGCTAAACTGAATTGTCTGATCGCTTATGAAAGTCGCATTCATCTTTCCCGGCCAGGGCTCTCAATACGTCGGCATGGGGAAAAGTTTAGCGTCACGATTTGAGACAGCCCGTAAAGTTTTCGACACGGCTGACCAACACTTGGGCTTTTCACTCACCCAACTTTGCTTCGAAGGACCGGCCGACGAACTCCAGCGCACCGAGAACACGCAGCCGGCCCTGCTGACCGTTTCGGTTGCGGCCTGTCGCGTGCTAGAAGAGCAAGGTTTGCGTCCGGATTGCGTCGCCGGACACAGTTTGGGCGAATACTCGGCGCTGGTGGCGGCGGGATGTCTCAACTTCGCCGACGCGGTTCGCCTGGTGCGCAAGCGCGGGCGCTACATGCAGGAGGCGGTTCCCCAGGGAGTCGGCGCCATGGCGGCATTGCTCAAGCTGCCGGAGGGAAAGCTCGACTCCATCTTGAGAGACGCCGCTCAAGGCGAAATCGTTAGCGCCGCCAATCTCAACTCGCCGGATCAGATCGTGATCGCGGGCCACGCCGGCGCCGTCAATCGGGCGATGGAGCTGGCCAAGGCCGCAGGCGCCCGCCGCGCGGTGCTGCTACCGGTGAGCGCACCCTTTCATTGCGCGCTGATGAAGCCCGCGCAGGACCGGCTGGCGGCCGATCTCAACGCCACCGAATTTCGTGACATGGCCGTGCCGCTGGTCAATAACTGGCAGGCTCGGTTCATCAAGACTGCCCAGGAAGCCCGCGAAGGGCTCTACCAGCAGGTGCCCAATCCGGTGCGCTGGGCTGAATCAATCCAGCAGCTAGCCGGCGCCGGCGTGAACCGGTTCATCGAAGTCGGCGCGGGCAGCGTGCTCACCGGCTTGCTTCGTAACATCAATCCGGAACTCCAGGGCGTCAAGTTTGGCGAGGCGGAAGACTGGGAAAAACTTCATGCGGCGACGGCGTAGCATCGCGCTGTACATCATTGCGCCGGTTTGCCTTTTGACGAGTTGCAAAATGTCCACCGAGAAACAGGAAAAGCAGGACCTTTCCAAGATTACCGATGAGTTCGTCTACGGTTCGCTGGCCTTGTCGCCCGTCACGGCCACCTCGGCGGGCTACCACGAACATGCGGGCATCCAGCTCGACCAGAAACTCGACGACTTCAGCCCGAGCGGCATCCAGGACCAGCAGCAGTTCTATTCCAGCTTCCACGACCGGCTGGCCGCCATCCAGCCGGATCAGCTTTCGAGCGAAGACAGCGCCGATTACCAGATTCTCCAGAATCAAACTGAACTGGCGCTGCTCGAACTGCGCGAGATTCAAAGCTATCGGCACAACCCCACCGTCTACGTCGAGTTGCTGGGCAACGCGCTGTTCAATCCCTTCGTTCTGGAATATGCGCCGATCGAGTCGCGTTATCGCGATATTATCGCGCGCTTGTCTCTCGTCCCCGCGCTGATGGATCAAGCCAAGGCGAACCTGCTGGACGCGCCCGAGATCTGGAACCGCGTGGCGCAGGAAGAGAACGACGGAAACATTGACTTGATCGACAAGACGCTGCGCTCCAAAGTTCCAGCCGCGCTTCAGGCTGATTTCGATCGCGCGGCGTCCAGCGCATTGGCTGCGCTCCGCGCCTTTAACACCTACTTAAAAGACGATCTCTCGCGCAAAACCAGCGACTGGCGATTAGGCAAGGCGAAGTACGACAAGAAATTCGCCTACACGCTAGTGGCCGGCAAACAACCCGCGCAGGTGCTTTCCGAAGCCGAAGCGGCGCTCAAGAACATCCGCGACGAGATGGCCAAATTGGCGGCTCCGCGCTCGGTCAAGGAAGCGCTCGACAAGATCGCCGAGCAGCACGCGACGCCCGCTGCCTACATGGATCAGGCCGGCAAAGATCTCGAAGAAGCCACCAACTTCGTGCGCGAGAAGCACCTGGTCACGCTGCCCTCGCGCGGCAACCTGAAGGTAATCCCGACTCCGGAATTCATGCGCGGAATTTATGCGGTTGCGGGGTTCAATCCGGCGCCGGCGCTTGAGCCCCAGCTCGGCGCCTTCTATTGGGTGACCCCTATTCCATCCAACTGGCCCAAGGAGCGCATCGCATCCAAGCTGCGCGAGTACAACCGCTTCGGCCTGATGGAAATTACCATTCACGAGGCCATGCCGGGACATTATGTCCAGTTCGAAGTCGCCGACAACCTGCAGCCCAAGTCACGCCGCCTGCTGCGCAATATTTTCGGCAACGGCCCGTACGTCGAAGGCTGGGCGACCTATGCGCAGCAGTTGATGTCGGACGAAGGCTTCCTCGACAACAGTGTCGAGCTGCGCCTCACGTTATACAAGCAGTTGCTGCGCGCCATCGCGAACGCGATCCTCGATATCCGCTTCCAGACCATGGGCATGACCGAGCAGGACGCCATGGACCTGATGGTGCGCGACACGTTCCAGGAAAAAGAAGAAGCGACCGCTAAGATCCAGCGCGCCCAGTTGTCTTCCTGCCAGTTGCCGACCTATTTCGTCGGCTGGCGCGGCTGGCTGGATCTGCGGGAAGAATACAAGAAGCGCAAAGGCAGCGCGTTCAGCCTGCAGCAATTTCATGACGCCGCCTTGCACGAGAGCGCTGTGCCGATGCCGGCGCTGGGCGGCTTGCTCCCCTAATCTCAAAAATTCAACACGTGCCACAGACTGACGAAATCGTCGGTCCAAAGGATCGGCGCGCGCCGCGTCCAGGGCGCACCGCGTCGCAATTAGCCCGGATCGCTCCAGCAACTCCGCATTGGCCGTGAGCAGAACCCATTTCGAACTGCTCTCGCCGGTCTCGGAATCGTCGCCGGAAACAAACAACACCGGCGTCCAGCCCAGATACTGCGCCATTCCGCGCGCTACCGGCTCCAGATTCAGCACGCGATTCGAAATGTGCAGCAGCAGCAGCCCGCCCGGTGCCAGACTGCGCCGGTAGATGTCGGCGCATTGGCTGGTGAGCAAGTGGAACGGAATGGCATCGCTGGTGAATGCGTCAACGGCAATGAGGTCGTATTGACCGGACTTGCCCGCGGCGAGTTCGCGCTCCAGTTGCACGCGCGCGTCGCCCAGCACGGTTTCAGTCCGCGCTTTCGAGTCGCTCAGGAACGAAAACCAGCGATGCGCGAACGCATCCACATCGGGGTTGATTTCATAGAAGCGAAATGTATCGCCGGCGCGCCCCCACGCCGCCAGCGTCCCCGCGCCCAGCCCAATTACAGCGATTCGCCGATTGGAACCCTCCAGCGCGTTGAGCGCGATCGCCACGCCGCTGTGCGGCCCATAATACGTAGTCGGCCATTGTCGCTTCGAGCCTTCCAGATACTGAAACCCGTGCCGAGTGCGCCCATGCCGCAACTCCCGAAACTGCCCATTGCCGTCACTGCGCTCGATCACACGCAAAATTCCGTAGAAGTTCCGCGCGCTGGCAACGGATGGCTGGTTGCCGGTTGTGATAGCCGCCATGATCGCGGTGAATCCGCCGAACAGCAGCGCCATGAGCGGAACACGTACGCCGAACTGGCCGCGCTTCCATTGCACCATCGCGCCGCTGCGCAGCCATCCGATGAATCCAAGCAGGCATGCGGCTGCCAAACCGATGGGATATTCAAGAAATTCGGTGAACACGTGCGGCGCGATCAGCGCGACAAACACCCCGCCCAGCGCACCGCCTGCCGCGATAGCAACGTAGAAGGTCGTCAGATAGCGCGGAGAGGGCCGCGCAGCCGCGAGTTCGCCGTGGCACAGCATGCACGTAACCAGCATGGCCGCCAGATACACCACAAGTTGCCAGCGCAGCGAGAACACGCCGGAAAGGCTCGGCATCACGCAGCCCACCGATGCCAAAACGCCGGCCGCGCCCGCAAACAGCGCCCGATGATAGAAGCGATCGCTCTCAAACGTGAGAATGAAGGTCGCCAGATAAATCGCCAGCGGCGCGACCCACAGGAACGGATTCACCGCGATCTCCTGCGAGATCTGATTGGTGGTCGCCAGCAACAAGGTCGAGCTGCAGGCCGACAGTCCCAACCAGAATAGAATCGCGCTTAGCTTCGGACGCGCACCCGCCTCTACATCCGATTGCGCCGGCACGGCCGCTACCGTCCGGAATCGCCAGGCCGTAACGCCGCACGACACCGCGAACAACACGTACAGCGCCGACCACATCCAGACCTGAGTGTCCAGCCGCAGATATGGTTCGATCAGGAACGGATACGTGAGCAGCGCGATCAGCGAGCCCAGGTTCGACAAAGCGTACAAGCGCCACGGCGATCTTCGCGGCTCCGTGCGAGTGAACCAGCGCTGCAGCAACGGGCCCGTCGCCGACAGCACAAAGTACGGCCCGCCCACAGTCGCCGCCAGCAGCAACAAGATCCGCAGCGATGGATCGACATCTGAGGCTGTCTTCCACGCCGCCGCATTCGGACGAATCGGCAGAAAAAACAGCGATGCAGCCAGCAAGCCGAAGTGCACCGCGGTTTCCAGGCGCGCGCTGGAGCGCGACGCCAGCCAATGTGCGTAGACATAACCCGCCAGCAATCCAATTTGGAAAAAAAGCAGACAGCTGGTCCACACCGCCGGCCCGCCGCCGAACCATGGCAGGATGTAACGCGCCGTGATGGGCTGCACCTGAAACAACAGGAACGCGCTCAGAAAAATGGTGACAGGGAAACGCAAAGCCGAGCCGCCCGCGCGCTCCGTAGCTGGAGCGCCGCCTTGCCGAAGATAAACAGGAATGGACACCGGTGTTACGTCAACCCGTCAGCGATTGTACTTGGGCGTCGGTCCTCGCAGCGCGTTCCAGACCTGATCGCAGGCTTGCAACGTCTCCCCATCCAGAGGCCCGTCTTGAAGTACGTTCAGATTCTGCTCCAGGTGCTCGATCGTCGACGCGCCAACAATGATGCCTTCCGCCACCGTGTGCCGATACAGCCAGTTCAGCGCCAGGCTTGTCAATGATCGCCCAGCCTTTGCGGCGATCTCGCGCAATTGATCCACCGCGTCGAAATCGGAAGGATGCCAGTACCGGTCCAGATACATCTGATTCTTGTCGAAACGAGTGCCCGCGATGGGCGCCTCGCGCCGATGCTTGCCGGTCAGCAATCCGCCCGCCAGCGGATTGTAGACGAAATTCGAAACACCGAAGCGCTGGCACATCGGCAGATATTCCTGCTCGATGCCGCGCGCGATCAGATTGTACATGGGCTGGCTGATATAGGGCGGTCGATAGCCTTTACGATCCGATATCCAAAACATTTCCACCACCTGCCAGCCGCTGTAATTGGACGTGGCCACATGCCGAACCTTGCCCTGCCGCACCAATTCATTCACCGCATCCAGGGTCTCCTCGATCGGGACGGCGTAGTCGGGCAAGTGCAGATAGTAGACGTCCAGATAATCGGTTTGGAGCCGGCGCAAGCTGTCGTCGATGGCGCGCACGATTGCGGCGCGCGACAAGCCCTGCAAGTCCGGCTCATCTCCCATCTTCATGCGAACTTTGCTGGCCAGAAGGAACTCCTGTCGCCGCCCGCGCAAGCAGCCGCCCCAGCATTTCCTCGGAAGCCCCGCGATTATACGCATTCGCGGTGTCCAGAAAATTGATGCCGTGCTCGCGGCACAACCCGATCATCCGCGCCGCGGCCTCCTCCCCGGTCTGTCCTCCGAACGTCATGACGCCGAAGCAGATTCTCGAAACTCGCAGGTCCGTATTCTTCAGAGTGATTTGATCCATTGGTGCACGCCCAAAAGACATGATACGTTGAGAGCAGTGAAAGAGCGAATCGCCGAGCCGCAAATCGAAGACCCGCGAGCCGAAGAAGTAGGTCCAGAATCGCCCTCGGATTCGACCGCCGATTCGCCCACGGAAGCTTTACAAAATACCCCACACGATCTCACGCCGCCGGACCAAAGACCTGTCTCCTGGCTGCGTCTGGCGTACGCGATCGAGTTTCTGCTCGCGCTTCTGGTAACTCTGACGTTGTGGAGCGAAGTCGGCGGGCAGAGCCATCTCGACATGATGCCTTGGTACACTAAGTTAGCTTGTCTGATGGCATCGGCCTGGTGCTCGGTGCGATTCACCGCTGGTTTGGTTGAGGAAAAAAAGGTCTGGAACCACCGCACCCGCGTCTGGCTATCGGGCCTGATCCTGGTTGCTACCGTGATGGCTGCGATTACGTATTACTACCACCTGCACGAAGAGACGGACGAACAGGATTCTGAAGAGACTGCCGCCGCGGCTATGACCACGAAATCTCCGTTAGCGCTGCCCTCGGAATGATCAAGTCGGCTACCGATTATATTCTGGGCGTTTGGAACGCGCCTGAAGTTTCGCTGCGTGTCGAGTACCCGCTGGAGATGATGGAAGAACTGCGGGCGCTGGTGTGTGACGATCTCCAGCGGCTCTCTCGCGGCGGCACGGATGCAGCGGGACTGCTCTTCGGAGTCGGCCGCGGCCCAGCCGTTCGTATTTTGACGTGGCGGCCCATCTCACGCGGTTCGGCGGAAGAACAAAGTGCGAACTCGGCGCTGCACGATCGCGCGGAATTGGTCCGCGTACTAAGCGGCGCCGCCAGCGATCCCGACATGCGCGGATTGGAGCCGCTGGGCTGGTTCGTCTCCCGCACTGAAGGCGGTACCGGCCTCACCGCGCCGGAAGTCGAACTCTATAACAATTTCTTTCCCCATCCCCGGCAGTTTACGCTGCTGTTGCGGCGCGGGCCAGGCGGCACGGCGCGCGCTGGCTTCTTCGTGCGCGACGCCGGGGGATTTCTAAGGGCGGATGCAAGTTATCGGGAACTGTTGATTCAACCTGTGCGGCGTGTACCGAACACGCCGAAACCCAGCACGTCTCTCCTCGCTGTTCCCTCCATCGAGGAGGTGTCGCGGCCGCTCGCCGAACCGTCGCGTGACGTCAGCCGCGCCGCGGAGCCCAGGGCAGGCAATTCCGCGGAGGCTGCGGTTCCTTCGGAGGCGCCGGAGTTCAAACCTGCTCCTGACGAGCCGATGCCCGAGCCAGTGGTACTAGCGGCGCCAGCCGTCGAAGTAACTTCTGTCGAGCAAGCAGCAGCGGAACCGCTCCCACAATCAGCCGCCGCTTCCATCGAACCGCCCGCGCCGGCCTTGGCCACAGCGTCCATCCGGGTGGAACAAGCGCCACCTTCGGTAGTACGGCCGGACGAAACCCCCAGTTTCCTGCTGCAGGCACATTCCTTCGGCGGCGCGCGATGGCTATGGGCCTTTCCTCTGCTCTTGGCCGTGGGCATCGTAGTTTTCCTGCTAATGCAAAAAACTGCGTCTGTTCCCGTCCCGTCGTTTTCTCTCCGCGTGGCAGCCGTCAACAACGACGTCGAGATTGCATGGGACCGGAATTCGATTCCGGCCCGCACTGGCGAACGAGCGCAAATCCAGATCCAGGACGGCCCGAGCAGCAAACAGATCCCACTCTCAGCCGATCAACTTCACGACGGCAAAATGAGCTACGTGCGCGAAACCGGCGACGTTGCGATGCAGATGATCATCTACGCCGGCGGTGGACGGGAGTTTCATGAGTTCGCCTATTTGGTGGCCATACCGGCGCATTCTGCCGGCGCTCCGCCTGCGCAGGAATCGCCCGATGGAAGTCAGTTGCGCGCCGAGCGCGACGATCTCCAGACCCAAGTGGTGCAGCTCAAGGAGCGAGTCCGCAAAGAGGCTGCGCGCGCCGATCAGGCCGAAAGCGTAGTCAAAATTCTGGAGAACCGCCTGAAGGTTCGTCCTAACGACCAAAAGAAATAGCTTCGCGGCGCCGCCGGCGGCATTTAGCTACTCGAAATACGGATCTGGTTCCGGAATCGCAGCTCCATCCTTGCGCGGCGAAGAGGCGCCGTAGTTCACCTTTGAGGCGGAGTCGTGCATCACCACTTGCCCACCGCCCATGTATTCGGAATAATCACCTACCACGCTGAGCTGATGCCCGCGCCTGGCAAGTTCGCTGCGTGCCTCCTGCGGCACGCGCGATTCAATCTGCACATCGCATCCGCCCAGCGATGGCTTGGTGAAGCGCGGCGCTTCCAGCGCGTACTGGATGTTCATCCCGTGATCGACGATGTTGGTGACCAGTTGCATCTGCGCCTGCGCCTGGTTCATGCCGCGCATGATTCCGAAGGCGATGTGCCGGCTGCCGTTCTGCATGAATCCCGGAATGATGGTGTGAAACGGACGCTTGCGGGGGCCGAGCGCGTTGGGATGGCCCGGCTCGAAGTCGAATGATGCGCCCCGGTCATGCAAGGGAAATCCCATCCCGTCCACCAGGATTCCCGAGCCGAAGAAATTCGCGATGCTCTGAATCCACGACACCACGTTGCCATCTTTATCCGCCGCGGCAAGATAGGTGGTGTGTCCTTGCCCGGGCTTTCCCGGCGCCGCATCGCAGTTCGCCTTCTCCCGATTGATCAGCGCCGCGCGCTGCTTGGCATAGGCCTTCGAAAGCAGGCCGTCCACGGGAATCGACGCGTGGCGCGGATCTCCGACGTAACGCCTGAGGTCTTGTGTCGCGAGCTTTTGCGCCTCGATTTTGAAATGAAACGCTTCGGCGCTTCCCTGCGGATAGTCGCCGAGCGGGAAATTCTCAAGGATGTTTAGCATCTGCAGCGCGCCGACGCCTTGCCCGTTGGGCGGCACTTCGTAGACGCGCCAGCCGCGATAGCCGGTCGAGATAGGCTGCACCCATTCGGATTGGTATTCGCGCAGATCGTCCGCGGCCATCGTCCCGCCGTAGCGCCCGGACGTCCTCAAAATCGCTTCGCCAATGGGCCCGCGGTACACAGCTTGGGCACCCAGCTCGGCGATCAACCGGAACGCCTGCGCCAGTTGCGGATTGCGGAAGATTTCGCCCACTCGTGGCGCGGCGCCGCCGGGCAAATAGACCTTGCGCGCCTCATCCTTCAGATTGATGCTGGAATTTTCCCATTCCCATTGGATCAACTCCGTGACCGGGAAACCGTTCTCCGCATAGTAAATGGCGGGCTTGAAAAGATCGCTCCATGCGAGCCGGCCAAATCGCTGGTGCAGTTTCTCCCAGCCATCCACGCAGCCAGGCACCGTAACGGCATGGATGCCGCTCGATACAGCCCTGCTGTTTCAGGTAATCGAGCGACAGCCCTTTCGGCGACCAGCCGCTGGCGTTGATCGCGGTGAGCCGGCCAGTCTTCGATTCCCAGATCAGAGCGAACAAATCGCCGCCGGGGCCGTTCATCATCGGTTCCACCACGCTCAGTGCCGCATTGGACGCGATGGCTGCGTCCACCGCCGAGCCCCCGCGCGCCAGGATCTGCGCCCCCACTTGCGATGCCAGCGTCTGCTCGGTGGCGACCACGCCGCGCGTAGTGATGACCATGGACCGCGCTTGCGACCGGGCGTGCGCGGCCGACGAGGATGCCGGAAAAGCCATGAATGAGCCACCATTTTACCTGAAGCACTCCTAGACTAACTGCGCCGGAACAACCCCGCGCTCTCGACGTACTATCATTGAGTCACTCGCGTGGAGTCGATCGTCAAGTTCTTCTCGCTCGCCTACCTGGTCACTTGGAGCTGCTGGATCGCAGCGATCGCGATCTCTGACTCCGCAAAGCCGCAGCCGACTGCCCTTGTCGGAGCGCTGGTCCTGGTTGGGACCATCACGCCCGCGGTCATCGCTTTGATACTCACCGCACGGGGAAATGGCGAGCTGGGCGTGAAGGCCATGCTGTCCCGAGTGCTTCAGTGGAACGTAGGTTTCCGATGGTATCTTTTCGCGATCCTGTTCATGCCGGCCGTGAAAGCGGCAGTCGCGCTGAGCCACAGGCTTGTCACCGGCAGATGGCCCCCGTTCGGTCAGGAGGGACCTGTTGTGATCGCCATCGCGATTTTGCTGTCAACGCCTGTACAGGCGGGCGAGGAAATCGGCTGGCGTGGCTATGCCCTGCCGCGGATCGCGACTCGCATCGGTTTAGGTCCTGCCAGTGTCCTCGTCGGCGTGGCATGGGGCATCTGGCATTTGCCATTGTTCTTCCTCCCCGGCGCTGACAAGTACGGACAATCACTTCCGCTCTACGTCGCCGGCGTGGTCGCGTTTTCGATCGCCATGGCCTGGCTGTATGGACACACGCAAGGCAGTCTACTGTTGATGATGCTGATGCATTCCGCATTCAATCAGACCATCGGCATTGTCTCCGACATACTCCGGCCGGGCGAGAAGCCGTTTGCGCTTGGAGCATCACTATCATTTCTGCTCACCATCGCGTGGATGTGGGTGGCGGCTGCCTACTTCCTGGTCCGAATGGCCGGGCGGCGAGCATTTTCCAATTGAAGGATGAGCATGAAATCGGTTCCGTTCGACCGTAGGGAGAACGGATAGGGAATGAGGAGGCCGCGCAGCGGCCGACTTCCTTTCTTTGGTGTTTGGTTTTCACAGAGAGAACAGTGGTCGTCGTTGCGAGCGGCTGTGGGAAAGTGGGAAACCTGCCGTTGGTTTTCCACTTTCCCATAGCTGCGAAGCCAGGCGGTGGGAATGTGGAAATCTCGCGTTTTCTGCGAGATTTCCAAGGGACGGTGGAAAGAGTGGGAAAGCTGTTTTTGCTTTTCCACGCTTTCCACGGGCCCGGCATTTCCACGGCCCTGGGTCAGCGGAACTTCGGCAATGACGGCGTCTGGCACTGCCGCAGCAACTTGGCCTTGGCCGCGCTCATCCGGCGAGCGCATGCGGTGTCGCTGATGGCCAGCGCCCGCTTCTCCAGTTCCGGCAAGCTCAATCCCGGTTTCAAAAACCGCTCCGCTTCCGGAAGCGATTGCAGTTTCTCGAACGGCGTCCGGTAGTCTTCGGTCTTGTACTTGCGTTGCCGTTTGCCGCGCTCGTCCAAGCTCACTGTGGCGAAGCCGCAGGGCCGGTGAAAATTCAGGTACGGATTTAGGTGCTCGCGATGTAGAACTCCTGCAGCGCCGCAGCGTGTTGGCCGGCGATGTGCCCGTAGCCGATCAGCTTGCGGATCACCGCCCCGTTCTTGCCTTCCACTAGAGCATTGTCCTGGCTCCGGCACGCCCGGCTCTTGGTGAATTCGGCGTGCAGCTTCCCCAACATTTCCGCCACCCGATGATTGATATACTCCGAGCCGTTGTCGGCGTGAAAACCGCGGATGGGAAAGGGAAACTGCGCCAACACCGCTGCCAGCACCGGCATCAGATACGCCTCGCTGATCTTCTCGACGCAGCCCACCACTTGCCATTGCGTCACCGCATCCACGGCGTTGATGTGGTACACACCCTTGGCTCCCGCGCTGTCGCCTTGATGCACCGTGTCCACGCGCACATATCCCGGCCGCCCTTGCGGGTCCGGCTTGCGGCGCTGTCCGATCGCGGCCGCGGTGGACCGCGTCGGCTCGAACACCGCCGCCTGGTTGCGATAGCGCGCGCTGGCCCGCAGATTGTACAAGTGCGCCACGCTGATCTTCGCCAGCCGCTCGTACTGCTTCTCTCCGAACTGCTCGTAGGCGCGCTGCAAAATCCGCCGGGTGGCCGGCCCGCTCAACCGCCCATGCGCCCGATCCACTTCCGCCAACAACGCTATATCTTCGGCCGTGTACTTGGCTGCGAACGTGTGCCGTTGGTACGGCTGGGCGCGTACCTCGCCGTGATCTAGAAACGCCCGGATCAACCGCGTGCTCTGCGCCTCGCTCAACCCGGTCACTTTCCGCACGTAGGCCCGCACCAGGCCTCGTTCCCGTTTCCCCAACTTCCCGTACTTCTGCGCCGCCAGCACGCGCTCCACCCACCCGTAGCGCTCTTCCCGCCCCCCGCTGGTGAACTCGATCGGCTCGCTCGACCGTAAGAACTCTCGGATCTGATCCCGGCTCAGGCTCTCGGCATTCTGCATCCGTATCTGCACCCGACCGAGCTACGCCTACCCCATTCTTCCCTGTTTCATGCTCATCTTGCATTGGAAACTGCCCCGTCCAACTCGCTACTTTCATGCTCATCTTGCGTTGGACAATTCTGGCGCGTGATGTGTCAAGCATTTTCTCCCCTCCGCATGCTACACTGAAGCTTCATGTTCGCCGCCCATCACCATCATCATCGCGTTACCTGGCGTTCGGCGGCCCTCTGATCGATTTCTGAAATCAAACACAGCCCGCCGACCAAAACGGCGGGCTTTTTTATTGGTATGAAGCGCACAGCGCGGGGCAAGCTCGCTTGAGGAAGGAAATAATCGAGACCCGCTGCGTTGTGCGCGATGTTATTAAGGAGCTATGGATCTCGACTTCAGCAAACTGAACGGCCTCTTGACGGCCGTCGTCCAGGACCACCAGACCGGCCGCGTCCTCATGGTCGGCTTCATGAACGAGGAGTCTTTCCGCAAAACCGTGGAATCGGGCTTCGTCACGTTCTTCAGCCGCTCGCGCAATAAGCTTTGGATGAAGGGCGAGACCTCGGGGCACAGGCTCGTGGTCAAGGAAATTTCCACCGATTGCGATCGCGACGCGCTGCTGATCAAAGTGGAAGCGCTCGGTCCCGGCGTCTGCCACGAAGGCTATCAGAGCTGCTTCTTCCGCCGGCTGGAGCAAGGACAATGGAAGGAATCCGAGCCGCGCGCCTACGATCCGGCGGGCGTCTACGGGAGTGGCTCATGAACCTCAAGCTCGGCATTCCCAAAGGAAGTCTCGAGAACGCGACCATCGATCTGTTCCGCCGCGCGGGTTTCAACATCACCACCAGCTCGCGCTCGTATTTTCCGGCTATCGACGACCCGCAGATCGAATGCATGTTGATCCGCGCGCAGGAAATGGCGCGCTACGTCGAGGATGGCGTCCTGGACGCCGGCTTGACCGGGCGCGATTGGATCGAAGAAAGCGAAGCCAAAGTGCACGCCGTCGCCGACTTGATCTACGCCAAACAGAGCTTCGGCAAAGTGCGCTGGGTGCTGGCCGTGCCCGAAGCGTCGTCATTCCAGAGCGTGAAGGATCTGGAAGGCAAAATCATCGCCACCGAACTGGTCTCCACCACCAAGCGCTACCTGGCGGCCAACGGCGTAAAGGCTAAAGTCGAATTCAGTTGGGGCGCGACGGAAGTGAAGCCGCCCGGTGCTGGCCGACGCCATCGTCGAAGTTACCGAGACCGGCTCATCGCTGCGCGCCAACAAGCTGCGCATCATCGAGACCGTGCTCGAGTCGAACACGCAGCTGATCGCGAATGTCGATTCCTGGCGCGACGACTGGAAGCGCCGCAAGCTGGAGGATATGCGCATGCTGCTCGAAGGCGCCATCAATGCGCTCGGCAAAGTGGGGCTGATGCTCAACGTCCGCAAGGAATGTCTCCCGGCCGTCCTGTCGATTTTGCCGGCGCTCAAGAAGCCCACCATCTCGAATCTCAGTGACGACGAGTGGGTAGCGGTCCATACCATCCTCGATGAAAACACCGTGCGCAATATCATTCCCCGGCTCAAGGAAGCGGGCGCGCAGGGAATCGTCGAGTATCCGCTGAACAAGATCGTGATGTAACCATGCTGAGAATTCTTCCGCTCGAAGATGCTCAGAACTTCATAACGCGCAAGGCGGTGCGGCTGGCGGAAGCTGAGCAAACCGTCGCGCCCATCCTGGAAGCAGTGCGCAAGCGCGGCGACGAGGCGCGTGCTCGAATACGCGCGCAAATTCGATGGGCTGGAGGGCAACAGCGTCACCGTCGCCGCGTCGGAATTCCGCGACGCCGAAGCGCAGTGTCTCACCTGAATTTCGCGCGGCGCTCGAAACTGCTGCCAAGAATATCCGCGAATACGCCGAGATCCAGCTCCCCCGCGAGAATTGGGTTCAATTTCCCGATGGCCGCCGCTTGGGCCACATCGTCCGGCCGCTCGAATCCATGGGCGCCATATTCCCAGCCGGACGTTACCCGTTGCCCTCCACGCTGCTGATGACCGCCATCCCGGCTCAGGTCGCCGGCGTCAAGACTATCTGTGTCACCTCGCCGCATCCCAGCCCGGAGATTCTGGCAGCCTCGAAGTTTCTCAACCTCGACAAACGTGTTCCGCGTCGGTGGCGCGCAAGCCATCGCGGCGCTGGCGTTCGGCACCGCCACCATCCCCAAGGTCGATCGCATCGTCGGACCGGGAAACATCTACGTCACCGCGGCCAAGAAGGCGCTGGCCGGAGAAGTAGGCATCGATTTCATCGCCGGCCCCACCGAAATTGTGATCATCGCTGAGGACGCCGATCCCAAGCATCTGGCCGCGGACATGCTGGCGCAGGCCGAGCACGACGTGGAAGCTTCCTCGATCCTGCTGACCACTTCGCGCAAATTAGCCGAGCGAGTGGCAGCAGGAAGTTGCGCGCCAGCTCGAAACGCTCCCCACCGCGCCCGTCGCGTGCCAATCCATCCGCAATCACAGCGCCGTGATCGTGTGCCCGTCGATCGACGCTGCCGTGGACGCCTCTAATCGCCTCGCCCCCGAGCATCTGGCGATTTACGATGACGCGCTGCTACCCAAGATCCGGCACGCGGGCAGCATTTTCATTGGCCCCAGCAGTCCGGAAGCCGCGGGCGATTACGCATCCGGGCCGAATCACGTGCTTCCTACCGCCGGCGCGGCTCGCATTCGCGGCGGCCTGTCGCCGGCCGATTTCGTCAAGGTCATCTCAGTCCAGGAACTGACCGCCGACGGTCTCAGCCGGCTTGCGCCTGCCATCACGACGCTCGCGCGCGCCGAGGGACTGGAAGCGCACGCGCGCTCCGTGGAGGTCCGGCTTGGCAAGTAGGAAAATCGATCTGCCGCCCGGCGTCCTGCAACCGCGCGAAGCGGTCCTAAAGATGGCGCCTTACTCGCCGCCCACCGCCGGCCGCGCTGGAAAACTCCGCCTGGACTTCAACGAGAACACGGTCGGCGCGTCGCCCAAAGTAATCGAATATCTGCGGGAGCATCTCACCGAAGACGGCCTCTCGGTTTATCCCGAGTACGGCGAGATCAAACGCGAGCTGGCTGCAGTTCTTCGGCGTCGATCCGGACGACTTCATTCTCACCAACGGCACCGACGAAGCCATTCAGGTTCTCATCAACACCTATGTCGACGACGGCGACGAAGTGCTCGCTGCTGCAGCCGTCCTACGCGATGTATCGTTTCTACGCCGAGGTTGCGGGTGCGGCGTTGCGCACTATCCCGTATCGCCGCGAGAAGCTTGCCTTCCCGCTCGAAGAACTGTTGCAGACCATTCGCCCTACTACGCGCGCCATCCTCATCGCCAATCCCAACAATCCGACTGGAACCGGAACATCGCGCGCGGGCATCGAGCGAATCTTGGAACGAGCCGCGGGCGCCGCGGTCCTGATCGACGAAGCTTACTACGAATTCTGCGGCGTCACCGCGCTGCCGCTTCTGAACGATTACCCGAATCTGTTCGTGAGCCGCACGTTCTCGAAAGTCTTCGGCATGGCCGCGATGCGCCTGGGCTGCCTGTTCTCGCAATCCGGCAACGTCGAGTTCTTGCACAAAGCGCAATCGCCGTATAGCGTGAACAGCGTCGCGGTCCTGGCCGCGCGCGCCGCAATCCAGGACCGGGCTTACATCGAGAAATATGTCACCGAGGTGCTGGCCGCGCGCGAGTTGCTGTACGTCGGGCCTGGAAAAGCTCGGGCATCCAGTATTACGAAAGCAAGGCCAACTTCGTGCTGTTCGAGGCGGGCGACCGCGCCATCCCATTGCGCGACGAACTGCGCCGGCGCGGCGTGCTGGTGCGCGACCGCAGTTACGAAATTCCCGGTTGCGTGCGTGTCACCGTCGGCACGCGCGACCAGATCCGCCTTTTCTTAGGCGAGTTGGAGCAGATCTGGTGAGCGCTCAGGTGCTCGTGTTCGATATGGACGGCGTCCTGGTGGACGTCACCGAATCCTATCGCGAGACCATCGTTCGGACCGTCGAGCACTTCACCGGCAAAACCATCTCGCGCGAGCAGATCCAGGACTACAAGAACCAGGGCGGCTGGAACAACGACTGGGCGCTATCGCAAAAAATCTGCAAGGACCTGGGCGTTGAACTTCCATATGCCACCGTGGTCGATTACTTCAACTATCTGTTCCTCGATCAAGGCATGATCCATCGCGAGCGCTGGCTGCCGCGCGACGGGCTGCTCGACCGGCTGGGAGCGAAATTCGAGCTTGCCATCTTCACCGGCCGCACCACGGAAGAAGCCGAGATCACGCTGAACCGCGCAAGGCGTGCGCGACCGGTTTCTGCTGATTACGGCGAATGACGTCGAATGCGAAAAGCCCGCGCCCGATGGTCTGCTGAAAATCGCTTCGCTGCGCCCGTCGAAGAAGCTGCTGTATGTCGGCGACACGGTCGACGACGCCCGCTGCGCTCGCGCCGCCAACGTCCCCTTCATTGGCATCGCGGCTCCGGCCCACGAGCGCCGCGCCGAGATCCTCAATCTGTTCCATCAGGAAGGCGCGATCCAGGTCCTCGGAGACATCAATGAGATCGGCTAGCGTCGAGCGGAACACCAAGGAGACTCAGATCCGCGGCACGCTGAAACTCGACGGGCGCGGCAAGTACGACATTTCTACCGGCATCCGTTTTTTCGATCACATGCTGGAGCTGTTCACCAAACATGGCGCCTTTGATTTGAAACTGAAGGCCACGGGCGATCTGGATGTCGACCAGCATCACACCGTCGAAGACGTCGGCATCGTGCTCGGCCAGCTCGTTTCCAAAGCGTTGGGCAATCGCAAAGGCATCAACCGCGCCGGCTACTTCGTCATGACCATGGATGAGACGCTGGCCGTGGTCGCTCTCGACCTGAGCGGCCGTCCCGCGCTGGTCTACGACGACAAAGTCAAAGTGCGCTTAGTGGGCGATTTGCAATCCGAGCTGGTGGAAGACTTCTTTGGCGGCTTTGTGACTCACGCCGGCGCGAACTTGCACGCTCAAGGTGCTGTACGGGCGCTCGAACCATCACAAGATCGAAGCCATCTTCAAGTGCTTCGCCCGCGCGCTGCGCTATGCCTGCTCGAAAGACCCGCGGCTGAAGGACCAGCTTCCGTCCACTAAAGGGCTCTTATGATCACGATTCTCGATTACGGCGCCGGCAACCTGCGTTCCGTGCAAAACACGCTGGACGAGATCGGTGCAGAGCACGAGCTGGTTCGGGACAGCGAGGGGTCTGCGCCGCGCGACCAAAATCATTCTGCCCGGCGTCGGCCACTTCGGCCAGATGATGCGCGCGCTCGATCAGATGCAGGTGCGCGACGCGCTGCTCGAGCGCATTCGCGCCGGCGTGCCGTTTCTGGGAATCTGTCTCGGTCTGCAAGGTCTGTTTGAGACCAGCGAAGAAGCTCCGGGCCAGCACGGCCTCGGCCTGTTTCGAGGTGAGATCCGGCGCTTTCCCGCCGACTCCCGCGTGCCGCACATGGGCTGGAACGAAATCCAGCCGCGCAACGGCGCCCGCTTGCTACGAAACCTTCCGCAGCATCCTTACTTGTATTTCGCGCACAGCTACTATGCGCCGGTGGTGGATGCGACTGCCGCGACTTGTGAGTACTCGGTCGAATACACGGCGGTGCTCGAAACCAACAACGTCTTCGGCGTGCAATTTCATCCGGAGAAATCCGGGCCCATCGGGCTCGGTATCGTGCGCAATTTCGTCGAGCTGTAAACCAATGCTGGCCAAGCGCATCATCCCTTGTCTCGATGTCACCGGCGGGCGCGTAGTGAAGGGCGTGCATTTCGTCGGACTGCGCGACGCGGGCGATCCGGTGGAACTCGCCGCGCGCTACAACGAACAAGGCGCCGACGAGCTGGTGTTCCTCGATATCACCGCCTCCAGCGACGCGCGCGAGATCATGGCCGATCTGGTGGCGCGCACCGCGCGAAAGGTCTTCATCCCGCTGACGGTCGGCGGCGGAATCCGATCGATCGATGACGCCAGGAAAATCCTGCACTCCGGCGCCGAGAAGGTCAGCGTCAACACCGCGGCCGTGCGCCGTCCGAAGCTGATCAAGGAGCTGAGCGAGGAGTTCGGCGCGCAGGCGGTGGTGCTGGCGATCGATGCCCGGCGGAATCCCAATGAGAGTTGGAACGTCTTCACACGCGGCGGGCGCGACGATGAAGGCATGGACGCGGTGGAGTGGGCGCTGGAAGGCGAGATGCTCGGTGCCGGCGAAATCCTGCTCACCTCCATGGATACCGACGGCGTCGCAGAGCGGCTTCGATTGCGAGTTGACGCGCGCGGTTTCCGAAAGTCACGCATATTCCGCTGATCGCCTCCGGCGGCGCCGGAAAGCCAGAAGACTTCGAGCGCGTGCTCACCGAGGGCCAAGCCGACGCCGCGTTGGCCGCTTCCATCTTTCACTACGGCACCTACACGGTTAGCGATCTCAAGAAATTTCTCGCCGAGCGCGGCGTTCCCGTCCGGCCGGCGCCATGATCATCCCTTGCATCGATCTGATGGGCGGCAAAGTTGTCCAACTGGTGCAGGGCCGCGAGAAGGCGCTCGAAGGCGGCACGCCGCTCGAAATGCTGCAGCGCTTCGCCGCATTTCCGCAGATTCAGGTGATCGATCTGGACGCCGCGATGGGCAAGGGCTCGAACGACGATCTGGTCGAACTGCTCGCTTCACGAGCTGCAGCGCGGGTCGGCGGCGGCGTGCGATCGCCCGAGCGCGCGCGCGCGTTGATCGAGCAAGGCGCCTATCGCGTGATCGTCGGCACAGCGGCTTTCGATCGCGAATTGCTCAGCGAGATCGCCGACGCCGTCACGCCCGAGCGCCTGATCATCGCGCTGGACTCGCGCGGCGGCAAAGTCGTGGTTCGTGGCTGGCAGGAAGCGACCGATTCCACCGCGGAAGAAATGATCCCGCATCTGGAGCCGTATTGCTCGGGCTTCCTCTGCACTTATGTCGATAAAGAAGGCCTGATGCAGGGCACCGACCTGGATTGGTTCCGTCGCCTGCGCGCTGTAACCAAACACGAATTGACGGCGGCCGGCGGCATCACGACGATAGACGAAATTCGCGAACTCGACCGCCTGGGCATTCACTCGGCTTTGGGAATGGCGATCTACACCGGCAAGCTGAATCTTCAAGAACTCGCCAGCTCATTCGGATCTGAAATCCAATAGTCCGGACTCCAGCGCGCCAGTTCGTCGCGCTCGCCGTAGCCCCACAGCACCGCGCAGGTTTTGACACCCGCGCGCTGGCCGGCCTCCATGTCGGCTGCCGAATCGCCAACCAGCAGGCAATCCTCGGGCGCCACGCCGAAAACCGCGCGCGATGCCAGAATCACGTCCGGTTCCGGCTTGGCGGGGAATCCGTCGGTTCCCTGCACGTGGTCGAAGTAGGGCAGCAGTCCAAATTTTTCGAGCACCAGCCGAGTGGTCGGCGTCCCTTTGGTCGTCGCGGTGGACTTGCGGCCCCCCAGTGCGGCGAGCGCCTCGGCGACGCCAGGGTACTGGACGCGTCAGGCCGTGGTTGCGCGCGAGATAGATGCGGCGATACTCAACCACCAAAGCGTCCATCTGCTCACGCGAGTATTCGGGGAGCAGGTCTTGAAACAGGTCGAGCAGATGACGCCCGATGTAACGGTGCAGCAATTGGTGACTTACGTTTTTATGACGCGTTTCGCAAAGCGCGCCCTGGATTGCGGCGCAGATATCCTGCGCGGAATCAAGCAGCGTACCGTCGACGTCGAACAGGTAAACCGGAAAGGCCGGAATCACGCTCAGGCAGGCTGAGGCCGCTCGCCACCCAACAGACCTGGCAGCGGCTTTCCGCTTTCGGGCTTCAGCACCTGCTGCGGCTTTTCTCCGCCGTCGGGAGGAGCCGGCTTGTTGGGAGTCACGGCCGGGAGCGATTCGCCGTCGATCAGCATCTTCACTTCCGAGCCGTCCAGCACTTCGCGCTCGAGCAAGGCCTCGGCGATGCGCACCAGCGCGTCGGATTTCTCCTCGATGATGTTGCGGGCGCGCCCGTAGCCGGCTTCCACCAGCTTGCGGACCTGATCGTCGATCTTGATGGCGGTGGCTTCGCTGTAATCGCGATGCTGTGCGATCTCGCGGCCCAGGAAGATCTGTTCTTCCTTCTTGCCGAAGCTCAGAGGCCCGAGTTCGCTCATGCCCCACTCGCAAACCATCTTGCGCGCCATATCGGTGGCGCGTTCGATGTCGTTGCTGGCGCCGGTGGTGATGTGGTGCATGAAAATTTCCTCGGCGATGCGGCCGCCCATCAGAATGGAAAGCCGCGCCTCCAGATACTCGCGATTGGCGTTCAGCTTGTCGTCAAGCGGCAGCTGCATCGTCAAACCGAGCGCCATACCACGCGGGATAATCGTAACTTTGTGCAGCGGATCGGCTCCCGGCGAGATCGCCGCGACCAGCGCATGGCCGGCTTCGTGATAGGCCGTGATGCGCTTGTCTTCGGGCGTGATGATCATGGATTTGCGTTCCACGCCCATCATGACTTTGTCCTTGGCCAGCTCGAAGTCGAACTGGGTGACGACCTTGCGATTCTGGCGAGCGGCCACCAGTGCGGCTTCGTTCACCAGGTTGGCTAGATCGGCGCCGGCGAATCCAGGCGTGCCGCGAGCCACGATGGTAAGATCCACATCGTCGCCCAGCGGAGTCTTCTTGGTATGGACGCGCAGGATCATCTCGCGACCCTTGACGTCCGGGCGATCCACAACCACCCGCCGGTCAAAACGGCCGGGGCGCAGCAGCGCGGGATCGAGTACGTCGGGGCGGTTGGTGGCCGCCACCAGGATCACGCCTTCGTTGGATTCAAAGCCGTCCATTTCAACCAGCAACTGGTTGAGCGTTTGCTCACGCTCATCGTGGCCGCCGCCGAGGCCCGCGCCGCGATGACGTCCGACGGCGTCGATTTCATCGATGAAAATGATGCACGGGGCGTTCTTCTTGCCCTGCTCGAACAGATCGCGCACGCGGCTCGCGCCCACGCCCACGAACATCTCGACGAAATCAGATCCGGAGATGGAAAAGAACGGCACGTTCGCTTCACCGGCGATCGCCCGGGCCAGCAGCGTCTTGCCGGTGCCGGGAGGCCCGATCAGCAAAACGCCCTTGGGAATCCGCCCGCCGAGTTTTTGAAATTTCTGCGGCTCGCGCAAGAACTCGATGATCTCCTGCAGCTCTTCTTTGGCTTCTTCGACGCCCGCGACATCCTTGAAGGTGACCTTCTTCTGTTGGGACGAGTGCAGCCGCGCGCGGCTCTTTCCGAAGCTCAGCGCCTTATTACCGCCGCTCTGCATCTGGCGCATCATGAAGATCCAGAACGCCAGCAACAGGACGAACGGAATGGCGTTGATAAGAATGGAAACCCAACCGCTGCCGGCTTCCTTGTTGTAGGTGACGTTGACCT
>CAVUBR010000002.1:0-614457 GCA_963739705.1 Terriglobia bacterium | reverse complement strand
CTTTCAAGGCCGACAGTTCCTTCCTCGTTGGTTGCGATCAAGACACTATGCCCATCGATATCGCCGGTGGCGCGCTTCAACTCGGCCACGGTCTTTTCGAGCTGAGACCGCGTGGTAGCGACGTCGCCTTTTACTCCGGTGACATCGTTGCTTACCTGGGAGACCCTGGAATCCACGGTCTGGGTTTGTTCCTGCACCTTCGAGATGTCCGACTTGAGCTGCTGCTGGGCCTGCTGTTGCGCCGCCTCCAGTTGAGCACGCGTTTCATCGACCTTTTTCAGCGCTTCATCCTTGGCGTCGCCGGCCGCCAGGCTGGCCTGCCGGCGTGCTTGTTCGAGCTGGTCTTTCAGTTCGTCGACGCGCTTCTGATTCGCGCGCGCGGTTAGCGAAGAAGTCTCGTCCAGCTTATCCAGGCGCGCCGCAGTGGCATCGATGTTCTTGGACATAATCTGCTTAACCTGATTCAGTTGGGTATACAGATAAACGTTAGCGCCCGCCAGCAGAGCGATGGCGGCGATCACCAGGCCGGTCTTCTCCAACGCCGAGCTCCGGGGCTCTGGAGGAGGCGGTGGGGTGTAATAAGGCGGCGCCGCGTATTGCATCGCCGGGGGACCATACGGTCCTTGCGGCGGCGGGGGTGCCTGCGCGGGATGGGCAGCACTGGGGTAACTGGGCCCGGCCGGTTGTTCCGGCGGCATCGGACTTGGGTTCGGGAAAATGGACATTACTGTACCTCTAGGCGGTGCCGTCACTATCAATCTAACAGGTTAGAGTCTGGCATTGCACCTTTCCGTTTCACTTTTCTGCGCGCCTAACCTGCGGCCGGGCGAATTCCAGCGATTCCTGCTTGGGGTCCCGGCTCAAAGCAACGCCGGCACCGCGCTTCGTACATCCCGGCCGCGCCTACCACGATCAGATCCGAGGACTCCACCAATCTTTGGGTATGTTTCGCCGGATTGCCGCAGCGCATGCAAATCGCCAGGGTTTTGGTGATGGACTCGGCCAGGCAGAAGGTCCGGCATGGGCGGAAACGGCCGGCCCAGGTAGTCGGTATCCAAACCCGCGATGATCACCTGTTTGCCGCTGTCGGCCAGCGGGTGGCCAGCGCCACCATTCTTGCCCGAAGAAATTGGATTCGTCGATGCCTACTACCTCGGTGCGCCAGTCCAGACGGGAAAGTATTTCAGCCGGATTCTGCACCGCTTCCGACTTCATGCGCTGGTCGGCGTGGGAAACGATTTCGTCTCTCGAATAGCGGTCGTCCAGATCGGCTTGAATACCTGCACCCGTTTGCGGGCGATCATGGCGCGGCGCAGGCTGCGGATCAGTTCTTCACTCTTCCCCGAAAACATCGGGCCGCAACGGCCTCGATCCAACCCAGATTGCTTGCGACAATATCCATAAGCTGGTTGGCCGCATCTTAGCACGCGGCGCATCTCCTCCAGTAACATCGCGCACAACGCAGCGGGTCGCGATTGGTTATCTCTCCAAGCGAGCGCGCCCCGCGCTGTGCGCTTATCATTGGATCATGGCGCTGGCCGAACAACGCGTGATTGTCCCGGAGCTGCTGGATCACGCTAGTCCCGAAGAGGCCCGCCCCGTGCTGGCCGACCTGGCGAGAGTGAACCGCTATTTCGGGGGGCATCTCATCCTGCGCAAAATCATGAGCGGATTGGCCGAACGCGGCGAGAGTTTTTCCATGCTGGACGTGGGTGCGGCCTCCGGCGACATCGGCGCGGCGCTTCGAAGCCGGTATCCGCGCGCGACCGTGGTCTCGTTGGATCGATTAGACTCCCACCTGGGCGACGCAGCGCAGCCGAAAGTGGTGGCCGACGCGTTTCAGCTGCCGTTCCGCGCCGCCAGCTTCGATTTCGTCTTCAGCTCGTTTTTCCTGCATCACTTCACCGACGACCAGATCGTGGAGCTGCTCGGAAATTTCAAGCGGCTGGCGCGCCGCGCCGTGCTGGCTATCGACTTAGAACGCGGTCCTTTGGCTCTCCGATTCCTGCCGGCCACGCAATGGCTTTTCAACTGGCACAGCATGTTTGTTCATGACGGCCTGATCTCGGTTCAGGCCGCCTTCAAGACCGGTGAGCTGCTGGCGCTGGCTCGCCGCGCCGGCCTGGAACGCGCGCGCGTTTCCACGCATCGCCCCTGGGGCCGTCTATCGCTGGTGGCGCCGGTTAGCTTGTGAGCCAATATTTTCTGGGAGTCGATGGAGGCCAGTCGAGTACCACGGCGCTGATTGCTGACCGGAATGGACGAGTTCTCGGCTTGGGCCGCGCCGGTCCATGCAATCACGCCGGCGCCTCCGAGGCGCGTCAAAAATTCATTTCCGCCTTGACCGAATGCCTGACAGCGGCGTGCCTCGGCGCGGGTCTCGATGCGCCGCCGCGTTTCGCCTCCGCCTGTCTGGGCTTCAGCGGCGGACCGGCCGATAAGGAAGCTATCGTTAGCGAGATTCTGGCGAGCGACCAGATCATCGTGACCCACGACGCTCTGATCGCGCTGGCGGGCGCCACCGCGGGAACGCCGGGCATTATCGTGATCGCCGGGACAGGCTCCATCGCCTTTGGCCGCAATGCCGCTGGACTCACCGCGCGGGCCGGCGGCTGGGGATACGTGTTCGGTGACGAAGGCGGCGGATTCGATATCGTGCGCCAAGCGTTGCGCGCTGCCTTGCGCCTGGAGGAAGGCTGGGGCCGGGCTACATCCCTGCGCGCCGCGCTGCTGGGGGCGAGCGGGGCGCGCGATGCCAACGATCTGCTGCATCGGTTCTATACGCCCGAGTTCCCCAGGCCGCGTATCGCCGCCATGGCGAAACTCGTGGATCAGGCCGCTGGCGAGGGCGACCCGGCTGCACGCGAGATCCTGATGCGGTCCGGTCAGGCGTTAGCGCAGCTTGCAGCCGCCGTGCGGCCGCAGTTGTTCCAGCCAGCGGAACCCGCACGCATCTCCTACTTGGGTGGCGTGTTCCGCAGCCCGGTTGTCCGCGAGCGATTCTTTGAGTTGGTCGCGAGCGACCCCGGCAACCATGTCGAGCCGCCTCTTTATGGTCCCGCCGCGGGCGCGTTCCTCGAGGCCTATCGTGCCGCGGGAGTTTCTTGCGCGCTCGCGGATGTCCCCGAGGAAAAGTCATGATAGGCTGGCTCCCGGACTACATCTGGCGCGAGGGCGCGTTCGAATCCGGCGTGGCGATGTTCGCGGATTCGAGTGGCCGGATCACGCATTTCTCCAGTGCCACCGCCGATCTGGCACAGGCCGAGCGGCTCTCGGACGCGCCATTCTGCCCGGATTCATCAATGCGCACTCGCACGCCTTCCAGCGCGTGATCCGGGGCCGCACCGAGCAGCGCAGCGGCGCCAATCGCGATACTTTCTGGACCTGGCGCGAGGCCATGTACCGGGCCGCTAATCTGCTTTCGCCCGAGGCGATCTATCACGCCGCGCGCATGGCGTTCTTAGAGATGCTGCTCAGCGGCATCACCACTGCCGGCGAATTCCACTACCTGCATCACGACCCGGCGGGACAGCCCTACGGGGATCGCAACCTTCTCGCGCTTCAGATACTGCGCGCGGCCGAGGACACCGGGTTACGGATCGCACTGCTGCGCGCGGCCTACGTGCGTGGCGGTCAACCCAGGTTTCTGACGCCACGCATCGAGGACTTCATCGCGGACACGGAGGCGCTGTCAGGCCAATGCAAGCCCGGCAGCTCCTGGGTCGGCATCGCGCCGCACAGCATCCGGGCGGTTCCTCTCGATTATCTGTTGGAGCTGGTGCGATACGCGCGCGCCAAGGCGTTGCCGGTCCACATGCACGTGGCCGAACAGCCCGCCGAGGTAGAGGCGTGCATCGCAGAGTACGGACTGCCTCCAGTGGCGTTGTTGCACCAGCACGGCATTCTGGATGCCCGCTTCACCGCAATTCACGCGATTCACGTGACGCCGAAGGAGATCGATCAGCTGGGCGCCGCGCGCAGCATGGTCTGCGCTTGTCCCACCACCGAGCGCAACTTGGGCGACGGAACTTGTCCGGCAGACCGGCTGACTCGCGCCGGCGTTCGCATCGCACTCGGATCCGATAGCAATGTCCAAATTGACTTGCTAGAGGACGCCCGCGAGCTGGAATACCACTTGCGTCTGGAGCGCCTGGAGCGAGTGGTGCTGGATCCTGAGCGGCTCGCCGCGCACTTGCTGGAATGTGCCACCGAGAGCGGCGCGGCCAGCCTGGCAGCCCCCGGCGGGAAACTCGAAGTTGGGCGTCCGGCCGACTTCTTCACCGTGGACCTCAACGATCTGTCCATCGCCGGCGCGGACGCCGGCTCGCTCGCCAGTAACATTGTCTTCTCGCTCGAGCGGACCGCGGTCCGCGACGTTTACATCGCCGGCCGGTGCATCGTGCGTGACGGCCATCACGCGCTGGAGGAACAAATCTTGAAGAACTTTACCGATGTCCAGCGCGGCCTGTGGAGCAGCCACTGATTATGCTAGTTTGTCCGAGGAGCACTCCATGCGCAAGATTCTTTGTCTGATGACCTTTGCGGCTGCGGCTTGGGCCCAGGCACCGGTAATCACCAGCTTCACCACCGGCATCCCGGGTGTGACCATCATCGGCCCAGGCACGGAAATCTATATTCTGGGTACCTTCGTGCTGCACTCAGCAGGCCGCGACTACACCATCACCGTGGGCGGCCAAACCGGCGGGATCAACGTTGCGGATGGCACTGACTTCATTTCTGCGACGATCCCTGCTACCACGCCGGCCGGGGCGACCACATTGGTGGTCACCTACCAGGGCCAAGCCTCCAATGCCATTCCGATCACGATCGGTGTACCCCAGCCCCAGTTATACGGAGTCGGCGTGCTCATTTCCTCTTCGACGGCTCCGCCGGATTTTAATCCCTACTATCCGATCCAGCACAACCAAACTCAAAAAAGTGTCACGCCGACGTCCCCGGCGGCGTTGGGGGAAGTTCTGCAAGTTAACCTCACCGGGCTGGGCCCGGATGTTTCACCCTCTGCGACGCCTACCGTCACGGTAGGCGGCCAAGCTGAGCAGGTCCTCCACATCGATGTAAATTCCGGCAGCGGCCAAGAAGAGGTCTACTTTGCGCTCTCGCAAAATACTCCCGTTGGAATCGAGCCAGTGATCGTGACTGTGGCCGGAGTCGCCAGCAATACTGTCAATATTCCGGTCGGGTCCGGCCCGCTGGTGGGCTTCGTTCTAAACGGCGCGAGCTTCGCTTCCCAAAACGTCATCGCGCCGGGGTCGATCGTCTCGGTGTTCGGCGCCGGCTTCGGTACCCAGGACAATCTCTCCGCGTTTCCGTCCACCAATGTGAATGGATTGGGCGTAATGTTCGGAAGCACCGCCGCACCCATCTTCGCCCTGGCCGCCACCAGCGGCCAGATTAACGTGCTGGTTCCCACCGAGCTTCCGACCACTGGAACGGTAGACCTGACCGTGCAGACCTCCGGCGGTACGTCGCCGGCGCAAACCATGACGTTAGCGCCCGCCGCGCCGGGGATGTTCTACTACACCGATCCGCTCGTACCCAAGCGCCGGAATGCGGTTGCAGTCGCCGCCAACACCGCCTGGATCGCTATGCCCACTTCGATGGCGAACAACATGGGTCTGCCGACTAACTGCACCAACGCCGCCAGCGTATGCGGCCAGCCTGCCAAGCGCGGCGGTTACCTGCAGATCTACGCCACTGGATTGGGCATAGCCACGCCCAATGGCGATCCTAACGGCGCGGTTCTGCCCACAGGGTCGCTCGCGCCGGCCAGCGGCAGTCCTCTTTACGTCACCGTCGTTACGCCCACGGTTACTATCGGTGGCGAACAGGCGCCGCTTTTGTTCTCCGGTGTTGCTCCCGGCTACAACGGCCTGTACCAAGTGGACGTGCAGATCCCGGCTGACCTCGTTCCAGGCAACGATGTGCCGTTGGTAATCACCATGGGGCAAGCTTCGGATTCTGCGACCGTCGCGATCCAATAAACGCCGCGTAAGGCGAGAGTTCCTTCGAATTCTTAGAACTCGTATTCTGTCGGCGTGATGCCCTTGGCGCGCAGGTACATCTCCGCGGAGGCCCGATGGTGCGTGGTGTGATCCAGCATGAACATCAGAACTTCCAGACCGGTCATCGTGCCTTCTTCGCCCTTGTAGGTTTTTGAAAGCTGCTCGGGAGTGAGCCTGGAGACCTTGTCGATGGCGCCGTCGAAGCACTGGCCTACAAACGCGACCACGTCCTTCTTGCTCATGGACGCAGGCTTATTCCCCTTAGGCTTTTCGCCGGAGAACGACGAGAGAAAGAAGTCCAACGATTGCGACAAATGTACCAATTGCTCGGCGAAACTCATTTGCGGCGGAGTGAGTTTGAAGTCGTAGGTCGCTTCGGGCATCTGGTTTGCGACTTTCATAGTAAAGTCCTTGGATGTCTTCAGGTGCTTCAAATAGGCCCCCTTCACATCGACTTGGGCAAAGGCGGGCAGTGACGCGGCAGCGAGCGCAAAAAGGCAGATCGTGACACCGGTTTTCGTAAGAGACATAAGTTGAGTATCTCATCAACGCGCTGGATTCGGTGCGTGTCGCGCCAGGGCTAGCGGCCGGCAGGCCCGTATGTCAAGACAAAGTTGCCCGAACTGAAGGATCTCGTCCACCCAACCCTGCTCCAGAAACGACGCTTCCAGGTCGCTGCCGCCCACCCACAGCAAACCGTCGCCGGGGACTTGCTTGAGCCGCGCCACCTCGTCCGCAACGGATCCCGTGGCAAGGCGCCAATTCTGCCAATCCACACGTTTCAGCGTGCTCGAAAACACGAGCTTGGGCGTGCGGTTCATTTTCTCTGTGACGCCGGAATGATCGCCTTGAGCGGTCGGCCCGTATCCGGCCATTAGCTGGTAGGTTTTGCGGCCCATGATGAGAACGTCCGTGGCTGTCAGCGTCTCCTCCGCCTAGGCGTTAAACTCGTCGTCCACAATATGCCAGTCGATCTCGCGGTTTGGCCCCTCCACGTAGCCATCCACGGAGACCGACATCTAGAAGATGACTTTTTCATAGGGCTTTAGTATCGCAACTAAGAGACCGGGGTGTTTCTTCTGACTCGAAGTACTCGCAGTGGTAAGACGTATGGTAGGATTATTGGTAGGAACATGAAGACCGCCATCTCAATCGACGAAGAATTGTTGCAGCAAGCAGATAAAACTGCACGGCGGATGGGCTTGAGCCGGAGCCGCCTATTCGCGCTGGCAGTTGGCGATTTCCTGCAACGGCAGCGACGCGAGCAGATGTTCCGCCGCCTCAATGAGGTGTATGCGGAGGGTTTGGAACCTGGCGAAGAACGGCTGTTGAAGGGAATCAAAGCCAAGGTCCGCCGGGTTGTCAAGGAACGTTGGTGAACGAGATCCGGCAAGGACAAGTATACTGGCTGGACTTTGGGCCTGCGGCGGGCTCGGCGCCGGCGGACCGCCATCCCTGCGTGGTTGTGCAGAACGATTTGTTTAATCGCAGCGCGATTCGAACCAGCGTAGTGTGCCTCATCACTTCGAATCTGAGGCGGGCCGGCGCGCCCGGCAACGTGCTTCTGAAGACGGGCGAAGCGAACCTTCCCAAGGCCAGCGTGGTAAACGTGTCCCAGATCCTCACGGTCGATAAGGCGCAGTTGGCGGAATGCACAGGAAGGCTGAGCGCCGCTGCGGCGGAAGCAGTGCGTGACGGATTGCATCTGCTGTTCGATAGGCTGTGAATCGCGCGTCGCTGTTCCTGCCCGCGAGGCCTTGTCGGCTATCGTGAGAATTTCTCCACTCGCCACCCGTACATAAGGTTCAGTTCTGCCGTGCGCTGCCGAGTATCCGCTGCCAGGCACGCTGCGTGAACCATCGGCGCAGCGGACCCTCCGTCATAGAGTTCCCGCTCAGCCGTGCAATTCGCGTCCCGAAACTGCACCCATAGCCGTTGAGCGATCTGCAACTTTCCGCGTTCGCGGGGAGAAAGGACCATCAGTATCCTCTTGTAAGCTAGGTTCAATTCCTGACCGGCGTCCTGAGCCTCCTCGATGAAGCACCGGGTCTGCTCGGAATTTGGCCCGCTCTGACACGGCGAGTCCCGGGCGTTCATATGTTGGGCTGCAGACTTCACGGCGGATGCCAACGAGAGGATCAGAACCAGAAAGGTGACTCCTTTATTCTGATTAGTTGCCATTCGATCATCGTACGCCCGGCAGATGCCGTCTATTGCGCTTCCGTAGCGTCTCACTGCCCATCGCCGCCGCGCTCGATGCGTATAATCATCTTCATGACACGTTTGTTTCTCCTCGCCACAACTGTCGCCGTCGGCTCCATCACGATCTTTGGCGCCGACTCCCAGACGCCTAGCATCGGCAAGGTTTTCGATAACCAGGTCCGCCAGGTGGAAAGCGAAATCGGCTCGCTGGCCGAAGCCATGCCCGCCGACCAATACAATTTCGCCCCTACGCAAGGCGAGTTCAAAGGTGTGCGCACGTTCTCGCAGCAGATGACTCACATCGCAACCGTGATCTACGAAGTCTCCGCCGCCTCCCTGGGTGAAAAGTGCCCAGTCGAAGCCGGCAAGGACGAAAACGGCTCGCCGTCGATCCAAGGCAAAGACGCGGTGGTTCGCTATTTGAAGGCCTCGTTCGCATACGCGCACAAAGCCGCCCAAGCGCTCACCGCCGCCAACATGCTGGACATGCTGCAATCGCCCTTCGGCAATCAGAAAACGACCCGCCTGTCGCTGATCGCAGAAATCGGCTGGCATAGTTTCGACCACTATGGCCAAGCCGTCGAATACGCGCGCATGAACAGGATCATCCCGCCCGCCAGCCGCTAGCATCGCAGATGCCTGATCTTCCCGCGCACAAATACGAAGTCCGGACCATCTGGACCGGCAACACCGGGCAGGGAACCGCCACCTACGCAAGCTACAGCCGCATGCACGAAATCTCAATGCCGAACAAGCCGCCCATCCTCGGCACCACTGAGGTTCCACGCTTCCACGACGCCTCGCGTTATACGCCCGAAGAGTTGCTGGTTGCCGCGCTCTCGGCCTGTCATATGATGTGGCTGCTGCATCTGTGCGCGGACGCGAAGATAACCGTGGTGTCGTATGTGGACGACGCGCTGGGCAGAATGGCGACGCAGGGCCAGACCGGCCAATTCACTGAAGTGACCTTGCGGCCGGCGATGAAGATCACTGACCCCGGCCGCGTCCAGGACGCCGTAGCGCTGCACGAAGAAGCGCACAAGCTTTGCAACATCGCCCGGTCGGTCAATTTCCCGGTGCACTGCACCCCGTCGGTGACCGCGGATTTATGACCTCGCGGCCCGCCAGGTTGGAGGATGCGGAGGCGATGGCGCGCATCTACAACCAGGGCATCCAGGACCGCGTCGCGACCTTTGAGACCCGCCTGCGGTCGGCCGAAGACATTCATGCCTGGTTCGACGGCGTACATCCCATCGTGGTGGTCGAAGAAGGCAATGAAGTGGTGGCGTTCGCGGCCACCTCCTCCTACCGGCCGCGCGAATGCTACGCCGGAATTGCCGAAACCTCGGTCTATGTGGTGCGCTCGTTCCGCCGCCGCGGCGCAGGCAGTTTCGCGCTTCTGGCCCTGATCCAGGCCGCCCAGCAAGCCGGGTTCTGGAAGCTGCTTTCCCGAATCTTCCCCGAGAATGTCGCCAGCCGCGGCCTGGTCCGCGAACTCGGCTTCCGTGAGGTCGGCGTCTATGAAAGACACGGCCTGCTGGATGGCCAATGGCGTGACGTCGTGATTGTGGAGCGGCTGCTAAGCTGATCGCCCGGGCCTGATGACAAGGAAGAAGCCGCCCCGTGCGGCAGCGCAAATCCTAGCATTCACAGGACTACCCGTCGCTCGCCTTACAAAGTATCGGAGCGAACCCCTCAGTTTTCTGCAATAATTAGGTTGGTGAGTGTCGAGAGCGCAGTAACGACGTTAATCGCACGGGGGCGATTACGCCAGGTGCGCAATCTGCTCATTCAACAGGCCTCCCTCTCCATCGCACTGGTGCTGGGCGGCGCCATTCTCTTGCTGATCCTCGGCACCCAGATCCTCAACTGGTACTGGCTGGTGATTCTGTTCGCAGTGAGCCTGGCTGTCAGCGTCTATCGGGGCCGCAACAAAATCCTGTCGCGCTATCGGGTGGCGCAATCCATCGACGCGCACCTGGGTTTTCACGATGCGCTATCCACCGCCTATTTCTTCAGCCAGCATTCCGAAGGCATCCACTCCTCGCCTGAACTCGTCGCACACCAACGAGAGAGCCGCCGAAGATCTGGCTCGCTCGGCCGATCTTCGCCAAGGTGTTCCGTTCCTGGCGCCGAGAACCTTCTACGTCAATGCGGCGCTGGCCTTGGCGGTGGCGTCGATGTTCGGCGTGCGTTACGGCATCACGCGCAGCCTGGATCTGCGGGCATCGCTGATCCATATCGATTTCGACGGGTTCCTCGGTTCCTCGCGCCAGGTTGCCGACGCCAAGAAGCGCGGCGCGATGCCGTTTGAAAAAACTCGCGAGAGCGATGCGGCCGCCGAGCAGTGGGAATCGAAAACGTCGGATCTCGAACCTCAGCCCGATACTCCGCTCGACACCATAGACGACACCGAAACGAGCAACCCGGCGGACGCGGATGCGTCGGCGAAATCGCAAGCCAAGGGCAAGGAAGATACTCCCAAAGGCGATGACCTGCTCAACTCGCCGGACAAGGGACAGAACGCCGACTCCAACAACGACAATAAGGGTGAAGCGAAAGACTCACCGGATGGCGAGCCGCAATCCGGCAAGCAAGACAACGCCCAGCAGAATTCCGACAAGTCTTCCAACTCCGGTGACAACTCCAGCCTGGCCGACAAAATGAAGGACGCGATCTCCAATCTCATGGCCAAGCTGAAGAGCCAGCCCAAGAACACCGAGGGCAAGCAGGGCGGCTCCTCGTCGCAGCCCAGCCAGCAATCGGCGCAGAAGCAGCAGAATCAGAACCAGCAGAACCAGAAGGGCAATCCCGGCGAGCAGCAATCGGAGAACAACGCCAACTCGCAGTCGCAAGGCGATCAGCAGCAGAACGGCGCTCAGCAAACCGCGCAGAGCCAGGGCGCGGCGAAGAATTCCGACCAGACCACCAAGGACGGCAAGAGCGGAATCGGCCGCCAGGACGGGGACAAGAGCGCGCGCGAGGCCGAGCAACTGGCCGCCATGGGCAAGATCAGCGAGCTTATCGGTAAGCGCGCCGCCAACGTCAGCGGGGAAGTGATGGTCGAAGTAGCGTCGGGCAAGCAGCAGTTGAAGACCCAGTATTCCGAGCGCGCCGCCAAGCACGCCGAAGCCGGCGGCGAGATCAATCGCGACGAGGTTCCGCTGGCCTACCAGCAGTACGTGCAGCAGTACTTTGAAGAGATTCGAAAAGAGCCCGCAACGAAAGCCAAGCCGGACGCCAAGCCCAAGAGCTCAGAAAACTGACCCCGGCACCGCTCGGCTACTTCTTGTCTTTGGTCTGCGCGACCGAATCCGCCAGGTAGTTCACCACTTTAGCTTCATCGCGCGCCACTTCGTAATACGCCGCGCGTAAAAGCTGATCCTTGCGATTCAGCAAAGTTTCCCTGATGTTTTGCTGCACGCGCGGATCGGTCAATTCGCGCTGGCCCGCCGGTTCTTTGGAATAGATCTTGAATACCCGATAACCTTCCGGCGTCTTCACCACCGGCGTCACCTGGCCCGGCGAGGCGGCTTGAATGACGCGGCGGATCTCCGGGTCTGCCCGCTCGAAAGCCGATTCCGGAACAAACCCCAGATCGCCGCCGTTGGGCGCCGACGTCGGGTCCTCGGAGAAATTCTGCGCCAGCATGCCGAAGTCCTCGCCCTGGCGCATGCGCTCGGCTAGCATGTCGATTTTCTTGCGAGCCTGGTCGTCGTTCTGGGCTTTGTCATTGCGAAGATTCCGCACGTTCGGATCCGGCGTGGGCGTCACCAGAATCTGCGCCAGGTGTATCTGCGGTTCCGGAAAATTGAAACTGCTCTTGTTGGCGTTGTAGAAGTCGGTGACGTCCTTGTCGGAGATCGAAATGTGCGACGTAATCTCCTTGTTGAACAGCTTGGTCACGCTGAGGTCGCGCTTGAGCTGTGCCTTCATGTCGTCCACCGACATTTTCCGCGCCGCCAGCTGCTTCTGAAATTCCTCCTGCGTGTACGGCGCCTTCAGTTCGGCGAATTTGGATTCCACGTCGGCATCCGTCGCCATGAGACCCAGCTTTTCGGCGCGCTGCAGCATGATCTCGTTGTCCACCAGCGTACGCAGCACTTCCAGTTTCTGGATCATCATCTGATCGTCGCTAGGCCGCTCGTTGGAGGACATGAACTGCGCCTGGAATTGTTTGTCCAGTTCGCCGTAAGTGATGGTGCGCCCGTTCACGGTGGCCGCGACATTGTCCGGCGTGGCGTGCTTGCAACTCCCCAAAGGCAGGAGTGTGGCTACAAGAAATGTGAAGGGGAACAAACGAACCATGGGGTGACAAAACCATTCTAGCGGATCTCTGGTTTTATCGTCGTGTCACTCGAAGCGAAAGCTGCGAGTCAGAACATAGCCGGCTATGAGCGCTGTCGCTAGAAACGCCGCGATGTGTGGCACAACCGCGCCGGGAGCGTCGCCGAAGCTCATTAGTTTGTGAAGCGCGTCCATCGCCCAACCGGTAGGAAAAACCAGTGCGATCTTCTGCGCCCACGGCGGCGTAATCTCGATCGGCCACCAGCAACCGCCCAGCGCCGCGAGCACGTTACTCACCACCACGCCCAGGCCGATCACCTGGCCTTCCATGCGGGCGAAATTCCCCAGCAGCATCCCGAATACCGCGATCATTGCGGCGTAAGACGCCAGAACAAGCACCACCGCTCCGAGATGCTCGCCCCACTGGACTTTGAACAACACTGTGCCGGTCGCCATGGCAAACAGGATCTGGACCAGGCCCAGGGAGAAGCGCGCTCCCCATTTCCCCAGCACCACCGAGCCGCGCGAGATCGGCGACGATGCCAGCCTCCGTAGAATTCCTTGCCTGCGCTCGACCAAAAGCGTTACGCCGCCGGCATTCAGCAAAACCAGCATGGTAAACATGACGAGCATGCCAGGAACGGCCTGTTCGAACCCGATGGGCGCCACCTTGCGCGTGCCCGACGAGCTGACTCGAACCGAGATCCGGCGCGGCTGCGCAGCCAGCGCGGCCAGGGACTCCGGAGTGGGCGCGATGCCTTTGCTCCTGAGCAGCGCTACGTCGCCCGCCAGGCTGTACACGGCTCGATCGAGCCGCGTCGCTTCGTAGTCGGCGTTGATTCCAGAACCAGAGCGGATAAACTCCACCTTGGCCGGCCTGCCCGCGAGAACTGAATCGGTGAAATCAGCGGGAATGCGGAGCTGGCGAAAATAGTCCGGCTGCCGCACCAGGCGAAAATTGCGCTGCTCCAGGCGCGCGATCAACTGGTCCGCCAGGAATCCCGCAGTGGCGGGCTTGACCACCGCGATGGGATCGGCGTCGCCGGAACGCCCGAAGCCGCCCGAAATGCTCCCGATGAAATAGAAGAAGATTACCGGCATCACGAAGGTCCACAACAGCGTTTCACGCCGGCGCAGCATGTGGCCGAGATCGCGCGATACCAGGAAAAACACATCCCTCAACATGCGGCTCTCCGAATGGTGCGAACGCTCGCGAGCCACGCCGCGCCCACTGCCAGGATGAGTGCGCCGAAAGCCAGGGGCTGAAGCGAGCCCGCCAGCACGGCCCGCAGCTCAATCACGCACCAGCCGTTCGGCGTCCACTCGCCGATCCGCGCGAAGGTGCGCGGCATCCACTCGAACGGCACGAAACCGCCGCCCAACATCACCAGCGGGAGCGTCACGAAATTGGTCAGCAGACTCGCAACGCGTTCGGACGACGCTGCCGATTGCACCAGCATGATCATCAGATACAGCCCGGAGCCGGACAGCGCAATCCAGAGTAGAGCAGCCGGAAAACTCGCGACGCGCAGTTGCAGCAAGCCGTGAGCCACCGCCAGGCCGAACGCGCCGATCACGCTGAAGATCAGCGCGGACGCCAGTAGCTTGCCGGCCAGAAATGCGCCGAATCGCGCCGGTGTAGTCGCGACTCTGCGCAGCGCGCCCGAGGTGCGTTCGCGCCAAACGTCCGCCGCCAGCGCTCCGGCGATGAAGAAAATTGCCATGAACAGCGCCCCGGGCAGCAGGATAGCGGCGAACCCGCCGGGCTGTTCTGTCTTGTCGGGAATTACGGTCGCTTGAAGCTGAATTGCGGGTTGACCGGTTCCGCCCCCGAGCGCGGCTGCGCGATCCAGCATGATGGCCAGCGACTCCTCGATAATGTCGGGCAGAATGCGCTGCGCCGGGTTGCGGATCAGATCGATCGTGACGGCACGGTCTGTCATGAACGACATCGAAAAGCCGCGGGGAATGACAATCAGCGCCGAAGCCTCGCCGCGATCCAGCCGGCGGCGGCCTTCGACCTGGCTGACCTGCTCAACTGTCAACATCTTGCCGAGCGCACCCTGGTGGAACGCATTGGTGAGCATGGTTGCGCCCAATGCATGGTCCTCGTCGGCGATCAACAGCTTGCCGTGCGGTCCCGATCCTCCAGGCCCAAACACCAGCGTCAGAATCACGACCACGAACGCCGGAATCGCCAGCCAGGTGAGGAGCGCAACCGGCTCGCGGCGGAGCCGGCGGAGGTCCTTGAGCGCGCTGATCCAGACAAAGCGCATCGCTATTCCCGCAGCTCCGTGCCGGTCAGCTTTATGAACAAGCTCTCTAAGCTAGGCTGAGTCAACGTCGTGCCGCGCAGCTCCGATCCGTTCAGCGCCGCGAAAATCAACGGGAGCCGATGCGAGGCATCCGTCATCGCCAAGGCCAGCAGCGCCTCATCGGCGTGGATCACTTCAACGCCCTCGACGCGCGCCAGCGCCTGTCTAACCTGCTCGGGATGAAACGCGCCGCTGAGCCGCAGCACGTCGCGTTCACCCAGCAAAGAGCGAAGCTCCCCGAGCGTGCCTTGCGCGCAAATGCGCCCATGATCCACGATCGCCAGGCGGTCACACAGCGACTCGGCTTCTTCCATATAGTGCGTGGTGTAAAGCACGCACGCGCCGGAGCGGGCCTGTTCCCGAACCAAATCCAGCAGCCGCACGCGGCTCTGCGGATCGACGCCAACGGTCGGCTCGTCGAGCAGCAGCACTTTTGGCCGGTGCACGATGCCGCAAGCGAAGTTAAGCCGCCGTTTCATGCCACCGCTGTAGCGCTTGACCGGCTCTTTGGAGCGATCGAGCAGGCCGGTCAGTTCCAGAACCTCGCGGATCCGTTCGCGCAGCAGCGCGCCGCGCAATCCTTGCGCTCCGCCCCAATAAGAAAGATTTTCTTCGGCGGACAGGTCGTCGTAGAGCGCGATTTCCTGCGGCACCACTCCCATGCTCCGACGCGCGTCCATCCCATCTTTAACCACGTCATGCCCCATCACGCGAATTCGTCCCGACGTCGGTGCGAGCAGCGTCGAGATGCATCCGATGGTGGTGGTCTTGCCTGCGCCGTTGGGGCCCAGCAATCCGAAAATCTCGCCCGCCCGCGCCGTGAAGCTCACGTCGTGGACCGCGGTGAAATCCCCGTATTGCTTGCGGAGCTGTTCGACTTCAATCATGACTGCCTTCAGGATAAGGCCAGATTCGCGTTTCCGCCGAAGCGCTACCGGCGAACGGCGGGTTTGAGCTCGACGAGAGGCTACTTTTCGCCGACCAGAATCGCTTCCACCAGACCGTCGATGGTGAATTGCCTTGCCTCGGCGTGAACGGTCAGCCCAAGCGCGCGAGCCGTCTCGGAGGTCACCGGGCCGATGGAGGCGATGCGAACGCCTCGGAGCGACTCGGGTTTCGCAATCGCCACCAGGTTCTTGACGGTCGACGAACTGGTGAACGTGATCCAGTCCGGCCGCTTCTCAGCGGAGAAAATCTCGCCGGCACGTTCAGCCGCTTCGGGCGGAACGACATTGCGATACGCTTCCACCACGTCAATTTGAGCCCCGAGCTTGGCTAACTCGGCAGGGATCAAATCGCGCGCGACGGCAGCCCGCGGCAGCAGCACCCGCTTTCCCTGCAGGGGCTCGGCCGCGAAAGCCTTCACCAGACTTTCGGCGACGTATTCCTCCGGCATCAGGTCGACTTTCAGGTGCAGACTCTCGACCGCCCGCCTTGTCGCCGGACCAATCGCACAGATGCGCGCCCGCAGCGACCGCAGATCGTGCGGCGAACGGTCCAGGCGATCCAGGAAGAACCGGACGCCGTTCACGCTGGTGAAGATCAGCCAGTCATACGTTGACAATCGGTCGAGGGCGCGGTCGAGCGGCCCGGGATCTTCCGCGGGCTGGATCGAGATCACCGGCAGTTCGACGGCGTCCGCGCCAAGCGATCGCAAGCCGCTCCGACAAGTCAGCCGCCTGGTCTGGCGCGCGCGTGACCACAACCTTGCGGCCGAACAGCGGCAGTTTTTCGTACCAGTTCAGCTTGTCGTGCAGGCCGGCCACTTCGCCGATAATCACGGTCGCGGGCGGCTTCAGATGCGCCGCGTCGATTCGATCGGCGATGGTAGCGAGCGTGCCGGTGACCGTCTCCTGATCCGGACGCGTGGCCCAGCGCACGGCGATGGCGGGCGTGGCCGGAGAGCGCCCATGCGACATGAGTTCGCGCGCGATGTCATGAATGGCGCCGATTCCCATGAAGATCACCAGCGTCTCCGACTGCCCCACCTTGCTCCAATCGATGGCGGGAAGATCGTGGCCGGTGACGAATGTGACCAGCTTGGTATGATCGCGATGCGTCAGCGGAACGCCGCTGTAGGCCGCAATGCCCAGCGGCGACGTCACGCCCGGAACCACTTCGAACGCGATGCCGGCGTCCGCCAGCGCTTCCAGCTTCCTCGCCGCCGCGCCCGAAAATGAACGGATCGCCGCCTTTGAGCCGGACCACCGTCAGCCCGCGCCGCGCGCGCTCGATCATCATGCGGCAGATCTCTTCCTGCGGGAACGCATGCACCGACTTTTTCTTGCCGACGTAAATGCGCTCGCAATCTTTGCGCGCCAGGTCCAGCAGGTGCTCGTTGGCGAGATGGTCGTAGAGGATGGCGTCGGCGATGGCGAGCAGCTTGCGGCCCTTCCACGTGATCAGGTCGGGATCGCCCGGGTCCGGCGCCGACCAGGTAGACCTTGCTCATGAGCGGAGCTTGGGATCTGCGTCCACGCCGTAGACGGCTTCGAGGATTTTCGCGCCGCCTTCGGCCAGCAGCTCGTCGCCCAGCGCGCGGCCCAAAACGGCGGCATCCGCGGCGCGGCCGCTGGCTTTCTTGCGGATCACCTGCGCGCCGTCCGGCGAAACGACGATCGGCGCGGATCTGGACGGTAGGTCCATCGAGCGTCGCATGCGCGCCGATGGGAACCTGGCAACCGCCGCCCAACGCCGCCAGCACCGCCCGTTCGGCCGTCACTGCGATTCGAGTTTCGGCGTGCTCCAGGCGCCGGCAGATCTCGCGCGCTTGCGCCGGAATCGTCGCGAGTCTCCACCGCCAGTGCGCCCTGGCCAACCGCCGGACACATCACCTGCGGGATCCAGCAACTCCGCGATGCGATTCTCCCAACCCAGGCGCCGCAGCCCGGCCGAGGCCAGCACGATCGCGTCGTACTTGCCTTCGTCCAGCTTGCGCAGACGCGTATCCAGATTGCCGCGAATGTCCGCAATCTCCAAATCCGGCCGTATGGCGCGCAGTTGCGCCGCTCGCCGCAACGAACTGGTGCCGACACGCGCGCCTGCGCTTCAAGCTGCCCAGCCGCCCGCCGACGATGGCGTCGCGCGGATCCTCGCGCTCCGGGATCGCCGCCAGCGTCAAGCCCGCGGGCAGCTCCGTCGGCATGTCCTTCAAGCTGTGGACCGCCAGGTCGATCGAATGGTCGAGCAGCGCTTCTTCGATTTCCTTGGTGAACAGGCCCTTGGTCCCGACTTTCGACAGCGCCACATCGGTGATCTTGTCGCCGGTGGTGTGGATGATCTCGAGTCGAGATTCCACGCCCAGGCCCTCCAGCCGCGCCTGAATCCAGCGCGCCTGCCACAAAGCGAGTTGCGAACCTCGCGAGCCGATGGTCAGCATGCTAATCGCCCAGCCGAAAAACCTTTCGGATGGCGTTGACGAAGTGATGGCCGTCGGGTTCGTTGGCGTGACGCCGCAGCTCGGAGATCGGCCCGTGCGCGATCTTGTTGATGATGCTCTTGGTCAACGCTTCGAGCGCCTGCTCCTGCTCCGGCGTCAGCGCTCCGAATTTGCCGCGCATGCGCAACAATTCGGTGGAGCGCACGTTCTCCAGCTGCTCCTGCAGGCCGATGATGGTGGGGACCACCTCGCGCGTCTTCAGCCGCGCCACCATGCGATCCACTTCCTCGCGAATGATGGCTTCGGCGTCTTCGGCCGATTGCTGCCGCCCTGCCAGATTGGTCTCAACCACCTTTCTGCAGATCGTCGATGTCGTACAGAAACACGTTGTCCAGCTCGTTTACGCTGGGCTCGATATTGCGCGGCACGGCGATATCGATCAGGAACATGGGCTTGTTGCGGCGGGCGTCCAGCACCTTCTTCATGTCGTCGCGCACGATGATGTAGTGCGGCGCTCCGCTGGAGGTGATGACGATGTCCGCTTCGGGAAGAAAGCTGAGGAAGCGCGTATATTCGACGATCTGGCCGTCGAAGAGCTGCGCCATTTCGGCGGCGCGCTCCGGCGTGCGGTTGGTGACGAAAATCTGCGTCGCGCCGCTGCGGCGCAGATGCCGGGCCGCCAGCTCCGACATTTTGCCCGCGCCCACGATCAGGACCTTTTTGTCCGCCAGCGTGCCGAAGATCTCCTTGGCGAGTTCCACCGCCGCATAGCTCACTGAAACCGCGCTCTCTCCGATATCGGTTTCAGAGCGCACGCGTTTGGCGACGTTGAACGCGCGCGTCAGCAGGCCGTCCAGAAAGCCGCTCACCGCTCCATGTTCTTTGGCCAGCGCGTAGGCCGCCTTGAGCTGTCCCAGGATCTGCGGCTCGCCGACCACCATGGAATCCAGGCTGGCGGCGACGCGGAACAAGTGCCGGATGGCTTGGTCATCCTCGAAGCGGTACAGATAGGGGGTCACCCATTCGCGCGCAACCTGGCGCGTGTCGGCCAGAAATTCATCCACGGCGACGGTTGGTGTCTTCGCATGTCAGCGCCACTTCCACGCGATTGCAGGTCGACAGGATCATGCCTTCGCAGAAACCGGGCCGGCGCTTCAGCTCCAGCAGCGCGGCCGGCAGCGAGCCTTGATCGAACGCCAGGCGCTCCCGCACCTCCACCGGAGCGGTCTTGTGATTCACTCCGGTGATCGAGAATCTCATTTGCCGATCACGTTTCGCAGGCCCACGTGCGCGGCCCAGGTTAGAGCGGAACAGCACACCACGGCGACGGCCATGAGAGCGGCTTTACGGCCTCGCCAACCGGCCGTAGCGCGCAGAAAAACCATCGCGAGATAGAAAGCCCCAGGTGATGAACGCCAGGGCGATCCGCGGCTGCGTGATCCACGACGTGCCCGATTCGATGGACGCCCAGGTACTGCCCGCGATCACGCCCAGGGTGATAAAAACGAAGCCAAAGCTCATCGCGTTGGTCACCAGGTTGTCCAGCGTGCCGAGCGGAGGCAGGCGCGACAGCAGGTTCACCTTCTTCTTCCGCTTGAGCTGGCGCTCCTGAATCAAATAGAAAATCGAAGCCACGGCCGTCAGCAGCAAGGCCGCATAGCCGAGCAGAATCATCAGCACGTGCACCAGCAGCCAGGCGTTGCGCACGCCGGTGCTCGGCCAGGAGAGCATGGGCGTCTCCATCGCGCCCACCTGCGTCATCACGAAGACCAGAGGAAAAATGCAGACGCTCAGGCTGGCAAAGTCATAGCGCCAATACACGTACAGAAACAGTACGGCTATGAGAAACGCCGATACCGTGGCGCACTCGAAGAAATTGTCGACCGGCAGATGCCCGACGGACATGGCCAGCTCGACGATGGCCACGAAGTGAAGAACGGCGCCCACCGAAAACGCAAAAAGCGCGTACTTCAGAAAGCCGGACTTCTTGCGGAGCAGAACCGCCAGGGCGTGCAACAGGCCGACGCCGTAGAGGGCGGTGGCTACCCGCAGCCAGAGAATGCCCATTTCATGCATTAAATTTCAGTATAGCCCGGAGCAAGTTTTGGCCCACAGACGCATCAAAAGGGGCCAGATAGCGTCTGATGGCGCCTTGGCCTGCGCAATCAGGCCCATAGCCCTAACCGGGATAGAAGGATTAGGAAGCAATGCGAGCGACTGCGTATTTTGACCCAGTTGCAGGGACTCACGCTAGCTAACGCCCTATCTTCTAGCCGTTTACCGGCGATGCTTTCAAGTAGGGGTTTTCTTAACCCATCTTCGGCTTTAAGACGTCAACTAGTTCTTTGACGGCCGAAGCGCTCTTCTGCAGCGCTGCCTGTTCGTCCGCACTGAGCTTGATTTGGAAGATCTTCTCGATCCCACGCGAGCCCAGCTTCACAGGAACGCCGACGAAAAGCCCTTGAATCCCGTACTCGCCTTCCAGGTACGCCGCGCACGGCAGGACCTTTTTCTTATCTTTCAAGATGGACTCGACCATCTCCACAGCGGCCGCCGACGGCGCATAGTAGGCGCTGCCGGTCTTCAGATACTTGACGATCTCAGCGCCACCGTCGCGCGCGCGCTGCACCAGCCGGTCGATGGTGGCTTGGTCCAGCAACTCGGTCAGACGGAATGCCCGACACGTTGGTCAAGCGCGCAATCGGCACCATGGTGTCTCCATGGCCGCCCAAAACCATCGCTGTCACGTTTTCCACCGAGACGTCCAGCTCCTGCGCGATGAAGGTCCGGAAGCGCGCCGTGTCCAGCACGCCGGCCATGCCGATCACGCGATTCTTCGAAAACTTCGAGATCTGGAACGCGGTCCAGCACATTGCGTCCAGCGGGTTGGTCACCAGAATCAGAATGCTGTTGGGCGATGCTTTCACGGCCTGCTCGGTGGCGGCTTTCACCACTTCGTAATTGGCGATCAGCAGATCATCGCGGCTCATGCCCGGCTTGCGCGGAAATCCCGCGGTGATGACCACGATGTCCGAGTTGGCAGTCGGGCCGTAGTCATTGGATCCGACGATGCTGACGTCGTATCCCTCCACCGGGCCGGACTGCAGAATGTCCAGCCCTTTACCCTGCGGAACGCCCTCGACGATGTCGACCAGCACGACGTCCGCAAGCTCTTTTCCGGCGATTCGCAGCGCGCAATTTGCGCCTACATTGCCGGCTCCTACAACTGTGACTTTATTTCGCATAGAATTCTCAAGGTAGGACAGGCGCGCGTGCCTGTCAAGACAACTACACGGAAAGGCGCAATTTTGAGTCTCTACTTCGAGGATTTTGCCATCGACAGCGTCAGCACCTCGCGGACGCGAACCGTGACTGAAGCCGATATCGTAAACTTCGCCGGACTTTCGGGCGATTTCGTCGAATTGCACATGAGCGAGTCATATGCCGCCACGGGCCCGTTCGGCAAACGCATCGCCCATGGGGCGCTGATTTTCAGCATCTCCACCGGTTTGAGCATCCAACTCGGCCAGATCACCGACACCGTGATCGCGTTCTATGGCGTCGACAAACTGCGTTTCACCCGCCCGGTGTTCATCGGCGACACGATTCATGTGGCCAAGAAAGTAACGGCGAAGGAAGAAAAAGCGAAAGATCGCGGCGTAGTTACATTCGAGACTTCGGTGCTCAACCAGCACGGCCAGACGGTACTGGTCTACTACGACAAGGTCCTGCTGAAGGCGCGCGCATGAGCGCGCTCGCCGGCACTGTAGTCCTGGATCTAACGCGTCTGCTGCCCGGCGCCGTCGCTACCAAGCAACTGGTGGACTGGGGCGCCGAAGTGATCAAAATCGAGCAGCCCGGCGAAGGCGATTACGCGCGCCGCATGGCCCCGGCGGTGTTCGCTCGCACCAACGCGGGCAAGAAAAGCATCGCTATCGACCTGAAGAAGCCGCGCGGCCGGGACCTGCTCTTATCGCTCGCCCGCCGCGCCGATGCGCTGGTGGAAGGCAATCGTCCCGGCGTGATGGCTCGCCTGGGGCTCGGATACGAAGATCTACGCGCTGTCAACGAGCGCCTGATCTACGCCAGCTTGACCGGCTACGGCCAAACCGGTCCTTATTCGCAACTGGCCGGGCACGATCTGAACTACATTTCACTCGGCGGAGTCATGGGCCTGAATCTGCCCGTGATCCCGGGCGTCCAGATTGCCGATCTGGTCGGCGGCTCCATTCAGACTGTGACGGGAATCCTGCTGGCGCTGGTGGAGCGCAATCGCACCGGGAAAGGCCGGCATGTCGATATTTCGATGTACGCGGGCGTGACGGCGTTGCTCACGGTGCCGCTCGCCATGTGGAACGAAACTGGCGAGGAACCCGAACCCGGCAGCCTGCGTCTGAACGGACATTACGCCTGCTATAACGTCTACGAATGTTCGGACGGCCGCTGGGTGGCGGTGGGCGCGCTCGAGCCGAAATTCTGGGCTGAACTCTGCCACCGGCTGGGGCGTGACGACTTGATCGCGCGGCAATACGAAGAGCCGCAGGATTCGCTCCGGGCGGAGACGGCTGCTATCTTTCGCACCCGGCCGGCGTTCGATTGGTTCGAGGAACTACGCCACAGCGATTGCTGCGTGACGCCGGTGCTGAAGATCAGCGAAGTAGCCCGCGAGCTCGCTGAACCGTCCGCCCCTCCGCCGCCGCAACTGGGAGAACATACCAACGCCCTGCTGAGTGGCAACGGACTGAGCGCCGCCGAGATCGCGGATTTGAGCGCGCAGGGAGTGATCGCATGACCATCAACTATTGTCTTCGCCGCGCCAGGGACTTCTACGGCGATAATCTCGCGATCGAGTATGAAGACCGGTGTCTCACTTACCGCGAGTTCTATGCGCTGGTGGAACAGTCGGCGCGCAAGCTCGCGGCGCTCGGCGCCCATCCGGGCGATCGCGTGGCGATCCTGATGCTGAATTCCCCCGAATACCTGGAACTGTACTTTTCCAGCGCCCTGGCCCGCGCATTGATTGTGCCCCTAAACACTCGCTGGCACGTCAACGAAATTAATTTCACGCTTTCGGACTCGGGAAGCAAGGTGTTGTTTGTGGACGATAAGTTCGCGCCGCTCGTGCCGCAGATTCGCGCGGCTGTGCCGGGTCTGGAGCGATTCGTCTACGCGGGCAACGGCGCATGCCCGGCGGGCTTGCTGGACTGGCGGACGATAGCACCGGAAACCAGCCACCTGTTTACGGAGCCGGATGAAAACGACGTCGCCGGATTGTTCTATACGAGCGGCACCACAGGTGGTCCCAAGGGCGCGATGCTGACGCACCGCAATCTCTACTCCAACGCGATTCATTCGCTGCTCCCGCCCGGCGGCCTGTTCAACGAGGGCCGCTGGCTGCATGCCGCGCCGATGTTTCATCTGGCCGATGCTGGCGCGATTTTCGCTTTGACGCTGTGCGGCATCACGCATTGCTTCCTGCCCAGCTTCGATCCAGTGGAGCTGATGCGCGCGGTCGAGCGCTACCGGATCAGCACGCTTGGTCCTGGTCCCCACCATGATCAACATGGTTCTGAATCACCCGGATTTTCCCAAGTACGATCTCTCCAGCCTGCGCCGCGTGGTCTACGGCGCGTCACCCATGCCGCTGCCTCTGTTGCGGCAGGCCATGGACGCGCTGCGCTGCGAGTTCGTGCAGGGCTACGGCATGACCGAAGTGAGCCCGCTGCTCACGAGACTTCAAAATGAAGACCACCGCTTCGAGAACTCGGACCGCGATTTTGCTCCGGTGAAATCGGCCGGGCGGCCGGTGATGGGCGTCGAGGTCCGCGTGGTGGATCACAACGACAAGGATGTTCCCGTGGGCCAGCCCGGCGAAATCATCGCGCGCGGGCCCAACGTTATGAAGGGCTATTGGAACCGGCCCGAGATCAGCGCTGAAGTGCTGCGCGGCGGCTGGATGCACACCGGCGACATGGGCGCTCTGGACGAAGAAGGTTTTCTCTATCTCCTGGATCGCAAGAAGGACATGATCAAAACGGGAAGCGAGAACGTTTACTCGCCCGAAGTGGAGTCCACCCTCTGCGCGCATCCGGCGGTGCTTGAGGCAGCCGTCATCGGCGTGCCCGATCCGACCTGGGGCGAGACCATTCGCGCCGTTGTGGTACGCCGGCCGGAGAGCGCGCTCGGTGAAGCCGAACTGATCGCGTGGTGCCGCGATCGACTGACTCATTTCAAATGTCCGACCTCGGTGGTGTTCACCGATTTGCTTCCCAAAGGCGGAACCGGAAAAGTGCAGAAAAACGTCCTGCGCGAGCGGTTCGGAGCCCGGGCCGCGCAGTCTACTTCGTCTTGAGAGGCTGCACTGCGGCTTGAAACCGGCGCATGCCGCGCAGCCAGCGGTCGTAGTCGGCGGCTTTGCGGCGGAAATATTCCAGCACTTCCGGATGAGGCAGAATCAGGAACTGTTCCGCTTCGAGCCCTTTTACCACTGCGCCGGCTACCTCCTCCGCGGTCAGCGCGCCTTCCAGGAGAAACGACTCACCGCCCGCGGCGTTTTCCAGCATCTTCGTCTTGACCCCCTGCGGGCATAGCGCCGACACTTTGATGCCGGAATCGCCGTAGGTAATCGAGAGCCACTCGGCCAGCGCGAGCGCGGCATGCTTGGTGACGGCGTAGGGCGCCGATCCGATGGATGTTAACAATCCGGCCGCCGAGACGGTTTGCAGCAGATATCCTTCTTTGCGCGCCAGCATGCTGGGCAAAACGGCGCGTGCCGCGAAAATGTGCGCCAGCACGTTGATTTCCCAGATCCGCTGCCATTCGTGGTCCGGCACGCACTGATCGCCTTCGGTCGCGATCCCGGCGTTGGAGCAGAACAAATCGATACGGCCGTACTTCTTCAGAGTCTCGTCCACCAGCAGTTGAATGTCCGCTTCACTGGAAACATCCACGCAGAAGTCCAGACACCCGATCTCGATGGCAACCTCACGCGCGGCCGCTCCGTCGATGTCGGCCACCACCACGGCCCTTGCGCCTTCGGCGGCAAAACGCCGGCAGAGAGCGCGGCCGATCCCGCTTCCGCCCCCGGTCACGACCACGACCTGGTCCTGTAATTTCATTCCTCGATGATACACATACAGCGAAACAGTGGATCGAGCCATTAGCATCATACTACGCGGCGTGTAGTATGCTGTAGGTATATCGCGATGATTCGTTCCTGCAAGGACAAAGAGACGCAAAAGCTCTTGCACCGTGTCCCGAGCAAGAAGTTCAAGAACATCGAAGCCGCGGCACGAGTGAAGCTCGCTCTGGTCGACTCTGCCACGTCGCTGAAGGACCTGTCACTCCCTGGCCTTCGCCTGGAAAAGCTGCTTGGCGATCGCTCCGGGCAGTACAGCATCCGGATCAACGATCAGTTCCGCATTTGCTTCCGCTGGCACGCCGGCGATGCCTACGATGTCGAGGTCACCGATTATCACTGAAAGGAACCAACCACCATGCCCAACTCACGAGGTAGAAAAGTGCGGCCGAAACTTCCGCCGGTTCATCCCGGCCAGGTGTTGAAGACCGTCCTCGGAGACGCCGGTATCACAGCCAACGCTCTGGCGCTCGCCTTGCGCATCCCGGCCAACCGGCTCACTGAGATCATCAATCGAAAGCGCTCGATTTCCGCCGATACCGCGCTCCGCCTGGCCCAGTACTTCGGGACATCCGCCCAAATGTGGATGAACCTGCAAGCCAAGTTCGATCTGGAGTCAGCCGAAGACGCCTTGGCCGATCGCATCAAGAGCGAAGTGCAGCCGATGAGGAAAGCGTCATAATCATCGCCATTCTCGATGATACAATGTGGATCTTTGACCGTTCCCGAGCTTCGACAAACATCGGAAGGCATGCCATTCAACAAACTGTTAGGCGTTCGGATTGTGCGCAGACATTCCGATGGGGTGACCATCGAGTGCAAGCTGCGCGACGAGTTAATGAACGCCGCCGGTGTGGTGCACGGCGGCGTGCTGGCCACCATGGCGGACACAGCCATGGGCATAGGCTTGCACAATCATTTCGGCGGCCGCCGACCGATCACGACCACGGAGATGAAGATCAACTATCTCCGCCCGGTGAAGCACGGCAAAGCCGTAGCGCGGTCGCACATCCTTCGAGTAGGGAAGACCCTATGCGTCGGCCGGGTGGATCTATTCGACTCCGAGCGCAAGTTGGCGGCAGTCGCGATCGTGACATACATACTCTTGGCGTGAATGATAGACTTTTCTACAGGAGCGGACTGGATTGGCAACGTCTGACACCACGCCAAAGGAAATCATCTTTTCTGTAGAGGAGGCTCCCGAAGGCGGATACACCGCTCACGCCCTTGGCTTCTCCATCATCACGGAAGCCGACACCTGGGAAGAATTGAAGGAGATGGTACGCGACGCCGTCCACTGCGCCTTCGAAGAAGGAAATGTGCCTCCGGTTATCCGGCTACATTTAGTTCGTGATCAAGTCATTGCGACGTGAAAATACCCCGAAGCCTTTCGGGTGACGAGCTAGTGAAGCTCCTCAGCCGCTTTGGATATCAAGTTGTTCACCAAAGAGGCAGCCACATGAAATTAACGACAACTCAAAGCGGCGAGCATCACCTTATCGTGCCCCGCCATGGTGCGGTCCGAGTTGGAACCCTTCACGAAATCCTCAGCGACGTCGCATACCATTTCAAACTCAGGATTGAACAAGTCAGGGCGAAATTGTTCGATTGATACCAAAAGGGCCTCCGCGGTTTGGACGGAGGCCATTGGTATCGATTGTTTACGCGGCGTGGTTGATGGGGTGCGTCTTGGCTAGGGCCATCCGCTCGCCGATCCCTGGCACCGCGGTCCGCAGGACATCTTCGATGCGCTCGGCGAAGATGAACTGCATCTCTTTGCGGACTTCCTCAGGCAGATCCCGCAGATCTTTCTGATTGCCTTTCGGCATGATCACGGTGTGGATGCCGGCCCGGCGCGCGGCCAGGACCTTCTCCTTCACTCCGCCGATCGGCAATACCAGGCCGGTCAGCGTAATCTCGCCGGTCATCGCCACATCGCTGCGCGCGGGCAGCTTGGTGTAGAGCGAGGTTAAAGCGGTCGCCATGGTGACGCCGGCCGACGGGCCGTCCTTGGGAATAGCGCCCGCCGGAACGTGTACGTGCACGCCGTCGTCTTTGAAGAGCCGCGGATTGATGTCGAAGTCGTCGGCGTGCGACCAGATGTAGCTCTGCGCCGCCTTAGCCGATTCCTGCATCACCTCGCCCAATTGGCCCGTAAGCGTCAAGCCCTTGCCGTCCGGAAGCAGCGTGGCCTCGATGTACAGAACGTCGCCGCCCGTTTCAGTCCAGGCCAGGCCGGTCGCGACGCCCGGAGGCAGTTCGCGCCGCGCCTGTTCCTGATTGAACGGCTCCGGTCCCAACATATCGGCCAGGTCCTCAGGCTTCACCACGACGGATTCGGTAGTCCCTTCGGCGAAGCGCAGCGCTACTTTGCGCGCCACGCGGCCAATGGCCCGCTCCAGTCTTCGCAGACCAGCCTCGCGCGTGTAGCAGGAGATGATCCGCTTCAGCGTTTCGTCCGGAATGGTGCACTGTTCGGCCGTCAATCCGGTCTCCTTGAGCTGTTTCGGGAGCAGATAGCGCTTGGCGATTTCGAGCTTCTCTTCTTCGCTATAACCGCTCAGCCGCAGCACTTCCATACGATCGAGCAACGGCTGCGGGATCGTGTCCAAAGCATTGGCCGTAGTGACGAACAACACCTTGGACAGATCGAACGGCAAGTCCAGGTAATTATCGCGGAACGCCTTGTTCTGTTCCGGATCCAGGATTTCGAGCAACGCGTGCGCTGGATCGCCACGGAAATCGTGGCCCAGCTTGTCCACTTCGTCCAACATCAACACCGGATTGTTGGCTCCGGCTCGCCGCATGGCTTGAAGCACGCGTCCGGGAAGCGCGCCGATGTAAGTGCGCCGATGGCCGCGCAATTCGGCCTCATCGTGCAGACCACCCAGGCTCATTCGTTCGAACTTGCGATTCAGCGCGCGTGCGATGGATTGACCCAAAGACGTCTTGCCAACGCCGGGAGCGCCGACGAAGCACAAGATGGGAGCCTTGGCGTTGGGGTTCAGCTTCAACACGCCCAGTTGTTCCAGGATGCGCTGCTTCACATCCTTCAACCCGAAGTGGTCTTCGTCCAGCACCTGCCGGGCGCGCGCGATGTCGAGCTGATCCTCGCTGGATTTCTTCCACGGCAGCTCCAGCACGTAGTCCAGATAGGTCCGGATCACGTTGTAGTCCGGCGCGCTGGGAGGCAGTTTTTCCAGGCGGTCCAGTTCGCGCCTGGCTTCTTTCAGAATCTCTTCAGGCAGGTCGGCCTTCTCCAGCCGCTCACGGAGCTGCTCGGCCTCGGCCAGCTCGCCGCCTTTTTCACCCAGCTCTTGCTGGATGGCCCGCATCTGCTGGCGCAGCAGGTAATCCTTCTGCTCCTTGGTCATCTCGCTGCGCGCCTCGGTGTTGATCTTATTCTTCAATTCCAACACCTGGACTTCGTGCGACAGATAGCGATGCATCATTCGCAAAGCTTCCAGCCGCGTGGGCGCCTCGAGCAATGACTGGCCTTTGTCCGCGTCCAGGCTGAACATGGAAGCCAGGACGAACACCAGCCGCAGCGGATCGTCGTTGGCTGCCAGCAGACCGCGCAGCTCTTGCGGCGCATTCGGTTGCGCCATTGTCAAGGCTGTTCCAGCCAGTTCAACCAGCGCGCTCTGCAGCGCCTCGACTTCGTCACCCTTGTCTTCCGGCAGCGATAACGGAGTTACCCGCGCTTTCAAAAATGGCTCCGAATCATCCAGCTTCAGCAGGGCGATGCGCTCCATTCCGAGCACCATCAGGTCGATATGGTCCTCGCCCGAGCGGTTCGTCTTTCGAATCACCGCCTTGGTGCCGATGGGATACAAATCGGCCATCGTGGGAGCGTCCTGGTCCGGATCGCGTTGGGTAAAGACGGCGATCTCTTTGGACTCCGTCGCCAGCGCCGCCTCCACCGCGGCAATCGAGCGGGAACGTCCGGCCGAAAGAGGCATCATCAGATACGGGAACAGAACCGCGCTCTTCAGCGGAAGCACCGGCATCGTGTAAACTACTGTTTGATCAGACATATTCATTCTCCTCTGCCTTTGGCCCGGCATGCATGAGTGATATCTTTGCTTGTCCACCTATACCTTAGATGCGTAACCAGATAAAAAGAAGCAGGTCCGTAGTTCTTTACTATCAACGGACCTGCTTCAAGGAGACTCAACTTTGCCGAATCTTATTTGTTCGGCACAACGACGAACTGGGTTCCTCCTCCCCGATCGACGAGGAGCAGGGTCGAGTCCTTAGACGCTCCCTGGCGGACGGCCTGATTGAAATCAGCAACCGTGTTGGCCGGCCGGTGGTTCACCTGCACGATCACGTCGCCCTGCTGCAGGCCGGCTTGCGCGGCCGGAGAGTCGTCTGACAGGTCCGTGATTACAACGCCGCTAGTTCCCTCCGGAAGCTGTAATTCGCGGCGCAGATCGGAATTGAGCGCCTGAACCGTGACGCCCTGCATGGCGCCTTTCTCGCCGCCGCTGGGCATATTACCCTGCGGACGGCCAGTGGCCTCGGCTTCCAGGTTGAATTCGCCCAGAGTGACCGGGACGTCCACGTTCTGCCCGTTGCGGTCCACCTTCAGATGGATCGCGGTGCCGGGTGCGAAGCCCGCGACTTGCAGACGGAATTCGTTCACGTCTTGGATGGTATTGCCGTTGATGGCCGTGATCACGTCGCCGACTTTCAGGCCGGCGTGCTCGGCAGGACTATTCGGTTCCACCTTCGCAATCGCGACGCCGCGATCGTTCGGCACGTTAAACTGCTTGGCCAACTCAGGGGTCAGCTCTTGCGGCAGAATGCCCATGTAACCACGGGTCACTTTGCCGTGCTTCATAATCTGGTCCATCTCGTTGCGGGCCAGGTTGGCCGGAATTGCGAAGCCGATACCCTGGTTGCCGCCGGTTTCACCGGACAGGATCGCGGTATTGATGCCGATGAGATCCCCGTGCGCGTCGACCAGCGCGCCGCCGGAATTGCCCTGGTTGATGGCGGCGTCGGTCTGAATAAAGTCTTCGAAGCGCTCGATGCCGAGGCCTCCGCGGCCAGTAGCGCTGATGATGCCCATGGTCACCGTTCCACGGAGACCGAATGGCTCACCCATGGCCAGGACCACATCGCCCGGCTGCGCCTTGGAAGAATCGCCAAAGGGCAGGGCAGTGAGGCCGGTGCGGTCTACTTTCAGCACCGCGATGTCGGCGTACTTATCCGTACCCACGATCTTGGCCGGGTATTCCGACTTGTCGTTGAACGATACTTTCACGTCGGTGGCGCCGTCCACCACGTGGTTATTGGTCAGGATGTAGCCGTCGGGACTCACCACTACGCCCGAGCCGAGGCTGGTTTCACGCTCCGACCGAGGTCGTTGCTGTTGCGGCATGCGGCCGCCGAAAAACTGACGGAAAAACGGATCGTCGAACGCGCCAGGCGATTGCTGCTGCTGCTGCTTGACCATCTTCGACGAAGAAATATTCACCACCGCCGGCATGGTTCGTTTGACCACCGGAGCGAAGCTCGCGAATGGCATCTGATCGATGGCGGCGGCATGCGCCGTGGAGACGAACACCGGAATACCGTGCGTGCCGGTCATAGTGGCGATCAAGGCGCCTGCCAGCAACGCAATGACTGCGACTAAAACAACCGTGGATCTGCGGATTTGACCTTTCATAGTTTTCAAGTTTCCTTCTTGGATTTCAAACTTCTTTCAGAACCGCTTCACGCTCGCGGCTCGCCTTCGATTCAAAAGTTGGCTTCCCGGACGGGTCGAGATCCACCAGCACCTGCTGGCCGTCGTGTATTTCGCCCGCCAAAATCCGGCGCGCCATTGGCGTTTCAATTTCGCGCTGGATAGCCCGTTTTAACGGACGGGCTCCGTAAGCTGGATCGTAGCCCGAGCGGACCAGATATCCGCGGGCGCGATCGGTTAACTCCAATTCCACATGCCGATCCGCCAGCCGCTTGCGCAACCCGTTGAGCTGGATCTCGACAATTTGTTTTAAATGCTCCTCCGAAAGCGAATGGAAGACTATCGTTTCGTCCACACGGTTCAGGAACTCAGGACGGAAGTGGCGCCGCAGCTCTTCGAGCACGGCCTCCTTCATCCGCTCGTATCCTTCGCCCGCGAAGCTCCCCCGATATTCCAAGATGCGATGGCTGCCGATATTGGAGGTCATGATCACGATGGTGTTTTTGAAATCCACCGTCCGGCCCTGTCCATCTGTAAGACGGCCATCGTCCAGAATCTGCAACAAAACGTTGAACACGTCGGAGTGCGCTTTTTCGATTTCGTCGAAAAGGACTACACAGTATGGACGACGTCGGACGGACTCCGTTAGTTGCCCACCTTCTTCATATCCCACGTAACCGGGAGGCGCTCCGATCAGCCGGGCTACTGTATGCTTCTCCTGGTACTCGGACATGTCGATGCGAATCATGGCTTTCTCGTCATCGAACAGGAACTCGGCCAGGGCGCGCGCCAGCTCCGTTTTGCCCACTCCGGTGGGGCCCAAAAAAATGAAACTTCCGATGGGGCGGTTAGGATCCTTTAACCCCGAGCGCGCCCGCATGACGGCTTCCGACACGGCCTTGACGGCTTCGTCCTGGCCGATGACGCGCTTGTGCAGCTCGACTTCTAGTTGCAGCAGCTTCTGGATCTCGCCTTCCAGGAGCTTCGAGACCGGCACGCCGGTCCAGCGGCTGACAACCTCCGCGATGTCTTCTTCGTCTACTTCTTCCTTGAGCAGCCGGCGGCCGGACTGCTTCTCGTCCAGGCGCGTTTGCTCGGCGGCCAGCTTGCGATCGAGCTCGGTGAGTTTGCCGTACTTGAGTTCGGCGGCGCGGTTCAGATCGTACTGCCGCTCGGCCTTTTCGATCTCGATTCTGGTCTGCTCGATCTGCTCGCGCAATTCGCGCAGACGCTGTACGGCGGCCTTCTCAGCCTGCCACTGCGCCTGCAGCGCGGCGGAATCGGATTTCAGATCCGCAATTTCTTTTTCCAGCTTTTTCAGGCGTTCCTTGGAAGCCGGGTCGGATTCTTTCTTCAGCGCCTCGCGCTCGATTTCAAGCTGCATGCTGCGCCGCAAAATCTCGTCCAAGTCCGACGGCATGGAATCGATTTCAGTGCGCAGCTTGGCGGCGGCTTCATCCATCAGGTCAATGGCTTTGTCGGGCAAGAAACGGTCGCTGATGTAGCGGTTGGACAGAACCGCGGCCGCTACCAGCGCCGAGTCCTTGATGCGAACGCCATGATGCACTTCGTAGCGCTCGCGCAGCCCGCGCAGGATGGAAATCGTATCCTCGACGCTGGGCTGATCCACGAAGACGGTCTGGAAGCGGCGCTCGAGGGCGGCGTCCTTCTCGATGTATTTGCGATATTCATCCAGCGTGGTGGCGCCGATGCAATGCAGCTCGCCGCGCGCCAGCATGGGCTTGAGCAGGTTGCCGGCGTCCATGGCGCCTTCGGCTTTGCCAGCGCCGACCACGGTGTGCAGCTCGTCGATGAACAGAACGATCTGGCCTTCGGAGGTTTGCACTTCCTTCAAGACTGCTTTCAGACGCTCCTCGAACTCGCCGCGAAACTTAGCGCCCGCAATGAGCGCGCCCATGTCGAGCGCGACCACGCGTTTCTCCTTCAATCCCTCGGGCACGTCGCCGCGCACGATCCGGGCGGCCAGGCCCTCGACGATGGCGGTTTTTCCGACACCAGGCTCGCCGATAAGCACCGGGTTATTTTTGGTGCGCCGGGAGAGCACCTGGATCACGCGCCGGATCTCCTCGTCGCGCCCGATCACCGGATCTAGCTTGCCTTGCGACGCTAGCTGGGTCAGGTCGCGCCCGTATTTTTCCAGCGCTTCATAAGTCGCTTCCGGATTCGGGCTGGTGACACGCTGGCTTCCCCGCACGTCCTGCAGGGCGCGCATCAAACGCTCGCGGGTAATCCCAAATTCCTTGAACAGCTTGCCGGTCGCGCCGGTGTCTTCGGTGGCGGCCAGCAGGACGTGCTCCACCGATGTGTACTGGTCCTTCAGGTGCTTGGCTTCCTCCTCGGCCTTGGTCAGCAACTTGGTGATGCGCGGCGTGACGTACACCTGGTCCGGCGAGATGCCCTGGCCCGATACCTTCGGAAGACGATCGATTTCCTGCTGGATGCGATTTCGCAAGGCATCCACGCGAACGTCGGACTTGTTCAGGATGGACGGCGCCAGGCCGCCTTCCTGCTCCAACAGAGCCAGCATAAGGTGCTCGACATCTACCTGCTGGTTACCATGCTCGACGGCGACGGACTGACCCGCCCGGACGGCATCCTGCATTTTTTCGGTGAAGCGGTTGAAATCCATACGGACTCGATTCTATAGACGTTGCAAAGCTGAGTAGGTTACTATCAACTAATATAAGCTTAACAGCAGTATGGCAGGCTGGCAAGGTCTTCCAGCGAAGCCGGCGCGGTATTGTAACCCACACTCACTCAGGTAGTTAGATGCTGCTTCCGAGGTTGCAGGTCCGCAAAAACGAACCCATCCCGTTCGACGATCTCGCCCACCTGGACTGCGACCGGCGTCTGGAACATTGGGCCATCATACACAAACGAATGGAATTCTCCGTTTTCGCCGCAAGGGTCTACGGTGGAGGGAAGGTCCTCGAGAAAGACCGAGTCGAAGTCGCGGCCCGCGAAGCCTTGCGGCAAGACCTTGGGATCGACACAAGTGATTTTGGCGCGGAGACCAGCCTTCAACATATCAGCGGCGAGCTCTCGCGTGGGAAGATGCCAGACCGGGAAAATGGGCTCCAACCCAGTCCCGGCGAGCTGCTTCTCCCGGTAGGCGCGTATATCGGCCAGGAACAGATCGCCGAATGCGATGGCTTGGACCCCCTCATCCAATGCCCGGCGGCAGACTTGGCGTATCCGGTCTTCATACTGTTCATTGGAACAAGGCCAAGGCAGGGGAACCGGCCACAAAGGCAGACCGGCTGACCCGGCCTGTGCTTCCAGCAGCTCCCGCCGCACGGCGTGCATGGCCACGCGATCGAACTGCTCGTTTAGGGTGGTGATCAGCGCCACTACCTGGAGGTCGGGGTTCTGCCGGAGCAGATGGAGCGACCAGGCGCTATCTTTGCCGCTGCTCCAGGAGAGCGCGACGCGTTTCACGCCACGGCGACGCGTTCTTGCGGTGCGACCGTGCGGGTAAGCCAGGCGTACAGTCCGAACAGCACACCGGTATAAAACAGATCGCCTGCCAAGGTCCAGCCGAAGAACGGGATGGCGGCCACATAGCAGCTAGCCAATCCCGAGAGCGTCCGCGGATAGGACTGGAACCAGAGCCAGCTTCCAAAATTCGTGATCAGGAAGAATTGGATGCTGTTTAGAACCGTGACGCCTGCGATCCGCGACACGCTCTGCGTTCCACGCAGACGCCTTCCCAGCCAGACGGAAATTAAGAAACTTCCGTACATGAACAACTGGAATCTGCTGAAAGCGGCGACGCCGTAAAACGAGGCCACGATCGGATCGGTGATGGCCATCAGCGCCAGCGGAACCAGGTAGGCTTGCCACACCGGCAAGCGTGCGCCGGCAAATAAGCTGGTGCCGCCGACGGGCGCAAAATTCGGAGGATGCGGCGCAAGACGCGCCAGCGCGCCCAACACGGTCAGGGACAAAGCGACCGGCCGCCATGCGGTGTTCTTAGTCATCAATTCAGATTATATCCCGTTGAGGCGCGCGCGGAGGAAACCGTGATGAATTTGTGCGCCCGCGAACGTGGCCGTCAGTTGGTCTGCCTGGCGTGTGGGGATAATGATCCGGACGCAGGGGGCAAGCGACCCTCTTGCGAGGAAGGCGAACCCTCCCCACAAAAAGACCGACAGTCGCTCGAATCGTGATGGGCTGGCAGCCATGCCAAAGAGTTGAACGCGGCCAACACGCGATCCGAGCGGGCGCGGGGCAAACTGGCAGATCAGCTGCGCCGCTTAGCTCCAACCCATCTTTTCAAGCCGGCGATGGCGATCAGGCCGGAGCCGATCAGCACGAACGTGGCGGCTTCCGGGGCTTGGCTTAAATTGGTTGTGCCGTACTGAAAATTGTCGAGCAGCGCGCTGGTCCCCCCATTGTAGGCGGTCCCTTGCAGCGTCAGGGTTATGGTCGAGATGGGAGTGTCCGATGTTACTCCCCAGAATGCTTCGGTCGGACGCGGATCGGTGGGAACGGTGTATTGGTTGCCCGCTACCGTGATGGTGTAATTGAGGGCGTTGGGGCTCACGCTAAACAGATCCATTCCAAACGAGGTGACATTGGCCGGAAGAACGATCTGAATAGAGGGCAGCGGCGAACCGGAGTTAGGCCGGTCCATGTTCTGCAACAAAGCGTCGTTGCTTCCGAAGTTGTACCACTGGGAAAAATTCGTATCGATCACCTGAATCCAGGAGGCTCCCGACGAAGTGTATCCGATAAACTCGACGCCGCCCGTGGTTAGACCGGTAGAACCCTGATAAGTAGTGCTGAAGTCGGTGGGCGCCAGGCCTTCAAACGTGATGGCCGGCTGTAGGCTGGAGGCCGACTGCCAGGCGTTGGGATCCGTATAGGTGGTAATAGTGGTCGAACGTGCCGGGATGACGGCCAGCGTGAAGGCCACCAAAGTGAGAGCGGGAATGGCATGGGGAAACATTGACGACTCCGTTTCAAAAAGAGATTCCGCCGGATGGCGGCCTGTTCGAAGGGTTAGAGCTTCAGAAGCAGGTAACGCTTCATGCTCCCAGTTAGATTGAAGGCGTGAAACTGTTAAGTGGCGTCGAGAGGGAGTCCTCTCTCGGAAAATCGCGAATCGGAATTGAAGTGCTAAGCAGCTTTGGCTTTTATGTAGCTGGCGACTTTTTGGTCGATTTTGCCAATGTGGTTAGCTGATTAGGCTATTCAAGGTTTGGCTTAATACCTGTTTGCCCTATCGGCAACCGGTGCGGTGCTACATATTCCTGGGTGGAATACAACCTCCGGTTCAGGGAGGTTGGGTGGTCACGGCGATGGCATTGGCGGCAAGTCGTGCTCTAGCTTCTCAGAAGCGCCGTCTTCACGCGTGGGGCGGTGAAGGGAACGGTCCGGAGCCGCACTCCAGTGGCGTCAAAAATAGCGTTGGCGAGCGCCGCGGCCACGGGCGCCGTAGACGCTTCGCCCGCGCCCAGAGGCGGCAGCGTAGGCCGGTCGATCAACGCTACCGCGATGGCCGGCACTTCGGGAAACGTCAGAATCGGATAGCTGGCCCAATCGACGCTGGTGACGTGCGACCGATCGAACTTCACCTCCTCGTGCAGCGCGCGGCTGAGCGTCTGCAGGATGGAGCCTTCAATCTGGTTGCGCAGCGAATCGGCGTTGATCACCAGGCCGCAGTCGTGCGCGCAGGTGATGCGCCGCACGCTGACCTTCCCGGTGGTGCGGTCGACGGCGACTTCGATAGCCATGGCGATGTAGTTCTCGGCCTGCTTGTAGCGGACGTAGGCGAATCCCCGGCCCAGCGCCAGGCTTCCCTGAGCGAGCTCAGGATTGGGCGACGGCCGCGCTTGCCACCCGATCATTTCAGCGGCGCGCTTGATTACTTCGATCGCGCGCGGGTCGCTGAGGCCGCGCAGCCGGTACTCCACCGCATCCACCCCGGCCGCGGTGGCGAACTCGTCCACGAAGCTTTCGACCGCGAATGTGTTCGCGATTTTTCCCGGCGCGCGGAGATTGGAAATGCGCAGGGGCGACTGCTTCATCCAGTGCACCACGACGCGCACGTTGGACGCGGCATAGGGAGGGTCGCCGTTCTGCGTGATCTGACCGGCTCCCTGGCCGTGCGGCTGAGCCAGGCCGGCCGAATCGACTCCCAGGAAAGCTCGCGTGCCCGGCGTCTGAGTCGGCAGCCACATCTGAGTGTCCCAGGAGACGATGCGGCCCTCGGCGTCGATGGCTCCTTTCAAATCCAGGAATTGCGCCGGACCCTTGGGATCCCAACCGTGCTCATCGTGGCGCATCCATTGCACGCGCACTGGGCGGCCGGCGGCTCTCGAAAGCAGCACAGCGTCGGCCGCGGCGTCATCGTTACCATTGCCGCCGTAGGAGCCCGCGCCGTCGAAATAAATGACGCGCAGCTGGTCTTGCGGTATGCCGAAGATCTTCGAGAGCGACGTTCGCAGCCCGTGCGTACCTTGCGTGGAGGTCCAGACCGTGGCGCTGTCCGAGCGGACGTCGGCGATCGCGCACGACGGCCCCAGCGAGCCGTGGCTCTGATACGGCCACTGGTAGCTTGCAGAGAACTGCTTGGCGCCTGCGGGTAAACTTGCGGCAGAGTCGCCGCGCTTCACCAGCTCCTGGTCGCGGTCCAGCGTTCCTTCGCGGATGGTGCGCTCCAGGCCTTCGTTGCCTGGAAGCCCTTGCCATTCGCTCCAGGTGGCTTTGAGTTCGCGCGCGGCGCGCACGGCCGCCCATTCATCGGAAGCCACTACTCCCAGGAAATTGTCAATGCGCACCACGCGGACATCGGGGATCTTGCGAATGGACGATTCATCCACGGACAGGAGTTTCGCGCCGATGGCCGGAGGACGAATGACGCGTCCATGCAGCATTCCCGGCAGCTTGAAATCCTGCACGTAGGTGTGCTGGCCGGTGCACTTGCCGGGGACATCCGGCCGAGGCACCGGCTTGCCGACAATCGTGTACTGAGTGGGATTTTTCAGCGGCGCATTGGGATCGGTCTTCACTGAGAGGAGACGCCCACCGACCAACTTGCCGATATCAACGCCGTCGCCGCCTTGGACGGGCCGTACTTGCCCGCCAATGAGACTCAGTTCGCTTTCGGGCCGCTTGAGTTGCCCAGCGCCGAGTCTGAGCAGCGCCTGGCGAGCGGTCGCGGCGGCTTGACGGATTTCCACGCCACCACGAGTGATGCCGGTGCTTCCACCAGTTCCGCCCTGGTCCGGCGTGACGAGCGTGTCGCCTTCCACCATCGCGATGCGGTCCACCGGAAGCTCCAACTCTTCAGCCACCATCTGGCGTACCGCGATACGAAAGCCGGTGCCGACATCCACTTTGCTGGTGTAAATCGTGACGGAATTATCGGGATGAAAGGCGAGGAAGCTATCGACCTGGCTGAGGTCGACCGGCTTGCCGGTGGCTTGTTGCGCGGCGAGTCGCTTGGGCGCCACCGCACCCAGAGAGAAACTGACGATCACCGCACCGCCGCTCCTGAGAAGATCGCGCCGTGAAATGGATGTGTTCATGGCTGCCTCCCTCAAACCTTCGCCGCTTTGAGCACCGCTGCCAGGATGCGCGTGTGCGTTCCGCAGCGGCACAAGTTTCCGGCCAACGCCTGTTTCACTTGTTCCAGCGTCGGTTTGGGTGTTTCGTTCAACAGCGACTTCGCCGCCATGATCATGCCATTAGTACAATAGCCGCACTGGGCGGCCTGCTCGGCGATGAATGCGGCCTGAACCGGGTCGGGTTTTTCGGGCGTGCCGAGCCCTTCGAGTGTCGTGATCTTGCGGCCCACGGCCTGGCTGAGCGGCGTCACGCAAGAGCGCGCCGCTTGGCCGTCGATCAGCACGGTGCACGCCCCGCACTGCGCCAGGCCGCAGCCAAATTTCGGCCCGTGCAGCTCGAGCGAATTGCGCAGCACGTACAGCAGCGGCTGCGAAGGATCCCATGATTCGACCGCGACCGCGCGGCCGTTTACCTGGAGACTGTACTTGGCCATCGAGCCCTCCTCAATCAGAGATGCGGAGCACTCCGTCTTTTGTTATACCCCACGGAGTGCGAGGCTGGGAACTTAACGCAGCGAAGCGGCCACCTTGGCGCCGTACTCTTTGGCTTTCGATAACACCAGCGCGGAATCGAGCGTGAGGGATCGGCCGTCGCGCACGATCAGCCTGCCGTTCACCGAGACGTCCTGGACATCCGAGCCTTTGAGCGCGTAGACGATCTGGGAATAAACGTTGTAGAGCGGCACCGCGTGCGGACGGTCCAGCCGCACCGTGATCAGGTCGGCGCGCTTGCCCGGTTCGATCGAGCCGATCTCTTTTTCGAGGCCGGCGACGCGCGCGCCCTCAATGGTCGCCATCGCGATGGCTTGTTCGGCCGGAAGCGCGGTGGGGTCGCCGGTGGTCACCTTCTGCAGATTGGCGGCGAGATTCATTTCTTCCATCAGATCGAAATCGTTGTTGCTGCCGGCTGGGCCGTCCGTGCCGAGTCCCACTGGAATTCCTGTCGCGAGAAGCTTAACCACCGGCGCGACGCCGCTGGCGAGCTTCATGTTGCTGGACGGGCAATGCGCGATTCCCGTGCCGTGCGCCTTGAGGATCTTCATGTCGAGGTCGTCCAGCCAGACGCCGTGTGCGGCGATGGTGGGGCCGTCCAGAACCCCCAGCGCATCGAGCAGGCGCGTCGGAGTCATGCCGCGGACGCGCACGGCGTCGTCGTTCTCCGTCTTGGTCTCGGAGAGATGAATCAGCAGCGGCACGCCGTATTTGTTCGCGAGCTTGCGCGCGGCGCGCAGATCCGCGTCGTCGTTGGTGTAAATCGCGTGCGGCGCGGGCGCGGGAACAATCAGAGGATCGTTCTTGTATTGCTGGATGAATTTCTCGGTGAATTGGAGCGCGTCCTTGGGCGTCGGCGAATCGGGCGACTTGAACCGCAGAATCGTTTCGCCCAGCACGCCGCGCAGGCCGGCTTCTTTGGCCGCCTGGGCGACGCGGTCCTCGAAGTAATACATATCCACGAACGTCGTGGTTCCCGACAGCATCATTTCCAGACACGCCAGCCGCGTGCCCCACAACACGAAATCGGGCGTGACGTTCTTGGCTTCGGCCGGGAAGATGAATTTCTGCAGCCAGTCCTGCAGTTTCATGTCGTCGGCGATCCCGCGCAACAGCGACATGGCGGCGTGCGTGTGCGTGTTGATAAATCCCGGCATGATCAGCGCGGCGGGCCGATCCAGCCGATGAGCGGGCTGGAACTGCCGGTCGATTTCGGCGCGCGTTCCGACGCCGACGATGCGCTCGCCGCGGATGGCCACCGCGCCGTCTGCAATCAGCCGGTGCTGCGCGTCCATAGTGACGACGTAGCGCGCGCTGTAGATCCAGTCGGCCGGCTCGGCGAACACCGCCAGGCAAAACGCCAGAAAGAAAATGGCGCGCCGCAGCGAATTACAGAAACGATGCATCGAACGGCCTCGGGAAGAGATCCCTCATGCGCATTGTCTCTCTTTTGCCCTGGAGATTCGCCAGCGTGATTTCCACATCGCCGCAAAACTCCCACAGGATCTGGCGGCACGCGCCGCAGGGCGGGGTAGGAATATCCGTGTCGGCCGCGACAGCGATGCGCGTGAACTTGCGCGCGCCTTCGGAAATGGCTTTGAACACCGCCACGCGTTCGGCGCAGATGGTGAGCCCATAAGTCGCGTTCTCGACGTTGCAGCCGGTGAAGATGTGCCCGCTCTCGTCCTCGAGCGCCGCGCCGACTTTGAACTTCGAGAACGGGGCGTGCGCGTGTTCGCGCGCCGCCAACGCAGCTTCAACCAGTTTGTTCATAGATAGGGCAGCAATGCTTTCAAAAATCGCACCAGCGTGTCTTGAACCTGCCGCCCGGTTTCCAGGACTTCCTCGTGGCTGATCTTTTGCGGCAGCACACCCGCCGCCATATTGGTGACGCACGAAATTGCGAGCACGCGCATTCCCAGATAGTTCGCGACAATCACTTCCGGCACCGTCGACATCCCCACCAGGTCCGCGCCGATCGTGCGCAGATATCGAATCTCAGCCGGGGTCTCATAGCTCGGACCGGTGAGCGCCGCATACACGCCTTCGCTCAATGGAATGCCCAGTTCGGCGGCCACTTTATGCGCGGTCTCACGAAAATTGGCCGAATACGCTTCCGACAGGTCGGGAAACCGGGGACCCGCTGAATCATCGTTCGGCCCGATCAGCGGATTCGCGCCTTGCAAGTTGATGTGATCGGTGATCAGCACCAGCGAACCTTGCGAGTAGGAAAGATTGATGCCTCCAGCGGCGTTCGTGAACAAAATTGACTCGACGCCCAGCCCGCGCAACACGCGCACGCCCATGCTGACCTGAGCGGGCGTGTAGCCTTCATACAAATGACTCCGGCCGGCCATCACCGCGAGCGGCAGCCCATCCAGTTTTCCCAACACCAGTTTGCCTGCATGCCCCACCGCGGTCGACAGTGGCCATCCCGGAATTTCAGCATAAGGAATCTCGGTGCGATCAGCGAGCGCCTCTGCGAAGGCCCCCAAGCCACTGCCGAGCACCACCGCGACCCGTGGCTCCAAACGGCTCTTCGAGCGAATGTAGGCGACCGCTTCCCGCATTACAGAAGCATCCCGGCGATGCAAGCCGACATGAAATTCGCCATGGTTCCGGCCGCCACCGCTTTCAGACCGAGCCGCGCCAAATCGGACTTGCGCGTGGGCGCGAGGCCTCCGATCCCGCCAATCTGAATCGCGATCGAGCTGAAGTTCGCGAAACCGCACAGGGCGTAAGTGGCGATGGTGAACGAGCGCGGGTCCAGGTGATCCTTCATCGGACCGAGCTGCTGGAACGCGATGAACTCATTCAGCACCAGCCGCGTGCCCAGCAGATTGCCGATCGACTGGCAGTCGTTGTACTTCACGCCCAGCAGCCAAGCGATGGGCGAAAACACATAACCGAAAATCTGCTGCAGCGTGATGTGGAAGTAGCTCAGGATGCCGTTGCACAACGCAATCAAGGCGATGAATGCGATCAGCATGGCGGCGATGTTCAGCGCCAGGTGCATGCCGTCGCCGGCGCCGCGCGCCGCAGCGTCGATGACGTTGATCCCCGGCCGCTCCACCGCGATCTTGACCGCTCCCGCCGTGGCGGGCTTATCCACCTCGGGCACCAGAATCTTGGCCAGCATGATAGTGGCGGGCGCGGTCATGATCACGGCCGTCAGAAGATGCCGGATCTCGACATGCGCCATCAATACATAGGCCGCCATCACGGCGCCCGACACATGCGCCATGCCGCTGGTCATGATGGTGAACAGCTCGGACTCGGTGAGGCCCGCCAGAAACGGCCGGATGGTCAAGGGCGCCTCGGTCTGGCCCATGAAGATGCTGGCGGCCACGTTGGTTGCCTCCGCCCCGCTTGCGCCCATCACGCGCTGCATCACCACCGCCATGGCCCGCACGAAAAGCTGCATCACGCCGAAATAATACAGGATGCTGAACAGGCTGGAAATGAAAATGATGATGGGCAGAACCTGGAAAGCGAAAACCACCGGCTGGCTCCCGCCCAATTGGTCGCCGAAAACAAACGTGCTGCCGGCGCGCGAATAGCCGATCAGCGCGTTCACTTTGTCGCTGGCAGCCTGGAACGCTCCCGCTAACGGCGTGCGCAGCACAATGAAGGCGAAAAGCAGTTGCAGGCCGACGCCCCAGGCGATTACCGAGACGCGGATGGCGCGCCGGTGCGTGGAAAAGAGTACGCTGACCAGCAGGATCGCAAGAATCCCCAGCAGCCCGGTGAACCGATCCATGAACGGATCAGCTTACCACTTCAAGAATCAGCTCGCGCTCCTCGGGCGGCGTCGAAGAAATGCGGAATGCATCCTCCACTTGCTGTGAAGCTTCCTCGACGTGTTCGTCGCTGGTGTAATAAACGCGGCACAGCACCGCGCCCGCTTCCACCTTCTGGCCTACTTTAACTTCCAGGATCACACCCACGGCCGGATCGATGGTGTCTTCTTTGGTATTGCGTCCTGCGCCGATCATCGCCGACGCCATGCCGATGTCTTCGGCCGCGATGGCGCTGACGTACCCGGCGCGCGGCGACGAGATCTCGCGCACGCCAGTGGCATTGGGCAACAGCTCGAAGCGATCCAGCACCTGCGGATTGCCGCCTTGCGCCTCGATGACTTCCTTGAATTTCCTGTAGCCGGATCCGTCCAGCAGTTTCTGCTGCGCCAGCTCGCGTGCCTCGTCCAGCGTCGGGGTAATCTTGGCCAGGAAAATCATGCGCGCCGCCAATTCCAGCGCCAGCCGAGTCAAGTCGGTCGGTCCGGCGTTTTGCAGCGTCTGCGAAACCTCCATCACCTCCAGCGCATTGCCCACCGCGTAGCCCAGCGGCTGATTCATGTCGGTGATGAGCGCTTGCACGCGCTTATCCATGCGGCGCCCGATACCCACCATCATCTGCGCCAGCCGCCGCGCGTCCACCTGCCGCTTCATGAATGCGCCGTTGCCTACCTTGACGTCGAGCACCACAGCATCCAGACCCACCGCCAGCTTCTTGGACATGATGGAGGACGCGATCAGCGGAATCGACTCCACCGTCGCCGTGGCATCGCGCAGCGCATACAGCTTGCCATCCGCCGGCGTGACCTCCGGAGTTTGCCCGATGAACGCCAGCCCGTGCTTTTTCAACTGCTCGCGGAATTCCTCGATGGTCAGGTCCGTGCGGAAGCCGGGAATCGCTTCCAGCTTATCCAGCGTGCCGCCGGTGTGTCCCAATCCGCGCCCGGAAATCATCGGCACTACCACGCCCGCAGAAGCCGCTAGAGGCGCGGAGATCAAGCTGGTCTTGTCGCCTACGCCGCCGGTGGAGTGTTTGTCCACTTTCATGCCCGGGACCGAGCTGAGATCCACGGTTTCTCCGGATCGGATCATGCAGTCGGTTAGCGCGCTTACCTCGCGATCGGTCATCCCGGAAAAGAACACCGCCATCAGGAACGCGGACATCTGATAATCCGGAATTTCATTCCGGGTGTAGCCGTCCACGATTGCAGCGATCTCTTCGGGCGCGAGTTCTTCCCCATCTCGTTTTCGGTGGATCAAGTCGACTGTGCGCATTAAGGTCTTCAGCGTAACATCTTATGTGTTTGAAAGTAAAGGTCGTAGTGAAGCCGATTGGACAGGCGCACTACAAATTCCAGCGGCGTGGCACCCAAGAAGACGTGCGGTGCAACGCGTGCCGGTTGCGTGCCGGCCTGGGGTAAATCACTGCCGTGCGTCCAGGCCGCCGTTATTTATGATAGCCGAAAGCGATGGGATAGAATTGTGGCACGCTTATGCCCTTGTCCTCCGGCGATCGGCTCGGTCCCTATGAAATTCTGGCGCCCATTGGAGCAGGCGGCATGGGCGAAGTCTACAAAGCCCGCGACACGCGTCTGGACCGCACGGTGGCGGTCAAGATCCTGCCCGCCGAAATGGGTTCCGACCCCGCTCGCCGCCGCCGGTTCGAACAGGAAGCGCGCGCGGTAGCCGCCCTCAACCACCCCAATATAGTCGCGGTGTATGACGTGGGCGTTCAGGATGATGTCGTCTTCCTGGTCCAGGAACTGGTGGACGGCGAGCCGTTGCGCAACCTGATCGAACGGGGCGAGCTGACGCTGCGCAAATCCATCGCGCTCGCCGGCCAGATCGCCGATGGCCTGGCGGCCGCGCACCGGGCCGGGATCGTGCATCGCGATTTGAAGCCCGAGAATATTATGGTCACCCCGCAGGGCAGGGCCAAGATTCTCGACTTCGGCCTGGCGCGGCAGTCCGGCGGCGCCTTGTCGGGCGGCTCTGAGGAGCGGACGAAAACCCTGGCGCATACACAAGAGGGCGCCATACTCGGAACGCTCGGCTACATGTCGCCGGAGCAGGTTCGAGGCAAAACCGCCGATGCCCGCAGCGACATCTTCAGTTTTGGCGCCGTTTTCTACGAGATGCTGGCCGGCAAACGCGCTTTCGCGAGCGATTCGGCTGCCGACACGCTGTCGGCCATTCTGAAAGAAGACCCCGCCGACCTGCCGGATGGCGTGCCCGCGGGAGCCAAGCAAGTTGCGCTGCACTGCCTGGAGAAAAATCCGGAGAACCGTTTTCAGTCGGCGCAGGATCTGGCTTTTGCCATCCACTCGCTGAGCGGCAGCTCGGTTTCTCCCGCGCCGGCATTGGAACCGGCTGCTAGCGCTCCTTCGAAGCGAAAACGATGGCTGCTCGCGGCGACGGCCGCGGCCGGGATTCTCGTTGGTGTGCTGATTAGCGCGCGCGTCGCTTCGCACCCGGCAATCGATCTTCAAAAGCAGCACCACACGCTGCTGGTCTCCGAGTTCTCAGGCGACGCCGAACCGGTCTGGGCTCCGGATGGGAAGAGCTTCGCCTACGCCGGCCCGTCCGAACTTTTGATTCAGAATCTGGACGCCACCGCCCCAACCGCGCTGCATTCTTTCCGCGCAGCCGACCAGGTGTCCCCATTTTTTTCACCCGATGGCACGCACGTCTGGTATACCACGGCCACCGACAACCGCAGCGTCTGGTCAATCGGAGCCGCGGGAGGCGATCCTCAGCCGGTCATGCGGAACCTGGGCGGGTTCAGCGCCTTGGAAGGAGCTGCCCTTTCCCCGGATGGCCGAAGTCTGATCGTCACGGCCGTGGGCGGGAACCAAACCACCTTGAGCATTTCCTCGCCGCCGGGATCTCCGTTGCGGCCCTTTCCCGGCGCGCCGAGCGTAAGCGCCACCTTCAGCCGCGCCCGCCTACGATTCTCACACGATGGAAGTAAACTACTCGCCGTGTTCATGGGAACGCGCCGTTCGCAGGATGACGGGCTTTGGGTGGTGGCATGGCCTCCCGGCAAGGGCGCCGCCAGACTGATTCATCCCGGTCTCTCCAACCAGCCCATCGACGGCGCCGATTGGCTGCTCGACAATCGGCACATGGTCGTGACCACCATTCCAGCCGACAATTCATTGTCCGGAGGCGGGCTGTTCCTCATCGACAGCGAGTCGGATTCGACTTGGCCGCTGACTGCGGATAACGCCGACGCCGCCGAAGTCGCAGTGGGTCCGGATGGGCGCATTCTATACGAGCGAAGAACCGCGCTCTACGATCTGGTACAGATACCCTTGGATGGCTCGGCGCCGCGTGAATTGCTGGCCACCGATTGGGCCGAAGCGTTTGGGGCGTGGTCGCGGACGGCGGACGAATTCGTCTACGTCTCCGACCGCGGCGGGCAGTCGGCGGTGTGGATCTCGAGCGGCGATGGCTCTTGGCAAAGAAGGATTGTCACTTCACAGGATGTGGGCGAGCCTGTGGGCGTCAGCTTCCGCTCACCGGAGTTTTCACCGGACGGCAAGCGCATCTGCTATATAGCCGGACGTCGAGTCTGGATATCGCCGGCCTCCGGGGGCCGGCCAACTCCGGTAACGTCGGCCGATCAGACGGCCATCACCCCATCCTGGTCTCCAGATGGCAGATGGATCGCCTATAACACGACTGACGCTCTGATGAAGATTCAGGTCGGGAGTTCGGCGCCTCCGGTGAAAGTTCTTGCCAAAACTGCGTTGGTTCCCGCAGCTTGGTCCCCGGATGGCAAATGGATCACCGCGGGAGTTGACGGGCAGGTTGGTGTTGTCTCGGCGGATGGCAAGGAGAAGCGCGTGGTTTTCAAACGCGAGTACGGTTCATCCGCGTTGGGCTGGTCTCGCGATGGGTCGACGCTCTACCTGCTGGACGGTGGACTGGGCGATCCGGTTCATTTGTACGCAGCCGATATGACAAAAGGAGGGGCAGAGCGGGTGCTTGCGAACTATCCTCCGATGGGCGGCTTTTACTCTGAAATGTTCCAAGCTTCCGCCCGGCTGTATCCTTCACGAGATGGGAAGTATCTTTTGGCGCCCAGATTCGACCTGCGCTGCTCGGTCTGGCTGCTCGAAGGAGTCGAGCCGCCGCGCAGCTTCTGGCAGCGGTTGCTGAAGTAAGCCCATGCTTCGGCCCAGCTCCGCTGCGGTCGTGCTAGCATCCGTCAAGAAGGACTTCATATGCCGTTTGTCGACACCAACAGCTTGAAAGTCATCGAGCGCCTGCCGGGCTGGCACGGCCGCTATTTCCATTCGCCCAGCATGACCTTCGCTCATTACGATTTCGAGCGCGGCTCTTCGATCCATGAGCACTTCCATCCGGAGGAGGAAGTTTACGAAGTAATCGAAGGCGAGCTGGAGGTTACCATCGACGGCGTGACCCAGATCGCGCGGCCTGGCACAGTCGCAATCGTGCCGCCCAACGCCCGCCATTCCGTCAAAGCTCTCACCAATGGCCGCGCGATCATTGTCGACCACCCAGCTAGACCAGAGTTCGGCTGAGAAGTGCGCCGCCGGGCGTATCATACCTCCGCGCCTTGACTTAAGGGACGACGCAGCGCCAAAATGAATGTCCAGTTCATTCCCACATCAAGGAGTGCCCAGTGAGACGAATCCCCCTGTTGTGCCTGTGTGCGGGCTGGATCGCCGCGCCTGGCTTCGGCGCTTCGCGGCTGAGCCCCGGCGAAAAGCGCGCCATGGAGTTGAACCCTGCCGTGGTCCTGGTGCAGGTGAAGTACAACGTCAACGGGCAATTTCAGGTCGGCGCCGACACGGTCAGTTTCGGGCCCTCCACGGTAGGCGGTAGCGGCAGCGGCTTCATTTACCGGCCGGACGGCTACGTCATCACGAACGGGCACGTTGTATCAGACGCGCAAATGAAAGATGTGGCGGCCCAGGACGCCTTGAAGCAGTACATCCGCCGCGCGGTGCTCACCGATATTGTTCTACCTGAATATAGAAAACGCAACCAGCCCGCTCCCACCGGAAGCATTACGGACATGATCGCCGCGGTCCACCTGCAGGCCTTTTACACCAAACCGCTATTGACGGTCACGCTGGCGAGCGGCGCCGAATATGCCGCCGACACCAAGCAGTTCAGCGATCCCATCGATCGCGGAGGTAAGGACGTAGCGGTTGTTAAGATCAACGCTAGCAACCTGCCAACTGTAACACTCGGCGACTCCAATAACGTGCATATTCAGGAGCGCGTAACCGTGATCGGCTATCCGGGCGCTGCTTCGAGCGAGGGCCTGACTGTCCTCAGCGCCGCGTCCAATCTCATTCCGAGTGTGACCAATGGACACGTTTCCGCGGTCAAGACCATGCTGGGCCAGGACGCCGTCATCCAATCCGACGCCGTCATCGGACACGGTAACAGCGGCGGGCCGGCATTCAACGACTCCAATCAAGTGATCGGCATCGCCACGTTCAAGTCGGCCTCCGAGGTCGGTTACAACTTCTTTGTTCCGATCAACACCGCTCTGGAGTTCGTCAATGCCACCGGAACCAAGCCGGAAGCGGGCCTGTTCAACCAGCTCTGGGCGACGGCGCTCGATTCCTACGACGCCGGTAAATGCCAGACCGCCAAGAAGCAGCTTCAGAGCGTGTTGAACATCATGCCCAATGAGCCGGATGCTCTCCGCCTGATGGCCGCATCCGAGACTTGCGTCGCCCAGGAAGGCATGCTCGGGCGCGCGATGGAAAGTTCCAGTTGGGCCGTCTACAGCGGCGCAGGCGTGGTGATTCTGGCCATCGCGTTTCTGGTCATGGCGCGCAAAAAGTCCCCTGCCGCGGTGGCCAGCGGCCCGGCGCAGGCCGGCGCTGGTTCGCGCAGCTCAGGCGCCGGCACACATCTCCAATCCGCTGGTCCGGCCGGTATTGCACCGCCCACGGCCGAGCGCCATTTCGGCAGCGTGCAAGTGACCGCCGGCGCGCTCTCGGGCAAGCGCTTCAACATCACCAAGGCTGGACTGCTGGTCGGCACCGACCCCGCCAAGTGCCAGATCGTCGTCAACGAAGACACCATTTCCCACGAGCATGCCTGGATCGTCCCGGTCGAGAATTCCGTAATGGTGATCGACCGCGGATCCACCAACGGAACCTACATCAACTCAGTGGACTCGCCGCGCGTCAGCAAGGTCGGTCTCCAGAATGGCGATCGCGTGTATCTGGGCAAAAAGGGATCGGTCGTCCTGACATACTTCAGCTCATAAGAAGAGGCTCGCCATGGCAAAATTCTGCGCGAATGGACATCAGATGGAGGATACCTGGACCATCTGCCCGTATTGTCAGAAGACCGGATACCAGGCTCCGGCGGCGACTCCGATGAAGACGCGCCTTGAATCCGAGCCGGCCCCGGCCCCCGCTCAGAGTCCGGCGGCAGGCCGCAAAACAGTGTTGCTCACTGATAAGCGAAAACCGCCCGTGGTCGGTTGGTTCGTGGCCTTGACCGGCGAGCAAAAGGGCGAGGACTTCCGCATTCGCGACGGTCAGAATATCATCGGCTCGGCGCCGGATGCCGACATTGTCTTGCGCGACACGGCGATCTCTTCCAAACACGCCAGCCTGCGCTACAAGGACCAGAAATTCTTCATCACGGACCTGGACTCCACCAACGGAACTTTCGTCAACGATGGCAACGAACCGGTGGCGCGCGAGGAACTGAAGGACAACGACATCGTCCGCATCGGCGACGTGACGCTCAAGTTCAAGTGTCTGTGACATTCCAACCAGCGGTTCGGCCAGCCTCGTAGCTTGCCGTCCGCAAATCACATGCACATTCGCCCCGGCATTGAACTCGGCAACTTAACCGACACCGGCTGCTGCCGGGCCGAGAACGAAGATTACTACTGCTACGCCGAGCCTGAAGACGAAGAAGAATTTCTCCACAAGGGCCGCCTGGCGGTAGTCGCCGACGGAATGGGCGGGCATGAAGGCGGCGAGGTGGCTAGCCGCATGGCAGTCGAGCGAGTGCGCGACTCCTATCTGGCGCAGCCGGACAGCGATCCTCGGGAAAACCTGATCGTGGCCTTCCACGACGCGCATAGCGCGATCCAACAGTACGCGCGCGAGCATCCGGAACTGGAAGGCATGGGTACAACTTGTACTTGCGCCGTGCTGAAGAATAACCAGCTTTATTACGGACACATCGGCGATAGCCGCCTGTACCTGATTCGGAAGGGGGCCATCTCGCTCGTCACCGAAGATCATTCTTACGTCCAGGGCCTGGTTCGGCAGGGAATGATCACGCCGGAAGAAGCCGCGGTGCATCCGGAACGCAACATTCTCACCGCGGCGCTTGGCTCGCAATCCGCAGTGCCCGCCGATTTTTCTCAAGAGCCCATGCCTCTTGCCCCCGGAGATGTGCTTTTGCTTTGCACCGACGGCCTGCACGGTTTGGTTGCTGATCAGGACCTGCTGTTCAGCGCAGGCGGTTCGCCGGCCGGCGATGCCTGCCAGGAATTGGTGCAAATGGCCAAGAATCGCGGTGGCTTTGATAACATAACTGTACAGATCCTGCGAATATTGTGAATTTACCCCGGGCCGGTGGCATATTGGGGAGCGGCGCCGATTTCCACTCGCGCCGGCAATGACCAGTCGTAAAAGGATGTCGATGTAATGGTCGGAACGCAAATCGGTAATTATCGAATTGAACAAAAGCTGGGCGAAGGCGGCATGGGAGTGGTGTATCGAGCCGTCGACGTCAACCTGGATCGCGTGGTCGCCATCAAGGCGCTGAACACCGAACTGCGGGGCAATGCCGAACTGGAGCAGCGCTTCCGCGCCGAGGCCAAGGCGCAGGCCAACCTGAACCACACCAACCTGGCGATTCTCTATGCTCTGCTGATCGAGGACAGCCGGCCTTGGATGGTGATGGAGTTCATCGAAGGCGAAACCATCGAGCAGATGATCCAGCGCCGTGGTCCCATCCCCAGCGAAGAAGCCATCCCGTTGTTCCGCCAGGCGCTCCTCGGCATCGGCTACGCGCACCGCATGGGCATCGTGCATCGCGATATCAAGCCCAGCAACATCATGGTTAATCGCCAGGGCATTGTGAAGGTGATGGACTTCGGCATCGCCAAGGTTCTGGGCGGCCGCGGCATGACGCGCACCGGAACTCAAATGGGGACGGCCTTCTATATGTCGCCCGAACAGGTGCTCAATCGCGGCGTCGACATCCGGTCCGACACTTATTCCCTCGGCGTGACGCTGTATGAGATGCTCACCGCCAATGTTCCGTTCAGCGGCGATAGCGACTATCAGATCATGAGCGATCACGTGAACACGCCGCCGCCGCTGCTCACGAAATTTTATCCTTACGTTCCCGCAGGCGTTCAAAACGCGGTTCTCAAGGCGATTGAGAAGACCCAGGATGCCCGCTTCCAGACGGTCGAGGAATTTGGCGCTGCGCTGGAACGTCCCAACGATTTTGTAGCGGGTTCCGCTATACCTGCCGCTGCGCCATCAGCCGTGCCTCCGCAAGCTGTGCCGGCGCGGCCCGGAGCTACAGTGCTGGAGACCGCGCCTCGCTACACGGCCGCCGCTGCGCCGATGGGCGGCACCATGCCAGGCGTCGCGCCCGCCTATCAGCCCGCTGCACAGTCTTTGCCGCCCGTTCCGTCCAGAACGAAAGAAAAGATGATTCTGGGCGGAGGAATCGCAGCCGTGCTCATCGTTGCGGCATCGGCGGCCTGGTTCACCTTGCGGCCCGCTTCGAAAAAAGACACCAGCCTGCCGCTGCTGCCGCCCGTGGCCAATAACGGATCAACACTGTCTCCCCAAGGCGCCGGGGACAACGTGATCGCACTGAGCAACCAACCCCCGATCAAAGCCCAGACCCAGACCAGAGGGCCATCCGGCGGCGGCCAGGCTCCACAAGGCAACCAGAGTAATCCGAAGCCACCTACTCAAACCGCGCCACCGCAGCCGCCGGCCGCCACGCCGCCACTTCCGCCGGCCGCCACGCCGCCACTTCCGCCGGCCGCAGCGCCGGCCGCAGCGCCAGCCTTGATTCCAGCGGGGACACCCGTCGCGATCCGCACTATCGCAAGCATCGATTCGTCTCACAGCCGGCTCGGCGAGAAGTTTGAGGCCAGCGTGGTAGAGCCGGTCATGCTGGGCGGAACAGCCGTGATCCCGCGTGGAGCAGCGGCCCGAGTGGCGTTGGCGAATGCAACCCAGTCCGGACACATCGAAGGCCGCCCATCGGTAAGCCTCGAGCTGGTCTCACTCGTTTTCGGCGGACACACCTACGCGGTTCGCAGCAACCTGTTCCAACAGCAGGGCGCCTCGCGAGGCAAACGCAGCGCGGAAGTGATCGGCGGCGCGGCGGCCGCCGGAGCTGCCATCGGCGGAATCTTTGGCCACGGCAAAGGAGCCGCCACGGGTGCGGTTGCGGGAGCTGCTGCCGGCACCGGCGTCCAATACGCCACCAAAGGCCCCGGCGTGGTGATTCCCTCGGAGACCCTCATCAACTTTACGCTGCGCGCGCCCATCAACGTCGTTCAATAACATTGCCGCGACACGGGACAATAGAGGTAGTGACCGCCCGCCCGCTGCTTTCGATCTGCGCCTTTCTCGCCGTCCCGCAGCCCGGCTTCGCCTTCGCCAAGCTCACGCCGGAAACCGCGCGCGCGTTTGATCGCTACGTGGAAGCAGCCGAATCGCGAATGGCGCAGGAGCTTCAGCCCGCGCGCTTCCTGCACATGGATACTGCGCCCGGCCTGAAGACGCGCGTGCGGAGCGGGGAATTGGTCATCCAGCCCGGCTCGACTCTCTCCGGCGCTAAAGACATCAAGGTGCCCGGCGGATTGTTGCAGGACTGGCTGGGCATGCTGTTCATCCCCGGCGCCGGCATCGCCGGCGTCCGGGCTGTTCTCCAGGATTACTCCAACTACAAAAAGTTCTACCAGCCCGAGGTCATCGAGTCCAAGGAAATCTCGCACCATGACGAGGAGTACGAGATTTTCCTCCGCCTGTATGAGAAGCACATTCTGACCGTCATGCTGAATGCCAACTACCACGTGGGCTACGGAATGCTCGACGCCAAACGCATGTACGTGGCGTCGCACTCCACCCGAATCGCCGAAGTAAAAGACCCCAGGCGTTCTTACACCGAAGAAGAGCCGCCAGGCGACGACACCGGGTTTCTATGGCGTCTCAATTCCTACTGGCGTTTTGAAGAGGCGGACGGCGGCGTCTGGGCCGAGTGCGAAGCCATCTCGCTGTCGCGCGACGTGCCCCTCGGCCTGGGCTTCATGCTGAAAGGCTTCCTGGAACAGTTTCCAAAAGAATCGATGCTGAACACGCTGCGCGGCACCAAAGCCGCCGTCCAAGGCAGAGAAAACCGGCCCGCCGAATCCAGGTAGAATGCGCCGCAGGCTGGTCCGGGGAACAGCGCTCCGGGCGAGGAGCCTCACGGCTTTCCTTCAAAGGCGTCTAGAGTCTCTGAGGGTAATGGTTTAAAGAAGGAGTCGGGGACCCTGATTCGGTTTTTTGCGAGACCAATCGGGCGTTTCGCTTTTCTCGTGGGCGAAATGCCACGGATCTCGGCCACCGGTACGTTGCGTTTGCAAAGCAAAATCGTCTCGCCCTTTGCGAGCCGGCCCAGATACTTCGACAGGTGCTTTTTCGCTTCGTGGATGTTCAGGCGAATCATACTCAAATCGCCGGCATGGGCTGCCGGTATTTGCCCTGAAACACTTCGCCGAATATTTCCAGCATGCCGGCGTGGATGGCGCCGTTGTCGGCCAGCAAGTGCGGCCCGCGCAGCTTGGCCGGTCCGCCTCGCATATCCGAACACTGGCCGCCAGCTTCCTCGATCAGTAAAACTCCCGCCGCCATGTCCCAGGGATTCAGGCCGAACTCCCAAAATCCGTCCAGCCGCCCGCTGGCCACATAAGCCAGATCGAGCGCCGCCGATCCAGCCCGCCGCACCCCATGCGTGATCATCGCCAGCTGATAGTAAAAGTGCACGTTGACGTCCTGATGGCGCTTCTTGCTGGGAAAACCGGTGGCCACCAGCGCGTCTTCCACCCGCCTCACGTTGGAAACGCGGATGCGACGGTTGTTCAAATAGGCCCCCGATCCGCGCTCGCTCGAAAACATCTCGTTGTGCTCGGGATCGAAGATAACACCGGCCACCAACTCGCCCGCCTGCTCGAGCGCTAGCGTGACGTTGTACATCGGGAAGCCGTGCGCGAAGTTGGTGGTGCCGTCCAGAGGATCGACGTACCAGCAGTAATCGGATGTGCCCGCGTGCCCGCCGCCTTCTTCGGCCACGATGGAGTGCGAGGGGAAATGCGCGCGCAGCCGTTCGATCACCAGCCGCTCGGACGCACGGTCGGCTTCCGTCACCAGGTCGTGCTCGCCCTTCAGCTCGTAGCCGATGCGCCGCTCGAAAAATTTCGCCAGCAGCGCGCCGGCCTCCCGGGCGATCTCCGCGCTGATCTCTAAGTAAGATGCCATAGCGGCCGCAACCCTAGCGCCCGAGCCCGCGCCAACGTTGCGTCTAGGCCTCCGGCTCTTCGTACAGATACTTTATGTCGTGCTTGAAGAGGAACAGATTCGGTGCCCCGTCACGCGTCACGCGAATGAAGTTGGTGTCGAAAAACTCGATGACACCGCTAACCTCTTCGTTGCTGCTGAGCCGGATGCGAACCGGAATCTCGTTAGCAATCAAGTGTTTCAGGTACTTCACCTCTTCGAAGGTCTGCTCCGGCGCCTTGGTCTTGGCTTTGCTCATCGTTGGCTCGTTATTACCGGCCGAATCCCTTCGCTCCATCAGCATCCCCATAATAGCCGCTGCGCGTGATGACGCGCAATTTGTTATTGGGTACAGTTACCTTCAGCATATGGAAGCGGTCCTTGGCAGGCGGAACATCCTTGGGATAAAAACCGACCAAGTACTGCGTGCGCAGCTCGCGCAAAATGTCGGCGAAGGCGCGATCCAACTCCGGCGCGGAACTGGGCCGGAAGACTCGTCCACCGGTTCCGGCCGCCAGCGTGGCCAGCGCATTCTCGCCGCCAATATTGCGGCCGGCACTGTTGCTGATCGGAATCACGACGATCGGGTACATAATGGCGTCGGCGCGTTGAATCGACTCCAGCGCCTCGTGAAAATCCTTGCTCGAAGTTGTGTCGCCGCCATCCGTCACGATCACCATCACGTGCCGGCCATCCCGATCCTCGAGCTCGAGGCGACACCACGTAGATGGCATCGTACATCGAAGTGCCGCCCGAGGCCTTCACCTGCCGCAGCGCCTGCTCCAGCAAAGCGAAGCGCCGCGTGAAGTCCCGCAGCAGCGTGGTTCGCCAGTCGAAAGTGTACAGCGCCGCGGTGTCCGCCGGATTGCCCTCGCTGACCAGCGCCTTGAGAAACTTCGCGGCTGAATCCAATTCGTAGCGCAGTTCGATATTCACCGATGCGCTGGTGTCGAGCATCAGGGCCACCGAGAGCGGCTGTTCGGTCTGGCGCTCAAACACGGCGACTTCCTGCTTGACGCCGTTGTCGTAAACGGCGAAATCGCTCTTATTCAACGAACCGATCAGTGCCCCGTTGAGGTCCTTGACGGTCACCAGCATTCTGACCAGGCGGACATTGACGTGAATCGTCGTGTCTTGCGCTGAAGCGAGCCCGGCTAGACACAGTGCGGCGATGAGTGAAAACGCAACGTGCTGCCTCACTTGTTCAGGACAGAGTCGTCCCACTCCCCTTCCACCCAAACCTCGCCGTCGGCGAAGTGTTCTTTCTTCCAAATCGGAACCAGGCGCTTGAGGCGGTTGATGCCTTCGAGCGCGGCTTCGAACGCCGGCTTGCGATGCGGCGCGGTGACGATAACCGCGACGCTGGTCTCGCCGATCTGCATGCGGCCCAAACGGTGCACCATGGCGATCCGGCCAATCGGATAGCTGCGCGCGATGTCGCGGCCGATCTCGGCCATCATCTTCACCGCCATCGGCTCGTAGCACTCGTAATCCAGGAACTTCGTGGCCCGGCCCTTGGTGTTGTTGCGCACCACGCCCTCGAAGTTGACGATGGCGCCGTCCTCGCCCCGCAGCAGCGCGCGCGCCACGCCGGCAGCATCGATCGGCTCGCGCGTCAAGGCGAAGAAGTAGCCCTCCTGGTCGCGGATCTCGTGCACATAGCGACCCGAGCCGCCGCTCACCGGAGGAAGAAACGCGATCTCGTCGCCGTCCTGCACTGCCGCCGAACGGTCCGAGAATTGATGATTACAAGCCAGCACGATACTGGAAGCCAGATCTTTCAAGCGTGGAAATTCCCCCGCGTAGCGGTCGAAAACCGATCCCAAGCGCGCGCCATCCTCCAACTCGATCTGCTCTTCGGCGCGCCCCACGATATCCTTCAACATGCCGAAAAACAGGACCTTGACACGCACTTGTGTCATCTTATCAGACGGTCCTGCGCCTCACACCGGTTTCAGCGTTGTAGACTGCAAGTATCTTTCATGAAATCTTCCACTTCGCTCGACGGCTTGCTCGCCCGCCTGGAGGCCGCTAAGCGCCAGTTTGGGACGCCTGAACAGCGCGATCTGCCGCGCCTGCTCGAGACACTGGGCCGCCGCCGTTTTCCCGACGCCCGCTCGCTAATCCGGTTCCATGAGGCGCTGCTTTTCTTCCGCGTCTACCCGGCTAATGCACGTGTCGTGCGTCTCACCGAAGACTTGCTCGACTCCTTCGCGGCGCGCGTGGATCGGCTGCGGCGTTCTGGCGGTGACCTGACCCCATTCGAAGAACCCGACGTTTCCGGTATCGCTGGTACGGCGTTTTCCGCGATTTTCAGCTACGACATCGCGCGCTGGCTGGCCGAGCGCCACACCGGAGAAGTCGAGATTGACTGGGATGCGACGGATCCGGCCTTGCTGGGCCCTCTACTGTCCGGGCTCAACCCCATGTTCGCCGAAGACGGGTTGGTGGAAGCCAACATCCCTTTTCGCGAGTGGTTTCAAGCAACCAAACGCGGGCGCGGGTCCGATTTGCGCTGGCTGGCCGCTGCGATGGAGCGCCTGCAGCTTGCGCCCGCCCTCTTCGACCATGCCCGGTTGGCCATTCGTTGGGAGCTGGGCGATTCTGCAGCGACACGAACGCGGCTGCGCCTGGCACGAGGCAGCCGGTTGTTCTATCACCACCAAGCCCTGCTGCGCCGGAGCGACGTCTCGCTAGCCGCCGAGTTGGCCTCGCCCCCGCTCGCGCTCGAAAAACTGAGACCCGCCCAAGGCGAAAAGATGCTGGACCTGTTCCGCTCCACCTCCGCCATGCGCTTTCGCGAACTGCACGGATTCACCTATGGCGACGCAGCGAGCATGGTCCGCGCGGAATTAGGCCGCGGCATTGAAGCCTACATCTGCGGCGTCCCTCCGGAGCATCGCCTGCCGCTGCGCGCCTATCATGCCGGGATGTACTTCAAGAATGCCGTTCCAATCGGCTACATTGAGTGCCTGAGCCTGTTCGACCGCCTCGAGGTCGGCTTCAATCTCTACTACACCTTTCGCGAAGGTGAAACAGCCTGGCTCTACGCACGGCTGTTGCACGTGTTCCGGCAAATGCTCGGCGTCAGTTCTTTCGCGGTAGATCCCTACCAGCTCGGTTTCCACAACGACGAAGCCATCGAATCGGGCGCATTCTGGTTCTATCGCAAGCTCGGTTTCCGGCCGGCCAATGTGCGCGTCGCAAAGCTCCTGGAAACCGAAGAAGCCAAGCTGCGCGCCGATCCGAATTACCGCACGCCCGCCGCCATCCTGCGGCGTCTGTCTGCGGGCTGGATGCTCTACGAAATGCCCGGCACGCGGCCAGGGGATTGGGACAACTTCGAGATCCGCCGCGTCGCCATGGCCGTAACGCGCCCGCCGTTTCCAGCGCGAATCGAGCGCGCCAAGCACGCCCCGCTGGAGTCGTCCTTCATTCGTTTGCTCCAGCAGGATCGGCAACTGCGCAAGGCCATGCTAAGAATCGGTTCGCGGCGCCGGCCGCCAATGCTTCCACCGCACTTATAACTTACCTAGCTGGCGCATGGCCGTGGCAGGATCGCAGTACACTTTCTCACACATCAGCCGGTCTACTTCAAATTCAAAGACCCAAGCCACTTTGACGTCACGACATCCGATTCTGCGCCGAACTTATGGAGGCACGTATTTCAAGGCGCCAATGGTGGCCGGTCGCGCTGCCGAAATCCCTCTGAGCGCTTGGCGGAAATAACATTCGGCCACCCACCGGCCAAAGTTCGCTACTTCTCTTCTGGCATGAAAAGATGTATGATCCCCTCCACGCAGGGAGTCCGCCGGACCTTTGCGAACCTCTCCGTGTCATCGAGGAGGACGACGCAGCCAGTAGACTCCCTGCGCTTCAGCGGTCGGGGTTCCCATCTGAAAAGCTGAGCCGGATTCGGAGGAGCCGGAGAATGGCTTTCAAATCGCTGCAGAACAGGGTATGGGATTGATCGCTGGCGGTCGCGGGGACTAGCTTCTCGTACGTTTTCTCCTCGATCCAACGATTCAGCAACTCAACGATCCGTGCATTCTGCCCCTCGCCCTGACCCGCGAAATATTGCGCCACCTCTTCGGTTTGGGCCGCCAGAGACAGGCGGAGCCACCCAAAGAACAATTCCTGATGCTTCTCTTTGATGGCCGCCGCGCGCTCCAGTTTCTCGCGGACCGCTCTGGCACCCTCGGCGTGGGAGCTGTCCGTAGAGTGGCCGGAGTTAGCCAGAAGTACTAATTTCCCGAATGTGGAAGGAATTCGGGAGAGCACCGCGTCAACCTGGTCCGGTTCAGAACCACTTGAGAATTCGTTTTCGTCCATAGAATCAGTCAAAATGCGAAACAAAGCTGCTCCTTTCAACTGCAACGTAACGCATTGGTTCCGTCGCGCGAAAGTCGCGAGACTACGTACGAAAATTCCTTAAGGGGCCGACGCTAGACTCGCTGGACAGCGGTAGCGCAGCATCTACGAGATGAACCCAATCCAGGTCCAGAATACGGGAAGAGGCTCGTCCTTACCATACGTATGAATACCCAAACCGGCCCTAGATGCTGACGATTCCATTGCGGATCGCGAAGTAGATTAGATCGCTTAGCGAGCCCAGATCCAGCTTCCGCATAAGGCTGGCTCGATGAGCTTCCACGGTTCGAACGCTGACCATCAGCGCTGCCGCGACCTCTTTGTTGGTTTTGCCCTCTGCCAAGAGTCTTAGGATCTGTAGCTCTCGCGAAGTAAGGCCGGCGGGAGGATCTCCGGGCGGAAGAGCCGAGCAGGATGTGTCCTTGATCAGTTCTGCCACGCGCTGCGAGTGAAAAGATCGCCCGCGGGCCAGCGTTTGCACGCCTCGAATCACATCGTGAACTCCGTCGGATTTAAGGATCAGTCCGCGAGCGCCCGAAGCTACAATTCTCCGGGATATCTCGCCGGATTCATACTCGCTCAGCGCAAGAATTCCGGCCTGCGGGTGAATCTCGATGATCTTCGGCACAACTTCGATACCCTCAATATCCGGCAAGCTCAGATCCAGCAAAACAATCTGCGGCTTTAGCGTTTTGACCTTCTGCAGGGCAGCTTTTCCGTTGGCCGCTTCGCCGCAGATTTTCCATTCCTCGTTCTCTGCCAAAAGTGAACGCAGGCCATATCGGATAATCGGGAGATCGTCGACGATCAAAATCTCAAGTTCTCTCATTGCTCACGCACTGTCATAAACGAGTGGTTTGTTCCTCAAAAGTGCATCCACTGGTGTCAGTCCCGGCAGATGACTCGCAAATCGTAAGACTAGGAGAATGAAGGTGATTCGCGCTATTCGTAGTAATACTTAGAGGGCTTTTGCCAGCTTCCACCAAGACCTTAGCGAACTGGCCGAGCAGCGTCTATTCGTAAAATTGCCTAGTACGTTTGCGTAAGCGCAGGTATGAAGTTGATGGCGCTAAGCGAGGAGTCCACCATGGCCGAGGCTCGCGATCTCCCAATCCGCGAGGCGGTAGCGCGCCAGCAAAGCTGGCAGAATCAAATCCAGCACGTTCGGTTTGGCGGAACGAAAGCAACCCGGCGCGGAGATGATTGGGACTTCTCTGTTATAGCCAAGCAGCAAAAGGTTGCCAGGTTCCACTGGGGCAAGGAAGCGCTCGATGACACAGCCGGCTTTGATCATCCCGCGTCCTACGATGTCGTCAGGGCCGGCCGGAGCAGTAGTGGAAGCGATCAGAATGCAGGTTGGCTTGGCGAGTAGAAGGCGCTGGAGGCAGCGGCCAATGGCAGCTTCCTCTTCCAAAGATGCGAGCGCGAGGTTCGCAGCAGCGCCGAATCGGTCCAGCCGTTGGCGCAGGACATTCTCAAAGAACTCGCGAGCGCGATCGCTATTAAAGGGGTCGGTATACAGCACGGCCACCGCTGGATTGCGAATGGGGCGGGCTTGCAGGATTGGACCGCGTTCTTTCAAGTTCAATAGCAACGCGGCCAGATTGGCGGCCGCCACGGCAAAAGGCGCGCTCTTGACGGTGGCGATGCGCTGGCCGGCTCGCGCGAACGAAAAGTTCCGCGAGGTCGCTACTTGCATGCTCGCCGAACTGTTGATTTCCTTGAGAAGAATATCATCGACCAACATGCAACATGACTCGGCGGCAAAAAGGTTGGCTCTTCCTCCCGCGGCTGGCCGGACCTCAAAAGATCCGCAAGCAATCTCACACGCTACATTTGATACGGCGTCGTCTTCGCCAGTCTCACCCTCCTCCAACGCTACGACCCAGACCCGATCCATGCCTACGGATGCCAGCATGCTTGCATCTTCATCGCTGATCACATGGCCCTTGGCGAGTAGTTTCTTTCCACCGGCCCGGAAGATTGTCGAGCACAAGGCCCTTCCCTTGGCGTCCCCTACATCGACGGCTTGAGCGTGCATCCGTGTCCTCCATACCCCACGCGCCACCAAGCTGGCGGAGTTCTAAGCTATCCGGCGTTGAATATAGCGCCGGTGGCGAGCGGCTGACTATACGTAGAACTACGTAAGTGGTATGCGTGCGAAGTTTTGCAGGCTGCTACGCCTCGACAACGTTGTTACGGATCGCGAAGTGTACCAGTTCGCTCAGCGTGTGGAGATTCAGCTTGTCCATGATGCGGGCGCGGTGTGCATCCACGGTGCGCGGGCTGATTGCCAATAGCGCGGCGATTTCCTTATTCGCCTTGCCCCCGGCGAGGAGCTTGAGAACCTCAATTTCCCGGCTCGTCAGAGCACCAATGGAAGGCGCGCCTTCGGAACTCTTGCGGAATTCGTTCACTAGGATTTTCGTCACGTTAGGCGAAAGAAAAGACTTATTTTTGCTGATGGCTTCCAAAGCCAGAATCAGATCACGCGCCGCGTCCGATTTCAAAACCAGGCCGCTGGCGCCGGCTGCTAGGGCCCGGGAGGCGATTTGTCCGGAATCGTGCATGGTAAGAACAAGAATCTTCGCTTCCGAATGAGCCTGGAGAATTTCGGGAATGGCTTCCAATCCGCTCAGATCGGGCATGGTGATGTCCAGCAGAACGACGTCGGGTTTCAGACGTTTGACCTTTTCGACCGCCTCCTTGCCGGTGGACGCTTCCCCGCAAACCTCCCACGCGGTGCGAGGCTCGAGCAGTGTCCGAATGCCTCTGCGGACAACTTCGTGATCATCGGCGATTAAGATGCGGGCTCTGGGCATACGCGAAACTCACTTCAAAGGAAGTACGGCCTCGAGAGTCGTGCCTCGTCCCGTCGAGCGGATATCCAGGTGACCGCCGAGCTGGGCAACCCGTTCCCGCATTCCCGCGATGCCGACTCCAGGGAGGGCAGGCTTCATCCCATCGCTTTTCAAAACGTCCTCCTGCAGACCCTGGCCTTCATCCGCGATCTTTATTGTGACGCGGGAGGAATCGCGCCAGATTTGCACGGACGCCTGGGCTGTCCCAGAGTGGCGATGAATGTTGTTCAGGCTTTCCTGAAGAATCCGAAACACCGCTGTTTCCACCGCCCGAGGCATGCGGCCAAGGTCCGGAGGTAATTGCAGATCTACCGGAATGCCACTCCTTTGGACGAATCCCCCAACATAATTGCTCACCGCATCCAGCAGTCCCAGCTCGTCCAGTTCGGGCGGGTGCAGCAGATAAGCCAACGTTCGTATTTCTCGCAAGGATTCGTTAGTCAGTGTGAGGCTCTCGGTGAGGGCGCGCTGGGCTCGCTCATCGAGCGGCGCCGGCGATTGGTTGACGACCGCGAGGTTCATCGCCAGCGCGGCGAGCTTCTGCCCGGTGCTGTCGTGCAGCTCCCGCGCCAAGCGGCGGCGCTCTTCGTCTTGAGACTGAAGCAGTTGTCCGGAAAGCTCCCGGAGCGCTTCATTCACACGCTTGCGCTCGGTGATGTCGCGGTAGATCGCGTAGGTCGCGGCCTCTCCGCCGGGCACGGCGAACGGCACAAGGATCAGTGCGACATCCAAACGGCTGCCGTCCTTGCGCCTGCAAATATCCTCTGTGTCGACTCGCTGCCCGCGCTTTACGGCATCCCAATACCCTTGGTCGCGAGACTCTACACACAAGATCAATTCGCTGAGTCGGCGGCCCAGGGCTTCTTGCGGAGTGTAGCCAAAAGTACGAGTGAACTTCCGGTTGATGCTGAGCACTCTCTCAGTTCCATCCACCAGCGCGACCGCCTCCGGCATCTGCTCGAACAGCTCGTCCAGAAGGGTTCTTTGCTGTTGAAGCCGATCCACCATCGAAGTCAGTATGGTAAGCACCAGAACCATGCTCGGAACACCGCTGATCCCTGCGATCCCAAGCGTTGAGATGTTCACGGCGTGGGATAGATCTTGCGGCGAAGCGGATGGAGTGAAGCTGGCGGCCGCCATGGCCGTGTAATGCATGCTGACGATCGCGATCCCCATCGCGAGGGAGCTGCCAGCCTTTCGGATCCGGCGGCCGGGGCGTTCGTCGCGGAAGAAGAACGTCAACCATAGGGCCAACCAGGAGCCTGCCACCGCATAGACGATCGAGAGCGTCACCAGCGAGGGAGAATAATGGCACATGGCCGACAGACGCATTGCAGCCATCGCGATGTAGTGCAGCGCCACAATACCGCCGCCCATGAAGATGCTGCCCACGAGGGCGGGAATTAACCCCATGTTACGCCGGCTCACCACAAACAGGGCCACCAAGGACGCGAGAACACCGGCAAGAAGCGACAGAACTGTGGTGGGCCAGTCGTACTCTATTGGAATGGGCAAGCCGAAGGCCAGCATGCCGACGTAGTGCATGGACCAAATGCCGATGCCCATCGACAGGCAGCCGCCGGCCAGCCAGGCGCGCCGGGTCCAACCGCGCGAGGCGGTAACGCGTCCTCCCAAGTCGAGCGCAGTATAGGAAGCGAGGATCGCGATCAGGATGGACAGAACAACCAATCGGTAATCATACGCACCGACCAGAAGCTGGTCCGTCATTGATCCCACCTCGTCGGGGGTCTACTTAGGATGGCACGTTCGGACGCATGGCGGACGGCACCCGTGTACCTTGCGGCGAAGGTAGGCAGGGAAGCCCGAGGTCCTCGGCGACGTCAACGTGTCGTGGTTTTCTGGCGTCTACCGGCCCGGACTGCTACCTACGACCACCCCGCCGCGACAACACCATCGGCCAGCCACCCTGCCGGCCACTCGGCCCGCTGAGAGTAAATCACCCCCCTCGACTGGCGCTGTAGTGGCCGCCGGCTGGGTCTTTCATCGCTCCTGCGCTACGATGAAGCCGTGGAGCGGCATGACCCAACGGAGGTCCAAGCGGAGCCAGCCTGGGTAGCTCTCAAGGACGACGAGCTGCTCAAATGGCGCATTTGCGATCTGCGTGTGTCCATCGCCGGAAGCGAGCTGGAACCCCGTGTGGCGCAGCTCTACGAGGAACTGGCCGCGCGCGGCCTCAACTTCCGCCCCGCCTGCTATCTGGGCGACGAATGGTTCTCGCCGGAAGGCATGCCCGCCATCGCGATTCCGTTCTATCTGGCGCACCCGCGTCTCAAAGCGCTCGAAATGCATCGAGATGCTCGAAGTGGAAGGCGGTACGCCGGAATGGTGCCAGCAGCTCCTGCGGCACGAATGCGGCCACGCCATCGATCACGCGTATCGCTTCTCGTCCAGCGACAAGTGGCGCGCGGTCTTCGGAAGTCCGGAGGCTGAATACACGCCCGAAACCTACCGGCCCCGGCCCTACAGTCGAAGCTTCGTCCGGCATCTTCCCAATTGGTACGCGCAGGCTCATCCCGATGAGGATTTCGCCGAAACGTTCGCGGTCTGGCTCTCCATGCCGCCCGAGGAATGGCGCAAACAGTACCGTGGATGGAAGGCTCTCGAGAAACTCGAGTTCATGAACTCGTTGATGGAAGAAGCCAAGACCAAGACCCCCAGAAAGCCGCGCGGCCGCCGCATTTCCGACGCAAGCAAACTGCGCAAGACCCTGGAGCGCTACTACGCGCAGCGCCGCAAACTTTACGCCGAGGATTTCCCCGATTTCTACGATGCCGACCTGCGCACGATTTTCCAGAACGGCCAACCCAACGGAGAGCCGGCCGCCCGCACCATGCGCCGCAATCGCGCCGCGCTGGTCGCATCCATCGTGCGCTGGACCGGACAGCATAAGTACACCGTGGATATGCTGGTGCGCAAGCTCATCGAGCGCAGCCAGAAGCTCGGCCTGACCACTCCGCTTCCCTCCGAGCAGGGGCGTTTGCAGTTCGAGCTGCCCGCCTATTTGGCGGCCCTGGTGACCAATCATCTGCACACCGGACGCTTCAAGAGGTCAGTCTAACCGTGAAAGTGCTGGTACTTTTCGATCTGGCCCGCGCTCCCGCCGCGGGCGAGACGTTTTCTCCCGAGATACTTCAGAAAGAGGAAGACAAGCAGACCGAAGCCGACGTCCTGGCCTGCCTGCAGCGCTTAGGTCATGAAGTAGAAACGCTGGCCGTGTTCAGCGATGTTGCCGGCATCATCGATAAACTGAAAACCTTCGCGCCGGATGTGGTCTTCAATCTCACCGAGTCCTTTCATTCCAACCGCGCGCACGAGCCCAACATTCCGGCCCTGCTGGAGTTGATGAAAGTGCGCTATACCGGCGCGCGTCCCGATGGCCTGATACTCTGCAAGGACAAGGCGCTGGCCAAGAAGGTGCTGGCGTACCACCGCGTGCGCGTCCCGCACTTTGTCATCTCCACCGAATCGCGTCCGCTGAAACGGCTGCGCCGGTTCGTGTTCCCGGCCTTCGTCAAGCCGGTTAGCGAGGAATCTTCGGACGGCATCAGCCGGGCCTCTTTCGCCAAGAGTGAGGAGGAAGCGCTGGAACGCGCCCGCTTCATTCAGGAGAAGTTCCATTGCGACGCGCTGATCGAGGAATATATCGAAGGCCGCGAGCTTTACCTGAGCGTGATGGGCAATCGCAAGCTCGCGGTCTTTCCGCCGCGCGAAATTTTCTTCGATCAGGTGCCCGACGACGAACCGAAATTTGCAACCTACAAAGCCAAGTGGAACGACGCCTACCGCAAGAAGTGGGGCATCCAGAACGGCCCGGCTCGCGAGCTGCCTGCCGGGATGGAAGAAAAGCTGGCGCGCCTGGCCCGCAAAGTCTATCGCGTGCTTAAGATTCAGGGATTCGGGCGCATCGACGTGCGGCTCACGGCCGGAGCCGAGATCGTGACCATCGAAGCCAACCCCAACCCCTCGCTAGCCCGCGAGGACGACTTCGCGCAAGCCGCCGCCACTGCCGGCATTGACTACGACACCCTGATCCAGAAGATCCTGGACAGCGCCTAGGCCACGTTTCCTGGTAGCCGCCTGCCACAATCGCAAATACCGGTGTCTGACCGACGCCCCGTAAGACAGTGGTGACCGCCATTCCTTTGCCGTCGATTATAATCATCGATCCGGCGGCGGTAGATACAGCGTAAATAGTGTCTCCGTTCGGACTCATGGATTCAGAATCTATTGGAAAAGGCACTACAAGCGCTGATCGGACCGTCATTGTGTCAGCGTCCACCTCTATCACTTGGTCGCCGTCGCCTAACCCAGAATATGCGAGCCGGCTGGTGACAAAGTACGTGCTCGTATGGCTCTGCCCAACACGTCGGCCGGCCATACCCCGCAACGGCGTTGTGTATTGGAACTTCAAGATTCCATCGCTCGCAAGAGCGCCTGCCGCGAAATCGGAATCGGTCTCTTCACTAATGTTCATCAGCATGGTGGTAACGGCATTGGGACGGGCGGGACCCAGATCGCCAGTATCGGGGTCCAGCACGCTCTCTGTAAGTGATGTTCCGCAAGCGACGTCGATAGTACTGTCATCATCAGTGGGAATAAATGAATGTATGAAGCTGTTACGCTTAAGCTGAAATGGGCAGACAGGTAGCTGTCGTGCTTTACGTGGTGGCGATGGCAGCCGTCATAGTCGGTGTAGATTTCGTGTTCTTCAGAAACCGATTCTGGGAACGGCTGACAGTGAATATTGGCATTGTCTTGGTGTTCGCAGCTTTCTACTTGAGATTCCTCAGGCGTCCATGAACAAGTCGCGATAGCGCCCTTTCGCTGCGATTGTGCAGACGCACCGGGTGTGCGACGTAGAAGTGGAACTCAGGCCGCCCGGCGGGCTTCCCAGTAATCCTCAAACCGACCGTTGAGATGGCAGCATCGGAGGGCGAGGATCGCGTTGGCCCCTCGAACTGTCCAAAACATCCCCGACTGTTTAAGGCGGGAACCGATTACGGTCTTGCAGCCCGCCTCGATCACCCCCGAGCCGACAAAAAGGTGTTGGCGGCGGAACTTGGGATAACGCATCCGCTCGGCGTTGTTTTCAAAGTAGTCGGCTTCGATGCGGATCTTCTCCACCACCTCCGGATTGGTGGAATGGATGGCGCGAAGCGCGCCCACTAGCTTTTCGATCTTCCCTTTGTCGAGCAGGCGCCGCTGGTGGGCTTTGATCCAGGCTTTCTGGTTCAGTTCGTCATTGGGATACAGCTTGCGCGCCAACTCCCAGAGGTGCTGGCGCGCATGGAATAGATCGACGATCTGGATTGCTCCGGGGAAGTAAGGCTCAGCAAGGTTCCAGATCCACTCGGCTCCATCGCCCATGACGACTTTCTTTTGCGCACGGCTCCAGCCGCGCTTCCAGGCTTCCAGGTAGATGCGCTTGCCAAACTCTTCAGCAGTCTCAATGGCTCCCGTGTAGGTGGTGGAATCCGGATCGCGGATCGGGTAGCCTTCCTCGTCCCAAGTGGTTTGCGTGAAGACGCACCCCAGCTTGGCTTCCCGCGTGTGGGCCGGCTGGCCGTCGGTCCTGCCTTGCCGGCCCGCAGTCTCTTTTTTCACCACCGGGACTCCCGTCCCATCCATTTGCACATACAGGATTTCAACTGCCTCACCGATGACAATCGGCAGGTCCAACTGCATGGCTCGCTGAATCTCCACCTGCTCGTGCACGGCGATATTCTCTCCGATCGCTTCCGCCGTCCGCTCCACGGCTTTGGTGGTCACCTCCAGATCGGCGAGTAGCTTCATCTGCTGGCGTCCGTGGTCGAAGGGAGCCTCCTGGCCCACGACCGCCTGCATGCGGCGCACCCCAGGAGAGAACTCCGTATTTTCGATGTCCAGTTCGACGTCGGCGGGAAATTGGCCCGCATGGCAGTGCCGGCATAAATAGTAGGGCCGCGAGACTTCCACCGTTCCCACGGCGGTGAGAACTGGCTTGGAGCGCAACTCCCGGTAATGAGCCTGGTGACCGCAAGAACAAGGAATGGTTTGCTGATCGGCAGCCGGGGCTGCCAATTGCAGCAGTTCGGTCAGCGCTGCGGCCCCAGCCCGATGCATCACCGAGCGCACAGTCATTTCGATGGCTTCCAAATCCAAACGCCCCGCCTTGCGGCGACCCTGGAAGATGACGCGCAGCAGTTGGTCTACTTCGCGCGCGATTTCGTTTTGGATCGCTTCCGCCGTTTTTTTTCCTGGGCGCTCGGTGTTTCTTCCGCTACTGGACGCAGACGGCAGATCTTCTCGTTGATCTCTACAAAGGTGCGGCTCAACTCCTGATACTTGCGAAACTCCGCGATCTCTTGCTCGGCCTTCCGCACGGCGGCCGGAGTGGGCAGCGCCTCGCTGATGGTTTTGCCCTGCACCTTGTAGGTGAGCCGCAGGGTGGGACCGTGACCAGGGTCGTCCGGCTGGGCACAATGACACGTCGGTTTGCCGCAGCGACGTACCATCCCTGTAACACACCCGGGACGAAGGTCGCTGAGCCGGGCGAACTGCGTCACAAGCCGGGAACGCTGCTGTTGGAGATCGGCTAGGGATTCGGGCAAGGGGTGCTCCTTTCTCTGTACGTATTATATACGTTCAGATGAGAGCGCCAAAAAAAGAAGAGCCCCTAAATCGTCACTCCTGAGTCGCGCACCCAGACGCACCTCGCACTCGCCACAGACGAGTGATCTGTGTTAAGACTTGAATTTGATTGGAAATTGAGGTGAGTTCCATTGGCTGAAGTTCAAGTTCACGAAGGCGAGAGCCTGGAGAGCGCGCTCAAGCGTTTCAAGCGCAAGGTCCTCCAGGAGGACATCATTAAGGAGATCAAGCGGCATTCATTCTATTTGAAGCCGGGACAGAAAAAACGCGTCAAGGAAGCCCTGGCGCGAAAGCGCAACCGTAAGAAGCGAAGCCGAGACGTTGAGCCGGTTCAAAGCCGCTGATTCGCGCGCACCGAGGATAACCAGCCACGGACTCTAGCGCTTGCCCGTCAGCCCGCGCCGGTTAGCGGCGAGCAACAGTGCGATTCCCGCGCCGACCGCGATCCCGCCGTACACCGCCCACCGAATCTGCCCGGTCATGAAGCTGCCCGGCAGCACGTTGATGCCTTGTAGGAACCAAATCGCGCCGAGGACAATCAGGATCGCGCCCAGGCTGTTCAATCCGATTCGCATGTTCCTAGAATGTTCTGACCTGCTGAAGGGTGTTCCGCCGCAGATACCAGCATGGCACGTAGCCGAAATGCGGCATCAGCGCATCAACGCAAGTCTGCTTGATCGGCGTGCCGAGCGAATACTCTACCTGATTCCAGTGGTTCATCGCCAAGTAGACCCGATCCACTTTCATCTGCTCGACCGGCCTCCCCCGGAAGCGAGCCCAGAGGTCGTCAGCGGCATAGGTGAAAGCGGTGAGAACGACGAATGCCAGACATCCCCACAGCAGGATTTTCGAAACGGTCCGCACTTCAAAGGTCTCTCTCCACTTTACGCGATCGGCATCGAGCAGGAATTGAAACGACTGTCAAGACGAAGGGATACGCGGCTTCCATCCACGCTTGAATGGTGCGCACCGGGCATGTCTCGGGATTCGATCCTTACGCAATGCCGATCTTGCGGCCCTGCCCGTCGGTCCCGGCGACCAGGAAACGGCGCAAAACCGCATCCTGCGTCTTTTGAATCCTTCATGAACTGCTCGTGCGTCTGGCCCGCCACGTAACTCTGAATCGCCCGCACGGAGTTGAAGATATCGACCAGGCAGGCCAGCTGTCTAGGCGGTAAAGACGTCACGGGTCGATTCCAGGATGGACCGGCCGCGAATGGGATTTTCGTCCTGTTCCACCGAGCGTCGCGTGAGCAAATCAACTTGGCAGCCGAGCAGCGTTTCGATCTCTTTGTGAAGATCAAAAAAGTCCCAGCCGATATGCACGTCCGGAGCCAACCGGGACTTGATCTCGTCCAGCGCCGGCTGAAGCGCACTTTCAGGAGTGACCATCGTGCCTTCCAATCTATAAGATAGCGCGATGGGCGCGATCCCAGCCCCGTCGCAACTCGAGCGCCGCGCCCCCTCGTCATGTCTGAAAATCTCCCGAATCCGCTTTAGACCTAACCTTTTCCTGGTAGCAGGGTGTAAGGCGATTTCCCCCGCTGCTTAGTACGAACATTCAATTTCAAATGTACTGGATTGCCGGGATAATCACAGTCAGGGAGAACAGCTTGTGAGCTACCTATTGAACAACCTCTGGCGACTCCGGCTTTGGAAAGAAACCCATGGCCAAGACATGATCGAGTACGCACTCATGGCCGGTTTTGTGGCCGTAGCAGCCGGCGCAACATTCCCGCCTGTTGCCAATAGCATTTCGACGATTTTTTCGAGAATCACGTCTTCGATGAATGTCGCCATCTCCCAGAGCTAGCGCCGGGTTCTCAACGAGCGTCTTGTGTCCTCCACGGGGGCGGTCTCGCTGGCCGCCCTCCTTTTTTGTGTGCCGAGCATGTTCGACAGCTCGGGGGTGAAAGTCCCCTTCACAACCTGATGGAGGTGAAGTGATAGCGAAGCGCAAGGGCGTTCCGGCGACGGAGGGTCTGAAAGAAGCGTGGAGCAAACGCGCGAGCCGATGTACAAGAACCGGATCTGAGGCATACGGTGCCGGACGAGCGGGCAAATGACCGCGAAGTCCATCTCCATCAAGGGCACTGGTTGTAAATTCGGCGGTTGCGCGCGGAAGGCGGTCGAGCGTACCTCGGGAGCTCTGTTGCGTGTCGCGGAATCGTGACTGAAGGCGTCGCAAGGTGCTTAGATCTCGCAGCAGAAGTCAGCAGAGGGCAAATTAGTCCGGCAACGGATGAAGGCCCGAACCGTGATCGTGGGTAGTAGTGCGCGGCTCTCATGCAGGCCATGCGCCAGCCAATCCGCTTCGGTGGAGCTTGCCAGGGGCGGATAGGGTGAAGCCCGAAAGGAACCTGGGAGCGGCGAAGCCTTCGTGGCGACAAGCGAAACGAACCTCCGGCCCACACGGGCTCAAGTCAGGGAACCGCCGTATGCGGACCCGCATGTACGGTGGTGTGGGAGGGGAGGAGCCGCGAGACTTCCCCCTATCCCGATTTCTAAGCCCAGCACGACGGCCTTGAAAATCCCGTAAAATAATGGTTTGGAACCGTTTGTCCCCCTGTTCCGAAACCCTCACCTGCTGACCATCGCGGGCAACTACTGGCCGCGGCCGCAAGATGACCGCCGTTTCCCTATCTCGGCCAGGCTGTATGAAACCGAACCCGGCGTGCAGGTGCTGGTGCATTCTCAGCATCCGCAAGCTGACCCGGTTGCGCAGGTGTTTGTGGTGCATGGCTTGGAAGGATCGAGCGAGGCCGGATATGCACGCAGTTTTGCGCACGCTGCCCTTCAGGCTGGCTACGCCGTCCACCGCTTCAACATGCGGAGTTGCGGCGGCACCGAACACTTGAGCGGCCCGGTCCTGTACCACTCCGGGCAAACCGGCGACCTCCTGGCCGTGCTCCGGCAGTTTCGAAGCCAGATACCAGTGATCCTGATCGGGTTTTCGCTGGGCGGCAACGTGGTACTGAAGCTGGCTGGGGAACTGGGCCAATCCGCCGCCCCTCTGATCGCTGGCCTGGCTGTCGTTTCCACCCCGATCGATCTCGCTGCCTGCGCCCGGCGCCTGTGCGCGCGCTCGAACATCCTCTATTCCCGGCGATTCCTGAGCCGGCTTGAGCAGCGCATCCGCCTCAAAGAGAGCCTCATGCCGGGCCTCTTTCGCCTGGACGATCTCGGCCGCGTCAAGTCCATCTACGATTTCGATGACCTGTTCACCGCGCGTTCGTTCGGCTTCGGCACCGCGGACAACTACTACGCCACGCAGTCTTCCAATCAATTTCTGGAACATATCCGCGTTCCAGCATTGCTGGTGCAAGCCCAAGATGACCCGCTGATTCCCTTCGAAGTCTATCGCCATCCCGCGTTTTCAACCAATGACAATTTGCGCCTGCTCGCCATCGAGCACGGCGGGCACCTTGGTTTCGTCTCGAAGCAAAAACCACGCCTCTGGCTGGATGGCGTGCTGGTGGAATGGATGCAGCAAGTACGGAACAAAGTGACGGAGGCGTTCCGTCTTATGAAGCAGATGGCCCAAACTGCGTCCTTTCGCGAAGCTTTCTCGGTGGCCGCGGATTCTCTGCGCGGCAGCAAACTGCGCAGCTTCCTGACTCTGCTTGGCATCATCCTGGCCACCACCACGCTGATCGCGGTCATGTCGGTGATCCACGGCATGGACGTCTACATCGCCAATAGCGTCTCCAACATGGGAGCCGACGGCTTTCGCATCGTGCGAATCGCTTTCCTGGGCAATTTCGATCCTAAGAAATTTCTGGAGATGCAAAAGAAGAATCCGCAGCTTTCGCCGGACGAATTCGAGTTTCTCAAGAACAATGCCACGCTGGTCAAGGATCTCGGCATGGCCGCCAACCGCAACGTTTCCGTTTCGCTGGGAACTCAGTCACTGACCAGCGTCCAGTTGATAGGCGGCACTCCCAATTGGGCCGAGCTCTCCGATACGGAGGTCGAATCCGGACGCTATTTCACCGATTTCGAGAATACGCATCGCGCGACCGTTGTGATCCTGGGCGCCGACGTGAAGAACAGCCTGTTCTCCGATGCGGACCCGATCGGCAAAACCATCAAGATCGAAGGCCTCCCTTTCACCGTGATCGGTGTGGCCGTGCCCAAAGGCAGCGTGTTCGGCCAATCGCAAGACGGCTTCGTCGGCATCCCGGTAGAGACGTATTTTCAGATTTATGGGTCGCGGGTGGGGATCAGCTACGCCGGCCGCGCCCTCGATCAGACCGTGCTCGAGCAGTCCAAGGATGAGATCCGCACTCTGCTTCGCGCGCGCCGCCACTTGCGCCCCAATCAGGACGACACTTTCTCCATTCTTTCCTCGGACTCGCTGGTGGGCGCCTGGGACCGGCTCACCGGCGCCATCGCCGCCACGGCTGTCGCGGTAGTTTCCGTATTCATGGTGGTGGGCGGCGTGGTGATCATGAACATCATGCTGGCTGCCGTGACCGAACGTACGCATGAGATCGGCATCCGCAAATCGGTCGGCGCGCGCCGGCAGGACATCCTCAACCAATTCCTGGTCGAGTCCTCCATGCTGTCGGGAATCGGAGGCTTGTTCGGTGTGTTTCTAGCCTGGGTGATCGCGCTGCTGGTGCGCACGCTCACGCCTGTTCCCATGGAGATTCCCATCTCGGCGGTCGCAATCGGCGTGACGCTCTCGGTGATTGTCGGGCTATTCTTCGGCGTCTATCCGGCGCAACGAGCTTCCAAGCTCGATCCCATCGAGGCCTTAAGGGTGGAACAATGACCTGGGTTGAGCTATCGTCCGCCATCGGCTTGGCGCTTTCTACGGTCCGCGAGCATAAAATGCGCTCGTTCCTGACCGTGCTGGGCGTCATCATCGGTACCAGCACCATTATCGGCGTCGGCTCCATCATCGCCGGCCTGGATGGCGCCATCACCGCCGTGATCCGCAGCATGGGAAGCGAAACCGCCGTCGTGTTCCGGTTTCCGATTGGCTTTAACAACGCGAGCCGGGACCAACTCAAACGCAAACAACTCACCTATGAAGATGGCGCCGCAATCGCCGAACGGTGTCCATCGGTGCGGCTGGTGAGCCCATACTTATTTCCGAATAATTTCGGATCCGGACCGCCGCAGATCGACCTGGCGCGCTACAAGGGCAACGAACTCTATCAACCTGACATCGGCGGGACTGACCCTTCTTACGCGGAGGGTAGCGGCCAGGCTGAAATGAAGGAAGGACGCTTCTTTACCGACGTCGAGAACGAGCATCACATGCCCGTGGTTGTCGTCGGAGAGGACGTGCCCCGCGCGTTGATGAGCGGCGAAGATCCGCTGGGCAAGTGGATCGATATAAACGGCCAAAAATTCCAGATCATCGGTATCATGCTGCGGCCGTCGGCGTCCTTCCCCGGCCAGGACGACACGCGGCTGCTGGTGCCCTACTTCACCATGCACAAGATGTTTCCCGCCGCCAAAGAAAACATGCTGGTGGTGGTGGCCAAACCGGGCCGCCTGGCGGCCGCTATCGATGAAGCGCGCGTAGTGCTTCGCATCCGCCGCCATGATGCCTACGACAAGCCGGATGATTTCTTTATTTCAACCTCCGACGAAATGGTGCAACAGTTTCACAGCGTGACCGCGATGGTGGCGCTGGTGATGGTGGTCTTGAGTTCCATCGGACTGCTGGTAGGCGGGATCGGCGTCATGAACATCATGCTGGTGTCGGTGACCGAACGCACGCGCGAGATCGGCGTGCGCAAGGCCATCGGAGCGCGCCGCGCCGATATCGTGCTTCAGTTCCTGACCGAGGCGGTGGTGCTCACCGGACTCGGAGGCCTGATCGGCATGACCGTCGGCTGGATGATTTCTTTGGCCGCCCACTTCGCGTTTCCCGCATTACCCACCGCGGTGCCCCTGTGGGCAGCCAGTTTGGGCATAGTGGTTTCGGTTGCCGTTGGGCTGTTCTTTGGAATCTGGCCGGCCAATAAAGCCGCGCGCTTGGACCCGGTGGTCGCTTTGCGCTACGAGTAGACCATGGCGCTTGTTTAACTTGTCTTTCGCGCAGTTGGATTCGCGACTTGCCCTGCCGTCACAACAAAGCGGATAATTGTTGCATAGGATAGGATATGTCTAATCGATTCTTCTCAGCTACCGGCCTCGCCGCCCTGACTGCCCTGGCGTTGATCTCACTCACGCCCGTCCCCGCAACGGCCCAAACCGCCAAGTCCGAGATGCGCCGCATGCCCGACGGGCACCCGGACTTACAGGGCACTTACGACCTGGCCACCATGACCCCGCTCGAGCGCCTGCCCGGCCTCCCCGCTAGTCTAACCAAGGAGCAGGCCGAAAAGCTCCAGCAGGCCGAGGCGGCTCGCAGGAAAGCCGACAATGGCGAACTGCCTAAAGCCGGGCAGGCCAAGCCGGCGACGTCGTACTTCGGACTCCTGGAGCAGCTCGGCGGAGGCGCCGTCGGTGGATACAACCGGCTGTGGCTGAATCAAGGCACCACCTATACCGTAGTCGACGGTCAGGTCCGGACGTCGCTGGTCATCGATCCTCCGGATGGCAAAGTGCCGCCGTTGAACGCCGCCGCCAAGAAGCGGCACGCCGATTCCGAAGCGCTGCCCACTTCCGATGCGGCCGAGGAAAATAACCAGGATGCCGTGGCCGCCGCGAGCCGTGGCGAATACGACAATCCCGAGCAGCGGCCGCTCAGCGAGCGCTGCATCCTTGGATTCGGTTCCACCTCCGGCCCCCCCATGCTGCCCGACTATTTCTATAACGACAACCATCAGATCGTTCAGACACCCGACACGATCCTGATCCTGAGCGAAATGATCCACGACGCGCGCACCGTCCGCATGAACGGGACCCATCTCGACAAGAAGTACCGCCTGTGGATGGGCGATTCGGTGGGCCACTGGGAAGGCGACACGCTGGTGATCGACACCACCAATTTCACCGACAAGACCCGCTTCCACGGATCGACGGAAAACCTCCACGTGATCGAGCGCCTCTCGCGCATCGACGACAAAACGCTCCTCTATCGCTTCACGGTCGAAGATCCGCAAACGTGGGATCGCCCCTGGACCGGCGAACAGACCTGGCCGGCCACCGACAAGCCGATCCTGGAGTACGCCTGCCACGAAGGCAACTACGCGTTAACCGACGTGATGCGCGGCGCGCGCAAACAAGAGGCCGACGAAGCCGCCGCCAAAACCAAAAAGTAGCGCGAAGCCTTAGGTGAACCCGCGAGCCTCTGCCGAAAACGCGAATCAGAGTTTTTCAGATCGATTCCTCGATCTCGGGCAAGTGCCCCCGCAATTCGAGCCTCCGCGCATCATTCATCCTCAGTAAATGGACGGTCGCTCGCCCAATTGGTGTCAGACCCTCGATCCGCCCGCCCCGATACTCGAAATGCTCTGCCCAGCGATTGTTGCGCGGGTGAAATAACGCGATAATCTGATCGCTCTCGGGATCCACGCCCGTCAAGTTCGGTCCCTTTGACAAGTTGCATCGATGGCACGCCAAGGCCAAATTGTCCACCGCGTCAAGTCCGCCGTGCTGCCGGGCTACGATATGTTCGATGTGGTGTGTGAGGTCACTGTACCGTTGGTGGATCAGGCAGTATTCGCAACGATCGCCTGCCCGCTCGCGCACAAGGCTCCGAGTCGCTGCGTCGATCACGCGTCGTGAGGCGATTCCAAGCTACGAATGGCCTTCAGCTTAAGAATCGCAATGAAATCCGCCGCGTTGACAACGGCTTCATATTCCGCACGCTCCTCTTCGCTTAGGAGCCCTTCGTTCGCCTGCTCTGCCAGCGTCGCGACCTGCGCCTGAACCCGCTCATCAATCCGAAACTCAGCCACACGCCTCGCCGACTCGGCATCCAGGCATTCGCTCAGCGGATCCAGAAGGCTGTCAAGTACACTGGAAGCGCTCGACCTGCTCATGCCCTAACGGTACCATGCTACGCAATTCCAAACGAGGGCAACGTCCTTAGACCGGCGAACCTCCCGTGAACCACGCCCATCGCCAACTACCCGTTAGGCGACCTGATTCGCGGCGCCCGCATTGCCCCCAATCCGGGCCTTGCAACAAGTCCCTTCAGCTCCAACAGGGCCTGTGCTAGAATTTTCAACCACGCAGCACTGTGGAGCTTTCAGCATCACGCGCCCGCCACGACAATAGTCAAGGAGGGCGCCCAAAATGGATCCCATCAGACGAAACATACTCGCAACGGGCGCAGCGGCGACGGCCATGGCTGCGGCGCCGCGCCTGTTCGCCCAGCAGACTGGGCAAGGAGAAACCGCCATGTCTTTCTACGAAAAAGGCCCCGTTCGCATCCACTATGAGGAGGCCGGTTCCGGCTTCCCGTTGTTGCTCATCGCCGGCGGGGGATTGAATTCGACCATATCCGGCTTGTCCCGCGGCAGTCCCTTTAACCCCATCGAGGAGTTCAAGGCAGAGTACCGCTCGATCGCCTCGGACCTGCGCAACGCCAATGACGGCCAGTCCTCCGGCCCGCTCGAGATCGACCGGCCGTGGGATGCCTATACCGATGACCATCTCGGTCTGATGGATCACCTGGGCATCCAGAAGTTCATGGTGCTGGGCTTCTGCATTGGCGGCCCCTTCATCTGGAACCTCTTGCGGCGCGCGCCCGATCGTGTTGTCGCAGGCGTGCTGGCGCAGCCCAGCGGCTCGCGTCCGGAGATGCGCGACCTTTTCTACGAAACCAACATCAAGGGCTGGGGTCCGGAATTGGTCAAGCGCCGGCCCGACATCACGATGGAGACGGTCGACAAATTTCTGACCAAAATGTATCGCACCAACCCCGACTTCGTCTTCACCGTGACACGCGATTTCGTGCGCCATTGCCAGACGCCCGTACTGATCCTGCCGGATGATATCCCGCCGCATCCATACGCCGTCGCCATGGAAGCCGCCATGCTCGCGCCCAATGCCGAAGTGAGCATTTTCCCGTGGAAGGAGCCCAAGGAGCGGATTCCCCTCGCGGTGCGCCAGATTCGTTCCTTCCTGCGCGCACATCGCCCTGCTTCCGCTTAGACGAAATTCCGCTTTTCGTCGCTTGGCGGAATAAGTCAGTGCGGCGCTTTGGCTTGTGCCGGGCGCGAAAGCAACTCAGGCTCGGGCGTAGGCGTCGCTGGCGCCGCGTCCAACGCCTTGCGACTCACTTCCACCGCGCCGATCAATCCATTCTCCGGGGTCTGCACCACCACGCGCACGCTTTGCGTCTTGGGCGGAACTCTGAGTCTCATGGGCGTTCTAATCTCCGTCTCGGCGAGCCGCATGCCATCCGCCTCCGACGTGACAGTTTCCATTTTCGAAGCCAGAATATCTCTGCGTTCCGTGAGGCTCGCCGCCGCCAGCACCAAATCCGTCGTGCTCTTTCCCTGGTCCGCTGCTTGCCAGAGTATATTCTTGGGCTTCACCACGACAGCAAACTCGACCCGGCCCGTGTCTGGATGCCGGACCAGGTCTTCTATCGCCAACGTCAGTGCCGGAAACGGAATGGTCGCCAGCATCGCCTCGTAGATGTTGGCGGTCTTCGGCTGCCGGGGATCCACTGGCACGCTGTTGTCCGGCGCGAAGTACCCGGCCTTCGTCACCACTCGCAGCGACGGGTCGCGCAGCGTCACACGAACCCGGCGGAATTTTCCGTCCGTGGGACCTGCTGGAGGCTCGTAGGTCAACGTATAGTACTCCGACCCCAGTTGCTGCGAGCGGGCCATCTCGCTGGCAATGTCGTTGCGATTGAAGAACAGATTGCCGCCCGTCTCATTCACGAACACTCCAAAGTTGATGTCCCCCGCAAAGGGATCATTCTCGTCTCCGATGTCAGCGTCCGCGGACATCGTGCTCATCGTATATTTCACGCCCTCCACTCGCAGCCCCGGATAAATAACGAACAGGCTCATCCGCGCGTCCACCAGCAGGTTGGTCGTCTCATGCACGTACGCGTTTAATTTGGCGACTAGCGAGCCCGTATAAAACGTCGTAAGCAACCCCGGCCCTCCATGCCCCACCCACACAATGTTCTTCCGCCCGGGTACGCCCTTGTTCTGCAGCGCGATCTGCTGCAGCGCGTCGATCGATTGCACAAACCGCTCCGTCCAGAAGGCGCCGTTTATCAACTTCCAGGGCAGCGCCTTCGGCACATGCTCCAGCGCAAACAGCAGTTCCGCCTTGTTCCTCGTATAGCCCTGCACCATTTCGAGCGACCTGTTGTTCAACACCATGAGTTCGGCCGGTGAGTTCAACTGGTCGGGCTGCGCCGCCAGATACTTCCGCGCCTGATCGCGTATATACGCGAAGTCCGTGAATCTTGAATTCAAGAGATCCAGCACGAAAATGGTTAAAGGCGCCTTGCCCGACGGGTTGTCGTCCGCGGGATTCAGATCCACATGCGATTCGGGAGCCTCGAACGAGACGATACGCTGCGGCTTCTTTCTCTCGGTAATGGTGAAGTCGTCCTTGGTCAGCCCTTTCACCACCGGTCTCCCCTTGCTGTCCAACACGGTCACATCCAGAAACACCAGGCGCGTGGTCACACGAAAGGTCGGCGTATCGGAGGGTACTGGCTGCGCCTGCGCCTTCAGCGGTTGAAGGGAACATAAACCCACTATCGTGGTCGAACACAACACCTTCAGATGCATCTTGACCTTCCAGCGGTGCTCGCAAGAAACTTACCGGCTCATCGCTGAGTCCACCTTATTCGGAGCACGGAAATCCTACCATACCAGCCGTCTGGTAATTTCTCGCGATCCCACTCAGTAGACCCCTCCGCCGAACTGATAGAGTGGTTTGCTATGAAACTCACGCGAGCAGAGTCAATAAGGCTGATCGCAGCCACGGCCCTGGGCGCTTATTACTCGCCGCCTGCCAAAGCCGCGCCGGCCCGGCTCCGGCTTATCGTGCTTGATGTCGGCGGCACCATCATACAGGACCATGGCGATGTACCCGAAGCTCTCGAAAACGCGTTCGCCAAACGCGGAATAACCGTCAAGCCGGAAGAGATCGCCAAGTGGCGTGGCGCATCCAAGCGCGAAGTAGTCCGTCACTTCGCCTCCGAGCGCTCCAACGCAGCCGGTGCCAAACTGGACGCCATCTGCGACGCGATTTACAAGGACTTTACAGCTCAGGCAATCGAGGCATATAGAAACGTCCCGCCCATCGCAGGCGTCGAAGACGCGTTCCAGCGCTTGCGCAGCGAAGGCTACCTGCTAGCGTCCAGCACCGGTTTCGGCCGGGAAATTTGCGCCTCCATTTTTCAGCGCCTGCAATGGGAGAAGTATTTCGCGGCGATGATCACCAGCGATGACGTCGCTCAGGGCCGCCCATCCCCGTATATGATTTTTCACGCCCTGGAGGCCGCGCGCGTCAGTAATGTCGCGGAAGTCATGGCGGTGGGCGACACGCCTCTCGATTTGCAAGCTGGAACGAATGCAGGCGTCCGCGCCGTAGTCGGCGTCTTATCGGGCGTGGGAAAGAAAGAGCAGTTGGAGCGCGAACCCCACACCGATATTCTCGAAAGCGTCGCCGGGCTGCCCGCTCTCATTGCCTCGAAGTACAGCGCGTAGCGCTACAGGCGCCCCACCACCACCCGCGCCAGCGCCGCCGTCTTATCCCGCCCCGGAACGAATTGCTGGAATCCTAGCAAAAAGAACTTGTCGCCCTTCAGCACCATGATGGAGTGCCCTGCCGCCAGCACCGTCGCACGGTCCCCGATGCCTTCCACCGTCTGCATGGCCACCGGCGCAATATCCTTGGTCCGCTCCTGAACCGTTTCTATTTTGTCCCACTGTTCCTTACCGCCCTGGCGCCACACCTGCAGGCTGAATGCGTAGTCGCTATTCTTGTTATCGCCGTTCGCCTCGATCAATACGCCCGCCGCACCGCCAATGATCTTCTCCAAATTCTGCTCTCCGCTTTGGGTATCAGGCTCGCCCATTCTGGTCAAACCCGACGCGAGCTCCTCGCTCTCCAACCGCCGCCGCTCCGCCGCGGTCACCCAATATTTGCACAAGGTGCCGCTGGCGCTGGCCTCCGAGTCCGCGCGGTCCACCGCTACGCCCAGAATCCTGGCCGCTTCCTGACCTTCCAGCAGACTGCAGCCGCTCCCCTTCGACGGCCCAAACGTTCGCATGCTGCTGGACGACGTACGGCTGGACGTGTCGCCATCCACGCCATAGTCTTTCTTCAGCTCCGAGATCTTCTGCTTGGCGCGATATCCGACGTAAACGATGCCACCCACGCCGATGGCGCCGAACAGCATCACGACGCCCAGCACGATGAAGAGGATCTTCGCGCCGGAACTTTTACGGACGGCCGCCGGCGCAGCCACAGGCTGGAAAACCGGCGCTGCTGGCGGAGGCGTCACGTTCTGCGTTTGCGTCGGACCTCCCTGGATCGCCGCCCCGCACGCCGTACAGAACTGCCCGCTCACCGGAGCTCCACAATTCGAACAAAAGCTAGCCATCATTGCCTCCCGTCACCGCTTCGACTCACCGAAGCCACTCTCGCAAGGATGATAACGATAAATGCGCGACCAGTCCAGCCCCCTCGGGTTCCAAAAGCCGCTCAGATCACGGTAGTCGCGTGAGAACCGCGATCGAGATCAGGCCGGGGCTCTTGCGCCAGGAACGGAAGGCGAATCGGACGTCTAGCGCAGCCGCCTGGAGCCAGGGGTCGCGTCAGTTGGCGCGGCTCAAACGCGATGAATCGCTTTCATCGCCAGCACCGGATCATGCTCGATGATGCTCAGAAGTGCGGCCGCCGGCCCCGTGGGCCGTCGCCGCTTCTGTTCCCAGTTTTGAAGCGTCTTCACGCTTACGCCGATCAAATGAGCAAACTCCGACTGCGAAAGGCTGGTTCGTTCACGAATGACCCGAACGCCGGAAGAGCGGATTACGGTGCGCCGCGATGGCTTTCGCCGGCCGCGCAGAATTGCCCCGGCTTCTCGTACGCTCCCCAGCAGTTCTTCAAACATCTGTTTTTCCACGTCCGAACTCCTTTTTGACGACTCCGGCGAGCTCCGCAACCTGCTTCGGCGTCAAATCCACCGCCGCGTTCTTCGAGTACGCGTAGAGCAGCAGGATCACGTCTTTCTTTACTGCCCAGTAATAGATGACGCGGGCGCCACCTCTCTTTCCTCGCGACCCAACCGCAACTCGAACCTTACGTATCCCACCACCACCCTTGATGAGGGCCCCAAGTTCCGGATTAGCGGCGATCCGGGACTGAAATCCGCGATACGCCTCATCACTCAACAGATCGGCAATCTGCCTCGTGAAGACAGAGGTCTCAATCAACTCCACTCTATTGCATTATCCGCCAATGGCGTACAAATAATCAAGATACCGGCAGCCAATCATCGCTCGGGGAAGCCCGCCGATTGCTTTACCCGTTCGGCCTGCAGCAGATGCCGGCTCTGATGCTTCGACACGATTTCCAGCCCCGTCCCGACCGTGAATCGAAGCATCGGAATGAACGGATTCTTGAATCGAACACGATTGACGTCGTATTCACTTGCCCTGCAGACAAGTTCTCGCGTTGCCTGATTGCTTCGAAGAAACAACTCAAGGACGGACGGCTCCACTTGCTTGCCCGGTGCGATTTTCTGGGGCGCTTTAGCCCGCTTGGTCTCTGAAGACGGCTCAATATAGTTCCGGATGAACCAGCGGCCGAACCAGCCCGGAACAATTTCCTGAACCCGGGCCAGTCGCTGGCCCTCCAAAGAAGCCGAGATTGCGGGCAGATAAACTTGGTTGGTCGCGTACAAGTGCTCAAGACACTGGCCGATGCTCCAAGCATCCTGCCTGGGCCTCCAGTTGAGTTGTTCGGGCGTAAGCCCCTTCGCCAGACGTTCGGCGCGCCCATCGGCGGCGTCCAGCTCGGATATCAGCCGTTTCGACCAACCAGGCAATGCAGTTTGAGTTGCTGCCGCCACGACTCATAGTATACTGCCCAATCCAGGGAAAGCCCCTCGCCGCGCACCTTCTATGCCGTCCGACTGCGCTTTCCGCCGCGGTCCACTAGACTCCACCGCCAGCCGAAGTCCGCACGCGCGCAGGACCGCCGATAAACTCTCCAGCGACGGATTCCCGGATTTGGAGAGCATCCGATACAGACTCTCTCGATTCAAGTGAGCTTCGCGCGACAACACCCGGATGCCGCCCCGCGCCGCCGCAACATCGCGAAGCGCCATCAGGAACACGCGCGGATCACCGTCCTCCAGGCAAGCGTCCAGATACTGAATTGCCTCGCCAGGGTCCTTGAGCGACTTTAAAAGATTTGCGCGATAGGACTCGGTACTAACCAGCCTTTTTGGCATCCAAGTATTTCCTCCAATATCCTTTCGCTTTAGCAATGTCGCGAGCCTGCGTTCCCTTGGTCCCGCCGCAAAGCAGAACCACCACTAACGCGCCGCCTCGTCCGTAGTAGACTCGATAACCAGGACCGAAATCGACCCGTAACTCCTCGACCCCGCCGCCAACTGATTTGCAGTCTCCGAAGTTGCCCAACCGAATCCGATTTAGACGCGCACGCACAATTCCGACAGTCCGGCCATCCTTCAACGAGGCAAGCCACTCTGAAAATGGAGTCGAACGACCCTCGCGATATAAGAGGATCTCAAGCTCGGCCACCCAAGTTCACTGTAGCTTAAAAGCTACTCTGCGTCAACCGGTCACCTCACGCTCGAATTCAGTCACCAACTCACCCCGCGATCTTCGCTCGGCTTATTAGTCACTTCCATCAACCCTCCCTTCGCCCCACTCCACGCCCATGCTATGCACAAGTCGAGGTCACCTATATGTCAGCCATCGCTCCCATCGATCGCGCGGCAATCAATCGCGCCAACTCGCAGCACTCCACCGGTCCTCGCACCGAAGCCGGCAAGCAGCGTTCCTCGCTCAACGCAATGCGCCACGGCCTGACTGCCGCCTCCGCCGTCCTACCCTCCGAAGATCCGGCCGCCTACGAAACCCATCGCCGCCAGTTCTTCGCCGAATATCAGCCCGCCACCCCCACCGAAACTCAGCTCGTCCAGGAACTCATCGACACCTCCTGGCGCCTCAACCGCATCCCGCTCCTTGAAGCCGACGTGCTCAGCCGCGCCGCCAATCCACCCAACGAGCAAGCTCGCATCGACTTCGACATCGTCGACGCCCACCGCCTGATGAACAACCTCTCCATCCAGGGCCACCGCCTCTCCCGCCAGTTCCAAAAAGCGCTCGACCAGCTCCGCGACATCCAAGCCGACCGCCGTGAACGCGAGCGCCGCGAGCTGAAAGACGCCGCCGCCCTCCTCGAACACCATAAACACAAAGGAATTCCGTGGGAGCCCGCCGACGATGGCTTTGTTTTTTCAAAACAACAAGTCGAACTCTTCTCCCGCCGCCTGATGCGTCAAAACGAGGCCCGCCACGTCGGATACGTCCGCTTCGACATGGCCCCGCAGATCCAAAAAGCCCATTGACCCACGTCCCGCGCCATCGCACGCCCATAATCACCGAGCCTGACGTTGAACCTCCGCCCCAACCATGCTTCAATATTAGTTACACTCCTTCCCGAGAACGTACTGGAGGACAATCCGAATTGAATCAGGCAATCCTCGCCCTGGAGGACGGCACGGTCTTCGAGGGCAAGAGTTTTGGTGCGCCAACTGACCGCACCGGCGAGGTCGTCTTCAATACCGCCATCACCGGCTATCAGGAAATCTTCACCGATCCCTCCTACGCCGGCCAGATCGTCGTCCTCACCAACCCCCAAATCGGCAACTATGGCGCCAACGAATACGACGAGGAATCCGCCCGCCCTTACATCGAAGGCTTGATCGTCCGCGAATTCTCGCCCATCGCAAGCAACTGGCGCTCGGAAGAAACCGCCGGACAATTCCTCACCGAACAAGGCATCCCGGTGGCCGCCGAAATCGATACTCGCGCCCTGGTGCGCCACCTGCGCACGCGCGGCGTCATGCGCGGCATTCTTTCGGTCCAAGGAGGCGACCCCAAAGCATCTGATCGAACGCGCCCGCCAGTCTCCATCCATGGCCGGACTCGATCTCGCGACGCGCGTCTCCACCGCATCGCCCTACCAGTGGGACAAACCAGTGCTTCCGTGCTCCCCTTCCGAACCAACTGCCGGCCGCTCCCGAGCCCTGGTGCCACGTCGTCGCCTACGATTTCGGAATCAAGCGCAACATTCTGCGCCGCCTGGTGCATGTCGGCGCGCGTGTTACGGTGGTCCCCGCGCTCACTCCCGGCCGAAGACGTCCTAAGCCTGAATCCCGACGGCATCTTCCTCTCGAACGGTCCCGGCGACCCGGAACCGCTGCAATTCCAGGCGCAGCAGGTCCGCAAACTGATCGGAAAAAGGCCCATCTTCGGAATCTGCCTCGGCCATCAAATCCTCGGCCTCGCGCTCGGCGGCAAAACCTACAAACTGAAGTTCGGCCACCGCGGCGCCAATCACCCGGTGCTCAACAAAGTCACCAATAAAGTCGAGATCACCTCGCACAATCACGGCTTCGCGGTCGACCCCGACTCTCTCAACCAGAACGAGATCGAACTAACGCACGTCAACCTGAACGACCAGACGCTCGAAGGCTTCCGCCACCGCAGCGAGCCGGTCTTCTGCGTCCAATATCACCCCGAAGCCGCCCCGGGCCCGCACGATTCCCAATACTTGTTCGGCGACTTCATGAATTTGATCAAAGACTCCAGCCATCGATGACCGCGTAATCCTCAGATGCCGCGCCGCAACGACCTCCATCGCATCCTGATCATCGGCTCCGGCCCGATCGTAATCGGCCAAGCCTGCGAATTCGACTATTCCGGCGCGCAAGCCTGCAAGGCCCTCAAATCCGACGGCTACGAAGTGGTCCTGATCAATTCGAATCCCGCCACCATCATGACGGACCCCGAAATGGCCGACCGCACCTACGTCGAGCCCTTGAGCGTCCCCTTCGCCGAAGAAGTGATCCGCCGCGAGCGACCCGACGCACTGCTCTCCACCGTCGGAGGCCAGACCGGACTCAATCTCGCGATCGCCCTGGCCGAAGCCGGCGTGCTCGACAAATACGGCGTCGAGCTGATCGGCGCCAAAGTCGAATCCATCAAGAAAGCCGAAGACCGCCTGCTCTTCAAAGACGCCATGCGCCGCATCGGCCTGGACACGCCGCAATCGCAGCTCGTCAACAACCTCGACGATGGCGAAGCCTTCGCCAACCGCATCGGCTACCCCGTCATTCTGCGCCCCAGCTTCACCCTCGGCGGCTCCGGCGGCGGCATCGCCTACAACCGCGAAGAACTGTACGAAACCCTGGAGCGCGGTCTCGACCTCTCGCCCGTCCACGAAGTCCTGATCGAGCAAAGCGTGCTGGGCTGGAAGGAATTCGAGCTGGAGGTCATGCGCGACCTCGCCGACAACGCCATCATCGTCTGCTCCATCGAAAACTTCGACCCCATGGGCGTCCACACCGGCGACTCCATCACCGTCGCCCCCGCGCAAACGCTCACCGATCGCGAGTATCAAATGATGCGTGATGCCTCTCTCCGCTGCTTGCGCGAGATCGGCGTCGACACCGGCGGATCCAACGTCCAGTTCGCCATCGACCCTAAAACCGGCCGCATGGTCATCGTCGAAATGAATCCGCGCGTCTCGCGCAGCTCCGCCCTGGCCTCCAAAGCCACCGGATTCCCAATCGCCAAGATCGCCGCCAAGCTCGCCGTCGGCTACCGGCTGGACGAAATCAAGAACGACATCACCAAAGTCACCCCCGCCTGCTTCGAACCCACGCTCGACTACGTCGTGGTCAAGATCCCTCGCTGGCAATTCGAAAAATTCCCCGGCGCTGAACCGGTACTCGGAACGCAGATGAAGTCGGTCGGCGAAGTGATGGCCATCGGCCGCACTTTCAAGCAGGCGCTGGCCAAAGGCATCCGAAGCCTCGAAACCGGTAAGTCATCCGCGACCGAAGTCTTCGATCCCAACCTGATTCCCAAGCGCCTGATTACTCCCAACCCGGAGCGCCTGAATTACATCCGCTTCGCCTTCGAGCAAGGCTGGACGGTCGACCAGGTTCACGAGATCACCTTCATCGATCCCTGGTTCCTGACCGAATTGCACGAAATGGTCGCTTTCGAAGCTGCGCTCGCCAAAACCAATCTGGAATCTGTCTCGCGCGAGCAATTGCTCGAAGCCAAGCGCGACGGCCTCTCCGACACGCGCCTCGCCCAGCTTTGGAAAACCGATGGCATGTCAGTGCGCCGTAAGCGCAAGCAACTCGGGATCACGGCGGTTTTCAATCGCGTCGATACCTGCGCCGCGGAGTTCGAGAGCTTCACGCCCTATCTTTATTCGAGCTACGAATCCGAAAACGAGTCGGCGCCGTCCAACCGCAAAAAGGTCATGATCCTAGGCAGCGGACCAAACCGAATAGGGCAGGGTATCGAATTCGACTACTGCTGCTGCCACGCCTCTTTCGCGCTGCAGGAGTTCGGCCACGAGTCGATCATGGTCAACTGCAATCCCGAGACGGTCTCCACCGATTACGACACCAGCGACCGCCTCTACTTCGAGCCGCTTACGCGCGAAGAAGTCCTGAACATTTTCGATGTCGAAAAACCCGATGGCGTCATCGTCCAGTTCGGCGGCCAGACTCCGCTCAACCTGGCCTTGCCGCTCAAGGCCGCGGGCGTTCCCATCATCGGAACCGATCCAGCCGACATCGATCTGGCCGAGGACCGCAAGCTGTTCGGCAGGCTGCTCGATGATTTGAAAATCCCATCGCCTGAGAACGGTACCGCGACCAGCGCCGACGAAGCCTGCGCCGTCGCACGCCGCATCGGTTTTCCGGTGCTTGTCCGCCCCAGCTACGTGCTGGGCGGCCGCGCCATGGTGATCGCCTACGACGAGGAAATGGTCCGCCGCTACATGCGCGAAGCCGTGGTCTTTTCGCAGGACCGTCCGGTGCTCATCGACCGCTTCCTCGAATCCGCCACCGAAGTCGACGTGGACGCCCTCGCCGACCAAAACGGAAATGTCCTGATCGCCGGCATCATGGAGCACATCGAGGAAGCCGGCGTCCACTCCGGCGACAGCTCCTGTGTCCTTCCGCCGCAGGCTCTTTCGGAAGACGTTCTGCGCGTCATTCAAGACTACACAGCGAAACTGGCGCGCGAGCTGCACGTCATCGGCCTGATGAACGTGCAGTACGCCATCAAAGACGGAACCGTCTACGTGCTCGAAGTGAATCCGCGCGCTTCCCGCACCGTGCCCTACGTCAGCAAAGCCACCGGCGTGCCGCTGCCGAAGATCGCCGTCGGTCTCATGCTCGGCAAGAGCCTTTCGGACTTCGCCGGGCTCACTAACGGCCAAACTTCTGGCGTACTGCCGGTCACGCAGTGCTTCGTAAAATCGCCCGTGTTTCCGTTTGCGAAATTCCCAGGAGTCGATCCGGCCCTGGGCCCCGAGATGCGATCTACCGGCGAAGTGATGGGCGTCGGCGAAAACTTCGGAGAAGCCTTCGGCAAAGCCCAGCTCAGCGCCGGCACGCCGCTGCCTGAAGACGGAGCAGTCTTCATCAGCGTCAACGATCGCGATAAACCTGCCGCGGTGGAAGTGGCTCGCAAATTCGCCGCTTTCGGTTTTTCACTCACTGCCACGCGCGGCACCGCCGCCGTATTACGCGCCGCCGGGCTTACCGTGAAGACCGTTTTCAAAGTGAACGAGGGCCGTCCCAACGCGGTCGACCTGCTCAAAGCCGGATCGCTGAAACTCGTGATCTACACCACCACCGGAGGCCACTCGTTCAGCGACGAGCAAGCCATCCGCCGCGCCGCCGTCGCCTACCGCATTCCCTGCATCACCACCATCAGCGGCGCCAAAGCCTCCGCCGAGGCGATCGGATCGCGCCGCCGCGATCCCATCCGGGTCTGGAGCCTGCAGGAAATTCACCGCCCCGATGGTAACGCGGCCGGCTAGCGCTGGCTGACTTCTCCGGCCAACACGCGCTGCAAGAACTGCTGGGACATTCCGCGCGGAATGGTCAGCGGCTTCCAGTTTTCGTGCTGGAAATGCTTGGCCAGTAGGACGATCTGGCCGCAATGATAGGAGTAATGACCAATCTGCCGGTTGATGGCCTGCATCACCGAGTGCGCTTCTCCGCGAATGGTCACGGTGCGCGTCAGGTCCGCATCGGAGAGCGGCTCGAGCGCGCCGAAGACATATGCTCCATCCGTCTTCCCACAACTTGATGAGCGCCTCGCGCGTCGCCGGGGGCTCAACAAACTCGGAGTCGCGATTCCGGTCCGGCTTCTCGCCGTCGGTGGTCAGAAAATCCCTGAATCGCGATCGCATGTTGCCCGCCATATGCTTCACGATGACCGCAATCGAATTGTTTTCATTGTCAATTTGCGCAGTTAGATCCTCGTCGTTCACTTGCTCGATAGCTCGCTCCGCCAATTTTTTGTATTGGCGAAACACTGCAATGGAATCTTCCAGATAGGATGTAGTTAATTTAAGCGCCATGCTTCATTATCTTGCAACCGCGCACGGCATAGCGCTATCTACTGGTACATGAACATTGGCATCATTGGTTCCGGAAACGTTGGCGGCGCGCTCGGCGCGCGCTGGGCGCAAAAAGGACATCAGGTCATATTTGGCTCGCGCGACCCGCAAGGGAATGACATGAAACAGCTAGTTGCGGGCGCCGGCAAGAACGCGCGGGCGGCGACTCTGGCCGAAGCCGCCGCGAGCGACGTGCTGTTGCTCGCCATGCCGTGGCCGGTCGTTAAAGACCTTCTAGCAGGCCTCGGAAATCTCACCAACAAAATCCTGATCGATGCTTCGAATCCGTTGTTGCCGGATCTTTCCGGCCTCGCGCTCGGCACCACCACGTCGGCCGGAGAACAAGTGGCGGGATGGGCGCGCGGCGCGAAAGTAGTAAAGGCATTCAACACCATCGGCAACAACATCATGGCCGACCCGTCTTTCAAAGGAGAGAAGCCGGTTCTTTTCTATTGCGGCGACGATGCGGCCGCAAAAAAGACCGTCCATCAACTGGCCCAGGAGATCGGATTTGACCCACAAGACGCCGGTCCGCATCAAACAAGCGCGTCTACTGGAACCATTCGCGCTGCTATGGATTTCGCTAGCTTTCCAGCAGGGCTGGGGCAGGGAATTCGCGTTTCAGGTATTGCGGCGTTAAGCGGCGGCCGCAAAGGCCAGCCGGACTTCCATACCCTCGCCGCTGTTCACTTCGAGTTGCGCGCCGAGTTGCTGAGCCAGTGTCCGTACCAGTCTCAGTCCGAGCGACCGCGTGTTCACCCAGTCAATGTCCGCCCGCAGCCCGACGCCGTTATCGGCCACTACCAGCCGCGTCGAGCCATCGGAAAGCCCGCGCAGTTCGATACTGATTTTCCCCTCGCGTCCGTCCGGAAACGCATACTTCAGGGAATTCGAAATCAGCTCATTAATGATCAGGCCGCACGGCACAGCCGCGTCCAGGTGCAACGAGAGCTCATCTAGATCGGTCTGCAAGTGGATTCGTTCCGGGGCGACTCCGTAGGAATGGAACAGGTGCGCGGCCAGTTGCCGGATGTACTCGGGAAAATCGATCTGCGAGAGGTTGCGTGATTGATACAGGCTCTCATGCAGCAGCGCCATGGAGTGCACCCGGTCCTGGCTTTCTTGAAACATTTTGCGCGTCTCCGGATCGACTACCACGCGCGACTGAAGGCCGAGCAAGCTCGAAACCACCTGGAGGTTATTCTTGACGCGGTGATGAATCTCCTTGAGCAGCGCTTCCTTTTCGCGCAACGAGGCACGGATGCGCTCCTCGTTGATCATGCGCTCGGTGACGTCGCGAAGAATGACGGTGAACATGGTTTGCCCGTCGATGAGCACTTTGGAAATGGAGGCCTCGGCGGGAAATTCCACGCCGTTCTTGCGCCGCCCCCGGATTTCCTGGCGCTCGCCCATCCGGCGCGCCGCCACCGGGGAAGCCGCGAACTCCTGGATGTGCCGTTGATGACTCTGTTTGGCGCTTTCCGGCAGAAGGATTTCCAAGGATTGGCCGCTGACTTCGTCGGCCGAATAGCCGAAGATCTTTTCCGCGCCCTGGTTGAAAAGAATGATGCGCTGCGCTTCGTCGACGGAAATGATGGCGTCGTCGGCCAGGTCCAAGATCCGAGCCAGGGGATCATCCGAACTCAGCAGAGCCGAATCCTTGAACGCTGGCGAACTGGAGCGGTCCGATTCAGGCTCAGATGGCTTCATGACTGCACTCCTTACGTGCAGGCCACATTCCGGCCTGGTCCGAAACAGTCCAGCGTCCAGCTGTCGCTCGGCGCACGCACGCCTACCTTGTCCCTAAGCTGAGGTTAAACCTCTTGATACTAGCACGGACCTAGCAGTTTTACCAGGCCAAAACACTAGGGAATATCAGAATGGGTTTTAGTGCCCGAAACTAGATAAACTAGACTTGAATGCATCACCAGCGCATTTCCGCGTTTTTCCTGGGGGCCTGGATCATGGGCAGCCTGTTTATGATCTTTGTAGCCATCCAGAACTTTGCGATGGCGGACACTCTTAGCAATCCGGACACCCACGCCGTCCTGCAGAGATATGGCCGGCCGGCTGAATCAGGTATTCTTCGTGAACTGGGAACGGGTGGAACTGGGACTGGCGATCGCGTTGACAGCAATTCTTATTCTTGGGGTGCGCAGCCGGGTGCAGGCCAGCCTGTCGGGAGCGTTGCTGATCCTGGTGGCAATACAGCATTTCGGAGTGACGCCGCAGATGCTATCGCTCAGCGCTCACTTGGATAACGCCGCGACGGCGGAGCAGTTCGGTAAGCTGCACGCCGTGTACGGGATCATGGAAGTGGTAAAACTGGTTGGTCTGTCGACTCTAGCTGTTATGCTGCTTCCGAGCTGGCGCAGGCACGGTGCCTCCGTCGAGGTCCAAACGGTCGATTACGCCCACCACGGCCATGTCGATGGGTGACTGGGGCCGGCCCACGCTGGTCATGGCGCTGAAGCCTTCGGTCACCAAGAGCACGCGGTCGCCGACACCCGCGTCCACGGCGTCCAAAGCGATGACTGGGTCGCCGCGATTCGATCCGTCCAGATCCAGCGGTTGCACAACGAGAGCTTTGCGTCCCTGGTGGCTTGCGTGCTTGTGCGTTGAAACCAGCTCGCCGATGACGCGTGCGATCAGCATCTAGCTGGTTTGCTCCAGGTGCAGCTCATCGACGATTCCCACGATGGTGTTGTCGGCGGGAACCTCGGCCGGGAGAAACGGAAAGCTGGCTTCCTTGCCGCGGCACCAGTAAATCAGTTCGCCCGCTCCAGCGCCGACGGCATCCAGCATCACTATCTGTTTGCCAGTGGTGGTGAGGTCGGGTTTCAACGGCTGGACGATCAGCAACCGCTGTCCGGTTAAGGCGGGATCCTTGGCGGTGGAAACGACGCGCCCGACGATGCGGCCTAGAAACATGCCATTTTCAATTCAAAGTGACCGTATCAACGATGCCGACTATGCTCGAATCCACGGGTTTGTCCTTGCAGCCTTCGGCCATGCGGGCCGAACTTCCGGACACCACGATGACGGTTTCCTTGAAGCCCGCGCTGACGGTATCCACGGCGATGACGTAGCCCGGCTCATCCTTACCGTCCGGGGCGACGGGCTTCACGATAAGCAACTTGAAACCTTCCAGGCGGGGATCCTTACGAGTAGCGACGACGGTGCCCACCACGCGGGCCAGAATCATGGATGCCTACTTAGCGCCGGCCGCGGCTTGTGCTTTGCCGATGGGCAAAACGTCTTCCAGGCTGGGGTGCGGCCGCGGGATGACATGCGCGGAGATGAGTTCGCCCACGCGGCGGGCAGCGGCGGCGCCCGCATCGGTGGCGGCGCGAACCGCGGCTACATCGCCGCGCACCAGCGCGGTTACGTAGCCCGATCCGATTTTCTCCCAACCCACCATCTGAACATTGGCGGCCTTCACCATGGCGTCGGCGGCTTCGATCATGGCCACCAGACCGCGCGTCTCAATCATCCCTAACGCTTCACCCATTCGGCCTCCTGGACTACATTACGTCAGCACGCCACGCGCGCGCAATGCCTCGTCGATCAGCGCAGATCAATTCCTGGCGCGTCATTTGAATGCGCTCCTTGGCTGGCTCGACGTCTTCGGCCACGACGGGGCGGCCCGGCTCACCGCCGGCGTGCGGCTTGATTCCATAGCGCGTTCGCGAATCAATCAGTTTATCAACCTCCTGCCTGGGCAGAACCTTGGGCCCGCCCAGCAGCTCCGCCACCAGCGTGATGCGCGCGAAATGCTCCACCGTCTCCATTTTGAAGAAGGCTTTGTAGACATCCTCGCCGTAGCAGACCAGGCCATGATTGCGCATCAGGATGGCATCGTATTGCGGGATGTAGGGGAGCATGCCTTCGGTCAAGGCCGGAGTGCCCGGGGTTCCATATTCGGCCAATGGCACGCATCCCAGGCCGATGATCACTTCCGGCAGCAGCGCGAGAGTCAACGGTCTTCCGGCGACGGCGAATCCGGTGGCCACCGGAGGATGCGCGTGAACCACGGCAAAGATGTCGGGGCGCATTTGGTAAATCGCCAGATGCATGGCGATCTCGCTGGTTCGCTCGCGCGATCCTTCCAGCTTGTTGCCGTTCAGATCGCAGACGATCAGATCGCCGGCGGTCATCATTCCCTTGCTGATGCCGGTGCAGGTGCACAGCATGCGATTTTCATCCAGGCGGACGCTGATATTGCCGTCGTTGGCCGCAACCCAGCCTTTCTGATAGACCAGTTTGCCGACATCCACGATGTCTTGCCGGTAGTCTTGTTCCGTTTTGCGCATCCGCACTAAACCCGTTACGCTCTCGCGGGCAACGATGGATTACCAATTGTAGCAATCCGGATGCTGGCGGCTGAGCCGCTACAATAAGTCCAGTGGACAAAAGACGGATGTGCCCGAATTGCCGGGCGTTTGTGACGACCAGCGATCGGAAGTGTCCGTATTGCGAAGTTCCGCTCGGCACGCGCGCCGTGGATCGGCGGCAACCGGGCGAGATTCTGGGCGGGTTGATCCCGCACGCGCGCTTCACCACCACCATGATCCTGGTGGTGAATTTCATTCTGTTCGGCGCCGATTATTTCAGCCAAGGTGTCATTGAGCGGTGGGGTGCGAGCATGCCGGCCGCGCTGATGGATGGCCAATGGTGGCGCTTGATCACCGCGGGGTTCCTGCACGGCGGAATTCTGCACATTCTGATGAATTCCTGGGCGTTGTACGTGGTGGGTGCGGAAGTGGAACAGCTCTATGGCACTAGCCGGATGATCGTGTTCTATTTTCTTTCCACGGTGAGCGGGTTCTATCTCAGCTCGCACACGGGACATTTCTCGGTGGGATCGTCGGCCGGCATTTTCGGACTGATTGGCGCGATGATCGCTTTCGGGATCACGGACAAATCGCACTTTGGTTCGCTGGTGAAAGGTTATTACACGCAGTGGCTGATTTGGGGCGTGATCATCAGCTTTATGCCGGGCGTCGATTTCATGGCGCACGTGGGAGGCTTCGGAGGCGGATTCGTGGCCGCGTACCTGGCGAGTACGCCGCGCGCGCGTCTGATGTGGAAAGAGCCTCTCATTCGCGGTTTGGCCGCAATCTGCGTGGTTTTGACGGCGGTGGCCTTTGGGATGCTGTATCTGGCGGTCTCGCAGGCCTGAGCCGCGGGGCTACTTCAGCGCCAGCGTGCTTTCCGGATCGGGCCGGAAAATCAGATAGCGCAGATCGCCGTCCTGGCTGCTGAACCAATGCGGAGTGCGGCCGGGAATGATGATGACGTCGCCTCTGGAAACGTGCCGGCTCACGCCGCCCTCGATGCGCGTGCTCTGGAATGTCGTGCTGCCGGGTCGCAGGGGATGCGGATCGGGAAGCGTGCCGCCGGTTACCAGCGTCGCGTTGCCGTCCAGGATGTAATAGATCTCAGTGACCTTGGTCTGGTGGAGATTGGCTTCCTGCTTGATGGTCTTGGGCCGGAACACGCCGAAGACGCCGACGTGGTATCCGCCGACATCCACAATGCGGATGGGCCGGTCGCTCACGACATCGCGCGGCAGGGCATCGATGAACTTCTGAATATCCGCGTTGCTGACATCGGTGGCCGGCAGCGGCGGAGTCTGGGCCAGCGTGGCAAAGGCCAGCAACATCCCTAAGACAAGCAGCGTGTTCTTCAACATGGAATTTCTCCTGTACTGGAGGATTGGAATCCAGTGCTGAACAGTCTAGCACCGGTGCGGCCAGCGGAAACGGGTCAGAATGACAACTTGGCGGAGAATTGCAGCGAACGCGCTGGCAGTTGGTTGGTGATTCCCGCCAGCGGCGCGCCGAATCCCGCGCCGGCCGTGGCGCCGTTGCCGTAGGTTCCGCTGTAGCCGACGAAGTTCGCGTGATTGAAGAGCGTTGAACGCTTCGGCGCGCAGGTCCAGATGGATGCGCTCGCGGCTAGCGCGAATGGCCGCTCCAGGAACGGAGCAGATATCGTAGATCGGGCGGCCGCGTCCGGCGTTGCGTCCGACCACTACTCCGTTGATCACGGGACGGTCCGTGGTCGCGCCGGTATCGCCGCTGTTGTTGACGCCGGTCACGTATGTTGTAGGGCAGGCCCGAGGCCAGCGTGGCGAGGCCGCCGAACTGGATCTTCAGCGGGCCGATGTAGACGCCGCTCAGCACGAAACGCTGGCGCTGGTCGAATATGGCGTTGCCGTTTTCCACTTGCCGCGTGAAGTTCGGATCGTTGGGATTCTGGCTGGGGATGTCGGGATCCACGTTGTCGATGGCATGCGACCAGGTGTAGCTCGCCAGCATGCGAAAGCCGTTGCTGAAGCGATGGCTCAGGTTCACGTCCAGCGCATCGTAGTACGGATAGCCATCGTTGACGTCGCTCTGAATCACGGCGTAGGGCGGCTGCGGATTCGTGGCTGTCGCGGGATTGCACGTCATGCCCTTTCTGCGCGTACCACCAGATCCAGTAAGGACGCGTGCAATTCGCGGCCTGCGCGGTGCGAACCTGGCCGGGCGCGGTGCGGATGAACGGCGCGGGCGGATCGACATCCAGCGGGCGATTGATGCGCATGGTGTGCGAGCCGACGTAATCGACGCTCAGCACCCAGCCAGGCAGCAAGCGGCGCTCGATGCCGAAGGTCCATTGCTTCGAGTATGGATTCAGCAGTTGCTTCGGATACCCGATCAGCGTGGATGTGGGAAAGAACTGATTGAGAAACGCGCTGTCGCCGGGCCGGATGTAGAGACTGCGCAGCGGCGGTTGGCGCCGGCCGGGAAATGCAGGCAGTGGAGCGGCCGCGACGCTGGTGGGGAATCCGATCTGGCCGGGCGCGGCGGTGTAATTGAAAACGCCGGTTGGTCCGGTGAGCGCGTAATTGGCTTCGGAGTTGTCGACGATCTGCGAATAATAGATGCCGAAGCCGCCGCGGACGACGGTCTTGCCATCGCCGCGCCAGTTGTAGGCGAAGCCCACGCGCGGCGCGAATTCTTAGCCGCGAATCGGTGAAGGTCTGCTGCTCGTAGCGCAGGCCGAGATTGATGGTCAGATCTGGCGAACGTGTAGTCGTCCTGCACGAACAGGGACCACAGCGTATCGTTGACGGTGTAGTTGGCGTTGCCGTAGCTCTGCGTGTAGCTCTGGACGTTGGCGATGTTGTCGAGATAGGCGGAGCTTTCGCAGACGCAAGGGGCTTGGTGCAGGTCTTGTAGACGAACTGGCCCAGGTAGATCGGGCCGCCGAATTCCTTGCTGTTGCCGCCGGTGTGGGCGACGATCACGTCGGCGCCGAACTTGATTTGATGCGCGCCCCATATGGCCGATAAGCGTGTCGTTGGCCTCGTACTGGCGGTTCATCAGCAGCGCGGATTGCGATGTGCCGGTGGTAAAGGTGCCGCCGGTCGAGATGGGCACCTGGAACTGCGTCGCCGTAAATCACCGGATCGAACTGGGTGATCGGCGAGGCGAGCTGGAACTGCAGGCGCACGTTGTTTACCAGGGTTGGGCTGAGACACCGCGGTTTCGCCGAATTCTTCGGAATAGGTTCGGCGGCGGAAGACGCGATCCACGGTGGGCAGGCTGTTGCCGCCGACGGTGCCGTTGGGATTGGTGTCGTGGAAGCCATCGACGTCGCTGCGGAAGAACAGGTTATTGCGATCGTCGAGCTGGTGATCGAGCGCGCAAGAATCCGAGCCAGCCGCGATAATGGCCGACGAAGCTGCCGGGCGCGACGGGCGAAATGATGGGGGAGGCGCGGTCTTCTCGGCTGTATTCGCCGGCCGCGAAGATGTGCGTCAGGCCGCCGATCCCAGTCGGGCCGGAGAGAGCCAGAGCCGACTGGCCGAGCGTGTCGCTCGTCACGTCGTTTCCGCTGGCCGCGTTGGCGGTGCTGAATCCGGCGAGCGCGGCTTCGGTGGCCGCGGGCCGCCAGAGTTCCAGCACGTCGCCATGAAATTGGTTGCCGCCGCTCTTGGTGACGATGTTGACCACGCTGCCGGTGCTGCCGCCGTATTCGGCGGAGAACGCGTTCTCGAGCATGGTCATCTCCTGAACCGCGTCGAGCGGGATGTTGCTGAATATGGTCTGACGGCCCCAGCTATCGTTGCCGGTGACGCCGTCCACTTCGAACCAGGCCTGGCGGCGGCCGGCGCCGTTGGTGGTGAACAGATCCTGATTCATGAACACGTCGCCCTGGTTGATGGCGGGGCGATTGGCGGCATTCAGCAGCGGCAGATAGGTGATGCGGCGATTCAGCAGTGGTGTCTCTTCGATCTGCTTTGAATCGAGATCGATGCCCAACTGCGGCTGATCGGTTCGGACATCCCCGATTCCTGTAACGGTCACTTCAGTTCTGCCGGCGCCTCGCAAGATCAGCAGAAACGTCAGATCCAGTGTGGTTCCGCCCCAAAGAGTGATACCTGAGCGGCGTTCTGGCGAGAACGGGTCTTGGGACGCGACAACCTCGTAGGTGCCCGCGACCGGGAGTCCGGCGAGCGAGAAGTTACCTGCGTCGCCGGTTTCGGCCGTGCGCTTGATTCCGGTCAACTCATTGGTCGCAGTAATGAGCGCATGTGCGATGGCGCCACCGCTTGGATCGGTCACGCGGCCGCGAATAGTGGCGGTATCGGGTGTTTGGGCCAGCGCGCAGTACGACAAGATTGCGCACAGAACAACGGCGGGGACACGGGGCATGAGCGAGATAATTCAGGGTACAGCGGGGAGGGCGCTACTACCAGCGATCGTAGTTACGCGGGTTCGAGGGTCAATGGGCGGGCGCTGGTGCGCGGGGAATCAGCAGAGGCTGGCAGGCGCGTTAGCGGATCAGGCTTTCGAGGAGGCGATGCGCCAGGCGAAGGGTCAGGGGCTGGAGAGCGACAACAGCCAGAACGGCGAGTACGGCCGAGGCGAACACATGCAGACGGCGGTTGGCGGCAGGAGGGCTGGAGGCCGGGTGAAGCAAGCGATTGACGCGGGCGTGCAGCTCACTACAATCGGCGAGGAGGGGCGCGACCAGGGCCGATTGAGGTCCTGCCATGCGAGCTACTCGCACCAGAGCTTCCGCGAGCAGGAGTGCACGGGCCGGATCTCCGGACACGGCGCGGTCGTCGGCGGCGCGTTCGGCGAACTTCGCCCAGGCTTGCTCAATACGGCGCGATGGGGAAACCAACGGCAAGGCGCCGGGCGCGCAGTGCATGATCAGACGTTTTAAGTTGTCGCGCGACGTGCGGTGGGCTTCTTCGTGGCGCAGCGCCGCGGTGAGTTGGCCGCTCGACAACGTGGTTAACAGGCCGCGGGAGGTGATCAGCCGCGGTCGAAGAATGCCTGCGAGCGCGAGGAAGGGAACGTCGCTGTGGATCACCCAAGCCTTGGCGGCAGCATCGCCGAGGCGTTCCGGACGTCCCTCGCGCCGCCAGCGCAGTATGAATCGATACGAACGCGCTGTGGTGTAGAGGAATCGGCCGGCGGAATCGAGCCACAACAGAAAGGCGAGCGCTGCGGCGGCCGCGCACATCCAGCCGACCTGCTCTTGCGCGGATGCTGGTTCGAGCCATAGATAGCTGGGGATGCAGATCGCGATCACGGCCAGGATGGAGATTGTCAGCGGGAAGAGCCGCAGCAGGAACAGAGCGCGAGCCGCGGAGCGTGGTTTGAAGCGCTCGGCCATCCGAACTGCCCGGCGCGAGACAAGAGCGACAGCGGCGCTGGCGGCCAGATGGATCGCAAAGAAGCAGGCCAAGGCGAGCCAGGCCAGGCGCCACCAGTAAGATGCCGTCATGGCTTGCCTCGCTCGCCGAGCTCGCGGCGCTTTTTGCGGATGGTTTTTTCCAATTCGTCGAGCAGGGCCTGGTCCTGATCGGCGGCGGCTTCAACCAGGCAAGAAATCAGCAACTGGCCGGATGATTTTGGCCCATCGAGGAAAGCTGCCACGAAATCGCCGGTCTGTTTCTTGTCCCAGGCGCCGCGCGAGATACGCGCCGAATAGACGAAGGCGCGCTCGCATTTCTGGCGTTCCAGCAGGCCTTTTTTGAAGAGGCGGTCCAGCGTGGTCATGACGGTGGTGTAGGCGAGCGGGCGCGCCAGTTTGCCGGCCACATCGTTCACCGTGCTCGCGCCGTGCCGCCAGATGATTTCCATCACTTCGGCTTCCAGGTGGCCGAGGAGGGACGCGCGGCTTTTCCACAGTCGGATCATCCAGCCTGGATTCTAGCAGTCTCAGCGGCTGGTCAAGATTTGATTGGCGATGACAGCCTGGCCGAGCGCGATGCCGCCGTCGTTGGGGGGGACTTTGGAGTGCAGGAAGACTTCGAAGCCGTTGGAGCGTAAGTCCGTGGCGGCGCGTTCCAGCAGGTACAGATTCTGGAACGTTCCTCCGCTGAGGCACACGTTGCGGAGGCCTTCGGCGTCGCGCAATCGGCGACACATCTCGACCACGATGGCGGCGATGGTGTTGTGGAACGCCGCGGCGATCCATCCCACCGGCTTTTTGGCGAGCACATCCTTGACGATGGCTTCGATGGCAGGACGGACGTCGATCTCGGCGGGCTCGGCAGCGGAGATTTCGAAAGGGTATGCGGCGTCGATACCCGCGAGCGCGCTGGTTTCCAGCTCGATGGCTGCCTGGGCCTCGAAGTTGACCTCGTCGCGCAGGCCGGCGAGGGATGCGACGGCGTCGAATAGGCGTCCGCAGGCCGAGGTTGGCACGGTGTTGATGTTGCGCTCGATCATCGCGCGGACCGCGGCTAGTTTCTTGGCGGGTATGCGGTGGAGCAACGGCAGATCGAGCGAGTCTAGCCGGGGGCCGAAGGTGTCGAGCAAGTAACTCAACGCCAATCGCCAGGGCTCGCGTACGGCAGTGTCGCCACCGGCGAGAGAGATGTATCGAAAATGGGCGCGGCGCTCGAATCCAGCGAAATCCGCTAACAAGAATTCGCCGCCCCAGATCTTGCCGTCGGTTCCGTAGCCGGTTCCATCGAACGCGACGCCAAGCACCTTGCCGCTGAGGCCGTTCTCGGCCATGCAGCTTGCCACGTGGGCATGATGGTGCTGGACGCCGATCTTTTCCACGCCTTGCATCGCGAGCGCGAGCTTGGTGCTGAGATACATGGGATGCAGGTCGTAGGCGGCCGCGATGGGCTGGATGCGAAACAGTTCCTGCATGCGGTCCAGCGTTTGTTGGAAGAACACGAGAGTCTCGTAGTTTTCCAGGTCGCCGATGTGCTGGCTCAGGAAGGCGTGGCGCTCTTTGGTAAGACAGAATGTGCTTTTCAGTTCGGCGCCGCAGGCCAGGATTTCGGCGGCGGGGAGATTCAGCGCAACCGGAAACGGAGCATAACCGCGCGAGCGGCGCAGGACGCGCTCTTTGTTCTCGAAGATTCGGACCACCGAATCGTCGACGCGGGTGTGGATGTCGCGGTTGTGAAACAGAAAAGCGTCGGCGATGCGATTGAGGCGGGCGGCGGCCTCGCGATTACCGGTGACGATGGGTTCCTCGCTGAGATTGCCGCTGGTCATGACCAGGGCTCGGAACTCGGGCGGGGCGTCGAGCGAATCGCCGAACAGCAGATAGTGCAAGGGCGTGTAGGGCAGCATGACACCGAGTGTGTTGTTGCCTGGGGCGAGCGCTTGCGAAATGCTGGCGCCGGCGAGGCGCGGCAGAATCACGATGGGGCGGCGAGGACTCTGTAGCGCCGATCTTGCGGCGTCGGACACGAGGCAGAACTGCTCGGCACTCGCGATGTCGGGAACCATCAGCGCGAATGGCTTGTCGCTGCGTTTCTTTCGCTCGCGCAGCGTTTCAACGGCGGCATCGTTGGAGGGATCGCAAGCCAGGTGAAAACCGCCCAGTCCTTTGATGGCCACGACCCGGCCGGCGCGCAGCAAGCGGCGAACTTCGCGGATCATGGCGAGGCTTTCAGCCGGGCGGTCGAAAACAACGGCGCGCTCAGTTGATCCGTCATGACCAGGGCGAGGGACGGTCCGCAGTCCGGGCAGGCGTTGGGCTGGGCGTGGAAGCGGCGATCGGCCGGATTTTCGTACTCGCGCAGGCAGCGCTGGCACATGGCGAAGCAGGCCATGGTGGTGAGCGGGCGGTCGTAAGGGATTTTGCGGGTGATGGTGTAGCGCGGGCCACAATTGGTGCAGTTAGTGAATGGATAACCGTGGCGGCGATTGGTGGACGTGCGAAAATCGCGCATGCAATCGTCGCAGGTGGCTACGTCGGGGGAAACCGGGACGAGTTTTCCGGGCTCATCCAGGCTTTCGCGGATGACGAAGCTGGTGTATCCGGCGGGGCCGAGGGTGGTGACGGCTACATCTTCGATCTGGGCGAGCGGCGGGGCGTCGTGGTTGAGAGCGCGGACGAATTGATCGAGTTCGGCTTCCGGGCCCTCCGCTTCGATGACGACGCCCGCCGAGGAATTGAGCACGTAACCGGAGAGCTGAAGACGCTGCGCCAGGTTGAAGACGAAGGGGCGAAATCCGACACCTTGCACGATTCCACGAATGTGGATTTGCCTTCTGGCGATGGAATTCTGGCGCGCCCGGTCGGTGGACATTTAAGCGGCTGCACTTCGAGTGTAGCGCCTTGCCCGCGCATGCTACGCTGGCCTTTTATGCAGCTTTCCGAGATTTTCGTTGGGCTTGGCGAGGCGTCTCTGGCGCAGCTTCTGCGAAGCATGTCTATTGGCAAGTTGAGAACCTATCAGCTTTTCGATCGCATGAAGGCGCGCATGCACGTGGCCAAGCTGAATTCCGAACACATTCGAAAGGCGGAGCCTCGCTTGTGGGCGCGGCTCAGCGAGCATGACGAGGATCTGGCGACGGATCTTGCGCAGGCCATTCTCGTCTCGCATATGGACATGATCAAGGCGGTGCTGGATCATCTTGGTATTCCCAATCAAGACGGGTTCTTCGACAAAGACATGGATGGGGCGAAGTATCTCACCGAAGGCTGGCAACAGAAGGCCTTCGACGCGTTCAAGGACAAGTATCCGGCGCCGCTGCTGCTGTTCTACATCAATCATCTGGGCTGGGAAGTGGCCAAAGCGGAACAGGTGTTCCAACCCGCCGCATGAGTCTCGAAGAACAAATTCAGAAGCTCGCCGCGGAGGCGGGTGCACGAATCGGCCAAGCCCAGGATCTGGACGCGTTGGAGGCGGTTCGTGTCGTTGTGCTGGGGCGCAAGGGGTCGCTCGCGCAGATCAGCAAGGAATTCGGCAAGCTGACGCCCGAAGAGCGCGCCTTGGCCGGCAAGGCTTTGAACGCTGCGAAACAGGAACTGGAAACTGCGTTTGAAGCGCGGAAGGCGGTGTTTTCTAGTCAAGCGCTGAACGAGCGGCTGCGCACCGAGTGGCTGGATCTGACGCTGCCCGCGTCCGGAGCGCGTCCCGGGAGCCTGCATCCGGTGACGCAGATTCAGAACGAAATTGAAGATCTGTTTACGTCGCTCGGATTCGCCGTGCTGGATGGACCGGAAGTGGAGACCGAGTATCACAACTTCGATGCGCTCAACATTCCCGCCGAACATCCGGCGCGGGACATGCAGGATACGTTTTGGCTGGAAGGCGGCAATCTTCTGCGGACGCACACGTCGCCGGTGCAGGTGCGCGGCATGGAGAGGCTGGGGCCGCCATTGAGGATGATCGCGCCCGGCCGCACGTTTCGCAACGAAGAAGTGGACGCCTCGCACGAGCACACGTTTTACCAGGTGGAAGGCATGATGGTGGATCGGGATGTTTCGGTGGCGCACCTGATCTACTTCATGAAGACGCTGCTGAGCGCGATTTTCCGGCGCGAGGTCACGGTGCGGTTGCGTCCCGGATATTTTCCGTTTGTCGAACCGGGATTTGAGCTGGACGTACAATGCCTGATCTGCGGCGGGCCTGGTTGTCCGGTGTGCAAGCAAAGCGGTTGGGTGGAGCTGCTGCCGTGCGGTTTGGTTCATCCTAACGTGCTGCGGATGAGCCGGATCGATCCGGAGGAGTGGGGCGGCTTCGCGTTCGGGCTGGGCCTGACGAGGCTAGCCATGATGCGCTACGGCATCGATGACATTCGCCTGTTGCAAGGCGGCGATCTGCGGTTCCTGATGCAATTCCGAGCGCGATGAAATTCTCATACAACTGGATTCGCGAACTGGTTCCGGCGCTCGATCAGAAGCCGCAGGAGTTGCTGCGTCTGATCACGATGAAGACGGCCGAGTGCGAGGGCCTGGAAGAAGTTGGCGCGGCGTTGACGGCGGCTTCGGTGGCTCGGGTGGTTAGCGTGGAACCGATTGCGGGCAGCGATCACAACCGTAAGGTGGTTGTTGAGACGGCCCGTTATGATTCGAAGACCGTGGTGTGCGGGGCTCCGAACTGCCGGGCCGGCCTGGTGACGGCGTATATTCCGGCGGGCGTGAAGTTCATCGATGGCGTGGAGAGCGATGGGATGCTGGCGAGCGGGCTGGAGCTTGGGATAAACCGGGACCACGGCGGGATTGTGGAACTGGCGGCGGAGGAATTGTTCGCCGCTGACACGATCATCGAAGTGGATAACAAGTCGCTGACGCACCGGCCGGACTTGTGGGGGCATCATGGCATGGCGCGCGAGGTGGCGGCCATCACGCATCATCCGTTGCGAGATCCGGTGCGGCTAGGCCTGCTGCCGGCCGATCCGGCGGCGATCGGGGTGGAGATTGAAGATTTGACGCTGTGCCCGCGATACAGCGCGCTGGTTTTTGAGAACGTCACGGTGCAGCCGTCGCCGCTGTGGCTGCAATACCGGCTGGAAGCGATCGGTTTGAACGCGATCAACAATATCGTGGATGTGACCAACTACGTGATGGCGGAGCTGGCGCAACCGATGCACGCTTTCGATGCGGATAAGCTGGGCGGCGATACCATCTTCGTGCGCAGCGCGCGGGCGGGGGAACGGATCACGGCCTTGAACGAGGAGAAGTACGAGCTGGCGCCGTCTAATCTGGTGATCGCGGATCGCGACGGGCCGATCGCGATTGCGGGGGTAATCGGAGGCCTGGACAGCGCGATCGGTCCGAATACCAAACGGCTGGTGCTGGAGAGCGCGAATTTTCAAGCGGCCAGCGTGCGCAAGACGTCGGTCGCGCTCAAGCTGCGGACCGACGCGTCCATGCGATTCGAGAAATCGCAAGATCCTTTGAACACGGTGCGAGGGCTGGCGCGGGCCATCGAGTTGTTGGAACAGGTGTCGCCGGGCATCCGGCTGGTGGGCGGCGTGGCGGACCGCAAGGCTGAGTTCAAGGCGCTGTCTGCGATCGAACTGAGAGTGGACTGGCTGAGCAAGAAGCTGGGACGTCCGCTGGCGGCCGCGGAGGTTCGCGCGATTCTGGAATCGCTCGAGTTCGGCGTACGGGAAACGACGCCCGGGCATTTTTCGGTCACGGTGCCGAGCTGGCGGGCTACCAAGGATATTTCGATCAAAGACGATCTGCTCGAAGAAGTGGGACGCATGGTCGGCTATGAATCCATCACGCCGCAAGCGCCGTTGATTGCCGCGGTGGTGCCGCCTGAAAATTCGGCGCGCCTGTATCATCGACGCGTTCGCAACATGGCGGCCGCGCAAGGATTCACGGAAGTTTATAACTATTCGTTCGTGAGCGAAGAGATGATTCGCGCGTTCGGATTTGCTCCGGAAGATCATGTACGCGTAACCAATCCGATTGCGTCGGACCAGACGCTGTTGCGGACCAGCTTGCTGCCCGGGATCCGGAAGAACATTATTGACAACAGCCGCCGGCTGAGTTCTTTCCGCTTGTTCGAAATTGGGCGGGAGATTCATCGACGCAGCGAAGGCTTGCCGGAGGAAGTGGCGCATTTTGCCGCCGCCATGTACGAGCGCGAAGGGGATGGTAGCGCGTCGCTGTTCGAACTGAAGCGGCTGGCCGAATGCCTGATGCCGGAGTGCGTGGTGCGGGCGGCGCCGGCCAGGGCGTTCGAGCATCCGGAGCGCGCGGCGGTGGTTTCCTGGCGCGGGGAGGATATCGGCCGGCTGTTTGAAATGCATCCATCGCTGGGAGTGGAAGGCCGCGCCGCGGTGCTGGATCTCGATCTGGCTGCGATGCTGCGTTGGGACGCTCAGGAACGGCGTTATCGAGCGCTGCGCCGCTTTCCGACCAGCGCGTTCGATTTGTCCGTGGTGGCGGCTCTGCGCGAACCGGCTGGAGAAATCGAGCGGCGCTTGCGCGAGGCGGCCGGAAGCGATCTGGTGGACATCGAGTTTGTCCGGCAGTATACCGGCGCGCCGCTTCCGGAGGATCGCAAGAGCATCTCCTACCGGCTTACCGTGGGCGCGAATGACCGGACGTTATCTTCCGATGAAGTGACCGCGATTCGAAACCGCGTGATTGAAGCGCTGCGGCGCGATGGGTTCGAACTGAGGATTTAGTGCACGTGCATGGGGTCGCCGAAGCGGCCGATGATGCGTTCGGCACAGAGGCGGCAAGCTTCTTCCTCGTCTGGATCGCGGCCTTCGGAGAGCAGCACCTGCTCGTCGTGAACAGCCATGCTGCGGCCGCACACCCAGTCGTCGCCGTCACGAGAGTGAATATGATTGAAGTCGGTCAACGCGGAAGTCCTTCGAGTGGGATGATTAGCCCAGAATAACAGATCGATTGATTGGGCCATGGCGGTAGTACGAACAGTATTGCGTTCACGGGAGTATGAACGCGGCACGCAGGAGTGCGTGCTTCACAACTGCTTCAATTAGTTTGTAACTTTTTGGACTCAGGACGGTCTACTAACTGCCCAACAATTTGTCTATCGTGAGCCTTCGGAGGAAACTATGCCACGTCGCAGGAAGGGGCTTCAGCCTCTCAGTGTCTCTAAAGTTCTTGGTGCCATCCTGGTTTTTGGGATCTCGCTAACAGTCCAGGCGGCTACCCTGTGTGTCAATCCAACCGGTTCGTCCGGCTGCAAAACCACTATTGGCGCGGCGGTGAGCGCGGCCTCCGCAGGGGACACGGTTCAGGTGGCCGCGGGGACTTATAAGGAGGACGTCACAATCGGCGTGCCTCTTTCGCTAATCGGCGCAGGCAGCGCGACTACGATCATCGATGCGACCGGCCTGGCCAATGGCATCGTTGTGGATGGCGTTGACAACGCCGGGCTGAGCAATGTTGTCATTACGGGATTTACCGTTCAGAACGCCAATCTTCAAGGCATTCTGGTGGAAAACGCATCGAACGTGACGATTTGGGCGAATCAGGTACTCAAAAACGATTTGTCCTTGAACGTTTCAGGCAGCACGCCGAGCTGTCCCGGGCTGCCAGCTCCTCTGCAGCAAGGCGAGGCATTCGACTGCGGCGAAGGGGTGCATTTGACGGGGGTAGATCATTCCGTAGTGTCGAATAACGTGATTCAAAACAACTCGGGTGGAATTCTGATCTCCGACGACACGGGTGCGACGTTCGAGAACGTGATCACTGGCAACGTGGTGAGCAACAACCCGCTGGACTGTGGAATCACGATCGCATCGCACAGTGGAAAGGGAGTGTACCGAAACACGATTTCGAACAATCAGTCGATGAATAACGGGAATAAGGTTCCTGGCGCGGGTGCGGGCGTGGGCATTTTTGCGCCGGGACCGGGCAGCCAGGCGTATGGCAATGTGGTCATCAACAACATACTCACCGGCAATGGCCTGCCCGGCGTGGCAATGCACAATCACGCGGCGCCTCCCGGAGCTCCAGCGGTGAATCTGAATGACAACATCATCGTGGGCAACGTCATCTCCGGCAACGGCGCGGACACCGACGACGCGGCGACTCCGGGTACAGCCGGCATCAACATTTTCAGCAAGGCGGCAGTCACAGGTACGGTGATCTCGGAGAATTCGATCAGCGACGAACACATCGGCATAGAGTTCAATGCCCCGTCCGGGGGCGTGCAGGTGTCGCTTAACAACATACTGGCGCCGCTCGGGATCAACAACGCCAACGGAGGTACCGTGGACGCCGCGGAGAATTGGTGGGGATGCACGCCCGGACCGAATGTCGGAGGATGCTCGCTGACGGCGGGATCGGGAGTCACGTTTACGCCGGTTCTTGCGAGCGCGTTCAGCAGCACGAAACTTCCGAGCCCGCCCATTGGGGGGCCACCCTCAGGGCCGACGGGGGTAACGATTGTGGTCACCGGGCCGGGCGGTGCGACGTCGCCTACGAACAGCTTCCAGGTATTTTTGAACCAGGTGACGTTGAACGCGTCGGGGTCGATGTCGACCAACGCGGGCGCGTTGTCCTATTCGTGGTCGGTGGCGCCTGGAGCGCCGACAGGAGGAGGAATCGTGGGCGCGATGACAGCCACGCCGACGTTCCAACTTACGACTCCTCAGACGTACCAGTATACGTTGACGGTGACTGATTCCACCGGGGCGACGGCTACTACTACGGTTACGGTGCAATACATTTAGGCTTGCGACACGGCGCTATACTAGCGCCTATGCGAACTACTCTGCTTTCTGTGATGCTCGCGGTTTCGGTGCAGGCCGCGAGCATCGATGCGCGAGTTAAGGACGGCTACGCCGACTCGAACGGCGTGAAGATTCACTACGCCAGTTTGGGGAGCGGGCCGCTGATCGTGATGATCCACGGGTTTCCGGATTTCTGGTACACGTGGCGCGATCAGATGGCGGCGCTCTCGGACAGCTATCAGTGCGTGGCGATCGATCAACGCGGCTACAACCTGAGCGATAAGCCCAAGGGCGTCGAAAACTATCGGCTGCCGCTGCTGGTGGGCGACGTGGCGGCGGTGATCAAGTCGCTGGGGCGCGACAAGGCCATCATCGTGGGGCACGACTGGGGCGGGATGGTGGCGTGGAATTTCGCGCTGATGCATCCGGAGATGACCGATAAGCTGATCATTCTGAATTTGCCGCATCCGCGCGGGCTCATGCGCGAGCTGGCGCATAATCCGGAGCAGCAGAAGAACAGCCAGTACGCGCGGAATTTCCAGCAGCCGGATGCGGCGTCGAAGGTGACGGCCGAGGCGCTGGCGGGGCGCATCAGAGATCCGGAAGCGCACGCCAAGTATCTGGAGGCGTTCCAGCGCTCGGACATCGAGGCCATGCTGAATTACTACAAGGCCAATTATCCGCGCGAGCCGTACGCCGAAGACACATCGCCGCTGGTAAAGGTGCAAGCGCCGGTGCTGATGTTTCATGGGCTGAAGGACACGGCGCTGCTGGCGGGCGCGCTGAACAACACCTGGGATTGGCTGGATAAAGATTTGACGCTGGTTACGGTGCCGAACGCGGGGCACTGGGTACAAGCGGATGCTTCGGACCTGGTTTCGAAGACGATGAAGTGGTGGCTCGCCATGCGATGAGGTGGGACGAGCGCTACTCGGGTTCGCGGAGGTGTATAGTGGCTAGATTCCACCGAAGGAGGTGAGCCGCATGCGTCGCAATTGGTACCTGGGTGCGGGATTGGCCGCACTGATCGTGATGCTGGGAGTGGGAACGACGGTGCTGGGCCGGCGTGCTGTGGTTCAAGCCGCCGGTGCTCAGGCGCCAAGGTTCGAAGTGGACCCGCTGTGGCCCAAGCCGCTGCCGAACCATTGGATTCTCGGCCAGACCATCGGCGTGTCCGTGGATGCGAACGATCATATCTGGATCATTCATCGCGCCGGGTCGCTGGAGCCAGGCGAAGTGCACGCGACCACCAATCCGCAGGTTGCGCAATGCTGCGCGCCCGCGCCGCCGGTGCTCGAGTTCGACGAGGAGGGCAATCTGATCGGCCATTGGGGCGGGCCGGGACCGGGTTACGATTGGCCGGATTCGAATCACGGGATCACGGTGGACTACAAAGGCAATGTGTGGATCGGCGGCAATGGGCGGGGCGCACCTCCCGGCGGCCGTGGACGCGGTGGGCGCGGCGGGCGAGGCGCAGGCGCGGCGACTGGCGATCAAACCGCCTATAACGAAGGCCAGGTGAGCGGCACGCAGTCCTTCAACGACAACATGATCCTGAAGTTCACGCAGGACGGAAAATTCCTGATGCAGATCGGCAAGCCGAACCAGAGCAAGGGCAGCAACGATATCGCAAACCTGCGGCTGCCGGCGAAGATCTTCGTCGATCCGAAGACCAACGAGGTCTACGTCGCCGACGGCTACGGCAACCATCGCGTGATCGTGTTCGACGCCGATACCGGCAAGTACAAGCGGCACTGGGGCGCCTATGGGCACAAGCCCGACGACACGGATCTCGGCCGCTACAATCCGAATGATCCGCCGGCGCAGCAGTTCCGCAATCCGGTGCATTGCGCCGAGCTGTCGCACGACAATCTGCTGTATGTTTGCGATCGCGTGAACGACCGCATTCAGGTTTTCAATCCGGATGGAACGTTCGTGAAGGAGATGTTCATCGAGAAGCAAACGCTCGGCTCGGGATCGGCCTGGGACATCGCGTTTTCAAAAGACCCGCAGCAGAAGTACATCTATCTGGCCGATGGCGAGAACGATCACGTGCACATTCTGGATCGCGACTCGCTGCAGGTTCTGACGACGTTCGGCGAAGGCGGGCGGCAGCCGGGCGAGTTTTACGGGGTGCACAGCATCGCGACCGATTCGAAGGGCAACATCTACACGACCGAGACGTATCGCGGGCAGCGCGTGCAGAAATTCATGTACAAGGGACTGGCGGCGGTCACCAAGGCGGACCAGGGCGTGGTTTGGCCGAAGAAGTAAGCGCGCCGGTTTAAGATTCCGGCAGCGCGAAGGCCAGGTATTCTCCCGGATGTCCTGCGCCGCTGATCGGCACGACAATGTATTGCCGGCCGTTGACGCGATACGTCATGGGAGTGCCGCTGACCGGAGCCGGCATCCAGACCGACGCTAGCTCTTTGCCGGTGGCCTTGTCGTAGGCGCGCAACATTGCTCCGCGCGGATGTTGGGACGTGGTGGTAAACATCGGGTCGCCCGCGATGACCAGCGTTTTGGTCACCAGGATGCCGACGTAGCCGGCCTGGCCGGTGCGCGGGATGTTCAGGCCTTTGAGCGCGGGGTGATTGCGAATGAAATCCGGAGTCTCGCCGTGCGCGATCTGCCAGGCGAAGTCGCCCTGATCCATATTGATGGCTGTGATCCTTCCATAAGGAGGCTTCATCAGAGGCAGGCCTTGCGGGTTAAGGCTGGCGTTGCGGCTGGCCGGAGAAGCGGCCTCGGGCGGGGCAGTACCGCGCTTGGGACGCGGAGCATCGGCGCCGACGTTTTCCCCTGGGCCGGAAACGTAGCGGACACCGGTGTCGGCGAAGCCCTCCACGTAGTCGATGTCGGAAAATTCCCGGCTGGGCGGGGGCATCAGCGCGACCGGCGGCAGCGAGACGAACGACGGTACGTAGGCGATGTGCGTCTCGGGATCATAGGAGAAGCCCGGCCAGTTCATGCCGCCGGAGGATCGGAACGATCCGATGGGACCGTCAACTTTGCTCACTACGGTGGGAGTAAAGACTCCGCCGAGTTTGTATTTCGACGTGGCGCGGATGGCTTCCTGGCGCAGCTCGGGCGTGAAATCGATGAGGTTCTCTACCGTGACGCCTTGATAATCGAACGCGGGCGGCTTGGTGGGGAAGGGCTGCGTGGGCGAATACCATTCGCCGGGGACGTCGCCTTTCGCTACCGGACGCTCTTCGATGGGCCAGACGGGCTGGCCGGTGACGCGATCGAAAACGTACAGGAAGGCCTGCTTGCTCGATTCGAGAACGGCCTTGATCGGCTTGCCATTGACCGTGATGTCGGCCAGAACGGGTGCGGCGGCGATGTCCATGTTCCAGATGGAATGATGGACCAACTGGTAATGCCATTTGCGCTGGCCGGTTTTCAAGTCGACGCACACCAGGCTGTCGGCGAACAGATTGTTGCCGGGGCGATGCCCGCCGTAAAAATCCGACGACGGCGTTTCGACCGGCAAATAGGCGAGACCGAGTTCTTCGTCCACGGCCATCTGCGACCAGACGCCGGTGTTGCCATTGGTGGCCCAGGATTCGTTGAGCCAGGTGTCGTTGCCGAATTCGCCGGGGCGGGGAATGGTGTTAAATTGCCAGAGCTTTTTTCCGGTGTGCACATCGAAGGCGAGCACCATGCCCTTGGTGTTGTTGTGGGTCTTGGGCGTGCCGCCTTCGCGGAAGGAGGATCCGACCAGAACCACGCCGCTCCTGGTGACGGCGGGTGTCGCGTGCAGACCGATCTCGCCATTGACCAGATCGATGGGCTGGCCGGTGCCATAGACCGCGAAGCGTTTCATGTCTATCAGGCCGGATTCGCCGAAGGTCTTGATGGGGAGGCCGGTCTTGGCATTCAGGCAAACCAGGCGGTAGCCTTGCGTGACATAAAGGATGCGATCGTCGCCATGGCCGTCGGTCCAGTAGGAGAGGCCGCGGCCGGAGAGCTGGCGTGGAGACGCGGCGGCGCGGGCGCCTTCGTGCTCGCCGTGGACCCAGAGCAATTCGCCCGTAGCGGCATCGAGGGCGACCACCGCGCGGCGCGATCCGGCAGTGGCATAGACCACGCCGTTTACCATGAGCGGCGTGCCTTCCAGCTTGTACTCGGGGCGCGTTCCCAGGTTGTCGGTATGGAAGCGCCAGGCGATTTCGAGCTTGCTGAAATTGGATGCGTCGATTTGATCGAGCGGCGAGTAATGATAATTGCGCAGATCGCCGGCGTAGCTGGGCCACTCGCCGTCGCGGGTGCCCGATAGTCCTTGACCCGCAGCGGGCGGCGCTAGCCAGAGCGCGGCGAAGCAAGCCGCCGTCAACCGGGATCGAAAAGCCAGTTTCAACATGGACGCCCCTTTCCAACCTTCAGCCCCCCCACTATCTGGCAGCCGTGCGATTTTGTCAAGCGCGTTGCGGTCTGCCTGGATATGGTTATATGATTCTGACATTCCCGAGCGGCCTCGGAAGGAGAGAGCTAAATGCAAAGATACGGAATCGTCTGGAAGGTAATGGTCACGGTGGCAGGTGTCGCGTGTACACTTCTGGCGCAGGACCCTAAGCCGACGTGCGATCAGTGCCCGGCCACATATATCAACAGCAGCGAACTTCAGGCGTATGCCAAACGAGCCATGGACAACCGTCTGGTGGATCAGCAGGTCCGGAGCGTGAATGTGGGCAAGAGCCAGGTGGGCATCGGAATCGTGTATCGCGGCAAGCTGGATCAGCCCGGGAAGAACGCCGTGGCCGAGCATGATTTTATCAGTGAGGTGTACCACGTCATCGAGGGCACCGCGACGCTCGAGACCGGCCCGGATCTGGTGGGCGCCGAGCAGCGGCCGAACACCATGCAGACGGTGCGCGAGTTCAATGGCCCCGGCAAGAACGCGGCGTCGATTCGAAGCGGCGTTACGTATCATCTCAAGCCGGGCGACGTTATTGTTGTGCCCGCCGGGACTGGACACCTGTTTACGCATATTGACGACCACATCCTTTATCTGATGGTGCGGATCGATCCCGACAAAGTTGTGCCGCTGAGGGATGAAGCCGCGTCGAAGGCCTATTTAGCGAGCCCGGTCAAGCGGGGAGGCGACAATTAATTGACCGATATTGCGGAACAGATCCGGGAGTCGGCCCGGCGCTATACCGCCGCCTGGTGCAGCCAGGATCCTGCAAAGGTGGCCGCGTTCTTCTCGCTCAAGGCGTGGTTTCGCGTGAACGATGGCACTCCCGCGGTTGGGCGTGCCGAGATCACCGAACTGGCTCGTGGGTTTATGACTACCTTTCCGGACATGCTGGTGCGGATGGATGACCTGGTGGTTCGCGCGGATGGCGCCGAGTACCACTGGACGCTGACCGGCACCAACACGGGACCGAACGGTACCAGACGAAGCGTGCGCATCAGCGGGTTCGAAGAATGGACCATCGGCAGCGACGGGCTGATCATCCGATCGCAAGGCCACTTTGACAATATCGACTATCAACGTCAACTAGGCGTCGCACCTTGACCAGCGATCCCTCCATCAGCCATTCTAGATAAACAGCCGTTTGTTGGATCCCAAGGAGCGAGCGTGGCCAAGGTCTGCCCACTGTCGAATGCCTAGAACAATAAGAACTCTGGTCGTTTTTCTGTGGACAAGTTTTGCCAGCCTCGCATTCGCCCAGGCCGGCGGACTGCGCGGGGTGGTGGCGGACACTTCCGGCGCTCCCATTCCTGGCGCCCAGGTGGCGGTTTCGAACGAAGCGGGCATCAATAAAGTGGTAGCGACCGACGACACGGGCGCGTATCTGATTAATGGGCTGCAGCCTGGCAAGTACAGCGTGAAGGCGTCGTTTCCGGGGATGCAGTCGCAGCCGGCCACCTCCGAGATCTCGGATGGCATCGCAACGCTCGACATCACGTTGCGCCTGGTGCTCGAAAAACAGGAAGTCACGGTACAGGACAGCGTGGGCCCGCAGGTGAGCACGGACGCGTCGTCCAATGCGAGCGCGGTGGTTTTGAAGGACGAGGCGCTGGATTCCTTGTCGGACGATCCCGACGATCTGCAAGCCGATCTGCAAGCGCTGGCGGGCCCCGCGGCCGGGCCCAACGCGGCCCAGGTTTATATCGACGGCTTCACGCAAGGCGACGCAGTGTTGCCGAACAAGGATGCGATCCGGGAGATCCGGGTCAATCAGAATCCGTTCGCGCCGGAGTTTGACGCCATCGGTTACGGGCGCACGGAAATCCTGACGAAGCCGGGCCGGGACAAATTTCGCGGGCAGGTGTTCTTCAATTACGGCAGCGACATTTTCAATTCGCGCAACCCGTACGCCCAGGAAAAGCCGCCTTTTAACCTGACGGATTTTGGAGGAAGCGTAGGCGGCCCGTTGAGCAAGAACGCCTCGTTCTTTCTGGATGTCGACCGGCGGCACATCGACAACGGAACTGCGATCGACGCCGTTACTTTGGACCCGGCCACGCTGGCGATCATGCCGTTCACGTCGGTGTTTTCGGCGCCGCAGACGCGCTCGCGCATCAGTCCGCGGATCGATTACCAGCTTGGTTCGAGCAACACGCTTACCTTTCGCTACGCGATCAGCGACAATTCAACCTTCGACAACGGCGCGGGCGGGTTCACTCTGCTCTCGCGCGCCTATACGCAGAGCAACCTGGAGCATGCTTTCCAGGCCAATGAGACAGCGGTCTTGAGCACCAAGGTAGTGAACGAGTTTCATTTTCAGTTTTTGCATCAGCACTGGCATCAAAATTCGCCGGACACCGATCCCTCCATCATCGTTGCCAATGCCTTCAGTGGCGGCGGCCCGGCCAACTCGGCCTATCAATATATCCACCATCACTACGAACTTGACGACTATGTGACGATGGCCGAGGGCGCGCACACCTGGAAAATGGGAATCCGCGTGCGCGCGGTCTCGATCCAGGACACATCCACGCAGAATTTCGACGGCACCTACACATTCGGTGGCGCCTATGCTCCGATCTTGGATTCCAACAATCAACCGGTTGTGCCGGGCATCGTTTGCAACCAACTGACTCCCACGACGGGCTGTCAGACCATTAGTTCCATCCAGCAATATCAGCGGACGCTGTTGTTCCAGCGGATGGGATTTTCGCTGCCCCAGATTCGCCTGCTGGGAGGCGGGGCCAGCCAGTTCTCGCTCAATGCGGGGAATCCGTTGGTATTGGTGGGTCAATCAGACACGGGCCTGTTCGTGGGCGACGATTGGAGGGTCAAACCGAATTTCACGCTGAGCCTGGGCTTGCGATACGAGACGCAAACCAACATTCACGGGACACTGGATTTTGCGCCGCGAGTTGGATTTGCGTGGGCTCCGGGCGCCTCGGCTAAAGCCGCACGTCCCAAGACAGTGATTCGCGGCGGCTTCGGAATCTTTTATTACCGGTTCAACGAGCAGAACATTCTGGTTGCAGAGCGTTTTAACGGAGTCACACAGCAGCAGTTTGTCGTCGGCAATCCGAACTTCTTCCCATCGATTCCGTCCTCCGGCGAGCTGCAGCAGTTCGCAAGCACGCAGGCCATCCACACTGTCAGCCCGCTGCTGCAGGCGCCGTACGTGCTGCAGTCTGCCATGGGCATCGAAAGGCAGATTCCCGGCAATACAACCATTTCGCTGAACTACACCAACTCGCACGGCCTGCATCAATTGCTTTCGCGTAATATCAACGCGCCGCTTCCTGGGACTTACACCGGCGTGGCGGGCAGCGGTGTTTATCCTTATGGCGACGTGGGGCCGATTTATGAGCAGGAGTCGGGCGGGCTATACAACCAAGACCAGCTGGTGGTCAACGTCAACTCGCGCGTGAACCGGAACATTTCGCTGTACGGTTTCTACGTGCTCAGTTACGCGTGGAGCAACACGGACGGCATCAACACATTTCCGGCGAACCAATACAGCTTGGCCGGGGAGTATGGGCCCGCCGCCACCGACATCCGCCATCGCGCTTCCATTGGAGGCACCATCGTGGCGCCCTGGAATTTGCGGTTCAGCCCTCTGATTGTCGTTCAATCCGGCCCTCCCTTCGATATCATCACCAGCCAGGACGTCTATGGGAACACGTTGCTCAGCGCACGGCCGGGTATTCCTACGAATCTGAACAAGCCCGGATTGATTCAGACGCCGTATGGGTTGCTGGATCCGAATCCATCTCCGGGCGAGGCTATCCTGCCGCGGAATTTCGGGCGAGGGCCGGGATTGTTCAGCGTGGATTTGCGGCTGGCGAGGACGTGGGGACTAGGGAGTGTGAAGAACGGAGCGCGCGCCAACCGCAGTGCATCCGGTGCTCCGGCCGCGGCAGCACCTGCCGCACCAACGGCGGGCCCGGCCGGACGCGGCGGAATCGGAGGATTTGACAACATCAGCAGCGGCGGGGGCGGAAGTTCCTCCGAGCGCCGCTACAGCCTTACGGCTTCCGTGTCGGCGCGCAATATTTTCAACCACGTTAATCCGGGGCCGATCATCGGCGACATAAACTCTCCGTTGTTCGGGCAAGCCAATCAAATTTTCGGCGGCGTGGGAGCGTACTCGGGTTATTCCGACAACCGGCGCCTGGAATTTCAGTTGCGCCTCGGGTTCTGATTACTGCCTCGGGTTCTGATTATTGGGTGAAGCGCGCGGTTTTGATGTAGTCCATTTTGGGGAAGCGCGGAACCAGGTACTCATTGGTTTCGCCTTCCAGCCGTCCGGGGTCGATCTCCTTGCCTTCGGGACGAAACTCGCCGTAGCCCCAATAGAGCTTGTCGATCACGTCGACGCCTTCGACAATCTTGGCGAAGGGGACGAAGCCTTGCTCATCGAGCGCGGCGTTGTCGGCCAGGTTGATGAAGATCTCGGTGGAACGAGTATCGGGACCTGACTTGGCGAATGCCAGAGTGCCGCGCAGATTTTTCTCTTTGGGCGGATCGTCGGGAATAACCAGCTGCCGCCATTTGTCGTGAACGTCGAAATCGCGGTGCACGCCGAATTGGGCGATGAAGCCTTTCAGTACTCGAAAGAATCGACCCTGGTCGAAATAACGGATGCGGACCAGCTCGTGAAAGCGGTCCACTCCGCGGGGCGCCCAGGCTCGATTGGCTTCAACGACGAAATCGCCTTGTGAGGTTTCGAATTTTACGCGGAAGACATCGGGGACTACGACTTTGGGCGGAGGTTTCCGGCAGGCTATCAGAGACAGCGCGGCCGCTGAAATCAGCGCAGCCGCAAATGTTTTCGAGGCTGGAAAATTCATCAGTGCGTCATGGAATAAACAAGATAGTTGATGCCGTAGCGATACGCCAGCGCGGTCATCTGCTCGGGATACAGGGGCGAGTCGGCGTACTCCCAGGCGTCGCCCACGTCGGTGTTGAAATTCACAGCTACGACCATGCGGTCATGGTCGTCATACATTGCGCGCCAGGCGGGCGATGTGCCTTCGGGTTGATACACGCGGACGGATCCTCCCGGTCCGATCCGTAAATGGCGCGTGCCGGGGATGAAGGTGCGGTCCTTATCGTTAATGTCGTAGAGCACGTGCATCACCGGGTCCGTTTCGGAGATGTCGGAGATGGCGCGGCCCGGCAGCACGCGATTCATGGTCTCGCGAAATACCTCCCATTGCTCTTCGCCCCAGAAATCATCCACCACGATGAAGCCGCCGCGCAGCAGATATTCGCGCAGGCGCTTGGTCTCGGCGTCGGTCAAGCCCCACCAACCAGTTTGCGTGGCGTAAATCCAGGGATACTCGAAGAGCCGATCGTCGGTGAGGCGCAAGTGGCGCGGATCGCCGGTGGCGATTCTGGTGAGCCGCTCGACACCGGTGCTGAAATGGTCGTCGGCGTCAGGCCAATCCACCAGCCACCAGCCTTCGCCGGTGCCGTTGCGGGAGGCATAGCTCCAGCGGCGGTGATATTCGGGAAGATCCGTGTATTCGACGCGAATGAAATGAAATTCGGCCTGAGACGCGAAGTTGGGGCGGGGCGCTTCATCCTCGGTTCTTGAGCGCGAAAGCGCTGAGCGAAACCGGCGAAGCTCGCCAAGAGCAAGCTAGCGCCCGCAAGTGCCACGCGCGCCCGGCCGCTCCTCATCAGATCCCATGTTAGCTAGTGCGTGCCGGCGGTGCTGGTGGGAGCTGGGGCGTCCTCCCGAAGAAACTTCAGCAGCGCGGCGTTGAATACCTCAGGGGCCTGAATGTGAGGCACGTGGCCAAGGCCTGGAAGCAGCGCCAGCTCCGCGCCAGGAATCGTGTCGGCGATGTGCTTGGCGCGCTCGGGAAAATCGGGTGTGTCCGCGGCGCCGCCCAGCACCAGCGCCTTCACCTTGATCTTCGGCCAATCGTAGACTACAGGGTCCTGGTAGGTCATCTGGCCGAGCAGCACGCGCACCATCGCCAGGCGCGGCCAGTCGGCGCTGAGCGTCGGGGCATAGAGGATACGGACGAATTTCTCATACTCGGGCTTCCATGCGCCGGGGGTGTGGAAATAGCGGTGGATGGTGGCCGAGTCCTGCGTGTAGAGCTGATCCTGCGATTCGGCCATGGTGCGCTTGTAGGATTCGTCCGCGGTCTGCCAAGGCATCTGGTAACGCATGTCGGTGAGCCCGATGGGATTGTAGAGCACCACGCGCTCGGTCATGTCCGGGTACGAGGCCGCGAAACGGGCCGCGAGCATGCCGCCGCCGGAATGTCCGATGATCACGGCCTTGGAAACGCCCAGCGACTGGAGCAGCTTGCGCGTGTTGTTGGCCAGATCGTTCCAGTTGTAAGGAATGACGGGTTTGGACGACCGGCCGAATCCGATTTGATCCGGCACCACCACGCGGAAGCCTTCCTTGCGCAGCAACTCGATAGGGCCATCGAAATAGAAGCCGCCGAAGTTCATGCCGTGGAACAGGACCGCAGTGCGGCCATTGGCGCGGCCGGCCGGCTTGACGTCCATGTAGGCCATGCGCACGTCCTGGCCGTATAGCGTCAGCGGCAGGAACGAGACCGGATAAGGATACTCGACTTCTTCATAAGTAATGCTGCCGGGCTTGACGTCGGTGGGGGCTTTGAGTAATTGACCCTGAGCCAGCAGCGCGGGTGCTGCGCACAAGAGGAAAACGAAAGCTGCTCTCATTGGTGATCGCCTCTCGAAATTGTTACGGCTTCACTTCCACCAGCTCGATGGCCTCGCGGCTGGGACCTTCGATCATGACCGCGCGCGTGTCGCCGAGCTTGTATGGTTTCGCTTTGATGAACTTGACGTTTTCGGCCTTCAGCTTGGCGATCCACGGATCGAGATCGGGCACGCTGAGCGCGAAGTGATCGTATAATTGCCCGAGCGTGCTGCCGAGCGGCTTGTCGCCCTGATTGATGTACCAGTTCAACGAGACATCGTCGAAGAGCACGCCGGCGCCGGGGACGCGATACATGCCGTCTTTATCCAGCGCGGGCCAGCTCTTGTCGGGACCGCGCGCGACCTTGCAATCGGCCTCGGTGTGCTGCGGGCCACGGCCCCGGCCGGGTCCGCGCGCGTTCAGATGCTTTTCGTACCAGAGCTGCGCGCAGAACGGCTCGTCCTGATACATGTGCACGTGATTGAATCGCTCGGCGGGCATGTTGCCCTGGTATTCGATGATGGCGTGGTCGGGCCCATCGAGATAGGCGAAACCCGCGCCGCCGGCCGGTTTCACTCCATTGGCTTTAGCTTCGGCGATCTGGGCCTTGCTGCGGCCCAGCGTACCGCCCGCGCCCGGCCAGGTATCGCTGCTGACCCACACGGAAGCATCGCCGTCGCCGGTGTAAAGCGGGAGCAGCGGGACGTGGTTTTCCAGGTACATCTTGTTGCGCTCGCGGACGTCGACGACGTGCCATCCGAAATGCCAGATCGCGCTTTGCGGCACGATGGTCGGCGGCTTGCTGACTTTGTTGAACAGGACATACACCTTGCCGGACTTGAGCACCGGCTGGCCGCCCCAAGTGGCTTTGGAGGTGGAGGGGAATTGCTTGGTGTAGTAGTCGATGGCCGCTTCGGGGTTAGTCGAGTTCAGGTGCAGATGATGGAAGCCGGGTGGCGGAAGCGCGCTGGAGCCGGTGGACTGGGCGACGCTCAAGACAGGGAACGTCACTGCAACAATGGCAGTAAGAACGAACGCTTTGGTTTGCATGGTCTCACCCTTTACTGGAAGTTATCGCGTGCTCTCGCAATAAACTCCGGTGATGCACGAGGAATTCGATTATAGCATCGCGCTGAGGGGTGCGTTGTTCCGGCCGAAACAGTCTTGCTGACCTATTGAAACAAGTACCTGGCGGTAGGCTAGCGCTTATTGCGACGTAATGATCGGGCGCAGCCGGCGTACGAGGACAATCGACCCGAAGCAGAGTAGCATCGGAATCGCTAATTGCGGCTCAGGAGTCACTAAGCCAACGCTCTCTCCACCCGCGGCCTTGATGGTTGCGTCTGTAACGAGTTGTCCGTTGGAATCGAAAAGCTCGAAACCTGAAAATGTCGCAGTATGGCTGTAGTCGGAGCTGCCGCTTTGGAAAGTGGTGCTCGGGAACGTGACCGCGCCCAACAACCAAGAAAGCGTGAAAGGATCTCCGTAATGGAAGGACAATGTGCCTGTCGCCGCCGAACCCGCGATGATGTTGGCGTTCCCAGCGAAAAAGCAGGGTGCGGAGGATGTAGTGCAGATTGCGGTAAGTCCGCCGGCGGAGTCATTCAGAAAGACTGAGATCTCTCCCAATCCCGAAGGACTGACAGTACCTGTGATCGTGAAAGGAATCTCGAGAAAGCCCACGGTTCCATTCAGCGCGGGATCGCTGATTGTAAATGTGTCGCTGAGACCGGCAACGCTCTGGTATTGGACGTAAAAGCTCTCAGGCGAAGGTTCGCTGTAGGTCGCGGATGCTTTCAGAGCAAGAGTCGCTAAGTCTTCGTCCGCAAAACCTGTGACGGTGATAGAATTGACGCCACTCGTCACGGTATTGCTGTAGTTCAGGGTGGTGCTTTGGGATGCCAGAGTCTGACAAGCCGGGCCGGTGCTGCACAAGACAACCTGATTCGAAGCAACGAGGCTTGGGAAAGCTGGTATTGCGGCTGCAATCAAAACCGCGCAACAAACCAAAAAGCGCATGTTTCTCTTCCTTAACTTTGTACTCGAATTCCCCATGGGCGGCAGTATACTGCAAGAGCTCTCTCCGTGTAAATGGATTCTTGATTGCGTTGAAACTGGATAGTACTAGAAGATCTATATTGAAGCGACAATGAGCGCCGAGCGCCGCAAATCGACGACAGCTCGGTATGCCGGCAGGGTAGAATCATAGCGAACATCATGAATCTGCTCCAGGAAAGCCTAACAGAACTGATCACCCAGACCTCGACCAATCTGCCGCCCGATGTGCGCGCGGCCATGGGTTTGGCGGTCGAATCCGAGACGCCGGGCACGCAGTCGGCGCAGGCGCTCGGGATCATCGCCAGCAACATCGATATGGCGCAGCAGGACGAAGGTCCGATCTGCCAGGACACCGGCATGCCGACCTTTTTGGTACATACGCCGGTGGGCGTGAATCAACTGCACATCCGGCGCGCGATTCGGGAAGCGGTGGCGGAAGCGACGCGGCGCGGAAAGCTGCGTCCCAACTCCGTGGATTCGCTGACCGGCAAGAACAGCGGCGACAACCTGGGCGCCGAGACTCCGGTGATTCATTTCGAACAGTGGGAAGAGGACGAGATCGAAGTGAAGCTGATTCTGAAAGGCGGCGGTTGCGAGAACAAGAACATTCAGTACTCGCTGCCCTGCGAGCTGGATCACTTGGGCCGCGCGGACCGCAATCTGGAGGGCGTTCGCAAATCCATTCTGCACGCAGTATGGCAAGCGCAGGGGCAGGGCTGTGCGCCCGGAGCCGTCGGCGTGTGCATCGGAAGCGATCGCGCGCACGGATACGCGCTGGCCAAGAATCAGTTGTTTCGAACGCTGGACGATGTGAACCCGGTTCCGGAATTGGCGCGGCTGGAGTCCGAAGTCATGGAGGAGGCCAATCGCATCGGCGTCGGGCGCGATGGGTTTCGGCGGACAGGTTTCCTTGATCGGATGCAAGATCGGGGCGGCGAACCGTCTGCCCGCGAGCTTCTTCGTATCGGTGGCTTACGATTGCTGGGCGTTCCGGCGTTTAGGTGTCCGGCTGGATGCCTCAGCGGCGCCATCACGCGTTGGCTGTACCGCGATCCGAATCGCGCCGTCGAACGGATGGCCCAAGCGGAAGGGTTCCCGCTGACTGGCCGTGAAGTGGTCCTGACTGCGCCGCTCTCTGAAGAGGCTGTGCGCGCCTTGCGCGTGGGGGACGTGGTGCTGGTTTCAGGCGAAGTATTTACAGGGCGCGACAATGTTCACGCCTACCTGATGAAGAATCCGCCGCCGGTGGATTTGCGCGGCGCGGTGCTGTATCACTGCGGGCCGGTGATGCTGAAGCAAGGCGACGAATGGACGGTGAAGGCGGCCGGACCCACCACCAGCAGCCGCGAGGAGCCGTATCAGGCCACGGTGATCGAAAAGTATGGCGTGCGGGCGGTGATCGGCAAAGGCGGCATGGGGGCAAAGACGCTGGCGGCGCTGAAAAATCGGGAGCCGTGTACCTGAACGCCATCGGAGGCGCGGCGCAATTCTACGCACGCACGGTCGACAAAGTTCTGGGCGTCCATTTGATGGAGTTTGGGATTCCCGAGGCGATGTGGCACCTGCGTGTGAACAACTTCGCCGCGATCGTGACCATGGATGCGCATGGCGGCAGTCTGCATGCCGAGATCGAAAAGGAGACCGGCGAAAAGCTGGCGGAGCTGCAGCACGTCGAGTGATGCTCGCTGGCGGCCGAACGATAGCTGAATAGCGAGACCGTCTGCTAGAATTTGAAGTAAAGCTAGCTTCGCGGTCGCGGCCAGGTAGCTCAGCTGGTAGAGCGCAGCCCTGAAAAGGCTGGCGTCGGCGGTTCGATTCCGTCCCTGGCCACCACGTTTTCAAACACTTATAGGCACTCAGGTTCGGGTTTTGGTTCCAATTGGTTCCAATTCCAGCCCGCCGATACGGTCTCAAGTGTGGTCTCCGTCAGGCCTGAGAATGATAGACTGAAGACAAGAGTTGTTATGGCGTATCCGGCTTCTCCCTACATCGAAGAGCGCAACGGTGGACTCTACGTTGAAGGGACTCGTGTATCGCTCGACTCGGTGGTGATTCGGTTCCAGGAAGGCGCTTCTCCGGAGAGAATCATCCAATCGTTTCCGACTCTGAAACTCTCGCAGGTATACGGCGCGGTTGCCTACTATCTTGAGAACCAACAGATGGTCAACGAATACATCGCTGAGGTCCAGCGTGAGCTCGAACGAACGGTGCCGCCCCTGAGTCAATCTAATCCCGAGCTGTTTGCCCGCCTAGAAGCAGCACGCGAAAAGATGGCTTCGAAGCCTACGTGACCGTCCGCTTTCTGGCGGACGAGAATCTCGACACCGACATTATCCAGGGTCTCCGCGCTCGCGAGTCAGCTATCGATATCCTCGATGTGAAGACTGCCGGGTTGCGAGGAACAGGTGATCCAGCGCTCCTCGAACTCGCTGCTCAGCAGAATCGCGTTTTGATCACCTACGACCGCAACACGATGACGCGGCACTTTCGAGATCGCCTTGATGGCGGAAAGCCAACCCCAGGCGTCTTTATCCTTCCCCAACAGGAGAGCGCCATCGGCGAGATCATCGATTCTCTGCTTCTTGTCTGGGCGGCATCGCGAGCCGAAGAGTGGCGGAATCAGATCGCGTATCTGCCCTTCCGCTGAACGGGCGAGTCCAATACTGAAAAGGCTGGCGTCGGCGGTTCGATTCCGTCCCTGGCCACCATTCTTAACCTTCCCTGTTTCAAACAGTTATTGTCACTTCACCCATAGTTTTGCCGGATTGGAAGCATAGTCTTGCCACTGGCAGCAGCAGTGGCTTCACCGGGTCCGAAGGAGAGTGCGCGGCAACTTCGCTCGGGATTTCTTCAGAGGAAGTGGGCTGACGTCTCGAAAGCTTCCTCGGGCGTGCCTTGATCTTCGCCGGTGATCAAAAAGCTCGGTTCGTACTTTTCGTGGGCATAGGTGTACCAAGCGAAACTCCATCGATCTTCGTTTCCGAAGTAGCGAATCCGGCAGAGATGCAGGGGGGTATTTCGAAGCCGCTCGATCCACTGGTCACGCGTCTCGCCAGGAGGCGGAGCACTTCCGCGCGGCATGTCGGGTTCGCTGTACACGTCGATGTAGCATAGGGCGCCGCGGAAGCGCACTTCGATTCGAGTGAACTTTCCGGGGTACTGCTTGGCCGCATAATCAAGAATGCGCCGCTCTGTACGTGCCTTGATGCCGGGCGGGATGCTCTTCCCGCCAGTGTGAGGGCTGTAGACCCACGTGGGCATGCGTGCTCCTCCATTCTTCCGTCTGCGCGCGGAGGACGTCGGGGGAAGTACGTTGTGTTGTTCGCCATTCTAGCGCAGCCGTCGCGTCAGGAGGCCAGCATGCGGTACCTTGGAGGCATGCAGACGGTGAGAGTGGAAATCCCGGCGGAGCTTGTTGTGGCGGCAGGATTGGATGCGGGCAACCTGGCTGTGGAGGCAACCCGGCTCCTCGCGCTGGAACTCTACCGGGAGGACAAGGTTTCGCTGGGGCGTGCCGCCGAACTCTGTCACACGCCAGTGGAGCAGTTCATGGAGTTCGCAGGCCGGCACAATGTTCCGCTTCATTATGGCGCCAAAGAACTGGAGGAGGATCGCCAAACGTTGGAACGGCTCGGGCTGTGATTGTCGTTTCTAATTCCTCCCCGCTAATCTCTCTCTCTCGCATTGGCCGGCTTAACCTTCTTGCTTCATTCTACGAACGCATTCTGGTCCCACCCGAAGTGCACCATGAAGTGACAGTGGATGGGCGGGGTCTTCCCGGAGCCGAAGAAGTGCGCAACGCGGGTTGGATTGAAGTGGCGCCACAAAGGTTGCTTGGGATATCTCATTGGAGCAGGCATGCCAAGGCCTCGGCGCTGGTGAGCGTAGCGCGATTCTTCTGGCCAAGACTCTTCCGGCCGACCTTATTCTTCTGGATGAATGGAAGGCGCGTCGCATCGCGCGGGAGGCAGGGTTTTCCATTGTGGGCTGCTTGGGAGTGCTGGAGGCTGGCACCCGCAGGGGCCTCGTTCCGGATCTTCGCCAAGCGTACATAGACCTGCTGCGGCAAGGGATCCGATTCGACATTGGGCTCCTTCAAGAAAGCTTGGCACGGCTGGGATTACCGAAGCTGTAGCCGATCGCGCTCATTTGACGGCACCGGGTCATTCGACCGTTGGTCTCCCATTCGCCAGAATCTCGCGCTTAATCTCGGCCAGGAGCTCGCGTGCGATGCGGTAATCCAGACTTTTTGGTACGGACATCCGCGTGAGTACGCGGTTCACAAATAGGTCCGTCCCTTGTTCGTGCAGTTGATAAGCGATCTGGCGAAACTCCGCGATCTTCTTGGCTTGGCGCTCTTGAATGGAAGCGGCGCAGTACTCTCGAAACCGTTCTTGGACCGCCCTACATTCGGCGGGAAAATGTTTACGAAGGGTCGCATAGTGATAACCGTTGCGTCTCTCAAAGGTCCTCATGGAAGGCGGGGGCAACTCTCTCAATACTTCGTCCATTTGGCGTGCGACCTTGATCCTGTTGAAAGGCATGGGTCGCCGGACCCAGAGGTTGCGCCAGTGCGGCACGCCCGCGCAATCCAGTGATTGAAGATCGCTCGGCGAGACGCTCCCCGTGAGGAGATCGACTAACCTCACGTTAAATACGCGCGCCAGGCGCAGGTAGGCCGGCAGAATCGGATTTTTTGCGCCCATTCGCCACTGACAGACCGATGTTGCACTGACCCCCAGTATCCGGCAAAACTGGACAACCCTTCTAAATCACTTCCAATCCGAACCAGTTCGGCTAACTGGCCCCTGGTCACTAATGGCGGGGTAGAGAATGCGACTTGGATTAGATCCGCAATCTGGCCCGCTACCCAGATTTCCCACTCCGGCGATTCCTGGTGGAGAACCGAATAGCGTTCTGGATCGTCCTTGCCCGAATCCGAACCGAGCCAGCGCTTACATCGCGTGCAGAACCCCACCCACGAGCACTGGCCGAGCAATGGTTGCGGAAGTGCGCAATGCGGACAGGTGAGGCGCAAAGGGTGCCGGTGGTAAGGGCAGAACTTGACGACTTCCAGCGTCCACAGCAAAGGCACATAAACCGTTTTGCCGGCCTTTCTCCCAACTGGTCAGACTCGGCTGAGCGCCCGGCCGAAGGTGTCGCGGACGCGGGCGTATGGGAAATGCCCAGCCGCTTTCCACCAGTACCTTCGTAATCCAAGTTGATCTGAATGGGTTGATCGTAAAACTCGAGGACCTCGGGATCATGTTCCATCTCGTATATGCCAGCGAGTTCGACTCGATGACTTTCGAACTGTATGGTGACGCCCATTTTCCGGCTGGGATAACGTCCGCTGACGTTGGACCGGCCCCCGCCTACCCGGCGAACCGGAGCACATCCGCGAATGCGATCAATCAACGCTCGACCGTGCGGTGGGACGCCGATCCCGTTGCACCAAGGTTCCAAGGCTTCCGGACTCAGCACAGCCAAGTGGTGTTGGAAAACACCAGTTGTTTGATCGCCGCCAGGGACGTAACTAGGGTTTCAACTCGGCGGGCAATGTCGCCGCCGCCGTGTCGATGGGTCTGCTTGGTTACTTCGTTTCCAATCGCGACATCTTCTTCTACGTAGCGGTCTGCGCACTCCCGACCACCGCTGGCGCGCGGGCCTGCGCTCGGGTGTCAGGCATTCCAAAACATTGAGGTTTTGGCGGCGTGCAACGGGTCAGGCAAACTTCAGCCTTCTCGAATGCGTTTATGAGACTCCTTGAAAAGGATGCAGTTTCCTGAGTGCGCCCTAGTGCGTCGGGGAGCGAACCTGACCACATCCGCAAGCATGGCTGATGATCAGGAAGGTCCCAGGCGGAACTGCGCGTATCGATGTGCATCATTCGCCGCTCGCCATCACTGGTGCGCTGCGCGCGCCGGCGAGCCCCCAGGCCACCAGTTCCAATCGCCTGCAATACGAAGAAGCGCGGGGCCGATCACAATGCGAACCAGTGTCGCGTCAATAAACACGGCTACCGCCAGCGTAAATCCGATCATCTTGACCACCAGGAAGTTTCCGAAGGTAAATGCCGCGAATACCACGATCATGATCGCGGCGGCGCTCGTAATCAGGCCCGCGGTTCTGGCCAGCCCCTCGGGGATTGCATCCATTTCACTCAGCCCGCTCCTTCTCGCTTCGAGGACTCGGGCGACCAGAAACACTTCGTAATCCATGCTCAGTCCGAAGACGATGGCAAAGGCGACGATAGGAACGATGGGGAACACGCTGCCCGTTCCCCCAGGAACTCCCAGGAAGCTGCTTCCGTGTCCGTCCTGAAAGACCAAAACCAATGCTCCGAAGGAGGCCGCAACCGAGAGCAGGTTCAGCGCGATGGCCTTCACGGCGGCGAAGAGCGATCGGAACCCGCCCAGAAGCGCCAGGAGCGTCCCCACCACCACCAGCGCCATTACCGACAGCAAACCGGTCCGCGACAATCGTCTGATAATCGGCATTGAGTGCCGGGATGCCTCCAATGCGCAGCGTGGCGCCGGGTACTCCGGTGAGAGCTGCCGCGCCGGTCTTCCGGAGCTCCCGCACCCAGTTGACCTGATCGCGCAGGGAAACGGAAGCCTGTGGGCAACACCTCAAGCAGCGCCGCCCGTCCGTCGCGGCTCAGAAACGTTCGACGCGTCTCACGCGAGAGGTTGCCGAGGGAAGACCGGTTGCCCTCCGCCATCGTCGTGATGGAAATCACGCGGTCGGCAACGAGGGTCGCTCGCGAGCCGCTTGGTGAAGACGATCGAGTGCATTCCACCCCGCGTCCGTTTGCGCGATGGAATCCGTTGGAAGTTCGACAATCACGCGCAACGATTGAACAATGCCGGCCCGGTCCATTTGTTCCAGGGTGTGAAGCGCGTGAACCGATTCCGCCGCTGGCGGAAGCCAATCCCCTCTGGGGACACTGGTATCGAGCCGCGCGGCCTGCGAGGCGAGCAGAAGCAAGGGGGCGCCGGCCAGAAAGATGGCAAGCCAGGGATGGGCGACAATCACCTTTCCCCATTGCCTCCAGCGATTTCCCGTGCGTGCGGCCCGATGCGCATCCAACCTCGCGAGTAAAGGGCAACCGGCCGGCATCAATCCGCGGACCGAGCAACGCCAGCACCGCCGGAACGAGGGTATTTGTCAGCAACACACTCATTCCCGCCACCAGGAATCCCGCCACGCCGATGGAACGGACTTCGCTGATGGGAACCGTCAAGAGGGCCAGAAATCCGATGGCTACCGTCGAGGCTGAAATCAGGAGTGTGTGACCTGCCTGACGTGCCGCGATGACCGAGGCTGTGGAGTCCGTCGTGCCCGGCGGAAATCGCTTCCCGGAAGCGGCTGACCATGAGGAGCGCGTAGTCGATCCCCAAGCCCAGCCCAAGCATGGTGGCCAAATTCTGAACCAGAATGGACAAGTGCCAGCGCAGGGCCAGGAATCCTGCAATCGCCAGAGTGGTCGCGATGGCGAGCTGGCCAACGGCCAATGGAATCAGGGCGGCGACCAGGCTTCCGAAAGCCACCAGCAAAAGTGCGAGGGTCGCGGGAATCACCAGACTTTCGCCGTGTTGCACGTCGTCGGCGCTGGCTTTCCGAATGTCGAAATTCAGCGGAGTCTCGCCCGTCAGTTCGAGCTTCACCGCCGGATAACGGCCCCGCAATTGATTTTGAAGAGAGTTCGCCCGCTCGTGAAGCTTGGGGACGAGCGACTCGACGGGACCCTCGGTCGACGCGAGTCCCACCAGAACAAACGTTCCTCCTCCCTTGCCCAGGAAAATCGGATCGCGCAAATCGAGATAGGAAACGACTCCGGACACGCCGGGTTCGTCTCTCAGTCCCGCCACAATGGTTGCCAACGCTTGCTCGCCCTCCTCCGAATCCGCAGGCGGGAGTCCCTGAATCACCAGGACCACGCGGTCCACGAATGGCGAACGAAAACGAGTGGCCAACTCCTGCGCGACAGTTTCCGCTTCGCTGCCTTCGACGCGGGTTGCCGTCTCCAGATGGCGCTCGGCGTGAAAAGAAAATGGAAGAAGCGCGAGGACGGCGGCAAGGACTACCCCGGCCAGCCAGAAACGGCGCACATGCACGAGATTCATGATCTCATGCGAATCGTCACCCGTAAGGCATTCACATCTCGGTGCGTCGACACGCTCACCTGCCGTCTGTGAATCTGCGAAGATTGGTTGAAGCTCATCGGTTTAGGAGGATCAATGCGCAAACTCGCGTTGCTCGGGCTGGTTGCCGCCATTCAACTTGGCGCCGCAGACCCCCGCATTGGCTCCTGGACGCTCATCTCTGCGCAGTCTTCCCTGGATCCCCCCAACAAACTCTCCATCACATCTCTGCACGATGGAGTGCACGTAGTGATTTCAGGCGACACCCACGTCGATTTCACGGCGAAGTGGGACGGACATGAAACGTCCGTACAAGGCAATCCGGCGTTCAATCAAATCGAGCTGCGCAGGATCGATAAGAATCAAGCCGAGGTCAAAGAGAAGAAGGATGGAGCTGTCGTGGCGACGGTTCGCGACAAACTTTCGAGCGATGGCAACGAGTTGACGATCACGACTTCACGAGCAAGGCCATGCCGACCAGATCACCGTGTGGACGCGGAGCGGAGGCGCGAAGGTCGCCGATGACCTGTTCGCTGGTGAGTGGACGCGAGGATCTCAGCAAGACTCGTTTGCGGCAAGGGTTGATGCTCAAGATCGAGGCGGACGGAAAGGACGGGGTCCGTTTCTCGGGTGATTTCAGCTACACCGCCCGTTTTGACGGCAAGGAATACGATCTGAAAAACTCCAGCAACGATACCGTGACGCTTGAACTTGTCGATGCTCACACGGTGGATTCGATTTACCGGCGAGACGATCAAAGTTACTCAAAAGGATCGGTGGGTGGTTTCCGCCGACGGACAACAGATGACGCTAACCACGACAGGCACGTTGGAAACCGGCCAGCACGTCAAGGAGAAGCTGGTATTTCGGAAGCAGTAACGGTGTCGCGCATGCTCTGCAGGCACGGCCTTAGCGGCGGCGACGGCGTTGAACTCACGAGGCGCAACCGAGATGATCCCTTTGCGCTGCATGAATTTCAGGATGCCGTTGACCGTATCTTCGAGAGACGGATCCGGCTTGCCCCATGCCGAAGCATTCCGAGCCGCTTGATAGCAGGAACTGTCATAGCGTTTGAACTCCATCGCCGAGATGTTGTCCACCGAGCCCACCAGAAAATCCAGCAGCGGAAAGAGCAGATCTTCCTTCCGGCATCTCCGGATCAGCTCGGGAACGAAATCGGGAAGGCTGAATATCTCGAATTGCCGCCCGGTCGCCTTGGTAATCAGCCCGGTAATATCCAGCATGTTCGCGTAATCGTCCCGCACCACGTGATAAGTCTTATTCTCCGTGCCGGGAGTGGTGGAAATCGCAACGATATTGTTAGCCGCGATGTCCGCGGGAACGAAACTAACCTGGTTCAGAGCATCCACTCCAATGCCGTGATTCACCATGAACGCAACCAGGCGAACGGCGATATCGAAGTTGTTGCCTCCGCCCGTAACGGAGGGACTCACCAGAGCGGGCCGGAAAATCCGCGTGGAAAGTCCCCGGCTGCGCGCGTCCATCACCACCTGTTCCGCTACCCATTTGGACTGGCTGTATCCGAAATCGAGAAGCTCCATATCCTCGTTCATGTCGGTCTCATACAGGACCCTCTTAACCGCCCAGCCAAACACGAAGGTAGTCGAGACGTAATTGAAGCTCTTGGGCCGTCCTTCGAACGCCAGTCTTAAGACCTCGTTGGTTCCCAGCACGTTCGCGTCACGCATCCGGTCGTAGTTGAACAGGTAGTTTACGGTTGCGCCGTTGTGGAACACCGTGTCCATTTCATTGGCGAGGAAATCCCAGACTTCCTGCGTCAGGCCCAGCTTGCGGCTGCCCGAGATCGCCGCAAACGGGAATCACGCGAGCCTCGAACATCTGCATCAGCCCGGCCGCGCAAGGCCCCATCGATTCCATCGCCGCCCTCAGTCTTTGCCTGCCCTGATGCTCGTCGGAAGCCCTGACCAGAACATAGATCTTCGCCCGCGTCTGTTCCAGCAGACTTTTCACCAGGAACGGTCCGATGAAGCCGGTGCCGCCCGTGAGCAGCACATGATTCAGGATCGGTATCTCGGGCAACGAGCGCAGGCGCCGGAGGCTCGAAGATGAGCTTCCTGTCGTTGCTCATCATCAGCTTTTCCGCCGCGCGCTGCTCTTCACGGAAAGCCGCCAGGGAATGCCGCAGCAGAACCAGTGCTTCTTCGGGAGCACGCTCCAACTGTTCGGCCAGTCGAAACAGCTCGGCTACGCTGACACGCTGAATGAGACCGATATCTACCTGCCTCGCCAGCATATCGGCGCCTTTATCCTTCAAAAGCTCCTTGATCTCGTGCATGAACACGACAAGATCCAGGGAATCCAGCCCGGCTTCGACGAGGTTGTACGATTCCGTGCCGGTCAGGTTGTACCGGGCTTTCAATACGTCGAAAGGCGACTGGCCTTCAGAACCGGACGTCTGAGGATCCGGCGTCTTTTTCCCGCGAAAACTCCGAGAGAACGGTAAACTGACCTTCCAGCCACATCTGCTTGGTTTTGTGGCGCATGATCTTGCCCGAACTGGTTCTCGGTATCGCACGAGGTGCTATGAAGGAAATCAGCGCCACTTCCACATTGAGGTAATTCCGGACCGCGGCGGCAATCTTCAGCGCATCCGGAAGCGCTTTAGGATTTTTCACTTCGGCAACGACCGCCAGTGCCGGCTCGCTGTCTTCGTGAATCTGGAACGCGGCAACGCAATTGGTCCGGATCAGGCCGGATGCTTTCTCCACCACTTCCTCGATATCCTGCGGGTAATAGTTTTGCCCGCGGACGATAATCATGTCCTTGATGCGGCCGCAAACGAAGAGTTCGCCGTCGTGGAAGAAACCCATGTCGCCCGTCCGAAGGTAGCCATCGTCATAGGGGCTGTCGTCCACCAGCCGGGCATGAAACATCTTCAGCGTCAGTTCCGGATTATTCCAGTAACCCAGGCACTTGCTGCCTCCAGCGACCCAAATCTCGCCGATATGACCTGGCTCCAGAGCGACGTGCTTCTCCGGATCCACGATCTTTACGGTGAGGCCCGGCAGTGGAGTTCCACAACTGACAATCTGAGTGGCCGCAGCCGATTTCGGAAACCTCGGTGGTCATGCGGGCCTTCCCCAGCGCGATGGCGTTCTTGTTGACTGAAATGATATTGCGGCCACCGTGCGAAACCGCCAGAGTATTCTCGGCCAGCCCGTAGGCGACAAAAAAGCTCTCCGACTTAAGTCCGTAGGGCTGAAACGCCTGCAGAAACCGTGTGTAAGTACCGGGTTTGATGGGTTCCGCGGCAGCCATCAGCAACCTGAGCGAGCTGAGATCGCAATTTTCCAGACTCTCCTTCGAAAGCCGCCCGGCGCGCAGGCAATAGTCGTAAGCGAAGTTGGGCGCCGCCGAGGCGGTGGCCCGGTAAGTTTTGATCGTGTCGAACCACAGGGCCGGGCGCTGAATGAAGTCCGTGGGAGCGAAGCCGTAAGTGGTGCCGCCTTTCAGCGCGGGATAAAGGTAGCACCCGATAAGCCCCATATCGTGATACTGCGGAAGCCAGGATACGACTACCGGCGCGGGATGGTCGATCACCAGCGGACAGTTATGCAGTATGTTTTCGTGCGTGACCATCACGCCTTTGGGATCTCTCGTCGACCCCGACGTGTACTGGAGAAACAGAAGCTTCGAAGACCGTTGTTCGAGGCGCCGTTGAAAGTTTCGTCCGAAATCATATCGACGAAGTCTTCCGTCACGATCCACGGAAGGCCGGAAATGTAGTCGACGTCGACTCCGGATGCCGAGACTCCGCTTCTGGCGAGATTGGTCTTCAGGGATCCGTGGTAGTCTTTGCTCGTTAAAATACCGGCCGCCTGGCAATCCTTTGCGATGTGGACCATTTTGTACAGGGCGCCCTGGAAGCCATGGGAACTGGGGGGATAGACGGGAACGGGGATCAATCCCGCGCGCACGCAACCAAAAAACGCGCAAATCATTTCGAGGCCCGGCGGGTAGGCGAGCAGAAGACGGTCCTGCGCCGCGAAACGATGCTCTTTCCGCAAATGTCCGGCGATCACCTTCGTCCGGTGGAGAAACGACTCGTAGGAGTAGCCTTCGATCGGATTGCCGTTCAGGTCAATGTACGAATAGAGAAGTTTGTGCGGGTGCTCATCCCCTAGCCTATCCAGCTTGTCTAAAATCGACGCTATCATAGATCAGCTTTGTACTCATGGCGCTGCTACCGCCATTCGCTACCCTCCGAGGTTGAATAGGAAACTCTGTATACGAAAGCAGTAAAAGTCTTGCTGCTCCCCGTGCATAGGGGAGGTGCAACTATAGGGCAGGCCGACTTTGAGAACAGGGGCATGGCCATTCTGCGTCTAGCGTCGCTCGGTTCGGTCAGGACATCGACGGCGGTCCGGAAACGCACCTGCGACGGCGACTGGGATCGCCGGAATTGCCTGCTCGACGAATCGTCCGACCGATTTGCAGTACCTTGTCGTCCTCGCACTTGGAAACCGACTGCAGAGCGTCTCTCTGATCCGCGTAGTCGCCGACAGACGCACTTCCTGAGACCAGCAGGTGCTGCAGGGCGCCGCCGGGCGTCTGATCGCCCGATCAAAGCGTCTTCGTTCCATACCATACCATCCATCGATGCATGTTAGCAAAGTTTTGCGAAGCTGGGATACAGCGCTACCAGTTATCCAATTCCGAGAACATGGCCCCACGCCGGATCCAAGGTTCCTTGATCTTCCTTAGATTTCAAGCTAACATGGTTCAAGCTACCAGTGGCGCTGTGCCGGCAACACAATCCGCTACTGGCCATCAATGCGGAGGTGCCAGTGACGTCCGAGACAGACGGCGGCTATCAGTCTGAAGCCGGACATTGATGATCTTGTACCATCCGAGGCGTCGCCGCAGCACTCCGATTGGCGACGCGGCAAATGTGTCTTCATTCCCGAAAGTCTTACGCCGCCGCCTCGACAATTTCTTTTCCGACCGGAACATTTCTCCCAAAGCCGACCGCGCGATGTGGGTCAAAATCGCCTTGGGTCTTGCAGTGCTGGCGGGCAGCTGGATTGCTCTCTACGCGCTCAATCCGGATTCATGGAAGTTTGTCGCCCTCTACCTTTTGAGTGGCCTGGCCCAGACATTCCTTCTGCTGAACATCGCGCACGACAGCAACCACAATGCCATCTCGTCGGTGCGGTCTGTAAACAAAATCCTGAACTATGTTTTCGATGTTTGTGGAATCAGCTCATACATGTGGCGTATCCTCCATCATCGAGGCCACCACTCCTGCATCAATCTCCACGGCGAAGACGACGCGCTTACGGGACGCGGCATCTTTCGGTTTACGCCCCACGAACCCCGCGCGCGCCTGCAGCGGTTCCAGCACATCTACGCACTGTTTTTTTACGCGCTGTTTTCTCTCGATTATGTTTTCCTAAGGGACTTTGAGTGCTTTTTCTTCCCGTCCCACGGATATCTGAAACGCACCAAACATCCGGTGCGAGAATACGCCATCCTCTTTGCGGGTAAAGGATTCTACCTCACCTACATGCTTATTTTGCCGGTCGTGTTACTGGGGAAATCGCCTTGTGCTGGTCGCTCTGGCTTTTCTGCTGACCCATATGATCATCGGTTTGTCGGTGTCGCTGGTATTCCAGACCACGCACACGGTGGACAGCACTTACTTTCCCTCCAGCCGCAGCGAGTTTGACAACGGCGTCTATCACATCTTCGCGACCACCGCCGATTATGCGACGAGCAACCCGCTGGTAGGTTGGCTTGCGGGCGGGCTCAACCATCATATCGTCCATCATCTGTGCCCTTTTGTGTGCCACACTCACTATGCTGCGCTGACCCGGATTGTGAAGGAGACCGCCGAAGAGTATGGCGTTCCCTATCGGCAACATCCCACCATGCGACGGGCGATCAGGCATCATTTGATTCTCCTGAAGCGCCTGGGCAGCGAGGCGTGAGCTTGCCCCAAACGCGTGCCCGTCGTTTCCCGATTCCGCTCCTTCGCGGATTCGCGCGCGATGGCCCGCAATCCCGTACAGGTTCTGTCGAAATACACCGAACTCTTCGGCGACACATTCCGGTTCTATTTTGGCGGCGTCAAAGAGGCCATCGTAACCACCAATCCCGCCGTCATTCAGCACGTGCTGAAGACCAATTCGGAAAATTACCACAAATCCGAAATTCAAGTGAAGCGGATGGGCCACTTCCTGGGCAAAGGTCTTCTCACCAGCCACGGGGAAGTCTGGCGCACGCAACGGCGCCTCATCCAGAAGGGTTTCGATCGAAAACAACTGGACGTTCTGTCCTCGATCATGCAGGACTCCCTCGCCGAGTCGCTGCGGGATTTCGACAGCCAAGCCCGTATCGGCCCCGTCGATATCTACCCCCAACTGATGAAAATTACCTTCGGGATGGTCGGCAGGTCGCTGTTTGGCGCCCGGCTGAAAGACGAAGACATCGACCTCATCAGCCGGACCATCTCGACCATCCAGGAATTTATGGTTCGTCAAACCATTCAGCCCTACCTGAATCCCTGGTTTGCCGTCTCCGGCGAACTGCGCAGACACGATGAAATGCGAGCCCGCGCCGACAGCATTCTGCTCGACTACATCAGGAGGCGGCGCCAGGAGGCGCCCGGCCACGATTTGCTGCAGATCTTAATGGATGCTCGTTACAGCGACGGCGAAGGCATGAGCGATGAGCTGGTCCTGAGCGAGAGCATGCAGCTGCTGGTGGCCGGCCATGAAACATCGTCGAATGCTTTATCGTGGCTTCTCTATCTTCTGAGCTCGCGTCCGGATTGTCTCGAAAGGTTGCGGCAGGAGTTCGATTCTGTGCTGGGCGGAGCGCCTCTGAGTTACTCCGACGTTCCGAAGTTCGAGTTTGCCACTCAGGTGATACAGGAGGCGCTGCGCCTTTACCCGCCGTTTTGGATGGTCGACCGAATGGCTCTCTCAGACGACCGTGCAGGGGATCTCGCCATACCCCGAGGGTCGACGGTCATTGTGTTCATTTACGGCGTGCACCATTCGCCTCAGTACTGGGAGAACCCGGAGAGTTTCGACCCGGAGCGCTTCACCAAAGCGAATGAGAAGCTTCACACGCCCTTCACCTATCTGCCCTTCGGAGCCGGGCCGCGGGGCTGTATCGGCGGTAACTACGCCATGCTGCAGATCCTCATGATTCTGAGCGTTCTGCTCAGAAAATACGATTTCCGGCTGGCTCCGGGCCAGACGATCGAAGCGCGCCCGATGGTCATCCTGCGACCGAAGCACGGAATCCGCATGACCTTCACCGAGGCAATCACACCCGGTGTCGGCAGACTGTCAGAGTGTTTGCCCTAACGCGCAACTCAAGCCGGCGGGGTGCACGGCCCTATCGAGCTTCCGAAAGTAGGAATCAAAAAGTGAATCGAAGCGCCATCGAGGAGCAACTCCCTGAGGATTGCGGCCCGGACGCCTCGCGCTGGCCTTGCTGCTCCCGCTCACAGCGGATGAACCTGACCCACGGCTTGCTTAAGCGAGTCAGTAATGGCCGCTTAGCACCACGGAGGCCGGTTGGAGTTTAATCGCGCCATCAACGCGGTCTTCGGAGCGAACGATAATTGGAAGGATGAGAGTCGAGCGAATACATGCGAACACTATTCTTGAATCCACCCTCGTTCGAGGGTTTTGACGGCGGCGCCAGTTCACGGTGGCCAGCCACCCGCGAAATTGAGTCCTACTGGTATCCGGTCTGGCTTTGTTACCCCGCCGGAATGCTGCCTGACAGCAAGGTCGTGGACGCTCCGCCACACAAAGTATCGGTCTCGCAAACGGTCGAAATGGCAAAAGATTTTGAGCTCCTGGTGCTGTTTACGTCCAGCCTGGGGTGGCGCGTCGATCTGAAGATCGCAGAAATGATGAAGGACACGAACCCAAAGCTGAAGGTGGCTTTTGTCGGACCGCCGGTTACGATCGATCCTGAAAGGGCGCTTCAGAATTCAGCTGTCGATCTGATCGTGCGCCGCGAATTCGATTACCAGATCGCCCGTTACGCTACTGGCGCGCCTTTGGATGAATTGCCGGGAGTGAGCTTCCGGAAGAATGGCAGCATCATCCATAATCCCGAGGGCGGGGTTATCGAGAATCTCGACCAGTTGCCCTGGGTGACGAAGACCTACAAGCGCGACCTCGACATAACACGCTACAACGTCCCCTTCCTGCACCATCCATTCATCTCCTTCTACACCTCACGCGGGTGTCCCGCGATGTGCACCTTCTGTCTGTGGCCCCAGACTCATTCCGGACATCGGTGGCGCCTGCGTTCCAGCGACGACGTCGCGGCCGAGGTTCGCTATGCACTGGACGCCTTTCCGGACGTCCAGGAAATCTTTTTCGATGACGACACATTCAACTACAAAAAGGCCCGGACGCTGGAGCTGTGCGCGAAGCTCAAGCCCCTCAGGTTCACATGGTCGTGCACCTCGCGAGTGACCACGGATTATGAAACACTCAGGGCGATGAAGGAATCCGGGTGTCGGCTACTCATCGTCGGCTATGAATCCGGGGACCCACAAATCCTGAAGAACATCAAGAAGGGTGCAACCGTCGAGATGGCTCTACGTTTCACCGAAAACTGCAAGAAGCTTGGCCTGGTGATCCACGGCGATTTTATCGTTGGGTTGCCTGGCGAAACCAGGGAGACGATCCGAAAGACGATCGACTTTGCAAAGCGCCTGGATACTGAAACCATCCAGGTTTCGATCGCTCATGCACTTCCCGGCACGGAACTTTACGACTACGGCGCCCAGAACGGACTGATCAACCTGACCATGGCTGACAAGGCCGGCCACCAGTTGCCGAATATCACCTACCCTGGACTCAATGAAGCGGAACTGGTGGACGCAGTGGAGCGCTTTTACGGCGAATACTATTTCCGTCCGCGCATAGTCTGGCGTCTGGTCAGCAAAGCGATTCTCAATTCTCGCGAGCGGCGCAGACTGGCTAAGGAAGCGCGCGAATATCTGTCTCTACGTTCCAAACGCAAGAAATTTGTGCTTGAAGAGCGCAAGGCTGCCACTGGTCTGAAGAACTCAGGTGAGACGGTTCCTTCGCTCGACTAACCTTGGGGTTCGTGGTCTCGCTCATAGGCTGAAGCTTGTTAACGGTCAACCGCGCCGGACAATCTAACAGGCAAACTGGCTTCGAAGTATCACGCGCTCGCGCTGCGGACACGTCGCGCTCTTGCTCAGCATCTGGTGGCCCTTATCCTTCGGCGCTCGCCAAGAATAGACCATTTCCGCTCACCAAAAGTGACCCACACGAAGAACACGATTTGCCCGTGGGCAAGAAAAACGGCAAGCGATAATCATCCACGCCGAAGGCGTGCGGTTTGGTGTTCCATTATCCGCGCCGCAGGCGCGCAACCTGCTCAGCTCGCGGCCCTGCGCAGGTTAAGTCGGTCCGCCGACTGCGTTGCTGCGCGGGCCGGGTTCGCCTGTGATTTGCCCAGCGGCAAAAGCGCACCTGCCCTGGCGTGGTGCTGGGTTACTTTTGGTAAGCAAAGTATGGCTATTTCTCGCGAGCGCCGAAGCCCTCATCCACCATCTTTAGCTCAGGGATGGCTTCGTGGCGATCTCAGCAGACCGGCCCGGAATTGTCGAGCGGGGCTACCTTACGAACGATATTTCCGGTGACGAATCTGCAGCGGCCTGTGCGGCCGACGGCGTCTGCAGCGCCCGTGGCATGACGATTCGACTGTGCCGTTCGTTAAGCGTCCATTCAACACTACCTGAGCTTTCGCGACCAGTTCGGCGACGTTAGATGCTCAGCGATGCGAGCACTTTAGCTTCGTGCTCGGAGCGGACCGGCCGCTCGGGATCTTGCGTGAGAGCGGCTGGAAGAACCTTGATCGCCAGGTATCGCCGGATGAATTCATCCAGACGAAACTGTTCCAGCCCCCCTATTTCAACGGTGCCGTTCACAGGTGAGCTCGCGGTCCGTCAGCATGAAGCCTTTTTGATCGAGGGCGAGGCAGCCCTTCAGCCATTCGGTTGCGCGGAGAAGCGCCCGTCATGATGAACAGGTGCCCTTCGCGTGAAGGTGTTATGTTCTTAGATCAGTCTGGGATCGGGATTTGCCCCGTTGTTGGCGTAGAGCCTGATTCTATGGTGCGCCCGGCCTGACTCGAACAGGCGACCTTCTGGTTCGTAGCCAGACGCTCTATCCAACTGAGCTACGGGCGCGCAGAATCAATTATAACAGGCAGGTGCGCGGAATCCGAATTTCCCGCGGCGCACTTCAGATGATGCGCCCTTGCTGGTCCAGCTTGAGCTTGCGGCCGCGCCACTCCACCGTTTTGCCGAACAGGCCCGCCACCCAGACCGCGACGCCCCACAGGTCGCGCACCGGGATCGCGTAGCAATATTTCCAGACATCGGCGCTTTGCAAAACAAACCAACCGCAGGTCACCGCCATCGCTAGCCGGATCGCAAGCAGCGCCAGAGCCGTCCACCACAATCCGCCGCAGGCCGCGGCCACTGCCCATAACGTTGCGAAGGTGATGGGTAGGCCAACGTACCCGCCGCCGCGCGACAACCGGATGGTGCGCGCCCATCTTAGCTGATGCCGCCACGCCGCCCGCCACGAACCGGCAGCCAGGCGCGTGCTCACTACCACCTGCGACAAAATGTTGTTTCGCCCGAGCTGGTGCAATCGCCGTCCGAGCTGGTAGTCATCCGCCAGATAATCCGCAATCGCGGCAAAACCTCCGATCGCATCCAGATCCGCGCGGCGAAATGCCAGAGTAGAGCCCAAACCGAACTCGGAGACGCCAAACAGCGGCGCCACCAAAGTGCTGGGCGCGAATTCGGTAGCGATTGCGAGCGCTTCGAAACGGCTCGGCCAATCGTAGGCTTCCGCGCGGTACAGGCAAGTCACCAGGCCAATGGAGGGATCGCCCAGCGGGGCAGTCACGTCCGCCAGGTAACCGGCAGGGACGGAGATATCGCTGTCGTTGACGATCAGAATGGGGTATCGGGCTTGGCGCGCAAGATCCATCAGTACACCCACCTTGCGGTTAGGCGTTTCGGTGGAACACAACACCAGACGGATCGAAACTCCGGGGAACTCGCGCATTAACCGCTCGATCTCGCCGCGCGCCGGATCGTCGGGATGAGCAATGCCGAACAGGATCTCGAACTCCTGGAACTCTTGCGCGGCATGCGTCGAGATGGCTTCAAAAAACCCCGGATCAGCGCCCTGTACCGGTTTTAGAACTGACACGGCCGAAGCAGCGTGCACCGCCGGAAGAGCGCGCTTGCGGTGCGACAGCGCTGCCACAATCGCAAGAATCTGATAGGCCGCCGCGGCGTAGGCCAGCGCCAGTAGAATCCAGATCACATTGCCAGCAGCGCCACTCCGCAGGCCACGCAGAATGCGCCCGCCCAGCGCATGGCCGTGACGGATTCCTTAAGCAGCACTCGCGCCAGCACCGTCTCCAGCACCACGCTGGCGGCAGTGGCGGGCACCGCGAAGCTCAAATCGGCCACCGAGAGCAGCTTCATAAAGGCGAAGAAGGAGATGGCCATGAGGAAGACGGCCAGCACCAGCGGCCAGCGGCGCGCCAGGTTGCGCAGCGTTCGCGCCCAGCGGTCCGGCCGCAGCTCTTGGACGGAGACGGCATGCCGCTTCATTTCGAAGCTCTGCAAAATATCGCCCAGCGCCGTGGCGCCGACGATAATGGCAACCATGGCCCACCTCATCGCGCCTCCTCGGGCTCGGCCACGGAGGTAGTATTTGCAGTAGTCAAACCAACCAGAATAATACCGATGACGATGGCCGCCGTGCCCATCCAGCGCTGCCAGGAAATCGCTTCCCCGAAGATGTATTTGCCGAGGATCGCATTCAGGACATAGCCGATGGAAGTCACCGGAAGCACAAAGCTCAGATCCGCCCAACCGAGCAGCGTCATGCGCGAAAGCAGCCAAAAGATGAGCAGCGTCGTTCCCAGTAAAACCCACGGGCTGAAAATGAGCCGGATGTAGGGTAGCGGAGAGACTCCCAGCTCCGCAGTCTGGTGTTTCATCCCCCAAGACATGGCCAAGTTGCCGAAGACGTTAGTCAGCACCACAAAGATGGTTAACAGTTTGACTTTGAGTTCGACACCGCGCGCGGGAAGACTCGCCGGCTCGACTTCGGGCGCTGCCGCCCGGCCTTGCGTCATCTTAGGAAGCGCTTCCTTCAGCGCCACGCAAGCCGCGGGCGGATTCCTTCTGTTCCTTGATGAACTTCTTGCGCTGCGAGCTAACGAACAGATACTCGCGCGCCTCTTTGTACAGGCGGGGCAGATCGTTGTTGAGAAACGCGTTCTTTACGACGCGCCAGGCGGTTTTCGGGCGGAAGTAGTATTCCGAATAGAATTTGTCCACCCACTCCATCAGCTCGCCGCGATCGAACCCAGGATACACGGCGTTGGGAAGCTGATGCCCGGTTTTGTCGGTCATGCCGTCGATGTTGACCAGTCCGTTGGCCTTGGCGTGCTCGTAGAATTCAGTGCCGGGAAACGCGTGGCCGAGCGAAACCTGAATGGTCTCGACGTCGAGTTTCTTGGCGAATTCGATGCTCTTGCGCAGGGTCTCGCGCGTTTCGCCCGGCAACCCGACGATAAAATCGCCGTGAATCATCAGGCCCAGCTTGTGGCAGTTCTCGGTGAAGCGCATGGCCATATCGATGGTTGCGCCCTTCTTGATATTTCGCAGGATCTGTTCATCGCCCGACTCGTAGCCCACGATCAGCAGCCGGCACCCGGCGTCCTTCATGGCCTTCAGCGTGTCGTAATCGGTAGTGACGCGCGACGTGCAGCTCCAGGTGAAGTTCAGCTCGCCCAGCTTTTTTGAAAGCTCGATGGCGCGCGCCTTGCGATAGTTGAAGGTGTCGTCGTCGAAGAAAATCTCCTTGAGGCCAGGGAAATTCTCCAGCGTCCATTTGCATTCCGCGGCAACATCGTCAGACGAGCGCAGCCTCCAGCGATGCCCGGAGTGGGTCTGCGGCCACAGGCAGAACGTGCACATGGCCGGACAACCGCGCGTGGTGTAAAAAGAGATGAACGGATTCAGCAGGAACGGCACGTTGTAGCGCCGGAAATCCATGTCGCGCTTGTAGACCTTGGTTACCCAGGGCAGCTCATCCAGATTCTCGATGACGCCGCCTTCCGGATTGTGGACAATCTGGCCGTCCTTCCAGTAGCTGACGCCGGGGAGTTCGGCGAGCGGTGTACCCTTGGCGTAGTTGGCGATCTGGTAATCGAATTCCCGCCGCACCACGAAGTCGATGGCCTTGGAAGACATCAGCGCTTTATCCGGCTCGATGGTGACGGGCGGACCGACGAACGCCACCTTCAGCTTCGGATTGACATCCTTCATCATCTCCGCGATCTTGGCGTCCACCTGGAAGCCCGGGCTGGAGGTGAACAGCACCAGCAGCTCGAAGTCGTTGGCCATCGCGACCGTTTCCTCGATGCCGATCTTGTGCGGCGGCGCGTCCACCAGCTTGCTATCTTCGAGCATTCCGGCCGGATAGGCCAGCCACACCGGATACCAATACGACTCGATTTCGCGCGACGCCGGCCAGCGCGAACCAGCGCCGCCGTCGAAGCCTTCAAAGGATGGGGGATTCAGAAATAGCGTTCTCATTTACCCTCTCGCGCCCTTCGCGTCCGGTTTCTCAGGCGAAAACAGGGGGAAAACACACCCACGCCTATGTGCCAGTGTAACAAGTTCAATCAAGTCCAATGCGATCACTGTTGATCGCTGGCGGCCGCGGTGGTCTCCGCTTGATCGTCTTTGGAGTAGCGAAGGTAGTTGATATTCAATTCGACCGGGCCGATGAACCGCACCTCAGCCTTGCTCTCCAGCCGCTGCGGTACCGAGACACCGTCCTGCAATTCGTACTCGCGAACGAACTGCATCTTTTTGAGGAACATGGAGGGAGTCTTGACGAACGAACCGGACTCCCGCACAGGCATATAAGTCTGCGCATCCAGCCACAGCTCGCCCTTGAAAAGACCAACCTTCTTATGACGTGGGCTGACGCGCAGGACGTAGGCTGTCCGGCCATGAAAGTCTTCCGCGCCCTTGTACTTGAACTTGTAATTCTCAGGAGTAACCGCGACTCCAGAGCCAGTCTGAGCAGCATCGATCTCGGCTTTGAGATAGCGCGCGATGACCTCGGTCTTTACGGTGTTGTCGCCGGTGAAGCCGAGCACGTGAAAAGTGATTTTGCCGAGCTTGGTGATGTTCTTGAGCGCGTGCAGCTTGCCTTGCTTCTGGAGCTTGGGGAGCGTGGCATCGATGTCCATTTCCACGCTGCCGCCACGCATCGTATCCTGTTGAGCTTGGGTGGCATCCAGGTAATGACCCACCATCTCTTCTTCCGGGACTGGAGCGCGCGAAGGCCGCGGATCGCCGAATGCGAGGCTGAGGCTAAGCGCCGCCATTAGACCAACTGAAGCAAAGATCCTCAATAGACTCCTTCGGTCCGCGTGCGCCCACACACCTAGCCGACGCTGCGAACCCGCGTATTTCTTTAATGTACCAGTACCTGTAGCCAATTACAATCCTCGTAATCGCCGTAGCAGGGATTTCCACTCACTTAGATTCCTCCCGCAGCCTTTCCGATGCTGATAGTTTATCTTATTGAAGAAAAGCCACTTATCGAGGCTATACGCGTCACCTTGCCGCAGCCAGCTCGGAATCGATGGCGGCTGCAACCTCTTGAAAACTGAACGTCTCGATGAACGGCTTTCCGTTCACCAAGACCGTGGGAGTATGAGCGATACCACGCGCTACGCCTTCCTGGAAATCCTTTTCTACCAAACCAGCCAGACGTTGGTCTCCCAATGCCGCCAGGGCCTGGGCCGGATCTGTTCCATGCGCCTTGGCAAAAGCTGCGAGCTGTTGGTCGAAATTGTCCGCGGTGATTTCGCCTTGGTGTCCCATGGCGTACTTGCGATACTCCAGCCCCAGCGCCGGCTTGGCCTCTTCGAAGAAGCGGGCTGCGATGGCCGCCTTGCGAGCCCAGGCGTGTTTCGCCAAAGGAAAATCCCGGTGCTCGAACCGAACCGTGGAGGCGTAGCGCGGCAGAAGCTGCGTCTCGAGCATGCTGTGGAAGACGGCGCAATCCGGGCATTGCAGATCCTCGTAGATGAGGACGCGCACCGGACTTTGCGCCGCGCCTTCCACCAGATGTTGATCGGCAGCCAGGACAGGCCAGCCTGCCAGCAACGCAGCCAGGGCTGCGTGCTTCATAGCTGAACGGGTTGCTGGAGCGTAAAGGTCAGCCGTGTTTCCGACGGAACCTTCACCACCTGCCCCTTGGTCATTTCCTGGACTCCTCCGCCGACCGCTGCTCCAGAGCCAGCACCGATCGCGGCGCCTTTGCCTCCGCCGGCGAGCGCTCCCACGATAGCTCCCAGCGCGGCTGTTCCGCCTACCACTTTGGCGGTGCGCGAGCCGCGCGACCCGCTGGCTTCCGAAACGTCGCCGGTGGTGACATCCACCATGCGCCCGTTCGCCATCACCTGCTGCAGCACCAGCGTGAGCACTGTTTTGCCTTCAAACTTGCCCGATTGCTTGTCCTCCACCAGCTTCACAAATGCATCGGCGCCGCGCGGCAATACCGTTTGGTCATTCACCATGACGGGTTCGTCCACGCTGGCACGGAAGGTTTCGCCCAGCCGGCTTTGTTCGGAATTGATGCCGTCAATCATGCGAATCGTGATCTGCGTTCCGACCGGAATCTGCAAGCCGTTAGAGGCAGGGGGTTGTACTTGCTGCGCAAAACCGGCGGGCGGTGGCGCCTGCGGAGGGGCCTGAGGAGCAACAGAGCGGGTCTCCTGGCCTTGGCCGCCGCCGCCAAAGTGCAGGTTATCGATATCGTCGACGGCATAGGTTTCCACCCGGTCACCCACGGTGAACCTGATGTGGCGGGCGTCGCCACCAATGTAGTCCCCGCGTACAACCTGGCCATTGCGGAGCGTCAATGTATCGGCACAGGCCAGCAGCGCAACAGCAACACTTAGAACAGTTAGACGAAGTCTCATCGGAGCTCCTTTGGATCTTAGATTAACACCACTCCCTGTGGTCTTTAGATTCGCGGGCGCAGGGCTACGTTTCTAACAATTGCCGCATCGCAAAGCTTAGGAATCACCGAGCCTCTTCCGTCTAAGTCCATCTAACAGCGAAGCCGCCACATTCCGGCCGCGCTCCAAGGCTTCTTCGTAGGCGTTTCGTTTTTCCTGGCGCGTGTAGGCCGCTCCCGTACGGTAGAAGCGCTCCAGCGACAGACCCACGACACGTGTGCCGGCGTAGGCAATGGCGGCCTTCGGAATCAACCCGCCGCCCAATGGAATTTTTCCCACCAGCTCGCGGGCCAGCGCCCGCCAGCCGAAGGCTCCCAGCACGATCGAAGCGATCTCTCCGCGCTGCTCGCGATAACCGAAATCGCGGTCGCTGGCGGCGGCCAGCAGAAACGCCATGCGGACTTGGTTGGCGGTCAGAACCGCTGTGTCGGATGTGAACTCGGTCACTGCCCAGGGAAGCGAGACGAACGGCAGAATGTCGGGAACGGCCGTGGCCAGGGCAAACAGTGCGTTTTGGCGCGCCACCTTCTTCACCACCCGGCGCGACACCTCTTCGCGAAATGCCAGAATATGCATGGCCAGAGGGATGGCCATGTCCGGACGCTGCTTCAGCACCGCCGCAACCAGATACCCCGGATCGTGGGGACGGAACGCGAACAGATCCTTAGTGGGAGTGAGCTCATCGGGAGGCGAGTCCTCGAAGTAAATTTCAAGATCGTTCAGGCTGGCCGGCGAAAATCCTTCCGACGCGCGATGAATGCGGTGCCGCAGATCGGCGCGCTTGGCCGGCGATAACTCCGGCGGCGCCAGGAAGTCTTCCATCTGCCGGTAGGCCTTCTCCGTGTGCGCGTAGAGAAACAACCGCAGCGGCCTTTCGGTGTGCCGTTCGATTTCTTGGGGATTCAGACTGGCGATGGCTTCCTTTATGTTTTGGACAACCTGGATGGGCATGGCGATACTCCGGTATGAGAACGATGCGCGGCCTTGCAATACTTTCCTGACGAGGGCCGCTCAAGAGCGAAGGACGACTTTCAGCTCCTTCCGCCATTGTAAGCCTATGCCGAGCGTCTCAACCGGAATGCTCGGCGAAAAGAACCGCAGCACTCGCTCATTGGAGGGATGAAAATCGAGCGCCGGTGAAACCAACAGCAGGCGTGGAGGCTGGTTTCCCAACTCGAGCCCTGGAAAATAACCGCGCCGGGTGAACTCGCTTCGGTCCAGGTGCCACTTCACCCGCGCCCAATAATCCAAGGCTTGCAGCGGAAGATGAATGTCTTCGGAGGCTTTGAGCTCCAGCACCGCCATGCGGCCCGTGCGATCTACTGCCAGTAGGTCCATAACGCCCCGGTCGGCGGCTGCGAAGGCCGGCACTTGGCCGTATACCGGCGCCGGGAGCAATTGCGCATCGATCCGTTCGATCTGGCCGCGTACTTGCGATTCGAGCCAGGCTTCCGGATTTGCGAGATACAGCGGATTCAGGCGATCGACCGCATCCGGCGAGCGGAGCCGCGCGAGATTGCGCGCCAGTGCGATTGCGTCATCCATGCAACCACTGCGCTTCCTATGGATGCCCACCAGCAACTCCGCGCCGGCGGTGCGGGCGAATTCCATGCCGTGCACTCGCAGACTAAGCTCGCCCTCCGGCCGCGCGATCGATTCGACGTCCGGCGTTTTGAGAATATTCTCGACCGCGCCATCCAGCCCGCCAGGCAGACGCCGCGAGCAAGTTTCCAGGCGCGTGTCGATATTGCCGTAGTCGCGCAAATCGATGCGGTCTTCTCCGCCGTCGTCGCCGTAGACGAACGCGTCGTATCGCGCCATGTTGGGATCGAGAAACAGCAGGCGCAGGCAGGTCAGCTTCTCCTGGCCGGCGGGAAGATAGAGAACCAATCCTTGCATTACCAGACCTGGTTCCCGGCTGCGAAGATAGTCCAGCCAAATCAGGCCGAACGTTAGCACGTGTTCTGCGTGGAGCAGGTCCGGTGAGGCTCCGATGGCGGCCCAGCAGTTGCTCCCTTGACGCAGCAGTGCGCGCGGATAGGCGGGCGATAGGCTATGTTCGAGATCGGCTTCCGTGGTTAGTTCGGCGATGCGGAAGAGAGGAAATTGACGGCGCAGGAAACGCCGGAACTGCTCGCGAAATTCCAGCCGCTCGCTGCGCAACGTGGCGTCCTGTCCGGCCGGACGCCCGAGGTCCACCAGGGCCAGCGTTCCCCCTCGTTTGCCGAAGCGTTCGATCCCGAGCACCAGCTTCCCGCGGCTGTGCCGCTCGATTCCGGTCACACGCCGTACCAGGTTGCGCCGTTCGCTCCAGGCCTGTAGCCGCAGCGAGCCATGGCAGGTATCCAGGCTGAAGTTGTCCGAGGAAATCGGGATCAACTCTTCACCCGGCTCGGAGAGCACCGGCTCCAGACTGGCGGCAAGAAAGCGCTCGATTGTGTCTTGAAGTTCGGTCACTGGGGAGGGCGAAGCGGAACGGCTTCGAAGGCTCGCGGCGGAGGCCTGCGCTACCCTAATAATCGTCCGTGTTCCGCGAAAGATTAGAGCAAGTGGAAACCAGAATCGCCAATGCCGCCTCGCACAGCGGCCGGCGCCGCTCGGATATCACGCTGCTCGCTGTCACCAAGATATTTCCAGCCGACGTGATCCGGGAAGCTTACGATCTTGGGCTGCGCGAGTTCGGCGAGAATTACGTGCAGGAGTTCGAAACCAAGCAAGCGGAGCTGGGGGACTGTCCCGGCGCGCGCTTCCATCTGATTGGCCACTTACAATCCAACAAAGCCAAGAAAGCCGCCGAGATTTTCGACGTCATTCAAACCGTCGACTCCGTCAAACTGGCGCGTCGTCTGGATGAAAACCAGCGCCCCCTGGACGTCATGATTGAAGTAAAGCTCTCCGAGGAAGCGGCCAAGGCCGGTGCGGATCCCGGTGAGTTGCCGGCACTGATCGAAGCCATCCGAGCCTGCCCGCATCTTCGTCTGCTGGGCTTGATGACCATGCCGCCGTGGTCGGAAGACGCCGAACAATCGCGCCCCTATTTTGCGCGGCTGCGCGCTTTGGCCGGGCAACACCGGCTTTCCGGGCTTTCCATGGGGATGTCGCACGATTTGGAAGTCGCCATCGAGGAAGGCGCCACCATGGTGCGCATTGGGACTGCTCTATTCGGCCCGCGGAGGAAAAATTGAAGGCGGGATTTTATTCGCCGCTGCCGCCCGCACACACCGGCGTCGCGGATTACTCAGCCGCGTTGTTGCGCGCGCTCCAGCCGCTCGGCCGCGTGGAGGTGAACGCCCGCGCGGCCGATGTGCGCCTCTATCATCTCGGCAATAACCGGCTGCATCGCGAAATCTACCGGCGTGCGCTGGAAACTCCGGGTGTGGTGGTGCTGCATGACGCGGTGCTGCATCATTTTCTGCTGGGGACTCTCGGCGAGCGCGAATATGTCGAAGAATTTACTTACAACTACGGGGCGTGGAACGGAGACCTCGCCCGCCAGTTGTGGCGCAACCGGGCGCGCTCGGCGGCCGATCCGCGGTACTTTCGGTATCCGCTGATCAAGCGCATAGCCGAACAATCGCTGGCGGTGATCGTTCATAACCCTGCTGCCGCGCGGATGGTCCGTGAACACGCGCCCGGCGCGGCGGTCCACGAGATTCCGCATTTGTTTGAGCCGCCACACGAATCTCCGGACGCAGCCGGCGTGCTGCGCTTGCGGCAAAGCCTGGGAGTTGCTCCGCGAACATTTCTGTTCGCCGTGTTTGGCCATCTGCGCGAATCCAAACGCCTGCCCGGCGTGCTGCGGGCGTTCGAACGGGTGCAGCGCGATGCCGCCGTGGCCTTGCTGGTGGCGGGGGATTTTGTGTCAGGCGATCTGGAGCGCGCCGCCTTGCCGTTGCTCGGCGCCGATCGCGGCATCCTGCGTGTAGGATTCACGCCCGAGCGCGACTTCTGGCGCTACGCCTTCGCCGCCGACGCCTGCATCAACCTGCGCTACCCGGCGGCCGGAGAAACGTCCGGAATTTCCATTCGCCTGATGGGTGCGGGCAAACCTGTTCTGATGACCGGCGGCCTGGAGACCGCGCGCTTTCCCGAATCCGCGTGTGTCAAGGTTGATCCGGGGCTGGCGGAAGAGGAAATGCTGGCCGAGTACATGACCATGCTCGCGCGCGCTTCCTCCGACGCCCGAGTAATCGGCCGGCGCGCTTCCGATTACATCCGGGAATTCCACGCTCCGGAGCGCGTGGCACGCCAATATTGGCGCGTGCTGGCCGCTTGTTATCATAAAAATTAAACGGGAACGCAGTAAACCTCTGTGTCGACAATCGCTTCATGGCTGCTGGGAGCTCTCTCCTTCCTCCAGGGAACGTCGCATGCCACGACGTCCGCAAGGTATGAGACACTGCTGCACCTCCGCGTGCCCATGCGCGACGGTGTCCATTTGGACACCAACGTCTTCAAGCCGGCAGGGAACTTTCGCTTCCCGGTCATTCTGATCCGCACGCCGTACGGGAAGGGAAGCGAGCTTCCGCCAGGCTATCCGGTGTTCCTCAATCGTGGTTACGCGGTTGTCATGCAGGACGTGCGCGGGCGCTATGATTCGCAAGGCGTGTTCGACGTGCTGAAGCAGGAGGGACCGGACGGCTACGACACGCTGAACTGGATTGCCGAGCAGTCTTGGTCGAACGGAAAAATCGGAATGACGGGCGGCTCGTATCTGGGGATCGCGCAGTGGCGCGTCGCGCTGCTCAACAATCCTCACCTGAAAGCCATCTTCCCGGTGGTGTCTGGTTCCGACGATTACCTGGATCGCTTTTACTCACCGGGCGGCGCCACCAAGCTCGGGCACCGGCTGATGTGGCTCTCTTTAAATATGACCGCGCCCGGCACGCCCAAGCCAAAGTTCGACAACTATGTCGCCAACCTGCCGCTGCGCACTTCGGACCGCGCGGCTACCCGCCAGACCGTCCGGCTGTACCAGACCATCCTGAATCACCCCACCTACGATGCGTTCTGGAAGCAGCAGAGCGTACTGGACAACATCGCGCAAGTACACGTGCCCGTGTTCGCCGTGGGCGGATGGTACGACAACTACGTGGAAAGCGATCTGGCGGCCTTCTCGGCCTTACACAAGATCCCGGGCTCCGATGACAGGCACCATATCCTGATCGGACCGTGGGCCCACAACATGTCCGTGCCTTTCGCGGGAATCAATTTCGGCGACGATTCTTCCGCGCCAGTCCGCTCCTACCAACTGGACTGGTTCGATCATTGGCTCAAGGGCCAGCCGGACGATGCCAGGGACTATTCGCCGGAGGCCTGGCATAGCAAGCGCTCGGAAGTGGATGAAGCGCCGGTCCACATTTTTGTCATGGGTGTGGACCGCTGGCGCGACGAGCAGGAATGGCCGCTGGCGCGCACGCGCTATACTCCGCTGTATCTGGCAAGCAAAGGCTACGCCAACGCGCTGATGGGCGACGGCAAGCTGGAATGGAAGCTTCCCAACAAGAACACCGCCGATCATTTCCGTTACGATCCGCGCAACCCGGCGCCGACCCGCGGCGGAGCGGTGTGCTGCGACCCGAAGGTTTTCCCCTGGGGTCCCATGGACCAGCGCGGCGTTGAGAACCGGGCCGATGTTTTGGTGTATACCAGCGCCCCGTTGAAAGAGGACCTGGAAGTGACCGGGCCGATTCGCGTCATGCTCTACGCATCCACCTCGGCGCCCGACACCGACTTCACGGCCAAGCTGGTGGACGTGTTCCCCAATGGCGAAGCGCGCAACCTGACCGACGGCATCCTGCGCGTCCGCTATCGCAACGGGCTGGAAAAAGCCGAGCTGGCGCGCCCAGGCAAGATCTATTCGTTAGCGATCGACGCCGGCGTAACCAGCAACGTATTTCTGGCGGGACATTCTCTACGCCTCGAAATCTCGAGCAGCAATTTTCCGCGCTTCGACCGCAATCCGAATACCGGTCGTCCTTTCGCCGATGAGACGGAGCTGAGGAAGGCGGATCAGTCCGTTTATCTTGGGCCGCTGCATGCTTCCGTGGTGTTGTTGCCGGTGATCCCGGCGCAGCCCGTGCCCGCGCGCGAATTGACTTCGGCGAGCGGCTCGCGGTATGGTGCAAAAAGAAACAGTGCCAGTCCAGTGAAAGCTCTCCCGTTTCAGGCGCGGTAGCCAAGTGGTAAGGCAGAGGTCTGCAAAACCTTTATTCGCGAGTTCGATTCTCGCCCGCGCCTCCAACAGTTCAGCATCACCTCGAGAGTGGACCAGCCTGTGAGGGCGGTTGCCACTCCGCTTAACGTCAAGGCCATAGACCGCACCGAACAACATCGAATGGTGTCGGCGCGTGCACACGGTGGGCACACCTTGATAGGAGTCAGTATCCGCAGTCACATCGCCTTGGCCAATGTCCAAGTCGGCCACTATTTGCCCCGGGTCCTTGCCGGGTTGGAACAGCTCGGCCATACCGTTACGCCGGGTTTGGCGGCACAATCGGCGTAGTGTTTTCGGAGGAGTGATTAGTGCGCGCGACGAATCTTGCTGCTGCGCCTGCACCGGACGCTTGGGCACGACAGACGGCTCCAGCAACGGCTTGTTGCAGTGCAGGCATCGAACCATGTCCGAGCGCGTCGCCAAGTGGCAACAGCGGCAGTAAATCTGCGGCAGCGATACTGTAGTCAAAGCCTGCAACATTTCTTTCTAAGTTTGTTTATCGACGCCGCGCCCGATTACTTTAGCCAAAAACAGAACAAATTGCCCATTGCATCCGGCGGGAATGCGATGATGGTTGCAATAACTGTATGCAAGCGCACGAACAGGCCGGCTGGCTGGAGGCCGCGCGCCGCGCCATGGACATCGAAGCGCGCGCTGTCGCCCAGGCGGCGCGACGTCTCGATGGCAACTTGTCCCGCGCCGTCGAGCTGATCCTGGCTCATCCCGGCAAACTCGTGGTCACCGGTCTCGGCAAGTCCGGGCACGTGGCACGCAAGATCGTTGCGACGCTGTGCAGCACCGGAACCCAGGCCGTCTTCTTGCACGCCGCCGAAGCCTCCCACGGCGACCTGGGCATCTATTCGCCGGGCGATCCAACCTTGATGGTTTCCAAAAGCGGCACCACCAACGAGCTGCGCCAGCTCATCCCGTTTCTGCGCGAGTTGCCCTCCTCGCGTATCGGCATTCTCGGCAATCCCGCGTCGCCGCTGGCCGCTGACATGGACGTAGTGCTGGATGCATCGGTTGAACGCGAGGCCGACCCTGGTAATCTGGCCCCCACCGCGAGCGCAACCGTGGCGCTGGCGCTGGGCCACGCTCTGGCCGTCGCGCTCATGGGCGCCCGCAACTTCAGCCCGGAAGAATTTGGACGCTACCATCCCGGCGGCCATTTGGGACGCAGCCTGCGCTTGACAGCCGCACAGGTTCTGCACGGCCCGGGTGAAGTCGCTTTAGCGCACCCGGGCGATTCGCTGAAGCAGGTAGTCATCGCCATGACTCATCATCCGCTGGGCGCGGCCTGCGTGGTCGACACTGCCGGGAAACTGGCCGGCTTGATCACCGACGGCGACCTGCGCCGCGCGCTCCAGGATCACGATGACATCCGCGCGCTCTGCGCCGCCGACGTCATGACCGCCAGTCCCATTTCGATCGGCCCCGACGCGCGTCTGTTCGACGCCCTGCGGCTGATGGAGGATCGCCCTTCGCAGATTTCGGTGCTCCCTGTGGTGGATCCGTCCACTGGCGCCTGTCTGGGTCTGCTGCGCCTGCACGACATCTACCGCGCCGAGCTGGAATAGGCGGGATGGCCCGCGACACTCTTCTCGACTTCTTCACCGACTTCGCGGACCTCGCTGACGAGTTCCTCGTCTACGACGACGGTTTCCGGAGCCGTCACTTCCGCTATCGCGAGGTCGCCACTCTGGCGCGCGCGTTCGCCGCCCGGCTGCGCGACGCCGGCATCGCGAACGACGACAAAATCATCCTGTACGGCGAGAACCGGCCGGAGTGGATCATCGCTCTGTGGGGTTGCCTGCTCCAGGGTGTCGTCGCGGTGCCTATCGACTACCGCTCCGCGCCCGAATTCGTCGCCCGCATCGATACCATCGTTCACGCCCGCGCGATTCTCGTCGGCGATGAAGTCAAGCTTCCCGATGATCCTCGAATCTGGAAACTGGCGAGCTTAAGCGAAGCCCTCGCTGTTGCGCCCGCCCCACCGGTCCCAATCGACAAGAATCAACTCGCCGAGATCCTCTTCACCTCCGGCGCGACCGCCGAACCCAAAGGCGTCCTCATCACGCATCGCAACATCCTGGCGAACATTGTTCCGGTCGAGGGCGAAGTAAAAAAATACATCCGGTACGAACGGCCCTTCCATCCGGTTCGCTTCCTGAACCTTCTGCCGCTCAGCCATATGTTCGGCCAAGCCATGGCGACGTTCATTCCGCCCATGCTCCCCGGCGTCGTCGTTTTCATGCGCGGCTTCAACCCCAGCGAGATCGTGCGCCAGATCCGCTCTCGCCGCGATCTCAGTGCTGGTCTCGGTTCCGCAGATCCTCGAAATCCTGCGCGAATATTTGCAGCAGATCTTCCCGGAACTCAAGCAACCGCGCGCCACGAAGGGTCATTGGCTGCGGCGTTGGTGGCGATACCGCAAAGTGCACCGGCTGTTCGGATGGAAGTTCTGGAGCTTCATCGTCGGCGCGGCGCCGCTGCAGTCCCGAGCTCGAGCAGTTCTTCTCCGAGCTCGGATTCCTGGTGATCCAAGGCTACGGGCTGACTGAGACCGCACCCATCGTCACGCTGAACCATCCGTTCCACGCCCGCAAGGGCACAGTGGGCACTCCCATCGCCGGCGTCGAGGTCAAGATCGCGCCGGATGGCGAGATCCTGGTGCGCGGCGAGAACGTAACCGCGGGCTATTTCGAGCGCCCGGACGAAACCGCGCGCGCCTTCGAAGACGGCTGGTTCCACACCGGCGACATCGGCGAGCTGAAGGAAAACGGCGAGCTGAAAATCCTGGGCCGCAAGAAGGAAATGATCGTGACGCCGGAAGGCCTGAACGTCTTTCCCGAAGACGTCGAAGAAGTGCTTAAGCGTCAAAAGGGCGTGCGCGATGCCGCAGTGATCGGAACCGACCGCGTCCACGCCGTCCTGATTCTTGATCCCGGCGCCGACTCCGACGCCATCGTGCAGCGCGCCAACCAGCAGCTGGCCGACTATCAGCGCGTCCGCAGCGTCAGCCTCTGGCCCTACGATCGAATTCCCGCGCACCGATGGCACCGGCAAGCTGAAGCGTCACGAAATCGCTCGCGGAACGCCGCCGCCGGCCAAGCACGCAGGCCCGGACCTGAGCGTGCCGCTCGAATCGCTGACCTCGCTCGAGCGCGTCGAGCGCATGGTCGCCCTCGGCGTGGACGAATCCGCAGCCGCGCCCGAATACGCCACCGATGTCTCCTCAGCCGACTTTCCCGCCTGGAACCGCGGCCTCCCAGCTCGGGTAGCGCGCCGCATATTCCTTCCCGGGTTCCTCCTGCCGCTGGCCCGCATCTTCGCGCATGTCCGGAAACAAGGCTTGGAACATCTCCGCGATCTCCAGCCACCGGTGATCTTCGCCTCCAATCATCAAAGCTACATGGACGTCCCCGCCATCATGAGCGCGCTGCCCTCCCGTTGGCGTTACCGCGTAGCGCCCGCCATGCGCAAGGAGTTCTTCGAAGCACCATTTTCACGGCCGCAGCTTTACGAATAGCCTGAATTATTACCTGTCATCGCTATTCTTCAACGCGTTCCCGATCCCGCAGCACGAGCCAGGCGCGCTCAGCACGCTGCGCTATATGGGCGACATCGCCAACGGCGGTTGGTGCGTCCTGATCTTCCCCGAAGGCAAAATGACCGGCGGCGGCGAGATCGCACCGTTTCAGCCCGGCGTCGCCATGATCGCCTCCAAACTGCAAATCCCGGTGGTTCCGGTCCGGATCGAAGGCCTGGACCACGTGCTGCATAAGACCTGGAAAATGGCGCGCATGGGCCGCGTCCGTGTCGCGTTCGGCGAGCCGCTGCATCTGACCGGCAACGACTATCTGGCTCTCGCCCGCCAAGTGGAAGACGCCGTCCGCAAGCTGTGATACCTTGAGCGCATGCTTCGGGCCCTGACCTTCTTCGTAGCCGTGACCGTTCTTCTCGCAGCCGATCTCGCCGGCACCTACAAAGGAAGCTATAGCGGTTCAGCCGGCGCCAGCGGCGCATTCCAGATCACGCTCGCCCAGTCCGGCAGCGACTGGAAGGCCGAAGTCACCTTCAATCTCGGCGAAGATGTGAAGGCCAAGGTCACCTCGGTCCAGGTCGACGGAGCAAAGATCAAGGTCGTCTACCAGTTCGATCTCCAAGGCGCGACCCTGGAATCCACCGCAACCGCCGAACTCAAGGGCGACAAGTTCGACGGAACGTACACCACCAAGTCAATCCCGGACGGCTCCGCGGTCGACCAAGGCACCTGGAACGCAACCCGCCAGTAACTAACTCTGCTGATCGAACATCTCCAGCTGCTCCTTCGCCGTCGGCTTCGGCTTACGCATGCGCAGCGGGCTTCCGACCACGCCCAGCACCTGCACCATCGACAGCGCCGCTTTCGGAACGAAGACGCGCTGATTCTGGAAACCGGGATCCGGAGGCACCACCGACAACCCGTACGAATCCAATTGCAGCAAGTTGTTCGATAGCATCCCGTCCATCACGTCGCCGTCCCGGAAGCGCATCCGGACCCAGAGCCCTTCCATCTTGGGCCGGGTCGTAAACAGCCTCAATTCCTTGCGCGGCTCGCCCTGCTGAAAATCGCGGACGAAGCAGACCAGCTTGATCTCGGGGTAGGGAACCACGCTCACCGCGCCACCCTGGCTCAGCAGCTCCAGCCCCTCGGCCTGAAGATAGCTGTGCGGATTGACGAAGCCCGCCAGCGGCTCCCGGTCGAACCGCGTAACGAGCACTTTCTTGGTGGTCGATACCGCCAAATCTCCTTCAGCCCGCCGAGGCGGCTCCCTTCTCAGTTCAGCACTTTTCTTCCAAACAAATTTGCGAATATTGTATCATTGGCAGAATGCCGCCCGTTCCCGAGCTATCGGCGCAAGTCGACCGTTTCCTTGATTTCTGCCGGGTCGAGAAGGGCCTGGCGCGGACCACGGTGGAATCCTATCGCCTTGATTTGGAACGGTTTGCCGCCTCTCTGAAGCCTCGCGAAGGGCTAGCGGAAGCAACGCATTTGCGCCGCCATGTGGACTCGCTTTACAAGGCCGGCATGGCCAGCCGATCCATCGCCCGCCACCTGGCCACGCTACGCAATTTTTATCGGTTCCTGCTCGAGACGCGGCGCGATCAGCTCCGACCCCACCGCGCTGCTGACCTCGCCCAAGCAATGGCAGAATCTTCCTAAGTACCTTAATCAAAAGCAGTTAATCAGCCTGATCGCAAGCCCTGATTCGAGCCGGCCGCAGGGCCTCCGGGATCGCGCCATGCTCGAATTCCTCTACGCCACCGGCCTCCGGGTTTCCGAACTCTGCCGCGTCCGAGTCTCCGACATCGAAAGAAACATGGGATACGTGCGCGTACTCGGCAAGGGCAACAAGCACCGGCTGGTCCCGGTCGGCAAGGCGGCGCTTCAGGCCGTGGAAGACTATCTCGCGTCCGGGCGCCCGCAACTGCTGAAAGGCCGCCCCAGCCCGTACCTGTTCGTGACGCAATCGCGGCGGCGCCATGCTGCGGCAATCTTTCTGGAAACTGCTGGCCGGGTACGGCAAGAAAGCTGGAATTTTCCGCGGCCTCACCCCGCACGTCCTACGGCATACTTTTGCGACGCACTTACTCGAAGGTGGGGCGGACCTGCGCAGCCTGCAAACCATGCTGGGCCACGCCGACATATCGACTACCCAAATTTATACTCATGTGATGCGGTCCCGTTTGCGGAAGACCGTTGATGAGCACCATCCCAGGGCTTGATGAAGATGCGTGGCCTCCCCCAGAGAGCGCAAAAAGCGCATAGGACGCCGCCGCGGCCTTGTTCTGTGAAACCGCGCTGCGGCGGCGTTCCGTTATGCGCGTTTTGGAGAGAGTGATTCGATGAGCGATTACATGTTTATGCTCGAAAGCCACCTGAGCGCCGACCAGGCGCGCGTGGTTTCCGAGATTCAGGGCGCCGCCACGCACGCCAACATGAATGTGTTCCTGACCGGTGGGGCGATGCGCGACATGTTGGGAGGCTTCCCCATCGTGGACATTGACTTTACGGTGGAAGGCAATGCCCTGAAGCTGCTGCCTGCCATCGTGAAGAAAGCGGGCGCGAAGGTGCTGTGGGAAGATGACAACCGCAAGCTGGCCGCGCTGGCGTTTCCCAGCGGCGTGAAAGCCACGGTCGGCATGGCCCGCCAGGAAAAATATCCCCAGCCGGGAGCCAAACCCACCGTGCGGCCGGCCTCCATCCATGAAGATCTGCGCGGGCGCGACTTCACCATCAATTCCATCGCCCTTTCGCTGAATCCGGCCTCGCGCGGGCTGCTGCTCGATCCCAATAACGGGGTTGGCGATCTGGACCGCAAAGAGTTGCGCGCGGTCAGCAACTACACCTTGTACGACGATCCCGTGCGGCTGCTGCGGTTGCTGCGCCTGAAAGTGCGCCTCAGTTTCAACATCGACGAGCGCACCAAAATGCAGTACGATAACGCCCGCGAAGCCCAGCTTGAAACGCGCATCCCACGCGAGGACCTGCTCGAAGAGTTGCGCCACATCGCCAATGAGCCGAATTGCGCCGATGTGGTGCATTTGCTCGAACAGGAAAAGCTGCTGCACCTGTATTCGCCTGCGCTCGAGGGCGTCAATCTCAACATGCCGGGATTGCAGAAGCTGCAAAAAGCCCGCCAAACGGTTCCTTTCGGCGCCGACATTCACTTGGAATCGATGGGCATCTTCCTCTACTTCTTGACCGAAAAAATGCCCGCCAAGGAGTCCGCCGCATTCACGAAGCGCATCGGCCCGGCCAAGCGAGAGATCGAGCAATGGCAAAAGCTGGAGTCGCGGTCGAAAAGCCTGGAAAAAAGTTTGAAGTCGGCCAAGTTGCAAAAACCTTCGCTGGTTTATTCGCTCCTCTCCAAGGCGCCCGGGGATCAGATGCTGTTCCTGCTGGCGCATTCCTCCGAACGCCTGGTGCACGATCGCATCAAGAACTACTTGCAGAAGTATCTGCCCTCCGCGCAGGAAGTCACCGAGGCGGATGTCGTGGCGGCCGGCGGAAAACCAGGAACTCCCAAGTTCCAAAAGATGCGCGAAGACCTGATTCTCACGCGGCTGGACGCCCGTCCCAAGAAAGTGCCTCCACCGGTGGTCCCTGGACCTGGTGCTCCTGCTGCGGCGCCCGTCATGGCTCGAAAGTAGCGGACCGGCTGGTGCTGGTTCTCGCATCCAATTCGCCACGCCGCCGCGAGATCCTGACGGCGGCCGGCTTCGAATTTGCCGTCCGCGTGCCCGACATCGCCGAAGAGCGCCGCCCCGGTGAGGAGCCCGTCGAATACGTGCGACGCCTGGCCGAGCAAAAAGCCTTCGCGGTTCCCATGAATCCAGGCGAGATCGTTCTGGCCGCCGACACGACGGTGGTGGTCGAAGACCAGCTACTGGAAAAACCGCGCGACGCTTCAGATGCCGCCCGGATGCTCGCGCTGCTCTCCGGCCGCGAGCACGAGGTCATCACGGGCGTCTGCCTGCGCTCGAACCTGCGCACGATCCTCGATGCTGCCGTCACCCGTGTGCGCTTCGCCGCGCTAAGCCAACAGGAAATCGAAGACTATGTCGCCAGCGGCGAGCCCATGGACAAAGCCGGCGCCTACGCCATTCAAGGCCTGGCTTCCAAATTCATCGAGCGAGTGGAAGGCTGCTATTTCAACGTAGTCGGCCTGCCGATCGCGCTTGTCTATCGGCACCTGAAGATCACACTTGGTAATATCTGAGCAAGGACGCACCTTGAACTACGAAGAAGCCATTCATTCTCTCCAGGACACGCTAGTTGTGATGGCGGAGATTCAGCGGCGTCAAGCTGAAGTGCAAAAACAACCAGCTGCCGAGCTGGACGCAGTGCGGGAACGAACCCTTGCGCACGAGAAATGGTCTCAGAAAATGGAAAAGTGGTCAGAAGATTTCGGCCAGCGCCTGGCAGAGATCGGCGACAAGCTAGACGGACTCATCGGCTACGTAGATCGTCTTCCGAAACACCGCCGCCGTCACAATAGCGGCTTGGTACACTCATAACATCTGAAGCTCATCCTGGCCTGCGCCTTGGCCGGGCGGCAGGTCGCCGTGGGGGTAGTGGTCGGTTTGAGATTTGCCTGGTCCGTGCCGCTACGCCAGGCAATTTGGCGGTTTGCGCGTTTCCCGTCAAGTTGGGACGACAAGCTCGGACAAGTAACTTCCCGGAACGCCGTTTCGCGAGGATATGCGCGCTTCAGGCCCCAATGATTCCTGGGCTGGGGACAGGTCGCATGGTTCAACGTTCAACGCATGCTCGGGTAGCCTGCCAGCTTCGACTCAGCGATCTCTCCTGTGTTGGAGCCAGCTGGTGATACGACCCAACGGTTGATACAGAACCACACCGTGGCCACTCCCGCAGCCTCGAGTAGAGCGGCTAGCCAGGGCCCCAAATCTCGGTCGCAGTGGCTTCGAATTCCAGCGTCGCACCGAGCGAGATCCACTCGTTGCAGATGTGCGCTCCGAAGATCCAACAAAACCTTCTCCAACGTGTTCCACGGGAGTCTGACTGGAATCTCCGCTTGGCCGTCAACAGGTACTCTCGCATCATCGAGAAGCAGCGTGATTGAATTTGGTCTGAAATCACCAACTGAACATGTCCCAGCGTCCAACACGGCCCGAACCTTCTGTCCAACGCGAAGTTGGTCACGGATGGCCAGTTCGACAGGACCGGGGCCGTCGTTTCCCTCAACCTCAAAATCGGGAAAGAACTCATCCGTGAACAACGCATCAACAAACGGGCAGATAGGTTCCGATCCGACGAACCGATCCTGCAAGCTAAATTTAGATTCCGGAAGAATTTCGCGAAAATGTTTTAGTTCTGACGGGAAGTTCACGAGGTAGAACTCGACTGGCCTCGCTGTGGCAAGATCGGACAACAGAAAGCGCATTGTCAGATCTGTGGCGGGGAGGCTGTAACCCACGCAGAAGATTCTGCTGGCGGTGCCAAGCGCCTCAAACGCCCGTCTCCACAAGTATTGAACACAGTGGTGTGCGAAGTACCCGGATTTCTCAGTAACAGGCGGAATGATCAGAGGACTTGAATCCTCAACTTTCTCGGTGGCTCCTGGAGCCTCCGACCTCCGACCCCAACCCCTTATTCCTGACCATTGGATCAGTTCTCCCGAATAGGAGTCGCGGCCTGAATACCGCCAGTTCGTGGAACCGTGTAATTTTAGGAGTTCGAGAGAATCCGCCCGACCGTCACCACCGATCACTCCCTGCTGCGCAGCGAAACGAAACGGCGTCAGGCTCTGCGGGTGGCAACTCCCACCACGTATGTCCGAGATCGCAGACTCCAGAAGCGTATCGTAGTTCAACACAATCACAACTGCTTTCCTAAAGTGCAGCCAATGAACGAACTTGAGGAGCCAACCAGGGCAGGCCCGAACAGCAGCCGACCGGTCCTCAATCTCGGCTGCGATGGCGCGGGTAATCTCCAGAAACAAAGCACGATGGCGAAGTCTTTGGGCTTCTGACGCCACGGTTGTGGTTGGGAAAGAAAGGTCATCGCCATCTCAACATCTGTTGTCAGAAACGGGACTGCGCCGATTCTCCCAAGTTCGGGAACCCGCACCGCAATAGCTTCGGACAGTTCCTTCAACAATGGCATGTGGCTGGAGATCTGCTTCGAGAAACCGGCACCGAGTATGAACACTTCACGTGCCGGGTCTGACGTACTCCGCCCCGCCGACGGATGTAAAGCTTCATTGAATGCATCAATTTCCATGGTTCCAAATCACAGACTTAGGATCTTATCACTATGCGGAGGTAGGATCTAGAAGTCCTAGTGCTGTATCGGAAACGCTCCGGCAGATAAATGATTCGGGTCCGCGGAATGCCGAGTGCGGGAGCGTTTTTGATACAGCCCTAGGACTTGCGGGGCCTAATCCGGTCAATGTCCGGATAGCCGATCCGCCCCAAGCCGGCAACACGCCACCCGCGAATAGGGCTTTCTCGGTCAGCTTGATCTCTATCCACCCTCCGGATGGCGCATTATCCAGGACGTCGCTGCGCCCGCGTCCTCGATCCCAACGTAGCGCGGCCTCTATCGCGAGCAGCTACCATGATCAATGTGCGCGGGCGCGGAACATTTTCATCCTTCGTTGCGGTACGAAGGAGCATGTCTTACTCTTGCCGCAGAGCCGCCAGCGGGTCAATTCGGGAAGCTCGCCTTGCCGGCACATAGCCAGCCAGAAGCGCGGCGCTGAGGAGCACGACACCGGCCAGCGCCAGGGTTTCCGGATCATTGGGCTGGGTCTCGAACAGAAACGATTTGACAAGCCGGGTCCCGCTCAACGCGGTCGGCACGCTGATCGCGAGTCCCACCGCCGCCAGTAGTAGAACGCGGCGCAGAACCATCCATACCACGGCGCCCCGCTGCGCGCCCAGAGCCATACGGATTCCAATCTCGCCGACCTGCCGCACGACGCTGTAGGACATCGTCCCGTAGAGTCCCACGCACGCGATCAGGAGAGCCAGAACCGCAAAACCCGTACACAATTTCGCGAACGTGACTTCCCGGCTAATCGTCCGATCGATTTCCGCGGCCTGCGTGATCACGTTGGTGACGGGTATGCGGGAATCTGCCTCCCGCACGATCTCCTGCACACTCTTGACATACCTCAGCGGATCACCCGCGGTGCGCAGCGCGTAGGTCACTCGGTCCGGAGAAAACTGGCTGACCGCTACGAACACGGTCATTGCACTCTCCTCTTCATTTTTCAGACCACCGTACCGCAGGTTAGCCGACACGCCGACGATTTCGAGATCGCATTTCTCGTCCGGGAGCGTGATGCCCCTGCCCACCGGATTCTCGTTCTCGAAGTAAGTTCGCGCCAGCCGCTCGCTGATCACTGCAACCCGCCTCGAGCCCGGTTGGTCGCGGTCGTCAATCTCACGCCCGGCCAGGATCGGAATCTCCATCGTCGTGAGGAAACCCGGTCCGGCGGCCAGGACGCGCGCGCCTTCGATGGTAACAGCGCCTATCTTCATTGGCCCCCTGATTGCCTGCCCGGCGCGGCCGGCATTGACGATAGAGGATTGCGAAAGCGTCGCGCTGCTCACGCCGGGGATGGATTCGAAGCGCTTGCGCAGGTCCGTGTAAAAAGTGGCGATCTCCGGGTCGCGATGCCCGGCTTGGCGCGCATTCAACGAGAACAGAAGGATGTTCTCGCGGGCGTATCCCAGTTGGACGGAGTGCAGCTTGTTGAGTGTCCGCACAAACAGACCCGCGGCGACCAGGATGAGAAAAGAGATTGCGATTTGGGCCACCACCAGCACGTGCTGCGCGCGGCGGCGCGGCCCGCCCCCGCGTCCATTCTTTAGCGCGGGCATGACGTCCGGACGCGTCGACTGAATCGCTGGACTGAGGCCAAATAATAGGCCGCAAACCACAGAGAGCGCCGCCGTCACGCCCAGCACGTTCCAATTCAATTCCGCGTGCAGCGTAAAGTTCTGCTGCCCGTGGGAGAGCAGAAGCGTCAGAGATCGCACGCCCCAGATTGCAAACAAGACCCCTAATGCTCCGCCGAGCGACGCCAGCATTACACTCTCGGTAAGCAACTGCCGCACGACGCGGAGCCGTCCCGCTCCCAGGCTCAGCCGGACAGCCATTTCGCGGCGTCGCGCGGCGGCTCTTGCCAGCAGCAGATTGGCGATGTTCGCGCACGCGATCGCCAGGATCAATCCAACCATCGTCAGGAGCACGTACAGAGGCTTGGTATACTGGCGGCGCAAACTGCCCAGACCGCCGGCGCCGGGATTCAGCATCAGCGCGGGCAGTTTGGCGCGTTCACCGTCGGTCGTCGCGGTGGCGGCAACCCATTGATGGAAACGAGGAGCCAGCGCTGCCTGCGCCTGGGCCATGCTGACGCCGGGACGCAGACGGCCCATCATTTCGATCCAGTAGTAGTTTCCGTCGGGATACATACGAGCCGCTCGGGCACCGTCCACGAGCAGATTCGTGTGCAACGGAAGGTAGAGGTCCGGCGCCGCCGCAGGATCGACTCCGAAGAATTCCGGCGGCGCCACGCCGATCACAGTGAAGGGCACATTATCGACGAGAACCGGTTGTCCGATCGCACTCGACGGTCCCCCAAAGCGCTGCTGGCTGGCCGCAAAGCTGATAACGGCGACCGGCGCTGCGCCTGGACGGTCGTCTTCGGAGTCGATCAGACGTCCCGCAATCGGCGACACTGTCAGGCCGCGAAAATACTCGCCGGTGACGTACTCCGTGCTGGCGCTCGTGGCCTGCCCGCGGATGGCCAGGTTACGGTTTAGTCCGTTGAAGTATCCGAAAAGCGTGGAAAAGACTGGATTCTCCTCGCCAAGCGTTTCGAACGCGCCGTATGGGAACATGCCGCTGACCATGGCGCCTTTATCGCCCGGCCACGCCATGCCCTGTACCGCATGCATGACGTGGACCAACTCCTTACTGCCGTCCCTGGGCGGCCGGCTATGCCAATTCAAGACCACCAGGGACTCGGGATCGGCCACCGGCAGGGAGCGCAACAGAATCGACTCCATGAAGCTGTAGACCGCGGTATTGGCCCCGATGCCGAGCGCCAGCAACAAGACCGCCATGACGCTGAATGCCTTGTTGGCGGTCATGGTGCGACAGCCATAGCGGACATCCTGGCCAAGTTCCGACAAAAACCGTGTCATCCAAATCTCCCGTGACTCTTCGTGCTTCAGTCCGACGTTGCCAAATCGCCGGCGCGCCTCGGCCCGGGCGCGCTCCGCCGGCATACCGTCTGCTTGCAGTTCCGCGGCTTTTTCCGCAAGGTGGAGTTCCATTTCCTCACGCAGCGCCTCGCTGCGCCTGGCGCTCCCCATCCAATACCTCAGCCGTCGTATCAACACGTCCGTCACTCCGCTCCCATCACACGGGCGATCGCCAGCGTGAGTTTGGCGTACTTCCGAGTTTCAACCGCCAGCTGTTTGCGGCCAGCCGCCGTGATCTTGTAGATCCTCGCCCGCCGATTATTCGACGTCACGCCCCAGACGCCCGCGATCCAGCCGTTTAGCTCCAGCCGCTGGACAGCGGGGTACAGTGAGCCTTCCTCGACCAGGAGCTCGTTGTCGGAGGATTGCTGAATGAACTGGACTATGCCGTACCCGTGGAGATCGCGGCGCGAGAGCGTCCGCAGAATCAACATGTCCAGTGAACCGGGCAACGAATCGTTCTTTTGCGGCTTGCGTCCCATACAAAGAATTCTTAGCTTACGGCGACGAGACTACGCGAGTCAAGTTCAGATTGGCGCGCCCTCGCGCGAAGACCATTTCGGGGTGCTCACGCGCGCCGGATGCGAATCGCTATGGCGCGCGTTGCCGCTGTCGACAACAGGCTACGATAACAGGTTTCTCGAAGTTGCGTGACTGGCGACGCAACCGGCATGGCGCGAACGGCAACATGGCAGCATCGGAGCGTCGCGAGAAAACCGGAGCGTTCTGGAATTGGGACCGCTTGGGCGTTGTCGCCAACCTGTCGAAATGGGTCGCCCTCGCTTCAAACTGACCCACTACTCGCTGGGGCTCAGACCATCTCAATCCAGCTCCTTATTGTATATTCGGCCAAACCGTCTTGCGACAAACCCGATCGCTTTCCGGTCGGTCCCGCTGCTTGCGTAACTCTTGATCGTCCGCCGCCAACCACTTGCGCACCCCGCTCTGCTCCTCGTCACCTTGGCGGGTACATGCTGGTCCTGATGAAAGCCCAAAGCCAAGCTCGTCTCCTAACACTTCCAAACGCGCGAAAAAAATCTGCACAAACGAACCCACCGGGAGCCCCGCACTGCCAAGCCCGTGCCACCGGATCAGCACTGGTTGCGAGCTCAAATTTGCACAAACGAACCCACGCTCTTATTGGGATCGGCCACTTGCTATGGCACGTATGCCTATTAATAGCAATAACATACAGATGCAATGGAAAGTGTTACAGGAACATGAAGCTTCCTGTTAGGCGGACCCCACCGAGGACAAGCCGAACAACAACACTCACCGGTCACGACAGCGGCTTTGGTACACTCATAACATCTGAGGTTCATCCAGGCCTTCGCCCTGGCTGTGGTGTCCATCGCGGCCGGGCAGGTTGCCGGCGCGCAGACCATCTTCAATCCCGCTCCTTCGCGCATATTCGGCCAAGCTGTCTTGCAACAAACCGGATTGCTCACCGCCACCGCACCCAATCTGGTCGAGGGTAGGGAATTCAACGCCCCCCAAGGCATCGCGATCGACGCTTCGTCTAACCCGCCCATCCTCTACGTGGTCGACACTGGAAACAACCGCGTCCTGGCTTGGAAGAACGCGTTCGGTTTCACCAAGGGCGATGCGGCAGACAAAGTAGTCGGCCAGCGTGACTTCTTGACCACCGCGCCGCAGGGTCCGGGCGCGGATTTGAGCACCGGCTTAAATCAGCCCGTCGCCGCTGTCACCGACGCGAGCGGCAATCTCTATGTGGTCGACGCAGGCAACAACCGCATCCTGCGCTACCCGGCTCCTTTCTCGCAAACCGGCGCCTTGCTCGTGGTGGATCTGATTTTGGGCCAGCCCGATCTCAACAGCCGCGCTCCCAACGCCGGCCAATCCGCGCCCGGGCCAAACACGCTGGCATTCTCCGCCAGCGCCGGAGTCTTTCGATCCGGCCTGGCGTTCGATTCCTCCGGCAACCTGTGGGTCTCCGATCCAGCCAACAATCGCGTGCTCCGTTTCCCGTCCACCGTGCTTTCGAGTGGCGCCCCCAATCGAACTTCCGCGGACCTGGTTCTAGGCCAACCGAATTTTGCATCCAACGCGGCGCCGCAGAATATCGATCGGACCAAGAAAAATTTCCTGCTCGCCCCATCCGGCTTGGCATTCGATCCCAAAGGACGGCTGTTCGTGGCCGACGATGCGAACCGCGTGGTGGTTTATACGCCACCCTTCGCCACCGCCCAGCTTGCCGCGCGCATCATGGGCGTCGTGCTTCCTGCCGCCGGGGCAGCCGCGCCCGCGATCAACGAGAGCACGCTGGGTTCTCAAAACGCCAATAACCAGGCGGCGCCGCCCGAAGGCGTTTTCTTCATCGGGGCTAATCCCTACGTGGCGGACACCGGCAACGCGCGCATTCTCGGCTACGATCCGTTTGATCGATGGCCCAGCGAAGCTACCGCGTTTTCACCGCCCGCTAAGGTCGTCATCGGCCAGCAGAGTTTTGTAGCGAACTTGTCGAACCAAGGCCTGCCTCAGCCGAACGCTGCCACGCTGGCCGGGCCAATTCCAAACCCAAGTGTCGGCGGCCCCGTTGCCGGCGCTTTCTCCGGGACCAACCTGTTCGTGGTCGACTCCGGCAATCATCGCGTGCTGGCGTTCCCGCAACAATCCAGCGGCGCGTTCACCACCGCGACCCGGCTGCTCGGCCAACTCGATTTCCCCTACAACTCCCCCAACCTGATCGAAGGCCGCGAAGTCGGATTCGCGCCCAACTCCAATTCTTGCGTGGTAAATGGCGCTCTTGCGTTTCCCTCCGGCGGCAGCGCCGTGATCGACTCCTCGTCAAATCCTCCGCATCTCTACGTTGCCGATCCGCTCAACAATCGCGTGCTCGCTTTCCTGGATTACCGCAAAGTGAACGCCGGCATGAAGGCCGACCTGGTGATCGGCCAGCCCGATCTGGTCACCGGAATCATCAACTACCCGACCAACGGCCAGACTACCGATCAAGGCTTGTGGTCGCCCGAAGGACTGGCCGTCGATGCGAACGGTAATCTCTATGTTGCGGATGCCTGCAACGCGCGCGTGCTGCGATTCCCTTCGCCGTTTAACGAGCCGGCGGGCGCGGCCCAGCGCGCCAACCTGGTGCTGGGCCAGACCAGCTTCTTCGGCCAACCCATCAAGGACCTCAGCCGCCAGACCATGCGCAGTTCTTATGGCGTCGCGCTCACCGCTGACGGAAGCTTGGTTGTCTCCGACCCGCTCGCTAGTCGCGTGCTGTTCTTTCGAAAACCGTCCGGCGGCGATTTTCAATCCGGCCAGCCGGCTTCCAACGTCTTCGGCCAAGCCGACTTCGTTTCGTTGTCCGCGGGCGTGTTCAACACCCCTCGCCTGATCGCGCTCGATCCCGACGACCAGTTATACGTGGCCGACGCCGGCGACAATCGCATAGCGGTCCTGCCCAGCGTGCCTACCGCCGGCGACAATCCTCCCGTGCTATTCGCCATCACTCAACTGAGCAACCCGTCGGCCGTCGCGATCGATCCCGCGACTTATGAAATCTGGGTCGCTAACTCGGGCGCCAATCAACTGCTCCGCTTTCCGGGATACCAAACCTACCTGACCAACCCGCTCGCGACGGCCACGCTCCAAGTGTTCGGCCCGGTTGCCGTGGGCCTCGATCCGTTCGGCAATCCGGTGGTCGCCGAAGCGCTGACCAACCGCGTTTCTTTTTATTTTCCCGGAATCGATTACACCACCTCGGCCGGCGGCGTCACGGGACGGCTCTCTGGAAATGCCGCGAACTATTTCGGACGTTTCGCTCCGGGAATGCTGGCCAGCATCTTCGCGTTTCCTACGTCGCAATTCGGCGCTCAGACAGCCAGCGCGAGCACTATTCCTCTGCCCACCACGCTCGGCGACGTGCAGGTGCTGGTCGGCGGAGTAGCCGCTCCGCTCCTCTACGCTTCGCCCAGCCAGATCGACTTCCAAGTTCCCAGCGCAACTCCGGCCGGAGGGCTCGAAGAATTTCAAGTGGCGCGTGCATCCACGGGTCAGGTGCTGGCGAGCTGGTTATTCCGCGTGGATGCGGCCTCGCCTGGCTTATTCACGGCCAATGGCACCGGTACCGGACAGCTCTTGGCGCTCAATCAAGACGGCACGATCAACAGCACATCGAATCCCGCCAAAGCCGGCTCTTACGTGTCGCTGTTTGGCACAGGCGCGGGCGTGCTGGACGGCATGCCGCCCGATGGCGCGCCGGCGCAAGGAACCATCGCCACGCCGCAGCTCCCCAAGGTATTCATCAATTCCGATTTCGTGCCCGATGGCGATATTGAATTCTCGGGCCTTGCGCCAGGCTTCATCGGACTCTGGCAGATCAACGTGAAAGTGCCCGCCAATGTGCCTCCCGGTGACGTCATTGTCTACATCACCTATGACGGCATCAACAGCATTCTCGACCCGAACGGGATCCGCCGCACCACCACCATCCGCACCACGCCGTAAGCCTGATATACTCGCCCCAGATTCTCGAAGGAGGTGCAATTTGAATCGACGCGATTTTGGCCGAACGTTATCGGGCTTGGCGGGACTTTCGATCGTCAGTTCATCCGCGGCGCGCGCCCAGGAATCCGCACCCGTCGCCGATACAGCGGCAGGCAAGGTTCGTGGCGTAGTGCAGGAAGGCGTCAACGTCTTCAAGGGCGTCCCGTACGGCGCATCCACCACCGGGAAGAATCGCTTCATGCCGGCGCGCAAACCCGAGCCGTGGACTGGCGTGCGCGACGCGCTGCACTACGGCCCGAGTGCGCCGCAGGGCAACGGGAAGACCGTGGCGCGCGGCGTGGCACCCATCAGCGAGGACTGCCTGGTGCTCAACGTCTGGACGCGCGGGCTCAACGACGGCGTAAGCGTCCGGTGATGGTGTGGATCCATGGCGGCGGCTTCGCCACGCTGTCTGGCTCCAGCCCGGCCTATGACGGCGTGAACCTCGCTAAGCGCGGCGATGTGGTCCTGATCACGCTCAATCATCGCCTCAACGTCTTCGGCTTCCTCCATCTCGGCGACCTGGCAGGCGACCAGTTTGCGCAATCCGGAAACGTCGGCATGCTCGACCTGGTGCACGCGCTGGAGTGGGTGCGCGACAACGTTACGCGTTTCGGTGGCGACCCGGGAAACGTGACCATTTTCGGCGAGTCGGGCGGCGGTCGAAAAGTGTCCACGCTGCTCGCCATGCCCCCCGCCAAGGGCCTGTTTCATCGCGCGATTATCGAAAGCGGCCCGGGCGTGCATCTGCAGCCGCGCGATCTGGCTACCGAGATCGCCCTCTCGGTGCTCAATGAGCTCGATCTTTCGATCAGCCAGATCGGCCGCTTGCAGGAATTGCCGATGGAGAAAATCCTGGCTGCGTACAGCATCGTCGAAGGACGCTTGGACGCGCAGAGCCGCGACAAGGGCGTGATCGAGCAACACGGACTGGTGCCAACGGTGGGCGTAGCGGACCTGCCGGAGAATCCCTTCGATCCGGTGGCGCCGGAAATCTCCGCCAATATCCCACTACTCATCGGCACCAACAAGCACGAGATGGCGCTGTTCACGCGTGGCGATCCTAAGATCTACAATCGCACGCTGACCGAGGACGAATTGAAAGAACGCGTGAAGGATCTCACCGGGCCGGCGGCCGACCACGTTCTGGATGTTTATAACACGGCCTATCCGGGCTCCGATCCGGCGGTGCGCTACATTCTGATCGAAACGGATCGTATCTATCGCTTCAATTCCATCGTGATCGCTGAGCGCAAAACGGCTCAGCACAAAGCTCCCGTCTACACGTATCTGTTCGCGTGGGACACGCCGCCCGATCCCAAGATGCTGGCTCACCACGCGCTCGAAATCACGTTCGCCTTCGACAACACCAGCCGCGTACCTGGCCCTTCAGGCGGCGGAGCCAAGCCGGCCGCGCTCGCCGACAAGATGAGCGACGCCTGGATCGCATTCGCGCGCACCGGTAACCCGAACACGCCCAAGCTCCCTCAATGGGCGGCTTACAATGTCCAGACCCGGCCAACCATGGTCTTCAACGATGAATGCCGTATGGTCAACGATCCCGGCGGCGCCGAGCGCCATCTCTGGGCGACGACGTAAGGCACGAATCTTTTTGACCGCCCCCGGCGTCTCAAAAGAGGAGGCGTCATGGCGAGAATTACGTGGATAACGTGTTGCGCTGCCATGCTGGCCTTTTCAGGCTGGGCACAACAGAGCACCGATGAAAACGCCCCGCACAAAGGTCCAGGCGCGACCAAGGACATCGGTGGCGGCGCGGGAGACGTCGGAAAGGGCGCGGCCAAAGGTGCTGGTGACGCGGCCAAAGGCGTGGGCAAAGGTGCAGTTGATCTGGTGACGCTGCATCCCATCGACGCCGCTGGCGCGGTTGGCAAGGGCGCAGTGTCGACCGGAAAAGATGTGACCGTCGGCACCGCCAAAGGCACCGGCAAGATCGTCCGCGGCGTCGGCAAAGCTTTCAAGAAAATCTTCTAAAGCGCCTGCGTCCTATTGCGTGGCTGATTCGCCGCCCTCGTGCGTTGCGACGGTCACGAAGGTGCTGGTCCGGTTCAAGTGCATATCGTAGGCCGCGATCTCGTAGGTGTAGACGGCGCCGGGCTGCACTTTTTCATCCACGTAGGACGGATTGGCGCGGGAGACTTGTGCGATCTCCTTGCCATCGCGCGAGACGGTATAGACTCCCACTCCGATGCCATTGGGATCGTCGGTAATGCGCGGCCACGAAAGCTCCACGCTATGGGCGGACGCTTTGAACTGAACATCGGCCGGCGAGAGGGGTCCGGGCGCCAGACGGTCAAGCTGGCCGAGGTCGACAGCACTCCAAGAATTCGATGCCGGAGCGCTGCGCACACCGATACCAGGCCGGCCGGCGGCGACTTCGGAGTCGTCCAGCATGGTCAGACTCCAGTGGTCAAGCCACACGCCGATGTGGCCGTCAGCGCCTGATACGGCGCGCAGCACCATTCCGTCGTGACAGGCGACCGGTTCGGAGTGCAAGCTGGTTACTGTTTCGCTGGAGCGCTTGGAAATCTCCAGCGTGGCCGTGCAGCCTTTCTCGGTGAAAGTCGGATTCTGAAGCTCGATGGCGTAGAAACTTCCGGCCGCCGCAGGCCCTGCCATGGCATCCGGCGAGGCGTGCAAGTAAATACTGTAAACTCCGCCGGACTCCTTGAGACTCAACGCCGCACGCACTTCGTATTCGCTGCTGCCATCGGGGACGGCGGTGCGAGAAATCAGCGCCGCGCCGCTGGCCGAGGCCGATGTGAGGCCATCCACGCCGGTGGCGTCGCCCTTGATGCTCCAGTTATCGGGCGACAGCGTGGAGAGCTTGTCCGAAAGATAGTAGCGATAACCGGTGGCGCCGGCCGGACAACTCAATGTGTTGACGCCCGTCTGGATGGCAGTGTCTGTGCCGGCCAGGGCGGCGATGATGGCGTGCGTGCGGCCGTCCTTGAGACTGGCCGGGGTCGCCACATAGAAGGCGTATTTCCCATCGCCGATGCCAACTTGCTGGAGGTCGCGACGATAGTTTGCAGCCGTCACGGTAGCGAAAGGCGAGCCGTGGATGCTGCCATCGTACAGATCGATTTGCAATCGCGAAGAGGGCTGGCTGGAATCCCAGGCCCACCCGCTGATGCCGGAGCAGTCCGCTACGTCCAGCCAGCCGGTCTGCTTTGGAGCAGCGGCTGAGTTCGGATAAGCCGGCAATGTACTAAAGAGAAGCAAAAGTCCAACCACATATTTCATCGAGAGTCTCCTCCTGATCTCAAAGTCTATTTGACATTCTAGCCGATGAGGAGCCGGCCATTCGAACGTGCAGCGGGGTCAAAAATGCACGGCGCGGTTTTCTTTACAAGGCTCAGGTCCGCTGTCACGTTTCGTCACTTCTTTGTAACTCACTAATGGCCCACGGGCTCCAAGAAGGCAATCATCTTGCATTCACGTCCGCGATGGAGGTGAACCTGATGAGAGGCATATGTGTAATATCCACGGTTGCGGTCTTGATTGGCGGTGCCGCCTTGGCCCAGGCGCCGGGTTCGCCACCAGTTCATGCCTCCGATCCACAGCCGATTTATCGGGTGACGGTGGTATCGCGCACGCTGCAGGCGGTTAACTATGCGCATCGTAGCGGGCCCACGCCGATCGATTTGAACGGCACCGTTCTGCTTCCGCACGCAAAGGGCATGGCAATCGTGGAAAGCAAACGTGGAGGGATCAGCATCGACGCCAAGATCGATCATCTCGAGGCGCCCACTAAGTATGGCACCGAGTATCTGACTTACGTCCTGTGGGCCATCACACCGGAAGGGCGGCCGAAGAACCTGGGCGAGGTGCTGGTGGACGGGTCGAACAGAGCGCACCTCAACGTGACCACGGATCTGCAGGCGTTCGGGCTGATCGTCACCGCCGAGCCGTACTACGCGGTCACCACGCCGAGCGACGTGGTGGTACTGGAAAACGTCGTGCGGCCCGACACCATGGGAATGCGCGAGCTGGTCACCGCGCGATATGACCTGATGCCACGCGGCGGCTATGTTTTGAACGTCCGGTCCGGGGCGCCGGCGCTGCCTGAAAGCCGGAAGCTCTCCTACGACCAATACGAGGCGGTGCTGGAACTATATCAAGCGGAAAACGCGGTGCAGATCGCGCGGTCGATGGGCGCCGACCGGTGGGCTCCGGAGGCTTTCAACAAGGCCGTGACGCTGCTCGATCAGGCGCGCCAAACCAACGCCGGGAGTGGGGATTCGCATATGGTGGTGTCGCTGGCGCGCGAGTCGGCGCAAACCGCCGAGGATGCCCGCGTGATCTCGTCCAAACACCGGGACGAAGAGCGGCAGCGCGAGGCGCAACAAGCGCAGGACGAGGGCCGAATTCGAACGGAACAGAATGCCGAGCGCGCGCAGGCGCAAGCCGCTCAGGCCGCCGAACAGGAGGCGCAACAGGAAGCTGACGCTGAGCAGGCGGCCGCGGAGCGACAGCATCAGGAATCCGAGCAGGCTCGCCGGGAAGCGGAGCAACTCGCGCAGTCTCCCTTGCCGCCTCCGCCGGTGACTGGCGAGCCAGTCCAGCGGGCCAAGTACGAGCTAAGCGGGGACCAGCGGAGGACTCGCGCGGAATTGCTGGCCCAATTGAATACGATGCTGGTCACGCGAGACACTCCGCGTGGGCTGGTGGTTACCATAACTGATCCGTACTTTGAATCAGAGTCGAGCGATGCGCTGCGTCCAGCGGCGACGGAGCGGCTGATGCGAATCGCGGCCATGTTGAAGGCGCACCCGGGCCTGGTGGTTCGCGTAGAGGGCTTCACCGACGACCACCAGCGCGGGGATATGTGCGAGCGGCGAGCGGAGGCAGTGCGGACGATGTTGGTGCGATATGGCGTCCCTCCCAATTCCATCCAGATGCTGAGCTATGGGAGTTCACGGCCGCTCGAGTCCAACGCGACGGCTTCGGGTCGTGAGCAAAACCGGCGCGTGGAAGTCGTAGTCGCCGGTTCGAGCATCGGCGATATGGCCTTGTGGGACCGGACCTATTCGCTGAACCGGTAAGGCTTCACTCGGCGGCCGGCTTGGGCGGATAGGACGGCCGGCGATAGAGCATGCGCGGATACATGTTGGCCTTGAATGTCGGCAGTGAAAGCCAGCGACGAAAATGCGCACCAAAAAAGGGTCACTTGGTGGATACGCATGGTTCCAGAATATCGCAGGGTCATGGCGCCACGTACACAGTTCCAAGAATTCGCAACGGGCCCGTGATGGCTGACCCCAAGGGATTCACCAAGGAGTTGAAATCGTTAATTTCAAAGCCGGCCACGCACACCGATGGATTCGGCGTCGGGCACGAGAAATTCGCAGTCGAGGAAGGAACCTGAAGGTTTACTTCGAGAACGAACGGGCCTAACGTGCTGACGTTGGTGATCGACCAGCCAGCGGCGGTGAAGAGTTGCGGCAAGCCGGTGCCGAGCCGCAGGTTCGGAGAGAGGCCGTTGACAAAAACTGAGATCACGGATCCAAGCTGCGCCGGATTGTTGGCCGAATTCGTCGAACCGTTCGCGTTGAGAGCCACCGCTTCGAACTCCTCAAATTGCGAACTGTAGCTTCCTGGCACGACAAACAGGCTGGGATTTGCGAAGGCCACCGGAAACTGCAGCGGAGGCGACGATACGCCGTTCACAGTGACTTCGATCACCGTGCCGGACTGGTCTTCATTGACCACCGGAACGGCCAGGTTGATCTGATTCGGTGAAACGTACAGCAGCGGCGCCGGAAGGGAACCGAAGGTCACGCTGACGCCGCCGAGCGACGTGGTTGAATCATCCGTCGCGATCACCGGTGTTGCCGGCCCCAGTCCGCTTCCAAATATGGTGAGGATCTGATAGGGAACTATGGGACCAGCCGGCTCCAGATCCGCCGCGTCCACAATGCAGCCGATCTGCGGGGTTCCCGCGGGTGGTTGGGATTCTGAGAAATTAACGGCGCCGAGATAAGCGCTCGGGATGGGGAGCGGCGTCAAGTTCGGACTCGCGAGGGCATTCGGACTGGATGGAAAGTCCGGCAAGTTGGTGGCCCCGGTCATCCACAACGTAGTGCCCGACAGCGCTACGCCAGAGAGCAACAGCGTGGAGCCGCCAATGAATTGTGACCCCAGAACGTTTCCGGAGCTGTCCACCTGAGCGGCGTATGCGGACTTGCCATTCGTCGTCGCGGGCAGAAAACAGCCGGAGGGAACGTTGGCGAGCGCCGGGAGAGCTGGCTGCAACATCATAGTTGGAATATTGACCGAGCACACCGCCGACGTAAGCATTTCCATTGGAGTCCACTTGACGCCCACGCCGCCGACTGGAACCGAGTACAGGAGCTTCTGTCCGTTCGGATCGAGCTTGGAGAGAAACGGCAACGCGGGTGTCGCAAGAAGGTCGAGAGCGGGAGCGAGAGGCGCCGTCGGAGCAGGAACAGTGTACGGATAACCGGCACCCGCCAACCCGGTGAGATAGACATTTCCCGCGGCATCCACAGCCAGGCCTTCGTTGATCGTGTTGCCTGTGCCGGAGACAGCAGTGGAGAAGATCATTTTTGTGCCGGTGGAGTCGAGCTTGGTGACGTACTGGTTCGGTCCCTGAAAAGTCCCCATGCAGGGAGCAACGCAGGTTTGGAAGGCGGGAAACGTGGGCTGATAGGTGCCAGGCGTGGTGGGATAAGTGAGAGAACCGGTCGTTCCGGCCATGTAGATGTTTCCTGAAGAGTCGAACGTAAGCGCGTTGCCGCCGATACCGGTTGCCGAGAAGATAAGCTTCGAGCCGGTGGCGTCCAGTTCCAGCAAGTAAGGTACGAAGGACGTGTCGCTGACGCTGTAAACTCCGGCTGTGGAAGGAAACCCGGTGGCAACGCTGGTGCCGCTCACCAGAACCTGGCCGGAGGCGTTCACCCCAACTGCCTGCGCGAAGCTATTGGTCGATGCACCCAGGAGAGTGGAGAAGACCAGTTGGCCGTTCGGATCGAGCTTAGCCAGGAAAGATCGCTCCGTGCCGGAGGAAGGGGGTGTGCCAAGATTGCTGGTGTTGGTGACGGGGAAGTCCGGGGATGTGGTAACGCCGGCGATATAGGCGTTGCCAGTGCTGTCCACGGCGATGGCGCTCGCCTTATCGTTGACTGATCCACCCAAGAACCGGACGTAGAGATACGCGCTCGCTTGCGGATTCAGTTTCAGCACTAGAACGGTTTCCTGCGAACTGGATGCGTCAACGATGGCATTTCCGGCCAAGTAGATGTTGCCGGCGGCGTCCGTGGCGATGGCGGTGGGAGTGAAGCTATCGCGCAAATATGTGGAGTATGTAAGTGCGGGAAACGCCGGCGTCGCGGCAGCGAGAGCCAAACCGGAACAGACAAGGATCGACAGTAAACGAGGGAACATTGGGATTCTCCTGCGGGCGCGGAAAAACGAAGGGTAGCATTTGGCGGCTATAGGCGAGTCTTTACATGTACTCGGGGACCTGGATGCCCAAGATTCCGAGCGTTCGCTCAAGCTGCGCGCGGACGTAGCCGGTGATCCAGAGCAGGAATGTGCGTTTCTCGCGGTTTTCCTCGGTCAGTACCGGGTAGGCGTGATAGAAATTGTTGAATGCCTGGGCCAACTGGAACGCATATTTTGCGACGTGGGCCGGCTCGCCGGATGCGATGGCGCGCTCGACGGCTGAGTCGGCTTTGGAGGCAATGAGGAGCAGTTGCCAGAAGTCTTCGCCGGCGAGCTGCCGGGCGAACGCCGCGCTGTCGAGTTCGCGCGCGAAATCCGGGAGCGTTTCGCCGCGCTCTGCCAGTTTGCGAAGAATGTTGCGCGCCCGTACGGCGGTGTATTGCACGTAAGGTCCGGTTTCGCCTTCGAAGCTGAGCGCCTCTTGAAGATCGAAGGCAATCACGGAATTGCGCGTGTACTTCAGCATGAAGTAGCGCAATGCGCCGATGGCGATTTGCGTGGCGACCTGGCGGCGCTCGGCGGTGGGCGCTTCCGGATGGCGGGAATCCACTTCTTCGAGCGCCTTTTCGATCAGCTTGTCGATCAGATCGTCGGCCTTCACGCCCAGGCCTTTTCGTCCGGACACTTCGACGTAGGGGCGCTTCTTGTCTTCTTCCGGGATCTCGATGCCCAGCTCCACGCAGGTTCGCGGAGACAGCGCGACCATCTCGTAAGAGAAGTGGATGGAGTGCTCCGCTTGTTCGTGGTAGCCGAGCGCGCGCAAGCCGGCTACCACGACGTCCTGGAGATAAGATTGCCGCGAGTCGATGACGTTGTAGACGGAGCTGGCGTGGCCGAATTCACGCGGAGGCGCCGGATGCGGTTCCGCCGTAGTGATGTATAACCGCCCTTCTCCGGCCACCACAAATAGTAAAAGTCCTTGCCCGGAAGCAAACCGAACTTCCAGAGCTGATACGCGATGTCTTTGCCGACATAGGTCACAGTGTTGTTCGAGCGCACGATGACCTTGCTGTCCTCGGTTTCCTCCTCGGTCTGCTGCTTGAAGGCGCTCGCCGGCATCACCCAGCAGCCTTTGTTCTTGCCCTCGGTCTCGAAATAAATCGCCTTGCGCTCTTTCAATTGGTCGAAAGCGGTTTCCCAAAACTTGAGCATACGACTTCGCTCTCGCGCGGCAGGAGATCGTATTTCATGCCGAGGCTTGCCATCGTGTCGAGGTGGTAACCGACGATCGCCTCGCTGATCTTCGACGCCAAGTGCACAAGTTCGCCCTTGGCGGTGCTCGATGGCGTGCAGCGTGTGCTGTCGCCATTCCTTTAGTTCGGGGTGAGAAGAGACCTCCGCGTAGAGATCCCAACAGTAGTAGTCGAAGCGCACGAGTCGCGCATGAGCTCGATAACTTCGTCGTGGGACATCTTCCTGAGGTAGTGGAAGCCGGCCACGACGTCGGCCACCTGGACGCCGGTGTTGTCGATGTAGTTCTGCACTTCGACGGTGTGGCCGGTGGCGCGCAGCATGCGAACGAAGGTGTCGCCCAGGACGGCGTTGCGCAGGTGGCCGATGTGCGCGGCCTTGTTGGGATTGATGTTGGTGTGCTCGACGATGATCTTGCCGGGGACCGGCGCCGGCGGCTGACCGGAATGCTGCAAGACGCCCAGACCGTACGCCGCCCGATCCAAGCGAACGTTGATGTAGCCGTTGCCGGCCACCTCCAGCGCCGAGACGCCTTCGATGGTTCCAAGTTCGGCCACGATTTGTGAAGCGATCGCTTTGGGCGCCTGCTTGAGTTGGCGCGCCAGATGAAAAGCCACTGGGATGGCCAGCTCGCCGAAGGAAGCTTGCTTGGGTTGCTCGAGCGGAGCTGTGGTTTCCGCTCCGTAACGAGAGCGGACGTAGGCCGCGACACGCTCCGAAATCTGTTTTTCGATGGAATGAAACACTTCTTACCAGTATGCAGGAGACGTTCGCGATCCGCACGATATAATGGGACTTGCCTAAGGTAACCATTGACGGAAAGACGGTGGAGTTCGAGTCCGGACAGCTCCCTTATCAGGAGCACGGGAAACCGGAGTCGATCCTGGACGTTTGCCTGAACAATGGCATCCATCTGGAGCACGCTTGCGGCGGGAACTGTGCCTGCACCACTTGTCATGTCATTGTGACGAAGGGAATGGAGAACTTGTCGGATTTGGACGACGATGAGGCGGACCGGCTGGACATGGCGGCCGGGTTGACACTGCGCTCGCGGCTGGGCTGCCAATGCGTCGTGCAGGGCGATATTGAAGTGGAGATTCCGTCCTGGAATCGTAACTACGTGAGCGAGGGCGGCGGGTCCATGAATCTCGGGGACGCGATTCCGGTCGCGAAACGATAAGCTTCACCAAAAGGTATCTGCTTGGCTCAGACTTCCTCGTTTGAACCTTATGCGCTGTCCCTGCTGCGAATCGTGGTGGGTTTCACGTTCTCGTTGCACGGCTACCAGAAGCTGTTCGGCCTTTTTGGCGGGCTGGGTCACGGCGCCACTGCGCATCTGGCTTCGTTACTGGGTGTGGCGGCAGTGTTGGAAACTTTTGGCGGGGCGCTCATTTTTCTGGGTCTCTATACGCGACCGGTAGCGTTCATCCTGTGCGGCGAAATGGCCGTGGCGTATTTCCACCAGCACGCGCCGCGCGGATTGTGGCCGATTTCAAACGGCGGCGAGCTGGCGGTGCTGTACTGCTTTATCTTTCTTCTGCTGGTCAGCGCCGGGGCGGGGCCGTGGAGTTTGGATCGCTTAATTCGGAAGAAGTAGCACTGTCGTCTCGCCACGGCGTCAGGCGCGGAATCCAGCGAGGGACGTTCTTAAAAAACACCGCGTAATCCCGCGGGAATGTTCGGCGCATGGCCGGCTCTTCGTACAGCAGAACGAAAAGGTGGAAAGCGAGCCATACCAGCGCGCCGTATTCCAGCACGCGGACGTTTCCGAATAGCAGGCCTTGCCCCAGAATGATGCTAAAGACGGCGACGTACATGGGGTTGCGCACATGCCGGTAAAGCCCGGTCACGATCAGCCGGCGCGTGGGAAAAACTGGGGCGGGAGTGCCCAAGCCCAGTAGCGCGAAGCGAGCAAACGAGTCCAGCAAAACCGGTAGAGCGGCCACTATCAGTAACACGCCGGCGATTTGAAGGGGGGCTTGGCCAGGGAAGGCCGGCCGAAACTTCCAGCGCGAAATCCACCAGGGTACGAGTCCAGCGATGGTGCCGGGAGCGATTACAAGAAATAGCGCGGACGCGAGAATGGCCGTCGCGCGCCGCATGGCTGGAGGCTAGCCGCGCAAAAGACGCACAGCGTCTGAAAGGGCATTGCCATTGGCGCCGGTCTGACCGCCAGGACCGCCGGCAGCGGCTTCGACGGCTTGTTCTTCGCCTTCACCGGGAGCCAGAAACAGATTCGCTTCGATGCCGTGCTGCTTGGTGTAGAGGTCGTAGTAGCGGCCGCGGGCGGCGTAGAGTTCCTCATGCGTCCCGCGCTCGATGATGCGGCCTGTTTCCACCACCAGGATCTGATCGGCGCGGCGGATGGTCGAGAGCCGGTGCGCGATGACGAACGTGGTGCGGCCCTGCATCAGGTATCTGAGGCCTTCCTGGATCATGGCTTCGGACTCGGAGTCGAGGCTGGAGGTGGCTTCGTCCAGGATGAGGATGCGCGGATCGGCCAGGATGGCGCGCGCGATGGAGACACGCTGGCGCTGGCCGCCGGAAAGCTTCACGCCGCGCTCGCCTACGATGGTGTCGTATTTCTTTTCGAAGCCTTCGGCGAATTCGTCTACGCGCGCGATGCGGCAGGCGTGCATGATTTGTTCTTCGGTTGCGCCGGGGCGGCCGAACGCGACGTTCTCGCGAATGGTGCCATCGAACAGGAAGGTTTCCTGAAGCACGACGCCGAGCTGGGTGCGGAATGAGTCCAGCCGGACGGTGGCGAGATCGACGCCGTCGACGGAAACGGTGCCCGATTCGGGAACGTGGAAGGCGGTGACCAGCCCGATGATGGTGGACTTTCCGGAACCCGATGGACCGACCAGCGCGGTGACGGTATCCGGCCTGGCTTGAAACGAGACGTCGTTGAGCACGGTCTTGCCGGCGTCGTAAGCGAAGCTGACGTGGTCGAACACTACCTCGCCATTGATCGGAGGCAGGGACAACGGTGCGGCTCGGGTCCTGATCCTCGGGGCGTTCGCGCAGAACTTCGCGCGTTCGCTCCAGCCCGGCCAGAGCTTCGGTGAGCTGCGTGCCGATGCCGACGATCTGGAAGACCGGCGCGATCAGGAACGCCAGCAGAGCGGTGAAGGTAACGAAATCGCCGAGCGTCATTCGTTGTGGGACCGCGGTGATCTGGTGCGCGCCGACGTACATAATCACTGCGCCGACCACCCCCATCAGCACGGTGGCAGAAAGGCTCATGAAGGAGGTCGCGGTGAGGCTCTTCAGAACATTGTCGAGCAGGCGCTGGACACCCTTACCGAAGACTTCTTCCTCGCGGGCTTCGGCGTGGTAGCCTTTGACGACGCGCACGCCGCCCAAAGATTCCGTGAGTCTGCCTGTGACCTCGGCATTGATCTTGGCGCGCTCGCGGAAAATCGGCCGGATGGTGGTGAAGGCTTTCATCACCGCAAATGCGAAGACGACAATGATCACCAGGGCGATGCTGGTTAGAAGCCAGCTATAGTGCACCAGGAACGCAAGGACCAGGACGGCGGTGAGCAATCCGCCGAGAAATTCGATCAGTCCCGTGCCGAGCAGGTTGCGGATTCCATCCACGTCGGTCATGATGCGGGCGACCAAGGTTCCGGACTTGTTCGAGTCGTAGTAGGACACCGGCAAATGGCCGATGTGGGCCTGGACTTTGCGGCGCATTTCCGCGATCAGGCGCTGCGCGGCCATGGAGACCGTCTGGGTGATGGTGAAAGCCGTGATGCCCTGAATGATAGTGGCTGCCAAAACCGCGAGAACCAGCGGAAGCAGAAGCTGAAGCTGCTTTTTCGCGATGACGTTGTCGATCAAGTATTTCGTTGAGATCGGCAGGATCAACCCGCAGAAGCGGCTGACGATCATTAGCGCGAAGCCGATGGCCAGGATGCGCCGGCGCGGGCGCATCATTTCGCGAATGTCGGGCCACAATTCGCGCAGGCGCTCGGAGGAGCGCTTTTTCGGATTTTGCGGAGACACAGCTATATGAACTATTGTATGGGATGCAGCGTCCGAACCGTCGGATGCGGAGAAACGTGGCTCATCTTTACTCGGGAACATCGGGATTCGCGTATTCCAGTTGGAAACCCGATTTTTATCCCGAGAAACTGCCGTCCAAGAAGTTTCTGTCCTGCTATGCCGAGCGATTGAATGCGGTGGAGATTAACTACACGTTCCGCAGGCTGCCGTCGGCTTCGACGCTCGAAAACTGGGCGAACGATACGAGGCCCGGCTTTGTGTTTCCGCTGAAGGCGCACATGCGCATCACGCATATCCAGCGGCTGAAGCCCTCGGAGTTTACGGAAGTGTTCTTTCGCGCCATCGATCCATTGCGGGCGGCGCGGCGGCTGGGGCCGGTGCTGTTCCAGCTTCCGCCAGCGCTCAAGTGCGATGAAGCGCTGCTGGGCGACTTCCTAGCGACACTGCCACGCGACATCCGGTGCGCGTTCGAGTTCCGGCATCCTTCCTGGCTCCAGGAGGGCGTCTACCGGTTGCTGGAGAAATACCGGATCGCGCTGTGTTTGGCGGAATCGGAGAAACTCACAATCCCGGAAGTGGTGACGGCGGATTTTGTGTACTCGCGGTTGCGGATGCCGGAATATTCGGTGGAGGATCGCGAGGAGATCGCCGGGCGGGTCGAGCAATTGCTGGGGCAGGGGAACGACGTTTACGTGTTTTTCAAGCATGAGGAGACGCCGGCGGGGGCACTCTACGCCGAGGAATTGCTGAAGAAATTTCCGGAACAGGCCCGAGCGGCCGTCTAGCCGCGGGCGGTTTTGGGTTTGCGAGCGGTCTTTTGTTTGGGCGCTTCTTCCTCCAGCGCGCCCACGGACGCGGCCGGCTTTTTGGCGACGGCCAGGCTCTGCTTCAACGCTTCCATGATGTCGATCACCTTGGCGGGCTCGGCATGCGGTGGCGTGACGACCTCCTTGCCCTGGATCTTGGCGTCGATGAGGGCCTGCAGATTGTCGCGATAGGTGTCGTGGTATTTTTCCGGCTCGAATGGCGCGGCCAGCGACTGCACCAGCATCTCGGCCAGCTTGGCTTCCTGCTCTTTGACCAGAGCGGTGTCGGTGCGGAACTCTTCCACCTTGCGAACCTCGTTCACGTAGTACATGGTGTGCATCATGAGGCCGAAATTGCCGGGGCGGAAGATGACGATGTGCTCGCGGTTGTGCATGGCGATCTTCGCTACGCCGACGTAGCCGGTGCGCTTGAGCGTGTTGTAAAGCAGCGCGTACGGTTTCTCGCCCGCGTCATCGGGCGCCATGTAGAAGGAGCTCTCGAAGTAGACCGGATCGACCTCGTCGGTCTTGACGAATTCCAGGATCTCCATGACCTTGGCCGTCGAGGGCGCCATTTTCTTGATTTCTTCGTCCTCGACCACGACGTAGCGGTCCTTTTCGTACTCGTAGCCCTTGACGATCTCGCTGCGCGGGATGGGCTTGTCCTCGGCTTGGCAGTAGATGACCTGCTTGATGCGCGAGTTGTCCGTTTTGTGGAGCTGATTGAAGCTGATGCTCTCACTGCGGGCGGCGGTGAAGAGCTTAACGGGAAAAGAAACGAGGCCGAAGGTAAGATGCCCCTTCCAGACGGTACTAGCCATGGCGACAACCTCCCAACTTAAATATTCATAGCATGATTGTCAAACATTTTCAATAGGGAACGTTTATTCGCGAGGTTAGTTTTCCGTGGGCTTGGAGACGCTATCGATCACGATCATGTCCACCGGGCCCTTTTCGGAATCGAGGCGCAGGCCGAGCTGTTCCTGGAGGGCGGTGAAGAGCGAGGGGCGATTCGGGTCGGCGGGAGGAAATTTGAGGCTGGGGTCCGGGGGAAGGCCGATCGATTGCGGTCCGCCCTGGCCGGGTTCGGGCGCCCACTCCAGGGCGAAATCGTATTGGCCGGTGAGGCCGGTTTTGTCGATCACGGTTCGTCCCAATTGCAACGAGAGCTGAAACGCGAGATTCGGTGGGCCTGCATTCTGAAAGCGGAGTGAGCCGGACCCGATCCGCATCCGCTCCTCGGGCTTGGGATCGCCGCCGGTGTGCGGCGTGAGCTTCGGTCCGCTCTTCGCTACCACGAGCTCGTAGACAGGCATTTCTTTGCTGTCGCGGCGGACTTTTAGTTGGAAACGATCTTCGAGCAGGCTGCGCAGCATCGCGTCGAATTGGTCGCGAGGCATGAGTCCGTCAGACCCTTCGGCCTTGGCTTGAATATCCCAGCGGTCGGTAGCGATCCAACTCGGGCCGCCGGATACCTGATACGCGTTCACCTGGTAGGCCGACATGATGAGCATCTTGAGCGTGACGCCGGTTGCGGTGAAGGTTCCATGTTGCGGATATCGGAGCATGAAGCGGTTGTCCTTTTCCGCATTGGGCTTGATGGTGGCGACGTCAAATTCTTTCTTGGACTGCGCGAATACGCACGGGATGGCGGCGGCGAAGAGAATGGCTCGGCGAAGCACCATTTCTATCCGTGACGCGGCAGCCTCGATCACCGTGCAGTACGACTTGCGATAATGGGAGCCTATGTCAGCTACTCAAGTTGGACCACTACCGGCCGTGAATCGGCAGTTTAAGCTCGCGGCTATCCCTGTCGGCTATCCCAAGGAGTCGGATTTTTCGCTGGCCTCCACGCCCATGCCGTCGCTGTCGGACGGGCAGGTGCTGGTGAAGAGCGCCTATTTGTCGGTGGACCCTTACATGCGCGGGCGCATCACCGGCATTCGAACGTACGCCGATCCGGTGAATGTCGGCGACGTGATGCAGGGCGGGACGGTGGGTCAGGTGGTGGAGTCCAAAGCCGCCGGATTCGCAGCCGGTGACTATGTGACCGGCATGTGGGGCTGGCAAGAATTTGCGGCTGCGGACGCGAAAACCTTGATGAAATTGGACCCCAAGCTGGCGCCGGTCTCGACCGCGCTGGGCGTGCTCGGCATGCCAGGAATGACGGCGTACTTCGGCTTCCTGGAAATTTGCCAGCCGAAGCCGGGCGAAACCGTGCTTGTATCGGGAGCGGCGGGGGCGGTGGGGTCGCTGGTAGGGCAGATCGCGAAAATCAAAGGCTGCCGCGCCGTGGGAATCGCGGGCACCGACGACAAGGTGGCGTGGATGACCAAGGAGCTGGGCTTCGACGCGGCGTTCAATTACAAGACGACCCCGGACTACATCGCGAAGCTCAAGGAAGTTTGCCCGAAGGGAATCGACTGCTACTTCGACAACGTGGGTGGCGCGACTACCGACGCGGTGTTTCCGCTGATGAACGTGTACGGGCGGATGTCGATCTGCGGCCAGATCTCGCAATACAACCTGGAGAAACCGGAGCCCGGCCCAAGGATACTGGGTTATGTGCTGGTGAAGCAGATCAAAGTGGAGGGCTTCATTGTTTTCCGCTGGGTGAACCGGTATCAAGAAGGTATCGCGCAGATGGCGCAATGGCTGCACGAAGGCAAGCTGAAGCATCGGGAAGAAGTCGTCGATGGGTTCGAGAACACCGTGAAGGCGTTCATCGGGATGCTCAAGGGCGATAACACCGGCAAGATGCTAGTAAAGGTTCGCTAAAGGCCGCTCGATCTGAGTCAGAAGGTGCGCGGGCGGCCGTAAGAATGTAATTGCCAGATTGGCCGCGAACAGAGTGACGGCGGCCAATTCGATCACAGCTGAGACCGGCAGTACGGACCAGGCTTGCCGCAGATAGCCCTCATAGGCCGGAATCTCTGATCCGACGCGGAGAGCGCAACCGAGATTGAGCAGCGCCAGCGAGGCGAACATCAGGTGCTTGCTGAAGAGAACGCGTCCGCCGCAGAAGGCCGGAAGAATTTTTTGGCCGATGGCGAAGACCATGGTCGCGAGAAAACCGACCGTGAGGGCGTGACGAGACGCTCCCCAGATTCCGCCGGCGTGGTCGGCCAGCGCAGCCGCGACCGATAGGGTCGCTGCGATCAGGAGCCAGATATAGGCGACGCGCACGAAAGCCGGGAAGCTCGCATGGACGCCGTTAAGCTTGGCGGGTTGGATGGCGGGCTGGAAGATGTGCAGTGCCACGATCGCCAGCAGGCCTGCCAATGGAAGCAGCGCGGTGGACAGCCTGACGAATCCGAAAGACATTGCAATCGCGGCCAGCCAGGCGGTGAGCAATGCCGCATAAAGCGGCCGCGCATTGGGCGCTTTCAAACCGAGGAACATCGGCAGCCAGCGCGCATTAAATCCCCACACCGCCGGCACCAGGAATGCCCAGGTGGGAAGCATCAACAGGTGTTGATCCAGTTCATGAGGAAGCGCAGGACCGACGCCAAGCGCGGCGACATACACAGTCGTGCCCAAGTTGACGACGAGCGTCAGGAGGAAGCCGACCGTGGAGGCAATCACGACGAACATCCAGGGTTGCTTGGCTCGTGACGTGTTCGCCGTTTGAGCCGGACGATGGCCTGAGACGGTTCGAAAGAAGATCAGGAACGCACCCAGCTCCAGGGCAGCCGATACCGGCAGAAGCACGCGCCAATCGAACTCGCTGACGTTGACGGCCCAGCGCAGCGCCACGCCTGAGGTCCAGATCGCAAAGCACGTCCAACCGCGCGACACGGCAAACGTTGGCAGGTTTCCCATCTTCGAAAGCGAGTAGAAACCGATGCCGAGGATGAAGGTGCCCAGCCAGCCGAAAATCTGGGCGTGTCCGTGCGCCTGGATCCAAGCCGGCGAAAGGCTGGCGGAGGTGTGAGTGCTGCTAATGGAGAGAAGATTCCAGACGCCGAGGAAGGTTCCGGGCAGAAGCATGAAGAGCAGCCCGGCAACGATGTAGGCGGTCGCCAGGCGCTGGAGGCTTCGCTCGCGGGTCACCATCCCGGCGGCACTCAGGTCCAGGACTGGGCTGGTTGCGGTCATGACCGGTTCTCGCGCAAGCTGCGCTCCAAAACCGCGGCGCGCGGAAAGAGAATGTTGTTCTCAAGGTGAATGTGGCGGTGCAGGTCGCGTTCGAACTCTTCCAAGCCCGAATACAGGCGGCGATAACTGGGGCAGGCGCTGTCGGGCGGGTGAAAATCGGCGGCGAGCGACCGGATGCGGACCAACAGCGTGCCGGCATCGTCGTGTTCGGCCAGCATGCGCGCGATGGGCATCTCGACCGAGCCGAAGCAGGCTGATGGCAGCGGTCCATGGCCGAACGAAGCCACTTCCAGCTTCTCCAGATAAGGGAAAAGGATTTGCTCTTCCTTCATCATGTGTCCGTGCAACTCCTGCGATAGCGCACCGAACAATTCCTGAATGCTCTGCAGTTCCGGATGATCGCCGCCGTGATGGTCGATCACCTTTACGAACAGCGCCTCCAAGCGTGGAGCCTCTTTGCGGATGAAACCGTGATGGCGTTCGACGATGTATTGGATCAGATCGGCCGAAGCGGCGCGGCTCCATTTCTCTTTGCTGGACGGCTCGCCTTCGGTCTGCGCTTGGGCGATGAGTTCCAGGGCGTGGTTCACCGGCACATTGGCGCGCACGCACGCCTCGCTCAAGGGCCGCTGGCCGCCGCAGCAATAATCGATGCCGAGCGACTCGAAAACCGGAACCGTGGCAGGATTCTCAATCGCGATCTCGCGAACCGTCTTCTCAGTCAGTGTCATGTTTGCCTCTGAGATCAGGTTAGAGCCAGCGGCGGTTTTCGGCAGTGACTTAAGTCACCGGGCTTCGGAAACGATTGAACAGAAGCTAAATAACGGAGGCAAGATCCGCTTCCAAGCCTTCCGCATCGAGGATCACGACCTCGCGGCCGTTGATTCCGATGAAACCTTGGGCTTGCAGGCGGGCCAGGTTGCGGGAGACCAGCTCGCGGACGGTTCCGATTTGCGCCGCCAGCTCCTGATGGCTGGCGCCGAGAGAAAAAGTGACGCCGCGCGGGGAGGGGTGGCCTTCGTTCTTAGCCTGACGCAGCAGCCATGAGATCAGGCGATGACGGACGGTGGTGAAGGACAGCTCTTCGATGATTCCAACCAGGCGGCGGAGGCGAGCGCCGACTACTTCGCAGGACCTTCAGAGCCACTTCGGGATGTTCCAGGCACATGGCTCGAAAATCCTGGCGCGAGACGAACACGAGCTCCGATGGATCGAGGGCGGACGGCTGAAGCGGGGTAGTTGCCGCCGTCAAAGACAGGCAGTTCGGCGATGGAGCTGCCTGGGCCTTCGATTGCCAGGACGTGCTCGCGGCCGTTGGGAGAGATCTTGAAGATTCGCACGCGGCCGGTGGCGACTACGTAGAGGCCCGCGCAAGGATCGCCTTCGGAGAAGAGCAGTTGGCCTGGAGAGTACGCTTTCAGGCTGGAGCGCGCTGCCAGGAATTGCAGCTCGTTATCAGTCAGAGGTGCAAAGAGTGCGACGGACTTTCAGAGCTGAGGCGACACTGGATGGCCGTTGGGTCAACCTAATTCGCGCGTTCGAACAGGCCGGCCGCGCCTTGGCCGCCGCCGATACACATGGTCACCACGCCGAGTTTCGCTTTGCGGCGAGCCATTTCGTTGGCCATGGTCCCGACCATGCGAGAACCGGTCATGCCGAACGGATGGCCGATCGAAATGGAACCGCCGTTGACGTTGAGCTTGTCGGGATCGAGGCCCAGCCGGTCGCGGCAATAGACGACCTGGACAGCGAAGGCTTCGTTAAGTTCCCACAGATCGATGTCATCCACCTTGAGGCCGTGACGCTTCAGAAGCTTCGGGACCGCGAAAACAGGGCCGATGCCCATCTCATCCGGCTCGCAGCCAGCAACGGCGAATCCGCGGAAGATCAGCTTATAGGGGATGCCGAGCTGGTCGGCGCGCTCGCGCGACATCAGCAGAGTGGCCGACGCGCCATCGGAGAGCTGCGAGGTGTTGCCCGCCGTAACCGTGCCTTGGCCGCTGGTCTGATCGAAATGCGGCTTCAAACCCAGAAGCCCTTCGAGGGTGGTGTCGGGCCGGTTGCATTCATCCTTGTTGGCGCAGACTTCTTCGGTACCGGTGACTTGCCCGGTTTTTTTGTCGAGCAGCGCGCGCGTGACTTTCACAGGCGCGATCTCGCCTTCGAAAAACCCATCGGCCTGCCCGCGGGCGGTGCGTTGCTGGCTGAGCAGCGAGTACTCGTCCTGCAACTGCCGGCTGATCTTGTAGCGCTTGGCCACTACCTCCGCGGTGTCGCCCATCACCATGTAGATGCCGGGATAATGTTGTTCAATCCAGGGATTCTTGTTGGTGCTGCGCTCGGTGAGCGAAATGCTTTCGGTGCCGCCGCCGATGGCCGCGTCCGCGCCTTCTTGAAGAATCTGGTGCGCGGCCATGGCGATGGCCTGCAGGCCCGACGAGCAGAAGCGGTTCACCGTGGTGGCGGCCACCGTGACGGGAAGCCCAGCGACCAGCGATGCCACGCGCGCGACGTTGCTGCCTTGCGCGCCATGCGGCTGGGCGCAGCCCAGGATCACGTCGCCGATTTCGGCCGGATCGAGCTGCGGCGTCTTTTGGAGAACGTCGCGGATACAATGCGCCGCCAGATCGTCCGGGCGCGTCATGTTGAATGATCCGCGATAAGACTTCGCGAGCGCAGTGCGTGAACTGGCGACAACTACTGCTTCTCTCATGTTTAGCTCCTGGAATCCGCGGCGCTGGCTGCGCTACCCACCTGTTTGTCGAAATCAGCGAAGTTCTTGCCTTCTTCCGCCAGACGTTTCAGTAAAGGCGCGGGCGTCCACAGGGCGCCGTGCTGCTTTTCAAATTCGAGAATCCGGTCGTACACGTTCTTCAATCCCACGGTATTGGCGTACCACATCGGACCGCCGCGATAGGCGGGGAAGCCGTAGCCGTTGAGATAAATGATATCGATATCGACGGCGCGCAGGGCAAAACCTTCTTCCAAAATGCGCGCGCCTTCGTTCACCAATGCATAGATGATGCGCTCGACGATTTCGTCGCTGGAAATGGAGCGCTGCGGAAAACCGGCGTCTGTGCGGGCCTGTGCAATGATGCGATCGGTATCTTCGCTATGGATCGGCTTGCGGTTTTCGTCGTATTTGTACCAGCCGCTCTTGGTCTTTTGGCCGTAGTGTCCCTCTTCGCACAAGCGGTCCTCGATGAGCGGCTGGCGGACGCTGGTGTTGCGGGCGTCGCCGAATTCTTTTCGAATGCGCCAGCCGACGTCCAGGCCGGCCAGGTCGCCTGTAGCCAGCGGTCCCATGGCCATGCCGAAGTTGTAGAGCGCCGCATCGACGGCGTCGGGGCTGGCGCCTTCCTCCACCAGGAATTGCGCCTCGCGCCGGTAGGGATGGAACATGCGATTGCCAACGAATCCGCGGCAATTGCCCACCAGCACGCCGACTTTACCGAGTTTCTTCGAAAGCGCCATGCAGGTGGCGATCACTTCGTTGGACGTGGCCTTGCCGCGCACCAGCTCGAGCAAGCGCATGACGTTAGCCGGGCTGAAGAAGTGCGTGCCGATCACCATAGCCGGCCGGGAGGTGACGGAAGCGATCTCGTCAACGTTCAACGTAGATGTATTGGAAGCGAGGATGGCGCCCTGTTTCATGACTTTGTCCAGCTCGCCAAAAATCTGCTTCTTGAGCGCCATGCCTTCGAACACGGCTTCCACCACCATGTCGCGCTCGGCGAATTCGTCGTAGCTGAGCGTGGGGGTGATGCGCGCCATGCGCTCGTCCATCTGCTGCTGGGTGAAGCGGCCTTTGGCTACGGAATTGGCGTAGTTCTTTTTGATGGTGGCGAGTCCGCGATCGAGCGCGGCTTGATCGGTTTCCTTGAGCAGCACCGGGATGCCGGCGTTAGCGAACACCATCGCGATGCCACCGCCCATGGTTCCCGCGCCAACCACAGCGACCTTTTGCACCGGGAATCTGCGGGGTGTCCTTCGAGATGCCGGGGATCTTGGCCACCTCGCGCTCGCCGAAGAACACGTGGATGAGCGCTTTCGATTGGTCGGAGAACAGGCACTGCTGGAACAGCTCGCGTTCACGTTCCAGGCCCCGGTCGAACGGAAGTGTCGTGGCAGCTTCCACGGCGTCGATGGCGGCCAGCGGCGCGATCAAGTTGCGCTGGCGTTTGCGCGCTGCATCACGGGCGGCGGCAAAAGCGGGTGCGTTGGTTTGCTCGTCGCCGAGCTTATCTGTCAAGTCGCGCGTTCGGCGGGGCGGGGAACCGGCCTTCTCGCGTGCGAAGGCGACGGCGCCCGCCAATAGATCGCCGTCCACGATTTTGTCGACGATGCCATATTTCAGAGCCTCCGCGGCGGCGATGGGATCGCCCGCGGCGCACATTTCAACCGCTTTCGCGATTCCAGCCAGGCGCGGCAGCCGCTGGGTTCCGCCGGCTCCTGGAATGATTCCCAGCTTGACCTCGGGCTGGCCGACTTGTGCCGACGGCACCGCGACGCGATAGTGGCACGCCATGGCGGTTTCGAGGCCCCCGCCGAGCGCAGTTCCATGAATGGCCGCGATCACCGGCTTGCTGGCGCTCTCGATGCGATTCAAGATCACATTGAACCCGGGGCCGCGCTTATGATCGCCGCCCGAGGTCAGTTTTCCGAATTCGCGAATGTCGGCGCCCGCAATGAAAGTCCGGCCGCCGCCGATCAGCACCATCGCTTTCACGGTGTCGTCTTGTTCGAATTGCTCGACGCCGGCCAGAATTCCTTCCGGAACCCCTGGGCTCAGAGCATTCACCGGCGGATTATTCACGGTGAGAATTCCGATTTCGCCGTCCTTGCTGGTTTGTACGAGTTCGTTCATCGGTTTGATTCTAGCGCATAGGGGTGCGCCGGGATAATTTAGCGGCGGGAGGATTTGATGACCGTCTGGCCCGGCTAATCGTAGTCGAAGGGCTTGCGCGGAGCAGGGGCGTCGGGATTCTCTTTAGCCTGCTTGAAAAGCTCGTCGAATTTCCGTTCCAGCACTTGTTGGTGGCTTTTGTGGGCTTCGAACGATTTGTCGAATACCTCGCCGCGGCGGGCTTCCTCGCCCTTCAGCTTCTGGACAGCGGTCTCCATGTCTTCGATGGAGCGAGGCTTGGTGTGCTCCTGATAGCTGATGACGGACTTCAGCTCAGCGTCGATCTTGAGCGTCGCTTCGCAACACGGGCAGCGAACTTCAATCAGCTCGCTTTTGCCTTTCGCCATACCCGCATCTTAGCGCAACCGAGGCGGTGGGGCTGCAACCGAGGCAGCGCGGTTGTGGAGGTCTAGTGGTTTTCCTGGTAGGGAATCTCGCGCGGACCGCCGTCGAGGCCTTCGATACGGATGACCTTTTTCTCGGGAGGCGTTGGAGGAGCCGGATCGGGTTTCACCACGGGCCGGACTTGCGCGAGGCCAGTGGCGGCTTGCGCGGCGACCGGTTGTTTGTGCGAAGCGGCAAAAATCTGCGCGTTCTTTTCGAGTTCCTGCGCAGTGAGCCGCACCGTGAGTTTGGCTAGCGACCCGTGGGCGGTGAATTTCATTTTCTTTTCGAGGTCTACGAGCGCGGGCTCGCCCAGCTTGTCCTTAACCGCCAGCTTGATGATGCGTGACAGCTCGGCAGCCATTTGTTTAGCCGCGGCGTCAGAACCGAGCATCAGCGTGTAGTCCACCGCAAGGCCATTGCGCAAAGACAGGCCGAATTCGAAGCCCTGAGCCTCGACATCCGTGTCCGATCCCCTGAGCAACTCCGTCAGCCGGTCGGCGCCCAAAGCGCCCGGCGTGTTCACGATGGCCCAAGCGTCGTAGCTAGAATCCATATCCGCCGCGCGCGTGACCAGCGCATCAGGGGCGGGCGCTTCCGAGGGAAACGCCGCGCGGTCGAGACACGCGAAGATGGAGCGCGAATCGCCGATCAAGATAGTTCGCGAATCCAATAGCACGAAGGCCAGATCTTTCGCGTCCTTGCCCTGCGGCCGGTAGACCTGGACCGAGTTGTACTGCTGCGGCCGGACGCGATGCTGCGCGAGCACGCTGCGTATCTTGGCCAGATCAAAATGTCCTGCTACAACGATCAGGAGCGGCGCCTGGGCTTCCGGATCGCCGGCGTTCTTCCCAGGCGAGGATATGAGGAAGCGGTCGGCATCGTCCAGAAATTCGCTGCCAGGGACCGCGGCTTGAGCCACCCATTTCTCGCGCAGGATGGTGGCGATGTGAGACGTTCGGATGCGGCTCCAATCGACGCTCACCAGGGCCTTCGAGTTGGCCGGGATGAAGCGCAATGGACCAGGGTCGGTCTGCGCGATGCCGAAGGCCGGCAGGAGGCCAAGCGCAACGGCGGCGAGCTTCGAAATAGGCGACATATTCTGGTTAACTATCGGCTGATTCGATGGCGCTCTGCACTCGGCGGCGAATGTTGGCGCGCAAGCGGTCGAAAGGGAAGATGTTATATTAAGAAGGCTTCCCGCCTTGTTCGGGGCCCGTAGCTCAGTTGGTTAGAGCGCTACCTTGACACGGTAGAGGTCGCAGATTCGAGTTCTGCCGGGCCCACCACCCATTCGAGACGACTTCCATCCATCTCTATCCCCGGCTCCTCCGGACCGCTGGACCACGTCTGGACCAGTTCTTTTCCGGTCCGGGAATCCTCCGGCGCATTTGAACCGGGCGGAAATCTGATTCCTTCGTTGCCGCACTGGCCAACTTGCCGCCGCTTACGGCAGAATCGCCGAGGTGGTGTGCGCGATGTATGCACAACCCGAGCGCCACGCGAGAACGAGGAGCCGGAGCTCTCGGATTATCAGGCACGGGCGACCCTGAACCAAGTTAACCCGAAGTATCGCCATTCGTATTCGAAATGCGAAGGGCGTTTCCGAAGACTTACTGGCGCGTCGCCAGCAAACTTCTCCCAACACGCGCGTTCTGGCCACGCCGGATCTGCTCGACTCGCTCGCTAAGCACGGGGCCGATCCAATGAGCATGACGCAGCCTGAGTTTGCGCGCTTCGTGCTCAACGAAAGTGAAAGCGCGGCGCGTATCATCGAAACCGCTGGGATCAAACCTCAATAAGCACGGACTTTACAATACGAGATTCCCTGGGGGAACCCCAATTCCTCCGAAGGCCTGTTGTTGGAAGTTGAAATGCCCCATTCAACTTGTCCTGATTGCAGCGGATGACGCGCTGCTCGGACCGGAGCCGTATAGTGTGAGCCGTGGCGTTGGAGGCCACGGTCATGAAGGCAAAGTCCCATCGGAAAGTAAAGCGTATCCATGCCAAAACGATCCTACGATTGCCGGATCTCGACATTGCGAAGGCCGCAGTCATCAACAGCCTTTCCTGCCCTGATGCGCAGCGGGGCGATCGTCATGCAATCGACGAATTTGTTGATGGGTACTGTTCCGGGCCGCGGTTATCGTTCAGCAAGACCGTGGTGGTCCGATATCGAATGCACCTAGAGTCGCGCCACCTGGCCCCAGGCACAATTAACCTCCGCCTTGGAGCAGTGCGTCGCCTTGCATACGAAGCGGCCGACTGCGGGCTTCTCAGCACGGATTTGGCTGCCGGAATACGACGCGTCAAAGGCGTCAAGAAGCTGGGTGTCAGGCTGGGCAATTGGCTAACACCGGAGCAAGGAAACGCGTTATGGCAAGCACCAGATCCGGAGCGCCTCCGAGGTAAGCGTGACCGAGCACTGCTAGCAATTCCCCTGGCGTGCGGCCTCCGGCGGCGCGAGATTGCGGAACTGACGGTCGATCACCTGCAGCAACGAGAAGGCCACTGGGCAATCGTCGACCTAGTCGGGAAAGGCGGCCACATTCGAACCATCCCCGTCCCGGATTGGGTCTACCGACTATTAAACGTCTGGACAGTAGCGGCCGGGATTCAAGGCGGAAGGCTCTTCAGAAAGGCGAGCAGCCCCGGGAAGCCCTGGGGCGACGGAGTCACCGAAAAGCTGGTTTGGCACGTGGTTAAGGAATTCGCCGCGACGATCGGCAACGATAGGTTGGCGCCGCACGACCTGCGTCGAACGTGCGCGCGCATCTGTCGGGCTGCGGGAGGTGAACTGGAGCAGATTCAGTTTCTCCTCGGCCATGTCTCGGTCCAAACGACGGAGCGCTACCTTGGCTGTAGGCAGCGAATTGCATCGGCGGTGAATGACAAGATCGGAATCGAGGCAACATGGTGAGCTAGCCCGCCTCGGGAAGAGTTGGCCGACTATATGGACCAAGGTCCCTTGGGGATTGCCAGAAGTCCGTTATGAACGACGACGTCCTTTTATCATTCACGGCGGGTGGCAACACGGCAAGAGGCTCGCGATACCAGGAATTCCATGATCCAATTGTTTTGCTTTTCCTCGTCAGGCTTGATTGGCAGCGGGTATAATACGAAAGAATCAGAATCAGCGGATGAGCACTGTTTATCGGAATTGGAGCCGTCAATGAGCAGCGTACAAATCGAGCAGAAGAGCTATGAGATGCCTCCGCGAGAGGGGATCAGCATCGCGTATTTTCTCACCGTCGCCGACATCGAGCGATCGGCTCGCTACTACGAAAAGGTCTTCGGCGCTCGCATTCTGAGCTTGGGTGACGGCAACGCGCCTGGGTACCTTCAGCTTGCGAATATCTGGATGATTCTGAACGTTGGGGGCGGGCCGACCCCGGATAAACCGACGGTAACGCTCAGCGTCCCCGACCCGAATCACATCAACAGCTTTATGAATTTCCGCGTTGCGGATATTCAAGCGTGCTATGAATTATGGAAAAGCCGAGGAGCGGAGTTCATCACGGCACCGATCCCCAAGTACGGCGAGACACGCTGCTACATCCGCGATCCTGACGGATATATTATCGAGGTCGGACAGAGCACGGACCTCAAGTACGGTTGACGCTCGGCCTGGAAAAAGCATTCTCGCACTCACGGGCGAGTTGTCGGCTAACAGCCAGTAACCAAGTGGTGATTTACGGCTTCTCGATCATGTCACATGTCGGTTGATTCTCGGGCCCACCACAACATCCGTATTTTTTCAATCACTTATAAACCTCGCAAAGAAAGTGTACGCAGGTGTACCAAGACGTTCAGTGTCATGCCATCGCGAGGATCCTTCCGCTCGACGTCCGAGGTCGCGATTGCGGGGTTATTCTCAGCGCTCTTTCTTTGTTGGAAACAAATACTCCTCGCCATGTTCGGCAAGTAAGCTCCAGTCTTCGACTAGGTGCTCCTTAATCGATCCGAGGGTTGCCTGTGATCGAAACCAATTTCGATGTGCGAAGCTGGGGTCCTTTGAGGCTTCTTTGTATGATGCAATCAGTGCGCGGAACGCGACTTTGCAATGTCGACCAAGTATCCGCATAACGGCCCCATCCTCGCCTTCCTTTAGCCAAGAGGGATTTGATTACCAAACATCGCGCGCTGCACGTGCTAGGCGAGCTAGGCACGCTAATGCACTCAAATCGCCGAGGCCTACACTTTCGGCATTCATGAGCTATTCAGCTGCGAGCGCCCGGCGAACGACGGCTGGCTCTTTCGCGATGACCATCAGGTACGCCCGTGCGGCCGAGTCCGGCTGACGGCCACCTTGTTCCCATTCCTGCAACGCGCGTTTGCTGATGCCATAAGCCCGTGAGAATTCGGCCTGGGACATCTTCACGCGCTTGCGGATGGCCTTTACGTCGATCGGCTTTGGCCAGACCTGCTCCAACTTGACTTCGCCTCGCTGGTGCGAGGCAACCAGCTTCATGCCCTCGATCAGATCCGCGCCAAACTTGCTCTTGTTGCCAGCGGCTTTCTTCCGCATTTTAGTTCGCTCCTTTCAGATTGGCCGCGATCTGCCGCAGTTCCTTCTGCTCGTCCGCGATCAAGTCGGTCTTGACGTTCTTCGCGTAACAGCGGATCAGGAAAACGCGGGCGGCGATCACGAGGTACACGTAGATGATCCGTGCCCCGCCACGTTTTCCCTTGCCCTTTGCCGCCCACCTCAACTTCCTCGCTCCACCGGCGCCGGGGATCACGTCTCCAGCATCCGGACGACTGATCAGATAAACTGCCAGCGCGTCGATGCCGTCTGTTCCGATCAACTCCGTGGCCTCTGCCTTGAACTTCGGGAGTTGCAAGACGGTGATCTCGGTCGCATCGTCCAGCCTTTTGGCATTATACCGCAATGCGGTACGGACTCGGCGCCTGGCGCCCTGAATCGGGGGGCCGGAGCAGGCGGACCGGGTTATCATGGATTCTTCCGATTGGGCATGATCAGAGAAGCTTTGAGCGAATGGCTCCGGCAGCTGGTAGAGGCCGGCCACGGCTTGGCGGGATATGGTGGGCAGCCGTTCACGCCCTTAGACCCGTTCGATCAGATAACGAAAATGGGGCGAGGGGTAAATATCCTCGGCTACGACCCGATCTGGAACGATTTTCGACAGGCACGTCTGCGCGCGCGCCATTTCCGACTCATCCGCGAAGGTGGATTCCAAACCGTTCGTATCAACCTCCAGGCGTTCCAGCACATGAATGAAGCCAATCGACTCAGCGCCGCATGGTTCCGGACGCTCGATTGGGCGGTGAGGAACGCTCTCGCCAATGATCTTCAGGTGATCCTGGACGAACATGACTTTGAGGCTTGCGGAGCCGATCCGGACGCCTGCAGATCCAAGCTTCTGGCGTTTTGGGAGCAGGTGGCGGAACATTACAAGAAAGCCCCCCATGGCGTGATCTTCGAGTTGCTCAACGAGCCGAACACCAAACTTACGCCCGAAGCCTGGAACGTGCTGCTGAAGGACGCACTGGCTATCGTCCGCAAGAGCAATCCACGCCGCAACGTCGTGATCGGCCCTGGGTCTGAGAACGACATCAATCATCTCGACCAGCTGGAGCTGCCGGCCGGCGACCGCAACATCATTGTCACCGTGCATTATTATCACCCCATGGAATTCACGCATCAGGGAGCGAGCTGGTTTCCGGCCACCACCAATCTTTCTGGTGTGACATGGGGAACCGATGAGGAACAGCGCCGGGTGGAAGAGGATTTTAACCGCGTTCAGCAATGGGCGAAGAGCCAGCGCCGCCCTGTTCTGCTCGGGGAGTTCGGAGCTTACGACCAGGGCGACATGGATTCGCGCGTCCGCTACACCGCCTGCGTGGCTCGCACCGCCGAGCGCCTGGGATGGGCGTGGGCCTACTGGCAGTTCGATTCAAATTTCGTGGTATGGGACATGGCCAGTGACGCCTGGGTTCAACCGATCTGGAAGGCATTGGTGTCGTAGGGCGCCGTGCCACCCGCCGGACTCCAGTCTGCCCGGTTCGGCGATTGAGCCCGAGCGCAGTCTTGAAGGGCCCGAACTAAACGCCGTCCGGTCTTCTCAGTGTGTAGACACCGAACCCGGTCTTGGTTACGCACATGCCAAATTGGCCCGCCAGGGAGACCAGGTCGCTTTCATTGGGGGCCCAGGCGCCGGCCGGCGGGCGGTTCATGGTTTCTTGCGCTGTAACAAGCAATCCGGAAGGGGCAAGAAGTTCAGCATAGTTCCGCATGAGTCCCTTCCAATGCAGATGACAGCATGCCTCGCTCGCCAAAGCACTATCGGCGATGATGTCGTAGGAATCGAGCGGGAGGTGAGTGCGGAACTCCTGGCTGTACTTGTTGCAGACTACCGGCTGGTAGTTTTCGAAACCAAGGCCCATCGCTCTGGCTCGTTCCGTTTCTTCCGTTGTTACACCCGTGATATGCCGGCAGAACGAGGAAAGCCGCGATGCCAGCCTGGAATGCCCGATTCCGACTTGCAGAAGACTGCAGTTGCGGAGCGAAGATGTCTGGAGGCTGGCCTCCAGCAGCAACTCGTCAGTAGTGGGAGGACGTCTATCCCAATCACGAGGCCTTTGGCGCGGCAGCGCGTCTTGTGTGGCCGCAGTTCTCCGGGCCGGACAGGCAGGAGGACGAGTGGTCCGGACCGCAGGACAAGACGGTTCGAGGCTGGTGCGCGGGAACATCGGAGATCGTCTCGGTTACTTTGCCGGCTGCCCAAGCCACATCAGCGCCGTAGGTACCTAGAATCAAACCCTGGTCGTAGTTGCGGCAGCACTTGAGAAAATTTAGCTGGTCGGAACGGCCACCAGCCTTGTGGAGCACTCGCCGATCGTCACCATGAGTCAGATGCAGGGCGGCTCCTGTCTGAACCCTGCGGAGCCGGAGCGCGTACTGCAGGCGCACCAGCATGTCATCGTCTTCCCATCCCCAGGTTTCGAGATTGGAGTTATAACCTTGAACCGCAACCAGGTCATGCTTCTTGGCGAGAAGCATTCCTGGATTGGCGCGCAGGTTGCCGAACGCATTTCGACGGCTGGCCTGGTAGTGGATTGTCGTGCCATCCGGAAAAGTTAGCTCGAGAATCACGGTATTCACCAGCGCCGCCCCAAAACTTCCTGCTACCGCAAGCGGGTTTCCGGCGGAGGCCGCTGGCTGTGACTCCTGTACCCACTCGATCGTTACAAAGGACCGATCGTCAAGAGCGGCTTTCGCAACGGCGAGAGCATCATCCAACAAAATCATATCAGCGTCCAACGTGAGGACGGCGCCGGCGTTGCTATGGGAGATGCCGATGTTCAAAGCCAGGGACTTATTGAAGCGGGGAGCGGAAATATCCAATTGACGGACGCCAGCGACTTCCGATGCGGCAATGAGGCCGTGCAAGTGCGCGCTGTCGCCTCCACAGTTGAGTACGAGCACATCCGCGGCTTGCGCGCGGAAGAACGGCGCATTCGCGGCGAGCGTCAACCGCAGTTCGTTGCGCTGGTACCACGGGATTAAGACAGAAAGTCCTGGCTTATCGCTCATCACGTATCTCGCTGGGTGGGGTGCGGTTCTGGTGGCCCGGCTGGCGCGGTCCTGGGGACTCGATTTTTCCCAGTGCGAGTTCGCGAAGAGATACCGAAAACGCACCCTGCTCGACCAGGCCCAACAGGGACCGGAGACCCGCCTTGTCCGAACGGCGCCGGAGGCAGCGGGGATGTAGGATGATGCCGGAGTGCCCGTCCGCGGCGTATTGCGCTGCCAGATCGAGCCTCACTTGATCTGGACTGCGGGCGCGATCGATGGTCCAATCCCACACATCCACTCCGGCCCGCTTCACGGGAAGAGGAGCGCCGGAGAACGAGTTCGCGCCAGGGCAGGAGATGAATGTACCGCCCATGGAAAGCCAGGTTTCAGGCAGCCAGGGAGGCAGGGCGTCAAAAGGTGGGGAAAATCCGCCGGTGAACCGGTTGGGGAACGCCGCCTCAATCATCTGTTTGCCCCTCGCGATCGCCTGGAGGTCCTCCGGCGCGGGCCCCGCGCTTTCGAGAGCAAATTCGCAGCGGCGCCCGCTGGCGGCGGTGCGAGGAACGTGGGCATAGCCGTGCTGAGAGACCTCGAACAGCTTTCGAGAGGGATCCAAGCGATCGAGGAATTTCTCGTCGAACCGCATGAGATAAGGAACCACTTCCAGGGTAGCGTGCAGACCGCGTGAAGCAAGCAGGTTGAGCAGCCAGCCAAGCGCGGGCTCCTGGCACACCACATCGTCTACACGAACCACCAGCGGGATTCCGCGCTTGGGCTGGTTGCGGCTGATCGCGCGCGGCGCGGGTGGCGCCGCCGGACGCGCCCTCTGCCGGCCGACAATCAAGTGGCGAAGTTCGCGCGGCTCGGGCACGCCGGAGTGCTTTGCAACAATCGCCTGGGCGCTGCGGCGATACTCCTCGCGCCACTGGCCCTCAAACCAGAAGCTCTGGATATCGGGCGGGACCAATCCCAGCGAAGTCATCCGGTTCAACCGCTCCGGCACCGGCTCGGCGTACGTGGTACCAATCACGGGAATAAATGGTGTCCCGGCAGCGATGCACTCCCACGGAGTGTTGAAACCCGCGCGGACCACCGCTCCCTTGGCAATCTTTAGCAGAGCCGGCATCTGGTCTTCTTCAGGCACAACCTCGAATTGCGGGGGGATGGGGATGCGCGACGGGAAGTAGGGGCCCTTCACGAAAAGCAGGCGAACGTGCGATCCGGCTTTCTGGATGACATCCGCCACTTGTAATGCAAGCCTCAGGAAACGGAAAAAATCCTGTCCTTTCGGGTCGGAGGTCTTGGCGCCGCCCCCTCCCATGCTGAAGACACACACCTGCTGATCGCCGGTGAGATGGTGGCGCTCGCGCACCTGGCGGACCGCGTCATCGGGAGCGCTTCGGAACACCGGGCCGATGACGCGCCAATTTTTCCAACCGGCCAACTGGCGGCTCTGGGCTTGGTCGTAGGGCCAAGTAGGGGAATCCGGTGAATCGCACAAAAGGAAGACCGAATAGAGGCCGCTATAGCTCTCGTTCAGACGGACCAGATACTCGAACGAAGTAGGACGAACCAGGAGCACGCGGCGAATTGTGGGCGGCAATTGAATTGGCGCCGGGTGGGTATCCTCGACCACCACGGCCGGCAAGGAAATATTCGCCATCGAGTACAGTTCGGAGGATACGCGCCGGCGAACCTCATCGGTTGCGCCCCACAGCGAGGGCACGACGCGGACTGGAAACTGCTCCAGTCCCGCGGGCCGATATTCCCCACCTGAGAAGATCACCGGCCGCTCGCCCACGGAAGCGAGCGCATGGCTTACGACGGTGCTACGGATGAGATGGCCGAGGCCCTGACCGTTCAGTGCGAATAATACGACTGCCACGGTCGTCCTCCTGGCCACGCCGTCCGCCGGCGAGAATGAAATGGCATCCTGAGCGCTAACTCCGGCCTGCTTCGCGGCGCCGGTCCAACAGGTCCTTGACGGCTCGCAGATACTCCCGCCGCCGGTGGTTGTTGGCGCGTTGATAGTTGTTGGCGTGAATGCGCCGGTAGACCATGGTTTCCGGGAGGATTTCGATCTTCATGCCCGCGAGCATCGCGCGGCCGTACCAGTCGAGAAAATCGCCCACGGAGCGCTCTTCGTCAAACAGTCCGACTCGATCGAACGACCGGCGCCGCGCCAGCATGGCGCCTTGCAAAAGTCCCGGTAGCGGCCGCAGGGGAACGGCCAGGCGCCGGCGTTCTTCCAGCGGCATTTCGGGGGTGAAGAAATTCTGTATATGCCCGAACACCAGATCGAGGGCGGGATCGTGTTCGAAGCAGGCCATCTGGCGCTCCAGCTTGTCCGGGCTCCACAAGTCGTCATGATCCAGAAAGCCGAGGAACTCGCCGGCGGCGGCGCGAATGCCCGTATTCCGGGCGGCCGGATGCCCGCGCTGGTCCTGCTCGATCAGGCGGACTTCTCTCGCATAGCCGGTCACGATTTGCGCCGTGGCATCCGTGGAGCCGTCATCGACCACCAGGATTTCGAGCGGCCTGTGCTTCTGCGCAAGAACGCTATCCAGGGTCGCGCCGATGTAGCGCTGGCCGTTGTGTGTCGGGATTACGATGCTGACCAGCTGGTCCATTGGCTGGCGCCTTCCGGATCGCCGATGTAATCGTAAAAATCGAAGCGCCGCTGCTGGGCCGGGTCGACCTGGCCGGAACGAATCCGGTCCACCCGCCGCTTCATCACGAAGACGTGAGACTGCAGGTTTTTTCCACGCGAGATGTTGCTGGAGTGGCGGCGATAAATGAAAGACACCTCCTCAACGTTGATCTTGACAATGTCCTTCTCCCAGCAGCGGTACATCAGATCGTAGTCTTCTCCGAGAGCCATGCTTTCGTCCAGGCCGCCGCAGAGCTCGAAAACTTGCCGGCGGAACAGGCAGCTTTGAATATACGGCATCCGGTAAGGGCCGCTGATCCGATCGCCGCAGAGCTGGCGCATACGTCCCTGCGCGATGCCTGCTTCCGGGTTGGCGAGGAGAGCGGCGTGCAGCCGCGCAAGATGTCCGGGGGCCCACATATCGTCGATGTTCAGGAAGGCCAGAAACTCGCCGCGCGCCTCGCGGATGCCCCGATTGTAGGCCGCGGGAGCTCCCTGGTGCGCCTGGCGAATGCACCGCACGAAGGCCGGCGGACTCAGTGGGATCGGGGAGCCGTCGTCGACCAGCAACACTTCCTGGTCGGCATACTGCTGCGCCCCGACGGATGCCAGGGCCGCCTCGAGAAACTCCTGGCCGTTATACGCCGGAATTACAGTGCTGATCATAAGTTCGACTAGACAGCCAACTCACCACGGCCTCACGCTCGTTCGGTATGGTTTCCAGAAACTCATTGCGGTGCTGTTTGTAGTACTCCCAAGGCAATTCGGTGAACCGCCCGAGTGCTTCGATTTCTTCTTCCGATCTGGTGTGCGACGGATCCAGACGCCGGATCAAGGTCAGCCCGGAAGGACCTGTCCGGACCGTGACTAGATCCAGGGAGGGCCGATAGGACTTCAGAAATGGGACTACCTTCCAGACGTCCCCGGTATGAAATTTTGAGCGGCGATCCCGGGAGGCAGTCTTTTCGTCGAGCGGTATGGTGTCGTGCACGGCGATCACCGATTCAGGCCGCGCGTAAGCCTCCAGGTTAAAGATGTCGTCGATGGCCTGTTCGAAGTGGTGCAAACCGTCGACGAACGCAAATGAAAAACGATCGGCTCCAAAGAATTCGCCGAGGGTGTACTGCGCGAAGAATTGGCTGCTGGGCATGGCCAACACGTGGGTCTTGGTATTCCAGCGATTCCCCACCTCGGGGCAAGGATCAATACCGACTGCGATTGTGGGAGGCATGGCCAGCATCAAGGATTGTCCGCGGAATACGCCGATTTCGAAATAGCTTTCCGGTCTCAGATCCTGGTGCAGCCATCGCAACACTTCATAATAGTTGGGCCCAGGGAAGCGCATCGAGGCCACGGTGTCGTGCATGACCGCTTGGCGCGGGTCAAAGTTCATCGGGGAGGCCTGCCAGGGAGTTCACGCCGTCGCCGCTTCGGAGGGGGGCGGCCAACCCTCGTCATCGACTTCGTGAATGGGGTCCAGAAGGAGCAGACCCTCCAAATCTTTGAAAGCCTCCAAGCTGGGCGCAACGAATGGCAACCCGCCCTCATTTCCGGGAATCCGGAGGGGGCTCCGCGGTTTGCGGGTCTCGACGGCCGCGATCAGCTGTTCCTGTTGCAGCTGCTCGAGAAACGGCGCCAGCGCAGCCAGGATCTCAGCGGAGGTTGCCGCGTACCGGGTTGCGAGGGCTTGGGCCAGCTCGGCCGCGGTGGCCTCTTCGACCAACAAAATGAATGCGTCCGTGGCTACGCCCGCCATGCTGTGATACACGCCGGTGCTCATATTTATCGCGACCAACTCATTGTCGAATCGCTCGTAGACGACCGATGGTGTATTGATTCGAAAGCACGCCTCGCCCATACCCCGTTATTATCCGACGCAGGCGATGGGCATTCAAGCCGTACGTGTGACCGATAAGTACTGTACGGTACGGTAGGAGAGCGATTTTCCTGCTGTAGCCGTCCTAATCCGTTCCGGGACTACGGTTTCGAAAGCCCCGCCAGCGCCGTTACTATAATAGACTGCGCGCATGCAACACGATGCTTTATCCAGGCGCTCGGCGAAAGCACGATACCTGCTGGCGCGGGCGTGGCATAGCGCGGGCAAGCTCGTGGCGGCGATTACCGGCTATCGCGAGGCTCTGTCCCTGGAGCCCGGCCACCTGGAAGCCGCTGTTTTCCTGGGCGCCGTCCTGCAGAGCCAGTTGCGTCTGGACGAGGCCATGCAGGTATACCGGCAGGCGCTGGAACACAATCCGAACGAGGCCCGGCTCCACAAACAGTTTGTGAATATCCTGCTCGCGCAGGAAGGTCCCGATGCCGTCTTCCAGCACTACCGGTTGGCCCGTAAGGATTCCAAGTACCTCAGTTTGCGGCCGGCGGAGATCCTGTGCTGCACCGTCTTGAGGAACGAGCTCGCTCGCCTGCCGTACTTTCTCGAATACTATCGCAAGAAGGGTATCGGAGCATTTTTCGCGGTGGACAACGGGTCCTCGGACGGTAGCTTCGAATACCTGATCGAGCAGCCGGACGTTTACTTGTGGCGGTCGGATCTCTCGTTCAATCGGGCGAACTTCGGCGCGGGTTGGTTCGAGCCAATTCTGCGCATGCACGCGCGGGATTACTGGTGTCTGATGGTCGATGCCGACGAGCTGCTCTACTATCCGGAATGCGAGCGCCGCAGTATCGTGGAGCTATGCCGCCGTTTGGACGCGCGAGGAAAAAGGGCGTTCAACGCGTTTCATCTGGACATGTATTCGGACGCTCCCATCCGCGACACACACTATACGGCGGGCCAGCCGTTCGAGGAGGTGTGCCGCTACTTCGATGGCCGTTTTTATCACCGCTGCGACGAAAATTCCGGGCCCTACCGCAACCAGACGGCCTACTATGGCGGGGTGCGCCAGCGGGTCTTTGGAGAAGCGGGATATTATCTCAGCAAAGTTCCGCTGCTCAAGTACGATGAGGACTGCATCCTAGCCGGCGGCCAGCACTGGACCAATCTGCCCGCCGAGTTGATCGCGGACGAGCGCGGATGTCTGCTGCACTTCAAATATTTCTCCTCGTTCCACGGCCGAGTCTCCGAAGAGGCTCGGCGTAAGGAGCACTATGGCGACGCCATGCTGTATCAGGAGTACGAGCGCGGCATGCGGGAGCAACCTTCGTGCAGCTTCTATGATCCGGCGCACTCGGTGAAGCTCGAAGACAGCGCGCAACTGGTCCGTTTAGGAATCATGCAGGCGGACTCAAGCGCGGACACAACAGACGCGGTGGCGTTTCCTAGAATTGACTCGGTCCCTCCGGGACAGCGCCCTTTTTGGTCGGTAATGCTGTCGGTCTACCGCCGCACCTGCTATCTGGAACAGGCGTTGCGCAGTGTACTGGCTCAGGCGCCGGGGCCGGACGAAATGCAGATCGAAGTAGTAGTGGAGGGCCCGGATGATTCGGCTCAGGCTGAGATCGAGGCCATGGTTCGAGCGATGGCGGGAGACCGGGTCAGTGTGTACCGGCACCCGATCCGCGCCGGGCATCCGGAGATATTCAATGTTTGCATAAGACGGGCGCAGGGACTCTGGATCCACTTGCTGCACGATGACGATTGGGTGGCGCCGGGTTACTACACAGCTATGTCGGAGGGCATTCTTCGCGAGCCCTCCATCGGCGCGGCATTTTGCCGGCATACCTATGCCGATGAAAAAGGACACAGCCTGCGCTTGTCGCTGCTGGAACGCGAAACCGCAGGTTCGATCGCCGGCTGGCTGGACCGCATCGGAGTGTGCTGCCGCTTGCAGACGCCGTCGATCGTGGTGCGGCGCGAGGTTTATGAACGGCTGGGCGGATATTGCCCGCAAGCGCGGTCGGTTTTCGATTGGGAGATGTGGCAGCGCATCGCGGTGCACTACCCAGTTTGGTACGAGCCGGCGCCGCTTGCATTTTTCCGGCTGAGCAGCGGATCCGAGGGCGCTCGAGCGATAGCGTCCGGGGAACAGATCGCCGATACGCGCGCCGTCATCGACATCGTTCGGAGCTATCTGCCCAGCGCCAAGGTGGAGGCCTTGTGCCGGAGAGCCCGCGAGAATTACGCCTTACACGCGTTTGAACTGGCGCAAAAGCAAATGGAAGCCGGCAATCCGCGGGCAGCGATGGTGAATCTCGCGGAAGGTGTGCGCTGCAGCCGTTCGGGCGAAGTGACAGAGAAGCTCTTGGCCTTCTTGCGTGGGCAACAAACGGGGTCATGAGGCTATCGGACTGCTTGCCGGCGACCGAACAGGAACAAGCCGAGTTCTTTGAACAGCTCTGCCAAGGGTTCCAGGCGGCATCCGCGCGAAGTGGCGAAGTGACGCGCGATTTCCGTGTAGCGGGCACTTCGGTTCGGCTCCGCTTTGCCGGGGACGCACTAATTTCTACGATGGCGCCGGGACTTGCAAGCGCGGTGTCCGGGCTAGAAGCCGGCCCGCACTGCGAAATCTGCCTGTGGGATTCGGAGAGCACCGGAGCTCGGCTCGCGCCGCGCCCCCGGCCGACGAAAGACTTCACCGAGCGCGGCAACATTTGGGGCTTCGATAGCTCGCGATACCGCTCCGCATACCAATGGGGTGAGGGTTCGCTCAGTGTGATGGACCGGGAAACGCGGCGGGCAGTTTACTGGGTGCCCTCGCATAAGCATCTTCCCGTATGGGTGCGGGCCTCGCCGCTTCGCAGCATTCTGCACTGGTGGATGGAGCTCAACGGCCGGCAACTGGTGCACGCTGCGGCGGTTGGGCAGGACGGGCGCGGAGTGTTGATCCCCGGCCGCGGAGGGTCGGGGAAATCCTCCACTTCTCTGGCCTGCCTTTTGGCCGGGCTGGACTTCCTGGGGGACGATTATCTCGCGCTGGCGCTCGACCCGGAACCGTGCATCTACCGTCTGTATTCGACCGCGAAGCTGGACCCTCGGACTTTGGCTCAGTACCCCGAGCTTACAAGGCGCTGCCGAACGGCGTATCAGCCGGACTTCGACAAGGTGGTGCTGTTTCTTGAAGAGGGATACCGCGGGCAGCTGCGAGAGTGTCTTCCGCTGGAGTTAGTTCTGAAGCCGCGAATCTCCGGAGCGCCGGACACGAACGTGGGGCCGGCCGAGCCGCTGGAGATCGAGCGGGCGCTGGCATCGGAAACCCTGGTGCATTTACCACACGTGGGGGTCCACACATTGGAATTCCTGGATCGCGTCTCGCGCGAGGTTCCGCGCGGCGCGATTCATTTGGGAACCGATCGGGCGCGCATCCCGGCCGCGATCCAGGCGGCACTGGAAGCAGGGGCCAGCGTTGATGCATCCCGGCGTCGTCCGCCAGAGCGGCGGCCGTTCGTGTCGCTGATTGTCCATCTCTGGCAAGAAGACCGCGAGGAACTAAGAACGCTTGCGGCGGAGATGGAAGCGCAAGGCTACGCGAGAACGGAGCTGTTGGTGATTTTGGGCGGTCCGGCTTGCGCCATGAGGGACGAAATCGCGGCGCTCCCTGGAAACGTTCGCTCTCTCTCTTTCAACGATCCGGTAGTGCATGCAGAGGCGTGGAACCGCGGCATCCGGGAGTCCTTTGGGGAGTTGCTGGTGTTTCTCCAACCGGGCGATCGGCTTCCAGCGGGTGCACTGGAAGCTCTGGTGAATGCTTGCGAGCGGAAGCCCCAAGCTGCGTGGGTTCAAGGCCGGGTACTATGTTCGGGACCGGAGAACCCACCGCCCAGTCCTCTGCGCGGCGCCCTGGTCCGGAAAAGCGTATTTCGCGAGTGCGGACTCTTTCAGACAGAGGCTCTATTTCAGGGCCGCGAGCAGGTCAAATGGATCCAGCAAGTGACGGGAAAAGGGCTGAGCGGGAGCGCCCTCGACAGCGTTACACTTCAGATCGCAAGTCCAGCCGCAACGGAACCTGGGACACCTCTTCGCAAGCCGGACCTAGGCTTCCTGAGAGGAGAGCTGGCGAAACGCCGGGAGAAAAAGCCGGAATGAGTGCTAAGCGAGAAGACGCTTGATGAGTCAGACTGCCTGGCCGGATCGAGAAGCGGGCGGGCTGGGCTGAGGCTGGTGGCGAGCCGCCTCGTACTCCACAGTCCATTCCAGCTTCGGCCGTATCGCAGCTCGCGATGTGACCTGTGAAGTCACCTCGCGCGGTTCCGGGGCCCAGAGTGTCGACCGCATGAAAACCGATCGCGTCCAACTTCGCGAAAATGTTCCACTCGCGGAAGGCAGGAGTAGACTCCCGCCGAGACCGTTATAGCGCCGGTAGTCAGAATATTCGGAGGAATCCAAGCGATCACCCGGTAGATTCCAGGCGGTCTGGTCCGGCCATGCCATTCCGTATCGGCGTCGGTAGCCCAAAGCACTTCCGTCCCCCACTCGTTCCGCAGGCACAGGACGGGGAAGAGAGCCAGAGAAGTATCTCGAACCTCGAACTCCATCTCGAGTCCCAGTTCCTGGCCCAGTTCGACGGCGGTCAAGGTGTGCCCCGCGCGCGAACGCACGCGAACGCTTCGGAGTCTGGCAAAGCCGTCGCCGGGAGCATCTTCCGGATAAATACGCTCGCCCGGAATGGGGCCTCGGGTGCGCATGTAGGACGCAGCCACTGCATGCACTGGCCCGTCCTCGACGAGTTTGCCGTGGTCGATCAGCAGAGCGCGGCTGCACAGCCGCAACACCGCTTGGATATTGTGGGAAACGAACAGCACGGTTTGCCCATGTTTGCCCACCTGTTCGATTCGCTCCATGCATTTCTTCTGAAATTCCGCATCGCCGACCGCCAGAACTTCGTCCACCAGCAGAATCTCGGGCTCGATGTGGGCAGCCACGGAGAAGGCCAGCCGCATGTACATTCCGCTGGAGTAAGTCTTCACGGGCTGGTCCAGGTAGCTGCTCACGCCGGCGAAATCCACGATCTCATCCAGCTTGCGGACGATCTCGCGGTGCTGCATTCCGAGGATAGCCGCGTTCAGAAAGATGTTCTCCCGGCCCGTGAGCTCACCGTGAAAGCCGGACCCCACCTCGAGCAGGCTGCCGACCCGGCCGCGCAATTCGATATGGCCCCGGGTGGGCCTCAGGATTCTCGCCAGGATCTTGAGCAGCGTCGACTTTCCGGCGCCATTGCGTCCTAAGATGCCGAGCACTTCCCCGGGTTCGGCGTCGAAACTGACATCGTCGAGAGCCAGAAGGCTGGTGCTGTCAGGTGTGGCCGGTTGCGGCCGCGCGCCGCGAGAACCACTGGTGGAGCATCCGATATTGCTGCCTCCGCTCGTTGAGTTTAAACTCCTTGGTCAGGCCGCGGACTGAAATGGTTTTCATACGCGCTCGGCCAAATCGGATTCCAGATAGTGAAAGAGGAATGCCGCGGCGCAGGCGATGGCCACCGCCGAGAGTGCGGATAAGAGCAGCAGGTTCCAATCCGGCGGCGTTCCAAACAAGCAAGACCGGAGGGCCTCGACCACGCCGGCCATCGGATTCAGGCCGATGAACGGCTGCAACGGCCGCGGCACCAGACTGACTGGATACATGATGGGAGAGGCGAACATCCAAAGCTGCACCAGGAAAGGCAGGATATGCTTGACGTCGCGATAGATCGCCATCAAGGATGCCAGGGCCAAACCCACCGACATCGCAATTCCCGCGGTGATGAATGCGATGAGCGGTAACAGCAGCCACTCGACCGTGGGGCGATAGCCGCGCCAGGAGGCCAGTGCCAGCAGGAACACTCCCATCACGAAATAGTCCAGCAAGCAGGCAGCCACCGCGGCGCCAGGCAGGATGGCCCGGGGAAAGTAGACTTTATTGAGGAGACTGTGGTTGCCAGAAAACGTCGCGCCTGAGCTGTTAATAGCGTTTGCGAAGAACGTCCACGGAGCCATGCCGGCCAAAACAAAGAGCCAATAAGGAACGCCGCCGGTGGACGGGCCGCAGCACGCGCGCAAACACGGCGCTGAAAATCACCATGGGGAGCAGGGGCTGCAGAACCGCCCAGACAACGCCCAGCAAGGTTTGCCGGTAGCGCAGCGTAATGTCTCGCAGAGCCAGAAAGACGAAGAGCGTTCGGTAGCGGCGATACTCCGCGATTTTCCGCATTAGCGGAGCGCCGGACTGATCGATTATCGTCAGCGTATTATGGGAAGGCTCTCGCATTCGGAGCGGCGCGGAATCGTACGTCATGAGCGCCCCAGCCCTTTCAGAATCCGCTTTCCAAGCCGGGCGAACGCGAACGTTCCAAGATCTTTCAACTGGGGCAAGTTGTAATGCAACTGGAGCTGGCGGGGCAAGGTCGGCATACCGAAGATCGGATTGCGATCCCGGTTAGCGCGGCGATGCCGCTCGATATTGTAGGCCAGCACATCGCGCCAGTCGGGGCTATGGTACGCCAAAGTCTCGAAATAGCGCCGCTCCGCCTGGTCGAGCGGGGCCGCCTTCAGGTCCTCGACAACATCTTCCGGTATCGGGGTCCGGAAATTCCTCGCGCAGGAATGATAAAGAGGCGCCCAGCGGTATGGTGACGTGCAGTTTCTTGGCGAGACTTAGGAGCCGCGTCCAGTTTATCGGATTGGTCCGCAGGATCGTGATGGCGTCCGCGATCCAGCGAATTGGAGGCAGGTCATTGGCCCTAAAGCCGTGCACGCAAGCATGCAGGAGCTGATCGGTTGGATTGAGGGCTCGAGTTTTGATCGTGTTCACCGTGAGCGGAACGCTGCCGCTCCAAAAGGGCTGATCCGCGCCTCGAAATGTGGCCTCGGCGAGCACGTGCCAGTGGAGATCCAGAGTCTCCGTAATCGCGGTGCGTGAAGGATATCGCGTGGGTATGACGGTAAAAGTAACGGTTCGCCAACGCACTCGGAAGGAAGGAGTCAAAAGTCCATCCGTTGTGTAACAGCCGGCTCACGATTTCCGGAGCCCTCTCCTCGGGTACGAGAATGTCGAGGTCCGACATGGGCCGAAGCGCCATATCGCGGTAGTGCAGAATGGACAGCGCCATGCCTTTCAGGACCAGGGTGGGAATGCCGTCCGCCTCAAACCAGGGCAGCAGTTCTTGCAGCCGGCGGAAATACTTCTGATTTTCAGCCCAATATTCGTGGTGCACCCACCTCAGCTCAACTTGAAATCGCGGGGGAAGGAGGTGCTTGACGTTACGATAAACGAGCGGGAGCAACCGCCTGGATGCCAAGTCGAGCTGGCGCAATCCAGGCGCAGTTGCTTCATTTCCAAGCAGGGCAAGCCAGCAGCTGGCGGCTTCAGCGGCAGCGGATCCCTCCAGGAGACCAGCCCGCAAAAGCGCGAGTTGAGCCGGAGTGGCGAACTGGATCTTCCCCGGACTGGACCGTTCAGTCATCCTTTAGAAATTCTAGCCCCTATCCCGATGACATGCTGAAACCAAATAGGACTAGTACTAATCGGTTCGGTTTGCTGAACCGAGCCGAGAGGGCCCGTTTTTGGCGCGAAAACCCTTGGCGCTAAAAGGCCAAACCTAGCGCAATGATTGCGTTAGACCGGATTCGTCTGAGACAAGTCCGGCGGGTCGGAACCCAAAGCTCTGGACAAGTTCTAGAAGAAACGGATCATGTTTACTGAATCGCGGGCGTGTTACAAGATACAGGGAGACCGTGGCGAAGGATCGTGCAGCCAGCACGCTGGACGCCGGGCCAGCTCTGATCCCCTGCGGAGTGTATGATGGACCATTTTCTGGATGCGCTGTTGTTGCCGGAACCTGAAGGGCGGCAGGCCTGGGACCAGTGGCGCGCCGCGATCGATGTCGGCAACATACCGTACGCCAGCCAGCAGCTGTTCCCGGTCCTGAGTCCAGCCTTTCCCGAGTGGCTGGAAGGCGATCCTGCCGCGGGGATCTTCAAAGGCATTGTGCGGCGCGTTTGGAGTCAGAACCAGCTCCGGTTGCGCAAGGCTGTGGAGGTGGATACTCTGCTGACGCAAGCCGACGTACGCGCTATGGCCGCGGGGCCGCTGGCGTGGTCACTCAGGACGCGGGCGCCGGCCATCCGGGACATTCCATATTTGACGTTCCTGGTGTCACGAGCGGATCTCCGCCAGGCCGCCGGCGCGCTGCTGCATGCCGGGTGGGAGCCGTATGCCGATTTGCCCTTCGAGCATGCGTGGGACTGGTACGATCATGTGCGCTTTCGTCAGGAGAGCCTGCAACTGAAGTTACACTGGCGGCTGCTCGCGTCGCCACCCGAGGATGCGTGCGAGTGTGAGGAAGCCTTCCTTTCGAGTGTCGAGCGCATCCCGTGGAACGGCCACAGGCTGCATACAACTTCGAGGGAAGCCACCCTGCTGGACATTCTATGTAGTCAGCGCGACGGCGATCTGCCGTGGCAGGCGGATGTGGCGCTAGCCGGTACTGCCGGTATTCATTGGCCGACGTTTCTCAAGCTGGCCCGGCGTTTCGCGCCGGCGGCGATCGATCGGCTGCGGGAGGTGCAGGCCTTCAGCAGCTTGGGCATTCCCCGGCTCCCGCCGCGTCCAGGCCCGCTAGGGCGCAAAATCCAGCATGCTTGGAAAGTTTATCGGGCCAACAGCTACTACCAGAAAAAGGACTTAAGCTGGCTCGGCTTCGTCGAGTTTGTGGCAGTTTGGTTCGCCAAGAAATCGATGAGTGCGGTTCCTTTTCGCTTTCCGCCAAAGTAGGCCCATCTCACACCAAACGGAACCCCGTCTCCGGAGCGCTGAACCCTTTTCAAAAGGGCTCGAAACGGCGGCCGCAACCAAAACAGATTCACGCTTAGATTAGAGTTCTCTCGGGCCCACTAGCATTTCTCAGACACCCCGGCGGTGCTATCGTGCTCTGGACATCACAGCACGCAGAATGTTGTTGATCCGTGTGAAGTAACCGTCTCCATATTTCTTGAGCCAGTCGTAAATGTCCCGGTCCAGGCGGGCTGCCACCAGAACTTTGGGCGCCCGGTTGAATCGGGCGAGTTGCGCATCGGTCAGCCGAGGGATGTCTGAGTAATCAATATCGGAGTCGTGTCCCGTAGCCTGACGCTTGGCTACTCGAGCCAAGACCCCTTGCTGCCGTCTATTGAGCGGCTTGCTGAAGCGCGTATGATTGCGGCGGCATCCGCTGTGGCGCCACCATTGGGTATGGTTGACCTGAAACTACAGGTGCCAGCTACCGAGCCAGTCGAGGCGGATGCCGAAACGCTAAAAGCCATCGATCAAGGTATTGAGAACGCTGATACGGGCCGCACCGTATCGCTCGATGAGGCACGGAAATTAATTCCTGAGTGGATTTCAAAATTCGAATCTCAGAAGCCGCGCTGACCGACTTCGAAGGGATTCTCGCCTACTCTTGGGCAAATTTCCCGATACTGCCGAACGATTCGGAAACGCGCTTCTGAATCATGTCGAACTGCTCGCGAGATTCCCTTACATTGGCGCACCCGTGCGAAATCGTCCTGGGATTCGACAACTTGTTCACACGCCGATCTTGATCTACATGGCTACGTGAGATTCTACGAGGCCCACGAAGCTACCTCCACGCCGCCGATTGAGCGCTTCACCAGGTTGCGCATCAGCGGAATTTTATAAGCATTGAACTGTAACGGCATGGCTCCCTGGACGGCGAGCTTGCCGGCCATCTCTCCGGTGGCCGCATTGTTCGGCTTCCCTTTGATGGCGTCTTCTACCGATTTCAGACGCAGCGGACGAGCCGCGGCGCCGTTGATAACGATGCGGGCGTTCTCGATGTTGCCGCCCGACACCTTCATGGCCGAGGCCACGTTCAACAGCGCGAAGTCCCACACGTTGCGGTCTCGCACCTTCTCGAAGTAGAACTGCGCGCCCGCCCAGGTGTTGGGAATGCGGATGGCGGTCAGCAGGTCGCCCGGCCGCAGGATATTCAGGTGCGTGATGTCGATGTCCGGACCAATGAAGTAGTCCTCGGCATCCACCACCTTTTCGCCTTTCGACGTCTTGATGACGAACTTGGCATCAAGGGCGATCAGCGCCGGAGCCGAATCGGACGGATTCACCGCCACGCAGCGGTTGGCGTTCAGGATGGCATGCTCGCGGTTGCGACCGGTGGGCGTGTCGGCGTAGCAGATGTTGCCCCCCGCGCGATAGCATGGCCATCCAGCGCGATAGTAATGGCAGCGGGCGTCCTGGGATATGTTGCCGCCCAGCGTCCCTTGGTTGCGGATCTGCGGCGAGGCCGCCAGTTCCGCGCCTTCCGACAGCAGACCGAACTTCTGTTTGATGGTCGGGTTGTTGACCACTTCCGTCAAAGTGGTCATGGAGCCGATCTCGACGCCTCCGTCGGAGGTGGTGCGAACGCCGCGCAGCTCGTCTATACCGCTCAGGTCCACCACCACTTTGGGTTTCTTGATGCGGTCCTTGAGCCAGTCGAAGCTGTCCAGGCCTCCGGCCAGCACCCAGGCATCGCGCCCGTGCTGCTGGAGAAGTTTCTGCGCCTCGTCAGCCGAGGAAGGCTGGAGCAGATCAAAAGCGGGCATGACATCTCGAATTACGGCCATGGCTTAGTCTCCTTTCCTTTTCATTCGCACTATATGTGGGCCATCAGCGGGTTCTGCATGGGCCGGCCCGCGTCGAGTGAAGCAATGATTGTATCCGGAAGCACGGGCGCGCGGCGGAACACTTCGTCGCCGAGAGCGTCCGAGAGCGCGTTCAGGATGGCCGAGCAGCCGCCGCCGACGGGCGGTTCGCCGATGCCACGCGAACCAACGGGTGTTTCCGGATCCGGCATATCCAGCGCTTCCCATTCCATCTTGGCTGGGATGTCGAGAATCGTTGGCGGCTTGCTGTGATGGAAGCGACGCGAAAGCATCGCGCCATATTCCGGGTCCATCACCCATTTCTGGCCGATGGCGTGGCCCATGCCGAGCACCGAGCGTCCCATCACCTGGCCACCGAGCGCCTTGGGATGGAGCACGCTGCCGACGTCGGCGTACGCCAGGAAATCCACCAGCTGATACTTGCCGGTCTCGAGATCCACTTCGACTTCGGCGAAGCTGGCGACGTAGGAGAAGGTTTGTCCGTCGTGCGGATACTTGTCACGAGCCGAGACGACCAGACCCTGGCCCGCCAGCGCGTTGGCAGCCGACCTCGTGTATCTGTTTACGTCCGGGTTCACTTCGTGTCCATCGTAGATGCCGCCCAACTGGATGGCCTTCTGCGCGGCTTGCGCCAGAGTCATGCTGGCGCCACCGCCCTTGCGGAAGACCTTCTCGTTACCGACATCGTAATTTTCGGGACTGCCACCGAGGCTCTTGGCCGCGATCTCCTGAAGCCGTTTCTTGGCTTCCTCGGCGACGGCGTGCGCCGCGCGGGTCATGGCGTGCGTGGTTTGGCTGCCACCCGACACGCAGCTCCACGCCACGTTCTTGGCGTTGGTGCCCCAACATACGTCGCACTTGTCCCACGGCACTCCCAGCATCTCGGCCGTCACGCGATGGACGTCGATTACCGACTCAGTGCCGAGGTTGCCGATTCCGGACTGGAAGCAGATCCGTCCGTCGGGTTTGATTAGCGTGAGGCCATCGAAGCCGGTGGAACCACCGACGTAGCAACTCATGGAGACGCCGACGCCGCGGACTTTGGTACCAACGCGCTTGGGATTACGCGCGATTCTCTCGTTCCAGTTGAACTTTTCCGCGCCGCGATCGAGCGCTTCCTTTATAAAGGCGCTCGTCGAATAGGGGCGCTTGCCTTGTAGATTCGCGGGGCCGAAGGGCGCCTTGCCTTCGGGGGCGTTGATCTTCCGGATGGCGACCTGATCGAGACCGAGCTTGCGCGCAGCCTTGGCCAGAATCGGTTCCATCAGGGTGATGCCTTGCATGCCTCCCGGCGAACTCTGCGCGCCGCGCGGCGGTGTATTGGTCAGCACCGTGAGGCCACGGAAGCGCATCGACTCCGGCTGGTACAGCAACGAAACAATGCGGCCCGAAGATGGAGCATCACCCACCGCGTCGTAGGGTCCATTGTTGATCACGGCGAACATGTCCAGCGCGGTAATACGCCCATCTTTGGAGAAGCCGACTTTCATGCGGCCGGTCAGGCTGGGCCGGGCCCGCCCGATGAAATGCTCTTCCTCGCGCGAGATTCGCATCATCACCGGTGCGTTGCATTTCTTCGAAAGCAGCGCCGGAATGATGAGCGAAATAGCCGCGGTGCCTTTGCTGCCGAACCCGCCGCCGGTATACTCGCTGATCACGACGACGTTCGCGGCGTCCATGTTGAGCCAACGGGCAACCGCGGGCACGGTTTGGATCAGGCTTTGCGTGCCGGTGTAAACATAAACTTTGCCGTTCTGCCAATACGCCATGGTGCTGCGCGGTTCCAGGCACTGGTGGCTGGTGTCGGGCGTGACGAAGGTTTCATCCAGCACTAGCGCGGCGTTTTTGAACCCGGCTTCCACGTCGCCGAACGACCAGGAATTGGCGGGATCCTCCGGGGTGTGGCCCATCGGCATGCGGCCGTCTTTGGTTTCCGTGAAGTCGGCTTCGGTCCATTTCACTTCTTTGACCTCGATCGGGCCGGGGGCCGCGCCTCGTCCTCCGCGTCCTTCGGCGCCGGGAGCAGGCGGCTTGCGATACCAGGTATTGCCTCCGATTCTCGGATTGGGCCCGCCGGGGCGCAGCGTCTCGAGCGGATCGATGACGAAGGGCAGCGGTTCCATGTCGAGCTTGATCTTTTCGATGGCTTCAGCCGCGGTAAGCTCGTCCACGGCTGCGACAGCCAGGATCGGCTCGCCTTGATACAACGGCTCGTTCGTCAGGCCGCGCTCTCCGAGCTTGTTGGCATGAATCACCTGGCCATTGTCATTCAGGCTGTCGGCGGGAGCCGGAAGATCTTCCTCGGTCAGGATCGCCTTCACGCCCGGCATCGCCAAGGCCTCGCTGGCGTCGATGTGCCGTACGCGTCCGTGCGGCATCGGGCTCAGCAGGAGCTTGCAGAACAGCATTCCCTCGGCGCGATAATCTTCGGCATATTTCGACTTGCCTGTCACCTTGGCGTAGAGGTCGACAGTCGTATAGTCCTTGCCGATCAGCTTGTGGCCTTTCCCGTACTCGGGACCGGCCGGCTTCTTATTCTCGGGCAGCTTGCTAGGCATGATTACCCTCCCTTGCGATCTCCGCGCCGCGCATCAACGCGGTCAGGATCTTGTCATAGTCCTGGCATCGGCACAGATTGCCTGAAATGCCGTGCGCCAATTCGGCCCGCGTGGGACTCGGATTGGTCTTCAGATATCCCACCGTAGCCATCACGAAGCCAGACATGCAGAACGCGCACTGGAAGCCTTGTTCTTCCAGGATGCCCTGTTGCACCGGGTGCAGCTTGCCATCGGCGCTCTGGAGCCCTTCGATGGTGACAACCTTCTTATTACGTACGGTGTGGGTCAAGGTAGAGCAGGAATAGTGCGGCACATCGTCGATGAGCACGGTGCAGGCGCCGCATTCGGCCCGGTCGCAACCGATTTTGGTGCCGGTGAGCCCCACTTTGTAGCGCAACGTCCAGGCCAGCGTTTCCTGTTTCATGACGTCCACGCGGCGCATTTGGCCGTTGACGTTCAGTGTTATTAACCGATCGCCAGCGCCCGCGGCCGACGTCGATGTCGAGGCGCGGAACAGATAGGTCGCTGACGAGACCGCCGCGCCACCAGCGACCACGCCCTTGAGAAATTTGCGTCGAGAGACCGCGCGAGGCGCCTCCATTGCTGTCTTCAAGCCTTCGGTTGGATCTGCCATTTCAGGTGCCTCCTTGATGCGACAGACCGAGTATACTGCGTTCGATCGCCGAGGGGAAGGGTCCGACGCGCGCGGGGAACGGACGTAAAGCTAAGCCCGCCGTGCGGCGTAAACGATCGCGCCACTGAGCAGTCCGCCGCCGCCGATCAGGGCTTGCGTCGTGTTGATGCCGCTGAGCAGAACCATCGAAACCAGAATTCCCAGCGCGGGCAACAGCCAGCCGCCCGGTAAGGTGAATCTGCGCTGATCCGCGGGATAGCGGCGGCGAAGAATCGGAACTGCGGCGCAGGTTGTAATCGAGTAAAGCAACCGGGCGATGGCGTTGAGCGCGGCCAGGGCTGCGAAGGTCCCCGATACGGCGAGCACTATGGTTGCGGCGGTGAAAAGAACTACCGCAACCGACGGCGTGTGGAAGCGCGGGTGCACACGTCCGAAGATCTTCGGGAGTTGGCCACCTTGCGCCAGCGCGTAGAGCATGCGTGGGCCGACCAGAAGAATCGCGCTGTCGGTACCTGCGCTGGAGAGCAGTGCGCCCACAGCCATGAGGATTGCTCCGGAATGTCCCATGAATTGGGCGGCAGCGTCGGCGACCGGCGCGGAATCGTGCGCCAATCCCGGCAGCGTGCCCACACAAACAATCTGCACGAGAATGTAAACCACGGCGCTGAAGGCGAGACCGGCGATCAAGGCAAACGGCAGGTAGCGGCGGGATTCGATTACTTCCTCGGTCGGCACGCTGGCGAACTCAAATCCTCCCAGAGCGAACAGAAGAACCAGGCTGGCTTCTCGCAAAGGTCCGAAGGCGGGTGCGGGGGGAGGCAGCAGGGTGTGCCAATTGACGAAGAAGAGGCCGATGGCAACGAAACCAAACAAGGGCAGAAGTTTTGCCACCGTAAAGATGTTCAGAAAGGTCGCGCCGAATTGAATGCCGACGTAGTTGAGTGCTCCAATTGCGGCGATCGCGATGCTGATTACGAGAGCGCGCGCAACGGGCTGCCCGAGCGCAGGCTGAAAAAACGCCACATACGCAGCGAAGGCGTTGGTGACGGCAGCCGCGCCCGCGACGCGGGCGAAGAGGAACATCCAGCCGACCTCAAAACCGATGAAATCTCCGAAGGCTTCGCGAGCGTAGATGTACGGGCCGCCGGCGCGGTCGAAGTAACTTCCGGCCTCGGCAAAAGAGAGCGCGATGAGAATGGCTGCGGCGGCGGCCACCACGTAGGCGGTCGGGCTCCCGCGGCCAAGCAGCGCAGCCACGGTGGCGGGCATCACGAACATACCGGAGCCGATGACGCCATTTACAGCGATCGCAGTGAGGCCGAAGAGTCCGACGACTCGCACCAATTGCGGCTGATTGTTCACAAGATCTGCCCTGCAATGCGTGCCGCGGTGAGTGGAGCGAGCAGTATCCCGTTGCGGAAATGTCCGTACGCCAGCCAGACGTTGGTTCCTTTTATCCGACCAATGTGTGGCTCAGCCGAATACGGACGGAAACCGATCCAGCATTTTGATGGCGTGGCGCGTTCGAGGGCGGGGAATAGTTGCGCGGCTTCGCGATGAATTTGCTCGCAGGTCCCGACGTTTACGCTGCGGTCGAAGCCGGCGTCCTCTTCGGTGGATCCTGCAATGGTGAACCCGTTGGAGCGCTGCAAAACGTAGGTGTGCTCTCGCCGGAGCATTGGACCCAGTGATCCGGGCGCAAGGTCGAAGCCCACCAGGTGCCCCTTGATCGGTTTTACCTCTGGTAGCGGCAGCGGCTGGCCGTGAAATGTGACGCGCACCTGTTGCGACCAGGCTCCCGCCGCGATCACGACTGCGTCCTGACCGCTCGCTTCGATTTCTGATACGGGTTGATTCTCAATGATCGAGACGCCGCGGGCTTGGGTAACGTGACGAAGCGCGCGCAGCATGTGGGTGGGGTCGACAAATCCGGCGTCCGGATAAAAGAGGCCGCCAGGTGCAATCTCAACCCGAATCCCGTGCGTAGATTGAAAAGCCGCGCGGGTCCGGCCCTGGTCCGCTTCGATGAAGTGCCTGCATCCGCAGAGCGCGAAATCCACTGGCATTCCCGCTTCGGCGCGGAGTTCGTCGACGAATGCCGGATACATTTGCATGCCCTCGACTCCCAGGTCGAACCACACCGATGGTCCCTCGAATTCGCCTCCTGGGGCGAGCATACCCGCGCCGGCTGAGCTGGTTTCAGCGCCGAACCGGCCGGCATCCACCAGTTTCACTTGAGCGCCGGCCTGCGCCAGCCGCCACGCGGTGGAGCTGCCGATCAGTCCGGCGCCGACGATCAAAACATTCATCGCATCATTCTCTCATCCTGCCAACTTACGACCGCGATGCGCTGGCGGCCGGTCGAGCAGGCATCGCGGTCGTATGGTAGGTTTATACCTCAGTGAAGGCGTTGATCATCGCAGGTCCGGCCGTCGCGTGCATGCTAATAGCGGCCTGCGGCGGTGGACCGCAGCCTGCGGCACATGCGTCAGGCGCGGATGCCCGCTTGGGCTTTTCGAGCCGCGCCATCGTTGCGGAACGCGAGGCGGAGGCGAAGTACGTTGCCCAGCTTTCCACCGAATCGATTTCGCAGTTTCACCGCGTCATCACAAAGCGCCCGCATATGGCGGGTTCGCCCGCATCCATGGCAGTGGCTGAGACGATTCGGCAAGGATTGGCGAATGCCGGCCTCGAGACCGAGGTTCACGAGTTTCAAGTGTATTTGTCGACGCCGAAGTCCATCAGCGCCGAATTGGTGGAACCAACGAAAGAGGCGCTGAATGTGCGGGAGCCTGCGAATCCGCTGGACCCGGACTCCGCGAATCCGGAATTGACGTCGGCCTTCGTAGCTTATTCCGCTTCAGGCGAGGTGCGGGGCCCGGCCGTGTACGTCAATTATGGGTTGCCGCCCGACTACGCCAAGATCGAGGCGGCCGGAGTCGACGTGCGCGGCAAGATCGTCATGGCTCGATACGCGAAGAGCCATCGGGCCGTCAAGATTCACACGGCGCAGGAGCACGGCGCCGCGGCCATCATCATTTATAGCGATCCCGCCGATGACGGCTACGCCAAAGGACTGACGTGGCCCGAAGGCCCGTGGCGCGCCGACTTTCAGTCGCAGGACGGGAATGGTAAGTACAGTTGGTTCTGGCATGGCGATCCGCTATCGCCGGGCGTGGGAGCGCGTGCGGATTCGCGAGTGCTGGATCCGGCCACCGCGCCCACGTTGCCCCGGATTCCCGCCATTGTTCTTTCGTACAAGGAGGCCGCCAAGATTCTCGGTGGATTGCGCGGTCCAGCCGTGCCCGCGGGTTTCCAAGGCGCTTCTGCCATTTACCTATCGTCTGGGACCCGGGCCCGCAGTGGTCAGCTTGCATGTGCAAATGGATGCGAGCCGGCGTCCGATTCACGACGTTGTCGCCCGTTTGCGCGGGAAAAATCCGGACCGCTGGGTGGTGCTGGGCACGCATCACGATGCCTGGACGTTCGGCGGAATGGACCCGGGAAGCGGAACGTCGGCGGTGTATGAAACAGCGCGGGCTCTCGCGGCACTGGCGAAGCAGGGCTGGACTCCGGACCGTTCCATTGTCTTCGCCTTTTGGGATGCCGAGGAGCCGGGACTGGTTGGGTCCACCGAATACGCCGAAGCGTTCGAACGGGAACTGCGCCAGAAGGCGGTCGCCTACATTAATACCGACCTGTTCATGCAGGGCCATTTTTTCGGAGGCGGGACGCCGTCCTTGCGCGATTTTCTGGTTCAAGTGCCAAGGATGTGCCGGCGCTCAACGGACACGGCAGCGGTCTACGATGAATGGCGCGCGGATGCCTGGCAAAAGCAGCCGGCAGCGCGGAGGCGGCAAGGCCCCAAGGATTTCGAAGTCGAGTTGGCGGCTCTGGGAAGCGGCGCGGATTTCGTGGCCGTTCCAGGATTATCTGGGGCTGCCGACGTTATCGGTGCAGTACGATTTCGACGGCAGCTACGGCGCCTATCATTCGAACTATGACTCGCGATATTACGTGGAGCACTTCAGCGATCCTGGTTTCCGCGTGGCGCGGACATCTCGCGCAAGTGTTCGGCGTGGCCGTCATGCGGCTGGCTGACGCGGCGGTGCTTCCTTACCGCTACTCGCACTACGCGCGCAAAATCTCCGGCTTTCTCGACGATGCCGGCGGCTGGGCCGTGGATGACGAGGGACGATCAGATCGTAGACCTCAACTTGGACAACGCGAAGGCGCTAGCGGCACGAGATCGCCACTCGATCCGCGACGCTCGAACGGCGCATCGACGAAAATGTGGAGAGCGGACGCTGGCCGGATGCATCCACGGCGTTATTGAATGACCGGCTCACGCACCTGGAGCAAGATTTGCTCGATGAAAGCGGCAGCCCAGCCGAAAGCTGGTACCGGCACGTGATCTATGGCTGGAACATTTACTCGCTGTATGATGGCCAGCCGTTGCCGGGATTGGCGGAAGCGATCCGGTTGAAAGATCCGGCGCGAGTGGCGCAAGAAACCGCGCGGATCGAGAACGCGCTTGCGCCGTATGCTGGCGGAACTGCGGCAGGCGGGAGGTTGATTTGGCGCCGGACAAGGGCAGAGTTCAGGTTCAGGACACATCGCTCGGGAAATACCGCGAGCGCCGGCGCAGTGTCGCGGCAGCTCTACGAGCGCGCATCCCGGGTCATGCCGGGCGGCAACACGCGGCACTCCGTCGCGCTTGCTCCTTATCCCATCTATGCGCGCAGTGGCAGCGGTTGCCGCATCACTGACGTCGAGGGCGAAGAGCGGGTCGATTTCCTGAATAACTACACGTCGCTGATTCTTGGGCATGCGCATCCAGCAGGTGACCGCGGCCGTGCAACGCCGAGCCGCGTTGGGAACCGCATTCACCATGCCGACGCCGGAAGAAGTGGAGCTGGCCGAGTTGCTCGCCGCACGCGTCGCGTATGTGGAGCAGATCCGCTTCTGCAATTCCGGCAGCGAGGCCGTGATGCTCGCCATCAAGGCGGCGCGAGCCTTTACCGGAAGGCGCAAGATCGCGAAATTTGAAGGCGCGTATCACGGAGCTCTACGACTACGCGGAAGTCAGCGAAGGTCCAACGCCGGAGGCTTGGGGCGACGCCGACGCGCCGGCTTCCATCACCGAGCCCGGCACGCCGGAGAGCGTGGCGCGCGACGTGGTGGTGTTGCCGTGGAACCGGCCGGAGGCCTGCCGCAAATTAATCGAGCAGAATAAGAACGATCTGGCCGCGCTGCTGGTGGATCCGATGCCGTTGGGAATCGGGATGATTGCCCCGCGCCCGGGATTCCTGCGAGCTTTTGCGCGAAGAAACCGCGCGTCATGGAATTGTTCTTATGGCCGATGAGGTCCTGAATTTCCGTCTGGCCTATCATGGCGCGTATTCAGCTTCCGGAATCAGCGCCGGATCTGGTCGACATTCGGAAAGATCATTGGCGGCGGATTTCCGGTGGGCGCCGTAGCAGGGTCGCGGCGCGTGATGTCGGTTTTCGATCACACCGGCGCGCTCAAGGTGCATCACGGTGGAACCTTCAATGCGAATCCAGTGACCATCGCGGCCGGGCTCGAAACCATGCGGCACATGACGCCGGAAGCATTCGACCGGCTGAATGGTTTAGGCGAATATGTCCGTGATCGCTTGCGGCGGCTGTTTCGCGATACGGAACGGCCGGCGCAAGTGTGCGGCGCAGGGTCCATGTTTGTCGCGCATCTGACCTCGGACGAACTGATCGACTTCCGCTCGCTGCGCGGTTTCTCGCGAACCAATCCGATCTACGGCGACTTGTGTCACAAGATGCTGGAGTACGGCTTCATCCTCTCGCCGCGCGGGATTTTCGGTTGTTTGTCGACGCCCATGACGGAGGCCGAGTTGGATGGCCTGGTGGATGCGCTGGGCCGCGCGCTGGACGAGTTGGAATAACCTTGCGCTCCCGCCGGGCTTGTACGGCTAACCGTCGAGGGGCATTCAGGCCGTCAACGGCTCAAGATCGCCCTATGTCGTCGACTGACAAGCGCGCGATTGCCTTCTTCCCGCCGCCAGCTTTGGGATTCCCGGCCAGGGACAATGATGACTCAGTGGACTTTGGAGGTGTATTATAAAATGCTGTTTCGCATTGTTTCATTTTTTTTGGGCGCGACTGGAATGGCCAACTCGGCCACTCTTCCCCTGGTGTTCGACGCCAACCAGGGACATGCCCGCTCAGAAGTGCGCTAGTTGGGTCACACGCCAAAGGCGACTGTCTTGCTGAACGAGCGGGAGGCCCTGTTGGGAAGCATCACTACCGCGGGGGCGGAACAGCCCCCAGTATCATGGCGGTGCGGAGCAGCTACGGCGATATGGAGCCCGGTGTTTCGAACTACGGCATTGCGCCCGGCCTTGAGCGCCTTCCGGATTCAATGCTGCACGTGCGCCAGGCGGCTCAAGGAGATTGAGATGCGATTCACGAAATACATCGTCCAAGTCGTTCTTCTGTTTGCAGTGGCTAGCACCTTGGCGGCGCCGTTGGCCGCGCAACTCGTGCAGCAGGGATCAAAACTCACCGCTACCGACGGCCGTCTGCCGTCCTATTTCGGCAGCTCGGTTGCTGTCTCAGCCGATGGCAACACAATTGTCGTGGGCGGATACACGGACAATGCGAACGTGGGCGCGGCTTGGGTCTTCACACGATCGAACGGCGTCTGGACTCAGCAAGGCCTCAAACTGGTGGGCTCCGCGGGAGAGGGAGTCGATTATCAGGGTATTCGGGTTGGCTTGTCCGCCGATGGCAACACGGCCATCGTGGGTGGAGACGGTGACGCAGGCGGCGTTGGAGCGGCTTGGATTTTCACTCGTTCAGGCGGTAAATGGAGCCAACAAGGTCCCAAACTAGTCGCTACCGACACAGTGGGAGCTATGCCGCAGCAGGGCTTCTCGGTGGCGCTATCCGGCGATGGCAACACGGCCATTGTGGGCGGCTATCCGGACAATAATTTCATCGGGGCGGCCTGGGTATGGACCCGCAGCGGGAGTATCTGGAAGGAACAGGCCAAGCTGGTTAGCATGGATTTCGCTGGGGCGTACGCTGGGCAGGGCTCCGATGTGGCGCTATCCGCGGATGGCAATACCGCTCTCATAGGCGCTTGGTACGACAGCAATAATGCGGGCGCGGCCTTCGTTTTCACGCGCGATGCGAGCGGCGTTTGGAGCCAGCAGGGACCTAAACTCGTGGGCAGCGGCGCACAAGGGGCGGCCCAACAGGGCTGGTCGGTAGCGCTCTCCGCCGACGGAAATACGGCATTGGTGCAGGGAGCGGCAGACAACAATTTCGCCGGAGCAGCCTGGGTATGGACCCGTTCTAATGGGGTCTGGAGCCAGCAAGGTAACAAATTGGTCGGGAGCGGCTTTGCAGGTCAGCCTCAGCAGGTGGACCAGGGGGCGGGGGGTGCGTTGTCGGCGGATGGCAACACCGCTGCGTTAGGCAGTGCCAACGATAACGACAGCACCGGCGCTGTGTGGATCTTTAAGCGCAATTCGACCGGCGCTTGGACTCAGTTGGGCCAGAAACTGGTCGGCAGCGGCGGCGCGGCACCCTCCTTCCAGGGCTATTCGGTGGCGCTATCGGCCGATGGCAGTACGCTGGTCGAGGGCGGACCGGCAGACGCCAAAAAGACAGGAGCCGCATGGGTGTTTGCGCCTGCCCCCAGCCTGGCGATTACCTCAGTCGAAAGTGCCTCCGCCTACGGTGGTTTCTCTAGCGTCGCGCCCGGATCCTGGGTCGAAATCTACGGTTCGAATCTCGCGCCAGACACGCGTCAATGGGCTGGGGCGGATTTCACCGGCAGCAACGCACCCACATCTCTCGATGGCGTCCAAGTCCTGATCGGAGGACAACCGGCGTTCGTCGAGTTCATCTCGTCCAACCCGGGCCAAATCAACGTGCAATTACCCTCGATCATTCCGACCGGAGGGCCCCTGCCGCTTACGGTGAGGAACGGCACCGCGACCAGCAACGCAGTAAACGTCACGGTCAATGCCGTCGAACCTGGTTTGCTGGCGCCATCGGCTTTCCAGATCGGCGGAAAGCAATACGTGGTGGCGCTTCTTCCCGACGGGGCGACCTATATTCTTCCGAACGGCGCGATCCCGAGTGTGCCCTCGCGGCCAGCCAAACCAAACGACACGATCACGTTATACGGTATTGGATTCGGTTCAGTCACACCGGCTACTCCTGCGGGTCAGATCGCCTCCCAATCAACCCAACTCGTGCAACCACTGCAGATTCTGTTCGGCCAGACGCAGGCGCAAGTGACATACGACGGCCTTGCACCCGGCTTCGTCGGGCTATATCAATTCGATGTGGTGGTGCCGCAGGTTCCCGACAATCTCCTGACACCGCTGACATTCAATTTAGGCGGCGTAGCCGGTACGCAGACGCTGTACATCGCGGTACAACAGGGCTCTTGATGCGAAGCAGCATATGAGCGCTTGTTCTCACTGGCCGACGCGCGACCGTTGCCAACCCTGGGCAAGCTTATTCGGACTCTGAGCACTCTGTGTTGCCGCGATGCGCCGTTATATCAATCCGACGCGCCGCTCGAAACTGACCATCCGGGTTCAGGGCAAGCAAGAAAATAGGCGTCGTCAGGACTGTGATTGGGTCAAGGGTCGTCACGCCGAAGAGCAAATGTCGGACAAAGAGGGTGCCATCTGGCGCCGGCGTTCGGTGACCTGGCGCCGGTGTCCAGACGGGGCGCGGCTGTCCCGGCACCGGAGTTCCGGCCAGTTTAGCCGTGATAAACTCAATGAGTTTTGGAGGTGCATACAGCGCTGTGGCGGTTAATTTCTGCTTTAGCGCTCGCGGCCGGATTGTCCAGAGCCGTCACGCTTCCGCTGGTCTTCGAACCGAATCGAGGACAGGCTAATCCAGAGGTTCGCTACTTGGCGCACACGTCTAAAGCGACCGTATGGCTAACTGGAAACGAAGCCGTGCTGGGAAGCGCTTCGGGCGCGCCGCGGATCGAGTTTGACGGCGGCAACCTCAAGCCCCAAGTGCAGGCTGAAGACGCGCTGCCCGGCAACGCCAACTATTTTATCGGCGACGATCCGACGAAATGGCACACGCATGTTCCATTATTCGGCAAGATTCGTCACAGCGGTGTCTGGCCTGGTATCGATGTCGTGTTCTATACGGTGGCTTCCGGCGACATCGCTGATGCCGGCACCGCACCGGACGGCGTAGCCGGGTTCTTTCAAGTAACCGTCAAAGTACCTACGAGCATTCCTTCCGGCCCCAACGCGGTTGTAATCGCTATGGGCACGGGCAGCAACGCTGTCAGCAGCCAAAAGGGCGTGACCGTCGCAGTTCAATGATGTTCGTGTGAGCCGCCGCAGCGCCAGCGGGGGCGCACTTGTCCGGCACGCCGTAGGGGTACACATCTGCGTTAATGTAGGTAAAAGGCAGGACGGGGATCCGCCCGCGTGACCGCACCCGCCGTTGAAGTCCCGGTATTTCATCAGTGAGCGTTTTGACCACGCAAACAGCAAAGCCGGATGCGCCGCGGCTAGTGGCTCTTCGAGGGCCCGTCAAGGGCTCCGTGTTTCCGTTGCCGGAAGGTGAATTTTCGGTAGGGCGCCACGCCTCTAATAACCTGTGCGTGGAAGAAACCGCGGTGTCGCGGCGGCACTTCGTCATCCACCGCAGCGGACCGCGCTGCACTTTACAAGACCTGGAAAGCCGCAACGGCACGTTCGTCAATGGCACTCCGGTCACGGAGCACGCGCTCCAGCAAGGCGATGAGATTCGTATCGGGGGATCGACCTTCTCTTACGTGGTGGACCCCGACCGGGTGGTGGCGCTGCCGAAGCCCGACTCCAAGACACGAGAGCTGCGATTCGAGGATTCGGCTTATCTTTCCTCCAGCCAGCGCGGTGTTCTGCCTCCCTCGGCCCGAGCGCTGCACGACCTGCGCGCTCTGCTACGCATCACTACGATGCTGCACTCCTTTCAGGGCCTTCTGAAGTCCAAACAGACGCTCGCGGCCGAGGTTTTGCGAACGCATCTCGAGTCGCTGCTGCCGGACATGATTCCAGCCACGCGCGCGGGCGTGTTCATTCCGGGCGCGGCGCCAGGGGCTTGGAAGCCCAACGCGGAAGTGTTCCAGCGGGCTTGCCAGGAACGCATCGCGGTCTGGCTGGACGATGCCGACCGCGCGGGCCTCTCGGCCATGGCCGCGCCGTTGATGGTGCGCGGGCGAAGTGGCGGCCGTCATCTATCTGGAATCCGCCGACGCGCGGCAGAAATTTGACGAAGGCCATCTGCAGCTTCTGAGCGCCGTGGCGAGCATGGCCGCTGTGGCGTGGGAAAACGCGACCATCCTGGGATGGCTGCAAGAAGAAAACGAGCGGCTGCAATCCGAGCTCAAGCTGGAACACGACATGGTGGGCGCCAGCACGAAAATGCGGGATCTGGCGCGCCAGATGGCCAAGGTCGGCGCCTTCCAATTCCACCGTGCTCATACTGGGCGAAAGCGGGACCGGCAAAGAGCTGGTGGCGCGAGCGCTGCATCGCAACAGCCTGCGCGCCGGCGGCCCGTTCGTCGCCATCAACTGCGCCGCGCTCACCGAAACACTGCTGGAGAGCGAGTTGTTCGGACACGAGAAGGGCGCGTTTACCGGCGCCATCACGCAGAAAAAAGGAAAGCTCGAGCTGGCCGCCGGCGGGACGGTGTTTCTGGATGAGATCGGCGAGCTATCCGCGTCGCTGCAAGCCAAACTGCTGCGTGTTCTTCAGCAACGGGAGATGGAACGCGTGGGCGGCACGGTCACCATCCCGCTCGATATCCGCGTGCTCGCCGCCACCAATCGCGACATCGAAGATGCGGTGAAAAAAGGCGACTTCCGCCAGGATCTGTTTTACCGGCTAAACGTCGTCAGCTTGAAAGCCCCGGCCCTGCGCGAGCGGCCCGACGATATCCTGCCCCTGGCCGAGCATTTTGCCAAGAAGTACGCCGCCGAATGCGGGCGCAAGATCACCGGGCTGGCTCCGGAAGCCCAGGCTCGTCTGCGCAGCTACGATTGGCCGGGTAATGTCCGCGAGCTCGAAAACGCGATCGAGCGGGCCGTGGTCTTAGGTTCCACCGATACGATCCTGGCCGAGGACCTTCCCGAGCAAATTCTCGCCGTGCAGCCCGCGGCAACCGGCGCGGGCCAGTATGACGCAGCCATCGACGCCGCCCGCAGACAAGTTGTGTTGAGCGCTTTCGAGCAGGCCGGCTACGATCACGATGCCGCCGCCAGTATCCTCGGCCTGCACCCCAACTATCTGCACAAGCTGATCCGCAGCATGGACCTGAGAGGCGCCCTGAAGCGAGCTGCGAAATAAGCGCCGCAAGCCTGCGAGACTTTGGCCGGACGCTTCGGCCGGACGCTGAAACTGCTCTGGCGGTCTGATATCCTGAAGCTACGTGCGATTTTTTCTTGCTGTTCGTTCTAGGCCTGCCTTTAGCCGCCGCCCCGCCGCCTTCTCTGCTCGACATCCTGAGCGGCGAGTTGCAGCGCAATTTCAGCATGCTGAAAGAAAAGGCCGATCCGCCGCCGTACTACATGAGCTATACGGTGACCGACGATGAGACCGAAGTTCTCACCGCCAGCCTGGGCGCGGTGGTCAACCAGAACAAACGCGAGTTGCGCTACCTGGACGTCACGGTTCGGGTGGGCAGTCCCAAGCTGGACAACTACCACGTGGTGAAAGGTGAGCGCGTGCGCTTTACCAGTGGTTCCGTGATCCCTTTGGACAATGTGGCGCCTGCGATCGACCGCAGATTATGGCTTGAAACCGACCAGACCTACCGGCTAGCGGCGCGGCGTTTGATTGAAATAAAGTCAAACCAGCAAGTACAGGTGCAACCCGGCCAGGACTCGGACGATTTTTCGAGCGAGCCTCCCGCGGTTTCCTCCGAGCCTCCGCCCGCCCTGGAACCGCTGGCCGCGGAGTGGGCTTCTCGACTTAGAAAATGGTCCGGCGACCTGAGCAATGTGCCGGGCGTTCTGAATTCGGGAATCGCCATCGCCGTCGAGCGCCAAACCAATTACCTGGTGAGTACGGAAGGCAGCAAGCTGCTGCACGGGCGCACTTTCGCCAACATCTCCATCAACGCTCGCGGAAAAGCTTCCGACGGAATGGACGTCTCGGCATCGGAGGATTTTCAGGGCGCCGAGCTGGACCGCATGCCCAAGCCCGAGGTGGTCGAGGCGGCGGTAAAACGGGTCGGCTCCGACCTGACCGGATTGTTGCACGCCCCCGTGGTCGAGCCCTACGTGGGGCCTGCGATTCTTTCCGGCCGGGCCGCGGGCGTTTTCTTTCACGAAATTTTCGGCCACCGCATCGAAGGCCATCGCCAGAAGGATGAGGCTGAAGGCCAGACCTTCGCCAAAGCCATTGGAACGCCAGTCCTGCCGGATTTTCTTTCGGTGGTCTTCGATCCCACGCGCAAGGCCATTGACTCCACGGACCTCAACGGATACTACACCTACGACGACGAAGGCGTGAAGGCGCGGCCAGTCACCGTGGTGGACAACGGCATCTTGAAAACCTTCTTGATGTCCCGCGCTCCGATTCCCGGCGTCGAGCATTCTAACGGCCATGGCCGCCGGCAGCCGGGCCTGGAGGTTGTCTCGCGCCAGTCCAACCTGATCGTGGAATCGAAGAAACAAGTGTCCGATCAGACCCTGCGCGAAATGCTGATTGCCGAGATCAAGCGCCAGAACAAGCCCTATGGCCTGTATTTCGAGCAAGTGACCGGCGGCTATACAACGACGCAGCGGCGCGGCTTGCAAGCCTTCACGGTGATTCCGCTGATCGTCTATCGCGTCTATCCGGATGGCCGCCCGGACGAGCTGGTGCGCGGAGTGGATATCGTCGGCACGCCGCTGGCGAGTTTTGCCAAGATCCTGGCGACATCCGACAAGCTGTCGGTGTTCAACGGTTATTGCGGCGCCGAATCCGGCCAGGTGCCTGTCTCGGCTGTCTCGCCTGCGGTATTGGTTTCCGAGATCGAGATTCAGAAGAAGGATCATTCCATCGACCGGCCACCTTTGCTCGAAAGACCGACGGGGCAGTGATGCGGGCGTTTTTGAGTATCGGCTCTTTCGCCCTGATCGCCGGGCTCTGTCTTGCTACGCTGGAGAGCCAGGAACCGAAGGCTCAGGATACCGATCCCGTCCTGCGGGCGATGCAGGATGAGCTAAAGCGATCCAGCGAGCTTCACATCGTGAATCTGGATCCGCCGTATTTTTTTGAATATCGCGTCGAAGACACCCAATCCTTTGAAGCCACCGCGACATTGGGCGGTGTAATCTCCACCGGCGAAGCGCGCACCAGAATACCCATGGTTCAAGTGCGGGTGGGCGATTACAATTTCGACAACACGAATCACATCTACTCGGAGGCATACAGCGGCGCGCGCTACGACCCCGGCCAACTGCCTCGCGACGATGATTACTCGGCCTTCCGGCAGGTGTTTTGGCTCGCCACGGATCGCACTTACAAAGCGGCCGAAGATGCGATCGCGCGTAAACGGTCGTCGTTGAAGAACGTCAATATGCCGGACCAACTGCCGGATTTTTCTAAAGCTGCTCCCGTTGAAGCGGTGCTTCCCGTCCGCAGAGCGCCGGTGGATGAAAGCCAATGGAAGGATCGCGTGGTGAAGCTGTCCGCTGTTTTTTCCCGATACCCCGCGGTGCTGAGCTCCGGCGTCGACGTGCAGATTTCGCAGTCCATCAATTACCTGGTCAACTCGGAGGGAACCGTCGAACGGACGCCCGAGAATCTTGCCACCGTGCGCATTCAAGCGCGCGGTCTGGCGCCGGACGGCACGTCGATCCGCGACGGCCAGGTCATCGATGCACTGGAGGCTGCCGGACTTCCATCCGAGACCGACCTGCTGCACCAAGCCGCTGAAGTCGCCGAACACGTATCGGCATTGGCGAAGGCGCCGGCCGGCGAAGCCTACGACGGTCCCATGCTATTCGAGGCGTCTGCCGCCGCGCAGCTTTTCGCTCAAATGCTCGGCGACAACTTGAAAGTGACGCGCAAGCCGGTGACGGATGCCGGACGCACCCCACCGTATCTGCCCAGCGAATTTGAAAACCGGATGGGAGCGCGCGTTCTTCCCGAGTGGATGACCGTGGTCGACGATCCGTCCCAAACCGAGTGGCACGGTCAAGGCCTGGTGGGGCATTATCTCTACGACATGGAAGGCGTCCCGGCGCAATCGCTGACGCTGGTGGAACAAGGCCTGCTCAAATCGTTTCTTCTTACGCGCACGCCGGTTTTTAAAGCATCCGACGTTTCCAATGGCCACGCGCGCCTGGCAGGTTCGTTCGGCGCCAGGGCCCCCGGTTTCGGCAACATGTTCATCCGCTCGTCGCAGACCAAGCCGGCCGCGGACATGAAAAAGATCCTGATGGATATGTGCCAGCAGCGCAACAAGCCGTACGGGATACTGATCCGAAAGTTGGATTTTCCCTCCATGGCTTCGATCGACGAATTCCGCAGGGTGATTGCCGGCATGGGCCGATCCGGTGGCAGTGGCAGTCCCGTGGCTCTGCCGTTGCTGGTCTACAAGGTCTACCCCGATGGCAGAGAGGAACTGGTGCGCAGCGTGCGGTTCGGCGGACTCAGCACCCGCTCGCTCCGCGACATCGTCGCGGTGTCGGATGAGAGCTACGTGTTTAATTTCACCGATTCCAACGCGCCACTGGCGTTGATTGGCGCGGGAAACTACACTACCTCGTCAGCGGTAATCGCACCGGCGGTTCTGTTCGACGAACTGGAATTGGAGCCAATTCAGGAAGAGGTGCCCAAACCGCCGATCGTGCCGGCGCCGCCCCTTACCTCAGAGACCAGTACTACGGCGCGAGCCGCGCAGGCCGCACCTTCCGGGTATTAAGATGCGTTTGCTCAGCCGGGCGATCTTCCGCGAAGTGGCGCTGAGCGCTTTCCTGGGCACGGTTTTGTTCACGTTCGTGCTGTTCCTGCAGCGAGTGGGCCGCTTCTTCGAGATCCTGGTGCGCAGCCTCGGCCCCGCCGCTGACGGTCGCGCATCTATTTGTTCTGGCAATTCCGTTCACGTTCACCTTCGCCGTGCCGATGGGCGTGCTGGTGGGAGTGCTGATCTCTTTGAGCCGCATGTCCACCGATGGAGAAATCACGGCCATGCGCGCCGCCGGCGTCCCCAGCCGCCGCGTGATCGCGCCGGTGATGGCATGCGCGGCCCTAGCCACGCTGATTACCGCCGCATCTTCGCTGTGGCTCACGCCCTACGCCACTTGGAAAACGTACCGAGTGTTGAACGAGCTGGTAGCCGCCTCCCTGACCGCCGACGTGCAGCCGCGCGTGTTTGAGGAAAATTTCCCGAATCGGATCATTTACATCGGCGACGTCATTCCCGGCGCGATCACGCGCTGGCGCAACGTGTTTATCGCCGACACCACGCCGCTGGAAGAACAAAAAAAGAGCGATCATGACCGCAGCGATGGCCCGCAAATCACGATCGCCTCTGACGCCATCGCCATTCCGGATGTAAAGCGCAACGAGATCCAGTTGTCGCTCCAAAACGGTATCAAATACGACGTCGGCAAGGATTTTACCGATTACTATGTCCAGGGAGGTCTCAAAGGCGATCAGATTCTCGCCGCCACCAAGCCCAACGAAGTACACGCCCGAGGTTACACGGAGTTGGACACCATCCCGCTCTTTTACAAGGCTTATCGCGACCCCACACTCGACCACGACGATGTGGTCCAGGCGCGCGTCGAGTTGCACCAGCGTTTCGCGCTTCCTCCGGCCTGCCTGCTGCTCGCTCTGGTCGGGATCCCGTTGGGCGTGTCTTCGCGCAAGGGCGGCAAATCTACGGCTTTCGTCGTCACGGTCGCGCTGGCATTCATTTATTGGATGGGTCTGCTTGCCGCCAACGGCCTGGCGAAGGACCAGCGACTGCCCGTGCCCGTCGCGATGTGGATTCCGAATGCGGTTTTCGCGGTGGTCGGACTTATTCTGCTGACTCGCCTGGAGCGGCCGGGGGATCGCGATATCATCGGGACGCTTACCGGTTGGGCCTCGGCGCTGTGGCGGCGCATGCGCAACAACCTTCCCGGCACGCCCTCCTTGGCCCCGCCAGCGCGCAAGGGCTGGCGCTTCTTTTTCGTCCCGCAAGTGGTGGACACCTACGTTCTTCAGAGTTTTTTGTTTTATTTCGCCGTCCTGCTGATCAGCTTCGTCCTGATGATTCACGTCTACACGTTTTTCGAGCTGCTGAGCGACATCGTTAAGAACCATATCGCGATAACGCGGGTATTCACCTATTTGCTCTTTTTGACGCCGCAATTGATCTACGATTCGGCGCCGTTCAGCGTGCTCGTCGCGGTGCTGGTGACGTTCGGAATTCTCACCAAACATAACGAAATCACTGCCTTCAAGGCCACCGGCATCAGCTTGTATCGCCTGGCGGTTCCGGTTCTGCTGGCGGCTGTGGTTCTGAGCGGCGGCTTGTTCGCTTTCGATCATTACTATGTGCCGGACGCGAATCGGAAGCAGGATGCCATCCGCAAGGAAATCAAAGGCAAGCCGGTGCAGACCTACTTGCACCCCGAGCGGCAGTGGGTTTTCGATCCGGGACCAAACGACGATCCGCGCATGTTCTACTACAAGTACTTCGATCCGTTCCAGAAAGCCATGATCGGGCCGCAGATCTTTGAGCTGGACCCGTCGAATTTCCGCGTGCGAAAACACATTGCGGCGGAGAAAGCGCGTTGGGAGCCCGCACTTCGCACCTGGATTTTTGAGAACGGCTGGAGCCGCGAGCCGTCCCGCCCGGACAGCTTCGTCAATTTCAGCGGCCAGGCGACCACCATGCCAGAAATCAACGAGCGCCCCGATTACTTCCTGCAGGAGGTGCTGCAAGACCAGCAGATGAATTTCCAGCAGCTGGCCGCATACATCAAGGACCTGCAGCGCAGCGGCATCGATACCATCACGCTGCAAGTGCGCTTCTATCGGAAATTCGCATTGCCGCTGTTTGCCTTGGTGATGGCGCTGATCTCGGTACCGTTCGCATTCATGACCGGAAATCGCGGCGCCATGGCCGGCGTGGGAGTGAGCTTCGCGATTGCCATCGCATACAAGTCGCTCGAAAAGTTGTTCGAGCAGTTGGGCGACGTAAACCTGCTGCCGGCCACGCTCGCGGCTTGGTCGCCGGACCTGCTGTTCGCCATGGCCGGCATGTATTTCTTCACGCGCATGCGGACTTGACGCCGCAAGGCTTCAAACCACCGCGACCGCTTCGATCTCGACCAGAAATTCCGGAAGGAACAGCCCCCGAACGACAACAACCGTAGCCGCCGGCGGATTCGCGGTATCGACGTATTTGTCCCGTACTTCGCGGTAGGCGAAGAACTGCGAGCGGTCGACGCTGTCGACTACATAGTAGTTCAGCTTGACCACGTTCTTGAAGCTTCCGCCCGCGGCTTCGAGCGCGGTGTTCAAGTTTGCAAAGACCTGCCTGACCTGGGCGGGATAGTCATTCTTGCCGACGATATTTCCGGAAACATCCAACGCTACTTGTCCGGAGATGTAAATCAGCTTGCCGCCGGTGACCTCCGCGACATGCGAATAACCCACTGGCTTAGACAGTTCCGGAGGGCTGAAGACACGTATCTTCGACTCATTGGGCATGCTGTGATTCTGCCACATTCCGCCGTTCCGAAATCAGGATCGAACGGGGCGAACCAATCTGTCTGATACGGCCTCACCGCCCGCGCATGTAAATGTCAGCGGTCTCGAACCAGCGGGTCTCTTGTAGGCCTGAAGAAATGACACGCGCGAGCGCATGACCGGTTTGCGCACCCGATGATATACTGAGAAGGAGTTGAGTCGGGTGTAAGTAAGCGGGTGTGAATACGGTGGCGCAGACCTTAGCAGGCGTCCGCAGGTTGGGCAGATTCCTTCCCCTCATTCCGGTTGTTTGCGTAATCGCAGGCGCCTTTCTCTGTCTGGCGGCCGACGATGAAAAAGTCTCCATTGCGCCGCGCGTCAAGGCGGCCGCTCCCGAAAAAACCGGACCGAACTCGGACCTGGAGCGCCGGCAAGCGAATATTCGCGTCGACACCACGCTGGTCCAAATCAACGTTACTGTTACCGATCCACTGAATCGCTTCGTTACCGGTCTTGAAAAAGAACATTTCAAGCTATTCGAAGACCGCGTGGAGCAGACCATCGTCCAATTTTCGAGCGAGGACGCGCCGCTATCCATCGGACTGGTATTCGACACCAGCGGAAGCATGGGGCCCAAACTGCAACAATCGCGGAAGGCCGCGGTGGAGTTCTTCAAGACCGCGAATCCGGAGGATGAATTCTTCCTGGTGGAGTTCAACGATCGGCCGGAGCTGGTGGTTCCGTTCACAACTGATACGGAAGAACTACAGAATCGTTTGACGTTCACGCAATCGAAAGGCAAGACCGCGCTGCTGGACGGCGTCTATCTGGCGATGAACCAGATGAAGAAGGCGCGCAATCCGCGCAAGGCGATACTCATTATTTCCGACGGCGGCGACAACAACAGCCGCTTCACCGAGAGCGAAGTGAAGAACGCGGTCCGGGAAGCCGACGTGCAGATTTATGGAATCGGGATTTTTGAGTCGCTCGGTAACCGCGGCCGCACGCCGGAAGAGATGGCCGGTCCCGGTTTGCTGAACCAAGTGGCGGAATTGACGGGCGGGCGAAGCTACAACGTGGAGAACGTCAATGAGCTGGCCGACATAGCTGCTAAAATCGGAATCGAGCTTCGGAATCAATATGTTCTCTACTACACGCCCAAGAACGCGACGCGCGATGGCAAATATCGCCACGTTCAGGTCAAGCTGGCTCAGCCGCGCGGCCTTCCGCCTTTGAAAGCCTTTTTCCGCCTCGGGTATTATGCGCCTGCTCAGTAGTTTTCTTCTGGCCTGCTCATTATTTTTCGCCCAGCCTGCCCACCCGCCTGCCGGGCCGCAGCCGCAGGAGGACCCCACATTCCGCACCGACACACGCCTGGTGATCCTGCCGATCAGCGTCTCCGATAAGAACGGAAAGCTGATCACCGATATACCGCAAAAGGCTTTCAAGGTTTATGAGAACGGCGCCGAGCAGCCCATCAAGATCTTCAAGCGCGAGGACGTGCCCATCTCGCTCGGCATCATCATCGATAACAGCGGCAGTATGCGTGAGAAGCGGCAGAAAGTGGAGACCGCTTCCATGGATCTGGTGAAAGCCTCCAACCCGCAGGACGAGGTCTTCATCGTGAACTTCAATGACGACGCATGGCTGGACGTCCCCTTCACCAGCGACATTAAGAAAATGGAGGAAGGCATCGCGAAGATCGATTCGCGCGGCGGAACAGCTATGCGCGACGCGATCAACCTTTCGATGGACTACCTCCGCAAAGAGGGCAAGAAGCAGAAGAAGGTTGTGCTGGTGATCACGGACGGCAATGACAACGCCAGTTCCATCAGTCTGGAGAAGCTGGTCAGCTCGCGCCCAGCAAGAAGAGGTTCTGATCTACTCCATCGGGTTGCTGAATGAGGAAGAGCGGCGGGAGGCCCGCATCGCCAAGCGCGCTCTGGACGAGCTGACTCGCGAGTCGGGTGGCACGGCGTTTTATCCCAAGGCGCTGACTGAAGTGGATCAGATCACGCTGCAAGTCGCGCACGAGATCCGTAACCAGTACACCATCGCCTACTCGCCCACCCTGCAGGCGATGGATGGCAGCTTCCGCCAGATCAGAGTGACCGTGAGCGGCGCCGGCCATCCGGTCGTCCGCACCCGCACGGGCTACTACGCGACGCCCGATACCCCAGGCAAGAAAGCCGTGAGCCAGATCCATTGATGCGCTTCTTGTGGCGCGCTACACGAGGCTATCGCCTCCGGCCGTGGCGCAGTCCCTATTTGCGCTGGCGCATCGAAACCTATTGGGGAACGCCCGCCGAAGAGATTGGCTTCTCGCATTTCTGGCGCTTTGCGTGGCGGCGCCGGAGCGATCTCCAGCGCTTCCTCCATTGGGCCGAGCGGATGGATTGAGCCGGCTTAGTGCGCCGGGGCCGGATTCGGTAGCGCCGGGTGCGGCGCAGGCGCCGCCGGGCCAAAGTAGTTGTCGTCCAGCGTGACCGGCACTTGCTTTTCGATCCGGTCCATCGCCTCGCGTACCAATTGCGGCTTTAGCTGCTTTTCGATCTCAGGCTTGGCTTCCTCGAAGGTCTTGCTGGTTCGTTCTTCCACCTTGATGATGTGGTAGCCATATTTTGTCTTCACCGGGTCGCTGATTTTCCCAACCTGCTGGCTGAATACGGCTTGCTCGAACTCCGGAACCATTTGCCCGCGGGTGAAGGGAGGCAGCGCGCCGCCATTACTAGCCGTCCCCGTGTCATCCGAGTTGGCTTTGGCGATGGCCGCAAAGTCCCCGCCGCCGGCGAGTTGTTTTTCAACGTCCTGCGCCTTGGCCAAAGCCTCTTCCTCGGTCAGGTCTTTTTCGTTCGGACGAACGGGAACTTGAGAGCCCTTGTACCGGATCAGAATGTGGCTGGCTTTGACCTGTTCATACTGCGATTTATGCGCGTCGTAATAGGCTTGCAGGGCCGCATCGTCGGGCTTTACTTCGTCGGACTACTTGCCGCTGCAACGCATTGGCGAGGACAGAGTCGACCTGGATGACCTCCATCTGCTTAGCCGCGGGAGTTTGATCCAGCTTTCTCTTGCGCGCTTCCTGAGCGATCGCCATCAATTGCCCGAACTGCTGCGCTATCTGCCGCTTGGCCGCTGCGTTGGGGACCGGGCGGCCGTTATCGGCCAGAGCCGCGAGCAGCTCCTCAAATTGCACGCGTGTGTATTTTTCGGCGCCGATCGAGAGAACCACTGCGTCAGGAGCCACCGGCGCGGCAGGCGCAACCAGTGATGGCGCGGGCCTCGGCGATGGGGTTGGCGCCGGAAGCTGTTGTTGCGCGAATGCGCTGGTAGCGAGGATCGACAGGGGGATACAAAATTGGAGTTTCATTGCTTTCTCCAATTGTAACTGGCTGACAGTTGAAAGTTGAACAGGTGCCTGAAAATCCGGTTGACCACATCGGTCGATATATCGTACGATAGCATCGTACGAGCTAGCGCGAGCTATATCGCAGGAGGGAAATGGGCAGACATTCAGGGGAATTCCATGGGCCAGGCGGTTGGGCCGCTTGGGGCTATGCTCCCTGGGCCCAACGAGGCCGATTCTTCGAAGCGGGAGAGGTTCGGATTGCGATTCTTTCGCTGCTCTCGGAAGGGCCCAAGCACGGCTACGAACTAATGAAGGCGCTGGAGACGCGTTCCGGCGGGGCCTACAAAGTCAGCGCCGGAACGATGTATCCGTCGCTGGCGCAACTGGAAGACTTGGGGCTGATCGTTTCGGAACAGAAGGAAGGCCGGCGAGTTTATCAGCTCACGGACTTGGGCCGGAAAGAACTGGAACGAGAGAAGGCCACAGCCGACCGGATCTGGCGGCGTGCCTCGCAGTGGGAAGATTGGGGGCAATGGATGAGTCCGGGAGTAGCGGTAATTTCAGGATCGATTGGCGCCTTGATCAAAGCGGCATTTCGCACGATGAAGCACAGCGGTGACGATCCAGAGCTGCGGCGGAAGGTGGAAGAGATTCTGGATCGCGCGCGCAAGGATCTGGAGGATCTGTGAGCGCGGCGCTCGACATAGCGCTGGACGACTACCGGCGTTTCTATGCCGATGAGATTGGGGCGGTGGCCGGGATTCGTTCGAAAGCGCTCATCCAGGCTTTCGCCACCGTTCCGCGGGAGCATTTTCTCGGGCCGGGTCCGTGGAAGCTCGGCAGCTTGGATTTTGGGATGAACCTGGCTCCCCGGTATGTTTCAACGGAGGACGCTGATCCGAGGCGCATTTATCACAATGTCCTGGTGTCGATAGACGAGACACGGCATCTGAACAATGGAGCGCCCAGCGCGCTGGCGTCGTGGCTGGATGCGCTGGACATCCGGGAAGGCGAGCGAGTGGTGCATGTAGGAGCGGGCGTCGGCTATTACTCCGCCATCATCGCGCAGGTTGTTGGACCCCGCGGCAGCGTAGTGGCGATCGAGGTGGATGAAAAGCTGGCGTCACGGGCCCGCGCAAATCTCGCCGGCTGGAACAGAGTCGAGGTGGTCTCGGGCGACGGAAGCTATTACGATCCTGGCCCGGTGGATGCAATTTTCGTGAACGCCGGGGTAATGTATCCGTCCTCGATGTGGCTCGACCGCCTGAAGGTTGGTGGCCGCCTGGTATATCCGCTCACTTTCGACGCCGACACCGGCGGGAAGGGGTGCATGCTGCTGGTAAAGCGCAATGGCGAATCCTACGCGGCCCGCTGCATCGGATTCGTGATGATCTATTCCTGCACCAGCTTGCGAGATCCGGAACTGAATGGCACTCTGACGAAGCAAATCGGCTCGGGAAAGATCTTCGCAGTGCAATCGCTGCGCCGCGACCAGCACAAAGCGGACGATACGTGTCTGGTCCACGCCCAAGAGTCCTGCCTTTCGTCGAAACTTATTTGATCAGACTCGTGACATCCGCGGCGCCAATACCCTGTTCGCCGCAGACCGAATAAAACAACGTCACTTTTCCGCCATCCTCAAGTACGGCAGGATCGCGCAAGGCGTTCTCTGGGCCTTCGGACTCGCCCGGTTTAGAAGGGGTCACGGGAAGATTTGGGCATTCGTAGGGCTGGCGGGGTGCGAGGACCTGGACCGGCGATGATGCCTTCCAGGTGCGCCAATCGCCCTCCAGAGCAATGCTCGATAGCAGGATCTTCTCGGGCGCATCGCCGATGGCCGAAAAGAAGACGTATAGCGTATGGCCGCGCAACAGGACCGCTACGTGACGGACGCGGGCGGCATAAGGTGAGTTGTCGAACGGGTTGGGGCCGATTTCAAACGGGTCGAGCGGATCGCCGGTTCTTGCCAGGACGCCCAGGCGGGCCATCCCATAATAACTCCCGTTCCAGCGAAAGGTACGGAGGTAGGAGCTTCTCAGAGTGACGCCCGGCCGCGGCTGGAAATGGATGCCATCGCCCGAGACGGTGGTTTGAGTGAACTGCGCGTAGGAGTTGTCGTGCATCCATTTGAGCGCCGCGATCGGGTCCGATGGCCATGGTTTGAGGTCCGTCCACATGCCATGAACGAACATCACGAGACGTCTGTTGGCTTCGTCAATAAGAACCTCGGGCGAGGCGACATGCGTGTAGAGCGTGGGCGGGCTATCAGGCGGGTCGGGTTGCGGGCGAAAGAAAATGGTGTCGCGCGCTTGCAAAACGCCGGGCTCGTAGATCTTCCAGGGTCCGGCGAGCGAGTCAGCGTAGGCCAGACGGATGTAGGCGCCTTTGTGATGCGCGAAATACATATAGTAGCGGCCGAGCGGATGCGCGATCCAGCTTGGAACCCGAATTACGGACGGCCCGTTGACATCGTCGCCCAGCGACTTTGACGTGGAGACCGAGACCAGCGGGTTTTCGGGAAATCTTACGGCAGTCTGGGCGAAGGCCGCGCCGCTAACAGCGATCGCGGTGAATATGCGAAAGAACGCAACGGGTGCCAATTCGCGGCCTTATTTGGAGGGAATCGGTTCGCCTTCAGTGGGAAATTCGAACGTTTCGCCGGCTAAGTGCGCGACCAATGTGCCTGGGCCGAAAAGTTTGCCACCGTTGGGAAAGAATACGGCGCCGTCGGTAGACTGGCCGGCCAGAAGTTTGGTGGTGACCAAGGCCAGCGCCGAGGCTGCCGCGCCGGCTTTCAGACGCGTCGATCCACCATCGGCCAGCGCGCTCTGACGCCGGGTTTCATAGCCGTTCGTGGTCTGCATGTTGATGTTGCCGTAGATACCCTGCTCGTACGTCGTGACCAGCTTGATGACATCATGCCGGCTGGCCTTGGTGAGCAGCGACATGACGATGGTGAGCGCGGGCAGGCCCTGCGTCACGCTTCCATCCTGTTTGCGGTAACTGAAGTCCTCCGGCTTCACCACCCAGGAAATGGGCGAGCCATTGGAGATGGAAACCTGAACGATTGAGTATTCCTTGAGGTGCGATGGCAGACTGGCGAACATGACCGTCATGCCGCCTTTGGTCAAAGTCTTGTAGTGCAGCCCATTGGATTCAAAATCGATGACTTGCGAAAGAAGCGGCGCGCAGGTGGCCAGCCAGAGCGCGAGGGTCCTCATATTCCTATCATACGGCGGAAGATTCGGCGCCGATGTTACGTTTGGCGTCCAGCGCCGCCGAGAGAATTAGGCTTCGGAGGGCTACGGTGGAAACCCTAGGATAAAACCCGGCGCAACCACCGGTCTAAGGTCTTGGGCAGGCGCAATTAGTACTAAGGACCAATTGTTGAGGGGGTGCTAAAGCTTTAGCCTAACTTCAGGAGTGTTTGAATGCTGAGGAGCATTATCATATGTCCGGACGCGGATCTCAACGAACGGCTGGAGACGCTGTTGACCGAGATCGGCGCGCACGTGACGCGAACGCTGGACCGTTATCCTGGTTCCCTGGAGCTGCTGCGGGTGGTACGGGCGCACGCTCCACAGGTAGTGTTCGTGAGCACAGAGTCGATCTCGAAGGCTTTGGAGATCACACGAGAGTTGGAAAAGAATACGCCGGGTATTCAAATATTCGCTCTCAGCCGTTCCCTGGATGCGCAGGTGCTGCTGGAGCTGATGCGGGCGGGTATTCGCGAGTTTGCCTCGCTCCCGTTCGACCGGCAGGCTCTAATCGATGCGTTGATCAGGATTAGAGATACGGTGGAACAGAAGCCGCCGGCAGTGCAGGCAACCAATCAAGTCTTCTGCTTTCTTCCATCCAAGGCGGGAGTGGGCACTTCGACCATTGCGCTGAACACGGCAGTCGCCATATCACGCCTGCCCAACTTGAACGTTCTATTGTCGGATTTTGACCTGAACTCGGGCATGCTTCGCTTCATGTTGAAGCTGGACAGCGGCTATTGCGTAACGGATGCTGCCGAGCACGCCCTGGAAATGGACGAGAGCCTGTGGCCGTCCATGGTGACCAAGGTCGAAAAGCTGGAAGTACTGCACGCCGGCAAGCTGAACCCGGACTTCCATATCGAACCGACGCAGATCAGGCATCTGATGGAATTCATGCGGCGCAACTACGATGCTCTGTGCTTTGATCTTTCGGGCAACTTAGAAAAGTACTCGCTCGAAATCATGCATGAATGCAGAAAGATCTTCCTGGTGGCCACGCCCGAGATCCCGGCCCTGCATTTGGCGCGGGAGAAGGTCCTCTACCTCAAGCACCTGGAGTTGGCGGACCGGATCTGCCTGCTGCTGAATCGATGCCAGAAGCGGCCGCTGATCACGTCGGCTCAAATTGAGGAACTGGTGGGTGTTCCGGTCTACATGACCTTCCCCAACGACTACCAGGCTGTGCAACGGGCGCTCACGGCGGGCCGCTGGCTGGACACAAGCTCGGATCTGGGCAAAAAGTTTACCAACCTGGCCCAGAACATGTTCGAACAGAAACCGGGCGCGGTACCGCTCGATTCCAAGAAGCGTTTTCTGGAATTCTTCTCGGTCTCGCAGACCTCCAGCGCCGTCATGCCGGTAAAGAAGTCCGCCAGTTAGGCTCAGTGTCGATCGGCAGCTCCTGACCGCTGGGACGGCCCAGGAGCAACTTCGCTATCCTCTCTAGTTGGAAAACACTGTCCTTCAGTGGGTTTCGACCTACGGCTACCTGGCCATTTTTTCGCTCATGGTGCTGGGCATTGTTGGACTACCGGTGCCGGACGAATTTCTGCTGACCGGTTGCGGATTTCTCATCTACCAAGGCCATCTCCAGCCAGTCCCGACATTTTTTAGCGCGCTCGCCGGCAGCATGTCGGGCATCACTTGCAGCTACCTCATCGGCAGAACCGTCGGCTGGAAGGTCTTGCATTCGCGCTACGGCAAGCTGCTGCACATAACCGATGAACGCATCCAGAGGATCCATGACTGGTTCGATCGCATCGGCCACTGGGCGCTGCTGATTGGATACTTTATCGCGGGAGTGCGGCACTTCACCGCCCTTGTTGCCGGGACGTCCAAGCTCGAATACCGGTCCTTCGCCTTATTCGCTTACAGCGGCGCGATCGTATTTGTCAGCACCTTTCTGTTCGTCGGCTATCACTTCGGGAAGCGATGGGAGGAGATTCTGGGCCTGGTTGAGCATCATCTGAAACTTTGGTCGATAATTGCCGGCCTGGCAATCGCGGTATACATTGTGATTCACTACTTGTATCTGCGCCGAAGAAAGACCCATTCAAGCTAAACGATAGCTCGCATCAACTGCTCGCCGCGTCTCTCACAAAGGCCGCCTTCCACCGGCCAGATGGATATCGCTTCCAGCCGGCCTTGGCCTGCATCCGCGCACCGATGACTTGCTCGGCGCTGTATTCTAAAAGCAGGCGCCTTCTTAGCTGCTATGACTACGAGGGTTGCTCCTCCAAGCGCAAAGGAACAACCGAACCAGGGACGATACAGAGTGGCCACGGCAGTCGCAGACCGTTTCTACAGTTCGACCGTCGGCAAAAAAGCCGTCATGGCGGTAAGCGGAGGTGTACTTTTTCTCTTCGTCATCGGACACTTGATCGGTAATCTTCAGATCTACGAGGGGCCCGAGAAGCTCAACCGCTACGCGGTGTTTTTGCGCTCGCTGCCCGCATTGCTCTGGGCGGTCCGCATCGTGCTACTGGCAATGGTGGTGTTGCACATCTGGTCGTCTGTGCAGCTGGCGTTGCGCAACCTGGAGGCCAGGCCGGCTGGTTACGTCAAGAAAAAGGCCACGCAATCGTCCTACGCCTCGCGGACCATGTATTGGAGCGGGCCCATCATCCTGGCGTTCGTGATTTACCATTTGCTGGACTTCACCTTCGGTACAGTGAACCCACACTTCGTCGAGGGAGACGTCTACAGCAATGTAGTAGCGAGCTTCAGCGTGATTCCTGTATCGGCGTTCTACATTTTTGCCATGCTGCTGCTGGGCATGCACCTCTATCACGGCTTGTGGAGCATGTTCCAGTCGCTCGGCTTTTATCATCCGCGCTACACGCTCGCGCTTAAGCAGCTGGCGGCGGTGGTGGCGATCCTGATCGCCGCGGGCAACATCTCGATTCCAGTGGCCGTGATGGCGGGAGTTGTGAGATAGCCATGCGCCTGGATTCTCGAGTGCCTTCGGTACCGATCGAAAAGCTTTGGGACCAGGCTCGTTTCGAGATGAAGCTGGTCAATCCGGCCAACAAGCGCAAGCACAGCATCATCGTGGTCGGCTCGGGGCTGGCGGGAGCTTCGGCGGCAGCCACGCTGGGCGAACTGGGATATCGCGTAAAGTGCTTCTGCTTCCAGGATTCGCCACGGCGCGCGCATAGCATCGCCGCGCAAGGCGGGATCAACGCCGCCAAGAATTACCACAGCGACGGGGACAGCGTTTTCCGGCTGTTCTACGACACCGTGAAGGGCGGCGACTTCCGCTCGCGCGAGGCCAACGTATACCGGCTGGCGCAGATCAGCGTGAACATCATCGATCAATGCGTAGCTCAGGGTGTGCCGTTCGCGCGCGAATACGGCGGCACGCTGGCCAATCGATCGTTCGGCGGCGCGCAGGTCTCGCGGACCTTCTATGCCCGCGGGCAGACCGGCCAGCAGCTTTTGCTGGGCGCTTACCAGGCGCTGGAGGAGCAGGTGCATGCCGGAAGCGTCGCGATGTTCCCGCGCACCGAGATGCTGGACCTGGTGGTGATCGACGGACGCGCCCGCGGCATCGTGACACGCAACCTGGTTACCGGGAAGATCGAGTCCCACGTCGCCGACGCCGTTATCTTGGGCACGGGCGGCTATGGCAACGTCTACTATCTGTCGACCAACGCCAAAGGTTCCAACTGCACGGCCATCTGGCGCGCGTACAAGCGCGGTGCGGCTTTCGCGAATCCGTGCTTCACTCAGATTCATCCCACCTGCATTCCGGTCTCGGGGCAGTATCAGTCCAAGCTGACGCTGATGAGCGAGTCGCTGCGCAACGATGGCCGCATCTGGGTCCCGCTGAAAGCAGGGGACAAGCGCCCGCCCGGCCAGATCTCCGAGAGCGAGCGCGATTATTACTTGGAGCGGCGTTATCCGAGCTTCGGCAATCTGGTCCCGCGCGACGTAGCTTCCCGCAATGCCAAGGCGGTGTGCGACGAAGGACGTGGCGTGGGCGAGACTGGCCACGGCGTCTATCTGGATTTCTCGGACGCCATCCGCAGCCTGGGTGCGGACGTCATTCGTGAGCGCTACGGCAATCTTTTTGAGATGTATCAGCGCATCACCGACGAGAACCCTTACCAGGTCCCCATGCGCATCTATCCGGCCATGCACTACACCATGGGCGGGCTGTGGGTGGATTATTACCTCATGAGCACGATTCCGGGTTTGTTCGTAATCGGCGAGGCGAATTTTTCCGACCATGGCGCGAATCGGCTGGGCGCGAGCGCCTTGATGCAGGGTTTGTCGGATGGCTATTTCATCCTGCCGTACACGGTGGGCGATTACATCGCCAACGCCAAGCCGGAGAAGCTGGACACCGGGCATGCTGAGTTCGCCCGGGTAGAATCGGAAGTCGCAAGCCGCACCAAGCGGCTGCTGTCGATCAAGGGCCACCACACCGTGGACGACTTCCATCGCCGGCTCGGCAAGATTGTCTGGGATTACTGCGGAATGTCGCGCAATGCGGCAGGGTCTGGAGCGCGCGCTGGGCGAGATTCGCGAGCTGCGCGAACAGTTTTGGAAGGACGTGACCGTGATCGGCAGCGCGGACGATTTGAATCAATCGCTCGAAAAGGCCGGCCGCGTAGCCGATTTCTTCGAATTGGCCGAGCTGCTGTGCTTGGATGCACTGGACCGCAATGAATCCTGCGGCGCCCATTTCCGCGAGGAGTTTCAGACGCCCGACGGCGAGGCGCAGCGCAACGACGCCGAGTTTACGTACGTGTCGGCCTGGGAGTTTCAGGGCGATAACCAGCCGCCTGCGCTGCACAAAGAGCCGCTGCATTTCGAGTATGTCCATCCCAGCCAGCGGAGCTACAAGTAATGCGCCTGGTTCTGCATGTCTGGCGTCAGAAAAACCCTGCGACACGCGGCGCGATGGTGCGATATGAAGCGAACGCGGTGAATCCGGATATGTCGATGCTGGAGCTGCTCGACGTCGTCAATGAGGACCTGATTCTCAAGGGCGAAGAGCCGATTGCTTTCGAGCATGATTGCCGGGAGGGAATCTGTGGCTCGTGCGGATTCATGATCAACGGGATCGCGCATGGTCCGCTGCCCGCCACCACGGTGTGCCAGCTCACGATGCGCCATTTTCAGGATGGCCAGGAACTTTATCTTGAACCATGGCGCGCCAAGGCATTTCCGATCATCAAAGACCTGGTTGTGGATCGCAGCGCATTCGACCGCATCATCGCCGCCGGCGGATACATCACGATTCCGACTGGCAGCGCGCCGGATGGCAACACGATTCTGGTTCCCAAGGAGAATGCCGACCGCGCCATGGACGCGGCGGCCTGCATCGGCTGCGGCGCGTGCGTGGCGGCATGTCCGAATGCCTCGGCCGCCCTTTTCACGGGCGCGAAGATCGCTCATCTTGGCTTATTGCCGCAGGGCCAGCCCGAGCGGCACGAGCGGGCGCTCCGCATGGTGCGGCAGTTCAATCAGGAAAATTTCGGAAGCTGCACCAACATCGGCGAGTGCGAAGCGGTGTGTCCGAAAGAGATCAAGCTGGAAGCGATCGCGCGGATGAACCGGGATTACATCGGAGCCAGTTGGGCGCGACGGTGAGCGCGCGCCACTATTTCATTCCTCGATCTTGATCGACGGGCCCTTCTTGGCGGATTCCTCCGCCGCGCGCCGCTCCACCTCGTGCGCGATGGCTACAAATGGCGCGCCGGTTTCGCCCAGCGTGACCGGGTTGCCAGAATCCCCGCCGATGCGCACTGCCGGATCGAGCGCCAGCTCGCCCAGGAATGGCATGTTCATCGCCTCCGCCGTCTTCTTGCCGCCGCCGTAGCTGAACACGTCGATGCGCTCCTGGCAATGCGGGCACACCAGGTAGCTCATGTTCTCCACCATCCCCAGAATCGGCACGCGCACCTGCTGGAACATGTGGATGGCCTTGCGCGCGTCTTCGAGCGAGACATCGGACGGCGTGGTCACCACCACGGCGCCCGTGAGCGGCGCGGTCTGGATCAACGAGAGCTGCACGTCGCCGGTTCCCGGCGGAAGATCGATCATCAGGTAATCCAGCTCGCCCCAATCGACGCCGCGCAGGAATTGCTGGATCACGCTGTGCAGCATCGGCCCGCGCCACACCAGCGGCTTGTCGCCGGGATTCAGGAATCCCATCGACATGAGCTCACGCCGTATTTCTCGAGCGGCTGGATGCGCTCGCCGATTGCATGCGGCGTCGCGCGCATGCCCATCATCGAGCGGAACGTTGGGACCGTAGACGTCGGCGTCCAGCAGGCCAACTTTGTGGCCCAGGCGCGCCAGCGCGATGGCCAGGTTGACGGAAACGGTGGTCTTGCCCACGCCGCCTTTGCCTGATCCGACCGCGATCAGATTCTTGACGCCGGGTATCGGTAGTTTTGGTTGCTCAGCTTGCGCTGGATGAGGACCCATCAGTTCGATCTTAGAACATAGTCCCATTCCTGCGCGGCACGATCGCGCAGCCGGGGCACGTCCTGATCGAGAAGAAATCCTTGGGTCACCAGCTTTTGCGCCGCCGCGCTGATATGGTCCAGATAGTCGCGCTTGTCTTTGTAGCGCTCTTCGATGGAGCGCCGCGGATCTTTTTGCTTCTCACGCTCGGCGCGGTTCACGGGGAAGGGAATCCAGGAACCGACCATGCTGAAAAGCTCATCCGGCGCGCCAATCGACGGGTTACGCAGATTCCAGCCCGTATTGGACGCAAGCGGTACCTGAATTTCAGGCATCTTTATGCCGGACGTGTCGTTGCCGTCCATGTCCACCTGTGGAACCAGAGTAGGATACGCGGCCCCGATCTTGGGAGGCTCGACAGAGAAGTCCAACCGGTAGGCTTCGCGTTTGATTTTGGGCAATTGAACTCCCGCGATCTTGGGGAAGGCCAACGCGGACGCGGCTACTAATTGATCCTTGCCGATCTTGGGATATTCGGAAGCCGGCGGTTCCTTGCCGTCCTTGAGCCAGGATTGCATCGCGACCAAGAGCGCCCGCATCGAGGCGCGGTAGTCATTCACACTGGCTTGATTGCGCGCTTCCACCTGGCGCGGAGGAATGGATCCGGCGCCGTGCTGCGATCCGGCGAAGAAATAAATGCGGGTGTCCTTGGCGATGGGCGCGTCCTGCTTGCCGTCCTGCGAAGTGTGTATCAGCGAGGCGGCGCGGCCCCAATACTCATAGGAGCCATTGCTGTAAAAGATCTTCGGTACCACGTTGGCTTGGGTTGCCTTGGCGAGTTCGCCGTCCAGATCGGTGAACGGCGCGAGATCGCTGGGATAAGCGACGTTCAGGAACGGATGGCCGTCGCGCGACGGTTGCGCAAAGCGCGCATTGAACGATCCCCGCCCGGCGCCCGCGACATGCGCCCACACGCCATCGAAGACGCGCCGATTCTTCTCGTCCTGATTGAAGCCGTCGTAGAAGAACGTGCGCAGAAATCGGCCACTTTGCGAAACTCCAAATGCGACCGCACGCTTCGTTGACCGCTGCGAATCGCTGAGCAACGTGTCGGCGCCTCCGTACTTGAGATACGACGTGATGTCGCGCACCGCCGCCGGGCCAAGCCCTGCCACGGCCGGATCCTTCGCCAGATAGATCACTTCGTAGATTTTGCCCGGGTCGAAGCCTCCCTCGAGCGTGACGTGCCGGTCGTCGGCGAACTTCCATTTGTCGCGCGGAATGGCATGCCGCTCACCCGCTACCGAATCGCGCACGAACATACGGTTCTCGGGCGCGTTCTGGTCTGCCACCGGCTAGGCTACCTGATTGCGATCGCCGAGTGAAATGGTCGCGACCCGCTGGTCACCCTCCCACTCCGACCGTACCAGGCCGGTGATCGTCTGCCCATTGTTGGTCGCAATCGGGGCGTACAGATGCAGCAGGTTGTCGCCCGGCGGCACGTCAAACTCCCAGCCGATCCAGACCAAAGTGAAGCCTTGGTCGAGCAGGAAATTGATCGCCGAACTCGGCTTGCGTGCGCGGGTCGCTCGAGCCGGGCGCGAGGTCGAACATATTGAGCAGACCCTTGCCGCCGCGATTGGAGATTTCCACCAGCGCCGTGCCGTTGCTCTTCGACGTATCGCGCGGCCTCAGGATATACAAGTCCGCGGAGAACTCCACCTTGCCTTCGGCATTGCGTGGCGCCAGGTCGATATCGGCGATGATGCGATTGGCAGGCAGCTTCGGATCCACGGCGAAATAGACTTTGCCGGCGATGCGCTCGTAGGCGCCGGCCGAGCCGAACGATGCGCCTTGCAAAACGTCGCTGCGGCCGCGTCAGCTCGACGCGAGTCACCGCGGCGAAGCACATCGACGTGAATAGCGGAATTATCAGGAGTGGTCGGCGGGTCATTCGTCCATTGTAAGTCCGACCGGACGCTAGTCGAGGCGCGCTTCCGCGTACAAATCGATTCGGCCCTGCGCCGAGGAGACGCTCCTGATTTTCATCTCGAGAATCGCGAACCAGCGCTGCGCTTCGTTCCAAAACCGGAAGAAGCTCCAACCGGCGGCCCGGAAAACCCGGCGATGCTGCTGCCACAGCAGTAGAGCGGTGCCATCGAATAGCGCCCGGTGGCACAGGGCGCGAACGGTTCGGCTGCGATCCGAGAGCGGGCGGCGAATCAAACCCAGCGTCAGACCTTGGTAGTTTAAGTGAGCGGCTTCGTCCACCAGAATGCCCGCGCAAATAGAACGCAGCAGCTTCGACCGAGTTGCATCCCGGAGGGCCTGGTAAAAAGGCATTGCCAGAACTTCCGCCGTAACCAGCACCGCCGCACAAACGTCCAGTCCGGCCAATTTGCGCAAACGCCGGAAAATCTCGTCGAGCCAGTGCGCCGAGAGCCGTGGGATGGACTGCTGATCGAGGAACCGTCCCAGAATCGCGCTGTGGCGCTGCTCTTCTGATGAACAGCTCCAGCGCCGGAATGAACCAGGCGTCTCCGGCCAGCCCGGCCTGACCCAGCGCCCTCTGCTTGAGACCCCGGCCGCGAGCCCACTCGCCGAGTTGAAATTGTTGAATGGACCGGGCTACATCCCTCCGCTCCGCCGCTGTCAGCATGCAGGAATCCCACCAAGGAAGCGCCCGCGCGCCATCGCGGCGCTCGTTGAAATGGCGATACCATCGCTCATACGGCGACACGCTGGTTTGAGGGCAGGGCGGGGCGACATGCTTCTTACTATAGAGTACTTTATATCATGAAGTAATCGCTTAATAGACCAATGCTATCCCTGGGCGGAATCGAAGCGGGCGGTACGAAGTTTGTTTGTGCGGTGGGCCATCCGCCGGATGAGCTGGAGTTGGCGGAGATCCCCACCACGACGCCGGAGCAAACCATCGGCCGAGTGCTGGAGTTTTTCAAAGCCCGGACGCCGTTGCGCGCCATCGGGATCGCCTCTTTCGGCCCAGTGGATCTCGATCCGCTGTCGCCGACGTTTGGCTTCATCACCTGGACGCCCAAGCTGGCCTGGCGAAATTTCGATTTCGCGGGATCGATCCGGAGAGCGCTGCACGTGCCGGTTGCATTTGACACCGACGTGAATGCCGCGGCGCTCGCCGAAAGCCGCTGGGGCGCGGCGCAGGGGTTGGATACGTTCTTGTACCTCACGGTGGGCAGCGGAATCGGCGGCGGAGCGATGGCCAACGGCCGCTTGCTGCACGGCCGCACGCATCCGGAGCTGGGCCACGTGCGAGTGCCGCACGATTTCGAGCGCGACCCGTTTCCCGGTAACTGCCCTTATCATGGCGATTGCCTGGAAGGGCTGGCGGCGGCTCCGGCGATCCAGGCGCGCTGGGGCCAGGATCCGTCCTGCTTGCCTGACGATCATCCGGCTTGGGATCTTCAGGCTCGCTATCTGGCGCTCGGCATAGCGAACATGATCTGCATGCTGTCGCCGCAGCGAATCATCGTGGGAGGCGGCGTCATGGCCAGAGAGCAGCTCTTCCCCATGATTCGCGGCAACGTGGCGGAGCTGCTGAACGGCTACGTCGACGCTCCCGATATTGTTCCGCCATCGCTCGGCTCGCGCGCCGGCGTTCTGGGCGCGATGGCCCTTGCGGAGGCGTGCTGATTGCAGATTCACTTTCGACCGCGGGTGAGACGGCGTAGGATAATCTTGAGGAGATTTATGATCAAGCAACTTGTGCGGTTGACCATTCTGGCGGGCGCTCGCCGTTCTGGCGTATGGGCAGATTTTCATTGACCGCAGCATGCTGACGAAGATTCGCGACGAGGAAACAGCCAACTCGCAGGTTGCGCCGGTGTTCGAGATGTTCACCGTAAACATCGGGCCGCGGCTCACCGCATCGCCCGCACACAAGCGCGCCGCCGAATGGGCGCGTGACCGCCTGGCATCCTACGGACTGGAAGGCGCACGGCTGGAGCCTTGGAAATTCGGCCGCGGCTGGTCCATGGAAAAAGTCACCATTGAGATGATCGAGCCGCGCTATCTGCCGCTGATTGGCTACGCCGACGCTTGGTCGCCTTCCACCAATGGCGAGATCGTGGCCACGCCCGTGTTTGCCGGCGGCAAGTCGCCTGAGGAAATCGACCGCAACCGCGCGCAGTACAAGGGCGCCATCGTCATGACCCAGCCGATGATGACTAACTTTGTCCGCAAAGACCGGCCGCAACCGAGCGCTCCGGATTATGTGGCTCTGTCGGCCGGTTATGCGACCGGCATCGGCCAGCAGCGCCCGGCCGGTCCGGCCGCGGCACAGCGGGTGGCGCAGATTCTAGGCGAGGCCGGCGCGGGCGTTCTGCTCAAGCCCAGCATCGGCGAGCACGGAACCGTCTTCGTCACCGGGCGCGACTTGGGACCGGGCGCGGCGCCATCCATCACACTGGCTGCGGAGCATTACAACATGATCGCCCGGATGCTCGAACACAACATCCCCGTCAAGCTGCGGGTCAATGTGCAGACGAAATACTACGATGCCGACGGCGGCAACGCCTATAACGTGCTGGCGGAACTGCCCGGCACCGACCCGGCGCTGCGCGACGAAGTCGTCATGATGGGCGGGCACCTGGATTGCTGGCATACCGGAGTCGGCGCCACCGACAACGCAGACGGCGCGACCACGGTGATGGAAGCAATGCGAATTCTCAAGGCCATCGACGCGCGCCCCCGCCGCACCATTCGCGTGGCGCTTTGGGGCGGAGAAGAGCAGGGCCTGCTCGGCTCGCGCGCCTGGGTTCGGCAGCATCTGGAAGGCGCGGCTAACGCGTCAGCCCGCGACAAATTCGACGTGTACTTTAACATTGACAACGGAACGGGCCCCATCTATGGTTGGTTCCTACAGAACAACGAGGCCGCCAAGCCCATGTTCGATACCTGGCTGGAACCAATTAAGGATTCCGGCGCGCGGCGCAACGTCATCGAGCCGGTCGGCGCCACGGACCATCTGAACTTCGTGAGCGCGGGAGTGCCCGGCTTCAATCCCATCCAGGACTACGTCAACTACGACATCCGCACCCACCACACCAACATGGACATGGTGGAGCGCGTCGACATGAATGAGATTCGGCAGGCAGCCGTCGCAATGGCTTGGTTCGCCTATAACGCCGCCATGATGGAGCAGAAGGTTCCCCGGCCCACCACAAAGTAAGCTCAACTAGTAATTGAAGGTAGTTCGATGAAGACTCTCGTCGCATTGATGTTCTCCGCGCTGGTGCTGACCGCACAGCCTGATCTCAATTCGCTCAAGGAACTGAAGTATCGCAACATCGGCCCGTTTCGAGGAGGCCGCGCCGTGGCTGTCGCGGGCGTGACCTCGCAGCCTAGCGTGTACTATTTCGGCGGCACCGGCGGCGGCGTGTGGCGAACCAACGATGGCGGCGGCAACTGGATTCCTGTGTCGGATGGCCAGTTCAAAACCGGCTCGGTGGGCGCGATCGGCGTGTCGGAATCGGACCCCAACACGGTCTACGTTGGCATGGGCGAGCCCGACATCCGCGGCAATGCCTCCAATGGCGACGGCGTTTACAAGACCACGGATGCGGGCAAGACCTGGAAAAACGTGGGGCTGGAGAATACTTATCACATCGGCGCGGTGCGTGTTCATCCGCGAAATCCCGACATCGTTTACGTCGCAGCGCTGGGCCACTTGTATGGACCCAATGACGACCGCGGTGTCTTCAAGACAACCGATGGCGGCAAGACCTGGAAGAAAGTTTTCTTCCGCAATCGCAACGCTGGCGCGGTGGATCTGATTCTCGACCCCAACCAGCCGAACGTGATCTATGCGGCTTTTTGGGACGTGCACCGCACACCCTGGTCGCTGGAGAGCGGCGGACCTGGCAGCGGTCTGTTCAAGTCCACCGATGGCGGCGATACCTGGACTGACTTGAGCCGCAATCCGGGCATGCCGAAAGGCGTTTTGGGCCGGATCGGCGTCACCGTTTCTCCTCAGAATTCCGATCGCGTGTGGGCCATCGTGGAAGCTGAAGACGGCGGCGTTTTTCGCTCCGACAACGGCGGCCGCACCTGGACGAAAGTTAACGACGAGCGCAAGCTGCGGCAGCGCGCCTGGTATTATTCGCGCATCTTCGCCGATCCGCTCAAGGAAGACACGGTCTATGTGGTCAACACCGGCTTCTATCGGTCCGACGACGGCGGCAAGACCTATACGACCATCCGCACGCCGCACGGCGACAATCACTATCTGTGGATCGCGCCGAACGATTCCAACCGCATGATCGAATCGAACGACGGCGGCGCCAACGTGAGCGCCAATGGCGGGCGCACCTGGACTACGATAGACAATCAGCCCACCGCACAGTTCTATCGCGTGGCGCTCGACAACGATTTTCCGTATCACGCCTATGGTGCGCAGCAGGACAACAGCACGGTCCGCATCACCACGCGCAGCGACGAGGGAGCCATCGACGTGCGCGATTGGTACGATGTCGGCGGCGGTGAAAGCGGCTGGGTGGTGCCCGATCCCAAGGATTCACAGATCGTCTATGCGGGCTCCTACGATGGCTTGCTCACGCGCTACGATCACCGTACCGGCCAGCTCCGCAACGTGACCGTGTGGCCCGACAATCCCATGGGCGCCGGCGCGGAAGCGATGAAGTATCGCTTCCAGTGGGATTATCCGCTGCTGTTCTCGCCCAACGATCCCAGCACGCTGTACGCGGGCGGCGACCACGTTTTCAAAACCACCAACGGCGGGGCAAGCTGGGAAGCGATCAGCCCGGACTTGACCCGCAACGATAAATCCAAGCAGGGCCCCACCGGCGGACCCATCACCAAAGATAACAGCAGCATCGAGTATTTCGACACCATCTTTACGATCGCGGAATCGCCGGTTAAGACGGGTGTGATCTGGGTGGGTTCCGATGACGGCCTGGTCCACGTAACGGAAGACGGTGGCAAGCATTGGGAGAACGTCACTCCCAAGGACCTGCCGCAATGGATCCAGATTAATTCCATCGAGGCCTCGCCGTTCGATGCTGGGACCGCTTATTTCGCCGCGACCATGTACAAGCTCGACGATTTCCGGCCGTACCTTTACAAGACCACGGACTACGGCAAAAGCTGGGCGCGTATCGATTCCGGCATTCCGCCCGGCGCGTTTACGCGAGTGATCCGCGAAGATCCGAACCGCCGGGACCTGCTGGTGGCCGGAACAGAAACGGGGTTGTTTGTTTCATTCAACGGCGGCACGCTGTGGCGATCGTTCCAGCTCAATCTGCCGGTGGTGCCGATCACCGACCTGGCCTTTCAGAAACGCGAAAAAGAGCTGGTGGTCGCGACTCAAGGCAGAGCGTTTTGGATATTCGGCGATATGCCTATTATTTATCAACTTGCCGATAGTGACTTAAAGCAGGAGTTTAAGCTTCTCCAGCCGCAAGATCCTTATCGCACGTTGCGGGGCGGCTTTCGCCTGCCACCCAACACGCCCGAAGGACAAAATCCGCCGGCCGGAGCTGTTGTGTATTATTCATTCCGCGACAAGCCGCAAGGCGAGGTGACGCTGGAGTTCCTGGATAGTTCCGACAAGTTGATTCGTAAATTCTCGAGCGCCCAGGCGGCGAAGCGTGCGGAACCTGCGCCGGACGAGGAAGAGGAAGAAGGCCCCCGCCGTCCGCCGGGAGCCGATCGCGTCCCAGCAGAAGCCGGCTTGAACCGGTTCGTTTGGGATCTGCGCTATCCCGACGCGACTTCCTTCCCCGGCATGATCCTGTGGGCCGGGAACGTCCGCGGCCCGGTGGTGCTTCCGGGAACCTACAAAGTGCTGCTGACGATTGACGGCAAATCGCAGGTGCAGACTTTTCAGGTCAAGAAAGATCCGCGCCTCACCACAACGCCCGATGACTACGCCCGGCAGCTCGAAGTCGCGCTGCAAGTCCACGGGAAGCTGAGCCAGGCCAACGAGGCCGTGGTCGAGATCCGCGATGTTCGTAAACAGCTGGATGAGTACGCGGGGCGCGTCAAGGACGCCAAGGTTTCAGATGCGGCCAAGACGCTGGCCGGCAAGCTGACAGCCGTAGAGGAGGCGCTGTATCAGACCAAGAATCGTGCCAGCGAAGATCCGCTCAATTTCCCCATCAAGCTCAACAACAAGCTGGCCACGCTGCTGGGGGGTGTGGAAAGTTCCGACGATCCGCCCACGCTTCAGGACACGCAGGTCTATGAAGAATTGGCCAGCCAGGTCAACGTGCAGCTTGAGACGCTTAAGAAATTGATGAGCACGGACTTAGCAGCCTTCAACAAGCTGGTCCACGAGCAGAATGTTCCGGCCGTTATGGTGTCGGAACCCAAGCCGGCGGCAGGCACTGCACACTAGGCCCGGATTTCGCGTCATAATTAATGTCATGGAAAGGTCCCATTCCAAGCACTGCTTGCGCGCACGCGGCTTTTCGCTGATCGAGTTGCTGATCGTGATCTCGATCATTCTGGTGATCCTGGCGGTCGCGGTTCCCAAGCTCAATACCGCGAAAGAGAATGCCAACGAGATGGTGGTCATCCGGGAAATTCAGACCATACATCAGGCCGAGACGCAGTACCAGTCGCAATTCGGAAAGTACGCGCTAACCTTGGCTCAGCTTGGGCCGCCCACCAGCGGGGGTCCGGGACCCGAGGCCGCGGACCTGATTCCGAACAGTCTGGCTTCCGGCGATAAGGACGGTTATACGTTCGTCCTCACTGCGACACCGCAAGGCTATTCCGTAAACGCCAACCCCAAGGTGTACAACAGCACCGGCCGGCGGACCTTCTTCTCCGACCAGACCATGACGATTCATCAGAACTGGACCGCCGAGGCGGCTAACGCCAGCAGCCCGGAACTGAAGTAGCTCGTTCATCGGCACGCATCGAGTACGGCCGCAAAGTGTTTCTCACTTCGATTTCCATCGCGCGTGCGTCTAAATCATTTTCGACAATTCGTGTGCGTTTGTGGGACGAATCGTCCGCAATTGGGACGAGCTTAACGCATGCTCAAGTTGCTGCAACTTTTCTTGCATATTTGGAATCAGTGAATCGAACAAACGGACGATGTCTTGCGTACGAAAGTTATGCGTGAACGTCCATGAAACATGCATTCACGCGATCGAAATCCTAACCGACCGGTCTCTCTAGCGTCGAACAAGGAAGGCCAGGATCGAACTGCTATGAACGCGACGATTGCAATACCCCAAAAACAATTCGCGGCCTGTCCGATTGTGGACACCTCGGGTACGGTCGTGCGGCGTCGCGATGTTGCGGGCTTCACTTTGACAGAAACTGTTTATCCGGAGGGGCTGGCTCTGTCACCGCATTGCCACTCCCACGGCTATCTCAGTTTTGTCCTGTCGGGCAGCTATACAGAGAAGTACGCCGAGCGCACCTGCGTCTGCCCAGAAGGATCGCTGCGCTATTTGCCGCCCGGAGAGCTGCACGAAAACGAGTACAACGCAAGGGTGCGTTGTCTTTTGGTCAAGATCGATCCGCTAATCCTCAGCCGGCTGGGCGATCATGCGGCGGTGCTATCGAAGCCCGGCGAAGTATTGGGCCTGGCGGCTGCATGGCTCGCAAATCGCATGGTGCGCGAGTTCCACGCCGAGGACAATATCGCTCCGCTTGCGATGGAAGGCGTGCTGCTGGAGATCCTCGCGGAGAGCGCGCGTGCGATTAGCGAAGGAACCGGCGCGAACGCCCCCAGCTGGTTGCGGCGGGTCCGCGAGGCGCTGGAAGATTCTTATCTGCTGGCCCCGAGCCTGGCTGAGCTGGCCGGCATTGCCGGAGTCCATCCGGTTCACTTGTCGCGGGAATTTCGCAAACATTATCAGTCCACGATCGGCGAGTACATCCGGAAACGCCGCATCGAGCACGCCTCGCATCTGCTGGCCAACACCAGCACCCCGCTGTCTGAGATCGCACTGCTGTGCGGATTTTCCGATCAGAGCCACTTCTGTGCGATGTTCAAGAGTCATACCGGACTGACGCCGGCAAAATTCCGCGATCAATCCGCGCGAACCTAAAGCGAGCGCTACACCCACCACGGCGCAGTCGGCTGATCTCTGATCACGATCGCGTTCAGAAACGCCGCGCCCTTGGTGAGCCCCTCGTCCGGCGACATGAGACTGTCTTCATGCTCGATCGAGAGCACGTAATCGTAGCCGTACATGCGCAGCGTGGAGATGAACTCCTTCCACCAGCCGGACGCATGCCCGTATCCGACGCTGCGGAAAATCCAGGCGCGATGACGTTCGTCGGTGTATTTCTTGGTATCGAGCACGCCGGTCTTGGGAAGGTTGTAGTCGTAGATCTGCGTGTCCTTGGCGTGCACGTGGAAGATGGAATCGCCCAGCACGCGGATGGCTTTGATCGGGTCGATGCCCTGCCAGAACATGTGGCTGGGATCGTAATTGCAGCCGATCGTGTCGCCGGCGATGGAGCGCAGCCTGAGCAGCGTCTCGGGACTGTAGGCGACGAATCCGGGATGCATTTCGATGGCGACCTTCACGCCGTGATCTTTGGCAAACTGCGCGTGCTTGATCCAATACGGCGCGACTTTTTTCTCCCACTGCCACTCCAGCAGGTCCAGGTACTCAGGCGGCCAAGGACACGTGACCCAGTTGGGATATTTCGCCTTGTCGCTGTCGCCGGGGCAGCCTGAGAAATCGATGACCACCGGCACTTCGAGTTTCTCAGCCAGCTGCACTGTCTTCCGGCTGGTTTCCTGGTAGGCCTTGGCCACGTCCTTATCCGGATGCAGCGGATTTCCATGGGAACTCAGCGCGCTGATCGAAAAACCCTGGTCGGCGAGCTTCTGTTTGAACTCTTTCAAGGCCGTTCGATCCTTCAGCATGGACAGTTTGCAATGCGGATCGCCGGGATAATTGCCGGTGCCGAGCTCGACCGTGCGAATATCGAGCTTCTTGAGTTTCTCGAGAACCTGGTCAAGCGAAAACTGCGCCAGCAATGCGGTGAAGACACCAACCTTCATGGTTTGAGACGCTCCTGGGGCAGAATACCACAGCAACCGCGCAGGGCCGCTTCAACTCTGCGTGGCCTTGTGCTCTATTCCTAACTGTTGACACTTCTTGTACAGGTGGCTGCGCTCCAGACCCAGCGCGCGGGCAGTGTCCGTCATCTTGAAATTGTGTTTGTTCAGCTCGGCCAGAATCACCTCGCGTTCGTGCGTTTCCATGCGCTCGGCCAGGCTGCCGTTCCCAGCCGGATAAGATGATCCTGCGGCCGGCAACGCCAGGCGTACGGTCCCGCGATCGACTCGATCGTCAGCCAGCAGCAGCAAGCGCTCCACCACATTTCTTAGCTCCCGCACGTTGCCCGGCCAGGAATAGCGTTCCAGCTCGGCGTAAGCGTCAGGGGTAATCTCGCGCGGGGGCCAATCGTTTTGCTCCGCCACGCTGCGCGCGAAGAAATCGACCAGCAGCGGGATGTCTTCCTTGCGGTCGCGCACTGGCGGAAGCGAAATTGGGAACACGAAGATGCGGTGATACAGATCCTGTCGGAACTCGCCGCGCCGCACCAGCTCCTCGAGATTGCGATGCGTGGCGACGATCACGCGCACGTCCACTTCGATGGAACGATCGCCGCCAATCCGCTCGACTTCGCTTTGCTCGAGCACCCGCAGCAGTTTGGCCTGCATCATCGCTGGCATGTCGCCGATCTCGTCCAAGAACAGCGATCCACCGCTGGCTTGTTCAAACTTGCCCAAATGCCGCGTGGTGGCGCCGGTAAACGCGCCTTTCTCATGACCGAAGAGTTCGGATTCAATCAGCTCGGCCGGTACGGCGGCGCAGTTCAAGGTGATGAACGGCCCATTGCGGCGTGCGCTTTTGCTATGCAGCGTGTGAGCCACCAGCTCTTTGCCGGTCCCGGTTTCTCCCAGAATGCACACTCGCGTCTCGCTGGCGGCGACGCGGTCCACCTTCGCCATGACGGCCTGCATAGCGGCCGATTTCCAGACCAGCTCCTGCCGGCCGGCGCGCTGCTTCAAGCGGCGGTTCTCGTCTTCCAGGCGCGCCAGCTTGATGGTATTGTCGACGGTGACCAGCAGCTTCTCGGTGGAGAGCGGCTTCTCGAGAAAATCCACCGCGCCCAGCCGCGTCGCCCGCACGGCCATTTCTATATTGGCTTGGCCGGATACCATGACCACCGGAGTCGAGATACCGGCTGCTTTCAGTTCCGCCAGCAGTGTGAGACCATCCTTGCCCGGCATGACGACGTCTGAAAAAATCATGTCGAACCGCTGCGACTTTGCGAGTTCGAGTGCCCGGTCCGCCTGATCGCAAACTACCGCTTCGTGCCCGGCCAGGCGAAAGGCACGCGCCAGCGACGCCAGCGTGTTCGCGTCGTCATCCACCAGCAACAGTTTGCTCATCGGTTCAGCTCGATTCTAAACGTTGTGCCGTGGCCCGGCTGGCTGTGCACCGTGATTGTGCCTTTATGATCGCTCACCACCGATTGCACGATCGCCAGGCCCAAACCCGTGCCATGCTGCTTGGTGGTGTAATACGGCGTGAACAAGCGCTCGCATTCCTCGGGCGTCAGGCCTTCCCCGGTGTCCGACACCTCGATCGCCACGCGGCTTCCGCCCGCACCGTTGAGGTTTTGCGTACGAATGGTAAGCATTCCGCCGTTGGGCATGGCGTCGAGCGCATTCAGCACGAGGTTATGCAGAGCGCGCCGGATCTGTTCGGGATCAGCAGCGACGCTCGCGAGGTTCTGTTCCGTCTGGAGTTGTACTTCGATGGGAGGACGTCCGGTTGCGTGGATCTGGGCGTCAAAAAGCTTCAGTACTTCGCGCACCGTATCATTCAGATTCACAGGCTCCAGGTGCGGCGCGGGCATCTTCGCGAACTCGCTGAAGCGCCCGATGATGGTCTTCAGATTGTCCAGCTCGGCCAGCAAAGTAGTGGTGCTCTCGCGGAACACTTCGTCGAACTGCTCGGGACTGACCTGACGCGACCGCTGCAGATTCTCCACCGTAATCTGCAGCGGAAAAAGCGGGTTCTTGAGCTCGTGCGCCAACCGGCGCGCCAATTCTCGCCATGCGGCCACGCGTTCGGCCTGAATCATCCGGTCGCGCTGTTCGGAAAGCTGCTCGGTCATGTGATTAAAATCGCGGGCGAGCTGGCCAATTTCGTCGCGCGAATCCACCTCCGCTCGCGTGTGCCAATCTCCAGCCGCAACCTGACGCACGCTGCCAGCGAGGGCACGGAGCGGCCGCGTTATCCGGCTGGCGGTCCAGAAGCTCAAGATCAAACCCAGCAGGACGCCCGCGGCGCCCACCCCCCAAGCGGTTGCCTGAATGGTGCGCTTGAGGCTGGCCAACTCCGCGCGCGAGCTTTCCACCAGTAAGATGGCGAGCAGTTGTTTATCTCGCCCTATGAGCGGTATTGCGGAAATGCTCGCTTCAGGACTGGTTCTGGTCAGCTCGCGTGCCTGCTGCTGGACTTGCTGAACCAATGTTGCCGCCAGAGCCGATCCCAAGGTGTCCGGTGCAGGTCGCGGCTCGAAACTTCGGTACAGCTGGACGCGCATACCTTCGGCCACCGGCAGCGAATTGAAAAAGTCCTTGTCGAGTTGCGAACCGCCGGCGACGTACAGAGTTCGTTCGCCCGTTTTGACAGCACGAACTGTCACCAGGCCGAGGGCAGCGCCATCGGCGAGATCCTCGCGCTTCAAGAAGACACCTTGGGCATTCCAGTCGACTGGTTCGACCAGCCAGCTCTCCTCGTAGCCGAAACGCGCCGGCCACTCGGCCGAGCTGACGATGCGGCCGTCCGGGGAAACCAGTTCGAGAAAATTGAGCGACTGCTCGCGTGCCAGCGCCGCAGCTTCGTCGACATACCGGCTGGCGTCGGGCTGCGGGCCGGCCAGGTTCACGGCCATTCGCTGGACCGTGTCGGAATTCGCAATGGCGTCTATGCGCCGGGCCACTTCCTGGCCGCGCCGGTCGAATTCACGCTGGAATTCCGCGACTAGCGCTGCGGTCCGCTGCGACTCACGCCGCTCGAACGAATTTGTCACCAGCGCGGAAACTACGGCAGCGACCACCCACACGGCTATCAGGACCGTCACTGTAATGCTGAGGAAGACCTTGGTTCGAAAACTCATGGGTCCACCCACAGGTCTTCCAGGTGGAGAATCAGCGGATTTCTGCGATCGGCTTCTCTGAAGTGGACTCGCGGCGTCAGAGCGTAGAGTTGGGGCAAGTGCAGCAGTGGAATGACGCGATTGCTATCGAGAAAAGCTTTTTCCGTATCGTACAACGTTTCTGGCTTGGAGATGTCGAACGTATTCACACGTTCAGGAAGGCCCAGCGAACGGGCGAGACTGAGCAAGTCCGCCGCGGCGTCAGCCGATTCGAGCGGTAAGTGCACTAATCGCAGCGCGCCGCTGCTGTTTGGCGCTGGCTGAACAGTTATGCCCGCGTCGCGAGCGTTCAATGCGATGCGTTCGGCCACGGCGCGCGCAAATGAATCGTTGCCGGCATAGCTCAGCGCCAGCGGGTTGAGCTTACTCTGGGAAACTAACTGTCGCGCTCGGATCACGTCGGGAGCGCTCTGGAACAGGAAATCGTATCCGCTCAACCACTGCGGAAGCAGGCCAAATGCCGGCTCGCCCCGACGTTGCGTGAGTACGTTGACGATAGAGCCGCGGTCGATCGCGAGCGCCAGAGCCTGCATAGCGACGGCTGGAACATCCGCCGCAACCAATGCGAGCAGCTCGCCGGGAGCTGACTGCCAGATTCTGGTTGTTTCCGGAAGGATTCGCCGCAGAGAGCTAAACGGAACATCGAAAACATCCGCGGAAGTCCGGGTTGACCCCAGATTGATAATCGCCGAATCCAGAAATGGCCGCCCGCCCCAGTAGTCCTCGAACGCGGCCAGCGCCAAGCGCCGGCCAGGCTCCCAGGCAGTAACTCGGAACGGGCCGGTTCCGATCAACGGGCTGGCTTCGCTCTTGCGAACGATGGCCGTGCGCGGGCTGGCGAGTTCGGTGAGCAGGGCTGGCAGAGGATTGATCGACTGGATCACCAGGGTGGTTCCTCCCGGCGTAATGGCAACATCGCTATACGTCTTCTTTAGCGCGGCCAGCAGGACCGGGGCGACGCTGACGGCGGTTAGAGCCTCGCCGTCGTGAAACGTGACATTACTTCGAAGCGAGATGCGCCAGCGCCGGCCGTCGGCTTCGCGTTGCCACGAGGCCGCCAGGCAAGGTTCAAGCTCACCGCGCGAGTTGATGCGCAGCAGCGTCTCGCCGATTAAAGCCGAGAGCATGGGAGGCACTTCGAACGGTTCCAAGGAGCTGAAAGTGCCCGAAAGATCCAGCGTGAGCACGCCGCCGTAATGCGGGCGTGTCCCGGCAGCTAAGCTACCGGCCGAGATGCTACTCAGCGCAAGCCAGAGCCAGGCGCGAAGCCTCATAGTTTCCCGTCTTGGAGTTTCGAACGACCAGCGTGGCTTGCCCCGGCGTCTCCGCCGGCCAGAGAGCAGTCACGGCGCCCAGGAGGGCCATCGCCTCGCTCCGCACAACCGGCTGCCCGCTTATCATTTCGAAAACCTGAACCTGGTCGTGCTCCCGGTTCTCTCCGGCCATGGAAACGATCAACACGTTTCCGGAACCGCAGGGATTCGCCATTGCCGCGAGATCGTTGCCCCAGGACTCGGTTCCCGGTGCGGCAACACCCGTGCGATCTTGGATGCTCTCGTTCGACGACGCAAACAAACCTTGCGCGGCGTTGTAGAAAGAGCCCTTCACGGCCGCAGATTCCAGTACATTGCTATCGCTCACCCAGCGCACGAGTAGAGCCGGATCCTGCGGGTTTATCGGCCACGCCTCGTTGCCGGGCGAGCACGTGATCCCGAACTGCGGCTGGAACTGGCCGCTGCACGTGGTGCCAGGCAAGAAGGCGCGGAGGGCTCCGGCGATAAACTCCAGCCGTCCGCGCGGATCGCGCGCAACCGGACGGTCCAGGGTGAGAAAAGCCTGACCATTGGGCGCCCACTTTCCATTCGCCAAATGGAGATTTGTAACTTTCGTGGGGCTCAGAATCAGTAATTGCGAATCCGAGTCGAGCATGAAATCGAGAACGGGTTCAGCTTGCTCCCAAACCGGCTTGATGACGAGCCGCAAGGCTGGCATGGCTTCACTTGGGAGCGGCCGGCTCCAGGGCAGCATGACGACCTGCCGCGGGTCTTTGCCCGACACCTCGGCGACGAACAGAAGGCCTCGCGCGGTCTCGGTCACGGAGACCCGCAGCCGCGATTCAGGCGGCGTCGTCCCGGTCAGGTCCAAGCCTGTCTTGCGCAGCTCCTCCTCCAGCGCGCCCCGAAAACGAGACGATTCGGCCATGGCGAGCGGCGTCAGGACCTGGAATTCGAGGGAAACGGTTGCGCGGCGCGGCAGCAGGGAGGAGATGCGGGCCGCGAGCGGCGCTGCCGCCTCCACCAAGGGCTGCGCTTCCATCCTGGCCAGCGTGGTCAACCCAAACAATAGCGCGAACCCGACGCGGGCCATCTGAAACATTATACTGTTCGCGTGTCATGAAGCCCAAGACCAGCTTCAGCAGCACGAAGCTTAGCAGCAGAGCGCATCCCATGGCGAATGCCACGGCCAGCGCTGTTTGCGGGAATCCGCCTAATAAATTGAGTGTGGTCATTGCGCATCTCCGCCGCCTGACACCAGCGCTGCCGTCGTTGTGGTCGACGTGCTGGGCTGGACTTTGTTTTCACCAAAAGCTTCGGCCAAATCAGGACTAACCTCGGTAACCAATTCCACCGCATCGCCGACTTCCACGCGATTGAACAAGTCCTCCACATCGCGATTACGCATGCGGATGCAGCCATGGGACGCAGCTTTGCCGATCGAGAGTGGCATATTTGTTCCGTGAATCCCGTAGCCTTTGTAGCCCAAGCCCATCCAGCGCGTGCCGAGGGGATTGGCAGGTCCGGGCCCAACCACTTTGCCCGGGTGATACCAGGTGGGATGCTGGACCCGGCTCGCGATGTGAAAGCTGCCATGAGGGCTGGGCGTGCCGGGCTTGCCCACAGCTACCGGATAGACTTTCACCACCTGCCCGTCCTCGATGAGGGCGACCTTGCGGTCGGGAATGCTGATCACCAGCCGGCGCGTCGCTCCCTCCGCGTACACGTCGGCGCTGGCCGCAACCAGGATTGCCACCAGTTTTATTGCCTGCATCGCTTTTCCCCCTTCTTGCACGCGACAGGAAAAGCATGACATGAGCCATTGATTAACTCATTGATAATGCATTAGATAGGGTCAAGCGCCGCTGTGTGCCGCCTGACACAACGTGTCCACGTGGCGACGCGGATCGACACCTACGGTATCGCTTGAAAGCCTAAACCGGCCTGGCCGAAATGGACGTCGCCCGAGTGATGACGTAGAGGATGGGACCAGTGAACTCAGACGTTGTACAGTTCCTCATCGATAGCGGCGGTGATGGGACGGCCATCGCACAGGCCTGCGACTCGGAGGAGCGGATCGAGCCTTGGTTTTGCGCGCTTTTTTGGTATGGTTGCGGGCTCGAGGCGCGAGCGAATGAGTTCAGCCATGCTGACCCGCGAGCGAAAGGCCTCTTCGCGGAGTCGCTCGTACAGCGATTCGGGCAACAGGAAAGTGGTTCGTCTCACGCTGTCATCATACCCTGCGAGGACGGGCCTCCACACAGAACAATTTGCCCACCGTCTCGACGCTCACTACCTCGAAACCGGCTTCCTCTAGCAGTCTGCGAACCTCAGACTTGCGGAAGAAATAGACCGGGCACCCGCGAATGTATCCCAGGCGCAGCTTGCGGACCGGCATGCGCCAGGTCCATACACGCGGCCAAGCCGAGAGAAATGTTCCGCCCGTTATTTGGCGGATCGCGAGCAGGCGCTGGTGCGGAGCGGCGATGTAGTCCCACAAACCGATGGCGATGGTGACGTCGAAAACCCGGTCCGTCTTCCAATCCAGGATATCGCTCAATACAAAGTCGCATTGTTGCTCGACGCCGCCACGCTCCACCAGGCTCCGGGCCATTTTCAGCATCTCCGGTGCGACATCGACTCCCGTAACGCGGCTGGCGCCGCGCTGTGCCAATTCGGTCACGAAACGCCCCGAGCCGCAGCCGATGTCGCAAATGGTTTTGCCGCGGACGTCGCCCGATTTCTCCATGACCCAATCGAATCGCTGATAGATATCGCGACGAAAGAAGCTGTCCAGAAAAACCGCGAAGGCGCTCTTGCCCGCGCCGCTGTAGATGGCATCGAACTCGCTAGCGGAGCTATTCCAGAACCGTGCCACTTCGGGCATTGTGTCGCGTGTGATCATCGGGAACCTGCCGTTTGAAGTAAAGATGAGGTCGAGAAATCTGTCAGGCCGCTGCGGCGAAAACTAGTGAAGCGCCCGAGCGCAAGCAATACCCGCAAGCGTCCTTCGGTCCGGCCGAGATTCGTGTAGTGACGAAGGCGCGACTTGATGGGGCCGTTCAAGCGAGGTTGCCGCGGATCGAATTCCCAGGGGTGCACATAGCTCACGACAGTGAGTCCCTCTCGCCACGCCTGGCTGACACCGGCTTTGGTGTACCAACGCGGCAGCATCCTCAGATACCCGCCTCCACCCACTGGCAGGATCGTCCCGCCCGGCAAGCGAAAGGTCGCGAGCGGAAACTCACGCAACTCGCCAAATGGCGTCTCCAGCCGGAATGGACAACGGGGTGCGTCGCGAAACCCGTACACGTCGTGGCGGACCGGAAAAATGCTCGAGTCATACAGAAAACCGAGTTCGCGCAGAACGTCCAGGGCCCAGGTCGAGCGAGGAGTAATGGAAAAACTGGGCGCGCGGTAACCGTAAATGCGGGCTCCCGCGGCCTGTTCGATCGCGTCCTTGGCACGCAGGGTATCCCGCCGAAATTGATCCGGAGTCAGCCGGTAAACCAGCCGATGCCAATAGGAGTGACAGGCCGGCTCATGGCCCTGATCGGCGATTCGGCGGACCAGGTGCGGATAGCGATCCGCCACCCAGCCCAGGATGAAGAACGTCGCCTTGACGTCCAGCTCGTCGAACAGATCCAGAAGCCGCAGGGTATTCTGTTCCACTCGGCTGGGATATGTGGCCCAGGAATCGCGCCGAATCGCGCGTGCGAAGGCTTCCACCTGGAAATAATCCTCGACATCCACCGAGATGATGCTGGTGTCCACCACAAAAACAGTGGTCCAAACCGTACAAAAATCTCTCGCGAGTCGCGCCGGCTACTCCCACGCCATGCCGCGGCGGCGCGTGAGAGCGTAATAGAAGCCCAGAAACGCGGCTGCGTTGATCATCGAGAAATAGAAGGGAAGCATGAGGATTTTCGGCCTCAGACGCCACAGCGCGCCACAGGCCGCGAGCAGATAGAAACCAGCCTGTACGCAAATCGCCCCGCGATATAAAGGCCTGCCCAGCAGAAGCAGATTTGCGATCAGCGCCGCAAGCATGGCGAGTGGAACCAGCAGCCGGGCCAGCTTGTGCGAAATGAAGAAGAAGAGCGGCAGCGGGCGTAGCGGACGAATCAGCCGGGACGCTTCCCGGACCTGCTGAATGTTGCCGGCTACGATGCGAATCCGGCGGCCGAATCCGGTCATCTCGCGCGCTTCTTCGTAAACAATGGCCGCGGGTTCATAAACCGCTCGATAGCCTTTCGCCAGCACTGAGCTGAAGATCACGTAGTCGTCGTTGATGACGTTGTCCGCCGGATAGGGATAAAGCTCCCGGCGAATCGCATAGAGGTGACCGTGCGCGCCGACCGTCGAAGAGACATCGGATTCCAGGATCTTCAGGGAGGTTTCGTACTTCCAATAGAGGTCCTCGGAAGCTCCGGTGCGTGCGCCTCCCGCTTTGACCACTGTATAGCGCCCGCTCACGGCTCCCACGTCGGGATCGGCAAAGTTCTGAACTAACCGGCGCAGCGCGTCAGGATAAAGCAGCGCCGTGGCGTCGGAGAAAACGATGATGTCTCCACCGAGCTGCGGCACGCTGGCGTTCAAAGTGGCCATCTTGCCGCGATTACGCGGAAACGCCAGTACGCGGACGCGCCGCCCATCGGCGAGACGTTGCGCGATGGCCACGGTGTCATCGGTAGATCCATCCGACGCCAATACGATCTCGATCCTCTCCTCTGGATAGTCGAGAGCGAGGGCATTCTGTATTTTGCGTTCGATGACGGGCGATTCGTTATACGCGGGAATCAACAGACTAATGGAAGGTGAGATCGGCGCTCGCCCGATCGGACGCCTGACGAACAGCCGCAGAGCCAGCAGCGCCAACGGGTAACCAGCGTAAGTGTAGATCACAGCGGATAGGGAAATCCAAAAGACAAGATCCGCGCGCATGGATCACGCGCTCAAGGCCAGCGCCTCTGTTGTGGGCGCCTGAGTTGCATGGCCTTGCGCATCGCAGAACCACAGCTCCAGCATGAGCAGGCTCCAGAGCTGATGGGAATGATCGCGGCGGCCCCGGTCGTGCTCGCCGAGTAAGTGACTCACGAAATGTGGTGAAACCATGCCGCGAGTCAAGAACGAGGTGCTGCTCAGATGATCCCACAGCAGGTTACGCAGCGGTCCACGAAACCACTTCGCAAGCGGCACGCCGAAGCCGCGCTTGGGTTGACGCAGGATCTCACGCGGCAGACGGTCCCCAACCGCCTGAATGAAAATATCCTTGCCGCGCCCATTGCGGAGCTTCCAACCGTGCGGAAGACGCGCGGCAAATTCGGCCAGCCGATGGTCCAGCAAAGGACAGCGCACTTCCAGCGAATTTGCCATGGACATGCGATCCACTTTCACCAGCATGTCGCCGGTGAGCCGCGCTGCGGTTTCGAAGTAGAGCGCCTGAGTGAGAACATCGGCGCCGGCTCCCGGCAAGCAGTGCGCGAGTTTTCGAGCCAGGAAGCCGGAGTCGGCCGGCGGCATCCACTCGGGAGCGAGCAGGTTTCTAAGAAAAAAGTGCGGCGAAGCGTTTTCGAAGTATCGATCCAACGGAGTCACCCGGCTGATCATGCGCAAATAGTTTTTCCCATAGGCCGAATAGGGCAGGGAATCGGCCACTCTGGAAATGGCCCGCCGCGCTCCCAGCGGGATGCGGTCCAGTTTCCGCCAGCGCTGCACGTTCCGAAAGCTTTGATAGCCGGCGAACAGTTCATCGCCGCCGTCGCCAGTGAGTACCACTTTGACGTGCCGGGCGGCGAACTCGGAAACCAGGTAGGTGGGGATCGCGGACGAATCGCCGAATGGTTCGTCGAAATGCTGCACCAATTTAGGAGCGAGCGCGGCCGAATCGGGCCGCACGACCAGTTCGTGATGATCCGTCCCCCATTTCCGAGCCGTTGCCGCCGCCAGCGGCAGCTCATTGAAACCGGGTTCAACAAATCCGATGGAAAACGTCTTCACCGGTGAAGGAAGCTGCGCGGCCATGGAGGCGACCACCGACCCGGAATCGATGCCGCCGCTCAGGAACGCTCCCAGAGGCACATCCGAGACCAGGCGCGCCCGGACCGCATCGTCGAATGCTTCACGCAACTGCTGGCGCGCTGCGCGCTCATCCAGGCCGGGATGGGCCTCTTCCGAAGGGCAGGGAAGCGCCCAATACCTGCCTTCTTCCATGCGCCCATCGGCGTGATAACGCAGCCAGCCGCCCGGCGCCAGTTTACGGATGGCTCGGTACGGGCTCCACGGATCGGGGATGAAATTCAGCAGAAAGTAAAGCTGCAGCGCCTCGCGGTCCAGTTCCAATGGAACGCCGGCGCAGCGCAGACTCTTCAGCTCGCTTGCGAAATACAGGCCATCGGGAACGACCGCATAGTACAGCGGCTTTTTCCCGAATCGGTCTCGGACCAGCAGCATCGAACGGTTGCGCAAATCCCAGATTGCATACGCGAACATTCCGCGCAGCTTTTGAATTCCATCGGTGCCATGTTCCTCGTAGAGATGAACCAGAACTTCGGTGTCCGAGCGGGTCTTGAACCGATGCCCCCGCGCGCGAAGCTCCTCGCGCAGCTCGCGGTGGTTATAGATCTCTCCGTTGAAGACCGTCCAGACTGTTCCATCTTCGTTCGAGAGCGGCTGCCGGCCTCCCGCCAGATCGATGATGCTGAGACGCCGCATGCCGATACCGCAGCGGCCCTCGATGCAATAGCCCTGCTGGTCCGGACCTCGATGCCGAATCTCGTCGCACATCGCGCTGATTTGCGCAAGTTCGGCGTTCTTCTCGCGCAGGAAGCATCCGGCAATGCCGCACATGGTGTTGTCTAAGAGTGCGCTCTGTTCGCCGATTCTCTCAATTCGGTTGCAACCTGCTGTGCGGGTTAGAATAATCTCTTGCGGACGGCCGGGGAAATCGCCTTTCGCGTCCGGCAAGAGGCAGCGAACATTCGCCTATGGGCGCGGCCGCCGGCAGCACGGTTCGAACCGGGGTGGTCGCCTCGCTTTCCCGGGCCCGACGCCCGGGAGGTGTCCGCCGCCCTGCTGGATACGGATTTTGCCCGCCAGGTGATCGAGCTGGCCACCAGCATTCGAGCGCATCGTTTTGCCCTGCTTGGACTCGCAGTCGACACGGGCCCGGAAATCCACTGGCGGCGTGACTACGAGCGCGGCATTGAGACTGGCCTGGACTATTTCCGGTTCATTCCCTTCTTGGACGCTCGGCGCGCCGGCGATCATAAGCTGATTTGGGAGCTAAACCGGCATCAACATCTGGTGACATTGGCGCAAGCCTATCTGTTCACCGGCGGACCAGGCTAACCTCATCTGAGATTTGCGCGCAACTTGACAGTTGGTTCGCCCAGAACCCGTACGCGCGCGGAATTAACTGGGCCAGCGCGCTCGAGGTAGCGTTCCGCTCGCTCTCCTGGATCTGGATTTATCATTTTGTCGGCCAGGACTTGCCGGCCGGTTTCCGAACGCGATGGCTCACCGAACTCTACCTGCACGCGTGCTTCATAGAGAACAATCTTTCGGTGTATTTCTCTCCCTACAATCACCTGCTCGGCGAAGCACTGGCGTTGCACGCCCTGGGATTATTCTTCGCGCCGCTTTCAAAGGCTGCCCGCTGGGAAGGGCTCGGCGCGCGGATCATGCGGGAGCAGATGGACCGCCAAGTCCACGCCGACGGAAGCCACATCGAACAATCGACCTACTATCACGTTTACGCCCTGGATATGTTTCTGCTGCACGCGATTCTCAAGAAGCCCGATCGCGCATATCTCGACCAGCTCCAGCGCATGGCGGGCTTCCTGGACGCGCTTCTGGGGCCCTGCCGGAGCTTGGCGTTTATCGGCGACGACGACGGCGGCAGATTGTTCCACCCTTATGGAGCGCGCGACCAATTCGGCCGGGCGACCGTGGCAACCGCCGCCACCCTGCTCGATCGTGAACCTTGGGGCGGGCAGGAGCAGACCTGCATTCGCAGGCCTCTTGGTGGCTCGGGCTCGGCGCGGCGCCTGCAACCGAAGCAGCCATCGCCAAGTCGCGTCTGTTTCCCGATGCCGGACTCGCAATTATGGTTTGCGGGCGGAATCAAATCATCGTCAACGCCGGATCATTCGGTCCAAGTGGTGGGGGCCACTCCCATGCGGGCGCGCTCAGTATTGTGGCCCGCAGCGGGGATGAAGAAATTCTGATCGATCCCGGGACCTACACTTACACGGCCGAGCCGGCTTGGCGCGATTGGTTCCGCGGAACCGAAGCGCACAACACCATTCGCATCGACCAGCTCGATCAAGCCAGCCTCGCAGGACCTTTTCGCTGGACCAATCATCCCGCACGTCAACGTACTCGCTTGGGACACGAACGCCGGGCAAGACACGTTGGAAGCTGAGTGCCGCTACCGCGGCTTCACGCATCGGCGGCGGGTCGAATTTCAGAAGCCCGGCCTCCTGATTGTCATCGATGAGGTGTCGGGCCCGGGCGGCGAACACGATGTCGAGCAACTTTGGCATCTTGGCTCTGTTGACGCCAGGGCTCGAATGACGCTCCCGGACGGCGCTGAATGGGTCGAAAGCTGGCGCTCCTCGACGTTTGGCGAGAAGCATACCGCGCCGCTGGTTCGCGTGCGCCGGCGCGGCCCTCTACCGCTGCATCTGGAAGCTCGAATCCAACTCAATCCGTGAGCAGATGCAACACTACACTACGCCGGTGCGGCCGCTCGCGATGCTCGAACAAGTACAGCCCCTGCCATTTCCCCAGCGCCAAGCTGCCGTCGCGCACCGGGATCGAAAGCTGAGTTTGTGTCAGCGCCGCGCGAATGTGCGAGGTCATGTCGTCCGGCCCTTCGGCGGTATGCCGGTAAAGGCGTCGTGTCTTCCGGAACCAGCCGCGTAAAAAAATCCGCCAGGTCCGCAACCACGTCCGGATCGGCATTCTCTTGAATCAGCAGCGACGCGGAAGTGTGCTGGCAGAATACGGTCAGCAATCCGCTATGAGCTTGTTGCGCGCGCACCCAGGACTCGACCTGACCGGTGAATTCGTACAATCCTTTCCCGTTCGTCGCGATGTGTAGCTGATGCGTGGCCTGCTTCACTCAACCGTAACGCTCTTGGCCAGATTGCGCGGTTGATCTACGTCGCAGCCCAGCCGCACTGCGATGTGATAGGCCAGAAGCTGCAGCGGGACCACTTCCAGGATGGGAAGAAGCAGTTCGTCGCTGTGAGGAATCACGATCAGGTGATCGGCGAGCTTGGCGACCTCTTCCTGATCGTCGTCGCATACCACGGCGATCACGATCCCGCTGCGCGCTTTCACTTCCTGGATGTTCGACAACGTCTTCTCATACCGCAAGCGGCTGGCGATCGCTCTTGCGGTCCCGCGTGCACAGCACCACCACGGGCAGGTTTTCGTCGATGAGCGCGTTCGGCCCGTGTTTCATCTCGCCCGCCGGATAACCTTCGGCGTGGATATAAGAAATCTCCTTTAACTTAAGCGCGCCTTCGAGCGCGATCGGAAAGTGAACCCCGCGTCCCAGGTAAAGAAAATCCTCGGCCCGGAAGAGCTTCTTGACCAGTTCATCGTAAACGGCATCGCGCGAGAGCACGGTCTCGAGCTTCCCCGGTAACCGGATCAGCTCTTGCACCAGATCGCGCGACTCGTCCGCAGTCAAGATTTCTCGAACTTGCCCAAGATACGCCGCCAGAATGAAGACCGCGGTGAGCTGCGACGTAAAAGTCTTCGTGGCCGCCACGCCAATCTCGGGACCGGCATGTGTCATCAGCGACCCAGAGGCTTCGCGCGTAACCATCGAGCCGACCACGTTGCAGATGGCCAGGGTCTTGGAACCCTTTTGCTTGGCCTCCCGCTGCGCCGCCAGCGTATCCGCAGTTTCGCCCGATTGCGAAATCACTACCGTGAGCGTCTTGGCCGATATGATGGGATCGCGGTAACGGAACTCGCTGCCGTAATCTACCTCCACTGGAATCCGCGCCAGCTTCTCGATCATGAACTTTCCGGCCAGCGCCGCGTGCCAGGCGGTACCGCAGGCCACGATCTTGATGTTCTCGAATTCGCGAAACGCCTGGGGCGTGATGTCCATTTCGTCCAGAAAAATCCGGCCCGACTCCTGCCCCACGCGGCCCAGCATCGTATCGCGCACCGCGCGCGGCTGCTCAAAAATCTCTTTGAGCATGAAATGCTTGTAGCCGCCCTTCTCGGCCATGATCGGGTCCCAGAGAATATGAGTGACGGCCCGTTTTACCGCGCGCCCGTTGAAATCCGTCAGATGCACGCCTTCCAGGGTCAATACCGCGATGTCGCCGTCATTGAGGAAGAACATGTCGCGGGTGTGACTCAAAATCGCGGGCACGTCCGAGGCTACAAAGTACTCGCCGTCTCCCAATCCAATCACTACCGGCGGACCCTGGCGCGCCGCGACGATTTTATTCGGATCAGAACTGGCGATGATGCCCAGCGCGAAAACACCGGTCAGATCCCTTACAGCTTTGCGAACCGCCTCTTCCAGATTGCCTTCGTAGTATTTCTCCACTAAATGCGCGATCACTTCCGTATCGGTCTCGGTGACGAACTTGTGGCCTTCGAGCTGAAGCTGTTGCTTGAGTTGCAGATAATTCTCGACAATCCCGTTGTGCACTACCACGATGTCGCCGGTGCAATCGCGGTGCGGATGCGCGTTCTCCTCGGTCGGCCGGCCATGCGTGGCCCAGCGCGTGTGGCCGATTCCATACGGCCCGTCGACCGGATTCGCGCGGATGGCTTCTTCCAGATTCCGCAGCTTTCCCGACGCCCGGCGCACCGCCAGATGATCGTTACCGTTCAGAACCGCGATTCCGGCTGAATCGTAACCGCGATATTCCAGGCGCCGGAGCCCATCTAAAATGATGGGAACCGCCTTCCGGTTGCCAATGTACCCAACTATCCCGCACATACTCTTCAGAATACTAGGATTTCACAGAATGCCGGAACTTCAACGCCTCTGAAGTACTATGACTTTCGCGATCAGCAGTGCTGCTCCTGCCAGAAAACCGAGCAGGGCCTGGTACTCGCGATTGTGGAGATACAGCCGCCAACGAAAGTGCTCGCGAGTCGTGGCCGCGGTCTTCCAGACAGGCCAAAGTGCGCGCACTCGCTGGGCGTAAGCGGCAAAGTCCGGAAACAAACTCCTCAGGTGCTGTTCCTCCAGTTCGATGGCCGGCAAGTAAATCAGGCCAAACACAAGCGCAAACAGGACCGCCAGCGGCCAGCGACGCGAGGCTACTACTAAACCGGCAGCGACCAAGAGCGTTCCCAGATACAGCGGATTGCGGACATGAGCATACGGGCCACCCACCGCCAGGCGGGTGTTTTTCTCCAGATGGCCCGCGGCCCAGGCGCGCAACAGCAACCCTATTAGCTGAAAGTGGAAGTCCCCACGCGAGCGAGCGCGGATCCGGTTGCGAGAACCACGCGAACGCCCCGGCCAAAAGAAAACCTGTGGTAACCCGCAGACGCGCGACGCGGTCCGCGTACGGCTTGGGAAATACGCTCATCCCCGCGTCATCTGCTCGTCTTGGCGGCCGTTACTTTGGCTGCCAAAGCCTGAATAACCTGTTCCGGCGAAATAGCGCGCATGCTCGGGTCCGGTTCCGCGCTTCTGCGGTAGCTGGTATTTGCTGAAGCGCTTCGCAGCACCGTGAAGCTGTCGCCGTATGGCCCGTGCCGGGCCGGATCCGTGGGGCCATAGATGGCGACGCCTGCTTTCCCCAACGCCGCCGCCAGATGCGTCGGACCGCTGTCGATGCCGACCACGGCAGTGGCCTGGCGCGTGGCGTGAATCAAGCCCGGAAGTCCCGACACGTGTTTCCAGACGCCCTCCACGTCCAGCGGTTGCGCGGTGTTCAACACTAACGGCAGGCCAAAATCGCGGCGCAAGCCTTGGGCCAGTTCGCTGTAATATTCCAAGGGCCACTGCTTTGCGCCCCAACCAGCCAGCGGGCTCGCGAGGATGAAATCGCCGGCCGGTAAGTCGCCTTCCGGAGCACCCGGCGGAAGCGGAAAAGTGTGCAGGATATTGGTGGCTCCAGCCGCCGCGGCGAGATCCAGATTTCGCTCCACGGCGTGATAGGAACGAATCGGAACTTTATCGGAATAAAACCACGAGGCTGCCGCCTCACGAGCATACTCGGCCGTAAATCCGAAAATGCGCTCCGGCCGCGCCGCCGTAGCCAGCAATGCCGATTTGACCAAACCCTGAAAATCCACGGCGATATCGAAGTGCTCGGCGCGCAGCTTCCGCCACACCCTTCTCCAATCGCGGAAAGTTCGGCGTTCGAACGTGATCACCGAATCGACATATGGATTGCCTTCGAGCAGCACCTTCCATTGCGGCTCGATCACCCAAGCGAGGCGAGAGTGCGGCAGGCTGTGCTTCAAGCTGGCAACCGCCGGAAGCGCCGCCACCACGTCGCCCATGGAGCCTAACCGCACCACCAGAATCCGCGGCCCGCTCAACCTTTTTTCTCCTTGCGATGGCGGCTCAATACGTGTTGTATGAAAGTCTCCGTGATGACCTCATCCGCGCCGGCATCGTCGGATGGCGGCTTGTCCGACAATACAACATAGTCGACCACCTTCAATGCGGCTACCAGCTCAGCTCGAGCGCGCTGCCCCAAGATCGGTCTGCGCGGCTCGGTCACCTCTACCGCCAGGAGTTTTCCAGGACCCGCGCATTGACGTAAGCGTCGCACGTGCTCCGCCAGCAAAGGGTCGAAATGACCCAAGACCCAGCAGATGGCCTTATCTTTCAGCTCCCGCCGAGCCTGATCGGCCGTCAAAATTTTCGACCGTGTGTCCAAATCGGAAGAAACCAGTCTAGCAACTCAAACGCGCGCTTCTCGCCAGTACGCCCCCCTGAACCGGGCCCCATGATTGCGCCTTCCAACGATCCCCTCAAAAGAGTCGGGGGAATCCCCCATCCGTACTATAGGAAAAAATCTCCTAAGCCTCAATAATTGCATTTACCTAGTACGACCGGTAGGGAGATTCAATGGACCTGTTGCTCGAAAACAGCCCGGAGAGTTGTTCCAACATTGGCTTGGACTGCGGAACTTGCATTCACCGCAGCGCCGCCAGTGTAGCCGCCATCTGCGGCGGCCTGGAGCCCGCCGGCCTGCAACACATCTTCTTTCAGCTTTATCCTGCGCCTGGCTGCCATGCCATGGCGCGAGCCTTCGCGCTGGCTTACCAAGAATCGTCCGTGGCGCAAAAGCCGGCTCTGGCCTTCGCTTCTGCGGCAGCGTGACGCGTTCAAGATAGGGTGCCGCGCGCGCACGCTAAAATAGCATCATATGACGGTCGAGATCGAAGGGGTCACTCTTCATCTGGCACATCCCGATGAACTGACGGTCGCGTGGGTGGGTCAAGACGAAGTGATGCGCCAGTTGCTGGCTTCCTGGTTGGTGGTGGACCCCCTGGACGTTCCGATGAATCCGCGGTTGTTAGGGAAACCGGGCGTGGGCAAGACCACACTGGCTTACGCCGCCGCGAAACGCTTGCAGCGCGAAGTCTACATCATGCAAGCCACGGTGGACACGCGCCCGGAAGATCTGCTGGTCACTCCGGTGATTGAAGGCGCGGCCAGGCTGCGCTACGTTGCCTCTCCACTGGTTACTGCGATGCTCCGGGGCGGAGTGGCGATCCTGGACGAAGGCAATCGCATGAGCGAGAAAAGCTGGGCCAGCCTGGCGCCGCTGCTGGACAATCGCCGTTACGTCGAATCTATCGTGGCCGGAATCAAGATCAAGGCCCATCCGTTGTTCCGCCTGGTTGCCACCATGAACGACGACGCCTCGACGTTCGACTTGCCCGAGTACATCCACTCCCGCCTCCAGCCGCAAATCACCATCGATTTTCCCGAGCGCCACGAAGAATACGCCATCCTCAAGGAAAACGTCCCCTTCGGTGACGATCAGATCCTGAACTACGTCACCGATTTCCTGCAGCAGGCACACTCGGCGGACGAACGCTATACCGTGCGCGACGGTATCAACATCGCCCGTTTCGTCATGAAGCTCAAGAGCATCGAGGCTGGCCTCACTCTGTCGGCGCAAAGCGACGAACGCTTCCTGATGCGCACCGCCATTCTGGAGACGCTGGGCGATGAGGCGCTAAGGTATGTCCCACGCGCCTAGGCCCCTGGAAGATCCCGGCAGCCTGCGCCGCGGCAACCTCGCGTATTTTCCCGTGGTGCCCGGGCGCGTGGAGTTCAGCATTGCCCTCAGGCGGGCTATCCTTCGCGAGCGCCCGCGAATCGTGGCGGTCGAGCTGCCCGGTTCGTTCGAAGATGCGTATCTCCAGGCTCTGGCGCGGCTGCCCGAAATGTCGGTCATCGTTTATCCGGACGCGCACGAAGAGGAGCGCGGCATTTTTGTGCCCATCGAGCCTTCCGATCCCTTCTGCGAAGCCGTGCGCACCGGCCTCGAAGTGGATGCGGAAGTAATTTTCATCGAGCCCGACTCGGGCGACCGGCCACATCTGCCCGACACGTATCCCGATCCTTATTCAGTCCGCTTCATTGGCATCGACAAGTACGTCGAAGCCTACCGCGTGCATCCGCAGGAGCGCAATGAGGAGATTGCCGCGCATGCCGCCGGCATGGCATGGAAGCTGCAGGGTGCGGACCCGCTGGCGTCGGTCTTCGTAGTTGTGTCGTTGAATCTCCTGGACCCATTGCTCGACGCCATGGAAGCGCCTCAGGAACCGCCCCGGCACGCGCGCCCCGACGATATCCGTCTGTTGAATCCGCATCCGGATTGTCTGGCGGAAATTACGGTCGAATATCCTTACCTGCAGGCCCGCTACGAGCAGTATCGCCTGGAGATGCTTGCGGACGAGCTGATTGACCGCCCCAAAGTCCAGTTCGACCTGCTGCGCGAAGCGGAAAAAGAATACACCAAGAACACCGGCGACAAGATCGAATACTGGCAGCGGCGCATGCTGGCCCGCTTCACTCGGAACCTGGCTTCGATCAATGGCGACCTGATAGCCGGGGTCTTCGATCTGACCGTCGCTGCGCGTTCCGTGGTGGACGACAACTACGCCTACGAAGTTTGGCAGATGGCCAACCGCTACCCGGCGCAAAAGCCGGCCAGCAACCTGCTTGAGACCGTCAATCTTTCCGGCGAAGAGGTCTGGCTGAACACCAAGAAGCTGCGGCTTCGCCGCCGGTTGCCGCGTCCCAAGCAGCGCCTGGTTCCACAAGGCTTGAAGCGCCGGAAGAAGGAAAAGTTCCAGGGCGAATGGGCGCAGAAGACCGATGGAACCGCCATTTGCTCGTACCCGCCGGAGGATCTGGTCATCGAAGATTACGGCCGCCTCCTGAAACGAAAAGCGAAGAGCATGCTTTCTGAAGAACGCTCCCGCACGGAGCCCTTCACGACGTCCATCCTGGACGGCATCGATCTCAGGGAAACCATCCGCAACTGGCATCAGAACAAGATCTACGTCCGGCAGCTCGACCGCATCGCCGGAGAAGTGGGCGCGGCGGTGGTAGTCTTCGACGAAGACCGCGATGAACGCTACCGCTATCTCACCACCTGGCTGGGCGAGCATCAAAATGAGTCGGACATGGCGTTCTATTCCACGTTTCCGTTCGAGCACCTGGTGGGGCCGGGGATTGGCCGCGCCGAATACGGCGGCCTTTTGATGACGCTTCCGCCGCGCCGGATGGTGGATGTCTGGTCCGATCCTGACTACGACTTCGCGCAGAACAAGCCCGAACGGCTGTTGCTCGCGGCTCTGGACTATTCTTTGCAGCGCTACGTGGTGTACGTGGCCGCCAAGCCGCCGCGCTCCATTTTCCGCTCCATCGCGGCTCATTTGAACCGCCGGATCGTCTACGTTCCCATTGGCGCGCTCAACCCGGCCAAGCTGAAAAAAATCCGTGTGGTCCACGTGCTGGACAGCTACGAACGCCGCACCGAAGCCAAAGAATACATCTGGTAGCGCGCCGCTACTGCGTGGCGACGATCTTGGATTCGACTTGGAATTTCCGGTAATTGCTCCAGGTCAGGTCTTGCTCCATCGCGATCTTTTTCACCAGCCCGAGGCGTCCCGACCCGCTGACGCGCTCGAACTTGGGCAGCCAGATTTCATCGTTGATTCTGGTCTGCTCGAACAGCAGCTTGGCTCCCGAATTCAACCGCGCCAGGAACAGGCCGTAGCTGATGGTGCCGGTGGTCTCCGCTTCGATGCGCACCCATTGATATTCGGCCTTGTCGATCCAGATCTTGCCCTTAATCTTCAGCAGCGGCCGGGCATCGCGGCGCTTGGGCTGATAGCCTGGTTTGGGCGTCGCGGAAATGACCCACACATCCAGGCCGTCGATCTTGTCCTGGCCTTCAATGCGCAAGTCGTAAAGGTCCGTCACCTCGCGCAAAAAATCGCGATCCTTTTCCCGCTGCTTCTCCAATTGCTCCAGGCGACCCTGGCGCTGGGCGTCGGTTTCACCATCCAGCTTCGCCACGGCCTGGTCCAGTTTCTGCTGTTGCTTGCGCTGTTCGCCGGCCATCAGTGGCTTGCCGTTGCGCTCCAGCATTCGCCGGTGCGGCTCGCCGTAAAGAACCACCGTCTCCCACTTACTGCTTTCCGTGGACTTGACCTGGCCTTTCGAATCCAGGCTGCGCTCGGTTTCGTTGGCGATCCAGGTGTAATCCTTCATGCGAAGCCAGTTGGCCCGATCTAATTCCACCGATTTGCGGACGATTTCACGAGCATCCTGCGCCCACACGCCGGAGATTATGACGCTGGTCAACGCTAGCGTGCGCAAGCACCGCATGCTCGGTCAATCCTCGGACCACTCGTGCCCGATTCGCGTCACCACGACGCGCTCCGGTTGGCTGCCGGCGGCTTCCACAAAGCGCTCCACCGGCTCGAAATACGGCTCGCGGCTGAGCTGAAAGGTCTGATGATGCACTGGAAGCAGGAATTCCGCGCCGCAATCGGCGCCCATGCGCCAAGCCTGCTCGGGATTGCAGTGCACGCGAATCCAGGGATCGTAAGCCCCGATCGGCATGATAGCCAGATCCACCGGCCGGGAGCTTCGCACCGAACGAAACGTGTCCGTTAAGGCCGTATCGCCGCCGAACACGATCCGATGATCCTTGGTCTCGATCAGGTATGCGTTGTATCCGCGATGCACGTCGGTATGCATGCGGGCGCCCCAATGCTTGACCTGGATGCCGCGCAGCGCCACGGGGCCCACGCGAACGTGCTCGTCCCAGCCCAGTTCGTGTACGGCCTTGTAGCGCCGCACCCTCAGCAGGTCACTGGTATTCCTGGCGGTCACGACGGACGTTCCCGAGTGCTCCAGCGCGCGCAAAGTGGCTAAATCGAAATGATCGAAATGGGCGTGAGAAAGCAAAATCAGATCGACCTGCGGGAGGTCGAGACGCGAAATGGCGGGGGCGACCAGCCGTTTCAGCCCCAGCGTCACCGGACCCATCCGGATGCCGCAGCGCAAGCCGAGCACGGGATCCGTCAGGATGGTGAACCCGTCGACCTTCAGCAGTACCGTGCTATGGCCCAACCAGGCAGCGTGCAGGCCGTGATCCGGCCAGTCCTTCGGGTTCGGCAGGAAAGGCGCCGCTGCCACCACGCGGCGGCGTTCGCTTTGAAGGCGGCGAAAAACTTGAGGCGCTGCCGCGCCGGCGAATCGGGCCGTTCCGGCAATCTGGACTAATCGTGACTTTCGACGGAGAAGACTGCGCTTCGGACCGCGTTGGGGTGAATTGCTGGCCAACATCGATGAGAGTTTCGCTCGGGCCGGTCTACTAACCCCATTATGACATCCAAGAGACTCGCTCTGGCAATTCTGGCCGCTTGCTCCGTGCTGGTGGCGGGCGGCGATGGGGGTCGCGCCGAATACGTGGGCGGTACCGTCACGGACATTCCAACCGGCTGCGACGGCAGGGTTCAGGCCATGGACGCGCAGTACTTCGTCTTCTACTCCAAGAACGCCCGTTTTCGCGTCCCCTACGAGAAAATCAACCTGCTCGAATATGGCCAAAAAGTGGATCGCCGCTATTTGGCCGCAGTGCTGGTGTCGCCACTGTTTCTGCTGGCCAAGAAGCGGCAACATTTCCTCACGGTCGGTTACCAAGACGAAGAAGACCAGCAGCAGGCGCTCATCTTCAAGGTCGACAAGGATGACATTCGGGCCATCCTGGTGAGCCTGGAAGCTCGCACCGGCCGAAAGGTCGAATTCCAGGACGATGATGCGCGTAAAGGCGGCAAGGGGTGAGTCATGCCGATTCTTTTGTGTGGTCTGTTGCTCTTCATTCCTTTGCTGGTCCCCCAAGAGGATGATGCGACGCCGGAAGACGCGAGCATGCGGCAACTGGCTAAGGTTCGGCGAATCTACGTCGGCATTCTAACTGGCGGCGACGCGGCCCTGCAAATCCGCGATCTCCTCATGACCAGTTTGCAAAGAACCAAGCAATTCATCATCACCGAAGACGAAGACAAGGCCGATGCGGTGCTGAAGGGCTCGGGCGACGACGATGTCTTCACGGATGTTCACCAGTCAGCGGAAGGGATCAACGCGCATTCTCAATTCGGCGCGGCCGAGAGTGAGTCCTCACGATATAGCTCCAGCAGCAGCACCAACCATTCCGGCGGCGTTTCGATCGGCGAGAACGACAGCCGCCGTTCGGAGGAGCGCAAGCATGAAGCCATGGTGACCGTTCGCTTGGTCAGCAAGGACGACGACGTGATCTGGTCGTCGACGGCCGAAAGCCTCGGGGGAAAATTTCTGGGCGCTAGCGCCGACGTAGCCGACAAAATCGCCAAAAGCCTGGCGGCCGATTTCAAGACGGCCAAGAAGCTGGCGGCAGAACAGCGCCCGGTGGGTGTCCAGGGAGCAGCCCACACAGCGGCGAAACAATCTCAGCCCTGACCAGCAGCGGGCAGAACCGCCCGCTCAGCCCCGGGCTGAAAAATTCGACCAAACGTACGCCGTGAAGTCGCGCGACCTGCGGAAGCCCATGCGCTCGTATAATGCGATCGCCTCGCGATTGGCGCTCGTGACCGTCAAGCTGGCTTTGCGGCAGCCGTGCCGCGCCAGCGATTCCAGCGCGCGCCGAATCAACTCATAACCCACCCCGCGAGCCCGCACCGACTTCGAGACGCACACCTGCGTGATGTGTCCTACGTCGGAGTGGACCAGACTGCTGAGACAGACCCCGCACAATCTTCCCGAGCCCTGCTCCAGAGCCAGGAACGAAGCGGGTTGAAAGAAGCTTCCGCACCCAGGGTACTGAATGATATTGGTGAGGAACCTGCGCGCGCCGGCAGGCGACCGGTATTGATCGTTGATCTCGGCGTCAATGTGGCCCTGGTAAGCGGCGGCGATCAAAGACGCCGCGTCATCCTGTTTGCGTTCGGTCCAGCTATCGATAAGCACAGCGTATGAAGGCCGGCCTTCCGGGAGCCGCGCGATCCGGCCTAAATCCACCTCCATGAATGTTCGGATGTACACGCGCAAATGGGCGCGCTGCGGCACCGCGATCCTCTGGCTGTTGCGCAGCATCATCAACTGCGATTCGATGCGCTGCACGAAAGGTGTCTTGATCAGCGTGTCGACTACCGCACCCAGCAGGCGCTGCTCGTTTTCCGGCGAAAGGAAATCCTGCATGACGTACAAATCGCCGATCAGACCTTTTTTTTCTTCGGAGACGTAGTAGCAGTAACCAATCGGATGAGTATTGCCGATCAAGGCGTAGCCATTCAGGGCCTGCATGTCGAGAAAGCGGCGCACGAGATTCGCTGAGGCGCGGAAGTCCCAGTCGAGAGTGTCGCTCCAGACTTGCGTCTCCTCGTCCAGCAGCGCATCCAATTGACCCGGACGCAATTGGCGCAAATCGACGATGCGCGCCAGCGGCATGTCCGACACAGCAGCCATACCGCCAGCCTACACCGAAACCAAGGGCCGGCACTAGCATGGCGATTGGCCCGCGCCGATTAATGGTTTGTTTTCACTGATGTGGGAGATCGCCGGCGGGTTTTTTGCTGGTGATCTCGTTATAAGCATCCTTGATTTGGTCGGGCAGAGACGGACCGACCCAGTTTTTCACGCTGTCCGGCAGTTGAAGCTGGGCGAGCTGCTTTCCGTTTTGCGACTTAACCAGGTCGTCTACCTTCTTGCCGGCTTTGATGGCGGCCTCGACGGCGTTGTGCAGATCGAGCATGAACGCGCGCTGTCCTACCAGCACTTCCCGGCCGCCGGCAGGTCCATGTCCGGGCAGGACGTGATCCACGTTCAGCTTCAGCGCACCGTCGACGACCTTGGGCCAGTTGCCGATGTTTCCGTCGCCGGTGAAGTTGTACGGACCATTGGCCACCGCGTCGCCAGTGCACAGGACCTTCTCCTGCGGAAGATATACGAAGCCGTCGCCACGCGTGTGGGCCCAGCCAAAGAAACGAAATTCGACGCGGCGTGTACCGTCCGTGATGACGTGCGGTGAATCGGTGAAGGTTTGCTGAGGTGGTTGCGGGCCAGGCTGCTTCATGTCGGCGACATCTTTGCGCTCTTTCTCGCTGGCCTTCCACCGGGCCGGTTCGTAGCGCTTCATTTCATCGGCGACGCCCTGATAAGCGATGGTCATCGCGCCGGCTTGCGTCCAGACTGCGTTGCCATAGGCGTGATCGCCGTGATGGTGCGTGTCGAAGACGTATTTGACCGGTTTGGAGGAGACCCTCTTGGCGTCAGCCATAGCTGCGCGCGCGCCGCTGGGGAAATTGGCGTCGACGACAATCAGGTAATCCTTCATCTCGATGATGATGTTGTTGCAGTGGCCTTCGTGCTCCAGGTCGCCTTCGCGGAACCAGACGCCGGGTGCGATTTGCTTGATGGTATTCGGCTGGGCGTCGGTGCGGGTTAGGAGGAACGCGAGCGAGAGCAACGCCACGAAGGCCGTACTGAGCAGCAGACGAGTTGGCCGCATGGATGCGATTGTAGCTTAGGCGTCAGGCCGGAAGCCCGTTCGGCGCCATCGGCAAGGAGCGTATCCTTCGGCCGGTAGCATGGAAGATGGCGTTGCCTACCGCCGGGGCTAGCGCCACGATCGGAGTTTCGCCCGCGCCTGCGGACGGCAGATCTTTGCGGTCCAGCAGAACCGTTTCCAGCGCCGGCAGGTCGCTGAAGCGCGGCACCCGGTATTTCGAGAGTTGCCCGTTCAGAATGCGCCCTTCGCTGAAGTCTATGGCTTCAAACAAGGCGCCACCGATGCCCATCACCACCGCGCCTTCCACCTGGTTCTTCAGATGCTCGGGGTTCACAATGGCGCCGCACTCGAAAGCAGTCACGACGCGCTCGATTTTCACTCTGCCGCCGGGCTGTGCGATGGAAACTTCGGCGCAACTGGCGACATAGCCGCCTTTCTCGACGCCGCAGGCGAGCCCATACCCGCGCAAGGGCTGGCTCTTCACGCTCTGCCAGCCGAATTTCTCAGCGGCCGCTTCGAGCACCGCGCGCAACCGCGCATCCTTCAGGTTCTTCAAGCGGAATTCGAGCGGATCCAGGCCGGCGGCGCTGGCCAGGTCGTCCATGTGCGACTCGCGCGCGAAATGATTGGCCGTCGCCGCTAGCCCTCGATACGAGCCCTGCCGCAACGGCGAATCCGTAGGATGAAACTGGATCTTGCGATTGGCGATGTTGTAAGGCGTATCGATGCCCGAGGGTCCCGAATTGTAGTTATGAAATTCCCACGCACTCACCAGGCCATCTGTCGTGACACCGCTGCGAATGTCGATGACGCCGGCCGGCCGGAAATAGGCGAAGGTGAATTCTTCTTCGCGTGTCCAGACCAGCTTGACCGGTTTGCCGGCCCCTTTAGCCAAACGCGCCGCCTCGATGGCGCACTCGCCGGTGTGTTTGCCTCCGTATGCTGAGCCGGTATCCGGCACAATCACGCGGATGCGGCTTTCGGGGATGCCAAACGCCTCCGCCAGTTCGCTGCGGACGCCGAAGGGTCGTTGCGTTCCGGTCCAGACGGTCAGCTTGTCATTATTCCATTCGGCGACGGCCGCCCGCGGCTCCAGCGGCGTGTGCGCGATGTAGGCGACGGTGTAGGTGGCGTCCAGCTTGTGTTCCGACGACGCCAGGCCCTCTTCGATGGAGCCATGCTCGGGGCCGGACGCCCGTCCGCCCGCGGGGCTGTTGCGTTTGAGATAGTCGAAAAGATCTTTGCTCGAAACCTGCGTGAGAAAATTCCACCGGGATCCGATGGCAACGACGCCATTGTTGGCCGTGATCTCGTCTTCCGCCACCGCGCCGACAAAATCGCCCTCATGCACGATCGTGGCGCCCGGAACAAGGCTCGTTTTCGAAGTGTCCAGACTGGCCAGCTTGGCATTCACCACGGGCGCACGTAAAACTCGGCCGTACAGCATGCCCGGCCGCTTGATGTCGCTGGTGTAGCGGTGCGCGCCGGTGACGATATCGCGCGCGTTCACTTTGGGCGCGGATGTGCCCGCCAACGTCCATTTGTCCGCGGGAGTTACCACGGCGTCATTTACGGTTTTGGTAATCTGCCGGCCCTTGGTGAGTTCACCGAAGCCGATGGTTTCTCCGGTTGCGCTGTTCTTCGCCTTGCCGTCAACAATCGAAACCGCGGCGCGGTCAGTTTTCCACTTCTCGGCGGCCAAGTCGATCAGCATCTCGCGCGCCGCCGCTCCCACCTTCTTGATCTGCGGCGCCATGGTTGGAGTGGTGCGGCTGCCGAACGTTCCCATGTCGTAAGGCGTGAGATCGGTGTCGGCCATCACGAGCTGAATGGACGACATGGGCGTGTGCAGCTCTTCGGCCACGGCCTGCGTCAGCGAGGTGCGGATATTCTGGCCCACTTCGGTCTTGCCGGTATAAACCGTGATAGAGCCGTCTTCGCCGATATGCAGCCAGGCGGCGAGCTCGGGTGGACGCGCATCGCCACGCATCGCTTGCTCGCGGCCTGATTCCTGCGCATCGCCGGGATGGTCGAAGACCAGGAACAGAATCAACCCGCCGCCCAGCAGTTTGAAAAAGTCGCGCCGCTCCAAATCGAAACGGTAGGCGGGGCCTTCGCGCAGTTCGTAGCGTTCGAACTCAAGCATGACTGCCTCCCTTGGAACCTTCCGTGCCCATCTGGCGTTGGGCCATTTGAACCGCGGCGACGATGCGCGGGTAAGTCCCGCAGCGGCAGACGTTGCCTTGCAAACCCGTGCGGATCTCGTCTTCACTGGCCTGCGGTTTTTTGTCGAGCAGCGCCGCGCCAGACAGGATCATACCGGGCGTGCAATAGCCGCATTGCATGGCGTCGGCCTCAATGAAGGCTTCCTGCAAGGGATGCAGCTTGGCGTTCTGTGCGAGACCTTCGATGGTGGTGATCCGTTTGCCGGCAGCCTTGGATACGGGTGTAATGCAGGAGCGCACCGGGATGCCATCCAGGAGAACCGTGCAGGCGCCGCACTGCCCCTCGCCACAGCCGTACTTCGCCCCGGTAAGATCCAGTTCGTCGCGCAGGACCCAAAGGAGCATGCGGTTCGGATCAAGCACGATACGGTACTGCTTTTGGTTGACCACGAGTTCCATGGCTTGATTTTACGCCTGTGGGCAAGTTCGTGGAAGGGCCGTGTGTTACCGGACGAGCAACGTTACCAGGTTGGTTGATTTGTGGTCGCCCCAGTAGGAACCCAACCCCAGTGAGTCATCGTTCGGGATTGTAGCTCGATCTGTGTAATAGCATGAATACTAGCGGACTGACAGCAACCTCCCTATGGCAAAATGCGCATCCTGCGGAACCGAGATTGCAGAAAGCAACCGCTTCTGTCCATCCTGCGGAGAGAAGGTCAGCGCAGAGACATTTGCGACACAAACCGTAGCCGCAGCGGCTCCAGTCACGCCGCGCACGCCCGGCAGCGGAGGATCGCCTCGCCCCCGTAGCACTACCTCATCCACAAGTTCTGAGAGCCGGTTTCCACCCGGGATGTTGCTCGCGCAACGCTATCGCATCGTCGCATTACTCGGAAAAGGGGGGATGGGCGAGGTTTACCGGGCCGATGACCTGACACTGGAGCAGCCCGTCGCACTCAAGTTCCTGCCCCAAAGCGTCGCCGGCAATGCATCCGCTCTGGCGCGCTTTCGCAACGAAGTTCGCATCGCACGCCAGGTTTCGCATCCCAATGTCTGCCGCGTTTACGATTTGGCGAGATCGAGGGCCAGGTGTTCCTTTCGATGGAATACGTGGACGGGGAAGATCTGGCATCCTTGCTGCGCAGGATCGGCCGCCTACCCGCGGACAAGGGCGTCGAGATCGCCCGCAAATTGTGCGCGGGGCTGGCCGCGGCACACGAAAAGGGAGTGCTGCATCGCGATCTCAAGCCCAGCAACGTCATGCTGGACTCGCGCGGCCACGTGCTGCTGACCGACTTTGGTCTGGCTGCCCTGGCGGACCAGTTGAGCGCCGCCGAGGTTCGCAATGGCACCCCGGCGTACATGGCGCCCGAGCAACTGGCCGGCAGGGAAGTAACGATTCAAAGCGATATCTATGCGCTTGGCCTGGTGCTGTATGAGATTTTCACCGGCAAGCGGCCGTTCGAAGCCAACTCGATGGCGGAACTGGTGCGGGAGCAAACCGAGACCACGCCCATCAGCCTGACGTCGCTCGTCCGGGATCTCGATCCGGCGGTGGAACGCGTGATCCTGCGCTGTTTGGATCCCGATCCGTCGCGCCGGCCACCGTCGGCGCTGGCCGTGGCAGCCGCGCTCCCAGGCGGAGACCCGCTCGCGGCCGCACTGGCAGCCGGTGAAACGCCAACGCCCAAAATGGTTGCCGCAGCCGGCCAGGGATTGGGACTCCGGCCCGGTGTCGCCATCGGATTGCTCGGGATTGTCATTTTGTCTCTGGCGGGCTACTACGCGCTTGAGATCCGCCGAAGCGCTCTGGAACGAATCGATGCGAACTATTCTCCAGAAATTTTGTCCCAGAAAGCACAGGACCTGATCCGCACTCTTGGGTTCCGTGACAGCGCCGCGGATCAGGCTTACGGTTTCGATTGGGACCAGTCCGTCATCAATTACATAGAAAGTCATGACAAGCCGTCGCCCGATTGGAACAAGGCGCTGGCCCAGAGACCCATGCCGCTGCATTTCTGGTATCGGCAGAGTCCGTATCCGCTAACCGCCCTGAGTTATCACAGCGACCTGCTGACTCCTGGTGTTGTGGATCCGACCGATCCGCCACCGATCCTGTCCGGCATGATCGCAGTCGACCTGGATCCGCAAGGGCGCCTGCGATACCTGGAACGAATTCCCGAACAGCAACAAAAGCCGGTAGCCACTTCTAGTACACCGGTTGATTGGAAGCCCTTGTTCGCCGCCGCCGGTTTAGATCAGACTCAATTGCAGCCGGCCGAACCGTTGCAGACCTGGCTGGCGACATCCGATACGCGCGCGGCCTGGACTGGCGCATGGCCCGGGTCCAACCGGCCGCTGCGTGTCGAGGCAGCCGGTCTCCGCGGTCAACCGGTGGCTTTCTCGCTGATGGGCCCTTGGACGAATCCGGACCGAATGCCTAAAGATTCCACCGGAGGAGAGCGCGTCCAATTTATCGTCATGGTCGTGCTCGCCTTGACCATCTTGTTCGGCGGCGGCTGGCTGGCGCGAAGAAATATGCGCCAGGGACGGGGCGACCGTGATGGCGCCCGGCGGCTGGCTGTCTGGATCGCTGGCGCGGAGATGGCTCTGTGGATCTGCGGGTCGCACTTCAATGCCTCAACCGGCACATTCGGTATGTTTATTCTAGCCATCTGCACTGCAGTCTTCTACGGGTGCGCCGTCTACGCGCTGTACATCGCGCTCGAGCCCCAGGTCCGCCGCCGCTGGCCCCACACACTCATGTCCTGGACCGCCATATTGACTGGCCAGTGGCGAGACCCGATTGTGGGCCGCGATGTCCTGGTAGGCACTGCGCTGGGCATTGGCTTCCCCGTGCTGGGCAACGCGGTCAATGCGGCGCTTGGGTCGAATGTGTCTCCGCGCCTGGGCTCGACCGATGTCCTCTTGGGTTTTCGCAGTACCCTGGCAATTTGTTTCCAAAGCATGCCGCACGGCATTCGCGACACGTTAATCTTTGCCTTGCTGCTTTTTCTGCTGCGCGCGATCTTGAGGAATCAATGGCTGGCAATGGGAGCATTCGCCGTCGTTTTCGCGCTGCTAGGCACTATCGGAAGCAATCATCCAGTGGTCGATGGCCTGGAGCAACTTGTCGTTTACATGTTGGTTGCCGCTGCGGCCTGGCGCTTCGGCCTGCTGGCGGTGGGTGTCTTTATCTTGTCCAATAACACCGTCGGCAACATGCAGGCCACGCTGCACACGGGAGCCTGGTATTTGGGCAATAGCCTATTCCTGATCGCCTGCGGGCTAGCCCTTGCGGTGTGGGGTTGTTACACATCCATGTCCGGACAGAAGCTCTGGAAGACCAGCTTCTTGGAATCCTGACCTGCGGAAAACGGGTCGCCCGCCGGAGCGAAAAGCCTGATTGACCTGCTCGCCTGGTCGAATCACACTGGCTATATGGGCGCTTGGGGCACTGGAATTTTCTCCGACGACAATGCCTCCGATTTGCGGGAAGAATACCGCGACTTGATCGGCGACGGCGTGCCTGGGCCGGAGGCAACCGACCGGCTGATCGCGCAATGGTCGCCGCGGGGAGATCCGGATCTTGAGCCGGTCTTCTGGCTGGCTTTGGCGCTGACGCAATGGACCTGCGGGCGTCTCGAGCAGCGCGTTAAAGACGAAGCGCTGCGTGTGATTGCGGACGGCTCGGCAATTCGGCCGTGGGCAGGTAGTCCGGACGAGCGCAAGCGGCGCGCGGTCCTGGAAGCAGCGAAACAAAAGATCGAGTCACCCCAGCCAGCCCCGAGCAAGATCAAGAAGAGGGTGCTCGACACTTGCGACTGGGAGCGAGGTGAACTGATCGCGTACCGCATGCTGACTGGCGATTATGTAGTGTTGAGAATGCTGGACCGTCATGAGGACCGCGGCGGGGCGTATCCAGAGTGCGAACTGCTCGACTGGCGCGGCCCTGGACTGCCGCTCCAGGGCTTGCCGGACACGACACCGGTGCGGGATCTGAGGAACTATGGCGGCGGGAAGCGCTTCATGGTTCTATCAATAGGCAAACGGTTCTTGAAGGATCGTCTGAAACGGCTCAACATGAAACACCAACTCGCGGACGACTACTCGCGCGTGCCGCGCGGAGGGTGCAATCCCACGCGAGTCGTTTCCTGGAAAGAATTCGACAAATTCCTCGAGAAGAGTTTTGAACTGGCGTAGCTGATCTACGCGCCGAATTGGCGCAGGTGGTGATCGATGTGCCGGTAGGCCCAGATCAGCCAGTCGGCCTGGCTCATCTCACCGAACAACGGATGGAAGCCGTAGCTTTGGCGTGCGGCGAAGGCCGGAATCAGCCCCTGGAGCTCCGTGCGATCGCGCGTCCAATCCGAAGGCGGCGTGCCGCCGTGGCCTTGTACCATTTCCGGACGCGTTGCGACGCCATGTGGCCAGGGCAGGGGAGTGTGCAGCGCGACCCATTTGAAAACGATCTGCTTGAACAGATTAGTATCGGGGCTAGCGTACTTTTCGCCCGTTGCCACGCGGAAGGAATCGTTCAGATGACAAACCATCTGGTGCGCGGTCATTTGTCCCCAGTGGCGCGTGGCGTTAGGATCCAGCTTAGCGATGCGTTCGCGCAAGGCGCTCCGGGCGCCGGGATCAGCCAGAGTAGGCATGCCTCGGAATCAGTCGGTTTCGGCGTAGATCCTGCCGGCTGCAATCTCCGCGTTGATATGGCGCAGTTGTTGGCAAGCCTGGTCCAGAGCGCGCCACTGCGCTTCCACCAAGTCTCTGGTATGCGAGGGCAGGTTCGACTTAACCGCGGCTTCATAAGCGGCGAATGCGGAATCCTCGCCCGTTTCGCAAGCCGCGATGATGGTCTTGGCGTCTCCGTGCGTAACGGCGGAGCGCAAGGCAATCCAACCGCGATGCAGCGATGCTGCTACGCTGCCTGAATGGCTGGGATTGGCGCCCAACCGCTCCACTTCCGCGCGCAGCTCGTTGGCGAACTCCGCGCGCCGGATGGCATTGTCGCTGAGAATGATATGCAGCTTCGTATTCTGGATGTGAGACGCAGCGGTGCGATAGCCTAGTTCTCCATCCAGGCAGACTTCAATCAGCTTGTTGAGAGTCTCAGTTGCAGTGTGTGAGTCCGAACTCATTATCCTGATTGTAATCTGTTCGCGGCGCTTCGCAACCTCCCGGCGCGCTGCCGGAAGCCCGGCTAGGAAGCGGAGTGCTTTTGCAAGAATTCCGTCAGAATACGGTTGTAGTCGTCCGGTTTCTCCCAGTACACGGAGTGGCCGGCGCCCGGCACCTTGACCAATTGCGAGCCAGGCATGCTCTTGTGCATGGCCTCGATGATGGGAGGCGGGATGAGCTGATCCTGCTCGCCAACGATAAATAGCACTGGAATCTTCTTATCGAGCACCGGCCTGATGTCGGTGCTGGGCGCGGGCGAACCGGTGGCCGCGGGCGGCGGCGGATTGTACGCGGAGGTAAGCGAACTGATCTCGCGATACAGAAAGGCGCGCGCCGGTTCGCGTTTGGCGAAGTCAGGCGCAAAGGCGCGATCCAGGCTGGCCGGCCCCGGTGCCAACCGTCGCCGCAGTTCGGCGATTTCCGGGTTCGTGTACCCGCCAGTCGTATCGGACATGATCAACGCGCTGACGCGGTCCGGATGCGCGGATGCGAAACCGAGAACCGTGGTGCCGCCCATGGATTGTCCGACCAAAGCGGTCTTTTGTACTCCGAGATGATCCAGCAATTCTGCGAGATCCTGGACGAACGCGCGGCGGCCGGGGCCACCTTTGACATCGCGTGAGAAGCCGAAGGTGCGGTGATCGATGGTTATGCACTTGTACTTCTGAGAGAGCACCGGGACCTGCTGCCACCAGCTCATGTGTGTGCCGCCGGCGCCATGAGCCAGTACGATGGGTGGGCCGTCACCGTGCACTTCGAAATACATGTCAAAATTGTTCAGCTTGGCCGAGGTGAGGAACTTGTCCTCGGCGGCTGCGCGGCTGGCGGATCCGGCTAACGCGAGAGCGCCCGAACTGGCTGCCAGGCGCTGAAGAAAAAAACGGCGGGCTAGATGCTTTGGCATGCGTGCCTCCTGTCGCTGTAATTGCTGCCGGGTGCTATTGTATCCGACCTGAGACAAAGTCCGGGCGCGTGCGCCGCGGGGCCTGCAAAGCATAGAATGATTCATGACTCCAAGGAGTATTTCCAAATGCTGAAACGTTCCATATTTGCAACCGTTCTGGCTACGCTGATTCTAGGCAGCGTCACTGGGCTTGTCGCGCAGCGCAGCGGCAGATTGACAGGCGACGACTACATCGAGATCCAGCAGCTGTACGCGCGTTACAACAACGCCATCGATTCCGGCGACGCGGAAGGATACGCCGCCACTTTCGTTCCCGACGGAACCTTCAATACCTTCACCGGGCATGATGCGCTGGTGGGTTTCATCCACAACTGGCGCGACAAGATGGGAGGCGCCAATGTGCGCCATTGGAACACCAACCTCACCATCACTCCCACGGCCGAAGGCGCGGGTGGGTCCGTTTACCTACTTCTGGTGAATGTCGGCGTTCGTCCACCTGCCATTCAGGCCGCCGCCAAGTACGAAGACCAACTGGTGAAGACCGCCGATGGCTGGCGCTTCAAGAGAAGAGTGACTCACGGAGAGGGCCCGGCCCAGGCTGCTGCTGCGCCGGAGAAGAAGTAGCCCTATCAAAGGAGAAATTCCATGCGCGCAATTGGCATGTTCGTGACTTCTATGTTTTTCGTCGCCGGTGCGATGGCTCAACCGTCGGCGCAATCCACAAAGACCTTTTCTTCCGCTTCCGACGTGCAGGCGTTGATCGCGAAAGCCAAGAGCGAACGAAAGGAGGGCCAGCCGATGGTGGCTGAACGCATCCTGCAACTCGCTCCCTACAATGCGAACCTGGAGTATCGCGCCTCGGTTGGGCCGGCAGCCATTCATGAAAAGGAAGCTGAGGTCTTCTACGTGATCGACGGAACCGCAACCATGGTCACGGGCGGCAAACTGGCAGACGAAAAGCGCACCAACCCCGAAAATCTGTCAGGAACGGGCATCGAGGGCGGTGAATCACGCAATGTCGCTAAAGGCGACTTCATCATCGTTCCCGAAAACACCGCGCACTGGTTCAGCAAGATTGATGGCGTGTTGGTCTTAATGACGCTGCACGTGCCGCGTCCCGTGGCGCGCTAGGCTGCGTTGGGCCGCGCCCTAGGGCGTAATTTGGAATCCGCCGAAGCCTACACCGTCCACGAACGCTTGCGCGAGGCCAACAGCTATGCCCGTAGCAGAGAACGACGATATGGTCGCGGGACCGCCAGGGCCATCCCCCGGCTGGAAATTGAAATTCGTACCGTTTCCGGTGGGAAGCGCCAATAACACGTAACTCGGAATGGTGAACGTTCCGGCGCTCACTGGCGCCGTGCAAGTTATCTGGATGCCTACGTTCTTGGCAACGAAACTCGCGATTTGAACTTCGACGTGCGTAGGCGAGTCATTGGGCGTCCAGGTCACTGTTAATGGTTTTGTGCGGGAAACCGTAAAGTTCGTTGGGCCTTTCGGGCTCGTAAGAGGCGGCAAGGCCGGAATGGTCACCTTTGCGGTAAAGGGTCCGACATCCTTCCCGCCGGTCCCTGTAATCGTGTAGTCGCCGGGGACCAAAAAGCTTCCTGCCGCGCTGAGAGTTGCTGTATCTCCGGGATTCACGGTTGCTGTCATGCTCCCGTTTGGACCCGTAATAGTTAAGCTCGAACCGGAATCCAGCACGGTCAGATTCGTGAAATTAAAACCACCACCACCATTGCCGAGAAGGGTCTGCGAGATGCACGTGCCGATCGGTATATTGGCGAGGTAGGTTCCCGCGAACGGTTGTAGGGATGGAGGCACAGTAGCCGTAAAGAAGACGTTTTGCACCAAGTCCTTGAAACCGTTGCCGGAGTCGTTGAAGAAATGGTCAAGCTCCGGCACTCCGAGCGCAATCGTACCTGACAGTTGCGCCGGGTCGATCTGAGCGATGGCCGGATCGATAAGATTGCAACTGCGGCTTCCGGTCGCCACAGGCATCGCAACGGTATTGCTCACGAAGTTGCCAATCTGTACCGCGAGCGGCACCGCGCATCCGGTGGGGACGCCGTCCGGCACCGTGAAGACGATCTGATCTTCTCCAATGCAACAACCGGACCGTCCTTGATATTGCACTTGAGCCGCAACGCCCCCGAGCCACAGCTTGAGCGGAAGGTTCGGCATATTGACTGCGAGCCCCGCGCCGGAGGCATCGTCTCCGTTGACTGGGCCTAGTCCCGTAGCCCAGAGGATCAGGGTGTCGCCGGGGTTGGCAGCCCCGCAGGTTGTATTTGGGCCTCCACAATTGCTGGCCTTGTAAGAAGAGACCAGGCTGTAATCGGCGTAGGTCACGATACCCGGTCCTTTGCCGCTCGAATCGATAGTGAAGATTGCCAGATTGTTCTCGGCTGTGCCGTGCCCGGCCGGATTGCTGGTCTGGCCGTTGTAGGTGACCGTAAACGTTGCCCCGCCGGTGGGCGTATTCGATGGCAACAGGGCCGCAACCTGGGTCGCTGACGTGTAGTATAACGGTGCATTTGCCGTAAACGTACCTGCTGTGATTGTCACCGAGGTACCGGCCATGCTGGTGGTTTGGAACGGCGTCGGAGCGATGGCGATGCTGTCCGGCCCCAATCCCGTTCCCTTGATGATAAAGATGGCGCCTTGCGCGATTGGCCCGTTAGGCCCGAACGCGAGATTGCTGGCCGCGTTTGCGATGAGCGTGATGGCAGGTGCGGCCGCAAGGTGCGGAGCCGCGGCCAAGACGAGAAGACCTAAGAGAGCCGAGTGTGCAGGGACCCGGCTTTTTGCCCATGTTGTTTTCATGACAGTACGCCTCCCAAAGGGGCGAGTATACTGGTAGCTATCAGTTTGTTGGGCTGAATTACGCCTGAAATTTTTCTGAGGAAATTCCCGCCTTCTGGGAACTGGCTGATATGCCGAGGATTCTGGAATTCGGACCGTTTCGTCTGGACGAGTCGGAGCGAAAGCTATCGCGCAACGGCGCCAGTGTGAATTTAGCGCCTAAGGCCTTCGACGTCTTATTGATGCTCGTTGCCAATGCCAATCGCCTGGTGGAAAAGAGCAGGCTTTTTGAGAAGGTCTGGGGCGACGTTCACGTGGACGAAGCGGTATTGTCGCGCGCCATTTCCGATCTGCGCAAGGCGCTCGGACAAACCAGCGACCAGGTGTGGATTGAGACGGTTCCAAAGTTCGGTTACCGCTTTGTCGCAGAAGTCCGCGCGACGCAAGGCGGGGAAGCGGGGGCGGTCCAGAAGCTCTGGCGGCGCTGGGCTTGGCTTATAGCGATCCTGGTTGCTTGCGGGCTGCTGGCGGCCACCATCGGATGGGGCACTTTTCGGTTCAGCGAGAGCATCCATTCGCTTGTGATACTGCCGTTTGAGGCAGTCGGTGGGTCCGGCGATGAAGCTGCCCTGCGTGTGGGATTGGCTGACGCCCTGATTACACGGCTGAGCACCCTTGAAGGACTGATCGTTCGGCCGCTTTCCGTAGTGCGGCGGTTCGAACGGGAGCCAATAGACCCGCTCCGGGCCGCGCAGGATTTGCGCGCCGATGCGGTGCTCGAAGGAACCTTGCAATTCGGCGATGATTCCGTGCGCGCCAGCATCCGTCTGATTCGCGCCAGCGACGGGAAGGCTCTGTGGGCTGAGACCGTCCAGTCGCGTGCAAGCCGCTTCTTCGAGTTGGAGGATTCGCTTGCTGAGCAAGTGGCCGCGAAGCTCGCGCTCCTGCTGCACCAGCAGGACCGTCGGGACGTGGCTCCGCGAGCCGAGCTGAATCCCGAGGCGCACCGGCTGTACGTGAACGGCCGGTACGAGTGGGGCAAACGGACGCGGGAGGGTTTTGAAAAAGGAGCCGAGTATTTCCGCCAGGCTATCGATCGCGATCCCGCCTATGGACGCGCCTACGCAGGACTGGCGGATTGCTATCTGTTTCATGGCCTTTTTGCCTATGACCCGACGCTCGAGATGCTACCCAAGGCAAGGGTAACGGCGTTGCGCGCGCTAGAGTTGGAGCCGGGCCTGGCGGAGGCGCACGCCACGCTCGCGCTGGTCACGCAGAACCTCGATTGGGATTGGAAGGAAGTGGAACGGCAATACCGCGAGTCCGTCCGGCTGGCGCCAAACTACTCGACCGCGCATCACTGGTACGCCGAGTTCCTTTCCATCCTGGGACGGTTCGATGAGTCTCGGAGGGAATTCGAGCGGGCCCGTGAAATCGATCCGATCTCGCCGATCATCCCGGTCGACGAGGCGCAACTGTATTTCTTCGAGCGGCAATACGACCAAAACCTGAAGTTATTGGCAAGGGTGGCGCGTGAAGGTCCGTCTTTCGCGCTCGCACGCGAACGAATGGCATTCACCTATCTGATCCAGGGCCGCGACGAGGATGCCTGGCGGGAGGCGATGAGCTTGCCCGATTGCGCCTCCGAGACGGGCGATTGCCGGCGCATGTGGACCGCCTGGATGCCGCGGCGCAATCCGGAGGCCGCGCGTGCAGCCCTGACGCAACTCGAAGCGGACGCGACGGTGGGCCGCATCCCGGCCTATGTCGTCATGTTTGGCCACGCACGGCAAGGCCACATCGATCAGGCGCTGGACTGGCTGGAGCGCATGCTGAACACGCATGGAGTTTGGCTAATTACGGCGAAAGTAAATCCAATGTTCGATCCTTTGCGGAGCCAGCCGCGCGCAAAAGCTGTGCTGGCGAAGCTTCACCTGGAGTAGCAGCGCCAACCTGCGCCCCGATGCCGCGCGGCTTCCATTGCAGAACTCTGTCGCCTGCGATTACTCGCCGCCCATCAGGTCTTCGCCCAGGTCGTTGGTGCGGTTCTCGAACTTGGTGAATTGATGCAGAAACAACAAGTTCACGGTGCCGGTCGGTCCGTTGCGCTGCTTCGAGATCAGCAGCTCAGCCAATCCCTTCAGATCTTCCCTTTCTTTGTCGTACACCTCCTGCCGAAAGATGAAGGCGACCAAATCGGCATCCTGCTCGATAGAGCCTGATTCACGGAGATCGCTCAATTGCGGCCGGTGATCGCCTGGACGAGTATCGGGTGCACGATTCAATTGCGAGAGCACCAGCATCGGCACTTTGAGGTCCTTAGCCAGGAGCTTCAGCCCGCGCGAGATTGTGCTTATCTCCTGGTTCCGATTCTCGTAGCGGCCTCGTCCGCTCATCAATTGCAGGTAATCGATAACCACCAGGGACAGGCCATGCTCGGATTTGAGGCGTCGCAGCTTGGCATGGATGTCCATCAAGTGCGTGCCGGAGGTGTCGTCGATAAAGAGAGGCACCTGGACTATGTCGGATGCCGCCTTTTGCAAGCGTCTGCGCTCCTCCTCATTCAGATAGCCAGCCCGGAACTTCTGCTGGTCCACACGCGCTGAGGCGCAGAGCATGCGCGTTAGCAGCGACTCCCTGGACATCTCCAGCGAGAAGACGGCGACGGTTTTGCTGGCGCATGGCTACATGCTGTGCGATGTTCAGCGCCAGCGCGGTTTTTCCCATGGAAGGCCGGGCCGCCAGAATAATCAACTCGCCTTCGTGCAACCCCCCGGTTTTTTCATCCAGTTTGAGGAAACCGGTGCTCAGACCTTTGATACGCTTGCTCGGATCGAGAAAAGTGTTAAGTCCACCCTCGAATTCCTCGATGACCTGCCTTGGACTGATCAGGGAATCGCTGTTCCTGCTGTCCCCCAGCTTGAGAAGGCTCTCTTCGGCGCTGGCCAGAATCTGGTCGGGCTCGTCTTCGGCGAGCAAACAGCGATCGATCAGCGCCTGAGAAGTGAAGATAATCCGCCGCAGGACCGACTTGTCCTTGACGATGCGCACGTAGCTCTCGAGATTGGAGAGCACTGGCAGGCCGTCGTCCAACGAGACCAGATAGCTGACCCCATCCACCGATTCGAGCTGATTCTGCTTCATCAGCTCGTTGGCGACGGTGACGCGGTCGATGCGCTCGCCGCGCTCATAAAGCTCGCCCATGCGCAAAAAGATGCGGCGGTGCTTTTCGAGGGTGAAATCGGCGGCTTCGAGCGCGCCGGCGACCTGGATGTACAGCGCATCGTCCATCAGGATCGCTCCCAGGACGAATCGTTCCGCGTCCAGATTCTGCGGGAGTCCCTTTTCAAGCGCGATGTCAGGCGCAGCTGCCATAAGCCAACCGTTCTACATTAGCGAGCGTGGGGAAAAACCCGCAATGAAAATTTTGGAGCCGTTGCTTGAAGCAGTTACGCTCTTGAAATCGGCGTGGAAAACTGGGGCGACAGCACCCCCCGTCAACTTGTGGGAAACAATGAGGCAGAACTTCTTTTCCGCCGATTTCCACAGGGAAGAACATGAGCAGCTAATTATGTTTTATACCACGGGCAGGTACGCTGCAGCTAGTGCGTTTCAAATGCCTTAGGCTTGCTCGGTGACTGACCGCGCCATGCGCGGGCGTGCATTAGTGAGAGTCGCCGTCGTGGTCGACGTCCCCACTGGCGGCGCGCGCCTCGGGGCTAAGCTTGACCGTGTCTTGCGGCGGGTTGGTCTTTTGCTGCGCGGGAGGCGCGTTGTGCGTGGACGGCGTCGACCCTGACAAATTGACGCTCGAAAGGGAATTGACTGGACTGATCATTCTGGTTTGCTCCTAATTGCTCTTATCGGATGGCTGGCTTCGACTTTGAGCCTATTTTTTGCTGGCCGGGCCGCAGACCCTTAGGAGGACGTCCGCGAGAACAAAGAAAGCAGCCCGGAAAGCGAACTGCTCTTGCGCAGCGGCTCGGACGAGCCCCCCAGCCGATCCACCAAAGCCGCGACACTCTTGCCGAAGCTGCTCGAAGGATTCATGGGCTTGCCGTCCATGAGAGCTTTCTGAATGGCGTCATAGTCGGCCGGCATGAGGTGATAGATTTCTGTGTGCAACGCGGTGCCGATCACATCCTTGCTCAGGCCCATGTGCCGGTCATAGCGATTGACGATCAGCTTCACTTTATAAGCCGGCACGTTGTTGGACTCCAGATACGTCAACGACCTTTGGACCGCCTGCAATGCCGTCAACTCGTTGGTGGTAATCAGGAAAATCTCGTCCGCGATCTGTGCCTGGCTGAGGTTCCAATCGCCGTACACGGAGCCCGCGTCCAGTACCACCACATCGTAAGCTCCACGGGCAAACTCGATCACACGGCTGGCGTCGTTCACTTCACCCATTCCTTCCGGCAGAAGCTCCGGCGCCAGCAAAACATCCACGCCCTGGCGGCTGGTGACCACCGCCTTCCATAGATCGGCATCGATCTCCTGGGCATGCGACAGCACATCCATGAAGCTGTAATTGGACTTGATCTTCAGCAGGAAAGACTGGGTTCCCGCCAGCGGATCCATATCCGCCAGAAGGATGCGTTTGTCTGGGAATCGTTTCAGTTGATAGGCGAAATTCGAAGCCAGCGTGCTCGCCCCGCAGCCCCCCTTGGCCGGCATGACGGAATATACCTTACCCGGATTCTTAAAACGCTCTGGTTGTAAGCGCGTGATCTTCTGCAAGGTCGCTTCCACTTGCTCCGAGCCAAAGGGCTGGATCAGAAAGTCACTGGCCCCTTGACGCAGGCAGCGCAGGCCGAGCGAAGGATCGCTTTTGGAAAGCACGGCCACAATAGGGAGTTTCGCATCCGCCCGTAGCAGTTCCGATATCAACGAGAGCGACTGGTCGGGTGGGTCACTCACCTCCAGGAGACAGAAGCTGGGCTTTTGCACCAGCACATCGACAATCTGCTGGCGATTGGGGAAAGTGCTCAGGTTGTTACTTGAAAAGCTTGGCAAGTGACGGTGGAGTAAGGGAGTTAGTTCCCGAACCATCTTCTCGTTCGGGCAAACAAAGAGGGCCTTCCAGCTACCGTGGAACTTGGCTTCGTCATGGGACATTGGCAGCGGACGTACTGCTCCCCGTCGGGAGTCCTATTGGTTCCATCGGCTAGAAGTAACAATAACATGAGAGCCTTTCAGCTTTCCGAGAACTAAAGATTCGAAAGCCGGAACCGATAAGGCTCGCTGGATTCTCCGAATATGAACCGGCCACGAGCGATTGGCGCCGCGAAGCGCGTGGCTGGATAGTTTTCTCTTTTTAAACTAGCCCTTTGCGCTTCAGAGATAAACGAATGCCTGAATATAGCCTCAAGAAAACTGTTGCGGTGTGCGATACCCAGCCCGTTACGGCGGAAGGGCTGAGAACCCTGATCGCTCAGGAACCGGATCTCGAGTTCCTGGAGCCGCTGGATTCCCTAAACATGGGGATGCAATTCGTCCACGCCAGGTCGCCGAATCTTATGGTTGTGGACAAGGGTTTTGGCATGCGCGCGCTGCTGGACTGGATTCATGAGCTCAAGTTGACCGACGCCACGCCGGCGGTGGTGGCTTGGGGCGTTTCTATGACCGAGGCGGAAGCCTTGCGTCTGTTGCAGGCCGGCGCGCGGGGAATCATTCGGAAGAGCGCCGATCTCAAGAGTCTCATGAGCTGCCTGCGAAGCGTCGCCAGCGGTCAAACCTGGATGGAAGAGTCGGTATTCCGCGAATCCTCCCGGCAGGCTGATGGGTATCCTCGCTCGGACCTGACGGCGCGCGAGCAACAGGTGCTCGAGTTGGTGGAGCAGGGCTTTAAGAATAAGGAGATCGCGCTCGAACTCGGCATTCGTCCCGGCACCGTCAAGATTCATCTGAAGCACATCTTTGAAAAGACCGGCGTGCGCGGCCGCTATGGGCTGGCGATCAACGGGCTGAAGGACAAAGGGCTGGTTTCGCTGGCGTCGTAACAGGCCATAGCTTCAGTCCGGCGAAAACACCGGCTGGCCGGCCAACGCAGTTCGCAAACCGAACAACGCGATAGCGAGCACTACCAGGACCGTAAATACGATCTCGCTCGCATACCACACCGATAAGTCCGTGCTCAGCGGAAAGAAACCGGCGAAGGTGGTAATGAAAAGCGCCAGCACCATGGCAAGCAGCCCGCAACGCATCAAGGTCAGCACCATCAATCCGAAAAACAAAATATTGATGGGCCAGCCGATCAATGGGTTGGGCTCGTTCAACGCGATGATTCCCGCCAGCGCCAAGGTGACGCCGGCCGCCGCCAGCCATTGCGTTCGCAGCACGGCTCTGGCAAGAAAAATCAGGAAGAGAATGCCAAGCCCTTTGTAGAGTGCGTCGTTGATGAGAAACAATGCTTCGCCCAGCATGTTTCTGCCGCCGGACAAAACCGCCTGATGGATTCCGATTCGAAGCGCAGGACCGGAGGCCAATCTGTAGACCAAACTGCCACCAGCCTGGATCAGCGCCAGCACGATTCCCACGGCGGTTCCCACCAGAACGTCGCGGCCTACCAGCGGATCGCGAAACGTGCCCGCCAACACGCGGCTCCAGGAAATGAGGGTCTGCGGCCATCTGCGGCGCACGAAAGGCTCGAACGAGATGTAGGTAACAGCCACACTGACGGCGCCAATCAAGGCGCGCATGGTAGCCATGAAGAACAAATCGGATTCCTTGACGCCGGGGACGTGCGTGCCGCCAATGACCCAGACCAGGAGGCCGATGGCCAGGCAAAACAATCCCAGACGAACGGCGCCGCGCGTATCGCCGCGGCCTAGCCTTAGGTTGTAGCGCGCGAATGGAATGGAGCCGATCATGACAATCAATTGCAGGACGATGTAAACTACTTCGCCGGGCGGCTTCTGGTCGCCGCTGGCTTGCTCGGGCGTGGCCGGCTTCGACCAAGGTCCTGCGATCAGGAAGTACACCGGCTTGCCTTGAAAAGCAGCCGCGTCGATGTGCAATGGAATTTCGGGCGCTTCGGGGAAGCTGCCTCTCCAGGCGGCGCGCGTGTCGAAGGCCACACTCGGAGTCCACTGCGGCGCGGCGGGCTGAAAGCGGTTCATATCCAGCCCGGCTGCCTGAAACAGCACACTCCAATCCGGTGCCTTCGCCGGCGCTGCGGCGTCCGCCAATTGCGGAGGCACGGCTTGCAAAGAGATGAGTCTCCCCTGAGGATCGAGCAACACCGTTCGCATCCCGGGCACGTCGTCAGGGGGATCGTTCTGGCGGACTCGAATTACGTCGTTGATTTCGTGCGGCGCCAACGGCGCCGGACTCGACCGGTACCAGAACCGCATCACCGCAGGCCGGCCCTTCGCCAGGCGCGGCCAAGGCGATCCTGGCAGCCGCGCCAGGTAGCGCAAAGGATCCAGCCGGTAATCAAATCCAAACGCTTCCGACGCCGGCCGCTCGGGATACCCGGCCTGCGCGAGAATCTCGCGCGCTTTCGCCGCCAGTACTTCCGGTGGCTGATCGAACGGGATCTTCATGATCAGCTCGTTCTGTTGATGCAGGACAGCCACCAACGCCAGGCCGAGAATCACGACCGCCAGCCAGGCAAAAGCGAGTCGCGGCTTCAATCCGACGTTGGCTCCAGCTGCGGCCACCATTTCCGGCGAGGGAGTCTCGCCGGCAGCCAGCGCGGCAGCCAGCGGATCGCCTCCCGGCAACGCACCCAGAACAGCCAGTGCGGACTGCGGGCGCTTGCGCGGATCCGGATCGAGACAACGCAGAATGACGCTCTCCACCGCCGGATCGATGTCTTTCACGATGGTCCGAGGCGCGGGGGGCAGACCCTCCTCCTGCATTTGAACCAGCTCAGCCCGCGTAGAGGCGCTGAACGGGCGCTTGCCCGTGAACATCTCATACAGCACCACGCCCAACGCGTAGATGTCGCTTTGCGCGGAGACTTCTTTGCCCAGGAGCTGCTCGGGCGCCATGTAGCCGGGCGTCCCATTGCGGGCTTCCAAGCCTTCAATCTCGCCCACGACACCGGCCAGTCCAAAGTCGGTGATAAGGACGTGGCCGCGGCCGTCGATCATGATGTTGGCCGGTTTGAGATCGCGATGCAGGACGCCTTTATCGTGAGCGGCGGCGAGCCCGGCGCAGAGCTTGCGAGCGATTTCAATGGCCTTGTCGGAAGGCAGCCTGCCGATGCGCCGCAGCAGCGAGTACAGATCCTCGCCGTCAACGTATTCCATCGAAAGATAAGGAAAGCCTTCCACTTCGCCCAGGTCGTAAACGCGGCACACGTTGGGATGAGCCACTTGGCGCGCGATGCGAATCTCGTTGTGAAAGCGAGCCAGCGCCTTCGGATCCCGCGCCATTTCTTCCGGCAGGAACTTGAGCGCTACCGGCTGGCCGAGCCGTAAATCCGTGGCGCGATATACTTCGCCCATTCCGCCCGCGCCGAGCCGGCTCACGATCCGATAGCGGTCCCCCAACAGCGTGCCGGGCAGGAAGCGCCCTTCTTCCGATGAATCCGAGCCCGGGCTGCTCGATCGTGGCGTCGGTGATGACCGCACGCCCGTGGCAGCCTGCGTGGGAATGAGCGATGCGGGCGACCCGGCTGAGATCCGCGCGCCGCATTGCCCGCAGAACCGCGTCGTGTCGGGATTCTCGGCGGAACAGCGCGCGCACGTCGCCATAGGTGAGCTCAACTTTAGCATCGCACGCTGGCCGCAATGTCCGCCGCAGGGCGCGCGCTTCGGAATCAGTGCCCGGTCATTCTGCTTTGACCGGTTTTCGGGCGCCGCATGATGAACGGAAGAGGCACCAGGCAAGCAATCACCAGCGACATGACCCAAAAGCTGTTTTCGATGCCGACTGTATTGGCCTGCTGCTGCACGTTCAGATACGCCATCGCCATCGCCTTGTGAGCCGCAGTGGCGGCATCATACCCCCGCGCGACGAAGGTCGCGGTCAAGCCATTTAGCATCTGCACGAAGTTGGGGTTGGCCAGGTTCGTATGCGACGCAAAATTCACCTGCTGCGTCTGATTTTGACGCGCCAGGAACGTGGTGAGCAGTGAAGTACCGATGCTTCCTCCCATGTTGCGCGCGAAATTAGACAGGCCCGCCACTTGGTTATTCTTTTCGCGCGGCACCCCGACGTAGTTCAATGTGCTGATGGGAATAAATATCAACGGCATGAAGATGACTTGCGCCATGCGCAGCAGCACGATGGTTCGAAAGTCGATCTGCAGACTGAGAGCCGTCATGCGGTGCAGCGACCAGGCCGTACCAAGAAACCCAACGGCAATCAGAATTCGCGGGTCGATCTTGGTGCCCGTTAGCCGTCCCGCTATAGGCATCATCGCCATCAAAAGAAATCCGGCGGGCGACAGCGCCATCCCGGCCTGCTCCGCCGTGTAGCCGAGACTGCTCTGAAGGAACTCGGGTAACAAAACCGTCGAGCCAAACAACGCCATCCCCAAGGTGAATGAGAAAAACACGGCCGTCCCGAAATTGCGATTTTTCAGCAGACGCACGTCGACAATGGGATTATCGTGATACCACTCCCACAGGAAGAACGCCACCAGCGCGGGCAGTCCGATACAGAAACAGGTGAGAACCAGGCGCGATGCAAACCAGCCGGCCTCCTGCCCTTTGTCGAGGACGAATTGAAAGGCCGACACGCCGAGCACGATCAACGCCAGCCCGATGTAGTCGATCCGAATGCCGGACCTCTTCTCTTCCTTCAGCCAAGGTGGATCCTCCACCAATCGCGACGTGAGAAATAGCGACAAAAGCCCGACTGGAAGGTTGATGAAAAAGATCCAATGCCAGTTGAAATTGTCGGTGATCCATCCGCCCAGCGTCGGTCCGACGGCGGGAGCCACAACCACCGCCATGCCATAAAGCGAAAACGCCATCCCGCGCTTTTCGATGGAAAATGTATCGGCCAGGATGGCCTGCTCGGACGGTTGCAACCCTCCGCCGCCGGCTCCTTGCAGAATGCGACAGATAATCAACATCGGAAGATTTCGAGAGATTCCGCAGAAAAAAGAAGAGACTGTGAAGATCGCGACGCAAGTCATGTAGAAGCGCTTGCGGCCCAGCATGGTCGACAGCCAACCGGAAACCGGCAATACGATGGCGGCGGAGACCAGGTAGCTGGTGAGAACCCAGGTCGCCTCCTCATAGGTTGCGCCGAGCGATCCGCCGATGTGCGGAAGCGAAACGTTCGCGATGGACGAATCCAGCACTTCCATGAAGGTGGCCAGCGTCACCGTCAGCGCGATGATATAGGGATTGTATTTAGGCTTCCAGGTAGAGCGGCTATCGGCCGGCTGGTCCGCCATGTTTCACCCTTCCACTTGAACCTTGGGCTCAACCGACATCCCGGGCCGCAGCCGCTCCAGCCCGTTCTGATTGGGTTTGAAGCGCAGCCGCACCGGTATGCGCTGCACCACCTTCACGTAATTGCCAGTCGCATTTTCAGGAGGAAGCACGCTCCCAATCGCACCCGTACCCCCGCCCAGGTCCTCCACGTAGCCTTCGAAATCCTGGTTTAAAGCATCCACGTGAATGCTGGCGGATTGTCCGGGCTTGATCCTCCTGAGCTGTGTTTCTTTGAAATTCGCAGTCACGTACACGTCGCCGATCTGCGCGATGGTGAATAGTTGCTGGCCCGCGCCAATGTGCATGCCCACCTCGGCGGATCGTTTCAGGACGACGCCCCCGACCGGTGCGGCGATTTTGGTATAGCTCAATTTCAATTCAGCCTGTTCCACTTGCGCTTGGGCGCCTTGTTGATTAGCCTGCTGCGATTGCACGTTGGCTCGCCGGATAGCCACCTGCTGTGTTCCCGTTTGACGGTACTGCACCAGCCGGGTCCGCACCTGGCTGAGTTGCGCTCGCTTTTGATCCACCACGCGCGCCGCGGACTCGACCGCTGCGCGATTGGCTGCGACGTTAGCGGCCTGGGCTGCTGCGGCGGCCGCTACCTGATCGTATTCCTGCTGTGAAACTTCTTCATTCGCGATGAGGATTTTGTAGCGCGCCAGGTCCGCTTGCGCGCGCGTGCTATTGGCCTCGGCTTCGGTCAGTTTGGCGGCGGCAACGTCGCGATCCCGCTCAGCGCCGGCGATGGCGGCTTCTGCGTTCGCTACGTCTGCCTCGGCGCCCGAGACGTTGGCTGTGTTTTCTACCTCTGCAATGGGAACATTCGGCTGCTGCGCTGTCACCAGGCTCCGGGCCTGCGCCAGCTGCGCCTGGGCCTGATCCAGGCTGACCTGATAGTCCCGAGGATCCAGGTCCACCAGCGGATCGCCTGGTTTCACTATCTGATTCTCATCCACGTAGACGCGGGTAATCGAGCCATCCACGCGCGCGCTGATCGAATTCAGGTGCGCATCCACCTCGGCATCGTCGGTGGTTTCGAACTTCTGGGATTGCAACCAGAAATAGAGCCCGCCTAAAGCCGCGGCCAGCAGAACCAGAAAGAAGATGAGAAAGGCGCGGCGCCGGCCTGGTTTTTTTGCCGGCACCGGCTTGGATTCCAGAGCCGGGTTGGCGGGAGAGGCAGTGGTCTGCTTTTGCTGCACGGTCTCCTCGGCCTTCATGGCTGGCTCGCTTTCAAGAGGTCCGGCATTTCCTTTTCGGCTTCACCGGTCGCCCGGGCCAAGGCCAGCCGCGCCATTTCAAATGAATAAAGACTCGATACGTATTCACTCTCGGCGCTGGCGACTTGTTCTTGTGCCTGCACGACTTCCACGGTAGTCGCGACACCCAGCCGGAACCGATCGCGCGATTCGCGCAGGGTTTCGTTTGCATATCCGCGATTTTGTTGCGCCAGTTGCACCTGGCCGATAGCGGTCTCCACCTCGATCAACGCCGTGCGCACCTCCTGTTCCACCTGCCCCTGCTGATCGGCCAGTTCCGCCTTGCGTTGCGCCAAAGCTGTTTCGGCTTGCTCGATGTCGGCCTTCACCCGTCCACCCAGCCAGATCGGTACATTCACGGAACCGGAGATGGCGAAGACACCGTGCGTGGAAGCCGGATTGGGGCCTAATACGCCGTAGTCGCCATTCACGGAGGCCGATGGCAGGCGCTCGGCCCGGGCTGCGGTTACCGTGCGTTCGGCTGCTTGGACCTGCGCTTGCGCGGCCTTGAGATCCTGCCGGCCCGCAAAGGCGTGCTGAATCGCAGAGGCAGGGTCGGGAACCGTTAATTCCGGAAACCCGAGCGCCTCGCTCAAAATGATATCGCGATCGAGCGGCAATCCGATCAAACGAGCCAGGCCAATCTTCTCTTTGCGCACCTCCGATGTCAACGCGTTCAATCTCTGCTGCTGCGTCTCCAATTCCACCAAGGTGCGCACCACATCGATTTTAGCGTTGGTTCCCGCGGTCTTTCGCACTTCGGCCTGCTGATTCACGGCGCGAGCATTCTCCACCTGGGCGCGTTGCGATTCAACGCCGGCCGCGGTGGCCAGAAGTTGCAGATAGCTGCCGGCTACAGCCAAGACCACCAATTCGCGAGCATCCTTGGCCGAAAAGAGCGCCGCGCGCTCCAGATCCTTGGACGCTTGCCAGTTTCGCCGCTGCACCGGGTCCCAAGCCGGGAAATTGAAATTGCCCTGCGCTTGCGAATAACTGAACGGGCCGACGACGGAAGGGATGGAGAAATTGAGGCCGGGCGGCAGATTGAACTTGAATCCGTATGCCGCCAGGTTGACCTGCGTCACCGTCTCGCTGGCGCTGGCTGAAATGTTGGGAAGCAGATAACTCAATTGCTGGGCGCGCTGCGCACCGGCCATGCGCGCGGAGTAATTGGAGCTAAGAGCCCCCAGATTGGTCTGCAATCCGCGGCGGACCGCGTCGCCGAGCGTCAACGTGATAGTGCCGGGTGGCGGAGTTTCGCCTGGAACGCTGCCTTGGAAGCCGCCCCCGATCTGGGTGGAACTGGTGACGGTTTCCGCTCCGCTTGACGTCGCCATCTGCTGGACGGAGACCGCACCCGCCGCATTTCCGCCGCCGGAGAGAGGCAGGGGGATTGCTCGGCTGGAGCCCATGGGCGTAACCGCGCCGCCCGGCAGTTGAGCGAACACCGGAGCGCACAGAAGCAACACGCCCGCCGCCGGCGCTAGGATTCGAGATCCGCCGTGGACCGTCGCTCTGATCACATCCACAATCTAGCATAAATACATACGCGAATGTATATAATGAAAGTGACATGGCGAGTCATGCACTAGCCCGGCTCCCGAACCCGGCCCACCCCAGCAAGCATCAGCTCCGAACCGATGCAACCCGCAAAGCCCTGCTCGAAGCAGCGCGCCGGATTTTCGCTCGAGATGGTTTCGAGGCCGCGCGCATCGAAGAGATCGCCGCCTCCACCGGCCACACGCGCGGCGCCTTCTACGCGCATTTCGAGAACAAAGAGGAACTGTTCTTCGCCTTGCTCGAGCACGAAGTAAACCAGCGCTTGGACGGATTGCGGTCCCTGATCGAAGGGGAACCCACTCCGCAAGGCCGCCTGGACGCCCTGCGCGAGTTCTACGTACAACGCGCCTGGGATCCGCATTGGGTCATGTTGATGCTGGAATTCAAGCTCTTCGCGGTGCGGCACCCGCACTTGCGTGCCCGTCTCGCCCGGACACACCGGCGCATTCGCGCATCCTTAAACCTGGCAGCCATCGCCCAACTCATGCCGCGCGGCATAAAGGGTGCCGGAAAGGCGCAGGAATCCAGAAAGGTGGCGCTGGAAGCTATCCTGAACGGCTTGGTGCTGGAGCGCGCCTACGATCCGCGCAGAATCTCCAAAACGCGCCTGGCCGCGTTCCTCCGACAGTTGTTCGATGCAGTGCTGGCCTCGTAGCAGAAACAGTGCTGATCGCTAGTCGAGCTCTTTAAACGGATTGAAAACCTTGAGTCCCGGGCGCCTGAAGTGGCGATCATTCCCGGTCGCGATCACCAGCCCATGCCGGCGAGCTGTTGCCGCGATGTAACCGTCTTCCACGGGCATACGATGGCCGATTTGATCAAGCATTCGCTCCTGATCGGCCCACACCTGCGCTATTGAGACGTTGAAGCCATGCACTCGCCCCTCCAGCGCGTTCAGAAGGCGGGTTAGCCAAGCTTGGAGAACCTCGTGTTGTCGTCCGTCCTTGGTCCGCACCCAATAGGCGAGTTGCGCGATCACAACAGCGCTGGTATAGCAGTGATCCTGTTCTTTCTCGAGCCAAGCGATCACTCTGGGATCGCCGTGCCGTTTAGCAGGCTGACAGATTACGTCCGTATCCAGTAGCCATTTCATAACTTTCGACGACGCGCTGGCGATCGCCGCCGCAGCGGCACATCGTCTGGACTGACGGGACACGCTTTGAGCACCTCCAGCCAGTTTTCCTTGCAGGCAGCCGGCGGAATATGATGGCATCTTCTTCCGCATCGAAACGGGCCTCGAAATGTTCACCGGGCGACGCCGGAGCAAGGACCGCGGGAACGGTTAGACGCCGTTTGGAATCGAGCGTGACGATCATAGTGGGATTATCCCACAGTGCAAGATGAATGCCAAAAAGGGCTTCCGGGCGCAACGTTGATCCGGGCCGAATCGAAAATCGGTAGAGGCAGCTGCTGCGTGTCCAGCCGCCAGTGTCGTACCCTAGAACCTTAAGACCTTATGCCCGAATCTCCCATCACTCCGCGCAGCCAGGATTTCGCCGCGTGGTACCAAGACGTGGTTTTGCAAGGCGACATGGCCGAGCCGGCCGAGATCGTCAAAGGCTGCATGGTCATCAAGCCCAACGGCTATGCCATCTGGGAACTGCTGCAGCGCGAGCTCGACAACCGCTTCAAGGCCACCGGGCACCAGAACGTTTATTTCCCCCTGCTGATTCCGCAAAGCTTCATGCAGAGGGAAGCGGAGCACGTCGAAGGCTTCTCGCCGGAGTTGGCGGTGGTCACCATAGCCGGCGGCAAAGAACTGGAAGAGCCCTACGTCATCCGGCCGACGTCGGAAACCATCATCGGACATTTTTTCTCCAAGTGGATTCAGAGTTACCGCGACCTCCCGATGCTGCTGAATCAGTGGGCCAACATCGTCCGTTGGGAGCTGCGCACACGTATGTTCCTGCGCACCACCGAGTTTCTCTGGCAGGAGGGCCACACCGCTCACGCCACCCACCTCGAGGCCGAGCAAGAGGTGCTGCGGATGCTGGACGTCTACGCCGAGGTAGCCGAAGACGTCATGGCCATGCCCGTGATCAAGGGCGCGAAAACCAGTTCGGAAAAGTTCGCAGGCGCGCTGCGCACCTTCGCCATTGAAGCCATGATGCAGAATGGTTTCGCGCTTCAGTCCGGAACCAGCCACGACCTCGGCCAAAATTTCGGCCGCGCCTTCGACGTGAAGTTTCAAACGAGCGAAGGACAGCTCGACTACGTGTGGCAGACCAGTTGGGGCGTCAGCACGCGCCTGATCGGTGGACTCATCATGAGCCATTCCGACGACAAGGGGCTCGTGCTTCCGCCCAAGCTTGCGCCGGTCAAGACCGTTCTGGTTCCGATCTACCGCAAGGATCAGGAGAAGGCCAGCGTGCTGGAGGCGGCTGACAAAATCGCCAAAGAAGTAGGCGCCAAGATCGATGCGCGCGAAGGGCAATCGCCCGGAGCCAAGTTTTTCCATTGGGAGCGGCGCGGCGTGCCGATCGTGCTCGAACTGGGCCCGCGCGATCTGGCGTCCAACAACGTCGTGCTCAAGCGGCGCGATACCGGAACCAAGGAGGTAGTGCCTCAGGCCGAGCCTCGCCGGCCGGATCACCAGCGCGCTCGATCAGATGCAGAAGGACCTCTACGCCGCGGCCAAGCAGCGGCTGAACCAGAACACCGTCATGGCCAATTCTATCGAAGATGTGGAAGCGATCTTGAAAGACGTCACGGCCGAAAAGGGCGGCGGCAAGTTCGTAATGGCGCACGTGAAGGACGACCCGGTTTGCGACGCGCGCATCAAAGAGTTCAAAGCCACCGTGCGATGCATTCCGCTCGTGGATCAGTGGGATGGGGCGGGGAAGTGCATTATCACCGGCGAGCCCGTGGATCGCCGCGTCGTGATTGCCAAGGCGTATTGAGTCGTGGGTGTGACGAAGTACGTGTTCTCGGCCTCTGCGGTCGGCTGCGCGATTTTGCAATTAGCCTGCGGGACGCTGGGCGACCGGCTGACATTCCGAGCCAAGGTAGCCGACGTTCAGCACCGGACCAATTCCTTGCTGAAAAACAAGCAGCCGGACGACTACGTCGAAATCACCCTGCCGGGCAAATTGCTGAATCCCTCGACCCCTGTGAACCTGATCTCGCGCAACCAGGCGGATTGGAGCACACCCGAGCACGCCGCTGCCTCGATCCTGTCGGCAAACATCGCCGGCGACTTGCCATGGATGATCGACAACTATGTTCCTGCTGAACGCGAGGCCGTCAACAAAAGGCTCTCCGACCCCGACGTTCTGCGGACCACCGTGAGCTATTATCAAAACCTCGGACGGGCTTCCATGACCGGCTCGGCCGAGTTGCGCGGGTTCACTCTGATATTCATCCAGGGCCTGGACGAAGACGGCGACGCGACACTCCTGGCGCTGGCCCTGTCGAAAACTCCAAGCGGCTGGAAGCAGACCGACGCGCTGGCCCATGACGACACCTTCGAAATCATCTGGACCGCCCTCCACACCGGAGGGGTACGTTGACAGCGCGCCCGCAATGCGAGAGGCTCTATATTTAAAGGACTAAGGAGGTTCTTGGATGCCACGTGGACGTCAAATGACAAGTTTGTTTCAAGCCAGCGTGATGATAGCGGGCTGTTTTGCGTCGATGAGCGCGTACGCCGCGTCCGTTGAAGCCAAGACGGCGCCCGACACGAAGGAGCCCACCAACGATGCGCCTAATACGTATCAAACTATCCCGCACTTCGTAAAGTTACCCGAGGGCCGGAAAATGGGCTCGACCAGCGCGGTCGATATCGACCGGGACGGCAAAACCATCTGGGTAGCCGAGCGCTGCGGCTCCAACAGTTGCCTGGATCGCGAGACTGGCCAAATCAAAAACATCGACACCATCCTGCATGTCGACTCCGACGGCAACATCATCAAGATGTTCGGCGCGGGCATGCTCATTTTCCCGCACGGCATTTATGTTGACGCCCAGGATAATATTTGGGTCACCGACGGCCAGGACAATGCGCCGTTGCCGGCGCGGGCGCGGGCGTGGAGCAGGCCGCGGCGCGATCCAACCCGGGGTCCATGGATCCACCCGCCGGAGCAACCAAAGGCCACCAGGTATTCAAGTTCAGCAAAGACGGTAAACTGCTGATGACGATCGGAAAGCCGGGCGGCGCGGCTGTGCCGGAGTGCTGCTATCAACCCAACGACGTGATCGTTGCCAAAAACGGTGACATCTTCGTCTCCGAGGGGCACGGCACCGGGCAAGAACGTTGTTTTCAAGTTCGACAAGAACGGCAAGTTGATCAAACAATGGGGCAGTACGGCACCGGGCCCGGCGAATTCGATCAGCCGCACGCGCTGGCATTCGATTCCAAAGGCCGCCTCTACATAGGCGACCGCAACAACAACCGCATCCAGATCTTCGACCAGGACGGCAATTACATCGCCGAGCTCCACCAATGGAGCCGCCCGAGCGGAATTTTCATCGACAAGCACGACAATCTGTACTCCGCGGACTCGGAGTCGGAATCGGTATCGCGCAATCACAATGGCTGGAAGCGCGGCATGCGCGTCGGAAGCTTGAAGGATGGCAAGATCGTCGCGTTCATTCCCGATCCGGCGGAGAAGGCCACGGGGACCAGCGCGGCTGAAGGCGTAGCGGTGGATGCCCAGGGCAATATCTACGGCGCCGAGGTCGGCCCGCACGACGTTAAGAAATACGTCAAGAAGTAAGCTTGCGCGCCGCAGTCCTGGGTGCCGCGTCGATGCTCTGGCCGGTGAGATGCTGATTAGTATCTATGCGTCTCACCGTAGCCATCCTGCTGCTTTCCTCGAGCGCGTGGGCGCAATTCAAAAGCACGGTTCCACTGGTAGTCGCGCCCACTACCGTCACGGATTCCAAAGGCCACAACGTCGACGGCCTGACGACGGATGACCTGATCCTCTACGACAACAATGTGCCGCAGAAGATACAGATGGATTGGACCGCCTACCCGATCGATCTGGTGGTTGCGGTCCAGACCAGCGCCAATTCCGGCGCGGTGATCGACAAGCTCGGCGGCAGCGGCATTCTCTTCACCCAACTGCTGGCCGCGCAGGCCGGCGAAACCGCCGTGATCTCGTTCAGCGACGAGGTCAAGATGCATCAGGGTTTCACCGGCGATCCGGACTCCGTGATTCACGCCATGCGTATGCTGCGCAAGGAAGGCGACGACGCGCACATCCTGGATGCTCTCGAGCAGTCCCTCGCGATGCTGCTCGATCGGCCGGCGGGCCGGCGGCGAATCATCCTCATGATCGCCGAGAAGCGCGATCGCTCCAGCAAAGCCAAGCTGACCGAAGTCATGGAGCAAGCGCAGCAGGCCAACGTGGCGATCTATTGGCTAACCTATTCACCGTTCCTGCAACCCTTCACGGTGAAGTCTAAGACCGCCGAAGATCTGAAACCCGAAGCCGAGCGCATCAAGGTCCAGCAATGCGCGACTTGCCCGGCGCCCGACGAAACGGCAGTCCCGCTCGACATCGGCCCGGCCAGCCCGATCTATGCGATCGGTGAGTTAATACGATTGCACAAACCGGATCTTTCCGACTCTGTTCACCAGGACCACCGGCGGACAGGCGGTCGGGTTCCTGAAGAAGAACGGCTTGGAGCAGGCCATTCAACTGGTGAGCCAGGAAGTGCATCGCCAGTACATCCTGAGCTTCGAGCCAAAGGGCGGCGAGGCGGGGAGGTTTCATGCCATCCGGGTGGTGGTCAAGGACCGCCCGGAGTTCCAAGCCAAAACGCGCGCGGGCTATTTTGCGCTCTAGTAGTCGACCGCAGCTGTACCAGAGCGGCAGAATAGAATCATGACCGAGATTGCGTTGACCCCGATCGGCGTTGTCCACAGCCCGATTCACGAGCCGGTGGATGACGTCTGGGGCGGTGTGACGGCGCGTATCGAGCTGGATGCCTCGCGATTTTCGCAGGAATCCTTGGCGGGACTGGATGAATTCTCGCACGTTGAAATCGTTTTCCTGTTCGATCGCGTCGCGGACTCCGAAGTTCATTTCGGCGCGCGTCACCCCAGAGGGCGCGTGGATTGGCCAAAAGTCGGCATCTTCGCGCAGCGCGGCAAGCACCGGCCGAACCGCATTGGCGTCACGGTTTGCCGCTTGGTTTCGGTGTGGCCACTCGCGATCGAAGTAGAAGGGCTGGACGCGATCGATGGCACGCCCGTGCTCGACATCAAACCCTACCTGCGCCAATTCGCGCCGCGCGGCGACGTTCACCAACCGGCCTGGGCGACCGAGCTGATGTCGCGCTATTGGGAGGGCGAATGACGAAACCGAAAGAAGACGCGCGCCTGACGCGGCTCACCAAGATTTGCCTGGCGCTGCCCGAAGCCACGCGCCAGATCATGGGCCGCCACGCTGGCTTTTACGTCCGCAAGAAAACCTTCGTGTATTTTCTGGACGATCACCACGGTGACGGGATCGTCGGCATCAATTGCAAAGTACTGCCGGGCGACAACACGGCGCTCATCGCCGCCGATCCGCGCAGGTTCTACATGCCGGCCTACGTCGGCTCGAAAGGCTGGGTTGGGTTGCGGCTGGACACCGGCAAGATCGATTGGGAAGAAGTCGAGGAATTGGTCACGCACAGCTACCGTCTGGTCGCGCCCAAGCGGCTGGCCGCGTCCGTCAAAGCGGGTAGTCCGTGAGCGCCGCGTAACCGCGATCGCCCCAGGGAATCAGACCGGGCGAATCTTCCGACCACCACACCAGTACGCGCCCGGCGAGCGTTGTGTCGGTCGCCAGACGAAACACGGCCGCGGCAACCTCATCAAGCGCCAGCAGACGCGAAGGAACTCGGCGCTCGAGGCGTTGCGCGGGCGTCAACGATTCCCAATACTTCCGAACCTGCTCGGCGGCGATCCATCCTGGCGCCAGGCAATTCACGCGGATGTTTTCCTTCTCGCCCAGCCAGGCGAGCATCGTAGTCAGCCGGATGATGGCAGCCTTGGCGAGATCGTAACCGGGAACCGGATTGTGCCGGCCGTGCCACAGCCCCGTGATGGAGGTCATGTTGACGATCGCGCCGCCGCCCGAGCGCCGCAGTGCATCGATCGCCAGGCGCGTGCCGTATATCGTTCCGAAAACGTCGGTCGGGAAATTGTCCGCCCAATACTCCAGTGGCTCATCGTGACGAACGTCGGGACCGGAGGCGTTGTTCACCATCACGCTCAGGCCGCCGAAGGCTCGCTCGGCAAAAGCAATCAGGTCGCGCACCTGCTCTTCCTCTCGCACATCGGCCGCGCAGAAGGCAGCACGCCCGCCGGCGCCCTCAATCTGACGAACGGTTTCGCGGCCGCCGGACTCGTTGATGTCGGACACAACCACGTTTGCGCCTTCGCTCGCGAATCGCCTTGAAATAGCCCGGCCCGATCCGTCCGCGCCCGCGCCTGTCACGATCACCGTCTTGCCACGAACGTCCATAGGCTCTGGCGAGGATACCATGGAAGAAAGCGCCTATGAAGTTTATCCGATTCCTCGCCGCCGCCGGCGCCCTCGCGTCCGCGTTGGCTCAGGCCCCCAAGAGCCCGCCTAGCCGCAAACCGCAGATTGAGGAAGTGCGCGCCACCGGCTGTGTGCGGATCGCGCCCGATGGATGCGTGCTGCTGAAGACGCTGGACGGCAAGACGACCTATGCCTTCCAGATCGCGCCCAAGCCTGATGCCGGTCTGGTCATCACCATACAGGGCGCCGCGCACCAGGGAGCGAGCCCCTGCAAGCAGGGCATCGTGATTGATGTCACGGATTGGGAGGAGACCGGTGAGATGTGCACTGAGTAGCAGCGCGCTATTGTTTGCGCTATTCGTCAGCGGCGCCGCGGCCGAGTCCAAGCGGCTTGACACGACACACACGGTCGTGCTGGACCAGACCGCGGAAGAGACCCGCTTGTTCGTAATCTCTAACGAGACAAATCAGGAGCTGCTCCAGCTCGATGCGTTTCCGGCCAAAGAGGTCGCGGCGTCGCCGAGGCTTGAGGTGATCGCCCCAAACTCCGCCTATCTGCATTTTTATTCCGATTACGGCTTCTATTACGGCAGCGTAAAGTACATCTTTGATCTTTCCAGCACCAAGCTGCCAGTGAAAATCCGCTACGGAATGCTTGCATTGACATCGGTGGTGCGGAGGAACGACAAGCTGGACTACTCGGCGTCGTTTGATCAGCCCGGGCAGATTTTTCAAGATGGCTGGCACGAGCAGCACGCAGCAATCATGGTGGAACCTCGCGATGCCGGGTTGCCCGCGTACCAGATCGTTGAAGGCGCAATCCCAGCCGGGCAAAGCGCGAACGAGCCGGCGGCACTCAGTGGTCCGGGCGGGGAAGCTGTACTGGTCGAGAACACCACTCCGCCGGGTCAGGAGCATCGACCGTCGATCATTTTCGTGGACAACAAACCGTTTCCGGCGCCGATTCCAAGCATCGACTTCTACCGTCAGACGCTTCCTCAAAAGCAGCCCCCAGCCGAAATGGAGAGCGACATCGGGCCATTCGTGCAAAACGCCGATAAGATCTGGTTCGCGACCACGTTCTACGACGGCGAGGGCGTCTCGGGCGTTGGTGCGATCGGCACCTTCGATATCGCGCCGCGCAAATACGAGATGCGTTATCTACCCGAGATCGCGCCGTGGTCCGGATCGGCGATGCTGCTCGCTGGCGACGATCTTTGGATCGGTCTGAAACAGCGGCCGGAAGGCGCTGACATTGGAGGCGGCCTGCTTCGCTATGACATCCGCACCGGAGCCATCGAGGCCTTCGCCATCCCGGACGTCATCTTTACGATCGATCGCGCCGGGGATGCGATCTATTGCGGCACGTCACACGGACTCTACATGGTGCGCGCCGGTCAGGTGACGCAACTGCGATTCGAGCCCAACGAAAGCGGCCAGCTCGTCATGATTCCGCGCGAGGTTCCGCGGCAGCCTGCGGCTCAGCCGACCGCGCGATGATCTCTTCGACAATGCCTGTGGTCGAGTAGCCAGGCTCGAGCGGCAGCGCCAGCACTTTGCCGCCCGCGGCTTCCACCTCTTCGCGCCCGGCGATGAAATGCGACCAGTCGGCCCCCTTGACCAGCACGTCCGGGAGCACGGCGGCGATCAGCTGGCGCGGCGTGTCCTCGTCGAAGAACGTGACGGCGTCGACGGCCGCAAGCGCGGCGGCGAGTTCAGCGCGATCGTTTTGCGAAATAAGCGGGCGCGTGGGACCCTTCAGCCGCTGGACGCCGGCGTCAGTGTTGAGCGCCAGAATCAAAACGTCGCCGAGCGAGCGCGCGCTTTCAAGCAGCCGGATGTGGCCTGGATGCAGAATGTCGTAGCAGCCGTTGGTAAAGACGACGGATTTGCCGGCGCGCTTCCATTCAGCACGCAGGGCAATGAGTTCATCGCGGGAATAGATTGAGCCCAACGCTCATTCTAGATGCCGGCGTGGCGTGCAGGCTACTTCCGATAACGTATATTATGTCGCCTTTTTAGGTAGTGGCATCTCGACGCCCCTTCCGCGCTCGCACCGCACCGATAATGCCCAGGAGTCCAATGCCGAGAATCGGAAGGCCCTCCGGTTCTGGCACCTCTGTCCATTTTCCATGGTCGTTCTGTATCAATCCCAGAACAGGGCCAACGAAGGGTGGGGGGTCGGTGCCAATTCGCACATCATCAGCCGCTACCGAAGACACATACTCTGTAAGAATCCTAGCTGTCGGGCTGACTGCGGGACCTACAACTTGCCACACCCAAGTGTTGATCGCGCCGGAGGCATCCGTCCCGACAGCGAGTGATGTGTCGGTCGGTTCTCCATCCGTGAGCGTAGCCGTACCGGAAGTTATGCTGAAGGAGAGCGGCGTGATAACGGTAAGAGGCATGTTATCGGCCAGGGGCGCTGCAAGATCGAAATACCCGGTCACGTTGCAAGTGGGGGGACACGTTGCACCATTGCGGAGATCGTTAAATTGATTACCCGTATAGGTGTAGATGACATCGCCATATGCCGGATCGACAGACAGTCCAGCCGCGAGACAGACGCCGAGCAGACTGATAACAAGTTCCATCCTCCGGGTGCTTGCGATCATCTTTCTTTTTTGTCTTTTGCCATCCATTTTGAGAAGGATACAGCAGACTGGTGACATCGTCAAGATGTAGCCGCTGATTCTGAGTCCGCAAGGACCTCTTTTCGAACCAGTACTTGGATTTCCAAAAACAAAAAAAGAAGGCCCGAACTCGCTGGGAGGTGCTCGTTCGGGCCGAGGGAAGAAATCGTGAATCTGAAAATTGCTTACCGCTTAGCGATGGCCTCCGCCGCCTCCGCCATGTCCGCCTCCACCGCCGTGGCCGCCACCACCGGAGTGCCCACCACCGCTGCTCGCGTGTCCGCTGCCGGAACTGGGAGCGCTGCGTCCGCCGCCGGAACTAGGCGAGGAGTAGCTCGGCCGCTGCTGCACGATGGACGGGCTGATGCGAACCGGCTGGCCGCCCCGCGTAAAATTGCTCGCGCCCGGCTGCGTGCCCTGGAAACTTCGCCATCCGCCATTGGAATAAGCCTGCGCGCCGCCGCCTGTAGCCGGAGCAGCCGTGCTGGAATTTCCATGCAGCGGCTCGCCAAAACGGCCCCAGCCGTGGGTGGCTTGCGAGCCTGCCGCTGAACCACCGGACGCTGGATTGTTGAAGGATCCACCAGCCGCACTCGCCGGCCGGTCGCCAGCCGTGCGCCAACCGCGGCCACTGCTTGCCGCCGGGGAAGCTCCGCGCGAGTTCCCTGCACCCGCCCCGCTACCGCTCAAGTTCGAACGCGACAGTTGCTGCATACCGCGCTGCTGCTGATCGAACGAAACATGGTCGACCCGTGGAGCCTGCATGTGGCTGGCGAAGCTGTTCACGCGGCTCTGCGTGAAATTTCCGCTGGGCGCTCGACCCGTCATGCGCAAGCTGGCATGATCCGGCGCCACCGGCAAAGCTCCGCGCACCAATCCAGCCGACTGGATCTGGCTGCGATTGAGCGACGTGAACTGCCCGCTGCGTCCGAAGTTGGCCGTGTTGACTCCCGTCACCGCGCCGTTAATGCGTGCATTGCGATAGTTGTTGACGATATTTACGTTGTTGACGATGGTCGAACCGTTGAACGCGCCGTTGCGGAATCCGCCGTAATAGCCGCGGCCCCACCAGGGATGGAACGCTTCAAAGGGAGCCAGCGGCACCCAGCCGACACCGCCGAATCCGAAGCCAACCCCAGCTCCGAATCCCCCGCCCCATCCGAAGAATCCGACCAAAGCCGGAGACCAGTAATCGCGGGCATACATCGGTCCGGGATACCAGGCCCATCCGCCCGCGCCCCAGAACCAGCGGCCGTAATGATACGGCGCCCAGCCCCAAGGATCGTAGCTGACCCAGGTCCAGCCGTAGTAGTCTTCCCAAACCCATTGGCCGTTCTGATAAGGAGCCCATCCCGGTTGCACGTTCGGCTGCCAAACCTGACCATAGGTCGGATCTTGCGTCCAGCGCCCGTTCTGATCCAGATCCTCGGCGCCGGTCACATCCGGGCTCACGTGCTGATAGCTCGTCGAACGCTCCAGATAACGGTCGCGCTCTTCGTTCCAGCGGTCGAAGCTATCCTGCGGGACGGCTTGCATGACTTGAAATTCTGTATCCGCGCCGGAGCCCCGCGCATTCATGGTCTGGCCGGCTTCCAGCCGTTCGCTTCCGCCGGCGCCAAAAATTTCGGCTTCGCCCGCTCGCACCGTGATCTCCGACGTTCCATCCTCGCGAACAATGATTCGATAGCTGCCCGGCTGGAGCGGATGCAGCGCCACGCTGGGCGTATCCACTTCGGTTTGCGCCTGGCCCGGCCGCAGAACGCGTAGCGAGACCGTGCCCGACCGCCACCTGCATTTGGTAGTTGTTGATGTCCATGCCCGTGAAGCGCACTTCCGCGTTGGGCCCGATGCGAATCACGTTGGCGAAGTCCAGTTCCACTTCAGCGCGTGAAGACGAACCGGTCAGCACGCGATCATCGGCCATCAGGGGTCCATTGATGCCCGCCGCCACGACGTCTCCGGAATCTCCGCGGCGCACCGAGACGTCTCCGTTCAGTACGCTAATGCGCGCTACGGCCCGCCCGCGTTCGTATCGCGCCATCGGGTTGGTTGGGATCCTGCCCGGCATTCTGATCCTGGGCAAGCAGCAACACTCCTCCGAAGCTTACCGCCGCAATCGCCGCCGCTGCCAGAATGCGCTTCATGGAGGCTTCAACCTTCCCCATCCCCATGGCATTCAGATCGCCAACGCCGAAGCCATTTATTTTCAGCCGCATAACTGACGATGAGCGGCCTTCGAGCCTGGCCGAAAACCACCAGCGCTGCTCGGAAAGAGCCGTATTGTGTTACAGATGCAAGCAGGAGTAAACTATAGTTAAATTGTCCCAGGCAACCACAGTCAATCGGTCTCTTCCCGAGGTCCACTCCAGCGTTGAAACCGCCCAGCCTTCCCTCTGGCGGCGCATGTTTGCCTTCGCCGGCCCCGCCTACCTGGTCAGCGTCGGCTACATGGACCCGGGCAATTGGGCTACCGATCTGGAGGGCGGCGCGCGCTTCGGCTACGAGCTGCTTTGGGTCCTGGTGCTGTCGAACCTGATGGCGATTCTGCTGCAAACGCTTAGCGCTCGGCTCGGCATCGTAACGCAGCGCGACCTGGCTCAGGCCTGCAGCGAGACTTATCCCCGGCTCGTGTCCTACGCATTGTGGGTGCTCTGTGAGATCGCCATCGCGGCCTGCGATTTAGCGGAGGTGCTCGGCGCGGCCATCGCGCTCAACCTGCTCTTTCACATCCCGCTGTTGATCGGGGTCCTGGCAACCGCCGCCGATACGCTCCTGCTGCTGTGGTTTACGCGGCTCGGTATTCGAGTGATCGAGAGTTTCATACTGTCGCTGATCGCAGTCATCGCAGGCTGCTTCCTGGTGGAGATCTCCTGGGCCGGCTGGCCGGTTTTCAGCGAACTGGTGCACGGCCTGGTGCCGCGCTTGACCGACCGTACTCTCTACCTCGCCATCGGAATCTTGGGCGCCACCGTGATGCCGCACAATCTGTACCTGCATTCGGCGCTGGTGCAGACCCGCAGAATCGGAACCAGCAACGCCGCGAAACGCACGGCCTGCCGCTTCAACCTGATCGACTCCGCCATCGCGTTGAACGGAGCGCTGCTGGTCAACACCGCCATCCTGGTGCTGGCGGTCATGGTGTTCTTCAAGCGCGGCATCGTGGTCACGGAAATCCAGCAGGCCAATCAACTCCTATCGCCCCTGCTCGGAACCGCGCTCGGCAGCGGCCTGTTCGGCCTGGCCTTGCTGTGCTCCGGCCAATCCTCCACTCTAACCGGCACTATGGCGGGTCAGATCGTCATGGAGGGATTCTTGAACCTGCGCATGCGGCCCTGGCTGCGGCGCCTGGTCACGCGCGTCCTGGCCATCATACCGGCGGCCTTCACCGTGTATTTCGCTGGAGCGCAGGGCACCTACCGGCTGCTGATCTTGAGCCAGGTGATTCTCAACATGCAGCTCCCCTTCGCCGTGATCCCGTTGATCCAGTTCACCGGCAGCAAAGAGCGCATGGGCGAGTTCGCCAATCGCGTCTGGCTCCAGGTGCTGGCTTGGAGCGCCGCGGCTGTGATCTTGGGCCTGGATATTTGGCTGGTGACGTTGACCATCCAGGGTTGGCTCCAAGGCGCCGGCCAGTGGAAGGTTTGGGTGGAGCTAGTTCTCGTTCCGGTTCTGATCGGTATCAGCCTGCTCTTGGCCTGGGTCACGCTGCAGCCGTTGTTTCCGGGATGGTTTCGGCGATTCGGCCCGGCTCCAATTCCATTGCCGCAACAAGTGGCCATCGATCTGGCCAATCCCGTGTACACCAAGATACTGGTCCCGCTCGATCACACCAGCAAGGATCGGGACGCCATCGCCCACGCTGCCGCCATGGCAAAACAATACGGCGCCACTTTGTACCTGATGCACGTGGAAGAAGGTGTCACCAGCCAAGTGTACGGCTCGGAATCGTCTACCGCCGAGGTGGAAGCGGGCGAGAAGTACTTGCGGCAAATTGCAGCTCAGCTCGAGGTCCAGCAGGTTACAGTGCGGATGATCATACGGCATTCGCGCAATCCGATGAAGGAAATCGTGCTGTACGCCGAAGAGTTGAAGCCGGACCTGGTGGTGATGGGCGCGCACGGCCACCAAGGCTTGAAGGACATCGTATTCGGGACCACTATCAACGCCGTGCGGCACAGACTGAAAGCGCCCTTACTGGTGGTGCGGGGAACCGGATGAAACGCTTAGTACCATTGAATCTTTCATTTTGGCGCTATAATTAATGCAAGACCAGAAAGAAGAACGAACAGGCCTACGGATTGGCGGGAGTTCTTCGTAGGCTGCCCTACAACAGGGCGATGATTGTGTCGAACGGATACACCCGGCTGGCTTTGACAGGGTTAACGTCTAATGCTTTCAATAATATGGATTGGAAAGCCATTTGCTAACTCTCTAGTTGCTGGTATGCAAAAGCTGTTTGTGTATGGCTTATTGACGGCCGCCTCGCTCGGGGTGCTGCAGGCCTCCACCCTGCAACAGCTCAGCCTCGACGACATGATTCGCCAATCCACGACGATCGTCCGAGGCAAGACGCAGCTTACTTACTCAGCCTTTCGCGGACCGCTCATCTATACGCACTATACCGTCCAGGTCACCGAGAATCTGAAAGGAACGGGGGCCAAGCAACTGGACATCGTCGTTCCCGGCGGCGTCAGCAGTGGTTTGCGGCAGAGCTTTGCGGGCGCGCCCACGCTGCTCAACGGCCAGGATTATGTGCTGTTCCTGTGGACCAGCAAGAGCGGCATCACGCAGCTGATCGGCCTTTCGCAGGGACTATTTCGCGTCACTACGAACTCCTCGGGCCAGCTCATCGTGTTGCGCGCGGCCTCCACCGAACTGATGCTGAATGCGGCGGGCCAGCCCGTGACGGATTCCGATTTCCAGATGCTTCTGGTAGATCTGCGCACGCGAATCCAGAGCGTGCTGAGCGGGGCGAGTCAATGAGCCGCCGCGGCCTGACACGCACGGCAGCCGCTATAGCTGGATTGCTCGCGCTGACGGGCACCGGTTCGGCTTATTACTATTACTATTTCGCTGGCGCGCCCGCACGGTACGATTTGAACTCGCTGGTAAACAACACCATCCCCTTCTACATTTCCAATCAGGGACCGGCGGCGTTGACCTCGGGCGATTCCTTCCAGGCTGTAGTGAGTGAAATACGCGCGGCGGCGAACGTCTGGAACGGCGTGGGCAGCTCGGCCGTGCGCCTTTCCTACGGCGGGCTGTTCGCTCTGGGACGCATCGATAATTCGCCCAGCATCGATGTCGAGTTTTCAGACGACGTTCCACCCGGCTTGCTGGCGGTCGGTTTTCCCGAGAGCTTCGCCGCTCCGGCCAGCGGTTCCAACGGCCCATTCGTGCCCATTACGCGATCCTTTCTGCTGTTGCCCAGCGACATGACCAAGATCCCCTACTACGGAGCGATGCCGAGCTACAGCGAAGCGTTCTTCGTCACGCTAGTGCACGAGTTCGGTCATACCATGGGACTCCAGCACAGCTTAGCCTCGGCGGTCATGTCGACTTTAACTACCTCGGCCTCCAGTAAATCTTCGCCGCTCGGCGCCGACGATATTGCCGCCATTTCCCTGCTCTACCCAGCCGCGACCTATCTCAGCAGCGTGGGCAGCATCAGCGGACGCGTCACTCTGAATGGAACTGGCGTTGGGCTGGCGTCCGTGGTCGCAATTTCTCCGACTAATCAGGCCATCTGCACTTTGACGAATCCGGACGGCACCTACCAGATCAACGGAATTCCACCCGGTCCGACGTATTACGTGTATGCGCATCCGCTGCCACCCCCCACTGCCACGGAAGCCACGCCCGACAATATCTACCCCCCCTACGACGCCAGCGGGAACACGATTCCCCCGAACTACAATCCGGCAACCAACACTTTTGCGGCGCAGTTCTATAGCGGACCAAACGGCACTCGAAACTGGCAGCAGGCGCAGGCGCTGCCGGTCGCCGCGGGCAATAACATCGCCGGCATCAATTTCAATGTCAGCCCGCGCAGTTATGAGGCGGTGTATTCGGTAAGAACCTACGGCTACACGCCAGCGGGATTATATGTCAGCCCGGCGCCCGTCACCTTGGGCGCTTCGGCTCCGGTCCCCATAGCCGCAACTGGCGGAGGACTATTGCAGTCCAATCAAACCGTCACGCCCGGGCTCAGCGTAAGCACTCTGGGAGTGGTCGCGCAGATCGGAGATTTGGAAGCGTATCCGCCGCCCTACCCATACATCGCCGTCTACGTCCTGTATACGTCGTTCGGAGTCGGCCCGGGGCCGAAGCATCTGTTGTTTTCGACGCCGGATGATTTGTATGTCCTGCCTTCGGGTTTCAACGCCGTGAGCAATCCGCCGCCGTCCATCAGTTCGGTAACTCCAACTTTCGATCCCAGCGGGAATCGCGCGGTGGTTGTTGCCGGAACGAACTTCGATCAGAACACGAGAATTCTTTTCGACGGATTACCAGGCGTGATTGAGACGGTGAATGCCGACGGATCGTTGCTGGTGACACCACCGCCCGCGACGGGTTCCTACACCGCAACTGTGGCAGCGCTTAACTCCGACGGCCAAAGCTCGCTGTTCCTCACACAGACGCCTCCCACGTTTACCTACGATGCTGCGCCGGCACCAGCGCTGGTGGTTTCTCCGAGCGTGCTCACGCCGGGCGCGGACGTTACCGTTTCCGTTGTGGGCACGAACACAAATTTCATTGACCCGAACACCAACCTCGTCAACGGGAGCTTGGTGGGCTTCGGAACCAGCGACGTGGTGGTAAAGCAAGTCACTGTGCTGAGCCCGACGCAGCTTAGCGTGGTGGTTACTCCCTATGTCCCCCTGTCGGCCAACATGATCAGCATCACCACCGGGCTGGGGGTCATTTCCCAGGCTCTGGGCTATCAGGTGGTCACCACCGATCCGCAGAGCTCTACGAATTAGAATCAGCGCGGGATGTGGCGCGCATCCAGCCAAGCCCGCGCGGCTGCTACGGAACCAAAGTGCTCGCCGGTAGCTCTTTCGAGCACACCCACGGCAAAATCGCAGACAGTCATCCCTTCGTATAGGGGCTGTCGATCGTTGAGAACGACGCTCAGCACGCGTGCCTCGCGGGGGTTGCCGACCTCTGTGCTGTACTGCCAAAGCAGGTTGTAGAAGTTGCGATCGTGGGTTTGATACTTGCGCACCAGGCCGGCCAGTTGATCGAGCTGCCGGTCGTTTCCAAAGTCGCGCAGCAGAGCCGCGGCGCCCTGGAGATCGGTATGGTCTAGATCGGCCGCGGGGCGATCGCAAACGCGGAGGGCGCGGTTGAGAGCTTCTGGGAGCAAGGCCTTATGACCGTTGCGCGCCAGTGTCAAAGCGATATAAGACGTGCCGCTGACATCGTCCTTCAGAGCTTGCCGTAGAGTCTCGTTGAGAACGGGATGATCGCCGAATTCGAGCAGCGAGTTCGCCGATCCCCAGGCGTGGACGGGGGCATCGGCGATCAAGGTTCTGATCAAGAGGGCGTCGGTTTCGGGCGAAGGCTTTAGTTGGCCGAGCGCCGCCTGCGCGATCGCCAGGCTTTGAGAGCCTGGACGCTCGGGTGGGATGCCTTCCGGCTTGAAGAGATCGGCAAAGGCCGGACGCGGTATACCGGTCGAGGCGACCGTGCTGGTGGCGATCTCGGCCCAGCGATCGCGGTTGTCACTGACCTGGCTTTCGATCAGTGGGAGGAGTTCGGGTGCGACGCCGCGATCCTGGGTTTGAAGATAGCTGGAGGCTGCGAAAACTTCTTTCGGGGTTCCGTTCGCGAGAGCGTTGGCGATTTCCCGGAGTAAGAACGCGCGGGCGGTTGCAGGCGGTGGCTCCGTTTCGGTCAGTTCGTCGCGGGCCGGAAGCGTCGCGTTGACGCCTTGATCAGCGGTGAGTTTCCAGGGCGAAGAGGGATCATCGTTTTCCTGAAGCGGAAGGATTACAGTTTCGCCCGGCTCCACGCGCGGCAGGGGCACCGTCGAGCCGTTCATCATCCGGAGAGGCGGGTGATAGGCGTAGAACGTTAGCTGAAGTTCGCCGAACGGAAGCGGTTTGCCGGAGCGCGAATACGAGCGCAGGACCCGGATGTCGGCGGTCATTTGCCAGGTTTCGTGATTCCATGCCGCCGACTCCTTGACCGCACGCTCTCCTTGGTGAACAGCGATGACCTGGCCGGTTACCAGCACCGGCGCCGTCTCGGTCTCGTTCAATTGCCAGACTTTGATGAAGCCGGCGTGAAGTGGAATCACGCCGACGACAACCGTGGCAAGTAGAGCGCACAAGCGTGTGCGCCACATGCTTACTTGCCTTTGCTGAGTTTGCGGAAGTAGTCGGCTACGGCGTTGGAGTAGCCGGGCGGAATGGTCTCCGTGCCCGCGCTGCGAACCTGATCGCCATTCTTTTCGTCGAGCTTGCGGCGAAGTTCCAGTTCCAGGCGCTCGATATTCGGGAGCACCTCGCGGCTGATGCGGCCCTCCAGCTCACCCTTGTCCTGATAGGCGCCGTTCATGGCGTGCATCAGGTTCAGATAGTCGGTCGCAAAATCCGGATTGTTGCGCATGAAGTCGCGAAGCGCATTCAGGTCACGCTGCGATTCGCGATAGCCCTGATCGAGCGGCACCCCACCGTTGTAGGGCTGCACTGGGCCCGGTCCGCCATAGGGACCACCAAAGGCGCCGCCATTCCAGCTCCCATTCGGGCCGCCGAATCCACCCGCTTGCTGGCCGTTTCCGGATTGGCCACCTTGTTGTCCGCCGGCCTGCTGTCCGCCTTGTTGTCCACCCTGCTGTTGGCCACCGGGCTGCTGCCCGTTTCCGTTTTGCGCCTGCGACTGGCCAGGCTGCTGTCCTCCGGGCTGTTGACCCGCTTGCTGGCCTGGCTGCCCTTGCTGACCCTGTTGTCCTGGCTGGCCTGGGCGTCCCTGATTTCCATTGCGGCCATCGCCGGGCCGTTGTCCATTTTGCTCGCGGCCTTGCATGGCCTGCTGCAAGCGATTGCGCGCCCCCTCGATCTGGGCCAACGCTTTTTCGAGATCGTCCTTACCGGCACCCGGTTGTTTTCCGGGCTGCTGGCCATTTTGCGCCAGCGAGGTCTGCGCTTCCTGCAGCTTGTCGCGAAGCTGGTTCACTCCGGAGGTCACGGTCGATTCCCGAATCCAGACTTGCGGTCCGTAGCCTTGGCCGATCCATTGCGCGTTGCGCCGCATGTTCATCTCTAACTCGGTCTGCTGCGCCTCAGACAGCGCTTCGCGCAGCTTGTTCGAAGTCGGATTTTGATTGCCCGCCAGGCTGTGCGCCGTATCGGCCATCTGCTTTTCGAGCTGCTTGAGCTGGTCGGCCATCTGTTGCCCTTCGGCCGCCATGCTGCGCGACTGCCGCTCCAACTGATTGGGATCGGAGCCGCCCAGCATACGCCGCAGCCGATTCTGGAAATCGCTCTGCTGGCCGGCCAGCTGGTTGGCTTTTTGCACCATGCTGTCGATCTGTCCGGCGGCGTTCTGATTCTGCATGCCGTTCAAAATGTCGCGCGATTCCTGCAGCCCTTTCGCGGCGCGCTCCTGGTTGAGCCGGGTCTGCTCTGGGGTGCTGTTCTGCTGATTCTCCGCGTTCTGCATGTCTTCGGTGGCGCGCTGTAACCGCTCTATCGCGTGCTGCAGCTGCGGGCTAGCTGTCGAACCCGCCTGACCAGAACTGCCCTGCTTCCCCGGTTGGCCATTCGCTGACTGCTGGCCGCTCGACTGCTGGCTGGACTGCTGTCCGGACTGTTGCCCGGACTGCTGGCCTTGATTGGACTGCTGCGCCTGATCGCGGCTCAGTTGCTCCATCTGCCGCTTCAGCTCTTCCGCTTCGCGGCGCAGCATCTCCTGTTCCCAACGTTGCTGGAACGCCTGTTGCTGATTCCTCTGCTGCTGTGCCAATTCCTGTTGCCGCCGCGCGAGATCCTGCAGCTTTTGCAGCGCCTGGTCAATTTCCTTGGCGCGCTGGTCGCTAGCCGACTGGCTGCCGGTTTCGTATTGATTCTTCTCCCGGTCCAGTTCGAGATCGGCGAGATTCTGAAGGTCTCGACCCATTCCGCCGCCACCACCGCCTCCACCCTGATTGCCAAAAGCCACCTGGATGTCGCGGAACATGGATTCGGCGCGGAGAGCGTGCTGCAAACCCTGCTCTTCCGGCGGAATCGCGTCGTTCCACTTTTGCGTCCGGATCTTCTGCGCGGATTCAGTCATGGCCTTGGCCGCGCCTTCCATTTCCGACGCGAAGTTTTTGAACTGCGAGTTGGCATCCGCCAGCTCGCGCGCCTTCATGCGATTGGCGAGTGAAAGCGCCTGCTGCGCGAGTTTCTCTTCTTGCTCGGCCAGGAATTTCGCGTTGTCCGCGCTCTCCGACGGGTTCTTGGCGCCGGATTTCTGCTCGTTCCAAGTCGCCGCAATGATGTCCTTCTGGCGCTGCGAAATCTCGCCGGTGGGATCGTCACCGCCTCCGCCGCCACCGCCCCCGCCGGCTTCCTGCGACTGCGAGTAGTTGCGCTCGAACGGCTCGGCCTGGATGAAATACATGTCGGTCTTGGCGGTACTGCGGGCATCGCGCGCCGTCGCATAAATCGTCACCAGGTCTCCGGGCGACAGCTTATAGTCTTCGAGCGCGAGCAAATACTTGCCTTCCACCGTCTTGGCGCCCTTTTGATTGAGCAGCGACACAGTCTTTTCCGGTCCCGCATTCACCGAATAATGCAGGTCCACATCGTTCAGGCCAAAATCGGCGGCCGCGTTGACAGTGACCGTGACTTCTTCGATGGGATTCACTTTAGCGTCATGACCGGGCCGGTCGATTTTCACGGTTGGCGCCAGAGCCTTGCGCGCCTCAATGAAGAAATCCTCTGTCATGCGCACGTTTTCGCCTTGCTCGATAGCGGCGACGTGGTACATGCCGTCCTTATTGACGGGCACGCGGGCGGTGATCCAATTCCCTTCCCCACCCTTCAGCTCGATCTGCTGATTGTCATTCACCATCAGGATGCCCTTGCTCAGCGGGCGATCGGTTTGAATCGCGACTTCGGCCTCGGTGCCTTCCACGGCCCGCAGATCGCCGCCGGGATCTTCCACCGTAGTCTTTCATCCCGGTCCAGGCGGGGTAATGATAGGTGACACGAATCTTCTTGATCGCCGGCAGATCGATCACGCGCAGGTTGAAGTGTTTGGACTGAACCGCGCCTGCCTCGGCGTAATACTCGACATTGGTCGCCAAGCCGCTGAAGAGGAACTCATACGTCGATGCGCCTTGCGACGGCAGCATATCCACGGGCTCCCACTTGGAAGCGCCCTGATAACGCGCGAACAGCCGGACGCGCGGAGCTTCGAAACCCAGGAGCTGCGCGGTGACTAATTGGTCGGCCTTGCGCCTCACCGTCCGGTCGCCCGGAGTGATCGCGATGTCGTAAAAAGCGTGAGTGATACCGTTCTTGGGCGCGCCCGCCCATAGCAGAGAAGTTCCGTAGCCGAGGTAGCCCGGTCCGGCGAGAATCAACCACAGCAAGACTGCGACCGCGAGGCCGGCGGACGTGAGAAAACCGAGAATCGGAGCGGTAGGCGCCAGGCGATCGGGCTGGCTCTCCTGAGCGACGCGCATGGCGTCGGAGGCCAGCAACTGCACGAACGGATCGTTGGAATTCTGCTTTTCGGCTACGGTCAGCAGCCGCTCTTGGAAATCCGGGAATTTCTGCTCGGCACGCTTGGCCGCGTTGCGGCGATTGAGATCAAGCAGCGGGATCACTAAACCAAAGGCAATGGCGGTGGCAACGGAAAGGAACAACAGGATGCGCGCCACAACCAGGCTGGCTGGAGAAAACGCATAGCGGTTAATGATCCAGACCAGTACGACGGTGGTCAAAAGGGCCGAGACCGTCACCAGGGAAGTGCCTTTGGAAAACGCGAGCCAGCGCAGCCTGCTTTCCAAGCGACGCAAGTACGCGTTAAGTTGATCGAGGGCGTTCATTTACGCTGCCTCCTTCTCCACCGACAAATATCGGCTGGCGATCACTGATTCGATTATGGCGATTATTAATACTAATAGCAAAGCGTAACGCCACAGACTCCAGGGACGCGGCTGATTGTCTGACGCGCCACCCACCGAAGAGGTCTCGGCGCCGCGGCCGGTATTGCGCCACAGATCCAAAGTTTCTTGCGGGACCGGAGTCAGATCGGATTCCCGGCGGTCGGCGTGGACCGCAACCAATTCGGTTCGGCCGTTGGTCCGGTGAATCTCGTAGTACCCTTCACGGTTCACTTGGAAAGAGGCAGCCGTGGTCGATTCCTTGAGCGAGAGCGGATTCTTGCCATCCGGGTCGAGCACTTCCACCGCGGACCCCTGGTCCTTGGCGGAACGCAGCTCGAGGTAGGAATCAACCGCGACATTTGTCGACTGGTCCTGCTGGCCGCCGAGATAGCGTGCGCTCTCTTCGACAAAAGGCACGAAGGAGGCATGCAGGGGCAGGTCGTTCGAGATCCGGTCGAAGGTGGATGTGAACACCATGACGCGGCCCTCGCCAACCTGTTTTTCCAGAAGCAGCGGGAGCTGGTTGGTCAACCGCGCGATCACTCGCGATTGGCCGGGGTCGACGCGGATCACCTGGTAGAACTGCACACCATCCAGTTTGTTGGCGCGGCGCAGCGCGGGATGCTCGGCGTCCGCGTTGGCGACGATCTGGAAACGATCGCCATTTTGCGACGCGTAGCTGGAGCCTTGGATGGCTTCATTCGAGACCGGAACATGAGCGAGAGCGGCCGAAGACGGTCCCAGCGCGACAAACAGCGATCCGCCCGCCATCACGTAAGCGCGCAAGCTGTTTTCCAGGCCCGCGGGCATCGCGCCCACGTTCGAAAGAACGACGAAAGCGTATTTGGAAAAGGCCTGGTTGGCGGCCTGCTCGACGGGCAGCGGTTCAAGCACGAAGCCGGCCTCAGGCTCGGATTCGAGCGCGGCGCGGTAATACAACAAGTCGCGCTCGTCGCCGGCTGGATGCAGAAACAGCACGGGATGCGGATCGGCGCGCTCGATGGCAAAAGCAAAGCGATCATCTTGATGCAGAGAATCCTGCGGCTCAATGCGGATCTCGGCCTTATGGAATCCGTGCGGCGATTCGAGCGACAAAAACTCCGCCGTCACTCGGCCGTTGGGTGGAACTTCCACCGGCTTGCTTTCCAGCACCTTGCCGTCCAGACACCAGCGAAACGGTGCGCTGGGCTTTCTCGGATGCGCCGGTGTTGGCAATGACGGCCTGCACGCGCACTTTCTTGGGGTCGAAGATTTTCGCCGGCGCCGTCACGCTCTCCACCAGCCAATTGGGCTCTTTGGAATCGGCCACGGAATGAAAGATCAGGTTCGTGTCCAGGCCCAGGCGCAGATCGGCGAATGCGGGCGGAAGCGATGACTTCTGCATATCGCTCACCAGATGCACTTCGAGGGGAATGCGCGCCGATTGCTCGATGGTGCGCAAAGCGCGCGCCAGCTCTCCAAATGAGCTGCGTTCGTCCGACGGCTGGATGGACTGAATGGCGGCCTTGAGCTGATCGGGATCCTCCACCGGTTGCGTCATGAAATGCACGCGCGAGCCTACTGCCAGGACCTGACCGCGCTCGCCGCGAGTTCAGATTGGACACAGCGCTCAAGGCGACCTGCTTGGCGCGGTCCAGGTGATTGCCGTAACGCATGCTGAAGGAATTGTCCACCGCGATGATGAGCATCTTCCGGCCCCCAACGCTGGCCGCGGTACGGCTGACGAAAGGATTCGCGAAAGCCAGCGCCAGCAGGATCAGCAACGCCACACGCAACGAAAGCAGCAAAAGATAACGCAGCCGGCGGTGCTTGATGGAGCTTTGCGTGCGCTGCTCGAAGAACATGAGCGAGCTGAACGGATGTGGCGTGCTGCGATACTGCCGCAGCAGATGAATCCACAAAGGCAGCCCGATGGCGGCAGCGCCCGCTAGAAACCAGGGCGCCAGGAAGCCCATTAGAGCCTCCCCTTGCGGACCAGGAAGTATTCGAGCATGGCGTCGTCAAGCGGGCGGTCGGTGCGCAGCAGGAAATAATCGATGTTCGATGAAGCGGCCTTCTTTTTGAGCGCGTCGATGTGCGCGTCGATGCGGGGCGAGTATTCCTCGCGCGCGTATTCGGGCGAAACTTCGAGCGCGTCCTTGGTTTCCATGTCGACCAGCAGCACCGGTTCCTTCAACTTGGGGCGAATCTCCTCGGGATCGAGGACGTGGAACAGGATCAGATCGTTGCCATGGAAGCGCAACGGGGCCACGGTGTTAATCACCTTCTCGGGGTCTTCGTAGAAATCGGAGATGACCACCACGATGCCGCGCCGCCGCAGGAACTGTTGAAAATGAATGAAGGGTTTGGCGAAATCGGTGCGCGTCCCGAGCTCGGCTTTCTCGATGGCATGCGCCACGCGCATGAACTGGCCTTGCCGCGTGGACGGCTGAACGTAGTTCGCTACATCATCGGCGAAAATGATGACGCCCGCCGCGTCGCGCTGCTGATTGGCCAGGTAGGCGAGAGAAACCGCCAGGTAGCGGCCGTAGTCGAGCTTGGTGATGTGGTGCGAGCTGTAGCCCATGGACGCGCTGGAGTCGAGCATGAGCGTGAGCTGGCTGTTGGTCTCGCCACGATAGCGCTTCAAATACATGCGCTCAGTGCGTGCGAACACGTTCCAGTCGACGTGCCGCAGATCGTCGCCGGGCGTGTAGGCTCGATATTCGGCAAATTCCTGGCTGAAGCCGAAATCGGGGGATTTGTGAAGGCCGGCCACGAAGCCGTCGACGACCGTTTTGGCGACAAGATCCAGGTGAGAGAGGCCGGCTAGGAGAGCCGGATCGATGAAGCGGGTTGGGGTACTTGGTGACACTGGCAATGTCTTATTCGTTCATAATCGGCGCCGACAAGCATGTCGACGCTGCACGCACGAATGCGCGCGCTACCACGTCATTTCGGCTCCGGCTTCCACTCCAGCAGGCGCTTGAGGATGGCGTCGGAATCCAGACGTTCGGATTCAGCGTGGAAGTTCAACAGAATGCGGTGACGCAGGATGGGAGTGGCCAGTATCCGGATGTCTTCATAGGCGACATGATAGCGGCCGCGCAGCAGCGCGCGCGACTTGGCAGCCAGCACGACGAACTGCGCCGCGCGGACGCTGGCCCCGAAGTTCACGTATTTCTTCACAAAATCGGGCGCGCTCTCATCGTTGGGACGCGTGGCGCGCACCAGCTCAACCGCGTAGCGGGCCACGGTGTCGGCGATGGGAACCATGCGCACCAACTGCTGGAAGCTGAGAATCTCCTCGGCGTTGGTCACGGCGTCAACCTTGGCGACGCGCGTCGTGGTGGTGAGATCCACCACCTTCACCTCGTCGTCGGCCGAAAGATAATCGAGCACCGTGTTGAACAGGAACCGGTCCAGCTGCGCCTCAGGCAGCGGGTAGGTGCCTTCCAGCTCGATCGGGTTCTGGGTGGCCAGCACGAAGAAGGGCGCGGTGATCTGGTACATGTGGCCGCGCACCGTGCAAGAAAGCTCCTGCATGGCTTCGAGCAACGCCGATTGCGTCTTGGGAGGCGTGCGGTTGATTTCGTCCGCCAGCAGGATGTTGGAAAAGATCGGACCCGGAACAAAGGTCCAACTGCGATGCCCAGTCGCCGTGTCTTCCTCGATGATGTCGGTACCGGTGATGTCGGACGGCATCAGATCGGGGGTGAACTGAATGCGCTTGAACACCAAGCCGAGCGTCTGGGCGAGCGTGCGAACCAGCAGCGTCTTTGCGGTTCCCGGCAAACCGGTGATCAGGCAATGGCCGCCCACGAAAAGCGAGATCAGGACCTGCTCGACCACCTCTTCCTGTCCCACGATGACCTTGCGTACTTCGCGGACAATGCCGCGGTGCACCTCCTGGAATCGATCGATCCGTTCCTTCAGTTCCGCCGAATCGGCAATGGCTGTGCTTAAAGCAGTGCTAAGAGTGGACATGGTTTTTTATTTTGAGATTTCGAGCAGCAGTTTCTGCGCCGGCTTATAGCTGGGCGCGGCTTCCAAAGAAAGCAACACCTGATCACGAGCCTCTTCTATCCGGTTCGCCTTTTGGAGCGCATTCGCCAACTCATAATGCGCGCTGGCCTGATCGAGCGGTTTTTAGTGCGACCAAAGCCTGGTACTCCCGAATCGCGCCAGTCACGTTATTTTGAGCCAGCCAGAGATCCCCCAGCCGCTTATGCAGGTCCTGGTCTTCCGGATAAATGTAGTTTAGACGATTGAGCGTGGCGGCGGCTTTCTTCGCGATCGCCGGCCTGTTCTTCCATGGTGGCCAGGCGCTCCACCAGCAGCGGGCTGCGGCCGCCGATGGTATTGTATTTCTCGAGTTCCTTCTGCGCCGCCGCTTTGTCGCCTTTGGCCGTGTAGGCGTCCGACAACAATTCGTAGACGCTGCCGGGCTCGACGTAATCGGTGTAGTAGCCTTCGATTTGCGTCCCGATATGGATCACGTCGTCGTATTTTTTGGCGCGCAAATCCCCCACCATCGCTTCGATGTCCTTCTTCCATTCGGCGAAGTGATCCACGGTGGTCTTGGTCTGCGCGTCCAGCCAGGCGAAGAACTGCTTGTCGAAATCCTCGGTGAGAGGCCCAGATCGTTCTTGATAACGTCCGGAGTCGATTCCAGCTTTGCGAAGGACTGGATCATTTGCAGAATCTTCGAATAGCCCCACTTCTCAACAATGAAAGTGATGACCTTGCTGCCTTCATAGTAGGAGACGACAACTTGCGTCGGATAGGTGGGACGGATGAAGCCGCGTTCCAGTTGCGCGATGCCCAGGAGCTTCTTGCCCTGGATGGCTTGAATGTCCTCCGGATCCATACGATCGCCCCAATCCGGCGACGCCGCGGTTTCTTCGTACACCGCCAGCCCTTCGGTGAACCAGCGCGGGACCCGGCCGTTGGTGGCTTGAATCACGAACACGTGGCTCATCTCGTGCCACAGGGTGGTGGCCCAGTGGTAGCTGCCGGGCGGGCGGCCGGATGGGCTGTCCATCGCGACCACGTGATTGAACGTCACGCCCAGAATGCCGCCGATCCCTGGCATGCCCGCGGTGCGAACCGCGAAATCGTCATGATTCGGGTAGACCTCCAGTTGCACCGGGCCGTTCAGCTTCATCTGATACTTCTTCTCGTAAGTCGCGATGACCTTCTTCAGCTCGGCTTCAAAATACGGGCGCAGCAGCTCGGCTTCTTTGTTATGCAGCCGGAGGATGGTGTTGTCGGTTTTGAAAACCTGGTAGTCCTTATAACTATCGAGCAGGCGCAGCGCGTTGACCGTCTCGTTGCTGGTGTACTTGGCGTTGTAGCACTGTTCGAGTTCCGCGCGCGCTTCCGCTTCCTGGCCCAATTGCATCAGCGTGATCCCCAGTTGAGAACGCGCATCCCACAAGCCGCGGATTCAACTCCAATGCCTTGCGATAGGCTTGGATCTCTTCGTCGTAGCGGCGATTGATGAAGAAAAAGTGGCCGGCCGTGGCGTAAGCTTCGCCGTACACCGGATTGATTTTCAAAATCCGATCTATCCAGGGCGACTCTTTTTTGTCATGCAGGAAATCGATGGTGGCATGGATCGCCATCCCGTCCAGCGCTTCGGGCGAGATGTCGAGCGCCTGGTCGGCTTCCTTGGCGGCCAGCGTTTCGTCGGTGTCTTCGAGCGCCAGAAACGCCAGCAGCTCGTGCGCTTCAAAGAGCTTGGGATTCAGATCCGCCGCCTTCTGAGCAAATTCGACGGCCTTGCTGCCGTAGTCCTGCGCCGCCACCAGCGCCAAGCCCAGATAGGCGTCGGCATTGTTCTTGTCGATCTTCAGAGCCTCGCCGAATAGCCCGCTGGCTTCGTTCGGAACGAAGCGCTCCAGGAACAGCCGGCCCCAGCGCACGCGGTATTCCGCATTTTTCGGATTGGCTTTGATGACGTCGCGGAATTGATCGTTGGCTTCTTTGTAAGCCTCTATCCCCCACAACCCTTCGGCGCGCAGATAGGGATCGGAACCGTTGGCCAGACGGCCGAAGCAGGTCTGAGCTTGGCCGAGCTGGCCATGGTGGCGCAGTGCGCGGCATTCACCTAGAGTCTCAGCCGAAAGCGGGAGCGCCGCGAGAGCGCAGACCAACGCCGCGAGCTTCATTTGTCTAACTCCGCCTGGGTCTTGGCCAGTTCCAGTAACAACTTCGCGAGCTGTTGCTTGTACTGCTCGGGCGGCAGCGCTGCCTTTTCGTATTTCAGTTTGTCGATCTGCTGCTCCAGGTCCTCGCGCTTATCCAGCAGCGCCTTCTTTTCCGGCGTCGTGGCGGCCATTTGCGTCGATCCGAAGCGCAGCAGCGTGAAACGGGAAGCCAGCAAACCTTGGCCGTTTTCAGGCGAGGGCTTGCGCGCTCCATCGCCTTGCCCCGTGTCTTCGAGCGTCGGATGCTCGGTGGCCAGGCGCTTCTGAGATTCGTAAAACTGCGCGGTCTTTTCGTTGGCGTAGTTAAACGCCTCCAGCGCCGTCACGGTTTCGTTCTTGTCGGTATCGGCGGCCGGATCGCGCAGAGCCTCCACCCAGTAGCGCGCAAACACAGTAGCGTTCTTTTCGGTGCCGCTCTTGGTGGCCGTGATTACTACGCGGCCTTGCTTTTCCAATGCCGCGCGCGAGCCGCCGCTGGCGCTGGTCATATTTACAATGAGCTGCCGCGTGGCGGGAACGCGATCCAGCAGCGCCGCCAGCTCCACTCCGGATAAATCGGGACCCGGGAGATTGATCTTGTATTCGAAGCCGTCGAAGCTGCCATGGCCGATCAACATCACCACCAGCGCGTCGGCTGGTTTGCCTTCTTTCGCGATCTGCCCGAGAGCGCTCTGTATCTGCGCCTTGGTCGCTTGGGGTCCTGAGAGCGTGGTGACTTTGGCGTCCGGGTTGGATCGCACCAGTTTGTCGATCTCCTGCGCCAGAGACGTGAAGCGTTGTTCGTAATCCGGTTCGCCCCCCAGGCCGGCGATGGTGACGTAGAAGGTTGTGGCGTGAGCCAGCGACGCCAGAACCAGCGTCGTTGCCAGTGCATAGACCATGCGTCTCATACTACACCCCACCTTCTGCGCAGCAGCCACTCGGCGCAGCACAGCAACAGCGCGAAGAAGAACACCGCCGGCATATCCCAAAGATCGCGTGTTTCCCGAACGCTGATGCCGGCTTCCGAGTACGAAATGTCTTCGCCCAGGCGGCTCACTTCGTTCGGCTTGTAATACCGGCCGCCGGTCTGCGAAGAAAGCTTTTCGAGCAGCTCGCGATTTTGTTCCAAATGAAAATTCTCCGCTATGCCATTTTCGCGGCGGAAGGTGACCACGTCGCGCCCCAAATCCTGCTGCCCGCGGTGCGCGGTGATTTCCGTGACGTAAGACCCGGCCCGTTCGGCGTCCCAATCCGCCTGATAGACGCCTTGCTCGATCGGATCGGGATGCAAATCCACGGTCTCGGTGGCGCCATCCGGGACCCACCACGCGCGCCTGCACTTCCGCATCGCTGGTCGGCAGGTAAGTGGTGTCGCGAACCTCGGCGCGCAGACGCACATGCCCGTCGTCTTCCAGCACCGCGCTGGGCGTGGAAGCCACCACGCGCGTCGGGGTATCGCTCACCAGCCAGCGCAACATCTGACGCCAGAATATCTCATGGCTCATGTCTTCGAGCGGTTGCAGCATCTGCCAGGTCCAATCGCTGCCGGTGGCGAACACGGCCGTTCGGCCGCGTCCATATTTCTCGGTCACCAGCAGCGGCATCGGTGAATGACCCGCCACTGTCATCTCCGCCAGCACGGTCGCGCCCGGCTTGGGCGTGCCCACTTCCTGAAAACTCAACATATAGGGAAGCTTCTTCCAGCGCGCCACGTTGGCGTCGGGATTCTCCTCGATGCGCGTGATCAGGCTGTCCCGGCCGGAAGGAGTCAGCTCCGCGGTGGCGTGCTCGCGATGAAACGTTCCCTTATGGTTCGGCAAGCGGACCGGCAGCAGATCGTCGAAGGGAGGCCGGTCGTAGCCGCCCTCCGCCAGCGCCGACCGGCCGCCCAAAAACAGCAATCCCCCGCCCCGGCGATCCACAAATTGCTGGATCAAATCCTGCTGCTGCGGAGTGAAATAGTTCGCTTCGATGCTGCCTAGAATCAGGCCCTGAAAGTCGAACAGATCTTCCACCTTGGTGGGAAACGGAAAGTTCTCAAACAGCTCGGGATGTTTTTTGTCCGGCGTCTGCGTGTAATTCTTGTTCTGCGTCGTGCGCACGATACTGTACAGCGCAATGTTCTTGTCGTCTTCCACCGCGCGGCGCAGGAATTTGTAATCCCAGCGCGGCTCGCCTTCCATATAAAGGATGCGCGGCGTGGACGAATCCACATTCAGCACGCGCGTACGCACGTTGTTGAGCCGGTTCTCTTCTTGCGGCAGCGCATCGATTGAAAATTCGAGGTTCTTCACGCCCGCGTCCCCGGCATTGAATAAAATCGCCTCGGTTTGCGCCGCGCCGTCCCCCTTCAGTACGATGTCGCGAGCGGCCAAAACCTTTCCGGACTCCCGCACCGCCAGGCGGACCTTCTCTCCCCGGAAGCCCGCTTGCCGGAAACTCACTTCGGCCTCCAGCCGCGACTTGGCCAGCGATCGCCGCGGCAACTGCACGTCCGTCAGCTCGATGTCCCGCTCCAGTTTCTCGCGGCCGAAGCCGATGGTGTGGATCGGAATCCTCTGGCGCTTGATGTCCGAGATGGTCTCAAGATCAATGCCGCCCGAGTTGTCCGCGCCGTCGCTCATAAGCACCACCGCGCCGATCGGAAGGCTGGCGGCGTCCGCCACCACTTCCTTTAAGCTCTCACCGATGCGCGTGGCAGGCGCGCTGGCGGTCAATTGGTCGGGCTTTTCCAGCCGCGACAAATGATCGCCGAAACGATAAAGCCGGACTTGAAATTTAGCTTGTAAGCTACTGAGCAAACCACCATTAAGCGTCTTCAACACTTGGTCTTTGCGGGACTGGCCGTCTTCAGCGACCGACATGCTCCGGCTGTCGTCGATCACCACCGCGACGATGTTCTGCTGCGGCCGCAGCGTCGAGATGCTCAGCGCCGGCTGCCACAAAAGAAACAACAGCAGGCATACAAAGAGCGACTCGAGCACCCACACCACCACGGTTCGCCCGCCGCGCATGGAAGGAGCCACAGCTCTGCGGCGGCGCCAAATCACATAGCCCAATCCCGCCGCGGCGACGAGTAGCGTTAGAAATAGCGCCCAAAGCGGCCACTGGCCCAGGAACACAAAGGTGCCCTTGGCGAATACCGTGCGGGGGTACTTAAATAGAAACTCAAACATCGGGGCTGACTGCCGGACTCCTTAGTGGGTCATCGCAATGAATGACGTAGCTGATAGCGATCGGAGAGCAATATTCGATAGCGGAACACTTCCGGAACTTCCTAAGAAACGGACTGCCGCCGAATGACGAAACAGCCAGGGAGCCAGCGATCAGATACGTCCGGCCGGGCATGAGAGAGATTCCAGACTGCACTCAGAATAACACGCTGTCAGTGTTAGGTGCCGCACCAGAATTGTCCAACGCAAGATGAGCATGAAAGTAGCGAGTTGGACGGGGCAGTTTCCAATGCAAGATGAGCATGAAACAGGGAAGAATGGGGTAGGCGTAGCTCGGTCGGGTGCAGATACGGATGCAGAATGCCGAGAGCCTGAGCCGGGATCAGATCCGAGAGTTCTTACGGTCGAGCGAGCCGATCGAGTTCACCAGCGGGGGGCGGGAAGAGCGCTACGGGTGGGTGGAGCGCGTGCTGGCGGCGCAGAAGTACGGGAAGTTGGGGAAACGGGAACGAGGCCTGGTGCGGGCCTACGTGCGGAAAGTGACCGGGTTGAGCGAGGCGCAGAGCACGCGGTTGATCCGGGCGTTTCTAGATCACGGCGAGGTACGCGCCCAGCCGTACCAACGGCACACGTTCGCAGCCAAGTACACGGCCGAAGATATAGCGTTGTTGGCGGAAGTGGATCGGGCGCATGGGCGGTTGAGCGGGCCGGCCACCCGGCGGATTTTGCAGCGCGCCTACGAGCAGTTCGGAGAGAAGCAGTACGAGCGGCTGGCGAAGATCAGCGTGGCGCACTTGTACAATCTGCGGGCCAGCGCGCGCTATCGCAACCAGGCGGCGGTGTTCGAGCCGACGCGGTCCACCGCGGCCGCGATCGGACAGCGCCGCAAGCCGGACCCGCAAGGGCGGCCGGGATATGTGCGCGTGGACACGGTGCATCAAGGCGACAGCGCGGGAGCCAAGGGTGTGTACCACATCAACGCCGTGGATGCGGTGACGCAATGGCAAGTGGTGGGCTGCGTCGAGAAGATCAGCGAGGCGTATCTGATGCCGGTGCTGGCAGCGGTGTTGGCGCAGTTTCCCTTTCCCATCCGCGGTTTTCACGCCGACAACGGCTCGGAGTATATCAATCATCGGGTGGCGGAAATGTTGGGGAAGCTGCACGCCGAATTCACCAAGAGCCGGGCGTGCCGGAGCCAGGACAATGCTCTAGTGGAAGGCAAGAACGGGGCGGTGATCCGCAAGCTGATCGGCTACGGGCACATCGCCGGCCAACACGCTGCGGCGCTGCAGGAGTTCTACCGCGAGCACCTAAATCCGTACCTGAATTTTCACCGGCCCTGCGGCTTCGCCACAGTGAGCTTGGACGAGCGCGGCAAACGGCAACGCAAGTACAAGACCGAAGACTACCGGACGCCGTTCGAGAAACTGCAATCGCTTCCGGAAGCGGAGCGGTTTTTGAAACCGGGATTGAGCTTGCCGGAACTGGAGAAGCGGGCGCTGGCCATCAGCGACACCGCATGCGCTCGCCGGATGAGCGCGGCCAAGGCCAAGTTGCTGCGGCAGTGCCAGACGCCGTCATTGCCGAAGTTCCGCTGACCCAGGGCCGTGGAAATGCCGGGCCCGTGGAAAGCGTGGAAAAGCAAAAACAGCTTTCCCACTCTTTCCACCGTCCCTTGGAAATCTCGCAGAAAACGCGAGATTTCCACATTCCCACCGCCTGGCTTCGCGGCTATGGGAAAGTGGAAAACCAACGGCAGGTTTCCCACTTTCCCACAGCCGCTCGCAACGACGACCACTGTTCTCTCTGTGAAAACCAAACACCAAAGAAAGGAAGTCGGCCGCTGCGCGGCCTCCTCATTCCCTATCCGTTCTCCCTACGGTCGAACGGAACCGATTTCATGCTCATCCTTCAATTGGAAAATGCTCACCAGCCCACACTGGTTACAAAATCTTTCGATCAAAGCCCCCACCCAGATCGCTTCGCGAGGACGCCGTTCGAATGATAGGCGCAGCCGTTCGGCTCCACGTGGATGCGTTTTCTGAGGGATTATGATTCAATAGACATAACTGTTACCGCCGCACATGGCGACGTTGCGATTCAAGTTCCGCAGAGACGCCCGGGCTCTGAACCGGCGCATGCGGGAATGGCGAATGATCCTGAAGGGGTTGACTTTCACCGCTCATCCGGTGATGGCCCACATCATTCCCATTCGGCGCTGCAACCTGTCGTGTACCTACTGTAACGAGTACGACGACTTCTCGAGGCCCGTACCGGTCGACGTCATGATCGGACGCTTGAATCACCTGGCGGCGCTGGGAACAACCATCATCACCTTCAGCGGAGGCGAACCGCTGCTGCATCCCGAGCTCGACCGCATGATCGCGCACGTGCGGCGCCGGGGCGTCATCGCTGGGATGATCACCAACGGCTATCTATTGACTCCGCAACGCGTCCGGCAGTTGAACGACGCCGGCCTCGACCACATGCAGATCAGCATCGACAACGTCATGCCCGATGACGTTTCGAAGAAGAGTCTCAAGGTGCTGGACAAGAAGCTCCAGATTCTGGCCGAGCACGCCGTGTTTCACGTGAACATCAACTCCGTGCTCGGTGGCGGCATTCACAACCCGGAAGACGCGCTCACCGTTGGGCGCCGCGCGCTCGAGCTGGGATTCACCTCCACGGTCGGCATCATTCACGACCACGCCGGACAGTTGAAACCCATCGCCGATCGCGAGCGCGATGTGTTCCTGGCGATGAAGAGTTTTGAGAAGAAAAATTTTTCGCAGATCAACGGCTTTCAGGACGACATCGCGCACGGACGCGCCAGCGATTGGCGCTGCCGGGCCGGGGCGCGCTATCTCTACGTCTGCGAGGACGGCCTGGTGCACTATTGTTCCCAACAGCGCGGCTTTCCCGCTAAACCGCTGGCCGAATACACGCTGGCCGACATCCGCCGCGAGTATTTAACCCAGAAAGGCTGCGCACCGTTCTGCACGGTGTCCTGCGTGCACCAGATTGCCTACATGGACTACTGGCGCGATCCGCAGACCATTGCCAGCACCGCCCCCAACCAGCCGCTAGTCCAGATCCAATCCAGCAGCCGCTGAGCGCTCAGGGCCCAATCGATAGCATCAAGCCGCTTGGCGTGCCGCGGCCAGCCACCGAAAACTCCAGCGCCGCATCGCCGGCGGGCAGTTGCGGAACCGTTAGATTGAACTGGTACATGCCAGGATAGACCAGGTAGCTCTGCACACTGGCCGGAACGCCTCCCACTGTCGCGGTCACCAATTGCGACGCCGGCGCCGCGTTGGACTTCAACTGTCCGGCAGCCACCGGCGGGTCGATGGACCAAATCCCGTGCCAAACAAAAGAATCACTTCCCCTGGCATGGCCGGTTCCGTGACCACGCCAGAAAGAAGATTGGGTGGCCCCAAATAGATTCCGTTGTTGTGCGCCGCCGCCGGATAGCGCGACGTGAACAGGAACAGACTCGGTCCGAAGTCTTCCTTGTCGGCCGTCACGATGTTGCTGGTCACACCCTGACTGGTCACCTGGACGCTCACGCCGCCATTGGCCGGGTCGTCCGGAACGATCACGTTGATCTGAGCCGGGCTCACATAGTAAACCAAGGCGGGCAGGCCGTCGATGCTGACAGATACGCCGTCGAGCGCGGTTGGCAGTGAAGTCCCGTTGGTGCTCGCGATGGCCGTGTTTCCAGCCAGGTTTGTCCCCAGGATAGTAGCCCAGCCGCCGGACGAGATGGTTGCACCGAAACCCGCGCCATCGACCACGGTCCCAATTGCCGGAGTTTGAGAACCCGCCAGTACCGTGAACTGAAACACGAGCAGCGGCAGCGCGGCAACAGAAGCGATGACATTGGCGGCTCCTGGCGCGTTGCCCAGCATGACATTCGTAGTCGCCTGTCCAGACAGGTCCGTAGCCGCCGAGGCCGGCGACACTGTGGCGTCGCCGGCGGCGAAACTCACCATCACGCCGGCCAGCGGATTACGATACGAGTCCACCACGCCCACCACCATTGGCTGAGGAAGCGCCGTGCCTGCCGTAGCCGCCTGTTGATCGCCCAAAATCCGATATGCAAGCGCTGGAGCGCCAGGTGTGCTCAGTGTCGACGCCGTCAGATTCGAGAAGGTCATGGTCCCGATTCCGTTGGCCGCGTCCACGCTGCCTCCCATGGCGATCAGCAGAGCGCTGGAGAAATCGTGAGAAGTCGGAACCGATCCGAGCGACTGGCCGTTCAAGCTTACGGTCAGAGTGTTTTGAGCGTAGACCAGGGTAAAGGAAAGCGGCGTGGTGATCGATTGCCCGGCCGCCAGGCCCGCCTGCCCGAGGTCGTAGATGATTTGGTCAGGCTGGCTGTCGTAGTCGTACCCAGTCAGATACAACGAGCCATTCCGGAAGCCAAAAGCGATCCCTGAGAATCCATCCGTGGCCGGACCCGGCTGCGATGCCAGAAGGTTCAGGTTATAGGTGGCGGCGGCCTGATCGCGCCAGCCTCCCGTACATAGCCCGATGGCAAACGCCTGCGAGCGCCCTCCGGAGTTGCCTTCCGAATCGGCGATGGTCAGAGCGGTAATCGTTCCCGTGACTGTGGTCTGGCTGCCATCGAAAGTAGCCACCGCCTCGATCGCCGCATTCGGACCACCGCTTGGATCAGTATTCCTGCGTTGCTGCCCGCCGGCCGTCGTGATTCCGTCCGTCAGCACAAAGCCGAATGCACTCGGATTGGTAACGTACGCCGGCGGTGCGCTGCTGTCGGCGTTACCGCCCAAAACACTGACGCTTCCGCTTCCCAGCGAGATCGTACCGGCCACCAGATGAGCCGGCAAAAGCAGGTAGAGGACTACACGGTTCACTACCCGAACTATCGGTTGAAACCGTCCCTAACTGGAGCCTGATCCTTCCAGGGCCTGGTCCAGGTCGGCGATGATGTCCTCCACGGCCTCGATTCCGGCGCATAACCGCACCAGCCCGTCATGGATGCCCATGCGCTCCCTCTGCTTCGGCGCGAGCTCGCGATGCGAGGCGATGGCCGGATAAAGAATCAGACTGTGGACGTCACCGAGCGAGGTCGCCGGGCACCACCAGCTTCAGCCGGTCCATGAAGCCATGACGTCTTCCTTGCGCGCGTCTTTTAACTCGAAGCTGACCACCGCGCCGTACAGGCCCTCCGGCAGCAAACGCCGGATCACGGCGGCGTCGGGATGATTTGGATCGGCCAGATAATGAACGCGCGAGACGTCGTGGATTCGAGCTGAGCCAGGTGGCGATGCGGCAGGCGTTGGAGCACTGCCGCTCCACGCGCAGCACGAAGGTCTTGATGCCGCGCATGGTCAGGTAGGCTTCAAACGGGCCGAGCACGGGTCCCACGGTCCGGCTCAGCGAGCGAAGCGCTGTTCGTGTTCCTGGTCGGCGATGATCACGCCGCCCTAACACGTCGCCGTGGCCGGCGAGAAATTTCGTCGCGCTATGCACCGACAAGTGCGCTCCCAGCTCCAATGGCCGGACCAGCAGCGGGGTGGCGAAGGTGTTATCCACCAGCAGCGCGGCTCCGGCGGCCCGCGTCATTTCCGCGATTCGATCCATCGCCCCAACGCGCAGCAGCGGATTTGAAATGGTCTCCATCAGCACGCAACCGGGCTTGAAGTCCGCGATCTTTTGCCGCACTTCGTCCAGGTTGCAGACATCCATGAAACTGATCTCGATACCCAGCGGCTCCAGCACCTTGGTGAGCAAGCTGGTGGTAGCGCCATATAATGCGCTTGCGGCCAGCACCGATTTGCGGCGGTCCATCAGCGCGGCCAGCACGGCGATATGCATCGCAGCCATTCCCGAGGAACAGGCCAGCGCGCCATGCCCGCCCTCGAGCGCCGTCACCAGTTCCTCGAGCGCCGTGCTGGTGGGATTGTCGTAGCGCGAATAGCAGAACCCTTCTTCTTCGCGGCCCAGCACGCGATCCAGTTTGGCCGTGCTCTCGTAGATGTAACTCGACGCGGTATAGATGGGCGTCGTCACCGGGATGAACCCGCCGGGCGCGTTGGGATCTTTTTTGCGATCGCCCGAGTGAACCGCCTTGGTCTCGATTTTCATGCCATCACTTCCTTTTCCAGCGTGCTCCTTCCTTGGTGTCTTCGAGAATGATTCCGGCGTCCAGCAATTGCCGCCGGATCTGATCGGCGCGGGCGAACTCACGATTCTTCTTGGCTTGCGCGCGCTCGGCGATCAGCGCCTCCACCTGCGCGTCGGTAATGCCCGCCTCGCTCGAGGAGGGCCGCAGCACGTCGAAAATCCGGTCGAATTCATCCAGTAGCTCCAGCGCGGACGGTATATTTCCAGTCCGAAACTCGCTCGCATCCATGGCGGTGTTGGCGTCGCGCACGTATTCAAAAAGCGACGCCAGTGCCTCGGCCGTATTCAGGTCGTCGTCCAGGCTCTCGCCGAAGCGCTGCGCGGCCGCTTCGGTTCGCTCCACCAGCCTCTCGTTCGTGCCTTCCGGGTAACGGTCCGTCTCCAGACGCAACTTAAAATTCCGCAGCCGGTCGATCGCCGTCGCCGCGGCTTTCAGCCCGTCGAAAGTGAAGTTCAACTTCTTGCGGTAAGGAACCGAGGCCAGCAGGTAGCGGATGGGCTCGGGCGCGTAACCCAGCTCGCGCAGATCGCGCAAGGTGTAGAAATTGCCGGCTGACTTCGACATCTTCTGCGCTTCCACATTCAGAAATTCCGAGTGCAGCCAGAACCGCGCGAAGGGCTTCGAAGTGATCGCTTCCGACTGCGCGATCTCGTTTTCGTGATGCGGAAACACCAGATCCACGCCGCCGGCATGAATGTCCAGCGTCTCGCCCAGATACTTCATCGCCATCACGGAACACTCGATATGCCAGCCCGGCCGCCCCGGCCCGACATCGCTGTCCCAGAACGGCTCGCCATCCTTCGGCGCCTTCCACAGCACGAAATCCCGCGCATTGGCCTTGTCGTATTCATCCACATCCACGCGCGCGCCCGCCCGGATGCCGCTGAAGTCGTTATGCGACAGCTTGCCGTATCCGGGAAACTTCGAGATCCGGTAATAGATGGAGCCGTCGCTCTGATAGGTGTAGCCCATGCGCTCCAGGTCCTGAATGGCGCGCACCATGTCGCGGAATGTGGTCGGTCGCTTTGACCAGCCGCTCCGGCCGCTGCAGACGCAACGCAGCGGTGTCTTCCAGAAACGCTTGCGTGTACTTTTCCGTGTATTCAGCGATCGATTTGTGTTCCGCCGACGCATTGCGGATGATCTTGTCCTCCACGTCGGTGATGTTCATGACGTGGTCCAGCTGATAGCCGCGCACCTGCAGCCAGCGCCGCAGAATGTCCTGGAACGTGAATGTCCGCAGATTGCCGATGTGGACGTAGTTATAGACCGTCGGCCCGCAGGTGTACATGCGCACGACGTTGTCGTGCAGCGGAGCGAACGGCTCGACCTGCTGGGTAAGAGTATTGTAGAAGCGCAGCGGCATCCGGGGGTGATTCTTCATGGTAACCCGAGGCGGCACGCTGCTGGCTGGCAGCACCGGGCGCGGCTATCGGCCAGCTTGCTCTTTTTTCGCTTCAGCTTCCACGGCACGCATCACGCGCAGAGTATTGCCGCCGTAGATCTTGCGGATGTCGTCGGCGGAGTAGCCTTTTTCGAGCAACGCCCGGGTGAGGTTGGGGAATTTCGAAACGTCCTCCAGCCCCGTGGGCGTGCAGGAGACGCCATCGAAGTCGCTCCCGATCCCGGCCGCGCCAACTCCGGCGATCTTGACGATGTGATCGATGTGAGCCACCACGTCCTCGAGCGTTGCCGGTGGCACTCGCTTCTTGTACTCCGCAATGTCGGCGTCCTCGCCACGGACGCCGGGCAGCGTGCTCGGCTTAACCAGCTTGCCCGCCGCCGCCGATTTTTCCGAAAGAAAGCCGCAATTGAAATTCACCTGCACTACGCCGCCTTTCTTGGCCAGCGCCACGATCATTTCATCGGTCATGTTGCGAGGAACGTTGCACAGCGCGCGGCAGGAGGAGTGCGACGCGATCATGGGCGCAGTGCTCACGCTCAGCGCGTCCCAGAAGGTCTTGTCGGCGACATGCGAGATGTCCACCATCATGCCCAGCCGGTTCATCTCGCGCACCACCTGCTTGCCGAAGTCGGTGAGGCCGTTGTGGTGCGCCACCTTCGAGTCGCTGATGTCGCCGGACGAATCGGCCCAGTCGTTGGTGTTGGCATGCGTCAGCGTCATGTAGCGAATCCCCAGCGCATAATAATCGCGCAGCAGCCGCAGGCTGTCTTCGATCGCGTGGCCGCCTTCGATGCCCATCAGCGCCGCGATCTTGCCCTCGCGGTGAATGCGCTCGATGTCGTCGGCGGTGGTGGCCAGAACAAAATCGTTGGGATAGCGCGCGACGATGTCGTGCCGGACCGTGTCGATCATCTGCAGCGTCCGATTAGCCGAGTGATTGCCGTTGACGTATTCCGCCGAAACGTAAACCGCGAAGAACTGCGCCCCTACGCCGCCTTCCTTGAGGGCGGTGACATTGGTATGCCCGTCGTGTTTGGCTTCCCCGATGTCGTAACCATCCACGGTGCGGCTGGTGATGTCGTTGTGCGTGTCGATAAGAATGGCCGAGCTGTGCACGCGCTTCACTTCCGCGTCGGACACCTGGCGAGTCTGAGCGAGCGCGAGAGACACAATCACGGCAAAAGCGCACAAGATTGGCGCTGGATGCAAACCACGGATAAATCGCATAGCAAGTACTATGGTAGACCCGGCTGTAGGAGCCGTCGGCGAGGATGAACCTGGTTGCCGGTAGTGAGCTAAATCCTGGTTGATGACGGCGGCCTAGGCCACTGTGGAAAGCTTCCGGTGATATGATGCACAAATGTCCGAACGACCAGAAGACCTTGAGCGAGAAGCCAAAGAGGATGAGATCCGAAGCAAAGGGCTGACGTGCCACGTATGCACGAATGAAATCGCCACTCCCGCTGACCTAGAATCATACGGAGCCAACGATGGCCTTTGTAGCAAGTGCGCTCACGAAAGAAACGACGGCTAGTAGGAAGACGGGAACGCTCACGCGGCCTCCAGCAGTTCTCGCACACCCCAAACGTGATCGGCGATTCCCGCTTCCATCGCTGGCGTGCAGCGGAGCGACTTGTGAACGCGTCCGAAGTTATACCAGCAGTACCAAAGCACAACCGCGGCCCAGTGATTCTCGAATTTCTTGCTTCAGCCGTTCGTCAACCTGGTGAAGGGCCGGAGTTCCATCCTGGGGACAGATTGCTGCGTTCCACGATACTGGTGCAGATGCGCTCGGGATCGGGTTGCCCCATGATCGGGACAACCTCCGTCGACGCTACCTCCGCCGGTTTGTAGCGGCCTTCGCCCTCACTTGCAGCCCGGTATACCTTGATTAGCTGCGCGAAGCCAGTCAGCCGATCATGGAGCGTAATGGTGATCGCGGAGCGGTAGGGAGCGAAGCCATCCGTTGTAACTTGGAAGGTAGTCCGCGCCGTCGCGTGACGCAAGCCTTCCACGAATACATCGCAGGTGGATTGGCCGCGCTTGCCCATCGTAATGTTGAGCACCAGTTTAGAGTGGCGCTCGATTCCGACCCACACGTAGCAGTCACCGAGCAGCGGGCTATCTTCGGGGCGGACGCGCTTTGCTTTTTCCCGATGAAGCTCCAAACCTCATCGCGTTCCACATCTCGCACTGGAACGTTGCGAACTTTTTCCGCCATCACGCGCTCGCATTTTTCTCCGGCCTGCACCAGGAGCTACAGGATCGTGGTGTGATGCACTTCTGTGGCGCGTTCTACGCTCGAAACGGAATTGCCTTCGAGCAAGAGACGGAGAACCATTTCCGCCTTCTCGATTGGCAGGTACATCCCGTCCAACGTTTGGTCGCGGGCGTCCGTGAAAACCTTACGGCATTGGGTGCACTGGTGGCGCTGGCGGTTCTGGCGCTTACCGAATTTGTGGCATTCCGGCAACTGTGGCAGGTCATTTGTGGATCTCCTCTTGAGTTCCACAGCCAAAAGCCGGATACTTGAATTGCGGACTCGTGCGGCTTCGGCTGTGCGTTTCTTTTTCCTGGTGGAGGTACCAGCCTTCACCGGGAAGCTACTATCTGGCGGCGAGTGTGGGATTCGGACCCACGAACGGTGATGTAAGCACCGTTACGCAGATTTGGAGTCTGGTGCATTAAGCCACTCTGCCAACTCGCCAAAGGAACAAAGGCCGTCGGTTCCTCGCTTAACACTTGGGTCCGGCGGTCTTTTGCTTTATTTACAGGCACGTAGATAGTATCGCAAATTAGCGATACAGAGTCAATATATTTAATTTGCGATATCGCTAATTTGTGCTATGATTGTCAGTGGGCTACCACCGGACGGGTGGCGAATAATGAAGTTTGCTTCAGACGGCGGGAGAGATGTGATTGAAGAGTGGCTCAACAAGACAATAACAATTGGGGAGCGCAAGGGGGTACGTCTTGAACTTGAAGCCGTCATGCGCCATCTTCGGTTTTTGAAGGCGGAATCCTGGTCGCGACCACAATTTGACTGGTTGCAAGGTGACTATTGCAAGGAAATCGGGGAAGTGATTATTGACTATCGCAATGTTCCATACAGACCATTGGGCTGCTTCGGCCCGAAGCCGGACCAGTTCACGCTCCTGATCGGTGCGCGGAAAGATCGGAAGAGGAAGGGAAAAGTACAATGGGACCCCGAGAATGCCATTGATACGGCGGTAAAACGAAAGGCTGTGCTGAGTGAACAGTACTTGTTCGGCGAATATGTCCTCTAAAGAAAAAGTCGCGCATGACGTTTCCGACCTTGAACAGCGTCACCTCCTCATAGCGGCCCAGATCAGAAACGGGCTGCCGATTCAACTTCGCGCTATGCGGGAGGATCGCGGCTGGACTCAAGCGGCCTTAGCCGAGAAGTTGGGAACGACCCAAAATACAGTCTCCCGCCTTGAGAACCCCAAGACAAGCAAGCCGACGATCACGACACTGAAACGAATCGCCGAAGCGTTCGACGTGAGCCTCATAGTTAAGTTTGCGCCTTTTACGGAGTTTATTGATTCCGTGGCAGGCATGTCGCGCAAGTCTGTTGCCGTACCAAGCTACGAAAAAGAATTAGAGGAAGATCAAGAATCTGAAGTCGAAGCGCAGCTTAAATCCTTGGAGCCTACGTTAAGCCTAATGTTTTCGCAAGCCGAGCAAGTTGGGGTAGATTTCGGTGGGATGAGTGCAGACTACCTGTATGGCGAAGCTCCATTCCCATCTCTCTATCCGTCGAGGGCAGCTGCGGCCAATAAGATGCCTGTTGCTACGCAGTCCGGTGTCCAGCCGCATCACTTGGCGATTAAGCGTGAGAAGGAAGCTCGCGTCGTCAGCATTGAAAAGGGCAGGAAATCTGCACCAAGCGGGGAGTACGCCACTCAGATAACTATTTCAGCTATCGCCTGAGAAGGACAGAAAATGCAAGACGAACTCAAGTCTACCCAACAGACCACGAGCATGGCTAGTCAAGTGGACTATAGCAATATCGCGCGTTTCTATACTAACCATGTTCAGGCCAACATTTCCCTTTTTGAGATCCGCCTAATCTTAAATTTCGTCCATGGCATCAACTCTGAGACGGGCCATCTCATGGCTGGCGACACGATGTTCGTATCTATGGCACCCGAGATGGCGCAGGCCTTGCATAATATCCTTGGGAAAGCATTAGAGGGCTACACTCGCGACTATGGCTCTCTACGGCTTCCGGCTACCGCTAACGTCAAGGTATCGGAACATTTGGATCCTGAATCAAAGCATGCACTCGACATGGCAGAGGCACTTGCAGTGGAAAGTCACGGGACACCCACAAAGGCCTAAATTTCTCTCGCCACGCCGGTCAACCAACTTTTTAGCGCACTACCTGGTTGCCGCCGGCATTCGCCCTGTTGTAGCCTGAAGCTAGCGGTGGAGTTCGCTTAACGTCGCCCTAAGCGGCCAATGACTCCTACAGTGGTTTTCGCTGTGGGACGTCGATCCGGCTCTCCAGCAAACCACAAAAGACTGAATAGGAGATTCCTGGCATGGAACAGGTGTGGTTTGTCGCCGCTCTTTGGCTCCTGCTCGCGCTCATTGCGGTCTTGGTTGCCAATTGGTTCAAAGTCTCAACGGCCCTTTCTGAAATCGTCGTCGGCACGGTCGCGCAACTCGCCATCGGGGCCTTCGTCGGCGGCGAAGCGTTAGGGGCGAAAGCGCCTTGGATCACGTTTCTCGCCGGTACCGGCGCCATCGTGCTGACATTCCTCGCGGGCGCCGAGCTCGATCCCGCCGTATTCCGCGCGAAATGGAAAGAAGCCGGCGCGGTTGGCCTGGTCGGCTTTTTCGGGCCATTCTTCGGCGCTACGCTGGTCGCACATTACATCCTGGCTTGGCCCTGGCGTCCGAGCTGGCTCGCCGGCGTGGCTTTGTCAACCACGTCCGTAGCGGTCGTTTACGCTGTCATGCTCGAGCTGGGCTTCAATCGCACCACGTATGGCAAGGCCATCCTGGCAGCCTGCTTCATCAACGACCTCGGCACCGTGCTGGCCCTCGGACTAATCTTCTCACCCTTCACTATTAAGACCCTGATCTTCCTGGGCGTCAGCGCGGTCTCGTTCGTCGCGCTGCCGTTTGTCACCAGCTGGTTCTTCGAGCGCTACGGCGGGCGTGTTTCGGAACTGGAGACCAAATATCTGCTGTTTCTGCTATTCGGGCTGGGCGGCATCGCGGCATGGTCCGGAAGCGAGGCAGTGCTGCCGGCTTATATTATCGGCATGGTTCTGGCCGGCACCGTCGGCAAAGACCACTTCCTGATTCGCCGGCTGCGAACGCTGACCTTCGGCTTGCTCACACCCTTTTACTTCATTCGCGCCGGAAGCTTCGTCTCGGTCCCGGCCTTGATTGCCGCGCCGCTGGTGTTCATCGCGCTGTTCTTCGCCAAGATGGTCTCCAAGCTCGCCGGCCTGGTTCCGGCCGTCCGCGCCTTCGGATACAGTGGACACGATGGGATCTATTACTCCCTCATGATGTCCACCGGCCTCACGTTCGGCACCATCTCCGCCCTGTTCGGTCTGAATCACGGAATCATCGACCAGGTTCAGTATTCTCATTTGGTCGCCACCGTAATCGCTAGTGCCGTTATCCCCACCGCGATCGCCAACGCGCGCTTTATGCCGCGCCATTTGCTTCCAGTGAGGGATCGAGAGCTGAAAGAATCAACCTTCGGAGAGCCAGTCGGGGATCTTGAATCATGATGCGAAAGGAGACGCTGTTACTTGGACAGATATTTTGTAGTGCTGGCCGGAGCGGGACTCGGCGGGTTGGCTCGCTACGTGGCCGGCACTTGGATCATGGCGAAATACGGCGGCCGGTTTCCGCTAGGCACTTTCATCATCAACATCACCGGCTCGTTCCTGATCGGAGTGCTCATGATGCTTTTCACCGAGCGCCTCCAGCCGCATCCCAACTGGCGGCTGTTCCTGGTGGTGGGAGTGCTGGGCGGATACACAACGTTCTCCAGCTTCGAGTACGAAACCTTCCAGGCGGTGCGCGACGGCACGAGTTGGTTGGCGGCGCTGTACGTCCTGTCGAGCGTCGGGGTCGGATATCTGGGCGTGTGGCTGGGAGCGCTCCTGGCCTTGCGGGCCTGGCGGTGAAGGAGGCGCAATGCTGACCAAGGGCCCGGCCAAAAAGGTCACCATCTTCATCAACGAAGAAAGCCAGCATCACATGCTCGCCCTGCACGACTCCATCATGAATTTCCTGATGCACAAGGGAGTGTCCGGCGCCACCGCGACCCGCGCTTATTCCGGCTTCGGCTCGCATCAGGAACTGCACACGCCCAAAATCGAGGTCCTGGCGCAGCACCTGCCCATCCGCATCGAGTTCATCGACACTCCGGAGAAAGTCGAGGAAGTACTTCCGACGCTGTATGAAATGGTTTCCGACGGGCTCATCGAGATCACGGACACCAACGTGATCAAGCACGCGCGCAAATCGCCCAAGCCCGAACCCAAGCTGCCGCACCAGCGCCGCGAAGGTCACGCCAAACTGTTGCGCGTGTTCATCGGCGAGGCCGACAAATGGCACGGCGAGCCGCTCTACGATGCCATCGTGAAGAAGCTTCGCATGCTGGACATCGCCGGCGCCACGGTATATCGCGGGATCCTGGGTTACGGCGCCAAGGGCCACGAGCACAAGAAAAGCTTCTTCCATGTCTCGCGCGACATGCCCATCATGATCTCGGTGATCGACGGCCCGGAGAAAATCGCGGCAGCCGCCGAAGCCGTTGAAGGAATGCTGGAAGACGGCCTGATCGTCATCTCGGACGCCGAGATCGTCCGGCTGATCCGCAGCCAAGCCATAGCGGAGGCGTCGGATGCGTCCGAACCAAAGCGCTGAGCTGTTGCGCATTCACATCTTCGAATCCGACCGCCATCAAGGCAAGCCGCTGCACGAAGCGATCATCGCGAAATGCCGTGAGTTGAAGATCGCCGGCGCCAGCGTGTTCGCGGGACTGGAAGGCTATGGCGAAACTGCGGAAATGCATCGCGCGCACCTGGTGCGCAGCGACCGTCCCATTGTCATCATGATCGTCGACAGTGCGGAGAATATCCGCCGCCTGGTCCCGGTTGTCGAGAGCATGCTAGACACCGGGCTTCTGGCGATATCCGAAGTCCAAATGACCCGCATGGAAAAAAACACGCGACCGGCTTAGCTCGGGATTTCCCGAAGCTTCCGGAGCGGCGAAGCGATCAGCCAGAAGCTGGAGAGCGCCACACCGGTCACGGCCACAGCCAGGGTAGCCCGAACCCCGATATTCTGTGCGAGAGCGCCCCCCACCAGCGCTCCTAGCGGGTAAATCCCGCGCGTCAGCAGTTGCATCGCCCCGTTCACGCGCCCCAGCACATGTGCGGGCGCGACCGACTGGCGCAGCGTCAGCTCATTCACGTTGAAAATGGCGAAGCTCATATCGCCAAAGAGCTGTTGCGTTACCAGGAATGTCATCGCGACAGCCAGCGGGCCACGCGCCAGCACGATGAGTGTGTACGAAACGACGACCAGCAGCATAGTGCTGAAAAATGTCCACCCGATTCCCAGCGCCCGCGCGACTCGCGGAGCCACACTCGCCCCGATCATCGCGCCAACGCCTCCCACGCCGATCACTACACCCAGCGCCGCCGGAGGCATCTGCAAGTTTCGGATCGCGAACAGCACGTACAGCGTTCCCATAAAGCCGAAGAAGAAAAACCCGCACGCGGAAAAGCACGCCAGCGGCCGCAGCAATGGATGCGAAAAGATGAATTGCAGGCCGGCCAGTGTTTCCTGTTTCCAATGGTGACTGCCCGAAGAGGGTTGACCCTCGGGCTCCCTCTTGCCGATCATCCACACAGAAGCTGCTGAGAGCACGAACGACAACGCGTCGAATAGGATGGCGATTGGCGCGGTGATCAGTTGCACCAGAACGCCGGTCAGGCCCGGCCCGACGATTTCCGCGATGGCGCTGCTCTGGGCTAGCTTGCTGTTGCCCTCAAGCAATTCTTCGCGCTCCACCAGCGACGGCAGGTAGCTCTGATACGCTACGTCGAAAAATACGGTACAGAATCCCGCCAGCGCGATCACGACATAGAGTTGTCCCATCGAGAGCCGGTGCGCAAACGCCGCCGCGGGAATCGTGGCCAGCAGCGCGGCGCGCAACAAGTCCGCGGTAATCAGGATGGGCCGCCGCTTGACGCGATCCGCCCACACTCCGGCCACCAAGCCAAACAGCAGCACGGAAGCCGCCCCCGTCGCCGCCAGGAATCCCATCTGCGCCGGCTGCGCGCCCAGCACCAGCACCGCCGTTAGCGGCAAACCCTCGCGCGTGATCCGCGAGCCCAGCTCCGAAATGGTCTGCCCGGTCCAGAGCTTCAGAAAATCCGGATGCCTCCACAGGCTCTTCCTGCGCGACTTGGCCGGAACGTTAGTGATACAATCCACCCTTCACATGAGCCTGCTGGCGGAATTACTCGCGGAGTTTCTAGGAACCATGATCTTGATCCTGTTCGGGGACGGCGTCGTCGCCATGGTGCAGTTGTTCGGCCACCACATCCCCGGCGAGATCGTCAATGGCGGCTTTACCAACATCACGCTGGCCTGGGGACTGGGCGTCACCATGGGCATTTACGTCGCCGGCAAAATCTCGGGCGCGCACCTCAACCCCGCCGTAACCCTGACCCTGGCTGTTTTTCGCGGATTCCCCTGGCGGAAGGTGATTCCTTATTCTATCGCTCAGATCGCCGGCGCCTTCGTCGCGGCAGCCATCGTGTTCTGGAATTATCACCCGGCGTTTCTCGCAACGGACCCGAATCTGGATCACACCGCCGGCGTCTTCACCACCTTCCCGGCGTTCCCCGAAATCATGTCCGCCGGGTTGCTGGATCAAACCATCGGCACAGCCCTGCTCCTGCTGCTGATCTTCGCCATCACCGATGAGCGCAATCAGCCGCCCGCCAACCTGCAGCCGCTCATGGTCGGACTGATCGTGGTCGTCATCGGGATGGCCTACGGCGGAATGCACGGCTACGCCATCAACCCGGCGCGCGATTTCGGCCCGAGGCTGTTCACAGTTGTCGCCGGGTTCAAGAACAACGGCCTGACCGACGGCAAGCCTGTCTATTGGGTTCCGATCGTCGGGCCACTGGCAGGCGGCGTGATCGGCGGCTTGATCTACGACCTGGGCATTCGGCGCTTCCTGCCCCGCGCCTAGCTCGCCCGGCAGCGGGCCATCACTAGCGTAATATCGTCGTGTTGCTCGCCGGCACTGAATCGGCGCACCTCGTCGACCACCGACGCCAGCATCGCCTGCGGAGCGAGTTCGCGCGATTGCCTGCAGCGCTTCCACCAGCCGCCGCTCCCCGAAATCCTCCCCGGCCTCGTTGAACGATTCCGTGATGCCGTCCGTGTACAGCGTCAATATGTCGCCTTCGCCGAGCTGGCACTCCCCGACCTCGCACTCCCACTCCGGAAAAATTCCCACCACGGTGGCCGTCGGCAACAGCCGCTCGCAGGATCCATCGGCCCTCAGGAGCAGCGCGGGAAGATGCCCGCAATTGGCGTAGCGCAAGCGCCGCGATCGATCGTCGTACTCGGCGAAGAAGAGCGTCGCGTAAGCGGCCTCGGTCGTATTCTCGTAAAACAGCTGGTTGACGGACTGCAGGAATCGCCCCGGCTCATCCACTGCCGTCGCGCACTGGCTGCGCAGGTTCGCCTGCAAATTGGCCATTAGCAGCGCCGCCGCGATTCCCTTCCCCGCGATGTCCCCGATCACCAGCCCGAGCCGTCCTTGGCCGAGATCGATGTAATCGTAGTAATCGCCGCCCACTTGGCGAGCCTGGACGCAGATGCCCGCATAATCGAGCGTGCGAAGCCGCGGCTGCGTTTGCGGAAAAAGCCTGGCCTGGACCTGCTTGGCAATCTCCAGCTCCTGCGCGACGCGGCGCTCGGCTTCTTGCCTTTCAGCCGCCGCGCGGCGCTGCGCTTCCACTTCGCGTGTCACTTCATCAAAACCGACCAAAGCGAAAGAATTTCCATCCACATCCCGGAAGCGCGTAAACACGCCGCCCCAGACCGGCTCCTCGGTGCCGGCCGCTCGGGTCCGTGCTCATAATGGACGCGCCGCAGCCGGGGCGTATGCGAAAAACGAACCCCGCGCTGCCGCCACTCTCGATACTTGGCCGTCACGTCCTCGGTAACGAACACCACCCGTGTGGATCTCCCGATGAGCTGATACTGCGGCGAATCCGGTTCAGGCGCCACCAGAGCCAGCACCGCGGTCCCGTCGGGAGGCGCCACTGCAACCCAGCGCTCGCCCGACTGCAGCTTGGCGTCAAATGCCAAAACGAACCCAAGCTGGTCGAGATAAAACCGCAGGCTTTCATCCTGATCCCGCACGTAAACGTTAACGGCATGAATGCGCAGGTAAGGATCCGGCCGAGATGAATGAGAATTACCCATCGCCGCGATTATAACCGTCGCATTGACCCCGGCGATCAAAGCTGCGAAAATGAAAACAGAGCTATATGGCGATTACCCTGCGGCCAGAGCATGAACAGCGTTTCCTCGATGCTATGCGGGCAGGCGGATTTGAAAGTACCGACGATGCCATGGATACCGCACTGGAAATGCTTCGCTCGCAAAGCGAATGGCTGCTGGAGAACCGCGCGGCCATCGAGTCCAAGATTCAGCAAGGCATCAACGAGATTGATCGCGGCGAAGGAATTCCCGAGGAGCAACTCGACAATTATCTGGCGAAACTAAAAGAAGCCGAGCCTTAGTGAATCGCTATATCCTCGCGCCCGCTGCGGCTCGCGATTTGGTAGACATTTGGCGCTACATCAAGCACAGCTCGTTTGCCACGGCGGATCGCGTGAGACTGCCCCAGGGAGCCGGACACCGCCGGCCTGACCTGACTCGCGCCGATGTCCGCTTCTTTCCGGTCTATTCGTACTGGATTGTGTACCGTCCGGAGACGAAGCCGTTGCAAGTGGTCGCGATCCTGCACGGCTCACGTCACGTGGCGAGACTGTTGTTGGAGCGACTGCGGTAGGGCACGATGCTAAACTGGGGTTGCCTCAGGAAGCGTTTTGCAAAATGCCAACATTAGCATTTTTTATGCAAATACCCTCTTGCATTTGCCCGACCGCTCGGCTAATCTGGTTTCAATGACCCGTCAGAGGACCATCGGCCTCATCCTCGCCCAACCGGGCTCGGTCGCCACCCTCTCGATTGGTCTCATTCCGGAGCTTCTGCCTATTATTACGGTCGCCGTACCCGGCCCCGCTTGACGGGCTTCGGAAATTAGATTCCGAGAGGCCATCGGCGGGGAAAACGAACCCAGCCGGTGGCCTTTCGTTTTGTAAGCCAGATTTTTTGAGCCAGGAGTGACTATGTCGACCAGTCCAGTGCATCGCGCCGGCGGCGCCCGAGTCCAAGCTGATGTCGGGGGCGAAAATTCTGCTCGAATGCCTGGTCCGCGAGAACGTGGACTGCATTTTCGGCTACCCGGGCGGCGTCACGCTGCCGCTATACGACGCCTTCTACGACCATCCCATCCGCCATGTCCTGGTCCGCCACGAGCAGAACGCCGCCTTCGCCGCCGAAGGCTACGCGCGATCCACCGGCCGCGTCGGCGTGTGCTGCGCCACGTCGGGACCGGGCGCGACCAATCTGGTCACCGGCCTGGTCGATTCCATGATGGATTCCATCCCGGTGGTCGCCATCACCGGCCAGGTTTCCACCAAGCTGATCGGCAGCGACGCGTTCCAGGAAGCCGACACGTTCGGAATCACGCGCTCCTGCACCAAACATAACTTCCTGGTCAAGAACATCGCGGAATTGCCGCAAGTAATCCATGAGGCGTTCTATATCGCTTCCAGCGGCCGGCCGGGGCCCGTGCTGGTGGACATTCCCAAGGACGTTTTCCAGGCCCAGTCGCATTACACGCCGGTTTCTTCGATCCATTTGCCCGGCTACAAAGTCTTCACCGAAGGCCACACCGGCCAGATCCGCCGCGCCGCGCAGATGATGTGGGAAGCCAAGCGCCCGTTCGTCTACGCCGGTGGCGGGATCATCGCGGCCGCACGCATCCGACGAACTGCGCGAGCTGGTGGAGATGCTGGATGCGCCCGCGGTCAACACTCTGATGGGCCTGGGAGCGCTTCCGGCCGAGCATCCGAACTTCATCAGCATGCCCGGCATGCACGGCAGCTATGCCGCCAACATGGGCATGAGCAATACCGATCTTCTGATCGCGCTGGGCGTGCGCTTCGACGATCGCGTCACCGGCCGTCTCTCGGCTTTCGCGCCGCACGCCAAAGTGATTCACGTCGACATCGATCCGGCCGAGATCGGCAAGAACCGCGCCGCCGACCTGCCCATCGTGGGCGACGTGAAGCGCGTGCTGCAAAAGCTGAACAAAGTTCTCCAGGAACTGGCCCCGCAGCACCGCGAGCGCAACGCCGGCGACCGCGCCAGCCTGGTGGCATCAGATTCGCGAATGGAAAGCCGAACATCCGCTGACGCCTGAGGTTTCCACCACCGAAATCAAGCCGCAGCATCTGATGCGCGAAATCGACCGGCTCTCCGGCGGCCGCGCCATCGTCGCCTCCGACGTCGGCCAGCACCAGATGTGGGCCGCGCAATTCATCCGCTTCAACGAGCCGCGGCTGTGGCTCAACTCCGGCGGGCTCGGTTCCATGGGCTTCGGCTTGCCCGCGGCCATTGGCGCGCAGTTCGCCCGCCCCGACAAACTGGTCTTCGCCATCGTCGGCGACGGCGGATTCCAGATGTCGATTCCTGAGCTGGCCACCATCGCCAACCACGGCCTGCCCATCAAGATCGTAGTCGTGAACAACGGCTACCTGGGCATGGTCCGGCAATGGCAGGAGCTGTTCTACAACAACCGCCTGTCCCAGGTGGAGCTGAACTCGTTCCCCGACGTCAAGAAGCTGGCGGGCGCTTACGGGTTCAAAGGCCGCACCATCGAGAAGCCGCAGGAGCTGGCCTCCGCGCTCGAAGAAGCGGTGCGCGAGAACGGCCCGTATCTGCTGAACATCCGCGTGTCGCCCTACGAGAACGTGTATCCGATGGTCCCGGCCGGCGGCGCGATCAATGAAATGGTGCTCGGCCCGCCCCAGCCGGTGGAGGCCTGAGCCGAGTTAAGGATTCACCATGCTGCAAGTCATTTCACTCCTGGTCGAAAACAAACCCGGCGCATTGATGCGCATCACCGGCCTGCTCAGCGCGCGCGGCTACAACATCGAAAGCCTGACGGTTGCGCGCACGCTTGACCCAACTCTCTCGCGCATGAGCATCGTGGTGGACGTCGAGCCGCAACTGCGGACCCAAGTGATCAAGCAAATGAACAAGCTGATCAACGTGCTGCAGGCCAGCGACCTCACCGACACACCGGCGGTGAAGCGCGAAATGGTCCTGATCCGCGTGCGCACGCAGATGAACAGCCGCACGGCGATCCTGAAGGAAGCGGAAATTTTCGGCGCGCGCGTGGTGGATTCCTCCACCGAAGGCTTCGCGCTCGAAGTCACCGGCGAATCGGAAAAGCTGGACGAATTCATCGACGTCATGCGCAGCTACGGCGAAATCGAAGTGACGCGGTCTGGCACGGTGGCGGTTTCGCTCGAAGCCAAGAAGCTGCGCTTGTCGCCGCCCATCCCAAAAACCACGCCAGCCGAAGAAGTGGACACCATCAGAAACTAAGAGGAACTATGGCAAAACGATATTACGAAAAAGACGGCAATCTCGCCCAATTGAGCAACAAGACAGTCGCGATCATCGGCTACGGCAGCCAGGGACACGCGCACGCGCTCAACCTGCGCGACAGCGGCGTGAGCGTAGTGGTCGGCCTTCCCGCTGAGAGCAAGAGCGTGGCCAAGGCCACCGCCGCGGGGCTCAAGGTTCTCCCGGTGAGCGACGCCGCCAACACCGCCGACGTGCTCATGATCCTGGTGCCGGACCACATCCAGGCCGACCTCTATGCGAGCGAAATCGCGCCGCACATGCAGCCCGGCAAGACGCTCATGTTCGCGCACGGCTTCAACATTCATTTCGGTCAGATTCAGGCGCCCGCGGACGTGGACGTCTCCATGATCGCGCCCAAGGCGCCGGGGCATCGCGTCCGCGAGCTGTTCACCGAAGGCGTCGGCGTGCCGGCCCTGGTCGCCATCCATCAGGATCCCTCCGGACACGCGCACCAGGACGCGTTGGCCTACGCGCTGGCGCTCGGCTGCCTCAAGGCCGGCGTCATCGAGACCACCTTCAAGGAAGAGACCGAGAGCGATCTGTTCGGCGAACAGTCCGTGCTGTGCGGCGGCGTGAGCGAGCTGATCCGCGCCGGTTTTGAAACGCTGGTGGAAGCCGGCTACGCGCCCGAAATCGCCTACTTCGAGTGCCTGCATGAATTGAAGCTGATTGTCGATCTGATCTACGAAGGCGGCCTCAGTTACATGCGATTCTCGGTGTCCGACACGGCCGAGTACGGCGACTATACGCGCGGCCCGCGCATCGTCAACGCCGAGACGCGGGAAGAGATGAAGAAGATTCTGGGCGAGATCCGCTCCGGCCAGTTCGCCCGCGAGTGGATTCACGAAAACAAGACCGGCCGCCACAAGTTTCTGGCCATGCGCGCCGCCGCTCAGGACCAGCCCATTGAGCGCGTGGGCCGGGAGCTGCGCGAGATGATGCCATTCTTAAAGAAGAGGAAAGAAGCCGGCGTGCCCGAAGAACAGCAGGCGCGCCGCACAGCAAGTAGTCTTATGCGCATCCAAACGTTCGATACCACGCTCCGCGACGGCACGCAAGGCGAAGCCGTCTCATTCTCGGTCGACGATAAACTCGTCATCGCGCAAAAGCTGGACGAGCTGGGTATCGACTACGTGGAAGGCGGCTGGCCCAATTCGAATCCCAAGGACAAGGAGTTCTTCCAGCGCGCCAAAGAAGTGAAGCTGAAGCATGCGCGTTTGACCGCCTTCGGATCCACCCGCTTCGCCAAGAACAAAGTCGATCAGGATCCCAACGTCCGCGCGCTGCTCGAAGCCGAAACGCCGGCAGTTTCCATTTTTGGCAAGAGCTGGGACCTGCACGTCAAGCGCGCGCTCGGCATCGATGAAGAAGAAAACCTGAAGCTCATCTCCGAGACGGTCAAGTATCTCAAAGACGCACGGCCGCGAAGTGGTCTACGACGCCGAACACTTCTTCGACGGCTACAACGCCAATCCCGACTTCGCGCTGCGCACGCTCGAAGCGGCAAAATCCGCCGGCGCCGATATTCTCTGTCTGTGCGACACCAATGGCGGCAATCTGACGCACCGCATTATCGAAGTGGTCTCGGAAGTCCGCAAGCGTTTCGACGGCGTGCTCGGCATCCACACGCATAACGACTGCGATGTCGCGGTCGCCAACAGCATCGCCGCCGTCGAAGCAGGCTGCACGCACGTCCAGGGCTGCATGAACGGCTATGGCGAGCGGTGCGGCAATGCGAATCTGGTGTCCATCATCGCCAATCTGGAACTGAAGCTCGGCCACACCACCATCGGCCGCGAGAATCTCCAGAGCTCTGACCACCGTGGCGCGCTACATCGCGGAGCTGGCCAACCTGCCCATGCGCAACGATCAGCCGTATGTCGGCCATAGCGCCTTCGCCCACAAAGGCGGCGTGCACGTGAGCGCCGTCCTGAAGGATTCGGCCACTTATGAGCACGTCAAGCCGGAGCAGGTCGGCAACCGGCAGCGGGTCCTGCTGAGCGATCTGTCCGGCCGCGGCAACGTGCTGTACAAACTGAAGCAGCACGGCCTGGCCGAGCGTCTGGATGCCGAAGCGCGCCGCCAACTGCTCGATCGCATCAAGCAGCTGGAGCATCAAGGCTACGAACTCGAAGCCGCCGAGGGCACCTTCGAGCTCCTGGTGCGCGAGGCGCTTCATCCGGGCTGGAATCCGTTCGAGGTGGTCAGCTACGACGTCACCACGCGCATGATCGGCGGCACCACCGCGACCGTCACGCTCCGCATCCAGGACAGCGTCCACACCGCGACCGCCAACGGCCACGGCCCGATGAACGCGCTGGATCTTTGCCTGCGCCAGTGCCTTTCGACGGTTTATCCAAACATCAAGAACGTGCGCCTGACCGACTACAAGGTGCGCGTGCTCGATTCCAAAAAAGGCACCGCGGCCAAGGTGCGAGTGTTAGTGGAATGGTCCGACCATCGCCGCAGTTGGGCGACGGTGGGCGTTTCCGACAACGTCATCGAAGCGAGCTGGCTCGCCCTGGTGGACGCCATCCGCCTGGAGCTGATGCGCCTAACCGAGCAGGACGAAAACATCGACAAAGTAGTCGAAGATTACTGCTGGGGCGTATAGGACCCGGCCTTCCGCCCGAAATCTGACTAGGCCACGCCGACGACAATGAGCGTAATGTCGTCCTGCTGAGTAATGGAAGCAGGTTGCCAGTGGCCTATCTCGGAGAGCACTCTATCCGACAACTCCCCGGGCGGGAGCCCCTCACTGTCGCGAATAACTTGCTCAAGCTTGACGTCGCCGAAGGCATCGCCGCGGGTGTTCTCGGGTTCCGTTACGCCGTCCGTGTAGAGCAAGAAGCGGTCGCCTGCGTGGATCGGCATGCTACAAACGGGATAGTCGCCGCACTCCTTTCTTACTCCAAAAAGTAGGCCGTTGCTTTCGAAGCGATCCAGCTTGCCTTGCCGCCAGCGCAAAAGGGGCGGATGCCCCGCCGCTGAATACGACGCAGCGCCCTTCTCGGTGTCAAGCCAGAGGTAGGCCACGGAGACGAACTGACCGTGTAATTGCCCTGAAAGGATCCGGTTCAAGCCGCACAACACTGCTCGTGGGTCCTGTGCGCAAGTTACAACCGACTGCATGGCCACTTTGATCATCGACGCGATCAGCGCGGCCGGCACGCCATGTCCGGAAACGTCAGCCACCAGGATGCCAACGCGCTTCTGGTCGATAGGAATGAAATCGTAGAAATCGCCGGCCACAGCAGTCATAGGAAGGTAAGCGGCGCTGATACGAAGGTCGTCGATTTCGGGAACGCAACTCGGAAGAATTGACGTCTGAATCTCGCGCGCGATCGCAAGTTCGCTTTCAACGGAGAGCAAGCGGCGCTCGTTCGAAAGAACCAGCTGCAGAGCGACATAGCCAAACGAGAACAGGAGAATTGCGAAACCGAGGTGATCCAGAATGCGTGGGATCTCGAAGCCCAGAGGGTGCAACAGGTTGGTAGACAGCGCTTCAATGGCGAACGCGAACGTGCCGATGGCCAGAACGCCGCGATCGGGAAGAACCAGGTACTTGGTGGATAGCCTTGGCACTGCAACGACAGTCGTCAGGACCAGGAGAGCGCAGGTTGCAAGCAGATTGTTGTAAAGCATCAACTTGTCGTCTGAGCCTGCAAAAACAAAGAAGGCAATGCCGGCGACAGCGATCGCCAGCCCCAATAAGACCGCCACCTGAAGGAGGAACCGGAGTCTGCCCAGGCTCAATTCCAGAAAGGAGAGAGAGCCGAAAACGAGGATTAGGTACGTCATCGTAATGTTCGCGTAGGGAGCGCTGATTTGAAGCCAGCGCGGCAACACGGCTACAACAGCCGGCGATTGACTCAGATGCACGGCGCCGTACATCGCACTCCAGATTCCCAGCCAGACAAAGATGCGCACGCCGGTCCGTCGGCGAATCGCCGCGATAGAGCAGGCCGCCAGTCCGATGAATAGGAAAATTGATCCAAAGACGATGTCAGCGACTTGGCCGCGAAGCATCACCACAACTTGATCTGTCAGACCAACACCTCCGGAGACCGCTAATAAAATCAGAGCTTGAGCGGCCAGCTGCCTAGCCCGGAACGCGGCCTTTGAGTCGAAGCCACCACCTCATACACTGGTGTCCAAAGTCGACCGGCTCGCAGTACATCAGCGGGCAGCCGCCAACGATGCACTGGATGCCTCGTGCTCTGCACTCCTGGATCGCGTCGTTCGAGACGCTGCCTTGACCAAAAGATCGGTGAAACCACAGTTGGCTCACGCCGCGAGCGTCGAATTGCCGTACCAAATCGACCGAGATGCTGGGGTGTGTTGCAATTATTAGGCGGTCGATCGGCCCGGGAAGCGATTTGAGATCCGGATAGCAGTGCACGCCCTCCGTCTCGGTGGCCTTCGGGTTGACCGGGAACACCGAATATCCTGAATCTCGCAGCTTGCGAAAGACAGCGTTCGCCGCCTGGCGTGGATCTCGCGAGACCCCCGCCACGGCGAAACGTTTGCCGCTAAGAAACTCAGCGACTTGAATGGGCATTTTCATCATGAATGTCTCCTCGACACCGGGGGACCGCTGGCGGGCCAAATCCACTGTTCCAACACGTGGTGCTCCTTTGGCCTGGTGAACTGGCAGGCACACTATGATTATGAGCACGAGGCGGCTCAGCCGGCGGGTCCCACGACGTCGCAGCCGAGCTGTCGGATACGGCCGCGCGCTCCAGACCTACACACTGCCGCGTTGTAACGGCGCAGGGCGCTAAAATGCGAGTATGCCCGCCACGGCACTCGTCACCTCCGAGCAGTACCTCGCTCTGCCAGACCAATTCGACCAGCACGGCAATCGAATCAAGGACGAGCTCATCGGAGGTGAGATCGTCCAGATGCCGCCACCCTCGCAGTTGCATGACCTCATCAAGAGTGAGATCAGCCTGAAACTCTCGCAATTTCTTCTGGGCAATACCAACCTTCGCCTCAAGTGCGTCGTCGAGATGGGCGTTCGGGTGAACCAACTGAACGTGCTGGTACCTGACGTGAGCGTCGTTCGACGAGACCGAATCAACCTAGCGGCGCGGATATTTGAAGGTGCACCCGACTTGGCTGTGGAAGTTGTTTCGCCGACGGACACGGCGTCGCATTTGAAAACCAAAGTTGATGCGTACTTGGCAAACGGATGTCACTCGGTGTGGGTAGTCTACCCTGAGTCAAAATCGGTGATTAGCTACAGTGTTGACTCGATGCACGAGTTTCGGGCCGACGAGGCAATCGAAGACGCGCTTCTCCCCGGCTTCTCCCTCCCAGTCTCCGCGTTCTTTCAACTGAGCTAGCGCACACCCGATGCGCTACTTCCTCTCCAAACGCCTGCCCGATTTCACCCGCGTCCTGCTGATCGAAAGCGGCAACCGCGAGCTCTACGAAGACCCTCTCAGAGGCCCGTCGGTATCTGATCCAATCTGCGTGCCCACCTCGCTGGTGTGCCCAAGACCTTTTCCCGAGGGGGATTACAATGAAAGTCCCGGATGATCATTAGCAAGCTTGTCCTCAAGAATTGGCGCAACTTTCGGTCGGTGGACGCTGCCCTGAGGGAACGCGTCTTCGTCATCGGCCCAAACGCCTCCGGGAAATCTAATCTTCTGGATGTTTTCCGATTCCTCCGAGACATCGCGAAACCCGGCGGGGGCCTTCAACAGGCGATCACTGAACGCGGCGGACTCTCAAAGGTGAGGTGCCTAGCAGCGCGCAAGGAACCGGATGTTGAGATCACGGTTGAGCTGTCCGAAAACGGTTTAGAGCCTGAATACAAATACGCGATAGGAATTACCCAGCAGGTTCGTGGATACCGCCAACCGATCCTGCGTTACGAGCGAGTCTGGGGGAAAAACAAGCTATTACTCGATCGCCCCGATGCTCAAGACAACGCGGATGAACTCCGATTGACGCAGACGCATTTGGAGCAAATCAGTGCTAACGCCGCTTTCCGCCCGATGAGTCGTTTTTTCGAATCGATTCGGTATTTACACGTGGTCCCGCAACTGCTTCGCCATCCAGAATCCTTTCAAGGGCCAACCTCTACTGAGGACCCCTTCGGCCGAAACTTTCTTGAAATGGTCGCGAAAACACCGGAGAAAACCAGAAGGTCGAGACTACGTCGCATCGAATCCGCACTGCGCGAGGCCGTCCCTCAGCTGACAAATCTCACGGACACCAAGGATGAGGCAGGGATTCCTCATCTCGAGGTCGTCTATGAGCACTGGCGGCCGAACGCGGGCCGGCAGCGGGAGGATCAATTCTCTGACGGCACGATCCGCCTGATCGGGCTTTTCTGGTCGCTACTGGAGGGCGACGCTCCTCTGCTCCTAGAGGAGCCAGAGCTCTCATTGCACGCAGAAATCGTCAAAAAGCTCCCTGGTCTCTTCGCCAGATTGCAAAGGAAGCGCAGAAGGCAAATCTTCATTAGCACTCACAGTTGGGATCTGCTATCCGAGAAGGGCATCGGCGGCGAGGAAGTATTGATGCTTACGCCGAGCAAGGACGGCACCGAAGTTGTGCTAGCATCCGCCGATAAAGATGTCCACGCTCTTCTGGATTCGGGATTGAGTGTCGCTGATGCTACAGTTCCTCGAACTGCGCCGCCACAACTGAGACAGCTCGACCTGTTTGAGTGAGCATGATACCTATCAATCTCGCTGTGGAGGACGACCTTAGCGACGCAGTATTACGGCGGCTTCTGAGCGAATCTGCCAGACCGTACGCCGCGGGCCCAACCTACGGGCGCTCCGGATTTGGGTACCTACGAAGCACAATCAGGGGCTGGAATCGGGCTGCAAGGGGTGTGCCTTTCATTGTGCTGACCGACCTGGACAACGATCATTGCGCCCCCGAGCTCATACGGAATTGGTTGCCCGAACCCAAAAGTCCAAACCTGCTTCTCCGAGTAGCGGTCCGAGAAGTTGAATCCTGGCTCTTAGCCGATAAGACAAATCTTGCGCAATACCTGGGAGCGACCAGCAGTCGACTACCCTCCAGTCCGGACACACTTCCCGATCCCAAGGGTTTCCTCATCAGCCTTGCGAAGCGCTCACGATCCCGAGAAGTGCGCGCCCGAATCGCGCCAAAGCTCGGAAGCACTGCGAAACAGGGTCCCGAGTATAACGCTGCGTTAGCCGTTTTCGTGCGGGACCATTGGGATATTGCAGCGTCGCGACTAAATTCGCCGAGCCTAGCTCGAACAATCGCTACGCTGGCAACCTTCGTCCCGGTTTGGGAGCCCCCCGCGTGATTTGAGCAACCCTGTGACATCGGCACCGACACCTAACCTGGTCGCGTACAATACGGGTCCTGCACGGTGAAACAATAGAAAGTTGGCTCTTCGCACACCAGATGCGCTACTTCCTCTCCAAACGCCTGCCCGATTTCACCCGCGTCCTGCTGATCGAAAGCGGCAACCGTGAACTCTACGAAGAACTTCTCCCCGGCCTCTACGACCTTTATCCCGGAATGCATGCCGACCTGATCACCTGTTTCGGCGGCGTGCCCGACAATTTTCGGACTGACTTGGGCCAGGTCTATCGCGTTGCGGATTACCCGGGCCGCGCCAATCGCAAGCGCCTCTATCAGCAACTCGCCGCCAACCAGTACGCCGTGGCCGGCATGATTTGCTGCGCCATGCCCATCATGACCAAATGGAAATGGGCGCTGGCCGCGCGCCTGCCCGCCAAGGTTTTCATCCTCAATGAAAACGGCGATTATTTCTGGCTCGACCGCGGCCACCTGGCGATCATCCGCCACTTCATTATTTTTCGCGCCGGCCTCACCGGCTCGGGCGCCGTCCGCACGCTCGCGCGATTGGTATCATTTCCATTCACGCTGCTGTATCTGATTCTGTACGCAGCCACCGTCCATCTACGGAGGAAACTACGAACTCTATGAAAGCAGTGTTTGTCGAGCAATTCGGAGGCGTCGAGAACCTGAAGTATGCCGACATCGCGAAACCCGCGCCGGCGCCCGGCCAAGCCCTGGTCAAGATCGCGGCCGCGGGCGTCAACTATATCGATGTCTATTTCCGCACCGGCCTGTATCCGGCACAGCCGCCGGTAGTCCTCGGAAGCGAGGGCGCGGGCACGGTTGAAGCGGTCGCGCCCGACGTCACCAACGTCAAACCAGGCGATCGCGTGGCCTACGCCATGTCGCGCGGATCGGACGCAGAATACGCCGTGGTCCCGGCCTGGCAATTGGTCAAGATTCCAGACGCGGTCGATTTCAATACCGCCGCGGCCGCCATGCTCCAAGGCATGACCGCGCACTACCTGGTGCATTCCACCTACCCGCTAAAGACCGGCGAATCCTGTCTGATTCACGCCGCGGCCGGAGGCGTGGGACTCCTGCTGGTCCAAATGGCTAAGATGCTCGGCGCGCGCGTCATCGGCACCGTGGGCAACGAGGAGAAAGCCAAGCAAGCCAAGGACGCGGGCGCCGACGAAGTCATCGTCTACACCAAGGAAGACTTCATCCCCCGGGCCAAAGGCATGCACGTGGTCTACGATTCGGTCGGCAAGACCACGTTCATGCAAAGCCTGGATTGCCTGCGCCCGCGCGGGCTCATGGTGACATTCGGAAACGCCAGCGGCCCGGTCCCGGACTTCCCGCCGTTGATGCTCAGCCAGAAAGGTTCTCTGTTCCTGACCAGGCCGTCGCTAGCCCATTACGCCGCCACTCCCGAAGAACTCGCCTGGCGCGCCGGCGACGTGTTGAACTGGGTCGGGCAAGGCAAGCTGAAGCTGCATATTCATAAGGTCTACCGCTTCGCCGATGCGGCCCAGGCGCATCAAGACCTGGAAGGGCGCAAGACCACGGGAAAGCTGCTGCTGGTCCCGTGATCCCTTTCAGCGAACTAAAAGTCGACGCACTGCTGGTCTCGGGCCTTCCCAATATTCGCTACTTGACGGGCTTCACTGGCGACAATGCGCAACTGCTGATCACGCCGGGCTCGCAGACTCTGTTCACCGACCCGCGCTACACCATCCAGGCGTCTGAAGAGTGCACCTGCCCGGTGAAGATCCACTCCAAAGGCCCGCTCGATCAAGCCGTCGCCGATAGCATCCGCCGCAAAAAACTCAAGCGCATCGGATTTGAAGCCTCCCGGATCATCTACGACGTGTATCTGCGGCTCAAGCAAGCCTTGCCTCTAGGAGCGACGCTCAAGCCGCTCGCTAGGCGTGGTCGAAAAGCTGCGCATGGTCAAATCGGACGAAGAGATCGCACGCATCCGCCGCAGCGTCCTCACGAATTCGAAGGCTCTCGAAAAAACCGTCCCTTCCATTCGCCCAGGCATCTCGGAGGCTGGGCTCGCAGCCGAACTGGAATACCAGATGCGGCGCTTGGGCGGTGAAAAGGCGGCGTTCGAGACCATCGTCGCCGCAGGCGACCGCAGCGCCCTGCCCCATGCGCGGCCCACTTCGCGGAAGCTCGCCGCAGATGAACTATTATTAATTGACATGGGAGCTTGCCAGGACGGCTACATGAGCGACATGACGCGCATGCTGTTCGTGGGCCGGCCCGAGCAAACGCGTCACGGAAATGTATCAGCGCCGTCCTGGAGGCGCAGTTGGCCGGCATCGACGCCGTGCGCCCCGGTGCGACGGCAGCTCAAGTGGACCGCAAAGCGCGCCGAGTCCTGGAGTTAGCAGGGCTATGGAAAGCTTTTGTTCATTCCACCGGACACGGCCTGGGACTTGAAATCCACGAGGCTCCTCGCCTGGGCAAACACGACAAGACAAGACTCCAAGCCGGCATGGTGATTACAATTGAACCTGGCGCCTATATTCGCGGCTTTGGGGGCATCCGCATCGAGGACACCGTGCTGGTCACGAACAACGGGTGCGAAGTGCTGACACCCACCAACAAGGAGTTAATGCTGCTCTAGCATGACCAACGAAGAGATACGCGAGCTGATCCAGCTCGTCACCGACAGCGGCGTCGCCGAGCTGGAAGTGCAGCGCGGGGAGGATCGTGTGCGCATCCGCCGCGCCGTTGACGACGCACGAGATCACTCTCCCAGCCGCCGCAGCTCATCCCAACCAAGTCCCTGCCGTGCTTGCAGACCGCACCAGCCGCTCCCGCTCCAACGCCGCCCAGCGCCAACGAGGTGATCGTGAAATCGCCCATCGTCGGCACGTATTACGACGCCCCCAAGCCGGGCGATCCGCCTTTCGTCAAGGTCGGCGATTCCGTCGAGCCCGGCCAGGTGCTCTGCATCATCGAATCCATGAAGCTCATGAACGAAATCGAGTCCGAAGTCGCCGGCACCGTCGTTGCCAAGCTGGTGGAGAACGGCCGCCCGGTGGAGTACGGAGAAGCCCTGTTCGCCATCCGCCCGCGCTGATATGTTCGAGAAAATCCTGATCGCCAACCGCGGCGAGATCGCCCTCCGCGTCATCTGCGCCTGCAAGGATCTGGGGATCAAGACCGTCGCCGTCTATTCGGAAGCCGACCGCCACAGCCTGCACGTGCGTTTCGCCGACGAAGCCATCTGCATCGGGCCGGCCAAAAGCGCGCGCAGCTATCTCGACATTCCCTCGGTGATCAGCGCCGCCGAGATCACCAACGTCGACGCCATTCATCCCGGCTATGGTTTCTTGAGCGAGAACGCCGATTTCGCGGAGGTCTGCGAGACCTCCGGGATCAAGTTCATCGGCCCCAAGCCCGATGTGACGCGCGCCATGGGATTGAAGCAGCACGCGCGCGCCGCGATGCAGGAATGCGGCGTGCCGATTCTGCCGGGCTCGGACGGAATTTTGAAGAGCCCCGAGGAAGCCCTCGAGATCGCCGAACAAATCGGCTATCCGGTGATGCTGAAAGCTTCGGCGGGCGGCGGCGGCCGCGGCATGCGCGTGGTGCGCGAGCCGGGCTGATCTGCCGCCCTGCTCGCCCAGGCCCAGCAGGAAGCGCAGGCCGCCTTCGCGTCGCCGATGTCTACATGGAAAAGCTGGTCGAGGCGCCGCGCCACATCGAGTTCCAGATGCTGGCCGACGAGCACGGCAACGTCGAGATTCTGGGCGAGCGCGAATGCTCCATCCAGCGCCGGCATCAGAAGCTGATCGAAGAGTCGCCTTCGCCGGCGGTGACCCCTCAGTTGCGTGAGGAAATGACCGCCCGCGCTGCGCGAGGCCATGCGGCACATCGGCTACACCAACGCCGGCACCGTCGAGTTCCTGATGGACGAGACCGGCAACCTATATTTCATCGAAGTGAACGCGCGCATTCAGGTGGAGCATCCGGTGACCGAGTCCATTACCGGCATCGATCTGGTGAAAAGCCAGATCCTGATCGCGGCCGGGCATCATCTGACTGAGATCATCTCGCAGCCGGTGACCATTCGCGGCCATGCCATCGAATGCCGCATCAATGCCGAGAATCCGGATACGTTCGCGCCTTCGCCCGGCCGCATCACCGGCCTGAATCTTCCTGGCGGCGTCGGCATCCGCGTCGACACCGCGGCCTATACCGACGACGTCATTCCGCCCTACTACGATTCGCTGGTGGCCAAACTGATCGCCTACGGGCACGATCGCGGGGAAGCCATCGCACGCATGCGGCGCGCGCTGGAGATGTTCGTGGTGGAAGGCATCTACACGACCATCCCGCTGCACCAGCGCATCATGCAGGATCCCGATTTCATCGCCGGAAAAACCGACACGACATTCCTGACCAAGCTGGGCCGTTCCATCTAGCGCGCGCTTATAGCGTCTCCAGCACCAGATGTTCGCGATGCCGCTGCGCCATCGCGACCTCGAGCGCGAACGCGAGCACACGCCGAGTTTCCAGTGGATCAATGATCGCGTCCATATGCCCGCGGGACGCCGCATGCCGTGCATCCAACCACCGTTCGTAATCCGCGCGCGTCTTCTCGATGCGTTGCTGCAACTCCTCGGGAACCGGCTTGCCTTCCGCCCGCAGCTTTTCCAATTCAGGCCCGTGCACCGCCTGCACGGCGGCGTCGCCTTCCATCACGCCGATGCGCGCCGTCGGCCAACCAAACGCAAAATGCGGATCGAATCCCTGCCCGGCCATCGCATAGTATCCGGCGCCGCTCGCATGATTCATGGTCACGATGATCTTGGGCACCGTCGCGCAGGCCATCGTTTCCACCATTTCGGCGCCCGCGCGGATGATCCCGGCGCGCTCGGCTTCCGAGCCGACCATGAATCCCGAAACATCCTGCAGGTAAATCAGCGGCACGTTGTTCCGCTCGGCATTCTCGACGAAATATGCCACCTTGCGCGACGACTCGGTGTAGACAATCCCGCCGATGCGCGGCCCGCCCTCGGTCTTGAGAAAACCGCGGCGATTCGCAATCAACGCCACCGGCCAGCCCGCGAGCTTCGCCTCGGCGCACAGCATCTCCGGCGCATGATGGGGCTGAAACTCCATGTAGTCGTCGCCGTCGAAGATCCGCTCGATGACTTCTTCGACGTTATATGCGAGCCGGTGATCGGACGGCATCAAGTCATACAAACCTTCCGCCGGTTTAGGCGGCGCAGCGCCGTGCGGAGCTTTCGCGGGCGCCGGCATCGCGCGGAATTTCTGGCGAATCAGCTCCAGACAAGCCGCGTCGTCCGGGGCCATGAAGTGCGCCACGCCGCTGGCTTCGGTATGCATGCGCGCACCGCCGAGCGACTCGGCATCCACCACCTGCCCCACCGCGCCCTTCACCAGGTTGGGCCCTCCCAGCCCCATGAAGCTGGTGCCGTCCACCATGATGATCACGTCGCTCAACGCCGGAAGGTACGCGCCACCGGCGATGCACGGCCCCATCACCGCCGCGATCTGCGGCACGTGCAGCTTGCGCCGCATGAGCGAGTTGTAATAGAAGATCCGCGCCGCGCCATATTGGCCCGGAAAGATGCCGTCCTGGTAAGGCAGATTGACGCCCGCCGAATCCACCAGATAAACGATGGGCGTGCGGTTGCGCATGGCGATTTCCTGCGCGCGCAGAATTTTCGTGATGGTCTCCGGCCACCAGGATCCGGCCTTCACCGTGGCATCGTTGGCGACGATCACCGCCGGCCGCCCTTCGATCTTGCCCAGCCCCGTCACCACCCCGGCCGCAGGCGCCTGCGCGTCGTATTGGTCATAGGCGATCAGCAGCCCGATCTCGAGAAACATCGCGCCCGGATCCACCAGCCGGACGATTCGCTCGCGCGCCGTCAGCTTTCCATCGCGATGCTGCTTCTCGATTTTCTTCGCGCCGCCGGCTTGCCGCAGCCGGTCTTCGAGCTGCTGCAGCTCGTCGACCAGTTGGCGCATGTGACCGCTGGTTGTGGTGGACACTGCTTTCAGAATACAGAACGCGCAGGCGGAGGCGCGCGTACAAGCTAGGTCTTCACTTTGGCGCGGGTGATGCTATGATGGTGACATCATGATGGCACGGACCCAAATCACGCTTGACCCCGAACTGCAGCGCCGCGCCCGCCAACGTGCCACCGATCTGGGGTGCTCGCTCGCCGAATACATACGCCGCCTGGTGACTCGCGACCTCGGGGAGAGAAAGACCAAGCCCGACATATCGATGATTTTCAACCTCGGTAATTCAGGGGGCTCGAACATCGCGAAGGACAAAGACGAGATGATCGGCCAGGCCATTGAAGCTATGCACGGTATGAAACCCAAGCGCCCGCGACGTCGTTGATGAGCATTTTCGTCGACACCTCGGCCTGGTATGCCGCCGCAGACTCAGGGGAAAACCGACATATACGAGCAAAGGAGATCCTCGCTTCGCGTGAGGCGTTGTTAACATCCGATCACGTTCTTGTTGAGACCTGGCTTTTGTTGAAATTGCGCCTCGGTCTTCACGCGGCGGATCGGTTCTGGGAGGGTTTGCGCAGTGGTCTCGCGACCGTGGAGTCCGTGAGTCTGGCGGATCTGGAGGCCGCCTGGCAAATCGGCGAGGCCTACCCCGACCAGGACTTCTCCATCGTCGATCGCACCAGCTTTGCCGTCATGCGCCGCCTGGGCATCGAGCGCGCGGCTTCCTTCGATCATCACTTCGCCATATTCCGCTTCGGGCCGGAACGCCGCCGCGCCTTCACCATCCTGCACTAGCTATCGCCTCGTTAAAGCCCGATCTGTCAACCGCCGATTAAGAAGATGAGGACTTTATGTCCTACATCGAGTACGTCACCGCCGAACCGGAATCCGAAAATCCCCTGGAGGACCTCGCCCGCACCAACCACTTCACCATGGCCGATCTCGAACAGAACCGCCAGGGAAAAATTAGCGATTCGCAATGGTTCCGTTTGCTGGTCGGCGCACTGCAGCCGGTCCGCCACAGCGGCGGCGCACTGCTGGGCTGGCTGCTATGCTGCTTCGTGGTGAAGACGTTCGTGCCCAGGATCGTGCTGTGGATCGTCGCCATGCTGGGCGCCAAGGGCATCGGCGTGCTTTTCGGCGCGGTGACGCTGGCCTGCGCCGGCGCATTCGTTCTGTCGGTCATTCATAGCGGCCACACCATGGCGCTGCTCCTGGTTGACCTTAAGGGCGGCCAGTCCGCCTGTCTCGAAGGGCGCGTTTCTCCCAGCAGTGAGGATGAAAGAGGCCTGGGCATGGCCCGCATCTACGGCGAAAATCACACCAATTACTGGTACGTCGCCAAGAATGAGTACTTCGCGGTGGACCAGGAAGCGCATGCCGCTTTGCCGCAGGGCAAGCAGTTCCGTCTGTACTACACCCCCAAGAGCAAGTTGCTGCTCTCCATCGAGCCCAAGTAATTAGCGCTCCAGGGCGCACGCTAGCGCGGCCGCAGCTTACTGTGAACGCGTTGGTTCACGCAGTCTCCGCTTCCGTTCACGCTATGCTGAGTCCATGCTGGGAATCGATCCTCGCGCCGCGCGTGCCGCCTGGACGGTGTTTCTGCTGGCGTTGCTCATCGCCACCGCCTACGCCATCCGCGAAACCCTGGCAGTCTTCATGATCGCGCTCCTGTTCGGTTACCTGCTCAGTCCCTTAGTGGGCTTGGTGGCGCGCTTCACTCCCCAGCGCGTTTCATTTACGGTTTCTCTGGCCATCGTATATTTGCTGCTGCTCGGCATGATTCTCGGCCTCGCTCTCACCATCGGCTCGCGTCTGGCGGACGAGGCCAACAGCTTTGCCACCCAACTCCCGAGCCTTTTGAAAAACGGCCACGCGCTCGACCAGCTTCCGCTTCCGGCCTGGCTCGAGCCCATGCGCCAACGCATCGACCAGACGTTGCAGGATGAATTGAACAGCGGCGGCACGGACATTCTGCCTTACGCCAGGAGCCTGGGCGGCCACCTGATTACCGGCGCAAGATACATCGTCTATATCGTTCTGATCCCGATCCTGGCGTTCTTTTTTCTCAAGGACGGGCGCGGCATTCAGGAAGAAATCGTAAACGGCCTGGTTGAAGAAAGCCGCAGGCCGGTGGTGGAGTCGATTCTCCAGGACATCGACGTTCTGCTGGGCGAATACATTCGCGCCCTGGTTCTGTTGTCTATCTCCAGTTTCGCCGCCAATGCGCTGTTTCTGGGCATCAGTGGAGCGCCGTTACGCCATTCTTCTAGCCGTCGTTAGCGCGCTCGGTGAATTTTTTCCCGTCGTGGGGCCGGCCGGAGCAGGCATCCTGGTGTTGCTGGTCTCATCACTGGCAGGATATTCGCATCCTTTTTGGTACATACTTTTTTGGATTGCGTTTCGGATGTTCCAAGACTACATCCTCTCCCCCTACATCATGAGCAGGGGCATCAAGCTGAATCCGATGCTGGTGCTGTTTGGCGTGTTCGCCGGCGAGCACATCGCGGGCGTAATCGGCATGTTTTTGTCCGTGCCGGTTATCGCAACGCTGCGGGTCTTGTTTGTCCGTCTCCGGCGCTCCCGCGCCAAAGATCTGATTGGCGTGAACCAGTAGGTATGAAGCGCCTGTTCTGCTTGTTCGCCGGCTCGCTTCCGCTACTCGCTCATATGGTCAGCATGAGCAGCGGCGAGCTGAGGGTGGAAGGCGATCATGCTCACTACGAGCTGCGAATTCCCATGTACGAAGTGGCCCATGTCCACGATCCGGAACACACGCTGCTTGAAAACGTGCGATTCAAAGGCGCCGGCGCATGGGCGAAGCCGATCAATCCAGCCTGCGGCCAGCAGGAGGACAGCTACGTCTGCACCGCCGATTACCAGTTCCCCGCCCCGGTAGACGTGCTCGAGGTCGAATGCACTCTGGCCAAGGTGACCGTCCCCAATCATGTCCACCTGCTGCACGCCTATCGCGGAGACAAAAGCGACCAGGCGGTGTTCGATCTTTCTTTCACTTCGGCCGAGATTCGTTTCCGCCCCCCCACCGCATTCGAAACCTACGCGCGCGAATCGAGCGCGGGATTTATGCGCGCCGCGGCAGGTTTGGCGCCGCTGCTATTCCTGGCAGGTCTGGCGCTGGCTGCGCGGAGCCGCCGCGAGTTGGTCGCGCTGGCGGCGGCGTTTCTGGTGGCCGAATCACTGGCCTGCGTTCTTGCGCCCCGTTTCCCGTGGCCGCTTTCACCTCGCTTTATCGAAGCGGCCGCCGCGCTGACCATCGCTTATCTCGCTTTCGAGATCGTCCTGCTGCCGGAGTCGCGGCATCGCTGGCTGGTGGTGGGAGTGCTCGGCCTGTTTCACGGCGCGTACTTTTCCATGTTCCTCGCTCAGAGTGGCTATCGCGCTCCGGCGTTTCTTTCCGGCGTTGCCTTGGCCGAATTGCTATTGATCACGCTGTTCGCCCTCGCTCTCGCCGGGCTGGCCCGGTTCACAGCCATGCGCCGCGCAGTCCCCATCGCCGCGTCGCTGTTGCTGGTCACTGGCGTGGTCTGGTTCTTCGTTCGGCTTCGCGCGTAACGCTCTCAACCGCGTCCTTCCCAGCGTCATACTGAACGTATGAAAAGCTTCGACAGCCTGACGGAGCGCGAGATCCTGGCGCTGGCAATTTCGCTGGAGGAAGAAGACGAGCGCGTCTACTCGGAATACGCCGAGGGCCTGAAGGGAAAGTTTCCGGCGTCGGCCGCGGTCTTCGAAGGCATGCGCGAGGAAGAATCGGGCCATCGCCGCCGGCTGATCGAGCTATTTCATCAAAACTTCGGCGACCACATCCCGCTCATCCGCCGGCAGGACGTGCGCGGGTTCGTGCATCGCAAGCCGGTTTGGCTGATGCAGCCGCTCGGTTTGGATACGGTCCGCGATCAAGCCGCCGCCATGGAGGTGGAGAGCCGCCGTTTCTACGAAAAAGCCGCCGCCCGCGCGCAGGATACAGGTGTGCGCCAGTTGCTGGACGACCTGGCGCAGGAAGAACGCCACCATGAGAACCGCGCCGAGGAACTGGAAAAAAAAGAACTCCAGCCCGACGTCAAGCGCCAGGAAGATGAATCCAACCGGCGCTTGTTCGTCTTACAGGTAGTGCAGCCGGGCCTGGCGGGATTGATGGACGGCTCGGTCTCGACGCTCGCGCCCGTATTCGCGGCCGCGCTCGCCACGCACAGCAGTTGGGACGCATTTCGCGTGGGACTGGCGGCCTCCCTCGGCGCGGGCATCAGCATGGGTTTCGCCGAGGCGCTATCGGACGACGGCAGCCTCACCGGCCGCGGCCACCCCTGGGCGCGCGGCATCATCTGCGGGCTCATGACGGCGCTGGGCGGCATCGGCCATACGCTGCCGTTCCTCATTACGGCGTTCCATGCTGCTATGACCGCTGCTATGGTGGTGGTTCTGGTCGAGCTCGGCGTCATCACTTGGATACGCCACCGTTACATGGAAACCCCACCGCTTTCGGCCGCGCTGCAGGTAGGCTTAGGCGGCGCGCTGGTGTTTCTGACGGGCGTCTTCATCGGAAGCTCGTGAGATGGCGAGGAAATTTAGCGAACTGCGGGAGAAGATGTCTCCCGCCGCCCGTGCCGAGAGCGAGCGCGAGTTTCGGCGTATGGTCCAGGAGATGCCTTTGCGCAAACTGCGCGCCGCTCGCGCCCTTACCCAGGAAAATCTCGCCAACGTGCTACGCGTGCGTCAGTCCGAAGTTTCCAAGATCGAGCGTCGCACCGACATGTATCTCAGCACTCTCGCGAGTTACGTCAAGGCGATGGGCGGAACGCTCGAACTGCGCGCTGCGTTCCCTGATGGCGATGTGGTCAGGATCAGCCAGTTTGAATCGTTGGCGGAACCAGAACCAGGGGCTCGGCGGACCAAAGCAAAGTAGCTCGCGGCGATCTGAGAAAATAGGAGCAGGCCTGGTCGGACGGGTGGTCGCTCGAGAAGCGGTGCAAGCCGCCCATCGGGAGGAAAGTCCGGTCTCCACAGGGCAGCATGCCGGCTAACGGCCGGGGGGACTCGCTTCAAGGCGAGTTTCACGGAAAGTGCCACAGAAAATATACCGCCGCTGGTTGTGCTTCACGGTGCGGCCGGCGGTAAGGGTGAAAAGGTGCGGTAAGAGCGCACCGCGGGCGGAGCAATCCGTCCGGCACGGCAAACCCCATGCGGAGCAAGACCAAATAGGAGGGGAGGAGCGGCCCGCTCCGTTCGACTCTCGGGTAGGTTGCACGAGCCGGTCAGTAATGGCCGGCCCAGAGGAATGACCGCCGCCCGCAAGGGTACAGAAACCGGCTTATAGTCCGGCCAGGCCCATCTCTCCTAAGGCGTTCACCCTTATTACCCAACCCGCGTCAACCGCCGATAAGAGCCCATGCCCCTGACGATCCACATTTGGGACGAGCGAATTCCTGGCACCCGGTCCTCAGCGCAGGCGGTCGTCGTGGAAGAATCCGCGACTACGGCCAGGGAGCTTATTCGCAGCCGGGTGCAGCAGGAAGTGGAACATCACAACCAGTCTCTCCCTGAAGTCTTCTGCGGCCTGGTTCAACCCGAGGAATCGGAGCAAATCCTCAATGGATTTCGAATGAGAACCAAGCGGCCGCTGGATTGGAAAGTTCAGTTCGAGCGCGCATGCTGCAGCTTTGAGCAAAATGGTTTCCTGCTCCTTGTGGACGGGCGTCAGGTGAGCGAACTGGACGAGCGAATGGACCTGCGGCCTGAGTCCGAAGTTCAGTTCGTGAAGCTTGTACCGCTGGTAGGCGGTTAGCACTCGCGCAGTACGTTACCACCTAGAGGAGCACACGTGAGATTTCCGAGCCTCTCATACTTGCCTGGAATAAACAAGGAACAAATGGAGCCGCCGCCCGGCGCGAGTGCTCACATGCGCGAGGTGATCGCAACACTGAACGCATCGCCGCGTTCTTTCAAAGAACGCCAGACGCTCAAATTCCTCGAACAACCGTGGCAGGAGCTGAAATCCGCTCCCGCCGAGGAACAGCTGGCGTTCCTGTTCGAGGCGCTCTCGAACATCCCCTCGGCCCAGACCATTTCATTTCAGCTGGCGCTAAAGGGCTTTGCTTCAAACCTGCTGCGCGGCGGATTGCCTCTCAACAGTCTGGACGCTGTGCGAATGGTCGAAATGGTCTCCCAGGGCAGGGAGAGTTTCCCCTACAAAGCCGTGCTTTCCGCGCTCGAAAACGTCAGTATGACTCCAGCACTGAAGGACGCTCTGCTCCGGCTGCGTCCCATGATCGACATATGGCACGGCCGAGGGGAGATGCAGGAGATCCACGAACGAATCGACCAGCTGGTTTACGGCGCTCCCCCCGAAAAGCCGGTCGCCGCCGTCTGCGGCTGGACGCGGCATGTTTTCCAGGAAATCGACGCTTCGCCCAAGCAAATGCCCTGGCGCGCTCTTCTTCTCCATGCGCGCTCGCTGACCCAAAGCAGCGCCTCGCGCAAGTGGCAAACCGAAGCCGTTGCGTACGTCGACAAAATCGGACGCGCGGAGTTCCTGGAGGCCGCTCATCGCTGGCTGGCGCTGGGCCCGATGCCGGAGATGCCGCCACAGCAGCAAGTGCCGGACGACGAGGCGGACTATCAGAAAGGGTTCATTTGGACGCTGGGCGCTTTGGGCGACGCTTCCATCGCGGCCGACATCGCCGATTTCGCCTTCGCTTGTTTCCGCAAAATACCGCAAATCGGCGCCGTTTCGCATCGCGTTGGCAACGCTTGTGTGAATGCTCTGGCCGTGATGCCGGGCCTGAGTGCTGTGACACAAATCAGCCGGCTGGCCATGCGCGTGAAGTACGACGTCGCGCGCCGGTTGATCGAAAAAGCGCTGGCGGAGGCGGCCGAACGCAACCACGTGGGCCGGGATGACTTGGAGGCGATGTCCGTTCCCTCGTACGGCCTCGATACTGCCGGCGTTCGAACAGAAGTTGCCGGGAACTGCGAGGCCAGGCTGGCTATCGAAGATGGCGCGGCCGTGTTGACCTGGGCGAAAGACGGTAAGCCCGTCAAGTCTGCTCCCGCTGAAATAAAGGCGAGCCATGCGGAAGTCCTCGCGGACCTCAAAAAAACAGCTAAAGAACTACAGGCAGTTCTTTCGACGCAGCGTTTGCGGCTGGAGCGGCAACTGTTGTCACAATCCTCGTGCCCGTTCGACCGCTGGAAGGATTGGTATCTCCTGCATCCGGTCACATCCGTATTCGCAAAACGGTTGATCTGGGAAATTGAAGTCGACGGCGCCACGCGGACTGCGATCTGGTGGCAAGGAAGTCTGGTGGATTGGGCTGGACATCCCGTCGCAGCAGAGCCGGATTCCCCCGTTCGCCTGTGGCACCCCATCCGCGCCCAAGTCCAGGAAGTGCTGAGCTGGCGCTGCTGGCTGGAGGATCATGGCGTCCGGCAGCCCTTTAAGCAGGCGCATCGCGAGGTGTACCTCCTGACGGATGCGGAACGCCAGACGGAAACGTACTCCAACCGTTTCGCGGCGCATATCGTGCGCCAGCATCAGTTTTCCGCTCTATGCCGCGAGCGCGGCTGGCAGTTCAAGCTGATGGGCGAATGGGATTCGCACAACAATCCCAGTCTGGAATTGCCGCGGCACAATCTGCGCGCTGAATTCGATGTCGATTTTTCCGAGGGCGCGGAAGTCTCCGGACACATGCTGTACACCACCATCAGCACGGACCGCATTCGGTTTTTCAGCCTCGAGCCAAAGCCACAACGGTTCCAACTGGTACGTGGTAAGCCCCTGCACCTGACCGAGATCCCGCCTGTGGTCTTCTCAGAAGTGATGCGCGATATCGACCTGCTGGTCGGCGTCACCAGCATTGGCGCTGACCCTGCTTGGGGCATGGATCGAGAGGATGGTCATGCGGAGTATTGGCGGCGCTTTGCCGACAGCGAGCTTTCCGTTGCCGCGGAGAACCGTAAGTCTGTGTTGGAGACCCTGCTACCGAAGCTCGCGATACGGGACCGCTGCCGCCTGGAGGGACGCTACCTCTTAGTCCGCGGCGAATCGAACGAATATCGCATTCATTTGGGCAGCGGCAACGTCATCATGGAACCTGGCAGCCGCTATCTTTGTATCGTCCGAGGTTCCGGCGACAGCGCCGCGACGGTTCCCTTGCCATTCGAAGGAGACTCGATGCTGGGCATAATCCTCAGCAAGGCATTTCTGCTGGCCAACGATAAGGCGATCAAGGACCAGACAATTTTGCGGCAGATCCGTCACGCGTAGCCCAGGTTCGTTCTCGAGGTTGTGGACTCGCGGTAAACGCTTCCCGCGCGACCGTGCTGCTGTATCGGCTGGCGAAGTTTAGTAAGATAGCCATCGCTATGCCACTAGACCCACAAGCCAAAGCTCTTCTCGATGCCATCGGGTTCACCACGCTACAACCGGTCGAAACCATGACTCCGCAGGCTGTGCGCGAGCGCTCTAAGCTAATGCTCGAAGCACGCAAGCTAATGGGAGTCGAGCCGGTCCACCAGGTGCGCGACATCAAGATCCCCGGACCCGCCGGAGAGATTCCAGTTCGAATCTACACGCCCGACGTTCCCCAGCCCGCACCCGCATTGGTCTATTTTCACGGCGGAGGCTGGGTGATCGGAGATCTGGAAAGTCATGATGCTGTGTGCCGCGCGCTGGCCAATCAAGTTCCGTGCGTGGTGGTGTCGGTCGACTACCGCCTGGCGCCCGAGGCGAAGTTCCCGGCGGCCGTAGAGGACGGCTATGCGGCGACGGAATGGATCGCGGCCCATGCGGGCGAACTGGGTATCGATCGCAACCGGATTGCCGTGGGCGGCGACAGTGCAGGCGGCAATCTGGCAGCCGTCATCTCGCAGATCGCACGCGACCGGAAAGGGCCCGAGCTCGTATATCAATTGCTGATTTATCCGTCGACAGACATGCGCATGCTTTCGCCGTCCATCGAGGAAAACGCCGAGGGCCCGCTGTTAACGAAAGCGTCGATGATTTGGTTCCTGGGTCATTACTTGAGAAGCGAAGCGGACAAGCTGAATCCGCTCGCATCTCCCGGGCTGGTTTCCGATCTGAGCGATTTACCGGCGGCTTTTATTCTCACGGCCGAGTGCGATCCTCTGCGCGATGAAGCCGAAGACTATGGGCGCAGCCTGGAAGCGGCGCATGTACCCGTCCGGATTAAACGGTACGCCGGCATGCCGCACGGATTCTTCAGCTTCGCCGCTGCTCTGACAACCGGTAGACAGGCGTTGGCGGACGTGGCGATACAGCTTCGCCAGGCGTTTGAACTCGAAGGTCTCAGCGCAGGCTCGGCTGACTAAGGACCGCCAGGCCCATTAACTGCACTGCCACGATTAAACTGGCTCTCATGAGGCGCTCGCTTCATTGCGCGGCGCTCGTTCTTGTGGCGGGCATTCAAGCCGTCGCTCAAAGCGCCGTCGGCGACTGGTTTCCTCTCGATCCTGGCGATCGCTGGATCTATGAACACGAGACGCGCGACGAGAACGGCGAAGGGCCTGCGCATCTGGAAACCCACCGCTGGACAACAGAGGAAGCCATTGTCGGATCCGGCGCCAGGGCGATGTACCCCCAGCGTTGCATTCCCGCCAGATTCGTTTTTGTTCGAGCGCGACGTTCCAGTTCCCGCACCGGGATTCCCTGGCCGTCCAGAAACTGCATGCAGTTTGCCCACATCGCCAGCGATACCAGCCATGGGGCGTGCAGAGCCGTCGAGCCATGCCTGGTGGTCTGGTGCGCCATCTGCCTCTCGGACTCGTTGTCGAATTCGATGGTGAACGCAACCTGCGCGTGCGACAGCAGAGTCGGCAGAGGCAGCCCGGCATCCATGCGGCAAGAATCACATCGGAGGCGATCTCAGCGCAACCGCAGCGCGCTTGATCCCCTTCCCGCGCGACAATGGATTTATGCCCGGCCCGTGGTCCCGCCTGCAAAATGCGCTGGACCTCGGCGCGCGCCAGCAGGTCACCCGCGAAGGCCTGCTCTTCTTTCTGACCTGCGTCCTGATCGCGCTGGCCGCATTCGCCTCCGCCAATAATCTGCTGTTCCTGATTCTCGCGGTCTTGCTGGCGACCTTGCTGGTTTCCGATTTCATCAGCCGCCTCTCGCTGGCCGGCCTGGAAGTCGACTTCCTGCTGCCCAACCACATCTGTGCGGGCCGCAAGCTCATAGGACGCATCGTCGTTCGCAACACCAAGAGTTGGATGCCATCCTTCTCAATTCTCCTGACCGCGTCGGCCGAAAGCGGTCTGTCCACGCCGCTCTATTTTCCGGTCATCCCGGGCGGCGCGCGCGTGGAAGAACCCGTCGAGCTGTTCTTCGCCCGCCGCGGCTCTTATCGCCAGAACAGTTTCCGCTTTTCCACGCGCTTTCCGTTTGGTTTCGCCGAACGCCGCATCAGCGTCCTCCTAGCGCGCGAGGTCCTGGTTTACCCCTCCATCGACCCGCAGCCCGGCTTCGAAGATTTACTGATCTCCTTGCAGGGCGAAATCGCATCCTTTTATCGCGGCCAGGGCCACGACTTCTACCGCATCCGCCCTTACGAAATTTCCGAAAGCGCGCGCCACGTGGATTGGAAAGCCACGGCCCATACCGGCGATCTGCAAGTGCGAGAATTCGCTCGCGATCAGGAACAGATGGTGGCATTTTTCCTGGACCTCAACGTTCCCGCCTCGCGGGCAGCCTGGTTTGAGTCCATGGTGGATTGTTGCTCGTTTCTGGCCTGGCACATGTCCGAGCACGGCTCGCGGGTCCGCTTCTGCACGCAGGAAGTGGATTGGCAATTGCCCGAAGAAGCCAACGTCTACACGATTCTGAAGTACCTGGCCGTGGTCTCACCCCGGCAGGGCAAAACCTTACCCGCATCGCATGAGCGGAACGTATTTCAAATCGTGTTCAGCGCCGCACCGGATCGTCTGGTGGAAGCCGGCTGGGAACTGGACGGCGGAAATCTACGCCTGCTCACGCCCGATCTTGCCATTACAGCGGCGCGCTAGCGCGTATGCGCGGGCCTCTGCGCCTGGAACCGGATCTCGTTCAGCACTTCGACCGCGTGCGGCAATTCCTCAGGGCCCGGAGGAAACTGGTTGATGCTCAAAATGTAGGCCACCAGATCGGCAACCACCGCCGAGCTTAGCTTGCCCGCCTCCGAATTCAGCGGCATGTCTCTGTGGATGCGGGTGTATAAGTCGCCCAGCTTCTGCCCGTCCCAATTGGTGAGGAAGGTGCCGCCCCGGAGCGGAGGCGTCTCCGCATCTCCCTCCAGATCGTCGCCATGGCAGTCCAGGCAATGTTGGTTGTAAAGCGGCAGGCCGCGCTTGGCCTGTGCCTCGGTGTACACGCCATCCCACACGGACCGCTGGCGATTCTGCGCGCGCAGCTCCGAGTAGCCGGCCGACAGCGCCACCGCACTCGCGGTCACAACGAAAAGATGCCGGATGTTCATTAGTAACGCCTGGGAAAGAACCCTCAGTGTACCATCGCACCGGCTGTGTATCCCGAGACTTGCGATACACTGGAGCACCAGGGTGTTTCAGGAGTATGGCAAACACAGCGACAACGGCCATCCTCGAGCCCGCATCGTCTTCGTCGCCTCGCGGCATCTCATTCGGTCCCGGCCTGCTGTTCGCGCTGTCCATGCTCGGGCCCGCCAGCCTGGTTGAAAACGTCACCATCGGCGCCAGCCACGGCTATGAGCTGCTGTGGATTCTGCCGGTCATATTGGCATTCCGCTTCCTGTGGCTGAACCTGTCGGCGAAATACGTGCTTGTCACCGGCGAGACGCTGCTCAGCGGCTACACGCGCTGCGGGCTCTGGATGCCTTGGCTGGTCTTTGCGTCGCTTCTGATCGAACGGCACCTGTCCAATCTGTCAAAGATCGTCCTGATGGGCGCAGCCATTGACATGTTGTTGCCGCTTCCCTTCCGGTCGAGCGCGATAGTCTGGTCGCTTTTATTCTCAGCCGCCGGGTTATTGCTGATGATGCGCGACATGCGTACGCTGGAGCGCTTTTTCCGTCCTCTGTTAGCGGCCATGGGAGCAGCCGTGTTCCTGGCCGCCATGCTATCGCATCCGCACCTGTCCGGCATCCTGCACGGCCTGTTTGTTCCGTCCATCTCCGGTCAGAAAGGTCCTTACAGTTCCATGCTGATGGTCACCGCGCTCATCGGCACCGAAGCAGGAGCGCTCACCAATCTCTCGTACTCCTATTTCATGCTCCATAAAGGCTGGCGCGACCTGTCCTCGCTGGGCCGCCAACGTCTGGATTTGTTTTTTAGCGTTGGCAGTATCTTTCTGATTAATGCGCTGCTTCAAATTGCCGCGGCAGGCACGCTCTTGCCTGCCAAACTCGTGCCTCGGAACGCCGAGCACCTGGTAGTGGTCTTCTCTTCCACGCTCGGCATCTCGGGCAGGATTATCTTTGCGTTCGGCCTCTGGACGGTCTGTTTTTCCGGCTTCGTGACGGGAACCACCGGGAACGCGCTGGTGGCTTCCGACATCTGGAAAATTGTCGGCCGGCGCAGAGTCTCACCTCTCACGCCGGACGCAACGGAAACCGCCTCGTCCAGCCGCGCCGTTCGCCTCAGCCTGGCCGCGTTCTGGGCCATCTCACCGCTGTACGCGCTGTTCCTGGGTGTTCGTCCAGTCTCGCTGGTGCTGGCGGCCAGCTCGCTCACGCTTCTGCTGATGCCCGCTTTGGGAATCGTCCTGTTAGTGTTGATGAATAGCCGCAAGCGTCTGGGCCCTTATCGCAACGGGCCTTTCGCAAACCTGGCGCTCGGCGCTCTGGTGCTGGCTTCCTTGTACCTTTCCCTAAGAAACGCCTTGGAGCTGCTGCACCGCTAGCCACGCCAGACTCACATGCTGAATGACGCCCGCATGCTCCTCCGGTTCCAGCGTGACCTGCGTGGTTTCCTCCGCCCGCCGGTGTCCGTTACGGAAGCCCAGCGATCCTTACGGCACTACCTCGAAAACCGCGACCAGTCGTTTCTCCAGCTCCTGGATGCGGCCGTGTATCGCCAGGCCCGCAGCCCCTGGCGCGCTTTGTTGCAAAGTGCTCGCATCGAGTTCGGCGATGTGCGCGATCTGGTTCAACTCCGCGGCATTGAGCGCACGCTCGCCGCGCTTTATCATGCCGGCGTATTCTTGACAACTGCGGAAATCAAAGGAAGCCGGCCTATCGTCCGAAATGGAGCCGAGATCCGCGCCAGACCCGAGGATTTTGATAATCCGGTGCTTCCCGGTTCGCTTCCCGCGCTCACCAGCGGTTCCAGCGGCCCGCCCCGCCGTTTGCTGATTGACATCTCCCTACTCGAACACGACGTTCAAGCGCAAAGGCTGTTCCTTCACAGCTTCGATCTGGAACAACGTCCCATGGCCATCTGGCGCCCCGTTCCGCCCGGCGCCGCGGGATTGAAGCGCGCCATTCTCCAAGCCCGTTGTGGCGTACCCGCCGAAAGGTGGTTCTCTCAGACCAATCCTGCGCTGCGCGCCGCGCCGTTCAAGTCCTGGATATTTTTGCAAGCCGCTCTGGCGGCGGCGCGCCGTTCCGGCCATGCGTTGCCCACTCCTGAATACGTACCGCTCGCTCGCGCATCAGCGATCGCCGCGTGGCTCGCTTCGAAGAGGGACCAGGGCACCTGCCCTCATCTGGACACCATGGTCAGTTCCGCTATCCGCGTCTGCCAGGCAGCGCAGGCCGGCAGCCTGGATATTTCCGGAACTTTCTTCCGCGTAGGCAGCGAATCACTCAGCGACTCGCGCGCCGCAGTGCTCCGCTCCGCCGGCACTTCGTTCGCCGTCCACTACTCGTTGAGCGAGACTGGTCCGGTCGGCATGGCCTGCGCCGGCCAAGACCATGTCGACGACGTGCACCTGCTCTCCGGTAAGATCGCCGTGCTTGCGCGGCCGCGAACGGACGGTCGTAGCGCCCTCTTTCTCACCACGTTGCTGGCTGGCGCTCCGCGCATTTTGTTGAACGTGGAAAGCGGCGATTCGGCGGCCGTCGAGTCCCGTTCCTGCTCCTGCCCATTCGGCGCCGCCGGCTACCTGACCCATTTGCACACCATCCGGAGCTACGAAAAAGTGAGCGGCGAAGGCATGTACGTTCTCGGCGCGGAACTCGCATCCCTGGTCGACCATTTTCTGCCGCAGCGTTTCGGCGGCGCGCCTACCGATTATCAATTCGTGCACGAGCGGCGCGACGGGCTGAATCGCGTGCGCATGGTCATCTCGCCGCGCGTGGGCCCACTGGAGACAGAGCAGATTCGCAACGCCGTTCTCAAGCAGATCTCCGCGGCATCCCGCGGCAGCCGGATGAAATCCCAGATTTGGGCGAGCGGCGATGTCTTGACAGTAGAGCGCGGAGATCCCGCCTCGACAGCCGCCGCGAAGATTCCACCCGTTCGCTTCACGAGCGCCGATTAGCTGCCTGGTCCCCGTGAAGCAGGCGCTCGGGCGCTATCGTTTCCGCGCACCCACACCATAAAAGCAGCATGTGAATCGCTGGGTCGGAAGCCCACCCAAGAGCGCAAAACACCGCAGCAAACCGCGGATCACAGCATCCCCACGCGGCCCCAAAATACGCCGCACCGCAAGAAACAGCAGCGTCGAAAGCACTCGCGGATTATGAAGCAGGCTGGCCGATCCGATCACTTCCAGCCCCGCCAGGTCCAGTTGTTTTCGCAACGCTCCGGGAGACGGCGTGTAACCCAAACGGAATGGCCCGGCGAAGCTCAACCACCGCAGCGGCCAGTACAGCGGATTCAGGGGATTGTCCAAAGTAAGAATGAGCACGCCACCGGGGCGTAGAATCCGCGCCAGCTCGCGAAGGGCCACCGCAAAGTCACGCTTCTCTTGGAAATGGTCCAGCGTCGAACTCGATACCACCACATCGATGCAGCCGGTCTGGAGTGGAAGCGCCCGCGCGTCGCCGCCAAGAAAACAAATGCCCTGGCTGTCGGGGCTGCGCAGCGAGGCCAGCGCTACAATTTTCAGGTCGCTATCGAACCCGATGGCCAGATCGCAGTCGCGCCCAAGATCAAACAGTAACTGATCGGCGCCATTGGCTTCTTCAAATAAGTCGGTCTTCACCAGACGGCCGGCCGACTTGTCCGCCCACTTGGCTACCAGCTCCAAATGGGCCTCCCGTTTTTGCCGCGCTACCAACGGGTCCAAATACCAGGACCGCGGCCCCTGATCTTCGATTTGAGACAATCCCCAAGTTACCTAACCTTGATCGGCCTCGTCAGCCGCGATTCCAACGCAGGACCCTGAGCTAGAATCAAGGCTTGCCGAATCGCCTTCGAGCAGCGCTGTGGCTCATCTGGGTCGTGGCCATGGCCGGCTTCACCGCCGGTGTGTTCCGCTGGCATCTCGACTACTTCCGCAGCCCGGGCCCTCAGTTCCACCGCATGGTGCTGCTGTTCGTTCCCGCTTTGGCCCTGCTTGCTTGGGTCTACGCAGTCCTGCGAAGGGCGGGGCTTTGGAAATGGGAGCCGCACGCTCTCGCCATCCTGATCGCGGGCGCTTGCCTGGCTTACGAACCGCGCGCGTTTGCCGTTATTGCGACTGTGTTCCTGACCTGCAGCGCCATTGGGAGGTTCGCATTCCGCAGCCTGAGGCTGAAACTGGCCGGTCCGCTGGAGCGAATCTCGGTCAGCTTCGGCGCGGGCGCCGGCTTGCTCAGCGTTGTACTGGTCGTCTTGGGAATGCTACGGCTGTTCTACGCGCCCATTTTTCTCGCACTTCTGCTGCTGCCGCTGCTGCTGCTTTGGCGAGACGCCTGGAAAACGCTGCTGGATCTCCGCGCTCTGTTCGAGCGCTGGCGAGCATCGCCGGACATGCGTCATCCTCTGGTGGGCGTCGCGATGGTGTTCGCCTTCGTCGCCGCGGTTTGCGCGCTGATGCTCGCGCTGGCCCCCAGTATCGCGTTCGATCCGGTGGCCATGCACCTGCCTTCTATCCAGTTCTACGCTCTCACGCATGCCCTCCGCCCCGTACCGGGCATCGACTACTCTTATTACCCGCAGGGTTTCGAGATGCTCTGGACCCTCGCCTATGTTCTGGCCGGACAGCCTGGCGCGCAGTTAATGTCGGCGCTCTTCTTCCCGATATTTCTAATGATGCTGGCGCGTTTGGCGCGCGAATGTGGCCTGGATCAAGGCGCCGCGATCCTGGCGGTAGTTTGCGCCGCAACCCTGCCCTTCCTGCATTGGTCCGGCAGCGCCATGAAGAATGACCTCGCGCTCGCGCTGTTCGAGCTGCTGGCTCTGTACTCGTTCTTGCGCTGGCTCGAGGACCGGAATTTCCGCTGGATTCCGGCCGGCGCATTTTTCTTGTCCCAGGCCTTCTCCGTCAAGCATGTGGCCCTGTTCGGCGCCATCCCGCTCTTCTTGCTGCTTGCCTACGCGATCCGGCAGCAGCCTAAACCAGCGCGCGCCGCCGCCATCGTGGCCGCTATCCTGCTCGTGTTCGGCGCGCATTGGATGCTACGCGCATATCTGCTAACCGGGAATCCCGTTGCGCCCGCCAGCCTCGGCGCCGCGGCAGGCTCCATCGGCCGGACCCCCCCTACACTCACCACGAGGGCGGTGAGATTTGTCGAAAGTCCCTGGCACGTCCTATTCGATGGCGTCGACACTTTCGAATCTCCACTGCCGAACCCGGCCGGTCTCCTCTTCTTTGCATTCGCTCCGCTGGCCTTGTTGGGTGGCCATGTGCGTCCTAAAACCCGCGCGCAGCTTGCATGCGTAATCTTCGCGGGCCTATACCTCATCTACTGGAGCTTCGTTTTAGTCAAGGTCCGCTACGCCATCGCGGCATTTGGCCTTGTCGCCGTTTTAGTGGCGGCGTGGATGAAAAGTTTCTATGATTCGCGCGCCGCTGGACGCGCGGTGAAGCTCTCGCTCGTCGGCGCAGAGACCTATTGCCTCCTGATCGCCCTCATGGGCCTGATGATCGTGGATATCAACGGTCCCCAGCTCAGCTACTTCGCGCGCCGCTTGGATAAGCCCGGATATCTGCGCGCCGCCATGCAGGCTTACGGCGCGGTCGAGTTCCTGGATCGTACGCACGCCGATCACGCCAAGGTATTCGGAGTCGAGAATCTCGCCCGCGCGTATGCCCCCGATCCGTTTGATTTCCAGGCCATGTGGTGCCCCAATGACGCTCCGTGCAAATCGAAGGATGTCGTTCTAAATACGCAGCGCAACGCAGCCGAATATCTGATCCTTCCTGAAGACGGTAGCGTTCCTTCGGACGTGCTGGCCGAGCTCGGCCATCCCGAGCGCGTCTATCGCGACACACATTTCAGCGTGTACCATTTGGCGCGCAACTCCGGCCAGGTCCTGCGCTAGACTAAGTCGGAGGTTCATCCCGCAGTGAAACGCGTAACGGGCATCGGCGGCATTTTCTTCAAGGCAAAGGACCAGAAGAAGATGAGCGACTGGTATGAAAAACACCTGGCACTCAAACAGGATCCGGGAGGCGAAGGCGCGGGCCTGCGTTGGCGCGAACTCGATAATCCGGACCTCTTCAGGCAAGACACTCGTTATTTCGATTCCAGCCGCGCGCCGTTCAGGATCAACTATCGGGTCGATGATCCGGATGCGCTGCTCGAAACCTTGCGCGAGGACTTCGATTACGGCCGCTTCGCCTGGATCATGGATCCGGAAGGCAATCGCATCGAGTTGTGGGAGCACCCAAAGGAATGAGCGACCCAATAAACTTCGGGTTCACCCGGCGGCAGGTTATTCAAGCTGCGGCCGCGACGGTGCCCTTCTTGGGCGGCCAGGCGCTAGCTGACCCGGCGAACATCCCCAGTTGGAACACGGAGCTTCGCGAGCTTGCGCCCAACGTCTTCGCCTACGTTCAAGCCGGCGGTCCCGGCATTCCGAGCCTGAGCGTTTCCAACGCCGGTCTAGTGGTAGGTGACCGAAGCATGCTGGCAATCGACGCGCTGGGAGCGCCCCTGCACGCGAAGGCTTTCATCGCCGCGGCGAAGAAGGCGGCGCCCAACAAACCTTTCGACCGCTTGATCCTTACGCATCATCACTTGGATCACATCGAAGGCAATCAATACTTCCTGCCGGCTGAGATCGTCGGACACGTTTACTGCCGCCAGGCCATCCTCGATACCAAACTGCCGAGTCCCGTGTGGGAAAAGCGTGCAGGTTGGGCCGATGGCGGCGAACCACGCAAGCTCATCCCGCCCGATATCACGTTCACCGACAAGCTCACTTATTACTACAGCGGCAAAGTAGTGGAGCTGATCTTCAACGCGCCTGCGCACACCTGGGGCGACGTCATGATCTATCTGCCCGAGCACAAGATCCTGTTCGCGGGCGACCTGGCTTTCTACTATGTCGCACCATTTGCGCACAATGGTCACGTCAGCAAGTGGCAGGAAGCCATCGACCGCATCATGGCAATGGACGTCGAGACCATCGTGCCCGGCCACGGCCCGATCGGCGGCAAGAAGGAGCTCGCCGAAATGGGCCAGTATCTTGCGACGTTCAAGCGCGAGGCACGCAAGCGCTTCGACGCTGGGCTAAGCCCGGGCCAAGCCGCTGCCGACATCTCGCTCGGCCCGTTCGACAACTGGATCGGCGCGCGTGACCGCATGGTCATGAACACCGTGCGCCTCTATCACGAGTTCGATGGAAGCATCGTTCCTGAAGCCGACACGCGAAGGCATGCGCCTGGCGTCGATCGAATATAACGCGATCCGTTCGCGAAAATAGTTAGTGCCCCCTACCCTGGGCCAAACTTCTGCAAGAATGATACTCATGCGAAAACAACTTCTCACCCTGCTCGCCATTCTGGCCGCTGCCGGTATCGGCTATCGCTTCGGCCAAACCACCACTGCTCGCGCCGCATCCGGCCGCGTGTTCGAAATCCGCACCTACACCGCCGAGCCAGGCAAGCTGGACGCGCTGCACGCGCGCTTCCGCGACCACACGCTCGCCATTTTCAAGAAGCACAACATGACCAGCGTGGCTTACTTTGCGCCCACCGACGAACCGTTGTCCAAGAACACGTTGACCTACATCCTTTCCTTCCCCAGCCGCGACGCCGCGACCAAATCCTGGGCCGCGTTCCGCGACGATCCGGAGTGGCAAAAAGTCTCCAAGGAATCGGAGGCCAACGGCAAGCTGGTGAACCACGTCGATTCGGTCTTCGCCCAAGCCACCGACTATTCACCGCTGAAATAGAAGCCGCTGCCTCACGCTGTGCTGCACCAGCCTCTGCGATAATGGTCTTGACCGCGCCCTTATGCCGCAGGCTGCCGATGCCTTGTTCCCACGGAGCCCAAGGCGGCTCGTCGCAGTGCGCACTCGCGGCGAGCGTGCCGCCCGGCGCGGATTAAGGCGGTAATTGGCAGCCGATACCCAGAGTCCCGCCCCGGCCGAAAGCGTGGTTCGGTCCGCCGGCATCGTCTCCGTGGCCGTGGCCATGTCCCGCGTCACGGGGCTCCTGCGCGAAATCGTGATGGCACGCCTGTTCGGCGCCGGCTTCGTCTACGACGCCTTCTTGCTTGGCTTCCGCATCCCTAACCTCACGCGTGATCTGTTCGCTGAAGGCGCGCTCTCTTCCGCCTTCGTCCCCATCTTCAGCCAGACCCTGGCGCAGAAGGGCCGCAAGGAAGCCGCCATTCTTTCCAACCTGGTCGCCACCGCGCTGATTCTCATTGTCGGCGTGTTCTGTGTTCTTGGGGGTCATCTTCAGCCCCGCGTTGGTTGACCTGCTGGCCGAAGGGTTCCACAACGTTCCCGGCAAATTCGATCTCGCCGTGCACATGACGCGCGTCATGTTCCCGTTCCTGCTGCTGGTCGCGCTGGCCGCCCAGGCCATGGGCGTCTTGAACGCTTGCAACCGCTTCGCTGTGCCCGCGCTCGCCTCCACGTTCTTCAACATCGGCTCAGTCACGTTCGGCCTGATCCTGGGCTACTGGCTTGCGCCGTGGCTCGGCATCCAGCCCATCACCGGCATGGCCATCGGCGTAGTGCTCGGCGGCGCGCTGCAACTCATCTGGCAGCTACCCTCGCTCCGGTCGCAGGGCTTCAGCTTCCACCCCAGTTTCGATTGGAACCACCCCGGGCTCCGCAAGATTATCGCGCTGATGGGACCCGCCATCCTGGGCAACGCCGCGGTGCAGATCAACGTCATGGTCAATACCAACTTCGCCTCGGAAATTCCCGGTAACGGCCCGGTGAGCTGGCTCGGCTATGCGTTCCGCTTCATGCAGCTTCCGCTCGGCTTGTTCGGCGTCGCCATCGCGTCGGCCACACTGCCTTCCATCTCGCGCAGCGCCGGAGCCGGCAATTTTGAGGAGTTTCGCCGCACGCTTTCGAAATCGCTCGGCATGGTGTTCCTGCTGACTGTGCCGTCCTCCATCGGGCTGATCGTTCTCGGCAACTCGATGATCGGCGCCATCTATCAGGGTGGCAAATTTCGCGCATTCGACACCCAGCAGACCGCGCTGGCGCTCTCCTGTTACGCCATCGGCCTGGCCGGTTACTCGGCGCTCAAAGTTCTGAACCCTGCCTTCTACGCTTTGCACGACGCGCGCACGCCCATGCTCATCAGCCTGATCTCGATCGCCGTCAATTACGTCACAGCCTCGCTGTTGATGAGGAAAACCAGCCTCGGACATGCTGGCCTGGCGCTCACCACTTCGGCGGTGGCGATCTTTGGCGCAGTCGCACTGTTTGCGATCCTGCGCCCTCGCATCGGCGGCATCTACGGGCGCGATCTGGCCGTGAGCATCCTCAAAATCAGCGCAGCGTCCGCTGTCATGGGCGGCGCGGTCTGGCTCTCCAGCCATGGGATTCAGCATTGGCTCGGCCAGAGCCGCCTGGGGCGCCTGACGGATTTGGCCGTCTCGATTCCCTTCGGCCTGGTGATATTTTATGGAAGCTGCCGCCTGCTGCGCGTCGCGGAATTAGAACTGGCTACCCGCTCCCTGCTGGTCCCCATTCTCCGCCGCCTGCGGCGCGCCGCGACTTGAACCGTTTCCCAACACTGACGCGGTCTAGTTCTGCACCGCGATGTACAACGTCTGCGTCCCGCTGACGCCCCCCAAACTAAATGTCAGCGGCACGAAATCGTTCGCGGCAACGTTCGGAACCACCACGTTGAACTGGTATAGCCCGACGTACGACGGAGCCAGCCCCCAGTAACTCAACTGCGCCGGCGTTCCGGCGAATGAAATCTGAAGCGAAGCAGTTAGCTGATTGCTCCCTTGCACGATCTGGCCGGCCGGAGTTGGCGGTGTCACCCCGCCGAAGCCCACGCCGTAGAGAATAATAGTATCGCCCGGCGAGGCTCGCCGCGAATTTACTGCCTGGATGGCTCCCGGCGGCAGCACGTAAGTGCCGTCGGAGAATGTCGCCACTGCGTATTGCTTCCCGTTGATGTTGAAGGCGCCGGGCGCCAGTAATCCTGGCTCGGTCGAGTTGATCGTAAGCGAAACGGTCGGGGTAGAACCCACTGCGGTCGTTACAATCACCGGCTGCGGCCCCGGCGCCACGTTAGACGGCACTTGGGCGTTCACCTGCTGGTTGCTGATGTAATCGACGAATGCGGATTGCCCTCCGATTGTCACGCTGGTCCCATCCAGCGAGGTGGGCGCATTCACACCGGTGAAATCGGTGCCCGCCCAGGAACGCGAATCGACCGCCAGATTGGATCCGTAGATCTCAATCCAGGATCCAGGGGCGGCCGCGGCAAAATCTCCGAATGCGCTCGCGCTCGCGATGCCGCCTGCCTTAATGGAGGGTAGCGGTCCGAGAATTGCGCTCGGACCCTCTTGCGCGATCGCGTTCAGCTGCGCCGCCGTCAGCGCGGTATTGTAGAAAAACACATCCGCAACCTCGCCGTTCAACTCAAAGTCAAAGTTCGGATTGATTCCGATATACGTAGTGCCCACCACGCCATCGCTGTCGAAGCCCAGAGACCCGGTGACCTGGCTGTTGCCGACCTGAAAAATGTATGTTTGGGCCGTGTTGTCGTAGCTCACCGCTACAAACGTCCACTGGCCCGTATTGGCCGTGCCATTCCCAGCCGGACCGCTGCCTACGAAGGCCGTGTACTGGAATCCGCCATTTCGGAGGTCGATATCGAGCGTCGGGTCGAAGTTGCCGTCGTCGCTCGAAATCAACCCGCGATTGCAGCAGGTGGAGGCGTTAGTGGAAACCAAGAACCATCCTCCGAATGTCTCCTTGGGGTTGTTGACGATAGAGGTATCGATGGGAACCGTGACGAAGTCATTCTTGTCGCCCCCGTCATCACCCGCGAACGTGATAGCCGAGCCTCCGAATGGCGCGTTGCTGGTGAACGTGGGACTGCCGTTGATGGTCCCATTCTTGCCGTTGCCGCTCAGATCGTTGGCGTTGCCGTTCAAGGGGTAGAAGCCGATGAGATTGGCTTTCGCCACCACTTGGCCGAGGGCCGGAAGACATCCCGCGGCTAGAAGGGGCAACATAAGCAGTAGGCGCTTCATAACGTTCCTCCCTAGCTTTTTACCATCCGCTTATCGAGACCGCCATTTCCAGTTGAAATACCCTATCATCGTTTTGCCATCGACGATCTTGCCGCGACGAATCCCGTCCTCGATCTCTTTGGCCGTAAACCAGCGCGTCTCGATGCGCTCATCTTCCATCGGCTTCGCCTCGCCGGAAGTTAATACCGTAGCCAGGAAAATCGTCATCTTTTCACCTACATAGCCGGGAGAAGGGTAAAAACTCACCAGCTTTTCCCACTTCTTGGCGCGATAACCGGTTTCTTCTTCCAGCTCCCGCTTGGCGGCGCGCAGCGGGCTCTCGCCCGGATCCAGCTTCCCGGCCGGCAATTCCCACAGATACTGCCGCGCCGGCAACCGATACTGCCGCACCAGCAGTATCCGCTTGCGATCATCCACGGCCATCATCACCGCTGAACCGACGTGATGCACAATCGCGCGCCAGATTTTGAATCCACTCGGATCCTCAGCGTGCTCTTCGCTTACCGTGAACAGCGGATTCTTGTATTTTTCAACCGACGAGGTAATTTTCATGATTTTCCGATCGCTTCCATGAACCGTTTCAGCGGCAGCGCATTCAACACATCGCCCGCTTCCAGCCACCCGCGCCGCGCCGTGATGACCCCATAATGCATGTTCGGCTTGAGATGGCGGGTCTGGTGCGAGTCCGTATTGATGGCGAACTTCGCTCCGAGACCCTTGGCAGTCCGCACCAGCGCACTCGAAAGGTCCAGCCTTTCGGCGCTTCCGTTGATCTCCAGGTACACTTTGCGCCGCGCCGCCTCCGCCGCCACGCGCTCGAAGTCGAATGGATACGCATCGCGATTCAGCAAAATTCGCCCGGTGGGATGTCCCAGCACCCGCACGTTCGGCGACTCCAGCGCGCGCATCAGCCGGTCCGTCATCTCGGAAGCCTCCAGATTCATGTGGCTGTGCACGCTGGCCACAACGATATCCAGCTCTGCCAGCGCGTCTTCAGCCAGATCCATCTCGCCATCCTTGCGGATGTCGCACTCCAGCCCCGAGAAAATGCGTATGCCTAACCCATCCTGGTTCAACTGGCGCACTTTCCTGGCAAACTCCACCGCCCGCTTCTCATCCAGACCATTCGCCATCGCCAGCGCCTTGGAATGATCCGTAATCGCGATGTATTCGTACCCCAGCGCTCGCGCCGCCTCGGCCATTTCTTCCAGCGTCGCCCGACCGTCGGTCTCGAGCGTATGCATGTGCAGATCGCCGCGAATGTCGGCGAGCTCGATCAGCTTGGGCAGCCGCCCTTCGAGCGCCGCCTCGATTTCGCCGCAATTCTCGCGCAGCTCCGGGGGTATCCATTCGAGGCCGAGCTGCTCGTAAACTTGCTCCTCGGTTTCTCCCGCCACCCGCTGCTCGTCTTCCAACCGGAACAGCCCATACTCGTTCAGCGTCAAGCCCAGTTTCAGCGCCCGGCTGCGCAAAACGATGTTGTGCTCCTTGCTGCCCGTGAAATACTGCAGCGCCGCGCCGTAGCTTTCCTGCGCCAGTGCCCGCAGATCCACCTGCAGACCCTCCAGCCCGTATTGGATGCTGGCCTTGTTCACTCCCTTGCCCAGCAGATTGTGCGCCTTGGGATGCTTGACGAAATGCTCCAGCGCCTCCGGCGCCCCCGGCCCGGTGACCAGCAAATCCAGATCGCCGATGGTCTCTTTGCCCCGCCGCAAACTTCCCGCCGCCGCGATCTTCTCAACTCCGGGTGTCTCGGCCAGATAAGGAATCAACTCATCGGCAACCTTTTGCCCGAAACTCAGTAGGAAACGCCCCACCCGCTGCCGGTACTGCGCGATCGACTTGAGCACTTTCTCTTCGAGCTTGGCGCCCATGCGCGGCAACTCGCGCAGCTTCTGCTCTTTGCACAAGCGCTCCAACTCGTCGATGCTGGCGACCTTGTGATGCTCGTATACCAGCGCGATCCCCTTCGGCCCCAGCCCCTGAATCTTCAACAACTCCAGCAGCGTGGGTGGAAACTTCGCCAGCAATACGTCGCGCTTGTCGAAGGACCCGCGCTTCAAAATGTCGTCGATTGCCCCCGCGATGCCCTTGCCGACCCCGGGAATCTCCGTGACCTGACGCTCCCGGTTCGCGAGGATGTCCTCTACGCGCTCCGGGTAACCCTCGATCACCGACGCCGCGTTGCGATAGCTCCGGATGCGGAAGCCATCCTCGGCTGCGATCTCCATCAGATCGGCGGTCTCGGCCAGCACCCGCGCGATCTCACGATTTTCCATGTGTCCCGCTCGGAACCGCTGCTTGATACGGCTCCACGTGTACCAGCACGTCCGCCACCCAGTCCAAGGTCTGCGTCACCCGGATGCGAACCTGGGTAGCAATCTCATGGGATTGGTAGACGCTCATCTCCGGATCCACCTCCAGATGCAAATCGACGTGCCACTTGAGACCGGTTTTTCGGGCAAAACATTTCTCGATACCCATGGCGCCGGGAACACTCAAGGCCACCGCCCGGATTTGATCCATCGATTTCGCGTCGGGCATAGTGTCCATCAACTGTAATGTGGTGTCGCGGACCACTCGGACTCCTAGAAAGATCACGATCAGCCCTACCGCTGCTCCGGCAAAGTGATCGGCGGCCCAAAGCTGCTGAGGATTGATCAACGCCAACCCGAGACCCAACAACGCGGTGGTCCCCGATAGCACATCCACCGTGTCGTTCCAGGCATCGGCCTTGAGCGCCGCGCTGCGAATCTTACGCGCAAACCGCCGCTTGATCAGACTCATGGCGCACTTGATCAGAATGGACGCCGCTACGGGCCACAGCGCGTACGACGCCGGTACGTGCTGGCCTTCCCCCACACCCTCCAAGGCTCGCGTGGAAATAAGCGACCCGGAAATTACCAGCATCAATCCCACGCCGAGACCGCTAAGTATCTCCACTCGGCCATGACCATAGGGATGCTCGGCATCCGGCGGACGCGCGGCCAAGACTAACCCCATCAGCACCAGCCCCGATGCGAACACATCCCCGGCCGATTCGAACCCGTCTGAGACCACAGCGGTCGAGTGGGCCTGAAAGCCAATGACGACCTTGGCCGCCGCCAGAGCCGCGCTCACCACCATGCTGGCAATGGCAATGCGCCGGCTCACTTGCTCCGGGTTCACCGCCGCCTCTTCTTGGCGCTCACCAGTTCGTAACTTTCACGCACTAGCTGCTCAATCTCCTTCCAATTCAACCTGGTGTTCGCGCGCAGCGATACCCAACCATGCTGGCCCACATACGGCGTCCGATAGAAGCGGTCATCTTCCAGAAACAGCGGCTGCATCTTCTTGCCCACCTTGACGCAGATCGAGAGCATGCCTTGATAAGTCTCCAGCACCGTAAAAGTCTTGGTGCCGACCTGGAAGGTAGGATGCCCAAAGGTTGTGGTTTCACTCGTTTTGGGCAGCAGCAAACAGATTTCGCGTAGTTTAATCAGTATCTTTTTCTCGTCCATCTGGAATCACTTACCAGCGTACCGAATTCCGGAAATCCGGGGACAGTACACTCGTTCCCCAATTTCTAGGGTTTCCCCCGTACGGCTAAAGTACTAAGGTATTTCCGACGACTTAGTAGTATGTCCAGGGGACCCTCGGTCCGCACTTTGGCCGTTACGCTTGCGTTCGGCTTCCTGGGACTGCTCGTCAATCTGCCCCACATCGCAATTCTGTCCGAAGCGCGGCTGCTGTTGGGCGGTGTCTTCTATCTCGCCATCGCTTTGCTCTACGGCCCACTGTACGGGGCCCTGGCCGCATTCATCACCGTGCTGCCGGACTGCGTACTGGAACAGAAACCGGATGTGGCCCTGCTTCTGGTGCTGGAAGCGATCGCGGTCGGATGGCTGGTCCGCCGAGGTTTGCTGGCGATCCTGGCCGAGCTTGCGTACTGGGCAGTCGCGGGCGCCCCGCTCGCCATCCTGCTCTACATCCGCCTGTTGAACTACCCGTCTCCCACCGGCTGGGCCACGGTAATCGCGTACGCCATCAATGGGCTGCTGAACGTCATGCTGGCCGAGGTTTTGATTGACCTCCCGTGGCTGAGGAAACATTCCGGCTCGCCGCGTTTCGCCGCCGAGCGCCAGCCTCTGCGCGTCTACCTGACTCACGGTTTCCTGCTGGTGGCAACCGTACCGCTGCTGCTCCTCAATATCGTGAACGGACAAGCTTACGCCAAGCGCCAGCAGACCGACGCCTCCCAGCGCTTGAACGAGGCAGCCTCGGCCATCCGCCAGCACATGGAAGAATTCGTTTCCAGCCATCAATTGGCGCTGCTCATGCTGTCCCGCGGCATAAGCAACGAAGGCCGCTTCGATGTGGCAACGCTGAACCGCTGGTTGGAACAGAACCACGCGCTCTACCCGGGCTTCCAGACCCTGGCCGTGTCCGACAGCCAGGGCGTGCCTATCGCGGTGAGCCCACTTAGCATGCCGGACGGCAAGCCGGCTCTCTCGCCGTCCCGCGCCATTTTCCCCGATCAAGCCACGCTGCGCGATCGCGAATATTACAAGCGCACCATCGCCACGCGCCATTCGGTCATTTCCGACGTCTATCTGGGCCGCGTGGCCGGCCGGCCCACCGTTGCCGTCACCGCGCCCCTGTTCACGCCTAACGGCGATTTATTCGGCGTCCTGGTGGGATCGCTGCGCCTCTCGCATTTCGATGAATTCGGCGAGAGCTACCGCAATCTGGCCGGCTCGGAGATTCTGATCGTCGACCAGCACGATCGTGTCATTTATTCCAATCACGCGGCTTCGCATCCGGCCTTCGCGTCACTGGCGCAGTCGCCTCTATTGAACGCGCCCTTTGGCTCCAGCGGCCGGGGTTCATTCGTCGTCAATCAATCGGTTGGCCGGCAGCCCGCATCCCCCTACCTGGCGAGCCAGGATACCGAAAGCCTCACGGGCTGGCGCGTTCTGGTCACGCAGCCGCTGGCCGAGATTCACCGCTCCACCGATCGCTACTACGGCATGACCGTGGCTTGGCTGCTTGGCGCCATCGTCCTCTCGCTGCTCTTCGCGCGCGTTATCGGAGCCAGCACCACCGCCCCGCTGGAATTGCTGGTGAAACGGCTGCGCAAGTTTACCATGCAAGGCGAGCGTTACCAGAAGCTCCAGCTCCCCGCTCAAGCGCCTTCCGAGGTAGTGCAGCTAGTGGACGATTTCGATCACATGACGGTACGGCTTAACGAGTCTTATGCGCAATTGCGCGAGGCCTTGGCGGACCGCGAGCGCCTCAACGGCGAGTTATCCGGGTTGCTGAACGACCTGGACCGCAAAGTCCGCGAGCGAACCGCCGAACTCGCCGAAGCCAAGCAGCGCGCCGAGGAAGCCAGCCGCGCCAAGAGCGAATTCCTGGCCAACATGAGCCATGAGATTCGCACGCCCATGAACGGCGTGCTCGGCATGATGGGTCTGGTGCTCGGCACCGAGCTGCCCGAAGAACAACGCGAATACTTGAGCCTCGCCAAGGCCTCCGCCGATTCACTGCTTACGCTGCTCAACGACATTCTGGATTTCTCCAAGATCGAAGCCGGACGGCTGGAGCTGGAATCCATCCCCTTCTCACTGCGCCGCTCGGTGTCGGAAGTGGTTACGTCGCTGGAATTCCTGGCGCGTCAAAAGGGTCTCGCCATTGCAACTACTGTGCCGCCCGAAGTCCCCGATTCGTGGACGGGCGATCCTACGCGCCTGCGCCAGGTCTTGTTGAACCTCATCAACAACGCCGTGAAGTTTACTCCTTCCGGCTCGATTCAGGTCCAGGCCTCAATCGAAGAAAATTTCCAGGACGGCGCCGTGATCCGATTCGACGTCAGCGATACCGGTATCGGTCTTTCCGCCAGCCAGCAGAAGCTGATCTTCGAGCCCTTCCGCCAGGCAGACGGATCCGTGACCCGCAAGTATGGCGGCACCGGCCTGGGTTTGGCCATTTGCTTCAGCCTAGTAAAGATGATGGGAGGTTCTATGTCAGTCAACAGCACGCCCGGCCAGGGCAGCACGTTTTCCTTTACGGTTCGCTGCCAGACAGCGCAGCAGCCTCAACAGCCCGATCCCAGTAACGCCATCTGGACCCCCGCCGGGCACCGCGGCGCCATCAGCGGCCGGGTTCTGATTGCAGAGGATAATCCCGTCAACCAGCTTCTGATGGTCCGTCTGCTCGAGCGCAGCGGTCATCAGGTTGTCGTGGCAGGCAATGGCCGCGCCGCGCTGGCCGCTATCAGCCAGCAGAGCTTCGACCTGGTCCTCATGGATGTGCAGATGCCAGAGCTCGATGGACTGGAAGCTACGCGCCTATTGCGTCAAAGCGAGCGCGCTACCGGCAAGTATCTTCCGGTGATTGCCATGACTGCGCACGCCATGCAAGGCGACCGTGAAAAATGCCTCAGCGCCGGTATGACCGCCTACGTGGCGAAACCCATCCGGCCCGAGGAATTATTCAAGACCATCGAACAGGTACTGGCGCCGGAAGTTGCAGCGGTGGTTTAAAGATTCGAAAAAATCGAGGGAAGGCCTAGCCGGGAACTTGACTGGCGCGTCTCCTCCCGCTCGGCAGCCCGGCCGGTACGCTCCACCCAACTCCCAGCACCATGAATGTAACATGCTCTGTGGGTTTTTGACTAGATGATGGGAAGCCTTGGGACCTACGGTTCAAGCCTGACCGCCGCCGCCTAATGTTTTGCCCAAGCCCATCCGGTGATTCGCCAGCCGGATTGGATCTTCTGCAAGGTGAGCGTGATGATGGAGCCGACTTCGGTTACTGGCTTCCCTTTCTGTTTCAAGGTGTAGTTAACAGGCATGACTACATAGGCGCGGTCCGCGGTGATGTCCACATGCCAAGGGTCGTGGGGCGTGACAACTGGATCGGTGATGCCATTCTTCTTGGCATCGGCGTCGAAGTCGCTGATCCACTTGGCGCAAGCGCCCGCACCGTGCCATTCGTGAGGCGGGAATTCATCGAGGATGGAGGTTTGATCGGCGCAAACCGCCAGCATCGCCTTGGTGTCGCCCTTGTTGAAACCGTCGATGAACTGATGAACGGACGCGAGCACAGCGTTCTTTGCAGAATCGGGAGTCTGTGCGCGTAAGGACGCGACTAAGAAGAGCGCTACCAACATTCTGTGCATAGGCCTGAGTATAGCGGCTTAGGAGCGCCTTTCCAGTCGCGACGGTTAGCGCAAGCGCTCGAGCCTGGCGCACCACGTCCCGGATCGCCTCCAGCACATCCTTCGGCCGATCGAGCAGCAAATTGTGACGCGCCTCGGGGAATACGCGCTGCTCGCCGCGCGGCGACAAGCGGACCAATTGTTTTTGCGCTTCAATCCACGCCGCCTCGCCGGCGTTCTGTAACCGCGCCTGGATCGGATTGTCGGGGGGATTCAGCCGGTGCCGCCCGGCGGTTAACACCACTAGCGGAATGTCGCCGAGACTGCGGACCGCGCGCGCTTCCAACCGGCTCTCGTAAACCATCTCCTCTTTCAGGCTCTCGGCGAAGGTTCGGGTCTCGAACGGACTCAGCGGACCGGGCGGAAAAATCAGACGCAGCACTCCGATGGGACGCAAGATCCGCGCCAGGACCGAAAACCCGTGGGGAAAATAAGGGACATAACCTCCGCCCGGAGGCGTGATCGGCTCGTTCTCGTCCACATGAGCGGAGTCGACGAGAACCATTCCCGCGACTTCCGAGGGATACCGCTGAGCATAAACGCGCGTGCAGATGCCCCCGGAGGAAAGCCCGACCAGGACGTAGGGCGGCGCGACATCCACCTTGCTCAGCAGACGGTGCAAGTCATCTGCGATGGCTCTTGCAGAGTGCGGAAAAGGCGCGGCATCGCTCCAGCCTTGCCCGGCGCGATCATACCAGCAGGCGCGCGTGTAGGCGGAAACCTCGCGTTGAAAGGCCACCCAATCGCGGCCCGCGCCCCCGCTTCCGTTCTCGAAGATCACCGTAGGCGAGCCCTGCCCGATGCAGGAATAATTGAGCGAGCGCTCTCCGATGTCCACCGACTGGCCCACGCGCGGCGGCAATGGATTGCGCCATTCGGCCACTTGCTCGTAGACGAACCCTGCCGCGCAGAAGCACGCCGTGACCACCACGGCCTTCCTTAGAAACGTGACCGCACGTTGCCGAAACTCAGGCTCCGGAGGCGCGTTGATCACATCCAGATAGCGGTGCAACCGTCCATACGCGCCATCGCCGCTAAGATCGAGCGGCGAAACCTCTCGCACCGGCTCCGCCTCAAACTGGACCTGCTCAAAGGCCCCGCCCGCGAATCTCCTCCAGCGCCGCCTAGCCGCGATGACCGCGGCTACAAGAATCGCGCCGAACAACATAGTCCGCCCCGCCGATTCGAACATCGATCGTTCCGCCCTCGTGCCGAGATCGGCGCCGAGCAGGAAGACTGTGCCGTACACCGGAAGCTGGATGCGTAAGTTCGATCCGCCCGGCACGTACGTGCAGGCGAAGGGCATTTTGCGAAACCCGGTCAGAGCAACGTCTACTACCAGCGCTCCAACGCCCAGCAAAATCAAAACGTGACCCAGAGCCTCCGGGCCGCCCCAGACGAACAAATAGAAGATTGACGCCACCACCCACACCGGCCCCGCCGCCACGGTAAACATCGCTTTCCGCACCGCTGCAAAATACGCCTTCGGACTGTGGACCGCCGTAATCCGAAAAATCCAGTTGGCCTTGAGCGCAACAGGAAACGCGAATGCGGCGCGCGTGCCGATCACCGCCAGCACTAGCAGAACAAGTCCCGCCGCCATCATGGGAGTGTTGACCTCATACCAGTGCGGCGGCTGGAATCCGTAGCGGCGCGCTAAGGCATACATCCGCGTGTTTCCAAACAGCAGCCCTTTGGCATAGCCGAGCGAGATCGCCAGGCCCAGGCCGCCGAACACTGCCAGCAAATTGCGATGCATTCTGCTGCGCACCAGCGTCCGGGCGGCAAACAGAATCACGGCGCGATCGAGTGAGCCTGGAATGCACTTCGCCACTGCCCAGCGGAGCCAGCCTGAGGCGGCGCGCACACGATCGGCCGGCAAAATATCGGGCTCTTCCACGATACGCCGGGTGTTTCGATAGTAAGTAAGCGCGTAAGCAGTGACAGCAACCGAAACCGAGGCGGCCAACCAGATCAGCGCACGCCCAGCCAGCGGCGCGAAAACCGGGCGGCTGGAGATGTTCAGCCGCTGGAATAATCCCAGAAACCAGAACGACGGCAGCCGCTGAGCTATCGCCGGGATTCCCTGGCTGACGTCCAGATCCAAAGGCCCGGGAGTAAGGAAATAAACGCCGAGGATCGCAAAAAATCCCGCCACTTGCAGCACGTTCGAGACCTTCAAGAACAGCCGGTAGCTGAACAGCAGCGCCGTCAGGCCTTGCAACGCAAGCAGCGTGCAGAATACCCACAGGCCGCTAGCCACCATCGCGACCCAATACGCGAGAAACGTCCGCACGCCGCCAATTACGAATGGATATGCCAGGCCGGTGGCTGCATTCACCGCCAGCACACAAAGGCCCAGTCCGGTGGCAGTGGCTGCTATTTTGGCGCGAAACAGCGTGCGCGGCCGAATGGGCAAGCTTCCCAGAACCAGGCTGTCGCGGCGGCTCGGAAAAATGGAGTCCCAGGCGAACACGGTGAACATTCCTACTACCGCCATGGTGGTGCCGATGAGAAACTCCTGGTCGCCCCAGGAGCCCAGCGCGATCTCAGAAGCCGTCGCGCGCTGGTATTGAGGAATGATACTGATCGCGATAATGAAGCTTAACGAGACCAGCAGCGCGCCGATCTGCATTAGCAGCCGAGACGGATCGCCATGCGCGGCCACCAGCTCCAGATCCACAATCTGAAGCAAGAAGTTGCGATAAAGAACTCGAAATTGCCGGCGCACTAAAAGACGATGCATGCGTCACAGCCCAATCAATTCGACGATCTCGCGGGTTATCCCGGCCGTATCCTGCTCGACCGCCAATTGCGCGAAGATCTCCTCCAGCGTCGGGAGCTCCATTAGGGCGCGCAGATGCTCGATGGAGTCGTCGGCAGCCACGCGCCCTTTGTGCAGAATGACGACGTGCGAGCAGATGCGCTCCACGACGTCCAGCTCGTGCGTGCTGAACAGGATCACCCTTCCGCGCCGCGCCAGTTCCTGAATCATGTTGCGCAGCACCAGCGCCGAGTTGATGTCGAGGCCGGTGAACGGCTCGTCCAATAAAAGGATCTCGGGATTGTGCAGAAGCGCCGCCGCCAGCAGAATCTTCTGGCGCATACCTTTGGAATACGACGACAGCGCGACGTAGCGGTCTTCGTACAACGAGAACAGTTCGAGCAGTCCTTTGATCTTTTCGTCCAGATGCTTCTCGGGCACGGCGCGCAATTGGCCGGTCATCTCCAGAAATTCGGCTCCGGTCAGGTGCGGATAAAGATGCGGCTCTTCGGGAACGTACCCCAGGCGCATTTTGTGCTCGATCAGATCCTGCTCAATCGGCGCGCCGTTATAAAGAATCGCGCCGTCACTGGGTTCAATGAGGCCGGTAATCATCTTGATGGTGGTGGATTTGCCCGACCCGTTCGGTCCCAAGTAACCCGTCACTTCACCGGCGCGGGCGGTGAAACTGACGTCATTCACAGCCGGAATGCCCGAAAAGCGCTTGGTGACGCCGCGCAGCTCCAGCATGTTCACGGCTTTCGGCGGCTCAAGGAATGGAACAGCGCCACCGTCATGGTCAAGGTCAATGAAATCGCGAGCAGGGAGCCTGCCGCCAGGTACAGCAAATCTTCCACCTGCACCAGCAAGACCTTTGCCGGTAGATGGCGTGGGCGGGTGGCGCTCATCCAGAACATAGCCAGCGCGGGCCCAACGAGGGCCCCTGCAATGCTCCAGAGCATCGACTGCCGGCCCCACTGGCGCAGCAGCGAGCCGGCCACATCGGCACAGAATCCTGTCGCCTGACCATCGCGCACGGCTTCGTCAAATACCCACGTCATTTCTCGGGCGAAGCGGCGGCGGAAGGACGCGGGATGGAGGAATAGCAGGAATCGATAGAGAGCGCGCAGCATCATTGGGCCCTCCTGGGCGCCGCGACTCGTAAGTTGCTCTTGGCGGTCCGGACCACGCCTTCCAGACGCTCCACCTCGGCGGCCAAAACGCGCCGGCCGAGCCGCGTCAGACGATAATAACGGCGCCGCTCGTCGTCCTCCGCACGGCGCCGCTCGGTCTCCTCGAGCAGGCTCAGGTTCAGCAACTTTTGCAGATTGTCATACAGCGTGCCGGGACCCGGCTTGTACTGCCCCTCCGACTGGCGCGCGATTTCCTGCATGATGCCGTACCCGTGCCGGTCTTCGCTCGATAGCGCCAACAAGATATGCAAGGCAGCCGGCGACAACGGTAGAAATGGGCTCAAGTCATCCATAGTCGGTATCCGTTATATCGGAGTCCGAATGAGTTGTCAAGCCCTGGTAGTCACCCAAGGCGCGGGTCATACTGGGAACATGAAGACTGCTGTTTCCGTGCCGGACGACATTTTCCGGCTGGCTGAGGCAACCGCCCGTCGCCTTCGCCTTTCAAGAAGCGAGCTGTACACCAAAGCCCTGATCGAGTTTCTTAAGCAGCAGGACACTCGGTCGATCACTGAACGGCTCAACCGCGTGTATTCCAGGGACCCTGCGAAAGTAGACTCCGGCTTGCGCCGCGCCCAGGTGAAATCGCTGAAAAGCGACTCTTGGTAGACATGGCCGGGATTCAACGAGGAGAGATCTGGTGGGCAGACTTGAGCGAACCAGGTCGCGCCGAAGCAGGGTACGGGTGATCTCTATTGTGGTGTAAGTGGGCGCAATGTCCTGCTACCGGCCCTTACGGAACACGCCGGCACGCTGCCGCCTCGTCTGCAGCGCTCGGTTGACGAAGGCTTGCGAGCGGTCCTGCAACTGTAGAGACTCACTGCCGGTCACGCATTCACGGCGCTCCATAACCAGCGATACGCTAGAATCAACCCAATGGCTTTATCCACCGGGACCCGTCTGGGACCCTACGAAATCGTCACACCCCTGGGCGCCGGCGGCATGGGCGAGGTTTATAAGGCGCACGACACCCGACTGAACCGTGACGTGGCCATCAAGGTGGTATCCGATGCGTTCGCCAACAATGCCGCGCGAGAGCGGTTCCAGCGCGAAGCTCGGGCTGCCTCCGCGCTGAGCCATCCCAACATCTGCGCCATTTATGACGTCGGCGAAGCGGAAGGCCGGCCGTACCTCGTAATGGAGTTGCTGGATGGGCAAAACCTGCGCGACCTGATCGCGGGCAAGCCACTGGACATCGACACAACGCTCACTTTGGCAACCGAGATCGCCGATGCGCTCGACGCCGCGCACGCCAAAGGAATCGTGCATCGCGACATCAAGTCCGCCAATATTTTTGTCACCGCCCGCGGTCACGTGAAGGTGCTCGACTTCGGCCTCGCCAAACAGAGCACCACGTCACCCACTGACGACACGGCAGCGGCTACCGAGCTGTTAACAAACCCGGGGGCCACGCTGGGCACCGTCTCCTACATGTCTCCCGAGCAGGCGCGCGGGCAAGCCATCGATGCGCGAACGGACTTGTGGTCTCTGGGCGTGGTCCTGTATGAGATGGCCACCGGCCAGCTCCCCTTCGAAGGCGCCACCAGTGCCGTGATCTTCGAGGCGCTGCTAAATAAGGCGCCCATTCCGGTGCGCGAGCGAAATCCCAAGATACCGGTGGACCTGGAACGCATCATCAACAAGGCGCTGGAGAAGGATCGCGACCTGCGTTATCAGTCCGCGGCCGATTTGCGAGCGGACCTGAGGCGCGTGGGGCGGGACAGCGCGGGAGTCAGCCGCGTCGCCGACGTCCCCAAAGCGCCTCGCAGAAGGTTTACCTATGCGATCGCCGCGGGCGCGTGTGTGCTTCTCATCGCAGGTGGAGTTCTGTTGTGGCAAAGACTGCGCAAGCCACCACTGACGGACAAGGACGTCGTGGTACTGGCGGACTTCGCCAACACCACCGGCGACTCGATGTTCGACGGCGCGCTCCGGACAGCGCTCTCCATCCAGCTGGAGCAGTCGCCGTTCCTGAAGATCATGGACGATCGCACCATGCGCGCCGGCCTGGTGTTCATGGGCCGCTCGCCCGAGGAACGCATCACCAGCCAGGTTGCTCGCGAGATCTGCGAGCGCGAAGCTGACAAGGCCATGCTGAGCGGCGCCATCGCCAGTCTCGGGAAAACGTATGCGATCTCGCTTGAAGCCACCAACTGCCGCACCGGCGAGACGTTGGCACGCGAGCAGGTGGAGGCCGAGGACAAAGAACACGTATTGAAGGCCGTCGGAACGGCTGCTATGCGCCTGCGCGCGAAACTGGGAGAGTCACTGGCGTCCATTCAAAAAATGAATTACAACTTCGAGCGCGCCACTACGGCTTCGCTCGAAGCATTCCAAGCCTATGGACTCGGAGAGGCTCAGAGAGACCAGGGCTCCTACCTGGCCGCAGTCCCCTTCTACCAGCACGCCACGGAAATCGACCCCAACTTCGCCATGGCGTACGCGCGCATGGCCGTAATGTATTCCAATTCAGGCGACCGCCAGCAGGGAATCAAGTACGCGAAAAAGGCGTATTCGCTGATCGATCGCGTCACCGAAAAGGAGCGGCTTTACATCACCAGCGAGTACGACAATTACGTCCTGGGCGATCTCGAAAAGACCACGGAAGCCTACCAACTCTATGCGCGCACCTATCCGCGCGACGTCACGCCGCATGTCAACCTGGGAGTTCAATACAGCAATTCGGGTCAATACGAGAAAGCGATTCAAGAATATCAGGAGGCGGTTCGGGTGGATCCCCGCGTCTCGACGTCCTACGGAAACCTGGTGGTCGACTATATCTTTATTGACAAGTTTGATGAGGCCAAGGCCATGGCAGCGAAAGCTTTCGCTCAGAAGCTCGAATCGCCGACCATCCATTTTGAACTGCTCCGCATGGCCTATATCCAGAACGACTCTGCCGCGGAACAGAACGAAATTCAGTGGGCCATCGGAAAACCGCAAGAGTATATGAGCCTGGAAGTACAAGCGCAGAATGCGTATTACTTGGGCCAGCGGCGCAAGGCCAAAGAATTCATGGGTCGCGCCATCGACTTGGCCAAGCGTCACGATCTCTCCGCGGTCGCCGCAGGATACCTGGCCGGTGACGCTGCGCTGGATGCGATTTACGGGGACTGCGACGCAGCACGAGCGGAGGCGCGCGCTGCCATGGCCTTGGCCGATCAGGACACTTTGGCTGCAATCTCCCCGGCCGCTGCGGCTTTTGGCTTTTGCGGTGACACCCCCCAAGCGCAGAAAATCGCGGACGAAATCTCCAAGCAGTCCCCGACCGACACTCTTTGGAATATGGTATTTATCCCTACCATCCAAGCTTCGATCGAATTGAAGCGCGACCAGCCGGTCAAGGCCATTGAAATCCTTACGGTCAGCGCTCCGTACGAGCGGGGCTTGGGACGGGAAACGGTCTATCTCCGCGGTTTGGCCCATTTGCGTGCGCGTCACGGAACCGAGGCGGCGGCCGAATTCCAGAAAATACTAGACCAAAAAGGCGCCTACTGGGGACCATTCTATTCGCTGGCCTACGCCGGTTTAGCGCGCGCCGAAGTGTTGGCCGGCGACAAGGCGAAGGCCAAGAAGGCCTATCAGGATTTCCTCGCCATCTGGAAGGACGCCGATTCCGACCTGCCGATTCTCGCCGAAACTCGCAAGGAATACGCGGCCTTGCAGTGATTCACGACTGATCGAGCGTCGCCGTCTCAGGCCGGACAACTCATGACGAAGCGCCGCCGGAGGGCACATCGCCTCGAGCCATCGCTCGCTTAATCCGCCGGGAGCGAATCCCGCCAAAGAGAACCACTGCGGTAAAAGCGCCCACCAGCAACCAGAGATAGTCCGGCTCCGGTACGACCGCGACAGGTGGCGGAAGCGGGCCGGAAGGAGTTATCGGCGGGGGTGGCATATTATTGCCCGGCGTATTGTTGGTCGGCGAAGGATGGTGACGATGAAATATCGGCGGAATGATCGGCAGAATCGGAAAAAAGCCGAAGCCCGGATGTCCGCCCACACCGCCGCCACCGCCAGTCCCGCCCGGAACTATGGCTGCCACTTCGGCGTGCGGCGGCGGAGGCCAAAATTGGCGGCGGCGCGGGGGCTACCGGCAAGTTCGGGAACGCCAGCGCGATGAGCGGCACCTCCACCGGTGAGTTTAGTATGCTCTCGCTGGGCTCACTGCGCCGTGTTGGCATCATAGGCAGCGCGGAATAGCAGTTCAGGCATCGGCCTCGTGCAATGTGCACCCCATCGGTGAATACAGTTTCGCCAGCCTTGAGGCGCAACTTCTTGTTGGTCCAGAATACTTTCTCGCCGTAGCGGTAGGACACGTAGCCCACCATATCGGAGGTCAAGGTCACTTGTCGCAGGTTCTTGAGATCGAAGGCTGCGTAATGATCGCGCACCGCCGGGTCGCTCATCGCTCGTTTGGCTTCTTGCACGGTTCGTGCGCCGCCCGGGACGATTGAGTAAGGATAAACCTTCCTTTTCTCTTCGGTGACGACTAGGGTGGGCCTTTTGAGTACGGCTGGCTTCGCGCCAACCTGCCCGCGCGGGTGCACGGGAGGTGCTCGTAATACCGTAACTGCGGCAAACAAGCCGACAGCGACGATGCAGTCAGACGTAAGAGCGACGATTCGCCTGAGCCGGCGCGTTCTAAGTAGAGGCAACAACGAAGAAGACCTTGGACCAAACCTCGAAATCTAACGCGGGGGAGGTTGCTCTATCCGGGGGAACTTCTATTAAAACACAACCGGGTCATTTTGAATACTAAAAATTCGACCCCCGCAAAACAACGCTGTCACCGTTACAGCTCAGGTGAGCCAAGGCTTGTCGTCTAGTGAACGAGGATCTCAAGTGAAGGTTGATTTTTGTTCCGGACCAGGGTAGTACGATGCGCTTTGCTAGCTGCCGGGTGCCTGACCGAGAACTAGGCGGAGTTCAGACAGCAGCCGCCGTTTGCCGCACCGCCAGCCGCGCCGGCGAGAGACGAATCGCGGCGAACAACCCGCAAGCCGCGGCCAGAGACAGCCAAGCGCCCGGCATGGCGCGATTGCCGGTGGCGTGAATCAAGAAAGTGCACGCGGCCGGCGTGAAGCCGCCGAAAATCGCGGTCGCCAACGTGAACGCCAGCGAGAACGCCGCCGTCCGCACCGCCACCGGCATCATCTCGGCCATGAAAACCACCAGCGCGCCGCTGTAGCCGCCGAACATCAGCGAGAGCCACAGCTCGACTGCCAGCAGTCTTGAAAAGGAGGGAGCGCTCACTAGCCAAGATAAAGCCGGATACGCCGTCAGCAGCGTGAGAATGGTGCAGCCGAAGAGCAACGCGCGCCGGCCGATGCGATCCGACAGCGCGCCTGCGACCGGAACCCAGATGAAGTTCGAAAGTCCGACGCACAGCGTCACCGCCAGACTCGCGGTGCCGCTGAGATGCAGCACCGCGCTGCCGAACGTAGGCGTGTACGCCGTGATCATGTAGAACGAGACCGTAACCATGGTCGCCAGCATCATACCCAGCAGCACCAGGCGCCACTCAGAGGCGAGGATTCGAACCACTCCGGCCATGCTGGGATGATGCTGGCGCGAGCGAAACGCTTCGGTCTCGTCGAGCGAGCGCCGGAGCCATAGCAGAAATGGAATCATCAGACACCCGGTGAGCAGCGGAATGCGCCAGCCCCAGCGGGTCATGCTGGCTGAGGAAATGGTCGCGGTAAGAACCAGACCGAGCAACGCCGCGGCCACGACCGCCAGTTGCTGGGTAGCGGATTGCCAGCTCACGAAAAATCCACGGCGGCCCTCGGGCGCAATCTCCAATAAGTAGACCGACACGCCGCCCAGCTCCACGCCCGCCGAAAGCCCTTGCAGCAGCCGGCCGAGCAGCACCAGCAGCGGCGCGAGCAGCCCGATGCGCGCGTACCCGGGAGTGCAAGCGATCGACAGCGTCCCAATGGCCATCAGGCCGAGAGTCAGAAGCAATCCCGCGCGCCGGCCCCGATGATCGACATAAGCGCCGAGCACAATGGCGCCCAGCGGCCGCATCAGAAAGCCGGCGCCGAAGGTGGCGAACGATAACAGCAGCGAAGCGTAGGCATTCGTGTTGGGAAAAAACGTCAGGCCGATCGCCGCGGCGTAGTATCCGAAGACCTGGAAGTCGTAGGCTTCCAGAAAATTGCCCGCCGCCACGCGAACCACCGGCCAGAATTTCGATTCGCTTTTCAGACCGTCTTCTCCTCGCGTGATTGCTCTAAAGCGTAGCGCAGCAAGGTACCGGCGCGGTAGATGGAGTGCACGAATTTTCCGTAAGGCAGCGTCACGAACAGTGCCAATACGATGGCCAGATGCACGGCCAGCAGTGCCGGCATGGCGGTTGTTGCGCGAAACGCGAGCAGCGCGAGACCGGTGGCGCTGGTCAGGAACAAGAGAGCGATAAAGGCGGCGTCCAGCCGGTTCTGTTGGCCGGCTCGCGTCGGCTCATCCTGCCGCTGCTTCAACCGAAAAAGTCCAGCCGGGCCAACCAGCAGTCCGATTCCTCCCAGAGTGCCCAGCACCACCGGCGCGCTTAAATAAGCGTAGGGCGCTTTCCAGCCGAAGACGTAATGATAGATGGCTGCGACGGTCGTGGAAGCAAAGCACGACAGGAAGCCGTAGAAAGTCAGCTGATGAAACCACCAGCGGGCGCGTGAGTGGCTCTCATCCGGATAAGTGCATCCCCGCCCATGACCCTCCAGGTATTTGAGCGTGAACGCATCCGCCGCGGCTCTTCGAAGCGCCGATGAATCCAAGAGTCCGGCGAGGCTCTGGCCGGATTCCCGCCAGAAGCGCACAAACCCGGCCAGGAATGCGAACAGCGCAAAGAGTGAAATTGCGCCGAGGACTCCAGCCATGGCTCCATGCGGGATAAGACCGTAAAAATCGGCCGGGAGTCCGGGACCACCCTGCGCGCGTTCGATTGCAATCCAAATGGCCAAGCCGATGAAAAAAGCAGCCGGCGCCAGCCACTGGCCCACCGGCGCAGGCCAAGCATACTGGCGATAGGAAGCCACGCGAATTTCAGCCAGAGTCTTCGGCACATTCACCGCGAACTCGTGCGGAGGCGCATAGGGGCACGCGTAGTAGCATTCCCCGCAGTGGTGACAAAGATTGGCCAGGTAATTCAGGTCAGCGGTGCTGAAGCTCACACGCCGTTCGAGCGCGGGAAAAACAGCACAGTAGCCCTCGCAGTAGCGGCAGGCGTTGCAGATGGTCAGGATGCGCGCACCTTCGCGCAGCGCCTCATCAACCTTAGCGTCCGGCACGGCGTGCGGCCTCCCGGCCGGCGAGGCGTCCAAACACAGTGCCGATCGTCATTCCGATCCCGGCCAGATAACCTTTCCCCAAAATGTTCCCGGCCATGATCTCGCCGGCCGCCAGCACGTTCGCTGCAGGTCCGCGCGTAGTCATTACTTCGGTGTCTTTACTCACTTGGACGCCAAGATAGGTAAACGTGATGCCAGGCCGAAGCGGATACGCGAAGTATGGCGGCGTATCCAGAGCGCGCGCCCAATGCGTTTTTTCAGGCGTAAGCCCGAGCGTCCGGCACTGGTCGAGCGTGCTGTGATCGAACAGGCCCGGTTGCACAGCTGCATTGAAACGCCGCACAGTCGCGTCCAGCGCATCGCCTGACAGGCCCAGGTTGGCAGCCAGATCCCGGATCGAATCGCCACGCACTGCCGGATAAACGGAAGGTATAAACAAGCCGAGCGCTTTCGAATCGATGATGGAAAAGGCGATTTGCTCGGGTTGCTGCGCCACCAGCCGTCCCCAAATGGCATAGCGCTTGGGCCACAGATCCTCGCCTTCGTCATAGAAGCGCTCGGCTCGCTGGTTCACGACAATTCCGAGCGGCAGGCAATCCAAACGTGTGACGATCCCGCCGTCATAGCGGGGCGCCCGCGCATCGATGGCGACAGCATGACATTGCGCCGGGTTCCCGGCCGGTTCAGCGCCTTTCTCCAGCAACAGTCGCAGAACTTTCCCCTGATTGTAAGGCGTGCCGCGGATCAGAAAATTCCGAGCAGGCTCGCCCCAGATTTCCTCCAGCCACTGCCGGTTGGACTCAAATCCTCCCGCCGCGGCCACCAGCGCATTGGCGCGGATCTCAACCGGCTCACCATTCCAACTCACACGGGCGGACTGGAAGCGCCCATTCTGAATATCGAGATCCAATACCTCGGCGTTATAGAAAACTCGCACCCCCAGCCGCTCGCCGGCGGCGTAATAGGCGTTCAAGAGAGCCTTACCACCGCCCAGGAAAAACGCATTGGTGCGGTCCAGATGCAGTGTGCCTTTGAGGGACGGCTGGAAATGAACGCCGCGAGCGCGCATCCAATCGATCGAAGTCCCGGAGCCACGAATCGCCAGCCGCGCGAGTTCCTGGTTGGTTTCGCTTTCCGTCACGCGGAGCAGATCGTCGAAATACTCGCCTTCCGGATAAGCTTCGGACATGCGGCGCAGGTTGCGCGTATGCCGGCTATTGCCGCCGCGAGACTCTTTCGGCGCGCATTCCAGCACGGCCACGCGCGCGCCCAACTCGGCCGCGCTCAGCGCCGCGCACAAACCAGCGTTGCCGCCGCCGGCGACTAGAACATCGAATTTCGGAATGGGTTCGCTCCCCTGTGTGGCGCGATTCAATGGTGGCTCGTGCTTCGGAAGACCTTATCGTAACAAGGCGCGCAGATGCTAGCCTGAAAGTCCGAACTCGCATTTATGCGGCTATCGCAACACTGCTACGCGCTGACGGGGCTCGGTTATGTGCCGCCCTGGAGCGTCAACGCCGGCTTCATCGCAGGACGCGAGACCACTCTGATTGTCGATACCGGCGCCTGCGCGATGGCCGCCGCGACCATTCACGGTTACGCTTCCGCCGTGCGGCCCAACAACCGTCTGGCCGTCGTGGATACCGAGCGGCACTTCGATCACGTCGGCGGAAACAGCTACTTCCGCGATCGCGGCATCGATATTTACGGTCACGCCGAGCTTGGCCGGAACGAAGATGAGTTTCGAGCCGAGATCGACGAATTCAACAGCCTCATCGCGGACCCAACTCGCCGGGCGCGCCGGGAAGCCGCCGCGTTCTACACCGGAACGCGGCTGGAGAATCCCAACCGTCCCATCGCCGAGGACACCAGCCTGGACTTGGGAGACTGCACGGTAGAGCTTATCCTGACACCCGGGCACACCGCGACCAACCTGTCTGTATGGCTCGAGCGCGATGGAGTGCTGTTTTGCGGCGACTGCCTCATCAATCGTTATTTGCCCAACCTCGACGCCGGAACCGCGGCAGACTGGCGGAAATGGCTGCATTCGCTCGACCGCATCGAGCAGCTCAAGCCCGCTGTGATCATGCCGGGGCACGGACCGATCTCTACCGGGGAGGATGTTGGACGTCTCATCGAGTCCGTGCGGGGCGTTCTGGAGCAAGCCATCGCGGATGGATTTTCGCCGACGTCGCGCCCGGCTGTTTCCTAATTCAAGTGTCCGGTGTAGCCTGCCATGGATTGTAATTGGCGCAACATCACGGCGCGGGGAATTTTTCCAACCAGAAAGTTCCGAACCCGGCAGGCCAACGGATTTTCGAGCTGAGCGAGTACGCCGGACTGGCGCGAACGGAGAACAATCGGGCTGGTCCTGGCAATGCGCTGCAATTCATAAATGCGCAGAGCCTCCGGCACGCTCGACTTCGCGGTGAGCATCCGCGCCAGCACCAGCGCATCTTCGATGGCCTGGCAGCCGCCTTGTCCGAAATTCGGCGTCATGGGATGCGCTGCGTCGCCCACCAAAGTGACGCGGCCGGAGCCCCAGCTGGTCAACGGATCGCGATCCTGGATGTCGTTACGCAAGATGGCCGATTCCTGCGTCGCCGCAATGAGCGCATGAATCGGTTCGTGCCAGCCTTGAAACAATTCGAGCAGCTTCTGCTTGGCTCTCCCCGGCTCATCAGTTTCGCCTTGGGGTGCGTTGCGAGTTGCGAGCCAATAGACCAAGCCGCCCGACATCGGTACGATTCCAAATCGCCTGCCTCTCCCCCAGCTCTCGGTCACACCCCAGCCCGCAGCTTCAAAATTCACTACAGCCCTCCAGGCGGTGTAGCCGGAATAACGAACCGGCTCGCCCGGATGGAGCTGTGCCCGAATGGCCGAATGAATTCCATCCGCGGCGATCAGCACGTCACTCTGGACTTCGGCTCCGCTCGTGAAGCGTGCGATGACCCGCTCTCCGCGCAGCTCGAACCCGGTGCACGTCTGGCCGAGTCGAATTGCGTTTTCGAGGCGGCCGCTGAGCATCTTCAGCAGGTCTGCCCGATGAAGCACCAGCATGGCCGGTGTCTCGCCGGCGCCCAGATGCTCCACCAACTCGTCGAGCAAGCTCTCAGCGATCACCCGCCCATCGGCGCGCAGTATTGCGGTTCTGGCGTAAGGCGCAGAACGCGCCCGCAAAGCTTCACCGAGTCCAAGCTTCGCCAAAGCTCGAATTGCATTGGCCCACAGAGAAATGCCCGCGCCTACTTCGCGAAGTTCGGTAGCCTGCTCGTAGATCTCGACATCGACCCCGGCGCAGCGCAACGCAAGCGCGGTTGTAAGCCCGCCGATCCCAGCGCCCACCACGGTGGCTTTCACGATAGTCGCTCAGCTTCGTGGGCTCAAGAGCCGATGCGCCGCTGAAGTTGCGACAGGATAGCTGCCATAGTAGCTTGCTTCCGGGCGGACTCCGGCCATCCCTGGACGACTTCCAAACGATATTCGAGAAAATGAATTTCCGCCTGCATCCAAGCCCAAGTGGCGTGGATGGAGCGGCTCTCCGCTATCCTTTTTCTCCATGCCGCCAGCTTCGGCGCTATGATTCCGACCGGCCCATCCACGGCTTCAATAATGACGCAACTCCTTTACAACGAGTATTCCTCTCATCGTACTAGCCTGCGCTGAGATTGGTACTGGACTGAATGCTTCGGCAGCGGCTGGATTAACGCTGCGCGGTGGACTTGACCGCGGCCGCCCGATGCTTGAACTTCAGCATGTAGTTGTCCGGGAACATGTCGTCGCGTCGCTCCACCAAGTCAAACCCCGCGTTGAGAAACTCGTCGGTGAAGGTGCCTTCTCCGGCGCGAACCATCTTCAAGATGTATTCAGGCGAGACGCGGTCGATGCGCTTGAAGTCGATCAGCATCAGCATACCGTTGGGACGCAGCGCCTTGCTGATCTCGGCCAACATGTCGGCGGGGTACTCGAAATGATGATAGGAGTCGATGATGCAGATCACATCCACCGAGTTCGGCGCCAGCTTGGGCGACTTGGGATCGCCCAGCACGGGCTTGAGATTGGGGATATTTTCTTCCTTGGCGACCTTGGCGATATGGTCGATCATGTTCTTGGCGATGTCTACCGCGAACACCGTGCCGCCCGGAGTAACACGCGCGGCGATTAAACGCGAAAAAAGGCCGCTGCCCGCGCCGATATCGGCCACATTCATGCCTGGCTTGAGATGCATGGCGTCCAGAATCTCGAAGCGCTTGTCATAGATGGCGCGGCCTTCGTGCTCGAAGCGTTCAGTCCACTGGGAGGCGTCCGCGTCGAAGCTCTTGTTGAGATCCTTGGCGGTTGGGGTGATGGTGGCCTGTTGCGCGAGCGCCCAGGTGGCGCCTCCGGCACAGAGCAAGCCGGCCAGAAGTATTTGAATCGCGCTCTTTTTTCCAAATGCCGTCTTCATGGCATCAACAGTATCACAGCGCCGAAAGCGCCCGTTACCGGGAAATGCTTGCGCTACGGAAGAGCTGCCAAGAGCGATTCGACGGTAGCGTTATCACCGAAGGTTTGGCTGATATGAGCATAACGGTCGACGTTGCCGGGGCCGAAAACGAAGCTCCCACCCAGTTGGAATGGATTCGCACCCAGCTTGTGCTGGCGATGCCCACCCGCCGTGGCGCGCTTGCGGGCCGCCCCATTGTCGGATCGCAGCAGGTGCAGGATATTGGCTGATTTCAGGCCGGCCGCACGGTAGGCCTGGCGATCAGCGTCGACCAACAGCGGGAACGCGATGCCGGTTTCCTCGCGGAATAGAGATGCGTAATGCGTGTCGCCCAGACCGATGGCCGCCAGCTTCGCGCCGCGCGCTTGAAACTTTTCTGCATGCTCGCGCAACTGCGCGACGTGCTCGCGGCAGAAGATTCACCCGTAATGACGCAGAAAGACCACCACGGCCGGGGTCGATGCCCACAACGATCCGAGTCGCACGGAACCGCCCTGGGAATCGGGCAAAGTGATTCCGGCCAGAGCCTGGCTTAGCGCGCTGGATGCCTCCGCCACGTTACCGTGTGGGGACGGGCTGGAGAGCACGGCTCTCGATGATGCGATCGATAATGCCGTATTCGAGCGCCTGGTCCGGTTCGAGAATGTAATCGCGATCCACGTCGCGCCCGATCCGCTCGGTCGACTGACCGGTAGCATTCGCGAGGATCTGATTCAGCGATTCGCGCATTCGCAAGATTTCGCGCGCATAGATGTCGATATCGGTGGCCTGTCCGCCCAACCCGCTCATGGAAGGCTGGTGGATCAGAATGCGCGAGTGCGGCAGGCTGTAGCGCTTGCCCTTGGTGCCGCACGCCAGCAGCACGGCCGCCATCGAAGCCGCCTGGCCGACGCAATAGGTCACGATGTCGGGCTCAATCAGATTCATGGTGTCGAGAATCGCCAGGCCGGCGGTGATGGATCCGCCTGGGGAGTTAATGTACAGCGAGATATCTTTTTCTGGATCTTCCGCGGCCAGGAACAGCATCTGCGCGATGACCAGGTTCGCCACATTGTCGTCGATGGGCGTTCCCAGAAATATGATGTTCTCTTTGAGCAGGCGCGAGTAGATGTCAAACGCGCGCTCGCCGCGCGAGGTCTGTTCGACCACCATCGGCACCAGGACAGAATTCTGCATCGAAAAAACTCCCTCCAAAACATCCATGATAGCGCGACCAGGCAAGCGCGACGGAGATCTTAAGCAATATGCGGCTCTACGACGGAGGCGGCCGCGGCGAAACATCCGGGGCGAAGTACTTATGCGCCCGGAGCTTGGAGCCCCGCCGCGCGCAAATTAAACGCGCTGCGAGTTCAGGCGCAAGGCGTTCACCCGCATGTCGGCGCTCGTGAACGTGGGCGCGTTGACCACGACAGCTGAATTTGCTCGTTGATGACCAGAGATCCCAGCAGCAAAGGAATGGTCTGATTCGGCGCGCCCGTGATCGGCGGTATCGCGGACGTGGTGCTCTCGTCTTCGCAGGCGGCAGTTGAGTGCTCCAACTCAGCTCCCCAGTGAGGCGCTAAGCGCGCGCCTTTTATCCGGCGCAAGTGACGCTCGTTGTCGCTGCGGCCATTCCTGCCTCGGGCCCTGCGGTCTTGGGGCTCAGGGTGAGTCCTGATTGGCGTTCCTTGCGCGGATTAGGCGCTGATGCGCCCTGAGACGTAGCATGGAATACATGAATGACACATTCTTGGCAGGACGAAATGCTTTAGTTACCGGCGGCACGCGCGGTATCGGGTTGGCGATCGCGGAGGCGCTCTCTTCCGCGGGTGCCGGCGTCGTAATCTGCGGCCGCAATCAGGACGCCGTCGATAGTGCAGTAAGGCAGCTGACCAATCAGGCAAAAAGTAAAGTGGCTGGAAAAGTTGCCGATGTAAGAAGCAGCACAGAGGTAGCAGAATTGTTTTCCTTCGCGGATCGAGAGCTGGGAACACCGGACATCCTGGTAAACAATGCCGGGCTTGGGATCTTCCAGAGTACTGCGAAGCTGAGCGTCGAAGACTGGCAAACCACGCTGGAGACCAATCTGTCAGGTGTCTTCTATTGTTGCCGCGAAATGTTGGCACGGCTGACGAAGCGCGCGGGTGGATACATCATCAACATAGGTAGCCTGGCCGCTAAGAATGCGTTCGCTGGTGGGGCAGCTTACAATGCTTCGAAATTTGGCTTGAAGGGATTTAGTGAAGCGATGATGCTCGACCATCGATACGACAACGTGCGAGTCTCTCACATTATGCCCGGAAGCGTCGATACGCAATTTAGCCCGAGCTCAGAACGAGCGGACTGGAAGATAGCTCCCCAGGATATTGGGCAGATCGTGCTGATGTTGCTGAGAATGCCAGATCGAACCCTAGTGAGCCAGGTGGAGGTAAGACCGTCAAGACCCAGGAAATAAAGGGTTTGAACAGGCTGCCGCGGTATGGCATGCGATTTGCACAGGGAAATATGGGAGTTGAAGTGAAAGGGGCCCAGAAAATGTTACGGCTAAACGTTCCCTTAGATCCGACCAAGACAGGACGGGAGGCAGAAGCTCTGGAGATGAGCTTGTGCCGGATGATCGTCGGCCAAGACGAAGCCATCCAGCAAATCGTCAACATCTATCAAATGTATCTGACGGGGATGACGCCGCCGGGCCGGCCTATCGGCAACTTCTTGTTCCTGGGGCCGACCGGTTCAGGAAAGACTCGCATTGTAGAAGCTACCGCCGAGTCCCTGATAAAGAATCCGCGCGCGGTCATCAAGATCGATTGCGCGGAATTCCAACACAGTCATGAGATTGCAAAGCTAATCGGATCGCCTCCTGGATACTTGGGGCATCGCGAAACACATCCGCTGTTGAGCCAGGAAGTGCTGAATCAGTATCATACCGAAACGTGCAAGCTCAGCTTTGTGCTGTTTGACGAAATCGAGAAGGCCAGCGATGCGCTGTGGAACCTCCTGCTCGGCATTCTCGACAAGGGCACGCTGACGTTGGGCGACAACCGAAAGGTAGATTTTTCGCGCGCTCTGATCTTCATGACGAGCAACCTCGGCGCCACCGAAATGAGCTCGCTCATGAATCCCCGGCTGGGTTTCAATGCGGCAGCCAGTGCTCGCGAGTGCCAAAACGGAACAATCGACGAAAAGCTCAGCGGTAAGATCACCCGCAGCGGCGCGGACGCGGCGCGCCGGAAGTTTACACCGGAGTTTATCAACCGTCTGGACAAGATCGTGACGTTCCGGCCGTTAGGCACGCCTGAGCTGAAGAAGATCATGGATATCGAACTGAACATGGTCCAGCAGCGCATCTTCAATACGTCGCCTGAGAAGAGTTTCGTGTTCAAGGCCAGCGATGAAGCCAAGGATTTCCTGCTCCGCGAAGGCACCGACATCAAGTATGGCGCCCGGCATCTGAAGCGCGCCATCGAACGGCTGCTCGTTCAGCCTATGTCGAACCTGATTGCAACCGACCAGGTGCGCGGTGGCGACTGTGTCTTCGTCGATTTCGATTCGGAGACCGGCATCCTGACTTTCGTTAAGGAAGCCGAGGGTTTGGCGGTTCACGCCATGGCCGACATGGTCGACCGGTCTATATCGATGCCGGCATTCGCCCTAGCGAACGGTGCATTCATCGAGGCCGCTAAGACACAAAGCGCCCGGTCTTCAAAACGGGCCTAAACAACCGGTAATTCTGGCAGCGTCGTCAGCGCAAAGCTTCGCACCTATCGCTGACGACGCTTTTTTGTAGCTGGCCTTTGTTAAAACCGCTAGCTGGCGCACTCGCCCCGGCCGAGTTGGAGCGAATACTCCGCCTCGTCGCCCCAGTCCCGGTACATCTCCGCATTGATCTCCGCAGGCTTGGCCAAGTCATTGGTCATGAGGCGGAATGTCTCCACTTTGTGGCGAAGCACGTACTCGCGGAATGATTCGGCTGGTTGACGGTTAGCCAGGTAGTGATCGAGGACCCTGCGGACCGCCAGCGGCGCCAGGCGCGCCGGAATGCTTTGAATCGCGACGCCGAACCTCATGATCCCGTTTTGATCATAGCCGCCGCCCAAGAGCATCTGATAGTAGGGAACTTCCTTGCCCTCGATCTTGCGGGCGTTGCCGTAGAAGCCCAGGTCGGCGATCCAATGCTGGCCGCACGAGTTCGGGCAACCGCTGATCTTGATGGCCAGTTGGCGCACCAGCGGGTCGCGGTGTTGACGAACCTCTTCGGCCAATGCCGCACCGAGCGTCATCGATTTAGTCAGCGCCAGGTTGCAACTGTATGCCCCCGGACACGTTGTGACATCTTCAATTTCATGAGCGCCCGCCTCGGCGAGACCGATTTGGTGCAACGCGGCATAAACTCGCCGCAAGTTCCTGAGCGGGATGTAAGCCAGAACGATATTCTGATCCACCGCGACTCGCAGCAGGCCGTCTCCGGCATCCCTGGCAATCAAGGCCAGACCATGCATTTGCGAGCCGCTCAGATTACCTTGCGGAACCTTAACGGTGACGATGGCATAGCCGGGCTGCTTCTGCTGGCGGATGTTAGTCTCAAGCCAGCGCTCATACTGCGGATCTGAATGTCCGTTAGCCGTCAGAACCGGGAGCAACGCGCCCATGCCGAGCGGTGGTGGTACTGATTGAAAACCACCAAACCCCTCGGGGACCACCTCGGGCGTCGGGATTCCGCCATTGGTCAGAATGTCGTCGTACTCTTTTTCGATTTGCTGCCGGACCCAATCAAAACCGCGTTCCCTAACAACAAACTTTAATCGAGCTTTGTTCTTGTTCTTGCGGTTGCCGTACTTGCTGAAGACCCGGATCACGGCTTCGCACTTGGCGACTAAACGCTCTTCCGGAACAAATTCATCGAGCAGGTTCGCTTCCACGGGCAGCGGGCCGAGGCCGCCCCCCACCACCATACGGAATCCACGCCGGCCGTCGCGGATCACCGCCCGCAGGCCGATGTCGTGAATCGAGCCGACCATGCAATCTTCCTGGCAGCCTGAAAACGCGATCTTGAATTTGCGCGGCAGGCTGTCGGTCAGTTCCTTGTGCAGGAAGGCAAAGGCCACCTTTTGCGCGTAGGGATGCACGTCGAAAACTTCGTCTTCCAGCAAGCCGCTGAGCGGGCAGGCGGTGACATTACGGACCGTGTTGTAGCAGGCCTCCCGCGTAGTGAGCCGGACGTCGGCCAGGCGATGCAGCACGTCCGGAACCTGGCGCAGGGGAACGAAATGATACTGGATGTTCTGGCGTGTCGTCAGATGACCCTTACCGCCGCAGAACTCGTCGGCAACGCCAGCCAACTGGTCCATCTGCCGGGCGGTCAAGATGCCACCCGGTACCTTGGTGCGGATCATGTGAACGCCGGCCTGACGCTGCGTGTAAATGCCGCGGCGAAGGCGCTGGGCGCGGAACTCGTCGTCGGTGATTGCGCCCGCCACCCATTTCTCAGCGTGCGCGCGGAAAAGTTCGATATCGGCTCGAACCGTCGCGTCGTAAGCCGCTTCGGTGGCTGCCGCGAGGTCGGATTCGGGGACGCGGAGCATTTCCGTGGTCGCCATGGCGATTACCTCTATCTCTATAGAGATTACTATATTTGACGCCTAATGACAATCCGGGAGTTCGCGGCCGGCATAGTAGTTCAAGCCGTTGCGGAAGAAAGCGCCGTTTTGCGGGATACAAGTGATTGATTCAGAAGAGGCAGTCCACCGGTTACGGGCCGAGACCTGCTGGTCCATCCTGGGAAACTCCTGCCAGATGAAGCGAGCGATCAGAGCGGTGTTAAGCAGGGCGATCAGAGCGAGAGCGGCGACGCGCCGGCCGCGAAGTTCGAGCAGTATGCAAAACAAAGCCAGGATCATCGCCGGTACCAGCCACGCGGTAAGAAAATGAACAGGCGCGCGGCCGAGCCCGGAAACCAGTGCTTCAGGCAGTGCGTCCTGCGCGGTAGGAACCAGCCACAGCAGTGCGGCGCTCAACCCGGCGAGACAGACGAAGAAAGCGCTTCGCAGGCGCGTGCGATCGATTGCGATTCCTAGCAGCGCCGCCAGGGGCGGAAGCAACGGCAGCAAATAACCGGGCAGCTTGCCGCGCGACGCGGAGAAGAAAGCAAAACCGAAAACGAACCAAGCGGCCAGAAACATCGCGCGCCGGTCTTGATAGAGTTTCTTGGAGAAGAGCAGGAGGGCGAGAGGCGTCCATGGGAAAAGACCGGCGACGAGTATGGGCAGGTAAAACCAGACCGGCTGGATGTGCAAGGTTTCGCCGCCAAAGAAGCGGGCGAATTGTTGGTGGCCAAAAAACTCGTCGGAGAACGCCGCTCCATTGCGAAAAGCGACCAGGATATACCACGGCGCCGCGACGACGAACGCAACCGCAAGGATCACAAGGAGTGCGCGGATCTTGCGCCGGAGAAACCACAGCGCAGGAATAAAGAGCACCAGCGGAACCAAACCTTTTGCCAAAACCGCAAGACCCAGCAGCACGCCTGCCGTGACGATTCGGCGTGTGCTCGCTGGCGGCGCGGGCAAGAGCATGAGCATCGCGGCGCTGAAGGCCGCCGACATTGGCAAATCAGGCGTCGCGACATGACTGTAGGCCAGCCAGCCGATGGACGTGGCTAAAATCAGCACCGCAAACAACGCCGGGCGCTGGCCGAACTCTTCGCGGAGCGCGAAAAAAAAGTAGAGCAAGAACGCCAAGCTGACCAGCGCCACGGGAAGCCTGGGCGCCAACTCTGGGCCGAGACCGGCCTTGAACGCCGCGGCAGTCATCCAATAGAGCAAAGCCGGTTTTTCAAACCAAGCGTGGCCCCACAGCCGCGGAGTGATCCAATCGCCGGTTTGCGTCATGGCGCGTCCGATAGCTGCGTAGCGTGGCTCGTCGGGGCCGAGCAGACCGGTGCGCGTCAAACCGAAAAAATAGAGGAACCACAGCGCGGAGCCGGAAAGAATCGCCAGCGGCCAGCGGCTCCAGGACATTCTCTTGAGCAACTCCTAGTATATTTGGAGGGGACAGCCGTGGGCCTGCTTGAAATCACGAAGCTTCCGACCGCCGAGAACGCGGTCATTCATCTGCACCCTGCCGACAACGTGGCCATCGCGCGCGTCGCGCTTTCGCCTGGTCAAGAATTGCGAGTAGATGGCCGCACAATTCGGGTCGAAGACGCTGTGCCCGCGGGCCACAAAGTCGCGCTGGCGCCGATCGGCGCGGGCGAGAGCATCTTGCGATACGGGCAGAGGATCGGCCGCGCCCGAGTGCGAATCGAGCCGGGCCGTCACGTTCATACGCACAACGTCACGTTCGAGGAGCTGTCGTTCGCCTACGAGTTTCCAAAGGAAGAACTGCCGCTCCTCAAGCCCGGGAAAGATGCGCCGTCATTTCTCGGCTATGTCCGCGAGGATGGCCGGGTGGGAACGCGCAACTACATCGCGGTGGTCGCAGCCAGCAATTGCGCGGCGCACACGGCCGAACTAATCGCAGCGAGTTTCGATGGCGAGACGCTGCCTCCAGGCATCGATGGCGTGGCGGCGTTTCCGCATGGCGAAGGCTGCGGGCACACCATCGGCCCCGATACCGAACAATTGCAGCGTACGCTGGGCGGCGTGTTGAACCACCCCAACGTCGCGGCGGCGATCATCCTGGGACTGGGCTGCGAAGTGAACCAGATCGATCATTACCTGGGAGCGGGCGCGCCGCGCACCGATCGCCTGGTGGGGATGACGCTGCAATCGAGCGGCGGGACGCGAGCGACGGTGGAGGCCGCGCGCAAAGTGATTGCTGTCCAGATGGAGCGCGCCGCGGCCGAGAAGCGCGTTCCCACACCGGCGTCGAAGATTGTTCTGGGCCTCAATTGCGGCGGTTCCGATTCGTTCTCCGGAATCACCGCTAATCCCGCGCTGGGCGTCTGTTCCGACATGCTGGCCGCCGCCGGCGGAACGGCGGTGCTGGCCGAGACCACCGAGATTTTCGGCGCCGAGCATCTGCTGGTGCGGCGCGCGCGCAACCGTCAGGTGGCTGAGAAGCTGCTCGGGTTCATCGCTGGATACAAGGCTTATCTGAACCGCTTCGGCGGCAGCTTCGACGACAACCCCACGCCGGGGAACAAAGCAGGCGGGTTGACCAACATCCTCGAAAAATCGTTGGGCGCGGTGGCGAAAGCCGGCACCTCGCCGCTGATGGACGCAGTCGATTATGCCGAGCGCATTGAGACGCCGGGCTTCGTTTTCATGAATACGCCCGGCTACGACCCGGTTTCCCTGACCGGACTGGCGGCGGGCGGCGTCAATCTGATCGCTTTCACCACCGGCCGCGGCAGCGCCATCGGATTCCCCACCATTCCGGTGATCAAGATCGCGAGCAACAGCGCCACCTATCAGCGCATGCGCGACAACATGGATGTCAACGCCGGACGGATCGCGGACGGGGAAGCCACGGTGGCCGAAGTGGGCCGCGAGATTTTCGAGTTGCTGCTGCGCGTCGCATCGGGTGAACGCACATCGAGCGAGCGGCTGGGACACAAGGAATTCGTGCCCTGGCGCATCGGCCCGGTTTTGTAGCCTATTGGGTTTGAGCTAGCAATTGGCGGGCTTCTAGTTCGAGATCCCCTTGCAGCGCGATGAGCATATCCAACTGTTGTTGCGCGCCGTGGCGGTCTCCTTCCGCCAGCAGCGCCTTAGCCAGATAGAAGCGGGCCCTTTCAGTCCAGGGCGAAGCCGGCCCCGCGATCACGCCGCGCAGTTGCTCGACTCCGCCTGCACGGTCGTTTGTGAGCAGCAGACAGATTCCGAGGTAGAACCGAGCCGGAACGAAATCAGGCTGGGCAGCGGCCACCGAGCGCAATCCCGATATGGCGCCCGCATAGTCGCGCGCCGAGTATTTTTGCATGGCGTGAGCGAATCCGCCAGGCTCTTTGGGCGCAGACAAATACGCCGGAGCCTCGAACCGCGCCAACTCCTGAAGGCGATCGGCGGGTAGGGATTGGCCGATTGGAATGTGGCCATTGGCGGTGCGCCCTTCGCCGGCCTCTTTGCGCGACTCCGAAGCCAGCCACGCGAAAACTACTACCGCGATCGTCAAAATGAACGCGGTGAAACCGTAAATCGCGAACCAAAAGCGGAACGCGGGCTTGTTCGCTACAACTTTGTTCGACATGCAGGGCTTTACTTTCACGGTAGCAGTTCGCAGCGCCGGAACACATGTGCTATAAGTAGCCGTCATGAAGCTCCTTCTTGCTTTCAGCTTGTCTTGTGCACTGGTCTTCGGCGCCGGCTTACCCACTGGCGCTCCCGAACAAGCCGGCCTGTCGCACGAACGCCTGGACCGGATCAGCGGCATCATGCGCGAACACATCGCCCAAGGCCGTCTCAACGGCGCGTCAGGACTGATCGTGCGCAATGGAAAAGTGGTTTTCAAGGAAACTTGGGGTGTGTACAAGCCAGACACAATCGTGCGCATGTATTCCATGACCAAAGCCGTGACCGGCGTTGCCGCCATGATTCTTTACGAAGAGGGCCGCTTCAACCTGAACGATCCGGTCTCGAAATACCTGCCCGAGTTCGCGAAAATGCGGGTGGGTCATGAGGCGTTTGATGCATCGGGCAAGCGGACCTATTACACTGTGCCGGCCGAGCGCCCCATCACGGTGCGCGACTTGTTCCGGCACACAACCGGCCTCGACTATGCGGGACCGAAAGACGAGACCGGCGAGAACGTGTACAAGAAGATCGAGATGATGGGCGGAGCGCCGCTGGTTCCATTCGATCTGGCCGAGGCAGTGCGGCGCCTGGCCAGCGTTCCTCTGAACGATCAGCCCGGCACGATGTTCCGATACGGCTACTCGATCGACGTGCTGGGACGCCTGGTGGAGGTGCTGTCGGGCAAAACGCTGGACCAGTTTTTCGCCGAGCGCATCTTCCAGCCGCTCGGCATGACTGACTCGGGGTTCTTCGTCCCGGAAGACAAATGGAAACGGCTGGCGGTACTTTATGCGCCCAAGAAGAATGGCAGCGGCATCGAGCCATCCACTTCGCCGGCTCAGGAGAGCTTCAAGAAAAAGCCTGCACTGCTGCTGGGCGGCGCGGGCCTGGTCTCGACGCTCGACGATTACTCGCGCTTCTGCATGATGCTGGTGAACGACGGCCAGCTGGATGGCGTGCGCATTCTAGCGCGCAAAACGGTCGAGCTGATGCATAGCGACGATCTTGGTAATTTGCCGCGCACCGGCGTGCTGCAAGACGGCTACGGATTTGGCCTAACCTTCGCCGTCAACCTGGGGCCGGGAAAAGTTGGCTCCGTTGGTTCCGAGGGAGAATACAACTGGGGCGGAGCAGCGGGAACCAGCTTCTGGATCGATCCTAAGGAGCACATGTTCGGCGTGTTCCTCATTAACGTTCTGCCGCCGCGAGATATTCCAGCCGCGGATCAATTCAAGCGCATGGCGTATCTGGCGCTGGAGTGATCGCACTGTCGCGAACGCTTGCATCGCTTTTCTTGATGGCCGAACTTGTGGTTGCGCAGCCCGTCCGCCCCAGAGCACGCGATCTTGGAATCAAGGTGGGTTCTCTCGCGCCCGGGCCGCTGGATGCGATCACGGACGTTGCCGGCGTCGCCGTAGGTCAAAGCACGCTGATCCGCGGAAACGATGTTCGAACCGGTGTCACCGCGATTCTGCCTCACTCCGGCAACCTGTTTCGCGAAAAGGTGGCGGGCGCGGTATTCGTGGGAAACGCGTTCGGTAAGCTGATCGGCTCGACCCAGGTGAACGAGTTGGGCGAGATCGAGACCCCCATCTTACTTACGTCGACGCTCAATGTCTGGCGCGTTGCCGATGCGCTGGTGGATTACATGCTTGCCTTGCCCGGTAACGAAACGGTGCAGTCCATCAATCCCGTGGTGGCGGAAACCAACGATGGCTATCTGAACGACATCCGCTCGCGGCCGGTCGGGCGGGATGAAGTGTTCGCCGCGATTCGTGGGGCGAAGGGCGGTGCGGTGGAAGAAGGCGCGGTGGGAGCCGGTACCGGGACGGTGGCTCTCGGCTTCAAAGGCGGTATCGGAACCGCGTCGCGGCGCGTGCCCTCCGGTTACACCGTCGGCGTCCTGGTGCAGACCAACTTCGGAGGCGACCTGACGATTGCGGGCGCGCCGGTGGGGGCTGAACTTGGAAAGAGCGACCCGGAGCGCAACAGCGGCCGAGGCTCGGTAATCATCGTTGTGGCAACCGACGCGCCCATCGACGCCCGCAATCTGAGGCGTCTCGGCGCGCGCGGCATGCTCGGCCTGGGACGCACGGGAGCCTCCGGAAGCAACGGCAGCGGCGACTATGCCATCGCCTTCTCCACCTCACACGCCCGCGAGTTGCTCGACAACGACGCCATGTCGCCTTTGTTTGTGGCCGCGATCGACGCCACCGAAGAAGCTATCTACAATTCCCTGCTCCGCGCCACGACCACAACGGGCCGAGGACGCACGGTGGAAGCGCTGCCGATCGATAAGACGGTCGAAATCCTGCGCCGGCATGGCGCAGTGCCGTAGCGCTTCCGTTCAGGAGATGAACGTGAAGGCACGCTTCCGTCCGCGAATGAATTGCTCGGCTTGATTTACGAGCAACAGGGATTGGCTGAAAAAGCCGAGCAAGAGTTCCAGAAGGCGAGCGATCTCTCGCACGGCCTGAACGGACTCGCAGCGCTGGGACATCTCTTTGCGACCAGCGGCAGGCTCAGGCATACGCAGCAAGTGCTGGACGAAATGAGAGCGCAGAAGCATTACGTCTCAGGCTTTAGCGGAGTTGGAACAGGCGTACAAGCAGCGCTCGCTTTCAGCCCAGTCGCTCCGCTTCGATCCACGGTTGAACGATCTTCGCCGCGACCCTGACTATCACGAGTTCGCAAAACGACTGGGTGTCGACTGAGCTCCCTCCCCGAACCGATACAGTGAGAAGGTGCGCTTTGAACTGCAAGCGACCTGTCCCGACACTGGCGCGCGCGCCGGCCTGATTCACACCACCCATGGTGCCATCGAAACGCCGGTCTTCATGCCGGTTGGCACCCAGGCCACGGTTAAAGGCGTCACGCAGCGGGACCTGGCCGGCGAGCTGGATGCGCAGATCATCCTCGCCAACACCTATCATCTTTTTCTGCGTCCGGGCCACGAATTGATCCGCGCCTTAGGTGGCCTGCACCAATTCATGTCCTGGCCGCGCGCCATCCTGACGGATTCAGGGGGATTTCAAGTTTTCAGCTTGAGCGATCTGCGTAAGATCAGCGACGAAGGCGTGCTGTTTCGCTCGCATCTGGATGGCGACGCGCACCTGTTCACGCCCGAATCCACCGTGGATGTGCAGCTTGCGCTGGGAAGCGACATCCTGATGGCCTTGGATGAATGCCTGAGCTACCCGATCAGCCACGAAGCTGCCAATCAGGCCATGCGACGTACGGTGGATTGGGCGCAAAAGGCCTCGCTCCACCACAGGCGCCGCGTCGAAGAAACCGGCGCGCCGGGCGCCCTGTTTCCGATTGTGCAAGGATCGATGTTCGCCGACCTGCGCCAAGCCTGCGCGCACGAGCTGCTTGAGCTGGACGCGCCCGGTTACGCCATCGGCGGGCTATCGGTGGGGGAGCCGCGCTCGCTCAGCCTGGAGATGACCGAAGTCACCGCGCCGCTCTTGCCGCGCGACCGGCCGCGCTACGTCATGGGTGTAGGCATGCCCGAGGAGCTACCCGAATACGTCGCGCGCGGCATCGACATGATGGATTGCGTGCTGCCATCCCGCAACGCCCGCAACGGTTGCCTCTTCACGTCCACAGGGCGCGTCGTGATCAAGCAGGCCCGTTATCGCGACGACCCAAGCCCGCTCGACGCCAACTGCGCCTGCTACACCTGCCGGACCTACTCGCGCGCCTACCTGCGCCACCTCTTCCAGGCCGGTGAAATCCTTTTCGCCACGCTGGCCACGCTCCATAACTTAAAGTACTACCTTGACAGAATGCGCCAAATCAGGCAGGCTATACTGCTTGGGAGCTTTCGAGACTATCTGGACGGTGTCCGCCGCGCCGCGGTAGGATAGGGTTGTCCGTCCTCCGCTGTACTCACTCGTAATCTCTCGGAAATTCGAGCCAGTCCCGGTGGTACCTTAATATTCGGTGAACATGTCGCCTCTCGCGGTTCTGCTGCAGCAGCCTTCCTCCAATCCAATCATTGGCTTTCTGCCATTGCTGGTGATTGTGGGGATTTTTTATGTGCTGGTTTTCATGCCCATGCAGCGCCAGAAGAAGAACCAACAGCAGATGCTGAAAGGCCTTCAGAACGGCAATGTGGTATTGACATCGGGCGGTATCGTGGGGACCATTGTAACGATTAACAATGATGATACTCTGATACTACGGGTCAAGCCCGACAACGTGAAGATTCAGGTAGCGCGCAGCTCCGTGACGAGCTTGGTGACCGAAGCAACTAAGACTTAACCCGCATTCCCGCGAGGATCTGCGGCATGGAAATCAGAACTTAGACTCGAGATGAAACGAAACATAAAGATCAAAGCAGTCGTTATCGCGGCGGTGATTCTGGTCTGCATTTACGGCATCATCGGGCTGCCCAAGTCCAAGGCCGAACTGGTCGCCAACTGGAAACACAACATCCATCTGGGTCTGGACTTGAGCGGCGGCACGCAACTGGTGATGCAGGTGCAACTGCAGGATGCGTTTAAGACCAACGCCGATCGCACCATGGATCGGATTAAAGACGAACTGCAGAAGGATGGCATTCAGTTCACATCCATCGACCGCAACGATCCCAACAGCCTGGAGACCGCCGACAAGATCGAAATCGACATCAAGGGCGTCCCGGTTGCAAAGAGCAGCGCGTTCCGGGGCACCATCAGCGAGCAGTATCCGGAATGGATCCTTACCCCGCTCAACTCCACCGACTACAAGTTGACGATGAAGCCCACCGAAGCGCTCAAGCTCAAACAAGACACCATGTCGCAGACCACCGCGACCATTGAACGTAAGATCAATGCGCTAGGGCTGGCGGAATCGTCGGTGCAGCCCACCGGCCGCAGCGATGCCGAAGCGGAACTACTAGTACAGCTTCCCGGCGTGGACGATCCAGGCCACGTGAAGCAGCTTCTGCAGACGCAAGCGGTGTTGGAATGGGACGAGGTGAAGGATGGTCCCTATAATTCGCGCGACGAAGGTTTGGCCAAGCACGGCGGCATCCTGCCGCTGGGTACCAAGCTGGTACCGACCGTAACGCGGGGCGGGCAGCAGAGCTGGTACCTGGTTTCCCGCAGCGCGATCGTCACCGGCACCGATATCCGCGATTCCCGGGCCTCGCAAGACCCCACCACCGGCCGCTGGGAAACGGGTTTCGTACTGGACCAGCAGGCCGCCAAACGATTTGAGAACTACACCGCCAACAACATCGGCAATCGCGCCGCGATCGTTGTGGACGGCCAGGTGATTAGCGCGCCTACCATCCAGAGCCGGATCTCCGATAGCGGCCGGATTACCGGCGCCGCGAGCCAGGAAGAAGCTTCCGACCTGGCCTTGAACCTACGCGCGGGTTCCCTGCCGGCGTCGATTGTCTACGAAGAGGAACGCACCGTCGGCCCGTCCTTGGGAGCCGACTCGATCCGCGATGGATTCCGCGCCGGCATCGCCGGCCTCATCGCGGTAGTAGTGTGGATGCTGTTCTACTACCGGCGGTCCGGCATCAACGCGACGCTGGCCCTGGTCTTAAACGCGGTCATCCTGGTGGCCGCGCTGAGCTATTTCGACGGCGTGCTGACCTTGCCCGGCATCGCGGGAGTCATTCTGACCATCGGTATGGCGGTGGATAGCAATGTCCTGATTTTTGAGCGCATTCGTGAAGAATTGCGCGCCGGCAAGGCCGTGGTCGCAGCCGTCGATGCCGGCTTTAGCAAAGCGTTTGGGACCATTGTCGACACGCACGTCACCACCGTGGTATCTTGTGCGTTTCTGTTTATTTTTGGCACCGGCCCGGTGAAGGGCTTCGCCGTCACACTGGTGATCGGCCTGGTGGCCAACGTGTTTACGGCCGTCTTCGTTTCCAAAACCATTTTTGATTGGGAGCTCTCTGGCAAACGGCAGGTGACCGCTTTGAGTATCTGATGGAGTGCGGGAACTGATTCCCGCCAGCCGGTGTCTAAGGTTAGTAGAATGCCGGCGCTACAACTGGATGCATGGAATTATTTAGGAACACAAACTACGATTTCCTGGGCAAGAAATGGCCGTTCATCATTCTTTCCCTTCTTCTCACCGCAGCCGGCCTCACCAGTTTGGCGCTTAAAGGTGGCCCCCGCTACGGCATCGATTTCAAAGGAGGAGCGCTGATCAGGGTGACTTTCGCCCAGCGTCCGCCGGTGGATAAGGTCCGCGCAGTGCTCGATGCGAAAGGCTTGAACGCCGACGTTCAGGAAGTTCAAGGCAAGCAGGAAGACATCATCGGGATCGATGTGCGCGAGGATAAAGCGCTGCAAGCCGCGCGGCAGAACATCGTCAGCACCCTCACCGCGGCATTTGGCCAGCCTGCCAACGGCAAGTACAACGTGAATGCAGGCGGGGCCGACGGCTTGGCGAATCAGCTTCGCATCCCGCTCCAGAACGCCGGTATCGCCATGAACGACCAGCAAGTGAACGATCTTGCGGCCAACATCATCGGCTATCGCACCCAGCATTCCGGCCTGATTCGCAACCTCGACGATCTGCGATCAGTACCAGGCGTGACTCCGCAAGTCCTGAACGTACTCAAGCAGCAGGTCTATCCCGACGCGCTGGCCGTCGTGGGTGTGGATCAGGTAGGACCAAGGATCGGCGCCGAACTGCAGCACAAAGCGATCCTGGCCGTTTTGTACGCATTGGGCGGAATGTTGGTCTACATCGCGTTCCGGTTTGAGTGGATCTATGGCGCCGCGGCCGTGGTCGCGGTCTTTCACGACACCATCATCACGCTCGGCCTGTTTTCATTGTTCAACAAAGAGATTTCTCTGACCGTGGTGGCGGCCTTGCTGACCTTGGTCGGCTATTCGATGAACGACACCATCGTAACTTTCGACCGCATCCGCGAGAATCTCAAGCTCCTGCGGCGCGAGAAGCTGGAATCGATCATTAACTTAAGCGTGAACCAGACCCTGAGCCGGACGGTCTTGACCAGCGGTCTTACGCTGCTGACCGCCCTGGCGCTGTTCCTATTCGGCGGCCAGGTGTTGAACGGGTTCTCATTTGCCCTGGTGTGCGGCATAATCGTCGGGACCTACTCGTCGGTCTATGTGGCCGCCCCCATTCTGGTTTTCTTTAACAATTTCATGGAGAGCCGCAAGCATCCAGCGGCCGGTGCGGCCAGCGCATCCAAGGCGCCGGCAGCCGCTAAGGCAGTAGCCGCGCAGCCCAAGGCTTCCAAGCAGAATGTTCGTGGAGGTACGGCCAAAGTGAAATAGCTCGGCCGCCTGGAGCGGCGTCGACGGGGATTCATAGACACTCGCGTTTTTTTGCAACTTTCTACGTTGTGCGGCGCTGAGTGAGGCGGTATGATAATTTCTGCCCTGTTGCGCAGCCCGGAACTTTTAGGAGGGTGATTCAATGCCTGAAAAGCTGTTCTCGCAGACTTTCGTAGAAACCACTGCGAAGACGCGCAAGACGTCGGCTGTGATTTTGTCGTTCGGCGGCCAGATCGTGGCGATCCTGATCGCGATTCTGATTCCGCTGATCTACACCGACACGTTACCGCGCGCGCAGTTGACCAGCTTCCTGGTGGCTCCGCCACCGCCGCCACCGCCGCCTCCTCCTCCCCCTCCGGCTCCGCCTAAAGTGGTAAAAGTCATTCCGCGCCAGTTTGACGCCGGGAAGCTGATGGCGCCCAAGTCGATTCCCAAAGATATCGCGAACATTAAAGAAGAAGAGCTACCGCCGCCCTCCAGCGGCGTAGTAGGTGGCGTAGTGGGCGGGGTTCCGGGAGGCTCTCCGGGCGGCATCATCGGAATGATCGGCGCCGCGCCAGCCGCCGCTCCCCCTCCGCCTCCGGTCAAAGAAGCTCCTAAAGCGGCCACTCCACAGCGCATCCGCGTGGGCGGCAATGTTCAGCAGGCCAACTTAATCCGCAAGGTCCAGCCCGTCTACCCGCCGCTCGCCAAACAAGCTCGCATCCAAGGCGTGGTGCACTTTACGGCAATCATCGGCAAGGATGGCACTATTCAGAATCTCACTTTGATCAGCGGGCATCCTTTGCTGGTAGAAGCCGCCCGCGCGGCAGTCTCGCAGTGGCAATACAAGCCCACACTCCTCAACGGAGATCCAGTGGAAGTTGTCACGCAGATCGATGTCAATTTCACTTTGAGTCAGTAGTTAGTCTAAAATTCAACTCGCAGGAGAACAAGGATGTTTTTACAAACGCAAGTCTGGGCAATGCTGCTTTTGCAGGAAACGCCCGTTAGTTTCGACCCACGCAGCATGTGGGAAGCCATGGGGTGGCCGGCCAGAATCGTGGTCATTGTGCTGTTCCTCATGTCGGCATGGTCTATTGGCGTGATGATCGATCGCTTGATCGCCTACAACGGCGCGCGCAAGCAGTCCCGCCAGTTCGCCCCCGCGGTGGCAGGTGCGCTGCGCGAAGGCAAGCTGGACGAGGCCATCAAGATCGCCGACCGCTACAACAAGAGCCATCTGGCCAAGGTTGTGGTGGCTGGTTTGCAGGAATTCCGCGCCCACCAGTTGAGCTCGGAGATCCCGGGCGAAGAGATCGAAGCCTCCAGGCGCGCTCTGGAACGCGCCGAGGCCATCGTGCATGCCGAGCTGAAGCGCGGCGTCTCTAGCCTCGCCACCATCGGTTCCACTTCCCCGTTCGTGGGACTGTTCGGAACGGTCGTCGGCATCATCAACGCGTTCAAGGGAATTTCGACCCAGAAGTCCACCGGTCTCGGTGCGGTCGCGGGCGGTATTTCGGAAGCCCTCGTAACCACCGCCGTCGGTTTGTTCGTGGCTATTCCCGCCGTCTGGATGTTCAACTACTTCACCAACCGGATTGAAGCGTTTGACGTCGAGATGGGCAACTCCAGCTCGGAGCTGATCGACTACTTCCTGAAACGCACCCAGCGCGCTGGGGCGGCGAAGTAGGATCGCTTCGAACCGGACAGCGAGTTGAATTTGGGCCGGGGCGCGGCTGATTCGTTCAGCCAGCGCCCTCCCCCAGTGAGGAGTCTCTTATGGAAAAAAAGCATGTACAGCCAGTGGTAGCCGACATCAACGTCACCCCTATGGTCGACGTGATGCTAGTGCTGCTGATCATCTTCATGGTCATCACGCCTATGCTCACCAAAGGTACCAGCGTGGATCTGGTGAGAACGCATAACGACATCGCCATGCAGGCCGCTGACAAGGAAGATGCCGTGTTGATCGCCGTCACTCGCAATGGCGCCATCTTTCTGAGCCCCGGCAATCTGAAGATGACGCAAGATCAAATCACGGAAAAGGTGCGTGATCTGTTGACGAATAAGACCGACCGTATGGTGTATATCAAGGCCGACATGTCCGCCAAGTACGGCGTGGTCGAAGACGTGGTGGACAATGTTCGCGCGGCCGGCGTAGACCAGATCGGACTGATCACCGAAACCATCCCGGATCCCAAGAAGGAACGGATGCTGCAGGAACAGCTGCAAAAAGAAAAGGCCGCCGCCGGCGGATCGTAAGAACCGGGAAGCACGAAACTAAGGAAAGAAAAGAGGACTTTTTATGTCAATGGCAGTGGGCGGCCCCGGCGGAGGGCCAAAAGCCGATATCAACATGACCCCGCTTATCGACGTGCTGCTGGTGCTGCTGATCATCTTCATGGTGATCACGCCGCTGACGCCGCACGGCCTGGATGCATTGGCGCCTCAACCGCCCGACAAGAACAAGCCGCAGCAGGACACCGACCAGCGCACCGTGGTGATCATCATCGACAAAGACAAGGCGATGCACATCAATAATGAGGACACCAACATGAAGGCTCTCGGGCCGCGTCTGGAAGCCATTTTCAAGACTCGCGCCGAACGCGTCGTGTTCGTAAAAGGCGATCCAGATCTGAACTACGAGGTTATCGCGCAGGTGATCGACGTCGCCAAAGGCGCGGCCATCGATAAGATCGGTTTGATGACGCCCAAGGTCGAGGTCGGAAATTGAGCCGCCGGCCCAATCTGGGATGTTATCTGTGATGAAACATTTACCTACGCCTATGAAGACTACAATATTCGCAATCGGAATTGGTCTGCTGGTTCTTGCGGGTACGGGCTGCGATAAGCTGAGGTCCCGCGATGCACTGAACCATGGTGTTCAGGCCTATAAGAGCGCCAAGTATGCCGACGCCGTGGATTTCTTCAAGACCGCAGTAGCGCTCGATCCGGCTAACACGAGCGGCCGGCTCTATCTTGCCACTGCCTACATGAGCCAGTACATCCCCGGCGCCGAATCTCCGGAAAACCTTCGGTTCGCCAAGCAGGCCAGAGATGAGTTCCTCAAAGTTCTCGAAAAAGATTCCAACGACAGGACCGCGCTCGCTTCGCTCGCCTCGTTGAGCTACCAGCAGGCGCAAGGCGAAGCCGACCTGGAGTCTAAGTTCAAGAGGCTGGATGAATCCAAGGAATGGTATCTCAAGCTGATCGCCGCCGATCCGCAGAACAAGGAAGGGTTCTACAGCCTGGCCGTGATCGACTGGCAGAAGTGGTATCCGTCCTGGATGAGGGCGCGCGCCGATGCCGGCATGAAACCCGAAGAGCCCGGCCCACTGAAGGACAAGAAAGCTAAGGATGCGCTCCGGGATCAGTACAGCGCCATGATCGAAGATGGAATCAAGAACCTCCAGAAAGCCCTGGATATCGATCCCAACTACGACGACGCCATGGCCTATATGAACCTGCTCATCCGCGAACGCGCCGATTTGGACGACTCGCCGGATCAGTACAAGAAGGATGTCGATACGGCCGACGGTTGGGTGCAGAAGGCGCTCGACACAAAGAAGATGAAGGCGGCCAAGGAAGCCGCGAAGGGTAACACCGGCATCATCGCCGACGGCCAGCGGTAACTGAACCAACTCGCCAGACTTCAGGGCGCGCAGGAGACGACCAACTTCTGTGCGCCTTTCGCTTTAGAGCAGGCGTATTGGCTGGCCGGCTCTGTCGATCACTCTGCCAATTCGATAGGCAGCCGGAAAACGGCCCTCCAGCGCAGCCGCATCGCGGTCCGCGAGCGCGATCAGCAACCCGCCGGAGGTCTGCGGGTCATACAACAAATCCTCAAGCTCCGATTGCCCTTCCACGCAGGGGGAGGCGAACTCCCGATTGTTTTTCAACCCGCCCGGAATGGCGCCCTGTCGAGCGTAGTCCACGGCGCCTGGAAGAAATTGAACCGCCCGCGGGTCGATTTCCAGCGTTACCTTGCTGGCCCGGGCCATCTCGAGGGCGTGCCCGATCAATCCAAATCCGGTCACGTCCGTGCACCCATGTACGTCGAACAGCAGCATGGCCTCGCAGGCCTGACGGTTGAGCGTCAGCATGGAGTCCACTGATGCCTGAACGTCGGATTCTTTCGCCGTTCCCCGCTTCAGCGCTGTCGCGATCACGCCCGTTCCGATCCGCTTGGTCAAGACCAGCACATCGCCGGGACGCGCGCCAGCGTTGGTTTTGATCCGATCGGGATGAATCGTTCCCGTCACGGCATAGCCGAATTTCACTTCGTTGTCCTGCACGCTATGGCCGCCAATCACCGCGCAGTCGGCCTCGTGAATCTTCTCGGCGCCGCCGCGCAGGATCTCCGAGAGTTCATCCAGATCGCCTTTAGCGGGCCAAGCCAGAATCGAAAGCGCGGAGAGGGGCCGCCCACCCATGGCGTACACGTCGCTCAATGCGTTGGCGGCGGCAATCGCTCCGAAGGTATAAGGATCGTCGACGATGGGCGTGAAGAAGTCCACCGTCTGCACCAGGGCACACTCCGGCGTTAGCTTGTACACGCCGGCGTCGTCGGCCGTGTCAAACCCTACCAGCACATTTTCATTCGCCCACCTCGGGATGCGGGCCAATACCTGGTCCAAAACCTTTGGACTAAGCTTGGACGCTCAACCCGCGGCGGACGTCTGCGCCGTCAATTTGGCTTTATCGGTTGCAGACACGCTATTAGGATAGCGTGCCGATGCTGCTGGTCCTATAGCGAACGCGCGATCAATTCCTTCATGATTTCGTTGGTACCCGCGTAGATCCGCTGCACGCGGCTATCGGCCCACATCCGCGCTATCGGGTATTCCATCATGTAGCCGTAGCCGCCATGCAACTGGACGCATTCGTCCACCACCTGGCATTGCTGGTCGGTGAGCCAATACTTCGCCATCGCCGCTGTCGGGGTGTCGAGCGCGCCCGCGATCAGCCGCTCGATGCAGTCGTCCAAAAAGACGCGCGCCACGCGAGCCACCGTTTTGCATTCGGCCAGCTTGAAGCGCGCGTTTTGAAACTCAATCAGAGATTTGCCAAATGCGCGCCGCTCCTTGACGTGCTTGGTGGTGATAGCGACCGCCTGTTCCATCACCGCTACCGCGCCGACTCCCACAGTAAGGCGCTCGTAAGGAAGCTGCTCCATCATTTGATAGAACCCTCGGCCCTCCTCCAGCCCGAGCACGTTGTCGGCCGGCACGCGCACGTCGTCAAAGAACAGCTCGCAAGTATCCTGGCCGTGCGTGCCGACTTTTTCGAGAATCCGCCCCACCCGGTAACCTGGCAGATTCCTGGCCTCCACCATGATCAGCGAGATGCCTTTCTTGGCGTTCTGCGTCGTGTCGGTCTTCACCGCGAGACAAATCAGGCTGGCGTGCCAGCCGTTGGTGATGAAGGTCTTCGATCCGTTGATAACGTAAGTGTCGCCGTCGCGGCGCGCCGTGGTTTTGATGCCCTGCAGATCGGATCCGGCCACCGGCTCGCTCATTGCGATCGCGCCCACCAGCTCGCCCTTGGCCATCCTGGGGAGCCAGCGGCGCTTTTGCTCCTCAGTGCCGTAGGACAGAACGTAGTGGGCCACGATGCTATGCACGCCGGAACCCAGGTGGACGCCCGCGTAGGCCATTTCCTCGAACATCACCGCTTCGTGCGCGAACGTACCTCCTCCGCCTCCGTACTCTTCCGGAACGTCGGTCAGCAGCAGACCGGTCTGGCCGGCCTTGGTCCAGGCCTCCGCGTCGGGGCGATGCTGCTCGCGCCAGCGCGGCTCGCACGGCAGGAATTCCTCGCGGATGAAGCGCGCCGCGGTTTTGCGGAACATCCGCAGCTCGTCATTCATCCAGGGGGATTCGTACGGCGCGGGCGCCTTTCGCGGGGCGGCGGTGGCGGCTTCTTTTACGGTCATGCATTTCCTCCTGATTTCAGCGACTGTTTTTTCTGGGCCAGCAGCATCGCGAGCATCAAGTACTCACGATCACCGTGTGTGACATCGCCAGGAACCATCATATTCGCCAAGGCGCGCGTTGTCGATTTCGTCAAGGCCAGCGACATAGCGTCCTTGGACAGCAACTTCGAGGCCAGCGCTCGCGCCGATGGCAGCAGGTCCTGATCGGCGGTGATCCGATTGACAAATCCCCATTGCAGCGCCTCTTGCGCGGAAAAGCGATCGCCTGTCATCACCAGTTCTTTGGTGCGGGCCGGGCCCAGTTCACGCATCAGTTTCGGCAAGCCGTTCCAGGTAAGCGGAATGTCCAAGTCGATCTCTGGGATCGAAAACCAGGCGCTCTCGGCGGTCAGCCGCAAATCCATGCTGGCGAGGAACACGACCGCGCCGCCGATGGCCAGCCCGTTCACCGCCCCGATGGTCACCTGGTCCAGGTCCTCGAGACCCGTCGAGGTGCGGTTTCCAGTCCCGGCCAAATACCGCGCTTCGAGCGGACCGGCAGGGCCTTCGCCCCATAGCACGCGATCCTTGAGGTCCGCGCCGGCGGAGAATGCGCGCCCGGCGCCGGTGAAGATCACCACGCGAGTGGCGCTATCGGTGCGCAGCTGCCCGCAAACATCCTGAAGCTCGGCGTGCATGCGCGGATTGATGGCGTTCAATTTTTCGGGACGGTTCAAGGTTACGGTGGCCAGCCCAGGCAGCTCGGAATCCCGCTCGACGATCAGAGTTTCCACGTGGTTCCCCGCGGCATCAGAACTGGTACAGCATCAGGTACACCACCACTCCGGTTACACTGACGTACAACCAGATTGGAAACGTCCAGCGAGCAATACGCCGATGGCGCTCGAAGTCGGAACGCAGCCCGCGCCGCAGGGTAATGATAGCAAGCACCGGTACGGTGGCCGCAAGAATGGTGTGCGTCGTCAGAATGCTGAAATAAACGTAACGAATCGCGCCCGTCTTCGCATAATGCAGCACGCCGGTTTGAGAATGATAAATCAAGTAGCAGATCAGAAACGCGACGGAAACGCCGAACGCGGTCAGCATGGTGCGCCGGTGTGCCTGAATTTGGCCGTTTCGGATGAAACGGTACGCAATCAACAATAAGACAGCAGCAGTCGCGTTCAGCGTAGCATTCACCGCCGGAAGACTGTGGACGTCGATCACGAGCGTTCCCGCGCCAGCGCGTGGATATCGTCGATGACCTTCGGGATTGCGCCGGGTTCGGAGGTCTCGTAATAGCCGCGGATACGCGAGTGGCGGTCCACCAGCACGAAGCGCGTGCTGTGCTCGAGCGATGCATCCAAATCGCCGAGCTTGAAGACATCCCGGTCCAGAGTCTGGAGCGCGGGCGCCGGCCCGGTGAGGAAATACCAGCGGCCTGGCGTGGCGCGATGTGCCTTGGCGTACTCGGCCAGTACTGCTGGCGTATCGCGCGCTGGATCCACGGTGAACGATACCAGCTTCACATCCGGAAGCTGGCCGATCGCGGTTTGCACTTCATGCATCTGAGACGTCATGCGCGGGCATGGGCCAGGACACGTGGTGTAGATGAAATCCGCCACCCAGATCCGGCCTGCCAGCACTTTGCTGTCGAAGGGCTGCCCGTCTTGCGCCGTCAGGTGGAATTCAGGGACGTCGAAGAAGACCGGGAGCGCGCTGCTCCGCCAGGCGCACGAACTCACGGCGAAGGACAGCGCAGCGACAACAACAAACTTCATGCGGGACGATCGAGCAGCAGCAGACCGTACAGAACTGGCAGATAAATCACGGAGGCGAGCAGAACGCGGCGAGCTCTCTGACGCGTACGATCGAAGCTGACGCGCACACCGGCGTACAGGAATATCAGGCCCAGCGCAAGCGCCCCGAACAAGTACACGTTGCCGGCCATGGAAAGATATTTCGGAATCAGGCTGATGGGAATCAGCGCGATCGAAAACCACAGAATCCGCCGCGCGGTGGACTCGCCGTCTGGTTCAACCACGGGAAGCATCCGGATACCCGCCCGCTCGTAGTCTTCGCGGTACATCCAAGCGATGGCGTAGAAATGCGGGAATTGCCACAGGAACAGAATTGCGAATAACACCCAAGCCGGCCAGGTGAGCGTGCCGCTTGCGGCGGCAAAACCGATTAACGGCGGCATGGCGCCTGGAATGGCGCCGATGGTGGTGGAATGCGGAGAGCGTCGTTTGAGCGGCGTATACAGGAACAGATAACTGAGCAGCGTGAGGGCGCCCAGCAAAGCCGCCAGCGGATTGACGGCCAATTGCAGTTCAAAGAACCCGGCCGCGGAAATTGTCAGACCGAACAGCAGCGCCTTATCCTCGCCCAGTCTGCCGGCCGGCAAGGGACGGGCTTGCGTGCGCCGCATCTTCGCATCGCCTTCGCGCTCGAACCACTGGTTCAGCGCCGCAGTGCCGGAAGCCAATAATCCGGTACCGAGGATGGTGTGCAGCAGGGTAAGCCAGCTCCACCCTGGTCTGGCGCCGAAAAAGAAGCCAATGCCCGTGCTCATCAAAATGAGCCAAGTGATTCGCGGCTTAGTTAACGCGAGGTAGTCTCTCATCAGACCACAAAAACTACAGTACCACAGTAACGCCCGGGCCGCGACCATGGATTCAGGACCCTCGTGGAGGGAGACCGTGCCCGCTTTTCACCTGATACGACGTGAAAGAACATGCTGCCGGCAATGCTACCGCCCCAACAAGCTAGACGCGCTATAGTGAAAGCACTCTCGGAGGCTTTTTGTGCCTGACCTCACCATCCTGATCCCGGTTCTGATCATCGCGATCTACCTGTTCTCGTCGATCAAAATCCTGGCCGAATACGAACGCGGCGTCATTTTCAGGCTGGGGCGCGTTCTGCCGCAACCCAAAGGGCCGGGAGTGATCCTGGTCTTCGCCCCCATCGATCGCATCGCGCGCATCTCGCTGCGCATCGAAGCTATGGAGGTTCCCTCCCAGGACGTCGTTACTCGCGATAACGTGACCGTCAAGGTCAACGCGGTGGTTTACTTCCGGGTGGTCGATCCCACCAAAGCCGTCATCGAGGTGACCAACTTCTTATATGCCACTTCGCAGGTGGCCCAGACGACTCTTCGCAGCGCACTCGGCGAAGTTGAGCTCGATGAGCTACTCAGCCAGCGTGAAAAACTGAACCTGCGCCTGCAGTCCGTGCTCGATCAACATACCGGGCCCTGGGGCGTCAAGGTCACTGTGGTAGAAGTGAAGCAGGTGGATCTGCCTGAGCAGATGATCCGCGCTATCGGCAAGCAAGCCGAAGCCGAGCGCGAACGCCGCGCCAAGATCATTCACGCCGAAGGCGAGTACATGGCCGCCGAGAAACTCGCCATGGCAGCCGAGCTGATCCAAAAACAGCCCGCTGCTATCCAGCTTCGCTACCTTCAAACGCTGGTCGAAATCGGCTCCGAAAAGAACACAACGGTTGTGTTTCCGCTGCCCATCGATATATTCTCATCTTTAGGCATGGCGCTCGATCGTTTGGCGGGCAAGCGACAGGAAGGCTAATCTCTTGGCAAAGAACGAAGACGGCGAATTTGAATTAATCCTGGGGAACCGTCAGCTCATCAGCGTTTTTCTCATTGTGGTGATCCTGCTGGGCGTATTCTTTTCCATGGGATACATTGTGGGCCGCAATTCGGCGCCGACGGTTGCAGAAAGCGCCCGGGACAGCAAGCCTGGCGTTCTACATTGGCCCCCGCCGGCCGACTCGAATGCGGCCGACTCGGCCAAGAGTCCGGGGACGCCAACTCCCGCGCCGGAACCCGCCAGTCCTGCCGCAGCCGATACTGGCACACACCCGGCCAGCGACGTCGCTTCGCCGGCGGCGGCGGCTCCAACGCCTGCTGCTCCTCCACCTGCGCAGAAAACAAAATCGTCACCGCTTTCGCCGCCTTCTCCTGCGGCATCCGTCACCGCTGACCTCGCTCCGGGCGAATACTGGCAAGTGGTGGCGACGGCCCGCCCGGATGCCGAGATCATTACCGAAACCCTTAGCAAGAAAGGTTTCCACACCGTCATGGCGCCGGCCCCGAAAGAAGGCGTGTTCCGTGTTTTGGTCGGTCCGCTGAGGGACGCCGCAACGCAGGCCCAAACGCGCACCGCCCTCGAAGCCGCCGGATTCAAAAATCCGATCGTGCGAAAATACTGAGTTGTCTCCCGAAGCTCTGGTCCAGCTTTCACCGTCTTCGCCCGCGAGCCCACGGCTGCCCGCGTGGCTGCGCAAAAACACGACCCATTTCCAATCCGTCCACGGCCTCAAAACTGAACTCCGGCGCCTGAACCTGCACACGGTGTGCGAATCGGCGCGCTGTCCCAACATGCACGAATGCTTTCATCGCGGCGCGGCGACCTTCATGATTCTCGGCAACCTCTGCACGCGGGGCTGCGGGTTCTGTTCGGTTCCCAAGGGCTCGCCGCACAAGCAGGAATTTTCACTCGACCCGGACGAGCCCGCCAACGTCGCCCGTATGGCGGGCAGTCTGAGCCTGCGTTACGTGGTGATCACTTCTGTCAATCGCGATGATCTCGCCGATGGCGGTTCGCACCACTTTGCAGAAACTGTGCGAGCTGTGCGCCGCGCGCTGCCGGATGCCCGCATTGAAGTGCTGACTCCTGACTTCTGCGGCTCGCTCGATTCGGTGGCGCGCGTGCTGGACGCACGCCCCGACGTCTTCAACCACAATATGGAAACGGTGGCGCGCCTGTACCGCCGCGTTCGCCCGCAAGCCAATTACCGGCAGTCGCTCGACGTGTTGCAATTTGCCAAACGGTACCGTCCGGAGATTCTCACCAAGTCCGGCTTGATGGTAGGGTTGGGTGAAACGCCGGCTGAAGTAGAGCAACTGCTGCACGATCTGCGCGGCTCCGATGTCGATGTCGCCACCATCGGCCAGTATTTGCAACCCACGCGCCGCAACCTGCCGGTTGCCGAGTACGTCACACCGGCTCAGTTCGATGCCTACCGCGACTACGGACTTTCCATTGGATTCAAAATGGTTTTCAGCGGTCCGCTGGTCCGCAGTTCTTACATGGCGGACCAGGTGAATGAAGAAGCCTCCCGCGTCACTGCTTAATTTTTCGCTCGCGCTGCTGACCGCCGCGCTTCTAGTTTTCGTATTTCCCAACTGGATGCTGCCGAGCCGCGGTCTCCCCTGGCTCGCTCCGATCGCACTAATCCCATTGTTAATCGCGCTGGCTCGCGAGCCTCGTCCGCTGTGGCGCTTCCTGCTGGGCGAGTTCGCGGGAATCGTCTATTGGTTCGGTATCTGTTACTGGATCCAGTTCGTGCTGGAAGTGCATGGCGGAATGGGCCGGTGGGGCGGCTGGGCGACGTTCCTGCTTTTCGCCGTGGCGAAGGCCATCCATCTCGGCGTGTTCAGCTTGTTCGCCGCTGTTTTGCTCGATACGCGATTCGCGATCCCGGCCATCGCCGCGCTCTGGACCGGCATTGAGCGCACGCACGCGACCTTCGGCTTCGCCTGGCTGGCGCTGGGCAATGCCGGTATCGACATGCCGTTGCCACTGCGCCTGGCTCCGTTCGCCGGCGTGTACGGAATTTCATTTCTTTTCGCGCTGACGGCCGCGACGGTTGCGATGATCCTTCTGCGGCGCGGCCGGCGTCCAGTGTACTGGCTGGCTATCGTGCCTGCCATGCTGCTTCTGCCGGATCTTCCGGCTCCTGAAAAAGGCACACAAACCGCGCTGATGATTCAGCCGAACGCGCCGGAAAAAGATGACTGGACGTCCCAGGAAGCCGCTGCGATGCGCGATTCCCTACTCGAGTTCACGCTGGATTCAGCCCGCCAATCCGGCACCCGGCTCATTATCTGGCCCGAAGTTCCCGCGCCGATTTACTACTACGACGATCCAACTTTCCGGAACGAAGCGGCCATTCTGGCGCAGACCACCCAGGCCTATTTTTTGTTCGGTACAGTGGCGTGGACGCCGGAGCACAACCCGCTCAATTCAGCCGTGCTGCTGCGGCCGAACGGCGATCTGGAGGGCCGCTACGACAAGATCAACCTGGTTCCGTTCGGCGAGTACACTCCCAAGTTTTTCGGATGGGTGAATCGCATCACGCCGGAGATCAGCGATTTCGTCCCAGGAGATCGCATTGTGGTCCTTCCGATCGACGGCCACCGCCTGGGTACATTCATTTGCTATGAGGCGGTTTTTCCGCACCAGGTTCGCCAGTTCACCAAAGCCGGCGCGCAGTTGCTGGTGAATATTTCCAACGACGGCTATTTCGGCCACAGCGCGGCGCGGGAACAGCATCTGGAGATCGCTCGCATGCGAGCTGTCGAGAATCGCCGCTGGCTGCTGCGCGTCACTAACGACGGCATCACGGCCGTCATCGATCCAGGCGGCCGAATCACCTTGCGTCTTCCGATGTACCAACTCGCCGAAGCGCGCGCGGCGTATGAATACGAAGACACTCTGACGTTCTACACGTCGGTGGGGGATTGGTTTGCCTGGGGCTGCCTGCTGGCAGCCGCAGCGGCGCTATTTTTCTCGCAACTGCCGCACTACACCAAACCTCCAGGAACATCGCCTAGCCGTGCCGGATCACCAGAACATCGCCGTCTTTGACGATGTATTCCTTGCCTTCCAGCCGCAGCAGTCCTTTTTCGCGCACGCCGGGGTAGCCGCTGTGATCCACCAGCGCCTGCCAGTTCACGGTTTCAGCGCGAATGAATTTCTTTTCGAAATCGCTGTGAATCGCGCCTGCGGCCTTCACGGCCGTGCTGTGCATGGGAATGGTCCAGGCGCGCACCTCCGTTTCACCGGCCGTTAAAAATGACATCAAGCCCAGCAGCGCGTAAGTGGCTGCTATGAGCCGCTCCAGCCCGGACTCTTTCAAACCGTAGCTCGACAGATACTCGCGCGCGTCCTCGGGAGAAAGCTCGGAGAGCTCCGCCTCGATTTTTCCGCAGATGGCGGTTACAGCGGTATGTGTTCGTCCAGCCAACGGACCCTTGCGGTATTCCTCTTCGATTGCGTGCATACGCGGGGCATCTTCTTCTCCGATGTTCAGGACGAACAGCATCGGCTTCTGGGAAAGGAACTGGAAGCCGCGAATGGTCTTTTCTTCGTCGGCGGTCAGTTCCAGCGTTCGCAGGGCCGTATTCGCTTCGAGCGTCGCCTTGGCGCGCTCCAGCAGCGCATACTCGCGGTCCAGCTCCGGGCTCTTGATCTTCTTCCGATCCTTGTCCAGCCGCTCCAGGCGTTTTTCCACCACCACCAGGTCGCTGAGGATCAACTCCATTTCGACATCTTCGAGATCACGAATCGGATCCACCGACCCTTTCTCGTGCGGTACCGTGTCGCTTTGGAAAAGCCGCAGGACGTGGGCCAGCGCGTCGGCCACGCGCATGCTGGCCAGGTAACTGGGGTCACGCAGGGCTTCCTTGGAAATCGCCGGGAAATCCAGATACTCGACGGTGGCGTGAGTGATCTTCTCCGGCTGGAAGACCTTGGCCAGCGCGTCCAGCCGCGCATCCGGCACCTTGGCGATCCCCACGCGCGCTTCCATCATGCCGACGCGCGTGGCCTCGTGCACTCCGGTCAGAATCGCGAACAGGGAGGTTTTGCCCACCATGGGCAGTCCGATAATTGCGGTTTTCATAGGAAGAGTTTACTTGTGCGAGAATCCGCTTCGAACTACAAAGGTACTTCAACCAGTGTGAGGATTTCCTGAAGAATCCGTTCGCTCAACTCGGTGCTGCGCTGCGCGAGCGAGGCGCGCGCATTGATGGAGATGCGGTGGGCGAAGACAGGAATCGCCAGCCGCTTGATATCGTCCGGAATCACGTAGTCCCGTCCTTCCACCAAAGCCAGCGCTTGCGTAGCGCGATACAGGGCTTGAGCGCCGCGCGGACTGACTCCCAAGGCGAGCGATTCATGCTCGCGGGTTTTTTCGACGATGGCCAGCATATAGTCCACCAGGGCGTCGTCCACCGCCACGCGTTCCACCTGCTCTTGCAATTGCAGCAACTCTTCGGTCGACAGCACGGCGTGTACGGTTTCCGCATGCACGCCGTCCTTGCTCCGCACGATCTCGCGCTCCGCCCGGCGGTCCGGATATCCGATCCGGACGCGCATCAGGAAACGGTCGAGCTGGCTTTCCGGCAGCGGATAGGTGCCGTGATGCTCCACCGGATTTTGCGTCGCCAGCACCATGAACGGCTGTTCCAGCGGATAGGAGTGGCTATCGATGGTTACCTGCAGCTCGTTCATCCCCTCCAGCAGCGCCGACTGAGTCTTCGGCGTCGCGCGATTAATCTCATCGGCGAGCAGAAAATTCGTGAACACCGGGCCGGACTTGAATTCGAACGCCTGACTCGCTGCGTTATAGATAGTCACGCCCAGCACATCGCTGGGCAACATGTCGCTGGTAAATTGTAAGCGGTGAAAACGGCAGTGCACCGAGCGCGCCATGGCCTGCGCCAGCGTCGTCTTGCCGACTCCCGGAACATCCTCGATCAGCAGATGACCGCGCGCCAGCAGACACACTACCGACAGACGGACCACGTCCGGCTTGCCACGAATGGCGGAATTCAGGGCTGCTTCCAGTTCGGTCAGTCTGGAAAGCGCCACCGGCGCCGCAAGCATTACTGACATTGTAGCGTGTCGACTCGCTCCTATCAGTCTTAGACGGAACCAAACAAACATTTGTATGATGTGAAAGCGCCGCCCCCCCAAGTCTCTGAAATCAGACGGTGCACAACCGTTGCCAGGACCCAGCAAGCCTGGAATGCGCCCACCGCCGAACCGTTGCGCAACGGTTGAAAACTTCCTAAGTTATTGATTTATCGATTTGTTTGCAACTTTTTCTACGTACTATGAGTGTGTTTTCGAATCTAAATCGAAAAGGAGAATCACCCATGAAAAAGACCCTCGCAGTCCTGTTCGCGCTGGCCGCCAGCGTCGCTTATGCGGCATCCTCGTACCACGTGACTCTGTACAAGCCCACCACGATCAACGGGGCCCAGCTGAATCCCGGCGATTGCAAGTTGGAGCTGCAAGGTGACAAAGTTGTCATCAAACAAGGCAAGACCACGGTGGAAGCCAACGTCACGGTTCAGAACGCTCCTCAGAAGTTTGCGCTCACCTCGGTTGGCTACGATGAGGGAGCCAGCACTCAGCTCCACGACGTCCGCCTGGCCGGTACCACGCTGAAGCTGTTGTTCGAAGGCGGGGCGAAGCCGGACGGCTCTGTTGCCGGTAAGTAACTTTGCAAATTTTGCGCGGGTGGCCAGGGTCACCCGCGCCATGTCAAACTGAAATTATCCGTGGATAAGTGGGAGTCAATCGCCGAGCGCAAGATCCGGGAGGCGATGGAAGCGGGCGCATTCGACAATTTGCCTGATAAGGGCAAGCCCATTGCGCTGGATGCCAACCCGTTCGAGGACCCGTCGCTATGGATGGCGCACCACCTGTTGCGCGTCAATGGATTTGCTCCACCTTGGATTGAAGAAGCGCGCGACATCGACCAGTCCACTGCCCGGCTTCGCGCTAGTCTCAAGCACGCGACGCCGCGGGCGATGGCGGAATTTCGCGAACGCGGCGCGGAATTGAACCGCCGCATCCTGACCTACAATCTGAAGTGCCCGTCCGCGCAGTTCCACAAGCGGCCGCTCGATCTTGAGGCCGAGATCAAAGCGTCAGAGCTTCGGCGGCGTCAAACGTCCCAACACGCTTTCCAGACTGAGCCCCAGCGCAAGCAGCGCGCGATCCGTTCCTGACGGACCATCGAACTCCAGAGACACCGGTAGACCGTTTTGCGTGAGCCCCCCCGGCAGTATCAATCCGGGCAGTCCCGCAGTGCTGCCAGGAGCGATGTTGCGCGATATAGCCGCTGAGAACGAAGTCTTTTTGCCGTCCAGAATCACTTCGTTCTGCCCAATCGTTGTGGCCGGAATTCTCGTGGCCGGGAAGACGATCGCCGTGACCCCGGTTCGCGCGAAGTAATCGCGGAAATTCTTGCGAAGCTTCGGCAGATACGTATCGCGAGCCGCTGCGTAAACCTCGTCGGCGACAAAGCCGCTGGTACCTTTCCTGGTCCGCTCGAAAAATGTTTTGATATCGGGGCTGGCAAGCGCAACAACCTGATCGAACGTAACCGCCGCGCCCGAGTCCTGGAGATACCTGGGCAGGGTATGGAAAATATCATGCACCTGAATCTGCGACGTCGTGTGCTGGATTAAATCATCCAGATCCTCAACTTCGCCTTCAACCAGTTCCACACCCGCATCTTGAAGCTTACGAAGTGCGGCGTTGGTGATTCGCTCGACCTCAGCATCGAGGCCGGTGAACCAATATCCACGAGCCACGCCGAGCTTGACGCCCTTGAGCGCAGCCGCACGAATCGCCTCGAAATTCCCGGTCCCCACCTCATCGAACAGCGCGAGATCGCCTACGGTGCGCGCGTGAGGCCCCACCTGATCGAACACTGCGGTGATGGGCGCTACACCCGACGACGGGTATCGTGAGATTGTGGGACGAAACCCCGCGATGCCGCACAGCGCCGCCGGAACGCGAATCGATCCCTCGGTATCTTCCGCTACGCCCAAGGGAGCCATGCGCGCCGCGACCGCAGCCGCCGTACCGCCGCTGCTGCCGCCGGGAATCCGCGCTTGATCGTAGGGGTTGTGCACGGCGCCGAAAGCGTCGTTATCGCTGGTCCAGCCCAGCGACAGTTCATGTAAATTAGTCTTGCCTAAAACGATTGCTCCCTGGTCCCGCAGTAGTCGAACAATCGGAGCGTCTTCTTTGGGGTGAAAGTCGCGCAAAGCGGGCGTGCCGGCGGTGGTCCGCAGGTCTTTCGTGTTGACGCTGTCTTTGACGGGAATCGGAAGACCGTGCAACCGGCCCAGCGTCGCACCGGATTTCCGTCGCTGATCGGCGTCGCGTGCAGCAGCGAGAACCTGTTCGCGGTCCAGCGTGATGAACGCATTGAACACTTTGCCGCGTTCGCATTGCTCCAGCAGCGCCAGAGCATAATGCTCGGCGGTCAGGCTGCCATCCCGCATCGCTGCTACGGCATCGGTGGCGGAAAGGTCCAGAAGATTCGATGAACTGCTACGCTTTTGAGCAGCGGTCTGTGCCAGGGCGCGGGAACATCCGGAGAGAGCCGCTGCGCTGGCCACGAATTGGCGGCGAGACACACCTGTATGATCATCAGAACGAGCCATCGGAGTGATCCAATTTAGTCTACTCGATCAAGCCGAAACTCCCCAAGGCCGCAGTTTTCGTTAAGATAATGCAACGAGGTGCCCCGTGAAGACTTTACGCGTGATTTTCGCCGTGGGTATGGGATTAGCCGGGACGAACGTGATCTGGGCGCAGTCCGGAAAAGGCGTCGACCGGTTGTACGTGCTGGATTGCGGCTGGTCGCACAATGCGGACGAATCGCGCTGGACGCCCGGCGTGAACGTGGGCAAGCCGATCGACATGTCGGAAAATTGTTACCTGATTCATGATTCCCAGGGATACTTTCTCTGGGATACGGGCTACTCGGACAAAGTCGCCGACATGCCGGATGGGCAGGTGAGCGGCGGAGGCGCTACCGTGGTGCGGCGCTCCAAGACACTCGCGGCCCAACTTTCAGCCCTCGGCGTTTCGCCATCCGACATAAAATACGTCGGGATCTCGCACACGCACCCCGATCACACCGGCAACGTCGAATTGTTTCCCCAAGCGACGTTGATGATCCAGAAAGCCGAGTACGACGCGGCCATGTCCGCCAAGAGCCCCGCCATCGCGGCCACGCATCCGGTGATGAAGCTGGAGGGCGATAAAGATGTCTTCGGTGACGGCACCGTCACCATCATCTCTACACCCGGCCACACCGTGGGTCACCAGTCGCTGCTGGTGCATCTTCCCAAGACCGGCTGGGTGATCCTGACCGGCGATGCGGTGCATCTGAAGGACAACTGGGACAACCGGCGCGTTCCGTCGATGAATGTCGACAAGGAAAAGACCGTGGCGTCGATGCAGCGCCTGGCTGACTTGATGGCGGAGCATCACGCGCAGTTGTGGATTAATCACGACAAGGCGCAGAGCGATCAACAGAAGCACGCGCCCGAGTATTACGAGTAAGCTATGAAACGTCTGCTGCACCTTCTTTTCCACGTCGCGATCGTGGCGATCGCTCTGATTGCCCTGCTGCCGGGCCGCATCCATGTGCTGGCGCAGAATCGTATGACGTACTCGATCGTGGGAGGGCACAGCGGCCACGTTGCGCTCGGTCTTGCGATTCGAAAACTCAGCGTGTCCGGCACGTTCATGCAGGCTCCCGCCCACCCGGACGACGAGAACAACTCGTTGTTCGCCATGTTCACCCTCGGTATGGGCCTGCGCTCGATCGACCTCCAGAACAATCGCGGTGATGGCGGGCAAAACGAAATTGGTCCGGAGCTGTTCCGGGACATCGCCGTCCTCCGAACGGCTGAACTGCTCTCTGCTCACCGCATCGATGGAGCCGAGCAGTACTTTACGCGCGCCATCGATTACGGATATTCGTTCGACCCTCAGGAAGTGATTCAGAAATGGGGCCGCGAGGACATCGTGGGCGATTACGTCCGGCTCATTCGAACGCTCCGGCCGGATGTCCTGGTGACGATGAATATTCAAGGCCGCGGCGGCGACCGGGCACATGAAGCTACCACGATCCTGGTTCGAGAAGCCTACTCCGCTGCGGGCGACCCGTCGAAATATCCGCAGCAACTGCGCGAAGGGCTGAGGCCATGGCAACCGAAGAAGCTCTACTTCTCAGCGCCGTTTCCACCGCCCGGCGCGGGCGGCCGCGGAGGGCGTGGCGCCGGGGACGGTTCTCCAGCGGCGCCGGCAGCTCAGCCCGCGCAGTCGACTCCGCCGGTGAAGCTCACCCCGGCAAATACGAGTACGTACGACGAACTTCTGGGCCGCACTTACGCTGAAATCGGCGCGGATGCGCGCAGCAATCACAAATGCCAGGGCGTTAGTGGATTGCCGGCCTTGCCCGGGTTCAACAATGGACGCGGTGGCCCTCCGGGTCCGGCGGGCGCGGCTTCCGCTGGCGCCGGCCGTGGTGGCCGAGGCCCAGCCCCCGCTGGTCCTCCGTTTGGAGGCCCGTTCGCCGCCGGCTATCAACTCATAGACACCACCATCCCGCAACAAAAGGAGAAGACCGAGACTTCGCTCTTCGATGGCGTGGATACCAGGCTGGAAGCCATCGCTCAGTATGCCGGCCCGAACCCGCCCCCGGCTTTGACCTCCGCAATCGCCGCCATTGCGTCCGACGCAAGAGCGGCGCGTGCAGCGTTCGACTCCGGCAACGACGCCGCCACTCGACAACCGATCGAATCCGGCCTCGCCGCGATCCGTGCTCTGCGCGCCCAGCTTTCAAGCATGGGACTCGATGAGGCGGCGCGCTATGAAATCGATTTTCGCCTTCGCATCAAGCAACGCGACTATGAGGACGCAGTGCTGGCGGCAAGTGGACTCACGTTCGACGCCGTGGCGGATGATGGCCTGGTGATCGCAGGACAGCCTCTCAAGCTCTCGATACTTGCAGTCAACCACGGCCCGTCGGATGTCAACGTGACTGGCGTCTCCATCGCCGGACTTGACGTCCGCACGCCCTGCTCGCCCGGCACAGTGAAGAAGGACGCGGTGTATGCCTGTACCGCCGAGGCGAACGTCCCGACAAATGCCCGTCTGACCACGCCATACTTCCATGACAACTACTGGAAGCATCCGGAGAATCAAGCCATTCAGATTTTCGATCCGGGTGTCGAATTCGGCGTTCCTTTCGCGCCCACGCCCTTCCGTGTTACGTTCCACATCCAGGCAGGCGACACCGAGGTCACCCGCGAGCTGCCCATCGAATTCCGATACATAAAAGACATCTACCTCGGGGACAAGCGCATGGAGCTCAACGTCGTTCCACCGCTCTCGGTAGCCGTCACGCCGGCTCTGGCTGTAATTCCCGCGTCTGGCGGCGCCACATCTTCGGCGGTCACGCGTGAGATCTACGTCTCCGTTACCAACGGAACGAAGGGCGCGGCAGAGGCTTCCGTGTCGCTGGAACTACCGCGTGGCTGGAAGGCCACTCCCGCTAGCGCGCCGTTCAGCTTCGCCCACGAGGACGAAGCCTTGTCGGCACGGTTCGAAGTTGTCGCGCCCGCGCGGGCCAAAGCCGGTCAATACACTCTGCGGGCGGTGGTCACGTCTCCGGCCTTCCCGAATGAAAAGTTTTCCGATGGCTATCAGGTGATCGAATATCCGCATATCCAACGCCGGCAGGTAATCAAACCGGCTGAAGCGACCCTCAAGGTCGTGGATGTCAAGGTGATCCCGAACATAGACGTCGGCTACATCGTCGGCGTAGGCGACCAGGTCCCTCCGGCGCTCGAACAACTAGGCGCCAAGGTGACATACATCAATGAGGGCGAACTCGCCTGGGGCGATCTGTCTAAGCACGATGTCATCATCACCGGCGTTCGCGCCTACGAGCAGCGCGCCGATCTTCGCGCCTATAACCGGCGGCTTCTGGACTACGTTTCGCGCGGTGGGACCGTCATCGTTCAGTACAACAAGTTCGAGTTCAACCAAGCCGAATATGGTCCGTATCCTGCCAAGGTCAGCGGAGACCGTGTGTCCGACGAGCTGGTCCCCGTCAAAATTCTCGCGCCGTCCGACCCCGTGTTCAATTACCCGAACAAGATCGGACCGCCGACATGGGCCGGCTGGGTGCAGGAGCGCGGGCTCTATTTTCTAGGGGAAAAAGATCCCAAGTACATCGATCTGGTCTCGATGACCGACTCCTTCAAGGACAATCCAGGCGTGAAACTCGGATCGATGGTCGAAGCCAAGTACGGCCGGGGAAGATGGATCTATCTCGGGCTGGGGCTTTGGCGTCAACTGCCGGCCGGAACCGACGGCGCATACCAGTTATTGGCGAACCTGATTAGTCCGGCAACAGCTCGCGCAGCGCGTTAGCCAACTGCGCCGGTGCTTTACGCGTAGCGCAGCAGCGCCTTGAAACCGTAATCCATGTGCGCCTGGATATGGCAATGAAACAACGTCAGTCCGGGCTGGTCGGCGGTGAAGTCGACGCTCGCACGTCCGTAAGTGGGCACCACGACGGTGTCCTTGATCACGCCCGACGTGGTTTTGCCGTAAATCTCGGCGATCTCGAGTTGGTGACGATGCAGATGCAACGGATGCGCGTCGTCGGTCCGGTTGTGAAACGTCAGCCGATACCGAGTGCCTTCTTTAAGCATGAAGTCCTGATCGTGCGGATACTCTTTGCCGTTTACCGTGAAGCTGTTGAATTTGCCGGCGCCGCGCGGAATTTTCTCAAAGATCATGTCTAGTTTGCCGGCCGGCGCTGGTTGCGCTGCAGGCCGGCCGAAGATCGTGTAATCCCACGCGGATTTGGGCGGCGCGGTCCACTGCGGCGTGCGGTGCTGATTGGCATATTCGATGACGATGCCCAGGCCGCCTTCGCGTACCGGGTCTTCAGGCGCGCCCAGTATCCAGACACCGGGCTGATTCATCTCGACGATGGCATCCACGCGCTCGCCCGGCCCGAGCATCAACACGTCCACGGCCGCGGGCGTGGGCACCGGATTTCCATCCAGAGCGATCACGTTGAATTTGTGCCCGGGCAGCGCCAGATGACGGTTCTCGATTCCGCTGGCATTCAAAAAATGAAACAGCACGCGTTCGCCGGGCTTGACGCGAATCGGCTCGCCCGCGCCTAGCGCTTTGTCGTTGACGGAAAAAATATCCGCCGCAACCTCCATGCCCGGCTGCCGCGTATCCAGCACCGCCGGTTTCTCCGGCTGCGCGCCCATTGGATCCAGATCGTCGGTATCCATCGCCTGATTGGTGAAATAAGGCTCCCAATCCCGCAGCGCTAGAAAGTGTTCCTGATCGTAACGGCCGGGATTGTTGGCTCCCTCGACAACCAGAAAGCCGAACATCCCGGTGTAACTGCCGCGATGCAGGTCATCCATCGACATGGTGTGGGTGTGATACCAGCGAGTGCCCGCCGGCCTAGGTGTGAACTGATAGCTGCGGTTCCCGTGCGGAGGCACCACCGGCGTGCCCTCCTCCTCCGATCCATCCACTTCGGAAGGAATCAGCAGTCCATGGAAATGCACGAACTCCGGCACGTCGGTGTCATTGACGACATTGATGGTCACCGGCACGCCTTCCTTCATCCGCAGCAGCGGTCCCGGCGAAGTGCCGTTGTAGCCGATGGTGCTGAGGATGCGGTTGGGCGCGAGTTCCACCGTGACCGGCGCGATCTTCAGCGTGAAATCGGTTTTGGCTACATCTGAGGAGGCCGTCGGCGACAGAAAAGATACTGGCTGCTGGCCCACCAGCGGGCTACTGGCGGCCGCCAGACCGGCAATTTTAAGGAAGTCACGTCGTTGCATGCGGAGTTGCTGAAACGGTTCTTCGACCATGGTACCGCCCGCGCCGCCTTCCGCCAACCACGCTCGCCGTGGCGGATCCGAAGCGCCGCGCCCCGAAGGAATTCCCGGGTCGCACTTCGCGACTGGCCCCCATTTTCTAACACTGCGGTAATGGGGCCTTCATGCTCCTGTAACTGGGGATGCCTACAATAGGACCTTCGAAAACGGGAACGGGTTCAGTTGCATTAAAAATCTTCCGCCGCTGCCGGCAAATTGAAGCCAGAGGTGTATATGAGAACAGTGAACTACCCAGCAACTTATTTGTCCAGATGGATCTGCATTTTCGTCGCCGGCTTGCTGCTTCTGGGGCCAACGAAACAAGTGTTGGCGCAGGAGCAAAAAGGCGCGATTGCGGGAACGGTGACGGACCAAACCGGAGCCGCCCTAACGGGCGCGCAAGTAACCATCGAGCCACAAGCCGCCAACGTGGTTTCAAACGAGCAGGGGCTGTTCATCATCAATGCGCTGGAACCTGGCGAGTACAAGGTCACCATCACGTACGTGGGGCTCGCGCCATTTACGAAGACGGTGACGGTGGCCGCGGGCCAGACCACTAATGTCGATGCAAAGCTCCAGGTAGAATCCGCAGAACCAATCGGTTCTAGTCACCGCGCCGCGCGCCGAGCGCCGAAGCAGAAGCCATCAATATCGAGCGGAGCGCAGACAATATCTTGCAGGTTTTGACGTCCGAAGTAATCCGCAGCCTGCCGAACGCGAACATGGCCGACGCGCTGGGCCGGCTGCCCAGCGTCACTCTAGAGCGCGATGAAGGCGAGGGGAAATACGTACAGGTCCGCGGAACCGAGCCTCGTCTGACCAACGCCAGCATTGACGGCGTGATCCTCCCTTCTCCGGAGCCGGGCGTGCGGCAGATCAAGTTTGACGCCATCCCAGCCGACATCGTCGAGTCCGTCCAAGTTAGCAAGACGCTGCAGGCGAACATGGACGGCGACGGCATTGGCGGCTCGGTAAACCTCGTCACCAGAATGGCAACCGACCTCCCAACCGTCTCATTGAGCAGCATGAACGGCTACACGCCCATCGTTAACGGGCGCGGCCTGACGGAGGAAACCGGTCACTCTCGGCAAACGCTTCGGCGCGAGCAAGAAATTTGGCATCCTGATCGGCGGCTCGTTCGACTGGAACGGCCGCGGTATTGACGACATCGAACCTGTGCCCGACGTGGCCACATTGTCCAACGGCCAGACAGTGCCGCTGGAAAGACGGGATGGACATTCGCGAATACCGGTATTTCCGGTCGCGCTGGGCCTTGGCCGGCACCGCCGACTACCGAATCGCCGACGGCTCGGACTATTTACTTCCGGGCGCTCTATTCGGATTTCCACAATTACGGCGACCGCTGGGCGTATTCGCTAACTGATAATACGCCGGGCATTCAGGTTCTTAACCCAGGCAATCAGGGCTGCCTGAACGGCTCCAACTGCGGAAGCGCGCCCACCTTCAATTCCCAGCTTCGGAATCCCAACATCGGAGTGGGCAGCATGGTGCTCGGGGGCTCGCATGTCCTCACGACGACGTGGTACACCTGGGAACTGTCGGCCGGGCGCTCGTTCTACGGCAACTCGCCTTACTCGACGGCGGTCTACAACTCCACTCTGCCAGCTCCAGCGCGTGCCAATATGATCCAGCTAATACTTCCAATGTGTACTTGCCGAAATGGACAGCGGCCTGCTACACCGAAGGATATAACCCTTCGAATCTTGTTTTGAACAACATCAACCGGAACCTGGGAGACTCCGCGCAACTGAATCTTCAAATCGCCGGGTCCGGAGCCAAGCGTTATCATATCGGTTCGCGCTCGGCCGTAATTGAATACGGCGGGAAATTCCGCAACGAGCACAAGTTCGCCGACACCTACGTCGAGACGCTGACTCCGAACGGCACCATCCCGCTTTCCACCTTCCCGAATCGCCTCACCAACACGAATTACTATAACGGGGGCAACTACCCTTTGGGCTACAACTCTACGCTCGAAGACGCGCTGGCCTACGCGAACGCAAACCCGAACGCTTTCTCCTCCAGCAGCACGTTCGGACAAGATCCATCGCAATACGATTTAGTCGAGAAGGTCAGCGCCGGCTACCTGATGAACACCATCGACCTGTCGAACCGGCTTCGATTCATCGTAGGACTGCGAGCTGAGGTTACCAGCGACAACATTGGTAACTTTTCGGTCGGCAATTTTCCTTGCGCGGCACCCGAATCCGGCACGTGCTCCAGCATCAACCCGAATAAATTCTCAGGGTCTTACTACACGCTGCTGCCGAGTACATCACTGCGCTGGGCCGTGGGTGGCGACACATATCTTCGCTTCGTCTATGCGCGCGGGCTCTCACGGCCCGATCCGCAAGATTTCGCGCAGGCGCTGAGCTGGACCGATGCGGGAAATGGGGCCAACCGGTACTCCGTCAGCTTCGGCAATGCGAGCCTCAAGGCTGAAACCGGAGACGATATCGATGTTCTGTTCGAGCACTACCTGAAGCCGTTCGGCCTGATTTCGGCGGGATATTTTTATAAGTATCTGCAGAGACCCCATCGTGGTTCATACCTACCAATTTGACAATTATCAGCCGCCCGGCGGACCGCTCGGCAATTACCTGGCGACGCAACCGGTCAATGCCGGAAGCGCATGGATCAACGGATTTGAATTTGCCTACCTCCAGCACTTTACATCTCTGCCGGATGCCTGGGGTGGGCTGGGCCTGTCGGGCAACTACGCTTTCACCGCATCGAGCACCAGCGGCATCCCGGGCCGCTCTGACCATCCGACGCTGCTGCGCATGTCGCCGAACGCTTTCAACATCAGCCCCACCTACGACCGGGGCCGCGTCTCCATCCGCGTGGGCGTGTCGTACAACCAGGCCAGCATCTACGGCTACCAATATCAGGACGGTGCGCCGGGCGGCGTGAACGGCCCGCTGAGCGATATCTACTTTTATTCGCATTTCCAAGTGGACGCGCAGGGCAGCGTCTTCCTGGGCCGTGGCCTGACATTCGTGGCGTACGGGCTGAATCTCAACAATGCCGTGTTCGGCTTCTATCAGGGCGCCCCGCAGTACATGATCCAGCGCGAGTATTATCAGCCGACCGTGGCGGTAGGCGTCCGCTGGGCGCCAAAGCGTGGCAGCTGATAACGGACCTTACCTACGTTATTCGAAAATCGGCGCCAGCCTCGCCAGCACCTCATCGACGATCGCGCCGGGAACTGTCTCCACCCGCCTGCCGCCCCGCGCGCCGAGATCCAGGGCACGGGGCTGGTCGCAGCGAACGATGCCCGTCGTTTTCGTGCCGGCACCCTCCAGGGTCACGGCAAAGCCGGCCGTACGAGCGAAGTTCCCGCCGCTCGTGATCGGGACAACCACGGGCACCTTGGTTACGCGGTTGAACGCCTCCGGCGAGACGATCAGGACCGGACGGCGGCCCTTCTGCTCGTGTCCCTGCGTCGGATCAAGCCCGACCAGCCAGATATCGCCGCGCTTCATCAGATCAGCTCGCCACCCGCGGGAGAGCCACGAAGCCATTCGCGCTCCTGCTTGCTCCGCGGAGCCTTCGGATTGCATTGGGCGAGCAACTCGTCAAGCGTATAGCGCGGCCGTTGCCGTGGTTCCACGACCAGCCGGCCGCCTCGTACCGCGAGGCCCACTTTAGCTCCTGGCCGCAGGTGCAGGATGTCGAGCAGCGCGGGCGGTACGGCCAACATGATCGAGCCGCCGACCTTGCGCAGGTTTGTGGTGTGCATAGCGTCCTAAGTTATATGTTAGTATAACACGAAGAAACGCTATGAACCGGTACCCGATGCTCCTGAACATCCTCGACAAAATCCGCGAAGAAGCCGCAGGAACACCATTTTCAACGACGTATCTCCCGGCGCCCAGGGAAGCGGAGGCGACGAACCAGGCGAGGGCACGAGCCTTCATTCATCTCTATCTCAAAGTCAGTTTCGGGCTGTTAGAATTCTCAGAGCGCGAGCGCGCCATAACCGACGGCCCCAGCGACGGAGGAATTGATGGCTATTACATCGATCCAGGGAGCCGTACGGTATTCATCATTCAGTCAAAGTTCCGGACAACGCCTGCAAACTTCGAGAATAAGGAGATCGAACTTGACGAGATCCTTGTCATGGATATTGACCGTATTCTCAATGGTGAAGTAGCCGATGAGCGAGGCATACCATATAGCGGAAAAATCAAACAGCTCCAACGCGAGGTCGCAAACACCGAAGACATCGCTCGGTACAAATACCGCATAATCATCCTTGCAAACCTCGGAGGCATATCAGCTGACAAGCTTCGGCGACTCTGCGCAGGGTACTCCGCCGAAATCATGAACCATGAGTCATGTTACGACCGGCTGGTCTTCCCGGTTGTGTCGGGGACGTTCTTCAACGCTTCCGACCTCAACATTTACATCGACCTCAGCAACAAGAACGCCGGAGCGAAGATTAGCTACACGGTCATGACAAAGCACGGCGAATGCGAGATTACTGTCCTCTTCATTCCTACGATCGAAATCGCAAGAATCCTGCACAAATACAAGAACTCTATTCTCCGATTCAACCCGAGAAGTTACTTAGAGTTTGAGGGCCAAAAGGTCAACACCGCCATCCGCGATACGATCATGAACACCACCACAAACGAGTTTGCGCTGTTCAACAATGGCATCACCATGCTGTCTGACGAGACGTACATAAACGAGCGAATCGGGCAAAAGAACAAAGCACAACTCACACTCAAAAATCCTCAAATCATCAATGGTGGACAGACTGCGTACACGCTCAGTCGAATTCTGGAAGAGCACCCCGCCGATGCCTCTGCCCTCTTCGAGGGCAAGGAAGTGCTTCTCAAAGTTATCACGCTAGTCGAAATGGAGACGAAAAGGAGAACCGCCGCGCAGAAGATAGACCTAATTGATCAGATCTCCACTGCGACAAATCAGCAGACCGTTGTCATCACGGCAGATCGCTACTCGAATGACAGTGCGCACATGGACATCCAGCGCAAGCTCTTCGAGAAATTCGGTCTGCTCTATGAACGAAAACGGGGCGAGTTCGCTGACGGTCTCCACAAGAAGTACGTCACCCCAGTAAACGTGCTTGAGCGTAACCGGTTCTTTCGAATCTTTCTCGCAGCGCAGGGAGACGTTCGCCGCGCCATAGAGAAGAAACTCTTTATCAGGTACCAGAACCCAAGGGGCACAATAGAAGATGAGGCCGCCCTAGCTATAGCTAGAGCGATTCTACTTCGCCTACCTGTGCTTCAGACGCCTCGCCGGTACAAATTCAATGGTTGGCGTTAAACGAGAGCGGGAGCTCTATGCCAAGATCTACGCTCTCACCAAATACGCGCCAGAACGCCTCGAAGATTTCGAGACAACCATTGACGCCGTCATGCCCACTTTTACAAATGAATGGAAGCAGTTCATCGACGAAGTAGCACAAACTAACACCCGCTTCTTGCGCAGGCTCGTTGACCGCCGAACAGGAGAGCAGCACATGGTCTTCAACATTGAAAGATGGATCCAGAGTGATAGCTTCGAAGATGACGTCAGGATGCGATTCAAGCGTTAGGCCCCGCCGATCATGTCCCCGAACGACTCCGATCTTCTCGCCCCTTGACGACCAGCGAGTCCAACAGGCGCCGCCGGCCCGGTCGGATTATTCGGTTCCCCATCATCGTTCATTCGGAGCCATGGTCCTCCCCGATCCCGCAGATCCAGCACACCGGCCGCTAAAGATGCCCGCTCTTCTGCTACGCTGCAAGAGGCATAATTATCCTATGAAGCTGTTGCGGCGCATCTCCGCACTCCCGCTCCTGCTCTCGCTCACAGTAGGGCTGTTTGCTTTCCAATTCGGTGGAAGATATCGCCGCTACGAATACTACTCCGGGCCGAACGTGCCCTCGGAGTTTTATTGGGCGCGCCTGCAGTACACTTCCGGCGGCAGCAACTTCGGGTTTCGCGGTTATGGCGCCGGGTGGTACAGGGATTATCCCAAGGCCGACAACGATTGTCTGATCGCCCTGCGGCGTTTGACGCGCATCAACTCTCCGTCGCCGCTGAACGTGGCCGATCTCGATAGCGATCACCTCTTCGACTACCCTTGGATCTATGCGGTTGACGTGAACACCTGGACCTTCACCAATGACGAAGCCAAGCGCCTGCACGACTACCTTATGAAGGGCGGCTTCCTGATGGTGGACGACTTCCACGGCACCGACGACTGGCAGCATTTCATGGCTGGCATGCGCATGGTCCTGCCTGACGCCGTGGTCGAGGATCTCAAGGACGAAGACGAGATCTACCACGTCTTGTACGACATCAACGAAAAGTTTCAAATTCCCAGCGAAGTCTATGTCAACACGGGCAGAACTTATGAGAAGGACGGCTACGTGCCCAAGTGGCGCGCCATTCGGAACAGTCACGGGCGCATCATGGTGGCAATCTGCGCCAATATGCATCTCGGCGACGCCTGGGAATGGGCGGATAGCCCGGAGTACCCGGAGAAGTTCTCCGGACTTGCTTTTCGCATCGTCCTGAATTACATCATGTACTCAATGACCCACTAAGACTGGATCGGGCGCGCTTTTTCCTTAGAGCACCCCATAACCGATGTTCGAGTTTTTCTTTAAATATCCGCGTTCGGCATATGAGCGTGGGCACTTTGCTCTTTTAGGAGCGTGGCCAACCTGGATGCTCGTGCTACTGATCGTAGCAGCAGCCGCGGGGCTCGCGTTGCTGATCCGCCGCCACTTGGCGCAAGCCGCTCCGATCATGCACAGTTGGCGAGTCTGGCTCATTTGGGGCTTGCAGTCGTTGCTGGCCGCACTGGTGTTGGTGCTGCTGTGGCAACCGGCCATCACCGTCTCCGAGCTGAAGCCGCAGCAGAACATGATCGCTGTGCTGGTGGATGACTCCCGCAGCATGGGAATCTCCGAGGACGGTTCCACTCGCGAGGCGCAAGCCGTCAAGACGCTGCAGAACGGTGTCCTCGAAACCCTCAACCGTTCCTTTCAAACACGCCTCTACCGCATTGATGACGTATCCGCGCGTATCGACAGCCTAAAGGATCTGCAATCCAGCGCACCCTCCACCCGCATCGGCGACAGCCTCAAGCAGTTGAGCGGGGCGACTTCCGATCTGCCCATCGGCGCCGTGGTGCTATTAAGCGACGGAGGTGACAATACCGGCAGCATCAGCTCGGACGCCATCAACGCGCTGCGCGCCCGCCACATTCCGGTCCACACCGTGGGCTTCGGACGCGAGCGTGCTCAACACGACCTGGAGCTGGATGATGCCATCGTGGCTCCGCGCGCCTTGGCCGATTCGCGCCTTGCCGCCAAGATCACCTGGCATCAACACGGATACGCCGGCGCCAAGATGAACCTGACGTTGCGAGATGTCAGCAACCAGTCAGGCAAGATCCTCGCTTCCAAAGCCGTCACACTCGGGCCGGACGGTAATCTCCAGACCGAAACTCTGATGTTCGATATAGGCAGCGCGGGCGCCAAAACGCTCCAAATTGCCGCCGCTCCGCTCGCAGGCGAGGAGAACACGGCCAACAACACTTTGACCCGTGTGGTCAACGTCGGCTCAGACGCGCACCGTATCCTGTACATCGAAGGCGAGCCGCGTTGGGAGTACAAGTTTATCCGGCAAGCCGAAGAAGACGACCGCATGGTGCAAATCGTGTCGATGGTTCGTACCAGTCAAAACAAGGTCTACCGCCAGGGGATCTCCGATCCCAAGGAGTTGGCCGACGGCTTCCCTTCCCGGCCGGAGGATCTTTTCGCCTATCAGGGCTTGATCATTGGTTCGGTGGAAGCCGGATATTTCACTCCCGGCCAGCAGGAACTAATCCGCGAGTTCGTCGACCGCCGAGGCGGCGGGTTGCTAATGCTCGGCGGTCAGTTCTCGCTCGCCGATGGCGGTTGGAACGCCTCCAATCTTACCGATCTGATGCCGACCACACTACCGGCCGAGGCGGGCACTTTTCATCGCGAGCAGGATCCCAGGAACGGCACCACCCACGCCATTGCCGAACTCGCGCCCGCCGGCGCCAACAGCATCATCACGCGCCTGGTTGACGACCCCACGGCCAATGCGGCTAAGTGGAAGCAGCTTCCCTACCTGATGGACTATGAAGATCCCGGCACTCCCAAGCCGGGAGCGGCCGTTCTCGCGAATATGATTACGCCGGAGGGCCGCAAGCTGCCGTTGCTTGTCACTGAAAACTTCGGCCACGGCCGCACCGCGATCATGGCCACCGGAGGCAGTTGGCGCTGGCAGATGAGCCTGCCCCTTGGCGATACGGCTCACGATTTGTTCTGGCAGCAGCTATTGCGGTGGCTGGTTTCCGACACCCCCGGCCACGTCAAAGCTTCCGTTTCTTCGCAGATGCTGCTCGATAATGGCGCCATAACCTTGAACGCCGAAGTTCGCGATCAACAATACAATCCGGCTCGCGACGCGAAGGTCGAAGCTCATATTCTGGGCCCGAGCGGCATGAGCGCGTTGGTTGAGATGGCGCCCGTGCCAGACAGTCCCGGCCAGTTCCAAGCCGCCTGGTCCGCTCCCAGGGCCGGCGCTTATCTAACCGAGATCACCGCGCAGCGCACGGATCCCGAGACACGCAAGTTCAAGGAATTGGGGCGCGACGTTCTGACCTTCCAGCGCATGGATGGCGTTGCGGAGAATTTCCACACCGAACAGAACCGCGAGCTGCTCGAACACCTCGCCTCGCAAACCAGCGGACAATATTGGAAGCCCGCCGATCTCGGCAAGCTGGCCGGCTCCATTCCGTATTCCGAGGCTGGCGTGACCATGCGCGAGACCAAGGATCTCTGGGATCTTCCGCTGGTTTTCCTGGTGTTGCTGCTGCTGCGATTTTCCGAGTGGTGGCTGCGGCGGAAATGGGGGATCGTCTAGTGGGACTCTTCGCACCCTGGTTTCTTGCCGGCCTGGCCGGAGTCGCGCTTCCCCTCTATTTGCATCTGCTGAAGAAACTGAAGACCACGCCCAAGCCGGTCCCTTCGTTGATGTTCTTCGAATCGCGCACGGTAAGCTCGACGCATCACCGCCGTCTTCGCTATTACCTGCTGCTATCGCTGCGGCTGGCCTTTCTGGTGCTGCTGATTCTGGCCTTCGCAAATCCATTCATGAACCGCAGTGCAAGCGCCTTCGCCAGCAACCGGCTGGTGCTGCTGGTGATCGACACTTCTTTCAGCATGCGCGCCGGTACCCGTTTAGCGGATGCCAAGGCGGCGGCCATGCGCATTCTCGCTGGGAAAGGCGCCGCGCGCGCGCAGGTGGCGGCGTTTGGCTCCGAGTTCCAGTTGATGAATCCGCAACCCACCGAAGACCAATCCGCGTTGCGCGCGGCCGTGCAAGCCGTTCAGCCCGGCGACGGCCACGGCAACTTCGCCGAGCTGGCGCACGCCGTGCGTGCGATGGCCGAGTCGATCCATACTCCCATCGAGCTCGACCTGTTCAGCGATATGCAGCGCAGCGAATTAGCCGGCACGTTCTCCGACATGGCGCTGCCTTCCAACGTGCAACTGGTGACGCACGCCGTGATCGCCAAGGCGCAACCCAACTGGACGGTCGAATCGGTGGACGCTCCCGGTCAAGTCTGGGGCAAGGACGCAAAACCGGTTCACGTCCAAGCCGTGATCGCGGGCTTCGGAACTCCTGCCGCACGACGCACCGTGTCGTTGGTTGTGAACGGCAAAACTACTGCCACCAAGCCGGTGGATGTTCCCGCGAACGGACGCGCCACAGTCGACTTCCCGGCCCTCGAAGTGCCCTACGGCTTCAACCGCTGCGAGCTCAAGATCGACTCCGCCGACGGTTTTCCGGCCGATGACCTGCGCCGCTTCGCCGTCGAACGGTCCGACCCGCAAAAGGCCTTGCTGATCCATGGCTACAACGACACTCGTTCGCCGCTCTACGTCCGCGCCGCGCTCTCTTCGGCCGCGGAGTCCGCATTTACGCTCGAATCGCTGGCCGTCAACGAAGCCGCTGACCGTCAGCCGTCCAATTACGCTTTCATCATCCTCTCCGATCTCAATAACCTGCCTTCGATTCTGGAAAATGCGCTCACTCAATATGTCCGCGGCGGCGGCAGCCTTTTCATAGCCGCAGGTACGTCCGCTGGAGCTCGCTCCCAGATTCCGATTTTCGGCGCGCACATCATCGAAACCCGTGACTACACTCGCATTCCGGATCGTTTCATGGCAGTCGGCTCGAGCGATTCGTCCTATCCTGCCGTCGCCAAAGCCGAGGGTTGGCCCGGCGTGAAGTTCTTCTACGCTCTCAATGTCCAGCCCGGCGACGCGCGAGTGATCGTTCGCCTAGGCGACCAGACGCCGTTGCTGCTCGAGAAACGCATCGGCGAGGGCCGCGTGGTGCTGTTCACCTCCGGGCTCGACAATCTCACGAACGATTTTCCCTTGGAGCCTGCCTTCGTCCCCTTCATCGAGCAGACCGCGCGCTATTTAGCAGGCAGCGAACGCCAGGGCGGCGCGCGCGCTGTGGACGCTTACTTTGAGCTGCGCAATGCCAAAGATCAAACACAGCCGGTCGAGGTCACCGACCCTGATGGAAAGCGCCCCCTCAGCTTAAGCGAAGCCAAATCCGCCCAGTTGTTCCGCCTGACCGAGGCCGGGTACTATCAGTTCCGCCTCGCCAATGGCCGGCAAGACGAAGTTGGAGTGAACCCCGATCCGAAGGAGTCGAACCTGGACGTGATCCCGGACGATGTCTTGGCGTTGTGGCAGGGCAAGCGAGACCAATCTTCGCAAGAAGCGACAGCGTCCGGCGCGGCACCCGCCCGCAAGATCCCGCAAACCCTCTGGTGGTACGTCATGTTGCTGGTCCTCGCATCCGCCTTAGCCGAATCGGCCCTGGCCAGCCGCTACCTCAGCATCACACGCGAGGAATAAGATGTGTTCGTGCCACTTTCGAAACTCGTCCGTCCAATGACCAAGGAGAAGATAAGATGCGCTTTCTGATCTCAGGACTTATTCTGGTGTGCACCGCGACCGCTGTCATGGCCCAAACCAGCGATGGTGAGTACTACGACGCGTTGTCAACATCCATGGCCTCCTCCGTTAAATCAATGCGCGCCACCATACAGCGCGACCTCGCTGAAGCGGCCCAGAGCATGCCCGCCGACGAATATTCGTTTAAGCCGACGCCTGAAGTGAGGACCTTCGCCGAACTAATCGGACACCTCGCCAGCGCTAACTTTTTCTTCTGCGCTCAGGTGAAGGGCGAACGTCCCCCCATGGTCACGAATTACGAAAAGCTGACTGACAAGCCGGCGCTGGTCAAAGCGCTTACAGACTCTTTCACTTACTGCGACGGCGCGTACGATGCGACCACGGACGAGAACTTTGGGAGTCCCGTGAAGCTCCTGGCTCCCAAGCCGAGCCAGGCCGGACGGGGCGCGGTGCTGTTCTTTAACACCACGCACAACAACGAGCACTATGGGAATCTCGTCGTATACATGCGGTTGAAAGGGCACGTGCCGCCATCCACCGCGCGGGCGAAACAGGCAAAACCGTAGTCTTGGCGCGACGTCGCCCGCGCTGTCGAGACCGCGGGTGCGATATCCTTGAAAAGACAGTTTTGGCGGCGCCGTGGGAGGTTCCTTGAGTCTCCGCGAACAGCTTCACGCATACATTGCGCAAGTGGAACAACGTCTGCGCTGGAGCACTCTGCTGCGCGGCCTCGCGATTCTCACCGGCGGGGCGTTGGTAGCCACTCTGCTGCTGGTCACCATCGCCAATGCGCGCGCATTTTCGCAAGGTAGTGTCACCGCCGCACGCTTCGGGCTGATCCTGATTGTGGCCATCGCCGCTGCCGCCGGGTTGGCGCTTCCCCTGCACCGCCTGACGCGCCGCCGCGCGGTCGGAATCGCCGAGACCGCCTTCCCACAATTCCAGCAGCGCCTTACTACCTTCACCGAACGCGACAGCCGCGATCCTTTTATCGAACTCCTGGCCGGCGATGCTCTGGATGTCGCACAGTCCGCCGAGCCCAAACAACTGGTCACCGATCGCCGCCTTTGGATCTCGCTCGCTACCAGCGTCGCTTCCTTCGCCATCCTGATCTGGCTGATCGCCGCGGGTCCCGGTTTTCTTGGTTACGGCGCATCTCTGCTTTGGACCGGTCCGCATCGCGACAAGCCCGCGCTCTATGGCCTGCGCGTAACCCCAGGCGACGCCGTCGTGCGCCGTCACGCCGACCAGATCGTCTCCGCAATCCCCACCGGGCTTCGCTCGCCCAGCGTTAAGTTACACGCCCGGTTTCAAAGCTCCGGCAAATGGGAAGAAATCGCGATGCAGCCCCAGGTTGCCGGCAATTTCGCCGGAGGGTATCAATTTCTATTCGCCGGTTTGCTCGACAACGTCGAATACTACGTCACCGCCGGTGCGATGACGTCCAAGCACTACAGCATTCGCGTCACGGATCTGCCAGCGGTCAAGCAGATACGCGTCACTTACCATTACCCCGCCTGGACGGGCATGCCTTCCGAGATCGAGGAGCGCGGTGGCGATCTGCGCGCCGTCACCGGCACCGAAGCCGAACTGGACGTCTCCACCGACCGGCCACTCGAGAGCGGCCAGATCCAGCTCGACAACGGACAGAAGATCCAGCTCACCGGCGGCCAGAACAACGTCTATCACGGCGCCGTCAAGATGGATAAGGACGGCGTCTACCATGTCGCGGGAATTGAGCAGGGCCAGACCGTTCGCGTCAGCGAGGACTTTTTCATCGAGGCCCGCAAAGCCAACCCGCCTCAGGTCGCGCTGGTGCGCCCCGGACACGGCGACTACCACGCCAACCCCATCGAAGAGGTAACGGTTGCCGCTAAAGCTACCGACGAGTACGGCCTCAAAGGCGTTGAGCTGCATTATTCGGTGAACGGCGGCCCGGAGACCACGGTGGATCTGCTCCACCAGAAGAACGAAAAGCAAGCCGACGGCTCCGCCACGCTGTCGCTCGAAAATTTCAAACTTGTTCCCGGCGACGTTGTCAGCGTCTACGCCACCGCGAAGGACGCCAACGCGGAGGCCCACACCGACATGATGTTCATCGAGGCCGACCCGTTTGAGCGCGACTTTTCGCAATCGCAAATCGCGGGCGGCGGCGGAGGCGGCGGTGGTGGAGGCAATCAAACGCCGCAAATCTCGGAACGCGAGAAGGAGATCATATCCGCAACCTTTAAACAGCAATCGGACAAAAACTCGACCAAACAGCAGGCCACCGACATTGCAAAGCTGCTGTCCGAGTCCCAAGCTACGCTGCACGCTCAGGCTCTCACTCTTTCCGGCCGCCTGGAGGCCCGCGAGCTGACCGATGAAGTCAAGGCGATCAGCGACTTCCAGAAGGATATGATTTCAGCCGCGAGTGCCATGGCGCCGGCCGCGCAGCAACTGAAGGAGGAAAAGTGGAAGGACGCCATTCCCAATGAGCAAAAGGCTCTGCAATTCCTGCTGCGCGCCGAAGCCACGTTCCGCCAAATTCAGGTTGCCTTTGGAGCGCAAGGCGGCGGTGGAGGCGGTGGGGGCGGCGCGGCACGCGATTTGGCCGCGCTCTTCGATCTCGAGCTCGATACCGAGATGAATCAATACGAGACGCGGAAAAGCGGGCCTACCAGCGCCGAGCAAAGGGAGCAGCAAATCGACGACGCGCTGAAAAAACTCGACGACCTCGCCAAACGCGAGGAGGACCTGGCGCAGCAACAGCGCAACGGCCCCCAGACCGCAGAGCAGAAATGGCAGCAGGAGATGCTGCAACGCGAAGCGGAGCAGCTCCAGCAACAGATGGAGCAACAGCTTGCACAGAACGGCCAGCAGGGGAAACAGAGCCAGACCGGACAAGGCGGCCAGCCAGCGGGTGGTTCACCGTCGAGCAGCGGCGGCAGCAGCCAATCGGGCAGCCAGGATTCCGGAGTCGCCAATTCGCAGCAATCTGCCGATCAAGCCGATGCAAGCCGCCAACAGGCGGCACAACGGGCGCTCGACCGTTTGCGTCAAGCCAACGAAGACATGCGGCGCGCTACCTCGCAGAGTGCCAGCGCGGCCGACTCACGCCGTGCGGCCGATCGCTTGCGCGAAGCCACCGACCTGCTGGGCGGCCTGGAGCAGCAGGATGCCGCCGGGCGCCTCAATTCCCTGGCCCAATCCGCCGACCAGGTGGCGGCTCAGCAAAAGAAGCAGGCCGATTCGGTGCGCGATTTGATGACGCAACTCAATGCAGCGCGCGCCGCCAACAAGCCACCCAAGTACCCGACGCGCGAGGAAGTCGAAAAAATGGTCAACGATCGCCAAAAGGTGACCGATGACCTGGCGCACCTCACGCAGCAAATGCGCGACTCAGCGCGTGAGCTCGCGCCCACTCAACCCGCGGCTTCCGACAAGCTCCGAGGCGCTCTCAATACCATGGACGAGAGCGACCTCAACACGCGCATGCAGCGCAGCTCGGATTGGCTGCGTACCGGCAACTTTTCAGATCAACTTGAAAGCAGCCTCACCGGCGACTTGCAGAAGCTCGGCCAGCAGGTCAGGGATGCGGCCCGCGCATTGGGTACTGCTCAGACCGGCTCGAAGGATGCCGCGATCAATCGCGCTATGGACGATCTCTCGCGTCTGCGCGACCAGCTCTCTGGCCTCGGCGGACGTCCCAATTCTCAACCAGGACAGGGGCAACGCGGTCCCGCCGGCCAGCAGTTTCAAACCGGCCAGCTCAGCCGCGAAGGGCAACCCGGGCAGGGTGGCCAACAGCCAGGTCAGGGTGGCCAACAGCCGGGTCAATCCGGTAACCGCGGCGCGCAAGGTGGGCAGGCAGGTCAACTGGGCCAAGCCAACGGCGTGGGCGATCGTCTAGCTGGTCCAGTAGGCAATGCCGGCGGCGGCGCTACCAATCGCGATCGGCAGGCCTTCGGCGGCTGGGATACCGGCAACACGCACATCTCCGGCCGCGCGGTGACCCCGCAGCAAGGCCCCAACCCGGCAGATACACAGCGCGAGATTGATCAGGGACTGAATCTACTGAACCAGGTTCGCGCCGTAGTGCAAGATAATCCTGACGCGCAGCGCGAACTGCAATCTTTGATCGATCAAATGCGCAATCTCGATCCAAGCCGGTTCCCAGGAAATCCCGCCCTGGTCGAGCAAATGCATCAGCAACTGGTCAGCGATGTGGACGCGCTGGAACTGCAACTGCGGCGTCAGCTCGATGAGAACCGCGGCGGCACTATTCGCAACACGGATCCCGCCAAAGTCCCGGCCGGGTACAGGGACTCGGTGGCTGACTATTACCGCAAACTCTCCACGAGCAGCCATTAGCGGTTCAATGATTTCTGCGCTGCAGCGAGCAGGTATCAGCGCCGTGCTGGTGCTCATGTGCTCCGCTGACGTGCAGCTTCTGCATGCCCAGGAGTATGGGATCAAAGCCAAGAGGCCCGTGATCGCCGGCGCTTGCAAGGTATGCCCGTGGGGCGCGCTCGCTGAAATCGTGAAATCAGCGATGCAGCCTTATGGGTACGATGTCCAGATCTGCTACAACTGTGCGACCTCGGAGGGCCCGCGCGAAGTGGCGGGCGCGCTGAAACCCGGGGATATCCAGCGAGCATACCAGGCGTTCCCGTTTATCGCGCGCGATCAAATGCCGCCCCCTCCCAACGCTCCTGTGGACTTCGGCGCAACGAGTGTACAGAATCTATGGTTCGCCTACCAGGGAACGCACGCCTACGCCCGTGACAAAGAAGGGCCGCGGAAGAACCTGCGGCTGCTGGCTACGATTCAGGCGCCGAACTACCTCATTGTGGCGGCGAAATCCGACCTCGGCATCACCGATCTGAGCCAGGTCAAAGCTAAGAAATGGCCGGTGCGAATCCTGACCGACGGCAATGAAGTCTCAACCACAGTGATGGCATACTACGGGCTCAACCGCCAGGCCGTGGAAGCAGCGGGCGGAAAAGTGTTGCGCGGCATTGTTCCCGAGGACAGAAAGAATTTCGATGTCATTATTCACGGCGGAACGCTGGGAAACGCTCCCGAGTTCAACGTATGGTATGAGGTCAGCCAGAAGTTCGACCTTTCCTACCTGGAGCTACCGCATGATCTTCTCAACAAGATTGCGAAAGACCAGGAGATGGAACTGCGTGACATACCCGATGGCCTGCTGCGTGGAATCGATCATCCCATTCCGACTGTGGCTCGAACCGGTCATGCCGTCTTCGGCCGCGCGGACATGCCTGACGATTTCGCCTATCTGGTGGCGAAAGCTCTCGACGAGCATCAGGACTTATTGCAATGGACTCACCTGAATTACTCTTACAATATCCGGAGTGTTTGGAAGGCGTTGGGCGTTCCACTGCATCCGGGAGCCGAGCATTACTATCGCGAGCGCGGCTACATGAAATGAAGAGAAGCTGTTGCGCTGACAAAGGGAGAGGGGCCTGATAGCAGGCCCCTTTTCCTATGACCCCAACTTCACTGAGGAATCGAGCGAGACATTTATGTTGCAAGACCGGACTTAGGCTTTCGCAGACGCAAAGAGCTTTTTGCCGGCCAATCCCGCAAGCAATAACCCACCCAGCAGGATCGCGCCACCGCGAGGCTCGGGCACCTGGCTACCGACGTCGATGTTATCTACCGCGATGCCCGCCGGCCAGTCGATGAAGTCCAGTTGAGTAACGCCGGTTAAGTTTCCGGACCAGTGGCCTATGTACTGGGCGGCCAGCTCGGTGCACCACGATTGACTGCAGGTTCCACTGTTGGGGGAATGAATAGAGCTGCCGTCAGTCCCGCTGGTGGAAGGATAAACCGCGCTGGTGTTGAAGATTTGCGTACTGCCATTGACGTCAAACGTGAAATCAGGCAATCCCGAGCAGCTCGCCGGGCTCGAACAAGTCGCGTCCGGAAAGATCTGGTAGTCAAAGCTCTTGAGAGTCACGGGCTGCGAGAACGTGATGATCATCTCGCTGGAGATTGACTGAACCTGATTGTGGTAGGTTCCAGCGACGTTGGTGATGTTGCTGAGGAACGTGTCGTAGGTGCTCGTCGGCGTCGTGCTTGAATTGCTCGTGGCTCCGTCCGAAGTACCGAGAGTAAGCGACTTGCCGTTCGATCCCACCACATGACCGTCGCCATTATAGGTTTGGTTAGTTGCTGCGCCCGTCACCGTAACGCAGTTGAGGCTTATGGCGCACGTTCCGCCAAGGAGACCATCCATATACTGTGCGATTGCGGTTTCATTGGTAGAATTCCCAGTGCCCGCCGAGAGTGAATTGAAATTGAAGACGATATCGGCGCGTGCGGACATGGCCGTTCCGCAAAGCACAATAACGCCCGCTAAGAACATATTCTTAAGACTTGCGTACATAAATGTTTCTCCCTTTATTAGTTGCATCTTTCTCCTATTAGTCCTTCTTTGATCCCGCTGGAATCATAGCAGCGAACTCTGAACTTGCGTACTCAAACCGAGGTCCTGCGTCGTACCACTACTCAACTAGTACGCTCACCTTCTTTCGAAGGAATCAGAGTCGCGGGCACTGCGCTCGCAGCATTCCTCGCCGTTCCTTACAAAAGAACGTAGGCAAAGGACACGTCCCGTAAGGACACATCCCGTGTGGAACCTCAGCTTGTTCTGGATAAACGTACGCTTGAAACTTTGTAACCCTGGATTAGTTTAACCTGGTTTCTGAAAATCTAGGTAGGGCAGAAAGTCCTAATGGTTCTGGTACGTGCAGCATACCCGGATAGAGAGCTTCGTGGCCGGTCAGGCTCGACTTGGCTAATTTGCTTTAGAACGGGCTCTTAGCGGACTTGGGCCACAGCACACCTTCGTCTTCCTTGGCGACCGGCCCAACTCCCTTGTACACGAACTTCTGCACTCGCTGCCCGCGATACGTCTCGGTGGTGAAGATGTTCCCTTTCGAGTCGGTCGCAATGCTGTGCACCGCGTAGAATTCCCCCGGCTGCCTTCCGCCATCGCCGAAGCTGGTGAGCACGTCCAGCGTGTCGCGATCCAGGATGTGCACCTTCTCGTTCGCGCCGTCGGCCAAATAAATGTACTTCTGCTGCGGATCTTTCGAGAACCCGATGTCCCACACCGCTCCGTCGCCCAGCGTGTTCTTGTACAGGATCTTCTCCTTGACGAACGTTCCATCTGGTTTGAACACCTGGATGCGATCGTTCACGCGGTCACGTACATACAGCAAACCGTCGTTGGACAGATCGGCGCAGTGCACCGGGTTGCCGAACTGTTGCGCCACCGGAGCATCCGGATTGTAGTTGCCGAGGTTGGTGTCGTCCGGTTTGTGGCCGTAGGCGCCCCAGTAGCGCTTGAATTTCCCGCTGTCGGCGTCGAACACGATCACGCGTTTGTTGCCGTAGCCGTCAGCCACGTACACCTTGTTGGTCTTCGGATCGACGAAAATCTTAGCGGGCCGTCCGAGGTTCATGGTGTCGTTGCTGCCTTCGCTCCCGTAGGCCTTACCGATCTGCATCAGGAACTTGCCATCCTGTGTGAATTTCATGATCATGCTGTCGTGGTAGTGCGGCGGACCCGCGGGTCCACGGCCGCGGGCGGCGCCGGATTGCTCTTCGGGTGCAGCGGCACCCCGTCCCCGGCCCGCGCCGCGCCCACCCGGAGGAGTCGCGCCGTTGCCGCCGATCCAGACGTTGCCTTTATAGTCCACCGTGATTCCATGATTGGATTCGGGCCAGACATAGCCGTCGCCATCCTTGCCGCCCCAGCTCGCCAGCAGATTGCCGGCCTCGTCGAACTCCAGCACCGGCGGCGCCGCATAACGGCATTCCGAACCGGGCTTGTCGCCTGGCCGCGGCCACCCCTGCGCGTAGACTTCCTTGGGCTCGAGCGAACCTTGCCGATGAATGATCACAGATATGATCTTTCGAGTCGACCGAAACGCCGATCACGTTGCCCATCAGCCAATGGTTGGGCAGCGGCTTCGGCCACATTGGATCCACTTCAAATCTGGGCGCTTGAGATCCTCCAGCCGCCTCGACTACGGCCTTCTTGGTCAGTGTGTGAGAGCCGATGGCGAGTACGACGAGGACCGCAAGAAACATCGCTCCAACGTAGAGGTGACGCTTCATGATTTCTCCTTCCTGTTTCGCCAAACCGGACAGCCAACCAAGTATCCATCGTCCGTCTATGGTGAGCCGTCTATGGTGAGCCGTAGACTGCACGGTTGGATTCCTCTATGATTTACCGGAGGGAAGATCGAATGCGCCTGGCCTGCTCGGCAATGCTGATGGTCAGCTTGGGTTCATGGTTGTGCGGCTGGCAAACAACCGCGTCGGACATCTTCAAAGTAAATCAACTCAGCGCGGGAGTTTATTTGCTGTCAACGGAAACCGAGGGCGGCAAGCATGGTGAAGCGCTCGGGAACGTCGTCTTCTATGTTTCGGGCGAAGGCGTGTTGGTGGTCGACGATCAGTTCGAGCGCCAGCGACGAAGCGGCGAGACGGTGAATATCGCCCAAGGACTTCTGGCTCAGATTAGAAAGGTGACGGACCAGCCGATTCGCTACGTCATCAATACCCATCATCACGCCGATCACGCCGGAGGAAATTTGACATTTGGCAAGCTGGCGCCGATCGTTGCCCATATCAATGAGCGCAAGAACCTGATTATCTCGCGCGATGCCGTTTTGTCGCGGCTTCCCAGCCAGATCGCGCGAACCGAGACAGACTTGGCGGCTGCTCAGACCGCAAATGACAACGCCAAGAGTGGACAGCTCCGCGAACAGCTGGAACGGCAGAAGCTGCAACTCGAGCTGGCCAACTCCCCGGACTTTGAGAAATCGCTTCCCAGCATCACTTACGAGAAGGAATTGCAAATCCATCTGGGAGGAGAAGAAATTCGGCTGTATCATTTTGGCCCCGCGCACACCGACGGCGACACACTGGTATATTTCGTACACGCCAATGTCGCGCATTGGGGTGACGTCTTCGAGACCAACTCCAATCCCGCGATCGTATTGCCGGGAGGCGCGAGCACTGGTGGCTGGATTGAGTTTCTCGACCGGGGTTTAAAGGCGATGGGTCCAAACGCGAAGATGATGATTCCCGGGCACGGGCACGTCGCGACGGCGGCGGATGTCTTAAAGGTCAAGCAATACTTTGTTGATCTTCGCGGCGCGATAGGCCGGGAGATTAGGGCCGGCAAAACCAGGGACCAGGCCGTGGAATCGGCCGTTTCTCAATTCCCACAATACGTGAACTTCCGGCCGGGCCCCGCGCGATTCAGGGCAAATGCAGGAACCATCTACGACGAACTGAAGGCGGCGCGCCACGCACTCAGTGAGCGATCACGAGATCCTTGACCGAAGACACTGCGCTAGCAGATGATGGTCCTTCGGCCAGCAGTTCCATTGGTAGTCAATCAATCCAGGAGGAAACATGGAAGCTAGTGTCGTGGAAGTTTGTGCGCTCGGCGAAGCGCCACCGCTGGGAGTCGTTCCGCAAAAGATGCACGCCATCGTGGTGCGTCAGAACCGGTTCGGCCAGCCGCGCGATGCCTGGCAGCGCGAGATCATTCCTACGCCATCCTTCGCCCCCGACGAGGTCTTGATTTACGTCATGGCCTCCGGCATCAATTACAACAATGTTTGGGCCGCGCTGGGCACTCCGGTGGATGTGATTGCCGAACGGCAGAAGAGCCGCGGCGAAAAGGAAGACTTCCATGCCGGCGGCAGCGACTGTTCCGGCATCGTCTGGTCCGTAGGCTCGGCGGTAACCAACGTCAAACCCGGCGACGAAGTCATCGTCCACAGCGGCTGGTGGGAACCCAACGATCCCTGGGTATTGTCCGGACGCGATCCGATGCTGGCCGAGAGCACCCGGATTTGGGGCTATCAAACCAACTACGGAAGTTACTGCCAGTTCGCCCGCGCCCAGGCGCACCAATGCATCCCGAAGCCCAAGGCGCTCACCTGGGAACAGGCCGGATGTTTTCTGCTGTGCGCATCCACCGCGTATCGCATGCTGATGGGATGGGCGGGAAATGAAGTGGAGAAGGGCGATGTAGTACTGGTATGGGGCGCGGCCGGCGGACTTGGATGCATGGGATTGCAGATTGTCCGCGAGATGGGCGGGCGGCCCATCGCAGTGGTCTCCGATGACGCCAAAAAACAATTCTGCCTGGACCACGGCGCGCTCGGAGTCATCAATCGCAAGCAGTTCAGTCACTGGGGCGTGATGCCGGAAACCGACACCCCGGCGTACAACCAGTGGATCAAAGGCGCGCGGGCATTCGGAAAAGCCATTTGGGACATCCTGGGCCAGCGCATCAGCCCGCGCATCGTGTTTGAACACCCTGGACAGGACACGCTGCCAACCTCCTGCCTGGTTTGCGCCACTGGAGGCATGGTTGTGATTTGCGCGGGCACGACGGGCTACAACGTCAGCATGGATCTCCGGTATCACTGGATGCGGCAGAAGCGATTCCAGGGCAGTCATCTGTCAAACGACGAGCAGGCCGCGGCGGTGACCCGCCTGGTGGACCAAGGCCGCGTCGATCCTTGCTTGTCGCGGACGTTTTCCTTCGACGAGATCGGCTTGGCCCATCAATTGATGCTGGATAATCAGCACCCCTTTGGCAACATGGCGGCGCTGGTGAACGCCCGCCAGCCGGGGCTTGGCGCACGTTGATCGCACTAAGCTAATACTAGCCATCCCGGCCTAAGGTATCTACCTGAAAAAGTTGTCTCAATCGCGGCCACCAGGTTTCGATAGGACTACCGTATGCCAAAGTTTCCGAGTTGCGCCCAGCCAGACGCCGCCAGTATCGCATCGCATGCTCTGTACGCGCTCCGGCGCGGCGATGCCGCCGGCCACCAAGAGGCCCTTGCGAGAGCAGAGAGGCTAGCCTTGCAATCGACAGTCTTGGACGCCAGCGATGCCGAGCGCATCGAGGTGCTCCACGGCGCTCTCCAGGCGCTGACAGGCCCCCGCCAGGAGCAAATCCAAGCCGGAATTTACCTGCTGGAGCACTTGGCAAGCAGTCCACAAACAGTCTAGGCGCCCGCGCTCAAAAGGAGTAGCCAATGATACAACTGACGCGGTTGAATCACGTGCCCCTTATCGTCAATGCCGACCTGATCGAGCACGTTGAGGTTACTCCCGATACCGTGGTAGCCCTCACCACAGGCCAAAAGTTCCTGGTTCTCGAATCGGCCGGCGAGGTGGTGGAAAGAGTGGTGGAGTACCGGCGGGCCATCATGAGTGTGGGCGGGTGCGCGTTCCGGCAAGGAGAGCATGCGCAGCTAATCAAGCACGCCTAGCAGGAACAACATGGCGAACGGCGAAAACCAGTCTAAGAAGATTCCCACGCGTCCTGACATTGCGACGCTGGGCGGGTTGCTGCTCGCCGGCGGAGGCATTCTGGGCGGTCTGCTGATCGAAGGCGGGAAGCTCACCGACATCGCGCAGATTACGGCCCTCATGATTGTGCTGGGCGGGACCATCGGCGCGGTTATGGTGACCACTCCGCTCGAGACGCTGTTGCGCGCCGTCAAATGTCTCGGGAGCGTCTTCTTCGAGCACGCCCAGTCTCCCGAGCACGTAATCGAGGAGATCCTGGGATATGCAACCAAGGCCCGTAAGAACAGCATCATGTCGCTGGAATCCGATTTGTCCAACATCTCCGATCCATTTCTCCGCAAGGCGCTGACGCTAAGCGTGGATGGGACAGATCTGCAGGAACTCCGCAGCATGATGGAGCTCGACATCGCGATGCAGCACAAGCATGGCGAGGCCATGGCCAAGGTCTACGAGGCGGCCGGCGGCTATGCGCCCACGATCGGAATCATCGGCGCGGTCCTGGGTCTCATCCAGGTGATGAAACATTTGGAAAACATAGAGGAAGTGGGCCGCGGAATCGCGGTCGCGTTCGTGGCAACGGTCTATGGCGTGGCATCCGCGAACCTATTTTTCTTGCCGGCCGCGAATAAGATCAAGGCCCGCTTTCACCATACTCTGGAACTGCGCGAACTGATGCTGGAGGGCGTGTGCGCGATCGTGGAAGGCATGAATCCGAAGATCATTCGAGTGAAGCTGGACGCCTTCTTACAAGAAGCACCGAGTGGAAAAAAAGAAGCCCAGGCAGCCCCGGCAGCACGGGCCGCTCAGGCGGCCATCGCTAAGGGATAGCCGTGCCCAGAAAGCAGCAAGAGCCGCCCGAGAATCACGAGCGCTGGCTGGTTTCCTACGCCGACTTCATTACCTTGCTGTTCGCTTTCTTTGTGGTGATGTTTGCCTCTTCGCAAACCGACAAAGCACGCGCCAAGCAGGTCTCCCAGGCAGTTGAAAAAGCGTTGCAGGACGGGCATTCGGTCAGCGTTCCTCCCGCGGTCGCCAAGATCCTGGGCGGCACCGTGGACGACAAGGGAGTCGGAAACGCCATGATGAAGGGGCCTGGCGGGGCGCAGCACGCCGCAAAAGACAACCAACCCGACAACCTTGTCGAGCTGTTGCCTTCCTTGGAGCGTATGAATAAAGAACTGGAAGCAGAGATCAGGGAAGGCAAGGTCGAGGTGCGGCTGGAACCGCGCGGCTTGATCGTTAGCTTGCGGGAATCTGCTTTCTTCCCGTCGGGGACGGATGGGCTCGCTCCTGAGTCCATGCCAACTTTGCAAAGAATCGCGACCGTAATCGGTCCGCTACCGAACGCGATCCAGCTCGAAGGACATACGGATTCGATACCCATCCATAACTCCAGGTTCCGCAGCAACTGGGAACTGTCCTGCGCCCGGGGCATCGCGCTTCTGGACGCCATGACGGAGCGCTTCGGCCTGGACCGGGAGCGCTTTTCGGTAGTGGGCCGTGCCGACACCATGCCGGTCGCTTCCAATGCTACGCCGGAAGGGCGGGCGCGAAACCGGCGCGTGGACCTTATCATTGTCGATAGTCTCAAGCTCCAGAATTCCGCAAGCTCCAAGACCAGCGCAAAGAAGTAGGACCTCTGGCGCGAGAGTCCTAGCGCCAGCCCACGATCAACCCGGCGCCGGGCCGCAACCGGTGAGAAAAATCAAAAAAAACTGAAAAGTACCCACGGCTCATCGACAAGACTACTGCGTCCGAGAAACCGGCGCAGTTCGGCGAGAGGCCGAACAAACCACGAAAGAGGATATCAATGTCAATTTCGCTCCAAACTAACGTAACATCGCTGTTCGCCCAACAGGCCCTCGCACAGAACTCAGCTTTCGAAAGCAACACCATTCAGCAGTTGACGTCCGGCTACCGCATCAACTCCTCCGGAGACGACGCGGCTGGTCTGGCGGTGGCGAATCAGTATGCAGCCAACATCGCCGAGCTACAGCAGGGCGTGTTGAATGCCAGCAACGGCACCAGCATCCTGCAGATCATCGATGGCGGCTTGAGCAACATTTCGAGCATCCTGAACCGGCTCCAGACTCTGGCTACCGAATCTGCCAGCGCCACCTTCGCCGGCGATCGCAACACGTTGAATCAGGAGTTCCAGTCGGAACTTTCGGAAATCACGCGCCAGGCCAACAACATCGGCTTGGCATCAGGCGGCCAGTACAACGCCGTCAACAGCGTGTTCATCGGCGGCGGCAACACTGCGTCCAACGGAAAGGTCACCATCGATCTGAGCGGCGCAACGAACCAGGTGGATTCGAACGGCCTTGGAATCGCCAGCGCCAGCGTCGCTGGTGGCGGGACGCAGCTGACACTAGGCACTGCGAACACGGTCCGGCTGGATGCGCCCGGCGCAACGTTCCTGGCTACGGCTTCGCAGACCTTCAGCTTCCATCTCTACTCGCCGAACGGCGGTGCGCAAACCGTCGCAGTCGCCGTAGGCGGATCTGGGGCACTCACGGAAACCCAGGTGCTGAGCAGCCTCAACAATTCGCTGTCTTCATATGGTATCCAAGCGTCCCTCGGCAGCAACGGCCAGCTCGAGTTCGGCGGCGGCACAGCCTTCTCGGTTTCCACCGGTGCGACCGCTGACGCGAATCCAATCGCAACCTCCGGCTCGCAGGCATTCAATACGGGCGTGTCCTCGGTGGCAGGCGCGACTTCCTACACCGCTGCGGCAGAAACGTTGACCTTCCAGAACGGGCAAGGCACGGCGAACGTAGGTCTGCTGGCCACCGACAACATCAACTCCGCGCTGTCTAAGATCAACGCTCAAACCGCTGCGCTCGGAATCTACGCTGTCTTAAACGCTGCTGGCACGGGCCTCTCCTTCCAGAGCGTGAACAACTTTACCGCTTCCACCACCGCAGCTGGCGGCGTCTTCACGGCCACTGGCGCGCAGGCCACCGTGGCTCCGAACTCCACCGGCACGGTCACCGGCAACGCCGTGGCCGCTCTGACCTCGATCACAGCCGCCATCAAAGCGCTGGGTCTGGTTCAAGGACGCGTCGGCGCGGGCGAGAACCTGCTGAACTACGCCAGCCAACTCGCTAATTCCCAGATCACCAACTTTTCGGCGGCCGAATCGTCCATCAAGGACGCGAATGTCGCCCAAGAAGCTGCCAACCTGAGCAGGGCCCAGACGTTGCAGCAGTCTTCCATCGCCGCTCTCGCGCAGGCCAACGCCATGCCTGCCGCGCTTCTGAAGCTTTTGCAGTAAACCTGCACTAAAGCTTCTTTAACGCTGGGCCGATCTCTATCGAGAACGGCCCGGCTTTGCCATTTCAGCCTTGAGGGTCCCTTATGAGCACAGGTTCCGTAAATCCTCTTGGGAGCTCGCTCCCCAACCTCAATGTCACCAATCCGCTCACCACGACCACTGGCTCCAGCAGTTTCTCTACGGACCTCCAGAGCGCGGTCACTCGAGCTCTCCAGATCGCTGCCCTTCCCGCCCAGTTGGTTCAGGCTGACATAAACGATGTCAGCGGCAAATCGCAGGAGCTCACCCAGCTCAGCGCCCAGTTCAGCGGATTGCAAAACTCGATTCAATCGCTGTCGTCCGCAACCAGCAACGGCGCTCAAGCCGCTACCGTGTCCTCGCCATCCATCCTGCAGGCCACCCTGACTGGAACCGCGCTTCCGGGTACCTATAGCATCGACGTAACTAACGCCGGCTCGGAAGCCAGCGCCATGAGTATTGCGCCACAGCCTCCCGTGACCGACCCATCCGGGCAGAACATCAGCCAGAGCAGTTCGTTCACGCTGACGGTAAACGGAACCACCTATACGATTGAGCCTCCGTCAAACAATCTGAACTCTTTGGCACAGTCCATCAACAACAGCGGAGCGCCGGTCCAGGCCGTGGTCATCAACTTGGGAACGCCATCGTCTCCGGATTACCGCCTGGTGATTCAATCCACGACGCTCGGAAACATCGGCATCCAGTTGACCGACAGCAACAATAGCAATCTGTTGAACTCGCTAAACAGCGGGTCGAACGCAACCTATACTGTAAACGGACAGCCCTCGGGCGGCATCTCGACGAACAACGCCACGGTCACGGTGGCCCCCGGGCTCAACGTTACGCTCGAAGCAACAGGCACGGCAACCGTAACAGTCGCTGCCAACCTCGGCGGCATCTCCAACGCGCTTTCGTCTTTCGTCAACTCTTACAATTCGGCGCTCAGCGAACTCCAGAAGAACCAGGGACAGAACGGCGGCGCTTTGACGGGCAACGGCATCATCCTATCGATGCAGCAGGTGCTCCAGCAGATGGGCGCCTACAGCGGTTCCGGCGGCTCCATTACCAATTTGACTCAGATCGGCGTCACGTATACGCAGCAAGGAACCCTGGCGTTCGATCCCAGCGTGTTGAGCGGCCTGTCGCAGACCCAAGTCCAGGATGCCATCTCGTTCCTGGGTTCTCCGACCACCGGCGGCTTCCTGCAATCCGCCAGCGATGGTCTAAACAGCCTGACCGACCCGACTTCAGGCGCGATCGCACTGCAGACTCAGGCCTATCAGACACAAACTCAAAACGATCAGACGAAATTGAACAACGACGAGCAGCAGCTCACGCAGCTTCAAAACAATCTGAACGCGCAAATGGCGCAAGCCAACGCCCTCATCGCGACTCTGCAGCAGGAGAATACCTTCTTGCAGGGTCTGTTCCAGGCCACCACCAGCAATAACCCGAATGCCACAAGCGCTGGATAACATCGCGCAGGAGCTTCGATCCGCAGTATTAGCGGCCGACTACGCCCGAGCCGGGCGGCTGGCTTCCGAGTACGCGAAAGCTTTGACAGAATGTTGGCAACGCTTGCCGGAGCCGGAGCGCGCCGCCTCCAACCTGGACAGGCAGGCAAATGAGCTGCTTACCTGGGCGCGCGGCATGACAATCGTCCAACGCGCGATTCTCGGCGAACAACTGGCCGTGCTGGAAAAGTCCCTGCACTACGCGATCGATCAAGCCCCGAAACAGAGCTCTTCGATCCAGATTTCGCTATAGGCGGCCGCCGAATTCTCGACAGCAGCCGTCGACTCCAAAACACCAGCGTCTCGCAAGTGGTTGCAACATCACCGGATCGCCTCGGCACACCAATTGCAATCCGACGGGCATGCTGGAAGGAGTCGGCGCGGGTGTCGAACGCTACATGAATCTGCTGAGCGTCCGCCAGAAGCTGGTGGCGTCCAACATCGCCAATGCCGACACGCCGGACTACAAGACCAAGGACATCGATTTCCAGAGCGAGCTGGCCAACCAGATGGGTAACCAGAGCCCGAGCGCGATAGAAGTCTCCGGCCTTAAAACTAAGAACGACGGAAACAACGTGGACATGGACCGGGAGTCGCGCTTGCTCGCCGAGAATGCTCTGCGCTTCTCGGTCGCCAGCAACCTGGCGCGTTCCGAGCTGCAGTCCATAAAGACCGCCATCGAGGAGAGTAAGTCGTGAGCCTCTTCTCTTCTCTTTCGGTAAGCGGCTCCGGCATGAGTGCGCAACGCGCGCGCGCGGAACTGCTGGTGGAAAATCTGGCTAACGCGGAGACGACCCGGACGCCCGAAGGCGGCCCGTACCGCCGCAAGGACGCCATCTTCGAGGAGGCGCCAGCGGACGGTTCCTTCTCCTCTGAATTTAGCTCCGCCATTGGGTCCAGCGCGCCGGGAGTCACGGTCAGCCAAGTCATGGTCGACGATAGCGCCCCGGAGCTGCGCTACATGCCGGGACATCCGGACGCGGACAAGAATGGCTACGTCGCCTTTCCGAAGATCAGTCCGGCCGAAGACATGGTGGACCTCCTGGGCGCATCGCGAAACTATGAAGCCAACGTGGCCGCCATTTCGGCGGTCAAGGACATGATTCAGAAGTCTCTCGATCTCTTCCGCTAATGTCAAGCATCAATCCCATCTCGCCAATTCGACCGGTCGCAATACCGGACCTCTCGCAAGTGAGCGGGGCCAGCGCGCCGCCCGGCGGGTTTCAGTCCATGCTGGAAAGTATCGTCGGCGGCGTGGAGCAGTCTCAAAACCAGGCGCAGCAAGCCGTCAACAGCTTTCTCAACGGCGGGAACGAAGAGCTGCACTCGGTGGCGCTGGCGTCCCAGCGGGCGTCATTGGAATTCGAGTTATTCACACAGGTTCGCAACAAAGTGGTTTCAGCTTATCAGGAAGTCATGAGGATGCAGCTCTGAGCTGATCTTCTCCCCTTACAAACATGGATCAAGCGAGAAAACTTTTAAGCGCCTTAAACGCGCGCCAGCTCATCACCATCGCAATTTGCGCGGCCGCGGTAGTGGGCGGCGTAGTCTGGTTCTCCCGCTACCAGCGCGAAAGCAGCATGCGGCCCTTGTACTCTTCACTGTCGCCCGAAGATGCCAGCGCCATCGTTCAGAAGCTCCGCGAAACCGGCGTGGATTACAAGATTGCGGACAATGGGGCCGCCGTACTCGTGCCGGAGCCTCGCATTCCTGAATTGCGCCTGGAGATGGCCGGCCTGGGGCTCCCCAAGACCGGGCGGATTGGATTTGAGATCTTCGATAAAACCAATTTCGGCATGACTGATTTCGCCGAACACGTGAACTACCGGCGCGCTGTCGAAGGAGAACTGGAACGCTCCGTCCGGGCTTTGGCGGAAGTACAGCAGGCGCGGGTCCACGTGACCCTTCCCAAAGAATCCGTATTCTCTGAATCGCGGGAGGCCGCGAAAGCCAGCGTGTTGGTCGGTTTGCGTCCGGGCACGCGGCTGTCCGCGCAGAACGTGCTCGCGATCCGGAATTTGGTCGCAAGCGCGGTGGAGGGCTTAACTCCAGAACTGGTCTCGGTCGTGGATATGAATGGCAACCTGCTGAGCCAGCCGCGCCGCAATTCGCTGGATGAGGGCGTCCAAGTGACTGAGGCGGCACTGGAGTACCGCCAGGCCGTGGAGCACGATCTCGCTCTCAAGATCAACAACACTCTGGAGCCGTTGCTCGGAGCTGATAAGTTTCGCACTGGTGTGTCGGCGGACGTGGACATGACCAGCGGCGAGGAAAGCGAAGAAAGCTTCGATCCCAGCAAATCCGTGATGTTGACCTCGCAAAAAACCGAGGACACGAACGGCAGCACACGGCCAGGTCCGGTTGTACCCGGAACAGCCGCCAATCTGCCGCCGACGACCATTGCCGCCGTCACAGCGCCCATCCCGGCGCCCGCACCAGCGCCAGCACCGGCCCCTGCCCCGGCGCCCGGCCAGCAGACCGCAACAACCGCCGGATCATCCGCCGGCGCCGCATCAAATGCAACCGCGGATCCGCCCAAGCAAGCCGCGGTCCGGCCGGCTGGAACAACCACCAACTCCAGCAGGCGCACCGAAAGCATCACCTATCAATCCAGCCGCACCGTCAAACATGTCAAGATGCCGCAAGGTTCCATTAAGAAGTTGTCCATTGCAGTGCTGGTGGATCAGGGGACCAAGTTGGAGGGCCAGGGCAAGCAGATGCATCGCGCCGTACTGCCGCCGGATCCCGAAAAGTTGAAGGCGATTCAAAGCCTGGTCGGGGCGTTAGTCGGGTTTAACTCCGAACGTGGCGATCAACTCACGGTCGAAGCTTTGCCGTTTGACGCCAGCTTAAACCTGGACCTTCCGGCGGAGAACGTACCCGCCCCCAAGAAAACCGACGAGACGTTGTCGCTTGAGACACTCAAGAAGAAGCCTGCTGTTCTCTACGGCGCGGGCGGAGCCGTGGTGCTGTTGCTGCTTTTGGCTTTCTTTGTGTTCGGCCGCAGGAAGAGCGAAGCCGCTATTCCGGTCCAAGTGGCGCTGCCTGCTCCGCCGCCGCAAGCGATGCTATCCGCAGCCGCCGGCGCCGCCGGCATCGCTCCGCCCGCTTCGACCTTGCCTGCGCTCATGCCGACAAAGTCCGAACTACTCCTCGCCCAATTACAAGATAGCGCCAAGAAAGATCCTGAGGCGTGGGCCGGAGTGGTCCGCGGATGGCTTGCGGAAGAAAGAAATTAACACGTAGGTCCCTCCCATTATGCCCGGTGAGATTCTGAAAGAGCAGTACAGCGATTTTCGGCCGGTACTTTGGCGCACTGCCGAGCAACTGGCCGGCTCAAGACCGCAGAATGATAGCCCTCCAGCTGAACTCGTAATTGCGGGCCGCTTGGAACAGGCGCGGCGGGAAGGTTTCGCGAGCGGTGTTGCGTCCGCCCAACAAGAGGCGGAACAAGAGCTGTTGCCGGCGGTCCAAAAAGTTGCTCAGGCCGTCACCGAACTGGCGCGCTTACGCGACGCGGTTCGAGATCACGCCACGAACGACATCGTAAAACTGGCGATCGCGATAGCAGCGCGTGTAATTCACCGGCAAGTCGCCGTGGAACCAGACGTTCTGGCCGGCCTGCTCAGAGCCGCGTTTTCAAAGCTTCAGGCGCGAGAAATTGCCCGCGCTCGCGTCCATCCTGAATTTGAACCAGTGCTGCGGCGATGCCTGGATCAGAACCGGGCCCCGGGCAATCTCTTCTTGTTAGCCGATCGGAACGTGAAAGCCGGAGCGTTGGTCTTCGATTTCGACGAAAAGCTGGACGCATCCATGGAAGCGGATCTCAGCGAGATCGAACGCGGCTTGAGCGACAAACTGGACAAATAGCATGGCGGCCTCTCTCATACCGCATCTGGCATCCTGCACCGCCGAAATCGAGCTGCTGCCGTGGGTCGGCGAGGTAACGGAAATGGTGGGCTTGCTAATAGCGTCCCGCGGTCCGGTGACCTCGATTGGCGACTTCTGCGAGGTTCGCACCGCAGGCGGGCGTGCCATCCGCTCCCAGGTGGTCGGTTTCCGGAACGAACGCGTGCTCTCCATGCCGCTCGAAGAAATCGATGGCCTGCAGCTAGGCGATCGCGTGATCGCGCGCAAGAACGAGTCGCAGTTGCGAGTCTCGCCCGCGCTACTCGGCCGCGTGCTGGATGGGTTCGGCCTGCCGATAGATAGCGGACCGCCCGTGCCGGGGTCGGAGACATATCCGCTGTACACCGCAGCGCCCTGCCCCCTGGAACGGGAGCACATCAGCGAGCCGCTCGTCACGGGCATACGAGCTATCGACGGCCTGCTGCCGTGCGGTAAGGGACAGCGCGTCGGCATTTTCGGCGGCAGCGGGGTTGGCAAGAGCACGCTGCTGGGCGCCATGGCGCGGCATAACGACGCAGACGTCACGGTGATTGCACTGGTCGGCGAGCGCAATCGCGAGGTGCGGGCCTTCCTGGATAACGAGCTCGGCCCCGAAGGCCGCAAGCGCGCCGTGGTTGTGGTGGCGACGTCCGATCGTCCTGCGCCGCTTCGCATCCGGGCCTGCTTCGTGGCGCTGGCTGTAGCGGAATATTTTCGCGATCAAGGCAAGAACGTCCTGCTTGTGGTGGATTCCGTTACTCGCCTGGCGATGGCGCAACGCGAGATCGGCCTGGCCGCCGGCGAGCCTCCCAGCCAGAAGGGCTACACGCCGTCGGTCTTCGCCATGCTGCCGAAGATCTTCGAGCGTTCGGGCCATTTCAAGAAAGGCTCCATCACAGGATTTTTCACGGTGCTGGTGGAAGGCGACGATTTCAACGAGCCGATTTGCGACGCGGCTCGCGGAATTTTGGACGGCCATTTCGTCCTGTCGCGAGAACTGGCCTCCGCGGGACACTACCCGGCCATTGACATCCGGCAATCGCTCAGCCGGCTAACGCCACGGGTGGCCGCGCCCGAGCACCTGGCTCATATACAAAAGCTCCGCGAGGCCCTGGCCCTCTATCACGATTCACAAGATCTGATTCAACTCGGCGCCTATGCATCGGGAGCCAATCCCCGCTTGGACGCCAGCATCCGGTGCCGTCCGGAAATCCTCAATTTCCTCAAGCAAGATTCGCAGACGCTCTCCCCATACCTGGAAACGCGGCAGAGGCTCGGCAAGCTCGCGGCCGCTTTGGGATAGAAGAGGCGGCCCATGGCGCAATTTCGTTTTTCTCTAGAGAAGATACTGCGGTGGCGAGCGGTTGAACTGACGCGCGAGGAAGTCAAGCTCCAGCGCCTGATCCAGGACAAAGCTCGCGTGGAGATGATGCTGGCGCGGGTGGCGAGCGAGCGGTCCGGTCTCTCCGCGTCTGTTACGGCCCTGCCTGGCCTTCAGGGCAGCGACCTACGTGCCGCGGCCGCATACGATCTGCGCCTTCGCCAGGAGGTACAGAAGCTCACCGATGCCCGGGCGCGCGTCCAGGACAACCTGGCGGCCCAACAAAAGATATTCGCCGCCGCGAAGTTACGCCTGCGCCTGCTCGAGGAATTGAAGGCCCGGCGATTGGAGCGCTGGCAATATGAAGCGGCGCGCCAGTTGGAGACACTGGCCGCGGAATCCTATCTGGCGGGATGGAATCGGGATCAGCCTTAGCTCGCCAGTGCGGAGAAATGGAGATCAGATCCGTCCGCAACCGAAGCGCTTCCTAATTTGTCCAGTAGCCCGCGCTCCAGCTCAGCGAACTGGGTGCTTACGGACGCGTCCAGCACACCTTGCGCCGTTTCAAACAGCAGATCGCCCGAGCTCAGGCTTGCATCCGCCAGCAGCACGAGATGGGCGGGCGCTCCGCACTCTTCCAGCACCCTCGATACCGTGGATTCGAGCGCTGGATGCATTCTGACCCGGCTGATCTCGCGCGACTGCAGCTTGGCAACCGCAGCTTTCACCAGTCCCGACATGGCAGCGGGATCTACCACGGTCTCGCGATGGATCACGCGCCTGGCGACGCTGACCGCCAGCCGAACCAGCTCCTGGCACGCTTCTTCACGAAGCCGCCGCCGCACTTGCTCCAGCTCAGTCAAGGTCGCGGAAATGTTCTCCAGCGTGGAGGGAAGCAGCCGCTGTATATCTGCCCGCCCGCACCGCAGACCTTCTTCCTGCCCTTCCCGCCGGGCTTGTTCAATCCGTTGTCCGAGTTCGTCCTCGGCGGCAGCACCTGCACCATTCCGCGGAGCCGCCAGGCTAACCGTACGCCACCGCGCGCTCGCCACCGGCAGCGGATGTCCTGCCAGGACTTCAGACATACTGCTCCGCCCCGCCGCCCCGCAAGCTGATGGTGCCATCCGCTTCGAGCTGATGCACCACCGCCAGAATCTGTTTTTGGGCCGCCTCGACCTCGCGGATTTTGATGGGACCGGTGGCTTCCATGTCTTCGCGCAACATCTCTCCGCCCCGCTGCGACATGCATTGCAGGAAATGATTCATCAGCGGCTCGCTGGTTCCCTTCAGAGCCACCGTCAGCAGCTTGCGATCCACCTTCGCAACCAGTTCCTTCATGGCATTGACGTCCAACTGCACGATGTCCTCAAAGGTGAACATGAAATTCCGGATGACATCGGCCAAGGATTGCTCGTCGTTGCTCATGCTTCCGAGAATCTCCTCGCTGACCACCGATTCCATACGGTTCAAGATGTCGGCGGCCGAGCGAGGCCCGCCTCGCGCTTCCGTTCTCATCTCTCCCAGCGACTTCAACTTCTCGCTGATGACCGAGTAAATACGGGAGACCACGTCGGGTGAGACGCGGTCTAATTGCGCAATCCGGACGACCACTTGGGAGCGCACCAGCGGGCTCAGATTGGTCAAAAGAGAGGCCGCGCGTTCTGCCGCAAGGTGCGAAAGGATCAACGCGATCGTCTGCGGGTGCTCGGCTTCCACAAAGCGGCTCAACTGTTGTGGGTCCACTCTCTGGAGCGTGTCGGCGCCCGGCCTTCCAGCGGTGGGCAAGTGCTCGGCGATATGCTGCGCGGCAACCGGTCCGAAGGCATTGACCAGCAGCCGCTTGGCGACATCGGCGCCTCCGCGAGCCACGTTGTGCGACACGGCCTGGGAAAATTCTTCCAGCACCGACTCGGTCTCATTGGGGTGCACTTGCGGCAGGCTGGCGATGGCCTTGCTCACGGTCTTAACTTCTTCGTCATTCAAGCGCGTGAGCACTTCGCCGCCCAACTTGTCTCCCAGGGCGACCAGCAGGATGGCGGCCTTGTGCCGGCCGGGAATCTTGCTGGGCGCGCTCTCGATCAGATTCATAGTGTCTTCTCAGATGGCTGGCCGCTCCAAGACAGGCGGGCGGCATGCCATCTCTGATTGGCAATTTCGCCGCCACAGGGCGTCACGCCATTTCAACGGCTTGTGCATCCAGGCTGTCTTGGCTGTGCCACTGCACTGTCGAAAAAACGACGCCAGGCTGCGAGCCGGCACGGAACTGGTCTATCCCGATACACGGCAATAAAGACTCTCTAAAAAAAGGCCGATGTAGGACTTACAATTCATCATGGAATCGCAGTGGATCAAGGCGGATTTTAAGACGGTTAGTCAATGGGAGGGCGCCGGCGGCGACCAGTTGCGTCTCACCAACGAGGAGTTGGCGAGCGACCTTACCATGAATCTTTCGGCGTTCCTTCGGACGTCCGTCAACATTGCCTTTACCGGCGTTTCCAATACCATCTTCAGCGAGTTCCTGAGCGGCGATGAGCTTTCCTGCTTCGCGGCGGTGGTCACCCGGCAACCCGAACATAAGCTGCTCATCCGCGCCGATTACAACGTACTGTTCCCGTTAATTGGCATCGCGCTCGGAGCGCAGGCGGGAGGCTTCGCCTCACCGGATCGTAAGCCGACACAGATCGAGCTGCAGGTCGTAACGCTATTGTTCCGCCTGATTCTGTCGGAAGCGTTTCGCGCCTGGTCGCCCTTGACCCAAACCCAACTGGAGGCGTTCACGGTTGAAGTGGAACCAACGCCCTCGCGGGTCCTTCCTGCCACCGAATTGATGTGCACTGTGGGCTTCCAAGTCGCTGTCGCGGATTGCACCGGTAAATTGACGGTGGCGGTACCGGCCGGGCTTTTCACCGCATCGCCGCGTACGCGCGAAGCTGATCCTGCACCGCTAACCGATCCGGGCGGATCGGCGGAAAACCTCATGGAGCTGATGATGCCGGCACAGGTGACGATCGATATCTGGCTGGACCCGTCCGAGATACGGCTGGCGGATCTGCTGCAGCTTCAGGTGGGCCAGGTCATCAAGCTCGACCATGCGGCCGACCAGAAGGTCGCATGTACGCTAAACGGTAAGCGCGGCTTTGACGGGCAAATCGTGAGCACCGGATCGCGCAGAGGGTTTCTGATTGAGGATGCCGCAAGTTAACCAGATTCGCCGTTCTGCTCTCGATCGCAACGCCCTAGTCGCCCGCGACGGCGGCGCCAATTAAAGCGCCGCCGACGGCAGCCGGATCGACGCTCAATTGACCATTTTCAAACTGCTGCTTCAGCTGTTGCACACGGCTTGCGCGGGCAGCGGCCCCGGCACTCAGGGCTTGCTGCACCAGGCCCGCGGTGTTGGACAGCGTAACGGAATCTTCGTGCGGTTGTCCGGCCGCGGTGGAGCCCGATGCGCCACTGGAGTTCGACTCGCTGGCCGCGCGAGCGTGCTCCACCTGGGCCTGCTGCGCGGAAGACGCATTGCTCAAGCTACTCAACGAAACGATGTCGTTCATTTTAGGTTCTCTGAAAACTGCCGGAGCTGATGCTCGGCCCCAAGAGTTGTTTCAGCGCCCGATCCCGCGATCCGAGTGATGCGTACGCCATAGGTTCCGCTGACGACGACGATCTCGCCCTCGGCGATCACGCGGCCGTTGACCACAATCTCCACCGGGTCGTTGACGGCACAATCCAGCTCTACCACCGAACCGGAGCCCAGTTGAACGATGGAGCGAAGACTGCGCTGCGCTCGGCCCATCCGGACGTGAATCTGCAGCTTGATATCCATCAGCAGCGGCGCGGCAGTTAGAGTGCCGGCCGGAGCCGCGTCCGCCAGGGGTCTGGTTGCCGGACTTGCATCGGCTTTTCCAAGTACTTCGGTGGTTTGTTCGGTCTCATTCATTGCAATATCTCCCATATTGCCGGCCAGGCCGCTGCGCTGTAACTCCTCATCCAATTCCACCCAGTGACTTTACTTTCACTTCCGGCGGAACCTCACTCTGCGAAAGAACCGCTACATCCGGAAACGCAGTCTCCAGCAGTTGCTTTATAAAATATCGGGCGCTGGGCGACGTGATCACGACCGCCGACGAGTCCGGCCTCTCGATCCTGCGCGAGAACTGCGAAACAATCTCCCGTGCCGTTTGCGGGGCCAGGCCCAGCACGCTGTTATTTTCGCTGTGCTCGATCGCGGACTCGACGGCCTGTTCCACGCCTTGCTCGGTCAGATAGGCCGTAATGTCGCGCTGCGGGCTTAAATGCGGCTTCACCACGGTACGCCGGATGCCCTGACGCACGTATTCGGTAAGCAACACAGGATTCTTGGTCATCTGCGCTCCTTCGCTAAGCGCCTCCAGGATGGTTACCGAATCGCGAATCGGCACGCGTTCGCGCAGGAGATTCTGAAGCACTCGCTGCACCACCGCGAGCGACAGCAGCTTGGGAACCAGATCTTCGACCACCTTGGGATTGCTTTGCGCTACGCGATCACAGAAGTTCTTAGCATCCTGGCGGCTGAACAATTCATGCGCATGGCGTCGAACCAGCTCGGAGAGATGCGTGCCCAGCACGCTCACCTCGTCCACGACCGTGTAACCCTGCGATCGGGCTGCCGTGGCGCGGCCGGTTGGAATCCACAAGGCCGCCAATCCGAATGCCGGATCTTTGGTGGGAGTGCCCTCCATGCCGCCGCGCACCTCCGCGTTAGGTATCGCTAATTCCTGACCGCTGGGCAGCTCGTAGCGGGCCACCTCAACACCCTTGATCAAGATCGAATACTCGCGCGAACGCAGCGCCAGATTGTCGTTTACTTTGATGGCGGGCATTTGGTAGCCGAGCTGGGAAGCCAGTGTTTTCCGGATGCCCGTGATGCGCTGCAGCAGCGGGGACTTCGATCCGCCCTCGACCAACTTGACCAGCCCTAGCCCCACTTCGATCGAAAGAGGGTCCACCTGGAGCAGGCTTTCGACGCTTTCCTTGGCCGGCTTCTCAGCCGCACTGGTCGCGCTTGCCGCGTTGGCCCGCCGGCGTTGTTTCTGCAGTGCGGTCAGGCCCAGCCCGCCTCCCAACACCAGAAAAGGCAGCGTCGGCAGCCCGGGAAACAGCCCCAGGACCAGCAGTACTCCGCTGGCCAGCAGCAGCGGCTCGGCTCTTCCGAAGACCTGTTTGTCGAACAGCGCACCCAGTTTCGCGTCCGAGCTTGCGCGCGTGATTACCAGCCCTCCCGAGATCGAAATCATCAGTGCCGGTATCACCGTCACCAGGCCATCGCCGATGGTCAGCACGGTGTAGGTTTGCAAGGCGCGCTTCAAGTCCATGTCGTGCTGGAACACGCCAATCAGAAATCCGGCGATGATGTTCACGCCCGTGATGATGATGCTGGCGATCGCATCCCGCTGGGTGAAGCGAGAGGCGCCGTCCATGGCGCCATAGAATTCGGCCTCCGCGCTCAAGTCCTTCCTGCGGCGTTTAGCTTCGGTCTCGTCGATCAAACCGCCGTTCAAATCGGCGTCAATCGACATCTGCTTGCCCGGCAGTGCGTCCAAAGTGAAACGCGCGGTCACTTCCGAGATGCGCACCGAACCGTGATTGATTACGACATATTGAATCGCAATCAGGACGCAAAATATCACCGCGCCGATGATGTAGTTCCCGCCCACCACGAAGCTGCCGAAAGCTTCGATCACGTGCCCGGCGGCCGCGGTCCCTGTGTTTCCATTCAACAGAATGAGCCGTGCCGACGACACGTTCAGCGCCAGGCGAAAAAGCGTGAGCAGCAGCAGAACCGTGGGGAACACGCTGAACTCCACGGGGCGCCCAATATACATCGCCACCATCATCACGATCACGGACATCATGAGGTCCATGACGATGAGGAAATCCAGCAGAAAACTCGGCAGCGGCGTAATCAGCGCTACCACGATCAGCAGGACCGCGATGGGTACCGCCAGTTCGCCCCAATTTGTAACCCCCAGGCCGTTGGCGGAGCGGGTGGTCTGGCCGGGCGCGACTACCTGAGCCGAAGCCATACTTGATTCAGGCGCAGACTTCCAAAGCCTTGAACTTGGAAATAAGCGTGGTCCGTTTCATTTTGAGGAGATCCGCGGCCCGCGACTTGTTGCCGCCTGATCTGGCCAACGCCCGCTCCAGCAAGCGCCGCTCGATGTTCGCAATCAGTTCTTCGAAATTGATTCCTGTTTCCGGCACGTCGATCGCCGAGATGCCCGCCAATTGAGGCCGCACCGGCAGGGCAAAGTCGCCCGGATACAAAACCGTTCGAGAACCGCTCAAAGCTACGGCCGACTCTAAGGCGTGTTCGAGTTGCCGGACATTACCCGGCCAGCTGTAGCGCAGCAGCGCCGCCATCGCTTCCGGAGCTAGCGTCTTGGCTGGCCCGCCTTCCTGATCGGCGATTGAGGCCAGGAAATGCTCGGCCAGCTCGGGAATGTCGCTGGCCCGCTCGCGCAACGCCGGGATCTGCAACGCCACGACGTTCAGCCGATAGTACAAGTCTTCGCGGAAACGCCGGTTGGCGACGGCCTCCAGCAGATTCGTGTTGGAGGCAGCAATCACACGCACATCCACAGGTACCGGCCTGGAGCTTCCGATGCGTTGGATCTCTCGTTCTTGCAGCACGCGGAGCAGTTTGGCTTGCAGGGACAGGGGCAGCTCGCTGATCTCGTCCAGGAAAATAGTGCTGCGATGGGCTTGTTCAAACAGGCCCACTCGGGCGTTCACGGCGCCTGTGAAAGCACCCTTGGTGTGGCCGAAAAGCTCGGCTTCCAAAAGATTATCGGGCAGTGCGGCGCAGTTCACCGCGACCATCCGGCGCTGAGAGCGGTTGCTCGCGGCGTGAATCTTCCGCGCGGCGACTTCTTTCCCGCTGCCCGTATCACCCGTGATCAGCACTGTGCAGCGCCGCGGTCCGATTAGGTCGATAATCTCCGCCACTTGGCGCATCGAGGCGCTGGACCCCACCATTCTTGCGCCCTCGCGAGAGCCCGGACGGTTTTCTTCGATCGCCTTTTCCCCGTCATTGTTCATCACATCCAAGAGCGTCTGTCCTAAATAGTAGGGCGGCACCGCACTTGCGATGTAGCGCGAAATGCCGAGGCGTTGGACCTCGGCGTCGCTTCTTCGAATCATGCTGGGCTCGTGCACCACCACCGGCAGTCCCGAGCGAAGTTCCCGGATCGCGCCCAGCAGTTCTTCCGCGCTACAGCCGGCAAACGGCAAGCTCACCACAATCGCGTCCAGGCTGCGAGTCTGTAGAAGTTCGAGCGCCACTGCAAGTCTGGTGGCCGGGACGATCTCGACAGTATCGCAATCTTCGTGATTCGAAAAGATCTTATCGGAAGGCGCCTGATCGGCGATCCACATCACGACTCTATTGGCAAAGAGGTTGTCCATTTTTGGTTTAAGTTCGTAGATCGGTTAATAACGCGGAAGACTTGATAGATAAGCGACACCGCAGATGCGGGGTGCGTAAACTCACTCACTTATAAGGTGAGTGTTAAATGCATCCAAATGCTATCGACGGAGTCTAGTCACCGCATCGCCGAATTCTCGACGATGCTGTTGGCTTCATCGCTGCAAATGCGCAATCTCTTTCTGGCGATCCGCATGCAAGTGTTGGTTCCGGCCCACTGCGCATGAACACAACCGAGGTATTGAATCGTTTCGAAAGCCTGCCATTCAGCCTGGAGGTTGAGCTGGGAGTTATCGAGCTCAGCGTCCGCGACCTGCTGGATTTGAAGCCTGGCATGGTTCTGGAAACGAAACATCCGGCAGGGGTCGCCGCTGACTCTTCTGGCAGGCGGCGCACCCGTTGCTACGCGTGGAGGTGTATTGGTTGAAGACGCACTGTCGGTGCGGATAAAAGATATCCTCGGCAGTGCCACCAGGATTGAGCAACCAGCGACGTAGCGCTAGCCGGCTGAAGCTTAGCTTGGGCTGGACGCTCTACTTCTTGCCAGGCGCAGCGGGATTGGCCTTCGCTGGATGACCTTGGGTAGCTTGAGCCGAGGCTTCTTCCTGCTCGTCGAGCCCGGCGTTGCGCACGATGATCGAGATGCGCCGGTTGGATGGGTTGGTCGGATCGTTCTTAAATAGCAGCCGTTGATCGGCGAAGCCGCGCACCTGGCTGATCCGCGTATCCGGGAGTCCATACTCGAGCAAAATCCGGCGGGCCGCGTTGGCACGATCGGCCGATAGCTCCCAATTGGAGTAATCGGTGCGTCCGTAGGGAGTCGAATCGGTGTGACCTTCGATCGCCACTTTGTTGGTCAGCTTCACCAGCTCGACTGCGAGAAGCTGCAACAACTCCTTTCCTGCCACCGTCGGCTTGGGGTTGCCCGTCTCGAAAAAAAGCCCGCGCTTGGTCTCCAGCAGATCGATCCGCAAACCCTCCGCGGTGATCGTCATTCGAACCTGCTTCTGCAGGTCCCGGAAAATGGGGAGCTGTTTCAGCGCCTGTTCCAGTTTTTCTTTCAATTGCTGCAGTTGATTTTGATTGAGCGTCAGAGTTTCGCTCACACCCGCGTTCGTGGTGCCGGTTTGACGGCCCTTGCCGGTCGGATCTTGAAAGTAACCGCCTACCGCCTTTTGCACCTTCTCGCTGGCGCTCAGCAGCCACAGCACGATAAAGAGCGCCATCATCGCGGTCACGAAGTCCGCGTAGGCTACTTTCCAGGCTCCGCCGTGTTCCTCGTCGTGGCCGGCGACCACCTTTTTCACGATGATGATCTTGGGGTGTGCTTTGGCGCTCAAGCGGCAGCCTCAGCGGCGGGTGTACCCGTCTTCCGGCAGGCCTTGTCCATCTCCTGAAACGTCGGGCGCACGTGATGCGGGATGGCACGCCGCGCGGCCTCCAGCGCCAGTAGCGGGGAGACGCCCTTCATGTACGCCAGCATTCCCATCCGCAGACACAGGAAATACTCGCTCTCGGCATCGGTTTGTTTCTTGATGTTGGCTGCCAGGGGTCCCAGGAATCCGTAGCACAACAGGATGCCCAGGAAAGTTCCGACCAGTGCCGCAGCCACCTTGTGTCCGATTTCTTCCGGTGGGCCGCCTAACGCGCTCATGGTGATCACAACCCCCAGTACCGCGGCCACAATCCCCAGACCGGGAAGACTATCGGCCATGGTGGACAGTGCGCCTGCCGGCAGCCGGCTCTGGCGATGTAGTACCTCCAGATCGGTCTCCATCACCTGGTCCAGATCGTGCACTTCAACGCCGCCGGCCAGCAGCGTGCGCATGGTGTCGCAAAAAAAGTGCAACGCTTCCTTGTTGGCGGCGAAATTGGGATGGCGCTTGAACAAGGCGCTCTTCTCCGGCTCGTCCAGATCGGTCTCCAAAGCGGTCAAGCCGTTCTTTCGCGAAGTGCTGAAGAAATCGCTCAAGAAGCGCAAGGTATCGAGATAAAGCGAGGAAGTGAATCGGCTTCCCTTGAGTACGCTGACCAGGCTGGTGACGATACCCTTCAACAAGTAAGGAGGATTTCCGATCAACACGGTCCCGATCGCAGCACCGAGTATGATCAGCAGCTCGGCCGGCTGCATCAGAACCAGGAAGTTGCCCTTTTCCATCAGGTAACCTCCAGCAATGCAGCCCAGAACCACGACGATGCCAATGATAGGAAACATTCCTTACTACAAGCTCCTGCTTAGAACCACAAATTGAATTTGCCTATTTAATCGGCATGAATGCTCTTGCTCAGTAGTGTGTATCTGGGAGATGCAAGCATCCCCGCAAATGCGGGGGCTGAAGTTTCAATTCGCGGTGAGTTTTTCATTTGCCGAGTACCAGCGCAAGCATACGCGAACCTTGCCCCGCATGTTTTCCTCGGCGTATACCCAGTCTTCCGAGGTCTTCCAATGTTTTTGGGTGTCCTCACAAAGGCTCAGGATTTTCCGGATGTCCCCGCGCGGGGCCGCCGCGAGATAGCCAAAACCAAGCGAGTGCGCCAAGCTTGTTCCGGCGCGGACCGTAGTCACGAGTTTGGCGTGATCCCCCTTGGCCTGACCGTCAAATTTGCCTATGATGGCGTGCAGCCAAGCAGGCAATTTCCAGGCTCCCGCGACCCAGGTAGCAGTTTCAAAGTGGTCGAGCCCGAACAGCAGGCGCTCGTACTCCAAGATGTCGAAGGGCTCATTGGCCGCAAACATCCGATCGGTAAGGGTCAGCAGATTGGAGTAGCGATTGGGATAGGCGGCGATCAACGCCATCCGGCCGATATCATGGAATAAGCCAGCCGTGTAGGCTAATAATGCGTCCTGTTGTCTGGGCAGCGCGACCTGCTCGCAGCATACCGCGCAAGCCAGAATATAGCGCCAATAGCGGTCGTCGTCGGAGGCCCGGATGGCGCGGCGCAGATAGCCCCCCACCAGCACCGTCATGGCAATTTCGGCTAGCCTCAGCGAACTGAGTTGTTTCAGCAAGGATTGAGCATCCGGCGTGGCCTCGTCCGAAGAACCAGTGGCCTGCATCACCACGCTTGAAATTTCCGCCAGAAGTTCAGGCTGTGCTCCCAGCACGCCGAGCAAACTAGCTTCCTCGACCTTGTGAGATGCGATTTGATCGAGGAGCTCGACCGCAATCGCTGGAAGCGGCTCCAGCCGCTCGATGGAACTAGGAGTGGCCATTTCAAGTCACCGAACTCGCTTTTTCCATTCCTCGTCCGCCATCCAAGTTCTTATTAGCTGTCAACGAGTTAGCAGCCGTCTGGAGTTCTTCGTCAGACCGGACGATCAACGGTGTTGAGCCAGCTGCCATCATTTGAAAGTGTGTTCGAAACGGTCCTGGCCGGACACCCGGCGCACGAGATCGTCCCAGCTCTAAGAGTCCTGCCGGATCAAGATCAGCAGGCAGTCCTGTGCACCGTCTGCGCGATCCGCGACGAGATTGCAAGGAACGGCCTGGAACATGGCGACGAGGTCGAGCGGCTCTTGGAATCGGAGTGTCCATTTTTCGTCGCTGGCGTGGCAACCTGTCTGTTAGACGATCAAGCATGGAGACCCTGACCCGCCCAACCTAGAAAAATTCCTGGATGCTCGAAAATTGGGCGTCGAACTCATTGAGGACGTTGGACAGTTGTTCGCCTAGTCCTAAGGAATCGGACACTTCCTTATCGATCTGGGGCCCCGGCTCGAAAACGCTCAGGTGATTCCCGCGGCGCTGTACATAGTAATCAGCCGCGCTGATAACTCGGCTGAGGGGAATTCGATTGACCTGGGCCGAGTTCGGGTCTTGCTCCCAGCGGGCGTGATAGCGCACCGCCGCCTGAATTGGTTCGGGCAGGTTCCAGGTTGCCAGAGCGTCGGCGGATAACTCCGCGTGCGACGTCCCCAGGATCTGCAATTCGCGCTGGCAGCCGCTCGGTTCCTCCTGCAGAAATAAGCGGGAGGCTTGATCGTACTCTTCCGGACATCCCAGTACTACCAGCAGCCAGCCGAGGTCATGAAATAGTCCAGCCGCGAAAGCCCCTTCGCCATGATCGACTGGCAGTCTTTGAGCCAGCAGATCCGAAAGAATCGCCACACCCACGGCGTGCAAATTGAAGCTTGCGAGCGACCAGCCGGGCGGCGTTTTCACGTGGTTCCACATGCGCGCCACCGACATACTGAGGGCGGCGTTTCGAAGTTTGTTGACGCCCAACATGGCCACAGCGTGGCGGACAGAATCAATGGTTCCGCGTCTGCCGTAGAGAGCCGAGTTGACCAGCTTGAGAAGATTTCCAGCCAGCACCGGGTCTTTTTCGATGAGGTCGGCGATTTTGGCGAAGGACACGTCTGGCTGGGCCAGATTGGCTATCAGCCGGTTGAGAATGGGCGAAAACGGCGGCAACTGCGCCAAGGAGCTCAGGGCGCGATCGCGGACTGGGCAGGTGGCGGACTCTGGCATATTCACTCCCCAATCTCCGGCGCCTATCCGACCGGAAGATAATCAAACAGCGTCGTGGTCGGCCGCTTGGCCTCAGCCGCCATGGCTGCATTGAGACTGGTGCTCTGTTGAGTCAGCTGTAGCGCCAGCGATGTCACGTCGGCGTCTTGCAGGTTGCTGAGCTGCGTCTGGTCTTGCAGCTGAAATTTTTGCGCCAGGTCAAGCGCCGAAGTGATGCGGTTCTGCGCAGTCCCATAGAAGGACTGCTGCTGGTTCAAGTACGCGCTGGCGGACTGGATGCCATCGATGGCCGCCGTGATGTTGGCGTTGTTCCCGCTTTGTAGTGCTAATTGCAAGGTATTGAGCGCGGCAAAAACATTCTGGGGTGTGGGGTTGTTGCTCCCATCGCGGGCGTCGAAAATCTGTTGCGCGGTCAGCGAAATGGGGAACGTCACGCCGCTTGGGTCCGCGATCTGTTGCGTAGCCTGCGCGGTCACCAATTGTTTGACACCCGTCGGGCTGGTGGGGTCCAGTTGATACGCGGGCGAGCCGCTTTGGTCCCCGCTAAAGATATAGACTCCATTTACTTGAGTCCGGCTCAGGCCTACCATCTGCGACAGGAGACTTTGCACTTGAGTCGCGAGCGCGCTTTGCGTACTTGCGCTGGCACTGGTGCTGGCTCCCTCCGATCCCAGACTGAGCGCATTCTGCATGAGCTGGATCGCCGACTGCACGCTGGAATCACCCGCATTGACCAATGCTTGGACGCCGGTGAGGTTCTGGCTCACTTGGTTGACGCTCGCCAGATCGGCCCGCGACTGGAAAATGTCGCCCAATTCTTGTGGAGCATCCGAGGCCTGGTTCACACGCAGCCCGGTTGCGAGCTGATTCTGGGTATTGGCCAATTGGGTTTGCAGGTTGTTGATGTCGGCGACGAACTGCGCGTTGGCTGAACTTAGGCTAGGGATCATACATTGTTCCTTCCGAGCACTTACTGAATCATGTTCATGAGCGCCTGAGTCATCTTATCCACCACGGTTACGACCTTACTGGCGGCCTGGTAGGAGCTCTGCAACTGGACTAGCCGGACGGCCTCCTCATCCAGGGAGACCCCCGAAAGTTGCTGCTGCAGGTTCTTGGCCTGCGCCACGGTTTGCGCCTGCGCCGCGGCGCTCGTATTGGCGTTGTTCACAGCGTTGCCTACGCTTGCGGCCAAGGAGCCGAAATATTGACTGAAGCTCAATCCGTTGATCTGGCCCGCCGGGTCCGTGTCCAGACCTGCCAGCTTGAGAGCGATCCCGTTGGAGACTTCGGGTGGCCCAGGATCGGTCGCCGCGAGTTGGCTCGGTTGAAAACCCGCGGTCACTTGCAAGCTGGCTGCGATTCCGGAAGGAGGCGCGGAGTTGTAGCTGAACAGTGCGGTGCCGGACTGAAACGGCGGCACTGCCGTGGTGGAGCCTTGTTCCAGCAGGTTGTTCACCGTGTCGGCCAAGCTTTTCGCCAGAGTATTCAGTCCGCCGGTTTGCTGCCCGCCTCCGATCAACGAAGGAATCAGGCTGTTGCGAACTGACAGAAGCCCGGCCAACCGGCCCGAGGTAACCTGTGCGGTGACATCATTGCCGTTGCTGTCCAGGATGGTCGCATTGGGCGGCCCGTTCACCGCATTCGCTACGTCGCTTCCCACCTGCAAGGCATCTACCTGCGTTCCGATGACCAGGGGAGTCTGACCGCCCAACAGCACGGTGACCGTTCCGCCGACACCCGGCAAGGTCTGAATGTCCGCCAGGCTAGACAGGTTTTCCAGCGTGCTCTCCAGTTGAGCCGAGAGGCCCGGATTCGCGTTTCCAGCGGCAATGGAAGCGTTGTAGCTTTGAATTTGCGCCGCATCCTGGTTGATCTGTGCCACGGTCGACTGCAGGTCCTGAGTGGTCGAGGCGCTGGCGCTGCTCAATTGCGACGCAACTTGTTGGAACGCGGCCGCAGTGTTTTGCGCGGCGCTGATCACTGCGTTTTGATACGTTGCGCTGGACGGTTGAGTGCTCCATTGCGAGAAACTCTGGAACAGTTGAGTCAACGCGGACGGAATCGCGCTGTTCGAAGAAACATCCAGGATGCTCTGCAGAGGAGCCAGAGAAGTTTGAAGCTGTTGGAATTCGCTCAATAGCGATTGTTGCTGCTGCACCGCCGCATCGGCGTAGGAGTTGCGCGTGTTCTGAGTCTGTTCCGTCACGCCTCCCAGAACACCGTTCGCGGACTGAACGTCCACCGATTCCATCAGCGGGATTTGCTTCGCGTAACCAGGGCTGTTGACATTGGCCACGTTGTTCTGGGTCACATCGATGGCCTGCTGGAAGGCGCTGAGTGCGCCGGCGGCGGTATTCAAGGCTGAGAATAAGCTACCCAAGACGCTTCATCCTTCCAGACTCACTCGGTTCACTAGAACCAATGGAGCCGTTTGTCCCCGGCCGTTATAGCCGGACCGCTTGCTCTGAATGGCCCCGATCCAGCCCCGAAAAAGCCGGTCGGTCTGAGCGAACAATTCGGCTAGGAGCGCAACTTCTCGCTTGATTCCTTCCAGGGCCGAGCGCAGCTCGGGATCTGCGTTCACTCCCTGGGACTTCCAGATCGCCGCGATGCAGCCCAATTGCACTTCGACTTCCCGCAGGATGGCCGCCGCTGCCTCCCCCGCTTCCACCGAAGGCCGTGCCACTAGTTGTTTCACCTGCTCCAGATTCCGTTGAGCGGCCTGGATGCACTCACGCGCGTCGCCGTATTGTGCCGGAACTTCCACCGAGAGGGCCATCGCTACCGGTGTCACTCGCCGCTCATGTGAGCGGCGATCAAAGCGCGGCCCACCGAATTCGGGTCGATCGTGTACTGGTTGCTCTCAACCAATTGTTTGAGCTGTTGCACACGGTCTGCCCGTTGGCTGGCCCCGGCGCTCAAGGCTAACTGAACCAGGCTGCTGACGCCGTTGAGTGCAATGGAATCGGAAGCAGCCGACCCTCCCGAGCCTGCTAGCGTAGTAGAATCAATAGCTTCGCGGGATGGGCGGGCTGGCTGCAGCTCGATTTCCCGATTGCTTGTCATGTCGCCGCGGTCGATTCTCATAGCTTCCTTAAAGGCGTCCCTGCTTGTATCGCAACTTCCCGCACGGTTTTTAGCCTTTTTTCAGCCCTTCTGGCGCGGTCATTTCAGCGTTTTCGTAGGGCCGCATGACGATCTTTTGCGCTTTGATCAGCAGCTCCACTTCTCCTTTCGAAAGGCGCAGCTTCTGTGCGATTTCATCCGGCGCTTGGCCGGCCCGCCGCAGTTTGAGAGCCATGCTGCGAACGGCGGTACTGAGATCTCCCTCCGGTTGCAGCTCGGCGCAGACCCGCATGTCGGCCTTCTCTAATTCCACGGCGCGCCGCTTCAATTCGTTTATCTGATTGGTCAATTCCGATGCTTCGGCCTGGCGTGAGGCCTCGCTGCTGACGAGGGCTTTCGCGAGCTTATTGACCCGGCCTTGCATCGCGGCAAAAAGGATCATGGTCAGCAACACGCCCGCGGCCGTGACCACAACCAAACAAGGAACCAGCTCCAAAAACAGCTGCATCAGAGCCCACTCCGGCCGGCCGGCCATTTCTTGAGCATGTAGGCGCGCAGCCTGAGTACCGCTTGAGACTTCAACTGGCAAACGCGGGTGGTATGCAGTCCCAGAATTTCCGCAATCTCCTGAAGGTTTTGTTGTTCCTGGTAGTACAGCGACAGGATGATCTTCTCCTGCTTGGGCATCTTGCTGATCCCATCCGCCAGTAAATTCTTCAGCTCGGCGCGCTCCAGGATGCGAGCGGGCTGGCTCTCCTCGTCCTGAGCGACAAACCGGAGCAGTTTGCTTTCAGAAAAGCCGTCGCTGATTTCGTCCAGACTGCCCAGACTTACGGCGCGCAGCTCCGACAACGCCTCTTGGTATTCGGCCAACGGGATTTTCAATTCGGCCGCAACTTCCTCTTCGGTAGGCGCGCGTTGCACCCGCTGTTCCAGCGCCAGGATGGCGGATTCGATCTCCTTCAGCCGCTTGCGCTTGTGCGCCGGAATTCCATCCAGGCCGCGGATGCTATCCAGGATTGCGCCTCGAATCCGGTACTCCGCATAGGTCTTCAGCTTGACGTTGCAGTTTGGATCGAAAGCATCCACCGCCTGGATCAGACCAATGGTTCCGGCCGAAATCAGGTCATCCAGACCGACCGCTCCGCCGATTTTTTCGTGGATTCTCAGGGCCAGCCAGCGCACGCTGGGCAGGTGCTCGAGAATCAAACGCTCCCGCTCCTCGGGCGAACCGGACATAGCCGGGCAGAACCCCTGATTCGCCTGGACGTTGGTTGCCATCTATGCCGCCGAAACCGCCGCTGCTTTTTCGCGCTGGAACAGTTTGCCTAGCAGCGCGGGCCAGTTCGGCGATTGGAGGTCTTCCGGAATGCCCTGACCGGCCGCCAGGTAGGAAAGCGGCTTGTCCGCTTCCAGCGCCGCGGCTAACACGGCGCCGCGCGATTCCGTCTCATCCAGTTTGGTGAATAAAATATAGTCCGGCTGAAACGCAGCGTAGCGCCGGATGTGAACCATCAGGTCATCGCGATTCATGGACGCGGGTAAGACCAGGTGGATCTCTTTGGATGCCATCTGCCGCAGGAATCGGATCAGATCGCCGGCGAATTCGAAATCATCGCGGCTGAAACCAGGCGTGTCAATGAGCAGGACGTCCTTGCCGCGAAACTCGTCCATGGCTTCGATGAATTCGCGCATGCTGTTGGCGGCCGTGAACCCGAAACCCATGATTTTGGCCAGGCCGCGCAGCTTTTCCTGAGCCGCCACCCGGTGCGTTTCCACCGAAATGATTCGAACCGAAAGGCGGCGTCCCAGGCACTCGCGCATGGCAAACTTGGCGAGTGTGGTAGTCTTGCCGGCCCCAGGAGGACCCACAAACACCACCGCGCGCAGGCCGTTTCCCGATACGGGAGCGAATTCGGGCGCAAATCGGAGCCTCTTGCGAAGGCTCTCAATAGCTGCGTCCCGGATACTGAGGGGCTCCTCTCCGGCGGACACCGTACCGCGGCTGTTCCAAACGTCGTTGGTGATGGACTGAATCATTTCATCGTCCAAACCCGCTTCCGCGAGTTCGAGCTGGACCGATTTGATTCCTGGCTGGGTCTTCGGATTCGCGCCCGCGCCGCTTTGTTGCAGAACCAGCTTGATATTTTCGAGCTGGTCACGGAGCAAGGCGACTTCCCGGCTCAAGTCCTGATTTTCGGAGACCGGATCGCTGGCCGCGGCGTGGCCGGGGATCCCCAGGACTACCTCATAGGCTCCGCGGCTGCTGGCTTCCGGCGCCGCACGCCGGGACGTAATCAACACCGCATCCGCGCCCAGTTCTTGCCGCGCGGCTTGGATGGCGCGCTCCACGGAATCCGCGAAATACGACTTGACCTGCATCGATTCAGCTTGCATCGCTCCTCTGTCCGGCTAGGCTCTGACCTGGAAAATACAGCGAAAAAGCATTTTGGAAGCCAAATGTCGCGCCTTTGGATTGAGAGACTTGCGCGGGCGCTCCGGGGCTGGCGCGTCGCCATCGTGACAGCCGCCGTCGCGTCTTCGACGCTTAAGCCGATGCGCGCACCCAAATCCACTAAATCGGCGCCGCCCCGCATCGATAAAGGCTCGGAAGGTCAACCGTGAATCGTCAGAACGAATACTTGCTCACTCGCGTGCGGTCCGCGTCGCCGATGGAACTGGTCAGCATCCTATATGAAACGGCCATTCAATCCACCGAGGAGGCTCTGGCCAACTTGCGCTCGGGCGATATTCTGAACCGGGGGCGAGCCGTAAACAAAGCGGTGGAGATCATTTTCGAGCTCCAGCGGTCGCTGCGCCACGACGTTCAGCCGCAATATTCGCAGAATCTGGCAGGTTTATACAGTTACATGCAAAGCCGGTTGGCCGAAGCGCAGCTCCGAAAATCGGAAGCGATGTTCCAAGAAGTCTCGCGCTTGCTTCGTACTCTGCAGGAGGGCTGGAGCGGCGCCATGGAGAGCCAGACGGCACACTCGCACGCGCACGAAGTTGATCCTGAAGCCTCCGCCGCTGGCACGGCCAGCCCATATCTCCCGGAAGTTGTCAGCGGTTCGAATCAGGCGCGGAGCTGGAGTCTGTAGCCTGATTGCGGTGCAGGTTGGCCATCACCATCTTCGCGATGCCAAAGGCGCCGGTTGCCGCCAAACCTTGGGCTAAGCCTTGCTCGGCCAATTCAAGTGTCATCTCGCCGGTCTGATCGTCTTGGCCGTCGTTATTCGACAACCATCCGCCTTGCGACGAGGCACGGGCGGCCTTGAGGATTTCGCCGGCCATGACGGCTTCGAACTGCTTGGCTGTATCAGCCAGTTTTTTGTCGTCCTTGGATGCGTTCGCCAATGCCTGGTGAAACGTTTCCCCGTGAGGCGAGGGGAGAGCCGCAGGCGGGTTTGGATTGAGAAGCCCCGGTGCGATCGCCGCCGGTGGAAATTGTACGTTCATCTAGATCACTTCCACTTCGGATTCCAACGCTCCGGCGCTGCGCAAGGCTTGCAGAATCGCGATGATGTCGCGTGGAGTGGAGCCAATCGAGGTCAGCGCCCGCACCAGTTCTTCCACCGTGGCGCCTTCCTTCAAGACCACATTCCGGGCCTTTTCTTCTTTGACGCCGACAGAAACCTCGGGAGTTACTTGTGTCGTGCCTTGGGAGAAGCCATTGGGTTGTGAAACATCATACCGGGTCTGGATTTCGACGTTGAGGTTTCCGTGCATGATGGCCACCGGGGACACGCGCACTTCCTTGCCCATCACAATGGTTCCGGTCCGCTCATTGATAACCACGCGCGCCGGCCGGTCGGTTTCAACTTTGAGGATTTCCAGCGAAGCCACAAACTCCGTAGTCCGGTTGGAAAATTCGGCCGGAATGGCCACGCTGACCAGCCCGGAGTTGTCGGCATGCGCGATGGGCTGTGGCTCCGACGAGAAATGCTGATTCACAACATCGGCGATGCGGGCGGCGGTAGTAAAGTCGGCTTGGTGCAGTTGCAGCCGGATCTGTTTGACGGGCGTCACCGAAGGCGACGCGCGCTCCACAATCGCGCCGCCGGGGATACGGCCCACGGTGGGATGATTGAGGGTCTGCGTGTTTCCCGCCCCTCCGGCGATAAACGAACCCGTTACTACCGGACCTTGCGCGATGGAGTAAACTTGGCCGTCGATTCCGCGCAGGCTGGTCATCAACAGCAGCCCGCCCTGCAGACTGCCCGCGTCGCCCATCGCTCCCACGGTCGCGTCGATTTGCACTCCAGGTTGCGCGAAGGCCGGAAGGGTAGCCGTAACCATTACCGAAGCGGTATTCTTCACCAGGATCAGGAGTGGGTCTACGGTGACACCCATCTGCCGCAGCAAGTTGGCCAGACTCTGCGTGGTAAAAATCGTCTGCTGCCGGTCCCCGGTACCTCTCAACCCGACCACCATGCCGTATCCGATCAGTTGGTTCTCGCGCACTCCCTCTAAAGAGACCAATTCTTTCAAACGCGCCGAGGATGTGTCGGCCGGGGCAGCCATGGGCAGCAGCGAGGCAGCGATCAGAACGGCTAGCGAAAGTGTTTTCATGTCAGAAAGGCAAAATCCCCAGCAATAATCGGTATAGGAAATTCGGACGGTGGATGGAATCGTTGACCACACCCTTGCCGTTCACCTGAACTTCCATTTGCGCTATGCGATTCGAGGGAATACTGTTGGTCAGATCCAGATCCACCGGCCGGATCACTCCGCGCACGGTGACAACCTGATTTTCCGAGCTCACCTGCACGCGCTTGGTTCCTTCAATCACCAGGTAGCCGTTGGGTAGGACCTGCGCGACCCGCGCACTCAAGTTAGCCGTCAGAACGGCGCCGCGGCTGGTCTCGCCTTGTCCCTGCAACGCGGTCTGTGTGTTGGATTTGACCAGATTGGCAAGCGGTCCGGTGGCGCGCGTGATTCCTCCGGCAGCGGTAATCGCGCTTTGGGCGTTGGAGGCGCGAGCGGTCTTTACGTCGCCGGTCGCCACCGCCGAGAAGGTTTCGTTCACGATGATGGTCACCAGGTCGTCTATCCGGCTGGCCTTGACGTCCATGCCGAGTCCGGAATACATTGCCGCGGGCGACCACACCGAGCCAGCGGGATGCGCGGCCTCGGGAGAGCTGAAGTCTGCGTGGGCATCGATAATATATTTCTCAAGCGGCGAAGGCTCGGGAGGTGCCTTCTTCTTATCCGCGCCACAGCACCACGCGGCCGGCAGCAGGAGCAGTATTCCGAGTTGAAGTCTCATGGCGTCTCCGTTAGCATTGCGAATGGACCGGCCATCACCAGTGCCTGATCCTTACCCTTCACGCGAGCGCGGAACGTCCTGCCCGTGCGCGGATTCTTCAGCGAAATGACTTCGCCCTGTTTTCCGGGATTCTCGGCCACGGCCTCCAACTGCAATTGGGCCCCGCCGCAAATCGCCGTCACGATCACGGCGTCTCCCCGCTGCACTTGAAACGGTTCGCGAAGATCCGTTCGCAGGATTGGCGTTCCAGGCCGGATGGCGTGCAATGGCGTTCGCCCCACCACTTCTTCCAGGCTGCGGGCCAGATCGTTTCGCAACGGAAAATCGTCTCGCGTCTCCAGCGATACCTGTTGGGCGCCCACCGGCTGGCCCGGCAACAGCAATTCCTTCGGCACCACCCGCGCCATGTTCGCGGCGATCCGCACTCGTGCCCACATGGTGAACGGGTGCGCGCTGTGGTACAAGACTTCTCCGCGCCAAGTAACCGGCGTGTCCGGATCCACGTTAGTCGAGGCCGACAAACCGGACAGCGGAAATGCGAGTTTCCCCTCCGGGATCTCGCTTTTGCTCATGGCGAGAATGGCGATGCGCGCTTCTGGCGCTTTTAACGTCTCAGCTATCGCAGCTCGCACGGCATCCTCGGTCAATGGCCGCATCTTCCATTCAAAGCAGGCTCGTGCATTCGGCGGTGGCTCGAGGCCATATTTTTTTCCAATCCGCGCCAGTTCCGGGAATGCGAAGACGCGGCGGCCGCCGGGCACGGGGGAAAGCCCGATCACTGCATCGCCGGGGATGGCGGAAAACGCACGCAGCGCTCTTGCCAAATCCTCGCCGGTGATCTGGTCGCCACGGACCGTTTGGCATCGGCTTGCATCCAGAAGCATGCTCAGGACAAGAAACCAGGCGTTCATTGCTTGAGGTTATTCGCCTGTTGATACATGTCGTCGGCCGCTTTCACCACCTTGGAATTGGCTTCATAAGCCCGCTGGCTAACGATCAGGTTGACGAATTCCTGGACGATGCTGACGTTGGATTGCTCGACGAAACCCTGCATGAGCGTGCCCAGGCCCTCCGCACTTCCGGGCGCTCCCAGCACGGGAGCACCGGATGCGTCCGTCTGCTGGTATAGGTTGCCGCCCAGGCTGTTGAGACCCGAGGGATTCGGGAAGGTAGCGAGTTGGATCTGGCCGGCCTGCGTCGAGGCGACCGATCCGGGTATCGTATAGCTCACGGTGCCGTCTGGCGCGATGGTGGTCGAAACTGCATTGGGCGGAATCGTAATCGGCGGATCCAGCAGGTTGCCGCTGGCATCCACCAGCTGGCCGGTATTGCTCAAATGAAAGCTGCCGGACTTGGTGAACGCCAGGTCGCCTGTGGGCCGTTGAATCTGAAAGAACCCGTTGCCTTGAATGCACAGGTCCAAGGGGTTATCGGTTTGCGAATAGTCGCCTTGCGTAAAGATGATTTCATTCGAAATAGCGCGCGTGCCGAGGCCCAACTGCAGACCGGTTGGGACGATGCTCTGCTGGCTGGCCGCGGCTCCCGGCTGGATCAAGTTTTGATACAGCAGATCCTGAAACTGGGCGCGCCGCGCTTTGAAACCGCTGGTGTTGGCATTAGCGATGTTGTTCGCGATGTTCTCGACGTTCAATTGCTGCGCGTTCATGCCGCTGGCTGCGCTAAAAAGTGCTCGAATCATCTGGATCGTTCTCCTGATTGCCTAAAATGTGACGGCCTCAAATTTTCGCCACCTGTTCGATGGCTTCACGGCCCATGTCATTAGAAATTGCGATGGCTTTCTGCATCATCTCGAACTGCCGCATTACGCTCACCAGCCGCACTGCTCCGTGGGCGGGGCTGACGTTGGAAGTCTCGATTTTTCCCTGGTTGACCTGCGTGCTGTCCGGGGTCACAGCCAGCACCAATTCCGGATTCTGGAAGTAATTGCCGCCCTGTTTCAACAGCTCACCCGATTGCTTGAAGTCCACCAGTTGCATGACGCCGATCGGCTGGCCGTTCTGTTGCACGGTTCCATCCGGCAAGACCACGATGGGTTGCCCCGGATCAGCCAGCTTCAACGGCTGGTTGTTTTTATCCAGCAGAGGATAACCGTCCTTGGTGTTGAGCGTGCCGCTGGCCGAGAGTTGGAAACTTCCGTTGCGCGTGTACAGCGGACCCGAAGGCCCCTGCACGACAAAAAACCCTTTCCCAGATAGCCCAAGATCCAGCGGGTTGTCGGTCGGCTCCAGACTTCCCTGCGTGAAATCGGTCCAATGCCGCTGGATGAGCGGCAGCGTGGTCTCATCGCCGTTGCCATCCTCGGCAGCCGCTTCGGAAACGAATACGGTGTGGAATTCGCTGTCGCCCTTGTAGCCGTTGGTGGATGAATTGGCCATGTTGTTCGCCAATAGATCGAGCGATTGCATGTTGGCGCGCATTCCGCTCGCGGCGATCAGGCTGATCTGGTCCATGGTGCGATGCGGTGATTTGCAACCACCCGGCCAAACTCCTGCAGCGAAGAAAAAGCTATAAAACTCCGTGAGTTTCGCGATAAGAGACCAGACTCTTCTCACGCGAATCCGTCGGATCTCAGTCAGCTTTCGGCGAGTTTCCGACGCTTCGAAATTCTAAGCCGCTGAAAACTTGCTGCTTTCGTTTTGGCTCCGCGCCTGCATATCTTCGTGCCATCATGAATGCTGTTCCCGCGATGAGCGCGACGAGCGTAAACGTTCCACCGCCCGTTGCTTCTGCCTCGGCTCAGACCTCAGCGCCGGGAACCTTGAGCACATTCCAAGATGTGTATCACAACCTGCCCTCGATGCAGGACCAGAGTCACCAGGATGGCCAGCCGGCGGATTCCAAGAACGCGCTCCTCAAGAAGAAGCCTCTCGCCGGAGATAGTGCGAGCGCCGGCGCGGTCACATCCGGAACATGGAACAACACCTCGCTGCCCAATGCACCCCTCACGCTGGCAGTGTCTTTGGGGCTGGCGTCGCTGCCTGCTCCGACGCCATCGCAAGAGCCGGAGGCCGATTTAACGCACACGCCCGGCCCAGAGTCGGAATCGACCAAAGGCCCCGAGCTAGCGGCCACGCTTTTGACGGCCAGTGCAGCGGCGGCTTTCATTCGCGGCCAGTCACCACTGCAGAACTCGGACCCGCAACCCGGCAGCACCCAGACTGCACTGGAGGCGCCGCACCTCCCGTCAGTAGCTTCATCGCAGGCATCCGAGATGTCATCGGCCGCGGCTTTCAGCCCCAATCCAGTAGTGAACGCCTTTCTTCCCAATGCCCTGCCCGGAGCAATTGAACAATCCAACGAAGCCCCCGCCAAGTCCACTCCAGAAAGCCCGGAGGCGCCGGCCGGTACCGTCACCAGCGGAACATTTCCTCTGAGCGCGGAGAACCTTGCTTTCGCAATGCAACTGGCACAGGCGGACGCTAAACCAACGACGCCCGCGACATCGACGGCCGCCGGCACGCCGATGCCGGCGATCCAAGTCACACCCAGCCGCGGGGGGCTCTCCTCTCATTCGGATTCGCCGTCCAACGACACCTCCGGAAATTCCGATTCCATAAACCTCGCAAAGCCTGAAGCAACTGCGCGCGGACAGCTTTCCGGCGACTGGCAGAGTGCCGCTGCGGCCGCACTCCTGAACCATGCTCCGGGCGCCGTTTCTCAAGCCGGGCCCGATGGCGCCGGCTGGTTGGGAGTCGGAACGCATGTCGATACCCGGCCGTCGATGAACCTTTCGGACCAGCCAGCGGCGGCCCCCCCTGTCACGACACTGTCTGAGCCCCAGCCGCTCAACGTGGCCCCTCCCAGAATGAATCTCAATAACGAGATTCTCCTGAATCTCGGTAACGGTCAGTCCTCGGCCGCCGTTCGCCTGGTCGACCGGGCCGGTACCATCAGCGTGTCCGTGCACGCCAGCGATCAAGATCTGCGGAATTCGCTGCGGTCCAATCTCAGCGATCTCACCACGCAACTCAACGCGCAAGGTGTAAGGACGGAGGTCCTCAAGACGGTCTCGGCTCAATCGCCTCCCGAAAGCCGCCAAGAGCAGGGCAGCCAACAGCAGCGTCCATCCAGCCAACAACATTCGTTTTCTCAGAACGATCGACAATCTCAGCGTGACCGCCGCGCCAGTAGCCAGTGGCTCGAAGAACTAGCCGAGCAAGCCGGCGCAAGCACCCTACAGCCCGGAGGTAAAAACTCATGACCCCATCCAGCCCCGTTACTCAACCGCCGACTCAGTCTACCGGATCGACCGGAGCCGGCAGCTCTCCTAGTGCCAACGGAAGCATTGGGCAACTCACCAACGAAAGCACTTTTCTTCAGCTTCTGGTGGCGCAGATCAAGAATCAGGACCCGATGAATCCAACCGACAGCATCCAGTTCGTCGGCCAATTGGTCTCGTTCAGCCAGTTGGAACAATTGCTGTCCATCAATCAAAACATGCAGACTCTGGTGCACGACGCCACACCGCCGGCCTCGACACCTGCGACGCCTTCGTCTTCGTCAGGCAGTAAGAATTAACAATTTCGATAAGGAGCAATTCAACATGTCTAGCTTTGCAACACCCCTAAGCGGATTAACGGCGTCCACCGACGCCCTTGACATCGTCGGAAATAACCTGGCGAACCTGAACACGACTGGATACAAGGACAGCACGGTGTCGTTCTACGACTTGCTATCCCAGTCCATCGGGGGGGAGCCGTTCAGATCGGCGGCGGCGTTTCCGCAACGCACAGCACGCGCGTCTTCAATCAAGGATCCATCCAGCAGACTGGCGGCGCGTTCGACGCGGCCATCCAAGGCAACGGACTGTTCGTCGTTCAGGACAACGGTGGCAACATCCTGTATACGCGCGCCGGAAATTTCCAACTGGATGCAAAAGGCAATCTGGTCACCGGCAATGGTCAATTCGTACAAGGCTGGAGCAGTGTAAACGGCGCCATCAACACGTCCGGTCCGGTCGGCAATATCACCGTACCGACAAATGCTCTTCAGGCTCCCGTCGCGACTACGCAATTTACACTTACGGGGAACCTGGAATCCGACGCTACAGTGGGGGCGGCGAATGGAACTTTTGCGGCTCCCATTCAGGTGGTCGACTCGCTGGGCACCACTCACACCCTTACCGTCACGTTCACCAAGACCGCAGCCAACAGCTGGAACTACGAGGTCGATATACCCGGCCAAGACCTGTCCTCCGGGAAAGCAGGCACGCCGTCGAAGCTAGCTAACGGGACAATCAGCTTCGATAGCAACGGCAATTTGACTAGCCCGGCCGCTCCCGGACAAGTGGCCATTGCAGCCACGGGTCTCGCCGATGGCGCCGCCGACATGAATATCAACTGGAATCTTTACGACACCAACGGCAATCCAACGTTCACGCAGTTCGCGCAGACGTCCGCTCTCTCCGGAAGCACCCAGGATGGGAAAGCTGCGGCTCAAGTGACTCAGGTCTCGCTTTCCAACGGCGGATCCATCTTTGTGCATTATTCCGACGGCAGCCAGCAGGTGATCGGGCAGCTCGCGATGGCCTCCATCAGCAACCCAGAATCGCTGGTCTCTGTCGGCAACAGCAATTATGAGGTGGGATCGGACACCGCCACGCCGGTGGTAGGCATGCCTGGCAGCGGAAATCGAGGGACCATCCAGGGCGGCGCATTGGAAGCATCTACGGTTGACATCGGCACTGAGTTTACCAACTTGATCGTCTACCAGCGCTCCTACGAAGCCAACTCAAAAGTCATCTCGACCATGAATCAATTGACTCAGAATCTGCTGAACATCATCCAATAAGGACCGAGCCAAAGCGGACATGGATTTGACGCAACAGATCGCGATGGTGCTGGTTGTATTTGCGCTTCTAGGCGGTCTGTTGTGGCTGTTGAAACGGCGCGGATCGCTGCAGTTGCCTGGCCGCCGGGCGAGCGCCCGCCTGGAAGTATTGGAACGCGTGCCGCTCACGCCGCATCACGCGCTGCACCTGGTGCGCATTTCAGGCAAGGTGGTTTTGATCGGGACCGCGCCCTCCGCTTGTACCTTGCTCGATCACGCAAGTGTAGATGTCCGCGCCTCGCAAGACCTGCCATCCAGCTCCCAATGATTCGAATCTCAGTTATCTTTTGGCTGTTTCTATCCGGTGCGGTGGCCATCGCGGCGCCCAACGATGCGTCCATTCCGGTCTTCGGAAATGCCGCGGGAAAGGGTCTCACGCTGAGCACCCCGACCCAGATTGTCATCTTTTTGACGCTCTTGACACTGCTTCCGGCGGTCGTGATGGCGGTCAGCCCCTTTCTTCGCATCACCATCGTGCTGCATTTCCTGCGGCAGGCGCTAGGAACGCAATCCGCACCGTCCAACCAGGTGCTAATCGGCCTGTCACTCTTCCTGGCTTTCCTGATTATGCAACCCGTGGTCATGGACGTTTACCATCGCGGCTGGGAGCCGGTCGAGAACGGCCAAATGAATTGGGAACAGGGGTTCGAGGAAGGCTCCAAGCCGCTCAAAACTTTTCTGTTGAAGTTTGCCCGTGAAAAGGATATCCAGACCTGTGTCGAAATCGCCAAGGCTCCTCCGCCGCGTACGCCGGCCGATCTCGACTTGAAAGTGCTGGTGCCCGCCTATATCCTTTCGGAACTGAAAGCGGGCTTCCAAATTGGAGCGGTATTATTCTTGCCGTTTCTCATCATCGACCTGGTGGTGGCCTCCGTCACCTTATCGATCGGTATGGTGCAGTTGCCGCCCGTCATGGTTTCGGCGCCCTTTAAGATCTTGCTATTCGTGCTGGTGGATGGCTGGAACCTGGTGGTTGGTTCGCTATTGAAAAGCTTCTATTGAGGAATATGGGACCGGAAGCCGCAATTCACATTATCAGTCAAGCGCTCTGGACAACGTTCTTGCTGTGCGCGCCGCTGCTCATGATCGGCTTCGCCGTAGGCATTGTCGTGAACATCATTCAGATCGCGACCTCGCTACAGGATGCCGCCTTCAGCACCATTCCCCGCCTCGCCGCGTTCCTGTTCGGCTTCCTGCTGCTGCTTCCCTGGATGACCAAGCAGATCACTTCGTATTCCATCGCGATATTCGGCGACTTGTCGCGCTATGCCCGCTAGTGCGGCGATCCATGTGTCGCTGTTGTACGCGTTCCTGTTGGTCCTCGCGCGCATGGCCGGAATCTTTATATTTCTGCCGCTGCCCGGATTCAAGGCCGGCCCGGACGCAGCCAAAATCGCGCTCGCAGTAACTCTGACTTTGGCTCTCTACGCGCGCTGGCCAGTTATCGCGCCACCAGCCGACATGCTGCAGATGGCGGGCTGGATGATTGCCGAAGCGGGCATCGGCCTGGCCACCGGCTTAGCCGTGTCGTTTCTCATCGAAGCTGTCACCATGGCCGCGCAGGCCGTCAGCACCCAGGCGGGATTCGCTTTCGCATCCACCGTCGATCCAAACACCGAGGCCGATTCCACAGTGCTGATTCTCATTGCCCAGCTCACCGCGGCCATGTTGTTTTTCGCCCTGGGACTCGACCGTCAATTGCTGAGCATTCTCGCGCACAGCTTGGAGACGCACCCGCCGGGCAGCATTACTTCCTCCCGCGCGAGCGCCGAAGCGCTGGTGATGCTCGGCTCGGGCATCTTCACAACCGGCCTTCGATTAGCTTTGCCTTTGATGACGTTCCTGTTCCTGATCGATCTTTCCGTCGGCTTGCTGGGCCGCTTGAGCAGTCAATTGCAGCTGACCGCGCTCGCCTTCCCGGCGAAAATGCTGGCAGCCGTGGCGGCGTTGAGCGTGCTGGTGTTGCTGATTCCGCAAGTTTTCCAGCAGTCCGCGAGCGTGGTTTTCGGTGTGCTGCGCAAATTTCTCGGCTTGTGACGAGACCCTCTACCCATGAGTTCCTCCGGCGAGAGAACGGAAAAGGCGACACCGCGGCGGCTGCTCAAAGCCCGCCGTGAGGGACAAGTTGCCTCCTCGCGCGATTTCGTCAGCGGCCTCCAGTTCGCTGTTTTCATGCTGCTGCTGGTCGAGACCGCGCCCAGGTTGATCGCAAGTTTGAAGCAATCGGCGCACGTGCTGATCGGTCAGGCGTTCAGGCCCGACCTCGGCTCGGCCGGCCTGCTGGACCTTCTGCATCAAGCCTTCTCTTGGACGCTGATTCCGCTGGCAACCACCAGCGCGATTCTGGTCGCCTCAGGCCTGCTGTTTCAGCTCGCATCCACCGGATTTGTCATCAGCCTGGGACGCCTCGTTCCCAAAGGCGTCAATTTCGACCCGATTTCCAAGCTGAAAACGTCGGCGCAGCGGGGTATGACCTCGGCCATCCAAGCTATTCTTCTGCTGGCCGTGTTCGCAGTGACCATCTATTGGGTAGTCTCACAGAACGCAGGCCGACTGTACACGCTGCCGCTCATGAATCTCGCGACCAGCCTCGGCATCGTGCGCTCCATCTGCACGGATGTGCTGTGGAAGGCAGCCGCGTTCTTTTTGCTGATGGGCGTGATCGACCTGTTTCGCGAAAGGCGCCGGTTTGCGGGCCGGTTGAAGATGAGCAAGCAGGATGTTCGTGAAGAACTGAAGGAAACGGATGGCAACCCGCTCATTAAGATGCGAATCCGCCGTCTCCAAAAAGACGTGCGCCGCCGCCGCATGATGGATGAAGTGAAAACCGCGACTGCTGTGATCGTGAATCCGACACACTATGCCGTGGCCATTCGCTACCACCACGACACCATGCCAGCGCCCGTCGTGGTCGCCAAAGGCAAGAATTTCCTGGCACAGCGCATCCGGGCCCGGGCCATCCAACACCAGGTTCCGCTGGTCGAAAATCGGCCTCTGGCGCAGGCCTTGTATAAATCCGTGGATGTCGGCCAACAGATTCCTGCACATCTTTATCGCGCCGTGGCCGAAATCCTGGCCTACATCTATAAGCTGATGGGCCCCAATCGGGGTTAGTCAACGCATCAATCGGCTGCCGCCTGAGATCTGACAGCAAGCCCGCTGGGAGTTGTTTGTCCGCGGATGACCCGGTATCCTCAAAGGGACATTGCGATCAATTTACATCAGCAGCCCGGAGATTACCCCCTATGACGTCTGCTCGTGATTCAAGCCATCTGAGAGGACTTATCTTTTGCGTGGCCCTGTTTCTTTTTGCGTTTCTTGCCGCGCCGGTACGCGCACAGCGCCAGGATCCACCGCTGCCCAAGGCGCCGAGCGATGTAAAGCCGGCTAGCATCGACTACGAAGACGTCGAGTACCCATATCCGGTGTCATACCTGCCTTTGAATATGTACGGTCAGGATGTGCGCATGGCTTACATGGACGTCCAGCCGTCGGGTCCCTCCAACGGCCGAACTGTGGTTCTGTTCCACGGAATGAACTGGGGCGGCTTTTACTTCGGAGGCCCCATCGATGTGCTTCGCAAAGCCGGATTTCGCGTGGTGGTGCCGGACCAGGTCGGCTGGGGCCGTTCGTCCAAGCCAATCATGCCCTATAACTTTCACGACATGGCGCTCAACACCCGGAAGCTGCTCCAGTCGTTGGGAGTAACGAAGGCCGTAATTTTCGGACACTCCATGGGAGGAATGCTGGCGGCGCGCTTCGCCGCATCGTATCCGGATATGACCGAACTCGCGGTGTTGTGCAACCCCATCGGCGTCACCGACGAGCGCTGGCAAGCGGACGAGCATTGGGAAAACACCGAAGACAGTTATAAGACGATGATGGCGATGACGCACGACCAGCTTTACAAGGGGTTCTATGCGAACATTCGCTGGTACTTCCCCAACGCCTGGAAACCGGAGTACGAGAAATACGTCCGCATGCTCTACGCGCCGACCCTCAGCGGCGACTGGCCGCGGCTCGCCATGGTCCGCGCCATCTATCAGCAGATCACTTATCTCGACCCGGTGGTCTATGATTGGCCGCACATCCAAGCCAAGACGCTGGTGCTCTGCGGCGATCTGGACGGCCCAGATTATCCGAAGCAAGTAAAACATCTGGCCGAGACCATCCCCAACGGCCACCTGTTTCTGATTCCGAACGTCGGTCATGTGCCGTTTTTCCAGGCGCCCGACATCTTCTACCGGGAATTGCTAAAGTTTCTGAAAACGGCCTGATCTCGGCCACGCTGCCATTAACTGAGCAAAGGAAACGTCTTCGGGAGAAGCAGCATCGACAGATCGGTGTAACGTGGCTGAGTTGCCAAAGATCTTGAATCACGTCTGTAGAAGGCTCGCGTATCGGCCGTGTGAGGTTCCGCTGCGGTTCACCTTCGACGAGCGAGCTGTTGCGCCGCTTGTGACCGGCTAGATAACTGGCACGGCGGCCGATCAATTCCGGCCATCGAACCCGCTAGCGGCTCTAAGCGAACGATTAGCGTCCCGGAAAGTCTAAAATATCCAGCACTCGCGCGGTGGCATGCCCATTGGCGTTGCCCTCCCCAAATCGCTTGCGGCCTACGCGCGCAGCAGGAACATCAACAGGACATCGGATTCTCTCTGATCGATCTGGCCTGAGTCTATCGGTTGTACAATTGCCCTGTGAAAGCCATCATTCCGATGCTTCTTGTGTGCCTGCTCTGGACGGGCTGCTCGGAGAGCAAGAAAGAAGCAGAGAAGCCCGCGCAGTCGATCGACCAATTGCGGCAGCAGCTCGAAAAGGCGCTCAAGGACACGCACACGCCAGGGATGTCGGTCGCTATTGTGCATCGCGATGGTCCCGAGTGGATCGCAGCGCTGGGCTTAGCCGATGTCGCCAGTGGCCGGGCCGCCAAGCCGGAGACGCTGTTTCGCATCGGGTCGGTATCTAAGGCATTCACCTCGCTCGCGGTCCTGATGCTGCTCAATCAAGGCAAGCTCTCGCTCGACGACCCCGTGCGTAAGCTGGCGCCGGAGGTGTGGTTTGAGAACCCCTGGGAGGCGACCGATCCCGTGCGTGTGGTCCATCTTCTGGAGCACACTACGGGCTGGGATGACATGCATCTCCGCGAGTACGCCAAACAGGCTCCGGGCACGATGGGGCTGCGCGAGGCACTCGATTACGACCATCACTCGCGCACTTCCAGATGGCGGCCAGGAACGCGGATGGCCTATTGCAATTCCGGGCCTCCGGTTGCGGCCTACATTGTCGAGAAGATCACCGGAGAGCGCTTCGAGGATTTTGTCCGGAAGAATCTTTTTGAACCCATGGGCATGAAGACCTCGACTTACTTCCAGCCGGCTGCCGAATCCACGACGACGCTCTATCACGATGACGGCCAGACGCCGTTCCCTTACTGGAATCTCCTGGTGCGTCCGGCGGGAGCCATCAACGCGTCGGCGAACGACATGGCGAACTATCTGCTTTTCTATCTCCATCGGGGGACGATCAACGGCACCGAGATCGTGCCGGCAGCTTCCATCGATCGCATGGAAAATCCCGCCAGCACGTGGGCGGCCCAAGAAGGATTGAAAGACGGATATGGATTGAGCAACTTCTGGCTGAGTATGGATGGTTTCGTATATCACGGGCACGACGGAGGGGTGAACGGCGGTCTATCGGAAATTTGGTACATGCCCGACGAAGGGGTCGGCTACTTCTACAGCATCAATTCGGGCAATGGCGATGCGGTTGAGAAAATCGGCGCGAGAATTCGAGCCTATATCACGCGCAATCTACAGAAGCCGTCGCTGCCCGCGGTGGCGCCGCTCGCTCGGAACGCCCAAGACTACGCTGGCTGGTATGAACCGGATTCGCCGCGCGTGGAGCTGCTTCGTTTTGTCACGCGGCTGGCTGGCCTGGCTCACTTCGGTTTTCAGAACGCCAGGCTTGTGGGCACGTCGCTAGACGGACGGATCGAGCTACTCCCGGTGACGGGCGCTCAATTCCGGAGGGTTCCCAAGAAAGAGGCTCCCGAGCCGATCGCAACGGTCGCGCTGATCACGCAAAACGCCGAAGGCCGATTCATCCAGGACGTTTTGGAAGGCACCATGAAGCGCCTTCCGTCTTGGTTCGCGATCGGTGAAATTGCGGTTGTCGTCTACGTTTTGCTGGCCATGGGATCGGTCGTCATTTACGCGCTGTTTTGGGTTCCTGGCGGCCTTCGCAAGCGGCGGCGCCGTCCCGCGGAGCGCGCCATTCGGATCTGGCCGCTGATCGCAGTGCTCAGCCTGATTGGCTTTTTGACCGTCCTCCAACTGGCCAGCAATCGGGATGCGATCGCGCTATTGGGGAACCTGACAGCTTGGTCGGTTGCGTTGTTTTTGGCGACCGTAGTTTTTGCGATCGCTTCGGTAGCGAGTGCCGTGGCTTTGTGGAGAGCGTCCCAAGCGGACGTGCGCCGGCGGGTTCGTGTCTATTCGATGGCAGTCACCCTAGCGCTGCTGATTACCACCGCTTACCTTGCCTACTGGGGCATTATCGGCTTGCGCACCTGGGCGTAGCGTCGCCTTCGCGATTTATCAGCAGCAGGGAAGGCCGCCCGGGCGCTTTCGCGAGAGCGGGCCGATATCGCTCTCCGAATGAATCGGCTGATGATTGATCGACACCATCACGTCACCCACGCGCAATCCCGCGTTGGCCGCCGCGCCACTCACGTTTGTGATCACGACACCGGTAGCGTAACGATCAACCGGGAGCTGATCGCGAAGGCCGAAGCGACGGATTCACGGCAACGGGTGGTGCTGGACATCGACAGCACTGAGATCCCGGTCTATGGCAACCAGGAGCAGAGCGCCTACAATGGACATTTCGAGTCCACCTGCTTTCACCCGCTTCTGCAGTTCAATCGTGAAGGCGACTGTTTCTGCCGGTGGGGTAAGAGCTGGCGGCGCCGCAAAGCGTGGTCTCAGTCGAGGCGACTTGCCGTATACTACAAAGAGTTCGGCAGCCAAAATGGAAATTCCGGCTAATCTGATTGGCTCCACGCGCAGGCACCAATTCGCTCTGCTGCTTCTAGCTGTGTTTGTGGTCTCCGCGGATTTCGCGCCCGCCCAGGACATCCCGCCCGGCAAGATCGAGCTGAGCAAGATGAATCCCACCGGGCTGCTGGTGGACAAGTACAGCTACATGGCGCCGCCATACAATTTTTACTATTTCCACCACATCGATGATTTGGGTTTCCGAACCGATCTCGTCCGAAAGCCGGCCGCGGCCTTTCCCCTGAAGGAACCAACGCGCGCGTTCTCGCTGAAATACAGATTCCACGGCAAAGAGTACTCGCTTGACGACTATCTGCGGCGCAACGATGTGACTAGCCTGGTGGTTCTCGCGGACGACCAGATCGTCTATGAGAAATATCTGCATGGAGCGGATCAAAACTCCAGATTCGTCTCGCAGTCCGTCAGCAAATCGATCGTTTCGATTCTCATCGGCGCCGCGCTCACCGAAGGGAGGATCAAGAGCGTAGACGACCCCGTTGACAGGTACCTGAATTACTTGGCGTCCAGCGGATATCGTGGAGTCCCGATCAAAAACATTCTGGAAATGGCCACCGGCGTCGACTACAGCGAGGACTACAGCAATCCGCAATCCGGAGCCGCAACCATCGGGGCGGCGTTGGTTACCGGCAAGCCTACGTTTAAGAACTTCGTAGCCTCAATGAAGCCGACGAACATCAAGCCGGGAGCCAAATTCAACTATCAAAGCGTGAACACGCAGGTGCTTGGGCTTCTTCTCGAGCGGGTCACAGGCAAACGCCTGAATCAGTACGCGGAAGAAAAGCTGTGGAAGAAGATTGGCGCACAGCATGACGCGTTCTTTTACGAATCGAAGGAGCAGCCGGATACCTGCGCATTCGCGTGCTTCAATTCGACCGCTCGCGACTATGCGCGGGTCGGTCTGATGATGATGCGCGGCGGCATATTGGGATCAGAGCGTGTCGTGCCGGAGTCGTGGGTGCATGAGTCGACCACTCCGGGCGCGGATTTCCTCAAGCCCGGCGCGAGTAAAGGGGCCGGGCCGCTGGGTTACGGCTATCAGTGGTGGATTCCCCCTGGCAGCGAGGGGGCCTTCCAGGCCATCGGGATCTACGGACAATCCATCTACTTGAATCCGACCAGGCAAGTCGTGATCGTGCAGACCTCAGCGTGGCCGGAACCCTTAGGAGGCGGCCCGGATTTCGAGGAAGAAAACGCCGTCGTTCAAGACGCGCTTGCGCACGCTGCCGGCAAATAGGGCCGGCAAACCGGCGGATCGTCCTTCGCCGTCGCTCAAGCGAAGGTCGTAGCGATGCGCGTTCATGACCTTGGTCCACGCGGCAGTGGGCCTAAACAATACCAAAGTGCGTGTAAATCATTCAGCCTATCCGGAATGCAAACTAAGAAAACGGGCCACGAACGAAAAAGGGTGTCGCCCTCACGATGCAGACGGGGACATCTTTTTGCGGACCTAGGTCACGTTTGGAGTGCTAGAAACCCATCGGCATTCCCGCCTTGTGGAATGTGCTGGTCATGGCGCATTGCGATCAGCCGCTGCCACTCTTCGACTAGGGCGTTCCCGTCAAGTTGGGACGACAAGTTCGGACAAGCAACTTTTCGGAACGCCGTTCCGGGGAGCCTCTGATCCAGACCCTGAAGAGAGTCTCCCATCGATCCGGGACGCCCTGAACTCCGCATTCTGCCCTCAGGATATCGGAATGGTATCGGGCAGCTACAGCCTGATAAGGGGCGCTATTTCCCGCCAAGAATGTCTACCATGGCGTAGTTGCCTTCATGGCAGGCGTATTCGAAGAGCGGTCCGGGCACGGAGCTAAAAGCCAATTCAAGGGACCAGGGCTTGGTCCACGTCGAGGGATCTTCCATGGTGGCCCGATATTCAATGGCTTTGTCGCTGACACGCTTGAAGCGCTCGGTGACCTTCAGATTCATTGTGGAACCGCGGTAGTGTGTCTCATCGTTGAAGTTCGTCGTTTCGACCACCAGGGTGTCGCCTTCCCAGTGTCCAATGGAGTCGCCAAACCACTGGCGGACAGTCGGCGGCTGGTGTTTCGCGTTCATGTGGACAATGCGGGCGTCGTGAACCATTTCGACTTCGAACAGAATGGAATCGGCGGATTGCACGATCTGGATGTTGTTGTTGTAGGCGGCGGGCACCAGGGGTACCGAGGGAGTGTTGCCGACCAGACAGCGGGTGTCGTTGGAAAGGCTCTTGTAATCGCCGGGGATAATGCGGCGGCGCTGCGCCAATCGATCGCGTGCTTCCGGGAGCATCGGAGGAACGTGGCCGTCGGGCGGATCCACCACCATCGACGTCCGTTTCTGGCCGCCGACGCGCGTCAGGTCACGTCCATTGTCGTAAAACAGGACGTTGTAGGCGCCGCCTTCGATTGAAACCGGGCGGCCGCCGTCAATCTTCGACCCTTCTTCCCAGCGCTGGTTTTCTCTGGCTTCCCACTGGCGGGCTTCCTCATCGGAGATGGTGGGTTTTCCGGCAAAGATGTCGGGACGCTCGAAGGGTGTGCGAGTGGCGTTGGACCAGATGCCCGAGAGATCGGGATGGCCGTCGGCGGCGCGGGGGATTACGCCTGCTTTGGGAGCTGGCGCGGGAGCAGGGGCGCTCTGCGCCGAAAGGGACGCGACCGCCAAAAGGGATACAACGCTGGATTCGATCAGGCTGCGGAATTTCATGGCTATCCTCAGCTAGCGATTATATAGCACGCGACGCGCTCTAGCCGGCCAAGCGCAAGTGTCGGGCCGATCAGCGGCGAGGATAATCCCTGTGATACACTGCCGGTCGCGCGTTGTTTTCCAGTCCGGCCCCTCGGACAGACAGGAGTTGAGATGCCCGCTGCGAAGCTTCGGCTGGTGATCGTACAAACCGCTCTTCTGACGTCTTTTCTAACTTCCGCCAGCGCCCAGTGGCTGGATTTTCTGGATCCCTCCACACCGTTGACACCGGCCGGCAAGCCGGACCTCTCCGCAAAAGCGCCACGAACCTCGGACGGTAAGCCGGACTTGTCGGGAGTCTGGCAAGTCGAACCGCCCCCGCCGGGCGAGATCGAGCGGCTCTACGGCAAAGACGTGGCCGACGGTCCTCTGGCTACCGCCGGTGACGACGTCAACCTTCACAGCAAGTATTTCATGAACATCTTCATCGATTACAAACGCGGCGAAGAACCAATCACCGCGGCAGCCCGCGCAGCGATGGCCCCGCGCACCCAGGGCGGAGGCGAACGTTCGGCGCTTTCCTACTGTCTGCCCACCGGAATGCCAAACCGCTGGTTCTTCGACCGGCCGCTCACGATTTTCCAAACCGCGAAGCAACTGGGAATCTACTATGAAGCTGACGGTTATTTCCGCGAGATCCACACCGACGGCCGCAAACTGCCGGAGGACCCATTCCCCTCCTGGCTGGGTTACTCCAGCGGGCACTGGGAAGGCGATGCGCTGATCGTGGACTCAACCGGATACAACACCAGGACGCGCCTTCCCGGCGGCTACCCGCACAGTGAGCAAATGCACATCCAGGAACGGTTCCACCGCCGCGACTTCGGCCACCTGGACATCGACATCACGGTCAGCGATCCGGTGATGCTGACAAAACCAGTAACGGTGAAGGTCACCGACATGTTGCTCGCGAACAGCGACATGGTCGAGTATATCTGCGCTGAAGGCGAGCGCGACGCGGCCAACATGAGCTCTGTTCGCGAGGCAACACAGAAAGCAGCACCGCCAGCCAGCCCAGGTCACTAACGCGGAAGCGCAGCCCATCCTGGAGGCGCGCGTCGGCCTGCACCGCTGATACGATCGGTCTCTCATGCCTCTCGCTGCGAGCGCGAAACTCGGACCTTACAAAGTCGTTTCGCTGCCGCAGCAACCAGCCGGCGTGGGGTAAAATCGCTCAGACCAAGATGGCAATGCCGGCTGGAGCTCGCCTGGGTCCCTATGAGATCGTCGCTCTTATCGGCGCCTGCGGCATGGGGGAAGTCTACCGTGCTCGCGACGCGCGGCTGGTGGGAAGGGCGGCTAGGTCTTGATTCCGAGCGTATCCACGTACTCTTCGTAATCGGACGTATCGGACGGGGATACCCGCACCAATACCCTTCGATAGCTACGACTTTGCGTACTCAGCGAGCCGCGCGATTTTTTGTCAGGCGTTCGTCAACCAGAGTGACGATGTCATCGAGCGTCGTGGACGGGAGCCCTTTCTGGGCGGCGATTCGGCAGACTAGGCAATCGACGCGTTCGATGTTTGCGGCGCCTTTCCGGCAAAGATGTCGGGACGCTCGAAGGGTGTGCGAGTGGCGTTGGAAAAGATGCCGGTGAGATCGGGATGCCCGTCCGCGGCGCGCGGGATTACGCCTGCTTTGGGAGCTGGCGCGGGTCGAGGCGCGCTCTGCGCCCAAACGGACGCGACCGCCAAAAGGCAAACAACGCTGGATTCGATCAGGCTGCTGAATTTCATGGCTTATCCTCAGCTAGCGATTATATAGCGATGCGACCTGCTATAGCGGCTCGCCGGATATCCGCCCGATTAGTCGCGAGTCGTGCAGGCTTACTTTTTCGCCAGCGGATCCAGCAGGGACTTGAGGCGCGGCGAAACTACTATGCGACCCTGTTTGATGTAGGCTTCATGATTGCGCTCGATCTGTGCAGGCCGGTAGGCGTAATTGACCATCAGGCCGAAGGATTGCGCCAGTCCCTTCTCCGATTCATCGGCCAGCCAATTGATCTGTTCGATTGCCGCTCCGTTCCCTAAATGAAACGCGGCCACTGGATCGAGCGCGCGGTCCCGCTTGCGTTCGTTCAGCAGATAGTGAGCGCACAGACGCAGAAGCAAGGGGCGAAGTTGTTTTTCGATTTGGGGTTTTTTGCGCCAATTGCCGGCTGGCAACGCATCTAAAACGGCCGCACCTTCGCCAACCAATTCGCGCTTGCGTTCCAATGTGATGCCGTCCAGCCAGGTTCGAAAGCCGGGGATTGGCGAAAGGGTGACAAACGATTTCAGGCCGAGGTTTTCAGACTCCAGTTCGGTCACGACCTGTTTTATAAGGAAATTTCCGAATGAAATGCCGCGCAGACCGTCCAGGCAGTTACTGATGGAATAAAAAACGGCCGTATCGGCGCGTCCCGCCGCCAGCGGTTCCCTGCTTCCGTCCAGCAGATATTGAACCGACGGAGGCAGACCGCGCGTCAACGCTACTTCCACGAAGATCAGGGGTTCGTCTTCGAGCGCAGGATGAAAGAATGCAAAGCAGCGGCGATCGGCCGCAAGCCTGCGGCGCAGGTCATCCCAATCGCGGATCTCATGCACCGCCTCATGCTCGATGAGCTTTTCCAGGACGATGGCCGGCGTGTTCCAATCGATTCGCTCGATATGCAGGAAGCCGCGATTGAACCAGGAGCTGAGCAGATGACGGATGTCCGAATCCACTGACTTCAATTCGGAGTAGCGAGGGATCATTTTCAGCAGATCGTCTCGCATCCGAACCACTGCCTCTGTGCCGCCTGGGGCGAGATTGATTCTCCGGAATAGTTCTTGCCGCCGGGGCTCGGAAACTGCGAACAGCGCTGTCAAGGTATCTGAATCCGGATTCGCGCGATACTTCTCCGCGGCTGTGATGACCGTTTGCGGATCAGCCAGAAACTCGGGCTGCAGCAGATTGAAAAAGAATGCCTCGCGGCCTTCCTGAGGCAGGAGCCGGTATTGCTCGGCTACCGCGCGAGCTAAGGCTGTTCCTGAGGCTTCGCCCCGCTCCGAGAGCAGTTCCAGGCAAAGCGAAGAGAGCGAACTGGCGGCGGCCCGGCCTCGCCTACCGAGGAGATCCAGGCCTCGGTTCGCGATGGAATCCCAGAAGCCGCGCAACAGCCCTCCAGGCGACAACACGGGATGGACGGGTCTCCTTGCTCGCATCTATCGGCAGTGTAGAACATTTGGTTTAATCGTATTCGGGGGATCGTGCGTCGCCCCGATAAGCGGCGCTATTTCCCGCCCAGAATGCCTTCCATGGCGTAGTTGCCTTCATGACAGGCGTATTCGTACAGCGGTCCAGGCACGGAGCTAAAAGCCAATTCAAGAGACCAGGGCTTGGTCCACGTGGAGGGATCTTCCATCGTGGCCCGATATTCAATGCTCTTGTCGCTCACACGTTTGAAGCGCTCGGTGACCTTCAGACTCATTTGTGGAACCCGCGATAGTGTGTCTCATCGTTGAAGTTCGTTGTTTCGACCACCAGGGTGTCGCCTTCCCAATGTCCAATGGAGTCGCCGAACCACTGGCGGACACTCGGCGGCTGGTGCTGCGCATTCATGTGGATAATGCGGGCGTCGTGAACCATTTCCACCTCGATCAGAATGGAATCGGCGGTCTGCACAATCTCGACGTTGTTGTTGTAGGCGGCGGGCACCACGCGGCACGGAGGGAGTGTTGCCCACCAGGCAGCGGGTGTCGTTGGAAAGGCTCTTGTAATCGCCGGGGATAATGCGGCGGCGCTGCGCCAGTCGTTCGCGTGCTTCCGGGAGCATCGGAGGAACGTGGCCGTCCGGCGGATCCACCACCATCGAGGTCCGTTTCTGGCCGTCGATGCGCATCAGTTCCCGTCCATTATCGTAGAAGAGGACGTTGTAGGCGCCGCCTTGGATTGTGACCGGCCGGCCGCCGTCAATTTTTGACCCTTCCTCCCAGCGCTGGTTTTCTCTGGCTTCCCACTTGCTGGCTTCCTCATCGGAGAGGGTCGCTTTCCCGGCAAAGACGGCGGGACGCTCGAAGGGTGTCCGAGTGGCGTTGGACCAGATGCCCGTCAGATCGGGATGCCCGTCCGCGGCGCGCGGGATTACGCCTGCCTTGGGAGCCGGCGCGCTCTGCGCCCAAACGGACGCGACCGCCAAAAAGGCAACCACGCTGGATTCGATCAGTCTGCGGAATTTCATGTCCTATCCTCAGTTAGCGATTATATAGCACGCGACGTTGCTCTACCCGGACCGGAAGTCAGATTGTGGAAGTCTTTGCACGATCAATCGCGACTAGCGCCGAACTCTTTGAACGGGAGGCGCGAGCTGTCGCCGCGCTGAATCACCCGAAACATTTGGGAACGGCGACTGTGGGAATACCGGGTTCTGGCTGATGTTGTTTGCGGTAAAGACCCAACCCTAATGATCAGGAATCCGCCAGGCGCGCGGTTACTTAGGAGCGTTTTGCCAGCGTTGATTGCTTCCTTAGCGCCCGGAAGAGGAGTAGTAAAGCTATAGCCACCATTCCCAAGGCGCGCGGTTCCGGGACGCTTGACACGGGCTGCACAACTACCGAGAAGCTCGCCGCTCCCAAAATATCCTGAGAGTCGGAGCCGGCACCGCCTATAACTTCGAACGTGCCGCTGTAGGTATTCAAGCTCGCACCGCCGGGAATCGTCAAGGTAAACAGGTCGATTTGTCCCGTCGAGGCGAACGGCCCGAGGCTAGCGGGCCCGTTGAAGAACGGCGTTAAGTCCACGACAGAGCCTGGCAGATTGTCGTTCTCGTTGTCGGAGTTGAGGAATACGGTACTGCCAGTCTGATTGGTCAGCGTGCCTTGAAAATCCAGCTGGTCGCCGGGGGAGCCGGACTCGGTGGGCGACGCGAGAGCAATCAGTACGGTATCGGCAAAAAGCGCGGGTGCCGCGAGCCCGATGCACAATGCGATGGAGACGATTTTCATTGGGGTCCTCCGATGGTGGCCGTTCCTTAAGGAATTGGGATGGTGACAGCACTGGTGAATTCGTTGTCCGCTGGATTTGGGCTGGGGACCGTACCGGTGAGAATAATGTTGGTGGTCAATGTACCGGCAGGAAAGGCCAAATATTGGTACGAGTCTAGAAAAGATTGCCCCGGCTTTAGAACCGGCAATGGACATGTTCGCGTGTTGCCGACTTCGGTGCAGCCAGGGACGTGGATAAGCGGGCCCGGTGATGACACGAACACGTATTTAACGGTTCCACCAGCGGCGGCTGGACCATTGTTCGTTATCGTGATGTCAGTGGTCAGGTCGAATGTGCCGGGATGCGCTGAGTTCGCCGCGGACCTCGAAGTCGTGTTAGACACACGCAGGTCAGCTTCTGCAAGCGGTGGAAGCGTGATGCGTGCCGCGCCATTAAACTTTCCCCCTGTGTAGGTGCCTGCGACCGCCAATACGGCCGTCGCACCTGGTGATCCGACCGAACTGGGGAACCGAATGGTTACCGGTACGGTCCCGCCTGGCGCGATCGTTCCCACTGCCACGGGCAACGACGTGCATACTCCGGATGAGACCACGCACGTTGTGACGGTCGAGCCGATTTTGGCATTCGTCAATTGGACGTTGTCCGCCGCTGTGCCGCCCGTGTTCGCAAGGCCGATAGTCACCACGATATCCTGAGTACCCGCATCGCGCGACACGGTATTCGTCACTGTGATTTGGGCCGGAGCTGCCGGCGGCTTGGTCACGTCGATGGACACCGTCGCTTTTGTACTGATGTAATCGATCGCATCGCCGGGCATGAAAGTTACCGACAGCGTCTGTCCGTTGCCTGCCGGTAAAACCGTTCCCGCCGCCGGATTGTAAACGAACGATCCCGGCGCGTTCGCGGTGGCGTTGAGTTGTCCCGAACCGAGCGCGCTTCCGAACTGGAATGAAGCGGGATTCGCCCACGTGATTACGGGAGTGACCTGAAGAATGGTTAGCGCATGCGCGGTGTCGGAACCGGGCGACCAGCCGCCTCCGCCGCTATAGTCCGCCTCGATGGTGTAGACGCCCGCATGCGCGCCGGCGGGAATCGGGAAGACCGCGGTTGCAACCCCTGCGCTGACAGCCGAGGACGTGATGCTCCCCAGCGCTCCCAGCTTAAACGTTACTGTGCCCGCGTTCACCGCCCCTGCGGCGCTAGTCACGTTCGCGCTCAGGGTGACGTTTTGCACCGCCACGTTGTAGGTCGCGGTTGCTGCGGCAGCGATGGTCGTCGAGGACGCCGACGAGATCGTCAGAGACTGGCTGTTGTCGCTACTGGTATTCAGGTTCGCCGTGCCGTTGTAAACCGCTTGAATCGTGTAAGTCGACGGCGCTTGTCCCGCGGGGATTGTCAGCACGGCGGAGGCCGCTCCACTGGATACGGTTGCCGAGGTTGCCGAGCCAACGCCTGGCACCGTGAACGACACGGTTCCGCTATTCACGACGACGTCGGCACTGGTCACGTTCGCCTTCAGCGTGACGGGCTGTGCCGATGAGCTGAAGATCGCGCTCGCCGCACTAGCAGTCGTCGTAGTTCCAAACTTGGAAATCGTGAGCGATTTGGAGTTGTCGCTGCTGTCGGCAAGCGGCGCTACAGCCGAATAGATTGCGTTGATGGCATAACTCCCGACTGCCTGGCCGGCGGGAATGCCAAGAACCGCTGAAGCTGCGCCGTTGACCACTTCGCCCGATACCGAACCGAGCCCCGTTACAAAGAACGTCACGCTGCCGGTAGTCACGGTGGCCGCCGAGCTGACCGTGGCTTTTAATGTCACGATTTGAGCGGTTGCGCTGAAACTGACTGCGGCTGCGCTGGCCGTAGTGGTAGTTGCGGTGCCGGTTACGGTGACCTTGACAGGTTGTGCGCCCGAAGGTGCAAACCCGCTGGCCCCATAGTAAGTAACGTAGCCGTTGTGAACCCCGATCTCAAGAGGTCCGGATCCTACCACTTGCGCGGCGGCCGTGCCGATTGATACCGTCGCGGAATTGCTGAATTCAGATCCTGATCCGCTCTGAAGAAAATGGGGCACGATGAAGTTGACGTCACCGGCATTAACCGTCCCGCCGGCGCTGGTTACGGTGGCAGTCATCTGGAAATTGGCGTTCGCTTGGTAGGGAACGGTGACATCTGCTGAGGTAGTCGTGGTAGCGGCCAGGGCCGGGTTCGCGGTACCCAGCCAGACGCAAACGCCGCCGATCGCGTCCGCTGTCGCGAAATCGGCGATGCCGTCGTGGTTGAAATCAGCCACGACGATCGCCTCGGTAGTAACGCAGGGCCCAAAGGGCCCAAAGACCTGAACCGACGACTTAAACGTACCGTCTCCGTTGTTGTAGAGCACGCTAGCCGCGCTATACCCATTCGGGTCCCATCCCTGCGTACCGTAGGTGATGAGGTCCAGGCTCCGGTTGCCATCGAAGTCCCCAGACGCGAATGCATGTGAGCTCGGAGCCGGTCCGTAGAGCAGAGGCGTCTGAAAGGTGCCGTCGCCATTGCTCTGGACCACGTGCAGGTCAAATGTGCCGGCACCTGTGATCAAGTCCTCATGCCCGGTACCGTGCAGATCGGCGATGTAGGTCGTGATTACGGTGTTGTCGATCAGAGCGGGGAGACTGGACGCGGTGGTGGAGGTAAACGTGGCCGTTCCGTCGGCGTTGTTCAGCAACATCTCGCCGATGGTGCCTCCGGTAGCGAGGTCGGCAGCGCCAATTCCGCGGAAATCTCCAACGGCAACCGAAGGAACGGCGGCGCTAGCCACGGTTGTTCCGTGGGCGAACGTACCATTGCCGTTGCCGAGCAGGATAAAGATGCTCCCGGCGCCGTTTTGCAAGGCGATATCCGCGGTGCCGTTACCGTCGAAGTCGCCGACGGCAAGTTGGAAGAAGTGGCTGGCAGGCACACTGGTTACGTCGACGGCCGGCTGAAATGTGCCGTCGCCGTTGCCGAACAGAATCTGCGCGAAGGGCGCCACCGAGTTGCTCAGCGTACAAAACAGATCCAGCTTGCCATCGCCGTTGAAGTCCGCCGCGGCGACCAACGTGGCAGGCCCGCCGACGGATTGGTTCGCGGCGGCGGCGAAACCACCAATACCGTCGCCGATCAGAACGCTGACGTCGTCCGTGCCGGAGCTAGGGTAAGCGATGTCCGGGGTCCCATCGCCATTGAAGTCGCCGACCACGATATTCGCTGTCGCGGACGCGGAATGAACTGGAAACACGCCCTTGAACGTGAAGCTGTTGCCGCCGACCGTGTGGACCGCCTGGGGCAATGCCGACGAAGTGCTAGGTGCGTAAGAAGCGTCGCCGGAATACGTGGCGCGCAGCTTGCGGTTTCCAGCCTGAATCATGATGGTATTCAACTTGGCGACGCCGGATCCGTTCAGCGTGGCGGTGCCTAGGATGTTGGCGGCATCATAGAACGTCACCTTCCCAGTAGCTGGAGGGTTCTCTGTCACGGTGGCCGTGAGAGTGACCGTTGCACCGAAGACCGACGGATTCGCCGACGACGCCAAAAGGGTGGTGGTCGGCGTGGACCCGGCCCGAGCTGGTTCGATCAGGAAGAGCGCGGCTAGAACCGGAAGATATGTGAGAAAAGACATCGAGAATCCTCGGCCTCGATACGGGAGGGCGCAAAATCTCGAACCATGCATATAGCCTGCCGGCGAAATCCGTCGTAGCTTCATGATTGTCCCTTCATGACATTCACCGAACGCGTCACGCCCCTGGTTGAGCGAACAGGAATCGATGTCCCTGGATTTCCCCGCGGAGTTGGTTTTAACCGGATGCCATTTGTGTCGTCCCGGCCCATGCTCCGGCGCTTGAAGCCGGCGATTTCAGACCTGAGTCCGACGCATAACGGAGAAATGCCGGCGCTTCGCGTTTTTCTCCTTTTGAGTTCCGGAGCGATGTTAACCCATGGTCTTCGGTTTGAGTCCTTTTTGTCGCCGGGAGTTAACCCGTCGAGTGAATAGCTCCCCATGGCAGGTTCTTCAATTGGGGCCACCGGTTGATTCATGCCGTTTCTCCTCTGATCCAAATCTCGGGCCCGCAGGCGAGTAAATAGCGTCGGACTTGAGACTTTGCTCTTCGGATTGATTAACGGAAAGGGAAATTCAAACCAGACATTGCCGAGTTCTAGTACTTCCACCGCCAAAGCCCAGGGGCTTATGAACCTACGCCTGTTAAGATGGTTATCAAGGTATTTTGTGCGCCGGAGACTTTACGAAGTGTCGTCGCGCAGGGTGGTCGCAGAGGTTGAGGATCAAATGGAAAACGGCACGGTGCCTGGAGGTAACGTTCGGGGACCGAAATGGAGTTTGATGCCGGACGATAGGTTGACGGACGCACTCAATCGTACCGCGACCTCGGCCGCGTCGCGCTGGCGCGGGATCGGCCCGCTCATCGACCGCGAGTTGAATCACGTCGCGAGCGGGTTGTTGTGGCAATGCGTCTCTTTAGGCTGGCGGCAAACCCTGGAGTCGGGCGAACTGGTTGGCGAGTTCTACCTTCGCATGCTCAAGGAAGACGCTAAGCGCTGGGTAGACCGGAAGCATTTTTTCGCGTATGCCGCGGCTTGCATGCGCAACATACTCACGGACCGCTATCGGTCCCGGCAGGCAACCAAGCGAATGCGGCCCGATTTAGCAACCCGCGGAGCCGCCAGCGACGCCGCGATACTTCAGCGGCTCGATATCCAGAAGGCGCTGGAAAAACTGGAGCGGATGAGCCCGCGCCAGGCAGGCATCGTGGAGATGCGGTTCTTTCGCGGCATGGCTATTCCCGAGATCGCTGAGTCGATTCAGATGTCCGAAAAAACCGTGCAGAGAGAATGGTTGGCGGCTCGGGCGTGGCTATTTGCGGAGCTAACGGGAAGGCCTCTGGACGCATGACTCCATCTGATTGGCATCGCGTCACGGATATTTTCGGCGAAGCGCTGGCCTCTCTGGATTCTAAGGATGCAACCGAACAAATCCTGGCGCGCGAGCCGGAAGAAGTCAGACGCGAGGTGCGGCGTCTTCTGGCATCGCACCAGTCCCTCGAAGCCTGGACACCCAGAAGCGGTGCGGAATCACGCGCGCGCCGGCAGCCCGGCGGGATACTGGCCGGCCGCTATCGCTTGGTGCATCTACTGGGCGCGGGCGGCAATGGTGAGGCGTGGTTGAGCTGCGATTTCGCCGCTGAAAACCGCCAGGTCGTGGTCAAGGTCCCGCACGCCTGGGAGTGGTTTAGAAACGATGTGAAGCGGCGGTTTCTGGCTGAATGCGAGGTGCTACGGCGCATCTCGCATCCCTCCATCGTGACAGTTCTCGATTCGGGCGAGAGCGAAGACGGCGCGCCGTTTTTGGTGATGCCATTCATTGACGGGCAGTCACTGCGGTCGCTCCTCGAAATGCAGGCGCTGCCGGCCCGGGTAGCCGCCACCATCTCGGAGGCGCTCGGTTCGGCGATACAGGCCGCGCACGCGAGCGGCGTCGTCCACCGCGACCTGAAACCCGAAAACGTATTGATCGAGATGCCTGACAGGGAACCACGGGTCTTCCTAATCGACTTTGGAATTGCGATGTTCGGCGAGTTAGAGCAGCACAGCTCCACGACCACGCGGTTTTTCGGAACCACCCAGTATATGGCCCCCGAACAACTCCTCGGGCAACCCGGCCCGCCCAGCGACCTCTATGCGTTGGCGTTGCTGGTTTACGAAATGGTGGCGGGCGAACCGCTATTTGAGGCCGCCGCGCCCGCCGCGCTCTACGAGCAGCAACGGAAGCTCCGTGAATCGGATTTTAACGCCGCGATCTACGGTTCCTTGCGGTCTCTACTCTGGTCGGCGCTCTGCCCGGATCCGCGCCGCCGGCCGCGAGACGCTGGGGAGTTCGGCCGCCGCGTTGCCGCTGCGTTGCGCAACCCCAAGCGCCAATATCTGCCATCCCGGCGCGCCGTCCTCTCGGCGGCTTTGGTGGCGGCCCCGGCCGCCGGTTGGACCGCTTGGAATTACCGCCCGGTCTCCGGGGTAGAGAAGAAGATTGACTACCAAGGCGGCCAGACCTTCCGCGACCTTGGGTGGAAGACAATGGGAGTCATCGATCTCGACATTGTGGAGATGGATTCCAAGCGAGAGCGCTACAACGGTAACCGCCTGTTGAGCCGCAGTCAGGGTGGCTACTTCCATTCGCTCTCGCGCCCTGCTCAGCGGCGCGCATTGAACTACGGTTGGAAACTCTCTGCACTGTTGCGCCCCATCCATGGTTTCATAGACATAGGCTTGGTCCTGCAAGACTTCGGAATCCGTTTTTCGGCATCGCTGGTGACGCCCGACCGGGGCGCGCCCTACCTTCGAGCCCTCCGGAGCGTTTACCCCGCTATCGAAGCCATTACGCGTCCGGTAGAATTATCGAACCAGGTGGATTTAGTGCCGGTCGAGATTCGATATGATTCCGGGCGGCAGGAGGCCTCAGTCTATCTGCGCGGTGAGAAGGTAATCGACCGCTACAGCGGGTGCAGACAGTATTTGGGTGTACCCGGAGTAACCCTGGTAGTCGGGCAGAGTGGTAGCGAAGTGGGTGAGGGCGTAGTGGGAGACATCCACTTCGCGATGGGATGAGCGCTTTCTGACGCCCAGTCCCAGCGAGTCTTCGCACACCGCGCTCTCGATCTCCTGCGGCGTCTGCGTCGTGAACCGATAGGGCGACCCGCAGGTCATCGAGAGTCCTCGCCCCCGATGCCGGCTAGGCCCAACTTGGCACCCACACAATGAAGCTTGAAGCCCGCGTCAACCATCTGGGATCGCTACCAATCCGTGTCACGCCCCCACCGCCCCTCGGCGCTCCGAGCGATCGGCCGGAGATAGCGCTGCCGCCGCACTGAATCACCCGGAAGATTTTGGAAGGGCGGCGTACTCAGCCGGCCGCGCGGTTTTTTGTCAGGCGTTCGTCAACCAGAGTGACGATTTCATCGAGCGTGCTGAACTGGAGCCCTTTTTGCACGGCGATTCGGCGGACCAGGCAATCCACGCGTTCGATGTTTGCGGCGCCGCCGAACAGCGCGCGCGCCCCGGACGAGGGTTGGCCGAGGCCTTCGGCTGCTTTGGCGTACTTGTCGAAGGGAACCAGGTCGCCCGAGTCCGCACCCAGGCCGGTGCAGAGCTTAGACACCCATCCGTAGATCTCGCGGGATTTGCCGATATCGCCGAGCACGGCATCCTTGATCGAAGTCATTTCGTCTTTGCGAATACAACGATAGTTTCCCGTAATCAACATCGGCCACTTCGCCAACGGCACGAAGATCGAATCGTGAACCCTTAACTTGACCGGAATTTCGATGGGACCGGCCCCGGCATCGAACCGTGCTCCCTCGATGTCCGCTTCGAGTTGGCGAAGCAGCGCGGTCGGCTCTTCAGCCTCGAAGCGCGCGGCTTTGAAATTGGTCGGCAACCCCACTTGGAGCACGTTCTTCGGTTCGTCCGGTGGACGAAATGCCTGCGGATCGGGACTCGCCAGCGACGTCAACTTCGGATCGAATCCATCCCACACCTCGGGCTCCGTGTAGCAGCCCAACAGAGAATCTGTCGAAAGTCCGGGAATACGTTTGAGGTAGGGCAACGGCGGCATGTTCATTATCGCCAGACAGGGCTTGCGCGATTTCGCGACACGGCCCATCAATTCCCGAACGCCTGGGGAGCCATATTGCGCCTCTTGCATGCCGAGCACGATCAGATCGAACTTGCCCGGATGCACCTCTTCGGGCGTACTCGCGGAAAGTGTACCCGGCAAGCTCTTCGATGAAATATCCAGCAGCCTTTCCCGTCCCTTGATAGGGAAACGCACGACTGTTCCTTCACGGTTGATCAAGTCGGCGGTGGCCTTCGTACAAACCAACGAAACGCTGTGTCCGGCCATCAGCAACTTGGTGCCGAACAGCGAACCGTAGGAGGCGCCCAGGATGAGCACGTTGCTTTTCATGCTAAATCGCACCCTGCTGGCGGGCGGCCTGGATTTCATCGTCCTTCAATCCAAGAAGCGTCTTCAGGATCTCGTCCGTATGCTCACCGAGCAGCGGCGACCGCTGCACATCCGAAGGTGAATCTGACAGCTTGATCGGATTGCCAACCGTGAGGTATTTGCCGCGCGTAGGATGGTCGACTTCGACAACTGTACCGGTCTTGCGCAAGGCCGGCTCCTCCGCGATCTCCTGCATCGAGAGAATTGGGCCGCAGGGTACATTCACCGCATTGAGGGCGGCCATGACCTCCATCTTGGTCAGGGTCATGGTCCACTTTTCAATTTCAGCGAACACAAAGTCCAGCTTGGGAAGGCGCGCTTCGGGTGTGTTGAATTCCGGGTCTTCCAACCAGTCCGCATGGCCGATGATCTTGGCCAGCGCGGGAAAAGCCTGTGCCTGGGTGATCACATATTCATAAGCGTCCGGATCGGTTTCCCAACCCTTGCATCGAACGATCCAGCCCGGATGACCACCTCCGGAAGAATTGCCCGCCCGCGGCACCGCAGCGCCGAATGTGCCGTTGGGATATTGCGGATATTCCTTGAGGACGCCGGTACGGGCGAGCCGTTGCTGGTCCCGAAGCTTCACGCGACAGAGGTTCAGCACGGCATCCTGCATCGCGACGGTCACGCGCTGTCCCTTGCCGCTCTTTTCGCGATGCAGCAGGGCGGCCAGGATTCCAGCGACGAGATGAATGCCGGTGCCGGAATCGCCGATCTGGGAGCCCGTAACCATCGGGAAACCATCGATCTCACCGGTAGTCGAGGCCGATCCGCCGGTGCACTGAGCGACATTCTCATAGACCTTGCAATCCTCAAAAGGACCCGGCCCGAATCCCTTGACCGAGGCATAGATCATCCGCGGATTGATCTGCTGAATCTTCTCCCACGGAAAGCCCATGCGATCGATCGCGCCGGGAGCGTAATTTTCCACCATCACGTCGCACTTCTCGATGAGCTGAGCAAAGATTTTCTTGCCCGCTTCGGTCTTGGGGTTCAGCGTCATGCCGCGCTTGTTGCTGTTCAGCATCGTGAAGTAAAGGCTGTCGGCGCCGGGAACGTCGCGTAACTGGCCGCGCGTCGGATCGCCTTCGCCAGGCTTCTCAATCTTGATGACGTCGGCGCCAAACCACGCCAGAATCTGGGTGCAGGTCGGACCCGACTGCACATGCGTCATGTCCAGGACCCGAACACCCTCCAGAGCTTTTCCCATGATAAGTTGTATTTAAACATCTTTAACACAAATCACCGTTGGATCCGGGCCGCTATCTTCACGGCGCGCAGCGCCAGTTCTGGCAGTTCACGCCTGCCCTGCCAGAGACGCCGAACTCCCGACCTGCGTCCGTTAGCGCATAACACCAGGATCTCGGCACACTCAGCACATCCTTCGCAAAAGTCCCTGACCCCGTCCAATGTCTCGGCCGCGATCGCGAATACGGATCGCAGGTCCAGTGCGTCCATTGACTGCATGGCTCGGTATCGATCGCGGATCAAATAGTAGCCTAGATATGCCGCGGTTTCCTGATCACGCGCGCAGAACCGAATCGTGGCAGCAGTGCCTGTGCGTATCGATGAACCTGATGGCGCTGGGTGCGATGTTCGCGACACCGCCGCGCAAACCCGGGGCAAGAGCTGTTGAGCGAGCTCGACCGCGCGGGGGTGAATCCCGCCGTTGTCGCTCCTGAATCTGGAATCAGTGCAAAGGAGATTGCGGCACGGACTGCCTGGAATCGTTTTGCGATTCCATCGACTATTGCGCTTGCCGGACACTTGCGCCGGCTGCCTCAGGAAATTCGATCTCAATCCAGTCTCCGTCCTTGAGCTGATAGACGTCTCGCAGCCGGACGTCGGTGGCAATCTCGATAATGTTTCGCGGGTGATGTCCTAGGCCCTGTTCGTTCTGATCGGTACGCAGTAGACACGCCTTACGGTCAAACACCCGGCACGGAACGATGCTGACGGAAACACGCCCGCCATATTCGCTCGCTTCGAGGCGGATGACGTTTTGAGGGAGTGAGTAAGGAGCGGACAATTCGACATTGAGCGTTCCGGGCTAAAGCCGCATGCCCGTTTTTTGCTGGTACAAGACGCTCAAGCGTTCGATCCAAACGCCGAAGTCAGCTCGCCCACTGACGACCTTGCCGCGCACGCGAGACATAGGTTTAGGAATAGCAGAGGAACGTCCCCAGCGCCCGGTGATTCCTGGTGATGGCCTGGAACGAGGGACTGCGATTGGTCGTGATTCCGGCCGCGCGGCTGTGCTGTTATGTTCAGAGCATGTCTCGCCTGATAGCGCTCTGGCTGTGTCCGATCGCGGTGCTGGCACAGTCATCCATTCAAGGACTGGTGACGGATCCGTCCGGAGCGGCGGTGCCGGGGGCCAGCGTGGTAGCGGTCTTGGAGAGCACGGGGGCGGCGCGCGCTGCCGCAACCGGTGAAGACGGGCGCTACCGGATACCCGGGCTGCCGATCGGCAGTTATACGATTCGCTGCGACAAGCCTGGTTTCCAGCAGGTCGAAGTCCGGGACGTGCTGCTGTCGCTGAATCAAACGCTGGAGCAGCCGATCCAGCTCAAGCTGGCCAACGCCGGGACCTCGATCGACGTACGCGAGCAACCGGAGGCGCTTAACACTACGTCGCCCACCGCGGGTGTGGGAATTACGGGCGAGGTGCTGGAGGAAACCCCTTCGCAAAATCGCAGCTACCTGGGCGTGGTTCTGCTAGCTCCAGGGCTAGTGCCCGCAGCCGGTTCCGACGCGCTTCGCACTAAAGCGGGCGTGCGCAGCGCGACGCCCGACAGCGGCTTCAGCTTCGCCGGCATGCGGCCCCGCAACAACAGCCTTTCGATCGACGGCTTGGATAATCGCGATGAGACCACTGGCTCCAGCCGCGTGGCGATCGGGCAGGAGGCCGTCGCGGAATTTCGCGTCTCGGCGTCTGAGGTAGCTCCTGAGTTCGGTGGCGCCGCGGGCGGCAACTTGAACGTGGTGACGTTGTCCGGCACGAACCAATTCCATGGAGACGTGAACCTTTTCGCGGCGGATTCGTTTATCGAGGCGCGAAGTCCGGAAGAGGAGACCAGCGTTCGGCCGCAACGGCGGCAATATCAACCCGAAGCGAATCTGAATGGTCCATTGCAACGTGACCGAACCTTTTTTGCGGGCACGATCGAGGCCGAGGACGAGACGAGCCAGGAATTTTCCGAAATTGAAGGAACTGGCGCGCAAGCGCTGATCAACGCCGCACTTTTGACTCCGCAGTTTTCCCGCGCTGCGGTGCGGAGCGTGGCCCAAGGGTTATTTCCCACCGAGTCGCGTTCGCTACAGACGTCGCTGAAATTGACGCATCGTATCGGCGAGTTGAACCAGGTGATGGTGCGGTACGCTCTCTCGCGCGCGAGCGTCACGCACGAGGTGTTGGGAGGCGATAACTTCAGCGAGGAGTCGGCGCGCGGAAGCAGTCGCAATGAGGATCAGTCCTTCGTTGCAGGGTGGCAAGCAATTGCGAGTCCCACGTTTATCAACGAGCTTCGATTCCAATACGCGCGCCGTATCGTGGACCTGAGTCCGAATTCACAGGGTGCGTTGCTGGAAATACCGGGCGTGGTGAGCTTGGGGCAATCGCCGGTTCTGAATGCGTCTCGCACGGAAGATCACACGCAGTTGGTGGAGTCGGCCACGCTGGTGCGCGGCGACCACCAGATTGGCTTTGGCGGTTCGGTGCAGCATGTAACGCTGGATGCTAGCCTGGCGGACCGCTTCGCGGGGATCTTCGTTTTCCCAACTCTGGACGCATTCACGGCCGGTGCGCCGGACATGTTTCTGCAGGCGTTCGGCGATCCGCGCACGCGCTACTCGGCAGATCCCATCGCGTTGTGGGTGCAGGACCAATGGCGGCCAGCGGCCGGGTTAACCGTGGTGGCGGGGGTTCGTTATGAGGCCGAGGTGTTGCCGCGGCAGTTTGGGGACGCGACTGGAGAGGTTGCGCCGCGGTTGGGGGTTGCGTGGCAGCCGCGCGGGCGTGGCCGGTGGGTTTTTCGCGCGGGCGCGGGGCTATTTTATGATCGCTATCCGTTCGCGTTCCTGAACGATGCGATCCAGAAAGACGGAGTGCACGGTTTCGAGCAATATGCGGTTGGCGCGGAGGCGGCCCGCGTTTTTCAGATGGCCCAGGGTGGAACGCTGCCTGCTCCGGTTTCGTTTCTTGCGCCATCGATCTATGCGCCGCAATCCGGGTTCGCGGCGAATCCGACTTACGCCCGCAAACTTACCGGCGGCGTAGAACGCTCGCTGGACGCCGATACGACACTGACGGTGGAGTACATGAACGTCGCGGGTTTTCATCTGCCCCGTCTACGAAACGCCACGCTCGGCTTGCCTCCTGAGTTCCTGCTAGAGCAAAGCTCCAGTTCGAGATATCAAGGCGTGAGTGTCACTCTGCGACGACGGTTCACGAAGGAGCTTACGTACTTGCTGGCGTACACGGCGGGAGCGGCGTACGATGACGCCAGCGACTTCGACGAGCAGCCGCTGAATCCGGCCAACACGCGCCTGGATTGGTCGCGTTCGCGGCAGTACGAGGCTAACCGTGTCGTTGCGAGCGGCTTGTTTGAAGTGCCGTTCGATGATTGGGGAGCGCCGAAGTGGCTGCAGACGATCGGGAGGCAGTTCGATCTCGCGCCCGTCATTTCGTTTGGCAGCCCGCGTCCGGTGAACGCGCTGGCGACCACGGACCTGTATCGCACCGGCGCGTATCCGATCAGCGCCCGGCCGGATGGATTGGCGCGCAATCCGTTTTACGAGCGCGGACTGTTCAACGTCGATCTGCGGGCCACGAAGGGATTTAATTGGTGGAAGGATCACGGGGTATTCTTGTTTGGCGTGGGCGCTTACAATCTGACCAACCATACCAATCCGATTCTGGTCAGTCCGTATTACGGGCTCGACACTTACCGGGGGCTGATTGAAACGCTAAACGCGCGGCAGGTACAGTTCAGCTTTCAGTGGGAGTTTTAGCCGGCTGCTACGCCGGGACGGAACCTGCCTGGACGCTGGTTTTTGGCAGCGAGATGATTTGATCGCGGAAGGCGCGGTTCAGGGCGCTGGTGATTGCCTGGAGCGAGGCGGTGAGGATATTGCGGTGCATGGCAACGCCCATGACCGGGTCGCTTTGGCCGGCTCGCAATTCCACGAAAGAGACCGCAGTGGCGTCGGCGCCGCTTCCGACGGCGTGCTCGTCGTAGTCCAAGATGCGGACCCCGAGGTCGAACTGCTTGTTCAGTGCCTGGACGAAGGCGTCGATGGGGCCGTTGCCTTCGCCGAAGATCGCGTATTCGGCTGCGCCGTCGGTCACGGTGGCGCGCAGTTCCCCGCTCTCGCCGGCAGAATGCTCGGAATGCTCGCGAATGGAGAGCGGCGCTTGCTGGTCGAGGTATTCGGATTTGAAGGCACGCCAGATTTCGGCCGACGTGATCTCGCGGCCGGTGGAATCGGTGATCTGCTGGATTACGCGGCTGAATTCAATTTGCAGCTTGCGCGGCAGTTTGATCCCGTAGTCGCGCTCCAGCAGGAAGGAGACGCCGCCTTTGCCGCTTTGGCTGTTGACGCGAATGATCGGTTCGTAGCTGCGGCCGAGATCCTTGGGGTCGATGGGCAGGTACGGGATGGCCCACTGTTCGCCGGGTTTCTTGGCCGCGAAACCTTTCTTGATGGCGTCCTGATGGGATCCGGAGAAGGCGGTGAAGACTAGGTCGCCCGCATAGGGATGGCGGGGATGAACCGGCAGTTGGGTGCAGAATTCGGCGCACTCGATGACGTCGTTGATGCGCGAGAAATCCAGGCCGGGGTGCAGGCCCTGCGAGTACAGGTTGAGCGCCAGAGTGACGATATCCACGTTGCCGGTGCGTTCGCCGTTGCCGAACAGAGTGCCTTCGACGCGCTCGGCTCCGGCGAGCAGCGCCAGCTCCGTGGCGGCCACCGCGGTTCCACGATCGTTGTGCGGATGAACGCTCAAGATCATGGAGTCGCGCTTGGTGGTGTTGCGGCTGAACCATTCGATCTGGTCGGCGTAGATGTTGGGCATGGACATCTCGACGGTGGCGGGCAGGTTCAGAATGGTCTTGTTTTGCGGCGTGGCGCGCCAGACGTCCATGACGGCTTCGCACACTTCGAGCGCGTAATCGAGCTCGGTGCCGGTGAAACTTTCGGGGGAATACTCGAAAACCCAGTCAGTTTCCGGGAAATGTCCGGCGCACTCGAGGACAGTGCGGGCGCCGCTGGTGGCGATGTCCTTAATCCCGGCTCGATCGAGGCCAAAGACAACGCGGCGTTGCAGAGTGGAGGTGGAGTTGTAGAGATGGACGATGGCGCGGCGAATGCCTTTTACCGCTTCGAACGTGCGCTCGATCAAGGGATCGCGGGCCTGCACCAGCACCTGGACGGTTACGTCACGCGGGATCAGGTCGTGTTCGATCAGGTCGCGGCAGAAGTCAAAGTCGGTTTGGGAAGCGGAGGGAAAGCCGATCTCGATTTCCTTGAATCCCAGCGCGACCAACTGGAGAAACATGCGCGTTTTGCGCGCGGAATCCATGGGCTCGATCAGGGCCTGATTGCCGTCGCGCAGATCGACGCTGCACCAGACCGGCGGTTTCAAGATGGTGCGCGAAGGCCACTGGCGGTTCGACAATCCGACGGGATCAAATGGCCGATATTTTTGGGACGGATCGGTTAGCATGCAGGTTTCCCCAGGGGGCGCATTAAGCGGATGCTTCTAGTATAGCCGGAAGGAGCGGAAATACGGGTTCACGGCCAATTCACGGCGGATCGGACGAGGGTAGGCTTGCGGGGCGCGGCGGTGCGGATGGCGCACAGTTCGCCGATCAGGCTTCCGGCCCAGCGATAGATGTTGCGCTCTTTGACGACGGCGCGCATGCGCTGCATGCGGATGCCACGCTCTTCGGGGGACATTTCGAGCGCGCGGTGGATGGCCTGGGAAAGCTCCTCGACGTCGTATGGATTGACGACCAGGGCGTCGGCTAGTTCGTGGCTGGCGCCGGCGAAGCGGCTCAGAACCAGCACGCCTTGATCGTCGTGGCGCGCGGCCACAAATTCCTTGGCGACCAGGTTCATGCCGTCGTGCAGCGAAGTGACGAGGCAGACGTCGGCGGTGCGGTAGTAGGGCAGGATTTCCTGGTGGCTGTGCTGGCGCGTGAGCAGGACGATGGGCTTCCAGTTTCCGGTTTGAAAGCGGCGATTGATGCGCTCGGCTTCCGCAATGACTTCCTGCATCAGGTCCTGGTAGCGCGTGATGTGCGTGCGGCTGGGTGAGCCGATTTGAACGAAGGTGAACTCGTTGCGATAGGCCGGGCAATTTTCGAGAAAGCGCTCGATGGCGCGGAAGCGTTCCGGGATGCCCTTGGTGTAGTCGATGCGGTCGACGCCGACTCCCATGATAGGTGGCGCGCACTCCGAGCTTGGCCAGCAGCCCGGCGCGTTCCAGGTGCGGCAGTTCATCGGTGTAGGGCCGGCGTTCCGACGTGATCCACGGCGACGCTGATGGGGAATGGCTGCACCAGCGTGCGGTGTCCATTGCGGGTGATCGACGAAATGCTCGCGGTCGATGCGGCATTCGAGCGAGCGGTCGACGGTATCGAGGAAATTGTTGCAGTGGGCCTGGATGTGGAAGCCGATCAAGTCGGCGCCCAGCAGGCCGTCCAGCAGCTCGCGCTGCCAGGGGCAGATGCCGAAGGCCTCGGGATTGGGCCAGGGAATGTGCCAGAAAATGGCCACGCGCGCGTCCGGGCGGCGCTGCTTGATCATGCGGGGCAGCAGCGCGAAATGGTAGTCCTGCACGAGCACCACCGGGCTTTCTTCGCGCGCGATTTCCTCCAGGACCGCGTCGGCAAAATGTTCGTTGACGGTGAGATACGCTTCCCAGTCGCTCGACGCGGAAGATGGGACGCGTGTGGGCGATGTGGCACAGAGGGCCACAGACCTTCGTTGGCGAAGCCGAAATAGAAACCTTGCTCTTCTTCGCTGAGTGAGCCAAACGCGGCGCAGGGTGTACTGGTTGTGTTCCGGCGGCACGCGGACGCGGCCGGCTTCGTCCACGGTTTCGCGGTCCGCATCGCCGGTGGCTTGTGCGATCCAGGTTCCATCGCAGGCGCACAGTACCGGTTCGAGCGCCGTCACCAGACCGCTGGCCGGGACACGGCACTGGATGGTGTTGTCGTGATGGACGTGTTCGTAGGGTTCGCGATTGGAGACGGCGAACAAGTGGTCGCCGCCGAGACGGCCGCGAACGAATACGCGCAGGCGCTCGGCGGTCCAGTTGGACTCGGCCGATTCGCGCAAGTAGGCTTCGCGTTCGGCGGCGGCGCGGGCCTCTCTCAGGCTGGATGCCAGTTGCGACGCTTCGCGCGTCAAGGGCGCGAATTCGCCCTTTTGCGGCATTTCAGAAGCGTTCGGCTCGGTGCCGGTGCGCAATTCACGCAGCCACTCGGTGGTGCGCTTGAGCGGGCGGGCGATGCCGATGCGAATGGTTAGCAGAGTGATGAGTGCGATGAGAAAGGTCTGGATGGCGACGCCGATCAAGGCCCGGCGCCACAGCGCAGCGGATTGCTGCTGGATGTAGGCGGCGTCGTGAAAGATCGCCAGGACGCCGATCACCAGCGGCTCGTCGCGCAATGGCATGGCGATCACGTGCAGTGGATCGCCGCCCAGGCTGACGAACCCGGCGTGCGTGAGACCGTCCTGCAGAGCCTGGCGGACCGGCTCGGGATAATTGTCGAGACGCGGAGCCAGGCGCGAACTGACGGCGACGGGCTCACCGGCCATATTCAAAACCACCACGCCGGCGATCTGCTCGCGGTTTTCGAACTGATCGACCAGGCGCTCCAGGTCGCGGTAGGAATGATTTTTCAACAGCGGCTGGGCGGACTTGGATAAGGTTTCGGCCAACACCAGCGCGTGCCGTTCCAACTCGCGATCCAAGCCGCGGCGGCTCGCTCTCATTTGGACGTAGGCGAAAGCCAGCGAGACGACGGCCACGCTGGCGATCAGCGAAATGGAGAGCCTGGAAGTTAGGCGCATGCCGAGCCGGCCGGAGCAAGTGTGCAAACCGAAGGCCAGAGTCAGGGCCGGGGGCATTCGATTGAAACGCGATGATTTGCGCTTTTTCGTCCGGGCCGCTGCAGACTACGGGGCAGGTACTTTTTCCACTCTGGCCGTTTGAAAAGGACCGGATCCTACTGTGGGTGGACTTACGATGTGGCCGCCGCGAGAATGCGCTGGAGCATCTTGATGGGGGTCCTGACGCGCTCCGGTTCGTCGCGTAATTTTTCCCGGATTTCCTCCAAGGCTTGTTCGAGCAAGAAGGTATCCAGCAGCAGGCGCAAGTACGCATCGTTCTGGGTGAACAGAGAATTCTTGCTCACACGGCCCAAGTAGCCGTCGAGAAATGCCGCGCTGGTCCATTGCAGCCAATAGGCCGCTAGCGATTCGAGGGCGGCGCCGATCTCGGGACGATGTTTGACGCCGGGCACTTGATCGTAAAAGACGGCGTCGGCGGCATATTGAAAAGACATCATCAGGCCGGCGACATCGCGCCAGGGAGACCGCTTGATGCGCCGCTCGCTCAAGGGACGGTCCGCGCGTCCTTCGAAACCGATAAAGACGAAATCCTTGCCGGTATGCAGCAAGCGGCTGAGGCGGAGGTCATCATGGATGCGGATTCGCACGGCGGAAACGCGGCGGTCGGAAATCAAGCGGAAACATTGGCGGAGTTTGTCGTGCTGGTCGAGCAGCTTCTGAGCTTCCGCCTGGGTGTCGGGACTGAGGCTCTTCAATTGGAATCGCAGGAATTGAAAAGCTTGATTGGAAAGCGCGATCAGGCTGTGTTGCAAGCCTAGGCGATAGTGATCGGTAAACATTACAGGCGAAAAAGCGGGTTCGATGGCTTCCGAGCTCAGGGCCAGATGGAGTTCGGCGGTCCGCTCGCCAATGGTACGCGCCGAATCCAGGTAGGCGCCTATCAGCTCGTGCACGTGCGCGGGAAACTCGGCGGTACGCAATTCGAGAGGATGGCGGGTCATCTCCGGACCGCTATAGTCGGACTCTCTTCTGGCCAGGCCGGCCTCGAAAAACTGGCTGAGGGAATCGAGCGTATAGTGCCAGGCGTCGCCTTGATTTTCGATGAACCCGCAAAGAACGGCGACGACGGTGGGATCGCCGGCGCCGGCGCGATACTCAATCATTCCCGCCAGTGGCGCCGCGTGTTCGAAGCCGCGCTCGGTGAGGAAGGCGCACATTTCCGGCTCGGGATGTACGCCCGATTCCACCTTGCGGTACAGTTTCAGCAAAAAGCGGCGCCCATAAGCTATGGCGGTGTTGGATTGCTCGGCGTTCAGCACGGCCGGGCCCAGCTCGGGGTGGCTTTCGCCCCAAATTTTGCGGAACGCGCGCGTGTGCGCGCCCACAAACTCGCCTGCTCGTCCCCGAAAGCGGCGTCTGCGAGCAATCAATCCAAGCAGGGCTTGGCAGAAGGCCGGATCCCAGACGGCGCTATAGAGCATGCCTTTGGAGGCGTCTTGCGCCTGGAGCTCGGCCACGGAGACGTCCGCCAGCTTGGCTTTAATTTGTTCGGCGGACTCGCCTGTTGCGACCGACCCGGGCAGGACGTAAGTTTCCGGATCGCCGTCGTTGTACTCCACGGTTCCCAGCAGCACGTGCGCGGATGAGTCGGGGATGGGGATGTCATCGGCAATATCGATGGAGCGGATGGACCGGTTCTTGCCTTGAAACCAGCGGCGGGTCTTGAGGAAGGCCGGAAGGCGGCGCAGCAGCGTGGCCAGGCTGCGGCCTTCAAATACCTGGTCCCAGGATTCGACGATGATCAGGGGAAGAAGCGCGGGTGTGGCGCCGGTGGCGACGGATTCCTGGTGCGCCTGGCGGGCCTCGAGCGAGAACCAATAGAAGCCCATGGCGCCTAAAGTGAGGTTGTAGAAGTGGTCGTTCACGGGCGGGAAGTCGGTTCGTCCGAAGATTTCGACCAGGGTGGCTCCCTTGGCGTCCGAAAGATCCAACTCGACATATTGTGGGAAGCGCGACAGGTTCGCCACCACCAGAATGGTTTCGTCCTGATAGCGGCGATAGAAGGCGATCACCTTGCGATTCGAAGGCCGCAAAAACTCAAGCGTTCCGCGCCCAAAGGCCTTGAAGCGCTTGCGCTGCTCGACCAGGTGCTTCATCCACCACAGCAGCGAATGCGGGTTGTTCTGCTGGGATTCGACATTGATGGCTTCGTAGTGATATTCAGGATCGATGATGACGGGCAGGTAGAGCTTTTGGGGATTGGCGCGTGAGAAGCCGGCGTTGCGGTCGGCGCTCCACTGCATAGGCGTGCGGACACCGTTGCGGTCGCCGAGATAAATGTTGTCGCCCATGCCAATTTCGTCGCCGTAATAGATGACGGGGGTTCCGGGTAAGGAGAACAGTAAGGCGTTCATCAACTCGATCTTGCGGCGGTCGTTTTCGAGCAGCGGCGCCAGGCGGCGGCGAATTCCCAAATTGAGGCGCATGCGGCGGTCGCGGCCGTAGACGCGGTACATGTAGTCGCGTTCCTCGTCGGTGACCATCTCGAGGGTGAGCTCGTCGTGGTTGCGCAGGAACAAAGCCCACTGGCTGGTGGGTGCGATGGCGGGCGTTTCCTGCAGGATCTCAATGATGGGGAAGCGGTCTTCCATGCGGATGGCCATGAACAGGCGTGTCATCAGGGGGAAGTGAAAGGCCATGTGGCATTCGTCGCCGGCGCCGAAATAGGCCACAGCGTCCTCGGGCCATTGGTTCGCTTCGGCAATCAGGACGCGGTCTTTATACTTTGAATCGACGTGTTGGCGGAGTTGTTTGATGAAGTTGTGCGTTTCCGGAAGATTTTCGCACGAGGTCCCTTCGCGCTCGAAAAGATAGGGCACCGCGTCGAGGCGGAATCCGTCCACGCCCATGTCGCACCAAAAATCGATCACATCCAAGATGGCGCGCTGGACGTGGGGGTTGTCGAAATTGAGATCCGGCTGATGGGAATAGAAACGATGCCAGTAGTAGGCTTTGGCCACAGGGTCCCAAGTCCAGTTGGAGGTTTCGAAATCCTGGAAGATGATGCGGGCGTCTTGGTACTTTTCGGCGGTGTCGCTCCACACGTAGAAGTCGCGCCAGCGGGTTCCGGGCAGAGCGCGGCGGGAGTGCTGGAACCAGGGATGCTGGTCGGAGGTGTGGTTGAGGACGATTTCAGTGAGGACCCGGATGCCGCGGCGGTGAGCGTGCTTCAGGAACATTTGAAAATCGCGCAGGGTGCCGTAGGCGGGATGGACATCCTTGTAGTCGGAGATGTCGTAGCCGTCATCGCGCCAGGGCGAGGCAAAGAATGGGAGCAGCCAGAGGGCGGTGACTCCCAAGTCGCGCAGATAGTCCAGCTTGGCGCTCAGGCCACGGAAATCGCCCATGCCGTCGTCGTCGCTGTCAGAAAAGGCGCGCGCGTGGACTTCATAGATGATGGCGTCCTTGTACCACAGCGGATCGGGGTCTAAACTTGTTGGGGAGTTAGGGGTCACCTGTTAGTGGGACCGGTGAGAGATTGAGGACGTTACATCGGCGATTCAGGACACTCTCACGCGGCGAAAGTAAGCCTTGAGATGTCTGTGCAAAGTGAGCGACGCCTCCCGAAGGGGCTCAGGCAGCCGGATAGCAAACGGCGGCCCATAGTAAAGCAGGCTCCGTTGCCCGCAAGACCTGCATCGAAAGGCGCGTATGAGCAGGATTCGAAACGGCCTTTCCCAGGATTTCCTCTGGGACAGAGTAAAGTTGCAGGACTTGCACTTCGGGCATGTGAGCACTGCTGAATTGATGCTGGCCGGCTGGGTCGTGTTACGTGAAGCAGTACCACTCGGTACTAGTTGATCTACGAAACAAAATTGCCGGAATTCCCTCGATTTTGCTAAACTTGGAGCTTTGTTAGCGTTCTTACGATCTAAGCCGTGACAGCGGCAGTCTTGAATCCAAATCATTGAAACATCGAAGGTAGCGAAATGAATATTTCTGTCATCGGATTGGGGAAGTTGGGCGCCGTGCTGGCTGCGGTGATGGCGGACCGCGGCCATCAAGTGGTCGGCGTGGACCTGAATCCTTCGTATGTAGACGCGGTCAATGAGGGCCGGGCGCCGGTCAGCGAACCGGGTTTGAGCGAACTGGTCGCCCGAAGCGCGGAGCAATTGTCGGCGACAACCGATATCGGCGTAGCGGTAGCGAAGAGCGATTTGACATTTGTACATTGTGCCGACGCCATCGGGGCCGGATGGAACGTTTTCCTTAAAGCATGTCTTGAAAGTAGTGGAAGGCATTGCGCTGGCTTTGAGAGACAAACCGACTTACCACTTGGTTGTGATTACCAGTACGGTGATGCCTGGCTCGACCGGCGGGGAGGTGCTGCCGCTGCTGGAGGAAATATCCGGGAAGAAGTGCGGCGAAGACTTCGGTCTGTGTTACAACCCCGAGTTCATCGCCTTGGGGAGCGTGATTCAGGACATGTCGAATCCCGACATGCTGCTAATCGGCGAGTCTGATCCGCGCGCGGGGTCGATACTGGAGGACCTGTACCACACGGTTTGCCGGAACCGGCCGCCGGTGGCGCGGATGAACTTCGTAAATGCGGAGCTAGCCAAGATTTCGGTGAACACGTATGTCACCACCAAGATTTCTTATGCCAACATGCTCGCGGAAGTATGCGAGAACGTGCCGGGAGCGGACTCGGAAGTGGTGGCGGCGGCGCTGGGACTGGACACGCGCATCGGCCGAAAATACTTGAAAGGGGCTTCCGGTTACGGAGGACCCTGTTTCCCGCGCGACAACAGCGCTTTCGCCCGATTCGCGGAAATGCAGGCGGTGGATGCGACGCTCGCCAAGGCCACCGATCAGGTCAACCGGCGCCAGGTGACGCGGCTTCAACAGCGGATCGTGGCGGCGACGCCAGCCGGGGAAGCGGTCGGAATCCTGGGCCTTTCCTACAAGCCGGACACGGATGTCATCGAGGAGTCTCAAGGTATAATGCTGGCGTCGTTGCTGGCCGAAGACGGATACCGTGTCGTGGTGTATGATCCGGCCGCGATGGACAATGCCCGGCGGGTGCTGCATGGACGCGTGGAATTCGCCGACTCCATGGAAGCATGCGCGGCGCAGGCGGCCACGCTGGTGATTGCCACGCCGTGGAAGCAATTCCAGTCACTACGGCCGCAGCATCTTCGACAATTCAACCCGGCGCCCGCGGTGTTCGATTGGTGGCGGCTGCTTCCACCGGCGGTGTTCGAGCCTGCCACGCGTTATCAAGCTTGCGGACGCGGTCCGGCAGCGAGCCGAGCAGGACAGCGGGCGCGCGCCGCCGAAGGCGTTGCGCAAGCAAGGTGATCGAAATACAGATCTGGAGGCAGACAGCATGAGTTCGCGAGTTTTGGTGACCGGCGCGGGTGGCTTCATCGGTCACCACTTGGTGAATTTCTTGAAACAGCAAGGCTGCTGGGTACGCGGCGCGGATTTGAAGAAGCCGTTGTATGCGCCCACCGCCGCCGACGAATTTCTGGTGGCGGATCTGCGCACGTGGGAGAGCGCGCTCGAAGCCACGCGCGGCGTCGATCAGGTCTTCGGACTGGCGGCCGACATGGGCGGGATGGGCTTCATCAGCGCGCATCACGCCATGATTCTGCACAACAATTCGCTGATCAACATCAACACGCTGGAAGCCGCGCGCCAGAATGGAGTGCCGCGCTATCTGTTTAGTTCGTCGGCATGCGTTTATCCGGAGTTCAAGCAGACCGAGACGAACGTTGCGCCGTTGAAAGAGGAGGACGCCTACCCGGCCCAGCCGCAGGATGCGTACGGGTGGGAAAAGCTGGTCACGCGAGCGGCTGTGCCTGCATTATGGGCAGGACTATGGGATGGAGACGCGGATTTTTCGCTTCCACAATATGTTCGGTCCGCTGGGCACGTGGGAAGGCGGGCGCGAGAAAGCGCCGGCGGCGTTGTCGAGAAAGATCGCGATGGCGAAGCTCACCGGCAATCCGGAGATCGAGATTTGGGGCGACGGCGAGCAGACGCGCTCGTTCTGCTACATCGACGATTGCATTCAAGGCCTGCACCGGCTGATGCAGTCCGACTTCCGGCAGCCGCTGAATCTGGGCTCGGAACAGATGGTGACCATCAACGAGCTGGCCGACATGATCGCGGGCATCGCGGGCATTTCGATTCGCAAGAAGCATATCGCGGGGCCCATGGGCGTGCGCGGGCGCAACTCGGACAACACGCTGTTGCGCAAGGTGCTGGGCTGGGCGCCGGAGATTTCGCTCGAAGAAGGGCTGGCGCGGACGTATCCGTGGATCGAGAGCCAGGTGAAGGCGAAGCTGGAGCAGCAGGTTCCGGCGGCGACGCGGGCTTAGCGCAGGACTCGGTAAAACGTCGACTCGCCTGACGCATCCCGACTTGCAGGAACGCCGTATTCACTAGCTCTGCTTCCGGTTCACCAACGATCTAGGAGTTGAGAGAGCTGGCGCGTTTCTCGTTCGTTACCTGGTCGGCGCTCAGGATCGCTTTGCGTGCGCAGATCAGCTAGGTCGCGCGTTACGCGGCCAGGCCTAGCCGGTGCTGACGATACAGTGCGAGAGCGGAACTGGATATCCTCGACGCGATGAACACGCCGTATGTCGCCAGATCAACCCTTACCACTCGCGGAAGATGAGAGAGTGGAGTGGTGGTGTCCTGTTCCTTGCGATGGCGGCTTGGGAGAGATTCGGGTTCGTCACAACGGTGACGTAGTTTGGACGCACGTCGGTCCAGTAAGTGGGCTGCTCTAGACGGATCAGCTTTCCACATCTGAATTCACTCCGGTGAGATCGTTAGAACGATGTCATTCGAATTGACACATTGATCCGTCGCTCGGTGGGACTGAACTCGTAGGCAGAGGTTTCTGTATCATTACACAGCGCCTACACAGCCATCTGTACATTCTGCCGAGTCTGCAGCTGCGGTTGTCTCCTTACATCACCTGATACCCTAGAGAATCGAGGAGTGGCTCTTCGCCGTCGTCTGCCCCTGGGCCTTGAGGCCAGGCCATCTATCTAGATTGGACGTCAGTGTCTACCATCGCGGCCGTGTCCTATGCCTCTGTCCACGTTCCATGTTGACGCACCCTCCCTATATTAGCTCCACACACTTGCTGACGCATCCACCATGTGCCCACTATGCATCACCGGGTTGTTCTGTCTTCACCGCGACTTCTGCCATTCCATGTGCGCTACCGTGCACTCCATTTCGCAATCCACGCACTGCTCTCTCGCTGCTTCGCATGCCTCTTATATCTACTATCTCTTCTCTCATCTGCTGGTGCATCTGCATTTCGCCATCCTGCTTTTTTTTCCTCCTGCTTGCACCCGGTGTCGTTGTGCTTTCGTTGTCTCGTCTTTTCCCATTCGCCGCTGCCATCATCGTCGCGTGCTCATACCTGCCTCCCACTGCCTGCGTTTTCTTCCGTTCACATCCTCTCTCGTGCCTGTTCCCTCTTGTCCCTCTCTACCTTTTCTGCGCGCACTGCACATCTGCTTGCACCCACTTGTTCTTTCGCTGCCTTTGTCCTTTGCGCTTTTGTTGCTTCTTCTCTCTTTTAATTCGCTGCCTATTGCTACCCCTCCTATTTTCGCTTCTCTCACGCATTCATTCTTTCCCTCCGTTGCTCCCACCTATCATTTCACCTTGCACTCACCCATATTTTGCTCATTCTATGTCTTCACCCTTTTACCTCACCCTTCCTACTTCTGCATTTCTCTGCTCTGCTCTCTTCCTTCCCTTACCTCACACCTCCTTTTCAGCTATGCAGCATCCTCCTCTTATTTGCTCTCATCACTCCTTCTCCTTTCTCTTCCATCACCTTCTCTGCTTCATTCCTTCTCTTCTTTCCCCATCTCATATCGCTCCACCTTATCCTCAGCTTTTCACATACTAATGCTTTTATCCCTTTTCTTCCTTCCACTCATGCAGGTCTCTCCCTCAGTTCTCTCAGCTCATCAGTTTGCCTAGCAGTTCCTTTTTTTTTTTTTTTTTTTTTTTTTTTTTTTTTTTTTTTTTTTTTTTTTTTTTTTTTTTTTTTTTTTTTTTTTTTTTTTTTTTTTTTTTTTTTTTTTTTTTTTTTTTTTTTTTTTTTTTTTTTTTTTTTTTTTTTTTTTTTTTTTTTTTTTTTTTTTTTTTTTTTTTTTTTTTTTTTTTTTTTTTTTTTTTTTTTTTTTTTTTTTTTTTTTTTTTTTTTTTTTTTTTTTTTTTTTTTTTTTTTTTTTTTTTTTTTTTTTTTTTTTTTTTTTTTTTTTTTTTTTTTTTTTTTTTTTTTTTTTTTTTTTTTTTTTTTTTTTTTTTTTTTTTTTTTTTTTTTTTTTTTTTTTTTTTTTTTTTTTTTTTTTTTTTTTTTTTTTTTTTTTTTTTTTTTTTTTTTTTTTTTTTTTTTTTTTTTTTTTTTTTTTTTTTTTTTTTTTTTTTTTTTTTTTTTTTTTTTTTTTTTTTTTTTTTTTTTTTTTTTTTTTTTTTTTTTTTTTTTTTTTTTTTTTTTTTTTTTTTTTTTTTTTTTTTTTTTTTTTTTTTTTTAAGCTTCGCGCCCGCTGTTGCCGGCCGGGATTTCCTTGGGAGCCACCGCGCGGCCTTCATAGGCGTCGAGCACGTCGGAGACATCGCCGTCCATCATGACCGCGCCGTGATCGAGCCAGATGGCGCGTTTGCACATCTCGCGCACGGCGTAGGCGGAGTGAGAGACGAACAGTAGCGATTTGCCGGAGCGAATGAGGTCGTCCAAAGTGCGGCGGCATTTTTCCTGAAACGCGGCGTCGCCGACCGCCAGGATTTCATCGATGAGCAGGATGTCGGGGTCGGCCTGGATTGCGACCGAGAATCCCAGCCGTACCACCATGCCGCTCGAATAGGTGCGCAGCGGTTCATTGATGAATTCGCCGAGGCCGGAGTATTCGACAATCTGCTCGACGCGCTCCAGGGTTTTGCGGCGGCTGAGCCCCAGCAGAGCCGCGTTCAAGATGAGGTTCTCCGCGCCAGTCAGGTCGGGGTGGAAGCCGGAGCCGAGTTCGAGCAGCGCGTTCACCTTCCCGTGTATGGCGACCTTGCCGCTGGTGGGTGTCGCGAGACCCGCGGCCAAGCCGAGCAGCGTGCTCTTGCCCGCGCCGTTGCTTCCCACGATGGCAAGGCTTTCGCCTTGCTGCATTTCGAATGAGACGTCCTTGAGCGCGAAAAATTCGCCGTGATGGGCGACGGAGCCGAACCAGCGCAGGATGTGAGTGCGCAACAGTTGCTGGCCGGTGACGCGCGGAAACGACTTGGAGACGTGCCGGAATTCGATGGCGCTCATGGCAGTCTACAGGTGTTCGTAAAATCCTTTCGTCAGCCGGCTGAAGACGACCAGGCCGGCCGCGAGCATTCCGAAGGAGACCACCGTCAGCAACGTCAAGGTGTGGCTGAGAGGCGGCTTGCCGTCGAGTAAGACGGTTCGCACCATCAGGACCACGGCCGCGACGGGATTCAGCTGATAGATTTCGTGATACCGAAGAGGGATCAGAGAGAAAGAATAGAACACCGGAACCAGCCAGAATAGCACCGTATTGGCGGACTCCACCACGTAGCGCGTGTCGCGCACGTAGACGTTCAAGGCCGAGAAAACCAGCGTGAGGCCGAGCACGAACAGAATTTCCAGGCCCCAGATGACCGGCAGCCACAGCCAATATCTGTTCACGCCGCTTCCAAATATGAGCACGGCGCTCAGCAGCAGGCCGATTTGAATTATCAGGTGGAGGCAGTTCGACAGAACGCTGGCGATGGGAAAAATCTGGCGTGGAACCGGGATTTTTTTGATGAGCGAAGCATTTTCCTGCAGCGACGAAGTTCCACTGACCCAGGCGATCTGGAAAAAGCTGAGCGGGACCAGGGCGCAGAGCACGGAGAGGGGGTAATTGGCGCCGCTGGAATTAGAAAAAATCTGGGTGAAGACGAAGGTCAGGACCGCCATCATGATGAGCGGGTTCAGCAGCGACCAGAAGATGCCGAGCGACATGTTGCGGTAACGGACCTTGAAGTCCTTTTCGACCAGGTTCCGTAGGACAAAGCTGTACTCGCCGGTCCACATAATTGGCTGTTTCCTTAAGCCCTTATTGTAACGAGCGAGGCGGGAACGGTCCAGGGATGGCGCTCTTGACACAATTGCAGATTGCTATATCATATTGCAGATTGTAATATGAGACTTGGCGAGAAAACTCCGGTACCTGCGCGAGGTGGAAGGCACGCTCCGCGGCCTGGGCCGCGAGATGACGCAGCAGGAAATGGTGCGCGCCATCAAAGCGCGAACTGAAGCAGTCCATCAGCCAGTCGTATCTTTCGCAGATCGAGAGCGGCGCGCGGCCGCATCTGACCAACGCGACGCGCATGCTGCTGGCGCAGTTCTTCAAAGTGCATCCCGGCTATCTGGTGGACGATCCGGAGGGCTATCAGACGGAACTGATTTCCGATGTCCGCGGCGTGAGGACAAGCTGGATCTGTGGCTGATCGACGGCGCGGAGCGTTTCCGGCGCGATCCGGAATTGAGCCAGGCGCTGCTCAGCCTGGCCGAGCATGAGGACTCGCGCAAGTGCCTGCTGCTGCTGGAAGCGATTCTGGATACGCCGGGCTTGGCGGACCGGCTGTTCCAGGTGCTGAGGCCCGGAGCCGCGGAGGCGCCGAAAGGAGGCAAACGGTATGAACTGGGAGAGTTTCTATCTGTCTGTTTCTGGTCGGATTTCTGTTGAGCGCTGATGTCGTTTCTGGCGGGCTTCGCGATGTATCTGCACCTGCCGGCGTTCACGTGCACGCCGGGCCATGGGCGCGGCGAGGACGGCCGGAATCGCCCGTCAACTTCGGCACCATCGCCGCGTTTCTGGCGTGGTTCGGCGGCGACCGGCTATCTGCTCACCCGCTATTCGAGCGTCTGGTTCTGCTGGCGCTGGGTATCGCGCGGCTGAGCGGATCTGGCCGGCGCGGCCGCGTGTTCTGGTTTCTGTTCAAGGTTCTGCTGGCGGACGACAAGGCGCTGGACCCGGCCGATTACGACATGGTCGGCGTGCTGGGAAGCGTCAGAGCCCGGTGCGCGAGGGCGGCACCGGAGAGATGATTTTCTCGCAGGACGGGGACGCGCCGCGTCGGCCGCTCCGCAGCGAGAACGGCGAAGCCATCGCCAAGGGCGACGAAGTGGTGGTCACGCGCTACGAGAAGGGCATCGCCTACGTGCGCCGTGGGAAGAGCTGAGCCGAAAGAGCGGACCGCGTTCAGCGGAGCAATAAGGAGAATTGAAAATGCGTATCCCTCCGGAAGTGATTGTGATCGTGATGGCGGGGCTGATGGTGCTGGCGGCCTGTTTCTGATGGCGATGTTCGCCCGGCTGTATCGCAAGGCCGGCCCGCACGAGGCGCTGGTGGTGTATGGATTCCGCGGCACCCGCATCGTCAAGGGCCGCGGCACCGTGATCTTTCCGATGGTGGAAACTACCGCGAGCTGTCGCTGGAGCTGATGTCGTTCGACGTGGCGCCGCAGCAGGATCTGTACACCAAGCAGGGCGTCGCGGTGACGGTGGAAGCGGTGGCGCAGATCAAGGTGAAGTCCGATCCCGAATCGATTCAGACGGCGGCGGAGCAGTTTCTGACCAAGACCGACAGGAGCGCGAGGGGCTGATCCGGCTGGTGATGGAAGGCCATCTGCGCGGCATCATCGGCCAGCTGTCGGTGGAACAGATCGTCAAGGAGCCGGAGATGGTGGGCGACCGCATGCGCGCCACCTGCGCCGACGACATGAACAAGATGGGGCTGGAAGTGATTTCGTTCACCATCAAGGAAGTCCGCGACAAGAACGAATACATCAGCAACATGGGCCGGCCGGACATCGCGCGCATCAAGCGCGATGCCGACGTGGCCACCGCCGAAGCCGAGCGCGACACCGCCATCAAGCGCGCCGAAGCCATGCGGGCCGCGGCGGTCGCGAAAGCGCAGGCCGATCAGGAGCGCGTGCTGGCCGAGACGCTTTCGCTGGCCAAGCAGGCCGAGGCGCAGCGCGATCTGGAGATCAAGAAGGCGCAGTATCTGGAAGCCACCAAGCGGCAGCAGGCGCAGGCCGACAAGGCCTACGACATCCAGACCAACATCATGCAGCAGCAGGTGGTGGCCGAGCAGGTGAAGATCCAGCAGGTGGAGAAAGAGCAGCGAGATCAAGGTGCAGGAAGCCGAGATCATGCGCCACGAGAACGAGCTGATCGCCACCGTGCTGAAGCAGGCCGAAATCGAGCGCCGGCGCATCGAGACGCTGGCGGAAGCCGAAAAGATGCGGCTCAGGCCGAAGCGGAAGGCCGCGCCGCCGCCATTCGCGCGCAGGGCGAGGCCGAAGCCGAGATCATTTTGAAGAAGGGCGAGGCCGAAGCCAAAGCCATGAACGTGAAGGCCGAGGCTTATCAGGAATGGAACCAGGCGGCCGTGGTCGACAAGCTGATCACCGGCTTGCCGGAAATGGTGAGGGCGCTGGCGGCGCCGCTGGCGAACATCGACAAGATCACCATCGTTTCCACGGGCGACGGCGACGCCGCGGGCATGCACAAGATCACCGGCGACATGACGCAGATGGCGGCGCAGATTCCGGCGCTGTTCGAGACGCTCTCGGGCATGCAGATGTCCGAACTGCTCGGCAAGGTGAGAACCATCGGCGACAAGGCGCCGAAGCCGGGTAACGGGCGAGGCACGGAGACGCAAATCGAAGGAGGTAGAATATGGCACTACTGGAACGCGTAGCAACGCTGATCCGGGCGAATCTCAACGACCTGATCGACAAGGCCGAAGATCCGGAGAAGATGATCAAACAGGTGATTCTGGATATGCAGAACCAGCTGATGCAGGTGAAGACGCAGGTGGCGATCGCCATCGCCGATCAGCACCTGCTGGAGAAGAAGCGGAAGGAGAACGAGGAAAAGGCGGCAGAGTGGATGCGCAAGGCCGAACTGGCGGTGGACAAAAAAGAGGACGACCTGGCGCGGGCCGCCCTCGAGCGCTCGATGAGCTACAGGACGCTGGCCGAGAACTTCGAGCAGCAGTGGCCGATCAGACGCGTGCAGGTGGAGAATCTGAAGATCGGCGCTGCGCAAGCTGGAGCAGAAGCTGGCGGAGGCGCAGGCCAAGAGCGATATGCTGATCGCGCAGCATCGGCGCGCGCGGGCGCTGAGCAAAGCCGGCGATGCGCGCATGGCCATCGGGCGACGCTTCCAACGCGGCCGCCTTCGACCGTATGAATGACAAGGTGCAGCGCAGGAAGCGCTGAGCCAGGCGAAGGCCGAGCTGACGGGCGACACCATGGAAGATCGCCTGGCCGTCGCTCGAGAAGCAGGATCAAGTGGAGCGCCTGCTCGCCGAGTTGAAAGCCAAGCGGGGAGTGCCGGGCTGATAGGGCCCGCTACTCCAGCACGACCTTGGAAATGTCGACGCTGGGCGGCGGATACTTCAGGCGCATGCGGTCCAGGGCCTGCACTACCAATTCCGCCACCAGCGTAATTACGGAACCATTTTTTGTTGGCCGGAATGACGTACCAGGGCGCCCATTGGGTGCTGCATCGGTGCAGCGCCTCTTCGTAGGCTTCGGTGTAGTCGTCCCAATGCTGGCGCTCTTCGAAGTCGGGCAGCGAGAGTTTCCAGTTTCGCGACGAATCCTCGATGCGGGCTTCGAAGCGCTTCTTCTGCTCTTCCCTGCTGATGTGCAGGAAGAATTTGAGAATGGTGACGCCGTTCTCCGTCAGTATCTGCTCGAAGTCGTTGATCTGCCGATAGCGCCTGTGCCAGACCTCCTTGGGAACCAGATCGTGCACCCGGACTATCAAGACATCCTCGTAATGCGAGCGGTTGAAGATTCCAATGTTGCCGCGGTTGGGAACGGCTTTGTGGATGCGCCAGAGAAAATCGTGCGCCAGTTCCTCGCTGGTGGGGGCTTTGAATGAGACCACCTCGCAGCCCTGCGGATTGACGCCGACATCACGTGGCGATGGTTCCGTCCTTGCCGCCGGCATCGAGCGCTTGCAGGATGATCAGGAGCGCGTAGCGCTTGTCGGCGTAAAGCAGATGCTGGAGTTCCCGCAGGCGGCGGAGAGATTTCTGATGCGCGTCGTCATTGCGCTTTTTCCCGAAAGTGTCGTCGGGATCGAAGTTCTTCAAGCGAAGTTTTCGGCCGGGTTTTACGATGCAATGCTTGCTGAGATCCATCGCCATCACCTTATCACGGGCGGGAATTCGGGCTCTTATGAGTCAGGTTTTGGCGGGGACCCGGTAGCCCTTGCGTGAGCGTACACGGCGCTTTGGGAAACGGCGCAGCGCGCCGGCACGAGAGTTCGATCTTTACTTGGCGCTCCTCGCCGGGCTTAGCGGCGGGCATCGCGTAATAGAGGCTGTAACGGAGGCGGATGCGGCGCATCATTTCCTGAAATGCCTGGCCGGGGTCGTCGGATTTGATCGTGTCGCCGCCGGTCTTCTCCGCCACGCCCTGCATGCCTTCGCGGAGCAGAAGCCCGGCGACGGGATTCATAACCGTGGACGCCGTGTTGATTGCGGTGTCGAGCGAACTGCGAATAATCAAGCCACTCAATGACGCGTCGGCTTCCCACAGATGATGCACGACGGTGCTGGAGCGGCGCGAGCGCTGGCCAAAATTGTCGGTCAGAATCAACACTGCCCGGCGGCGGCGTGTTTTGGGCTGCTCGAGGAAGTACTTGGTCGCGTCGTCGACTCCCGCCAGCAGACGGGTGCCGCCGCGAAATCTGCCTCCAACCACGTCCTGCTGGATGATCCGCTCGACGGCGCGAGGTCCTCGCTGAACGGTGCGACGATGCGGCTGCGGCTCTGAAAGGTCATCACGGCGACGCGGTCGCCCGGGCGCAGCTCAGAAAACGCCGCCTGCGCCGAAGCGGCCATGCGGGCGACGTTCGGGCGCATGCTGCTGCTGATGTCGAACAGCAGGATAACGTCAAGCGGCTCCTCATCCTGCGCGAAGTAGAGGTTGGTCCGCGGCTGCCCGTTATCGAGAGCGACGAAATCCTCGCGGTGAAAACCGGTCAGGTTCCGGTCGCCCCGGTGACTTCGAGGTCCACGTGAACCAGGGAAATTCGCTGCGGAAAGTGGCCGCATCCTGCGCCAACAGACCGAAAGCCGCAAGTACCAGGAACAGCGCCAGCCGCATGACTTACTGTCATCATAGAACCAGTCAATTACAGCTTCGGCGAGGCTGAGCCCATTGCATAGGCGCGACGCGCCGCCTGGCCGGGTTGATCGTTTCGACGAACATTTTGCGGCCGTCGGTGCGGATGGTAATGAGTCCCTGTTGGTCGGTGCGGAGAACGTCCGCGCGATGAGCTGCCAGGCGCGCCAGCACCTGCGGGGCTGCGGATGATGAAACGAATTCGCGAAGCCATCGGAAATTATGGCGAACACCGGCGCGCACCGCGTCCAGAAACGGATCGGTGCTGGAGGTGTTGCTGCCGTGGTGGCCTACTTTCAACACGTCGGCGCGAACCGGTTGGCCGGAAATCAGCAGGCGTTGCTCCATCGGTTTTTCCATGTCGCCTGTCAGCAGGAACGAGCGGCTCGCCATAGCTGATGCGCAAGGCGAGCGAATCGTTATTTTCCGGCCGCGCCTCCGGCGGCGTAGCCGGGCGGTGGAGACAGAATCGCAACGCGCGCGCCGCCGAATTCGAAGCCCCGCCCGCTCTCCATGGGAGAATCTTGACGCCGTTCGGACTGCGCGGCCCCGCACCTGGGTCCAGCCTCGCTCTGTGGCGTCGCACCGGTCCACAGCTCGGCCGGATGAATTTCTCGATGATGGCGGGCAGGCCGCGCGCGTGGTCGTCATGCGCGTGGGTCAGCACCACTACGTCGAGCTTGCGAATGGAGCGCGTCCAGAGATACGGCGATACGACGTCTTCGCCGATATCGAGCCGCGGCTTCCCGCGTCGGCCGAAGACAGCAGTCCGCCGCCGTTGATCAACATCAGCTTCGAATCCGGGAAGGAAACGAGTAGGCTGTCGCCCTGGCCCCATCGATCGCGGTCAACTCGAGTTGGCCCGCGTGCACAGCGGGCGGGAACGGATGCCAAGCACCAAGGCAAACAGAGCCAATACGGGGGACGGCCGAGGTCCAGGCCAGCCAGCGCGCGCCCGGCGCATCGCCCAGGCCAGCAACAGCAACCGGCGAAGGTAAGCCGCCAGCGACAGCCACAAGGGCGGATCGGGTACGCGCCAGGACGGCTCAAAGCGCAGGTGCCAATCCGCGACCTTCCGCTCCGCATTCAAAAAGCCACGCTGCCAGCACCGCGGGAAAATGCCAGCCCGTGAAGACAGCGACGAACCCGGGCGGGAACAACCAACGCGAGCAGCGGGACCACCAAGATATTGGCCGACAACCCGGTCAGCGAGATGCGGTGGAAGTAGAGCGCCATCGGCAGAGCGACGCCGATTTGGATCGCGGTGGAGATCACCGCAATTTCGTAAGCGTAGAAAAGAGACTCGCCCGGCGGCCGCCAGCCGCGTGGAGCAGCCACGTTTCGGGAATTTTCAGGCAGGCGTGCAGAGTCTCGGCGAAGCAGCCGCAGCTCCAGGCGAAACTGCGCGGCAAGTGGCTCCAGACGGGGATCGCGGCTTGGCTCGCGATACCGTAAAGGGCGCGCGCATAAGGGGACGAATGCCTTCGAGCACCGGCACGGCCAGCGCGCCGATCGCGGCCACGGCCAAGAAGGACAACTGGAAGCCCGACTCGAACAGCTGGCCAGGATCGGCGATCAGATACACGATCGCGGCCGCGGCCAGGAGATTCAAGAAATACGGCCGCGCCGGTAGAAGTATCGGGCCACGACGTACAGGGTGAATCCGCCCGCGGCCCGGACCGCAGGCGCGTTCCAGCCCGAGACCAGCGCGTACAGCCAGGCGCCGGCGGCCGTCAAAGCCAGCGCGCTCATCTCCGGGACAAACACAAGCGCAGCAGGAACAGCAGGAATGCCGCCAGCACCGTGATGTGCAAACCGTCGATCACCAGCATGTGGTAGGTGCCGGTGCGACGAAAATGATCGGTCCAGATTCCTTCCAATTTCTTCGTTTCGCCGATTAGGGTGGCTTCCATCATTCCGGTGGCGTAAGGATTGCCGGCGTAGAGCCGCTCGATTCGGTTCAGTGCAGCCGTGCGCAGGGCGAAGATCGCAGCGAGGAAGCGCGATCCGCAACGGCCCGCGGCAACCGTCACACGCGCGCCTGTGGGAACGGAGGCGGTCCAATAGATGTTGGAGCGCGCCAGGTAGGCTTCATAGTCGAAGGCGCCGGGGTTCTGGAAATTGCGGGTAGGCCGGATGCGGGCTTCGAACTCGACCATCTGGCCATAGTGCAAATCGGGCCGCAGCTCGCCGTCCCGAACGATCATGCTGACCTGCGCGCGGGCGTGAGGAACCAGTTCGACGGTGAATTGGTCGCGGCCTTCGTAAAACGCGGGCGGGCTCACCACGCAGCCGTTCAACAGTACGACCTCGCGCGCGCCAGCGTCGATTTCGGGCGGCTGCCGGGACGGCGCGCTGCTTCGAGCATTGCGCCCGCCAGCGTTGCTGCAAGCAGGCCGCAGGGGATGGCCAAACGCCGCGCGCGCCAGCGAGCCAGCAGCACCAACACTACCGATGCGGCCAAGGCCAAGCCGAGGCGGCGAAGATCGAGCACCAACACCTGCGACGCAAAAATCCCGGAGGCTAACGCTAACAGGGGCAGGATGAGCGGATTCTTCACGGCATCCAGGCTAGTGGCGGTTCACAAATAAATTCGCGCAGAAAATCGAGGAGCAGCCACCCGCGGCCCTTCCCACTGGCGTCTTCTTTATAATGGCCACATGGCCAAGCTATTTCTCAGCCTTCTGGTCGCGCTCACCGTCTTCGCACAAACCCCCAGCATCGAGCAATCGCTCGGCATGAAATCGGTGAGCGGCGCTCAGATCTCCCCGGACGGACGATTCGTCGCCTACACCGTGCAGCAAGCCAACTGGGAAGAAGACGAGTTCGTGCAGCAGATTTGGGTCGCCATGATCTGCCACCGGAGAGCGCTACCAGCTCACCAGCGCGAAAATCGAGCCAAATCCCCAAGTGGTCGCCCGACTCCAAACGCCTGGCGTTTGCTTCCGAACGCGACGGCAAGCGCCAAATCTACGTGATCAAACCCGCCGGAGGCGAGGCCGCAACACTCACCACCGAGGAGAATGGCGTCGGGCAATTCGAGTGGGCGCCGGATGGCATGGCCATCGCTTTCACGTCCACGGGGCCCGAGCCAAAGCCAAGGAAAGATCGCAAAGAAAAATACGGCGACTTTGAGGTGGTGGAAGGCGACTACGCCATGATGCGCCTATGGCTGGTTAAGGCGCCGGAAGAAATCGCATCCGACCCCAAGCAGAAACCGGAGCCCGAGCCGCTCACCGAAGGCGACAAGTTCAGCATCGAAACATTTTCCTGGTCGCCTGATTCCAAGCTGATCGCCTTCAGCGCGCAGCGGGATCCGGCCCTGAGTTCGTCCGGCAGCCAGCAGATCTACCTGGTGGACCTGGCGGACAAGCACGTCAAGAAATTGCTGGACTCGAACGGACCGAACCGCCGCCCGCGCTGGTCGCCCGACGGCCGCCAGATCGCCTTCATCACCGCCGGCGGCGATCCTTTCTTCTACTTCGCCAATACACACATCGCCACTGTGCCGGTGTCCGGGGGAGAGCCGAAAATATTAACCGCCAAGTTCGATGAAGACGCCAGTCTGATCGACTGGGGACCGGACGGCATTTATTTCGCGGCGGTTCAGAAAGGTGCGGCGCACGTATTTCGCGTAAATCCCGCGACTCTGGCGATCGAGCGCATCACCTCCCCGGATTCGTTCTACGCCGACGACGCATCCTTTACCCCAGACCATCGCTTGTGCGCCTCGGTGGGCGCCATGCCTAACCATTTCGCGGATGTATTCGTGTCTTCCGCAAAAGATTTTTCGCCGCGCTACCTCACCGAAATGGGCGGCCAGTGGAAGGACTTTCACTTAACCACGCGCGAGATGATCGAATGGAAATCGAGCGACGGGACAACCATTCAAGGCGTTCTGGTGAAGCCGCACGACTACGATCCGTCGCGGAAATATCCGCTGCTGGTAGTGATCCACGGCGGGCCCACGGGCATGGACACGCTGGTCTCTTCAGCCGACCGCTACTATCCGGTGGAGCGCTTCGCCGCCAAGGGCGCGCTGGTGTTGAGGCCTAATTATCGGGGCTCGGCCGGGTATGGTGAAAAATTCCGGGCGCTGAACGTGCGCAATCTCGGCCTCGGCGATTATGCGGACGTGATCTCGGGCGTCGACTATCTCATCTCCAAGGGCATGGTGGACAAGGACCGGGTGGGAGCGATGGGGTGGAGCGAGGGCGGCTACATTTCGGCCTTCATCACCACTCTATAGCGACCGCTTTCGCGCGGTTCGGTGGGCGCGGGCATCTCGGACTGGATGACTTACTACGTCAACACCGACATTCATCCCTTTACGCGCCAATATTTGAAGGCGACGCCTTGGGACGATCCTGCGATCTACCAGAAGACTTCGCCGATCTTTTACGTCAACAAGGCCAAGACTCCAACGCTCATCCAGCACGGCGATCAGGACAAGCGCGTTCCTCCGCCCAATTCGTTCGAGCTGTACCAGGCGCTCAAGGATCGCGGCGTTCCCGTGAAAATGATCTTGTACAAAGGCTTCGGGCATCCCATCAACAAGCCCAAGCAGCAGCGCGCCGTGATGGAGCACAACTACGACTGGTTCGCCAAGTACATCTGGGGCGAGGAGCCGCAGCAGGAAGCCGCGACCAAGTAAACTAAACGCACATGCCCCGCCGAAAAACTTCAGAGCGGCCGGTATTTCACCGGTTTCATATGCCGTGGCTTCTGGCGAGCCTGGAGCCGCTGTTGCCAATCACTCGAAACCTGGCCGGCCCGTGTCCGGTATAGCGCGGTAACTTGCGGCCGTCCGTGCAGGCTGCCGGTGCCGAGCATCGACACGCGCAACCTCATCGAACCAGCCGGCTCGCCGGACAGCCTCGCTGCGCATAACTACCGTTGGGGTGGGTATCCGATTCTCGATCAGCAGGTCACGTAGGGTCAGAGTGCCGGACCATTTTCGAATCGTGCGGCCCAGGTTGCGCGCAGCGACGTCCACGATGCGCATCGAAAGAAGACCAGATCCGCCACCGGATCAGCCTCCAAATGGGCGACGTCTCGCCCGAGCTTGCCCGGCAGCCACACATCGGCGGCGTCCAGAAAGCCGATGTAGCGGCCACGCGCCGCACGAAGACCGGCATTTCGCGCGGCCACGGCGCCCCGATGCGGCTCGCGCACCAGCACCAATGTTGGATCACCGATGCTCGATCTCGCGCACCGTGGAATAACGGAGACCTCAGGCACGCGTGGCCCTTAGCGCAGCCCCCGTGATACGCCGGTGCAGACCGGCAGGCAGCAGCAGGCCACTGAGTACGGCAGCAGTCATCTCCCAATTGCGGCGATCGGCGAAAAAGATCCGGGGAGCACGCCGGAAAGAACGAGTCATGGTGCCCAGCGCGCGGCCATAAAGACCGGCCTGATACCAACCATAGGCGCAAAAGCGTTGCATGTTGGATCGCGCCCGGCCTTCCACCAGAGCCACCGCGCGCGGAGCAAACCAGTGAGCCTTTTGCAAGAGCTGTTCGAACGACCGCTCTACCACCGCTATATCGCCACTGATCTGGCCGGGGCGTCTTCGATGGAAAGTCAGAAACTCCGGGACCGCCCACAGGTTGCCGGGCCGCAGCGCGCCGATGCGCAGCCAGGCGTCCAGGCCGTAGCAGGCGGCGAATGCTGCGTCGATGCCACCCGCCGCCATGAGAGCTTCGCGCCGCAGCACTAATGCGGAGCCGTTCCCGATCACGTTGTCGGCCAGCAGCTCGGAGAACGAAATAGGGCCGTCCCACAGCCGCGAAGTGAGCCCGGTGTCGCGGCCGTCCTCATCAATAATGCGTGACCAGGAAAAGGTGAGGTCGACGCGCGGCTGCGCATTGAGAAATTGCACGTGCCGCTCCAGCTTGTTTGGGCTCCACAGATCGTCGCCATCCAAAAGTGCCAGATACGGCGCCCGCGCCTGCTCGGATGCCGTGGCGGAGCTGCGTCGCTGCGCCACGATGCGGCGACCGCATCACGCGCAGGCGCGGGTCGGAAAAGCGCTCGGCGATCCGCAGCGTGCCATCCATCGAGCCGTCGTCCATGACCAGCAGCTCGAAGTCGCGAAATGTCTGCGCCAGAGCGGATTCGATCGCGGCCCCGATGTAGGGCGCTACGTTATACGCTGTCATCACCACGCTGACGGCCGGGCAATCACCCATGTTGTAATTCAAATCATAACTTTGATCGGGCTGAGAAGGAAGAAGGCCGCTGGCGCTCGCTCGTCGAGGAGCATGGCGCGGTGCTCCCGGCATAGAATCGGAGATAGATGAATTTGGCTTCGCCGCGTTTATACCTGGAGCGTCCCGGGCGCCTGCTTGTCTTTTGGGGAGTTCTCCGCCAGGCTTGCGTCGCGGCCTATGAAGACAACTGCTTCGGCATCGCCAAAGGCGCGGCTTATTCTTCCCTACTGGCGTTCTTTCCGGTGCTCGCCTCCATTGCGGCGATTCTGGCGCGCGTGAACGCTGACTCCGTTGCGCGCGTGCTGACGCGTCTGTTGTTTCAGGTTGTCCCGCCTGGCTCCGAGGATTTGGTTCGGAATCAGTTCATCAGCCGCGGCCAGCGCCCGGTGTGGCTGTTCCTGGCCGCGGTACTGCTGGCCACCTGGGCCGCTTCCGGAGCCATGATGACGTTGATGGAAGGCTTTGAGGCCGCCTACCGCCTGCCTTCCGGCCGTCCGTTTCTGAAACAGCGGGCCGTTGCAATCCTGCTGGTTTTCGTCGTGGCGCTGCCGGGTATCAGCTCGTCGGCCTTGATCGTGTTCGGCACCCGCGCCGAGCGTTGGATGCTGGGCTGGCTGGGCCTGCCTCCGGACGCCGAGCTGCGAACTGGAATCGCTTTTCTGTTCAGCGCGCTGCGGTATCTGATCGCGCTGGCCGCCACCGTGTTCATCAGCGGGATGCTCTATTGCGTGGGGCCCAACCGCCCCATAAAACTGCGCAGTGCCTGGCCGGGCGCGCTCCTGGCCACGTTCCTATGGTTGGCGGCGACCTCCGGTTTTGCCTGGTATGTGCGCAATGTCGCAAACTACAGCGTATTGTATGGAAGCATTTGGACCGTAATCGCACTGGTGATTTGGATGTATCTGCTGGCTGTAATCGCCCTGATAGGCTGCGAGTACAATGCCGTTCGGGAGCGCGTGGTCCGCGAGCTGAAATTTGCGTCCAGCGCGAAGCCCGAGCTTTGACGAGTCTTCTTCAAGCGGTGCTGCTTCTCGCCGATTGCGCTGTTAGAAACTCGAGAATCGCGCGGTGGGAAGCTTCGGTTTGGTCGGTGGGATAAATGTGGCTGGCGTTCGGGAGCAGCACCAGCTTCGCGCCTGGAATGCGCGAGGCGATCAGCTTGCCGTTGCCCACCGGCACCAGGCGGTCATTCTCGCCGTGGACCACCAGCGTTGGCGCCTTGATCTGCGGCAAGCGGCTGTAGGACTCCCAAGCCAGGATGCCCTGCAGCTGCGCCATGTACGCCTCCGGGCGCGCCAGCCAGGGACGGCGGACATTCAAGTCCTCGTCGATTCTGGCACGCGGCGTTGCGGCGTCATAAATGTACGGGATGGCGGCTTCCGCGGCCTCATCCGGCGTCATGACGCCGCGCGCCATCAGCACCTTGGTGACTTCGGGCCCGGCCCCTACCGCGGTGGGTCCGCCGGCCGCGGTACAACCCAAGATCAGCGACCGGACGCGCTCGGGATGCTGGAGCGTCAACTCCTGCGCGATCATGCCGCCCATCGAGATGCCATAGACGTGTGCGCGCTCCACGCCCGCCGCATCCAACACCGCCAGTGCGTCCGCGGCCATGAGCGCGATCGGATAGGGGCCCGGCGGCATGTCGCTTCGGGCCACACCGCGGTTGTCGATGACGATGGTGCGATAGGTCTTCGCAAGAACGGGACGCGTGCGGTACCACGCATCGGACGGATAAGCCAGACCCATGATGAGCAGGACCGGGTCGCCCGCGCCTTGTTCGTCCCAGTAAATCTTAGCGCCTTGATTTTGTATGAATGGCAAGTAAACCCCCTCCCGATTGTACTCGCCCGCTCACTTTCCGGGAAACGAACAGAGGCGCGAGACGGGGCAGGATCGGCACAGCGGCGCGTTGGTGCGGCAGAACGTCTTGCCGTGCTGGCGAAGCAACAAATGCGTGCGAACCAATCCGGCATGGTCGCGCGGCAGTTGATCGCGCGCGGCTTCCTGAACGGACCGGTACGTGGCGCCGTAGCTCTTCAAGATCCGGCCGAAGCCTACACGGGTCAGCACCCGCAATCCGTTCGATTCCAGCGGCAAGCCCTGGGAAGCCCCGCAGAACAGCAGGATCTTCTCGGCGCCGGGGTCGCCGATGCTGGGAAATTGCTGGAGCGCCTTCTTGCCTTTCTCGTACGGCTGTTCGAGAATGCAGTTCAGGTCGCCGCCGAATTCGGTCATCGTGATGCGGGCGATCTCGCGCCAGCGAAACACGCGCGTTTCGGCCCGCATGCCGCCCAGCTTGGCTAACGCCAGCAAAGCGTCGCGCGGGGCTTTGAGAATCGCGGCGGCGGTCAGGCCCACCTGCCGGCGCAGTGCTTGGAAGACGGCGGCGCGCCGCTCATCCGACAGCAGGTAGCACGCGTTTTCCCACACTACGAATTCAAAGGGGCCGCGAGCGGGTGGCACGCTCGGCTCGCCATAGTGGCGCTTTAACCCGGCGACGAGCTTTTTCAGATCGGGCACGGCGGAACGTACCTCGGAATTGTATCACCGGAGTTCCGCGTTGAGTCCGGCCGACGCCGGCTCGCCCAATCTCAACTCACGCGTTTTTTCGGCTGAGGCTGGGAGGGCTTTCCAGTCAGTTGCCGGATTCTGGCTTCAAGCCTGGCAGCTTCGGGCTTGCGCCGCATCTTCTTCAGCAGCTCGACATATTGGCTCGCGGTCTGGGTTAACAGATCCAGGTCCGTGTCGGCGGCCGTTGCCGAGCGCTTGGCGCTCAGCAGCCCACGCTTGTCCAGAATTGACAAAGACAGCCGGTAGAGCGGCTCGGCTTGGCTGAGATCGTCCTTGCTTACGTAGATGCCGGCCAGCGTATTGAGGCTGGCAACTGTTTCTTTCTCTCGAGCCATGAGAACTTGCTGCACCAAAGGCTCGGCGTCCACCGGACGATTCAGCGCGGCGTAAACCTCGCCGAGTTTTTGATACTTGTCGAGCAACTCGGGGCTGTCGGGAACAAGCGACTTCATCCAAATGAACAGCGCACGCTCGTAAATGCGCGCCGCCTCGGCGTATCTTTTCTGATCCGCCACCAGAGCGCCCAGGCGGTCCAGATTCGCTGCGACCTCGGGATGCATCGGACCCACGCTGCCTTCGCGAATCGCGAGCGTCTGGCGCAGCAGCGTTTCGGCATCCGCCGGACGCTTTTGATCCAGACTCAGATTCACCAGAGCGTCCAGAGCCGGCAGCAGTTCCACGCTGTTGGGCGAAAGCGTTTTCTGCTGGATGGCGAGCGCTCGCTGGTACAGAGTCACGGCGGCCGCCGCGTTCTGACGCAGCACGTTAAGGCGTGCCAATCGAAGCAAATCCGGTACGGTGGCCACGTTGCCGGCGCCGTTGACGCGTTCTCGAATAGCAATCGCGCGCCGCAGGTACTTTTCCGCCTCCGGGAATCTAGAATCGGATTCGTAGGCCTGCGCCACCGCCTCGACGAAGGCAACCAACTTGGGGTCGTCATCTCCGTACTCGCGTTCCATGATGCGCAGCGAGCGCTCGTACAACTCCTCGGCGCGCGCGAATTTCATTTGTGCGAAGTTCACTCGGGCCAGGTCATTCACCGCGGGAATCAGCTCGGGGTTCGCGCGGCCCAGGCTGTCTTCGGCTAGTTCCAGTCTCTTGCTGTACAGCTTTTCAGCTTCGGCGTAGCGGCCTTGGGAAGAATAGAAGTCGGCCAGATCCTGATAGCTCTGGGCGACCCGAGGATCGCTGGGCTTCCACTCGGCCGAGGCGTTGAGAGCAGCCAGCAGCGTCTTCTCTTTGGGCGTCATGGCCGGCGGCTTGTCCGGGAGCTGTCCAAACGTCAACGCATCCAGTACCAGGAGCAGCGGAAGGAATGTTACAGGCCGGAGGGTCTGCATTTCGCCCTAGCATCGGCACAATGGCGCCGCCCAAACAGTATCCAGAGGCCATCTAGGGCCCAAATGATACCTTCCCAGGCGAAGTTTACCCCCTACTTCCGAGACATTTTACCGCCCGTCCGCACTTAATCCCTAAGTGGTGAACGGCTTTATATCCTGGTGGTTATCGTGGGACGCTCGAGTGGCAGCGTGCCTGGTGCCGGCGGCCGTCGCGATTCTGATCAGCGGGCTCGATGACCTGGCGCTGGACGCGGTTTGCCTCTGGGCGTGGCTAAAAGGGCGCTGGGCGAAGACCAACACGGCGCTGCGTTTCGCTTCCGGCGACGGGCGCGAGAAATCGATCGCCATCTTCGTGCCCTTGTGGCATGAGCACGCCGTGGTGGGCGGCATGGTGGAACACAACGTAGCCGCCATCCACTACGACAACTATCACTTTTTCATCGGCGCCTATCCCAACGACGAGCCCACCCTGGACGCCGTCCGCGAGCTGGAGCTGCGATTCCCGCACGTTCATCTGGCCGTCTGCCCGCACGACGGCCCGACCTCGAAAGCCGACTGCCTGAACTGGATCTACCAGCGCATGCTGTTGTTCGAGGAGCACCACGACGCCGGATTCGAGATCGTCGTCACGCACGACGCCGAAGATCTGATTCATCCCCTAGCGCTGGCCCGCATCAACGCCTACTCGGACCATTACGACATGGTGCAAATTCCCGTGTTGCCTCTCGCCACGCCGTTCCCCAGCGTGGTCCACTCCATCTACTGCGACGAATTCGCCGAATGGCAGCTCAAGGATATGCCGGCACGCCAGCTCATGGGCAGCTTTGTTCCGTCCAACGGAGTGGGGACCGGATTCACACGCAGCGCGCTCGAAAAGCTGGCCACCGCCGAGCACAACCTGATCTTCGAGCCATCCAGCCTGACCGAAGATTACGAAAATGGCCTGCGGCTGCACAAGCTGGGATGCCAGCAGGTTTTTGTTCCGTTGTCGGGCTCCGGCGCGGACCTGGTTGCGACGCGCGAGTTCTTCCCTCAGACCATGCGCTCGGCCATTCGCCAGCGCACGCGCTGGGTTACGGGCATCGGGCTGCAGACTTGGGAGCGCCATGGCTGGCGCGGGACATTTCCTGAAGTCTATTGGTTCTGGCGCGATCGCAAGGGCTTGTTTGGAAATCCGCTCAGCCTCTTCACCAATCTTTTGTTCGCCTATGGAGTGCTCTCCTGGTTGGGCGCCCGCCTCACCGGAGTTCCGTGGCGCTTAGCCCAGCAGGCCATGCATCCGTGGCTGCTGGCCGGCACTCTTGCGATCCAGGCCATCCAGACCGGTGTGCGGATCGGATGCGCCATCCGGCTATATGGCGCTTTCTTTGCCCTGGGTGTACCTGTGCGCGCGGTGTGCGCCAACTGGATCAATTCCATCGCGGCGTTCCGCGCCCTGTACCGGTATTTTCGGGCGCGGCTGCTGGGCGAACCCCTGATCTGGCTGAAGACCGAGCACGCCTATCCTTCGCGCAGCGCGCTGCTGCAGCATAAACGCCGCCTGGGCGAGATATTGGCCGGCTCGGGCTATGCGGCCGAAGCGGATGTCGCGCGCGCACTGGAAACCTTACCGGCCGGGATGCGGCTCGGTGAATACCTGGTCGCGCTCGGTAAGCTCAGCCAGGACGAATTGTATGAAGCCCTGAGTCTGCAGCACAGCCTGCCAGCCGGACGAATCGAGCCGTCGGTGATCAACAGGAATGTGGCTCGTTCCCTGCCCCGTCAGCTCGTGCGCGACTGGCAAGTGCTCCCATTTCGGGTTGCAGCGGGAAATCTTTTTCTGGCCAGTCCCGAGATTCCGAGCGATGACTTGAGCCGCACCTTGCGTGGATTTACACGCCTGGCGCTGCGCTTCCACCTGATCACACCGCGCAACTTCGAGGAACTGACACGCGAACTGTTGTAGCCCGGGCGGCGTGTAAGTCACCTCCACCAGCCCGTCCTTTTGTCACTTGCGAGGTTTGCCCTGGCCCTCGTCCAACCTGTATATTGTCCGAATGGACGCGAAATCCGGTCTTCGCGATCGCAAGAAAATTCACACCCGCAGGCTGATCCTGAAGTGCGCCGACATGCTCTTCGGCAAGCGAGGCTTCGCCGCCACGACGCTGGAAGACATAGCGCGCAAGGCGGGCGTTCACAAGCAGACCGTGCTTCGCTACTTCGGCTCCAAGGAAGAGATCGCTCTCGCATTCCGGCAGGTCGCGTTACATAACTTTAAGAAGGGCCTGATGGACCCCAACCGCAAGATCAATGCCTTGCAATATTGGCGCGATTTCATCGAGGCCTCCACGACGGAAGTAGCACGCCGCGGCGACCTGCTGCGATACGCAAAACTGGTCGAATCGGACCCGGCGTTAACAGCCGCCTCGCTAAAGATACAGATTCAGTACGAGGAAGCCCTGGCCGCCGAGCTCAGCCGCGAGGAGGGAAAGGATCCGGAATCCGACCTGTATGCGCGCTTATTGGCAGCGTTCCTGGTAGACGGAAATTTCAGCGTGGCCCGCATGGTCTTGAGTACCGGCTCGCTGGATCGATACGTGAGCACAGCGCTGAGTGTGGTGGACTTCGCGATTCAGAAATTTCCCTCCCGGGCAGACTTTGAGAGCCTCCTGATTCCCGAAACAGGCGCTGCGCTGCCGAGTGTCGAAACCAACGCTGAGATAGTCCCCAGCCTGCTGTAAATAACTGCCGGAAACCGCCGGGAGGAAAACCGTTGTAGCGACCGTTGGCGCTACGGTTGCACAACCTCGCTCGATTTCTTAGAAAGTTAGCTAACAATACGCTTGACAACCTCCTGAAACCTGATGCAAAATAGACCACATTTGAAAAATCCCAGGGATAAGTTTAATCGCTTCAAGCGATTTACTTGGAGGTACTCCATGTCAAGAGTAATTTCTCTGTGTGTTTTGCTGGCGTTGCTGAGCTGCCTGGTCGCATTCGCTCAAGCTCCCACCGGCATCATCACTGGAGTGGTCACCGACGAAACGGGCGCGGTGATTCCTAACGTGACGGTAACCATCACGAACAAAGCCATCGGCGGGGCTCGCACGATAACCACCAACGCCGAAGGTCTGTACAGCGCCCCAGCCCTTCCGGCAGGCGACTATGAAGTACGTGCTGAAGCTCCCGGGTTTCGGACGCTGCAGCGCGATGCCAGTGTTCAGGCCGGCGAAACCACGACCGTGAATCTGCCTATGTCGTTAGGCGAGGCTAAATCCGTAGTCACGGTCGAGGCGGCCACCGCGCAGGTCAATTACGAAAGCCACACCATTCAAGGCGTCGTTGGACGCCAGGATATTCAGGAACTGCCCTTGAACGGCCGCAGCTATCTGCAATTGGCGCAACTGGAGCCCGGCGTCACCATCGGCACGGGCACCCCCGGCCAGTTCAATGCACTGTTCACAGTCAGCGTGCTCGGTGCGGGCAACCGCACCGTGATCACCTTGGACGGCGGCAACGTTTCCGATAACGTCACCACCGCCGGCGGCATTTCGTCCATGAACTTTTCCCAAGAGGTCGTCCAGGAATTCCAGCTCTCGGAAGTGAATTTCGATCTCTCGACGCCGGTTGCGGCGGGCGGAGCGATCAACGTGGTCACTCGATCTGGCAGCAACGACTTTCATGGCAGCGGATTGTTCTTTTTCCGCGATCACAACATGGCCGCGTATCCAAACCTGATCCGAAGCCCGGCCGATCCAAATCCGTTCTTTGTGCGCCGCAATCCAGGCGGGTGGATCGGCGGGCCGATCATCAAGAACAAGCTGTTCTTCTTCTTCGACTACGAATACCAGAATCAAGTCCAGGCCCTTGCAACACAGACCACCTCGCCGTTTCTTTCCCCGCTCACCGGCACCTACGGAAGTCCGTACGCCGGCAAAACGCTGAGCGCGCGATTCGACTACCATTTGAGCTCTAAGAACACCTTGTTTTTGCGCTATTCGCACGACGGCAACACCGGTTTCGCACAGGCCTTGGAATTTGGAGATCCGTCCAATTGGGCGCACAACATCAACTGGTCCGATCAGAGCATCATCGGCTTAACCACCATCCTGACGCCGAACATCGTCAACGATCTTCGATTTCAATACAACTTCTGGAGCAATCAAAATCTGCAAGCCGTCCCCTCGGATTGCTCAGCGCCGTGCATTGCGGGAAGCCTCCCAAGCGTGTTCACTTTCCTTGGCTCCAATCTGCCGGCGACTGGGCCTAATTTTGACGCACCGCAATCTCGGATGACGCGCCGCTACGAACTCATTGAGAGCTTGAGCTGGCAAAAAGGATCGCATCGGCTAAAGTTTGGTACCGATCTCAATCCGACCCGGACCTATGGTTTATGGGGATTCTGCACCCCCATGTGCGTGGGAGCGTTTTCGCCGGACTACCTGTACGGCCTTTTCGGTAAGGCTGCAGCGCACGCTATTTTCCCGTCGCTGCCGACCACCTTCAAAACGGATGCGGATGTATTGAACCTGCCGGTTCTCAATATAGCCAGCAGCCTCTTCAGCGGAATCCCCGTGGGAGCGGATGCGACGCCGGCGCCCTATGATCGTGCGCAAAACGAGTGGGCCAACCAGTACCGGCTTTATTTCCAAGACACCTGGAAAATAAAACCAAATTTGACGGTGAACTACGGACTGGCCTGGAACACACAGAACGGCTTCTACAATTCTGACCTCAATAAACCGCAGTTCCTGGCGCCGATCCTGGGCGCGAGCAACCTGGGACCGACGCAGAACAATACCAAAGAATTCCAGCCGGCCATCGGTTTCGCCTGGAGCCCGGGTAAGAGTCAGAAATGGGTCATCCGCGGCGGCGGCGGCATTTACTGGGACAGCACTCCGTACTACTACAAATTGCGCGAGTCTCCAGTCATTGGCCCGCTCGGAGATGGCCGCGTCACGCTGGCCGCCAGCGCCTTCACCAACAACATTCCCGGTCCGTTTAACGGTTCCGGTGTTCTCCAGATCGGCGGCAGCCCTTCCACCTGTCCCATTCCGGGTCTGCCATGTTCGGTGCTCCCCATCGGCGCGCCGATTCCGCTGGGTGGGCTAACCACCATGAGCATCGGCCAATTCGTGAACCTGGTGAATCAGGAGTTGCCCGCAATCTCATCCCAGCTATTCCCTTCAACCGTCCAAACCAAGGGACCGTATACCACTACCGGGATCGACGTCGCCAAACAGGGTGTTGAAGTTTACCCCTCCAGCTTTCCCTTGGCGCGAAGCTATCAGACCTCGCTCGGTGTCCAGCGCGATCTGGGCAATGGATATGTGGTTACGGCCGACTGGGCCCGCCGCCAAGCCGAAAACTACAGCCTCGGCGAGCAGGATTATAATCACTTCAACCTCGCCGCTGGCCCGGTCATTCCGAAATGCGCCAAGGCACAGCTCTTCGTTCCGGGACAGGAATGCTCCACCGGACCCATTACCTTCTGGACCGACCAAGGCCGCGCAATATATGACGCCCTGCTGGTCAAGGCCGTAAAGCGCTTTAGCAACCACTTCCAGTTCACGGCCTCCTATGCCTTCCAAAAAGGCCTGGACGAGAATCCCTGGGACGTGGTCAACTGGATGTCCAGCTATGGCCAATATCTGCCGCATCACAACCTGAACATCGCGGGACTGGTGCAGATGCCGTGGGGATTCGAGCTTAGCATCAATTCATCGATCATCAGCAGGAGCCCCGTGACGCCAAACGTATCAGGTCTCGTTCTTCCGGGAACCGATCCCGAAGGCAGCACGGAGCCGCTGCCGGGCCTCGCCTACAACTGCCTCAACGCCGGTTGCAGCAAGAGCGATCTTGCCAATGCGGTGAATACATACAATACGGCCAACCCGACCAAGCAGCTCGCGCTTCCGCCCAACTACGCTCTCAGCTCACCAATTTTCTCGCAGGACGTTCGCCTTACCAAGACCTTTACGTTTAAAGAACGTTATCGCTTCTCGGTGTTGGCCGAGATGTTCAACGCATTGAACATCTCCAACCTCACCATCGGCTCGTATACGTTGGACAGCAAGAACGCCAACCCAGCCTTGCAGACCTACAGCTTCGGCCAGCCGACGGGGCGCGTTACCCAGACGTTCGGTTCCGGCGGCCCGCGAGCGCTGCAGGTGGGTGCACGGTTCAGTTTCTAAGTAAGCCGACCAGACAAGGTCGTGCCATAACAAGCACGGCCTTTCTACCGTTCACCCGCAGCAGTTACAAAAGCGAGCCAGCCTCAAATGTGACGCGGTAACATTCGCCGGAACGGGTGACACTCTAGGCCACTCGGATTGTTACATCACTTACATGCCACCGTAAGCTATTGACCCTATGCAAGTTCTTACGTTCATCCGGGCTCCCGACAAACCGCTGCAGCAACCGTTGGCGCTACCGTTTCGCCTTTATCCCCCTCACAACGTTAATTGTGCTTGACAAACATTCGATGTTGATCCAAAATTAATCCCAATTGCGCGACAAAGGGTATAAGTCTATTCGGTTCATGGCATTCCAGCCAAAGAGTAGTCCTGCATCTCAGTTTTGCCTCCAAGGAAAGAAGAGGTTCTCCATGTTCAGAGCTACTGCTGCGTTCGTAGGGTTAGCGCTGCTGTTTTGTGCATTGGCATTCGGCCAAGGTACGGGAACAATCGTGGGTACGGTCGCTGACGAATCTGGCGCCGTGATTCCTAACTCAACCATAACCATCACCAACAAGGCCACGGGCATTTCCCGTACGGCGACCACCAACGCCGAGGGTTATTTCTCCGCCCCTTCGCTGCCGGCCGGAGACTACCAAGTCAAAGCCGAAGCTGGCGGTTTTAGAACCTTGGAACGCGACGCCACGCTACAAGTGGGCAGCACCTTGACGGTGAACATGCCTATGCAGTTGGGCGGCACCAAGGAAGTCGTAACCGTCGAAGCGGCCTCCAACCAGATGAACTACGAGAAGCACGAGATCGCCGGCGTCATCGAGCACGCCACCATTCAGGATCTTCCGTCCAACGGCCGCGACTATATTCAGCTCGCCGCGCTCGAACCCGGCGTGACCATCAGCACCGGAACAATTGGCCAGTTCAATGCCTTGTTCTATGTCCACGTTCTCGGCAGTGGCTTCAATACCCCGGTCACCGTGGATGGTGGCAACGTTTCGGACAATATCGATGTGGCCGGCGGCGGCCAATCCATGAACTTCACCCAGGAAGTTGTGCAGGAATTCCAGCTCTCGGAGTTGAACGTCGATCTGTCCAATCCCATTCAGACCTCGGGTTCCATCAACGTCGTGACGCGCTCGGGCAGCAACGATTGGCACGGCAGCGGCTATTTCTTCTTCCGCGATCACAACATGGCCGCTTACCCCAACCTGTTTCGTGTCGGCCCTGCAAACCCGTTCTTTATTCGCCGGAATCCGGGCGCCTCGCTGGGCGGGCCGATCATCAAGGACAAGCTATTCTTCTTCTTTAACTACGAATTCCTCAACCAGGTGCAAGCCCAGACCGACACGACCACCGATCCCGCTTTCCAGGCACTGCAAGGCACCTACGCGAGCCCGTACGCGGCCAAGAAGATCACCGTGCGTTTCGATTACCACATCAACTCCAAGAACAACATGTTCCTGCGCTATTCGCACGACGGAAACGCTGGCTTTGGGCCGGCGCTGGAACTCGGCGGAGACCCCTCCAGCTGGCCGCATAACATCAACTGGGCGGATCAGACCATCCTGGGCCTTACTACAATTCTCACGCCGACCATCGTCAATGACTTGCGCTTGCAGTACAACTATTGGAACAACCATAATGACCCGGCCGTCGCGTCGGATTGCGCGGCGCCCTGCGTGGCCGGCTCTCTTCCGAACGTGGATTTCTTCGTTGGAACCAATCAGCCGGCGGTAGGTCCAAACTTGAATTCTCCGCAGGCGCGGAACACACGACGCTACGAACTGGTAGACAATTTAAGCTGGCAAAAAGGCAACCACCGCCTGAAGTTCGGTGGAGACCTCAACCCAACCTACTCGGCTGGTCTTTGGGGCTTCTGCACACCGATGTGTGTGGGCGCCGTGTCACCCACATTCATCAATGCGGTGGTCCCAGGGAGCCTGGTCCCGCTGCTTTTCCCAACGATGCCCACTACGCTCAAGACTGACGCTCAAGTTCTCAATCTTCCGGTGTACAACGTCAACCCCGCAATTTTCAGCGGCGTCGGAGTCGGGAACGTTCCTTTGCCTGCGGGCTACGACTATAACCAGAACAAAAATTATGACCAGTGGCGCATGTATATCCAGGATGTTTGGAAGATTCGCCCCAACTTTACCGTCAACTACGGCCTGGCGTGGAACGCGCAGACCGGATTCTTTAATTCGCAACTCCCCAAGCCCGCGCTATTATCTCCTATTCTCGGCACTGGGCCCAGCAATCTCGGGCCGACGGTGAACGATACCAAGGAATTCCAGCCCGCACTCGGGTTCGCCTGGAGCCCGGGAAAGAGCCAGAAGTGGGTGATCCGCGGTGGCGCTGGCATTTATTGGGATAGCACGCCTGGGTATTACAAGCTGCGCGAGGCGGCCGCTCTCGGACCCCCTGGAGCAGCCAGGAATACGCTGGGAGCCAGTGCATTCACCAACATCTATCCCGGGATGTTCAATCTCAGCGCGGGCGGCACGCCGATACCCATTGGGGCACCGCTGCCTATAAATGCCTTGACCAATATGACGGTCGGACTCTTCCAAAACCTCGTCAATACCGAGCTGCCTGCTGTTTCCGCACTTCTGGCCCCGCAGAATTACCCCAGGAGCGGGCCCTTCCCGTATTCCGAAATCCAGTATGAGCATCAGGGCGTGGAGATTTATCCCACGCATTATCCGATGGCGCGCAGCTATCAGACTTCGATCGGCCTTCAGCGCGAGCTGCCTTGGGGCATGGTCCTAACCGCTGACTATGCGCGGCGAGTAGGCGAGAACATCAGTCTCGGTGAAATCGATCAGAATCTGTTTACGCGCTACCTGGGCTCGGCCACTCCGGTTCCGGTGATTCCGCTGTGCCCCACCAGCCCCGACTTCAATCCGAAGGACAATTGCTCCACCGGCGGCATCACCTTCTGGAATGGCCAGGGCGTGGCGCACTACGATGCGTTGCTCTTGAAAGTCAGCAAGCGGCTTTCGAATCGCGTCCAGTTCCTGGTCTCCTACGCATACCAGAAAGATCTGACGGATGCGACCCCGGCGGGCGTCCTGGATAACTTGAATTATTTGGGGAGCGTCGGTCAGGATCTTCCCCATCAGAACCTCAATGTCTCCGGTACCGTCAACCTTCCTTGGGGCTTCTTGTTGAGCGTCAATTCCTCCATCGTCAGCCGGTTGCCGCAGGAGGCCGTGGTGAACAGCCTGGACCTGCCGGGCACGGCTCCCTCGGGTAGTAGCGAAGCGCTTCCCGGTATGCCCTTTAGTTGTCTGGGTGCTAGCTGCGGCAAGGAACAGCTGGCCGCGGCAGTCGCCAACTACAACGCCAACTATGCGGGCAAACCGAGCGCTCAAGGGGCTGGCGCTCCCAATCCCGGCCCGCTGGTTCTACCGCAAGACTATCAGCTCGGCGATCCGACCTTTAGCCAGGACTTCCGCTTAACCAAGACGTTTACGTATAAGGAGCGCTATCAACTAAGCATCCTCGGCGAAGTCTTCAACGCCTTCAACATTTCCAACTTGACCTATCCAAGCTTCCAGCTGGACACGCTTGCCCCGGGTTGCAGTCTTACGACCCCAAACAGCGCCTTCACGAACTGCCCCGGACAGACTTATGCGTTCGGCCAGCCCACTGGCCGCATCGGCCAAACCTTTGGTCAGGGCGGCGCGCGTGCCTTCCAGGTGGGCGCGCGATTCCAATTCTAAAGAGGTTAGCAGCGATTCAGAGCAGGGATTTAGTACTGGGCCGGCGCGCAACGTGCCGGCCTTTTTCTTTGGGTGGCCGCTACAAGCCACCTACTGTCTCTTGACGGCTCCTCTTCTTTGAGCGAGAATGTGATGGTTCAGGGTCTTCAGCTTCAACGTCCGAGGTTAGGGCGCAAATTTCGCTTTAGGAGTGCTCAATGTTGAGAGCAGTACGTGTCTGCCTGCTAAGTGTGCTGGTTTGTCTCGCCACGTTCGCGCAGGCTCCAACCGGGATCATCACCGGAACTGTGACTGACGAAACCGGTGCGGTGATACCCAACGCAACCGTAACCATCACCAACAAGGCCACAGCCGTGGCCCGAACCGCTCAAACCAACGCCGAAGGATTGTATAGCGCCCCGGCCCTGCTCGCCGGCGAGTACACGGTCCGCACCGAGGCAGCCGGCTTTCGGACGCTGGAGCGCGGCGCAACCGTGCAGGCCGGCGTCACCACCACGGTGAATATGCCGATGACCCTTGGCGAAGCCAAGTCGGTGGTGACGGTGGAAGCGGCCTCTGCGGCGATGAATTACGACACCCACACCGTCGAGGGAACCATCGAGCAAAGCCAGATTCAGGACCTGCCCCTGAATGGCAGGCAGTACATGCAGCTCGCCGCGCTACAGCCCGGCGTCACCATCAGCCCCGGGTCGACGGCCCAGTTCAACTCGCTGTTCACCGTGAGCGTTTTGGGCGCTGGAAGCCGGACCGTCTTTGCCGTGGATGGCGGAAACGTGTCTGATAATATCGACACCGCCGGTGGACAATCTTCCATGAACTTCCCTCAGGACGTGGTGCAGGAATTTCAATTGTCCGAGGTGAATTTCGATTTGTCGACGCCGGTGGCCGCCGGAGGCGCCATTAACATGGTCACGCGCTCGGGCACCAACGATTTTCATGGCAGCGCGTACTTCTTCTTCCGCGATCACAACATGGCCGCCTACCCTGGTCTGCAGCGCACTCCTCTAAATCCGAATCCATTTTTCATCCGGCGCAATCCTGGCGTAACGCTGGGTGGACCGATTAAGAAGGACAAGCTCTTCTTCTTCTTTAACTATGAGTTCATGAATCAGGTGCAAGCATTCACCGTGCAGGGAAATCAGCCGTCCCTTGCGGCGCTCACCGGGATCTTCAACAGCCCGTATGAAGACAAAGAAATCACCTTCCGCGTGGACTATCACCTCAACGACAAGAACAGTCTGTTCCTGCGATACTCCCATGACGGCAACGACGGATTTGGCGATGTTTTCTCCAATGGAAACCCGTCCAATTGGGCCAACAACACCAATTGGGCGGATCAGAGCATCATCGGCTGGACGTCCACGCTAACACCCAATTTGGTGAACGATCTCCGCTTCCAATATAACTACTGGAGCAACAAGAATTTGCAGGCCCCACCCTCCTCCTGCGTGTTTCCGTGCATCGGCGTTTCGCCGGCCGGCAGCCCCCTCAGCCAAACGGTACCCGAGTTGTTGACTATCATTGGAACCAACTTCGGATTCGGCAACGCTGCGATCGGCCCCAATGTGAACGCGCCGCAGGCGCGCGCAACCCGCCGCTTCGAGGTGAGCGAAAACCTGGAATGGCAGAAGGGCGCGCACCGGTTCAAATTTGGCGGCGATGCCAATCCGACTAGGACTGCCGGGCTGTGGGGATTTTGCACTCCCGCGTGCGTAGGAGCCGCTGGGCCGGAGTTCACGCGAGCCACGCTGCAGGGCGCTCTCGGAACCCCGACTTTCAACGCTCTCTTCCCAAAGCTTCCAACTGTGATCCGATCCAACCAGGACCTTTTGAACCTGCCGTTCTATGGCCTGACTCCGGGAATCTTCACCGGCATTGGAGTGGGCAGCGATTCCACGCCCTCTCCCTACGATTTCAATCAGAACCAGCATTTCGATCAATTTCGCGCTTATTTCCAGGACACCTGGAAGGTAACCAAGAATTTCACCCTCAACTATGGTTTGGCATGGAACGCTCAGACCGGCTTCTATAACTCTGATCTGCCGAAGTCGCAGTTCCTGGCGCCCATTTACGGCGCCAACAACCTGGCCCCGACCGGCAACAACGTCAAAGAAATGCAGCCGGCCTTTGGATTCGCCTGGAGTCCCTTTAAGAGTCAGAAGACCGTGTTCCGGGGCGGCGGCGGAATCTATTGGGACAGCACGCCCGGATACTATAAGCTGCGCGAACCGGCTGTGATCGGACCGCTCGGTGACGGCCGCTTAACTCTGAGCCCCAGCGACTTCACCAACGAATTTCCCGGAATCATCAACTTTAGCGCCGGCGGCGCCCCGCTGCCCGTAGGTGCACCCATTCCTGTCAATGCTTTGACCAACTTGACCGTCGGTCAATTCATGCAAGTCCTGCAGAATCAGTTGCCGGGTATCCAATCTCTATTTGAGGGCAATGTGCCCAAGAGCGGACCCTACACGGTAACTAACGTGGACGTCGCCAAGACCGGTGTTGAGATTTATCCTCCAGGCTCGAATCCATTGGGCCGCAGCTATCAAACCTCGCTCGGTGTGCAGCAGGATCTGGGCCATGACATGGTCCTGACCGCCGACTGGGCGCGGCGGCAAGAAGAGAACCTCAGCCTGGGCGAGCTCGATGTGAACCTCTTCAATCGATATATCAACGGCGTCCACCTGCCTGTTATTCCCGCTTGCGCCAAGCCCAATTTCACGCCCGGCGTGGAGTGTTCCAACGGCTCGATCACCCAATGGACCGATCAGGGACGCTCAATCTATGAAGGCCTGCTAGTGAGGCTTTCAAAGCGCTTCTCGAACCGCTATCAGTTCAGCGTCAATTATGCGCTTCAGAGCCTGAATACCGATGCCGGTGGCACATGGAACCTCACCAACTGGATGGCCGGCTATGGTCCGGTCCTTCCGCGGCAAAATTTGGGTTTCCAGGGCACCGTCAACTTGCCCTGGGGATTCATGCTCAGCATGAACTCCTCGATAGTCAGCCGTAGTCCGGTGGCGCCGGTAGTTAATGGCATCGATCTTGCCGGAACGGTGAACAACGGAAGCACCGAGCCGCTTCCGGGCCTCAATTACAATTGCGCCGGCATAACCTGCGGCAAGTCGCAACTGGTTCAGGCCGTTACCAGCTGGAATAGCACTATGGCTGGTACCAAGGACACCAAAGGAAATACGCTCCCACAACTGGTGCTACCACCCGATTACCAGTTCGGCGATCCGTTCTTCGACCAGGACTTCCGGCTGACCAAGACGTTCCGCTATAAGGAGCGTTATCAGCTTTTGATCATGGCGGAAATGTTCAACGCCTTTAACATCGCCAATCTTTCCGGCTACAGTTTCCAGCTCGATCCGCTGGCGAGAGGTTGCTCCGTGACCAATGGTGCATTTACCACGTGCGCGGCGCAGACTTATGGCTTTGGACAACCGACCTTGCGTACCGCCCAAACGTTCGGTTCAGGCGGTCCGCGCGCAGTTCAGCTCGGCGTGCGCTTCAATTTCTAAACGTAAGTAGCATCGCGTAAACTTTCGGGCCGTCGCTCACCAGCGTCGGCCCTTTTTCTTTCAGATCCTCTATGGCGAACGAAACTCTACATATAGTACTTCAAAGTGAGAAACCGCTAAATATTGGCTACTACCCGCTTTACTTTGGCCCCCGCCCGGTTTAACATAGTTCCATCCCCCGAATGCAATAATTGGGAGAGGTAAGCGTTTTGCTGAAACTCAAGCGGGTAGAGATTCAAGGCTTTAAGTCCTTCTTTGACCGGACCGAGATGAAGTTCAACGGTTCGGGTATCGCGGCCATCGTCGGGCCCAATGGCTGCGGAAAATCCAATCTGAGCGATGCCATCAGCTGGGTCTTAGGCGAACAGTCAGCCAAGTCACTGCGCGGCACGCGGATGGAAGACGTTATCTTCGCCGGCACGCGAGATCGCAAACCGCTCGGCCTCGCTTCCGTCACCATGACCTTGGTGGATCCATCCTCGGTCCATCCCGGGCACCATTTGCATCATGAGCAGAACGGCCACGCCAACGGCAATAGTCACGTAGATCACAAGCCGAGCGAAGTCACCATCACGCGCCGCCTTTTTCGATCCGGCGAAAGCGAATACTTAATCGATGGCAAGCTCGCTCGTTTGCGCGACATTCAGGACCTCTTTATCGGAACGGGCCTGGGGCCGGAGAGCTACGCCATCATCGAGCAGGGCCGCATCGGGCAGATTCTCAGCAACAAGCCGCAGGATCGCCGCGCCATCGTCGAAGAGGCGGCGGGCATCGGGAAATTTAAAACCAAGAAGCGGCTGGCCGAGGCGAAACTCGAAGGCGCCAAGCAGAATCTCTCGCGCGTCTTCGACATTCTCGAAGAAGTCAGCCGCCAGGTCAATTCGCTGAAGCGTCAGGCTTCGAAAGCGCGCCGCTACGAAGAACTGAAAGGCGAGCTGGTCACGCAGCTGCGCCGCTCGCTGACCGGCCGTTACCGGATGCTGGAGCGCGAAGCGGCCAAAACCGCGTTGGATCTGAATCTCGCGAACGCGGAGTTCCAGAATCTCTCGAACCAGGTCACCGAGCGCGAATCCGAACATGGCACGCTGCAGGAAACCTGCTACCGAAACGATGCTGAGTTGACCGCCGCGCGCCAGAAACTGGCGGATCTGCAGCTCGATCAGGAACGCACGCGCGGCAAGCTCGAATCCCAGGCCAAGGAGATCGGGGCCATCGAGCAGCGGCTGACGCAGGGCGAGTCGGAAACGCAGGAACTCGAAAAGAAGCAGGTCCAGCTTCAGCAGGATCTCGAAACGCACCTAGCCGCGGTGGCCGAGTTGGAACTTCAAACGGAATCGGCGCGTGAGCGGCTGGCCTTGAAATCGGCCGAGCGCGAACAACTCCAGCAGGCTTTGCAAGAACGCACGCGCACGCTCGAAAACGGACGCCAGACCGTGTTGCGTCTGCTCGGCGAAGCATCCGCGCTGAAGAATCAACTGGTGCAGATCAGCGAGTATCTTTCAGCCATCGAGCGCGATTCGGCGCGCTGCCGCAATGACGAGGAAACCGCGGTTGGGGATCTGGACCGGCTGAAAGCGCTAAAGGCCGATCTGTCGGAGAAAATGGCGGCGCGCCAGTTGGAGCTGGATTCCATCGCCGATCGCAAGCACCGCGTGGAAGACGAACTGACTCAGCGCAAGGCCGCCGCCGCTGAATCGCGCCACGCTCTCGACCAACTCAAGACCGAGGCGTCGCGCCTCAAAGCTCGCAAGGATTCGCTCGAAGAAATCCTTTCGCACCGCGCGTATACAACCGAAAGTGTCAAGCGATTGTTTACCGCTATCGAACAGGGTCAAGCGGAAGGATTCCGCCCTGCGGGCGTGCTGGCCGACTTCATCGAAGTCGAACCGTCTTACGAAAAGGCCGCCGAAGATTTCCTGCATGAGGAACTGGAATACGTGGTCGTCCAGAACTGGAACGAAGCCGAGCGCGGCATCGACATCATGCGTACCGACATGGATGGGCGCGCGACGTTCCTGGTACATCCCGAGCCGGACGAGCAGCAATCCCCCGCCCTGCCTTTGGAAGGCGTAGATGGAATTATCGGACGGCTTGGCGATCATCTGCGTTTCACCAATGGATTCGCGACCGCGCCTCCGGATTTGCTGCCGCGCCTGGCGCGTTGCTTCCTGGCGCGCGATCGCGCAGCTGCTCAGCACCTTTCCGTGCAGCATCCTGATTTCTTCTTCCTGGTTCCCGACGGCGTCAGCTATCACGGCCATGCGGTCAGCGGCGGGAAAAAAACCGGTAGCGGTCCCCTGGCGCTCAAGCGCGAGCTGCGCGAACTGACGGGCGAGGTCCAAACCAAGCACCAGGCCGTCGACGAAACCGCGGCGCGGCTCGACCAGCTGGAGCGCGAAATCGCGGTGCTGGGCGAGGATCTGGAAGCGTTGCGCGGGTTGCAGCAGAAACAGGAAAAAGAAGCGCTGGCGCTCGATCATGAACATCGCAAAATGGCCGAGGAGTTTGCCCGCTCGTCTTCGCGATTGTCGGTGGCGCGCCTGGAACTGGAACGCCTGCGGCAGGAAGGCGACCGCGCCCGCGTGCAGCAGGAGCGCGATCAACAACTGCTGGACGAAAAAGAAACGGCCCGCTCCATCGAAGAGCAGGTGCTGGAGCAATCGCGCGCCGATTTCGAAGAGTTGCAGACTTCCGCGCATCAATTGACGGAAGAGCATGCCGCGCTGCGAGCCGATCTGGCCGGATTCGAGGAACGGCGGCGCTCGGAACGCGCGACGCAGGCTCGTTTCGAAACGCAAATTCAGGAAATCGTGGCCCGCCGGGGCGAGATCACGGGCGATCTGGAACGGCTCGGAGTTGAGCGGGCGCGATTGCTGGCAGACAATATCGAACTGGACCGCAGAGCCGCTGCTTTGGTCGAAGAGCTTAGCTTGGCCGAGGAAGCTGTCGCGCGCCTGGCCGAACAGGAGACCACGCTGCGCGCGAATCTTGCGGCCATCGAGGAAACGCTCAAGCAGTTGCGGCTGGAAGTCCAAACCTCGCAGGAGAAGCGCGCGCAGATCGAGCTGGAGCTGGTGAAAAAGCAAGCCGAGCTGAAGTACCTGGACGAAACCAGCCGGAAAGAATTGAACACCGCGCTCGAAGAACTGGCGGCGGGCGAAGAAGCCGTTCTCGACGATGCCGCGCTGGCCGAAGCCGAGCAGAAATATCAGGAAATCAAGGCCCGCATCGAGGCGCTGGGCCCGGTGAATCCGCAAGCTTTGGAGGAATTCCAGGAAGCGCAGCAACGCTACGATTTTCTGAATGCGCAGCGCCAGGATCTGCTGGATTCCATTCGCGACACCGAAAAGGCCATCCACGACATCGACATCGAATCGCGCAAGCGCTTCAGCGATGCGTTTGAAGCCATCAACGGGCACTTCCGAATCCTGTTCCGGACGCTCTTCGGGGGCGGCACGGGCGAGATGCGGCTCACCGACGAGAGCAACATCGCCGAATCGGGCATCGACATCGTCGCGTCACCGCCGGGCAAGCGCTTGCAGAACGTCTTGCTGCTATCGGGCGGCGAAAAATCCTTGACCGCGATGGCGCTGCTGATGGCAATTTTCCACTATACTCCGAGCCCGTTCTGCATTCTGGACGAAGTGGACGCGCCGCTGGACGAACCCAACATCGAGCGGCTCACACGCCTGCTCAAGGAGATGTCGGAGAAGACGCAGTTCATCGTCATCACCCACGCCAAGCGAACCATGGAAGCGGCGCAATCGCTGTACGGCGTCACCATGCAGGAGCCGGGAGTATCGAAGCTGGTCTCGGTGCGATTCGAGCAGCCGCCGGCGACGCCTCCTCCAGCGAACGGACCGGCGCAAGAGCTGGCGCTCAGCGCCACCGGTGACTAGCGGCGGTAGACCACTCCGCCTTTCATCACGAAGGTCACTTTTTCGAGACCGCCAATGTCATCCAGCGGGTTGCCCTGAACAGCGATCACGTCGGCGAAGTAGCCGGGCTTCAGCGCGCCGACCTGGTTTTCCCAGCCCAGCACTTTCGCGCCGTGCAGCGTGCCGGCCTGGATTGCAACCAGGGGCGTCATCCCGTACTTGACCATCAAAACAAATTCGCGCGCTTGTGTTCCATGCGGAAACGGACCCACGTCGGAGCCCATGGCAAATTGGATTCCGGCGGCCATCTGTCTGCGAAATTCGCCGGCGTGATATTCGAGCGAGCGCTGCCGCGCGGCGCCTTGCTCGGGCGTGGCGGCGTGCTCGGCGAAGTACTCTGAGATGGCGAACGTCGGAACCGCGAAAATGCCCTTTTCGCGCATGAGGCGCATGGTTTCCTCGCTGAGCTGGTCGCCGTGGTCGATAGACACGACGCCCGCCTGAGCCGCGTACAACGTTCCCGGTTCGCCAGTAGCGTGCACGGCGACGCGTTTTCCCACTCGAGCGGCCTCGCGGACCGCGGCTTCCAGTTCCGCTTCGGTGTATTGATACGGTGTCGAAAACTTCCCGTCGACGAACGAATCGCGGCCGGTTTCGTAGATTTTCGTGAAATCGGCGCCGAGCTTGTACTGTTCGCGCATCACGTTCACGATCTCGCTGGCGTTGTTGGCGTAATCGGCGTTGGAAAGAACGTGCTGCGCCGGGTTGAAGCGGTTGGCGTCTTCATGGCCACCGAGGATGTCGATCGCATTGCCGCTAATTCGCAGCCGCGGGCCGGGAATCAGGCCTTTGTTGATGGCATTGCGCACGGCGGTGTCGGCCGCGCCCGCGCCTTCGGTTCCCATATCGCGCTCGGCGGTGAAGCCGGCCATTAAGTCGTCGCGCGCAGCGAGCGTTGCGAGAATGGCACGCTGCGAGACGGATTCCTCCACCGTCTGCATGTCCTCTTCGCCCGGGTGCAGGAACAGGTGCACGTGCGCGTCAATCAGGCCAGGCATGAGAGTGCGGTCGCCTAGATCGATGGTCTCGGCGCCGGAAGGATGCGTGACGGAGGACCCCACTTCAACAATGCGGTCGCCGCGCACCAGGACTTCTCCGGGCGTCAAGACTCTTCCGGTGTCGACATCCAGTAAGCGCGCGGCATGCAATACAATGGTTCGCTGCTGCGCGAACGTGGTTGTGATCGCGAGAACGAACAGAATGGGCAGGCGCTTCATACATTGACTCCACGCTTGGCGTGTTCGAGGGCCTCTTCTACTTCGGTTTGATACTGCTTCAACAGATGCTTGTTGGCGGCTTCAAAGCGCATCACAAGAACAGGCTGCGTGTTGGAAGCGCGCAGCAAGCCCCACCCTTCCGGAAAGATGACGCGCACGCCATCGATGTCCACGGTCTTGCGCGTGGCTTTGAAGTGCTCGGCGACGCGCCGCACGATGTCGAACTTGAGTTCGTCCGGACAATCCACGCGAATCTCAGGCGTCGAAACTGTTTTAGGAATCCCGGCAAGCTGCGCCGAAAGCGGCCGGCCGGACTTGGCGACAATCTCGATCAGCCGGCAGGCGGCGTACAGCGCGTCATCGTAGCCGCGGTAGCGGTCGGCGAAAAACATGTGGCCGGACATTTCGCCCGCCAGCTCGGCGTGTTCCTGCTTCATCTTGGCTTTGATAAGCGAGTGGCCGGTCTTGTACATGATGGCGTTGCCGCCCCACTGGTTGATAAAGTCGTACATCAACTGCGAGCATTTCACTTCGCCGATGAAGGTGGCGCCTGGCTTGCGTTCCAGGATCTCGCGGGCGTAGATGAGCAGCAGCATGTCGCCATAGACGACGTTGCCCTGCTCGTCCACCGCGCCGATGCGATCCGCGTCGCCGTCGAAGGCGATGCCAAACTGCGCGCCGGTTTGCCGGACTTTGTCGATCAACGTGGCCAGGTTCGCCGGAACGGTGGGATCGGGATGATGGTTGGGAAAATTGCCATCCATTTCGAAGAACAACTCGATAACATCAACGTTGAGCTTCTCGAAAATCCGGTGCATGACGGGGCCGGCGGTTCCGTTGCCCGCGTCGGCTACCACTTTGATGCGGCGATCGAACTGAAACTGCGCGGCGATCTCCGCGACATAAGGGGCGGTAACGTCCACCGTCGTAAGACGCCCGCTGCCGTGTTCGAAATCCTGGCGCTCCATGATGCGGCGCACTTCCTGGATGGCTTCGCCGTGCAGCGTGTCCGCTCCGCAGACCGATTTGAACCCGTTGTACTCGGGCGGGTTGTGGCTGCCCGTGATCATGACGGCGCCATCGGCATTGAGGTGCTGCGCCGAGAAATAGAGCAGCGGCGTCGGCACCGTGCCGATATCAGTGACGTCGCAGCCGGCCGCCAGCAAGCCCTTAATGAGCGCATCGCGCAACCGCGTGGAACTAAGCCGGCAGTCGCGTCCGACGTTTATTTTTCGCCCACTCTGGCGCGCAAGGTACGTGCCGAGGCCGAGGCCGAGTTGTTCGATGTCAGGGCTTAACAGTTCGGAGTCGGCGATGCCGCGAATGTCGTATTCGCGGAAGATGGTCGGCTTGAGCATAGTTCCATTCTAGTGGCCATGCCCGCGGCGTTACTAGCCGGCGATCAAATCAGGCTTGGCGCTTTTGGAACAGGTCGAACGCTTCGAAGTCGCCCTTGAGCAGCGTGTGCGTGTCGCGATAGCCGAGCCAGCCGGAGATCATGGTGGCATAGACGCGCCGGAAATCCGTGGTGAAGATCAGGTTGTCGCCTGCATCCAGGTCCGTCAGGCTGGGGACCTTGCCGTAGTGGCCGCCCTTCACTGGCTTGCCGGCGACGAACATCAGGTTGGCGGTGCCATGGTCGGTGCCGAGATTGACATTTTCCGGAACCCGGCGGCCGAACTCGGAGAAGACCATCACGACGACATCGTCGGCGCGGCCGATGCGGTCCAGATCGGTGAGGAAGCCGGACACGGCGTCGGATGCGTAAGTCAGCAGGCGCTGGTGCACATCGGCCTGGAAGACGTGCGTGTCGAACGCGTTGTTGCGGTACGAGGTGTAGTAGAGGCGCGTGGGCATGCCGGCCTGGATGAGCGCGGCCACCTTGGGCAGGTCGAGGCCGACGATGCCGTAGTCCACCGGCGAATGATACTTGGCCCAGGCTTCGCGAACCAGCGCGGATGAGCTTCGAGCGCTGCGGGCGATGTCCAGCAGATAGCGTTGCGATGGATTGTCGACCTTGACTGTGGGGATCGCCGCGTCCGAGACTGCGCGCTCTTCGGCGAAAACTTCGCGCGTGAACTTGTTTGGATCGTCGAAGACCACCGGAACGTGCAGGCGGCTGCGGACCGCGAGCGACTGGTGCGAGTCAATATCAACCAGGAAATTCGGCGGCGCGTTTGGCGCCATCGCGTCGGCCAGACGTCCCACCCACCCGTAAGGCTCGCCGCTATTGGGCGCGGCAGTGTGCCAGTAAGCCATCGACGTGAAATGCGAGAACGACGGATTCTCGTATCCGCAGCCGTGGACGATGGCCAGCTTGCCACTCTTGTAGAGCTTTTCGAAACCGGCCATGCCGTGGCTGAAACCGAAATGGTCGTCGATCGGGCGCAATTGCTTGCGCGGGATTCCGAGGTTCGGGCGGTGCTTGTAGTAGGCGTCGTCGCCGTAGGGGACCAGCGTGTTCAGGCCATCGTTGCCGCCTGAAAGTTCCAGCACCACCAGGATCTTTCCGTTCGAGCTGGGCTCCTGCGCGAGCGCTGCGGCGGCTTGTCCGAACAGGCTCATGCGGAGGGCCGAGCCCGCACTCACACTGACTCCGTACATGCTCGCGCGCAACAGATCGCGGCGGCTGGCTCTCGGAAACTTGAAACAATCGCAGCTCATGACACGCTCCTAGGCGAGTTGATACTCGGGCTGGCTCATAATGAGGTGCAGCGCCAGCCGCAGTGAGTCTTCCATATAGGTTTGAGCCGTCGAAATGTCGGACGTGCCCAGTTCGTTGTTCAAGAACGCAACTAGCTTCTCGCGGGCGTCGCCGGCGGGTGGGACACGCATGAAGCGGCGGATGAGGTAATCGACCACGTCGCCCGTCGTCTTGAGTTGCGCTTCCGTGACCATTTGAGAGAGGTTCAGATGAGCGGTGTCGCGAGGAATCGCCTTGACGCGCTCGATGGCCATCTGCCAGCCGCGATAGCTGCCATAGCGGGTGTTGAAGTCCTCATCGCGGTCGGCCGCCATGTTGGATTCGGCCAGGTCGCCGGACTTAGCATCTGGCTTAGTCGCCTCGGTGATGTCCAGGCCGCGGCGCAGGCGGTCGGCCACGCTGCGGATGTCCGGGCTGCCGTAGCGATCCGGCGGAATGAAGGAGATGGTCGGGAACAGAACATCGCGGACGAAATTAGCGCGCTCCAGCAGCAGGCCGGGTGTGACCCAGCTTTGGCCGCTGTTCCATCCGGCGACGGTGGGGGGAGAGAGGAGTTGCTGGCCCAGAGCCGCGCTGACTGCATTGAAATCCGGAACGCCGGGAACGCTGGTGAGTCCGAGCTTGTGGTAAGTGTTGACGGCCAGTTCGACCGGGCCCTTGATCGCTGTACCGACTGAAGCGGGACTGTAAAAATCGCGGGACAGAAAAATCTTTTCCAGTAACGGGGTGATCTCGTAATGCGCGTCGCGCAGCGTAGAGCCAAGCTTAGCCTGAAGCTGCGGCGATAGATCCTCGCGGACGAAGAAGCGATAGATCTTCGCGGCGATGAAATCGGCTGTGGCGGGCTGCTCCAGGATGATGTTGATAATGTCGGTGCCGTCGAAGTTGCCGGTCTTGCCAAGAAACGTTTTTTCGCTCTCGTCGTGCTGCTCTTTGTTGACGACGAATTTCACGTCCACGCAGTTCCAGCCGGTGAAAGCGCGCGCCGCCTCGCGGATATCCTTTTCCGTGTAGTGGCCGACACCCATGGTGAACAATTCCATGATTTCGCGCGCGAAATTTTCGTTGGACGCGCCCTTGATGTTAACGCCGGCGTCCAGGAAAACCAGCATGGCGGGGTCTTGCGCGACGGCCAGCAGGAGTTTGCCGAAATTGCCGGTGCCTTGGCGTTGGAACAGTTCGACCTGTTGCAGGAGCTTTCGATAATCGCGGACCTTGCCTTCGTTTGAGGCGAAATGGCCGTGCCACAAGAGCGCCATTTTTTCTTCCAGCGGCCGTGGACTCGCCAGCATGCGGTTAGCCCACCAGTAAGCGACGCGGTGCGATTCGAGCAGGCTGGCGCGAAGCCAATAGAAAAATTCATTGACGACGGGCTGGAGGCGGCGGTTGCCGGCGGGCTTGACCTTGATGCCGAGCGCTTCGCCTGTTTTCTTGGCCTCATCGGTAACTGCGGGGCGGCTGGGGGGAAATGGCTCGAGGCCGGGGTCGTGGACGCCGGAATGGTCGAAAGGAGGAAGATGGCTGGAGTCAGCGCCTTCAAAACGGACCAGGCGCGCTACGGCCTGTGCGGGCGTCATTCTGGCGAGCGCCTGGATTTCGTCCGGTGTGCCGCCGAAACCGGCGCGCTCGATGAGATGCGCCGCAAAGTCGTGGTTCCAGTCGGCGGCGGCGATGGGCGTAAGATCGTCTTGCCAAGCCGCCGGTCCAGCGGTCTGCGAGATGGCGGCAGGAAAAAGCACGCCAGTCGGCACTCTCTGAGGCATGTCCGAACTCCTTCCGAGCCTGCTTATAGAAATGGTGACAGAAATGAGGCGGGGATGCAAAGGCGGGTTCGAGGACTTCCAGCTTTGCCGAAAACCGCGCGGCGCTGAGTTTCTGTCCCGTGCTAGGCGGGCGCCGATCGTCGCACTCCTAAGCGGGCATGCTTTGGGCCAGTGTGCTCTTTCGAAGACTTTCCGGTGACAGTCTAGCCGCCAACCAGGCGTGGGCGGCTTCCTTGTCCTTGAGCTGCTGTGCGTTTACGTTGAATGAGAAGTATCCGCCTTTCTCTCTGAATAAAACGCCTTCCCCGTTCAGATAGTCGGTGGCCTCTTGAGACATGTCGTCCCCATACTTGATCTGGATCAACGCGCGATCGTTCTTTCGCTTATTGACCCACACTCGGGCAATTCCGTCCAAAGAGAGCGAAGTGTACTCTTCGAAATACTTTATGGGGACGTCCCCGTACAGTCTCTCTAGCAGACCTTTGTACCACTTGGCGCATTCTAACGTACCGGGACAGTGCTCAATCCAGTATTTCTCATCGTATGCTTGCTGCTGGGTCTCTTCCTCTTCGGGCTCCTCATAGGAGTCGATTACTTTTGTGAAATGCAGGCCCTTGGTCTCACCGATCTGAACGATGTTCGCTTGGATCCCGATTATGGGCACCGCCATGCTGAGGAGGTGAACAACATTGAAAAAACGGTTGGTGATTTCCTCTGCAACTAGCACGGCGGTATGACTTCGACTTGGCCACCGTCGTTTCTCGGCGTCCCAGTACTCGATGGTTCTTATGATATGCGATTCATCGCTGGCGCCGAGTTGGAGCTCGACCTCAAACATTGAGTCATCCTCGGGATTTTTCAGGAGTAGGTCAAGTCTGCCACCGCGAGATTGGCTCTTTTCCTTCATCACCGCCTGCAGATCTCCGAGTCCGAGTGCTGCAGGATCCTCGAATTCCTGTCCCGAAGCCAGTACTCGTCGTGTCCGCATTCGCGAATCGTTAAATGCTTAGCCGAGTGAATTTCATCCATTGTCTTGCTTCCTACGGTGGTCAGGCCGCTTGCAGTGTGTTCGATAGTTCTTCTGCGGTGTGCTCGGGCGTATCGCGAATCAAATACCGGCGTAGGCGCACGTCCAATGGGAGAGCATTCGGATCCAGGTCTTTCGGTACGATTGGTACGACTTTCTTACCCATGCCGATGGCTGCCCCGAGTTCAAAAAACAGCCACGGCTGCGAAGTCGACTCTACATCGACCAAGGCCACTAATACGTCACTGCTTCGCAACCCGGCCTCGAGCGCGTCTCGTACCGATTCGCCGGGTCGAACATCAAATTCGTCAAACCATACCGTGACGCCGCGCTCCTTGAGAGCTTGAGCAAACGAGCGCGCCCAGTCGGTGTCCTGCGCGGAATGTGAAATGAAGACTGTTCGCTTTTTCATGCCTCTCGTCCTTGCTGTTGGCTCATGCGTGCGGCCAACTGATCGAGGTAGATGTCCACCTCATTTAATTGTAGAAGGTCTCGCTTCTTCAAGAGTACCGGGACGCCAGGACGTGATTGGAGTTCCGTCGGCGTGAGGCCGAGCAACAGGGCCACGATGGGAATGCGACGGCCCCACGCGGCTCCTATCTCAGCCCACACATAAGGCCGCTCAAGAGCCCACGGAGTAAGCAGTACCACTAATTCGTGCGCTTGTTCGAGGAATTTCAGGATGTCTTCCTCGAAATCCGCACCGGCGTCGACCTGCGATTCGTCCAAAAACGGGGTCGCACCGCGTGCCTCGATCTCACGCGCGAGCTGTTTGGCCACCCAAGTGTCCTGGCTGCTGTGGCTAATGAAGACTAACCGGGTCTTGTTTTCCGGGTGCTCTACCACGATATATGAGATTTTACGCGACCGCCGACGTAATTGGGGCTTAACTCGCGTAACTAAGTAGTGCCGCTGCTGTGCTACCCTTGCCCGGGTGGCGAGTATCACGATACGAGGTCTGGACGATGCGGTTAAACAGAAGCTGCGTGTGCGCGCGGTCCGTCACGGCAGGTCCCCGGAAGAAGAAGCGCGCGAAATCCTGAAGGCCGCTTTCACCGAAAAACCGGCGCTCTCGCTAAACCTGGCTGAATCGATAAGACGCCGCGTTGAACCCTTGGGCGGCGTGGAACTCGCGCTGCCGCGACGCACCTGACAACGCCAAACGGACGTCTACGTCTCCGATCAAGATCTCTTGGATCTCGCTCGCTCTGGTGCTGCCCAACAGGAGGCCTCCACCTGCTTGATAACCCAAGCAGGCGAAGTGTGGTTGGCAGATCTGGGGCTCGCCGCGAAAACACGGTCAGTCGTCATCGTCTCGCGAAAGGCCCGTCGAAGCCGAGCCCCGCCTGCGCGTTCAGCGATTCCGGTATGTGCTTTCGGGCTCGACGCCGTGCGTGCTCACGCTCTTTTCGCCGGCTGACGCGATATCTTCCGCGCCCATGCGCTTGAGTGTTTCCTTGGCACGATCGATTTGATCGGAGGTATCGCAATGGACCGACAGCAATATGCCGCCGTCCTTCACGCGTCCTTCGTAGCGCTTGGCCTCGTATTCGGGGATGCCCATGCCGACCAGAGCGCCGACCAGCGTTCCCACCGCGCCACCAGCGCCCGCCCCGGCCAGGGTGGCAACAATCGGTCCCGCTGCGATGAACGGTCCCAGGCCCGGAATCGCGAGTGCGCCGATGCCAGCCAACAGACCCAACGTGCCGCCGATCGCTCCTCCGGCAACTGCCCCGGCGGTGGCTCCCTCCGGCGCCTTGGTGTTTTTCTCGGATGCAAATTCCTTGGTGCTTTGCTTGTCCGGCATCAAGACGGAAACGTCCGAATTCCGGAACCCCGCCGCTAGCAAGCTGTCCACAGCTCGCTCCACACCCTCTCGGGTTTTAAAGATTCCAAATACAGCAGTATTCTTTCCAGCCATAGTTTCTTGTCTCCTGTGAATAGGGATTTACTTGCTAGAGCGATCGGACTCGCCCTTGGGAGCTACGCTGAGCTCGTTCCTGACATTGTTGCTTCCCGCAATCTCCGCCGCTTTGGCTTCGATCGCGCGCTTCTCTTCTTCGGAACGGACCGGGCCCCGCAAATGTACGACCCCGTTCTCGGAGATCACCTTCACGTTGTGTCCGTAAGTGGAGAGCGATTTGTCCTTGATCAGGGCACGCCGGATATTCTTGGTCATGTCACGGTCTGAGGCGTTAGCTTTCTGCTGGTCGGCGGTCGGTTCACCCTGCTGCCGGTCCTGTTTATTGACGCCTGTGTTATCGGGCTGGCGCGGAGTGGACTGATCCTGGGCATTCAACAAGAATCCACTCATCGCAAGCGTTAGAACAAGTGAGATCTTTCGCATATGTAAAGTCTTCCTGTGCGGCTTGAGAGCCGCACTCTATGGACCCGCCGCAGCGCGCTCTGTTACAATACTGGCCATCCTTGTTTCGGTGTAACGTTTGGCGTAACGGCGTCGCCGCAGGCGAAGCTCTGTTCTTCTCCTGACGGGCGGCCGATGTAAAGACTATGAGCTTCTTTGAGAACGCGCTGGCCGGAAGGCAGATCGACTGCGTGCATGTCGATTCCGAAGTTATATACATGATGTTGAGCGATGGCACACACGTCGCGATACGCGGCCTGGTGATTGTTGAGCCTGGGCGCAGCACCGATTCTGCGAAGGCAGCTTGTGTTGAGGAATCGTAATCTATCTCAACCTCTCGCCTGAACACGCTACCCAAAAATTCATGCGAAAAGGTAGGACGTTCAGTGCCTGTGTGATCGCCAGCCGCATTTGAGGCGCCGGCCGAATGGTGGGCTGAAAGCGAAAGCTAATCTCTGATCTGATCGCGCAGCGACGTCTTACGTACGTGTGCGTTTGGAGTAATCTGGGAAGACTGACTAATGTCAAGCGACGTCACCCGGCGACTAAGACCGGAAGAGAAAGAACTTCTTCGCAAACGGGAAGAATTGGCGGTTGTCCGCGCGACGCTGGCAGAGCGGGAGTTGGAGGTTGCCGACCTTCGCGGCCAGCTTGACGCGTTCGAGGGAAGGTATCTGCGGCAAGTAGGCGTGCTCTACGCGGAGCTGGACGAATGGAAGGCGCGGATCTCCGAGTTGCGAGCCCGGCGTGATCTCTCCACCTCTGCGCGGAAGGAGGCGGAGGATGCTCGGGACGAGGCGCGCCGTACCCACGAAGCGGCTCATGGCGAAGCGTCGAAGGCTCGGGAATTCTCCCCGTCGGCAGAACTCAAGGCTTTATTCCGTGAAGCTGCTAAACGCATTCATCCCGATCTTGCCACCGATGCCGCTGATCGGGAGCGACGAACCCGATTTATGGCCGAAGCGAATCAGGCTTACCAAGCCGGGGACGCCGACGACCTTCAACGCATTCTTGATGAATACCAAGATGGCGTGGATGCAGTTGAGGGCGAGGGGGTCGGTGCAGAACTCGTTCGCATAATCCGGCAGATTAGCTTGGCTAAGGATCGCGTCTCTGCGATTGAGCAGGAATTAGCCACGCTCCGACAAAGCGAAATCGCCTTGATGAAGAAGCAAGCCGAACAGTATGAGCAAAAGGGTCGCGACTTACTCGCCGAGTTGGCAACAAGCGTACAGGCGCGACTTCTGGTCGCGGAAAAAGAATACAAGATTCTCTCGCAAGGCTAGGGGTGATCGATATGAATGATGAGCCCATGCTCGAAGTCGCCAAGAAAGAGGGAAGTTCGTCGCTGGTACCTTGGCGTGCGCGTTCTGAAATCATTGCTCGTGGGATGAGGGATGCGTCGACCCTTCCCCCAGTGTCAAATGAGTCCAAGATGCACCGTAGTGGCTCCTTATTGGAAAAGTTCCTCATGTCAAATTACTTTCTTATGGAAGAGACATCGGATCATACATTAAAAATCCATGGCCCCACTCGATCGATAGAGGAAGTGCGCCGGGACGCGGAGATGGGTGATTCGAATTGGCAGAGCGTCTTGGCCTTCCTTTACACAAGAGTGCCGCTAAGTAATTTGGACGAGGCTGTCAAGTGGTACCGCAAGGCCGCCGACCAGGGCTACGCTCCTGCTCAGTTCAACCTCGGCTGGATGTACGACAGGGGCGAAGGCGTCCCTCAGGATTACGCAGAAGCAGTCAAGTGGTACCGAAAGGCCGCCGATCAGGGCCTATCTATCGCTCAGTTTTACCTCGGCACAATGTACGACAAGGGCGAAGGCGTCCCTCAGGATTACGCAGAAGCAGTCAGGTGGTACCGCAAGGCCGCCGACCAGGACGTTCAGGACGCACAGTTCAACCTAGGCGCGATGTACGAGAACGGGAAGGCGTGGCCCAGGATTACACAGAAGCAGTCAAATGGTACGGCAAGGCCGCCGACACTGGTCATGAGGAAGCACAGTTCAACCTCGGGTTGAAATACGCCAACGGCGAAGGAGTGCTACGGGACTATGTTCAAGCGCAGATGTGGATGATTCTTGCGGCAGCACAAAATTATTCTCGCAAGGATAAGTATGTCGCGATGCGCGATAGTATCGCCGCCACGATGACTCCCGCGGAGATTACCGAGGCACAACGTCTTGCGGGTGAGTGGAAACGACTCGACGCAACGGAGAAGTAGGCCTTCTCACGGGTGATCCTTATGATGATCGCAGACTGGTGCTCCTCTGCTCCTGCTTGCGCCGACGCGCATCTCTCGCGGCATCGTTAAAGGGCTTTGTTTTCGCGCGCCAAGCATCTTCGATTTGTTTTACTCGCTGCTTGATTTCTGTCCTGTCGAAGAAGTGACGACGAACGCGCGGGAGGCGCGCGGCAGGAGGTCTGAAATCATTGTCGTAACCGTTTGAAGTCAGATACGCCAGAATGTCTGCGGCTTGGAGCGGGGACGATCGTTCTTTCTTTTCCGCCGACGCCCGTCCTATCAATCCTTCCTGGTTCTGCCTCAGAAGTTCGAGAATCAACTGATCGCAGTTTACGTATCCGCTTTCTACCTGAAAATTGATCAGCTTCTTATAGCCCATATACTTGGCCCAGGACCGACAATACCTCACGATCTCTTTGTTCAGAAAGGTGTAGGCAGTCCCGTACCGAGAACGAAAATCGGCGGTTGTGTAGCGCTCGTAATCTGCCTCCCAAATCACGAACGCAAAACTTGTGCAGGTGTATTCGTGAATAAGACCGGTCAAGTTGCTGTAGAAAGCCGCTGCTTCGTTTTCCTTCCCAAGCGCTTTACGAAGCATTGATTCAGGGCTCATGAACTCCTTCATGTGAAATGCTTTCAAATCTTTCTTCTTTAGAAGTTTCTGCCACCGCTTATGAAAACTGCGCCAGTTGTCGGAATAGCCAACGTATGAAGCAACGGTGAGATAGCTATCTTGCCCACCACTCTCGTCGCTATATGCTTCTAAGACCGCCACCAAGAACTTACTCCCAGGCCTTGCTTTGAAGCTTCGCGATGGCTTCTCCAGCGATTGCACTCACTTTCTCAATCGAGCTTTGCGTTCCAATTCCAGACCCAGCGTGTGGACCGGCCGCCGTGGCCGCCCCAGCATCCGCCTGAATAATCGCGGTGAGGGCCGCGCAAAAGATTTGCACTTTGTGATCATCTGTCAGCTTCATATTCTCAAGAGTAACGCAAGGCAAGAAGGCCGGGCTGCGAACCGAAGGTAATCATTTGACCCTCGACAGCCGCAATAACGTCCTTCACGGGCATATTATTGAAGTGAAGGAAAAGTGAATTGATATGACAATCGACGACTTAGCTGAGTTGGGAAAAGAGTGTTTATCCGACTATGAAACCAGGATCAAGATTCAACGAGTACGGCCGTTTGATCACTCTGCCACAAAGATCGCACAGCGCGTGGATTGCTATCTTCAGCGCATGCAGCCCGATGAGATCCGACCGGTTGTAGCCTCAGTGCTTGAACGCCTCGCTCAAGTCGGTCCGTTGGAAATGAGCGAACCGAAATTCTCCGAACCGATGTCCGGCGTCGAGTTGCGAAATATCGCATACAAGGACTTGCGGCTAAGCTTCACATACGGTTGGAGCATCAGCGATGGAACCTCGCACCTTTGGATATCTTGCTGGTATTTCCCGGATAATACCCGAGGGTGATCGCGCCCATGAGGTCGCGTGAGCGACCTCTGTGCGTCGAGATGCGTGAGCGGGCTCCCTTGCGTCAGCGGCGGGGGCGCCTCCTTGGCGATGCAAGCCTCAAACCGGAGAGTCGCCCGCGAACTGACCTGAACTGAACTTCAGACAGCGGCGCAACGGCCTCCGCAACGCGGCCCGAAGCGCGATAGAATCCGGAGCCTGAAGCGCTGCGCGCGGCCATTGCGGCGGCCCGTCTCGCCTGGCCCGCCGACCCGGTGGTCCGAATTGTGATATAAAACTGGAACCAACGGATCTAGCAGGCTGCTGAAAAAGGATTCGCCGAATACTCTTGGCGGCTGAAACAAATCGCCGTAGAATTGATTTAACCATGCGCGGAGACGACACCCAGCAATCGACAATGTTCAGCTTCCTGTCGCCGGAGGAACGCGTGCCCGCGAGCCATCCGTTACGGCCGATCCGTTTACTGGTAGATCGCGTTCTGCTGCGCTTGAACGGACGGTTCGAGGCGATGTACGCCACCACCGGGCGTCCCTCCATCGCCCCGGAAAAGTTATTGCGCGCGCTGTTGTTGCAAATCTTTTACTCGGTGCGGAGCGAGCGGATGCTGATGGAACAGTTGGCCTACAATCTGCTGTTCCGCTGGTTCGTGGGTCTGAATATGGATGAGGACGTGTGGGTGCCGACGGTGTTCAGCAAGAACCGTGACCGCATGTTGGCGGGTGAGGTGGCGGAGGCATTTTTCGATGAAGTGCTGGGCGAGGCAAAACAACTGGACCTGCTCTCGGCGGAACACTTCACCGTGGACGGAACGCTGATTGAGGCGTGGGCGGGTCTGAAGAGTTTTCAGCGCAAGGATGGAAGTGGACCCGGACCGAGTGATACGGACCGTGGCAATCCGACGGTCGATTTTCACGGTGAAACGCGCCGCAACGACAGCCACGCATCGACGACAGATGGCGATGCGCGACTGGCGCGCAAGGGGGATGGTAAAGAATCCAAGCTATGCTACGGTGCGCACGTGCTGATGGAGAATCGCAACGGCTTGGTGGTCAACACGCGCGTGACGCTGGCCACCGGCACCAGCGAGCGGGAGGCTTCGATCGAGATGGTCGAGGAGATTCCGGGTGATCGCGCGGTGACGCTGGGAGCGGATAAGGGCTACGACACCCAGGATCACGTGGCGCAGTTGCGGGAACGCAATGTGACGCCGCACGTCGCGCAAAAGAAGTACAGCGCCATCGACGCACGCACGACGCGGCACGCCGGATACCAGGTGAGCCAGCGGAAGCGCAAGCGGGTGGAAGAGATTTTTGGCTGGTTGAAGACGGTGGGTATGCTGCGTAAGACGCGGCACAAGGGATTGCGGCGCGTCGGATGGGTGTTTGCATTTGCGGCCTCGGCCTATAACCTGGTGCGGGTTCGCAACCTGGCGTCCGTACTTTCTCCAGCAGTGACCTGAGGACAAGTGTGTCTGGACTGCCCCCAACGGGCAGCCAGACACGCGGAAACGCGGAAATAGAAGCGAAAATCCTTCCCCAGGGCAATCAAAGGCGGTTTTGAAGAGGTCGGGAATCCTCGGCTCTAGGCGTTTTTCAGCAGCCTGCTAGCTATGTCAATCCATCGCTTCATTGCTGCACTGGTTCTGATTTCGGCCGTCGCCTCGGCCCAGACCTCCGATCTTGAAAAAGGTAAACAGCTTTTCTTAGGAATGTGTTCCCGCTGTCACGGCCTGACGGGCGCCGGCGGAGAAGGTCCCAATCTGAATCGCCCCGTGCTCAGCAATGCTCCCGACGATAATGCCCTGCGTGAAGTCATTCGGGATCGCGCTTTAGGTTGGGGTGCATAAGGACGGGTGGGTTTGCGTTCAGATAAGCCTCTCGTGCTTCCCGACGCAAGTTCGCCAGCGGAACAATTGGGGGCATGAATCCCCGTTCTGCGATCAAAGACGTGACCACAGAGTCCGGCACTGGGATGTGCGCAGCAGAGTTTATGACCGTGGATGTCAGAGTCACAATCGGCTTGAAGAGTGGGGACTTGGCTAGCTGACGGGCACATCTACTGAAGACAACGAATGCTCGGTCGATTCTAGCCGGAAAGCCCATAAGTAGTCCTGCTCCCGACATCTCGCGGTACAATTCGTCTTCGAAAAGATCCATCACCTGATCGGCGCTGCCGGGCATCATATTGGACCGCATTTCGAGGCCCTCGACGGGGGTGGCACGGTATGACGCGAACACCCCAGCCAGAGTCGCAACATTTGCGCGGGCGGGCGGAGTTTGAAGACCGTTCAGAAGCCGGTTGATTGCTGTCCGGACCTCATTCAAAGGGAAACCCAGGTGCAGTCGTTCGCGACAGGCTAGCAAATAATCGGGCAGAACGAAGTACAACCTCGCTGCCTCGGCGTGGAGTTCCTCCCCATCGGTGGCAGATTTGAGCGAGACTCCTCTGACCACCTCCTCGATGCCGAGTTCGTGAAAGACTGGCTTCATGAGGGCGGAAGTCATTCTGTTTGACTCGTCGGAATCCACGATCAAGAGGCGCTTGCGCATGATCTCCGGCGTACGATCGAGGGCATCCTTCGTTGTGAAGATGTCCCTGTCGGTAACAGCGTACGCTGCTCCAGCTGCTACGAGGCGCTCGATCATGAAAAACGCCGCCGAATAGTCCTGGACTAAGTGATTGGGGGTAACAGGCCTAAACTGTGGGTCCCAGCGCAGCAATACCGAGCTGCCGTCCATACTTGATTTACAGTGTACATCGGGTTCGTGGTCTCCGAACGGAACGGCACTTGAGAGCTAAACTAAAAACGGAGGAATTATTCGTGGACGCCCTGGCAGAAAAGTTGGACGCTCGGCTGCGCGAGTGGGAACCGGAAACGGCCGCCGAGGCTAGAGAGCGCATCGCAGAGGTCATTGAGTTAGCCGACCACGATCTTCTCGATCTCGCTCGCTCTCGTGGCGCCGAACAGGAGGTCCTCGACCTGCTCGATGAGCCCCCAACCGGGTGAGGTGTGGCTGGCAGATCTCGGGCTTGCTGCTAAGACGCGGCCCGTAGTGATCGTCTCGCGGGAGGATCCCGGAGCGCCCCGAGCCCTTGTGCTCTACGTGCCTCTCACCACTCAGTACAGGCACAGTTCGTACGAGGTGCCGCTACCAAAGCTTTCGTTTCTAGACCGCGAGTCAGTCGCGAACGTTCAGGGACTAGGTTCTGTGCCGACTGTCCGGCTCGAACGTAAGATTGGACGGCTTTCGAGCGATGTGATGAAAAGGCTGAAGGCGGCACTGGCCTTTGCGCTCGACCTGGAATCTAAGTCCGGTTAGCATCGACAGGGACCGAAGAACTACCCCAGCGCTCGATTCGAAACTCGATCGAAACCACCCCCGGTGGTCCGAATTGTGATATAAAACTGGAACCAACGGATCTAGCTTATGTTAATCCATCGTCTCGCCGCTGCGCTGGTTCTGATTTCGGCCGTCGCCTCGGCCCAGAACTCCGATCTTGAAAAAGGTAAACAGCTTTTCTTAGGGATGTGTTCCCGATGTCACGGCCTGACGGGCGCCGGCGGAGAAGGTCCCAATCTGAATCGCCCTGTGCTCACCAATGCTGCCGACGATGACGCTCTGCGCGAAATCATTCGGGATGGAATCCCCGCCCGTGGCATGCCGCGCATTCGACGCTTCACCGACTCCGAACTGACCGCGATGGTGGTCTTCGTTCGTTCGCTGGGCCGCAGCGGGGGTGGGGCGGCGCAGGGTAATGCGTCCAACGGCAAAGCGGTGTATCAGAGGCAGGGCTGCTCGTCCTGTCACACCATCGCAGGCCAAGGCGGCATCCTGGGTCCCGAACTCACCGACATCGGCGCACACCGCGCGCCCGATTATCTTCGGCAATCCATTGTCGAGCCCGCGGCTGCCCTGCCCCGCGGCGTGATGCCCGTGCCGGGCCGCGGCTTTGATGAATTTCTTCCCGTTCGAGTCGTGACCCAGAGCGGCCAGGAAGTGCGCGGTGTTCGTGTCAACGAAGATTCATTCACGATTCAGGTACGCGACACCAGCGGGCGTTTGTACTCATTCCGCAAAGCCGGCCTGAAGCAGCTTGACAAACAGATGGGCAAAACTCTGATGCCCGACTACAAAGGCAAAGTCTCGGGCTCGGATCTGGACGACCTGGTGGCTTATCTTTCGAGCTTGGGAGGTGCGAAGTGAAAACGCGATCCACACTTACCGCTTTGATGTTGACCGCCGGCTGCGTCTGGGCTCAGGTTCCATCGCAGCGCATTGCCTCCGCGAACAGCGATCCGTCGACTTGGATCACTTACTCGGGCAATTACCAGGCACAGCGCTTCTCGCTGCTCGACCAGATCAACCGGCAAAATGTCGCCGGCCTGAAGCCAACCTGGATTTACCAGATGCGCCACACCGGGATCGTCGAGACATCGCCGATCGTCGTCGACGGCGTGATGTACATCACCGAGCCTCCCAGCACGGCCACAGCGCTGGATCTTCGAACCGGCCGGCCGCTGTGGACCTACACGCCCGACACTCCCAAAGACGTGATCATCATCGGTTCGCCGCCCGTCAATCGGGGTGTGGCCGTGCTGGACAACATGGTTTACTACGGAACCGTGAATTGCCACCTGGTAGCGCTCGACGCCAAAACTGGAATTGTCCGTTGGGACACCAAGGTGGATGAGAACAAGAAAGGCTATTACATCACCGCTGCGCCGCTGGCCGTGGAGGGTAAGATCCTGGTCGGCATTTCCGGCGCCGAGACCGGCATTCGCGGTTTCCTGGACGCCTACGACCCCAAGACCGGCAAGCGTGTGTGGCGCACCTACACGGTGCCCGCGAAGGGCGAGCCGGGTTCGGAAACCTGGGGCGGAGATAGCTACCAGCATGGCGGCGGCTCGACCTGGGTAACCGGATCGTACGATCCCGAACTCCACTTGGTGTATTGGGGCACCGGCAATCCGGCGCCGGACTGGAATGACGAGACGCGGCCCGGCGATAATCTGTACACTTCTTCTCTGATTGCCGTCGATCCGGCCAACGGAAAAATCAAGTGGCATTTCCAATTCACTCCGCATGACGTCCACGATTGGGATGCCACCGAGATTCCGATCCTGTTCGATGCCGACGTTAAAGGCCGCCAACGCAAAGTGGTGACCATGGCCAATCGCAACGGCTTCTACTACGTGCTCGATCGTCAGACGGGCGAGTTCCTGACGGCGGTCCCTTATGTGAAGCAAACCTGGGCCGACGGGCTGGATGCCAAGGGCCGACCGTTCGCGCGGCGGGATGCCGATCCCAAGGTGGAAGGGACACTGGTTTATCCGGCCATCGCGGGAGGCGCGAACTGGTGGAGTCCGTCGTATAGTCCGAAGACGAAGCTGTTCTACCAGGCCGCTCGCGAGATCGCCGGCGTTTACTACAAGGGCGAAGCCGAGTACAAGGATGGCACGGCCTACACCGGCGGAGGCGGCGAAGTGAAAAGCGGTGACCAAGCTTATGGAGCGATTCGCGCGCTGGAGGGGACCACAGGAAAACTGAAGTGGGAATTCAGACTTCTCACGCCGCCGCTGGCGGGTTTGTTGTCCACCGCCGGCGGACTGGTATTCGGCGGCGCTGAAGAAGGCAATTTCTTCGCGCTGGACGCCGATACCGGGAAGCTGCTTTGGGAGTTGCAACTAGGCGCCTCAATCCGCGCCAACCCGGTTTCATTCGCGATCGACGGCAAGCAGCAGGTGGCTATCACGGCGGGCAACTCGCTTTTCGTTTTCGGTTTACCGTAGCCGGCTCTCGGTAGTACCAAGCTCCGTCTCAGGCGCTTACCCGATTGTCTATCCCGCCTAGCGGGAATATTCTGGGAACTCCTGGAAGGGGCTATGACAAAATTCCTGGGTCCGGTTATCGCGTTGCTGGGCTTGACGAGTTTCGCCGCGGCACAAGCGCCCAGCGTCGGAAATTGCACGGTGCTGCCCGCCGACAATATCTGGAATACGCGAGTTGACCAATTGCCCGTGCATCCGAGTTCATCCACCTGGGTCAACACCATCGGGCCTTCTTCGCCGCTGCATCCGGATTTCGGTTCGGGGACTTATAACGGAGAGCCGATCGGGATTCCCTACATCACTGTTCCCGGGACACAGACCAAATATCCGGCGACGTTCACGTATCAGAGCGAGAGCGACCCCGGGCCGTACGCAGTCCCGCTGAACGCGCCGATCGAAGGCGGGAGCGCGAGCTCCGGCGATCGGCACGTCATTTCGATCGATACGGACAACTGCGTTCTGTACGAGATTTACGCTGGGTATCCGCAGGCCGCCAGCTGGCAAGGCGGGTCCGGGGCGATATTCAATTTGCTGTCGGATGCGCTGCGTCCCGCGACGTGGACTTCGGCCGATGCGGCCGGCCTGCCGATCTTTCCCGGCCTGGTGCGCTACGACGAAATCGTGGCGGGAGCGATTCGGCACGCCATTCGTTTCACCGTTCCGCACACGCAGAAGGCCTACGTCTGGCCGGCGCGTCACTACGCATCATCGTTGACGGGCGCCCAGTATCCGCCCATGGGAGCGCGCTTCCGGCTGAAGGCGAGCTTCGACATATCGACATTTTCGGCCACCAATCAAATTATCCTCACGGCGCTGCAGCGTTATGGCATGATGCTGGCCGATAACGGCTCGTCGTGGTACATTTCCGGCGCGCCGGATTCGCGGTGGAACAATGATGATCTGCATGCGCTAACGGCCATCGATGGCTCGAACTTCGAGGCAGTGGATGTTTCGCCGCTGATGGTGGACCCCAATTCAGGGCCAGGCGATCGAGACCCCGTATCAGTCAGCGTCAACCCGCCCAGCGCGAGCGTCGCTGTAGACGCTAAGCGCAGTTCAGCGCGACGGTTTCGGGAAACCCGAACCAATCCGTGACTTGGGATGTGAACGGCACGTGGGAGGCAACAGCACGTTGGTTTCATCGATTCGATTAGCGGCCTGTACACTGCGCCATCCGCGCTCCTTCTCCCGCACCGTTACGGTGCATGCTACCAGCCAGGCGATAATTCCGCGATTGGCAGCGCTTCCGTCACCATCACAGTCCCCCGCCGCCTCCGCCGCCGCCGGTTAACGTTGAGATTTCTCCAACCAGCGCGACGTTCAGGTGGGCCGGACCCTAAATTTACGGCCTCCGTTGAAAACACTTCCAATCACGACAGTCACCTGGAAAGTTAACGGAATCGCGGGCGGCAATAGCACGGTGGGCAAGATCGGTTCCGGCGGACTGTACACGGCTCCCAGTATGTCCCGTCGCCGTCTGAGGTCACCGTCACCGCGGCGAGCACCGCCGACCCAGCCGCGTCGGCCAGCGCTTCCGTCACGATCGATCGAATCCCGGCACGCAGATGAGCCTGTAGGTCGTCATCGAGTGCGCGTGGATTCGACCGGTAAGGCCACGCCCAATTGTTGCGCAGCCGCGGACAGGCGTTGCCATGCGCCCCCGACAGAGGGATGCCCTGGTTGCTACGAAGCTCTTCTGCCCGCCACTCCGGATCGCCGGCCACCAGAATCTCGTCGTGGCCACGCGTGGCTTTTGAAGACTTGGCCATCGCCACCAGCTCCTGCATGCGGCGCTCGAAGTCGGCGATCGGCATGAAACGCTCTACATCGATTGCCAGGAACAATTGGCTAGTGCGCATGGGCTGGCCTTGCACGCGAAGCCCGCCGAGTTGGGTCGACATCGCGCCGCCGCTCAACACCGCGCATAGGATTTCGGCCATCATTGCCAAGCCGCTTCCTTTGTAGCCGCCCAGCGGCATTAGCAGGCCCGTGAGCGCGGTCTGGGTATCGGTAGTCGGCACGCCTCCCGCATCCATGGCCCAGCCTTCCGGAATGGTCGCGCGTCCGTGATTTTGCGCGTTCAGGATTTTTCCCAGTGCGACCGTGGTAGTGGCCATGTCGAGCAGCCAAATATTCGGCCCCGGCACCGACATGCAAATCGGATTGGTGCCGAAGCGTGGATCTTTGCCTTGCCACGGCGCGACCAGCGAAGTGGCATTGCACATCACGATCCCGATGCAACCTGCCGCCGACATGCGCTGCGCCCAAAACGCCGCGGCTCCAAAATGATTCGACTCCCGGGCCACCACCAGCGCCAAGCCGTGTTCGCGCGCGAGGCGGACGGCGTGGCCGCAGCACATTTCCGAAATCCATTGCCCGATACCGCACTCCCCGTCGTACACAAGACAGGCGCCGTGCTCGCTTGCGACATGCCCTTCCGCCTCCACCTTGATGTTGCCCATCTGAATCTGCTCCAGATAGTAAGGTAGAAGTTGGAGGCCGTGCGAATCGACGGCGCGCAAATTGGCGGCCACCAGGGATCGCGCCACCAGATCGGCTTTCTGGTGCGGCACTTTCGCGGCGGCCAGCAGTTGGTACGCAAATCGAGTGAGGGTTTCCGCGGACAGAGTTGGCATCGTCCTAGTTTCTCGGTTTTAGAGCCCGACTCGGCGAAGCCGGCGGGCCGTCCAAGGGATGTAATCAGCAGGCCTCGCCCGCCGTCAAGTACATTTACATGCTTTGGGCGGGCGAGGCAGGAGGACAAGTGAGCGTTATTTTAAACACCCGCGGTTCCTAAAAGTTTCGCTGTTATTAACGTTGAGTTCAATTTCATCCTGCATTTTATTTTCACAAAGCGCCGGCCCTGAGCCGCAAATCTCCTTCGCCCACCGGCGACGACCATATTCTCGGAGTGATCCCCAATTACGAGACTGTCTCTGATCCCCACAAACCGGTATTGGCTTTGACAGTAAAACAAAAGTTCAACCTGTTCGCCAAGGAAACGTTTGACCCGTTTACTCCGGCCTCGGCGGCAGCGGGGGCAGCCATCTCCCAAAGCGACGATGACGATCCGAAGTATGGTTACGGGAGTCGCGCGTATGCGCAGCGCTTCGGCGCGGCTCTGGCGGACATCACTTCGCAGAACTTCTTTTCGGACGCTTTGATGGCGTCGCTTCTACACGAAGATCCGCGTTATTTCAGGATTGGGCCGGAGTTTCCGTTTTGGCATCGGGTAGGTCATGCGCTTCACCTCGTGTTGCGATCGCCGCGCACGGACTCGGCAAAACGACGTTCAACTACGCGGGCATCCGGCACTGGGCATGGGAATTGGGTTGTCCAACGTCTATTATCCCGCGGCCA
>CAVUBR010000001.1:0-527195 GCA_963739705.1 Terriglobia bacterium | reverse complement strand
CGACCAGACCCGCACCTATACCTCCCGATGCTCCCGTGATGATCGCTGTTTTCTTATCTGGCATACACTCAATCCGCCTCGGTCATCCGCTCGGTGCTACTCAGCGGAAATTCATCTCTTGCTTTACGGTTTCCATATCCAGTTTACACGATGGGGCAATAATTGGTCCGATCCACGATCTGCCACATCCGGCTGGCGATGGAGCCGCCGCCCCGAACCAGGTTCGGAAAGTTCCGCAATTGTCGGGCGGCCCTCGTAGACGCTGCACAGGTTGTCTTTCAGAAACACGCAACCGTTGGCATCGCGCTTCAGGATCAATTCGTTGTCCATCGGCGCTCGCATGGTATAATCGCGCAGAAACTCTTCGCGGTGACGCCGAGAAACTTGCATAGCTTTTCGATATCGCGTTCCGTGATTTCGGTCTCGGTGACGCGGCAGCAGTTGGCGCACTTGGTGCAATCGATCTCGGCCTGGATCTCCTCGCCGAAGCCGCCGCACCGGCGGTCCGAATGGCGATGGTTCTTCAAATAGGCGCGGAAGCGGAATTCTCTCGCGCTTTTGGCGGCCGATGCGGGCGATCTGGACCAAATCGGTAAGCATGCTCTCTTACAATAAAGTATGACCTCCATTACGGACGAATTTTACCGCATCCAGAAACTGCCCCCCTACGTCTTCGCCGTCATCAACGAGATGAAGGCAAAAGCGCGGGCAGCGCAAATGGATGTCGTCGATCTCGGCATGGGGAATCCCGACGGCGCCACGCCCCAGCCGGTCGTCGACAAGCTGATCGAGGCCGCGCGCAATCCGCGCAATCACCGCTACTCCGTCTCGCGCGGCATTCCGCACCTGCGCGAGGAGATCGTGAAGCGCTACAAGCGCAATTACGACGTCGATCTCGATCCCGGAAGCCGAAGCCATCGTCACCATCGGCGCGAAGGACGCTCTGGCGCACCTGCTGTTCGCCACCATCGGGCCCGGCGATGTCGTGGTCTCGCCGAATCCCGCCTATCCGATTCACCAGTACGGCGTGATCATGGCGGAAGGCCACGCCTGCATGCTGCCCATGCCGGATCCCGGCACGTTTCTGCAACGGCCTGGAGGATCTCTATCGAGACGTCGTCGCGCAAGCCGCCAAGATGATTCTGATCTCGTTCCCGCACAACCCCACCACGACGTGCGTGGACCTGCCATTTCTTCCGCGAGATCGTGCGACCTGGCGCGCGCAGCACGGCACCCTGATCGTGCACGATTTCGCTTACGCCGATCTCGGCTTCGACGGCTACATGCCGCCCAGCATTCTGCAAGTGGACGGCGCGAAGGATTTCGCGGTCGAGATCTTCTCGCATGTCGAAGAGTTTCAACATGGCGGGCTGGCGCGTCGGCTTCTGCCTCGGCAACCGCGAAGATGATCGCGGCGCTGGCGCGCATCAAGAGCTATCTCGATTACGGCGTGTTCCAGCCCATCCAGATCGCGTCCATCATCGCGCTGCGCGAGTGCGAAGAGCGAGACGAACAAGATCTGCGCCATCTACCAGAAGCGGCGCGACGTGCTGGTCGAGGCCTGCAGCGCGCGGGCTGGCCGGTGGAGCCGCCGCGGGGATCCATGTTCCTGTGGGCGCCGATGCCGGAACGCTACCGCGCGCAAGGCTCGCTCGAATTCTCCAAGCTGCTGATGGAGAAAGCGCTGGTGGCGGTGTCGCCCATCGGCTTCGGACCGATGGGCGAAGGCTTCGTGCGCTTCGCGCTGATCGAGAACGAGCACCGCACCCGGCAGGCGACCAAATCGATCCAGCAGTTTCTGAAAAAGGGTTAGTTCGAGACGTTCATAAACGCCGTATTCGAAGCCTGCCCCGCGATGGTGATCACCACCGGGTAAACGCCTTTGTCTAGCTGCGGCACATTGAAATTCACCTGGTACAAGCCGATGCCGCCCGGCGTCAGGCCCATGTATACGACGTTGGCATTGGCGCCTCCCACGGTGACGGAGTTTTGCCCCGTGACCGGCGAAAGTCCCGACGGCGCCGGTTGACCGGTGACGAGTTTGCCGGAAGCCTGGACTGGTCCGCCGCCGGTGAAGTACGCCACCACTTCGTCGCCGACAGCCGCCTGATCGGATGCGGAGTTCACGGTGCCGTTTACATTGACCACCACGGCACGACTGTTTCCGTAGGTGCTGAGCCCGGGCGTTCCAGTCGCGGGCACGTAGACCGCGGCCGCATTGCTGACGGAGCTGCCGTTGGTCACGATGACGGGGTACACGGCGCCGCCTGGTATGTCCCAAGGCATTTGGGCGTCGATCTGGCCAGGGTTCACGTAGAATAACGGCGCTGGTTCGCCGTTCACCGTCACCGACGTGGTGAGCAAGGTGGTGGGCAGATTCGTGGTGACCGCGCCGGCCTCCTTGGTGGCGAGGTTCGTTCCGAACAGAACGAACACGCTTCCGGGCGGCGTAAAGTTCACGGCATAGCTGGCCACGTTGGCGATGGATTGCGTGGGATTGAGGACCACTGCGTGTCCCCCGCCGGCGCGCACGAATCCAGAGTTGGCCTCGAGCAAATCGAAAGCCTGGCCGTAGGGACCCGTGATGATTAGATTCAGATTGTTGGTGGCGCCCTTCGAACCCGTCATGGTCGCCGAGACCTGGCAGCCTGACGTTAGCGTGTAGGTTCCGCTGGATGTAAGCTGCTGCGGTTGTGCGCCGCTAGCGGATGTTACCGTGTAGCTGGCCGTGACATTACCTTGCCCGTCGAATTGGAAAAGACCGGATTCGTCGGCGGCGCCATTTTGCGTCGTGCCGGAAAGCGTGAATCCGCTGGCGCTGTAAAGGAATTCGCCCGAGAGAGTGGATTTGGCGCAGGCTACCGGTTGAAAATTGCCGCCGCTGCCCGAGTAGACATAATTTGCGTCGCTGCCGATGATGTTGAAGTTTCTGCCGTCATTCCAGACGACCAGCGAAAAATTCACAACGCCTGGACTGGTCACGCTGATGGTGCCGAAGCAGTTCGAAGGAACCGTATATGTGCCAGTGAAATTGAACGGTTTGCCTTGAGCCAAATTGGTATTGCTGGTTCCGGTGAGAGTGGCTGTGCCCTGGCCATCGAAGCTCGCGGTACCAACGCCCTGGAACGAGCCGGCGAAGGTTCCCGCGCCCGAGATCGCGCGTCCGCTGAGAATCAGACTGTAGGATCCGTTCAGGTTCGAAGCGCCGCAAGAGCCACCGCCGATCGGGTTTTGCGCAGCCAAAGGCGCGGCCAGCAAGCCCGATAACAAGAAGAGAAGGACGTGAATGCGCGTCATGGCCGGCCTCCTGTAATCGCTGACAACGTTGAAGGCGGCGCGGACGTCGGACTCGCCGGGCTGGATGTCGGCTGCCCGTAGGCTGCGTGCGCGGCGCCGCTGATCATAAATTTGCCATTGCGCGAGAAGGTCACAAATGCGTTCGTGCTCGCTGTCTTATTGCTGCCGCTGATGCTGATGCTCATGGTGTACGTGTGGTTGGAATCGCTGAGCGTGGCCGACCCGACGCAGTTGGAAAGGGAATACGTCCCCGTAATGGACCCGGCCTCGGAGACCGAGGATCCGGAGGACACCAGGGTGATGCTCGTGGTCAAGTTGCCCTGGCCATCGAACTGAAGTAATCCGGCGCCGTTCACGGCGTCGTTCACCGCCATGCCGTTCAGCGAGAATCCGGTAGCGTTAAACGTGTATACGCCGCTCAGCATGCCGACCGAGCAACTGGCTGGTTGCGCGTTGCCGCTGCCCGAGTACGCGTATGTCGCGTCATTGCCGGTTAGAAGAATGGACGTGCCAGCGGCGGTACCAATGCTATAGATCACCATATTGAAAGTGACGTTGGCGCCGCTGTTAATGGTCAATTGGCCTTCACAGTTGGCCTGAACGCTGTAGGTGCCTGACCAGGAAAGTTGTGTCGCCAACGCCTGAAGCGTGTCGGCAGCCAGAGAGATTTTGACGGTACTCTGCCCGTCGAAACTGGCCGAACCATTCGCCTGGAAAACATTGGTGAAGGCGCCGGCCGATGTCACTTGTCTGCCGGTGAGTGAGAGCGCGTAGTTGCCGTTCAGGGTTGAAGAGTTGCAAGTCCCGCCTCCGATGCTGATGTTTTGCGCCAGCAGGGGACTTGCGATGAGGCAGGAAAGGGCAAACAGCAGAGCAGTTGGACGCTACATGCGTTTCGGGTTCCTCCGGATTATTTTTTAACACATCGGGGGACCAGGTAGCGGAACGCAGGGCAAGACAAAAATGCCTTCGGCCCGCCGCGAGACGGACCGAAGGCAACGAGTGCGGGGCTGGCCGCAATCGTGAAGCTGCTACTGGTTGGCGCTCTTCGACTTCAGATCGGCGATCGAGGCCTTGATTAGGCCCACAGTGTAGGCCATGTTGTGAACTCCATGGCTGCCATCGTTGTTTACAAACAGCCAGTTATAAGCGGCCTCCAACTGAGGCTGCGTCCAGGTCGAATCGATGGTGAGAGTAGTTTTTGCTTGGCCCACCGGCGGCAGCATCAGCGCTAGCTGATCTAGCAGGTGCTGCACTTCGGTTTGCGCGCCGTCGATGACGCCATCGCCATCATAATCCATCAACGGGAAGTTGAAGGTGGTGAGCTCCGGGCCATGGCAGGTCTGGCAAGCTCCCGTCATTTGCTCAGCGGGAATCGTAGCAGTGCCGGCGAAACTCATCTTAAACGTATGGCCGCCGACCTGACCTAATGCCGGGTCGGTGGAGGCGGGCGCTTGGGTGTGGCAACCGACGCAAGTATCCGCGACTATGTACTGATGTGCGGAACTGGGGATGTCCTTGCCATAGGTGAAGCCATTGGCACCCATGAGCATGTCGGCTTGCGGGCCTTCGTGCGGACCAAAATGCGCGCTGCCGACCGTGCTGGCGGCGTACGTTGCGGCTTTCTGCCGGGCTTGGTGGCAATTCATGCAAAGCGTGCCCATGCCGGCGTTGGTGACCTGAGTTCCATCCTTAAGCGTCACCGGCGCCAGTGTGCGGACCAGGTGAGCACTGGTGCTCGGTGTGGTCTGGCCGTGCGGTTCGTGGCAGGTTTGGCAACTGATCGCATCGTATGACAGATCGGCGGGTCCGACGCCGTTGATTCGGTCGATGAAGCCATTGTTGGTGTGGCAACCTACGCAGGAGGCGTTGCCAGCTGGATCGCTGGTAGTGATGGCGTGGGCGGAGTTACCCCACTCCTTGCCTTTGATGTGATGGGTAGCGGCACCGTGGCATTGGACGCAGGTACCGGCGGTGAAAGTCTTAGAGATGAGCCGTGGATCGCCGCCGCTGGTGACGTGTGTCGAGCCCGGTCCGTGACAGTTCTCGCATTGTATATTGGCGACATTTTGCAGCGCTGCAGGCACCTGCTCCCAGTTGCCCGCTTGCATTGTGGCCGGAGGTGTCCAGCCGAGCTGTGCCATGACGGTGTTAAAGCCGCCGTTCGGTACAGTTGCATTGGCGTCGTTGCCGACCGTGTGGCAGCCCCAGCACGTGCTGGCATAGGTAGTGCCATCGGCGCCGTTGATATTGTCCTTGAAGATTTCGGAGTGCAACGTCTTTTGCCAGTCATTGACCATCGACCAGGTCGTCCCGGCCGGTCCGTTGGCGTGGCACAGCGAGCAGGCCGCAATCCCCAGATAGCTGCTGCCCGTGATCATCAATGAAACAGTGGCAACTCCCGAGCCGGATGTCGTTATCGTCGCCGATACATTGTAAATTCCGGCGACGTCGGGGCGTAACAACTTGCGGCCGGCGATTTGGTACGCCACAGCGTCGGACGGAGGGTAAACCGCGACGTTGGAGGTGAGCGGGCTATCGACGAGCACCGCGCTCGAGCCGGCTGGCTTGCTGGCTAGTGTCCAGGTCACGCTTGAGATTTGGGACGGCGGAACAGTGATATCAACCTCCGCCTCCAGGAATGCTGGTTGGCCGAGGCCGACGGTTGTGAGACCGCCCGTCAATTCTGTCGTTGCAGGAAGACTATAAGCGGCGATGTCGTCGCGGCTCATGGCCCGGGTTGTAAGCTGGGCCTTCAAAGTTTGCGCGTACCCACTGGCCGCGCACAAAGCCACTAGCAGTACTGCTAACAGGCATGTACTGAGGGTGGAAATACACTTAGGGATTCGTATGAGCATATTGTTTGATTACTCCTTGTCAGAGTGGAGGAACTTGCTGGTGGAATTGCGCATGGCATGCCAACCTAGAAGCTGTTTTTTTTCAATAGGATCCGAAACCGCGTGCGCGCCCTGGCGCACCCAACGCGCCGAATCTTAGCGAGGGAATGCGCAAAAACGGGGCTCGCAGCCCAAACTAGCCTTGGGGTAGGCCACTGTTGGGACCGGCCTAGACAGCCTGGGCCTATTCGTGCCGCAAAGCGTTCATTGGGTCGACACGAGCAGCGCGGCGTGCCGGGCAAGAGTGCGGCCAGCAGCACCGGCGCCAGCATGGCGACCGCACCGAAGGCAATAGGAACTGCGCTGCTGATCCCAGCGTCCTGAATGAAACTCGCAGCCAGAGCCCTACCCCAGACGGCAACCGGCGCTGCGATGAGCAAGCCGGCGGCGAGCATTCCGAGCGCGTCCGCGATCACCATGCGAAGAAGATCGGCGCCGGTCGCTCCCAGCGCCAATCGGATGCCGAACTCGGTGCTGCGGCGCGTCACCGTGTAGGCCAGCAGACCATACAATCCAATGGCTGCGAGGATCGCGCCCAGAGCGCCCAGCACCGCGGACAGCATCGCGATGAGCCGCTCCGGAACAATGGACGCATCCACCTGACTGCTGAGCGTCGTGATGCGCGACACCGGGATCGTGTTCAGCACATCGCGCACGGCGCGGCGGACATCGCCTGTCACGCTTTGCGGATCGATTTTCGTACGCAGCACGAAATTGTTTCCATAGACTCGCGCATCCCGGAAGGCAGGCAGGTAAACGATTCGCTCCGCCGGCTCGCGAATCTCGTAGTATTTCGCGTCGCCAACCACTCCCACGATTTCATATGACCTTTCAACGGGATCCCCGGTCATACCGTTGATCGTGAGACGCTTCCCGAGGGGGTTGCCGCCGGGGAAATAGTAGTGCGCCATCGCGTGATTGATAATCGCTACGGGCCGGAGCCCGTTGTCCTGAAAATTGAAGTCGCGGCCTGCGACCAGCGGGATGCCTAGAGTGTCGAAGCAGTTCGGCGCAACTGTGCTTATCGAGACGTAGCGGCGATCTTCGGGCCGTTCCTCGAAGCCTTCCGCCGATACGAATCCGGAAGCGCCGGCTTCGACAGCGGCGTCGGCGCGCTGAAGCGAGGCCGCGCGCACGCCCGGTATCCGTTCCAGGCGATCCAACAATTCCAGGTACGCACGGGACAACTGCTCACGACTATATGCGCTGCGAGAGGGATCCAGCGTCACCAGCAACACATGATCGCGGCGAACGCCCAGATCGATATGCTGGAGATTCCACAGATGCCGCACAAACAGACCGGCGGCGCTCAACAGCACTACCGACAGCGCCACTTGCGCAACTACCAGACCGCTTCCAAAGCGCCGGCGGAGCCGGGTATCGCCAGCCGTTCCCATCTCGCGCAAAGAACCGGCGGGGTCGCTCGAGAGCGCGTTCCAAGCCGGCGCCAATGCGAATAGCACGGCACTCAATAATGCAATGGTTATGGTGAAGAGCAGCACATGCATGTCCAGCCGCGGCGGAATTTCGAGCGGTTGCGGCAATCCGATAATTTGCCGCCCGGATGTAATGACCCGCACCAGCGCGGTAGCCGCGAAATATGCGAGAAACACGCCCAGCACCGAGCCCATGGCGGACAGCAAGAAACACTCGCTGAGCGCTTGAGACACCAGGCGAAGCCGCCGGCGCCCAGAGAAATGCGCACAGCCAGTTCTTTTCGGCGAGCGGCTCCGCGTGCCAGCAGCAAGCCGGCGACATTGGTGCAGGCGATCAGTAAAACCAGGCCAACAATTGCCATCAGCACGAACAGCGGTTTCGCGAAATGGTCGCGCAACGTTGCCAGGCCGGTGGCTGCCGGTTCGATCTCAATTCGCAATTGCCGGATGAGCGGATCTTTGCTGTTCCTGGCTCGCTCGTCGGTGGTGAAACGGTACAGGACGCTCATTTCCGCGCGTGCCTGCTGGATCGAAACACCCGGTCTCAAGCGCGCCACTAGCGCCACCCTTGTGGAGGGCGAGGGCGCCAGCGGCAACCAGATGTCCGTTCTCGAGCCCACTTGCAATCCAGAGAACTCCGGTGGTGTTACACCGGCAATGGTCACGGGCGCGTTTTGTACGATGATCACTTTGCCGAGAATTTTCGGATCCAGATTGAATTTGTTCTTCCAAGAAGACCAGCTCACTATTGCCACGGGCGGCGCGCGTCCAGTAGCGATGTCGTCCGGACCGATCAGTCGTCCGGCGGCCGGCTTCACGCCGAGCACCGAGAAAAAATTGCCGCTGACGGATTGGCCAGTCACAGTCTCGGGCTCCAGTCCCTCGCCGCGCACGCTGAAGGAGGCCGGCGTTGAGCCTGCGATCAAACCCGAGAAAACGTGGTTATGATCGCGATAGTGCTCGTAGCTCGGCCACGACCAAAAGCCATTGCCGCGCGGCTCGCCGGGTAATGTTGCAGGAGTTCGACCGAGTTGGCCCGGGTCTCGCACCGGGAGCAAACGCAGCATTAGGGTATTGATCAAGCTGAAAACGGCCGTGTTGGCGCCGGCGCCTAGCGCGAGCGACAGGACGGCAACGATGGTGAAGCCCGGAGAGCGCCTTGCCATTCTTGCGGCGTAACGAACATCCTGCCAGACGATGTTGAGGCTCCGCATCTCGCCCCGGCCCGCTACTCGCCCGCTTTTCGGGAGAGCACTTGAACGTCGCCGGTGGGCACGACCCGGAGGCGGCCAACCGGAGATCTGCAAAACGCCTGGGTCGAAGGAACGGGTCTTGAGAATCGTCCCGTCCCGGGCATCCAGGCTGACCAGCCGCACGGGTCCACTCCAGTTCGCACTACCGGGGTCGACACCATAGAGCTTGGAGCCGGACCGGCTCGCACGAAGACATTGAAATACGAAATTCCGGCGCAATATAGCCGGTGAGATCACCCGGTGGCAGGATCGAGCTTCCAGGCGCCTCCGGGCATTTGCGTGTGACAAACGAAAGTGTCGCCTTTGTCTCCGAACAGCGCGTAAAGGAAAACGCTGCTTCCGGCCGCCACGAGTGCTTTCGTTTGGCGGCAATCGGGCGCTTTATTGAACGGCTCGACCGCCATGGCTTGGCCGAGTTTACGGTCGCCCGGAAGCACGGTCCACAGGAATCCAGGATGATTGGGCCCTCTACATACAAATAGAACCGATCGTCCGACCATGTTCCTGTAGCAGTCCCATTTACCTTCGGGATCTTCTGGCGGCAGCCCGGCGGGAACCAATTCCAGAGCTTCCTTGGTGTCGAGATTAACTGTCGTAAGAGAAGGGCCGGGGAAATTCCTGAGATCGAATCGCCAGCGTCCGTCGGGAGACGGAAGGTGGACGATCGGGTAGTTTCGAATGTTCCTATCGGTCAGCTTCAGCGAAGCCAAGTCGAGCAGGTAGTGGCGGCAGCAGCCACCTTCCTGTGGATAGCCGTCGATGAACAATTCCGTGCCGTCCGCACTCGGCTGGAGTTTGTCGACCCGCAAATCGAAGTGCAGGCGCGCGATGGTGTCGAGCGTGGTGGCGTCGATTACCTCGACTGTCGGTGTTCGCCGCGCCGCCAGGATGACTTCTCGCGTGTCCTGTGCGCAGAGGCAGGCTGCCGCTAAGGCGCCTAGCAGCAGAACCGCCGGGAATTTCCGGATCACGCGCCACGCCTCCGTGCCTACAATATCATGGCCGTCTCTTGACCGGATGGCTACTCCCGGGCCGCGATCCAATGCGTGACTTTCGGCGGCTCCGCCCCGAGATGAAAGGCCTGCGCTTGCGACTCGCTTTCGCGATCCGCTACGGTCATGCGCTCGTGTTGGCGCAGATGCTCGGCCCAACTGTCCACCACGAATGTCTCGATATAACGTCCGGGAGCCGCGGCATCTTCGAACAGGCCCCAGCGGACCGCGCCATCCCTGCGCCGGATTCTTCGCACAGCTTCCATGGCGCGCGCGAATTCCGCGCCGCGTTCGCGGTCGACGAAATATTCCACCGTGACCAGCACCGGGCCATGATCGGGATGACGTTCGACCAAAAGTGTAGGCTCCGGCAGATGCAAGGATGGCGAGACATCCGGTTCGCTTGAGCCGGCCAAGCGGAGCCGCAAGGTAGCAGCGGCGGCGGCGCACAACGCGATGCCCGCGATCAACAGCGTGGTGCGCAGCCCGAAGCGCGACGCCACTTCGCCCCAAATCACGCTGCCCACTGCCATGGCGCCCTGGAAGACCAGCAGGTACAGCGCCATGGCGCGCGCCCGCACCCAACCCGGGACGGAGGTTTGGGCAGCCGTATTCAAAGTCGAATTCACCGACATCCACGCCACGCCTCCGGCCAGCAGGACCGCGGCCACGGCAGCAAAGCTTTCCAAATAAGCCAGCGCTATATTGGCCAGGCCGAAGACCACTACGGCCGAAGTCGCGATGGCTTCCGGCGAAAACAATTGGCGCAGCCGGCCGATCATCAACGCGCCCAGGATCGAGCCGGCGCCCAGGCAACCCAGCAGCAGACCAAAGCCGCTGCTCTCGCGGTGCAGTTCAACCTTGGCGACCAGCGGCAAAAGGGACCACAGCGCGCTGGCCGAGATGACAAAACTACCGGAACGCAACAGCACCGCATGCATGGTGGGCGCGAAGCGCACATATCGCATCCCGGCCCACATGGCCGCCATGACCGTTTCAGAGGAAGTGGAGGAATCCTCGGGCGCGCGCTTCCACTGGTACAGCACGATTAGGACGCCGACGAACGAAATGGCGTTGAGGATGAATGCCGCGCCCGCGCCGATGGCCGCAACCACCAGGCCGCCCAGCGCCGGTCCAACCGCCCGCGCCAGATTGAAGCCCATCGAGTTGAGCGCGATGGCCGCCGGCAATTCGCTTTTTGGAACCAGCTCCGGCATGATCGCCTGCCAGGCCGGGCCGTTCATGGTGGCGCCCAGGCCGAGCGCGAAAGTGAGCCACAGAAGCACCCAGGGACCGCTGGTTCCAGTTATGGTGAGCACGCCCAACGCGGCCGCTGCGGCGAGCATCCAGGCCTGCGTGATTAGCAGGAGCTTGCGGCGATCCACGATATCGCCGAGGGCGCCCGCGGGAACGCCCAACATGAAAACCGGCAGATTCGTGGCGGTCTGGACCAGAGCGACCAGCAGCGCCGACGACGCCATGGTGGTCATGGCCCAGGCCGCGCCGACGTTTTGCATCCAGGTGCCGATGTTCGAAACGATGGAGGCGATCCAAAGCCAGCGGAACCAGGTGTAAGCGAGCGGGAGCCAGGGGCTGTGTGGCCGGAAGGAGGAAAGAGCGGACTCGGAAGTCGCTTGAGCCAATTCCTATTTTAGGGTTTGCCGATTGTCTCCAGCGCCCTGCGTGATGAACTCGCCCTTGGCATAGCAGTATTCGAGCGAATCTGTAGTGCCGCCGCCGATGATGCGTTCTTTCTCCGATTCGTAGGCGCGGCGCAGCGTCCGGATCGCGCCGCAGAGCATCCCGGAAGCCGAGCAACTGGCGATGCTCGTCGCCATCGCGAAGGATCACGTGCGCATGTACGTTAAACGCCGAGCCCAAAGCGTTCACACTGCCCTCGCGCATGGGCCGCGTTTCAGGCCATGGGTCGCGGCCGTGCTGCCGCTGGAATCCGAGCCCGTCGAGTGCGGCCTTGGCGATCTCCAGATCGCCCTCCAGGTAGGTGACCGCCAGATCGATGACGCCTTTCCCGCGGCATTCGGGCACCGATGTGCTGCCGATGTGGTCCACGTGCAGGCGCGGCTCCTGGTTTTCAATGGTCTGAATGAGCAGCGCGGCGACTTCGGCCCAGCGCGGGTCGTAGGCGCGAAAGGCCGCCGGTTGGGCTTCGTAGCGCTGGATGCGAAGTGCGCTCATGCCGGATTCCTTGGCAGCAGATGTTTTTGTACTTTCCCCAGCGCGTTGCGGGGAAGCTTTTCCACCATCACGAACGAGCGTGGAATCTTGAACGACGCCAGCTTTTCGCGGCAGCAAGCTTCCAGCTGCGTAGCGTCGAGGGCGCGCTCGGCGACGATGTAAGCCACCGGCACTTCGCCGCGCACGCGATCCGGGATGCCGGCCACGGCGGCTTCGATGACGCCCTCCTGTTCCTCCAGAAACTCCTCGATCTCGCGCGGGTAGATGTTGAACCCACCGGAGATGATCAGGTCGCTCTTACGGCCGGTCAAAGTGTAATAACCATCGGGGGACCGCACGGCCAGATCGCCAGTGCGGAAATATCCATCCACGAACGCAGCGCGCGTGGCATCCTCGCGGCGCCAGTAGCCGGCGAAAATGTTCGGCCCTTTGAGATACACTTCGCCGATCTCTCCATCCGCCACCGGCTTGCCTTCGGCATGGAGCAAGCGCACGGAAACGCCCGGAAGCGGCAGCCCCACGCTTCCCGGACGCCGTTCACCGATGTAGGGATTACTGATGTTCATGATGCTTTCGCTCATCCCGTAGCGCTCCAGGATGGCATGGCCGAACAGCGCGCGAAATTCCTCGAAGGTCTGCGCGGAAAGCGGCGCCGAGCCGGAGACAAACAGCCGCATGCGCGCTCCAATCTCGCGGGCTTCTTCGATCGGAAAATCCAACAGGCGAACGTAAACAGTCGGCACGCCGAAAAATAGCGTCGGCCGAAAATCCAGAAACTCGGCCAAGGCTTTCTGATGCTCGAAGCGCTCCAGCAGGCGCATGCGGCAGCCGCTTACGAGCCAGCAATGCAGGCCGTTGCCGAGCGCATGCACGTGAAAGAGCGGCAGCGCGAGCAGGAACCGATCGGCGCTGGTGATCTGCCAGGCGGTAAGCAGATTGATCGCGTTCGCGGCGAAATTGTTGTGCGTAAGCACTGCGCCCTTAGACGTCCCCGTAGTGCCGGAGGTGTAGATGATGCCGGCCGGGTGGTCGCCGTCGATGGTCAGGTGCGGGCGTTGGTCAGTGAGCGCGGCGGCTGCGCGCGTCAGATCCGCTGGGTTCCACACCGGAACCAGGCTCGGGAAATCGCCGGCCGCTGTCACGGCGGCCGCAGGCTCCGCGTCGCGCAGGATGTGACTGATCTCGCGATCGCGGTAGAGGATGTTGATCGGAACGAAGATCACGCCCAGCTTCACGCAGGCCAGATACAGGTCGATCATCTCGACGCAGTTGGCCAGGTACACGCACAGGCGGTCGCCTTTCTTGAGGCCGCGCGCGGCCAGTAGCTGCGCCAGGCGATTGCTGCGTGCATCGAGGTCGCCGAACGTGTAGCTGGCGCCGTGAAATTCAAGAGCGGCCGTATCCCGGCGGCCGATCAACGACAGATCGAAAAGGTGAGTGAGATTCATCGCTGCGTGGGGCAATTGCTTATTTTAGCGGCTAAACTGGAAGTGGATGGCACTGGTTCCGCCCTATATCGAGTCGCTGCGGCCCTACGAGGCAGGGCGCGGGATTGAAGAGGTGCGGCGCGAGTTCCATCTCACGCGAGTCAGCAAGCTGGCCTCGAACGAAAATCCGCTGGGGCCCTCGCCGCTGGCGCTCGAAGCCATCTCGAAATCGCTTCCCGCGCTGCATCTGTACCCCAACGGCGGGCTGGATCTGCGGCGCGTTTTGGCTGAAAAATTCGACCTGAAGATTGAAAACGTGATCGCCGGGAGCGGTTCGGAAGGCATCATGTCCAACATCATCCGCACATTTTTGTGCGATGAGGACGAGGTGCTCACGACGGAGGCGGCCTTCATCGGTTTTCAAGTTCTGGCCAAGTCGCGCGGCGTGAAATATCGGACCGTTCCCTATCGCGACTGGCACTACGATCTTCCGGCGCTGGCCTCGCAGATCAACGACCGCACCAAGATCATCTATCTGGCGAATCCAAACAATCCCACCGGCACGATTTTCTCCAAACACGAGTTCGACGAATTTTACAAACATGTCCCGGAGCGCGTGCTGATCATTCTGGATGAAGCGTACTTCGAATACGCCAAGGATAATCCGCGTTATCCCGATTCGATGCATTATCGCTACGACAACGTCATCACGCTGCGAACGTTTTCGAAAATTTATGGCCTGGCCGGTGTGCGCATCGGCTACGGGTTCGCGCATGAAGACTTGATTAAGAACCTATTGAAGGTGAAGCTCCCGTTCGAGCCGAGCACTTTGGCGCAAGCGGCTGGGATCGCGGCGCTGGCCGATAAGGAATTTCTGCATCGCTCGCTGGAACTGAACGCACGCGGTCTGCAGTTCTTCACGCGCTCCTTCCGCGAGCTCGGAATCACGGTGGTTCCCTCAGATGCGAATTTCGTCATGCTGGCGCTGGGGAGCGCCGAGCAAGCCGCTCAGCTAACGCACGAATTGCTGGTGCAGGGCATCATCGTCCGGCCGCTGGGGAGTTTCGGATTGCCGAATTGCGTCCGCGTCTCGACCGGCACCGACGAAGACAACCAGCGCTCGGTGGAAGCGATAAGCAAACTGGCCGCGCTGGTTTCCTAGCAGGAGGTTGTTATGGAACAGTTGACGGAGCAAGCCGCGCAGGAGGGGAAACCGGTCGATTTTTTGCCGCTGAACGGCACCGACCATCTCGAGTTCTACGTCGGCAATGCCAAACAAGCCGCGTATTACTATCGGGCCGCTTTCGGCATGCGATTGATTGCCTACAGCGGCCCGGAGACCGGAATGCGCGACCGTGCGTCGTACGTGCTGCAACAAGGAAAGATCCGGTTTGTGCTGACCACGCCGCTGGGGCCCGAGAACGCCATCGCCGAACACATCAAGCTGCACGGCGACGGCGTGCGGGAAATCGCTCTCGAAGTGGACAATGCCGAGTCTGCATACGTCCAGACTACCCGCCGGGGCGCGCGTGGGATCCTGGAGCCAACTACGTTCGAAGATTCCTACGGCCAAGTGCGAATTTCGGCCATCGCCGCTTACGGCGATACGATTCACGGGTTCATCGAGCGCAAGAATTACCGTGGCGTTTTCTTGCCCGGATTCCGCCCCGTGGAAGCCGAGGACACGATCTCGCGCCCAGTGGGTCTGCTGCACATCGATCACATGGTGGGCAACGTCGGCTGGGGCCAGATGAACTCCTGGGTCGGTTTTTATCGCGACATCATGGGTTTTCAGTTGTACCAGCACTTCGATGACAAGGACATCAGCACCGAATATTCGGCCCTGATGTCGAAGGTGATGTCGAATGGCAATGGGCGCGTGAAGTTTCCAATTAATGAACCGGCGGCCGGCAAGAAGAAATCGCAGATCGAAGAGTACCTGGAGTATTATCACGGCCCGGGCGTGCAGCACATCGCCATGGCCACCGGCGACATCATCGCCACCGTCTCGAAGCTACGCGCGCAGGGCGTCGAATTTCTGCGGGTGCCGAGCACCTACTACGACGACTTGGAAAAGCGTAGCGGCAAGATCGACGAACCGATGGACCAACTCGCCGACTTGGGCATCCTGGTGGATCGCGACGACGAGGGCTACATGTTGCAGATCTTCACCAAGCCGGTGGAAGACCGCCCCACGTTGTTTTTCGAAATTATCGAGCGTAAAGGCAGCCGCAGCTTCGGCAAGGGAAACTTCAAAGCATTATTTGAAGCGATCGAGCGCGAGCAGGCGCTGCGCGGGAACCTTTAGCGCCGCGCGCTCAGTTCGCTTTTTTGGCGACGGTCTTCGAGCCGCCCTTCAGCTCGGCTTCCAGGATCGGCTTCACTGCATCCATGGTCATCGGCCCGTTGTACAGTTTTCCGTTGATGAAAAATGCCGGGGTGCCGTAGACGCCCGCCGCGTCGCCGTCCGATGTGTCTTTCTTGATAACCGCTGCAAATTTCCCGGAATCCAGGTCCGCTTTGAACTTGTTGACGTCCAGGCCAATCTGCTCGGCCCACACCAGCAGATTCTCGCGCGACAGCTTGCGAAAATTCGCGAACATCACGTCGTGCATCTCCCAAAACTTGCCTTGCTCGTTGGCGGCCAATGCCGCTTCGGCCGCCAGCTGCGCGTGGGGATGCATCGAGAGCGGAAATTGTTTGTAGAACAGCCGGATGTCCTTGGGATAAGCGGCCATCAGCTCTTTCACCTGTTTCACCGCCAGCGCGCAATAAGGGCACTCGAAATCGGAGAACTCAACCAGCGTGATGCGGGCATTACTGGGACCGAGGCTCGGCGCGCCCGCGACCGGAACCGTCACCGGATCTTCGAGCACCTTGGGCCGATGGGCCTTGGGCGAAGCGTCCATGAGCTTGCTGATTTCAAGCAACGCCTTGCCATCCTTGACGCCCTTGATCGCGATGCCGGCCAGCGCCCGGCTGTAGGAACAGCTGGGGTCCTGCACGATGCAATCCGCCGTCTTGAGCCCGCACTGGCAGGAGCAATCCTCTTCGTGCAGCAATTTGAGGACGGCCTTCTTCTGCACCGCCGTCAAACCGGACAAGTCGACGTTGCCCAGCATGTCGGGTGTTTTCGCGGCGCTTGACGCGGCCGGTTTTTGCGCCCAGACCGCTACAGCAGTCAGGGAAAGACAGAGAGAAAGGGCCCAGATGCGCACATCTCTATTATGCCCTCAAATTGGCAGGGCGGGTTGGGCTGCATTCAGGGCGCGGGCTGACAGAAACGCGCGGGAGCGCGGGACGATGGATCTCCCGGCAAGTGGCGGATGGCGAAGAGCGCCGTATCGGAGATTCCGTTCTTTGCCGGTACTCCTGCCTGCTTGTTTACTTCTTACGATACTTCCCGTACATCAGCTCTTCGACAAACTCCACGCACTTGAACTCCAGCAATTGCGCGTTCTTCTCCACATGCCGGTACAAGGGCATGCTGATCTTCCAGGACTTCGAAAACACTTTCGAATCCTCAATCGTGGCTTCGTAGTTGAGAATGTTCGGAGCGATGGGCGTGTAGCGCTCCACCACATGCAATGAATCGCTGTGGTAATCGCCCGCCCGGTCGAACCAAGTGCGCTCATCCATTCCCGTCACATCCACCACCAGCGTCTCGCCTTCCCAATGACCGTAACGATTGCCCCATCCAGGTGTCGATCGGCGCCGGGCCCGGATCCTTCAGATAGATGTTGCGAAACGCGCTATCGTACTCATACGCGATCGCCAGGTATTTCTCGCTTTGAAAGATCTGAAACGGATACGGCAAATAGGTGGCGCGCGGAACGCCCGGAAGATAGCAGCGCACCTCCGGATCCAGATCCATGCGGTGCTCGTTGTTGGCTTTCTTCTTCTCCAACGCTTGCGGCAGATAGGGGATGGTCCCGCCGTCCACGACGCTGAGGCCACCGGGTTCGGCTAGCAGAGTTCCGGCTTCCACCAGCGGGCTCTCATGCGCGGCGTGGGCTTCCAGATCCCAATTGGCAGTGTTCAGAGCCTGCCAGATTCCATTCAAGTCCGGATGACCGTCGGGACCCCGCGGAGCCCGATAGGCTTGTCCTTGTCCAAAGGCCGGCGCCAGCAAGAAAGCGGCGGTTGCGGCGAACACGATAAACCGATTCTGCATTCGAACCAATCCTCCACGCGCTACATGGTACGTTCGGAGCGAACAGACTGCTCGGCCACGTCCTGACTAGCCCGGTCTGCCGATTCTTGCACGTTACGTATTGCAACGTCAAGCGTGCTAGACTGCTGTGGATCGAAGTTTTTGCAACGAACCAGGAGGCATAATGCGGACAGTCGGATTGCTTCTTTTTGCGATAGCAGGCGCGGCGGTGGCGCAGGCGCCCTCGTTCCAGCCGGTGGGCTCCATGGGCGAGTTGATGATTCGTATTATCTACCCCGCTTCGGATGCACTTTTTTACATCGAGCGCGATCCGCCCAAGACCGACGTGCAGTGGAACGCCATCCGCGCCCAGGCCCTGATGCTGGCCGAATCCGGGAATCTCATGCTGCTGCCCAATCGCCTGCGCGACCAGGGGGATTGGGTCAAGGAAACCAAGGTCATGATCGATCTGGCCGCCACCGCATATCGAGCCGCGCTAGCCAAAGACATGGACGGAATCCTGGCCGTCAACGACAAGCTGGCCGATTCCTGCATCGTCTGTCACCAGCAGTATCGGGCGAATTATCCCAAGCGGGCGCCGCAACCGCAGCAAAAGTAGCGTTTAGGCTGCTAGGCTGCGCGCCACAGCGATTGCAGTTGGCCTGCCTGGGCGCGTCCCTGATCCAGTCCGGCCTTGGCCGCGGCGGGCCTGCGGCGGTAGTCCATTAGGTTCAGGCCGAACGCCTCCAGACACGCGGCGTCGGGAAAGATCAATTCCACACGACTCCCGCCTTGCCGCACCGCATCCAGTTCGGCTTCCAACCGGCGGCGGAACGCTTCGGCCATCGGCGTGGCCGCGGCGGCGCTCACTGTCAAAGCCAGCACGAACACGACATCGTAGCCTTTGGCGATGTCCGCATTGGTGGCCGATCGCATGCCTCCGTCCATGTAGCGGTGGCCGCGAATGGTCACGGGAGGAAAGATTCCCGGAACGCAGCAGCTGGATGCCACCGCTCGGCCCAGGCTGACTCCGGACTCCTTATTCCAAACCACGAAAGCGCCATCGGCCGTATCCACCGCGGTGCACGCGAATCGATCCGGCCACGAACCCTCGGGATAATCGCGGATGGCCTGACCGAAGCTGGCGATAAAAGCATCCTCGCTCATGGTTTGCGCCTGCAAGGCCCAGGCGCCGAGGTCCGCGCGGGCACGCTCCGCCGGGCCGGTGCCCGAAACGACTGCGGTCATCTTTTGAATCAGGACGGAAAGATCCGGCGGGCTGGAGCCGAGCAGTTGGCTGGGCGAAGTTGCCTGCTGATCCGGGCGCTCGCTCAGGAACGGCGAGGCCAGCGCAACCGCGGGGCGTCCCATTGCTAATTGAGAGCCAACCACCGATCCCGCGGACGTGCCTAAGATAAAGTTCGCGTCCGACAGGTCCAGCCCCGCTTCGGCCAGCCCCGCCAAAAATCCCGATTCCCAGGCGATTCCCACAGGACCACCACCGCCAAGAACGAGCGCGCGTTTTGCCATAGTCAATGAGTGTTCAACCCTTCGGTCAGCTCGATGCGCGTGCCCACTGGATCCAGGATAAACGCAATTTTCAACCCGCCGAGCTGCGGCATCTCGCGATAAGCCAGGTCGAACGGCACGCCCTGGGCTTGCAGGTTCTTGCAGAAGGCTTCCAGCCCTTGGATCTCGAAGCCGATGTGATCGAGCGAGCGGCCTTTCGTGGGAGCCGGCGCGGCGTCAACTTTGCGGAAATCCACCTCACCGCCCGGAAGCTTTGCGGCCAGAAAATCGCCGCGCTGGCCGGCCTGGGCGCCGAAGGTTTTGATGTACCATGCGCGCAGACTGTCGACGTCGGTAGTGACGATGTGGATGTGGTGAAACGCGATCGGAACCTTCAAGGAAGCATCTTCGGTGAACTCCACCCGCACCTTCTCGGGAAATTCCGCGATGCACTGCTTCTGCTCCGGGTGGTCGAGCGGGAACGTTGTTACGCCGGCGGCCATCAGCTTGGCCTTCGTATCCGCATAGCTCTTCACCAGGAATCCAAAGTGATTCACCGTGGAACCGTCGGAACCCTCGCTGGGCGCGGTGCGGGCCTTCTGAACCACGACGAACACGCCGGGGAATTTGAGCATTTCGAGCGATCCGGCATTCGTCACCTGCGCTCCCAGAACGCCCACCCACAGTTTCTTTTGCGCATCCGGATCCGCCACCACCAGGTGCACATGTCCTACGGAAACGCCGCTGTCGTTCGGCGCAGCCGTTTGAGCCAATAGAGAAGCGGCCGAGGCCGCGAGCAAAATGAGCCAGCGCATGCGTGTTAGGCTATCACGAAGCGAGTTGACGCCGCGCTAGCTGCTCCGCAATCGAGCGAGCCAGCTCATCCGGCCGTTGCGAGCCCACCACGACCACGCCGCCTTTGGCGAGTTCAAGTTCCACGCCTCGCGTTCCCTCCGCTAGAAAAGCTCTTCCGCGGCTGGAAGACCTCGCACCGTACCCGCCCCAATCGCTCGCCGGGTCAAAACTCACAGGCCGTGCCGACTTGACCGCGGGCAGCGCGATCGAGTAAGAACGCCACAAGCCACGCATCCGTACGGAAATCTCGCCCGGCCGCACGTCCGTCACCAGCTTCACCGTGATAAGCCGGAGGTAGATCAACCAAAGGAAGATGGTCCAGCCGATGATGCTGGCGTTGGACATAGGTTGCTTACCCCAAGGATGTCCCAGCCCGACCTGCCAGATCGCCAGCAGCGATAAGATCAGCGGCGGGATCGCCGTTAAAAAGACCAAGCGCCCCCGGCGCAAGCTCTGCTCTTCGTGAAACAGCGGCTCCGAGGCACCGCTCATACCTCTACCGTAGCGCGCCCATCATGTACTGCAGCGCGGCGTTCTGATTCTGATAGTCGTACTTGGCGTTGACGTTTTCGATTTCGGCCTGGGTGAGGTTCAATTGCGCCTGGGTCAGTTCCACGATCGAGGATAAGCCGAGATTGAAGCGCCCCTGGGCGAGATCGAGCGCCAGGGCGGCTTCGCGCAGAAATTCCGCGGTGACGTCGATGCGCTGGAAGGCGGTAAAGGCGCCGGCCCAGGCGACCCGAACGTCGCGCGCGATGCGCTCCTGCTGGTCGCGCAGCTTTTGATCAGCTTCGAGAGCGTGCTGGCGCGCCGCTTCACGGCGAGCGGAGAACAGATGGCCGTTGAATACAGGAATGCTGACGTTCGCAGCGATGCCTTCGTATCCGGCGGGAACCGGTGCGTTGACGGGCGAGTTGATATAGGGGATCGCGCCACCCACCGCAACCGCGCTTACCGTCGGACGCGAGAGATCCTTTTCAGCCTCGAAAAATCTGTACGCGGAATCGCGCGCCGACCGCAGGCTGGCCAACTCCGGCCGGTTGTTCAGCGCCTGCGCCACCAGATCGTCAGGCGCAGTCGGCGGGCCCGGGGGCAGCGGCTCGTCCACCAGCGCGTAATTAGCCGGCTGATCGGAACCCAGCGAACGGCCTAATTCCGCGAAGGCCTGCTGCACATTTTGTTGCGCATTGATGAGCAGCAGTTTCGCTTCCGAGACCGTGACATCGGCGAAGCTTACGTCGAGCTGCGACTTGAGCTGGTTCCTGGCAAGCTCGGTCACCTGGTCGGCCAGCGTCTGGCGCGCCGCCACGGTCTCCTGCGCCACTTTGACCACGGCTTGGGAATGCAGCACGTCATAGTAGGAACGATTCACAGCCAGCAGGACATCGTAGCGCGTGGCGTTCAGAGTTTGAGCGGTGGCTTGCGCGTTGAAGCGTGCGCTGGCCACCAGGTTGGGAGTGCGGCCTGAGTCGGTGATCAATTGAGTGACGACCACGCCTTGCCCGACCCGGTCGAACAGCCGCGATGCCGATAGATCTCCAGCACCGATGCGGGAAAGATCGTTGCCCTGCGAACTGGTCAGCTCGCCGCTGACCAGCGGGTAGTACGGGGCCCGGTTGATAACAACCTGTTGATTGGCGAAGACCACTTCTTCTTGCGCGGCCTGGATCTGCGGATGATTTTGGACCGCCAACGCCTCGGCCTGTTGCAGCGTGAGCCGCTGAGGCGTCTGCGCACTCACACTGGCAGCGCCCAAGACGCCGAGAATAAAAGCTCTACCCAGTAACTGGCGCCGCAATGGAAGGCCGTGGCGGCGATTTCGACGCTGATCGTCGAGGCCCCGGCCTCCTGCGGCGCTACGAAGCAGTTTCTCCTGCATTCCGTTGTCTCCTTCCATAAACGAGCATGTAAGCGGCCGGCACGATGAACACGGTGAGGAGCACCGACGAGGTCAGGCCCCCGATGATGGCGCGGGCCATGGGCGTATATTGCTCGCCGCCGGTGCCGAGCTTCATGGCCATGGGGATCATCCCGATGATGGTGGCGAGCGAAGTCATCAGAATCGGCCGCAGCCGCACGCGGCAGGCGGTCACGACCGCATCGGCCACCGACAGGCCCTGCTCCTCCAGCTTGTGCGCGAAGTCCACGATCAGAATGCTGTTGGAATCGGCGATGCCGATCAGCATCAGCACGCCCATCAGCGACATGACGTTCAGCGTGGTGTGGGTCAGCGGCAAGAATGATCAGCACGCCGACGAATCCCATGGGAATCGCCAGCATGATCAGGAACGGATCGATGAAGGAGCGGAACTGGGCGATCAGAATCAGGAACAGCAGAATGAACGAGAGGCCGAAGCCGATGCGCGAAGCTCTTGAAGGACGCTTCCATGCCTTCCACCATGCCGCGCAGAGTCAACGCGGATATTGGAGGGCAGCTTCGCGTCGGCGATGGTCTGCTGGATCGCGCTGGTCAGCTTGCCCAGATCCTCGCCGGACGGCGTGACGTAGATATCCACCACGCGCTGGATCTGGTAGTGATCGATTTCGGTGGGCGACTGTAGGTTCACCAGCTTCACCACCGAATCGAGCGTGGTGGGCTCTTTCAGGTTCGGGCGCGCGCAGCGGAATCTGCTTCAGGTCGACGAGATTGTGAATCGCGCGCTTTGCCGTGCTCGGCATATTGCACCGTCAGAAAGTAGTCGTTGCCGGTCTTGTAGTCCACCCAGTAGTTGGGCGCGATCATGGTGTTGGAATTCAGCGCGGTGATGACGTTGTCGACGATGTCCTTCTGGTGAGCCCCAGTTCGGCGGCGTGCACGCGGTCGACATCCAGCCGCATCGCCGGATAATTCATATCCTGCGGAATGTAGATCTGGCCCACGCCGGGCAGCTGCCGGATGCGGCGCGCCAGATCCTGCGCGGTGTTGTAAGTGGTATCAAGGTCGCGCGTGTTCACTTGCACGTCGATGGGCGCGGGCATGCCGGAATTGAGAATCGCATCCACCATCGAGCCGCTCTGGAAGAACGCGCGCACATCGGGAAACTCGGCCGCCAGCGCGTGCTTGACGCGGTCCATGTATTCGAGGCTGCTGACACTGATGGTCGTCGTTCAGCGCAGTCTGGATGGTGGCGGTGTATTGTCCGGCGTTGGTGGTGTAGAGCGAGAAAATCGTTGACCACGCCGATGTTGGAAACGATCATCTTCAGATCGTGCGGATCCACGACATGCCGGATCAGATCCTCGATCCTGGCCACGTACTGGTCCGTGACTTCGATTCGCGTTCCGGTGGGCACCTTGATGTTGAGGGTGAATTGTCCGGCGTCGGTCTGCGGGAAGAACGCCAGGCCGAGCAACGGATAGATGGCCAGGCTGGCGACGAACACGCCCAGCAGCACCGCCAGCGTCAGTGCCGGACGCCTCAGCGCACGCCGCACCGCGCGCTCGTAGACGTCCAGCAAGCGGTTGAACATGCGATTGAACCAGGCATTGAACCGCGCGCCCAGGGAGCGGTTCGTTACGCGCCTCGGCGTCGTGCTCGTGATGCACGCCTTTCAGAAACTTGGAGCAGAACAGCGGAATCACCGTCATCGCCACCACGAACGAAGCCAGCAGCGACAGGCAAAATGCCAGCGCCAGCGCGGAGAACAGGAATTTGCTGACGCCGAACAGAAACGTCACCGGGAAAAAATCCACCACGTCCACCAGCGTCGCCGCCAGCACCGCCAGGTTCACTTCAGCGCCCCCTTCTTCGGCGGCGACCGCCGGCGACGACCCCATTTCCAGGTGACGATAAATGTTTTCGAGCGAGATGACCGAGTTGTCGATCACGCGCGAGAACGCCAGCGCCAGACCGCCCAGAATCATGGTGTTGACGGTGCTGCCCAGCATGTACAGAACCACGAACGTGGCCAGCGCGGAGATCGGAATCGACAGCAGCACCGCGAAGGTGGCCCGCATGCTTCCCAGGAAAATCAGGATCATCAGGCTGGTGAGCACCAAACCGATCATGCCTTCATGCAGCACCGTGTTCAGCGCTTCCTTTACGAACACCGACTGGTCGAAAACAATGGCTGGTTTTCAGCTGCGCGGGGATGTCGAACAGATGTGCCGATCAGGTTGCCGGACGTCGTCCACCACCTGAATCGGTGTTGGTGTCGCCGCCCTGCTTCATGATCGGGATGTAGGCGGATTTCTGGCCGTCGATGCGGACGATGTTGTACTGCAGCTGGCTGGCGTCCTTGGCCTCGCCGACGTCGCCCACCGACACCCAGCGCTGCCCCACGGTCTTGACGGGAACCTGGTCCAGGTCCTTCAACCTGCTTCACCAGGCTGTTGGAATAGACGTAATAATCGTTGGGGCCGATCTTCACGTCGCCGGCCGGCAGAATCAGGTTGCTGTCGTTGACCGCGTCGACCACGTCCATCACGCTCAATCTGGCGCGACAACAGCTTGTAGGGATCCACATAGACCATCGCCTGCCGGTACTTGCCGCCGAACACGCCCGGAATTTCCGCGCCCTTCACCACCGCGATCTGGTTGCGGATCTGGAACTGCGCCAGGTCGTGAAGCTGCGTTTCGTTGAGCCCCTCGCCCTTCACGGTGACCAGGCAGACCGGCAGGCTGGAGGCGTCGAACTTCAACACCACGGGCGGCAGCGTGCCGGGCGGCAAGCGCTTCAGGTCGGCCAGCGCCAGGTTGGACAACTGCGTCACGTCGGCATCCGCGTTGGTGCCCGGCTGGAAGAACACCTTGATCATGCTGACGCCCAGCAGCGACCGCGATTCCATGTGGTCGATGCCCGCTGCCAGCGTGAAAAATCGTTCCAGCGGATTGGTGATGTCGGTTTCGATATCCTCCGGCGGCATGCCCGAATAGAACGTCGCCACCACCACCTCCGGCAGATTGATGGTCGGAAACAGATCCACCGGCATGCGGGCCATGCTGGTGACACCGATGACGGCCAGCGCCAGGCAGACGACGATGATGAAGTAAGGATTGCGGATGGAAAAGCGTGGCATCGGGATTACTCCGCTGGAGCAGTCCTCCTGCGATACACCAGCAGTATGCGGCCGGCACGATGAAGACGGTCAGCAGCACCGAAGCCGTCAGCCCGCCGATGATGGCGCGGGCCAGCGGCGCATACTGCTCGCTGCCCGTGCCGAGTTTCAGCGCCATGGGCACCATGCCGATGATGGTGGCGAGCGAGGTCATCAGAATGGGCCGCAGTCGCACGCGGCAGGACGTGATCACGGCATCCTCCACGGACTGGCCCTGCTCCTCCAGGCGGTGCGCGAATTCCACGATCAGAATGCTGTTGGAGGCCGCGATGCCCACCAGCATCAGGACGCCCATCAGCGACATCACGTTCAGCGTGGTGTGGGTCAGCGGCAGTATCACCAGCACGCCGATGAATCCCATCGGAATCGCCAGCATGATGAGGAACGGATCTTTGAACGAGCGGAACTGCGCGACCAGAATCAGGAACAGCAGCACCACGGAAAGCGACAAGCCCGATCGCGAAGCTGTGAAACGACTCGTTCATCCCCTGCACCATGCCGCGCAGATTGATGCGGATGTTGGCCGGAAACTTCTGCGCCAGCCAGAAGATTGCTGATCTCGCGCGGTCACCTTGCCCAGGTCCTCGCCCGAGGGAGTGACGTACACGTCGGCCACGCGCTGGATCTGATAATGATCGATCTCCGTGGGCGACTGTACGAATTCGAGGCTGGCGACGTTTCCGAGCACCGTGATCGGCCGGACGCGCATCGATGGCGAGCGACGATGGCGGCCCGGACGCCATGCGCCGTCTTCTGTGGCTTCGACGCTGCGCTCGCAGCGGAATCTGCTGTCAAATCGACGAAGTTGTGAATGGCCGGCTGGCCCGTTCTCGTAATACTGGACGGTCAGGAAATAGTCGTTGCCGGTCTGGTGATCCACCCAGTAGTTGGGCGCGATCATGGTGTTCGAATTGAGCGCGGTGATGACGTTGTCCACGATCTCCTTCTGGGTCAGGCCCAGCTCGGCCGCGTGCACGCGATCCACGTTCAGCCGCAGTGGCGGGATAGTTCATGTCCTGCGGGATGTAAACCTCGCCCACCCCGGACAAGCTTGCGATGCGCGCCGCGAGATCTTCCGCGATGTTGTAAGTGCGTGTCGAGATCGCGGCTGCTGACCTGCACGTCGATGGGCGCGGGCATGCCCATGTTGAGGATCGCGTCCACCATCGAGCCGCTGGAGAAGAACGTGCGCAAGTCCGGATACTGGCGCGGCGATCTCGCGCCGCAACGCGGTCCATGTATTCGAAGCTGCTGATTTTGTGCGAATCGTTCAGCGCCACCTGAATGGTGGCCGTGTAGGGGCCGGCGTTGGTGGTGTAGAGCGCGGAGAAATCCGGCACGATTCCGATGTTGGAAACGATCATCTTGAAGTCCGCCGGATCCACGGTCTGGCGAATCAGGTCCTCGATCTTGGCGACGTAATCGTCGGTCACTTCAATGCGCGTGCCGGTGGGCACCTTGAGGTTGATGGTGAACTGGCCGGCGTCGGTTCGCGGGAAAAAGGCCAGGCCCAGCAGCGGATAGATGCGCCAGGCTGGCCGACAAACAGAGCCAGCAGAGCGCCGTGATCGTGAGCACCGGCCGCCGCAAGCGCCGCGCGCACCAAGCCGCTCATAGACATCGAGCAGGCGCCTGAAACCTCGATTGAACCAGGCGTTGAAGCCGCCCGCTGCGCACTTCCTCCTGCGCGTGATGCACGCTCTTGAGAAAGCGCGAGCAGAACAGCGGGATCACGGTCATCGCCACGAAGTAGGAAGCGAACAGCGAAATGACCACGGCCAGCGCGAGCGCCGAAAACAGAAACTTGCTGACGCCATACAAGAACGTGACCGGAAAGAAGACCACCACCGTCGTGAGCGTGGCGGCCAGCACCGCCAGGCTCACCTCCGCCCCGCCCTGTTCGGCGGCCACTTCCGGCGACGCGCCCATCTCCAGATGCCGGTAGATGTTTTCGAGCGAGATCACCGAGTTGTCGATGACGCGCGAAAACGCCAGCGCCAGCCCGCCCAGGATCATCGTGTTGACCGTGCTGCCCATCATGTACAGCACCACGAAAGTGGCCAGCGCGGAAAGCGGAATCGAAAGGAACACCGCAACGGTGGCGCGCAGGCTTCCCAGGAAAATCAGGATCATCAGGCTGGTCAGCGCCAGTCCGATCAGGCCCTCGTGCAGCAGCGTATTGATGGCCTCCTTGACGAAGGCCGATTGATCGAACACCACGGTGGCCTCGAGCTGCTTCGGGAATGTCGAACAGCTTTCTCGATCATGTCGCGGATGCCGTTGACCACCTGGATGGTATTGGTGTCGCCGCCCTGCTTCATGATGGGCAGGTAGGCGGAGCGCTGGCCGTCCACGCGCACGATGTTGTACTGGATCTGGTTGGCGTCCTTGGCCTCGCCGATGTCGCCCACCGAAACCCAGCGCTGCCCGACCGTCTTGATGGGAACGTCGTTCAGCTCCTCCACCTTCTTCACCAGGCTGTTGGAGTAGACGTAGTAATCGTACGGGCCCATCTTGACGTCGCCCGCCGGCAGAATCAGGTTGCTCCTGTTGACCGCGTTCACCACGTCCATCAGGCTCAACTGGCGCGACAGCAGCTTGTAGGGGTCCACGTAGACCATCACCTGCCGGTACTTCCCGCCGAACGGCGGCGGAATCTCGGCGCCCTTTACCACCGCGATCTGGTTGCGGATGGTGAACTGCCCGATGTCGTGGAGTTGCGTCTCGATTCAGTCCCTGCGCCCTTCAGCGTCACCAGGCAAACCGGCAGGCTGGACGCGTCGAACTTCAGCACCACCGGCGGCAGCGTGCCCGGCGGCAGGCGCTTCAGATCCGCCAGCGCGAGATTGGAGAGCTCGGTGACATCCGCGTCGGCATTGGTGCCGGGCTGGAAGTAGACCTTGATGATGCTCACGCCCAGCAGCGAGCGCGATTCCATGTGATCGATGCCGCTGGCCAGCGTGAAGAAGCGCTCCAGCGGATTGGTGATGTCGGTTTCGATGTCCTCCGGCGGCATGCCGGAGTAAAATGTCGCCACCACCACTTCCGGCAGATTGATGGTCGGGAACAGATCCACCGGCATGCGCAGCCAGGCTGGTGACGCCGATCACCATCAGCGCCAGGCAGACCACGATGATGAAGTACGGATTGCGGATGGAGAATCGGGACACGCGGGGAGCCCTCGTTCGTTACTGCTTGTCTTCCGGGCTTTGGTACTCCACCAGTTGGATCACCTTCGGCTGCACCGGCTTGTCCGGCTTTCAAGCCGCTGCGGTCGCTCACCACCACCATGTTCGCCTTCCTGCAGGCCGGAGAGCACTTCGGCCGCGGTGGCGGTCTGAATTCCCAGGTTCACGCGGCGCACTACGATCTTTCCCGACGGATCTCACCACATCTACCGTTGTTCCTGGTCGCCATCATGATCCACTGCCTGGAGCGGCACCGCCAGCGCGTCCGCGCTTGTTCTCGAGCGTCATGGTCGCTTCCGCGTACAAGCCCGGAATCAAGCACGTGAGCTCGGATTTTCGACATCCACTTCGGTGTGCATGGTGCGGGTGTCTTCCTTCACGTCCACCGAGAAGCGCGCCACTTTCCCGGGGAAAGTGCGGTTCAGCGACGGCACGTTAACCGTCACCGGATCGCCGATGTGGATGTAATGCACGTAGGATTCCGGCACCGGGATCACCAGCCGGAACAGATCGTCCTCGGAAAGCCGCACCAGCGGCATCGCTTGCGTGCTGGAACTTGTCCCGGCCTGCATCAACGTGCCCAGATTGGCGATAGCGCTGCGTGACCACGCCCGTAAACGGCGCGGTGATCTTCGAATAATCGAACAGCACCTGGTCGTGCTGCCGCTTGGCCTGCGCTGACGCAAGCTGGCTTTGCGCCGCTTCCAGGTTCGACTGTGCCGCTTCCACCTGCGCCTGAGCCGCCAGATCCTTGCCTTGCGCGTCATCCACTTCCTGCTGCGCCACCAGGCCGGGCTTGGTCTTTGCAACACCGCTCAATCTGTCGTACTGCAGATGCAACACTTTGCTGGGCCTCCACGCGGACCAATTCGTGCTGCGCGTGAGTGATCTGATCGGACGCAGCCTTGATGGCGGCGTCGTCCTGCTGCAACTGCAATTCCAGCTCGGGAATCTCCAGCACCGCCATCACGTCGCCCTCTTTGACACGGCTGCCGTAATCCACGTTCAGTTTCCGCACGAAGCCGGATTCCTTCGCGTATACGTCGATCTCCTGAAATGGCACCAGTTCGGAAGACAGCGTCAGCGTGCGGCCGAGCGCTCTTCTGCCCACCTTGGTCACGCCCGACGGAGATTCCTTCCGGAATCGCCGCCACGGTATTGGCGCTGGCTTTTTGGCTCCTGCCGCAAGAAGCCAAAAGGCCGCCCGCAGCGGCCGCCGTCCCGATCAGGCAAAGGTACCAGAGCTTGGTCTTCACAGGCAATCCTTGGAGGCTCGATTCAACCGTTCTGCAAGACCCTTCATGGTAAATTGTGGCGAGCGGCAAAACTCCATCAGTTCAAGTTCCTCTCTCCTGGATCTTCGCGGCTTGCAGCGGAATTTCCGGCACCAGTTCCAATGGGATGGTTTGAACGCCGTGCCGGTCGCCCTGTACCAAATCGCCCGGAGAGATTTTCAAGCCGCCGATCTCCACCGGCTCGCCAAACTCCACCAGATGCGCGTACGCATGGGAAACCGCGACGCTGCCGGAAAACAAGTGAAAGCCCATCGCCCTGACGGCCGGCAGATCCCGCACGGATCCGTTGGTGACGTAGCCTACGCATTTCAACGCCAGGCCGATGGTGGCATGAATCTCACCCACAAACGCTCCAAAGCCAGGTGCGTGATCGACATCTTGCAAAACCAATACCCGCGGCTCCGGCATCGTGGCAACGTAGTTCCAGAAATCCATGCGGTCGTAGTAACAGCGCCCCGACATAGGAGGGCTGGAGGTTCGGATTCGTCCGGTCACCGCGTAACCCAGCATCGGCGGGAAATTCGGAAAGCGGCACCGCAGCGCTCCCGACTATAAACCCTTCGTTCCGCAGCCGGACGTTGAATCGTTCAATGGCATTAGAGACAGTGCAGGTATCCAAGGCGCGGATCTTCTCTAGATCGGCGCTTATATTCATCAGCTTAGTAACCATGAGAAAGGACTGGCGCGGTAGGCACAGGGCAATTTCTTTAACTGTTGCTGTTACTACTCTACGATAGTGTACCCCCGGCCGCCCAATACCAGGCAGTTGGTATTTCCCTCTCCAAATCCCGGTAGCATCTTTTCTGAGGACGCTCAATCGGTTACGCTGGATTCAGGATCTCCTTTGACGGCTCGATAGCTACCAGCGGAGGACGCGGACACGAGCGCCTGTTGCTCGGCAGCCGCGTCGCATTAGCCGTCGGTTTTGGCAGCCTCCTGATCATCATGGCGCTGGCGGGACTTGGACGCTCTGCGCGTGCTGCAGAACTTCAGAACCACCGAAGCCCGCATCCGCCGCGAGTTTCTCTTTCGAAACCATGTTCTGAACGACATTCGCTCACAGGTCTATCTGTCGGGAACCTACGTCCGCGATTATCTGCTCGAACCGGAAAGCGAACGTGCCGATGCGTATCGAAGCAGCCTGCAACAGGTGCGGCGTCAAATGGAGGCTGCGCTGCAATCCTATGCGGCCCAGCTCCATCCGGAGGAAGCACAACACTATGCGGCTCTCAAGAACGAATTGGCACAATACTGGGATATCCTCGACCCTATCTTCAAGTGGAACGCGACGGAACGCCGCAGCCTGGGTTACGACTTTTTGCGCGACGAGGTATTTCCCCGGCGCCAGAATATGCTCGCCATGGCGGACCGCGCCGCGGCCCTCAATGAGCAGCAGTTGAACGCCGCCAACGACCAGGTAGTCGGCCTCCTGGCGGATTTCGAGACCCGCGTCGGAGTGACGCTAGTGCTGGCGCTCGCGCTGGGATTGGGAATGGCCGCCTTCAGTATGCGCCGTATTCTGAGGCTGGAGGATCAGGCGCACGCGCAATACCTGGAAGTCGCCGAGGCCCGCAGCCAGCTCAAAGACCTCTCCACGCGTCTGGTTCAGGCCCAGGAAACGGAGCGCCGCGCGCTGTCCCGGGAATTGCACGATGAAGTGGGGCAGTCGCTCTCGGCCGTGCTGATTGAATTGCGGAACCTGTCGTCCGGCCTGGGCGCCCGCGCCGACGAGCAGACCCGCAGTCAGGTGGAAGTAATTAAGGGCCTGGTGGAGAGCACCGTGCGCGTAGTCCGCAACATGGCCCTGCTGCTGCGCCCTTCCATGCTGGATGATCTGGGCTTAGTGCCGGCGCTGCGCTGGCAGGCGCGCGAGGTCTCCAAGCGAACTTCCATGGATGTCAGCGTCGCGGCCGAAACTCACTCCGAGGATTATCCCGACGCTTACAAGACCTGTATCTATCGCGTCGTGCAGGAAGCCCTCAACAACTGCTCCCGTCATTCCCAGGCCAACACCGTCCGCATCCGCGTGCAAGAAGAGCCTAGCCGCCTGACGCTCTCCATCCAGGATGACGGGAAAGGCTTCGATTTCAGCGAGAATAAAGGGATGGGCCTGCTCGGCATCCAGGAGCGCGTCGCCAGCCTGGGCGGCGCCTGTCAGGTGCATTCGGTGCCCGGCGGAGGAACCTTGCTGAACGTGGAGTTGCCGTTCCCTAAAAGCGAGATCAATGGAAACATTAACGCGAGAGAGGAAGATCCGTATCCTGTTGGCTGACGACCACACCGTGGTCCGCCGGGGTTTACGGCTTCTATTGGAAGGCCAGCCGGAGTTCAGCGTCGTGGCGGAAGCCGCCGACGGCAAGCAGGCCGTCGATGCAGTCGAAGCCGTCAAACCGGATGTCGTCGTATTGGACATCGCCATGCCCAACCTCAATGGCATTGAGGCCGCACAGCGCATTCTCTCGGTTGCACCCAGCACATCCATCGTCATCTTGAGCATGCATGCTGACGAGGGCTACGTCTTGCGAGCCCTCAAGGCCGGCGCCAAGGCTTATCTGCTAAAGGATTCCGCCGAGGGCGATCTCATCGAAGCCATCAAGTCCGTCACTCACGGCAAGACCTTCTTCAGCCAGGAAATCACCAAGATGCTCGCCGAAGACTATGTCCGCGAGATCCGCTCACGCGGTATCGAGGACAGTTACGAGCTGCTCACCCCGCGCGAGCGGGAGATCTTGCAACTGCTGGCCGAAGGGAAGTCCAACAAGGATATCGCCACCTTGCTGAATCTCAGCTTGTACACGGTGGAGACGCATAGGAGAAACTTGCAGGATAAGCTGAATCTGCACAGCTTCGCGGAATTGATCCTGTACGCCGTGAGAAAAGGCGTGATTTCCTAGCGCCCGGCATTCTTTCGGCGCCGCGCTGGCGCCTCGCCCCTAGAGCGTTTTCTCGAAGAAGTGCGCCACTTTCCGGCCACCCTCCTCGGTATAGTAGACCGTGACCTTGGCGGATTTTTCGGCGCCCTTGCCGATGTCTTTTCCCGCCCGATCCGTCATGCGGTAGGTCTCTTCGGTGCCGTCTTTGGCCTTGATCACTACTTCTTTGCCGCCGCGATCGATGTGAGAGACAGTGCCTTCGGCCACGTGCAACCCGTCCTTGCCGATTTGATCGACTTCGTCGGCCGTCATATCCGCGCCTTTTTCCGTGCCTTTTGCGGTGTAATGCACCACTACTTCACTGCCTTCCTTCACACCGTGGAATGCGTCCTCGGCGCCGGCCGCCGTCTTCTCCGCGCCGTGCACCGCCGTGCGATCCACAAAGTGCACCACATGCATGGTTCCATCCGCGGTCTTGATAGCCGCGGTCTTCGCGGTCCGGTCAATCTTCGTAACGGTTCCCCGGATGGCGCCCTCCTTGGGCTGGACGCCCAGCGCAACCGGAACCACGGCTAGCGCAAGTATTGCCGGTAACAATTTTGGATTTATCATGCTGGTTTTCGTTCCACGTTCTTCATCGAACTGCCCGTTTCCCTGGCTGCGGACGCGGCTCTGTGGAAGTGGACTCCTCTCCTGACACGCGGTCTAACCTGCGGAGATAGTTCGCCAGCCAGTCCTTGAAGACCTCCTGCCGTCTCGAGGTATCCTCGCTCGCCGGCGCGACTCTCTCTGGCATTGTTTTGGGCTCTGCGCTTTTGACGCCCCGCATAAGCCTCTCCGGTCCACTATCTTAGGCTGGGCCAAATGCGCTTGCCCATACCAGAGGTCCGGTAGTTTCCCACCCTGCGCAGGAGTATCCGCCAGCCGGCCCTACCCTCTACCCCGTCGGCGGCCGGAAAATTACCGGAGTCTCGCGATGGCTGCAATCCCATGCCTTCGGCTAGGCTCAAGTTGACTCATGAATCCGGAACAAATTGCAATGTACCGCCGCTCGCTCGAAGCAAAGCGAGCCGAATTGCTCGCCAGCAAACGCGATCCGGCGCGGATTATGATCGAGCGAGCCCCCGACTCGCTCGAAGAGCTGGCTCTGAAGAGCGAGCGCGATCTGGCGGTGGATAATTTGAACCGCACAGCGGAACTCTTCTCGCAAGTCGCAGCCGCACTGCAACGCGTGGCACAAGGATCCTATGGCGCGTGTCTCCGATGCGATCGTCCGATCGGGGAGCGGCGCCTCAACGCGCTGCCCTGGGCAACTTTCTGTTTGGAGTGCCAAGAGCGTGTGGACGGAGCGGGTGTCCCTTATCGGGATCCCTCGCTGTCCGATGCGGCTTGAGGCGGATCGGGCGCCCGCACGGGCGCGCAATTGTTTATGGCGGGTGAACGTCCCTTGGACGCTTTCCAAAAACGGTCGATGCCCGGTTGGGCTCCGGTTGCATCGGCCGCCCGCCGCCAACTACTCCCGGTCCTTTCGCGTAAGCCCTTATCTACCGTTAAATTCTCGCGGAAAATCGCAATTCTGCGGTATGGGCCTGCGGCATTTGGGGACCGTACACTGGGCCATGACTATCAAAGCCTTGTTCGCTTTTGCTGCTTTGACCTCCGTAGCGGGCCTTTGTTTTGCGCAAGATCAGGATCAAGAAGTTCATCATCAGAACATAACCGTCGGCGGGGGAGCGGCGATTCCCGCCGGAAACTCGACCGGTTATCTCAGCACCGCGCCGCTTTTCACGGTCGGATATGGCTATCGATTCAACCGTTGGTTCCAGGCCGACCTCGGGTTTCAAGCTGCATTCGGCGCCGCCAACAACCAAAACCTAGTCCAGACTGACTTTGGTCCGGTGCAGGGGGGCGATCACGAATTCATGATCCCTCTGGGCGGCCGCGTCTATATCCCAACGCGGATGAAGCGAGTCTCGGCCTCCGTGGGCGCCGGTACGGCTTATCTCCATTACTCGGAAACCGCGCCCTCCAACGCTTACAGCGGCGGCAACAATTGCTATACCTGCACTTCGCGCGGAGGTTGGGGCGGCTACGGACTTGGGAATGTCAGCTATTACCTTGACAGCGGCCATGCTTTCAGGGTGGGAACCACGCTGCAATACATCGCTGCGTCCACTAACGGCCAGGCCGTAGGCAATGTGCCCGCGCTCAAGACCACCGACCACTGGATCAACCTGATTTTTGAATTCGGCGTGAGCTTTTGACGCCGCCGGCCGGCGATCTGGCCGGCTGGCAGCTCTTCGCTATTGGGTGGAGCCTTTCCAGAGATCGCCGTGTATCGCGTTGTCGAACGAGATGCCGTGATTTTGCAGAAAGGTTCCCATGGCCACCTCGAGGGCGACCATGTCCTTGGCCGCCACCACACGGGCTTCGATTTCCGCGTACTGAGCCGTGATCAGATCGCGTTGCGCCAGGATCACCGCGTACGGTGTCGCCAGCCCATTCTGCAGCCGCACCTGCTGGCCGGTAAAGGAAAGCTGGCTGGTCGTTGCCGCCCGCTCAGCGGCTTCGACCTGGGCCTTATTCTGAATCAACGCATTCACTGCGGACCGCACCGCCAGCCCAACCGTGCTGCGCGTCTGCGCGTTGGTGGTTTCCACCTGTTGCGTGTCCAGGCGCGAGCGAATGTCGTCGGCCTGCGCGGCCCGGTTGTGGATACTGAACGTTAGCGAAAAACCAGCCGAGTACTCCGGATAAATCCAGTGCACCAGTTGCGTGAACATCGGGCCGGTGCCGGGCGCCAGCGAATAGGCGTTGTATTGCGTGAAGATGCTGAACACCGGAAGAAGATTGTTATGCGTGAAGGCGGACGATATGCGCTGATTTTCCAACTGCAAAGTTCCCTCGCGAATCACCGCGCGATTCTCCATCGCCGATCTCACCGCAACCTCCAGCGGTGGGACCGAGATTGCGTCGGCTTGCGGCAGGGCATCGGTCGGCGCGATAGTCGCCTTATCCAAGTCCGCATTGAAAACTTTGCTGATGGTCGCCTTTATCTTTGCTTCCTGCAATTGCAGATTGGTTTGCGCGATCACCAGGTCCCGGCGGCTAGCGGCTAACTGCGATTCAGCTTGTACCAGATCGAGCTGCGCCAACGCGCCCGCCTCAACCTGTTTCTGATTGTCTTCATACAGCTTTTCGGAAGCCGCAACGGACTGCTCGGCCACCTTCACCTGCTCGGTCATCGCGACGAAGTCCCAGTAAAGAGTCGCGGCGGCCGACAGATTATCGTTCAATTGCTGGCGGAAAATTTCGCCCGCGATTTTGCGATTGTTCTTGGCGAAAGTGATAAAACGCTGGGTCAAAGCAAAGCCGAAGCCGTTCAGCAGTGGCTGGTAAAACTGAAGGGAAAAGTACCCGTTGAACGCGGGATTGAAGAGCAGATGGCTCTGAGTGGAGCTTTGCCGCTGGATGTTGTAGCTAACGGCAAAGCTCGTGCCGATTGGTAACTCCTCTTGGAAGCGTGTCTGGAGCACGGTGGAGGGAACAATCACAACCGGTATGCCGGAGACCACTTGCGTGTTCAGCGGGCTCTCCACACGGTCCCAACTGAAGTTGGCTGAAAAGGTCGGGTCGAAGTTTCCGCGCGGGCCAATCACCACCTGTCTGGCCGCGGCCGTAATCGCGGCCCCTCCCGTGCCCGCCCCCGATACGTTGGCATTGTTTCCTACACCCGCTCCGATGGCGCCGCTAAAAAGGCCCGACGGAACCGGTGCGCCAGGCAATCCGCGCGCCGCCTGTCCGGATTCGGCTCGCAGCAGGTCCGTCTGTGCGATCAGATAATTGTATCGGTCGGCTTCGAGAGCAAGACTGTTCTCTACAACCAGCTTCAAAAGATCGTTGAGCGAAAGCTCCAGTTTTCCTTCTCGCAACAGGTCAGTCAATCGCGGGCTGTTCCTGAGATTGGGCTGCGGCAGATAGGCCGGCCGGTACGATTTCCAGACCTTCGGAAACATCGCCTGACCACGATTCAAAAAATCGCCATCGATCAGATCGCTCGATTGCGCGCTGAGCGGCAAGCCCCCCACCATTGTGAGGATCGCGACTAGGCACGCGCCGCGCACGCCGAAATCAAACCTTGGGTACAACGATCGCAAGTTTAGGTTCATACCGGCGGCTATTGTTTGGTCTCCGGCACACCGGTATAGCGGGGATAGCGCAAGGGAGGTGTTGGCTGCTTGGTCACCTCGCCGCTGAGCGCATCCGGCAGCTCAACACCATTGCGGTCCAGCGTGGCGCCCATGGACCGGTCCATTTCCACCAGCGCCTTGGCATAGGTAGCCACCGCGGCGATGTCGGCTTCGAGCGCGGTCATCACGTCCCGGTCGCGCAGGATCACGTTATAAGCCGTGGAGAGCCCCACTTGAAGTTTCTTGCGCTCCGCGTCCGCGGTCTGATTGGCCAGGTTGACGGCTTGGTGCGAGGATTGCACTTGCGCCCGCCCTTGGATCAGACCGATGATGGCCTGGCGCACTTCCAGGCTGACCTGCTGGCGAGTGTTTTGCAGATTCACCTGCAACTGCCTCTGTTCCAGGCGAGCGCGCAGATTGTCAGCCTGCGCCGAGCGATTCCGAATCGGCACCACCGCGCTCACTCCACCCGAGTACTCCGGATAGTCCGCGGCAAAGTCCTGCGTCAGCGATTCCTGAGCACCCGCGGCTGCGAGTAGCGCGTTGTTTTTGTAAGTGTTACCCGCCAAGCCTGCGCCCGCGTACAGCCCGAACACGCTCAGGCTCGGCAGCAAACCATTTTTCGTAAATCCCACGCTGATTTGCTGGTTCTTGAGGTCTTGCTCGGGCGCCAACAGGTCCGGCCGCTGCCGGAATGCGGTCTCCAGCGCGGGTTGCAGTTCGGGAACATCGCGATCGCTCGGTTCCGGAAGCTGATCGGTAGTTACGATCTCGGCGGCATCCAATTGCGAGTCGGCGACCTTGCTCAGCATGTTCTTCAATTGCGTTTGCTGGAGCTGAAAATTAGTCCGCGAGATGATCAGATCGCGATCGGCGGCCGCCAGCGACGCATTGGCGGTCGCTACATCCAGCGCTGCCGCCGTGCCCAGTTCCGACATGGTCTGGCTCTGCCGGTATAGCGTTTGGGCCGCCTCCCGGCTCCGCTCAGCCGCCGCCACGGCCTGTCTGGATGCAGCCAGATCCCAATACGCGTCCGTCACCTGCACCACTACGTTAGTTACCTGCAGGCGAAACAGTTCTTCTGACGTCCGGATATCATTCTGCGCCACCATGATGAAGCGCTTGTTGGGCAACAGGCCAAAACCATTCAGCAGCGGTTGATTGAAACCCATGGCAAAGCGGCTGATCACCGCCGGATTGTAGATCAGATGCTGTTGCGTGGAGCTTTGCCGGATGGCGTTCATGGAGAACAGAAAACTGGAGCCGTCCGGCAACATCTGCGTGTAGGTGCCGGTAAGCGCGGTCGAGTAAGTCGCCACCTGCGGCACGCCCGCAACTTGAAGCGTATTCAGGGGCGCGACAGTGCGATCCCAGCTGCCGTTCAGAGTCACCGACGGATCGAAGGCGCCCACCTGCGGAACTTGGACGGCGCCGCCGCCGCCGCTGATACCGCCCGCGCTGCCCACGCCGCTGGCGCCCTGGAACTGATTCACGCCTACGCCGATCGCGCCCACGCTCAAACCCGCCGGGAGCAGCGCTCCCGAGATGCCTCGCGCCGCTTGCCCCGACTTGGTTCGCAGCACGTCCACTTCAGCGATCGGCCGCAGAAAACGCTGCACCGCGATGTTCAAGTTGTTCTCCAGCGCCAGCGCCAAGGCGTCGGACACCGACAACTGCATCTTTCCGTCGCGAATCAGATCGTGTAAGCGCGGCGAATTCTCCAGGATCAGCGGAGGGATCGGCTGCTCTCTGTAAGGCGCGATCAGGTTCGGAAATTGGCTCGGGCCTTGCTCATAGTTGGGAAGCAGCGCCTGGGCGCCGGCCTGGGCTCGAAGCATCCCAGGCGCCAGCCAAATACAACATAAAAAAGCAAGCAGAGCTGCTCGCGGACGTAGAACTGCCCAAGCATTGGCAAACTTCATCTCCCCAATATAGCGGACGATGCTTGTCGAAGGTTACACTTCCGAGCTACTTCTTGCTCGCCGCGGCCGCCGGCCGCGTGCCGCTCCAATACGACCATGCCAGTTTCACGTTGCGCAGAACCTCGCTCTCGCTCAAGGGTTTCCGCAGCACGTCGTATCCGCCGTTAGTAACAACTTCGTTCCACAGGTAGTCGTCGATCACTCTCGAAATCAGCAGCACGCACGCCCCGCCGGACGCCGCCGCCAGCGAAGAGACCGCGTATCTCCAGTCCGCGCCGTCAATGTCGCGGTCAATCAGGATGATCTGCGGTTTGCTCCGCTTCAATGACTCGCGCGCTTCGTCGCTGCTGGATGCAAACGACATGTTCCAGTGGTTCCGGCGCGAAATCTCGTCCAGCAATTGCCGGTCGGAATCAGTCCCCGGAACGCACAAAATTGTGATGCTGGAGGTTTTCGCATTCCCTTCGCGCGCCTCCGTCAGCCGCTCGGAACGCTGATTTTTCCTTGGAAGGAGACCGGAAATGGTTTTGACAATTGAACTGATCGCGTCCCGCATTGAAGCATCCGGACCAGAGACACTGCTCTTGAGTTGAGAGTAGCCGAGCCATCGCGCCGCCGGGAATACCGGAACCTCGGTATTCATTTCAAGGCCAACTTGGTAGCGGATGCCGCAGACGGCCATCCGCGCACCGCCGTGCCTAACTGAGCGACTACCGCAAGGAAAGAGGGTGGGCGCCCCCGTCGGGGTTACGGGTAAGTGGGAGCGCCCGGGGTGTTTGTTGGGGATTAGAAGTTATCTCTAGTCTAGGCGGAATGCGGGGATTTCGAAATACCAACTGCTCGGTAGGCGCCGCACGAAAACGCAGGTAGGAAAGCTTCCGGGACCCTTGTGGCGCCCGGTACTGTTACCGAGAATACGGAAGAATGGGGCTGAGCCCCGGTTTGTCACACGTTACCGCCGGACGCGGCCGATTGCGGTGTGCGCCGCTCCAGCCCGTCTTCCATCTCCAGCAGATTTCACGCCGTCGCCTGAGCCGGAGTTGATACAATCCTCACTATGATGACATTCGCTCGTATCTCGCTTGGTATCTTCCTTCTATTCGCCATGGGTCGGTCGCAACCCGCCGCAACAACGCACGCTAAACAAGGCTCGCCGGATTCGAGCGCCATCGAGCGCGGCCGCTATATCGTCGAGGACCTCGTCCAGTGTGCGCGCTGCCACACGCCCAACAATCAGAACGACGAGGGAGAGCGAAGTAACTGGTTAAAAGGCGGGCCGCTCCAGATCCGTCCCACCTATCCGGTGGCCAACTGGGCAGAGGTAACGCCGCGCCTGGCGGGTGGCCCTCCGGGCACGGACGCCGATTTCATTCGTCTCATGACCACCGGCATCGCGCGCACCGGCCAGCCCCCCAGGCCCCCCATGCTACGCCCTCACATGACCCGCCCGGACGCCGAAGCCGTGCTGGCCTATCTTAAATCGCTGAAGTATTGACTGCTGGCTTTTCGGCCGCATCCGGCGCAAGCTCCACTCGCGAAACCTGCGCCACCAGCGAAACCAACCCGCCCTACAAGTGCTGACTCTTTGGACCGCGAAGTATCGCCGGGTTCGAGCCGCCGTTACCGGACTCTACGCTGGATCGACGGCAAAATTCATCCGCACATTCAGCAGAAATGCGGTCCAACCGGTATCAATCGTCAATTCCACGTGACCATCGTCAAACGGTACTACGTTGTGAAGCGTGAAGACCGCGAGACCTTTAAACGGATAGTCGAACGGGACAAATCCGGAATCCGAACCCGGCACGTAATCCTCGGTATCCCCTTCTCCGACTTCGCAGATGCTGACCAGAACATGTGAATTTCTGTTGATTACGCCCGGCGGGAAGTAAACCGTACCGTCGAAAATGCCATTGACGCCTAAAAAATCAGCTTTAAAATTTGCCATGTTGACTTCCTTTTCCTGAATCAGCGGGTTGGTCGATTTGTATTGCCGTCGCGGTGACCGATCTGCGGTTACTCGGGCCAGATGGAGAGCCCGGCCGGACAACCTGCCGAGCATGTACGGGCGCCACCTGTTGCCGGTTACTCACTCCGGATTTACGCGCTTTCTGTTCGTGCACTTCAGTGACTTCCTTTCGAGCGAATAAATGGGCGAGCTTTCTGCGTCTTGCGCCCGCGCACGCCAACCATCGCCAGCATCGCTCCACCCAGCACCCAACCGGCGGAAGGTTCCGGTACAGGCGTGGTGGAGGATAGGATGACATCGAACGCGTAATGCATGTCTTCGCCACCCGCGAGATTGCCTAGGCCGGTGAATCCGTCAGCCAGCGTGCCGTTCCCCAGGTTTTCGGCGGACGACATGTTTTCATACGCGCTGATTGCGATTTGATAGCTGCCAGGCGCGAGCGTGCCGCCGTCCAGCGAAACGTCGAAGCACTGGCCGCTGTCGGTGTTCGTGTTTGCGCCCGCCGGACACGTCGTCCCAAAATATGTCGAGGCGAGAAAGTCCCCGCTCGAGTCAAACAAGCTCAAATACGGCTCGAAGCCGCCTTGCGCGATTGTGGTTCCCGCTCCGTTGACTCCACCGCCATAGCTAAACGTGATAGCCTCCATCGTGGAGGCGCTGCTGACCGTGAATGAATCCACCACCGCCGCCCATTGCGCGTAGTCGCCGTCGCTGTTGGATGCGCCTAAGGTACATCCGCTACCGCACGAGATTACGTTAGCGTCGTCGCGCAAGTTTCCGGCGAACGAAATGGTGTCGGCCCGCGCTGAGCATAATCCCACAACCGCGAAGATTAGTAGATAATATGCTTTCATGATTTTCCTCCTTACGGCAAGCTGATGTAGTAGCCCGAAAGCGTTCCCACCAAATTTCCACCCCCAGACGAATAGCTGAACAGTACCGGCGTCTCGCCGGCTTCGAAATAGGCTATGACCGGCGAACTTGTGTACGCGGTAATCTCGTCGGCCGCAAACATTTGGAACCCCTGGGCTTCCGTGTTTGGCTTTGCCAAGAGGACGACCTTAGGCGGCGGCCCATATTGGCAGCATTCGGCGCTCACGAATGTCACTACCAAGCGCTGCCCCGCTGGTACTGGGGAGAAAGTCGATTCGCATACTTCGGATGTGCAGAGAACGTCTCGAGTTTCGAAATACGGATTCCGGCCGGGCTCATCTTGGTTACGAACCAAAGCCGCCCGGACGGCCTGCGCGATCGCCCGGCCTTCGGTGCCGAGCGTTACCAGGAGCGCTGCCGCCGTCAAGCCTGCGGCAAACCATGCAAAACGTTTTAGTCGGTTCATATAGTTAAGGCAGCGTGACGTAGTAGCCGGAGAGCGTGGCTCGGATGAACGAGCTGCCAGCGCCATTCACGTTTGGTCTTTCACCGGCTTCATAGTAAGCCACCGTAGGCGAATTGACGAAGCCTGCGATGATTGGAAACCCACGCGGACCCGCCGCCGCATGTCCGCCTAGCACCAGGGCGCCAAAGGAGCCCAGTTCCCCATTCACGAAAGTCACTACCAAGCGCTTGCCGGCGGGCACTGGCGAGAAAGTCGCTGTACAACCGTAACTGTCGCAACTTGCGGTTTCACTGTAGGGATTTCGGGCGGGCTCGTCTATATTTTCGACCAGGGCGGCGCGGACGGCCTGGGCGATCGCCCGCCTTTCGGTGCCGAGTGTTACCAACAGCGCTACGGCCGTCAAGCCTGCGACAAGCCATGCAAAACGTTTTAGTCTGTTCATATGTTTAGGGCAGTGCCAGCGGGCACTCGCGAGAAAACTGCTGTACAACCATAACTGTTGCAGCCTGCGCTTTCGCTATAGGATTTTGGGGCGGGCTCGTCCACGATTTGCACCAGCGCCGCTCTCACTGCCGACGCAATGGCCCTGCCCTCCGCCATCAATGAAACCATCACCGCAACCGCCGGCACGGCCGGCGCCATCAATGCAAATTGCTTCGGCCGTAGCATCTCTTCCTCCTTTGCAGTCTCGATAACCTGCTTGCTTTGAAATGCGCAAACCCGGACGGGATTGGCTCATGGGAGATTCACGTAGTAGCCCGAAAGTGTTCCGCTCGCAAACGAAGCGCTGCAGCCCTCGCATCCTAGGGTGGGCTTTTCGCCGGCATCATAGTAGGCCGCCGTAGGAACATTGAACACACTTACCGCACCTACCGGTGTGGTGGCAAAGATACGAACGTCCGCGCCATGTCCCGCTAGCACCGCGAAGATCGTGTTGTTGTCTCCTAATCCTCCATTCACGAATGTCACCACCAACCGCTTTCCGGCAGGTACTGGCGAGAAAGTCGCGGTGCATCCCGTGCCGAAACAGCCACCGTTCTCGCTGTAAGGATTTCGGCCCGGTTCGTCGACATTTTGAACCAACGCCGCCCTTACTGCTTGCGCGATCGCCCGGCTTTCGGTGCCCAGCGTCACAACGAGTGCGACAGTCGCCAATCCTGCCGCAAACCATAGAAAGCGTCTAATTCTGTTCATGCATTCTCCTCCCAGGCGGCCCGAGCGTTGCTCCAAACCCAAGCCTGCAAGAGGGGATGCGCAAACGGCGAGCGGGTTAGCTCATCGCCTAGTACTATTCGCTTATGTCAGCGCGGAGAGTTGGAGTCCAACTGGGCAAGCAGCCAGGAACGGGCGAATTCCCAATCGCGCTTCACGGTGGCGGTGGAAATCCCCAGCACATCGGCGATCTCCTGCTCGGTGAGACCTCCGAAGAACCGCATCTCCACCACTGCCGCGGGCCTCGAATCCAGCTCTTCCAGCCGCGTGAGGGCGTCGTTCATGTCGGCGATACCAGTGTCGAGCGGCACAGCGTGATCGCGCGCTTCGTCCAGCGATAGCTGTTGCTGAGAGCCGCCACGCTTCAGGCCCTTCTTCCGGCGCGCGTGATCTACGATGAGACGCCGCATCTGCCGGGACGCAAGATGCAAGAAATGCAAACGGTTCTCGCAACTGAGTGGCGGACCGGTGAGCATCCGGAGACACAGCTCGTTCACCAGCGCGGTCGGCTGCAGGGTAACGGCGCTCGACTCCCGGCGAAGATTCGCCGCCGCCAGGCGTCTCAACTCGCGATACACCGTTTCGATGAGCTTGCGGCCGGCTTCTTCATCGCCTTCGCGCCAGTCGGTCAGCAGGGCGGTGATATCGGAAGGATCGGTCGGAGGCATCCGGACTCCAGATGCCATGATAACCGGAATGATAATTGTGCTTGGCTGCGTTAGACCTTTGGCAAGATGGCGCGGGCTAAGGCAATGGCTTTATCGTTGGCATCCGGCACCGGCCCAGGGACGATCCGGATGAGGGCCTCTCCCTTAAGCACATTCAGACCCAGATTCCCGAGCCGGATGGCGCGGTCACCAAGATTGGGGATGTCGGCCGACACCACCTTTGACTGCCTCGGATCGGGCCACGCCGGCATTCAAAATGCTGAGGCGGTCATCTGCGCCTTTCCGTCGCTCCAATCCACAACCAGAGTGAGCAGAGGAGCATCGCCTCCGCCGGGTTGCTGTGCCGCGGCCACGCTGCCAAGAAGCTTGGTCATCGTGTCGGCGACTTCCCCGCCTCCCACATCCGACCCTGGCGCTTGCGCGCGCTTGAAAGTATCTGCCGCACCTTCGCGGGCAAGTTTTTCGGCTGAGGCCCGGAGGTCCATAGTAGAGGCAGGTTCCGGCTTGATCCTCCGTGCGGTCCACCGGCTCGCCGAGCAGTCGCGCGGCTTCCTCTTTCGACAGAAGCTCGCAAGTTGAAACGTGACGGGCCTTCGCAACGGAAGGGCTGGGAGAAGGACTGGAGTGAAGATCCACGCCATAACTGGCCGCCTTCTCGACCACCGCCTGCTTCACCCTGTGGGCCGCGTAAAACACAGCGCCGACCGCAAAATTCGCAATGGCCAAAAAGCCCACCAGATACGATCATCAGAATCTTTAGCCCGGAACCGCTCTTGGCGGCAACAGGCGCCGGGGGCTGCTGAATCTGTGCCGCTGGAGCCGGACCGCCCGCCGTTCCCGATTGGCGCGTCCCGCAATTCGGGCAAAACGCGCTGTTCGCGCCCAGTGGAAATCCGCAATTGCCGCAAAAACCCGCCATGACCGCCTCCGCCATTCCCGTGGCCTTCACATCCCCTATTGGCAACTGCGGAATTGAGAGGGAAAAAGAGATCAAACTTTCTAGGGGCTGCGTGCCGGCGAGAAAAGTGTTCAATCCACGATCCAATTCGTCGTGCAGGCCGCCTTTGGCGTCCGCCGGCAACAGGCTAAGCGCCTCGCGCTCGGTCTCGGCCGCCTTGGGCGCGTCTCCCGTTCGAAAATACGCCCAGGCCAGCGTATCCAGAAAGAATGGATTCGTTCGATTCGGTGGCCGAAACCGCGTTTTAGCGCGAGTTGGAGTGCCTTTGCCGGCTGAAGCAGATCCGGCCACTCCACCTTGAGTAGCGCGTCCGCATATTCGTTCCACTCCACGCGCCGGCGCCAGGCCTTTCCGCCGTCTCCTCCAGGAGCCGCACGGCTTCTTGTGCAGCCTGGTGCGCCCCGTCTTTATTCCCGGTAGCCGCCAACCGCTCGCGAAAACGACCCGTAACGTCACGGCTAGTCGAAGTGGAGATCCCAGATCCGGAGGGATCGATCTCAACCGCGATCTCCATCGATCGCACGGACCGGCGAAACGCCTCCAGACTCGCCGCGGCCTCGCCACTTGCTGCTAGGCTGCCGGCCAGGATAGCTTCCGCCGAAGACGACAGTCGCCGGTACTCCGCATTGTTCGGCGCCAGCAACTCCAGCCGCTGCAGGGCTGCGACGCGAGCTCTCGGCCTGCACGGCTGCGTCGCCGGGCTTCCGGGACAGACCGCAGCGCATTGGCGTAGGAGGCCTCTGTAGTCGCGATCAGCCGCTGTACCTCGACGTCGTCTGGCGACGCGTTCGCCAATGGCGACAGTGTGGAAATCCCCTCCTGGCATGCTTCCAGTGCGCCGGCATTGTCGCCAGCAGTCAGAAATAGCGACGGCACAGCGCCTCTCATCGACGGTTCCCAAAGCCCGGCGCATCGAAGCGTCCTGAGGCTCGGACTGCTGCAGAGTGCGCGCCAGCGTCCACGCGCTTTGGTATGACTCCAGAGCTTGTTTCGAGTCGCTCGCCATGAATTGGCCATCGCCCAGCTTTCGCCAGACTGAGGGCCAGATCCCGCTGATCCCGCAGGGAAATCTCCGCTTCGCTCGGCGATCTAACGCCGGAGGCGTACACCGCGTGCTCATAGGCCTCCAGCGCCGCGCCGCGCGTCATTCTTGTTCGGGTGTTGAGGATCTACCCGCAACTCCCCCATTCGCTCATACGACGCGGCAAGATCGCGCTGCAACCCGATGTCGTTTCCCGAATCGGCGCTCAGCAGTTCCAACTGATGCTGCGCCTTGGCGACAATCAGGCGCCGCGCCATGGTGGATCCCGCCAAGTCGCGAATCCCGTCGTGAAGATCGAACAAAAGCGAGGCGGCCAGCGACCGAACGTCGCGATAACGCTCCTGTTCCTTGCGCCGCTCCGTCTCGGCTTCCTTCGTTCGCTGCCTCGGCGAGCGTCCGTTGCTCGGTGGCGACTCCGCTGCGCCTGTTCGGCCAGCATCCTCTGGCGTTCCGCGATGCGCGTTGTTGTTCGGCCTGGGTACGGGCGCGTTCGGCGGCTTGCGCGCGCCTGCTCGGCAAGATGCGCCTGGTACGTCGTGGCAAGAATGCCGGCCGTCAAGAAGGAACATCACCAGGGCGGCGGCAGTCAAAGCCAACCATTGGCGTCGAGCGAACTTGCGAAAGCGGTACGCGACGACTGTCGCCCTTTGCCAGAACCGGCCAGCCCTTGCCGGTAGCGGCCAATGTCTTCCGCCATTTGCTCGACCGACGGATAGCGCCAGGCAGGTTGTTTGCGAAGCGCCGTGAGGACAATCGTGTCGAGTTCTCCACGCAGCTGCTTCGCGTCTCGCCGCGCCACCTCACTCATGGGGGCAGGATCGTCCTCGCAGATCGCGCGCATCACTTCGTGCGGCAGCGCGCCCTTCCGCCGGAAAGGATGCTCGCCGGACAGCATCTCATAAAGCAAAATGCCAAGCGAGAAAGACGTCCGCGCGGTCGTAATTGGCTCCCTGCGAATCTGTTCGGGACTGGCGTATTCGGGCGTCAAAATGGCCGCCGTGGGCTCGAAGCCTCATCCTAGTTCCCGCTGAAGCAGCTTGGCGATCCCGAAATCGAGGAGTTTGACGGCGCCCGCAGCGGTCACCAGGATGTTGCTCGGCTTCAGGTCGCGATGGACGGTCAGGTTGCGATGGGCATGTTGGACGGCATCGCAGATCTGCAGAAACAGATCTAATTTCTGGTCCACGTTCAACGCCGCGAGCTTCGCAATAAGTCGTGATCGGAACGCCATCCACGTATTCCATGACGAAATACGGATCGCCTTCCGGAGTTTGGCCTGCATCCAGAATGGAAGCGATGTGGGGATGGTTCAATTGCGCGAGGATTTGGCGTTCCTGATGAAAGCGCCGCAGAAACAAGACTATCGATTCGATCGTGCCGGAGAATCTTGATGGCAACGCGCCTTTGGAAGCTTCCGTCCGCGCGCCTGGCTTGATACACGACCCCCATGCCGCCGCGGCCGAGTTCGCTCTCCAGAACGTATGAACCGAGTTGAGAACCGGCCGGCACAGGAGCGGTTTTATCGAAGTCTACTGACGGCGACGCCATGGGCACTGTCGCAGTCTGATCCAACAGGCTGGTGCGGCTGGCATAAGCGGCCAGCATCCGATTGAGTTCCTCTGCCAGGACCGCATCGCTCTCGGAAAGTTCCTGAATCAGGCGGGCGCGTTCGTCTCCGGTTACGGCCACCAGCCGCTCGAAGTTCCCGCGAAGGTGCTGGAATTCCTCAGGAGTCATAGCCGAGAGGACGATCTGCCTAGCGCTCGGACCATCATAACAACGTGAGCCGATGTCGCGCGGCTTCCGCCGAAAATCGTTGCCGGTGGAATCGCCGGGCCGATTATCCAGCGGGCCGAAAAGAGTTGGCGGAAGCTAGTGGGGGTCGAACCCACCCGCGATACTAAGTACCGCACGCTGGTTTTGAAGACCAGGCCCAGCACCGGCCAAGATTAGCTCCCAGGCGTGATTCTAGCATCGAGACCCGTCGGCTCGTTCTATAACAGCGTTGCGATACTAAACGCCCGCGGTCGCCGCTGGTTGCGTTCCCGCCAATCCCAGCTCCGCCGCGCGCTGCTGCATCGCCTCGATACAGAATGCAATGTGCTGGTCCAACTCCACGCCCAGCCCCGCGGCCCCGTTCAGAATGTCGTCGCGGCTCACCGAGCGGGCAAACGCTTTGTCCTTCAGCTTCCTGCGCACCGACGACACGTCCACCTCGTGGATGCTGCGGTTCGGCTTGACGTACGAGCATGCCGTCAAGAATCCCGCCAGCTCGTCGCAGGCAAACAAAGTCTTCTCCAGCGCCGTTTCCCGCGGCACTCCCGTGAAATCCGCATGCGAGAGGATGGCGCGCCGGATGTCCGCATCCACCCCGCGCTCGGCCAGTATCGGCTCGCCTTTGGTCGGATGATCCGGTAACTGCGGATGAATCTCCCAATCGAAATCGTGCAGCAAAGCCGTGACCGACCATTTGGTCTCATCTTCTCCCAGCTTCCGCGCGTAGGCCGTCACGCACGCCTCCACCGCCAGCGCATGACGCCGCAGGCTATCCGATTTCGTGAACTCGCACAGTATTTCCCAGGCCTGTTCTCGCGTCATCCGACCATGGTAGCGAAACCGCCATGATATATTGTGAACAGAAGCCTCCGCGTGGGCCTGTGGCGCAGTTGGGAGCGCGCTTCCATGGCATGGAAGAGGTCGTGAGTTCGAATCTCACCAGGTCCACCAAAACAAAGCCCAAGCGGGGGCTCTACGCCAACAACGAGCTACAACGTCGCCATCTGTACTCCGCCTGTCCCCTTCTCGCGCCTTGAGCGCCATCTCTCACCTCCCGACAGGTCAGGTAATGAGGAGCGGTCTCCTTACAGCCTTCACCAGCACGCGCCGTCGACGGAAGCCGGCTCGTCGCCCACTTTACTGATTATTGCCGTGACCTAGCTAGGCCGAACGCCGGATCGGTATAAAACGGATCTCGACCCGCTGATTCAACGCGCCCGCTATCCTGCGCAACATCGCCAGGGAGTGGCCCTCATAATCGGCGTCCTCAAGGCGGCAGATGACCGATGCGGTGGTGCCTATGAGCTTGGCAAGTTGAGTTTGGGTGAGGGCCGCCGCTGCCCTCAGTTCTTGGATTTTGCGGGCGATCTCTTCATTCGCGCGCGCCTCTTCCAGGTTCTTCAGCCGGGCCGGCTTGCCTTCGTAGAACCGGCGGTGAAGGATCTCCACCGCGTCGCTGGTCGGTTTCAGCGTCTTTTTTGCTTTGTTATCTGGCATCGTCAAGCCTCCTCATAATAAGTGTGCTTCGCCGGATTCGCCTCAAGCCGCTTCTTGCGTTCGACGGCCCGATCGATCTCTTTCGGCGGGACCACCCGCTCTTTCGCAAGACCGTGAGAGACCACGGCCGCCACCGCGCCATGGAAGAAGTACAGGGATCCGGTGATGAACGCCTCCCAGGCTGGCGCGCAGTTCGTAGATGCCGTCTCGCAGGAAGTCCGCTTCGGGCCGACGCAGTTCGTGGCCCATCTCGCGCAGGCGCTCCAGCCGGAGGTAGCACTTGTCCTGCACTTTCGCCGGTAATTCGTCGAACCACTCGATGAACGGGCACGATCCGTCTTCCTCCCGGTAGAGGGCGACTCTGGTCTTGGGCACTCGATCCCAGTTTATTCGCAATATTGCGAAAGAGCAAGTTCGCTCGCGAAGCCGCGAAGGCGCGGTCACCGCTCCACGTTGGCATCATCCTTATAGAGAAATCGCGTGTTGTCTGCTCAATCAGACAACAATCACGACGGCTTGCAACCGCGCGCGCGAAAGCATGCGTCGTGCCGTTTTGCGGCGTCCCGAAGTCCGCGCGGAATCCAGATTGTGAAAAGGGCCTTCCGTGGCGTCCAACGGAGTCCACGTCGCCTCTTGCTAAGTCTTTTGTTTTGCGTCAAATTGTCTGCAAGTGATTGATATTTCTTAAATGGCACGGAAGAGGTGGTGAGTTCGAATCTCAACAGGTCCACCAATCCTTGCAAAACCGGCTCTACGCGGCTCTACCAGACTGATTCTAAAAAATTAACACCAGCATCGATGGTGACCCGCTGTCCGGGTCACTGACCGCCGCGCATATGCAGCAGTGGCTAGCGGCGCAAGCAGGATTGTGGGTGCTTTCGGAGGAAGTAGATTCCAGCAAGCGTAAGGAGGGCGAGCACAGGCGACATCAGCTTAGGCTCGGGGATTGCCGTGAAGTCCGCATTCAACGACACATCAAGGCCCGAAATGGAATCAATGAAATAATGCTGATCAACATCCAATTCGGACACAGCGTCCAGCGTGTATACCCCAGGACCCAGGGCGAAAGACGTGTCAATCTGCATGATGTCGTTTGTGTAAGGCAAGATAGCTTGAAACGGTGCCCCCGGACCAGTCAGGAGAATTTCTCCTTGGAAGGAGCCGAAGGGACCGATGGGCCCGGAGAAGAGAGTCTCCTCATTGAGCGAGCCTGTTAGGTGAACGAGCGAGGGACTGTTCAGGTCAAACGTCAGCATGTACTGGCTGTAAGCATCGGCAGTGCCCTCTTGCAAGGTGGCGTTCCCAGAAAATTGGTAATCAACACCCAGATTGACTTGGATATTGCTAGGGGTCAATACGAATGATTGGCTGGCGCTGGCCTCAGACGACGCGGTTCTAACGCCGCTGGAAAAAACGTCGGCGTCGAAGTCGGTCGCCTGCCCCATCACCTCAAGGTTCATTGGTGGAAGATCTATATTTGTGTTGCTGGAGGAAAAGGTCTGGCCCGATTCAGGTAAACCTACTTCAAACTCTTGGCATAATGGGTCGCATGCTAACGCGAGGCCGGAAACACTCACCTGCTGCGTAATGGAGATGGGCACGATTTCCGCGCTAAGAGGCATCCCAATCCAGCAAAGGAGAAACGAACCGGAAAGAACTCTACTATGGTGCGCCATAGAGCACCTCCGATGCCCCGAGTATGACTCCGTGGCCCCTGGGTGTCAATGCCAGAACGCGACCCATCTAATCGGCCTGGACTGGGGGAGGCCTTGCAGGTACCAGATCCGGGACTGACCAACGTTCAGGAATCGCGCGGTGCGACTGCCAAGTGACGCCCGGCGCTTCCATGGCATTGGAAGAGGTCGTGAGTTCGAATCTCACCGGGTCCACCAAACAGGCTCTACACCAACAACCAAATATCCGCCGGACGCGTGAGCCATACGGAAGAGAACATGCCGGTCGCCCACATCGAGATCTCCGAGGCGGAGATCGCTAAACTCTGCCAACGAAACGGCATCCGGAAGCTCGCTCTCTTCGGCTCGGCTCTCAACGATCGGTTCTCCGAATCCAGCGACATTGACCTGCTGGTGGAGTTCCAGCCGCACCAACGAATCGGGTTCTTTCGCCTGGCGGATATCGAACATGAGCTAAAGCAGCTGCTGGGCGGCCGCGCAGTCGACTTAAGGACACCAATGGATCTGAGCCGGCACTTCCGGGATGATGCCGTCCGGCTGCGTCACATGCAGGAGGCCTCACGCTCGTTTTGAACATGACAGGCGGAAGCAGCCGGTCGGACTTAGCGAGTGATTCGATGTTGGCTATGGCGCTGACTCGCTGCCTTGAAGTCCTCGGGGAAGCGGCCTCCAAGCTTAGCCCGGAAGCGCGACTTCGGTTCCCCAACATCTCGTGCGCGATCTCACCGGATCCCCCAATGGTACCCATCTAGTACTGCTCCGGCGAAACCGCTACTCCGCGTCGGGAATCTATGCAGCATAATTGGAAGCCATAGATCGTTTTCCGGGAGATCCCATGTCCAACGGCTACCTGAGTTCGCGACGCGGCTACTCCGCAGCCAGTGTCCTCGTGCTCTTGCTTCTTGGTTTTCTCCTGGCCCTGGCCGGCAACGTGTATCAATTCGTGAAAAGCCAACACTTGGCTCGCGAACTAGCCGCCATCCAGCACAACCTGCAGGCCCAGATTACCCGCTTAAGCGACGCAACATCGGGCGCCTTCGACGTCACCGAGCATCGCTTCGAGCAGCTGAACAGGCTCCAGGAGTCCACCGCCGCCGCGATCATCGATGCCCGCTCGGAATTGCGGCGAAACAACACCCAGGTCGCTACGCACCTGGAGGATAGAAATCAGGAGCTTGCGCAAAAGAACCAGGAGTTAACCGCCCAATTGACCGCGCTGAAACAGGACATCAGCGCCAGGCTGCAGAACACCAGCACAAAACTCGACACTGCTGACGCTAAGCTACAGCATGTCTTTACGGAGACCGATCGCAACCGCGCCGATCTGAAAAGAGTCGCAGGCGATCTTAATGCGGTGACGGCCAAACTCGCCACTAGCGCCAAACCGGTTGCGACGCTGCCCCAACCGGCCGCAGCGCCGCCCATACCGCCCGCCAGGAAGCATCTACCGTTTGATCTGCTCACCACCAAGGTCCCCACCAGGATCGGCGAAATTCAGATTGCGATCCGTAGCACCGATCCGAAAAACAACCGTTACACCATGGACCTTTACACCGGTGATAAAGTGGCCCGCGGAAAAGACTGCGCCATCAACGAGGCCGTGCAGTTCTACCTGGCCGGCAACCCGCTGCCTTACGAGGTTGTGGTCAACCAGGTGTGGAAAGACGAAGTGATCGGTTATGTATCGGCGCCGGTTGTTCCGGGCCCCCGAATTCAAACCGCCGCCGCAGCCTTGCGTAACAACGCCTCATCAGCGAGCACCCGGTAGTAAGTTAGATTTCGTCACCGTGACGCGTTTTGACGGGTAGTTTCCGCCTGTCGTTTTTTCCGCCGCCGCCGCGCATGCATCTTCCTATGCCCCGCTAGCTGAATGAATTACGCTCCCGGTCCGAGAATTGCCCTGAACCAAGGCGGGAAGGAGCACAAAAGATGAAAAAGGTCATGCTAGGTCTGTTACTAACAGGTACTTTCGCTTTCGCAACCACTTATACAACTACCCGAACGGATACGCCGGAACAAGAGCACCATATGGCTTGGTACACCAAGTCGGCTCTGGCCACGCAGTCTCCCAGTATCCACTTGGGCAAAGTGAAGCATCATGAAGTGGTGCGTACGGGCGATCAGATCAACGTAAACAAAACCACTATAACCGCCTTCGTTTCGTCCCACAAATAGCTTCAAGAATAGGCGTCGCCACGGTTGGCGCTTGAGCGGGAATTTTCCTGGACAACTAGCGAGAGTTCCCGCCCGCCAGCTTGAAAATCAAGAACTGCTGCCGTGGCAGAAAATCGAGTTGCTCAGTCAACGCGTATCCGGCGCCAGCCATCTCCTGCTTCACCTTCTCCGGTGGAAAGCGGAATTCTTTCGGTGGCCCCTCCGGTGAGTCCGCTCTGAAGTCAATAATCGCCACGCGACCGCCCGGCTTTAGCGACTTCCCGAGCCTCCTGAAATACGCATCCCGATTGCCAATGTGATGATAAGTGTCCACGATCAGCACTAAGTCGACGGGCTCCGGCAAATTCGCGTTGTCCTCCGACGCCTGCACCGCGACCACATTCTTCAAACCCTCTTTGGCCGCGCGCTCGCGAATGTAGTTGACCATGGATGGCTCGATGTCCACTCCATACACTTTGGGCGCCGCGGACGACCGTGCCAGCCGGACAGTAAAGTATCCCGTCCCCGCGCCCACATCCGCCACCACCTGCCCCGGTTTCAACTTGAGCGCCGCGATTACCTTGTCGGGCATCTGCCAAGCGTCCCGCGCCGGATCGTCAAAACTCTTGGCCAATTGCTCGGGATTGTCGAAGCGATGCTGCATGTGGTCGCCATGCTGCATCTCGTGGGTAGCGCCTTGCGGCGCTTGCGCCCAGCCCACCACACTCGCGGCCAGCAGCACCAGGAAACATCGGTTCAGTAGCATCTGTGCCTCTTTCTACAACTCTTTCATCAGTGTACCTATTTGCTCACAGCCGACATTCGGCTGGCGCGGAACAGATCGTCGGCGGCCGCCAAAACGTCCCACCGCAGCCGCTCTGGGAGCGCAGGCGTCTTCGCGAGGTAACTCTTCACCGCCGTGGCCGCTTCCGGCGATCGCTGGTAGCCGAGCACGCTCTCCGTCCACCGCGCCGGGAAAAAAATGTCGCCCGTGCGCTGGATCTCTGGCAGCATTTCAAGACTCGGGCGAATGAAACGCTCGGACGATTCCTGACGCAGCGGGTGATTCAAATAATGCAGCGATTCGAGCACCCAAGGTTCGTGCCGCCGGTTCTCCACCGCGCGCAAATGCTCAAAGGCCTGCTCCCGAACCGCCGGATCGTTTGAGAGCGCCGGCATCACGAACTCGAAGCGCGCCTTCCGATCCGGATTCCGTATCCGACCCAGCTCCTCGGCCAAAATCTCGCGCCAGTCCGGCAACCCGCGCACCGCCAGTTCCATCGCTATGTCGATCTCATCTGTCTCGGCGAAAGTAAGTCCGGGAATCTTTTCTTCGCGGCGCGACACCCGCTTCAGCCACGCCAATCCATCCGGCGTCAGCACGACATCGCGAAAGGTCTTGAACCACGCGGATTTTTCGCTCGCGTAGTACGCCCGCCCGATGCCCTGTCGAAGCATCGCTTCTAATGCCGGCGCACGCGCCGATCGCTCGCTCTGAGGCAAGAATTGCCAGAAGTCGCGCGACAGATAGCTCAGGACACGTTGCACATTCTGCTCGTCGTTCTCGGCCGGCAACGCGCGCGACGCCAGATCCAGAAATTCACCCGGCGCCACGCGGCCTTCCAAAAGGTTTTCCCACAGGTCCACCCAGGCGCTGCCGCGCGCCAGCGCATCCGGGATACTCTCCAAATGCTCCACTAAATAACGCTGCGTCGTGTTATCCAGCACAAACAGGCCATAACCAAGCCCGGCGCCGTTCGGAACAACATACAGCGGCTGCTTCATTCCGCGCGCCTTCAGCACCTCTATCTCCGGCCCATTGATCGAGACATTCAGCTTCTCGATGTGGTCCGGATATCCAAGCGCCACCTCAAGCCGCTGCGTCCACACCAGCCCGCGCTTGAGCGGATCGCTCTCGGTCAACGTCAAACTGGAAATTCGTCCGCTGGCATCCAGCCGCAATGTAGTGCGGACCTCGGGCCGGCCACGCATCTCGATCCAAGCCCGGCTCCACGCCGCAATCGACGTCCCCCGCCCGCGTTCATCCAGAATTCGCACCAGATCCAGCCAGGTAGCGTTCCCAAACGAGTACTGGTGCAGGTAGTCTCGCAGTCCGTCGCGAAATCCTTCCTCGCCCGTAATCAGTTCGAGCTGCCGCATCGCAATCGGCGCTTTGTCATAGATGATGTTGCCGTACAGCGTACCCGCCTCGTTCAAATTCGCTAGCTCCTGTCTTATTGGGTTTGAGCCCGCCGTCCGATCCACGTCGTACGCGGCCGGATAGTACTCCATCAAGAATCGCAGTGCGTGGTTCACTCCAGGAAACGACGGATTCACGATCTTGGCCGCCATGAAGTTCGCCATCACTTCCTTCATCCAGACGTCATTGAACCAGCGCATCGTCACCAGGTCGCCGAACCACATGTGCGAGGTCTCATGCGAGATGACGCTAGCGCGGCCCAGCAGTTGGTTCTGCGTGGCGGATTCGTCCAGCATCAGACTGGAAGCGTTATAGAAAATCGCGCCCGCGTGCTCCATCCCGCCGAACTGGAACGACGGAATCAGGACGAAGTCGAACTTGCCCCACGGATACGGAATCCCGGTGTAATCCTCCAACCAGCTCAGCGCCCGCGCGTGCAGATCGAAGATCGCATCGCGATTACGCGCCACTTTGGCCGCGTCGTTCTCGCGATGAAACATCCGAAACGTGCGGCCGTCGCGCACCGCGGTCTCAACCTGAAATTTCCCGGCCGCGAAAGCAAAAAGATAAGTCGCGAGCGGTCGCGTCTCGGCAAAAACGACTATCTTATGTCCCGGCGCAGAAGCTGGTGGTTCATCCGCCCGATCCAACTCCGCGCCGTTCGAAACCGCCTGCCAGCTCTCGGGAATCTCCAAAGCCAGTTGATAGCGGCCCTTGAGATTGGGCTGATCGAAGCACGGAAACGCCAGATGCGCGCGCGCCGGCACGAATAGCGTGTATAGAAAATCGTCGTTCCGATTGAGCGACTCGTCTCCCGCAATGAACTCGATCCGAATCGCGTTCTCGCCGGCCTTGGTCGCGGAGCTGGGCACAACCAGGTGGCCATCGATGAACGCGACATCCACCACCCGTCCGTTCACCCGAATCTCCAGCACATGCTCGCGCGGCTGCTCGAAATCCAAAACAACGCGATGTGGAGCATGCAGCGAGAACCGCAGCACTTCGCTGGCGTGAATGGCCTCCGTCTTCCGCTCCGGGATGCGGAACGAGAGGCCGTAATGCACGGATTGGATGGTCTGCGCGCGTTCCTGGGCGAGGCTTTCGGAAATGCCGCGTCCCGGCGGAAGCGTTGATACGGACGCAGCCGCCAACACAGCCGCCCAAGCAGTGATCACGTCCACACCATACCAGCCCGGAACCGGTCTAGTCCATCGTGTACGATCAAAGGAATGCAAACCGTCGTCCAGGTGGTCTGCTCGCGCGGCCGCAGCTTACGCGACGCCATCGCCAACGATCCCCGGCTCACGAAACATGGTCTCGAGGTCATCCAGGAAAAGAAACCCGGCCGCTCGCCCGGCTGGACCAAAGTGCGCAGCCTCGAAAGCCATCGCGGCGGCTCCATGAACGTCCAATGGGACGGCGCCACCGCGATCCTCACCTGTCGCGTCATCAACCGCGGCTCGGGCCGCCCGAACCTGATCATCGGCGATTTTGTCGACTACCTCTTGAGCCGCTACCGCCGCCGCATCAAACTGGTCAACGTCTTGCCCGGCTAAGAGCGACCGGCCGGCGAAAAGGCCAATTTCCAAGGGCTTTGTGGAGAGGTGAGAATCCAGTCAGTCTTCGGTTGCAAACCCGAAGCCAGCATCGCTGTAACGAAAAGAGACTTGCACCACCTCGCTGAAAAAGCCACGTTGCCCGAGCAAACCGAAGTCAGCGCGATCTTGCCGCACCGAAAAGCCTACCGGAGCAACGACGGAAAACGATCCCCCAATGGAGTAGGTTACTCTCCAGAACGGCACGTCCGATTCGCCGAATCGCCCCAAAACCGCTGATGTCAGGAACGTGGGTCGCATCCTCGCTACGAAGGCCAAGCTCCTTGATGAATCGCGTCGGAAAAATGCAAAAATCAGCCCCGGAGTCGACGAGGGCCAAGCACGTTGCCTGATACGGGCCATTCTTAAGAACAACGTCTAACGCTGGCCGACTGAGCCGATAGTCGTTCTGAAACGTGTCGCCAAGGTTCGCGGTGAAAATTTCGCGGTACGGGAAATTATGCCAGACACTCATATCGTGGATAGAACAAGACAAATTCTAACCGAATTGTCGAGTCCTGTCATGCTCGGTTCGCGTTCCAAGATGCACCTTATGACGCGAAATTCGGTGCCTTGGCACAACCGCGCCCAGAAAAGACTCCGGTGTGTAAGTGGTATGACGTGCTCGTTAGAATAAGGTATGACGGATCGGGCCCGACCGAAAGTTTGGGTTGTGGATGATCGCGAGGAAAATAGAATGCGATTCGTCGAGCGCCATGGAGCTGAATTCGAGGTACGTACCTTTGAAACGCCTGACCAGGTCCTCGCCGCGATCCGGGATGAGGTCCCGGATGCGCTCCTCTGCGACATTTTTTTCTACCGAAGTCCAGAAGACCGCGAAGCCAAGGAGGCGCGTGTTGCTCAGAAAGCGAAGCAAATAGAAAATTTGGCGGCTGACCTCCACTCAGACGAGGCCGCAGAAGGCATTGGGCTCATTCAGAGAGTTCGAGATCGTTTTCACAATCATCCCCCCTTTCCAATTTATGCCTACACCTCGAAGGGGCCCTACCTACTTCACAATCAGAGCTTTGATCGATTGGAAGAGCTAGATGCCCTTTGGCTCTTCAAAGGTAGGTATTCTGCCCAGGTAGAACGCCATAGGATCACCAAGGATATCGACGAGTTTCGACAACAGAACCTGTGGACGCGACGAATGTGGAGCGCAATGGTGAAGGGAGGAGTGATCGGAGCAGCTCTAGGAGTAATTCTCGACCGCATTGTGAAGGCAGTCGGCTTCTGAATTTTGGTTCGCAGCAAGACAGGACCCGCTGAAGCCGCACAGTGCTCGCTAAGCTGCAAATCACTTAGGCCTGTCATAAGCAGCCATAATAATGCTGGCATCTGAGGTAAGACTGGCTCGCTTAACTTCGTTTGGGCAGGGGCCGTCGGCACGCGAAACGGCAGTCCCCGGGCAAAGCCAGCACCGCGCAGTGACGCCCACTGCAGCGAACTTTTTAGGCCTACTGCAATCACTTACCTTGTCTCGCGTCTCCGGGGTCAGACATATAGGCGTAGGGTGTCTTGATGGACATCAGTAAAGTCAGTTCGGCTGCAAATCAATGCTTTCGTTGAAAATGCACGATTTAGCTGGCTTCGTTTTTTAATTTCCCCATCAAATTTCTCTCCGCCGCACGAAATCCCGCCAACATGCGTCAAGACACGCCGGCCCCACGCCGCGCCAAAGCCGGATTGCTATCATAGTTGTCACTCACCGCAAGGAGCTAAGAAATGAGCAGATCCGCCCTCCTTTTCTCACTGGCATCGCTGGCCCTCCCGCTGTTGCGCGCCCAGGACCCCACTCCGCCCGCGCCCTCCGACACCCCCGCGACGCCGGCCGCCTCTGGCCCGCAGCGCCCCGGCTTTCGAGGCTTCAATCCCAGGAGCCCCAGCCCTACGACGAAGTGATCACCAAGGATGCCAAATCGAAAAAGGGCATCTTCAGCGTTCACCAGGTCAAGGACAAGTATTATTACGAAATCCCCAACGCCGAATTCGGCAAGGAATTCCTGTTGAACACCCGCATCGCGAAAACCACCATCGGCGTCGGCTATGGCGGCCAGCAATTGTCCACGCGCGTGGTCTACTGGGAACTCAAGGGCAACAAGGTCAACCTGCGCAGCGTCAACTACGACATCGTCGCGGACCCGAAGACCCCCATCGCGCAGGCCGTGCAGGCCGCCAACAACGACGCCATTCTGATGACTTTTCCGGTCGCCGCGTTCGGCGCGGACAAAGCGTCGGCCGTGATCGAGGTCACCCGCCTGTTCACCGGCGACGTCACCGAATTCAGCGCTCGCCAGCGTCTGAACGCGAGCTCGATAGACGCCTCGCGCTCCTATATCGAACGCATCTCGCCGTATCCGGAAAATATCGAAGCCGAAGCCTCCCACACCTACACGCGCAACCCCACGCCTCCCGGAGCGCAAAATAACACGCCAGCCGGTCCTTTAGGCGGCGGAGGCATGCGCCCCGGCAGCGCCACCGTCGTCCTGCATCACAGCATGGTCAAATTGCCCGAAAAGCCCATGATGCCCGCGCGTATTCGACGAGCGCGTCGGCTACTTCTCGGTGAATCAGATGGATTACAGCCGCGACGAGCAGCGCGCCCCGCACCGCGAATACATCGCTCGCTGGCGGCTGGAGAAGAAGGACTCCTCGGCGGCCGTGTCCGAGCCGGTCAAGCCGATCGTCTATTACATCGATTCCGCCACGCCCACGAAATGGGTCCCGTGGCTCGAGCGCGGCGTCGAGGATTGGCAGCCGGCCTTCGAAGCAGCCGGTTTCAAGAACGCCATCATCGCCAAGACCATCGCCCACTCCCGAACAGGATCCCGACTTCAGTCCCGAAGACGTCCGCTATTCCGTGATTCGCTGGCTGCCTTCCACCATCGAAAACGCGGTCGGGCCGCACATCAGCGATCCGCGCACCGGGCGAGATTCTGAATGCGGACATCCAGTTCTATCACAACGTCATGAACCTGCAGCGCGACTGGTATTTCCTGCAGGTGGGCCCGCTCGATCCGCGCGCGCAGAAGCTGCCGCTGCCCGACGACCTGATGGGCCGGCTGCTCGAATTCGTGGTCGCGCACGAAGTCGGCCACACGCTCGGCCTGCAGCACAACATGAAGGCCAGCTCCATGTACCCGGAAGAAAAAATCCGCGATCCAGCAGTGGCTGAAGAAGATGGGCCACACGCCCTCCATCATGGACTACGCGCGCTTCAACTACGTCGCGCAGCCGGAAGACAAAATCGACGTCGAGGACCTGGTGCCGCGCATTGGCCCTTACGATATTTTGGCGATCAGCTGGGGCTACAAGCCGATCGCCGATGCCGACCACGCCGGACGACGAGAAACCAACGCTCGACCAATGGGCGCGCGAGCAGGACAAAACTCCCTGGTATCGTTTCTCCACCGCAGGCGCGGCCGGTTCCGATCCGGGCGAGCTGACCGAAGCGGTAGGCGATGCGGACGCGATCAAATCCACCGCGCTGGGCATCAAAAATCTGCAGCGCGTCGCGAAAATGCTGCTGCCGGCAACCACGGCCAAGACCGGCGAACCGTACGAGGATCTGGCCGAGCTCTACGGCCGCATGCTGGGCCAGTGGACGCTCGAGCTGAATCATGTCGCGGCGATCGTCGGCGGATTCAACTCGCAGGAAAAATATGTCGGCCAGGAAGGCGTCCTGTTTAACCCCGTCCCCAGCACGCGCCAGAAGGAAGCGGTGAAGTTTTTGAACGACAACGCGTTCACCACGCCCACCTGGGCGATCGATCCGCAAATTCTGCGGCGCATCGAACCGATCGGCGCTCTGAGCCGCGTCCGCAACGCGCAGAGTGCCGTGCTCACCAATCTGCTGAGCAGTTCCCGCTTCGCTCGCCTGGTGGAGCAGGAAGCCATCGACGGAAGCTCCGCTTACAGCCCCGCGGCATTTCTGGCCGACGTCCGCAAAGGCATCTGGAGGGAGCTCGATTCACCCCAAGTCAAGATCGATGCCTATCGCCGGAATCTGCAGCACGCCTACCTCGATCAGATCAACACCAAGCTCAATGCCGTGCAATCCGTGGGAAGGTTCGGCGGCTTCGGGTTCTCCGTCACCAGTCCCGATGAGAAGCCGCTGTATCGAGCCGAACTGAAAACTCTGAGTGCCGGCATCGGGGCTGCCCTGGCGAAAGCCCAGGACCGCGAGACCAAAGCGCACCTGGAGGCCGCCCGCGATGAAATCGCCAAGATCCTCGACCCCCGGTTCGCTCCGCCCGCTAACTCCAACGGCAACGCGTTCCGTGTTTTCAGCGATCAATTCGATCCCAACGACTGCTGGCCCGATTACGCCATCCTTCCATAGCGGGAGGAATATATTTTCCCGGTCTCCGGAAAACAGCCCACTCGGGTTGTCCTATGTTTAGAACCGCGATGACGAGGACAGCATGAGCGCACAGGACGCCGAGGCGACCTTGTCAGCCAAACGATGTTGCGGCGGCGTTCCGTTGTGCGCGATGACAACGATAAAACGATAATATGAGCGGCGACGGTTTCCCCTTCGCCCTTCCGTTTTCGCGCTTTGCGGCCAGCGCTCGCGAGGGCGCCACTCTGTTTGAAGACCTGCGAACGCCTTTACTCCGGTACCTGGTTTCGCTGGGATTGTCGGCCGACGAAGCGCAGGACGTGGTACAGGACGCGTTTCTCAGTCTGCACCGATCGCTGACCTCCGGCGGGTCGCCGGAGAACGCCCGGGCCTGGCTTTTCCGTGTCGCGCACAACGCGGCGCGCAACCGTCAGAGAAGTTATCATCGCCGTTATGGCGCGCCACTCGAAGCTGAAGCGCTCGACGTGGCGGACGAATCGACGCCCGAACACGCGGTCTTGCAGAAGGAGAAGAATAGAAAGCTGGGAGCAGCCATCCGAACGCTAAGCGACCCAGAGCGCGAGTGCCTGCTGTTGCGCGCCGAGGGTTTGCGGTATCGCGAGATCGGAGAAGTGCTCGGTCTCCCCACATCCACGGTCGCCGGCACCGTGGATCGCGCTGTGAAGAAGCTGGCGGAGAAATGCAATGTGTGAATACGAGAATAGCTTGATCGCCTGGATTGACGGCGAGCTGGAACCGGATGCCGCGATGGAAGTGGAACATCATCTCCAGATTTGCGCGAGTTGTTCGGCCAAAGTCAGCCAGTACCGCGAGGTCAGCCGAGCATTCGCCGCATACCATGCGGCAGCGCCCATCCCGAAAAGCAGCTTCCCATGGCGTTGGACTGCAGTCGCCGCCGGTTTCGCCGCGGCTGCGGTAATGATTCTGTGGATGCTTCCTCGGTCCGTGGAACAGTTGCCGCTCCAGAGTCCCAAAGCGGCGGAACCCCCGGCTATGGCCTTCAAGACGCAGCCGGCCACTGCCCCGGCCCCAGTGACGAAGGTCCACCATCAGACCATCGCGAAACGCAATGCGATTCCACCAGCAGCCTGGACCGGCCTGGAACCTTCCATCGAAATCGCCATACCAGCCGACGCGATCTTCGCTCCCGGCGCTGTACCGCCGGGATTCACGTTCGCGGCCGACCTCAGCATGAACGGTGATGGATCGCCCCGCTTCCTGCGCGTTCAGCCAACAGTCTATTTGAAATAGGAGCCGATCAATTATGAAACGAACCATGATTCTAACGCTCGCTGCCGCAGGCCTCGCGCTAGCTCAACCGGAAGCCAGGCAGCTCAGCATCACTACCGGCGTGGGCGGCGCATTCATGCAAATGGGCCCGGGCGCCACGGTGCAAGGCGCTCCTTATTCCGCCACCATCGTGAATGAATCCACGCAGACGCTGGCCGATGGAAACCGCATTGTCCAGCGCGCCACCGGCGCCACCGCGCGCGATTCGCAAGGCCGTACCCGCCAGGATATGGCGCTGCCCTCCATCGGAAACATGTCGGCCGCTAACGCGCCGCACCTGGTTTTCATTCAGGACCCGGTCGCGCAGACAGCTTACACGCTGAATCTAACCGATAAGACCGCTCATAAAATGCCTGCGCTGCCGCCCGGCGCTCTAAACGCCGGGTTCGCCTCTGGCGTGGTCCAGGCTCAGCCCATCAGGGCGGGCGTGATTTCCGCTGCTATCCCACCGCCGCCTGGTATCGCCATCGCGGACGCGGGTGTACCCGGACCACAGGCCGTGGTCATGAAGACGCAAATTGGTCTGGAACAGGGCGATATCAAAACGGAGGATCTCGGAACAACAACCATGCAAGGCATCTCCGTCCACGGCGTCCGCACTACACGCACCATCGAGGCGGGACAGATCGGCAATGATCGTCCTATCGAGATCGTCACCGAGGTGTGGACCTCGCCGGACCTGAAGACCATCGTCTACAGCAAGCGCTCGGATCCTCGCACCGGAGAACAGATCTTCCAGCTCACCAATATCATGCGCTCGGAGCCGGATCCATCCCTGTTCACCGTTCCGGCCGATTTCAAGCTTGAGGAGGGACCCGAAGGCAAGCGAGACGTGATCTTTTACCGGCCCAACGAATAGCTCCCGGCTGCCGCCAAAACCGCGTGGCGGCCGCTGTTCGCGGTATCATTTTACTTGCTCCAACCACCTCTAACCGGGCTGCGAGTACTCGATTTTTCGCACGCCCTCGCGGGTCCTTATTGTAGTCTTCTGCTGGCCCACTACGGCGCCAGCGTCTACAAGGTGGAAGCCCCCGATTCCGGCGACATCGGACGCGGCTGGGGTCCTCCCTTCGTGGGCGACACCGCGGCGTTTTTTCTGGGATTGAACTGCGGCAAGCGCAGCATCGCCATCGACCTGAAAAATCCGCACGGCCTCGAGCTGTGCCTCCAACTGATCGAGAAAGTGGATGTCGTCCTGGAGAATTTCAGGCCGGGCTTGCTGGCCCGTCTGGGCCTGGGCTACGAACAGGCCCGCGCCCGCAATCCCAAGCTGATTTATTGCTCCATTTCCGGATACGGCCAGAATGGACCCGCGCGCGATTACCCCGCCATGGATCTCATCCTCCAGGCCTCCAGCGGGCTGATCAGCATCACCGGCACCATGCAGGGCGATCAGGTCCGCTGCGGGCATTCGGTGGCCGACGTTACCGCCGGAATGTTTGCTCTCATCGGCATCCTGATGGCCCTGAACTCGCGCAATCAAACCGGCATGGGCCAGTTCGTGGATGTCTCGATGTTCGACTCCATGATTTCAGCCATGGCCTCGGTGTTCGCGAATTACCTGGGAGCGGGCGTGGTGCCGCGGCCGTGGGGCACGGCTTTCTCCACCATCGTTCCTTATCGAACGTTTCCTACCAAGGATCGCGAGATCGCCATCGCCGTGGCCAGCGACAAATTGTGGACCATCTTCTGCGAAACGATGGGGCATCCCGAGATGGTCGATGATCCCGATTACCGTACCAACGCGCTGAGGGTCAAGAATCGAGGCGTGCTGGAACCCATGCTGGCCGCGATCTTCAAGCAGGACACGGCGGACCATTGGTCCAGGAGACTAAATGACGCCGGCGTTCCCTGCTCGCCGGTGCGAACCATCGACGAAGTGGTGAACGATCCTCAGTCCGCGGTCCGCGGAATGTTCCCGCAGCTAGCTAACGTCGAAAGATCGCTGGTGACGGGCCTTCCGGTCAAGCTTTCCGCTACTCCCGGCCAAGTGCGCAGTGGGCCGCCCGGTATCGGCCAGCACAGCCGCGAGATCCTGAAGGAACTGCTGAATCTCAATTCCGCCAAACTGGACGAGCTGGAATCGGCCGGAGTGATCCGGCCGCTCATGCAACAGACTACTGCGTCCTGACCTCGGAGGAATCCGAGCGCTGCTGCTTGGCGAAGAACTCCAGCATGGGCGCAAAGCTCGGCTCGGCCACGCTGACATGGCTCCCGCCCGGCACTTCCACATAGGTGATGTTCGCGCCGGCTTTCTTGCCGGCTTCCACCATCCTGCGGGACTGATCCACGTTCACCGTCCGGTCATCGTTTCCATGCACGACGTACTCGGGAATATTTTTGATTTTCGCCATTCCGTTCACATCGCCGCCGCCCGATATCGGACCCAGCGCGGCGAAAAGATCCGGATGGTCCATGGCGACGCTCCAGGTGCCGTACCCACCCATGGAGTGTCCCATCAGATACACGCGCTTCGGATCGATCCGATAATCGCGCTCAACCTCCTTCATCACGTCCACGACATCCTGCTCGGCCGGACCACGGTACATGGACGCGGAGTCCCGTCCTTTCGGACATGCCACGATGAATCCCACGCGCTCGGCTTCGCGCTTGAGAGTCTCCTTGTAGCCGTCGAACATGCTGTTTTCGTCGCCACCCATTCCATGCAGGGCGACCAGCAGCGGCGCCGGCTTCGATCCGTCGTAAGACGTGGGAATGAAGATGCGATAGGGCTGGAGCGTGTTATCCACGGCGGACCGGTAGGCTTTGCGAAAATCGCCGCGCTTGCCTGCGAACGGGTCGTGGCCTTGGTCTACCGCATCGACCATGGCGCTGGCATTGGCAAATTGCTCGCGGAAGTTGTAGCGAGCGGGATTGATTTCGCCTTGGTCGGCCTTCTCGTACAACACCAGCGCGTACTCGGCGGTGGCCAGCGCGGGGGATCCTTGCTTGGCTTTTGCCAGCTTGTCCTTCAGACGCTGCGCATCAGCCGAAAGCGCCTCGATATGTATCGGGAGGCTCTTTATGAAAGCGCTACGCGCGCCATCCATCGGAGTCTCCCCCTCCGCGCCCAAGCGAACTTCCAGGTTGAAATCGCCTGACACGCCATTTGGCAGAGTAACCCGAGTGGTGAATGGCAGGGCAGCCGGATCCAGCCTTACGCCGGATTCCAGGGTGGCCGCTTGGCTGTCGCTTGCTTTGGCGGGAACCAGCGCCACGGCAGCGGTTACCTTCAGACTCTGTTCCCGGCCGTCGCTATAAAGCGGCGCGAGCGTCACGCCGACACTTTTTCCTGGCTCAACGATGGCATGATCCAGCCGGCCTTCGCAGCGACACCGCGAGTTCATAGGCCGGCGTCCACGGAATGTTGCGCATGATCGCCGCGCCTTGGTTGTAGTCGCGCATCGCGTCGCCGTACTGGCGGGCCTGCGCGGCGCGCTGGGCTTCCTGGCCTAGCCGGTCGGCCTCCTTGCGTTGCTCGTCGGTGAGCGGGAGGCTGGCTTTCTGGGTGTTGTAGCCGACTGAAGTCCGCAGCACCAAGCCGGCATCCTGGGCGTTGAGAACCAATCCACCGGCGAGAATTAGTGGGAATGCAAAACTGATCAGCGGACGTGGCATAGGGTGATTCTACCAGCAGCAATGGTGCGCCGGACAACGGCAGGCAGACCAGCTTACCCGTTTTGACGATGCAGGAAGCTCTTGAGATCCTCTTCATTCACGCCCGGCTCGCCCGGCGCGACATTGTTGAGCTTGCCGGCCTTCATCCACGATTCCAGTTGATCCACCAGCCCGAAAAGATGATCGAACGAATCGACGATGAACAGCAGCGGCTGATAATGATCGATCTCGAACGATTGATTGATGGCCCACTCCAGTTGAATCGGATAGCGCTGCACCTCGGGCGATTCGATCGAGTGCGCGATCTCGCCATACGAACTCAGCAGCCCGCTGCCATACACTTTCAGCCCGTCTTTGCCACGCATCAGGCCGAACTCGATGGTGAACCAAAAGAATCGCGCCATGGCGCGGATGATGCTGGTGAGGCAATGCACGCGCGTCTCGGGATCGCGAATGCCGGAGACCAGATCCGCCGCCGTGTGGGCGCACTCCCCGAAGCGCACCAGCGTTTCGGCGAAATGCTTGTCGGTGTGCATCGGCACATGCCCGGCAATGTCGTGGAAAATGTCGGGCTCGGGGAGATAATCGAGCTGGTCCGAGCGGCGAATGGTGATGGTGGTGGGAAACTGGCGATTGCGCAAGCAATCAAAAAACACAAATGCCGGAACATAGCCGCTGACAGCCTTGGCCTCGAAGCCCGTGAGCGGACCCAGGAACCGATTCACATCCGTGAGGCGCGGTACCCGCGTTGGGTCTAAGCGCAGCGCCCGGATGCCTTCCAGAAAATGCTTGTTTGCGTAGCGCTCCCAGCGAGGCCGCAGACGCTCGTACAGCCGCCGCCAAGCTTCGTGATTTTCTTCCGAGTAGAGTTCGTAGGGCTGAGTGACATAGAGCTGGCCGTCGTGCCGGGCGTCTTCCATGAACTGCGCTTCATTCGTGGTCAAGCCTGCCGCGACGCCTGTTAGAATCGGCGTTCGATCCATACTCGCTCTCCAACCCCATGGTATCACCACCACAGCCGGGTGGTGCTTAGCAGTCCGACGATTTGACCAATTCAATTGGTCAGATTAGAATGAAGCCATGAAGGAAATCGTCCTGCCAATCAGCGAGTTCAAGGCTAAGTGTCTGCGGCTCTTGAAAGACGTGGAGACCAAGGGCGATCGAATCGTGATCACGAAGCGCGGCAAGCCAGTCGCTGAGGTCGTACCCTCAAAAACAACTGTGCGCCCTCTGCGAGGAATGTGGAAAGACTCGGTAAAGATTCTGGGAGACATCGTCTACTTCGACACTAGCGACGACTGGGAAAGTCTTAAGTGAAATTTATTCTAGACACGCACATCCTGGTCTGGTGGCTTCATAACGATGCAGCAAGGCTGTCCAAGGCGCAGAGCCGCGCCCTGGTTGACTTGGAACAAGCAGGCGAGCCAGCGGCCGTCAGTGCGATTAGCTTGTGGGAACTGGCGATGCTTCGCGAACGGGGCCGTTTAGGCACTACCAAACCCCTGGATGAATTGATTGAAGACGTGGAATCTCACCCGCTCCTGAAGATTGTCGCGCTCACCGGCTCAATCGCCGTGGATAGTGTCCGCTTGGGCGACGATTTCCACCGCGACCCTGCTGATCAAATCATCGTCGCCACCGCGCGTTGCCATGACCTGACTCTCATCACCGCCGATGAGCGGGTCCGGCGCTGGGGCAAGGTGCGCGTGGTTTGAGCGGCACCGCATCGTTTCAGCGGCACCGCGTCGTTTGCGGCCCGCGTCGTTTTGCGGCCTATACTGAAGTCAGGAGACACCACCATGTATCCGCTGAAGAAAGGGAAGACCACCAGTCAGGCCCACGTCGGTTTGCCGGAAGGAACCTTTGAGGAAGAGCATGGGCGCAAGGGGTTTTACGGAAAGTCCGCGCACCTTTATCACGCGCATCCGCCCACTGGCTGGATACGCTTTGAAGGCAAGCTCCGGCCACACTGCTTCGATCTCAATCAACTGAAGCCCAGCGATTTGAATAACGCGGATGGCGGCCCGGCGGCTTTTCTTGGCAACAACGATGTCCGCCTGTACGTTTCGCGGCGCTCGGAGCCGATGCCTTTCTATTTCCGCAACGCGGACGGCGATGAATTGTATTTCGTACACCGCGGGCGCGGCGTGATCGAGACCGACTTCGGCCCGATGCAGTTCGAGCCGGGTGATTACATCAATATCCCGCGCGCGGTGACCTATCGCTTGGTGCCGGAAACTCGCGACAATTTCTTTCTGATTATTCAGTCCAAGAGTGAATTCGAGCAGCCCGAGAAGGGTCTTCTGGGACAGCACGCGCTCTATGATCCGGCCACGATCGTGACACCCGAGCCCGCGCCGCAGCTGGACGACCGCAACGAGTGGGAGATCCGCATCAAGGTCGACGACGAAATTTCCAAGGTCGTGTATCCGTTCAATCCCATGGACGTGGTGGGCTGGAAGGGCGATCTGACGGTGTGGAAGATCAACATGCGCGACATACGCCCGGTGATGAGCCATCGCGCGCATCTGCCGCCCAGCGCGCACACGACCTTCGTCACCGAAGGCGCCGTGGTATGCAGTTTCCTGCCGCGCCCGCTCGAACAGGATGAGGACGCCCTGCGTGTGCCCTTCTTCCACCGCAACACCGATTACGACGAGTTCATCTTCTATCACGACGGCGATTTCTTCAGCAAGGACAATATCAAGGCGGGCATGGCCACGCTGCATCCGCGCGGCATTCATCACGGTCCGCATCCCAAGGCGCTCGCCAATCAGAAGAAGAAGACGCACACCGACGAATACGCGGTCATGCTGGATGGGCTGAATCCGATTCACGTGCTGCCGGCCGGCGAAGCGGTCGAGTGGAAGGATTATTGGATGAGCTGGATGGAGAAGAAGCCGGTGGAGACGCGCTGATTGACCGTCGATCCGCAGACGGCCCGTCATATCGACATCTACAAACTCATGATCGGGTCGATCGTGCCGCGTCCCATCGCCCTGGTCTCGACGGTCAGCCACGACGGAATCCGGAACCTGGCGCCGTTCAGCTTTTTCACCGGGATCAGCTCCAAGCCCACGCTGATCTGTTTCTGTCCCGGCCCGCGCCCGGCCGGCAGCGCGCGCAAGGATACGCTCGAAAACATCAGCAGGACCAAGGAATTCGTGGTGAACATCGTGTCCGAGGAAATCGCGGAAGCGATGAACCTGACAGCGGGCGAGTACCCGCCCGATGTCGACGAGTTTGCCATCGCGGGACTCACCGCCATCCCCAGCGATCTGGTTCGGCCGCCGCGCGTGGCCGAATCCCACGTCAACATGGAGTGCCGGCTTTACCTGAGCCTCGAGTTCAGCGAGCTGCCGGGCGGCGGAAACCTCATCATTGGCGAAGTGCTGCGCTTCCACGTCGACGACCGCGTCGTCGAAAACTTCAAGATCGATCCCGACCAGCTGCGCGCCGTCGGACGCATGGGCGGACCCACGGGCTACACCCGCACCCGCGACCGCTTCGATATGATCCGGCCAAAGGTGTAGCGGCGCGATCGGCTATTTCTTGTGAATCCAGTCGATCGCGGCGTCCAGCGCGGGATCTTTCCCTTCGAGCAAGGCCCGCCTTGTCAGCGGAGTCTCCACGTCCGGCGTCACTCCCAGGCCTTCCAGCGGCTGGCCGCCCTCGGAAATGTAGTTGGCCACGGCATATTGGAAGCCATCGCCATTGGGCAACTTTTCGAACATTGAAGGAAGTGCGGCCGCGGCGGTCCGAGTCCCAAAAACGCGCGCGCGCCCCAGATCCTTGAGTCCTTCCGCCAGGATCTCCGACGTTGACGCCGACGCGCCGTCCACCAGAATCGCGAGCGGTCCGGCGAAGGTCTTCGCGCGCGGGTTGACAATGAACTTCAACGTCGTATCGCGCATATATAGCGTGCCGAGCCGCTGATCCGGCCGGTCGATGAACCAGCCCGCCATGCCCATGGCCATGGCTCCCAGGCCACCCGGATTGCCGCGCACATCGATAATGAATCCGTCGCATTGCATGCAAGAGGCGACCGCTTCGCCGAACAGATTCATTAATCGCGCTGGATCGAGGAACATGTTGAAACTCACGTAGCCGATGTTTCCGCCGCCCACTCGCGATGCATCGAACCACACGTAGGATGGATAGAGATAACCGAACTGCGTCAGGGTGCCCTTGGGCTTTGCCCGCGCGAGGTTCTTAGTGACCGGCGTGTTGGCGCCATCCAGAAATCCAACCTGGACCGGCTGACCCCCGTCGCCTTCCAAGCGCGACAGGATGGCGCGGCGCAGCATGATGTCGCGCAAGCTGGATTTGCCGTAAGTCTCATTCAACTTCTCAAGCACGGGTGCGAGATCCACATCGGCGATCTGAACGATCTGCCAGCCACGCTGGACGCCTGCGCTGGCGGCCGGAGAACCTGTCTCCACCGATGTGACCAGCACCTGCGATTCCAACACGCGAACGTCCAGACCTGTGGTGCGGTCATGCGCCTGGTTCTCGCCGCCGACGTCGGCATACAGTTCCGCGGGAACGATTCCAAAGTGCGTCTGATGCAGCCGCCCGAGCATGTCATTCATCACCGCGCGGGCAGCTTCCATGCTGTCGGCCTTCTCGATGGCGGGGCGCAATTCATCGTGTACGGCTTGCCAGTCCAGCCCCGCGGGCTTGACCTGCCAGTGCTTATCGCGAATCGTTCTCCAAACCTGTTCGAACGACTCAATGTTGAGCTGGCGCTGCTCGGGAGTTAGTGCAAATGCCAGCGCAGCGCAGGCGGCCAGAGGGAGGAATCGCGCTACGATGCGGTTCATTCCTTGGCGAGAACCTTTGCGCCCAGCGCGCCGCCGATCATCGGCAGCGCCGTCAGGATCACAAACAACATGAGCAGCGCGAATAGCATCCCGCCCGCCAGCGTTGCGGGATCGCTCAGAGCCTGCGCCAGAGTATCGGAACGGGCATCGTTGGCCGGAAATTGGCTGCGCAGGTAATTTGCCAGGCCGCCCTTATTGGAAATCGCCACCATGGCCGCGGTCATGAGCAGGCTGATCAGCGTGAAGCAGAAAATGCCGGTGATCCATCCCATCCGCACGCCGCCCCGCACACTCAACATTTGCCCGGTGCGGCGCGTGTACAGAAACACCGCCAGAAAGCCGGCCGCGAGAAAGACGATCAGCAGACGCAGGAATGGGAAGGGTAGGGGGAACAGGAAGAGCAATACCGCGGTGAGCGCTGCGAGAAAACCGATCCGGACCGCCAGGTGGTTGTGGAAACTGATTTCCGCAAACAGCGGGGCTGGCGGAGCAGACGCGGGAGCCGGCGCCGCGGGCTCGGAAGCTTCTTCTTCGACGATGCCAGGGTAATCATATTGAGGTTTTCCACACTTGTGACAAAAACGCGCGTCGGGAGGTAATTGCGCGCCACACGTGCAACGGTCAGGCATCACCTCAGTTTGACATAGGGCGGCCTGGGTTGACACGACCCGCGAAGCCTTAGAAAAAAAGCCGCCGGTTTGCGCCAGCGGCTTTGAAGAGACCCGGACTAGACTTCCCGTTTCTGCTTAACCTTTTTCCCCGACTCGCAAATCGTTGGTCACCGAGAAGACGTTCGGAACGCCATTGGCTCGGATACCGACCATATTCTTGTCGGCCTCGTTGTCAACCACTCCCACCAATGTGACGTGGCCATTGTCTACGATGATGTGAATCGATGGAACCGCGCCCATGGCATAGCGATACAGCGGGCCAAAACCGAAAATCGCGCGGTATTCCGCTCTTCGGATCTGATTGTCCAGGGGCAAAAGCGGCAGCACCTGGATATTGTCGATCACTTTTGTGACGCCGGAAATTTTCTTTACATTGTGCTCGGCGTCGGATTTTACAGGGGGCCAGGTCACTTGCCCAGACAGAGTCACCACTCCGCCTGGATCCACCCGATATTCCAGGTTGTCGAAGACGTTGTAATACGGCAACGAGACCAACTCATGGCGCACCGCATCACCCAGGTCACGTGCCTGGTAACGGCCGAACATCGGCACTGCAAAAGCGGCCAGAGCTAGTGTTAGCGAAATCATCTGGAATTTCTTTTTCATAAATCTTTCTCTCCTCACACCTAAAAGATGAGTAAGGCCCTTATCGGGTTGCGGCGATTACACAGCTTTACGGCCCGGTTATACAGCGGAACTGGCCCTAAATAAATGAAACTTTTGGCGGCGCGGCGGGCCCGATTCGGACTAGGCGGGGCGGGCAGCCTCGCGCTCGAGCAGATTCCATAACGCCTGGACGTGCCCGCGCTCTGTGGCCTCGGCGCCAATCGAGATGCGCACCATCCAACGCCCGTCCAGAATCGCCGGCGTTAAATATGCCGCGCCTGAGCGGTTGACGCGTTCGACCCAGGCCAATGTGTGCCGGTCCAGCGCCTCGCCTTCGAGACCCGCGGGTTCGTGGCGCACGCAGAGCGTCTGAAGCGGAACTGGCGCCAGAATCCGCCAATTCGGGGCCGCGCGCACCTGCTCCGCCAGCCATTGCGCGTTCTCCAGATCCCGGCGCAAGCGCGTCCGCAATCCTTCTACTCCTTGCTCGCGAATCAGGAACCATAGCTTCAAGGCGCGAAAACGGCGGCCCAACGGAATTCCCCAGTCGCGCAGATTCTTCACCTGGGCATCGGCCGCGGTCTGAAGATAGCTGGGATTGGTGGACATCACGCGAATCAGATGCTGAGGATCGCGGACGTAGTACAGCGAGCAATCGAACGCGGCCCCCAGCCATTTGTGGGCGTTGATGACCAGAGAGTCGGCCTCATCGACGCCTTGCCACATCCAGCGGCACTCGGGCAGGATCATCGCAGACCCGGCCATGGCAGCGTCAACATGCAGCCAGACGCCGTGCTGCCGCGCGATTCCGGCGATGCTCGCGATGGGATCGAGAGCCGTCGTGCCCGTGCTGCCGGTGGTGGCAACTATCGCGCAAGGTTTCAAACCAGCCTGGACGTCGCGCCGGATGCACGCCTCCAAGGCGTCGGCGCGCATGGCGTACGCGCGGTCGTGCTCCACCACGCGCACATTGTCCCGCCCGAAGCCCGCCAGCAGCGCCGCCTTATCCACCGAGCTGTTGGCATTCGCCGATGTGTAGATTACCAGCGGCTGCGGCTCGGCCTGCAATCCTCCGCGGCTCAGACCGTAACTGGTGGTTCGCTCGCGCGCGCACAACAGAGCAATGAGCGTCGAGGTCGAGGCAGTGTCCTGAATGACTCCGCTCCAGGCGTCTGAAAGCCCGGTCATCTGCCGCACCCAGTCCGTCACCAGCTCCTCCACTTCCGTGAGCGCCGGGCTAGCCTGCCAGGAAAGACCCAGCACGCCCAGACCAGTGCTGGCATAATCGCCCAGTACGCTGGCCAGCAGTCCGTTGGATGGAAAATAGCCGAAGAAATTGGGATGCTGCCAATGCGACAGACCGGGCAGGACGACTCTTTCCAGGTCCTGTAAAATGGTCTCGAAGGACTCGGGCTGCTCGGGCGCGCCGGCCGGCAGTTGAGCGCGAATCTCGCCGGGCGCGGTGCGGGCCATCACTGGCAATTCGGCGGCGCGCGCGCGATAGTCGGCGATCCAGTCGACCAGCCGGTGCCCGTACTTACGGAATTCTTCTGGTGTCACGAATGTTAGTGTATAATTTCGCCTTTATGAAAAGATGTACTTACGCCTGGGCCGCCATTTCGGCCGCCGCCACACTGGTCGCGCCGCTGGTTGCACAGCAGCGCAGTTACAGCGCCGCGGACGTCGCTACTGGAAAGCAGTTGTTCACCGTGCAATGCCAGCCTTGTCACGGACCGAACGGCGATCTCGTCGCCGGCATCGACATGCGCAAGGGAGAGTTCAAGCGCGTCTCGACAGACGAAGAGATTTCGCGCATCATTCTCAACGGCGTTCCAGGCACGGGCATGCCGCCCTTCAGTCTTCCGGACGCTTCGCGCGCGGCGCTGGTTGCCTACATCCGCTCCCTGCATGACACGGGAGCTCGCGCCGCCGCGGGCGATGCCCAGCGCGGACAGGAGATCTTCGAAGGCAAAGGCGAGTGCCTCACTTGCCATCGAGTGAACGGGAAAGGTTCGCGCAAAGGCCCCGACCTGAGCGACATCGGCGCCATCCGGAACGCGGCCGCTCTGGAACACTCGATTCTCGACCCCGGCGACGCGATTCCCCCGCAGCAGCGCCTGGTCCACGCCGTCACCAAGAACGGAACCGCCATTAACGGGCTGCGGCTGAATGAAGACACCCACACCGTGCAGTTGATCGACGACAACGGGCGGCTGGTATCGCTCTCCAAATCGGATCTGCGAGAGTACACGCTGCTCAAAACCACTCCGATGCCTTCCTACCAAGGGAAATTGACGCCGCAGGAAGTCGCGGACGTCGTCAGTTATCTGACTTCATTGAAAGGTTTGCCATGAAATTTCTTACCCTGAGCCTGCTGGCGGCCATGGCGTTGCCCGCGCAGGTTTCGAGCGATCGCTTGCTGCACCCGGATCGCGAGCCGCAGAACTGGCTGACGTATTCAGGAAGCTATTCCAGCCAGCGCTACAGCTTGCTCGACCAGATCACGCCGCAGAACGTCAAGAATCTGGAGCTGCAGTGGGTCTTCCAGGCGCGCTCGCTCGAAAAATTCGAAACCACGCCGCTGGTGGTGGACGGCGTCATGTACATGGTGGAGGCGCCCAACCATGTGTATGCGCTGGACGCCAAAACCGGCCGGCCGTTCTGGGATTACGATTATCGGCCTTCGCGCGACGCGCGGCCCTGCTGCGGCTCGGTGAATCGCGGAGTGGCCATCCTGGGCGACACGCTTGTTCATGGGCACGCTGGACGCGCGCCTGCTTGCCATCGACGCGAAATCCGGCCGGCCCTTGTGGAAGACCGACGTCGGCGACCCCAAGCTCGGGTACACCATCACGCATGCGCCGCTGGTGGTCAAGAACAAGGTGATCGTCGGCGTGGCCGGCGGCGAGTACGGGATTCGCGGATTCATTGCCGCCTACGACGCGGCTACCGGCAAGGAAGCCTGGAAATTCTATACCATCCCCGGCCCCGGAGAAGCCGGTCATGAGAGCTGGCCGGCGGACGCCTGGGCGCACGGCGGCGTTCCGGCCTGGCTAACCGGCTCCTACGATCCGGAGCTCAACCTGGTCTACTGGGGCACCGGCAATCCCGGCCCCGATTTCAACGGCGACCTGCGCGCGGGCGACAATCTGTACGCCGATTCGGCGGTCGCACTCGACGCCGATACCGGAAAACTGAAGTGGCATTTCCAGTTCACCCCGCACGATGAATACGACTACGACGCCGTGCAGATTCCGGTCCTGGTGGACGGCAATTGGAAGGGAACGCCCCGCAAAATGCTGATGTGGGCGAATCGCAACGGGTATTTTTACGTGCTCGATCGCGCCACGGGCAAATTTCTTACCGGCGCGCCGTTCACCAAACTCAATTGGTCCACGGGTCTCGACGAAGCCGGCCGTCCCATGCGCAACGCGCAGCGCCGAACCGAACGCGCAAGGCGTCATGATCTATCCCAATCTGTTCGGCGGCACCAACTGGTATTCGCCGTCCTACAGCCCGCGCACGCATCTGTTCTATATTCCGAGCTGGCAGGATAGCAGCATGACTCTGGGCAAGGTCTCGGGCGATTTCGCGCCCGGCCAGCGTTACATGGGCGGCACCATCCGGCCCGGCGGTGCGCCAACCAAGCGCGGAGCCGAGAACACGCCCGTCGAGAACAGCTAACTATGGCGCCATTCTCGCCATGGATCCCGCCACAGGCCAAATCAAGTGGCAATTCAAGATGACCGACCTGACGGCCAGCGGCGTTCTGACTACCGCATCCGATCTGTTGTTCGCCGGCGGCCGCGAAGGATATTTCTACGCTCTGGACGCTCGCACCGGCGCGGAACTCTGGAAAGCTTCGCTGGGCGGATCCGAGGAAGCCGCGCCCATGACCTATCGCGTGGGCGACAAGCAGTACGTTTCGATCGCCGCCGGGCACGCGCTGTTCACGTTCGCTCTGCGGCCGTAATTGTCAGACCCGGACGGCCGCGCCGCTGTGCGCCATCAATTCACCGGCGATGCGGTGGAGCGGCAGGACATGATCCACGGCGCCCAAACGGATGGCCTCGCGCGGCATGCCGAAAACGACGCAACTGGCTTCGTCCTGCGCAATGGTTCGCGCGCCCGCGCGTTTCATCTTGAGCATGCCCTGCGCGCCGTCGGCGCCCATGCCGGTTAAAAGCGCTCCGATGGCATTGGCTCCCGCAACCGACGCCACGGAATCGAACAAAACGTCCACCGACGGCCGCTGATAGCAAACCCTCTCGCCGTCGCGCACCGCCACCGTATATTCGCCGCCGCGCTTTTGGAGCGTCATATGAAAATTTCCCGGGCGCGATCAGCGCCTGCCCGGCCAGCACGCGGTCGCCGTCCACTGCCTCCCGCACCTGAATCCGGCACAGATCGTTCAGCCGGTTTGCAAATGCGGCGGAAAAAACGGCCGGGATGTGCTGCACCACGACGATTCCGGGGCTGTTCTCCGGCATCTGCACCAGCACCTCGCGAAGCGCCTCCGTGCCCCCGGTGGAAGCACCCGATGGCGATGATGCCGGAGCCACCGGCGTGACAGGCGACTTCGCGATGGGGTCGCGCGGGTGCGGCCGGTTCCGGCAGCCGTTGGCCCGGGAATCCGCGCGTGCGCGGCAGCGCGGATCTTGTGCGGAAGATCCTGCTTCATCTCGCCCACCGAGTACGGGCCGCCCGGCTTGGCCAGCACCTCCACCGCGCCGCATTGCAGCGCCTCAATGGCCGCGCGGCTGGAGGATTGCGCCAGCGAGCTGATCACCATCACCGGCATGGGATGGAAGCGCATCAGCTTTTTCAAGAACGTGAGGCCGTCCATGCGCGGCATCTCGATGTCCAGCGTCAGCACGTCGGGATGCAAGCTCAGGATCTTGTCGCGCGCCACGAACGGATCGGGCGCCGTTCCCACCACCTCCAGGTCCGGCTCAGCTGAGCGCCTCGGCCAGCAGCTTGCGCACAATCGCCGAATCGTCCACGATCAGCACTCTGATTTTGCGTTCCTGCATGAGACCTTCCTGGCGCATGGTTCCTCAGGACGTTCCTGTACGCCGGCCAAGCGGATCCAAATCGCGATCGCGCCTTCGTCCAACGCCAGACAGCCATGCCAGACGTCCTCGGCCGGCGCATTCCCAGCGCGATCAATTGGGGAGCGTCTAACAGCAACCTGGATTCCGGCCACAACGAACTCAACACCGCCCCACACAGAATATTCGCCAGCTCGCAGAATCACCTGCGAGCGCTGCTCCGCGCCGGTCTCTTCAGCCTCTAATCCCAGGAAACGCCGAGGCAATCGGGGGGACGGCGTCCGGCGTCAAAGCGCAGCCACATCTCGCCGGAATGCGATCCCGTCAAAATCCACCCGCACCGAGACCGCGTCCGCAAGCCAGCCATGCTCGCACTCTACCGCCACTGCTTCGGTGAAGAACATCGTCTCCAGTACTTCGGCCGAAACGCGGCCGAGCGTCCGCGGTAACGCTTCCGGCCTACTCCGGCCAGTCGCTTCCAATTTTTCAAGCTCGTGAGGCATTGCGCGCTCCTAGTATTCGCTCCAGTTCTTCCCGCAAACTCTCCGGAGAAAAAGGTTTGGTCATGTAACCCTCGGCGCCCAGCGACAGCATGCGCAGAATGCGGTTCTTGGTGGCATCGGTGGATATCACCAGCGCCGGCACGGAGCGCAGCGTTCCCTCCTCTTCCAGGCGCCTCAGCAATTCTTCGCCGTTCATTTTCGGCATGTTGATGTCGGTGAGGATCACGTCCACGGCGTGCTCCTTCAGCTTCGCCAGCGCCTCTTCGCCGTCGGACGCTTCCCAGCATTCCCCCACCTCGAACCCCGACAGGCGCATCACGCGCCGGATGAAGCTGCGCATCACCGGCGAATCATCCACGATCAGCACGGAGTACGCCATTTCAGACTTCCCTTCCATGGTTTTCTGTGGCGTCTCGGCACGGGCGTGCTGCGGGACGCCAGCTCACAATCGGTTCCGCCGCCTTCCCGACCCACATTCGCCCGGTGCGCACCTCCAGCCGTGTGGTTCGCGAAACCCCGCCGCCCACCGCTTCGGACGTAATCAGAATTCCCGCTTTCCACAAGATCTTGCGCGCCGCCAGATAGTTCCGCTTGCCGATCTGGAAGGTGCCCTGACTGTCCATAACCTGCGCGCCGCCCGCCAGGCGCACCACCATGCGGCCGCGGCTGCGCGCCCGGGCCTGCACGGCCTCGAACAGCAGCGGTATCCCGGTGTCGGCGAACATGAACGGATTCTGTTGCGCCTTGTCCGGATCGATGCGCCGAATCGGGCAACATGTAGTGCAGCATCCCGCCCACTTTGGCCACCGGATCGTAGAGCGCCACCGCGATGCACGAGCCCAACGCGTAGGTGATCAGCAATCGTCGGGATCCCAGCTGATCTTGCAGTCCGAAATCCCGACCACCAGCGATCTCATCGGAACATCCTCAGTCCTGCGCCCGGTTTTCCTTGCGATAGATCGGCCGGACATACGTATCCCAGCTCATGCCGCACGCCGGTGAGCGACTCGGAATGGCCCACGAAAATGTACCCGCCCGGCTCCAGGCACGCGCTCAGCCGCTGGACGATATCCTGTTGCGTGGGTTTATCGAAATACATCATGACGTTGCGGCAGAAGATCACCTGGAATAGCCGGCTCTGGCGGAAGGGCTCGATCAGATTGATACGCTTGAACTCCACTAGCGCTGCGCACCTCCGGCTTGACCGAAAGATCCCTCGGACTGCGCCTCCGCCCTTGAGCAAGTAGCGCGCCGCCAGGCATCCGGCAATTCGCGAAAACGCTCCGCCGGATAGACGCCTGCCGCGCCGTCTTCCAGCACCCGCGTCGAAATGTCGGTGGCCAGAATACGGACGCTGTGCGGGCGCGATGCCGCGCGAGTCCAGGCGTCGGAGACGCACATGGCGATCGAATAAGGCTCCTCGCCGGTGGAGCAGGCCGCGCTCCAGATATCCAGCGTCGCGCCGGTCGCCGAATTCCTCGCAGCACCGCGTGCGACAGAAATTCGAAATGCGCCGGCTCGCGCAGGAAGCTGGTGTGATTGGTGGTGAGCGCGTCGATCAGTTCCATCAGCGCTTCGCCGGTGCCGTCGGACAGCACGTGCTGGTAATATTCGGTGAAGGACCCGAACCCGCGCTGGCGAAGCTTCTTGCCCAGCCGCGACGCCACCAGCGCCTCCTTGCCGGCGTTTCAGATCCAGCCCGAAGCGCTCGTAGGCCAGCCGGCTGATCTGACGGAACTCGCGCTCCTTGAGCACGATTTCGACGTCTTGGCCGATCTAGGCATCCGCCAGCACCCCGCCGGATCCGGCTTCGTGGCTGGCCCCAAACAGGCCTTCCAGATCCAGAATCAGTCCCACCCGGCCGTCGCCCAGAATCGCGCCGCCCGCGACGCCCGGAATATTCCGCATCGCCTCTCCCAGGCTCTTGATCACCACTTCCTGCTTGCCGATCAATTCGTCCACCATCAGGCAGAATTGTTTTCCGCCGTTCTCGGAGACGATCAGCAGGCTGTCCCAGGGATTCTCGGAGCGCGGGTCAATCCCGAAGCGCCGGTGCAAGCCGCACCACCGGCAGCAGCGTGCCGCGCACCAGGGCCATCTCCTCCCGGCCTGCGATGGTCGAAATCGCATCTTCGGTCGGCCGGAACATCTCGCGCACCGCGAAGATCGGAACGATGTAGCGCTGGCTCGCCCACGCCCACCACCAGGCCGTCGATGATGGCCAGGGTAAGCGGCAGCTTCATCAGAAACGTGGTGCCTTCGCCCGGCCGCGGAGTGAACATCCACGCGGCCGCGCAGCTTCTGCATGTGCTTGCGCACCACGTCCATCCCCACGCCGCGGCCGGAAACGTCGGTGATCTTGTCGGCGGTGGAAAAGCCCGGCTGGAAGATCAGGTTGAAGATTTCGGCTTCCGAAAGCTGCGCCGTCCGGCTCGATCAGCCCCTTCTCACGCGCCTTGCGCGAGAATTTTTTCGCGGTCCAAGCCGCGGCCGTCGTCGGAGATCTCGATCACGATGTGCCCGGCCTGGTGCGCGGCCTTCAGCAGCACCTTCGCGGTGGGCGGCTTTGCCCGCCTTCACGCCGCTCTTCCGGGAGTCTCGATGCCGTGGTCCATGGCGTTGCGCACCATGTGCATCAGCGGATCGGCCAGTTCCTCGACGATGTTGCGGTCCAGTTCGGTGTCTTCGCCGCTGAATTCCAGTCCACTTGCTTGCCGACCTTTGCGCGACAGATCGCGCACCAGGCGCGCCGTCTTCTGGAACAGCTGGCCGATGGGAACCATGCGCATGGACATGGCGGTCCGCTGCACTTCGTCGGTGATGCGCGCCAGTTGCGCGAGATTGCGCGCCAGGCGCGGCTTCAGCACCGGTGGCCAATCGGGGTCGTGCCGCACCATGGATTGCGCGATCACCATTTCGCCCACCATGTCCACCAGGTAGTCCAGCTTGGCCGTATCCACCTTGATGGAGCGCGCCACCGCGGCTGCGGGCTCGGCGGGTTTCGGCGCCTCGGGCGTTCGGTGGGCAGGACTGCTACCTCGCGCGCCAGCTCCAGCAGCCCCTCTGTGGCGGGTTCGGCGGGCGTGCGCCGGCGGATCGGCTGGCTCAGGGGATCTGGCAGCGCGCCGGCTCCGTCGACGCCGCTGTTTCCGGACTCGCGCGAGCCGCGCTACACCGCGTATGGTCTCGATCAGCGCCTGGTTGTCCTCAGCTTGCGGCGTCCGGCCGGATTGCAGCATGGCCTCCAGCTCGCCCATCCAGTGACTGAGATAATCCTTGCTCGCCAGGATCGCATCGATCACCTGCGATGTGATGGCCAGTTGCGCGTTGCGCGCCAGGTCCAGAATCGTTTCGACTTCATGCGAGACGTCTCGCACCGCGTCCAGATCCAGGAAACCCGCCATGCCCTTAATGGTGTGGAATCCGCGAAAGACCGCATGGATGGCTTCGGCATTGGCCGGGTCCTGATCGAGCGTCAGCAGCTGCAGCTCGATGGTGGTCAGATGTTCCCTGGCTTCCAGAATGAAGTCGTTTAGCAGTTCCGGATCGCTCGCCAGCGGGTTGCTGGACGGTGCGGGCACTGTCCCGGCGCCGCCCGCGGTCTTTTGTTCTAATTTCCGCAGCCATAATGTCACTCACCGCTTAAAAGGACTCCTAGCCCGGAAACATCCTGCGATGACAATACCCGGTCGATGTCCAGCAGGATTTTCACCTTGCCTTTGATCTTGGCCATGCCCAGCAGATAGGGCGTCGGCGGCGCCATCGCCAAAATCGGGCGTATCTTCGATTTCGCTCGCCTGCAGTGTCAGCACATCCGAGACGGCGTCCACGATCACGCCAATCAGCACCTTCTCGGCTTCCCCCTGAATCTGCACCACGATGATGCAGGTGCGCTGCGTGTACTCCATCTCTGGGAGCCCGAACTTCAACCGCAGATCCACCACCGGAATCACTTTTCCGCGCAGATTGATCACGCCTTTCACGTAGCCGGCAGTCTGCGGCACGGCCGTGATTTCCTGCACGCCCATGATTTCCCGCACGCGCAGGACTTGAATCGCGAACTCTTCGTTGCCGAGGTGGAAGGTAAGATACTTGCCGGCTCTATGTTCCACCTTTTGCGATGCGGCGTTAGCCGGCCCGGTCAGAGTTGTTTCCATTGTTGTCTCCATGTCTTTCTGTTCACTCCACGCACGTGTCTATACGGTCAACAGACGCGGAATGGGAAATCCCGGGCGCACGCGTTCGCTCGGATCCGTCCGGATTCGGCACCATGCAGATCTGGATGCACATCCGCTCGCCATCCAAGCTGAACGGCACCACCGTCCATTCCTGGTTGCGGGCGCCGCGGGTCTGGAAATTGCGCCCATAAATCACCGTGGGGGTGCTGAGCCCCATCGCGCCCAAGCGATTTTCCAGGTGCGTTTTTACATTGCCGACCACCATATTGGTCACTTCCGCCACGGTATCCAGCACATCTTCGGTTACAGCGGAATACTCTTCCTGAAGAAAATGCGACGCCATCTTACAGGCGAATTGCGCCGAACACGACAGGCTCCCCGAGCCCACCCAGGCGCCGGCCAAGCCGATGATGGAAACCACTCCCGACGCCGGCACCGCCTCCTCTTTTTCGACGAATACTTCGCCCACGGTCAGCTCCAGGCCCAACATCGTGGAAAATACTTCCGCGGTTGAAGCCCGGATAGCCTCGGCCAGTTCAAGCTGTGTCAATCCCTCACCGATCTGTCCCTGATTCGTCATGGTTGTCCCTGCCGGCTCTAAAGCAAACCGACCAATTTCTCCTTGATTTGGTCCGCGGTGAACGGCTTGCGCACATAACCGGACGCTCCGCGCTCCACCGCTTCGAGTACTTTGGCGTGCGTCCCTTCGGTGCTCACCATGACCACCGGCAGTTTCTGCCAGGCCGGCTCGGCACGCAAATGGGTCAGGAATTCCAAGCCATCCATGTTGGGCATGTTGATATCCGACAAAACCAAGCCGACCTTTTGCTTCTGCAAAGTCTCGAGCGCCTCGGCGCCATCGCCCGCCTCGTAAACTGTTCCCACTGCAATTCGGTTTGCCTGAGTACCCGCTGTAAAATTTTGCGAATTGCAGCCGAGTCGTCCACAATGAGAACATCCAGCACGGTTGGCATTGCCTCCGTGCTTTTGCTTATCGGTTCCGGGGGTGTTCTTTAGTCTTTTGGCGGCAGAAACCGCGTGGAGACGCGGCGAGATACGATGCTGGGAATGTCCCGGCACTCCATCACCGGCACGCCGGCTGAGTCCGGGTGGGTCCGGCGCTGGCGCGCGGGCTATTGGAGCAGGTTCTTCAGCTGCTGATACATCAGCATGCAGGCTGGACCGAGCGTCACCAGCAGCACGGATGGAAAAATCAGAAAGAAGACCGGGAAGATCAGCTTGACGCCGACCTTGCGGGCGCGCTCCTGCGCCTGCTGCCGGAAACGGGTTCGCAGGTACCGGGCGTGCGACCGCAAAGCAGGCCCGGCGCTGGCGCCGAAGCGGTCGCTATCCACCAATAAATTGGCTAGCTTGCGCAACTCCGGCTCCTTGCTGCGCGCGCCGAAGTTGCGGAAAGAGTCCGCGCGATTGCCGGTTTTCAATTCCAGAAAAAGTTGCGCCAATTCCGCGCTCAAATCCGGATGGGTGCGTTTCAGGCTGCGGCTGGTGTCGGCGATGGATTGATCGAGCGATTGTCCGGCTTCCAGGCCCAGCACCATGAGATCCAGAGCCGGCGGCAGCCCGCTTCGCAACCGACGCGCCCGCGCGTGCACGCGCGAAGCCAGAATACGGTCAGGCAGCAGGAATCCGATACCCAGCCCGCACAACATCGGCAGCGGCGTCAACGACGGATCGCCGCGGTATAGCACCGTTACGATTCCCAATACGCCCGCCAAGAAAAAGGCGCTGGCGCACTTGATCCCATAGAAAATTGCCAGCGCGGAGGGCCATCCGTAGCCCGCCATCACCAGCCGCTTTCGATATGGATTACTGTCGTCCCGGGCGCCTGGAAAATTTTCTCCGATGGAGCGGAACAGATCCAGGAACAAAAAACGTGGCGGCGATATGCGCCCGCCGGACAATGAGGCCGGCGCCGCGCTCCCGCGATGCTCGGCGATCCGCTGATAGAAATAACCAGCCAGCAGAATCATCGTCAAGACCAGCGTAAAAAACGCCGCGACCAGCCCGATATCGTTCATAGCTTGATATCCACAATGCGCCGAATGACCAGATGCGCCGTCACCAGACACAGCACCGCGCCCACAATCAGGAATTTGCCATAGGGGTGATAAATGAGGACCGCCAGATAAGACGGGTTGACCACGGTCATTACTGCCGCGATGCCGATCGGCAAGACGGTCAGAATCGCTCCCGTGAGTTTGCCGTGCGCCGCCAGAGCCCGAACTTCGCCTTTCAAGGCCGTGGACTCGCGCATGTTCTCGGCCAGCGCCGCGAGCACCTCATGCAGCTTGCCACCGGTTCGATTTTGCAGTTGCACCGCCGCGGCGAAGGTGCTCACTTCCAGCAACGGCATGCGTGCCACGAGATTGTTCAAGGCTTCGGTCCAGGATGTGCCGAGGTTCCCATCGGCGGCGGTTTGCCGCATCTCGGCCGAGACGGGAGCCTCGCTTTCCTCGGCGACAATCTCCATAGCCGCCGCAAAGGGATGGCCGGCGCGCAACGAACGCGCCAGCGAATCCAACGCTTCCGGAAAGCTCTCTTCAAACCGGCGGAAGCGTTTGGCGCGGCGCTTGAGGATATGCAGATAAGGCAACAGGCCCACGCTGGCGGCCAGCAGCGCAGCCGCCCAGAGTGGAACCCAATCTATGCGGACCGCGATGGCCAGCGCGAAGCTGCCGGCCAGCAACATCAGCAGGGTGACGCGTCCCACCGACCAACTCAGCCCGGCTTGCAGCAAGTGCCGGTGCATGATGCGCATGAAATCCCAACGCTCCAGGACTTTGGCCCAGATCGAAATCGTGCTCAGAGCTTCGTTCTTCAACAAACGCGGGCTCTCGTCCAGCAGGTGTTCCGACACGTCCTCGGCGAGTGCGTCCGCGCCGATCCGCTGCAGCGCGAACCAGCCGACCAGAACGGCCAACGCCACCGCCAGGAAAGTAGTGAAGAAAACCAGGATCGAGGAAATTACCAACACCTAGCGCCCCCGCCGGCTTCGAACGGCGGAGAGTTCGCGCGCGCTGCCCTCCCGCGAATTAATTACTATCACCAGCCTGCCGTCGTCCCAGGAGTGTCCCGGATACAGGCGCTCTAACAAATCCCGATCCGCCGGATCATTCGCGATCCCGCTGACCAGGAAGCTGCCGGTCGCTGGAAGGTCTGCATCCAGGAGGTGAGTCTCCATCGCGGCCTTGTTTTGAGAACTGATCCCGGGCTGAACTCTCAAGTTCAGTTTGCCGTCCTTTCCAGCCTCGGTGAAAAAGGTAATGCCAAGCCTGGCGGCCGCCGGCCCGGTATAAAAACGCGCTGGACGCCCCGGAGCGGCGCTGAGGTTTCGCTGCGACAGGATTTCCAATTGGCGCTCTCCCACGAGCTTCTTGATCAACTCGCGAGAATCCGCGTTGCCGGCGAAAGAAAGCACTTCCAGCGCCGTTCCGGAGACCGGACGAGCCAACTTCGATTCCAACTGGCCGACCGCTGCCGGGGTTGCGCGCAGCACCTGCAAATCAAGATCGAGCGAGCGAGTGTCTGTCGCGGCTCCCAGCGTGGACGCCGAAATCGATGTTACGTTGCCGGCCTGAAACAGGGAGCCCAACGTGAGCGCCCGGCGCGGCGCGGTACCCGAGTCAAGCGGGTTGCGCAGCGACAAGCGTATGCGGGAGCCTGAATCCGCCAGCGCCAGCACATCGGCGTCTTCCGGCCTGGTGAGCACCGTCACGATGGAGACGGGACCGCGATTTCCTCCGGCAGGTTGAGTTTGCGGGCTTACCGCCACCACCTCCACGTTCTGCAGAATGGTGCGCAGCTCCAGGCCGCCGTTGCGCTCTTGGATGGCTTGCAGGTCTACCCTGGTGCCTGGCCTCAGCAACCCTACCAGCCCGTCCGATTCCGATACGCGGATCGAAACCGCACGCTGCCCCGCGGGTACCGAGTTGCCCTCTGAGCCCGCCCGTGGGACCTTTGAGATGACTCGCTCCTCCAGCACTGGCTCGTTTTGCTTGACTGCGTCCACCACGGTTGCGCCGGCCAGCTGCGCCGGGTTCGAAAACGATCCTCCCAGCGCTCCCTTGAATAGCGAGACCTTTAAGTCGCCCGCTTCCAGCACGGTTCCCCGGTCCAGATCCCGCGCCGCAACCACGATCGGCTGGCCAGCTGCATCCGGGGAAGCACTCCGCAATTTGCCGGCGAATAGGCCATAGAAAACACCGGTCGACAGGATCGCCACCACGACCGCAATTCCCAATAACGGCACTATATTTCTTTTCATCGCGTATTCGTTTCCTCCGGCGCCACCGCTGTTGAGCGACAACACGGCTCCATTCAATCAACGGCAGGAGTGCGTCTCGGGAGAATGGAGTCTTGCCCTAAGGTTCTGGCCTTAATTGCCTTAGGCCAATGTAATGGATTTGGGGCTGCTGCCAACTCTAGTAGGCCGCTTTCTACCAACTTATGGCTAGCAACCAGAACCTATTTCAGAACATCCAACCCATTGGAGAAGTAGTGGAGAATCAAATGTTTGACAAATGTAAACTGCTTCCAAAAATGGTCCTGCTGGTCGGCTTTTCCGCGGTCGCGGCATTCGCCGATAGCGTGATTCCCGGAACGCTCAACTACCTGGAGGGCTCGGTATCGCTCGACGGACAGCCGCTGACGTCTGAATCCATTGGAAAAGCGAAGGTCGGCGAGAACCAGGTGCTCTCGATAGCGCAGGGTAAAGCCGAAATCCTGCTGACTCCCGGGGTCTTTTTCAGGTTGGGCGACAACAGCTCGGTGCGAATGCTTACACCGAACCTGACGGACACGCGCGTGGCGCTGCTTAACGGCCAGGCCACGGTGGAAGTAACAGAACTGTTTAAGGAGAATCATCTGCAAGTCGGCGTCGCTGGCACGATGACCACACTACTCAAAACCGGGCTCTACGAATTCAACGCCGATCACCCGCAGTTGGCCGTCTACGATGGCGAAGCGAGCGTCCTGAGCGCTGATCGACGAGTCAAGGTGAAAAAAGGCCACGAGGCTCAGTTGACCGGCGCCGTGCAGGTAGCCAAATTCGACCGCAAAACTGATCAAGATCAGCTTTACGCCTGGAGCAACCTGCGGGCGGAATATGACGCGCAGGCTAGCGCCGAGTCCGCTCAGGCGGTTTACGGGGGCTGGGGGCCCGATTGGGGGGGACCGGGTTGGTATTGGAATTCGTATTGGGACATGTACGGCTTTTTGCCGGGCGATGGCATCTTATATAGCCCGTTCGGATGGCCGTTCTTTTCACCGGGGTTCGCGTATTACGCGCCAATGTATTTCCATCAGCCCATCGGCGGAAGGTTCGGTCCTGGCAGAGCGTTTGCCAATAGAGGGTTGGCCGGTCGAGGTTTTGCAGGCCGAGCGCCATCGAGTGGATTCGCACATGGCCTCGCGGCCCCGCACATGGGCGGAGGATTTGCCGGAGGCGGACACATGGGTGGCGGGTTCGGCGGCGGACATATGGGTGGTGGCTTCGGTGGTGGCCACATGGGCGGCGGCGGCCATCGCTAAAGGCGCGCCCCGCTAGCCGCTGGCTGGGCGGAATCGGGCCGTAAAATGCCGCAGGAATTGCGGCTGCTCGACGATCTCGAATCCTCGGATTTGTTCCCGCCGCTGGTTCACTTCGAGGATCGCCTCTACCAGATAATCGATATGGCTCTGGGTGTAGACGCGCCGGGGGATGGCCAAGCGCAACAGCTGGTGACGCGCCCGATCGCCGAACATAACCGAGCCAATTTCCACGGAACGAACGCCGGCATGCCGGTATAACTCCACCGCTAGCGCTTGGCCGGGAAAACGTGCACCCGGAATGTGCGGCAGCATGCGCCCGGCGTCAATGTAGATGGCATGCCCGCCGGGAGGTTCCACGATGGGTACGCCGTGATCGGCGATGTGCCGCCCCAGATACGCCGTGGAAGCAATGCGGTATTCGAGATATTCCACTTGCAGCACTTCTTCGAGGCCGACCGCGATGGCTTCCAGATCGCGCCCGGCGAGACCGCCGTAAGTGGGAAAGCCTTCGGTCAAAATGAGCAAGTTCGTTTCCTGCTCAGCCAGCCGGCGGTCGTTAGTGCAAAGAAATCCGCCGATGTTGGCGAAGGCGTCCTTCTTGGCTGAAAACGTACATCCATCGGCGAGGGCGAACATCTGGATGGCGATGTCGCGCGGGGTCAGATCCGCGTAGCCCGGCTCGTCGCGCTTGATGAACCAGGCGTTCTCGGCAAAGCGGCACGCATCCAGGTACAGCGGAATCCCGTAGCGCGCCGTGACCTCGCGCGCGGCTTGGATGTTGGCCATCGATACCGGCTGCCCGCCGCCTGAATTATTGGTGACCGTGATCATGACCAGGGGAATCTTGGAGGCGCCCTCCACTCGAATCAGGTTCTCCAGCGCTTCGATATCCATGTTCCCCTTGAATGGAAGCCGCGCCTGCGTGTCGGCCGAAGCCGGGAGCGGAAGATCCACGGCGCGCGCTCCGTTGGATTCGATGTTGGCGCGAGTGGTGTCGAAATGCGTGTTGTTCGGCACAACCTCACCCGGTTTGCACAGGATCGAAAACAGAATGCGTTCTGCGGCGCGGCCTTGATGCGTGGGGATCACGTGCCGGAATCCAGTGAGAGCGCGCACGGCCTGCTCGAAGCGATAGAAACTCTCGCTCCCGGCGTAGGATTCGTCGCCTCGCATCATGGCGGCCCACTGTTCGGTGGACATGGCGCTGGTGCCGGAGTCGGTGAGAAGATCGATCAGGATGTCGGCAGCGCGAATCTGAAACAGGTTGTAGCCGGCTTGTTCGAGCAGCCGCTCGCGTTGGACGGGCGTCGTCCAGCGCAGGGGCTCGACGCTCTTGATCCGAAACGGTTCGATGATGGTGCGCACACCCTAAGCTTAGCGGTAGCGCGCGCGACTCTAGCGCGCAGAGTGTCAAGACACTAACACACGTCGGTTCTTGGTCAATCTATGCCCCATCTTGGCATTTCCAATTACCTCGGATTCGCAAAGCTGTCCCGCCAGCGAGAGTAAGCTTCCTGAATCGAATGATGAATACAGCCGATATGACGAATGTGGTACGGCTAAGCGAGCATCCCGAGTGTGTCGACACGCTCCCACTGTCGGCTCAGCTTCAGCTGGCAGACAACTATTGCCGGGAAGTGTCTATTGGCTTGCTTAATAACGCGTGTGTTTATCCGCCGATGCTGTTCGCCCTCTGGCTCACAACGGATTACCGCCATTCTAACCTTCTGTTTGGCAGCGCCATCGCAGCTGCGGTTGGAGTGCTCATGCGATTAGGACTGAAAGTGTACCGCGCTCGCATGTGCCGGCATTCTCGCGAAACCTGGTTGGCTTTGGTCGTTGTTGCCCAACTCTTAAGTCAAGCCCCGTTGGGAATTCTGCTGGCGCACTCGATTGTCCGGTACGGTTATACCAGCTGGAACTTCACAATCGTGTTCATGTGGAGCATAGCGATTACGATGGGAACTATCCCCACGCTTGCGGCCAGCTTCAAACTAATGCTAGCTCCATTCTTACTGGTCTTTGGCCCATCTCTATTTGCAAGCCTGGTCCGAAGCGATGCGCACTCGCGCATCTTCAGCCTAGCGATCTGTCTACTATTGGGATTCCTGTTCGTAAACGGGAGAAGGGCCTACAACCAGTACTGGCGGTATGCAGTGGACCGGATGAGAGACGCCGAAAGGAACAAAGCACTTCAAGAAGCGAATCGCGCAGCTGAGGCCGCCAGCCAGGCCAAAGGTGCTTTCCTCGCGAACATGAGCCACGAAATCCGGACGCCGATGCACGGAGTGCTCGGAATGGCGGAGCTTGCGCTTGGTTGCAAAGTCGACTCTGATGCCAAGGAATATATTCTGGCCCTTCGCTCTTCGGCCCAGAGCCTCCTTTGCCTGTTGAACGATATCCTGGATCTTTCCAAGATCGAGACCGGGAGGCTGGAACTTGAGAAGCAGCCTTATTTTCCATGGCACGTCGTCGAGGAGGCCCGCCAGACCTTATCCGCCCAAGCCAGTCTCAAGGGTATCTCGCTAACGTCGGAGCTTGTAGGACCCAATCTAGCTATTACTGGCGACGCATTCCGTCTCCGGCAAGTTTTGTTGAATCTCATAGGCAATGCGGTTAAGTTCACGTCTCACGGTTGCGTAGCTGTTTCTCTTCATGTCGAGCCAGAGGGATCTGGGGCTGTTAGACTCACATTCGCGGTAAAGGACACGGGTCCGGGAATTCCCGATGAGAGCCAGCAATTGATTTTCCAAGCCTTCTCACAGGTAGACACCTCGGTGACTCGGAAGTTTGGCGGGACGGGGCTAGGTCTCTCAATCTGCTCGCGAATCGCAGAGCTCATGGGTGGCAAGATTTGGGTCGAAAGCGAGGTCGGTAGGGGTAGCTGCTTTTCCGTCGCCTTCGTCGCTACAGTTGCCCAAAATGTCGCCCAGCTGATTGACTCTGCGCAGGTTGGGGAAGCTCCGCCGGAGGCAAAGCAATCGTCCGCTTTGAGAATTCTCTTGGCGGAAGACAATGCCATGAACCAAAAGCTTGCGATCGCACTTTTGTCACGCATGGGGCACACTGTTGAGCTGGCGCAAAACGGCCGCGAAGCTGTCGACCGGTACGGCGCATCGGTCTTCGACGTTGTCCTGATGGATATGCAAATGCCTATCATGGGGGGAATCGAAGCGGCGAGTGAAATTCGGCGTGTGGAACAGGCGGTGCACCGCGGGAGGACTCCGATCGTTGCCCTGACTGCGGCCGCCATGAGTGGGGATCGCGAGCGCTTCTTAACCGCCGGTATGGACTCCTATCTATCGAAACCCTTTAATCCAACGGAATTGGCGTCGATTCTTGCCAAAGTCGCACATTCTTCCATGGCATGCCGCGATGAAGTACCTCACGATTCGCATTGAGTCCACAAATCGCAGGTCATCTACTCGCAGCGCACTGGAAGCGGCCCATCACGATTCCTGCGTGCCAGGCCTGAGCCCGTATCCCGATACGACATCGTCTCAAATCCCTCTGCGCACAATGTCCCTTGGTGATGAGGTCGCCGGGCTTGAGAGCGCGCGTTAGTGGCCAAACAGGCTCCAGGAGGAAAGGACGAAAGACCGAAAGACCCGTGCTCGCGCCATAGGAACGGCGTCACGAACTTGAAGGCTTGAGTACGGTTCGTGAGTACTCGGAGATAGTGCGCTCCAGAGCCTCCAGGCTCACAGGTTTAGATACGTAGTCATCCATGCCAGGCTTCGATGCACTGCTCACGGTCGCCGCTCATTGCGCGCGCCGTCATTGCGATGATCGGAATACGCTTTCCACTTGCCAGTTCAAGTTGCCGTATGCGCCTGGTGGCTTCGATGCCGTCCATTTTCGGCATGTGCAGGTCCATGAAGATCATGTCGAAGTTCCCGTTGCTCCAAGTCGAAACAGCGCTAGCTCCGTCGGGTACGAGTGGTCAGTACAGCCGGACGAAGCAGTCCGGCCACATGGCCTGAATCTGAGATTTTGCAGCCGACACAGATTCCCAATCCGGGAAGGGACCGATCACCACGCGGACCAGGCCGTCGTGTGGGCCAGGCGCCACGCTGGCTTGGAGGTTGTAGCGGCCCAGGCCAGCTAAAAATTTCTGCGCCGCGCTGGCGCTGATCGCGGCGATTTGCAGATAGCGCTCGCCATGCCTGGGAGCAATCAGACCGCTGTCAGAGTCGTTGGCGCTGTCGATCGCGGCCACCGCGGCGCGGGGGGCGGGGTCCGCTGGAGGCTTCGCAACCGGAGTCTGAGCGTTGTGCACTTCAGGCGCCTTCGGGAGCGCAGTCTCGGATTTTGCCGGAGGCGACGCGGGGATTACTGCTGCCAGCCGCGGAGATAGAACGGGCGCGCTCGCCACGACTACCGCCGCCGCGTGCTTTCTGGAAGCTATGATGCGATTCCCCACGTAACCGGCCGCCACCAGCAGACCTACAGAAAGGGTTATAGGTATCGCAATGAGCGGCACACGTTTGCCGGAGCTGTCTTCTGCCGCCTCGCTGGCATCGCGCTCCGGGGAAGCATCGGTGGCGCTCGAACATCCGACTGTTAGCATTCTCGACCGCTCTACAGATCGGCTGAACGCGCGTCAAGGATAACAGACTCAGGGGTTTTCTAAGGGTTCTAAAGTTCTTCTTAGTACCCGTCGATTCAAACCTCGTGAAGCGTCAAAACTCTTCCGGGCAATTCTGCTTATACCTGTGGCGTTCGCCTACCTCGCCAGGGGTACGATACCTAGCTACATCGGTCGATTCGGCTCGCGCTGTTTACAGTGAGATGCTGGCGGAGGGATACATCGTGAAGGCCGTTGAAATGGACTCTGGCAGGGAGTATGAAGTGCGCCAGGGCGCCCTGGTGCCGGTTCGCGCCGCTAGCAGCTCAGGCGGACCACAAGTTCCAATGATGGCTTAGCTCACGTTACGCAGTGGGATCCCCGCGGCTGGCGTTTTTGCGGCGCCGCTCTTGGCGAGCGATGACCGGCCGGCCATTGCAGCCGCCGTCTCGCTGAAGGGCTGGGCGAGCGTAATAGACGTGCCTCGTTTCATGGTCCGGAATTGATACCAGTCGAAGGCCACACCAAAGTTCGATTCCCGGTGCCGAACCACCCTGCCGGTCGTGACTAACTGCAGTGGAGTGATACCATCCAGCAGCGAGGGCCACTCGATGGTGATTTTCAAACGTGCGCCTTCATCAAAATCATGCTCAGCGGCGATCAGCGCTCCGCTGCTGCTAACGTTAACCGTTCGCCCCGCACCGCGTGTCGGTTGGGCGCCTAGAGTCTGATAGTGGACCGCTAGTTCCAAGGGATACCTAGCCTTTGTGCGCCGTTCGCTACTCATAAATTGACTCCTCAAGCAACTGAATCATAGACTCGGGGCCTGAACGGACTTGCAAGTCTGGGACCATTGCCTGCTCATGAACGCGCACGCCGGCTTTCTCCTTCTTTTTCAATAAGGAAAGGATTGGCGGGTACGAAAATAAGTATTCGTTCGCTTCAATCACTGGAAACATTCGTCTTCCAAGCTAACCTTTCAGATAGCAAAAAGAGGGTTGGAAGACCGGACGCCAGGCCGGCGCGGATGTACTCAGACGGTCACGCCCATTTTCCATAGCAGATATCCGATGGCCTGCCGGAAATATTGCCAGCGGTCCGGCGGCGCCGACGGACGCGGCGAGCCGTAGACTTGTAAACCGCTGGACTCCAACATTTTCTTCACGCGATAAATATGATATCCATCGCTCACGACGATGGCCGATTTCAGATTCATACGCCGCATGATTTCGGCCACGGCCGCCACGCTCTGGGCGGTGCTTCCAGCCTCGCGCTCCACTACGATGGCTTCTGGGGGAACGCCATGCTCGGACAAGTAAGCGCGGCCCACCGATCCCTCGGTGAACACCGGATCGCCACCCGCTCCGCCGGTGGTGATGATCCGGGGCGCCATGTGTTTCAAGTAGAGAAACAGCGCATGATTGAGACGCGCCTCCAACACCGGCGATGGTCTCCCGCGGTATTCGGCTGCTCCCAGCACGATGATCGCGTCGGCCGGCTGCGCCTCGTCAATTTGCGATTGCCTATGGATTTCACCCGCGATAGCGGTGACTTTTGCCAAGACTCCGGCCAGCGCGAGAACTAGCGCCGTGGCTACGATCCATTTCATGATAGATTTGGCAGACTGAAATGGCCTTCTGACTCTACTGTATGCCAACCCTAACAAGCCCGCGAAATCCGCTGCTCAAGGAAGTGCGGCGAGCGATCCTGAAAGGTTCCACCACCGAAGACGGACTCGCCGTGGCCGAAAGTTTCCATCTGCTGGAAGAGGCGTTGCGCAGCGATTGCGATATCCCGGCCGTGTTCGCGGCCGAATCGGTGCGCTCGGCGGTGGAAAGTCATGTGCGGGGATTGAAGAACCTGCGCGTCACGGTTCTTCCGGACGACCTGTTCCGGAGCATCTCCGCCACGGAGGCGAGCCAGGGCGTCATGGCGTTGGTTCGTCCACCGCACTGGACGGTGGAGCAATTGTTGCGCGGGCGCTGCCTCACCCTAATCCTGGATGGTCTGCAGGACCCGGGCAATGCCGGAGCCATCCTGCGCGCCGCCGAAGCGTTCGGCGCAACCGGGGTCGCTTTCTTGAAAGGCACCGTGAGTCCTTACAATCCGAAATGTCTCCGCGCATCAGCCGGATCGGTGTTTCGCATTCCTTTGGTGGCTGCGATGGACCCGCATCTCATCCTGGCCGCGGCCGAGCAGCGCAAGCTCGATCTGTTTGCCTTGATGCCCAAGGGCGCGCGCGAGCTGGGCGAGTCGAATTTCACGGGCAAGTGCGCGCTCATCATCGGCAGCGAGGGCCGCGGCGTAAGCGAACGGCTGCGGAATAAAGCCATGGACGTTCGTATTCCCACGGCCGGCGTCGAGTCCCTCAACGCAGCGCTGGCCGCCGGTATCGTTCTTTATGTGGCCAGCAAGCAGCGCATGGCGGCGACATGAGTTTGTTCGAGCCAGATCCTCTGGCAAGCGAAAGAGACGACGCCTCACGGCCCCTGGCGGAGCGAATGCGTCCCACGTCGCTCGACAACTTCGCCGGCCAGCAGCACATCCTGGGCGAAGGGAAACCGCTGCGAGTTCAGATCCAACACGACCAGCTCAGCTCGATCATTTTGTGGGGGCCCCCGGGGGTCGGCAAAACCACACTGGCGCGCATCATCGCCCGTATGACACATTGCGATTTCATTCCGTTCAGCGCGGTGCTCAGCGGCATCAAAGAAATCAAAGCCGTGATGGCGGACGCCGAGCGCAACCGCCGGCTGGGGCGCCGGACCTTGATCTTCATCGACGAGATCCACCGTTTCAACAAGGCCCAGCAGGACGCGTTTCTGCCTTACGTCGAGCGCGGCGACGTCATTCTGATCGGCGCCACCACGGAGAACCCCTCCTTCGAAGTGATCTCGGCCCTGCTCTCGCGGACCAAGGTCTATATGCTGAAGCCGCTCACCGAGGACGAGATCCTGGGGCTGCTTCACCGGGCCCTTCCGGTAGTTAAGGTGGAAGCCTCCGATGAGCTGTTGCGGCAAATTGCGATCTATGCCAACGGTGACGCCCGCACCGCATATAACATCCTGGAGCTCTCGGCTGCCGCGTCAACGGACGGCCATCTCACTGCGCAGGCCGTCGAAGATTCGCTGCAGCGCAAAATGCTGCTCTACGATAAGGCCGGCGAAGAGCATTTCAATCTGATTTCGGCCTTGCACAAATCCGTCCGGTCTTCCGACGTGGACGCCTCCCTCTATTGGCTGGGCCGAATGCTCGAATCCGGCGAAGACCGGCTCTATATCGCACGGCGGCTGGTACGCATGGCGATAGAGGACATTGGCTTGGCCGACCCGCGAGCGCTGGAACAGTCCATTGCCGCCATGCAGGCAGTTCACTTTCTGGGCATTCCTGAAGGCGACCTGGCCCTGGGCCAAGCCGTTATCTACCTGGCCCTGGCTCCCAAATCGGATGCCTCCTACCAGGCGCTGAACCGCGTAATGGAAGCCATTGAAAGCCATCGCGCCGAGCCCGTCCCCTTCCACCTGAGAAACGCCCCCACCGGTGCGATGAAGCAATGGGGATATGGAGCCGGTTACCAGCACGCCCACAATTTCGAGGATGCCTTGATTGAAATGGAGTGCCTGCCAGAGTCCCTAGCGGGCGCCGTGTTCTACCAGCCCACCGGCCGGGGCTTCGAGGAGCGCATTGCGGAGCGCCTGCGCCAGATCCGTAACCGCAAGAAAAATCAGCCGAAAACGCCCGAGTAATACCCCGCCCAGCATCCAAGTACTATCCCGGGGAAGCGCTCGGTACCACGCCAAATTAGTAATTCTCTGCTATTGGTGCACTCACGGCTCTACCGCACTCTGGTGGTGGACAAGGAAGAAGCGAGGACCAGACATGGTGGGGACAAGCGTGAAACCCGATAAAAACAGAGACGATCGCCGCAGCGCAGATCGGTTCCCTATTGAGCGCGATGTGCGCTTCAAGATTATAAACCGCAAAGCGGCCGAGGAAATGGGTACCGGCAAGACGATCAACATGAGCAGCAATGGCGTCCTGTTTACGACGGATCAGTATCTGCTTCCCGGCCGGCGCCTGGAGATCTCGATCAGTTGGCCGGCGCAACTGAACAGCAAGGTCAATCTGAAGCTGGTGGCGCGCGGCCGGGTAGTCCGCTGCGACGAAGGCAAGGCGGCCATCGAGATTCATCAATACGAATTCCGGACGCAATCGACGCCCGGTCCGCAACCGGTCAATTAGCACCTGGAACGGGCTGGTCTGGGGAATCCGCAAAGCCGTCCCGGCAGGTTTCCGCGAGAGTACAATGGTGGCACAGGTCTCGGCCTGTTCCGCCGGATGCGCATTCAATTCTTGCTGGCCTGCTTTGCGCTTAGCGCCGGTCTCAGCCCGGCCGCCGACAGTGCTAGCCCTCCCACGCTGGCCGAAGCGAGCGCTTTCATGGATCGCGCGCAGGCCCGGCTGCTGGACCTCACCACGCAACAGCAGCGCGCCGACTGGGTCAAAGACACCTACATCACTACCGACACCGAGTCGCTGGCCGCCAAAGCGGACGAGCAACTCATTGCCGCCACCATGGAGCTGGCCAAGCAATCCACCCGCTTCAGCCAGCTCAAGATGCCTGACGATCTGGCGCGCCAATTCAAGCTGCTGCGCCTGTCCTTGACGCTGGCCGCGCCGTCCGATCCGAAGCAAGCCCAGGAGCTGACCGCAAATCGCCGCCGAGATGGAGGGCATGTACGGAAGCGGCAAGTATTGCCCGCAGCCGGGGAAATGCCTCGACCTGGATCAGTTGAGCGATATCCTGCGCACCAGCACCGACTCCAAAGCGCTGCTGGACGCCTGGCGTGGCTGGCACACCATTTCGCCTCCCATGCGGCCGCTCTTTGAACGTTATGTCGAACTCGGCAACAAAGGAGCGCGCGAACTGGGCTTCGCCGACATGGGCGCCATGTGGCGCTCCAAATACGACCTGCCGCCGGACGCATTCACCGCGGAAATGGACCGGCTGTGGGATCAGGTCCGGCCGCTGTACGTGGCGCTGCACGCTTACGTCCGCCGAAAGCTGCGCGAAAAATACGGCGACATCGTTCCCGCCAGTGGGCCCATTCCGGCGCATCTGCTGGGCAATATGTGGGCGCAGGAGTGGGAGAACATCTATCCCCTGGTTGCGCCCAAGAATGCCGACCCCGGTTACGATCTGACCGCGATTCTCAAGTCGAAGAACACCCAGCCGCTCGACATGGTGCGCTACGGCGAGCATTTTTTCACTTCGCTCGGGTTTGCGCCGCTGCCGAAAACATTCTGGGAGCGATCCATGTTCGTCAAGCCGCGCGATCGCGATGTGGTGTGCCATGCCAGCGCTTGGGACGTGGACGCGGTGGACGATTTGCGGATCAAGCTGTGTATCGAGATCAACGCCGAGGATTTCTCCACCATCCATCACGAGCTGGGCCACAATTTTTACCAGCGCGCCTACGATAAGCAGCCGTTCCTGTTCCGCGATAGCGCCAACGACGGTTTCCATGAGGCCATCGGCGACACCATCGCGCTGTCCGTGACGCCGGAGTATCTGAAGAAGATCGGGCTGCTAGCCAGCGTGCCGGATAGTTCCAAAGACATCGGAATCCTTCTGAAGACGGCGCTGGAAAGGGTGGCCTTTCTTCCGTTCGGTTTGATGATCGACAAATGGCGCTGGCAAGTTTTTTCCGGAGCGGTTCCGCCCGGGAAATACAACCAGGCGTGGTGGGATCTGCGGCTGAAGTACCAGGGCATTTCGCCACCGGTCGCGCGCAGCGAAAGCGATTTCGATCGCGGGCGCGAAGTATCACGTCGCGGCGAATTATCCCTACGCCCGCTATTTTCTGTCCTACATTTTGCAATTCCAGTTTCATCGCGCACTGGCCAGGATCGCCGGCTGCACCGGCCCGCTGAACCGTTGTTCCATCTACGACAGCAAGGCGGCGGGCCAGCGGCTGAACAGCATGCTCGCGATGGGTTTGAGCCGGCCCTGGCCGGAGGCCCTGGACGCGCTCACCGGCCAAAAACAAATGGACGCTACCGCGATTCTGGATTATTTCGCGCCTCTGAAGAAATGGCTGGACCAGCAGAATCAAGGCCAGCCGGTGGGCTGGTAAAATCACACCATGAATGCGGTGGCAACCTGCGCGATTTGCGGCGGCTCGGGCTGGAAAATTATCGAGCGCGAGGGGATATCGGCCGCCGAAAAATGCGAGTGCTCCAGCGCCGGCCGCGAGCAGCGCGTCGAGGCGCGCGCCAACATCCCGCTGCTGTATCAAAATGCGTCGGTCGATAATTTCATTCTTCCTGCGGACAATCCCATCTCGCGCACGCAGCTTGCGAGCGTGATTCTGACCGTGCGGGCCTACATGCGTGAATACCCCAACGTGCCCAAGCCTGGTTTGTTGTTCATCGGACCACCCGGCACCGGCAAGACACACCTGGCCGTGGCAGCACTGCGCGGCTTGATCGGGCGGGGATTCGAAGGCGTCTTTTACGACTTCCAGGCGCTGCTCAACCACATCCGCAGCGGCTACGATCAAGCCTCGGGCACCATGGATCGGGATGCGTACCGCTCCGCGCTGGAGTCCGAAATTGTGGTTCTTGACGACCTGGGCGCGCACCGCGTCACCGATTGGGTTGAGGATACGGTTACGTCCATCATCACGCAGCGCTGCAACAACAAACGCGCCACCGTCGTCACCACCAATCTGCGCGATCCCGAAGCCGGCGACCAACGCCGCTCCGGCCTGCAGGACGACTTGCATAGCAAATATTTCCTGGAAGAGCGCATCGGAATGCGCGCGCGCTCGCGCCTGTTTGAGATGTGCAAGCTGATCAAAATGCCGGACGTCGAGGATTACCGGCTGAAGAAGCGGAGTTAAACCCGTGCACCTGCTCGCTTACTTAGCTCGGTGGTTCTCAGGACACTGAAAATCTACTTAAGGGTTTCACCGTATTGCAACTTAGTACCGCAGCGGCGAAAATACCATTGAAATAGCTCCCTCCTCCGAGAGCTATCCCATTCCCGCCTTGCCCCCAGCCCGGACAAGGCGGGATTTTTCTTGGCGCTGCTTGGGCTTACAAATGGCAATGCGCCAGGCCGCGCTTCTCCAGATACTGCTGATGGTATTCTTCGGCACGCCAGAAGTTGGCGGCGGGTTGGATCTCGGTCACAATGGGGCGCCGGTAAACCCCGGATTTTGCCAGCGCGTCTTTGGAGGCCTGGGCGGCGGCTTCCTGCTCGGGAGTGTGAAAGTAAATGACAGAGCGGTACTGCGTGCCCACGTCCGGGCCCTGCCGGTTCAGGGTGGTTGGATCATGATTCTCCCAGAAGACGCGCAATAAGTCCTGGTAGGAAACCTGCGCCGGATCGAATTCCACTTGCACCACTTCCGCGTGGCCGGTGCGATCGGTGCAAACGTCTTGATAGGTGGGGTCGGCGAGCGTTCCCCCCATGTAGCCGACGGCGGTAGAAACAACGCCTTTGATTTGTCGGAATGCAGCTTCCACGCCCCAAAAACAACCGGCTCCAAATGTGGCTTGTTCCATTCTTACAGTCTACCGCTCGCGGGTTTCCTAGACTCCTGGTCTGTCACCGTTACTTCGGCTTCCCAACACCCTCGACAGGCGTCCAACCCCAGGAGAAAGAAACATGTGTGACTATTCGTTGCATCTCTTTCCGAGCCGGCTCGGCGTTGACGGTGAAGAATTGGTAGTGCATAGATTCGGAGGGGCGTCGCTGGGGTTAGCGTCTCCGTCCGATTTGCCTGTACCCGTAGGCGCTACAACCTGTGGCGGACGCAGTCGTTGGGCTCGAATCAAAAGTTGGTTCCAGCGGCCCCTGTGGGAAGCGGAGAAGCGGGTTCCCGCGGTATGCATTCCACCGGGATCGAGGTTGACTCTGCAAGATATCCCGAAGACTCTGCAGCGCGAACTGGGTGTAGAGGAAACCGAGCGCGTCACCTTCACCCAGATCAGCGCGGAAGTCAATACTTATCGCGATGCGATTCGTTTTCAGAACGGCCGCCAGCTTCTGTTGCAGCGGCTTCGTGAGGGGCAACGCATCACGGTAGTTTCTCTTTCGCCCGCTGTGGATGAGGACGTGTTTGTCGAGACACACGCACGGTTGGCAAACCTCTAGCGCGCCATCGCACGCTTGGGCGGCTCGCTAGCTTCCACCGGCGGCGGGGCGGAAGTGCAGGTCCACGCTGTAGCCGGCGATGTCGACGTGCACGACGTAAAGCGCGTCGATTCGCAGCGCGTTCCCGGAAGGCGCCACCTGCACGTCCTGAGGCGTTAGCGGTAAAGCCAATGCGGACGCTTTGGTTAGGACCTTGGCCCGGACTGCATCGGGAGACTGGCGAGCAGTGGCGGGATCGTCAATCAGCTCGTTGAGGTAACGCTGCAGCTTGAAGTTCGCGGCGTAGGGAGGAACCAACACCAAGCCGACACCCGCCAGCCCAACCAGAACCAGGATGCCGGCGGCCACCCGAAGGAGCCGCGTGAGGTTCACTTCTTACTTTCCTCGAGCGACTCCAGTTCTTTCCAGATGTCTTCGTCGTGAGGCTCCCAGTCCGGGCTGTTGGGACCATTGATCTGCACTTCCGGAACCTTGAGAGTTCCGTGGCCATACAGGCAGATGTATTCCATGCGTGGCTGGCCAAACAGAAGCATATTCGGCCAGGAACCGGCGGCCACCGGCATGCGCAAGCGGCGCAAGCACGTGCGGCAGCGATAGCGCTGGTCCCAGACGATCACGTAAAACAATCCCGCGCCAACCAGAAAGAACAACATCATGGCGGAGGTGTAGCCGAGGTCGTGAGCGAACAGGCTCTGCTCGGATTCTCTTGGAAAACTCCAACGGATCGCGCGCCACAGCACCCACATGGGTAAACAAGCGGCCGCAATCTTGGCGATCAAGAAACCCCAATACCGCACAACCATTGGACTCCTTTATTAGGCTCCAGGTTCCCGCTCTACTCCATCCTAGCGCGTCGCGGTCAACTTTTCACCAAATTCCGCATCAGAAACAGAACATTAGCGGGCCGTTCCGCCAGACGCCGCATAAAATAGGGATACCAGGCGTCGCCATAGGGCACATACAGGCGCAAGCGGTACCCTTCGGCGGTCAGACGGCGTTGCAAATCGCGCGAGATGCCGTATAGCATCTGAAATTCAAAACGATCCGCGCCGAGCTTTTGTTCCTTCACCAGTTCGATGGCCTGACGCACGATCCGCTCGTCATGGGACGCGATGGCCGGATTCACGCCCTCACGGAGAAGAGTCCGCATCAGGTGCACATAGTTTCGATCTACGTCCTGCTTTTGTGGAAACGCAACATCGGACGCCTCTTTGTAGGCGCCCTTGCACAGACGCACGGGAATCTGGAGCCGGCACAGGCTCTCGACATCGCTCTGGCTTCGGTACAAATAGGCTTGGATGACGGCGCGCACGTGGCCGTAGCGCGCATGCAGGCGTGCCACCAAAGCCAGGGTCCGATCGACGTAGGCGCTGGACTCCATGTCGATTTCGACCGCGGTTCCGATCTCGCTGGCGCGCTTCACCAATCGCTCGACGTTGTTCTCGCATTCGGTCTCTGAAAAGTCGAGGCCCAGCTGCGTCAGTTTGACCGAGACCGTGGCCTGAAGACCCAGCTCGGCGATGCGATCGAGCGCACTCAGGTACGCATCCCGTGAGCCTTCGGCTTCTTCGAGTGAAGTTACGCTCTCGCCCAGATGGTCGAGACTAGCCAAATATCCGTCGCGGTTCAGGCGCTGGCAAACGGCGATTTCGCGCTCCAGCGTGTGTCCCGCGATGAAGCGCGAAGTGAGCCGGTCGGCCGCCGGCGAAGTTTCCATCCAATGACGTAGCCAGGGCTGGCGCGAGAGAAACAGCAGCAGGCTGCGAAGCACCTAACAACAGAGTATCAGCCGGGATGGATGCGGATGTTAGACTGATTCTGGTGCGCGGCCGGATTCACCAGGTTCGAGCCGCTCCGGACGGTGGTTTGGCGTGAAATGGTTATGGGTTTCGCTGCTGGCCGTGGCGGCCATTTTGGGTGTCGTCGCCGGCATCGGCGTGCTGCTGCCGCAGAGCCATAGTGTGACCCGCTCGTCGCACTTTCACCAGCCGCCGCAAGCCGTGTGGGACGTTATCGCGGGACCGCCAACCTGGCGGCCAGACGTCAAACGCTTTGAAAATCTTCCGCCGCGCAACGGTCACCGGACTTGGAAAGAGATCGATACTCACGGCAACTCCGTCACCTATGAGGCCATCGAAGAGACTCCGCCGTTCCGGCTGATTACGCGCATCGCCGATCCCAATCTTCCGTATGGCGGGATATGGATCCACGAAATTAATCTTGAGCCGGGTGGTTGCATGCTCCAGATCACTGAAGATGGCGAAATCTACAATCCCGTCTATCGATTCATGTCGCGTTTTGTGTTCGGCTATACTGCCACTATCGATGCCACCATTCAGGCGTTGCATGGCAGGCTCGATAAGCCAGGAAGCTAATGGGACGTGAGGCACAGTGCCGCGTAGATTACGGTCAGGAGTCTTCGAGGGGCAAGGCGCTGCTTGAGACCTGCGAGGTTGTGTTTCGCGGCGCGTTTCGTCTCAAGATCCCCTTTCAAGACATCCGCGTCCTGGACGCTGCGGATGGAAGGCTGAAAATTCAATTCTCCGGAGGTACGGCCGTGTTTCATCTGGGCGCCAGCGCCGGGAAGTGGGCGGCGCGCATCCGGAATCCGCCCAGCCGGCTCGACAAGCTGGGGGTGAAAGCGGGAACGAAGGTGCGCCTGATCGGCCCGCAGGATCATGAGTTTCGCCAGGAGCTATTGCAACGCGGGGCCGTCCTGGCGCGCTCCAAGGCGGAACTGGTTTTTCTGGCGGTTCAGGAGCAGGACGATTTAGTGGAGCTGGCCTATCTGACCGATGGACCAGTTTGGGTCATTTATCCCAAAGGAGTTCAAGCCGTCCGGGAGCACGATGTCCGCACGGCGGGTCTTGCGGCCGGCTTGGTGGACATCAAGGTCTGTTCGTTTTCCGCGACCCACACCGCGCTGAAGTTTACGCCGCGCCGCACCAAGGATGCATCGAAAAAACGGTCAGCAGCCGGGCCGCCGTAGCCGATACCGCAAGCATCAGGCCCCTTTTGGATAGCTGCCGAGGACCCGCAAAAAATCCGCCAGCTCGCTAAGATGCCGAAGCGCATTCTGGACGCGAGTTTCGTCTTCCCGTCCCAGCAGGTCCACGTAAAACAGATACTCCCAGGGTTTGCCGTGCAAGGGCCGCGATTCGATCTTAGTCAGACTGATATCGCGCAAAGCCAAGGCGCTCAGGGCTCGAAACAGCGCGCCCGGAATATTCCGCGTAGTAAAAACCAGAGACGTTTTCCACTGGCGCGCTTTGCGGCTCGGGACCGGCGCGCTCTTGCGGCGATACAGCAGGAAGAAGCGCGTAAAATTGTGACGGTCGTCCTCGATCGAGCGCCGCAAGATCCGCCCTCCGTAAATGGACGCGGCCACGCGAGATGCAATCGCGGCGGTATCCGCGGCCGGTTCCGACATGATCATCTTGACGGCGCCCGCGGTGTCGTAGAACGGGGTGCGTTCCATCTTCGGGTGGCGGGCAAAGAACCGCAGGCATTGATTCAGCGCCACCGGATGAGAATAGACCTTACGAATATTCTGGAAACGGACTCCAGGCGGCGCGATCAGGTTGTGGACAATGCGGACGCTGGTTTCCGCGGTGATACGGACGTCGAAGTTGAGCAGGTGGTCGTAGTTCTCGTGCACCGATCCGGCCAAAGTGTTCTCCATGGGGATGACGGCGGCATCGATCTTGCGGCGCTCCAGCGCGCGAAATACCTGCTCAAACCTCTGATATGGGATTACCTGGGCCTGGCTGCCCAAGAGCTGCCGCACGGCCTCCTGGCTGAAGGCACCCAATTCTCCTTGGATGCCAACCCGCTGTTTAGCCTTAGCCGGTTTGCGATTTCCGCGTTCTGATGGCATTATCTGTCATGTTACAGTGAAGTTGGGGTGATTGACGTGGCTTGGGGCACGGGCAATCACCTTTGATCCCGAAAAAGCCCTCTAACTTTATCGCTTGTTCGGAAAACCGAACAAAGCTGCCGTTTGAGGGTTGCTCTTTGCGCATCGCGATCGTATAATTCGAGCTTTGTCAACAGTTGCATTGTACCCAACCGCGCGATGTCGATTGGGTTGGGCTGCCGCGCCGGAAGTGACGGGGGAAACATTCTGAGATGGACGACGCTGGGCAGAAACTCCGGCGCGCCAGGGAGCGCTTGAATTTACGCGTTCGCGACGTCGAAGAGGCCAGCCAGAAAATCGCTGAGAAGTATCATAACGACGAATTTGCCATCTTAATCAATCGCATCTCGGAAATTGAGAATCGCGGGCTGGTTCCTTCGCTGTTCCGGCTATATTCGCTGTGCGCGATCTACCGGCTTGATTTCCAAGAAGTTCTCGATTGGTACGGGATTTCGCTCGCGTCCTTGCCCGTCGACGCCACGCTGGCGCAGATTCCCCAGACACATCCCATTGGTTTTCGTGCCGGAACAAATGGTGAGGTGCTACTCCCTCTTTCCTTGGATCCTGGGATCGACCTACGCCGGACCACCTACTTGAGCCGGATGATTCAGCGCTGGGGCAAGCTTCCACTGCTTTTCCTGGAGACACTGCGGATCAAGGAACACCGCTACGCTTTTATTGGAACCGAAGATTTCTTCATGTACCCGCTCTTGCAGCCGGGCACCTTCGTGATGATCGACGAAACGCAAAGGCGTATCGCTAACTCGGGCTGGAACAACGAGTTTGAGCGGCCAATTTACTTTTTCGAACATCGTCAGGGATACGTGTGCGGCTGGTGCAATGCCACCGACGACCGGCTCATTTTGCAACCGCATCCGGCCTCGGAATGCAGCCCGCAGGTGTACGTGTATCCGGACGAAATCGACATCGTCGGCCAGGTTAGCGGAGTCGCTATGCGTCTGGATCAGGGACGCCGCCGGCGCCCGCGTTCTTGAGTACCGCAAGCAGCGCTGTTAAGTCGGTGATATAAAGTCTTCTTTCGACGCCACGGACGGAGCTGGGGATCAGATTGCGGTACGGCGCCAATTTGATCCAGTTCTCCAATACAAGATCTCGATTGTCCGGCAATCCTGAGAGATAGACGTCCAAGTCGGCCTTCTGTTGCTCCAGACTGAAGGTCAGCCACTCGGAGAAAAGTTGGACATGGCTCTTCTTAAGGGCCTTGTTGGCGTCGTCCTCGCCAAAAATCAGGGCCAAGCCGTGATGTTCGTAACGGCCGTTATTGGGATTTCGCAGCGAGGAGACATACACCAGCCGGCCGAATACGGAAGGGATCTGCGAGAGGGTGTTGCGCCAGAGATTTGAGACCGCACCGCGATCCAAGGCAGCGTGATCTTCCGTACGCTTCATCAGGCCCTTTAGAATCATACCCTAACCGCCGTGACAATGGAATCCCTGATCAGGACTTGAGGGCGTCCGGGCGTTAGATGTTCTGCTTTCCGAAATACTCTCCTGCTTTTTTCAACTCGGCTTTCTTTGCCTTTAGTCTGACTGCGAGTCATCTGGCTCACAGCCAAAAACAAAGGAGATTGCTAACCCATGTTGAAAAAAGCCCTATTGATCCTGGCCGCCGCAATGGCACTTGCCAGCGCGGTTTCGGCCGATATTCCGTACCCTCCTTGCATCATTCAAGGCACCTGCCTAGTCAACCTGCGCTAGCGTTGACGTCTTGCCGAGGGGGGCGATGCTACACTGTTGAAGGCCACAAGCAGTGAGCATTCATGAATGGGCTCCCCCTCGAGCAGCAATTCTTTATCGCACTCCAGGCCGCCACGCTGTTGGGGCTGTTCGTTCGGGTGTGGTGGACCGGGCTATACCGCATTTATCGCTATTTCTTTTGTTACCTGTTCGTGGCCTTACTTCAAACCGCAGTCCCGTTTTTCCCGCTTCACAGTAAGGCATATCTCTATATGTTCCTGGCTAGCGAGGCGCTGGTGGTAACGCTTTACGCCTTGGTTGTTCTGGAAACGTACGATTTGGTCCTGCGTGACTTGACCGGAATTGCCAGCGCGGCCCGCCGTTATATCAAGATTGCGATCGGCTGCGCTGTAAGCGCCTCGCTGCTGCTGGTGGGTTTGGAAAAGACGCCGGCCACAATGCCGCAGTATTTCGCAATATGTGAGCGCGCGATTGTCTCCAGTCTGCTGGTATTTGTACTGCTTTCGGTAGTCTTTCTGGCTTATTACCCTATGCCGTTGAATCGTAACGCGGTGAACTACTCGGTGGGGTTTGCCGTTTATTTGATGGCCAAGACCGCAACACTTTTTGTCATCAATCTCCGCTATTACTCGTGGAACCGGCAGATCAACAGCATTCTGGTTGCGGTCTCCAGCGCTTGTTTAATCTTTTGGCTATTCACCTTAAGCCGGGAGGGCGAGAAGAAGACAGTGGCAGTTGGACATCGATGGAACATGGAGGATGAAAAACGCATCCTTTCCAGGCTCAGAGCTATCAATGACAGTCTTTTGCGTACTGCAAAGAAATAAAGGATCTTTTACAATAAAAGCTAAATCGGACGCAAAAAGGGTTTGCTTTTTGCCATGGATTCCGTTAATCTGGCTGCGGTGGACCGGAGGCCTAGGTGCTCTTGACACTAAGCGCAGTGGCTCTTGCCCTGCTGGCGATATTCATTGTTCTTTTTCTCAAGTTGAGGTCTCGTTTCGATACCCAGGCAGTTGGCTTGGCGTGGCTGGATGAATTCTCGCTGGAAACTTATGCTCCCATGGAGCGGTTGTTGGATGCCAGCGATTTTCGGTTCCTGGCGGCTCAACCGGGTTACCGGCCCGAAATGGGTAAGCGCCTATTATCCGAGCGCCGCCGGATATTCGGCCAATACCTCAGAATGCTGATTCGAGACTTCAATCAGTTGCATTTCTTCGCGAGGCTGATGCTGGTGCATTCCGAGCAGGATCGTCCGGAGCTGGCGCGCGAATTGTTCCGGCAGCGGGTCCGCTTCTACTCTGCCGTCAGCCTGGTCCGCTGCAAAGTGGCGCTGTACCCGCTGGGTTGGACGGCCGTGGATGTTCCCAAACTGCTACACGCGCTGGAGCGCATGCGGTGCCAGATCGCGTTGGGTGCGCTTCCTCCCGCCGCCGACGCCATCTAATCGAGATGGTCCGCGCCAGCGCACAGCCGCTTCAGCGCTTCCTTGGCTTGCCGTAAGGAACAGAACTGCTTTTCCGCCGCCTTGAAATCGCGCGTGTGAACACAGCGGCGCGCGCCATGGTGTTCCACCGGGAACCGCAGGTGGAGCATCTCGTGGAAAAGAACGTATTCCACGGCCAGGTGCGGGATCCCGGGGCGATCCAGGAGCTTGCTCAGGATGATCGCGTTATGAGAAGGATCGTAGTGGCCCAGCATGACGCGCGAGGGCTTGCGGCTCCAGCCTAGCAGCGGGCGCGCCATGAGGCCGTGGAAGTAGCGCTGGTTCAGATCTTCGAAGATCTGGTCCAGGTTGTAGCAGGCGCCTTGCGGGCCTGAGACGAACTTCCGGCCACGCACTTGTTTTACCAGTTGCAGGCTGCGGCGCATCTCCTTGCGGTTCAGAAAACGGCGGTATCGTTCCGCGTGCGCTTTGGGAACCGGGCGGCGCACCAGCTTCGAAATCAAAATGTTCGCGAGCGCTTCCAGAATGGGCGCCGGAGCCCCTTCCAGGACATCCGTGATCCGGACCTCGAGACCAGTCTCATCCCAGCGAATAAAGCTGTTGGCGTTGGCGAACTTGCAAAACTGGACGCGCACAGCCGGCGCCGGCGTGCGAGGCTTCCATTCCGAGAAGACTCGGGCGAAAATCTCTTCCGGCGTTTCAAAGAAGAGGGCGCTTTGAAGCTGCACGTACCAGGATACATCGTGTAAGCACGCGCGGCGATCGGAGAATTGGCTAGCGCTGGATGCTGGCCGAGCCGCCCTGAGCGAACGCGCGAACTTGGTCCAGCGTCGCCATGGTGGTGTCGCCCGGAAAGGTTGCGAGCAGCGCGCCGTGGGCCCAACCGAGCTTCAGCGCTTCTTCCGGAGGCTGGCCCGCGAGCAGCCCGTAGAAAAGGCCCGCAGCGAATCCGTCTCCGCCACCCACGCGATCGTAGACGTCCAGTTCGCATACCGGCGCGACATACGTCTGGCCGTCGATCCAGGCGGCCGCGCTCCAGCTGTGCCGGTTGGCCGAATGGACCTGGCGCAGAGTAGTTGCGATTACCTTGAGCCGCGGAAACCGCTCCACTACATGCGGAATGGCAGCGAGGAATCCGCCAGGGTCGACGGACGAAGCAGCGGCCGGCTGGGCGCTAAATCCAAGGCTCTTTTCGAAGTGTGGATCGAGTCCGACCAGCACATCGACGTTTTCGACAATGCGCTGTATGACGGACGCAGCCCGGCCGCTCCCGCCGGAGCTGTTCCACAGTTTTTCCCGGAAGTTCAGGTCGAAGGAGACCGCGGCTCCGGCAGCCTGGGCGGCGCGCATGGCTTCCATGATGAGTTCCGCGGTGGTGGGAGAGAGGGCCGCGAAGATACCGCCGCTGTGGAACCAGCGCACTCCTGGGGCGAAGATGCCCTTCCAATCGAAGTCGCCGGGTTTGAGAAGCGCTGCGGCTTCATGGGCGCGATTGTAGAACACCACCGGCGGCCGCACGCCGAATCCGCGATCGCTATACACGGTAGCCATGTTGGGGCCGGTGACGCCGTCGTGGGCGAAGCGCTTATAAAACGGCTGCACGCCCATGGCGCGGACGCGCTCCGCGATCAGGTCGCCGATCGGGTATTCCACCATGGCGCTGGCGATGCCGGTTCTTAGGCCGAAGCAGTTCGCCAGGTTGGCGGCGACATTGAACTCGCCGCCGCTCACGTGAATGGCGCACTCGGTGGCTTTGCGGAAAGGAACCACTCCGGGGTCGAGGCGGTAGACCAGAGCGCCGAGCGAGAGCAGATCCAGGGCAGCGCCGGGCTGGATGTTCAGGCCATATTTCATGGCAGCATGTCCAGGATCGCACGCCCGCCGGCGGATTGGGATCGTGGTTTTACGGCTGCGGCTGGTCCAGGATGAGAATTTCGACGCGGCGGTTCTCGGCGCGGCCGTCGGGCGTATCGTTAGAGCCTTTGGGGCTGTAAGAGCCGTGGCTGGAGACGGTCAGGCGAGATTCCGCGATTCCGTAGTCATTGGTCAGCGTATTCAACAGGCTCAGACCTCGGGCGGAGGAAAGCTCCCAATTATTCTTGAAACGCTGGTTGTGAATGGGGACGGAATCAGCGTGCCCGGCCAGCTCGACTTTGTTATCGAGGTCGCGCAATACAGCGGCGATTTCGGAAATGATCGGCAATGCCGAACGGTTGATGCGATCGTCGGCGGAGGCGAACAGAATCGCCTGAGGCAGGCTTATGACCAACCCGCGCGCTTCCAGGTGCAAATCCAAACCGTGTTCTTTGAGCCGTGCCTCGGCGCGAACCAAGGCTTCGTGCGACGGATTGGGCGGCTGCACTGGGGTCGGCTGAGACGTAGGTGCAGTGTCACTTGCCGCGGGCGCCGCTGGTGCCGTTGGCCGACCGTTGCCGGGCCTTTGCGCGGGTGTCACTGCGCGCTTCACGGACGCCGGCAGAGGCGTTTGTACAGGCGGAACGGTTGCGCTGGGAGGCTGGGCCTTGGGCTCAACCGCGCGCGCTTGCTGTTGGCCGACGCTCTGCGCCGCCATAGCCACGAACAGGATCAGCAGCAGAGTCAGGATATCGGTGTAGCTGATCAACCAGCGCTCGCGGCCCGCCGCGCTCGGACTGAAGATAGGAGGGCTTACGCAGCATTTGGTTTGGCGCCCGGACCGGGCCGGCGCACGAACGCGTTGAGACGCATGCGAATGATCTCGGGATGAACCGTGTCCACGATGGCGAGCAGGCCTTCGAGAATGATTTCCTGTGTCTCGAACTTGGCGGCGACGTGCGCGCGGATGCGGTGCGCGGCCGGAAGCAATACCAGATTTGCCAGCGTCAAGCCATAAATCGTGGAGACGAACGCGGTGCCGATGCCATATCCGATGGCCTGAGGATTGGAGAAGTGCCGCAGGACATCGATGAGCCCGACCACGGTGCCGATGATTCCGATAGTGGGAGCAAATCCACCGGCCACTTCCAAGGTTTTCGCGTCCGCTTCACCTTGGCGCTCGGCCATGTGCAGCTCCGTCTCCAGGATGGATTTCAATTCCTGGCGATCGGTCAGATCGGTGGCGAGCTGCAGACCCTTCTGAAAGAATTCGTCACGCACGTGGTCGATCAGCGGTTCCAGAGCCACGATGCCGCGGCGCCTGGCGCGCGCGCACTCCACGATTTGTTCGATCAAGGCTTGAGGGTCCCGGTCCGATGCTGCAAACAGATCCTTGAACCTGTGGACGCAGTGCACTAAGCGACTGGGCCGGCGTCGTAATCAGAATTACGCCGAGCGTTCCGCCGAGGACGATGATTGCTCCGGTCGGCTGGAAGAAATAAGCCAGCGAGACACCCGTGGAGGCAATGCCGATCAGCGTGGCCGCGAAGGCGATGGTGACCCCGGCCAGAAACAGCCCGTCCAGACGAGGACGAGTTTGTGCGCGGAGCGGTTTGGGGTTCGCCGGACTTGCGAGAGCGGCTTGCGGAGTTGCCAAGAAGAATCTCCGGCAATCAACTTGTGCAGGTGAGAGGCCAATATGTAAATGATTGAAGCGCTATGGCAGTAGCAGCCGATGCCGCGGCCCCGCGCGTTGCCATCGGCTCCGGAAATGACGAGAATTTGGCGCCAGGGTTCAGAGTTTCGACACCGCCGCGTGGGCCGGCTAGCACAACGCCGCGGCACTCGCCCAGACCGATTCGCCGGAATCCGGGCGCCTGGCAGAACCCGCGGAGGATCACTTCATCGCCATCTTCCAGGAAGGCGCGGGTCTCGCCGGAAGGCAGCGCGATGGGCTCGGCGCCGCGCGAGGTCAGTTCGAGCAAACAGCCGCGATTCTCTTTGTCCGGGCCCGAGACAGTGCCGCTGCCGATCAGGTCGCCCGCGCGCAATGGGCATCCATTGGAGCTGTGGTGGGCGATCATTTGCGCGAGCGTCCAGAACATGGAGGAAAAATCGCCGTGGCTGATGCGAACCGGTTCGCGCATCTGTGCGGTTCGCAGCCAGACCTCCAGCGTGATGCGGAACGCGCCATTGATAACAGGGGCCAGATGAGGCAGCGGATGCGGGTCAGCTTTCGGCGCGCGGGGGACCGGGACAGCGGAACGGCTCCAGCGCATCCAGCGTCACCACCCAAGGCGAGATCGAAGTCGCGAAATTCTTCGCCAGGAACGGGCCGAGCGGCTGGCCCTCCCAAGTTTGAATATCGCGCGCGGACCAATCGTTGAGCAGGCACACACCGGCCAAGTGATCTTCGGCAGCGGCGATCGGGATCGGCTCGCCTATGGGATTGCCGGGTCCCAAGAAAGCGCCCAGTTCGACTTCGTAGTCGAGCAGGCGGCAGGGCGAATATTCCGGCGGCCCGGCCGGACTGGACACGATCTGACCCGACGGACGGCGAACCGGCGTGCCGCTCACCACCACCGACGACGCGCGGCCGTGATAGGCGACCGGGAGCCATTTGTAGTTGGGAAGCAGCGGATTGTCGGGACGAAACAGGCGGCCGACGTTGGTGGCGTGATCGAGCGAAGCGTAGAAATCGGTGTAATCCGGGATCGGGCAGGGCAGAAGCAGTTCGGCATCGGCGATGGGGAGGAGCGAACGCTCGGCGCCGGGTGTGTAGTTCGATAGAAACTCGCTGGCGCGGTGGCGCAGAGCGGTGCGCTGGTTGCGCGGCATCGACATGATCTCGCTCAGCGGCGGGAATCCGAGGGCTTGGCCCGCATCCAGCAGCATCTCGCCGATGGCGATTCCGAGCCGGCTTTGTTCTTCGCCTCGGCGTCGAAACGTGGCGTAAGGAAGATTCTGGATCGGGAAATCCGTATCCGGGCGGTTGGCGGATTCCACCCAGCTTTCGAGCGCGGGATCGTGCGTCGCATCGGTCATGGCAGCCATCCGAGTTCTTTGAGGTCGGCGATGGGCTCTTCAAATGAACAGGAACCGAAGCTGTGCGCGAAGTCGTGGCGTGCTTCGGCGATTTGGGCGGTGAACAGCCGATGGCCACGCCAGAGCATATCATCTTCGCCAAAATCGAATGCAGCCGGATTCGTTTCATTCAGAACGTCCACCAGGGCCGTGCGTTCCATGCCGTGCGAAGCAAACGCTCGCTGCCACGAAGACGTTGACAAAGCCATGCATGACGGCTCGCGGGCTGTCGGCGGCGTACGTTAGCGCGCGATGTGAGCGGATGGGATGATGCAGCCCGGCGGTGGCCTTGAACGGCATCGTCGAGCGGCGCCGCGCATTGGAGAAATTCGGCAATCTCCTCCGAGGACGGAATCGCGTCCGGCGTCAGTCCGCCGGTGCGGATTTTGGCAAACGCGCCGCGGATTTGAGTCGAGCGGCGCCTCACAGTAGGTCGGAAGCGACAGCTTGCGCGCGGCCTTGGTCTCTAAAGTTTCGATCTGCGGCGGCAGTGGGCCCGGTTCTTCGTCCACTAACAGCGTGATGTGCCACTTGGGATGGAATTGCGCGTCTTTGAGCTCGGCGGGCAGTACCAACCGGCTGAGCATCCACCACTCCCGAGAGTTGAGGTATCTGGCGTAGTTATCCACGACCTCGGGCCAGCTCAACGCCGCGGGCGGGAACAGTCCGGCATAGTCGATCAGATGCGCTGAGCAGGCCCCGCCAATGAGTCCCTAGACATCAGCCATAGCTTACATTAGCGTGCGGTCCGAGTGATGCTAGGCAGCGCCTTGCGATCCGGCGGAACGAACTTGGCGCGTGCGGATTCCGAGGCGAGCAATTCGGGCGAATAGTATTGTTGCAACGTGTTCTTGTCGAGCAGCTCCGGCCAAGCGGCCAGCAGTTCCGCAAATTGGCCGCGCCGGAACATTGCCGAGCTTGCGCCAGCAGCCGCAGCCACGCCACGGTCACAGTTTCGTGATACTTCTCGGCCTTGCCGTGATGGGCGGCATAGCGGCGGATCGATTCCCCGATGCGGGCGGGCGCATCCCGGGCGCCATAACGCTGCAAATAGATCCAAGCCAGCCGCAGATGGTCGCGATGATGGAACAGTTCGTTAGGCAGGCGGCAGGTTTCGAAAGCTTCCACGAAGTCCTGATCTGTCATTCATTATCGTAATATACGAAAACGTACCATTAACGGTCAAGACGGCTTGACCGCTGGCGGAGAGCGGCCACTAACCGGATCTCGCCGTAGCTGATGTCGGGCGGCAAAGCGTCCTTGATCGTTTTCATGCGTGCGGTTCCCAGCCGTTCGATAGCCGCCTCGATTTGGCCGCGGCGGTCTGGGGCCATCCAGCGGTGGTCGAATTCGATCCGGCCGCGCTCCACCAGCTCGGCGACCAGGTCGATGACGGTAGCGACACGGCGCTCGCGGATTTGGGCGATCTCTTCGAAGCTCCGGCCTTCGGCTAGTAAGCGGATGGTCTCATCAGCCGGCGAGACTTTGGTTTGTTCCCGGCGCGCTGCTCGCGCACCATTGCGGAAGGCTTCCAAAGTTTCCAGGATGGCGGCGCCCAGGGCGGATGGCTTTCCTCTCGCCGATGCCGGAGACGGCCAGCAGATCGGCGTGAGTGCGAGGCTGCTTGCGGCACAGATCCTCGAGCGTGCTGTCATGCAGCACCAGGAACGCGGGCACGTTGTCGCGTAACGATACGCCGCGGCGCCACTCGCGCAGGTATTCGAGCAGCTCCGGATCGAGCGCTGCTTCGAGCGGCTTGGCTTCCGCCTCCACCCTGGGCTCCGCTCGCTTGGATCTGGGCCGCCGCTCCACCGCGAGTGCCGCGGCTTCGGATTTACCTTCCAGCCATTCCGGCGACGCGCCACAAACATCGCACATCTGGCAGCGATCCCACTTGGGGATTTCGCCGAAGTGCACGCAAATCTGCCGGTGCCGGCAAGCCGAGGAATCCGCGAAGCGGCGGATGACGTGATAACGCTGCCAGGCGCGCTCCTGTTCGTCACGATCGGCGATCTGCTCGATGAAGTGCGCGAGCAGACCCGCGTCCTTCTTCTGCCAGAGCAGTGCGCAGTCCGACGGCAAGGCCGTCGCGGCCCGGCGCGTCCTGCTTCCTGGTAATACTGCTCCAGCGATTTTGGCAGCGAGAGATGAATCACCGCGCGCACCGCGGCTTTGTTGATTCCCAGGCCGAAGGCGATGGTGCCCACCAGCACGCGTACTTCGTCCGACATCCAGCGTTCCTGGTTGCGCTGGCGCGTGCGCGTGTCCATCTTGGCGTGATAAGGGACGGCGGCGATGCCTTTCTCGGCCAGAAAATCCACGGTCTCCTCGACGCGCGCGATGGTCGGCGCGTAGACGATCACGTTGTCGCCGGCATGCGCACGGAGGGCCGCCACCAGCAAACGGCGTTGCGCGTGATCGTTTTCGCATTGCCTCACCAGATAGCGCAGGTTCGAGCGGTGGAAGCTCTGGATGTACTTGTGGGGATCGCGAAGCTGGAGCTGCGCCAGGATGTCGTGCCGCACGCGGTGAGTCGCGCTGGCCGTGAACGCAGCGATGGGCTGGTCGGGGAAGTTTGCGCGCAGGCTGCTGAGTTGGCGGTATTCGGGGCGAAATTCGTGCCCCCATTCGGAAATGCAGTGCGCCTCGTCAATGGCGAAGTAGCCGATAGGGACGCGCGAGAGCCACGCCACGGTCTCGGGTTTCGCCAGGCGCTCGGGCGAGAGATACAACAAACGGTATGCGCCCCGGGCGGCCTGCGAGACGACGTTGGATTGCTCGGACCACGGAATGGCGCTATTCAACACCGCGGCGGGAATGCCGATCTGGCTCAACTGCGCGGCCTGGTCCTGCATCAAGGCGATGAGAGGTGAAACGACGATCGCGGTTTGTCCGGAAACCAGCGCGGGCAACTGGTAGCACAGCGATTTGCCGCCGCCGGTCGGCATTACGACCGCGGCGTCGTGGCCCGCCAGGATGCTTCGAATGATGCGTTCTTGCAGAGGCCGGAACTCGCTGTAGCCCCAATAGCGGGCCAGCGGCTCGCGCAGATCGATGGCCGGAGGACAAATCTAATTGTGCCGGAAAATACTAGATAGAAGTGTCGGCGCTACACTGAAACTCTCATGCTATGGAGGCGCTCCCGAACCAGGATCTTGCGATGAACGTGGATTGGAACGAGGTGCGGCGCGAATTTCCGGCGCTTGAAAACTGGACCTATCTGAACACTGCCACGTTCGGCCAATTGCCCCGCCGGGGGGTCGAAGCGGTCGCCAGGCATTTCGCGCACCGCGACGAGCTGGCTTGCTGGGATTTTCTGACCTGGTACGACGATGCCGACCGGCTGCGCGCCAAGATCGCACGTTTGATCCAATGTGCGGCCGATGACATTGCTTTCGTTCCGAATGCCACCACCGCATTAGGGATTCTGCTATCGGGCATCGACTGGCGGGCTGGCGACCAGATACTCACGCTGGAGCACGAGTTCCCCAACAATTTGTACGCTCCCAGCATGCTCGGCCGGTTCGGAGTCGAGATGATGGAGTGTCCCTGGGAGAAGCTATGCGGAACGGTGAACGAGCGCACGCGATTGGTACTCGATCAGTTCCGCGAATTACAACACAGGGTTTGCGCCACCGTTGGATCAATTGTCCGAGTTCCTGAGGTCGCGCGGCGTGCTGCTGTATGTCGACGGGACGCAGAGCGTAGGCGCGCTCCGCTTTGACACCGCCCGGATTCAGCCGGACATGCTCGCGGTGCATGCCTATAAGTGGATGCTGGCCCCTAATGGCGCGGGGTTTTTCTATATCCGGCCGCAGGTTCGCGAGTGGCTGCCGCCGAACGCCGTCGGCTGGCGCAGCCATCACGACTGGCGCAATGTCGATAATCTCCATCACGGAGCGCCCGAACTTGACGGCGGCGGCCGAGAAATACGAAGGCGGCGCAGTTTCATCCGCATTGCTCTACGCGCTGGAAGCCTCGGTCGACCTGATGCTCGAGATCGGACCGGAGCGGATCGAGCAGCGCGTGCTCGGCTTGGCGCAGAAGACGCGCGCGATTTTGCGGGATTATGGCGGCACGGTTGAAGACTTCGCCTCCCCGATCGTGGCGGCGCGATTCGAAGGCCGCGATATCTCCGCCTTGGCGCGGGCGCTCAAGGAGCAGCGAGTGCTGGTGGCGGCGCGCCGCGGGCATTTGCGAGTCTCCCCGCACTTCTACAACAACGAGCAGGATCTGGAGACTCTCGCGAGCGCTCTCCAGCGCCTGCTCTAGCGCGCCCGGCGTCAAGCCTGCGACGGCGCGCCGAATTGCGCGAAAGTCACGACGTGACCGGCCGGATCCCTGGACGCCGATTTCGGTCGAGCCGTAGAACGTAGTCCGGACCGGCATGATCACCGGGACGCCTTGGATGGCGGCTATGGTCGCTTCCAGATCATCCACCTCCACAAACAGGAAGGTGGGCCCTTTGCGCGCCAGCTCAGCGATGGCGGCATCTTTTACGTCCTTCTCCGCGCTGGCGTAGCTCTGGTACATCAGCTCGACGCCGCCTTTTTGAAGCATGGCGAAGGCGAGCTTGTCGCCCTCGGGGACCTCGGCCGTCTTTTCGAAGCCCAACCGCTCGACCCAGAAGGCCACGCAAGGTTCGATTTCCCGCGCAAACAACACCGGCGTCACTTTCTTCACAGTCATAGATGTTCCTTTCTCCGGGACTGCCAAAGTGGATGAACTCATTTGTTTATTGCTCCTTGATTTTCTTGCTAGTCTAAATTAGACTAGTCTAGAATACGGAACGCACTTCGACATGTCAAGAAAAATTTCTACTCCGGATCTGGTGCTATTGAGCCTGCTGGCCGAGCGGCCCATGCACGGTTATCAGGCCAATCTGGAACTGGAACGGCGCGAAATCCGGAACTGGGCCGCGATCTCCCGGCCGCAGGTTTATTATTCGTTGGAAAAACTTGCGGAGCGAGACTTGGTCCGCCCGCTCGAGAGTGAAAGCCCTTCAGGCGGCCCGGAGCGAAATGTGTACGCCACCACCGCCAAGGGACGCGCCGCGCTGGCCGATGCGTTGGAGCAGGAACAGTGGGCTCACCAGCGCGACCGGCCTGCGTTTCTGATCTGGCTGGCGCTATCCTGGCAGGCGCGCCCCGGCGTTTTCCTCGAACAGATTCGACGGCGCGAGAGTTTTCTGAAAAAAGAACTGGTGCGCGAGCAGGCCATACTGAGGTCGATTCTGAAGGAAATCGGTCACCGCCACCACGAAGCGGTCTGGATGGTGAGTCTGACCATCGATCAGTTCGGTACCGAGTTGCGCTGGCTTCGAAAACTCGCTCGGGAAGCGCATCGGCGGGCTCCCGCGCGGCATCCGGATTATGCGGATAAGGACCAGCGCTGACGATCGGCGTTAGAGGGAGGCCGCGGACGGCTCACCGCGCATCCGAAACCGCGACCCGGCCCACACGGCCGGCGGATAGATCAGCAACCATCCGATGGCGAACCAATACGGCTGGGTGCGCCACAACGCAATCACGGCGCCGACGCCGATCAACTCACCACCCAAGATCAGGATAAGCGTCGCTCTGCGCGCTGCGCTTTGGGCGATTGCGGAGCAGAAGTATCCGCCTAGGGCGGTGTATACCGAGTCCGTCACCAGGCTGAGCAAGAAATAGGAATGCGAGGGCGTGGCGCCGGAATCGAAGCTATGGGTTAGTAAGCTGAACAACTGGTCAGTAAATATAACCAGGACGCCGATCACAGCATATCCGGCAATCGGCGCCAGGACGGCTCGCAACATACACTTAGTGATAGCGCAGAGCGATCCTGGGAGCAACCTGGCGCGGGACGTTTGGCCGCAACCTTTCTTGGGCCGCAATCATCTCATTCTCGAAACCGAGGAGGAAGCCTTGTCAAACCAGGTACTCAGCGATGAAGCGCTAGACATACTATTTCGGAAGGCGCGCACCCACATAAGCTGGCTGGATAAACCGGTCAGGGACGATCAGCTCCGCCAGATTTACAATTTGATGCAATGGGGACCGACCAGCGCCAACTGCACGCCGGCTCGCATTCTGTTCTTGCGGACGCGCGAGGCTAAGGAGCGCCTGCGGCCGTTCCTGAGCCCAAACAATGTCGACAAGACCATGGCCGCGCCGGTGACGGCGATCGTCGGTTATGATCTGAAATTCTTTGAGCACCTGCCCAGGCTTTTCCCCAACAATCCCGCGGCGCGCGACTGGTTCTCCAATTCGCCCGCCTTGGCCGAGACCACGGCCTTCCGCAACGGCAGCCTGCAGGGCGGTTATTTGATCCTGGCGGCGCGAGCGATTGGACTGGATTGCGGTCCCATGTCCGGATTCGACAACGCCAAAGTGGACGCGGAGTTTTTCCCGCCCACGGTGAAATCGAACTTTCTCTGCAATCTCGGCTACGGCGACCACTCGAAGCTCTTTCCACGCAACCCACGGCTCGAATTTGACGAAGCCTGCAAGCTGCTCTGATCGCCGGTAGTGCTTACTTCCGCGCCGGCTGGTACCGGGACGTATCGGAATACGATATATTGACAAACGCAGGCACCTATCTGCGCCGTCGCTAACCGGCGGAAGCGGTGTCGGCTGTCGGCCCCCGGCGGCCGCATGGAGAGCAGCTTTGCCCAAAGGAGGATCTGGCATTGGGACCTTCTCAGAAGCGCGGTCTGCTTGTTTCAAAGACCTGGCTGCAAGCCATCGCCGTCGTGATGCTCTTCGGCTTTTTCGTGCTGGGGCTGCTGGCGTATGAGACTTACACGGGCGAACCGCCGATCCCGGCCCGGGTCGCGGGTTCAGGCGGTGCACTGCTCTTCACGCGAGACGACATTCTCGGCGGACAGCAGGTTTTTCTCCGCAACGGCCTGATGGAGTATGGTTCCGTGTTTGGACACGGCGCCTACCTCGGTCCGGATTTCACGGCCGACTACCTGCGCCGGGCCGCGCTCATCGTCTTGGATGCGCATGGCGGTCCAAAGTCTGACAGTGCGAATCGCCAGACCGTGGATGAGTTTAAAACCAATCGTTACGACGCGGCCAGCGATACGCTCACGTTCAGCGAGGCTCAGACGTCGGCTTTCAACCAACTCAAGAATTACTACCACTCCTATTTCGACGACCCAACCACGCGCAACGGTCTCCGGCCGCACGCCATCAGCGCGGTCGAAGACACCGATCAACTCACCGCGTTCTTCGCCTGGTCGGCCTGGGCGGGAGCAGCACCGCGCCCCGGCAAGGATTACTCCTACACCAACAACTGGCCGCCCGAGCCGCTGGTTGGCAATCACGTCACGGCTGATACGGTGCTCTGGAGCGTGCTGTCTCTAATTGCGCTGTTGGGCGGAATCGGGCTGCTTTTCGCCGCCTTCGGCCGATGGAACTTTCTCGGCTGGCATGGGCGTGAGCGCAAGACGCTCAGCTTTCGCGAGCCTGGAACAGTTCCTCTGACTCCGGCCCAACGCGTGTGCGCCTGGTTCTTTCTGGTCATGGCGGCGCTGTTTCTGCTTCAGACGCTGGTCGGCGCAGCCTCGCAGCACTATCGCGCGGAGATCTCCAACTTCTTCGGAGTCGATCTGGCGCAGATTCTGCCCTACAATCTCGCGCGCACCTGGCATGTGCAATTGGCGATCTTCTGGGTGGCCACGTCATTCCTGGCGGCTGGACATTTTTATCGCACCCATGCTCGGCGGGCGCGAACCGAAATCTCAGAAATGGATGGCGTCCGGCCTGCTGGCGGCGCTGGCAGTCGTCGTTTTCGGAAGCTTGGCCGGCGAGTATGCGGGAATCTACGGCTGGATTCGCAGCGGTTGGAAATGGTTTGGCGATCAGGGCTTTGAATATCTGGACCTGGGGCGCTTCTGGCAAATCCTGCTGACTTTGGGTCTGTGTTTCTGGGTCCTGATGCTATACCTGGCGCTGCGCGGCCGCCTCAAAACCGAACACAAGGGCAACATGCCCTGGCTGTTCTTGTTTTCCGCGCTCGCGATCCCGGCCTTTTACGCCGTGGGACTGCTGGCGCAGCCCGACAGCCACTTCACCACCACCGATTTCTGGCGCTTCTGGGTTGTCCATCTTTGGGTGGAGGATTTTCTGGAATTGTTCACCACCATCATGGTGGCGTGCATCTTCGTCCTGCTGGGAGTGGTGGCCGAACGCGTGGCGCTCACGGTGATCTATCTCGACATCCTGCTTTATTCGGCGGGCGGCGTGATCGGCACCATGCACCACGTTTATTTTTCGGGAACGCCCGCCCAGCACATGGCCCTGGGTGCGTTCTTCTCGGCCGCCGAGGTGATCCCGCTGACTTTCCTGACGGTGGAGGCTTGGAGCTTCCTGCAGCTCGGCGCGCAGCAACAGTCCAAATCGCGCAAACCTTTTCCGCACTACTGGGCGGTGATGTTCCTGGTCGCGGTGGGCTTTTGGAATTTCCTGGGCGCGGGGGTCTTCGGCTTCCTCATCAATCTTCCGGTGGTGTCGTATTACGAGATCGGCACCGCGCTCACGGCCAACCATGGACACGCCGCCATGATGGGCGTGTACGGAATGCTGGCGGTCGGGCTGGCGCTGTTTTGCATCCGCTATATGATCCCGGAGCAACTCTGGTCCGACCGCGCCGCCAAGATCAGCTTCTGGTCGCTCAACATCGGACTAGCCTGGATGGTCTTCGCCACGATGTTTCCACTGGGATTGCTGCAACTCTACGAATCGGTCAACACCGGCTACTTCGACGCCCGAACCGCGAAGTATCTCACCAGCGACGTGAATGCCTTCATCGAATGGCTGCGCCTTCCCGGGGACGTCTTGTTCATTGCCGGCGGCGTTCTTCCGGTGCTCTACCTGTGCTGGCTGGGAGTTCGTCATGCCGGCCGCCGTTCCGTGGCCGAAGAACCTGAAACCGTGCTGTTCGCCGAGGTCAGCGAGTCCTGAAATGCCGCTCGGCATGCATGCGGAGCCATTGCTGGCGATTGCCTACGCGACGCTGCTGTTGGGAATCGCCGCGTTTCTGGAATGGATGGGCAAGCATTCCGAGCAGCGTTCGCATCGCTACCACACCGCGGGCTTCCGCTTTCACAAACAGGCCGATCATTGGGAGTGCCCCACCGGCGAGCTTCTGCGGCGAGCCGACACGGATCATCAACTCCGTGTCATCCGGTACCGTGCACCGGCGCACACCTGCAATCGCTGCGCGATCAAAGAGCAGTGCACGGATTCCGACCGCGGCCGCGAGATCGCAGTTTCCATCGACCCCTGGTTAAGTTCGGCCATGGGACGTTTCCATCGCGGCCTGTCGCTGGTGCTCCTGATTCTGGCGGGTCTGATTGCAGGCGTCGAACTGATTCGGCATGACCATGGAACTGAGCGCTGGCTGCTATCCGCGGTGCTGCTCATGATTGCCCTGCTCGGCATGCGACGCGTGCGCGATCTGCGGCGCACAGGCTAAGCCGGGCCGCTCACTCGTACATGCCCGGATAAGCCGCGCGCATCTCGGCCGCTTGCTCGCGCGCCGCTTCGATCTGCACCAGCTCGCCCTTGCCGATGCCGGGACACCAGGCCGCGGCCTTGCGCCATTCGCGCTTGTCATCGGTGAGCTCGGGCCAGAAGGGGAAGATGCGGCACTGCGTGGGCTTTACCGCGTGAATGGAGCATCCGTCATCGCGCAAAAAATGGCATTGCGAGTGACGCGGCATGCGCAGGCGCAGCAAGTGCTTGGTCCGATACACGTAGCGGCGCTCGAATTCGGCCGGCGTCAGCTTCAGAAACGGCGCGATGCGGGCTAAGTCGGCTTCCGTAATGTAGACGAAGCCTTTCTGGCGGCAACAATTGGTGCAGCCGGGTTGACACTGAAACCGCAGAGCCGTCATTTCAGGATTCCCCCTCGGCATCGCCGGATTCGAGCGCATCCAGCGCCTCCGGGTGCTGCGCATGGCGCTTCAGGGCGTTGATGGATGCTCCCGCCGAAAACCCCGCGTAGCGCAGCCGGCGGAATGCGGCGGCCAGATTCTTATCCTCGCGCAGAAAGGCGCCCAGTTGCTTGCCGCGATACTTACGTTTGAGAAACGCATCGATCAAGTCGGATTCGTTCGTATCCTTATAAGTTCCGTCTGTCACCTGTTCGGCCAGATTTCCCGCGACGCGGCGCTGGCGCAAGTCACGCAAGACCCGCATCTTGCCGACACCTTCGTTTTCCAGGCGCGCCGAGGCGTAGTTCTCGGCGAAGCGCCGGTCGTCCAGGTAACCGGCCTCCTTGAGCTTGTTCAGGACGGCCTCCACGTCTTCGGCCCGTTCGGCTCGCCGGCGGAGCTTTTCCCTGAGTTCGCCGCTCGAATGTGCGCGTCCGCCCAAAGCCCGGAGCGCGTAATTTAATAACGGGTCGAAAGGAAGCAGTTTTGGCTTGCGCTGCGTCATTCAAGTAGGACACTATCAGATTCGGGGCTGCTATTGTAGAAGGTGGCTACCGGCTCGATTAAGACTAAGGACGGGTCACTATGGACGACGACAACAAATTTTCGTATTTCTTCTTAGGGCTTGGATTGGGAGTGGCGGTCGGATTGCTGTTTGCTCCCAAAACCGGCAACGAGACGCGCGAACTAATCCGATCGAAGGCGGACGAGGGGAAAGAATACCTCAAGCGGCGCACCGTGGATCTCAAAGAGTCGGCTAACGACGCCATTGAAAAGGGCCGCAGCGCCGTCTCCAAACAGCGTGACAACCTGACCGCGGCTGTGGAGGCCGGCAAGCAAGCCTACCGCGAAGCCGTGCGCACGCCCTCCTCTGACGCCGCCGAAGGTATATAAGCAAGGGCACGGATAGCCTCATGGATCCCAACGCACTGCTTTACGTGATGACGGCCTTCGTCATCATCGCCGCAATCGCACTGTGCATCCAGGCCGGCATGCTGGCGGCCATGTACAGAACCACCAAAGCCATGCAGATGCAGATCCAGCCGCTGGTGCCCAAGGTGGAATCGCTGGTGGAAACAACCAAGACCACCGTGGAGCAGAGCCGCAAGCAGATTGTCGACGTGACTACGCGCGCCAACGAGATCCTGGACTCGACCAAGCGGCAACTGGCCATGGTGGAAGATGTTGTGTCGGACGCCAGCGCTCGGGCCAAGGTGCAGTTAGAGCGCGTGGAACTGGTGTTGGACGATACGCTCAACCGCGCGCATGAGACGGTTGCCACGGTGCACGACGGCATCATGCGCCCGCTGCGCGAGATCAACGGGATCGCTGCCGGCATCAAGACGGCGCTCGCTTATATGGCGCGCGGCAATCGCCCCAGCCCGGATCAGGCCACTAGCGACGAAGAAATGTTCATCTGATCCTGCGCCCGCTTGCCGCCGCTACTGAGACGGTGTCGAGCTGGGCGTGGTGGGCGAAGCGGGACCCGGCGCACTCGGATTGGCCCCCGCCCCGGGGTTCTGCTGCGGTTGTTGATTCTGCTGTTGCTGCTGCTGTAGGAGTTGGTTCTGCATCGCCGCTCCGGCGCCGACCGCGGTCTTGTCGTTCTTGATGTCGTAGATGAACTCCCACTCCTTGTACTTGCTGTGATCGTTGATCACATGAATTCCTTGTCCCTCGGCCGCGCCCCCCACACCAGCGATCCCTGTCATCCCGCCGGTTACTCCATTCGTGTTTCCTATCGAGGACGGAGGTTGCCGCGGAGTAGTGAGAAGCTGCTGGATCAAATTCGCGGCCTGATTCGGCGCGCCCGGATTCTGCGCCCCGGGCATTCCCGGTACGCCCGGAATGGCTGGCATGCCGGGAAGAGAGCCAGGCTGGCCCGCGAAAGGTTGTCCTGATATCCCCGGCGCTCCACTTGGGATGCCTGGATAAGCTCCGGGCTGGCCGGGATACTGTGCTGGTTGCCCCGGATATTGTGTGGGCTGCTGATAGACAGGCTGTGGCTGAGACGGATCTTGTGGAAGTGGCTGACTCGGATACGGCACCGGCTGGCCGGTCACGGGTTGGCCCGGGTATTGCGGAACCTGGCCGGGGTATTGCGGAACCTGGCCGGGGTATTGCGGAACCTGGCCGGGGTATTGGGGAACCTGTGGTGCTCCCGGATAAACCGGTTGTCCGGGATAAACGGGAACAGGAGAACCCGGTTGCCCTGGAGATTGCTGTTGTCCGGGATACTGGGGCTGACCGGTTTGACCCGGGTAGACCGGTTGGCCCGGGTAGACCGGTTGGCCGGGATAAACCGGCTGGCCGGGATATGCCGGTGCTGCAGCCCCCGTTTGGCCGGGATACTGTGGCTGTTGCTGCGAAGGATCCTGCGGCTGGCCTGGATAGGGCTGCTGCGCTTGATTCGGATCCACCGGTTGCTCCGGCCCGCCGCCGATCACTCGATCGCTCGGCCGGCGCACCGCCATGTTCAGTCCAGGGTTGACCGGCTGCCCGGTCTGGGGATCGATGGCGGGTGTCCCGGGTTGGTTCGACGTCGGGGCTGCCGGCGTTTGGCCGAAAGTGTTAGCAAAAGCGCTGGTACCGGATGTGCCGCTGCCGCTGCTGGATGCGCCGCTGCTGCTCCCGGGTGCGCCGGTACCGGCTGGACCCGAGGCCGATGTACCGTTCGGACCTTGAGCCGGGTTGGCCTGTTTGATAGTCGAATCGGTGAGCATTCCTCCCGGCCCGACGTGCACCAGCCGCCAATCCTTGCCCGTCAATGGATCTTTATACCGGCGGCGTAGAAAGCGGATATTGCGCGTAGTCTCCAAATCATCGAGACTCTGCGGATAAGTCTGATATTTTCGAAAGAAAAGCTGAATCCCGCGCTTGTATTGATTGCCGCGGTTGATGGCCAGTTGCTCGCGCGCGCGTTGCGACTCGAAGGCCACCCGCGGCATCTCGAAGTACAGGCCGATTGCGATGGCAGCGGCCATTACAAAGACCAACAGCAGCGCGAAGCCGGACTCATCCCGGCGTTTCATCCGGCGATCTCCGTTTCGAGCGGCAGCGTTTGCTGGTTGTTGCTCTTGAATTGCGTGTCTTCCACGGTGGCCGAATTGATCCCGATGCGGATGATCTTGTAGCGCTTCTTGATCGTATCGCCTTCGGTGGCGATTACGATATCCTCGCCATCCAGGAAAAACGCGCGTTTATCGGTGCCGCTCTTGGACTGGTTGACGAAACCGTAAAATTTCAGCGGAATCGGAGGCGCCTTGGGATCCGGAGGCGGGCCTGGTGGAGGCGGAGGCTGCTTGGGTCCCACGAATACTTCCTTGGGCTTGATGGGAGCAGGCTCTTTTAAAGCCGCGATTTCAGCCGGCGGTGCACTGGAAATCTCAAACAGCGACCGCGTTCCCCCTTCCAGCGGAACCTGGCGCAGCGCAGCTAGCTCGTTCAGGCGCAAAGTGGGATCGATGCCCGAGGGGTCGACGTTCTTGGGAATGGACGGGCGAAATTCCCGAGGCGCGCTGTTCGAAGCGCCGTCCTCAATTCTCAACCGGCCGGCGGAACGGGCAGCCAGGCGCTGTGCCGCCGCTACCGGAGAGGACGCAGCCGGAGTTCCAGGCGTCGCGGAAACAGGCCCGCCCGTGTCGCGATTGGAAAAATAAAAATAGCCTGCCACCACCAAAAGCGCGCCCACCACTGCCAGCTTCTTAGGCTCCGCCCCGATGTTTGACGGGATCCAATTCATTGCGACGCGGCGTCCTCCATAACGAAGGTGTCCAGCTTCAGCATGACGTTCAGTTTCGCGCCACCCTGCTGCGGCGTTGCATTCAAGCTTTCCACCACCAGCAGGCGGTCGGATTTGTCGAGCAGGTTCACGAAATGGATCAAGTCCTGATAAGTAGCTTCGAAATTGGCCGAGACCTGCATCATGACCAGAGAGTCGCTGCCATCCACCGGTTCGATGGAGAAGGCGCTTTCCTTGGGCGTCACCTTGGCTTGGCCGGCGAGATCGTTCAGATCCGCCACGATCATGGAATAGGCGCTGCGGCGCGGCAGAAAGTAGTGGCCCAGGAAATGATCGCCTTCACTACGCCCGGCCTCAATCTTGCTGACTAGCTCGCGAGTCCGCGTCAGATTGCGCCGCTTCTGAACGATTTGGACCCGCATGTCGGCGGCCTGCCGGCGTAATTCTTCAGGCGAACCCCCGAGCGGGCGCACCACGAAATACGCCGCTACTACGTTGGCTGCGAGCAGCAGCCCCACCACCAGCCGGAGCAGGGCGCGCGGATTGTTGGGAGGCCAGATTTTAAAGCTTTTGAGCATATCTCACACTGACGTGAAACCGGAACAAGGGATCGGTCTGGGAAGGCGGCGCCGAATTGATCACCGACGTCGGCCCGAACTGCGGCGAGGCTTCCAGGCGCTTCAGGAACTCCAGCACCGGCGGCACTTCTTTGGCGCCCACGAACATATCCAACAGAACTTCGTTTCGCGAATCCACCTCCGGAAGGCGTACCGAGACCAGCCGGACGTTATAAGGCATGACCTTTTCAAGGTCCGCGAAGATCTTGGTCCAACTAATGGCCTTGCGGTCGATCAGCTCGTTCAGGAACACGCTGCGTTCCAATACCACGGCGTTCTCGGGCCGGCGCAGCGTGGCGTTCAACTTAGCTTGCTCGGCGTCGATGGTCCGCACCTGGGCGCTCAGGCGATCGATGGTAACCAGCATGTCGGCGGCTTGATGCCGCTCGGTCACGATGCGCGCCACCTGGAACACGAGCAACAGCGCGGCCGCGACAGCGACGGCACTCAAGCCCACCAGCGCGGGACGATCCCGCCGGAACGGCTGGCTGGCTAAATTGATGGGTACGCGAATGGCCATATTATCCCGCCACCGATTCCAGATATCCCAGCAGCCCGGCGTTGTTTGAGCCCGGAACGCCGAAGCTCGATTTGAGCGGCACCACGGCCGTACCCCACTCAGATTGCCAGCGCTGCACCACACCGGCCCGTTGTTCATCGAAGCCACACAGCCAGATTCGCTTGGGAGAAGCCTTCAACTGGTCTTCGATGAAAGCCACGGTGGGATGCAGCACCGATTCGATTTCTTCGGGTTGATCGCTGTCGAGCTCCACGCAGCGCGCCAGCTTGATGGCGCTGCCTTGCAACACGATCAGTGACAAAACCTGCCCTGCGAGCTTTACGAACATGGAAGTCTCGTCGGAATCGACCAGATTCAGAGCCGCCAGCGAAGACGTCGTGATGAGGCCCGGATGGAAGCCCAGCCCGCGGAACGGCGCTTCGTATCGCGCCACGATCTCGGCCGCCACGATCGCCGCCAGCACTTCCACTTTTGTATCGTCCGCTTCCCGGCGGCGCGGCTGGACGGCGTAGCTCACCACGGCCGAATCGACATCGAACGGAACGCTCTTCTTCATGCGGAATCGAAGCAGCGCCAGCCGCTCTTCATGCGAGTCCGGGAAAGCGTCGAAATCGAGCACGGCGACGCGGGCGGAATAATCGGGCAGAATCAGCGCGGCGCGGCGCTTGCTCTTTCCGTTGGGCGGAATCGAAGCGCGGATGCGCTCTTGCACCACGCCGGGTTGCTGGATATTATCGTGCACCGGAGACACCAGCAGGACGCCTGCCTCGAAGGGTGTAAAGCCGGGGCTGCCCGGTTCATCCACCTGGGCGAATGCGATGCCCTTTTCCGACAACTCGAACACGTGCGTCGGGCGGCGGATCCTGAAATAGATTGGCGAGTGAACTCATCCTGCTGTCATCCTTCGATGAACGTCACCTTGTTAATTTCTTTCAACGTAGTGATTCCCTTGCGCACTTTTTCGAGCGCCGATTCGCGCAGGAAGGTCATGCCCTCGTCGCGCGCCAGGCGTTTGATCTCCGATAGCCGGGCGCTTGTCCAGAATCATCTGCCGGATGCGCTCGCTCAAATCCAGCAGCTCATGGATCGCGGTTCGCCCGCGGAAGCCGGTGCCGCCGCATTCGAAGCAGCCCGAACCTTCGTAGAACGGCACATCGCGCCATTCTTCCGGATTCAGCCCGCTCTCGAACAAGTACGAATCGGGATACTTCACCGGCGCCTTGCAATGGGAGCAGATCACGCGCACCAGCCGCTGCGCCAGGATGCAGTTCAGGGCCGAGACGAAGTTGTACGGCTCGACACCCATGTTCAGGAATCGGCCCAGCACGTCCAGCACGTTATTGGCGTGCACCGTGGTGAACACCAGGTGCCCGGTGAGCGCGGCGTTGATGGCGATCTGGGCGGTCTCCTGGTCGCGGATTTCGCCCACCATGATCTTGTCGGGGTCGTGACGCAGAATAGAACGCAAGCCGCGCGCGAAGGTCAGCCCCTTCTTCTCGTTCACTGGAATCTGCGTGATGCCTTTGATCTGATATTCCACCGGGTCCTCGACGGTGATGATCTTGTCTTCGTCGTTTTTGATCTCGCTCACCGCGGCGTACAGCGTGGTGGTCTTACCGGATCCGGTGGGTCCCGTTACCAACACCATGCCGTACGGTTCCTTGATGTAGCGGCGGAACTTCATCAAGATCGATATCGGAAAAACCCACCACTTCGAGCGAGAGCTTGGCGAACTTCTCGCTCATGGATTCTTTGTCGAGCACGCGCAGCACCGCGTCCTCGCCGTGAATGGTGGGCATGATGGAAACGCGGAAGTCGATCAGGCGTTTCTTATAGCGCACGCGGAAACGGCCGTCCTGCGGAACGCGCCGCTCGGCGATATCCAGCTCGCTCATCACCTTGATGCGCGAAATGATGGTGGAGTGCCAGTCCTTGGAGATCGGCGGCATGGCATAGTGCAGCACGCCGTCAATGCGGTACTTGATGGCCACTTCCTGGTCGCGCGTCTCAATGTGGATGTCGCTGGCGCGCCGCTCCAGAGCGTTGAAAATGGTGGTGTCCACCAGCTTGATCACCGGCGCGATGTCGTTGTCGGCGGTCAGCTTGTCGATGGACAGCGTTTCTTCCGGGTTCTCCTCCTCGCCGATGACGTCCAGCGTGAAGCCTTCGGTCACTTCTTCGAGCACGCGCTGCGATTGTTCGGTCTTCTTGAGCAGATCGGAAATCTGCGACAACGTAGCTACCTTGACGCGCAGCTTCTTCTGCAGCAGAACCGAAAGCTCGTCGATCACCGCCGGATTACGCGGATCGGCCAGCGCGATGTCCAGGTGCCGCCCCTCCGCTTGCATCGGCACGAAGTTGTAGCGGAACATCAGATCCACTGGCACGGAATGGAACAGGTCGTGATCGATGCGCGCTTCCTTCAAATCCACAAACTCGCAGCGATAGCGTGCCGCCAGCGCCTTGGACAGCGCGATCTCGTCCACAGGCTCGGTCAGGCGGGGATGTTCGATAGTCGCCATTTCGTAAGTCTCCTTATCGCAAAGTGGTCATCGCAAGGTGTCGGCCAGCGAGAAGATCGGCAGATATAGCGCCACCAGCACGAAGCTCACAAAGCAGCCCATGAAAATCATGATGGCCGGCTCGATCAGCGACAGCGATGCGGTCATGCGAGTGTTCACATCGTCTTCATAGAATTCCGCCACGCTGGCCAGCATCTGCGGAAGCGCGCCGGTGGATTCGCCCACCTCCATCATGTCGATGCAAAGCGCTGGAAAAATTTTGGTCTGAGCGAGCGCCGAGGACAAGGACTGGCCTTCCTTGACCATCTGGCCGGCTTGCGCGAGATGTTTTTTCAGCAAGCGCGTGCCGAGCGAACTCGAGCTGGTATCCATGGCCTGTAGCAGCGGGATGCCGCCCACCAGCAGCGTGCTCATCACGCGCGCAAACTGCGCCACTTGATATTTGATCCAGATCTCGCCCAGCAGCGGCGTCCGCATCCGCCAGCGGTCCACCAGCATTTCGCCCTTCTCGGTCCGGGCCCAAAAGCGAAAAGCGATGATGGCCGCAATCAGTGCCACGAAACCGAGCAGGATGTAGTTGCGCGCCGTGGTCCCCACCGCGATCAGGATCTCGGTCGCGGCCGGCAACTGCGCCGAGAGGCTGTGATACAGGTCGGCGAACTTCGGCACGACGAAGGTTACCAGAAACACCATCAGCGCGATCACCAGCACCACCAGCAAGGCTGGATAGACCAGCGAAAGCAGCAGCTTCTTGCGCACCGCGAGAGCCAGGCGCTGATAGGTGATGAAGCGGTCCAGCACTTCGCCCAGCGCGCCGCTTTTTTCGCCGGCCAGCACCGAGGTGACGTAAATCGGGGGGAACACGCCCTGAGCGCCGAACGCATCCGACAGCAGCGAGCCGTTCTTCACCTGTTCGCGGACTGCTTTGATATACGGCGCCAGCTTGGCGTCAGTCAAACGCTCGGAAAGAAGATCCAGCGCTTTCAGAATCGGCAGGCCGGCGCGAACCAGCGTTACGAACTGCTGATTGAAGATCAGGAATTTCTCGAGATTGATTTTCTTCTTGCCGCCGCCCACCGCAACGCCCGCGATGGCGTGCCGCGGCTTGACGGAATAGATCAGGAAGCCTTGCTGCTGGTAGCGCTCGCGCAGATCCTTTTCGGAAGTGGCTTCGGCCACCTGCTGGTGCACTTCGCCGCGCGCATCGGCATATTTCAGGACGAACTCCGCCACTATTCGCCTCCTTCGGTGACCAGCGTGGCGCCGGCCGGCATCTCGAACTTAAAAAGCGCGTCATTCACCGGCGGATTCAGCTTTTCATCCGCGAATTGGAAGGTGAGAATGGACTGGTCCTGCCCGTCCACCACCAGGCGCTGGATTGCGTAGTCCGGTGTCACCAACATCTCGATTTTGTTGTAGGGAAGTTGATCGGTTTTGGCCTTGGCCGCGATCACAAAATTTGGGCCGTCCGGCTTGACCGAGAAATCCCGAAACTCCTTGGAGAAATCCAGCTTGCCCAGTAGGAACGCCAGCGGCGCGCGCATGTCTTCGCTGGCCTTGAGCTTGGTTTTTTCCACCTTGTGGGCCTCAGGCGTGTAGAGATAAACGTCCTTCCCATCGGAGACGAAAAGCTTGCCAGAAGGGGTGGTGTAGTCCCAGCGCATGCGCCCTGGTTTGCGCAAAGTCAGCTCGCCCGATTCACTTTTGCGCGCTCGTCCCTGGACGCTATACGACTCATTAAACTGGACTTGTAATGTCTTCGCGCGATTGTATCGCTGTTCGACTCCTTTGAGCAGGCTGCTCAGGTCGATGTCTGCTGCCTGGAGCGGAACCAGGGCAAGCGACACCCATAGCGCGAAGCGGGTCACATAATCTCTGACGCTCCGGGCGGCCCACCTGTGCAAGATAACTTCTTTCGTTCGTTAGCGGTGCGGGTCTGGCGCGCGGGGCTCGACGGAGCTTGTAAGTTATTGATTTTGTGAAGATAATGGCTGAGTGGCGAAACCGCGTCCCACCGAAGACGCTTTGAAGTCGATTCTGGCGATTCGCGAGGCGCCGGAAAAGTACGATCTGAAGCAGGATCTTGCCCCTTTCCTGCATCACAGGAGCAATCACGTGATGGCAGCGGCGGCGGCCACAGCGGAACGCCTGGAAGCGGCCGGCCTGGCTCAGGATCTGGTGGACGCGTTCGTCGATATCATGCAAAGTCCCAGCAAGCGCGATCCGGGTTGCAAAGCGCTGCTGGCGATCGCCAAGGCCTTGGCGGCGATGGATCAGGCGGCCGCGCGGGTGTATTTTTTGGGAATCCGGCACGTCCAGATGGAAGGCAGCTTCGGTCCGCCTGTGGATGCGGCGGCGGAGTTGCGAGGCGTGTGCGCGCAAGGCTTGGCGCGGATGCTGCATCCCGACGCGTTGCAGGAATGCGTGACGCTGCTGGCGGATCGCGAGCCGGCGGCGAGAGCAGGAGCGGTTCGCGCCATCGCCGATTCGGGATCGAGCGAAGGCGTCCTCCTGCTCAGATTGAAAGCGCTGACAGGCGATAAGAGCGCGGAGGTCATGGCCGAATGTTTCGCGGCCTTGTTGCGTTTGGCCTCTGCCCCATCGCTGGAGTTTGTCGCCAAGTTCCTGTATGAGAGTCCGGACGACGTGGCCGAAGCAGCGGCATTCGCTCTGGGCGAATCGCATTCATCCGCCGCGTTCAGCCAGCTTCGAACAGCCTGGGAAGCAACGGCTGAACCAGAGCGCAAGCGCACGCTCCTGCTCGCGATAGCGATGTCGCGGCTGGATGAAGCGGTGGAGTTTCTGCTGGCCCGCGTGAACGAGGATAGCGAGCGGGCGGCCGCGGATGCACTTGCGGCGCTAGGCATGTACGCCCGCGATGAAACCATTCGTGCCCGGGTTGAGGCGGCCGTCGCCGGGCGTGCCGGTGCTGCGTTGCGCGCCGTGTTCGACCGCGAATTCCGGCGTTGAAACTACTCCTGATCGAGCAGCGAAAGCAACTCGCGGGTATTGAAAGGCAGATCTCGCCGGTCTGCATCCAGCCAGAGCTGTTCGAGATCCTTGCGCACCAGATTGCCCATTTCAAAAACGTACGTGGTTCTATCTTCCGGGTCCATCTGGATAATATGCTGCACGCCTAGCTTCTCGTATTCGTGAAAGCGCTCCAGCGTCGCCTTCATACGATCGTCTGGCGAAAGGATCTCGATCACCAGCAGCGGCGCATCCAGAACGACGCGATCGGTCTGCCGGAAGGGCCTGGCCATGACCAGGACGTCCGGCACGCGATAGCGGGTCTCCTCGATCCGAGTCCTGCATTCCGGGCGAACCGCCAAATTCAGCGCCTTCTCAAACGCGGCCAGATGCACAATCAGGATTTTCTGTAGAGCAGAATGATTGGGAGTTCCCACGTTCCGCGCCACCACGACGCCGTCTAAATATTCAGAGTTACCATCGCTCGCGAGATATTCCTCAACGGAGACGAGCGGCGGATTGGGCGCGGCGGCCATCGTCTTCATTGTATCCGGGCTCCGACTTATGCTGCCCAAGCTGGAAAAAGCAGGGCTAGCGCGCCATCTCGTCACCAGCCCGCGGCGGGACCCCTGCCGCGCCGGCGCTTCATGATTTTTTCGAAAGCCTTGAAGTCCGCGCGGGCCTTTCCCTGCGCAAAGAAACGTGCCGTTTCGAGCGCCGAGACTTTCTCGGCGACCGCGGTGGCTACAAACTGATTGATGCTGGTCCCATCCTCGCGGCTCAGCCGCTCGACAGCATCCTTAAGAGATCGCGGCAAACGCAATGGATAAGTTCTGGTTTCCTTCATCGTTTGATTCTCCTGATTGCTTCTCGCGGGACCAACACATACGCGAGGGGGACGTAAGTAAGAGAGTCGCGCCCGCACGGCCGCGCAAATATTCAGAATAGCTTCCTGGCCTGGGCCACGGAGACGGTGCTCGCGCGCCGAACGACGGTCGCACGTCGAGTATCTTTACGAACTGGCTGCAATTTAACGCCGCAGACCGCAGTTTACGCATAGTACTGCGCCAGGCCACGCAGCGCTTTCCGTATTACTTCAGTTCTAAGCTGGTAATCCTGCCAAGCCTTTATGGACGGGCATTGGAATTGCAGCGCGATCCAGCGGGAGGTGAACTCCATGCGAGCTCTTCTGATCGGCCCCAACCAAACACTCAACAGCGAATTGGCGGCTGGGCTAGGCGAGTTCGGCGACGTCCAACTGCTGCGGGAGATTGAGCTCTATCCCGAGCCTGATGATCTGATGCGACTCATCCGCGCGCGGCGGCCTGACGTGCTCTTTGTTGCGGTGGACGATTTAGCGCGATTCGAAGCGCTGGCAGCGGCGATCGACGACGAGATGCCCGGGCTCCCGCTGATCGGTTTCGGCGCCGGCGGCAATCTGTTGGAACTGATTCCTAAGCTCATGCATCTGGGCGTGCGCGAGTACCTCGCCTCGCCCATCGCGAAGGATCAGCTCAGCCGTGCGGTAGCGTCGGCGGCGGCGCAATTGAGCAAGCATCCGGCTCCAGTAGTGCGCCAGGCCGATCTATATGCCTTTCTGCCGGCCAAGCCCGGTGTTGGATCGTCCACTATCGCCATCAGCGCCAGTTGCGCGCTGGCGCACGAGCTGGGCGTTCGGACTATTCTTTTGGATTGCGACTTGGCGGCGGGGGTCACGAAGTTTCTGCTGAAACTGGGAAATAGCGAGTCCCTGGTCAGCGCCATGGAGCATGCCGACAGCCTGGATGAGGACATGTGGTCGCAGATGGTGGGTAAATGGGATGGGCTGGACGTCCTGCACGCCGGCGAACTTGACCCGCCCGCGACACTTAGCTCGGCCAGCCTGGATCAAGTCCTGGGTTTGGCCCGCGCGCAGTATGACACCATCTGCGCCGATTTGGCCAGCAGCATGGACCCGTTTTCGGTGCAGATTATGCGCGAAGCGCGCCGTATCCTGCTGGTGACTACGCCCGAGCTCGTTCCGCTGCACATGGCCGCGGATCGCTTACGGCACTTGAACGATCTGGGGTTGGCTGATAAGGTCAGCCTGCTTCTGAACCGGAAAAATCCCATGCGCTGGGGCCTGCCCGACAGCGAAGTGGAGCGGCTGGTAGGAATGCACATTGCCTACCGCTTCGCCAACGATTACCCGGTAGTGCAAAACGCGATCCTGGAAGGCGCTCCGGTGCCACATCGCTCCAGCTTGGGACAGAGCATTATGGATTTGGCGCGGTCGCTCGCGCCCGAATCTATCGGCCGCAAGCCGGCGCCCGCCGAGCACCGGAAATTCCTGGAATTCTTCCACGTGCCGTCGTGGCAGGACCGGGAACATGCGTGGCGCGGCTAATGTGGCGAGGATGAGCGCGAGAGCGGCTGCAGCGCCAAAAAAAGACCGGGAACGGCGACAATGAGAGGACCGTTTTGCCGTTCCCGGTATCCCCAAGACCCCACGCCTCACTTGGTCGCGAGAGTGATGTCTTCCGTTTTGGAGGGAATCCTGCCGCGCGCGAGCTCTTTTTCCCTGGAGCTCTTGGGGACGGAATAGCCTCCATAGACGTTCCAGATCTTTGAAAGAAAATAGGTGTTGCCGTACCGGGTGAACTCCAGCCTGGGCTCGCCTGGCCTCGAGTTGCGGAGCAGCGAATCGGCGAGAAACATGTTGCCGGAGCGTTTCCCATCTTCGCCCCAGACCATCAACGCTCCGTTAATCTCGTGATAAATGGAATACCCTCCAGCAGGCAGGAGCTTCTGTCCCAGCCAGAAGTCAAAAGGGATCTTGACGCGCGAATCCTGGACCTGCGCCCGCAAGCCCGTCGGCGAACAGACCGGCCAGCAGTCCCAACGCCAGGCATAATCGTTTCATACTGCACTCCTTTCGAAACGTTTGAAGTCAGGTTGTGAGCCTCGCAAGGGAAAGCGAGTGAATTTGGAAAAGTCCGCCTGTGACGAAATCTGGCGGCCGGCACGGATAGCGCGGGCCGGGAGCATAGCTCCTGACAGGATGTGATAGGATAGCTCCCACCGGCGGTGAGTCAACATGCCCGACCAAACCGCGGATATAACGGGATTACTGCATAAGTGGCGCGACGGGAGCCGCGAGGCAGAGAACGAACTATTCGCGTTAGTGCTACCCAATTTGCGCCGTCTGGCCCGCCACTTCATGCGAGGCGAACGCAAGGGCCACACTTTGCAGCCGACCGAGCTGGTCAACCAGATCTACCTGCGGATGGTGGCGGCCAAAGATCGGGATTGGCAGAACCGGCAGCATTTTTACGCTATAGCTGCTAGAGCCATGCGGCGGTACCTGATCGATCATGCGCGCGGACGTCCTGACGCGGAGTTCGTCGCGCTGGAGGGACTCGACCGTCTCCTTCCCGCCAGTAGCGCCAAAGTTGACCTGGCAATCACCGTGGACCGGCTGTTGGACGAGCTCGCCGAGACTAAGCCGGAGTGGTGCACGCTCGTGGAAGTGAAGTACTTTCTGGGACTCACCGACGAAGAGGCCGCTGAAACGCTAGGCCTCAAGCTTCGCACCATGCAGCGCATGTGGCGCGACGCACGGCAATGGCTGTTCGAGCACATGGAGTCGCGCAATGCCCAGCAAAGCGCAGGATGATGACCTGGTCATGAACCTGGTGGAGCTGGCGTTGGCCCGCCCCGCCGGCGAGCGCGCAGTGTACCTCCAGAGTGCTTGCGCCGGAGATACCGAATTGCTCACCCAGGTCTGGCAGTACGTGGAGTGGGAAGAGCGGATGAACGGATTTCTGCTGGATCCGCTCTATCCTCCCGCCGAGAACGAGCATCCTTTCGAGCCTGGCGAGCTGCTCTGTGACCGCTTCCGCATCTTGCGCGAGGTGGCCCAGGGTGGCATGGGCATCGTCTATGAGGCGACCGATGAAAAGCTGGATCGCCGCATCGCGCTGAAATGCGCGAAGATCGGCTTCCGCAAGCGGCTCCCTCCGGAAGTCCGCAACGCGACTGCAATCAGCCACCCCAACGTCTGCAAGATTTTCGAGATCCACACCGCGTCCACGTCACAAGGCGAGATCGATTTTCTCACGATGGAGTTTCTGGAGGGTGAGACGCTGGCCGATCGGCTGCACCGCGGACCCGTGCCGGAGGCGGAAGCGCGCGCGATCGCACTCCAGCTCTGCGCAGGGCTCGCGGAGGCGCATCACAATCACGTGGTGCACGGCGATCTCAAGAGCAGCAACGTCATCCTGACCGCTGGGCCGGATGGAGCCATCCGCGCCGTGATCACGGATTTCGGCTTGGCTCGCAAGCCCGAAGCCGGTCAGCGAACCGTGCAGTCGGGCGACCGCTGCGGCACGCCCGGACTACATGGCTCCCGAACTATGGAAAGGCGAAGCCGCTTCACCGGCTTCCGACATTTATGCGCTGGGCGTGATTCTCTATGAGCTGGCCTCCGGACGCCGGCCCTATCCGGCTGAGGCATCCTGGGAACACCGGCTAACCGCCAAGCCTCCGGCCGTCGATCCGAAATGGGACCGCATTCTCGCGTGCCTGGATCCCGATCCGCTCGCAAGATTTCGCGACGCGCAGCAAGTGGCGCAAGCGCTGGCGCCGAAACGTTCCCGGCGTTGGCTCCTGGCGGCCGCGGCTGCGGCCGTTCTGGCGATGGTAATCACAGGCGTGGTGAGCTATCGCTCCGCGGTGCCTCGGGAATCCTTGCGAGTGGCAATGCTGCCTTTTGAAACTGATGCGAATACTGCCTCTTTAGGAGATGATTTGTTTCGCGACGTCAGCGCCCAGTTGGCGCGACTTAAGGGCGACGCGCGTATCAAGCTGGCAGTGATCCCGGCAACCTCTATCCGGCGGGATCGCGTGGACACGCCCGAGAAGGCGCGCTCCCAGCTGGGAGCCTCGCACGTATTGAACGGAAGCGTGACGCGCGGGAACGAGAAAGTGATCATTCACGCCTATCTGACTGACGTTCGCAATCGCGTTAACTCGAAGGAATGGAAAGTGGAGTACGCGCCGGGAGAAGTGCACTACGCACCGGTCGCGTTAGCAGGCATGGTGACGGGCACACTCCGGCTGCCACCTCTCGCAACCAATGCGCTAGTGAACGCGGCCGCGCACCAGGACTATTTGAACGGAACTTCCGAGGTGCGCCGGAACAGCAGAGCGGATGCGGCCCTGGCATCGTTCCAACGAGCTGTCGCGGCTGATCCCGACTCGCCCCTGACATATGCCGGCCTGGCGGAAGCGGAATGGTTGAAGTACTTTGTGACCAGCCAGGAAACGTGGCTGCAAAGCGCGACTGAGTCAGCGCGGCAGGCCGAGCTGCGCAATCCGGATTTAGCTCCGGTGCTGCGTGTGGAGGGCATCCTGGACGCGACGGCGGGCCGGTATGAGCGGGCCGAAGCCGAATATCGCCGCGCCATCGAGCTAGAGCCAGGCAATGACGATGCGTACCGCCGGCTAGGCCAGGTGCTGGAGCAAAACAACCAGCTCGAGGACGCCTTAGCCGCGTATCACAAAGCCCTTCAAGTCGGCCCTGGCTACTATAAGAACTACCATGCTCTCGGCTCTTTCTATTTCGATCGTGCTAACTACGCCGAGGCCGTCAAGTATCTGAACAAGACCGTGCAACTGGCCCCTGACGAGCCGAATTCGCACTACGCTCTCGGCGTGACATACATGGACTTCGGACGATTCGCGGAAGCGCAGAGAGAACTCGCCGTCACCGTGGGATTGGAAGAGTCGCCCATGGCGCTGTTCATGCTAGGACAAGTCCTGATGTATCAAGGGAAGGATCAGGAAGCGATTCCATACCTGTCCAGAGCTCTAAGCCGTTCACCCGAGCCGTTGTCTTGGATGTTCCTCGGAATCGCCTATCGGCGAATGGGCCGGAAAGCCGAAGCCGATGACGCTGATCGACACGGGCTGGTGGTAGCCGAGAAGGAGATGGCCCTCGACCCTCGCAACGGGAAGGCTCGTTCGGACCTGGCCTATCTATGCGCCCAACTCGGCGACCGGTCGAGGGCCGAATCGGAGATTGCGCAGGCTTTGCAGCTTTCCTCGAATGACGCGGATACCCGCTGGATGGCGGCCCTGACATATGAAGCGCTAGGCCAGCGAGACAACACTCTGGCCGTCTTGAGCGCGTCCCCTGCGGGCGTACTCGCCGATGTCAGCCGCTTCCCCGATGTGGCCGACCTGCGTAAAGATGCCCGCTTCCAACAAATACTGGCTTCACATCAACTCAAATAAGGAGAAACGAACCATGGCAAAGAACGCCGCTAAGAAGAAGAACGGGAAACCGGAAAAAGGGGGTGGTGGTACGAAGGGCATCCCTCCCGGTGGGAAGGGGAAGAAGGAAAAAAAGTAGCCGGGAAGATAACAAAACAGGAGCGTGTAAGTAGGCTTGGCGGCCTGCTGGAGGTTGAGGGCTCCGCACCGGTCGCCATGTTCGCTCCCTCCTTAGCAGGACATCCGAAGGGTTAAGGTTCAGGAGTGTGCCAATATGGCTTCCATCGACTTTACGATGCAGAAGCAGGAACATAGCGATTGGTGTTGGTCCGCCGTCGCGAGCAGTGTAGATCACTATTTCAATAAACGCTCGAAGTGGTGCCAGCGCCGTCTGGCCAGCAAGATGGCGAAGATTGAAAAGCTGAAGGTTAGGACCTGCGGTGACTGCCAATCGCGCAGACTAACGCATCAAGCTTGCAACCAACCCTGGTATTTGCAGAAGGCTCTCAAGATTGTGCGCCGGCTGCGCGGAAAGCCGATACAAGGTCCATTGAGTTTTTCTAAAATCCAGAAGATCCTCAAGAAGCGCCGGCCGATATGCGTGATGGTCCAGTGGGGCGAGGGTACAATCATGCATTTTGTAGTGATTTCAGGCTGTGCGAAGAGCAGCAGTGGTGACAAGTGGGTGGACATCGAGGATCCGGACTCGGGCCGCTCCACCTGGCTTTATAAGGAATTTCGATCCAACTATCAGTACGACCAAGGGCACTGGATCTACACCTTTCTGGTGAAGAAATGACAAATCGATTGAAGAAGAGTCCTCCTTCCCGCGCAATCTTAAAGGCCTTCCGCGAGGGGCTCGATGAAATGGTAGAGCTGGGGCGGGCGCCCGAAGGTCTGTCCGAGAGAGCCGACGCTCAGCAGATCTTCACACTAGCCCTCTCGGCCATAGTCGACGGCAAAGGCGTGAAAGAGGCCCAACCCGTGGCGTGGGACTTTCTGATTGGCGGCGGTTCGGTACCGACCTTTCTAGTCGCCGTCAGCGGCGCCCGCGGGACAAAACCCAAGATGACCAGCCTGACGCGGGAGCCCATGGCTGCCCAAGCGGCAGAAGCGACCTCCCACGTCGAAAACTTACCGCACGTCAGGAAGCATCGTTACGACTTACGCCGGCTGCGAATCCCGGCCCTCTCGCTGGGTGCCTTCTGGCTCAGATCGCTGGAGAGGGGCGTTCCCGATCTGGCCGTGCCGTACCACGCCATCCACGACAAGCTCAAAAGAATGCAGGCCTGTCCGATGGACGAATTCCTCGCGGTGGTCCGGCCCATTGCCGAAAAGCGATTGGCGGACGAAGGTGCCCTGCGCCGCAAGGCCAAGTCTTCGACGTGCGGGTAGCATCCCACCGGTCTACTGCAATCCAACCGAACGGCGGTGTTTTTGGATTACTTACGCTTTCCTTGTTGAGGTCGATCCATGGCTCAGAACAACACCGCAATCCAACGCCGCGAATATCCGGTGCACGACGCTCGTCCCATCGCTATTGATGTTGAGCAATACGGCGAGGTCTGCGTCCTCCGCTGCCAAGGCTCCTTCCTGGCGGGCCTCGACCAGGACTACATCCAAGCCAAGATCGAAGACATCAAGCAACTAAACTGCACCATGGTGCTGGCGGACTTCCACGAGGTCCCCTCGATCGGCTCGAGCGGGATCGCGTTCATTGTGGGGGTTTATACGGCGATCGTCAGGACGGCGGGCGGGCGCTTCGTGCTGACAGGCGCCGCGCCGCTGGTTCAGCGCGTGCTTGAGATCACGAGACTCAGCACGGTGATCCCTGTCGCCGCGGATTTCGGCTCGGGCCTGGCGGCTCTTCGCGCCTGAAGACCGCCCGCCGAAACTACTTCGTCACCGCGCAGCTGAAGTTCGCTGCATCGTTCATATCGCCGGAGCCCTTGTATTTCGCTACCTGCGGATACGGGCAGAGCGGGCGCTGTAGCGCCACGCCCTTGGCGGGATTGTTGTCTACGTACTTCGTTCCGATAACCTTGTCCGGCGCGGCCCCTTTTTCGACCCAACGTTCCAGCGAACGCATGATGTCATGATCGGCATCCACCTGCGAGGGAGGCGGCGGCTCAGCGGTGCCGAACGCGATCGGCCCCGGTCCACCGGCGCAGTGATACAAGCCGGGCACCAGGAATGCGCGATAGAATCCCTGGGTGCGATCCAGGCCCTTTTGCGCCGCTACAACCGTCTCGTAATAATTGATGCCGTTCTGGGCCGGAATCAGCGGATCGGCCGCGCCATGGTAGTAAATCAGCTTGTGACCCAGCTTGCGGAATTCTTCCAGGTTCGGATCCGTCGCGTTCATGAGCGGCCCGAACTTCTCGTCCATGGTTTGGATGTCGCGGTCGAAGTCTAGAGTGCGGAACTGCCAGTCCGGTTGGTGGAACAATGCGGTGCTCCAAAAAGTGTTGGAACTGACACCGGATGTCTTAGTGCGATTGATTACCGTGCCCGGGGCCCAGCCGAGTTCGGCGCCGGGATAAAAGCCGGGATAGATATTCTTACCGGTGCGCGGATTCATGGGACCGCTGTAGATCTTGCGCACCGCGTCCACTTGAGCCGCAGTGAGGCAACTGGACGAATCCGCGCCTTTGCACTGCAGCTTGCCGGGATCGAAATGGCAGCGCATAGGATCGCTGACCAGCCCATCGGCCGCTCCGTCCAACGCGTCGCAGGCAGCCAGCGCGGCGTCCTGCACCAACTGCAATTTTTCCTTCGGCAGGTTCGTTTCCGGCGTGCTGGTGACAACGCCGTCCCAGACTTCGCTGGCCATCTGGTGCGTCCAGAAGTTGGCGGCATCGCCCGCCAGGATGCCGTTGAAATCGGCGGGATAGCGTTGCGCCTCCATGAGCCCCTGCTTGCCGCCGGTGGAGCAGCCGCTGTAGTAGGCATACTTAGCCTGCTGGCTGTAGTAGGCGTCCACGATGGCTTTCGCGTCGACCGTGGTCAGGTGAAGGCCGCGATAGCTGTAGTCGATCAGGCGCTCGCGATCCTGGAGCCAAGCAGGCGGTTCGGTCGTAGTGTGCCCGGTATCGGTGCTCGCCGCAGCGAAACCGTTGCGGAGCGCCGCCGCCATGGCCGGATAGCTGATGGTTCCGGCCAGGCCGCCGTTACCCACCACTTGCAGCTTGCCATTCCAATTGTCGGCCGGTAGCCAGACTTCGAAATGGATCGCTGAACTCTGCGTCGGCTTTAACAATCCGTGCACTTCGCAGAAGGCCGGCAGGTTGTCGATAGCGCGGTTGCCGCGGCCACCTTCGGGCGGCGTAAAGGCGCCGGCAGCGAGGGACTTCGCGGCCGTGATGGTCGTGTTGGCGAGTGCAATGTTCGCGAGACCTTCGCAATTGGGGGCGGCCACAGTGGGCGCTACTAACAGCGCGATCAGCAACGCTGCGGCGAGGAAGTGCGGTACGAGGCGCTTCATGATGTCACTCCTGTTCGTCGTTATCTGCTGGGTCTTATTGTAACCAGCCTGAGCCCGCTTTACTTTGCCCGGCCAATTTTGCCAGCATGGATCGTTAAACATGCGATATCTATTGCCGGCTTTCTTTTTCTGCTTGGCCTTTTCGCCCGCGGCTCCGCTGGACGATGCTAGGCGCGGTCTGGCGCGTGACATCTTCCAGCAGTTGATCGAAATCAACACCACCGATTCCGTCGGCAGCACCACCGTCGCCGCCGAGGCCATGGCCAAGCGCTTGCTCGACGCCGGCTTTCCGCGCGAGCGACGTGCAAGGTGCTCGGGCCCAACGACCGCAAAGGCAACCTGGTCGCGCGCCTGCGTGGCACCGGCGCGAGCCGCCTCAAGCCGATCCTGATCATCGGCCATCTGGACGTCGTCGAAGCGCGCCGCGAGGACTGGACCACCGATCCCTTCCAGTTCGTCGAAAAAGACGGCTACTTCTACGGCCGCGGCACCCAGGACATGAAGGTGACGACGCCATCCTGGTCACCACCTTCATCCGCTTTCATCAGGAAAACTACCGCCCGACCGCGACATCATCCTCGCGCTCACCGCCGACGAAGAAGGCGGCAAATCGAACGGCGTCGACTGGCTGCTGAAAAATCATCGCGACCTGATCGACGCCGAGTTCGTCGCTCAATCGCCGACGCCGGCGGCGTCACCACCGATCAAAGGCAAACCGGTGAACGTCGACGTCGAGGCGAGCGAGAAGCTCTACGCCGATTTTCAGCTCACCGTCACCAACCCCGGCGGCCACAGCTCGCTGCCCGTTCCCGACAACGCGATTTATCACCTCGCCGACGCGCTGGCCCGGCTGGAGCATACGCCGTTCCCATTCGAGCTGAACGCCGTCACCCGGGCTTACTTCGAGAAGCGCGCCGCGCTCGAAACCGGCCAGACGGCCGCCGACATGAAAGCCATTCTGCGAAACGCCGCCCGACGCAGGCGGCCATCGCGCGCTTGTCCGCGGATCCGCGCTACAACTCCACGATGCGCACCACCTGCGTCGCCACGCGTCTGAACGCCGGCCACGCCAACAACGCGCTGCCGCAACTGGCCCAGGCCAACGTCAACTGCCGCATCCTGCCGGGACATCCGATCGAGGAAATTCGGCAGGCAGCTGATCAAGACCTTTAACGATCCCGAAGTCACGGTCCGCTACGTGGACGAGGCGGGAAACGTTCTCGACAAAGATCCCGAGAAGAAAGGCTTTCGCTCCCGTTCATGCCTCCCGCGGAAATACTAAGGCCACTGGAACGCGTCGCCGACGAGATGTGGCCCGGCGCGCCGGTGGTTCCGGATCATGGAAACGGGAGCGTCCGACAGCATCTACACCATCGCCGCGGGAATCCCCAGCTACGGAATCAACGGCATCGCGATCGATCAGGACGACATCCGCGCGCACGGCAAAGACGAGCGGGTGCGCGTGAATTCATACTACGACGGCGTGGACTTTTATTATCGGTACCTGAAGGCTCTGACTTCGCCGCAATGATGCCAGGCCGGTGGGGCCGCGCGCTATTCTGAAGACGATGCATCCAAGAACTCGGCTCGTCACCGCGGTCCGCTGTGCGGCTGCGTTCGCCGCAATGGCCGCCTGGGCCCAGGTCGGCGATATCTCCGGAGAGCGGATTCGCGCGCATGTCAAGTTTCTTTCGAGCGATCTGCTGGAGGGCCGCGGCGTCGGCACGCGCGGCGAAAAGCTGGCTACCGAATATATCGCCTCGCAGTTCGCCGTCATCGGAGCCAAACCGGCCGGCGATCAGGGGACCTACTTCCAACGCGTGCCCATGGTCGGCGCGACCACTGAGCCGACTGCGTCCCTGTCCGCGGTGGGCGGGTACCAGACTGTTCCCTTCAAATGGCTGGACGATTTCGTCGGCGTCAGCGAGCTGCAGCAGCCCGACGATCAGTTCGAGGCCGAGGCGGTGTTCGTCGGCCACGGGATTGTAGCGCCGGAATTTCACTGGGACGATTTCAAGGGCGTGGATGTGAAGGGCAAGATGCTGGTGCTGTTCACCAACGAGCCTCCGTCCGACGATCCGAAGTTTTTCGGCGGCCGCGCGCTCACCTACTACGGCCGCTGGACCTACAAATATGAAGAAGCAGCGCGTCGCGGCGCCAAAGGCGTGCTCATCATTCACACCACGCCCACGGCCGGATATTCTTACGACGTGGTGCGTAGCTCCTGGGGCAAGGAAGATCCGCAGTTGAAGCTGGCGGCCGGACAGCCCGCGCTCGCCTTCGCGGGCTGGCTGACCCAGGAAGCGGGCGCGCGATTGCTCGCCTTAGCCGGCAAGACCGTGGATGAAATGCTGAACGCCGCGAACTCGCGGGACTTCAAGCCTATTCCGCTGGGCGTGCGGGTCCGCGCCAACATCCCAACCGAAATCCGCGAGATCGAGTCCCGCAACGTGATTGCCATGATCCCGGGCAGCGATCCCAACTTGAAGTCGCAAGCCGTGCTGTTTACGGCGCACTGGGATCATCTGGGAATTGGGACGCCAGTGAATGGAGACTCCATCTATAACGGCGCCGTCGACAACGCTTCCGGTTGCGGCATGCTGATCGAGATGGCGCGCGCCTGGCAGAGCCTGGAACACAAGCCGCGCCGCACGGCTCTATTCGCCGCAGTGACGGCCGAGGAAGCCGGACTACGCGGTTCTGAATATTATGCGCTGCATCCGGTGATCCCGCTGTCCAAGACCGCGCTGGACCTGAATTTCGACGCCTTTTATCCCTTCGGCCGGACCAAGGACATTTCCGTGACCGGCGCCGACCGCACCACCGTTTGGCCCACGGTTCAGGAGGCCGCGCGCCGCATGGAGCTGGCCATCCAGCCCGAAGCGCATCCCGAGCAAGGTCATTACTACCGTTCCGATCATTTTTCGCTGGCGCACGCGGGCGTGCCTTCGTTTTCGATTAGCCTGGGAACGCAATACTATGGCAAGCCCGCTGATTACGGCGAGAAAATCTTCGAAGAGTACAACGACAAGCATTATCATCAGCCCTCGGACGAATATCACGACGACTGGGATTTTGCCGGAATGGAAGAAGCCGCGCGATTCGGCGTTTTAATCGGGATGACGGTGGCGAATCAGGATAAGCTCCCGACCTGGAATCCAGGTGATGAGTTTCTGCCCGCCCGGGAAAGATCGTTAAAGCCGTAACCGTGCGGCGTCGCGAGCGGTATATAATCGTCGCGATGCGAATCCTGTCTATTCTCCTTGTCTTCGGCGGCGCTGCACTGGCCCAAGATGGCGCAACCCGGGCGGACTGGACCTATCACGGTGGCACGCAGTTCGCCTGGCGATACAGCGCTCTGGACCAGATAAACCGGAGCAACGTAAACAAGCTGGTGCCCGTCTGGGCCTTCCAGACCGGCGACTATGAGATGGGTTTGCAATCCACTCCCATCGTCATCGGCGGCACGCTGTACTTGTCTACTTCGCGCAGCCAGGTATTTGCGCTGGACGCCGCTACCGGCCGGCTGATCTGGCAATTCAAATATCCGCTGCCGCGCGTCACGGTTCCTTATGGACCGCAGAACCGCGGTATCGCCGTGGGCGGCGGTTATGTTCTGCTGGCCACTTACGACGACTATCTCATCGCCATCGATCAGAACACCGGCCAGGAAGCCTGGCGCGTCAGCCTGGATGACATGCGGCAGTGCGGTTGCACCGTGACTGGCGCGCCGCTGGTGGTGAAGGACAAGGTAATCGTCGGTGGCGCGGGCGGGGACTCGGCGCATCGCGGATATCTCACCGCCGTTAATATCAAGACTGGACGCGTTGCCTGGCGCTTTTACACCATTCCGGGACCCGGCGAAAAAGGCCACGAAACCTGGAAAGGCGACAGCTGGAAATTCGGCGGCGGGGCAACCTGGATGACCGGCTCGTTCGATCCGGCGCTGAATCTGGTCTATTGGGGCGTCGGGAACGCAGCCGCGGACAACGACGCGCGGGCCCGCTTCTCGGGCGAAGGCGAAGGCGCGAATCTCTACACGGCCAGCGTGGTCGCCCTGGATGCCGATACCGGCAAGTTGAAGTGGTATCACCAGGAGGTTCCGAAAGACGTTTGGGACTTCGACTCTTCCTATGAATGCGTGCTGATCGATCGAGAAGTGCGCGGTCAGATGCGTAAGCTTCTGGTCCATATCAACAAGGGTGGTTACGCGTTTGTGCTGGATCGCGTGACGGGCGAGTACATCAACGGTTACCCGATCGTCGACAACCACAACTGGACCACCGGGCTGACGGAAGACGGGAAATTCGTGGGACGGGTCGAGCCAGTAGAGGGAAAACCTACTTTGTTCTGTCCCAGCCCGTTCGGGGGCAAGAGCTGGAACGAAACCGCGTACTCGCCGCGCACCGGCTTCCTGTACACGCCCACCATCGAAGTTTGTGGCGAGGAGACCGCTGTCGCCGAGGAACCGCACGAAGGCCGCAGCTTCATCGGCGGGACTTGGGTATTCACAAATCCGCCGGACGGACCGGCTCACAGCCATCTGGATGCTTACGATCCCGTGACCGGGAAGAGGCAATGGTCCTACCCATACAAATACATGCTGCTGGCTTCGTTGTTGGCGACCGGCGGCGATCTGCTCTTCACAGGCGATCCGGAAGGATTCTTCTTCGCCCTGGACGCCCGCACCGGGGCGAGACTGTGGAGCTTTCAGACCGGCAGCGGGCATCGCGGGTCGTCGGTGACTTACATGCTGAACGGACGTCAATATGTCGCCACGCCGTCGGGCTGGGGCTCGCTCGCGTCGGGAGCTTTCCCGGCCCTGTGGCCTGAGACCGTGACGTTCCGCGGCGGTTCGACCTTGACTGTGTTCGCGCTTCCGGAAGGGACGCGATGAAACGGCTGAGCCTTCTGTGCTTGGTTCCGGCGCTGGCTTGCGCCCAGGATATGATCGGGCGCGGCGCGGATGTTTTCGCCAAAAGTTGCGCCACCGGCTACTGCCACGCAGCGAAAGGCGGCTCGGGCAGCCCTGCTCCCCGGCTGGCCGCGCGCGGATTCAGCGAAGACTACATTTCGCAAACTATCCGCCGTGGAATCGCCAGCACGGCGATGCCTGAATTTGGAGATGTTCTTCCCCGCGAGGAACTGACGGCGGTGATCGCCTACGTGGACAGCTTGAACGGCATAACTCCGCGGAATCCAGCGCCCGAGGCCGAGCCTGAAAAGAAGTTGCCGGCCGAAGCGGCGCGGGGCCGCGAATTGTTCTTCGATTCGCTGCGCGGGTTCGGGCGCTGCTCAACCTGCCATCAGGTGGATGGCTTCGGTGTTCCGGTCGCCTCGCCCATCGCTCAAATCCCGGCGGATGCCGCCGCCCTACGCCAGCTGGCAACACCGCACGTGGAGACAGCGACGGTGGCCGGAGAATCGTTCCCCGCGCTGGTCGTGAGCCAGGGCAAGAACCAGACTAAGCTGTATGACCTGACCGCGCCGCCTCCGGTGCTGCGAACCCTCGCGCCGGCATCAGTGACGTTGAAGGAAACCAGCGGTTGGCGCCACGCGAGCGCGCTATCGACTTACAGCGACGCAGAGCTTCAGGCCATCCTCGCTTACGTGCGCGCGGCTGTCGCGCCCTAGTCCGAAATCGCCAGTTCGCCCGGCACGATGGGCCGGGTGCGCGGGAGCACTCCCCGATAGGCCAGCATTCCCATCGCGGCGAAAATGCCGGCAAAAACGGCCAGCTTCCACGCATCGGCCTCGCGAGTGTGCGGCAATGTCTTCCACAAAACGCCCAGCACCGGTTGCGCGACGCACGACGCCCACACGGCGCCGTAAAAGTAACGCCGCTCGTGTCCCTCGCCTTTGGTGGATGCCCGCACGCGCGGCAGCACGCCGAACAGGCCTAGCGCCCAGATCAGAGCCGCGATCGGGAAATAGCCATATGAGTAGATTTGCTTCAAACGCCAAACCCCGGTTGCGACCGCCACGCCCAATCCCGCCAGGTTGAGGATCGCGAACGTGACCACGATGCTCCAGGCGAAGGTGTAGCAGATGCGCCGGTACAGAGGGTTGGGCTTGTCTTCGACGAATCGAATGATGTAGGGGCGCGGCTCAACGCCCGGCAAGCGGCCGCGCAGGCCTGCCATACCGGTGGCTAACATAACCACGGCCAGCCACAACAGCTTGAAGCGGTCAAAGCCGTGCTCGAACAGGTCGAACGTCCAAGGCCCAGGGGAGATAAAGAAAACGAAAATCCAGATCGGCCAGTGCGCCACGCGGTACAGCGGCTTGTTGCGCTCGCGCAGCTTTCGGCCGCTCGCCAGCTCGATCTTGGTGGCCGGTTTCACTTCGGCGATTCCGCTGCAGCGGACTTAGACCGGACCTATTGCTTGGGTGTGGCTGGTTTTGGCGGTGGCGGAGTGCTGGTCGCAGGAGCATTGGTCTTCGGCGCAGGCGCCGGGCCATTCAGCGCGGCCGTGCTCTGATCGTACAGCTCGATGATCTCTTTGGTGATATCGATGCTGGGTGAAGCATAGAAAACCGGGCTCTGGGGCGAACTCACGTCCACCACCAACACGTAGCCGTGGTCGTGGGCATAGCGTTCAATGACCGCCTGCATCTTGGCGCCGATCTGTTGCAGAATCTTCTGTTGGTCCTGATCCAGCTCGGCCTGCGCATCCTCGATGTCGCGCTGCAGGCTCTTCTTTTTGTTCTCGATGTTCTTGTACAGATCGTTCTTGGCGGTGTCGCTCATGGTGTTCGCGCCCTTAGTGAGTTGGTCCTGCAGGGACGCGATTGCACTTTGCTTCTGATCGATCTCTTTTTTCTTAGGCGCGGTCTTGGCCTCCAGCTCAGAGACGGCCTTTTGGCCGTCCTTGGTGTTGCCGATGGCGCCTTGCAGGTAAATGACGGCGATCTTGCCGGGCTGGCTTTGCGCCTGCGCGCCCAACACGAAAGCCAAGGCGGCGGCCAAGCTTACAAGAACTTTGGTATTCACGGTGAAACTCCTAACCTTAAACGTCATTATAGTCTATCCAAAACGGGCTACCTTTCAGAAAGTCCGGCCGATGGTAAAGCGGAACGTCGAGCGGGGCTCAAAGAACGGATACGCTTGACCCAAGGACGCAAGAGCATTCTGATAGGTAGCGTTATTGGGGAAATAGGAACGGTCCGCCACGATGGGCGGTTGCAAATAGCCGCGGAAAAGGTTTGGGTTGTAGGCCCAGTATACGCGGAACGGCGCGTTAACTACCGGCATCAGAACTTGTAGCTCCAACCCCGTCGAGGAACGCAGTTTTTGCGTGCCCGGGGCGATATAAGCCGTGCCGTTGAAGCCCGCTTCGGGAAATTCCTGATTCAACTGTGTGATGCGGCCGGGGTTCAGCCTGAGCTGGCTTGGAAAAGCCAATTTGTCCACGCCCGCGTCGGCGAAGATCGCCAGCGTAAGCGGTCCAACGATCGGAATCCGGTACTCGAAGTTACCTTCGATGTTGGTGTCGCCGCCGGGAAATGTGAGTTGATAAGAGGGAACCGACATGGTTACGGGGCTAAGCGTCGGAACCCCGTTCACAATCTGCTTTTGCACGCGCTGGGTGCCGTCGTTATTGTAGACAGCCACGGTGGCAACGTCGGTAGGCAGAAACACAATCGGGCTGATGCCCCAGATGTCGAAGCCGCGAATGTCGTTTTCGCCGCCCGTGTAGTAACGTGTGAACGGGGGCGCCACCTTGCCGCCATAGCCGGTGATCATGCGCGCCAGCAGGTGCATGCCGATGACATGTCCCTTCCAAAAACCATGGCGGTAATACGTCGCATTGAGCGTGGGTTCCAGCGTATTCACGTTGCCGCCGAGGAAGCTGCCGGCAAAGGCTGTGGAAATGAAGAAGGATTTGCCGCCCGTAGGCGTCATCGGATTGTTGACCGTGTTGTAGGTGTACGACGGGGTGACCTTGCTGGTGCGAATGCCGCTGAGCTGGTTGGGTCCGCCGACACCCTGGAAATCAATGTAGTTAAAGTACGTCGAAGCCGCGTCGGTGAGCGTCTTGATGTTGGAAATATCGAAACCGTAGGTCAGGCCCACGCGAGAGAACCCGCGGCGCAATGGATACGATACGAATACCGTGGCCCCGTAACCGTTGGAAACATAGTTAAGCAGGTTTTGCGAGCCCAGTTGATTGAACAATGGGATCAGATTGGTTCCCGACAAGATGGATTCCTGCCGCGCCTCATTGTAGTTGAAGCGGTTTACGTACAGAGTGAAGCCGGTCTGCATGGGCCTGTCGAACAAATAAGGTTCGGTGAAGCCGAATTGGACCTGCGTCATCATGGTACCCAATTGCGAGCTTAGGCTCAGGGTTTCGCCCAAACCGAGGAAATTGTTGGTGGAATACGAAAAGCCGATAAAACTGCCCGCGATGCCGGAGACTCCGCCATTGAGCTGGATCGAATTTTTCCCGCGTTCCTTCACCTTGAGCGTGATGTCCACGGTGTTGGTTTTGGTGTCGCGCTTGATGTCGGCCGCTTCCTCGGCCTTGATCGGCTCAAAATAACCCAATTGATTCAGCTTCAGAATGCTGAGTTCCCACAGATTGTTGTTGAAGATCTGCCCTTCGTCGATCAGCAGTTCGCGGCGGATCACCTTGTCGCGAGTGCCCAGGTTGCCGGAGAAATCGATACGCCGCACGAAGAACTGGCTGCCTTCATCCACCGAGAGCGAAAGATCGAGCTGATCGGTGTTGGGAATCGGCTCAAACGACGGCTCCACGACGAAATCGATGTAACCGAAGCCGCTGTATAGCTTGCGCATGTTCTCGATACCTTTGCGCAGCTTGGCGGTGGAGAATATGTCTCCCTTGGCCATTTGAAATAGCGGTGTCATCAGAGCTTCCGGCGTGCGGAAGAATTTGACGCCGGTGAATGTGATGTTGTTGAGGTGGTACTTCGGTCCCTCCTCGATAAACATCTTGATGTCGGCGCGCGTTCCGACGTGGTTGGGGTGAATGAGCCAGATATGCGTTCCCTCGCCACCCACCTTGCGCATCGTCACCGTCGCGTCGGTTACATGCGCCGTAAAATATCCGTGTTCCTGGTACATCACCTGGACGCGGCTCTTGTCCTCATCCAGCTTGGTGGAATCGTAGGTTTTGGCAAAGAGGTTCTCCAGGGGTGGAAAATATGGTACGCCGATGGGATGCGAGTTCTTCATGGCGCGAATCACATCCTGGCTGCTCAGGTTATTGTTGCCTTCAATTTCGATATTGCCCACCTTCACTTTGGGTCCTTCGTCGATTTTGAAGGTGACCTCCAGCGAGGAGGGTGGCACACGGTGTATCTGGGCGTCCACCTTGCCGTACTGATGCCCGCGTTCAGCCAGCATATCCAGCAGCACATTCTTGGCGCGCTGGATCTTGTTGGGATCGTACTGCGATTCCACCACTAAGCCGACCTTGCGCTCCTTGAATTTGTCCAGAATGTCGGACTGCGACATGGACTTATTGCCGACGTAATTGATGGAGCGGACCACCGGCCTCTCCACTACGACGAAGCGGATGATCCAGCCTTCTTTGCCCTGCTCGCGCTCGATGCGAATATCGTCGAACCGGCCGGAATTCCACAACGCCATAAAGTCGCGGTGCAAGGAGTTTTCATCGAACTTGTCGCCGCGCTTGCTGAAGATCAGGGCCTGTAAAGTATCCTGGCGGACGCGGCGTGCGCCGCGAAACTCGATGGCCTCGATGATATCCTGCTGCGGTTGTCCCGGCCTTGCAGCTGCCGGGGCCGATGGCGCGGCCGGTTGGGCGGATTGACCGGGTTGAGCGGGCTGAGCCGGTTGCGCGGGCGCCACCGGTACGGGCTCAAATGGACTCGGCGGCCGCTGTGGCGCGGGCTGCTGGGGCGTCTGTTGCGCTTGCGGAGCTGCTGAAAGAAAAGCAACCGTGGAAAGGAAAACGGCACAGATCCAAACAGCTCGCAGGCGGCCACGCCTGTGATAAATCATCTCAACAAGGATTCCTTTCCACCCCGCGCCCAACGTTCTCTGACGTCCTCATAGAAGGGCCGGTTTCACGGCAGCCGAGGACAAGCTCCTATTCTAGCCGAAACGGCTGCCCTTCGGAATGGGCGAAATTAACGCCACTGGGCCGGTTCGGCACAGGCGCGGCCGGGTGTCTTCAGGATTGGGGCGCGTCTACAAAGGTTAGGGCGCAGCCGCAGCCGGAGTCTCCTGCCCGGCGGCATCGTAGGAATGGTAATAGCTGTATTTGCTGTATAACTCGCCGCGGCGCGCACCGTTGACGACAATTCCAATCACGTTATCCTGGCACAACGCCTGCCGTGCGCGCGCGATGGAGTCGATGGTAGTGGCTCCGATCCGTGCCACCAGGATGGTGGCGTCGCACAGCGTAGCCAACAGATTGCCGTCGGCGGCGAACAACAGCGGCGGGCTATCCAGCAGGACCCAGTTGAACAGGCCCGCCAGCCGGTCGAGCAGCGGCTTAACCGCCGGCAGATTCAAAAGCTCCAGCGGGTTGACGACCGGTTGGCCGGCCGGCAGGATATAGAGATTGCTGTCGGCAAGCCTCCGCAGCGCGACGGGCAGCGGAATCTTCCCCAGCAGGTAATCCGTCAGTCCGGGGCCGCGATCAATCTGGAAAACCTGATGGATCACGGGCCGGCGCAAGTCGAAATCGCACAGCAGCACCCGATTCCCGGCGAGCTGCGCTTCGGCCAGCGCAAGATTCGTCGCGGCGAATGATTTGCCCTCGGCCGGCGAGGCGCTGGTGATCATGAGCGTGCGAATCGGCTGCCGGCTCTGCATGTGATTGAGCCGTGTGCGCAGCGCGCGAAATTCCTCGATGGGGCCCTCCCGAGGATGCTGGGGATCGATGATCAGAGCATCCGGGGAAAGCTGAAAAGGAACCGGCCGGACATCGCCCAGAAGATCGTCCGCGGCCGTTGCCGGAGCCGGCCAGGACGCAGCCCGAGCAGCGGTTCCGGTCACGAATGCTCCGCCGGCGCGCCGCAGCGCCTCATGCACCCGGCTCATTGGCACGCCTCCAGGCGCATCCCATTGTAGAGCGCTAAAGATTCACAATTTCGTCGCATAGTAATAAACCATCGAGCCGGACATAATCGCGAGGCCTGCTAAAGACGCGGCCGACCAAGCCAGCCAGACCAGCCGCTTGCGCCGATGCGCGGCGGTATCGCTTTCGAGCATCGGAATGGTAGCCAGAATCGGCAGTTGCGTATAGACGCGAACATCTTTCAGGTTCTTCAACGCGGCGTCTCGCACCTCGCGGGTTCCGGCGACGCACAACCCGATTGCCAGGCCGAGCGCGGTTCCCAGGCCGATGATCAACGGGCGCTTCGGTTCCGTGGGTGTCTGCGGCAACGTGGGCGCATCCAACTGCTCCAGCCTCTCGCCCCCCTGCCGGTTCTCCAGCGCCGTCGCCATGGCCGAAGTATTCAGGCGGCGATCCAGATCTTCATAGTCTTTCTTGGCTAAGTCGCGATCGCGGATCAGCTCGTCATACTCCTTGATCCCGGTCGGCCCACTGGCCAGGCGTCCCTGATAGTTCTTGACGGTGGCGTCCAGTTGGGCGGCTTGCTTGCGATAATCTTCCATCTCCAGGTCCTTGGCCTGGATCAGGCCCTGAGCCCGCTCGATGGACGCGGCCAGCTCGCGCCGCTCGCGAATCAACTGCGGGCTTGCGGGCCGCTGCGCGGGCGCCTCCGGCTTCCGGGTCTGATCCGTCTGGAGCAAAGCCTCGCGCTGTTTGCGCGCTCCCGCCAGCAGATTCACCAGGCGCTGGACATCCGGATGTGTTTCCTTGTAGCGCTCGCGCGCGGCGGCAAGCGAATCCTCATATTGTGAGATCTCGCGGTCTCGGTCGGCCAGCTTGTCGTCTTTTTGCTGCGCAGCCGCTTCCGCCGCGGCTGGTTCCTTCAAGGATGCAAGCTGTCCGCGATAGATCTGGAGCTGATTCTCCTCGAGTAGCTTCTCCTGGTTGACGCGGTTCATCGACAGATTCAGGTTTAGCCGCTGGCTCTCGAGCGCCGCCAATTGCTGATAGTTGTTCTGCTGCTCTTCCGGCAGGCGCCCCATGTTGCGGGCGCGAAAGTCGCTCAGCTTCTGGTCGATGTCATCCAGCTTCTTCTTCGATTCGTCCCATTGATCGCGCAGAAACTGCGTGGTGGACACGGTCTGCTGCGAAACCTCACGGATGTTTTCCTCCAGGAATCGCGCCACCAGATCGGTGGTCACTTTTTGAGCCATGAATCGGTCTCGATACGCGAAACGGATCTCGAAGGCCGGATATTGCGGTTTCTGGCCCTGCGTCGGGTTCAGATTCTGCAGCGCCGGAACCACCTTGAGATCGTGCAGGCGCATGTTCTCGATCACGTCATCTAATGGAAGACGCGCCAGTTCGTTCTTGTACAGGCCGTGGGAGTTGATGATGCTGGTCAGCGTGGCGCGGTTCAGAATCAATTGCACCAACGAGTTCACACGGCCCTCCAGGTCCAGACTGATGTTAGCGGGCACGAAATTCTCCGGCACCTGGGGTGGCACCACGCGAATGGTCGCCACCGAAACGTACGTGTCGGGCCACAGGAACGCGGCGAGCACGGAGGCCACCAGCGCCGCGAAAACCGGGCCTAGTATCCACGCTCGGTGCCGCCGAACAATGTCGATCGCGTCTTCAAAATCCAGCGCCCGGCGCGCCGGCGGTGAGTAGATTTGCGGTTCCATCGCTGTCTTCCGATCCTTAAGGAACGATGATGTGGTCCCCGTTGTCCACCACGATGTTCTGTTCCAGATGCTTTCCGTTGGTCACTTGCTTGAAATTGAAAAAATAGACCTTATCGCCGCGCAGGATGCGGATCTTTTTGGTATTGGCGAAATCCTTGAAGCCCCCGGAGTGGCTGAGCGCCTCCAGCACCGTGGTCCGAGTCACCAGCGCGAAGGAGCCGGGCCGGTTCACTTCACCATCGATGTAGTACTTCTTGCTGCGCACTTCGGTGACGGACACGTTCACTTCCGGATGGTTGATGTAATTCGCGAGCCGCACAGTAAGATTCTGGGTCAATTGGGCGGGCGTCTGGCCGGCGGCGTCCACTTCACCGACCAGTGGGACTGTGATCTTGCCGTCCGGCCGCACGGAGGCGGGAAACGTGAAATCCGGCTCCCGCCACACCCGAACGAACAGAATGTCTTCCGGGCCAATCTGGTAGGTGTGTGGATCTACAGCGGCCGGCGCGCCATCGGCTGCAGTGACACTAGCGGCGCGATTCTCGTCGGGGGATTTACTCTGTGCGCCCGCCGTCAGACCGCTCGCCGCGAACACTGCCGCCAGAACAGCCTGCGCGGAGAAAAAGGCCTTCACGGGATGCGCAGGAGACACTTCATTGTACAATGGCGCCATTTCCATGAGTTATAGTGCGGTCTATGGCTTACTTTCTCGCTAAGACTGACCCCGAGACATATTCGATCGACCAGTTGGAGAAGGATCGCAAGACCGTTTGGGACGGCGTCAACAACCCGCAGGCGGTGCGCGCCATCCGCGAGATGCGCCCCGGCGACAAGGTTTTCGTTTATCACAGCGGGGGATTGTCGGCGGTGGTGGGGCTGGCGCGGGTCGCATCTGAGGGGCGCCCCGATCGCAAGAATCCGAAATCCGCGGTGGCCGATTTTGAATTTCTGACGCGGCTCGAGCCGCCTGTCACGCTGGCCGAGATCAAGCAGTCCAAGCTGTTCGACGACTGGGCGCTGGTGCGCCAGGGGCGATTGTCGACTATGGCCGCGCCTGAGAAGTTCGTGGCCTGGATGCGGAAGAAATTCCCCAAGGCAGGAATCTGACCGCGATTCAGCCCAGGTACCGGATCCCGCAGAATTGAAGGAAACCGCGTAATCCCGAGTCGATGTACTTCTTACGGTGGGCGAGAACCGTGAGCTGGCGCCGCAGATCGAGCCAGTGGGTATGCACTCGACGGAGCCGGCCGGAGCGCAGTTCCGCGGCCACGGCGGACTTCGATACGCAGCCCAGCCCACCGCCTGACTGCACCGCCAGCTTGATGGCCTCAATCCCGCCGAGTTCAATCGGAACCCGGGTTGGGCTGAACTTCCCGGCCGTCGCGGACTCGAATACAGCGCGCGTGCCGGAACCCTTTTCCCGCAAAACCCAGCTGGCTTCCGAGAGTTGCTCCGGCGTGGCATGGCGGGAGGCGAGAGGGTGAGCGGGATTGGCGATGATAACCAGTTCATCCTCGCGCCACGGAAATGCCTTTAACTCGCTGTCGCGAACTAAGCCTTCGATCCATCCGACATCGCTCTCCCAGTGCAGCAAGGAATTTACCACTTGATCGGTGTTTCCCAGCGCCACCTGAAACTGGCAGCCAGGATGCCTCCTTGCAAATCGGGAGACCAGCGGCGGGAGCAGGTAGTTGCCAATGGTCAAACTGGCGCAGATTCTGATGTGACGCCCAGCTTCCAGCCCGGGCACTTCGATTTCGCGCACTCGGTCAAGCACCTCCACGGCCGCGGGCAATAGCCTGCGTCCGGCGTCATTGGGGATGATCCGGCGTCCGTGGCGATCAAATAGTTTGCGCTCCAGAAGGTTTTCCAATTCCGCCAGGGCCTGGCTGGTGGCAGCCTGCGACAGCCCAATTTTGCGCGCGGCTGCCGTGACGGTCTGTTCCTGGAAAATCGCCCGGAAAATTTCCAACTGGCGGATCGTGATGCGCATGGGCCTCCCCGTTATCGACTCAGCCGAACAGATGTATTGAAACTATCAGTTTGCCCTATTTACGTAAACCCGGTAAGCTGGCCTTTTGACGACCCCATCGCCGTCCTCGCTCCGGTCCAGGTTCAACGTCCCGAAAGCGCTGGCAGGCGGCGCGTTATTGTGCCTGCTGGCCGCCTTTTGCGCTTCCGAGCTCGCGGCCCTGCCGTGGAATCGGAAGCTTCAGCTCACTCCGCTGACCCTGGCGATCCTGGCCGGCATGCTGGCCGGCAACGCCGGTCTGCGCCGTTATCTCGCGCCGTTGCAGCCGGGAATCCGTTTCTCACAGCAAAAGTTGCTGCGCCTGGGGATCATTCTGTATGGACTTCGGTTGACGATTCAGGATCTGCTCCGGTTGGGGCCACGCGCGCTGCTGCTGGATGTGGTGGTGATCTCCGCTGTCCTGATGGCCGGCTCCTGGCTAGGCACGCGTCTCTTTCGTCTCGACCCCGATACGGCCTTGCTGGTGTCGGCGGGCAGCGGGATTTGCGGAGCCGCGGCGGTGCTTGCTACCGACCGGGTCATCGAAAGCGACTCCAACAAGGTCAGCGTCGCGGTCGCCACGGTGGTGGTATTCGGGACTCTGGCTATGTTTGTTTACCCCGCCCTTTTTCCGTTAACGGGATTCACGGAACATCAGTTTGGGATCTACACCGGGGCCACTGTACACGAAGTCGCACAGGTGGTTGCGGCCGGCAAAGCCGTCAGCGACGAGGCAGCCGGCGCGGCGGTGATCACGAAAATGTTGCGTGTGCTGCTACTGGCGCCTTGCCTCCTCCTGATAGGCCGCATCCGGCGCGCGCGCCAAGGGGCGTCCGCGCGGCGCATCACGTTTCCGTGGTTCGTGCTGGGTTTTCTCGGCGTCATCTTAGCTCAGTCGCTGGTGCGGATCCCCGTCCAGGCGCGTTCAACGCTCATCGATTTTGATACGGTGGTCCTGAGCAGCGCGATGTTCGCCCTGGGATTGAGCACTGATTGGAGCCAGTTTAAGCGCGCCGGCACAAAGCCCTTATTGCTCGCAGCAACTCTGTTCGCGGGATTGGTGACGGGCGGGTTCGCGCTGACCTCGCTGCTGATTCGGTGAAACCAACGTCAGACTAACGCTGGCTCGCTTACTTCGCTCGCGGTGAAGTACGCGCAGTCGGGGTGATGAAACACCAGCGCGCTCACGCTCGCCTCGGGCTCCATCATCATCCCTTCGGTCAGCTCGACGCATATTTCTTCGGGATGCAGCAGCTTCCACATGCCTTGCTGGTCGTCCAGGTTCGGGCAGGCCGGATAGCCGAAGCTGTAGCGCTTGCCGCGGTAGCGCGAAGTGAAGCGCTCCTGCATGGTCATGGTGGGCGGATCGGGAAAGCCCCAATCCTCGCGGATGCGCCGGTGCAGCCACTCGGCGCAACCCTCCGCGGTCTCGATTGCCAGAGCTTGCAGAGCGTGCGCTTTGAAGAACTCGCCAGCCTGTTTAGCGCGCTCGGATTCTTCACGGACGCGCGAGCCGGCCGTGACGACGAACAGCGCCAAGTGATCGCGCCGGCCCTCGTCAGCGTCCAGAATGTAGTCGCTCAGGCACAGCCCGTCGGCGCGCGGCTGCCGGCCGAACTGGAACGTGTGTAGCGGCTGGGATGCGCCGGGCGCGAACAGATGGATGGCGTTTCCGTCGCGCTCGGCCTCGAAAAATTGCCACACCGACTTCACCTTCATGAAGCGCGCCGCCTCGGCCTTCACTTGCTCCACATCGTGAAACAGCTTCAGCGCCTTCGAATCGCGCTCGGCTAGCAGTTTTTCAAAATTGCCCTTGAAGCCGAGGTGCCGGCCGTACAACATGTACGAATTGATGTAGCTCCAGATCTCGGCCAGGTTGGGCACTTCGCGCACGCGCCGTTCGAGATATGGCGCGGTCGGAATCGGAATATCGGCTCGAACCTTGGAACTGCGCGACTGTTGCGGCGCCGCGATTGTCTCGGTCCGAGCCACCGGCGATTCCCCACTCTCAGAGAAAATGTGGGAAGAAAGCACTTGCTCGCGCGTGGCCGGATCCATGATCTCGTTCAGAATCCGCAGCCCGGTCATGGCGTCCTTGGCGTAGAACGTCGGCGCGGCATAACTCGGCGCGATTTTCGTTTTGGTGAATTTTTCCGACAGCGCCGCTCCACCCACCAACAGCGGTACCTGGACGCCGTGGTCCTTCAGGTCGCCGCCCGTGACCACCATCTGGTGCGCGCTCTTCACCAGCAGCCCCGATAGCCCGATCGCATCCGGCTGGTGCTCCTGATACGCCTTGATCAGGTCCTCCGGCGGGACCTTGATGCCGAGGTTGATCACCCGATAACCGTTGTTGCTCAGGATGATCTCAACCAGATTCTTCCCGATGTCGTGGACGTCGCCCTTCACCGTCGCGAGCACGATCTTGCCGCGCGTCGAGCTCTCGCTCTTCTCCATGAACTGTTCGAGGTGGCTCACGCCGGCCTTCATCGCCTCCGCCGATTGCAGCACTTCGGCGACGATCAGCTCGTTGTTATTAAACAACCGCCCCACCTCGGACATGCCCGCCATCAGCGGCCCATTGATGATGTCGAGCGGGGCGGCGCCTTCCGCGCGCTTGCGATCCAAATCCGCAACCAGCCCGTCCTTGGTGCCCTCGATGATGTAGTTCGCCAGGCGTTCGTCGAGCGGCAGATCCGCCGCCTTTTTCTTTTCCTTCTTGCCGGCCTTGCGGAAATGTTCGGTGATCGCCGCAATGTGGAACTGATTGATTCCGATTTTCTGCGCGCGCGATTGCAGCCGCCAGTCTTCCGGTGCGGTTTTCAATTCCTCGGCGTTGGGATGATCGGCCGGGATTTCCGCAGGCGGCGTGTTGAACAGCAGATTCTCCGCCAGCCGCCGCTCTTCCACGGGAATGGACGCGAAGCGCTCCAGCTTCTCGGCATTGACGATCGCCAGATCCAGCCCCGCCTTGGTCGAGTAATACAGAAAGACCGAATTGACCACTTCGCGCGCCTCGGCCGGAAGCCCGAACGAAATATTCGAGACGCCCAGCACGGTCTTGACGTATGGAATTTTCTCCTTGATCAGGCGAATCGCATCGATCGTCTCTACCGCACCCCCGATGTAATTCTCGTCGCCGGTGGCGCATGGAAATACCAGCGGATCGATGACGATGTCCTCCGGCGCGAGCCCGTATTTGTTCGTCAGCAGCTCGACCGATCGCTCCGCCACGGCCAGCTTGCGCTCGCGCGTGAAAGCCTGCGCCTGCTGCTTGTCTTCGTCGATAGTCCCGCAGATCACCGCCGCGCCATAGGACTTCGCCAGCGGGCACACTCGCTCGAATTTCTCTTCGCCATCCTCGAGATTGATCGAATTGATGATCGACTTGCCCTGGCAATACGACAGCGCCAGCTCGACCGCCGTGGGATCGGTGGTGTCGATCATGATTGGCGCCTTGATCTTGCGGATCAGCTTCCCGTAGAAATGAGGGATGTCTTTGATCTCGTCGCGATCGCTGGATTGCAGACAGACATCCACGACGTGCGCGCCGTTGCGGATCTGCCAGCGCGCAATCTCGGTGGCCTCCTCCCACTTGTCTTCCGCGATCATGTTCTTGAACAGGCGCGAGCCGATCACGTTGGTGCGCTCGCCGACGATCAGCGGCCGGTTGCTCTCCTCGGCCTCGACCAATTCCTTATTGGAATAATACGCGCGATGCGAGGAAGGCTTAAGCGCGCGCGGCGGCTTGCCTTTGACCATCCCAGCGATGGCCCGGATGTGCGCGGGCGTGGTGCCGCAGCAGCCGCCCACCACATTCAGCCAGCCGTGATCGACGAATTTCTCCAGTTGCGCCGCCAGCGATTCCGGCGTTTCGCCAAACTTGCCCTCGGCGTTCGGCAGACCCGCGTTCGGATAGCAGGAGATGCGGAATGACGACATCTCGTGCAGCGTGCGGATGTGATCGGTCATCAGATCGGGACCGGTGGCGCAGTTCATCCCGATCGCCAGCAGATCGTGGTTCGCGAGGGAGGCATACAGCGCGTCGATGGGCTGGCCGCCCAGCATGGTGCCGTTGCGCTCGATGGTCACCGAAGCGATCACCGGAATTTCGACGCCCAAATCGCGCCGCAGTTTCTCGACTGCCAGCAGTCCGGCTTTCAGACTTCCGGTGTCGAACGCAGTCTCGATCAGCAGAAAATCGGCGCCGCCTTCAACCAGCGCCTTGGCCTGCTCGTAATAGGCGTCGTGCAGCCGCGAGAAGCTGATCGTGGCTGTGATATTGAGGTCCTTCGTGGTCGGCCCCATCGAACCGGCAACGAAGCGAGGCTTCTCCGGCGTCGACATCTCATCGGCGACCTGCCGCGCCAGCTTGGCTGCCTTGTAATTCAGCTCGTAGGCGCGATCCTGCAACTGAAATTCGGCCAGCACTATCGAGGTCCCGCCGAAAGTGTCGGTTTCGATGATGTCCGCGCCGGCCTCGAGATACGCGCGGTGAATCCCGCCGATCACGTCCGGCCGCGTCGCCACTAGAATCTCCGGACAATTCTCATGCCCTTCGTAATCCTCGTCGAGCGACAGCGGCGCCTGATGGATCATCGTGCCCATGGCGCCGTCGAGTACGAGAATACGGCTCGCGAGGGCGTCATGAAGCGCCTGGAGTCTGGAGGACATAGTCAATAAACGAGCGAAGTGGGTCTTTTCTTTAGTGTAACCGGACTAGCGTTCCCGGTCCGCTCCAGTACCGGTTGCGAGCCGTTGGAGGGCGTCTCCGGTAACCCGGTAAACGGTCCAGTCGTCCTTGGCAATCGCGCCGAGCTTGCGATAGAACTGGATGGAAGGTTCGTTCCAATTCAGCACGGACCACTCCAGCCGTCCGCAGCCCCGCTCCATCGCCAGCCGCGCCAGGTGCACCAGCAGCGCTTTTCCGATTCCTTTGCCCCGATGCTCGGGATCGACAAAAAGATCTTCGAGATAAATGCCCGGCCGCGCCAGGAAGGTCGAGAAGTTGTGGAAGAAGAGCGCGAAGCCCACTGGTTCGCCCGCCCAATACGCCAGAATCACTTCGGCCACGGGCCGCGGACCGAACAAGTAATGCCGCAGCGCAGCTTCGGTGGCAACTACTTCGTGCGACAGCTTTTCGTACTCCGCTAGCTTTTCGATGAAGCGCAGGATGAGCGCAACGTCGCTCTCGCTGGCAGGACGGATCGATAAAAGCTGCGGCGCCACAGAAGCCATGTTGCTATTTTCGCAAGTCTGGAGCGCGCTATTGGAGCGCCTGGACGTGGGAGCGAACCGCGGATGCCAGCCCCTCGAGGTTGTAGCCGCCTTCCAGCACGGACACCACGCGGCCGCCCGCGTGCTTATCGGCCATCTCCAGCATCAGGCGCGTCAAATCGGCGAAGTCCGCATCCGTCAGCAGGAAATTGCCCAGCGGATCGCCCTCGCGGGAATCGAAGCCGGCCGAGATGAGCACCAGCTCCGGCTTGACCTTTTCGGCCGCGGGCATGAGCTTCTCCTGAAACGCGCCCAGGATTTCCTTGCCGCCCGACCCTGCCGGGAACGGGCAATTGAGAATCATGCCTCGCCCTTTGCCCTCGCCGATCTCGTCCGCCAGGCCAGTGCCCGGATACCAGGGATGCTGATGCGTGCTGAAGAAGAACACTGTGCCGTCGTGATAAAAAATGTCCTGCGTGCCGTTGCCATGGTGGACGTCCCAATCGGCGATGAGTACGCGGCTGATTCCGTACTTGTGCTGCGCATAGCGCGCCGCGATGGCGATGCTGTTGAAGATGCAGAATCCCATGCCGCGGAAGGGCGTGGCGTGATGTCCGGGCGGCCGCACGATGCAAAACGCGTTGCGCGCCTTTTTGGCGAACACCGTGTCCACGGCATTCAGAACGCCTCCCGTGGCACGCAGAGCAGCGTCCAGCGATCGCGGGCAGATGATCGTGTCGCCGGTGCTCAGCTCATGGAAACCGGTCATGACCTCGCGCTCCACCATGCGGATGTATTCGCGCGGATGGCATAAGGCGATCTCGTCTTCATTGGCCACACGCGGCTCGATGCGCAGCAGATCCAAGTCTTTCACCGCGCCCAGCGCCGCGTCGAATCGCTCCGGACACTCGGGATGATGCCGGCCGGTGTCGTGTTCTTTGCAGACTGAGTCTGCCAGCAGTCCTGTCATTACCTCCCGAATTCTAGCAGGGACGCGCGGCGACTTCTGGCCGCAGCTACAACACGCGTGTCCCCCGGCGCCGGAGAAGCCTGCACCGCGAATTCGATTGGGCCCGGACCACCGCGCATCCCTTGGACCGAAATGCGCCAAACGCCCGGCTCCGGCCGCGGGATGTGGAACTGCTCCGGTTTACTATTCGCGCCCGAATATCCCGTCGTATCGCCGTACCAGCCGTAGTGGCGGCCGCTGGGACTCATCAGGTGTAAATCGAGATCGTCGGTTGCACCGGGCCAGTTCAAGACCACGTCAAACATTTTCGCGCCTTTCGGAACCGCCAGCGTTTCGCTCCACCACTGCGCCACCGAGACCTGTCCGGATATTTTGGGAGCTTCCGGGGCGGCCGAAGCCCGCGCGATTTGCCCAGGATGCCGCTCTCCGCAATCGCACAATGGCGAGGCGTTGGTTGAAACTACGGTCCGATACCCACCGCCGCGCGCCATCGCAGGCAGGTCCGCGAATTGGAACGGGATGCTATTCGAAGCGATCGCGAGTGACCGCGTCACGCTGACGTGCACGTGGTACCCTCCGCCTTCTCCGAGCGTGTATCCGCTGTTGCCCGCGATGGCCAGCGCTTGTCCCTGTTCGACGCGTTGCCCATTTTCCACCACAAACGTGCCGGTGGCAAGATGCGCGTAATGGCTGTACTCGCCATTCCCATGGTCGATCGTAATGTAATTACCGAACGAATGATGCCGGTGGTCCTGGTGCAATCCTAAGTCGTGCGTGTAGGCGATCCCGGCTTTCATGGCCACCACGCAGCGTCCCGACCGTGGCGCGATGTCATACGCATGCAGGCTGTTGCCCCAATGCGAAAAGGTGCCGTAGGGCCCTTGCGTGATGACCCACGGATCACCCGCCGGAATCGGCAGTTTATAACCGCCGGTCTCGATCAAAAACGGCATGGGGCGGCTCATGCGTTGATCCTGGTTCTCGACAATCACCAGATATTCGTTCGCCGGCAACCCCCCGTAATGCACCTTAAGCTGGTCGGGTGTCGTCTCGCTGGGTCTCAGATTGGCAAGATAATTCCATCCGCCGGACTGCGTGTACTGCGCGATGAATACCATCGCGTTGGGCTGAAAATTCCGGCCCAGCACGGTGAAATCGATCTCCTGCGATCGCGCGCCGGACCACGTCACGCTCGTCACCACCGGTCCGCCGCCGTCGTGTTCAGCCGCGATGGTAAATTGGCGCGAAAACAGCGCACGCCCGTTGGCCGAAACACGCGCGGTCCAGATGCCGGGCTGTGAAGCGGGCGCAAAGCCGGCGATGGGAAGCTGCGTGGTGAAGCACAATTCCGCGGCGTCGGGAACGTCGCCGTAGTCGGCCACCGTGGAGACCGATCCGGAGGGATCCACCCATTCCACGCGCACCTGGTCGCCGGCTCTAACCTGGCGGGCACTGAACCACAGGAACGCTTGTCTGGCCGTGGGTTGAAACATGTCCACCTGCCCGGGAACGGTGCAGGATTGCTCGCTTACCGCTGCCGCGATGCGGCTGTCGCGGACCGTAACTGCGCTGGCCGCTGAGGCTAGAGCGAGTAACCCGAAAGCAAACACACTACGAGCGCCCACCACCTAGTCAGATCGGCCGAATGATCGGCGAACTTTACTGCCGGATGGCCCAGTCCAGCTTGTAATAGAACGCCTGTTCCATCAGCTTCACGTGGGCCTTGTAGCCTTCCGGATCGATGAACGGATTCACGCCGCTCGCGAGCTTCGGATATTTTTCGCGGAGCCCGTAGAACACGCCGTGCGAGGCCAGGAACACGTCGCAGGGTAGCGTCTTCAACACGCGAAAAGTCTTCTGATAGTCGGCGATCACGTCCGGATAGTTGGCGTTGTTCACCAGATAGTGCGCGTCGTTGACGCCCGCGCTTCCAACAATGACGACATTGTATGTTTTGCCGCCATCCTGCGTTTTCAGCGTCCAGGTGGTGCAGCCTTTAGTGTGCCCGGGCGTAAGCACGGCAACCAGCGTGTTCTCTCCCAGCTTCACCTCATCGCGATCGTGCAAGACGCGGCTCACCGTGACCGCCGGAAATCCGCCGCGGCCCGATCCGCCCTTTTCCATCACCGGCGCATCGGCATCCATCACCATGAACTGCGCACCGGTCATCTCTTTCATCTTGGCGACGCCCGCGCAATGGTCGCCGTGCGCATGGCTAATGAGAATGATCTTGATGTCGCGGAACTTGAAGCCGAGCTGCTCGACGCTCTTTTCGATCAGCGGGACGGAATCCTCGAAATCGGGATTGATCAGGATGTCGCCTTGATCGGACGTGATGAGGAACGAGGCGTAATCCTGCGTGCCGACGTAGTACACGTTGCCGATGACTTTATGCGGAGGAAACGCGCTGTTGTTTGCCTCGCGCGTGCGCGGCGGCGCAGCCTCCCACGGCGTCAGGATCGGCGGAAGCGTTTCTTTCGGAACCGCCTGAGCCTTGGCAAGCCCCGGCAATAGAGCCGGCAGCGCGACGACAAAATACAAGAGGATGCGCGACATGAAGCCGATTCTATCGCATTGCCGCTAGTAGGACGGCGAGAGCTGGCGATTGGTCATCAGGACCAGCAAAGCCAGCAGCACGATCAGTCCGATGTACTGCGTCAGCGCGCCGTTGTCGTCTTCGGCCGGATAATCGCGGCTGAACAAGCGGTACGCGGCGCCGGCGGAAATCAGCAACAGCATGGTCTCCTGCGTTATGACCCACATCGCCAGCGCCGCGCCCAGCGCCATGCCGCGCTGCTTGCGCGTTAACGCCCGGAATCCACGGCCGCCGTCCAGTTGCCAGATGGGAATCAGGTTGAATAGGTTGAGCCAGGCGCTGGTGTGCGCGATGGCGTACCAGATGGGCTGGCCGGTTGCGAGCGCTCCCAGCCACGCGACTATGGTCGCGCCCAGTCCCCAGATCGGGCCGGCTAAACCCACGCGCGCGTCTTGCGCGACATTGGCCGGATATTGTTTCATCCGCACCAGAGCGCCGACAAATGGAATGAACATCGGCGAACTGGCCGCGATTCCGTACTTGCGCAGCGCGATCACGTGACCCATTTCGTGAATATAGATGGACACCACGAAACCGAGCGCGAACTTCCAGCCGAACATCGACCAATAGACCGCAAAGAACGCCATCATGCTCAGCAGCGTGCTTATCTTGGTAAGGCCCAGCAGGACCAGCTTGCCTTTGGTCAGAACCAGCAGCGCGATGGTCTTGAATTTCCACAGAATCACGCCAACCGGTCCAAGCTTAGCCGCGCGCTTGGCCCAGACGCTCTTGTCCGCGAGTTGGTGATTGATGTTCTCGATGCGCGCCGCCACGGTGCGATATTCGTTCGAATCGGGCGGCAGCAGCGGCAGAGCTTTTTCCCAAGCTGCTTTCGCGCCATGCCAGTCGCCGGCCTGGCCCGCCAGCTTGGCATGCTGAGCGAGCGCATCGAATTCTTGCGCATGCGCCAGCCGGCCGCAGGACGCACAGCTCAGCGCTTCGGCTGACAGTGCGTTTCCGCAATTCGGGCAAAGAGTGAGTGTCGGCACTACTATCTATTGTATCGGTCGGCGGATTCGAGTCCGGGCCTTAGTCGCGGCCTCACTTGTAGATCGCGGGTGCGGTGTATTCGATTACTGTGCTCACGCCGGAGGAATCGAGACCGGTGGCCGAAAGCGGTGCGAAGACTTGCTGCTGCATCAGCGCACTTCCGCTGCCGGCCGGTATGCCCAACAGAATGTAGGCGGGCACGGTAAACTGCCCAGGGTCCACCAGTATCCGGCACGAATAGGCGATGGTCAGTCCCGACTTTGTCAAGCCTCCGCTCAGGGTGATGAAGGTCCCCGGGTTGCCGCCGGTCCAGGTAAATGTTAAGGGCTGCGTCCGGTCTACCGTGGCGACCGCGTTTTCATTGGTCCAAACGAACAGAGGGTTCGTCAAGGTCACCGAGGCAATGAACGGACCCACGTCCGCTCCGCCCGTGCCTGTGAATGTGTAAGTGCCGCCCGAGGGGGGAATCTGGTTGGCCGCGAGAGTCGCGCCCGAGGTGCCCATGATAAGCCCCGGAGAAAACGTTACGTCAAGTCCCGCGGGCCCCGTGAGACTAACGGTACCGGCGTCCAGACCCGTGATGCTGAGCTTGCCTGCCCCCGGGAGATACGGGCCCACGGCGCATCCGCCCGGCGAAATAATACCGCTCCGGCCCGTAGCGCCGGTGAGGAGTCCGCTGTCTTTGACAAAGGCCGCGCCCGCACTGTTCGTCACCGTGGTGCCGCTGGCGTCGGTCACGTTCGTCTGAATCAGACTCAAGCCCCCGGCCTTGATTACATCTTGAGTCTCCTTGAGTATTTGGTCGCCGGTCATCTGAACGCCCTGGTCCTCGACGCACGCTCCGCCGCCTGGGTGGATGGGCAGCATCACCACATTGCTGATGACAGTTCCGGTGACCGCTGCCAGCGGAACATAGCAGCCGATAACGGGCGAGTCGGGGATGGCCACGTCGATCTGAGTCACGCCGGGGTAGCCGGCCGAACCTTGATAGTAGATGTGGGCGAGCACGCCGCCGATATAAATTTGCAGAGGCGTGTTTACTGCGTGCGGGCTGGAAGAGAACGCGGTGTCGCTATCGGCGGGATCGGCGCCGAGGCCGGTGGCCCACAGGACGATGATTTGGCCGGGCGTTCCTGAGTTGGTGAAGGTGAGCAGAGCCCCGGTGGAGTTGTCGGTAGCGACCGCGATATCGACATTGATGTTGGTTACTCCGTCAGGAATGGGGATTTGATCAAAGTGGTTGAAGCCTACGGCGCTTGCCACCACCTGGATCGCCGCCGCGGCGCTAGTTGCGCCGTTGTAGGTGACCGTCAATGTCCCGGTTCCGACGGGAGTGGCTGCCGGCAGAACCGCGGCGAGCTGGGTGGGGCTGGTGTAATACAGCGCGGGATGCGTCGTCGACGCCACCCACGGTGACCGAGATACTGGCTCCGTTCAGTGACAACGGAAGGCCCTTCGAGCTGTCCTGCAGCGTCGGCGTGCCAGGGTCGGCCAGACCGCTTCCCGTTACGATGAAGATACTGCTCGGCGCGATGCCGTAATTCGGCGCCCCTTTCGGAATGGTGCTGGAGTTGTTCAGAATTTGCGTGATCGTAGGAGCGCCACTGCGGCGACGGGAAACGCGCAGGCCAGAATCGTTAGAGCAATAATGCCTGCTGACAAAGTTTGATTTAGAGTTTTCATTGTGTCCTTTACTGATGAACGGACAGTAGAATGCCAGTGGGCGATTGCACGCCGCCGATGCTAGCCTGCCATGCGGCCGTCATGAAAACCTTTCCGCATGTCCGCATTAGTGTTGTACCGTCAGGATTGTTCCAGCAGGCGACGAGACGCCGCCGATCATGGCTTGAACGGGCCAGTCGCCATCGGTGAGGGAACCGGGCACCGTAATCGCGATCTGGTACAAGCCGGCCGAGCCTGACGCCAACGCGGCGCCGGCGACCGCAGCCGGAATGTTGCCGATGCTGATGGACGGCAGAGTGGCCGTCGCGTACGTCTGGTCGCTCGGGACGCCGACTCCGCCCGGTGCCGCCGGCGTTGTCGGACCGAATCCCGCGGCCCACAAGATGATCACATCGCCGGGTTTCGCGGCGACAGTCGTTGCACCTGCGAAGGTGCCGGGCTTTACGGCAAAGCTGTAGTCGGTTCGCGTTGCCACCACCTGGTTACCGGGCCAAAGGAAAAATGCCGGATCGTAGACGCTTGCGGTTGCCGCGAAGTTCGCGCTCGTGCCAACCGGCGTCGTCACGGTCACGCTGAGCGGACCGGCGGGGACGTCGGGCGCCAGCACGTTGAGTTGGCCGGGCTCTATGAAATAAACGTACGCCGGCATGCCGCCCATGGTCACGCTCACACTGTCAACTGAAGTGGGCAATAGTCCGTTGACGATGAAGTTAGTCCAGTCGTCGGTCTTGGGGGCGAGGCTGGTGCCCTGGATGGTAACCCACGAATTGGCCACCACTCCCGGCCGGAAGCTCGCGCCATTTACCACGGACGTGATGACGGGCGGCACCGGGGTGGATACCGCGAATATGAGATCAGAGACCTCTGGTACCGCACAATTGCCAGGCACGCAGGTAGGAGGTCCCTTGGGAAGCATGCTCGGACTGAAATGCGCGCCACCATCGGTAGAGACGTAGAAGCTACGCGGGCCCACCCAATCGTTGACAAACACGAAGGAGGAATCCACCGGATCGGCCCAGACCACGCCGGTGTAGGAGCCGAACATCCCATTCTGAAGCGCCGTCCAGGAGGCGCCGCCGTCGGTTGATTTCAGAACGGTTCCACCGAGTCCCGTCACGTCGCCGGTGACGTAAAGCGTGCTCGAAACGGCTCCCACGCCCACCGAAGTTACGTCATCGCTCGGAATGCTGACCCGGGTGAAGCTGGCTGCACCGTCCGTACTCTTCAACAATTCGCTAGACACCGAACCGCCGGTGACGTCATACCAAATCAAGGGGTTGTGGGGATCGACGTAGGAAGGTCTCCCCAGCTCTTTTTGAACGATCTCGGTCCAAGTGCTTCCGAAATCCTGGCTCTTAAAGAACTGATTACCGTCTTCGATATAGACTCTCTTGTAAATCGCCGCAAAACGTTGATCCTGCAAGGCAGACTACTTCGGCGATTTTCATGCTTCCGGGTGAAGCTCGGCTTCATCGCTCTACGCTGTCCCTGAAACCTTTGGATCCGCGAAAATTTTGTCCGCCGTGCTAGCGGTGCCGGGTGGCGTGGTGAGTTGCGTCCAACTTGCCCCCGTATCGGTGCTCTTATAAGGAACGCAGCTTTGGCTTGGGTGTCGCGCAGAGATGTAGATCACCTGGCCAGCGAAGTCCACACGCAAGTGGGTGGGTTGCAGGCCAATAAAGGGCGTGACAGTCCAGGTGGCGCCCGCATCCGCGCTGGCGAAGAACGACGTGCCCCCCGCCGAACCGATGAAATAGATCTTCGAAGTGTTCTGGGGATCCATGGCCAAAAATTGTGGGCGGACGTATCCCTTCATGAATTGAGTGTTCAGGGGAACGTTCACCATGCTCCAGGTGGCGCCGGCGTCGGTACTCTTTAAGAGCCCGTAGTTCACGCCCACGTAAACCGTGTCTGCCGCGCGCAGGCCGCACGCGAAGGTTAACAACAGACACAGCAGAACTCTGACAAGGTAACGCGCAGAAGCGGCTCGCGAGGAGGCGAGGTGAGCGTGCGCTCGCCGGGGGCTAAATGGTTTTTCATTGGCTCTTTCATTGGATTTTTATTGCATTGCGATCGAAACATTGGCCGGGCTGGATGTGCTGCCCATCTGAACCACCACCGGCACTTGACCGCTGGGCGTGATCCCGTCCGGAATGGTTAGGTTGATCTGATAGAGTCCCGCGAATTGGGGCGTGAGGCCGGAGAACTGGATCGAATTATCAGGCACGGTAACGCCGCCTATTTTGACCACCGGTCGAACCGCCGTATACCGCAGCGTGAGGTTGGAAAAATCGGGCGCACAAATCGATTGATCGCACGAATTCCAGCCGTCGTTGATGGGGGGAGTTACCGCTCCGAGTCCGTTGATGTAGATCGTAATGGTGTCGCCGGCTTTTGCGGGGCGCCAATCAGTTCCCGATTTGACGGGTCCCACGATAGTAGTTGAATTCGCGAAGACCACTACTGCCTGGCCCGAGCCATTCTGGCTGACCGTGAAAATAGCGGGCGATGCCGCAGCGAGATTGATCGTTTCGGTATTGCTGGTTCCGGCTGGAGTGGTCACCTGCACGGTGGCGGACGTTCCGGTTAGCTCATAAGGCACCTGCGCGTTGATCTGCCCGGGTGCTACGAAGAATAGCGGCGCCTGGGTGCCGTTGAATGTGACGCTCACGCCTTGCAAAGTAGTGGGAAGCGGATCGCCTGGCGGAACGGTAAGCTGTGAAATGAAATTCTCGCCGAAGATCGAGACGATCTCTCCTGGCGCGGCGGGAGCAGTGCCGTCAAAGGACGCCCCATTCACGATCCCGTTGGCGTTTAGACTCGGAGGCGGGGTTGTGGAAGCCACCGGGGTCGCAACCGCTACCCCAGCCAGTCCGTTCGTCAGCTTGTAGCTGAACGCCACTTGGCCGTTGTCGTTCAGATATCGGCCGGGGATCTGAGGATTGGTAACCTCCGAGACCACGGAGCCGAATAACGGGTCGCCGGTCGCGATCACTTTGTCAGCCACCTTGTCAGGGCCCGTAAATATGCCCTGAACGAATGGTGAAATACCGAACTTCGCGTAATAGACGACCTCGCCCTTGCTGTTCAAACTGACGTTCTTGGTGTCGAGGGAAACCACTTGCGTTCCCAAATCGACGACAGCCGCCACTTGTCCGTTGCTGGCCACAAACACACCTTTGACGCTCTGATAGGTTCCCGCAAACGCGATTGCCCCGTTGTCATTAATTTGAGGTTCGATGTCGATGTTCACCGAAAATGGCGAGACCTGAACCGCTGGGCCGGAGGTGCCTTTGGTAAAGATTCCACAGTTGCAACTGCCGGTCGCAGTCTGCACGTCGTTGGCGTAGAAGGCGACCGTGCCGGAATTGTTGATCGAAAGGCCGGTCAGCGAGGGAGCGGCTAACGCGTTCGATCTCGGCAGCTCCGTATCGCTCAGCAGGGTTTGCGCAGCACCCGTGCCGGTGCGCGTCAGGATGCTGTTCAACCCGTTCGCTCCGTAAGCGACCGTTCCAGCATTGTTAATCCCAGGCAAAAGGAGCGATCCGGTGCCAAGCTCGAACGGTGTTCCCCCTGCTGTCGCCGTATAAACCGCGCTGCCCTTGGTCAGGTAGACAACTGTGCCGGAATCGTTGAAGCCGGTGGCTGCCGACACGAGAGGCGAAGTAAAATTGACACCGCCTACGTACACCGTGTTGATGCCGCTGGCGGTGCCGGTGTAGATCCCGACTTCGTCAACAGTACCCCCTTTGGCCGTAAACGCCACGGTACCGCTGCTGTTGATCAAAAAGGGACCCAAAAAAGAAGTAAAAGCACCTAGTGTCGAACCCGGCGCGTCATCCGTGATCTTTGTAAAGGTGTAATCCGTCGCAAACGCCGGAACAGCCAAGAACCCAATCAGGACCAGGACGCTCAGTCTGAGCACGTCATTGGGGCGCATTTTTTCTCCTCCATCCTTTCTCAAGGCGGGTCTGTATAGAACCGTCCACCTCACATTGCGCAAGAACTTTCCGTAAACTGTCACGCAGCGGCCGAGCATGAACCGAGGACTCGCCGAAGTCGGGCAGAGCAGTGATTGGGAACTAGAGTGCCGAGCAAGGAAGGATAGGCGGAGCTTGCATCGAGCCCCACTCAGCGACAGCCACGCTTATCGCTTGCCCGTATGGGCCGGCAAGCGATGGTACAAGCCGAGCACAGCGCGTCTCTCGTCCTAGCATTGCGTTAACGGAGGAAAAAACTGTCATCCGCCTTTGAGTGCCGGCCACGACCGCAGCATGGCCTTGCCGCGCGGATGCATGTGCGGGTTGGAAATTTTCGAGCGGGGCCGCCGGATTCGGGTCCGGCCTTAGTCCAACTGCTTCACCGGAATGTTGAAAGTCACGGTGTTCACCACACCCTTACGCTGGAACTGGACCCAGACGCGGTGCACACCCTCCCGTGGGAAAATCACGTCGAACTGGATCTGCAGATACTGCTCGTTGGCGGGTTCGGTGACCTGGACCGGATGATCGTGGATCAAATCGATGAGGTCGGAGCTGGCCGCTAACATATGCGCCATGGCGCCCAGATAGGGCTCGATCCCATCCTTGGGCTTCAAGCGGAAGAAGAGGAGCGTCTGCATTCCGGCGATTGGCTGGCGCGGCTGGGTGACCAGCTCGACTTCGAGGTTCTCCGACTTTTGCGGCGCGACGTCGGGCTCCAGCTTCGCGGCGGCGAGCGCGAAACCCGGGCCTGGCACCATCAGCGCCTTGCTTACCAATTGCGGTGTTCCCGAGGCAGGATAAAAATCGTTCAGTATCCTGTAGAAACCTGGCTTGGGGAAGCTCAGGTCGATCTGGAAGCTGCCGTCGGGCTGCATCTCAGGATGTTCATGCGCAAAGAATTTGAGGTCCTGGCTGATGACAAACAAGTGATACAGCTTCTCGTGAACGATTTCGAAATCGCGCACGGGCTGGCGCGTTTCAGGATCGCCTACCTGGAAATTCAATCGCACTTTCTCGCCGGCTTTTAGAACGCCCGGCTGGGTGGTCAGGGCCAGCGGATATTCGCGAAACTCCGGAATACCCTGGACCAGCTTCATCCCACAGCGAGGACAGACTCCCGGCGTTTTCGACCGTATGTCCCGATCCATGGGGCAGACGTACTCGAGAGCGGGCTGCGAAGAGAGCGGCGGCGCTTCCCCGATTGACACTGGGAGGCGTGGAAGGAGGGCTAGCTCCTTCCTGCGAGGAGAGCGCCGCCGAACTTAAAGCTGCAAGTACACCCGCGTACAGGATGCGCATGGCGAGACCCGTTATCTCTCTCCCGCGCCTCCAGGCTTCACCGTGACGTTGACAAACGCGTTGGTCCAGCAGCATTGGAACCCCCGGCCGCCGTCGCCGGAAACGTCATTGGCGACTACGCGTAGCACATACTCACCTGGTTCACTGAATGTGACCGAGGTGGTCGCGCTTCCCGCGAAGACGGCCGGAGGAGGCGGGTTCCAATCCGATTTTTCGACCGCAGGCCGGTCGCTCGAGAACGTCACCACTCCGGGCCCGCGAAACTTGCTCCACGCCACCGACACCGGCGTGGCTTTTGCGGCCCGCGCCGGTGTGCCGGGAGGCACTTTGGCATCATCAGCAACCCGCACGGTTAATGTGAGCGGGCTGTTCAGCGCGGACGTCTGATCCACGCTGATTGGGCGCGGGCCCTGGACCCTCGGCCCGTCTTTCCCAAAACTGATGAACGGTGGCGTGTTACCCGATGCATCCACCAGGGGCGAGATTACCCACAGTGGATCGAGGCTGAACGGTATGGACGTGGTCACGCCATTGGCGACCAGCGTCCAGGTTAACTTGTTGGTTCCGAAATCCTGGGGCACCGTGACGGTGAACAGGCCCCACTGTCTGCCCACCTGGAAATGCGTGGGCTGGCCGCGATCCGGCCCGCCCGGTTCGATCCGGTTGTTCGGACCAATCGGAATTTCCAGCTCCTGTTTGAGATTGCGATTGTAGTAGCCGATCAGGAAACTGAAGGTCCCGTCCGGATTCTCGAACCAGCCTTCGTAGGCGGCGGTGATGCTCTGGCCCAAGTCGTGGCGCGGCTCGGACGGCAGTTCCCCCGCTGCCAGAGCCGCGCCACTGACTGCTGCAATAACGAACCCAACGATTCCGAGGCGTCGCCTGCGCATAACCGGTTCCCCTACTGTGAGATGCGTCGGGAAGAAGCAGTGCGCGCCGGTTTATGCTGGGCCGCCCAGGCGTTGTAATCGTCGTCGGAAATGTAGGTAACGTTCACCCAGGCGTGCGCCATTTCGTCGACGGTGCGGTCGCCCCAGCCGACCCATTGGTTAGGATCGGGATTACCGCGGTTCTCGGCAGTGTTATCGTGCCAGGCCGTGACGTGAATGATGGTGCCTTTAGGCAATACGGGCGCGGCTTCGTCCGTATAAATGTAGTTCGTCATCCAGTTGAAGTCGAAATTGCTGACATAACTGATGGTTTGCGTGGTGCCGTCCGGCAGGATCGCCTCCAGCAGCATGGCCTTGCCGCGCAGATGCATGTGCGGTTGGAAATTCTCGAGCCGGGCCGCCTGCTTCAGCACGTGGAAACCCTGGCTGACAGCGATCGAGTTAGGCGCAATGTCCAGCGCCGTGCCGCTGCTCGCGGTGGCGTTGAACGCCGTGAGGTAGGTGCGATACTTCGGTTCCTGGTCTTTGGGATAGAGCCACACGCCCAGTTCGACGTGATCGCGAATCTCTTCTCCCACCGCGTGATAGTGGATGTCCCACCAGATATGCGAGCCGGGCATCAGCAGCTTCCCGGTACCTTCGCGGTAAATATCGAAGTTCTTTGCCGACGGCCCATTCCATCAGCACGCCGCCCTGGCCATCGCCGGTATCGGAGCCGAGCCGCAGCGCTTCCGGATCGTCCTGCACCAGATGCGCGAGCGCGTGATGCGTGATCTTGCGCCCCGCCGCGGTCCCGGGCCGCATTTCGACCGCGCGCACCCAACGGGCTTCGGTTACGGGAACGTCGGCCAGCGGTTTCCACCATTGATCCTGCGACCGCGCGGGCATGGTGTAGGGATCGGATTTGATGACCAAATCCGGCGGCCGGCCGAACTGTTTCGCTAGCTGCCAGCCTTCATCGCTCGGCCATTGCTGCGCCGGCGGCATGTCCTTGGCGTCGCCCATGGGAGCGCCCGTATCCACCCAGCGCACGATGGTGGCGATCTGTTCGTCGCTGAGCGACCGGTCATTGGAGAACTGCTGGATGCCCACCGTCTTGTCAATGGACCAGGGCGGCATCTGATGCGTCAGCACCCGCTGCTTGATGGACCGGGCCCAGGGACGAGCCTGATCGTAGGTCTCGAGCGGCATCGGCGCGGCTGTTCCCGGCCGATGGCATTCGTTGCACTTTTCCTGGAAAATCCGCGCAACGTCCTTCGAAAATGTTACAGGGGTGGTGGAGGAATCGGCAGCCATCGCTACCATCCCCACCGTGAAACTTACGACGAAAAATCGAACCATGGGTGCCTCCCTCTTGGGTCTGGAATTGGCGAGATATCTGCAAGTTACAGACCAGGACGCAAACTCAGCGTATCTCTTGGCGGAGGGTCGGGCGTATGTGTGCATTGGCGCACCCAAGTTGGGTTTGCTCGCGCAGAAAATCCCCCAGTGCCCCGTTAGCGAGCACCAAAGCTGAGTTGGATTGCGGTCGGATTTCGCGCTTGAACCTCGATCTTGCTTTCAACTGTTCGGCGAGCATTCGAACCAGGCGAAACCCTAACGAGGCCGCGGCCCGCCAATCCAAACCTTCCGGCAAACCCACTCCGTCGTCCTGAACGATCAGTTGGATGCCCTGGTCCTGGCTGCGCGCGCAAGCTGATGCTGAGCTCGCCTGCGCGCTCGCCCGGGAAACCGTGCCGTAACGCATTGGTCAGCAGCTCATTGACAATGATTCCGTAAGGAACGGCCCCATCCAGATCCAGGTAAACTTCGTCCAGGTCGGTGGTTAGGCGTATTCGTTTCCCGGCCCCGTGCGCGCGAAGCCGATATGTAGCCAGTTGGCGAGTATAGTCGGCGATATCGATTCGCGTAAAACTGGGGGACCCGCACAGCACTTCATGAATCAGAGCCATGGAATGAATGCGGCCCTGGCTGTCCTCGAAAGCCTGCCGCGCTTCTAGCTGGGGAACATTGCGCGCCTGAAGTCCCAGCAGGCTGGACATCACTTGCAGATTGTTTTTCACCCGGTGGTGGATCTCTCTCAGCAGCGCCTCCTTTTCGCGAATCGATTCCTTGAGCTTCTCGTCGGCGGCAACGCGCTCGGTGATGTCGCGCAGGATCACGGTGAGCAAGATTCGCCCGCCGGCGTCGACTCTTGAAATGGAGGCTTCCGCGGGAAACTCGGTGCCATCTTTGCGGCGCCCCAAAATCTGAGTCCTTTCGCTCTTGCGCCTTGTAGTCTGGCCGGAGTGGGTGAACTCCGTGACCTGGGTGCGATGCAGTTTCGCCATGCGCTCCGGCAGCAGGATGTCCAGGGGCTTTCCGATCGCCTCCTTAGCGCTATAGCCGAACACTCTTTCAGCCCCTTGATTGAACAGCACGATGCGCTGGTCCTCACCGACCGAGATAATCGCATCTTCTGCCAGGTCGATCACTTGCGCCAGCAGTGAGGATGATGCAGCAAGCGAGGGATTTTGAAGGGGTTCCGAGGATTCGTTATCCACTAATACACCGGTGATACAGGAGGCTTGGGGCAAAGGAAGTCTATTGAGCAATCCGAATTCCAAGACCGCTGAGAGAGGCTGGATTCCGTCGCGTGCTACGATCAAAGCGTCGGCCCCTTCCAGCTCCCCAACTCTTGGGGCAGGGCCGCGGAAGTGCATTGGAAGCGCTGGTATTGCAGACAGATCGACATTCGAGCCGGGTCGATTTTCCGGATGCCGCGAGCGCAGTCACGACGCGCGTCTTCGACTTCAGCTATCGCGGGATGCGAGGCTGGTTGATCAATCGCAAGCCGTTCGATCCTGCCCGCATGGACGCACAGCCTAAGCTCGACAGCACCGAAATCTGGCGGCTCCAGACCGACTTCAACCATCCATTGCATCTGCACCTGGTGCACTTCCAGGTGCTCTCGCACAGCGGCCGGCCAGGACCGTACGACGCGGGATGGAAGGACACCATAGATCTGGGCCCCGGCCAGGCTGCCGATATTTTGGTCCGGTTCTCCGGCTATCGCGGCCGGTACGTTTTCCATTGCCACAATCTGGAGCACGAGGACATGGCTATGATGGGAAATTTCGAGGTCATCTAACGTGGAAAAGCCAGCGCAGAGCCCGTGGCTGCATCGTTTCGCTCTGTTGACCGCCGCGGCGGCTCTGATTCTAATCGCATCGGGAGCCTTTCTGACCAGTGCGCGAGAGGCATCGGCGGCGCCGGATGTTTCTGCTGCCGCAACGCTGCCTGGGGCCGGAGTGCATCAGGCGTTTGGAATCGTGGTAACCGCGCTCGCGCTGCTGCTGGCGGTCTGGACGTTCTTGGCCGGCCGCGGAGCGTGGCTGCGCATCTGGGCGGCGGCCGCCATCGTGACGGGCGCCGCGGATTCCTTCGTTGCCTTCCATGCCCCGCTTTTGGCCGGACTGGCTGCGGTCCATGCGGCCCTTACGCCGCTGTTCTTCGGCTGTCTGGTTGGAGTCGCCTTCTTGACGTCGCCGGATTGGAAGGCTGCCCCCGAACCGGTGGACGATCGCGGAATGCACTTCTTGCGCCCTTTGGCGATTTCAGCCCCTCTGCTGGTCTTGCTACAGATCGTGCTTGGCGCGCTGTATCGTCACAAAGTCACCGGCGTGATGTGGCACATGGCGGGCGCGATGATCGTTTCGCTGGTGACGTTGATCGCCTGCATGGTGGTCATCCAGCAATATCCTTCACATCGACCGCTCAAGGACTCCGCTGTTCACTTGATGTCGATCGTGCTCTTGCAAGTGGCGCTGGGCGTCACCGCGTTCACCATGCAGTTGCTGGAAACTGAGAACACCGTCGCGCTGGCGGTGATGACTGCCTCGCATGTCGTGATAGGAAATCTGACGCTGGCAGCCAGCCTGCTTTTCGCGGTCCAGGTTCACCGCAACGTGCTTTTGGCCGTCGAAGAGAAGGCCGCAACACCGTGAAGATTCGCCGCTATCGCGCGGCGGGAGGCGGAGCGGAAACTGGCGCGGGCGCTCGCGGAATGTCGCCGGGCTTCTCATAATAGGCGATCCAGCGGCCCATTGAGAGAATCCCGACCCACAGAAAGATCGACAGCCACGCCGCCGCCTTTGCGACGCCGGGCACCGCGGGCGCGCGATCGATTTCTTCGGTTTTCTTATAAACTCGCGGCCGAAAGATCAGAGCGTGCACGCCCACCAGCAGCAATAACGTCAGCTTGATCAGGAAATAAGGGTTGTCGTAATACTTGTCCAATTTCGCCCCGGCCAGCAAGACTCCCATGGTGATCATGATGCAGAAGCCGATGCGTTTCCAGATGCGCGTTTGCCGGTAAACCTCGGTGATGGTCATGCTCTTCATTCCGAATCCCAGGATGCGCAAATCGGTCATCAAGATCGCCCCGCCGAAAATCGCGATGGAGGAAAGATGCGTCGACATGACGATCGGGTACGGCAACCCGGATTCCCGGAGCGCGGTGAAGAAATCGGTAGCCGCTACCCACTGGGCGAAGTCAGCAAAAACAGACATGCGGCGCCTCCGGGCGTGGTCTAGGTAAAGATCGCGCACAACGCAGCGGGTCGCGATTGATTACTTCCTCAAGGGAGCGCGCCCCGCGCTGTGCGCTATTAAGTAAACGCATAGAACAATCCGGCAAACACGATAGAGATCCAGATCAGCAGCGAGAACGTCGCGGTCAGCGCGCGGACCGCCGGCGGCGATGTCGCCGATTGGGCGACCTTGCGGTGGATGGTGTAGTTGTAGATGATGGCCAGCACCAGCGCGATGATCTTGTAGCGGAACGACCAGTTGTAGTAGTAACGCAGCGGATCGCTGGTCCAGATGATAAAGCCCGAGGTGATGACGATGATGAGACCGGCCAGCGTCCAGAGCGAGGTGTCTTTGAGCATCTGGGCCGGCGTTTCCTTCTTGAACGCCCAGCCGAGCAGCCGCAGATCCACCAGCGCGATGGTCCCCACCGACATCGCGAAAGTGGAGATGTGGACGCACTCCGTCAGCGGAAACGACCACTCGTTGTTATTGAGCGGATTTGTTGTGGGATCGTAGGCTAGGAACACTCGCGCGATACTTCCTTTCGGCTAAGGCCAGAAGCAATCCTATCACCATCGAGTGACACAGCGGGAGAGCGCGTTACTTGAGCAGCTTGTCGATTTCCGGAAACAATCCCGGACCTTCGAAGACCGTCTTGTCCTTTTCCGAATATAAGAAATCGTTCCGGATCATGCCCTGCTTGTCGATGAGGAACAAGTGGGGGAGCTCGACGTGACTCTGGCCGGGTTTGGCTTGCAGGTACGAGATGGTCATCTGTCCCATATCGCAGACGATGGGGATGCTGACGTGATTCACGGTTTTGTACTTGCTCACGGTGTTCACGTTGTCCGGCGGCAACACCACCGACAGGATGCCAACCTTATCTCCGTATTTCTGGGCCACTTTTTCGAGCGTTGTGGTCAGCAACTCGCAATGCGGGCAGGTGGTGGTCATGATGTCGATGATCAATACCTTGCCGCGATAGTCCAGAAAGTCGTAGGAATGGGCGTAGTCACAAGTCGGCAGCGCAAAGCTGGGAGCGCGCCGGTTGGATAGCTCGCCGGAAGCCGACAAGAGCGCGGCCGCGAGCAAAACAGAGCAGGTCACACGACGAATCATAAATTCTTACTTTACCAGCTTCGACAAAGATTCCAAATAAGGCGAGCGCGCGACGCCGCGCTCGGTGACGATGGCCGTGACGTAGCGGTTGGGCGTGACATCGAACGCGGGGTTGGCAACCTGCGTGCCCTCGGGGGCTACCGGGACGCCTTGTACGTGCGTCACTTCGTGAGCTGCGCGCTGCTCGATGGGGATCTGGTCGCCGGAGGCGAGCTTCAAGTCCAGCGTCGAAATCGGAGCGGCGACGTAAAACGGAACATTATTCTCTTTGGCTAGCACCGCCAGCGAATAGGTCCCGATCTTGTTGGCCACGTCGCCATTGGCCGCGATCCGGTCCGCGCCCACGATGACGCAGCCGATCCGGCCGGAGTGCAGGAAATGGCCGGCCATGTTGTCCGTGATCAGGGTGGTGGGAATTTGGTCGTGCTGCAATTCCCAGACGGTGAGGCGCGCGCCTTGCAGGAACGGGCGCGTTTCGTCGGCGTAGACGTCCACTTTCTTCCCGGACGCGACCGCGGCGCGAATCACGCCCAGGGCCGTTCCGTAGCCGGCGGTGGCGAGTGCGCCCGCATTGCAATGCGTCAGAACGGTCTTGCCGTCCGGAACCAGCGGCGCGCCATTCCGGCCGATGCATTCGTTAATGGCGATGTCCTCCAGACGGATTTGCTGCGCTTCGGCGATCAGCCGCGCGCGCACTTCCTCCAGCGGCAGGCCATGCACCTCCGCGTAGACCAGACGCATGCGATCGATGGCCCAGAAGAGGTTCACGGCGGTGGGGCGCGTGGCGGCCAGCGTCTCGCAAATGTTTTCGAATTCGCCGGCTGACTCGGCCTCCCGCATCCCCAGCGCGATGCCCATCGCGGCCGCGACGCCAATGGCCGGCGCCCCGCGGATGATCATCTGGCGGATGGCGTCCGCCACTTGCTGATACGAGGTGCATGTGACGTAGCGTTCCTGGCGAGGGAGGCTGGTCTGGTCGATCATCACCACGCCGGCGTCGGTCCACTGAATGGTTTCGATCATTGGCCTTGGCCCAGGAAGGCGGCGAACTGCGTCAAATTATACGCGGCATGCATGGTGGTGGAGGCGGCGGTCGAGCCGGTCTTGTAGCGCACCCATCCAAACGCCGAACCAGCCGCTGTAATCAGCAGCACGTGCCGCCAGGACCATGAATACTCAGGAGCGTGCAGGAATCCAAACAAAGCGCCCGTGGCCACGATGCCGGCGACCGCGCCGAGGGAGCGGATCAGCAGGGGCATCAGAAAGCCGCGAAACGCCAGCTCCTCGCACAGCGGGCCGATGATAATCGCGAAGAACGCGAATAGAAGCAGCGTCGGACGGTTATTCAGCATTTGCTGAAATGGCGTTTGGATATCGGGTGTTCGCAAAAGAACGCTGGTCAGGCCCAGTCCCACGGCCAGCAGCGGACCGCCGAACAGGATCATGGTCATCCCGCGAAATGGAAACCGCCAACCCAGCGAGCGCCAGAACGGCTGGCCGTAGCGGATGCGCAGCATCAAGTACAACATGCCGAAGACCAGCGCATACCAGATCAGCTGTGCCAGCAATCCTTGAAATGCTTTGCCATAAGCGCGCGAAAATGGCACAGCTTGGATTCCGGCCGCGACCACGATGAGCAGCAGAAAAGCGAATGCCAGGAATAGCAGAAAATCCTGATAGCTCCAGAAAGGCTCGGGTTCGGCTGGTTTGCGGGCCGGGGCAGCGGGAGTTTCCATTTCGGGAGGCTGGCCGGGCGAAAGTGGTGGAGTCATGCCGAAGGCTCGTGCAACGCGGCAGCCAGCAAGGGAATCATGATTTCATGATGGCCGATAATGGAGTATCCGTGGCCGCCGGCGCGCGCGTGAGGCCGCTCTACCACGTTCACGCGCGGGCGATAATGCTGCAGAAAATCGAAATTCACCGTGGTGAAATTGGCGAGCGGCGAACCAAGATTACGCACCACCGAAACGGCCTTGAGAAAAACTTCGGGCAGCAGGACGGCGGAGCCGACATTCAGATAAACGCCGCCATCGTTCAACTCCTTCACCAGCGTACAGAGCAAGCGGAAATCATGATGCGAGGCGCGCCCGATGGCTTCGCCTTGCGCGGCTGGATGAGCGTGCGGAGTGTCGGTCCCGATCGCGACATGCACGGTAACCGGAGTGGCGTTGCGATAGGCTTCACACTGCAGGCTCAGGCCCGCGTAGCGTGAGTCCGCGATCCTCTCCAGATATCGCCCTAGTGCCTCGCCGAACCCATCTTCACCATGCAGCGCGGTATTCATTTCGCGCCCGGTTTCTTCGGCCATTCCGAAGCGGCCGTCCGGGAGCACGGCTTCCACGTCTTCACTGGTCTGGCCCGCGATGGCGATTTCAAAATCGTGGATCGCGGCTGCTCCGTTGAGAGCGAACGCAGTAGCGTACCGGCGGCGCATCAGGTCGATCAGTACCGGCGCGAGTCCAACCTTGATGACGTGCCCGCCCAGGCCCCACAGGATCATGCGCTGGCGCGCGCGCGCCGATTTCAGAGCTTGCACCACGGCGCGAAACGAATCGGCTGCTAAAATGTGCGGCAGCGAATCCAGCCACGCCGCAACGTCTCCTCCCGCGTAGGGTCTGGCGAAATCTTCGGCGCGAACCTTGCCGCCGCGCGCCTGGATGGGTATTGTGCGGAGCCCGCTCAGATCTAGTGGCTCGCGGCCATACTTGCTCATGCCACTTTTCCGTTGCGCAGCACTTTTCCAAGCGCATGCGCGGTGTGGCTCTTCTTGAATCGCAGGATCTGCTCGGGCGTTCCGGTGGCGACGATATTGCCGCCATGCTCGCCTCCCTCGGGCCCCATGTCGATAACCCAGTCGGCCGACTTGACCACATCCAGATGATGTTCGATCACAATGACAGTATTGCCCAGATCGACCAGCCGCTGGAGCACGTCCAGTAATCGCCGGACATCTTCGAAGTGCAGGCCAGTGGTGGGCTCATCCAGAATGTAGAGCGTGCGCCCGGTCTGGCGCTTGCTCAACTCGCGAGCCAGCTTGATGCGCTGCGCTTCGCCGCCCGAAAGGGTAGTGGAGGATTGGCCCAGGTGAATGTAGCCCAGGCCCACGTCGTGCAGCGTTTGCAGCTTGGCTTGGATTTGCGGCAGATTCTCCAGCACGCCGACGGCATCTTCCACGGTGGCTTCCAGCAGATCGGCGATGGAATAGCCCTTGTATTTCACCTGCAGCGTTTCGCTGTTGTAGCGGCGGCCGCGGCAGACATCGCAAGTGACGTACACGTCGGGCAGGAAGTTCATCTCGATTCGCTTCAGCCCGTCGCCCTGGCAGGCCTCGCAGCGCCCGCCCTTGACGTTGAAGCTGAAGCGGCCGGGCTTGTAGCCGCGTTCGCGCGATTCGGGCAGCATGGCGTACAGATCGCGGATGGGCGTGAAGAGTCCGGTGTATGTGGCGGGATTGGAGCGCGGCGTGCGGCCGATCGGAGACTGATCGATCTCCACCACTTTGTCGATGTGCTTCAGCCCTTCGATGGAATCGTGCGCGCCGGGCTCGTCGTGCGAGCCGTAGATCTCGCGCGCGAGCGACCGGTAGAGAATATCGTTCACCAGCGTGGATTTTCCGCTGCCCGAAACGCCGGTGATCACGATGAACGTGCCCAGACGGAAACTCGACTGTCAGATCCTTGAGATTGTGCTCACGTCGCGCCGTGGATGATCAGCTTGTTTCCGTTGCCGTGGCGGCGGCCCGCCGGGCGCTTCGATCTTCACCTTGCCGGAGAGATACTGGCCGGTGAGCGAGGCGGCATTTTTCTCGATCTGGCTCGGCGTTCCGGCTGCCACCAGAGCGCCTCCCAACCGGCCGGCGCCGGGCCCCAGATCGATGACGTAATCGGCACGCTCGATGGTTTCGGCGTCGTGCTCCACTACCAGCACCGTGTTGCCGAGATCGCGCAGGCGCTTGAGCGTGTCGAGCAGCCGGTCGTTGTCGCGCGGATGCAGCCCGATGGAGGGCTCGTCCAGAACGTACAAGACACCGCGCAGCTTGGAGCCGATCTGAGTTGCCAGCCGGATGCGCTGCGCTTCGCCGCCCGAGAGTGTCGCAGCCGAGCGCGCCAGGCTCAGGTAGTTGAGACCCACGGCAGTTAGAAATTCCAGTCGATTGCGAATCTCTTCCACCACGCGCGCCGCGATCTGCTGCTCGCGATCGTTCAGCTTCCAGGCTCTGACGAGGGCGAGCGCCCGCTCGATCAGACATTTCCGTGAGGTCGCCCAGACCACTTCCTTTGACGCGCACCGCCAGGCTGCTGGGTTTCAAGCGGCCGGCCCTGACAAGCGGGACAAACCGCGGGCGACATGTACTCCATCAGCCATTCGCGATAGCCGGCGCCCGCGTCCTCGAAGGTTTCGTCCAAAATCTTGATCAACCCCGGGAAGCCGTTGCCGCCTTCGAGCAGCAGCGCCTGCGTGCGCTTGGGCAGCTCTTCAAACGGCTTGTTGATCGGAATGCGCAATCGCTCGGCCGCATCCGTGACTTGCTGCTGCATGTAGGATGAACTGGCGCCCGGCCCAAGCCCGCCATCCAGCAGCGGCTTGGATGCGTCCACGATGATTTTCGCCGGATCGAAGCTCCAGGTGCTGCCCAGGCCGTTGCAGGTTTCGCACGCGCCGAACGGACTGTTGAAAGAGAACGAGCGCGGCTCGAGTTGCGGGACGCTCGCGCCGCAGTTGGGACACGCCAGCTTTTCCGAGTACAGCTTCTCCTCGCCATTGACCACCGCGACGATCACCAGGCCGTTGGCCAATTTGGCCGCGGTTTCGATGGAAGCCTCGATGCGCTTCTCCGAGCCCGGCTTTAGCGGCAGACGGTCGACTACGACCTCGATGGTGTGGTTCTTGCGGCGATCGAGCGGGATGTCTTCGTCGAGCGAGCGCAGCACACCGTCGATGCGCGCGCGCAAAAATCCCTGGCGCGACAGCTTTTCGAGATCTTTCTTGTATTCGCCTTTGCGTCCGCGCACGATGGGCGCCAGGATCATGATGCGGCCGCCCTGGGGCAGCGCGAGAATCTGCTGCAGGATCTGTTCGGTGCTCTGCCGCGAGATTTCAATCGAGCAATTCGGACAGTAGCGGAACGCCGATGGACGAGTACAGCACCCGCAGGTAGTCGTATATTTCCGTGATGGTGCCGACGGTAGAGCGCGGGCTGCGGTTGGTGGTTTTCTGCTCGATCGAAATGGCTGGGCTGAGACCGTCGATGGAATCCACCTCGGGCCGCTCCATCTGATCCAGGAACTGGCGTGCGTACGGCGATAGCGTTTCGACGTAGCGCCGCTGGCCCTCGGCATAGATGGTGTCGAAGGCGAGCGACGATTTGCCCGAGCCGCTCAATCCCGTGATCACGGTGAAGGTATTGCGCGGGATCTCCACGTCAATATTCTTCAGATTGTGCTGGCGGGCCCCGTGGACAGTAATGCGGTCGAGCATTTTGCTTTGGGAAAACTCCATTTTACCGTGACGCACGCGTGCCTGCGCCACAAATCAGGCCTGCGACAATAAAAGTAGAGCCCAGCTTTAAAGCCATGGACCTGCGCGACAAAGCCGCCGAACTGCCCCTGTTGCCTGGCGTCTACCTCTATAAAGACGCGCACGGCACGGTCATCTACGTCGGCAAGGCCAAGAACCTGCGCTTCCGCGTGCGCAGCTACTTCAACGAGGACCGGCTGGCGGACGTCAAGACCGGAACGCTGATCTCGGAAGCGCGCGACATCGAGTACATCCTGGTCGACAACAACAAGGAAGCGCTGGCGCTCGAAAACAACCTGATCAAGCAGTGGAAGCCGCGCTTCAACATCCTGCTGCGCGACGACAAGACGTTTCCCTACATCAAGCTGACCAATGAAAAATATCCGCGCGTGTACGTGACGCGGCGGTTGATCAAGGATGGCTCCAGCTATTTCGGCCCGTATTTTCCGGGCAACCTGGCGCATCGGCTGGTGCATTTCATTCATCGCTACTTCAAGATTCCGTCCTGCAAAGTGGATCTGACGCGCTTCCACACGCACCCGTGCCTGGAGTATCACATCCATCGCTGCCTGGGGCCGTGCGTCGAAGGACTGACTACCGACGAGCAATACGCGGCGGCGGTGCGCGACGTGCGCCTGTTCCTGGAAGGACGCCTGAAGGATCTGGTCAAGGGCCTGCGCGCACGGATGCAGCAGGCCTCCGAGGACACGCGTTTTGAGGAAGCCGCGGCGCTGCGCGACTTGACCTCGACGGTCGAAGAGATGGAGGAGAAGCAGAAGATCGCCGCTGCCGAGGGCGAGAACATCGACATCCTGGCCGCCTACGCCGAGCCGCCGCTGGTGGCGGCCAATCTCTTTCACTTGCGCAACGGCCGCATCGTCGATCGCCGCGAGTATTTTTGGGAAGACCTGTTCGACTACCAGCCTTCGGAGTTTTTCTCGTCCCTGATCAAGCAGATTTACCTCGATCAGCCGTACATCCCGAACCGGATTCACGTGCCGGTGGACTTCGAGGATCGCGAGGGCTGGAGGACTTGCTGAGCGAGAAGAGCGGCCGCAGAGTGGAGATCCAAACGCCGCAGCGCGGGCAGAAGAAAGCGCTGCTGGCGCTGGTAGAGACCAACGCCAAGCACGCGTTCCATCAGCGTTTCCGCGTCATGAAGCCGTCTTCGAAGGCGATGGGCGAGGCGCTGCAGGATGTGCTGGGCCTGCCCGATCCGCCCAAACGCATCGAGTGTTTCGATATTTCCCATATCCAGGGAACCGACAAAGTCGCCAGCATGGTGGTGTGGGAAGACGGGCGGATGAAAAAATCCGACTACCGGAAGTTCATCATTCGCACCGTGGTGGGCAACGACGATTTCGCGTCCATGCGCGAGGTGATCACGCGCCGCTATTCGCGATTGCAGGAAGAGAAGAAACCGTTTCCGAGTCTGATCCTGGTGGACGGCGGCCTGGGCCAATTGCACGCCGCGGCGGGAGCGCTGGAAGCCATCGGCGTGATCAATCAGCCGCTCGCGTCCATCGCCAAGCGCGAGGAAATCATCTACGTCTATGGGCAGGAGAACGAGCCGATCCAGCTCGACCATTACTCCCCGGTGCTGCACGTGATCCAAATGGTTCGCGACGAGGCGCACCGCTTCGCTGTGACGTTCCACCGCACGCGCCGCAATGCCGCGCGCCTGACGTCCGAACTGGAGCAGGTGGAAGGCATCGGCGAAAAAACCATCGCGCGCCTGCTGCGCGAATTCGGCAGCCTGGAACGAGTGCGCGAGGCATCGCCCGAAGAGCTGGCCAAGGTTGTCGGTCCGGCTGCAGCACGGCGCCTGCGCGAATTCTACAACGCCCAAAGCGCCGCGGAACTGAAAGTCTTGAGCTAGACCACCCGCCTAAAGCCCTGTGGCCTCGGCGTCGATCTGGTCAATATGAAGATGTCTCTTTGCGGCATTCTGCTTTTGGCGTCCATGCTGCAGCAAGCCATCGCAGCAGACCCGGATACCGCCATTCGCACCACCTTCGTTCCAGCCTACATCGCGGCGCTGCGTTCGCGAGATACCGCGCGGATCAGGAAGTTCGTCCATCCGCAGGTGCTGGCATGCATGAACGAAAATACAAAGGAATACTTCGATTCTTTGTCGCGAAGCGAGGCCGACGCGGACGTCACGGGCAACTACGTAATTTACGGCATCACCAAGATGACCGAGCCTGGACCGCTGTTTGGTTTGCCGGAAGACGGCTTCCGTTATCCGCTTCAGCCGGCTTACGAAGTGCACATCCAATTCAAGGAAGGGCGGCTGGAACTGATACGTTTTTTGGTTGAGTCCAAGGGCTCGTGGTTGGAAGTGTATCCCTGCCCGAACGAAAAAGGCATGGCGTACATGAGCAGATGGTGCAAGGCGAACAACAACGCCAGCGTGTAGCGCAGCTCGCGGCCGAGTTGAAGGATCCCTTGCTGGGTGAGTTGAAAGCCCTGGTGAAGCAGCAACGAACCATCGACGCGGTGAAAAGATATCTGGCGGCTACCGGCGTCACGGACCTCACTCTCGCCAGGATGGTCATCGGAGTAATCGAGAAGTAATAAGAGCTACGGTTAAAGTGGCTCAGTGCCTGAAATGGCGGATGCCGGTGAAGACCATCGCCAGGCCCAGTTTGTTGGCCGCGGCGATCACGTCCGCATCGCGCACCGAGCCGCCAGGTTGGATGACCGCCGTGATCCCGTGTTTGGCGGCTTCTTCAACACCGTCCGCAAAAGGAAAGAACGCATCGGAGGCCAGCACCGTGCCCTGGAGCGGCAGCACCGCTTTCATCGCGCCCACCTTGACCGAGTCGACGCGGCTCATCTGTCCCGCCCCGGTGCTGATGCTCTGGCCCGCTCGCGCGTAAACGATCGCGTTGGACTTCACGTGCTTGCACACCTTCCAGCCGAACTCCAGTGCGTGCCATTCTTCTTCGCTGGGCGCGCGATCGGTCACCACTTTGCATTCGCCGCGATTGAGGCGATGCGCGTCCGGTGTCTGGACCAGGAATCCGCCGCTGATGGACTTCACCACCGGTTCGCCGGCGGGCCCGGGCGTGACTTTGAGCAGCCGCAGATTCTTTTTGGACGTCAATGCCGCCAGCGCTCCGGGCTCGTAATCCGGCGCCGCGATGGCCTCGACGAACAGCTTAGCAACTTCGCGCGCGGCTTCCTGGTCCAGCACCCGATTGAATGCCAGCACACCTCCGAAGGCGGAAATCGGATCGGCTTCGAGCGCGCGCTGGTACGCTTCCAGCGAGCGTCGCTCCTTCCGCGCAGCCACAAGGATTGGTGTGTTTGATGATGGCACAGGCCAATTGATCGAACTCCTGAATCAACTGCCAGGCTGCGTCTAAGTCGACCAGGTTATTGTAAGAAAGCTCCTTGCCTTGCAGCTGTTCGGCGCCCGCGATTCCGCCCAGCCGATTCGAATACAGCGCGGCCTTCTGATGCGGATTTTCGCCGTAGCGCAGATCCAGCGCACGCGGCGCGCGAATGTCGAGAAACGCAGGCAGCCCGGAGCCTTCCTCCGCGCCGATCGAGGCCAGCCGGGTGCTGATCGCCCGATCGTAGGCCGCCGTCAGCGTGAAAGCCTTTTGAGCCAGCCGCCACAGCGTCGCTTCCGAAAGCGAGCCCTTACATTCGTGCAGCTCCTGAAGAATGACGGCGTAGTCGTCCGGCGAAGTCACCACCGCGACATCCTGATAATTCTTGGCCGCCGCCCGGATCAGCGTGGGCCCGCCAATGTCGATGTTTTCGATCAGCTCATGCATCGCCACGCCCTTCTTCGCCGCTACTTTTTCGAACGCGTATAGATTCACAACCACCATGTCGATGGTTCCGATCTGGTGCTCGGCCAGCGAGTCCATATGCTCGGGGTTCTTGCGAATGGCCAGAATGCCGCCCGCGATGCGGGGGTTGATGGTTTTCAGCCGCCCGTCCAGCATTTCCGGGAATCCGGTCAGCTCGGAAACTTCGCGCACCGCGATGCCGGCCTCCTGGATGGCGCGCGCCGTTCCTCCGGTCGAAACAATCTCCACGCCCAGGTCGCGGAGGCCCCGGGCGAACTCTACAATGCCGTTCTTGTCTGTGACGCTGATTAGCGCTCGTTTGATTGCAGCCATTACTTACAATGGTAAACGTGTCTCATCCCGTAACGTTAATTCCAGGTGATGGCATCGGTCCGGAGGTGGCCGACGCCACGGTTCGCGCGGTCAACGCGACCGGCGTCTCGATTGACTGGCAGCGCGCCGATCTGAACGCCAGCATCATTTCCAAGTCGGGCCAGGTCCTGCCGCCGCACGTAATCGAGTCGCTCGAGCGCACGCACGTCGGGCTCAAAGGCCCGGTCACCACGCCGATCGGCGGCGGATTTCAGAGCGTCAACGTGGCCTTGCGCAAACAGTTCGATCTGTACGCCAACGTCCGGCCGATCCATTCGCTGCCGGGCGTCAAGACCCGCTTCGACGGACGTCATCATCGACATGATCATTTTTCGCGAGAATACCGAAGACCTCTACTCGGGCCTGGAGCACGAAGTGGTCAAGGACGTTGTCACCAGCCTGAAAGTTATCACGCGCACGGCGTCCATCCGAATCGCCGAATATGCCTTCGATTACGCGCAGAAAGTTCGGCCGCAAGAAAGTCACGGCCATTCACAAGGCCAACATCATGAAACTGGCCGACGGGCTTTTCCTGCGCTGCTGCCGCGAAGTGGCCGCAACGCCATCCCGAGATCGAATACAAGGAGCTGATCGTCGACAACGCTTCCATGCAACTGGTGATCCGCCCGGAGACTTTCGATCTTCTGCTGCTGCCGAATCTGTATGGCGACATCGTGTCGGACCTGGCGGCGGGACTGGTGGGCGGCTTGGGCGTGGTCCCGGGCGCCAACATGGGCGACCGGGATGCCGTTTTCGAAGCCGTCCACGGCAGCGCGCCCGACATCGCCGGCAAAGGCATCGCCAATCCCACCGCGCTGATGCTGTCGTCTGTGCTGATGCTGACTCATCTGCGCGAGACGTCGGCGGCCCAGCGCCTCAGAGCCGCCGTCGAGCGCGTCTATGCGGAAGGAAAGCACGTTACGCCCGACATCGGGGGTCGCGCTTCGACTAGCGAGTTCACCGACGCTGTGATCGCAAACCTGTGATGGCTAACGCGGATTAGGTTCCTTCGCGCGATCGCCCGAGAGTATCGTTTGCATGATCAGATCATTCCCCTCGTGGCAGGCGAATTCATGCAGATTCTCGTCGGATCGCATCAGCCGGATCATAGCCGTCCAGGGCCTGACCCAAGTATCCGGATCATCGAACGTCATCTCATACTGGAGCTCATCCGGTGAAACGCGCGTGAAGCGCTCGATCAGATGAAAGTTCTGCGAACAACCGAAGGAATTCAACTCCGAGTTGAAATTCGTCGTATCCACGACCAAAGTGTCGCCTTCCCAGTGCCCGCGCGAATCTCCCGACCACATGCGAATGTCCCCCGGGACATGCGGGCGTCCGTCCGTCGGAATAATGCGCGTGTCGTGAATCGCTTCCAAGAAGAGAAGCACCTGATCTTTGGTTTGCACGATCTGGTAATAGCCATACAGGCCTGCGCTATAAACTCCGTTAACGCGAGGCACGCCGAACGTGATACAACGATCCCCGGGCGCTACTTCCTTCGGCCCGGAAGGATTGCCGCGCCCTGATCGGGCCCGGCCGTAGGCAGCCCGCCGCTTCTGCCCGGCTTCCGTATACGCAGGCACCTTTCCATTCGGCGGATCGGTGATGAGCGATGTCCGGTTATCGATTATCAGCGGAAGTACACGCTCGGAGCTATCGGTTGCGCCTCCACTCTTATATTGCTGGATATTCCTCCAGGCCGAAAGAAAGTACTCGTCCGCGGAAGCGGCATCGCTATCCCCGCTCGAAAAGATTCTCTTCGCCCGGCGGTTCAATTCCGTTACTTCTTCGTCGGTAAGCAGCGCGCGCCCTTCCAGTTCCTTGGGCCGTTCGAAAGGGGTGCCCATGTTGTTCATCCAAACCCCTTGCAGGTCGGGATGGCCGTCGGGCGTGCGTGGGATGGTTTTCGCCACCTCGGGTTTTCGGGCTGTCGCGACCTGAGCGTGAACCGTAAAAGCCAGCGCGGCCGCGAGCGACGAAGTCGTGAACATTAGCCTCGAGAACATGGGCAGCCTCCTGCTTTGTAAGATTTTATCGCACAGTGCGTGCGAAAGCCGCCTGGCGTTTGCAGAATCCGGCCCGCTCCCGTCCAGGTAGTACTGTCAGAAGCTCTTAACGCATTTGTCATGATTTTGTAACCGCAATCGCGGTACCTTCAAAGTAACGCGTATCAAAGCGCTGCCGCAGCCATGAAGAAAATCGTTTTGGTCGAGGATGACTCGGATCTTTTCGCCCTGGTGAAATACAACCTGGAAAAGGAAGGCTTCGCCGTGGCCGGCTCGCAAACCGGCAAGGGCGCGCTCGAGTTATGCCGGCGCGAGCGGCCGGACCTGATCATCCTGGACATCATGTTGCCGGATTCCGACGGCCTGGAGATCTGCAAGGCCCTCCGCAGCCACGCTGAACTGAGCAATGTCCCGATTATTTTCCTCACGGCCCGCGTTTCCGAAACGGATCGCATCCTGGGCCTGGAACTGGGCGCGAACGATTACATCGTAAAGCCGTTCTTTATCCGGGAATTGATCGCGCGCATCAAAAATCAGTTCCGCACGCAGGTTTCGCCGGCACGCACGGTCCGGGCCGGATCGCTGGAGCTGGATCGAGCCAGTTGCCGGGTGCTGTCGCACGGGCAGGAAGTGGCGCTCACGGCCACCGAATTCCGCCTGCTGGAGTTTCTCATGAGCCGCCCGGGGGTGGTTTACAGCCGGGAGCAGCTTCTGGACTCGGTCTGGGGCCACGATCGCGCGGTAACCGATCGCACCGTCGACGTTTATATCCTGCGCCTGCGCCAGAAGATCGAGGCTGATCCGGCCAACCCGGTATTCATCCGCGCGGTGCGGGGGTTTGGCTACAGCTTCAATGAGACCACGGTCGAGACCGGCTCGAAAACTTCTGCTGTAGTCTGAACAGCAGCCCGCAGCCGCTAAGGACGCAAGCTGGCCGCGCCCAGAATACGGCGCGAGGAATGATCCTGCACGAACGCGATCACACGCAGGTTCTGCCGATTCCACTCCGGCATCAAACGCAGTGGCAGGTCAGCATTGTACTCCGGCGACTTGCGCGCATCGAAGTGTGCCACCGATGCCAGACTGCGAGCCACGGCGGCATGGCCCAAGCGCCTTCCCGCGTTCTCGCCCCGCAGGACATTGTTCGCCAGCGCGTCCTCGGTGATTGCCAGAACGATCTCGACGCTTTTCGTTCCAGCGGGAAAATGGCTCACGCTGAGGGATATCGCGGAATTGTCCTTGCGGCGCATACTCACGGATGCATGCGGCGCCGCGGCGGAATCGCGGATCGCTTCCAGTGCACGCCGGCCGTCGCTGCCCGTGAAGCCGGGCCACCCGTCCACCACCATTTGCGGCGTGTACACGTCCTCGGCCGTGAAGGCGAAGGCGTACTCCTGTTGCCGCTGCGAGTAGGACGGCGCGGAGAACGGATCACGCCAGCCTTGCTGATCCCAATAATCGACGTGCTCTTCCATCACCAGGATGTCGGCTGCAGGAACTGGCTGTTCCTTTTCCAGGCGCGCCAGAAGTTGGTCCGCGGGAGGACAACTGGAGCAGCCTTCCGAGGTGAACAGCTCGACTACGACAGGCGTACGCGCGTTCTGGCCTCTCGCAAGCACGCACACGCATGCAGCCAACCATGTGACCCGCGCCCACCTGGTGATCATTTGCTTAGCGCGGAGATTGTTCGTGAGCGACCGGCCGGCGAAGCTGCGCTTCTTCCAGCCGCTTGGCCTCTTGGTAAGTAAAGACCATGCGATGAATCACCGTGATGTTCGACAGGACGGCGATCACCCACAGCACGGGCGCCATGCGGTCGAACAGCGCTCCGATGATCAATAGGACCACGCGCTCGGGACGTTCCATGAAGCCCACCTTGCAGCTCGGGATGGAGTTCTCGGCCCGCGCGCGGGTGTAGCTCACCATGACCGAACCGGTCATCACGATGGCGGTCAGCACGACATAAAACGGCCGGTTAATGATGCCGTAATACACCAGCAGTCCCATCAGCAGCGCGAGATCGGAGTAACGGTCGAGCACGGAGTCGAAGAAGCCGCCGAACTTGGTGACGCGATTCGTTTCGCGCGCCACGCGGCCATCCACCATGTCGAACAACCCGGCGCCGATGATTACGAATCCCGCGGTGCGGAATTGCCCGGCGGCCAGCAAAACTCCGGCGACAATGTTGATCACCAGTCCGAGGAAGGTCAGGACGTTAGGATTAACTTTGGAAAGCGCCAGCCCGTGAACAATCAGCCGGATCACTTTGTCGCACGTCACGCCGATCGCGCGGGTGTATGTCATTTGCCTACCAATTCTAACCGATCGCGGTCATTCCTGGACGTCGTGTATGGTGAGCAGCTGCACGATTTCCATCTCCCGCGCCCCTCCCGGGATCTGAAATTTGACGGTATCGCCGACCTGTTTGCCCAGCAGGGCGCGCCCAATGGGCGAGGTGGTGGAAATCCGCCCTTCGTGGACGTTGGCCTCCTCGCTGGTAACCAATTTGTAAATGATCTCTTCGTCCTTTTGCAGATCCAGGACGGTGACCGAGGAGCCCAGGCCCGGCGCGATCGCGCGGGATGCGCGACATGTCGATCATGGAAAGCTCGCGCAAACGGGCGCGGAGCTGTCCCAGCCGGGCATTGACCATGCCCTGGCGTTCCTTGGCGGCGTGATACTCGGCGTTCTCGCTCAAGTCGCCATGAGCGCGAGCTTTGGCGATCTCACGCGGCAGTTCGATCCGCAACTCCAGGTCCAGCTTCTCAATTTCCTCTTCGAGCTTTTTCTTCAGTTCTTGCATTCCAGGACGGCTGCCTCCGTCTCGCGCTGCCTCCATCATTATAAGGTGATGGCTGGGTTTGGGATCGAGAGCCGCGGGGGTTGCCGCGGTTCATTGCGCGGCAGGCGGATGCGGATGGCGCAGCATGGGCTTGCTTGGACCGTGTGGGCGTAAGATCTGCTGCCGCATGCCTTTTGCCTCCATGGCAGAGCCTGCGGCTGCGATCGTGATGCCCGCTTCCAGGGCGTCCGAATCTGGGCCCAGGATCTCGATATAGTAATCGCCCGCGGCGAGGCCGCTCGGAATCGTAAGGTTCACCTGATACAATCCCGCCAAGCCAGGCGCCAGCCCGGCATAGGTTACGGGCGCTGCAGATCCACCAACCATGGCCGTGATGGTGTTGGTGGTGTTGCTGAGAGTGCCGGACGGACCCGGCGCCCCGTCGGAAATGCTCGGCGATACGTCACCCAGCCCGGTCACGAAAACGGCGATGGTCTCTCCGATCTTAGCGGGACTGGAGGGCGACACCAGGGAATAATCAGGATGCAGCGCGGCTGCCTCACCGGCGCCTCCGGCCGGGTTGGTGAAGATACCCGGCGTGGTGGAATTGACGGACTCGGTGACGATGTTGGATTGCGGCCCGTTATTGATTACCTGAATCTGGGCAACGGACGCCGAGCTGATCTCGTAGGGAACGATCGCGGCAACCTGGCCCGAGCTGACGTAGTAAATTGGCGCCGCGATGTTGTTAATCATGACCTGCACGCCACCGAGCGAGGTGGGGAATGGAATGTTCTGGGCCACCTGGAGATTGTTGGGGCCGATATTGGTTCCAACCAGAGTGATCAACTCTCCCGGCGAAACTCCCGCGGTGAACGGCGCCGAGCTGGCGGAATTCAGCACGCCCGTCGGATTCAGATATACGCCGCCGCCGCCAAGCTGGGAGCCTTGGACCGCAACAGTAACAGCGAGCTCCGGACCCACCCCATATCCGATTTGGATCGCTCCCGCCACTTCCACCGATATAATTTTGCGCAGTGAACGAGTCATTGAAAGTCCCGTTGGAGCTTAGCGTGGAAAAATCCCCATAGGTAAAGCCGACCGGGCTCGCCCCGAACGAAAGCACTCGTTTGTGCCCCACTTCCACGCTACTGCTGATGTCAGCGTTGAACGATCCATAGTAAGTATCGAATGAATATTGGCTGCGTGTTGGCGTATTGCGAGAGGTCGGCCTGCATGCCGGCTTGATAGTAAAGCCCGCCGAAATTGTTCCCGGATGAGCCATTCCGCACTCCCACAATCATGTCGAAGTCGCCCGGTGCGCCACCGAACACAAAGCTGCCGTCGGGCGAGGAGTATAAGTACTCGTTCTCCGCGATGAAATTATTAACGTTGTTCGGAAACTGGAGGACGAATGCGTTGTTGCTGGCGAAATACTTCACGCCGGAGATATTTTGCGTGCTGGGGGTGGAACTCGACGAGTAAGCAGTGAGGCCGATGGTCCCGATTCCGCCTGCGCCATTGGCGCTCATCGTGAGCAGCGCATCGAACGGCGGAAGTCCTCCGGACTGGCTGTTAGTCGAGCGGGTTCATGTAGCAGAGCGTGTAAGACCCGTTCAAGTGGCAGTGCTCTGCGAGGCGATTGGCGCAGCGATGAAAAGATCGCTAATTCCGCTCTCCGTGCTGCTTCCGACGAAAATCCCGTTCGAGACCAGCCCGTGGGTCACGGGATTCGAGCTACCCAATGAACTCAGTATCTGGTTGGACTGCAGATACCCATAGCCGCTGCGGAGATCACGTAGGTTCCGGTAGCCGAGTAAGACTGGGCCGTGAAGGAGCTGTCGTCGAACGTCGTCGCCGTGATCGAATAAGACCCGTTGCCATCGAACGTGATGCTGCCGTACAAGGCAACATCGACATTTGCGGTATAGATTACTTCGCGGAAGTAATAAGCTCCGTTGAGTAGCTTATTGCCTGTGTTATCAAAAGCTTGAGCTGAGGCAAGACGCGCCAGCACTGCCACAAGAAAGATTAGTGAACCCGATTTTGCCATCGTCCTTTAGGATTCCGCCTGAAGACAACAGGTTTCCAGGAGCCTCCGACTCCAGGCTTAAGTATACCCGCCTGCCCTGTAAGGATTTGTGTCGGGGCGAAAAACGGCGGACAGTACACTCAATCCCCAATTTCGAAGCCATCGGCTGCGGCCAAGAATACGCAGAAATCGGGGAATGAGTGTACTGTCCCCGGTTTTCCCCCGCCGCATTTTTGCCGCATAGATCCTGGGCGCGCGCTTGTGGTATGCTGGAGCAGTACAAAAAGAGATTAAGAATAGACGAGGAGTATCGATTCGAGCATGGCCCTGGCGACCGACACTAAACAGCAAGTAGTTGCGAAGTACAAAGTCCACAAGACCGATACCGGTTCGCCAGAAGTCCAGGTCGCAATCCTCAGCCAGCGTATCAAGCAGCTCGAGGATCATTTCAAGACGCATAGTAAGGACCATCATTCCCGCCGGGGATTGTTGTCGATGGTAGCCCGGAGGCGTCGCCTTTTGAAATACCTGAAAAGCCGTAACCCGGAAAGGTACAAGAACCTGATCCAAAGCTTGGGCATCCGACGTTAGCTGCCCGGCAATCCGCCCCGGTGGGCGGCGCTCCCTTCAGTCCCTCACTCCAAAGTCTCCTCTTAGTCAACAGCAGGCAAGGCAACTTGACCTGGATTAAAAGGACATTCAATGTTACAGACAGTAGAAATTGACCTGGATGGTCAGAAAATTACGCTCGAGACGGGCAGAGTCGCAAAACAGGCCAATGGGGCCGTGCTGGTCCGCTCGGGAGACACGGTGGTGCTGGTTTCAGCCTGCGCCGCGGACCAACCCAAACCCGGAGCTGGATTTTTTCCGCTCACGGTGGACTATCGTGAATACACTTACGCCGCCGGCAAATTTCCGGGCGGCTTCATCAAGCGCGAGGGCCGTCCCTCGGAGAAAGAAATTCTCACCAGCCGGCTGATCGACCGGCCCATTCGCCCGCTATTTCCAGAAGGCTTCATGAACGAGTCGCAAGTCATCGCCATGGTGCTTTCGGCCGATCCGCAGCGCGATCCCAGCACGCTGGCGATCGTTGGGCGCCGGCGCCGCGCTGGCCATTTCCGACATCCCGTTCCAGCATGTGCTGGGCGGAGTTCGCGTGGGTTCCGTCAACGGCAAGTTGGTACCCAATCCCAGCTACGATGAGACGCGCGAGGCCAAGATCAACATCGTCGTGGCCGGAACCGAAGAAGGCATCGTCATGGTGGAGGCGGGCGCGCAGCACGCCAGCGAGGCCGAGGTGCTGGAAGCCATCGAATATGGCCACAACTGCTGCAAGAAAATCGCCGCGGGCATTCGCGAGCTGGTCGCCAAAGCCGGCAAGCCAAAGTCGACCTTCACGCCTCCGGAAATCAATAAGGAACTGTACGCGAAAATCGAGAAGCAGATTCGCGAAGAGCTGACCGACGCGCTGAATACCAAGAAGTATCAGAAGCTGGAAAGCTATCAGAAAGTGGCGAACGCGCGCGACAAAGTCGTGACGCCCTTGCCCGAAGATCAGATGGAAGAAGGCGGCGATCTGTTCGATCGCTTGAAAGAGCGCATCTTCCGCGACGAGATGTTGAAGGCTCGGCGCCGTCCGGATGGGCGCGCGTTCGACGAGATCCGGCCCATCGAGAGCGAAGTCGGCGTCCTGCCGCGCACGCATGGTTCGGCTTTGTTCACGCGCGGCGAGACGCAGGCGCTGGTCACCGTCACCCTGGGCACCAAGGATGACGAACAGCGCATCGAGATGTTCGATCTGGCCCTGACCTCCAAGCGCTTCATGCTGCATTACAACTTCCCGCCCTTCAGCGTAGGCGAAGTGGGATTCATGCGCGGCCCCGGACGCCGCGAGATCGGACACGGCGCGCTGGCCGAACGGTCGATCTCCGCCGTCATTCCCGATGAAAAAGAGTTTCCTTACACTCTGCGCGTGGTGAGCGACATCCTGGAGTCGAATGGCTCCAGCTCGATGGCCACCGTTTGCGGCGCCACGCTGGCGCTGATGGATGCGGGCGTCAAGATCACCGACCCCGTCGCCGGCATCGCCATGGGGCTGGTGCTGGAAGGCAAGGATTACGCCATCCTGACCGACATCGCCGGCGCCGAAGATCACTACGGCGACATGGATTTCAAGGTGGCTGGATCGTCCAAGGGCATCACTGGCCTCCAGATGGACATCAAGGTTCCCAACGTCACCACCAAGATCATGAAGGAAGCGCTCGAGCAGGCACGCCGCGCGCGGCTCTTCATCCTGGACAAGATGACCAGCGCGATCTCCGAGCCTCGCAGCGAAATGTCGCAGTATGCGCCGCGCATCTACACGCTGACCATTCCGACCGACAAGATTCGCGATCTGATCGGGCCGGGCGGCAAGATGATCCGCAGCATCGTGGACGAAACCGGCGTCAAGATCGACGTCGAAGACGATGGCACGGTGAACATCTTCGCTTCCGACGGCGAATCGGCCAAGAAGGCCATCCAGCGCGTCACCGACATCGCGGCGGTGGCCGAGGTCGGCAAGACCTACCTGGGCAAGGTGGTGCGAATCGTCGATTTCGGCGCCTTCGTCGAGATCTTCCCGGGCACCGACGGCCTGCTGCATATCAGCGAAATCTCGGAGAACCGCATCAAGCAGGTGCGCGATGAGCTGAAGGAAGGCGACCAGATTCTGGTCAAGGTCCTGGCGCTCGAAGGCAACAAAATCAAGCTCAGCCGCAAAGCGATTTTGCGCGAACAGCGCGAGAAGCTCGCGAAAGCCTGAGGTCCAGGGCCGCGCAATATTCTGGTGCCGGTCGATTTGGAATGGGCGCGCGACTGTTGTCGCCGCAACGTGGATCCGGCGAAAACATGCACCCGCGCCGTCGAAAACCCATTGCAGCCGTCGATCGAAACCGCACTGCATGTCATTGTGCCGCACCGGGTCGTCATTCATGTTCATTCAGTGAATGTAATCGCGTGGGCGGTCCGGCAGGACGGTCCGGCGTGTTTAGAGGAGCGGTTGGATGGCTTGCGCTGGCGCTGGATACCCTACGTGCCCTCGGGCCTGCCCCTGGCCGCGGAAGTGGAACAAGCCTTATCCGAGGCGCCGGACACGGAGGTGTTGGTGTTAGGCAATCACGGTCTGGTAGTCGGCGGCCCGAGCTGCGCCCGCGCGGAAGCCCTGCTCTGGGAAGTGGAACGGCGCGTCGCCCTTACTGCTCGCCGGGCGCCGAAAGCTGACTACGCCGCGCTGCACCAAATCGCTAACGGCGGCTCGGACTGGCGCTTGGCCGACAACGTCACGGTACATGCTTTGGCAACCGACTCTTTATCAGCTGAAATTCTTGCTGGTGGCCTCTTATATCCGTGCCAGGCGATTTTTTCCAGCTCCAATCCAGCCGCCCTGTATTGCGCTGTCGCAGGCCATCGTCTCCTGCCGCCGGCCGGAAACCGTTATCACGGGCGTCCATTCTTGATTGTGGAGCAGTCTGGAGTTCTCACTCATCCTGTCGTCTCTCCGGCCGAGAGCGCGATTCTCACCGGACTCGCACAGGTGATCCGCCGAATACCCGAATACGCCGCGGTTCGGTATCTCACCGAGCAGGAGATCGCGGACCTTGACATGGAAACGTACGTTATTGCGAGCGATCGCTCCGCCCCGGCGCCGCCTCAGCAGCGGCGGCCCGAGTTGATACACTGAAAGTCCGCGCTGCTTGGCGAGCGGAGGCGATCGTTCCCGCCTCAGGCGCTGAGCGAATTGCCGGATTCCATCGCGATGGAATACGTCAATCTCGGCTCGACCGGCCTGAAAGTATCGCGCGTCTGCTTGGGCGCCATGACCTATGGCTCCAAGCGCTGGCGCGAGTGGGTGCTGGAGGAAGAGGAGAGCCGGCCCCTTGATCCAGCGCGCGCTGGAACTGGGCATCAATTTCTTCGATACCGCCGACATTTATTCACACGGCGCGAGCGAGGAAATCCTGGGGCGCGCGCTCAAAGATTTCGGGCCGGAGCGCGAGCGGCTGGTCATCGCCACCAAGGTCTTCAGCCCGATGACCGGCGATCCGAACCAGCGCGGGCTGTCGCGCAAACACATTCTGCATTCCATCGACAACAGCCTGCGTCGGCTGGGCGTCGATTATGTGGATCTTTACCAGATCCATCGCTTCGATTATGCGACTCCCGATCGAGGAGACGCTCGAGGCGCTGCACGATGTGGTCCGGTCCGGCAAGGCGCTGTACCTCGGCGCTTCCTCCATGTACGCCTGGCAGTTCGCCCGGATGCTGTACAAGGCCGGACGAGCTGGGCCTGACGCGCTTCGTCAGCATGCAGAATCATTACAACCTCATCTACCGCGAAGAAGAGCGCGAGATGAATCCGCTGTGCCGCCAGGAAGGGATCGGGCTGATTCCGTGGAGCCCGCTGGCGCGCGGATTTCTGATGGGCAACCGGCGCAAGGAAGGTTTTGGCGAGACGGTGCGCTCTCGCACCGACGAGTATGCGCAGCGCATGTATTATCAGGATTCCGATTTTCAGGTGGTGGAGCGCGTCTCGGAGATCGCCCGCAAGCGCGGTGTTTCCAATGCGCAAGTCGCGCTGGCATGGGTGCTGGCTCAGCCCGGCATCACCTCGCCGATTGTCGGAGCGCGACGGATGGAGCATCTAGACGACGCCGTGGCAGCAGTGGAACTGAAGCTGGACGAATCGGAATTACGGGCACTCGAAGAGCCTTATCGGCCGCATCCGGTGCTTGGTCACTCCTAGCAAGGCGCTCCGAACCTGCGCGGGCAACGCTACTGCGCGGCGACCGGTGTAGCTTTCTTGCGTGCGGCCCGGCGTTTCTCCACCGGCGGCTGGCGATCACTCTTCTTCAGCGCTGCCAGGGCGATGGACAGAACGAATTTCTTCTCGCCGTGGTCATCGAACTTGATCACGATGTGTTCTTCGGTGCACGACAAAACGGACCCCAGACCATACTTGGAATGTTCGATCTGTGCGCCTTGAGCGAAAGGTGGTTTGCTTGCCATAGGAGGTGAGCGAGCGCTGGCAGCTCTTTATTATTGTAACATTTCAGCCCGATCTTGGCTTTTGTACGCGTTTCGGCCGCGCGGTGCAATAAAGAAGGCCGGGCGACCTGCCCGGCCTTTCACGCGGAGGAGGAAGCGGCTTTACCTAGCAGCCAGTAAAGCTCGCAGATGGCGAGCCCGCTCCGGAGACCGAAGCTGGCGGAGAGCCTTGGCTTCGATTTGGCGGATGCGCTCGCGCGTTACGTCGAATTCCTGACCGATTTCTTCCAGAGTATGCTCGCGCTCGCAGCCGATGCCGAAGCGCAGCCGGATCACTTTCTCTTCCTTGGGAGACAGCGTCTTCAAAATATTCGCGGTCTCGTCGCGCACGTTCGAATCGATGACCGCGTCCACCGGCGATCCCACCCAGCGATCCTCGATCAAATCGCCCAGCGCGGATTCGCCGTCGCGGCCAACCGGCGTTTCGAGCGAAACCGGGTCGCGCGAAATAGTCTTGAGCTTCTGCACCTTTTCCACCGGAATATCCATGCGGCGGCCAATTTCGTCGTTGGTCGGCGCGCGGCCCATTTCCTTTTCGAGTTCCCGCGTCGCGCGCAGGAACTTGTTCATGCTCTCGTTCATGTGCACCGGAATGCGGATGGTGCGCGATTGGTCGGCGATGGCGCGCGTAATGGCCTGGCGAATCCACCAGGTGGCGTAGGTTGAAAACTTGTAGCCGCGCCGGTATTCGAACTTGTCGGCGGCGCGCATCAGGCCGATATTGCCCTCCTGGATCAGATCCAGCAGGTGCAGCCCGCGGTTGACGTACTTCTTGGCGACCGAGACCACCAGGCGGAGGTTGGCTTCCACCAGATCCTTCTTGGCGCGCTCGGCTTCGATTTCGCCGTGACGGATCACCGTCAGGCTGTGCCGCAGATCGACCAGCGAGGCGCCCGCGGCCGTCTCCAGCTTGCGTACTTCCCGGCGCAGTTCGCGGACTCGCGCTTGCGCGGTGATGCCCGAGCGGCCTTCCAGTTTGCGGAGGTCCTGCTCGAGCTGCGCCAGCTGATCCACGGCGTGCTCAATTTCCTTGGAGAATTGCTTCCAGCGCGACGGCAGCCAGGGGATACGCCGGATCGCGATTGACATCTCCACCTTGGCGCGATTCAGCTTGCCCTGCCAGCGCTTGCCGCAGGCGCTTGTTGCTCAGCGGAACGGATTCCAGCCGTTCATCCAATTGCTGACGGCGCTTGTGAAGCGCGATGATCTCGGCAAATTCGGCGCGAACCTCGGCCTGCTTCTTGGTGTCGGCGGGGCTGCCTTCCTCGGCATCGCCCAGATCCACGAAGTTGTCCAGTTCGTCGTCGCCGCCCTTCAGCACTTCGGCGATCTCCATCGCCCGCAGTTGCACCAGAGCCGACCGGCTGATGGACTTCTGCATCCGCAGCTTGCCGCGTTCCATGCGGCGCGCCAGATTGACTTCGCCTTCCCGGGTGAGCAACGGGACAGCGCCCATTTCCCGCAGATACACGCGTACCGGATCGTCGGTGTAAATCGACTCTTCAGCCTGCTGCGCAGCAGGAAATTCTTCGTCCTGAACCTCCTCGGGATGGAAGAAGTTCGCCTCTTCGTCGAACGGTATCCCGAGCGGCTCATGACTGTCCGCCAAAAATTGATCTTCGAAATGGTCCACTTAGATACTCACCTGCCAGCCCCACGGCGAAATCATGCTCTCGGCTTCGCCGCTCTGCTCAGTACAGACTCCTACCTCGGGTGTGCGCCGCGCCACCGGGCCGACTGTAATGTGGTCGCAACCGATTATAGCACCGAATCGTTTTCGAAGTTAAGTCCTAAATACAAGATGTTTTTCTGGAGTATTGGTTACACTAAACTTGCACTTCCGGCGCGCCTGCCAGCGCCGCGCCTCAAGAGCGTTTCTGCAGGACTAAGTTCTTCAATTCGTTGAGGAAAGCTTCGACATCCTGGAAGTCGCGATAGACCGAGGCGAAGCGCACGTAGGCAATCTTGTCCAGGCTGCGAAGCTTGTCCATCAGCATTTCTCCTATTTCCGTAGTAGTCATCTCGCGCTCGGCGCTGTCGGCCAGCTTGGCTTCCACCGCATCTACGATCTCGGCCAGCTTCGACATAGGAACGGGCCTCTTCTCGCAAGCTTTCAACAGGCCGCTAAGCACCTTTTGCCGGTCGAATTTTTCACGGCGGCCGTCCTTCTTGACCACCATGTATGGGATCTCGTCGCTGCGCTCATAGGTCGTAAATCGACGCTCACATCCCAGGCATTGGCGGCGCCGGCGAATGACATCGCCTTCCTTGCTCTCGCGTGAATCAATCACTCGGTCCTGCTTGAACCCGCAGAACGGGCAGATCATGTCAGCTCCTCTTCTTGCGGCAGCGTTTCCTTTGCCAATTGCTTGATTTTATGCCAGTTCAGGCCCTGGTGCAGCGCGCAGGCAAGGCCCACGGGCACCACCAGCACCAGAGTAAGGATCCAAATGAATAGAGCGATTCCAGAGGCGGATTCCAGCGAGAGTCCATAGATTTCTCGCAATACTACAATTGAAGTTATTTGAACTCCGCCGCCGATTCCGGGGATCTGAACGATGCTTCCGAACGCCACGAACCCCAGAATAATTACTACGTCTGTAAGTTTTAAGAACCGGGTAGCAGAAAAGCAACGCAGCAATGCCCCATAGCTTGCCGTGATCAAAACCCACTCCAGCCCCGTGTAGACTGCCAGGAGACCCAGCGGCCCCGGCTTCCTGGTCACCTGTACGCCGCGAGAGAAAGCCTCAAGCATCTTAGTACTACGACTATAGTAATCAGCAGGTAGAAACGAAAGAGCCGCCAGGATTCGCCCCCTCGCAGCCTCCGAGAAGTTGCGAAAGGCTACCAGCACCAAGAGGCAGACGAGACCGGCCAGCGCGGCCAGGTACCCCCCGAGGTGCAGTGTCCACCGAAGACCCGGCCCGAGTGGTAGCCCGTGAGATGGTACCCGGGCGAGAGCGAACCCAAAGATCAGCAGGACCGCCAACAAGTCGAGCACGCGTTCCAAAAGCCAGGCAGCGACCTGGGAGGAGAATGAGACTCCGGCGCTGACGGAAATGAGATAGGGGCGAACCAATTCTCCCACGCGACCCAATAGCGTCGCCGCCATAAACCCGATAGCCGTATCCGAAGTCAGCCTGGCAATGCTCACCTTCCGTCCCAGCGGCCGCAACATAACCTCCCAACGCAACGCGCGGCCCACATAAGTAAGCAGCATCAGTAGGATAGCAACGGTAAGCCAAAGCCAGGACACGCCCCGGATGGTGTCCAGGAAGAGATTCCAGTTGAAAGACGCTCCGCTGGCCCGAACCGCGATAATCCCCAAGAGGATCAGTACAGCCAGGGCAACCAGCGCGGCGCGGCGGCCGCGAATGGGTGGTGGAGTCCTCACGCGGCGCCTTGTGCCCAAGCGGAGGGAACGGGCTTGAGACGGGTGGGCTTCCAGTTGGTACCCTGAAAAGGTCCTTTGTAGAATGTAAATCTTGGATTCAAGTGAACTTCTTATCATAGATCCTCGTTTTCATTACTGGAAGCAGGAGATTGAGGAAGTCATGGCAACGGTGGCGATTCCGGCTGGGAGATGGACCTGGGTCGCACCGCATTCACAGGCTCGAACCGGCGACCGTTTGGATGCTGATGGACAACTCGTTGAGCGCTGCCTGAGCGGGCAGGATGCCGCCTGGGAAGAACTCGTCAAGGCGCATAGCCGGCGGGTCTACTCGATTTGTTATCGCTTCACCTCGAGCGACGCCGAAGCGCAGGACTTGACGCAGGATGTCTTCCTGCGCGTGTTTAAGAACCTCAAGAGCTTCCGTAGCGGGGAAGGATTGTTCGTGGTATGGTTGACCAGATTGACGCGTAATCTGCTGATCGATCATTATCGGCGGACGCGGCTGGAGCGTGCCACCGAGTCGCTGGAAGATCAGGCGCCGGCGCTCGAAGAAAACACAGCGATGATGTCCCGGACCGAAGGAATGCTGGCCGGGCGTGAAGCCAGCGAGCTGCTGCAGTCGGCGTTGCAGAAGCTGTCTCCGGATCTGCGCGAGACGGTCATCCTCAGGGATCTGGAAGAATTGGAATATCGTGAGATCGCGCAGGTGCTGAACGTTCCCGAAGGGACGGTGAAATCGCGCCTGAATCGCGGGCGGGCCGAGTTGGCCCGTGTGCTGCGCCGGCACAAGGTTCGCATATGACCTGCCCTGAAGTAGAAATCCTGCTGTGCGACTACCTGGAGGGTACGCTCCCTCATCGGCAGGGAATTGAGCTCGAGGAGCATTTGGCCGCATGCGGCGCATGCGCGGAACTGGCGCGCGACGTGGAGGCAGCGACGGCGTTTCTGGATGCGGTTCCCGCGGCAGATCCGCCCGCCGAGTTGCTCACGCGCATCCTGCACCAGGCGCCGCGCGGAGCGCAGACCTCAGAAGAACGGCGGCCGTGGTGGCGCAGACTTTTCGGCGGGTGGGTGGAAGGCGTGCTCCAGCCGCGCTATGCCATGGGCATGGCGATGACCGTGTTGTCGCTGGCCATGCTGGCGCGTTTCGCGCACATCGAGCCGCGGCCGTTGCGCGCTTCCGATCTGGATCCTGCCCGAGTGTGGCAGTCGATCGACGACCACTCGCACCGTGTTTGGGATCGCACGATGAAGTATTACGACAATCTGCGGCTGGTGATCGAGATCCAGTCGCGGCTCAAGGAATGGTCCGATCAGGAGCAGCCTGCCGACGCCGGCGGCAACCGGCCGGCCGCCCAGGAGACCCCCAGCGGCCAAGCCTCGGGGAAAATCAGCGGCGCTATGCCCGCGCGAACGCCCGGACAAACGCCGGTACAGACGAATGACAGAGGTAAACGAGAATGAATTGCACCACACATCCGGATGTACCGGCCATCGCTTATTGCCGGTCCTGCGGCAAGGCGCTGTGCGAGGCGTGCCGGCACCTGGCCGATGGCACAGTTTATTGCGCGGAACACGCGCCGGCGGCTGCGGCGGCCTCTTCACCCTACACCGCGCCGACGCCTCCTCCCACGCCCATCCCGGATGCGGGCGCTTCTCCCGGACTCGCTTTCTGCTGGGCCTGATTCCCGGCGTAGGCGCTATTTACAACGGCCAATATGTCAAAGGCCTGATCCACGTGGTGGTGCTGGGAATCCTGATCGGCATCGTAAGCAGCGGGGAGACCGCCGACAACCTGCAGCCGCTGTTCGGCATGATGATCGCCGTCTGGGTGTTTTACATGGCGTTTGAAGCCTATCACACCGCCAAGAAGCGTCAACTGGGCCAGCCCGTGGATGAATTTTCGAGCATCGTTCCGCGGCGTGGCGAGCCCTCCAGGTTCCCGCTGGCGCCGGTGGTTCTGATCGCCGCCGGATTGTTGTTCCTGTTGAACAATCTGGATATTATCCGCTTCGGCCAACTGTTGCGCTACTGGCCGATCGCCCTCATCGCGCTCGGCGTGTACCTGCTGTACGAAAGGCTAGCGATCTCGGAGCGCGGCGACGGCCAGCGCTCTGGCGGCGTTCGGGAGGCCACCAATGAACGCCACTAACAACAGCCTGATTCAGGCCATCCGCGGGCCGATCATGCTCATCACGCTCGGATCGCTGGTGGCAATGGATTACTTCGGCATCTACGGATTCAGCCGGACCTGGCCGTTTTTGATCATCATGTTCGGCATCCTGAAGCTGCTCGAAAAAATCGCGGAAAACCCCCAACAGCAGCAGAGTTCCGGCAGCCGTCCGCCGGGAGGCAACGTAATATGAAGCGCGGATCAGTGATCGGGCCGCTGATTCTGATCTTGATCGGGGGCCTGTTTCTGATGCGGAACTTGTGGCCCGAGATTCCGCTGGCCGACATCATTTCGCGCTACTGGCCGTTCGTCCTGATTGCGTGGGGCCTGCTGCGGCTGGTCGAGATCCTGATGTGGGCCATTATGTCCAAGCCGATCCCGCGCAACGGGGTCTCGGGCGGCGAGTGGATGCTGGTGTTCCTGATCTGCGTCATCGGTGGAACGATGTACACGGCGCGACATTACACCACCTGGTTTCCCGCCGGCAGCGTGTGGCGAGGCGTAGTGCGGGGCATGGGAGAGCCATACGACTATACGCTTTCTCCCTCCCAACAACCCTGCGCGAAAAACTGTCGCGTGATGATCGAGAGTTTTCGAGGCAACGCCAGAATCACGGGAACCTCCGATACCGTAGTCAAGGCGAGCGGCCATGAGACCATCCGTTCCTTCCAGCAAACCGACGCCGACAACGCCAATAAGCAGACGCCGCTGGAGCTGATCCAGCAAGGCGACGAACTGATCATCCGTACCAACCAGGATCGTGTGAGCGACCGGTTGCAGGTGTCAGACGATCTGGAGATTACCGTTCCGGCCGGCGCGTCCATTGAAGCGCACGGGCGTAACGGCGATTTCGATATTCAGAACGTAAACGGCGGCGTCGATATCACGAGCGACAATGCCGGCGTGCGCCTGGACAACATCGGTGGGAACGTGCGGGTCGATACCCGGCGCAGCGATATCATCCGCGCTAATGCCGTGAAGGGCACAGTGGACCTGAAAGGGAACGGGCAGGACGTGGAATTGCAGGACATCACCGGCCAGGTGACCGTCGCCGGCACCTACACGGGTCAGATCCAGCTCCGCAATCTCGCACAGCCCTTGCGTTACGAAGACCCGCGCATCACGGTGAACTGCGAAAAGCTGCCCGGCCAGGTGCACATGGGTCCGGGCGAATTCACGGCCGACAACCTGGTGGGGCCGGTACGGCTGAATGCGCGCTCGCGCGATCTTCAGATATCCAATTTCACGCAGTCGATGGAAGTGACGCTGGACCGCGGCGACGTCTCGCTGCGTCCCGGCAAGACCGTTCCCAAGATGGAAGTTCACACGCGTTCCGGCGACGTCGATCTGGCGCTGCCGGCAGACGCGAAGTTCGACTTGAGGGCATCCACCGACCGGGGTGAGGCGCACAACGACTACGGCGCGCCGCTGACGGTGGACGAAACTAACCGCGGCGCAACGATCAAAGGCAGCAACGACGGGGCCCAGGTGCGGCTGGAGACTGGCCGCGGATCCGTCACGGTCCGCAAGGCGAGCGCTTCGGAAGACGTGACCTTTCCGGATATTCCGAGCACGCCCGCGCCGCCCACTGCTCCCAAAGCGCCCCAGCCGCCGCTGCATGTGGAGCGCCAGTAGCCTCAACGCACCAGCCAGTAGCCTCAACGCACCAGAATGACCTGCACGTCGGCGACGTTGGTTCCGGTGGGGCCGGTTCTTACTAGATCGCCCAACGCATCGAAGAAATGATACGAGTCGTTGTTGGCCAGATATGTGGCTGGGTCCAGCCCTTTAGCCGCGGCTCTAGCTTGAGTAGTTCCGTCCGCGATGGCGCCCGCGGCGTCGGTGGGGCCGTCGGTGCCGTCCGTACCGCTGCTTAGAATCACCACGTCCTTAAGACCGGCGATGTCGATCGCGGCAGCCAGAGCGAGTTCCTGGTTTCTGCCGCCCAGCCCGCGGCCGCGAATCGTTACTGTAGTTTCTCCACCCGAGATGACACACGCCGGGCGCCGCAGCGGGCGGCCCGAGGCGCAGATCTCGCGCGCCATCGCGGCATAGACGTGCGCTACTTCGCGCGCTTCGCCTTCGACGAACGTGGACAAAACCATGGTGCGGAATCCCAGCTCCCGAGCCTGCCGCGCGGCGGCGTCCACCGCCAGGCGATTGCTCCCAATGATTACGTTCTGGACTCGCTCAAAGATGCGGTCGCCCGGCTTGGGCGTTTCCACCGCGCCCGAGCTAATCCGTTGCCGCACTCCAGCCGGCGCCTGGTTCCAGATTCCATATTTCTCGAATACGGCCTGGGCTTCCGCAAACGTCGACCGATCGGGAACGGTTGGGCCGGAGCCGATCACGTCCAGATCGTCGCCGATGACGTCGGACAGGATCAGAGCAAGCACCGTGGCCGGATAAGCTAGCCGCGCGAGCTGGCCGCCCTGGATAGCCGAGATATGTTTGCGCACGCAATTGATCTCATGGATATTGGCGCCGCAGTCGAGTAGCAGCCGGGTGGTGGCCTGGGTCTCCTCCAGCGTAACGGGGGTGGCGGGAAGAGGAAGCAGCGCCGACGCTCCGCCCGAGATCAGGCAAATGATCAGGTCGTCAGCCTGGGCGTTGCGCGCGATCTCGGCGATGCGCGCCGCGCCTTTTTCGCCTTCGCGGTCGGGCACCGGATGCCCGCATTCGTTCACCTCGATGCGCCGGAGTGCAACGCGGCTGTTCCCGTACTTGGTGTTGATGAGGCCGCCTCGGATTCGCTTCGCGAGCAACCGCTCGACGGCCCGCGCCATTTCGACGGCCGCTTTTCCGGCTCCGACTACGTAGATGTTGCGAAACTTCGAGAGGCGGTAGCGCTTGTGCCCGGCGGCCAAAGCACCGCCGCTCAGCCGCAGGTGATTCCGTACCGCTGGTCCGGGCGCGGCCGCCTTCAATGCCGCGCCGAAGATGCGGAGAGCCTGGCTGCGCAGTGAGGAAGGCATGCCCGTCTAGAAGATCGGGAGCTTGAGAATGGCCGCGACGATCTCGGCTGGATCGTCGGTGTCGACTTCAATGCGGTAATCCGCTTTGGCGTAAGCCGCGCGCCGGTCCTGGTAGAGCTGCTCAAATTTCTCGGGATTGCGAGCCAGCGGGCGGTCCGATAATCCATCCAGACGTTGGCGCACTCGGGCGATCGGACAATCCAGCCAAATGGGCACACCGCGTTCGGACAGCAGGTCCTGGTTCGCCGCCTGCGCGAACGCGCCGCCGCCTAGGGCCATTACCATGGGTTTGCCGCGCTCGATCTCGCGCACGCGCCGGCTCAACGCCTCATGTTCGATCTTGCGGAATTCGTCTTCACCGCGCGTGTCGAAAATCTGGGCGATGGTGGCGCTCTGCTCGGCCTCGATCTCCTGGTCTAAATCGGCAAAGAACCAGCCCAAGTGATCGGCCAGCAAGTTTCCGACGGTGCTCTTGCCGGCCCCCATGAAACCAACCAGGTAGATTCCGGGCGTGCGTTTTAGTTTGAGGAGCATGTTTTATGCGCCGGCGGCATGACAAAATAGAGACAGCTACCGGTTCTGTGCGGTTGCTTAAGAAGCCATAATAGTACACATGCAGGAAGAGCTGTTGCCGCTTTTCCCACTTCAGGTGGTTTTATTTCCGCGGACCGCGCTGCCGCTCCACATCTTCGAGGAGCGCTACAAGGCCATGATCGGCGACGTGCTGAAGGGGAACTCCGAGTTCGGCGTGGTGCAAGCGGGCGAGAAAGGCATCGTGAACACGGGTTGTACCGCGACCGTCGAGAAGGTGCTGAAAACCTATCCCGACGGGCGCATGGACCTGCTCACCATCGGACGGCGGCGTTTCGAAATTATCATGCTGAACGATGAAAAGCCGTATCTGCGGGGGGCGGTCGAATTTTTTGATGACGAGCGAGCCGATCCCATCGCGCCTGAGGTCCGCCAACGCGTGATGGACGCTTACAACGACATTCGCTCGATAGAACAGCCGGAAACGCTGCGCGAGCCGGAGATGAGCGACCCGCAGTTGAGCTTCCAACTGGCGCAACTGGTTCCTGATCTCGACTTCCGGCAGATCCTCTTGGCGACGCGGTCAGAAGCGGATCGCATGCGCCGGCTGGCCGAGTTCTTCCCGAACTACGGCGCGAAGCGGCGCGAGATCCAGCATGTGCGCGAAGTCGCGCCACGCAACGGCCATTCCAAACGGCCGGCCGGAATCTGAGCATGCTCGTGCGGCAACATCTCATCGTCGACGCCGACGACACGCTGTGGGAAAACAACATCTACTTCGAGCGGGCCTTCGACGAATTTTGCGATTTTCTGGACCATTCCAGCCTGACGCCCGAGGAAGTGCGCGGGGTGCTGGACGAGATTGAGACGGTAAACAGCAAAGTGCACGGCTACGGCACCGCCAACTTCGCGCGGAACCTGACGGAGTGCTATCACCGGCTGGTGGAGCGCGACGTTTACGACGATGACCTGACGAGGATCATGAGCTTCACCGAGCAGATCCTGCACCATCCCATTGAGCTGATCCCCGGTGTGGAGGAAACGCTGGAATACCTCTCGCTGCGGCACGATCTCACGTTGTTTACCAAGGGGAATCCGGAAGAGCAGAAGCTGAAGCTGGATCGCTCCGGATTGGCGATTTATTTTGGTCACACGGCGATCGTCAAGGAGAAAGACGCTGCCTCCTATTCCACTTTGATCGCAGAGCGGCGGATGGATGCCTGCCGCACCTGGATGATCGGCAACTCACCCAAATCCGACATCAATCCAGCGCTGGAAGTAGGCATCAATGCAGTGTTCGTGCCGCACGATCACACCTGGCGGCTGGAGCATGAAGAAGTGCGGGAAGCGAGCGGACGCCTACTCAAGTTGGAGCGATTCCGCGACCTGAAGAAGCATTTCTAAGGCGCGCCTGGGAACGGGCCTGACTTACGAGGAACTCGCGCAAAACGGAGCGCGGCGCGAAGCAGTTCCTGACACGTCTTGCGGTGCGCGCCGCACCCTTTGCGCTACGGAAGAGCGCAGCAGGCTTGGGTAGAGATCAAGGCCATCGGAGAACCCCGGCGGACACTGGCGAAGTAGTTCTCCTGTTCCAGATTCTTGTAGACCGCTCCGGCCACGCCCGAAGCTACAGGCCCGCTGACCGGACGTCCACCGGTGAGCAGCACGACCACCACCAGCTTGTTCTCGCCGGATTCGTTGTACGAGCCAAACCAACCGAGGTGTGTGGGTGACCGGCCATCGGTACAGGTTCCCGTTTTGCCAAAGATCGGTTCACTGGGATTGTAGCCGGCGCGCCTGGCGGTGCCGTACTCAACCGCTCCCATCATGCCCGGTTTGATGTCGGGCAGCCACGGAGAAATCTCGAGCTGACGCTTCACGCGCGGGACGAAGTGAGCGACTTCTTCCGTTGAACGTGGATGCTGCAGGTAATAAAGCGTGCCACCGTTGGCGACTGCCGAGACGATTCCAGCCAACTCCAGCGGCGTCATGTAAACTCCTTCGCCGAAACTGGTCATCATGCCGAGGCCGTCCGAGGGAGGTTGGGTTGCCAGCGTTCCGGGTTGCTCACCGTCCAGATTCCATCCAGCCTTTTCGCCCAGACCGAACAGCTCGTCGTATTTGATGATGCGATCGTATCCGAGCTTATATCCGACGGCGGAAAAGAAGGCATTGTTGGAATGGGCCAGCGCTTCAGTCAGATCCATCGACCGGCGCGGCACGATGCGGAAATGGTTCTGCGGGCTCAGAATGCCTTCATTGAGACCGGCCAGTGCCGCTACGATTTTGATGGTGGAGCAGGGCTGGAAGCCGCTCTGGTAGGTGAGCTTCTGGTTCACGATGGTCAGAATGCGGCCGGTCTTTGGATCCACGACGACGATGCTTCCGTTGTAGGGACCCAGAGCCTGTACCGCGGCGCGGCGAACCATCAGATCCTCGCCATCCACCGAATCGCCTTCCGTGGAATCGGCAAAGGTGGGCACGTTCCACGGACTAAAAACGATGCGTTTTTTCGGCAGCCGGGAAAGATGGCTGACGTAGGAGGCCTTTACCGTGTGGACGGCCGGCGCCTGACTAGCGGCTGCGTGGCGGCGGGTCTTCTTTTTCTTGGCCGGCGTGATGCCAAACGCGGTGCCGCCAAAGAACAGGAACGAAATCAATACAAATGCGAGGGGGTGTCTTATGGATGAAGGCATGTTCAAACGCGTCACTTTTGAAATGTAACGGCAAACCGTTCCCACATTATGGGTTATCGGCAAGTTAAGCGTCAACCTACAATCCTCCAGGCAATTTGACGCTTACTTCGCACTGTCGTATCGGTTCCCTTTGATTGTAGCTGATCGGACAGGCCGAGTTTCGGGTCAGTTCCCCAGCTTCCTGCGCGGGTACACGAAGCGGTCACTTGTCCTGACTGGTCAGGAGCCCGATCCGCTCGATCCCCGCTCCGAATCGGCATCACCTCGACGCAACCCCACGGTTCAACGATTCGCAGGAGCTGACGATGATACCCGTGCTGATCAGGACCCTCACCAGGCGCGCACGCTGGCGGATGGGCGATTCGCCCCCGCCTCCTGGCAGTCCGTGGCGTGGCGAGCCTGGCTGCGAAGCTGAGGCCAACGCTTGCGACGCTCACGATCGCGCCGAGAATGATATTGCCAAACGAACATTTGAGTTTCATCTGTTGATTTCCTTTTTCTTGCGAAATTGTGAAGGCGTGTTTGCCTTCAACCGGGAGTGCGAGTAGATTGGAGTTTCTTACAGCGATTCGCGCGATGACACCCGCGGTCCCAATCAGCGTGGCATTTCTCGAACGTCTGCGGCGCCGCGATCCCGACGCGCTCGCGGAGGCTGTCCGCGATCACGCGCGTCCGTTGCTGAGAGCGGCAAGGGGACTGGGGTTCGCTGAGCAGGAGGCCGAAGACCTGGTACAGGATGTATTCACGACGTTTCTCGAGAAGCTGGAGGACTTCGAAGGGCGGTCACAGGTACGGACGTGGCTATTTGGAATCTTGCACCGGAAGGCGATGGAGCGCCGCCGAGCTTCGATCAAGGACGATTGCATGGACCCCATCGACGAGGTGTTCGAGTCCCGCTTTGACGCTAATGGAAAGTGGGCGCGCCCGCCGGCCGATTTGGAGCGGCTGATGCTTTCGAAGGAAATCGGCGAACTGATTCGCGGCTGCATGGATGGCCTCGCAGTAAATCAGCGTGAGGCGTTCGTCTTGCGAGAGGTCGAAGGCCTTGACACGGGCGAGATTTGTAAGATTCTCGATGTGAGCATCACTAACTTTGGGGTGCTGATGCATCGAGCGCGTGCGAGGCTTCGTGAGTGTCTCGAAGCCAAAGGCTGGAACAGACCATGATCTCGTGCAAAAAGGTGGCAAAGCTGCTCATGTCGGATGAGCTTCAGGCGCAGACATGGTGGAAGCGCATGGGGGTCCGTCTGCATCTCGCCATGTGCAAGTTCTGTTCCCGTCTGGCGCGTCAGATTGAGCAACTTCGCGCCGGTGTTCGGCAGATGAGCGATCCGGACAAAGCCGATCCAACTCTCGAAGAGCGGCTGATCCGACGGCTTTCAGGGAAGTAACTCCCGAATCATGGGAAGCGGTATGTTCTCCGTGAGTAATCCGAATGCCGCCAGGATTATCCGCGTCTGAAGCGCAGAGTCGTTCGCGTTTCCCAGTGGATACCCCAACGGAAGATCCACGAATAGCGCCCGTGGCGGAGATACGCGCTCTGTGATCTCCTTAAGGAGCGTTACCGAAACCGTTGGAATGCCGGCTTTCTCAATGATGCTCTGAATCAGTCCGACCGACTGATGGCACATCGGTCAGACCGGCGTCAGCAGAACAGCATCCACCGCATCTTCCAGCAGCATTCGGGCAACCTCGGGAGCCGTATTTGCGATCAGCCGGCCTGGAGCAGCGATCGAGCCCATGAAGCTGAAATGACGTGGCGCAACGGAGCCGATCAGGCCATCCTTAGCCATGGACTTCAGCCGGTCGAGCGGCAATGCGAGATTCTTGTCAGACGTGATCCCGCGGATGTCGAAGGCGTCACTTCTGTGAGCGATGTTCATTGAATTCAGATCGGTATCGATCGGAATGATGCGATAAGAATAGTCGCCTCCACGAATGGAGGTGTCGAATGCAGGTTGGTCAGGCCTGAAAAATGCCGCCGTCGTCACAACCGCCACCCGAGCTTCGGTGAGCGGCTTCTGAAGATGCGCGCCCGGAAGCCAGTCGACTCTCCGGTACGGGTACGCCTTCATGAAGATTTGATACGCCAGCTTGAGATCGGAGATTTTTGCCATCCGGTTATTCTCTGATTAGTGCAAACGAGACCCGTCTCCTTACAACCCGTTGCCGAATCCAGGTTTTCTGGTGCACTTTATCTGTAAGATTAGAGCTTTCCTTGCCACACACCGTATAGCCGCCTACATGACGATTATGGAAGAACAGTCCGAGGCCTGGATGGACACCGATGCGCTGGCCCGCGGGCGGCATCGGCTTCCGATTGCGCTGCTGGGAAACGCTTTTATGCGGATCGCCGGCGGCGCGAGCGGTGTTCTTGTCGGCCTGTATCTCGCCGATCTCGCGAACCGTGGCGCACAGGTGGACGCTGCACTTGTCGGGACCTTGGGGGCGATGTCGTTCGGGGCGGAACTTCTTTTCGCGGTGCCAACCGGGATGTTATCCGACGCGATGGCTCCGCGAATCCTCGTGACAGGCGGTGCGTTGCTCGGCGCGGTCGCCACGCAAATGTTCGGGATGAGTGGATGGGTCAGCATCTTTTTTCTAAGCCGGGCGATTGAGGGTCTCGGAGCGGCCGCCGGCGCTCCGCCGCTGCTGGCCCACATTACCGACGTGACAGAACGGGATCCCGCTTTGCGTGCTCGTGCGATGAGCTATTTTGAGCTGTCGCTGTTGGCGGGGCTGGCGGTAGGCGGTCTAGCCGGCGCCCAACTCTGGCATGTTTTCCACACCAGCGCATTCGCGAGTGTTGCGTCCGTATACCTGCTGTCCGCCGGACTGCTCTATTTCGGGGCGGCCGGCAGCAGAGGTCACGGCGGCCATGAAGCTCTGGCGGGCTTTTGGCGTGCATTACACCAGCCATCGCTTCGTCGTCTGGCGCCTGTTTGGCTCTGCGTGAATGCCATCGTGGGACTGTGGCTGGGGCCAACGCTTACGTTCTTATTGACGCAGAAGGCGCGAAATGGGCAATTCCTAGCCGGTATTTTCGCCGATCAGCCGGAGCGCGTAGGCTGGCTATTGCTGGGATATTCTATCGTGTTCGGCGCCGGCGTCAGTGGCTGGAGCGTGGTCCTGCCCCGCATGCCTATCCTTCGCGTTCTGCGCATCAACCTGGTGGCGATGTTCGCGGTCTGTGTGGGACTGTTTCTGCTGAATCATTCTGGCGCCCAAAGCTATGGCCTGCGATGGTCGATCGGCACGGCATCGGCGCTGTGCGTCATGGTCGAGAGCGGCTTCACGCCAGCGGCTCTGTCGCTGTTGGCTGGAGCCGTTGGCGCCCAGGCTGGCCGTGGGGCGGCAATGGGCATCTACTCGGTGTTGCTGAGCATGGGCGCGATTGGTGGGTCGCTGGTAGCAGCCGTGTTGGGCAATCGATTCGCGGTGGATGGACTCATATACGGCACTTCGGCGATGGCCGTAGTCGCGATGGCGCTGCTGAGGCGTCTGCATCCAACGGAGGCCGTCCATGGCGACGCTTGATTTTGAGCTGGTGATCATCGGCGCCGGCTCCGGTGGTTTGACGGCAGCGGGGTTCGCCGCGCAGCTTGGGGCCAAAGTGGCGCTTGTGGAGAGGAACCGGATCGGTGGAGACTGCACCTGGACTGGCTGCGTACCGAGTAAAGCGCTCCTCAAGGCGGCCAAAGCCGCACACCAAGTCCGAACAGCTTCGCGATTCGGCATCATCTCCAATCCACCTGCCGTCGACATGCCAAGCGTTCGTGCGTACGTGCGGCAGGCCATCCAGCAGGTCTATCAGTTCGAGAGCCCGGAGGAGCTTAGGAAGCAAGGCATTGAGGTGATCCAGGGTGCCGCGCGATTCGTCGATGCGAGAACCATCATGGTGGGAGAACAGCTGGTTCACGCGAAAACATATCTGCTGACCACGGGCGCCCGACCTCAAATACCTGCGATCGCCGGGTTGAACGAAGTTCCATTCCTGACCTACGAACAAATCTTCGAGAACGACCGGCTGCCGCGCTCCATGATAGTAGTTGGCGGCGGACCGATCGGGATGGAGATGAGCCAAGCATACCAACGGCTCGGCACAGAGGTCAGCATCATCGCCGATCGGTTGTTGCCGAAGGACGAACCGGAGGTCCGCGAGGTGATGCAACGCGTTTTCGAGCGCGAAGGAATTCGATTTGTACGCGGCCGGGCCAAATCCGCTCGAAAGGAAGGCGATGAGATCGTTGTGGCGGCTGATGGCGAAGAAGCCCGCGGCGATCTTCTACTGATCGCGTCCGGCCGAAGGCCAGTTGTCAAAGGTCTGGACCTGGAAAAGGCCGGCGTCAACTACTCCGAGAAGGGCATCCCCGTTGACGATCAACTTCGCACGAATGTGAAGCATATCTATGCCGCTGGCGATGTCGCCGGCGGATATCAATTCACCCATTTTGCGGGATGGCAGGCATTCCAGGCCGCCCGTAATGCACTGCTTCCAGGCAGCAGTTCCGGGCTTACGGACCTTGTTCCCTGGGTGACGTTTACGGACCCTGAGGTCGCTCACGTCGGGCTTACGGAAGAGCAGGCACGGATGAAGTTCGGAGAGAACGTCAGGGTCTGCCGCTGGGAGATGAGCCGCACCGACCGCGCCATCTGCGAAGATGACCGCGATGGTTTTGTTAAGTTGATTGCGAAAAAGAATGGAACGCTGCTTGGCGCAACGATCGTCAATGGCCGTGCAGGCGAAACCATCACAGAATTGATTGTCGCCATCAATCAGAACATGAAGGTTTCGGATCTGGCCGGAGCGATCCACGCTTACCCGACGTACTCGACGGCCGTCCAGCAACTTGCTGCGGAACTGGCAATTGAGGGGACACTTGCCGGCGGCTCGGGCAAAATCATTCGTGGATTATCCAAGGTCATCCGTTAGGAGAGCTATGAAAAAGGACGCCGACTACGTCTTCTATGAATTGACCCGCAGCATCTGCCCCAAGTGCCGGAAGGTGATCGACGCCAAGATTCTGCTGCGGGACAACAAGGTCTACATGCGCAAGCGCTGCCCCAATTGTGGTCCCTTCGAGGCCTTGGTGTACGCGGATGCTCAGGCATACACCTCCCAGGCCCGCTACAACAAGCCCGGGACGATTCCATTGGTCTTCAACGGGGAAGTCCGCGATGGATGTCCGTACGACTGCGGATTGTGCCCGGACCACCAGCAGCATACCTGCCTCGGCATTATCGAGGTAAACAGCGCCTGCAATATGAATTGTCCGCTGTGCTTTTCCGACGCCAGTCCCGGATTCAGCCTCACCCTGGAAGAGGTGGAGCAGATTCTGGACAATTATGTGCGGACGGAAGGCAATCCCGAGGTAGTGCAATTTTCGGGCGGCGAACCGACCATTCATCCGCAGATCATGGACTTCGTGCGCGCAGCGAAGGCCCGCAACATTCCCTTCGTCATGATCAACACCAACGGCAAACGGATCGCGAAGGACGACCGCTTTCTCGAACAGCTCAATGAGGTCCGGCCTTCGCTGTATTTCCAGTTCGACGGGTTCGACTCCGAGACGTACCGGATCCTTCGCGGTGAGCCCGATATTCTGGACGAGAAACTTCGGGCGTTGGACCGGCTCGCGCAGATTGGCCTGAACGTCACGCTTGTTCCTGCCGTTGAACGCGGCGTCAATGAACACGAGATTGGCAAGATCATCGATTTCGCGATCCGCCATCCCGCCATCCGAGGAATCAATTTCCAGCCTGCCTTCCATGCGGGACGTCACACCGCGCACGACCCGATGCACCGAGTGACCATTCCGGATATTCTCAAACTGATCGAATCGCAGACCGCGGAACAATTCAGGGTGAGCGATTTCGTTCCTGTGCCGTGCTGCTTCCCTACGTGCAATTCCGTGACTTATGCGTTCATCGACGGCGATCAGGTGACGCCGCTCCCCAGGATCGTCAACGTCTATGACTATCTGGACTACATCACCAACCGTGTTATGCCGGATTGGAGCATGGAGATAAAGGGCGCACTCGAAGGCCTGTGGTCCTCTTCTTCGGTGGCGGGCTCGCAGAAATCGGCCGATCAACTCGCATTCTCATGCCAGGCTTGTGGGATTCCCGAGAGTTTTACCGTCGGCGACATCGCGCAGCACATGATCATGATCATGCTTCAGGATTTCATGGATCCGTGGACCTTCAACCAGAAGAACCTGATGAAGTGTTGCAAGGAGTTCCTGCTGCCGGGAGGAAAGCAAATTCCATTCTGCGCCTATAACACGATTGGCTACCGCGAGCAGGCCAGAGCACAGCTCGAAGCGGCGGAGCCTGAACGCCGGCGTGCGCGCGCTGAAGGTCGGAAGTATGAGCCACGGCCCGTCGCATTCAACTTCGGTCAGGCACATGAGACAAACGGCTTGCGCGTGGTGGCCCCATGAGCCCGCAAGAGACGGTCAAACAATGCTGTGCCCGGCTCTACGAGAGCGACTTCGCGAAAGTGCTCTTGGGTGATTCCTTCCATCCGGGTGGCGTGAAGCTGACGGAACGGCTGGGGGAGCTTCTAGGATTAACCGCAAACTCCCAGGTGTTGGATATCGCTTCGGGCAAGGGCACCAGCGCTCTATTCCTGGCAGAACGGTTCGGCTGCGAGGTGGTCGGCATCGACTATAGTGGCCAGAACGTCGAGCAGGCACGCGCCACAGCCGCGGCGAAAGGTTTGGACAAGCGCGTTAACTTCCAGAAAGGCGATGCGGAACGGTTGCCGGTCGCAGAGTCGTCCTTCGACGCAATTATCTGTGAATGCGCCTTCTGCACGTTCCCCGATAAACATGCCGCTGCCAAAGAGTTCGCGCGAGTTCTCCGCAATGGTGGCAGCATCGGGCTAAGCGATCTGACTCGCAGCGCCGTTTTGCCCAAAGAGTTGGACGGGTTATTTGCGTGGATCGCTTGTATCGCCGATGCTCAGCCCGTGGACAGCTATGCTCAATATCTCCGCGCCGCAGGCTTCTGCGTGGAACAAACTGAATTGCACGATGATGCTCTTCTGGAAATGGTGAACCAGGTTCGGATGAAGCTGCTCGCCGCCGAAGTCATGGTCGGACTAAAGAAGCTCGACTTGCCTGGCGTCGACTTCAGTGAAGCGAAGCGAATGGCTCAGGCGACCCTCTCTGCAGTTCAACAGGGAAACCTGGGATACGCGGCCATCTGCGCTTCAACTCCGTTCCCGAGGCTTCGCCCGGACGTCTCTTCGCGATTTCAATCACTGCCGCAGTGAGTTCCCGGTTACTGCTCGCGCGTTGAACCGGAGCGCAGGCCGGACCAGACTTCGCAAATCAGGATCGAGTTGGCGGGATTTTGCGGAGAATACTTAAGTGACGCGGCACGGCCGATCAGGCGTTCCATGTTGGCCGGCATCTGATCGCGCAGCGCGGCCACATCCTGCGACGCGGTGTAGCTTACGCCTCGCACGGAATAGGAATAGAACAGCGTATCGCCTTGCATGTCGGTGATGGTGGCATCGCCGATGCGGCCAACCTGGTTCACCGTGAGGCGCCGGCGCTTTTCCTTGTCCTTCGGCTTGCGGCGCCACCGCACCAGCAGGTACACGCCCAGGGCAACGACGGCGAGCGCGGCCAGGATCAGGATGAGATCAAGGTTCGGCAACAACGGCATTTTCAAGAACACCGATGCCCGCAATTTCGACGGTTACTTTCGAGCCGGGTGCGATCGGTCCGACGCCCGGCGGAGTCCCGGTGGCGATCAGGTCACCTGGTTCCAGCGTCATGACAGCGGTGATATACGCGATGATAGCATCCACGCTGAACAGCATTTCAGAGGCGGAGCCGTCTTGTTTGACCTGGCCGTCCAGGAGCGTGCGAATGCGGAAGCTCGCGAAATCGGCCTCCTGTTTAGGAACCATACACGGACCCACGGCGCAGAAGGTGTCGAAGCCTTTGCCGCGCGTAAATTGCCCGTCTTTGCGTTGCAGATCACGCGCCGTCACGTCGTTCAGGATGGTGTAGCCGAGAATGTAATCCGAGGCATCGGCGGGCTTCACGCGGCGCGCGCGCCTGCCGATCACCACGCCTAGCTCACCTTCGAAGTCGACGCGCTGGGAAAGCTTCGGGTACACAATGGCGTCGCCTGAGGCGATTAGCGATGACGGCGGCTTCAGAAACAGCAGCGGCTCGGGAGGCACCTCGTTACCCAACTCCTTGGCGTGCTCGGCGTAGTTGCGGCCGACACAGACGATCTTGCTGGGCGCGCAGGGTGGCAGCAGCCGCGCGCCCGCGGGTAAGGATTCCAGACTGCCGTGCCGCACGTCCGGATCGGAATCGGTCGCGGTGGGCAGCGTGTTGGGGTTCAAGCTGTAGCGGATGATTTTCATGGCACAGTAACTTCAACTGGACTGGATGGCTGGCTGACGTTGCCGGTCTGATCCGCGGCCGAGACGCTATAACGATAGCGTTTGCCGGACTCGAGGGCGTGATCCGAGTAGGCAGGTGCATCGAGCCCGGCTGCGATCTGCACAAACGGGCCGTCTCCTTCGGCGCGGAAAACGCGATACTCTTTGAAGTCCGGCTCGGTGTTTCGCTCCCAGGCCAGCTCGACAGCGCCGACGCCGGCCGACGCGGTCAGTCCGGTTGGCACCGCGGGCGGGAAGATGTCGCGAGGCGTGATGTTCACGGGGCCGGCAACTTCGGTTACGGTCTTGTCGTGAGCGCCCTCGACGTAGTACTCGTAGGTCTTTCCGAACTCGGCGGCGGCGTCGAGATAGTTGGGCTGATCGGAGGAGGCGAGTAGCGTAGGCGTCTTCTCTTCTTCGGTTTTCCGATATACATTGAACTTTGTCGAACCTGGCGCGGTCCAGCTCAGTTGGACGCCTTGCGGCGCGGGTTCAGCCTTGAAGTTCGATGGCGTCGCGAGCGGCTGCTCGACGCTGACCGTCACCACGTTCGACCAGTCCGAGAAGCGGCCCTTCACGTTGGCGACGCGCACCGCCACGATTTCGTCTTTCCCGGCGAACGGCTGTGCGGGAATTGCTTTCCGGACGAATCCGGGCGCGGCGGGAGGCGAGACATCCACCGGTTGCGCGCCTGCAGCCCAGCGGTTGACTTCGAAGCCCGCGCCCTCGGTATTGGGCCCAACGCGCAGCTCGATCTTTCCGATCGTCTTCAGCGTCAGTCCCTCGGTGGTCTGCGCCGGGATTGTGAATGCCACGTCGATCTGGTCGCCGCGTTCCACGGCGCTCAAATCGGAAACACGTGTAGGAATGTTGAGCGCCGGATAGAGCGGCTCGCCGACCGAGCCGCAACCCACCATAATCGCGTACCCCAGTACGCAACAGAGCATGGCCGCAAAGCGCATTTAGAGAATATACCGGCTCAGATCCTGATCCTTCACGATGTCGGCCAGTTGCTTGCGGACGTAGGCTGCGTCGATGCGAACGTTCTTCTTTTTGAGATCGGGTCCGGCGAAGGAAATGTCTTCCAGCAGCTTTTCCATGATGGTGTGCAGCCGGCGGGCTCCGATGTTTTCCGAGGACTGGTTCACTTGCGCCGCGAAGCGCGAAATTTCTTCGATGGCGTCGTCGGTGAAGGTGAGCTTGATACCTTCCGTATCGAGCAACGCGGTGTACTGCTTGACCAGAGCGTTCTTGGGCTCGCGCAGAATGCGGATGAAATCGGCCTCGGTAAGCGATTTCAACTCGACGCGGATGGGGAAGCGGCCTTGCAGCTCGGGAATCAGGTCGCTCGGTTTGGATACATGAAACGCGCCCGCGGCGACGAACAGGATATGGTCGGTGCGGACGAAGCCGTGGCGCGTGTTTACCGTAGTGCCTTCCACGATCGGCAGAATGTCGCGCTGCACGCCCTCGCGGCTGACGTCGGGACCGTGCCCGGATTCGCGGCCCGCGATCTTGTCGATCTCGTCCAGGAAGATGATGCCGCTGCGCTCGACTCGCTCGAGAGCTATGCGGGTCACCTGATCCATGTCGATCAGCTTCTGTTCTTCTTCCTGAACCAGGTACTCGGCCGCTTCGACGACGCGCATTTTCCGCTTGCGGGTGCGTTGGCCGAACAAGCCAGGCAGGACATCTTTCAAATTGACGTCCATCTCCTCCATGCCGGCGTTGGTGCTGATTTCGAACGTCGGCCCGCGATCGCGGACATCGAGTTCCACGATGCGGTCGTCCAGTTTGCCGGCGCGCAGCTTTTCGCGCAATTTTTCGCGGGTTCGCTCGGCGCTTTCCGAGGCTTCCGGCTGCGGCGGCATGAGCAGGTCGAGCAAGCGCTCCTCGGCGTTGCGCTCGGCGCGGTCGGCAACTTCTTCCAGGCGCTCCTCGCGCACCATGTCTATCGAGATGTCCACCAGGTCGCGAATCATGGCCTCGACGTCGCGGCCGACGTAGCCGACCTCGGTGAATTTGCTGGCTTCGACTTTGAGAAACGGCGAATTGGCGAGCTTCGCCAAGCGGCGCGCGATTTCGGTCTTGCCCACGCCGGTGGGGCCGATCATGAGGATGTTCTTAGGCATGACCTCGTCGGCCATGTCGGGTTCCAATTTCTGGCGGCGAATGCGATTGCGCAGCGCGATGGCCACCGCGCGTTTCGCGTCAGCCTGGCCGATGACGTACTTGTCGAGTTCTTCGACGATTTCGCGCGGCGTGAGCTCGTCGAGCAGCGGCGCTTCGTCCACAGCTTGGCCGGGCAAGTAGATCACCATCTAGCCCAGCTCCTCATAGGTGATCGTTTCATTGGTGTAGATGCAAATTTGGCCGGCGATCTGCATGGCCTTCTCGGCGATTTCTTTCGCTCCCAGTTTAGTATTTTCGATCAGCGCCGTGGCCGCGGCTTTGGCGAACGGGCCGCCCGAGCCGATGGCGGCGACGTCTTCATCGGGTTCGATCACGTCGCCATTGCCGCTGACGAGATAGGTATTGTTCACATCCGCGACCAGGAGCAGCGCTTCGAGATGGCGCAGCACGCGGTCAGTGCGCCATTCCTTGGCCAGCTCGACCACGGAGCGCGGCAGATTGCCGTTGTACTGCTCCAGTTTCGATTCGAAGCGCGCGAACAGCGCGAAGGCGTCGGCGGTTGATCCCGCGAACCCGGCGATGATCTTGTCGTTGTACAGGCGCCGCAATTTCTTGGCGGATGATTTCAGCACTTCCTGGCCGAGCGTGACCTGCCCGTCGCCCGCCATGATAACTTTCCCGTTCCTGCGCACGCAGAGGATGGTGGTGGAACGCACTTTCTGTTTCATCGAAGCTTTTGTTCTCGGCTTTCGGTGTTCGATTCGGCGCGGCTTGCGCCGGGGTACGGTGGAAACCCTATTTTAGCGCAGCGGGGCAGGAGTCTTCGTAAGTCTCACCATGCCGCCCGATATAATAATGGGCGCAGCGTGCTATGGCACAAATGCGGCGAGCATTGTTGAGGGCCGGTATCGCAGCTCTTGGGTGTGCACTGGTCTTCGGGCAGACCACTGAGAAACTCACATTTGACGTGGCATCAGTAAAGCCGTCAGCGCCAGTTCCTCCGGCCGGAGGAGTTTTCTTTGGACCCGCTCGAGGTGGTCCTGGAACCTCGGACCCTGGGCGGATTACCTGGTCGTACGCCACGCTGAGAAATTTGCTCATGACAGCGTACCAAGTGGAGGTTTACCAGGTTAGTGGTCCGGCGTGGCTGGCCACGGAAAGATACGAAATCGTTGCCACGGTACCCGCGGGCGCGACCCAAGAGCAGGTTCGCGTGATGTGGCAGAACCTTCTGGCCGACCGGTTCGGCGTGGTGCTGCATCACGAATCCAAAGAGTTCCAGGTAGAAGAGCTGGTGGCCGCCAAGAACGGCCCGAAGTTGAAGGAATCCGCGGAAGATCGGGTTGCAGCACGGCAGGCCGGACCTCCGACATTCAAAAACGGCGAGCTGGCGAGTCCCGGACTCGTGACGTCTATCAAAATGGGGACACATGGACCGAGCGCCAATACGGTCGCCAAAGCGCAGCCGCTGTCGAAGCTCGTGGCGATGTTGAGCGCCCAGATGCACCGACCCGTCTTGGACAAAACCGGGCTGACGGGCATATACGATTTCACCCTCGAGTTCACGCCCGATCTGCAAGGTGTCGCGCTGCCGCCTCGTCCTCCGGGGCAGCCGGGGACCGGACCCGGGTTCGCAACTCCGGGCGATGACGCCGCCGAACCGCTGCCGGATCTCGCTTCGGCAGTACAACAGCGACTCGGCTTGAGGCTGCTAGCGAGCAAGGCCAAGCTTGATGTGGTGGTGATCGATAAAGCCGAAAAGTCGCCTACGGACAACTGAAGTCGGCAGGGTTTGACGTCAGCCCGGTCGGTTCACTCGGACTACTTGATTCATCATATCGGGGACGGCCGCAACTGCCGTGTGGAATCGCGGGGCTTGTGCGCGGAAATCCGGGTCGAATGTGCAAACAACGATCCCAGCATGGTTGCGGCCCGGTGTCGATGGAGTTCCAGAAAGTGGCGACGATTGCTCGACAATAGGATTCGACCTTCTTCAACGGCAAACGCAAGAACTTCGGCATCGGGTAGGGCTGCGTTGGCTTTACCCGCGTCGAGTGAGGTCAGCACGTCGTGCCCCAGGCCTCTCAGCTCCGTCACGACCTGCAGCGCGATGTTCTCGTTGGAATAGAAGCGGGCCACTAAGCGGTCTCGTTCTCGCCAATCTGGGACTCAATTTCGGCAGCGTGGGAGCGAGCGTAGGCCCAGGCGTTCACGAGATCTTCTGCCCGGAGGGATGGGTACGCCGCCAACAGCGCCTGTTCACTCACGCCCAGCCGCCGCGCCTGCTCCAGAAGCCATACTGGTATCCGCGTTCGAACGATACATGCTTCACCGCCGCACACATCCGGACGAGCATCGATCCCGGGAAAGGCGTCACCGAGTTCCTGAACCACCCACTTCAGGATCTGGGCTTTCTCGCCGGGCGAAAAGGTCGGTAGTAGCTTCTCGATATCGCTTAGATTCGCCATGGCAGTCAATTCAATTGTCGCCGAAGCACGCGTGGTTTGGTGCTCGACTGGGGCGGTTATTGCGGCGGAGGCGATGTACGCCGGATCAAATCATCAACGGTTGCGATGAGTGCATTTAGCCGCTCGTCGGTGTGCTGCTGGGCTTCCACCAGACGCCGGAGCGCTTCGTCCGTTTGCTCTTTGGAAGTTCGCTGAGCCTCAACCACCTCGAGGAGCTTGTCCGCCAGCTCGCCAACCATATCCTGTGTCTCAATCTGTGCTTCAGCTAATCGATTTACCTGCCCGGCAATCAATCGCGTCACCTCGGTCAATGAGGCAACATTGCTCGTCAACGACGCTAGCGCCCCCTCGATCCGATCCATCCTTCCGCTGCCATTGCCCTCGGCCATGTCACTAATTATCGCTATTTCGAGATTGACACGTGGGTGCGCCACATCTTTGCGAATTCGGTGAAGGCCACCGGTTTTCGCTGTCCTAATAGCAGCCGCAGCAGCTCCCAGGCCGCCCAGAGGAAATACGTTACCGTGATCCAGCCATGCACATGGCCGGCGATTTCTCCGAGCTGGGACCCGGGCGGGATCGCGGAGGCGACGAATTGCACGAACCAGAGCGCAAACAGCGCGGCCGCTTCCCACCACGCCAATTCCATGTTCACCAGGAAAAGCATTCCGACCAGTTGCTGGCCGACAGTCATGAGCACTTCGAGTGTTTGCTGATGGTCCATCGGCAGCGGCGTTACTTTTCCGGCGCTGAGCGAGAGAACCACCGGTAGCATGGCCACCAGCAGAGTCCACTGGTTGATGTTGCTCGACACCATGTTCATGAGCGCCATCGGCGCGCGTATCACGGTCCGGGCGAAATAGAAGGTCGAAAGCCCCTCGGGGAACTCGGTGACGAACGGGAAAACCCATTGGATGAAGATGAAACTGGGCACGCCCAGGCTGTTGGAAATCCCGAACAGGCTTCCGATAAAGGGATTGGTTGAAACGTAGATAAGACCGCCACCGATTAAGAAAAGTCCGCCAATGAACGCGATCCGGCGGGTGCGGGGCGCCAGAACGATGGTTCGAGGAATGCGTTCCAAATCCTGGATGCCTTCCTCTTCTTGCGGCGGCATCTTGCCGAGCAGCGCCAAGTACGCGGCGTAGATGGCCGTCAGCACTACGGCATCGAACAGGTTGACCGAGCCTTTCACCACGATCACACCGATGTAGATCAGCGCGGCCAGGAGTCCGACCACTTGCACGCTGTGTTCGCCTTCCAGCACGATGCGGCCGAGCGGCTCACCTTCGCGCCTTCGATACACGGTGGCCGCCGCGAAATAAATCATGGGCCAGCCGAGACCGGTCAAAAGTCGCAGCGCGCCCGTGAGAGCGGCAAACAAAAACGGCACTTGCCGGTGCCACGCCAAAACCGCTTCCCCGGCGAATTCCGGCAGCGTCTGCATCCAGGCCAGAATGGCGAGCGCGAATCCTTGCGCGATGAAAAATTGCGACGACTCCGCGGCCCAGGCGATCGACATCGCCGCGAACAGAATGGCCGGAGCTGTCCACAAGATGGTCTGCGGGCCGCGTATCTGAATGGCTTCTCCGGCCGCGATCGACAGAAACAGGGGGAGCCAAATCGCTTTCAGCATGCTATTCGAACCTCACGGCTGGTGGCGCGAGATGGATCGCCGGCCGGCTAGAACTTCGGCGACACGCGCGCCAATCATTAAAAATTCGCAGTGAGTCTCTTCGGGGAAGGCGGCGATATCCACATGGTACAACGATTGTATGCCATGTTTTGCGGTGGAAACGCCGCAGCAGCGTTATCCCATCGTGGTGGATCGCGGCTGTCTCGCGCGCTTGGGCGAGTTCATTCCGGCGCGCGCTGGCAAAATTTTTCTCGTCTCCACCGAGGACGTCTGGAAGCTGCACGGGCACCTGCTCACAGAAGCATTGGCAAACTGCGCGCCTGAGATTTTATTTTTTCCGGGCGGCGAGCAACGAAAACGGCTGGCAGCTGTGGAGGCGCTTGCCGAGCAGATGGTGGAACGAGGCGGCGACCGTTCCAGCGTCGTGATCGCTTTCGGCGGCGGCATCCTGACCGATGTCGCAGGGTTCCTGGCCGCGATTTTCATGCGCGGGATTCCGGTGATCCAGATTCCCACCACCCTGCTGGCGCAGGTGGACGCGGCCATCGGCGGCAAGACCGGCGTAAACCTGGTGGCCGGCAAGAACCTCATCGGCAGCTTCCATCAGCCGCTGGCGGTCTTGATCGATCCTTCCGTGCTGGACACGCTGCCGGAGCGCGAATATCGCGCAGGCCTGTTCGAAATCATCAAGCATGGCGTGATCGCCGATGCAGACCTGTTTTGGTTGATGCGGCGAGAGCCTCAGCGAGTGATGGCGCATTCCGCGGACGTAGTCGACCGCATGATTTGCGATTCGGTTCGGCTCAAGGCCGCGGTGGTTTCAGGCGACGAGAAGGAGGAAGATCGCCGGCGCATCTTGAATTTCGGACACACTTTCGGTCACGCGCTGGAGGCCGAGACCGGCTACTCGCTCTTTCTGCACGGCGAGGCGGTGGCGTGGGGGATGAAAGCGGCCAGCCTGTTGGGCGAGAAAGAACGCCTGCTCCCGCGCGAGGATCGCAACGAAATTGTGCAGTGCGTCAATTCCTACGGCCCGTTTCCTCCCCTCGCCGGACTCGATCCGCGCCGTCTGGCCGCGCGCCTGCTGCACGACAAGAAAACCGTGCAGGGCCGCGTCCACTTTGTTCTGCCGGAGCGAATCGGCGCGGTGAAGATCACGGCCGACGTCGACGAGAAACTGGTTCTCGCGTCCATAGAGGAAGCGCTGACTTGCTGACTCGCACTTCGCCGACTCAGGGCACGACACCGGCCGGCATCAAAGATCCCGAACAAGCCGCCGCCTGGGTGCGTGGCATGTTCGGCCGCATCGCTCCGCGCTATGACCTGCTGAATCATCTGCTGTCGCTCAACATTGACCGCTATTGGCGCGCCCGCACCGTCCGAAGCGTTGCCGGGTTTCTTACCAATCCCAACGCGCGCGTGCTGGATGTAGCCTGCGGAACCGGTGACCTAATGCTCGCGCTGGAAGCCGCCGGGCAAGCGCGAATTTTAGGCAGCGACTTCTGCCATCCCATGCTGGCTGCCGCCGGTGTGAAAGCAAGACGCCGCGGATCGCGCGCGAGCTTGTTCGAAGCCGACGCGCTCCAATTGCCGCTGGCCGGCGCCTCTCTCGACGCGGTAACCATCGCCTTCGGCTTCCGCAATCTCGCCAATTACGAGCAGGCCCTGGGCGAGCTTTTGCGGATTCTGAAGCCCGGCGGCTGCCTGGCCATCCTGGAGTTCTCGACACCTCCCAACCGCCTGCTGGCGCGGCTCTACGATTTCTACTCGCGCGCTATTCTTCCCGTGGTCGGCGGATGGATCTCAGGCTCGCGCGAAGCGTATTCGTATCTGCCCGAATCGGTTCGCAAATTTCCCAACGCGGAAGAGCTAGCGAACCAAATGCGCGGCGCCGGATTCGCGAACGTCCGTTTTCATCGCATGACCGCGGGAATCGTTGCCCTGCATCTCGGCGAGCGGCCGTGAAACGGGTGCGGCCGGCGCGGCGCGGGCCGACTGGACCATTTGCTTTACGGTAATCGACGCCAGCGCCAGCGTCAGACCGATCATGATGATCACCGAAACCCACGCCACGGCGTTATACAGCCGCGAATTGGTCCACTCCCGCATCAGGCTCTTCTTGTTGATCAGCATCACCATGTAGATCAAGACCACGGGCAACAGGATGCCGTTGATGACTTGCGACAACAGGATCATCTTGACCAACGGAAAATTCGGCCATAAAATTATGCCACCGCCAAGCACGATCAGCAATGTAAACAGCCAGTAGAAAACGGGCGCCTCGTGAAACCGCTTATCGACGCCGGATTCGAAGCCAAGGCCCTCGCACACCGTGAACACTGTGGACAGCGGCAGAATGCAAGCCGCGAAAAACGACGCGTTGAAAAGGCCCGCGCTGAACAACAGATAAGCGTATTGGCCGAAGGGCTTCAACGCCACGGCGGCGTCGGCGGCATCATTAATGTCCTTGGCGCCATGCGACCAAATCGCGGCCGCGCACGCGACGATGATGAAAAACGCCACTACATCCGTCAAAATACAGCCCACGATTACTTCCACGCGCGACTGTACGTACTCCTTGGCGGTGATCCCTTTCTCCACGATGGCGGACTGCAGGTAAAACTGCATCCACGGCGCGATAGAGGTGCCCACCATCGCGATCAACATGGTGATGTAGCCGGTGTCGAACATCAGAATCGGCTTGAAACTGTAGACCGCCGCTTCCTTCCAATCCGGCTTGAGCAGAAACGCGGAAATAATATACGTCACGTACAGCGAGCAGGCGAACAGAAAGACTTTTTCCACGCTCCGGTAAGTTCCTCGCACCACCAGCAGCCACACCGCGACAGCGCAGATGGGAACCGAGATGTAGCGGCTGATATGGAATAGTTCGAGCGAGCTGGCGATGCCTGCGAACTCCGCGATCACGTTGGTGAAATTAGCCAGCACCAGCACGATCATCATGAAAAACGTGGTCCTCAGGCCGAACTCCTCGCGGATCAAATCCGACAAGCCCTTGCCCGTTACGGCGCCCATGCGCGAGCACATTTCTTGCGTGACGATCAGCAGCAATGTGATCGGGATCAGCGTCCACAGCGGCAGGTAACCGTACTTCGAGCCCGCTTGCGAATAGGTGAGAATGCCGCCCGAGTCGTTATCGACGTTGGCGGTGATGAGGCCGGGACCGACGACCGACAGAAAGATCGCGATTTGATAGCGGAATTTTTTGAGCACGCGATTCTACGCCTAGCGGCGGGTCCTCTCCGGTCATTTTTGCCTCAATAGGGAAATAACCTCGTCGGCCGTGATGGCGCCAGCCAGCTTGCCCGCTTCATCGATCACAGGCAGCGCGAACAGATTGTATTTGTCGAAGATCTCCGTGATGCGATCCTGCTTCTCTTCGACGTCCACGTAGATCGGCGTTTCAGCGGCCAGATCCTTGAGCGGCGTGGCGCCCGCGGCGGTGAACAAGCGCGCCAGCGGCACTGAACCCTTCCAATGCTCTTTCTCGTCCACCAGGAAAAGGGTGTTTATCTTCTCGATCGCTTCCTCGTGCGCTTTGAGCGCGCCAATGGCATCCGTGACGGTGGCACTCTCCGGCAGCGCAACGTATTCGGTGTTCATCAATCCGCCGGCGGAATTTTCGCGATACTCCAGCAGCTCCTCGACCTCGGTCTTGGGCTCGGGCTCCATTTCCTGCAGGATCTCCTCGGAAGTCTGCTGCTCCAATTCGGCCAGCACGTCGGCGGCTTCGTTGGGCGCCATCTCCTCGACGATATCCGCCGCCTTCTCGGTTTCAAGCGACTCCAGGATACTGGCCTGAATCTCCGGCTCCACTTCCGACAGCGCATCCGCCGCTACCTCGCTATCGATGGTTTCGAAAATGGCTTCGCGATCGTCCGGGCTCAGTTCCTCCACGATGTCAGCCAGGTCGGCCGGATGCATGCGTTCGAGAATCTCGTTGCTCACGTTCAACCGCAGACGCCGCTGCGGGTCGGCTTCGAGAATGCTGCAGTGTTCCCAGCGAATGGAGTGCGGCGGAATGACGGACTGCAGCCGCCGCACCACGCCAGGCGAGATTGCGCCCTGCATCAGGCGGCGAAAGATGCTTCGAAGACCGATGTCGACCTCGATGATGTTCAGAACGTCGCCGTGCTCCTCGTGCTGGATCTTGAAAGTGACGTCCGTGACCCGCACCACCTTGCGGCCGAGTCCGTCGATGATCTGCTGGTCGAGCAGGTCCCGTACCAGCCGCAGCATGTATTCGTCGGAATGATAGGGAGTGAGCTGCTCGTCTTTGAGAAAAATTCCGTCGAGCGAAATGGCCCGGACCTGATCGTGGCGGACGGTCAGCCAGGCCCAGCCACCTCCTATCAGGTAGCGGTCCACTCGGGAAGGATGAATCAGCGGGACAATCGCGGCGTCTTTGACGAGGCCGAGGCTGCGGCCCTTAAGGTCATGAACCTTGAGGCCGAGCAACTCAGTGAGAAAGAGTAGGTCGTCCGCCATCGAGAATCGCCGCCCATAAATTGAAAATAGAGCGCTCTTGAACGACTCTCGCGTGAAGCGGTCTCGGTTCCGGTGCGCCCTACATGATCGTGCTAACCAATTCTTACTATGCCCCAAAGCGCCGCCAGGCCGCAACAAAAAAGTGAATAGCGCCTGGATTATGACGGTCGCCTCTTCTCGAACACCATCTTCATCCCGTACTTCGTCCGGAGGGTGATCAGCGGCAGCGTATCCACTTTCTGGCCGGGCGCCAGGCGCAATTTCCATTTTTGCGCCAGCGTCGCCAGTATTAACACGCCTTCCATCCATGCGAACCGTTCCCCGATGCACACCCGGGCACCGCCGCCGAACGGAAAATAAGAAAACTTCGGCCGGGCCTCGCGCGCTTCCGGGATCCATCGCTCGGGATCGAACCGTTCCGGGTCCGGAAACCAGCGCGGATCGCGATGCGTGACGTAAGGACTAGCGATAAAAATCGATCTACTGGCGATCTGCATACCGCCCAGCTCGAAAGGCTCCAGCGACATGCGCCCGATCGCCCAGGCCGGCGGATAGAGGCGCATGGCCTCCGTGAGAACCATCTCGGCATACCGCAGGGCTGGAAGATCGGCCGCTTGCGCCGCTCGCCCTCCCAGCACCGCATCCAATTCCTGGTGCAGCCGCTGCTCGCACTCCGGATTCTGCGACAACAGATACCACGTCCAGGTGAGCGCATTCGCGGTGGTCTCGTGGCCGGCGAGAAACAATGTCAGCGCCTCATCCCGCACCTGCTTATCGGTCATGCCGCCGCCATGTTCCTCTTCGTCCTGGGCCAGCAGCAGCATAGAAAGCAGATCGCCGCGATCCTCACCGCTGGCGCGCCGCTCCTCGATCAAGCCGTAGATGGTTGCGTCCAGACGCGCCCGCGCCTTCTCGAAACGCCGCATCGAAGGCAGCGGCAGCTTCTCCAGATACTCCGAAAACGGCATCATCAGGAGGCGAAACATCTTCAAAACCGTGGTCAGAGCCTCGCCGATTTCGGAAGCCTCGGATTCCACATCCGCGCTGAAAAGCGTCTTGCCCACCACTGCCAGCGTGAGCTGCATCATTTCAGCGGCGACGTCCAGGGTGCTTCCGTCGGTCCAGCGCTCGCGTGTGCGCGCCGCGTAGTCGCTCATCACGTCCGCATAGGCCGCCAGCCGGTCGCGATGAAACGCGGGCTGCACCAGGCGCCGCTGTCTTTTGTGAAAATCACCTTCGCTGCTCAGCAGTCCCTCGCCCAATAAAACCCGGGCCCGCTGCAAGGCCCGGCTCTTGATGAAATTCGATTGCCGGGTCACCAGAACCTCGCGCACCAGGTCGGGATGATTGAGCAGATAAACCGGAAACGATCCCAGGCGGAAATGGGGAAGATCGCCGTACTCGCGCGCCAGCTTCATGAGAAACGGGATCGGCTTGGCGCGGAACGCGGGAAGATGCCCGAGCACCGGCAGACCACGCGGCCCCCGCACGACAGGACTGGATGCAATCACATCTTCAATTTTAAGCTGGACCGGGAAAGGGGCCCCAGTTCGGTTCCAGCCCTGGCCACAGGAACATCCCGGCCGCAAACGCTTTATTGAAATTCAAATGCCGCGTTTAGAGTCTCACCAGCATGAACAGCATAAGATTCCTGATCGTATCGATCAGCTTGATTACGGGGTGTCCTACGCCGGGTTTTGCGGGGCCGGCTTCAGTCAACAAAACGCCTTATTATCGCGTTCGGGGCGGCAGGGCTCTAAAGCCGAGGCAGAATGGCGGGACAGTGATCGTAAATGCCGCGAGTTTCCTGGAAGGCATAAGCCCCGGGGGGCTGGCGACAATCTTTGGTGAGAACCTGACCACGTTCAGCGGTGTTGTTATCGGACAAACCGATCCGCTCCCGGACCAGCTCGAGGGCGTACAGGTTTTCGTGAATGGAATCCCGGCGCCGCTTTATAGCGTCGCGGATGTCAATGGCGAGGATCAGATCAGTCTGCAGGTGCCGTATGAAGCTCCTACCGGCCCCCAAGCCGCGGAAATTCAGGTTATCGATGAGGGTGCTGTAGTGGCCGATTTCTTTGCCGATTCATTCACGGAAGATCCTGGCATATTTGTTTACGACGGTAATTACGCGATCGCGGAGGCGTCCGACTATTCATTGATCGGGCCGGATAATCCAGCAATTGCCGGCGAGCCTCTCATGCTCTTCGTGACCGGTCTGGGGCCGCTCGGCCTGGACCTGGTGGACGGGTACGGTTCTCCGACCAGTCCTCCGTTTGCAGAAACCGTCGATCCGTTTCAGGTGATCGTAGACAACGAGAGCTGCGACGTGTTTTTCTCGGGGTTGGCGCCGGGATTCGTGGGGCTGTATCAGGTCAATTTCTATGTACCCCAAGATGCCCGGTCGGGAGACTTGCAGATCTATATTCAGAGCGCTTACGCCAGCAGCAGCGATGCGATTCTGCCGGTTCAGTGAACTGAACCAGCCGCGGTGGCGTGTAGCTCGCCTACTGCGTCACCAGTTCCTGCCGGGCGCCGATGTGGCGCAGGCAGCGGTCGATCCACTGCTTGGTGAGTTTTTCCTGGACGCCGTTTTGGCTGAGGCGCGTGTGCAGGCTCGCAAAATCGACGTGATCCATCTGCTGGTCCTGATTGAAGCAGGAGAAAACCACCGTCTCTTCGCCGGTCAGCGGGTCTTTGTGAAGCTGCAGGCACTGCGCGCAGATTTCCTTCATCATGCATTGCATCGGCGAGTTGATACTGGCGATGGCCTTGTGGCCTTTCTTCAAGTACGGCGCCAGCACTCCGTGACGAGCGCGCTGCACAGCGTGCATCATGGCGTCCGAGCCGATGACCACCAGGCGATCGACTTTGCTGAACGGAATCTCGGGCTCGTCCAGATCGCCGCGCGCGTAGGCCGCCATGCCATCCACGATGTTTCCGACGAAGGCCTTGTCCTGGACGCGGTCGGGTGTAAAGCCGGGGGCTTCGTCGCAGCACCACACCACCACGTCAGCGGCTTTTTCAATTTCTTCGACCTTATAGCGGTCGATGATCTTCTTGTATCCGGCGAAGTAGATGGTGCGAGAACCGCTGGCGCGCAGTTGCTGGCCGATGGAGAACAGCACGGCATTTCCAAGGCCGCCGCCCGCCAGCAGCACCGTCTCACGCGAAGGCGTTTCCGTCGGAGTACCGGTCGGCCCCATCAGAATCACAGGTTCGCCGGGCTTGAGCAGCGTACATAAATCGGAGGAACCGCCCACTTCGAGCACGATCGTGGAGAGCCAACCTTTTTCTCGATCCACCGAAGCGCCGGTCAGGGCGAGCCCTTCCATGGCCAGCGTGGTGCCGTTGACGCGCGTGGCAAGCGATTCGTAATTCTGAAGGCGGTAAAACTCGCCAGGCTGGAAGGCGCGCGCGGCCATGGGAGCGTGAACCACTACTTCCACAATGTTGGGCGTCAGCCTCTCGACTTTTTGGACCACGGCGCGGAGTTCGCCGTTCAAGCGATCAATTAACTCGCCGGATGCGGGAGATGCCGGCGTCCGCCGTGCGAGAACCCTCGAGAGGACCGGATAGCCTTGCTTGGCGCTGGCCATGGCCTTGACTACATTGCCCGCGTAAGACGGATGCAGGTCGCCGAAGAAGCTGATAGCGCGGCCGTCCGGGCGCATGGAGGTGAGCACCCGGGCTTGCTGCGGCTTGGCGACGCGCTCCGGCTGCACGGCGTTGCCTTCTTCATCGACGGCCTGGAACCAGCGGCCGTCCAGAAAGAGGTTGGCTGGATCTTCGCGGCCGAGCACGGTATTGGGCTGGGTCCCGGCGGCGACCAGAATGGAGCGGGCGGGAAGACGCACCGGCTCGCCCGTGGGCGACATTTTTCCGCGCTCCGGTTCATACTTGTGGCGCGTAAGATGCAAAGCCGAAGCGTGCCCAAAGCGGTCCACTTCGACTTGAGCGGGCGCCAGGCACTCGGCGAATCGGATGCCTTCCTCGAATGCCTTCCAGACTTCTTCGTGGTTCAGCGTATAGCTGGGGGAGTCGACCAAGCGGCGGCGATAGGCGATGGTGACGCCGCCCCAGGAGTTTAGCAGGCCGATCAGATTTGGCCTCCGGCCCTCGCGCGCGGCGGCCTGCCGTTCGGCGCGGATGGCGCGAGCGTGCGCGATGAACTCGTCCGCGGTTTCGGTTTCTTCCTGGCTCCAGCCGGCGCGTACTTCCTGCTTGCCTCTTTCGGCCACCAGGGTCTCGTAGCGGTGCAAGAATTTTTCTATCTGGACGACGTAGTAAGCCAGCGATTCAGTAGCCGTATCGATGGCGGTGAGGCCGCCGCCAATGACGACGATGGGCATGCGGATCTGAAGGTTCGCGACCGTTTCGGTCTTGGCGGCGCCGGTGAGCTGCAAGGCCATCAGGAAATCGGATGCCTGCCGCACACCGCGCGCCAGTCCGTTTTTCATGGGAATCACGGTGGGACGGCCCGCTCCGGCGCACAGCGCGACGTGGTCGAAGCCCATCGCAAAAGCGCCGTCGACGGTCAGCGCGCCGCCGAAGCGCACGCCGCCGAACATAGCAAATTCGCGCCGCCGCTCGAGCAGCAGGCGAATCATTTTCAAGAAATTCTTGTCCCAGCGCACCGTGATGCCGTACTCAGCCACCCCGCCGAATCCCGCCATCACGCGGTCGTCCAGCGATTCGTAGATTTCGCGAATGTCGCGGATGGGCCGGAAGGGCGCACGCGCCCCGTGCGCATCGACGCCGGAGATTTCGAGCGGCAAAGGCTCGATCTTGAGGCCGTCCACGCCGACGACGGTGTGGCCCTCGTTCATCAAATAATGCGCGAGCGTGAAGCCGGCCGGCCCGAGACCGACGATCAGAACCTTGTATCCGCTCTCGGCAAGCGGCAACGGGCGCGCGAAGTTCAGCGGGTTCCAGCGCGTCAGCAGGCTGTAGATCTCGAAGCCCCAGGGCAGCTCCAGAACATCTTTGAGCGTGCGCGTTTCGACCTGCGGGATGTCCACCGGGTCCTGCTTCTGGTAGATGCAGGCCTTCATGCAGTCATTGCAGATGCGATGGCCGGTGGCGGCGGCCATGGGGTTGTCGATGGTGACGATGGCGAGCGCGCCGACCGAGTGGCCGGCCTGCTTCACCACGTTCATCTCGGAGATTTTTTCATCCAGCGGGCAGCCGGCCAGCGTGACGCCGAAGATGGTCTTCTTGAATTCGCCCGTTTTTTCCTTCAAGCCGGACGAGCAACTGTCTTTCGACTGGTTGTGGCACTTGATGCAGTAATTGGCCTGATCGAGCGCGCCGGCCAGCGCCATGCCGTGATCGGTGAGCTGGAATCCTTCGCGATAGCGCCAGTGCTGCTCCGGCAGACGGAGCTTGGCGATGCCGTTGTTCTGGATGGTTTCGACCGGGACCAGGTGCATCGGGTCGAGCTTGTGCGCCACCTTGAAAAGCACGTCGCGGCGGTGATGCTCGATGCCGGCGGGTGAGAGCGCGGCCCACGCGGCGTAGCGCAGAGCGGTCTGGATTTGAGGAGCGTGCGCGGTCTCGTTTTCAATCCAACCGGAGACGTGGGTGAAGAAGCTGCGTTCGGTGAGCGGCTCATGGAAAAGCAATTCCAGTTCGCGCCGAGCGCACGGCCGTCGATCGCCGCGGCCTGCTCGCGGGTGACGCCGCTGATGGCACGTTTCTGGATGAATTTGCGCTTAAAGGCGAAGAATGGCGCGGACTGATTGTGGCGGGCTTGGAGCGCTTCGATTTCGCGCGTGATCCCGAACAGTTGGCCGAGGAAGTCCTCGACATACGGCGCCAGCGCTATCATGAGTTCGGATTGCGCTTTCGGCGTCAGCGAGGCCGGATTGGCGCGCGCTTGGACCAGGCTGGCATGGAGATTAACATCCGTTTGCGCCAGCTCGGCGAGAAAGGCGGCATCCAGGCGCTCCACGCCCGCGCGCTCGTAAAGCTCGTCAAAGGCCAGGCCGAAGCCTAGCGCGAATTGGTCCCAGACACCGGACATTACAGGTTCTTATGAGATGCCAGAATGATGACGGCCGATGCGACTGATTGCCGCGCGGAATTAGCCGGAACAAGTTTCTACTGGCATTGTAGCAGGGACTGCTAACGGAATCGAACCTCGAAATGTCCGGTTGTCAGGCCGGCAGCGCTGCTTATTGCACGGCAGGCAGCTTACTCTGATCGCCCGTGTTCAAGCATTTCGGATGGCCGAAGGCCGAGGCGCTGGTGCCGACGCCGCCGCTGCCGATGGGGCTTTGTCCGGTGCCACCGGTGCCGTCAGTATTGGCGACTGATGTCGTAAATAATGTTGTCGGGACGCGCAGGATCTCCGCTCACCCCGCCGACACCTGACAAGTGATCCAGATTCAAGTAGTGCCGCGTGCGCCATGCGATGTCGTGGTCCGTGCAGGAGGTGTCGCCGCTAACGCCAACGCCTCCGACGATCGCGCCTCCGGCGGTGTACAGCCCCAGTCCCCCGCCGAACACATTCACGCCGCCTGGTTTGTTTCCGACCATCGGATCATTGCCGGTTCCATACTGACTCGACGGCCCGTCGTAGGCCACCGAAGGATCTACTGGATTGCTGGCCTGCAGCCCATACAGGCTGCCGCCGGGTTGGACGGCCGTGAAAAGGTTCGCGGTCGACAAAGCGAGTCCTTTCGTCTGTCCCTTCCCATTGCTGGAAGACGACCTATCCAGGCTGAACGCGTTGGCGGTGTTCGCTTTCTGGGCGGAGATGACCCGGCTCCCAGGCCATTGCGCGCCGCGATCAGAACCCGAGAATGCAACCGCACAGACGATTCCATCGCGATCCACGATGGTGGCCCACATCTGATTGTTCAGGCCGGTGTTTTCGTCCTTAAGGGCCTTGCCAGCGCGCTTTGTAATGCGCTGAAGCTCGGCAGCGCTGAGCATCCGTTCTTGTCATTGCCGTGCGCATTGCCATTGCCGTTACCATTGCCGTTTCCATTTCCGTTGTCATCAGCCACGGCCACTCCGGTTGCCAGGATTCCGGCCAAGTATCGCCGTGCGAGTTGCGTGGTTTACGAACTTGCCGATTGTCATAAGTTTTTTCCTCCCCGATTGTGATCTGCCGCCACTACTGGGCAGTGATGCGAGGATCAGTATAAGGCTGAATCGGTCGGTAATTTGGTACTAAGGTCATTTTTCGGACGATGTAAGGCGTGGGTGGGATGCAGAACCTGGGTCGGGAGGCAGGAAACTGGCAATATCGCGATCCGGCGTTATTGCGTACTTATGAGGAAGGCCGGGCACAAAACCCTCGCCGCTGCTTTAATTCGTAATCGCGTCCCAAAGGGGTAAAACGCGTGACTCACGATCAGCTTGGGTTTGTGCGATGCGTTTGCGATTGGTCTCCCATTCGGGATGAGAGCCCTGCTCCCAACTGATGAGGCGTTCCTTGACGGCTGAGCAGTCGTTAATGTCAGCGACGAGCCAGCGGCGCTTCAGGCGCTCGGCAACGTAAGCGGTGACTCCACCCCCAGCAAAAGGATCGCAGATCAGGTCGCCGGGGTTCGTAGTTAGCTTGACGACGCGCTCAAGAATGATAGGTGCAAGCTCGTTGGCCGGCCGGTTCTTATACTTACGGTGACGGACCGGGGGTACGTCGTCCCAAACGTCGGTCAGATTTAGACCTTTCGGATTCAGATATTTCTTGTGGCCCCCATAGTCCTTGACGTCCTTGCCACAGTGCCGGCATTTCTGGACGGGTGTTCTAACCACGTCCCGGTTAAAGACGCGCGGCTTGGGGCCCTTGATGTAGTACAGCAGGCCGTAGTGACTCGGCGACAGACGGTTTGGGATCGGCAGACTGTGGGCTTTGTCCACCGCGATCCAGTGCTTGAACGTCATCTCCGGAATCGAGTTGAGATAGCAGCCATACTCGATCAGCCACTTCGGAAGGTTGTATAGGAACAGCGCGCCACCAGGAGCGAGGACGCGCACCGACTCAGCAATCCATTGGCGGCTCCAGGCGAGATATTTTGCAGCCGGCAGATCATCGCCGCCGTTCTTGCCGTAATTTTTCTTTAAATTGAAAGGCGGATCAGCGAAGACAGTGTGGACGCTGGCGGTTTTCAGCGCTCCGAGAAATTCCAGGCAGTCGGCTTGATAAACTCTTCCTAACTTAGTTGAATAGATGTTGCGCATCCGGTCTTGCTCTGGAGACCAGAGTAGGGGAAGCGCCATAGAAACGCAACCTATGTTCTGGTCGAGTCGATCAGTTTCCACGCTTCAACATATCGGCAAGCGGCTGACTGGTAACAGTGCTTAAGATGAAAGCTGCTCATGGCCAAGATCAACTCCGTTCAGGCCTACGACGGGGCGGAGACAAAGCTCAGCCGTCTCGGACTTAAGCCCCTGGTGGACGAAGTCACCTCCTTGCTTCGTAACACTGTGATTCGCGTTCGTGAGCAGGTTCAGGCGAATGGTGCGGCCGAGATTCGGCAGTTGCTGGACAAGAGCTTCGCTGCAAGCGGAACGTGGCAGGCGAAGAAATCCGGGGACGTGGATTGGTCGAAATGCAAGGTGATCAACGGCTCCAAGGTTTGCGTCGGTGTTGAGATCCAAGTCTCGGCTCGGAGCGAGCTGCTCTATAAAGACATTCTGCATCTGAAGAATAGGATCATCGGCGGCGATATTGATCTGGGAATTATTATTGTTCCGAGTGACCGGCTTCACTCTTTCCTGCCTGATCGAACGCCTTCCAAGTCTTACGCGGAGAAGGTAATCAAGGAACAGGATGCTGATCGCCTGCCCATTCTGTTGATTGAGATGGAACACGACGGACCAGGGCCGGCGCTGCCGAAAAGGACAACGAACACGAGTTTAGGATAAGCGAGGGCTAGTCGGCTCGCCGGCATGCGCCGACGGTAAGCTGATAATAGAACGCCATGTTCCCGATCCTGCAAAAACCGGCCGGGGCCGTCGATCCCGTTTGTGGGATGACGGTGGATCCGCAGCGCGCGGCGGGGTCCTCGGAATATCAGGGCAAGATCTACTATTTCTGCTCGAAGGGCTGCGTCGCGAAGTTCGAATCGGACCCGGAGAAATACCTGCATCCTGCGGCGAAACCGGAGCCGATGCCGGCCGGCGCCGTCGATCCCGTTTGTGGCATGACAGTCGACCCGCAGCATGCTGCCGGGTCTTCGGAGTACCAAGGCAAGACCTACCATTTCTGCTCGAAGGGTTGCGTCGCGAAGTTTGAGGCGGACCCGGAGAAATACCTGCATCCAGGCGCGAAACCCGAGCCGATGGCGGCCGCGCCAGCCGCGTCAGAGTACACTTGCCCGATGCATCCCGAAGTGCGGCAATCCGGTCCGGGCGCCTGTCCCAAGTGCGGGATGGCACTGGAGCCGGTGGCGTTCAGTCTCGCGACGGAAGAAACGAACCCGGAATATACGGCGATGCTGCGCCGTTTTTTGCTAAGCCTTCCGCTCACCGCCGCGCTGCTGGTGCTGATGTTCCTGGGAATCCACCAGCCGTGGATCGAGCTCGTGCTCGCCACGCCCGTGGTCCTCTGGGCTGGGTGGCCGCTGCTCGAACGCGGCTGGGCATCGCTGGTGCATCGCAGCCTGAACATGTTCACGTTGATCGCAACAGGCACGTTGGCAGCGTACTTGTACAGCCTGATCGCGACCGTGGCGCCCGATATTTTTCCCGCGTCCATGCGCGCAGAAGGGCACGTGCCAGTTTATTTCGAATCCGCTGCGGTGATCACGGCGCTGGTGCTGTTGGGGCAGGTGCTGGAATTGCGAGCGCGGCAACAGACCAGCAGCGCCATCCGGGCATTGCTGCAGCTCGCACCCAAAACCGCGCGGTGCATCCGGCCGAACGGAACCGAAGAGGACGTACCCATCGAGCAGGTGTATCCCGGGCACAAGCTGCGCGTGCGGCCAGGCGAGAAAATTCCGGTCGACGGCGTGGTGCTGGAAGGGTCCAGCGCGGTGGATGAATCGATGATCACGGGCGAGCCGATCCCCGCGGAGAAAACCGCCGGCAGCCGTGTGACCGGCGGAACCGTAAACGGAACCGGCGCTTTTGTGATGCAGGCCGAGCGCGTGGGAGCCGACACGTTATTGGCGCGCATCGTGAAGATGGTGAACGAGGCGCAACGCTCGCGCGCGCCCATCCAGAGGCTGGCGGACGTGGTTGCTTCCTGGTTCGTGCCGGCGGTGATCGCGGCTGCAATCATTACGTTTATCGTTTGGAGTATCTGGGGGCCGGAGCCGCGCCTGGCTTACGCCATGGTGAACGCGATCGCGGTGCTGATCATCGCGTGCCCTTGCGCGCTGGGCCTGGCGACGCCGATGTCGGTGATGGTGGCCACCGGTCGTGGCGCCTCGGCAGGCGTGCTGATCCGAAACGCGGAAGCGCTCGAAAAACTCGCGCAGGTGGACACGCTGGTGGTGGATAAGACCGGGACGCTCACCGAGGGCCGGCCAAAGCTCGTCTCGGTCGACGATCCCGAGTTGCTGCGGCTGGCCGCGAGCGTCGAAAAATTGAGCGAGCATCCGCTGGCGGCGGCGATTGTGGCGGGCGCCTTCGAACGCCATCTGCCGCTGGCCGAAGCGCGAGCATTTCAATCGACTACCGGCCAGGGCGTCGGCGCAATTGTGGACGGCCATCAGATCGCAGTGAGCAACCGCGCCTCCGCTGAGCTCGAAGAACGCGCAGCGCCCTTGCTTCGAGAGGGCCAAACCGTGGTGTACGTGTCGGTGGACGGCGCCCCGGCGGGCCTGCTCGGCATCGCCGACCCGATCAAATCCTCGGCCCGCGAAGCCATCGAGCGTCTGCATCGCGACGGGCTGCGAATTGTCATGCTCACCGGCGACAACCAAGTAACCGCCCAGGCCGTGGCGCGCAAGTTAGGAATCGACGAGATACGCGCGGGCGTCTTGCCGGATGCCAAGGCGAACGAGGTAGCACGGCTTCAGGCCGAGGGCCGCGTGGTCGCGATGGCGGGTGATGGGATTAACGACGCGCCGGCGCTGGCGCGGGCCGATGTCGGAATCGCGATGGGAACCGGCACCGATATCGCAATCGAGAGCGCCGCCGTGACGCTAGTAAAAGGCGATCTGCGCGGAATCGTTCGCGCGCGCGAGCTGAGCCAGGCCACGCTGCGAAACATCCGGCAGAATTTGTTCTTCGCGTTCGTCTACAACACCATTGGTGTACCCGTGGCGGCCGGCGTGTTGTACCCGTTTTTCGGGATTCTGCTCAGCCCCATGATCGCCAGTGCGGCGATGACATTCAGCTCGGTGTCGGTAATCACGAACGCGCTGCGGCTGCGCAGGCTGAGCTTGTAAGCCACGCTCAATTCAGAGCACCAGCTTTCGCAACACCGCACGGGCCGGCGCACCATCGCCACCGGCGATTTTTAGCGGCAGGCAGATCAGCTCGTACTCGCCCGGCGCTACATTTTCCAGATTGAGGCCTTCGATAATCCAGATGCCGGCGCTGAGCAGGATGCGGTGCGTTTCATCGCCGCCGGTCTCGGCATGCCCCACCGAGAGATAATCGATCCCGACCGTCCGGATTCCAGCCTGGGCGAGATAGCGTGCAGTCTCCGGCGGGATGTGCACAAAATCTTTCTTGAACTCCGGCGTCTTCCAGCACAGGCGCGAATTTGCCGTTTTGAAAAGTATTCGTTCGCCTTTGGCGGGGTGGTGCGGCTCCAGTTCGCCGATCCGGATGAGGCGCGGATCATGGATCTCGATCACGCGAGCGCGGCCCACCGTGGCGCTGAGGGGCAGTGCGTCGATGGTGGGCGCACCTTCCAGGTAGTGAAGGGGCGCGTCCATGTGAGTGCCGGTGTGAGCGCTGGCGCGGATCTCGGATAGATTGCATTCGTCGCCATCGGCCAGCGCCAGGGTCTTGAGCCGTTCGAAGGGAGCGTCACCCGGCCAATGCACCATGCCGTTCGAGAGTGGAACCGAAATGTCGATCCACTCAGTGCTCACGAGGAAATCGCGACGACGTTCTTGACACCGCCCGCCCCGCTCGACAACGGTTCGAGCGCCTGCTCGATGGGAAAGCGCCCCGTGATGAGCGCACGCACCGCGTCCGGCCAGCGGCTGGCGAAGACGCCGAGGTGGTTAATGGCGGCTTCGAAACAATGCGGCGGAGCGTTCACGCTGCCGACGATGGCCTGGTTGTTCAGCACCATGTCCCGCATAATGCTGTCGGTATCGACGGGTATTGGTCCCTTGCGCCCGGGAACGCCGGTGAAAATAAAAACCGCGTTCGGTCCCAGATGCTTGATTACTTCAAAGGCGAACCCGGATGCCCCGGTGGCTTCGTAGACTACGTCGATCGGTCCAGCTGCCTCCGCCAGTTGATCGATGGAATGCGTTTCGGCGGCTATATATCGCGCGCCAATTGCCGCGACGATGTCGTTTTGCTCATCGTGCTGGGGCGAACGCGAGTACACCGCGACATCGTAACCGGAAACGCGCAGCGCCATCGCTCCGAGCAATCCGACTGGCCCGGCTCCCAGCACCACGGAGCGGCGGCCCGGGCCCGGCGGAACTCCAGGTTCGACCGGCGAGGCCCAGGGCAGCCGCTGCTGAATGCGTCCGAGCTGTTCCAGCGATTTTTCGGCGATGGTGAGCGGCTCAACCAGCACGCCAATGTCTCGCAACGGCCGCGGCACGACGTTTAAGTAGCACTCTTCCTCCACCACGAACTCAGTCATGTAGCCGTGGCGGCTCTTGATGCCGCGCTCGGTGTAATCGCCGGTATAGCAGAAATCCTGGCGCCCTTCCCGGCAGGCGATGCAGCCCGGGTGCGAACACGGGCGCCGTACGGTCATGACCACCAGATCGCCAGCCTTGACGCGCGAGACTTGCGGACCCACCTCCACCACTTCGCTCAAGGACTCGTGCCCGATGACCAGATAATCGAATCCTTCCGGCGGCGTGCCGTATTGAAAAGTGACGATTTCGCGGTCGGTGCCGCAGACCCCCACGTCGAGCACGCGCATCTTGGCCGCGGTGGGCGAGTCGAGGCGTGGTTCGGGGTGATCTAAAAGGCGGGCTTCGCGTTTGGCGGGGAAGACAGCCAGTGCCTTCATTCGTCCAGGATAACGCTCGGCAGAATCTCGCCATTTCCCCACACGCAGTGGCGGCCGACGCCGGTCCAGCGAGCGGCCTCCAGGATGGGGAGAAATTCAGCCAGGTCGCCTTCATATTCGGCCACGCCGGTGAATCCTCCGGTGCCATGGACCTGGCCAGTGCGTCGACTGCGGCGCTCTGCTTTGACATGGCTCAACTCGCAACGGGTCATTTTTATAGCGCGGGCGCGCTGGCCCATGGCGCGAAAGTCGATGTCCAGGGGGCCGGGGCCATACAGCGCTCGCAGGGTGCTGACGCGATCGCGCGCGCGGGCGAATAAGACTGCGAATTCAGGCCGTGCGGCGAGCGTCCCGTTCTTGGCGCTTTTCAGCTCGGCCGGCGTTTGGAATTCCACGCGGAGGCGATTTGCGCCATGGCCGCAAGGGTCCAGGCAAATCGAGATGGGCTCGCGGGATGTTGAAACGACCTCGGCGCGAGCAAGCTGCGCGAATGCCGCGCCGAGCTCATCGAGCGCCGGCCGGCGCGTATCGAAGAAATTGGCCTCGAAGCAAAAATCCTCGCGGGGCGCCACGCTGCGGCCCGCCAGATGAGATACGCGGAAAACGAACGGACGCGGCGGATCGGCCAATCCGCTGGGACCGTCGACGCAAGATGGCTCGAAGATGCGGGCGTAAGCGCAAGTGGACCGTAGCGAGCATTCACGCGCGCCTCGTCCTGCCAGGCCCGGGCAGTCCGGCGCACATGCGATTTTGCGAAGCGTGCTGCCGAAAGCGCCACGCAGCAGGTTGGCGGGTCCCCAGGCAGGAAATTGAATTGGACCTCGTGCTCGAAGAACAAAACGATACGAATAAAGGTCGAACGTCACTGGCGTCTACGGAGCAGCTCGCAAAACTTCCCGAACTTTCAGGGCCAGCTCGACGGTGGAAAAAGGTTTTTGCAGGAAAGCAGCCTCCCCGGGGGAAGAAACCGGTTCGCCGTGACCGGACACGAACAGCACTCGCATTTCCGGGTGCTCGGACGCAAGCTGATCGGCCATGTTCAGGCCGCTCATGCCTGGCATGACCATGTCGGTGATCAGAAGATGGATGGAGCCGCTGTGTTGTTGCGCCAGTATCACTGCTTCGGAAGTTGAGCCGGAGGACAGCACGCGGTATCCGCTGCGCTTGAGCATCGTCTCCAGAACGCGGCGGACACCGTCCTCATCTTCCACCAGCAGGATCGTCTCGCTGCCTGACAAAGGAACGCCCTGAGGCAATGGCTCCGGCTGCTCGGCCGGTTTTTCGGCCGCGGGAAGATAGATCCGGAAGGTTGTGCCACCGCCGGGCTTGGAATCCACCTCAATCTCGCCGCCGGCTTGCTTGACGATTCCGTAACTGGTGGAAAGCCCGAGACCGGTGCCGTGCTCCTTGGTGGTGAAGAAGGGCTCGAACACATGCGGCAGCACTCCGCTCGAAATGCCTGAGCCGGTGTCGCTGATGGAAAGCAGCACGTAGTCGCCGGTATTGGCCGCGCCGAGCGTGGCGGTGGCCGTGGCGAGCGTCAATGTTCCTCCTTGCGGCATGGCGTCTCGAGCATTGAGCGCCAGATTCAGGACCACCTGTTCAAGCTGGCCGCGATCGGCGTAAACCGATTGCAGACCCGCTGCGAGCTGGGTGATCAGTTGAATATTTTCGCCCAGGACGCGTTGCAGCATGCGCTCGGTGTGTTGCACCAGCACATTCAGGCTCAGATGCGCGGGTTTCACAGTCTGGCGGCGGCTGAACGCCAGCAACTGGCGGGTAAGGTCGGTGGCGCGCTGGGTGGCTTTCACCACTTGTTCGAGATCGTCGCGGGCGGGATCTCCCGGCAGCATGCTGTCCAGCAGCATTTGGGAGTGGCCGCCGATCACCATCAGCAGATTATTGAAGTCGTGCGCCACGCCTCCAGCCAGCCGTCCCATGGCCTCGATCCGTTGCGAATGATGGAGCTGCTCTTCCAGGCGCTTGCGTTCGGTGACGTCGCGGGAATTCACCACCACGCCTCCGACGCCGGCCAGGTGGGACAGGTCGCGGCCAAAGGATTCCAGCGTTCGATAGGAGCCATCCTGGTGGCAGAACCGGTACTCGATGGCCCCCGGCGATCCCGTGCTTTGTCGTGCAGCCGCTCGAACCTGCGCGACATCGTCGGGATGAAGAAAGCCGAGCGCGTTTTTTCCTACCAGTTCCTCCACCGGATAGCCGAGAATGCGTTCATGTGAGGGACTGGCATAGCGGATGGTGCCGTCAATATCAATAATGCTGACCAGATCGAGCGAATTCTCAGTGAGCGAACGGTAGTGTTCTTCGCGCCGCTCCAGCGCCTCCACGGCGCGCGCTCGCTCGCAGGCGTAGCGCACCGAGCGCACCAGCAGGTCGCCGCCAACGCGGCCCTTGATTAAATAATCTTGCGCCCCGGCGCGGACGGCTCGGACCCCAATGGCTTCGTCATCCAGAGAAGTAAGGACTACGATGGGAACTTTGGGCGCGTGCGCGTGAACTCTGGTTACAGTCTCTAAACCCCTCACGTCGGGAAGAGAGAGATCCAGCAGAGCGACATCGAACTGCAGACGGCTCAGCAAATCCAGCGCTTCATTCAGGCGGCCGGCGTGCTCCAAATGAAAGCGCCCGCCGCTGGCGTCCCGAATCATCTCCCGCAGCAGGCGAGCGTCGATGGGGTTGTCTTCCACCAGCAGGATGCGAACGTCTTCCAGATTCATGGGCTCGTTTACGGACCGCCCCGGAACGAAGGATTCAGACCAGCCTCCGTGTCCAACTCAGAGAATTCTAGCACCGAGAGTCGAGAGCCGGTGGCTCGGGCGACGGATTCAACGCTACCAATCGAGTTCGATTTCGTAGTTGTCGGCGCCCGGGCCGGGATCGTTGATCTCGAAAATCAACTGGTAATTGTTCTGCTGGGAGGGCGTTTCGACGATCTCGACGCGGCCGCGGCCACGCAACATTTTCACGGCGGGCTGGAGATCGGAACGCGCGGGGAGCGCTTGCATGAAATCGGCGCGCTGGTTTGAGACGCGGCCTCCTTCCAAACCTTGCGAAATCGCCGCGCCGCCTTTCACCAGGATGTGCACACGGCCGGTCACCGATCCGCTCCATACTAAGCCGCTCCCGGCCGGAACTGGCGGAGGTTCGTTTCCGCCCGGCCGGTTCCATACCAGCTTGAAGGAATAGTCGCTCGACCCGCCCTGGGGATCGTGGATGGAGACGCGCGCGGTGTAATGGTTGCGCTCGCTCGGCTGCTCCACCAGCCGGATCTCTCCGCGCCCTTCCCTTTCGGTGAGCGTCACTTCCACCGGCCGGCCCGGAAGGGGCCGCGTGAACTTGAAGTGCTCGGCCGCGACCGGAGCACCGCCCGTGGCGCTCGAACTACACGTCTTCGCCTGACAACTTATCAGCGCTTCCTCGTCTACCCTCCCGCTCCAGGCGATGGCTTCCGCGCGTCCTTCGCCTCGCGTACGTTCGAACAGGCGATCGCTGGTGTCCCAATACAGAGCGATGGAGTAGAACGAGCTGCCGGCCTGGCGATCTTCGATCGAAACCGCCACTGCGAACTGGTTGTCGATCCTGGGTTGATCGATGATATGAACATATCCCCGGCCTTGAATCACGCGCAGCCGTGCGTCCTGCTTGGTCTCGGGGAGAGTCTGGTAGAAATAAAACTGCTGCTGGGCGACCGGCGCGCCTTCCTGGACCTGCACATCCACCCGCTTGCCACGTAAGTGGAGTATCGCGATGCCATCCACCTGGCCTTGCCAGACAAACTGGGGGCGATCCTGCCCGAGCGCCGCTCCAACGAACAACAAAAGAGAAACTAAGAATCTCACTTACTGTCCATTCTACAGGCACGGTCGGGCGAATAGTAAGCAACGATACAAAAATGTCGATGGCAGCGTTGATCCAAGCAGGTTAGGATAAGTAATGTCTGGCCTTGTACTGACCCGCCGACTGGCTACGCGGCCGCAGGATGTCGCTCGTAACGACTCATGGAATAAGCGATGATTTTTGCGCTGTTGCTCGCAAGCTCGATGAACCAGGTGGTGCAAACCTTCTTTGACGATACCTTTGCCGGCGTGTATCATCTGGATTCGTTTGATTGGTCGCTGCTGATTCCTTATTTCGCGATTCTGCTCGTTTTGTCCTGCTATGGATGCCATCGCTATGAAATGATCCGCCGCTATCTGCGCCAGAAGAAACAGCCCGCTCCGCCGGCCCCGGCGAAATGGGAGACGCTGCCCAAGGTAACCATCCAGCTGCCCCTTTACAACGAACGCTACGTCGTGGAGCGGCTGATCGAAGAAGTATCAAAAATGGATTACCCCGCCGGGCTGCTGCAAATTCAGGTGCTGGACGATTCCACCGATGACACGCATCCCTTCACCCAAGCGCTGGTGCGCGAATATCAAGCCGCCGGCGTGCCCATCGAATATCATCATCGCGCCAACCGGAATGGATATAAGGCCGGCGCGCTGCAAGATGGGATGAAGACCGCGACCGGCGAATTGATCGCGATTTTCGATGCCGATTTCATTCCGCCGCGCGATTTTTTGCGCCGCACCATCGATTACTTCACCGATCCGAAGGTGGGCGTGGTGCAGACGCGCTGGACCTACACCAACCGTCACTACAGCTTGCTGACCGAGGTGGAAGCCATGCTGCTCGACGGCCACTTCGTCATTGAGCACGGCGCCCGGCATGGTAGCGGACTGTTCTTCAATTTCAATGGGACGGCCGGCATTCTGCGCGCCACCATGATTGAAGATGCGGGCGGCTGGCAGCACGACACGCTGACTGAGGATTCCGATCTAAGCTACCGGGCGCAGCTCAAGGGCTGGCGCTTTGTGTATGACCCAACGTCGAGTGCCCCTCGGAGCTGCCGGTGGAAACCTACGCCTTTCAGGTGCAGCAATCGCGCTGGGCCAAAGGGTTGACACAGGTTGCCATCAAACTGCTGCCGTCCATCCTGCGAGCTGACATCCCGGCGCGGACCAAGGCCGAAGCGTTCTTTCATTTGACGCCGAACATCTCGTATCCGCTGATGCTGGCGATCTCGGCGCTCACGCTGCCGGTGATGATTGTGCGGTTTTACATGGGTTGGTTCCAGATGCTTACCATCGACCTGCCGCTGATCATCGCCTCGTTCTGGTCCATCTCGGCGTTCTATCTGTGGGCCCAGCACGAGTTGTTTCCCAAAGATTGGAAGCGGGCGCTATTGCTGATGCCGGCCTTGATGGCGGCCGGCGTGGCGCTCACGTTGGTCAACACGAAAGCTGTTTTGGAAGCGTTCTTCGGGATCAAATCGGCCTTCGCGCGCACGGCCAAATACGCAGTCGGGGATCGTAAGGTCAACATCGACAACCCGGAGTATCGGCGGCGCAGCGGCTGGCTGCCGTATGTGGAGCTGGCGGTGGGCGCCTATTTCGTATTGATGGTCAAGTTCGCTATCGACACCTGGAATTTCCCCGCCATTCCATTTCTGCTATTGTTCGTGGCCGGCTATTGGTGGGCCGGCTTCAGCACGCTTGTATCAGGAGTTTCAAGGACGGCTGCGCTGGCAGCGGGAACGGGCTGCGGCGCTGGAGAAGAACGCTGCCTAGCCCTTCTCATCTTTCATTCCCTCGCAACCAACTTCTCGACGCCTGCCAGCACTTGATAATGGCTTTCCGTGAGCCTATCGATTTTTTCATGCAGGTAAGCGATCTTCAGTTCCGCGTTGATGCTGCTTTCAAACTCTATGTCGGCCCGGATGCGGTCGCGGGCGCGTTGCCGGTTCTGGCTGGTCAGCACGAATAGCGTCAGAAAGATCGCTTCGAGCGATACGATCACCGATAGAAACTCGAATGGATAGGCGTCGAAGGATCGCCAGTGGCCGATCAAGCCGAGATTCAGCACGATCCAGGCCCCAAAGAACAGCGCGTGAAAAAGCAGCGAGCCGAGGCTGCCCGTCAGCGCCGGAACACCCTCGGCCAGGCGCGTCAACGGGGTGCGCTGTTCGGCCGTAACATCGTTCACGTTGCGCGTAACGGTGCGGCGAATCACCTCATCGGCCTTTCTCAAACGGCGCGCCGCCACGCTCAGCAGATTCAGAGCCGCGGGCGTGTATTGACGGACGTAATCTTCAAAATGCTCGCGATCCAGCCGCAGCACCTCGACGTCGCTGAGCGCGCTGACCCAAGCTGTACGCGGTCCATCGTCGAGCAGCGAGATCTCTCCGAATACGTCTCCAGGGCGCGAGGTTTCCAGCACGATCTTTTCGCCCTGATCGTTCTTGATGAAGATCTCGACTTCGCCTGAGCGAACGATGTACAGCGCGTGTCCCGGATCGCCGTAGCTAAAGATGGCGTCACCGGCCGAGTAGGAAAGCAGATCGATCTTTTCAGCCAGGCCGAGCTTTTCCTGTGCTCCCAGATCGCGCAGGTGCTCGACCTCATTCAATATGGATGCATCAATGGGCATGCGAACAGCGTATCCGACGCGGCCGCATGCGCGCCAGGAGTGTTACGCCGCGCCTTTTTCGCTCAATTGACGAAGCATCGCCCGCCCTTGTTCGGTGGGCTGGTAGTAGCGCCTGGGAATTTTGGAGGAAGCTGGCGCAGCAGCATTCACCACGTCGAGCAACCCCTGTTCGACCAGCTTATCGAGTCGCGCGTTGGCGTTTCCGTCATATCCCTCGCGAGCGCGGCCGGCGGCACAAACTGTTTTGAGCAGACTCAGCGTATCGTCGTCCATTGTCCCCCTGCGAACCCAGTATGGTATCACTTCGGACGCGTTGCACGGAGCACTACCCTCACATCCTTTTCTACCCCCGCGAGATTAGTAACGTCGTACCAACCCAATCCGCGCGCCGGAATGTGACGTTTCCCTCATTCCCGCAGGGCGCCGCCTCTGTGATACTCAGGCTGCGCTGGGTGGGCGCTCTCATTATGAGAATTCTTAGCTTGCTTCTAATTTCCGGCAGTTTGACGTGGGGGTCGACGATCTATTCCATCACCGACCTTGGCGGCCTGGGCGGCTCGTCTTCGACCGGTTATCAGATGAACGACGCCGGAACCGTAGTTGGATGGGCCGAAGCAGTGACCGGCAACTCAGCAGGCTTTTGTATCGCTGGACGGGGGTTCGGTCCGAACGTTGCCGTCGCCGGGTGCTTCCGATTCCTACGCCTTCGGGATCAACGGCACTAATGTGATCGTGGGGGTCTCGTACATAAATGGCCAACCCCACGGCACTATCTGGTCAGGATCGAGCGTAACCGACCTTGGCGCGGGCGTGTTCGCGATGGCCATCAACGGCGCGGGCACTATTGTTGGCAGCAACGGGCATGCGTTCAAGTTGGTCAACGGGACCTATCAAGATCTGGGCACACTCCCAGGCGGAGAATGGAGCGCTGCATACGGTGTCAACGATTCAGGGACGGTAGTCGGTTACGGCGACCTCGCTTCCGGCTTGTTTCGCGCGATAGTTTGGAATCCGGACGGCAGCGTGACCCAACTCGGCACGCTGGGCGGAGCCAATAGTTACGCCACCGCTGTCAACGACGGCGGAGAAGTGATCGGCCATGCTGGTACGTCCAGCGGTTACGAGCATGCTTTTCTGGATTCCGGCGGTGTGATGCGCGACCTGGGAACGCTCGGCGGCGGGTCGAGTTACGCCTATGGGATCAACTCGAGCGGGGCCATCGTGGGCTATAGTTGGTCGGAAAACGGGAACAATCCGCAAGCATTTGTTTATGCGGGCGGGGTGATGCGAGATTTGAACTCGCTGATTCCCGGCGGGTCAGGCTGGCAACTGCTGCAAGCATATGGGATCGATACCTCGGGCGAGATCACTGGAATCGGTCTGCTGAACGGCCAGGCGAGCGCTTTCTTGCTGGAACCCTTGGATCCGGTTCCCGAGCCGCGGGCTCTAAGTGTAATTCTGATTGCACTGGGGCTCTTTGCCGTTTTCCACTGGCGGGTAGGAATGCGCTATGGTAGTTAGCAGGAGCTGACTTACGATGAATAGGCGAATTGTGCCCGTAGTAGCCGCCGCCGCGGCGATGTTGACGACGGGTGTACTGAGCGCGCAATCCAACGGCACCCCGACGTTTTCCAAGGATGTCGCACCGATCCTTAATAAGAACTGCGTGAGTTGCCATCGAGAGGGCGAAATCGCGCCCATGTCGCTGATGACCTACGAGCAGGCGCGGCCCTGGGCCAAGTCGATCCGCGAGAAAGTATCGCGCGGGCTTATGCCGCCCTGGCACGCCGATGCGCCCCGAGGCGTGTTTTCGAATGACCGCCGCTTGAGCGAAGGTGAAAAAGAGACGCTCATCGCATGGGCTGACGCAGGCGCTCCCGCGGGCAATCCCAAGGATCTGCCGCCCGCGCCCAAGTTTGCCGAAGGCTGGGAGATCGGGACACCCGACGTCGTGCTCAGCATGACGAAACCCTACACGGTTCCCGCCAAGGGCACCATCGCCTATCAATACTTCATGATCCCGACCAATTTCACGGAAGACAAATGGGTGCAGGCCATCGAAGTGAAGCCCGGCGTGCGCAGCGTTGTGCATCACATCCTGGTGTTTTCAAAACCGCCGCAGAACAGCGCGGATGCCAAGCTGGGCGACGCGTTTTTCCAGACTCTTCCAAAAATGCCCCCGATGAAACGGCCGGACGGTTCCGTGGAGACATCCACATTTGCCGGCGCTCCCGGCAATTTGATCGCGACCACCGCTCCGGGCACCAACGCGATGGTTTACGCTCCCGGCGACGCGATGAAGGTTCCGGCCGGCTCGACGCTGATCTTGCAGGTCCACTACACCGCCAACGGCAAAGGCGAAACGGACCAGTCCAGCATAGGCATGATTTTTGCCAAGCAGCCGCCGCAGCGTGAAATTCACAACAGCGCGATTATGAACCCGATGATGAAGCTTCCGGCTGGGTCATCCGATCAAGCCATCGACTCGGCCGTAGAGTTCACCCAGGACGCGCACATCACCGCTCTTTTCCCGCATACGCATCTGCGCGGCAAGAGCTGGGAATATCGCCTGATCTATCCGGACGGCCGTTCGGAAGTGGTCCTGACGGTTCCGCATTACGATTTCAACTGGCAGACCTACTACATCTACTCCAAGCCGCTGGCGGTGCCCAAGGGTTCGCGCCTGGAAGCAACCGCGCATTACGACAACTCGGTCAACAATCCGTCGAACCCCGATCCTAAGATCGACGTGCGTTGGGGTGAACAGACCTGGCAGGAGATGCAGTATACCGGCATCACCTATTATGTCGATCAGCCGGGCAAGAAGGCTCCCGCCGCCACGACCGCGCAGAAGTAGAGGTCCATCTTAGCTTACGGTTGACTCGCTCACGCCCGGCAGCGTGTAGTCTTTGAACTGCTCGCGCAGCGCGCGCTTGTTGAATTTGCCGACGCTGGTCTTGGGGACGGCTTCGATGAACACCACGTCATCGGGCAGCCACCACTTGGTCACGCGTGAGCCGAGAAAATCCAGGATTTCCTCCTTCGTGATGTTGCCGCGGTACTCGGGTAGCGGCGCGATGCAGGCCAGCGGCCGCTCCTGCCACTTGGGATGGAACACGGCAATCACGGCCGCTTCGGCCACCTTGGGATGGGCCATGATGGCGTTTTCCAGATCGACGCTGGAGATCCACTCGCCGCCGCTCTTCACCAGATCCTTGGTGCGATCCATGATCTGCAGAGTAGCCGTCCGGGTCGATGGTGGCGACGTCGCCGGTACGGAACCAGCCGTCGGCGAAGGCCTGATCGTTGCGATGGTCGTTGTAGTAGCCGCTGGTGATCCAGGGGCCGCGCGTCTGCAGCTCGCCCATCGTGGTTCCGTCCCAAGGCAGCTCGCGGCCGTCGGCGTCGACGATCCGGATTTCGACTCCGGCGACGGGCAGGCCGTGGCGCGCCAGCAAGTCGAAGCGCTCTTTCTCGGGCAACGAATCGCGATCTTTCTTTACCGCCATAAAGGTCGCGATGGGCGTGGTCTCGGTCATCCCCCAGGCCAGCCGGAACGCGATCCCGTACTTCTTCTCGTACCACTCGATGAACTGCCGCGGCATCGCGGAGCCGGCCACTACCACCGCACGCAGCGAAGAAAGATCGTGCGGATGATTTTCAAGATACGAGTACAGCGTCATCCAAATGGTCGGAACGCCGGCTGTAAAGGTGACACGCTCGTTCTGGATCAAAGCCGCGATGTCCTCGGGTTGAAGCTGGCGTCCCGTAAGAACCATGCGCGAGCCGGTCATCACGGCGGCGTACGGAATGCCCCAGCCGTTGGCGTGAAACATAGGTACGATCTGGAGCACCGTGTCTCGCTCCGAGATGGCGAAAACGTCCGCCAAAGCGAGCGAGAAGCTGTGCAGGAACATCGCGCGGTGCGTATACAGCACGGCTTTGGGATGGCCGGTGGTTCCGGAGGTATAGCAGGTGGCGCACGCCGCGGTTTCCTCAAGCTGCGGCCAGGCGTAGGGCTGATCGCCGCCAGCGCTGGATGTCCTGTTCGTAATCGGACGCCGGCGCCAGGCTGGTCGCACGCGTTTCATCCGGCAGGATGACGAAATGCTTCACGCAGGAGATCTGATCGCGAATCGGTTCGAGCAGCGGCGCCAGCGAAGCGTCCACGAAGATCACCTTGTCCTCGGCGTGCTGGATGATGTAAGTCAATTGGTCAGACGGCAGGCGCAGGTTTAGAGTATGCAGGACGGCGCCGAAGCAGGGAACGGCGAAGTATAGTTCCAGGTGGCGGAAGCTGTTCCAGCACAGCGAGCCGACGCGGTCGCCCGGCTTGACCCCCAGCCGTTCCAGGATGCGCGCCACCTTGTGAACGCGTGCGTGGAAATCGGCGTAGGAATAGCGATGCATGCCGTCCGGCATCCGGCTGGCGATTTGCTTGGAAGGGAAAAGCTTGGCCGAACGCTCCAGTATGTGGGTGAGCGTCAGCGGGTAGTCCATCATGAGGCCTTGCATAATGTCTCGCAGGTATTACTTTATTTGGTTGGAAGGGGAGTAATCAAGCGACCGGCAGCTTGCAGTCCTTATCGCTCCACACCGCCATCTCGACATCTCGGGCTCGCCAAGGTTTTCCACTCAGTCGCGATAACAGTGAAGCTTGCTCACGGCAGAATTCGGCCCAAGCCAGGTAAGCGTCCCAAGACCCGTTGGACGGCTTGAGCAGGGTGCGGTTCGGATTCCAATCGAATTGGGGCCGCCTCGGGAATCGTTCCAACCACCATTTCCCGATCCACTTATCGACCATGGGATAGCGATGCGGATCGTAGAACGATAAGAGCGTAATCGGCGTGGCGAATCCGGGACAGAGTTTCTTAAACTCGCAAAATGATTCCCAGGTCAACGCCGTAGCGACCGCTTTCAACGTGTTGACAAACTGAACCCATCGCTCGGGACTGTTCACATTACTAAGAAGCCTTCTGGTGGGCTTGTGCCCAAACATTTTGTAGTTCTTCCAGTAAACGACCTCGGCAGCACGCTCGACTCTTCCGCCGGGAACTAGTTCAGCCCTGAAGGCGTCTTCGAATTCCGTCGTCTCACCGGAATCAATAACTCTGTCGAAAAAACCGGGGTACGCGTCTCCGTCATTGAAGGACTTAAGGTCTACCGGATATTCGAACGCCTCTCGGGCTCGCTTCCAGGACTGCACAAACGCAGGATCGACCGGGCTCTGAACGAGCGAGGCAACCAAATCCCTAATCTTGTCTGCCGCGAACTCTGCCTTCGCGACTATGTCCAATGTCGGCCAGAATTCCGTATCGTATCTAGCCTCGACTGCGAAGGGAGTGAGCAGGCCCGCCGCTTCCGTCAACTGATCGAAAGCCGGGTTTGTCTCGCTACACAGTGCGAGGAGCTTGTACAAATTGTGGGTGTGGGGAATCTCGCGGTCGTGCTCCGCAAGGTAGGCCTTCAGATACTTTTCGGCCGCTTGCTGAGCGTGAAAGCAAGCGACGTCCAAGGAACCTGCATCCGCCGACGCACGCATCGCCAATAGGTCGCTTGCCGCTTTTCTCAACAAGCCTTGGACAAGGTCAGCCTTGCCCTTCATAGAGCGTTCTACCCTCGCGAACGGCCGTAGTGACGAATGCTTGTGGGACGCGCTCCCAGTCTCGAACTTCTTCGGGTGTGAACACCACGATATCTACCTCGATCGGTAGGTCACTCAGAGCGCGATAGTAGGTGGCGGCGCGAGTGGAGCGGGGAAGTTCTGAGCGTTCGATGATCAGGAGGTCGTAGTCGCTACGTTCGCGTTCAGAATTGCGAGCTTGGCTTCCGAACAAAACGATCCGTTGGGGATGTCCAGCTCCGAGCACCCGTTGAACAATTAGTTCCAGCGATATCTGCGTCGAGACTGCCATATGGATGGGTGACCGAAGTCATCCTAGCACAAAGGGCCGTAAGACCAGTCTACCGGAGGTTGAACTTCTTCATTTTGTAGCGCAGCGTGTCGCGGGTGATGCTGAGCAGGCGGGCGGCTTGGGTCTGGTTGCCGCCGGTTTTTTCGAGCGCTTGAACCAGCAACCGGCGTTCCTGTTCAACCAACGACATCTGCTCGCCGGTGAAAGGGGCCGGGGCCGACCCGGTGACGTTCACGAACGAGGAACCAGTGCCGCGCACCGCGATGGGCAGGCTCTGCGGACGGATATGCGAAGTGTCTTCGAGGATCATGGCGCGCTCAATGGCGTTGCGCAGCTCGCGCACATTGCCCGGCCAGTCATGCGCCAGCAGCAGGCTCTCGGCTTCCGGCGAAATGCCTTCCACCTGCCGCTTGAACTTCTCGTTATAGTGCTGGATGAAGAAGCGGGCCAGCGGCAAGATGTCCTGCGGCCGCTCGCGCAACGCCGGCACGATTAATTGGATTACGTTCAAGCGGTAATACAGGTCCTGCCGGAACGCGCCTTCTCTGACCGCCTCGCGCAGATTCTTGTTGGTGGCAGCGATGATCCGGACGTCCACGTGGATGTCCAGTAGCCCGCCCAAGCGCCGGAAGCATTGATCTTCCAGCACCCGCAGCAGCTTGGCCTGCAGCGACAGCGGTATCTCGCCGATCTCGTCCAGAAACAGGGTGCCCTTGTCGGCCAGCTCCAGGAGCCCGCGCTTCTGCGCGCGCGCGTCGGTGAAAGCGCCTTTCTCATAGCCGAACAACTCGCTCTCGAGCAGCGTGTCGGGAATGGCCGCGCAGTTGATGGCCAGGAACGGCTCCGCTTGCCTTAGGCTCTGGTAGTGCAGTGTCTTGGCCACCAGGTCCTTGCCGGTTCCGTTCTCGCCTTCGATCAAAATGGAGCTGGCTTCGCTCACCGCTACGCGCCGCACGAACGCCAGCACCTCGCGCATGGATTGAGATTCGGCGATAATCTGGCGTCGCGACGGCTCGGCTTCTTCGGTGATGTCCTTGACGGTGGCTACCACGCCTTCCACCGCGCCGTCTTCATCAAAAATTTGAACGGTGCGGATCACAACCATGCGCTCCAGCCCGTTCTCGGTCCGCAGGTTTACGGTTCCAGAAGGCAGACTGGCGGACTCGCCTAAAGCTTGGATCATCCCGCAACTCGGCTCGCAAGTGACGCAGTGGAATACTTCTTGACAATGCTTGCCGATCATCTGATCGGCGGACATGCCGAATAGACGCTCGGCCGCTTGATTGACGCCGACGATCCGCAGGTTCTTATCGTAGAGGAATAGCGCATCGGAAAGTTGGTCGAAGACGGCTTCTAGAACTTGCGGCCGCTGCCATTTCGCCGCGAGATGCGAGATGAAACTTCTCGGAAGCGTTTCCGTTGAATTCTCTAGCATAAAGCCTTTGCATCTCGGAGAGCACGTTGATGACCGCAGTTGGGCGTTCCGTCTGGGGGTTCTGCCGCTAGGGGGTGGTGAGTAAGAACCTATAGGTTCCAGCGACGCAGGCCTAAGTTCTTATGAATACAAAACTTCAGGTCTCCAAAAGCTACTGGCTGGTAGATTGCATTGTGCTCAACCGGAACGGGTTGTCATGAAAACGATCCAGATGGTCTTAAGAGATGGCGAATACGCTGACGCGTTGCGCAGCCTCCTATCACGCGATGGAACCCATCGCGTGTACTTGGTTGAACAGCCGGATTTGAGACTGGACGGAGTAATCGTAATCGATGGCAACCGGGCTGAAAGCCTTTCCTTTCTCGATGGCGAACCGGAGCGGTTCGTCGTGATTACGCGCAAGGGCTCCGACCACCTGGCTCGGATCTGGGACGCCGGAGTGCGCCATGTGGTGTTCGAGGGCGACTCGCCGAGCACCGCGCACTTAGCGATTATCGCCGCGGAACTACGATTGCCAAGAGGCAACGGGAAGGGCAGAATCTCGAGTTCCGGACCATACGCGGAAGGACATCGAAATCCATCTCGCGTCGGCTTGCCGGTGATTGATGCTCCGCCGCGCTGTGCCCGGTGCCATTTCTCGAGGCCTCCCCTTCCTTTCTGAAAGGAACTCTGACGATGCTGACTTTTTCGATTCTTTGGGTGACGTTTGCAGCAGCCATTACGGCTATGGCCCTGATAAAACGCCCTGCCGCCGGCAACGCTGATTATGCCGAGACCCGAGAATCCGGAGGAGTTCTTGCCTTCATCGCAGTCCTTTCTAGCTTGCTGCTCCTGGCCGGCTTCGTCTATGTCGGGAGTTCGCTGGTTCTCAGTCTGTAGTTCGGGCTTTCCAAACCTATCAGTTGACCTCGTCTCTTTCTATCAGTTGGGCTATTTTTCATTACAAAACTGGGCCAAGTCCCACGGCTGGAGGGCTTGTTGGGTGTTTTAACCCTAGTCTCGAACCTTATCCGACTGATCAACCGTTGGTAACGTGATTGCGGTTTCTTTGCTGGATGCTTCAGCGCTCACCGCTCGCCTATTTAGCCAGCAATCTGATCAGTCTGATCGGTGTGGTGCTAGTGACTACCTCTGCGATTCTCTGGCTACTTACTCTGCCAGCCTTCTGGAGGGGGGAAGCGAGTACCCCTTATATTGGCATCCTGTTGTTCCTAGTTCTGCCGGGCCTATTTCTGCTGGGTCTGCTTCTGATTCCGCTGGGCATCGCGCTGCACACCTGGAAGCGGAGGAAGGCCGGCGACCGCGGTCCCTTTGTCCCGCAGGGAGGCGAGCTGCGGCGGCTTGCGATCTTCGTCGGTCTGACGACCGCGGCCAATTTGGTAATGGGCAGCCAGTTCAGTTACCGCGCGGTCACCTACATGGACACGGACACGTTTTGCGGCCAGTCGTGCCACAAAGTAATGGATCCGGAATATACGGCGTATTCGAACTCCCCGCATGCTCGCGTCGCCTGCACGGATTGTCATATCGGGCCGGGCGCCTCCTTCTTCGTGAAGTCGAAACTCTCCGGCGCGGGCCAGGTGCTGGCGGTTGTGTTTAATACTTACCCGCGTCCCATTCCTTCGCCGGTGGAAGCGCTTCGGCCCGCTCGAGAAACTTGCGAGCAATGCCACTGGCCGCAGAAATTTGACGGAAACAAATTCTTCGTCGATAACGAGTATGCGGCTGACGAACACAACACGCCGTCGACGACGGTGGCGCTGATGAAAATCGGCGGGCGGAATTTCAGCGGAACGGTCGGCATTCACGGCGCGCATGTGAACGCGAAAGCTCGCATGGATTACGTCGCCACCGATGCGCATCGGCAGGTCATCCCACAAGTCACCTATACGGATGCGAATGGAAAAGTGACCGTATTCAATTCGACCGACGCAAAAGTGACGCCCGAAGACCTGGCACGCGGCGAACATCGCGAGATGGACTGCATGGACTGCCACAACCGGCCGACGCATATTTTCCAATTACCGGAGCGGGCGCTGGATGCAGCCATAACGCAGGGCAGCATCAATGGCGCGCTCCCGTTCATCAAGAAGACCGCACTGGACGCGTTGAAGCGCGAATATCCGGACCACCCCACCGCGGAGCGCCAGATCGCGGCCACGCTAAACAATTTTTATCGCGCTAATTATCCCCAGATCTACGCCGCCGAGCAGGTCGCGCTGAAGAACGCTACCGTCGCGGCGCAGACGATCTATGCGCAGAATGTTTTCCCCGAAATGAAGATTACGTGGGGCACTTACCCTAACAACCTGGGACATACTGATTTCCCAGGCTGTTTCAGGTGCCACGATGGCAATCATAGCAGCGCCGATGGGCGCACGATTTCTAATGATTGCGCCACCTGCCATGATCTGTTGGCGGTCGGCGAGAAAAACCCGAAAGTTTTGACTGACCTCGGGATGGATCCGCCGCGGCAGGGTTCAACAGGAAGCGCGCCAGAGAAAAAGTAAGGAGGTGCTCTGTGAAGTGGAGTACCGCTATCGCATTTTTGCTCGCCTTGGCCCTTAATGTCCTCGGCGCGAGCGCCCCTAAGACCGCCGATTGTCTGGCCTGTCACGACGACAAGGGCGCGAGTTTTCAAGCCAGCGTGCACGGAAGCCTTTCCTGTACTGACTGCCATACCGACAAAAACGCATATCCGCACGCGGCCAAAGCCGTCCAGGTGAAATGCGACACATGCCACGCGGAGCCCGCCAGTGGCGTCGCTGCCAGTGTGCATGCTTCCGTGAGCAAGCAGGCCTGCGAGGGCTGCCACGGCGACGTCCACGCGATTCTGGCCGCCAGTAACCCGAAATCCAGAACCTATGCGACCAATCTGCCGCGCACCTGCGGAACCTGCCATGGAGACTCGAAACTCACCAAGCAACACGGTCTGACCGAGGTCTACTCGCAGTACATGGACTCGATCCACGGTTTCGCCTTGACCAGAGACGGGTTGCTGGTGGCGGCCAGTTGCTCGAGTTGCCACGGCTCGCACAAGATTCTGAGCAAGACAAACCCGGCTAGCCGCACTAACCGCGCCAACGTCGCCGCGACCTGCGGAACCTGCCACGCCGGTCCAAAGCAAGACTACATGGCGGGAATCCACGGCCAGCTTGCCGGCATGGGCGATTCGCGCGCGCCAGTCTGCAACGACTGCCATACGGCGCATCAGATCGCCGATGTCCGGACCGCAGCCTGGCAGATGAAGACCACTGCCACCTGCGGCAGGTGCCACCAGGAATCAACTCGAAACCTACCGCGACACATTCCACGCGCAGGTGTCGGCGCTGGGCTATGTCGAGACCGCGCATTGCTGGGACTGTCATGGTTTCCACGACATCCGCCCGGCGACGGATCCGAAGTCGACCATCGCGCGAGCCAATCTCCAGGCTACCTGCGGCAAATGCCACTCGGGCGTGACGATGAGCTTCATCAGCTACCAACCGCACGCGGACCGGCACAACCGTCATGCCTATCCCGGCGCTGTGGAGTTCGTGGATTTTTATGAACCTGCTGCTGGCTGGCGTGCTCGGGCTTCTTCGCGCTGCACGCGGTGCTCTGGCTGAATCGGTCGCTCGCCGAGCGCCGCCACAGTCGCGCGGGCGGACCGGCGTCTGAGTAGAACAAGGAGAAATCCAATGGAATCCAACAATCGAACTGACAACCATCAGCGAACCGCTGCGCGCCGCCGATGGGCGGCCAGCGAGCCAAGACTCCGGTGTACGCTACTACAGCCGCTTCTCGGCGCCGCAGCGCTTTCTGCACGGCTTTCTGGCGGTGACCTTCCTCGGCCTCGCCATGACCGGGCTGACGCTGCGATTTAGCAGCGCCCACTGGGCGACGGCGCTCGCTCACGCGGTGGGAGGGTTTGGCACCGTTCTGTTCTTTCATCTCTTCAGCGCCGTGGTCCTGACCGTCGCGTTCTTGATCCACGTAGCCAACCTGGTGTACCGCCTCATCGTCCGGCGGGAGTTTGGCCTGGTGTGGGGGCCGACATCCATGGTTCCCAATCTCAAAGACATTCAGGACTTCATCGCGCAAGTCAAATGGTTCTTCTTCCGCGGCCCGAAACCCAAGTTCGGCCGCTACGCCTATTGGGACAAGGTGGATTACTGGGCGGTCTTTTGGGGCATGGCGATCATCGGCCTATCCGGCTACGCGATGTGGTTCGCGCCATTCTTTGCCCGGTTCATCCCCGGCTCCTGGCTGAACATTGCTTTGCTGATCCATGGCGAAGAAGCGATCCTGGCGGTCGGCTTCATTTTCACCATCCATTTCTTCAATACGCATCTGCGCCCGGATAACTTCCCGATGGACCTGGTGATTTTCACCGGCCGGCATAACCGAAGAGGAGCTGAAGCACAGGCATCCGGAAGAATACCGGCAGCTTGTGGAAAGCGGCGAACTGGAAAAACTGTCGCGTGGAGCCGCCGCCCGCAGTGGCTAAAGAACTTCGGCTGGACGTTCGGCACGGTGGCGATCGCGATTGGGTTCGTTTTCTTAAGCCTCATGATTGTGGCTTTCGTCAGAGAGTAAGGAACTGCTAAAGCCGTAACGTGTTCGAAGGGCGTTGGCCCGGAAAGGAAGGACTCTCATGTTCCCTCCGAAGAAGATCGTGTTTCCCGTGGATTTCTCCGAGCGCTGCTCGAGCGCTGCGAGGATGGTGGAGATATTTGCCGGCCGCTTTCAGGCCGAGCTGACGCTGCTGCACGTTCTCGAACCGCTCTCCTACAACGACATTCCGGTGGATTCGGCTGGTATCGCCGAGCAACGGCTAGGCTCCTTCCTGGTGGACGAGCTGAAGCATTTCGACGTGCGGCGGGTGCTTCTGGAAGGCGATCCGGCTGCCAAGATCATCGAGTACGCTCATTCCCAGAGTGCCGACCTGATCATGTTGCCCACGCACGGCTATGGCGGATTTCGCCGCTTGATTCTGGGATCGGTGACTGCCAAAGTGCTGCATGCCGCCGAGTGCCCGGTTTGGACCGGCGTCCACATGGAACACGTGCCGCGTCTGGAAGACATCAGTTTCAAGCGAATTCTGTGCGCGATCGATCTGGGAGCGCAGAGCTGCCCCACCGCAAGTTGGGCGAAGAACTTCGCGGCGGAATTCGGGGCGCAACTGGAGATCGTTCACGCCGTAGCGCACGCCACCGAGGCTCTGGCTGCTCCGGAGGCAGGCTCGGCGCCGGATGCCATGGCGGAGGCCACCGAGAAGTTGAAAGCTGTCCAGGCCTGCGTCGGCCTCCAGGGCCCGGCCTTCGTAGTGGGGGGCGAAGTGGCGCCCGCGGTGTGCGACTGCGCGGCTCGCGAGAAGGCTGACCTGGTGGTGATTGGCCGCAGCGTCAAGGGCGGGGTTTTGGGCCGGCTCCGCGCCAACGCGTACTCCATCATCCGCCAATCCCCTTGCCCGGTCGTGAGTGTCTGAGCCGGGCGCCAGCGCGGTCACGCCGCGCTCAGCCCGCGCATCGTCCGCCGGCGCGGGCAGAATTTTCTGAAGAACTTTCCAAGGAAGATGTATCAATAGTGTATGGCGACGATCACGGATCCAACGCGATCCAGTCAATCTCATCAAGACATCACCCGCCGCGATCTGGATGTCTTTTTCAAGCCGAAGTCGGTTGCGGTCATCGGCGCAACGGAGCGTGAGGGGCATGTTGGCCGCTCAGTGCTCTGGAATCTCATCAGCAGCCCATTTGGCGGCACTGTTTACCCCGTCAATTCCAAAAGAACCAGCGTGCTGGGAATACGGGCCTATCCCGATGTTGCCAGCCTGCCGGAACCGCCCGAGCTGGCAGTCGTCGTAACGCCCGCTGCCACCGTGCCCGGCGTCATCGAAGAATGTGCCCGCGCTGGTGTCCAGGGCGCGGTGGTGATCTCAGCGGGATTCCGCGAGTCCGGCCAGCATGGCCTCGAGCTGGAGCGGCAGATCCTGGCCGCGGCCCGCCCCGCCAAGATGCGCGTCATCGGCCCCAACTGCCTGGGCGTAATGTGCCCGGTCAGCGGCTTGAACGCGACCTTCGCCCAGACCGTCGCGCGGCCCGGAACGGTGGCCTTCGTGAGCCAGAGCGGCGCGCTCTGCACAGCCATTTTAGATTGGAGCCTGCGGGAGCAGATCGGGTTCAGCGCCTTCATTTCCGCCGGCTCGATGTTGGATGTCGGTTGGGGAAATCTGATCGATTACCTGGGCGACGATCCCCACACGCGCAGCATCGTGGTTTACATGGAGTCGATCGGCGACGCGCGCTCGTTTCTTTCCGCGGCGCGTGAAGTCGCTTTGAACAAGCCCATCATTGTGATTAAGGCCGGACGCACGGAGCAGGCCGCCAAGGCCGCCGCATCGCACACTGGCTCGATGGCCGGCAGCGACGAGGTGCTGGAGGCGGCCTTCCGGCGCGTCGGCGTGTTACGCGTCAACAGCATCGCGGATATCTTCTACATGACGGAAGTGCTGGCGCACCAGCCGCGGCCCAAGGGTCCCAAGCTTGCCATCGTCACCAATGCCGGCGGTCCAGGCGTGATTGCCACCGACGCGCTGCTGTTGCTGGGCGGCGAACTGGCCGAGCTTTCCACCGCAACTAACGAAGCGCTCGACAAAGTGCTGCCTCCGCACTGGAGCCACAACAATCCGGTGGACATCATCGGCGATGCCGGCCCCGAGCGTTTTGAGAAGGCGGTCGAGATTGTGGCGGCTGATCCGGACGTGGATGGCTTGCTGGTGATCATGACACCGCAGGGCATGACCAATCCCACTGCTGATTGCCGAAAAGCTGCAGCGCTTTGCCAAGCTGGACTCGAAACCGATCCTGACCAGTTGGATGGGTGGCGACGAGGCCGCGCAGGGAGAGGCGGTGCTGAATCGCGCCGGCATCCCGACTTTTCCATTTCCTGACACAGCGGTGCGCGCGTTCCAGTACATGTGGAAATACAGCTACAACCTGCGCGGATTGTATGAGACTCCCGTGCTTACCGGCTCCGACGCGCGATCGATCCGCAGGCGGCGGCGCGAGTAATCGAAGGCGTGCGCTCGGCCGGCCGCACGCTGCTCACCGAATTCGAATCCAAGCAGGTTCTGGAAGCCTACGGCATTCCCGTCGGTCGAGACCCGCCTGGCGCGCGACTGAAGACGAAGCAGCCAAGGCGGCCGCGCAGATCGGCTTCCCGGTGGTGCTCAAGCTGAACTCGCCCACCATCACCCATAAAACCGACGTGGGCGGCGTGAAACTGAATCTTCAAAATGAAGCCGCGGTGCGAGAAGCCTTTCAAGCCATCCGCGCTTCGGTCAGCGAAAAAGCCGGTGCGCAGCATTTCGCGGGCGTGAGCGTGCAGCCGATGATCTCTCTCGGAAGGCTATGAGCTGATCCTCGGCAGCAGCATCGACGCGCAGTTCGGCCCGGTCATGCTGTTTGGCGCGGGCGGACAACTGGTGGAGGTGTTTCACGACCACGCTCTGTCCCTTCCGCCGCTCAACACCACGCTGGCGCGGCGCTTTATGGAGCAGACCAAGATCTTCAAGGCGCTGGGTGGCGTGCGCGGCCGGAAACCCATCGACGTTCTGGCGCTCGAAGATTTGCTGGTGAAATTCAGCCGTCTGGTGACCGAACAGCGTTGGATCCAGGAGATCGACATCAACCCGCTGCTCGCTTCCCCGGAACGGTTGATCGCGCTCGACGCGCGCGTGGTGGTGTATGGAAAGGAAACGCGGGCGTCGGATCTGCCCGCGTCTGGCCATCCGTCCCTATCCCACACGCTACGAAAAAAAGATCACGCTCGCGATGGCGGCGAAATCACCATCCGGCCCATTCGCCCCGAAGACGAGCCGTTGCTGGTCAAATTCCACTACACCCTGTCGGAGCGCAGCGTCTATCTGCGATATTTCCACTGGATGAAGCTGGAACAGCGCACCGAACACGAGCGCCTTACACGCATGTGCTTCATCGACTATGACCGGCAGATGGCTTTCGTCGCGGAGCTCAACGATGAGGTTCGCGGCGTGCGCGAGATTGTCGCTGTCGGCAGGCTGGTGAAGTCGCACATCGCCGAGGAAGCGGAACTGGCTGTGATCGTGAGCGACCAGTTCCAGAAGCGCGGGCTTGGTACTGCATTGGTGCGCCAACTGGTGGACTTCGCGCGCGACGAAAAACTCAGCCGCGTGACCGCCACGGTGCTCTTCGAAAACCGTCCGATGCAAAAGATCTTCGAGCGCGCCGGATTCCGGCTGGAGCAGTCGCGCGATCCCGAATCGCTCGCCGCCGTGCTGGTTCTGTAAGGTTCTAGCTCTCGACTTTCCCGGCAAAATGCCGGTACACGAAGAAGGAATAAACTCCGGCCAGCAGCATGCCCGGAATCCACCACCACAGGCCGATCCACAAACCATATTCAGCCGCCGCGGCGTTGGTCACCGTCAGCGCAGTGCCAGGTGCTCCGTTGGATGGCAGCACGTACGGATAGACCCCGAACGTGACGCTGGTCAGCATGCCCGTAAGATACAGCGAAGAGCAAAGAAACGCGCCGAGATCCCGGCCGCGGGCGCTCGCAATGCGCATGCCCAGCAATCCGGCCAGCGCGAGCAGCGGGAAAATGGCGCCCCAAGGCCGGTCGCTGAATTCCTTGGCGATGTTCGGTTGCAGGTGATAACTGACAAAAGTGATGATGGCAGTGAGCAGCACCACCACCCACCAGCTCTTGGAGCCGAAAGACCGCGACCGCTTTTGAAGGTCGCCACCGGTCTTGTAAGCCACCCAATAAGCTGCCATGCAAGGCCAGCGCGCTAAGCGAAGCGAGGCCAATCAAGAGCGTGTACCAATCCACGATGCCGGCGTTCGAACCCGGCGCGAGGTCGGTCCACAACGGCAGAAAGAAGTAGCCGTCCGAATCCAGAGGAACGCCGCGCACCACATTTCCCAGGGCGACGCCGAAGAGCAGAGCCAGCAGCGTGCTGGACGCGCCAAACACCAGGTCCCAAAAAGGCTTCCACAACCGGCTTTCGATATGGCTGCGCAGCTCGATGGCAATACCGCGAAGAATCAGCAGCCACAGCACCATCATCAGCGCCAGATAGAAGCCGCTGAACGCCGCCGCGTACAGCGCGGGAAACGCAAAATACAGGGTGCCACCGGCGGCCAGCAGCCACACTTCATTGCCGTCCCACACCGGTCCGATAGAATGCAGCACGCGCTGCCTCTCCTCTTCATTGCGCGCGACGAACAAATGAATCACGCCCGCGCCCAGATCGAAGCCGTCCAGAATCACGTAACCCGGCGATCATGATCGCGATCAGGCAGAACCACAGTGTCGCGATCATCGCGCACCTCGCTCGATTTCCACTGCCGGACCATGGTCAATCTCGCGATGCACCAGGAACAGGAACAGAATGCCCAGCACCAGGTACAAGCCCATGAAGCCGATCAGCGTGAACAGGCCGTTGCCCGCCGATACTCGCGGCGATGCGCCGTCGGCGGTCCGCATGATGCCGTAAACCAGCCAGGGTTGGCGGCCCAATTCGGCCGTCATCCAACCCGCGGTTGTGGCGATGTATGGAAACGGCAATGCCAACATCAGGGCCCACAGCAACGGTTTGCTGCCGTACAGGCGGCCGCGCCAGAGCGACCATGCGCACAGGAGCATCAGTAAGATCAGCAGCGTTCCCAGCCCGACCATGATGTGATAGCTGTAATAGAGCAGCGGGATGTTATCCGGCCACTGATCGCGCGGAAAATCCTTCAGGCCTTTGACTTCGGCTTCCCAGCGGCGGTAGGTCAGGAAGCTCAGCGCTCTAGGCACCAGGATGCGGATTGTCGAGCTGCAATTTGTCGGTGTCGGGCTGGCCCACCAGCACGATGGGCGCGCCGCTCTGCGGTCTCGAACTGACCTTCCATCGCGGCCAATGTGACGGGCTGGTATTCAGCGATCATGCGCCCTTGCCCGTCGCCGGTGGGAAAGAGCATGGCGAGAACGGCGATGGTGCCGGCAATCACTCCAGTCCGCACGAAGATCCGCCCATGCTCCTCGAATCGCCCCGCTAGCAAGTAGTAGGCGCCGATGGACGCCATCACGAAGCTGGCGGTCACCACTGCGGCGATCATGTTATGGAGATACTGCCAGAGCGTCCACGGATTGAGAATGAGTCCCCAGAAGCTCTGGAGCAGAATATTGTCTCCGGAGCCGATCTGGTAGCCCACCGGATGCTGCATCCACGCATCGGTGGCGATGATGAAAAACCCGGAAAGCCACGAGCCCAGAAAGACCAGAAACGCCGAGACCCAATGCATCTTCGGACTGAGCCGCTTCTCGCCGTAAACGAATAGCCCCAGAAACGTCGACTCCAGGAAGAACGAAAAGACGCCTTCCATGGCCAGCGTCTGCCCGATCACGCCGCCGGCGGAGCGCGAAAAATGCGCCCAATTGGTGCCGAACTGAAATTCCATGGGGATGCCGGTCACGACCCCGACGGCGAAGTTTATGGCGAAGATCTTTACCCAAAAGCGCGCCGCTTGGTTATAACGTTCGTTGCCGGTCCGGAGAGCCACTGTTTTCAGGATCACAATCAGTAGCGCCAGCCCCATGGTGAGCTGCGGGAATAGGTAGTGGAATGTAACCGTAAACGCAAAATGCAGCCGGTGTACCGCCAGAGCTGAGTCCATATGGATTGCTTCTTAGCAGCCTTGATGCCAGACCCGAGGAAGTCGAATCGGACATCCTGCGTTGCAGCACCCGTTTGGGTGGGTTACGTCACTCATCCTAGCCTATAGCCCGCCAGCAGGCTGGACACTTAGCGCTAGCTATCCCGAGGCTGCTGGAATGCTTAGGAAAATGGGGGAGAAATATTCATCATGGAAGTTAACGTCCGATACTTGGGTGGTAAGAAGTTCGAGATGTCGGCTCGTGGCCATCAGGTTTTCGCGGACCAGCCGTTCGACGACGACGGGACAGATGCGGCCATGACGCCCACGGAGCTGTTCTTGAGTGGTCTGGGAGCGTGCGCCGCCTATTATGCCGAGGAGTACCTGCGGGCCCGAGCGCTGCCGTACGAAGGGCTGGAGGTCCGGCTTTCGGCGGACAAAGGCGACAAACCCGCCCGAATCACCAAATTGCAAATGGAAGTGACTGCGCCCGGCCTCACTCAGCGGCACCGGGATGGAATCCTGCGCGCCGTGGACGCCTGCCTTCTTGAAAATACATTGCATAAGCCCCCGGAGATCGAAGTAAAGGTGACTCTGCAAACAAGGTGGCGGAGTTAGAGCTGTCCGCTGTTTGAAACAACTTCAGGGGTTCGTTTTCGCTCGCCGGCGGACACGTGAAGTTCCGCCGGCGAGTTTTTCTTTGTCCGTCAGCTTTTTTAGCGCGTCAACCGCACGCTGGTCATGAATTGATTGGTCTGGAAGTTCTCGAAAACATAGAATAACTCGGACATGGAATACCAGCGCCACTCACTGATCCACTCGACGTGCTTGTGGATCGGCACGGTCAGCCGGACCAATGGCTGGTAGAAAGTTGTGGGACGGCTGCCGCTGGAGATGAAAAGCGTGCCTCCCGCGGTAACCCATTTTGCGGTAGCCAGCGCGGTCAACGAGTGCCCGTTCTCGCGGTAAATGGACGGCGTGGGCGACAGCGTCTGGGGCACCAGATAGAGGATGTTGGAATATACCGCCGAGCGCGAATAATCCAACAGCAGGTTGGCCCACTTCAGGGATTTCGGCATGTAGTACACCGATGCGGATTCGATTTTGGCGGAATAATCCAGCCTTACGTTCGGATTCGGGTTGCTGTTGTTGAGCAAGCTGAAATCGCCCGCAAAGCGCCATTCCGGAGATAGATCGTAGCGGCCGCGGATGTGGGCTTTCTGGTAATCCTGCAAGCTGGTGCGGAAAAAGGCCTGATCGGAGCTGGAACCTTCCGCATCTCCGGTCACGCGGAACTTCTGCCCGATCCGGTAATTGAAGCCCGCGATTCCGACGTTCCGGCGCAGATTGGCCGACTCCAGCCCAAGGCCAGTCAGGATCGGCGCGCGCACATCCGAGTTCCCCCATTCGAAGCGGTAGCCGCCGCGCAAAGTCAGCTTGGACGTCACATCATAGTAGGCGTCCACTTCGTTGCGGTTCGTATTCAGATTCATGCGATCGTTGAGCAACTGCTGATCGGTCAGCGGCGCTCCGGCCAGCAGGAGGTTTTCAACCAGCAGCGCGTCGCTGGCGTTATGAAACCGGTCCGTCATCCAGTACTCCACTACGCGCAGCCGGCGCAGCGGGCGGAGTTCCACGGTCAGGCTGCCGGTGAGGTGCGGCATGTCGGCATCGCCCAGCAGAATGTCCTGGCCGGAGTTGTAAAACTGCAGGATGCGCTGCAAATAAAACGTGCCGGTGGATGCTTCCGTGTAGTTGATATCGGTGCTCGGCTTGGCGTAGATGAACTCGCCGGTCACGCTCATCCAGGAATAGGGATTGGCGGCCAGCAGTGCTTTGGTGTAGATGGAATCGCCGCGCACCCGGTACAACTCCGAAAGGGAGTTCAGCGGCAGCGTGCTGCCCAGGAACGTGCCGAGAAAGTTTCCAGGCTCGGTCTGCGCGTCGGAAGCGCCCTGATCGTCCTTGAAGGTCGTGCCGCCTTGCTCCAGCGTGACGATGATAAGCGCCCATTTCCATGCGGACGCCGGCGCGATAGGTTTGGGTCCGGTCCGAATATGAACTGGCCACTGGATAGGAAGTGATGAAAGATTGGAAATCCGTAATGCCGCGCCCGTATTGCGAGTTTTGTTCGAATCCGATGTAGGGCGTGATCCATTTGTTCATGTGCACGTCGAGTTGCACATCCAGGGTTCGGAGCCGGGTGTCGGAGGAGTTTTGATCCAGCAGGATTCCTTGATTGAGTGTGGGATCGGCGTAGGAAGGAAGAAAGTTGAATACGCGATGTTGCGGTAGTCCACCGTGAGGCGATACAAGCCGTCCTTCTCGACGTCCGCTCGCAGCGTGTTGTAGGGATCGCCCCAGGATGAAGCGTGGATGTCGGCGCGGTCAAAGAATCGTTTGGACGGATTCAGCAGCGTGAAGTCGGCATCCATCAGTTTCGGGCCTTGGCCCAGGTTGATGACGCTGCGATAGGCGTCGTAGCTTCCGTCGATATTGGGAATCCAGCGATAGCCCAGCTGGATGCTGCCTTGCAGCCAATTGTCGGTAGCGGCCGCTGGCGCGGGCGGAGTTGCCGGCGCGGGCGCAGCCGGCGCTTGCGCGGTCTGGGTTTGCGACGCAGGGGCCTGCTGAGCCGCGGCGTCCGGAGCGGGCTTGGACTGATCTTGGGCCGCGGCCGGCGCGGCCGCTGAAGACTGTGAATCCGCCGGCGGGGACGCATCTTGGGCCCACAGCGGGATCAGAAGAATCAAACTCGCCAGAGTTTTCATCGGAAGAAATTCCGATCCACGTATGACCCGTGAACCTTCACGTGGCATACCGTGCAATTTTGAAATTGCGGGCTGCGCAGATCGTGCAGCGCCGGCGGCACTCCTCCGATGTTCGGATTCCTGCCAATCGACGCCGGGATCGGCAGATTGGCGTGGCACTCCAGGCACACCAGCCGCACTTCGTGGCGGGTGAGCATTCTCGGGTTCGCGGAACCATGCGGCTCATGACAAGCCGTGCAGCCCTCCATTCGCACCACCGCGTGCTCGTACACAAAGGGGCCGCGCTTATCGCTGTGGCACTGCAAGCATCCGGGCTCATTTCCAAAGGCAGTACGCACGGTGTCGAATTTGAAGCTGCCGTGCGGATTATGGCAATCCACGCAGGACATGGCGCCTTGCTGCAGCCGATGCGTGTAAGGCCGGTTGAAGGCCGCCCACTGGGATATGTGGCAGCCCGCGCAGGTCGCATTGATCTCGGATTTGTTGTGCATCACCAGCTTTGCACCGCCCTCGCCGTGCACCGAATGGCAGGTGGTGCAGCCAACCTGATCCTTGGCGTGGCCCGTCGCCACGCGCCCACCCGGCGTGTTCTGATTCAAGTGGCAAGTGAGACAGGTGTGATCCTGCGCCTCGGGCGAAAGCTTGGCGGGATTCTTGATATCGTCGGCCGAGGCCGAGTCGGCGTGCTTGGAGCCGGGCCCGTGGCAGGATTCGCAGGCTCTCTCCTTCCAGCCACGCCGAGCCCCGGTCTCAATCGCGAAATGCGGAGTCTTTTGCAGATTGTTATAGATCTCTTCGTGACAGACCTTGCAAGTCTCCGAGCCGACATATTCCGCGGGCTTGCTGGCTTCCGGAGTAGGGGCCGGTTCCGGCGACTTGGCGGGCTGTTGCGCGGACATCGTGACCGCTGAAGTCAGCAGCACGACGCCCGCTACAATCCAGCCGGCTCTACTGAAGGGGCTATTGAGCATGGACCTGGTCTACATCGAATGCAGCACCAGAAGCATGGCACGTTGTGCAGCTCTCGCCGAATTCAGCGTGGTGTTGGCGACGGCGTGCGAGAACTCGGGCTTGGTGGCATGGCAGGTCATGCAAGCAGCCGTCACCGGAGGCGTGGGATTCTCGTAACCCTGCGGCGTGGTCACGTTACTCAAAGTGATCGGAAGATTTGCTTCCGAATCGTTCACGTGGCACATGGTGCAGGCCTGCACGTTCCCGGTGTTACCGGCACTCATCGCCGGGAAGGTCACACTCGAGAAATCGTTGGTGCTCCCTCCGAAGCCGACCACGACGTAGGGACGCCCGGCCGCGGCCAGAGCCGACCCATCGTGGATGCTGTGGATCATGAGCGCGAAATTAATCGCTTGCGGAGGCTGCGCCTTAAGCGTGGGGTCCTTGGACTGGCGCGTGTCGAGGCGTCGGTATCGGTCGGATTGTGGCACAGCACGCACATCTCAATCTGGTTCCGATTCTCGCCGTGCACCGAGAGCGACTGATGGCAGGCGTTGCACTTGGAAATGTCCACTACTTTGCGCCGTGGCGCCACCGGAGAACCGTCCACCGAGAAGCTGACGACCTGGTTCACTGCTCCGTACTCGGTGGTCACTGAGGCGGTGGTGCCGGCGTTGATGGTGAATCCGCGGCGGCCCTCCATCCCGATCGAATAAGTCCCGGTCGCACTGGCGGGAATCGAGTTCTGGAATTGGTAGACGCAGGTCCCGTCCGTGCCGCAGGTGGCCTTGGTAGCGTCCTCGGTCACATAACCCGGGTAGCCCATGGGGACGCCGTAGTCGGCGGTTGAGCCGGCCATCACTATCGCCAGCCGGTTGGATCCGCCCACCAGGCTATTGGCTGCGATCGGGTTCCCACCACTGTCCTTCAAAGTAAAGGTGACGGCAGGCGCGCTGCCTGCGGTCCCGTTGTCCACCTTCAATATGCTGATCACCAGGCCCGGTAAGCCCGAGTACTCGGTCGGAGTGGTATGCGCTCCCATGATGGAAGCGTCGAAAGGAAGCTCACCTTGCGGGACGTGGCAGTTGGAGCACTGATTGTCGTCCAGTTGTGGGAGATTCACGTGATTCTGCCCGGTAGCGAAATTCACGTTGTCGTGGCAACCTCCGCAAGCCGCGCGATTAGGCTTCAGGTACGCGTTGGCTTGCGCCGCACCGCTGTTTTGGTCGTGGCACTTGACGCAGTTGCGCGGATCGTTCGCCGAGCTGCTGCCCGGGAATATGACATCCGACCAATCCGAGGTATCCGTGATCGTAAAGGGCTTGCCGGCCTGTGCGTTCGGCGAATTTGCTCCCATGTGAATTTCGTGAATCAGCACTGGGAAATTAACCGTATTGCCCGAGTTCGGGTCCGATGTCTGCGGCTGATGGCATAGCACGCACATCGCTACGCCCACGCGAGAGCCGCCGTGGTGCGACAGGTTCTCGTGACATTGGTTGCAGGCTTCGTCACGAACCACATCGCGCGTTACCGTAACCGCCGAGCCATTCGGTACGAAGTTGAACTCGGTCGAAGCATAGTTCGTACCCAGTTGGAAGCTCGTCAAATTGCGGTTGCCGTAAACGCCAATGGTATGCGTAGCGGTCTGATCGAAACCAGCGGGTGCTTTCGTTTTAAACGTGTATACGTAGTCCCCGTCGGCATTGGTCTGAAAACTTCCTCCGGAATCGGCAGCAGCCTGCGTAGCCGTAGCTCCGCCGCTGGTTGCCGTCCTGACGCGAGTTGTATAAGAAGTGTATTGCGTCTGCCCGTTGGGAATCGTGGCGGCGATAAAACTCATCGTCACCACTCCGGGCGTATCGACGCCCAGACGATCCAGCGGCAGTCCCTGAGGATCCGTAACTAATACGTGCGCTGTGATTGTGCCGTCGCCGGCAATCGAAGCGCTCGATACCTTAAAAACCAATCCGGGGCGTACAAAATTAATGACCTCCGGTTTAGCGTAGTAGGCCTTGTCGCGCTTGGTGAACGAGCTCCTGCTCGCACTCTGCAGACCGACAGCACCTGCCAACACGGTGACTATCAGAACGATTCGCATTATTCCACGAGACGAAATTTGGCTCACGTGAGCCCTCCTTCCCATCGCAACGCGGCGGTGCATGCGGAATTCCACCCATATAGCTCATGGATTCAATGGATTAGTCAGTTTTCAAGCAACGGTTCTGGGGCAAATTTCGTTCATCTTGGGTGTAATCACCCAATCCCAGGGCCACCCAGTAAATCTACAACGTTCCTTGACCGTACGGCAATCGCCATGCGTCAATTGGAGCTTGGATGGCAGCTTCCCGGAACTCCCAGCGCGAAGCCTACATCGCCGGTTTGGCGACTTTCGCCATCGTGATGCATCTTACGCTTCGGTTCGCTTTCCGGGTCCCTCTTCCCGTCGCGAATCTTCCGCTCATCCTCACCCTGATCGGCGGCGGCATTCCGCTGATCGTCCAATTGACGCGAAGCATGGCCGCGGGCAATTTTGGCGCTGACCTGCTGGCGGGAATATCGATCGCCACGGCTACATTCATGGGAGAGTACCTGGTCGGCAGCATCGTTGTGCTCATGTTGTCCGGCGGCACCGCGCTCGAACAGTTCGCCACGCGGCGGGCCTCGTCGGTGCTGAATGCGCTGGCGAAACGTATGCCGCGCGTAGGGCACCGCACCATGGATTCAAAGTTCGCGGATGTTTCCCTGGATGAGATCGCGCTGGGCGATTGGCTATTGGTATTGCCGCATGAGATTTGTCCGGTGGACGGAACCGTACTGGAAGGTCACAGCACCATGGACGAGTCATACCTCACCGGTGAGCCATTCTTGATGTCCAAGACGCCGGGCTCGACAGTGCTTTCCGGATCCATCAACGGGGACGCAGCGTTGACGATCGCGGTTGACCGCCTGCCGGCCGACTCGCGCTACGCCAAGATCATGCAGGTGATGACTGCTTCCGAGCAAAACCGGCCGCGCCTGCGCCGCATTGCCGACCGGCTGGGCGCCTGGTATACGCCCTTGGCTGTAGGCGCCGGGTTGCTGGGCTGGTGGATCGGCGGGGATCCGCACCGGTTCCTGGCGGTCATCGTCATTGCGACGCCCTGCCCATTACTGCTTGCGATCCCCATTGCGATCATCGGCGCAATCTCGCTGGCGGGAAAAAGTGGGATCATCATCAAAACCCGGCCGTGCTGGAGCAGGCCGATCGCTGCCGCACCCTCATTTTCGACAAGACCGGAACGCTCACCTACGGACGGCCGGCGCTGGTGGGCGTCGAAAAAGCGCCCGGCGTTTCCACCGAGGAAGTGCTGCGCCTGGCCGCCAGCCTGGAACAATATTCCAAGCATCCTCTGGCTAGCGCCATTTTGAGGACCGCCGAGGAAAATCGCTTGAAACTGTCGCCGGTACGCCTGATCAGCGAAAAGCCGGGTGAAGGACTGCGGGGACTGGTCGGCAATCACGAGATCAAGATTACCGGCCGAAATCGCGTGCTGGCCGCCGGTGAGACCATTGCCGCAGTGGCTTTCCTTGGAAACTTCCGGTCTGGAGTGCCTGGTCTTCGTGGATAACAAATGCCAGGCGGTATTCCACTTTCGCGATGAGCCGCGCAAGGAGAGCAGCGCATTCGTATCCCATTTGTGGCCCAAGCATGCCGCCGGGAAAGTGATGCTGGTGTCGGGCGACCGGGAATCGGAGGTTCGCTATCTGGCCCAGACCGTCGGTATCAAAGAAGTGTATGCGGGCAAGAGCCCGGAAGAAAAAGTGGCCATCGTAACCGAAGAGACCCGGCGCGCGAAAACGTTGTATGTAGGCGACGGCATCAATGATGCAGCCCGCCATGTTGGCCGCTACGGTCGGGGTTGCGTTCGGACAGGCCAGCGATATTACCGCTGAAGCGGCGGACGCGGTGCTGCTGGAGCCGTCGCTCGCCAAAGTCGATGAACTGATTCATATCAGCCGGCACATGCGCCGGATTGCGCTAGAGAGCGCGCTGGGAGGCATGGGGCTCAGCATGATCGGCATGATCGCGGCCGCGGCCGGTTATCTTGCCGCCCGTGGTTGGCGCGGTCACGCAGGAGCTGATCGATCTGGCGGCGGTGCTGAACGCGCTGCGCGTCGCGTTGCCGCCCGCGGAAAAAACAGACTTCTGAAATCGGGCTGCATCTTGCAGCAGATTGCATATTGATTTATAATGATGTCGAGTATGCCCCTGATTCAAGTACGAGATGTTCCGGATCATCTTTATCGACTGCTCGCCCAGCAGGCCGAAAGGGACCATCGCAGCCTGGCTCAACAGGTGCTCGCCGTGTTGGCCCGAGGTCTGCAGGTCGACCTGGACACCAAGGCGCGCCGTCACAAGCTCCTGGAAGCGATTCGCGCCAGCCATCACCGCGGAGTCGGCAAGCTCAGCGATCCGGTCAAGTCGATTCGTCAGGATCGCCTGCGGTGAGAGTCGTTCTGGACGCTAGTGCCGCAATTGAAATCGTCCTGGACCGGGCACGCGGACCCCGTTTCGGCGATCTTTTGGAGCAGGCCGACACAGTGCTGGCTCCGGATCTCCTAATTCCCGAGGTCGCCGAACACGATCTGGAAGTATCACCAGTTTGAGCACCTGAATTTGGACATCTGCGAACGAGCGCTGGAATTCGCTATCGGCCTGGTGGACGCTCTTATTCCTTCGAATGAACTCTATCGCGAGGCGTTCCTGCTAGCTCGCGCGGCACGGCGGCCGGTCTACGACATGTTCTACTTGGCCCTCGCCCGTCGCGAGGACGCTGCTTTTCTCACGCTCGATGCAGTGCTTCGAAAAGAGGCTGAGCGCCAGGCAGTTCGTGTGCTTTGAGTCTCTACTCGAAAATCTGGCTGATCCCAAAGCGAAAGCCGGGCAGGATTTCCGGCTCTTCGAGATGCTGGTCTGCGCCGAGCTTGGCGGTTTTTTGTCCCACTTTGTGGATGTGAACCTGTTGGGACTCCGGATAGAAGACCCACACTGTTTTCGATCCCGCCGCGAGGAAATGATCCACCTTTCGACCGATCATGGCTGAGGTATCCGACGGTGAGGCGATTTCAATGGCCAGCTCCGGGGCGCCTTCGAGCGGTCGCTTCGGATCACGGCCCGCCTGCAACAGGGCGTCTTCTGACATCACGGCCACATCCGGTTTGCGCCAGCTTTCCTCGTCCAGGATGAATCCGGTTTATCACGGCGCGATTTCGCAAGCCGCGCTCCTGGAAGTATTTGGTCAACAGTCAGAAACACTTTGCGCTTTAAGCTTTCATGGGCCCACGCAGGTGGCCACACAATGATCAGCTCCCCGTGATCCAGCTCGTAACTCGAGCCGGTGCGCTCGTCCAACTCCGGCAGCGCGGAGAACTGCTCCAGCGTCAACAACGTTGCGGTGGCCATGACCTACTCGATTTTAACAGGGGGCTGAACCTACGCGACCGCACGCCGTTCAGGCTCGCCGGCCGCAAACAGCGCGCTCTGGACCGGACGATCGGCGTGAAAATCTTCCAGCTCCGCTGGGAATCGGGCGATCAGATCCGCGGGCGCCGTCCGCCGTTCGTCGCCCAGCATCTCGGCGAGCTGTAGCGCGTTCACCACGGCCTTGCCGCCGACGTCGTTGTTGGCAAAGACAAACGTGACCGCGGCGTGCTCCCGGATTTCCCGGATGCGCGCCTTCCACTCCAGCAGCTCTTCCCGGGAATACAAATAGTCGTGCGCGGCGATAGGTTGGGCGACGCGCCCGAACTCGCGCTGCCAGTCCCGTGGATTGCGGCCATGCAATCGCACGTAGGCGATGGGCGAGGTCAGCAGCGAGGTCGGCGGCATGGCCTTGGTATAGGCGGCCTGATCGATGTTCGCAAATCCGACGTGATGATCGATCAGCGTGCCTAGCGCCTCCTCGTGCATCCAGCTGCCATGCCGCATCTCGGCCACCAGCGGAAACTCGTGGAACGCGCGGCGCACCGCGATCAAGTGCTGGCGGTTCTCCTCGGTATAGCGAAACGTCCAAGGAAACTGCATCAGCACGCACCCGAGCTTGCGCGCCGCCAGCAGCGGCCACAAACCATCCTTGAACTGGGCGACCTCAGCGGCGCCGAGCAGCCGCTCGTGCGTGAACCGGCGTCCCAGCTTGGCGGTGAACAGAAATTTCGGGTTGTGAGCAACTTTTCGCAGCCACAGCCGCGCGATTTCAGGACGAATCGGCTGATAGAAGGTGGTGTTGATTTCCACCGCGTCGAAATAGCTGGCGATGTCCTGGAGCGGATGAAAGCTGCGCGGTTTCAGTTTTGGATAGACAGTTCCGTTCCAATCCAGGTACGACCATCCGGAGGGACCACAATAGAGCGTCTGGGGGAGGGGCATGACGGCACTCCTATTCTCCTTTTATTCGCCAATCAGTATAACCGAAGAAAAGGCGAAAATCAAGGGGCAGCGCAACCAAGAGACCGAGCACTGTCAAGGAACGTAAATCCAGTAATCGACCTTACGAGATTTGGCCGGTGAGTAATTTTTCGCACCCCACAGTAACCCCAGGTCGCTGTGCGGCGTTATCTATTCAAATCCCCGTTACGACGGCGGACGCTTCACCCTATCACCCCAAAAGCGTCCGCCTTTTCAATTTAGTCGGCGGAAATCCCTTCAAATAGCGGCGTGCTCAAGTAGCGCTCGCCCGAATCCGGAAGCACCACCACGATCGTTTTTCCCTTCATCTGAGGCTCTCCGGCAACCCGGACCGCAGCCGCCACGGCGGCTCCGCAGGAGATACCCGACAAAATGCCTTCCTCGCGCGCCAGCCGGCGTGCCATTTCGATGGATTCTTCGTTGGTGACCAGCTCGACGCGATCCACCATCGCCAGATCCAGCGTGCCGGGAATGAAACCGGCGCCGATGCCCTGGATCTTATGCGGCCCCGGCTTCAACGGCTCGCCTTTGAGCTGCTGCGTGATCACCGCGCTGTGCACCGGCTCGACCGCGATGGAAAGAATCTTCTTCTTCCGCACGTTCTTGATGTAACGCGAAACCCCCGTAATGGTGCCCCCTGTCCCCACGCCGCTGACCAGGACGTCGATGGCGCCTGCGGTGTCATCCCAGATCTCCGGACCCGTAGTTTTGAAGTGAATTTCCGGATTGGCCGGATTCTGGAATTGTTGGAGAAGCACGTAGCGCGCCGGATCGGAAGCGACCACCTGTTCGGCTTTATTGATGGCGCCCTGCATTCCGGCCGAGCCCTCGGTCAGGATCAGACTTGCACCGAATGCGCGCAGGACCCGGCGCCGCTCGACCGACATGGTGTCGGGCATAACCAGCGTTATTGGGTAACCGCGCGCCGCCGCCACGAACGCGAGCGCGATTCCAGTGTTGCCGCTGGTCGGCTCGATCAGTTCCTTGCCGGGCCCCAGCACGCCGCGCTTTTCCGCGTCCCAGATCATGGACGCGCCGATGCGATCCTTCACCGAATAGGCCGGGTTCCTGCCTTCCATCTTGGCCAGAACCGTCGCGCCCGCTCCAGCGGTGACGCGCGAGAGCTTCACCAGCGGGGTCCTCCCGATACTCAACGAGTTGTCCTGAAATAACATCAAATCTCCCAGTTCGGCACGTATTTGTTTTCCCGGTCTCGCCAGTCCCGCACCAGGTCGGCGAAGGTAGTGTGGTCCAGGACGCCGGAGATGGATTGTTCCACGCGATTCCAGATTTCGCGGAACGGATCCGCAGTCTGCCGGGGGCCGTTTTTTTTGTTTTTCATCGCCTTCCACATAGCGGAACACTTCGCCCACCGTGATGGTCTCCGGCGAGCGCGCCAGCAGATAACCGCCCTCAGCGCCGCGGCGCGATTCGACGAAGCCGCCCTGCTTCAGCCCGGATAAGATCAGTTCCAGAAATTTCTGAGGGATCTTCTGGCGCCGGGCAACGTCGGCGATTTTGATCGGATGGCCCGGCCGCTGCAATGCGAGATCGAAGACGGCGCGCAACGCGTAATCGCCTTTGACGGAGATGTTCATCAATCCCCTCTGGCCAAGTAGAGATTGTAACCGTTCTAGTCTGAAATGGGGAGGACGCGATGAAGTTTCGTTTAGCGGTGCCCATGTTGGCTTTGCCTTTGATCTGGGCACAGACGAGTGCGGAGCCGGCCGGCTATAAGTACTGGGGTGCCGAGCAATTGTTGAGCGCTGAGAAAGCGGGGCAGCAATTGAACTACTTCACCCTGAAGGTGAACGAATAGCAACAACGCGGAATACGATACCCACACCGCTGGCCCAAAACAAAAGTAATCGCGACAATCCAAAAGTTTTATCACGGCGCACGCTTAATTCTGAGAATTTCGGTGTAGGATAGTGGGAACTCTCGGGCTCCACATGTAGAGCCTTTTCCCTGTCCGAGTCCGGCTCCGTAGCTGCTTCGTCAGAATTCCATCGACAGAAAGAAAGGCGGCGCCGTGCTGAATCGGACACTCGTACTATTTTCACTGGCATCCATCGCAGTTTTTGGCCAATCGACCAGTTCTTTGAGAGGAACGGTTAAAGACGTCTCCGGCGCCGTCATCGCCGACAGTATCGTGACCCTGACGGATGCATCCACGGGAACATCGCGCAAAGTAGTGTCTGACAACACAGGTGTTTATCAAATTCTGCAGGTTCCGCCCGGCAAATACAATCTACGAGTCGAAAAGTCCGGATTCTCCGTCCTCACCAAGAACGACGTCACGCTGGAAGTGAACGTTCCCGCGACTGTCGATTGCGTGCTGGAGGTCGGATCGGTCGGCACCACGGTCAACGTGGAAGCTCAGGCTTCCCAGGTGAACACGGTCGACGGCTCGGTCGGCAACGCGTTCGAAGAGAAACAGGTGCAGGAGCTTCCCCTGCAAACCAGAAACGTGGTTGAACTGCTGAGTATTCAGCCGGGCGTAACGCAAACCGGCGAAGTGCTGGGCGCCCGCCGCGATCAGAACAACATCACGCTCGACGGCGTGGACGTAAACAACAATCAGAACTCCGGCATCGCCAACGCTCTGAACAACGGGTCGCAGTATAGCTCCAGCAACACTACGGGCCAGAACTCGAACACTCCCGGCTTCAACGCGGCGCTGCCGGTTCCGCTGGATTCGGTGGAGGAATTTCGCGTCACGGTGGCCGGGCAAACGGCTGACGAAGGCCGCTCCTCGGGCGGACAGGTGACCCTGATTACTCGCAGCGGCACCAACAGCCTGCATGGATCTCTGTACGAATACAATCGAAATACCCTGCTGGCCGCCAACGACTTCTTCAACAACGAAGCGGGTGTGCCGCGCACTCCGCTGGTTCGCAACCAATTCGGCGTTTCGCTCGGCGGGCCCATCAAGAAGGACCGGCTATTCTTCTTTGGAAACTGGGAACGGCGTATCGATGCCAGTTCCATCCCGGAAACGGCAGTGGTGCCAAGCGCTACTCTGCGGCAGGGCATACTACAGGCTGCGCTCAGCAACGGCAACGTACAAGTGCTGACTCCCCAGGACGTACAGAACATCGATCCGCTGCACATCGGTTTCAACCCCGCGATGAAGGCGTATATGAACTCGTTTCCCATGGGCAACGATCCGTCGCTTGGATTGGACCAAAATCTGAATTTCGACGGACTGCGGTTCAATGCTCCGTTCGATCTGGATCAATCGGCCTATGTCGCGAAAATGGACTACAACATCGACCAAGCCGGCAAGCACAAGCTTTCGGTTCGTGGCACTCTGAACGGCGCCTCACAGGACGTGATTGCGGCCCCGCTGCCTGGCCAGGGGCCCGGGAGCGTTCTGCTCGACAATAGCAAGGGTCTGGCGGCGAACTATACCTGGATTATCTCACCCACGCTCATCAACTCCGTGAAATACGGGCTCACGCGGCTCGGACTCAACGACTCGGGGGTAACCGGCACGGCCTTGTCATTTGCCGGCATCACGTCCACGCAACCGCTGGATGCCACCGGAAGAGTGGCTCGTCCCTCGATTCAGATTATGCCGACCACAACCGTAGGCGACGATCTCACCTGGACCAAAGGCAAGCACACCATCACGACCGGCATCAACTTCCGCTATATCCGGAACACGCATACCAATTTCGTCAACTCCTACCCGGCCTATGCGTTCAACCGGAATACCCTGGGCGGCCTGGGCGGAGACGCCACCACGGGTGTTACCAACTACATCAATCAGATCCTCGGGCTGGCAGGTGCGAACCAGGTAGCGCTTACACAGGCCACCGCGGTTCAGGAAGGTCTGGGAAACCTGCTCGGCTTGGTGAATGACTATACGGCGACTTACCAGTACACCAAGACCGGCTCGGTGCTGCCGTTTGGCGCGCCGGCGACTCGCGAGTACGCAGTCAATTCTTATGAGACATATGTCATGGATAGCTGGCGCGTGCGCCATAACCTGACTATCACGGCCGGCTTGCGCTACAGCAACTCCACGCCGCCCTGGGAAGTGAACGGGACCGAGGTTGTCACCACAGTGCCTCTCCAGACCTACTTCGCCGAGCGTGTGGCGGCGATGAACGCGGGCATCCCCAACAATCAGATCCAGGATGGATCCTTGACCTACGCACTGGGTGGCCCCGCCAACGGCAAGCGAGGCTGGTATAACCGCGACAATCTAGACTTCGGCCCGCGGCTGGCGGTGGCATACGCGCCCGACAAGGCGGACAACTGGTTCACCAAACTAATGGGCAAGGGAAGCGTGCTGCGCGGCGGCTTCGCCATGGTGTACGACCAATACGGCAGCGACATGGTTTACAACATCGACCAAAGCGGATCGCCAGGTTTGGCCAGCACCGTAACCCAGCCCATCAACACGAACTACACCACTTCACAGCGCTACAACGGGACCTTGGCTGGACTCCCGGCGCTCCCGCCGGCGGCTCAAGGCGGATTCCCGTTTACCCCGCCCACCATTACGGGCGGCTTCGACGAAGGCGTCGGCGTGGCCTCCAATCTCGCGGCTCCCTATTCATTCGTGTTCAATGCGAATTACGCCAAGCCCCTGCCGGGTAAGATGACGCTGGAGCTCGGATACGCGGGGCGCTTGTACCGCCGTGGACTGGTCGAGCAGGATCTCGATCAGCCTCTGACCAACTTCAAAGACCCGAAGTCAGGCATGACATGGTCCCAGGCGGTAGGCATTCTTCACAACGATGAAATCGGCATGTTGCCGAACGGCCGCTACACCACCGGGCCAGTGTATGGACCCGTCCAGAACGTACCTTTTATCGAGAACATGTTCCCCGGTTTGGCGAATGCTTTTGTGCCCGGCAGCGCTACCCAAAACTATTTCTATGGATGGACTGTGATCAACGGCCTCAGCGATGAGGACAATCTGAACCTGATGGATCGCCAGCGAATCCCGGGAACCAACAAGTGCTATTCCGTCACCGGTTGCAATACGTTCTATCCGCTGCAGTTCGCCGGCCTGCCTACCTGGACCAACAATGCCTATGCGGACTACAACGCGCTCACGGTCTCGCTGCGACGCGCGCTATCGGGCGGCATTGCGTTTGATTTCAACTACACCTGGTCGCACTCTATCGACAATTCATCGGGTGCCGAAGCGGGCGCGGGAGGGTCGGGGGCGGTCCTTCAGGATGCTTTCAACATCAACGCATTCCGTGGCTCCTCGGACTTCGACGAGCGCCACAACATCACCGCGGATGCGCTCTACGAGCTGCCCTTCGGCCGGAACCGGGCGTTGCTCCACAACGCCAACAAGTTTGTCGACGCCATCATTGGCGGCTGGCAAGCTTCTACCATCTTCCGTTATCATTCCGGGCTGCCATCCACCATCACGGCGGGCGGAGTGTACCCGACCAATTACGAAATCAGCGCGCTCGTAAATCTGCTACCGGGCGCATCCAACACCTTCGGAAAGTTCATCGACAACAACGGTGTCCCCAGCCTGTTCGCGAACACGATCGCGTCCGGCAATTACTTCCAGCAAGCCGGCGGCACTACCGGGACCAGAGCCATCGTTCGCCTTCCGGGCCTGATGAATTTCGACATCTCGCTCATGAAAACCTTCTCGCTTCCGTGGGAAGGACATAAGATCTCGTTGCGCGGTGAAGCATTCAATGCCTTCAATCATGTGAACTTCTTCAATCCCATTCTGGACATCAACAACTCCGGACAGTTTGGGGAATTCCAGAACGCGATGCCTGCCCGCGTAATGCAAATGAGTATGAGATACACGTTCTAGCGAACAGCAGAGGCTTACCACGGCTCGCGCGGCCAGATGGTGAAATCGCGCAAAGCGTAACGGACTGGATGGCCGGCCATGAATTTCAGCGCTTCGTTCAATTCGACCAGGTGCGCGTGCGAGAGTTCCAAGACGTGTTCTTCGGGCTGATACTTGGTGCCAATCGGATAGTCCAGGAACGGCGTCTTGGATTGTTCGATATGGCAGCCGAGAATGTGCGCGACCGGCTTGTCGCGCGTAAAATCCACCAGGCGCTGGATGCTGGATGCGAACGCAGGAAAATCGAAGACATACAGCCGGCCCGGATACAGCGAGTCGCCCGTAAGCAGGATGCCGGTGCGGCGATCGTAGAAGGCGACGCTAAGAGGCTGGTGCCCCGGAATCGCGATCACGTCCAGCACGCGCCCGCCCAGGTCAATCGAGCCAGGATCGGTTGGCCAGCGGCGAATGCCGTAAGCCTGCGCCGTTCCTTCCACCGACAGCGGAACCACGGTCACATTTGGTTTTCCGATAAATTGCTTGTCACCGGAGGTATGATCGTCGTGGCCGTGAGAATGCGCCACAATCAGCGGGATCGATTGACGGCCATTCCGCCGGCACCACTCCGCGATGGTCTGGTTCACAATCTCGGCGACGTTGGTCTCTCCGGCCCCGGTATCCTGAAGCAGCACGCGGTCCTTGCCGAAGACAAGATACAAGAATGGCTTTTCGTAGTTGGTGCAGCCCGATTCGCGCAGGATGTAAAGATCCGGATTGTAGGCGTGCACCTGCCATTTAGGCACTGCCGAGCAATCCGGGCCGCCGGTTATCCAATGCTCAGGAAGCTTGCCGCGTTCCAGGCCGGCACCGTCGGGTTGGGGCGCCTGGGCCTGCATCAATCCAGCGCAAAACGCTGCGGCGAGCGCGAACCTAAGTGCCGCGTTCAACTGTCTCGGATTCATGCATGCCTCCGTCCGAATCGCGCGAAGAACCATGATTGTAGCCGAAGAATCTCCGATCCGACGACAATGACAGGCAAGAAATTTCTTATCGGGCTTAGCGGGAATTTGTTATTGCGCGCGCACTGCGCGTGTGCAATCATGCATACTGACGCTGGCGCCGGATTCTGCCACGATGGCGATCCGGGGCTCCGCCTGACCGCTTCAACGTTTGTGGCGGCTTCCAAGGGCGCTCTCCCCGTCGAGCGCCGCCGCGCGTCCTGGGATAACAGATGCGTATTCTCATAGGACTCCTGGCTCTCTTTTCGCTGGGGTGGGCGGAAGACAAGCCGTCCAAATCTTCCCATGGGAAGGCGCCCGCGCCGAAAATTGGCGTCAAGACTCCAGGTATTCAAATCCCGTTTGCGAACCTGAAAGCCGAGGCCGAGTTCGACGCCGCCGCGAAACCCGACTGGATCTTTTTCTCCAGCTCTGTCTTCGCGCCGGGTAAGGATTCGATCGAGAGAATCGATCCGAAGACCAACAAAAAAGCTGACCCCATCACTGGACTGACGAAACCTTGCGGCGGCATGGCCTCCGCGTTCGGCAGTTTGTGGGCTCCCGTTTGCGGCACGTCTTCACTCGCTCGCATCGATGAGAAAACGTACAAGGTCACAAACGCCATGGCCACGAGCGTAGCCAGCGTCCGGGCCGTAATAGCAGCTACGACGGATAGCGTCTGGCTGCTCACTGATGATAAGACGACGCTCGCGCGCATCGATCCGGATCAGAACCTGGTGGTTGGCGAGGTGCGTGTTCCGGCCGGCTGCCGTGGTCTGACGTTCGGCGAGACAGCGCTCTGGCTGGCATGCCCGGCGGAGAACAAAGTTCTGCGCATCAACCCGGCCACCAATCTAGTCGAACAGGGGGTCGAGGTTTCCGCCGAACCGGAAGCGCTTGCTGTTGGCGCGGGATCGATCTGGGCTCTTTGCCGCAAGGAAGGAAAAATCGATCGCATCGATCCCAAGACCAACAAGGTATCGAAGACCATCGAACTTGGGGTGCCCGGAGCCGCTGGCGAAATTGCTTTCGGCGACGGTTTCATTTGGGTCACTCAGACGGGTTTCCCGCTGGCGAGAATCGATGTCGCGACCGAGACCGTCGCGCAGCAGTTCTACGGCGAAGGCGGTGGCGCGATCGCGTTATCGCCGGGCGCAATCTGGCTGTCAAACTTCGTATCCGGAACCATCTGGCGCATCGATCCAAAGCGCGTCATAGTTACGCTTCCGGAATAGGGGACCAAGTGCAAAAACGACTGTTGCTTACCGCAGGCTTCGCGCTGGCAGTTCTAATTCACGCGCAAGAGCCCCAAAAAAAACAGGTGGAAAAGAAAGAGCCAAAAGAGCCGCCACGCCCGGGTGTCAGCACGCCAGGCGTCAAGCGACCCTTGTCCAGCATCAAACCAGCGGCGATTTTCGACGTGGAGAGCGGCACACCGGACTGGCAGGTGCTCACCGAGGATGCGGTCTGGGTTGCAAACGCAAAGCGCAATGCGGTTCACCGTCTGGATGTGAAGACCAATAAAATAGCGGCGACCATAGCGGTGGGTAAGCAACCCTGCTCGGGGCTGGCAGCAGGCTTTGGCAGCGTGTGGGTACCCCTTTGCGGGGACAAGACCGTCGCCCGCCTCGATATGAAAACCAACGCGGTCGTCGCCACCGTTCCGGTGGGTCCGGCCGAAAGCGAGGGAGGCATCGCGGCGAGCGAAGATGCGGTCTGGCTCGTAACGGACCCCAAGGGAAAGCTCTCGCGCATCGATCCGAAGACGAACTCAGTTTCAGCTACGGTCGCCGTCCCGCCCGGTTCGGCCGCGGTCGTGTATGGCGATGGCGCGGTTTGGGTGACCACGCCCGCCAAGAACATGTTGACCCGCGTGGATGCGAAGACCAACCAGGTCACCGATTCGATTCCGGTCGGACCAGGGCCGCGGTTTGAGACCTTCGGCGCCGGCTCGGTCTGGACGCTGAATCAGGGCGACGGCACCATCTCGCGCGTCGACACCAGAACCCGCAAGGTGGTTGCGACCATCGAGGTCGGGATTCCGGGAACTGGCGGCGAGATCGCCTTCGGATTGGGTCACATCTGGACCACGGTGTTCCAGATTCCGATTTCGGAAATCGATCCTGGGACAAACCAGGTCATAAAACAGTGGGTCGGCGAGGGTGGCGATACCATTCGCGCCGGACATGGCTCGGTTGTGGCTGTCCAACCTGCGTGCGCACACGGTCTGGCGGATTGACCCTAAGCAGTTGTAATGTGTTACCTTTAACAGGTAGTTTCCGATAGTTCCGTCGCGTAGGCGCCATTATCGGCTTGGCCCCCGTCTGGCCGCGCTCCGCAACGTATGAAGCACTACTCATACCAACCATTCGAGGCATCGGAATTATGCGCTTCAAAAAGATCGCGGTTGTGCTGCCGTTCCTGCTTGCCACGGTTCATCCACTCGCTGCGCAATCGGTAAACGCGGGCACGCCGGAATTTTTCGAAAACAAGATCCGTCCGATTCTCGCGAACAACTGCTTCGGCTGCCACACCAATTCGCAGCTCGGCGGTTTGCGTCTCGACACGCTGGAAGGGATGAAAAAGGGCGGCAAGCGGGGTCCGGCAATTGTGGCCGGCGACCCGGAGAACAGCCTGCTCATCAAGGCGGTCCGGCAAACCGATCCGGCGTTGAAGATGCCGTACGGCAGCAAGCTGAAAGCCTCCGAGATCGCGGACCTGGAAGCCTGGGTCAAAGCCGGCGCGGCGTGGCCTGCCAGCACGGCCTCCGCGGCCACCACCAGCAAAGACGGCAAGTACGTCATCTCGCCCGAGCGGCGCAATTTCTGGTCATTCCTGCCGCTGAAGAACCCGCCGGAACCCGCCGTGAAAGACACCAAGTGGCCGAAGACGGACATCGACCGCTTCGTTCTCGCGCGGCTGGAGAAGGAAGGACTCAAACCGGTCGCTCCGGCCACGAAACACGATCTGCTGCGCCGCGCTTATCTCGATCTCACCGGCCTTCCGCCCACCGCCGATGACTACGCGGCTTTCGAAAAGGACAACTCGCCCGACGCTTTCGCGAAAGTGGTCGACCGCCTGCTTGCATCGCCCCATTATGGCGAGCGCTGGGGCCGCATCTGGCTGGATGTGGCGCGCTATGGCGAGGATGATTACCGCAGCCTGAATCCGAACCCGCGCGGCTATCGCCCCTACCCGAATGCCTGGGCCTATCGCGACTGGGTGGTTCGCGCCTTTAACGACGACCTGCCGTACGACCAGTTTGTGAAGGCCCAACTGGCGGGCGATTTGATGGATCCTTCGGTTCGTTACAAGATGCTGCCGGCCACCGGATTCCTGGGCCTGGGTCCCTGGTATTACGACAACGGCTCCAATGAAGTGACGCGCGCCGACGAGCGGCACGATCGCGTGGATGTCGTCACGCGCGGGTTCCTCGGCCTCACCACCCAATGCGCGCGCTGCCACGATCACAAGTACGATCCAATCCCGCAGACCGACTATTACGCGCTGGCCGGCGTATTTTTCAACACCATCTACGAAGAGTACCCGCAGGCGCCCAAGAAGATCGTCGCTGAGTACAAGAAAACAGAAGGCGAAATCGACGAGAAACAGCGCATTCTCGAGGATCTGCAGAAGGATCTGACGAGCGAGCTCGCGCGTTCGCTCTCGCTGCAGACCTCCAATTATCTGATGGGCGTCTGGGAAGTCACCGGCAAGCAGAAGAAAGACATGGCCCTGGTGGTGAACGACCGCCGGCTGGACTACGAGTTGCTGGCGCGGTGGATCAAGTACATGGCCAAGCCCACCACCAGGTACCACAACAAAGATGAGTGGCAAGCCCTCATGAAGAAGGACGGGGGCACGCGGCAGGAAGCGCAAAAACTCGCCGACAAGTTCCAGCAGCAAATCATCGATGTTACGGTGGCCAACGACGAGATTGACGTCGAGAACCGCGTCATCACCGACAAAGACGTCGACGGCACCAAGCCCAAGAAGCAGACCGACAAGCCGAGCAACTTCGTTTCAAACAAGGATTTCAATCCCGGCGCACTGCTGCGCCTGAAGAGTCTCCCCGAGGATCAGACTGCGTTCTGGACCGAGATTTTTGTACGTGAATTGAAGGACAACGAGGATCCCAACGACATGGTCGAGATGGACCCGCGCAAGATGAGTCCGGGCGTTCTGATGTTCCGCGGATGGGGCTTGGAGAGCCGCATCGGGCCATCGGCGCAGGCTCGCTTGAAGTCGCTAGAAGACGATCTGGAAGCGCTGAAGAAAAAGATCGATCCCTACTATCCCTTCATCCACGGCGTGAAGGATTCCGACAAGCCGGTCGACATCCAACTCGCCCTGCGCGGCAATCCGGAGACACTGGGCCCCGTGGTTCCGCGTCACTTTCTGAGTATTTTCTCGGAAGGCGACCCCACGCCGCTCAATCAGGGCAGCGGGCGCATGCAGCTTGCGGAACTGATTCTGAAACAGCCCATCGCGATGCGCGTCATTGCCAATCGAATCTGGAAGGCCGACTTCGGAACCGGCATCGTGGACACGCCCAGCAACTTCGGGTTCGGCGGCGAGCGGCCCACGGATCCCGAGCTGCTCGAATACCTGGCCAGCGAATTCGTCAAGAACGGCATGTCCATCAAGAAGCTGCAGCGCGAGATCATGCTGAGCGCCGTCTATCAACTCTCGACGGCCGACGATAAGGAAGCGTCGGAGAAAGATTCGGGCGACCGGCTGTATTGGCGCGCCAGCCGTAAGCGCATGGACGCCGAGGAGCTGCGCGACTCGATCCTGGATGTAGCCGGCGATCTGGATGACTCGGTCGGCGGGCCCTCCAAGGATCTTACGCCCGATTTTCATCGGCGCACCATGTACGGGCGAGTGAGCCGCTATAAGCTGGACGCCTACCTTCAGCTGTTCGATTTCCCGCCGCCGAATATCAGCGCCGAGAAGCGCTTTACCACCACCGTGCCGCTGCAGCGCCTGTTCTTGATGAACAGCGATTTTGTGCAGCTCGAGGCGGAGACGCTGTACAAGCGCGTTGCCGCCGAGCCGGATAACCGCGCACGTATCCGCAAGCTTTACAACATTGTGTACGGCCGGGATCCGAAGGAAGCCGAGATCCAGATCGGGCTCGAGTACCTCCGCACGGAACCCCTCAAAGAGTACCAAGAGAGCAAGAAGAAAGCCAAGGAAGAGGCGGATAAGAAGGCGGAACCTGCCGCCGGCGAAGATCCGAAACCCGTGCTGGCAAACGCAAAAATAATGCCGAAACCGGAGGCGGGAGAAGGTTCCGCGGACACAACTGCCGATACGCCCGCACCCGACCAAGCGATGCCCGCCGATCCGAACGCCGGCATGGGCATGGGGATGATGGCTGGCGTCCCTGGCGCCGGGCGCAAAGGGCCTGCGAAACCGGTAGAGATCAAATACGAGCCCACGGTCTGGGGCCGCTACGCAAAGCTCCTGCTCAGCTCCACGGAATTCGTGTTCATCAACTAAACCGAGGTCAATCCAGATGTCCGACCATAAATCAAGAAATCCCGTTACCCGAAGAGAAGCGCTGTGCCGGGTCGGCAATGGCTTCGGCATGATGGCCTTCGCCGGAATGCTCAGCGAGTCGATGGCGAGAGCGGGAATAACCGCCGAAACCGGCCTCGGTGTTGCGAAGCTCGATTACCCGCAGCGCGTGAAGCGCGTGCTCTTCCTGTTCATGAACGGCGGGCTCTCCACCATCGATGCGTTCGATCCCAAGCCGATGCTTACCAAGTACGACGGCCAGCCCATGCCCGGCGGCTCCATCGCCACGGAACGGAAGACCGGCGAGCTGATGAAGTCCCCGTTCGCGTTCAAGAAATACGGACAGTGCGGCATGGACGTCAGCGAGCTCTGGCCGCATCTGGGCGAGGTGGCGGACGACATTTGCTGGATACGCTCGGTGTACACCGAAATTCCCAATCACGAGCCGTCCTGCCTGATGATGAACACCGGCGCAAACCAAGCTGGGCGGCCATCCATGGGCGCCTGGCTCACCTATGGGCTCGGCACTGAGAACAAGAACCTGCCTGGATTCGTGGTGCTTTGCCCGGACATCCCTACCACTGTAGGGCCGCCGCTGTGGAGCAATGGATTCCTGCCTGCCATCAATCAGGGAACGTATATCTCGAACAAGCGCAATCTCGTCGGCCCGGACGGAATGCCTGTGATGGATATGCCCTCAGACACTCCTGCTCGAGAAGGATAAGGACGGCAAGGAGAAGCTGAAGAAGGTTGTGATCGAGAAGAGCTTCGATCCGAAAAAGATTCTCAATTTCGTTAACAACCCCAAGTTCACGCAACCCGAGCAGCGCCGGGAACTGGATTTGCTGGACCAGCTGGAGAAAATCCGGGCGCAGGACGCTGGCACGGATCCGCAAGTGGAAGCCGTCATTCAATCCATGGAAACCGCTTACCGGATGCAGACCGAGGCCCCGGAGGTTTTCGACATCCGCAAAGAATCGCAGGCTACGCTCGATATGTATGGTCCGGGCGATGTCGCGCGCGGGGCGCTGATGGGTGTACGGCTGCTCGAAAAAGGCGTGCGGATGGTGCAGCTCTACTACTCCAAAGGCGATCCGTGGGACGCGCACGCTGACATATTCGCGCACAAGGTGAACGCCAGGAATTCCGATCAAGCGTTCGCCGCGGTGATCAGGGACCTGAAGACACGCGGTCTATGGAAAGACACGCTGGTGGTGTGCGGATCCGAATTCGGCCGCACGCCGGTGCGCGAAGTCGGCGGCATGGCCAATCAGGCCAAGCGCGGCCGCGATCACAATCCGTTCGGCTTCACTATGTGGCTGGCGGGCGGCGCGGTAAAAGGCGGCACCATCTACGGCGCAACGGATGATTTTGGCTTCAAGGTGGTCGAAAAACCGGTCCACGTGCACGACATCCATGCCACCATTCTGTATTTGCTCGGTATCGATCACACCAAGCTGACCTATCGCTACAGCGGCCGCGATTTCCGGTTAACCGATGTGGCCGGAAATGTCCTCCACGACATCGTCGCGTAGCATGCCATCCGGCTGCGATGCGGCGCTGCTGCTGAAGCTGCAACAATTCGCCGATAGCGCCCTTCCGATCGGCGGGGCGTCTCACTCCTTCGGCCTGGAATTTCTGGCCGATGCCGGACTACTCACGGCAGACAGCGTCGAGGAGTTCCTGGTTAATTACCTCAATGAGGCGGGCGCGCTCGAGGCCACGTACTGCAGTGTAAGTTGTACTCTGGCGCAGGCTGGATTCGATGAAAGCGCGGCGCACAAGTGGCTCGCATGGAATACCGGGCTGGGAGCACGTAAGCTGGCGCGGGAATCGCGCGACGGCTCCGCTGCCATGGGCCGGCGATTTCTGGATCTCGCGGCTCGCGTATCCGGAATCCCGGCCCTGTTGAGAGCCCGCGAACTCGCCTCAGGCGCCGGCATCCAGCTTCAGCTCGCGCCCTGCTTTGGGCTGGTGGCCGGAGCCATCGGAGTCGATTCCGAACTGGCCGCCTCCGCATATCTGCAGCAAGCGGTGACGGCGCTCGTAGCCTGTTGCCAGCGACTACTCCCGCTCGGCCAAACCAGTGCACAACAGATCTTGTGGAATCTCAAGCCGGCGATCATCGATGCCGCGAAGCGGGGAAGCTCCACGCCGCTCGATTTGGCAGAGTGCTTCACGGCTTTGCTGGACGTTGCCTCCGCGCGGCACGCCACCATGCATACGCGTCTGTTCATCAGCTAGGATGCCCGGATCGCCCACGCTTCTTCATCTGTCGTTCGAACTAAGCCAGAATGATTCCACCATTCTTCGCGTAAAGCGGCAGGAGCCGCCCTGGCGAGTAGTGCGCGGGTTCCCCTTGCCGACGGGCGAAACGCTCGCACATGTCCACAACGTCTCCGGCGGCATCCTGGATGGGGATTCGCTCGAATGCCGCATCGACGTCGCTACCGGCGCGCAGGCCCAGGTCACCACAACCGGCGCGACGCGCGTTTACCGCAGCCGCTCCACGGAACGGGTCGCGCTGCAACGGCTTGTCATCGGCGTGGGAGAGCGTGCGTACTTGGAATACTTACCCGATCAGTTGATTCCGTTCGCCGGCGCTCGTTTCACACAGCAAGCCCACGTAACGCTCGAGCCCGGCGCTGCGCTGTTCTGGTGGGACATAGTGGCGCCGGGACGAGAAGCCTCGGGAGAAATCTTTCGATACGAATCGCTGGCCGCTTCGCTGGAGTTGATCGCCTGCGGCGAGCCCATCGCCATCGAGCGCTGGACCATTGCCCCTTTATTGCGCAGCCCGGCCGCCATCGCCAGGCTCGGACCATTCCATCACTTCGCTTCTTGCTACGTATGCCAGGCCGGCATGCCCGCCGCCTATTGGCGCAAGTTCGAAGCGGAGTTGCAGGAAGTTGCAGACCGCCTCTCGGGACCTGAGATACTATGGGGAGTCACCTCGCTGAGGGCGCACGGACTGGTGGTTCGCGGCGTCGCCATCAGCGGGCGGTCTTTGTACCATGGTCTCGTTGAGATCTGGAAAGCCGCCAAATGGTCGCTCTGTGGCCGCGTCGCCACTCTTCCCAGAAAAGTTCACTGAAAGGAGCCTCCGTTGCACCTGACGCCTCGCGAGCAGGAAAAGCTAATGATTTTTGTTGCGTCCGAGCTGGCCAAAAAACGCCGAGCCCGTGGTCTGAAGTTGAACTACCCGGAAGCCGTGGCGATTCTTTCGGCGGAAATTCTCGAAGCCGCGCGCGACGGCAAGAGCGTGGCTGAGATCATGTCCAGCGGCGCATCCATCCTTACTCGCGATGACGTGATGGAGGGAGTCGCGGAGATGATCCACGAGGTGCAGGTCGAGGCGACCTTTCCCGACGGAACCAAGCTGGTCACCGTTCATGACCCGATTCAATAGGAACTCCCATGCACCCAGGCGAATATATTCTTAGTGACGGAGATATCGAGCTGAACGCGCAGCGGCGCACGGCCCGCGTGGTCGTTCGCAATACCGGCGACCGTCCCATACAGGTGGGCAGCCACTATCATTTCTTCGAAGTAAATCGCGCTCTCAACTTCGATCGCAAAGCCGCTTATGGAATGCGCTTGGATATTCCCGCCGGCACCGCGATCCGTTTTGAACCGGGCGACGAAAAGGAGATCAACCTGGTGGCGCTGGCCGGTGCGCGGCGCGTCTATGGACACAACGGCCTGGTGAACGGCAATCTCGGCTCGGGGATGAACTCGTGAGCACTCCGGATTCCTCGCCGGACTTACGCCGACCTTTACGGCCCCACTACCGGCGACCGCGTCCGTCTGGCCGATACGGATCTGATTATCGAGGTAGAGCAAGACTACGCCGTGTATGGCGAGGAGATCCCTTTCGGTGGCGGCAAGGTCATCCGCGACGGGATGGGACAAAGCTCCACGGCGACCCGCGAGAGCGAGCATGGCGCGCTCGACCTGGTGATCACCAACGCGCTGATCATCGATCATTGGGGGATCGTTAAGGCCGACATCGGGATTCGCGACGGCCGCATTGTGAAAATCGGCAAAGCCGGGAATCCGGATGTGCAGCCCGGAGTAGATCCCGATCTGGTAGTGGGCGCGGCTACGGAAGTGATCGCCGGTGAGGGCAAGATCGTCACGGCCGGCGCGATTGACTCGCACATTCACTTCATTTCGCCGCAGCAGATCTATGAGGCGCTCTCGAACGGCACCACCACCATGATCGGGGGCGGCACCGGCCCAGCCACGGGAACGAACGCCACCACGTGCTCACCCGGCCGTTGGAACCTGGAGCAGATGTTCCGCGCGGCCGAGGCTTGGCCCATGAACTTCGGGTTTCTGGGAAAAGGAAACGCCTCCGCACGCGATCCTCTGGCCGAGCAGGTTTTGGCCGGGGCTTGCGGCTTGAAACTCCACGAGGACTGGGGCACCACTCCGGCCGCCATCGACACTTGCTTGCGCGTGGCCGACGAGTTTGACGTCCAGGTAGCCATCCATACAGATACGCTGAACGAAGCGGGATTTGTGGACGATACCATCGCCGCCATCGCCGGCCGGACCATCCACACTTATCACACCGAAGGCGCGGGCGGCGGCCACGCCCCTGACATCATCAAGATCGCCGGGTTACCGAACGTGCTGCCGTCTTCCACAAATCCTACGCGCCCCCTGACGACGAACACCATTGCTGAACATCTGGACATGCTGATGGTTTGCCACCATCTGAATCCGCAGGTGCCGGAAGACGTGGCTTTCGCCGAGAGCCGTATCCGCCAGGAGACCATCGCTGCCGAGGACATCCTGCACGACCTGGGCGCCATTAGCATGATGTCCAGCGATTCACAAGCCATGGGGCGCATCGGAGAAGTAGTGACTCGTACTTGGCAGACCGCGCATAAGATGAAAGTGCAGCGCGGCCCGCTGGCTGGTGATTCCTCGCGCAACGACAATCAACGCGTAAAGAGGTACGTCGCCAAGTACACTATCAATCCCGCGATTACTCACGGCATCGCGCATGAGACGGGTTCGATTGAGCCCGGCAAATTTGCGGATCTTGTCCTTTGGAATCCGGCCTTCTTCGGCGTAAAACCCGAGATGGTCATCAAGGGCGGCTTCATTGCGTGGAGCGTCATGGGCGATGCCAATGCCTCCATTCCGACGCCGCAACCGGTCCTGTACCGACCGATGTTCGGCGCTTTCGGCCTGGCGGCGCAGGCCATTTCAGCCACGTTCGTTTCGGCCGCAGGGCTTCCGCAGGTGGAACGCCTCGGGCTGCGGAAGCGCCTGGTCGCGGTCCGAAACTGCCGCAACATCGGCAAGGCGAACATGCTCCACAATTCCCTCACGCCGCGTATCGAGGTCGATCCGGAAACCTACGAAGTACGCGCCGATGGAGACTTGCTCACTTGCGAACCGGCCAGTGTGCTGCCGCTGGCACAACGTTATTTTCTGTTTTAGTTATGAATCCTTCTGACGGTGCTTTTCGGATTGGCGTAGCCGGACCCGTAGGCAGCGGCAAAACCGCTTTGGTTCACGTGCTGTCCAAGGCCTTATGGCCGGCGCTCAATCTTGCGGTTGTGACCAACGATATTTACACCCGCGAAGACGCCGATTTTCTGATTCGTCAGGGTGTGTTGCCGGTGGATCGGGTGGTGGGAGTGGAAACCGGCGGATGCCCGCATGCCGCCATCCGCGAAGACGCTTCCATGAACCTTGAAGCAATCGCCGCGATGGAGCAGGCGCATCCCGGGCTCCAGCTCATCTTTATCGAGAGCGGCGGCGACAATCTCGCGGCGGCCTTCAGCCCGGAGTTAGTGGACGTCTCAATCTATGTCATCGATGTCGCGGCGGGAGACAAGATTCCGCGCAAAGGCGGCCCTGGAATTACTCGCTCGGACCTGTTAGTCATCAATAAAATCGACCTCGCACCCTACGTCGGAGCTTCACTCGAGGTCATGGATCGAGATGCCCGCAAGATGCGCGGAGACAGGCCTTTTCTGTTCACGAATCTCAAAGATGGCACGGGCGTGCCGGAGTTGATCGACTGGGTCCAGCGAAAGTTGCAAGCGCCGCGTGAACGAAGCCATCGAGAGCTGCCCGTTTCCTCCGGACAGCACTCGCACAAGCACCATTCTGCCTGAAATCATTGAAATAAACTGTATCAGAACGGCCTCTAATCCCCAGCCGCAACGTGAGCCCTTTCCGCCATCGCCGGCATGCCCAGAGCACGTAGCACCTCAGCCTGAATGGGCGCGGTGTGGTCGTTGATGGCAATCGCGCCGTAGTCTGGCCCGCACACAGTTCGCAAAGGACGCTTTCCCTGAGGCGTGCTGACAAGTTTCGCGATCGCATCCGCGACGTCCTGCGCGTTCGTGCTCTGCTCAGATGCGAAAAACTTCGAAAACGTTTCTCCGAAGACTTCCCGGATCTGGGAAATGCCTCCATAGGCTTCCGCGCGCGAGCGATCAGCCGGCTCTGGGCTATTGGCCAGCAGTCTTGTGGGGAAAGGGCCCGGTTCGACGATCACCGACTCTACGCCCAGGCCGCTGAGCTCGTAGTGCAAAACCTCGGCATAGGCTTCCAGAGCGAATTTACTGGCGCAGTAGAACGCACAGGCAGGAAATAACACTCGGCCCACGACCGAGGTAACGTGAATGATTAGCCCCTTTCCCCGCTCCCGCATATGCGGCAGCACGGCCCGGCACATCCGCACTGGACCGAGAAAATTTACCTCCATCTGCTGCTGCGCCTGAGCCTCGGTAAAAGCTTCGGCGATACCAATCGACATGTGCCCGGCGTTGTTGACCACGACATCCAACCGCCCGGCTTCGTCAATGACGCTCTGGACCGCATGACTCACGGATTCGGTCTGCGTCACATCCAGGTCTATCACGCGTACTGGAATCTTTGCCAGAGTTTCGGCCGCCTCGCGGTTTCTAAGCGCGGTGTCGCGCATCGAGGCATACACAGAGTGTCCGGAGCGAGCGAGAGTTTCCGCAGCCAGACGCCCGATTCCGGAACTCGTGCCGGTAATCAGAATGACTTGAGCGTTGGGGTTTTCAGGCATGAGGGAACTCTACCTCCGCTGTCCGAAATAAACAAGGCCCCCTGTGGACAATGCAATCATTTCAGTGGATCCTGCTTTGGGCAAACTGAAACATTGGGGTTTCGTCGCACGAAATCCGAAATCGCCAAGCGGCTAGACATCGGCCCCACCTCCGTTCGACGCCTACTGGGTACAAAGAGGTCCTGAATCGGGCGGCCTTACGCAGCCTAGCCCGCATTTCTCACCAGTGAGTTAGGCCCGCTGAATTGTGACGAGCGACGGGTCAGCCTTTTGGAGGATGAGAAAACCGGGGCACTTCAGGTAGTGTGTGGACGTGGTGGGGCCACAACGACCGCCGGCACAATAGATTTTCAAAGATCGCAGAATTCTCTCAGCCGGTGAGTGCGCGATGCACGCGTTGGAACAGGTCCGGCCAAGGGTAACTGCGCGGCAGGGAGATCCACACGCGGCGCACGGTGATCCGCACCAGCGCGCCGATCTTCAGGAGTCGAAGACGAATCGTGGCAGCTTGAGCGGTGGCCAGATCGGTCGCCTTCAATCCCAGGCGGCGCAATCCGCAGACCAGCACATAAGCCATCGCGGATAGATACAGCCGGAGTTGGTTGGCGCGGATGGATTCGGCGCTGACGCGATCGGCGAACAGGACGAACTGTTCCTTGATGCGATTCTCCATGTCGCCGCGGGCGCAGTACAGCTGTTCATATAACTTCTGCGCGGGCCAATCCGCAGCCGCCAGCGAAGTCACCACAAAGCGCGGATTCTGCTTACCCTCGATGTGTTCGGCTTTGGCCACCACACGTCGCGGCCTGGACCAGGAGCCAGACACGGTCTGATAGGAGAACTCGACGAAGACCCGAGCGGGCAGACGGGTTTGCTCCCACTGACGTTGCGCTTCCAGCAACGCATCGGCGACCAGCGCGCGCAAGCGCGGGTTGCGTGCGAGGCCGAAAGCGTAGTCCACGCGGTTATTCTCACACCAATCCATCAACTCGTCGCGGCAAAAACCGGAGTCGCCGCGGAGCGTGATGCGCACCTGCCCCCAGTGCCGGCGAATCTGTTCGACGATGCGCCGGATTTCGGCCAGGCTTCCGGCCGAAGCGTCGATGTTGGCGCAGCGCAGGCGCGCGCACAACAGGTGCTCGCCCGAGAAAATGTACAAGGGCAGGTAACAGTAGTGATCGTAGTAGCCGTGAAAGAAGCGGCCTTCCTGATCGCCGTGCAAGGCCACGTCGGTGGTGTCGATGTCCAGCACAATCTCTTCGGGAGCCGCGGTATGCGCTTCGACGAACACGTCCACCAGCAACTCGTCCATGCCCTGTTTCCAAAAGGTGATCTTCTTGTAGCGGTCTGCTGAGCCGGTGCCCAACTCCAGCCGGTTGAGCGTGCTCTTGCCGGCCAGCGGCTGCTCCAAGTCCTCCTGGCCCGCCAGCAGTTTCAACACCGGGTCCTGGCGCAGTTGCTCGTGATCGTTCAAATCTTCGTAGCCCAGCGCCAAAGCCGCAACGCGCTGCGAAATCATTTCCGCCACCGAATGTTGAATGCGCGCCGGAGCCCGTCCGTCCAGAAAGCATTGCGCCAAGCGCGGCAACAGATTCATGCGCCGATCGGTTTCCCGTAGCAGAAGACCTCCTGCGTCCGAAGTCATCGTGCCGCCGTCAAACTGACCAGTCACCTGGCGCGAAAAATGGGCTTGGAATGTGAACTGAGTTTGGCTACACTCTGTCATAGCGAAAGCCGCCTTTCTTCTGGGCCTTAACTGCTGTGTGGAAACTCAGTTATGCCAGAGTCGGCGGCTTTTTGCTAGAGGGTTCGTGAGAAATGCGGGCTAGCCGGAAAGGCACAATAAACTGTCTCAGAACGGCCCCGAAGTCCGTCTCTATAAGTTAGGCAGTCCCATCGGGCGCGACTGTGGCGCCGGGGCTTCGTTCAGACCAGGAGCAGCAGCATGAGTCTAAAAAACGCAGCATTTCTCGCGACAGTTGGAATGATTATCCTGACGGCGCTGGTGCTATATGACCTGTTCGAAAATGTTGCCGCGATCTTGCGCAATTTGATCCCGGCCGTGGCGCTTTTCAGGTCGGCAATCTATGCCTTCGCCAGCATAACCGTGACGATCTTCTTCTTCGCGTTTTACAAGAGGCAGTAAGTCGTCTCTAGTGCTTGGCCGTGCTCACTTAGTCGGCGGCTTGACCTTGTCTTCCGGGAAAGAGTCCGGAGGCGGAGCGCCGGTACCGGTGGAACCGAGGAACACTTTACGGCCGTCGGTGAACGTCACGTTGCGCGCGTTGGCCCGCAGCTCGGAATGATCCCGTGCCTGGTAGCCGTCCACGATGACTTCAGTGCCGACCGGGAAACTGTTTTTGGTAGCGCCGCGGCGCAGCAACGAGTTCGGGCTTCCGCCTTCCACCATCCAAACTTCCTTGGTGCCGTCCTCTTTCGTGATCTCCACATGCATCCAGGTATGCGGATTCACCCACTCGACCTTCACGATCTTGCCCTTGAGCAGGACCGGCCGGTTGGCGTCGAACTCGGCGCCGAAGGCATGATGCGCGGCTGCTGGAATGGCGGCGGTAAACAAGGCCGCGGACGCGCCCAAGAATTAATGTCAAGAATCTCGTTCGCATGAATTCAACTCCTAAATTTCCGTCACTTGGTGGCTTTGGCTGCTTGTTCCTTTTCTCGCAGCCGCGCGCCCTTCAGGATATCGGTCAGCGCGTAATTCGCCTCGTGACAGGCATACTCATAAATTTGCTGGTTGGTGGCCGGCCAGGTGTACTCGCGCGGTCCACGGCTTGGTCCAGGTCGCCGGATCGTCGATGGTGAACTGATACAGCAGCGATTTGTCATCGACGCGCGTGAAGCGCTCGATCACGTGCAGATCTTCTGTCGAACCGCGGAAGCGCGTCTTGTCGGTGAAATTGGTGGTGTCCACCACCAGCGTGTCGCCTTCCCAGTGGCCGACCGAGTCACCCAGCCAGAGACGAAAGCTCTTCGGCAGGTGCTGCGCATTCATCCGGACGATGCGGGCGTCGTGCACCATTTCGGTCAGGATCAGGATCGAGTCCGGAGTCTGCACGATCTGGTGGAGATTGTTGTAAAAATAATCCGGCAGCGCCGGCGGGCCGGAGGTCGAACCAAATCCCAGCATGCAACGCTCGCCCAGCGGACGCCGCTCCGGGTCGTCATAGGCGCCGGGCGCTCTTTCGAGCCCCGGATCGCTGCTCTCCTGCGCGTCCGAGGTCGGACGGGCATTGAACGCCCGCATCCGCTTCCTAGCCGCGTCGGTCATGGGAGGCACTCTGCCATCCGGCAGGATCGACAATGAACGACGCTCGCTTCTCCCCGTTTACCACGGTAAACGTTGAACCAGGATCGAGCCAGCCGTAATTGTACCCGCCCACATTGCCCGCCGCGCCCACCGAACCATCGCCGCCCTTGGGCGGCGCCGACCGGTTGGCATCGATAGGTGCGTCGGCGCGTTCGCGTTGCCCGGCGCGCTGCGGTCTCCTGTTTAAGCGCCTGTTCTTTGGTGAGCACCAAGGGCGTGCCCTGCGCCCGTTCAACCGGCGTGATCGTCGCCAGATCGTAGGTACCTTGCAAATCCGGATGCCCATCCGGCATGCGCGGCGGGGAGTACTTCTTGCCTGACTCGTTCGAGTTCTGCGCCACCGCCGGAACGGTCGAAATCAGCAGGGCTGCCAACGCCGGCACACCCAGGCATACAGCGATTCGGCTCCGCATATCAGTTCCTCCGTAAGCCTATCGAGGCAGTGGATTCTTCCGCCACTGGCCGTACATCAGTTCTTCCACAAATTCCGTGCACTTGAATTCCAGAAGCTGCTCGTTCTTTTCCTGCCGCCTGTACAGCGGCATGCTGATCTTCCAAGGCCGCGTGAAGACATTCGGATCGGTAATGGTCGCTTCGTAAGAGATGATGTCCGGGCTGGTGCGGGTGTAGCGCTCCACCACATGCAGCGCGTCAGTGTGGTAATCCCCCGCGCGGTCAAACCAGGTGTGCTCATTGAAGCCGGTCACGTCGACCACCAGCGTGTCTCCCTCCCAATGCCCCACCGATTGTCCCATCCAGGAATCCACCGGGGCCGGCCCCGGATCTTTCATGTAAATGTTGCGCACTGCGCCCGCAAACTGGTAGTTGATGAAAATCTGGGTTGCGTTTTGGAAAATCCGAAATGGCTGGGGAATATAAGTCGCACGCGGCACGCCCGGCAGGTAGCACTTGATCTCCGGATCGCGGTCTAGCCAGTGTTCCTGGTTCTCTTTCTTCTTAGCGAGCGCCTCAGGCTTGTAGGGAATCGTCGCCCCCCTCCACCACGCCCATGCTGGGAGGCACCGCGCCCACCGCGCCTAGGGCCAGCACGGGAGCCGCCGGCACCGGACCGTACGGTCCAGGCCTCAGAGCCATTGCGGCCCGCGCCGTATGACCTTCCAAATCGTAGTTGGCTTCGTTCATCGTCTGCCAGATCCCGTTCAGGTCGGGTTTGCCGTCCGGTAGACGCGGCGCCCGATATGCGGGCGTCTGGGCGAATGTCAACATGGCGGCGGCCGCAAGCGTGCCAGCCGTAAAAACAGCCTTCTTAATCAACATTAAAACGTGAATCCTCTCAGGTTATGATACAAGATTTCCAGTCCGGCGCGAACTTGCTGAGCCGGGATCAGATCCGAGAGTTCTTACGGTCGAGCGAGCCGATCGAGTTCACCAGCGGGGGGCGGGAAGAGCGCTACGGGTGGGTGGAGCGCGTGCTGGCGGCGCAGAAGTACGGGAAGTTGGGGAAACGGGAACGAGGCCTGGTGCGGGCCTACGTGCGGAAAGTGACCGGGTTGAGCGAGGCGCAGAGCACGCGGTTGATCCGGGCGTTTCTAGATCACGGCGAGGTACGCGCCCAGCCGTACCAACGGCACACGTTCGCAGCCAAGTACACGGCCGAAGATATAGCGTTGTTGGCGGAAGTGGATCGGGCGCATGGGCGGTTGAGCGGGCCGGCCACCCGGCGGATTTTGCAGCGCGCCTACGAGCAGTTCGGAGAGAAGCAGTACGAGCGGCTGGCGAAGATCAGCGTGGCGCACTTGTACAATCTGCGGGCCAGCGCGCGCTATCGCAACCAGGCGGCGGTGTTCGAGCCGACGCGGTCCACCGCGGCCGCGATCGGACAGCGCCGCAAGCCGGACCCGCAAGGGCGGCCGGGATATGTGCGCGTGGACACGGTGCATCAAGGCGACAGCGCGGGAGCCAAGGGTGTGTACCACATCAACGCCGTGGATGCGGTGACGCAATGGCAAGTGGTGGGCTGCGTCGAGAAGATCAGCGAGGCGTATCTGATGCCGGTGCTGGCAGCGGTGTTGGCGCAGTTTCCCTTTCCCATCCGCGGTTTTCACGCCGACAACGGCTCGGAGTATATCAATCATCGGGTGGCGGAAATGTTGGGGAAGCTGCACGCCGAATTCACCAAGAGCCGGGCGTGCCGGAGCCAGGACAATGCTCTAGTGGAAGGCAAGAACGGGGCGGTGATCCGCAAGCTGATCGGCTACGGGCACATCGCCGGCCAACACGCTGCGGCGCTGCAGGAGTTCTACATCCAGCACCTGAATCCGTACCTGAACTTTCACCGGCCCTGCGGCTTCGCCACAGTGAGCTTGGACGAGCGCGGCTGCCCTCGCCTTGCGCTGCCCGCCCCTGATTTCGGGCGCATCACAACACCCCGCCGCAGGACTGCGATACGCTTGAAGCTTGAACGCCAAGGCCCCAGAACGCTTCCACTTGGTCCTGATCAAACCGTCGCATTACGACGACGACGGCTACGTGATTCAATGGCTGCGCTCCGCAATCCCCTCCAATACCCTGGCGTGTCTCAACGGACTGGCGCTCGAATGCAACCAGCGCCGGGTGCTGGGTGACAACGTCGACATCGTCGTCAGCGCCTACGACGAGATGAACACCCGCATTCGAGTAAAGCGCATCATTCGCCAATTGCGCGGCAAACGGGCGCTGGTCGGCCTGGTGGGTGTGCAGTCCAATCAGTTTCCGCGGGCCATGGATATCGCCCGTCCGTTCCGTCAAGCCGGTATTCCCGTTTGCATCGGCGGCTTTCATGTTTCAGGATGCCTGGCCATGCTGCCCGAGATTACGCCCGAGTTGAAGGAAGCCATGGGCCTCGGTATTTCACTGTTCGCCGGCGAAGCGGAAGGCCGCTTGGAAGAACTGCTGAGCGACGCCTGGCAAGGCAAACTGAAGCCGCTGTACAACTACATGTCGGAGCTTCCCTCGCTGGAAGGCACTCCGATTCCGCTGCTGCCCGCGGCCCGCATCCGGCGCACCGGCGGCAGCATGACCAGCTTCGACGCCGGCCGGGGCTGTCCGTTCCAATGCTCGTTTTGCACCATTATTAATGTGCAAGGCCGCAAGTCGCGCCATCGTTCCGCCGGCGACGTCGAGCGCATCGTTCGCAGCAATCTCGAGCAGGGCATCAATCGCTTTTTCATCACCGACGACAATTTCGCGCGCAATCGCGAATGGGAGCGCATCTTTGACCGCTTGATCGCCATGCGCGAAGGCGAGCATCTGAATATCAAGTTCGTGATCCAGGTGGACACGATGTGCCACCGTCTCCCGGGCTTTATCGAGAAAGCCCGCCGCGCCGGGGTGGCGCGCGTGTTCATTGGACTCGAAACCATTCGCACCGACAGCCTGGTCGGCGCTCGCAAGAAGCAGAACAAAATTGGCGAATATCGCCGCATGCTGCTGGAGTGGAAGCGAGCCGGCGTCACCGTGTTTGCGGGCTATATCGTCGGCTTCGGCAACGACACTCGCGAATCGGTCCTGCGCGACATCGAGATCATCCAGCGCGAGCTGCCCATTGACCTGTTGGAGCCGCACTGCCTCACGCCGCTTCCGGGCTCCGAGGACCACATGAAGCTCTATAAAGCCGGTGCGCCGCTCGATCCCGACCTCAACAAGTACGACATCGAGCACGTCACCACCGAACATCCCCTCATGTCGACCGCCGAATGGGAGCAGCTCTATAAGGACTCCTGGGCGTTCTACTATTCGCCCGCGCACATGAAAACCGTGCTACGCCGCGCGGCCGCGACTCCCGGAATGAGCGCAGGCAACATGCTGTTTCTCTTGCTATGGTTCTACGGCTGCATCATTCTCGAAAAAGTCGACCCGTTGCAAGGCGGCTACTTCCGGCGAAAATACCGGCGGGACCGCCGTCCCACTTTGCCCCGCGAAAATCCACTTATCTTTTACCCGCGCTTTGCCGCCGAGGTAATCGTCAAGCATCTTCGCTTGGCCGCGATGACCTGGGAGCTGTACCGTCTGCGCAGAGAGCTCAAGCGCGATCCCGATGCGCGCAATTACACCGACGCGGCGCTCACGCCGGATTCCGAAACCGAACTGGAATCGCTGGACCTGTTCAAAATCGTAGCGCGCTGAGCGGTGGTGTATCAGTTTGAATTTTCATGAGCCTCTAAATGGTCAAGTTCTTTCGTGTATTGAAGTGTTTGCCTCCCGTAAGATCGGTTTTGTAGGATGTTTTGATCGACTTCCGACTGTACAATTGAAGTCGAGGATTCCACTGATGCCCAACGCTGTCAAATCTGTCTTGAAGTTGAGGGTGCGCGGTCCTGGAATTGGAAAGGGAAGGATTCCTGTCCCTGATCTTATCAAGATCTGCCAAGAAGCGCAGGCGGCTGTCAAAAAGCAGGCCGAGGCGATGGAGGGCCGAAAAACGATACACCCTGGGCCCGTAGCTGCCGCGATTTTGGAAGAATGCACACTTGAACTTATCAAAGTCGGGAAAGGTAGCACGACGCTGGAATTTGCCTTCGCTAAGCCTCAAATGAGAATCGCCGAGATGGAAGCCATCGCATTGGGAGCACAAGCTATTTCAGAGGTAGTCGCATCGATCAAATCTCTGGGAAACGGAAACCGTAAGTCAATCGATCCTGGCGTCTTGCAGAGTGTATATAGCCTGAGTGGGATAGTCGCAGAAGGCAAGCGGATTAATAAGATCGAATGGAGCGCCCCAGCTTCTCAGGGCCGCCGTCGTATGGTTGCCTCGGTAAATACTACTGTTCGGGAGCGTGCGGCCTTGAGGCTGAGTTCTCCCAGGTTCATGCCTGGACATGTAGATGGAGTTCTCGACATGGCAGACTTCAAGACAGAAGATTACAAGTGTCGTATCGATCCGGCAATCGGAAGCCCCGTCCTCTGTACTTTTGGGCCTGATCTGGCAGATCGGATTCAGCAATTGCTTAGAACGACCGTGCGGGCTAGCGGCAGAGCCAAGTATCCAGCTCATGCAGAAAAAATAGAGCTTCTCGATTTACAAACCATAGATCCGCTGCCCTCTTTGTCATCGGGGGGAGAAAACTTTTTCAACGATTCTACCTTGGGACGATTGGCAGAGATGCAGCGCGTCAAGCCCCTTGATCCAGCTAAGTTAGCGGGAGCAATTCCGGCGGATGCCGACGTTGATGCATTCCTGGATGAAATCTACAGCGCGAGAAAGTAGAATCTTACGGCATCCGACCACCAAGCTGTTCTTCTTGATACAAATGTCTTCTCCTACTTAGGGAAAGCGGGGGACAGCCGCGGCGCACTTTATCGCCAGCACGTCGATAAAAAGCTTGCCGCCCTTTCGTTCGTTACGGTCGGCGAACTTCTTTATGGGGCGGCGAAGGACAACTGGACGAAAGCCAAGTTGGCAAAGCTGAAGGCGCGACTAAGATCAGTGGTGATTGTGCCTTACGATTATGAGGTGTGCGAAACCTATGGCCGAATCAGGGCAGCACTTTCGAAGGGCCGTACAATCTCCGACAACGATCTGTGGATAGCAGCATGCGCGATGCGGCACTCCATCCCGCTGGTTACACACAACAGAAGGCATTTTGATGACATCAAGGGCTTGATTGTAATCTCAGAGCAGAAGGTGGATGCCGAGATCAGATCCCAGGGAGAACTGAATCTCAAGGTCGCCGCTTCCAGCGAGCCTCAGCCGCCTTCCGGACAATCATCTTCCGCTTCCGAGGAGAAAGAGCCGCAGCCCTAGCCGCGCCACCCTTAGCTCCGCCTAGCTTGCCTAGAGCGCGACAGCGGCCGGATTCTTCCCCGCGTTCGGATCGTCCAGCCGGGATCCGTCCAGCTTCTCGCCGATAGCCTGCTCGACCACGCGCCGGGCGACTGTCGTGAAGTCGTGATCGTGATCCCGTGGCTTGCTTGAACGGCTAGACATGATATCGTACACCAATGCCGATCAGCAATTAAACTCTCAATCTACTTCGAAAATTTGACTGATCGAGAGCACGACTTGTTTAAAACCAGGACGAACACTTTTCTCGTTTGGCAGTCCGTCTTACTGGCTGGGTACGGATAGGGTCACGGCTCTTTACTGCTGGGATTGCTCATTCCGACTATGGGCCTCATTTCTACGTTGCTCTGGATTCACGTAGCCCATCGCACCATCAAGATGCAGCGCGATTACCGCCAAGAAGTTGTTAAGCACGAAAGCGAACTCGATCCAGAGGAGCGTGTTTATACCAACGGAAAGAGGTTCAGGGCAGAAACCAGCCCTCCATTTCTGAGAATAACCACATCGCAGCATTTTGCCTGCGCGTTCCTGGTCCTTTGGATCATCGCTTGGCTTGTCCTGATCGGCAAAGGAATACTCATTTCAAACTGATACACTACGCGCTGAGCGCCGTTTCCAACCGTTCTGTTATCGTAGAAGAAAGTCCTTGTTTCAACCTTCCGAATTGACGAGCGTGGGCGCGCCGTCTCTGACCCGTCGAAAGCTGGCGTCATTGATGGGCGGCGGCCTGGCTGCCGCGCTGGCATCCAAGATGGCCCGCCCGGCGGACGCGCCACAAGCCGACATCACGCTGCGCATCCAGGACATCACGCTCGATCTCGGTCCGCGCCACTCCGTCAAAACGATCGCATACAACGGCCAAGTACCCGGCCCGCTGCTGCACGCCAAGGAAGGCAAGCCGGTGACGGTCGAGGTCTTCAACGAAACCAACGAGGACGAGCTGGTGCACTGGCATGGCTTGCACATCCCTTCCGAGGTCGACGGCGCGCACGAAGAAGGCACCCCCCACATTCCGCGCCGCGGCAGCCGCCGCTATGAATTCACGCCTAGCCCCGCTGGAACACGCTGGTACCACAGCCACACGATGCCAGGCCGCAATCTCCACATGGGAACGTACTCGGGTCAGTTTGGAATGCTGATCGTCGACCCGGCCAGCGATCCCGCACGATACGATCTGGAAGTCCCCATCCTGCTGCACGAGTGGGAGCCGTCTTTCACCACCGAAGGTCCGCTCGACATCGAATATAAGCTCGGTTCGATCAACGGCAAGATGCTGGGCGCGGGCGAACCCATTCGCGTGCAGCGCTCGCAACGCGTGCTGTTTAGAATTCTGAACGCCAGCGCCACCGAAAACCATCAGCTCGCGCTGCCAGGGCACCGTTTTCAGGTGATTGCGCTGGACGGCAACGCGGTCTCGCAGGGAATACCCGCCGCAACTATCGACGTCGCTCCGGGCGAGCGCGTGGACGCGATCGTCGAAATGAACAATCCCGGCGTCTGGATCTTAGGTGAAGTGCGGGACCGGCAGCGAAACCAGGGCATGGGAATTGTCGTCGAGTATGCGAACCAGCAGGCCAAACCGCGCTGGGAACCGTCGCCTATGGTTCCCTGGGACTACACCAGCTTCGGTGGGCAGCAAATCGCTCCCGAACCCGACGGGCGTATTCCGCTGGTGTTCAAAGCGGCGGAAAACGGCCATCATTTCACCATCAACGGCAAGTCTTATCCCCACACCGATCCGATCATCGTCGCAGCCGGCAAGCGCTATCGCATGATCTTCGACAACCAAAGCGCGGACGCCCACCCTGTCCATCTCCATCGCCACACCTGGGAAATTACGCGCTTCGATAAGAAGCCAACCTCGGGTGTGTTCAAGGACGTGGTGCTCGTGCCGGGCTGGAAAGAAGTCGAAGTGGATTTCATCGCCAGCAATCCGGGCCCCACGCTATTCCATTGCCACCAGCAGTTCCACATGGACTTCGGCTTCATGGCGCTGATGCAGTATTCCGGCTGAGACCTGCTTCGCGTTGACTGGCAGTGGGCTAAAGTAGTGTTGCTGGCCTCTTGACAATCAACAAAGAACACTGAGCTATGCGAAACCCTTGGTTGGAACTTCCTAGCGGACCTCGCTACGTCCTTCCATGCGACTGCCGTGGCATTGCTTCGCTAAACCAGCGAGATGACGCAAAGGGAAAGGGTTCTGCGATCAACGACCAATCAATTCCCGAGCCTTTCATCGGGAACCCAAGATCGGCAACCGTTATTCTGCTGAACCTTAATCCCGGCGACTCAGCAGAAGATCCGAATACACACAGGGATCCTCAGTTTCGGGAAGCCCTGTTGCGAAATTTGCATCATGAGCCACAGGACTATCCATTCTATGCCTTGAATCCGGTATTCGCCTGGACTGACTGCGGCAAATGGTGGGGCGCACATCTTCGGGAGCTATTCGACAAAGCCAGACTTGAAGGGAGCTATTCGACAAAGCCAGACTTGAAACGGCTACTGTCGGGCGGCGATTGTGCGTGATCGAGTGGTTCCCTTACCATTCGCGGAACGCAAGAGCTCTGCCAAGAAGGCCCGTGTGCCCATCACAGGGTTATTCCTTCGAACTTGCCAAGCAGGCGCTCGAAGACAAGCAACTCGTTGTTGGGATGCGCGCAAGAAAGCGATGGACAGAGATCGACGAGCGTTTCGCGAGCATTCCTTACCTGAAGAGCCCGCAAAACCCTGCTGTCAGCATCCGCAACGCTGGAGAACCCCTGTTCTGGAAAATAGTGAAAGCGCTTAGGTGAGCTGCCCGTCATCCGGTTAGGGTCGCCCGTGCCGTTTCCCCTGACATCGGCCGCTCGAGACAGCAACTCAAATTTAGCCCGCAACCGTTGACTGGCAGCCGCCCGCAACGCTACTATTCCGATCATGCGTGAAGCTGTCATTGTAGATGCGGTTCGTACCCCGGTCGGACGCCGCGACGGAGGTCTCAAAGGCTGGCACCCCGTGGATTTGTTGGCCCATACGCTCAAAGCTGTGGCGCAGCGCAACAAGCTGGATCCAGCGCTCGTCGACGACGTGATCGCGGGTTGCGTCGGCCAGGTGGGCGAGCAAGCTTACAACGTGGCGCGCAATGCCGTGCTCGCGGCGGGCTTCCCCGAATCGGTCCCCGGAACTACAGTGGACCGCCAGTGCGGCTCCAGCCAGCAAGCGGCCCACTTCGCCGCGCAGGGCGTTCTGGCAGGAAGCTACGATATCGCCATCGCGTGCGGCGTAGAGTGCATGACTCGCGTTCCTATGGGTTCCAACGGTGCTAACGGACCAGGCAAGCCGTTTGGCCCGTCCGTCGCGCGCCGCTATAACAACGTCGTTTTTAACCAGGGCATCGGCGCCGAAATGATGGCCGAGCGCTGGAAGATCAGCCGGGAGGAGCTGGATGTCTTTAGCCTGGAGAGCCATCGCCGGGCCGCCCGCGCGACCGAAGAAGGCCGCTTCTGCAACGAAATTATCCCGGTCCCGATTGAAACCGAAATGGCCCCGCGCACATGACGCGCGATGAAGGCTTCCGCGCCAACGCCAGCCTGGAGAAAATGGCGACGCTCAAGCCCGCCTTCAAACCGGACGGCGTAATCACGGCCGCAAATTCTTCGCAGATCAGCGACGGTGCCGCCGCGTTGCTTATCATGGATCGCGCAACCTCCGAAAAGTTAAAGCTGCGGCCGCTGGCCCGGTTCGTGGCTTTCGCGTTGGCAGCCGAGGACCCGATCATCATGCTCTCGGCACCCATCCCGGCGACGCGCAAAGTTCTCGACCGCGCCGGACTCGGGCTCGCCGACATCGACCTGTTTGAAGTGAACGAAGCTTTCGCCAGCGTTCCCATGGCCTGGCAGCGCGAACTCGGCGGCGATCCGGCCAAGCTGAACGTCAACGGCGGTGCGGTCGCGCTGGGCCATCCGCTGGGCGCCAGCGGGGCGCGCCTAATGACCACGCTGGTGCACGAATTGCAGCGTTCGGGCGGCCGCTACGGCCTTCAGACCATGTGCGAGGGCGGCGGGATGGCCAACGCGACCATCATCGAGCGCGAATAATCTCCGTTTCGCATCGCCGGCGTTCCTGATCCGGATCTAGAATCAAAGTATGGCGTGGCGATGGTCAGCCGCGTTGCTGCTTCTGGCGTTGGCTCCGGCCAAAGCCCAGGACGAACTCGCATCCGGCCAGTTCCTGGTTGCCGCACGCGAGTTGGGCGACCCCAGCTTCGCGCAAGCCGTGATCTTGCTGGTCGATTACGACTCGGAAAAGGGCGCCATGGGCTTGATCGTCAATCGCCGCACCGACATGCCCGTGTCGCGCCTGCTGGGCGATCTCAAAGAAGCCAAGGACCGCACGGATCCCATCTATGTCGGCGGGCCGGTCGAGCTGACCAGTGTGCTGGCGCTGTTAAAATCCGCCAGCAAGCCCGGCGACGCCAAACACGTCTTTGGCGACGTCTATCTGGTCAACACGAAAGAACAGCTACAGAAGACGCTCGCCGCGGGCCCGGAGTCCGGCTCATTTCACGTCTTCGTCGGATACGCCGGCTGGGGCGCGGGCCAACTGGAGCACGAGGTCGAGCTGGGCGCCTGGCATATCATGTCCGCCGACGCCGCGATCGTCTTTCATTCCGATCCCGATTCGGTTTGGCCCCGGTTGATCCGAAGGACCGAACAGCAGATCGCAGGTGTCTCGCGGCCAACCACTTCTACGAGCCTGCTACTGCGTTGGAGTGGATTTTGAGCTGCCCGCGAGGATGATTCCGGCCAGCAGCGAACGCGACGTGACGCGACGGCCATTGCTCGTTACCATGACCTGAGGCGCCGGTATGCCTGCTATTACGACAGCGGTCGGATCCACCACTGCGGCCCGCACCTCATTCCCGTTATCCACTACGACAATCCGCAGAGTAAGCGTTGGCGCGCCCTGATTGCTGAGCGTCATGGTGCCCGTGCAATTGGCGTTGATGGTGTAGGTGCCTGTGCCCGGGCGATCGGGCGTAGGAGAGCCGTTAACTGATCCGTGAACATTGTCAGTTTGCGTCAAGTTGCCATTGCCGTCGAAATGCGTCATGGCCACTCCCACGATCGTCTCGATCGGAGCGCCAGGCATGGGAGCCGACGGCCTCGTTCCGGTAATCGTGAATCCGTAGTCTCCCTCCAGCGTGGCGTTCGTGCACACGGTCTGGAACGGACTATCTTGCGCCCAAACGGCGGTTGCGGCCAACAGCAGCGCGGAAATTGCGAGTTTCATTGAGTGCCTCCTGCGCCAAATGATGCCCCCTTTTTGCCGCCCCGCCAATGGAGCCGGGCCAGAGAAATTCTGAAGGTTTTCTGTAGTACTAAGCCGTTCATCGCTGGGATGTTTTGACTGATGTCGCGTAGTAGAATTGGCCTGTTGTGATCCTGAAGTTCGGCTCCTACGAACTCGACCCTTCGGCTTATGAGCTTCGCCGGCGCGGCAGAGCGGTCCGCTTGGAACGGCTGCCGATGGAATTGCTGCTCCTTCTGGTGGAACGGCGCGGGACGCTGGTGACGCGTCAGGAGATTGCAGCACGCCTCTGGGGCGGCCACGTCTTCCACGACATTGACGGCGGCATCCATACCGCGATGCGAAAAGTTCGCCGCGTTCTACACGACTCAACTGAGCGGCCTGGTTTCATCCGGACCGTTTCAGGCAAGGGTTATCGTTTCGTCGCGCCTGTTACGCTGGAGGACCCGCAGCCGTCAGGCGCTGCCCCGGAGCGCCTGTGCGTGGCGGTCCTTCCATTCGAAAACCTCACCGGCGACCCCAGTCACGAGTACCTGAGTGATGGCCTGACGGAGGAGACAATTGCCGCTTTGGGCAATTTCGGGCAGCAGCGTCTGACGGTCATCGCTCGGACTTCGGTCATGCGCTATAAACGCACGACGAAAACGGCCAGAGAAATCGCCGGGGAGCTAGGCGCGGATTATATTCTGGAAAGTACGCTCCGGCGCGATGAGCAGACGGTTCGCGTTACGGCCAGGCTGGTGCGAGCCGTCGATCAGGCCCAAATCTGGAACGGCAAGTTCGATCGCGATTGGCGCTCTGTACTGCAGCTCGAGGAAGAGCTCGGACAGGCAATTGCGGAACACATGCAGATCGGGTTCAAGCCGAACCGGGCCGCCATTCATGCGCGCCAGACGACCACGGATCCCGACGCCTACGATTTGTACCTACGTGGAAAGCACTACTGGAATCAGATCCGCCCCAGCTCCTTGCAACGCGCTGTCGAGTGCTTCGAGTCCGCCATATCGAAGGATCGCGCGTTTGCCCTGGCCTGGTCAGGCTTGGCCGATACCTACTCGATCCTGCCGGTCACGAGCGATCGCGATCCGGCCGAAGTCTGGCCCAAGGCGCGCCAGGCCGCTGACGAGGCTCTTCGGCTGCAAGGCAATCTAGCCGAATCCTGCACCTCCTCCGGCATTGTCGGGTTCTGGTTCGATTGGGATTGGCAGCGAGCTGAGCAGGACTTGCGGCGTGCCGTCTCGCTCAACCCCAGTTACGCTTCGGGTTTCCGCTTTCTGGCACATGTTCTATCCAATTCCGGCCGTCACATCGAGGCTCTGACGGTTATGGCCAGCGCGCGCCGGCTCGATCCTTTGTCGCCTGTCTTGCATGCGGTCTCCGCTCAATTGTTCTTCCAAGCCCGGCACTTCAAAGACGCGGAGGCGCACGCCCGGCGCGCTCTATCGCTGCACTCGGACTTTTGGTTGGGGCACCTTCTTCTCGGGAAGATTTATGAGCAAACCGAGCGACCTGCGGCGGCATTGACCGAGTTCGACGCCGCGTTTCAACTGTCGGAGGGCAACACCGAGGCATTGTCACTCAAAGGGTACACGTTGGCGCAAATGGGGCGGCGCGGCGAGGCAGAGCAGGTGCTGCGGACCTTGCTCGACACCGGAGGAATGCGGCCTGTACCACCCTACAATCTGGCGTTGCTCCATGCCGGCTTGGGTGATTCGGAGGCGGCGTACGAATGGCTTGAAAAAGCCCGCCTGATCCGCGATGTCCGTATGGTGTTTCTCACTGTGGAACCGAAGTGGGATCGATTTCGCGGCCAAGCGCCATTCCAGTCGCTGCTCGAACACTGTGGTCTACCCTCGCCTGCAGCGGTCTACTCGGCGCGCAACGTTTCGAGCGGATCCACTTCGGTCGCGCGCCGCGCCGGCAGATAGCAGGCCGCGCCAGTCACCGCCAGCATCAGCACAGACGCTGCGCCCACGATCCAGGGATCGTGCGGGCTGATTTCAAACAGCAGACTCGACAGCACCCGCGAAAGCGCCAGCGTTCCGGCTAATCCGATCGCCAGCCCGAGGACGCTCAGCCTCAAACCCCGGCCCAGGATTAACCGGAAGATGCCGGGCGAGTCCGCGCCCAGGGCCAGGCGCACTCCGATTTCCTGCCTGCGTTGCGCCACCGACCACGACATGACGCCGTAGATTCCGATTAGCGCCAGCGTGAGCGCAAGAGCGGCAAAGACCGATAGCAGAACGGTGGTGAAGCGCCGCGAGCCCGAGGATGCATCCACAATCTGTTGCATGCTCGCCAAGTCGGACACGGGCGCGCTCGGATCCAGCGCGCGGATTTCCCGCCGCACCGCGGGCGCGAGCGCGAGCGGATCGGAGGACGTCTGCACCAAGAGATACGTGCCGCCGTACCAGAGAGCATAGAAATCGTTGGTGTTCTCCGAATCGAGACCGAATTGCTTCACGTCTCCAACCACGCCGATCACGGTCGACCAAGTCGGGTTCGGCCCCCACGGCCCAGTGATGAATCGTTTCCCGACCGCATTCTCACCCGGCCAGAATGTCCGGGCCATGGTCTCATTCACGATCACGTAAGGCTGGCCAATGTCGCGCGGCTCATAAGTGCGTCCGGCGATCAAAGGAATACCGAGCGCGCGGAAGTAGTCAGGCGTAACTAAACAGTTCTGGGCCGTCGGCAGAGTGTCGCCGCGCATCGCAAGCGAACCTGGCACGGAGAACCGGATGGTGTTCCCGCGCGTGGAGCCGAGCGGCAAGACATTTGCCAGCGCCACCGCCTTTACGCCGGTCAGGCCGCTGACACGCGTTTGCAAGCGCTCGAAAAACACTCGCAGCTTTTGATCGTCCGCATAGGATTGCGCCGCCAGTGTGAAGCGCAACGTGAGGACGTTGGACGGCCGGAACCCCGTATCCACGTGCAGCAGCCGGGCAAAGCTTCGCAAGAACAATCCTGCGCTCAGCAGCAGCGAGAACGCCAGCGCAAACTCCGCCACAACCAGTGCGCTGCGTGCGGCGCCGGAGCCACGCGTGACGCTGCGGCCACTCTCGCGCAGCCCTTCGTTCGGATCCTGCCGGGCGGCCTCAAGCGCCGGAACGGTGCCAAATGTCAAACCGGTAACCAGCGCCGCCGCGAATAAGAAACCCAGGGTGGTCAGATCCAGATGGACCGATGCCGGATCCATCGAATCCGCCGGGACCAGTGCCAGCAGCGCGCGCATTCCCGGGTACGCGAGCGCCAGACCTCCCGCGCCGCCGGCCATCGCCAGCGCCAGACTTTCGGCCAGCGACTCGCGCACCATGCGCCCGCGGCTTGCACCCAGGGCGATCCGGACCGCCATCTCATGCCGCCGCGCCGTGGAGCGCGCCAGCAAAAGGTTGGCGACATTCACGCAAGCGATCAACAACACCAGCGTCACTGCTCCGAACAACACCAGCAGCGCCGGCCGAAGGTTCCCCTCTAGATCCGTTTGCAGGCCGGCGACAGCGAAACTGAATCCCTTGCTGGTGGAAGGATGCTCGCGCCGCAGCTGTTCCCCGATTGATTCCACGCGTGCTGAGACTTGCCGGGTATCCACGCCAGGCTTCAACCGCACCACCACGCCGAACGCGTGCCGCACGGGATTGGTGGTCTCGTCGGCGGCCTGCTCTACGGTCATCCAAACATCCGCCCAGGGCGCGAGAGGAAAACCGGCCGGAAGCACGCCCACCACGGTGAACGCGCCGCCACTATCGCTGGTGGCGCCGCCGGGCAGGCTACTGAGGCGGATCGGAGCGCCGATGATTTTCGGATCGCCGCCGAAATGATCGCGCCATAAGCGATAACTAAGGAGCGCTACCGGCTGAGAGGTCTCGCTCTCGTCAAAGAATCGGCCCGCCGCGGGCTGGACTCCCAGCAGAGGAAAGAGACTCGCGCTCGCCCAAGTGGTGTGGACGCGCACCGGCTCCGAGCCGCCACTCAGGTTCATGTCCCGGCCAGTGCCGACGTAACGATAGGACGCGATACCGTCGAAGAGATCGGTTTGCCGGCTCCACTGCTGGTATTCGAGTGGCGACACGCCCAGCTTCGGCTGGTTCTGATATGTGTCCCAGAGCGCGGCCAGGCGCGCCGGATCATGGAACGGGAGCGGCCGCAGCAGCACCGTATCGACAACGCTGAAGATGGCCGTATTCGCCCCGATGCCGAGCGCCAGAGTCAGAACGATCGTCGCCACCAGTCCGGGAGAGCGGCGCAGCATGGTGGTTTAGACTGCACCAGCACGTGTTTCGTTACGCAAAACGCCTACGGCATCATCGCCAATCATCAATCACGTAGGCGTCGGGCCGGTTGAACCCCGCCGCATGCGGACGTTGCATCGCGACCCCCTGCATGGCTACTCGATATCCGCGGGATCGCATGCGGCGATAGGCATCTTCGCGAGTCAGGTTCACACCGGCTTCGAGCGTCGTTTCGCGCGACGCTGCAAAGGCTTCGCAGGCCTCCAACAACTTATCAAAACGCTCTCCGGCTCCAGCGCCTCCACGCGCGGCCGCGAACTTGACGTAGCAGGTTTTTTCGCCTCCTTCAGATCCACGTCCGGTCAGGCACACGGCAAAACCGTCCAGAAGGCCGCGCGTGTAGGTCAGTAAAACGTCCCCCGTCCCGTGCGCTATCACCGCGCGGATTTCACCGGCTAGATCCAGTCCTCTATCGATTTTGTCAGTGAGCTTTCCGCATGCTCGTATGGCCTCTTCGCGTTGGCTTTTCGCGAGCGCGGATAACAACACGGCTGGATTGGCGCCTTTGTGGACCGGTGCTGAATTGCCGTTCGTTGGGTGCATCATGATGGCGGTGAGATAACGCGGCCAGTAGCCGAACTTCTGGTACAAGGCCACGTGCTTGGTGCTGTGCGGGAAAGTAAACAGACCGGTATGCTTCAGCCCCCATCGGTCAAAGACCGTCATGGTTGCTTTCAGTAGCAACTGCGCCACGCCCTGGTCCCAATGATCTGGCAGCACAGTCAGCGGTCCGAAGAAACCGAACGATCCCCAGCGCGTGACCACGTTCGTTCCAACCACGCCGCCGGCCTTGCGCGCCGCCAGCACCTTGACGTGCGGCGAGCGCCAGCGGGGCGCCATGAAAGTGCGGTCGCCCATAAAGTCCCCTGGATTCGGCAAACCCAGAAAAGTGCCGAACGCCAGCCTGACAATACGATCCGCTTCTTCGAGTTCGCTTTCTTTAAGCAATCCAACTCGGATGGAATGATCCTGCATCGCGTCCCCTTTTCGCAACGAATCACCTCAGTTTAGCCGATCAAATTGCTCGGGGCCATTGCCGGGTCAGGCAGCAACCTTTGCTCGCGGCGCGCCATAATTTACGCATGAGCCTTGTGAAATTCAGTTTCCTCGTGGTGCTCCTTGCGGCGCACGTCCTGGCGCAACCATCCTGGGAACAAAAAGCCTCCGCCGATATCGCGGATGCTCTGAAGAAGACCGGCGCCCCCAGTGTTTCGGTGGTCATCATCGAAGACGGCAAAATCGCGTTCTCCCAAGCCTTCGGGAAGGCGGATCTCGCCAGCGGCCGTAACGCAGAACCCGGCACGCGCTACGCCGTCGGGTCCATCAGTAAACAATTCACGGTGGCCGCGCTCTTGCTGCTCCAGGAACAAGGCCAGCTCTCGCTCGACGACAAGGTGGCAAAATACTATCCCGATCTGACCCAAGCCAGCCAAATCACGATTCGCGAATTGCTGTCGCACACCTCCGGCTACGAGGATTACGCGCCGCAGGATTACCTCATCCCGGAGTGGAGCCGTCCCACAACCCCGGCCGCGATACTCGACAAATGGGCCAAGAAGCCGCTCAATTTCGATCCCGGCACGCGCTGGCAGTACAGCAACACCGGATACGTGCTGGCGGGGTCCATTGTGGAAAGGGTTTCCGGCAAGCCACTGGTTCAGTTCCTGCGCGAAACGATTTTGGATCCCCTCGGTATGTCGTCAGCCGGCGACTGCAGTGTCCGCACCGCCGCCGACGCCACCCCGTACACCCGCTTCGCGCTTGGCCCGCCGCGTCCGGTAGGGCGGGAAGCGAAAGGCTGGTACGACGGCGCCGGTGAACTTTGTATGGCCGCGCCAGACCTTGCCAAGTGGGATCTCGCTTTCCTTCAGCACAAGCTTTTATCCGCGGCGTCTTACGAGCAGTTCACGCACGAGATTCGGCTGAAGAATGGCGACGTCACGCATTACGCGCTCGGATTGGATCTCGGCGACTTTCACGGCGTCCCGATGTTCTCACACGGGGGCGAAGTATCGGGCTTTCTCGCCCTCGACGAAAAATTTCCGACGCGCGACGGCGCCATCATCGTGTTGTCGAACGAAGACGGAATCAGCCTGAACGAGCCGCTGGCTGACAAGCTCGCGCAGCTCGTGTTTCTTCCAAGCCAACCCGAGGAATCGGCGGCGGACACGGCGCGGGTACGCGCTGTTTTGGAAGGCCTCCGGCAAGGCAAGATCCACGCCGATGAGTTCACGGAAAACGCCCGCAGCTACTTCACACCGGAGGCGCTGCGCGATATTCGAACCTCGCTCGCCCCGCTGGGCGCGTTGAAGTCCGTTAGCCGCTCGGGTGAGTCGCTACGGGGCGGCATGACCCATCGCGGTTATCGAGCGGACTTCGCCAAAAAGACTGTGCGGCTAAACGTGTATATTACACCGGATGGGAAGTTCGAGCAGTTCATGGTGGTTGAGTCGCTGTAGCAACTGACTCCAGCGCTGGTCATCGCTACTTGTACGCCGCCACGCCCGTCACGCGCTCGCCGATCACCAGCGTGTGAATATGATCCGTGCCCTCGTAAGTCTTCACCGTTTCCAGGTTGCACATGTGCCGCATGATCGGATATTCGTCCATGATGCCGTTGGCGCCCAGCAGGTCGCGGCTCGAGCGCGCGCATTCCAGCGCCATCCGCACGTTGTTGCGCTTCAGCATCGAAATGTGCGCCGGCTCCAGCTTGCCTTGATCCTTGACGCGCCCCGAGTGCAGCGCCAGCAACTGCGCCTTGGTGATCTCGGTGATCATGTCGGCCAGCTTCTCCTGCACCAGTTGATGGCTGGCGATGGGCTTGTCATCGAACTGTTTGCGCAGGATCGTGTACTGCCGCGCGGTCTCATAGCAATCCATGGCTGCGCCCACCACGCCCCAGCCGATTCCGAAGCGGGCCTGGGAAAGACAACCCAGCGCGGCCTTCAGCCCCTTGGCGCACGGCAGCATGGCCGAATTCGGAACGCGGCAGTCGGAAAGCGCCAGGCTGGAAGTAATCGACACACGCATCGACATCTTGCCGTGCAAATCGGACGCCGTGAATCCGGGGGTGCCCTTCTCGATCACGAAACCTCGGATGCCTTCCTCTGCCCGCGCCCAAACAATGGCGACATCGGCCGCCGAACCATTGGTGATCCAGGTCTTCTCGCCGTTCAGAATCCAGTGATCGCCGTCCTTGCGCGCCCGCGTCTGCATACCCGCCGGATTCGATCCGAAGCCAGGCTCGGTGAGCCCGAAACAGCCGATCGCCTCACCCGCGCGTAGCTTTGGAAGCCAGCGCTCCTTCTGTTCGTCCGAACCGTAAGTCAGCAGCGGATACATCACCAGCCCGCCTTGCACGGAGGCGAAGCTGCGCAGCCCCGAGTCGCCGCGCTCCAGCTCCTGCATCACCAACCCGTACTCGACATTACTCATGCCCGCGCAGCCATAGCCTTCCAGATTCGCTCCCAGGAAGCCCAGGCGGCCCATCTCGGGAATCAATTCGCGCGGGAACCGCGTGTCGCGAAAGCAGTCGCGCACCACCGGCACGACGCGGTCCTCTACAAACTGCCGCGCGGTCTGACGGACTAACAGCTCCTGTTCGGAGAGCAGAGAATCGATGAGCAAATAATCAACGCCGGAAAAGCGAGCCATTGTTTCATTGTAAGCGCGGCCGGCGTCGCAAGAGAAGGTTCAGACCCGCCGCAGCACGCGGAACGGCAAAGTCACGATCGCAGCCACCAGTTCGAGCACCCCGCCTACCGCAATTCCGAGCAGCCGGAACGGCAGCAATAGCAGCCAAACGATCGGATACAGGACCAACGCTATCAGCGCCAGCGGCCAGCACAGCACGAACAGGATGCACCACAACAGGAAACCAATCATGGAGGAGCCTCCAATCTGGGAATACGCCGGGGAACGCTTAGATGTTCCGGAAGGAATTGGAGCGGGAGACGGGATTCGAACCCGCGACATCAACCTTGGCAAGGTTGCACTCTACCAGCTGAGTTACTCCCGCCCGAGTTCGACTTTCATTTTCCCGCGCCGTGAGCAAGACTGTCAAACCACAACTTCCCGCACCGGGCGAGTTTGCCCGTCTTAACGCATCTGCAACACGAGCAAATGCTAACATTTGCGATCGATACTGTTTTATGTAAGTGACTGAAAACACGGTGATAAACGGGGGAAAATTTGTAGATTCCCACCGGGCGAAGTGTGCTAGACTTTCTTTTCCGTTTACACGGAACAGCGATTCGAAATGCCATTCTAACGACATTTCAGAGTTGTTGGCGCCCATCAGAATCGAAAGGTTGATTTTTAGTTTTTCCACAAGCTGTGGAAAAGTTGTGTAAAAGCTCTGTCTTGTGACAATCGAATGAATACCTGGGAGCAAATAAAGAGCCGGATTTCTGGCGCGCTGAGCGCCGGAGGCGTATCAGAACTGGCTGTCGAAAACTGTTTTCCTCAGAGCCAGCGGCGATCGGCTGCACGTGGGCGTGCCCGACCGCGAGACCAAGGACTGGATCGAGCAGGAGTACGCCACAGACATCGCCGCGGCGATTCGTGAGCTCAAACTTCCCGTCACGGAAGTGGTCTACGAGATCCACTCCGCCGGAACCCAGGCCGACAGCTCCGACAAGAGCGAAATCGTTTTTCAGCCCTCCGTCAGCTTGAATCCGAAATTCACGTTCGACAATTTCGTGGTGGGCTCGTGCAATCAGTTCGCGCACGCGGCCGCGCATGCCGTGGCAACGAATCCAGCCCGCTCCTACAATCCGCTGTTCATCTACGGCGGCGTGGGGATGGGCAAGACACATCTCATGCACGCCATCGGGCGTTCGCTGGTGGATCATTACGCCAGCATGAAGATCGTCTACACCTCCAGCGAACGCTTCATGAATGAGATGGTCACCTGCATCAAGAGCGACCGGATGCAGAGCTTCCACCGCCACTACCGCTCGGCGGACGTGCTGTTGATCGACGACATCCAGATCCTGGAAGGCAAGGAACGGACGCAGGAAGAGTTCTTTCACACGTTCAACGAACTGTTCGAACATCAGAAGCAAATCGTGATTTCCAGCGACTCGCCCCCCAAAAACTTGCCCGGTCTAGTGGAGCGCCTCCGTTCCCGGTTTGAGTGGGGCTTGATGGTGGATGTGCAGCCGCCGGATCTCGAGACCAAAATGGCCATTCTGGACAAGAAAGCCGAATCGAAGGCGTGACGCTGCCGGAAGAAGTTCGGATCTTCATCGCGACCAAGACCAAGTCCAACGTTCGGGAGCTGGAAGGCGCGCTGGTGAAACTGATCGCGTACTCTTCGGTCACCGGCACGCCGATCACGCTGGCCATGGCTCAGCAAGTGCTCAAGCATCTCACGCCAAGTCCGGAGAAACGCAATCACCATCGAATCGATCGTCAAGGATGTGGCGGACCAGTTCTCGCTTCAGCCATCCCAGCTTAAGCAGAAAACGAATGAGCATAGGATTGCGTATCCGCGGCAGATCGCCATGTACCTGGCGAAAGAACTTACGCCTGCCTCCCTTCCCGAGATTGGACGCTGGTTTCGGAGGCAAGCATCATACTACCGTCCTGCACTCCATCCAGAAGATCGATAAACTTCGCCAGCGAGATCAAGATTTGAACAACTTCCTCCACAGGCTAACTGACTCGATTCATTAGGGCTTTTTTCCGTTTTCCACAGGGGCCTCCAGCGGGCTCTTGTGGATACTGGTGGATGACTCCGGAAAGCCTGATTTTTCGTCTTTTCAGGCACCTGCGATCCACAGGTTTCAGTGGCAGGAAGTTTCTGGATTTTGTATAATTTAGAGAGAAATCTACATTTCAACAGCCCCTACTACTACGGTTCTAAGAAGTATCTATTTTAGGGAAGAGAGCAATAGCTAAATGGCAGCATCCGGAGAAGCGGCAACTCGAGCGGGGGAAACCATGGAGTTCACAGTCAGCAAGGCCGATCTGGTTCGAGAACTGAACCTCTCGCAAGGCGTGGTGGAGAAGAAAACGACGATCCCCATCCTCTCCAATGTGCTGGTGGAGGCAGCCGCCGACCGGATTCACCTGACTGCGACCGATCTGGAGCTGGGGATCCGATCTTCCTGCCCGGCTCGGGTAAAGAAAGCCGGCGCCGGGACCATCCCAGCCAAACGGCTGCTCGATTACGTCCGGCTGCTTCCCGACGCGGATGTGGACGTGAAGCTTCAGGAGAACCAGTGGGCCAGCTTGGTATGCGGCCGTTCTCGCACGCGCATCGCGGGAATGTCGCGCGAAAGCTTTCCGGAGCTTCCTCAGATGCCGGAGGTGTTGGCCCAGATTCCGGTGCATGTGCTGGCATCCATGATCGCGAAAACGATTTTCGCCATTTCCATGGAAGAGTCGCGCTTCACCCTGAATGGCTCCCTGCTGATGTTGAAGAACTCCGGCTTGACGATGGTGGCGACGGATTCGCACCGCCTGGCCATGGTGGAGCATGCTCTCAACTTACCCGGCGTCACGGGCACCTATCGCGCCCTGCTGCCTCGCAAAGCGATGGGAGAGATCCTCAAGCTGGATCAGGACGCGAGTCCGGACGCGCTGCTGGACTTCTCCGGCGACGATAATCATCTCTTCTTCCAGCTGGGTGAGCGGCTGCTGCTCAGCCGCAAGCTGACCGGCAACTTCCCGGATTTTGAGCGAGTCTTACCGAAGGATCATCCGAACTCCGTGGTTCTGGATCGCGAGGAGCTGCGCAAATCGGTGGAGCGCGTTTCGCAGTTTTCAGACGAGCGTTCGCGGGCCATCCGTTTGCGTGTACAGGATGGCGAAGTGCAGATACACTCTTCGCTTTCAGAAACCGGCGAGAGCGAAGAGACACTGCCCGCCGAGTATGAAGGCACTTCCGTCGAGATCGGATTCAATGCCACGTACCTGATGGACTTCCTGCGTGCGACCACTGAGGAAAAGGTCGCGTTCTATTTCAAGGATCCGCATAGCGCGGGTGAGCTGCGCCCGGCAGCCGACGGCGATTACAAGTACCGTTACGTCGTGATGCCAATGCGCATCTGATTCCCGCAGATCCGCTTTAGCTGACTTGGATGAGTTGAGTTTTTACAAACATGGCGACAAAAGAAGTTACTCCGGTAGAAGTTTACGATTCCAGTAGCATCAAGGTGCTGGAAGGCCTGGAGGCGGTGCGGCTGCGGCCGGCGATGTATATCGGCTCCACTACCGAAGCCGGGCTGCATCATCTGGTCTACGAGGTGGTGGACAACTCCGTAGACGAGGCCCTGGCCGGTTTCTGCGACAAGATCGACGTGACCATCCACATCGATAACTCCATCACGGTCGTCGACAACGGCCGCGGCATACCAGTAGACATGCATGAGGAAGAAGGCGTTTCGGCCGCCGAAGTGGTGATGACCAAATTGCACGCCGGCGGCAAGTTCGACTCCAAGAGCTACAAAGTTTCCGGCGGGCTGCACGGCGTTGGCGTGAGCTGCGTGAATGCGCTTTCAGAACGGCTTCAGCTCGAGATCTGGCGCAAGTCCGGAAAGCCCAACGATACGCAAAGCTACACGTGGGAGCAGGAGTACCACAAGGGCGTTCCCAAAGGGCCGCTCACTCAGACCGGAAAGGCCGGGAAGAAAACCGGCACAAAGATCACGTTCAAGCCGGACGCCACCATCATGGACGTGATCGATTTCAATTACGACACGCTGGCGCAGCGCTTGCGCGAGCTGGCGTTCCTGAACAAGGGCCTCACCATCACGCTCACCGACGAGCGCGCCGAGCCTGCCAAACAGCACGAGTTTCATTACAGCGGCGGCATCGCGGAATTCATCAAGCACCTGAACCGCGGCAAATCCGTCCTGCACGATAAGCCGATCTATTTCGAAGGCGAGCGCGACTTGCCCAACGGCGGAACGCTGTCCATGGAAGTGGCGCTGCAGTACAACGACGGCTACTCGGAGAACGTCTTCAGCTTCGCCAACAACATCAATACCGTGGACGGCGGCTCGCACCTGAGCGGATTCCGCAGCGCGCTGACCCGCACCATCAATTTCTACGGCCAGCAGGCCGGCCTGTTCAAGGACGTCAAAGAGAACCTGAGCGGCGACGACGTGCGTGAGGGGCTGACGGCGGTCGTCAGCGTAAAGCTGCCGCAGCCGCAGTTCGAAGGACAAACCAAGGGCAAGCTGAACAGCGACATTCAGGGTTACGTGGTCCAGTTGATCAACGAAAAGCTGGGCGAGTACTTCGACAAGAATCCAGCCGTGATGCGCAAGATCGTCGGCAAAGCCATCGATGCCGCACGCGCGCGGGAAGCAGCACGGAAAGCGCGCGACCTGACGCGCCGCAAAGGCGCTCTCGATTCGGGCGGTCTGCCCGGCAAGCTGGCGGACTGCCAGGAGAAGGATCCGGAGCGTTGCGAGCTGTTCCTGGTGGAGGGCGAATCGGCCGGCGGCACCGCCAAATCCGGCCGCGACCGGCGCTATCAGGCCATTCTGCCGCTCAAGGGCAAGATCCTGAACGTCGAAAAAGCGCGCTACGACAAGATGCTCGGCCACGAGGAAATCCGGTCCATGATCACGGCCATCGGCACCGGCATCGGCCTCGACGGATTTCGACGTCACCAAGCTCCGCTACCACAAGATCATCATCATGACCGACGCCGACGTGGACGGCTCGCACATCCGCACGCTGCTGCTCACGTTTTTCTTCCGCCACATGCAGGAGCTGATCAAGCGCGGCAATGTATTCGTCGCGCAGCCGCCGCTGTATCGCATCAAGAAGGGCAAGAGCGAGAAATACATCAAGGACGACAAGGAATTCACGCGCGAGATTTTGCGCCGCGCCACTGAGAACCTGGCGGTCGAAATCAAAGGCGGCGCCAAGCTGGAAGGCGCCGAGCTGCGCACCTTCCTGATGTCGCTGGATGAATACCAGCAGATGTTCCGGCGCATGGAGCGCCGCATGCGCGATGCGCGTGTGGTGGAGGTGCTTTCGAACATCGACTTCAAGCTGGATTCCAAGACCGACTTCCACGAAAAAGCCAATCTCGAGCCGGTGGTTGCGGCGATAAAGGCCGCCAAGGTCGAGGCCAAGCTGGAGCGCGAGGAAGAGCATGAGGCCTGGAACGATCGAGTTTGTCGATCCGACCAACGCGGCACGCGCACCATCGGCGTCGATTTGCTGCAGCAGCCCGAATACCGCCGCATGCGCGCCATCGGCCGGCAGGTAGCGAAATACAATCAGCCGCCCTTCACCGTGCTGCGCGAGGGCAAGAGCGAATCGCAGCCCGGCTGGCGCGAATTGCTCGAGCATGTCAAGAGCGAGGGCACGCGCGAAGTTTCCATCCAGCGCTACAAAGGCCTGGGCGAGATGAACGCCGAGCAGTTGTGGGCCACTACCATGAACGCCGAGACTCGCACGCTGCTCAAGGTGGAGCTGCAGGACCTGGCCGAAACCGAAACCATCTTCTCCACGCTCATGGGCGAGGATGTGGAGAGCCGCCGCAAGTTCATCGAAGAGAACGCGCTGGACGTCCGCAATCTGGACGTGTAGCGGACCTAGAGCAAGATCTGCGCCCCAGCCACTTTGGCCGCCCTGTTCAGCGCAACATCCCGAGATGCCAACGGCAAGCGCTTGCGGAGCGCTAGCTCCAAGTAAGCCGCGTCGTAGACGGAGAGCGAGTGCGTCTCCGCCAAATCCGAGATCTTGCGAAATGCATGGCTCGGTCCTTCGTCATCAACTAGCGGGGCTAGCCGGACTAAGTCTTGCCGAGCGAGAGCGCAGTCTTCCGCTGTCAGGCGGCCACGACGTGTTAACACGATCAGACTGTTCGCGATCTCGAAAAACCACAGCACAGGTACAACCACCTGCGCACCCTGCGCGATGTTCGCGAGCAGACGATCCGTGCCTTGGTTGGACTGCGACGGCACCGCCCAAGCGATCGCCACCGATGAATCCGCGACAAAACGACCGTTCATCGCCGGCCAGCATTGATGCTGTCGCGGATTTCCTTGTCGGATAGCGGCTTGAAGCCTTTCCTTTGTTCTATCCGGCGCCGGAGTGCTCGAAGATTCTCCACGGCCTGCTGAACTTCAGCCAAAGACGAGCGGCCCTCTGGCACCATACGGGCCACCGGTTTGTCGTGTTTGGTGATGACAATCTCCTCTCCGCGAGATACCCGATCGAGAAGTTCTCCGAACCTGGTCTTAGCGTAAAGGGCTGTAACTGTGCTCATGGACTTTTTCAAAATTGACTAGCTATTGACTAGTCTAGACCGTGAGTGCCTTCTTCAGCAAGAGGCGCTTGAGACACGCGCCATCTCTGACACGCCAGCCGCAGCTCGGCGCGCCTCGTTAACGAACAGGCCGAACAACACCAAGGACGCAACCGTGGCGGCCGATGTCCAGAAATACAACGCCGCAAGCGGCACGGTGTTCCAGGTGTTGTGTTGCCGGTAGTAAGCTCCCAGCACCGCCACCGGAAGCGGATGCAGCGCGGCCGCGCACAGGAGCGCAACGGAGAACAACTTCCAACGGCGCCATCGGAAGGCGTGAGCCAGCAGCATTGCCACGCCCGGGTACTGCATGGCTTGATAATGGGTCCAAGATACCGGAGACGCCGCCAGTCCCAATGACAGCAGCCCCGCCATGGCCCAAGGTAATTGCTCCGCCGACAGCCGTCCGCCCACCGCGACGAACAATAGCAGAGCTCCAGCAATGACGGCGCCGGCCGCTGTCGCAATCGAGGCGGCGCGCTGAGGGCCCGATAATCGGAGGTCCGTCAGTTCGACTACGCTCCAGTTCGGCGGCAGTTCGCCAGGATGTTGCGGCCGGTCGAGCATGCGTAACACTGTAGAGGGCAGAGACCAGCTCAGCGGCGCGGGCGTACCGGTCCACATATCGGTTCCCACCGGCGTTCGAGGGCCGCCCAGGCAGCAGGACACGTACAACCACGGCAGGGCCAGGAGAACGGAAACACTCGCTAGAAAGGCCAGCAAGCCGGCCCGCGAGCGGTTCAACAGCAGGCCGATGACGAGCATGCCGGGGATGAATTTCAGCGCGCAGCCCACGCCTAACGCCACGCCTTGCCGCCACCGGGTGTTCGTGTAAGCGGCGGCGAGCAGCGACGCCAGCAGGGGGCTGACTTGGCCGAGCCACAGGGCCTCAGCCGCTGCTCCACCCATGGCCCACACCAAGGCGATCGAACCTGCGATCGCCCAGCCGCGTCCGAAGGCCCGCCAGATCAGCCACGCCGCTAGAAGCAGACAGGCCTGCGACACCAGGTACCAAACCCAACGTGCCGCCAGGTAGTCGAGGTGCGCGAGTGGGGTCAGTAGTTCCGCGAGCAAGGGCGGATAAATGTAACCGGCTGTCGCAAACGGGCTGTGACCTGCAACAATCTGGCGCGCGGCGTCATAGTATTTCCGGAAATCCGACACGCCGCCCAGCCTTGGCACAACATAGGAAACGGTCTCATGCCAATACCAAGCCGCACAACTCAACACGAAGAGCGGAGCCGCGATCTTCTTGATCGGACCTATTCCGCTCCGCATTGTTAACGGCGCGCTGGTCCGTCCGCGGCGAACGAGTTTTCGAACGCCTGGAAGCGGCGCTCCAGGTCCTCTTCCAAGCGCGCCTTTTTATTGGACTGCAGAAACTCCTGGCAGGACTTTGCCTGGTTTCCTCCGGCGCACGCCGCGGCCGGAATCCGGTAGGTGCCGTCCTGCCAGTAACTCGCGCCTTCGAGAAACGAATACTCCAGGCTGTTGCGCGCCATTTCCTTGAGATCGGAATAGCTCAGTTCGTAGGTCAGAGCGGCGCGCAGATACTCCTCGGTGAGATGAGTGCGGGATACGCCTTCGTCGTCGGTCGACAGCGCCACGGGTACGCCATGTTTCCGGTATACGGGCAGCGGGTGTTCTTTGCCGCGAACGCCCAGGATCAAGTCGTTGCTCGACAAATTAATCTCCACCATGACGTGACGCTGCTTCATCAGATTGAGCAGCTGGTCGGCGCGCGTTTCATACATCACGCTGACGCCGTGGCCGATGCGCTCGGCGTGCCCGAATTCCAGCGCATCGCGAATGTGAAACCGCAATCCATCCGGCGGGACGAGGCCGGGCGCCAGCTCGCCCGCATGCAGCGTGATATGAACTTTGGGATACGCCCCGTGCGCGTAATCCACCATTCGCATTTGAAGATGGTAGTCTCGCATGGATGTGACTCCGTCTTCCGGCTGGACGAAATCGACTCCCACCACGCGCGAATCGGCGGAGGCCAGCATGAATCCGGCCAGTACTTGCGCGAAGACCTGTTCCTTGGGTGACTCGCGGAAGACCTGGTAGAGATAACGTACGACGACCTGGCAAGCTGGCGAGTTGGGTTGCGCGTCACAGTCCAAGGCGGCCCGCCTGGCGCGCTCGAGTTCATCCAGGTTGGCCCGCATGCCCTCCACTACCTTTTCCAACCCGGCCTCCATCAGTTTCTCGCGCACGGCCACGAAATCCTCGAAGAATCCGGCTTTGGCTCCGAGTGCGTTCGCGGACGCGCCGTTTAGCGTCATGATTTCGAGATAGGATTCGTTCTGCTCGGCCGCCCGGCGAACCACTTCGGCCAGCAGCTCACCGCGGTGCCGCGGCTGGTACGGCCCGAATTTGGCGAACGCGCCGAAGAAGTGATCGTGGCCGGACTCACGGCCAGGCACGAAGTTGCGCATCGACAGGCTGTCGATCATGGCGTTGGCCAGCGCGTTGTCGCTCTGCGCGTGCGACGCTTCCACTCCTTCTCCACAATGCGTGCTGCCGGCTGCCGTCAATGGAGCCACGATGGCGTGGGTCCGCAAATCCAGGCATAGGCCGTCTTCCGCCGCTATGCGCAGATAAGTCTCGGCATAGATTGCGCCGCCCAAGTGAATATGGAGATCGCCTCCCTTGGGCATCCGGAGCAAGAACGCGTACAGCTCCGGGGGATTCTTGCGCGCTGCGGCGAAGCGCTGCTCCATCCTCAAAGTGGAGGTCGTGGCCGGCAAAGTCGCGCCGGTTGCACCCGGAGAAATTGGGGCACTTAGCACAAGTGCCCACAGGACTCGGTAATTCAAGATTTGTTCCTTTACGCCCACCTTACCATTGCCTGCCCCACCCCCGCGCAGGCGTAGTACCGTAAGCTGTCAGGTATGGGCACGACCGGGATGCGCGAGGTTTATCAGCGCCGCACTTCGCGGCACTGGACCAGCGCGCTGTACCGGTTCCTGGAGCCGCCTCTGCCGCTCCTCATGAATCCCCGAGAGCCCAAGGATTATCCGCTGGGCCGCTGGAATTTGTATCTCGGCGGCGCGGGCGCGGTCGTCCCGGGATATGTGAATGTCGATTTAACAGCGACACCCGGCGTGGATATCCGCGCCGATGCCGAGTGCCTGCCCTTTCCCGCAAATCTGTTTCAGCGCGTGGAGTGCGATGCGGTGCTGGAGCACGTGCGCTGTCCCGAGTCGGTCATGCGGGAGATCGCGCGGGTCCTGGCGCCCGGAGGTTATGCGCATCTGGTCACGCCCTTTTGCCACCCGTTTCACGAATACCCGCGCGACTACCGCCGCTACACGCTGGATGGTCTCAAGCAATTAGGCGGTGACAGCCTCGAGTTGGTGAGCGAGGGCTGGAGGACCGGGCCGACCGCGACCATGCTGATCTTTTCTTTGGAATATGTGAAACTCTGGCTGCCGTGGCGGGCCTGGAGAGCCTTCGTCCACATTGCGCTGGGCTGGTTGCTCTTTCCGCTGCGATACCTGGATCTGCTCTTTTTCCGTTCGCGACGGGTTGGGAAGCTCGGCAATCACTGTTTCCTCTGGTTGCGAAAACCGGCGACGCCTGCTTGACCGGTCTCACCGCAGAGACTCGACCGGATCGATTTTAGTGGCGCGCCGCGCGGGCAGATAGCTGGCCGCCAGCGCAGCCGCGGTGAATAATACCGCGCTCAAAACAAATATGACGGGATCCGTCGCGCTGGTTCGATACAGCATGCCGGCCAGCAGCCGGCTGAGAAGCAGCGAACCCGCCGCGCCGATCGCGACTCCCCACAACGCCAGTTTCGTGCCGTGGCCGAGCACGAGTTTCAAGATGTCGCCGCGCGTGGCGCCGAGCGCGATCCGGATTCCCAGTTCGCTGCTTCGTTGCGTGATCGAGTACGCAACCAGGCCGTAGATTCCAACCAGCGCCAGGATCATGGCGGTCGCTGAAAACGCGCCCAGCAGCAGCATGGTGAAGCGCCGCTGGGAGGCCGACGCGGCCAAAACATCGTCCAGAGTTTGCACGCGAGTAACGGGCTGATCGCTGTCGATTTGTGCGATGGCAGCGCGGACCGCGCGATTGAGGCGGGACGGATCGCTGGCGGCCCGCAGGCTCAGGTTCAAATGCGCCCAGGGCAACTGCGGAAATGGCAGAAAGACTTCCGGATTCGGATCCGCCGCCAGGCTGATGTTCTTCTCGTCCCCCAGAACGCCGACCACTTCCGCGGGAGCCCGCCGGCCGGCCCACACTTTCTTGCCGATCGGGTTCTGATTTGGCCAGAAACGCCGCGCCAGGATTTCGTTGACCATTACGACCTGCGGCGCTTGGGCGTCATCATGGGCGTTGAATTCCCGCCCGCGGATGAGCGGAACGCGGAAAACCTTGGCGTATTCGGGACTGATGGCTTGAATGCTGACCAGCGGCCGCTCGGCCAGCGGCAACTCCGGCTGGCCTTTAAAAAGCACCGGTGAAAACCGCATGGGATTCACCGGCAGCGCCGAGGAAATCGCCGCGGCCTGGACTCCAGGCAGCGTCCCTACGCGCCGGATCGTATCTTCGTAAAAAGCGATCATCTGCTGGGGCCGTCCGTAGCGCGTGGGAGGTAGTTCGATTTGCATGGTAAGAACGCCCTTCGGCTCGAAACCGGGGCTGGCAGTCTGAAGCCGGATAAAACTGCGGACCAGGAGCCCGGATGCAATCAGCAGAACCAGCGACAGCGCCACCTGTCCCACCACCAGCAGGCTTCGCACGCGGCTGCGGCTGCGCGTGGCCGTAGCGCCGCGCCCTTCATCGCGCAAGATCGTATTCAGGTCCGGCCGCGAGACGACCAACGCTGGGATGACTCCGAATAGCAGGCCGCTGGCCAGCGAGATGGCGGCAGTGAAGGCCAGCACGCCGAGATCCAGATGCAGTGGGCCGGCCTGGTCATCGCCAAACCCTGCAAGAACGGCCACGCACCAAGCCGCTAGGAGTGTACCGGCCGCGCCTCCCAGCAACCCCAGCAGCGCGCTTTCTACCAGCAGTCCGCACATGATCGCGCCGCGGCCCGCACCCATCGCCGCCCGCACCGCGATCTCTTTCCTTCGCGCCAGCGCGCGCGACAGCAACAGGCTGGCCACATTAGCGCAGGCGATCAAAAGCAGCAGCGCAACGGCGCCGGTGAGCAGCAAAAGCGCCGGCCGGATGTTGGCGACAATCTGCTCTTTCAAATCGTCAGCGTCTATCACCAGCCGCGGGTCCGCGTCGGGACGCCCGGGATAGGCTTGCCGATAGCGCCGGTTCAGAACGTCCATCTCCGCCTGCGCCTGTTCATTGCTGACCCCGGGCCGCAACCGGGCGACTGCGGTGAGGAAGCCGCTTCCACCCTGCACCTGCTGCGGGGTGATCAGATTCAGTTCGAAAACTCGCGGCGCCCAGAGGTCGATGGTCCGCCCCAACGGTGCGAATTGAAAGGAGGGCGGCAGGACGCCAATGACGGTGAAGTCGCGGGAATCGAGCGCCAGGTGCTGGCCGATCACGTCGCCGGCTCCGCCCAGCGTATGCATCCAAAACGAGTGGCTGACCAGGACCACGTTGGCGCCGCCGGGCTGATCCTCATTCGCGAAAAACCCGCGGCCGAGGGCGGGCCGCACTCCCAGCACGTCGAAAAAACTGGCGCTCACGCGCGCCGAGGCAACCTGCACCGGTTCGCCGCGTCCGCTCAGGTTGAAGGTCTCGTTGGTGAATGCCGCGATGCCTGAGAAGGAGCGATTCTGATCGCGAATCGTGGTGAATCGCAGCCAGGGCATCGGGCGCAAGTCGGAATGCTGGGTCGCGGTGGCGGCTGTGACCATAACCAGGCGCTCGGGATGCGAGAACGGCAGCGGTCGCAGCAGAACGCTGCTCGCCACGGTGAAGATGGCCGTGTTCGCTCCAATGCCGAGCGCGAGTGTGAAGATCGCCACGGCGGTGAATGCCGGGCTTTTCGCGAGCATGCGGAGCGCGGTGCGCGCGTCCTGGATGAGCGTTCTCATTGCGGCGGCCTCACAGCGTGGATTCTAGATAGATGCGTTTCACTCGCGCGTGAATCCCGCACAGCACGCTATAGGAGATGGTTCCGGCTTGCCGTGCGATCTGTTGCGCGTCGATGGACAGGCCATCTTCGGAGCCAAGCAGCGTGACGCGCGTCGCCCACCTGCAGCGGCGGGCAATGCGTGACGTCGATGGTGGTGACATCCATCGAGACCGCGCCGATGATGGGCGCGAAATGTCCCTTGGCGATGACGCGGCCGCGTCCGGAAAGCCGGTGCGGGATGCCGTCGGCATAACCGGCGGCCAGAATCGCGATGCGCGTGGGCTGCGCGGTGCGAAACATGCCGCCGTAGCCGACCAGCGCACCCGCCGGCAGATCCTTCACGGCCAGCACCGCGGCTTTCCACGTCAGGGCCGGGCGCACTTGCAGAAGCCGCGCCGGGGGCGTTCCTGCGGCGACGGGCGAGACATATCCATAGATGGCGTGTCCGGGCCGCACCATGCGCTGCCAGGCTTCGCTGCGTCCATAGGCGACGGGCGTGGTGCTCGACAGGTGCAGGAGCGGCGGATTCACGCCGGCGCCCGCGAGCTCGCAGCATAGGCGGTCGAAGGCTTCGATCTGCTGTTCGGTTTGCGGCCTGGAGTAATTCGCGGCCGAAGCGAGGTGGGACATGATGCCTTCCAGTTGCGCGTGGCGCGTGGACCCGATGGTGGCGAGAATCTCGGCCGCGGGAGCGAGCGTTCCCAGCCGTCCCATGCCGCTATCGACCTTGAGATGATACGGCGCCTGGACGCCGCGCGCCTCGCACAGGCGATCCCACTCGTGGACGTCTTCGAGCGAATGAATGACGGGCGTGAGGTTGTAGTCGAACAGGCCGGCGCGCTCGGCGGGAAGAAAGTCGGCCATGACCAGGATTCGGGCGGCGATGCCGCGGTCGCGCAGGATGGCGCCTTCCTCGACGTTGCTGACCGCGAGCCACCGCGCCCCGGCTTTGATCAGCGAGCGCGAAACTTCCACGGCGCCGTGGCGATAGGCGTCGGCCTTCACCACCGGCATCACTTCGACGTTCGGCCCAACCACAGAGCGGACGGCGTTGAAATTGTCGGCAATCTGCTTAAGGGAGATCTCCACCCAGGATCGATAGGCGAACGGGCCCATAGATCCATGGTAGCGATAGCCGTAAGTGGGCCAGCTTAGTGCGACTCGACCGGAATATGGTGCTGCACTTCGTGCTCGCATTCCGGCACGTGCAGTTTCCTGAGCAGCCACATCGCCGGGCACCAATTCGTGAACGCGGATTGGAACAGGTTCAAGCCCACGAACGCGGTGAACAGGATACCAATACGGGCTCACCCAATAGCCCAGCGCCACGCTGAGCAGCACGAAAAATCCGGCCATCAGCCGCAGATAGCGATCCAATGTCATGAGAGTCTACTCCTTTGATTGGCGACGAAGAACAATACCGGCACGGTCATGCGCGACAGCAGCAGCGAAGCGATTTCGCCCGCCATCAGCGCGATAGCCAGGCCTTGGAAAATCGGGTCGAACAAAATCACCGACGAACCGACCACGACCGCCGCGGCGGTCAGCATCATGGGCCGGAAGCGCACGGCGCCCGCGTCGATCACCGCTTGATCCAGCGGCATGCCTTGCGACAGCCGCAGCTCGATGAAATCGACCAGGATGATCGAATTGCGCACCACGATTCCCGGCGCCCGCGATGAAGCCGATCATGGAAGTCGCGGTGAAGAACGCATGCAGCAGGCCGTGCGCGGGCAGAATGCCAACCAGCGAGAACGGAATCGCCGCCATGATCACGAGCGGCGTCAGGAACGAACGGAACCAGCCGACCACCAGAATGTAGATCAGGATCAGCACCGCACCGAACGCCACGCCCAGGTCGCGGAACACTTCGTAGGTGATGTGCCACTCGCCATCCCATTTCATGCGCGTAGCTTGCGACGCGTCGGTGGGCTGATGCGCGGTGTACTGCTCGATCTCGTAGCCTTGCGGGATCGCGATCTTCGAAATTTCCGGGCCGAGCTTCAAGATGGCGTACACCGGGCTCTCCATCGCGCCCGCCACGTCGCCGATCACGTAGGTCACCGGCATCAGGTTCTTGTGATAGATGCTCTTGTCTTCGGTCACCGTGCGGGCGGTCACCAGCTCGCGCAGCGGAACCAGCGCGCCGGAGCGATCCGGCGATCTTGAGGTTTTCGAGCTGATCGACGGAGGAGCGCTCGGGCCGCGCTCAGCCGGACCTGGATGGGGATGTCTTCTTTTTCGGAATCGACATGCAGCAGTCCCGCCGATTCGCCCGCGGAAGCGACCCGCAGCGCGCGCGCCACTTGATCCTCGGTGATGCCATGCAGCGCGGCTTTCTCTTCGTCCACGCGGAGTTGGATTTTCGGCTGGTCGTCTTCGACGTACCAGTCGGTATCCACCACGCCATCGGTTTTGCGGAACAGATCGCGGACCTGGCGCGCGATGGCGATGCGCTCGGATCTCGTTGGGGCCGTATACTTCGGCGACTAAGCGTCTCCAGCACCGGCGGGCCGGGCGGCACTTCGGCCACCTTGATTCGCGCGCCATTGCGGTCCGCGATCGGCTGCAGCGCGGTGCGCACCATCTTCGCGATCTCGTGGCTTTGGCGGTTGCGCTCGCCCTTGGGCTGCAGGTTGACCTGAATGTCGGCGATGTTCGACCCGGAGCGCATGTAATAGTGGCGCACCAGCCCGTTGAAGTTGTAGGGCGACGCGGTGCCGACGTAGGTCTGCAAATTCACCACCTCGGGCTGCCGCAGTGTCTGCTCGGCCAGCAATTTCGTGACGCGCGCGGTCTCTTCGAGCGTGGTGCCGTTCGGCATGTCGACGATCACCTGAAACTCGCTCTTGTTGTCGAACGGCAGCATCTTCACTTTGACGAAGCCGATGTACACCAGCGCCATCGAGCCGAGCAGGAGAACCACCACGCCCAGAAGAAATCCCCAGCGCAGCAGCGGCTGGTGGAGCAGCCCGCCCATAACCCAGCGATACAGGCGCGTCAGCCGGTCCTCGCGCATGTGTTCGTTTCACCTTCCTTGATTGGCTTCAAGATGCGAATCGCCGCCCACGGGCGTCACCATGAACGCGACCATCAGCGAAAACACCATCGCCGACGACGCGCCGATCGGGATGGGCCGCATGTAGGGACCCATCAACCCGCCGACGAACGCCATGGGCAGAATCGCGGCGATCACGGTCAGCGTGGCGAGAATGGTTGGATTCCCGACCTCGTTGACCGCCTCCACGGCCACTTCGCTCAAGGACCGGCACTGATTGTCCGGCAGGCAGCGATGGCGCGCGATGTTCTCGACCACGACAATCGCATCGTCCACAAGAATGCCGATTGAAAAGATCAGCGCGAACAGCGTGATGCGATTCAGCGTGAAGCCGTAGAAATAAAAGACCGACAGCGTGAGCGCCAGCGTCATCGGAATGGCGACGAACACGATGAGCGATTCCCGGAATCCGAGCACGAGCGCGATCAGCAGACTCACCGACACCACCGCGATGCCCATGTGCCACAGCAGCTCGTTCGATTTCTCGGCCGCCGTCTCGCCGTAGTTGCGCGTGATCGAGACCTTGACGTCGGAGGGAATCAGGCTGCCCTTGAGGCCGTCCACGCGGCTCAGCACGTCGCGCGCGACATCGATGGCATTGGCGCCTTTGCGCTTGGAGATAGCCAGCGTCACGGCGGGCTGAAACGACGCCCCCGCTGGATTCGCCGCGGCGAACTGGACGTACTGCGTCGGTTCTTCGCCCGCATCGGTGACGGTGGCGACATCGCGCACGAACACTGGCTTGCCGTTAGCCACGCCGGCCACGACATTGCCGACGTCATCGGCGCAGCGCAGGAATTCGCCGGTCTCCACCAGAAACTCGCGATTGTTCGATGCGAACTGTCCCGAGGAAAGCCGCCGGTTGGAAGCCGAAAGTGCCTGAAACACCTGCAACGGCGACATCGAATACGCGGCGAGCCGCGCCTGGTCCAGCGTCACTGCGATTTCGCGGCGCTGCCCCCCGATGATCGCGCACCGCCGAGACATTGTTCACCTGCTTCACCGTGTCGTCCACCTGTGCGGCCAGCCGGCGCAGCTCAAATCCGCTGTAGCGGTCGCTTGAAAACGTCAGCGCCAGAATAGGAACGTCGTCGATGGAGCGAGGCTTCACCAGCGGCGGCGAGGCGCCGGGCGGAATCAGATCGTAGTTCGCCATCATCTTCTGATTCAGCCGGACGATGCTCTTCTCTTCGTCCTCACCCACGCGGAACCGCACGATGGCCAGCGCCTGGCCCGGGCTGGAGGTGGAGTAGATGTACTCGACTCCGGGGATCTCCCACAACAGCTTCTCCATGGGCTTGGTGACGCGCTCTTCCACTTCGCGCGCCGACGAGCCCGGCATCGCGACCATCACGTCGATCATGGGCACGATGATCTGCGGCTCTTCTTCGCGCGGCAGCCGCCAAATCGCAAACAGGCCAATCAGCAGCGACGCGCCGAGAAACAGCGGCGTCAGCTTGGAGTTGATCCAGGCGCGGGCGATCTTGCCCGCTATTCCAAGATCCCCACTCACGGCCTGGCCTCCACGCGCGCGCCATCCGCCAGGGTCATGGAGCGCGGCGAGACCACGCGCTCACCCGCGTTCAGGCCCGAGAGAATTTCCACGACGTCGCCTTGCTTCTGACCCAGCGTCACCAGGCGAGTATGCGCGCTTCCCTCCTCCACGACAATCACGGATTGAAGCTGGCCTTGCTCGGACACGGCCGCGATCGGAACCACCAGCGCCGCCCGCGTGCCACGCGAGAATTTCGCGCGCCCGAACATGCCCGAGCGCAGTTGCGGCGCATTGGGCAGATCGATCTTCACCAGAAACGCGCGTGAAGCCGGATCCACCAGCGGGCCGATTTCGGAAACGCGCGCCTCCAGCGTGCGGTCGAGCGAATCGAGCGTTACCGTCACTGGCTGGCCAACGCGAATCGAAGGCAAGAAACTTTCTTCCACGGGAACTTCGAGCCGCAGCGCGCCGGTTTGCTCGATGGTCAACAGCGGAGTCCCGGGGATGGCCATCGCGCCTGGCTCTACCGGTTTTTCCGTCACGATGCCCGCGAAGGGAGCATGAATCTCCGCGTAGCCGCGCATCACTTCGGCTGACGACACCGCTTCGGCGGCCTGCTGGATTCTGGCCGCCACTTGCCCGCGTTTGGCGACGGCCATGTCGTAGCCGGCCTGCGCCGCCTTCAGCCTGGCGTTGGCCTCGTCGTATTCCTGATCGGAAATCGATTTCTTGTCGTACAGCTCGTGCATGCGGCGAAACGTGACCTGGGCGAGATCGAGGTTGGCTTGCGCTGCCGCCACGGCGTGGTCAATCTCTCCCCGCGCGCTAAGCGCTTCTTCCCGCGCGGCCTGTCGCTCACGTACCGCCACATCCAGGTCGCGTGAATCGATGGTTACCAGAAGCTGGCCCCGCGACACCGAATCGCCCCGTGCGGACCTTGACCTCCCGCACGGAGCCCATGATTTGGCTTGCGATGACGGCGGACGTCCGCGCCCGCACCGTCCCCACCGCCTCGTACACCGATGGCAACTCGACCGAGGCCACCGCGACCACCGGCACTTCAACCGTCTGCGAACGGACCGATGCCTCGGCCCGCCGGGGAGCTTCCCGGCACGCGGTCAGCCCGATAGAAATGAGTGCTACCGCGGTTAGCGGTTTACTTAAGCGCATCGGAGTCTCCTGCTAAGGTTCCCGCCGCCAGTTCGAGCTGCGTGGCAGCCAGGCGCTGCTGGTAGATTGCTTCCAGATGACGGGTCTTGGTTTCAAGCGTTGCGCTTTCATTGCGCAACAATTCGGTGATGGTGGTGAGGCCGGCTTCGTAGCGGTTGCGGGTGATCCGCAGGCTCTCGTCGGCCTGCGACACCGCCGCGGCCGCGACACCGATTTGTTCTTCGGCGCCTTTCCAGTTGGCATAGGCCTTGCGAACCTCGAGACGCGTGGCCGATTCGGCGCGCTTTTGCTGGGCCCGGGCCGCCGCAGCCAAGTGGGCCGCTTCTTCGCGCCGGGATTGATCGGCGAAACCATTGAACAGATTCCAGTCGAGCGATGCTCCAAAAAACCAGTTCGCTCCGCCGCGCGTTACGAAAGTCTGGCGGTCGGCTTCGAACACGCCATGCACCGAGATCTTCGGCAACAATGCTGAGCGTGCCACCGAAGTCTGCGCATCGGCGGCCTGGGATGCCAGCAGCGCCTCCCGCGGGCCCGGTCCCTGGAGTGAAGTTTTATCCAGCTCCGCGAGGTCCGTGTTAGCAAGCTTGGCCGGTACCAGGGCGGTCGAAAGATCATGCTGAACCTCCAGCGGCGCGCCCAGGGCATCGTTTAATGCTGCCGAGGCGACCTCCAGGGCATAGCGGGCCTGAATCTCGCGTTCCTTCATGTCTGCCACGTGCACGCGCACCGAGAGCACGTCGGCATCGGTGGACATGCCGGCCCCGCGCACGTTTTCCGCTCGCTGCAAGTCGGATTCAGCCGACCGGACCGCGTCCTCAGCCACCGAGAGGCGCTCCTTGCTCAAAATAGCGTCAAAATACGCAGCCGCGACGCCCGCAATCACCGCCATCCGCGCATGCCGGTCGTCTTCGGAGGCGATTTCGGTTCCCAGCTCCGCCGAGCGTACTTGTGACTTGGTGGCGCCGAAATCGTAAACCGTCTGATCGGCCCGGACCTGAGATTGGAAATTATTGATAAAACTGGGGTTGTTGAGCTGACCCAGGTTGAAATTATCTTGCGTGAACTGGCGCTGGTCGAGCAGGGACCCGAACACAAATACGGGATTATCGCTGCGCTGCACCGACTCCGAATAGTTCAATCTTGGAAGAAAACCGCTTTGCGCCTCGCGAACCCGGCTCTGAGCGGCTGCTTTATTCGCGGCGCTGGCTTCAATTGCGGGATGGTGTTGGAGCCCCATCTGGACCGCATCCGATAGAGAAAGCGGGGCTTGCCCCCATAGCGGCACACTGCCCGCTAGTAAGATCATCTTCCAGATACGCATTCAATGGCGGAGATGCAAACTGCTGGCCAAGGTGACAGGCGGCTCAACCCCGGCCTCGGCTTTACGTCTTGCCGTTCGCGCAATCTCCTGCTGCAGGAAGTAGTTGAGGACCGTTCGAAGCACCACAATCGCAGCCAGTTGGCCGATGATGTTCCAGGTGGGGGCGACGGCGGTTCGCAGAATGTCGGCCGCCAGCTCGAACTCGATCGCCACTGTCAGCCAAAGACCAAGCCCGAGCCGAAGAGCTTCTTTTTCTTCGTTCGCGGGATCCGAGCGGCGCAGGAGCAGCGGGATGGCGCGCAACATCGCTTCAAACGCCGCAATCGCGACCAGCAACGCCGCGGCGGCTTCGATGCCGCCCGCCAGATAGATCGTCCACTGCTTCAAAAAGCCCAACATACCGCCAGGCTTTCGCTTGCAGGCCGAGTTCCGCGAAATCCGTGAGGCCAGGGCGCACGGCGGGCGCCCGGACGGCTGTCACCCCTGGCGCAAGAATTGCATCTGGCGAAGTGAAAGAAGAATAATGGAAGTCATAACCGAATATCTCGGAAAAACGAAGTTTGCAGTTTCCGCGCGCGGGCATCGCGTGATTTGCGACCAGCCGATCAGTAACCTTGGCGAGGACGCCGGCATGACGCCGCCCGAATTTATGCTGGCCGCCTTAGGATCCTGCGCCGCCTACTATGCCGCTGAATACTTGAAAACGCGCGGGCTCCCGAGTAAAGACCTGGTGGTCCGCGTCACGGCCGAAAAAGCACGGCAACCGGCGCGGCTCGGTTCCTTTCGAATCGAAGTAAATGCGCCCGGGCTCGACGAACGTGATAAGACCGGCGTAATGCGGGCGGTGAAGGCCTGCTTGATTCACAACACGCTGCTCGCGGCGCCGAGTATCGAGATCGAGATAAATTCCGCGGTTCCCGTCCCGGCTTGACCGGCCGTCCCGCTACAATCAGGAGCGGGATAGAGCCATTGGATCGCGAACAAGAAGTGGAGCTGGCCCGGCAGTTGATCGCCGGCGCACCCGGTGCGTTTGAGCGATTCGTCGAGCATTTTCGCTCCAAGGTTTTTCAATATAGCTGGCTGATGTGCGGCCATCGCGAGGACGCCGAAGAAGTCGCGCAGGAGACCTTGTTGAAGGTGTTTGAGAATTTCACTCAGATTCGCGAACCGGAACGCGTCCGGCCCTGGGTGTTTCGGATCGCGAAAAATGCCTGCCTCATGAAACGGCGCAAGAGCGTGTTTGCGCCGGCCACGGAGCTATCCCTGGATCAGTTGATGTCGGTCAGGACGAATGACGGCGGCCGCGTGGCGATCGAGATCGCGGACTGGTCCGCTCTGCCCGACGATCTGCTGCTGCGAGCCGAACTGCGCGATACACTCGCGGCAGCCATCGGCGAGCTGCCGGAGAGCTACCGCTCGGTCATTCTGCTGCGCGACCTGGAGGAGCTTTCCACGCAAGAAACCGCCCAGATCCTGGACGTGACCGAAGATACCGTGAAAACGCGCCTGCATCGCGCGCGTCTCGCGGTGCGCCAGAAATTGGATCACCAGCTCCGCTCGCCGCACGGCGTCCCGGCCGAGATGTCGAAGCAAGGAGGATAAGTTGGAACCGCATCAGCACTCGGAGCAATGCCAGGAAATCTTCGCGCTGCTTTCCGATTATCTCGACCTGGACCTTCCCCCGGAGGCCTGCCAGGAGATCGAGAACCATCTGGCGGCGTGCTCTCCCTGCGTGGATTTTGCCGAGAGCCTTCGCAAGACGATCGAGCTCTGCCGCCGCTATCGTGCGGCTGAACTTCCCTCGCCGCTGGGCGAGAGCGCACGAGAAGAACTTCTCGCGGCGTATCAGAAGATGCTCGCCGCTCGGAAATCCTAAACGGACGGGCCGCCTTTCACGACTTCTTTTTTCTCACGCCGGGACCCGGCGTCGCAGGATCCGGACATTCAGGTGGACACGCCGAATTTGGGCAGGATCCAGCGCATCAGCACGATGTATCCTGCCACCAGAAGTATGATCTCTAACCATTGCGGCATGGGTTATTGGCGCAAGCGAATGCGACTCCTACGTGCGCCGCCCCGCCCATAACGGCCGGCCCGTGCTGTCGCGCAGCGTCAGCTTCTTACCGTCCTTGGTTACCTCTCGGGCAATCACGACGTCAACGCCTCCAACTTTAGCCTTCGCGCCAACCACCTCCACCTGGTCGCCTTTGGCGAAACTGAATCCGTGGTTGTCGATAAAGAACGAAGGTCCCAGGCGTACATCGACTGTTTCGGACTGGGTCTTTACGAAGATGTGGGTCCCAGGCATTCGTCCGCGCTGCATTTGCTGGACATCATTGATCGTACCGCTAATTGTCACTTCCTTCGACGGATCGTAGTTCCTGCCTCCTTGGCGCGGCTGCGCCAGAGCTACCGTCATGGTCAAAGCGCACACCCCCACTAAAACGTTTCCAAGTTTGGATTTCATGTTTAGTACTCCCTTTCTATGGAATCTCTGCGGCCAGGTTCCCGTCGCGATTGGCATCTTGCGCACAATGACCTAGCCCCCGGTGCGTCGTATGCCGCAACGGGGCTGTGACGAGGTTGAAATCTCTGGCTGCCTATTCCTTCATCATTCAGAGATGCAGTTTCCCAGCCAAAGTGACAGCCTTACCGGCCCAAGTTGAGAAGCAACCGTTCATACTGATCGGTTACCGCATCCCAGCTATAACGCTCAGCGATCCGCTGACTCGCGCGGCGGCGCCACTCCACGCGCTCGACTTCCGGCATGGCGAGCACGAGTTGAAGTTTCGCCGCCAGTTCGCCGGCCTGGAACGGAATCCCCACGCCACCGGCGACCTCGGCATTCTCCGGCGTATTCAAATACAGCACCAGCGCGCCGCGGCCCATGGCTTCAATCAGGGCCGGATGCGTTCCGCCCACCTCCGTAGCGTGGATGTAGGCGAAGCAATGCGACAACAGCTCCTGGTAGCCGCTACCGTAAATCGCGCCGGGCATAACGACGCGCGCATCCTTGGTGTCGCGCACGCGCTGGATATAATCGTGCGCGTAAGGTGCGTCGCCGATCAGCGCGAGCTTCATCGGCGTATCCACCTGTTCGAACGCCTCGCGCACCAGCAACGCGTTGTTCTCCGGCTCCATGCGGCTCACATAGAGAAAATATCCGTTGCGCTCCAGGCCCAGGCGTTCCAGAGCCTCCGCGCTCTCCAGTTTTCCCGTCTCGGCGCCGTAGGAAATGAAGTCGGATTTTTTTCCGTAACGTTCCAGATAGTATTCGGCGATCTTGTGCGCGTCCGTCACAACCGCATTGGGGCAAAAAGTCGCCAAGCGCTCGGAAACCAGATACCACGTTCTCGCCAGGAGATTCCACTTCTTGCGCTTGCGCTCCAGGCCGTCGACATTCAACGCGACCGGGATGCCGAAAACGCGCGGCCAAAACGTGAAGATCGCGTTGGCCGCGTTGCAGTACAGCGCCACATCCACGCGATGAAAGATCAGATGAACGGTGGAGAGAAAAGTGTGGGCGATGGTATCGAAATACTTGTGGCGCCAGGTGGGCAGATAGACCAATTGAACGCCGCGATAAGTGGACTCAGAGTAGCGTTCGCGGCAATAAACCGTGACACGATGCCCGCGCGCCACCAGGCGTGTGGAAAGCTCCTCGGCGAAAGTCTCGAAACCCCCGTACCGGGCCGGAATGCCGCGCGTGCCGAGGATCGCGATCCGCGCCGTTTACTCGGCCCTCGCCGCCTTGGACTTGGCCAGCGCGCGCGCCGGTTTCGGTTTCGCCGCGGGGCTGCTGACCGGGTTGTAGCGGAACCAGCTGGCGATGTAGTCGTCGTCGACGCGCTTACGGCTCATGATTTCGCGCCGCTTCGCCATGACGCGGCTCCAATTGCGCACCACATACCAGAAAGCGCTGAGCGAGGTCTGCTCGCGAACCAGACAGGCACCCACCACCACCAGGTCGCGGGTCGTGATCGAAAACCAGTTGCGCAAATACAAATGGCCCGTCATGTTCTTCATCCGCATCAGGAAGCGGTTTTTCACCGAATGCATGTTGATGACGGACGGAAGAGCGCGCCGGTTGCCCGGCAAAACGTTGCGAACGTGATAACCGCGCGCGTGCGGCGTGTAAATGCACCGCCAGCCCATCAATTGCGCGCGCCAGGCCACATCGGCGTCCTCGCGGTATACGAAGAAGTCGGGATCGAAAAACTCATCGCCGATCGAGATGTCCTCGATCATGCGGCGGCGGTACAGCGCGGCCGCGGCGGTGGCCCCGAACACATACTCGTGGTTGAGGTAGTGACCGTTGTCCACTTCCTGGCTGCCGCGGTCCAGATGCCTCAACATGGGCGTGAAATAGATTCCCGTCGAATCCACCAGCGGTTTATCGGGCAGATCGAAGCTGGCCAGGATGGTCAGCAGTTTTCCGCACACCGAGCCGATGCGGGAATCGAATTGGCCCGCGTCCACCAGCGCCTGGATAAAATTCGGCAGTAGCAACACGTCCGGATTGAGCGTCAGCACCCACTCTCCGTTGCTCATCTGGATGGCTTGGTTCTGCGCCGCGGCGAAACCGATGTTTTCGTCGTTGTAAACGATCTGACACAGGCCGTCGAACTGCTCCAAAATGTCCACCGTGCCGTCGGTGGAGGCATTGTCGATGACAATGATTTCCCGGTTAGCGTAGCGCTGCGCCAGAACGGATTCCAGGCATCGTTTGATAAAACGGCCGCTGTTGTAAGTGACGATCGTGACGGAAACCCTATCGTTGGAGGACATGTATGTGGGTCGTGTCTCTATTCTTTTGGGCTTAACGAACTTTCGCTAGACTACTCCCTTGCTCAAACTGTTCCAACACTGCACTTCAGTGACGCGGCCTAGGATGCAACTCCATCCCGCGAATCGCGCAACCTTCGCATATACTTTGATGGGCCTGAAACTTCGCTGCCGGACCATCGCCAAACCGGCCCGAAACATGGAGCCCAGCACTACTGCCGCGCTCACTCCCCGGTATGCGTACGGCCGAAAGTGCTTAGACGCGTACTTTAGAAGGCTAACATACCAACAGAGCTCGCGGGAGGCCCAATCCAACTTAGCAATGCTGTGGCCACCGTGGTGCCGCGCGGTAACTTGCGCGACATATTGAATTTTCACGCCCAAGTCGCGGGCGCGGCGGCAGAAATCGACGTCCTCGAACCACAGCGGGTGGAACTGTGTGTCAAAACCGCCCAGCCGCTGCCACACCTCGCGACGGAACATCAGCAGGGCGCCGGGCGGCTGATCGGCTTCTTGGTCCACCGCGAGATCCAGGTCCAGGCAACGATACGGCCGGTTGACCGGATTGTGAGGCACTAAACGGTTCATGCCGAGCGCTTCGAAAATCAAAGCCAGCGGCGTGGGAAACCGCCGCAGCGTGAAACCGGCCTGGACTTGACCCTGCTGGTCCAGCAGACGCCCGCCTGCCAGGGCCGTACCTTCACGCATGCAGGCAGCTTCCAAAGGGTCCACTGGAGTTTCCAGCTCGACGTCGGGATTGAGCAGCAGAACCAACTCGGTATCCAGAGCCGCAACGCCCTGATTCACCGCGCCGGCAAATCCGCGGTTGGTTGCATTGGCGATCAGCTTCACGGACGGGCGCTTGCGGACCTCTTGGCAGGTGCTGTCCTGGGACCCGTTATCCACCACCACCAGCGGTAAAGGCGGGCTCGCAGCGTTTTGGATGCACGCATCCAGGCAGCGGCCAATGACATCCCCCGAATTGTAAGTCACCACTACGACGCCGGTGCGAGTCATGTCAGAGCAAAATACAGTCTCCAGTAAAGATCGAAACCGCTTAAGCTCTGAAGTTCCTCGATTTCCCGCTCGCTCTGATCCAGGATGGCAGCCAGGTTGGAACAAGATTCTCCCCGGTTGCTTCCGAACATACGTAGACCGTCCAGCTTGCCGGCCAGGTAAGCTAGCAATCTTCCGTGTCGTAAGGCGATGAATCCCCACAAGGCCTGGGCTACGAATACGGGCCAACCATAGCGTAAGATCCATTTGCGGGGATAGTGTTTCGCCACAATGAGTAACTGATTACGAGAAATTTTTCGCACCGTGTCCGGATGCCAGGCGCCTAAGGTAGCGCTACCTTGATGGTAAGCCACTGCCGAAGGGACATAAAGGCCACTAAGTCCTTTGGCCGCACAGCGGATTCCGAGATCGACGTCTTCCAGGTACGATTCCAGGGTTTCATCCAGCCTTCCCACACGCTGAAACAGCTCGGCACGGAACAGCGCGGCGGTCAGGGGGGCGAAGCGGATTTGGCGAGGCGTGTTCCACAGCGCCGAGTCGCGCCGGCCATGGCCGCACCGCCAGGCGCAAGCGCCACGGCAGATCGCGTCAAAAGCGCCGTCCACGCGATCCCGGCGGGAGGCATCCAGCAGCTTCCCGGTCGCGAACCAAGCCTGGCGGGCCATGGCCGTCTCCATGAGATTCCTTAACCAATCAGGTTCCGGCAGTACGTCGTTGTTCAGGATCAAGATCCATTCGGCGTCCGCGGCCTGAATTCCGCAGTTTACCGCATGGCTGAAACCGGTGTTGGCGCCTAGTTCGATCACCGCCGCACCTCCACGAGCCGCCACGTCGGCGGAATCGTCCGTGCTCCCGTTGTCCACGACAATGACCCGGCCGATCGGATGGGTTTGGGCCGCCAGATATTCGAATAGTTTCTTGAGGCGCGCCGCGCCGTTCCAGTTCGGGATGACCGCCGCTACTTGCATGCCTCCCCTCGGTAACATCGCGCACAACGCTGCGGGTCGCGATTAGTTACTTCCTCAGCGGAGCGCGCCCCGCGCTGTGCGCTCGGGCCGGCCATCATCCAGACGCGCCTGGCTCGAAACGTTTCTTCACCAGGAACAGCAGGTTGTAGAGACCGTCCCGCCATGGGTTCAGTTTAATCTCACCCAGGCGCGACGAATACAGAATGGAAATCTCGGCGAAGCGGATGCGCGAATTCTTGAGCGCCTCAATCTTGATCTCTTCGGAGAATGCCATGCCATCCGAGGTCAGCCGCATGTTTTTGAGGATCGCCCGGCGAAAAACCCACATGCCGGACTGCGAATCGCGCACCCAGCGGAAATACAGGATGGACATTGCGAGCGACAGCATCCAGTTGCCGAATTTGTGTTTGAAGCTCATGGCCTGGCGGTCCCGCACCGGAAAACGGGAGGCATTCAAAAAATCCACGTTCAGGTGCAGCAGCGCTTCGATGAGATACGAGATCGCGTCCGGCGGGTAGCTCTGGTCGCCATCCAGCGTCACGATGATGTCGCCGGTGGCCGCGGCGAACCCGCGCTTGTAGCTCCGGCCATAGCCACGCACTGGCTCGCGAATCACTTCCGCGCCGTACTGGTGCGCCACCTCGGACGTCCGGTCTTCGGAGCCGTTGTCGACCACGATCACCTGATCCACGAAATCCGGCATGCGCGTCATGACCTGCTCGATGCCCTGCTCTTCGTTCAGACAGGGAATGATTACTGTGATTCGTTGCGATTTGTACACGATCGGGCGGCGCCGGGCACGGGACTCTGGCGCTGGTACCATATTCTACATGAAGTGGTTTTGGCCCCTAGCGCTCGCGATGCCGTCTCTTTTTGCAGCGGCGAATCCCCAACTCAAGCAAGTGACCGCGGTCTACATCCTGGCCATGGGCAACGGCGAGGATCAATTCCTGGCCAATCAGTTGACCAGCTCCGGCGTTTTTCAAGTGGTAACCGATCCCAAGAAAGCCGACGCGATTCTTACGGACCGCGTGGGCGAGCCGTTCGAGAAAAAGCTGGATGAACTCTATCCTCCGCCTCCACCGCCCGCGCCGGTCAAGAAGGACGATGCGGTCAAGAAGGAGGATGCGGTCAAGAAGGACGATGAGGTCAAGAAGGACGATGACAAGACCGCCCAGCAGGACGATGCCAAGGACACTAAGAAGGACGATGCCAAGGACACCAAAGCGAACGACGATGCCAAGCGCCGCGCCGTGGATTTAACCGGCGGCGGAGACGGACGCGTAACGTCGTCTTCCTTCGCTCGTGGCAAGGGCAATTTCTTCTTGGTGGACCGTAAGAGCCGCACCGTCCTGTGGTCTATTTATGAGCCGGCCAAGGACACCACTCCCGCCAGTCTCAGCAAGGTTGCGGCCAAGGTAGTGAAGCGCCTGCAAGCCGATATGACGGATAAAAAGCCGGGCGGCGAGTAACCCTCCAAGTAAGTCCGACGCTGGCGTCTCTGACAATTGAAACCTCGATATCCGGGGCGGCGTCGTAAGCTAAGACGTCTCAGAGCCTGCGGCTCTTGAGCGGTAAGGAGGTCTTATTGTGAGAAAAGTGAGTTGGTTATTGATGCCCGCCGTGGCGCTTAGCTGCGCCTCTTTTGCCTGGGCCCAAGCCGCACTCGACGTAAATATCGGATTCGGAAGCGCGCAAGACTCGGCCAGTGGCGCTGGCATCGATGGCCCCGCCTCGCTGAATGCCTTCGGTCCTTGCACCCCCGGCTCGGCTGACACATTGTGCCAGGCCACGCCAGGTCTGGGCGGATTTTTCCTGGGCCTGGGAGCAGATATCATGCTGTACAAACGCTTCGGCGTGGGCGCGCAGTTCAATCTTCAGCCTACGCAGGGCAACTACGGGCCGCTCCAAGCCCGGCAGTCGTTCATTGATTTCGATGGAATTTATGCCCCGATCAGCACTAAGCGCGCTGAATTGCGCTTGCTCGGCGGCGTCGGACTCGCGAGAACCGGTTTCGGGATTTCACAAGGCGGTTGCATCGGCACGGCGGTTTGCTCAACATCCGTCCAGCCCGTCGGAAGTGCAAACCATTTCGACCTGAACGTCGGGGCCGGTGTGCAGATTTATCTGACCAGCCATATTTTCATTCGTCCCCAGTTTGACTTCCACTATGTGCCGAACCTCACTCAGCAATTCGGCCGCAACTATGTGCCCGAGGGAACCATCTGGCTCGGGTATAACTTCGGCGAGCGCTGACTTACTCGACCGATAGAGTTATCCCGGATTGTGAATTCGTGGTTCCAAACGTGACTTGGAGAGGCACGTTGGGTCCTGTAGGAGCGCCGGCCGGCACCTGAGCATTGATCTGAATCGCGCCCGCCACCAGCCCCGGCGCAGCCCCGGCGAAGTTGAGCTGGCAAGAAAGCCCGCCGATCGTGACCGAAACCCTGGCGTCTGGCTGAGCGAGCGGCGCCGAACCTAGTAAGCCATCGGCGCTGGCTGGTGTCGTGACGCCGGCGCCAGTGGCGAAGATACTCACAAAATCGCCGCGGCGTGCGGGATTCCCGCTGGAGTTGATGGTTCCGTCGCGCGCGTTCAGCACCGTCGCCGGGCCTCTTCCGGAAGCATCCAGGCTGAAGACCGCGGTTGCCGTCGGCGCCACCTGCAACGTGATAGGGGCCGAGACCGCACCGAGGTACTCCAGTTGAAGCTGAGTAGTGGAGCGGCCGGCCACTGAGAACGGAACTACCGTGTTCACCTGTTTGGCAGAGGCGTAGAGCACCGGCGCGGGTACACCATCGAAGAATACGTGCAAACCCTCTAGAGAATCTGCTACCAGGCGCGGATTCGTAAATACGCCGCTGGCCGGTGCGGCTGGGCCAATCGCGGAGCCGAACAGTGAAACGATTTCTCCCGGAGCAACCGCGCCGGATGCATAACTCGCCGCGTTCATCACGCCGCTGGCCGCCAGAGCAGGCGCCGCGTTGGCTAGACGCAATAACGCCGCGCCGTAGCCTGAAAGCGTTACCTGCACTTGAGCGGACGGAACCAGCGATTGAAGCGCGGGACCACTGGCTGGTGTCGAAGCGTCCAGCGTCACCAGCGTCGCCGAACGGAATGTTCCCAAGGCCGAAAGATCTAAAGCGAAGGTCCGCGCCAGGCCGGGACCATTGTTATCGGTTATTGGTTTCGCTACCGCGTAGTTTGACATCAGGATCACCACCGATCCGTCTACGTTGCGCAGCGCCAGTGTATGCGTGTCGAGCCCAAGGACTCCGCCGATATTGCTAATCCAGAGACAGCAACCCGAGGTAGTTGTTTCGAGTATGTCCTGACCGGGCGGCGACGGCAGCCAGTGTGAAAGATAGTAGTCCACCCAGTAACTGAGATAGCGGTTACCGTTGGAGTCGGTCTCGCCATATTGCGCGTTGCTCGTGAAGGACCAATGATACAGAGCCTGCGCGCCAGCCTGCCCGAGCAGCTCAAACACCAGCGATCGCCACGCGGCGAAGAACGGACTCGTACCCCGGGGATCGATGACGAACGGCGTTCCATTGCACGCGCTGACGCCATTGCCGGAATCGTAATCGGCGTTGACGTTGTTCTCGGTGACCCACACCGGCACGTTCGTCAGACTCGGCCGCGTAGCCAGTTGCGAATACATGTAGCTAACTTCGCTCGCAAAGCTGAGGATGGTGGGAAACAGCGTGTTGTCGGTGTCCTTTTGATTGCAGGTGGAATAGAAGTGCGTCGCCAGCGCATCCACGGGAGCGGTTACGTTGGAGACAAACGCCGGCAGGTAAGCCTCGGCCGCCTGGTTCACATCGGAAAGCTCCAGGGCGGCGAACTTGATGGATGGATCCGCGGCGGCCATGGCAGATGCCGTGGAGTTGTAGAGATCAACGTATTGTTGCGGCGTCAGCCCATTGCCGTTGGGCTCGTTAAAAATTCCCCACCAGGTGATCGGGTAGGGACTCGTGCTCTGAAAATGCTGTGAGGAAGCCTCGAAGCCGCCGGTGTTGTAATACCGAACAAGATTTGCGCTCAGGTCCGCGAAACCGGCGAAATTGCCCGGCAGGATGTGACCGCTCGAGTCATTCATGAAAACCGGGCCGCCGGCCAGTTGGAACTCCAGACTGTGATCGCCGGAGTTTTGGATCGGCGCCAGCAGCGTATCGAGCTCGGAAAAGTTCCACGCGCCTGGAGCGCTCAGCGGGCTCGTGGCGGGGGTCACTTGCAAACGAGTGTGCTCGGGTAGAAGCGCTTCCAGCAATGACGATGCTTGCGGCGCCAGGTTGAAAAAATTGTAGCTGTAGCTGGCCAATTGAAACGAAGTAGACATCGCGACTCCAAGATGCCCCTGGATGCCCGCCGTCGGGTTGACCTGGTTTCCTACTTGCACGTTGACAGTGGACGATTCCGAAGCGGCCGAAGCGGCGAACACTGCCACCAGCGATCCTAAAAGCAAACGAGATACTGGCATGGCCTCCCTAATGGGACGTTCGGATGCATGGGAAAATTTCCGATTTGGTAGAATCGCCGTCGTGGATAAAGGCCTTTGGACAGCCATTCTGCTTTTGACCGCCATCACGGCCGGCGCCCAAACGCCAGCCTATCGCGCGCCTCGCGCGCCGGACGGCAAACCCGACCTCAATGGCATCTGGCAAGTGCTGAACACCGCCAATTGGGACATTCAGGGCCACGCCGCCGGTCCCGGCCCGCTGTTTCAACTCGGCGCCGAGGGAGCGATGCCTCCGGGACTGGGGGTAGTGGAAGGCGACCAAATCCCCTACCTGCCCGAAGCCGCGGCCAAGAAGAAAGAAAACTTCGCGCATCGTCTGGAGCTCGACCCCGAGGTCCGCTGCTACTTGCCGGGCGTGCCGCGCGCCACCTACATGCCGTATCCGTTTCAGATCGTGCAGTCCGACGAATACATGTTCTTCGCCTACGAGTACGCGGGCGCCACGCGCAACATCAACATGGACGCACCGAAGAAAGCTCCCATCGATAGCTGGATGGGTTGGTCGAACGGCCATTGGGAGGGCGACACGCTGGTGGTGGACGTCACCGCCTTGAATGACCAGACCTGGTTTGACCGCGCCGGCGATTTCCATAGCGACGCCTTGCACGTCGTGGAGCGCTACACGCCCCGCAGCCCGGAGACCATGCGCTACGAAGCCACCATCGAGGACCCCAAAGTCTTTTCGCGCCCCTGGAAGATGAGCATGCTGCTTTACCGGGTGCAGGACGACAACAGCAAGCTCCTGGAATTCAAGTGCGTCGAATTTGTGGAAGAATTGATGTACGGCCATCTTCGCAAAAAGACGGCCAAGTAGGAGGCCAGATGCTGCGGGGATTCTTCGGCTCGACGTTGTTACTCCTATTCGCGCTGGCGCCCGCGTTCGGCCAGGCAGCCCAGAAAGTCGCGCCTCCCGAGAAGCCCTGGACGCTGCCTCGCACGCCCGACGGCCATCCCGATTTCCAGGGTTACTGGTCCAATGCCTCCATCACTCCCTTGCAGCGTCCCAAGGAACTTGGCGCCAAGGAATTCTACACGGCCGAAGAAGCGGCCGCGGTCGATAAAAAAGAATTCACCGAACGCACCAGTTGGGATCGCCTGGGCTCGCAAGCAACTGTGCACTACGACATGTCGCAGTTCGGCCTGGACGTGATTCAGGCCAAGGTCGCGCTGAGCCGCAGGACTTCGCTGATCATCGGTCCGGACGGCCGTGTTCCTCCCATGACGCCCGAAGCGCAGAAGCGATTGGCCGAGCGCAACGCCGCCCGCCGCGGGCACGAGTTCGACAGCTACGAGGAACGCCCGCTGCAGGAGCGCTGCATCATTTGGTCGGCCGAGGGTCCGCCGATGATGTCCACCGGCTACAACAGTAATCTTCAGATCGTGCAGGGCCCCGCGACTGTAACGATCATGGAAGAGATGATTCACGACGCGCGCATGATCCCCACCGACGGGAGCCCGCATCTTCCTCCCAGCATCCGGCAGTATCTGGGAGATTCGCGCGGGCATTGGGAGGGCGACACCCTCGTAGTCGACACAACCAATTTCACGAATCGAACTTCCTTCCAGGGATCCACCGAGAACCTGCATGTAGTGGAACGCTTCACGCGCCTGGATGAAGACACGATCCTGTACGAGTACACCGTCGACGATCCGGCCACCTGGACTCGGCCCTGGACCGCGCAGCAGCCGCTGACGAAAATCGCCGGCCCGATTTTCGAGTACGCCTGCCATGAAGGCAATCTGGGACTGCCCAACACGTTGAGCGGCGCTCGCGCCGCCGAAGCAGCGAAAGCGACCAACAAATGAAACTTGGGCTAACGTGCATTCTCGCGCTACTTGTTGCCGCCCCGGCGCGGCCTCATCATGCGTTCGCCGCCGAGTTCGACATCAACCGGCCGATCAAACTGCGGGGCACAGTCACCAAAATGGACTGGATCAACCCGCACTCCTGGATTCACATTGACGTGAAGGACCCGGACGGCAAGGTTGTGAGTTGGATGATCGAAGGCGGCAGCCCGAACGTTCTGCTGCGCATGGGCTTCACCAAGGACGCGCTACCGGCCGGCGCCGAGATTGTTCTGGATGGCTTCCAGGCCAAGGACGGCTCCAATCGCGGTGTCGGCAAGACGCTCAGCTTCGCCGACGGCCGCAAGCTGTTCCTGGGCAGTTCCGCCCCCGGCGCCAACGGCGAGCCGGACAAATAGACCGGGCCGCTCTGGCACTACGTCACTAGGGGTTTACCGCTCCAAGGATATTGGGATTGTCAATCAGCCGTAAACTGACGGCTTCCGACGCGAGCCTTTTCAAGAGCAACGAATTTACAAGCTGCGGCAGCATTTGCTGCTGATCGGCGGTAAGAATGGCGAAGGATTGCTGCCGGTAAGGTCTGGATGCAATACTGAGCGCCTTTCGCAGACTAACAATTTCAATCTCGAGCTGACCGATTTGAGCTGCATCGGTACTTCCTGATCCCAGCAGCTGCCGCACTTCTACCCGCTTATCGGCGATCTGCTGATAGATTGGCTGCAAATCCGCATCCTGCCGCTGCTGGATCTGGCGCAGCGACTGCAATTGATCATCGGAAAGCTGTAAGTAGACCTGGAGCTCGTTGTAGCGCACCGGGCTCGACGCAGGTGTTTGCGCGAGGGCGAACATTCCCAACGCATTTATCAAAATCCAAACAACTACTCGCTTTATCAAGTCGACTCCTTGCGCGAATCGCTGGTATTTCGGTGTGCGGAGCATGGACCGATCGACCCGCGTCTTTTGGTTGTCGACCTGATAGACGGAGTCCTCGCAGGTTTAGCTGACCGCGACAGAGATTTTACAAGACTGGAACGATGCGTCAGCGCTTGACGGTGATCTTCAGGTCGTATGGCGTTTCCAGCATGCCGTCGCTTGCGACCGCTCGCAGCCAGTAAGTGCCCGGCGCGCTGAAGGTCGCCTGCGTAGCCAGTTCGCTTGACTGAGCGCCCATCACTGGCCGGTTGCTCTCCGGCTCGAACGCGACGTGCCCGCCTTCAGCCGGCGCCCGGTAAAGCTCCCAGCGGATTCGCAAGCCCAGTTGCGCTCTGGGTGGCGGAGTAGCGCCTGCAGGCAGTGAGGGCCGGGGAGCAGCCGCGGCTGCGCTCGATCGTGCACGTGGCTTCGGAATGCCATCATCGATAGCCGAGACTGACAACGCAACCGGTTTTCCAACCTCGGCGCTCTGGTCGCCGCTGCCGGTGACCTTGGGCGCGAGATTGGGCGGATCCACCGGCGGCGCGCCTCCCGGCCCGATGTTCATCTGCATCACGCCTTCATCCACTTCCCACTCCGGCTGCAGCCAGCCGTTCGCTGAGCTCGAATGACCGCTCACCGTCACGGTCCAGACCAGGTGCTTATCTTTCCCCCAGTCCTTGGGCAGATCCACTTTGAAGACGAAGAGCTGCCGGCGCGGGTAGAAATGCGTCGGCTGGCCCAGATCGTCGCGCAGGTCGAACTTGTTGTTCAGGCCAATCGGAATGTCCGGCTCTTCTTCGTAATTGAGATTGAGATAGCCGAACCACATCGCGATATGACCGTCCGGCATCGCCTGCCAGCCTTCGAAAAACGGCTGAACGGTCTTTCCGGCACCGTGCGCGAAGCTGTCTTCATCCGGTAGCTGATCGATGACTCGTGGAGGCTGGCCGTAAACGCAAAAAGAGGCCAAACCGCCGGCCAGCAGCGCCAGCCCCGCGAACTTTGCTGACTTCATGTTGCGCACCCCTACTGCAAAGTGGCCGTCAGCTTCTTCTGCTTGTTCTTGCGCTCTTCCAGCGCCTGCTTGTACTCTTCGTCGGTCAGATAGTAGAACGTCAGCCAGGAGAAGCTCATGTCGTCGATAGTGCGCTGCCCGAACGCCACCGGATTCGAAGGATCTGGATTGAACTTGTTTCCCGCCGTGTTATCGAACCATGACGTCACGTGCAGCACGGTGCCGGCCGGCACGATGGGCTGCGCGTCCTCTTCGTAGTGATACACGATGTGCCAGTCGAAGTGATAGCGGTCGACGCAGCTCACCGTCTCCTTGGGCGCGCGGCCGCCGCTCTGCATGGGAGGATAGATCAACTCCAGGCACTGCGCCTGCCCGCGGTTGTGCAGATGCGGTTGAAACGCTGTGATGCGGGCGGGCTTGAGCAATGTGCTGTAGCCGTCCACGCGAACATTTTTCGTGTTGGGCGGAATCACGAAATCTTCGTTGTCGCCGACATGCTGCGAATTCTCGATGTGCTTGGGAACATAGCCCTCCGGATGCAGCTTGATCCCGACCGCGACGTTGGCGGGCGTGTCGGTCCCGTTGGCGTGCAGGTGCATGTTCATGACGACTTTCGCGCCTTTGGGAAGCAGCCGGCCGGTGCCTTCCGAATAGATGTCGCCAAACTTGCCCACCGCGTATTCTTCCAGCAGCGACTGCTGCTCGTTGCCTTGCTCGTCCTCGACTTCCATCATCGCGACGGCATGGTGCACCACCGGCGTGCCTTTGATCGGCTTCACTTCGACCGCCGCAATGTAGCGATCGATCTTGGTACCAAGATCTTCGGCCGGCAGGTCCATCCACTGATCCGGCGCCTTGGCCTTCACTACTACATCCTTCTTCAGAGTGACGATGATGTCCGGCTTGCCGATGTGCCAGCGGTCGCTGTCGTCGAATTTGCGCGGCGGCGGCATGTCGGCGGGATTGCCCTCCGGCGCGCCGCTATCGGCCCACTTGGAGATCATCGCGATTTCCTGATCGCTCAGCGATGGATCGTTCTTAAAGCTGTGGATTCCGACCGCCCGGTCGATGTACCAGGGCGGCATGTTGCGCTGCACCACTTGCTGTTTCATCGCGCGCGCCCACGGCCGCACGTCCTGATAAGTCAGCAGCGACATCGGCCCGATGTTTCCCGGCCGATGACAGTTCTGGCAGGAGCGCTGCAAAATGGGAGCGACGTCTTTGGTGAACGTCACTTGATCGTTTGCGTTGGCGGGCGTTTGCGCTGAACCCGCTACCCCGAACAACACCGCGAGAGCAATTGCCCCGCTGATCCTGGCTGGCCGCATCGGAACCTCCTCAACTGGGAAGATTACCCAGGCATTTTAGCCAGTATACATCCGGAATCGAAGCATGCCCAGCGGGGGTGGCGCCCGGCGGCGATTCTACTCAGACCGTGACGTTTTCGTCCGTCAGCTACGAGCCGCTAGCGGATTCCCTGTTTGAATTGCCGCAAAGTATTAAGACGTCGCTCAAGTGAGCGCGGGCTTAGAGCGTCCTGGTGGGTAGGGAGACTACTGGATCTCTTTGTTGGGCGGGTCTTCCTTGCCGGCATCCGTTACGTCATTTAACGCTTTTTTGAAGCCGCGAATCCCTTCGCCCAGCCCCTTGCCCAGTTCGGGTAACTTCTTGGGCCCAAACAGGAATAAGCCGACGACCAGGATCACCAGCAAGTGCATGGGTTGGAATAAGCCTTCCATAAGTCCTCTTTGATTAGGGTCTGAGCATCTGACGTACCAAACCAAGCCGGCGTTACGCGTCCTGAGGCCTTAGACCGGTTCATCAGCTGGGACCTCGGGCAGTGCGTCGCGCTCGCCCGCCATCCACACGTACAAAGTCGGCAGCAGGAAAATACTCAGAACTAGCGCGGCGATCAGCCCGCCCACAATTACGATAGCGAACGGCCGCTGCGAATCCGATCCAATTCCGTGCGACATCGCGGCCGGCAGCAGCCCCAACGTGGCCACTAGACTGGTCATCATGATCGGGCGAAGCTTCAAAACCGAGCCCTCCGCGGCTGCGTCCAGGATGCTGTGCCCGCGCGCGCGCATTTGATTGATGTATTCCACCATGATCACGCCGGTCTGCACACACACGCCGAACAGCGCCAGGAACCCGAGGCCCGAGGAAACGCTGAAGTTGGTCCCGGTGATCAGCAACGCAAGCAGTCCGCCGATGGGCGCCACCAACACCGTGACCATAATCAGCAGCGCCCATTTAAACGACTTGAACATCATGTAGAGAATGACGAAAATCAGGAGCACGGTAAGCGGCACAATGATCGACAACCGGGCCTGGGCGCGCTTCTGGCTCTCATATTCGCCTTCCCAATCGATGTGGTAGCCGCGAGGTAACCTGACCTGCGCTCCCACTTTGCGAATCGCTTCTTCCACGGCGCCGCCCAAATCCCGGCCGCGGACGCTGTACTTGATGGCGATGTAGCGTTGGTTGCCTTCGCGATAAATCTCGGAAGCGCCGTCGCGTTCTTCGATTTTGCAGAGCTGCGCCAGCGAGACTCGCTCCCCAGTGGGCGCCAGCAAGCGGATGTTGGCGATGTCTTCCTTGGTGCCGCGATATTGCGGCGGATAGCGCAGCACCAGATCGTAGCGAGCCTCGCCCTGCAAAACCTGTGTCAAAGCGTTCCCGCCCACGGCAGTCTGGATCGCGTCTTGCACGTCCGCCACGTTGATCTGGTAACGGGCAGCTTGCGCCCGATCCACGGTTACATTCAAGTTGGGCTGGCCTAGAACGCGAAGCACTCCCAGATCCTCGATTCCTCTCACTCCGCGCATGATCCTGACGATCTCGTCCGCCGTGTCCTCGAGAACCTTCAGATCATCGCCGTAAATCTTAGTGGCCAGCTGCCCCTTGACTCCACTGACAGCTTCTTCCATGTTGTCGGCGATCGGTTGCGAGAAGCTCCACGTCACGCCCGGCAGCTTCTCCAACTCGCGGTCCATGGCCGCAATCAACTCTTCCTTGTTCTGATGAAATCCCTGGCGCCACTGCTCCTTGGGTTTCAAACCGACGAAGTACTCGGTATTGAAGAAGCCGGTGGTGTCGGTGCCATCATCGGGACGGCCCACCTGGCTGGTGCACTCAGTCGCCTCCGGAAACGAGCAGAGCAGGATGCGCGCCTGATTGGAGAGCCGGATGCCTTCATCGGGTCCGGTGCTGGGCGCCAGAGTGCCACGCACCCACAGCGCCCCTTCGTCCAGGTGCGGAAGAAATTCGGAGCCGATCAGCGGGCCAAGGGCCAGGAACGCCGCCAGCCCCACCCCCGCCAGCCCCACCGCGACCGTAACATATCGCCAGCGAATGGCCCAGCGCACTGCCTTGCGATAGCCGGCCGTAATCCATGCCATTACCGGGTTGTGCCATTCCCGCGTGCCCTTTCGAAACAAGAGACTGGCGAGCACGGGCGCCACCATCATCGAAAACAGGATGGCCCCGACCAGCGCGAATGCCACCGTCCACGCCATGGGTTTGAACAATCGTCCTTCCACGCGTTGCAGGGTGAATATCGGAAGGTACGCCGTGATGATCAGAAGGATGGCGATAAAACACCGGACGCTGTACTTCGTGGGCGGCATCGAAAATCTTCTGGATGGTGGTTCTCTCGCTGCCGTTCTGAGCGTTGAGATGGCGCACGATGTTCTCAATCATGACCACCGTGCCTTCCACCACCATTCCGAAATCCAACGCGCCCAAGGAAAGCAAGTTCGCTGGAATGGCTTTCAACTTCAAACACGTGGCGGCGAATAAGAGCGAAAACGGGATGGTCAAGGCTACGATCAGCGCGCCCCGCACGTTTCCCAGCAGCAGGAACAGCACAACGACTACCAGTAAAATGCCTTCGCCCAGATTGTGCAGAACGGTATGCGTGGTGAAGTGCACCAGATCGTCGCGATCGAGAAAGGGAACGATCTTCACACCCGCCGGCAAAATGTGATCGTTCAGCTCCTTTACTTTGGCGTGCAGGCCCTCCAGCGTCGGTTCCGCGTCGGCGCCCTTGCGCATCGGCACCCACGCCGAAACGACGTCGGGGTCGTCGATGATCCTTCCATCCTCCCGGTGTATGGCGCGCGCGAACTGACCCAGCCGGATCTTGGGACCCTGCTCGACGACCGCGATATCCTTCACGTGAATCGGAGTGCCGTTCTTGGTCAGGATCACCGTGTTTTCGATGTCGTGAACGTTCTTGATTAATCCGACTTCGCGAACGTTGATTTGTTGCAGGCCCGCCTGGATGAAACTGCCGCCCGCATTCGCATTGCTGTTGGTGAGCTGCTGTTCCACCTGCGCCAGATTCAGCCCGTAGTCGATGAGCTTGTTGGGATCGACGCGAACCTGATACTCGCGCGTCGGGCCGCCGAATGTGGCCACATCGACGATGTTCGGGACAGACTTTAGGTTTTTTTCCACCACCCAGTCTTCGATGGATTTCAGTTCCATCACGTCATAAGCGGGATTCGTGTTCTCAAGAGTAAAGAAGTAGATCTGGCCGACCGGACTCCAGTCCGTACCCATTTGCGGCGTCACGCCCGGCGGCAGCGAGACCTGCGAGAGCCGTTCGAGAACGCGCTCGCGATTTTCGAAGTCCGACGTTTCGTCTTCGAACACCAGCTTGAGATCCGAGAGACCGAAGATCGAAAACGAGCGCAGATGCGCCATACCCGGAATCCCGTTCATGGCGATTTCAAGCGGAATGGTGACCTGCTGCTCGATCTGCTCGGCCGAGATCCCAGGCCATTGCGTGATCACTTCCACGTAATTGTTGGCTACGTCCGGATACGCTTCGACCGGCAGTTGATGGAAGGAAATCGCGCCCCAGCCGAACAGCAAAATGGCTGCCGCCAATACCAAGAAGCGATTGTTGAGCGCGAAATCGACTGCTTTGCGGATCATTTACTGCTCAACCGTGTTCTGAAACACCAGCGCGTTCGCGATCACTTGATCTCCAGGCTTGAGGCCGGAGATTACTTCTTGCATGTTGCCGGGAAGCATGTTGCCGGCCGTGACTTCGACGCGCTGGAAAGCCCCGCTGCCGGCCGGCGTATAGACCCACTCGCGATCGTGCAAGTGCAGAATGGCGCTGGCGGGTACGGTCGCGTGTTTTTCCGTCGACTCACCGTGGAACGTCGCGTTCACAAACATGCCCAGCCGCATGAGGCCTGGGTTCTCCACTTCCAGGCGCACCTTCTCGGTGCGAATGTTGGGGTCGACGATCGGAAGAATGTTGCTGATTCGCCCTTTCAATACGCGGTCCGGGTACGCAACCAGATGAATATCGGCGTACTCGCCCAGGTGCACCTGCGACATGTTGTTTTCGTACACGTCGCAGATCACCCACACGTGCGAAATGTCCGAAATGGTGAAGGGATTCGGAGGAGTCAGGGCTTGGACGCCGGACTGGTTGGTGATCTGTTGATCGGTGATGACGCCCGATACCGGTGCATACACTTCCACGAGCGCTGAGGGATGCTCCGGATCGGAACCGAGCAACTTCAAACGCTCGCTGGCGGTTTCCACGTCGATGCGCGCATTTCCCACCGCGGTTTGGGCCGCAATCTCGTTGTTGTCGGCAATTTCGAGGGCGCTCTTGGGAACGGCTCCATGCTCGTATAACAGCTTGGCGCGATCCTGCTGGATTTTTGCCAGACGTTCGTTCTCCACGGCCAGCTGCTCGTTCTTGACGGCCTTGCGATAGTCCGAGTAAGCGCCCGCGATGTCGGTGCTCCGCACCTTGAACAGCAGCTGGCCCCTCTTCACGGTGTCGCCCAGCCGCGCATCAATTTCTATAACGCGCCCAGTGGCCAGCGACGGCACCGGCACCTGACGCGAAACATCCGGATTCACTACGCCGGTGACATTCAATTCCGGCGCCGCAACCTGCTCACCCGCTGTCACCAGCGGAAACCGCTCGGGGTGGTCGACCTTGAAATTGCTGGAATCGAAAGCCGGCTCCACCTTTGCGGAGACGGGTCCGGTGTCGTCGTTATCTCGCGCCGCCGCCTTTTTTTCGCAGCCGGCGACAAACAACGCCAAACCCAAACAGAGAGTTGTCTCCAATATGAGTAAGCGATTCATTCCACAACCTCCCTGCCAACGGCCATGTTCATCTGCGCCGCCGCGACTAAATAAGAGCCGGTCAGATTCAGGTACGCCAGTCGAGTATCTCGATACGCTTTTTCAGCATCCAAAAAATCCAGCAGCGACGCGCCGCCATTCTGAAATGAAAACGAAATGCGGTTGCGGTTGTCCTCCGCCAGCGGAAGATATTTCGTCTGGTAGGGTTTCAGCAGATTCAAGGCCTGCACCAGCGTCCAGTAGGCCGATTCGACGTCGCTCAACACCGCGGCTTGCGCGGCGTCCCGCAAGCGTTCGTTGCGGCCGATGTCGATCTGTGTGCGCGCCTTCTCGCCCTGGTTCCGATCGAAGATGCGCAAGGGAATGCTTACGCTGCCGCCCACCGTTTCAGTCGCGAACGGGTTGCTGAAGGACGGATTGTGCGAGTACCACGCGCTGAAGGTCGGATCCGTCGAGCCGTTCGCCACGGCGAGCTGATGATTGAGCTTGGCCAGTTCCACGTTTTGTATGGCCGCTTTGAGATCCGGCCTGGTTTCGAGCGCGGCCCTGCGAAATTCCTCCAGCGGCATCAACTCTTCCTTGAAATCGTAGGGACCGCTGACGTCGAATCGGTCGATCGGCGTCCGATCGTTCAGCAAAGTCAGGAGCTGGATCTTCGCTGTTCTTAAATTGACCAGCGCCGTCTCAAAATCGGCTTCGAATTGCACGCGCTGGAGCTCCAGACGGTTCAGATCCACCAGAGCCAGGTCGCCCGCGTTGTAACGCGTCCGATTCACGTCCAGCACGCGGTCCCAGTAGCTCAGGTTCTCGCGCGCGTTCTGAAGCACCGCCTTGGCTTGCAAAACACCTACGAAATCGTTTCGCAAGTTAAACAGCAGGCTGCGCTCCTGATCGGAGTAAGTCGATTCGGCCACGGCGGTGGATTCTCGGGCGCTATCACGCCGCAGCTCGCGCTTATGCTGCCGCTCATGCAGGTAGCTGATCCCAGGCGTTTCGAGTACACCACTGAGCGGCCGCCATACTCCCGCGTTCGGCGTTACTTGATACCCATCCACGGTTAAGCTCAAATCCGGGTTGGGACGCAAAAAGGCCGTGATCTCCTGAGCGCGCGATTCGGCGATGTTGAGCTGGGCGGCTTTCAACGTGGGATTGGCGACTGCGAATTTGTCCTTGATCTGTTGCCAGGTAAAAGCCGTTTGGCCCAGTGCCGATGCGGAGAGCAATCCTGCGAGCACCATGGCGCGCCCGGCATATGCCAGCCTTAAATCTGCGCGTTGGGCTTTTACCGACAACTGACCTCCGGTGCGATTCGCAAACTGGTGGATGTACGTTCGCGGCCGCTTCCATGCGGGCACGCACACAACACCCCACTTTGCAATGTAGCGAGCCCGTCCTGTCCTGTCGATTATCGGATGGCATATCTTTCGGCCATTGCCTACCTATCTTTTGGCCAGCCGCCAGCGCGTGGAGAACAGGCTGACGGTAGAATGAAGGCAAGCGTAGCTGTATGCTGAGCTACGCTGATCGATCATGCTGTTTTTTCTTTTGCGTGGCAGCCGCCGGGCCGTGCTCCTCAGAGCCGGTCTCATGATCGCACTCATCGCGGTGGCCGACTGGCGCATCGAGGATAACTTCCAGCTCGGGTTCCTGTACCTGTTCCCCATGTTGCTGATCGGCAGCGTGTTGAACCGCTGGCAAATCGCTGGAATCGCGGCGGCATGCACCATTCTGGCAGAAGCCTTTGACTCCTATCTCTGGACGCTGGCGGCCGGCGTGCCTCGCGACATCCTGATGTTTGCTGCCTTCTTCGGCATGGGGTTGTTTGTCTATGAGCTGGTCCGGAGCCGGCAAAATGCGTTGCAGCACTTGCAAGACATCGAGACCGCGGCCAAGGCCCGTCAGGATGCCGAGGAGCAACTCAAAATTCTGGTGGAAAGCAGTCCGGCGGCCATTCTCACCATGGACGATCAAGGGCGCGTGCTGCTCGCCAACGATGCCTCGCACCGCCTGCTCGGCGTGCCGGCCGGCTCGCTTCCGGGGAGATCGATCCGCGGCTATCTGCCGGCGCTGGTCAACGTTCCAGCGCCCGAACAGAACCGTCCTTCTTTTCGCACCGTGATGCAATGCCGCGGCCGGCGGGAGGACGGCGAAGTATTTCTAGCCGACGTTTGGTTTTCGACGTACCGGACTGGAGCCGGGCCGCGCCTGGCAGCCATGGTGGTGGACGCCTCCGAGGAGCTGCGCAGCCGCGAAGAAGTCAACTTGCATCAGCTCATGGCTGGGTCGCGAATCCTGGTCGGCGCGGTTTCGCATGAGATTCGGAACGTGTGCGGCGCGATCGCCGTGGTGCACCAGAACCTAGCGCGAAACGGTGCGCTCGAAGAGAACAAGGACTTCGAAACTTTGGGCACTCTGATCCTGGCGCTGGAAAAGATCGCCGCCATGGAGCTTCGTCAAACCGCGAATCCGGCGGCGGGGCTGGATCTTCCTTCGCTGCTCGAAGAAGTACGCATCATCGTTGAACCGGCGCTACGCGAAGACGGCTTCGAAGTTCATTGGGAAATCGAGCCCGGGCTTCCGGCCGTTTGGGCGGATCGCCAAAGCCTGATCCAGGTCTTCCTGAATCTCGTCAAGAACAGCGAGCGCGCCATGCGGAATCAGCCGTTGCGCGAATTACGAGTCAGCGCGAGGACTGAGAAAGACCGCGTCACCGTTCGCGTTCAGGACTCGGGCGGCGGCGTCGCTAACCCGGACCGCTTGTTCCGGCCCTTCCAGCAAGGCGCTCAGGCCACCGGGCTCGGTTTGTACCTGTCGCGCGCCTTCATGCGTTCATTCCGAGGAGACCTTCGATATGAGCCGGAGCCGGGCGGATCCAGTTTCGTAGTCGAGTTGTCGCCCCTGCTCTCCGAAGTGAGAAAAGAACGTTATGGGCCAGGAGATCCGGATTCTATTAGTGGACGATCACAGCCTCTTCCGGGAGAGCCTCAGCCGGCTGCTCCAAGCCGAACCTGACCTGCGCATCGTCGCCACTTGTTCCAACGCCACCGAAGCGCTCGCGATCGTCGAGCGCGAGGCGGTCGACCTGGTGCTGCTCGACTTCGATCTGGGCGAGCAGGAAGGCTCACTGTTTCTCGACTCGGTGAAGGCTAAATCGTTCGCCGGCCGCATTCTCATGGTCACCGCCGGGATGAGCGATGCCGGAACGCTACGCGCCATGGAGGCTGGCGCCGCTGGGATTTTTCTAAAACACAGCCCGCCGGCGCAACTGCTTGAGGCCATCTACAAAGTCATGCGTGGCGAGATGTTCCTGGATTCGAGAGCCGTGCGGTCCTTGGTCGCGGGCGCCAGCGGCAAGTCCGAAGAGCAGCGAACCTCACAGCCTTTCACCCAGCGCGAGCGCGCCGTGCTGAAGGGAGTGTTCGAAGGATTCACCAACAAGGAGATCGCCGGGCAATTGGAGATTTCGGAAGGCTCCGTGAAGGCGGTCTTGCAACAGCTCTTCGATAAGACCGGTGTGCGGACGCGCAGCCAACTGGTGCGCATCGCGCTGGAGAGCTTCAACCAGAACTGGTGACGCCCTGCTCTCTCTTCTCGATCAGCACGGCGCGATAGCTTTCCACGAGATTCCGCGTGAGCACCGCCATGTCGCGCGTTTTCACCACGTGTTCGCGGGCTCGCTCGGCCAGCGCGCGAGCTTTTTCGGCGTTGGCGAACAGCTCCAGGATCTTGTCCGCGAATTCTACGGGGTCGTCAGCCAGCGCGCAGATATCGCCGTCGGTGGCCGTCAAGCCTTCGGCGCCGAGCCGTGTCGAGACAACCGGAATGCCGGCCGCGAACGCCTCCAACAATTTCACGCGCATTCCCGACCCGCTCAGAATCGGACACACGAACACCGCATACCGGCCCAGCGGCTCGCGCACGTCCTCGACATAGCCGCGCAGCTCGATGTTGCCGGGAAGGTCGGGGAGCGAGTGCCGCGGCGGCGGCTCGGCGCCAACGATTACCAGTCGCGCCGCGGGCGAACGCTTCAAAACACTTGGTAGCGCCTTGCGCGTGAACCAATCCAGCGCTTCCTGATTGGGCAAGTGGCGAAAACTGCCCAGGAATAGCATGGTCTCCGGTTCGCGACCGTCCGGGTGGAAGTCATACCGCGAGGTCGCGATGCCGGCGCGATTGTCGTCCAGCTTGTTCCGCAATTCGGGCAGGAACGAAAGAAGGTAATCGCGATTTTCCGGGCTGCAAATCTGAATGCGGTCAAATCCAGGCAGGATGCTCAGCTCATATCTCAGGGCGCGGAGGTACTCGAACGCCGCTTTGGATTTGCGGACCAATCCCGGCGTGCCCGCGAGACCCCGGCCGATCGATTGGAAGTAGACATCGTGCTCGAAAAGCACGCAGGCCAGCCGCTGGAAGTGCCCGGAATATTGGCCGAGAGCTGTGTATTCGAGCTGCAGTACATCGATATCAAGCAGGAACATCTGGCGGTGCAGCAGCCATTCGAGATCGGCATTGGCAAACTCGCGCACCGAAAAAGGCAGAATCGAACCGAACCCCTTGGGCTGGCCCTCCATGCGCACAAGGTACTCGACGGAGGCGGCTTTCTGTTCGAGCTCCCGGTGACTGGCGCGTTCCGATTCATAATCCAGCAGGATGACCAGATGCAGCGAGCACAGCGGCGCCAGCTCCAGGGCGGTTTGATACATGAAGACCCCGCCGCCGTGGATCGGCGGGCAGATCGGATAAGGCGAGACGAAAAGCACGCTCAGGTTCTCAGGCTCCCGTGCGACGTCGCCGAAGCGATCTCGAAAGTATCCGCCCAGTGGCCTGCGGAAAGCTTCAGTATCGGAAACCGTCGCGAGCGAGCGTGCTTGTCGCCGCGACCGTAGCGCGCCGGGCAATTGCCGGAACGCTCGCCACAGTCCACCCAGGTTGGCGCGCTCCGGTGAATCGCCGAAAAAGGCACTCAAAACCGCGCCGCTAAACGTGAAGAAGAAGTGCGGCCACAAGCGCCGCCATTCGTGAATGTTCTTCCAGCAAAACAGGATGAAATTTTTCTTGAGGACCGCGTCGATCTGCGCGGCCGAGAATTTTTTGCCGATGGTTCCGCGATGCTCGTGATAGACGATGCTCTGGGGCTGATAAAGAACTTTCCAGCCGCGCTTCCAGGCTTGGTAACCGAGGCCGGTGTCTTCGAGATAAAAAGGACGAAACAACTCGTCGAAGCCGCCGAGCGCGAGGAACTTTCGGCGATCAAAAGCACAGGAACCGCCGCCGCCATAGAAGCAGGGAAAAGCTTTCGTGACCGCCGGGTCTATACGATGGCGTACGCGCAGTCCGCCATTTTCCCACCAGCCTTGTGTCAGCCCGGTCTCTTCCCGCAGCTTGCCGGGGTCGCTGAAAAAAATCTGGCAGGAAACGGCGAACACTTTTTCATCCGTGAATCCCTGGAGCAGAGGCGCGAGGAAGTCCGGCTGAACACGCATGTCACTGTTCAGCAACACGACGATGTCGTTTTTCGCCGCGCGGAAGCCTGCATTCGAACCGCCACCGAAGCCGAGGTTGCGTTCGAGCGCCACTACCCGCACCCCGGGAAAATGCTCGCGCAAAAACCCGGCGCTGCCGTCTTCAGACCCGTTGTCGACCACGATGATTTCGTTCTCGCTGTTGCCCGCCAGAGCTGCGATCACCGACGGCAGGTATTTCGCGAGAAGATCGCGGCCGTTCCAGTTGGGAATGACGACCGTGGCAGCGTCGAGCGAAGGCTGGGTGTCCGTGGAGACCGGCTTTTTTCGGAACGCCGCGGCCAAGTCGGTGAGAGCGATCGCCACGATGGCGACAACCAGCAAGAACGGAGAGATCAGCAAAAGCGGCAGCGACCGGATGAGCCGCCAGAGGATGGTGAGCAGCGTTCTCACTTTCCGGGCTTCTCAGGACTGGCCGGGCTTGGCATCAAGATTAGGACCAAGCCCCATCTTACGGCCCAGCCGGATCCAGCGGGAGGCCTGCACCATGCTGAACAGCGCTGCCAATTCCTCGCGCTGTGCCTCGGTGCGTTGGGCCCAGAGGGTTCGTTCCACGATGGTCTGCTCGGCGGACTCCAGCAAGCGCACGCACTCGGCTAGCTCATCGCATTTGGCCGCCAGCTCCTTAGCAAAGCGCGCCTCGGTGTCCAAGGCCCACTCGGTCTTCGCGCGATTCTCTTCTTCCAGTTCCAGAATCTTGGCTTCGTAGCCCGCGGTCGACACGTCCAGCTCGTTTTGGAGCGTGACGATGCGTTGTCCCGCTTTTTCCAGCTCAGAACGGAGCGAGGTCGCCCAGCGATTACTCGCCTCCAGCTCTTCCTTAAGCGCGCGGTGCAGTTCGAGCAGAGAACTGAACTCCGACCGGCTCTCGGTTAGTTGGCCCTCCAATAGCTGGATGTGTTGCTCGCGTTCTCGGAGCATGTTGGCCGCGGTCGGGACATAAACAAACGAGCGCCGCTCGGGAAGCGGACCGAAGGAACACAGCCCAATCAGGAAATGGGCCTCCGAGGCCTTGCCTCCGCGTTCGATCCGGACTTCGGCCGGCTCACGGCCGTTCTCGGAATGAAACGCGAAGGACTCCACGCGATTCTGGAGCAGCAAGCGCACATTGCTGAACGTTTTTTCGAGTTCAGTCACAAATTCTTCGGCTTCGAACTCATGTTCGTGATAAGGATTCGGACCGGTTTGCGCGCGGCTCTCGGAATAATAGAGGCGATTCGGCGAAGAGACGATTAGCAGGCCCTGGTGCTTCAAGACGCGAGCGCATTCCTGAAGAAACGCGCGATAGTCTGCCAGGTGCTCGATTACCTCGAACGCCACCACCAGATCGAAGGCATTCGCCGCGAACGGAATGGCGCCACAGGTGGCCAGGACAAAATGGGGCGCCGCGAAATGAGCCCGTGCATATTCGATGGCCTCTGGCGCCAGATCGAAGGCTGTGACGCTCGCGGCCGCACTTGCCAACTCCGACGAACCGTAGCCTGTCCCACAGCCGGCATCCAACACCCGCCGCCCTTCCGCGTACGTCCTCGCGAAGGCGTACCGGGCCAAGTGCTCGCTCCAGAGGTCATCGTTCACCTGACCCGGAACGACTCGCTCTCCGGTGAACTCAACCAACGCTCGGCTCCGCGTGGGAAAGGGCCGGCGCGGGCTTCGTCAGGCAACGGTTCAACTCGACCCGGCAGGGAAGGTGCAAATAGCCGTAGATCTGATCGTCACCCGGATTCGTTTGGAGTACGACGGCGTTATCGATCCAATCGCAGTTGGTGTAGTTGTGCAGCGTGCCGTCCGCAATGGCCGGTGAGAAGGAAAAGGGCGAGGCGTAGAGCTCGGGGAGCTGGACGTGGAAGTCCACTGTGAACACGTCGCCGGCGGCCATGGGAGGAAGGTCGAAGCCCTCGCGCGCCGTGTTGGTACCGGCGAAGTCCAGGCCCACGTGATTTCGCATGATGAATCCGACGATGGGCATCACGATGTCCTCATTGGCCCGGACGCTGATGCGAACTACGATGGCGGTGGAAGGCTCCAGCAAGTAGATGGGCTGACCGGTCGCATCCAGAACCGCGATACCCAGCACCTCGGCGCGCCCGTCGCCAAAGCGGTGGTCGATGTTTGGAATGGTATCGACTATTTCCGGAGCCAGGACCCGATCCTGAGTCTCCGTCTGCGTCTTAGTGTGCTGGCGGGTGATGTAGGCGTTGTCCTTCTGAACCATGGCGGCCGAATACTTCGCTACCACGACATCGGGGCTTCCCAGCTCCTTCATATGTCCGGTATCCAGCCACAGCGCCCGGTCTCCTATGGATTTCACTTCCGAGGGCGCGTGCGAGACGAACAGGATGGTCACGCCGTTTCCGCGCAATTCGTGAACTTTGCGCAGGCAGCGTTGGCGGAAATATATATCACCCACGGCCAGGGCTTCATCGACTAGCAGGATTTCTGGCTCGACGTTGATCGCGACTGCGAATGCCAGGCGTATGGCCATGCCGCTCGAGTAGGTTTTCACGGGCTGATCGATAAAATCGCCGATTTCGGCGAAGTCTTCGATCTGGCGAAACTTCCCGTCGATCTCTTTGCGCGAGAGCCCGAGGATGGCGGCATTCACGTACACGTTATCGCGGCCGCTGAATTCGGGGTTGAATCCCGTGCCTAATTCGAGCAAGGCGGCGACGCGCCCGCGCACGCGCACTTCCCCCACGGTGGGTTGGAGAATACCGGCCACGATCTGCAGCAGCGTACTTTTGCCGGACCCATTCTCGCCGACGATGCAGAACGTCTCGCCCCGTTGAATTTCAAACGTCACGTCCTGCAAGGCCCAAAAATCGCGATGAAAGGATCGACGGTTAAAGAGTGCCAGCTCCTTCAGGCGCGCGCTGGGAGCGGGATAAATTGGATAGCTCTTGGAGACACCGCGAAATTCAACGACGGGAGAGGACACTAAACTCGAATCTACTGGAGGGAAATGAGGCTGTCAAATCGCACAAATGAATTCAGGGCGGCCGCCGACTCCCGCTATGCCATCTCTCCATCCTCGGATGCGGTGAAACCGCCGCTAGCGGTGAGGCCTGTTTGATCTCACTCTGCTGTTATCCGTGTGAGATGACCCGTCGAGGATGCCGGTAGCCGCCCCGTTGAGCAATCGTAGTCTCTATAAAACCTCCTACGGTTACTGCCTTCTGGAGGCTCGCCTTACTTCAGGTAACCTCCATAATTAAGATAACCTAATGTCAAGGAATCGTCAAGCATTTTAATGATTTAGACCGCCGGTTGACTTCCGGGCCGCGCCCCAAATAATCTTAAGAAAGCGGCACGTTGCCGGTGTAGCTCAGGTGGTTAGAGCGACGGTCTCATAATCCGTAGGTCGCAGGTTCGACTCCTGCCGCCGGCACCAAACTTCAATCTTTGCGCGCGGCCGAAACGATGGTTTCGTAGACGCGCTGCAGTTCTTCCTGCGAGTAATACTCGATTTCGATACGGCCTCGTTGGTCGGTTCTTTCGACGATGCGCACACGCGTGCCCAGGGCAGTCTCGAGTTCTCCCACCGCGGCACGGATATTGGGATCTTGGAGCGGCGTCTCCGTGGGCTCGCGGGGCTCGTTCATCTTTTTCACCAAGCGCTCGACCTGGCGCACGGAGAAGCCTTGCGCGGCGCTCTTCTCAGCGACTTGGGTTTGAAGCTCGGGCGATGTAAGGCCAAGTATGGCGCGGGCGTGCCCCATGGAAAGCCGGCGTTCCGCAACCAGAAGCTGGACAGAACCTGGCAAGCGAAGCAGCCGGATCATGTTGGTGATGGTGGTGCGGTCTTTCCCGGTGCGGTTTGCGATTTCCTCGTGGCTCAGGCTCATTTCGCGCGAGAGGCGATCCAGTGCCTGGGCGGTCTCGATCGGGTTCAGATCCTCCCGCTGGATGTTTTCGATTAAGGCGATTTCCAGAACGCGTTCGTCGGCAAAGTCCTGTACGATGGCGGGAACGTCGGAGAGCCCCGCGAGCTTGGCGGCCCGAAGGCGGCGCTCGCCAGCGATCAACTCGTATTGCCCGGCGTGTCGGCGAACCAGAATTGGCTGAATTATTCCATTTGTTTCTATAGAGTTAGCGAGTTCCTGCAGGCGCGTGGCGTCGAAAACCGTGCGGGGCTGCAAAGGGTTTGGAGCGATTTGGGTGATTGGAATCGACACGACGCGAGGGCCTTGCGGTTCGCGAGGTGCTTCCGCTACAGGCAACCGCGCGGCCGGTTTGCTGGCGAGCAGTGCTGAAAGACCTTTACCCAAGACTTTGCGTTGTGGCTTTTCCGGCGTTTTGGGCACGGGCCAGGATCTCCTTTGCAAGTTGGATATAGCTTTCGGCGCCCCGAGAGCGTATGTCGTAGGCTAGAATTGGCTTCCCAAAGCTGGGGGCCTCGGCCAGCCGCACGCTGCGCGGGATCACGGTTTTCAGGACCTTGTGTTCGAAAAACTCGCGCAAATCTTGCTCCACCTGGCGGGTCAGGTTCATCCGGTCATCGTACATGGTGAGCAGAACGCCCTCTATTGTGAGTCCGCTCTCGAAAGAATCGCGAATGCGATCAATCGTGTCCATGAGCTGGGAAATGCCTTCCAGGGCGAAGAACTCGCATTGAATGGGGATCAGGACGGAATCCGCTGCAACCAGGGCATTTACGGTCAACAAATCAAGCGCCGGCGGACAGTCAATCAGGATGTAGTCGTATTGGCTGCGAACAGGTTCCAGGGCGCCACGGAGCCTGGATTCGCGGTTTTCCACCTCGATCAGCTCCAGGTTTGCGGCGACCAGGTTCTTATCCGAGGGAACGACATCCAACCCTTCGAATTCGCTGTGGATGATAGCCGCCGGCAAGATCGCTTTCGCCTAGCAGAACCTGATAGAGGGTCGGCCGCTCCTCGGCCTTAGGGACGCCTAGACCCGTGGTCGCGTTGCCTTGCGGGTCGGAATCAACCAGCAAGACTCGTAGATCGTTGGCGGCCAGCGAAGCACTTAGATTGATCGCGGTAGTAGTTTTTCCTACGCCGCCTTTTTGGTTCGCGATCGCTATTACTTTTCCCAACACAACGCCACCCCTATGTTCCACGTGAAACGTCTTGAGATTAGTGTTCCACGTGAAACGTTCCCAGCAGGCATAATCTTCGGTCTCCCCAAGGTAACCGAATGGGTTCGGCCCACGCAATTCCTGGAACATTCTTCAGCTCGGGAAAACTTCCTTCGCCAATCAGTAGCCCGATTCTGGGTGCCAGCCGCGGGACGTTCTGCAGAATTTCCAGGGGACGAACCGCCCTTGAGACGACCCAATCAAATCCTCCTCCAATCTCCTCAGCCCGGCGCGCCAAAACCGTGACGTTCTTCAGATGACGCGTCGATTCCCGTAGGAACACCGACTTCCGCTGTACTGACTCTACCAGTGCGACCGCCCATCCGGAGTGAAGAACGGCGATTGGGACGCCGGGAAAACCGGCTCCTGAGCCCACGTCCACAATTCTGGCGGCATCCTGGCCCTTGAGCTGGGCCCCCAGGAAAAGTGATTCGCAGTAGTGACGAACGACTAATTCAGAGCCTGGATCGAGCGAGGTTAGGCTCATTTTTCTATTCCAGCGCTCAAGAAACTCATAGTGGGTATACAGGTTTGAGACTTGGTCAAGGGAGAGATTCAGCCATGGCCGAAGCTCATGTTGCAAGACTTCTGGGAACCAGGGCGGAACCGGCATTTCTCAGGCGTGGGCGCCCAGGCTCAGATAAACATCCAAGACGGCAACGGCGGCTGGAGTCACGCCCGGAATGCGCCCAGCCTGACCAAGCGTTTCAGGACGAACCCGCTGGAGCTTCTGCTTCACTTCGATGGAAAGACCCGGAATCCCGGAAAACTCGAAGGCCGCCGGAATACGCCTGGATTCTGCATCCCGCAGGCGGTCGATTTGACGCTCCTGCTGGGCGATGTAGCCGGCATACTTTGCCTCGGTCTCAATCGTCGCCAGCACCCCATGCACCGGTTCGTCCCCCAAGGCCCGGCGAACCCACGCTTCCAGGCTTTGGATCTTCGCTTCGGGGCGACGCAACCACATAAGCAGCGTAGGGCGATCAGTAGCGGCAGCCGCGAAGGAATCGAATACAGCCGGGTCCAGCCGGGTTGACTCCAGCAGCCTCCTGATTCGTTCCTTCTGTTCCTGCTTTTGAAGGTAATGCGTCCAGCGCTCGTCTGTGACCAAACCGGCCCGGGGCCCACTGGCGTTAGCCGCTCGTCGGCGTTATCAATTCGCAAATGCAGCCGAAACTCGGCGCGAGACGTGAACATACGGTACGGCTCGTCCGCGCCTTTGTTGACCAAATCGTCGATGAGGATTCCGGTGTAACCCTCAGTCCTGGCGACAGTTACCGGCGGATTGACATTCACGCGGCAGGCCGCGTTTATACCAGCAATCAGCCCTTGACATGCCGCCTCTTCGTATCCGGATGTTCCGTTGATCTGTCCGGCAAGAAACAAGCCTTCAATCGACTTGACTTGCAAGCTATGATTCAATTCGCGCGGGTCGACAGCATCGTACTCAATTGCATACCCCGGCCGGATCATCTCGGCCTCTTCGAGGCCAGGTACAGAGGCCACCATCGCGGTTTGCACATCGACGGGCATGCTAGTCGACATGCCATTTACATACACCTCGTAGGTGTCCAGACCCTCCGGCTCGAGGAAAAGCTGGTGGCGCGTCTTGTCGGGGAACTTGACTATTTTGTCCTCAATGGAAGGACAATAGCGGGGCCCAACTCCCTCGATCTGGCCGCTATACAGGGGTGATCGTGCGATGCTATCTCTCAGAATCTGCAGGGTCTTATCGGAAGTGTACGATATATAACATTTAACTTGCTCCCGTTCGATCTTCTTCGTCAGGAAGGAGAACGGCGTGGGTTCCGGATCCCCATGCTGAGGTTCGAAACGGTCCCAATCGATGGTTCTGCCATCGAGACGCGGCGGGGTACCGGTCTTGAGCCGGGTCCAGGCGAGCCCTAGCGACCGGAGCTGATCGCCCAACAGATTAGAAGGAGCCTCGCCATTGCGCCCGCAGCTATACTTCATCTCGCCCACATGGGCTAGACCATTCAAGAACGTTCCGGTGGTTACGATAACGGATTCACTGGATAGCGAACGGCCATCGCGCAGCAAGACTCCGTTGACACGCCGCGCCGGTCCATCCGTGATCTGAAGCTGCGCAACCTCTGCTTGCAGGATCCGAAGATTCGGCTCGCGCTCCAGAACCTCGCGCATGCGGATGCGATATTGCTTCTTGTCGCACTGCGCGCGCGGCGACCAGACCGCCGGACCGCGGCTGGTGTTGAGCAGGCGAAACTGAATCCCCACCGCGTCGGTCACTTCGCCCATCACGCCGCCCAGCGCGTCGATCTCACGCACCAGGTGACCTTTGGCAATGCCGCCGACCGCCGGATTGCAAGACATTTGCGCGATCAAGTCGAGATTCATGGTGATCATCGCGGTGCGCAGGCCCATGCGGGCGCAGGCTCGCGCCGCCTCGCATCCGGCGTGTCCGGCGCCCACAACGATCACGTCGTACTTGGTCGACTTCATGGCGTTCAGTTTTTAGTGTGGCACAAGTGTGCTAGTTTCTATTTTCCGGCGAGACAAGATGAAGATTTTGATGATTGGTTCCGGCGGCCGTGAACACGCACTATGTTGGAAGCTGGCTCAGAGTCCCAAGACATCGGCGCTGTACGCCGCTCCAGGGAATCCAGGTATCGCACAGGTAGCTACGTGCCTTCCCACGACGGACTATCTGGCGGCCGCCGAATCGGTGGACGCAGACTTGACCGTGGTTGGGCCGGAAGCGCCGCTGGCTGCCGGGATCGTTGACCAGTTTCGATCCAAAGGCCGCCCCATCGTTGGGCCAACGGCGGCGGCTGCAAGGCTCGAATCCAGTAAGGTGTTTGCAAAAGAGTTCATGATGCGAGCCGGTATTCCAACCGCTCGTTTTGCAGCCGTGGACACGCTGGAAGAAGCCCGAGCCGCGCTGCACGAGTTCGATTTCCCGGTGGTCCTGAAGGCTGATGGTCTGGCAGCGGGTAAGGGCGTGATCATCGCGAATTCCGCGGACGAAGCCGGGGCGGCGCTCGATCAACTCATGGCGCCGGGTTCGCGATTGGTGATCGAGGAATTCCTGACGGGCGAAGAGGTCAGCTTCATCGTCTTGAGCGACGGAGTGAACGTTCTCGCCCTCGAGCCAACCCAGGATCACAAAACCGTTCATGACGGCGATACCGGCCCGAACACCGGCGGCATGGGCGCTTACTGCGATGGGCGCATCCTGGGCGATTTTCATAAATCGGAAATCATGGCCCAGGTAATCCACCCCGCGATCCAACACATGCGCGCGGAGGGCCGGCCATTTACCGGATTCCTCTACGCCGGATTGATGATGAGTCCGCGTGGGCCGAAGGTCCTGGAGTTCAACGCGCGCCTGGGCGACCCGGAGACACAAGTGCTGATGCACCGCATGCAGACCGATTTTGTGGAGGCGCTATTCGCCGCGGCGCATGGGACGTTAGAAGGGGCGCGGTTGGACTGGCGTCCCGACCCTTCGGTGTGCGTTGTTCTCGCTGCGGCGGGTTATCCAGGCGCGGTTCGCACCGGAGACGCGATCACGGGATTGGATCGCGTCCAGCACGCCACCGTTTTTCATGCTGGAACAAAACTCGTAGGAAATGTTCTAACAACGGCGGGCGGCCGCGTGCTCGGCGTCACAGCGCGCGGTTCCACTCTGGCGGAAGCCATTCGGAATACCTATGATGACGTCGCACGAATCCATTTCGCGGGCATGCACTATCGCAAAGATATTGGGCGAAAAGGTCTGAAACGCTGGTGAACGCGTCGCGCAGGTTTACTTCTTCGACGCTGCTTCTTTCGCCCGTACGCCGGCCAGCATATCCGGCATGGCGTAATTGCCCTCGTGGCACGCGTACTCGTAAATCGGCTCGTCGATTCGGGTCATGGGCACTTCGGCGGTCCAAGAACGGGTGTAGGTGCTCGGGTCGTCGACGGTGTATCGATAATCGATGTGATCCGCGTCGATGCGGCGGAAGCGCTCCACCACATGCAGGTGCGACCCGGCGGCCGGGCAGCAATTGAAAGAATTGTCGACGATCTTATCGTTGAAGTTGGCGATGTCCACCACCAGCGTGTCGCCTTCCCAATGGCCGCGCGAGTCGCCCATCCAAAGCCGAACATGCGGATCGACGTGCGGGCTGCCATCCAGATGGATGACGCGCACTTCGTGAATCATCTCCTGCATGATGACGACTGAATCGCGCGTCTGAACAATCTGAAAATTGTTGTTGTATCCGCCCGGCAGCTTGGGAGCGCCGCGCGTGATGCAGCGCACAGCGAGGTTGTAATCCGTCCAGGGCTCGGATCCATCGGGACCGGTCCGGCGCCGATCCGCGGCGCGCGCCTTCTCGCGAGCCTGCGCTTCCGGCGTGAGCGGCGGAAGCCGTCCATCCGGAGGATCGACGATCAAGGAGGTTCTAAGCAGCAGATGGCCGCGCTCGCGCCACAGTTCGTTGTACGAGCGGTTGACATCCACTTCCGCGGGCCCGTCGCGGCGATCTGTGCTGACTTCCTGCAGTATGTGCTTCTCAGATTCGGTGCGTTCCAGCTCGGTGAAAAACGCCTTATCTCCCAGCGCGCGCGGCCGTTCGAGCGGAGTCATGGTGGCGTTTGTCCAGAGACCCTGGAGATCGGGCTGGCCATCCGGAGTTCGGAGAGGAGTCCAGGTTTTGGCGGATGTCGCGTTGCCCTTGGCCAGGGCTGCCGTGGTTTGAGCTGTTGCGGGCCCGGCGCCAATCGATGCCATCGCGATTGCCAAGGCCAAAACACTGATCGAAGCCAGAAATCGGTTTCGCATGGAAACCTCCCTTCCTTATGCCGCTTCGTCCCAAATGCCTTCTCCCATTGTCGCCAAAAAATGGAGAGCGCACAGGTCGCGCCGTTAACGCCACGCCGCTGGAGACATCAGTCGGCGCGCGTGATCAGGTATTGGCGGATCGCCCAGATCACACCCGCGGCCAGCAACAAGACCAGCGAGCTCCAAGGGGCAAAAGGACAAGTTGAGACGTAGCCGAGATCGTTCGCCTTGGATGCGGAAAACGGCAGCAGTGTGAAGACGGCCAGTCCAACCAGCACGATCACCAGCGCCAGCAGCATCGCGTTGCGGATGTCTTTGGACATGGGCCGGAAATGACTAGCTTAACAGGCCGCGCGCAGGTTAGAAGACCAGCATTTTGGCTCTATGGCCAGCGGTGGACGCAAGCCTCCGGTCGCAAGTCACCAGCGGTGCGTCGAGCGCTTCCGCCAGCGCAACATAGGCTGCGTCGTAGGCCGTCAAGTTGTGCCGAAGCTCCCAGATGCGCGACAAGAGCACGTTGTGTGGGTAGCGTGTAATAGGCAAATCAGAGTAATCCTCCAGCGCCTCCTGCGCGCGGCCTGCGCTCATGGCATTCGTCCTCACATAGCGGCGCAGCACTTGTAGTACTTCGATGTCCATGAGATGGGGCGCTTGAATCGTCTGGCCGGGCGTCAAAATCCGGTCGCTGACGGCCTGCGCCGAGGGTGCATTCAGCAATAGTTCCAGCATCGCGGAAGCGTCGACGACAATCACCGCCGCGCCCGCTCTTGGCGCAGAATCTGCGAGGGAGGAATCTTATACTTAACGGGCGTCCGCGCTGCCAGGCGTTCCGCCAACTCCTTGAGGCTGGGGCGCTCCGCCACTTGCTCGATCTCCTTGAGCAGGAATTCCGACAACGAGAGGCCTTCCAAGGCCGCTCGTGATTTCAGCCTGCGATGGATTGCTTCCGGGACATTGCGGATCTGAATCATCTTCGGCATGTCTCAAACATATTCACATGTGCGACGCATGTCAAGATTAAGTGTATTGGTTCACTAGAATGGCAGAAGAGGAATGGGGATCGATCAAATCCGTGAACAGATTAGACGAGCCTTCCCGCCATCGGTATTCGAAGGTGCCGTAACGGATTGCAACTGCGAGGAGTGCACGGACATCGGGCACGCGCTCAATGGCAAACGATGGGATGAGGTTCCGGATTCTTTCGTAGACTTCACGTGCAGCCCTGTCCTTCTCACGCCCGAGGCATTCGCCGCCTTTCTCCCAGCCTATATGCTTCGCGCTCTGAACGATCTCGAAGCGCGCACAGTCGTGCTGGAGTTAACGACCTACAGCTTGTCTCCTTATGACTCCGATGACGAGTGCGTCAGTGAGCAGCACGTCAATGTTTTGAAGATAAGAGCGGGTGCGATAACGTCCGCTCAGATGACTGCGGTCGGTGATTTGTTGCGCTTCGCATCAATCAATGCCAGAGAGCCGGAACCTTCGAACACCGTCGGCGGGAACTTCTGGCATCAGCCCGCCAAGTCGGCGGTTGCGGCGAAGCGTGGCGGCTTGCGAGCCTTGCTGGCCTGCTCGAATGCATAGGCCAGCTTGAGCAGCACCGGTTCGCTCCAGGCTGGTCCGAAGAAAGATATTCCCACTGGCAGGCCTCGCACGAATCCGGCCGGCACGGTGATGTGCGGATAACCCGCCACGGCCGCGGGAGTGGTGCACGCCGGCCAATTGGCGTCGCCTAGCACCAGATCATTCAAGGGCGCCGGCGTAGTCGTGGGCGCCACGATGGCGTCCAGCTTGTGCTGCTTGATCAGCGCGTCGATACCCTCGGCCCTGGAAAGCTTCACGCATTTGGCCCTCGCGTCGCGATAAGCTTTCTCGCTGAGTGATCCTTTTGCCTGAGCTTGCTCGAACAGCTCCTGCCCGAAGTAGGGCATCTCCTGATCGCGATGCTCGCCGTTGAACGCGATCAGGTCCGCGAGCGATCGAACCTGGACATTCGCGCCCAGCCCAGCCAGGTAAGCGTTCAGATCGGCCTTGAATTCGTAGAGCATGACCTGCTGCTCGTCATCGTCGTACTTGCCGTGTGAGGCGAGGATCGCCGGGTCGACAAGTTCAGCGCCCGCGTTCTTCATGAGCGCCAGGCAGTCTTCGATGATCCGGTCCGCAGCGGCGTTTCCGCCGAAGAACTTGCGCTCAACGCCCAATCGCGCGCCCTTGAGACCGGCCGGATCGAGGAACTTGGTGTAGTCGGTCTGCGCTTTGCCCTGGCTCGCGCTAGTAGCCGGATCGCGCGGATCGATGCCGGCCAGGGCGGCCAGCAGAATCGCGGCATCGCGCACGGTGCGAGCCATTGGTCCGGCAGTGTCCTGACTATGTGAAATGGGAATAATTCCGGCGCGGCTGACCAGTCCCACGGTCGGTTTGATCCCCACCAGCCCGTTGACCGAAGCCGGAGCGGTCACGGATCCATCCGTCTCAGTACCTACCGCGACCGCGCAAAAATTCGCCGCGGCCGCTGCTCCCGATCCGGCACTCGAGCCGGAGGGATTGCGGTCCAGCGCGTAAGGATTATGCGTCAGCCCGCCGCGCCCGCTCCATCCGCTGGTGGAATGCGTAGATCGGAAGTTAGCCCACTCGCTCAAATTGGTTTTGCCCAGGATCACGGCGCCGGCCGCGCGCAGGCGCTCGACGACGAACGAATCCCGCGCGGCGATGGAACCCTCCAGCGCCAGCGACCCCGCGGTGGTCATCATTCGATCGGCCGTGTCGATATTGTCTTTGATCAGCACCGGCACGCCGTGCAACGGCCCACGCGATCCCTTGGCGCTACGCTCACGATCCAGCGCTTCGGCGATGGCCAGCGCCTGCGGATTCAACTCGATCACCGCATTGACGCGCGGCCCGTTCTTATCCAGCGCTTGGATGCGCGTCAGGTACCATTCCGTCACCGCGCGCGACGCAAAGCGCCCGGAGCGAAAGCCCTGCTCCAAGCCGGCCAGAGTTATTTCTTCCAGATCGAAGGACTGGCCCGAAGCCGCTCGCACCGCGGGGAGCGCCAGTAGCGCGTGGTTAAGGAATCGCCGGCGATTCATCTCGAAGAAATCTCATTATCCAACGAAACCCAACGAGCGACACCGGCCGGCTATCCCGCGCAGGCCGCCCGCGCACCGGTTAGTGGCGCCACCCACATCCGCGCGACGGCATGCACCGTCCTGCGAAACCGATCCGGATCCGACGGCTTCTCCGCATACATATTGGCTCCGCTGGCGTAAGCCCGGCTAATATCCTCCTGGCTCGTCGAAACACTGAGGACGACGATGGGAAGGGTCGGATTTCCGCGGCGGATTCGTCTGAGCACGTCATACCCATCGAGCCTCGGAATATTTAATTCTAATAGGACCAGATTGGGCCGATAGCCCTGACTTGTCAGCAAACGCAAGGCCTGCTCGCCGTCCTCAGCCACCGTGAAGGCGACGGGGTATTGGCGGCCGAGGCACTCTTTCACCAGCAGGACGTCTCTCGGGTCGTGATCCACTACAAGAATCTCAATCATGTTGTGGGCTACAGATGCGGTTCCATTGAGAGACCAGTTTTAAAGGCATGGTCGCGCCTTGGTTTCAAACGAGCCCTCCCGGTTGACCCTGTGAGTCCAGCTTCGCGGTGTCCAGGAACAAACGTACTACGTTTTCTCGCTGAGGTGAATGGTTCTGTAGTACCGATTTTCCCTGTGTTCGCCATACTAAGAGTTCATCGGGTGAAAAGCTTAAGCACTGCCGTCGCTGGCTGATTCCGCCTACAATGAAGTTGATGGCACAGCTTACCGGCGCGCCTCCAGCGGCCGCCCGCAAGACGCTCAGTGGAATTCCGATTGAACCAGTTTACGGTCCGGAGGATATCCGTGGCCTCGAACCGCCGGCGCCGGGCGAGTTTCCCTACACGCGCGGGATCCACCAGACCATGTATCGCGGCCGGCTCTGGACCATGCGCCAGTTCTCGGGTTTCGCCACGCCGGAGGAAACCAACCGCCGCTATCGCTACCTGCTGAGCCAGGGCCAGACGGGGCTTTCGGTGGCATTCGACCTGCCCACGCTCATGGGCTACGATGCCGACCATCCGACTTCGGAAGGCGAAGTCGGCAAGTGCGGCGTCTCCATCTGCTCGCTCGAGGACATGGAGATGCTCTTCCGCGAGATTCCGCTGGGCGAGGTCACGGTTTCGATGACCATCAACTCGCCGGCGCCGATCATCTGGGCCATGTACTTGGTCGTCGCCGAAAAGCAGGGCGTGGACTGGTCGCGCGTGTCCGGCACGTTGCAGAACGACATTCTCAAGGAATACATCGCGCAGAAAGAATATATTTACCCGCCGCGGCCCTCGATGCGACTGGTGACGGACGTGATCGAGTATTCCACGCAGCACGTTCCGCGTTTCAATCCGATTTCGATCAGCGGTTATCACATCCGCGAGGCGGGATCTACTGCGGTGCAGGAACTGGCGTTCACTTTGCGCGATGGGATGGAGTACGTCGACTGGGGCATCGAGCGCGGCCTTGCGGTGGACAGCTTCGCGCCGCGCCTGAGCTTCTTCTTCAATTCGCACAACGATTTCTTCGAGGAGATTGCGAAGTACCGCGCCGCGCGCAAGATCTGGGCGGAAGTGATGCGCGATCGCTACGGCGCTCAAGACGAACGAAGCTGGAAGCTACGCACGCACGCGCAGACGGCGGGCTGTTCGCTCACCTGGCAGCAGCCCTACAACAACATTGTGCGGACGACGCTGCAGGCTCTGGCCGCGGTCCTGGGAGGGACGCAATCGCTGCACACCAATTCGTTGGATGAAGCCTATGCGTTGCCAAGCGAGCACGCCGTCACCATCGCGCTACGCACGCAGCAAGTGATTGCCTACGAGAGCGGCGTGCCGGCCGTTCCTGACCCGCTGGGCGGAAGCTATTTCGTCGAAAGCCTCACAGCCGAAGTGGAAAAGGGCGCCAACGACTATATCCGGCGCATCGACGAGATGGGTGGCATGATTCCGGCCATCGAACGCGGTTTCCCGCAGACCGAGATCGCGAACGCGAGTTTCGATTACCAGCATTCGATCGAGACCGGCGAGCAGAAGATCGTGGGCGTCAACGCGTTCGTCGAGCAAAACGAGGAGCCGATCGAGCTGTTGCAGATCGACGAGACGGCCGCGCAGCACCAGCTCGAAAAGCTGGCCAAGCTGAAATCGCGCCGCGACAACCAGAGGGTCGGGAAGTCGCTGGATGCTCTGCGCCGCGCCGCCGAAGGCCGCGAAAACACCATGCCCTACATCCTGGACGCGATTCGCGTGTACGCGACGCTGGGCGAGATCTGCGACGCGTTCCGCGAAGTTTTCGGCACCTACACCGAGACCAGTGTGATCTGATACTGCAGCCATTGTCACAGCCCGATGCTACATCGCTGCGCCGGTCACCTGTGGCCTTCTTCTCGTGGGTTTTCATCCTCTCAATTCCTTTTTATATCGCCGGTGCTATGACCGGACTGCAACTGTTGCCCGGTCTTCCGGTGAGTGCTCTAGCAGTTGTTTGCCCGGCGATAGCGGCCTTAATCCTCGCGTTCAGAGAGAACAAATCAGCGGGTGCAATCCAATTGCTCCAGAGATCGTTCGATTACAAGCGCATTAAAGCAAAGCTCTGGTACGCGCCAATTTTTCTTCTAATGCCTTGCCTGACAGCCTTCACGTATGGACTGATGCGCTTAGTTAGGGTGCCGCTTCCAGTTCCGCATTTCCAGGTGCTGGCGATACCGCTCCTGTTCTTCGCGTTCTTTATTGGAGCTTTGGGCGAAGAATTGGGCTGGTCCGGTTACGCCATCGACGCGATGCAGGCTCGCTGGACAGCGCTCGAAGCTGCCATTCTGTTGGGCTTGGTTTGGGCCGTTTGGCACTGGGTGCCGTTGATCGAGGCTCACCGATCAACGACGTGGATTGCCTGGTGGTCTCTTGGCACGGTAGCGTCGCGGGTGCTTATGACCTGGCTCTACAACAACACCGGGAGGAGCGTGTTCGGCGCGGCTCTGTATCACGATATGATTGACCTCAGTTGGCAACTGTTTCCGAACTCGGGCTCGCATTGGGATCCGCGCATCAACGGCCTGATCGTCGCAGTCGCTGCTGCAATTGTCACTGCCGTCTGGGGACCGCGAACGTTAGCCCGATACAGAGAGGTCTGATACAGGCAGGCTGACTTGAAGTGGAGCGGGACCGTGGTCCGTCAGACAGGACTCCCGGACGGGCTAGACGCGCCGCCGAGGGCCTCAGCGCCAATCTTTGTTTCAGGCACAGCGGAAACTTCGGCGGGCGCGCGGCGTAGGTGGCGCTGAACCTGCATAGCGAATAGGACGCTAGCCGACGTCGTCAGAGATCCCACTACCACGTGCGATGTAGTTGCGATCACCAGTGCGAACGCAGTTGCCAGTCCCAACAATTGCATCGTGAACGCCGCCACCCCGAGTGTCACTTGCGCCAGAACGATGGCCATCAGCCACATCGCGGCCGAGCGCAACGCCCGATGCGTGGGAAGCCGATGCAGGACCAGGGTGGCCGCGATCAGGGCCGCGAGCGAGACGATCATCGCGCCCGCCAAGTGCGGTATCACGCCGGTCAGTTTGTGGCGATAGCTCGCGCCGAGCAGAGTTTGCAGCACGAGGAGCGGCGGGCCGGCAATTGCCAAAGGCCGCAGGAACGGGATTGTCCGCTCGTCGACGAACTCCGTGACTTCGCTCCATCCGGCGGATGTGACGGCCACGACTGCAACCACGCCGGCGAAAACCACCGGCGCGAGCGTGGCATGCAGTAACCGGTTTCCCAGCCACCCAACCGAACCTTCCATCGCGAAGAGCGCCAAAAACGTCCAGGCCGGAATGGCCGCGGCCAGCGTCGATTGCCGGAACGCCAGAGCAAGAGCCAGGACAGCCACGATCACAGCCGCGCTGCTGTGCACGTTCGCGTCGAGTAACCTATGTGCATCCAATTGGGGCCCACTGGCGCGGCTGGTGAAGTAAGCGCCGATCGCAATCAGCGTCAGGACACCGACGGCGACCAGCAGCGCGAATTGCCCGTTAGCGGCGCTAGCCCGCATTGAGACTACTATCGCGCATTCGTACGGTATTCCCTAACGAAAAGTTGTGGCGTTCAGATTCAGGCTCAGGCCGGCGCACCCTGCGCTACCATGAAATGTTTCCATGCCCATCGACTGGTTCCCGCTGTGGCTCAGCCTGCGCGTGGCCGCCATCTCCACCGCGCTGGCGCTCGTCATCGGCCTGTGGCTGGCCTGGACACTGGCGAACCGCTCTTTCCGCGGCAAGGAAATTCTGGACGCCGCCATCACTCTGCCGTTGGTTCTCCCGCCCACCGTGCTGGGCTATTACCTCCTGGTCCTGCTCGGCCGCAACACGCCCATTGGCGGATTCTACGAATGGCTGTTCGGCCAGCCACTGGTCTTCTCCTGGCAGGCCGCTGTGGTGGCTGCGCTGTTTCATTCCACTCCGCTGCTGGTGAAATCCGCGCGTGCTGCATTCGAGAGTGTTGATCGCTCGTATGAGCGCGCGGCCCGCAGTCTAGGCGCCTCCGAAACACGGCTGTTCTGGCGCGTTACGCTCCCGCTCGCCCGCCGCTCCATTCTCGCCGCCGGAGCCCTGGCCTTTGCGCGATCGCTTGGAGATTTCGGCATCACCATCATGATCGCCGGCAACATTCCCGGCCGTACACAAACCGTCGCGGTGGCCATCTACGACGCCGTCGAATCGGACAACGGCGCGGTAGCTCGCCTGCTTTCGATCATCATCTCGGCCGTCGCTCTGGCCGTGCTGCTGATCGCCAATCGTCTGACCCCGAATCCCTTCGGCCCACGCCAGGCCGCGCCATGATCCAAGCGCGCATCCGCAAGCAGTTCGCGCCGGGCCCCGAATCGGCCGGATTCGCGCTGGATCTCGAATTCCAGGCCGTCCGCGGGTTCACCGTTCTGTTCGGCCCGAGCGGCTCCGGAAAAACTCTGACGCTCGATTCCATCGCCGGCTTTGTGCGCCCCGACGAAGGCCGCATTCTGCTGGATGACCAGATCCTGTTCGACGGCGCCGCGGGCGTGCATCTGGCCCCGCGCGCCCGCCGCTGCGGCTACGTCTTTCAAAACTACGCGCTGTTCCCGCACATGACTCTGCGCCAGAATCTCGAATTCGCCGCCGAGCGTATCCCGCGCCTGGAGCGTCACCGCAAAGTAAACGAGCTGCTGGAAAAATTTCATCTGGCCGAAGTATCGGGCCGCCGCCCCTACGAATTGTCGGGCGGCCAAAAACAGCGCTGCTCCATCGCCCGTGCGCTGATCGGCGCGCCCCGCCTGCTGCTGCTCGATGAACCCGCGCGCGGCCTGGATGCTCCGCTTTTGGCGGACCTGTATTCCGTGCTGCGCCAGGTGCGCGAGGAGTTCGGCATCCCCGTCCTCTTAGTCACGCACGACTTCGAGGAGTGCCTCGAACTGGGCGACGAAATGATCGTGGTGCGCCAGGGACGTGCCGTCCAAAGCGGCCCGCCGCGCAGCATCCTGGAACAACCCGCCAATGTCGACGTCGCGCGCCTGCTGGGCGTCTTCAACCTGTTGCCCGTCGAAATCCGCGCGCTCGACCCCGGCCGCAACTCCAGCCGCCTCCGCTACCAGGAATTTGAGCTGACCGGCCCGTACTTCCCTGGGCGCCTGATCGGCGACCAGGTGTGGCTCTGCATCCGCCCCGACCTGCTCTCGGTGGCGCCCCGCAACGGCCGCTCCGGCATGAACCAGATCCCGGCCGCGCTGGTCCGCACTATCGAGAAGCCCGACCGCGTGCGCCTGGAATTCTCGGGTGGCATCGCGGTGGAAGCCGACCGCGCCGCTCTCCAAAGCCATGGCAGCGTGAAAGAGTGGGTGATCGAATTTCCGCAAACCGGCCTGCGCATTCTGTGAAGCGTTACTGCGATCACGGATTCGCTCGAGATTGCGCGGCACGCCCGCGAGCGCGGCGCCAGCATGATCCAGATCCGCGCCAAGGACCTTTCGGCACGCGCTCTAACAGAACTGGTGCGAGCCGCGCTCCGGCTGGCCGGTTGCCCCGTTCTCGTCAACACGCGCACCGACGTGGCGCTGGCCTGCGGCGCGCAAGGCGTGCATCTGCCCGCCGGTTCCATCGCGCCGAGCGCCATTCGCCGCATCACCCCGCCCGATTTTCTGATCGGCGTTTCCTGCCACACCATCCCCGAACTGCGCGTGGCCGAGAACGAAGGCGCGGACTTCGCCGTCTTCGGCCCCATCTTTCTCAGCCCCACTAAATCCGTAAACCCCCTCGGGCTCGATGCGCTGCGCCAAGCCACCGCCGCGGTGCGCCTTCCCGTGTACGCACTCGGCGGCGTCACAAACGAAAACGAATCGCTCTGCATTCAGGCCGGCGCCGCCGGCATCGCAGGCATCTCCTTCTTCACGTAACATGAGGTTTGTCCCCCGTGAGCCCCACCGAGACCAACAAGTACCTGGGCGTTCTTCTGCGCTTCGGGGTCTTCGCCTTGATCGCGCTGCTCGGCTACTTTATCTTTCCTACCATCCTGCTCTTTTTCCTGGGTGACGGCGTCCGGCTGGTCATCGCGACGCTCTCCAGTTTCGCCGCCGCCGCGGTCGCCAATTCCATCGCGCTGCGGATCTACGAGCGCGGCCAACTGGCTGATATCGGACTCGGCTGGACCGCCGCATCGCGCCGCAATCTGATCATCGGTGCGGCCGGAGGCGCGGGAGCCGGCGTGATCGTCTTAGGCGGACCGATTCTGGTTCGCGCCGCCGACCTCGCCCCAGTCCCCAACGAACACCTGAATTGGCCCAGCTTGCTCTTCGTCACCCTGATCCTTTTGTTCGGCGCCGTGGGCGAAGAAATGCTGTTTCGCGGCTACGGATTCCAGATCCTGGTTCGCGCCATCGGCCCGTTCGCCACCATTCTCCCCATGGCCGTCCTGTTCGGCCTCGCCCATAGCCCCAATCTGAATTTCACCTGGCTCGCGCTGGTCAACACATTCCTCTGGGGCGTCATCTTCGGCTACGCGTTCATCCGCAGCGGCGACCTCTGGTTGCCCATCGGCCTGCACTTCGGCTGGAACTTTACCATGCCGATTTTCGGGGTCAATCTCAGCGGGTTTACAATGGGAGTCACGGGGTACTCGGTACAGTGGAAAATCGGGGACCTCTGGAGTGGAGGCGCTTATGGGCCCGAAGGCGGGTTGTTCACGACCGCGATCGCCGTGGCGCTGTTCTTCTATCTGCAACGAGCTCCTATCGAGCACCAGGACGCCTTTCTGCTGCGGGAGTCGTCATCATGAGTAAACCGCTGGGTTGTCTTCCTATCGCTTCCGCCCTGTTAGCCTTAAGCTGGCTGGTTAGCTCCGCTTACGCCGCCGACAAGAAACTCACCGACGACGATCGCATAGAGATGCTGCGCGGCCTTTTGTCGGAGTACGCCACCGTGAAAACCTTGCTGCCGCGTTCGCCCAAGCCGCTCCCGTTTCAAAGCGACGGCACCTGGGACAAACAATTCTGGACGCAAACCGCACAGAGGTACGGCCCCGCCGCGCGCCTGGGCGATTCTATTCAGATCACCAAGGTCAACATTCAGGACGACAAAATCATCTTCGAGATCAACCATGGGATGAGGGGCAAAGGAAGCTGGCGCGACCACGTTCAGGTGGGGATGGCGGGCACCATCGGCGGAGGCGTGGGCCAAGTCGATCCCAATCAAAGTACCAGCGCCCCCGGCGGAACCAGCCTGATGCTGCTGTTTGGCGGGTCTGTTCCCCCGCTGAAGGCCGACGAAATCAAAAAGATTCTCTCTCCCATTCTGGCCTTCGATAGCGGGACCGCCACGGAAAACTACGTCGATACTCTCCCGGAGCCCGTCCAGCAGGCCATCAAAGCCAACAAAGTGATCGTAGGCATGGATCGCGATCAGGTCATCCTGGCCCTTGGCAAGCCGCGCCACAAAGAACGCAACAGCGACAAAGACGGCAACGAAACCGAAGACTGGATCTACGGCGACCCGCCCGGCAAAATTACCTTCGTCACCTTCGCAAACTCCAAAGTGATCCGCACCAATGAAGCTTACGCTGACATCGGCGGCAGTACGGCGACACCAGTGCCTGTTCATTAAGCGCGCGCAGCAGCAGAGACCAAATTCGTAAGAACCCGATACACTGAGAGTGTATGTCGATCAAAGTAGGCATAAACGGATTCGGCCGGATCGGACGAAACGTGGTTCGCGCGGCGTTGGACCGCCCCAATATCGAATTTGTCGCAGCCAACGATCTTACTGACACCAAGACGCTGGCGCATCTTTTGAAATACGACTCTATCCTCGGCACGCTTCACACCGAGGTCAAGGCCGAAGCAGACAGCATCACGGTGGGCGGCCGCCGCATCAAGATTTTCGCCATCAAAGATCCCGCCGAGCTGGATTGGAACTCTCTCGGCGCTCAGATCGTGATCGAATCCACCGGTAAGTTCACCGAAGCCAAGGACGCCGCCAAGCATTTGCGCGGCACCGTCAAAAAAGTCATCATCTCGGCCCCCGCCAAGAATGAGGACATCACGCTGGTCCTGGGCGTCAACGACGAGATGTACAACCCGGCCAAACACAACATCATTTCCAATGCCTCCTGCACCACCAACTGCCTGGCGCCCGTGGTGAAAGTGCTGCACCAGAAATTCGGCATCGCCAAGGGATCGATGACCACCATCCACAGTTACACCAACGATCAAAACGTCCTGGATTTCCCGCACAAAGATCTAAGACGTGCCCGCGCCGCCGCGATTAACATGATCCCCACCACTACCGGCGCGGCCAAAGCCATCGGCCTGGTGATGCCGGAGCTCAAGGGCAAGCTGGACGGCTATTCCATGCGCGTTCCCACGCCCGACGTTTCCGCCGTGGACCTGGTGGCCCTCCTCTCGAAAAACACCACCACGGAAGAGGTCAACAAAGCGCTGGAAGCCGCCGCGAACGGCCCCATGAAAGGCATCCTCGCGTATACCGAGGACCCGGTGGTTTCCACCGACATGCTTCACAATCCGGCCAGCTCCATCGTGGACTCGCAGATGACCAAGGTCCTGGATGGCAATCTCGTCAAAGTCCTGGCCTGGTACGACAACGAATGGGGCTACTCGATGCGCATCATCGATCTGATCGAGTTCGTAGCCAAGCAGGGCTTGTAGGATTTGTCCACGTACGCACTCGACTCGTGCGTGCCGCATTCACATCCGTACGGCGCTAGCTATCGGAAACTATACCCCTGATTAAGACGCCAGCGTGGTAATAGCCGCGGACCCGGTTGCAATACCGAACTTCTCCAAATAACACTAGCGTACGTGGACGAATCCTGGGGTGAATCGTGATCTCGATGTGGCCGTGAACCGGGACCGGCATATTCAGTTTGATGCGCAACCCGTTTCGGGAGACGTCTATCACAGTAGCGGGCACTCGCAAGGCCCTTTCGGGCAAGACTTGAACATAGGCTGGATCACTGGCGGGGTAGCGCGGCTCGCGGCGCTTCTCCCAAATCAATCTCCCCTTGAGGTCCGCCAAGGCCGGCATTCGTTTGCGGGCGTGTGCTTGAACCATCGTAATCTCCTCTCCGGCGCTAAGCGGCGCAGCTTCGATCTCTACTTAAGCTGGCGCAGCGAGCCTCGGCAGCCGGTGATCGGGGACCATCAATTGCTCCCGTTCCGCCGCCGCTCGTTCTGAAGCCTCGCGCTCTGCCGCCTCCACTCCTTCGCAAGTGATCGAGTGCCGGTTGTTATCTGAACGCGCAACATACTTGCGCTCTTTTAAAAACCATAGACTGAACTCCAGATGTTCCCTCGGACAAGCCAGCATGTCCTCGAGCTCGCGAATCGACATGCTCGGCTGCTGGGGATTACCAGCCCGTTGGGCATACAGGAGCGCAAGAATGCCCTGCCGCTTTCTTTTCTCCGCGTCCATGCCGGAGCAGCTCTCCCCGCTAGAAAATATTTTGAGCCGGTCCTTACGATTGGCGTTGCGCTGCACATCGTAGGCGGCTCGCTTATCCCGGTCAATTAGCACGTCGTAGCTCTGCTTGACCTTTCGAAAAAGATCCACATTCCCGGTGTCCTGATTATCAGGATGGTAGCGCTGCGCCAGTATTCGGAAGACCCGCTGGATGGTTTCCGGATCCGCATTGGGACTCAGTTGGAGCAGTTCGTAATGATCCTCTTGCTCATCCGCAAAATCACCACCACTCTCGCCGTGAACCCCCGCGGCCTGCTCGAACGACAGACCCGCTCGATATCCCCCATTTCCAGCCGGCGAGCACCAGCGCACACGAGCTACTCGATAAGGGAAATGCCGGCCATCCGCCGTTTTCACTTCGCCGGCAATCTCAACCAACTCGCCACGCTGGACCTGGCCATTTATTTCGAGCCCAATTCCGCTCTCACTGATATCGAGAACTTTCGCGCTGACCTCGGCTCCGGAGCCATTTGGCCCCTTCAGTCTGAGGAGGACACTTCCCTGCCCAGCCAGCGCCGGCCGTCTTAACCTGCCACGATTTTCAACTCTAGACATAGATCGAAATGAAACCCTTCCAGATGCAGCGACTGGATCTGGCGACGCGCGGGCCCTAAGAGTCCCTCAGTGAAACCACTGTGCCGCCGCCCATCAGCCACATTCGTCAGAAACATCTTGTGAACGAGAATTGCAAGCCTTCTTCCATCTTTGAGAACGCTCGCTGCAACCATAGTACTCAGGCCGCGCCCGCTCTATTCCTCATCATTTAGTGCTCTATTTGTCACAGATTTCGTTAAATACAGCGCGGTATTGTCCGATAAGTGCTGCGCCGAATAATTCAAGACGTTGCGTGAAGTGACCCGCCGCTGACGAGTTTTACCCCAGTCCAGGCTTACCTAGTGAGCCGCTTGGGAATTGACATCGCCTGTCGTTCGTGCCAGCATAAACTCCACCCATGCGCAACACACCATGTCTGATCGCCGCTCTCGCCCTGACCGCCGCGGCCAGCGCTCAAAATCCTCCCGGTGCCGCCGCAATCGCCAGTAAGTTCGATACGCCTCAGGCGCGCGTCTATATCGCGACGCTTCAGCCCCACACTCCGGTCCCATCGCGAAATGGCCACGCCACGAATCGTGTGCTGATCTATCTCGACGACGGTGTCATGACGCGCCAGGATGGCGATCAGAAAGCTCAACTCGAGGTTCACCGCGGCGAGGTCCGGTGGCGTCCCGCCAGTGGCGCCTATGTAGCCGAGAATCTCAGCAACCATCCCCTTCGCATTCTCGAGATCGACTTGAAGGGCAAGCCCTCCGGCCCGGCGCCAGCGTCAAAACTCGATCCGGTGGTGGTCGATGCCGGGCATTACAAGGTCGAATTCGAAAACGACCAGGTGCGCGTCCTGCGAGTCCACTATGACGCCCACGACACGGGCGTCGAGCACCAGCACATTCTCAACCGTGTCGTGCTGTACCTCAACGATCAGACCGGCGCGAAAGCGGATGACGTCCGCATGGGCGGACCGGGCACCCACACGGAACGAAACAACGGCGACCAGCCTGCCGATCGAATCGCAGTCGAGCTCAAGTAATGTTCCATGGCGTCGAAAGGAACAAGCTTCGATACGGTGCGAAAGATCGGGCTCGCGCTGCCGGGCGTCGAGGAAAGCACCATGTACGGCGCACCGGCTCTCAAGGTCCACGGCCAATTGCTGGCGTGTATTGCGACGAACAAATCGGCTGAGCCCAACACCTTGATCGCGCGCGTCGGCTTTGAACAGAGAGAAGAGCTGTTGAAGCAGGGCCTTCAGACCTATTACCTGAAACCCCACTACGAGAACTACCCAGCGGTGCTGGTGCGGTTGTCGCGGATCGACCCGGATGCGTTGCGGAGCCTATTAAAACTTGCGTGGCGATTCGCCACCACGAAAAAGCCGGCGCGCCAGCGTCTAGTCCGAAAGCGAGCGCGGCCGCTATAAGGACTCGGCCAGGTCAGGCGCGCCGGCGCTGGAGGTCACCGGGCTTTCGAGCAGGTCTTGCAAGAGCCCGTCCTGGAGGCTGTAGACCCAGCCGTGGACCGCAAGATTCCGGCCTTCTTTCCAGGCAGTCTGAACGATGCTTGATTCGCAAACATGCCGGACCTGCTCGACAACATTGAAGCGGCAGAGAGCTCTGGCGCGCTCCTCAGCGCTGGGAAGCGCCGCGAGCTTGGTGGAAAACTTGTCAGAAATGTCGGCGAGGTGCCGCAGCCAGTTGCTCACCAAGCCGAGTTCGCGCTTCTCGAGCACCGCTTGCACGCCGCCGCAGCCGTAGTGTCCGCAGACGATGATGTGCTCCACATTCAGAACCTCGACCGCGTATTGGATCACCGCGAGACAGTTGAGGTCCGTGTGCACCACCAGGTTGGCGACGTTGCGATGGACGAACAGCTCGCCCGGCAGGAGCCCCACAATTTCATTGGCGGGGACGCGGCTGTCGGAGCATCCGATCCAGAGGTACTTGGGCGCCTGCTGCTCGGAAAGTTTGCGGAAGAACGCGGGGTCGCGATGGGTGAGCTGTCGAGACCAGGCGCGGTTGTTCTCGAAGAGTTGTTGCAATTTCGATGAGGCCGGGATCAATAAGTGAATATACGATGTCCGGCAGCATCGATGCAGGCGGAGCTACTTGCTCTTCACGGCCTCTTCGGCCGGCCTTGGACTACCTGCCGCCCCGGAGAGCATGGTCTCCATGATGGGAGCGTTTCCCTCATGACAGGCGAACTCGTACATTCTCTCTTCGGTTCGCCCCAAACGAACCATCACTGTCCAGGGGCGAACCCAGGTATTCGGTGCGTCGATGGTGATTTCATAGTGGATTTCGTCCGGCGCGATAAGCATGAAGCGTTCGAGTAAGTGCAGGTCCGCGCCCGCTCCCAGGAAGTTAGTTTTGGCGGAGAAGTTGGCCGTGTCGACCACCAGAGTATTGCCCTCCCAGCGGCCGCGCGAGTCTCCTTCCCAGGTGCTGACATTCTCTGGAAGATGGGGACGGCCATCCAGCGGGATGACCCTGGCGTCGTGGATCGCCTCCATAAAAAACACGACATGCTCCGGCGTTTGCACGATCTGGTAGTACCCCATGAGGCCTGCGCCGATGTTGCCGCCCAGCCGCGGAACCCCGAGGCTGATGCAGCGCTGCTCGAGTGTCAGATCTTGCGGATTCGCGGGTCGATTGGTCCCGGCCGCAGCAGCGGTGTAGGCAGCGCGCCTTTGCCGGCCGCCCGGTGTGTAAGGAGGAATTTTCCCATCCGGAGGATCGATGATCAGCGAAGTCCGGTTATCGAACTCCCGGTCGACGCTGGAGGAATCGCCGGTCGCGGTCGTGCTCTTGAATGTTTCCGTGTCGGCCAGCGCTGCCAGGAACACAGCGTCTCCCGTGGCTGCGTCGCTGCGGCCGTCCTTAAAAATTCTGTCAGCGCGTCTCTGCAATTCGGCCACTTCGTCATCCGTCAGGAATTGCCGGCCTTCCAATTGCTTTGGCCGTTCCAGCGGCGTAGCGCTTTTGCTCAGCCAGGTTCCTTGCAAATCGGGATGACCGTCGGCTGTTACAGGAGCGGTCCAGGTTCCGGTGGCCGCCTTGGTTGCTTGCGCGGGAGACAGTAGCGCGGAACAAACCAGGATCGCGATTGAGCTCAGCAGTGGATTCAACATCGCACGGCTCCTTCGCTCGGGACGGCCGCGTGCGCCGAAAGAAATTGTCCACCGGCTGCACTCACTCCGGCGGCCGTTACGGTGAGTACATTATTTCACATGTACAGGCCGCCGTTTACATCCAGGACGTGGCCGGTGATGTAGGAGGCTTCGTCACTCGCCAGGAATCGAACGGCGGCGGCGACATCCTCGGGCCGGCCGATGCGCTTCAGCGGGATGTGTTCCAGCATCTTGTCCTTGAGCTCTTGCGCGAGACCCTGCGTCATATCAGTTTCGACGTAGCCCGGCGCAACGGCATTTACCGTGATGTTGCGGCTGCCCATCTCTTGCGCGATGGCTTTCGTCAGGCCGATGAGGCCCGCCTTGGACGCGACGTAGTTAGCTTGGCCCGGATTGCCCGATTCGCCGACCACCGAAGAAATATTGATGATGCGGCCCCAACGCTCGCGCATCATTCCGGGCAGCACCTGCTGGATGGCGAGAAAGGCGCCCGTCAGGTTGGTCGCGATCACGCTGTCCCAATCTTCCTTTTTCATGCGCATCGCCAGGCCATCCTTGGTGATGCCGGCGTTGTTCACCAGGATCGCGACCGGCCCGAAATCTTTGGCTGTCTTGCCGAGGGCTTCTTTCACAGAATCCGCGCTCGACATATCCATGGCTACGGCGAATGCCTCGCGGCCTTGCGCCCGCAACTGACCGGCCAGTTCCTCCAGCTGATCCAGGCTGCGCGCCGCCACGGCGACCCGCGCTCCGGCGTCTGAAAGAGCCATCGCACACGCGCGTCCGATCCCGCGGCTGGCGCCGGTGATGAAAGCCGTTCGATTTGTCATGGGGACTGAATTTCCATCATAGTAAAACCTGGGCATTGCTCATCTCTTATGGCCTACAGCGACCTGCGCGACTTCATCGCCGCGCTCGAAAAACACAAAGAACTGAAACGCGTCTCGATTGAAGTGGACCCGGTGCTCGAGATTACCGAGTTTGCCGACCGCGCCGTCAAGTCCGGCGGACCAGCTCTGCTATTCGAAAAGCCCAAGGGCAGCAGCGTGCCGGTGCTCATCAACAGTTTCGCCAGCGAGCGCAAGATGCAGATCGCGCTGGAGGTCGATTCGGTGGAAGAGGTAGCGCGGCGCATCTCGGAATATCTCGAAATGCGGATGCCCGAGGGTCTCATTGGAAAGCTGAAAATGCTGCCCAAGCTGGCCGAGGTGGGCGCGTTCTTTCCCAAGATGGTTTCAGACGGCGCGTGCAAGGAAGTGATCCGGCGCGACAATTTTTCGCTGGACGAATTCCCGATCCTGCAGTGCTGGCCCGAGGACGCCGGGCGCTTCATCACGCTGCCCATGGTGTTTTCCAGGAATCCCGACACAGGCAAGCGCAACTGCGGCTGTTACCGTCTGCAGGTTTTCGACGGGCGCACTACCGGGATGCACTGGCAGACACACAAGCAAGGCGCCGAGCATCATCGCCGCCTGCTCCAGGAAGGCAAGCAGAAGCGCATGGACGTCGCGGTGGCCATCGGCTCCGATCCCGCAACTATGTACTCGGCGATTCTGCCGCTTCCGCCCGACTTGGATGAAATGATGATCGCCGGATTCTTGCGAGGCAAGCCGGTGGAGATGGTGAAGTGCGAGACTTCGGAACTTGAAGTGCCGGCCAACGCCGAGATTGTGTTGGAAGGCTATCTCGAACTCGGCGAGCTCCGCTGCGAGGGACCTTTCGGCGACCACACCGGGTTCTATTCGCTGGCCGACGATTATCCGGTGTTCCACATCACCTGCATCACGCAACGCAAGAAACCGATTTACGCGACGACTATCGTAGGTCCGCCACCCATGGAAGATTTCTACATGGGGAAAGCGGTGGAGCGCATTTTCCTGCCGCTGATGCGCCTGCAACTCCCCGAGATCCGCGACATTTCGATGCCCGCGGAGGGCATTTTTCACAACCTGATCCTGGTTTCGATTCGAAAATCCTACCCGCTGCACGCGCGCAAGGTGATGCACGCCATCTGGGGGCTGGGGCAGGCCATGTTCAGCAAGTGCATCGTGGTGGTGGATGAAGACGTGGACGTGCAGAACGTGCGCGAAGTGGCGTGGAAGGCGCTGAACAACATCGATCCGGAGCGCGACATCCAGTTTGTGCTGGGTCCGGTGGATTCGCTCGACCACTCCAGCCGGCTTCCCAACTACGGCTCCAAGATGGGCATCGACGCCACGCGCAAGTGGAAAGAAGAAGGATTCGCTCGTCCCTGGCCGGATGTGATCCGCATGTCAGAGGATGTAAAGCAGCGCGTGGCGCAGCTTTGGAAGAAGGCCGGACTTCCCTGACGGGCGCGCCACTCCGGGTCGCGTACCTGGTCAGCCAATATCCGGCGATCAGCCACACTTTTATCCTGCGGGAAATTCGCGCGCTGCGCGCGTTGGGATTCGACGTTCGCGTGGCGTCGATCCGCGGCCCTGACCGTCCCTTTGAACAACTGAATGTCGAGGAGCAAGACGAGCAGCGCGGGACGTTTTATATCAAGCCGGCGGGACTAGCCGCAGCGCTGGCTGCGAATGTCCGCATGTTGCTGCGGCGGCCACTCGCTTACACCGGTGCTCTTGCTTACGCGTTGCGTTTAGGCGGGACAGCCAGGAACCTGCTGTATTTCGCAGAAGCGGTGGTGTTCGCCGACTGGATAAGAAGGGAGCGCCTGGAGCAGGTCCACATGCATTTCACCACCACGGTCGGGCTGCTGGCGCGGCGCGTCTTCGCGATGCGCACCTCGGCCACCATTCACGGCTCGGACGAATTTATCGACCCCCAGGGGTTTCACCTCTCTCAGAAGGTGGCAGCTTTCGATCTGGTGTGCGCGATCAGCGAATACGGGCGCAGCCAGTTGATGCGCTTCTCCGATTCGCGCCATTGGTCCAAGTTGCGGGTCGCGCGGCTGGGTGTGGATGTCGAGGTCTACGCGCCCCGGCCGTTCCGTTATAACCCCGCAACGTTCGAGATCCTTACCGTGGGCCGGCTGGCGGCGGTGAAAGGACTGCACGTGCTGCTGGGCGCCTTCGAGCGGCTGATCCGTGAGGGCCGGAACGCGCGCTTGCGAATCGCGGGCGATGGCCCGGAGCGCGCCCGACTCGAAGACGAAGTCGCGCGCCGCGGCTTGACAGGAAAAGTTGTCCTCGAAGGCTGGCAGAGCCCCACCCAGTTGCGCGCGCTCTATTCTCAAACCGACGTCTTCGCCCTGGCCAGCTTCGCCGAAGGGATCCCGGTGGTCTTGATGGAAGCGATGGCGATGGAGATCCCCTGCGTGGCCACCTGGATCACGGGCGTTCCGGAGCTGATCCGTCATGAAGTGGATGGCCTGCTGGTGCCTCCGGCGGGCGAAGAAGAGCTGGCCTGCGCCCTCGCCAGGCTGATGGACGACTCGGATCTGCGCCTGCGTTTCGGAAAATCGGCGCGCCAGCGCGTGCTCCAGCACTACGATTTGAAGCGCAACACGGCCGTGCTGGCCGATCTGCTGCGTGAACTTGCTGGATGAGCGCTCGGCGCGCGATGCTAAAATGGTTTTACACACGGCGGCTGTAGCTCAGCTGGTAGTAGCGCCAGATTGTGGTTCTGGATGTCGTGGGTTCAAATCCCACCAGCCGCCCCAACTTCTCGTTTGTCCGGACCGGACACATAGGTAACAATCCCAGCGGTCATTGCAGCGGTGCCAGCGAATAGCTCGTGCTGCGCCCCCTTCGGGATTTTGAACGAGAACGCCACGCTCGACCAGCGCGAGAATGTCGCGATAGAGCGGTGTCCTGCGAGCACTTCGCGAGCTTCGCGTATTTCGAGCTCGTGAGCTTGCCTTCGAACCCGTCCAGCAAGCGGTTGATCACCAGCGCTGCCGGTCATTGAGCTGCACATCTTTTATGCGCTCCCAGAAGCGCGCTTTGGCAAGCACGGCGCTTCAAAGTGACTTGTGCGCCGTCGATGGCGCGGCCCAGGCAGCCAAGGAACCATTCCATCCACGGCGTGATGTCCATCGTCCCTTTCTGCGTGCGTTCCAGAATGTCGTAATAGGCGTTGCGCTCCTGCCGGATCTGGGCCGACATGCTGTAGAACCGTTGCGGGCTGTTCTCGGATCGCGCCAGCGCCATGTCGGCGATCGCGCGCGCGATGCGGCCGTTGCCGTCATCGAACGGGTGGATGGTCACGAACCAGAGATGCGCGAGGCCGGCTTTGAGGACGAGATCGATTGCTTCGCCGCCCTCAAACCAGTCGAGGAATGATTTCATCTCGCCGTCAAGGCGCTCCGCCTTTGGTGCTTCGAAATGGACGTGTTCCTTTCCCATCGGACCGGAGACGACCTGCATCGGCCCCGCGCTGTCGTCGCGCCAGGCTCCGGTCCTGATCTTGGTCATCCCGCTGCGGCCTGTGGGAAACAGCGACGGCGTGCCATGCGAACAGCCGTTCGGCGGTCAGCGGCTGGTCATAATGGCGCGTGGCGTCCAGCATCATTTCGACGACGCCTTCGACGTTGCGGTCCGCGGGCTTGAGAGCGCCGATGTCCATGCCCAGGCGGCGGGCGATGGACGAGCGGACCTGTTCAGCATCGAGCTTTTCCCCTTCGATTTCGCTGCTCTTGAGAACATCCGCGGTCAGCGTTTGCAGCACGGCCTCCTGCCTGGAGATTGAATCCCAGCGCCTCCATGTGGCCGATCAGACGGCCCTGCCGGTGGCGGACGGAGGCGAGTGGCTCGGCGAGCTTCTCCGTGCTCCAGTGGAACCGGGGCCAGTCTTTGAGCTCGTGGATGTACATTCTCCGCATCTCCTGCGGAGATTATACCGTGTAATCTCCGCACTCGCAAGGATTTCTCCGCTAGCTGCGGAGAATAGGCCGTTAATCTCCGCATGGAGTATTACCCGAACGGATTCTTCAACTCGCGAAACATTCGCCCGACTAACTATTTGACACGCATGTGGTTTTCATTGATACTAGAAGGGTTGCTGATCTGAGAAACGTAACAATGACCAACACCCAAGTCGCCGGAAACGCGGCGCCGCTAGAAGGACAGCTCAACGAGTTGATCGCCCACTTCGACGTTCTATATCGCCGGCTGATGGTGGCGCGGCCTACCACGGCTGTCTCCGACGTCGAGGTCTCGCCCCAGGAGATTCGCATGATTACGATGCTGGGAAGAAAAGGCATCACCATCATGAGCGACCTGGCGCGTGGCTTAAATTTGGCCCTCAGCACCGCGACCAACACGGTAGACAAGCTGGTTAGCAAAGACCTGGTGGAACGAACGCGCGTGGACGAAGACCGGCGCATCGTCCAGGTCGCCCTGAGCGAAAAGGGCAAGCGCTTTTATGATGCGCTTCTGGAATGCAAGCTTGCCATGGGGCGCAACATGCTCGAATCGCTCAGCCCCGGCGAGCGCGAAATTTTTCTCGAACTTATGGCTAAGATGACCCGACCCGGGCAAGCAACGACGGAACCCGAACTGGAGCACTCAGCTCACTGACCGCACATTCAGGATGAAAATCAATTGCCGACTAAGGAGCAATTCATGACCCGCAGATACCAAGTTGTAACTCTCTTCGCCTCCGGCGCCTTGCTGGCAGTTTCCGGCGCTTTGATGGCCGGCGAGCCGGGAAAAACCAGCGCCACCGCCAAACCGGTGACGTTCACCAAGGACATCGCTCCGATTTTCCAGGACAAATGCGAGGCTTGCCACCGCAAGGACTCTATGGCGCCGATGTCGCTCGTCACCTACGAAGAAGCGCGTCCCTGGGCCAGGTCCATCAAGGAGCGCGTGGTAACGCATCAGATGCCGCCGTGGCACCTCGACAAACGGTCGGTATCCAGAAATTCAGAACGACCGTCCTTGAGCGACGAGCAGATCGCCACCATCGTGCGCTGGGTGGATTCCGGGTCGCCCATGGGCGATCCGAAAGACATGCCGCCTGCCAAACAGTGGCCCAACGAAGATGAATGGCAGCTCGCCAAACAGTTCGGCGAGCCGGACTTGATTCTCAAGTCGGACCAGTTACACCATGCCGGCGGTAAGGCCAGGACCAGTGGTGGCAGCCGATCACCGATGTTCGGCTCACCGAGCCGCGCTGGGTTCGCGCGGTGGAAATGCGCCCGGCCACGCGCGCCGGCCGGCGAATCACGCATCACGCCATCGGGTATTTGATGCAGACCGAACCCAACGTGGCATCCGGCGGCGATCCTGACCCGCTCGCTGCCGATGCGCGGGCGGCGCGCTCCTGATGGAATGGGCCGATTGGAAAGCAGTACGACATCTATCGCCCCAACACCGGAAAATTGCTGTTACCGGGCGCGAAGATCCGGTGGGATATTCACACTCATGCCGTCGGCGAAAAGATCTCCGACCATGTCGAGTTGGCCGTTTATCTCTATCCCAAGGGCGAGGTGCCGAAGTATCGGACGTATCTCACTATGTTCAACGCCGCGCCAGCGGGGCTACCCCGCTCGATATTCCGCCGAACACGGTCGCCGAGACGGAGAATTTCTATGTGCTGAGGCAAGCGGCACGCCTGGAGAATTTCCAGCCGCACATGCATCTGCGCGGCAAAGCGATGTGCTCGAAGCGATCCTGCCGGATGGCACAGTGCAGACCATCAGCTATGCGACAGTTTCAACTTCAATTGGATGAACAACTACATCTATGCCGACGATGCCGCGCCGGTATTTCCGAAGGGCACCATCATCCATGTGAAGGCGTGGCATGACAACACCACCGCAAGGCCTCACAATCCGGATCCGAATCAGTGGGTGGGATGGGGCGACCGCACCGTGGACGAGATGGCGCACGCTTGGGTCAACGTCACCTATATCAGCGACGACGACTATAAGGAATGGGCCGCGAAACACAAAAAGAGGCCGGCTAGTCCGTACGATTTTCTGAGCGGAAATAATTAGGAGTAGCTTAGCTAGCCGCGGATGAGCGCAATAGTTTCAGCGCGTTCATCCGCGGCCAACACCATATGTTGAGAAGTTTCTTGAGTACAGTTCTATTCGCGAGCCTGGGTTTCGCGCAAGGCATCACCAATGCCTACAAAGAGCCGCCGCACGAGTCCGGACAGACTGTCACTGCCGCGTACGAAGGCTGGTACGCGAACAAGGATGGCAGCAACACCTTTCTGGTCGGCTACTACAACCGGAACCTGAAACAAGTGCTGGACATTCCGGTCGGGCCCAACAATCACATCGATCCAGGCGGGCCGGATCGCGGGCAGCCCACACACTTCCTGACTGGCCGCCAGTGGGGTGTCTTCACCATCACTGTTCCGAAGGATTTCGGCGCGACCCAGAAAATCGTTTGGACCATCGTCTCCAACGGCAAAACAACACAAATACCGTTCAGTCTGAATCCACTGTGGAATATCTCGCCGTTTAAGGATGCGACCGCCAATACGCCGCCGTTCCTCGCCTTCGCGGATTCAGGCCCGTTCTTGCAGGGGCCTCCGCGTGGGATTGCCAATACCTTGACGGCCGCGCCGGGCGTTGCGCTTCCGCTCACCGTTTGGGTTGCGGATGACGCTGTTGTGCCGCCTGCTTTTGCGGCATTTGCCAAAATGCTTCCAGCCGTGACCGTCACTTGGAATAAATTTCGCGGCCCCGGTGATGTGACTTTTGCCAGCGCGAAGCCGAAGGCCGAGAAAGTTGAGTTCAAGCCGCCGCCATCCGCCACGTTCACCGGTAAGGCCGCGACTACGGCCACGTTCACCGATCCAGGCGAATACATCCTGGAAGTGACCGCCAACGATCTATCCGGCAACGGCGGCGGCGGATTCCAGTGCTGCTGGACGTCCGCTCAAGTCAAAGTCACCGTCAAGTAGTAATTCTTCAGGCCTCTTCTCATCGCGGTGTGTCGTAGCCCATCACTTTCGGCCCGTGGCCCGCGAGACTATCGACCACGGCCTGCGAAACCACGACCGAAAACAGCGGCCGAATGTTGAAGTGACTATAGGGATTGATCTGCACCATCATGATGCCGATCAGTTCCTCCACCGGATCGATCCAGAATAGAGTGCCGTCGGCGCCGCCCCAGGTAAAAGTCCCGGGCGAAAGCGCATCTGGAGATTTGGATGGATCCGTGAGCACGGCGAAGCCCAGGCCAAAGCCGTAGCCGGCGCCGCGGATATAAACCAGCTTCCCCGAACCGATCTGGTTGCTGATCATCATGTCCACGGTCATCCTGCCCAGCAGGCGATGTCCTTCGTACTCGCCTCCGTTCAGGATCATCTGCGAGAAGCGGAAATAGTCCGCTGCGGTGCCGTTGAGTCCGGCCACTCCAGGGAAGTAAGTGGTGGGCTCGTGATATTCGGGCTTGCGCAGCAGCGTGATCTTGCCATCTTTGTCGGGACGATAAACGGCGGCGACGCGATTCACTTTTTCCTTCGGGATGTTGTAGTAGGTGTCACGAATTCCGAGCGGCTCGAAAATGCGCTGGCGCAAGTATTCGTCGACGGTCATACCGGAGATTTTTTCGACCAGAGCGGCCACGAAGTCCGTGGACGAGCCGTACTGCCAGCGCTCGCCGGGCTGAAAGGCAAGCGGACGCGGCGCGGATTTCTCAATTTCCTCGAGCAGTGTCTTCGGACGCGGCCCGGGCTCCAGCGAGAGGCCGGAGGTGTGCGTCAAAATATTGCGAACCGTGATGGGGCGCGCCGGGACGCGCTGGCCGCTCACCGCATCCAGCACCTGCTTGTTGGCGTACGAAGGCAGCCACTTGGAGATGGGATCGTCCAGCATGAACTTGCCGTCCTCCCATAGCATCATCAACGCGGTGGAGACGATGGGCTTGGTCATGGACATCAGGGAAAAGATGTCGTCCTTATCCATCGGTGAGTTTTCTTCCTTATAACGCCAGCCCTGCGCTTCGAAATGAACGACTTTTCCCTTGCGCGCCACCAGCGTGACGGCACCCGAGATCTGGTTGCTGTCGATGTAGTCCTGAATGAACGCGTGGATGCGCTCCAGCCGTTTCGACGACATGCCGACCGTTTCCGGCTTGGCGATGGGCAGGTCGGTTTGCGCAACGGCCGGTAGAGTTGCACCGAGCAGAAGGAAAAGGCAGATTTTCCGGGTGAAGCGGCGCATGGAGTCCTCCTTCGACGTGCAGCTTTGTTGGCCCATTCTCGTTCATTCGTGGGAAGCGATGCAAGTGTAGCCGCCGAGTCTGTCCTGAAGTATCCTGGAATTGCACGCTAAGTCCCATGCCGCTTCGTTGTTCCCGCCGTAGTTTTCTCGCCTCCACCGCCGCACTTGTCACTGGCTCCTTGGCGCGCAGCCAGAGTGCGCCAACCTTTTCGACCTCGGTCAAGGTGGTGGATCTTCTGGCCGTCGTGCGCACCAGGAAAGGCGAGATCATCAGCAATCTGACGAAAGATGATTTCTCGATCCTTGAAAATGGCCGGCCGCAGGCCATCCGGTATTTCTCCAAGGAAACCGATCTTCCGCTGACCATTGGGCTGATGGTGGACACCAGCGTAAGCCAGTTGAAGGTGCTGGACGCGGAACGCACCGCCACCTTCCACTTTCTGGACAATGTCCTGCGCGAGGACAAGGATCAAGTGTTCCTGATGCAGTTCGATATGGCGGTGATGCTGCGCCAGAGTCTTACTGCGTCGCGCACTAAGCTAGAAGAAAAGTTGAGCATCGTGGATGCGCCCACCCAGGCTGAGCTGATGCAACAGACCGGCGGCGGCACTTTGCTTTACGACGCGGTGGTGGAGGCGGCCAAAACGATGAAGGATCAACGCAACCGCAAGGCGCTGATCTTGATGACCGACGGCGTGGACACGGGCAGCGACTTCACACTGCCCGATGCGATCGATGCGTCGCAACGCGCGGATACGCTGGTGTACTCGATCCTGTTCTCCGATCCAGGCGCATATGGATTCGGGTTCGGCGAGCCAGACGGCCGCAGGGTGCTGCAGCATCTTTCGAAGGAAACGGGCGGGGGGTTCTACGAGGTTTCGAAAAGGCAAAGCATCGATCAGATTTTTGGCCTCATCGAGCAGGAATTGCGCAGTCAGTATAGTTTGGGATTCGTTTCCGATCAGCCGGTGCGTGTTTCCGAGTTTCGCGCGCTGCAACTAGCCACCAGGGAAAAAGGTCTGGTTGTACAGACGCGCGACAAATACTGGGCAGCGTACGCACTGAAAAACAAAACGGCCGCGCGGAGGAGGAGTCGCGCGGCCGCTCGTGACATCCGCCTGATCAGTAGCCGTACGGATGCCAGATCCCATATTGGTCGTAGTAGCCGCTGGGGGCCGGCGCAGGCACCGGAACCGGAACGGGCACAGGCGTCGGATCTGCGTAGAAGCCCACTCCAAAATTGAAGCCGCCACGGTCATCGCGGTCGAATTGCCGGCCACCGCGATCGAAATGATCGTTCCCACGGCCGCGGAAATCCTGCCGCGCAACTTCGCGGCCTCCTCGCTCGCCGCCGCGATCAGCCGCTAAAGTCACAGTGGGCGCTGCGATCGCCAAAACCGAAGCCAGCGCCAAAGCCGGAATTCCAAATCTTTTTAGCATTTCTTTCCACCTCCGCTTGTTTGGATGTGGAAGCGCCCCTGGGGCTTGTCAGGGCTTGTAAGGAGGTGTAAGAGTTCGTTACTGATCCGTACGTGGCGTGGCGGCGATTGGCGGGGGAGGCGCGCCCGTTGTCTGAAGCGTTGTTAATCCAGTGCCGGCGATCGATCTGTTGTAGGCGGGAACGTCTCTTTCCATGACGTTTTTGTACTCGGCCTGAACGGATTGCAAGCTCGCGTTCGAGACCGAGAACCAGGCTCAGCGCCGTCTCGGTCGGACCGTAGTCGCCGCTGCCGGCGACATCGCCCAGGCCGGATCCAATCTCGCCTTCCAGCCACATGAAATTCATATAGAGCTTGAACTGCGAGATGAAATATTTGTCGTCGCTCAGCGCGTCGTTGCGAGAGATCAGTTTATACTCGACTTCTTGAAGCTTCTGATCGATCGCCTGCACGCGCCGCAGCAGTTCGCTCTGGCCTGCGACCTTCCTATGATCGTCCTCGAGCTTCTTGCGCATCCACTCGATCTGATTGCTCATGTCGGAAACAGCGCTGAGGTTGTCGCGCACGCGCGTTTGCAGCCGCACCGAGGCCTGGATGTCGGCCTCGCTTCCATGGCTGTCCGGCGGCAGCAGGATCTCGATCGGCTGCGTGTAGGATTGGCCATCAACCGTGAGCCGCACCGTGTATTTGCCGGGCGCGGCAATCGGCCCGAGTCCGGACTGCTCGATTCCCCAATGCATGACCGGGCGCGTTTCAGCCTTGTCGAAGCGCGGCTCATCCCAGATGTGCGGATTCTCCTCAGGAGTCGTACGCAAAGCCACCAGCCGCGGGCCTTCCAGCCGTAGATTCCAAATCACGCGATTCAATCCGGCTTGTCCCGGAAGATTGCGAAGCTCGCGCACCACGCGGCCGGAGGAATCGAGAATGTCGATCTGGGGCGGATTCTTCGCGGCGGTTGGAAGGGAATAGTTCAACACGCCGCGCGCCGCATGCACCAGGCGATAAGCCGCGCGCGGAGCAAACAACCGCATGGCCGCGCCGCCTGCATCCTGCTCGAGCGGCGTCAGGTCCTCGAGAATGTAGAACCCGCGGCCGTAGGTGGAAACCACCAGATCGTGATATTTTTTCTGTACGACGATCCAGGACACTGGCGCGGCCGGCAGCCCGTCTTTGAACTGCTTCCAATTTGTGCCCGTCGTCGGTGGAGTAATAGAGCGCATTGCCGGTGCCCGCGAACAGCATGCCTTTCTTGTTGGGATTTTCCGCGATGACCCGCGCGTAGGCCAGCGGCCCATGCGGCAAGTTCCCGGTGATCTTCGTCCAGGTTTGCCCAAAGTCGCTGGTCTTGTAAAGGAAAGGATCGCGGTTGTCCATCAGGTGGAAATCCACCGCAATATACGCGGTGCCAGGATCGAAGTGCGAGGGCTCGATCTTCGACACGGTTCCCCACGCGGGCATCCCGCTGATGTTCTTCGTGACATCGTTCCAATGCGTGCCGGCATCGCGTGTGTACCAGATTTTGCCGTCGTTGGTTCCGGCCCAGATGAGCCCTTTCTGGATCTCCGACGGCGCGATAGAAAAAACAACCTCGCCGTAGAATTGCCCGAGATTGTCGCCGACGATTCCGCCCGAGGAGATGATGCGGCTGGGGTCTTGCGTGGAAAGATCGGGACTAATGACCGTCCAACTCGTTCCGCCGTTGCTGGTTTTGAAAATCACCTGACAACCGTAATACATGGTGTTGTGGTCGAAGGGGTCGGAGGCCAGCGGAGGCGTCCAATGGCAGCGATACTTCGCTTCGTTGGGTGCGGAGTCGAGCGTGTGCAGCCAGGGGCTGATGGATCGCGCCATTTTTGTGCGTGCATCGTAGCGCGTCACTTCATCGCCGTAGCAGGTGGCCCAGACGATATTTGTGTCCGTTACGTCGGGGATCGTGAAGCCCGACTCGCAGCCTCCCAGATTGTGGTCCCACGGGCCAGGCACGATGCCGATCGCCCCGCGCCGGCCGCCGCTCGGATAGTCGATCGCCTGCCCGCCGGATTCGGGCGAGTTGCTCGGGCCGCGCATGGTGCCATCGTCCTGCATGTTTCCATAAATGTGGTACGGGACATCGTTGTCGACCGCGACATGATACATCTGACCGATCGGAAGCGTGACCGTGGTCGAAGTCTTGCCATGATCGGTGGTCATGTACATGCCGCCGTCATGCGTCACCAGGATACGATTGGCGTTGGTTGGATCGATCCAGATATCGTGTGTGTCGCCGCCCCATCGCACCACGCGAAATGTCTTGCCGCCATCGGTTGAAATGTGGAAGCTGCTGTTGGCCACCAGTACCTCGTCTGCGTTGGCGGGCGAGACGGCGACGCGGATGTAGTAGCCGGCGCGGCCAATCAGCGAGCGATCCCAGCTAGCAGCGATCCAATTTTCCCCGCCGTCATCAGAGCGCCACAGCGAGCCCTGGTCGGCGGTCTGAATCAGCGCGTAGACGCGGCGGCTATTGGTGGGTGCGACGGCGACATCGATTTTGCCCACCGGCGAGTGCGGCAGCCCGTGACCTTCCAGCCGTTTCCAGGTGGAACCGCCGTCGTGCGAAACGTAAACCCCACTACCCGGTCCACCGCTGAACATCGCGTAGGTGTGCATTTCGGCCTGCCACATGCCGGCGAACAGCACGTTCGGGTCATGCGGATCCATGGCCAAGCCGGAGCAGCCGGTATTCGCATCGGCGAAAAGCACGCGCGTCCAGGTTTTGCCGCCGTCAGTGCTGCGATAGACGCCGCGCTCCTGTTGCGGTCCAGTGAGGCGGCCGAGCGCGCAGGCAAACACGATATCGGGATTCGACGGATGAACTACGATACGCCCGATGCGTCCGGTTTCATCGAGCCCCATATGCGTCCAGGTCTTGCCCGCATCGACGGATTTGTAGATCCCGTCGCCCATCATGTCGACGTCGCGAATGGCCCAGGCTTCGCCGGTGCCGGCCCAGATGATCTTCGAGTCCGAGGGCGCGACCGCGAGCGCGCCAATGGCTTGCGCGGTCTGGTCGTCGAAGAGTGGAGTCCAGCGCACGCCGCCGTCAGTAGACTTCCAAATGCCGCCCGACGCAGCGCCAACATAGTATGTGCTGGGATCGCCGGGGATTCCCGCAGCGGCGGAGATTCTGTTGCCAACCGCCGGCCCCATGAAGCGGAAGCGGAAATTTTCGGCCAGCGATGCGTTTTGGACCGCCCCGCTGAGCCAGCAGCGGGACGGTACACAAAAGCAGCGCAAGGCCACGGTTCCGCGCAAATACCCGGTAGCATGTTTTTCAGGATACCCGAGTCACCGCCGGCACGGCTTCAGAGCACCGCGGTTTCCTCCAGCAGGCGTCCGGAGGCGAAGCGATCGAAGCCGAGCAGGTGCGCATCCACGATATCGGTCGATCCTTTGAGAATCAGATCCGCGAGAATCCGGCCGGTGGCCGGAGAATGCATCACACCGTGGCCGCTGAAACCGTTGGCGACGAAGAAACCGGGCAGGTCCCTCACCGGCCCGAGTACCGAATGATGATCCGGCGTCATCGCGTAAAGGCCCGCCCAGGCGCGCCGCGGATTCACTTCGGCTTCTTCGAGACTCGGCAGGCGTTTCACGCCGCGGGTAAGAATTTTCTCGATGAACGCGGGATCGAAGTTCATTTTGAAGCCAGGCTTTTCGTCCGGGTCGTTCCAGGCCATCAACAGCCCGAGACCTTCCGGACGGTAATGAAAGCCCGTCGCCATATCGATTACCATGGGCGACTTTTGCGAGACCTTGTCGAACGGCTCGGTGGGCACCAGCATCCGGCGCAGCGGTTCGATCGGCAGGTCGACGCCGGCCAGCTTGGCGAGCAGCCCCGCCCGCGGTCCCGCCGCGTTCACCACCACACGCCCTGAAAGGAGCCCATTGGTGGTCTCCACTCCACAGACGCCGCGCGCGTCGCGTTGGATGCCCGTAGCTTCGGTCTCGCGCATCAATTCCACACCGCGCTCTATGGCTTTTTGCATAAAGCCCGTCATCACGCTGTAGGGGTCCACAAAGCCGTCCGTCGCACAAAAGCTTCCGCCGATGATGTCGTCGGATCGGATTTCGGGAGCGAGCCGCGTCACGTCGTCGCGAGCCAGAAGCTGCACGGACTTGAGGCCGAGAGCGGCCTGCTTCTCATAATTGGTCCGCAGATAATTCATGTGCCGCTCTTCGGTGGCGACGAACAAATATCCTTGCGGCTTGTAGCCGGAGGGATAGCCCATCACTTCTTCGAAGCGCGCAAAGAACGGAATGGAATAGAGCGACATCCGGATGTTCACCGGCGTCGCGAACTGGGCGCGGACGCCGCCCATGCTTTTTCCGGTAGACCCCTTGCCCTGATGCGCTTCGCGTTCCAGAACTATAACGCTGCGGCATCCGGCTTCCGTCAGGTGGTAGGCAATGCTCGACCCAACGATCCCGCCGCCGATGATGATGACGTCGGCTGATTGCAGAGGCGTGACTCCTGGTTCATTATTCTCTCATCAAGCAGCAATGGCCCGAGTGTTACGATGATGGGCTTGTGAAGCTGCTAGCCATCTTGTCATTCAGTGCGGCGCTATTTGCGCAGCGCGCGCCGCTGGAATTTCTGAACCACAATCGGCCGGTGCTGGATGCGCACAACTGCTATCCCTATGACGGCCGCTGGAGCGACCGGATCGACCGCGCGCTCGCCAACGGCTTTCCGGTCTCGATCGAGCAGGACCTTACATGGTACGCGGACCCGGCCACCGGCACGGGCCGCGTGGTGGTGACGCATCGGGCCGAAGCGAATGGTTCCGAGCCTACGCTGCGCGACTATTTCTTCGAGCGCGTGCGGCCTATCGTGGAGAAGGCCCTCGCTGACAACGATCGCTCACGCTGGCCGCTGATCATTTTGCATTTCGATTTCAAGAGCCAGGAACCGCCCCTATTGCACGCCGTCTGGGACCTGCTCGGACAATACCAGAGCTGGATTACGACGGCGCCACAGACCAAGAACCCAGGCGATCTTGCGCCGTTCGACCCGAAACCGATCCTGGTGATCACGGAGGATTCCGACGCGCAGGAGGAAGTACTCTTCAAGCAGGTTCCCGCAGGCGCCAAGCTGCGCGTATTCGGATCGGCGCATACCGCCAAAATCCCGGGAGCATCCGACCAAGAGCGCGCCCACTATCGCGCGACGCTGCCCCCCGAAAAATTGCTAACCGAACGGCCCACGAACTACCGCCGCTGGTGGAATAATTCCTGGTACGAAGTCGAGGAAGGAGGCCAGCCGCGCGCCGGCGATTGGACCAAGGCGGATGCAAAACGCCTGCGCTCGTTGGTGGACCGCGCGCACTCCCTGGGCTACTGGATCCGCTTCTACACTTTGGACGGCTTTCCAGAAGGCGACGATCACGGCTGGGACCAGGGCTACAATTTTGGATCGCTGGAGGCGGCGCGCATCCGATGGCGAGCGGCGATCTCAGCGGGTGTGGACTTCATCGCCACCGATCAGTACGAAGATCTGGCAAAAGAGATCAGGCGACGCTGAAAATGAAGAACAGCAAAGCTATGCCGAAAACGTCTAGAAAAAGCCGCACAGCCGACGAGATCGCGGACATGGCAACTCGCGGCGAGGACATTTCTGCTTATTTCACGAACAAATTCACGGTTGTGAAGCCTTTGCATCGCGTCAATGTCGATCTGACTCAAGGCATGCTGCGAGAATTAGACGAGCGGGCCGCTCGCCTCAATATCAGCCGCCAGGCAGTAATCAAAACACTGCTTCGCGCGCGCCCTCAGTGAAGAAGGACCGAATAAAACCCGACAAAGAAAAAGAACCGGCTAGGCGCGACCCAATTACCGCAACCACCGTCCCGTCAGCGACCGGTGCTTGGGCGAGAAATGCCCGGCGGCGGCATGCAGGTACGGGCGGAACGCCTCGGCCCAATAAGCTGCATAGCCGCGCTCGCCGATCTCGCGCAAGGTCTGGCTGTAATGTTCCAGCAAACTCTCGGCGAATAACTGGCCAGTGCGCCAGACCGCTCGATTGGCGGCCCGTGCCAGCCGCAGCAGCGTTTCCGGCGTGCGTGAGACCGCGGCGACGGCCATGATCGACGACAGTTGGAAGACGCTCCGGCCCTGCGCCGCCGCCTCCAGCTTCAATTCTTCCCAGTGCAGCCGGATGTGTTGCGCCGAGGGCAAATTGCGCGGAGGAATCCGCGCCACGCTCTCGCGGAACGTCGACCACTCTTTACGAAGCCCCGCGACGTCCAGCGGCGGGACGTTCACAACATCCGCGGCCCAGCCGGCCGTCCGCTCCAGCCCGTCCAGGATCTGATCGATGTTTTCGAATTTCGCGCCGCGCTCCAGCAGGCCCTCCTGCTTCATCGCTTCGGCGATCTCCTGCACGATTTGCCGGCCGGCTCCGGAGATGTCCGCCAGCGCCGCCAGGATCCAGACTGGCGAGGCGCGGAAAGCGATCAAGCCCGCCAGCTCGAGCCCATGGCCCGCGGTGCGTCGCAGCAGGAAATTAGCGGCCAGCTCGCCTTCGGAAGGGTACACGCCCTTAACCTCACCCACCTGTTCGATCATGAATCGCAACGCGATCTCCACCATGGTTTGATAAGTTTTCGTCCGGCGGACTCCGGCGGGAATCGCCACGCTGCCCAGCTCGCGCATCAATCCGCCGGCCAGAGCGGCGCCGGAACGCACCAGCCGTTCGGGCAGCGAAAGCAGGTAAACACCGATCCTCGCGCTCGTTTTCCCGCGGCGCTTGCGGCTGGGCGTCTGCATTGGTTTTGGAATGGCTCTCTTTTAGTGTCGCGCGCAACGTCGCGGTACAATTTACCAGCAGCGTATGGCCGACATTGTAATCCGCCCCAGCATGAAATTCATCAAAATCGGGTACGCGCTCGCGCTTAGTCGCGGTGGGCGTTGCGGTGTTCATTCACTATAAATATCTGGCCGACAAGTCCCCGACGCCGTGGCTGCCCCTGGCCTCGTTGCTGTTGCTGCTCTGGCCGATCAAGCGGCAGGTCCAGCGCCAGATGATCAAGCTGACCATCGCCGGCGAGAAGCTGCGCTATGAAAGCGGCCTCGCTTCCAAGTCAACCCGCATCATTCAGCTCCCGAAAGTGCAGGACGTTCGCGCCATCCAATCGCTATGGCAGCGCATGTTCGGCGTCGGCGATCTGTCGATTGAAACGGCGGGCGAGAACAGCCGGCTGGTGGTGGAGAATGTGGACAATCCCCAGCAACTCGCTGAACAGATCACCGACCTGGCGGGTCACGCGCCTCTTGCGGGTTTGAACTGAAACCAGCTGATGGTCGAGAGACTTAGCTCAGCATTTTCCAATTGAAGGATGAGCATGAAATCGGTTCCGTTCGACCGTAGGGAGAACGGATAGGGAATGAGGAGGCCGCGCAGCGGCCGACTTCCTTTCTTTGGTGTTTGGTTTTCACAGAGAGAACAGTGGTCGTCGTTGCGAGCGGCTGTGGGAATGTGGAAATCTCGCGTTTTCTGCGAGATTTCCAAGGGACGGTGGAAAGAGTGGGAAAGCTGTTTTTGCTTTTCCACGCTTTCCACGGGCCCGGCATTTCCACGGCCCTGGGTCAGCGGAACTTCGGCAATGACGGCGTCTGGCACTGCCGCAGCAACTTGGCCTTGGCCGCGCTCATCCGGCGAGCGCATGCGGTGTCGCTGATGGCCAGCGCCCGCTTCTCCAGTTCCGGCAAGCTCAATCCCGGTTTCAAAAACCGCTCCGCTTCCGGAAGCGATTGCAGTTTCTCGAACGGCGTCCGGTAGTCTTCGGTCTTGTACTTGCGTTGCCGTTTGCCGCGCTCGTCCAAGCTCACTGTGGCGAAGCCGCAGGGCCGGTGAAAGTTCAGGTACGGATTCAGGTGCTGGATGTAGAACTCCTGCAGCGCCGCAGCGTGTTGGCCGGCGATGTGCCCGTAGCCGATCAGCTTGCGGATCACCGCCCCGTTCTTGCCTTCCACTAGAGCATTGTCCTGGCTCCGGCACGCCCGGCTCTTGGTGAATTCGGCGTGCAGCTTCCCCAACATTTCCGCCACCCGATGATTGATATACTCCGAGCCGTTGTCGGCGTGAAAACCGCGGATGGGAAAGGGAAACTGCGCCAACACCGCTGCCAGCACCGGCATCAGATACGCCTCGCTGATCTTCTCGACGCAGCCCACCACTTGCCATTGCGTCACCGCATCCACGGCGTTGATGTGGTACACACCCTTGGCTCCCGCGCTGTCGCCTTGATGCACCGTGTCCACGCGCACATATCCCGGCCGCCCTTGCGGGTCCGGCTTGCGGCGCTGTCCGATCGCGGCCGCGGTGGACCGCGTCGGCTCGAACACCGCCGCCTGGTTGCGATAGCGCGCGCTGGCCCGCAGATTGTACAAGTGCGCCACGCTGATCTTCGCCAGCCGCTCGTACTGCTTCTCTCCGAACTGCTCGTAGGCGCGCTGCAAAATCCGCCGGGTGGCCGGCCCGCTCAACCGCCCATGCGCCCGATCCACTTCCGCCAACAACGCTATATCTTCGGCCGTGTACTTGGCTGCGAACGTGTGCCGTTGGTACGGCTGGGCGCGTACCTCGCCGTGATCTAGAAACGCCCGGATCAACCGCGTGCTCTGCGCCTCGCTCAACCCGGTCACTTTCCGCACGTAGGCCCGCACCAGGCCTCGTTCCCGTTTCCCCAACTTCCCGTACTTCTGCGCCGCCAGCACGCGCTCCACCCACCCGTAGCGCTCTTCCCGCCCCCCGCTGGTGAACTCGATCGGCTCGCTCGACCGTAAGAACTCTCGGATCTGATCCCGGCTCAGGCTCTCGGCATTCTGCATCCGTATCTGCACCCGACCGAGCTACGCCTACCCCATTCTTCCCTGTTTCATGCTCATCTTGCATTGGAAACTGCCCCGTCCAACTCGCTACTTTCATGCTCATCTTGCGTTGGACAATTCTGCTCAGCGCCCCGCCACGCCACCGGGCCCCATATCTGCTAGGCTAGAAACAAGTGAAACTTGCAACTTCAGGGAGGCAAGCTTCATTATGCCTCGTCTTTGGTCTGATACTCGCGGTACCCGGTGTGGCCGCTTGGCGGTTGTCTGGTCCGTTCGGAGGCAGTGCACGAGCGCTAGCCATCGACCCGCAGAATAGTAACCTTCTGCTGGCCGGTTCGCGCGATTCGCTGCTGTTCCGTTCCGACGATGCCGCTGCGTCCTGGCGCCTGCTGCCGTTCCCCGGCACTCCGGGCACGTTCAACGCGCTCATTATCCATCCCAAAGAAACAGGGCACTTCTACGCTGGATTGGATGCGGGCGATTCGCCGGACTCCGGCATCTGGGAAAGCAAAGACGGCGGCCTGACTTGGCAAGCACAGGCGGGGCTGCGCGGCGCGCGGATCGAATCGCTGGCAATGTGGCCTGGCGACCCCCATGTTCTGGCGGCTGGAACCGCGAAAGGCGTGTTCTTGAGTGCCGACGGCGGCGCCACCTGGCAGCGCATCTCGCGCGAGAACGATCCCGAAATGCAGGATATTACGGCCCTGGCGTTCGATCCGCGAGACTCGAAGATGATTTACGCCGGAACCCCGCATCTGCCCTGGAAAACCGTGGATGGCGGCGCAACCTGGCGATCGATCCATGACGGTTTGATCGATGACTCGGATATTTTTTCCATCCGCGTCAATCCGCTTCGCCCCGAATTGCTGTTCGCCAGCGCCTGCAGCGGCATTTACCGGAGTAATAGCGGTGGCGACTCCTGGATCAAGCTACAAGGCATACCCGGAACCCACCGGCGCACGCACATAATTTCCGAGGACCCGGCGGCTTCCGATGTGATTTACGCCGGCACCACCTTGGGCCTCTTCAAATCGCCTGACACCGGTAAGACCTGGCGGCATCTAACTGCCGAGCAGGTCAACTGGATGGTTTTCGATCCCACTCAGCCGCGCACGTTGTACCTGGCCACCGAGTATGCAGGCATTCTGAAGAGCAATGACTCGGGCGAGACCTTTCTGCCGGTTAATTCCGGATTTTCGAACCACAGTCTCTCGCAGATCACCGGCGCCGGGCCTAATCTATTCGCCAGCAGCGGCTACGAAGGACGCTTTGGCGGCGTGTTCGCTAGCATTGACGGCGGTCTGAACTGGACGCTGCGCGCCAATGAAGAAGCCCTGGCAGGGCGCAATTTGAACAGTCTGGCGGTCTCGCCATCGCGCATGGATCTCCTCTTTGCCGCCAGCGAAGACGGTGTGATCAAGTCCGCCGACGGCGGAAAAACTTGGACCCGATTGCTGGCCCAGCCGAGAGCCGTGGCTCGGCCCGGCGCCCAACCTCCAGGACGCTTGCGGGTGAATGCCCTGCGAGCGGTCGAGAGCGGAAAGCTGACGCTCTTGCTCGCGGGAACGGAGTCAGGCCTGTTTCTCAGTTCCAATTCCGGAGCCACTTGGCAGCAGGTTAAAACCCCTGGGATCGCAGGTGTCCCGGTGATGGCCGTCTATGCCCCACCGCAGGGTACCAGCCGCTTGGCCGTTGCGACGCGCTCGGGTCTGTTCCTCTCCGAGAACTCCGGCCTCGATTGGCACACCGCTTTTCTGCCTGACGACAGCTATTATCTTTACGACCTGGCGCTGCCGCTGGATCGCGACGCTCCCGTCCTGGCGGCCACATCGCGTGGCGTCCTGCAATCCGTCGATAGCGGCCTGAACTGGACGCTGATTACCAACGGCGTTCCCGCCTCCACGGTCGAATCCATTCGCTTTCATCCCGAGCAAAAGCTCGAAGCATTCCTGATTCAATATGGGAAGGTCTATCAATCTTTGGACGGCGGTACGTCCTGGAGTCTTTTTCCGAGCGACGGACTGGAGTACTCTTCGGTCCGGCGCTTATGGTTCGCTCCCGGTCTTCCGGGACGCATGATTGCTTTGAGCGCTGCCCGTGGCGCGCTCGTTTTCGACTTGCCACAACAAGCTGTCGGTGCGCGGGTTGATGTAGATACTGCAGTTACCAAAGGCGATCGATAAGCAGGGGAGAAAATGAAAAAAACAGCAGCACTTCGAGGGTATTCGGCCTTAGTCGTGAGCGTTCTCGGTCTCGCGTTCGCTACCTCAGCGCGGGCTCAGAACGCCGCTTCGCCGTCGAATGACTACTTCAACTTCATCGAGGCCAGCGTATTCGGAGGCGTCGCTTATTACGCTCCGGTGGACGCCGGCCTCGGGGACAAATTCAACACGGATGGCCTCGTCGGCGTACGGGCTACCGAGAATTTCTGGAACTACTTTGGTTTGGAGCAGAGTTTTACAGCCTACTCGAACCACAACCTGTCGTTCGAGCATCAGCCCAATCCAAACTTCAACATCCCGCCGCTGGATATTCACGTACACGAAGTAGGGATGAATTTCCTGGCGTATCTCACTCCGCGTGACAAGGCGTTGCGCCCGTTCTTTACGGTCGGGGTCGGCGGCGTCTTTTGGGACCCTTCCCGCCATGCGCGCCAGATAGCTGCAGGGCTGAACCCAGCGCTGAATTTCCAGCCCTTCAATTCGTTTAATGGCGCCCAGGGCACTTATGGCGTGGGCCTGAAATGGCAAGTCAGCCCGCACATCGGCGTGCGCGCCGACCTGCGCGCGTCACTCGGAAAAAATCCCGATTTCGGCCTGCCAAGCAGTCCCACTACTGGCGCCTACATCGAGGGCAATCGTTTCATTCAAGGGTTGGAAACAACCATTGGTATGACGATTTACTTCGGACACCGGGGTGAAAAGCCGGCGCCTCCGCCTCCGCCTCCGCCCCCACCGCCGCCACCTCCGCCTCCGCCTTCTGCATTGAATGGCGGCAACATCTCGGCGAGTTCCAACTCGGTCTGCCCGGGCGAAACGGTGACGCTCACCTCCAACGCCTCCGATCCGCAGGGCCATAACTTGGGGTACCAGTGGTCCGTGAACGGCACCAACCAGGGCCCCAACAGTTCCACCTACGCGTTCACTCCGAACAATTCTGGAAATTACCGGATCGGGCTGCGCGTTTCCGACACCTCGGCCGAGAACGCCGCGCCTCCAGTGGACGTGAGTCCGGTATCCATCACCGCGCGGCCCTACTCGCCGCCAACGGTCAGCGGCGTAACGGCCTCTCCATCTAGTGTGGATTACGGCCAAACCTCCAACGTGCAAGTGAATGCCAACGCGTCGCCATGCGGCGGCTCGCTCCGCTACAGTTGGGCAGCCGCGGAGGGCACTGTGACCGGTAACGGTCCCACCGCGCAGTTCAATTCCAACGGCGTGTCCTTCAATCAAGGCGACCGCAGCCGGCCGCAGTCCAAGCAGGTCCGTTTGACTGCTACCGTAACCGACAGCAAGGGCGGGACCGGCACCGGATCCACCGAGGTCGCGGTCAATCTCTCGGCCCAAGCCCGGCACTTCGGCGACATCGTGTTCCCGAAGGACAGCGCCCGGGTCAACAATTGCGGCAAACGCATCTTGATCGAGCAACTCTATCCCGAATTGACGGCCAATACCAACTACGACGTGGTGCTGGTCGGCCATATCGATTCGAGCGAGGCGCCTCGGCCAAGGTCGAACCGCAATCGCAACCTGGATCGTGATCGCGCGCTCAATACCGCCGGCGTTTTGAGCGGCGGCTCGGGCACGTGCGCAGCGCTGGATCGCGGCCGCATCCGCGGATCGTGGGTCGGCGCCACGCAGGAAAGCGAAACGCTTCCAACCTCCTGCGCCATATCGACCTCAGCGCCCACGGAACGCCGTGGCGCCCAGGTTGACGTCAACGAAGCCAAGAACCGGCGCGTCGAGATCTGGCTCGTTCCCAGAGGCATGGCGTTGCCGTCCGCGGCGCGCGGTGCTCAGGAACTGCCGGCCGCCGAGATGAACCGGATCGGTTGCCCGAAATAAGGGCCTGAAGTAATTCCGGCGCCGGGTGCCTCGCGCATCCGGCGCCGTTTCTATTTGCGCACAGGCCAGATGGCCGATATCTCGATGCCTGCGCCTGGAAAACGCAGCGGGGCGATGCGGCCTTCTCTGAGCAGGGCGGTGGTCGCCAGTCGGCCCTCCCGGAGTTGGAGCATCTCCACGGTCTCAGCCTCCGGCGAGAGCACCCATACTTCGGCAACACCCAGGCTCTCGTAGTCGCGGAGTTTCTCAGCGCGTTCTGTGCGCGTATTGGCCGGGGATAGCACCTCCACCACCAGCTCGGGTGCTGAATGGATATAGCCATCTATCTCCACGACGTTGCTTCGAATGAAGACCGCGATGTCGGGAACTCGCGTGGTCAAAGGTTCGCGCCTGATGACCAGGCCGAACGTGCTGACTCGAACCTGGATTGTTCTCTGATCCAGCTTGGCTTTAAGAAGATCTGCCAGCTTCTCAACCGTATCGGCGTGAATGATTTTATTGGGAGGCATTCTGCGGATTTCGCCGTTTACGACTTCCTCAATGCCTTCCACTTCCGGGAGCTTAAGCCATTCCTCGTACGTCAGCAGTTTGGGAGTGGTCGCCATAAATAGCCCTTGTCCATAGTGTACGATGGGCGTGAAAGATGACACGCCGCGCCGCGCGCCGCCCGCAACATGACTGAAAGTCAACCCGAACTGCGGCCGGAACTTCGGCTCTGGCAACTGGTTTTATTCAACATTTCCTCGGTCGCGGCCGTGCGCTGGCTGGCCCCGGCCGCCCACACCGGCCCCGGATCCCTGACGCTTTGGCTGCTGGCATCGCTCGCTTTCCTGCTGCCTTCCGCCATCGTTGTCGCATCGCTATCCGCCAAGTTTCCGCAGGAAGGCGGTCTCTATATCTGGACCAAGCACGGCTTTGGAGACTGGCATGGATTCCTATGCGCCTGGATTTATTTCGTCAGCATTCTCATCTTCCTTCCGACGCTACTGCTCTCCGGCGTCTCCATGGCGAGCTACATGTTCGGCCCCAACGGCATCAAGTACTCCGAAGACGCAACCTACGCCATCCCCTTCACGCTGGCCGCCCTTTGGCTGGCGTTTCTCGCTCACCTGGTCGGGCTGCGCGTGGGCAAATGGCTGACCTTACTAGGCGGCTTCACCACTTACGCGATCGTGCTTTTCTTGTGCGGCTTCGCCGTTCTGGTCGCAAGGCGATTCGGATCCGCCACCGAGTTTCACTTCGTCCCGCAAGCCAGCTGGGGTAATCTGAATTTTTGGTCGCAAATCGCGCTGGGCATGGCCGGCCTGGAATTAGCGCCCATTCTGGGCGGCGAAATTTACAACACCGCCAAGAATGTTCCCCGCGCGGCCTGGATCAGTTGCGGAGCCTGCGCCGCCTACTACATGGCCGGCACAGCCGCCCTGCTGATTCTTCTTCCACCCCAGACCATCAGCGCGCTGACTGGACTCGCCCAAGCGGGTGATGTTGCCGGCCAGCGGTTCGGCGCAACTTGGCTTGCGCCCTGCTTCGCGTTGCTGATCACCGTCGGCTTCGTCGGACAGTTGAGCACTTACATCGCGGGCAGCACGCGGCTGCCATTCGCGCTGGGGATCGACCACTACATGCCACCCGCCTTCGCCAAGTTGCATCCGCGCTGGAAAACCCCCCACATTTCCATCCTCACCCAGGCCGTTGTCGCGACGCTCTTGCTCCTATTCGCCCAGCTTGGCGAAAGCCTGCGCGCCGGCTACCAGATCCTGGTGGATATGGACGTGATCGCGACGCTGATTCCTCTGATCTACATCTTCGGCGCCGGTTTCAAGCTGGGCCATCGCTGGGCGGCAACCGCGGGCGGGCTGATCGGCGTGATCGGCGTGATTCTGTCTGTCGTCCCGCCCAGTGACGTGTCGTCGGTCTGGCTGTTTGAATTGAAAGTTGTCGGTGGAACCCTTCTGTTGGCCTTCGCAGGGCGAGCCATCTTCCTGCGTAGCAAGGCTGCCGCGGCATGAACTACGCCGGGGCGGTACGCTTTCTTTACTCGCTCGGCAACGAGGTCCAAACCGCGAAATTCGGTCTGGAGCGCATCACCCATTTGCTGGATGCGCTCGGCAATCCGCAACGTGCCAGCCGCTGGGTGCATGTCGCCGGCACCAATGGAAAGGGGTCAACCTGCGCGATGATCGAGTCCGGGCTGCGCGCCGCCGGCCTGCCCACTGGCCTGTATACTTCGCCGCACCTGGTGGAACCCACCGAGCGCATTCAGATCCGCGGAGAACCCCTCAGCCAGGGCCAGTTCGCCGAGATCTTCGATGAAGTCCACGAGACCGCGGAACGAATGCTCGAAGAAGGCAGTTTGGATTTGCATCCCACTTATTTCGAAACCGTAACCGCCATGGCATTCCTCGCCTTCGCCCGCAGCGGCTTGGACACAGTGGTTTTGGAGGTTGGAATGGGAGGGCGCCTGGACGCAACCAACGTCGTGTCGCCGGCGCTGTGCGTGATCACGCCCATCGATTTCGACCATCAGGCATTCCTGGGCCATACGCTGGCCCAGATTGCCGCCGAAAAGGCCGGGATCTTGAAACCCGGTGTTCCCGCCGTCTTCGCCGGACAGCCGGAAGAAGCGGAAACAGTGCTACGCGCGCACGCCAAAGGGCCTTACACTTTGTCGCGCGATTGGGCTATCACACACCTGTCGCTGGATGCACGCGGCAGCCGCTTCCGCCTGCGCGATCAGGAAGTAGTTTGCCCTTTAGCCGGCGAACATCAGGTGGAAAACGCGCGCACGGCGGCCATCGCGCTGCACGAACTGGGCGCAACACCGGCCGGCATCGCGCTTACGCACTGGCCCGGAAGGCTGGAGCATATTTCAGATCGGCCCGAGATCATTCTCGATGGCGCTCACAATGTCGCCGGAACGCGCGCCCTCGCGGCGTACATCCAGCGATTCTACTCCGGCCGCAGGATTTGGATCGTCTACGGTGTCATGCGCGACAAGGACGCCGGCGCTATGACCTCCCTGCTTTTTCCCTTGGCTCATCGAGTCATTTTGACCAGTCCGGCCAACGCGCGTGCCATGCCGCCCGAAAACATTCCTGCTTCAGAGGCGGTGATTACGCACCATGTCCGGGAGGCTCTCTCCATCGCTCGGAGCGCTGAACCCGACGATGTCGTATTCATCACCGGCTCGTTATTTGTGGTCGGCGAAGCGCGGGCGCTCCTCGTACAATAAAGACGAGTGTCGAAGCTCCGCGCGCTCTTCATAACGGATCCGCTGATTGTCGTTGCCACCATCGCGTTTCGCTCTGACGAGCCTGGTGGCTTCGATCTACGATCCTGGAAAGCGAAGGCAGGCGGCCATCGCGCGCGGCTGGGCCCGCGTTCTTCTATGGGTGAGCGGGGTGAAAGTCAAAGTGGAAGGTCTCGAAAAAATCTCGCGCGACGGCAGCTATGTGTTCGTCTCCAACCACCTGAGCTATATGGATACGCCGGTGGTGCTCGCGCAACATCCCGGTTCAATTCCGCTTCCTGGCCAAGCGCGGGTTGTTTCAAATTCCTTTCCTGGGATGGCACTTGGCGCGCGCGGGCCACATCGCGGTGCCTCGTGGAGATGCGCGCGCGGCGGTAAAGACCATGAATCTGGCGGCGCAAGTGGTCCGGGAATGCGGAATTTCGCTGCTCATTTTTCCGGAAGGCGGACGCTCGCGGCAAGGATCGCTGGGCGAATTCAAGGAAGGCGCAGCGTTCATCGCGGTTCGGGCCGGTGTGCCGCTGGTGCCGATGTGCCTGAAAGGGACTCGCGAGGTTCTGCCTTTTGGCTCAGGACACATACGCAGCGGTACGGTTGTCATGCGGATCGGCGATCCGATTCCTACTCGCGAATCGTCGGACCGCGACCGCGCCCGGCTCACCGCCGAAGTGCGCAACCGCATCGTCGCGCTGCTGGATGAGCAGACGGTCGCGGTTTAGCCTGGTTCGTGCTCTCAGGAAAAAAGCCGCTCAAAAATCTCGCGCGTGCGATTCTGAATTTTCGACAATTCCACTTTGAGCGGCTGCCGGTTGAGATGCTCCGGCGTCCAGCGCCGCACCAGCTCCGTCAGAACCGAGAGCTGGGACTCCGCGTTCGGCAAGCTGCCCTCGGTGTGTCCCGAGTACACGCGCAAGCCGTGGTCGACGGCGCGATAAAACGTAGCGGCGTCCCGCAGAAACTCCGAATCCGCTCGATCCAGGTGGCCCATGGCTTCGATGATGTTGATGCGCGCGGGCGTGTTCAGGACCTTGAAGAAAATCCCGGCGCTCTTCAGCCGCAGATACAGCAGCGAGAAATCGATGTCGTAGAAGCCGCCGAGGCCGGCCTTCAGCGGATGCCCGGCGCCCTGCTCTTTTTCCAGCCGCATGCGCATCTGCCGCAGGTCTTTCTTGGAACGCCCGCTCTGGCCGTAGCGCCGCCAATCCACCTGTTGCAGCTCGTTGAGGAATTTCGTGGCGGAATCCAGATCGCCCGCGACGGCGCGAGCCTTCATGTACGCCAGACCCTCCCAGGCTGCGGCGTTCTTGGCGAAGTAGTCCAGTTGCGAGGCCTCCGTCTGCACCAGCGCGCCCGCGCTGCCGTTCGGCCGCAAGCGCGTGTCTACGGCGAACATCAAACCGGCGCCGGTGTAGGCGGTGACCAGGTCGATCAGACGCTCGGCCACGCGCGTCCAGAAAAGGTGCTCGTGCTGATCGGCATCCGGAAGAACGAAAACCAGGTCGGCGTCCGAAGCCAGATCGAATTCGCGCATTCCCAGGCGCCCCAGCGCCACCACCATGAGTTGCTGGCGTGCCTCATACCCGGCGGCGGCCGGCGGATGGGAGCCGAGCACTTGTTCGAGCGCCATACGATAACAGGCGGCAATGGCGGCATCGGCCAGGTCCGATGTCATCTCCAGCGTCTGAAAAACGGGCGCGTGCAGGCAGATGCTGGCGGCCTGAATGCGAAACATCTCGCGGCGGAAGAAACGCCGCAGAGCGGTAATGTCGTCAAACTGCGAAGCGGATTCCGCATACGTGTTGGCGCTTCCGGCCGGCAATTGGTCCAGCTCCTCGATCAGTTCCGGCAGACGGATCAGCTCCTCGGCGAAGTACGGGCTGTGCTCGAAGATATCGAGCGTGTGCCGCGGCGCCGGGCCATCGGTGTTGAGCAAGGCCAGCCAGGCTGGATTCTTGACGGCCTTTTCCAGAAAATGCTCGAAAGCGCCCGCGCCGCGCCGCAGTTCGGTGCGCGCTACCACTTGCGCAAGCACCGGCGCGCATTGATCCAGAAACCGAAGCAAATTGCTCGAAACCGGTTCCAGCAGCGGCGGCGCCTCCTGCACTTCCGCCGGAGATGCGGGCGCCAGATTGTAATAGCTGGGACGCTGGCTGTGAATCACGCGCTCGTAGATTTCCTGCACCGCTTCCAAATGCGCGTTTAATTCGTGCAGCAGCTTCTCGCCCGAGGGTGCGCTGCCGAGCTGCGCGACCGGCATTTTGCGCGCCAGAATGTCCAGCTCGCGCGCCGCGGTCGGCATGGTGTGCGTCTGACGGTCCTCGGCAAACTGGAGCCGATGTTCGAGATTGCGCAGGAAGCGGTAGGCGGACACCAGGCGGGCGTACTCGGCCGCCGAGAGCAGATCCTTGTCGCTCAAACGCGCCAGCGCCAGCATGGTTCCACCGTGACGTACCCACGGGACCTGGCCCCCATGCAAGCGCTGCAAGCACTGCACCAGAAATTCGATGTCGCGGATGCCTCCCGGAGCGAGCTTGATGTCGAAAGCGTCTTTGTGCAAACGCCGCCGGTTTAACTTCTCGCTGATGCGTTCGCGCGTGACCGACACCGCCTCAACGGCGGAAAAATCGAGCGTGGTGGAATAAATTTGCGGCTCGACCGTGCGCAACAACTCGCGGCCCGCCTCCGGATCGCCGGCCGCGACCCGGGCTTTGATCAGCATCTGCAACTCCCAGTCGCGCGCCCGCGTCTGGTAGTAGCTCTTGGCGCCGTCGAGGGAAATGCAGACTTCGCCCAGGCTGCCATCCGGCCGGAGACGCAAGTCGACGCGATAGCACAAGCCTTCGGCCGTGTACGTGGAGAGCAGCTCGGTGAGCTGGTTGGCAACCTTCTTGTAAAATTCCTTGTTCGAAATGCGGCTGGGCCCGTCGGTTTCCCCGGCGGCGGTGTACACGAACATCAGGTCGATGTCGGAGCTGTAGTTCAGCTCGTTCCCGCCCAGCTTGCCGAGCGCAATCACGGACATGCCGCACTCCTGCGATTCGCCCTGCTCGTCAACGTAGCGAGGCACGCCGTGACGCGCGACGAATTCTTCCCGGATGCGTTTGTAGCTGACGTCCAGGATGGCGTCCGCCAGATGCGATAGCTCTTGGGTGGTGTCCGAAAGCGAGCACAGACCCAACACGTCGCGCAGCAGGATGCGCAGCATTTGCTGGCGGCGGAACAAAGCCAGCGACAGCGCTTCGGCCACCTTGCGAGGCTGGCGTTTCAGAAAGGCCGTCAAACGTTTGCGGTATTCGCCCGCCGAGATGGCGCGCTGGATATCTCCGAGTTGCTCGATCCATTGCGGGTTTTGCAGGATCTCTTCGGACAGGAAGTGGCTGTGGGAAAAAACCGCGCTTGAATATTGCAGGGATTGCGGAGACAGCGCCAGTTTCTCGAAAGCCGCCGGCTTCTGTTGTTTGAGGCTGAGCAGATAGTGCAGCGCGGCGTCCGGATCGGCGGCCGAAACCAGAAGCGTCTCGATTTGATTCTGAAGGCCTTCGGGAAGACCGGCGCCGATCGCCGCCAGTTCGCTTTGCGCGCGCCCCCTCTGACGGAACGATATCGTTTCAAGTAGTGTGGGCATGCGCGGAGAGCGGGCTAGACGTCGGGAGCGGAAAGAACTGTCGAGGCCTGCGCGCGAATGCGCGTCCTTCGGCGGAGCGCGATGGCCACCAGGTAAAGAGGCATCCTTTGCTAGACGACTTGGTCCACTAGCGTGATTATATCGTGCGGGCGTATCACACCCGGCCGGACCACCTTAGCGTAGAAGCCGCCCAGGCCCCAACGCGGGCTGGTAGGGTCGCCGGCCTTCACTTGCGCATCGTAGATGGCTTGCTTGATGCTTGGTCCGTAAACGTCCAGGTTGCTGCAAGGAGCGCGCAGCTTGGTGAGTTCGAGCATCACTTCTCCGGCGCGGTAGCGCTGCCCGACGCGCATTTGACGCCGATCCAGACCCGTGGTCGTGAGATTCTCGCCCAGCGCCCCGTAGTACAGCGGAAAACCTTGCGCCACCAACTCCGCAATTCCCTCTGACGTGATGAGCAGCAGTGCCTGGTTGGGCCCGCCATGAACCTGCGGATTCGCCCACGAATCGCCGCGAATGCACTCGGCCGTTACGAACGCCTCCGCGATCGGCCGCTTGGGAATCCCGCCCGGCGAGATGTTGATCTGAACGATCGAACTCACGCCCCTCCGCAGCAGCCCGGTCCACAGCAGGGTGCGGGCTTTCGCGCCCGGATGAACGCGCTCATGAATTTGCCCGCCACTTGCGGCGCAATCGCGTCCACATCGATGCCTTGCCCGGCTAAGAACTGCCGGGCGTCTTCGACATCGTAGACGCGCGTGGGTTCGATGCCGATGCGCTCGAACCCGGCGCCCGCCAGCTTGCTTGCATAGTCTTCGTCTTGCAACGCGCCGGCAATGCATCCAATCCACAGCTCCACGTTCTTGCGAACCTGGTCCGGGACGGAGCCGTGCACCACGACATCGGACACCGCGAACCGCCCGCCTGGCTTTAGGACGCGGAAAGCTTCCCTCAAAACCCGATCCTTGTCGGCCGACAGATTTACCACGCAGTTCGAGATGACCACATCCACCGTGTTGTCGGGAAGAGGGATATTCTCGATCTCGCCCTTGAGGAATTCGACATTCGAAACACCCGCCTTACGCTGGTTTTCTCGTGCCAGCGCCAGCATTTCATCCGTCATGTCCAGGCCGTAAGCCTTGCCGGCCGCGCCCACGCGCCGGGCTGAGAGCAATACATCGATGCCTCCTCCCGAACCCAGATCCAGTACCACCTCGCCGGGTTTTAATTCAGCCAGGGCGGTGGGATTTCCACAACCGAGCGACGCCCGGACCGCTTCATCGGGAAGCTCGGTGGTCTGGTCGGCGCCGTAGAGTTTCGAAGTGATCGGATCGCACTCGCCTTCCACCGCGCGCCGGCCTCCGCAGCACGTGCTTCCGCCCATCTGCACCCGCAAAGCAGCCTGGCCGTATTTTTCCTTGACCGCTTCTTTGATGTCTGAAGTACTCATTCCTTCTCTCCTATTTCGCAATCTGAATGATGTCTCGCGTCTTCAAGGCGCTGTTGCGCGTGCAACATTCGGCATAAAGGAAGCCCAGCAGCTCCTCGAGCGCATCGGTATTGGCGGTGTATCTCAAGAACCTGCTCTCGCGCCGGACGCGCACCAGATCTTCGCTCTTCAGTTTTTCCAAATGATGCGAAAGCGTGGAATTGGGAATGCCCAATTCGCTTTGAACATCTCCCGCCACCCGGCCCTCGGGATGAGCCGAGAGTAGCAACTGCATGATGCGAAGCCTGGGCTCGGCCCCCATGGCGGAAAACATATCGGCGTATTTCGATACGTTTCCAGCCTGGAGTTTGGCCTTAGCCGCGGCTGTCATATTTCGACAATAGCAGAAATATGGAAGGAATGCAATGGCCGAGGCAGCACGCCCCGTGACCCGGCTGCTTATTTGATTGACCGCGCCAGCTGCAACACGTTGTGGTCAACGGGCTTACGGGCCCGCTTGGCGCGTTCCACGTCCTGCTCGGCGTAGTCTACCAATGAATCGACGTCGGCGCCGTTCTCCGGGAAACACGCCAGCCCGACGCTGATGCCGATGGTCTCATCGCCGAACATCTCCCGGCCTGCCTCACGAACCTTCCAATCCAGCGACGCTACTCGTCCAGCGAGTTCGGCGGTGTCGGCTCCGCCGAACACAACCATGAATTCGTCCCCGCCCACCCGCGCAACGTAATCCGAGGCGCGGCAGTTATTTTGCAGGATGGAAGCCACCCGTTTCAACAATTCGTCGCCGTTAATATGCCCATAGCGATCGTTGATCTGTTTGAAGCCGTCCAGATCGCAAGCCAATAGCGCCAGAGTTTTACCCTGCAGCTCGCACCTGGCTACTTCTCTCTGGAAATGCGCGTAGAGCGAATCCGCATTGGGAAGGCCGGTTAGTTCGTCCTGATTGGCTTCCTGGCGCGGCCCCAGTTTCAGGGCCAGTTCCACCAAGCGCCCGATTTTGTCGCTGATCGCCAGCAGCACTTTTAATTGGTCGTTGCTATAGGCATCTTTATCGGCCCGGTACAGCGTGAGCGCTCCGGTGACGCGCTCGCCGCCGTCCCGCAAGGGAATGGAAAGCGCCGAGTTCAGTACGCTGGACCGGGCGGGGTCCTTCTGATAACCCGGCTCGACGGACGGGTTTCCGTTCACGATGGGCTTGCCGTTGTCCGCCACCCATCCTGAGAGCCCTTGACCGAGGGGAATCTCCAGCGACGCAAACGTGCGGCTGTTCTCTCCATTTACATAGCAGGGCTTCAGTACCTCGCCGTGGAGCACATATATCGCGATGCAATCGTAGGGGACAATGAACTTCAGCCGTTCCGCGGCCAAAGAGAGCAATTCCTCGGGACGCAGGCAACCGCTGGCATCTTGAGCCAGTTCCAGAATGGCTTGCATTCCCCGCCGCGAAGAAGCTACCGACGAAGTCTGCATCTTGGACGAATCTTCGACTTCGATAGGCGCTTGATTCTTCTCGTAGCCGGCGTCGGGCGCAGCGCCGCGGCTCACCACGATGTCCTTCCTCAAACGCGTAACGGCAAAAGGCGTGTTTTGCGCCAGCCGTTCAAACTCCCGATAGTGTTCCTTGAGAATCGCGATTACCTTAGGATCGAAACTCTGCCCCGCCAAGCCGGCTACGTATTGCATGGCTTCATCTAAAGGCAGCGCCCGGCGGTACTGCCGATCGCTAGCCAGGGCATCCAGGCAATCCACTGCCGACAGAATTCGCGCGCCGATCGGGATCTCTTCGCCCACCAGCCCATCCGGATACCCGCTTCCGTCCCACTTTTCGTGGTGCGACCGCACAATCGGCGCCACCGCGTAAGGAAAGGCCACCTGCTCCAGAATGTCCGCACCCACGATGGTGTGGATCTTCATCTTGTCGAACTCTTCAGGTGTGAGCTTGCCCGGTTTCGAGATGATATGGTCGGGCACCGCCAGCTTACCGATATCGTGCAAGATGGAGGCGGCCTGAAGCGCCTGCATCTCGTCTTCCGGAAGACCCAAGCACTTCGCCATCTCGAGTGAATAGACCTGGACGCGACGCAGGTGCTCATGCGTGCACTCGTCCTTGGCCTCGATCGCCATGGCCAGCGCCTCGATCGTCCGCAGATGCAGCGCCGCCATGTTCTGCGCGTGTGCTCTCTCTTGTTCCAGCTTCTCGAAATACACGCTGCAGGAGCGGTATACGGCATACAACAGGGGCAGCAAAGCCAGCGTGAAGGACCAGCCTAGCCAGCCGGTCGCAAGATGCACCACCTCGGCCAGCGCCACCGCGGTCAGGTAGTAGATGAACGTCCAGTTGGAAAAACTTCTCCATACCTTGACGAAGCTCTTTTTCTCGGCCAGAGAGATAATCATCGCGAGCAGTAGCGTGTTCACGATGAAAAATGCCACGCCGCCCAGCGCCAGTTGCAGCAGTTCGCCGCTAGGAAACTTTCTGAGCCAGGCTCCCCGGAAGACCCAGGTCGCGGCCATGGTCGCAAGCGCAACTGACATGGTGTTGAAAATCACACGCGCGGGCGTTACGCGGTTCGTGGTAAGCCAAAATGTCTGAGTTATTGCGACGGCGACTGCGAGCACGACCGTCTCGGGGGCGCTCAGCTCTAACAGCGAGAGCATGATGATCGCCGTGCTGGCGGAAAAGGTGCCGCTACCACCCGGGTAGGGAACCTTCATTCGCGCGCCTGCAACAGCCAGAAACAGATAGAGCGCGAACCGCCCTGAGAATTCAACCGGCCACACCCGGAAGCTTACGAAAATCCCCAGCAGACCAGCGACGCCAATCGTCAGTATGAATAGCCTGGCCGCACCCGTAAGTCGCTCGGACTGTGCGTTACCCACTTTGGCTCGTCCTCAGGGTTTTATAACCGTTCGCCTTCTTCACACTGACGTCCGGCAAGACCCGGTAAGCACGATCAAGCTTGCGCCGGTCGTCCGCCGCGCCGATCGATGTGTCCCCGCTATGGCGATGTTCCGTCATTTGGTGGACAAACTGCCCACCTTATCCATCGGCAGTCCGGGGCAGGACTTTATGGAGCTAGTCCATTGGATTACCGCGAGTTAGTTGTCCGCAAGGAACGGAGCAAGAGGGGGTAGCAGCGAGCGCCGCTGAGCCATCTGCTAAGGTGATCGACCGAGGTACTTACTCGGCTCGTAGAGCCACCGACGGCGCGATTCGAATGGCCCGCCAAGCGGGGAGCGAACTGGCGACCAGAGCCACCACCATCGTCAAAACACACGTTGCACCGAAGGTCATGGCATCCATCGCGCGGACTCCGAACAACAGCCGCGATAGAGTCCACGTCGTCAGGCAGGCGATGATCAGCCCGATTCCCACACCGATCAGGGCCATCCGCAGAGCCCGCCCAACTACCAGAGTCCAGATTTGGCTGGGCCGCGCACCCAGCGCCACCCGCACGCCCAGTTCGTTGATCCGCTGGGTGACGGAATAAGACATGACACCATACAGCCCGATCGCAGCCAGCACCAGAGCGAGCGCCGCGAATATTCCCAGTAACAACGTGCGGAACCGGGGCTGGGCGATGGATTCTTCCACCACCTGGTCCATAGTGCGGACGTTGAAGACCGGCTGGTCTGGATCCACGGCGCGAACTTCGCTGCGCACCGCCGACGTCATCGCGGCCGGGTCCGAGCCGGTTCGGATGGCCAGGTACATGATGCCTTCGGCGAAGTTGATTACGTTCGCTGGGATCTGGCGGTAGTCGTAGTAGGTCTCGGGACTGGTCTCCGCATCCAGGCCCGCATGCTTCACGTTGGCCACCACGCCGATAATCGTCGACCAGACGTTCTCGTCGTTACCGGAAAGAATGCGTCTGCCAACGGGATCTTCTCCAGGCCAGTATCGCTCGGCCGTGGCCTCATTGATAAGCACCACTTTGGGTGTCAGTTCTCCGTCCGATTCGTTGAAGACGCGTCCCCGCATCAGGTGAATGCCCAGAGCCCCGAAGTAGCCTCCGCTGGCCGCTCGGAACTTCGCCCGAGGCTGATCGGCGACCGCCAGCAACGGCCGGCCTTCAATATGAAAATTCAGGCTCACGTCCGGCCCGCTCATGGGCAGATACCTGCAAATGCCGGCCGATTGCACTCCCGGCAAACGTTGCACGCGATCCAGGAGCTGCTTGTAAAATGAAGCCACCTTGAGGCCCGGGTACAAGGCCTTCGGCAGCGCGAATTCCATGGTTAGAACATGATCGGTCCGGAATCCCGGATCCACCTGCTGCAGGCGTGCAAAGCTCCGGATCAGGAGGCCCGCGGCCGTCAACAGCACCACGCATCCCGCGATCTCGAAAATGACCAGCATGTCCCGCATGCGGCTGCTGCGAAGATTGCTGGTGCTCGAACGGCCGCTGGCGCGCAGTACGGAATTCAAATCGGGCCGGATGCTCGCCAGTGCCGGCGCCAGTCCGAAGACCACACCGGTGATCACGGATACCGCCAGCGTAAACAACAACACGCGCCAGTCCAGCGAAATTTCTTCCAATCGCGGGATGTTCGCCGGTGCAAACTTCACGATCTCCGTTGTGCTCCACCAAGCCAACGCCAGACCCAACGCTCCGCCGATCAAGGCCAACAGCACGCTTTCGGTTAGCATCTGCTGCACGATCCGGGCCGGATCCGCTCCGAGCGAACTCCGGACCGCGATCTCGCGCTCGCGCGCCCCAGCCCGCGCCAGCAGCAGGTTGGCCACGTTGGCGCAAGCGATCAGCAAAACAAAGGCTACGGCTCCCGTCAAGATCCAGAGCGTTGTGCCGATGTTCCCCACCACTTGATCGCGAAGAGAGATCACTTCCACGCTGTATCCGGCGTTTGTCTCGGGATTCGCCGCGGCCAGCCGGCCCGCAACAGACTGCATCCCGAGTTCGGCCTGCCTACGGCTTACGCCGCTTTTGAGACGCGCCAGAACCCTGAGCACACGGAGACCCTGCCAGTAGGGGGTCAGTTCGACGGGATTCGCGGTGTAAGGTACCCACAGTTCCGCGGGATTGTCCACCAAATGAAACCCCGGCGGTGCGACTCCCACAATGGAGTAGCTCTTGCCGTCCAGAACCAATGACGAGCCGAGGATGTTGGGATCGTGTCCGAAGCGCCGCCGCCATAAGCCATCGCTAATTACCACGACCGAGTTCTTTTGAGGCTGGTCTTCATCCGGCGCGAACGGCCGTCCCAGCGCCGGGTGCATACCCAGGATCTGGAAAATGCCTGGAGAAATCGCCGCGCCTTCGATGCGCTCGGGTAGGTCCCTTCCGGTCAGCGTGAGCGTTTGGTTTCGGATGGCGCCGATTCCATCGAATCCGTCGCTCTGGTCGGAAAGATTCTTATAGTCCAGCGGCGAGACAGGCTGCCTTCGCATGCCTTGACTCAGTTTGTTCTCGAAAATCGCCACCAGTTGATCTGGGTCCTGATAAGGAAGCGGGCGGATCAGGATCGCGTTCATGACGCTGAAGATGGCGCTGTTGACTCCAATCCCCAGGCTTAAAGCGAGAATGCTGATGGCAGATGCTGCGGGAGCCTTCCGGAGCATGCGTATGCCGTAGCGAAGATCTTGCAGCAATTCTGGCATGCCGTACCTGAAACAAACATTGTACGGGATAGCAGGGGTGTGCTAAGCCAATAAAAAACCGCAGCTTCACCGGGAGAGCGAAGCTGCGGTCTTTCCAATCTGACTTATGCCCGAAGTTCTGCCGGTTCGCAGCTGCCCTGGCCATTGGCACGGCTCGGAACGATCAGGCGTAAGACCTGGAAGTCGAACTGTTGGAGATTAGCTGCCCCAAACGCCGACGCCAGCTTTGATATTCGTCTTGGTCCTCATTTTGATTCCCTCCTTCTTTTGTATTACTTACGCGCCTTAGGGTTGCAAGCCTAGTGCCAACGTACCAGAACTTCGGAGGTCGAAGTTCTAAGTAGACGGATCTTATTGAATCACCGGATGATATTCTCCTGGCGAGCGCTCGGTCGGATACGCCCTTAAGTACGCCAGTCGCTTGAAGACTATCTGTTCCGATAGAGATCCTATCTCTCTGGATAGGGTGTTATGCTTAGAACCTTCGCTCGCCAAGATTCCAAACCACAAATTCCCGGCCGCCGCACGATCAAAAGCTCGAAATTTATCATCGATCCGCTATACTCGTACCAAGTTCGAATGGTCGACACTGCCGAATTGGAAGCGATCGCCGGACCCCTCAAGGGCAACAGCATAGCCCTGGGAGAGGACGAGGTCTCCATCGGGCGCGAACCTTCCAATCGCGTCGCCCTGCTGGACGCCTCCGTCTCCCGCCGCCATTGCCTGATTAAACGGGAATCCGAGGGCTTCAAGATCCAGGATCTGAACAGCCGGAATAGTACCTTCGTCAATGGCGTACCGGTGACCGAGCGGGTGCTTGCCTCCGGTGACGAAATCAAAATTGGCAGCTCGCTGTTCGTGTTCGTGCTCCCGCAAACCGAGCCAACGCCGAACGCCTCTTCGGTGGAGTTCGATCAGACCGACACCGGCGCAGGCACAACCATCATCCTGCGCAAGCAGGATGCCCGCTATTTGCGAGACCTGGAGAAAATCAAGCCAACCGGGCGCATGGTTCGAGATCTCAACGCGCTGCTGCGTGTCAGCAAGGCGGTCAATTCCGTGCGCGGCCTGGTGGCTCTGGAAAAGCAGGTACTCGAACTGATTTTAGAAGTGGCGCCGGCCGACCGTGCCGCGATCCTGCTGTGCGATCAAGGCATCGAGGAGCCGACCTCGATTTTTGGATGGGACCGCCGCACCGGGCCGAACCATGCGGTTCAGGTCAGCCGCACCATCGTCTATCAAGTTCTCGCCGAAGGCGTGGCAGTTTTGTGCAACGATTTGCCGGCCACCGAGTCATTCGGCTCTGCCGAGAGCGTCATGATCCGGCATATCCGCGGCGTGCTCGCTGTTCCGCTCGAGGTTTTCGACCGCGTCCTGGGAGTCATCTATCTGGATGCCAGCACTCCGGAGGCTAGCTTCGACGAAGATCATCTGCAACTGCTTACCGCGATCGGTAGCATCGCTGCGCCCGCGCTGGAGAGCGCCCAGCACATGGAATGGCTGGAGCAAGAGAACCGGCGCCTGCAGTCGGAGATGAACGTTGAGCACAACATGGTGGGCGAGAGCCCCCGCATGCGCGAGGTATATCAATTCATCAGCCGCGCCGCACCGAAGGATTCCACGGTGCTGATCTTCGGCGAGAGCGGCACCGGTAAGGAACTGGTGGCTCGCGCGATCCATCGCAACAGCACGCGAGCCAACAAGCCGTACGTGGCCATCAATTGCGCCGCCATCGCCGAAAATTTGCTGGAAAGCGAACTGTTCGGCCACGAGAAGGGCGCGTTCACCGGAGCCATCGCGCAGAAGAAAGGCAAGCTCGAAACAGCCGAGGGTGGCACGGTGTTTCTGGACGAGATCGGCGAGCTAGCGCCGACGCTGCAGGCCAAGCTATTGCGCGTTCTGCAAGAACGGGAGTTCGAGCGCGTTGGAAGCACCAAGACGATCAAGCTGGACGTACGGTTGATCGCCGCCACCAACCGCGATCTGGAAGAAGAGGTCAAGAAAGGACGCTTCCGCGAGGACCTGTTCTATCGGCTCAACGTGGTCTCCATGCGCATGCCTCCGCTGCGCGAACGCCGCGAAGACATTTCCCTGCTGGCTAGCTATTTCGCCGCCAAGTACGCCAAGCGGGCCAATCGCAACGTGCTGGGGATCTCGCCGCAGGCGCGCGCTTTCCTGCTGAACTACGATTGGCCGGGCAATGTTCGGGAGTTGGAGAACGCCATCGAGCGCGCCGTCGTCCTGGGCTCTTCCGATCTGATCCTGCCGGAAGATCTGCCCGAAGTGGTGCTCGAAAAGAGCGGTCCAACCCAGGGCGTCGCCTCCGTGAGCGCATTCCACGACACGGTGCGTGAGGCCAAGAAGAGTGTCATTGTCGCCGCCGTCGAGCAGTCCGGCGGCAACTACACTGAGGCCGCGCGCAGACTCGGCTTACATCCCAACTACCTGCACCGCCTGATCCGCAACCTGAACCTCAAACCATTGCTGCGCCAGGCGGCGGGCGAATCCTGAGCTTCGCGCCTCACGCACCGGCTTGAGGTCCCCCGTAGTCTGACAGCCGCCGGTACCACCACGACTTGGCGAACTCCAGATCCCCGGTTGACGGCCGCTTGCGCCGCGCCTGGTCCGGCACGCATGGCGCGACTGCCGTAAGAATCTTAGCCGGAAGATGAGGCATTTTGCTTTTCGATAACGCTATAGCGCGGGCCTGGAATCTTGGGTTAAGCCAGCGCGGCCTTCGGAAGCGAGCCGAAGCGGCGCTCGCGCGAATGGAATTCCGCCACTGCGGCCGCCAGGTCCGAAGCTTTGAAATCAGGCCACATGACGGGCGTGAACACCAGCTCCGCATAGGCGCACTCCCACAGCAGAAAATCGCTCAGGCGTTGCTCGCCACCGGTGCGGATGAGCAGATCCACATCCGCCGCATCGAGCGCCTGGATGAATTCTTCGCGGCTGGAGTGCTTCTTGAGCTTCAAAGCCGCGTCCACAATAGCATCGCGCGATGAGTAATCCACGGCCAGGCGCAAATGCAGCTTCCGGCCCGCGCTGGTGGCCTGCTCGCAGGCTTCGACTACCGGCAGCAACATGCGGGGCAGCCGGTCTCGCCGGCCGATCACCGAAACGCGCACGCCATTGGCTAAGCAGCGCGCTTGCTCGCGGCGCAGGTAGAGGTGGAACATTTTCATCAGCGCGGAAACTTCCGCCGGAGGCCGCCGCCAGTTGTCGGAAGAAAACGCATACACCGTAAGCGTCCGGATGCCCAGATCGGGCGCAGACTCGACGGTTCGCCGCAGCGCCTCAGCGCCGGCGCGATGGCCGGCCACTCGCGGGAGCCCGCGCGCCGCCGCCCAGCGTCCGTTGCCGTCCATGATAATGGCCGCGTGCAACGGACTCGAAGTGCTTTGAGACATAAAGTATGACTCCAAAAAAACTCGCCTACAGCTCGCGCATGGCCTGGATCAACGCTTCCATGTGGCGCAGATATTTCTCCAGCGCCTGCCGGCCTCGCTCGGTCAGCCGATATTCGGTCTTGGGCATGCGCCCCTCGAACGATTTCGTGCAGGCGATGTAATCGGCTTCTTCCAGTTTGCGGGCGTGCACGCTCAAGTTCCCATCGGTAGTCTTCAAAAGTTTCTTCAGCTCATTGAAGGTCAGGGACTGGTTCGCCGCGAGCGCGCTCACGATGCCCAGCCGCATGCGCTCGTGAATCAAGCGGTCCAGCTCGGCGAGCTCCTTCCCACCGCTAAGCAGACGCGCGACTGGCTTTTCCTCCGGTGGATCTTTTCGAACTGTGTTTTGCTTCGCCATGTCCAATACCTCGATCATCCCCCGTATCTCCGGGCGATGATGAATCCAAAAATCAGATGCAGCCCCCCGAAGCCCGCGGCCAGCAACGCCGTGCCCCATTCGAGCGGGCAGAACAGAGCCACCGCGCCGATCAGCATGAAGCACAATCCCATCACCGGAACCACACGCACCGAGAACGCTCCCCCGGTGACAACTCCGGTCCCATACAGCAGCAGCCATGTTCCCGGAATTGCGGCAAACAGTCCGGCGCGATAGAGAATAATCGTCAGCAGCGCCCCCACCATGAACGGAGGAGCGAAGCTGAGCACGAACCTACGGGCCGGCGCCGAGAGCAGCGGGACCTGCGCCGAATCGGCTTTGCGCTTCATCGCGATCGCTCCCAATGCGATGGCGAACAGGCCTTCCATCAGCCAGGTGATCAGCCAAAGTTCACGGCTCTGCCGCCAGGCGATCGCGGCGGCAACCAGCGCGCTCAAGCCAATGCCGAAACCTCCCCAACCGGGCACGGCTGTAAACGAAGCGGCGCGCTCCATCGTTTCCCGGATGAACTGCAAATTGTCCATGGCATGGACGTGCAGCGAAACCGGCTCGCGCCGAACACCACGAATAGGCTGAACGATAGCCATAAGACGATTATACGGAATCTACTTTGCGTTGTAAAGTGAAGCTGGGCCCATTGTGGGTCCGTTGAAGCATCTCCGCTTACAGGCTGTAATCTCGGGATGGAGAGTAACCGTTGAGTCTTTCGGAGATCTCCCGATTGAAATTTTGTGCAAGCCTGGCGGCTTCCGGCGGTGCGGCTGCCTCTATCTCGGGAATCGCTTGCGTGACCAGGTGATCCAGCCAGCGGACAAAATTCAGTTGCGTGCCACCATGCTCGTCGTGACTTCGGAAGAGGAGATAGACGGCACGGATAGTCAGGGCGAGAAACAAATTAGCGGCTTCACCCGAAGCCACAGCCCGATCCTCTAACCAGTCAGCTAGTTCTTGTGGTTCCTCACTAGCAAGCGCCTCGAAACCTTCATGCATAAAGCGGCGAAACAGTTTCTCGCCCCGCTCATCGTTGAGCGTCACCGTGTGTGAGTGGGTTGAAGATTAACCGCATCGCGTTTTGCGATGAGTTCTTTGAGCGTGAAAATGCTGGCGAGTTCCACGCCCTCTTGGGCTAGTAGTTCCGATGCTCCCATTTCGCGATCAACGAGGCAAACAGCACCCAGTACCTCCATCCCGGCCTCCCTTGCGCTTCGGATAGCTTGAGCGGTAGAGACGCCTGTGGTGCAAACATCATCGATGATGACCACGGGACATCCCTTAGTGTCCTCAATCCCCTCAATGAAACGCTGCATTCCATGATTCTTTGGAACTTTGCGCACCACAAAGGAATTTATTTCTGGACCGCCTGATTCCGAACTCTCTCGCGCTATGGCAAAGGCGATTGGGTCAGCCCCGATGGTGAGACCTCCGACGGCTTGTGGGCGCCAGCCGCACTCAGCAATCTTGCGCAAAAAAGCCCGGCCGATAAGTGGCATTGCTCGAGCGTGGCAGCTAGTCAGTTTGCCATCGACATAGACATCGCTTTCCTGTCCGGAGGCTAATTTGAATCTTCCAAACCTGACAGACCGCTCCAAAAGGATCGTCCGCAAAAGTTCATCCTGGGGGTGAGAGTGCATGGGGGAACAACACTCCATGTTAACAAAGGCAGCCTCAGTAACGCTTTGCACGCATCCAACCTTTCCGGGGGAATCAATAGACTATCACGAAGCGAACGAGCCAATCTTGACGGAAGAGGCAACAAATTATGCAAAGGATAACATGTAACGAAACAGCAGGCAAATGTTTTGGAGCTAATGAAGGGCCAAGAACACTCCGCCTGACCGGCGACACACGGGCGCGCTCAGCGGAGCCAATCCTTGTTTCAGCGTGGGCTTGTCCGCCTTTCAAACCGCTTAATCGCCCGAGTGTTGCCGCAGCGGGATTCCCGTTCGGGCCGGGGGATTTTTTCAAGCGGACGCGCTACCGCGCTCGCCAAACATCTCCATCTGACCGCTTACCGGCCATTCCGGCGCTTCCCAGGCTTTCATGCCGTGCCGCGCCCGGATTTTTTCGAGCCGCTCATGGATCATTTCCGGATAGGCTCCTTTGAGGTAAGGATGCTTCTCGAACCGCTCGCGATAACGCCGCGCCAGATGCGGAAACCGCTGCTCCAGAAACGGAAAAAACACCTGCTGCGCACAGGATTTCAAGAACAGCGGCCCGGCGCTGAAGCCGGAAGCGCCGTTTCGGGCGGCCGCGGCGCAGACCTCGTCCAGGCTCTGCTCGCTGTCGTTAATCAAGGGCATCACGGGGTGCGCCAGAACCGAGACGCGTACCCCGGCCTCGCTCAGCTTCTTCACAGCGGCCAACCGCAGCGCGGGGCGGGGAGCGCGCGGCTCCAGCAATCGGGCCAACGCTTCATCGAGCGTCGTGATCGTCAGGTGAACACCCACCCGATTCTTGCGCCCGATTTCCGCCAGCAACTCGGCGTCGCGCCCGGCCAGATCGGACTTGGTCGTGATCCCCAGATCGAACCCACGTTCCCCCGAAAAAACCTCCAGCATCCCGCGCGTGATCCGGAAGCGGCGCTCAGCCGGCTGATAAGGGTCGGTCGCGGTTCCGATCCAGATCGTCTGGCCTGGCTTCAGTCGGCGCAACTCGGCTCGAAACGCCTGCTTCTCAAATCGTTTCGCGTAGATCTTGCGCTCGAAAAGCTCGGGATCGCGCAGTTCCATGAACTCGTGCGCATAGCGGGCATAACAATACTTGCAGCCGAACTCGCAGCCCCGGTAAGGATTCACCGTCCAAATGGATCGCATCCGGCCCGAGCCGCGCCCGATGAACCGCCTGGTTTCGAGCTCGAAATACTCTACCGCCCGTTTGGCTTCAAGAAGATCGCTGGAGGCGGCGAGCTTCGCGATGCCGACCAGGGGCGGGGGAGGATCGCACTCGAAGAGCATACGGCGCGCTCATCATTATTCGCCTTTTATTCGCCCATTGTCAAGCCTGGCAATTCCCTCCCGTGCGAGCGGCGTGTAAGTCCCATGACACAATCCCGCGCAAGAAGCGTCAGACTGAACGAGGGTCACCCTATGTTGGTTTGGGCAATTGCCTTTCTTGTTGCCGCAATCGGAGTAGGTGCACTCGGCGTGGAGACTACCGCGACCACCCTGTCATGGATGTCGAAGGTGCTCTTCTGGGTATTCCTGGCTGGCATGGCGCTGAGTTTGGCTTTACATTTCAGCGCCAGCCGGAGAGTGTGAATAGCAAACCCGACTGCTTGCTTTACAACACGACACGCGCATCGCCTTCGCGGCGGGTGATGCGTTCGCGATCCAGAAATTCGAGCAGCGGAATGGCATATTTCCGCGACACGCCGGTCCACTCCTTGAACTCGGGAACCGCGAAGCGCTGGCCCTTTTTCCGCGCCAGCATCTCCCGGAGCGACTGCATGGCCGTGGAATGAAACACCAGTTCATCGCTCACGCGCACCAGCCGCTTGTCCTTCAGCAGCATTTGCAGCAGGGTTCGGGCGCGGCTTGGCTCGACGCCGGACTTAGCCAGCACCTCTGGCAACCCCGGAACCGCCAAACCGGCGGTCAGAAAGGCGTTTTCGATCTTTTGCGCGGCCTGCTCCTCATCCTGTTTGAAGGCGATCCGGTGGGACGCCAGCCGCACCGTTTCCCCCTCCAGGGCCAGAGTCTTAGCCCGCGCCAGCAATGCGTCCAGCAGCCAGGCTGGGGCGCCCGGCATCAGCTTGCTGCGCAGCTCTTCTTTAGATACTCCTGCCAGCAGCGGATTCCGCCGATGGAATTGCTTGAGTTGTTCATGGATTGCCTCCAACTGCTGAGCGGCCCACTGGGAGTCCAGCACCCAGAAATGCGGCGAGTGCAGCACGATCAATCGCGTGGTCGCGGCTGCTTTCTCGACATCCGCCTCCAGCCATCCGGTGCGCGCCACCAAGTCCGGCATTCCCAGGCCGTAGCGGGATTCGGAGGCCAGCAGCGCGATTTTTTCGGACGGCGACGCTTTCTCCAGAATCCGCAAGCGTTCCGCGCCGCCACGCTTCGGAGCCGCGATGTCGAGCACCACGCCGCCGCCGATGGTTACAACCGGCGAGAACATCCGAACGATGAAGCGGTCTCCGGGCACCAGCGCCAGCGGCTCGTTCAAGAGCAACCGGATATAATCGCGCGTGCCGGGGGCCAGCGGTTCGGTTCCTTTGAGACGCCGCACCTCGGCTTCCACTTCCGCCGTCCCGGCGTGAAAATGGACCGGCGCACGATGCTTCAGCGGTTTGGCCGATGGCAGCAACTCAAAGGCGCAGTCGATTTGCGTAGTGGTGCGAAACCGGCCGCTCTCGGCCAGCATCATGCCGCGGGCCAGCTCGGAGACCTCCACGCCGGCCAGGTTCAAAGCCGTCCTCTGTCCGGCCGTGGCCTCGGGAACGCTTTCGCTATGCACCTGGATGCCGCGCACGCGCACGCGCCGGCCGGATGGAAACAAGTCCACTTCCTGCTCCAGCCGCACGGACCCGGAAATCAGCGTGCCGGTGGCGACGGCGCCGAAACCGCGCATAGTGAAGGCACGGTCCACCGGCAGGCGAAAGTAGCGCGACGAATCTTTCTCCGCGATCGAAGCCGCCAGCTTCCGAATCTCGCCGCGCAACTCCTCCAGGCCGGCGCCCGTCGTGGAGCTGACCGCGACCACCGGGGCGCCTTCCAGGAAAGATCCGCGTACGAATTCATCCACTTCCAGGCGCACCAGCTCCAGCAGATCCTGGTCTACGAGATCCGCCTTAGTGAGCACTACGATCCCTTTCGGGATGCCCAACAACATACAGATGTCGAAATGTTCCCGCGTTTGTGGCTTAATAGATTCATCGGCTGCAATTACAAACAGAACCAGATCGATGCCGCCCACCCCGGCCAGCATGTTTTTGATGAACCTTTCGTGGCCGGGCACGTCTATAAGACCGAGGCGCAGGCTCTGGGAGAGCTCGAGGTGAGCAAAACCTAAATCTATGGATATGCCCCGCTGTTTTTCTTCCTTGAGCCGGTCGGTGTCGATGCCCGTGAGGGCCCGCGCCAGCGCCGTCTTTCCATGGTCGATGTGGCCGGCCGTGCCGGCAATGATGTTCTTCATCGCGACGATCTTCATCCTAGCGCCTCTACGCGCCCAGGATGAAGGCGTGCCGGTCTTCAAAACCGGCGTCGCGGACGTGCGCGTCGACGTTCAGGTGACACAAGGTAAGGATCTGGTCGCCGGGCTCGGCAAGGACGACTTCTTTGTCACCGATGAAGGCCAGCCGCAGACCATCGTTTCATTCGAGCATGGCGACGAGCCCGTGAATCTGCTGCTGCTTTTCGATGTCAGCGAGAGCATGCAGCCCTTCATCGAGCAGATCGCCCAAAGCGCGCGCGAAGCCCTGGATCATCTGCGGCCCGCCGACCGCGTGGCCATCATGGTGTTCGCCCGCACCACGGCCGTGCATCAGGATTTCAGCGACAATCTCGCCGAGAGCGCGCGGCAGATCTCGAGCGCGATGAAGGATTGGGACGTCGGCGTCACCACCCACATCAATTCGGCCATCGTGGATGCGGCGCATTACATGGAGAAACACGCCGGCCCGCACGGGCGCCGCGCCATTCTGATCCTGACCGATAATCTCGCTACCAGTTATCAGCTCACCGATGGCCAGGTGATTCGTGAGCTCGACAAGGCCGATACGGTATTCAACGCCATTGTCACCGGACGCGCCATACGGCCGAATCCGCCCGGTCTGGGAATGTTCCTCGAGCAAAGACGAGACCCCCACCAATGTGTTTCATCTGTCGCCGAAGAAACCGGCGGCGAGTGGGTCAAGGTTGGCCAGGCCGGCCAGACCTTCGGCGAGATGATCCTACGCATCCGCTCGCGCTATATGCTGGCCTATCACGCGCCCGACTCGCAGCCCGGCACGTTCCGCCATATCACTGTGAAGCTGTCGCCCGAAGCGCAGAAGAAGTATCCATCCGCCGAGCTGAAGTGCCGCAGCGGATACTACGCCCAGTAGATTCCACCCATTTCCGCGCGCCAGCCTACCTGCTACTGTTAGATTTCTATGTCCATGGACCGTTTTGCGGAAGTGCGGCGCCGCCATGCCATTGCCGAAGCAGGCGGCGGCGAAGAACGGAATGCGCGGCAACACAAAGAAGGCAAACTCTCGGCGCGCGAGCGCATCGATCTGCTGCTGGACGAAAACACATTCGAGGAGATGGACAAGCTGGTCCGGCATCGCTGCACCGATTTCGGCATGGACCAGCAGGTCATCGATGGCGACGGTTTCGTCACCGGCTTCGGCCGCATTCACGGCCGCCCGGTTTACGTTTTCGCTCAGGATTTCACCGTGTTCGGCGGCTCGTTGTCGGAAGCCAACGCGCTCAAAATCTGCAAGATCATGGATCTGGCGCTCAAAACCGGCGCTCCCGTCATCGGCCTGAACGATTCCGGCGGCGCGCGCATCCAGGAAGGCGTGCTGTCGCTGGCCGGCTACGCCGATATCTTTCTGCGCAACACGCTCGCAAGCGGCGTGATCCCGCAGATCTCCGCCGTCATGGGCCCGTGCGCCGGCGGCGCGGTCTACTCGCCCGCGCTGACCGATTTCGTCTTCATGGTGAACCACACCAGCCACATGTTCGTCACCGGCCCGGACGTGATCAAGACCGTCACGCACGAAGACGTCACCAAGGAAAAGCTGGGCGGAGCCGAAACGCATAACGTCATCAGCGGCGTGGCGCATTTCCTGGCGCAGGATGACGCCGAATGCCTGCGGATGATTCGCGAGCTGATCTCCTATATCCCGCAGAACAACCGGGACGACGCCATTGCCGAAGCCCTCCTCCGATCCGGTCGACCGCACCGATCGCATCGCTCGATACCGTGGTTCCCGCCGACTCACACCTGCCTTACGACATCAAGGACATTATTCATCGCGTGGTGGATGATGGCGAATTCTTCGAAGTGCACGAGCACTGGGCCAAGAACATCGTGGTCGGTTTTGCGCGCATGGGCGGGCAGAGCGTCGGGATCGTGGCCAATCAGCCGGCGTTTCTGGCCGGGTGCCTGGACATCAACTCGTCGGTCAAGGGCGGGCGCTTTGTTCGTTTTTGCGATGCGTTCAATATTCCGATCCTCACGTTTGTGGATGTGCCGGGCTTTCTTCCAGGAACCGATCAGGAGTTCGGCGGGATCATCCGCCAGGGCGCGAAATTGCTGTACGCTTACGCCGAGGCCACCGTGCCCAAAATCACGGTGATCACGCGCAAGGCCTATGGCGGCGCCTACGACGTGATGGGTTCGAAGCACCTGCGCACGGACGTCAACTTGGCCTACCCGACGGCCGAGATAGCGGTGATGGGCGCCGACGGAGCGGTGAACATCGTATATCGCCGCGAGTTGCTCGCCGCCGAGGATAAGGAAGCGGTGCGAAAACAAAAGGTCGAGGAATTTCGCGACCGCTTCGCCAATCCTTTTGTCGCGGCGGAGCGCGGCTTCATCGACGACGTGATCGAACCGCGCGAGACGCGCCCCAAGGTAATCCGCGCCCTGCGCATGCTGGCCAACAAGGTGGACACGATGCCGCGCAAAAAGCACGGGAATATTCCGCTGTAGCGCCGCTGTGGCGGCACCGCCGGACCTTATCGCCCCAGAAGCCGGCGAGCGCGGAGCAACATGATCAACGCAGCTCCTACGCAGGGGAACAAGGAACCGGGCTCCGGGACAGGCGACGTGCCGGAGCCGCCGCAGTGCTCCCTGTCGAGGATTTTCAAGTGGCGGATCGGGCCCGCTTGCGCCGCCACAACAGGCCTACCGAGAGCGGGATTCCAGCGACTAGCACCAATCCAAGCGAACCCGGTTCTGGAACGGCGGTTGGTGAGCCTAGAACGGCCGAAAACGTCGCGTCGCCGCTGAACGACGTGAGGGACAGAGTGCCGCCGCTGGTAGCCAGAGTCGAGGACCCGACGGTGTAGTAGCCTGCCGATTCCGGCCCAAAGGCGGTTGTCATACCGTAGGTGGCGCCGTCCGCCGTGCCTTCTGCAGAGAGATAGGTTTGATAGAATGCGTCTGAGATCCCGACGAGGTTGATGGCGTTGTCGAAGAAGAACGTATCGCCGGATATCGTCTGAGTACCCGCTATACCCCCTATCGTGACCGTGTTACCAGCCTGGTTCGGCGCGCACGGATAAGCGTAAATGCTACCTAAGCAGGGATTGGTGATGTCTGAAGTATCCGTTACCTCGGTAAAGGTAACGATTTGATCGGTAAACGACGTACTGCCGAGTGAACCGCTGCCAGTGGCGTAGATGGTAAATGTGATGGTCGAGGCCATCGCGGGAAGCGCCGCAAGGGTGCCTGCGAGTATGAAAACCGTCTTTGTTATCATTTGAATATCCTCCTGCGGCTCGAATCTGCCGATAGCCTGATAGCCCAAACTTTCATGACTTCCTCCTGTAGAAGTGAAAAAAATCCATTGAAACGCGAATTTTGGCCGTTATCCCAGTACTGATAGAGCCTTCAGAAACCGCTTCGCGTTGCATAATATTAGAGCGTTCCCGGGATAGCGCCCATGAGAAAGCCATGAAAGATTTCTCAAAGAATCCTCAAAGCTCGGAGTCTTCACGCTGTTATCAGTTCGGTTCCTACCGCTTCGATTGCACAGAGAGAGTATTGCGAAAGGATGGCCACGTCATTCCCTTGACGCCCAAGGCTCTCGATACACTGGCGGTACTGATCAAGAACCACGAAAAGGTCGTTTCGAAAGACGAGTTGATGCAAACCATCTGGCCGGGAACCTTCGTCGAGGAAGGAGTACTGGCGCAAAACATCCTGACGTTGAGGAAAACTTTACAGAATCCGGATTGGATCGAAACCATTCCCAAGCGCGGTTACCGATTTTTGGCGCAGGTAAGTGAGACGGGGGATGAGACCGAGCCGGCGCGCCGGTCCCGGCTGATGTGGACCATCGCGGCTGGCGTCGCCATACTGGCGGCCAGCCTGGTTATTATGCGTTGGTATTGGGAACGGACGCACAGTACCCCGGTCGCGGTGCGATCCTTGGCGGTGCTTCCGTTCCAGTCGATCTCGAATGAGCCTTCCTATCTGGGCCTCGGGCTGGCGGACGTTCTCATCAACCGTCTGGGGGCCTTGCCGCAGATCGTGGTGCGGCCCACCAGCGCGGTCCGCAAATTCACCCAACCCACGCTAGATCCGTTGCGCGCCGGACGCGATTTGGGCGTCGATGCCGTGCTGGAGGGCCACATTCAGCGCGACGGCGAGCGCGTGCGCGTCACGGTTGAACTACGCCGCGTTTCCGACGGCGCATCGCTATGGGCGGGAAAATTCGACAAACCCTTCCGCGACCTGTTTACATTGGAGGATTCGATCGCGCACGACGTAGCGGATGGATTGATCTTGAACTTGACCGATCCAGAGCGGAGCCGGCTCACGCGGCGCTATACGGAGAACGCCGAGGCCTGGGACGCGTACTTGCGCGGCCGCTATGCCTGGAGCCGCCGGACGCCGGAGGGACACCAGAAAGCGATCGAGGAATTCCAGCAGGCTACGCGCATCGATTCACGTTACGCGCTAGCGTATGCGGGCCTGGCGGACGCCTACGCTTTGCTCGGCTCGAATCCAAATCGCGCGCTTCCGCGCGCGGAGGCCATGGAGAAGGCCCGGGAAGCCGCCCTCAAAGCCATCCAACTCGACAGCGGCCTTGCGGAAGCCCATACCTCGTTGGCGTTTATCCTGATGCATTATGACTGGCGATGGAGCGAGGCCGAGAAGGAGTTTCAGCGGGCCCTGGCTCTGAATCCCAACTATCCAACCGCCCATCAATGGCATGCCATTAATTTTCTGATCACCGGCCATCCGGACGAATCAATCGAGGAATTGAAGAAAGCGCAGGAGCTTGATCCGACCTCCTTGATCGTCATGGCGGATATGGCGGAAATGCATGGCTACCTCAGAAGGGATCGCGAGGCAGAGGCCGAAGCTCATCGAGTGTTGGATCTCGATCCGACGTTTGTGGTGGCACGCTATTGGTTGGCGCGGGCGCTGGTCGGTGAACAGCGCTATCAGGAAGCCGAGGCAGAAGCCGCGCTTCCAACGTTCAGGGAAGATCCATACTGCATCGCCGCGTTGGGATACATATATGCCACGGCTGACCGGGAGGCGGATGCACACCGGGTGCTCACGCATTTGATACGCCTCGTTGGGGAGGATTACGGTCTAGATTCTTACCTCAGAGATCTTAAACAAGAGTAGTGCAACATTTGATAATCAGGCGGCCAGCAGATCGACGATATTCTGAATGGCCCTGTCGGCTTTGTGGTAAGCGGCTTCGAGTTGGCTGTCTGGCCGGTGAGCGGGATCAGGCTGGCGATGGAAGCGGCTGTTGGCCAAGGGTCCACAGAGACGCTTGTGGAAGAAGAGAAACAGAAGCGCGACCTGGAGGCCTTTGCTGGTGAGGTGATAGGCGTAGCGTGTGCCGTCCCGTTGCAAGAGCTCATGGCCTTTGAGCTTGCGGAGGTCGTAGCGCATTTGATTCAAGCTATAAGATTTCTGGGCGAGGCTGAAGGTGGTGAGGACGGCTTGGTGAATCTGCTTGGAGGTCCAGCCGCCGACGTTGCTGCCGCCGTGCAGGAGCACTTCCAGCAGGCGGATGATCCGGTTCTCGTGGATTTTGATGCCGGGATAACGCACCGATCCGATGGTGATGGGCAGCGCGATTCGCTGCAGCAAAGGAAAGTCCACGTGGACGTTGAGCCATTGGGCCTGGCAACTGGCGAAACGGTCGGTGATGAGCTGAAACTTCTGGCGCACGGCGTCCAGGTGGTCCAAACCCTTCTTCAAGCCGAAGTTGCTCAGGTTGTTGGAGCAGAGTTCGTTGCGCAGGAACGTGGAGAACTTTTCGTATTGTTTGAGGAACGCGTTCTTCCAGTAGGCGCGGTAGACGTGGTGGCCGTGCTCGATCTGCTCGATGACGGTGCTCAGCTTGCCGCGGAACTTCTTGGTCAGCCGGACGCCGAAGATCTCGCTGATCTTGTGCGCGGTCAGGCGCCACAGCCCCAACTCGCAGGAACGCTCAAACACTTTGTGAATGGGAAAATGCCGTTTGAAGATGAAGTTGCGGCAGTACTCGATTTGGTGAACAGCGTAGAAGCGCGATAGGTTCATCGCCGCGCGTTCCTTCTTGGAGAACTTGGGACCTAGGATCAGAGTCCAGTAATCCAGTTGCTGCCGGATCACTGTCGGGCTGAGCCGGTCGGCTGCCGCTTGTAACTGTTCTGCGTCGTCGACGGCCAGGAAAGCATTGTCATTCTTGCGAAAGCCGACTTTACGCCGGTTCAGTTCCTGTTCCATGAAGGAGTGGCCGTTGAGATAGTAGGTGGCCTGGAAAGGGAAGAAAGACGCGACCCGAATCACCAGCGGTCCCAGGACTTCATCGCGCACATAAAAATAGTAGTGCGTGTAGCGGCTCCGCTGATGCGCCAGAATGCGATGGTTGGGATCTTGGGTGGGAAACTTGGGGACGCTGATGCGGAACGTGGCCCCCTGCTCCATGCTCTTGAAAATGAAGTAGACGCCGTAGGCGTTCGTTTTTACCATGCGCCGCAAGTGGGGCTGCACATAATCTTCTTTGCGCACTCCCTTCTCGGCCCATTCCACGGGAAGCTTGTGATTGGCCGCATAGGCTTCCACCCACTTCCGGTACACTTCGCTGCGCTGGCTCAGGACGGTCTTGTCGATGACTCTAACGCCGATGACATCGCGGAAAAAGTAGACCACCTGCTCGGGCCGCGACAAGCCGCTTAAGTACCCGTTGATGACGATGCGGTCGAAGCAGTGGTATACCAAGACAAGCAGGCTGCTAAACAGCTTTGTGAACGTCTCCATCGGCCGTCCTCCTCAGATCAGGTCTTGACAACATGATCATCGGTCAGACGGCCGGTGGAGTCAAAATTTCAAATATGTTTGGCTAGCTTTCAACATCGCGGGGATCTACGCGGCCTTGCGAGACGTGCCGAATACAATCGTATGGCTGGAGAAGGCTTTTGCAGAGCGCTCGGGTTCGCTGCTGCTGCTGAATGTGTCGCCGGAATTCGACCGCGTTCGCCAGGATGCGCGCTTTCAGTCTCTGGTAGCGCGAATAGGGCTTCCGCCGTCTCGAATATCGAACTGAGCTTGTGAATCCCCTTATAAACTTCTCACGCCCATCGTAGCGATGTCGTCCACTCGCATCGTTTCTTTCACCACGAACGGCTCGCCGTACCGGACCCCGATCAAGTTGCCGTAGAATCGCGCGATCGCGCTCAGGCGCTCACGGATCTCCTGCTGATTCGGAAACAGCTCCGCGCCTTCTTTCGCCTCGCCGTATTGCGATTCGTACGCCAGCAGCGCCTCCATGCGGCGTTCGAATTGAGCCGAGATGTCCACCACAAACGACGGCGTCACCTGGGCGTATAGCGACGAATAAAGAATCTTCTCGGGCCGGTGCGGCGGTGTTTCTTCGTCCAGCTTCTTCAGGCCAGCCAGGAAGCAGGCTTCGAATCCGATCTCCGCGGCGCGGTAATGATCCGGATGGCGCGCCTGCCAATACGGCAGGATCACGACGCGCGGCCGTAAATTGCGGATCTCGGCGGCCAGGCTCATGCGGGCGCTGATCGTGTTTTCCAGGCGCGCGTCGGGCCAGCGCAGGTTCCCACGCCATTTGAGCAGCATGACTCGAGCCGCCGCATCGGCCTCTTTCAACCGGGTCTCGGGTGTTCCGCGCGTGCCCATATCGCCGGCGGTCAGATCCAGCGCGCCGGTGCGGTACCCCGCCTCCGCCATGCGAATCAGCGTGCCGCCGCAGGTTTGTTCGATATCGTCCGGATGCGCGGCGATCGCGAGAATATCCAGCGGCTTCTCCATTCCGGCCGATGGCGAAGTAACTTCCTGAAACATGCTTAATAGTAGGAGCGCAACCGCCGGGTTCCGGGAATCAGTTTGATCAACACGATTCCAGTGATGAACCCGCCCACATGCGCAAACCAGGCCACGTCGCCGCTCGACGCTTGTGAATATCCCACCGATCCGACTCCATTGAAGAATTGGATGGCGAACCAATACAAAAGCAGGAACGCCGCGGGAATATCGACGGTGGTGATGAAGATGAAAAGCACAACCAGTGTAACGACGCGGGCGCGGGGGAAGGTCACCAGATAGGCGCCCATCACTCCGGCGATGGCTCCGCTGGCGCCGATGGTCGGAACCGTGGAGTTGAAATTTACCAAGATATGGGCGATGGCCGCCGCGACTCCGCAAACCAGGTAGAAGAACAAATACTTCGCGTGGCCCAGTACGTCCTCGATCCCTCGCCCGAAGACCCACAAGAACCACATGTTGCCCAAGATGTGCAGCCATCCGCCATGAATGAACATGGAGGTAAAAACGGAAGCCACGTTCAGCCGGTCCGGCACGATGCCGTAGAGCGCGATGAAATGGTTGAGCCGGTAGCCGTTGCCCAAACTCAACTCGTATAGAAACACCGCGGTGTTGATACCGATCAGAACCAGATTGACGGTAGGGCGCGTGTAGTGGGGTTCGGAGGATCGAAGAGGGATCATCGGGTGAGTCCGCCTCTTATACGCGCTGCTCGAAATCGTGTTGCGAGCGGCGCTCGCCGCGCTCGATCAGCGCCCGCGCTGCTTCGATGCTGGAAATTCCGCCCCGCGCGCCCAGTGCCGTACAGTTCAAAGCAGCCATGGCATTGGAAAATTCGAGCGCGTCGCGCAGCGGCATGTTCTGGAAGACAGCATAACAGAACGCACCGTGAAAGACGTCGCCCGCGCCCGTGGTATCCACGCAGTTCACCACGAACGCCGGCGAATAGATGAAGCGGCCCTCCGAACGCGCCAGGGCGCCGTAGGAACCCAGCGTCATGCCGGCGACGCGCATTCCGTATTCTTCCTGGATCAATTCCAGCGCGCGAAAAGGATCCCGCTCGCTGGTCCACTGCGGGGGAAAGTCGGAGCTGGCGATCAAATAATCGACGTGCGGCAGCACCCGGTCGAAGCCGTGATAAATGGTATCCACATCGAGCGTGACCGGAATGCCATGCCGGCGCGCGATCTGCGCGGCGCGACTTACAGCCTCGGTGTCATGTGCGTCGATGTGCAGCACCCGGGCGTTCGAGATCTTTTCCTCGGTGATGCTCTCGGGCGCGAGACGAAGACGGTCGTCGCGGTTCCACAGGACAGTCCGCTCGCCGGTGGACTGATCGATCACGATATAAGCCGTCTGATTAAGGCAATTCTCGCGGACTTCGACGTCGTCCAGATCGATGCCGCTGTCGCGCAGGCTCTGCGACTTGAATCCGGCCGCGCTCGTCATCGCCGACCGTGCCGATGTACTTGGTCCGCATGCCCAGCCGGGCGCAAGTTACCAGCGCGCTAGCCATCTGCCCGCCGGGACTAAGAACCTCGCGCTCGAAGGCAGCTTTTCCGGCATAGGCCGGGAAATGCGGCACCAGGATCAATGTGTCGGTAGCGTTCAGGCCGATGCCAACGACGTCGAATGGGGGCACTGGCTTGGCGCGGCCCCGCTACTTCTTCTTGCGCGGCACTTCGTACAGATAAATGGTGTGATTGTGAGCTTCCGGGAATTCCTTGTCCACCAGCTTGGGTTTCCATCCCGGAATGGCGAATTCGTGAGACACCACGCGAGCCCCAGGCTTGAGTTGTTTCTCCAGATTGGGCCGCAGCATCTCGTTGACGTCGGTTGCCAGATACATGGTGACGATATCGGCGGGGCTGAGATCCACCTGCAAGAAATCCCCGTTGATCACGCGCGCGTCGTTTTGCAAGCCGAGCCGCTGGATGCGTTCGGTGGTGCTTTTGGCAAGGGCTTCGGAAATTTCGATCCCCACGGCTTTGGTGCGATAGCGCTGGACGGCGGTGATGATAATGCGGCCATCGCCGCTGCCTAAGTCGTACACCATCTCGCCGGGCTTTGGGATCGGCCAGCTCGAGCATGCGGTCGACGATCTCTTGCGGCGAAACAACGTAGGGCGCCAGGCTGTTGGCGTAGTGCTTGATGTGCTGCTGCGCCAAGAGCCCGCCTTGCGAAAATGCGGGCATCCCGCATGACACCAGCAACGCTATTGAAGTTCCTAGCCTCATATTCGCTCTGCCCCTACCCGGTCTCCACCCCTACTGACTTGAGATGGATGCCGCCTGCTTCCCGTTCCTTGATTTTACGATACGCGACACCATTTCCGAAACCGCTACCCACAAGTCCCTGGGCTTGGCGATGGTGTACTCGTAACCGCGGAAGAAGTGCACCGTCCGGCTGATGGCGTCTTTCCATGGAACCGCCTGCGGGTAGAGGTTGTAATTCATATAAAACACTGGAAAATCGACGTTTCCGCTTTCCTTCAGGGTCTCCTCGGGAACGTTGGAGTCCAAAAGGACCTTAGGACCAGCGAAGATAACGGCGTCGGGATGGTCTTTGGCTGAGCCGACCACTTCGTTGCGTACCAAGCTGGTCAGGAATTCGGTGTCGCCATGTTTCTCGCCTAGCCGCTTCAGGTCCACCGTGCCCAGGTTGAGTGAGGTCAAGGCCCGGCCCAGAGCCGGGAAATCCAGGCGGTCCACGTCCTCCTGGCGGTAAACGACCTTCTGCTCCTGGATGTTGAAGGCGACCACGGAGAATTTGCCGATCCGCGGCTCCCGCACGATGCTGCGCAGGATGGACACCAGCGCGGCGGTATCGAGCGGCTGCAGAGTGGCGGAAAGTGAGTTCTGCGGTGCGAAATTGACCAGAACTTTCACGTTGAGTGGCGGCGGGACGCGTTGCACCGGCGGCTCGTCCTTGAATTGCTCGAAGTCGGTTCGCAGGATGGCTTCCGGCGCGATGGCCAGGCTCATGGGCCGGTCCTTGGGAGTGAGTGCGGCGTCCGAATCCCAGGAAAACGAGCATACCCGCTCGCCTCGGTCGCGCATCAGCCAATCGATGTGGTACTGGCCCTCGCCCAGATCGAAAGTTCCCTGCAGATAGGCGTCGCCCTTGGCATCGTCCTCGATGACGGGGACGTGGATATGCTGGGTGAAGTAAGTGGGCTGATCCAGGTGGTCGCGCGGCTCGACGCGGAACAAAATATTGAGCGTGTTTTCGCCGCCCGCCAGCTCCTTCAACGGGACGGTGACCTCGTAGCCGGCGTGGAAGCGAAGATCGAAGCCGACGGTCGGCTTGCTGGGGGTGACGGTGCAGGGTAAATCCTTGCGGGTTTCGCCGGATTCGAGCACCGCCAGGTCGGTATTGAAGATATTGACCGTGCCGGCCGGACCACTTCCCACGAGCACCATTTGGCCCCAGGCAGGGTTGGAGCTTTGTAACGCAACAGCGAGAAACAGGCAACCGCCGAGTCTCAACCGACAAACACCGAAGGGTCTCTGCATACCCTCTCTTAAACGGATTGGTTCCTATTGTACATCCATAGTAAGGTGCTGCAAATGAAAATCTTGCCTGAAAGGCAGATTGATTTTCTACTCATGGCGCGCTTGGTTCCAGCAGTCCCATGACCGCTTTGTCGCGAGCCTCGGCGACCAAGAGGCGAGGGGCGCTGTAACAATCAACTTGTAGACGCAAGATAAAATAAAACTGAGACGTTACTAGTGTGATACAGTGCATGCAGTATGGCATCGCGCAGCGTAAATAAAGTAATCCTGGTCGGCCACCTGGGACGAGACGCCGAGACCAAATTCACGCCGTCGGGCGTGGCCATGACCAAGTTTTCGGTGGCCACCAACCGCCGCTGGAAGGATCAGCAGACCGGCGAATGGAAAGAGGAGACCGACTGGGCCAACGTCGTGCTGTGGCGCCAGGAAAACCTAGCGAATTATCTGACCAAGGGCAAGCAGGTCTACGTCGAGGGCCGGCTGCAGACGCGCAGTTACGACGACAAGGACGGCAAGAAGCAGTACATGACCGAAGTGGTCGCCGAGGACGTGATTCTGTTAGGCGGCCGTGGCGGAGATGCGGGCGTGGATGCAGGTCCGCAGCCGGTTTCGATGCCGCGTAGCGCGCCCAGGCCCGCGCCGGCGCAGGATCCGGGCGCGGATCAGGGCATCACCGACGACGACGTGCCGTTCTAGAAGTCTCGTGCATTACCACCATTCCGCTATACTCGTGTGACTATGGCCGCACGAACTCATGCCGGGCCCGCTCCCGCCTCGGACACGCGATTTTTCGGCCATCCCCGCGGCTTGGCGACATTGTTCTTCACAGAAATGTGGGAGCGATTCAGCTTCTATGGGATGCGCGCCATCCTGATCCTCTTCATGACCGCGCCTGCCGCGGGCGGCGGCCTGGGATTCAGCGTCGCCACCGCCGGCGTCATCTACGGCCTGTACACGTCGATGGTCTATTTTCTCAGCGTGCCGGGCGGCTGGGTGGCCGACAAGATCTTCGGACAACGCCGGGCCATTCTTTACGGCGGAATCCTGATCGTCCTGGGCCAGTTCAGCCTGGGCGTTCCCCGCGTGCCATTTTTCTATCTGGGACTGCTGTTGCTGATTCTCGGCACCGGGCTGCTGAAGCCGAACGTCAGCACCGTCGTGGGCCAGCTCTATGCCGCTGGAGACGTGCGCCGCGACGCGGGCTTCTCCATCTTCTACATGGGCATCAACCTGGGCGCATCCATTTCGCCGCTGCATCGTGGGCTATGTCGGGCAGCGAATCAACTGGAACCTGGGCTTCATGCTGGCCGGCGCCGGCATGACGCTCGGCCTGATTCAGTACGTGCTGGGCGGCCGTTACCTGGGCGATGCCGGCCTACATCCGGTTCCCTGCGAAACTTCCGAAGCGCGCGCGAAATTGCACCGCACCGTCGGGATCGGCGTGGCGGCGTTGGCTGCTCTGATTGGCGTTCCCGCTGCTGCTCCAGGCGGTGGGGGCGATCCACATCACCGCAGCCGGAGCTCGGTACCGCGCAATGGCGTCGCGCTGCTGGCAGTTACGATCGCGATCTTCGGCTGGCTGCTTTCCAGCAAGGAATGGACGCCGCTGGAGCGGAAGCGTCTGATCGCGATCGCGGCCTTGTTCGTGGCCTCGGTTTTCTTCTGGTCGGCTTATGAGCAGGCCGGCTCCACGCTGACTCTGCTGGCCGACCGCAGCACCGACAATCACGCCTTCGGCCTCTCGTTTCCTTCCAGCTGGTACCAATCGGTGCCCGCGATCTTTGTGATTCTACTGGCGCCGGTGTTCGCCTTCATCTGGATGCGGTTCGGCAAACACGATCCCTCCACGCCCGCCAAGTTTTCCGTTGGGCTCGTACTGGTTGGTTTGGGCTTCGTTGTGGTGGGAATCGGCGCGGCTGGCGCGGTGCACGGTGTCCTGATCAGTCCGATGTGGCTGATCGGAGCTTACTTTTTGCAGGTCTGCGGCGAAATGTGTCTGAGCCCGGTGGGACTCAGCGCTCTGACCAAACTCGCGCCCCAGCGAGTGGCCGGCTTCATGATGGGCGTCTGGTTCGTTTCGATCTCAATTGGCGATTACGTCGGCGGGCTGTTCGGCTCAATGTATGAAAAGTTTTCGCCGCCGACGCTATTTGCGATCGTAGCGGTGGCGACCATCGGCTTCGGCTTGCTGATGGCGCTGATGGTCAAGCCGATTAAGCGCTTAATGGCGCTTTAGCCGACCCGCTAATTCGCCTCCGGCAGCGCGAACGAAAGATATTCGCCCGAATACGCCCCGCCGCTGATCGCGATCACGATGTACTGCTTGCCGTCCACCATGTACGTCATCGGCGAGCCGCTTTGCGGCGCAGGCATCCAGACCGCGCCCACTTCCTTCCCATTGGACTTGTCGTAAGCGCGCAGCATCGCGCCACGCGGATGTTGCGAAGTGGTGGTGAGCTGGCTATCGCCGACGATCAGCAGCGTCTTGGTGATCAGCACGCCCACGCTGCCCGAGTTGGCCGGTGTTGGGAATGTTCATGCCCTTGAGCGCAGGATGATTCCGTACGTTGTCCGGAGTCTCGCCGTAAGGCACTTGCCAGGCGATTTCGCCGCGGTCCAGATTCACGGCCGTGATTACGCTGTACGGCGGTTTGACGATCGAGAGGCCCTGCACGTTCAGATTGCCCGGTCCGGGCCCGGCGGTCTGCTGCGGCCTGCCCAGCCGGCTTGCGAGCGGCGAATCGGCGGCCGTGCCGAAGCCCGGACCGAACGCCTCGCGGAAGGGTTGATCCTGGCGGCCGGAAAGATAGCGCATGTCGGAAAATCCCGGAGGCGGTTCCCGCAGCGAGATCACGCTGATCGCGGCCTGTTGCGCTTCGGAGTAGAACGTGTGCGTTTCGGGATCGTAGGCGGCGCCCGGCCAATTCGTGCCGCCGGTTCCATTGCCGAGATTGATGGCTCCGAGCCACTTCCCATTCGGATCGCCAACCACCGGCGGCGTGAACATGCCTTCCATCCGGTAGCGCGAGACCAGATCGCGCGCCTGCGCCCGCATCTCCGGCGTGAAGTCGATCAGGTCGTCAGGAATCTTGAGAAAGTTGCGGGCGTAAGCCGGCGGCTTGGTGGGGAACGGCTGCGTGGGCGATGTTTTTTCGCCTGGAACATCGGATTGCGGCACGGGCCGCTCTTCGATCGGCCACACTGGCTGCCCGGTTACGCGATCGAAGACGTACAGGAAAGCCTGCTTACCAGGGAGTGCGACCGCTTTGATCGGCTTGCCGTTGACGTTGATGTCCGCCAGGATCGGCGCCGAAGACAGATCGTAATTCCAGATCGGATGATGCACCACCTGGTAGAACCACTTGCGCTGTCCGGTTTTCAGATCGACGCAGACCAGGCTCTCGCCGTACAGATTGTTGCCCGGCCGGTGGCCGCCGTACCAATCCGAAGTCGGTGTCTCGACCGGCAAATAAACCAGGCCGAGATCTTCGTCCACCGTGATCTGGGTCCACACGCCGGTATTGCCGTTGACGGCCCAGGAACCGTTCTCCCAAGTATCGTTGCCGAACTCGCCGGGGCGGGGGATGGTGTTGAAAGTCCAGATCAGCTTGCCCGTGCGCGCGTCGAAGGCGCGAACCAGGCCTTTGGTGTTGTTGTGCGTGACCGGCGTCTGGCCTTCCTTCATGGAAGAGCCGATGATGACGGTGTCTTTCACGACCACGGGCGTGGAGTGAATGCCGATCTCGCCGGTCTCCAGATCGATCTGCTGGCCACTGCCGTAGACCACGCCCTCCTTGAGATCCACCAGGCCGCCCTTCCCGAAGGAGCTGATCATTTGGCCGGTATGCGCGTTCAACGCGACCAGGCGGTAGCCGGTGGTGACGTACAGCACGCGATCGTCGCCCTTGCCGTCAGTCCAATAAGCCAGGCCGCGGCCGGAGAGCTGGCGCGGTGCAACGGCGGCGCGGTTGCCTTCCCGCATGCTGTGGGACCAAATCAGCTCGCCCGTTTTCGCATCTAGAGCAACCACGGAGCGGCGCGTGCCGGCGGTGGCGTACAGCACGCCCTTGATCATCAGCGGCGTGCCTTCCAGCTTGTATTCGGGGCGCGGGCCGAGATTGTCGGTCTTGTAACGCCAGGCGACTTCGAGCTGGCTGAAGTTGGACGCGTTGATCTGATCGAGCGGCGAGTATTTAGTGCCCTTGAGATCGGCGGTGTATTGCGGCCACTCGCCATTCTTGGTGGAAGGCTGAGAGGTTTGCGCGAATGCGCCAGCGCAAGTGCAGATGAGGCAGGCTATGGTCGTAAGTGAGAATTTCATGCTCGGTTGCTCGACTTTCCAGCGCTACAGAGCGCCTTGGGCGATGATATACCAAGCGCGCCCAGATAGGTTATGGGTGCCGTTTTGCGGCCGCTGCGGCAGCTTTCTCCGCCGCATGAGCGCTCAAGAGCATGCCCGCCTCAGTGTCCGCGTTTCCTTCATGGCAGGCGAATTCATAGAGTGGCTCTTCGGTTCGCCTTAAGCGGATCATCGCGCTCCACGGCTTAGTCCACGTCGTCGCATCATCGATCATAATTTCGTAGCGGATTTCATCGGCCGACACGCGAGTGAAGCGCTCCACCAGGTGCAGGTTCTCCGCCGATCCAAAGAAGTTGCTGTGCGGCGAAAAATTCGTTGTGTCCACCACCAGAGTTTGGCCGTCCCAGTGCCCGCGGGAATCCCCGTTCCAAGTGCGGACGTTCTGCGGAAGATGCGGGCGCCCGTCCAAAGGAATGATCCTGGCATCGTGGATGGTTTCAAAGAAAAGCGTCACGTAGCCTGGCGTCTGGAAGATCTGGAAATAGGCATATTGTCCCGAGCTGAATGTTCCGCCCAGCCGCGGCACGCCGAACGTGATGCAGCGCTGCGACGGAGTCAGGTCCTCCGGTCCGGCCGCAAAATTTCTCCCGGCCGACGCCGCCACGGCCGCTGCTTGCCTGCGTTGTCCGGCGGGCGTATAGGGAGGCATTCTGCCGTCCGGCGGATCGACAATGAGCGACGTGCGGTTGTCGAACTCCCACTGCACCATGTCTTCGGACGTGCCGGTCGCCGTGGGGCTCTGATAGTGTTCAGGATTCGCCAGCACGGCGTTAAACAGATTGTCTCCCGCGGCGTAATCGTTATGACTGTACTTGAAGAGCCGCTCGGCGCGCCGCTTGAACTCCGCCACCTCCTGGTCGGTCAGAAACGGCCGGCCTTCTAATTCCTTGGGCCGTTCCAGAGGAGTCGCGCTCCGATTCAGCCAGGCTCCTTCGAGATCCGGTTGACCGAAGGCGGTCCGGGGCGCGGTCCAAAGCTTGGCCGGCGCTTGCGCGGCAGCCGGAAGCGCGCTCATGATGAAGCCAATCAGCGCCAGGAAGCGATGAAGCATCAAACTCATTATGCGACTCTTTGGTGCGAAATAGTGCCGGCCGCACGCCGCCTCGCTGCTTGCAAGCATCCCCCGATTGACTCATACTTCGGAAAGCGAGCTTTGAGCTTCTCGCGAAAGGAGCCGCATTCATGGGCCAGACACATCTCGATTTGAGCCGCCGCACGCTGCTCAAGTCCTCGTTCTTCGGAGCCGCCGCGACCGCGCTGCCGGGTGTTGCCGCCACCACCGAATCTAAGTCCATCTCGTCTGTTGTGGACACTTCCTGCGGTAAGGTGCGTGGCGTCGTCAACAACGGCGTGCACGTCTATCGCGGCATTCCCTACGGCGCTTCGACCACGGGCGCGAATCGGTTTATGCCGCCTCGCAAGCCCGAAGCCTGGACCGGCGTGCGCGATGCATTTCAGAACGGCCATTCGTCGCCGCAAAATTCGCCACCGCCCGGCGCAATCGGCTGGGGGCTGCGTGGGAACGCACTGCAAGGCGAAGACTGCCTGGTCCTCAACGTATTCACGAACGGCGTGAACGACAACCGGAAACGTCCTGTCATGGTTTGGATTCACGGCGGCGGATACACTTATGGTTCCGGCTCGTCGCTCGGTTACGACGGCGCGAACCTGGCGCGCTCCGGCGATGTCACCGTGGTTTGCATCAATCACCGGCTCAACATTTTCGGCCACCTGTATCTCGGTAGCGCGGGTCCCGAGTTTGCCGATTCCGGCAACGCCGGACTGCTCGACATCGTCGCCTCGCTCGAATGGGTCCGCGACAACATCGCGCATTTTGGAGGCGATCCCGGAAACGTTACAATCTTCGGCCAGTCGGGCGGCGGCGGCAAAGTCAGCACGCTGCTCGCGATGCCCGCCGCGAAAGGTCTGTTCCACAAAGCCATTGTCGAGAGCGGTTCCACGCTGAAGCAGGGCACTACCTACGAGGCGCAAAAGAGCACCGAAATGTTCATGGCCAAATTCGGCCTCAAACCGAACCAGGCCAGAGAGATCCAGGGTCTGCCGGTTCACGAGCTGCTGGCCGTGATGGGCAACGGCGGTGGACTGCGTCTGGCTCCCGTCGTCGACGGACATTCGCTGCCGCGCGATCCCTTCGATCCCACCGCGCCTGAGGTTTCGGCCGAGGTGCCCATGATCATCGGCACCGCCGAAACAGAAGGCTCCTACTTTGCACCTCCCGACCTCTTATCGCTCGATGAATTCGCCGCGCGCTCCCGTCTACGTGAGCGGCTGCACGACGAGGGCGACCGCCTCTACGATCTGTTCCGTAAGAGCCGCCCGCATGCCACTCCCAGTGAGCTGTACTTCACGATCTCCGCGTTCCCCTCGAACGCGCATCTGCAAGCCGAGCGCAAAGCCGCTCTGGGTAAGGCACCGGCCTTCTTGTATCAAATCCGCTGGCGTACGCCGGTGGAAGGCGGAAGGCGTATGGCGCCGCACTGCATTGAGATTCCCTTCGCCATGCAGAATCACTGGCAGCTTCCGGAAATGGTCGGCACTGGCCCCGAGCTTCAGCCGCTGGCGGACAAAACCAGCGGTGCTTGGGTCGCGTTCGCGCGTAGCGGCAACCCCAATCACGCGGGTATTCCAAAATGGGCGGCTTACAACGCGGCCGATCGGCCCACGATGCACATCGACAACGAATGGAAGCTGGTGAACGATCCGGACCATGAAGAGCGGCTCGCCATGGTCCAGCTCCCGCGGCTGCCGATGTTTTGATCGAGAATCTCGATTTAAGCCAATTTTAAGGATCGAGCCCTATGATCGATTCATAAGGCTCGTCAATTGATCGCCCCCTTGCGCAACCTGCTGCTGGCCGTGTGTGTGGTGTGGCCGCTGCTCGCGCAGACGGTTGTGCTGCGCGGGCTGGTGACCGACCCGAGCGGCGCCGTCGTGCCGGGCGCGGCGGTGACGATCACTGCCTCCGACGGATCCTCGAAAACCACAACCTCGGACAAAAACGGCGCCTACTCTTTCCCGAGCCTTGCAACTGGTAACTACACCGTCAGCGCCAAGGCGCCGGACCTGTCGCAACAGCAGCCCGCGGCCATCACGCTGCGGCAAGGAGTTCAGACCCTGAATCTCCAACTCACAGTCGCGACGGTACAGCAGCAGGTAACCGTGCAGGAAAACGCCGGGCCCACCGTCAGCACGGATGCGGCCAACAACGCCAGCGCGCTGGTGCTGCGCGGCGACGATCTGCAAGCGCTTTCCGATGACCCCGACGATCTGCAAGCGGATTTGCAGGCCCTGGCCGGACCGTCTGCCGGACCCAGCGGCGGCGCGATCTTCGTCGACGGCTTCAGCGGCGCGGAGCTTCCTCCCAAGGAATCCATTCGCGAGGTACGCATCAATCAGAATCCGTTTTCTGCGGAGTTCGACAAGCTCGGCTACGGGCGCGTCGAGGTGTTCACCAAGCCGGGCTCGGATCGATATCGCGGAACAGTCGATTACAATCTCGGAACCGACTTCTGGAACACGCGCAATCCCTACGCGCCGGAAAAAGCGCCATTCCTGCTGAACGAATTCGAAGGCAACGCGGGCGGACCGCTCGGGAAGCGCGCCTCCTTCTTTTTGGACGCACAGCGGAACACGGTGGACAACGGATTCATCTTCAACGCCTTCACGGTCGATCCCAAGACCTTCGCCGTGCAGCCCTTGGCGGGTTTTATCTCGACTCCGCAACATTTTGTGCGCCTCAATCCGCGCGTCGATTATCAACTCAGCAATAACGTCACAGCCACGGTGCGCTACAGCTTCACGCACGCCACCATTCCGGACGACGGCGTGGGCAACCTGGATCTCACGTCGCGCGGCTATCGCATGCAGTACACCAATCAATTGGTGCAAGCCACGGAAACGGCGGTCCTGGGCTCGACCATCAACGAAACGCGCTTCCAATATCAACGCAACGCCCAGCAGTCGATCGCCAATAGCGCGAGCCCGGAGACTCAAGTGCTCGGTGCGTTCAACGGCGGCGGCTCCTCGCTCGGACAATCGTTCGACACGCTGTCGTACTACGAAGCGCAGAACAATACGTACCTCACCCATGGCGCCCATTCGGTGCGGCTCGGCGTTCGCCTGCGCGAGCAGATCGACGACAACATCCAGCCGCTGAATTTCAACGGCACGTTCACTTTCGGGGGCGGTGTGCTGGAGCCGGTGTTGGACGCGAACAATCAACCGGTCTTCAGCGCGCCGGGCCAGCCGGAGCTAGCGCCTATCAGCTCCATCGAACGCTATCGCCGCACGCTGCTATTTCAGTCCCTCGGCTATATGCCGGCGCAGATCCGGTCGCTGGGCGGCGGCGCGACGCAGTTCAGCATCAACTCGGGGCTCCCGGCGCTTTCGGTGAGCCAGTTCGATCTCGGCGCTTTCGTCACTGACGATTGGCGCGTGCGTCCGAACCTCACGTTAAGCCTCGGTCTGCGGTATGAAATGCAGACCAACATTCACGACTGGCGCGATTTTGCTCCGCGCATCGCGGTGGCCTGGGCCCCCGGAGGCGGCGCGCAGAATGCACGCGCCAAGACCGTGCTGCGCGCCGGATTCGGAATGTTTTACGATCGTTTCGCGCTGGCCAACACGCTGGCCGCTCAGCGCTACAACGGAATCGTCCAGCAACAATATGTTGTGAACAATCCCGACTTCTTCCCCATCGTGCCGCCGCTTGAAACGCTGGCGGGATTTCAGTCCACGCAAGTGATTCAGGAGGTCAGTTCCAACTTGCGCGCGCCTTACACCATGCAATCCGGCTTGACGCTCGAGCGGCAACTTCCGGCCAACACGACGCTGGCCGTCACCTACGCCAACTCGCACGGCGCGCACTTGTTGCGCTCGAATGACATCAACGCGCCATTCCCGGGAAGCGGCGCGTATCCATTCGGAACGAAGAATCCGATTTTCCTAATGGAATCGTCCGGCATCTATAACCAGAATCAACTGATCGTTAATGTCAACAGCAGGATCAACTCGGGCTTCTCGATGTTCGGCTTCTATGTGCTGAATCGCGCCTTGAGCAATACCGATGGCATCGGCACATTTCCAGCCAATCCTTACAATTTTTCGGGCGAATACGGTCCGGCGATTACCGACGTGCGGAACCGCGTGACCGCGGGCGGCTCCATCAATTTCCGATGGAACATCCGCGTCAGTCCTTTTGTGATCGCACAAACCGGCGCCCCGTTCAACATCACGGCGGGCAGCGATCTGTACGGCACCACGCTATTCAATGGACGCCCCGGAATTGTGACCGACTCCAATAAGCCAGGTTTGATCGCGACACCGTACGGGCTGCTGGACCCCAATCCATCACCCGGGGAAACGCTGCTTGGACGCAACGCGGGTCGCAGCCCAGGGCAGATCAGTGTGAATCTGCGCGTGGCGAAAACCATCGGATTCGGCGCGACACGCGAAAGCGCCGCCAAGCCGCAGGGTCCGGCGCCCAGCGGCGGGGTGGCCAACGCCGCGGCTGCCTCTGGCCGCGGGCTGGGGAGTCTCATCGGAAGTCCTTCGACCAACCACCGCTACAACTTGAGCATTGGGATGTCGGTGCGCAACCTCCTGAATCACACCAATCCAGGGCCGATCATCGGCGATATCACCTCGCCGCTGTTCGGGCTCGCCACGCAGATCGCGGGTGGACCCAATGGCGAAGGCTTTTACGAAAACGCCAACGATCGCCGGTTGGAAATGCAGCTCCGCTTCACGTTCTAGGCCCCCGCGCATAAACTTCCACCCACTGTCCGCCGCGAGCCCAATGTTGCACCGGAAGCAAGGCGAAGTGTTGCCGGATTTCGTCGGCATTCATCTGCGGCCCATATTCGTAGTAGCGGGCCAGGAACTGCCGCACGACGGCCCATCGCAAAACTCCCCACTCCGGCTCCCAGGTGCGGGAATAAACAACCAGAACGTCGACGCCTCGCGGATCGATGGCTTCCAGCGTGGAGCGGCGCAGGTCGGATGTTTCAGCTACCGGTAATCCCCGGTCGACGTATCCAAACGCGGGATCGCGCAAAGCCTGCGTCAACGGCCACGCCGTGTAAATCGTCTGGCTCGGATAGACGCGCTCCAGATAGCGCGCCGCGTCGCGATGCAGATTGACGAAATCCACCATCGCTAGATTGTTCTCGTAGGGAAACGGGAACGGCGGATTCAGGAACAGACCGAGCAGCAGGCCGGCTGAAACCGCGACGAAGCTGACGGTGCGCGCCCGCGCCGATACGGTGGACCAGGCCGCTGCCATTGCAATATAGATCAGCGGAATCACGGGCAAAAGATAGCGCTCCAATTCCGCGCCGCCGAGCAGACTCACCATCAGGGTGTGCGAAGCGATGAACAGCCATGTGATTTTCCAGGCATGGGTCGAAAAGACGGAAGCGCGGCGCCAGGCATACACGATCGCGAACGCGCCAATCCAGCGAAAATCGGCGATGAACAGATAATAGACGCGCCGCACCAGCGACACTGCGGCGCGGACCGGGTGCAGCGCGTAGGCGATATTGTAGTGCGTAAATCCGGCATCGCCGAACAAGTGGCCCGTCGCGCGCCACAGCACGAAGAACCAGACCGCGAGCGCGAAGAACGGCACGGTGTACAGCCAGGCTTGCTTGCGCGAGGAACGATCCATCCAAAGCGCCGCGCCGAGCAGGAGCGGCAGAAGCGCGCCGGTCTCCTTGGTGAGAACCAGTGCGACCGAGGCTAGCGCCGCGGACTTGTGCCGGCCTTCCAAAAACAGCAGCAGCACCAGCAGCGTGAACAGCATCGCGGGCATGTCGAGCTGGGCCAGCATGGACTGCATGTAGAACAGCGGGTCCAGCAGCAATAAAATCACCGGCGCAAAGGCCCATGCTGGTGTCAGTCCCAGTCGCTCAGTTAGCTGCAAAGTAACTATGACGGCAAGGCTCGCGAGCACCAGCATCGCCACGCGCGTGGCCGGAATGGAATATCCGAAAATCTTCCACACTACGGCCAGGTATGCCATCACGCCCGGCGGATGCGCATTCGGTACGGTCGAGTGCGGCACCCACGCGCCGCTGCGGTAGATGTCGAGCGCCGCCGGGACGAATTGGCCCATTTCATCCCAAAAGTACGGGAGGTTCAAATAGGCCGCGTGAGAAAGAAGGACAACCAGCGCGATCAGGGCGAACCAAGACGCGCCGCGCGTCACTGAATTGCGCTGATTTGGCTGTGAGGCTCCAATTTGATTTCTCCGAACGTGGCCTCGTACTGCGAAATATTTTGCGTGAGGACGTTCAGCAGCGCTTTGGCTTGCTGCGGGCTCAGGTAAACGCCCTGGAAGTTGTGGATCATGACGCTATCCGGCGCGGCTTGATTAACAGTTCCAAACATCAGAAAGAAGTCCCAGAGGTTGACTCGGATCTGGACGCTGTTGGCGTAGCTCTCGCGGTAGTCCGGGGTGTTCACCAACTGAAATTTCGGCGGGGCTTGTGGCGTCATGACACAACTATAGTGACATACCGCGTGCGGGAACGCCGCGCGTTCAGCGCAGATGGAGCGAACGTAGGCTGTTGGACTCGTGGATGACACCGTAGTAGCGCGCCATCCAATACGGCAGTATGTAATCGATGCCTGCTTCTTCGATGATTCCCTGGCCGCCTCCGGCGAGTTGAAAAGGACTGCGCTGCCACAGAAAATCGGTCGGGACGCGCAGCGGAATCGGAATCGGATTGCAGGATTGATCCGCGCTGACGCACGAAGCAAATTCGCCTTCCAGATTCACGTACACGTCGCGCGGCGGCCGGTGAAGAAATTGTTCGAGATAAATGACCGTTTGTGCGTCCCGCGCCGCATCGGGGCCGTTGATGGCTCGATCGATCATATTGAAATGCGGGTTCATGTGGTCTTTGGTGGCGTTGCGGTAGAAGGCGTAGGCCGCCAGGTACTGAGCGCGAAGAGAGGAATCGTTTTCGAGCCGGGTCAGATTGAAGAAGTTGATCGCATCAAGATTGAACTTGAAGTACGAATCGCGGACGTCCGCCGCATCCACCGCGACGGGCAGCGCGGCCAGGCCCGCAGCACTGGAGGCGGAGTTATAGAGATTCGCGAACGCCGAGGGATTCACTTGTTTGCCTATTTGGAGCAGAGTTAATTGCTCGTCCGGCCGGATGACGAACGTCGTGCTGACGGTTCCATCGGGCATGACGACGGCCCAGCCATGCGCGAGCAGAAAATTGAGCATGCGCGTTGCCAAGGACTGCGCGCTCGCGCGGACATCGGATTGATTCACGAAATCGTAGGCAACGCTCAGCCCGAGGAACGCGCCCGAGTATTCATCGCGCGAGGTATGTCCGATCCAGAAGTTCTGGCCGCTGTTATGAATCCCATTGGCGGCTTCTTCGCGCGTGATACCGGCGGCGAAGGGCGAACTCATCGGCACCAGGCACCGCGCCAGAAGATCGGTACCGGTGACATCGACGAGCGACTTGAGCCCAGCCAGCGCGGCGCGGATGTTTGTGAGCGCGTTAGGGTCTAAGGTGACCTTGTAGCGAAACGATTCGCCCGCCAGGTAGTGGCCGGTCCAGAGTGCCGAGTCGCCGCAGCGCGTGTATCCGACGATGTCGTTGCTGGCCGGAGAAGCAAAGATCGGATCAAGGATCGTGCCGAACGGCATGTGCCTGGCTTGAATATTGGCCGAGATCGCCACAGCGACGGCATCACAGGAGTTGCACAGCGCCACTGCGAGCAGCAGGAGCATTGTCAAGCCGCATTTCTTGCTCATCGCTGGAATCCCGAAACCTAAGATAAGACGCCGCAGGATGGGACTGCGTTGCGTGTTGAGAGCTGAGCCGCCGCAAAAAGACTCGTTAGACAATAGAAGAAATGCCCAAAGCGCTCGCAAGACGCGACGCGCAGCAGCGCGCCGACCGGCTGCGCATCTTTCGCCAGGAGCTGGCGGAGCTGGAGCGGCAACAAGTGCTCGCACTGAGCGATGACCAGCGCGCCCGCCTGGAACCGTTTCTCGATGAAACGCTCAAGGATCTCGCCGCACAGTACGACATCGACACCACCGAATCGCAAAAACAGCTTTCGCTCGGCATGCGCGTCATCTCCGCGCTGGGCGGCCTGGCGTTGTGCGCTGCGGTGTTTCTGTTCTTCTATCGCTTCTGGGGCTCGATCCCGACCGCCGGTCAGGTCAGCATCCTGATCGCTACGCCGCTCATTGGCCTGGCGGCAATGTACTTTGTATCCGAGCGCGAGCGGACTCTATACTTCACCGGTCTCATCGGCCTGGTCACGTTTGCCTCATTTGTTTTGAACCTCATTGTGTTCGGTCAAATCTTCAACATCATTTCCAGCCCGAATGCTTTCCTGGCTTGGGGCGCATTTGCGATCGTGCTGGCTTATACTTTTGGCCTGCGCTTGCTGCTCGCGGCCGGCTTAGTCTGCTGGCTGGTTTTCATTCCCGCCTCGATCGTCGCCTGGACCGGCGTGACGTGGCAATCGTTTTTCGAGCGGCCGGAAAGCATTATCGTGGGCGGCCTGGCCACTGTCGCCGCTTCTTTCCTGGTGCGCAGGGATTTCTCAGGAACGTTCTGCCTGGTCGGCTTGCTGGCGATTCTCTTTCCGCTGCTAGAACTTTGGCATTATGGTTCGAGCAGTTTTCTTCCGCTGGATCCGACGGCGATTGAACGCACCTATCAGGTGGTTGCATTCATCGCGGCGGCACTCATCATCTGGTTCGGCATCCGAACCGATCAACGGGCAGTCATGAACTTGGGCGCCGCGGCGTTCACAATTTTCCTGTTCATGAAGTTCGTCGACTGGTGGTGGGACTGGATGCCCAAGTACGTTTTCTTCTTCATCGTGGGCGCCATCGCGATCGGCCTGCTGCTGGCGTTCCGAAAACTGAGAGAGGCGACCGCATGAAGAAGCCAGGACTCCTGCTGGCTGCCGCGGTCGTCATCGTGAGCAACGCCTTGGTTCTCGTCGGCGTCGCCCGCAACCGCGCCAGCACGCCTGTCGAAACCATTCAACTGACGCAACGGGAACTCCCCAAGGGCTTCAGCGAAAAAGAAGACACCGGCGTCTCGCTGCGCTTCAATTGGAACATGGGTTTCTATGGGGCGGGCAATTCGTGGCTCGACGAGGCGAAACTCAGGTCGCTCGGATTCGATACTGCCGCCGCGTTACGTGATAAGAAGCATCAGCCGCTTCCGCGCCCAGCCTTCGTGGTCCTGGAGTACGACGGCCCGGCGTGGGAACATTACCAGCAAACCACAGCGCTACGAACACCCGGCATCAATCTGTCTATGCAATCGCGCCTGGTCCCGATCGATGCGGGTAAATTCGCTGAACCGCTGCTTCAGAAGTATTCGGTCCGTCAGAAGTACCTGGTAGCCCGCGGCGTCGTTCGCGCTTACGTCAACGCCTTTGACCCAGTCGCCAGGAAAGCAGTACCAGACCGTGTGGAGGGCATGGTCTCGGAAATCCTGCCCCAAAACATTCACGTCCCGCCTTCGCTATCGAGTGTATTTTCGGCTCCATCCTACACAGTCACGCTGACCTACGGTCATCGCTTCGAGCCCTGGGTAATCGGGCCTTGATCAGATTGTCGCCTTGATCAATCACCTGTTCAATAACTCCATTACGCCATACTGCATTACCCATCCCTCCTGACCCGCGCTTGGACCAGTGAGCACACGCACGTGTTCCAAGGTGTAGGGTCCTGACCGTCCAATAACGGGTGGCGGAAGAGAATCCGCACTCGTCAAGCGGCCTCCGTCGCATGCCGCTCGGCCAAGGCTCTCGACCATAGTTCCAAATGAGAGGATTCGAGCGCTCCGATAAGATGTCTGAGGGCCACAAAGCGACGGCGCATCAGGTAAGAGCTGAAGCCCGGAGTTGTTGATCACCGAGCGGAGCGTTGCGAAGCGCGCGAGGCTGCGGCGTTCAATAACGTACAAAAGCAACGACAAGATGCAAAGAGAGACCGCTGCACACAGAAGGATGGGGCGCAGTTTTCGCTTCACGCCCGCGAGCGCCATTCCTATCGAGTAGCCAATGACGGAACACAGCGGAAACGCAACTAGGGCGATCCCTTCACCTCCATTGTTGAATCCGAATAGTAGGTCGGACAACCATGGGACCGGACTGGGATGGAGGATTTCAGCAGTGGCGAACGGCAAAATGACGATAGCGGGTACGACCCAGATCCATCTGCCACTTCGCGCCAGAAGAGGTGCTCGTTGAGCCATCCACCATCCGACAAACACACCGACATACAAGCAAACAAGAGCTTCATAACCAGCGAAGTCTCCGTTCTCGTGTTTCATGCCCAAACCTAATATCGAAAGGACGGCCACGAGCGGCGAACTGGCAATCACCACACCGGGTGCTGAAAAAATCAGTTGAAGAAAATACCAAAGAAAGTGGTAACCAAAGGGAGCTTCTTCAGTCGGCTCCGTGATGTTCGGTACGTCCACTACTTCTTCCTCCGGAAATCCGCGGAAACAACTCATGATATCGTTGTTGCTTGAGCGCGCGCGATTGGATCTTTGTTGCTCTCGGCATCTTCTCGGCGGGGTTCATCTGGATCTGGTTTCAAGGCAAAGGCCGCGCGCCAGGAATGCCGACGCTGTTCGAGCTGCTGCTCGGGTTCGGCACCAATTTCTTCGACGCGCTCGGCATCGGTTCGTTTGCGCCCACCACTGCCATCTTCAAGTTCCGGCGCATGGTGGCGGATGAAAACATCCCCGGCACGCTGAATGTCGGCCACAGCCCGCCCACCTTGATGGAAGGTTTTTTGTTTATCGCTTTGGTGCAGGTGGATGTGCTTACTTTGGCGTCGATGATGGCGGCCTCGGTTTGCGGCGCCTGGTTCGGCGCCGGCATCGTGGCGCGCTGGCCTCGGCGCAAAGTGCAAATCGGAATGGGCATCGCGCTGCTCACCGCCGCGTTTTTCTTCCTGGTTACGAATCTCAATATCTCGCTGGTGCCCGCCGGAACAGCGCTGGTGTTGCGCGGATGGAAACTGTGGGCCGGCATCGGGGGCGACTTTGTGCTGGGCGCTCTCATGACGCTCGGAATCGGTCTCTTTGCTCCTTGCATGATCCTGGTCAGCCTGCTCGGCATGGACCCCAAAGCTGCGTATCCGATCATGATGGGCTCCTGCGCCTTCTTGATGCCTGCGGCCAGCGTGCGCTTCATCCGCCTGGACCGCTACAGCCCCAGGCCAGCGCTCGGACTCGCGGTAGGCGGCCTGCCTGGCGTGTTGATTGCCGCCCTGATTGTCAAAGCGCTGCCGCTGTATTGGGTCCGCTGGCTGGTTGTGGTCGCGGTCACGTATGCCAGCATCACCATGCTGCGGTCCGCCATGCAGGAGAGAAGCAAGCCGGCTACTGAATCTTTCGAACCTCGACCGACTTATAAATCTCCTTAGTTTGATCCAGGTCCGCGAACTGGACGCCGGGCAATTTCGCGGACGCGGTTCCGGCCGCCACCGCCCAGCGCACGCAATCGACGAAATCCTTCTTCTTCGTTGCGGCAAATACGTAGGCCGCGGCCAGAGCGTCGCCGGCGCCGATCGGCGACACCGCATCGACGCGCGGTGGGATGGCTTCGAGCAGCTGATTCTCATTCACCGCGACGACGCCGCGGCTTCCGAGCGACAGCAAGACCGTTTCGGCGCCCATGGCTTTGATGCGCGTGGCCGCTTCGATGAAATGCGCGCGCGTGATCAGCGCCCGATTGAGCAGACGCTCGGCCTCGGGCTGGTTGGGAGTGACGACCGTGGGCCCGGCTTCGACGCCATGCAGCAACGCGTCGCCGTCGGTGTCGAGCAGCGTTTTCACTTTGCGGTCGCGCGCCATGCGGATCAACTTGGTGTAAAAGTCGGCCGGCACGCTGGGAGGAATGCTGCCGCACAACATCAACCAGGAAGCAGGCTCCAACCGGCGTTCGACCACATGTTCCACGCGCGCCAGCTCGTCGGATGAAACGGGCGGCCCGACTTCGTTGAGCTTCACCGCCAGGCCCTGCCGATCGACGATGGTGAAATTGACCCGAATTTCATTTTGGATCGAGACCACTTTAACCGGGAAGCCACACTTGGCGAGCAGCTTGGTGAGCTTCTCGCCATTGGCGCCGCCGGAGGTGACGATGGCCAACGTTTTTGCGCCGAACGAATGCAGCACGCGCGAGGCATTGATGCCGCGCCCGCCGGCCGAATCGCTGCGCGAAAGAATGTAGGCGCGGTCTTCGAACACCAGCCGGTCCACCAACACGGTGCGGTCGACCGACGGATTGATTGTGAGGGTGATGATCAACTCTCAATGTTACCCTGGATTTCTGCAACGCCCACCCCAGTTCCGCGCCTATCTGGCTCTAGCTGCCGTCTGTTTCTTCTGGGGCACGACGTACCTCGGAATTCGGATCGCGCTGGAGTGGCTGCATCCACTGCAACTGATGTGTTTGCGCTATTTGATTTCGGGTGCGGCGATGTTGGTGGTTGTGTTTTTTTCGAAAGCGCACGTTCCCTCCGGACGCGAGCTGCTGTACACGTCACTTTTCGGCGTGATCACGATCGGAATAGGAACCGGCTCCCTGGCATTCGCGGAACAATGGATCCCGAGCGGGCTGGCGGCGCTCATCGTATCGATGCAGCCGTTCTGGATGGTCAGCGTAGAAGCTCTGATCCCCGGCGGAGATCGGCTGCATGCGCCAACCATCTTCGGAATGCTGGTGGGAGTTGCGGGCACAGCGCTGTTGGTGGGCCCGAGCGCGGTCCAGCAAGGCCTGGGAGGACCGGTGCTTAGAAGTTTTCTGGTATTGCAGATCGGCTGTTGTGGATGGTCGCTGGGCTCGATCCTGCATCGGCGCCAGACGACCAGGGCGCATCCGGTGGTCAGCGCGGCGTTGCAACAATTGGCGACGGGCCTGTTTTTTCTGGGGCCGGCCATCGCGGAGCTGAGGCCGCATCCTCTGGCGTGGAGCTGGCGCGGGGCGGGCGCCATACTGTATCTGGCCGTGATCGGCGGCATCGTCGGCTACAGCGCGTATATTTACGCTCTGAGCAAGCTTCCGGTCTCGATCGTCAGCATTTACACCTACGTCAATCCCATCGTGGCTCTTTGGCTGGGCTGGCTGTTCTACCGGGAAGCGATCGGCCCGCGCGAGATCATCGCGATGATCGTCATTTTCGCCGGCGTGGCCTTGGTGCGGCGGTTCGGCCGCGCCGCGCCCGTCAGGGTCGCTCAGGCCGCCGAAGCTCACACCAACTGACTTACTCTTTCGAGCGCCGGTTCCAGTTTTTGCAGATTGCTGAGCACGGGCGCGAACAAATCGCCGACGCGTTCGAAGCGGTCGATGGCGTTGTGGATGGTGAACTGCGAGGGTTCCAGACCCTTCTTCACTTCCGACCAATCGAGCGGCGTGGAGACGGGACCGCCGGGATAGGCGCGCAATACGTACGGTGCTGCGATGGTTTTGCTGCTGGAAATCTGCAGGTAATCGAAATAGACCTTGCCCTTTTTTCGCTGCGAAACGGTGCGCGGCGTCGTGAACAGATCCTCGTTTCCGCGGATCACCAGGATGGATAACAATTCGGCGAAGGTGCGAACCTGCTCGTAGGTGTAGATGGGCTCGAGAGGTACGTAAACATGCATCCCGTCGCCGCCGGTGGTTTTGGGATACCCGGCCAGGCCGAGCGCGTCGAGCGTTTTCTTGACCAGATGCGCGGCCTCGACGATGCGCTCGTAGGGACAACCCTCGGTCGGGTCCAGATCGATTAGAGCGAAGTCGGGATTTTCGAGCGAGCCGATGCGGCTCATCCAGGGGTTCTGATCGATGCACGCGAGATTGGCGAGATACAGCAGCGTGGCGCGATCGTTGCAAATGATGTAGTGGATCTTGTCTTGATTGTGTTCGGAGAAGATCGGCTCCAGGCGCACCCAATCGGGCACCTTGTCCTCGGCGTCTTTTTGGAAGAAAAATTCGTGATCGATTCCGTTGGGATAGCGCTTGAGCGAGAGCGGGCGGTCATGCAGATGCGGAAGGATCAGGTTCGCGACCGAGCTGTAATAGTTGATGACATCGCGCTTGGCGATGCCTTCGCCGGGATAGAAGATCTTGTTCAAGTTGGTGAACTTCAGGCGATGGCCATCCACGGTGACGTTCAGCTCGGCGGCGGAGTTGGCGGGGACAATCGGCTCGCGTTGCACCAGCGGCGCGGTGGCGTCAGGCTGCGCTTCGATCGCTCCTTCACGCACGCATTCGGTTGGATTTTTGTCAAGCCGCAGGTTCATAAAGACGGGCGCGCGCAGTAATCCATCCGGAGTGACCTCCAGATACTTGATCTCGGCCACAAGCTGGGGCTTCACCCAAGTGACGTCGCGCAGCGCTTTCACCGGGCCCGCGAAGGGGCTCTTCTTCGTGATGAGCGGCTCAATGGCGGAGTAAATCTCCTTCAGCGATTTTTCGTTGAAACCGGTTCCGACCTGGCCGACATGCACGAATTTGCCTCGATCGTAAACGCCCAGGACGAGCGAGCTGAAGTAGTCGCGCTCGCCGTGCGTGAAGCCGCCGATGACGAAATCGCCTGTAGTAACGACCTTGATCTTGACCCAGTCGCGGCTGCGGCGCGGCTCGTATTTGCTGTCACGCCGCTTGGCCAGGATGCCTTCCAGGCCGTGCGCGCGCGCCGCTTCAAGCATCGCAGCGCCGTTGGCCGCGAAATGATCGGAAAAGCGGATGCGGTCGGTGGGGGTGAGGATTTCCGCGAGTAACCGCTTGCGCTCCTCAAGCGCGACACCGCGCAGGTCGTAGCCGTCGAGATACAGCAGATCGAACAGGAACAGCGTTGCGGGAGAGGAGCGCGCCAGGTGCGCGACGCTGTTGGGATCTCCGACTCCAATGCGCGGCTGGATCAGGCTGAAGCGCGCGCGGCCGTTTTCGTCCAGCACCGCGATTTCGCCATCCACAACCGCGTTCGTGGCTTTGAGAAACCGCGGCAGGACGCTCAACTCGGGATATTGTTGATCGCAGCGCTTCTGGTTGCGGGAGTAGATGCTGAGCTGGTTGTCGTCGACAAAGCAGAGGGCGCGTACGCCGTCCCATTTCACTTCGTACAGCCACTCGGGGCCGGAGGGAGGGTGTTCGGCCAGCACGGCGAGCATGGGTTGAATGCTGCGGGGGATGGGCGACTCCACGGCCCCTTTCAGCCTGGCGAGCGAGCGCGCCGGGGAGTGCGGCGCGGCCGTGGCGGCAAGATTCTCGGCGATCTCCTGCTGGGTGCGCCCCGTCAGGACACTGCGCGCGTAATCTTCGACGTTCCAGCCGGGCTTCGCGTCCGCGTCCTTTTTCTTGATGAGCAGCCACTCGTTGCCCTTGCCGCGGTTTTTCATCTTGACCAGCGCGAATTCGCCGCGAAGCTTTTCACCGTGCAGCCGGAATTTCAGATCGCCGCGCTCGATCTGGGCTGGGGCGGTGGTGTCGCCGAGCAGCTCGAACGTGCCCCGATCCCACAGCATGACGCTGCCACCGCCGTATTCGCCCTTGGGAATGTTGCCTTCGAAATTGCCGTAGTCGAGGGGGTGGTCCTCGACATGGACGGCTAGCGATTTGGAGAGCGGCTCCAGGCTGGGGCCTTTGGGAACGGCCCAGGATTTGAGCACTCCGTCGACTTCGAGGCGGAAGTCGTAATGCAGGCGCGTGGCGTCGTGGCGCTGTACGCAGAAGAAATTTCCCGTCGCCGGCGCGCGCGGCGGTTCCGGAGCAGGTTCGGGCGTTTTGTCGAACGATCGTTTGCGCGAGTATTCTTTGAGCGACATAGGATCGCACGAGGCCAGTGGCCGAAATACTTACGCATTCAGAATCACAAAATTAGGGTAGGGAAGTAAACGAGACCGAATTGTAGCTGACTAGCATTCGGCCAGGATCACCCAAAAATCGCTGGCGAGATTGGAATCCAGGACGTAGGCGTAGGGCAGACAGCCGTAGCCTGCGTCGCCCCAGCTATCGCCCCAGGAATTGCGGAACGTGAAGAGCTGCTTGGAATCGTCAAAGCCGACCAGGCAAATGGCGTGGCCGCCGATAGGAGTGTCGTCGGGCCCGGGCATCGGAACGATTCCGGTGGCGGCCACCTGGTCCGATTCTAAGGCGTCGTAGGCGTTGATCCCGAAGACCACCGGCCGGCCCAGGATCGCCAGGCAATGACGAGGGAAGTAGGCGGTCTGGGTCACGCGCGAATATTGCAGCGCTTTGAATTTCACGGCGTCGGCATAACATGTGACCGGCGGCTGCGTCGCGAATTGGGATTCGTCGTACGGCCATTCCGGCTCCGGGCAAACGCCTTGCGCGGCCACGGTTTTGATTCCGTCGCGAAGCTCGGCGCCGGCATCCTGATCCGGGTAGCCCTCGATTACGCGTTCGTTGTAATAGATGAAGAGACGGGAGGGTGTCAGGAATAGCTCGTTCTGTTTTTTGCGCTCGAAGTCCACCGCCGCCGCGACAGCATTGGCGGTGCAACTGCCCAGATCCTGTTGATCATAGACCGGAGGCAACAGCCCGGATGTTCGCAGATCGCAGGCCGAAGGGAGGGGGACGCGCTTGGCGACGGTGAGCACGTGATCGCGGGCGTCGAGGTGATCGCGCCGCCAGCCGAAACGTTTGGTTTTGTAAGTTGTCATGCTGTCTTGGAATCCGACTTCGACTAGAGCCTACCAGTCGAAGGTGAGCTGGCACTGGGTTGAGTGCGTCAGGCTATTGACAACGCTGGAAATCCGGGAGCTGGAAAATTGTCACTTACTTACGAGCGGGCCGCGGCCGGGTGCTCGGGCTGCTTGCTTTGCTGAAATGAGGGTGCCCGCGCGCCCTTTGCGGGCTAGTAAGCGCAACTCACAGGTTCGTGAGCCGCGCTGTGGACTGCCGGATCGCTTACGCTGGAGCGTTGCTCGACCGGGAATGTAGACCATGCCGCGGCCAGGGTCGAGAGCAGTCGCTCGGCTTCCTCCAACGGCTTCTCGCGTTGTTCAAAGTTAGCCTGAATCAGCAACTTTTCCACGTAGCCATACAATTGAGCCAGGTTGCGGCTCAACTCGCCTCCCTGCTCGACATCCAGGGATAGCGCCAGTTCCGTCACAATGGCCATGGCTTTGCTAATGGCCCGTGACCGGGCGGGAATATCGCACAGGCGCACAAAACGGCGCGCGGCAGCGATGGAATCCAGAGCAGCGCGATAGAGCAATTGCACCAGCTTGAGGGGACTTGCCCCCAGCACATCATCTTCGAAGTAGCTCTGATAACTTTTGGTCCGCATTCTAAACTACCTATCGGCGTGAGGCGGCGTTGTTTGTACCGAATCGGTGGGCGCGTCTTGGGCCAGCCGCAAAACATACTCCGGAGGGATTTGTAGCACTACTTCGTGGGTTTCGCGATCTTCGACCTGGATAATGGGACGATGGGTCTGGCTATCGACCATGAAAACGATCTGATTCCGGCCCAGCTGCCCGCTCTCGTTGACAGTCTTGATGGCCTGAAGCAATTGCCTGCGTTTGGCCGCTTGTTGGTCCGCCGAGGCGCCCAATGGCACGGCCAAATTGCCAACGAAACCGACGGAAGATACGTCAGATAAGTCCATTTTGATACCTGCTCTGACGAGCCGGATGTCTTTTGACAAACTTATCGTCCAATCGGCGACAAGCTTGAATGACAATCCACCGGGCTGGTCAAGCCAGGTTCAGGACATCTTTGATGGTGCCCTTGTGCTGCTCGATCTTCTTTTGCAGCAGCATGATGGAGTAGATCAACTGCTCCGGCCGCGGTGGGCAGCCCGGCACGTACACGTCCACGGGGATCACCTGGTTCACCGGGATCAGCGCGTAGTTGCTGAACACGCCGGTGGAGGTGGCGCAGGCGCCCATCGAGATCACCCACTTGGGTTCCGGCATCTGCTCATACAGGCGGCGGATCACCGGAGCCATTTTGTTGGAGACCCGGCCGGCGATGATCATGAGATCGGATTGGCGCGGGGAGCCGCGCATGACTTCGGCGCCGAAGCGCGAGATGTCGTAGCGCGAGCCGATCATGGACATCATCTCGATGGCGCAGCAGGCCAGCCCAAACGACATCGGCCAGATGGAATTCTTGCGCCCCCAGTTGATGGCCTTGTCGAGAGTGGTTGTTATAATGCTCTCAGACCCGACCGCGACGTCTTCGTTGTCGATCCGTGCGAAGAGTTCGCTCGGAAGACTCGGCTGAAACTTAGTCTCACCGTCCACGATCCTATTATCACATGCACGAGCCAGCACCTCGTTCTCTCGGCGGCGCACCACCGGATCAGCAGGAACTGGACGCCGCCGCTCGCCTGTTGGGTATCGAGAACGAATACTGGGACGTCTGGGGACGGCGTCACACCGCATCGCGCGAGACACAAACCGCGATCCTGGGGTCGCTGGGTGTGAACGCCGCGACCGGGAGAGTCGCTTGGCCGGGCGCTCGAAGAATGCGAATTGCGCTCCTGGCGCAGACCGCTGCCTGAAACGGTGGTTTTGACCGAAGGTCAACCGCCTCAGGAAATCGCGATCACGCTGACGGCCGAACACACGGACGCGGCGGCGGTTCTGGAGATTCGGTTGGAGGATGGAAATTCGCTGCGGCTGCCGATCCAGTTCGCGGGCGCCGCGGCCGCCGCGGAAAGACAAGTCGACGCGCAGCGCTTGGTTCGTAAAACGATCAGGCTGCCGGATGCACTGCCGCTCGGATATCACGAACTGACTTTCGAGCTTGCGGGCGAGCGCTCGCCGGCCGCGCGTCTGATCGTTTGCCCCTCCCGAGCCTACCATCCGGAATGGCTCGAAGCAGGACAGCGCCGCGGGGCTGGCCATCAGTTTGTTTGGGCTGCGTTCGGAACGTAACTGGGGATGCGGCGATATCACCGATCTCAAGGCCGTGATCGATTGGGCCGCCGAACATGCCGGCGCGGACTTTATCGCGCTCAATCCCCTGCACGCCATCCCCAACCGGCAGCCGTTTAACATCAGCCCCTATCTTCCCAATTCGATTTTCTTCCGCAACCCGCTGTATCTGGACCTGGAACAGACGGAAGATTTTCGAGCGTCCGCCAAAGCCCGCGCCCTGCGCCAATCGTCCGCGATCGAGAATGAGATTCAAGCGCTGCGCGCCTCCCAGTTCGTCGAGTACGAACGGGTGTACCGGTTGAAGATCCGTTTTCTGAAGCTCCTGTTTCACGTCTTCCTGGAAGAGCGGCGCCAGAACGGCCCGAGGGCGGACGAATTTCGCCAATACATCGAGCAGGAAGGCGACCTGCTGCATCGCTTTGCCGTGCATGCCGCGCTGGACGAATCCATGCACGCGCATTGTCCGGAGGTGTGGACCTGGCGGGAATGGCCTGAACACTATCAGGATCCGGAATCTCCCGCGGTGGCGGAATTCGCGCGCAAACACTGGCGCAGTGTTCTGTTTCACAAGTATCTGCAATGGCAACTGGACCTTCAGCTTGCCTCGGCGCAGCAGCACGCGCGGCAACGCGGACGGCGCATCGGCCTGTACCACGATCTGGCGCTGGCCACCGACCGCTTTGGCGCCGACCTATGGGCGCACCGGGATTTCTTCGTCTCCGGGTGCCGCGTGGGTGCGCCGCCGGACGACTTCTCGCCCAAAGGCCAGGACTGGGCTTTCCCGCCTCCCAATTCCGAGCGGCACTATCAGGACGGCTACCGGCTTTTCGCCGAATCCATCCGCAGGAACATGCGGCATGGCGGCGCGCTGCGCATCGATCACGTCATGCGCTTCTTCCGCTTATATTGGATTCCGGACGCCAACGATGCCACCGATGGCACCTACGTTCGCGACCGCGCCGAAGATCTGCTTCGCATTCTGGCGCTCGAAAGCGTGCGGCAAAAGATCCCGATCGTAGGCGAGGACCTGGGTACTGTGCCGGACGAGATCCGCGAAGCGCTGCATCGTTTCGGAATCCTGAGCTACCGCCTGCTGTACTTCGAGCGGGACTCGAGCGGGCGCTTTCGAACTCCGGTCGAGTATCCACGCGACGCGCTGGTGTCGGTGACGACGCACGACCTGCCGACGCTGGCCGGGTTCTGGCTGGGCCGCGACATCGAGGCGCGCCGCGAAGCAGGCCTGTTGCCCGAGGAAACTAGCTATCGGAAAATGTTCGAAGACCGCGCGCGCGACAAGCAGCGCATTCTGGATGTTCTAACCGAGTTGCATCTGCTGCCGGATTGGTTTCCCCGCAACGCGCGCGACGTTCCGGAATTAACCGGCGAGCTGCACAACGCCATTGTGGGATTTCTCGCCTCCACGCCTTCCAAGCTCATGGTGCTGAATCAGGAGGACCTGCTCAAGGAGACCGAGCAACAGAATCTGCCGGGAACCACCGAGCAATATCCCAACTGGCGCCGCAAAATGCGCTGCACGGTAGAGGAACTGTGGACCTCGCCCGAAGTTCAGGCCTTCACGCAAATGTTCCGGAACTGGATGGAACGCACCGGCCGCATGAACCCGGCCTAAAGCGGCCAGCCGGCGCGGGGCTACATGAAATAATCTTTGACTTTATCGATCAGCCCTTTTTCGTGCGGCTCGTTTTCCGCCGGAAGGGTTTCGCGAAGCTGCTCGAAAAGCTTGCGTTGCTCGCGCGTCAGTTTGCCGGGCACGCGCACGTCGATGTGCACAAACATGTCTCCACGCCCGCCGCCTTGCAAGCGCGGCATGCCCAGATTCTTGAGGCGCACACTGGCGCCGGCTTGAGCACTCTCGGGAATCTTGACCGTTTCCAGGCCATCGAAGGTCAGCAAGTTGACCTCAGCCCCGAGGGCCGCTTGCGCCACGTTGATGGGAACGGTACAGTGCAGGTCGTCGCCATGCCGCTCGAAGATGGGATGCTCCTTGAGTTTGATGACGACGTACAGATCGCCCGCGGGGCCGCCACTGTGCCCGGTTTGCCCTTCTTGCGAAAGCTTTAGATGCGTGCCGGTGTCCACGCCGGACGGAATGGTAACTTTCAGTTTTCTTTCGGTACGGACCTGGCGCTCGCCGCGGCATTGCGTGCAAGGCCGCCGCACAATCTGGCCGCGTCCGCCGCACTGGCCGCAGGTGCGGCGAATCTGCAAAAAGCTCTGCTGGTAAATGACCTCGCCGCGCCCGTGGCACATGGGGCAGCTCACCAAGCCATCGTTTTGCTCGGCGCCGGTTCCACGACAACGCGAGCAGACGTCCATGCGCGGAACCTGAATCTCGACGCTCAGCCCGCGAATGGCGTCCTCGAGCGTGATCTCCAGATCGTAGCGGAGATCTTCGCCGCGTTGCGCGCGCGCACGGCCTCCACGCCGGCCGCCGCCAAAAAGATCCCCGAAGCCAAACAGATCGCCCAGGATATCGCTGAAGTCGGTAAAGGCGGAAGGATCGAATCCCTGGCTGGCGCCTAATCCCTGCAGGCCCTGATGGCCGTAGCGATCGTAGGCGGCGCGCTTCTGAGGATCGCTCAGCACGCTGTAGGCTTCGGCCGCTTCCTTGAATTTCTCCTCGGCCTCGTGATTGTCGGGATTGCGGTCCGGATGATACTTCAGCGCCAGCTTGCGGTAGGCGCTCTTCAGCCCGGCATCGTCGGTATCGCGGCCTACGCCCAAGACTTCATAGTAGTCGCGCTTGGTCGCGTTCATTTCTTTTCTACCGCTACCTTCACCATGGCCGGCCGCAACTGGCGTCCGCGAAAATTATAGCCTCGCTGGAATTCCTCAAGTATCGTGTGATCGGCGACGTCGTTGGTCTCGACAGTATCGACGGCATGATGCAGGTTGGGATCGAACTTCTGCCCCTTCGAAGTAATCGGCTCCAGGCCCAGCTTCTTTAGCGCGTCGGAAAACCGCTGGTAAATCATTTCCATTCCGCGCGCATATTCTTTGTCGGCCGATTCCATTTTGAGCGCCCGCTCGAAATCGTCCAGGATCGGGAGGATGGCCCGCACGCTTTCGGTGTGCGCGTATTCGAGCACATCGGCCCGCTCGCGCTCGGCGCGCCGCCGGAAATTATCGAACTCGGCCTGGCGCCGCAGCAGCCGGTCCAGCAGATCGTTTTTCTCTTCGAGCAGCCGGTCGCGCTCGGCGGTTACCGACGCCAGCGCCGAAGACGAATCAGCGTGGCCGGCCGGATCGGTGGGCGATGCGTTCTCCCCCTCCTCGCTCGAATCGACGATCGGCTCTTTCGAATCCATATACCTACATTCTAGAGTACGCGCACGATTTCGACCGCGCTGCGGCGTTAAACCGGCAAGCTCCGGAACGCCTGGCCCATGTGATACACGGCGGAGATGGCTTTCCCGTAGTTCATTCGCATCGGGCCCAGTACGGCGATTTTGGCCGAAAGGCCGCCATGCAGGGGAATCGACACCCCGATCAGCGACAGCTCGCGCATGCTGGGATGTGCGTCCGCCAGTCCCACCTGGATTGCCAGTTCTCCGCCCGGCTGTTCGAGAAAACGATCCAGTAGCAGCAACATCCGCTTTTTCTCTTCCAGGGTGTGGAACAGGTCGCGCAGCTTCTCTCGCGTCAGATGCAAATCCAGGCCGACCAGATTGCTCGCGCCCTCCATGTGAATCTCCGGAGTCAACTCGATATCCAGCAGGCCTTTGGAGTAAAGCAACGTGACCCGTTTCAGCAGGGCGTCATAAGCGGCGTTTTGGCGCTCCAGGCGGCGCTCCAGGTCGGTGCGGATATCGGATAGCGTCCAACCGCTGAAATTGCGGTTGATGTAATTGCGAATGGAAGCCAGTTCGTCTTGCGAAACAAATTCATCCAGCGTCACCACGCGGTTGCGCACCATGCGGTCGCGTGTCACGACGATCATCAGCACGCGCTGATCGGCCAGGCTGACCAGTTCGATCTGATCCAGCGTTTGGCTGGAGGCTGGAATGGCGGCGGTGATGCCGATGCTGCGCGTCATTTCCGTCAGCAGGCGCGAAGAGCACTCGACGCGCGCTTCCATGGTGTCCATCTGGCTCAACTCGCCGCGCACGCGCTGCAATTCCGTCATCATCAGGCGGCCGCGCGCGAGCGACTGCACGTAGCTGCGGAATGCTTTTTCGGTGGGCACGCGCCCGGCGGAAGTGTGCGGTTGCGAAAGATAGCCCTCATCGCACAAGTCGGCCATGACGTTGCGAACCGTGGCCGCGCTGAGTCCATCCCGGTGCTGGCGCGCGATTGTACGCGAGGCCACAGGTTCCCCTGTGTGGATGTAACATTCCACGATGGAATGCAGGATTTCCTGTTCGCGCTGTGTCATGGTGAACCTACTGGTCCGCCGAGTTGAGAGAGAGCCCGCTCCTACTTATTGATTGTAAAGGCTTTCGTTTTCGATTTTCAAGCTGCTGAAGGGAATCGGGCTTGAGATGCGGCATCAGGGACGGCTTTTGCGGCGCATGGATTGGAATTTCCCCATTCGTTCGCGCGGTTCGTCTGTCTTCCAAGCCTCGACGAAAGAATCGACCCCGGCGCCTATAGCCTCGCGCAATGGCAGATCTTCCCAGGCTCGGATTAATTTCTTTTGTAACCGGATGGCGCGCGGGCCGGCTTGCAGGAGCGACGAGATGCAGCGCTCGACCGAGGCGTCCAGCTCTGCGAGCGGGACAACTTTCTGGACCAGTCCCCACTTCTCGGCATCGGCGGCCGAGAAATTCTCGCCGAGCAGCAGGATCTCGCGCGCGCGGCCCCAGCCAACCAACGTGGGCAGTAGCGCCGCTTCGATCACCGACGGGATTCCGAGCTTCACTTCCGGCATCCCAAAGACTGCGCTATCGGCCGCGATCCGGATGTCGCACGCCGCCGCCAGCTCGAGTCCCCCGCCAAGCGTGTAACCTTGGATGCGGGCGATGGCAGGAACCGGCAATTCCCGCACAGCATCGCAGCAGCGGTGCAGTCGCGTGATGAACGCCTCCGCGGTCGCATCATCAAGCCGCGACATCTCGCCGATATCGGCGCCGCCGATGAAGGCCTTCTCGCCGGCGCCGGTGATCACCACGGCGCGCAGCATTTCATCGTCACCCAGCAGCTTCAACGGCCGCTGACGAATTCCTGCATCAGCGAGCTATTCAGTGTATTCAGCTTGCGCTGATTTTCGATGGTGACGTAGGCGATCCGCGCGTTCTCACCGCGCTGGTCGATGCGAACGCCGATTCGTTGCGCGCTTTGGCCGGGAGTGCTAATGTTCGAACCCACGTTCATGATACTGTAATGAACCTGAAGTAAGCTCGGGATTTGCCCGATGCAGCACAGGAGGGCCGAACATGGACGAACTGAAAATTAATGTCGAGAAGGGCGCCTCGGGGGCCGGGATCCTCCGGCTGAACGGCCCGCTGACCTTGAACACGTTGTTCGAATTTCAAGATCTGGCGCGGAAACAAACCGCGCCCGCGATTGTGCTCGATTTATCGGGCGTGCCCTACATGGACTCGGCCGGACTGGGCGCTGTTTTGGGCGTACTGGCTTCCTGCCAGCGGCACGGCCGCGGCTTCGGCGTCGCGTGCGTGAGTGACCGGATCAAGACACTCTTCACCGTCGGGCACGTGGACGGCCTCATCCCCACTTTTGACAGCGTCGAGATCGCGGAATCGCGAATCGTCAAATCAGCCTCGGCGTAACTGCCACTCCCCGCCTCACGCCACCCCGCGCCATTTGATATGATGGCGGCGTTTCACGATAAGGAACGCCATGGGTAACTGGAGCTTCAAAATCTGCGCTTTCTTCGCCACGGCAGCCGTGTTGCTGGGCCAGCACGAATTCAATCCGTTCGACGCGCAAATCGGCGCGCGGATTTACCTCAACAATTGCGTCTATTGTCACGGACCGGATGGCGACCAGGTCCCAGGCATCAAGCTCGGCTCCGGCAAGTTCAAGCACGCCACCACCGACGCCGAGATCATGGAAATTATCCGCAAAGGCATCCCCGGCACTGGCATGCCGGCGCAGACCAACATGCCGGAGCAACAAGTGCGGTACATCGTCACTTATCTGAGATCTCTGGCCGCCGAACCCGCCAGCGATCTGCCGCCAGGCGGTGATGCCTCGCGCGGCAAGGCCATATTCGACGGCAAGGGCGGATGCCTCAATTGCCACCGTGTAAAGGAGGCCGGCGCGTGGGTGGGCCCGGATCTGAGCGACATTGGGTCGGTTCGCCGCATCGCCGAAATGGAGAAAACGCTAATGGATCCGAAGGGCACGCTGCTCCCGCAGAACCGCCTCTTCCGCGCTGTGACGCGCGACGGTTCCTCGGTGACGGGGAGAATTCTCAACCAGGACACGTTCAGCCTGCAGCTCATCGACGCGCGCGGCCACTTGCTTTCTTTTCAGAAGTCGGATCTGCGCGAATTTAAGTCGATGGATTCGCCCATGCCGTCTTATCAGGGCAAACTCAGCTCGCAGGAGATGGCCGACTTGATCGCGTACATGGTCACCTTGAGAGGCGCTCGTTGAAAGGACATCTAATGCATCGCATAGCACTGCTCGCCGCTTTGACCGCCGGAATTCTGCCGGCGCAGATCACTTTCGATCGCCTGCTGAACGCATCCAAAGAGCCGCAGAATTGGCTCACGTATTCCGGAAGCCTCAACAGCCAGCGCTACAGCGGCCTCACGCAGATCACGCCGGCCAACGTCAAAAATCTGGACCTGCAATGGATGTTCCAGGCGCACTCGCTCGAGAAGTTCGAGGCCACGCCGCTGGTGGTGGATGGCGTAATGTACACGGTGCAAGCGCCCAATGACGTGGTTGCTCTCGACGCCGTCACGGGCCGGATTTTCTGGATGTATTCCTACACGCCGGATAAGGACGCGCGGCCCTGTTGCGGGCGCATGAACCGCGGCCTGGCGGTACTGGGCGACACGCTGTTCATGGGCACCATCGACGCGCGGCTGATCGCCCTCGATGCCAAGACCGGCAAGCCGCAGTGGAACGTCCAAGTGGGCGATCCGGCGTCCGGATACGCGGTTACGCACGCGCCGCTGATCGTCAAGGACAAAGTCATCGTGGGCGTCGCGGGTGGCGAGTATGGGATTCGCGGCTACATTGCTGCGTTCGACGTCAAGACCGGCAACGAAGTCTGGCGCTTCTACACCATCCCCGGAAAAGGCGAGCCCGGCAACGAGACATGGGATGGCGATTCCTGGCAGCATGGCGGCGCGTCCATCTGGGTCACCGGCTCCTACGATCCGCAACTCAACCTTACTTATTGGGGCATCGGAAATCCCGGACCAGACTGGAATGGCGATGTGCGCAAGGGCGACAACCTCTATAGCGACTGCGTGGTCGCGCTGGATGCCGACACAGGCAAGCTGAAGTGGTATTACCAGTTCTCGCCGCACGACGAGTTCGATTACGATTCCGTGCAGGTGCCCGTGCTGGTGGACGCGGATTGGCAGGGCAAGCCGCGCAAGCTCATGATGTGGGCCAACCGCAATGGCCTGTTCTATGTGATCGATCGCACTACCGGGCAATTCCTGTTAGGGAAACCGTTCGCCAAGGTCACCTGGATGAACGGGTTCGACGAGCGAGGCCGTCCGATGAAAGTGCCGGCCGCGGCGTCCAGCAAACAAGGAACGCAGATTTTTCCGGGCAATCAGGGCGCGACCAACTGGTATAACCCGTCCTACAGCCCGCGCACCGGCCTCTTCTATATTCCGACTTGGGACGATTACTCCTCGTTTTTCGTGAAACAAGACCAGGATTACACCAAAGGCCAAACCTACGGAGGCGGCGGCCCCAGGAACCTGACTGCGCCGACCACATCCGGGCCGTTCAACTACCGCAAGGAAGGCGAGCAGTACGGAGCGATCCGCGCAATGGATCCCAAGACCGGCGAAAAGAAGTGGGAATTCAAGATGGACGACGTGACGGACGCAGGCGTTCTGACCACCGCGTCGGATTTGCTGTTCAGCGGCGGACGCGAAGGATATTTCTTCGCGCTGGACGCGCGCAACGGGTCGCTGCTGTGGAAGACAGCCGTGGGCGGGCACGTCGCATCGGGGCCCGATGACTTACTCGGTGAACGGCCGTCAGTACGTGGCAGTCTCGGCGGGCAATTCGCTGTTCGCGTACGCGCTGCGGCCATAACCTAGTGGGCTTTGGATTGATATTCGGTTAGTTCTTGTTGCAGCCACTGCCGAAGTTGGGACGCAGGTTCGCCTGGTTTCGGCGCGGGCGCAAGAGCTAAACCACGCTGAGCCGCATCAGAGGCTTCACGGTAACTCCTTGTTCAACGCGTAAGCCTCCGCCAGATATCCCAGGGCAGCCGGATCCTTGCCGCCCGCGACCCGATCCGCGCGTAGGGCGAAGCGCAGCGCTGCCGGATAATCCCGCAGCGAAGGCAGCGCATTCTCGGCCGTGCTGCGGACCGCTTCAATCAATTGTCCGGGCGTCGCATCAGGCTTCTCACCCAGGTTCTTGAAGTAGGCGACGCTGGCCTGAGCGTACGGGTACGCTTCGGCGCTACGCCCGGCATGCAGCAGCAGCGTTGCGACGCGCCCCTGCAGTTCAGCGCGCAGTACGGGATAGAGCGCGTTCGCGGTATCGCGCTTCATGATGCTCTCCAGAATCGACAGCGCCTTCTGCAGATTGACCAGCGACGCGGCAGAGTCGCCCGCGTAGCCGTAAACTAAACCGAGCGATCGATACAGCTCCACACGGCGATACTCGGCGCCCATGTTTTGAGGATCTGCAGCGGCCTGCGAATCCAGTAACGGCCGCGCGGCTTCGAATGTCGCCAACGATTCCTTCAACCTGCCTAGCTGGCCCTGGTTCCATCCCAGCAGCACCAGCAACCGGGTACGAAGGTTCCGCGTGTCGGCACTCTCGCGCTCCGATTCCCTCAGACGGGCCAGTACGTCCAGCCCGCGTGAATAATCCTGGGCGCCTTGGGAGGGATTGGGCATCGAGTCGATGCGGCCGATCGATACGTAAGTCTCGGCTAACGTTTTCGACGCCACCGCATTGGCCGGGTTGAGACGCAGCGCCGCTTCCAGATAGCGCACAGACTTGTTCAGATATTCGAGCGGAGCTACGGCATTAAACGCGATGTAGCCGCCTTTTTCGCTGAGCAGTTTGCCGAGCACTTGCCAGCCCTGCCCGGCGTCTTCCAGGCTTTTGAGATCGTCCGGACGCGACCGGGCAATGTCATCGAACGTTTGAGCCGATTTCTGAAGCCAGGTGAGCGCTTCCTTATACTGGCCGGTGAGACTCAGCGCGGCCCCTAGTTCTCCTTGAATCGCGGCTAAGGTCCGGCGGGTTGCAAGGTCCGAGGGACGCTCGGCCGCAAGCGGCTCCACCAGCGCAAGCGCTTTGCGTTCGATCTCCACGGCTTGAGCGTTGTGTCCAAGCGTGTCGCCGTTGGGTCCGCGGCTGAGAAGCGCACCCAGCCGGTGGTAGCCCTGCGCCAGCTCCAGGCGAAGACTCGGATCGTTGCTTTTGATGGCCGCCATTCGATCCAGATATTCCAGCGTGCGGCGCGCCATGTCAGCCTGCACCGGCATGGTTCCGGGAATTTTGCCGACCGAATCGTACAAGTCGAACAGCAGATAGTTGGCCAGCTGGCGCGCGTCGTTGAAGCGCTGCTCGGCGATGGTACGTTCCTGGCGCGCTACCCTCGCCTGCCATAACGTTCCCGCCAGCCCGGCGGCAAGCGACAGCAATAAGACCGCGGCCGCGGAAACTGCCAGCGCATTCCGGCGCACGAACTTTCGGACAACGTACCAGCCGCTTCCCTGCACCGCGACCACCGGTTGCCCGTCCAGATGGCGCGTTACATCGTCGGCCAGCTGAGCCACCGAATGGTAGCGCTCGTCTGGATTCCTAGCCAGCGCCTTTAGCGCGATGCTGTCCAAGTCGCCACGCAGCGCTGTCTTGAGCTTTTGGTCGGCACAGGCTGAACTGGGAAGCGCGGGATCTTTTTCGGTAACGGCCTCGACCAGCGCCGCGGGGCTGAGTCTGGAACCGTCAAAGGGCCGGCGCCCAGCCAGCATCTCGTACAAGATCACGCCTAGCGAATAAATGTCGCTTCCAATGCTGACCGGCTGCCCGCGAAGTATTTCCGGGCTGGCGTACATGGGCGTCAAAAAAATATTCGCCGTGGCGGTTTGTTGCAGACCGGCCTCGACATCGATCAATTTGGCGATTCCAAAATCCAGCAACTTCGGTTCGCCATCCGCGGTGACCAGAATGTTGCCTGGTTTCAGATCCCGGTGCACAACCAGATATTGATGCGCCGCAGCCACGGCCGCGCAGACCTTAAGAAAAAGCAGTAAACGGTCCTGGATGCTCAACTGACGGTGCTCGCAATACCGGTCCAGACGGATGCCTTCGACGTACTCCATCACCAGATACGGTTCGCCTAGCGGGCTCATCCCGCCGTCCAGCAGGCGCGCGATATTGGGATGCTCCAGCCGCGCCAGCAACTGCCGCTCGCGGCGAAAACGGTCGACCGAATCGGAGGCCGCCAGGTACGGCGACAAGATTTTCAAGGCCGCCTGCTGCTCATGCTGGCCGTCCGCGCGCCGAGCCAGCCAGACCTCGCCCATGCCGCCGCGCGCGATCAGGTGGATGGTTTGCCACACGCCAAATCTTCGCCCGCCCGGAGTCACCGAGGCCTCGGCGTTGGCGGCCCGCTCCTGGTCGTAGGCGCGAACCAGCCGCTCCACCTCCGAGCGCAGGCCAGCGTCGTCCTGGCAACGCTCCTCGAGAATGCCTCGGCGCATATCTTCATCCAGCAGACAAATCTCGTCGAAGATGTCCTGCAGGTTGCGCCAGTGCTCGTTCATGCCGGTCCGGAATGAAGCTTATCGTACAGCCAGCTGCGGGCAAACCGCAAATGCCGCTCGACGGTGGCGTCCGACACCCCGCGTAAGGCGCAGATTTCGGGAATCGTGCAGCCCATGATATAGCGCAACTCCACTAAAGAGGCCTTGTCGGGATCCAGTTGCGCGAGCTCGCCGAGGGCGCGGTCCAGGTCGAGCATGTCTTGACCGCTGACATCGATCCAGCTCAGGTCCTCGGACAAAGGCACCCGCCGCCACGCACTCTCCCGCTTCTGAGCCAAGCGCAGGCGAGCTTGATCGATCAGGATGCGCCGCAGTTCGGAGGCGACCACCGAGAAGAAGTGATGGCGATCCTGCCAGCTCATCTGCTGCAATTTACGAAGCCTGAGGTAAGCTTCGTTCACTAAGGCCGCGGGTTCGGTAGCGATCCGCTCCCGGGCCACGAAGCCGGCTGCAATGGCCAGCATCTTCTGGTAAGCCCAGGTCATGACTAGGTCGAAAGCTTCTTGATCCCCGGCTTGCCAGCGCCGCAGCAGGGTGGTTACGTCCGCCGCCTTACTCGCCTCTGAATCTGCCAAGTTCCAGTATCGGCCGCGGACAAACCGTCCCGCAAACGCCTGGCGAGATGTGAGGGTGTTGCACGGCCACTTACGCCTCCGGTCAGTAGATGCGCCTCAGTGGACAATCCGATAGGATCCCGGCCGCACCAAAGGAGATGATCGTGCACGCACAATCGGCCCAAGGCATGTTCCTGATTACGGTGTTTTCAGTGGGACTGGCGGCCCAGACACCCAACTGGACATTGCAGAATCCCCAAAACGCGCCCTCCGCGCGAAGCACACCAGCCATGGCCTACGATTCCGCACACAACCAGGTCGTGCTGTTTGGCGGATTTGGCGGCCCGAACCAAACCACTCTCGGCGAAACCTGGGTTTGGGATGGATCTAATTGGACCCTCAAGTTTTCGCAACTTAGCCCGCAGCCCCGATCGAATTCCGCCATGGCCTACGATTCCGCGCACGGACAAATGGTCCTGTTCGGCGGCTCCGGAGCGAGCAATGACTTCGCCGACACCTGGGTATGGGACGGCTCCACCTGGACCGAGAAATCTCCACAGACCAGCCCGCCTGCGCGAGCTAGTCACGCCATGGCTTACGATGCCGCCCACAAGCAAGTAGTTCTGTTCGGCGGGGTATCGCCGGCTAATCAAGCGCTCAATGATACTTGGATATGGGATGGCACGAACTGGACTCAAGAATCTCCACAGACCAGCCCATCGAATCGATGTTGCATGCCTATAGCGTTTGATTCCACCCACAACCAAGTTTTTGTGTTTGGAGGGTTAGGTCCGCCCAATGTCGTTCTGGCCGACACTTGGGTGTGGAACGGCGCCAACTGGACTCAGGATTCTCCGCAGTCCGCCCCACCCGCACGTTACTTTCCCGGCTTGGCATACGACTCAGCGCACAGTCAAATGGTTATGTTCGGCGGAGTCAATTCCACCGTGCTGGGCGACACCTGGGTATGGGACGGGGCCAGCTGGACCATTGAGGTCGCCGCAAACCAGTCCGCCCAATCGCGATAAGCATGCTATGGTATTCGATGCTGCGCACAATCTAGTCGTCATGTTTGGTGGAAGAGATAAGAACGGGACTTTTCTTGGGGACACCTGGACGTGGAGCGGCGGACCGGTGACCACACCGCCTCCGCCACCCGGCCCCACCATTACTTCCATCGAGAGTGCCTCCGGCTTCGGCGGCTTCTCTAGCGTCGCGCCCGGGTCCTGGGTAGAAATCTACGGCTCCAATCTGGCCTCGGATACGCGCCAATGGGCCGGTACAGACTTCACGGGCATCAACGCCCCCACTGCTCTGGATGGTGTCGAAGTGCTGATCGGAGGACAAAAAGCGTTCATCGATTACATCTCGTCCAAGCCCGGCCAGATCAATGCGCAATTGCCTTCCAACATCCCTACCGGAGGGCCACTGCCGCTTTCGGTCACGAATGGAACAGCGACCAGCAGCGCCGTCAACGTCACGGTAAATCCGGTCGAGCCCGGTCTGCTCGCGCCGTCGGCCTTTCTGATCGGCGGCAAGCAATACGTCGTCGCGCTGCTTCCGGACAACGCGACTTACATTCTTCCGGCCGGTGCGATTGCGGGCGTGGCCTCGCGGCCGGCGCAACCCGGCGACGTCCTCACGCTGTACGGCATCGGCTTCGGCGCGGTGACGCCAGACATTCCCGCGGGTCAAATTGCTACCGTAGCGAACCAGCTCGCGCAGCCGGTCCAGATTCTGTTCGGCCAGACGCCCGCGCAAGTGACATTTCAGGGTCTTACGCAGAATTCTGTGGGCTTGTATCAGTTCGATGTCGTGGTGCCCGCAGTGCCGGACAACGATCTGACACCGCTGACATTCAACCTGGGCGGCACGGCTGGCACCCAGACGTTGTATATTGCCGTAAAGGCCTCGCAATAGGAGGACGCTATCTCGGAATTTATGCCTGGCGATTTCGCCGCCAAGCTAGTCCGCAGCTCTTGAGAGTTGGAGGCCAGGTGATTTTCAAAGCTCCGGTGATTTTCAACCTTAGGTTGCCTTGGCTATTGTTTGAAGGCAAACTGGTTACCGAAACCAAGACGCCGCTTAGGAGGCTGCCGTGAAATTGCGAACCGTTATAACCAACTCTCTACTTCTTATGCTCCCGCTGGCCCTGGCCGCTCAGACCGCCAACTGGACCCAGCAGAACCCCAACACTTCTCCTTCTGCACGCAGCACGCCCGTCATGGCGTACGATTCCATGCGCGGCCAGGTGGTCCTGTTCGGCGGACAAGCTGGCAGCGGACAACAAGCAGTGCAAAATGATACCTGGACTTGGGACGGCGCCAACTGGACCTTCAGCCATCCCACCCAGTCGCCGGGGGCTCGATCCAATAGTGCCATGGCGTACGATTCGACCCATGGCCAGGCGGTCCTTTTCGGGGGGGATTTTAGTGGCAGCGTACTGGGCGACACGTGGCTATGGGATGGCTCCAACTGGACCCAATCTCCGCAAACCGGCCCACCCGAGCGTGGCCTCCACGCCATGGCCTACGATTCCGTGCATGGCCAAGTTGTACTCTTTGGCGGCGAAGATTCCAATGGCGTACCGTTAAACGATACCTGGGTATGGGACGGCTCAATCTGGACTTTGGAGCATCCTCGGTTTAGTCCACCACCTCGATTCGGCCACGCCATGGCCTTCGATTCCGTCCACGGCCAGGTGGTCTTGTTCGGTGGTGGAATTGGAGCTTCGACGCTAAGCGACACCTGGCTCTGGGATGGCACTAACTGGACTAAGGCATCGCCGCCGACCAGCCCGCCCGCCCGGTCATTCCACGCTATGGCCTATGATGCCCCCCACAGCCAAGTTCTCCTTTTCGGGGGCGGAACCTCAAACAACGTATCCCTGAATACCGGCCTGTTTGACGACACGTGGGTCTGGGACGGTTCCAACTGGACCCAAATGTCACCCAAAAACAATCCCTCCCCACGGAACCGATTCAACATGGCTTTCGACAGCGGGCACGCGCAGGCGGTGCTGTTTGGCGGCAGGGACGCGAATAGCGGCTTTCTCGGCGACACCTGGACGTGGAACGGCGGCCCAGTAACAACACCGCCCCCGCCACCCGGCCCCACCATTACTTCCATCGAGAGCGCCTCCGGCTTCGGCGGCTTCTCCAGCGTGGCCCCCGGGTCCTGGGTAGAAATCTACGGCTCCAATCTGGCCCCGGATACGCGCCAATGGGCCGGTACAGACTTCACGGGCAGCAATGCCCCCACTTCGCTGGACGGTGTCGAAGTGCTGATCGGAGGACAAAAAGCGTTCATCGATTACATCTCGTCCAAGCCCGGCCAGATCAATGCGCAATTGCCTTCCAACATCCCTACCGGAGGCCCGTTGCCGCTTTCGGTCACGAATGGAACAGCGACCAGCAGCGCCGTCAACGTCACGGTAAATCCGGTCGAGCCCGGTCTGCTCGCGCCGTCGGCCTTTCTGATCGGCGGCAAGCAATACGTCGTCGCGCTGCTTCCGGACAACGCGACTTACATTCTTCCGGCCGGTGCGATTGCGGGCGTGGCCTCGCGGCCGGCGCAACCCGGCGACGTCCTCACGCTGTACGGCATCGGCTTCGGCGCGGTGACGCCAGACATTCCCGCGGGTCAAATTGCTACCGTAGCGAACCAGCTCGCGCAGCCGGTCCAGATTCTGTTCGGCCAGACACCCGCGCAAGTGACATTTCAGGGTCTTACCCAGAATTCCGTCGGCTTGTATCAATTCGATGTCGTGGTGCCGCCGGTTCCTGACAACCTTCTGACGCCGCTGACATTCAATCTAGGCGGTCTAGCCGGCACGCAGACGCTCTACATCGCCGTGCAGAAGGGCTCTTAGAGGAGCTCTTGTGTTGATCCGACTCAGCTTCGTTGCATTGGCGCTCACCGCGGCCGCGCAGACCAACTCGGTTTCCTTTCAGGATCCCATCGAGCACGCCTTTTCCCTCGACGTTCCCAAAGGCTGGACCGTGAATGGCGGCTTGTTCCGCATGGGTTACTCAGACGCGCGTCCCATGGTGGACATCCAATCGCCCGACGGCCGCATCGACGTGCGTCTTCGAGACGTATCGATTCCGTCTTACTTCGTGCCCAACCAGCTTCACCCGCGCGAGGGCGAGATCTACGACCTGGGCGCGCAGGCTCAGCTCACCGTGGCGCGCTACCGCAGCGGGCAAGATTATGCCGCCTTGTATGCCAAGTCGCGCTTCCAGAGCGCCTGCCAGAACCTCACCGCGCAGCCCTCGGATGCGCCCGCGCCGCTCAAGGATTTTCTACCTGAAGACGTATCTCCCGTCCAATCCTCGGTGGGACAAGCGACCTACCGCTGCGAGCCGGGCCAAGGCGCGCGCGTTGCTTATGTCTACGCGCGCACCTCGCTCTATCAAGGATTCTGGCAGGTGCAGACATTGGCCAGCCTGATCGCTCCCGCGGATCAATTGGCGCTCGCGCGCGGCGTGCTTCAGCGCGCAACCGAGTCGTTCAAGATCAGCCCGCAATGGGTCGAGTATCAGAAACGCATGGATCAGCAGGCGCTGGATTATCAAAGAGCCCGCCAACAGGGACGGTTGCGTCAACTGAACCAGCAGGTCGCGGAGTTCGAAATGAAGATGCAGAGCATGAAAAGCCAGGTCAACGCCTTCGAGCGCCAGCAGGCCCGCCAAGCAGATCAGGTAACAAGCTTCGGGAATATCTTGACTGGAATCACGCCAACCATCGACCCGCTCGGCAATCCGCGCGATGTGTGGACCGGGACCAAGAGCCGATACTGGACCAACGGCGCCGGACAGGTGATCAATTCCGATGACCCGCCCGGTGCCGGTTGGCAGCAGATGCATACCCGGCAGTGACGGTGTTCCCGCATGCTAATCTGATGACAAATGTGCCGAAGCATCAAGGTACTGCGCGTGCCGGGCGGACGCGCCACCGACGACGAGCTGAGCGCCGCGGCCCTGCAGTTCGTCCGCAAGATCAGCGGCTTTCGCAAACCTTCTCGCGCCAATCAACCAGCCTTCGACCGCGCGGTGGCCGAGATCGCCGCATCCAGCAGACGTTTGCTGGACGGCATGCGAGTGCCTGGAGATTCCGTGAAAAAAGCCGCGGTGTGATCGCCGGGCGCGCTGGCTGCAAAACGTGAGCCGCCGATCAAAAAATTCTTGATTCCGGCCCGGCCAAATCGGATATCATATCCATACAGCTTTTGTCACCGTGCGGGTCGGCGTGGTTTGTGCCAGACCTGCTTTTGTTTCGGCCAGGTAAAGCCGGAACAGTGCGAGGGTGCTTCACGAAATCGCAACAGAAGTTCCGTATAGTTTAAGGCGCTGAGGGTCACAATGAGATCAAGGATTCTTACATCGCTATTGTTGTTCTTCTTCGGACTGCTGTTTCTGTCCGTTCCAGCATTTGCCCAAGTCGCGGCCGGCGTGGCGGGAATCTCCGGTGTTGTCCGGGATCCATCCGGCGCCTCCGTGCCGAACGCTAAAGTCGTCATATCGCGTGAGAGCCAGGGTACGCTGCGCACATTGCAGACCAACACCGACGGTGTCTTCGCCGCTCCCGCGCTGACGCCGGGGCCGGACTACAAAGTCACCGTAACAGCTCCGGGATTCGCCGAGTATTCGGCCGGACCTTTGAACCTGCAGGTGGGCCAGAATGTGAGCCTGGACATTCCTCTCGCGGTGGGAACCAGCACGGTCCAGGTGGACGTCACCGGCGCGGCCGAACTGATCAACGACACCAAAACCGACCTTTCCCAAGTGGTCGACACGCAGCAGATCCAGGAGCTTCCCATCAACGGCCGCCGCGTGGACAATTTCGTGCTGCTTACTCCGGGCGTCACCAACGACGGCACCTTCGGCCTGCTGACCTTCCGCGGCATCGCCAACGGCAACTCGTTCCTGCTCGATGGCAATGACTCGACGGAAAAATTCTTCATGGAGAACAACGGCCGAACGCGCATCCTCTCGCAGATTTCGCAGGATGCGGTCGAAGAGTTTCAGGTAGTCTCCGCCAACTACTCGGCCGAGTACGGGCGCGCGGACGGTGGCGTTGTGAATACCGTTACTCGCAGCGGAAGCAACGAGTTCCATGGCACAGGCTACTGGTTCTATCGCAATCAGGATTTCAACGCGCACGATCCGTTCGCCAATCTCAATCTCCCCGACACGCGCCATCAGGTTGGGGCCAGCTTTGGGGGCGCCATTATCAAGGACAAGCTGTTTTACTTCGTTAACGGCGAATACGCTCACAGGGATTTTCCCATCTCTGACAGCCTGGTGAAGGTCGGTGTGATCGACACGGCCAACCAAGTGTGGGAAACCTGCGGCGTAGCCTCGGGCAAAGTTCCAGCCGCGACGCCGGCGCAATGTGACGCCATCAATGGGCTTCTGCCGCGGTTCTTCGGTTCAACGCCACGAAACTTCAACCAGCCGCTGGGTTTTGGGCGCCTGGATTACCATGCGTCGGACCGCAACACGTTCACCGCCGAATTCAATTACATGCAGTTCACTTCCTTCAACGGTCTCCAGCAGACCGTCCTCTCGTCCACGAGTGGCGCCGCCATCAACGGCAACGGCAACGATTTCGGCCGCGTGCGTAATTTCAAGCTCGGATGGACTTCTGTCCCGACCTCAAGCATCGTGAACGAACTCCGCTACGGCTGGGCCACGGACCTGGAAGCTGACGACCCCAATCCCGCGCTATTGAGCCCGCAACTGGGTCTTCTGGACGTTTCCGTAGTCGGCGTCCAGCTCGGTCCCATCAATTATCTTCCGCGCGTGGAACCCAACGAGCGACGGCAGGAAGTGGCCGACAACCTCTCCTGGAGCAAGGGCAAACACATGGTCAAGGCCGGGTTCGACATCACCAGCAACTTCGATTACGCGCTATTTCTTCAAAACCCGCATGGCAGCTACACTTATCAGACCGTGAATCAGTTCGCTCTCGATTACAGTGGAAACACGACCGGCGCCAAGAATTGGCAGTCGTTTAGCCAAACCCTCGGCACGGGCACGACGCAAATGCGCATGAACAATTACGGTTTGTATCTGCAAGATCAGTGGCGCGTTACGCCGCGGTTGACCGCCACCATCGGCGCGCGCTACGAGTACGAGCCCTTGCCGCAGCCCACGACTTGCAATCCCGATTATCCTCAGACCTGCCGCATCCATTCACAAGACACCAATCTCATGCCGCGCCTCGGCTTGGCTTATCGATTGAACGACAAAACCGTCCTGCGCGCCGGCTACGGGCTGTTCTACTCTTCGGTGCCCGGCGCTTCGCTAATGAATCTCTGGCTCGGCAACGGCATTACCCAACAGCCCATCACGCTGTCGAACACGGTAGCGGCGCAATTCGCGGCCGGACCCGTTTTCCCCGGCAATCTCTCTTCGATCCCGCCCGGTTACAAACTCGGCGCCGCCGGTATCCAATTTGCGGCGCCCAACTGGAAAACACCGTATTCCGAGCAGGGCACTTTTGCCGTGGAGCGCCAGTTGACACATGACATCGCACTCACGGCCTCCTACATCTGGAGCCGCGGCATTCAGCTTTACGGCGAGCGCGACCTGAACTTGCCGCCTCTCAGCGATCAATCCTTCACCTACACCATCGCGAATGCAAGTGGACAACCGGTGGGCGCCTACGCAACCAACATGTACGTCAAGCTGCCGACACCCAATGGCCGGCCCGATCCGCGCTATGGCGCGGTGGTCCAGGACGAGAACGGCGTCACCAGCTTCTACAACGGACTTGCCGTACAGGCCGAGAAACGCTTCTCGCACGGGTTCCTGGCGAGTCTGGCCTATACTTGGTCGCACGAAATCGACGATGGACAAGGCTATGGACAAGCCAGCCAGAACATTTTCATGAGCAACGCGTTTGCCTGGCTGTATAACGGCAATTACAGGCTGGACAGAGGGAACGGACTTGAAGATCAGCGCCACCGCCTCGCCCTGTCCTGGGTATGGCAGCCCACCTTCACTCACAGCACCAGCGCTTTTGCCAGATACGTTATTAATAACTGGCAGCTCTCGTCGCTGACCACGATTAACAGCTCACGCCCTTATGCCAGCCCGGCCATCAGCCTGCGCGACACGCCGGTGTCGAACATGTTCAACAGCTTCAGCATCAACGGCTCCGGCCTCAGTGGCCGCGTGCCGTTCCTGCCTGTCGACAGCGTCTTGCAGCCCGCCTTGTACCGGGAAGACGCGCGCTTGACCAAGATTATTCCCTTTGGTGAAGGTGACCGCTACAAGCTGTTTTTCAACTTCGAGGCATTCAACATTACCAATAGCTGGTCACCCACGGCGATGGCCACGCAGGCTTACATTGAATCCAAGGGTGTGCTGACTTACACGCCGACGGCCTACAATTTCGGAACCAGCGATTCTTTTTCTCCCGATGGAACGCTAGCCCGCCGCTTGCAGTTGAGTCTTCGCTTTATCTTCTAGGCCGTCGCGAAAATCGGCGTGTCGACGGTGAGCCTCATCGCTCATGGTTTGGGTGCGTCAAACCGGCCATGCATGTCTCCCGAGCTTGTCTCGTGTTTCTAACTGCTTGAGCCGGGTCACCACGCGAGCAGCCCCGCTTCGGCAAGCCCCTTGCAGACTCAAAGTTGATTCATAAGCTCGTCCGGCCGCGCACAAAGGGTGTGGAGCGTAATGGCTCGACACCGGAATAGCATTGCGGCCACCCCCGAATGCGCGGTTCTGCCGGGCGAGCTTAAGCGCTGTGCGAAACATCGCATAAGCAAAAGGAGGATTTCTATGGCTGATATTAAGGTCACAAAGGAGACCCCTGGTGCCTTGACCTATCGTCCCGAAACCTATTTCCCAACGCTGCCGTTCGGCAGCCTGTTCGGAACTAGTCCTTTTAATTTGATGAAACGGTTCGGCGACGAGTTCGACCGGATGTTCGGCACCTTCGTGCCACCGGCTGACATGGAGCTCTGGGCGCCTGCATTGGAGATCAAGCACAAGGAAGGCAACTTCATCGTGGTCGCCGAACTGCCAGGCATCGCCAAGGAAGACATCAAGGTTGAAGTGATCGAAGAATCACTGGTCATCGAAGGCGAAAAGAAGAAAGTGAAGGAGGAAAAAGGAGAGGGCTATTATCGGACCGAACGCGCCTATGGCAAGTTCTATCGGTCCATCCCGCTGCCCAAAGGGGCTAAAACGGATCAGGTGAAGGCGGAATTGAACAACGGTATCCTGAAAGTCGTGATACTGGTGCCGGAAGTGAAACCCGTGCTCCACGAAGTTACCATCACCGCCAAGTAAGCGGCATCTGACTTAAACTTCTCGAGGGGCGCGCAAAAAACGCCCCTTTCTGACGCACAGTGGCCCCCCGTTGGCTGCTGTGCGTTTTTCTTTCTGCTACAAACTAAAACCGCAATCGCGATCAAGTGCGCTCTCCCCAGAACGGGTATTCTGGCTTCGTGCTTACGAGCCAGCAGCTATGAATCCCGCCGGCAAAGCTCTCTGGTACATCGAAAGCCATTTCCAGCAAGAGATCGCGCTGGACGACGTGGCGGACATTGCCGGCGTGTCGCGGTATCACATGTCGCGCGTGTTCGCGCTGGCCACCGGTCATTCGGTCATGCGGTATGTGCGCGCCCGCCGGCTCACCGAAGCCGCCCGCAGCCTGGCCGGTGGCGCTCCCGATATTCTCGCGCTCGCTCTCGAGGCCGGCTATGGCTCGCACGAAGCGTTTACGCGCGCATTTTGCGATCACTTCGGCCTGACACCGGAAGCGATTCGCGCCCAAGGCAATTTGAACAACCTCGAACTTATGGAGCCGATCAAAATGGACGAAAGCTTACTCACTACACTGGAACCGCCGCGATTTGAAAACGGCCAGACCCTGCTGGTCGCCGGCTTGAGCGAACGTTACACCTCGGAAACCGCAGCGGGCATTCCCTCGCAGTGGCAGCGATTTGTGCCGTATCTCGGCCACATCCCCGGGCAAATCGGCCGCGCCACGTACGGCGTCCTATGCAATAGCGACGACGCCGGCAACACCGAGTACATTTCCGCCGTTGAGGTATCGGACTTCGCCGGAATTCCCAAGGAGTTCAGCCGCCTGCGTATTCCGGAGCAGCGCTACGCCGTGTTCACGCAGCGCGAACACGTTTCCACCATCCGCCGTACCTGGTTCACCATTTTCAACAAGGCGCTGCCCGAAGCCGGCCTCAAGCCGGCGGGAGGCCCCGAGTTCGAGCGCTACGGCGATCAGTTCAACGGGGAAACCGGCAGCGGAGGTTTCGAAATCTGGATCCCCATCAAGTAGCGATGAAAAGCGCTACGAGGTTGACGCTGGCGCGCCCGGAGGGACTCGAACCCCCGGCCTATTGGTTCGAAGCCAATCGCTCTATCCAGCTGAGCTACGGGCGCGCTGCTGCTACGTCTCGATAGTAGCATCGCGGCGAGGAGCCGCCCGCGCCCAGCGGCCCAGCCATCGCCCGCTTGCCCCCGGCTCCGCGTTCCTGCTACTTTGTTCACTTCACCCGCCGCAGTTCCCCCGCACGGCGCCGTGCTGATCGCTGCGCATGAGGCCACGCTCCCGTTGAAATTCGAAATCGAAATCAAGCTGCGACTCCCGCCCAAGCTCGCCAAGATCCGCCGCGTGCTGCACGCCGCCGGTTTTCGGGTGGTCAAGCCGCGCATCCAGGAATCCAACATCCTGTTCGATAACGCCAAACGCACCCTCCGCAAGCATGGCAAGCTGCTCCGTCTCCGCCGCGCCGGTCCCCATCGCCTGCTCACTTACAAAGGCCCGTCGCAACCCAGCCGCTACAAAAAACGCCACGAAGTGGAGATCGATCTTCACAATGGCGAGTGTCTCGAAGAAATCTTCACGCACCTCGGGTACCGTCCCGTCTTCCGTTACGAAAAATACCGCACCGAATATGCCAAGCCTCGCACGGAAGGCAAAGTGCTCCTCGACGAAACCCCCATCGGCAACTTCCTGGAGATCGAAGGCAGCCCGCGCTGGATCGATGGCGCCGCCCGCGCGCTCGGCTTCCGCCCCGCCGATTACATCACTCGCAGCTACGGCTATCTCTACCTCGCCTATTGCCGCGAACGCCGCATCGCCCCTAAGGACATGCTGTTCAGCGACAAGAAACTGAAGCGCGCCCGGAAAAAGTAATGGCTCACGAAACCCGCTTCCGCGTGCGCTACGCCGAGACCGATCAGATGGGCGTGGTGTACTACGCCAACTACTTGGTCTGGATGGAAATCGGCCGCGCCGAATATTTCCGTACCGCTGGCGCCCGCTATAAGGACATGGAATCGACGGACGGCATCCGCCTGGCCGTGGTTGAAGCGCAGTGCCGCTATCTGCATCCGGCCCGCTACGACGAAGAGATCGCCGTCGAAACTTCTCTCACGCGCGCTAACCGCCGGATGGTCGAGTTCGACTATCGCATGCGCGATGCGGACACCGGCCGCGAGCTAGCCACCGGCTCCACCAAGCATATCTTCCTCGGCCCGGACATGAAGCCGGTCAAGCTGCCCGACAAATATTACGGTTTCTTCGGGATCAGTTCTGCGTGTCGTTGAACTTGATGGTCGACTCGCCGGTGAACTTGTGGTAGTTGCGAAACTCAATCACGTTGCGCTCGCACTCATTCGATCCGCGTGAGCAGCTGAGCACTTCGGCGTGCACCGGCAGCAGGAATTTTTCCGCCGTGCCCAAGGTCACGTAATCGTAATCCACCGCGGTCTCCACCGAGGCGCGCGGGAACCCCTCGGGAATTTCCTGAGCTTGCATTTCGATGCGCAGCGTATGCGCGCCGTCTTTATCAATCCACACCGACCCTTTGAAGGCGGGCGTGATGTATTGACCCGGCACCGAGACCTTCCACGACGACCGCTGCCGCTCCACCTTGAAATCGTATACCGATGACGACCGGTGCGCGATGCTGTCTTCTTCGGCATATTTGAATTGTGCGGCGCTCCCGGGCGAGTAAATCTCGGCCAGAATGGTTCCGAACTCGCCGGTTGACCAGGCCCCCGATTCCTCCGGCGGCTTCTTGGAAGGCTTGCCGTTGATGGTCAGGTTGCGATAGCTTTCCTTGCCCGCCTCATACACCACTTCAGCCCCGATCACATCGATTACGTCCCAGCTCGGCACGCGCGTTTCGCTGACGTAGCGCGTGGTCAGCTCCTGGCAGACGTAGTTGGGCAGGTTTTCCAAAAACGATCCCGCGACCTCGCGCGCTTTCTCCACCAGCGCCATGCGGGGATTCGACGCTTCCATGCGCGGGCGCTGCGCCACGGTTTCGGCTGGCTGACGTGCGCTTCCCGCGCCCGCCGATGCGTCCGCCACTTCTCTCGGAGCGGGCGGCAATTGCGTTTGCTCGGCTTTGCGCTGTTGCTCCACCCGATCCGGAACGCCGCGCTTCAACTTGGGCGGCGCGTCGCCATCGTTACTCTGCTGATCCGGCCGGACCAGGATGGTCGGCGGCGGCCCGGTTCTTTCCTCTTCCACCGGCGCGTCCGGCGCGCCCGTCGCCTGATCGGCGGTTTCAATCTTCCGCGACAGCGCCGGATTCATCTTGATGCTCACCGCCTGGAACAACCCGTCCTTGTCCTGCGCCGCCACCACATCCACGCCGTCGCCGGGCTTCAATTCGTTCGAGGGCTTGGTGGTCGAATCGTTGATCTGGATGGTGAGAATGCGCGTGTCCTCAGCCTCCAGGTCGAACGAACTCTTATCCACCTTGCGGATCGCGCCGCTGAAAGTTTGATTCACGGCCCGCGCTTCGGACGAACTCGACTTGCGCGTACGGCCAATGCCGGGAATCTGACCGCCGGGGTTACCGCCGGGTGGGTATTGGCCAGGAGGATACTGGCCAGGGAATGGCCCGCCGATTTGCGCGAACAGCGCAAGGCTCGTAGTCAGCAGTAGGATCGCGGGTTTCAATCTTCTCCTTAGACGAACCCACCAACTCTCAGGGTACAACAGAAACGGCGAACCGGCGCTAGCCCCTATCCCAGCCGCTAGCCCTGAACCCGCTTCTCCTTGCCCGCCCAAAACTTCTCCCGCAGCACCAGCTTTCGGATCTTCCCCGTCCCGGTCTTGGGAAGCGCTTCGTCGTGAAACTCCACCATGCGCGGCAATTTGAATTTCCCCAGCCGCTGCCCGAGAAATTCCATGAGCTGGTCCGAAGTCAGCGCCGACCCGGGTTTGCGCACCACCACCGCCACCGGCACCTCGCCCCAGCGCTCGTCCGGCGCGGCCACCACGGCGCACTCGAAAACCTCCGGATGCGCGAAGATCGCCTTCTCCACTTCGAGCGACGAAATATTCTCGCCGCCGCTGATGATGATTTCCTTCTTGCGATCCACGATGTGAATGAATCCGTCTTCGTCCCACACCCCCATGTCCCCGCTGTGGAACCACGGCCCTGTCATGACCGACGCGGTCACGTCCGGCTCGCGAAAATATCCTTCCATGATGTGATCGCCCATAGCCACTACTTCGCCGATGGTCTGCATGTCGCGCGGAACATCGTTCATGTTGTTGTCCACCACGCGCACCCACACGCCCGTAATCGGCCAGCCCGCCATCGCGCGCCTCCGCTGCCGGTCAGCGTCCGATTTGTACTCCAGCCCCGGTTTCGGCCGCGACGACGTCAGAAACGGCGACGTCTCGGTGAGCCCGTAGCCGCTGTAAACATCGGCGTGAAACGCTTTCTCCATGCGCGCCACCAGCTCCGGCGACGCGGCCGCCCCGCCAATCATGATGTTCCGCATGCTCGAAAGATCGTAATTGCCGATGTCGGGCGCGTGCAGCAACGCGTTCGCCATGGTTGGAACCACGCTCATGTCGGTGGCGTGATGTTCCTGGATCAGCTTGAACACCCCGGTCGGGTCGAAGCGCCGCACCATCACCTGCTTGACCCCCAGCATGGTCGACGCATGCGCGTGACCCCAGCCATTGGCGTGAAACAGCGGAATGGTATGCAGATCCACCATCGTGTCCACGTCTTTATAAGCCCCGCCTGCGTCCAGCGCGTGCATATACAGCGTCCGATGCCCCAGCATCACGCCCTTCGGCGTTCCCGTGCTGCCGCTGGTATAGAACAACTCCGCGATCGCGTTCTCGTCGAACCCGAAAATGTCCGCCCGCTCCGGATGACCTTTGTCGATCAGCTCCTCATACGTCATGTCCGCGATGGGTATCTTGTCGTTGATGGTGACGAAGCGCTCGATCTCGCGGCACGCGGGCTTCAGCTGCTCCACCAGCGGCGCGAAATCGTTTTCAAAAATCAGCATCCGCGCGCCGGAATGGTTCAGGATATTGACCAGCTCCAGCGGCGACAGCCGCACGTTGAGCGGCATCACGATGGCGCGCGCCTGCACCACGCCGTAGTAGCCTTCCAGCAACTGGTGATTGTTGAAGCTCAGATACGCGACGCGATCGCCGGGCTGGATTCCCTCTTTGGCAAGCCCGGTGGCCAGCTTTTCGCAGCGCTCGCCGAACTGCTCATAGGTGAACTGCCGCTCGCCGCACACCACACCGATCTTTTTTCCGAACAGGTCCACGGCGCGATGCAGACACCGGACCGGAGTCAAAGGAACGAACATGGTCGCATTGTACCGTTAAGCAGACCTGGACTGTAAGCGACCCATCAAAGTGCCCGGCAAAGGCCGTAGCTCCTACCCTGGACTGGTACGCTAAGATCACTGCTTGCGCCTCGGCCTGCACACCTCCATCTCAAAATCGCTCGAGCACGCTGCGCTTGAAGCCGCGGAAGCCGTCGCCGACACCTTTCAGATTTTCTCCGCCAGCCCGCGCATGTGGCGCGCTTCACCGCCTCCCCCAGCCAGCCAAATCAAGCTGCTCACCCGCGCCCGCGAGCGTCACGACCTTTATCCGCTCGTCATCCACGACAACTACCTCATCAACCTCGCTTCCTGTACGGAATCGCTGCGCCAACAATCGACGCAAGCCTTTCGCGGCGAGATCGAGCGCGCGCTCGCCATTGGAGCCGAGTACCTGGTTGCTCACCCCGGCAACTGCAAGGGTCACTCCGTCGAGCAGGGCATCTATTCTGTGATTCGCTCGCTGGCCGAAGCCGCCCAGGGACTCAATACCGCACCGTTCACCGTGCTTCTTGAAAACACAGCCGGCGCTGGCGCCGCTCTCGGCAGCCGTCTCGAAGAACTGGCCGTGATGCGCCAGTTCGCCGCCCAGCTCACCGATCTAAAAATCGGCTTCTGCATCGACACCTGCCACCTGCTTGTATCCGGCTTCGATATCTCGAACGCCGCCGGCGTCAAGCAAACGGTCGCTGCAGTCGATCAGATTCTAGGCTGGGACAACGTCCCGGTGATTCACGCCAACGATTCGAAAGCCCCGCTCGGCTCCCACCTCGACCGGCACCAGCACATCGGACAAGGCTATATCGGCGAGGAAGGCTTTCGCGCCATCCTCACTCATCCGCGTCTGCGCGAGAAAGCCTTCATCCTCGAAACGCCGCACGACCAGCCGGAGGACGCGCTCCGCAATGTCGACATGCTGAAGAAACTCAGCCGGCGCCCGCAGTCAAAACGGGCTGCACACTAATTCCTGGCTGGCCTCTTGTCCCGATGATCCACCATGATGGTCCCCAACGGCGCCTCCCGAGACCCCAGACATTCTTTGCTCACACGGCGATTTCGGTTACTTCGCGGCCCCGCCAGCCTGCACGTCGTCGCGAATCACTTTTCCGCCCTTCATCACGAATCGCACGTGTTGCAGCTCTGTGATGTCCGACAGCGGATCGCCGGATACCGCGACCAGATCCGCGTACTTCCCCTTGTCGACGGATCCAATCTGATCCTGCCAGCCCAGCGCCTCGGCATTGATGATGGTCCCGCTCTGAATCGCCCTCGCCGGCGTCATCTCCGCCAGCTTCACCAACGCCTCAAATTCGAGCGCCTGCGACCCATGCGCGAATGTTGAACCATCCACGCCGCTGCCCACCATCACCTTGACCCCCTTGGTTGCCGCCGCCGTCGAAGCCGCCCGCTCGAAAATCGGGATAATCCGGAATTTCCCGCCGGTGTTCTTCGCGTCAACATCGTCCATGTATGGCTCGGTGTAGCGCACGATCGTCGGATCGTAGTACAGTCCCTTGGTCACCATCATATTGATCAGTTCCTGATTCAAGCCGAAGCCGTGCTCGATGGTGTCGCATCCGGCGACAATCGCGTTCTTAAGTCCGTCGCCGCCGTAAACATGACAGCCCGCCTTCTTGCCCAGCCGGTGCGTCTCGTCGATCATGGCCTCGACCACTTCCAGCGGATACGTCACCTGATATTGGTCCTTCCCATCGGCGGTGAACGAATAATTGCCAGCCGGATACAGCTTGATCCAATCCGCGCCGTGTGCGATCTGCTCGCGCACCGCCGCGCGCCCCTCCTCTGCCGACCGGACTACCGTGCTCGCCAGGGGATTTTCAGGCCGGGCCGGATCCTTGGGCGTCGCGCCCCACACGATCCCTAGCGTCGACACCTGATAGCGCGGTCCATCGATGCGCCCGGCGTTGATCGCGTCACGGACCGCGATGTCGCCGTACCCGTTGCCATGCGTGCTCATATCGCGCGCCGCCGTGAATCCTGCGCGCAGGTTGGCCTGCACATTGGAGACGGCAATCGCCATCGATTGTTCAGTTGTGCCGTTGCGCCCGCGTGTGTCGAACATATGCGTATGCGCATCGATCAGCCCCGGCAAGACGGTGGCCCGGCTCAAATCGATCACCCGCGCACCCGCCGGAATCTTCACTTGCCCCTCGGCTCCAACCTCGCTGATGCGCTCGCCCGAAATGACGACCACTTGATTCGAGAGCATCCGTCCCGCTTTGCTGTCGAACAGGCGCCCGGCCCGCACCGCGATCACACCCCGCACCGGCGGGCACTGATAGATGCCGCCATCCGACCCCACGCACGGTGCCGGCCCCGCCCCTCGCCAGGGAGCCGGCGGCGGCTGTACCTGCGCGGGAAGCGAGCCCGCCATCGTCAAAAGTCCGAACGCTGCAAAAAGAGTTCTCATGACGCCACCTCCGGTTCGCAACGTTCTTGATTGTATCCAGCTTTTACCCGGCTGTTGCCGCGCTCGCGCAGCGCAGAATAGCGTCCGCCGACAGGTCGATATCGCTCTCCGAGGTAGACCAGTTCGAAACCGAGATGCGCATGGCATGCATCCCGTGCCAGGTAGTCGGGCCGGCCCAGCAGGTGCCATCCTGCTGCACCTTGCGGATAACTTCGTCCGTGAACGCATCCGCATCGCCGAACCTCACCAGCACCTGATTGAGAACCACGTCGTTGAGGATTCGCACGCCCGGACCTCGCGCAAGCCGCTCCGCCATCCGCCGCGCCAATGCGCAACAGCGCTCGATCATTTCCGCTAGGCCTCGCCGCCCCAGGCTTCGCAGCGCCGCGTAGACCGTGAAGCCGCGAGCGCGCCTCGACGATTCCGGAACCCAATTGTAGTTATCGCGCACCTCCTCCGGATGCTGGCCATAATACGCCGCACTCAGAGTCATGGCCGCGCGGTGCGCCGCAGCGTCGCGCACAAAAACGAGCCCCGAATCATACGGCACGTTCAGCCATTTGTGGCAATCGGAAGCAATCGAATCGGCCAGATCAATCCCCCGCGCCAGCTCTCGATAAGCCGACGAAGCCGCGGCCCACAATCCGAAAGCCCCATCCACGTGCAGCCAGCCGGACGCCTCGTGAACGCACGCGGCGATTTCCGGGAGCGGATCGAATGCCCCAGTGTTGACATTCCCGGCTTGCGCGCAGACCAGCACCGGATCATGGCCGCCTTTTAGTGCTGCCCGAAGTTCGTCCAGCCGCATCCGCCCTTGCGAATCCGTGGGAATCCGCCGCACGCGATCCCGGCCGAACCCCAGCATCTGCAGCGCCGCAAAGATCGTCACATGCGATTCGTCGCTCACCACCACCCTGATCGGAGGCGCTCCGAACAACCCCTGCGTCTCCACATCCCACCCCAGCCGCCGCAAAAGAGCGTGCCGCGCAGCCGCGAGAGCCGCAAAGCTGGACATCGTACAGCCCGTGGTAAACCCAACGCCGGTGCCGGAAGGCAGACCGAAAAGCTCGATCAACCAGCGCGCCGCGACCTCCTCCACCGCCGCGGCCGCCGGTGAAGTGGCGTAGTTGAACCCGTTCTGATCCCAGGCGCTGGTGAGCCAGTCCGCCGCGAGCGACGCCGGGACGGATCCGCCCGTCACGAATCCGAAAAACCTCGGCCCGGCCGACGCGACCAGCCCGGCGTCGATCGATTTAGCCAAGTGCTCGATCACGCAGACCGGATCTTCACTCTCGGCTGGCAGCGGGCCGCCTGCGCTTTCAACCAATGCGGCGAAGTCCACCAGCCGCCCCACCGGACGCTGATTGAGGCCATCCAGATATTCCACCGCCAGTTCATGAGTCCTCTGAAGCAACGCCCGGCCAGGATAAGATGACATGCGAGCAAGATACCGCATCGCCCCGAATCGTGTACAGACTCAGATAGGCCAACATGCTGCCAGCACAGTCAAGCACGTGCGTGGACCGTCCGGGCATAGCGATCCGCCCCGCCAGCCGTGGAGGTAGGCTTGACGCTGACCGCCAGCGGGTGTAACATCTTCAGCACGATGCGTAACATCGCGGCACGGCAACGGCTATGAACTGGTTCGTATCGGATCCGGTCTCGGCGGACAGCATGGCTCAGGCGGGCCTCCCTTTCCTGGAAGTCTTTTGCGCTCTCGTCGGAATCATCGCGGTCCTGATGCTGCTGATCGCGCTGCTCCACACTATCTTTGCGATTCGTTCCTCAACCTCGCATCATGAATTGCATCGATTCGGCGAAGCGAAGCTCCGCGTTGACCGTGCGCCCTCGACGCCGGCCCCGCCCAGGAAACTGCTGCAGGTCGCGCATCTTCGCGGATGGCTGTTTACTCGCTGACCCGACGCCGCACTCCGCACAGCCCATGGACCGACCCAGCACGAACCGCACGCACGCAAAGTGGTGCTCCTTCCAGGCCGTGCACATGCAGCGTTTCACACGCGACCGGCCAGACGTCCGCTTGCGCACCCCGGCCTAGGTCCTCCCGGTTTCCACGAGCCCACCTGCGCCCGGACGCCGCGCGCATGCTATCTGGAATGTGAAAGGACCACTCTATGCAACCCTGTCTCAATCCCAATCCAACGCCCGCGATCCACCCCCGCCGCCTCCGCGCCAACCGCGCCAACGCCCAACTCTCCACCGGCCCGCGCACCGAATCCGGCAAGCAGCGCTCTTCGCTCAACGCCCTACGCCACGGCCTCACCAGCCACACCGCCGTCCTGCCCTCCGAAGACGCGCAAGCCTACCAGCACCACTGCCAGCAATTCCGCGACGAATACCAGCCCAAAACCCCCACCGAAACCCAGCTCGTCCAGGAACTCGCCGACACTGCCTGGCGCCTGAATCGAATCCCGCTGCTCGAAGCCGACCTCCTCACCCGCGCCGCCGACACCAGAGCCACCCGCGAACCCATCGCCTGCGACATCGCCGAAGCCACCCGCGCCCTCGCCACTCTGCACGGCCAGCGCCTCTCCCGCCAGTTCCAGAAGACTCTCGACCACCTCCGCGCCCTCCAGACCGAACGCCGCGAGCGCGAGCAGCACGAGCTCAAACGCGCCGCCTCCCTGCTGGAACTCCACAAACACAAAGGAATTCCCTACGATCCCGCCCAGGATGGCTTCGTTTTTTCACAATCCGAAATAGAAGCTCACAGCCAGCGCCTGATGCGTCAAAACGAGGCCCGCCGCATCGCCTACTTACGTTTCGAAGCCGACCCGCAACTGGTCCGCGCCGCCGGCCTTTAGTAAGTAACCAACTCCAGCACGGTCCGTCTATCACCTGAGGTTGCCTGAAACGGAGGTTTGGGATGCCGGAAGCGACTACTCAGTACTCCATTCCGCATTATCGGCACCTTTCCGATCGCGTAAGGTCGGACAGTCTGTACACTTGCCCGGAAACTTTCGTGATACTCAACCTGCGATCTTGATTCGCAGATTGAACTCCAATGGGTCGGTGTTCCGCTGAGTCATTCGCCATGAATTCCTCTCGGTGGAGTACGCGGCATCGAATGGGAACTCGAGCTGTCGCGGTGCCGGCGTCGGAGGCCTGCCAATCGACGAAAGAGACACGGCGGATATCGTACGGCCTTTATAGTTGAACGAAATTCCCAACTCGACGCAGGCTCTAGCGAGCACTTCTCCCATCATGGGATTTCGTTTGGTTATGTTTTTCGCGACGGTCGATTCGTCGACGCCAAGGGCTGCTGCAAGCACCTCATTTGTGCACTGAGGGCCTTGTGCTTTTTTGTACTCCTGGAGGGCAACGGAGACAGCTTCAAGGAACTCCGGGTCCACCTTTGTCAACCTCGATCCACGAGCCATTCAAGGATTATAATCCTCTTGTCTTTGGCTTTCAAGAGGATTATAATCCTCACTAGAGTGATATCCACCTCGTAAACGCTTGTAGCGAAAGTAAATGCATCTCACTGATGGCCGGAAGTATACTAAATTACGACCTTCACGCAGCGCGCGGATGAATAGTTGCTTGTCGATTCGTGTCGTGATGCGCTTCGATTCACATGCCGTTAACCCTGAATCAAGAAAAGGCTCTGATCTTCCGGATCACGCATCGGGACAACGTGTCATGGATTCTGGGCAATGGAATGCACGCTCGGAACGGGGTCACGCTTTGTCCGAACTACCGAAACATCGGAAATGTCGAACTGATCGACAAACGAGCTGGACGAGTCGTCGAGTTACAGCCCGGTGGGACGCTAAGCGATTATGTTCCGTTCTACTTCACGCCATACTCGATCATGATGTTGAATATCATAACCGGGCGCAACGTGAAGAAGGTGCCCAAAGAGGACATCGTGATTTTCGTGTCATCACTACCGCGAATCGCAGCTTCCGGCGTACGATTCCTATTCACTAATCAACATGCGATGGCTCTGAACGCGGAGTACTTCGCAGATTCCGCATGCCTCGACCGAATCGACTGGCCACTGCTCCAAAATCGCGATTTTAAACATGATCCGGACGACCCCGAAAAAAAGGAGCGCTACCAGGCAGAGGCGCTGATTTGGAAACACGTGCCCGTAGCCGCGCTGCGTGGTGTATGCTGTTACACTGCGGCCGTTGAGCAGGACTTGCGGGCAGAAGTCGAACGACGGGGCATGTCGTTCACCGTTGCTGCACACCCAAGCTGGTATTTCCGATGATGAAGTTTCTCCAAGGCAATTTGCTCGACGCTCACACCGAAGCTGTGGTGAATACCGTTAACACTGTTGGGGTGATGGGGAAAGGCATCGCCCTAATGTTTAAGGAGGCGTTCCCACAGAACTTCCGTGCGTACGAAGAAGCGGTGAAGCGCAACGAGGTGCGGCTCGGCCATATGTTCGTTACGGACAACCACGCCTTCGAGGGCCCGCGGTGGCTGATCAATTTTCCAACCAAGAAGCATTGGCGTCAGCCTTCCAAGCTGGAATGGATCGTTGAAGGATTACAGGATCTTCGTCGCGTGGTCGAAGAGAAGGGGATTCACTCCATCGCATTGCCGCCGCTCGGTTGCGGAAACGGTGGACTCGATTGGAGCGACGTCCGGCCGGAGATTGAACGGGCGCTTGGCCAATTGTCTGACGTCGATCTCTGGGTATTCGAGCCTTCTGCAAAATTTCAGAACGTTGCCAAACGCACGGGTATCATGAAGCTCACGCCGGCGCGCGCGCTCGTCGCCGAGATGATTCGGCGGTACTGGGTGCTTGGAATCGAGTGCACAAACCTCGAGGTTCAGAAGCTGTGTTGGTTCCTGGAGCGTACCATCCACCAACTCGGGTTCGAAGACCCGTTGGACCTGAGGTTCAGGGCGGATAGATACGGTCCCTACTCGGACCGGCTCCGCCATTTGCTCAATGGGCTTGATGGAAGCTATCTTCACTGCGACAAGCGCTTGAGCGACGCCGGCCCGTCGGACACCATATGGTTCGACGAAGAACGACGTCGGTTCGTCGACCTCTTCCTCCAACAGGAGACCTCGTACCACCTCCGCGAAGTCCTGGACCGAACTGCCGAACGAATCGATGGCTTCGAGTCGCCCCTGGGAATGGAACTCCTTGCGACCGTCGATTGGCTCATCGAGCGCGAACATTGCGAACCGGCCGTGGCCGCGATTCGGGAAGGGCTGCGCCGCTGGCCCGCCGGGCCGGCGGCTGCAGAGCGGAAGCTAAAACTATTCAATGATCGGCTCATCAAGCTCGCTCTCGGACGTCTGGCACCAGATTCCGAATCGATCTCAGCTCTAAAGCCAACCTGAAGATGGGGAGTTCGGCGCACATTCGAACATTCTCGCGGCCTACACGTACTTGGAAGAAGGCGACATCCGCTAGGTGCTCGCATATGCCGCCCTCGAGAGTCGACGAAATCGAGGTCCCTCTGCGCGCTGCTTGAAACGCTCTTCCTTGAGTCCTCGCTATACCCATTGACCGACCAAGCACAAGAATCGCTCACTTGGCGTTCAAGCGTTTCCACAAGTGCACCTGCGCCCGGACGCCCCGCGCATGCTATCTGGAATGCGAAAGGACCACTCTATGCAACCCTGTCTCGATTCCAATCCAAGTCCCGCGATCCAACCCCGCCGACTCCGCGCCAACCGCGCCAACGCCCAACTTTCCACCGGCCCGCGCACTGAATCCGGCAAGCAGCGCTCTTCTCTCAACTCCCTGCGCCATGGCCTCTCCAGCCACACCGCCGTCCTGCCCTCCGAAGACGCGCAAGCTTACCAGCGCCACTGCCAGCAATTCCACGACGAATACCAGCCCACGACTCCCACCGAAACCCAGCTCGTCCAGGAACTCGCCGACACTGCCTGGCGCCTGAATCGAATCCCGCTGCTCGAAGCCGACCTCCTCACCCGCGCCGCCGACACCAGAGCCACCCGCGAACCCATCGCCTGCGACATCGCCGAAGCCACCCGCGCCCTCGCCACCCTCGGCATGCACGGCCAGCGTCTCTCCCGCCAGTTCCAGAAGACTCTCGATCAGCTCCGCGCCCTCCAGACCGAACGCCGCGAGCGCGAGCAGCACGAGCTCAAACGCGCCGCCTCCCTGCTGGAACTCCACAAACACAAAGGAATTCCGTACGATCCCGCGCAGGATGGCTTCGTTTTTTCACAATCAGAAATAGAAGCTCACAGCCAGCGCCTGATGCGTCAAAACGAGGCCCGCCGCGTCGCCTACTTCCGCTTCGAAGCCGACCCGCAACTGGTTCGCGCCGCCGGTCTTTAATAAGTAACCAAAGTAAGTAACCAACTCCACTCCGCCCCGTCTATCACCTGAGGTTGCCTGAAACGGAGGTTTGGCATGCCGGAAGCCACTGCTCCATTACTCATCCGTCCGTCCCCAGAAAGCACGTTCACACTGGAAGTCTTCAAAACCGGACTGATGGCCGGGAAGAAGCACCTGCTGTTTTTCGAACAATACGAGGGCGAGATCGACTACAACACCCAGCGCGTTGAGGATTCCAAGGTGCGCTTCGCCGTCCAGGCCAGCAGCGTCACCTGCAAGGACGCCTGGGTCAAGCGGGAAGACCGCAAGAAAATTCGTGGATTTCGCGCTCAACGACATGATGGCCGCCAGCCAATATCCGCAGCTGACCTTCGTCTCCACTCGGATCGTAACCAAATCGAAAGGCATGTACGAAATTCAAGGCGATCTCACCGTGCGCGGCATCTCCAAGCCAATTGTTTTTCAAGCCGCCGTCAAGCCGGTCTCGGGCGACCTGCGCCTCGAAATTGACGGCGACGCGTGCATCAGCCATAAAGACTACGGATTGAAACCAATCTCGAAGTTCGGAGGAATCATCGGCACCAAGGACCAGATGCTGTTGCGGTTTTTGGTTTGGGCCGAAAAGAAGGCCTGATCTTCAGCCGCGCTTCCGATTGCAGCCCACCGCCCGCGCCCTCACAATAGAGAAATGGATTCTGTGAACATGGCCAAGTTCCGTGTGGGCCTGGTGCAGATGAGCTGCGCCCTCGATCCCAACGAGAACCTGGAAAAGGCCATCTGGAGGATTCGCGAAGCGGCCGCGCGCGGAGCACAGATCATTTGCCTCCAGGAGCTCTTCCGATCCCAATACTTCTGCCGCGAGGAGAATGCCGAGTTGTTCGCACTCGCCGAGCCGGTTCCAGGCCCCACCACGGAAACGCTGGGAAGCATCGCGCGCGAACTCGGCGTAGTCATCATCGCTTCGCTGTTCGAACGCCGCACCGCCGGTCTGTATCACAACACCGCGGCGGTCATCGGCGCGGATGGCGAAATCGCCGGAATCTATCGCAAGATGCACATCCCCGACGACCCGCTGTATTTCGAAAAGTTTTATTTCACGCCCGGCGATCTGGGTTTCGTCAATTTCGATACCCGATTCGCGCGCGTCGGCGTGCTGGTTTGCTGGGATCAATGGTATCCGGAAGCGGCGCGCGCTTTCGAGCATCGGCGGCGCGAATATTCTGTTCTATCCCACCGCCATCGGCTGGCACCCGGCGGAAAAAGAGCAGTACGGAGCAGCGCAACTCGACGCCTGGCGCACCATCCAGCGCAGCCACGCCATCGCCAACGGGATCTACGTCGCCGCAGTCAATCGCGTAGGGCACGAAGGACCCGCGGGCGGCGGACTCGAATTCTGGGGCTCTTCCTTTGTCGCCGACCCGTTCGGACGCGTCATCGACGAAGCATCTTCTAACAAGGAAGAGATTCTGGTCACCGAATGCGACCCGCATCGCATCGAGGAAGTACGCCGCAATTGGCCCTTCCTGCGCGACCGCCGCGTGGATGCCTATTCTCCCGATCCTCAAGCGCGGTTGGATTGAAATGGCTCGATTGAAGCCGCGCCAGCCCCGGCTCCACATGCCCGCCGAGTGGGAGCCGCACGAAGCCACTTGGCTCGCATGGCCGCACGAGCGAACGGACTGGCCGGGCAAGTTCTCCCCCATTCCCTGGCTTTATGGCGACATCGTGCGCCGGCTCTCGGCGCGTCGAGAAGGTCCGCATCCTGGTAAACGATCAAGCCGCTGAACAAACGCGCGCGCGGAGTGCTGACCAAATGCGGCGCGAATTTGAACGCAGTCGAGTTCTTCCACCATCGCACCAATCGAAGTTGGACTCGCGATTATTGCCCCATCTTCGTGCGCGACTCCAAACGCCGCGTGACCATCACCAACTGGATCTTCAACGGTTGGGCCAAGTACGACAATTGGCGCGACGACAACCAGATTCCCGCGTTCATCGCGAAGCAGACGAGCATCCCTCAAGTCGAACCCGGGATCGTGCTGGAAGGAGGCAGCATCGATGTCAACGGCGCCGGTCTTCTGCTCACCACCGAGGAGTGCCTGCTCAGCCCGGACACGCAGGTTCGGAATCCGGGTTTCAAGCGCGCGGACTGGGAGCGCTATTTTGCAAAATATCTTGGAATCGAGCGAGTGATCTGGCTGAAGAACGGCATCGCCGGCGACGACACCCACGGCCACATCGACGACCTAGCTCGCTTCGTCAATCCAAACACGGTCGTCACCGTCGTCGAAACGGATCGCTCAGAAGCCAACCACGAACCCCTGCGCGAAAACCTGGCTATCCTCAAGCGCACCGGCCTGCGGATCGTGCCGCTCCCCATGCCCGCCCCAGTCTGGTTCGCCGGCCAGCGGCTGCCCGCTAGTTACGCCAATTTCTATATCGCCAACGGGCTGGTTCTTGTTCCAGTCTTCAACGACCCCATGGACCGCGTGGCATTGAACACCCTGGCCAAGCTCTTCCCCGGCCGCGAAGTGGTCGGAATCTATTCCCGCGACCTGGTGCTCGGCCTCGGGACCCTGCACTGCATGACCATGCAGCAACCAGCCTTCGCTCTGATTCGCGTGCTATCATCCGCTTTCGATGCATTCCTTCGACCTGGCCGTGATTGCGATCTATCTGATCGCGATCACCTGGTTCGGAGCCCGCTTCCGCACTCGCCAGCACGGTCTCAAAGATTATTTCCTGGGCGGCCGCACCGCGCCGTGGTGGGCCATTTCGCTGTCCATCGTCTCGGCCGAAACCAGTACGCTGACTGTGATCGGAACGCCGCCGCTGGCCTTTGCCGGAAATTTCGAGTTCCTCCAATTAGTCTTCGGCTACCTTCTGGCCCGCATCGTTATCTCCGTGTTGTTCCTGCCGCAGTATTTCCGCGGCCAGATGTACACCGCTTACGAACTGATGCGCCGCCGCTTCGGTGAGCGCATCCGTAAGTTGACGGCCGGAACATTTCTGGTCCTGCGCGCCCTGGCCGAGGGCGTCCGCGTGTTCGCCGTCTCCATCGTCATCGCGACCATCCTCGGCACCGGCGAGCTGATTTCCATTCTTGTCATCGTGGCCCTCACGCTGTTTTATACCTTCGAAGGCGGCATGACCGCGGTCATCTGGACCGACGTCGCACAAATGGTCCTCTATGTCGCCGGCGCCATCCTCAGCGTGTTGATCATCGCCCATCAGATCCCCGGCGGCTGGAGCCACGCCTACGACGTCGTCAGCAGCGCACATAAACTACAGGTGTTCGATTTCCGGTTCTCCTGGACCGCTGCCTTCTTTGCGCGCAACTACAGCTTTTGGGCGGGCATCATCGGCGGCTGCTTTCTCACCACCGCGAGCCACGGCACCGAGCAGTTGCTGGTACAGCGTTTGCTCGCAGCCAAAGATGAACAGCAGAGCCGCGCCGCGCTACTCTCCAGTTGGGTGGTGATCTTCTTCCAGTTCGCCCTGTTCCTCTGGATCGGCGCGCTATTGTTCGTCTACTACTCCGGCTCGCACATCGCCGCTCCGCAACCGCCCGAGTCCATGTATCCGCGCTTCATCTGGAACAATCTGCCGGCCGGCTTAGCGGGACTTGCGATCGCCGCGATCCTCGCCGCCGGCATGTCCAACCTGAGCGCGGCGCTGAACGCGCTGGCGTCCACCACCGTCATGGATTTTACCGCCCTCTGGCCTTGCGGCGCGACCCAAACAAGTCCGAACCTTACTTTCTCGGCGTCGCGCGCCAGGCAACTTTGCTTTGGGCCGCGATTCTGGTCCTGGTCGGATTAGTGGCGCGGCACTGGGGATCGGTGCTCGAAGCGGGCCTCACCATCGCATCCATTCTCTATGGCTCGCTCCTGGGTGTCTTTCTGCTCGGTTTGCTGACTAAATCGGTCCAGGAAAATGCCGCCATGGTTGCCATGATCGCCGGCCTCGCCGTCATGATCTGCGTGAAACTGTGGACGCCCATCGCCTTCACCTGGTATGTCTTGATTGGGACCACCGTAACGTTCGCCACCGGCTACGCTGTTTCGCTGTTTCTCAAGGAACCCCGCCATGACCCAGCCCTCTGAGGCGCATCCACATCCCGAGCTGAAGCGCGTCCTGGGCATCTGGAGCGCGGCCGCGATCGTGGTCGGCACGGTCATCGGAAGCGGGATCTTCCTCGTTCCCAGCAGCATGATCCAGAACGTCGGCACGCCGCTGATGGTGTTTGCCGTATGGGTGTTCGGCGGCCTGCTCACGTTGTTCGGAGCCTTGAGCTATGCCGAACTTGCCGCCGCCATGCCCGAAGCCGGCGGCGAATACGTCTATCTGCGCGAAGCGTATGGCCCGCTATGGGGCTTTCTCTATGGATGGACCCAAATGTGGGTGGCCAAAAGCGGCTCCATCGCCACGCTCGCCACCGGATTTTTCATCTACCTGGCCAATTTTCAGCCCCGAGTTGGAAAAGGTCTGGGTGGTAGTGCCACTGCCGTTGGGCGAGGCAGGCCACCCGCTCGAAATCCGCTATGGCCAGTTGCTGGCAATGGCCGTAATTGCCGTCCTCGCCCTGATCAATTACTTCGGCGTGCGAGCCGGCGGCAACGTTCAGGTCTCAGTAACTGTGGTCAAGGTGCTGCTGCTTGCCGCGATCATCGTGATTGGATTAGGAACGGCTCACGGGACTTCCGCGAATTATCACACCTCCACGCCGGCCCCGGGCGGCATCGCCGGGTTTTTCGCGGCCTTAGTGGCGGCTTTATGGGCCTACGACGGCTGGAACAACGTGGCCATGGTGGCCTCCGAGGTTCGCAAGCCGCAGCGCAACCTGCCCCTGGCACTTATACTAGGTAGCCTGGCGGTCCTGGCGATTTATCTTTTGACGAATTTCGCGTATTTTCGCGTTCTCCCCGCCGACGCCGTCGCGGGAACCGACCGTGTCGCCGGCGAGATGATGCGCCGCATTCTTGGACCGGGCGGTGCCGCCGCGGTGAGCATTGCCGCCATGATCTCGATTTTCGCCGCGCTCAACGGATCCATTCTTGTCCGGCTCCCGGGTCCCCTTCGCCATGGCTCGCGACGGACTGTTCTTCCGGCGTGTAGGCTTCGTTCACCCACAGCATCGAACGCCCAGCGTGTCGATACTCGCGTTGAGCGCATGGGCTGCGCTCCTGGTCCTGAGCGGCCGATACGATCAGCTCTACACCTACGTCATTTTCGCCAGCGTGATCCTATACGGCATGGCTACCGCCTCGGTGATCGTTCTGCGTTTCAAACGTCCCGACCTCCCTCGGCCCTACCGGACCCTGGGCTACCCCGTGATCCCGGCGATTTTTGTGCTCGCCATTTCCTGCCTGGTAGTGTCCACCTTGCTGAAATCTCCGCGAGAATCTCTGATGGGGTTGGGCATAATTTCGGTCGGCTTACCCTTCTATTTCTATTGGAAACGACGACAACCGGCCGCATAGACACTAGCCCTTTGGAGCTATTCCGGACGGGGTGATAGCCAGGGTACAAGAACAGCCAGTACCAAGAGAAGCATACGCTTGTTCGGTTTTCCGAACAAAAGTCTTGAAGGCAAGTCAAAAATGCGGTACAAACATGAAGGGTATCACCTTTAGATTGTGTAAACCTGTTCGGTTTTCAGAACAGCAACAACCTTGAGCGTGTCATTTTTGCGGAGACACATACTAGATGGACATCAATAAAATGTTGGCGGAGTTACGCCTCGAGCGTGAGCACATAGAAGAGGCGATCATGACCTTGGAGCGGCTGGCCAGGGGTCGCGGAAGACGTCGGGGGAGGCCCCCGGCCTGGATGTCTCAAATCAAAAGGAGAGGACGTCCACCAGGCAGCAAGAACAAGCCGAAGAATGAAGCCAAGAGCACAGCGAAGTCGGCGGCGGCCTAGGCTAGCGGGGCGGTCTTACTTCAGCCCGATACTCTTATCGGTCCTGCGAAGCTGACAGTCTTGTCTGCTAGAGCCCGCTTGTCCGGGCTCGGGCTGCCCTTTACCTATACAGCAGGTATTTCTCTCGCCGCTTGATGAAAGCAGCGAGAGATTCCTCCATTTTCTGAACGGTGTCGCGAGGGTCCGTGCCGGCTTTCATGCCATTGATGATCTCCCGATTGCCGATCAGGAAGCGATTCTCTTCCCACGGAATCCTCCCCGGATACAGTTTTTCCAAAGCGTAGGCCACCTCCAGCCCCAGGCGCGTGCTGTCAAACGCAGTGCGGTCAGTTACCACGAAACGCACGCCCTGGATGGAGTGCCCTGAGAAATTCGAGGAAGCCGGCGTGAAACTGGTCGGATATACCCGCACTCCCGGTATATAACGGCCATTTAGGAATGCCGCAAGCTGCGGGCCTTGAATCCAATCGGCGCCGATCTGTTCGAAAGGCGCATCGGTACCCCGGCCGACCGAGTAGTTAGTGGAAGCTTCCAGCATGGCGAGCCCAGGATAAAGCAGCGCCGCATTCAGACTGCGCATATTGGGCGAGGGATTCACCCAGGCGAGGCCGGTCGAATCCAACCAGTCGCCCCGGTTCCAGCCTTGCATTGCGACCACGTGCAAATCGACGCTCAGCCGGCGCTCGCCGTTCTCCAGATTTGCCAATTCGCCCAGCGTCATCCCGTGACGCAGCGGGATTTCCATGCATCCGACGAACGATTCCAGATCGGGATCCAATATCGGACCTTCGACGTGGACGCCGGTGATGGGATTCGGCCGGTCGAGCACGTAAAATGGGACGTGCTTTTTCGCAGCTTCCTGCATGCTGGAAAGCATGGTGCAGGAGTAAGTGTAAAAGCGCGCGCCTACATCCTGAATGTCGAAAACTAATGCGTCGATATCGCTGCAGCATGGCGGGCGTAATGCTGCGCGAGGAACCCTGGTACAGGCTGAGTACGGGCAGGCCGGTGGCCGGATCTCGCGAATTCGCGACGTTCTCTTTGTCCTCCAGGCCCGACAGGCCGTGCTCGGGCGAAAACAGCGCTGCAATCTTCACTCCAGCGGCCAGCATCAGGTCGACATTGCGCTTTCCATCGCGGCTCAAGCCCGGTTTGATTGGTGATCAGCCCGATTCTTTTTCCGAGCAGCGGGGCAAAATGCTCCTGCGGCGAGAACGTCCAAGCCGGTGAGCACGGCGCCGTTCCGATTCACATCGCGATGCAGTCCCGGGCCGGTGATGGTTTCGTTGTATCCGGTGAGACTCACGCCCGGCGCGGCGATGCCGAACGACGCGGCCGCAATAGTCGCCACGCGGCTGCGCAGCGAGCTGAGCGATTTGCCGCGATGCGGATGGACCACGTTGGTGAGCAGAATCACGTAGGTCCGGCTGGCGGGGTCGATCCATACCGAAGTACCGGTAAAACCGGTATGGCCGTACGAGCCGATGGGAAAAAGTTCGCCGCGATTGCTCGAATAGGGCGAATCGATGTCCCAACCGAGCCCGCGCAGAATGGGCTGATCGGCGGGCGAGGCGGGCGCGGTGAACTTGTCCACCGTGTCCGCGCGAAACAGCCGCACGCCATTTCGCTCGCCCCGGTCGAGCATCATCTGGGCGAATTTCGCCAGATCGTCGGCAGTCGTGAATAGCCCCGCGTGTCCGGCGACGCCGCCCATGTAACGCGAAGTGTCGTCATGCACCACGCCGCGCAGCGGCTGGCCGGTCTCGGGATCGAGCTCGGTGGGTGCGATGCGCGGCCGCAGCGAAGCGGGCGGCTGAAACATGGAATCCTGCATGCCCAGCGGCTTGAAAATGTTTTCGCGCGCGTATTCGGAGAGCATCTCGCCGCTCAGCCGATGGACGATTTCTCCCAGCAGGATGAAATTGATGTCGCTGTAAACGAAGCGCAGCCCCGGCGGCCCGACCGGCTTATCAATCAAAGCGCGCTGGATTCCGGTCTCGTAGCCGCTCCAGGCCGGCTTCAAATCCAGATCCGGCCGCAGCCCGGAAAAATGCGTCATCAGATCGCGAATTTCGATGTCGCTTTTGCCGCCTTGAAATTCCGGCAGATATTTCGTCACCGGATCATCGATGCGAATCTTGCCCTGCTCGAACAGCTTCATGAGCGAGGGTGTGGTGGCGATCACTTTGGTCAGCGAAGCCGCGTCGAAGATGGTGTCTAAAGTCATGGCCTCGCGCTGCGGTATCAGCGCTCGCTCGCCGTACGCTTTTCGATAGACCACGGCGCCGTCGTGTCCGATAAGCAGCACGGCGCCGGGGATGAGGCCGGAGTGGATGGCTTGGTTGATCTGCTGGTCTTCGGCGTCCGCGCCCGGTAAACGCGGGCTGCGCGCATAGGCAGGCCGTGGTTGCGAGGGCCAGCAGGAGGGCCTTCATTGCAGTTTCTTGGCGGCCTCGTCCAGCAGCTTGGCCAATTCGACGTCCTTGGAAGTGATGCCCTGCGCGTCGTGGGTTGCGAGGTCGACGGTCACGCGGTTGTAGACGTTGAACCATTCCGGATGGTGGTTCATCTTCTCGATGCCCAGCGCGGAGATGGACATAAAACCGAAGGCGTGGATGAAGTCGGCGAATTTAAACTCTTTGTGCAGCTTCCCGTTCTCGACCGTCCATCCGGGCAGCCCTGCCAGTGCCTCTTTAGTTCGGAGCCGGAAAATTTCCTCATACCGACATTATCCGGCCAAGAGGGCTTGTGGCGCACGCGTGAAGGGAGCCGCGTCAGGCCGGCGTGAACGCCTAGTTTTATTGAGCACTACTTCTTCTCGCTGGCCGCCTCGATTTTACGGGCTCCGCCTAGGATGTCCTCGATCGCGTAGTTACCTTCATGGCAGGCGTATTCGTAGATCGGCCCGGGCTCCGCGGCGAAAGGCAATTCCACGGTCCAGGGCTTGGCCACGTGGAGGGGTCTTCCATGGTGGCTTTGTATACGAGGGTCTTGTCATCGACGCGCGTGAAGCGCTCCGTCACCTTCAGGTCCTTCGAAGAACCGCGGAAATGGGTCTGGTTGGTGAAATTCGTGGTTTCCACGACCAGCGTGTCGCCTTCCCAATGCCCGATGGAATCGCCGGTCCACTGGCGGACGTTCTCCGGCTGGTGCTTCGCGTTCATATGGATGATGCGCACGTCATGGATTTCTTCCACCAGGATCATGATCGCGTCCGGCGTCTGCACAATCTGATAATTGTTGTTGTACAGCGTTGGGAGCATCGGCGGGCCCGCCATGGACGTGATGATGCAGCGCTCGGAAAGCCCGCGGTCCTTGACATTGTCAACGCTCTCCGGGCGCCTCTGGTTGCGTGCGCGCGCTTCCGGCAGCATAGGCGGGATTCTTCCATCCGGCGGATCAATCACCATGGAGGTGTGCTTGACGCCGTCTATGCGCGCCAGGCCGTTGCCCATATCGTAAAAGAGGACGTTGTAGGCGCCGGTGCCTTCCGATCCCTTCTGTTTATGCAGCGGGCCTTCGGAGGTTCCGTCCAGTTCCTGCCAGGCCTGGTGTTCTTTCTGTTCCCACTCCCTCGCTTCGGCGTCCGTTACGGTCGCCTTGCCGGCGAACTCAGGCGGCCGTTCGAGTGGGGTCCTGGTGGCATTCGACCAGACACCCTGGAGATCGGGATGACCGTCCGCGGTCCGTGGCGCTGTCCACGCCGATTTACTTTGCGCGAAAGTGGAAGTTACCGCAAAGAGCGCGATCGCGGCGAGGCTTATAAGGTTCCGGTAAGTCATACGTTGACCTCTGATAGAGCATACCGCGAATCTGTGGCGCACCCAGTTTTGGGGCGCCTCGCCCCAGCCCCTAGGGACGACAAGCAATCAGCAGCGGTGCGATCGGATCAGGGAGACGTTGACGCCATTTGCCCGGATCACGGGATTTGAAATACGGCGTACGGAAAGCGACGCACCCAGCCCGGCGCGGCGACCCTCATACCAGACGTAGGCTTCTGTAATTCCTGTCCGGCTTCTGGCGCGACGACCAGATCAGCTGCGGCCACGGCGTTCCTGAACCCTGCGCTTCACCTCTTGCCACGTCAGTCCCGCACCGGGGTGTTTCAGGAGATTCGCCTTCCTGCGCGCCAGTTCCTGCTTCTGCCAGTCAAGAACGGGCACATCTTCGGGTCTGCCCGCGAGGTCATCCCAAAGATCCTCTACGAGCTGTAGCTTTTCGGACGGGCTCAGATCAAAGACCGATAGCTCACTCGAATTCATTGGTATTCCCAAGGCAATTGTCTCAAATCCAGAGCCGTGGGACTCTAATGCCCAATCTCCTGTGCCCGCAACCCTTCCACAGGATGCGTGAGCAATTCCTTTGCGGCAGACAGAAATCGAACCGTATGCGGCAGCCGCGCATGCAGCTGAAACGCCGCCTCATCGGCCCACTCGGAATGAATCGCGAAAATAAAAGGCTCCCGTAGCGACTCGAATATATGGATGCCCAGGCAACCCGCTTCGGCACGGGTTGGCTCGACGACCTGTCGCAGCGCATCGCGAAACTCCCGCTCTTTGCCCGGCTGCGGTTCGAATCGCACGATGAAGTGCATTGACAAGCGCCACCTCCTGAATCACAAGTATGACAGCCCGCCCTCGCTGTGCCGGCTGTTCAAAGAGACCCGAGCATTTTCCAATTGAAGGATGAGCATGAAATCGGTTCCGTTCGACCGTAGGGAGAACGGATAGGGAATGAGGAGGCCGCGCAGCGGCCGACTTCCTTTCTTTGGTGTTTGGTTTTCACAGAGAGAACAGTGGTCGTCGTTGCGAGCGGCTGTGGGAAAGTGGGAAACCTGCCGTTGGTTTTCCACTTTCCCATAGCCGCGAAGCCAGGCGGTGGGAATGTGGAAATCTCGCGTTTTCTGCGAGATTTCCAAGGGACGGTGGAAAGAGTGGGAAAGCTGTTTTTGCTTTTCCACGCTTTCCACGGGCCCGGCATTTCCACGGCCCTGGGTCAGCGGAACTTCGGCAATGACGGCGTCTGGCACTGCCGCAGCAACTTGGCCTTGGCCGCGCTCATCCGGCGAGCGCATGCGGTGTCGCTGATGGCCAGCGCCCGCTTCTCCAGTTCCGGCAAGCTCAATCCCGGTTTCAAAAACCGCTCCGCTTCCGGAAGCGATTGCAGTTTCTCGAACGGCGTCCGGTAGTCTTCGGTCTTGTACTTGCGTTGCCGTTTGCCGCGCTCGTCCAAGCTCACTGTGGCGAAGCCGCAGGGCCGGTGAAAATTCAGGTACGGATTTAGGTGCTCGCGGTAGAACTCCTGCAGCGCCGCAGCGTGTTGGCCGGCGATGTGCCCGTAGCCGATCAGCTTGCGGATCACCGCCCCGTTCTTGCCTTCCACTAGAGCATTGTCCTGGCTCCGGCACGCCCGGCTCTTGGTGAATTCGGCGTGCAGCTTCCCCAACATTTCCGCCACCCGATGATTGATATACTCCGAGCCGTTGTCGGCGTGAAAACCGCGGATGGGAAAGGGAAACTGCGCCAACACCGCTGCCAGCACCGGCATCAGATACGCCTCGCTGATCTTCTCGACGCAGCCCACCACTTGCCATTGCGTCACCGCATCCACGGCGTTGATGTGGTACACACCCTTGGCTCCCGCGCTGTCGCCTTGATGCACCGTGTCCACGCGCACATATCCCGGCCGCCCTTGCGGGTCCGGCTTGCGGCGCTGTCCGATCGCGGCCGCGGTGGACCGCGTCGGCTCGAACACCGCCGCCTGGTTGCGATAGCGCGCGCTGGCCCGCAGATTGTACAAGTGCGCCACGCTGATCTTCGCCAGCCGCTCGTACTGCTTCTCTCCGAACTGCTCGTAGGCGCGCTGCAAAATCCGCCGGGTGGCCGGCCCGCTCAACCGCCCATGCGCCCGATCCACTTCCGCCAACAACGCTATATCTTCGGCCGTGTACTTGGCTGCGAACGTGTGCCGTTGGTACGGCTGGGCGCGTACCTCGCCGTGATCTAGAAACGCCCGGATCAACCGCGTGCTCTGCGCCTCGCTCAACCCGGTCACTTTCCGCACGTAGGCCCGCACCAGGCCTCGTTCCCGTTTCCCCAACTTCCCGTACTTCTGCGCCGCCAGCACGCGCTCCACCCACCCGTAGCGCTCTTCCCGCCCCCCGCTGGTGAACTCGATCGGCCCGCTCGACCGTAAGAACTCTCGGATCTGATCCCGGCTCAGGCTCTCGGCATTCTGCATCCGTATCTGCACCCGACCGAGCTACGCCTACCCCATTCTTCCCTGTTTCATGCTCATCTTGCATTGGAAACTGCCCCGTCCAACTCGCTACTTTCATGCTCATCTTGCGTTGGACAATTCTGGGGCCTGCCAGTCCGTTCGCGCCGGGCGTCGTTTGTTGTACGATGGCGGAATGCTGAAGGGCATTCTGATTCCTCTCGCAGCGCTTGGGGTTGTGTTCGCGTTTGGCGCAATGGCCGAGAACCCTACGGTCACTGGCCCGATCGTCGCGACTGCTCCCGTGGGCGATCCGTCGCATCAATATCCGTTTTTTGCGGCGCTCGAGGATCTGAAGGGACGCGGCTACGTCGAACAGGAGTTTTTCGTTTCCGGTGCGGCGGCACGGTACAACACCCCGGACGGCGCAACCGGCTCGGTGATCGACGCCGATCACAAATACAAAACTCGCGTCGTGGTGCGGAGGCCGGCCAGCGCCGCGAAGTTCAACGGTACAGTGATCGTCGAATGGAACAATGTCACTGCCGACCACGATCTCGATATCGATTGGTACCAGGCGCACGATTATTTCGTCCGCTCAGGCATCGCCTACATCGGCGTCACGCCACAGCGCATCGGTGTCGAGGCGCTGAAGGTCTGGAACAAGGATCGGTATGGATCGCTGGACGTCACCGCTGATGGAACCATTACCAACGATGCGCTCTCCTACGACATTTTCGCCGACGTCGCGCGCGCCGTGCGGAAACCAGGCGGTGTCGATTTGCTGGGCGGATTGAAGCCGCGGCGAATTTTTGCGACCGGACATTCGCAATCGGCCGCACGCCTTGCCATTTTCGTGAACTCCGTGCATCCCCTAGCGCCGGTGTTTGACGCGGTGGTCGTGCACGGCGGCGGCGGCAGGATTCGCACGGACTTGAACATCAAAGTCTGGAAGCTGCTTTCGGAAACGGACGTCATTAACAATCAGGCCGCCAACCGGCAGCCGGATACGAATAACTTCCGGTCCTGGGAAGTCGCCGGTGACTCGCACGTCGATACACAGTTTACGGCGAGTTCCGGCGCGCTGGGACGGCGTGACGGCAATCCGATCGCGCCAGGCTTTACGCCGGGACTTGGCGGGCGCGGAAGAAATGCCAATGCGGCGCCGGCTCCCGTGGCACGAAGCGGAAATCCCTGCGAACAGCCGCCCTACAGCCATGTTCCGTTCTATCAGGTAATGGATGCCGCGTTCGATCACCTGCAAGCCTGGGTGAAAGACGGAACGCCGCCGCCGTCGGCGCCGCCCATCGAGGTGACCTCGGTTGGTCCACCGGCGGTCATAGCCCGCGACAAGAACGGCAATTCACTGGCTGGTGGCATCCGCCTGGCTGAGATCGCGGTCCCGACCGGCGTGAATACGGGACAGAATTCAGGTGCAGGCTTTTGCCGCCTGTATGGTACGCACCAGGACTTCGATGCCGCGACTGTGAACGACCTTTACCCGAGCCACGCCGCTTACGTCGCCACGGTCAAAGACGTTACCGAGAAGAATTTTAAAACTGGATATATTTTGCGCCCCGAGGCGGACGCAACGATCGCGGCAGCGGAACGTTCGAACATCGGACAGCGCTGACGCTATTGCGGCTCGCTAGCGCCCTGCCGCGCGGACGGTTTTCCCCGCCATGGAATGAAGACCGTTGCGGCAGCTCCTGAATTCCTCTGGGTCGAGTGAGCGCGAACCATTTCGGCACGAATTTACCCAGAGTCCCCAAGTCAGTGACATACGGGTCGGTCGCCTCACTTGCTGAACAGAGCAACAGCAACTTGATTCTTTAACGACGCCCGCGAGGCCAATGCTGGGACCATAGGGCCAATCGCTTCGATTTCAACGTGAAATTACACAAGTCTTACAAAAGTGCGCCTCGATTCCAGTTAGCCTGAAATTACAGCTTGCATAATGACAACTATTGAGGCAGTAGCAGAATTGCGGAGAGAATTCGGCCGCCGCGGCTGGGACAAGAAAGCCACGAACCGGATCGTGATGGAGCTATTGATCCATGCGGCGATCGCGCTGGCAGGCATCGCCATCTTCATGACCTGCCACAATACGGCCCTGCGGGTGCTTGGTACTCCTGATCTCGGCTTTCGGATGCATGGGTGTCGGGACCAATACGCACACCTCCACGCACTACGCGACCAGCGACAAGCGCTGGGTGAATGAGGCTCTAAGCTATTTTGGCTATCCGATGTTTCTGGGCCTTTCGGCTACCTACTGGTGGCACAAGCACGTGGTGCTGCATCATCCGGCACCGAACGTGGTCGGAGTGGACAGCGACGCCGACCTGTTGCCGTGGTTCGCGATCACCGCAGACGAGGTTCACGCCAGCTCCGGCCTGCGTCGATTCTATTACGACCACCTGCAATTCTGGTTGTTTCCATTGGCGCTGGCGCTGAACTGTTTCAGCATACAGATGGCCGGTTGGAAGCACCTGATAGGAATGCTCCGCCATTCCAAAGGACGAAAGTCCGCCCACTGGATCGACCTCGGCGCCTTGGTCATCCATTATGCGATCTGGATCGGGGTGCCGCTGTTACTCTGGCCGCTGCCGGCAGTTGCCGGATTTTATTTCTACGAACCATCCTGCTGGGGTACGCAATGTACGCCATCCTGGCGCCTGGACATTTTCCGGCCGAGGCCCAGCGTACGACTGCGGAAGCCCGGAGCGGTGCGGATTTTTTCGCCGCCCAGACTGCGGGAACAGTGAGTTTCCGGACGGGCTGGCTCGGCAGATTCTTGTGCTCGGGTCTCGAGTACCAAGTTGAGCATCACTTATTTCCGAATATCAGCCACGTCTACTATCCGCAGGTCAGCGTGGCGGTGCAAGCCTTCTGCGCTGAGCATGGGCTGTCATATCGCTC